>NZ_CP092423.2 GCF_022374895.2 Mycobacterium lentiflavum | reverse complement strand
CGACGTATCTCCCTGGTTCTAGAACGTCCGGGGTCGAGGTATAACCACGCTTGGCGACAAAGCAACTGTCCACATAGTTATACACAGGTGTGGACAGGATAGGCGTAAGCGGGCCGCAACCTATCGGCGACGGCTCGCGATCCGCGGGCTGGAGACAACCGGAGCTAGGTCGTCTGCACAGCGAGTAGATCCGCCATCATGCTTCGTTGTCGAGCGCCGTTCCGGTCTGAAACGGCATTGCCCGAAGCTAACAGTTTTCCGTGCGGCTGCCAACAGTTCTGTTGCATTCCAATCGCGTTCTTTAGAGTCCATCGGGGCGTGTCGTGGCGTGTCGACGATGTCCTGCCGATCGCCTGCGCCGGTAGCCGAGACTTCAAGTCGGGTACCAGTGGCTTCGTTGGGGCAGACCAAGTTTGACCCAGCCAACGCTCGTCAGTACCCTCATACAGTCGCCCGAAAGTCGGCGATACGGCTGCGACCCGGGAGTTATTCGCCCGGGGACCGCGCCGGCCAGCAGCGAGAACCACTTTTCGACCGAGTCACGACGCAATTTAGCTGAGCTAAACGTGAACGGGCGGATGGCGGGGACAAGCTTCTAGCGAGACAGAACGAGGAGAACGCCGTGGCCAAGGGCAAGCGGACCTTCCAGCCGAACAATCGGCGCCGTGCTCGTGTGCACGGCTTCCGTTTGCGGATGCGTACTCGGGCGGGTCGCGCCATCGTCTCTGGTCGGCGCCGCAAGGGTCGCCGCGCGCTATCTGCCTGATCTGACCGACAGGCGTGTTGGCGGTGCTTCCCGCGCGCAACCGCATGAGGCGGTCACGGGAATTCGACGCGACAGTGAAGAACGGGATGCGCACCGCGCAGCCCGATCTCGTCGTGCACGTGCGCCGGGGAGACGATGACGAACCGGGGCCACACGTGGGGTTGATCGTCGCCAAGTCGGTCGGTTCGGCCGTCGATCGTCATCGGGTTTCGCGCCGGCTTCGTCACGCCGTCCGGGGCATGCTGGCTGACCTTCACCAACATGACCGGGTGGTTATCCGGGCGCTCCCGAGTAGTCGGCAGGTGTCGTCGGCGCGGTTGGAGCAGGAGTTGCGCAAGGGTCTGCGCCGCGCCTTCGAACGCGCGGGGACCGACCGGTGACCGTCCCGGCGCGGGTGCGCGGGGGAGTGGGCAGCGCGAGTCGGACACTGGTGCGCGGTCTGGTTTTCCTGATTCAGCTGTACCGGCACCTGGTGTCGCCGCTACGACCGGCGACATGTCGCTTCGTGCCGACCTGCAGTCAATACGCCGTGGACGCCCTCACCGAGCACGGGTTGATTCGCGGGAGCTGGTTGTCGGCGGTCAGGCTGGCCAAGTGCGGACCGTGGCATCGGGGAGGATGGGACCCGATACCGGAACGCGCCTCAGCACACGGAGGCTGCCGGATGGACTTTGCAGACACCACCGCCGCCGGGGACGTCCCGGCGCCGCGAGGGGAGAGTGAATCTTTTGTCGTTTGATCTGTTTAGCCTCGACTTCGTCTACTACCCAGTGTCGTGGATTATGTGGGTTTGGTACAAGCTGTTCGGGGCATTGCTGGGACCCTCGAACTTTTTCGCGTGGGCCCTGTCGGTGATGTTCCTCGTCTTTACCCTGCGGGCACTGCTCTACAAGCCGTTCGTGCGGCAGATCCGCACCACCCGCCAGATGCAAGAACTGCAGCCACAGATCAAGGCGCTGCAGAAGAAGTACGGCAAGGATCGTCAGCGCATGGCGCTCGAGATGCAGAAGCTGCAACGGGAGCACGGCTTCAACCCGATTCTCGGCTGCTTACCGATGCTCGCCCAGATCCCGGTGTTCCTCGGGCTGTATCACGTGTTGCGTTCCTTCAACCGCACGACGGGCGGCTTCGGCCAGCCACAGATGTCGGTCGTTCAGAACCGGTTGACGGGGAACTACGTGTTCAGCCCGACGGACGTCGGGCACTTCCTGGACGCGAACCTTTTCGGCGCCCCGATCGGGGCGTCGATGACGCAGCGCACCGGCTTGGACGCCTTCATCGACTTCAGCCGCCCCTCCGTCATCTTGGTCGGCGCTCCGGTGATGTTGCTTGCCGGCGTGGCCACGTATTTCAACAGCCGCGCATCGATTGCCCGCCAAAGCCCGGAAGCGGCCGCAAATCCGCAGACCGCGATGATGAACAAAATGGCTTTGTACGTGTTCCCGCTCGGCGTCGTCGTCGGTGGGCCGTTCCTTCCGCTGGCGATCATTCTGTACTGGTTCGCCAACAACATCTGGACGTTCGGCCAGCAGCACTACGTCTTCAACATGATTGAGAAAGAGGACGAGGCCAAAAAACAAGAGGTGCTGCAACGCCGGGCTGCCAACGCGCCGCTGCCCGGAGCCAAGCCGAAACGCAAGGCGGCGCCGGGGGGCAACGGCTCGTCGACGGTTGACGACGAGGATGCTCCGAAGGCCGACGCCGCGGGCGACGCGTCCGACGGAAAGGCGCCGGATGGCGCGCCGGACAAACCGGATACGTCCGGGAGCGCGGACGGTCCGGCCAACCGCACGCCCCGACCCGGGGCTCGACCGAAACGACGGAAGCGCTGACGACGAATAGCGCCACAGCTTTACCGGGCCGTCTCCGGAGAGTGACCCGAATGAGACAGGGACGGACCCACGGATGAGGGAGAGAAAATGACGGACGCTGACACCACCGAACGCGAGTTGGACACCCCAGTGGCGGTCCCGGAAGACGCCGCCGACGCTGACGAGGCTGACGAGTCGACGGTAGCGGAGGCCGGGGCCGACGAAGGCGACGATCTGGAGGAGCGGTTGGTCGCCGAGGGCGAGATCGCCGGCGACTATCTGGAAGAGCTGCTGGATCTGCTCGACTTCGACGGTGACATCGATCTGGACGTCGAGGGCAACCGCGCGGTTGTCAGCATCGACGGCAGCGACGACCTGAACAAGTTGGTCGGCCGCGGCGGCGAGGTGCTCGATGCACTTCAGGAATTGACCCGGCTCGCGGTTCACCAGAAGACCGGCGTGCGCAGCCGGCTGATGCTGGACATCGCAAGCTGGCGCCGGCGTCGTCGGGAGGAGTTGGCTGCGCTGGGCGACAAGGTTGCGCGACGGGTGCTGGAGAGCGGCGAGCGTGAAGAGCTCAAGCCGATGACCCCGTTCGAGCGAAAGATCGTCCACGACGCGGTCGCTGCGGTGGTGGGCGTCCACAGCGAGAGCGAAGGTGTGGAGCCAAGCCGACGCGTGGTTGTCCTGCACGACTAGTCGGCGCGCATTACAGCGATGTAGTTCACCCTGCGCGAGGTGCTGTAGGTCCGAAGACCGGAGGAATGTTTCACGTGAAACATGTCGGCGGATTCGATCGGGCACAGGCACCCGCCGAAGCGGGGGCGCCGGCCAAGCCCGACGAGCCGCCCGAGGCGCCGCCCGGTACGCCATCCGCCGGGCCGGGCCCCGCGCCGACCGCTGCGGCGGAGATCTTTGGGCCGCATCTGGACATCGCGAAGGCCTACGCGGAGATCCTCGCGACAACCGCCGTAGAACGCGGACTGCTCGGGCCGCGCGAGATCGGCCGGGTATGGGACCGTCACCTATTGAATAGTGCAGCGGTCACCGAACTCCTGGACGACGGCGAGCGGGTGGTTGACATCGGTAGCGGGGCGGGATTGCCGGGGATACCGCTGGCGATCGCGCGGCCCGATTTGGACATCGTGCTGCTCGAGCCGCTCCTGCGCCGCAGCGAGTTTCTCAAAGCGGTCGTCGCCGAACTAGGGTTAACCGTCGAAGTGGCGCGCGGTCGCGCCGAAGAGCCCGGGATACGTAAGCGCTTCGGCGAGAGGGACGCCGCGGTCTCGCGAGCGGTCGCGGCGCTGGACAAGTTGACGAAGTGGAGCATGCCGTTGCTACGGCCGGGCGGACGGATGATTGCGATCAAAGGGGAGCGCGCTCCCGACGAGGTCGAGGAACACCGGCGTGGGATGGCCGCGCTGGACGCAGTTGATGTCAGGGTGGTGACATGTGGCGCGAGCTATTTGCGTCCGCCCGCAACCGTCGTGGTAGCGCAACGCGCAACGCGGTCGCGGCGCGGGTCGGCACCAAGGGCGGACAGGAGAATGCGATGAGCTCGCCCCGGGATCGATCCGGAGGCTCGGGTCCAGGCGCGGAGCACCCGCAGTTGGCACCGGCGCCGCCACTCGCACCGGACGAGACGGTGCCACTCGCGGACGAAGCGCCGAGCGACGCCGTAGCGGATGTTTCACGTGAAACATCGAACGAATTCGACACCCCGATCGGTGCCGCGGCGGAACGCGCCATGCGGGTGTTGCATACGACCTACCCACCGCTGCGCCGGCCGGCTCATCGCCGGGTGTTCACCGTCGCCAATCAGAAGGGCGGCGTCGGCAAGACGACGACCGCCGTCAATCTCGCGGCCGCCCTCGCGCTGCAGGGCCTCAAGGCCCTCGTCATCGACCTCGATCCACAGGGCAACGCAAGCACGGCGCTCGGCATCACCGACCGCCAATCGGGCACCCCCTCGTCGTACGAGGTGCTTCTCGGTGAGGAGACGATCGAGACCGCGCTGCGCCGCAGCCCGCACAGCGACCGACTCTTCTGCGTCCCGTCGACCATCGACCTGGCGGGCGCCGAGATCGAATTGGTGAGCATGGTCGCGCGCGAGAATCGATTGCGCAACGCTTTGGCGCAGCTGGACGACTTCGACTTCGACTACGTCTTCGTGGACTGCCCTCCGTCGCTGGGACTGCTGACGATCAACGCGCTCGTCGCGGCGCCCGAAGTGATGATCCCGATTCAGTGCGAGTACTACGCACTCGAAGGAGTGTCACAGCTGATGCGGAACATCGAGATGGTGAAGGCACATCTCAACCCGCAGCTGGATGTGACGACGGTGATTCTGACGATGTACGACGGCCGGACCAAGCTCGCCGATCAGGTCGCGGAGGAGGTGCGCCGCTACTTCGGCGACAAGGTGTTGCGCACCGTCATCCCGCGCAGCGTCAAGGTGTCGGAGGCGCCCGGCTACAGCATGACAATCATCGATTACGATCCCGGATCCCGCGGGGCGATGAGCTATCTCGACGCGAGCCGCGAACTCGCGCAGCGCGACTAACCACCATTCGTGAAGGGACGACAATGACGACTGCGGGCAAAAAGAAGGGCGGGCTCGGCCGAGGTCTTGCTGCGCTGATTCCTACCGGACCTGCCGAGGGCGATGCAGGACCAGCGACCCTGGGTCCGAGAATGGGAGACGCCGCCGCCGATGTGCTGATCGGCGGACCCGCACCAATCGTCAACGAGATGGGCGCGGTGTATCGCGAGATCTCACCGGCCGATATCGAGCCCAACCCCAAGCAGCCCAGGCAGGTGTTCGACGACGAGGCCCTGGCCGAACTGGTGCACTCGATCCGCGAGTTCGGCCTTTTGCAGCCCATCGTGGTGCGCGCGATCACCCCAACACCGGGCGGCGCGCGGTACCAGATCGTGATGGGGGAGCGGCGCTGGCGGGCGGCCCAGGCGGCGCAGCTGGCCACCCTTCCCGCCATCGTGCGAGAGACGACCGACGACAACCTGTTGCGCGACGCCCTCCTCGAAAACATCCACCGGGCACAGCTGAACCCCTTGGAAGAAGCCGCGGCTTACCAGCAGCTGCTCGACGAGTTCGGGGTCACCCACGACGAGCTGGCCTCGCGAATCGGACGCTCGCGGCCGTTGATCACCAACATGATCCGGTTGCTCAAGCTGCCGATCGCCGTGCAGCGCCGCGTCGCCGCCGGAGTGCTGTCCGCCGGCCACGCCCGTGCGCTGCTGTCACTGGAATCCGGGCCAGAGGCACAGGAGGAGTTGGCGAGCCGCATCGTCGCCGAGGGTCTGTCGGTGCGGGCCACCGAAGAGGCCGTGACATTGGCCAACCGCGGCGATGCGGCGGCCCCGGCCGCGCCGCGGCGCAAGCCGATCCAGATGCCCGGTCTGCAAGACGTTGCCGACCGGCTGTCGAACGCCTTCGACACCCGGGTGACCGTCAGCCTGGGTAAGCGCAAGGGCAGGATCGTGGTGGAGTTCGCTTCGGTCGAGGACCTACAGCGGATTATCGACACCATGACCCCGCCCAAGGCATAACCCGTTACACGGTGTAATTACGTCACTGTGACATCGGTTGAATTCCGGACGGGTATCCGACCCCCTCAAGCACGGAGATCTGTTGTACGTCAAGCCTTTTCGAGGCTCGGCTGCTGCCGGCTGGGTATTTCGGCGCGTTTCGGCCGCGGCGCCAACGTGGCCGGGTCAACACTGGCCCGAGAACAACAAACTCTCCTATCCTGGAGCGGTTGGTGGTGCACGTCGGCCCGGGTACAGCCGGGCTTGCGGCAATGGGCTGCGATACGCACGGAAGCCAGGAGGCTAGTGTCTGCTCGAATCACGCCCCTGCGGCTCGAAGGCTTCGAGCAGCTGCCGAAGCATGCCCGCCGCTGTGTCTTCTGGGAGGTCGATCCCGCGACCCTCGGCGATCAGGACCACCTCGCCGATCCGGAATTCGAGAAAGAGGCTTGGCTGTCGATGGTGATGCTGGAGTGGGGGTCGTGCGGTCAGGTCGCGACCGCGATTCCCGACGAGCAGAGCGTCACCGATCCGCCGTGTCTGGGCTATGTGCTGTACGCGCCCCCGGGTGCGGTGCCGCGGGCGCACCGGTTTCCTACCGCGCCGGTGTCGCCGGACGCGGTGCTGCTGACTTCGATGGGTGTCGAACTCGGGCACGCCTCCGACGATTTGCCGCATCACCTGCTGGCCCGGGTGATCGACGAGTTGATGCGTCGCGGGGTCCGCGCGCTGGAAGCCTTCGGTCGTACTCCGGCGTCGGAGTCGTTGGATCCCAAGCTCGCTGACCCCGACGTCCGACCGGTGCTGGAGGCCCTCGGGGATTGCTCAGTGGACCGCTGCATCATCGATGCGGAGTTCTTAAAAGACGTGGGTTTCGTTGTGGTGGCGCCACATCCGTACTTCCCGCGGTTACGTCTCGAGCTCGACAAGGGCCTGGGATGGAAGGCCGAGGTGGAAGCGGCCCTGGAGCGCCTGCTGCAAAACGCGGAACTTCAGCAGCCGGTCGGCGCCGGGTCTGGCAGTGTTTTGAAGGCGGGAAATACGTTGCAGCACAAGCAGAACGGTTAAGTACCGCCGAGGCGGGTGGTCCGTTCGACCGACAATTCGTGAGCAAGCAGCTCGGCGAAAGTGAAGGTGCCGGTAGGCCGGTCGTTCTTGCCGAGCAAGTAGAGCCGCTTTACCGCGGCGAGGATTCCTTCGGCCACCGCATCCCGCGTTTGCGCCGAGAGCAGCCTGTCCCGGTCACCGGGGTTGGTGATGTAGCCGACGTCGACCTGGACAGTGGGCATCCGGGTCAGCCGCAGCAGATCCCAGGTGCGGCCATGCGTCCGGCAATCGCGTAACCCGGTGCGGGCCACCACTTCTCGCTGAATGAAGTCGGCGAGATTGCGGCCGATCGTCGACACCGACCCGTGCGAGTTACCGAAGTGAAACGATGCCACGCCGTTGGCGGCAGAGCTGACCTGAGCTTCGCAGCGCAGGCTGATCATCAGGTCGGCACCGACGTTGTTGGCGGTAGCGGCCCGTTCGGCGTCCGACGGACTGCGGTTGGTGGGGCGGGACAGGAAGGTCTCCATGCCGATCGCGGTCATCCGGCCTTCCAGCCGACTGGCCAAGTCCCACAAGATATCTGCTTCACTGACCGGGCCGGCCGGGCCGTGTGCGATCAGACCATGGTCGTCACCGCCGCGACCCGGATCGATGATGATCCGCTTGCCCGAAAGTCGGGGACCCGAGCGCCGGACGAGTTCTTCTTCGCGAATGGCGTGGGGCGAACCGCCGCTGACCCGCGAACTCAGAAAGTACAAGGAGCGCAAGGTTTCCGGCCCGCAGATGCCGTCTGCCGACATCCCGTACTCGCGTTGGTACGACATCAACGCGTTGTGAGTTTGCAGGCCGAAATGTCCGTCGACCAGGCCGGTGTAGAAACCGAGATCTTGCAGCCGGGCCTGTAGCGTCGCGACATCGTCGCCGTAGAGGGGAGCGCCGAATTGGTGGTACAGCGTGCGCGCGCCGAGCCGGTAGGACGCCTCCTTCAGTGCCCGGTAAGTCGCCTCGCCGACGATGCCGTCGACGAGCAGCCCACGATGCTGCTGGAAGGCGCGGACGGCCTGGTCCAGTTGGGCGTCGAAGACCTCGAGGTACACATGCCGGCCCGTCGTCAGGTCTTCGCCGGCGCCGTCCAGTAGCCCCAATGCAGCCAGCGAGGCCCGGATCTCGGTCACAGCTGCGCTGCGGTCACCACAGCGCAGAGCGTCGCCGTTTTCGCGGCGCGGACTCGACATACCAAGGGCCCTCCGGGACAAACTGACAGGCTCACAAATGCAATACAGCTAAGCGGTATTGTCGCAGATTCTGCTCAATATCCGGAAAACCCCAGGCTGAGCGGCGATGCGCCGCGATAAACCGGATCGCGATCAGGTGAGGTTGGGCACCGCGTCGGAAAGCTCGCGCAGTAGTGCCGCCTTGCCCTTCGCGCCGACGATTCGCTTCACCGGTTGGCCGTCCTTGAACAGGATCATCGTGGGGATCGATACGACCTGGAAGTCGCGCGCCGTCTCGGGGTTAGCGTCGACGTCGAGCTTCGCGACGGTCAGCTGATCCGAGCGCTCGGCCGCGATTTCTTCGAGAACGGGCGCGACCATCTTGCACGGTCCGCACCACGTCGCCCAAAAGTCAACCAGCACAGGCTTATTGCTGGATAACACGTCCGCAGAGAAGGAAGCGTCGGAGACTTCCTTTGTGGCTCCGGCTTTTTCGGCGTCACTCATCGTGGTGCTCCAATCAAATCGGTATCGTCCGCATTTCCGGCCGCCGTCGTTTCGCCGGCGACTTCCGTTTCTTCGTGCTCGGCCAACCAGCGCTCGGCGTCAATGGCCGCCGCGCAGCCACTGCCCGCCGCGGTGACGGCCTGCCGGTAGGTGCGGTCCACCAGGTCGCCGGCCGCGAAGACACCTTCGAGTGTGGTGTTTGTGGTGCGGCCCTTGACAAGTACGTAGCCGTCCGGGTCGACGTCGATGACGTCGCGCACCAGAGCCGACCGTGGTTCGTGACCGATCGCGACGAACACACCCGTGACTGGGAGTGTGGTCTCTTCACCAGTTATGTTGTCGCGCAACCGCAATCCCGTCACAGTAGTCTCGCCGTCCACCGCGACCACGGTCTGGTTGGTGAGGAACTTGATCTTGTCATTGGTGCGCGCCCGCTCGAGCATGATCTTGGAGGCCCGGAATTCGTCGCGCCGGTGCACCAGCGTCACGCTGCGGGCGAATCGGGTCAAGAACGTCGCCTCTTCCATCGCCGAGTCACCGCCGCCGATCACGGCGATGTCCTGGTCGCGGAAGAAGAATCCGTCACAGGTGGCACATGCGCTGACCCCGCGGCCCAGCAGTTCCTGCTCGCCGGGGACCTGCAGGTAACGCGCCGCAGCGCCCATGGCCAGGATGACGGCGCGCGCCTTGAACGTCTCACCCTCGGCGGTGACGACGGACTTGACCGGCCCGTCCAGCGAAACGGATTCGACGTCTTCCATCCGCAGGTCCGCCCCGAAGCGCAACGCCTGCTCGCGCATCTGGTCCATCAGCTCCGGACCGGTGATGCCGTCGCGGAAGCCGGGGTAGTTCTCCACCTCGGTCGTGGTCATCAGCGCTCCGCCGAACGACGTGCCTTCGAAGACCACCGGCGCCAGTTGTGCGCGCGCCGCGTAGAGGGCTGCCGTATACCCGGCCGGACCGGAACCGATGACGATGACGTCGTGGACTTTGTCATGAGCGGTGTCGGTCATGCGAGCCTTTCGAAGTACAGATTTCTCAATCGTGTCGAACGCCAGCCTAGGCGCGGGTGTTCCCGGCCGTGTCGCGCAGCACGTGGCACCACTTTAAGGGCGGGGGACCTGGGTGCTGGCTAATAGCCCCGTATCGGCGGCGCTGCAGTTCAGGGCCACCGCAAAGACCGCCAGGTCGCCCGGACTATCGGCGGGTAGCACCAGCAGCACGCCGGGGCGCGCGTTGATCTCGATCGGCCGCGCGGCAAGCACCGGTGTGGAAGCCGGATAGCCGAGACCGCCCAGGCAGGATGCGCGCCGACCGGGGTCGCCGAGCGGACCGTACTCGGGAGCACGGCTCAACAGGGCACCGATCTCGGACGCCGACAGCGGGATCGCCATCGGCGGAGTCGACACCGTGATGTGCATGGCGGTGGTTGGGGCGCTCGGGGCGGGCTCGGGCTCGTTGAGCAGCGCCACCGTGCCGACACCGACTGCGGCGAGCACGGCGCCGGCACCGGCCACCCCGGCGGCGACCCGGGCGGGGCGGATGCGCGGGCGTGCGGAGTGAGTCGCCACCCTCGCCGAGGCACCGGGGGCCGCTGCCCGCAGCGCCTCGAAGATCCGCTCCGTTGCCGCGGCCGGTGGTTCGGGCGCCGATTCCGGGTCCGCGCCGACGGCCGCGACATCGCGGCGCACCTGATTCAACGCCTCCATGACCTGCCGGGCGTGCGGGTCTTGGCGCACTTGCCTGCGCAGCCGGGCGGCGGCTTCGTCGTCCAGCAGACCGGCCTGCAGGTCGGCGAGCGACTCGATCGTCGGCGGTGGGTCCGCCCCCGCATTCCGAGGATCAGGATCATCATCCGCCGGTTCGTTCTCCGCGTCGCCCATCCGCCCCAGTGTCCGTCATGCCCGGCCCGACGGTCGTGCGCGGCCCGTTAATGCGGGCCGGCGGGGCGGTCGGGGGCGGTGTGGGCGCCGGCGTCCAGATAGCCGAGTAGATGGGCCAGCCGCACCCGGGCGCGGGCGCATCGGCTCTTGACCGTGCCCTCGGCGACGCCCAGCAGCGCCGCGGTGTCGGCGATCGAATAGCCCTGCATGTCGACCGCCACGATGGTGGCGCGTTGCTCGACCGGAAGCCGCATCAGCGCGCGTTGCACCACCATCGCCGTTTCGACCTGAGCCGTGCGATCGGGCACCGGATAGACGTCCTCGAGCGGCGCGGTCCGGTGAGATTTGCTGCGCCGCAGCCGATCCAGGCAGGCGTTGACCACGATCCGGTGCAGCCAACTGCCGACGGCGGCGTCATGGCGAAACGAGCCGGCGCCGCGGTGTGCCGACAGCATGGCGTCCTGCAGTGCGTCTTCGGCGTCCTCGGGGGTGCGGGTAGTCAGCCGGGCAAGGCGGTGCAGCTGGCGCCGGTGACGTCCGAACAGTTCGCCGAACGCATAGCGGTCACCGGCGACATGGGCGGCCAGCAGCTCGGCATCACTGCGTTCCTGCTGGATAAACCCCCCGACGCCCACGGGCCGGACAGTATCCAATCGGGTGCCGTGCGGCACTTCACCCGACGGCGGGGTTGTGAGTCTCAGGACGCGGCTTGAATGGTGATCTCCGAGAAGCCGGCCTGGCTCTTGCCGCTGGTGGTTCCCAAGGTGGAGATCCACACCAGCAGGTTCGACGTCGGCGCGCCGGCCTTGACCGGGATGACGTTATGACCGGGCTTCAGGGTGAACGCCGGGGCCAGCACGGTGGTGTCGTCCAGCTTCGAGGGCGAGGCCGTGGACGCGGCGCGAATCTCGACCTTGGTGCCGGTGCTCGGCGTATCGATGCTGACCTGGCCGATCACCGTGGGTTTCGGCAGCTGCAGGATCAGCCCCTCGCCCTGCTTGAAGCTGGGGAACGGCACGGCATCGGTATAGACCTCGGTCGCCCAGGCGGTGGTCGGGTCGCCGTCGATCGCCTGCCCGGCCGTACCCGGATTGTCGGCATCGCCGTCGGGCGAAAAGACCGTGGCCCGAGTGGGTTTGACGATGCTGCCCGCCGCGGCGGGGTTCGGCGACGACGACGCGCTCGACGCGCTCGGCCCGTTGAGCCCGAGCTCGTCTTTGTTGAGGCCGCCGCCGACATTGCCGAAGATCTTGCTCACGATCGACGCCAGCACCAACAACGCGACCACGATGATCGCGAGTGCCGCGGCGGCGCCGATCGCCAGGTTGCGGCGCCGTCGCACCATCGCCGCGTACTCCCGGCCGGTCGTTCGCGGGGCTTCAGGTGGCGGGGAGTCGTCGATCGGGCCCAGCACCTCGGTGCGGTCGGCCACCGCGGTGGCCTGTTGCAAAAGGTTCAAAAGCGTTGACGCACTGCGGATTCCGCCATCCTCTTGGATGGAGCGGACGGCGACCGCCGAGATCTGAAAGGGAATGTCGCGATCGATGGAGTTGGGTTCGACGGGTAGGCCCGATGCGTCCCGCTCGGCCGGCGCGAGTCCGCTGCGCACCCCGAACTCCGGCAGCGGCCACCGGTTGACCAGCAGGGCGTACAGCGAGGCGCCGATGCCGCGGATGTCGTCCTCGGGGTTGGCGTCGGGCATGGTCGCCGGGAAGGCCAGCACCACATCGCCGTCGATGCTGACCCGGACCCGGCTGGGATGGTCGATCGACAGGGCGACCCCGTTGCGGTGGGCGGCGTCTGCGCCAACGGCCAACGACTGCATCGCCCGAATGGCGCCGACCGCCGAGGGCGCGGTGTCCGCCACCTCCTGCAACGAGCCGCCACGGATCCACTCCGCAACCACCAGGCCGCCGCGTTGGTTCCGGACGACGTCGAGCACGCGGGCGATCCCGGGCTTGTCGATCCGGCTCAGCCGCAGCGTGCGGGACAGGATCTCCTGCAGAACGTCCTCGGGCAGGGCGCCGTCCGGATCGACGAACGTCAGCGCCACCTGCCGGTCCAGCGCGGTGTCGAGTGCCTGCCAGAACTGCAGCGGCGGCGCACCGCCGTGGAAGACCAGTAGCCGATACCGGCCCCCGGCGATCCGGGCGCCGGGAACCAGGTGGACGTCATCACCCGACGATTCCGCGGCACGTTCGCGGACGACATCGCCGTTGCGCGGCTCCGACGGCGGCGGCCCGGATGGTTCGGGCTTGCGCCCGGCCGGTATATCGGGCTGGAAGTCGTCGGCAGTCGGCCTTGCTATTTGCGAGGGGCGCTCGCCGCCTGAACCCAATCCGGACCCAGGGCCCGAGGCAGCGCTCTCCAAGGGGCGGTCGGTCACCTCCGGTCCTTTCGCTAGCCGGGCGTCGCCCGCTCGATCCGCAGGCCTGCGCCGGATCGGCTCCTGGACCGCATCAACCCCCGGCGGGGACGAATTCCTCTGCTCAGGGTACGTGACCGGGCCCGGCTGAGACGATCCCCGTGGGGCATCGGGCGGCCGGGATTCCAGGGCCGCGGCCGGCTTGGCGCCGCGACCGCCGATCCGGCGACGGACCGCCCCCAATGCCGCCACCGCGTCCGGGACCTGCGCACGAACCATGACCGTCGCCATGATCGGCGCCATGATGCAGCCCAGCACCAACAGCCGCAGCAGGGAACCAGCAGCGCCTCCGCGCGCGGTCAATGCGGCCAGCCCCAACAGCCGGTCGGTGATGTGGGCGATCAGGCCGGCCAGCATCGACGCGACGATCGTCACCAGGATCGTCCGCACCTCCGCGGACCCGATCAGCTGACCGCGGCCCGGCAGCAGCGTGCGTCGCAGCAGGTAGTAGCCGACGAGCGCACCGGCGGAGAACCCCAGCCCGTTGGCCAGCCCGAGGTAGCCGGCCACCAGCTGGGGATCGTGGGTCAGATGCGGCGCGAGCACCGATCCGGCGATCTTGACGGCCGTGATGACGAGGATGATCACGATCGGCGTCCAGGGCTGCTCGCGCGCGTAGAACACGCGCAGCTGCAGAAGCACCAGGCCGTACGGGATCAGCGTGAACGCCGACAAGGCGATCGCGGCGCCCAGGTATCCGGCGTCGACCCCGCCGAAGTGACCGTAGGCGAACAGCGCGCTACCGATCGCCGGCCCGCCGACGGTCATGAACGCCACGATCGGAATCAGCGTGATCAGCGTCAGCCGGGTGGCCAGCGACAAGTCGGCGAGCACCGCCTCGGTGTCGTCGGCGGCCGCGTTGCGGCTCAGGCGCGGCATCACGACGGTCAGCACCGTGACGCCGATCATGCCGAACGGCAGCATCAGCACCAGCCAGGTGTAGTTGTAGATCGCCGGGCCGGAAGCCGCCGCGGTGCTGGCGATTTGGTTGCCCACCACCAAGCCCAGCTGGCTGATCAGCACATAGAGCACCATCGCGGCGGCCATCGCGCCAAATCGCTTGAGCCGCTGGTCGATTCCCCACAGTGGGCGCAGGCTGACGCGCTCGCGGCGCAGCGCGACCAGCAGTACCGCGGTCTGCGCATACACGCCCAGCGTGGTACCGATACCGAGCACCAACAGCTTGGTGTTGCCCATCCGGACGGGATCCACCGACAGCTCACCGGGGACGACCAGATACACCGCCAGGGTCGCCAGCGCGACGACATTGTTGACGACCGGCGCCCACGCCGTCGGCCCAAAGACGTTGCGGGTGTTCAGGATTGCCATGAAGACCGACGTGAGGCCGTAGGCGAGCACCTGCGGCAGCAGCAGGTAGGCGAATGCGGTGGTGAGCGGCTCGTTGACCTGCGGGCTGCGACCGAGCATCAGCCGGACCAGCAGCGGCGCGGCCGCCACCGAAACGATGGTGGCGAACACCAGCAGGGTGGTGGTCACCGTGACCAGGCGCCGGACGAACGCGGCGCCACCGTCGGGGTCGCTCTGTTCGGCCCGTGCCAGCACCGGCACGAAGATCGCGGTGAAGGTCGCCTCCAGCACGAGCGCGGCGACCAGGTTCGGCAGCTGATTGGCTACCGAGAAGGCGCTGGACAGTGCCGCACCCAGGATTGCGGCCAGCACCACGATCCGGCCGAAGCCGGTGATCCGGCTGACCAGTGTCGCGAATGCCATCGCCCACGATCGCGACACCACGGCGGCGTCGGACAGCTCCACCCGCCGGGTGGGCAGGTCAGTCACTGGCGGCAGCGGTCCCGTCGGCGACGGAATCCGGCCCGGCGGCCCGGACGGCCGTGGTGGCGGCTGCTGCCGCGGCGGCGGTTGCTGAGGATGGGATCGCCGGTAGGCGGGTTTCATACGCGGTGCTCTTCGTCGACGCGGCCGCCGACCTCACGCCCCGTGTCGGCGGGATGGTGGTGGGGCGGGTCGGGGCGGTCCAGGTCGGCGCGGTCGGGCTGGCCGCGGAACCGATGCCACAACCGGCGCCCGGCGAGCAGCACCAGCACCGCCGCCGCGGTCAGGGTGATCGCGAACAGCACCTTGCCGTAGGCGTTGGAGTGCACCGACATGCGCACCGGGTCGCCCAGCCGCGTGCCGTCCGGGGTTCTCAGCGTGACGTCGATCGCGACGCGCTGGGTGAAGTTCACTTCGATCGGCACCCGCAGCGGCAGGTAACCGGGCGGCAGTTCGATCTCACCGACGTCGGTCACGGTCATCCCGGGCGGGGCGTCGACCTGCAGGCGGACCTTGATCGGCACGGCGAGACCGTTGTGCAGCGCCAACGGCAGGGGACTGTGCTCGGTGGCCAGGGTGTACGACCCGCCGGGGTTGACGATCGTCACGGCACCGTACAGGTCGTTGATCGTATTACCGACGACCGCCAGCCGTTGCTGGGCCAGCCCGTTGCGGGTATCGGTCGGTTCGGACTGGCTCAGCGCGCGCAGCATGTCTTCGCGCAGCGGAGCGGTGTACTGGACGCCGGTCAGGCCGGTGCGCTCGTCGGTGCTGAGCGCGGCGGTCAGTTTCCACAACCGGCCGGCCTGGCCGTTGATGTCGGCGATGACGTTCTCGCCGAACCGGCCCCGCTCGGGGGCGGCGACGTCCAGCGGTTGCGCCGGCTCGGCGTGGCCCCCCTCGACGGCTTGAGCGTCGCCGATCACCGCCGGCAGCGGCCGGGGCACCCCTAGCCCGGAACGGATCGTCGTTGCCAGCGCCGTCAGGATCACCTGCGCATCGTCGGCGCCCAGGTTCCACGTCGCCGGCGGAACCAGGAGCTGGGTGCGCGGCGGGGCGTCTCGGTCCAGCGCGTGCCACAGCATCGAGCCCAGGGCGTCCTGCCGGCGCGCGGTGTTGGAATCGTGCGCGAGCCGAACCGTCAGCGACGGGTCCAGATAGGTGGGCACGCTGGGGCTGTTGCCCGCACCGGCGAGCGCCGCACCGACCGCTGGGTCGAACGGCGCGACCACCACCTGCGGGGACAGCCGCCGCGGTGCGGTGTCGACGGCGTCGGGCGCGGACGACGTCTGCGGGTCCGGGGCGACCAGCTCGCCGGCGGCCACCGCGACCGTGCTGTTGTTGGCGCTGAGCAGGTCGACCGTGTCGCGGGTCAGCGGGCCGTCCGGGAGCAGCGTGGCACCGCGGATGGAGGAGACGTCCAGAATGTGGTCGACGATGTCGCCGACGCTGGTCGTGGCAATCGCGCTGAGGCCCGGATCGTTGACGCGCTGCAACGCGTCGAGATCGGCCAGCGCGTAGGGCAGCGGGGCGACGCACGTGCGCCTGCCCAACGCGCGCAACCGGTTCAGCCAGCCGGTCGCGGCCGCCTGCCCGGTGCCGGGGTGCGTCGGGGTGCCCGGCTGTTGTGCCGGCCCGTCGGGGGAGTTGGACACGACATAGCCGGCCGTCATCGCGTTGACGGTCACCAGCAGGTCCGGGTCGATGGCCAGGCATAGCGCGCGGCCGACCGCGCCGTCGGGGTCGACGTCATGGCTGGTTGCGACCTCAGCCGCGGACAGCAGGATGTCCAGCCGGCCGCCGGTGGCCAATGAGGAGGCCAGGTCGTCGTCGACCAGGCGGACTCCGATGGTGCCGCCCGGTTGGCCCGGGGACAACCGGGGGCGGTCGGCCAGTGGCCACAGCATGGTCACCCACACGGGTTTCGAGGTGTCCGGCGCGACCGCGGATTCCAGGGCATCGGCGCGGTCGGGCGGCACCCCGATCACCGGCAGCAGGAACCGCGCGTTGTCCAGGCGGGCGGGGGCACCGTAGTCGGGGGTGCCGTTGGCGTTGACCAGCAGGGGATAGATACCCGGCTGGTTGATCCCGAGCGACGCTTTGGCCAGCGAGCGCAGCGGCGCGGACAGGGTGAAACCGACCTCTTGGCCCCGCTGGAGTTCGGGTGCCACCGTGAGGAAGTCGGCGGCCGGCTGGTATTGATCCGTGCCGCCATCCAGCGAGGTGCGCAGGCTCGCCGAGGTGGTGACCGCGGCGGCGTGTTCGAGCCGGACCATCACGTCGCGCACCGGGCGATCACCGA
Organism: Mycobacterium lentiflavum; assembly: GCF_022374895.2. Taxonomy (NCBI): domain Bacteria; kingdom Bacillati; phylum Actinomycetota; class Actinomycetes; order Mycobacteriales; family Mycobacteriaceae; genus Mycobacterium; species Mycobacterium lentiflavum. Next base: position 5,884,485 of record NZ_CP092423.2, on the reverse strand, counting down.
TGTTGGTCACCGTTCCGCTGACAGTGACGACCGCCGGGCTGGTCGTGGTGACGACGTCCGGGGTCACCTGGTCGATGCGGACGCGGACGAACGGCGTCGATCCGGGTTCGTTGGCCGCGGCGCGGGGCGCGCCGATGGGGCCGGTGAGTACCACCGCAAAACCGGCGACGATGCCGATCACGACGGCAAGGCGCAACAAGGCGGCCCAGCAGAGTCGGGGCGCGGTCACGGCCCCGGCCCGTGACCGTTCTTACGACCGCGGGGCTTGTCGGAATGCCGGGTTCGGGAATGGGTCTGCGGGTTGCGCCGGGGCGTGCTGGGCGGCAGCGGCGGAAGCGCGGCGGGACCGTCGGTCTGCAGCTTTCCGATCAGCTCGTTGGCGACTTCGGCGAGCCGACGTTCGTCGGCGTAGGCCAACCGCGACGGCAGTTCCTGCATCGGCACCCACGCCACCTCGGCGACTTCAAGGTCCTCGTCGGACAACTCCCCGCCGGAGAAGCGCATCAAATAGTGGTGCACGGTCTTGTGCACCCGACGACCGTCGGTGACAAACCAGTAGTCGATGCGTCCGAGTGCGGCCAACACGCTGCCGCGGATCCCGGTCTCCTCGGCGACCTCGCGAATGGCGGTCTGCTCGGCCGTCTCGCCGAGTTCGATGTGCCCCTTGGGCAACGACCACAGCATCCGTCCACGCCGATCGATGCGCCCGATCAGGGCCGCGACCTGCGCGTCCATCGGGCCGTCGATGCCGTCGATGACCAGGCCGCCCGCAGATGTCTCATGCACGGTCCGCAGCCGCTCCGGCACCCGGCGGGCTGGGCGCGGTCGACGCCTGTTGTTTGCCGCCGAGTCGGCGGTCACCTTGGCGTCGGCGTCGTTTTCGGACGCGCCGACACCGCCACGACCGCGGCGGCGCCCCCGACGTCGACGTGGTTTGGCTTGTTCGCCATCCGACACCCAAGCGATAGTAGCTGGCACGAGCTGTTCTTCCGGACACACTCGCCGCTGGTGCGGGCGCGACGACGGCCCGCGGAAGACTAGGTTGAATTGTCGTGCTCCTCGGCGGGCCGTCCCTGCCCGCATCGTCACACGACTGAGTTGAATTGTCGTGCTCCTCAGCGGGCCGTCCCTGCCCGCATCGTCACACGACTAGGCTGAATTGTTGTGCTCCTCAGCGGGCCGTCCCTGCCCGCATCGTCACACGACTAGGCTGATCGAACGTGTCTGAAGCCGCCGACGATGTAGAGCTGCTGACGTCGGCGTGGATTGCCCTGAATCAGCACGCCGCCGCGCTGGGCGGATTGGGCGCCTTGTTCGAGGCCGCGGGGCACGACCTTTATCTGGTCGGCGGATCGGTGCGCGACGCGCTGCTGCGCCGGTTGAGCCCCGACCTGGACTTCACCACCGACGCGCGGCCCGAGCAGGTGCAGCAGATCGTGCGGGGCTGGGCGGACGCGGTCTGGGAGACCGGCATCCAATTCGGCACCGTGGGCGTCGGCAAGGACGAGCACCGCCTGGAGATCACCACGTTCCGCGCGGACAGCTACGACCAGGTGTCGCGCAATCCCGAGGTGAAGTTCGGTGACCGCCTTGAAGACGACTTGGTGCGCCGCGATTTCACCGCGAACGCGATGGCCGTGCGTATCACGTCGGCCGGCCCGGGCGAATTCCTCGATCCCCTCGGCGGTTTGGCGGCGCTCAAGGCGCGCGTACTGGACACCCCGGCGGCGCCGTCGGTGTCGTTCGGAGACGACCCGCTGCGGATGCTGCGCGCCGCGCGGTTTGTTTCGCAGCTGGGGTTCACCGTCGCCCCCCGGGTGCGGACGGCGATCGAGGAGATGGCCCCGCAGCTGGCCCGGATCAGCGCCGAACGGGTGGCCGCCGAACTGGACAAGCTGCTGTTGGGCGCCGACCCGGTCGCCGGGATCGACTTGCTGGTGCAGACCGGGATGGGTGAGGTCGTGCTGCCCGAAGTCGGGGCCATGCAGATGGCCATCGACGAACACCACCAGCACAAGGACGTCTACCAGCACTCGTTGACCGTGCTGCGCCAAGCCATCGAACTCGAAGACGACGGCCCCGACTTGGTGCTGCGCTGGGCGGCGTTGCTGCACGACATCGGCAAGCCCGCCACCAGACGCCACGAAGAAAACGGCGGCGTGAGCTTTCACCACCATGAGGTCGTCGGCGCCAAGATGACGCGCAAGCGGATGCGGGCGCTCAAGTACTCCAAGCAGATGGTCGACGACGTCTCCCAGTTGGTGTATCTGCATCTGCGGTTCCACGGCTACGGCGACGGGAAGTGGACCGACTCCGCGGTGCGCCGCTACGTCACCGACGCCGGGCCGCTGCTGCCGCAGTTGCACAAGCTGGTCCGCGCCGACTGCACCACCCGCAATAAGCGCCGCGCCGCACGGCTGCAGGCCAACTACGACCGGCTCGAGGCGCGCATCGCCGAGCTGGCCGCCCAGGAGGATCTGGCGCGGGTGCGGCCCGATCTGGACGGCAATCGGATCATGGAGCTGCTGGACATCCCGGCCGGGCCGCAGGTCGGCGAGGCGTGGCGGTTCCTCAAGGAGCTACGCCTGGACCGCGGCCCGCTGACCGACGAGGAAGCCACCGCGGAGCTGCTCGCCTGGTGGAAGACGCGCGGCAACGCTTGAGTCTGGCCGTGGGCGCCGCCGACGAGTTTTAGTAGTTGCCCATTTCGAAGCATTGAAGATCCTGCGGGCCGACGTGTCGGCGGCGCCGGAACCACCGACGTTCGACGTGCGTCGGAAAGGTATGGACTACTGCTTGGCAGGCGATAACGGCGCGGCGATGTGGCACGGCCAACCCGACCTGGACCTCGATCACGACGGCCGTCTCGAATCGATGGGGCTGGACTTCGACCACGACGGCATGCGCGACGACGCGTTAGCCGACTTCGACGGGGATGGATTGGTCGATCACGCGGTACTCGATCTCGACAATGACGGCACCCCCGAGGCGTACTTCACCGACGACGGGTCGGGAACGTGGGCGGTGGCGGTGGACCGGGCCGGGGGATTGCGCTGGTACGGGCTCGACGGGATCGAGCACACCGGCGGGCCGCTGGTCGACTTCGACGGGATAGGGCATCCAGACGATCGGCTGCTGGACGTCGACGGCAATGGGGTGGCCGACCGGGTGCTGTGCACCGACGAGACCGGCGTGACCGGTTATGTGGATACCGACGGCGACGGGCGCTGGGATGTCCGGTTATCCGATACCGACGGTGACGGGTCCGCAGATGGCGCGACCCGGCTTTGACATGGTGTTTTACGGCTTTCGCGAATGGGTAGATCAACGCCTGTGCAGCAGGCAAACCAACTGAAGTGACAGACCCCGATCCCTGTCTACACTCTTATCCATATCCGGTCGGGGAGGCCTAGGAAATCGAGGGAGAAAAAATGCCAAGTTCAACCGTTGTCACACCGGACCTGCTGCGCGCTTCACAGCAGAAGATCGAGTCGCGCCTGCAAGAGGCAGCCGCCATCGCCAATCAATACCTGAGCGGCCACGAGAACGTCGTCAGCGCCGCCGGGTGGACCGGCCAGGCGGGGACGACGTCGCTGAACACGGCCGGCCAAATCCAGCACGACCTGCAGCAGATCATGACCGGCGGCAACCGGTTGGCGCACGGTCTCGGCAAGACGGCCACGCTGATGGAACACCACGAAGCCGATTCGGCCCACAACCTCAATGGTGTGTTCGGCGGAGCCCAGTCCGCCTAAGTCGGTAACCCCAATAGCCCAATTACCGTAAGGAATAACAAAAATGTCAGACCAGATTACCTACAACCACGCCGTCGTCAGCGGCCTCACCGGTGACATCGCAACCCAAGCCGCGCAGTTGATGGAAATTCACGACGACGTGCTGCACATCACCCAGTCGCTGGCCGAGTTCTTTCAGGGCCAGGGCGCCACGGCGTTCTTCGACGCGCAACAGCAGATGCTGCACGGGTTGCAGGACATGATTCAGACCGTCAGCCTGCACGGGCACACCGTCGGCAATGTGCACGAGGCCGCGATCAACGCCGACAACGCGATCGGCGCCTTTTTCGTGTAACCAGGGCTCGGCGGGGCGCACGTAAGCGTGCGCCCCGCGCTTGGCTCTAAGGGAAGACCGTGCTGACCACCTCTCTAGACGGCCTCTGGGTCCTACAAGTACTCACCGGCATCGAGGTCCTGGCTCCCGAGATGGGGCTGCGACCGCATCTGCCCCGCGTCGAGCCCAAACACGCGGCGCTGGCACACCCGGTGACCGCGGAGCTGCGCGCCGCCGGGGCGATCGACGAAACCGATTCCGTCGACGGCGCGATCGTCGAATGGCTGACCGTGCTGTCGCGCCGCGACATCGGATTGCTGGTGCATTTCCGCCTGGCCGACGGCGGCGAACCGGCGCGCGCACTGCTCGCCAGGTTCGCGCAGTGGTGGGTCGCCATCGAACGATCCGGAGACCTGGTCCGGATCACCGGGGCGGGCATCGCGAACAACGAGGGCACGGCCAGTGCGGCGCTCAACGCACAGATCGAAAGACTATGCGGCGCAAATGATCCCGCGCCGCTACGGCCGGTCACGCTGGATGCGGACGCGATGCGCGCCACTGCCACCGACGAGCGATCGCTGCACGAGTTTCTGGGCAATCAAGGCCTCGATGCCGATCAGGTGCACATGTTGAAACTGGCCACCGATCCCAGTCGCTCGGCCCAGGCCTCGTTCGTCGCCCTGCAGTCTGGGGTGGAAACCGGCCTGGCCACCCGGACGCACTTTGAACCGGGCGCGGTGACGATCATCGATACGACGGAAGGACGTGTCGTCGCCGAACAGGTTTCGTCCGGGGGCAAGAACTGGATGATCATCGCGCCGGGGACCAAGACCAACATCGGTATCGCGATCAACCAGATGGTGCGGCGGTTACCGGCCCACGAGGAATGGCATTCGTACCGAAAAGTCGTGTAGTCGAAAGGCAGTGCCAAAATGATAGCATCGGCATCGTGACGAATCCGTGGACGGGCTCATCCAATTCACCGGATCAGGGCGGACCGACTCGGCGAGAACCGCCCGCCCCGCAGTACCAAAACCAAGATTCAGTGTCCGGAACATTACGCATTTCCGATATGGTCGCCCCGCGCAAAATTCCGCCCGGCGGAGGCTGGCGTAAATTCCTGTATCAGGTGTCGGGCCATGTCATCAACTTCGGCGAATCGCCGTCCGAGAGACACTATCGCGAGCTGCAGGAGCGCATCCGTCGTCACATCCGCAAGCAGTACGTGGTGGGGGTCGTCTCGGGAAAGGGGGGCGTCGGTAAGACCACGATGACCGCCTGCATCGGTGCGGTGTTCCGCGAGTGTCGGCCCGAGAACGTCGTCGCGATCGACGCGGCCCCCGGCTTCGGCACGCTGGCCGGGCGGATCGACGAATCTCCGCCGGGCGACTACGCGGCGGTCCTCAACGACACCGACGTGCAGGGCTACGCCGATATCCGAGAACACTTGGGGCAGAACAGCCTTGGACTCGACGTGCTCGCCGGCAACCGCGCGTCCGACCAGCCGCGACCGTTGGTGGCCTCGATGTTCTCCGGAGTGCTGTCGCGGCTGCGCCGCACCCACACCGTGATCGTGGTGGATACCTCCGACGATCTCGAGCACCCGGTGATGAAGGCGGTGCTCGACGCGTGCGACACCCTGGTCTTCGTGTCCGGCCTCACCGCCGACACCTCGTTGCCGGTGACCCGCGCGATCGACCTGCTGCGCTCGATGGGCTACCACGAGCTGGTGTCGCGCAGCATGGTCATCCTCAACGACAGTCGCGATAAATACGACGCGGAGGCGCGCACTTATCTCACCGAGCGTTTCGCTCAATCGGGCGCAACCGTCGAATTCATGCCGTACGACCCATTCCTCGCAAAGGGCGGGATCATTGACACCCGGCATGAATTGAAAAAGAAAACCCGCCTGCGCATATTCGAAATCACCGCGGCATTGGCCGACAAATACATTCCAGATGCCGACAGGCCGCGTTAAATGACCCCATACGTGGGTAAGGTCTCGTTTCCAGCCCGTTGTGCGGTCGCCGTCGTATGCGGAGAACATCTGGTTTCGCAGGTCTATCCGGCCTCGGTGCCGATCGAGGCCTTCATCGACAACGTCGTCGAGCTACTCAACGAGGAACTCAAACGCCGGGGTTTCATCGGACTGGAGTCCGGCATCGGATACGAACTTCACAAGGCCAACGGGGTACGGCTGGACGTCACGAAGACGCTTGACGAACTCGGCGTCGAAGACGGCGCCACGCTCACCCTGGTCCCGGCGGTAGCAGGGGAATCGTTCGAGCCGCAGTACGAGTCGTTGTCGACGGGTTTGGCCCGGGTCGGCAAGGCACTGTTCGAGCCGGTCACGCTCAAAACCGCCGCGCACACCGCATTGGTAATCCTGGCGATGGTCTCCCTGACCCTGTTGGGACTGGCTGTGCGCCAACGCGTCTCAACCGACTCGCTGATGCCCACCATCGTGACCGGGGTGGCCGGTCTGCTGATCGCCGGTGGCGCGACCACGGCGTGGCGATGGTGGCCGGGTCGCACCGACATGGTCGACGGGCTCGGCTGGATCGCGTTGCCCTTGCTCACGGCCAGCCTCGCGTCCGGCGCGCCGGGACAGGTCGGGGCCGCGCATGCGTTTATCGCCGCTCTGGCAGGCGCGGTGCTGACCTGTGGAATCACGTCCGCGACCGGGCGTCACGCGAATGTGGCCGCGACCGTGGTGACAGTACTGGGTCTCGGCGGGGCGGCCGCCGCGGCCCGGATGTGGTGGCCCGTGCCGGCGCAATGGCTGGGCATGTGCGCGCTTGTCGCCCTGCTCCTGCTGCTGACCATGGCCCCGACGATCGCGCTGTGGGTCGCGCGGATCCGGCCGCCCTACTTCGGCTCGATCACCGGGCGCGATCTGTTCCGGCGCAGCGCGGGCCTACCCGCTGACGCGGTGTCGCCGGTCGAGGAAGGCGCCGACGACGAAGCCAATTCCGACACCACGCCGCGCGGTGCTCAGATCGCGCTCGCGGCGGTCCACGCCAACAACGTACTGACCGGAATCTGCGTGGGAGCGGGCCTGACCCTGCCCGTCGCGGTGTGGACCACCCTGATGCCGGGTCGCGACCGCAGTCTGCCGGCCGCCGTGCTGGCCGGCCTGTTCGTAGTGATCTTCATCAGCCGGGGGCGGGCTTTCGCCGACAAACGACAGGCGATCGCGCTGGTCTGCGGCGCCGCCGCGGCGTTGTGCGTCGGTGTCGCGAAATTCGTTCTGCACGAGTCCACTTCATCGGGCTACGGGCTGTTTTGGGGCGCCCTGGTTCTGGCCGTGTTCGGCGGCACCGGCCTGCTGGCCGCCCTGCTCGTGCCGATCACCCGATTCACCCCGTTGGTGCGGATGACCGCCGAATGGGTGGAGATCGCAGCGATCATCGCGGCCCTGCCGCTGGCCGCATGGATCGGCGGATTGTTCACCTGGGTGCGCATGCGATGACCCGGATGGCGCTCACCGCTCGCGCAATGACCCAGCGGGTCGCCGCCACGGCGCTGACGAGCCTGCTGGTCACCTTGATAGCGGGACTACCTGCGGCTCAAGGGATTCCACCGCCAGTTGTGGATCCCGGCCGGGTGCCGGCCGACGGCAAGCCGGCGTCCGATCAGCCGATGCGGCAAGCCTTCGCCTGTGCGCGAACGATTACCGTCGCCGATCCGAACGTGGCCCTGCCCGCGCCCGGTTTCACGATGCTCAACGTCAGCAAGGCCTGGCAGTACTCGACCGGCAACGGGGTGCCCGTCGCGGTCATCGACACCGGCATCAACCCGAGTCGCCGACTGCCGGTGGTGGCCGGTGGCGACTACATCATGGGCGGTGACGGTCTGAGCGACTGCGACGCGCATGGCACCGTCGTGGCGTCCGTGATTGGCGCCGCGCCGCAAGGCACTCCGATGCCGGCCCCGATGCCGAGCACCCCCGCCTTCCCGCCACCGGCGGGCCCGCCGCCAACCGATGCGGGAGCACCGCCACCCGGCGGACCACCGCCGCCGCCCGCACCTCCGCCACCGCCCTCGCCGGTGACGATCACCCAGACGGTGGCACCGCCGCCACCACCGCCCCCACCGGACGCGCCATCGAACGGGCCGGGGGACCCGGCGCCCGGACAGCCCGACGATCCCGAGGTGCCACCACCGCCCCCGGGCGCACCCGACGGAGTCGCGGGCATCGCACCGCACGCGACCGTCATCTCCATCCGCCAGTCCTCGCGTGCCTTCGAGCCGGTGAACCCCGGCGGCGGCGACTTCGAGGGACGCAAGAAGGCCGGCACCATCGCGACACTGGCCAGCGCGATTGTGCACGCGGCGAACATGGGCGCGAAAGTGATCAATATCAGTGTCACAGCCTGTGTTTCGGCCGCCGATCCGCTGGATCAGACCGCCATCGGCGCCGCCGTCTGGTACGCGGCTACGGTCAAGGACGCGGTCATCGTCGCCGCCGCCGGCAATGACAACGAAGAAGGCTGCGCCCAAAACCCGACCTTCGACCCGCTCAACGCGTCCGACCCGCGCGACTGGCACCAAGTCAAGACGGTATCGTCGCCGTCCTGGTTCTCCGACTATGTGTTGTCGGTGGGCGCGGTCGACAACACCGGCGCACCGATCAACAAGAGCCTGGCAGGACCCTGGGTCGCGGCGGCGGCACCGGGCGTCGGGATCATGGGCCTATCGCCGGAAACCGGGGGACCGGTGAATGGCTACCCGCCGATCCGGCCGGGCGAGAAGAACATGCCGTTCTGGGGCACCAGCTTTTCCGCGGCGTATGTCAGCGGGGTGGCCGCTTTGGTGCGGGCCAAATATCCGGGACTGTCCGCGCACCAGATCATCAACAGGATTCTGCAGACCGCGCACAATCCACCCCGCGGTGTAGACAACCAAGTTGGCTACGGCGTAGTGGACCCGGTGGCCGCGTTGACCTTCGATGTGCCTGCGGGGGAACGGCTTTCACCCGCGGCTGCCAGTCGTGTTCTACACCCGGCACCGCCGCCACCGCTACCGGATCACCGCGCCCGCAATGTCGCCATGATCTTCGCCGGTGTCGTGGCGGCGACGATCGCCGTCGTCGCGCTGATCGTTCGAGCGAGGCGCGAGCGATGACCGCCGCCACGAAGCTGACGATCATCTTCGCCATCTTCATCGCCGCCACGATTGGATGGGCGGTTGGCGGATACCCCGGTGCGGCAGCGGGTTTGGTGACCGGAATCGCGCTCGGCGCCATCCGATGGCGCGGTCAGCCGATGTGGTCCTGGCTGATCCTGTGGCTTCGGCGCCGTCGCCCGATCGCGTGGACCGAGCCGCTCACGGTGGCCAACGACCGTGCCGGTGGCGGCATCCGCTACCAGGACGGCGTCGCGGTGGCCGCGGTCCAGCTGCTCGGAAAGGCGCACGCACCAACGCTGTTCACCGGTTCCACCGCGACCTATACCGAAAACTCCTTCGATGTCACCGAACTGATGCCGCTGCTGCACCAGAGCCTGGGTCTCACCCTGGATTCGCTCAGCGTTGTCACTGCGGGCGCTCGCCGTCGCAGCACGGGTGACTATCCCCGGGTGTATGACACGCTGATCGGCACGCCGCCCTACGCCGGCCAACGCGAGACCTGGCTCATCGTGCGCATCGCGGCCCTGGCCAATGTTGAGGCGCTGCGCGGGCGCACCTCGCTCGGTACCGCCACCCTCGCGGCCGCCCAGCGGATCAGCGCGGCGCTGCGCCAACACGGCATCCGCGCCAAGGTCGCCACCGCCACCGACATCGTTGAGATGGAGCGGCGGTTGGGCCGCTCGGCGCTGGACGTCTCGAATCGGCGGTGGCGATCGGTGCGCGGCGACAGCGGGTGGTTGACCACCTATTGGTACCGGCCCGGCGACATCACCTCGGACACGCTGGCCGAAGCGTGGTCGGCACGCGTCGACGGGATCGTGCAGAACATCACGCTTTTCAGTGACGGCACCGCGACGGCCACCGTCACCGTACGCAGCGCCCAGCCACCTTCGGCATCGCTGAGCATGCGACTGAAGACCCTGTGGGGCGAGCAGGCCCAAGCCGTCGCCGCCAGTCTGTGCGGACCGCTGCCACCCCTGCGCGGCATCCGTCGTGGTGTGCTGCACGGTCCGCTCGTCGTGCCGATCGGACCGTCGGGTGTGCTGCTCGGCAAGGTCGCCGGCGGGAATCGCATGCTGCTGCCGCTCGACGACGCCGGGGAGTTCAGCCGGGTGCATGTCGCCGCAGAGGACGCGCTGGCCAAGCGGTTCATCATCCGCCTGGCCGGTGCCGGCGAGCGGATCACCGTGCACACTCGAAACATGCAGCGGTGGGCCAGTGTTCGCATGCCGGACGTCGCCGTGACCGATCAGCCGAAGCCGGTGTCGGGCACCACGGTCAGCGTCGTCGACGGCAGCATGTCGCCGGCGCCGCGACCCAACACCCTCATCTCGATAGGCGAGCCGGGCGAGCCGTACCGGGGAACCGCAAACGTGTTGATCACCCAGACGGGTCCGGCGACGGTCGATGTGATCGCGGCCGACGGTCACCTGCATGTGGTCGAAGTGGAGCTATTCCGCGCCGAGAATAGATACGTATCGTCGGAACCGATGTCATTGCGAACCCCTGATCTCGAAGCGGTGGACACCCCATGACCAGCAGCACGACGCCGGCCGCCGCGCGAAAGTATTTCGATGCGGCGATGGCGTTGCTCGACAGCGACCCCGCCGCCGCGGCTGCCCGGTTTCGGGAGGCAACCGAAGTCGACCCCTCGATGGCCGACGCCTGGCTGGGCCGGATCGCCGCGGGTGACGAGGCGTTGTCGACCGTCGAACAGCTCTACAACTACGGCAGCCGGCTGCACCGCGAGACCAACCGGATCGGGGCGCGACTGTCGGCCCCGATCAAAGCCGGGCCGTATCTGTCGATCTCGGTGACCGAGGCCTCGCATGCCGGCCTGGCGCTGGCGAGTGCGCTCATCGACGATCGCCAATACGAGAAAGCCGAAGCGCTGCTTGGTGATTCGACGCTGCTCGACACCTGGGAGAACCACCAGTGGAAGCAGTACATCGAGTCCTATCTGATGTTCGCCACCCAACGATGGCCGGACGTCATCTCGGTGGCGGCGGCCATCTTGCCACCGCAGGCCATCATCATGTCGGCGGTCACCGCGGCCACTTGCACGCTGGCGGCACATGCCGCGGCCCATCTCGGGCAGGCGCGCGTCGCGCTGGAATGGACCGATCGGGTCGAACTGCGCGCCGGGTTCGGCGGCCCGACCGAGACGCGTCGTCAGCACCTCGAGACCGCTGTCACCGCAGTCGATCCCACCGACTTCCCGTTGATCGCCGCCGACCTCGCCTATGTGCGGGGGATGGCACATCGCCAGCTCGGCGAAGAGCCCAAGGCGCAGATCTGGCTGTCCAAGGCGACGATCAACGGCGCGTTGATCGAGCCGGCCAAGCAAGCGCTTGCCGACCCCGCCCTGCAGTTGGTCGTCACCGACGAGGACGCCATCAGTTCCCGCACCAACAAATGGGATGTGACCACCGAGCTGTCAGAGCAGCAGCGACAGGAGGAGGAGCACCGGGAGCGTCGCACCGAACTGCTGCAGGAGGGTCGCGCGCTACTCGACAACCAAGTCGGATTGGCCGACGTTAAACGCGCGGTAGCCGAACTTGAAGACCAGATCGAGGTTCGTGCGCTGCGGCTGGCGGCGGGCCTGCCCGTGGCCAATCAGACCAACCACATGCTGCTGGTCGGACCACCGGGCACCGGTAAGACCACCACCGCCGAGGCGCTCGGCAAGATCTACGCTGGGCTGGGCATCGTGCGCCATCCGGAGATCGTCGAAGTGAAGCGGGCGGATTTCTGCGGGGAGCACATCGGCGCGTCGGGGCCCAAGACCAACGAGCTGATCAATCGGTCGCTGGGCCGCATCCTGTTCATGGACGAGTTCTATTCGCTGGTGGAACGCCACCAGGACGGTCGGCCGGACATGATCGGCATGGAGGCGGTCAACCAGCTGCTGGTCGCGCTCGAGGTGCACCGCTTCGACTTCTGCTTCATCGGCGCGGGATACGAAAAGGAAGTCGACGAATTCCTCACCGTCAACCCTGGTCTGGCGGGCCGGTTCAACCGCAAACTGCGCTTCGAGTCCTACACACCTGATGAGTTGGTGGAAATCGCGGTCCGCTACGGCAAGCCGCGCGCCACGGTTCTCGACCCCGCCACCGCCGAGGCGCTGACCGCCGCCTGCGCAACATTGCGCGGGTACCGCGCACCCGATGGCCAGCACGGCATCGACGTCATGCACAACGGCCGATTCGCGCGCAATGTCGTTGAGCGCGCGGAACGATTGCGCGACTCCCGGGTGGCCGCGCAGCACCGTGTCGACAAAGGGTCGGTGACGGTAGAGGATCTGCAAACGCTACGTACCCAGGACATCGTTGCGGCGGTGCGGGACGCATGTGCGGAAAAGCATGTGCCGATAGTGCTTTGATCAGCCGCGACTCTTAAGCGGATGCGCTCGGGCGCGCAGGTGGCCAGCGTTGCGGGAAACCCCGTTGTCGGCGCAGCCGGAAAGCTTAAGATGCACGCAGGCCCGCGACCGGGATAGTGCGGTGGCGAAACAAGGCTGACGAATGGAGCGTCCGGCGGTGCACCGTATCTTGCTGATCACGGTGGCGTTGATGCTAGCCATGATCAGTGCACCTCCTGCCGTGGCGGTATCGCCCCCGTTAATCGACTCGACGGCGGTTCCACCCGATGTGACGGGTCCCGATCAGCCCCTCGAACAGAAGCGTGTCTGTAAGGCGCCGTTATCGCTGCCGGGCACCAATTTCCACGATGCACCGTGGCCCAATACCTACCTCGGCATCACCCAGGCCCAGAAGTTCGCAACCGGCGCCGGTGTCTCGGTGGCCGTGATCGATACCGGGGTGGACGCCTCGCCCCGCGTTCCGGCCGAGCCGGGTGGCGATTTCGTCGTCAAGGACGGCAACGGGCTCTCCGACTGTGACTCGCACGGGACACTGACCGCATCGATCATCGCCGGGCGGCCCTCGCTGACCGACGGATTCGTCGGTGTCGCACCCGACGCGCGGCTGATCTCGGTGCGCCAGACGTCGGAGGCCTTCGAGCCGAAGGATTCCCAACCCGACCAAGCCGACCCGAACGCGACGCCGGCCGCCGGCTCCGTGCGCAGCCTGGCCCGCGCGGTGGTGCACGCAGCCAATCTGGGTGCCGGAGTGATCAACATCAGCGAGGCCGCCTGCTTCAAGGCAAAAAAGCAGGTCGACGAGACCACGTTGGGTGGCGCGCTGAATTACGCGGTCAACGTCAAGGGCGCCGTGGTCGTCGTCGCGGCCGGCAACGTCGGCGGGGATTGCCAGCAGAATCCGCCGCCCGACGCGGCCATTCCCTCCGATCCGCGCGGCTGGCAAGTGGTTCAGACGATCGTCACGCCGGCCTGGTACGCGCCGCTGGTGCTGACCGTCGGGGGTGTCGGGCAAAACGGGGCACCGAGTGAGTTTTCGATGCATGGACCGTGGGTGAGTGTGGCCGCCGCCGCCGACAACGTCATCGCGCTCGGCCCTGGCGGCGACCCGGTGGATGCGTTGTCGGGCAAGGAGGGTCCGGTGCCGATCGCGGGAACCTCGTTCGCGGCGGCGTACGTGTCCGGTCTGGCGGCGCTGGTGCGGCAGAAATTCCCCGACCTGACGCCGGCCCAAGTCATGCACCGGATCGCCGCGACGGCGCGCCACCCCGGGGGCGGCGTCGACGATGCCGTCGGTGCGGGCATCATCGATGCGGTCGCCGCGCTCACCTGGGACATCCCGGCCGGCCCGCCGGCGACGGTGGATCCGGTCAAAGCAATTCAAGCCCCGGTGCCGGTGCCGGGCCCCGATCACGGGCCGATCGATGCTGTCACGATGGGGGTCATGGGTTTGATCGTCGCGCTGGGACTGGCCGCGCTCGTCGGGCGAGCCCTGAAACGGCCCTGACGACGCCCATGCGATCACTACGACTCCGGTTCAGCAGCGGTCACGCGATGTGGGCAGCCGCGCTGGGCCCGCTGTGCATCCTGCTGTTCATGGGGACGCGTTACGAGTGGGCCGGCCCAACCCTGGTAGCGGTCGGCGCCGTAATCGCGACGGTCACCTTCCGCGGCCGGCGGCTCACCGGCTGGGTGGTGGCGATGTTCGCTTGGCTGCTGCGGCATCGTCGGTCACCCGAACTCCCCTCCGAGGCCGAGGTCGGTGCCACCGTTCTGCCCGGCGACCACGTGGCCGTGCGCTGGCAAGGCGAGCATCTGGTCGCGGTCATCGAGCTCATTCCGCGGCCGTTCACGCCGACGGTGGTCGTCGACGGGAAGGCGAACACCGACGACGTGGTCGACACGCGGTTGCTGGAGCAACTGCTCGCGGTGCACTGTCCCGACTTGGAGGCCGATGTGGTGTCGTCCGGCTTCCGGGTGGGCACCACGGCGTCCGCGGAGGTGCTGGATTTGTACCGGGAAGTGATCGGCCGTGACCCGGCGCCGGCCTACCGGCGGACCTGGATCATGATGCGCGCCGATCCGCAGCGCGCTCAGGCGTCGGCCCGGCGGCGCGACGAGGGCGTCGCCGGGATCGCCCGCTACCTGGTGGCGTCGACCACGCGGATTGCCGACCGGTTGGCCAGCCATGGCGTCGATGCCGAATGTGCGCGCAGTTTCGACGATTTCGACCACGCGACTGAGATCAGCTTCGTGCGGGAGAAGTGGTCGAGGATCAAAGGGCAGGACAACTTCACCGCCGCCTACATCGCACCGGGCGGCCCGGATGTTTGGTGGTCGGTGCCGGCCGATCACACGATCACCCGAGTCCGCATCGTCGCGGGGATGGCGCCACGTTCCACGGTGCTGCTGACCACGGCGAAAAAAGCGAAAAGACCGCGCGGTTTTTCGCGCGTATCGGGTGGGCAGCGGGCCGCGCTGCAAGGCCAGACCGTCGTCTCCGGCCGCCATTGGCAACTGCCGATCGGGTCGGCGGGTGTACTGGTCGGCGAGACGGCGAGCAAGTATCCGGTTTACATGCCGTTCGACGATGTCGACGCGAGCATCAACCTGGGTGATGCCCGGGCATTCATGCAATTCGCCGTCCGTGCGGCGGCCGCGGGCGGAACCGTGACGCTCGCGGCGCATTTCCAGGAATTCGCCGATCTGATCGGCGCGGACGTCGGGCCGGAGTCGAAAGTGTCGTGGCCGCACGCGACAACCTATCTGGGCCGGCATTCTGGGGTGGACCGGGTGATCCTGCGCAACAACGTGATCAGCACCCCGCGGCACCGCCAGTTGCCGATCCAGCCGGTTTCCCAGCCCGACGAAAGTCGATACCTGAGCGCGCTGCCCGGCCGGCGCGAAGCCTCCTGACGCCTTCGCTCCGGGCACCTGGTTGGCCCAGATGAACAGGTATTTAACTGTCTTCGAGGTGCTGCGCGCCGCCTTACACTAAGAGTCTGCCTGGCCGAGACACCCGCCCAGGCAGGCTGGTTATCCCCGACGCGAAGGAAGATCTGACGTGCAACCACACGAGCACCCGCAGGCCACTGCGGTCATGGACGAGTTCAAGAAGTTCAGCGACGTCCTCGAGGGCGCCTTGAAGCAGCGGGGCACCGGCTCCTTCACGGCCAAGGACGAATCTGAGACGGTCGAGGTGGTCATCAACAGTGACATGTGTGTGACGCAGGTTCACATCGAGGACGGCCTGCTGCGGCTGGGCGCCGAAACAGTGCAGGAACGCATCAACGAGGCGCTCGCGAAGGCCACTGCCGAAGCGTCGGCAAGCATCGAGGCGGGTCAGGTGGAGACCTTCGAAAAGTTGTCCAAGATCGTCGATTCGCTGCAGAAGATCGCCGGGGAGGACTAGGGGAACCGACATTGTCGCTGCGGCGGGCGACCGTTCAGGGGATACGGTCAAGCCGTGCAGCTGTTTGTCGTTGGGCCGCCGAGGTCCGGGTTGACCATCGTCACCCAGTTCCTCAACGACCATGAAGACATCAAGATCTTCGACGAGATCGATCTGATCGAAGTCGATCGGTCGGCGGGGCCGATCGTGGGAACCTTGGCGGCCTTCCTGCTGGAGCGCGACCGCTACCAGGCTTATCGGCGCCGCCTGCAGGAGACGGCGAACCCGGCCCAGGCGCTGCGGGCGATCATGAGCGAAATCGCCCAGCCCTGCACGATCTGGGGCGAGAAGAACCCGAGATATGCGATGCGGCTGGCGGGCCTGCGGCGATGCTTTCCCGAGGCCGTCGTCCTGTTCGTGCTGCGCGATCCGCGTGAGGTGGTGAACTCGTATCTGCTGCACCGGGATTCGGACCAGCGCACCGATTTGGACTTCTGGATCAAGGACACTGTTGCCGAAGCCCTTGCGCTGGTGGAAGGTTCCCTGGACCCGCTGGCGGCTGACGACGCCGAATTGGTGACGCTGCGCTACGAAGACTTTGCGGCTCAGCCCAGGGAGACACTCGACACCGCGTTGCAGCGGTGGGGGCTGAGTTTTTCCGACAACCCGGTCGCATTGACTCATCACGCCCCGGAGACTGTCGGCGACAACCAGTTCTACCGCAGTGGCGTCCCGCTGCCGTGGAAGGCCGGCAACCTTGCGGCGCTTCACCAGGCGCCACGGGCTCGGGCCCGCATCGACGCCGACGACCCGGCCTGGTCTCGGGTCGATGCCCTGGCGCAGCGCTTCGGCTACAACTGACCGGGTGTGCCATGGCGTTAAGTGAACTGCTGCAGGCGCAAAGACCCGCGTTTTGTTTCGTCACCAATGTCGGCGACGCCGTGCTGACGCTGCCCACCCTGCGCGCTTTGGGTGAAATGTTCAGTGCACCAATCACATTGATCTGTCCCAAGGTCGCGTTCGACCTGTGCTTTCGGGAGATAAGCCCGCGTCTTGTCGACGTCACGGGACTGCCCCTGATGGGCCCGCCGCCATTGCCGGGAGGTCCGCAGCGGCCCCCCGACTACGACGCGCTGGCGGCGGAGATAGGTCCGGTCGATGTCTTCATCGACACGCTGCCGTGGAGCTCGCTGTCCAGCATCATCATCCACCCCCTCCTGCAACGCCTGGCGCCCACGACGAGCATCGGCTTCACCACCGCAGGCCACGATATCGTGATCCCCAAGGGGGATTGTCACTCCGCGGACTCGACATTCAGGTTGGCCCAGCTGTTCGATCCCTCGCTGCGCATCGAAAGCTATGCCCAGCCGGTGCCCATCCCGGCGCCAGTGCAGGAGCAGGCCCGATCGATCCGGGCCGCGGTGCCCGCCGGGGCCAAAGTGCTCGTCGTGCATGCGGACAGCAATTGGATGGAGAAGCGCTGGCCCGTCACCAGATTCATCGATCTGCTGGATCAATTCTTGGCGCGCCACCCCGACTTCGTGGCCTGGGTGGTCGGGATGGGATCCGAGGACCTCAATGTCGGCCGGCATGGCGACCGCGTGGTTTCGCACCTCGGATTGCCACTGGGCCTCACCGTCGGTTTGGTCGCCACCGCAGACCTTTTCGTCGGGATAGATTCCAGCATGCTGCATGCCGCCGATCTGGCGCGAGTGCCCGGCGTCGGGCTTTTCGGCGCAACGCGTGCCGACGAGTGGGGGTTCAGGTTCGCGCCACACCGGCACATCGATATGAGCACGATGGCCGACATCACCGTCGAATCGGTCCTGAACGCGCTGGAAGACCTGGTCGACCATGACATTGTGGTGCGACGCGATGGCCCGGCCGTCTAAGCTCTCGCTGGAGGTTGGTCGGGTTGAACGAAATTACAGTTCTGCGGGGCGGTCGCACGTCAAGTGTTGAGCCTGACGTGCTCGCCAACCTGCTGCGGGCACGCACCCCGGTGGTGTATTTCTCCACCCTGATCGGCGACTCCATCCTGACCCTGCCGACGCTGCGCGCGCTGGCCGAAATGTTCACCGCCCCACTCACATTAGTCTGTCCCAAGGAAGCCTTCGACCTCTGCTTCCATGCGGTCAGCCCGCGCTTGATCGACATCACCGGCACGGCCCCGGGGGGACCCCCGATAGGGCGGCAGGCAAGCCGGACCCTCGACTACGACGAATTGGCGTCCGACATCGGCGCCGTCGATGTCTTTATCAACGCCATCCCGTGGGACATCCCGTCGAACATATTCATCCGCTCCCTGTGGCGACGCCTGGCTCCCACCACGAGTATCGGCTTCCCTACCGACGACGACTACGACATCATCGTCCCGCGGGATCTGCCACACTCGGCCGACCTGACGTTCAAGCTGGCCCGGCTGTTCGATCCGTCGCTGCGCGTCGAAAACTATGCCCAGCCAGTGCCGCTCGCGCAGTCCGTGCGGGACGAAGCCCGGTCCATTCGCGCCGCCGTACCCGCCGGTACCAAGGTAATGGTGGTGCACGCCGATGCCGGCTGGACAGACAAGCGTTGGCCTGCAACCAGGTTCATCGATGTGCTGGACCGTTTCTTGTCGCGCCACCGCGACTTTGTGGTGTGGGTGGTCGGGATGGGCGATGAGGAACTCAACGTCGGGCGCGAGCGTGATCGCGTCTTTCCCTATCTTGGGCTCCCACTCGACCTCGCTATGGGGATGGTCGCGAACGCGGACCTTTTCGTCGGCGTCGACTCCGCGATGCTGCACGCCGCGGATCTGGCACGGGTGCCCGGCGTCGGCCTATTCGGACCGACCCGGCCCGAGCTATGGGGATTCCGATTCGGGCCGCACCGGCACATCGACCGGAGCACCATGACGGAAATCACGGTGGAGGAAGTGCTCGCGGCGCTGGAAGAGGTCGTGGCAGAGCATGTCTGAGCGGTCCGAAGGCGTACTGCACGACTCAACGAGCGCGGACTTACTCGCCGCCGTGCGTCGGTTCAACGACTTTGCGATGCGCTGGCACACCGAAGAGTCAACCGAGGCTGCCGCTCGCGAGGGCATCGCGGCGAAGGCCCTTTACCTGCACGCACTGAACTTCGCGCTGTGGCATCACGAAGACGCCGTTCGTCGGCCCGGCACCGACGCCCAGGAGGTAGCGCGCCGGAAACGCTGCATCGACGAGGTCAACGCCCGGCGCAATGCGGCGATCGAAGACCTCGACGCGAACGTGCTTGATCGCGTCGACCTGAACCCAAATGCGCCGCTGCACACCGAAACTCCCGGCACCATAGTCGACCGGCTGTCCGTTCTTGCCCTACGGATCGTGCATACGAATCGTGACGACCAGCCCGGCGCCCGTCTGGCCGTGCTCGACGAGCAGCACGAAGACCTGTTCGGTGGGCTCGAGCGGCTTCTCGCGCGCATGCAGGCCGGCGAGGTGCGCTTCAAGGTGTACCGGCAATTCAAGTCGGCAGCGCAACGAAGCTATTGCGACCTGTTCGAGAATTACCACCCCTGAGGCATCAATAGGCCGCGGCCGCCCACCATTGCCTCCAGTCGAGGTAGGGGTCCTTGTGTTCCTCGTACTGAAGATGAAGTGCCAGTGAGGGTATCGGGGTATACAGGGTGACTTGCTCTCGCCAGATCTTGTTGATGGTCGACGCTTCGAAGATATGGTGCTGCTGGCCGTAGGGCGTGCTCGAATACCGGGCGAGCAGCTCGAACAGCTCCCAGTTTCGGCGCAGCGTCTCGATCTCTAACCAGCAGGTATTCGTGGTGTGTGTGTTGGTGCGCCAGTGCCTCTTGGTGCCGTATACGACGCGACAGTCCTCTCGACTGAATATCGGGCTCCAGTAATTCTTCGGATCGTCATACGGATGCAGCGCGACCTCACCGCCGTCGAGTCGCTGCTGCAGCAACACGTGGACGTCGAGCATCTCTTGGATCGCGGAGGGGGCGTGCAGGTAGTCGTCTTCGACGAGATACACGAGCTCGCGGGCTTCGTCGCGCGCCCTGGAGAATGACGCGAGACAGGATGCGTTGTACCCGCGAGCGTCGAGCGCAATGAATTCGACCGGGTGGCTGCATGTTTCGAGTATCCGGTGCAGCGTCGGCAGGACTTCGCGCGACGAGTGGTCATCGAAGACCCGCAAGACGATGTCGCCCTCGGCGTGATTGATCGACGTGACGAGCGATTGCGCACAGCGCAGCAGGATCTCACTTTTGGGCGCGTCGACGTAGCGGTGCGCACCGTGCACGCTGATGTCGGAATGGGTCTGCAGGTGGATGTCCAGCTTCACGTCATCGACCGCCGCAGCATCGTGCGAAAGGCCGCGGACCAGTCGGAATCCGAGCCGCGGATACCCGGGGTGACATCCATCAGCAGCAGCCGATCAAGGTTGGCGGGCGCCATAAGTTCGTGGCGCGTCGGTGTCGACACCACATAGAGGTCCCCGCCAAAGCGTTGTGATACAGCAGCGGCGAGGCGGTCGATCGCCTCGTCGGTGAAGATGTACGGGATCGCGGCCACGGCCTGGACTTCGTCGGCGAGGTTGTCTTGGGTGTTGGCGACGAAGAATATCCGGCGCGTGAATCCGGCGACGCCTCTGAGCGTCTGCGATATGTGCGCAAACTTCGCCGTGAATGAATCAGGGTACGACGCAACATTTTTCGGCTCATCCCAGAAATAACAGTCACCCACGGCAGGCCAACGCGGCGGCGCGTCGGGGCGGCATTCCAACTCCGCGGCACGCTGCGGGTAGTACCGATCGGTTGCGATCATGGTCGCAGCGGTCGCGGGCGGACAGATCAGCCAGTCGAACGGCGTGCGTTTGATGACGGGAGCTGACCCGACGATTTCGGCCACGAGCGCGCGGTGTACCTGCAGTTGGATTGCTCCCTGGCACGACATCCCGAGGCTCACCAGAGCGACGTCGGCACACAACGCCATTTCGTCACGCCCCGTCTGGTAGGCGTGTGGCTCGGGTCAAGTCCACGCTGTCCAGCGCGCGATAGCCGGGTGCGGCGAATCGCTCGGCAATCTTTCGCGTCGCTTCGGACACCGGCCGCTCTTCGGCGCCGCCGCCGGCAAAGGGCCGAGGTGCGCGGTCCTTCGAGTAGAACCGGGATTGCTCGGCCATCCGGTCGATCGCGTCTGCACTGGTCGGCAGCCCGAAATGCGGTGCCGCACAGGCCCATACGGCATCGGGCAGGTCGGCATGGTCGAGGACAAGCCGCCCGACCGGCTGGTCAGCCGCGGCCTCGAGCATTGCGGCGAGCGCACGGGCCGCGAACTCGGCACGCTCCATCGCGGGTACCAAAGTCGGATCGATCCCGAAGAGCGGCGCGGCTTTAACGAGATCGGCCGCGGGCGCCAGCCAACCCGGCGGTTCGGCGAGGAGCGAGGCCAGGACGCGAGCCGGATCTCGCTGGACCCAGATCCAGGGTGTTTGGGGGAACGCCGCGGCAAGCACCTCTCGACGGACGATGTTCCAGCTGGTGCACTTGAGCACGAGTCGGCGTTCGTCGCCGTGCCGGCGTCGGCCGAGCGCGCGCACCAGCAGCCGCACCGCCTTGACCAGGAAGGCCGGGTCGACCTGTGCGGGATCGAGGCCGAGCAGCGAGTTCAGCGGCGCCGGCTCGGCCACCACGACGATGCCGGGCAATGTGCCGAGCAGCCGGGACACCAGGGTCGACCCGCACCGCGAGAGATGAAAGATGATGCCCGCCGGATCGAGTGACGGGGTGCCGTCGAGACCCTCGAGCTCGTCGAGGCCGGTGCGGACCAGCGGCCGCGCCGTCGGGCCGGATTCCCAGCGGGCGACGGTTTGGTCGAAGAACGGATCGGTGAACCGCTCGCCCGAAAGATCGGCCCACCAGACCGCCGGGGCTGGACCGGAGAAATCCAATCGGATCGGCGTCCAGTCGGCGAGTTCGGTGCGGCCCATCAGAAGTTCAGCGGGTTTCGTCGGGGCGGGTTAGGGTCGGAATCGGCCATCCGCAGATCTCCTCTTCGACGCGCATGAACGGCCGTAAACGCATCCGGGTTTCATGATCCGGTGCCGCCGAGCCGTCGGGGAGCTTGCCCCGCATGTAGTCCTTCTGCCAACCCGCCTGGCGAGCGAACGACCCGGGATACTGCAGATCCGTGTTGAACGCACGGCGGTTCTGCCACCAGGTGTGATAGGCCGCGCGCAATTCGTCGGGTGCCGCCGCGATCGACACCGTCTTCGGCACGAATTCATCGAGCTCGCCCCGCCGTTGCGGTACCAGCATGCCGACCGGCTCGTCCTCTTCGAAGGTCGCCCAGACCCGTGGCCGGGTGAACTTCCAGTTGAGCGTGAAAGTTGAAGGCGACCAGTCGGTCTCGACTAGTCCTTCCAGTGCCGCGATACCATGCTTCGGACAGTTGACCGGACCCCGGACCAGCAGATTGAAACCGGGTGGGGTGCGGAACAGGAACGGCAGGCTCCAGGTAATGATCCCGTGGCCGAAGTGGCTGGTCGGCCGAAACGTCGGCGTACGGTCGCCGAAGTCGAATTCGATGGAGTCCTGCGCGGCCGCGCCGTTCCACCGCGCCCGCACCCGCGCCGTATTCATGACAAGCCAACCGGCCTGGTTGGCCATCAGCAGGGGCAGGCAACGATTGGCGAATCGTTCGCGCGTCGAGTCCATCCAGCCGCGATCCCGCGAAGCGGGGACCAACTCGATTCCGTGCCCGCTGTGCAGCTCGTAGGCAATGAGTTCGCGATCGCCCGCAGTGAGCTCGCTACCGCCGGACGCCTGCGCTGACATGGATTCCCGCTTCCTAGTCGGTAATCGATTCGGGTGTCCCACCGCTGAGCTGCCGGCTGCGCCGTCCGTGTATATCGACCGGGACCTCGCCGATCAACGCGACACGGTGCATGAGGCGGTACTCGTCGTCGTAATCGTCGACCGCGCGGTGCTGGGTGGCGTAGTTGTCCCATATCGCCACGTCCCCTGGCTGCCAATCCCACCGGATAGTGTTCTCCGGCAACGTGATACGGCGTTGCAGCAACTCGAACAGCGTTTGCGACTCGTAACTTTCGAGGCCGATGAATCCGCGCGCCCACTGCCCGAGCAGCAGCGTGCGCTCGCCGGTACCGGGGTGCACCCGCACCACCGGATGTTCGACCCGGAAGGTGGATTCCTCTTCGCGCGCGGCCTGCAGCTGGTTGCTCAGCATGTTGGTGTCTTCCAGCGCGCGGTACGGGGTGGGGGTGCCACCCGGAGTCAACACGGCGCCTACCCCCTCGACGTAGCCGAGCTGGTCGTAGCGGTTGCTGCTGTGCAGTGCCCAGAGATTTTCGGTGAGGTGTTTCAGCGGCGCGGGCAACGACGCGTAGGCCGCCGCGGTCGATGCCCACAAGGTCGATCCGCCGTAGCCGGGCAGGGTCACCGCACGCAGTATCGAGGCCCTCGGGATGTTGAGGGTGAACGTGTGGTCGGTATGCCAGCGCGTTGCCTTGCCGCGTTGGGAGTCGACCACAGACACCCCGGGTGGGCCATCGGGAATCGCATTGGCGCCGAACACCCGGATCGGCGCGCCGAGCCGCTTGGCGAAGGCGAAATGCAGCTCGTCGTCGAGGTGGTGCTGGTCGCGGAAGAAGATCACCTTGTGACGCAGCAGTGCCGCCTGCAGCCGATCCACCACGCCCGCATCGAGATCACCGCCGAGCCGCACCCCATCGATCCGCGCGCCAATATGGGTGCCCAATTGAGTGACGGTGAGGGCGATTTCCGCCGGCCTTACCATCGCGGTGGTCCCTCCTGATTGCGGATGGGCGTGGCGATGCGAATATACCCATCAATGGCCGCTCCGGGGGCATATCGCGCTTCGGGGATAACCACGCCGGCCGCGGGCGCTGCTCGTCGTAACCATTCGGTAGCCGAATGGACCAATGTTAGTGTGACGCAATGGGTTTGTATTGGATCACCAACCGGGCCGAGAAGGAGGTGAAGAACTACCATTCCGAATTGGAGTGGCGGCGCAGATTCGTGGATGAACTCAAATCTCGAGGCGTCGACGTCGTTCTCGATGTCGGTGCCAATTCCGGTCAGTACGCCGGCCGCTTGCGTGAGGCAGATTTCGACGGCCGCATCGTTTCGTTCGAACCCCTCTCCGGGCCGTTCGCCCGCCTGCAGCGCAGCGCCTCGAAGCTCCCGCGGTGGGATTGCCGGCGCTGTGCGCTGGGTGATTTCGACGGGGCGATTTCGATGAATGTCGCAGGCAACGCGGGCGAAAGCAGCTCCATCCTGCCGATGCTGCAACGACATCGTGACGTGTTTCCCCGGGCAAACTACGTCGGCACCGAGGAAGTGACCGTGTCCCGGCTCGACTCGGTCGCATCGGAAGTCCTAGCGCCAAACGACGTTGTGTTTCTAAAAATCGATGTCCAGGGGTTTGAGAAACAAGTCATCGATGGCGGCATCGCAACCGTCAACGACCGTTGTGTCGGCATCGAATTAGAGTTGTCGTTCGAACCCTTGTACGACGGGGGAATGCTGTTTCAAGAGGCGTTCGATCTGATGGACTCGTTGGGTTTTATGCTGACGGGATTGGTGCCCGGTTTCATCGATATCCGCACCGGCCAAGTGCTGCAAGCCGATGGTGTGTTTTTCCGCGGGCACGATTGACCGCCGACCCGACCGCAGAAATGGACTGTGGATGAATGACAGGGGACCGGAGCTTAACGGGTGATGTCGGCGACCTGAATCCGAACCCCGTCGAGCCAGCGCTCGGTGTGGTGTCGAAAAATAGCCGTGCGAAAACCGCGAGAGCCGCGATGATCAGGTGTGAAATCGGTGCACGTGGGCCCTGTTTGGTGCATTACGATTGCATTCGGTCGTGGTCGGAGCACCGCTGGCCGCCGCATGTCCTCGCAAGACGAAAGAGGTGGCCGGTGATTGCACCACATCTTGCTGCCAGGCGACACGGAGATGCGGGCCGCCGGATGACAGCGTCGCCCTGCCACGCGCGCCGAACGAACAATACAGCGGCACAACAGAATTGGCATCCATGGGGTTCGCACCTCGCTGATCGAGCCGGTGCTGCCAGAGAAGTGAGCTACCGAGCACAGTGGCTTGGGCACGAGGAGAATGAGCCGATATGACGCAAACGGTTAACGTCGAATACCAAGAACTCATGGCGAGGGCCGACGAAATCGAGGCGCCGCTGCCGAAAATGCCGGTGGGCAACCCGCAGGCGCCGTGCGCTCTGTCATTCGTCCGCGATGCTGCCGTGCAGATCGCGATCAACGCGGACTCGTTGCGCTTGTACGTCCAAGCGTGCCAGCGGGAATGGAGTTCGCTGGCGAAGTCCCTCCGCAACGCCGCCAAGGCGTACGAGGAGGCCGACGAGGGGGCGGCCGACGACCTCAACGCGATCAACATGGACGGGACGTCCGGCGGCTCGTCGGCGAAGGTGTCGGCGAACGACAAGGCATCGCTGATGTGCGACCCGGACTACATCCCGGCGCCACCGCCCCCGCCGCCGCCACCACCGCCGTTCTCATACCCCTATTACGAGGTGAGACAGGCGGCGACGGATATCGAATCGCCCGACCAGGGGACGGCGTTTCGAGCCTTCGCCTCCGAGTGGAACAGCTACCAGCTGAAGTTTCAGCAGCTCGCCTACCGCTTCCGGCCGTTCGTCAACTGGGAGGGTGACGCGAGGGCGTCCGTCGAGTCGAATTTCACGCAACAGAAGCAGTGGATATTCGGCATGGTCACACAGTTCACGACGCTGGCCAAACAAGCTCAAATGGTGGCCGACGCGCACAATAAGGTCAGGCCATCGGGCAGCTATCCCGGCAATCCCGTGCAATGGGGCCAAGACGGTGAGCACCCCGCGTCCTACGAAGTGTCGCAGTGTGACTATTGGTACAGGTACTACGTCCAGAACAAAAGCCCCTACCTGTACATGGCGATTGACTGGTACCAAAAATTGCAGAAAAGGTCGGAAACCGCACTACAGACCTACATGTCGACCGGCGGAATTCCCCTGTCCCCGGCGAACCCAACCGCACCTTTCGGCGCGTTCGTCATACCCGATCCTGCCGACGTTCCGGACGGTCCGGATGTTCCGGATATCAACGTTCCCACCGACCCGTCGGCCAACATGCCGATGATGCCGGCCATGCCGACCTTGCCGTCGGGACTGGGCGGCGGCACGCCGCAAACCCCGCCGACCCCGGACGCCCAGGCGCTGGTGGACAAGGCGATGCAGAAGCAAGGCGCCCCGAAAGGCGGTGCGGGAGGCATCAAACCGGCATCGGTCGGTGGGATGGGCGGGATGCCGAAGATGCCGCTGCAAGACGCCGCCGGAGCAGGCGAAGCGTCGTCGCGCCCGGCCGCGGCGGCGGCCCCGGGTCCGGCCACCGCGGGTCTGGGCAAGGGACTGCCGGGCGCCGGCGGCGCGGGCGGCGGAATGGGTGGAATGCCGATGGGCGGGCACGGTGATAAGGGTGGCGGCAAAGGCAAGCGCATACCGGGAGCCGACGAGGACGCTCTCTACACCGAGGAGCGGTCGTGGACCGAGGGCGTGATCGGTAATCGTCCGCGCAAGGGCCCGTCCGAAAAGCAATGATTCAAAGCGACGGTCCGATCACAGTTGACGCACCCGTTTCGGTCGCCAACGAGCCGGAATTTTGCCGCAGTTAGTCTGTCCCGACCTCGATTACGCTTATTACTCATGATGTCCGGCAACCTGCTAGCCGCTACCGCTCGTGCGGTCGGCGGCACCGATGCAGCGTGTCCCGCCTTGCGGAGGAGTAGCTGATGGGCCTCGCGAAGC
The DNA here is from genome assembly GCF_022374895.2 of Mycobacterium lentiflavum. Classification (NCBI taxonomy): domain Bacteria; kingdom Bacillati; phylum Actinomycetota; class Actinomycetes; order Mycobacteriales; family Mycobacteriaceae; genus Mycobacterium; species Mycobacterium lentiflavum. The sequence goes on along the minus strand of NZ_CP092423.2, from coordinate 5,857,679 downwards.
CAACGGGGGGATATGCCGAGCAGATGCTCGTTCCGGGCGGCTGGCCCGACGTCGATGAGCAGGCCTACTACGACCGCGCCCAGGAGTACCTGCAGGTGCTGCGCCAGGTGACCGACGTGTTGGAGGCCTGCCAGTCTCAGCGGACCGAACTCTTCGACGCGGAGTCGTGGTCGGGCAGCGCGGCCGGTGCCGCCAACGGCCAACTCGGCACGCTGATCGACGGATTGGTGACGCTGCAAAACGGTCTGGCCACCGTGATCACCTGGCACAAGTACGTTGCCCAGACGATCGTGCAGGCCAAGTCGGACGTCACCGACAACGTGGTCGAGGCGCATCGGACAATCCAGAGCCTGGAGAAGGATTCCAGCCTGGACGAAGCCGAGCGCACCCAGCAGATCGACACGGTGGTCACCACCACGCTGGGAGCCAACGTCAGCATCGTCGACGGCACCGCCGCGCAGATCATGGTGAGCAAATTGTGGAAGCCGCCGGCCAACGCGCTGCAGGATCTGCTCGACCAGAAAACACCACCCCCGGTCAACATTCCGGACGGTCCCCGCCCGTCACCGTCACCGTCCCCGTACCCCTCCCCCCGGCCCACGCCGCCGCCTGTCACTCCCGGGGGTGGTGGTTTTAAACCACCCACCCCGGGTGGTGGCGGGCTCACCCCCCCGACTCCGGGTGGTGGCGGGCTCGGACCGCTGACGCCGCCGCTGGATGGCGGTGGTCTGCAGCCGTCCCCCGGGCCGTCGCCGGTTGGGCCGCGGCCAGCGCCTGCGCCGGCCGGGCCCGTCGGCCCGCCCGCTCCGCTGGGGCCGGCCGCTCCCGCAGTGCCGTTGAGTCCGGCGGCCGGGTTGCCACAGCCTGGAGCCGGCCCCGCCGGCGGACCCAAGGGCGTGACGCCCGCCGCGGCGTCGGGACCCGGTGTCATGCCGGCATCGGTCGCATCCGGCGAGGAAGCCGCAGGTGCGCATGCCGGCGCTGGAGGCGTGCCGACCGCCCCGATGGGTGCCGGCGGCGCCGGCGGAGCGGGCGGATCTGGTGGCAGCGGTGGGCCGGGCGGAAGGTCCGGTGCCCCAGCCGCAGAGAAGGCCGCCGACAAATCGGCCAGTGCGCGACCGGCAGCTACCGCTCGGGGTTCGGGCAAGAGCAAGCCTCGAGCGCAACCGATGCATCCCGACCGGGCCGAGGTCGGGGAAGCGATCGTGGCGACGGCCGCGGCCATTCCGGTTTCGGCAGCACGCATCGAACGCGACGCGCTCGCCGCGGCCGCGACGGCCGACGCGGCCCGTCGCGCCGGGCCCGATCCGCTGCAGTTGGCCCGTCGTATCGCCGCCGCACTCAACGCGCCCGACATGGGCGGTAGCGACCTCGGGTTCTTCTGGGTGACCGGAGTGACCGCCGAAGGTGCGATTGTGGTCGCCAACAGCTACGGGCTGGCCTACATCCCCGACGGTGTGGAGTTGCCGGAGAAGGTCTATCTAGCCAGCGCCGACGAGACGATCCCCGCCGGCGAACGGGCGCGCTGGGCGACCTATCCGGTGATGGCGGTGCAGGGCTGGGCGGCCCACCACGAGATGGAGTTGCGGGCGGTCATCGGCACCCAAGAGCAGCTGGCCAACTCCGATGCCGGGGTGGCGACGATCGTTCTGCAACCCGACGACATCCCGGACACCGGCGACATGATCGGCCGGCCCCGGCTGGCGGTCGTGGATTCCGAAGCGGCCGAACGGCTGGCCGCGACGCCCGACACGCGCCTGGCCGACCTGCTGCCGCCGCCTCCGGAGGGGGCCGAGCCGGCGGTGGAGCCGCAGCCCGAACCACAGCCCGAAGCCGCCGAGGTGGTCGAGCCCGAGGTCGCGGAGGTGCTCGTCACCCCGGGACCGGGGCCGGTGCGAATGGGCGACTTGCTCGCCCAGATGCCGCTCCCGTCGGCCGATGCCGGTGCACCAGCCCCCGGTGCACCGTCGGACGACCGTTTCATGCTGTGGTTCGAGGTGATGAAGCCCATGGCGAGCGACGCGAGCGGCCGCCAGGCCGCGCACCTGCAGGCCTTCCAGACCTACGCCGCGCATGCCGAAGAGGTCCTCCTGAGGGAGGCGCACACCACGATCGACGCGGACGAACAGCGCACCGCGGTCGCCGACTGGATGTACTGGAAGTACATCGGCGAGCTGGTCAATGCCGCCCTGGCTGAGGCGCCTGTGCTGGCGCCGGCGTAGCCGGCGGACTGGCGACCATTAACTGAAAGACCCGGCCCCGCGGCGTGGGCTGGCCGCCTCGAAATTCCAAGAAATTTCGAGGCGGGTGTCGCTAGATCCCGATCTCGGATTGGGTCGTACCCGGGTGACCGGCGGCCGGTGCCTCGACGGGAGCGCTACCGGAGCCCGGTGTGCCCGACGCGGCGCCTTCGGGGTCCTTCGTTGTCGCGTCGACCAATCGCGATTCGTCGGCGGGTGCGTCGTCGGGCTTGGTGGTGTCGTCTTTTTTGGTGTCGTCGGCCAGCTTCGCCGGCGCCGCGCTTCCCATGCCGCTGCCGGCCTGCTGCGCGGTCGACATGACCGTCTGCAGGCCCTGGGAGAGAGGTTGCACCGCCTGACCCATGGCAGCGAACTGGCTGAGGTCGGTCGGCGTCACCGGGCGCGGCTTCTTGTCGTCTTTCTTGCCGTCTTTGTCGTCGGCCTTCTTGTCGTTTGTCTGGGCGCCCAGCAGTTTGGACGCACTTGCCGGTTGGTCCGTCCCACCGGGTTCGGAAGCGGCCAAAAACTGCACCTTGCTGACGTTCTCGCCGAGCCGTTGGTCGGTCTGGGCGTACATGTCGGCTGCCGTGACGATCTTCGAACCCGTATTGGTAAGGGCCGTCTGCGCGTCCGGCAACCCCTTCACCACGGGCGATTCGATGATCGGCAATGTCTCGTTGATCGCGGCCGACACGGAATCCGTCCCGGGCGCCGTTATCGGCGACGGGGCCGCGGGTAGCTGCTGGTCGCGAACGGCGACGCCCGCAGCCTTGAGACGAGCGGGATCAACCACCAGTGGTTCAGTCATCGTTCTCATCCCTTTACGTGCCGGCTATCAGAGAAATTTTACCGAAGGAGCCGCAGGCCAAGTGCAGCAATATTTCGGCGTCTGCTCAGAATTGAATATTGCGGACAGTGTCATAGACGCCGGTTATCCACAGCAGCAACGGAAGGATCGCCGCGACTACTGCGCCGTCCAGCAATTCCAGCGTCCGCTTCATCACCGGTGTTATGCGGCGAATCCCGGTCGCCGCGCCGACCACCGCCAAGGCCACCAGGGCCGTCACCAACAGGATGAGCACGAACCAGCGGGCGCTCGTCGGATACCAGATGCTCAACCGAATGGTGACCCCGATGGGGATGGCGACCGTGGCTGCCAGCAACGACCACGCGCACCAGGGGTCGGCGTAGAGGCGGGACCTGAACGCGCACATCATCGTGACCAGGCCGGCCACCACCAAGCTGTGTACGAAGAAGTGTCCCCGCACCAGGACCTCGATGACACCGGCAACGAGCACCAGGGTGCCGGCCGTGATGAAACCGGTCAGCAGCTGCTTGGCCACCTGGCTGCGTTCGGTCAGCCGGGCGGCCGAATCGGGCACGGACGCGATGATGGCCTGCCAGGTGCGGGTTTCTTTGTCTTCGGGTACCTCTTCGCCCGCAATGGGATCGAGCAGTTCCTCGTGTTCCACCGTTTCGCCGGGTGCCGGGATGGGCGGCAGCGCGATCCGCGCGAAGACGACCGTCAATTTGGCGGCGTTCGTCACGGTGAACAAACCCAACACGATCGCCAGGGCCGGAACCCATTGCTGCCAGCCGTATCCGTACGCGAAGGCGGCCGCGGTGAGCGTCATCGAGGTGACCGCGGCGAACGATGCGAGCTCGGTACGGTGCCGGGGGCCGCCACGGGTGATCAGCGTCAAGAACAGAACGGCCGCGGCACCGGCGGCAAGCTGTGGCGGCCCGAACGAACTGGTCATCCCGCGCGGTCGCGGAATGGCCATCGCCACGGCCACCACGATCAGCGGGAACGCCGTCGCCAGCAGGCTCTCCGACAAGTTCGGATTCTTGTAGAACTTGTTGGCGGCCCAGCTGCCCATCAGCACAATCAGTCCCGTAATCCCCAACCCGACCGGCCACCACAGGTGGTGCCCGTTGGCCACCCACGCCACGGCGCCGATTCCGGTAATCGCCGTCGTCACGACCGGAATTGCCACCCCGACAAAGCGGTTCAATGCCTTGCGGTCGAACTCCGGGGATTCGTCGAGTACCGCGATCGCATCGATGACGTCCTCTACGAGGGGGCGGTAGCGCTCGGTGCGACTCACCGACACCAGCGTCAGCAACGACCCATCGACGACGACCGCGTCATCCAGCGATTGATCGGCCGGCAGCGGCGGGGCGCCCGGGCGGGCAAATGTCCATGCGCCCTGCGCGGCGAAGTCGAAACCGGCGAGGACATCCGCCGGCGTCTCTCCGAGGATCTCCGCCAACACGGCGACCGTGTCGTCGATATAGGTCTCGATAGCCGCCGAAGAGGGCAGCACAACATCAGTCAACCGTCGGCCCGTCAGGATCGTGACCCGCGTTGTCGAGGGCTTGGCGGGGGCCGTGCCCGCGGCTGCCGGAGCGGCTGCGGCTCCCGCACCGGCAGCAGAATCAGTAGCGGTGGGCGCGCTCAACGACGTTCACTCCTGTCGAAATCGTCGGACAGTGCGGCGGCTAGTTCCAGGATCCTACGCTTGTAGGCGGGGTCGAGAAGGCCTAACTGGATCTCGGTACCGGCCGCGATGTGCTTGTCCCAGGGCAACACGATGACCCGACCCGGCTGGACATACTGCTCGAACTGCCGCGCCAGCTCGGTGACGGCGATATTGGGATCGCCCGGCGACACATGGTTGATCACCACACACGCGCGGGCCAACAAATCCTGGTGGCCGTGATTTCGCAACCAGTCGATCGCGACCGCGGCTTGCCGGGCAGCGTCGATCGACGCGCTGGTCACGATCACCGCCGCCGACGCCGTCGAGAGCACGCCGCGGGTGACCGGGTCGAATAGGCCGGCCCCGCAGTCGGCGAGCACCAGGTTGTAGAACTTCGACACCGCCTCAGATGCGTAGTGCCAATCCGCTTCGCTGAATGCGCGCCGTGCCGTGCTGTAGTCCTCGCCCGGAAGTACTTCCAGATTCACGGCATTGGCACTGGTGTGCGCGCGGATATCGTTGTAGTGAGTTAAGTCTTTGTCGGCCAACAAGTTTGCGATCGTGGCGTCGGACTGACGCCCAACCCGGTCGGCGAGGTTTCCGCAACTCGCGTCGGCGTCGAAAGCCAGAATGCGGTCACGGCGCACCTGGGCGTAAGCCGAACCGAGGGCGACCGTCACGGTCGTCTTGCCGACTCCGCCCTTCAGGCCCAATACCGCAATCTGATACGAACCGCGGGGACTGCGGCGAATGCGATCCCGTAGGTCCAGGTCGTACTTCTCGTCGCGAGACAGGCCCACGTTGATGCGCGTCAGCTTGTGGACCCACCGTCGCCAACCTCGGCGCGAAACCATCCGGGTCTTGGACTTCTTCGCGGGCTTGACGCCGATCTTCGAAGTCGCTCCTGGCTGATCGGCGACCGAGTGTGCCGGGGCCGAATCCGGTTGCACCGCAACGCGTTGTGTCGGCGGCATCGGTGGCGGGGCACGATGGGCCGGTCCGGCCGGGTTGGGCTGCGGGCGTGGCGGACCAGGCTTTCCGCGGCGCTGCTCGGCATCAGGTGTTTGGCCGTGGGGCGGGCCGGCGGTGGGGCCGCGTCGGGTCTCGGCGGGATCGCGAGGAGCCTGGCGCGCGCGGCGCGGCGGTGGGGGAGGCGCCCCCGGCGGTTGGGTCGGCGGCGGCTTGGGCCGGGCCGGTGGACGCTGGTCGTTCCAATCAACCGGCATTGGGGGACGGGGGTTTTCGGGCCGTGCCGGTGGTGGTCGGTCCTCAAAGTCGACGGGCATTGGGGGACGGCGGTTTTCGGGCTGCGCGGGCGCTGGCCGGTCCTCCCAGTCGACGGGCATCGGCGGCCGCGCGTGGCCATTGGGCGGTGGTGGGCCGGCCGGCTTCGGCGGAGCGCTCATGTCGAAGCCGGGATTCAGATCGAAGTCGGATCCCGCCGCCGGGAATTCAGTTCCCCCGGGCTGGGCAAACAGCTCGTCGTAGCTGACGGGCATCGGAGGTCCGTGGGGGCCGGGTCGCGCCGGCGGGGGTAGCTGGGCTTCGTCGACCGGCATGGGGGGGCGGTGGGTTTCGGGCTCGGCCGCTGCCGGCGGCTCGACGAATTCCACCGGCATGGGTGGCCGCTGGGGTTCGGGCCGGGCCGACTGCGCCGGGTCCCAGTCGACCGGCATCGGCGGCGGAGCCGGTGCGTTGGGCTGGGCCGTGCCCGCCGGTTTGGGTGCTGGCGCGGCAGGGAAATCGACGTCGAAGCCGGCATCGACATCGAAACCCGAATCCGCTGTGTCATCCGGGGTTTCGCCCCCCGCGGGCGGCTGAAAGAGCCGGTCGTAGTCGGCCCCCATGAGAACCTCTCAAGAATTCAATTCAGACGCCGAAAACACGAGAAGAGGCGAGTTCTCCCATGCGGTTGAACTCGCCTGATCCCGTGTTTCGACGTTGTTTGCCGTTCTAACCGCCGAACATGCCGCTGACGCCGTGCTCGGTGCTGGCCATTGCCGCACTGGCCTCGGTGATGGTGTGCGACAGGGACTGCAGCGAGTTGTTGAGTTCGTCAGACTTGGTCTGCCAGTCGTTCTGCACGGCCTGGTAGGCCTCCGAACCCGAACCGCCCCAAGCCTCGGCGAGCTTGGCGAGGGACTGCTTGCCTTCGTCGAGAAGACCCTGAACGGTCTGCACCGACGACGCGATCGAGCTGGCACCGGCCTCGATGCCGCTGAAATTCCATGACTGAGCTTCCGACATGATTTGTCTCCGTTTCTTTCTGATGCTGAGGGGTTAGGTGGGCTCAGAAGCCCATGTTGCCGGCGGTCGACTGCAGGTTCGAGGCCTGCTCTTCGTTGGCGCGCTGGTACTGAACGCCCGCGTGGCTGATCTTCTCGTGAATGTCGGTGAGCGCCTTGATCTGCGCGTTGCCGGCTTCCTGGAAGCGTTGCAGCGCGGACTGGGCCGCCGAGCCGGCCTGGCCGGTCCAGTGGCTGGCGAGTTCGCCGCCGGTGTGCTCTACGCCCTTGATGACGCCCTGAAGCTCGCCACCGATCCGGTCGAAGTTCGCGGCCTCGGCGCTGAGGGTACTGGCATCAGTCTTCATTTCTGCCATGTTGAACTACTTTCTGTGTGCTCTTTCCTCGCCAAGTCATGGCAAGTCTTCCGGCCCGGGCGGCCGGGAAGTCTGTTGTGGTGGACGCTCACCAGTCGTCTCCGTCGTCGATGCCGTGTAGCTCGTCGTAGTGGAGGTTGGTGCCTTCGTCCTCTTCGCGCGCAAGCGCAACCGGGGCTGACATCCCGGCCTTGGAACCAGCGGCGGATTGCGCGCCGGCACCCGCACCGAGCGGCGCGGCGCCGGCTCCCGCCGACGACCCGGCGCCGGCGCCGGCCGGCGCGACAACTGCACCGGGCTTGTCGAGCAACTGGCTCATCATCGACGTGCGGGGTCCGCTCAGGCCGGAGCCGGGAAGCTGCTCCGCGTGCATCAGCCCCATGCCGACGCTCGGGCCCGAGCCGCCCAGCAGCGGATGCGACGACAGCGGCGGTGCCCCGATCAGACCCAGCTGCGCGCCGCCCTTACCGAGCTCGCCGCCGACGTGGCTGCCACCCATCGTCAGGTCGCCCAAGGTTGAACCACCCATGCTGCTGGACTGACCGGCCATCGACGTCAGTTGCTGCAGCGGCTGCATGAGCTGCTGCATGGGTCCGCTGAGCTGCCCCAGCCCGTTCATCAGCTGCGAAACCTGGTCCACCCCAGAGGGTGTGGGGGTGAGGTCGTCGTCGCCGGCGGCCTTCGCCGCCTGGAGCAGAGTTGCGGATCCCAACGGCCCGGATTCGGAGGCTTCGTCGGACATCGTGCTCAGCAGCCCGGCCGCCCCGGCCTGGGCCTCCGCCTCGGCCGCGGCGTCCATTCCGGGTGCGAGGATCGGCGACATCTCGGGCAGCGGCTCGAAAACCGTGTTGGCGGCGGTCTCGGCGGCATAGACATCCATGGCGCCGCCGGCCTGGTTCCACATCCGGACGAAATAATCCGCTTCGTTGAATCCGATCGGCATCGTATTGATGCCGAAGAAGTTGGTGGCCGTCAGAACCGTGTGGGTGATGTGGTTCGTCGCGATCTCCGGCAGGGACGGCGTCATCCCCAACGCCTTCAGGTAGGCGGCGGCCTGTGCCGCGGCCTGCATGCTGCGCTTCTGCGCGGCCGCCGCGGCGGTCTGCAACCACATGACCATCCGCGTGGCCGCGGCCGTCGCGCGCTCGCTGCCGGTCCCGGTCCACGCTCCGGACAGCGCGGTCATGCTCGCGGCCAATTCGGCGGCCTCGGCCTCCAGACTGGCGGCCAGTGCCTCCCAACCCGCAGCGGCCTGGAGCATCGGCGAAGGACCCGCGCCGGCCATCAGCCGTGCGGTGTTCAGCTCCGGTGGCATAGCGTGCCACAGCATGCTCGGTCTCCCTTGGTACGAGGTATGTCGTGCGTCAGTTCTCGGGGTCTGCTGTTACGCGAAAGTTTCGTTCGTTCGAACAATGCGGGGTGGGGCGCATTTTTGGCCGGCCCTCCTCGAATCCACGTGAACGAATATCAAATTCTAAGTAAACGCAAACTATTTCGTCGCAGTGAAAATCTTAATCGCACAATGCAGTCCCCGGCGCGGTTTATCGCGTTTCGGTTCCGGCTCCTGTAACGAGCGTTGGGATAATCCTAACCGCCAGCTTCGGGTGGTCAGTGCACTTCTTCTGGAGGGTCGATGTAGGCGGCCTGGATGACGTCCTTGCCGTCCGGTGTGACGAGAATTCCCTGGCCAGGGGGCCGGCGCTTGACCTGAAACTCCCTCGAGGGGAAGTCCGCCTTGTCGCCGGACAGCAGCAGCGTCGGAGATCCCGCACCATAGGCCGCGCCGACGAACTTGTCCATGGTCGACTTATACGCGTGGCTCATTTGGCAGGTAACGATGATGTGCAATCCGATATCCGAAGCAGCTGGTAACAATGGAGCCAACGGCATCATTGGGGGCATCCCCCCGGAAGCGCCGACGATCATGTGCCAATCGTCGACCAATAGCACAAGATCGAATCCTGTCCACCACGACCGTGACCGCAACTGAGTTGCGGTCAGATCCGACGGCGGTAACCGCTTTTGCAGGTTAACCGCGAGCGCTTTGATCGACTCGTCCAGCGACTGAGCATTGCGGTTGATCGCTCCCGCGGCGAGTAGGTGGCTCTCCGGCACCGCGTCCAGTAGTCCGGACCGATAGTCGGCCAACATGAAACGCACTTGGTCCGGACTGTTGCGCGCACAGATGGCTCGGGCAATGGCGTGAGCAATGGTGGTCTTACCCGACTTGGCCGCACCGAAGATCAGGATGTGGTTCGCCGCGTACAGGTGGGCGTAGGCCGGCGTCAGGTCCGTCTCGCGGATGCCGACCGGAATGGTCCAGCGAGTGCGGTAGTCGGACTCCGGCCCGGGTGGCTCCGGATCGAGTTCGTAAAGATGGATCCGCTCCGGCAGCACCCTGACCCGAGGTGCTTCCTCGGTGGTGTGCGACGCAATGTGGTTCACCGCGACCGTGAGTGCCTCGACCAGGCCGTCGGTGCTGTTGACGCCGTCGAGCCTGGGCGTACCCATCATCAGGTGGTGCTTCTCGATCGACATGCCCCGGCCGGGGCGGTTCGCCGGAATATCGCGGGTGGCGCGGTCCAGCTGAGTGTCGTTGACATCACCGAGCCGGAATTCGATCTTGGTGCCGAGGTAATCGCGCACCCGCGACTTCAATTCCGTCCACCGCGGCGTGGTGATGATGGTGTGGATGCCGAACGACAGGCCCTGCGCGGCCAGGGTCTGGACGTTTGCCTCCAGGTCGGGGAATTCGGCGACGAAGGCCGGCCACCCGTCGATGACCAGGAAGACATCGCCGAACGGATCTGCGGCCACGGGTTGGTTCGGGTCCGCGCGCAATTCGCGGTAGCTCGCGATCGAACCCACCCGGTGCTCCTTGAAGGTGGCTTCTCGTTGCCGCAGAACGGCTTGCACCTCCGCGATGACGCGCATGACCCGATCGGGCTCGGACCGGGTGGCCACCCCTCCGACGTGCGGCAGATTGTCCAGATACATCAACCCGCCACCACCGAGGTCGATGCAGTAGAACTGGACCTGTCGCGGTGTGTGGGTGACAGCGGCCGACAGAATCAGGGTCAGCAGCAGCGTGGACTTTCCGGTCTGCGGCGCACCACCGATGCCGATGTTGCCGCCGCCACCGGAAACGTCTACGCCCCAAGGTTCTTGGAGGTGCCGGCGCGGCTCGTCCATGATTCCGAGCGGAAAGTACAACGGTTTCAGATCGGCGCGCTTGACGAGTTCGTCGACCGCCGTGGGATGGGTCAACGGCGGCAACCACATCTTGTATGCCCGCGACTCGACGGTGCTGAGTTGGTCCAGGATCACCTCGCTCAGCGGCTTCCCCTTGGCCTCGGTGCTCATGCCGGCACTCCGCCGTGAATGGGTGTGGGTTCCGCATCTTCGAGGTCATCGAGGATCGGAGCCGCAGTGAACTGTCGAATTTGCATACTCCGGGGGCTGGGGCGGGCGCCGTCCACGGTTTCGGCCTCGCCGTTGGTCTCGGCGCGCACCGGCGGAACGTAGGTGGCACCGGTGTACAGCGTGCTGAATTTCACTGGGTCTTCCATGCCGACCCGCAAGAACCCGACGCCGCTCTCCTTGTTGGTGATGTACTGCGCCTCGGGCGTGCCGATCACCGACTTGGATTCATGAGAGCTGGTGGTGCGCAGCGCGATCCGGTAGGTGAGGTTGGGCTCCAATTTGTCGATGCGCGCCCCACCGGTCTGTAGCGACTGGGTGGCGAGCAACAGATGCACCCGTAGTGAACGGCCCACGCGGCAGATCCGGTCGAACAGCCCGACAAAGTCTGGGTGACTTTGCAGCAACTCGGCGAACTCGTCCACGACGACGAACAGCGTTGGCAGCGGCTTCAGGTCGGCGCCGCGCTCCCGGTACTTCTCGTACTCGGCCACACCGGAGAGCGCCCCGGTCGCACCGACCTGGATCCCGGCCTGGCGCAGCAAGTTCTGCCGGCGGTCCAGCTCGCCGGTCAACACCTCACCCATCCGGCCGACGAGCTCGGCTTCCTCGGCCATGTTCGTGATGACCGCAGCCGTATGCGGAAGGTTCTCCATGCCCAGGAAGGTCGAACCACCCTTGAAGTCGGTGAGCAACAGGTTCACCTGGTCGGGGTGAGTGATCGATACCAGCGACAGGATGAGGGTGCGCAGGAACTCGGACTTTCCCGACCCGGTGGTCCCGATCAGCATGCCGTGCGGCCCGCCCCCGAATTCGGCACCCTCTTTGATGTCCAGAGTCATGATTTCGCCGGTCTTGAGCTGATGACCGAATGGGATCTTGAGCCGATCGAGATCCTTGTCCGCGAACATCTTCCAACGCGCGGGCGTGATGTCCTCGACGCTCTTGGCGCCCACCAGCTGGTAGAACTCGGTCGCCACCTTCTTCTTGGCGCCACCGGTGCTGGCCTTCTTGTCGATGATGGTGCCGGTGATCGACCAGCCGGCCAGCTTTCTGGCGATGCGCGCCGCCTGCGGCGCCGACATGTGGTCGGTGCTGGCTGTCACCTGACGGAACTGCTGGCCGGGCAGGCGGTCGTCGGCCGTCCCGTCCGCCGCCACCCTAATCCGATAGTTCGAGCCGCGATGGTTGCCCAGCGTGAACACCGTGACGCCGGCCCTGCCGTCGGGCGGTACCCCCGCCTTGCCGCCGGTCAGATCCACGACGACGACGTAGGGTCCGCCCGGCGTCGAATCCGGTGAGTGCGGACCGCGGGCGGCGAGATCGGAGAGGCTTTCCGGGTGGGCGGAGATCATCCGGACCGGGCCGGCCGCATCGGTGTCAGTCGGATGCTGCACGTGCGGAAGCCATTTTAGCCAGGACCACTCCGGATCGTCCGGCGTTTCGGTGAGCACCCGGATGGCCAGCAGGTCCGGCGGATGGAACACCGCGAGGTGACAAATCATGGCCGTCAGCAAGCCGGCCGCCCCGGCCGGGTCGCCGCCGATGGCGATCGTCGGAAATGTCCTGAGCTGCAGCAGTTTTGGGCAATCGTGGATCAGGCCGTGGGTGCGCAAGAACTTGACCGCCCACATGTTGGCCACCGGCTCCAAATACGGCTGAGGTGCTGCGGTCGGACCCGCCAGCTCGCCGCCGACCGACGGCTTCATCAGCCGGTCGACCGCCGGCTGGTCACCGATTCCGATGCGGGTGGCAGCGTAGAAATCCGCGCTGGCCGGGCGCGACCACTGCCGCGGTGTGCCGATGATCGACAGCAGATCGTCGGGGTGGGGTGCGTGATAGCTGAAGAAGGCGACCTGCGCGGTGGCAGACGACGTCACCCGGGGGCGCAGTCCGGCCAGATACCGCAGGTACTCCTTGCGGTCGGCGTTGATCTCGGGCACCTTCTTGCCACCGCCGCCTCCGCCGGCGCCGACCATGCTCAACGACATCATGATCATCATCAGCGGCGTCATCATCATGTACGGCGACAGCGCCTTGGTGCCGGTGAACACCATGATGCCGATCATGCCGAGCATGCACACACCCATCACATAGGGCATGACTCGCTGGACAAAGCTGGGCGGGACATCGACACCGAGGTCCTCAGGCGGCACGACCGCGATCTCGCCCGGCGTCAAGCGGGGGCCGCGGGTGACCGATGGAGTGAACTTTCGTGTGGACATCAACCAGCTCCGGGCGTTGCGGGCAATCTTCGAGGGCTCGGATCGGCGGGCAGTGTGTCGTGCTCCAGCAGGGCAGCTTCTTTAGACAGCACCGGACCGTCGACCAGTAAACGAATGATCTCCCATGGGGCAGGCTTTGGCGACTGCAGGCCGAGCGAGGCGGCTGCCTTAGGGTCGGATATCCCGTACCGCACGCCCTGCGGGTCGACGTAGTACAACGATTCGCCGTACCGGGGATCCGGGGACTGCAGCTGCAAATACTTGCCGCCGTCGATGTAAATCGTTGCCGGGCCCTGGATCTGCTTGATGCCCTGGCCCATCATCGATGTCGGTACCGGCAGATGCCGACCGGTCACCACCGCCGTCCGGGGAGTCTGCTCGCCGGGTTTGCGTTCCCACGTCCAGCACAGCACCGGTTCGTTCGGCCGGTTGACGATCTTGATCGATTGGTCGGGCAGCGGTGAGTTGTACACGCGTTCGGGGATTCTGACCACCAGACTCGAAACCACTGACGGCGGCTCGACCAGGCCGTGCGACTGAACCGCGCGCAGCGCCACCGCGGTGTTGGCGTTGATAGGTGCGACGCCGTCGGGCAACACCACGAAATATTGGGGCCCCGATTGCGCATGGATCTGGAACACCGACCCGATCACCAGAAAGTCAGGCAGCCCAAGGGTATTGGGGGCACCGTCATCCGGGATCGGGGTCAGCTGCCAGGATCCACCGTCGGGCAGCGCGTTGAAGACGGCGGTGGACAGTGGGCTGGGCTTGGCGTTCACGGGTATGCCCACCGCCGAGGTGAGCGTGCGGTCGGCCAGATCGGTGGCGTGCCGGCCGGTCGACGTGATGATCCAGTCCTTGCCCTGGTAATAGGCCAGCAGCGCCTCGTTGGGCTGCAGCGCATCCACCGAGGAGTCCAGCGACAGCGGCATCGCGATCACCGACGTCTGGACGGTCGGATTGATGGTCTCGGCCTTGGTGACGGTGTCGCACAGTGCCCACACCGACGCCGAATCCGACGACACCGGCGTGGCATAGGGAGCGCCGGGGATGCCGACCGTCTGGCCCCTGGGGAACTTGCCCAGCTCAGCGGATTTCACGACGGTGGGCTCGGCTGGATTGCCCAGCACCAGGCGTGCCGATGTCAGGTTGTAGACGGGGTGCAACTGCCCGGACACCATCAGGTACAGCTGGTTGGTGGAGCGGTCGACGAACAAATTGCCGCCGCCGAGCTTGCCCTGTGGCTTGAAATACGCCATCGCCAAGGCGCCCACCAGGATCACCACCGAGATGACAATGCCCAGCGCCGCAGCCCGCCCGTAGAAGGACAACGGGTCGTCGAACATCCGGGTGTCCCGGCGAACGATGGCATGCTCCAACCGCCGGAGCAGGAAGCGCCAACCACTGACCTGGACCTTGGTGGTGAGCCGAATTCCCGCCATGGGCTACTCGGTAATGGCCAGCCGCGCGTGCACCGCTGCCACCGCTTCCGCCATGTCCTCGCCGCTGATCTCACGCAGGAAGTCCGCGTCGAGCTCCTCGAAGTCGACCGCTTGAGTCAGGCGCATATCACGGTATTGCTCCGCGGCCTCCACCATTTGTCGTGCATAACGTCCGTTGCCGGCGATGTCCAGCGCGGCTTTGCCGCGTACCGTCCGCTGGCTCAGCAGCTTCGCAGCCTCCAGGAGGTTCTCGGCCGCCTCCACGCTGAGCTCCGAGTCGTTGTTCTTGGCAATGACTTTCGCGATTTCGAGAATCTCCTCGGGGGAGTAGGAGTCGAATTCGATACGGGTGGCGAACCGTGATCGCAGGCCTTCGTTGGTCTCCAGGAGTCTATCGATGTCATTGCTGTAGCCGGCAATAATCACCACAAGACGGTCTCGGTCGTTTTCCATCCGGGCCAGCAGCGTGTCGAGCGCCTCTTGGCCGAACGGGTCGGACCGGCCCTCGCGTTCCTGAACGAGTGTGTAGGCCTCGTCGATGAACAGCACACCGCCCAGGGCGCGGTCGATCGTCTTCGCGGACTTGACCGCAGACTGTCCTTCGTATTCGGCGACGAAATCCTTGCGGGCCGTCTCGATGAGTTTCGGTTCCTGGATGACGCCCAAACCCGCCAGGATGTTGGCCACCACACGCGCGATGGTCGTCTTTCCGGTGCCCGGCGGCCCGGTGAAGATCATGTGCTTGCTCGCCTGCGCGACCTTCATGCCGCGCGCAGCGCGAACTTTGGCCATCTGGGTCGCGGCGCGGTAGCGCTCGACCTGATCCTTGACGCGAGTCAGTCCGATCTGTCGGCGTAGCTCCGTCTCCGCCTCGGCGAGCAGCTTTTCCCGCCCCGAGGTGTCGGCCACGACACTGCCCGCATCCCAGGGGTCTGTCCGGGCGGCGATCTGCTCGGCGCTGGTGGTCGCCAGGCGGTAAGACGGATCCTTGAGTGCCGCAGTCACTTTGGGGCTGGGGTGGGTCGTCTGCAGCCACTCCAGCAGGGCCACCGCGGCTTCTTCGTTGCCCTGGCCGCGGCGGGTCATCGCCAGATACCAGGCGATGGCCTGCGCGCACGCCTCGCCCGCCGGTGAGGAGTTCGCCTCGGTCAGGCGGCGCTCGGCTTCAGTGAACAAACCGAGATTGGCGGCCGCGACCCCATGTGCGACGCCGGCGGCAGCAGCCAGAAATGTGTCGGGCCACTTGCCGGCGGCCCGGACTTCATCGATGACCTCGGTCCAGCGCTGCCCTTCCCCGTAGACCACCGCCTTGGTCCACGACAACAGGTGCTCGGCACCGGCGCTCGGGCTGGCTTCGACGGCCTCCAGGGCATCCGCGTAGTTGCCCGCCGATGCTTCGTTCACCGCGAAACCGATCGTGATCGCCAACGGCGAATTGACCGGATACGTGATGTCGCCGTAGAGGCCGCCGATCGGAACCCGGGCGCCCAGAGCGGTCATCGAGACCTGGGCAGACCCCGACAATTGCCCGAAGTTCTTACGCGAGTACCAGGCCCGGAACAAGGTCACCCGGTCGTTGTCGCCGCACCGGATTCGGCCGACCCATGCGTCGCATGCGCTCTCGTCGTAGTTCGTGATCTCGGTGAACAGGTCAAGCGCCCGGGACTCCGAGACCGGCAGCATGCCGACGGCGCTTTCGAACAGGCCGGCCAGATGCTCGCTCATTTATCGGCGGCGTAGCGCACGGCGAAGACTTCGGCCTGTGCCGTCTCGGCCTGTTCCTCCGTCGGCAACCGCATGCCGGTATCCACGAAGTCACGCAGCAGCTGGGTGCTGTCCAACCCCATGTCGCTGAGTTGTTGCAGCCCGGCGTTCTCGGCGGCACTGTCCATCACGTAGCTACGCTGCCCGGCCAGTCCTTTTTGCCGGGCCAACTCGGCGAGCACGACGATCTCGTCGGCGAGCTCGGCCTCGGTCAAGTTCGTCGCGGTCGGCGACAGTGCGACTCGCTGAGTGCGGCCGTCGATGAGTGCCGACACCGACACCGTCTCGGGAGGGTTGGTCACGGTGAACTGCTGGACGCCGTCCTCTTCGTCTTCTTCGTCGTCGTCGGAGGCCTCGGTTGTGGCGGCGATCGCCTCCAGCTCGGTGTCGGCCTCCTCGGGCTCGGTCGGCGCGTAGGCGTCCAAGGCGTCGGCGGGCGACTCGTCGCTGGTGTCGTCGGCGGCGGAGAAGTCCAGGGCGTCGCCGGAATCGTGGCCGTCGTCGGATCCGGACTGGTAGGAGGAGAAGTCCAAGGCGGAGAGATCGTCGTGCTCATCATGCTGGGACATGGGATCCATCTTTCATCGGTAGCGGCGGAAATCAGCCTCGGTACGAGGCGTGGGTGTGGTCGGTGTGCGCGGCTTCGTCATCTGAAGTGTGATCGAGCCAGGCGCGCGCGGGGAGGAATTCCAGCAGTCCGTCGAGTGTCCGTTGCAGATTCTCCTGGGAACCAGGCAGAAAACTTCCGTACAGCTCACCGTGAACGCGGCGGGGCAGCGACACCAGTCGGCCCAGCGGCGAGTCGAGGACGCCCGCAGCGACCTCGGTGTGGGTGCAGGTGCCGCCGGAGTGACGCTCGCTGGCGATGATCTCCACCCAGCTATCCGGGTTGCCGACGATCTCGGCGTAAACGCGGGCGGTGGCGGGCGCGATGCCGAGGTTGGCCAGGTGCGCCGCGGTGGTGCATTCGGCCAGTTCGCTTGCCACGCCGGTCAGCGGTTCGACGTTGGCCGGCGTCGCCGGGCCCAGCACGGCGGTCACCATGCCCGCCAGACCCACTTGCGCCGCCACCAGCTGCAGCGCGATCAGCTCGCCGTGCCGAGCCGCGATGACATGACGATCGCCCTTGCGGCACACCGCAAAACGCACCATCACTCCCCCGCCCATATCGCGGCGCCACCACCGGCCTTCCAGTGTCCGGTCGGGCCTGCTGAGCGTGTCGATGATGGCCGCCACCGTCGGGTGGGGCTGACCCAGTTCGTTCAGCACCCCTTGCTCGGTGAGGTCCTTCTCCACCTGTTCCCAGACAAGTTTGCGCAAGTCGTCTTGCGGGATGTTGTGCCGGATCCCAAGCGCCGTAGGGAATTCGATCAGCTGCAACCGGTCGGCGATCACCAGCATGCCGTCGATGGTCACCTCGACGCCGACTACGTCGTCAACAAGACCGGCGCGGCCGGCGGCAAGGGGACCGGACGACATTATTTGTCGAGGAGTTGCTTGTTGAGATTGCCGGCCAGCTCGCTGTCGACACCCTGATACGCTGACTTGGCTGTGCGCAGCTTTGCGGCCATCAGGAGACTGGCGTCTCCCAGGGCCTTGCCCGCGGTCCTGCGGATGCCCTCGATGGTGTCGAAGGCCCCATTGGAGCACCCGCTGATGACGCCGTGCGTGAGCCAGCAGTTGCTTCCGGTGCCATTGAGGGCGTCGGCCCCCGCTTGGGCATCCTTCTGTGCGGCTTCCTGTTTGGTCGCCAGCGTCTCGAGGATCGCTGGTGAGACGAGTAGATTTGCCATTGGTCGGTCTCCTTAACGTTTGATTTTTCGCGCTATGGCGTTGGCCCGCTGCGTTTTTGACGTGCGAGTGCTATTACAGGACGCGTTCGCGGCCGGCTGCTGCCGGAGCGGCGGCCGGTGCCGCCGCAGGCGCCGCGGCATCGACGGGCGCACGCTCGGCGCCGCCGTCTTTACCAGCTGCGGCACCTGCTTCAGCGTCCCTCTTGGCGTCGTCTTCCTTCTTCTTCTTGTCCTCGTCGTCCTTGACGTCGCTGACGTCCTGAGCCGCGGCCGGGGCGGCGGCTGCCGCGGGAGCGGCGCCCTTGGCGGACTGGGCGAGCGACTGGATTTGTTGCATGCCCTGGCCGAGGGTCTGGCCGACCGTGCTGAGCCCCTGCGACGCCTGCCCGATCTGAGCCAGGCTGGGCGGGGTGAACGCCGCCGGGGCGGGAGTCGTCTTGTCGCCCTTGGCCGGTGCATCCTTCTTGGTGTCCGACGTTTTCGCTGCGGCGGCTTTGTCGCTCGAGGACTCCAACAGCGCCTTCTGCTCCGGCGAAACCTTGTCGCCCGCTTCGGCGGCCAGCTTGTTGACAGACTTCCCGGAGGACGCGAACGAGTAGTCCGTCAGGCCGTCGGAGACGGCGCGGAAGCCGGACAGCTGCGACGAGGTGTCCGTCACAACCTTGCCGTCGATCTTGTCGAAGGTGCCCGCCAGCTGCGTGCCCACATCCTTGCCCAGCTGGACGTATTGCTGACCCAAGCTCGCGCACTGGTTGGAGATGCCCATCGAACTGGACAGGGTCAGCATCTCGACGACGAAGACTGCCGCGCAGCACGCGAAAGCGGCGACGATCTGCCACGCCTGCGATATACCCGGACCCGCGACCGGGATCAGGTAGAGGGCCAGGGCGATACCCGCGGCGGCGGTCAGTACGGCCACGTTCACCGTGCAGCACAGGTGTGCCTGCTTGACCTCGCCGGCCTGCTTGCTCAGGTAGCCCTTGAGGGTCTGGTCGTAGGTCTTGAACGTGTCGACGAAACCCTTGAGCGTGTTGACCTGGTTGATGTAGGCCGTCGCCGCGGCGCCGCTCCAGTCCCGCGGATCCGGAATGGCGCCGGGGTCCAAGTCCTTGAGGAACAGGTTCAGTTTGTCCGCCGCGGTCGATACGGCCGAACCCGAGTTGGGGGATCCAAATCCGTTGAGCAAGTCAACGACTGTGACGGCCAACGCGGCGGCATCGACAATGGCCGTCGGCGTCGGCAGTACTTTGGTACCGCTTTCTTTCAACGCCTTTGCCAGAACCGCGTTCTGCTTGCCGGCGTAGATCATCCCTTTACCGAGGATCGTGGCGGCGCTCGCACCAAGGTTGGCCCAGTCGCCAGACGAGGCGGCAGTCACGCCAGATCCGAAACTCTTCACGCACGTCGCTAAATCCGTTGCCCCGTTAAGCCAAGCCACGTCGGTGTTTCCCTTCAAGCTCGCAGATCCTGTGCACCGATCCGGTGCACGGTAGAACGAGCCTAACAGCGCTCAGAGCGGGTCCAGTGCACGAATTTTTCGGCTAGGCAACAGCTTCCACCACCCGGCGTTCGGCCGCCACGGTAAACATTGCGGCGAGGTTGCCACAAAGCGAACAATTAGGTGTGTGGCACCGCCGGTGGCCCGCTGAAGTCAGTTGATGTGGCCTATCAAAGTTTCGATCGCGGCCGTTACATGCGCAGGTAAAGGCTCGTCGTCCTCCGCGCGCACAATCATTTCTTCGTCGACGCCGGCGGCTTGTGCAATCTCCAGTGTCGAAAGGTTGGCCCGGCGCCGGGCCGCGTACAAGCGTTGCGCCAGCGGGGCGTCCGGAGCGTTGGCCCCGAGCGTCATCAATTCGTCGCGGTGCCGGCGAACCGCACTCAGCGCCTTTATCAATTCCGGGGTAATTTGGCTGATCCTGGTGGCCCGGACCGCGATCGTCTCGAGCTGCCGCAGATCGGCGAGGATGGGCGCCGAGCGCTCGGTGAACTCGGGATCCTCGGCCGGCGGCAACGCGGAGATGGCCAGACTGCATCCGTCCACGGCGGCGACGACCGCCTGAGCGATCAGCGATGCCGCGCCGTGACCCCCGGGGTCCTCGGCCGCCGCCGGACCGTCGAGCGGCACGGCCTGAGAGGCGGTGTCATCCGCCGCGACCGGTTCCCCATGGCGGATCCGGTCGATGGTTCCGGCAGGCCACTGCAGGACTTCCTCGAGTTTCGCGCGGGTCCGTTCGCGCGGCCAACTGCGGCCCTTTTCGAACGCAATCAGCGCGCCGGCGTTGATGATCCCGTCCGACGCGAGGCTGCGCTGGCTGATGTCGAGTTCGCGACGGCGGGCGGCGGCTGCGGCTCCGGCGCGAACCACGCCCGGATCCAGATCGATTGGCGCGATGTTGTCCCCCTGCTCATCGGAATCGCTAACCTTCTGTGGATCAACGGATTTCGGCGGCCTGACGACTTCAAACGTCAGGGCTTTCCCCGCTGTGGGGTCCCCGAACCGGACGATCGTCTTGTCGGTGATCGTCACGGAGGTCGTCCGTAATCCGTCGACGAACATGCCGCTCGGGCTGCTGTCGACGATGCGCCACTGTCCATCGGTGGTTTCGGCCCGCAAGTGCTCCTGCGAGAGCTGAGGATCATCGATTTGCACACCGGCCTGAGGTTCGCGGCCGATGGTCACCACGCCGCGCCCGGGGTCGATCGCGTGCGATGTGTCGCCGCTGTGCACCACCAGCAGAGCTGGGCGGGCAGTCGAGGCGGCGCTGGACATCGTCGGTGATTCCTCGCTCACTATTTGCGCGGCGGCGGGCGGTCCGCCAGCAGGAGTTTAACTGCTGCACCCGTCAAATTCTATCGCGCCGCTACAGTTCTACGTCAAGTTGTTACGGAATCGGCCCGCGCACGGCGCCTCGGAGTAACCACCGCGCAACCGCATCACCGCTACAGTTTGAGACTCCACCCGGCCGATATCGGCCACGGCGTCCCCGCGTCCGGGAGTATGACCTGGTTGGCTCCACCATTGAGGCACCGTTTCGCCACCGTTTTCCGCCAGTTCAGCCAGGTGAAGCCTGCGGCGCGTGAAATATGGGCCGAAGCGCCTGCGTGCAGGCCCGAAAGGAAACAAAGCATCAAACTGTTGCATCGCGATGGTTAGTGCTATACCCTTTCGAGTCATAGGACGCAGAACTGCAACGCTTTCTGGAGGAACGTAGCGATGACCGCAACAACCCTGTACAACATCCCGTTGGGCGCGTGCACCCAGGACCCGGACCGCTGGACGACCGCTCCCGACGACGAGGCCAAGGCCCTGTGCCGGGCTTGCCCCCGCCGCTGGATGTGTGCCCGCGATGCCGTCGAGTCAGCCGGTGCCGAGGGCCTGTGGGCCGGCGTCGTGATTCCCGAGTCGGGCCGCCCGCGCGCCTTCGCCCTGAACCAGTTACGGTCGCTAGCCGAGCGCAACGGATACCCGGTGCGCGAGACCGCCAAATCGGCCTAACGCCGGCCTCCTGAGGCGTCCGCAGTTGAACAACGCCCGGGACCGGAGTGGAAACAGTTGAGCGGCTCCATCTTTGGAGCGCCCCCTCGGTAGCCCGGACCGGCGAATGGACAGCGCGAGAACCAGCCACGGTTCTCGCGCTGTCTTGCATCTCACGCCGGATCGAAGCGAAAGACGCAGACCCGCCCCGCCAGCGCCTCGAATTCGTCGGACGTCCCGTCGCGCACCATTCCCGAACGTTTGGCGAACGACACCCCAACGGGCACCTTCTTCGGAAACTCACGCAGCACCGGACGCGCCTGTTCGGCCGTCAGTTCGACAATCCTGACCTCGCGGGATCGTCGGCCCCGGGCCAGGGTGCCGGCACCCGCGGCCCGGGCGTTCGCCGCCCAGTCCGCGCCCGGGTAGCCCGCGACGACATAGAGGCCACCCTGAAATTCAAACGGCGTCATCGGGGTGCTGCGCGGTTGACCGGACTTGCGGCCGGGCACGGTGAGTACCATGGCGGGCCCGGTCGGTATCCCCAGTTTCTGCACCGCCATCATCACCTTGTTCATCGGCTTGAGGTAGCGCGGCGGCTGTGGTTCGGACATGTCTGAATCTCCTTTTCTGGGATCTAGCCCGTGTACAGGTCTCGGTGCTCGGACACCCACTGCGCGAAGGACTGTGGTGCCCGGCCGAGGATCTTCTCCGCGTCGTGCGTGACAAGTGCCGGGTGGTCCAGCGTTTCGGCGAGCATGGCCGTATACGCGTCGCCGAACTCGGCGCCGAAACCCAAATCGATGAAGCGTTGCCGCACTGCCTGCGCCGGAATCTCGCGGTAGTGCAGTCGGCGCCCCAGCACCGTGCCGATGATCCCCACCAGTTCCGCGTTGGTCAGCGCCTGGGGACCGGTCAACGGAACCCGTTGACCGACAAGCTCATCGCTGAGCAGAGCGCGAGCCGCGACAGCCGCGATGTCGCTCTCGACGATCGGAGCGGTCGATGCCGCGGCATACGGCCCGGCTACCACATCGCCGGCGCGGATCTGTGCGGCCCACATCCCGGCGAAGTTCGTCGCGAAGACCGTGGGCCGCAGGCTCACCCATGCCAGGCCCGAGCCGACGGCCAGCTGCTCGACCTCGCGGTTGCGGTCGCCGCGAAAGCGCGACGGCTGTCGTGAGAAGTCGTCATCGACGTTGATCGCCGACAGCGCAACCAGTTTGGTGACTCCTACGCGCCGGCATTCGGCCACGACGTCGGCGAGAGTTTCGCCGAGCGCGCGCGAGTTCAAGAAAACCGCCGAGGCCCCCCGCAGCGCTTCGCCCGCTGAATCGAGCACCTCGACGGGCGAGCGAAAGCCGGCGGTGTTCGGGGTGCGGGTCACGGCGCGCACCCGTGCGCCCGCGGCGACGAGGTCGGCAACGAGGGGGCGTCCGACATTGCCGGTCGCCCCGGTTACGACGATGGTCATGGTGTTCCTCCTGAAAGGTCGAAGATCTTCCTCAACGACGGGCGCGACGGCGGGAAAGTTACAGTCGGTAGACGTAACTTTTTCCGGCACCAGATCGTCGATGTGTTATGAACCAGTCGCGGCCGCCAACGGACCAGCTCACCGATGCTTGGCGTCGTCACCGCCCCTACCTGGTCAATCTCGGGTATCAAATCCTCGGTGACGTCGGCGACGCCGAAGATGTTGCGCAAGAAGCTTTTCTGCGGCTGTCGCGGACCGGGACCGACGAAGTCGACGACATCCGTGGCTGGCTCACCGTCGTCACGAGCCGGCTCTGCCTCGACCAGGTGCGCTCGGCGCGAATGCGCTACGAGCGGTTGAGCGAGCCCGACCGTGGCGATCCCGGCGCCGAAGTCGCCGAGTCGCGCAGCCTGGACCCGGCGGATCGGGTCACCCTGGACGACGAGGTCCGCGCCGCGTTGATGGAAGTCTTGCGACGGCTCAGCCCCGGCGAACGCGTCGCGTTCGTATTACACGACGTGTTCGGTGTCCCGTTCGAGACGATCGCCGAAACTGTGGGACGGCCGGTCGGCACCTGCCGTCAGCTGGCGCGGCGCGCCCGCTCGAAATTCACTGCGGCACAGCCCAAGGCCACTGAAGTAGCCCCCGCCGAGCACCAGCTGGTCACCGAGAAATTCATCACCGCCTGCGCCAACGGCGACATCGCCGCGCTGACCGCCGTCCTGGACCCGACGGTCTGGGGTGTGGGCACCGTCCTTGCCGACCCGGCGCCGCCGCCGCAGATCAACCATGGTCCGGATGCGGTGGCCACCAACCTGATGCGCTATCTGGGGCCGGGCGTCACCCTGGTCAGTGGTCCCGCCGGGCAACCGGTGGTACTCGCCTTCGCCGAGCGCCGGCTTTTCGCCGCCATCGTGTTGACCATGCGCGGTGCCCTCGTCACCAAGATCGAGGCGATCGCCGACCCGTCGGCGCGGATCGCGGCCAGCTGAAGCGCGACGGGTCAGCTCGCCCGCTCGGGGCTCCTCCCGAAAAACTCGGCGATCAGCGCGGTGGCCTGCAACAACTTACGGCGGGTGGGGCGGCCCATCTCGTGCGTCACGTCGATGACGCCGCCGGGGCGCAGGTGAGGGTCGTAGGGGACCTCGACCACCGGCTGTCCGTGGTCGACGAACTCGCGGGCCAGCAGCGCCCGGGTGCGCTTGTCGGCGTGCCCGTCGGAGTCGTTGAGCACCACGATCGTGTTGTGCAGCAACTCGGTCATGCCCTGATCCGACAGCCATTCCATGGTCCGGGCGGCCGCGGACGCCCCATCGGCCCACGGCGAGGACACCACGATCAGCGCATCCAGGTCGCGCAGCACTTCCTGGGTAACCGGTGAATCCATCGTCGAGCCGCAGTCGATGACCGAGATCGTGAAATAGCGATCTAGCCGCGACGCGGCCTCCCGGTAGATCGCGGGATCGAGCACGCGGCGTGGACCGGACGCCGGTTCACCGGCGAGCACATGCAGGCCCACCGCGTTGCGGCCCACTCGCTGCGCCACGTCGGTGAAGGTCTCGAGGTTTTTGTCGGCGGTCAATTCCCAGAACGAACTCGTCGACCGCGGATCGATCCGGCTGCTCAACCGGCCGAAGGCGGTATCGGCGTCGATCGCTACCACGTGGTCTTGCCCGCGACGGAGCTCGGCGAACAGCGACCCGACGCTGGCGGCGACGGAGGTCTTTCCGACACCGCCCTTACCCACGACGCCGACCTTGTGCTTGCCGCGGAAGCCGGTGCGGATGGTGGTTTCGAATTGGGCGTCTTGCTGTTGTGCGGGCGACGGACCCAGTTTGACGAGGCCAAAGGTGAGCAGCCGAAGGATGCGTCGCCACCCGGTGTCGGGCAGTTCGGGCCTGCCGGTGGGCACCAGGGCACCGTCGGGTGCCGGGATGACGGGCGGCGGAGTGGAAGCCGGCCGCACGGGTGGCCCGGCGGGCCGCGCCGGAGGTGGGGAGGCGACCTGCTGGCGCGGCTGCTCCACGGGCGGCTGACGCGGAGGTGGCGGCCCGGCGGGGGGCCGTGGCTGGGGCGGCTGCGGTGGCCGCGGTGGAAACGACGGCGGCGGTCCGGGTGGCCGCGGAGGCGGGGGAACTGCTGGGGGCGGTGCGCTTCGCTGGCGATTGGGAGGGGGACCGGCGGGGGTGCCGGGCCGGTCGGGCTGCAGACGGTCCCGCAGGAATTCGTCGCGCTCGTTCATGGGCTCCTCGGTGCCGGGCGATCGATCGTGGCGCGCTGGGCCGGCATCGGCCCAGTATCTCCCCGCGCGCCCCTCATTTGTATCGCGCAAACTCGGTCGGCCCCAACGCGGTGCCGGTGTGACGGCCGGGGTCCCCGGCGCGCATGCCGGCGCGCAATACGGGCGGCATGGCTGCCTCGCCTTATCGAGATCGTCCGCACGGATGCGCGCGCGCAGTGTGATCATGGCCATCCCGGCGCGATCCGAAGGCCGGGGTCACAGCAAACCCGAATAGGTGGCCGGGGCGGCGACCGGCTGTTTCGGGTCTGTGCTGTCGCGGGGGGATTGTCGGCGGTTAAAGCACATTTGCCCCGGTCATCGATCGTCGCCGCAGCGAATTTACGTTGGCGCTACCCGGCGGGTTAGACTTGGCCAAGTTGGCATGTCAGGCGGTTTTTGTCATATCGTTTTACGACTTGTCGAGACCGGGTACACGCCACCGTTCAGCGCCGCACGGACGATTCCCCCATCGGACCATTTTCCGCCTGGGAGACAGCCTATCGACAAGACCGAAGGGGCCGGCTCGCAACCTCCGGGTGCAGCCCCATCGGAGCCAATAAAACGGCCGCGCAGCAGGTTCTGGTGAAGAGGCAGGTGCATATGACGCCCAAGCGCGTTGGGTTGTATAACCCCGCGTTCGAGCACGATTCGTGCGGGGTTGCCATGGTCGTCGACATGCACGGCCGACGGAGCCGCGACATCGTCGACAAGGCGATCACCGCACTGGTCAACCTCGAGCATCGTGGCGCCCAGGGCGCCGAGCCGCGCAGCGGTGACGGCGCGGGCATCCTGATTCAGGTCCCGGACGCATTCCTGCGCGACGTCGTGGACTTCGAGCTCCCCGCGCCGGGCAGCTATGCCACCGGTATCGCGTTTCTGCCGCAATCGTCCAAGGATGCCGCGGCCGCGTGTGCCGCCGTGGAGAAGATCGCCGAATCCGAGGGCTTGACGGTGCTGGGCTGGCGCAATGTGCCCACCGACGACTCGTCGCTGGGGGCGCTGTCCCGCGACGCGATGCCCACCTTCCGGCAGGTGTTCATGACCGGCGCTTCCGACATGACGCTGGAACGCCGTTGCTACGTCGTGCGCAAGCGCGCCGAGCACGAACTCGGTACCAAGGGCCCTGGCCAAGACGGGCCCGGCCGCGAAACCGTGTATTTCCCAAGCCTTTCCGGCCAGACAATGGTCTACAAGGGCATGCTGACAACCCCGCAGCTCAAGGCTTTTTACCTTGACCTGCAAGACGACCGGATGACCAGCGCACTGGGCATCGTGCACTCCCGCTTCTCGACCAACACCTTCCCGTCCTGGCCGCTGGCGCATCCGTTCCGGCGTATCGCCCACAACGGCGAGATCAACACCGTCACCGGAAACGAGAACTGGATGCGCGCCCGCGAGGCGCTGATAAAGACCGACATCTTCGGGTCGGTCGACGATCTGGAGAAGTTGTTCCCGATCTGCACCCCGGGCGCGTCTGATACCGCGCGCTTCGACGAGGCGCTGGAATTGTTACACCTGGGCGGACGCAGCCTGCCGCACGCGGTGCTGATGATGATTCCGGAGGCCTGGGAGCGCAACGAGACTATGGACCCGGCGCGGCGCGCGTTCTACGAGTACCACGCGTCGCTGATGGAACCGTGGGACGGCCCGGCATCGATGACGTTTACCGACGGCACCGTCGTGGGCGCGGTGCTGGACCGCAATGGCCTTCGCCCGTCCCGCATTTGGGTCACCAAAGACGGTTTGGTGGTGATGGCGTCCGAGGCGGGTGTCTTGGACCTGGACCCGTCGACGGTGGTGCAGCGGATGCGCCTGCAGCCGGGCCGGATGTTCCTGGTGGACACCACCCAGGGCCGCATCGTCTCGGACGAGGAGATCAAGGCCGAGCTGGCCGCCGAGCACCCGTATCAGGAGTGGCTCGACAAGAACCTGGTGCCGCTCGAGTCATTGCCACAGGGCGAGTACGTGCGGATGGCGCACGATCGACTTGTCATGCGGCAGTTGGCCTTTGGCTACACCTATGAGGAGCTAAACCTGCTAGTGGCGCCGATGGTGCGCACCGGCGCGGAGCCGATCGGGTCGATGGGCACCGATACCCCGGTCGCGGTGCTTTCGCAGCGCCCCCGGATGCTCTACGACTACTTCCACCAGTTGTTCGCCCAGGTGACCAACCCGCCGCTGGACGCTATCCGCGAAGAGGTGGTGACCAGTTTGCAGGGCACCACCGGTGGTGAGCGCGACCTGCTCAGCCCGGACGAATACTCGTGTCACCAGATCATGCTGCGACAGCCGATTCTGCGTAACCACGAGCTGGCCAAGCTGATCAACCTGAATCCCGATGACCCGATCAACGGGCACCCACATGGCATGCGCTCCAAGGTGATTCGCTGTCTGTACCCGGTCGCCGAGGGTGGCGCCGGGCTGGCATCCGCACTGGAAGAGGTGCGTGCGCAGGCGTCGGCCGCGATCGCCGATGGCGCCCGGGTGATCATTCTGTCCGACCGCGATTCCAGTGAGCAGATGGCACCGATACCGTCGCTGCTCGCCGTCGCCGGGGTGCACCACCACCTGGTGCGCGATCGGACCCGCACCCATGTGGGTCTGGTCGTCGAATCCGGTGATGCCCGCGAGGTGCACCACATGGCGATGCTGATCGGCTGCGGCGCGGCCGCGGTCAACCCGTACCTCGCGTTCGAATCGATCGAGGACATGCTCGACCGCGGTGTGATCGACGGGATCGACCGCGACAAGGCGCTGAACAACTACGTCAAGGCCGCCGGCAAGGGCGTGCTGAAAGTCATGTCCAAGATGGGCATTTCGACGCTGGCCTCCTACACCGGCGCCCAGCTGTTCCAGGCCATCGGGATCTCCGAGGACGTGCTCGACGAGTACTTCACCGGGCTGGTCTGCCCGACCGGCGGCATCACGCTGGACGACATCGCCACCGACGTCGCCGTGCGGCACGATCTGGCCTATCTGGACCGGCCGGACGAGCGCGCGCACCGCGAACTCGAGGTCGGTGGGGACTACCAGTGGCGCCGGGAGGGTGAGTACCACCTGTTCAACCCGGAGACCGTGTTCAAGCTGCAGCACGCCACCCGCACCGGGCAGTACAAGATCTTCAAGGACTACACCCGCCTGGTAGACGACCAGAGCGAGCGGATGGCGTCGTTGCGCGGACTGCTGAAGTTCCGCGGCGACGTGCGACCCCCGGTTCCGCTGGACGAGGTCGAACCCGCCAGCGAGATCGTCAAACGGTTCTCGACCGGGGCGATGAGCTACGGCTCGATCTCCGCCGAGGCGCACGAGACGCTCGCCATCGCGATGAACCGCCTGGGTGGGCGATCCAACAGCGGTGAGGGTGGCGAGGACGTCAAGCGTTTCGATCCCGATCCCAACGGGGATTGGCGCCGCAGCGCGATCAAGCAGGTCGCGTCGGCGCGGTTCGGCGTCACATCGCACTACCTGACCAACTGCACCGACATTCAGATCAAGATGGCCCAGGGCGCCAAACCCGGTGAGGGCGGCCAACTTCCGGGGCACAAGGTGTACCCGTGGGTGGCAGAGGTCCGGCACTCCACGCCCGGCGTCGGCCTGATCTCGCCGCCGCCGCACCACGACATCTATTCGATCGAGGATCTTGCGCAGTTAATCCACGACCTGAAGAACTCCAACCCCTCGGCGCGCGTGCACGTCAAGCTGGTCTCCGAGAACGGCGTCGGCACGGTGGCGGCGGGTGTGTCCAAGGCACACGCCGACGTGGTGCTGATCTCCGGCCACGACGGCGGCACCGGTGCCACGCCGCTCACGTCGCAGAAGCACGCGGGTGCTCCGTGGGAGCTGGGTCTGGCCGAGACGCAGCAGACCTTGCTGCTCAACGGATTACGTGACCGGATCGTCGTCCAGGTGGACGGACAACTCAAGACCGGCCGCGACGTGATGATCGGCGCGCTGCTGGGCGCCGAGGAGTTCGGCTTCGCCACCGCACCGCTGGTCGTCGCGGGCTGCATCATGATGCGGGTCTGCCACCTCGACACCTGCCCGGTCGGTGTGGCGACCCAGAATCCGGTGCTGCGGGATCGCTTCACCGGCAAGCCGGAGTTCGTCGAGAACTTCTTCATGTTCATTGCCGAAGAAGTCCGGGAGTACATGGCGCAGTTGGGCTTCCGCACCTTCAACGAGGCCGTCGGCCAAGTGGGGTCGCTGGACACCACGCTGGCGCGTGCGCACTGGAAGGCGCACAAGCTGGACCTGGCCCCGGTGCTGCACGAGCCGGAGTCCGCGTTCATGAACCAGGACCTGTATTGCAGCTCGCGTCAGGACCACGGCCTGGACAAGGCGCTGGATCAGCAGTTGATCGTGATGAGCCGCGAGGCGCTGGATTCGGGTAAACCGGTCCGGTTCTCCACCACCATCAGCAACGTCAACCGTACGGTGGGCACCATGCTCGGTCACGAGCTGACGAAAGCCTATGGCGGCCAAGGCTTGCCGGACGGAACGATCGACATCACCTTCGACGGCTCTGCGGGCAACAGCTTCGGCGCCTTTGTGCCCAAGGGCATCACCTTGCGGGTGTACGGCGACGCCAACGACTACGTAGGCAAGGGTCTGTCTGGCGGCCGGATCGTGGTGCGGCCGTCGGACAATGCGCCGGTGGACTACGTCGCCGAGGAAAACATCATCGGCGGCAACGTGATCCTGTTCGGCGCCACCAGCGGTGAGGCCTTCCTGCGCGGCGTGGTCGGCGAGCGGTTCGCGGTCCGTAACTCCGGCGCGCACGCCGTGGTCGAGGGTGTTGGCGATCACGGTTGCGAGTACATGACCGGCGGCCGGGTGGTGATTCTCGGCCACACCGGGCGTAACTTCGCGGCCGGTATGTCCGGCGGTGTGGCCTACGTCTACGACCCCGGCGAGGTACTGCCGCAGAACCTGAACACCGAGATGGTGGATCTGGAGACGCTCGACTCCGATGACGTCGAGTTCCTGCACGGCATCATCCAGGCACATGTCGATGCGACGGACTCCGCGGTTGGCCAGCGGGTTCTGGCCGACTGGCACTCCCAGCAAAGGCATTTCGCCAAGGTGATGCCCCGGGACTACAAGAAGGTGTTGCAGGCGATCGCCCAAGCTGAGCGCGACGGTGTCGATGTCGACAAGGCGATTATGGCGGCGGCGCATGGCTGATCCAACTGGCTTCCTGAAATACACACATCGGGAGCTGCCGCAACGCCGGCCTGTCCCGCTGCGGTTGAAGGACTGGAACGAGGTCTACCAGGAATTCAACGACGACACCCTGCGCGAACAGGCGACTCGTTGCATGGACTGCGGTATTCCCTTCTGCCACAACGGTTGTCCGCTGGGCAACCTGATTCCGGAGTGGAATGACCTGGTACGCCGCGGCCGGTGGCGCGACGCGATCGAGCGGCTGCACGCCACCAACAACTTCCCCGACTTCACCGGCCGGCTGTGTCCGGCACCGTGCGAGCCGGCATGTGTGCTGGGCATCAACCAGGACCCGGTCACGATCAAACAGATCGAACTGGAGATCATCGACCACGCCTTCGACAAGGGCTTTGTCGAGCCGAAGCCGCCGACCAAGCTGACCGGCAAGACGGTTGCCGTAATCGGTTCGGGCCCGGCGGGTTTGGCCGCCGCCCAGCAGCTCACCCGCGCGGGACACAGCGTCACCGTCTTCGAGCGGGCCGACCGCATCGGCGGATTGCTGCGCTACGGCATTCCGGAATTCAAGATGGAAAAGCGCGTCCTCGACCGGCGGCTGGACCAGATGCGGGCCGAGGGAACCGAATTCCGGGCCGGCGTCAATGTCGGAGTCGACATCACCGCGCAGCAGCTGCTCGCCGACTTCGACGCGGTGGTGTTGGCCGGCGGTGCCACCGCCTGGCGGGACCTGCCGATCCCAGGGCGTGAATTAGACGGCATCCACCAGGCAATGGAGTACCTGCCGTGGGGTAACCGCGTGCAAGAGGGCGACGACGTGCTGGGCCCCGACGGGCAGCCACCGATCACCGCCAAAGGCAAGAAGGTCGTCATCATCGGCGGCGGCGACACCGGCGCCGACTGCCTGGGCACTGCGCACCGGCAGGGCGCGGCCAGCGTGCACCAGTTCGAGATCATGCCGCGGCCACCCGAGGCGCGCGCCGAGTCCACGCCGTGGCCGACCTATCCGCTGATGTATCGGGTCTCGTCGGCCCACGAAGAGGGCGGCGAGCGGGTTTTCTCGGTCAACACCGAGGAGTTCGTCGGCCAGGACGGGCACGTGAGCGCGCTCAAGGTCCACGAAGTGCAGATGCAGGACGGCAAGTTCGTCAAGGTCGAGGGATCGGATTTCGAACTCGAGGCGGACGTCGTGTTCCTGGCGATGGGCTTCGTCGGTCCGGAGAAGGCGGGTCTGCTCACCGACCTCGACGTGAAGTTCACCGAGCGCGGCAACGTCGCGCGCGGCGCCGATTACGAGACCTCGGTGCCCGGCGTCTACGTTGCCGGAGACATGGGCCGGGGCCAGTCGCTGATCGTCTGGGCGATCGCCGAAGGCAGGGCCGCGGCGGCGGGTGTGGACCGGTATTTGATGGGGTCAACCGCCCTTCCGGCGCCGATCAAGCCGACGGCCGTACCGCTTCAATAGTCACACCAGTCACACCAGAAACACGCCGGTATTTGTTCGGCGAGTCTCCCGTAGTTTGCCAGCGTGCAGGTGTCTAATAACGGCTTGTGTGCTTCGTCACAACGGAGCCACGGTTAAACAGATCGATCGCAGGAGTGGTCACTGTGCATGTGAACCCAGTACCTAGTTCGCGGGTGGGGCGAATGGCCTGGTCATGGTTTCGTCACCCGGTGAAGAGCCGCGAGTTTCCCGCTAAGCAAGAGCGCCTGGTAACTGCCCAGGAGCTGTTGTTGTTCGGGACATAACAACCCAAGCTATCTAACCGCGATTCCACCGCCAGTTTGCTCGGCGGCACGGAATCGTCACTTCGTCGACAACAGCCCCGAATCCCGGATCGTCTCGGCCAACGGTTCCAGGACGGCCGGGTCGTGCGGCGGTGGTAGGTAGACGATTCCCAGGTCGAGTCCCTCGGCCGCCAGCCCGGCGGCGGTTTCGATGACCTGTCCGTAGTTGAGGTCCTCGCCGAGGCGCACATGCGCCGACATGGTGATTTCCTTCGGGTCGCGCCCGATGTCCGCGCAGCGCGCCGCCAGCACGTCGCGCTTGCGCGCGAACTCCTCGGGCGTGCCGCCGGCGAAGTTCCAGTGTTGGGCATAGCGCGCGGTCAGCGGCAGCGTGCGCTTCTCGCCGCTGCCACCGATGCAGATGGGCGGGTGTGGGCGCTGCGGGCCCTTGGGTTCGTTGCGCGCATCCTTGAGCTGGTAATACTTACCGTCGAAGTTGAAGGTCTCCTCGCTGAGCAGGCCGATCAGCACCTGACAGGCTTCCTCGAACCGGTCGAACCGTTCCCTGATGCTGCCGAGTTCGATGCCGTAGGCGCCGGACTCCTCCTCGTTCCAGCCGGCGCCGATCCCGAGTTCGAGCCGGCCGTCGGAGATCACGTCGAGGGCGGCGGCCATGTTCGCCAGGACCGCGGGGTGGCGGTAGTGGATGCCGGTGACCAGGGTGCCCAGCCGCAGCCGCCGGGTGGCCTGCGCCAGCGCGGTCAGCGTGGTCCAGCCCTCCAGGCACGGGCCGGCGCTGTCGGAAAAGATCGGGTAGAAGTGGTCGAAGGTCCACCCGGACTCGAAGACGTCGATATCGTCGGCGGCCTGCCAGACGGCGAGCATGCCGGCCCAGGTGGTGTTTTGTGGTGAGGTTTTGAACGCGAATCGCATGCCATCGACGCTAGTCGAAATTTATGAAGCGCAACTAAACTCGTGCGCGCGATGAGTACTGCCCTCGGGATCGACACCAGGATCACCCTGCTGTCCGCCGGCCTGATTTTTCTGTTGGTACTGGTCCTCGGAGTCTGGAAGTACCGGCAGATCACGACGTCCGAGGATCACCGGGCGCATCCCTACGTCGACATCGCCCATCGGGCGGCGTTGCTCTACTCGTTCGCGACGCTATTGCTCGCGGTCTTCGTCGAGCTCAGCGCCTGGCCCACCTGGATCAACCTGTCCGCGGCGATGGTGGTCGTGTTCTTCTTCGTCGCGGCGATCGCCGCCTACATCGAACACGGCGCGCGGCGCGACACGGTCAACCAATTCGAGAGGCCGGTGCGCGGGACCGGGGTCGCGATGGCCATGCTGATGGTCGGCGAGATCGGCGGCTTTTCGGTGGTTTTCGCCGGCTTCATCGCAGGGCAGCTGTGGTGAGCGTGGCGGTTGCGCGGTGACCTGCGGCGCCCGGCTCCGCCGCGCGTGCGGTCGCCGCGCAGGCACACTGGAGCGATGGACCCGGTAGTCGCTCTTCGGCAGATCGCCTACTACAAGGACCGCAGCCGCCAGGACCCCAAACGCGTGATGGCGTATCGCAACGCCGCCGACATCGTCGAGGCGCTCGACGACGCCGAGCGCGAACGACATGGGCAGGCCGGCAGCTGGCAGACGTTGCCGGGCATCGGACCCAAGACCGCAAAGGTCATCGCCCAGGCCTGGGCCGGCCGGGAACCCGACGCACTGGTCGAATTGCGAGCTGAGGCAACAGATCTCGGCGGCGGCGAGGTACGCAGCGCGCTGCGCGGAGATTTGCATCTGCACTCGAATTGGTCGGACGGATCGGCGCCGATCGAGGAGATGATGGCCACCGCGGCGGCGCTGGGGCATGAATACTGCGCGTTGACCGATCACTCGCCGCGGCTGACGATCGCCAACGGCCTGTCGCCGGAGCGGTTGCGCAAACAGCTCGACGTGATCGACGGGCTGCGGGACACGTTCGCGCCGATGCGCATCCTCACCGGTATCGAGGTCGACATCCTCGAGGACGGGACCCTGGATCAGCAGCCCGAGCTGTTGGAACGCCTCGACGTCGTCGTGGCCAGCGTGCACTCCAAGTTGTCGATGGACAGCGCGGCCATGACGCGCCGGATGGTGCGCGCCGTCTCGGACGGGCACGCCGATGTGCTGGGCCATTGCACGGGGCGCCTGGTTTCCGGCAATCGGGGCATCAGGCCGGAATCGAAGTTCGACGCCGAGAAGGTCTTCACCGCCTGTCGCGACCACGGCACCGCGGTGGAGATCAACTCCCGCCCGGAACGCCGCGACCCGCCGACCAGGCTGCTGAACCTGGCGCTGGAAATCGGCTGCGTGTTCAGCATCGACACCGATGCGCACGCCCCCGGGCAACTGGACTTCCTGGGGTACGGCGCCCAACGCGCCCTCGACGCCGGTGTCCCGGTCGACCGGATCGTGAACACCTGGCCGGTCGACAAGCTGCTGGCGTGGAGTCGGTCCTAAGGCCTCTAGACCCGTGCGGGCTCGGCGTCGGCGAGAACCGGCTCCGCGTCGGTGTTGCGGCCGTGCAGCACATTTGCACCGGCCACGATCGCGCAGGTGGCAGCCGGAAAGAGTAGAGAGTATCCCCCCAGCTGCGAGCCGAACACGATCCCGGCGATGCCGCCGCCGAGGAACAGCAACAGCGTGGTCACCAGGATCGCGGCCTTCCACTTCTTGATTCCGTCCTCCCGGGCGCGGCCGAGCATCAGCCCGAGGTCGGTCACGGTCCCGGTGAAGTGCGTCGTGCGAATCGGCATCCCGCGGAAGCTGGAGGTCATCGCATTTTGCAGCCCGAGCGCAG
Source organism: Mycobacterium lentiflavum (assembly GCF_022374895.2). Lineage (NCBI taxonomy): Bacteria > Bacillati > Actinomycetota > Actinomycetes > Mycobacteriales > Mycobacteriaceae > Mycobacterium > Mycobacterium lentiflavum. Next base: position 5,822,735 of record NZ_CP092423.2, on the reverse strand, counting down.
TGGCGGCGAACATCGCCTGGACCGCGGTCAGTTCGACTCCGAGCGATTCGATCTGCGCCTTGAAGAGAGTTTCTTCCACGCCCGCGGCGGCCAGCACGAGCAGTGCCGCCTCGGCGAACAACACCACGGCGTGGCGCGGTCCGGCCAGGGCGTCGGTGGGCGCGAGTACCGCCCCGGCCATCGTCGCGCCCGCCAGGAAACCGAACAGGATCGCGGCCAGCACGTGACCTTCGTAGAGCCAGGGATTGGCCGTGTTCATGCCCAGTTGGGTGGTGATCGCGGTGAGGTTGCCGACCGGCAACGCCAATATCAGGAGGGCGACCGCGTTGACGAAGCCCGCCGACAACGCGAGTACCGCGCTGTAGCCGAGCAGTAGACCTTCGCGAGGCAGGCCACTGTCGCGGGCGTTGTCCGGCGACACGTGTTCAGGCACTCCACTTCCCCCTCGGTTTTTGCCAGCTTACAAGCGCTGCGGCCGGGCCCGCCCGCAGCGCGCGTCAACTCAAACAAAGCTCTAATCATCGAAACAGCATGGGCTAGAAGCACATTGGTGAAGCGGTCGAAACCAGTCAATCGGGTAGTCGCGGCACTTCTATACCCGTATCGCGCCCGATCAACACCCCGCGCGTGAGAGCGGATTTGCCGAAGCGGTCGCGGACCTGGTCGACCGCGGCGTCGACCGCGTGTGAATCCTGTTCAAACGGCAGCATCAACTGCTGGGCCCCACTGCGATCGATGCCCGACACCGCGAAACCGATCAGCGTCAAGCCGCGTTGGGCGATCGTGGGTGCGGCCGAGGCGACCAGCTGGCGGCCGGCGGCCAGGATTGGCTGCGTCGACGACGTCGCCCACGGCAGGGTGTGGGACCGGGTCGCCCGGGTGAAGTCGTCGAACCGCAACCGCAGCACCACGGTGCGACCCGTGCGCCCGGCGGCGCGCATCCGGGCCGTGATGCGGTCGATCAGGTTGACCACAACCGCGTCGACCTCGTGGGGCGACATGCGATTTCCAGCGCGGCCCAACGCCCGCTGGGCGCCGACGGACTGGCGTCGCACGCCGGTGTCGACCCGGCGCCGGTCGAGATTGCGCGATAGCGCATACAGTTGGCGGCCCATCGCACCGCCGAGCAGTGCGGCCAGTGTCGACTCGCTGAGCTCGGCAACATCGGCCACCGTCGTGATGCCGTAGCCGTTCAACTTGTCCGCGGTCACCGCGCCCACGCCCCACAATCGGCGCACCGGCAATGGCCGCAGGAACGCCAGTTCCCGATCGGGCGCGACCAGCAGCAGCCCATCCGGCTTGGCCTCCTGGCTGGCGACCTTGGCCAGGAATTTGGTGCGGGCAATGCCCACGGTGATGGGCAGGCCGACCCGGTCCCGCACGTCGATCCGCAGCCGTTCCGCGATCTCGACCGGCGTGCCCGAGACCCGGCGCAGGCCGCCGACGTCGAGGAACGCCTCGTCCACCGACAGCGGCTCGACGACGGGTGTCACGTCGCGGAACACCTCGAATACGGCTTCGCTGGCCCGCGAATAGGCCGACATGCGCGGCGGCACCACGACGACGTCGGGACACAGGCGCATGGCCTGGCGGCCGCCCATCGCGGTGCGCACCCCGTACGCCTTGGCCTCGTAGCTGGCGGCCAGCACGACGCCGCCGCCCACAATCACCGGGCGACCGCGCAGCGTCGGGTCGTCACGCTGTTCTACCGACGCGTAGAAGGAGTCCAGGTCCGCGTGCAGGATGGACGCGTCACACCGCACGAACGTATGTTCGCACGAGGCTGTGACAGCTAGCCGGATTCGCCGTAGATGGCGCTGACCCAGATGTGGGTGAGGGTGTCTACTACGCGCTCGGCTTCCACCGCGGGTGTTTCGGCGGACAAGGCGGCCATCATGGTGCGCTCGTTCATCTGATTCAGCGAGGTCGCCAGGTCCGCGGCCGGGATGGTGTCCGGCGCGGCGCCGCGTTCGCGCTCGGCGGTGATCATCGCCGCCGTTTGGTCGATCCATTTCTGCATGAACCCCGACCACACAGTCCGCAGCTCCGCGCTGGTGGCCAGTGCCTCGGTGGCAGTCCGGGCGACGGCACGATGCGTGCTGAATTCCGTGAAGAACGCTTTGATGCCGTTGCGCCACACCCGGCGCGGGTCGGCCGGAAGCCGCATCACCGCACCGTCGAACTCGGAATCGGCTCGCGCGATCACCGGCTCGAGCAGCGACAGCAGCACGGCTTCCTTCGACTTGAAATAGAAGTAGAAGGTCGGACGCGAGATGCCGGCGCCTTTGGCCAGGTCATCGACCGAAATGTCGGCCAGCGAACGCTCTTCGAGCAGCCGCTCGGCGGTCGCGAGGATTGCCTGCTCACGGTCGTCACCCGAAGGACGCATCGAGCGGCGGCCGCGCAGGGCGCGAGTCTGGCCGGCAGTGGTCACGCCCGCTACTTTACACATGGTTGATGATCTCAACAGTATGTTGACTAGATCGACGCAGCGTTGATAACGTGGCCGTCATGACTGAGCACCTGGACGTCGTCATCGTCGGCGCCGGCATCTCCGGCGTGAGCGCGGCCTGGCATCTGCAGGACCGCTGCCCGACCAAGAGCTATGCCATCCTGGAGCGCCGCGACGATCTCGGCGGCACCTGGGACCTGTTCAAATATCCGGGCATCCGGTCCGACTCGGACATGTTCACGCTCGGATTCCGGTTCAAGCCGTGGCGCTCGGCGAAGTCGATCGCCGAGGGCGCCGACATCAAGGCCTACATCAAGGAAGCCGCGGTCGAGAACGGCATCGATCGGCATATCCGCTACCGCCACCGGGTGGTGACCGCCGATTGGTCGGACGCCGACAACCAGTGGACCCTGACCGTCGAGAGCGACGGCAAACAGCACGAGATCACCTGCTCGTTCTTGTTGGCCTGCACCGGTTACTACAACTACGACGAGGGATACTCGCCGACGTTCCCGGGCGCCGAAGACTTCGGCGGCACCATCGTCCATCCGCAGCACTGGCCCGAGGACCTCGACTACGCGGGCAAGAAGATCGTCGTGATCGGCTCCGGCGCGACCGCGATCACGCTGATCCCGGCCCTGGTGAATTCCGGCTCCGGCCATGTGACGATGCTGCAGCGCTCGCCGACCTACATCGGCTCGCTGCCCGGGGTCGACCCCTTCGCGGTGCGGGCCAACCGGCTGCTGCCGGAGCGCTGGGCGCACGTCGCAAATCGCTGGAAAGCCATCATCTTCAGCACCTTTCAGTACCAGCTGGCCCGTAAACGCCCCGCCTACATGCGCAATCTGCTGATGACGATGGCGCAGCGGCGCCTGCCGAAGGGCTACGACGTCGAGAAGCACTTCGGACCGAGCTACAACGTGTGGGACCAGCGGCTGTGCCTGGCTCCGGACGGCGATTTCTTCCGGGCCATCAGGCACGGCAAGGCCGACGTCGTGACCGACACCATCGACCGGTTCACCAAAGACGGAATCAAGCTCACTTCCGGGGCGGAACTGCAGGCCGACATCATCGTCACCGCAACGGGTTTGAACATGCAATTACTCGGCGGAGTGCAGCCCACCCGCAACGGCGAGGCCTTCGACCTGACGTCGTTGATGACCTACAAGGGCCTGATGTTCTCCGGCGTGCCGAACTTCGCCATCACCTTCGGCTACACGAACGCGTCCTGGACGCTGAAGGCCGACCTGGTCTCCGAATTCGTCTGCCGCTTGCTGAACTACATGGACGCCAACGGCTTTGACAACGTAGAGCCGCAGCATCCGGGCAAGGACGTGGACGAACTGCCGTTCATGGACTTCAGCCCCGGCTACCTCCTGCGGTCGGTGCACTTGCTGCCCAAGTCGGGATCGCGCGAGCCGTGGCGGCTCAAACAGAACTATCTGCTCGACATGCGTACGATCCGCCGCGGCAAGGTCGCCGACGAGGGCCTGCGATTCGCGAAAAAGCGCGCGCGAGTAGCGGTTTAGGGGCTAACGACGACGATGCCGTCGTCGTCGCTGTAGGCGATCTCGCCAGGCACAAACGTCACACCACCGAGGCTGACCTCGACGTCGCGCTCGCCGACGCCGCTCTTGGCGCTCTTGCGCGGGTTGGTGCCAAGCGCCTTGATGCCGATGTCGATGCCGCGCAATGCGGCGGCGTCGCGCACCGCGCCGTTGATGATCAGCCCCGCCCAGCCGTTGGAGCGGGCGAGTTCGGCGATCAAGTCTCCGACCAGCGCGCTGTGCAGCGATCCGGCGCCGTCGATCACCAGCACCCCGCCCGCACCCGGTTTTGACAGTACGGATTTCAGTAGCGCGTTGTCCTCGAAGCAGCGCACGGTGCGGATCGGTCCGGCGAATTCGGTGCGGCCGCCGAACTGGCGGAACTGAAGATCACAGCTGCGTACGTCGGATCCGATTCGGTCGACGAGGTCGGCCGTCGCCTGGAAGGACACGCTCATCAGCGGCGCCGCAGCTGCCGGATCAACAGGATCGCGAGCAGGCTCAGCGCGACGGCGACCACGAGTGGCAACGTCGACGAGCCGGGCACCGACTGTGGAATGTTCGCCGATACCGGGTTGTTGGCGCCGTCCACAGTGGACTTCGCCTGTGCGGCAATATCTTTGGCCGCAGCAGCAATTTCACCATTGGGCTCGTTCCCGGGGTGTGGATCCTGGTGCGCCGCTGGCGGTTTCGGGGGCGTGGGTGCGGGGCTCTTGGCGGGCGCCTTTTTCGCGGGTGCCTTTTTGGCCGGAGCCTTCTTTGCGACGGCCTTTTTCGCGGGCGCTTTCTTGGCCGGTGCTTTCTTCGCGGGTGCCTTGTTGGCGGCCTTGGCGGGGGGCGTCTTCTCCGGCGGCGTCGCTGCGCCGTTGGCCTCGCTGTTGGGTCGGTCTTCAGGGTCTGCCATGCGGCCGCTCCTTCGCAGCTTTCTCTCGGCCTCTGTTAGCGCCACCAAAAGTTAGTCGGACCCCATCATGCCAGCACGGGCGATCGCAGCCCGCCGACCAGGTCGGTCAGGGCTTGCGGCGCAGGGTCAGCAACAGACCCGCACCGACGATCGCCACGGCCACCGCGACGAACGGCCAGACGGGGACGCTGTGGCCGGCGTCGCTGGTTGCGGCCGGGGGTCCCGGCGTGCCGGTACCGGCCACCGTCAGCCGGAACGACCACGACCCGGACACCACGTGTCCATCGGCGGACGTCACCCGGTAGTTGACCGTGTAGGTGCCCGTCGGTCCGAGGGGACGCAGCGCGATGCCGACGATCGCGCCCTGCACCGTGGTGTTTCCGGTGGACCAAACATTGCCGTCCGGTCCGACGACGGTCATGGCCGCGAACGTGGTCTGCAACCGCTCGTTGAAGGTGGCACTCACCCGGCTCGGACCGGTCGCGAGAACCGCATCGTCGGCGGGGTCGGCGGACACCCGGGTGGCGTGTGCCGACGCAACCGGTGCGGTCAGCGTCGCGGTAGACAGCAAGGCGGCGAGCAGCAGGCCCACCCAGGCGACGAGGGCCTGCCGCCTCATGTCCTGGGGCGGCGGACCAGCACCAGGGCGATGCCCAGCGCGGCCACGACCAGGGCGGCCCCGCCCAACACCCGCGCGATGTTGTCCCCCGACAGCGAGCCGCCGCCGTGATCGGTGGGCGTTCCCGAATGGTGGTGCTCATGCGGGGCGCCCGACCCGGCACCCAGGGTCAGCGTGGGCACCGGATGCTCGGGCTCACCGCCACCGGCCAGCGGTTGCTGATCCCATTTGACGATCGTCCCGTCGGCGTAGGTCTGGGTGGCCGGGAAGTCGACGGTATCGGTGTCGGGCAGTTTCACCGAGATCCGGAACAGCGCGAACTGGTCGACGCCGATCCCGCCGCCCGGCGCCGCCGTCCAGGTCACCGATTTCACGACGCCGGATGCCGTGTCACGGTCGAGCTTGGCCGTCCAGCCGGGCATGGCTTCGGTGCGCACGGATGCGACGTTGGGAAGCGCGACGCTCAGCGCCGTGGTCGCGGCGCCCTTGTCGGATTCGTTGGGTACCTGAAAGGTCACGATCGCCATGGCGCCCCGGACCGCGTTGTCGGCGCTGGCATGGACGTGCGCCCACGCGGTGGCGCTCCCGGAGCCGACGAAAAGCGCGGCGGCAGTGCAGCAGACAAAAAGGGCGCGCAACATCCACCTGTCGCGGAATGGCATGTCAGATCACTACTTTCAGGTCAGTCCGAGTCGAGCCATCAGATCTGCTTCGATGCCGTCGAGTTGCGAGGAGATCGCCGAGTGCGCGGCACGCCGGCGCGCGGCCGGCATGTTCTCCGCGGCGGTGACGGCCGCCGACAAATCGGTGAGCCGCTCGGAGATGGCGGCCACGAACTGCTTGGTCTCGGCGTCCTTGGGCTTTTTGTCCTGCACCATTCGCAACGACTTTTCCGAGCCGGCGATCCGCGCCGACAGCTGGGCGCCGTGCCCGGAGAACTGGCCGATCTGCGCCAAAGGAATCCCGAGTTGGTCCGCGCGACGCTGGTCGATCATCGCGCGGGCGGCCATCGCCGCGCGGTAGATCACCGGCGTCAGGATCGGTGCCAGCAGCCGCGACACCGTCAGCACCCGGCGGATCCGCGTCGGGGACAGCACCTTGCCCTCCCGCGCGGCCTTGAGCTCGGTCTCGGCGACTTTTAACGCCGCGCGGTCGCTGTCGCGCTGCGACTTTATCTGCGCCTTGAGCGCCTTGTCGGCCGCCCGTCGATCGGCCTTCAACCGGCGCACCTGGTTCTTGGCATCGAGCTTGGCTTCCAGCTTGGCGCGGGCCTTGATCGCACGGGCTTCGGCACGACGCGTGGCGCGAGTCTTTCGCTTGCGAAACAGGCCCATTCCCGGCCGCCTCCCGGTGTCTCGTGGACTATCGCTGTCGCGTATACGCGATCCGTGAGCAACCCTAATCGGAACGGGTCGGCGGCAACCCAACAGGGCGGGCTGCGCCGAGCAAACCGGCTAGGCGTCGAGGTGTTCGGCGCGGCGGAGTTCGTTGACGCGCTCCACGATGTCCTGCTGCGCTTGAGGCGACAACCCGACGGCGCGCTGCGCGATGCGACGCACACCGTCGTCGCGCATCGTGGACATCCAGACCAGCTCCTTGTCGAGCTTCTCGTAGTACTCGTCGTCGGTGAAGTAAGCCGACTTGATCCGGAAGAAGTTGGCCAGGGCGGCCATCGTCGCCGACGACGGATTCGTGCGATTGCCGGAGCGTAGCTGCGACAGGTAGGGAGCCGACATCGTGATGCCCTCCGCCTTGAGTGCCGCGATCACCTCCGCTGAGGTGTGCGGTCCGCGCCCGGGTGGATACACCGTGTCGAACAAGCGGTTCAGGCGGGCGGAAAACGTCGTGCTCATCGATATGACCTCCACTGGGCTGTAGAAGTGAAACTGTTACCTAAGTGTATTTGCTGACCATGGTAGCGAGAGTTTGTGTCCGCAACCAGGTGCAAAGGGGGGCGGGTTCGCTGGTGGCGCCACAAGGGTTCGCTGCATCCACACCTGACGAGCGTCCAACTAAATGACGGTAGTGTCCATAAAGCGAACAAAACTCACAGGTTATCCGCAGAAAGCTAGTCTGGTAGCCGGACCCTTCGGCGCTGTGCCGAAGGGTAGCGCCGCAGCCGGCCAGATGGTGTCGGGCGGATATCTCGCAACGGACTGGTAGCGAAAACCTATCGAAAGCCAACTTTGCTGTCTGGTCTGATTTTTGTCACCTCAAGAGGGGAGGGGTGCAGCAAATGGCCCTCAGAGATACCTCTGGGGGCGACTGCCGGGCTCGGCCGGCTTGCGCGGGCGAGCGTCGCTGCGCCTTAGACGGTCTCCGGGGACCTCCCCGCATACGAACCCTCGATGCGGCGGCGTCGCAGTGTTTGCGCCACTGCCCCGGATACGGCAGCCAACGCCACCGCGACGGTCGCAGCGATGGCCACCGACCGCCAGCCCAGCGCGCCGTCGAACAGCATCCACAGCCCGAACTCGAGGATCAGCATGCCGGCCACAATGTGTAGCAGCTGCTGGGGCAGCCGGCGGTGTAACAGCATCCCGGCGCCAATCGCCAGGGCGTCGGCCAAGGCCATACCCAGGGTGCTACCGATCCAGACGCCCACCCAGTCGTGATCGCCGGCCCGCGTCACGGTCGCCAGCGTTGTCTTGTCACTCATTTCGGCGAGTGCGAACGACGACACTACGGTCAGCAATGCGAAGCGCCGTATCTGTGGATTCGGTTTATGAACTAAATCGTTTGAATTCCCTTATGCCGCAAGCAGCATGGCCAGAATAGCGGTGTCGGGATGGCTGATGGGGTCGACGCCGACGCGGCTCACCATCGACGTGATGGTGCCGTCGGCTTCGGCTTCTACCCATGCGGCCCGGTGCTCCAAACCCAGATAGGGCAACCCCGGTAACAGGACGCATCCCGACGCTGCTCCGGTGCATTCCGGCAACGACGGTGTGGTTTCGGACGGGGGATGCAGCATCAGCAGCGCCGGCGGTTGATGATCCGCGAAATACCCTGGCTGGATTGCTGATTCACCGAATACCGTGCCCTCGGCGAGAACCAGCCCGACGGTGTCGGGCTCGGGCTCGTCTGGCAACTCCTCGCGGGCGCCGAATACCGTTGTGGTGGAAAGCAATCCAGGCAACGACGCGACCCGTACCGCAACCATCAACAGCTGCGCCCACTCCTTGGTCGAGTCGGGCCAACGGCCGGAGATGACAAACCCCTTCAGGGCACCACGAGCATGGAAGGGGGCTACCCCTATCGGCTGGCCCGAACCAGTTTCCATGTCGACCTCCGCGCGACGTCGTCGTCCGAATTAACCACGCTGGTAGCTCGAATAGTTAAGAATGCCTGCGGTTTAGGCGTGTTGCAACTCGACACGGCCACGGGTGCTTACCTTTCCTGAAGCGAGCCAACCGGGCCGGGATAGAGCTGAGGGCGCCACGCGATCCGCGTGACGCCCTCAGCTCTACGAGACTGGAATCAGCCGAAAATAAGGCCCTGGGTCTTCGACGTTGCGGCTGCGTAACGCGACTGCACATCTGCCCAATTGACCACGTTCCAGAACGCCTTGACGTAGTCGGCCTTGACGTTCTTGTACTGCAGGTAAAAGGCGTGCTCCCACATGTCGACCTGCAGCAGCGGGATGATGCCCAGCGGCACGTTAGCTTGCTGGTCGTACAGCTGGAAAGTCAGCAACCGGTCGCCGAGCGTGTCATAGCCGAGCACCGCCCACCCCGAGCCCTGCAGGCCGTTGGCCGCCGCACTGAACTGAGCGCGGAACTTGTCGAAGGATCCGAACTGCTCGTCGATCGCGGCCGCGAGGTCGCCGGTCGGCTTGTCGCCACCGTTCGGAGACAGGTTCTTCCACCAGATCGAGTGGTTGACGTGGCCACCCAAGTGGAACGCCAGGTTCTTCTCGTTCAGGAAGATCGCGGCGTGGTCGTCGTTGGCGCGTGCCTCTTCGAGTTTGGCAATGGCGTCGTTCAAACCCTTGACGTAGGTCGCATGGTGCTTGCTGTGGTGGATCTCGTTGATCTGACCTGAGATGTGTGGTTCCAGCGCTGCGTAGTCCCAGTCCAAATCGGGCAGGGTGTATTCAGCCACGGCATTCCTTTCCTCGATGATCGTCTTAACGCGCATTCGCACGGAGTCCGCCACGCGACAGGCTCAGCGTAATCAACCCTGCTCCATGACTGCACGCGCCGCAAGGACCGCTCGAATGGGCCGGCGGGCCGAGTACCCGCTCGGCATCGTTTCAAGAGGAAATAATCAAGACAAAACGATGAGCGCGAGAACTGCGAGCAATGCCAACGCGATCAGGCCGGCACGCAAGGCAGCGATGCTGTAACTGTGGTTCCAGGCAGGCGATCCGGAATACGAGTTCGACGGGGCCGGGGTACCCGAACCCAACGAATGCATCGCCATCGGTCGCCTTTCACCGCTCGGTCACCTCAGTCGAGTGAGGTGAGTCACAACAGTTTTGGTGATGGCGATCATAACCCTTTGTGATGGGGTTGGAAAATGTCCCTAGCAACAACTCGCTGAGCTGGGGATTCGCGCCGACTGCCGGCGACCGGGGCCGGTCTGGGAGGAAGGTGACTCCGCGTGATTCGAGGGCGGACCACATCGCTGTGCAACGGGCGGTCGATTCGCTCGGCCCCGTGTCTGGCCTGTCGATGACCTGCCGAAAGCGCCCGGCGTTATCCACAGTTGGGGCCAGGGTTAACCGCTAGTTGCTGATTGATTGCGTCTATACCCCTAACGCCCATGTGGATAAACCTGTGGAAACTGTGGATAGCCATGAAGTAGCTGTGACCGGCGCAACAGGGGGCCCATCCACGCGCGCCGAAGGCGAGTCGCCGAGCGCACCGACGCGGATTTACGCGGCGGCCGTGCTTTGCGTTAACGCCGGACGATCGTTGCGTTGCAGTGCTTTGCGGCGCTTTGCGGTGCCTTGCAGTGGTTCTGAACGGGCCGCGTCGGCGGTGGGAACAGTCGCGTTGCGGCGGCCCGCATCGTCGCCAGGGATACGCTGGTCCGGTGATCCAGGTGTGCTCCCAGTGCGGCACTCGGTGGAACGTGCGCGAACGCCGCCGCGAGTGGTGCCCCCGCTGCCGCGGCGCGCTGCTCGCACCACTGCCGGACACCGCGGGGGCCGCCCCCGGGTGGAATACGCCCGCCAGCCCGCCTGCTCGGTCGATCACGCCGCAACGCACCCCGCCGCGGTTGCCGCCGGGCTTCCGCTGGATCGCGGTGCGTCCGGGTGCCGCACCCCCCATGCGGCGGGGCCGACGGGTGCTCGGGCCCACGCCTCGCTACGCGGTGATCCCGCGCTGGGGGTTGACCGACCGCGTCGCGCAGACCGCGGCGGGCCCCGAGGGTTCGGCGCCGGCCGGGCCGCCGTCCGCGCTGGTGCGTCTGGTGCTGTTCATCAGCGTGCTCACGCTCGGCGTTGCCGCGCTGGTGTACGTCGCCCGGTATGTGCTGTTGGTCTACAACCGAAAGACCTTGCTGAACTCGATCGTGGCGACCGCGGCGGACTGGCTGGGGGATCTGGCCAGTGTGGCGGCCCTCATCGCGCTGATCACCTCTGGGGTGCTTCTGATTCGGTGGCTGATCGCGCGGCGGGCAGCGGTGTTTGCGCATTACGGCCTAGCCGATTATCGCTCGGTCGCGGCGTTGTGGGCCGGCTGCGCCGTGCCGCTGGTCAATCTGCTGTGGGCTCCGGTCTACGTCATCGAGTTGGCCGCTCTCGAGGATCATCTCGGTCGAGTGCGCCGACCCATCGTCGAATGGTGGATCGCCTGGGTTGTCAGCTACGCGGTGTCGATCTGGGCCATCCTCACCAGTTTCGCCACCGATCCCCAGGGCATCGCGAACAACACCGTCCTGATGGTGTTCGGGTACCTGTTCGCGGCCGCGACGCTGGCCGCCGTGGCCCGGATATTCGAGGGATTCGAACGCAAACCCGTAGCACGCCCCGCGCACCGTTGGGTCGTGGTAACCCCAGATCTCCCGGCTCGGCCCGGCGCGTCCGACGCCGTTCCGGTTGAGTCCGACGCGGCTCCGGTTGAGTTGAAGGGGGAGGAACCGGCAGCATAGGGATATGACGTGGGCCGACGAGGTGGTCGCCGGGCATCCCTTTGTCGTCGCCCATCGCGGCGCGTCGGCGGCTCGCCCCGAACACACGCAGGCGGCGTACGACCTCGCGCTCAAAGAGGGGGCCGACGGGGTGGAATGCGATGTACGGCTGACCCGCGACGGCCATTTGGTGTGCGTGCACGACCGCCGGCTGGACCGGACCTCGACCGGCGCCGGTCTAGTCAGCACCATGACGCTCGCCCAGTTGCGCGAGCTGGAATTCGGTGCCTGGCACGACAGTTGGCGGCCCGATGGCACCCACGGTGATACCAGCCTGCTGACGCTGGATGCCCTGGTATCGCTGGTGCTCGACTGGAACCGGCCGGTCAAGCTGTTCATCGAGACCAAGCACCCGGTTCGGTACGGCTCGCTGGTCGAAAGCAAGCTGCTGGCGCTGCTGCACCGCTACGGCATCGCTTCGCCGGCGTCGGCCGACCGGTCGCGCGCGGTGGTGATGTCCTTCTCGGCCGCGGCCGTGTGGCGAATCCGCCGAGCAGCACCGCTGCTGCCTACGGTTTTGCTCGGCCGGAATGCCCGCTACCTGACCAGCAGCGCGGCCACGGCCGTCGGGGCCACAGCCGTCGGGCCCTCGGTCGTCGCGCTGAAGGAATATCCGCAACTGGTGGATCGCGCCGCCGCCCAGGGCCGGGCGGTGTATTGCTGGACCGTCGACGGGTACGACGACATCGACTTCTGCCGGGACGTCGGGGTGGCCTGGATCGCTACCAACCACCCCGGCCGCACGAAAACCTGGCTGGAAAACGCGCGGACCCTCGACGGCAGGGGCTAGACCGGCGAGACCAGGTGGCCGCCCGCGGCCGGCGGGGCACTCGCGCTGATGCCCTGAGTAGCCACCTCGCGGGCGACGAAGTTTTCCAGGTCGAACAGGTTGGCCCCGGCGCGGTCGGACACCGTCACCAGGGTTTTCATCACCGCGACCTCTTCGACCTGCTCTTGCAGGAACCACTGCATGAACTGCTCGCCGAGGTAATCACCCTCGTCGCGCGCCACCCGGGCCAGCTGGGTGATCTGTTCGGTGACGATTTTTTCCTGCTCGAGAGCCAGGACCAGCGCGTCGCGCGGTTGGTCGAATCGGTTGCGCACCGCGTCGACGCCCGTGATCTCGACCGGAACGTCACGGTCGAGCAGATGCTGCACCAACATCATTGCGTGATTGCGTTCCTCAAGCGCGCGGCCGTAAAAATGTTTCGCCAATTGTGGTAGTTCGGCGGCGCTGAAATAAACGGCAATCGCGACGTATTGCTGAGAGCTCGTGAATTCGTGGGAAATCTGTTCCTGGAGTAATGAGTGGAACTTCGACTTGGGGGCGTCCGTCTCGGTCATGCCAGCAGCTTAGCGCAGGTAAGAAGGCCGGGCAACGGGTGTAGGACCGTCTCAGGAAATATTCTCAGAACTATGTAAGCGCATTGTTCCAGCCATATTTACCTCAGTATAAATAGACAACATTACGCGTGGAATATTTCGGGAATTACGACGCGTATTAGCGTCACGAACTCATTATGACTGCCCTTCGAGCGCGGCGGCGGGCACCGCGGAGTCGGCGACCAGCGCTTCGAACAGCTGGCCCGCGACGTCGTGATTCCATACCACTACCGAGCCCGCGCTGTTACTGGCGAAGTCGCCGATTGGGACGGTCAGTGTGGTGGTCGATCCGTGCAGCGCCCAGCCCAGCCGGGCCAGGTCCCAGACGTGGTCGCGGTCGTCGACCGTGAGCGCCTCGGCCGCGGCGTGCGGCACGGCGTACCAGCGCCACGGGTTGAGCCACACCGACGGGCTGGCCGCGCGGTGCAGCAGCGCCGAGATGAACTGCCGCTGGTTGACCATCCGGTCCAGATCCGCTCGAGGGGTGTCGCGGGTCCGAACGTATCCGAGCGCGCTGCGGCCGTTCAGCTTCTGGCAGCCGGCGGGCAGGTCGATGCCGGCCAACGGATCGTTGATCGGCGCGGTCGGGCAGACGGTGACGCCGCCGAGGGCGTCCACCACCGCCGCGAAGCCGCTGAACCCGATCTCGGCGTAGTGGTCAAGGCGCAGTCCCGTAGCCTGCTCCACCGTCTGGACCAGTAATGGTGCCCCGCCGATCGCGAAGGCTGAGTTGATCTTGTCCTTGCCATGTCCCGGAATCGGCACGAACGAGTCGCGCGGTATCGACACCATCGTCGTCGGATTGCTCGACCCCAGCGCGGGGATGTGGATCAGCAGGATCGTGTCGGTGCGACTGCTACCGACATCGCCTCCGGTGGCCAGATTCTCCTGCTGCTCGGCCGACAGGCCCTGGCGACTGTCCGACCCTACGAGTAGCCAGTTGGTGCCGCGGCTGGATGCCGGTCGATCGGGGTAATTGGTCAGCACCGTCGTGCGATGCAGCGTCGTGTCCAACCACCAGCCGCCGCCCACGACAACGACGACGGTCAGCAGGAAACCGGTCAACAGTGTCGACGCGATCACCCGTCCCCAGCGGCGCTTCTTGGGCTTGCGGTGCACGCCCGGCAGGTCCGACGGCGGCGACGACTGGTCGCGTGGCCGTGCGCGCGATCGCGGTTTGTCGCTTGGCGCCACCTGGCCGGGGCCCGCCGCGCCGACGGACACCGGCGGCGAGATTCGGGGGAGCGGCACCGTCTGGTCGGTAGCAGACGGCGGCGGATTGGTGGGGCGATGCAGCATCGGCGGCGGCTCGGCACGCGGCTCTGGCGGGATCGGACGCCGACGGCGTTCACGGTGTGCTGATCGGTCGCCGTTCACCCAGCTAACTTACGTGCCCCACTCGGGGTGCCCGGCGTGCGGCGCGCCCGGTTACGGGCGGGCGCGCAAGCCGTTGATGAAGGGGCAACCCATCAGCACGCGAATGGCCTGGCTTAACCCGGTCATGTCGTCCACCGGCTTGTGGAACGGCAGCCGGATATCGTGGTCGTCGCCGTCGCCGCCTTCGACACGGAACCGTACCCCGTAGCGGTCCAGCCCCAGCGGGCGCACGTGTCCGCGCCGCAACGGCGCCGGCAGCCGCGACACCAAGCGGGCGACGACGTCGCCGTGGGCCGTGTCCAGGTGCCACAGCAGGCTCGACTCGATCTCGCAGAATGGGTCGGGACGCGCCGCGAGCAGGTCCCGGATGTCGACGGGCTCGGCGCCGGTGGCGTCGGTAACCACGACGGACGCAACTTCGAGCCGCAGCAGCGTGTAGCGATCCTCGCCCGGGGTCGGCGGCATGCACTTCGGCGTATCCACCTGCAGCAGCGCCGGATGCGGGCACTCGCTGGCGATCACATCGAGGGTGGGGTTTATCTCGTTCGGCGGGACCTGGCGCAGGTGGCCGCGGACCCACACCAGCGAACGCACCGGCTCCCGCAGCGGAAGCGGTGCGTAGTCGGTCAGTTCGAGCAGCGCTTGGGAGACGCAGACCCGGCCACCCGCCGTGCCGTCGCTGGGCAGGGCGACCGCGAAGGATCCGTCGTGCAGCAGGTGGTGCACCGGCGTGGGCACCGGCTCCTCGCGCTCGACCGCAAGCAGGGCGCCGCCGGCCCGGGCACAGGCGCTGCGGATGCGTTCGGCAGTCGTCGGCGCGGCGCTGGTCAGCGGTAACATCGTTCCCCTTCGTCGTTAGGTAAGCCTAAGTTAACTTAGATCGAAGGTCGAAGCAAGGCCGCTTTTTGATGGAGGCCACTAGGGTTGTCACCGTGGTCGGCATCACTTACCTCGGTCCCGAAGGGACCTTCACCGAGGCAGCGCTCTTGCAGATGATGTCGGCCGGGCTGATCCCCGACCATCATCTGGGCCCGGTAGAGCGGACACCGATCGAAAGCACGCCCGCCGCGCTCGAGGCAGTCCGCAGCGGGGAGACCGACTACGCGTGTGTGCCGATCGAGAACTCGATCGACGGCACGGTGGTGCCGACATTGGACAGCCTTGCGAACGGCTCGCCGATGCAGATCTTCGCCGAGACGACGCTGGACGTGGCCTTCAGCATCGTCGTCCAACCCGGCCTGGGTAAGAAACTCGGCGCCGACGACGTCAAGACGCTGGCGGCCTTTCCGGTGGCTGCCGCCCAGGTGCGCCGCTGGCTCGCCGCCAACTTGCCCGACGTCGAACTGCGCCCGGCGTACTCGAACGCCGATGCCGCGCGGCAGGTGGCCAAGGGTGAGGCCGACGCCGCGGTGACCTCGCCGCTGGCCGCTACGCACTGGAAGCTCGAGTCGCTGGCCCAAGGCGTGGTCGACGAACTCAACGCCCGGACCCGCTTCGTGTTAGTGGGCCGCCCAGGGCCGCCGCCGGTGCGTACCGGTGCCGATCGCACCTCGGTGGTGTTGCGGATCGAGAATGCGCCGGGCGCACTGCTCGCGGCGCTGGGCGAATTCGGCATCCGCGACATCGACCTGACCCGAATCGAATCCCGGCCGACCCGAACCGAACTCGGTACCTATCAGTTCTTCGTCGACTGCGCGGGACATATCGACGACGATGCTGTCGCCGAGGCACTCAAGGCGCTGCACCGTCGTTGTGTGGACGTGCGGTATCTAGGTTCCTGGCCGACGGGCTCGGCGACGGGCATCGGGCCACCACCACCAGACGAGGCGTCGCGCTGGCTGGCGCGGCTGCGGGAGGGTAAACCTGAGCAGGCCGATGCTTCGGCGGGGGGATTTAGACGATGAGTGGTCGGTTGGTGCTGCTTCGGCACGGCCAGTCGTTCGGCAATGTCGAACGGCGGCTGGACACCCGGCCGCCCGGGACGGATCTGACGCCGACGGGGCGCGACCAGGCGCGGGCGTTCGCGCTCGACGCCGGGCGCCCGGCGCTGCTCGCGCACTCGGTGGCCAACCGGGCGGCACAGACCGCCGCGGTGATCGGCAGCCACGTCGACGTGGCCCCGCGTGAATTCGCCGGGATACACGAGGTACAGGTGGGGCACCTGGAAAACCGCAACGACGACGAGGCGGTCGCGGAGTTCAACGCCATTTACGAGCGCTGGCAGCACGGCGAACTCGACGTGGCGCTGCCCGGCGGCGAAACCGCCAACGACGTGCTGGACCGCTACGTCCCGGTGCTTACCGAGTTGCGGATGCGCTACCTCGACGACCACGCGTGGACCGGCGACATCGTCGTCGTCAGCCATGGCGCGGCGATCCGGCTGGTATCCGCGGTGCTGGCCGGAGTCGACGCCGGCTTCGCCCTGGACAACCACCTGGGCAATGCGGAGTCGGTGGTGCTGGCCCCGATCACCGACGGGCGGTGGAGTTGTGTGCGATGGGGAACCCTGACGCCGCCGTTCTACCCGGAGCCCGAGCCGAGCCCCGTCGCGGACGCGGTGCACTCGGGCACCGATCCGATGGGCTGATCAGACCGCCAGCGCCACCAATTCTGTGCAGGTGCAGCCGACGGCGTCGCAGTCGATGACGAACGTGTGCGCCAGCAGCTCGGGGCTGACGCAGTCCGGCTCGGTGCACTCCGAACGGCGCAGCGAGTGGCGAATGATGGTGCCGTGGCAGTGTTCTAGGCCGGCTCGGCAGTCGCGGCATTCTGCGCTCATAGGCTGTTCCTAGCACCAGGGGACGACAAATCCGCGCTGCCGCGCGGAGAAGATCGGCGGATTGCGGGAATCTCGGAAATCTCGGGAATCTTTAGCCCCAGCCCAGTTCTTCGAGCCGGTCATCGTCGATACCGAAATGGTGGGCAATTTCGTGGATCACGGTGATCGCCACCTCCTCGACGACGTCGTCATCGGAGTCGCAGATATCTAGCAGTGCCTCGCGGTAGATCGTGATGGCGTCCGGCAGCGATCCACCGTAGTCGGAGTCACGCTCGGTCAACGCCACCCCTTCGTAGAGCCCCAGCAGTTCGGGCTCGTCGGGATGGCGGTCCTCGACGAGGATGACGACGTTGTCCATCGCGGCCGCCAGCTGGGCAGGGATCAGATCGAGTGCGTCGGAGACCAGTTCGTCGAACCGCTGCGGATCCATCCGCACGGCCACGCGGCTAGCCTGCCGGTGCCGGCTCGGCTGGCGCGGGCGGTGCGCCCGGTGGAGGTGCGTCCGGCATCGGCGGTGGCGCCTGGTTGCCCGCCGGCGGTGCACCGTTGTCGGCCGGAGGCGCCGGAACATCTTGCGGCGCTTGGTTAGCCGGGGCTTGCGTGGTCGCCCGGGGCGGTGTCACCACCGGCTGCTGCTGGGGCAGGTGCTGATTGCCCTGCGGCATCTCCGGGGGAGCGTTGGACTGCTGGGGCGGGCTCGCCGGGCTGGCCGGAACCTGAACCGGAAGCTGCGGCATCTGCGGCATCGTCAGCCGCTCTTCGGGAATGTCGGGCGGCGGCACCGGGGCCATACCGTTGATCAGCAGCTGACCCTTGGCCCTGTTGACCAGGGTGGCCCAGCCCCCGTTGCCCAGTGTGGCGCCGATGCTGCAGGCGACCTCGCGGCTACCCGCCGACCAACTCGGCAGCGCCACGGTCGGGTAAATCAGCGTCAACGTGGTGGTGCGCAACTTAACCGGCGCGAGATAGGCGTCGGTCATCTTGGTGCAGGCGTCCTTGATGTAGCCGTCTTGCTCGGGCTCGGCCGGCAGCGCCCCCGTGAACTTCTCGGCCAGGTTCACCGTGCCGGTGACCTCCATCGCGTGCGGCGCCTTGCAGTCGACCGGGACGTCGATGGGCTGGTTGGCGGTCGAGTCGATGCCCAGGCAGGTGCCGGCCGGCCACACCTTGGACTGGTCGACGTCGGCGACCTTGCCCTTGAAAGCGGCCTGTTCGTTGTTCGCGCCGGGCATCTGCAGGCCGCACAACATGCGGCGCTCGCCGGACTGGCGCCAGGCCCGATCACCCGCCCACAGCAGGCTGACGCTGAATTTGCTGTTGGGGTCGTATTTTGGCCCGAGGTAACGGCGCACCGCGGCCTCGCACTGCTCCTGGCTGATCTGTTGGATGCGAGCCGGCGACGGCGGGGCGGCGTTGGGACCGTATTCCGAGCCGGGGAAGGTGCGCATGTCGATGGATTCGGCGACCTCGAACTTGTGGTCGTCGGTGCACTTGACGATGCTCGCGGACTCCGGTGTGACGTCCGGCCACATCAGACAATCGCCGCTTTTGGCGCGGTTGAAGGCGGCGTCGGTCTTAGCTCCGGTGCTGGGTACCGGATTGCTGTCGAGGTAGCCGGCAAGCCGGCCCTGCCCCGGCCCGCCGACCGGCAGTGCGGTTACCAGGCCGGCGATCAACAGCCCGCCGAGCGCGAACAGAAGCAACGCCCGTCGGGTCGCCGTCGCCTGCAGGGTGCGCGGCAACTGGAAGCCGGCCAGCGGCCGCTCCGCCTCGGCGGCGGGCGGGCCTGGCGCGGCGACTTCCGTCTCGAGCGTGTCCGACATCGCCTCCATTCTGACAGGACGCCCGAGCGAACGTGACAAAAGTTACAGATGTGAGTCCTGGGGCTAGCTCCTTCGGATGCTCCGCGCGGCGGGCGCCCGGCCGAAAGTAATCTTGCGGCCGTGATCGACCTCAAGCTGCTCCGGGAAGACCCCGACGCCGTCCGCCGCTCCCAACTCAGCCGCGGTGAGGATCCGGCGCTGGTCGACGCGCTGCTGACGGCCGACGCCGCCCGCCGGGCCGCGATCTCGACGGCCGACACGCTGCGCGCCGATCAGAAGGCCGCCAGCAAGAGCGTGGGCAAGGCGTCGCCCGAGGAGCGCCCGGCCTTGTTGGCGCGCGCCAAGCAGCTCGCCGAAGAGGTGAAGGCGGCCGAGACCGCCCAGGCCGACGCGGAGACGGCGTTCACCGCCGCACACATGGCGATCTCGAACGTCGTCATCGACGGGGTGCCCGCGGGCGGGGAGGCCGACTTCGCGGTGCTCGACATCGTCGGTGAGCCGCCGGCGATCGAGAACCCGAAGGATCATCTGGAGTTGGGTGAGTCGCTGGGTCTGATCGACATGGCGCGCGGCGCCAAGGTGTCCGGCTCGCGGTTCTACTTCCTGACCGGCAAGGGCGCGCTGCTGCAGCTGGGCCTGCTACAGCTGGCGCTGCGGCTGGCCGTCGAGAACGGATTCGTCCCGATGATCCCGCCGGTGCTGGTCCGTCCGGAGGTGATGGCCGGCACCGGATTTCTGGGCGCCCACGCCGACGAGATCTACCGGGTCGAGGCCGACGACCTTTACCTGGTGGGCACCTCGGAGGTGCCATTGGCGGGCTACCACGCCGACGAGATCCTGGACCTGTCCGGCGGCCCGCTACGGTACGCGGGCTGGTCGTCGTGTTTCCGCCGCGAGGCCGGCAGCTACGGCAAGGACACCCGCGGCATCATCCGGGTGCATCAATTCGACAAGGTCGAAGGTTTCGTCTACTGCACGCCGGACGAGGCCGACGCCGAACACCAGCGGCTGCTGGGCTGGCAGCGCGAGATGCTGGCGCTCATCGAGGTGCCGTACCGGGTAATCGACGTCGCCGCGGGCGATCTCGGGTCGTCGGCGGCTCGCAAGTTCGATTGTGAGGCTTGGGTTCCGACCCAGCAGACCTACCGTGAGCTGACGTCGACGTCGAACTGCACCACGTTCCAGGCGCGCCGGCTGGCCACCCGCTATCGCGACGCGGGAGGCAAGCCGCAGATCGCGGCCACGCTCAACGGCACGCTGGGCACCACCCGCTGGCTGGTGTCGATCCTGGAGAACCACCAGCGGCCCGACGGCACCGTGCGGGTACCCGAGGCGCTGGTGCCGTTCGTCGGGACCGAGGTGTTGGAACCGACTTAGCCGCCGAACCGACACCGAGGCGCGCCGCGGACCCTATGATCGAGCAGTCGGTCTGGCCTTTGGAGGGGGAGGTCGAGCGTGCGAGGTGTGATCGGCTTGTGGTGGCGCCAAACCGATCACTATGACCAATTGAGCGCACACTTGGCGACCCGGCGGATGGACACGGTCACGCGGGTCGCCATCGCCGCAATTGCGGGCTCGTTGTCCGTCACCGCGGGCGCGACGATCTGGAGCTCGTTGGGGCCGCGCACCCCCGTGGGGGTCATCTGTGCGGCGTTGGGGTGTATCGGCGCGGCGATCGTGGCCGCGCTGTGGGCGCTGCACTGGCCCGGCCGCGGCCAGGCGGTCCGGCTGACGGTGTTGGGCAACGCGAGCATCGTGCTGACCACGCTGTCTCAGACTGGGCCGATCTCCGCCGTGCTCGCCTGCATGACCTTCGCGACGCTGGCCAGTTACATCTCGCTGTTTCACACCGCACCGCTGATGCTCTACAACTTCGTGATCACCGCGCTGGTAGGTGCTTACGAGTTCGTCCGCCTTGCCGAAAGGTACGGCATCGTGGCCGCGTCCTGCGGATACGAGGTTCTGCTGATCCTGAACCTGGCGGTGCCGTTCGGTGTCCAAGCGGTTGTATACGTGCTTCGCGCCGACGCGCTCCAGTCCGAACGCGACCAACTCACCGGGTTGCTGAACCGCGGCGGATTCGAGCGGCGCGCCAAAGTGCTGGCGGAAAAGTTGAGCGAGGAGTTCGGTCATCTCGTGATCGCGGTGATCGACTTGGACCGTTTCAAACAGCTGAACGATCTCCATGGGCACGGCACCGGCGACGCAGCGCTCGTCTCGGTGGCTCGCGCGCTGCGAGACACCAGCGACGACGCCACGGTCATCGGCCGCTCGGGTGGCGAGGAATTCGTGATCGCCGCCGGCTGGAACCCGGACGAGGTGGACGGGCGGGCACAAATGCTGTGTGAGGCCATCGCACGGTTACCGTTCAGAATCACCGCCAGCGTCGGGACGGCCGGCGCCCGTCCCGACCCTCGAGTGCATGAGCCCGAGTCTTTGATCGCCGCCCTGACCGTGGCCGCCGACGACGCGATGTACGTGGCGAAACGTCGCGGGGGCAATCAGGTCGGCCATCACCGGGCACCGATCCCGCGAAGCGCGCAGCCTTAGGCGTTGACTTTGGGGACCATCGCGCGCTCTTGTTCGTGGCGGCGCTGCCGTTCCATCGTCGCGAAGTAGAACGCGAACGCGAACGCGAAGCTGGTGAACAGGCTGGACACGAAGTACAGCCAGGGTCGCTTGTACCCGCGGCGATAGCCGTCGACGATGGTAAAGATCGGCAGCAGAACGACATTGGCGATCGTGTAGTCCTGGCTGGCCGAGCTGGCCGCGGGGTTGGTGAACATCAGCTTGATGTATTCGGCCCAGCTCCCGTGTTCGCCCCACAGCGGGTTGGTGGATCCGTGCGAGTACTGCGCCACGTAGGTGATGTTGAAGTACCAGCCGAGCGCGACCGACGCGATCCCGACGACGTAGTAGACGATTTCCATCGGAGAGAAGAATCCGCCGCCGGCGGGCCGGGCGAAGACCGTCGAGTTTGACCTGACGATCCAGATGATGACCGCGAGTCCGAGTACCGCGTGGGTGATGAGGGAGACCATGGGCGCAGTCTCACCCCCGCCGCGAAGTTTTGTCAATATTGACACAACATTTCTTGGTACCTTACTCAAATGGTCAGGCCCGCCCAGACGGCACGCAGTGAGCGCACCCGCGATGCGTTGCGCCAGGCTGCGGTGGTGCGATTCCTGGCCCAGGGCGTGGAA
This sequence comes from Mycobacterium lentiflavum, assembly GCF_022374895.2. NCBI lineage: Bacteria > Bacillati > Actinomycetota > Actinomycetes > Mycobacteriales > Mycobacteriaceae > Mycobacterium > Mycobacterium lentiflavum. The sequence goes on along the minus strand of NZ_CP092423.2, from coordinate 5,800,507 downwards.
GACACGTCGGCGGAACAGATTGCCGCCGATGCCGGGGTATCGCTGCGCACGTTCTATCGCCACTTCACGTCCAAGCACGACTTGCTGTTCGCGGATTACACCGGGCTGCACTGGTTTCGGGCGGCGCTGGATGCCCGGCCGCCCGACGAGGCGATCATCGATTCGGTGCAGTCGGCCATCTTCGCGTTCCCCTATGACGTCGACGCGGTGACCAAAATCGCCGCCCTGCGCCACGACGAACTCGACCCCGGTCGCATCGTTCGCCACATCCGCGAGGTCCAGGCCGACTTCGCCGATGCCATTGGCGCGCAACTACAACGGCGTAGCGGCGGGGCCAACGGCACCGCGCATCCGGCGGTGGACGAACAGGTACGCACCGCGGTTACCGCTCGGTGCATCGCGGCCGCGGTGTTCGGCGCGATGGAGGTATGGATGGAGAGCGACGACCGGTCGCTGGGCGAACTCGCGCGGCTGTGTCACGCCGCGCTGGAGTCGCTGCGCGCGGGCATCACCGACTCGTGGAGCTCGGCGACCGGCCGGCGAGTTTCGTCATAATTGACAAAACTTTGCGGCCGTGCGAGCCTCCTTTCCGGAGGGCAGGCACATGACTGAATATGACGCGATCGTTATCGGTGCAGGGCACAACGGGCTCACCGCGGCCGTGCTGCTGCAGAAGGCGGGACTGCGCACGGTGTGCCTGGACCCCAAGCTCTACGCGGGCGGTATGGCGTCCACCGTCGAGCTGTTCGACGGGTACCAGTTCGAGATCGCCGGCTCGGTGCTGTTCCCGACGTCGTCCCAGGTGGTCCACGAGCTCGGGCTCGACACGATGCCGACGATCGACCTGGACGTGATGTCGGTGGCAGTGCGTGGTGTCGGCGATGATCCGCTGATCCAGTACAGCGATCCGATCAAGCTGTTCACCCACCTCAACGAGGTGCACGGGGCGGAGGCCGTCAACGGGATGGCGGGCCTGATGGGATGGGCTCAGGCGCCGTGCCGCGCGTTGGGCCGATTCGAAGCCGGGACGCCACCCAAGAGCATCGATGAGATGTATGCCTGTGCCACAAATGAATTCGAGCGCTCGGCGATCGACGACATGCTGTTCGGGTCGGTCACCGACGTGTTGGACCGCTACCTTCCGGACCGCGAGAAGTTCGGTGCGATCCGCGGCTCGATGACCGTGCTGGCCGTCAACACGCTCTACCGCGGGCCGGCCACGCCGGGAAGCGCTGCGGCGCTCGCCTTCGGACTCGGCGTTCCGACCGGGGACACCATGCAGATGAAGAAGCTGCGCGGCGGCATCGGCGCGCTGACCGCCCATCTGCGCGAGGTGTTCGAGAGCCACGGCGGCGAAGTTCGGTTGCGTACCAAGGTGACCGACATTCTGGTCGCCGACGGACAGGTGACCGGGATCCGCACCGAGGCGGGGGAGACGTTGAACGCCCCGATCGTGGTGTCGGGCGTCGCGCCGGACGTCACGCTCAACGAGATGGTCGATCCCGCCGCGCTGCCCGCCGATATCCGGGAACGCTATGCGCGCATCGATCACCGCGGCAGCTACTTGCAGATGCACTTCGCACTGGACGAGGCCCCCGAATTCGCGGCACCCTACGAGATCCTCAACGACCGGGCCATGCAGGCCTCCATCGGGCTGTTCTGCACGCCGGAAGAAGTCCAGCAGCAGTGGGAGGACGCCCGGCGCGGCATCGTTCCGGCCGACCCGACGGTCGTGTTGCAGATCCCGTCGCAGAACGACCCGGACCTGGCGCCCGACGGCAAGCATGCCGCGTCGGTATTCGCGCTGTTCTTCCCGATCGAGGGCGACGTGGATTACGGGCAGGCGAAGGTCGAGATGGGTCAGCGGGTGATCGACAAGATCACCCGGCTGGCACCGAATTTCGAACGCAGCATCATCCGGCACACCACCTTCACACCCAAGCACATGGGAGTGATGTTCGGCGCCCCCGGCGGCGACTACTGCCACGGCCTGTTGAACGCGAACCAGATCGGTCCCAATCGGCCGGGTCCGAGAGGCTTTCTCGGCCAACCGATCCCGATCAAGGGGCTGTACCTGGGCAGTGCGGGTTGTCACGGCGGACCCGGGATCACCTTCACCCCTGGCTACAACGCCGCGCATGCGGCGCTGGAAGACCGCTAGCCGAGCCGGGCCAGCAGCCTCTCGAGTAGGGCGATGAACTCATCCGGGCGCGCCGGTGTGAACGCGGGATTCGGCCGGGCGCCCGGGATGTCCAGGGTGATCAACGTCGACCGCAGTGGTCGTTGCACGTCCAGCGGCAGCCAATAGCGCGGATCGGTACCGCCCCACAGGGTGAACCGCGCCGTGAACCAGCCCAGCGGTTGGGATTTGTATCCGCGGATCGCGTCCAGCGCGATGATCTTCGACGTACCGTCAGGAAAGTGGTAGCGCCGCAACGTGATCGCCGCCCGGTCCAACTGCACCAGGCCGTCATCGTAGGATTCCCGGTAGGTCTCGGTCATACCCGGCGGCTCCGCAGCTGGTGACCGCGGGTGGTCAGGCAGCGGCCGTTGTCGAGGCGCCACTGCCAGCCATGCAGATTACAGGTGAGCGTGTCGCCCTCGACCACGCCGAATTTCGACAGGTCGGCCTTGAGGTGGGGGCAGCGGCGCTGAATCTCCCAGCCGTCCATAGTGATCGACGCGGAGTCGTCATGGGTTTCGGCGAACCAGCCGTCGGCGTAGGCGATGCGTTCGTCGGTCAGGCACTTGAAGAAGGTGTACAGATACTCGTTATACCCGCCGACCCGCCATGCCCGGAAACGCGTGGACAAGAAGATGGTGTTGACCCAGTCCGGTTCCCGATCGCGCAACACGGTGCGCACCAATTCGGGGGCGATCGCAAAGCCATATCGGAATTTCTCATGCGCAATACGTTCGCGGACAATCCGTTTCGGGAAGTCGAGGACCACCGTATCGGGGCCGATCACCAGCTCGACCGGGTAGCCGATGCCGTCGCAGATCTCGTCGCTTTGCAGCATGATCGGCTCGAACAACCCGCGCAGCGGTTCCAGCAGCGCCTCGCCGGCCGCGGGTGCCCAGCCCGCCCGCTCGGCGGCCAAGACCGGGGCCATCCGTTCGGCATAGTCGGCGATGTAGGCCGCCTTGCCCGTGGTGAAGATGGCCTCGACGTCGTCGTCGGGCAGCGGGTGATGCAGCGAGTTCATCGACCTACCAGTGAAATCCGCGACCGACCCGGGAATCATCAGCAGGCCGCGATCGTGTCCGTGGCGGCGCATCTGGTCCAAGAACACCAGCTGGTCCGGGAAGATGTTGGCCGGATCGCCGTGGTCGTCGTTGAGGTGGCGCAACTCGGGGTCCAAAAAGCAAGGCGGTCCCGCGGATGGCACCACCCAGGTCGCATCCACCTGCGCGATGTACTGGCGTGCGCGATCCATTTGGCGCTGCCGCTTCTGGATACCGAACGACTCCTTAGCCCGGGCCGGCATGTCGTAGACCATTGGATACCAGATCGCCCCGGAGTACTGCAGCAGGTGGACGTCGATGTGCCCGAACTCGGTCGCGAGCATGTCCAAGTCGACCGGCCGGGCGTCGTTCATGTTGAAAACCGTTGTCTGGCCGTCGGAGACGACGAGGGCAGAGTCGCCGATCGGGCCGTCGGCGGGTGCCCGCAGCGCGACGACCATGATCTCCAGCTCGCCCTTGGGTCCGCTGACGTGGTGCTTGACGGAGTCGCTGGTCTCGAAGAACCGGTGAAAACCTAGTTGCTGCAGTTCATTTCGCAGATCCGGCACGGGGAAGTCGGGCAGCAGCACCACCGCGTCCTTGTTGACGTGATCGCGCAGGTGGTTCGCGTCGAAGTGGTCCTTGTGCAGGTGTGAGACATACAGATAGTCGCAGTCGCCGAGGGTGTCCCAGTCCAGTGCGGTGTTGTCCGGAAACGGGAACCACGACGCGAAGAAAGCCGGATTGACCCAGGGATCGCACAGAATGCTGCCCGCCCGGGTCTGGATCAGAAATCCGGCGTGGCCGACGCTCGTGACCTGCACAAATGCCTTTCGAATGGTCCAGTCGAATCGCTTCGAGCTTAGCGTGAGGTGGTCTCGGAGGTGGGAGCTGAGGTCGGATCGCAGGCCTGCCACAGCCGCCGGTAGTACTCGATGCGTGCCGGGTCCGGTTGCACACCGTAAGCGGCGAAGAACTCGGACTCCCAATTTCGGCCGGGATAGTTCCAGCCCAGCGAGAGCGAGGCGACCGCCAGATCGGCCCATCGATCGGCCACCCCGAGTTCGCCGAAGTCAACGTGTCCGCAACAACGGCCGTCGTCGTCGATCAGGGTATTCGGTGCGCACGCGTCACCGTGGCAGACCACCAGCCGGTCGACCGGCGGCGGATCGCCGACGCGGTCCCGGGTCGTCGGGGGCAGCGCCTCCAGCCGGCCGGCCACCGACCATTCGAAAGGGCATGTGGCCGTCGGCAATCCGTCGTGCAGGTCGCGCAGGCCGGCACCGATCGCGCGCACCGCCACCTGCGGGGCCGCCAGCCACCGCGGGTGCACCGCGGACCGGCCCGCCAGCCCGCGGGTGTGCAGCCAGGCGCGGTCGCCGTCGACCCCGAATCCGAGCACCTGCGGCACCGCCACGTACCGGGCCGCCCAACGCAGCCGGCGCGCTTCGGCGGCGAAGTCGGTGCCGCGCGGGTTAGCTGTCTTGACGAACTCCGGGCCGGTGTGGCTCCCGCCGAGCCGGAAGGTCACCCCGTTTTCCTCGTTGACCCAGACCGCGCGCACGGGCCGGCCCGCGGCGAGGCGGTCGACGATCGCGGGCACCGGCGGCGGCGACGACGGGAAGCTCATGGATCACCTCTTTTCACCACTTCAGGCGGCTCACAGTCGGGAGCACTAGGCTGACAAGCTGTGGAACCGGTATACGGGACTGTCATTGCGCTTGCTCGCCTGGTCTGGCGTCTCCAGGGCCTGAAGATCACGGTCTCCGGCGTCGAGAACCTACCAACCAGTGGCGGCGCGGTCATCGCGATCAACCACACTGGTTACCTCGACTTCACGTTCGCTGGGCTCCCGGCGTATGAGCAGGGCCTCGGCCGCAAAGTGCGGTTCATGGCCAAGCAAGAGGTGTTCGACGACAAGATCACCGGGCCCATCATGCGCAGCCTGCGCCACATCCCGGTGGATCGGCAGGACGGGGCGGCGTCCTACGAGGCGGCCGTCCGGAATCTCAAGGACGGCGAGCTGGTCGGCGTCTACCCCGAAGCGACCATCAGCCGCAGTTTCGAGATCAAAGAATGCAAGAGCGGTGCCGCGCGGATGGCCGTGGAGGCCGGGGTGCCGATCGTTCCGCACATCGTCTGGGGTGCGCAGCGCATCTGGACCAAGGGCCACCCGAAGAAGCTCGCTCGCCCGAAGGTACCGATCACGGTGCTGGTGGGTGAGCCGATCGAACCGACACTGGGTGTGCCGGAGCTGCGGGGGCTGCTGCACTCGCGGATGCAGCACCTGCTGGAACGGGCGCAGGAGCAGTACGGACCGCACCCGGCCGGTGAGTTCTGGGTGCCGCGCCGGTTGGGCGGCGGCGCCCCATCCTTGGCGGAAGCCGCTCGGATGGACGCCGAGGAGGCGGCCGCGCGAGCGGCACGGCGGGCCCAAGCCGCGGGGGCGCCGGAGTAGCCGCCGATGGTGGAGCCGACCTATCGCACGTTGGAGATCCTGTCCCAATTGGGAGTCTTCGCCACGGGCACCAGGATCAGCTACCGCGGGGTCGACAACATCCCCGAGCGCGGGGGTGCGGTGGTGGCCATCAACCACACCAGCTACGTCGATTGGCTGCCGGCCGGGCTGGCCATGCGCCGCCGCCGCCGTCGGCTGCGGTTCATGATCAAGGCCGAGATGCAGCAGGTGAAGGTGGTGAACTTCCTGATCAAGCGCACCCACACCATTCCGGTGGACCGAAACGCCGGGTCGGGTGCCTACGCGGTGGCCGTGCAGCGCCTGCGGGACGGGGAGCTGGTCGGGGTGTATCCGGAGGCCACCATCAGCCGCAGTTTCGAGCTCAAGGAGTTCAAGACGGGGGCAGCCCGGATGGCCCGCGAAGCGGGTGTGCCGATCGTCCCCGTCATCGTCTGGGGTGCGCACCGGATCTGGACCAAGGACCATCCCCGCCGCATCGGCCGCCACAACGTGCCGATCACCGTGCAGGTCGGACCGCCGCTGCGCGCCGACGGCGACATCGCCCAGACCGACCGCGCGCTGCGGGAGGCCATGACCAAGCTGCTCTACGAGGCGCAGCAGCAGTACCCGCACCCGGCCGGGGAGTTCTGGGTACCGCACCGGCTGGGCGGAGGGGCGCCGACGATGGCCGAGGCGGCGCAGATCGAGGCTGACGAGGCCGCGGCGCGCGCGGCGAACCGCACGCCGCGCCAGTAGCCTTACGGCGGAGGAGAAGACATGGCAGAGGGGTTTTACCGGTTCGGAGAATTGATCGTTCCCCCGCTCGTCGCGATGAACGGGACCAAGTTCACGTTCCACGGGCTGGAGAACATTCCGCAGCGCGGCCCGGCACTGATCGCGCAGAACCACACCAGCTACCTGGACTGGCTTCCGTCGTTGTTTGCCGTACGGGAGCGGGGCCGGCGGATGTATTTCATGATCAAGGCCGAGATGGCCGACGTGAAGGCCGTCGACTACGTGATCAAGCACGCCAGGCTCATTCCGGTGGACCGCCGCAACGGGCACGACGCCTTCGCGACGGCCGTGCAGCGACTGCGGGCGGGTGAACTGATCGGGATGCACCCCGAAGCCACCATCAGCCGCAGTTTCGAACTCCGGGAATTCAAGTCCGGTGCCGCGCGGATGGCGTTGGACGCGCAGGTGCCGATCGTTCCGCTGATTGTCTGGGGCGCCCACCGGATTTGGCCGAAGGATCATCCAAAGAAGGTGTTCCGCAACAAGATTCCGATCACGGTGTCCGCCGGGCGCCCGATTGCTCCGCACGGTTCGGTCGAGCAACTCAACGCGACGCTGCGCCGGGCGATGAATGAGCTGCTCTACCGGGTGCAGGAGGAGTATCCGCATCCGCCGGGCGAGTTCTGGGTGCCGCGGCGCCTGGGCGGCAGCGCGCCGAACCGCGACGACTCCCAGCAGATCCGGCTGGTCGAATTGCAGCAGCGGGCCCTGAAGTACGGGACCGACGGAGTCACCCGGCCGGGGGATAAGCAAAGCGGACGGCATTGACGAGGGCGGGGAAGAGTGCATTGACGAGGGCGGTGACGAGGGCGGGGTTCGCCGTCGGGCTGGACGGGCGGATCGCCTGAGTGACGGCTCAATGACAGCGGCGACTTCGCCGCCGGCGCTTATCGCCTGCGATGTCGACGGCACCCTGTTCGACGACGACGAAACCATCACGCCGCGCACCCGTGCGGCGGTGCGCGCCGCCGTCGCCGCCGGCGCCCAATTCATTGTGGCGACCGGTCGCCCGCCGCGCTGGATTCGTCCCATCGTCGACGAGCTGGGCTTCGCGCCGATGGCTGTGTGCGCCAACGGCGCCGTCATCTACGACCCCGCCACCGACCGGGTGGTGTCGGCGCGCACGTTGCCCGTCGACACCCTGGCCGAATTGGTCGAGCTTGCGACCCGCGTCATTCCCGGGGCGGGTCTGGCGGTGGAGCGGATCGGCCGCAGCGCCCACGACACGGCGACCCCGCAGTTCGTCAGCTCGCCGGGCTATGAGCACGCGTGGCTGAATCCGGACAACACCGAGGTGTCGATCGATGACTTGCTCAGCGCGCCGGCCATCAAGCTGTTGATTCGCAAGGCCGGTGCCCGCAGCGCGGACATGGCCGCCGAGCTGGCCAAGCACGTCGGCGTCGAGGGCGACATCACCTACTCGACCAATAACGGACTGGTGGAGGTGGTGCCGCTGGGCGTCAGTAAGGCTACCGGCATCGAGGAGATCGCCAGACCGCTCGAGATCGTCAGCGCCGAAGTGGTGGCGTTCGGGGACATGCCCAACGACCTGCCGATGCTGCGGTGGGCCGGCCATGGTGTGGCCATGGGCAATGCCCATCCCGAGGTGCTTGCCGCCGCCAACGAGGTCACCGCGCGCAACAGCGACGACGGCGTGGGACGCGTGCTGGAACGGTGGTGGGGCTAAGCCCGCCGCGGCGGTGCTGATCTCTGCCGAAGCCGTAGCAAATGTGGCAGACTGCCCGCGTGCCCGCCTTCCGGCCTGTTGCCCCTCGTCAGGTGTCTTAGTGGGGTCTGAAGTCGAGCCGCCGAAGGGCGGCGAGCCCACCGAGAACAACGCCGACAACCTGGACGACACGGCCGGCGATAAGCCGGAGCCCGAGAAACCCACCGGCCGCGACGTCGAGCCACCCGCGGACGACGACGAGTCGGGACGATTCCCGTCCGGCGGCAGCATGGAGTTCCAGGACGCGGCGACGACGACGCCACGCCCGCCCACACCCGCCGAACAGCGGGCCCGCGCCAAATACGAGAAGAGGAAGAAGGAACTCGAAGAGGCGCGGCTGGCGGCCGAGGAGAAGCGGCGCCACCAGAAGCGCGTGTTGATGGGCGCCGCGGCCGCCGTCGGCGTGGTCGGCCTGGTGGCCGGCCTCGGGTATTGGATGTTGTCGGAGCCGACCGTCACCGCGCAGTGCGTCCAGGAAGATCCGAGCGGTCAGCCGGTGATCGTGCCGGACAGCTACTGCACCGGTCACACCGAGGGACTCAACGGCTTCTTCTACTACGGCGGGCACCAATACCATTACTACTACGGCAGTTCGGGCTCGGTGGGTTCGCGGCCGATTGGCGGTACGACCACCGCGCCCAAGGGCGCCAACATCACCACCAAATCGGGGACCAGCATTTCGCGCGGCGGCCTGGGCGGCTCCTCGCCCGGGAAGAGCAGCGGCTCGTGAAGCGCGCCAGGCGCCGACCGCGGCCGAAGTGGCAGACAATCGTCGAATCGCAAGGCCTGGTGTACGGGACGCCCGCGCGTGACGCCCGGGGACGGTACCGCCCGTACTGGGACGAATCGGTGTATTACGAGTTCGAGATGGACGAGATCCTGGCGCTGGAAGCCGATGTCGAACTGCTGCATTCGATGTGCCTGAACGCCGTCGAGCAGGTCGTTCTGATGGAGCGCTACGCGGAATTTGGTCTGCCGGAATGGAGTTGGCAGCCGATTGCCGAGTCCTGGCGACGGTCGGACCCACATGTGTACGGCCGCTTCGACTTACGCTACGACGGTCGGCGGCCGGCGGTGCTGCTCGAGTACAACGCCGATACGCCGACGACGCTACTGGAAGCCGCTATCCTGCAATGGTATTGGCTCAAGGACTGCTTCCCTGAAGACGACCAGTGGAACTCTTTGCACGAGCAGCTGGTCGACCGGTGGAAGGTGCTGCGCGATCTGCTGCCCAACGACGAACTGCACCTGAGCTGGTCGGGCGTGGAGGCCACCGGCGAGGACCAGATCACGACCACCTACATGCAGGAAACGGCCGCGGAAGCGGGCTTTCAGACCGTCGGCTTGATGATCGAGGACATCGGCTGGGACTCCGCGCTGGAGCGCTTCGTCGACCTCGAAGAGTCACCCATCCACGCGGTCTTCAAGCTCTACCCGTGGGAGTGGGTGCTCGACGACGAGTTTGGCAAGCACGTGGTGTCCAGCCTGCCGCAGACGGCGTGGATCGAACCGCTGTGGAAGACGTTGCTGTCCAACAAGGCGATTCTCGGCATCTTGTGGGAGATGTATCCGGGTCACCCGAACCTGTTACCCGCCTACATCGACGATCCGCACGAGCTGACCGAATACGTGCGCAAACCCAAGCTGGGGCGCGAAGGCGCGAACATCACCGTCGTCGGTGCCGGCACCCAGACCGCGACGGGTGGTGTCTACGGCGAAGAGGGATACGTCTATCAGCTGTTGGACCCGCTACCCGAATTCGACGATATGCGGCCTGCGTTGGGCGCCTGGATCGTCGGCGATACGGCCGCCGGCCTCGGCATTCGCGAGACTGCGGGACTGATCACCGACGACGGCGCAGCCTTTGTCCCACACCGGATCCCCCAGAAGTGAACTTGTGAGCAAGTGAACGGAGTTGATCACCGATGACAAACATCGTGGCGCTGAATTCAGGCTATTGGGACCAGGGCTATTGGGCGGTGCTCGGCCGTGGCGCGGGCGCCATCATCTTGTACGCGATCGTCGGGCTGATCCTGATGCTGGTCGGGTTCTACGCCATCGACCTCACCACGCCGGGTCCGCTGCGCAGGATGGTGAACGTCGGAAAGCCGAACGCGATCATCGTGTCCGCCGCGGGAATGGTGAGCATGGCGTTGATCGTCGTGCTGGCGATCTACTCGTCGTCCGGAAAGCTAGCCGAAGGGTTGGTGGGCTCGGCGGTCTTCGGCCTGGTGGGCATCGTCGCCCAGGTGGTGATGATGCGGATCGCGACCATGGTGATCGGCATCGACATGGACGCGTTATTCAACTCCGATGAGTTCAACTATGAGGCGCTGATGGTGGCCGCCGCGCAGGTCGCGCTCGGCATCGTGGTGGCGGTCGCGATCCTCTGACGGCAACTGTTTAGCGGGAATCGCGGTCCCGCAGGCTCTTTGGCGGCACGGTGGACGCGGCGAGCGTGTCCGCATCGATGGTCTGGGGGCGGTAGGGCAGCGTCGGCAGGCGCGCCGACATCGTTGCGAGGGGGTCGTCGCAAGTTTCGGTCAGCCCGGAAAGAAACGCCCATTCGTGTTCGTCGCTACCGAAATAGAGGACGGTTGGAAAGGTTTCCCGGAACCGCCGCCACGACGCGCGCAGCGATTCATTGCGCCACAGCGTAGGACAGCCGGCCTGAGCGACGACCACCCGGCCGATCCTCGCGCAGCGTCGCAGGAACTCGGTGCCGTAGAGCCGGTTATGCTGGACCGCTTCGGTGCGCTCGTCGGGAAGATCGATCACCACGACGTCGTACTGCGTGGTGGCGCGGTCCACGAATTCCCACCCGTCGCAATAGTGCACGGCAACCGGCCCGGAACCTGTTTCCGCCCTGAGTAATTCGTCCACCGTGTAGCCGTAGGGCAGGTGTCGCGCGCACAGCCGCACGGCCTCGCGATCGATGTCGACGTGATCGACGTGGGTGGCCCCCGCCGATACCGCCTGCTGGCTGACCACGCCCTCGCCCGAGCCAATGACGAGCACCCGATCGACGTGGCCGGCCAGCAGCAGCGCCGGTACCAGGAGCGCCTCGTGATAGACGAGCTGACTCAACTCGGTGCTCTGACGTTCGCCGTCGCTGAACAACGACACGCCCTGCTGGGTTCGGCCGATCACCAGGTTCTGGAATTCGGTGTCGACTTCGCAGATGACCTCGGCGACGTCCCAGATTCGGGTCAGCCCCGGCGCCAGGGGTTCGGCGACCTCCCATCTGTTGTCCGATGGTTCGTCGAAATAGGTTGGCAATGACGGGAATCCATTGAATTGCACAGAGGAATAGCTCGCGGTGTACGCGCCGGCATCGGCGATCTCGACCCGGTCGCCGGGACTCAGGGTGACCGGAAGCGGATAGCTCTGGTAGAGCACATCATCTCCGTCGCAGGTCGGACCCGCGATTACCGCATCGGCGAAGGGATCGCCATCGCGGTCGGTCCGCAAGCGGTACCGGATGTACTCGTTTTCGGTCTCGGCGAGACCGCCGTAGCGGCCGATGTCGAGGTACACCCAGCGCCGGGCGTCGGTGCCCGTCCGCACCGCGACCACCGCGCAGCTGATCGTGCCCGCCGAACCCGCGATGGCCCGTCCGGGTTCGATAGCCAGCTGCGGCGGCGTCGCGCCGAAGTGGCGGGCCAGTGCCGCGTGGATGGCCTCGGCAATGACGTCGAGATCCGGCGCGCCAACCGCGTACGCCAGCGGGAAACCGCCCCCGACGTTGATCGTGCCGTTTTCCCCTATATCGTCGAATACAGCTGCAGCACAGCGAATTCCAAGATCCCACGCCGATGGGTCGAGTTGCTGCGACCCGACGTGAAAGCACACGCCTTCGGGGCGAAGTCCCAGCCGCGCGGCCCGGTTCAGCAATTCGGCCGCGGCATCCGCAGCGCAGCCGAACTTGTGGCCGAACGGGGTCACCGACGACGGAAAGTCTGGCGCGATACGGCATTCCACCGCTGCGGCGGGCGCGCGTTCGGCGATGGCGTCGAGTCCTTGTTCGGTGTCGAACGCGAACCGCCGCACCCCGCGCGCTTGTGCCCGGGCGACGTCGGCGGGCTTCTTGACGGGGTTCCCGAACGTCAGCAGGCCGCCGTCGATCCCGGCCAAGGCGCAGGTGTCGATCTCGCCGACCGATGCGACGTCGAATGCGCAGCCCTGCGCGGCCAGCAGGCGCAGGATCGGTTCGGCCGGGTTCGCCTTGACCGCGTAGCGGATTTGCGCTTGGGGAAACGCGGCGCGCAATGCCTGGAAGTTCTCGCGCACCCGACCCAGATCGATGCTCAGATACGGCGTCTCGGGCACAGGTCGCAGACTAGTACGCGGGTCGGCGCCGTGTGCGGGGCCCGGAGTCAGGCGTCCGGATGGGTCGGCAGCGAGAAGTGTTCCGGCGGGACGGCCGGGGCGCTGGGCGCTTGTCCAGAGAGCTGGGTGGTGATCCCGTCGAGGATCTGGTTGACGTCGCCGGTGAGACGGTTGTAGTTCAGCGTGCCATGCTGGAAGTTCTGCGTGATCTGCAGCGGCTCTTGGATTTCGGCGCTGGTCGGCAAGCCGAGCGGGCCGCGCTCGTAGCTCTGTGCGGCCCAGGCGTCATAGATCGCGCCGGTGACGGGTTGTGCTCCGGTCGCCGGCGACCAGTACATCGCGCCCCTGGCGAAGGTGGAGTAGCGGGCGTCGCCTTCGGCGTTGTCCTCCGGCGAGGTGGGCGCGCCCAGCACGCTGTTCATCCCACCCAGCTCCAGCCAGTGCTGGTAGATCGCGCCGCCCTGCAGCGCCTTAATCAATTCCTCCGGCGGGTCGTTGAAATGGGATGCGATATCCCGGATTTCGTCCATCAGCGCGTAGGCGGCGTTGCCGGGGCAGTCGGTGTTGCCGACGTCGCGGTGGGTGAAGATGGTCGGCAGCGTCGCAACGGCGCCGGCCGGGTAGGTGGTGTAGTGGCTGCCCGCGGACTCCAGTGTCACCGTGCCCTTGGGGTCGACGCCGTCCAGGCCCAGGCGCCAGCCCAGCAGCCGGCCGACCGAGCGAAGCTGCAGCGGGGTCGGCGGCACGTCGTCGAAGTTGCCGATCATCGCGACACCCCAGGTGTTGCGGTTGAAGCCGCCGGTGTGGAAGCCCTCGACGGCCTTGGTGAGACCGCCGGCGCTGCCTTCGAACACCTGGCCGTACTTGTCGACCAGCGCGTTGTAGGCGATGTCGCACCAGCCCAATGTCTTGCTGTGGTAGGTGTAGATGGCCTTGACGATGCCCGCCGATTCGAGCGGCGAGTAGTCGTTGCTGCCCGCGGTGTGATGGATGACTGCTGCGCGAATCCCGTTGTCGTACTGGGGACTACCGCATCGCAGCGACTCGTCGGCGCCCCATTCCTCCCGGCTGATGATGGGCGGTGCCTGGCCGGGCATCACGACTCCGGCCGGCGGCGTCCACTGTGTCGGCGCCTGCGGCGGGGAGATGAGGATCGCGGAGATGTTCTGTCCGAACGGCTGTTCCCGCGAGGCGGGCCGGTAACCCAGATCGTTGACCGGTGCGGCGGGTGGTACCGCCACGGTTACCGCGGCGTCGAGCGGGCGGGTGACCGCGATCTGCACGGTCGTCGTGGTCCCGACGAACACCGGATCGGTGCTGCGGGGTCCCTCGGTGGGTCCGGGTGGCGGGGCCGATTCGCCGGCCGGTGGGCCGTTGTCCGGCGCCGCGGTCTCGTATTCGGTCTGGTACCAGGGCCCCCACGAACCGTCGGGGTGCTTGGCCCGCACCCGGGTAGAGGTGCCGGCCAGGTCGCCGGTGAGCGCGACCAGCGAAAACGGCGTCTCCTGGGTGACTTCACGAACGGTGACCCCGCCGCCGAGCCCGACCAGCGGCTGCTCGGCGAGCTTGGTGTCGTGACTCGGCCGAGCGGCGGCGGGCGCGCCGTGGTCGCGGGTTAGGTCCGCAACCGCCGAGACCAGTACTACCGTCGCCGCGATGGCCGTCAGCAACATCGTGGGCGGACGGTGGCGAGACAACACCAGCTGATGTTACGTGTGTTTCTGATGTTATTAATGAGGCGACACGTTTTCCGCGTGTCAAAACCGGTCCGGAAACTGTTCGACGGCACCGCAGAGGATTGGTGACTCTGCGGTGCCGTCAGGTGACAGGACCCCCGAAGTTTTAGACGGGAGGCAGCGCCGGGGGAAGCGCCGCGGCCGCGCCCGGCAGGGCGCCCGCGGCACCCGGCAGCGCACCGGCCGCACCCGGCAGGGCCGCAGCCGCACCCGGCAGGGCCGCAGCCGCACCCGGCAGCGCACCGGCGGCACCCGGGAGCGCACCGGCGGCACCCGGGAGCGCACCGGCCGCACCCGGCAGGGCGCCCGCGGCACCCGGCAGCGCACCGGCCGCGCCGCCCTGAGCCTGCATGATGGCCGGCATCACCAGGCCCTTGAGCAGGTCGATGGCCTGACCAGCGCCGAGCTGGTTAGCGGCTTGCATCACGTCGTTGACGAGGCCGCCACCGCCGCTGCTGCCGGTGCTGGCACCGCCGATCGGCGAACCGCCACCCAGCGTCGACGGGTCACCCAGGATCGGGTAGGTGCCGTCGGCACCCGGGTCCATCGGCGCACTGATGGGCACCTCGTTGGAAGCGCCCAGGCCACCGGGAGTCAGTCCGGCCGGGCTGGTCAGCCCGGGGTTGGCCAGCGCCGGGTTGAGCCCCGCGCCCGGCATGGTAGGCATCCCGGGAGTGGTCGGCGTACCGGGTACACCGGGCGTCAGCGCACTGGGCGCGGCACCGGGTGTCAGACCCGGGCTGGTGAGACCGGGGGTCAGGCCGGGGTTCGTCAGGCCGGGGCTAGTCAAGCCCGGACTCGTCAGGCCGGGGCTAGTCAGACCCGGACTCGTCAGACCTGGACTCGTCAGACCCGGAGTGCCCAGACCCGGGCTGGTCAGACCGGTGGCCCCAAGGCCCGGAGTGCCCAGGCCCGGGCTGGTCAGCCCGGTGGTCCCCAGGCCCGTCGTCCCGGTGCCGGCACCACCCAGGGCGGGAATCGGCGGCAGGTTGACCCCGAACTGGGACAGACCCTGAGTCAGCGCGCCCACCAGCTCGCCGGGCAGGTCGGTCATGACGGCTGCCTGCTTGAAATCGTGGTGCTCGACCGGCTTACCGCTGGCGGTCGATTCGTAAACAAGGAAGTAAGCGCATGGACTCGCCACTGCCAGGGCGGCGACCGCGCTCATGGCTGTCGAGAGCTTGCGACGGCGTCGGTTCGGCACGGAAGTCTCCTCTATTCATCGGTTGTGTCGGACGATCCCGCCGGTCCGTATCCGGTGGGAACCACACAGATTCGATGGTACGAGTGGGAAAGCTGTTACTAGAGTGGCGATATTGAATCGTGAGGTATTTGCGACCCTGGGCGTTACGTGCGATTCGGGTCACTGCAAACCAGGCTTCACGTGCTCGAATCCCACCGCGCCAGCCTCGCCAACTGGGGTAGCCCCCGCGGGGTCGGATACCCTAAGCAACCGATGACCACTCGTTTTGACCTCCTCGTCGTCGGATCCGGATTCTTCGGCCTCACCATCGCCGAACGTGTGGCCACCCAACTCGGAAAGCGGGTGCTGGTCGTCGAGAGACGCCCGCACATTGGTGGCAACGCCTACTCCGAAGCGGAGCCGCAGACCGGTATCGAGGTCCACAAGTACGGCGCCCACCTGTTCCACACCTCGAACAAGAGGGTCTGGGACTACGTGCGCCAGTTCACCGAATTCACCAACTACCAGCACCGGGTGTTCGCGATGCACAACGGGCAGGCCTACCAGTTCCCGATGGGGCTGGGCCTGGTGTCGCAGTTCTTCGGCAAGTACTTCACTCCCGAGCAGGCCCGGCAGCTGATCGCCGAGCAGGCCGCCGAGATCGACACCGCCGACGCGCAGAACCTCGAGGAGAAGGCCATCTCGCTGATCGGCCGGCCGCTCTACGAGGCGTTCGTCAAGGGCTACACCGCCAAACAGTGGCAGACCGATCCGAGGGAACTGCCCGCGGCCAACATCACCCGGCTGCCGGTGCGCTACACGTTCGACAACCGCTACTTCAACGACACCTATGAGGGCCTGCCACTGGACGGTTACACCGCCTGGCTGGAGAACATGGCCGCCGACGAGCGCATCGAGGTCCGCACGCACACCGACTGGTTCGACGTCCGCGACCAACTGCGTGCCGAGAGCCCCGACGCCCCGGTCGTCTACACCGGCCCGTTGGATCGCTACTTCGACTATGCCGAAGGCCGGCTCGGCTGGCGCACGCTGGACTTCGAGCTCGAGGTCCTACCCGTCGGCGACTTCCAGGGCACCCCGGTGATGAACTACAACGATCCCGACGTCCCCTTCACCCGCATCCACGAGTTCCGACACTTCCACGTCGAGCGTGACTACCCGACCGACAAAACGGTGATCATGCGGGAGTACTCCCGGTTCGCCGCCGACGACGACGAGCCTTACTATCCGATTAATACCGAGGCCGACCGCGCCCTGTTGGCCGCCTACCGGGGGAGGGCGAAGTCCGAGACCGCCTCGTCGAAGGTACTTTTCGGCGGCCGGCTGGGCACCTATCAGTATCTGGATATGCACATGGCGATTGCCAGCGCACTGAACATGTACGACAACACCCTCGCGCCGCACCTGCGCGACGGAACCCCGTTGACCGAAGAGGAAGGCGCGCGCCCGTGACCGCCGTGAGCTTGCTGTCCCGAATCATCCTGCCGCGTCCGGGGGAACCGCTCGATGTGCGCAAGCTGTACCTCGAGGAGTCGACCACCAATGCGCGGCGCGCGCACGCGACCAGCCGCACCTCCCTGGAGATCGGCAAGGAGTCCGAGGTCTCTTTCGCCACGTATTTCAACGCCTTCCCGGCGAGCTACTGGCGCCGTTGGTCCATCTGCACGTCGGTGGTGCTGCGGGTCGAGCTGACCGGAACCGGTCGCGTCGACGTGTACCGCACCAAGGCCACCGGGGTGCGGATCTCGGTGGAGGGCCGCCAATTCGTCGGGACCGACGAGCAGCCGGCCGTCGTCGAGATCGAGGTGCCGCTCAAGTCGTTCGAGGACGGCGGCTGGATCTGGTTCGACATCACCACCGACACCGCGGTCAACTTGGTCAGCGGCGGCTGGTATGCAACCGAACCCGCGCCGGGCACGGCCAACATCGCCGTGGGCATCCCGACGTTCAACCGCCCCGCCGATTGCGTCAACGCGCTCGCCGATCTGACTGCAGACCCGTTGGTGGACAAGGTAATCGGTGCGGTGATCGTGCCGGATCAGGGCACCCGCAAGGTGCGCGATCACCCGGACTTCGCGGCGGCCGCCGCGGATCTGGGCAACCGGCTCTCGATCCACAACCAGCCCAACCTCGGCGGGTCCGGTGGCTACAGCCGGGTGATGTACGAGGCGCTGAAAAACACTGACTGCCAACAGATTCTGTTCATGGACGACGACATCCGCATCGAGCCGGACACAATCCTGCGGGTGCTGGCGATGAACCGCTTCGCCAAGACGCCGATGCTGATCGGCGGTCAGATGCTCAACCTGCAGGAGCCGTCGCACCTGCACATCATGGGCGAGGTCGTCGACCAGTCGAACTTCATGTGGACCGCCGCGCCGCACGCCGAGTACGACCACAACTTCGCCGAATTCCCGTTGAACGACAAGAACGATCGCAGCGCGCTGCTGCACCGCCGCATCGACGTCGACTTCAACGGCTGGTGGACGTGCATGATCCCGCGCCAGGTCGCCGAGGAGCTGGGCCAGCCGCTGCCGCTGTTCATCAAATGGGACGACGCCGAATACGGGCTGCGCGCCGGCGAGCACGGCTACCCGACCGTCACGCTGCCCGGCGCCGCGATCTGGCACATGGCCTGGAGCGACAAGGACGACGCGATCGACTGGCAGGCCTACTTCCACCTGCGCAACCGGCTGGTGGTCGCGGCGCTGCACTGGGACGGTGAAGTCCGCGGTCTGGTGCGCAGCCACCTGAAAGCGACATTGAAACACCTTGCCTGCCTTGAATATTCGACCGTCGTGATCCAGAACCGGGCCATCGACGACTTCTTGGCCGGCCCGGAGCACATCTTCTCGATCCTGGAATCGGGGCTGCCGGAAGTACATCGGCTGCGCAAGGAGTACCCGGACGCGGTCGTGCTGCCGGCCGCCAGCGAACTGCCTGCGCCGCAGCACAAGACCAAGGCGATGAAGCCGCCGGTGAACCCGGTGTCGATCAGCTACCGGTTGGCCCGCGGAATTCTGCACAACCTCAAGACCGCCGACCCCGAAAGCCACCGGCGCCCGGAGTTCAACGTGCCGACCCAGGACGCGCGCTGGTTTCGGCTGTGCACGGTCGACGGAGTCACGGTGACCACCGCCGATGGATGCGGCGTGGTCTACCGGCAGCGCGATCGGCGCAAGATGTTCACGCTGCTGCTGCAGTCGCTGCGGCGCCAGCGCCAGCTGCTGAGCCGGTTCGATGAGATGCGCCGGGTGTACCGCGACGCGCTGCCGGTGCTGTCCAGTAAGCAGAAGTGGGAAACCGTGCTGCTATCGGAAACAAGCCATGCCTGAACCGGCGCCGCGCGGCGAAGTGGCCGCGATGGTCGCCGTTCAGTCGGCACTGGCTGGCCGCCCCGGGGTGTTGGCCGTCGCGCGCGGAATGTCGCACTTCGGCGAGCACAGCGTCGGGTGGCTGATCGTCGAACTGCTCGGCGCCCTGTTGTGGGAGCGCCGCCGGCGGGAATGGCTGGTCGCCGCGGCCGGCACGTTCGCCGCGCATGCGGCCGCCGTGCTGATCAAGCGGATGGTGCGACGCAAACGCCCGCACGATCCGGCCGTGCGGGTCAATGTCGGTACTCCCAGTCAACTCAGCTTCCCGTCCGCGCATGCCACCTCCACGACGGCCGCCGCGATCCTGATGGGCCGGGCCACCGGTCTGCCGCTGCCAGTGGTGCTGGTTCCCCCGATGGCGGTGTCGCGGATACTGCTGGGCGTGCACTATCCCAGCGACGTTGCTTTCGGCGTGGCGCTCGGCGCCGCGGTCGCTCGCCTTGCACTCTGGCTCGATAGAAAGTCGAGATAGGTGTGGCCGAGATGAGCGAAGACGTGGTGACCGGAAAACCTCCGGCCAACCTGATCACCGGCGTGATCAAGGCGATGCGCCCGCGTCAATGGGTGAAGAACGTGCTCGTGCTTGCCGCGCCGGTCGCCGCGGCGGGGCACGGGGTCCGGTACGACTACGTGGATGTGCTGACCAAGGCCTCCGTGGCCTTCGTCGTGTTCAGCCTGGCGGCCTCGGCGATCTACCTGATCAACGACGTCCGCGATGTCGAGGCCGACCGGGAGCACCCCACCAAAAGGTTCCGTCCGATCGCGGCCGGCGTCGTGCCCGAATGGCTGGCCTACACCCTGGCCGTGGTGCTGGCTGCGGCCTCGCTGGGAATTTCCTTCTGGCTGACGCCGAACCTCGCGGTCGTGATGGGCGTCTACCTCGCGATGCAGCTGGCCTACTGCTTCGGCCTCAAACACCAAGCGGTGCTGGACATCTGCATCGTGTCGTCGGCCTATCTGCTCCGGGCGATCGCCGGGGGTGCGGCCACCGACATCCCGCTGTCCCAGTGGTTCCTGCTGATCATGGCGTTCGGGTCGCTGTTCATGGCGGCCGGCAAGCGCTATGCCGAACTGCAGCTGGCCGAGCGCACCGGCGCGGCGATTCGCAAGTCGCTGGAAAGCTACACCAGCACCTACCTGCGATTCGTCTGGACGATGTCGGCGACGGCATTCGTGATGTGCTACGGGTTATGGGCGTTTGAGCGGGACCGCGGTTCGGGCTCCTGGTACGCGGTGTCGATGGTTCCGCTGACCATTGCGGTCCTGCGCTACGCGGTCGACGTCGACGGCGGACTGGCCGGCGAGCCCGAAGAAATCGCGCTGCGTGACCGGGTGTTGCAGCTGCTGT
Source organism: Mycobacterium lentiflavum (assembly GCF_022374895.2). NCBI lineage: Bacteria > Bacillati > Actinomycetota > Actinomycetes > Mycobacteriales > Mycobacteriaceae > Mycobacterium > Mycobacterium lentiflavum. The sequence goes on along the minus strand of NZ_CP092423.2, from coordinate 5,780,312 downwards.
TCCTGGCGTGGATCGCAACAGTTGGTGCCGCCGTTGCGTTCGGCTAGCCCGGGTCTGGATGCGCTGAAGCGCTTCAACGGCACGGTGATGCGCCGCCGGCCCAGGGTCGGGCGGGGCAACCGGCCGCCGTTCGCCTACGAAACCTCGGTTCGGGTCAGCCTATGGGTGAGCGTGGCGGTGGTCGCCGTGCTGTTCGGCTGGGGAGCCTGGGAGCGGCGCTGGATCGCCGACGACGGACTGATCGTGTTGCGCACGGTACGCAACCTGCTGGCCGGCAACGGGCCGGTTTTCAACCAGGGTGAGCGGGTCGAGGCGAACACCTCCACGGCGTGGACCTACCTGATGTACATCGGAAGCTGGGTCGGCGGACCGGTGCGCATGGAGTACGTCGCGCTGGCGCTGGCGCTGGCGCTTTCCGTCTCGGGTGTGGTGCTGCTGATGCTGGGCGCCGGTCGGCTCTACGCGCCCAGCCTGCGCGGACGCGAGGCGATCATGCTGCCCGCCGGGGCGCTGATCTACATCGCGTTGCCCCCGGCACGAGACTTCGCCACCTCAGGGCTGGAGAGTGGGCTGACGCTGGCGTACCTGGGGTTGCTGTGGTGGATGATGGTGCGCTGGGCGCAGCCGCTGCGGAACCGGCCGGATAACGACGTGTACCTCGGGGTGCTGGCCTTCGTCGCGGGGTTCAGCGTGCTGGTGCGTCCTGAGCTGGCGCTGATGGGCGGCCTGGCTCTGATCATGATGCTGATCGCGGCCCGGACCTGGCGCCGGCGAGTGCTGATCGTCGTGGCAGGCGGGTTGCTTCCGGTGGCCTACCAGATCTTCCGGATGGGCTACTACGGCTTGCTGGTGCCCGGGACCGCGTTGGCCAAGGACGCCGCTGGTGACAAGTGGTCCCAGGGCATGATCTACCTGTCGAACTTCATCTCGCCCTACGCCGTCTGGCTGCCGGTGCTGCTGCTGGTCCCGCTGGGGTTGCTGCTGATGATGGCGCGTCGGCGGCCGTCGTTCTTGCGACCGATGCTCGCGCCGAACTACGGCCGGGTGGCGCGGGCCGTCCAAAGCCCACCCGCGGTGGTGGCCTTCGTCCTCGTGAGTGGGTTGCTGCAGGCCCTCTACTGGACCCGGCAGGGCGGCGATTTCATGCACGCGCGGGTACTACTGGCACCGCTATTTTGTTTGCTGGCGCCAGTCGCCGTGATCCCCGTGCTGATCCCCGACGGGCAGGACTATTCCCGCGAAACGGGCTACTGGCTGGCCGGTGCCGCCAGCCTGCTGTGGCTGGGTATCGCGGGGTGGTCGCTGTGGGCAGCAAACTCGCCGGGGATGGGTTACGACGCCACCCACGTGACCTACAGCGGCATCGTCGACGAACGCCGCTTCTACGCCCAGGCGACCGGGCATGCGCACCCGTTGACCGCCTCCGATTACCTCGATTACCCGAGGATGGCGGCGGTGCTGGCGGCCCTGGACAACACCCCGGACGGGGCGTTGCTGTTGCCGTCCGGCAACTACATTCAGTGGGACATCGTGCCCCAGGCGCAGCAGCCGCCGCCGGCCCCAGGCAGCCCCCCCGACAGCAAACCGCCGCAAAAGCCGCAACACGCAGTGTTTTTCACCAACCTGGGCATGCTGGGCATGAACGTCGGGCTCGATGTCCGGGTGATCGACCAGATCGGGTTGGCGAACCCGCTCGCCCAGCACACGCAGCGCCTGACGCACGGCCGGATCGGGCATGACAAGAACCTCTTCCCCGACTGGGTGATCGCCGACGGCCCGTGGGTGAAGGTGTATCCGGGCATTCCGGGCTATCTGGATGCGAATTGGGTTGCCCAGGCGGTGGCCGCGTTGCAGTGCCCGGAGACCAAGGCGGTGCTGGCGTCGGTGCGCGCCCCGATGTCGCTGCACCGGTTCGTCTCAAACTTCTTGCACTCCTTCGAATTCACCGCCTACCGGATCGACCGCGTCCCGCTCTACGAACTCGCCAGGTGTGGCCTGCCGGTGCCGGAACCGAGTCCACCGCCCCCCCGCGAGTGAATATTGCGTGGACAAATCTCACAGATCGCGAACCCATCACAATTTTTCGGACCCAGACACGCACAGCAAATTCACATTTGCACCGTCACCAGTGGGCGTGCACCGTCGGGCACATGCGGAAATGCCGAATTCGGCCGTCCGGCGCCGCGCGAAAATCCCACGAAATCCGGGTCGGATGACGGTTTGCGGAGCGTCCTCGATGAGAGCCCGCGGGGGTTCGTGTGGTTCACTAAGCCAGTACTGCCGCGCCCGTTGCGCATGCAGTGCGAACCAATCACCGACGCGCCCTGATAACGGATGCGCCGAAAAGATGAGGAAGCAAGAATGACGCTTGTTGACAGGTTTCGCGGCGCCGTGGCTCGGATGCCACGTCGGCTCGTGGTGGGTGCCGCGGGGGCGGCTCTGCTCTCGGGTCTGATCGGCGTCGTGGGGGGCCCGGCCACCGCTGGGGCGTTCTCACGCCCCGGTCTGCCGGTGGAGTACCTGCAGGTTCCGTCGGCCGCAATGGGCCGCGACATCAAGGTTCAGTTCCAGAGCGGTGGCGCCAACGCGCCCGCGCTGTACCTGCTGGACGGTATGCGCGCCCAGGACGACTTCAACGGCTGGGACATCAACACCCCTGCGTTCGAGTGGTACAACCAGTCCGGCATCGCGACCGTGATGCCGGTTGGCGGCCAGTCCAGCTTCTACTCCGACTGGTATGCGCCCGCCTGCGGTAAGGCCGGCTGCACCACCTACAAGTGGGAGACCTTCCTGACCAGCGAGCTGCCGCAGTACCTGTCGGCCAACAAGCAGGTCAAGCCGACTGGCAGCGCGGCTGTCGGTCTGTCGATGGCCGGCTCGTCGGCGCTGATCCTGGCGGCGTACCACCCCGACCAGTTCGTCTATGCCGGCTCGCTGTCGGCGCTGCTGGACCCGTCCCAGGGCATGGGGCCGACTCTGATCGGCCTGGCCATGGGTGACGCCGGCGGTTACAAGACCAAGGACATGTGGGGGCCGTCGAGCGACCCGGCGTGGCAGCGCAACGACCCGTCGCTGCAGGTTGGCAAGCTGGTCTCGAACAACACCCGGATCTGGATCTACTGCGGTAACGGCAAGCCGTCCGACCTCGGTGGCGACAACCTGCCCGCCAAGTTCCTGGAAGGCTTCGTGCGGACCAGCAACCTGAAGTTCCAGGACGCCTACAACGCGGCCGGCGGCCACAACGCGGTGTTCAACTTCGACGCCAACGGCACCCACGACTGGCCCTACTGGGGCGCGCAGCTGCAGGCGATGAAGCCTGACCTGCAGTCGGTCCTGGGCGCCACCCCGGGCGCCGGTCCGGCAACGGCCGCACCTGCAACCGCGCCGAGCCAGGGCACCTAGTCCGGTAGAGGACCTCTAGAGCACGCGATTAGCGGCGGAAACCCTTCGGGTTTCCGCCGTTAGTCATTCTGCGGTGTGACTTGTTTCACTACCCTGCGGGTCGGCTGCACTTCGGACCTGGTTACTGTGCAAACACAGCGACTACACGATGGAGGGCGGACATGGGTAGCGTGCGGGGTCTGGCGATGCTGCTGCGGGTACTTTGCGTTGCCGCGCTGACACTCGGATTCGGCGGTGTGGCGGCAGGAATCACGGGCAAGGCCCAAGCGGCGCCTTACGAGACGCTGATGGTGCCGTCCGGCGCCATGGGCCGTGATATCCCGGTCGCCTTCCTCGGCGGTGGTCCGCACGCGGTGTATCTGCTGGACGCCTTCAACGCCGCGCCCGACGTCAGCAACTGGGTGACCGCGGGCAACGCCATGGGCACCCTGGCCGGCAAGGGGATCTCCGTGGTGGCGCCTGCCGGCGGTGCCTGGAGCATGTACACCAACTGGGAGCAGGACGGCAGCAAGCAGTGGGACACCTTCCTGTCCGCCGAGCTACCCGACTGGCTGGCCGCCAACAAGGGGCTGGCACCGGGCGGGCACGCCGCCGTGGGCGCATCCCAGGGTGGCTATGCCGCGATGGCACTGGCAGCCTTCCACCCCGATCGCTTCGGCTTCGCCGGCTCGCTGTCCGGATTCCTGTACCCGTCGAACACCACCACGAATGGTTCGATCCTGGCCGGCCTGCAGCAGTTCGGCGGCGTGGATGGCAACGGCATGTGGGGCGCTCCGCAGCTGGGCCGGTGGAAGTGGCACGACCCCTACGTGCACGCCGCGCTGCTGGCGCAGAACAATACCCGGGTGTGGGTCTGGAGCCCGACGAACATGGGCGGCGACGCGCCCGCGATGATCGGACAGGCCGGCGAGGCGATGGGTAACAGCCGCATGTTCTACCAGCAGTACCGCAGCGTCGGCGGTCACAACGGCCACTTCGACTTCCCGGGCGGCGGCGACAACGGCTGGGGCTCGTGGTCCGGGCAGCTGGGCGCCATGTCGGGTGACATCGTGGGAGCCATCCGCTAGCCACGCGGGCGCGCCGGCAGGACGGACGGCGCCACGCGCCGAGCCGGTACCGTGTATTTGAGCAGCAGAGGGCGGGGTGGCCGCTGCCCGGTAACACGCTGCGACCTACCGACTCTGCTAGCAGGAGAACATGACCTCGAATGCCCAGCGGCTGCGCAAGCGCCGCCGAATTCTCGCCTGGGTAGCCGCGCTGTCCATGGCCGGCGTCGTGCTGTTGGTCATCGTGGCCGTCGTGACGATGCTGCGCAGTACCGAAGCGCCACCCAGCGCGGTTCCGCCCGGCATCCTGCCGCCGTCCTCGACCACGACGCATCCGCACAAGCCGCGGCCGGCTTCTCAGGACGCTTCCTGCCCAGACGTGCAAATGATCGTCGTGCCCGGCACCTGGGAGTCGTCGCCGACCGACGATCCGCTCAACCCGATGCAGTTCCCGAACGCGCTGCTGCACCAAGACACCGTCGCGATCGGCCAGCAGTTCCCGTCGTCGCGATTGCAGATCTTCACCGTCCCCTACACGGCTCAATTCAACAACCCGCTGGGCGGCGTCAAGCAGATGTCGTACAACGACAGCCGGGCCGAAGGCACCCGCGCGACGATCCAAGCGCTGACCGACATGAACAACAAGTGCCCGCTGACCAGCTACGTGCTGGTCGGCTTCTCGCAGGGCGCGGTGATCGCCGGTGACATCGCCAGCGATATCGGCAACGGCCGCGGCCCCGTCGACGACGACCTGGTGTTGGGTGTGACATTGATTGCCGACGGCCGTCGCCAGCAGGGCGTGGGCAACGACATCGGGCCTAATCCGCCCGGCCAGGGCGCCGAGGTCACCTTGCACGAGGTGCCGATGTTGTCCGGGCTGGGTTTGACGATGACGGGCCCCCGGCCCGGCGGCTTCGGGGACCTCAACGGCAAGACGAACGAGATCTGTGCGGCCGGCGACCTGATCTGCGCGGCTCCCGACGAGGCCTTCAGCGTCGCCAACCTGCCGAATACGCTCAACACCCTGGCCGGCGGCGCGGGCCAGCCGGTGCACGCGATGTACGCGACCCCCCAGTTCTGGAACCTGGACGGCGCCACCTCCACCGATTGGACATTGAACTGGGCGCGTAATCTCATCGAAAACGCGCCACACCCCAAGCACGGGTAACCGCCCGGGTGCCGGGAACATCGCCAAGACGATGCTGTCGGGCACCCCGGCGACCTGGGCTGGGGGACACAGCTGTTAGGTAGGCGGTACCCGGGGCAATCGGCGGTACCTTGAGATTTGGTCTGCCGCGCGCCGCCGCCTAACATTAAGAGAAAACTAAGAGCGATAAGAATTTTGGCGGTTTCCGACCGGGTCGAAGCTCGCAGGGACCGGCGCACATTGCGCCGTGCACGAGGTCGGCCCGCGCGCAGGGGACGCAGAGGAACATTGTCGGCACAGCCGGCACCAGGACCGCCGGACTAGCTAACCGGCGAGTTGTAACAGGAGAGGGCGGCATGGCGTACCACAACCCGTTCATTGTGGACGGACGAATCAAGTTCCCGGACAACACGAACTTGGTCAAGCACGTCGAAAAATGGGCGAAGGTTCGCGGCGACAGGCTGGCGTACCGGTTCGTGGACTTCTCCACCGAGCGCGACGGCGTCTACCGCGACATCGTCTGGCGCGACTTCAGCGCCCGCAACCGGGCAGTGGGCGCCCGACTGCAGCAGGTCACCGAGCCCGGCGACCGGATCGCCATCCTGTGCCCGCAAAACCTGCACTACCTCATTGCCTTCTTCGGCGCCCTCTACGCCGGGCGCATCGCGGTCCCGCTGTTCGACCCCAGCGAGCCGGGTCACGTCGGCCGCCTGCACGCCGTGCTCGACGACTGCGCGCCGTCGACGATCCTGACCACTACCGAGGCCGCCGAAGGCGTCCGCAAGTTCATCCGCGCCCGGGCGGCCAAGGAACGGCCCCGCGTCATCGCCGTCGACGCGGTGCCCGACGAGGTCGCCGCGACCTGGATAGAACCGGAAGCCGACGAGAACACGATCGCCTACCTGCAGTACACCTCCGGGTCCACCCGCACCCCGACCGGCGTGCAGATCACCCACCTCAACCTGCCCACCAACGTGCTGCAGGTGCTCAACGGCCTGGAAGGCAAGGACGGCGACCGCGGCCTGTCCTGGTTACCGTTCTTCCACGACATGGGTCTGATCACCGCCCTGCTGTCACCGGTGCTCGGCCACCACTTCACCTTCATGACCCCGGCCGCGTTCGTCCGCCGTCCCGGCCGCTGGATCCGGGAGATGGCACGCAAGCCCGACGACGGACCGGACTGCGAGGTCTTCACCGTCGCGCCCAACTTCGCCTTCGAGCACGCCGCGGTGCGCGGCGTCCCGAAAGAGGGCGAGCCGCCGCTGGACCTGAGCAACGTCAAGGGCATCCTCAACGGCAGCGAGCCGGTGTCGCCGGCGTCGATGCGCAAGTTCTACGACGCGTTCGAGCCCTACGGTCTGCGCAAGACCGCGATCAAGCCGTCTTACGGCCTCGCCGAGGCCACGTTGTTCGTCTCGACCACACCCATGGACGAGGCGCCCACCGTGATCCACGTCGACCGCGAAGAGCTGAACAAGCAGCGCTTCGTTGAGGTGGCCGCGGACTCGCCGAACGCCGTCGCGCAGGTATCGGCCGGCGTCATCGGCGTCGATGAATGGGCCGTCATCGTCGATCCCGACACCGCCAGCGAGCTGCCGGACGGCCAGATCGGCGAGATCTGGTTGCACGGCAAGAACCTGGGCACCGGCTACTGGGGCAAGGAAGCCGAGACCACCGAGGTCTTCCGCAACATCCTCAAGTCGCGTATCCCGGAGTCGCACGCCGAAGGCGCCGCCGACGACGGCCTGTGGGTGCGCACCGGCGACTACGGCACCTACTTCAACGGCCACCTCTATATAGCCGGCCGTATCAAGGACCTGGTGATCATCGACGGCCGCAACCACTACCCGCAGGATCTCGAGTACTCGGCGCAGGAGGCGAGCAAGGCATTGCGCACCGGCTACGTCGCCGCCTTCTCCGTACCGGCCAACGAGCTGCCGCAAGAGGTGTTCGACAATCCGCACACCGGACTCAAGTTCGACCCCGACGACACCTCGGAGCAGCTGGTGATCGTCGCCGAGCGCGCCGCCGGTACCCACAAGCTCGACTACCAGCCCATTGCCGACGACATCCGGGCGGCCATCGCCGTGCGCCACGGGGTCACCGTTCGTGACCTGCTGCTGGTGCAGTCGGGGACGATTCCCCGTACCTCCAGCGGCAAGATCGGGCACCGTGCCTGCCGTGCCGCCTACCTCGACGGCAGCCTGCGCAGCGGTATCGGGTCCCCGACCGCCTTTGCCAGTGCCACCGACTGAATTCAGGAATCATGGCTGACACAGAATCTGACCTGCCGGACAACTCTGACAACGCGGCCGCTACCGGGCCCGGCGTCGACGCGCCGGCCAAGAAGACCGACATGACGGTCCCCGAGATGCGGGAATGGCTGCGCAACTGGGTGGGCCGGGCCGTCGGGCAGTCGCCCGACTCCATCGACGAGTCGGTGCCGATGGTGGAGCTGGGCTTGTCGTCACGGGACGCGGTGGCAATGGCCGCCGACATCGAGGACCTGACCGGCGTCACGCTGTCGGTGGCAGTGGCCTTCCAGCACCCGACCATCGAATCGCTGGCCACCCGCATCATCGAGGGCGAACCGGAGCGGCCCGACGACGACCTCGGTGAAATCGACTGGACCCGCACCGGGCCGGCCGAACGCGTCGACATCGCGATCGTGGGCCTGTCCACCCGACTGCCCGGCGACATGAACACCCCGGAGGAAACCTGGCAGGCCCTGATGGAGGGCCGCGACGCCATCACCGATCTGCCCGAGGGCCGCTGGTCGGAGTTCCTGGAAGAGCCGCGCATCGCCGAAATGGTCGCCAAGGCCCGCACCCGCGGCGGCTACCTGAAGGACGTCAAGGGATTCGACTCCGAGTTCTTCGCGATCGCCAAGACCGAGGCCGACAACATCGACCCGCAGCAGCGGCTGGCTCTGGAGCTGACCTGGGAGGCTCTCGAGCACGCCCGCATCCCGGCGTCGAGCCTGCGCGGCGAGGCCGTCGGCGTGTACGTCGGCTTCTCCAACCACGACTACCAGTTCCTGGCGGTATCCGACCCGACCGTCGCCCACCCGTACGCGATCACCGGTACCGCGAACTCGATCATCGCCAACCGGGTGTCCTACTTCTACGACTTCCGCGGCCCGTCGGTGGCAATGGACACCGCCTGCTCGAGTTCGCTGGTGGCCACGCATCAGGCGGTGCAGGCGCTGCGCAACGGCGAATGCGACGTCGCGCTCGCCGGCGGGGTCAACGCACTGCTCACCCCGCTGGCCACGCTCGGCTTCGACGAGATCGGCGCGGTGCTGTCTCCCGACGGCCGGATCAAGTCGTTCTCCTCGGACGCCGACGGCTACACCCGCTCCGAGGGTGGCGGCATGTTCGTGCTCAAGCGGGTCGACGACGCGCGCCGTGACGGCGACCAGATCCTGGCCGTCATCGCCGGCAGCGCGATCAACCACGACGGCCGGTCCAACGGCCTGATCGCCCCCAACCAGGACGCCCAGGCCGAGGTGCTCCGCCGGGCGTACAAGGATGCCGGCATCGATCCGCGCAACGTCGACTACATCGAGGCGCACGGCACCGGCACCGTCCTGGGTGACCCGATCGAGGCCGAGGCGCTGGGCCGGGTGGTCGGCCGAGGCCGTTCCGCCGACCGTCCCGCGCTGCTGGGCGCGATCAAAACCAATGTGGGACACCTGGAGTCGGCCGCCGGCGCGGCCAGTTTGGCCAAGGTCGTGTTGTCGTTGCAGCACGACAAGCTGCCGCCGTCGATCAACTTCGCCGGGCCGAGCCCTTACATCGACTTCGACGGCATGCACCTGAAATTCGTTGATACCGCGACCGATTGGCCGCGCTACGGCGGGTACGCGTTGGCCGGGGTGTCGAGCTTCGGCTTCGGTGGGGCCAACTCGCACGTGGTCGTCCGCGAGGTGCTGCCGAGTGATGTCGCCGAACGCGACGCACCCGCCCAAGAGGTGACCGCGGCCGCCGAAGACGATCAGGCCGAGACGCCCACGAGTGAAAGCCACTCGCTGCGGTTCGACGACTTCGGCAACATCATCACCGACGAGTACGAGATCCCGGATTTCGAGCCCGAGCTGCCGGGTGTGACCGACGAGGCGCTCGAGCTCAAGCAAGCCGCACTGGAAGAGCTTGCCGCTCAACAGGAGTCGGAGCCGACCAAGCCGCTGATTCCGCTTGCGGTGTCGGCGTTCCTGACGTCGCGCAAGAAGGCCGCCGCGGCCGAACTGGCGGACTGGATGGAAAGTCCCGAGGGGCAGGCGTCGTCGCTGGAGTCGATCGGGCGGTCGCTGTCGCGGCGCAACCACGGTCGCTCCCGCGCGATAGTGCTGGCCCACGACCACGAGGAGGCCATCAAGGGCTTGCGCGCGGTCGCCGAGGGCAAGCAGCGGCCCAACGTGTTCAGCGTGGACGGGCCGGTGAGCAACGGCCCGGTGTGGGTGCTCGCCGGATTCGGTGCGCAGCACCGCAAGATGGGCAAGAGCCTGTATCTGCGCAACCCGGTGTTCGCCGAGTGGATCGAGAAGGTCGACGCCCTGGTCCAGGACGAGTTGGGCTACTCGGTGCTCGAGCTGATCCTCGACGACTCGCAGGACTACGGCATCGAGACCACTCAGGTCACCATCTTCGCGATCCAGATCGCGCTGGGTGAGCTGCTCAAGCATCACGGCGCCAAACCCGCTGCGGTGGTAGGACAGTCGCTGGGTGAGGCCGCGTCGGCCTACTTCGCCGGCGGCCTGTCGCTGCGCGACGCTACCCGGGCGATCTGCTCGCGTTCGCACCTGATGGGCGAGGGCGAGTCCATGCTGTTCGGTGAGTTCATCCGGCTGATGGCGCTGGTGGAGTACTCCGCCGACGAGATCAAGACGGTGTTCTCCGATTTCCCCGACCTGGAGGTGTGCGTCTACGCCGCACCCACCCAGACCGTCATCGGCGGGCCGCCCGAGCAGGTGGACGCGATCATCGCCCGCGCGGAATCCGAGGGCAAGTTCGCCCGCAAGTTCCAGACCAAGGGCGCCAGCCACACCTCGCAGATGGACCCGCTGCTCGGCGAGTTGGCCGCGGAGCTGCAGGGCATCAAGCCGATGAGCCCGACGGCCGGGATCTACTCGACCGTGCACGAGGGCAGTTACGTCAAGCCCGGCGCCGACCCGATCCACGACGTCGACTACTGGAAGAAGGGGCTGCGCCACAGCGTCTACTTCACCCACGGCATCCGCAACGCCGTCGACAGCGGTCACACCACGTTCCTGGAGCTGGCGCCCAACCCGGTGGCGCTGATGCAGGTGGGATTAACGACGGCCAGCGCTGGTCTTCATGAAGCCCAGCTGATCCCGACGCTGGCCCGCAAGCAGGACGAGGTCGAGTCGATCACGTCGACCCTGGCGCAGCTCTACGTCTACGGACACGACCTGGACATCCGCACCATGTTCAGCCCCGCCCAGGGACCGCAGGACTACGCCAACATCCCGCCGACCCGGTTCAAGCGCAAAGTGCATTGGCTGGACGCGCACTTCAGCAGCGACGGATCGCTCATCATGCCGGGAACGCACGTTGCGTTGCCGGATGGCCGCCACGTCTGGGAATTCGCGCCCCGGGGCGAGACGGCAGACCTGGCCGCGTTGGTGAGAGCCGCTGCGGCTCAAGTGATTCCGGACGCGCAGCTGACGGCGGCCGAGCAGCGCGCGGTGCCGGGCGACGGTGCCCGGCTGGTGACGACGATGACGCGGCATCCCGGCGGTGCGTCGGTGCAGGTGCATGCGCGTATCGACGAATCGTTCACGTTGGTCTACGACGCGCTGGTCGCGCGGGCGGGTGCGGCAGTGGGCGCCTTGCCCACCGCGGTCGGCGCCGGTGCCACGATCGCACCCGTGGCCGCAACGGGACTGGCGGAAGCACCGGTCGCTGCGCCCGTCGAAGAGCCCGCGGACGCGGAAACGTTGTCGGACAGCCTGACCAACCGCTACATGCCGTCCGGATTCACCAAATGGTCACCGGAATCCGGCGAGACCATCGCCGAGCGACTCGGCGCGATCGTCGCGGCGGCCATGGGTTACGAACCCGAGGACCTGCCGTGGGAGGTGCCGCTGATCGAGCTGGGCCTGGACTCGCTGATGGCGGTACGGATCAAGAACCGGGTCGAGTACGACTTCGACCTGCCGCCAATCCAATTGACGGCGGTGCGCGACGCCAACCTCTACAACGTCGAGAAGCTGATCGAGTACGCGCTCGAACACCGCGACGAGGTCGAGCAGTTGCACGAGTACCAGCGGACGCAGACCGACGAGGAGATCGCCCGGGTGCAGGCCGGATTGCTCAGCGGGGCAACGCCGGAATCGCTGGGAGCCACCGCGCCGGATCCGCAGGCTCCGCCGCCGTCGGATGTGGCGATTCCCCCGCCGCCGACTGATCCGTCCGGCCCGGCCGGCAACGGCAACGCCAACGGCGCCAAGCCGAACCTGGCCGGCGCGGCCGAAGCGCTCAGCCAGGAGACGGTGGCCAAGGCGCTGAACTCCGATGTGCCGCCGCGTGACGCCGCGGAGCGGGTCACCTTCGCCACCTGGGCGATCGTCACCGGCAAGTCCCCGGGCGGCATCTTCAACCCGCTGCCCAAGCTGGACGACGCCAGTGCCGCCAAGCTGGCCGAGCGGCTTACCGAGCGTGCCGAGGGGCCGATCACCGCCGAGGACGTGCTGAGCTCGGAGAACATCGAAGCGCTGGCCGAGAAGGTCCGCCAGTACCTCGAGGCCGGCGTGGTGGACGGGTTCGTCCGCACGCTGCGGGCGCCGGTCGAGGGCTCGACCAAGCCACCGGTTTTCGTCTTCCACCCGGCCGGCGGATCGACGGTGGTCTACGAGCCGCTGCTCAACCGGTTGCCCGCGGACACTCCGATGTACGGGCTGGAGCGGGTCGAGGGCACGATCGAAGAGCGTGCGGCGCAATACGTTCCGAAGCTGATCGAGATGCAGGGCGACGGGCCCTACATCCTGGCCGGCTGGTCGCTGGGCGGAGTGCTGGCCTACGCCTGCGCTATCGGACTGAAGAAGATGGGCAAGGACGTCGCCTGGGTGGGCCTGATCGACGCGGTGCGCGCCGGCGAAGAGGTCCCGCAGACCAAGGAGGAGGTCCGTGCGCGCTGGGACCGCTACGCCCGCTTCGCGGAGAAGACCTTCCAGGTCACCATCCCGGCGATCCCGTACGAGCAGCTCGAGGAGCTCGACGACGAGGGTCAGATCCGGTTCGTGCTGGACGCCGTCAGCCAGAGCGGGGTGCAGATCCCGGCCGGGATCATCGAGCACCAGCGCACGTCGTACCTGGACAACCGGGCGATCGACACCGCCGAGATCCAGCCTTACGACGGGCATGTGACCCTCTATATGGCCGATCGCTACCATGACGACGCGATCATGTTCGAGCCGCGATACGCCGTTCGGCAGCCGGATGGTGGTTGGGGCGAGTATGTCGCCGACCTCGAGGTCGTGCCGATTGGTGGCGAGCACATTCAGGCCATCGACGAGCCGATCATCGCCAAGGTCGGTGCGCATATGACCCAGGCGCTGAACACGGTCGCGGCAGAGCACCGCCGGACAAGTGAGGTAGGCAAGTAGTGACGGATGTAGCGCCTGGGCCGGCTCCTGTCGTCCACACCACGGCCGAGAAGCTAGCCGAGCTCAACGCTCGCCTGGAACTGGCCAAGGAGCCCGGCGGCGAGAAGGCCGCCGCCAAGCGCGATGCGAAGGGCATCCCCAGCGCCCGGTCGCGCATCCACGCACTGGTCGACCCGGGCACCTTCCTGGAGGTCGGGGCGCTGGCCAAGACCCCGAACGACCCCAACGCGCTCTACGGCGACGGCTGCATCACCGGCCACGCCATGATCGACGGGCGGCCGGTCGGTGTGTTCTCCCATGACCAGACCGTCTTCCAGGGCACCGTCGGCGAGATGTTCGGCCGCAAGGTCGCCCGGCTGATGGAGTGGTGCGCGATGGTCGGCTGCCCGATCATCGGAATTCAGGACTCGGGTGGTGCCCGTATCCAGGACGCGGTCACCTCGCTGGCGTGGTACGCCGAGCTGGGCCGCCGTCACGAGGCGTTGTCCGGAGTGGTGCCCCAGATCTCGCTCATCTTCGGCAAATGCGCTGGGGGAGCGGTCTATTCGCCGATCCAGGACGATCTCCTTGTTGCGGTGCGCGACCAGGGCTACTTCTTCGTCACCGGGCCCGACGTGATCAAGGAAGTCACCGGCGAAGAGATCACGCTCGACGAGCTCGGTGGCGCCGACGTCCAGGCCCGCAACGGCAACATCCATCACGTCGTCGACACCGAGGCGCAGGCATTTCAGTACGTCCGCGACTTCCTGTCATTCCTGCCGTCCAACGTCTTCGACAAGCCGCCAATCGTCAATCCCGGGCTGGAGCCCGAGATCACCCCGACCGATCTGGAACTCGACGCGATCATTCCGGACTCCGACAACGCGGCGTACGACATGCATGAGATCCTGCTGCGGATCTTCGACGACGGTGATTTTCTCGAAGTCGCCTCGCAGCACGGGCCCGCGATCATCACCGGGTTCGCCCGCGTCGACGGACGCCCGGTCGGCGTGATCGCCAACCAGCCCATGTTCCTGGCCGGCTCGATCGACAACGAAGCCTCGGACAAGGCAACACGTTTCATCCGGTTCTGCGACATCTTCGAGCTCCCGCTCATCTTCGTCGTCGATACTCCCGGCTTCCTGCCGGGTGCCGAGCAGGAGCGCAACGGCATCATCAAGCGCGGCGGCCGGTTCCTCTCGGCGGTCGTGGAGGCCGACGTACCCAAGGTGACGATCACGATCCGCAAGTCCTACGGCGGTGCGTATGCCGTGATGGGCTCCCGGCAGCTGACCGCCGACTTCAACTTCGCGTGGCCCACCGCGCGCATCGCGGTGATCGGCGCCGAGGGCGCCGCCCAGCTGCTGATGAAGCGGTTTCCGGACCCGACGACGCCCGAGGCGCAGCAGATCAAGAAGGACTTCATCGAAGGCTACAACCTCAACATGGCCATCCCGTGGACGGCCGCCGAGCGCGGTTTCATCGATGCGGTCATCGATCCGCACCAGACCCGGCTACTGATCCGCAAGTCGCTACATCTGTTGCGAGACAAGCAGATCTGGTTCCGCGTCGGTCGAAAACACAGCCTGCTTCCGCTCTAGTCACACCGGCCACATCCGCACCGGCCCGCCGGTCCACCACGCCGGTTCACCACGCCGAGTGTGAGTCTTACGACGCGACACGCCGTTTCAGCGTCGCTCAATTCACGCTCGGCAACACCAGCGCCCCGTCCGCCAACTCGTCGAAGCGATCCAGCGCCAACTCGGATTCGGCGTCGATACCGCGCAGCGGTCCGCGATCGGCCAGATACCGCTGCGCGTAAAGCTGGGCCACCAGCGCCTTGCGCTCACCGCCGCGCGTCTCCCGCTCCCAGGCCGCCTGCTCGATCAACAGCGCCCCCGCATACACCTCGCCCATGAATTGAGCCAGCGGGTACAGCCGCGCCTCGGCGACGGTGCGGTCGAGTTTGGTCCAGGCCGTGATCGCGGCGTCGAGATCCTCAATCCGGCGGGCGACCAGGCCGGTGGTCGCGTCGTCATCGGAGACCGACACCGCGTCGTGCAACCGCGCCAACAATGTCTCGTGCGCTTGGGTCTGCTCGATGCCGCGACGCACATCGAGACACAGGATGTTGTCGGGCCCCTCCCAAATCGTGTTCACTTGCGCGTCGCGCAAAAGCCTTGCCACCGGCCAGGTCTCGATATAGCCGTTGCCGCCGTGGATCTCGATCGCATCCGAGGCCGCGGTGATCCCCAGCCGGCACACCTTGAGTTTGGTGACGGGCACCGCGATGCGCTGGCGCACGCTGCGCGGCTGGCGATGGTTGGCCGCGCCGGTGCCGTCGAAAACCATTGCCTGCGCAGCCTCGACGTCGACGATCAGCTCGGCCAGTTTGCGTCGCATCAGCGGCTTGTCGATCAGCGCACTGCCGAATGCGTGGCGCTGCCGCGCGTAGCACAGCGACTCGACCAGGGCGCGGCGCGCATTACCCAGCCCGAACAACGCGATGCCCAGGCGCGCGGCGTTGGTCAGCTCCATCATCCGGCCCAGTCCCTTGCCGTCGGAGGGGCCCGCTTGCCCTTCTGGACCACTCGGCTTCTCGGACAACAAAAACGCCTCGGCGTCGACGAACTCGACCTCGCCCGAGGCCACCGAGCGGGTGCCGAGTTTGTCCTTCAACCGCCGCACCCGCACACCGTTGCGCGAACCGTCGCGGCGGGTGCGCAGCACCAGGAAGTTGGCGATGCCGCGGGTGGAGTCGGGTGCCCCCTCGGGTTTGGCCATCACCACGAAGGCCTCGCCGGCGCAGTTGGACGCAAACCACTTGAAGCCGTTCAGCAGCCAGGCATCACCGCTGCGTCGAGCAGTGGTCTCCAGCGCGCCGAGGTCGGAGCCGCCGGTGCGTTCGGTCAACAGCTGCGCGGTCTCGCCGGCCCACTCGCCGGAGGCGAACTTGGCTTGTACGTGCTCGGCCACATCGGCCGGTGCGTAGGCGGCCACCAGCGACTGGACCATGCCGCCGCCGGTGCCCAGCGCGCAGCCCATCCCGATGTCGGCCTGGTTGAGCAGATAGTTGGACGCGAACAGCGCCAGCCCGGAGCTCACCTTCGCGGAGCGCGCGTCGGTGCGCAGCGCCTGCTGAGCATCCAGCACCGCGCGCTTGGACTGGGTGAACGACGCCGGCATGACGACCTTGCTGACGTCGTGTCCCCACCGGTCGTAGCGCTCTAGCCGTGGCGGGTTGCGGTCCGTCTCGTCGGCCCAGCGGGCAACCGGGCCGCCCATCAGCTCGCCGATGCTGGTCAAATGTGGCTCTAGGACCGCCAATTCATCGGGCCGCAGGTAGTAGGCCATGGTGAACTGCAGCGTGGGGTCGGTCCGGTACCAGTTCAGGCCGACCGCGCCGGTGTAATTGTCGGTCTGATAGCGCCGCGACTTTTCCGGAGTGGAGAAGGGCAGCCGGTCCACTGCCTCTGGCCCGTATTGAGGGTCGTAGTCACTCATTCCGCGACGGTATTACAGCCGGGACGTCGGGTGAAGACACTGCGCCGACCGGCAGCCACGTGCCGCACGGTTCAGCTCTTCACCGGCCCGACAAGAAAGACCAGCCGGAAATTGCCGATCTGTATCTCGTCGCCGTCGCGGAGTACGGCCGAGTCGACAGGTTCCCGGTTGAGGTAGGTGTTGTTGAGGCTGCCGAGGTCGACGAGATGGAATTTGTCGCCTTCCCTGCGGAATTCGGCATGCCTGCGGCTGACCGTGATGTCGTCGAGGAAGACGTCGCTGGCGGGATGCCGGCCAACCGAGACGACGGGCTGATCCAACCGAAACTGCGTTCCGGCATTGGGGCCGCGCTTCACCACCAGCACCGCCACCCCGGTTCCCAACGTGCGCATGTCCTCGACGGCTGCCTCCGCGATCGCCGCCGAGTCGTCGAAGTCGCTGGGGACGCCGTTGCGCAACGTGGCGGGCATCTTGGTGGTCTTTTGCGGGATGTGTTCAGCTGCCGCGGTCATAGTTCCCTTTCGGCTCGATCAGGGATCGATCAGGGCTCGATCACGCGGCTCGCGGTAAATGCGGATCGGCGCTCACGGCTTGTGGCTCCGGCCGACGCGGTACCGGGACCCAGCCCACGTAGGTCAGGTACAGCCCCACCAACGCGAATGCCACGCACAGCGCTATCCACCACCCCTGCGCACCGATCATGCTGTTGGCGACCGTGGCAAAAGCCTTGGGAAAGGCGAACAGGAGCAGGCCGCGCAGCGTGATGAGCCAGCCCGTGAGCGACACGATGATCGCCGCGGCGCCTTTCCAATATTGGTGGGCCGCCACGATGACAAGGCCGAAGGCCAGGATGAAGGCACCAGCCACCCACGACCACAGCGGGCTTGCCTCGAAGTCTGAAAGCACCGTCTGCATGTCCGACGCACGCCCCACCGCCGTGATATCAATGATGACCAAGAACGGGCCGAGCACGCGGGCAAACATGCGTGTCTTGGCCTGCGCTTGCGGTGAAGCGTCCATTGCCGTACCTCCGCCTGATGCTGGTTCTTCATACTCATCGCAGCATTCGATGGCTGTGATGCGGTAGGGACGGAAGTCCCGTCCGGCGGGGGAATTCGGCAGTGACTCGGACCGATGTCGTCAGTGGTGACCTACGGCCCTCGCCCAGCTACGGGGCCGGGCGCATGATCGGCCGAGAGGTCACAGACTGAGGGAGACGGCGATGAAGGCCGAGGTGGGTGATTGGCTCGTGCTCAAGGGCACTAGGGAGTCAGCGGATCAGCGGGGCTTGATCACCCAGGTGCGCGGGGCTGACGGCGCACCACCGTTCGTGGTGCGGTGGCTCGCCAGTGGCCACGAGGCGACGGTGTTTCCGGGTCCGGATGCCATTGTCGTCACCGCGGCCGAGCAGCGGCGGTCCGACGAGCAGGTACGCGATCGGGTAGCCGCGATGCAGTCGGAACTGATGCATCACCACATGGGTGAGGACGCTGCGCCGACCGGCAGGTGCTACACCGGCGCGACGAACTCCGACGTGTAGAACTCGGCCGGAATCTGGGAGTGCGGATTCGCGCGCTGGATCACGACCCAGACGCCCGTCGTGCCCGGCCGAATGGTGTCGGAAACGGTCACCGTTGCGCCGCCGGCTGCATCGGTGTCCATACCGGAAAACGCGGTGCCGGGATCCCCGGGACCACAGCCGCCCGACCCCGGCCGAGGTTCCTGAATCAAGCCGACGTCGAAATGGGTGCCCGGATCGGGCGCGTCCGATAAGTGCACCTCCGCGATCGCTTTCCCCCCGGCGGAATGCACAATGACCGACCCCGTGCCCAGGGCGGATTGCGGCACCGTCGGTACGGTACTTATCAGGCTGAAATCGCAGCGCCGCAATTTGCTGTCTAAAACGACCGTTGTCCCGGCTTCGGCCCCCGCCGCGGCGATCCCCGCTGTCGCCACCGTGGACATCGCCACGGTTAACGCCGCCCCGCAGGCGGCCGTACGCGTGTGCGCATGCATATGTCCCCCATCGCTCCCGGCTGTGTTACCCCAATCACAGCGAAGTAGATATTGACCGATATTTTCTGACCTCAAACCCATTCGAGTGACTTACGGGTCGGTCAATTTAAATGTTTTTATTCGACCGGTGACGAATTGCGTCGTAGCCGTGAATGGGAATCCAACAGTGCCCACTTTCGTCACGCTCGCTTGCCGGCGGACTTTCGCGAATGGGCGTGGACACCCTCAGCCTTAAGCCGAGTTAACCTCGCAACCCCGTCAACTGGGCGTGACGTTCACCTGCGCGCGGCTTCCGTTGGCGATATTGGACAACGGTCGATAAACGACGACGGTAGGCACGTCTTGAGTACGGGGCCGGCGGAGCAAACACCGCACGACCGGGGGGCGGGAGACATACGCCTAGTTGAAGCAACTCGGACGGAAGGTGTATGCGGAATGCAGCTACCTCTGGATGCTGAGCTCAACGCGATCTTCGATGAGGTCGCCGGCATGGATGCGGGTAAAGTCGCTGACTACATTCCAGCGTTACGGGAAGCCAACCCGGACTGGTTCGGCGTCAGCCTCGTCACTGTCGACAGCCACCGGTATGACGTCGGTGATTCCGAGCAGAGCTTCACTATCCAGTCGGTATCGAAACCCTTCGCATACGCGATGGCGCTCGAAAAGCACGGTATCGACGCGGTGCTGCAGCGAGTCGGAGTCGAACCGTCCGGAGACCCCTTCAACTCGATCGAATTCGACATGACCACTCGCCGTCCCTATAACCCCATGGTCAATGCCGGCGCGATCATGACGTCCAGCCTGCTCGACGGGGCGGCGGCCGTCGACGCGGGCTTCGCCCGGTTTGCCGGCCGGGCCCTGAAGCTGGACGAGGAGGTATTTCAGTCCGAGTCCGACAGCGGCGACCGCAACCGGGCGATCGCGTACCTGATGCGCAACTTCGGCATGCTCGAGGCGGAGGTCGAGACCACCCTGCAGGCGTATTTCCGGCAGTGCGCCCTACTCGTCGACGCCCGCGACCTCGCAACCATGGGCGCGACGCTGGCCAACCGCGGCGTGAACCCGATGACCGGCGAGCGCGCGGTGAGTGGCGTGAACGTCGTGCGGGTGCTGAGCGCGATGAGCACCTGCGGCATGTACGACTACGCCGGCGAGTGGCTTTACAACGTGGGCCTTCCGGCCAAGAGCGGCGTGTCTGGTGCGGTGCTCGCCGTGATGCCGGGGCAGTTCGGCCTGGCGATCTTCTCCCCTCGTCTCGACTCGCATGGCAACAGCGTTCGGGGGATCGGCTTCTGCAAGGCGGTCTCCGAGCGCTTCAGCCTGCATCTGTTCAGTCCGGCAGCTGTGGACCACTCCGTTGTCCGGCGCGCCTATGGCGGCGACATTGTCCGGTCGAATCGACACCGACTGGCCTTCCAGGACTCTGCCCTCAAGAGACTGGGCAGCACCACGAGGGTGCTCGAATTGCAGGGTCAGCTTCGCTTCGGCTCGTGCGAGGTACTGAGCCGCGCCATTGCGGCCGAGCTGGACGATGCCGAGGTGATGATTCTCGACTTCCGCAGGGTCAGCGCGGTCGGTCGCAGCGCAAGCAAGCTGCTGCGGGCGATCGGCGAGATGTTCGAGAAGTCGCCCAGTCAGGTGGTGGTCGCCGCGGCGCCGCGCGAAGTGGCGGAAAGCCTTGGGGCACTGTCGTTTGACGCCCTCGCCGACGCGCTCGAGTGGCGCGAAGACCAACTCCTCGAACGGGCGGACCTCGAACCCGGCCCGGCCCGCATCCCGCTCGCCGACGTCGAGGTGCTGCACGGCGTGGACGCCGACTTGCTGCCGATGATCGAGGCCGCCGGCACGTATCGCCGCTACCAAGACGGCGAGATGATTTTCAACGCGGGCGACCGCGCTGACCGGATCTACTTCCTGGTCGAGGGCCGCGTCGACGTCGTGTTGGTGATGGGAGAGACGTTTGCGCGGGCGACCACGCTCGGGCCCGGTGCGACGTTCGGGGAAATGGCGGCGCTGTATGGGGGTGCCCGATCCGCCGGGGTGCGGGCGGCGATGCCTAGCGTCTGCTTCGAGTTGGAGGTAGCAGAGCTCGACCGGCTGAGCCGCGACCGGCCGGGGATATCGCTACAGCTGCACACCAACATCGGCCGGGCGCTGGCCAACCGGGTAGGCCAGCTCAGCGACGAGGTTGCCGCGCTGCGGCAATGACCGGCCCGCAAATTGCTAGGGCTTGATTCGGATCTGGCCGGGCGACCACCATCCGGTGCGGGTCGCGGTGCCCAAGTCGAGCCGCGCCGGCTGGGCGTCGGCGATCGTGTCGAACCTGCGCAGCGACCCCCAGTCGCGCCCCCAGTCGTGGGACAGGTAGGTCGACATCACGTGGGCGCGCAGCAGCAAGTCGGTGATGCCCAGCAGGCCGCCGTTGACGCCGTCCTGCCAGGTGTCGGTGTCCTGTTTCTTGGCCGTGTAGTCCGGCGTGATGCGGAACTTCGGGATCTCGGTGACGCCGTTGACATGGAGCATCGGCTGCTGGCACGGGAATGCCAGCCCGACCGCCCAGTCCATTAGCACCGGCTGCGTCGAACCGACGTACTCCTGCAACGAGCGCAACTCCGGCACCCGCGGCGGGGTCACCGCGATCCAGTCTTCGGGCGTCAGCGACAGGTCCTCTGCCACCACCCGCACCGCGACCGCGTCGGCGGGCATCGCCGAGCGCGCAAAGCGCAGGTTGCGCCACACCTTCGGTTGCTCCCCGTACAGGTCATACGGCACCAGCCGGCCGCCCGGCTGCACGATGCCGCCGGGTCCGGGCATACCGAATTCCAGTTCCACGGTCTGCCCGGCGGTGTGGTGGTGCAGGATGCTGTTGCCGGCGATCGCGCCCGCGGCGGTCACCACCACCAGTGGATGCCCGGCGTCCGGCTTCGGCAGCTGGTACCACGCCGAGGTGAGCCTGCTCTGCTGTTGCGCGCCGCTGGTGTAGCTGCCGGCCACCGGTACCTGCGCGGGGTCCAGCCCGTAGGGCAACGGGAGCAGTGAGCCGTTGATGCCCGGCGCCGTGAGCTTGGTCGGCCCGTACCAGTCGTAGTCGGTGCCGGGCTGCGGGACCGCGGTCTCCCGCACGGCTTCGGCCAGGGTGCGTTCCGGTATTCCGTTGGGGCTGAATCCCGTTGGGTTCACTCCACCCAGCGCGCCCAAGGGGCCGTAATCACCCGGCACGGGCGCCATGAAGCCGGCATTGCTGTCCGGCTCGACGAGCACGTCGTCGGCCAGCCCGCAACCGCCGCTGAATTCGCGCAGATTGTCCCAGGCATTGGAGTAGGTCGGGTACTGACGCACGATGCCGGCGGTCATCGAGGCGATGAACACCAGCGCCATGAAGCCTGCCGCGATGGGGATCGGCGCGGCCGTCAGCGCCCGCGCCAGCCGGCCCTCGCCATGGCTCGCGTCGGCGAAGTGTAACCACGCCGCATACACCGCGGTAATCGCGAAGAGTGCGAAAAATATTGTGCTGATTGAGATTCCGCCGACCTTCGGCATCGAACTGTTGAACGGCACGCCGTAGCTCGAGACATACCACCATCCGTTGGTGGTGGCGAAGCACAGGGCCAACACGAACATCAGCGCCGCCAGGAACGCCATCCGGTTGCGCGACCAGCGCAGCACCTTCGGCGACACCAGCACCGTCGTCAGGGCGGCCATCGCCGCGCCCACCGCGGCGAACAGCCCGAAGTGGTGCACCCACTTGGTCGGGGTGAACATCAGGAAGAACATGGTGCCGAAGATGACACCCATCAGCCGCCAGGCCGGCCCGCGGGCCACTCCGGGAACTCGCTTGCGCCGCAACATGATGAACAGCGCCGTGAATAAGCACAGCGCCGTGACCAGGAAGCCGAACCGGCGCGACAGCGAGCCGTCGACGGTCGGCAGGATCAGGTAGTAGTAGCGCAGGTTCTCGGTGTACCAGGCCTGGCTGGGCCCGATAGCGGTGCGAATCCTGGTGGCTTCCAACACCGTTGACAGCGTCTGATCGGCGAACACCACCGTGAGGATCACAAAACCAGCGGCCAGCATCGGCGCCACCAGCGGCCAGGTCCCGACCAGGCGATGCCGTTTCACCAGAATTCGCAGGATCGGGCGACCACCGGCAACCAGCGCGGCCACCGCGATCAGCCCGGTCGGCTGCACGCCCAGGGTGAACGCCGCGGTGACCACCGCCAGTGCCGCCGGGGTGAGCCGCGAGGCGCACATCGAGCGTTCGATCAGCACCCAGGTCAGCAGCGAACCCAGCGCGATGATCGGCTCGGGCCGCAGGCCGTTGTCGAACGGCATCCACGCGGTCAGCAGAACCAGGCCCGCCGCCCAGTTCGCCGCCTTGCTCGACGTCACCGCGGGCCCCAACCGGGGCAGCACCTCACGCGACAGCAGCAGCCAGCACACCAGCCCGGCGATCAAGTCGGGCAGCCGCATCCACAAACTGTCGTCGCTGACGTGGGTCATCAGCGCCAGCAAGTTGTAGTACCAACCGAACGGGTCTTCCGGGCTGCCGAACCAGCGGAAGTAGTTGGACATGTAGCCGGCGTGGTCGGCGACCCGGGCCATGCCCAGGATGTAGCCGTCGTCTGAGGAGTTCGCCCCGATCACATGCCACAGCACGAACCCGAAGATCACCGTGGCGTCGGCGAGAGTGAACTTCTTCCAGCGCGTCGGGATCCACCGCTGCATCCGGCGGCCGTCGAGCTGGTCGAGCCGCCATAGCGCGACCAGCGAGACGATGGTCGACAAGATGGCGCCCACCATCGCCAGCAGCTTCAATGTCGTTGGGGTGGTGGAGAACCGGGTGTCGATGGTCGCCGAGAACTTCAATCCCGGCGGGGCGGGGCCGGTCAGGTCGGTGAACACGCCGACGATCTGCGGGCGCAGGTTGGGGTCGTTGAAGCCACCGCCGAGCGGCTTACCGGCGGGGTCGGTCAACCCGACGAAGGTAGCGAAAGTGCCTGCGCGGGTGGAGGTTATCTCGACGCGCTGGCACTGGCCCCCTTCCACTTGCTCACGCGACGCGCTGGCGATGACCACGTTGCGGTCGGTCACGTCGACGCGCTTGGCGTTGACGACGACGAACAACGCGTTGAGTGCGGCGTCCTTGCCCTTCTTGGGTGCGGTGCTCAGCACCACGCCGCCCTCGGGAGGCAATCCGCGCACCGCGTCGCACGGCACCGTCGCCGTCACGTCGACCGGGCTCAGTGAAATGAGCGGTGCCGTAACGTTATTCAGTTGGCCGTTTTGCGGCCAGTTAAGCATCGCGGTGGTCTGCACGACCGGCAGCAACGGTGTGGCGACCGACAGTACGAAGCCGATCAGCCCGGCGATCGTGGCCACCCACCGGGTGACGCGGACGTTGTCGCTGGTGCCGCCGGCCGCTTGTGCTTGGTGTTCGATGACGCTCACGGTAATGCCCGAATCGGTCCCTGCCGGCTCCAGCCGTTCACGGTCATCACACCCTGTTCGACGACGGCGTTAGGCGCCAGGTCACTGGGCACCAGTGGGTAATACTGCTCGACCGACCCCCAGTCGCGATACCAGTCCCCGCGCAGGTAGGTCGAGATCGTCGACGTCCGCAACAGCGTCTGGGTGAACAGGAACGGGCCCCCGGCCTCGCCGGCCTGCCATCCGTTGGACGACGCCGCCGTCTGTTTGTGGTCGGGAAGGATGCGGTACCCCGGAAGTTCGGCAACGCCCAGGTGTTCGGCGAACGGCCGCTGGCACGGAAAGTTCGCCGCGGTGGCGATGTCCATCAGCACGGGGGTTTGTGACCCCATCAGCTGCTGCAGGGTCTGCAGCACCGGGACGCGCGGGGGCGTGAACGCGAACCACTGGTCCTCACTGAGGTTCGGGTCGTAGGCGACGATGCGCGCCACGTTGGCCTCCGGCGGCGCCCAGGTCAGCGGGAACCGCAGGTTGCGCCACGCCGGCTCGGGCCCGATGTCGATCGGTTGCACTTCGCCGAGCGGCTGGGTGGTGCCGTCGGGGCGGGTGACGCCCCACTGCAGTTTCAGCGACTGCCCGTAGGTGAAGGTGCCGTCCTCTTTGTACGACCAGATGGCGCCCGCCGCGGAGACCACCACCAGCGGCCGCTCCGGGGTGCGCGGCGGCAGCTGGTACCACGACGAGGTGGCGGTGGCCGACAGCGAATTCTCGCCGTAGCTGCCCATCACCGGCGTGCGGGCCGGGTCGAGGCCGAACGGTAGCGCCGCATTCGAACCGTTGACTCCGATCGGGCCTTTCCCGCCGGCGGTGCCCGCGGAGTCACTCATCGCGGCGTTGGGCTTGTTCGGTGACGCGTCGGAATTCACCACGCCGGGTTTGGTCACCACGGGGTACGACCTCAGGTCGTCACCGACCCCGTCGGGTTTGAAGCCCACGGGGTTGCTGCCGCCCAGTGGGCCGTCGGGTCCGAACGTCTGGCCTGCAACCGGCTGCAGCAGGCCGACATTGGGGTCGGGTTCGGTCAGCACGTCGTCGGCCATCGCGCAGCTGGTACGCGAGAGACCGGACTCCAGGGCGGCCAGGTTGGCCTTGGCGGTGGTGTAGAGCGGGTAGCGGAACACCGCGCCCTTGGCCAGCGAGCCGACTTCGCCGAGCACCATGATCGTCGCGACGATCAGCAGGGGAGTTGCGGCCAGCACGCGGTTGCGCCGGCTTTCCTTGATCTCGGTGTGCCCTGTGTAGTCCATCCGGAAGTGCAGCCAGGCGGCCAGGAGTCCGGTCGCGATCGACATCGCCAGGAACATCGACGTCACCGGGTGGCTGGCGACGACGGGCTGGATGTCGAACCACGGCACGCCGTAGTTGCCGACGTAGAACCAGCCGTTGATGCCCGACGTCGCCCAGGCCAGCAGGAACAGCAGCGCGGTCACGTACAGCGTCAGGTTGCGGCGGCTGTGCAGACCGATCCGGGAGAAGGCGAACGCGGTAACCGCGCCG
Organism: Mycobacterium lentiflavum; assembly: GCF_022374895.2. NCBI lineage: Bacteria > Bacillati > Actinomycetota > Actinomycetes > Mycobacteriales > Mycobacteriaceae > Mycobacterium > Mycobacterium lentiflavum. The sequence continues at coordinate 5,754,607 of NZ_CP092423.2, read as the reverse complement.
AGCGCGCCGGCCAGACTGGCGAACGCACCGAACTGCACGGCCCACTTCGTCGGCGTGAATGTCAATAGCAGCAGACCGAGCGCGGTGGTGCCGATCAGCCGCCAGGCCGGTCCGCTGGCCAACCCCGGGACCCGGCCGCGGCGCAGCAGCACCACCAGCATGCCGAACAGGCAGAGGAACAGCACCAGCACGGCGAAGCGCCGCGCCATCGACCCGTCGGGATTGGATTCGACGGTGAGGAAGTAGTACCGCAGCCAATCCTGGTACCACGCGATCGTCGGCCCGACCTTGTATTTGATGCGGGCCGACTCGGCGACCGTCGCCAGCGTCTGGCTGCGGAACACCACCACCAGGATCAGCGACAGCGACGCCGCCAGCACGGCCAGCGGGGACAACCCGTCGGTCGCCCGCCGGCGCCGGATGATCGTCGCGATGGCACGTGCCCCGGTCAGCAGCGCCGCGACGGCGATCAAGCCCTGGGGCGCCAACGTCACGGTGAGCATCGCGACCACGATGGCCACCGCGGCGGGAGCCAGCCGCTGCAGCGCGATCGCACGCTCCACCAGCATCCAGGTGACGATCACGCCGAGCGCGATCAGCGGCTCGGGGCGCAGGCCGTTGTTGAACGGCAGCCACGCGGCCAAAAACACCACGCCGCCGGTGAGCACCGCCACCGTGTTGGATCCCAGCCCGCCCCTGCCGGGCCCCAGCCGGCGCAGTCCCCAATGGCTGATCACCAGCCAGCATGCGATCCCGGCCAGCGTGGCCGGGATCCGCATCCACACGCCGGCGGTGCTGACCGACGCGAGCTTGGACAGCACGGCGAGATACCAGTCGAACGGCGCCTCGGTGGTACCGAAGTAGCGGTAGTAGTTGGCCACGTAGCCGGCCTTCGGGGCTACTCGCGCGATGGTGAGGTTGTAGCCGTCGTCGGACGACGTGGCGCCGATGACGTGCCACACCAGCAGCGTCGCGATCACGCCCACGTCGCTCAGCCAAGTGGCCCAGCCGATCCGCCGCCAGCGAGCGATCGGGGAGCGCCAGTTGACCAGGGTGCCGCCGCGGCTGTGGCGATCCAGCATGGCCAGCGCGACGATGGCGACCAGGACCGCCAGTACGCCGACACCCATCACCAGCTTCTTAAGGGTGGTCGGCGCCGTGATGAATCGGGTGTCGATGTCGACCCGGGCCGACAGCCCCGGCTGCGGCGCGACCTTCAGGTCGGTGAAGATGCCGCCCACCTGCGGCTTCTTCTCGGCGGGCAGGATCCCGGTGGCGCCGGGGATGCCGACGAAGTCCGCGCCCGCCGCGCCCGCGTCGGCCCAGACGTGCAGCACGCTGCAGGCGCCCGCGGCGATCGCCGAGCGCTTGGCCACGGCGGCCACGGTGTCGCGGAACGCGACGACGACCACGTCCTTGTCGGCGCGGACGAACAGGCCGTTCTTGCCCGGGTCCACGCCGCCGGTCGGCAACGTCGAGATCACTAATCCGCCGCTGGCCGGCAGGGTCGCCATCGCCGGGCAGGGAATGGAGATGTCCAGCGCCCGGGGCGCCCCCGATACCAGCGGCGAGGTGATCTGGGTGATGTGCCCGTCGACCGTGCCCTGTGGCCACGCGATGGTCGCAGTGGTCTGTTTGACCGGGAGTAACGGCACAACGAGGCACAACAGCAGGCCTGCGAGCCCGGCGACGACGGCGACCAGGCGCAGGATCGGCTGCGGTCGCTCGTCGTGGGGCACGGGGTCCGATGGTAAGCGACGCGCCTTTGTCGGTTGAGGATGCGGGGCCGCGCGACGGGCCGGTTGACTCAGGGAAGTCCCGCGGAGCTGCCGCGCGTTCGAAGATGCGTACCTTTCTCCGGACAGGTCTGAAACCATTCAATGCGATGACGGCCTCAAGTCTCGGGTTCGGTGTGTTGGGTCCCTTGCAGGTGACCGCCAACGACACCCGGCTGAATCTGGGCGCACCGAAGCAGCGCGCGGTGCTGGCGATGCTGGTGATCAACCGGAACCGGCCGGTGTCGGTCGACGCGTTGATCGGCGCGGTGTGGGACGACGACCCGGTGCCGGCCGCCCGGATCAGCATCCAGTCCCATGTGTCCAACCTGCGGCGGCTCCTGCGCGGCGCCGAGGCCGAGCAGCTGCTGGCGAGCGTTCCGCCCGGTTACCAGCTCAGCATCGCCGACGCGGACTGCGACCTCGGCCGCTTCAGCACCGAAAAGGCCGCGGGCACCCAGGCCGCCGCCGCGGGCCGGTTCGAGGACGCCAGCAGCCACCTGTCCGCCGCGCTGAGCGAATGGCGCGGGCCGGTCCTCGATGACTTGCGCGACTTCGCATTCGTCGACGCGTTCGCCACCGCGCTGATCGAAGAGAAGGTCGCCGTCCACACCGCGCGCGCCCACGCAGAAATCGCCTGCGGGCGCGCGGAATCGGTCATCGGAGAGCTCGAGGCGATCACCGCCGAACACCCCTACCGGGAACCACTTTGGGCGCAATTGATGACCGCCTACTACGTGACCGAGCGGCAATCCGACGCCCTCGGTGCGTATCGGCGACTGAAGACGGCGCTGGCCGAGGGGCTCGGCATCGATCCCGGGCCGACGGTCACCGAGCTGCACGAGCGGATCCTGCGCCAGGAACCGCCGGCGCGCACCAGGGCGGCCCTGACCACTCTGAAGGTCAGCGTCGACCCGCCCGTCGAGTCGGCCGCGATTCCGACCGACGGGTCGGTCGTTGTGCTGTTGCGCGACAAGGCAGGAAGCCAGTACCGGCTCAACGATGCGACCACCCGGATCGGTCGTTTCATGGACAACGACATCGTCCTCGACGACAACGACGTCAGCCGCTATCACGCCGTGATCACCGACAGCGGAACCGGTTTCGTGATCACCGATCTGCGCTCGACCAACGGCGTGCAGGTGCAAGGCAAGCGCATCCGCGGCAGTGTGGTCCTTGGCGACGGCGATCACATCAAAATCGGCAGCCGAGAGTTTACCGTCGAAATACGTTCGGAATGACCGTTATTCGGGCATCCTCGCCCCCAGTGTCGCGCAGCCCGGGCCACTGAGGTCGGCCAGCGCCGCCCGGCGCCCGGCCATCGCCATCAGCAGGGCTTCACCCGGGCCGGTGACCTCGGGCCCGCTGCCGTGGGTCCAGTCGACATCGATGGCCCGCAGCCGCAGCCCCCTGATCCGGCGGCCGGCACCCAGGCGTGGATTACCCGGCACCAGACCGAGCACCCGCTCGAGCCGGTCGGGCGGCACAGTGCGGGGCCGACCCAGCGAACGGCGGATGTCCTGGTGATGGATCGTGCCGTCGACGAGGGCGATCATGCCGCCGAAACTCGCTGTCAATCCCCGTGGTTGGAGGTGGCTGCGCAGAAATGCGAGCAGTTGCTGGGTGCTCAAACTGGCGAATTCGTCGACCCCGACCTGATTGGCTCGGACAACCCAGCCCTTCGCGAAACGCTTCAGCAGCCCGACCTTGTCGAGCTCTTCGTAGCTGATCACGTGTGCGACAACGTCTTTGACGGTCCACTTGGAGCACAGGCTGGGTGTCTCCCAGTCCTGCGGCGCCAAGGTGGCCAGGAAATCCGCGAGGTCGGCGCGCTCGTCGTGGGCCATGCTCATCATGGCGGTGGCGGTCATTCCGGTACTCCGGCGGCCAGCCCGACGTAGCGGTGCAGGTACAACGGCCATCCGGCCTCGCCGTCGACTCCGTCGGCGATCGATTGCCAGCCGGGGCCGTGCCGGTCGAGGTGGCGGTGATCCAGGTCGACGCGCGTGCGTGTCTCCGATTCCGCGGTGAAGCGCACCTCGACCTCGCTGGTTCGCGACGGGTCAGGTTCGGGTTGCCAGGACGGACTGATGTCCCAGGTGAACAGCAGCCGGTGCGGGGGCTCGTAGGCCAGCACGCGCGCCCATCGGCACTCGCTGCCGTCGACGCCACGGTCGTAAATGTGGCCGCCCGCGTGGGTTTCGAACACCGTCTCGGCGATCGGGACCGCCAGCAGGTTGTGTTCGCGCGGTTTGAAGTCGCCGAACCGCTCGGTGAAGACGGCGAACGCCCGCTCGATCGGGGCATTGACGATGACCTGGTGTTGAATCTCGGAGCTTCGCGGCTGGGTCATGACGCCTCTCCTTCGGTGAACGCGGCCGCGTAGTTGGCCAGGGCTTGGGTCCAGAACCGGTCCAACTCGGCGCGCAACGCGTCGAGGCCGGTCGGGTCGAGGTGGTAGACGCGCCGGGTGCCCGCCGCCTGGTCGCGCACCAAACCGGCGCATTTGAGCACCTTGAGGTGCTGTGAAACGGCCGGGCGGCTGACCGGTAGATCCTGGGCCAGTTCGCCCACGGCCGCCGGGCCGTGCGCAAGGCGCTCCATGATGGCCCGACGGGTGCGATCCGCCAGGGCGCCCCACGCGTCAGCACCGGCGTGGTAACTGGTCACGAACCGTAAGCCTACGCTTACCGATAGCGGCTAACAATGTCTCCGCAGTCCCCGACGGGTGTCAAATGCCCTGGTCACAGGCGCATGAATTTCGCAAGGATCTCGCAAAGACCCGGCAAGCGGCGCGCGTGAGACTACCTGCGTCGGCAACAGAAACCAGAAAGAGTCGCACAAGCCGACGGCGACAAAAAGCGCAAAGGAATCGATCATGAACTGGACGCGGATTATTGCCGGAGCGGTGGTGTCGGGTGGCGTAGCGGCGGCCGGGTTGGGCTTGGCCGTGTTCGCCACGGCCGATGGACCCCACTACTGGTGCCCCGGAGACGCCATGCCCGCCTCCCCGGGGCTCACCTGGGATATGACCGTCTGCCACCAATACCACCAGCTTTCCGGCGGCCAAATCGCCGAAGGGCCCGCGCCCGGCACCCGCTGAATGTATGGGATCGGTAGCGGCCTTGACCGGATGTACTGGCGGCATGAAAATGCACTTCACCATGAAACGATTGCTCGCCGGGACGGTGCTGTCGGGCGGGTTCGCCGTCGCCGGGTTGGGCTTGGCCGCGGGAATCGGCCAGGCTCAGCCCGCCCCGATGGTCTGCCAGGACGGTGGCACGGTCCCGACCCCGACGAACAGCTGCACCTATCAATGGTGCCCGGGCTCACCGGTCCTGAAGAACATGCCGAACTGGGACAGAAACGTCTGTCACCCTTGGTATTTCGACAAGAACAGCCCGGTGACCGACTCGACGATCATCGAAGGCTTTCCGCCGCCGCGGCCACCGTCGCCGCCGTGCATCCCATTCATCAACTGCCTGCCGGGCCTGTAACTAGCCCCGGCGAAGCGGAGCCGGATCCCACAGGCCGCTGCGCGTCGCCGTGCCCAACTGCAGACGGGCGGGCTGGGCATTGGGGTAATACGGCGTCAGGCGCTGCAGCGAACCCCAGTCGCGCGACCAGTCGTCTTTGAGGTAGGTGGAAATCGTGGTCGGCTTCGCCAGCAACTCGGTGACACCGAGTGGGCCACCGCCGTTGTTGTCCATCACCGGCGAATTGGCCTCGGCGCCGAACCGGTCCGGCAGGATGCGCCACTTGGGTGTCTCGTCGACACCGTTTTGATGGCCGAATGGCCGCTGGCACGGGAACGCCAAACCCACCAGCCAGTCCAGGAACACCGGGTCCGCCGAGCCCACCACCTGCTGCAGTGTGTGTAGCCGGGGAATCCGCGGCGGCGTGACCGCGATCCAGTGCTGCGGCGCCAGGTCTTCGTCGTTGGCGATCAAGCGGACCTGGGTCGCGTTGTTGGGTATCCATGACATCGGCATCCGCAGATTGCGCCACGCGGGGGAGGCGCCGACATCGAAGAACTGGAACGAGCCGCCCGGGTGTCCGCTGGCCGCCTGGTCGTCGGTGGCCCACTGCACCTGGACCTCGCGGGGATCGAACCGGCCGGCCGCCGAGACCACCAACAGCGGTCCGGCCTGGTCGCGCGGCGGCAACCGGTACCACCCGGAGCGCAGCATGGCGGGCACCTGGATGCCCGGCCGCCAGCTGCCCAGCACCGGAGTGTGCGCCGGATCGAGGTTGTAGGGCAGCTGGGCGCGTGAGCCGTTGATTCCGGGTGCGGCGCTGGTACCGCCCTCGGTGCCGGCCTCGCTGGTGGTCGTCTTACCGTCTTCGTTGACGAAGCTGCGGTCGCCCGGGCGCTCCATCACCGGGTCGGCCGAGACGTCGGCCGGAATACCGTTGGGCGTGAAGGCTTCTGACAGGCCGGAGCCCAGCGCTTCGCCCACCGGGGCGGACATCGGCGACAGCATGCCGGCGTTGGGATCCTGCTCCACCATGACGTCCTCTGCCAGGCCGCAGGACTTGCCGGTCAGTGCCTCCAGGTTGGACCGGCCCACCGACCAGGCGGGATATTGCCCGGTCATCGCCAGCGTCAGGGAGACCACCTCGAACGTCACCAGTGCCCACGCTGCAATTGCCAACGGGGACTGAATGATTGCGGACATCCGGGCCCTGCTGCGGGTCTTCGGCTGCCCAGCGGATGGCCCGTCGGGAGACATGAAGTGCAACCACGCCGCCAGCAACAGCACCACCAGCGTCAGCCCGAGCAGGACGGTCGCGAACGCGTAGTGCCATGCCGGGAACTCATTCGACCACGGCACACCGAAATTGGAGACATACCACCAGCCGTTGACGCTGGCGAACGACATCGCCACCAGGAACAGCACGGTCGCGGAGAACACGGTGCGGTTGCGGCGCGAGCGCATCGCCGCACTGGTGACCGCGACGGCGGCCAAGGCACCCAGCGAGCCGGCCAGCCCGGCGAACACGCCGAAGTGGTGTGTCCATTTGGTCGGGGTGAACATCATCGCGAGGAACGAAATGATCGTGATGCCGACGATGCGGCGGCTCGGCCCGGCCGCGGTGCCGGGAATTCGGCCCTTGCGCAACGACATAGCCACCGTGATGCCCAGCGCGAGCAGCACCGCCAGCACCGCGAAGCGGCGGGCGACCGATCCGTCGGGGCTGGCCATGAAGAGCCGCTCGTAACGGATGTGCTCGTCGAACCAGCTCAGGCTGGGCCCGAGTGCGCGCTTGAGCGCGGTTGCCTGCAGCTCGCCGGCCAGGGTCTGGTCGCGGAAGATCAGGATCACCGTGACGGTGGCCGCGGCCGCAATGGGCGCCAGCAGCGCCAGCACGCCGAATTGTCGGGATCTGCGGTGGATGATGGTCCGCAACGGCCCGACCGCGACCAGCAGGGCGCCGATGGACGCGATGCCGGTCGGTCCGGAGAACAGGGTCAGCGCGCCGATGATGCAGGCGACCGCCACCGGTAGCAGGCGGTTGGTGGCCACCGCCCGCTCGACCGAGCACCAGGTGAGCAGGATGCCCAGGGCGATGATCGGCTCGGGCCGCAGCCCGTTGTCGAGCGGCAACCACGTCGCCAGGAAGAGCCCCGCGGCCGTCCACGCCGCCGCGCGGTTGGTCTTCACGGCGTGACCCAGCCGCGGAATGACCTCACGGCTGATCGCCCACCAACAGGTCAGGGCCATCGCCAGGGTCGGCAGCCGCATCCAGATGCTGCTGGTGCTGACGTGCGCCCAGATCGCCAGCAGGTCGTAGTACCAGCCGAACGGGGCCTCGGGTGTGCCCAGCCAGCGGTAGTAGTTGGCCATGTAGCCGGCATGCTCGGACACCCGGGCCATGGTCAGGATGTAGCCGTCGTCGGAGGTGTTGGCGCCGACGAAGTGCCACCACACCAGCACGACGATGACGAGCGCGTCGAGCCCGCCGATCGACCACCACCGCGACGGCAGGAAGCGCCGGTGCCGGGTGCCGTCGGCGGTGTCCAGCACGTGCAGGGCGATTAGGGCGACGGCGGTCAGCACGACGCCGAGGATCATCGCCGCCATCTTCAACGGCGTGGGGCTGCTGGTGTAGCGGGTGTCGACGGTCGCCGAGAAACTCAGACCCGGCGGTGCCGGCCCGGATAGATCGGTGAAGACGCCGACGATCTGCGGCCGGAAGTCGTAGCCGCTCTTCTCCCCGCGCAGCGGGGAGCCGGGATGTTCGGCGTTGGGTCCGTAACTGAGCCCCACGAATTCGGCGGTGACCCGGTCGGCATGCGCGGTGAAGGTCAGGCGCTGGCAGGCCGGGCTGAGGACCTGGCTGAGCGGTGCGACGACGACCGGGACGTTGCGGACTATCAGCACCAGTTCGTCGTTGGCGCGCTGGATCAGCAGCCCGCGGTCGATGGCCTTCGGGGCCTGTTTGGGCACCGTCGACAACAGCACGGTCTTGCCGGTGCTCTGCGGGCCAGTCAGCCCGGCGGCGGCCTGGCACGGGACGGAGATGTTCAGCTCGGTGGCGACATAACCGATCAGCGGCGCTTCGACGCTTTGAAAGGTCCCGTTCTGCGGCCAGTTGAGCTGGGCGGTGGTTTGGTTGACCGGTAGCAGCGGTGTGGCGATTGCCAGCAGCACGCCGAGCAGACCGGCGACGACCGCCACGATGCGAGCGGTCCGCTGCCTTGCTCCCGCTCCCGTCACGGACCTAGATGGTAGTTCTTCGGCCAAGTCGCGCGCGGTGTCGGTCGCCATCAGCGGCCTGCCGCCGGTTGGGTCAGCGGCCGGCGGATGGCCAGCACAAACGGACCGATGTTTTGCACGGCAAATCGCGGGTCGTCGAACAAGGCGGCCCGCAGGTCGACGGTGTAGCGACGCACGTTGGGCTGGTTGGGGTAAACGTCCTCGGCTAGCCGCAGCGTGTAGGTGTTGTTCGCCCCCCGGCGCATCAGGAACACCGTCGGCGGTGGCCACGGCGAGGTGTCCAGCGCGTGGAGGAACTCTTCGGGGCTCTTGAGGCCGGACCACTTCTTGATCTGCGCGGCCCGCAAGTCGAACTGTGCCAGGGGATTGGCGTAGTGCGACGTCAAACTCTGGAAGCCCCAGTAGGGGTAGTAGGACAGGAAGCTGTAGTCGGCGGTCAGCACCACTGTCTGATCCCGCGGCTTCCCGGTGACGCCCACGATGGCGGCGTCGACGGCGGAGTAGAACTTCTCGGCGCCCGGCGGGCGCCGGTCGCCGCGCTGACCGTGGCCGTCGGTGTCGGTGTAGGCGATGGTCAGGTCCGGGCGCAGCACGTCGGGAATGTCCTGGCTGAAGGCAATGGCGGCGGTCATCCCGATCGCGCCGGCCACCGGGACGGTCGCTTTTTCCCAGGCGCGGCCGCGGTCCTTGAGGGCGACTGTCGCCTCGATGAAGCCGAACACGCCCGCGGCCACCAGCAGCACGCTCAGCGTGGGCTGCAACCGAAAGGACAGCAGCGTGGTGCGCGCCAGTGTGGTCAGCATCGACAGCAGCGACCACAGGTAGACGGCCAGCACGCCGATCGTCAGTGCGCCGGCCCGGGTCGACGTACGCGTGCGCACGACCAGCCACAGCGTGCCCAGCATGCAGATCGCGCCCAGCAGCGAGAACTGGAGCATCGGGAAGGTCAGCTCGGCCCCGTCGGCCGGGAGATAGTGGAATGCGCTGCCGCTGTTGCTGACGGGATTGCTCGCCGCGCGTATCAGGAACGGCAGCCAGGTCGTAGCCGCGATAGCGGCCGCGATGGCCGCAATGACGGCGATCCGGCGCAGCGGGTCGAGCGCGGCTTGCCAGCCGGCCCCCCGCCAGCGTGAGACGACCAGCACCAGCGCCATCAGCGCGATCGTGAAGGCGGTGTAGCCAAACAGCAGCGAGTACCAAGTGGCCGTCCAGCCGAGGAACAACCCGGCGCCGACCACGGCGGCCCAACCAGTGCGACCGGTCGCGTCCCTCGGCTCCGTTGCCGCGCCGAGCGTCACGCTGGCGTGGCTGTCGACGTCCACGGTCACGCTGGCGTGACGCTCGGCGCTTGAGATGCGCTCGCCGGCGCGCAGGCCCGACCACGTCAGCACCAGCACCGGCGGCAGCAGCACCGTGATCATCGCCGCGTACGGCTCCGGCGAGCTGTAGGCCAGCGTCACCGCGGCGGTCGCGGTGGTGACGATCAGCGCGTACTCGAACCGGATCATCCGCCACCACAGCACCAGCGCAACGGCGATGGCGATGGTGATCGAGGTGATCGCCCACGGCTTGAACAGCTCCCACGCGGGCATCCCGGTCAGCGCCGCCGCGCGCCCGCCGATCCAGAACCAGCCCGGCGGATAGAAGGACGGCAGCCCGAGATAGGTCATGTCGTGCAGGGCGGGGCTATCGGCCAGGCGGGTCACGTACTCGGTGCGGAACTGCTGATCGACGGAGATGCCGAACAGATACAGCTTGGTCGCCCCCAGCGGCATGCCCAGCGTCACGACGGAAAACGCCGAGGAGAACACCAGCGCGCCCAGCCGGGCGACCAACCGCCACCGGCCCTCCCGCTGCCACAGCCAACCGACGCCAACAAGCCCGATCAGGCAACCGACCTGGCCGACGGTGGTCAGCGCGTGTAGCTGGTTCGACGACGGGAAGGCGGGCCACTGGACTCGCGCGATGGCGATCAGCGAGACCACCGAAACCACGGCGGCCACGATCGCTGCCGCCACCATCTGGCCGAGGCTGGCCAGCGCGTTCCGCATGATCAGATGGGCAGCTTGCGGAAGATGGGCCGCGGGATATGTCGCAACACCATCATCACGTATTTGAATGCCGCTGGCGCCCAAACCAATTCCTTACCTTTTGCGGACGCGGTCACCGCGAGGTTGGCGACGTACTCCTTGTCGACGGTCAGTGGCGCTTCCTTGACGTGCGCGCTCATCCGAGTGCGTACCTGGCCGGGGCGGATCACCAGAACTCGAACCCCGTACTCGCGCAACGCTTCTCCGAGGCCCAGGTAGAAACCGTCCAGGCCGGCCTTGGTGGAGCCGTAGACGAAGTTGGAGCGTCGCACCCGTTCGCCGGCGGCCGAACTCATCGCGATGATCTGACCGAATCCCTGAGCACGCATCTTCTCGCCGAGTAGCACGCCCACCGAAACTGCTGCTGTGTAGTTGATCTCGGCGGCCAGCACGGCCTTGTGCTGGTTCTGCCACAGCTCTTCGGCGTCGCCCAGGATGCCGAACGCGACGATGGCCACGTCGACGTCGCCGCCGGAGAAGGCCGCGTCGATCATCTTGGGGTGGCTGTCGGGGTCGGTGGCTTCGAAGTCGATCAGCTCGACCGAGCGCGCGCCAGCGGCCTTCATCTGTGCGACGGCGTCGTCACGCCCGGGGTCACCGGGCATGGCGGCCAACAAGATTCGCGCATGTGCGTTCTTCAGGTAGCGCGCGCAGATCGCGAGCCCGATCTCGGAGGTGCCGCCCAGCAATAAGATTGCCTGCGGGTTTCCTACGGCATCTAAAACCATTGACGCACCATCTAGAGCAGCTCCAAACGTCGGGCCATGTCCGAGGCGAAGACCCGCAGCGGGTCGGCCTTGCGGCGCACGGCGATCCACTCGTCGATGCGGGGATACATGGCGTGGAAGGTTTCGGCGGTGGTGCGCGAGTCCTTGGCGGTGTAGACCCGTCCGCCGAATTCGAGTACCCGGCGGTCGAGTTCGTTGAGAAACTCGTTGATCCCGGGCTTGTTGGGGAAGTCCATCGCGACGTTCCAGCCGGCCATCGGGAAACTCAACGGTGCGCGGTTGCCCGGGCCGAACAGCTTGAACACGTTGAGCGCCGAGTAATGTCCTTGAGTCTGGATCCAGCGGATGATGGCCTTGAATTCGGCAAGAGCATCCGGCGGCACCAGGAACTGATACTGGGCGAAACCCGTTGGCCCATAAGCGTTATTCCAGCCGCTGACCAGGTCGAGCATGTGGTAGAACTGCGACAGATTCTGGATCTTGCCGGTGTAGTTGCCGCCCAGCCGGTAATACGTCTCACCGATCGCCATGAACGACAGCTTGTTCATGGCGCTGACCGGAAAAAGGTTCGGCACCGTCAACAGTTGTGGTGCATCGAATTTCAGCGGATTCTTGGCGAGCTTCTTCGGCAGCTGATCCAGCGTGGCGAGGCTGCCCCGGCTGACCGAGGCCCGGCCGAGCTTGGGCGGCGGGCTGATCAAATCGAACCAGGCGCTGGAGTAGGTGTAGCGACTCTCGCTGCCGTCGACATGCACGGCGACCGTCTCGTCGAGGTCATTGGTGGCAACGCCGTCGGCGATGAAGTACGCCGTCTCGGTGGGGGTCATCGCGATGATGGCCCGCAACACGATCCCGGTCAGGCCGTTGCCCCCGACGGTGGCCCAGAACAATTCGGACTCGGGGCCCTCGGGAGTGATCGTGCGCACCGAGCCATCGGCCATCAGCAGGTCCATCGACTGCACATGGCTGCCGAAGCTGCCCGCGCTGTGGTGGTTCTTGCCGTGGATGTCCGACGCGATCGCGCCGCCGACGGTGACTTGACGGGTTCCCGGCAGCACCGGGACCCACAGCCCGAACGGCAGCGCGGCCTTCATCAGCTGGTCCAGGCTGACGCCGGCGTCGACATCGACCAATCGGGTGTCGGCGCTGATCGAGTGGATGCGGTTGAGCACCGTCATGTCGATCACCAGGCCGCCGCCGTTTTGCGCGTTGTCGCCGTAGGAGCGGCCCAGCCCGCGCGCGATCACGCCGCGACCGCCGGAGTCGGCGGCCCGGGCCACAGCCTTGGCGATCACCTCGGGATCCGGCGTCGAGAGCACGTGCGCCACCGACGGCGCGGTGCGGCCGAAGCCCATCAGCCGGGTCGGGGTGGTCGGGAAGTCGGCGCTCAACATCGTCAAAGAGGGTACCGCCTGGCTCGGCGACGATGCGGGACGCGTGCGTCCCGGTGAGGAGTGAGCCCATCCCACTCGAGCTCGGCGACGATGCGGGACGCGTGGGTCCCGGTGAGGAGTGCGCCCATCCCACCTGAGCACGGGAGGGCTCAGTGCATGCGGAAGATTACGACTCGCTGGACGATGAAATTGATCACCGTGGCAGTGCCCTGCGCGATCACGAACGCAACTACGGCCGCCCATCCTCTGTAGTGCATCAACACCAGGCAGAGATGGTTGAGCCCGACCTGGACCGCGAAGGTGACGCCGTAGAGAACCATGACCGCGACGAAGCGCGCGGTGCTCGGCTCCGCCTGGAAGGTCCACCGCCGGTTGATCAGGTAGGCGGTAATGGTGCCCACCACGAAGCTGGTGGCCTTGGACACGTCGACCTGCACACCCAGGACTTTCCACAGCAGCATGTAGAGGCTGAAGTCGACGACGGCAGCCAGCCCGCCGGTCGCCACGAAGCGCACGATCTGGGTGGACAGACTCAGGCGCGCCGGCGTGGTACCCGGCTCCGGGGGAAGCATTGGGGGAGTTTATCGGGGCCGTGCGCGCCCCAGCGGTAGCTACTTGGGCAGCTTGACCGCGATCAGTTCGACCTGGCTTTCACCCTGCGGGGTCGAGTAGGTGACCTTATCGCCCGCTTTGTGCCCCACCAAGGCCAGCGCCAACGGGCTGTGCGACGTCAACGTCTCGGCCTCGCGACCGACGGGGGTCTCCTCGACGATCGAGATGACGTGCATCGTGACGACCTCGCCGTCGGCGAACTTCAGGGTCAACTCGGTGCCGCCGGGCAGCGCCTCGTCCTCGTCGAAGTGCGACGGCCCGGTCCGCAGCCGCCGGTCCAGCTCGTTGATCCGGTCGCCGAGGACAACCAGTTCCTCGGCCCGCTGGATGGCCTCGGCCGCGTCGCCGTGATCGCCGATCATCCCGCGATCGTCCTTGACCTCGGCCTCGAGGGCGTCGCGCCGCTGCCGCAGCCGGTCCAGCTCCGCGGCGAGGTTCTCCCGCGCCGCATCCGCCACTGATTGGACTTTTTTACTCACGTCCGTCGACCTTCCGCGGCGCCCGTCGGTGTCACGAGGCGCACTAATTTGCCTGGTGGTGAATTTGTGGTGCCTCAGTGTTGCACCACACGAACTCGGCCGCCACCGATATTCGGCGAGCGCTTTCAATCGGTTATACACGCGTGCCGCCCCCGGACGGCAGCACTTTTCGCACCGAGGAGTGCGTCTTACGGATGCGACTCGGTGTTCGGGACCAGCGAGGTTTCTGCGGTGTCGTAGTCGAAGGTCTCGCCGCGCAGCGCGTCGAAGATCGCCTTGCCCTGCGACACGAGTCCACTGGCCACCTGGCTGAGGCCGTCAGCCCCGTTGAGCACGGTGAGATTCGCGCCGGCGAGCCCCGCCGCGGCCCGCTCCACGATGTCGGGCAACTGGTCGATGAGCGCCTTGTCCAAGGCCACCCGGTTGTGCGAGGCCGCCGCTTCGGCCAGGATCTTCATCTTCTCCGCATCGGCGACAGCCAGGATCCGCACGCGTTCGGCTTCGGCCTCCGCCGGCTTGACCACCTCGGCGACCAACTCCTGCTGACGCAGTTCGGCGGCGCGCTGGGCCAGTTCAGTGCGCATCGCCAGCACCTCGCGCTGCGCCTCGGCCTCGGCCAGCGGGCCCGCCTGGGCGGCCTCTGCCTGGGCCTTGTCGACCTCGGCCTTGTATTGCGCCTTGACAACCGCGGTCTGACGGGCGAATTCGGCCTGCTGGCGTTGAGATTCCTGCTCGGCCTCCGCGGCCTTCTGATTCGCTTGGGCCTGAGCGATCTGCGCCATCTGCTGGATGGCCGCATTGTGCGGCGCCGACATTGCGTTGATGTAGCCCAGGCCGTCGTCGTCGATGGACTGGATCTGTAGCGCGTCGACGGTGAGGCCGATGCGGGCCATCTCCTCCTTGGAGCCGTCGAGGACCTCGGTGGCCAGCTTCTGACGTTCCCGGATGATCTGCTCGACGGTCATCGACCCGATGATCGACCGGAGGTGACCGGCGAAGATCCGGCCGGTCAGTACCGACATCTGATCCTGCTCGGACAAAAATCGCTGGGCTGCGCTGATGATGCTCTCGGTGTCGTTGCCGACCTTGAAGGCGATCACCGCCCGGACGTTGAGGGTGATTCCTTGTTGCGTGACGCACTTTTCGGCGACCTCGGACTCACACATGGCCAGGGTCAAAAAGCGCGCCTTGCGGAAGAACGGGAGGACGAAGGCGCCGTGGCCGGTCACCACCCGGAACGGGGCGTCGCCCTTGGCTTTGGCACCGGAGATCAGCATCGCCTCGTCCGGCGCGGGCACCCTATAACCGAGCATTCTTGGACTCCTTAGGTTTTGGTGTTGTGTAGCAGGGGATTTCACTCGTTGTCTGGATCAGGACAGGTTCTGCTCAGCTTCGTTCCAAGGCTCCACCACCACCGTCCGCCCGCCCCGGATCTCGACCACCAAGACCTTGCTGCCCTTCGGTAGTGGGTCGTCGGACCAGGCCAGAAAGGTCTCCTTGGACCCCCGTACGGTCACCAACACCTCGCCGGGGCCGCGGTCGCCGCGGGTAGCCACGACCAGCTTCCCCACACAACCGATTGCCGAGGCGTCGCTCACGATCGCATATTCCTCCATCGACGGGTTCGCGCGTCGAGTTTCGCCACGTTTGCCGCAAGGATAGACGCCAGCATCGCACTGTCGAATCGGGTGCATTCCAGACCTTTCGTGGTGTGCCACCGCCCTACCAAATCGGCTGTTTTCCAGGGCTTTTCCGGTCGGTCCAGCGTCTGGCCGGGGCCTTGGCGAATTCTCGAAGGATCCTTGGCGCCGCCTCGCTCGGCGGAGGTCCTGCCCAAGGCTCCAAGGATTCATAAAGGGCGATGGCCGAGCCTTTTCTCACGCACCTCAATCGTTACGCGGAGATGAGCAAAGGAGCCCATCATGACCACCGCCAAGCTGGCTGGAAACGCCACTCGGACTGCCGGTCTCGCAATCATCGCCTTTATTCTGAGCCTCGCGTTTGCGACGGGGTTGGCGCACGCCGACGACATCACCACCGGCGGCATGTACGGCGAACCGACCGCGGCCGCCGCGTTCTGGAAGCCCCAGACTTACGACGACTGCGCGTTAATGGCCGCCGCCGACGTGATCGGCGAGGTGACCGGCCGGCCGGTCTCTGAGCAGGAGATCATCGCGCTGGCCCAGAAGCTGCCGAGTCAGAGCCACCCGGGGTCGATCTACACCGTGCCCAAGAACACCAACGACCCGAACAGCGGCCAGGGCACCAGCCCGGACGACCTTCCGTTACTGCTGGCGCACTACGGCGTCACCGCCAGATTGACCAACACCAGCGACGCGCCCACGACGGGCCTCGCCAGCGGTATGCCCGCCCTCAAGCAGTACCTGGCCAGCGGTCGCAAGGTGATCGTCGAGGTGAACGGCGAGATGATCTGGGGCCAGCCGGTAGATGCCAAGGACCGCAACGGCCAGCCCACCTCCGACCACGCGGTCGTGGTCACCGGGATCGACGTCGTCAACTCCCGAGTGCACCTGAACGACAGTGGCGCCGACGATGGCGCGAACGAGACGGTGTCCCTGGACCTGTTCACCAGGGCGTGGGCCACCAGTGATGACGAGATGATCGTCACCGACCCAGCCCGTTAGACCCAGTACGGCACCCGGGCGCGGTATTGCCGCATCGCGAACGCCGCCAGCAGCCAGCCGACGACGGTCAGGACCAGCACCACCGCCCAGTGCCGCAGCTCCTGATGGGCGCCCAGCAGCGGCGCCCGCACGATATCGAGATAGTGCAGCAGTGGGTTGAGTTCGACGATCTTTGACCAGTTGCCCGCGCCCTGCTGACGCAAGGTGTCGTCGTTCCAGATGATCGGCGTCATGAAGAACAGCAGTTGCACGATCGAAAACAGCAGGGGACCGATGTCGCGGTAGCGGGTCGCCAGGATGCCGAAGCACAGCGACACCCAGATGCAATTGAGCACGATCAGCGCCAACGCCGGAATCACCGAAAGGTCGGCCCACGACCACGGTTTGGGATAGATCATCGCGACGACGACGTAGATGACGATGTTGTGCGCGAACAGGATCATCTGTCGCCACACCAGCCGGTAGACGTGCACGCTCAACGGCGTCGGCAACTGCTTGATCAGACCCTCGTTGGCGACGAACACGTCGGCGCCTTCCAGGATGGCGGCGTTGATCAGGTTCCAAATGATCAGGCCGAGCGTCACATACGGCAGATGCACCGACAGGTCGAGGTGAAACAGCTTCGAATACAGCCCGCCCATCGCGACGGCCGTTGTCCCGGTCGCGATCGTGATCCAGAAGGGGCCCAGCACCGAGCGGCGGTAACGCTGCTTGATGTCCTGCCAGCCCAGGTGCAGCCACAGCTCGCGACGGCGAAACCCGTCGACCAGGTCGTTGCGGGCCCGGGTGAAGGTCCGCGACTGTGCGGCGGCGTCGATGAAAGTCACGGGGTTCCTCCAGGTCCGGATGGTGGCGACCCGCTTCGCCCGGCTGCCCCGCGCTCCCGGCCGCCACTGGGCTTGCCGAACTGTTCACGACGTCCCAAGCGGCGCAAACGAATCCATTCCAGCAGGCCCTTGGGATCACGCCGGGATATCAGGAAGAACCAGCCGAACCGAACCCACTCCTGGACCAGCAGCTTGCGCAGACCCGGCTGGGACAACAGATAGCCGCGGTTGCGGTAGGTGTAGAACCGCTTGGTCGGGTTGTCGGGATACTGCGTGTGCATCCGGCCGCCCAAGATCGGGCGGAACTCGTCGGATCCGCAGGGGTGCAGGTAAATCGTGTCCAGGCAGGTCCCGAACGGCAGGCCGGAACGCACCAGCCGACGATGCAACTCAACCTCGTCGCCCCGGATGAACAGCCGCATGTCCGGGACGCCGACGGCGTCCAGGGTGGACGCCCGGAACAGCGCGCCGTTGAACAGCGACGCGATCCCTGGCAGCAGGTCCTGACCCGCTTCGGTGCGCAATTCGCTTGCGCGCCTGCGCCATACCAGGCCGCGCCGCAGCGGGAAGGCCAGCCGCGCCGGGTCGTCCATATTGCACACCATCGGCGACACCTCGGCCAGGCCGTGCTTTTCGGCGCAGGCCAGCAGCGTGGCCAGCACCTGCGAGTCCTGTGGACGTCCGTCGTCGTCGGCCAGCCACACCCAGTCGGCACCGTCGGCCAGCGCGTGCAGCATGCCTAACGCGAAACCGCCTGCGCCGCCGAGGTTTCGGCGCGACGCCAGGTAGGTGGTCGAGATCGGCTGGGCGGCAACCAGGTCGCGGATCCGGCCATCGGCACCGCCGTCGTTGTCGACGACGATCAGGTGGTCGGGCAGCCGGGTCTGCGCGCTGAGCATGTCCAGCGACTTGGCGAGTTCGTCGGGTCGCCGGTGGGTGACCACGACGGCGAAGATGGATTCACTCATCCCCGGAAGCGCTTTGCGCCAGCGGTTTATCGGTCTGGATCTGCAGCCGGGTTTCTTCCAGCACCTCACGCACGTGCCGCGCGGCGTCGTCACCCTCGTAGGCGCGCACCACGTCTTCGATGCCGCCGGTCTGGCGGATGACACCGTGGTCGATCCACATCGCGGTCTTGCACAGCCGGGCCAGGAATTCGTTGGAATGGCTGGCGAACACCAGGATTCCGGACCGTTCCACCAGGCCCTGCAATCGCGACTGGGCCTTCTTCAGGAAGTCGGCATCGACGGCGCCGATGCCCTCGTCGAGCAGCAGGATCTCGGGGTCGATGCTGGTGACCACGCCCATCGCCAACCGCACCCGCATCCCGGTGGAATACGTGCGCAGCGGCATCGACAGGTAGTCCCCGAGCTCGGTGAACTCGGCGATCTCGTCGACCTTGGCCAGCATCTGCTTGCGGGTCTGACCGAGAAAGAGACCGCGGATGATGATGTTCTCATAGCCGGAGATCTCGGGGTCCATCCCGACGCCGAGGTCGAACACCGGCGCGACCCGGCCAGTGACCTTGGCCCAGCCCCGGGTGGGTTCGTAGATGCCCGAAAGTAGGCGCAGCAGAGTCGATTTCCCGGCCCCGTTGTGGCCGACCAGGCCGACGCGGTCACCCAGCTCGAGCGACATCGTGATGTCGCGCAACGCCTCGACGACTACGACGTTGGAGTTGTTGCGGCCGATCGTGCCGCCGGCCTTGCCGAGAAAGGCCTTCTTCAACGATCGCGACTTCGCGTCGAAGATGGGAAATTCCACCCACGCGTTGCTGGTCTCGATATACGGACCGCGAGGACCGGACACTGACGTCTGCTCTTAGAGGTACTGCCCGGTGCCCGGACCGTGGCGCCCGATACCCGGCGGCAGGGCACCCTGGCGCATCTGCTCGAGCTGCGCGCGGGCGGCCATCTGTTGGGCGAACAGCGCGGTCTGGATGCCGTGAAACAGTCCCTCGAGCCAGCCGACGAGCTGGGCTTGGGCGATGCGCAACTCGGCGTCGGTGGGCTCGGCGTCCTCGTTGAACGGCAGGGTGAGGCGATCGAGTTCCTCGCGAAGTTCCGGTGCGAGACCGTCTTCCAGCTCCCTGATGCTGGTCGCGTGGATCTCGCGCAACCGCTTGCGGCTGGCGTCATCCAGCGGTGCCGCACGCACTTCTTCGAGCAATTGCTTGATCATGGTCCCGATGCGCATCACCTTGGCGGGCTGCTCGACGAGATCGGTCAGGGATTTTTCGTCGGGATCGTCGTCGTCGGCGCCATCGCGAAGCGCCATGATCCGCGGATCGACGCCGCCGATGATCTCGACGCCATCGTCATTGGGGCCGTCGTTGCCGTTAGTCAATCCGGTCACCATCCTCTTGTACGTCTAGGGGCGGGGCGGTGTGGCATTTCCGCGCCATTCGTAAATTCTGGCCCCGCCGTTGTCGTAGATCAGCGCCCACGACTTCGACTTTTCCAGCGACACTAGTCCGTCGGGCATGGCGAACCCGCGAACTGTGGGCGAGCTGGTGTAGATGTAGCGGATATTCAGCGCCTTGATCGCCTCGACGACTCTCGGATCGGAATCACCACGGTTGGCGTAAGCCCAGATGACGAAGCGCTGCGGTCCCGGCCCGGTCTGCTGCGGGAAGTCGTAATGCGTCCACAGCGGATGCAAATCGGCCACCGCATACATCCAGGCGGTGCCGTCGGTGTTCGCGTTGGCGATCAGGGTGTCGTGGGCGCCGGGCAGTCTGGACAGATACGCCATCGCCATCAGGTCGCGCTGATCGATCATCACCGAGTCGTATTTGTCGCCGAACAGCACCAGATGTCGATAGAAGTAATGTCGTGCGCTGACCACGGTGGTCAGCACCAGCAGGACCGCGGCGGTCGACACCCAGAACGGTGCGGGCAACTCCTTGAACCGGTCGGTGATGCGTTTGGCGATCGCGACCGCGAGCGCCACCGCGCCGAACAGCGCGATGGCTGCCATCGGCGTCACCAGCATCGTCACCACCGAGGTGAGGCGGCGCGGGTCGTTGTAGAAGAACTGGCTGAACTCCTCGATCGCGGCGCCGACCGCGTTGTGAAACGGGGCCCCCGAGTAGACGGTCGCCACCGTCAGTACCAGCCAGACCGCCACCGGCCACCAGATCCGCTTGTACAGCAGATACGCCATGCCGAGATACATCAGCACGACCAGGCCGTACTGGGTCGGAAAATCGTTGAGGTGGCGGGTGTGCAGCAGCAGCGCATCGATGACGCCCTGCTTGGCGCTCTTGAAGCTGGGGAAGGCATGCCCGGCGATGATGTCGGCCTGTTTGAGCACCCCGATGAACTGCGGCGCCAGGATCACCCCGGTCGGCACCGCCACCGCGGCCAGGATTGCGGCGTCCGCGAGCCGTCCGCGCACCGGGTGCCACCACACGTCTAGCAGCCACCAGCCCAACAGGAACAGGATGACGATGAATCCGCCGGTCAGGTGTACCGACAGCACGCCGACCAACGCCAGCACGGCCATCGGGATGCGGTCGCGATGCCGCAGCGTGGAGGTGATCAACAGGAAGGTCGGGATCGCGACGCCGTAGGCGGCCAAGTTGGGCATCGCGGCCACGCCGAACTCGACGTAGGGCACCGAGGTGAACGACGCTGACAGCGCGGCGGCGGTGGCCGAGATCGCGGCGGTGCGGCCCGGCGTCATCACCGGGCGCAGCAGATGCCAGGTCAGCATCGCCGCGCTGGTCGGAAACAGCCAGATCGAGGCCGCGACCGAGTTCAGTGTGTAGCCGGTGGTCGGGGCCGCCCCGGTGAGCTGGCAGAACACCGCGGTCAGAGCGTGGAACACCGACGGGTAGTACAGCGTCTGGTGGGTTTCGACGTTGCGCAGCTCGCCCATATGGGTGCTCGACGCCTGGCCGGTGTCGAGGATGTAGCGCACTTCGTTGGCATGCCACACCGCATCCCAGGTGCTGGGGACGGCCTGCCAGTGCGTGGCCAAACCCCGGTAGGCCGCCCACATGATCAGCAGCGTGCCCAGCGCCACCCCCGCCCCAACCGCCAGCGCCGGCCAGCCGGCGATGCCCCGCGCCTCGGCGTCGGTGTCGCGGTAGCGGGCCAGTAGCAACTGCAAACCCGTCGCCACCACACACACGACCGCCAGCGCCGCGAGCGCAGTCCAACCGTTCCATGGGATTCCGAGCGCACCGTAGGGAATGATCGCCAGCGCGACGACACCGTAGGTCAGCGCCGGGCCAACTGCGACCGCGATTGGCCACGTTAGCTGGGCGATACGCGCAACGATTGTCCCCGGGGCGATCAGCAAAAACAGTGCGATCAGCGTTCCGATCCAGAGCCCCACTGGACTAGTATGGCTGGCCGGGTGACCTGGCTCGGGCAGCCACCGGCTGGCTCTGACGTCTGTGGCACCCGCTATCGTCACAATTTCGCTCTAGTGCGGAAGCTCTAAGGTGGCTGCATGGCTTACGACGTCGCCCGGGTGCGCGGACTGCATCCGTCACTGGGTGACGGATGGGTGCACTTCGACGCGCCGACCGGGATGCTGATTCCCGATTCCGTTGCGACCACCGTCTCCACCGCTTTCCGCCGCTCCAGTGCCACCACCGTGGGAGCGCACCCGTCGGCGCAGCGCAGCGCCGCCGTGCTGGAAGCCGCGCGCGCGGCCGTGGCCGATCTGTTCAACGCCGACCCGGCGGGCATCGTGCTGGGCGCCGATCGCGCGATCCTGCTGTCCTCGCTGGCGGAGGCGTCATCCTCGCGGGCCGGCCTGGGCTACGAGGTGGTCGTCAGCCGCCTGGACGACGAGGCCAACATCGCCCCGTGGCTGCGCGCGGCGCACCGCTACGGCGCCAAGGTGAAGTGGGCCGAGGTCGACATCGAGACCGGCGAGCTGCCGACGTGGCAGTGGGAGAGCCTGATCGGGAAGTCGACCCGACTGGTTGCGGTCACCTCCGCATCGGGAACCCTGGGCACGGTCACCGATCTGCGGGCGATGACCAAGCTGGTGCACGACGTCGGCGGGCTGGTGATCGTCGACCACTCCGCGGCCGCGCCCTACCGACTGCTCGACGTCAAAGAGACCGAGGTCGACGTGGTGGCGGTCAACGCGACGGCCTGGGGTGGCCCGCCCGTCGGCGCGATCGTGTTCCGGGATCCGGCGATGATCAACTCGTTCAGCTCGGTCTCCACCAATCCCAACGCCACCGGCCCGGCGCGTCTCGAGGTGGGGGCGCATCAGTTCGGACTGTTGGCCGGGGTGGTCGCCAGCATCGAATACCTTGCGGCATTGGACGAGTCGGCCCGCGGCAGCCGGCGCGAGCGGCTGTCGGTGTCGATGCAATCCGCCACCTCGTACCTCAACCGGATCTTCGACTACCTGATGGTCTCGTTGCGGTCGTTGCCGTTGATGATGTTGATCGGTCGCCCCGAGGTGCGGATCCCGCTGGTCAGCTTCGCATTGCAGGGCGTGCCCGCCGAGCGGGTCGTACAGCGCTTGGCGGACAACGGAATTCTGGCCGTCTCGAACGAGAGCTCACGTGTGCTGGATGCCTTGGGCGCCAACGAGGTTGGCGGCGCGGTGGCCGTCGGGCTGGCGCACTACTCGACGATGGCCGAGGTCGATCAACTGGTCCGCGCGCTCGCGTCGCTGGGTTAATCGCCGCTCACCCGCCGCCGCTCACCCGCCGCCGTCGCTCACCCGCCGCCG
This sequence comes from Mycobacterium lentiflavum, assembly GCF_022374895.2. NCBI lineage: Bacteria > Bacillati > Actinomycetota > Actinomycetes > Mycobacteriales > Mycobacteriaceae > Mycobacterium > Mycobacterium lentiflavum. The sequence continues at coordinate 5,731,626 of NZ_CP092423.2, read as the reverse complement.
CTCGCCGCTGCTCACCCTCGAGTGTGCGTTGACGGCGGGAAATCGCCGGAAATCTCGCCCGGACCGCACACTGAAAGCCGTCAGCGCGCACTCGAGGCGCCGGCCCGCCCACTAAACGGTCAGCACGATCTTCCCGTGCACCTCGCCCGAGACCAGCTTCTGGTGGGCAGCGCCGGCCTGCTGAATCGGCATGCGAGCGCCGATGATCGGCCGGACCCGGCCGTCGGCGATCATCGGCCACACCGACTCCGTCACGGCTGCGACGATCTCGCCCTTGCTGTTCGGGCCGTGCACCGGCCGGCCGCGCAGCGTCGTGCCGATCACGCGTAACCGCTTGGGCAGCAGCTTGCCGATGTTGAGCTCGGCCTTGAGACCACCTTGCATGCCGATGATCAGCAGCTGCCCGTCGGTGGCCAGCGCATCGAGATTGCGGTCCAGGTAGGAGGCACCCATGATGTCGAAGATCACATCGGCGCCGCCGCAATCCTGCAGCCGCGCGACGAAGTCCTCGTCGCGATAGTTGATGGTGATCTCGGCGCCCAGATCGCGGCAGGTCTGCAGCTTCTCCTCGGAACCAGCGGTGACCGCCACTCGGGCGCCCAAGGCGCGCGCGATCTGAATCGCGTGGGTTCCGATGCCGCTTGCCCCGCCGTGCATCAGCAGCAGCTGGCCCTCGTGCAGGTGCGCGGTGAGCACCAGGTTCGACCACACGGTGCAGGCCACCTCGGGTAGCCCAGCTGCATCCTCCAGCGAGACGCCGCCCGGAATCGGCAACACCTGAGGCGCGGGAACCGCGACGTATTCCGCGTAGCCGCCGCCCGCCAACAGCGCGCAAACCTCTTGTCCGACGGACCATTCCGTGACGCCCGACCCCACTGAGGCGACCACGCCGGATACCTCCATGCCGATGATGTCGCTGGCTCCCGGCGGGGGCGGATACTTTCCGGCGGCCTGCAGCACGTCGGCGCGGTTGACGCCGGCCGCGGTGACCTTGATCAGCACCTCGCCGGCCCCGGCGGAGACATCGGGGACCTCTTGCCAGACGAGTTGGTCGGAAGATTCGGCGACGATGGCGCGCATGCGGGCCACGGTACTAGCCCCGTTACCCTTGTCAGCGGTGGCGTGGCAGAGCGGCCTAATGCACTCGCCTTGAAAGCGAGAGACGGCTAAAACCGTCCGGGGGTTCAAATCCCTCCGCCACCGCAGTGTTCAGCAGCGAAGAATCGCGCCGATGCTGTCGGCCGGGGAGCAGACGCCGCCGAGGCCCTCGGCTTACGCCCGTTCGCCTTCGGTGTCGTCGAAGAACGACCAGTCGCCGTCATGCTCGACTTCCATCCGCCAGCCGAGTTCGGTGTTGTCGGCCTTGGCGTCGATGAACCAGGCGTGCGCGTCCTCGGCGCTGGCGATGTCCTTGGTCGCGACGATGTCGCCGTGGGGGTTGATCACTCGATAATTGGCCATCGCCGCAGTGTTCCCACTGTCGGCGCGCTCAATCGGTCGGGATTTGTGCCGCGATGGTGTTCATCAGCGTCGCGTAGCGACGTAGTTCCGGGTCGCGGCCGGGTTTACCGCTACTGATCAGACCGGCGGCCAAGTTGCGCTCGGGGTCGGCCCAGATCGCTATGTTGCTCAAGCCCAGACTGCCGAATGCTTCCGGTGCGTTGCGGCCGAACGGTCCCCATCGGTTGGTCCCGAGGATGAAGCCGGTACCCCAGCGGGCCGGCATCAGGCCCACGGCGAAATCCGGTCGTAACCGCCGGGATTCGGTGACCGCGCCGCGCAATGTCTCCGCCTGCAGGACCCGCACACCATCGAGTTCGCCATAGCGACGCCAGATCTCGGCGAACCGCGACATCTCGTGGGCGGTCGAGACGGCATTGGACGACGGGATCACCGTGGTCAAGAAGAACGGCTGGTTCGTCACCGGGATCATCTCGTGAACGGTGCCCCCGATGGCCTTGCGGAATATCTGCGCGACCACCGGAGGCAAGGGCCGACCGGTGGCATGGCTCGGCGCGACCAGATCGAGGTCTTGCTTGGCGACACCGAAGTTGGTCCACCGAAACCCAAGCGGGTCAAGGATTTCGGCGGCCAGGATTTCGCGAATGTCCTTGCCGGCGGCCGTGTAGACGATCTCGCGGATCAGGGGGCCCCAGGTCAGCGCGTGGTAGATGTGGATCAACCCCGGGCGGTACAGCGGCCGCAGATTGCTCAGCATTTCCTGCACGTACTCGTGATCGTCGGTCCGCTTGAGGTCCGGCAGCGGCCCGGTCGGAAACGGGAGGCCGGCGCTGTGGGTCATCACGTGCCGGATCGTGATGCGGTCTTTGCCGTGGCTGGTGAAAGTGGGCATGTACTCGCAGACTCGGTCGTCAAGGGAGAAGACGCCTCGCTCGACCAGCTGGTGCACCACGGTCGCGGCGATGGCCTTGGCCGCGGAGTACACGCAAAATGGTGTGTCCGTTGTGACGGGGACCTTCTCGGCATCGGGGGGGTCGGTAGGCGCATTGCCCCAGCCGTGCCCGATGGCGCGGTTGAGCACCACGCGACCGCGGTGCCGGATGCACAACTGAATCGCCGGGTGCATGCCCGCCTGATACCAGTGGCGGGCGGCCTGCCAGATTCGTTCGACGGCGGCGCTGTCGACCTCCGAGTGGTCCTCGTCGCCGACCGCGGTGACCGAGTCAAGGTCGGCGGGGACACGGATCTTGCCGTCTGCAGTCATCGTTGCCACTCCCGCGAGGGTACGTGGCGCCCGGCTACTCTCCGGTGAACTGCGGCGGACGCTTGGCGAACGTCGCCTGGATGCCCTCGGTGAGGTCCTTGGACGGCAGGAAGGCCGAATTCCAGGCGGCCACGTAGCGCAGGCTTTCCGACACCGCCGCGATGCGCTGCTGGTCGAGCACGTCCTTGACGCCGTATACGGCCAGCGGCGGGTTGGCGGCGATTTCGGCGGCAGTGGCGTGGGCGGCGGCCAACGAGGCCTCGGCGTCGGCGTAGACGTCGTTGACCAGGCCGATCTTCTCGGCGCGGGCCGCGTCGATGTCCTTGCCGGTCAGCGCCAGCTCACGCAGATGACCGTCGTTGAGGATCAGCGGCAGCCGGGCCAGGCTTCCGACGTCGGCGACGATCGCGAGTTTGACTTCACGCACCGAGAACTTGGCATCGGCGCTGGCATAGCGGATGTCCACCGCCGAGATCAGGTCGACGCCACCGCCGATGCACCAGCCGTGCACCGAGGCGATGGTCGGGGTGCGGCAGTCGGCGATCGCGCTGATCGCGCCCTGCATGCGCCGCAGCTCGGTGTGGAAATCCGTGCGGGGTCGGGCCAACGCCCCGTCGGCCAGCAACGGCGCGAACGTGCCGCCCATTGCGGGCAGGTCCAGGCCGTAGCTGAAGTTCTTGCCCGATCCGGTGATGACGATGGCGCGCACGTCCCGGTCGGCGTCCAGGGTCCCGAACACGTCCGGCATCTCGGCCCAGAAGGCGGGCCCCATCGCATTGCCCTTACCGGGTCCGATCAGCGTCACCTGCGCGACGTGATCTTTGACCTCGACGGTGACGGAATCGTATGTATCGGCCATATCGAGACCGTAGCGTGGCGAATATGCCTCGTGATTTGCGACCCGGACCAGATTCTCCACCGGCCGACGAGCTGCAGGGCGCCGAAGACAGCCTTGGGGTGCTGCAGCATGTGCTGCACACCATCTCCGGTGCCGACATGTCCCGGCAGACCGGTTGCTCGGAATACGACGTGACCCAGTTGACCGAGCACCTGCTGAAATCGATCACCGGCATCGGTGGGATGGCCGGTGCCCAGTTCCCGGAGCGCGAACCCGGCGACTCGGTGGAACGCCAGATCATCCTTGCGGCTCGCCCGGCGTTGGACGCCTGGCACCACCGCGGCCTGGACGGCACCGTGCCATTCGGCAAGACCGAGATGCCGGCCAAGTCGGCGTGCGGCATCTTCTCGATCGAATTCCTAGTCCACGCTTGGGATTACGCGGTCGCGGTCGGCCGCGACGTCGACGCCCCGGAGCCACTGGCCGAGTACGTGCTGGACCTGGCGCACAAGACGATCAGGCCCGAATTTCGCGGCGCCGCCGGGTTCGACGATCCGGTCGACGTGCCCGCGGATGCCAGCGCTTGGGAACAGCTGGTCGCGTTCACCGGCCGCGACCCGGCCAGATAATTCACGCGGTCGATTCGGCCGCGGCGCGGACCTTCTCGCGCAGCCAGCTGTGGGACGGGTCCTGATCGAAGCGCGGGTGCCACACCGCGTAGAACTCGAGTTCGATCAACTCGCGAGGCGCCGCGAGGATGCGGGTCTGCGCGGGGTCGGCGTTCTTGCGGGCAACCCGTTCCGGAAGGGTCAGCAGCAGCTCGGTGCCCGGCAAAATGCTGGGCGCCAGCGCGAAGTAGGGCACGCTGACCGCCACGCGACGTGTGACGCCGAGCGGCTCGAGTGCCCGATCGATCCAGGGCTGGCCGATGTCGATCGTCAGGTGCGGCAGGCGCAGATACGTGGACAGCGACACGGATGTCTGGTCGGCCATCGGGTGCTCGGCGGCGACGACGCAGACGAAGCGATCGCTGAAAAGGTATTGGCTGCAATATCTTTCGGGTGCCACCCGGCCATAAATCGCCAAATCTATCGTCCCCGCGTCCAGCTTGTCGAACGCGTGCTCGTCCAGAACTTCGCAACCCACCGTCGAATCGGGTGATTCGGCCAGCACCGTGCGCACCAGCTCGGGTCCGAACGTGGCGACGGTGTAGTCGCTGACGGCGAGGCGAAACGATTGGGCGGCCGTAGCCGGGTCGAACGCCTCCGTCGCAAACAGTTGCTCCAAATGTGTTACGGCCGTGGTGAGTTGGTCGCGGAGACGCTCGGCGCGCGGCGTCAGCGAGTAGCCATCCGGCCCCCGCACCAGCAGCTCGTCGCCGAAGTGGCGGCGCAGCCGCTGCAGGGCGCGGCTCATCGCCGGCTGGCTTAACCGGACCCGGTCGGCCGCACGCGAGACGTGTTGCTCCTCCAGCAGGGCCACCAATGGCGGCAGCAGATTCAGATCAACCTGATCGATATGCGTAGTGCGCATAAGTGTCATGTTAACGATTCATTTCACAAATAGCAGCAGGCAAACGAAACTTTTTGTAACAGCCCGACGCAAGCACTGAGGAGACGAATTCCATGACGCAACCGGTGGACGTGGCCACGGAAGAGCTGGTGGCCCGCGCTAGCGAGCTGGAGATCACGATTCCAGAACCCACCAAAATCCCGGCGGCACCGTCGAAGTTGCCGATGGTGATCAAGGCGGCAGAGCAGCTTGCGGAGTCCGCTGACAACATGCGGATTTACCTCGCCGCGGGTATGCGCGAGCGACTGCGTTTGGCCGAGGCGCTGCGCAATGCGGCCAAACTCTATGAGGACACCGACGAGACTGCCGAGCGGGCCATCAACAACAGCACCTCTGTGTCGACGGCCACGGTCGGGCCGTGCGCCGAGCTTCCGACCGCGCCGCTTAATCGCACCCGGATGGTGGCAGCGAGCGAAGCGGGGTTGTACCGCCCGTTGCGGCAGGCGGCCACGGAAATCAGCGACACCGACCAGGGCGAGGCGTTCGACGCATTCGCCGATGAGTGGATGGCATATCGCCAAAACCTGTTGGCAGCCAAAGATGCGTTCCGACCCTTTGTGAGCTGGTACGGCGATGCCAGGAATGCCGTCGACGCGAGTTTCGATCAGCAAATGGCGTGGTCTGACCAGATGGCCGACCGGTGCGAAACCCTGGCTTCTCAGGCTCGAAAGGTCGCCGCGGCCCAGCGGTGGGGCTGGGAGCGACATCCCTGGGTGCAGGAGGTCGAGGAGCAAGAGGCCGTCTATGTCATGGCCGCGGAGCGCCTGGCCATGGCAACGGACGACAAGACCAGAAAGTATTACAAGGGTTTGGTGCAGAAGTGCCAAGACTATTACGTGTTGGCACAACGGATTTCGGAGCAAGTGCTCGCCGAATACGAGACGAGGGCGGAGCTGCCGCTGACACCGGTCGACCCGGCGAGGCCACCCGCGGCCTATTACATCGCCGCCCCGCCCGGCAACGGCAACGGCAACGGCAACGGCAACGGCAACGGCAATGGCAATGGCAATGGCAATGGCAATGGCAATGGCGATGGAAACGGCGATGGCGATGGCACGGGCGGCTTGCCGTCGGGTCCCGGCGATCTGCCCATTGCGGACAATCTTCCCAGTACCGACATGCCACTTCTGCCCCCCGTTGGTGCCCCACTGATGCCGGGCACACCGAACGGGCCCAAATCCGGCGGGGCGTCGCCGCTTCCACCGAAATACCAACCACCAACCGTCAAGCCGTCGTCCTTGGGTGGCGCAAAGCCAGGGGCGGGAGTGAAGTTTTCCGTTCCCCCGGCACCACTGCAGCCCGCGGTGGGAGCCGGTGCCGGAGGAGGTGTCCCAGCCCCGCCTCGTCCCGACCACAGCCGGTGGGCTCCGGGTGCGGCCGGTGTGATGGGCGGCAGCGGCATGGGCATGGCGCCGCTGGGCCAGTCGAGCAAGCAGGCCGAAGGTAGCGGCCAGGTGAAGCGCACAGAGGGTGAGTCGGCGATTTACACCGAAATGCGGGCGTGGACGGAGGCCGTGATCGGTCTACTCCAAAACTGAGACGCACCGATTCCGTTCACCGCGCCGCTGCCAGGCTGTAACGTCCAGCCCTTCGTTTGCAGCCGGGAATGAAAACCGCTGCTAGACATTGGAATTCATCCAACGATTCGATCTGTGCGCGTTAGGCTTGGCCCGCCGTGTACAGCATCATTGCACTTCAATCACGAGCAAAAGGAGTAGGGACATGAGTTGGCTAAGAGGTGCCCACGATCTTGCATATGTGGTCGGACGGGGTTCTCCCGCAATCGGCGCCGGGCTCCAGCAGGACTGGGTCACGACTGGGGCAAATATGGGTGCGGCGGCCGGGAAGTTTACTTGGTACCTGCGGGACAAGTTCGACATGCTCAAAACCGGATTGGCTAAACCGGGGCCCACCCCGACCCCGACAGCCATCATCGACATAGCGATGGTCGCCGTCGCCGCCTTAGACATGGTGAATGGTTTTCTGGCAGCCGACCAGGGCGGCGCATTCAGCACGGGGAAAGACAGGTTCGAGAACCTGCGTCTCACGCAGGAACTGGCCAACCCGGACCCCGCGAAATGGGACGGTGATGCGGCGAAATCGTATGCGGCCGTGAATGATCACCTGAAGAATCTCGCGGATATCTTGCAAGAACTGGACAAGCAGACGCAACAATGCGTCGCAGACCACGCCGCAAAGATTCAACAGGCGCACCGGGTCATTGCATTGTCGCTGTTGGCGCTGCAAGTTGCTCAGGCCGCGGCTTTACTTATGTGGGCGTGGCCAGTGATTGGCCCGGCTTGGTCAGTGGCGTTCCAATCCGTCACGGTTTCTGCGATATCGCTGACCATCATCAGCTACGAGTTCCAAGTGATGAACTCGTCGGGAGAGACAGCACAGAAGTTCGACGCACTCGCGAACGAGTACAAAAGCATCGCTGACCGGGCAGCGCCCACAGGGACTTTCGCGACGATTGAGGTGCTGGGCGCCGATAAAACCTACACTCCCGACCTGCAGGCCATCTCAGACGCCCTGTCGGACTTCTCCGCACCGCCGAGCATTGCGCGGCTGGCCGAAATATCCAGCCAGGTAGTCTCGCTCGACGAGCAGAGCCAGCGCGGCGCCTGCTTCAGCGACACTGAAACCCTCGATCAGCGTGAGGCAGAAGCAACGCCGACCGCCGTTGATGGGCCCGCGATGACCGGGCAGTTCGCGGACAGTTCCAGGCAGGTCCCCCAGCAATTGAACCGAGTCAGCCAGACCATGGGGTCCGCACAGCCACTCGCCTCGGCGAGACAAGCAAAACCCGCCCGCGCGCGGGATGCCGCCGGCGCCGAAGCGGGCTCCGACGGAGCGGAGCGTGCACCCGTCGATGCAGCGAAAACCCCAGAAGCCAAGCAAACTAACCGCATTCGCTGACGCGGTGGGTGCGGCAACTCGAAGATAAGGAGACAATCATGATGAACCTGAACGTCGACCCAACACATCTGGCCAACCTGGCAAAGCGCCAGGATGCGGTGGCCGCAACCGCGGTCAGCGCGGCCAAGACGACCGACACCGTTGCACAGTGGCTTTGGATAACCCATGGCGTCATCAGCTGGGGATCCAACATTGCGGGGGCCGGTCTGGTGAACCAGCGTCGTGCGGCGGGCGTCGCACTGGCGAAGGCGGCCGCTGATCTGTCCGCAAAACTACGCGCGGCCGAGGGAACGTATCAGGGTGTCGACGGGGAGCTGCGCGAAAACCTCGACGACCAGGCGCAGCCGAAATAGTGCTTGCCCGTTACCAGTTCAGATTGTAGGAGAGGAAGAAATGCCTCAGTACTTTGGAAATGATGACGACCAGGGCGGCCTTGCCGCGGCGCTGAACTTCTCCGGCTCAGGCAAAGCCGCTGCCGACGATGGCGGCGGTGTCGCCGACGCGTTACCGGGCTACGCACCGGCCCAGCCCAGCGGGACGGGATCCGGACTGGATGCCGTCCGTTCGCAAACCGCCAAAGAGGAGCCGGAAGAAAATGATGACGAGGTGGACGGAAGCCCGCTGTTCGCGGTGACCAACCCACCGAGGACGGTGTCGGTCGCGGCGCTGATGGACGGAAGAACCCAACGGGTCCGTCTGTCGTCGAAAGTGACGAACATGACCGAGTCCGAGCTGGCGGCCGAGATCGTCGTTCTTGCGGGCTTGGCTCGTCAAAAGGGGCTGGCCGGCCAATGGAATCTGCTCGGAAATGCCGCGCTGCCGGAGGCCATGCATGAGATCGGGATCGCCGATGGCGGGGCGTTGCGCGATTTCGTGACGGATTTCTTGCCCTTGCCGACGCCGGAGCATGCTGCCGCGGCACAGGCAGAAGTGTTCGCCGCCAGGTACCGCAACGCTGACGACTGACCCGGCGCGTCGAGTCTGCGCCGACGACATCGAGTGTGCGCTCAGGGCGGAAAACCACCGAAATCCCGCCCCGGGCGCACACTCAAATCCTGAGCGCGCACTCAAACGGCAAGGGCCCTATACGCGTTCGAGATAGAAGTAGTAGTAGCGGCCCACCCCGTCCTGGAAGTCGAGCACGCCCTTGCCGTTCATAATGCCCATCACGGCGTCGTCGTCGATCCTCTTGAAGTGGTCGTGCACGGGCTGCCCGTCGTAAACCATCGTGGCGGTGACCTCGCCGCGGAAGTCTTCCAGCCACAGGCTCGCCTCGCCCTTGCCCATCTCCTTGTTGGAGAACTTGTTTCCGTCGGCGTCGAGGCAGACCAACGGCTGCACGTCAGTTACCGACGTGAAGGTCTTGCCGAACCAACCGACCTTCTCCAGCTGACCGTTCATCATGTGTCCGGTGAGAAATTCACCGCCCTTCCACTCGCCGATCATCTCGTCGATCGTCGCGGGAGGCAGCGTCGCCCAGAACTCGTCGAGCTCGGCATCGGCAATACTGTCGCGTTCCTTGAACTCGGTAAACTGCTTGCGGGCCAAACTCATTCGTCAACCTCCGGGTGTCTGATCCAGTCGCGGGCAAATGTCAGCAGTGCATCGTTCTCTTTGGGCGCGCCGATGGATATGCGGACCCCGTCGTCGCCGTACTGGCGAACCACGATGCCCGCGTCGGCTGCGCGTTTGACGAAGTCCCGGGTGCGCGGGCCGAGGGGCAACCAGACGAAATTCGCCTGCGACGGCGGCAAGGTGAATCCGGCGTCGCGCAGCCCGGCGCTCATCCGAACCCGGTCGGCGACCAAAGCGTCGGTGCGGGCCAACAATTCGTCGGCGGCATCCAGCGACGCGATGGCGGCCGCCTGCGAGATGTTCGTCACCGAGAACGGCACGAACACCTGGTCCAACGCCGTGATCACGTCGGGGTGGCCGACCGCGTAGCCGACGCGCAGGCCGGCCAGCCCGTAGGCCTTCGAAAAGGTACGCAGCACAACGACATTACGGCGGGCGCGGACCAGGCCCAGGCTGTCGGGCAGCATGCCGTCGCGGACGTATTCGACGTAGGCCTCGTCGATCGCGATGACGATGTGCGGCGGAACCGCCTCGACGAAACGGATCAGCGCGTCGGGATCGACGACGGTCGAGGTCGGGTTGTTGGGATTGCAGACGAAGATCAGCCGCGTGCGTTCGGTGATCGCCGCCAGCATCGCGTCGAGGTCGAAGGTGTGGTCGGTCAGCGCCACTTTGACAGTGGCCGCGCCGGCGACCTGAACCAGCGGCGGGTAGAGCTCGAAGCTGCGCCAGCCGAAGATCACCTCGTCACCGGCCGAGGCGGTGATCTGTACCAGCTGCTGGCACAGGCTGACCGATCCGGCGCCGACGGCGATGTGCTCGGGGTCGAAACCCGAACCGACATGCTTGGCCAGCGCCGCTTTGAGTTGGACACAGCCGTTGTCTGGGTAGCGGTTGACGACGTCGGTCGCTTGCTCGATAGCGGCGCGGACACTGGGCAGCGGGCCGAACACCGTCTCGTTGCTGGCCAGTTTCATCGAACCCGGCACGGTCTTACCAGGAACGTAAACCGGCAGCCCGGCCAGCTCAGGCCGTAGGCGGGCAGTCACTTCGACAGCATATGTCCCCGCTGTGTACGCTATGCCTCCGGCGGTTCAGGGACGCCCGCGTCGAGTCGGGTACCCTCATGAAGTCCAAGGGAGGCGTGCCAGAGCGGCCGAATGGGGCTCACTGCTAATGAGTTGTCCCCCCTAAAGGGGACCGGAGGTTCAAATCCTCTCGCCTCCGCTGACGTCCTTTCGGGGACACAACTGAAGTACCGGCGCCCGTAGCTCAACGGATAGAGCATCTGACTACGGATCAGAAGGTTAGGGGTTCGAATCCCTTCGGGCGCGCTCAGGACGACGTCGGCCCGTCACTCCGTGGCTTTTTCGGTGAGTTTGACGACCTCTGATTCCGCCAGCTTGTCGCCGCTGTCGGCGCCGCGTGCTTCGACCTTCCATTCGCCGGAGGTGATGCCGTTGCCGTCCAACCACCCCCGGCACGCCTGAGTCAACTCTCGCCCACTGTCCAGTTCGCGGCGGGTATACGGGTCATGGTCGTACTCCGTCCAGGAGTCGCCATCTCGGCGCATCAACGCGTGCGTCACCAGCAGGTGCGTGCGGCACAGCGCGGCGCGATCGTTGGCACTCCCGGGCTTCGTCGGGAAATATCCACCGCAGACTCCGCAGGTCCGCATCACGTGGTCGGGCTCTTCGTCGGCCGCTATCGGCGTGAACCCCAGCGCGTCCACCGGGAATCCGGGCTCGTCGTCCGTGCTCATTCGCAGCTCCTCGAGCCGTGGCTTCGGGATTTTGACGATAACCCTTGTCGCGCACGGCCGAGACCACCAGCTCGTGCAATAAGCCGTTGTTCCGCAAGACGTTAACGACTGGCTACGAAACCGCGCTTTCGCCTCGCGCTAAGCGTCGCCGTCGTCCGTCTCGCTAGCCCCAGCCTGTTCGGGCATCGGCCCAATCGTCGCGATCATCGGGATTCTCAGCGTCTTACCGCCGGCGATCGGCAGGTGGATCGCGACGAACACGATCTTGAGCTCCACACTCACCTGCCGCAATGGCTGCTCGTACAGGTCAAAGCGCATGTCCCGCAGCCGCGCCAGGCCGCGCTCGAGCCGACTCATGGCCTCGACCCTACCGGCCCGCTATGGACGTGGATCGAACGGACGACGCGTCGGCACGGTGACCGTCTGGGTGACCGTGCTGGTCTCCGTGCTCGGCGACAGCGTGACGGTGCTTGTCGGCGGGACGGTCGTCGTCGGGACGGTCGTCGTCGGGGTGTCCGTGCTCGGCGGTGGCGCCGTTTCGGTCACCGTCTGGGTCGGCGGAGGCTCGCTGCCGCCCCCCGGTGGGTGGTGCCGCGTGGGCGCCGCGGCGGTGGTGGTCACCGTCGTAGTGGGTGACGGGGTCGGCGTCGTGGTGATAGCCGGACTCGGCGACGGCGAGCCGCTCACCAGTGTCACGATCGCGTAGGCCGCCAGGCCGAGCACGATCACGCCCAGTGCACCGGCCGCGATCAGCGCCGGCGGGCGTCGGTACCAGGGTGTTGGGGGCTCCGGCTCGGGGTCATAACCGCCCTGGTCATAACCGCCGCCGTACCGCGCGGCCTGCGTCGGCTCGTACTCGGAGTAGTAGTCGGGTTCCTCGGGATAAGGAGGCACGGTCAACGATGCTAGCCGCTGCCGATCTGGGTGAGCGCGCGCTCGAACAGGTGCACCGTGGCCGCATGCAGTTGATCGCCGACTTCCTTTTCGGCCTTACCGGCACACGCACGGGCCAACGTGCCCTCGATGACGATGCCCAACTTGAAGCAGGCCAGCACGGTGTACCAGGTGATGTGCGACAGGTCGCGGGTGGTGTTGGCGGCGTAGCGCTCGAACAGCTCGTCGGTGCTGGCCAACCCGTCCTGCCCGCCCAGCGCGTGGCTGAACACGCTGGTTCCGTCGTCTTGGCGCCAGGTGGCCAGCAGCCAGCCCAGATCCAGCAGCGGGTCACCGATCGTGCACATCTCCCAGTCGACGATCGCGACCACGTCCGGCCCGGTGTGGGAGAACATCACGTTGGCCGCGTGGTAGTCGCCGTGCATGATTCCGGGCTTCCAGGTCGTCGGCCGGTGATGTTCCAGCCACGCCGACACTTCCTCGATCCCCGGGATATCCGGGCCGGGGTAACCGTCGTACTCGTTGTAGGAATCCAGTTCCGAAAGCCACCGCGGCACCTGACGTTCCAGGAAGCCGTCGGGCCTACCGAAGTTGGCGAGACCCACCGCGACGTGGTCGACTGCGCCCAGCTTCGCCAGTGAGTCGGCCATCGACAGGCCCATGCCGTGGCGCACGCCGGCATCGCCGGCATGTAACGGCGGCAGTCCCTCGCCGGCATTGAATCCGTCGACGGGGTCCATCAGGTAGAAAACGGCATCGCCCAGCACGCTGGTGTCCTCACACGCCGCGATGAGGTGCGGGTGCGGCACGTCGGAACCGGCAAGTGCCGCAAGGACTTTGGTTTCCCGCAGGATCACGCTGTTGCTGCGCGGACGCAGGTGTCGTGGCCCACGCCGCAGCACATAGGGTCGCCCGGACCTGGTGAACCGCAGCATCACGTTCTGCGTTCCGCCCGTGACGGCCGAAACTTCCTGCAGCGGTCCTTCACCCAGCCCCTGCCCGGACATCCATTCCGCGACCGCGTTCAAGTCCACCTGCTCCACGTCGCAGAACCTACTCTGCGGGCGCTGCGCCCTGGGGTTTCGGTGTGTATCTGCGGGCCGATCATGCCGTTACCTGTGCGCACCCTGTGAAGACGGCGTCTGTCACCCTCTGCGAGTACCGGCAGAAGTCGGCGGCTGGAAGGATAGTGAACGCAAACGACGGGTGGGAGAGGACTGGCGATGCCGCGTACTGACAACGATTCCTGGGACATCACTCAAAGCGTGGGGTCAACCGCACTCGGTGTCGCGGCGGCCCGCGCTGCCGAGACCGAGAGCGAGAATCCGCTCATCAACGACCCGTTTGCCCGCGTCTTCCTCGACGCCGTGGGGGCGGGGATGTGGAGCATCTACGCCGATCCCGCGTTGTTGGCCAAAGCGGTCCAAATCGATCCCGAGGTGCGCTCGCGGACCCAGCTGATGGTCGACTTCATGGCGACCCGCACGGCGTTTTTCGACGAGTTCTTTCTCGGTGCGGCCGACGCCGGTGTTCGGCAGGTGGTGATCCTGGCGTCGGGACTTGACGCCCGCTCGTGGCGGCTGCCGTGGCCTGCCGGCACCGTGGTGTACGAACTCGACCAGCCCAAGGTGCTCGACTTCAAGACATCCACCTTGAAGCAGCACGGCGCCGACCCCACCGCCGAACTGGTCACCATACCGATCGATCTGCGGCAGGACTGGCCAAAGGCATTGCAGGAAGCTGGTTTTGACGCGTCGAAACCCAGCGTATGGTCCGCCGAGGGGTTGGTGCGCTACCTACCGTCACAGGCGCAGGACCTGTTGTTCGAGCGTGTCCATTCGCTTAGTGCTCCGGGCAGTTGGCTGGCGTCCAACGTTCCGAGCAAAGGCTTTACCGACCCCGAGCGGGTACGGCGGCAGCGTGCAGAGATGCAGCGCATGCGCGCGGCGATCGCCGAGGTGGTCGATGCCGAGATCACCGATGTCGACGACCTCTGGTACGCCGAGGAGCGCACCCCGGTCGACGAATGGCTGCGCGACCATGGCTGGGAGGTGGCGGCCGCGACCTTCCCGGAGTTGATGGCTCGCTACCACCGCAGCTTGCCGGACGGCGCCGACGATGCCATGCCGCCCACCCTCTACGTGTCCGCGCAACGACGCCGCTAGGGCGTGATGACGAGCCGATGACCGGGGTCGGTGACGTTCCACGCGGCTTCGACGTCGGCGAGCGGTACCGTACGGGCATCGAGTTCGAAAGCGCCACTGCTGATTTCGGCGGCAATCGCCGGCAGTTCGGCGAGGATGTCGCGATTCGGGATTGATCCTTGCCCGCTGCCGACGATCTGCAGACGTACGGCACGCAGTGCGGCGGAAAAGATCTCGGCCGACGGTCCCGCGGCCGAGCCGACTTCGAGCCAGGTGAGCGGCTTTCCGCGATCGGATCGGTGGGCGGCGATCCCGGCCATCACCTCGGCCGTGACCGGACCCCACAGATAGTCGATCACCACATCGACGTCGCACGCGGCTAGCGTGAGATCGTTTACCGCCGAGGCATTGTCGATCGCAGCGATGGTGTCGGCCCCTAGCGCGGGCAGCGCCGCGAGTCGCTGCGCGTCGCGACCGGCGGCGATGACATGACTGGCGCCGAGCTGCTTGGCGACCTGCACGGCCAGGCGGCCCGAGCTGCCGGTGGCGCCGAGGATCAACACGGATTGGCCGGGCGCGAAGTCGATGCGCCGGCGCAGGGCCAGCCACGAGGACATGACGGGGTTCATCGCCGCGGCGACCAGGATGGGGTCGGTGCCGTCGGGCAACACGATGCTGCGGCGCTGGTCGATGACGGTCTGTTCGGCCATCGCGCCTACCGTGGTGTCGGGCAGTACGAAGTAGCGGATCGTGCCGTCGGGTGCGCGTCCCACCCCGTCGATGCCCGGGACCAGGGGTAGCGTCCCGGTGCTGGTGTAGTGCGAGCCGTCGGCCTGGGACCGCACCCGCGGATGCAGGCCGGCGGCGATCACATCGACCACGATCTCGTCGGCGGTTTGCGCGGTGGGACTGGGGAACTCGCGGTAGGCGGGCGGTTTGTCGAATGTGGTGACGACGGCTGCGTGCATGGTGGTTCTCCTGGCTGCGGCACCTAAGGATTTAGGTGGTAATACGAATTACATTAGATGGTACTGCGAACTATTTCAAGGTATCGTCTTGGCCATGGAGACGGACGACGATCTCAGGGACAGCCTCGTGCAGGTGTCATTCGGGGTAATCGCGGTGCTGAATCGCGTTGCCGCCGAACATGATCTGTCCCTAACCCAGCTGCGGGTCCTGGGAATTCTGCGTGATCGCGAGCCCGCGATGGCCGAACTCGCGACGTATCTCGGGCTGGAACGCTCGACGGTCAGTGGCCTGATCGACCGCGCGGTCCAGCGCGGGCTGGTCCGTAAGGCCACCGACGCCGTCGACGGCCGATCGATACGGGTCAGTCTGACCGCCGAAGCGCGGCGACTCGAGCTGCGCATCATCGCCGAGATCGGTGAGCTGATGGCACCCATGACCGGCAAGCTCAGTGCCGGCGACCAGAAGCGGCTCACCGAGCTTTTGGCGAAAATGCTTGCGCGCTAGGGTCGCCGCTATGGCCGATCGACCCGCTCGGGTAAGCGACGTGCATCAGATCGCCGCATCGATGCCGCACGTGAAACGGGTCGAAGGGCCCAAGGGTAACGCCATCTACCAGGTCGGCGCGAAGTCGTTCGTGTTCTTCCGTACTCCGCAGGCCGACGCGGCCGATCCGGACACCGGGGAACGCTACGACGACGTGATCATGTTCTGGGTGGACTCGCAGAGCGACAAGCTGGCGTTGGTCCAGGACCCTGGGTCGCCGTTCTTCACCACTGACCACTTCGACGGGCATCGTTCGGTGCTCGTGCGGGCCTGCCGCCTGCCGGAAATCTGCAGAACGGAACTGACCGAGCTGATTCAGGATGCGTGGCTGTCCCGGGCTTCCAAGAAACGCGCCGCGGACTGGCTGGCCACCCAATCGTAGTGCTCAGGGCTGTGGTTTGAGGGCGACCCACAAAGGTAGCCATGGCGAGGTTTAGACACGCGTCTAACGGGTATCGTTAGGCGACGGGAAATTCTTTCTCGAACACAACGGAGGTCACGATGCGTGGTCGCGGAATAATCGGCGCGATCGTCCTAGTGTGGCTGCTCATAGGGGTATTCGCAGCATGGCAACGCGGGTACTTCGAAACAGGCCAAACGAATTGTGTCACTGCGGGAAACATCGCGCTGACGGTTGTCGCAGGGCCGTTGAACTATGGGGGTGTGAACCCCAAAGTCAAGGATTGCCGTGTGCCGCAACCCAGTTCAATGCATAGCAGTCTAGTGTCGCTCACGTAAAGGAAGTCGTCATGATCGTCTTAGGTGTCGTTCTACTCATTCTCGGATATCTGTTCGCAATTCCTTTGCTGTGGACGATCGGCATTGTCCTGATCGTCATCGGCGCGGTGATGTGGATCCTCGGGTCGGTCGGTCGCCCGGTGGCCGGTAGGCGGTATTGGTACTAGGTCCTGCCTGCTGTTTCACAGGACACACAAAGGAATGTCATAGCGTCGCCCCAGTCGGACGCGGATACTCGAACTTGTGACGCAGCCTCGAACCTCCGTGGAGCGCGTTGTCATGTGCCGCGCGGACGGTAATCCGATCAACGTGCTGGTCGTGGACGACGAATCCGTTCTGGCCGAAATGGTGTCGATGGCGCTGCGATACGAGGGCTGGAATATCGCGACCGCCGGTGACGGATCGTCGGCGATCGCCTCTGCTCGTGCCCAGCGGCCGGATGTCGTTGTGCTCGACGTGATGTTGCCCGACATGAGCGGGCTCGACGTCCTGCACAAACTGCGCGAAGAGAATCCCCAGCTGCCGGTGCTGCTGCTGACGGCAAAGGACGCGGTTGAAGATCGCATCGCGGGGTTGACCGCGGGCGGCGACGACTACGTGACCAAGCCGTTCAGCATCGAAGAGGTGGTGCTGCGGTTGCGAGCGTTGTTGCGGCGCACCGGCGTTACGACGGTGGACAGCGGCGCACAGCTCGTGGTGGGCGACCTGGTGTTGGACGAGGACAGCCACGAGGTGACCCGTGCCGGCGAGCCGGTTTCGTTGACCTCCACCGAGTTCGAGCTGCTGCGGTTCATGATGCGCAATTCCAAACGAGTGCTGAGCAAGGCACAGATCCTCGATCGGGTGTGGAGTTACGACTTCGGCGGTCGGTCCAACATCGTCGAGCTCTATATCTCCTACTTACGCAAGAAGATCGACAACGGTCGCGAGCCGATGATCCACACGCTGCGCGGCGCGGGTTATGTCCTCAAGCCCGCCGGCTAGGGCGCGGCGAGTTTGGTCGCTTCGGCTGCGTCTGCTGGTTGGGCAGGTCATCGTGCTCGCCCTGGTTTGTGTCGGGATCACCGCGGCGACCGAACTGTCGCTGAACCACCACTTGATGCGACAGCTCGACGCTCAGTTGGGCGGAACCTCGCACCGCTCGGCGCTGATGTACCCGGAGCCGAATCGTCCGGGCTGGCGTCACGACCACGGCTTTAACCCGCGGCCGGGTCCGGGGCCGCGGTTCCTCGACGCGCCCGGCCAGCCCGCCGGCATGGTCGCCGCGGTGGTCAGCGGCGGCAAGACGGTCGATGCCGGCTACCTGACCAGCATTGGTTCGCGGGCCGCGCTGACCGAGAAAGCCCAGCAGCAACTTGCGGCTATCGCAGGCAGCCGCAAGCCGGTGACGCTGGATCTCGACGGCCTCGGGCGGTACCGCGTCGTGGCGGCCCCGAGCCGCCGCGGCGGCGACGTGATCGTCACCGGCCTGTCCATGGCAGACGTCGACGCCACACTGATCCAGATGCTGGCCATCTTCGGGATCGTCACCATAATCGCGTTGGCCGCAGCGACGATCGCTGGGATGGTGATCATCAGGCGAGCCCTCGCACCGCTGCGGCGCGTCGCGCAAACCGCGCGCCGCGTTTCGAATCTGCCGCTGGACCGCGGTGAGGTCGAACTGCCGGTGCGGGTTCCCGAATCCGACGCCAACACATCCACCGAGGTGGGCCAACTGGGGTCCGCACTGAACCGGATGCTGGACCACATCGCGGCCGCACTGTCGGCCCGGCAGGCCAGCGAGACGAGGGTCCGGCAGTTCGTCGCCGACGCGAGTCACGAACTACGCACCCCGCTGGCCGCAATCCGTGGCTACACCGAACTCACCCAACGGATGGGCGACGATCGCGAGGCGGTGGCACACGCGATGAGCCGCGTGGCGTCGGAGACCGAGCGGATCACGCGCCTCGTCGAGGACCTGCTGCTATTGGCCCGCCTGGACTCGGGCCGGCCGCTGGAACGTGAGCCGGTTGACTTGTCGCGGGTGGCGGTCGACGCGGTCAGCGACGCGCACGTCGCGGGACCGGACCACCAGTGGGAACTCGACCTACCCGAGGAGCCGGTGGTTGTCGTCGGCGACGCGGCACGGCTGCACCAGGTGTTGACCAATCTGCTTGCCAATGCCCGTATTCACACCGGCGCGGGGACCGTTGTCACGACGCGGTTGAGCGCCGAGCCGACGCACAGCGTGCTGCAGGTGATCGACAATGGCCCTGGCATTCCGGCGGCATTGCAATCAGAGGTGTTCGAGCGGTTTGCCCGCGGGGATACCTCACGCTCCCGCAAGGGCGGCAGCACCGGGCTGGGGCTGGCAATCGTCTCCGCCGTCGTCAAGGCGCATAACGGCACGATCACCGTCAACAGCTCACCGGGTCATACCGAGTTCACGGTGCGGTTGCCACTCAACGGGTGGCAACCGCCCGCGGCCTCGCTTAGCTAGTGCAGGTTACGTCGATCTCGAAGGGCTTGTTCACCGGCTGCATCGGGTTGGCCATGTCGACGCCAGTCGCGGTCCCGGTGATCTTGTAGCTGTTGCCGTTCTTGGTGGCCGAGGCATTGCCCCCGCCGCCGGCCGCGGCGTACGCGAGCGTCACACCGTTGACATTGCCCAGCCCAACGGACGTCACCTGGGGCGGGTCGGCGTCGGTCAGCACCGCGGCGATGCCGGTTGCGGCGCCGCCGATCGCGATGTTGACGTTGCCGCCAGCCTTCGTGCACACGACCGAGCCGCTGACGTTCTGGTCCTTGCCGTCAATGATCACCTTGGTGCCACCACCGCCGCCCGAACTAGCGGAAGTGCTTGTACCCGACGAGGAACCACTCGAACTCTTCTTGTCGCTCGAACAGCCGGAAATGCCGGCGACCAGAATCGCTGCTCCGGCTACCGCGACCGTCAGTTCACGCTTCACTTGTTCTCCTTTGCCCGATCATTGCGGTCCTCAACATTGAGGGCCGTCACCGCAGTATGCCGCGTTTGCCGGGCCGCATATAAGAGGTTCACCGAAATTGTTTCGTCCGGGTTAACCCGTCGGCTTTCGACACATCCTTTCGGGCACGGGCGGATTAATGGCAATGTATTGCCGGTGGACCACAAGCCTCCCACCCCAGTCATCGAGTCGGCGCATCGCACACTTACCCTGCCCTGGGATGACACAACGGATTTCGACAACGCCGATCGCGGATTCATCGGCTCGCTGTCGCCCTGCGTGATCAGGGCGGCCGACGGACGTGTGGTGTGGGACAACGACGTCTACGCATTCCTGGCGGGTCCGGCGCCAACATCGGTGCACCCCAGCCTCTGGCGGCAATCGGGGCTGAACGCCAAACAAGGCCTATACGAGGTAGTCCCGGGCATCTATCAGGTCCGCGGTTTCGACATCTCCAACATCACATTCATCGAGGGCGACACCGGAATCATCGTCATCGATCCGTTGGTCTCCACCGAGGTGGCCGCCGCGGCGCTGGACCTCTACCGCACCCACCGCGGCGCGAAGCGCCCCGTCGTCGCGGTGATCTACACCCACAGTCACGTGGACCATTTCGGCGGCGTGCTGGGCGTGACCTCGCAGGCCGATGTGGATGCCGGGGCGGTGGCCGTGCTGGCGCCCGAAGGGTTCACCGCGCATGCCGTGCAGGAGAACGTCTACGCGGGTCCGGCCATGCTTCGTCGCGCGACCTATATGTACGGCAGCCTGTTAGAGCGCGGACCGCAAGAGCAGGTGGGCTGCGGGCTCGGTCAGATTCCGTCGACGGGAGAGGTCGCGATCATCGTGCCCACCATCGACATCCGGGAGACTGGTGAGACCCACACAATCGACGGCGTGGAGATCGAGTTTCAGATGGCGCCCGGCACCGAGGCTCCCGCCGAAATGCATTTCTACTTCCCACGTTTCCGTGCGTTGTGCATGGCCGAAAACGCCACCCACAACTTGCACAACCTGCTGACCTTGCGCGGAGCACTGGTCCGCGACCCGCATGCCTGGGCGGGATATCTGACCGAGGCCATCGATGCCTTCGCCGGTCGCACGGATGTGGTGTTCGCCTCGCACCATTGGCCGACCTGGGGGCAGGAAAACATCGTCAAGTTCTTGTCGCTGCAGCGCGACCTCTACGCCTACCTGCACGACCAGACGTTGCGCCTGCTCAACCAGGGCTACACCGGGGTCGAAATCGCCGAAATGTTCCAGATGCCACCGGCTTTGGACCAGGTGTGGCATACCCACGGCTACTACGGATCGGTGAGCCACAACGTCAAGGCGGTCTACCAGCGCTACATGGGCTGGTTCGACGGCAACCCGGGACGACTCTGGCCGCATCCTCCCGAAGCCCTCGCGCCTCGCTATGTCGACGCGATCGGCGGGATCGATCGTGTCGTCGAGTTGGCCCGAAAAGCGTTCGACGCCGGCGATTTCCGTTGGGCTGCAACGCTGCTTGACCATGCGATCTTCACCGACAGCGAGCACGCCGCGGCTCGCGGGCTGTACGCCGACACCCTCGAGCAGCTGGGCTACGGCGCCGAGAACGCGACGTGGCGCAACTTCTTCATGAGCGGGGCAACCGAATTGCGCGAGGGCAACTTCGGGACGGCGGGCCAGGTCACGTCGTCGACGATGCTTTCCCAACTGACGCCGGAGCAGATATTCGACGGCCTTGCGATTCGCGTCAACGGCCCGCGCAGCTGGGATCTCGATATTACCATCGACATCTCTTTTGCCGACCTGGCCACGAATTATCGACTCGTCTTACGCAACGGCGTGCTCGTCCATCGCAACGTCGCCGCCGACCCCGCGACCGCGACGGTTACGGTCAAGCTGGACACCAAATCTCGGCTCCTGCGAACTGCAATGGGCGACTTCACCTCACCGGGTCTGGAAATCGCCGGCGACCAGAACGCACTGCAGATGTTCCTCGACGTCCTCGACGAGCCGAACCCGACGTTCAACATTGTCACGCCGTAGCCGCCGCACGCGCCTCGGTGCGGAGTGAGCCACGTGGTGCCCGCCGGCGAGCGGCAATTCATTTCCCGAAGGAAGGGCGGCGCACATTAGTCGCTCAGCCGCAGGCAGATTGGGCTATGGTCCTGCCCGGCAACCAGTGTGGCGGCCGGGTCACGCGACGTCGATGACCACCTTGCCCAGTACCTTGCGATCGGCGACGTATCGCAGTGCCGCCGGCGCCTCGGACAACGGGAATCGCGCGCCGATGTAGGGGCGGACGGTGCCGTCGGCGAACATGTGCGTCAGCTCGTCGATGTCGCGGACGAATTCCTTCGGGTAGTCGGCCATGAAGGTGCGGATCTCCATGCCGCGCACGCAGATGTCCTTGAGCATAACGAGATTGAGCGGGATCGCCGGGATGCTGCCCGCCGCATAACCGAGGGTGACAAAGGTGCCGCCGCGCGCCAGGCCACGCAGCGCCGGCTCCGAATACGATCCTCCGACCGGGTCCAGGACCACCCGCGCGGCATCTCCGGTGAGCTCGCGGATCCGCAATTTGAGGTCCTCGCGGTCGTAGTCCACGACGGCCTCCGCGCCGCGCTGCCGACACAGTTCCAGCTTCTCCGGGCTCGACGCCGCGGCGAGCACCCGCGCCCCCATCGCGACCGCGAGATCAACGGCGGCCAGACCCACTCCACCCGCGGCACCCAGCACGACGACCCAATCACCTTGCTTCACAGCGGCGGTCGTGCGCAATGCGTGGTATGCAGTGCGGTAGGTCACGCCGAAGGCCGCAGCCGACGCGAAGTCGGCGTCGTCGGGCACCAGCGTGGCCTGTGCCGAGTCGAGCAGCGCCTGCTCGGCGAATGCTCCGAACGTCGTTCCGGCCACCCGCTGGCCCGGATGGAACGGTGCACCCTCTCCGACGGAGAGCACTTCTCCGGCAACCTCATTGCCGGGGATGAACGGTGGTGGGATCTTGACCTGATACTTGCCGGCGATGAACAGCACGTCGGGGAAATTGACTGCCGCGGCGCGCACCCGCACCAGCATCTGGCCGGGCGCCGGGACGGGCTCGGGAACGTCGTCGAGCACCAAGCTCTCCGGTGGCCCGTAGCTGCGACAGACGACAGCACGCATCAATTGGCTCCTAACCCGTTCAGACAAAACCGCACCACATGTGCGATGTCGTCGGGCTCGGGCCCAACGGCCGAGCCCATGTATCGGCGCATGGTCGCCGCGGTGCAGCAGAACACCGCTTCGACGTCGCGCTCGACATCGGTACTTCCCAGTGCCGCAATCGGTTCGATCAGCAGGTCGCGCAATGGGTACATCATTGCGTGATCGACCGTGCGCCAGTTCGTCGCGGCAGCCATCTGACCGGCCGCGGCACGGCTTTTCCTGATCAGGTCGGGTTCGGCGACTTGTGCCAGCGTGCCCTCGATCCAGCGGGCGATCTTGTCCCGCGGTTGCCGTTCCTTGGCCATCTGGTGCTGAAGGTAGGACACGACGATCCCGACACCACGCTCCATCACCGCCAGGATGAGGTCGTCCTTGCCGGCAAAATATCGGTAGAAAGCCTTGTTCGACGACCCGGCCTCGGTGACGATGTCGCTGACCCGAGGCTCTTCGGGCGCGACGCGCTCCATCACCCGCACCGCGGCGGCCAGGATTCGTTCGACCTCCGCGGTGGCGCCCCGCTGCCGCTCGTCGAGGGCGCGTTCGACGGCTGCGGCGACCCGGTCGGTCATGGCGAATGTGGTTGTGCCGGAACGCTACCGACGAGGGCGCCGTACTTCTGGCGGGCGGCGTCGCGGCGGACGTCCAGCATTTCGCTCGGCCAGTCGCCCTCCTCGGCCTCATACCCTTTAAGCAGCATGCGAGCCAGGTTGACCTTGTGCGCCTCGGTCGGCCCGTCGGCAAGCCCGAGCGCGATGCCGCCCAGCAGCACGTTGACCAGCGGTAGCTGGTCGGTGAGGCCGAGCGCACCGTGCACCTGAATCGCCCGCAGTGCAATCGATTTCAGTACCTGCGAGGCCAGGATCTTGCAGGCTCCGATCTCGGCGCGGGCGCCATGCTCGTCGCCGTTGTCGATCAGCCAGGCGGCGTGCAGCACGGTCAACCGGAACGGGATCAGCTCGGTGTAGGAATCGGCGATGAACTCCTGCACCAGCTGCTTGTCGGCCAGCGGGCTACCTTGGGTGAAGCGGCTTTTCGCGCGTCGCGCCATCATGTCGACGGCGCGCTGCGCCATCCCGATCGATCGCATCGCGTGATGAAGCCGCCCGCCGGCCAGCCGGGTCTGCAGGATCAGGAAGCCCTGGCCGGCTTCGCCGAGCAACGCATCCGCCCCGACCCGCACCCCGTCGTAGTGCACCAGCGAATGCCCCGGCTCGTGCGGGTCCGCGCCCACCAGATGATGGTTGGCTTCCAGATTCAGCCCTTCGGTCCCGGCGGGGATCAGGAACGTCGAGGCGCCGCGGTGGACCGGCACGTCGGGATCGGTGATGGCGACGACGATGAAGAATGATGCCACAGCAGCGTTGGAGGAGAAGTACTTTCGACCGGTGATCACCCAGTCGTCGCCGTCGCGCACGGCGCGGGTGGTGAACACGCGCGGGTCCGCACCGCCTTGCGGCTCGGTCATCGAGAAGCAGGAGAAGATCTCCCCGGACAGCAAGCCGGACAGGTAGCGGTCCTTCTGCTCCTGCGTTCCGAAGCGCGCGATGATCTCCGCGTTGCCGGTATCGGGCGCCTGGGTTCCGAAGACGATCGGCGCCCAGGGGCTGCGGCCAAGGATCTCGTTGATCAACGTCAGCTTGACCGCGCCGAAGCCCTGCCCGCCCAGCTCCGGTCCCAGATGTGGTGCCCACAAGCCATTGTCGCGGACTTGCTGCTTGAGTGGATCGACGATGCGCCGACGCTCGTCATTGAGCGGCAGGAACTCGCAGCCCGGGAACAAGACCTCGAGCGGCTCCACCTCGTCGCGGACGAACTCGCGAACCCAGGCCAGCTTCTTCTCGAACTCCGGGTCGGTAGAGAAGTCCCATGACATTCGAATACTCCTGCCTGTTAAGGAATTCCGCCGTCGGTCCGCAGAATCGAACCGGTGGTGAAACTGGACGCGTCGGACGCCAAGAACAATGCCGCACCGACAACCTCGCGCGGGTCGCCGGCGCGCTTCAGGTGGAGGTGGCTGAAGTTGTCGTTGCCGGACAGGTCCCACGCCTTGCTGACGTCGGTCAGATAGGGCCCGGCCATCAGCGTATTGACCCGTACCGTCGGGCCGAACGCCTGTGCCAGTCCTTCGGTCATCGCGTTGAGCCCGGCCTTGGCTGCCGCGTACGGGATGATGCCGCCGTTGGGCCGCAGCGACCCGGTGGAGCTGACGTTGATGATCGACCCACCGCCGGCGGCCACCATTCGCTCACCCACCAACGCCGACAACCGGAACGGCCCTTTGAGATTGAGGTTCATTACCGCGTCGAACAGCTTTTCGGTGACGTTGGTCAGCTTGTCGTACAGCGGTGACATGCCCGCGTTGTTGATCAGGGTGTCGACCTTGCCGAACCGCTCGTAGGTGGCTTCGACCAGGCCGTCGAGCTGGTCCCAGCGTCCGACGTGCACGCCATAGGGCATCGCGGATCGTCCGGTCGCGGCCCGGATCTCCTTGGCGACCGCCTCGCACGTTTCGAAGTTCCGGCTGGCGATCACCACGTCGGCGCCGCAGTGCGCGACGGCGAACGCCATTTCCCGCCCGAGTCCACGGCTGCCGCCGGTGATCAGCACTACGCGATCAGTGAGGTCGAAAAGCTGGTCTGCATAACCCATTTCAGCGGCACCTAGTCGGCAGGCTGCGCGCCATCTCGGCCGCCGTCGCGATGAGCGCGAGGATCATCGGGCCGAACGCGTCGGTGATCTTGGGGTCGACCTTTCCGGTGCGCACGCCGGCGGCGTAGGTCTTTTCCAGCACGATGCCGAGCTTCCAGTTGGCCAACACCAGGTAGTAGTCGATGTTCTCGGTGGAAAGCCCGCTGACTTTCTCGTAGTGGCCCAGCAACTCGCTGCGCTTGGGCATCCCGCTCATGTCTAGATAAAACCCATCGCCCTTGGGGTTTTCGCCGTCGTAGCCCAGCAGGCACCAGGCGAGATCGAGCAGCGGATCGCCGACGGTGGTCATCTCCCAGTCCACGATCGCGGCGAGCTGAGGCTGACTGCCGTGCGCGAACATCACGTTGGCGAACTGGTAGTCGCCGTGCATGATGCCGGGCCGGTACTCCGCGGGCCGGTTGCGGCGCAACCAATCGGCGGCCTCGGTCAGGCCGGGCAAATCGCGCACCTGGTAGGCGTCGAGGAAGGCCAGCCAACGATCGACCTGCCGATCATGGAATCCGTCCGGACGCCCGAAGCCCTCGAGTCCTTGGCCGCGCCAGTCGACCCGGCCCAGCTTGGCGGCGCCTTCGACGAGTTCGAACGCGAGCCCGCGCCGCGCGTCGGGGTCCGTGTCGAACGGTGGCTGCCAGCCGCCGTCCATCGGGCTCCATCCGTCGATCGCCTGCATCACGTAGAACGGCATGCCCAGCACGGTGCCGCTGTCGTCGGCGGCGATCAGCTCGGCGTGCGGCACGTCGGTGCCGGACAGCGCCCGCACCAGCCGGATCTCGCGCAGCAAGCCGTCGATGCGCGCGGCGTCCGCGCGGGGCCCGGGCATCCGCAACACCATGCGTTCGCCGCCGCGCGCAATCAGATACAGCGTGTTCTGCGAACCGCCTTTGAGCTGCTCCAGAAGCGGTTCTTCGCCGCTTCCGGGCGCGTCGTTGGCGTCGAGCCATCGGCCCAGCACACCCGGGTCTAGTTGGGTTTCACCAGCAGTCGCCATTGTCCGCACACCCCACTCTCTGTGTGGAGAATAGCATTCTCCGGACTGTCGCTACTGCCGCCCGGCGCCGACATCCGCGTCGAACGTGCTCTCATGGCGAGAAATTCGCCGAAGATCCGCACTCAGAGCACGTTCGGTGAAAGGGGTGCCGCCTCGGACCTCCACCGCCCGCCAGCTCGGGCTGCGGCCGGCCGATGCTCCACGGCGGTGGTGATTCTTGGCGGTAGGCGGCGTCCCAATCGATGCTCGGCCGGGTCATCTCCTCGAGAGGGTGTCTCCTTTGCAGATTAGGCGGCGGCTGCGCGCGGTGGCAGCGGGCGATGAGAAACTGCGAACAAGCCACCCGAACGACAGGGAGAGATATGCAAGTGCTTCTGGTCCGGCATGCGTTGCCGCTGCGCAGCGAACACGGCCAGGGTTCGGATCCGGACCTTTCAGAAGACGGGCTGGCCCAGATCGCCCGCCTGCCTGAGGCGCTCGCCAGGTTCCCAATCTCCCGGGTGATCAGCAGCCCGCAGCGGCGTGCCATCCAGACCGCCGAACCGGTCGCGGCGGCCCGGCAACTGTCCGTCGAGATCGACGATCGCTTCGCCGAATACGATCGCGACCTTCCGGTGTACATCCCGGTCGAGCAGATCCGCGCCGAAAACCCGAAGGAGTGGGAGCGGCTGGCGCAGGGCCACTTGCCCAGTGCGGTCGACGAAGACGCATTCCGGGCGCGGATCCGGGCGGCGACCGACGACCTCGTCGCATCCGCCGACCCCGAGGACACCGTCGCGGTGTTCAGCCACGGCGGGGTGATCAACCTCTTGCTGCACGAAATCCTAGGCACGAAGCGGCTGTTGTCGTTTCCGGTCGACTACGCATCGGTGACCCGATTGCTGTATTCGCGGACCGGTCAGGCGACCGTGGCGGGAGTCAACGGCGTCGAACATGTGTGGGACCTGTTGCCGCGTAATCAGCGATGGTAAACAAGTTCGGTGACTTCGGCTGATCGACTCGACGGGCTGGACCTGCCCGCGCTGGACCGTTATCTGCGTTCGCTCGGTATCGAGCGCGACGGCGAATTGCGCGCGGATTTCATCTCCGGCGGCCGCTCCAATCTCACCTTCCGGGTCTACGACGACAAAACGAACTGGCTGGTGCGACGTCCACCGCTACACGGGCTGACCCCGTCGGCCCACGACATGGCGCGCGAGTACAAAGTGGTGGCGGCACTGCAGGACACGCCCGTACCGGTGGCGCGCGCGATCGCACTGTGCGAGGACGATTCTGTGCTGGGCGCGCCGTTCCAGATCGTCGAGTTCGTCGCCGGCCAAGTTGTCCGCCGCCGCGCTCAGCTCGAAGCCTTCAACCACACCGTGATCGACAAATGCGTCGACTCGTTGGTCCGGGTACTTGTCGACTTGCACAACGTCGACCCGAATGCAGTGGGACTGGCCGATTTCGGCAAGCCCAGCGGTTATCTGGAACGCCAAGTGCGTCGCTGGGGCTCGCAATGGGAACTGGTGCGACTGCCCGACGACCACCGCGACGCCGACGTAGAAAAACTGCATTCCGGTCTGCAGCAAGCGATTCCGTCGCAGAGCCGTACTTCGATCGTGCACGGTGACTACCGGATCGACAACACCATCCTGGACGTGGACGACCCGACGCGGGTGCGGGCCGTGGTGGATTGGGAGCTCTCGACGTTGGGGGATCCGCTGTCCGACGCGGCCCTGATGTGTGTCTACCGTGACCCGGCACTGGATCTGATCGTCAATGCGCAAGCCGCCTGGACGTCACCGCTGCTGCCGACGGCCGACGAGCTGGCCGACCGGTACTCGCTTGTGTCCGGCTTGCCATTGGCGCATTGGGAGTTCTACATGGCGCTGGCGTACTTCAAGCTCGCCATCATCGCCGCCGGCATCGACTTCCGCCGGCGCATGTCGGATCAGGCCAGCGGCAAAGAGTCCGAGCACATGCCCGAAGTGGTTGCGCCGTTGATCTCTCGTGGACTCGCGGAACTGGACAAGCTGCCCGGCTAGTTAGTCGCGCACCGCCGCGTGATGCTTCTTGGCCACGCGGCGCAGCTGCAGAATCCGTGCGGTACCGACGGCCACGGTGAGCAGGCCGCCAACCACCGCCGCCAGCAGGATGGCCACGCCCAGCGGCAGGCTCCAGTGCCAGACCAAGAACTGAAACGGTGTCGACGTCGTGTTCTGCGTGATGAAGACCAGCAACAGGATGAGAATCAGGAAGCCGGCGATCAGTGCTGACCACAGCGCGCCGGCGCGGGTGAACCCGATGGCCGGATCCTTGGGGTGCGTGGCCGCGTGCGGCGGTAACACGCCGCCCGGAGGCGCCGGGGGAGGCACGGGGACGGGCTCGGCGGACGGCGCCGCAGTGGGCTTTGGCGGCGGGTTACCCGGCAAGCCAGGGTCGGTGCTGCTCATAGATTCATCTTTGTCCCATCCTGCCGAGAATCAAACCAAACCAGGCAAACCGCCTGCTTCATGGCCGCAGCGTCCGGCCCGTTATGCCGTTACTGTCAGCGTTATGAGGATGCTGCGGCGCCTGCACCGCGTGATCATCCCCGCGGCCGCGTGCGTAGTAGTCAGCTGCCTCGTCGCGTCGTGCAGCAATTCCGATCCGCTGGCGCCGGAGACGCGCAGCATGAAATCCATCGTTGTCGGGTCCGCCGACTTCCCGGAATCGCAGATCATTGCCGAGATCTATGCACAAACGTTGCAGGCCAACGGTTTCGACGTAGGACGGCGCATGGGCATCGGCAGCCGCGAGACGTACATCCCAGCCCTCAAAGACCATTCCATCGATTTGGTACCGGAATACGTCGGCAACCTGCTGCGTTACTTCGCGCCCGACTCGACCGCGACCATGCTCGACGCCGTGGAATTAGAGCTTTATCAGAAATTGCCGGGTGACCTGTCGGTTCTGACGCCGTCGCCCGCGTCGGATACCGACACCGTGACCGTCACGCGCGCGACGGCGGCCGCGTGGAACCTCAACACCATCGGCGATCTGGCCGCGCACTCGCCGGAGGTGAAATTCGGGGCGCCGTCGGCCTTTGAGAACCGGCCGTCCGGCCTGCCCGGGCTACGGCAGAAATACTCGCTCAACATCAGCCCCGGCAACTTCATCGCGATCAACGACGGTGGCGGTGCGGTGACAGTACGCGCGCTGGTAGAGGGAAAGGTGAACGCGGCCAACATCTTCACCACCTCGCCCGCGATTTCGCAGAACCACCTGGCGGTGCTGGCGGACCCCGAACACAACTTCGTTGCCGGCAACATTGTGCCGCTGGTGAATTCGCAGAAGAAGTCAGATCGCCTCAAGAATGTCCTGGATGCGGTCTCGGCCAAGCTGAGCACTGAGGGTCTGGCCGGTCTCAACGCGGCCGTGGCGGGCAACTCAGGCATCGATCCCGACCAAGCTGCACGAAACTGGGTGCGGGACAACGGCTTCAACCACCCGATTACGCAATGACGACCGGCTTGGGGGTAGTACGGTGATCGTCTTCGACGATGTCTGCAAGACATTCGCCGACGGGACCACCGCCGTCCATGGGCTGAGCCTGGTGGTCCCCAACGGCAAGCTGACGGTGTTCGTCGGTTCCTCCGGCAGCGGCAAAACCACCGCGCTGCGGATGATCAACCGAATGATCGAGCCGACGTCAGGCACCATCACCGTCGACGGCGAGGACATCGCGGGCGTAAACCCGGTGCAGCTGCGGCTCGGAATGGGTTACGTGATCCAGCACGCCGGGCTGATGCCGCATCAGCGGGTGATCGACAACGTCGCGACCGTGCCGGTGCTGCGGGGGCAGTCCCGCCGGCAGGCCCGCAAGGCGGCCTACCAGGTGCTGGAACGCGTCGGGCTGGACGCCAAACTTGCCAACCGATACCCGGCGCAGCTCTCCGGCGGAGAACAACAGCGCGTCGGCGTGGCACGCGCACTGGCCGCCGATCCGCCAATCTTGTTGATGGACGAGCCATTCTCGGCCGTCGACCCCGTGGTTCGTCTCGAGCTGCAGAAAGAAATACTGCGTCTGCAAGGCGAATTGCACAAGACGATCGTGTTCGTCACGCACGACATCGACGAGGCACTCAAACTCGCCGACCGGGTCGCGATCTTTGGCCGCGGCGGCGCGCTGCAGCAGTACGACGAACCCACCCAACTACTTTCACGGCCGGCCAACGATTTCGTATCGAGATTCATCGGCCTGGGCCGCGGCTACCGGTGGCTGCAGCTGATCGATGCGAATGGCCTGCCGCTGCACGCCGTCGACACGCTCCCGGTCAGTGGCCTCACCGATCATGCGCTGGCCGGTTGGGCGGTGGTGGTCGACGACGACGGCCTTCCGCTGGGCTGGATCGACCGCGAGGGCCTGCGGCGGCACGGCGGTGGTGCGTCGTTGACCGACAGCATGAGCGGCATCAGTGCGTTGTTCCGGCCCGGCGGCAACCTCAGCCACGCGCTCGACGCGGCGCTGTCGTCGCCGTCGACGGTGGGTATCGCCGTCGACGAGGAAGGCAAGGTCATCGGCGGGGTGCGGGCTGCCGACGTGCTGGCCGCGGTCGAATCGCAGCGGCGGACCTGACCATGCACTATCTGCTCACCCACCTCGGCGACGCCTGGACGCTGACCGTGATCCATCTGCGGCTGTCGTTGGTACCGGTGCTGATTGGGCTACTGATCGCGGTGCCGCTGGGGGTGCTGGTACAGCGTGCGCCGATTCCGCGGCGGCTGACGACAGCGACCGCCAGTGTGGTGTTCACCGTGCCATCGCTGGCGTTGTTCGTAGCCCTGCCGGTGGTTATCGGAACCCGAATCCTGGACGAGGCCAACGTCCTCGTCGCGCTCACCGCGTACACCACCGCGCTGATGGTGCGCGCGGTGCTCGAGGCGCTGGACGCGGTGCCGGCTCAGGTCCGCGACGCCGCCACCGCTGTCGGTTACTCGTCCGTCGAGCGGATCCTGAAAGTTGAGCTGCCGCTGTCGATCCCGGTCATGATCGCGGGGTTGCGGGTGGTCGTGGTGACCAATATCGCGATGGTGTCGGTGGGTTCGGTGATCGGCATCGGCGGCCTGGGCACCTGGTTCACCGAGGGATATCAGACCGACAAGAGCGATCAGATCCTGGCCGGCATCATCGCGCTGTTCGTCTTGGCGGTCGTGATCGACATGTCGATCGTGGTGGCCGGCCGGTTCGCCACCCCCTGGTCCCGCGCGGGTGCGGTCACGCGCCGGCGATCCGTGGTGGCTCCGGTCGTCGGTGGGGCGCGATGAACTTCGTCCAGCAGGCGGTGTCGTATCTGCTGACCGTCGAGAACTGGACCGGTCCGGTCGGCCTCGCGGCACGCATTTTGGAGCACTTGGAGTACACCGCCGTCGCGGTGGGGGCATCGGCGCTGATCGCGGTCCCGATCGGGATGGTCATCGGCCACACCGGCCGCGGCACACTGCTGGTGGTGGGCGCCGTCAACGGGCTGCGGTCATTGCCGACACTCGGGGTGCTGCTGCTGGGTGTGCTGATGTTCGGCCTGGGGCTCGGGCCGCCGCTGGTTGCCCTGATGTTGCTCGGCGTGCCGTCGCTGCTGGCCGGCACCTACGCCGGCATCGCCAACGTCGACCCGGTGGTGGTCGACGCCGCCCGGGCGATGGGTATGACGGAGGCCCAGGTGCTGCTGCGCGTCGAGACGCCCAACGCGCTGCCGTTGATCCTCGGTGGGCTGCGCAACGCGACGCTGCAGGTCGTCGCCACCGCGACGGTGGCCGCCTATGCCAGCCTCGGCGGGCTGGGCCGCTACCTGATCGACGGAATCAAAGAACGTGAATTCCAGCTCGCCTTGGTCGGCGCGCTGATGGTCGCCGGGCTGGCGCTGATCCTCGACGGCCTGCTGGCGATGGCGGTCTGGGCTTCGGTGCCGGGCACCGGGCGATTGCGAAGGCCTCATCGGCGAATCGATGTGACGGTGGCCCCAGTTGCCGATCAGCCTGCCGCGTCGGGTGGGCACGTTTTACGGTAGGAGGGTGAACAGCCCCTCTGATCCGACTGACAGCGTCTGGCCCGCGATGCTGACCTGGCGCGCGCCCGACATCTCTCGCATGGAGTCGGTGCGGGTACAGGTGTCCGGCAAGCGGATTAGAGCGGCCGGCCGGATCGTGGCCGCGGCTACCGCGACGAACCCGGCATTCGGGGCTTTCTACGAAGTGCAGACCGACGAAAGCGGAGCTACCAAGAGGTTCGGGCTGACGATCACCCTCGCCGAGCGGGAACGCCAGCTGGCCATCGCGCGCGATGAAGAGAACATGTGGATGATCACCGACCACCAGGGCGACCGGCGCGAGGGATACAACGGCGCACTCGACGTCGACGTCGTATTCAGCCCGTTCTTCAACGCCCTGCCCATCCGGCGGCTGGGGCTACACGCGCGGGCCGAAACCATCACGCTGCCGATGGTCTACGTCAACGTGCCCGACATGACCGTCACCGCGGCCACGGTGAGCTATACCGGCGAGGGCGGTCCCGAGGGGATCAAGCTGCGTTCACCGGTCGCCGACACCACGGTGAGCGTCGACGCCGATGGGTTCATCGTGGACTATCCCGGATTGGCAGAGCGGATCTGATCACCCCGCCCGCCCGGCCGGCGGCGGCCAGCTCTTCGCGCCAGCCGTCGGCGCCGATCGTGACGGTGAAAATGTCGGAGCGCGGAAAGCGGTCGTAGCGCGTTCGTGCGGCATGGCCCGCCTCGACCAGTTCGGCCACCGAGTTGTCCCAGTCCAGCGAGTCGCGGGCACGGCTGAGCAGGTCCATCACCCGGTCGACCGCCGTGAGCAGATGGGCGGTGTTGCCTTCGCACATCGCGCGCACCAGGTCCGGCGCGCTGCCCGCCACCCGGGTGCCGTCCCGGAACGACCCGGCGGCCAGCGCGAAGGCCAGCGGCACCTCCGCGGCCGTCACGGCCAGGGCCTCGGCGAGCAGGTGCGGCAGATGCGAGATGGCGGCCGCCGCAGCGTCGTGCTCGTCGGATCTGGCCGGCACCACCACCGCTCCGCAATCCAGCGCCAGCTTCATCACCATCCACCACACGACCGGGTCCACGTGGTCGTCGACGCTGAGGACCCACGGTGCCGCCGTGAACAAGCCGGCATGGCCAGCCGCCCAACCCGAACTCTCGGTGCCCGTCATCGGGTGACCGCCGACGAAGCGGTCCTGCAGGCCGGCCGCGATCACCTCGTCGAGGACCGCCGTTTTGACGCTGGTGACGTCTGTGAGAGGGCATTTCGGGGCGAGATCGCTGACATGGGCGAGCATCGCCGGCAGCGCGGGCATCGGCACGGCCAGCACGACCAGGGCGCCGGTATCGGCGGCGCGTGTCAACGTGTCGGCGAGTTCGGTCGATGCGGCAAAGCCGTCGGCGAGTGCGCCGCGCGCCCCCTCTACCGAACGGTTGTAACCGAACACTTCCCGGCCGGCCGCAGCGGCCGCGCGCATGACGGAACCGCCGATAAGTCCCAACCCGAGGACACACACCGGGATCCTCGCCGCCGTCCACGACACAGAACTAGGTTGGCACAGTTGGTCGACCACGGCGGCTGGAGGTCCCCTCGCTGGATTTGCGCTGTCTGGTCAAGCCGCCTGGTCAGCGACTAGCGTAGGCGCCCATGGGACGAGAGCGGGCCGCAACGCAAGGCCCGTCCGTGGATACACCGGACGGCTTCGGCGTCGCCGTTGTGCGCGAAGAGGGCCAGTGGCGGTGTTCGGTGATGGCCCCCAATTCGCTGACGAGTCTGGCTGCCGCCGAGACAGAGCTGCGTGAACTGCGCAGTGCGGGAGCCGTCTTTGGGCTTCTCGACATCGACGACGAGTTCTTCGTCATCGTGCGCCCGGCGCCGTCTGGAACCCGGTTGTTGTTGTCGGATGCCACGGCGGCATTGGATTACGACATTGCCGCCGAAGTTCTGGACAGCCTGGACGCCGACATCGATCCCGAGGACCTCGAGGACTCGGAGCCGTTCGAAGAAGGCGATCTCGGTCTGCTGTCCGATAT
Source organism: Mycobacterium lentiflavum (assembly GCF_022374895.2). NCBI lineage: Bacteria > Bacillati > Actinomycetota > Actinomycetes > Mycobacteriales > Mycobacteriaceae > Mycobacterium > Mycobacterium lentiflavum. The sequence goes on along the minus strand of NZ_CP092423.2, from coordinate 5,697,038 downwards.
CGGTCTGCCCGAGGCGGTTCTGGGCGTCATCCTCGACGAGTCCGACCTGTATGCCGACGAGCAATTGGGCCGCATCGCTCGCGAGATGGGCTTTGCCGATCAGCTGTCGGCGGTGATCGACCGCCTCGGTCGGTGATCGCGGACGAAGATCTGATCCGTGCCGCGCTGGCGGCCGCCGCCACGGCGGGCCCCCGTGATGTGCCGATCGGTGCGGTGGTTGTCGCCGCCGACGGGACCGAACTCGCCCGCGCGGTGAATGCCCGTGAGGCCCTTGGTGATCCGACCGCACACGCGGAAGTCTTGGCGATACGCGCGGCGGCCACGGTGCTCGGCGATGGGTGGCGGCTGGAGGGCGCGACGCTGGCTGTCACCGTCGAACCCTGCACGATGTGCGCGGGCGCGCTGGTGTTGGCGCGTGTTGCGCGGCTGGTGTTCGGCGCGTGGGAACCCAAGACCGGTGCGGTCGGATCGTTGTGGGACGTAGTCCGCGACCGCCGGCTCAATCACCGCCCGCAGGTACGTGGCGGTGTGCTCGCCGCGGAGTGCGCCGCGCCACTGGAGGAGTTCTTCGCCCGCCAGCGATTGGGGTGAGCGGCTCGTAGTTCTGTAAGCTGCTCGGCGGTGGCGTGTCCGAGCGGCCTAAGGAGCACGCCTCGAAAGCGTGTGACGGCTAAAACCGTCCGAGGGTTCAAATCCCTCCGCCACCGCCAAAAGCTCCCCTGCGGGAAACCGCAGGAATCGCCATCGCAGGTAGCTTCGACAGCGTGTCGGTCAGTTGCCGCGTTGCCACTGCGCCCAGCCACCCCGGGTTTCTCGGCGATTCGAGGCATTTGTAACCCGCGATCCTATTTACTGTGACCCAACTCACTCGGTGGCAGGCGGCCGCGTAGTTCGTGGGGCAAGTGAGCGCGGGAGGGGCAGGGCGATGACGTGGCTGGCGACGTGGTGGGAGCAGGACCACCATTTCGATTGGCTGACAGGCTATTTGCAATCGCACGGGCTAGGTTCCAACACACGCAGGCTGTTGGCTGGGGTGGCGGGCTCGTTGGTGCTCGTGCCGGCCAACGTGTGGTTGGATCAGACCTTGCCGCTGCGGCCTTTGGCGCTGGCCTATTCGGTCTTGGCCGCGGCGATCGGTCTAACCATGGCCGCGCTGTGGTTGCGCGGGTGGCCCACCCGCCGGCAATCGCTCTTCTTCGTTCTGACTGGCAGTGTGATCATCGGCCTCGGCTGCGTATGGCAACCCCGGCCGCTAATAGGGCTGATGGCCTGCTCGGCCATGGCGGTCACGGGTGGCTACCTCGCGTTCTTCCATACCGCCAAGTACATGGCCCTGAATTTTGGCCTGGCCTTCACTATTGCCACCGTGGAAGCGGCGCGTCTGGCCGCCGCGGGGCAAGTGATGCTGGCGTTCACCGGCTGCTTCTTGGTCCTCGAACTCAACGCGGTCGTCCCGCTGGCCATCCAGATCGTCGTACGCACACTCTGGGTGGATCTGCTACGCGCTAACCGCGACCCGTTGACCGGCCTGCTGAATCGGCGCGCCTGCGATCGGGCCATCGTGGGGCGGATGCTCGTCGGCGCCAACCACATGTTTTTGATGGTCGCGATGATCGACCTGGACCGGTTTAAAACTCTCAACGACACCCACGGACACGCCGCCGGCGACGCAGCGCTCGTCGCGGTCGCCGGCGCATTGAACGCCGCCTGCAGCGACAGCGCCATCGTCGGTCGCGTCGGTGGTGAGGAATTCTTGATCGGCGAAATCGTGACACCAGAAGAGCGGCCCGGCTGGGGTCTGTACCTCTGCGACGCCGTCGCCGCAATCAACACCTCCGTGACCGCGAGCGTGGGAATCGCCGCCCTGGCGTTGCGCGGCATGGTCACCGATCGTGCCGACGAAGCGTTTCGCCAAGTGGTCGCCCATGCCGACAACGCCATGTACGAGGCCAAACGACGCGGGGGTAATCAAACTCGTCACCACGAGGTTGCAGTCTGAGTCAACGGCGGAAGCGCTTGGCGACCAGCACGTGTCTGCCTTTTGATTGGCTGGGTATGGTTCGACGATGACGCCGAACGGCGCAGCGCGACAGCGGCGGGGCCCCTCGGCCTTTCGAGGCGACGAGTCCGACGCGACGCGGGGGCGCCCGCGCGACATGCAGCGTCGCGCCGCGGTCATCTCCGCCACCCGGGAATTGTTGATCGCCAACGGGTACGAAGAAATCACGTTGGCCGGCGTCGCCCGTCATGCCGGGGTGTCGCGGCCGTTCGTCTACGAACACTGGGGCAGCAAGTTCGCGCTGGTCGAGGACGCCATCTTTTCCGTCCCCGGCGAATATCCCGCGATCGACGAGCTCGCCTTCGCCGATGCATTGACCAGCCTGATCACCGGCATGGTCCGTGTCCAGTCCGATCCTGCCTATTTGGCCGGCATGCCGGGAGTCGCGACCGTGCTCTACAGCCGACCCGACCTGGTCGAACAGGTCGAGGCGCGCTACATGGCCCCGATCCGGGCACTGTGGGTCCGGCTGATCGAACGCGGAAAGGCCGAGGGTCTGGTCCGGTCGGAGGTCGACGGTAGTGCGCTGATGGACACCATGCGGGGTGCGGTCACGCTGCACACTTCGGTGAACAAGGCGCTGGGTGAGGCCGAGCTGATTGCGCACCTGAGGTCGTTGATCATGCACGGGATCAGCGTCGAAGAATGACCATCGAAGGTTTTCCTTACATTGTGTAAGGTAATGGCGCCGAGTGCTACGCCTGGCGCCGGCCCCAGATTGGCGCGAAGGAGGGCGTGGAGACGTTGACCAAGAACTCGCTGCACGCACTCTTCGACCTCACCGGCCGCACCGCCATCGTCACCGGCGGCACCCGAGGCATCGGGCTGGCCATCGCCGAGGGATTGGTCGACTGTGGGGCGAATGTGGTTGTCGCCAGCCGAAAGGCCGAGGCGTGCGCGGCGGCGGCCGACAAGCTGCAGGCCCTGGGCGGCGGACGGGCCGTCGGCGTGCCCACGCATCTGGGGAACTTGGAGGCCATCGACGGTCTTGTCGATGCCACCGTCGCGGAGTTCGGCGGCATCGACATGGTGGTCAACAACGCCGCCAATGCCCTCTCGCTGCCGCTGGGCGAGTTCACCGCGGAAGCGTGGTCGAAGTCGTTCTCCGTGAACCTGCAAGGTCCGGTCTTCCTGGTCCAGGCGGCGTTACCGCACCTGCGCAACAGCGGGCACGCGTCGATCCTGAACGTCGTCTCCGCCGGTGCCTTCATCTATTCGCCTGCGACGTCGATGTATTCAGCGGCTAAGGCCGCGATGGTGTCGTTCACGCGGTCCATGGCCGCGGAGTTCGCGCCACAGCGGATTCGGGTCAACGCCCTGGCGCCCGGATCGGTCGATACCGATATGGCGCGGGCCAACCCGCCGGAGTTCATCGAGGTGATGAAGTCGGCCGCGCTGCTCAAGCGGATCGCCGAGGCCACCGAAATGGTGCCTCCCGCACTGCTTTTGCTTTCCGACGCGGGAAGTTTCATCACCGGGCAGACCATCATCGCCGACGGCGGCATGGTGGCCAGGTAGGAGGCGATCATCACCGACACCGACAGCGCGACGCGCGAAGTCAACAAGCAAACGCTGCGGCGGGCGATGGACGGCATCAGCGCGCTCGACCTCGGCGCGGTCCTCGCCGAACTCCACGACGACGTCCAATTCGAATTGCCGTACGAGGACGCGGTTCCGGACTCCGGCGAGGACGGCATTCGTGAGCTGCTCGGGTCCATGTTCGTCATGTTCGAAAAGTTCACGATCACCCTGACCGACGTCTACGACCTGCTCGACCCGAACAGGTTGGTGGCGCGCTATCGGGGTGACGCCCTGGGGCGGGACAAGCCCGTCGTCTACCAGAACGACTACATCGGGGTGTTCGAGTTTCGCGACGGCAAGATCACGTTGTGGCGCGAGTTCGACAATCCCATGGTGTCGGCAGCGATGGTCGCGGGGTTCGCCGCCGACTCCTCCGGGGCCGGCTCATGAGCGCCGCGATCACCGTCGAGCGCCTCGACGACGGTGCTATCGCCATCGTGACGATCAACCGCCCGCGACGCCGAAATGCTTTGGACTCACAGACTCTCGTCGACATGCATCGGCTGCTGGACGGACTGAACGGCGATCCCAGGCTGCGCGCCGTCGTGGTGACCGGCGCGGGTGTGTCGTTCTGCTCCGGTGCCGACCTGAAGTCGCAGCCCGACGAACTGTCCGACAGCGCCGGCGTCTCGTACGCCGAGCTCCGCTCGGCGGCCACCTCGGCCGTCGCCGTCACGATGGCCGCGCAAGAACTCATGGCCTCGGCCTTCGAGAAGATCCATCGGCTGCGGGTACCGGTCATCGCCGCGGTCAACGGATTCGCGTTGGGTGGTGGCTTCGCGCTGGCGTTGGCGTGTGATATCCGTTATGCCGCCGAATCGGCGACGTTTGGTGCGGTTTTCATCCGGCACGGGGTGTCGGCATGCGACATGGGCACCAGCTACTTCCTGCCGCGCTTGGTTGGAGCGTCGCGGGCCGCCGAATTGATGCTCACCGGTCGTGTTTTCGACGCGGCCGAAGCGATCGCCATCGGATTGGTGCTCGAGGTGGTCGACGCCGCGAGCCTGCTCGACACCGCGATCGCCAAAGCCCATGAGATAGCCCAGAACTCGCCGTTGGCGGTCTGGATGACCAAGGAAACGATGTGGCAGACCATCGACTCGCCGAGTCTGCGTCACGCGCTCGACCTCGAAAACCGGACACAGGTTATGTGCACGGGCACCGGGGATCTGGCCAACTCGTTCGCCGCCTTCCGCGACGACGGGACCGCTCGTTGGAATCCACTGTGACTCGGAAAGGCGACCGAAAGTATGGCGAATTCCCTGTGTGAGCGACTCGGCATCGAGTTCCCGCTCTTCGCGTTCTCGCACTGCCGCGACGTGGTCGCCGAGGTCAGCAAGGCCGGCGGATACGGGGTGCTGGGCGCGCTCGCCTACAACGCCGAGCGCCTCGAGGTCGAGCTGTCCTGGATCGACGAGCATGTCGGCGGCCGGCCGTACGGGGTGGATTTCGCGATGCCGGAAAAGTTCGTCGGCAAGGGCGAGCCCTTCAGCCTCGATGCGCTGCGCGAGCTCATTCCGGCCAGCCACACCGAACACATGGAGAAAGTGCTCGCCAACCACGGCGTGCCGCCGCTCCCGGAGGACGCCGAGCGGCGGGTGATCGCCGCCGGCCTCGGGGTCGAGGCCGAAGGGCCGGGTCAGGTAGAGGTCGCGCTGCGACACCCGGTGTCGATGATCGTCAACGCGCTTGGCCCGCCACCGGCCTACGCCATCACGGCCGCACACGAAAAGGGCATCCTGGTAGGCGCATTGAGCGGTTCGCCACGGCACGCTCGGCGCAACGTCGACGCGGGAGTCGACGTGATCATCGCCCAGGGCGGCGAGGCCGGGGGACACACCGGCGAGATTGCCACGATGGTGCTGGTGCCCGCGGTCGTCGATGAGGTCGGGCCGGACATCCCCGTGTTGGCCGCTGGCGGCATCGGTAACGGCCGCCAGATGGCGGCCGCGATGGCTCTTGGCGCACAAGGGGCTTGGACCGGATCGCTGTGGCTGACGGTCGCCGAAGCGTCGACGGAGCCGTGGGTCGTCGAGAACCTGTTGAAGGCCGGGTACTCCGACACGGTGCGCTCGCGCGCGATGACCGGTAAGCCTGCACGCCAGATCCGCACCGAATGGACCGAGGCCTGGGAAGGCCCCGACAATCCGGAGCCGCTGCCAATGCCGTTGCAGGGCATCGTGTATGCGGACGCATCCGCGCGGTTCATGCGGGCCCGCTCGAGTGCCTTGTCGGGCTCCCCGGCGGGGCAGATCGTCGGGTCGATCAACAAGGTGCGGCGCTCGCGCGACGTGGTCCTCGACATCGTCGAGGAGTACCTCGCCACGGTGCGGCGACTGGCAGAAGACGGCTGAGGAGGAATCGCAGTGGTTAGCAACGACGACGTCCGGGACATCGACACCGGCATACCCATGACGCGCTTCGCCCGCGGCTGGCACTGCATCGGCCTGGCTGAAAACTTCCGCGACGGAAAACCCCATGCGATCAACGCATTCGGGACCCGTCTGGTGGTGTTCGCCGACTCGGCGGGCGAGGTGCACGTCCTCGACGCATACTGCCGCCACATGGGCGGTGACCTGTCGCAGGGGACCGTCAAGGGCGATTCGGTGGCCTGCCCCTTCCACGACTGGCGCTGGCAGGGCTCGACCGGCCGCTGCTCGCTGGTGCCCTACGCCAAGCGCACCCCTCGATCGGCGCGAACACGGCGCTGGCCGACGGGAGAGGTCAATGGCCAACTGCTCGTCTGGCACGATCCGGAGGGGTCGTCGCCGGCGCCGGAGCTCTTCCCGCCGACGATCGACGGGTACGCCGACGGGCAGTGGTCCCCATGGTCGTGGAACTCCATCCTCATCGAGGGCTCACACTGTCGCGAGATCGTCGACAACAACGTCGACATGGCTCACTTCTTCTATATCCACCATGCGTACCCGACGTTCTTCAAGAACATCATCGAAGGCCACACGGCGACCCAGATCATGGAGTCCAAGGCCCGGCCCGATACCACCAAGAACTACGAGAAGCTCTGGGAGGGAACGAAATTGCGTTCCGAGGCAACGTATTTCGGCCCCGCCTACATGATCAACTGGCTCCACAACGACGTGGCGCCGGACTTCACGATTGAAGTCGCGTTGATCAACTGCCACTACCCGGTCACGCACAACTCATTCGTGCTGCAGTGGGGGGTGGCCGTTCAGGAACTACCCGGCCTGCCGGCGGACAAGGCGGCCAAGCTCGCCGCCGCGATGAGCCGATCGTTCGGCGAGGGCTTCCTCGAAGACGTCGAGATCTGGAAGCACAAGACGCGCATCGAGAATCCACTGCTTACCGAGGAGGACGGCGCGGTGTATCAGCACCGGCGCTGGTACGAGCAGTTCTATGTTGATGCCGCCGATGTCACCGCGGAGATGACCGACCGCTTCGAAATCGAGGTAGACACCAACCACGCCAACAACTTTTGGCAGCGCGAGGTGGCGGAGAACCTCGCGGCGGCCATGCGGTAAGAACAAGTTCGGGTTAGCCCAGCCCGCCGGTCAGTCCCCGAGCCGCCTGCAATTCGCTCACCCGGTATGGCCGTCCGTCGGGAAGCAGCAGGTCGTGGAACCACAGTTTCGGCGGTGCCGGGTAGGGGTGGTTCCACGAGTCCCACGGAAAATAGGTCTGGGTTTTCCCCGCCACCAAGCCCCAGTTGAACGCACCGACGTTGTGTCGCTTGGCAATTGGCAGGATCGTTTCGAGCGTGCTGCCTTGGGACCGAGCCATGTACTCGGTGCACAGGATCGGTCGCCCCAGGGGCGCCAGCTCGTTGATCTTTGACTCGAACTCGGCCGGCTTGCCATAGTTGTGGAAGGTGATCACGTCGGCGTTGTCGAGTTGGATGGCGCTGATCGCGCTGCGGCTTCCCGGGTCTCCCCACGATCCCTGCCACACACCGCTGGTCAACGGTTGCGCAGGATCCACCGCCCGGGCCCACCGGAACACCTGAGGAAGCAGGTCGGCCACCCGCTGCAGCTTGTCTGCGCGCTCGACCTTGCGGTACTCCTTTGCGGGATTGTCGGGTTCGTTCCACAGGTCCCATCCCAAAACCCGGTCGTCATTGCGGAACTGACTCAGCACTCCCGTGACGTAGTCCTGCATGACCGGGACGTAGCGGGGGTCGCCGAGGCGCTCGGCGCCCGGGCTCTGCACCCAGCCGGAGTTGTGCACCCCCGGGACCGGCGCGTGCTGCGGGCCGGCCTTGGGCAGCGGGTCCCAACAGGAGTCGAACAAGACGAACAGCGGCTTGATGCCATGGCGCGACGCAATTCCGACAAACTGGCTCAGACGGCTTTGGAAGCCCTGGCGGTCTGTCGCCCACAACTGATCGTGAAGGAAGACCCGCATGGTGTTGAAGCCGAGGGTGCGCGCCACGCCCAGCTCGCCGTCAATGCGTTGTGGGTCAAACGTTCCCGGCTGAAACATCTCTAGCTGATTGATCGCGGTCGACGGGATGTAGTTCGCGCCCACCAACCAACCTTGTGCGCGATACCAGGCGTTGGCACGGTCCGGCGACCACCGGGCTGCCTCGGCAAAAGCACGCGGCGCTTGGGTCAGCGCCGCACCCGCTGCCAGCATAAGAGGCAACTTCAGGGCCGTTCGGCGGTTCACGAAGTGACACTAGATTTCCCTTGTCGCACAGGCGGTTCGACGCGCCGATCGCAATGAATTGAGATTGGGAATCGTGACCTGATCGTGATCTGCGAATTAACGAAGCTTGCGGCCGTAGTTGTCTTGACACTGCCGGTGAACATCATGATCGCATCGACGATTGCCCAGACGACGCTGCCAAGAAGGACCGGCAATGCGATCAGGCAGAACAGGCTGAGGACGGGATATGGCGGCGGCGGTGGGTAGCCGGGCCGGGGCTGGCCGGGCTGTGCAGGGGGTAACCGTGCCCGACGACTCGCAAGCAAGGATCTGGCCTAGCGTTACTGTTGTAGACACAAATAATTGCCTACTGCTACTATCGCAGTCATCATTATTTTGCTGACCCGGGAGTGCGCCAATGCAGTCCATGTCCTTCGACCCGGCGGTGGCCGTCGTTGGCACTCAGATCGTCGGCAGCGCGACGCAGGCACTTGCGACCAGTGCCGCCGCGGAGCCGTCAGTGGCAGCGCTGGCTCCCGCCGGTGCCGAAGAGGTCTCGGTCCAGGCGGCAGCGGCGTTTGGGGCGGAGGCCACCCAGATGCTGGCTCGGCTCAACGCGGCGCATGCGGAACTGGCGCGGACGGGCGCCGCGCTAGTCGACATTGCCCGGATCTATGCAGAGACCGACGCCGTCGCGGCTCGTCGGGTGACCCAGATCCGCACCGAGGTCGGCTTCCGGCTAGCCGGGTAGCACCCAGCAGCACGGCCAATTCGCAGGGGACAGACGGTGCTGTCTCTTCTATGTTTGGCCCCGACGGCGCGATACTAACCAGATGTCCGATCGCAACGTGCTCGGCGGCCCACTGCAGCCGTGCGGCACCGAGCCACTCACCGGCTATTACCGGGACGGCTGCTGTTCGAGCGGAGCCGAGGATGTCGGTCGCCACACGATCTGCGCTGTGATGACCGCCGACTTCCTGGAGCACCAGCGTTCCATCGGCAATGATTTGCTGACGCCGGTCCCCGAGTACCGCTTTCCTGGCCTGCTGCCCGGTGACCGCTGGTGCGTGACCGCCCTCAACTGGCTGCGGGCGCACCGCGACGGTTGCGCCGCGCCGGTGGTGTTGGCCAGCACGCACGAACGCACGCTCGAGGTTGTGCCCCTCGAGGCACTGCAGGAGCATCAAGTCGACGTTCCGGACGATTTGGCTAACTTGTAGGGCTCGCGATCTGTGGTTCGATCCGTCGAGCCGCGGCGCACACCTGCTCACTGAGGCGTGTGACGTCGGCCGTGGTCAGGTCGGTGAACGGTGCCGCGCTGATCGACATCGTGACCACCCCGTCGTCGTCGAAGATCGGGGCGGAAATAGTGGCGATACTGTGCGCCTCGTTTTCCGCGAGCTCCGCGTCCAGCACGTCGATCACCGTGAGGTCGGCGAACGCCCGTGCGAGGTGTGCGGTGATGGCGTCGGGTTCGCCGTCACCGCGCAGTGCCCGCAGTGCCGTATACACCTGAAGATATTCGCGGCTCAGCCGTTCGACGGTGTATCCGCGTTGCCGAATCTCATTGAGCACGGCGGTGATTCGACGGGACAGCGCGGCGGACGGCCTGCCCATGCCCCGCAGCCACGCGCGCTGTGCGGGAGTCGGGCTCCAGGCGATGTAGTCGCGACCGAACGGCGCGACCAACGGCATGCGCAGTCCGCGGTCGATGCGCATCCCGGACGAGGATTCACCGGCGCTATCCGTCACGACGATGGCATTGCCCTCGCGGCGAGCCAGAAATGCTTGTGCCGCTGTCGATTCCGCAAGCTGCTGCAAGACTCCACGAAAGGCCCGGTCGCCGGCGGGCTTGGCCAGCGCCGCAATACCCGGCCCCCAGGAGTAAGCGGCCGTGTCGAAGTCACGCACCACCCAGTGATGGGCGGCCAGCGTCGTCAGAATTGCGTGCCCGGTCGCGCGGCTGATGCCGAGCTCGCGGGTGATCTCCGCGAGGGAGAACGCTCGCGTGGGTTGGGACCCGAGCAGCCGCATGACCGCGACCACGCGATCGGTGGGCGGCGAAGCGGGTTGACGAGGCGTCCGTCCCGCGTCTACCGTCCGTATCATATTTCGAATGATACGTCGAATATTCGACACCGCGAGGAGGCGGTCGCATGGGCTCTGTGGGCCCCGACATCGCTGACATCGATTTCGACGATCTGACATCGCCGCAGCTGACCGATGTCCAACGTCAGATCCTGGAATTCACGGAGGCCAAGAAGGTCGAATTCGACGTCGACCGGATGTTCGCGGAGGCCGTCGAGCAGGCCGGTGCCGACGATCTGGACGACACGGACGGGTTCGGCAACCGCCTGGCCGCTCACGTCGCGGCGATCGAAGCCGATAACGGCCTGCGGCAGCTCACTCGGTCGACGTTGCGGCAGCGCGTGGTTCGGCTGCTGCGAAACCGCCTGTCGCTCACCGAGCTCATCAAGCGTTATCCCGAAATCGAGTCCATTGCCATCGACAAGCCCTTCGTCGTTGTCGGGATGCCGCGCTCCGGCACCACCCACCTGGTGAATCTCATTGCCGCAGACCCGCGCCGGCGTGCCTTACCGTATTGGGAGAGCCAGGAGCCGATCCCTGCGCGCGGTGAGGGCCCCGACATTTTCGGAGTCGACCCGCGCTATGCGCGCGCCAAGGCCGAACACGACGCCCTGATGGCCAGCGCACCCGTGGTGGCCGCCATGCACGACCGATTCCCCGAGGCGATCGAGGAGGAGGTCGAGCTCCTCGATCTGGACCTGGCGGGCTACGTCCTGGAATGGCATGCCCGCGTGCCGGATTGGCGCGACTACTACCTCGCGCTCGACCAGACCCGGCACTACGCGTATTTGAAGAAGGTATTGCAGGCGCTGACGTTTCTGCGTGGCCCGCAGACCTGGATCCTCAAGAGTCCCCAGCATTGCGAGCAACTCGGCCCGCTGATGGCGACCTTCCCCGACGCGACGGTCGCGTTCACGCACCGCGATCCGGTCGCAGTCGTGCAGTCGGCGATCACGATGATGGCCTACTCGGATCGGCTACGCCGCAAGAGTATCGATCCGAGCTGGCTTCTCGAGTACTGGACGGACCGGGTGCACCGACTGCTGAGCGCATGTGTCCGCGACCGCGACCTGGTGCCGTCCGACCGCAGCATCGATGTCACCTTCCACCAGCTCAACGGCAATGAATTGCCGGTGCTCGACGAGTTTTACCGCCGCGGTGAGGTCGAACTGACACCGAAGGTGCGCGGGCGATTCCAGCAGTATCTCGACGGCAACCCGCGGGGCAAGCACGGGCGCATCCGCTACGACCTACCACGGCACTTCGGCGTCTCGGCCGACGAACTGCGTGGCCGGTTCGACTTCTACTTCGACCGGTTCGACGTCCGCCCCGAATGAGGAGCATCGATGAGTGCCCAGGACTTTGAACCGGTCTACCGCAGCAGGCCCGGCGCCGATGGCCTGCGGCCCGCGGCCGCCGAACAGGCCGAGCAGATCGCCGAGGGACTGTGGTGCTCGCCGGGGCTGTCGAACGCTTACCTGCTGACCACCGGCGACGGTCGGGTGATCGTCAACACCGGCATGGGTTTCGAGGGACCGGTGCATCGGGCCAACTTCGACGCTGTCGACTCCTCTCCGGTGCGCTACATCATCTTCACCCAGGGCCACGTGGATCATGTCGGCGGCCTGGACAGCGTTCGTGATCCCGACACAACCGTTGTCGCCCAAGCGAACTGGACCCAATGGCGAGACGACAACGAGCGCCTTATCCGGTACCGTGCCAGCCGCAGCGCGTTCGCCTTCTCCGACACGTTGGCGACGGGAATCCAGGCCATCCAGCGCCGTCTCGGTACCACGCGGCTACCCGCACAGAGCGTCCCCACCGTCGACCTCGACTTCGAAGACACGCTCATCCTCGACGTCGGCGGACGCCGGCTGGAGCTGATCTCCGTCCCCGGTGGCGAGACCACCGACTCGTTGGTCATCTGGCTGCCCGATGAGCGAATATGTCTGTGCGGAAATACTTTTGGCCCGATCTTCGGACATATTCCCAACCTGGTCACGATCCGCGGCGACCGCTACCGGGACGCCCTGACCACGATCGCGTCGGTCGAGCGGGTGCGCGACTTGCAGCCAGAACTGCTGGTGACCGGCCACTTCGACCCGATCGCGGGCGCAGACCGCATCCATCACGAACTCAGTCGGCTGCGCAATGCCATCGAGTACATCCACGACCAGACGGTGGCCGGTATGAACGCCGGAAAAGACGTGCAGACCCTGATGCGCGAGATCACCTTGCCTGCGGAATACGAAGTGGGCCAGGGCTATGGAAAAGTCTCCTGGGATGTGCGGGCGGTGTGGGAGAACTACTCCGGCTGGTTTCATCACCGGTCCACCACCGAGCTGTATCCCGTCGGGTTCGACGCTGTCGGCACCGACGTGGTGGAACTGGCCGGCGCCGATGCGCTTGTCGGTCGGGCGCGGGCCCACCTCACCGAAAACCGTCCCTTGCACGCCATCCACCTCGCCGAGCTCGTCACCGCGACGCAACCCGATCACCCGGGGGCGCGCGAAGTGCTGCGGGATGCGCATGAAAGTCTGCTGAGCACCACGACTAACTTCTGGGAACGGGCCTGGCTCTCGCGGCAGATAGCGAGAAACTCGTGACGGTACGGGAAGGGACATCACCATGACATTTGTGTTGCAGCCCAAGGACTTCTATCACACCGGCATTGTGGTGCCCGACCTCGACGTTGCAATGGCCCGCCTCACCGCACTGGCCGGCTACCGGTGGATCACCCCGCTTCGCTATACGCTGCCCTTCCGCACCACCGCCGGCGTTCGCGACCTGACTTCGACGATCGTCTACTCCGTGCAGAGCCCGCACATCGAACTGGTCCAGGAGGTTCCCGGAACTCCGTGGACCGCCGCACCGGGCAACTCGGTGCACCACGTCGGCTACTTCACCGACAACCTCGCCGAGACCGCGCGTGCGTTGGAGGGCAACGGCTTCACCTTCGAAATGACCGGCGAATTACCGGACGTCGAGTTCGGGATGTTTGCCTACTTCATCGACGCGTTCGGCACCCGCATCGAGATCGTCGACCGCGCACTGTTTCCCGACTTCACCGCGTTCGTGGAGTCCATCGTCGCGCCGGGCCCAGACGGAGCCTGACATGGTATTGACGGTGCTGCGCTTCAATTTCGCGTCGCCGCACGGAGAACCGCGCGTCCAGAGCAAGCTCTTGTCCGCCGCGCTCGAATTGGCGCAATGGGGTGAGTCGCACGGCATAACGTCGGTCAGCGTCGACGAGCACCACGCCACCGGACACGGCTGGAGCTGCAACCCGATTATGGCTGCGGCTATGTTTCTGGCGCGCACGTCGACGATGATCGCCAGCGTCGACTGCGCGCTGGGGCCGTTGTGGAACCCGGTTCGGCTCGCCGAAGACATTGCGCTCGTCGACAACATGAGCCGCGGCCGGCTGCACACCACCGTGGGCCTGGGCTACCGCGCCGTCGAATACGACTCCCTCGGAATGGATTTCAGCCAGCGGGGCGCGCTGATGGACCGGCTGGTCGAACGCGTGTTGTCGGTCTGGTCGGGTACCGACGCCGACGCGGGAATCTGTACCGGTACCTTTAGCCGGCCGCATCCGCCGCTGTACGTCGGTGGCGGTGCGCGCGTCACCGCCCGGCGGGCCGCGCGATTCGGGCTGCCGCTCAGCCTGGCCGACCATCTGCCCGACATCGCCACCTATTACCGCGAACTGTGCGCCGACGCAGGCATTAAGCCGCTCATCCTGATGCCCGGGCCCGTCAACCGCGGAATGATCTATCTGCACGAGGATCCCGACCGGGCATGGGCCGAGCTCGGGCAGCACATCCTTTGGGAGGCGGTCACTTACGGGCAATGGTCAACCGACCAGCGATCCCTGATGCACCTGCCCGGCGTCCGGACCCTGGACGAGGTCCGAGCATCCGGTCGCTACCGCTTCCTGACTCCCGACGAACTGGTCGCCGAAATCCGCGACAGCGACGACTTCGGACCCCTGGTGCTGCACCCGCTGGTCGGCGGCATGCCCCTAGATGAAGCGTGGAAGTCGGTCCAGCTGCTGACCGATACCGTGCTGCCCGCGCTACGCTGAGGGCTCAGATCCGCAGCATCCGGCCATTCGCCTAAGAGCCCGTGCACCCATTGCATGAACGCCGGTGCAACAGGTTGTTAAATTGCCGCCGAATGTCACAAACCGCTCGTGCAAAACGAATTTCGGGCTATTTTGAGCTGGCGAACGTCGACTGCCGCGGCCGTTTCTTGAGCGTGGCGGCCGGTCTAATAAGCGATCGTTGTCGTACGAGGTCGACTGTACAGCAACAGGATTCGGTATCGCAGACCCGTAGGCAGCCACGAAAGGGATCGTCGATGACCGATAGCGCATTGTCGTCCGGGCATCGTCTGCACGAGTCTGGTGCCAGTTCCTACTCGCGGCGTATCCCTATCACACCCGTCGAGGCCGAGGGCGCGCGCGTACGCGATATCTCGGGCCGGTGGTATCTGGACTGTCTGTGCGCCGCAGGCTCGATGTCACTGGGCTGGAACCACCCCGTCGTGACCCAGGCGTTGCGGCGAACACTGGATTCCGGCACACCGCTGTTGACTCTGGACTTCCATCATCCCCTGCGCGATGCGTTCGTCGAAGACCTGCTGGCTACTCTGCCGCCGGGCCTGGCCGACGACTGCGTAGTTCATCTCTGCTCGCCGAGCGGAGCTAATGCCGTGGAGGCTGCGCTGATGCTGGCCGAGATCGCGACCGGTGGTCACGAACACATCGGCATGGAAGGCGGGTTTCACGGGTGCAGCAGGGCCGCTCGTGCCCTCAGTTCGGGAGGCGGGCTGCGCCGCCAGCCAGTCACGTTGTCTGCTGCCGCCCACTTCCTGCCCTACCCCCAGGAGTACCGCTGTCCATTCGATCTCGGCGGACAGGCCGGGACCGACTTGGCGATCAATGCCGTGGAGCGCCTGTTTGCCAGCCGGCATAGTGGCCTGCGCGCTCCCGCATCGTTGCTGACCGAATTCGTGCTCGGCGAGGGCGGTGTAATTCCGGCCGTGCCCGCCTGGGCGCAGGCGTTGCGGCGTGCCGCGACGGCCAACCAGATCCCGCTCATCGCGGACGAGGTGCAGGCCGGCACCTACCGGACGGGCCGGCCGTGGGCCTTCGAACACTGCGATGTCGAGCCCGACATGATCGCGATCTCCAAGGGATTAGGCTCGGGAATCCCCATTGCGGTATTGGTGATCCGGCGCCGGTTTGACGTCTGGGGCGCGGGCGCGTTCACGGGGACGTTCCGCGGCAATGCGCTCGGGTTCGCCGCGGCGAGCGCGGTGCTGCGATATGCGGCTCAAGCCGGCATCGCCGCGCACGTCACCGAGATGGGCGTTCGCCTGAGCGAGGGGCTGTGCGCTATCGCCGCCCAGGCCACCACCGCCGGCGACGTGCGCGTCATCGGTCTGATGGCCGGCGTGGAGATCATTGACCCGATGGCCGGTTGTGACCAGCGAGGAGTCGGCCAGCCGGCTCCGGGGCTGGCGACCGAGATCCAAAAAGCTTGCCTGGCAGCCGGACTCATCGTCGAAGTTGGTGGTGAATACGACAACGTGGTCCGATTCATGCCACCATTGATCATCACCGACCGCGAGATCGACGACATCCTCGAACGATTCCACACGGCGATGGACCACGTGGAGCATCTGGTACGCACCGGCCAAGAATGGCCGGGTGCGGTGCCGGAGTATTCCGCATGAGCGGCGACACCGCCTTCGAGAGTGAGTTCCTCACTGTCGCGGGAGCTCAGCATTACCTGGAAGCGGTCAACGAGGCGGCGGGCCATGTTGCGGCCGGCTGTTTGCGCCCCGCCCGGCCCGGATTCATCCAGGGAGCCGCGGCGCTGCGGGAAACTCTGGCAGGCTTCCGAGTGGTGCCGCGGACCGGTCTCGGCCTGTCGGCTGTGCTGGAGGAGACGGCGGCACTCGTCGCGCCGCACTCGACCGCGGTATCCAATCCGAATTACGTCGCCCACTTACATTGCCCACCGGCCATCGCGAGTCTTGCCGCAGAGACGATGCTGTGCGCGCTCAACCAGTCGATGGACTCATTCGACCAGGGTCCGGCCGCCGCGGTGGTCGAACAATTCGTGATCGACTGGTTGTGTGAGGTCTTCGACCTCGCAGACGGTGACGGCGTCTTCACCAGTGGGGGAACGCAATCCAACCTGCAGGCCCTGATGCTGGCACGCGATAATTTCGCGGCCCGCACCCTGGGAGTCGATATCGCCGCGGACGGCCTGCCGCCCGATGCGCGTCGGTGGCGCATCGTCTGCACCGACGACGCGCACTTTTCGGTGCTGACCGCCGCCCAGCTGCTGGGCCTCGGCGAGGCGGCAATTCTTCCCGCCGGTACAGACGCATGCGGCCGCCTGGACGCCGGCTCGTTGAGGGAGCTGCTGCACGCTTCTCGATTGCGCGACGAGCAAGTCATCGCGGTGGTGCTGTCCGCGGGCACGACTAATCGGGGGGCTATCGACCCGCTTGCCAATGTCATTGAAATTGCTGCGGGGCAGGATATTTGGGTGCACGTCGATGCTGCCGCCGCCGGCTGCCTGATGTTGAGCGAACGGCACCGCAACCTGCTCGACGGCATTAGCGCGGCGAATTCGATTAGCGTCGATTTCCACAAGCTGCTGTTCCAGACGATCAGTTGTGCCGCTCTCCTGGTGCGGCAACGACACGACCTGGACGTCATGCGCAGTCACTCCGACTACCTCAACCCCGCCGACGACGACGAAGTAGACATTCTGAACCACGTCGGCAAGTCGCTGCAGACCACCCGCCGATTTGATGCGCTCAAAGTTCTTATCACGCTGCGGTCATTGGGGCTCGACACCGTCGCCAAGATGATCGACCGCACTGTCGAGGCCGCCCGTGCCGCGGGCGATGCGGTGGCCGCTCAGCTTCATCTCGACTTGATCAGTCCGTGCACGACTAACACCGTCATCCTGCGCTGGACGGGGCCAGACACCTCCGCCGTCGAGCGAGACCACGTCAACATCGCGATCCGCCAGCACCTGGTGGACACCGATCAGGCCCTGATCGGGCGGACCCGAATCGCCGGTGCCACCGCGCTTAAGCTCACGTTCGTCAATCCCGTCTGCACACCTGACCGCGCCCGAGATCTCGTGCAGCGCATCGCTGACTGCGGCAACACCATCGCCACGGCAGGGGCGACACAGCTCAACCGGGTCTAGTCGCGTGCGAGGGATTTGAGTTCTGATTCGCGGACCTGACGTCGCAGTCTTGGTTGGCACGGCACTTCCGTCGATTGAGCGCCTGCAGAACGGGTACCGCAGGTAGGTCCGACGTGAGAATGGGGTGTTCGATGGAGATTGGCTACCTGAAAAAAGGACTCGCACTGCTCGGTGGTGCAGCGATACTCGGGCTGGCGGTTGCCTGCGGTGGTGGCGCCGGCACGCCGGTGGGCGCGCCGCCGACGACGTCGCCGCCGACGTCGTCCAGCCAGCCAGCACCCGCACCGATGCAACCGGGTACGGGGTCCGGCGGCGAGAACGTGCCGGGTAGTGGGGGAACCGGTAGTGGACCGGCCGGTGGGACCGGAGGTGGAGCCGCCGGTGGCGGTGGGGGCTGACCCTCGCCCCTAAATCGTCACGGCACTGCGGTCGAGTACAACCACGCCTCCCACAACGGCCGCAGCGACTCCTCGGAGTAGCGGGCTGCCAGGCCAGTGAAGTCGTCGGTGACGGCGGTGCCGTGGCGATGCCGCGACGTCCAATCCTTAAGCAGCGCAAAGAAGTTGTCGCTGCCCAGCTGCCCACGCAGCGCGTGCAGTGCCAGTGCGCCGCGTTTGTATACGCGGTCGTCGAACATGTCACGTGCTCCGGGATCCGTGAGCAGCAGGTCTTGGGGCTTGGTTCGCAGCTGTGCATGGTGCAGCCGCGCGAGGTCGTCGGCGCTGGGTCCGCCGCTGCGTTCGGACCATAACCACTCCGCGTAGCACGCGAATCCTTCGTGTAGCCAGATATCGCGCCATTGCCCCACGGTCACCGAGTTGCCGAACCATTGGTGCGCCAGTTCATGGGCGATCAGCCGTTCGCTGGATCGCGTGCCGTCGCAATGGTTGGCGCCGAAGATCGAAATACCTTGAGCTTCAAGGGGTATCTCGAGCGGATCGTCGGTGACGACGACCGTGTACCCGGCTGCCAACGGATACGGTCCGAACAGCTCGATGAACAACGTCATCATCTCGGGCTGGCGGGCGAAGTCGTGCTCGAAGTCGCGGCGCAGCCGCTGGGGTAGCGCGGCCTGAATCGGCACCGGCGTGCGCGCCAGTCGCCGGATTTCGTAATCGCCGATCTGTAGCGTGATCAGGTAGGTCGACGTCGGCTCGCGCTGCTCATAGGTCCATACGGTCCGCGAGGCGCGGGCCCGGCGCGACAGCAGCTGGCCGTTGGCGATCACCCGGTACCGGCTTTCGGTGCTGACCTGGAGATGAAACGCGGCTTTGGCGCTGGGGTGGTCGTTACAGGGGAACCACGATGCGGCGCCGTTGGGCTGCCCGGCCACGAGCACGCCGTCGGTCAGCTCCTCGAAACCTACGGCTCCCCACAGCGAACGCAGCGGCCGCGGCGACCCGCCGTATCGCACCACGATTGACAACGCGGCCCCGGTGGGCAGCTTCGAGGGCAGCCGGATGCGCAATTTGCCACCACGGCAAGAGAATTGGTCAACGCGTTTGCCGTTCACCGACACCTTCGACACCGTCAACGAGCCTGCCAGGTCGAGCGTCACTTGCTGCAATTCGGTCAGCGTGACGGCGGTGATCGTCGCCGAACCGGACAGCCGGTTCAGCGCGACCTTGTAGTCCAGATCCAGCTCGTACCGTGACACCTGGTACCCGGCGTTGCCGTTGTTCGGCAGGTACTGGTCGATCGCATCCGGCGGCGGCGCCTTCTTCGCGGAAGCTTTCACGCCGCGGTGTCCTGGGCGCCGCTGCCGCCGGCCGCCTTACGCGCCTTCTTACGACCGGGATTCCACGGCCTGATCGGATTACCTTGCCAGCGCGTCGATCCCGGCACCTCGTCGCCACGCACCACCAGAGACGCGGGCCCGACGGTCGCGCCGGCGCCGAGCCGGGCGGCGGGCAGCGCTACACAATGCGGACCCAGCGTCGCGCCGGGTTCGAGCACGACGCGGTCCATTCGCATGATCCGGTCGTGGAACAAGTGTGTCTGCACCACGCAGCCGCGGTTTACGGTCGCCCCATCACCCAGCGTGACGAGATCCGCCTCAGGGAGCCAATAGGATTCACACCAGACGCCCCGCCCGATCCGGGCGCCCAACGCGCGCAGCCACAGAGTCAGGACCGGGGTGCCGCTGGCCGCCCGTGCGAACCACGGCGCGGCCACGGTTTCGACGAACGTATCGGCGACTTCGTTGCGCCACACGAACGACGACCACAGCGGGTATTCGCTCGGCTTGATGCGGCCGACCAGGAGCCATTTCGCCACGATCGTGATGCCACCGGCGATCGCACCCGCCGCCAGTAACACCAGCCCGGAGCCCAGCGCGGCCCACCAAATGCCGAATAGCCTTGTCAGCGCTTGTAATCCGCCCAGCACCGCCAATCCGATCGCCACCGACACGACCACCGGCAGCAACCGGAACGTCTCCACCAACGCCCGCATCGCCTTCAATCGCGGCGGCGGGTGGTAGGTGGTCGTCGCGTCGGCTTCGGCGGGACGACGGCGCAACCGCATCGGCGGGCTGCCCAGCCAGGACGAACCCCGCTTGGCCTTGGGCGGCGCGGCCGACAGCACCGCCACCAGGCCGTCGTCGGGAACACGGCGACCGGGCTGGGTGATGCCCGAATTTCCGAGGAACGCGCGCCGGCCGACCGTCGTCGTCGCCGCGTAGATCCAGCCGCCACCCAACTCGTACGACGCGACCATCGTGTCGTCGGCCAGGAACGCGCCGTCCTCGATCACGGTGAACTTCGGCGTCAGCAATACCGTCGAGATCTCGGTGCCCTGACCGACTTTCGCGCCCAGCAGCCGTAGCCACAGCGGCGTCAGCAGGCTGGCGTACAGCGGGAACAGATAGTTGCGCGCGGCGTCCATTAGGCGTTCGGTGGCCCACAGCTGCCAGCCGGCGCGGCTACGCACCGGGTGATAGCCCTCACGCAGGCCGAGCGACAACACCCGCACCCCGAGCACCGTCAGCAGCGCGTAGACCGCAACCGCGGTCAGCGTCGCGACCGGTGTCCACAACAGCGCCGGCACCACGGCCTGCGACAGGCGGTCGGTGGGGCGCACGGCCAGCCCGATGACCGCGAGCCCGCTCGCCACCGCGACCAGCGGTAGCGACCCCAGCAGTATCGACGTCAGGCCGTACATCGCGACCCAATGCGTGCGCGGCGACGGCCGTTCGTCCGGCCATGGGTGGTTGACCCGGCCGGATTTCACCGCCGGGGAGCCCTTCCAATACTGGCCGTTCTTGATCTTGTCCAGCACGCCCGCGCCCGGTGCCACGTCGGCGTTCTTCCCGACGACCGCACCGGGCAGCAACGTACTGCGGGCGCCGACCGTCGCGTCGTCACCGATCGTGATCTCGCCGACGTGGAATGCGTCCCCGTCGATCCAGTGACCGCACAGGTCGACTTCGGGTTCGACCGCGCTGCGGTGACCAAGGGTGAGCAACCCGGTGACCGGCGGCAGTGAGTGCAGGTCGACATCCTTGCCGATGTCGGCCCCGAGGGCGCGTGCGTAGTACACCAGCCACGGCGCCCCGGACAGGTTGTGCGCGCCGCTGGCCTCGGCGAGCCGTTCGGTGAACCAGATCCGCAGATGCACCGACCCGCCGCGGCGATAGGTACCCGGCCGCACCTTCGACAGCAAGGCCCGTGCACACAGCACCGCAATGCCCATGCGGCCCAACGGGGTAACGAACAGCACGAACGCCCCCGCGATCAGCCACCAATTCACCGCCACCGTCCACGGCACCACGTGCAGGGCGCGAGCGATGTTGTTGCCCAACGCCAGCCACGTCAACCACGGCAGCGCCGCCAGCGTCGCCAGCGGAACAGCGAGCACGGTTTGCGTGAGCCGCGCCAGCCACGGCGTCGGGGAGACCGCGCGCACGGCGACCTCCGGCGGCGCCTCGAGTTCGTCGAGGAACCCGGCGAGCGAGCCCAGCCGGGGGTGGTCGTACAGATCGGCAACGGTCACCTGTCGATACTGCTCGCGCAGCACGGCGACGAGTTGCGCGGCAGCCAGTGAGCCGCCGCCGAGTGCGAAGAAGTCCGCTTCGGCGGTGTCGACCGCCGCACCCAGCAAGTCGCGCCACAACCCGGCCAGCCAGCCTGTCGTGCCGCCCAGATCGATCGCTTCGTCCGACTCACCGCCCGGCGGTGGCCACGGCAGCGCGTCGCGGTCGACCTTGCCCGACGTGCGGGTGGGCAGCTCCGCCACCCGGACCAGCCGCGGTATCAGCGAGGCAGGCAGCTGTGCGGCAAGCCGGGCGCGCGCCTCGCCCAGGTCGAACTCCGGATCCGCGCTGACGAGATAGCCGACCAAAACCGGTGTGCCGGTGGCGGTGTGGCGTACTGCGGCCGCTGCGCCGCTGACTCCGGGCAGGTGCACCAATGCCGAGTCGACCTCTCCCAGCTCGATACGCCGGCCCCCGACCTTGACCTGGTCGTCGCTGCGGCCACAGAAATACAACCCGTCGCGTTCCAGCCGAACCAGGTCACCGCTGCGGTAGGCGCGCGCCCAGCCCAGCGACGGCATCGCGGCGTACTTTTCGGCGTCCTTGGCCTTGTCCAGATAGCGGGCCAGGCCGACCCCACCGATGACTAGCTCGCCGACGTCGCCGTAGGCGACCGGCAGGCAGTCGGCGTCGACGACCGCCAGGTCCCAGCCGGGCAGCGGCAGCCCGATGCTGATCGGCCCGGGGCCACCGAGTTTCGCCGCGCACGCCACCACCGTTGCCTCAGTCGGCCCATACGTGTTCCAAACTTCGCGGCCGTCGACTGCGAGTCGCTCGACCAGCTCCGGCGGGCAGGCCTCACCGCCAAAGATCAACAGCCGCACCGCTTCCAGCGCCTCGCTGGGCCACAGCGCCGCCAGCGCCGGCACCGTCGAGACCACGGTCACGTCGCGGGTGACCAGCCACGGACCCAGGTCCATCCCGCTGCGCACCAGCGAGCGTGGCGCGGGAACCAGGCAGGCACCGTGGCGCCAGGCCAGCCACATTTCCTCGCACGACGCGTCGAACGCCACCGACAGCCCGGCCAGTACCCGATCACCGGGCCCAATCGGGTTGTCCTGCAAGAACATCTGCGCCTCGGCGTCGACGAACGCGGCGGCGCTGCGGTGCGTCACCGCGACACCCTTCGGCGTGCCGGTCGATCCGGACGTGAAGATGATCCAGGCGTCGTCGCGGGCCAGCGGCGCCGTGGCCCGCCAGCCCCGCGACAGGCCGACGCCCCGGAGCAGGCCCGCCTCGGTGATGACGCCCACGACGCCGGCCTCACCGAACACCAACTCGGCGCGTTCGTCGGGATCGTCGGCGTCGACGGGCACGTATGCCGCGCCGGTGGCCAGCGTTGCCAGGATCGCGACGTACAGGGCGTAGCTGCCCGACGGCATCCGGATCCCGATTCGGTCGCCGCGCCCGATACCGCGGGCGGCCAGCCATTGCACGCTGGCCTCGATGTCGCCGATCAGTTCGTGGTAGGTCAGCTGGACAGCGCCGTCGTCGATGGCCGGCGCGTCCGGGTAGCGCGCGGCGGTCGCATACAGGATGTCGATCAGCGTGCGCGGGCTCGGAGCGGCAGGAGACAGCGTGTACTGCGCTGGGACTCGTGCGGGGACAGGAGGCCCAGAAGTCGAAGGCACCCCACGAAAATACTCAAATCTCGGCGCCGCGCCGGCAAGCGCTCGCGGCGTGTAACGGCCGGGTGCGTCTCAGGCGGTGCGCCGCTGTTCGAGCCAGTCCGCCAGCGAGCGCCCCGCGTCCAGCACATGGCGCTCGGCGATGGTGCGGGACCGTTCGACGTCCTTTTCGCCAAGCGCGTCGAGCAGCTCCCGGTGCTCGTCGAGCGAATGTTTCTCGTGGTCGGGAAACAGGGTGAGGAAGTTGCTCGGCACGACGCGCGCGGCTTGTTTGATCTGGGTCATCAGCCGCGGGGAGTGCGCGGCGCGGTGGATTTTCTGGTGAAAGTGCCAGTTGGCTTCGCCGATGCTGTCGTCCCCGGAGCGCGCGACCACGTCCGCGGCGAGCTCACGCAGCATCTCGAGCTCGCCGGGTTCGATGCGCTGGGCAGCCCAGGCGGCGGCCTGTCCGGTGAGAACGCCGAGGATGGTGAAGCTGTCTATGACGTCGGTGGGGCTGATGCCGATCACGGTGATGCCGCTGCGCGGCGCGATTTGAACGAGGCCTTCGAAGGAGAGTTCCAGCAACGCCTCGCGGACCGGGGTCCGGCTGGTCGCGAACTCCTCGGTGATGGCGTCGAGGTCGACTCGCGTGCCGGCGGACAAAGCGCCGGTGAGGATGCGGTCCCTGAGTTCGCGGGCGGCGCGTTCGCGCACGGTGCCGGAGATGTCGACCTTCGAGATCGAAGCCATCCCGGAATGGTATCAAATCAGACATCCAAAATTTGATATCTGAAATATCAGATGTTATGTTTCGCGCATGACTGATCGACGACACGACAACATGACCCTGGTCGCCTTCATGCAGGCGGGCAGCACCTCGGTGTACGCCGGGTCGTGGCGACACCCGGCGACCGAACACGGTTACCTCGACGCTTCGTACTACGCAAAGATCGCCCGCCAGCTCGAGGAAGGCTGCTTCGATCTGATGTTCTTCGACGATCGCCTGGCGATGCCGGGGGTGTTCGGGGGATCGGTGGCCGAGGCGGTGTCTTACGGTGCCCGTCCGGTCAAGCTGGATCTCAGCATCGTGCTCGGCGTGCTGGCGCAGGCCACGTCGCGCATCGGGCTGGGCGCGACCTACTCGACGACCTACTACCAGCCGTTCCACGTCGCGCGAACCTTCGCCACGCTGGACCACCTGTCCGGCGGCCGGGCCGCCTGGAACGTGGTCACCTCCGTCAACGACAGCGAGGCGCAGAACTTCGGCGTCGATGCCCACCTCGGCCACGACGAACGCTACGACCGAGCCGACGAGTTCATGGACGTGGTGGCCGGGCTCTGGGATACCTGGGAGGACGATGCGATTCTGCACGACCGGGCGTCCGGGCGCTTCGGCGATCCGGGCAAGGTGCACGAGCTTGGGCATGTCGGGCAGTACTTCTCGTCGCGTGGGCCGCTGACCGTGCCGCGCACCCCGCAGGGGAGACCGGTCATCATCCAGGCCGGCTCATCGGGGCGCGGACGCGAATTCGCCTCGCGCTGGGCGGAATTGATCTTCACCGGAGACCCGGGCATCGAGGTCGCACGCAGCCACTACACCGACCAGAAAGCGCGCATCGCCGACGCCGGGCGCAATCCTGCCGCGGTACGGATCTGCCCGATGGCCTACGCTGTGGTGGGCGAGTCCGAGGCCCACGCCACGGAGCGCGAAGCTCTGTTCCTCGACGAACTGGTGCATCCCATGGCATCGCTGACACTGTTGTCGGAGTTGATGAATTATGACTTCGCGCAACACAATCTGGACGATCCCGTCACCGACGAGTTGATCGCGTCGTCCTCCGGAATTCGCGGACTGGTTCAGAACCTGCGCTCCCACATTTCTTCTGAGGGCGGCGGGCGCCCGGTGACCGTCCGCGATCTGGCCGGTCATCGTGCGACGCTGCTGCAGGGACCGCGCTTCGTCGGCACCGGCGAGCAGGTCGCCGATCAGATGGCGGACTGGTTCGAAAGCGGGGCGTGCGACGGCTTCGTCCTGGCCGCAACGCATCTGCCCGGCGCATTCGAAGACGTTGTGCGGATGGTAGTTCCGGAGCTGCAGCGACGCGGTCTGTTCCGGACCGAATACGAGTCCTCGACACTGCGCGGACACCTGGGGCTGCAACGGCCTTCGAATAGCAGGGTGGGCGCCGGTGCGAATGCTTGAGGGTGTGCGAGTGCTCGATCTCGCGACGTTGGCGGCCGCCCCGCTGGTTGCGACATACCTGGGCGAATTCGGCGCCGATGTGATCAAGGTCGAAGACCCGCGGCATGGCGATCCGATCCGCGGATGGGGCAATCAGCGCGAGGACGTCGGGCTGATGTGGAAGTCCTTATCGCGCAACAAGCGAGCGATCACCCTGGATCTGCGGTGTGCCGAGGGTCAGGCGATGGTGCGCCGGCTGGTCGAGCATGCCGACGTCGCCATCTTCAACACCCGGCCGCAGACGTTGCGTAAGTGGGGCCTGGACTACGAGAACCTGCGCGTGGTCAACGACCGGATCGTGATGCTGCACATCACCGGGTACGGGTTGACCGGACCGAAGAGTGAGCGCCCGGGTTTCGGCACGCTCGGCGAGGCGATGAGCGGATTCGCGCACATCACCGGACAGGCTGGCGGACCGCCCACGCTGCCGCCGTTCATGTTGGCCGACGGCGTCGCCTCGTTGAACGCCACCTACGCGGTCATGATGGCGTTGTATCACCGCGACGTGCATGGTGCGCTGGGGCAGCTGATCGATGTCAACCTGATCGACCCGCTGGCGCGCCTGCTGGAGCAGACGCTGCTCGGTTACGACCAATTGGGCCTGGTGCCCGAACGTGCCGGCAACCGCTGGGATATCTCGGCCCCGCGCAACACCTACCAAACCGCCGACGGGCGTTGGCTGGCCATGTCCGGGAGTTCACCGGCCCTGGCGTTACGGGTGTTTCGTGCGATCGGGCGAGACGACCTGCTGTCCGATCCCGACTTCTCCGACCCGCAGCGGCGGCTGGCCCGGGCCCGCGAGGTCGACACGGTGGTCGCGAATTGGGTTGCCACCAAGACTCTTTCGGAAGCGATGCAGACTTTCGAAGCTCACGAGGTCGCCGCGGCCCCGGTCTACGACATCCGCGATCTGGTCGCCGACGAGCAGCTGGCCCATCGTGAGGTGTTCATCTCGATCGACGACGAACAGCTCGGGGCGATGACGGTGCAGGCCCCGGTTCCGCGCTTCTCGTCGGCGTCCGCAACGGTGGGCCATCTCGGGCCCAGCCTCGGTGAACACAACAACGAAGTGTACGGCGAGCTACTCGGCTTGACTCCCAACGAGATTGACGAACTGCGCACCCGCGGCGTGTTGTGACAGAAGGAAATCAATGACTGATCTTCTCCGTCGTTCCGAACTCGCGGTGCCCGCGTGCAACGACAACATGTTCGAGAAGGGCGCCCGGTGTGGGGCGGATTTGGTGTTCCTCGATCTAGAGGACGCGACCCCCGTTGGCGCCAAAGTCCAGTCGCGTGCCAAAGTTATTGCGGCGCTCAATGATATCGACTGGGGGCGCACCGCTCGCGCCATTCGGATCAACGGCCTGGACACTCGGTGGTGCCACGACGATGTGATCGACGTCGTCACCCAGGCGGGCGAGAACCTGGACACGATCATCGTCCCGAAAGCCCGCACCGCTCGCGATGTCTGGTGGGTGGACGTCCTGCTGACTCAGTTGGAGTCGAAACTTGGCCTGAGCAACCGAATTCGGCTCGAGGTTCTGATCGAGGAAGTGGAGGGCCTCGCTAATGCCGAGGAGATCGCCGCGGCCAGTCCCCGCCTGGATGCCCTGATCTTCGGGGTCGGTGACTTCTCGCTGTCGCAGGGTGCGCGGGTAGACACCAACTTTGTTCCGCTCGGCGAATACCCCGGCGAATTCTGGGCCTATGCGCGTAACAAGGTAATCGTCGCTGCCCGCATCGCCGGCATCGATGCGATCGACGCGCCGTATCCCGACTACCGGGACCTGTCCGGATACGAGCGTGATGCGAGGCGCTCGTCGCTGCTCGGCTACACCGGCAAGTGGGCCATCCATCCCGACCAGGTGCCCATCGCCAATGGTGTTTACGCGCCGACCGCCGACGAGATCGCGCGAGCCGAAGCCAATGTGGCCGCCTACCGGGAGGCCGAGGCCGAGGGCCGTGGCGCGGTCGGAGTCAACGGGGTGCTGGTCGACGCCGCCCACGTCAAGCAGGCCCAGCAGACGCTGGCGCGCGCCGCGCTGGTCAAAGCGCGGCAAGGCAACGAATCGGCGCACATCTGATTGAACGCGAACGCGGCGGGGTAGTCGTGTCAGTGATCAATTCGACTGACGCCCAATAGAAAGGGGCACGACGTGATTGTCTTGGGCATCATCCTCGTTGTCATCGGCTATTTCGCGGCCATTCCGATCCTCGAAACCATCGGTGGCATCCTGGTGCTGATCGGTGTCGTCCTGTGGATCCTGGGGGCGGTCGGACGCCCGGTTGCTGGCCGCAAAGTCTGGTTCTAGGGTTATCTTCGCTTGATTGCCGGCAGGACCCGCACCCAATACCCAGGTGTGGTGCTGCTCTGACAAGGGAAGTGACCGTCTGATGGCAAAGGTTCTGTTCGTCGTCACCGCATCGAGCTACTGGACGCTGACGGACGGCACCCGACATCCGACCGGGTATTGGGCCGAGGAGTTCGCGGCCCCGTACGACGCGCTCAGCCGGGCTGGCCACCAGATCGTGGTGGCCACGCCCGGCGGCACGGTGCCGTACGTGGACGTGATGAGCCTGCGCCCGTCGATGGCCGGCAGCGTCGAGATCGCCGAAAAGCTGGAAGGAATCCTGCGTTCCGCCGAACAGTTGCGTGCCCCAATCCAACTCGCCAACGCCCGCCTGGACGATTACGACGCCATCTACTACCCAGGCGGCCACGGCCCGATGGAAGACCTATGGCGCGACGCGGATTCCGGCCGGCTGCTCATCTCGGCGCTTGCCTCAGGAAAGCCGTTGGCGATCGTCTGCCACGCACCCGCGGCAATCCTGGCGACCCGTCGCGATGGCACCACGCCCTTCGCGGGCTACCGGGTCACGGCCTTTACCAACGACGAAGAGGATGGTGTCGGACTCCGCGAGAAGGCGCCGTGGACGGTCGAGGACGAACTCGTGAAGGCGGGCATCGACTTCGTCAAAGGCGAAATGTGGAAGCCTTTCACGGTGACGGACCGCAATCTCTACACCGGGCAAAACCCCGCCTCGGCCGGACCGCTCGCCGAAAAGCTGCTCGAAGTGCTTTAAGCCAGTAACGCCAAGCAAATTCATCATCCGCTGAGGTCCAGTGCCCCGATACGGTACGTTTCCTTCCGGGACTTTCGGGTGACATGTTGGCCTTTGGGCCGGCCTCGAGGAATGAGAGCGGCGGATGTCGAACTGGCTGCGCGACTTCGCGACAGATGTCAATTCCGAGCGGTCGCTGTCCGGGCGGGCACGCGGCCGTCGCTGGCAGCACCTGGTCACCTGCTTCCCGGAATTCTCCGAAATGAGAGTGCTGGACCTGGGCGGGACTCCCGAGTCTTGGCAGCTCGCGCCGGTGCAACCCTGCGCCGTCACCACGGTGAACCTGATGCCCGCGCAAGCGCAGACTCCCGGCGTGACCGCGATTCAGGCCAACGCGTGTGATCTTCCGAGTTCGGTGACGAATGATCATTTCGACCTGGTGTTTTCCAACTCACTGCTCGAGCACGTCGGTGGGCATGTACAGCGCCAGCGTCTCGCGGACTACGTCCACGCGCTCGGCGACCGGCACTGGATCCAGACTCCCTACCGCTACTTTCCGATCGAGCCGCATTGGTTATTCCCGGGCATGCAGTGGCTGCCCTACGAGGCGCGCATCCAGGTGTCGCTGCGGTGGAACCGCGGCCACATTCGCACGCACACCCGCGAGGAAGCCCGAGAACAGGTCGACGAGATCGAACTGGTCGGCATCTCACAGATGCGCGGGTTGTTCCCGTCCTCGGACATCTGGTTCGAACGATTCGCGGGACTGATCAAGTCCCTGGTCGCCATCCGAACCTGAGCCTCGGGATGCTCACGGCACGGGACCATCTCCACACCCACCTGGGATCAGTTGGGCCGTCACTAATGAGATACCAATACGTGTCTGCGCATGTGCAAATCTCCTACGGAGAGACCGTAAGAGCCGTACAGTTTGTGCCACGGCCACCGAGGCGAGGGACTGCATGACAGAGCACTGCCGAGGTGACAGACATGACCGCATCCGCCAGCCGGCTCACCGGTGACGTTGTAGGTGCCGGCGATCCCCGGTACGAGGTGGCGCGTACCGGATGGAACCATCTTTACTCCCGCTACCCCAAAGCCATCGTTTTCTGCAGCAACACAACAGATGTCGTCAACGCCCTTGAGTGGGCACAACACAACGATGTCGCCGTTCGAGCGCGTAGCGGGGGCCACTGCCTAGAGGGCTGGTCGGCTGTCGACGGCGGCCTGGTCATCGATGTCAGCGGGCTTAAGTCGGCCCAGATCGACGCGGTCTCAGGTCGTGCGACAGTTGGGGCAGGGCTTCTTCAACTGGAGGCGGTGACCGCGCTCGGCGCTCACGGACTCGCGGCACCGACCGGCACGGAAGGGACGGTCGGCCTGGTCGGCGCGACCCTCGGTGGCGGCTTCGGCCTGCTCACCCGCAGCCTGGGCATGGCAAGCGACAACCTGATGGCGGTCGAGATCGTCGTGACGGACAAGGGCAACGGGGCCAAGGCGATCACCGTCGATGACACCTCCCACCCGGACCTCATGTGGGCTCTGCGCGGCGCCGGCAACGGCAACTTCGGCGTTGTCACCTCATTGACGTACCAGGTCCACCCGCTATCACACGTCACCTACGTGGTAGCGACCTGGGCAGGGCTCAGCGACCTACCTGAAGTCTTCGACGCCTGGCAACACTCGGCACCGAACACCGACAGCCGCCTCACTAGCCAACTTGAGATCCATTGCGGCGAAATCCAGTTGATAGCGGCTCTCTGCGCAGGGTCGGGCACCGAGGCGACCGAGCTGCTAGCGCCCATCCTGACGGTCGGAAACCCTCGCATAACCACTACAACCGCACCGTGGGCCGATACCTACGCCGATTTCCAGATACCCACTCCGGAGGAGCCCGCGAACTGGAAGTTCACTTCGCAGTTCATCATTCGACCATTTCCGGCCGCCGCGATTGAGCTAATCAGTCGGTTCATGGACAAAGCCCCGTCGCCGGATTGCAATTACTTCACCAACGCCTTCGGCGGAGCCGTCATGACCAGCGAGCCCGCCGGCGGCTCGGTGTTCGCCCATCGCGACGCATTGTTCTACGCCGAACCCGGTGTCGGCTGGGGCGTTCGCGGTGGACCCGCCGCCGATGAACAGCTGACCGCGCGAGCACTTGCCTGGATCGCGGAGTTCAGCGAATCTTTACAGCCTTACGTGGCCGGAGCCTACGTGAACGTGCCGAACGCGGGCATGGCTGACTGGGCCACGGCCTACTGGGGCGACAACCTCGACCGGCTGCGGGCGGTCAAGTCAAAGTACGACCCCGGCAACATGTTTCGTTACGAACAGAGCATTCCACCGGCGACACGATGACCCAAGTACTGAGAGGCGATGAGGCCGCCAGTGCGGGGACGGCGACCTATTCATCGTTTCGGCGGAGTACCAGAAGGATTGTCCCGTGATCAGCTCTAGCAATGCCGCGGCCCCGCAGCGCGAACATCAGGACTGGGGTTTACGGCGCGATGCGTGGAAGGAGTGTGGCTTGTGAGTGGTTGGATCGTGAGCAACGTCCCGTCGTGGTTGCTACTACTGGGACTCAACGTCCTCATCGCAGGCGGGGCAGTGCTCGCCCTGAAGTATGTCCGGCGCCGGTTCCCCGGGGTCAGGGGGGACGAGCGCAGCGAGGTGACACAGTTCGCCTTCATGTTGGTCGGCTTCGTGTACGCGTTCTTCACCGGTTTCATCGTTACCGCGCTGTGGGGTCAGGACAATGCCGCCGATGACGACATGCGCGTCGAGGGCGCAACCGCGGTACAGATGGCCGACGATCTCAACGCGTTCGACAAGGGTGACAGGGACCGAATCCGCGGGGCGCTGTTGGACTATGAACGCGCGGCGGTAATTGAGTGGCCGCTGGTCGCACACGGTCACACCTACCCTGCGGCCGGCCAAGCGCTGCAGCATCTCCGGTCCGCATACGACCAAGTTCAGCCACGTACCGATACCCAAAAGACTTACCTCGCGACCTCTTTCGATTCCCTTCACAAGATCAGTCAGGCACGTACCGAACGGACGCTCCGGGCCCGTACTGATAACGGCCTGCCCTGGTCGATGTGGACAGTCTTCTTCCTGACCAGCGGGCTAGTCCTCGGCGGCGCTTTGGTTTACGGCGTCGAGAAACCCACCGTTCACTACGCGTTGGTCGCCACCGTGGGCGTGCTGCTGGCCACCGACCTGTTCCTCGTCGTGGAGCTTGCCCACCCGTACATCGGCGACACTGCAACGACCCCGGAGTCACTGGGTGCGGTTATCCAGTCCCTGTCGGCCCCCTCGGCGTAGCCGGGCAGGTTGACAGGGCGTTACTTCGGTCGAGTAAGTCAAATACAAAACTTATCAACATTTTTCGTAATGCATCCCCGAATTATGCACTCTCACAATGGTTTGAAAGCCACGGCGGCAGCGCCTTCCGGCGTTGGCGTGCAATGGCGTTGATGGTTGCGCAGGCATCTCCGATTGCCTGGGCCTGCACTTGCCAGGCTCGATAGCGTGAACGCCACCTCAAATTCCACGTAAAGCGGAACACAGCCCCGGCCTGTCGAATAGTCTCTACCTAGGTGTAGGCGCACCCCCACTGCCGGGAACTCCGGCTCCGCCCTGAGCGGTCTTCGGAAACAGTCGTAGAAAAACTGTCCGACTCGCGGGGGAGGTCCCACCTGGAGGGCGGCCCACCCCGGGCGGCGACCAAAAAGGAAACTTCATGACCACCACTCATCACGTCGACCGCACCGCTGCGCCCAAACTGAAAAAATTCGCCGCCAGAGCCGCTCTCGCCGGCGGGTTGGGGATGGCTGCTACGGGATTGACCGCGGCAATGGCCACTGCAGACCCCGCACCGCCAAACACGCCGGGCCCAACCCCGACGATCACCGCGACCCTGCGCCCGCCTGCACCGCGCGGAGAATCAGGCCTGTGTAACCGTGACACGATCCCGCGTGACCAGCCCCCGCCCTTGAACTGCTAGGACAGCGGGCACCGCACCACCGAGCGCTTTGGTGGCGCCCGCGTTGCGTCGACGACCGGTGCGCCATCCGTCACGTTGGTATGCCGTAGCCACCGCGGAGGTCCGTGTGGGCGGCTTTCAACAAGCGGTTGCATAGCTCCACCAGCGCGTCGACGTCAAGGGCCGACTCGTCGCCGAGTTGCTTGAGAAACGAAGCTTCTTCGTCCTTCAGCTCAGACCATTTTCGCTTCCGTTCAATCATCGCCTCATCGCTATGTTGAGGAACGTCGACGGCGGATTGGAGTTGCTCCTTGCACGCATCCAGTTGCGTCAGTGAGTAGCCATGTTCGCGGAATTGGCGGTCCCATTCGTCGAGGATCAATTCGGCAAGGTCACGAACCGGTTCGGCGGCGTAGATCATCAACTCGGCAACTCCGTCGTCGAGGCCCAGCCGTGCGCGGAATTCGTACAACTCCCTGGTGGCCGCCGCCCGCCTCCGGCTGACGCTTTCTTCAGTGACTTCGGTGCCCGCGAGTGGTTCTGCCCCGCGCTTGAGGTGAAGAGTTGCGGAGATGAGACGCTTCAGCACGGCCTTCTTGTCGTCCCCGGCCCGCTTTTCGTAGTCGAGCACCAGCGCGT
The DNA here is from genome assembly GCF_022374895.2 of Mycobacterium lentiflavum. Taxonomy (NCBI): domain Bacteria; kingdom Bacillati; phylum Actinomycetota; class Actinomycetes; order Mycobacteriales; family Mycobacteriaceae; genus Mycobacterium; species Mycobacterium lentiflavum. The sequence goes on along the minus strand of NZ_CP092423.2, from coordinate 5,663,874 downwards.
GGTCTCGGTCCTCGCGCTTGGTTTTGGCGTCGATCCGCTTCGTCCAGACCGCCACCGTCGCAGTTGACAAAACGGACACGACCGGGACGAGGGTGGTCGTGAGCAAGGTCTCCCAACTCACGGCACTACCGCCGGTATTCCCGGCGCTCGCGCTGACACGCTTCTCCGAGTGTGCACGGACGTGCTCATTACCACGGGCTCAGTCTGCCTGACTGGGCCATAGTCCACGAGTGTTTGTCGTCTCGCCGTGCATTATTTCGGGCTGTTTCGTCGGTCCCACCCGCCGGGCTCCTACTGGATGGGCTCATCGTCCCGGACGGTCGTGCGCACGTGACCGACCAACACCCGCCGCGGCTGAGCCCGCTGCCGGCCGACGAATGGGACGAGCGCAGCCGACGCGCGATCGCCGCGCTGATCCCCGCCGAGCGGGCCAACCCCAAGGGCGCCGGCGATGGCGGTCACCGCCTTTGGCATAGAAGATGAGGAACTGTGAGTCGCGGTAGGCGCTATGACGCCGTGCAGCAGGCTTCGTCGGTTCCGGGACCGAAGGTGTCCGAGTCGGCTAAGACGGTGTAGACCTCCCACCGCTCACCGTTGGGGCCGGTGACCCCGCTTCCAATAGCTGCTCTTGATCGCCTCAAGAGCCTCGATCACGTAGCGGTCCAGCGGCTGCCGGTTGGCCGACCGCAGTACCCACTGCTGGAACGCGAAATCGGCCGCACCGAAGGCGAGTTGGATCAGCAGCCCGGGGCGCATATCGATTTCGGGGTCGGTGCCCATGCGTTCGGCGACGAGCTTCATCGCCCGCTCCTTGTCAGCGGGAGTGTGGATCGTTGCCTTGTCGAGCAGACCGGGCGCAACCAGTAGGGCTGCGCGCCACTCCTCGCAGTCGGCTTGGTCGAACGACTGGGTCCGCGTGATGATGGCATTGATCAATGCGACGTCCGGCGCCTCGGTGGCCGGACGCTTTTCCAGGTGATTGACGATCGCGGCCCCGCCGTGGCGCACCGGCGCCAGCAGCAGCTCCTCTTTGGTCGGCACATGCCGGAAGAAGGTTCGCGGTGACACGCCTGCGGCAGTGGCGATCTCCTCGGTGGTTACCGCGTCGTATCCGCGTTCGACAAACAGCCGGAACGCCGCGCGCCGGATATCGGCGCGGATCTGAGCCCGCTGGCGATCACGTAGCGACTCGCCGGTCACCGGAAGCAGCCGATCCCACCGTCGACGTGAATGGTCTGACCGGTGATGAACGTGGCGTCAGTACCGAGCAGGAACGCCACCAGCGCTCCCACGTCGGTGCGGACGTCGCCGATGCGCTTCATCGGAACACGCCCCACGGCCTTGTCATATTCCTTGGGGGCAAACGACTTCCAGAACTTGACGCCGTCGGACTCGGCGAACGGGCAGATGACGTTCACGCGGATGTTGTCGCGTCCCCATTCCAGCGCTGCGACCTTGGACAAGCCGCGGATGCCTTCCTTGGCGGCGGCATAACCGCCCCACTTGGGTTCGCCGCCGGTTCCCGTTCCCGAGCCGAGGTTGACGATCGAACCGCCGCCGGCCTTGACCATCAACGGGTGCACCGCCTGCATGAGCAGGAAGGTCGCCCGGGGGCCGACGTCATGGCCGAGCGCGAAGTCCTCGAGGGTTATGTCGACGAATGCCTTGGGCTCGTTGGTGGCAATGGCATTGTTGACCAGCCCGTGCACGGTGCCGAAGGCGTCGACCGCGGCCGCAGTGATCCGCTGCGCGCTGGCCGGGTCGCGCAGATCTGCGACCACGCTCGCGACCGGCCCCAATTCCTTGAGCTCGTTGGTCGTTGTTTCCAGGGCGTCGGCCTGTATGTCGGCCAGTACCACCGATGCGCCGCGTTCCAGCAGTGCCGTCGCGGTCCCTTTGCCCACGCCTTGAGCCGCGCCGGTGATTATCGCGACGTGGCCGCGCATCGAATCGGGATGGGTGTAACTCATGCAACGGGTCCCATCTGCAGCCGCACGCCGCGGTGCATTTCGTAGGTGCTACGCACCCCGTCGGGCAGTTCGATGAATTCCACCGGCGTGCCATCCGGGTCTTTCACGAAAAACATTCGGACTCCGCCGATCTCGAAGGGCTCCTGATCGGGCGAGTAGCCGGCATTGACGACGCGTCGGTGGGTGTCGTCAAGATCGGTCACCGACAACGACACGTTGAGGATGCCGGTGATGCCACGGCGAGTGGTGCGATTCGGGGCCGGCTCGCCGCCCAGGGACAGCAGCTCGATCATCAACCCGCCCAGCAAGCCGCCGACCACTCGGCCTTCCTGTTTACGGTTAGCGTGCAGCACCGCGTCGAAAGGCTCTCCGGATATCAGGGATTCGAAGACGATCTCCATCCCGAGCACACCCTGGTAGAACGCCAGCGCGCGGTCCATGTCGGTGACGCCGACGACGAGGTGGCAGAACGACACGTCGTCGAGCACGCTTTCGCCGGTCACGATGGCTTCGCGAGATTGGGCGCCGGACGCCCGGCGAACAGTGGCAGATCCAGGTAGGTCTTGATACCCGGCTCCGCCATGCAGACGTCCGGGATGGCGTTGATGCAATGGTTGGCGGTGACCACCACGCCCGGATTCTTGATCAACCCCTCTTCGATCGTCTCCGGTTGCAGGCCCTTGAAAGTGAGTTTCACGTCTGGGTCGCCGGTGATCTCTACTTCGAAGCGCTCGCCGATCCCACCGAAATCCCATGCCGGGTCGAGGTTTTCCTCACCCATCAGCCAGTTGACCGCGGCCGTGATGACGGGCTCGCCGTCGACGAGGGCCTGCCAACGGAACCGGCGCGCGGCCACCGTGCCCGTGGTGATCGGGAAGGGGGCGTAGTCGATTTCAGCGGTCGCCACCGCCACGTCCTGGATGGTCCTGATGCTCGGATCGATGCGAAACCCCATGTGGTCGGCAATCATTCGCACCGACTGCTTGAATCCGGCGTCGAGCAGGCTGGCCATGGGTCCTTCCATGGCCTCTTCGGGAGTACCGCCGAAACCCATGATGTGGCGCACCACATCCGGTGCGTTGTAGGTGCGGATGTCGGAGAACTCCTCGGCGCGGACGTGGGTGACCGCGGAAGACAGCGACGAGATCATCAGCGGGAACCGCTCGGTAATGCCGCCTGGGTGGATCCCCGAACCATGCAGGGTCACACCACTTTCCACTGCGGCATCGGCGACGGCCTGGTGACGCTTGTTGCCCGGATCGGGGTAAACCCAGCCAACCGGGGTGACCACGTTCTTGCCGGACCGCAGGATGGCGATGACCTCGTCGTCGTTGGGCACCAGCGGGCTGTACATGACGCAGTCGGCGTCCATCGCCAGAATCTCGTCGATGCTCGACGTGGCCGTGACGCCAAGGTCCCCGGTTCCGATGATCCGGCCGACGTCGACGCCGTTTTTCTCCGCGCTGTGTACCCAACAGCCGGCCAGTTCGAGCCGCGGGTGGTTGAGCACGCAGGCGATGGCAGCCTTGCCGACGCCGCCGGTTGCCCATTGAATGACGCGAAGCTTGGCCGAACTACTCATCGGTGTCCTTTCGATTGCACGCCTTTACATGCCAACGACAGAACTGGCACAGTATGACCCGCTGGCAGTCACTGTCAATGATTGCTCCGGGTAGGAAGGTCTGTTCATGAGCGTCCTCGAGGGCAAGATCGCGATCGTCACCGGAACCAGCCGGGGCGTGGGTGTCGGCATCGCCCATGAACTGCTGCGCGCCGGCGCCACCGTCGTCGGCTGTTCGCGCGGGCCGTTGGACACCATCCCAGGTGTCGACGCCGACTCCGAGTGGGCGCCGCGCGCCTCGCAGCGTGTCTGCGATCAGGGCGACTGCGGCTCGATCGATTCCTTCGTCGCCGACGTGGTCGCCACTCACGGTCGGGTCGACATCCTCGTCAACAACGCCGGCGGCACCGTCCCTGCGCCGCATGTGGAGAGCATTCCCGAACTCGTGCAACGGATTCAGGGCGCACCGCCGAGCGACGACGAGTACCAACGCACCGCGCTGTTCCATGCGTTCGCGGTGCAGATGAACCTGATCAGCCCGCTCTGGTTCGCCATCCGCGCCTACCGGCAGATGGCGAACCAGGACGGCGTCGGCTGCATCATCAACATCTCCAGCGGCGCCGGGCACCCGGCCGGCTCGCCCACCCTGGTCTCCTACGGCGCGGCCAAGAGTGGCCTCAACCACCTCACCCGATCATTGGCCGAGGAATGGGGGCCGAAGGTGCGCGTCAACTGTGTGGCCCTGGGTCCCACGATGACCGAGAACTTCCGCTCGTTCGTGTTGCCCAAGGACGATCCGACCGGAGAGAAGTATTTCGCCGCCGTCCCGATGCGCCGCGCCGGCGAGCCCGAAGAGGTCGGGCGCGTTTGTGTTTTCCTCGCCGGCGGCCAGGCCGACTTCGTCAACGGCACCACCATCGAGTGCGACGGCGGCATGATGCCGGGCGTGCTCTACGAGGCGGGCCTGAAGACGATCACCGATCTGCTGTAAGCATTGGGCGTCCAGGGCGTCCAGGGCGTCCAGGGCGACGACACGCCGACCGGACCCGCCCACGCCGCGCACCCGACGGCCGGCACCCGCAATGGTGTCGGTGACGTTTGGCCGGCGGTGACGGAGTCGCGGTACTTTCGTCGGATGTGAACGCACCACGGCAGGAGATTCTCATGAGCGGACTGCAACCCACCCCCGAGCAATTCGCGGCGCTCGCCGCGCGGCCGACTGACGCGCCGGTGGTGATGATCAACCTCCTGAAGTTCAAGGCCGAGGGCGGCCTGGAGCGCTACGCGCAATACGGGCGCGAGGTCACACCGCACCTCGAACGCGTCGGTGCGGTCGTCCGCTACCTGGGAGGATCGCCTTCGGTAGTGATCGGTGAGGGTGAAAAGCCTTGGTGGGATGCGATTCTCGTCGTTGAATATCCGTCGCCGCAGGCCTTCATCGACATGGTGACGAATCAGGACTACCTCAAGGTCCACGAACATCGCGCCGCCGCGCTGGACCGCGGAGACCTTGTCGCTACCTCGATGTGGTCGATCGACGAAAGCTGACCCGATGAGTCCAATGGGCCCTTGAGGCCGGGACCTATGGCCACTAGAAGGGTGCGGTTAGTGCGGTTAGCGTCGGGCCAGGAATAGCTACAGCCAGGAGGTGGGTCTCATGGTTACCCACTGGGTCGTCTGATCATGCGTGAATTCAGCGTTCCCGCGAACTTCAGCGTCGACGAGCGCGACAGCATCGTCGCCAGTGTGTATGCGCATGAGCGGGACGACCCCGACCATGTGATCTTTCAGCGCCTTGTCAACGACGTGTGGCGGGATGTGACCTGCGCCCAAGCCGCTCAGCAGATCCGGGAAACCGCGCTCGGTCTGATCGCCGAGGGGGTGAACGCCGGGGACCGCGTGGCGATTTTGGCGGCCACCTGCTACGAGTGGGTAATTCTCGACTACGCGATCCTCTCGGTGGGAGCGGTCACCGTCCCCATCTACGACACCTCATCGGCCGAGCAGGTCCGCTGGGTGCTGGAGGATTCGGGTGCGGTGTTGGTGATAACCCAAAGCGATGCGCACGGCCAACTGGTCAAGGAACTGAGCACCGAGCTGCCTGCACTGCGCAAGATCCTGCACCTCGAGACGGGCGGACCATCTGCGCTCGAGGAGCTCGCCACGTCCGGGAAATCGGTCGGCGTGGACGAACTCAACAAGCGGCTGACGGCATTGCGGGCCGCGGATCCCGCGACGCTGATCTATACCTCGGGTACGACGGGCCGGCCTAAGGGCTGCCAGTTGACGCACTCCAATTTGCTTTACGAGACACGCGGTGCGGCAATGTATTTCCCGACGCTACTGTGCAAGGGGCAACGGCTGCTGGTCTTCCTGCCGCTGGCCCATGTACTGGCCCGCGCATTGTCCATGTCGGCCTTCGCCGCGAAAGTCACCATCGGCTACACCGGCGACATCAAAAACCTGATTCCGACCTTGGCCGCCTTCAAGCCCACTGTCGTCGTGTCAGTACCCCGTGTCTTCGAAAAGGTCTACAACACGGCCGAATTGAAGGCCCACGACAGCGGGAGGCGCGGGGTTTTCGAAGCGGCCGCACGGACGGCGATCGAGTGGAGTATGGCCTTAGACGCCGGCGGCCCGGGGCCGCTGGTGCGGGCCAGGCATGCCCTGTTCGATCGGCTGGTCTACCGCAAATTGCGCACTGCGCTGGGCGGCGACTGCCACGCCGCGGTTTCCGGTGGGGCCCCGCTGGGCAAGCGGTTGTGCCACTTCTACCGGGGCGCCGGCCTGACCATCTACGAGGGCTATGGTCTCACCGAGACCAGCGCCGCGATCACGGTGAACCTGATCGGCGAAGAGCGTCTCGGCACGGTGGGAAAGCTGTTGCCCGGCAACAGCATGGCGATCGCCAACGACAAAGAAGTGTTGGTGCGTGGTGGCGTCGTTTTCAGCGGGTATTGGCACAATGAGAAGGCGACCCAAGAGGCGATCATCAACGGGTGGTTCCACACCGGCGATCTCGGCACGATGGACGACGACGGTTACTTGTCGATCATCGGCCGCAAAAAGGAAATCATCGTCACCGCGGGCGGCAAGAACGTCGCCCCGGCCGTCCTCGAAGATCAGCTGCGGGCGCACCCGCTGATCAGTCAGGCGATGGTGGTCGGCGACAACAGGCCCTTCGTGGCGGCGCTCATCGCGATCGACCCGGAGGGATTCGAGGTGTGGAAGCAGCACCACGGCAAGGGTGCGACCGCCTCCGTCGGAGATCTGGCCGACGACCCCGATCTGGTCGGCGAGATCGGCGAGGCGGTCGAACAAGCCAATCGCGCGGTGTCGCATGCCGAATCGATCCGCAAATTCCGGATCTTGCCGGTCGACTTCACCGTGCTCACTGGTGAACTGACGCCCACGCTGAAGGTCAAACGAAACATCGTCAGGATGCGGTTCGCCAACGAGATCGAGGCGATGTACGCAAAGGGGTGAGCCGAGGCGTTCGGTCGGCGTCCATTCCACCCCAGAAGCGACGATGCGCCGACATGGCTGCGCAGGATTGCGCCTTCGCTTCGCACCTCGATCGCGGTCTAATTGGGTGATGGAATTGATGAACCCCACCGACGGGGTCTTTCTGCTGGGCGAATCCCGGGAACACCCCATGCACGTCGGTGGTCTGCAGCTGTACGAACCCCCGGGCGGCGCCGGCCCGGAGTTTGTGCGGGAGTTCTACGACAGCCTGGTGGTTCAGCGTGACTTCCAGCCCACCTTTCTCAAGCGTCCGGCGACCTTCTTGGGGGGCATCGCCAACCTCGGCTGGTCCTACGACAAGGACCTCGATATCGACTATCACGTCCGGCGCTCTGCGCTGCCCTCGCCGGGGCGGGTTCGCGATCTGCTCGAGCTGACCTCGCTGCTGCACAGCGCCCTGCTCGATCGCCACCGTCCGCTGTGGGAGGCGTACGTGATCGAGGGACTCAAGGACGGCCGGTTCGCGATCTACACCAAGATGCACCACTCGCTGATCGACGGCGTCTCGGCGCTGAAGCTGATGCAACGCGCACTGTCCGCCGACCCCGAGGACACCGAGATTCGGGCGCCCTGGAGCCTACCTAAACCCAAGCGCAAGTCCACGCCGACGTCGCGAATGAGTTCGTTGATGCATGCGGCGGGATCGCTTGCGGCACTTGGCCCGTCGACGGTGTCACTGGTCCGTGCCGCACTGTTCGAACAGCAACTCACGCTTCCGTTCGGCGCCCCGCGCACGATGCTCAACGTCAACATCGGCGGCGCCCGCCGGTGCGCCGCGCAGTCATGGTCGGTGGACCGCATCAAGAACGTCAAGAACGCGGCGGGGGTGACGCTCAATGACGTCGTCCTGGCGATGTGTTCGGGTGCGTTGCGTTACTACTTGCTCGAGCAGGACGCACTGCCGGAAACACCGCTCTTGGCGATGGTCCCGGTGAGTCTGCGCCGAGAGGACGAGGCCGACGCCGGCGGAAACCTGGTCGGGGCCATCCTGTGCAACCTGGCCACCGACATCGAGGATCCCGCCAAGCGGCTGGAGACCATCAGCGAGTCGATGTACAAGAACAAGACGGTGTTCTCTCAGCTGCCGCGGACACAGGCGTTGGCGCTTTCCGCGGTGAACATGAGTGCGCTGGCGATGTCGGCGGTTCCCGGATGGGTGAATTCGACGTCACCGCCCTTCAACATCATCATCTCCAATGTGCCGGGACCCCGTGAGCAGCTTTACTACGGCGGCGCCCGCCTGGACGGCAGCTATCCGCTGTCTGCGATTCTCGACGGCCAGGCGTTGAACATCACCCTGGTCAGCAATGCCGACAAGCTCGATTTCGGGCTGGTCGGGTGCCGGCGTAGCGTCCCGCACCTGCAGCGGCTGCTCGCGCATCTGGAAGAGTCGCTGAAAGACCTGGAACGCGCCGCCGGAGTCTGAGCCCGTTGCCGAAACTCAGTGCGGGAGTGCTGTTGTACCGGACCCGCGACGATGTGGCGGAAGTCCTGATCGCGCACCCGGGTGGTCCGTTTTGGGCCCGCAAAGATGATGCGGCGTGGTCGATTCCGAAAGGCGAGTACTACGACGGCGGGGATCCCTGGGCCGCGGCGCAGCGTGAGTTTTCCGAGGAGCTCGGACTATCGGTGCCGGCCGGAGGGCGCCTCGACCTCGGTGCGCTGAAGCAACCCAGCGGCAAGGTGGTGACCGCCTTCGCCGTCCGGGCCGACCTCGACATCGCCGACACGCGCAGCAACACCTTCGAAATGGAGTGGCCCAAGGGCTCGGGCAACATGCGCGAGTTCCCCGAAGTCGATCGGGTCGGGTGGTTCCCGGTGGCACAGGCACGCGTCAAATTGCTTAAGGGACAACGGCCTTTTCTCGACTTGTTGATGGCACACCCGGAGCTGACCGGCCTCACCGAGGGTTGTTAGCGCGCCGCCGGCGCCGGCGCACGGCGAAGAAGACGACCGGCACCGCGATCGCGACCACACCGAACACGAACACCACAAATACGATCAGCTCGATCGGGATGACCGTGTTGCGGTCGACGTAAATCACCTGCCGGTAGGCGTCATCGTTGACCGAGTTGGCGAACGTGAAATCCGACGAGATCTGTTCGGGCTTAGGGATATTCACCTGAAGCTTGGTGAGATAGCCGCCGTGGTCGGCAGCCAATTCGCGCAGCAGCGGGTTACGTACCTCGGCCGCGACATTGCCCGCGAATTGGACTTGCACCGTCTGGCCGCCCGCCGGTGCGGCATCGGCGTCGGTGCGCTGCTGTCGATGATCGGACAGCGTGAAGACCGTGACTTGTTGGGGTCCTGCGGCCGCGACCGACAGTCGCATGGGATAGACCAATTTCGTCGACGGGAAGGTCATCCGCACCGGGTTGAGTCCACCAACGATGGGCTCCGAACTGGTCAGCCGGATCGCGACGAACGACCAGCCGTCACGTACATACGGACCCAGGGCGTCCGACACCGCCGGGCGGACGGCATAACCGTTGTCGTCCAACCACTTTTGCAATCCGCTCAGGTCACCGCCGGCCAGCGTGGTGGCCTCCAGCGGCCCGAGATGGACCTGGTTGACGACCGTCGGTCCGCGGGGGGCCGCGGCCTCGAGTGGCGCGGGCGCGCTGGCCCCCACCCCGCCCAGGACCCAGTGCCGGCGCTGCTGCACGCGGGGGGCGGTGAGGGTATCCAACTCGGCAAAGGTCGCCTTGTCGCCCTCGGTGACGGTCGCCGGGGTCGGCGTGGGCACCACCAGCGCGACGTTGTTCGTGTCGGCATTCAGGGCCAGCTGCATCACGATGGTTTCGCTGGATCCGTTCCAATGTAACAGCGCGACTTCGTGGTCCATGGCGGCTTGGCCGCCGACGGGAGGGACGATTGCGCCGCACGCGCACGCGTAGCCAGGAGCCGCCATGGCCACATTGACCAGGGTAGCCAGCAGAATCGCGACCAGACCCAACCCGCAAGTGCGGGGCATCCTCATGGCGCACATGCTAGTTGCTGACGCGCGCACCGTCACCCACTTCTCAGGGCTACGTAAGGTGCGAGATGCACAATATGTCCATGACGACTGTGTCGATTCAGCCGCCCGCCGAACCCGACGACGCGGCCGAATCGCAAACGTTGCTATTGCGGTTCCTCGACCCGGCCAACCGGGCGGACCCATATCGGCTGTGCGCACAGTTTCGCGACCGGGGACCGATCCTGCTGCCCGAGGCGCACCTCGCCGTCTTCTCGGCCTACCGGGACTGCGACGACGCGCTGCGGCACCCGGCGTCGAGCAGCGACCGGATGAAGTCCGCGCGCGCTCAGGAGCAGGTCGAAGCTCAGATCCGGGAACTCACGGCAGCGGGTGCGCCGCCGCCCGCGCAGCCCCCGCCTGGATTTCTGTTCCTCGATCCCCCCGACCACACGCGGTTGCGCAGGCTGGTCAGCAAGGCGTTCGCGCCGAAGGTGGTCAGTGCGCTGCGGCCCGATATCAGCGTCCTGGTGCGCGGATTGCTCGACGCGATCGCCGAGAAGGGCAGCTTCGACGTCATCGAAGATTTCGCGTACCCGCTGCCGGTGGCGGTCATCTGCCGGCTACTCGGTGTGCCGCTGGAAGACGAGCCCCAATTCAGCCACGCCTCGGGACTGCTGGCGCAATCGCTGGATCCGTTCGTCACGTTCACCGGTTCGGCTTCGGACGGTTTGCAGGAGCGCCTCGACGCCGGAACGTGGTTGCGGGAGTACCTGCACCGCCTGATCGACCGGCGTCGCTCGCGGCCCGGCGAGGATTTGATGTCGGGTCTGATCGCGGTAAAGGAGTCCGGTGATCAGTTGACCGAGGAGGAAATCGTCTCGACCTGCCTGCTGCTGCTGGTCGCCGGTCACGAAACCACGGTCAACCTGATCGGGAACGCGGTGTTGGCCATGCTACGAGAGCCGGCGCAATGGGCGGCGCTGCGCGCCGACGCGAACCGCGTCTCGGCGGTCATCGAGGAGACCCTGCGGTACGACCCGCCCGTTCAGATGGTTGGCCGAATTGCCCTCGAAGACATGAAGATCGGGCAAATCGAGGTGCCCGCGGGTGACGTGATGATGTTGTTGCTGGCCGCGGCGCACCGGGATCCGGCCGAATTCGACCGGCCCGATACGTTCGATCCCGATCGGGGAGCACTGCGGCACTTGGGTTTCGGGCGCGGGTTGCATTACTGCCTGGGCGCGCCGCTGGCGCGGATGGAAGCCGGCATTGCCCTGTCGGAGGCGGCAGCTCGTTTCCCGGACGCGCGGCTGGTCAGCGAGCCGCGGTACAAAGCGAACGTCACGCTGCGGGGGTTATCCGAGCTGACGGTCGCGGTGTGAGCTCGCCGGGCGCTTAGCTGCTCGGCAGCCCCATTCTGGGGGCGTACTGCGGGCAGAAGTTCATGACCGAAGCGGTGATGAACAGCGCGGACTGATTGCGGTCGAGCCCCGAGTGCTGATTGAGGTATTGGTAGGCCGCCTCTTGGTAGTCGAGCATGGCGCAGACTTCCTGGGCGTCCTCGATCAGCGCGCCATCCGGTGCGTTGGTTCCGATCCCGGCCGCGCGCACCTGGCGGAGGAAGTCGGCCGTAGTTGCATGTGCGATCGGCGGTGCGCTCACGATAAGCGCGATAGCCGCCAGGATTCCTATGGCCATGGGCTTCTTCACGCCCGCAGCAACGTTCATTCGTTTCCTTCCTTCCGAGTTTGCACACTAAGGATCCGCTTCCGCCGCCAGTCCCGCAACGGAACTTTCGACGAACGCGCACGGAACGCCGCCGGATTCGCCGGAACCAGTCAGCCGCTGCTCTTTCAGCCGAGGCCGGGGACGATGTCGCCGAGGCTGAAAGTGATCGGCTGCTCGAGTTGTTCGTAGGTGCACGAGCGGGGGTCGCGATCGGTACGCCACCGGCCGAACTGAGCGGTGTGTCGAAACCGCCGACCTTCCATGTGGTCGTAGCGGACCTCGACCACTCGCTCGGGCCGCAGCGGGACGAAGGACAAATCCTTGCCGGCGTTCCACCGCGACGTTTCGTTCTTTCGGGGGGTGCGCTCGCCGGCCTCGTGCGCGGCCCAGCTCCACGGATGGTCGTCGAAAGTGGTTACCAGCGGCTGTAATTCGGCAAAGAGGCGCCGCCGCTCGGCCATCGGAAACGCGCCGATGACGCCGACCGACGCCAGCGCTCCATCATCATAGAGCCCGAGCAGCAGCGACCCGATCGCGTCCCCGCCGGACTTGTGCACCCGATACCCGGCGACCACACAGTCGGCAGTCCGCTCGTGCTTGATCTTGAACATGACGCGCTTGTCCGGCTGGTAGGTGACGGTCAGTGGTTTGGCGATGACGCCGTCGAGACCGGCTCCCTCGAACTCGTCGAACCAGAGCCGCGCCGTCTCGAGATCGGTGGTCGCCGGCGTGACATGGAACGCCGCGGCCGACCCGGCCGCGGAAACAGGCACTGCGTCGACCAGGGCGGCGCGCCGTTCACTGAACGGGCGCGCGGTGAAATCGTCGTCGCCAAGGGCCAGCAGATCGAATGCGATGAATGCCGCCGGGGTCTGCTCGGCGAGCATCCGCACTCGCGAATCGGCCGGGTGAATGCGCTGTTGCAACGCCTCGAAGTCCAGGCCGTGGTCGGTGGCGATGACGATCTCACCGTCGATCACGCAGCGCGGCGGCAGTTCGGCCCGGGCCGCGGCGATCAGTTCGGGGAAGTAGCGGGTCATCGGGCGCTCGTTGCGGCTGCCCAATTCGACCTGTTCGCCGTCCCGGAAGCAGATGGACCGGAAGCCGTCCCATTTTGGCTCATAGGAGGCTTCCGGCGGTATCGCTTTGACCGGCTTGGCCAGCATCGGCGAAACCGGCGGCATGACGGGCAAGTCCATTGGTCCATTCTGACGGGGGGCGTGCTGAAATCGAGAGATGGCTGCGGCATCCGAAGAGCTCGACGTCGACGGCGTCGCGGTGCGTCTCTCCAACCCGGACAAGGTGTACTTCCCGAAGCTCGGGTCGAACGGCACCAAGCGGCGGCTCGTCGAGTACTACCGTGCCGTGGCAGGCGGCCCGATGCTGGACGCCCTGCGCAACCGGCCCACGCATCTGCAGCGCTTTCCGGACGGCATCGACGGCGAGGAGATCTATCAGAAGCGGATACCGCAGCATCATCCCGACTATTTGGAGACCTGCCGGATCACTTTTCCGTCAGGGCGGACCGCCGACGCGCTGATGGTGACGCATCCCGCCGCGATCGTGTGGGCGGCGCAGATGGGCACGATTACGCTACATCCCTGGCAGGTGCGCTGCCCCGATGCCGAGCACCCCGACGAGCTGCGCATCGATCTTGATCCCCAGCCTGGTGTCGGGTTCGAGCAGGCGCGTTCGGTGGCGGTGGAAGTGCTGCGTCCATTGCTCGATGAGCTTGGGCTCGTCGGGTATCCCAAGACCTCCGGTGGCCGCGGGATCCACGTGTTTCTCCGGATCGCCACCGATTGGGATTTCATCGCGGTGCGCCGGGCGGGTATTGCGTTGGCGCGTGAGGTCGAACGCCGCGCGCCGGACGCGGTGACCACGTCGTGGTGGAAGGAGGAACGCGGCGAGCGCATTTTCATCGACTTCAACCAAAACGCCCGGGACCGCACGATGGCCTCGCCCTATTCGGTGCGGCCGACGCCGATCGCGACCGTGTCGATGCCGTTGAGCTGGGGCGAGTTAGCCGGCGCGGAGCCAGACGATTACACGATGGCGACGGTGCCGGGACTGTTGCAGGGCCGTGACGACCCGTGGGCCGGCATGGATGGGGCCGCCCAATCGCTGACCCCGTTACTGGAAATGGTCGAGGCGGACGAGGAGCGCGGCCTGGGCGATATGCCCTATCCGCCGAATTACCCCAAAATGCCGGGCGAACCGAAACGAGTGCAGCCGAGTCGGGATACGGACCTGACCAGGAAAAACAAGCCGAATTGAATGACATTGTTCGCCGGGTTGCACATCCAGATCGATTTCTGCATTCATCAGCCCCGTGCGGGGCATATTCTGGCATTCTGACAGCTAAATCATCGCGTTTCGCCGCGGAGGGGAATTACTGCGAGCGAGCCGACAACGGCCGGGGGCCTGAAGGACGGAGTGGCCATGCCTGGCCTGAGGAGCAAGCTCATTATCGCGGCGATTCTCGCGGCCGCCGCCACCGCGACCGCCGGATGCACAACGCCGCTCACGATCGACTGCAGTCCCTACACCTGCACTGCCTAGTTCCTGACCGGCTAGTTCCTGACCGGCGAGGCCCCGGCCGGCAGGATCAACAACGTCAACGGGAACTTCAGCGCTGCGCTGCCGCTCGAGATCGTGCAGTAGACGATCTCCATTTCCAGCGGCGTCCGACCGATCGGCCGGGTCTGCATGTCCAGGTGGGGCTCCAGGTGACGAGGGGTGGCCAGCCAGTTGAGGCCCCGCTGGATCGACTCTCTCATGCGTTCGACTGTACGCCCGGGGTGAAAGTTATTGTCGCACGCGGATTTTCGAACGGATGGGGCTCGACTGGGAGCACATTGCGTGGACTGTTGCATATTCGCGCCGCCTGGTCCGATCAAATTCAACAAAGGAAATGCCGGCGTCGGCGCAAACGGCAGCACTGAATTCGCAAGAATTCGATATGCGTTCGCCGGCCGGTTTAGGAAACGTGACGCTGCGAATTCGCTCCCGGCTTGCGTGGGTTGAACCGAATGCGATGTGATCCCGGGCGAGTCGACTACGACTGTGCCGGCTGCGGCACAAATCCCGGCTGGCCGGCCACTGCGCGCGGTGCGCCGTCGCGCGACCGCAATATCCAGGCGGCGACGAGCGCGATCAGGGCACCCGCCACGCCGGCGGTCGGTGCCGGCCCGGCCGGTCCACACAGCACCATGTACCCGAACGCGGAGCCGACGACGAGCAACGCGGAGTGCACGACGGTCCAGCGGACGATGGAGCGCAGTCGGAAGGACACAGTGATACCCAGCAAGAGCGCAACAACGTGACCAACCGCGGTGAAGTCTGCGCTCAACGCCGCGGCGACGGCGTTGCCCATCCACCATCCGATCCACATCGGCCGCCAGCGCGACGGTATCGACGCCGTGAGCGCGCCCAGGACGCACACGGCACCGTAGCTCATCCCCACATCAGTGGCGCGCGCCAAGGACATCGGCAGCCAGCCTGCGGTCAGCGCCGTGGTGAGCCAGACGGCTACGACCAACGTGGCGCCGATATGACCGAGTGCGAATGCGATGATCAAACCCTTACTGCGCCAGATCAGTTCGCCCAAAGCCAGCAGGCACACCAGGCCCGGCAGCCATAGCAGTACATGGCCGCCGTCGCTGACGAACGCGCTGCCGACCAACGTGACGATTTGGCCGTGCGCCAGATTGTGCAAATTGGTGCTCATCTCCCGCACCGCGACGTCGTGCACATGCGGACCGAGCGCCCTGAACAGCAAAGACACCCCAAGCAGCATGGCGGCGTACCCGATGGTGACCGGCAACCACGCCGCTACCGACAGCACCCGCGAGCTCCACGCGGTCCGGCGGTTCTCAATGCGAAGCACGGCGGTCGCACCTTCGTGGTTGCGGCTCACGACCGGCGGCCAATGGTCATCGTTTGGGTCAACAGCCATGTCCGACATGCCTATTCCCCCCTCGCAGCGTTGACCACCATTGTGACGGAACCGAGGCGGTGCGGCCGGTGAGACCAGTCACAGTCGCGGGCCGGCAGGTCAGCGGTGGTTTCGCGGTGCCCGAGACCGCGCCGTAGCGGCGTGGACCAGTCGACGCCGGGAAGCGCCGCACGGCAGCCGCGGCTCCGGGCCCGATGGCGCGATCGACGTGCGGGCCTCAATCCGTGCCAGAGCGACGGATGCGGCTCGGACGGCGTCATGCTTCCAAATTTGAGGTCTGCCGGGCTGGCGTGCCACGTTCTTAACGGATTTTTCACACCCGGGTGCTCAAACTTCACGGTTCAGGCGAGGATGCGGCGGCCGACCGGCTTACGTGGGGGTCCATCGTCGTGCGGACCGGAGCTCACCGCGCCGCGGTCCGGCAGCCGGTGGTGCGCTGTTCGAGGGCGCGACCGCGATCGCGACTCGCTCCCGACACGCTCGAGACACCGCACCCGTTGTGCATGCCCGTGCGGCTGCGCCCCGCTGATCGACGCTTCGCAGAACCCTTGACGACCTCCTCCGGGGGCTGTTAGACATGGCCTGCGTCAATTTTTGGGCGATCGCTCAAAAGGGACTCGGTGGAGGTTGCGATGAGTCGGATGGACGGCAAGGTCGCGTTCGTTAAGGGTGCGGCGCGCCGCTGCCTGACGTAAGGGAAAACATCGATGACTGTCACCAACGACACCGAGGCCTACTACGATCCCTACGACGTCGGCATCAACACCGACCCGTACCCGACGTACGCGCGACTGCGCGAAGAGGCCCCGCTTTATTACAACGAACAATACGACTTCTGGGCGCTATCAAGGCATTCCGACGTTGAGCATGGACTGGCCAACTGGCAGACGTTCTCCAGCCGTCGCAGCGACATCCTCGAACTGGTGCAGTCGAAGTTCGACATGCCCCGCGGCGTGATGATGTTCCAGGACCCGCCCGAGCATACGATGCTGCGCGGGCTGATGTCGCGGGTGTTCACGCCGCGCCGGATGGCCGAAATCGAAGACCAGATCCGGCGCTACTGCGTGCGCTGCCTGGAACCGCTCGTCGGGTCGTCGGGATTCGACATCATTGCCGAGCTTGCGTCAATGATGCCCATGCGAGTGATCGGGATGTTGTTGGGAATTCCTGAGTCCGAACAGGTTTCGGTTCGCGACGCCAACGACGCCAATTTGCGCACCAAGCCGGGTGCGCCGCTCAGGGTCGCTGACGCCGATTCCATCGCCGATGGCCGCATCTACGCCGACTATGTCGAATGGCGATCGAAGAACCCGTCCGACGACCTAATGACCACGCTGCTCAACGTCGAGTTCGACGACGAAGACGGAGTGCATCGAAAGCTGACCCGCAAGGAGGTCCTGCACTACACCCAGGTGGTGGCCGGTGCGGGCAACGAGACCACGGGACGGCTGATTGGCTGGCTGGCCAAGGTGCTCGCCGAAAACCCGGACCAGCGCCGGGAAATCCACCGGGACCGCTCACTGCTGAACCGCACCGTCGACGAGACATTACGCTTCGAACCCACGGGGCCGCACGTAGCACGTTGGATGGCAAAGGATTTCGAGTGCTACGGGAAGACGGTTCCGGCGGGCAGCGCGATGTTGCTGCTGTTCGGCGCCGCCAACCGTGACCCCCGCCGCTACACCGATCCGGACAGCTTCAACATTCATCGCGACAACATCGCGCACATCACCTTCGGAAAAGGTGTGCACTACTGCCTGGGCGCGAACCTGGCGCGACTGGAGGGTCGTGTTGCGCTCGACGAGATCCTCAACCGCTGGCCGGAATGGGATATCGATTACGACACCGCACAACTCGCCTCGACCTCGACGGTGCGCGGCTGGGAGCGACTACGGGTCGTGCTGCCGTAGCCTCGGCGCGGCAGCCTGCGCCTACCCGGCCAGCACAGTCGAGGGCGTGACTCAGCCCTGCGTGTCGCGATCCCGGCGGGTCTTGGGTTCCGGCATCTCGAATCGGTCCAGCAGTCGGTTCACCAGCGCGATGGCCGCGGCGTGGCCCCCGGAGGAACCCAGCCCCTCTTCCAGGATCAGGGTGCGGCCGATTGAGGCGATGAAGACCGCGATGGCCGCCGGCGGGAACTCCTCGGTGTCGATGTCATGTTGGCGGATGATGAAGTTCAGCGCGGTGATTTGTTGCTCGCGCCACCGGTCCGACCATGCCGCGATCTCAGCGCGAATCTCCTTGCGGTGGTTGGCAAGTCCCATGAATTCCAGCAGCAGCCGGGTGTCCTTGGGTGCGATCAGTGTTTCCCAGAAGGCGTGCAGCGGACGGTCGGATGACAGCGCCGCCTGCTGCCGTTCTAGGTAAACGGCGGCACCGCTGCGGAAGACGGCCAGATACAGTTCGTCCATCGTGGGGAAGTAGTAGTGCACCAAGGCCGGTTTGACGCCGGCCTTGGCGGCCACCCGACGCGACGTCGCCGCGGCATAACCCTCCTCGACCATGATCTGACTCGTCGCGGCGACCAACATGTCGCGCGTCGTGGAGTCGCGCGCCTTCGGTCGCTCGGATGCAGTCACAGTCTGGTGATATCACACAGCGGGTTCGGCGACCATGTCGAAAAATGCGGCACCGCAGTCCGGGATGCGGTTCTGTTTGAAGGCGTTGACCGTGTAGGACACCAGAATCAACGAATACAACAAGTGCAGCCGCCCCGCACCGCGAAGCGAAACAGAGGCCGGTCCATAGGCTTGACCGTAATCGACGGCGGGTGATAGGCATGTGAAGCCGACTGTTTGAGCGATCGCTCAGGAAGGGTGGATGACGGCTTGAGCGCGAAGACAGCGGTTGTGACGGGCGGTGCCTCGGGGATTGGCCGGGCCTGCGCCGAAAGGTTGCGCAAAGACGGATTTCAGGTGGCCGTCATCGACCTGTCTCCCACCGACGACGGGTTCGGCCAGGTCGCCGACGTCACCGATCGGGCGCAGGTCGACGCCGCGATGTCGGCGATCCGCGACGCGCTCGGCCCGATCCAGGTGCTGATCAACGCCGCCGGCATGGAAGGCTTCAAAAAGTTCTTGAGCATGTCGTTCGAGGAATGGTCGAAGGTGATCGACGTCAACCTCAACGGCGTGTTCAACACCATCCAGTCCGTGCTGCCCGACATGGTCGAGGCGGGCTGGGGGCGCATCATCAACATCTCGTCGTCCAGCACGCATTCCGGTCAACCTTTCATGGCCCACTACGTGGCGGCGAAGTCCGCGGTCAACGGGCTGACCAAGTCGCTGGCCCTCGAGTACGGGCCGAGCGGGATCACCGTCAATGCCGTGCCGCCGGGATTCGTGGACACCCCGATGCTGCGCAGTGCCGAGAGCCGGCATCTACTCGGCGGAACGGTGGAGGACCACATCGCCCGCACCCCGGTTCGACGAGTGGGCAGGCCCGAAGATATCGCCGCCGCGTGCGCGTTCTTCGCTTCCGAGGAAGCGGGCTACATCACCGGACAGATTCTCGGCGTGAACGGCGGCCGTAATACCTGACGGCCAGATCCCAAGAGATCCAAGGAGTTTGATGTACGACAGGGACCAACTCTTCATCGACGGGAAGTGGGCGGCCCCTGCTTCGGGCCAGGATCCCATCTCGGTGGTCTCCCCGCACAGTGAGGCCGTCATCGGCCACGCGGTTTGCGCCGGACCCGCGGACGTCGACCGCGCGGTCGAGGCCGCCCGGGCCGCCTTCGACACCGGCCCGTGGCCACGTCTGCCGCCGGCGGAGCGCATCGAGGCCATCACCCGGCTGGCCGGCGTCTACAACGAGCGGCGAGCCGATATGGCCGCACTGATCTCGGCCGAGATCGGCGCCCCGATCAGCTTCGCCAAAAGGGCACAGGTCCGGCTACCGCTGACCATGATGTCGGCGTTCTGCACCTTCGCCGCCGACTACCCATGGTGCCAGGATCGGCCGGGGCTCTACGGCAAGAACATCCGGATCCGCAAGGTTCCGGTCGGCGTCGTCGCCGCGGTGGTGCCGTGGAACATGCCGCAATTCCTCACCGTCACCAAGGTGATACCGGCGCTGCTGGCCGGTTGTTCGGTGGTGCTCAAGCCCGCGCCCGAGTCGGCGCTTGATGCGCAGCTGCTCGCCGATCTGGTTGCGGCAGCAGATCTTCCGCCCGGTGTGTTCAACGTGCTGCCCGGGGGGCGTGACGTCGGCGAGCTGCTGGTGCGGCATCCGGGCGTCGACAAGGTCTCGTTCACCGGCTCCACGGTGGCCGGCCGGCAGGTGGCCCTTGCCTGCGCCGAAGGGCTGAAGCAGGTGAGCCTGGAACTGGGTGGCAAGTCGGCGGCCATTGTGCTCGACGACGCGGACCCCGCGACCGCGGCGACCGGCATTCAGATGGCCAGCCTGGCCAACAGCGGCCAGGTCTGCAACGCACTGAGCCGGATCCTGGTGCCCGAGAAGCGCAAGGACGAATTCGTCGACGCGCTGGCCGCCGGGATGGCGTCGATGACCGTCGGCGACCCGGCCGATCCCAACACCCAGATCGGTCCGCTGGTGGCCCAGCGCCAGCAGGAGCGCGTCCGCGGTTACATCGAAGCGGGCAAAAGCGAAGGGGCGCGGCTGGTTACCGGCGGCGCTGACATGCCCGACGGCCTGGACACCGGTTGGTATGTACGCCCGACGCTGTTCAGCGACGCGAGCAACGACATGCGGATTGCGCGTGAGGAGATCTTCGGCCCGGTCCTGACGGTCATCTCCTACCGCGGCGAGGATGAGGCGATTCGCATCGCCAACGACTCCGAATACGGGCTGGCCGGATCGGTGTTCACCACCGACGTCGAACGCGGGTACGGGGTCGCGGCCCGGATTCGATCCGGTACCTTCGGCGTCAACGAGGGTTACATCATGGACCCGGCCGCGCCGTTCGGTGGCGTCAAGAACAGCGGATACGGCCGCGAGCTCGGCACCGAGGGAATCGACAGTTACACTGTGAGCCAATCGATTTCGACGGCCGGCTAATCGACGAGCGTCGAGTGTGACGCTAGCCGCACGCTCGACGCCCAATGTGAAGCTGGCTGCACGCTCGGTCGAGGACTTTGCAGCGTCATGACGATGGCCATGATTAAGGAATTGGTGATCGGGGAATGGTGTGCAAGACAATTCATAAACTTAAGGAACACCCGTGGCTGTGAGCTTTCAGGACGTCATCAAGTCCAAATACCTGCTGTTGACGACATTCACCAAGGACGGTCGTCCGAAGCCCACGGCGATCTGGGGTGTGCCCGAAGGCGACAAGCTTCTCGTCATCACCGACGACGGCTCCTGGAAAACCAAGCGGATCAACAACACGCCACGGGTGACCATCGCCAAGAGCGGGGCCCTGGGCAAACCCAAGAGCGAAGAGGTCGAGGGGGTCGCCCGGGTGCTGCCCAAGTCCGAGACTCAGCGGGTCTACAACGCCGTGCTGAAGCGGTACTGGTATCACGCCCCGTGGTTCTACGTGCACTCGATCGTGCGCGGCGGCATCGACAAGGTCCACGTCGGCCTCGAGATCAAACCCGCCGGTTAGCAACGCTTCCCGGCGTGCAACCCCGCGGTTAGGGTTGACGGCTAGCCGCTGTCGGCGCTGCGCAGCGCATCGATGGTGTCGGCCACCGTTTCGCGCGGATCCCGGTAGGTGATGCCGAGCTCTTTTTCGCTGGGCGAGTCATCCGATGCCGGCATTTGCGTGTAGTACTGCATCCCCGCCGCGGTGAACGGCGTGTTGAACGGCAGATATGGCGTCGCGACATCGAGAACCGCTCCCGCGGCGCGGATTATGGTGTCGGGAACCGGCACGGCGACCATCGGGGTGTCGGCCACCTCGCCGAACATCCTCGCCAGCTCGCCGACGGAGACGCGGTGACCGCCCGCCATATAGCGCCGCGGCCCGCGCCCGGGTTCCAGCAGCGCCACGTGCAGCGCGGCCACGTCGCGGGCATCGACGATTAACCAAGCCGCGCCTCGCCCGGGCACGACGTGCAGGTCCAGCAGCGACTTCACGCCTTGGCCGGCTTCCCCGTATTGATCACCGACCGGCGGCCCGAGGACCATCCCGGGATAGGTGATGTTCACCGGCGCGCCGGCGTCCTGCAGGCCGCGGGCGTAGATCTCGACCTGAGCCTTGGACGTTCCGTAGCCGTCGGCCCCGCCGACCACCGGCAGGTCCGCCGACAGCGTCTCCAGGTTGGGATGAAACAGCGCGGTAAAGCTGGAGACGTGCACGATCGGGTCCAGGCCGAGCTCGACCGCCTGCCCGAGCACGTTCTGCGCGCCCTGCATGTTGGTGGTCAGCATCTCGTTGGTCTGCCGGGGATCGGTGGCCACCAGTGCGGCGCTGTGCACGACGGCGTCGCACCCCTGCAACGCTTCGCGCACCGAGACGCGATCGGTGATGTCCCCGACGGCAAAGTCCGACACATCGACGCCGAGTTTCGCGACCGAGGTGTGTAGCCGATCAGGGTTGCGCACCAGGAACCGAACCGAGTGCCCCGCGTTGGCGATGGCCTTGGCGGTCCACCCACCCACAAATCCAGTACCGCCCGTTATCAGAATTCGCACGCAGCGATTCTGCAAGCCTGGCTGGCCGCGCGGCAACCGGCGGGGGATTAACTACAGGTGGCTGGCCACGAAGCTCGCGGCTTGGCCCGCCATCCCGTTCACCACATACGACGCGTGTGCCGCGCCGTCGCTGCCACCGCCGCAGATGGGATCGCCGGGGGCGCACAGTTTCAGCGTCTTGGGCTGGTACAGCGGGCCGATTGCGATGTCCGGCGCGCCGTAGTGTTCGAGAAACTCATTCGACGGCGTGCCGAAGAGCGTGACGGCGGCGACGTGGTTGGCGATGTCGGACGGCATCGGCGCCGGGACCGAAGCCGCGGGTACGCCCTTCGGCACGGCCGACGAGGTGACAAAGCCGGCCACGGCCGCACCTTGCGAGAAGCCGCCGAGCACTTCCTTGGTCTTCGGGCAGCTGGCCGCCATCGATTCGATGTGCGAGCTGGCGTCACGAATGCCGTCGATGAACGTTGCCGGGAAGTCGGGGCTGCCGAAGTCGCTGCTGGCGGGGTAATTCACCGGGTACACCGCCATGCTGCGGCCACCGAGCTGCCCGCGCAGCGCGTCGACGAAGCCGGAGCCGATGCCGCCGACACCGGGCGGCTCGCTCGTGCCGCGCGCAAAGACCAATTCGACGTCAGGACAGTCGGCGTTGGCCGTCGGGGCGTGGCCGCTGACCAGTACGCCCGTCGCCATCAGCGCGGCCGCCGCGCCGGCCCCCGCGAGCCTGCGAATCCGGCCATTGATCAAGTTCAAGAAATTCATGCGTATCCCACCGTGTTTGTCCTGACTTTGCATTATCTGCATTCGACGCAGGTAGCGGTAAGGATTGCCCAAAGCGCCATTTCTCAATCGCTACCTGGGAGCCAGCCGCAATACCGGGATGTGGCGGCCGACTGCCGCGGTCGTCGCTGTAGCCCGGGTAGGAGCGCTCGGCGGACCCTAGAGCCGGGCGTACTCGGCGGACTCAGCGGCGCAATTGTCCGAGCACAGGTCGACTGACATAAAAAACGGCCAGCAGGTTTACCGATGTCTTGAGTAAACCTGCTGGCCGAGACTGCTAGCTACTTCTTGAAGGCGTCCTTCACCTTCTCGCCGGCGTCCTTCAGGCTGGACTTGGCCTGGTCCGCACGGCCTTCGTTCTTGGTGTCGCTGTCGCCGGTCAGCTTGCCGACGGCTTCCTTGGCCTGGCCGCCGAGATCTTCGATTTTGTTCTTGATCTTGTCTTCGGTGCTCATGCGTTTCGCTTCCTATTGACTCGATGCTGTACTTCGTCCGGCTACCCCGAAGGGAAATTCCGAAACCCGGACCGGAGTCCGTCCCGGCCCCGGCGGGAGCGATTACCCGGTCTAGCGGGCAAACGACGCGATCACTCGGCCGGCATGGGATGGATCACAATGGTGCTATGAACACCGCAACGGTGGTGGCGATAGTCGTAGTGCTGATGCTGCTGGGCCTGGGCATCGTGATCAATCAGCTGCTGCGGCTGCGGAAGTTCCTGGGGGATTCGCCCCCCGAGCATTTGCCCGGTGCCGACGGCGGCGAGCCGCCGGAGCACGATCCGTCCAAGTGACTTTCCGGTCTCTGCTCGACTGATAGCTTCGATCTGGTATCGCACCTCAATGGGGAGGGGCCGCCGCGGCGGTTGCTGCCCAATGCGCACAAGGCTCGGGGGCACCATGACTCTGCTCGTAACTGACGACGGTCTGCCCCGCGGCATGTCCGGGGCCGCCGATCCGCATTTCGCGAACGTCGTCAAGAAATTCGCTGACCAGTTCCCAGGGCGGCGCCTCGGCGGGGGAGCCCTGAGCGTCTACATCGACGGCGTCCCTGTCGTCGACGTCTGGATGGGTTGGTCGGACCGGGCCGGAACCCAGCCCTGGACCGCCGACACCGGCGCGATGGTTTTCTCGGCGACCAAGGGCGTCGCCTCGACGGTGATCCATCGGCTGGCCGACCGGGGCTTGTTGTCCTACGACGATCCGGTCGCCGAGTACTGGCCCGAGTTTTCGGCCAACGGAAAAGGTGACATCACCGTGCGCGACGTCTTGCGCCATCGCGCCGGGCTTTCGCATCTGCGCGGTGTGACCAAAACGGATTTGATGGATCACCTGGTGATGGAGCAGCGGCTCGCCGCCGCGCCGGTCGACCACTTGCGGGGCGTGCAGGCCTATCACGCGTTGACCTATGGGTGGCTGCTGTCCGGGCTGGCGCGGGCGATCACGGGCAAAGGCATGCGAGAGCTGATCCGCCAGGAAGTTGCGCGTCCGCTGAACACCGACGGCCTGCATCTGGGCCGGCCGCCGCAGGGTTCGCCGACGCAGCCGGCGCAGATCCTGATGCCACAGAAACGAATTGTGCGGACGCCGGTGTTCAACTTCATCGCCCCACGGGTGGCCAACATGCGCTACTCGGGAGCGCTGGGCGCGATGTACTTCCCCGGCATCATGTCGCTGATGCAGGGGGACACCCCGTTCCTGGACGGCGAGATCCCCGCGGCAAACGGCGTGGTGACCGGCCGCGCGCTGGCCAAGATGTACGCCGTGCTGGCCAACGACGGCCGCATCGACGGCAAGAAGTACCTGTCCAAGGAGTTGTCCCGCGGGCTCGCCGGGCAAGCGCGAATCAAATGGCCGGACGCGAACATGGTGGTGCCCATGCCTTTTCACCTCGGCTACCACGAGTCGCCGGTGCCGGGCCTGTTGCACGGGTTCGGGCATGTGGGTCTGGGCGGCACGCTCGGCTGGGCCGACCCCGAGGTGGGCGGCTCGTTCGGATACGTGCACAACCGGCTGCTGACGTCGCGGGTGTTCGACATGGGTTCGTTCGCGGGGCTGGCCGGGCCGCTGCGCTCCGCGATGGAAGCCGCCCGGCACCAGGGCCCGGTCGAAGTACCCCAGTTCGGCGCGACCTACGCCAAACCTGCCCGGCGACGGGCGGCCGCGCCGGCCAGGGCGGCGTCGGGCGAGGGTTAGATCTTCGCGAAACCGCGCGGCAGCGTCAGCGGAAGATCGGCGTAAGTGGCGATGCCGGGTGCCGCGGCGACCACGGCTGGAATCGCGTTGATCGCGGGCACCGCGGTCATGATGTGGCCGAGGTCCATGAATTCCTCCAGCGTGGTCGCCTCGAAGTACGGCGGCGGCAGGAAGCCGACCTTGGTCGTCACCGTCGGCTGACCGTCGATCTGGATCACCCAGCCGTCCTGCTCGATCTTCCAGTCGGGTTCCAGCGTCTGCCCCTTGCGCCACCGGACGTTCAGGTCGATCAGGGTCTTGCCGTTCACGATGCCCTGCCAGCTGATGTAGGTGCCCGCGACGTGTCCGGCCGGGATGGTCCACGACGCCATCTCGAGGTCGGCGGTGGTTTGGGCGAACTCGGCCACGCACTTGATCTCGTCGAGCTCGACACCGAGCGCGTCGGCAACCAGCCGGACGGCCTCGCCGAAGATGGCGGTGCCCTTGGCGGCCATCGCCGGCAGGTCCGGGTGGTCGATCGGCTGCCCGAAGCCCACCGGCTTCTCGGTCTCCGGGGAGTCGTAGAAGGTCGTGTCGGCGGCTTCGTTGACGGTGACCTTGTCGACACGGTTGCACACCATCGCCGAGACAATGGCCAGCAGCTCGGCGAAGCCCGGGCTCACGCCGGACCCGAAGATCGTCGAGCCACCCTTCTCGGCGGCCGCGAGGATCCGGTCGCGGCCATCGCCCAGGTTGTGGCCGGTGATGAAGGACGCCGTGGTCACCACGTTGACGCCGGCGGACAGGATTGCGACCAGCTCGTCGACGTTGATCCACATGGGGTTGTAGACCACGCAGTCCGGTTTGCACGCGAGCAGCGCGTCGATGTCATTGGTCGCCGCGACCCCGAGCGCAGGGATGCCGACCAATTCGCCGGCGTCCTTGCCCACCTTGTCCGGAGACCAGGCGAAGCACCCGACCAGCTCCAGGATCGGGTTGTCCGCGATCGACTTGAGCGAGCTTTTGCCCACGTTTCCGGTGTTCCACTGAACGACTCGATAGTTGTTTGGCACTCGCTCAGCATAGGGAATTGTTCGTGCGCTTAATAGGCGGACTCCGAAGCCACTATCTCGGCCAAGAACGCGTCCGCGGGTGGCCGGTCCAGCCGGGCGCGTAGCCAACGGCGGATCCGGTCGCGGGTCTCGCGGGTCTCGCGGGTCTGCGCCCCGACGATCACCGCGGTCGCCGTCCAATCGTGATCCCAGGCGGCAGACTCGGTCATCGGTTGGCCTTGGGCATCGAGCAGGGGGAGCATCGCGCGGCCCTCGCCGTCCAGGGCACCGGCGCCGCTGATCGCGCCGGACTGCAATCGCACCGCGACGCCCGACGGCAGGTCCGGCCCGATGATCGCCGCGCGCACCACCGCGCCCGACGCCTCGACGCTCCAGTCGACGGTGTTCTCGCCCGCATCGAAGATGGCCGGGGGTACCGCGGTCCAATGAATGGACGCGACGCCCCGGGCAATCGCCTCCCCGCGCCGGGAGCCCGCATCCGCACCAGCGGCCAGGGCGTAGTCGTCGCGGCGTCCGCTGGGCTGGGACAGTTTCGAAGCCCACGCCACACTCGAATCATCAAGGACGGCAATAAGTTCCGCCCACGCGTCGTCGTCCACCCCGACCTCGTCGGCCAGATCGGCGCCCGCCCGTACCAGGTTCGCGATGCGAGGATCGTCGCTGCGGGCATGGGTGAACAACGCCGCGGCGTGTGGCGCCAGCAGGCTGGTCACGTCCGAATCCAGCGTGTCGTCGGTGAAGAAGTCCTGCGCGCCGGCGGTCAGCAGGGCGACCTCGAGGTCGAGCAGGGCGCCGTCCAGGCCGGCGATGCCGTCTCGCTGACTCGCCGGCCACCAGCGCCGCAGCCAATGCCCGACCGCCAGCCGGCGCAGCGGTTCGACCGAACCCGGCACGATGTCGACGCCGGTGAGCTCGGTGGTGCCGCCGGTCGCGTTTGCCGCGGCGGTCAGCGCGACATGGCCGGCCTCGCCGAACACGCGCCACAGCCAGTCCGCACGCGACAGATCGGTGAAGGTGATCTGGGTTCGCTCGTCGCCGGGTGGATCATCGATCGTCCAGGACAGCACGGCGCCGCTGACTTCCAGCACCGCGGCCAGCGGCGTCTGGGCACTGGCGGGCCCCACGGTCCAAAGGCCGGACTCGGCAACCAATTTCATCCGGCCACCTGCAGTTCCAGCATCGATTTGATCCGCTGGCGGTGATCGAGGCTCACCGACCGCGCGACACCCTCCAGCAGCGACCGCATCTCGTCGACGTCCTCGCACGACTCCTGCCACACGTCACGGCCGTGCAGGCGAGCCCACAGGCGGCTCAGGTAGGGCGGCGCATACGCCGCGAGGTCGTCGACCACCTGGCGTTGCCGCGGATGCATCGGGGCGCCCTCGGCGAGATAGCGCCGCGCGTGCAGCACGTACGCCTCCTTACGCAGCCGCGCCTGGATCTGCGCCGCCAGCGCGTAGCGGCTGGTGACAGATCGGTCCAGCGGTGCCAGCTCGACCGCGACCTCGATGCCGGCCACCAGCGTGGCCTGCTTGTCCTCCGAGAGCAGCCCCCACGGAGCACAGGCGCGGTCGACCTCTTCTTCGCAAAGCAACGGGATGTCGGGCAGGGCGTCGCGGTCCAGGGCGCGGCGCAGCGTCGCGCGTACCCGATCCACCACGCTGCGATCCAACGGGCGATCGCCATCGGCACCGCCTGCGATGCGCGGGGGCCGTTGCGGCGCAACCGAACTCAAGCCCAGATCTACGATCGACCAGGGTAGGTCGGCCGATTCGACACGGACCAGAGCGCCCAGGTTGTACGGGGTGGTGTCGCTGATCATGGCTGACCACACCCGCTGGCGCGCGGTCGCTGCGCGGTGGCCATGGGCCGGCCCGAGCACCGTACCCAGCTCGGCCAGGAACGGACCCGTCACGGTCTGGCTCGCCCGCACGTCACGCCAACTGTGTTCGAGCTGATCGGTAAGCGTGGCAACGACATCCTGGCCGGCCACGTACTGGTGCAGGACTTCGATCGCGGTACGGTCGCGGCCCTGGTGAATCTCGCCGAGCACGGTGGCCGCGGCTTCGCGATCCTCTGGCGCCGGTGCGCCTTTGGTGACCGCCAGCTCGTAGCAGACG
The DNA here is from genome assembly GCF_022374895.2 of Mycobacterium lentiflavum. Taxonomy (NCBI): domain Bacteria; kingdom Bacillati; phylum Actinomycetota; class Actinomycetes; order Mycobacteriales; family Mycobacteriaceae; genus Mycobacterium; species Mycobacterium lentiflavum. The sequence goes on along the minus strand of NZ_CP092423.2, from coordinate 5,635,429 downwards.
GGGAAGTAGAGCTCCTGGGCGTTTCCGGAACGGATCCGCTGCCTGCGGCGCTCGAGCTTGAGGACCTCGAACCACGCTGCAGCGGCGCGCAATTCGGATGCGCTGCCCACGATCAGTTCGTGCATTGCCGCGGCGGTGTCGGGTGCGACCACCGGGGCGGAATACTGCGGGTTGGACCGTAGCCGCAGCACCAGCGGATCGATGATGCGTTTGACGGTTCGGGTCAATGGTCCGCCATCGTCGCTGCTGAGCACCTCGACGCCGAGCCCGATTGCCCGCCACGCCTGGTCGATCACGGACCGGCGTGGATGGCCGGCGGCCACCGTGGTGGCCAGCTGTGGGTCCGCGCTCATCAGCACAGGATAGGGGCATTTCGCAGATACCCCTAGCCAAAAAGTTGGGTTCGGTAGCCGCCCGGCACCCACACTCTGGATGTATGAAGAAGCTGATGACATTGCTTTACCGGGTGGCGTTCTGGCGGCATGGCAACGCCGAGGGCCGCACCGTCGGCGTCGGCACCGTGCGCAAAGTCGCCGGTGAGCGGCAGGTTTTCATCGAAGTGGTCGCCGTGTCGGGCGAGACGTTCATCGGCCGATTGGCGCGCTGTGAGGATGACTTGGACGTGTCGGTGCTGCGGCCCGGCCTCGTCGTTCTGGTGGCGTTCGATCCCGCTGCCCGCGAAGATCTTTCGCTGCCCGACGACGTCTTGGCCGTTCATGCGTCGTGGCTGGCCGCAGTTTAGCGTGCGCCGTCGACCGCGAAAGTGACCAGTGCGGCCCAGTACAGCGGATTGGCGCCCAGGTCTCCGTCACGCCAGCGCCGCATCTGTTCGCGCTGCCATCGATTGACCGCGCATCCCGCGTCGTCGGCCTCGTGCGCGTGGTCCACGGCGACGACCACCTCGGACATCGGATCGGCCGCATCGCCGTCGTTGGCGGCGAATTGGCGGTAAGCGGCGGTGGTGGGCAGCGACCACAGCGTGGCGGTCACCAGCTGTGCGCCGCCCAGAATCATCGCCGCGACCAGACCGGTCGCCTCGTCGAATCGGTAGTCGCCGCCCGACCCGCAGGCCAGTAGGGCCACCCGCGGCGGCATCGGCAGCCGCAGCGCCATCAGGTCGGACGCGGTGAGCGGGCGATGGTCCCCGATGGTGTCGGCATCGCCCGGGGCCGCCGCCGTACAAGCGAGATGCAGGGCCGCGCGGTCGGCCTGGGCGGCGTGATCATGCTGCGCGTCAGCAGAACTCGCGTGGCCGACGTAGAGCAGCCTGCTGGGGGCCCGCCCGAGCATGCCGGCTAGCCAGCCCCGGTCGGCGTCCTGGCGCCGGAACAGTTCGACCGCCCCGTCGACGTCGGGAAGTACTGCACGGTCGCCCATCAGTTCGGCGAAGTGTCGCGCCAATGGCGTTTCCGCTGAGGGTCTGCCGAGCACCGAACCGAGTGCGGAGTCGGGCCGTTGCCCGGGCACCCGCGGGTCGAGGACCAGCACCGGCGGACCGTCGCGTCGCGCGTCCCATCGCGCCGGTGTGCGAGGCGCGTGCACGATGTTCGCCGGCACCGCCATCAGCACGTCGACCAACTCCATCAGTCGATGGCCGTCGGTGTGTTCGCCGATATTCGCGAGCTGCCAAGGGATCCGGGCGGCCACCCGACCACTGGATGTGATGGCGTCCTGGCGGGCGCGCACCAGTTCCTCTTTGCTCGGACCTGATTTCGGCACCGCGAGCAGCCCCCAGGGAACGCGGGCCAGCCGCGCACTGGGGGCCACGAACAACGTGGCGCGCGGCGAGGAAACACACTCGTTCAGCAGCTGCCAGCCCTGCGTCGAGATCAGCAGCACGCCCAGGATGTAGGCGACGGTGAGCTCGGTGTCCGGATTCGCGAAAGGCCCGGTGGCCAAAGCTCGCTCGATGGCGTCGCGACGGCTCTCGCTGCCGTGCGGCTCGGGGATGGCGTCGGTCAGCTCTTCGATGGCCGCCAGCAGCAGCGGCTCCTCCACTACCCAGGTGACCGTCCGCGACGGCTGTCCGATGATCCGCAAGCTGCCATAGGTGGCGATCCCGACGTCGGCGTAACGCAGGACCAGAGTGAGCCGGTCGCTCATGGCCAGGTCGACCAGGCGGGTTCGGTGGCCGTGACGTCGCGGCCGTAGCGTTGTAGCGCCAGGGCGCGGTAATGGCTCATGATCGGCGGGCTGTCGGGCTGCATCTGCAGCGGCGGCAGCGGGCCGAGTCGCGTGAGCGAACGGCCGGCCGCCGGTGGTCCGGCCGCGGCCAGCGCCGGTTCCAGGTCGGCGTCGACCAGCACGGTAGCGGTGCCCGTCGACGCCCATTCGCCGATGGTCGGGCGTTGCGGGTCGGTGTCGAAAGTGCCTCGAGCGCTGTGATATTCGACGAGCTCACTGATCAGCTGGGTGTTCTCCCATTCGTACGCGACGGCGAAGGCCCCGGCCAGGATGGGTGCCGAAATGCTGGTTGCCCAGCGCGCTCGCGCGTCGGCGTCGGCGATCGAAAACCGCACCGAGTCGACCGCGAGCGCGGCCGGTACCTTGAGCTCGGCGGCCTGTTCGAGTTTGGCCATGCCACGCCAGTATTCGGGAGTGCCGACCTCACCCTTCAGGATCCCGAGTCCTTCGGCTTGGCGCGCCTCGGTTTCCTCCAGCGTTTCGTCGGGATCGCCCGAGCTGTCGAAGCCGAGGTCCGCCAACGCATCCGCGCGCCACACCGTGCCGAGATGACTGTCGAGTTGGGCGTACTGTAGCCAACTGCTGCGTGGCGACGAGTCCAGCAGTTCCCGGGCCTGGGCGATCAGCTCGACGGCGTCGGCGAATTTGCTCCAAAAAATCGCTATCCAGCTGCGCTGCAACAGGATGCGGTGCAGATGCAATGGCTTTCCCAGCTCGCGCCAGTGTCGCTCGGCATGCTCCCAGCATTCGTCGGCGCCTTCCAGCGCGCCGGATGCCAGCCGGGTGAGTCCCAGGTACAGCCAGCACCGCGCGACGTCGTGGGCCCGTTCATATCGTGCGATGACGGGATAGGCCTCGGCGACCAGCTGCTCGGTCCCCGCGTGATCACTGACCAGCCACCGCGCCACCGCGCGCTCCAATTGCGTTCTCGCCTCGGCTAATTCCCATCCCCGCGCCCGCGCTCGAGCGCCGGCGCGACGCAGCCAGGGTTCGGCTTCGGTTAGCCGGCCGGTCTCGACACAGAACCTGCCGTACGCGGTGGACGCGTCCACCCGCAGCTGGTCGTCGAATTCGTCGTCGCCCAGGCGGTCGATCGCATCAACCACGTGCTCCCACAGTGGAACCGACCGCACATGCAGGTCGTCGTCACACAGCGCGGTCGCGCACAACACCTGCGCTTGCACGATCAGCCGGGCGTGCTCGTCGGCCAGCTCGGGAAACGTATCGTCGGAGCGGCTCAACTCGGCCAGGGCCGTCTCGGCGCCTTCGTGATCGCCCAGCACGGCGCTCACGCCGGTCTGCAGGAACTGCGCTCGTCGCGAATAGCGACGGATCATCCGCGGTATGTCGGCTGCCGGCATCCTCACCTGAGCGGCGGCTTGCGGCATCGTGCCGGCGATAATCGCGGAGTAGATCGCCAGGCAGTCGCGGATGCGCCGGATACACTCGTGCACTCCGTCGTTCGCGCCCCGCGCCAAGTAGATCTCGCCCAGCTGCGCGAAGACCTCCAGGATCAGGTCGTCGCGGTCTTCTTGCTCGATCGCGGGCATCAGGGACAGCAACAGTTCCCGGGCGCCGGTCTCGTCGGCAACCAATGTCAGGCGGCGGGCCCGCGCTAATTCGCCGGAGATCGACACGGCTGCATCATAAGTCCGGACGGTGCGGCGGACGTGTGAGTGAGGCACGCCCGCCGCCCGGAGTGGAACCGATCAACCGCACGTCACCTTGATGCTGAAGTCCTTGGTGATCATCCCGGCCATCGGGTTTTTCAGGTCGGCGCCCTGCGCCTGCCCGGTGATGGTGTAGGTCTTGCCGTCGACTGCCACGTTGGCCGACCCGACCTTCGCGCCCATGTTGTTGGCGACCGACAGGGCGTTGCCGTCCACCACCAGCGCCAACGATTCGACCTTCGGGGTCGCCTCGTCGGTCATCACGACGGCCAGCGCCTGCTGCGCACCGCCGGTGGAGCCGCTACCGATGTCGATCTTGCCGCCCTGCTTCACGCAGGTCACCGACGCCGGGTTGACGCCCGCCAGGTCGGCGCCGCCGACCTTGACCTGAGCACCGCTCCCGGAGGCGACGCTGGCGGCCGTGCTCGACGCCGGGCTGGCCGTGTGGCCGCCGCTCGAGCAGCCCACCACGGTCGCTGCCACGCCGAGGGTTCCGATTGCGCCCACGAGAAGACGTTTCACTGTCGTTCCTTCCTTCATGCGTCGCCCTGTTGGCGTCGTCATGGAGCAAGTACAAAGCTCCGGCGTTGCTACCGATCCCAATTTTCAGGTGCAGCCGGTAGGCTCCGTCGGCGGGGACCCGAGGAAGGGAGAGATCCGATGGCCAGCGCGAAATGGTTGGAAACGCCTGAGGCACATGACTTTCCGGCAGCTTGCGATTACCTCGACCTACTCGCGGACCCGCCGATGGTCAGGAAGCTCGCGAAACGGCTGCAGAGCGGATCGGTGACGCATAAGAAGGCCAAGGACATCCTGCGGGCCGCGCGGCTGAGCCTGTTGCCGGTCGACAACCCACACGTCGCCGCCGACCTCACCAAGATCGAGAAAGGCATTGCGCTCTCGCCCATCCTGCTGGTGCGCGGCGACATCGTGACGGGTGTTCCGCTGCAGATCGCCGACGGCTATCACCGCGTCTGCGCGAGCTATCACTGCGACGAGAACACCGATATTCCGGTGATCCTGGCCAGACTGACCCACCAGCAGTAGCGCTTCCGGCGAATGCTTGAGTGTCCTTGTGATAGAGATCCAGACGTTGAAAACGGGGACAGCTTCGGTGCGGGTGCTGACCCTGTCGTCGGGGCGCGTCAACGCCCTCGATGTGGAAGTGCTCGAAGAGCTGACCCGAACCTTTCGTGAACTGCAGGAGTCGGGCAACGGTCCGCTGGTCGTCACCGGCTCCGGCCGGGTGTTTTCCGCGGGGGTCGACCTCAACCGCGTGGTCGACGGCGGCCGTGACTACACCGACCGGCTGGTTCCGGCGCTGTCTGACACGTTCGACGCGTTGTTCAACTTTCCGTGGCCGACCGTGGCCGCCATCAACGGCGCCGCGATCGCCGGGGGGTGTGTGCTGGCGTGTGCCTGTGATCGCCGGCTGATCGGACCCGAAGCCGGAATCGGTGCGGCCGAGGTTCGCGTCGGTGTTTCTTTCCCGGTCGCCGCGCTGGAAGTGATGCGTTATGCCTGCGGGGATGGCGCCGAGGAGGTGCTGCTCGGCGCGCGCACCTACCGGGGGGCCGACGCGATCGCGCGTGGGCTGGCCCACCGCATCGTCACCGACGATCTGATCGAGGCGGCGGTGGGCGAGGCCGCCGAGCTTGGCGAGCTGCCGGTCGAGGCATATCGCGCTACGAAGGCCCAGCTACGCGCCCCGGCCGTGGCGCGGATTCGCCAAGGCGCTGCTACCGACGCCGACGTACGCCAGCTGTGGGGTTCAGACGAGACGCAGCAGCGCCTGGCCGACTACGTGGAGAGTCTTAAACGCCGCGACTGATCACTCGTCGAGCGCGACGCCGCCGCGGGTGCGCCTGCGCCGCATGCGATGCGAGCCCTTGCCCTCCGGGCGACGGTTGCGCAGCCCGGAGCGGGGTTCCTCGGTCTCGGTCTCGTCCTCGTCGGTCTCGCCGGACGGCTGGGCGGCGTCGTCAGTAGCCGGCTTCTCGGCTTTGACGGCGTCGACAGCTTTCGCGGTGGGCCCGACAGGTTCTTGTGCGGGCTCGATGGGTTCTTCGGCTGGTTCCGGCTCGGCCTCGGCTTCATCGGCTTCATCGGCTTCTTCGACATCGTCGGCTTCGTCGGCCTTTTCGTCCCCGACGGCCTCGGCGGCTGTGACGGTGTCGGCTTCGTCGGTTTCTTCGACGTCTTCGATGTCTTCGGCTTCGGTGGCGTCCGCCTCGTCGCCCTTCTTACGGCGCAGACTGGGCTTCCTGGACTTCTTGGGCTTCTTGGCCTTGATCGGCTTCGGCGCGGGAGGCGGCAACTCGGCCACGAACGACAGATAGAAGGCGAAAAATCCGAGCAGGGCAATCGCGGCGGCGGCGCCGTAGATCCCGAAAAGATATTGTCCGGCAGCGTCCAGGTTGAGCCAGATCTCGCTGATCGCGGTGCCGATGATCAGCACCCCGGCCAGCACGTGGCCCACTATCGACCAGATCCGGATCGTCAGGGCCATTTGCGGGATGCCCAGCTCCGGCTTGCGGGTCCGTAGGTGAGTGAACACCACGGGCAGCGCGGCCAGGGCGATCAGCGCGCCCGCGCCGATGCGGCCCGCCATCCCCAGTCCGCGCGATGTGTCGCCCATCAACTCGGACCAGCGGGGCAACACGCAGAGGAAATAGAGGACGCCAGCACCGATCGAAAACACCAAGTGCCACGGTATGGCGACCTTGCGCCCCATACGCCTCCCTCATACTGGTGAGCCCACGTCAGCCTAAATGCAGCCAAACAGATTCCAAACAACCGTTCGGCCGCGTCCGGAAACCGAGTGAACCCGATTTGCGGAGGATGCGGGATTTGAACCCGCGAGGGCTGTTAACCCAACCCGCGTTCCAGGCGAGCGCCATAGGCCACTAGGCGAATCCTCCGTGGCAATGGTAGCGGCTGGGTCAACGTGGAATGTCGGTCGGCCGTCATCGGCTGCCCCGAGCCAGGGACTACACTCGCCATGGACCCCGCGCGGCGTCTATCCTGTGAACTCCCCCAGGGCCGGAAGGCAGCAAGGGTCAATGGGCTCTGTCGGGTGCGCGGGGTCCCCTATGTGTGGGGCCGCGCGACCAGCGCTTACGCCGCGAGCCGGCCCGTCACCCTCAGGCGTTCGACAGCGAAAGGGCCCTGCAAAAAGCATGGTGGCGTTCGATTCCCTCAGCCCCGAAGAGCTCACCGCACGGCACTCCCGTCATCAGCAGGACTACGCGGAACTGCAGGCCAAGAAGCTGCACCTGGATCTGACCCGTGGGAAACCCGCCCCCGAGCAGCTCGATCTGTCCAACCAGCTGCTGAGCCTGCCCGGCGACGACTTCCGCGACGCCGAGGGGACCGACACCCGCAACTACGGCGGCCTGCACGGCCTGCCCGGACTCCGGGCCATCTTCGGCGAGTTGCTGGGCATCCCGGTGCCCAACCTGATTGCCGGGAACAACTCCAGCCTGGAGCTGATGCACGATCTCGTCGCCTTCTCGATGCTCCACGGAGGCGTGGACTCGCAGCGGCCCTGGAAGGACGAGCCGAGCATCAAGTTCCTGTGCCCAGCACCCGGCTACGACCGGCACTTCGCCATCACCGAGACCATGGGCATCGAGATGATCCTGATCCCGATGCGCGACGACGGCCCCGACGTCGACCTGATCGAGGAGCTGGTCGCCGTCGACCCCGCGATCAAAGGGATGTGGACGGTGCCGGTGTTCGGCAACCCCACCGGCGTGACCTACTCCTGGGAAACCGTGCGGCGGCTGGTGCAGATGCGGACGGCGGCCGCCGACTTCCGGATCTTCTGGGACAACGCCTACGCGGTGCACACCCTGACGCACGACTTCTTGAGCCAGATCGACATCCTCGGGCTCGCCGCCGCGGCCGGTAACCCGAACCGCCCCTATGTCTTCGCGTCGACCTCGAAGATCACCTTCGCCGGCGCGGGCGTCAGCTTCTTGGGCGGATCGCTGGGCAACATCGCCTGGTACCTGCAGTACGCGGGGAAGAAATCGATCGGCCCGGACAAGATCAACCAGCTGCGGCACCTGCGATTCTTCGGCGACGCCGACGGGGTCCGCCTGCAGATGCAACGCCACCAGCAGATCCTGGCGCCGAAGTTCGCCCTGACGCTCGAGATCCTCGAGCAGCGGCTCGGCGATTCCAAGATCGCGTCCTGGACCGACCCCAAGGGCGGCTACTTCATCAGCCTCGACGTGTGGCCCGGGACCGCGCGCCGGACCGTCGCGCTGGCCAAGGACGCTGGTATCGCCGTCACCGAGGCGGGTGCGACGTTCCCGTACCGCAAGGATCCGGAGGACAAGAACATCCGCATCGCGCCCACCTTCCCGTCGCTGCCGGACCTGCGCGACGCCGTCGACGGGCTGGCGACCTGCGCGCTGCTGGCGGCTTCCGAGGCCCGGCTGGGCGCCGCGGCGCCGAGTGCGAACTGACGGCGTCGATTCTGCGCCGACGGCGCCGTGCTTGCGCACTGGAAGCCGTTGATGCACACCTGACGGCTGGCCTTTCCCCCGCAAGCGGGAGGTGCCCCCACAGCGGGACCTGCGGTGCCCGCATCGTCGTCGCGGTGTTGAGGGTGCGACTCCTCAGCGGGACCTGCGGTGCCCGCATCGTCGTCGCGGTGTTGAGGGTGCGACTCCTCAGCGGGACCTGCGGTGCCCGCATCGTCGTCGCGGTGTTGAGGGTGCGACTCCTCAGCGGGACCTGCGGTGCCCGCATCGTCGTCGCACGGCGCCGGTAGCCTGCTGACCGTGGCTCTCTACCGCAAGTACCGACCGGCAACCTTCGCCGAAGTGGTGGGGCAGGAGCACGTCACCGAGCCGCTGTCCATCGCGCTGGAGGCCGGCCGGATCAACCACGCGTACCTGTTCTCCGGGCCGCGTGGATGCGGAAAGACGTCGTCTGCCCGCATCCTGGCCCGGTCGCTGAACTGCGCCCAGGGGCCGACCGCCACCCCGTGCGGGGTGTGCGACTCCTGCCAGGCGCTGGCGCCCAACGCGCCCGGCAGCATCGACGTGGTGGAACTCGACGCCGCCAGCCACGGCGGCGTGGACGACACCCGCGAACTACGCGACCGCGCCTTCTACGCGCCGGCGCAGTCGCGCTATCGGGTGTTCATCGTCGACGAGGCGCACATGGTGACGACGGCGGGGTTCAACGCGCTGCTCAAGATCGTCGAGGAGCCGCCCGAGCACCTCATCTTCATTTTCGCCACCACCCAACCGGAGAAGGTGCTGCCGACGATCCGCTCGCGCACCCATCACTACCCGTTCCGGTTGTTGCCCCCCAAGACCATGCGCTCGCTGATCGGGCGGATCTGCGAACAAGAAGGCGTGGTCGTCGACGACGCGGTGTACCCGCTGGTGATCCGTGCCGGAGGTGGTTCGCCCCGCGACACGCTTTCCGTGCTGGACCAACTGGTGGCCGGGGCCGACGACAACCACGTCACCTACCCGCGAGCACTGGGTCTGCTGGGCGCCACCGACGTCGCGTTGATCGACGACGCCGTCGACGCGCTGGGCGCCGGGGATGCCGCCGCGCTGTTCGGCGCGGTCGAGTCGGTGATCGACGCCGGGCACGACCCGCGCCGCTTTGCCACCGATCTGCTGGAGCGGTTCCGCGATCTCATTGTGCTGCAAGCGGTTCCGGATGCGATAAGCCGTGGCGTGGTCGACGCCCCGGAAGACGTGCTGGATCGCATGCGCGATCAAGCGGCCCGAATCGGTGCGGGGACGCTGACCCGCTACGCCGAAGTGGTGCAGGCCGGCCTGGGGGAGATGCGCGGTGCAACCGCGCCCCGGCTGCTGCTCGAAGTGGTCTGTGCACGTCTGCTGCTGCCGTCGGCCAGCGACGCCGAATCGGCGCTGCTGCACCGCATCGAGCGGATCGAGACCCGGCTGGCGATGTCCATCCCCGCCTCCGAAGCCGCGCCAGTCGCCGTACCCGCGGCACCGGTGGCCACCCCACCGCCGGCCGAGCCGGTTGCCCGCCCGGCCGCGCGCCCACCGGTCGAGGTTAAGCCCGCCGACCCCGACCCCGACCCCGACCCCGAGCCGGTTCCCGAATCGGTTGTGGCGCCGCCCCCCGACCCGGTGCCGAATCCGGAGCACAAGTCGGCCAACATCCCCGAACCACCCTCTGCCCCAGGCGAACTCAATGCCGCGGCGGTGCGAACGATGTGGCCGACGGTGCGCGACAAGGTGCGCGAGCGCAGCCGCACCACCGAGGTGATGCTGGCCGGCGCCACCGTACGCGCCGTGGAGGGCGACACCCTGGTGCTCACGCACGAGTCGGCGCCGTTGGCCAAGCGGTTGTCCGAACAGCGCAACGCCGACGTCATCGCGGACGCGCTCAAGGACGCGCTCGGCGTGAACTGGCGGGTCCGTTGCGACGCCGGCTCCCCGGCGTCGGCACCGGTCGCGCCGCCGACTCCCAGCAGTGCGGTCGCGCCCGCACCCCCCCGTCGGAGAGTCGTGCCGCCACCCGCCGAGGACGAGGCACCCGTAAGCGACGCTGCGGCTGCGGAATCCGTTCAACGTGACGAAGAAGAACACATGCTCGCCGAAGCCGGTCGCAGCGACCCGTCGGCACCGCGTCGCGACCCCGAAGAGGCCGCACTCGAGCTGCTGCAGAACGAGTTAGGCGCGCGCCGGATCGACGGGGTCTGAGCCTAAGGTCGCCACCACGGGCGCAGCGGCAGATTGTCGGCGCCGCGCCGCTCCACGTTGGCGGCCAGGATGTGATGGAGCTGAAGGTTGTTCTCGTCGAACGCAACTCGTGAAGCCGCCATGTACAGGCCCCATACCTTGGCGACAGCAAGACCGACTTCCTCAACAGCCTCGTCCCAGTGCTCGACGAGGTTGCGGCACCAGTCGCGCAACGTCATCGCGTAGTGGTGGCGGAAGTTCTCCGTGTGCAACACCTCGAAACCCGTGTCCTGAACGTCGGTCATGATGCGTCCCGAACCGGTCAGCTCACCGTCGGGGAAGACGTAGCGGTCGGTGAAACCGTTCGCAAACGTGTGCTGCTCGTTGTCGTGACGGGTGATGCAGTGGTTGAGCAGCAGACCGCCGGTGCGCAGCCTCGACTTGAGGAAGGCGAAATAGGCTGGGTAATTCTTCACCCCGATGTGCTCGGTCAGCCCGATCGACGAAACGGCGTCAAAGCCCGACTCCGGCACGTCGCGGTAGTCGGAGTGGCGCACCTCGGCCAAGTCGGCGAGGCCTTGGTCCTCGATGGCTTTTTGCGCCCACTTCGCCTGTTCGGCCGACAGGGTCGCGCCGATGGCCCGAACACCGTGGCGAGCGGCGTACCGCACCATTCCGCCCCAGCCGCATCCCACGTCGAGCAGCCGGTCGCCCGGTTGCAGCTTGAGCTTCTCGAAGATCAGCCGGTACTTATTGTCTTGCGCCTCTTCCAGAGTCGCGTCGGCGTCCGGATACACCGCGCAGGTGTAGGTCATCGACGGCCCCAGCACCCATTCGTAGAACGTGTTGGACACGTCGTAGTGGTGATGGATCGCCCCCGCATCTCGGGACTTGCTGTGCAGCAAGCCTTCTGCGAACCGGCGCCACCGCGGCGGCGTTTCCAGCGCCGGCGGCGCAATCGGCACCAGATGTTCGATACCGATCGAGCGCACCACCTGAGCCAGGGTCCACGCTGACGGCCGCTTGAAATCGACGCGGTCGGCCAGCATTCGGAGCAGCTCGTAGGGATCGCCCGGATGCACGCCGATGGGCTGCAGGTCGCCCGAGATGTAAGCACGGGCGATGCCGAGCTCGCCGGGCGCCGTCGCCAGGTAGGTAGTGCCACGCGGTGAGCAAAGATCCAGTCCCAGCGCAGCGTCCGCGCTTCCGGCCGTGCTGCCGTCGTACGCGGTGAACTTGAGCGGGTGCCCGCCGCTTGCGGTGAAGATGGCCAGCACCTCGGCCATGTTCAGCTTGCCCGTAATGGAGTGGTCGGGCTCCTTGGTCGTCGTCATCGCCGTTGCACCGCCTTTGCATAGAGATCGAGCAGACGAGAGTCGGGATCGTAGGATTTTTTGACCGCCTTGTAGGCCTCGCCGCCGTAAAGCTGGTCGAATTCCTCACGGGTGTAGAAGGAGTCGGAGTACAACGACTTGTGCCCGTCGAGCTCACTGACCTTCGCCTCGATTGCCCGGTTGGTAACCCCCACACCGTCACCGGCGGGCACCGAGGACCAGAACCCGATGTTGACGTAGCTGACCTCCGCCGGTATCGGATACAGCGGCCAGCCGTCATGATCGCGAAGTCTCAACGGGCACAACCAGATCGGCGTGATCGGGACGTTGTCCAGAAACCACTCCAGAAACTCGCAGGCGCGCCCAATCGGCACCTCGACGTCCTGGACCACCCGCTCCCGAGCCGGACGCCCATGGCGGGCCTCGATCCGGTCGGAAACCCCGAACCGGCGATCTATCGCCACGAGCTTGGAGTAGACGCTGCTGCGCCGGTAGCGGCGCGGCCACCAACGGCGCAGCGCAGGGTTCTGCACGCCGAACGCGCGTGAGCACCAAAACCAGTCGGTGTCCCAGCGCCAGAAATAGTCGTGCATCGTCAGCCGGTCGTCTTTGGTGTCCGCCCGATCCGCGGTGTCGTGCTGCATCGACTGGTAGTAGATGTTTTTTCCGGTGTAGTCGCTGACCGGCCCCGGGGTGGTGGTGCGTCGGCCCACGCACAGGTAACTCTCGTCGGGACCGAAGACCACGCCGTCGAGATAGTCGACCGGGGTCCCGTCACGCCCGCCGGTGTCGATGATGCGTTCGGCGGCCGCGACCAGTTCGGGCAATGAGTGAAAGCGGATGTGCCGCAACGCCACAAACGGCGCGATCGGTTCCAGCTCGATCCGTAGCCTCGTCGAATAGCCCAGTGTTCCATAGGAATTGGGAAAAGCCCGGAATAGGTCGCAGTGCTGATCGCGCGATGCGGTGAGTAATTCGCCGGCGCCGGTGAGGATATCCATTTCCAGCACCGATTCGTGTGGCAACCCGTTGCGGAACGACGCCGATTCGATGCCCAGGCCGCTGACCGCGCCGCCGAGCGTAATGGTCTTGAGCTGCGGGACCACCAGTGGCGACAGGCCATAGGGCAGGGTCGCCGCCACCAAATCCTGATAGGTGCACATGCCGGCCACATCGGCGGTGCGGGCTTCGGGATCGACACTCAGGACGCCGGTCAGTCCCGAGGTATCCAGACCGCGGGCATCGCGTTTAGTGCGGGCGCGGAACAGGTTTGACGTGGGCTTGGCGAGCCGCACCGCGGACGTTACGGGGATGGAACGATAACTCGCCATCAACCGATCGACGCCCGACGTGTGAGCCGAGAGTGCAGATCCTGATCCTGGCACCACATATACCCTAGTCTTCGACCACACCCCGTGCACCCGCTCGCGAGCGGCATCACAACAGAGGAGTCGCGCCTGATGGCACAGGTCAGCGCAGCCAGCACCATCTTGATCAACGTCGAGCCCGGGGCCACGCTCGCCGCGGTGGCGGACTACCAGACCGTCCGCCCGAAGATCCTGTCCTCGCACTACAGCGAATACCAGGTGCTGCAGGGCGGCCAGGGCCAGGGCACCGTCGTCAAGTGGAAGCTTCAAGCCACCAAATCCCGGAGCCGCGACGTGCAGGCAACGGTCGATGTCGCTGGTCACAGCGTCATCGAGAAGGACGCGAACTCCTCGATGATCACCAACTGGACGGTGGCTCCGGCGGGACCCGGATCGAGCGTGACCGTCAAAACCAGCTGGACGGGGGCCGGCGGCGTCAAGGGCTTTTTCGAAAAGACGTTTGCACCGTTGGGACTGAAGAAAATTCAGGGTGAGGTACTGGCCAACCTGAAGAAGGAGCTCGAAGGCTAGGCCTCAGCGCTGCGTCACCCTGGTGTGCAGATAGAGCCCGAGTTGTTCGCCATAGGTGCTCAGCGCATCGGCGGTCAGCATCTCGAGATGCGTGCTGTCGACCGAGTAGATGGCGATTTCTCCGGCGACATATGGTCGCCAGAGCCGCTGCTGGGACCGCGCGGCTCGCCCGTTTCGCAGGCTTCGCCACCGTGACCGTCCCCGCCCGTCGTCGGTTCTGCCCCGGGCGGCGCAGAAGATGACCATGTCGCCGTCGAACACACCGGGCACGTGGTCCAGCAGGTGTCGCTGGTTGGTCTGGACGCTGTGCACCATGAACTCCAGCAGCTGCTGGGGCGGCAGCGGGATCCCCGCCCCGTGCTGATGCACCAATTCCTCGGCCTGCCGGTAGTCCAGCGGCCCGGACTGCACGGGAATGTCGATCCGATTGGTCCGCAAGATGTGTTCCAGGATCTGGCTTTCGTCCAGCGTCTCGTTCTTTGCGATGGCCCGGTTGGCGTTGAGCCTCGCGACGAACTTGTTGGCGCTGAACACCGGGTCGATCAGCACCAGGCTCTCGACTACGCGTCCGCGTCGCTGCAGTTCGATCGCTAGTTCGTGGGCGACGACGCCGCCGAACGACCAACCGAGAAGCTTGTAGGGCCCGTCGGGATAGCGGGCTTGGATGCGGTCGGCGTAGGTTGCCGCGATCCCGCGAATCGAAGCCGGCCCGGCTTCGCCGTCGTGTGAGATCTGGTTGATCCCGATGATGGGGCAATCCACGTACTCGCCCAGCGCACGATACGCCCAGCTGAGTCCGAGGCCGTCGTGAATGCAGCACAGCGGTGCGCCGGTGCCCTCCTGGAAGACCTCGACCGGGACCACCTCCGCGGCGCTGTCCTGCGCGCCGAGCTGCTCACTGAGATTTCGCACCGACGGGGCGTAGAACATGGTGCGGACCGGAAGGTGAACATCGAGGGCGGCGTTGATCGCGGCGATCACCCGCATCGCGGAGAGTGAATCGCCCCCGAGGTCGAAGAACGAGTCGTCGACTCCGACCCGCTCGATCCCCAGGACCTGGGCGTAGATCGCCGCGATGACCTGCTCCGTCTCGGTTTGCGGGGCCTGGAATGGCGTGGCGGCGAACACCGGCGCTGGAAGCGCCTTGCTGTCGATCTTGCCCGACGACGTCAACGGGAACTCGTCGAGCACCACGATCTGCGCCGGCACCATGTATTCGGGCAACCGCGCGCTCAACCGCTGGCGCACCGCGCTGATCTCCATGTTGGTGTTGGGGTTGTTGGCGTGCGCGCCGCGCGGGTGGGCCGCGGCGGGAGGCAGGTAGAGGTCGGTCAGCGGGGAACCGGCGGGGACGAGGAAGACGGCGTCAATGGTGCCCGGCTCGGCGCCCCAGGTGACCGCGACGTGGTAGCCGGCGTTTTCGCCGAGGCGGTGTAGCTGTTCGGGAGTGACGCTGTCGGGGGCAGGCGTGGGCGGGGTGAGCGCATCGGCCAACGGGAACCCGTCGGCCAGCGCGCGTTCGATGCGTACGTCGCTGGCCAGTCCGGCCCGCGGGATCCCGGTGACGCGCACCGCGGCGGGACGTTGCGAGGACAGGCGGGTGTGCAGGCCGAGCAGGCCCGCGCACTCGCTCCACGTCCAGCCGGGAGCCGACGCCACGGAACGTACCGGTGCCGGGGTCTTGCGGATGACGACGTCGTAGCGGTACCGGTTGAGTTCGTTGTCGGCCATGCCGCGCTTGACTTGGATGTCGAGTCCGGCGGCGGACGGGTGACCGGCGGCCCAGGTGGTGAAAAAGTCTGGGGCCAACAGTAATTCAGGTTCACTGACCACGGCGCGGTGGACCCGCTGGCGGATCTCGGCGACGTCGGCGGTGGTGGTGCGGGCGAGGGCGACCCCGGTTTGAAAGGCCTCTTGCAGGGCGTGGTTACGGATGTCGCCGAGGAACAGTGCGCCGCCCGGCGCGAGCAGCTCCATGGCGTTGTCGATCACATCGGCCAAGTACGCCGCGTTCGGGAAGTACTGGACAACCGAGTTGACGACGATCGTGTCGAAGTAGCCGGGGGGCAATCCGTGGGTCACGTGTGCGGGCCGGGCCAGCAGCTGCACCCGATCACGCCACGGGATTTGCAGCCGCTCCAGCGAACGGGCGAGGTTGTCGATGGCCACCGCCGACATATCCGTCGCGACGTAGCGCTCACAGTGCGGGGCGATCTGCGACAGCAGCAGCCCGGAGCCGGCGCCGATCTCCAGTACCCGGCGCGGCCGCAGGCCCATGATCCGGTGCACCGTGGCCGCCCGCCACTCGTGCATCTCCTCGAGCGGAATCGGTTCACCGGTGTAGCTGCTGTTCCAGCCGCGGAAGTCCATGCCGAATTGCGGCACCGCGTCTTGGCCTTCGTACAGGTCGTCGTACACGTCCTGCCACTGGCCGACGATTTCCGCGTCATGGTCGGCGGTGCTGGTGCGCCGCAGGGTGAGGTAAGCGACGAGGTTTTCGCCGGCGTTGCCGTGGTGCACCATGGTGACGGCCTGGGTGACCTGCGGGCAATCCAGCAAGGCATTCTCGATCTCGCCCAGTTCGATGCGGTAGCCCCGGATCTTGACCTGCTCGTCGGCGCGCCCGACATACCGCAACTGTCCGTCGGCGCTCCACGACACCAGATCGCCGGTGCGATACATTCGTGTTCCCGGCCCCCCGAAGGGGCACGCCAGGAACCGCGACGCCGTCAAGTCCGGCCGGCGCACGTATCCGTCGGCCAGTCCGGCACCGGCCACGTACAACTCCCCGACCACGCCGGCCGGAACCCGGCGTAACCAGTTGTCCAGCACGAAAAACGCCAGATGCGCCAGCGGCCCGCCGATGGGGCTGACCGGGCTGTCGACGTCGCCGTCGACGAGCTCCCGGAACGAGGCGTGCACCGTCGTCTCGGTGATGCCGTACATATTGATCAGCCGTGGCGAGCGTGGATGCTTTTGCAACCACGTCCGAAGACGTTGTGGCTCAAGGGCTTCACCGCCGAACACCACGGTCTGAAGCGCCAGCTGTTCGGCGAGTTGGGGTGAGAGCGTATCGGCGGTTTGCAGCGCATAGAACGCCGTCGGGGTTCGGCTCAGCACACCGACACGTTCGGCGACGAGCAGCGCGTGGAAGTCCTCGGGCGAGCGGGCCACCGATTCGGGCACCACCACCAGCCGCCCGCCATAGAGCAGCGCACCCCAGATCTCCCAGACCGAGAAGTCGAAAGCCAGCGAATGACATTGTGTCCAAGCCTGTTTCATCTCCAGCTCGCCCTCGAGCGAGGACAGCAGCCGGGTCACGTTGCGGTGCGGGACGGCGACACCCTTGGGAGTGCCGGTGGTGCCCGACGTGTAGATGATGTAGGCGATGTCATCGGGGTCCGGCGCCGGTAGTGGGGTAATGGGGTAGCCGGAGATGCGGGGATCGTCGACCGAAACGACCGCCAGGTCGTGCCCGCCCAAGCGGTCGGACAGCGCGGCGGTGGTGATCGCGGCGACCGGCCTGGCGTCGGCGACCATGAATCCGATCCGGGCGTCGGGGTGGGCCGGATCGAGCGCCAGGTAAGCCGCCCCGGTTTTCAGCACCGCGAGGATCGCGATGATCGCCTCGGCGGAACGGGTGAACAGCAGTGCCACCGTCTGTCCCGGGGCTGCTCCGTGCGCGGTCAGCAGATGCGCCAACCGGTTCGCGTCCTCCTCGAGCTCCCGGTAGGTCATCGACAGGCCGGCGAAGGTGACGGCCAGCGCCCCGGGTGTGCGCGCGACTTGCTCGGCCCAGCGCAGCGGAATCGACGCGCCTGCCAAGGGAGGCCGGCCCAGCAACGGCCGGTTGCCCCAACGGTCGAGGCGCGCATACTCTTCGGGCTCAAGGAGATCCGCCGACGACAACCGCTGGGTCGGGTCGGTGGTGATCGCCACCAACACCCGTTGCAGGCGCTGGATGAGCGTACTGATGGTGGCCGCGTCGAACACGTCGGTGCGATATTCGACCGTCCCGGCGATCCCGGCCGGGTCACCGGCACCATCCCAGTGTTCAGCGAGGTGGAACACCAAATCCATTCGGGCGGTTTGGGTGTCCATCGGCAGCTGGGCGACCTGCAGATCATCGAGGGCCAATCCGGTGGCGGAGTCGACCCGGTGTCCCGGGGCGCTCTGCCAGGCCAGCATCACCTGGATCAACGGGTGATGAGTCAGCGACCGGGTGGGATTGATGCGCTCGACCAGGACCTCGAAGGGCACGTCTTGGTGCTCGTAGGCGCCAAGGCTGCGTCGACGGACCTGCGCCAGCAGCTCGGCAAAGGTGGGATCCCCTTCCACCTCGACACGCAGCACCAGGGTATTGACGAAGAAGCCGACCAGTTCGTCGAGCGCCGGGTCACGCCGACCGGCGATCGGGAACCCCACCGCCACATCGGAACTGGCGCTGACCGCCGAGAGCAGCACCGCCAGGGCGGCCTGGATCACCATGAAGCTGGTCGCGTGGTGCTCGCGGGCGATCTCGCGGATACGCTGTTGCAGCTCGGCGGGCCATTCCAACGCCACGTGGGAGCCGCGGTAGTCGGCGACCAGCGGGTAGGGCCGATCGGTGGGCAGCTGCAACCGCTCGGGCATTCCGGCCAGCGCGTGTTCCCAGTAGGCGAGCTGGGCGGCGATCGGGCTGTCGGCGTCGGCCAGATCACCGAATTGCTTGCGCTGCCACAGCGTGTAGTCGACGTACTGCACCGACAACGGCGCCCGTTGCGGGTTCCGGTGCTGTCGTCGAGCCCGATAGGCCTCGCCGATGTCCCTTACCATCGGCGCCAGCGACCATCCGTCGAACGCGATGTGGTGTACCACAATCCCGACGTAGTATTCCTCGGCTGTCACCGAGTAGATCTGCGCACGAATCGGGATCTCGGCCGACAAATCGAAGCGATGCTTCGCCAGTGCCACCATTTCGGAGACCATGTGGTGTCGCGCCAGCGGTACCACCGCGTCGCGGCCGCGTCGCCACATTCCCGCCGCGGCCGGTAGCACCTCCTGATATGGCACGCCGTCGATCTCAACAAAGATGGTGCGCAGCGATTCGTGGCGGGCGATCACGTCGTCGAGGGCCGCGTCCAGTGCCTCGACATCCAGTGACCCGTTGATCCGGAACGCGGTCGGCATGTTGTAGGTCGCCACCCCGCCCTCGAATTGGTAGAGGAACCACAACCGGGATTGTGCGAATGACAGCGGAACCAGAGCCGGCCGCTGGCCTGCGATCAGCGGCGTTCGCCGACCGGTTCGGTCGGTGCCGATCCTTGGCGCCAACCGGGCGATGGTGGGTGCGTCGAACAGGGTGTGGACTTCCAGGTCGGCGTCGAGAGCGGAGTTGACAGCGGTGATCAGGCGCATAGCCGAGAGCGAGTCGCCGCCGAGGTCGAAGAAGGAGTCGTCGGTGCCGACCTGCTCGAGACCCAGGACTTGGGCGTAGATGCCGGTCAGAATTTCCTCGACGGCGTTGGTAGGGGCGCGGTAGCTGCCGGGGTCGTGGTAGTCCGGCGCCGGCAGGGCGCGGATATCGAGTTTGCCGTTTGTAGTCAGCGGCAATGTCTCGAGTGCCACGATGGCCGCAGGGATCATGTAGGCAGGCAGCTTGTCGGCCAACGCATTTCGTAACGCAGCGGGGTCGACGGTTCCGGTCACATACCCGACCACGCGGGGAGCGCCGGGCGCGTCCTCGCGGGTGATCGCGGCGGCTTGTTCGACGCCGTCCAAACTGGCCAGCGCAGTTTGGATTTCACCGAGTTCGATACGGTAGCCGCGGACCTTGACCTGCTCGTCGGCGCGCCCGACGTAGTCCAGCTGCCCGTCGGGATGCCAACGGACCAGGTCTCCAGTGCGATACATCCGCGCCCCGCGTTCGCCGAAGGGGCAGGGCACAAATCGTGCTGCCGTCAATCCCGGCCGGTGCAGGTACCCGCATGCCACGCCGTCGCCGGCGACATACAACTCACCGACGACGCCGATCGGGACGGGGCGTAGCCAGTCGTCAAGCACGAACAGCGCCGCGGTCGAAACCGGCCCGCCGATGGGCGCCGCCCCCGACCCCGCCGTCAGCGGCGCACTCATCGAGGCGTAGACGGTGACCTCGGTGGGACCGTAGGCGTTGATCACCACGCGGCCGTCCGCCCACTGGTCCACGACGTCTGCGGGGCAGGCTTCCCCGCCCAGCAGTACCGCCACCGAACCCAATCGGCTTGGCGTCAATGCCGCTGCGGCTGACGGTGTTTGGGTGAGAACCGTGACGTGTTCGTTGACGAGTAGGTCGTGGAAGTCATCGGGTGAGGCGGCTATCGACTCCGGTACCACGACGAGTCGTCCGCCGCCGAGCAGGGCGGCCCAGATCTCCCACACCGAGAAGTCGAAGCCGTAGGAGTGACATTGCGTCCATACCTGTGCCAAGGGCAGGTGGGTTGGCATCGAGCTGACCAGGTGGGCCAGGTTGCGATGAGTGACCGCAACACCTTTGGGAACACCGGTGGTGCCGGACGTGTAAATCAGGTATGCGATATCGTCGGGCGAGGGTGCCGCCGGCGCGGTGGCGGGCTGGGTGTGCACGACGGGGTCGTTGACGTCGACGATCGATACGTCGTAGCCGTCCAGTCGCGGGCGCAGATCATCGGTGGTGAGCGCGGCGATCGGCGCGGCGTCGGCCAGCATGAACCCGATCCGCGTGTCGGGCAGGGCCGGGTCGATCGCCAGATAGGCCGCTCCGGTCTTGAGCACCGCGAGCATCGCGACAATGGCTTCGGGCGAGCGCGTAAACAGCAGTGCCACAAACTGTCCCGGGCCGGCGCCGTGGCCGGCGGCCAGGTGCGCCAGCCGATTAGCGGCCTCGTCCAGCTCCCGATAGGTGTGTGAGCGTCCCTGGAAGCTCACCGCCACCGCGTCCGGGTCGCGTTGCACGTGCTCGGCGAACAACTCGGGGATCGACACCGGCGTGGCCGCGCGTCGGGCCAACATCGCCCGGTTGCCGACCTCATCCATCAGCGTCTGCTCGTCGGAGTCCAACAGCTGAACCGACGACAACTTGCGGGTGGGTTCGGTAGTCATGGCCAGAAGTACGTCGTGCAGTTGCAGGATTAGGGTGTCGATGCTGTCCGCGGCGAAGACGTCGGTGTCGTACTCGACGCGCAGCCCGAGTTCCTTGCCGGGCATGGCTTGCAGCGTCAGGGGATAGTGGTTGTATTCGCGCGCGGTCATCTCGGTGATGGCCAGCCCGTCGACACCGGCCAGGGTGGCGGCGTCGACGGGGTAGTTCTCAAACACGAACAGGGTGTCGAAGAGTTGGTCGTGACCCGTGACGCGATGGATCTCGGACAGCGCCAGGTGCTGGTGCTCGAGGGTGTCGTTGTTGGCGCGATGCAGTTGGTTGAGAAGATCGGCGGTGGTGGTCAGCGGCGTGCAGTCGGCCCGCACCGGGACCGTGTTGATCAGCAGGCCCACCATCGAGTCCGCGCCGGGGAGGTCGGTGGGACGGCCGGAGACCGCGGTGCCGAAGGCGACGTCGTGCTGGCCGGTCAGCCACATCAGCAGCTGTGCCCAGCCGACCTGCAACACCGTATTGAGGGTGGTGTGATGTGCGCGAGCCAGGTCACTCAGCGACTGGGTCATCTGCTCGCTGACCCGAGAAGTATGTACCCCTCTGCGCCCCAGCCCAATTCGTGCCGGTGGGCCCACCAGGGTGGGAATCTCAAAGTCCGCGAACGCCGCTCGCCAGGCCGCCTGCGCGGCACCGATGTCTCGCTCGGCCAGCCAGGTGACGAACCGGCGGTAGGGCGTGGGCGCGGGGAGTCGATGCCCGAAATAGCTGGCGAAGATCTCCTGGGCCAGGATCGGTAGCGACCAGCCATCGAGCACGATGTGGTGGTTGGTGAGCACCAGTCGATGGCGATCCTTGGCGGTGTGGATCAATGCCACCCGGAATGCCGGCGGCTCAGTCAGATTGCAGACCGCGCTACGTTCGGCCGCAGACACTCGCTCGACGGACTGCGCATCATCGCCGAGTTCGATGTATTGCCACGCCGGCACCGGATCGGCCGGGATGACCTGGATCGGTTCGTCGAACTGGCGGCAGAAGCGGGCGGCCAGGTTTGGATGGCGGCCGACCACGGTGTGTACGGCCCGGCGCAGCCGGTCGGGGTCCAGCGGCCCGGTGATGGTGATGCCCAGCTGCATTGCGTAGACATCGTCGGTGTTGCCGTGGATGGTGTTGGCGTGGAACAGCAGTCCCTGCTGCAGTGGGGTGAGCGGCAGGATATCGGCGGTGCGATCCTGCTGGCACAACTCGTCGATCTGCTGCTGACTCAGTCGCGCCGGGACGATATCGGATGGCGTCAGTCCGCCTCCACCGCGTTGGACGTGAGCGCAGATTCCCGCTAGCGCGTCGAACCACAGCTGGCTGAGCCGGCTGATCTGCGACTCATCAATCGCCGAGGGCGCCCAGGTCCAGGTGGCGTGCAGCTGCGGTCCGCTGTCGGTGTCCAGCGTGCTGGCGTTGAGTTCGACGGTGTGCCCCAACGGCATTGGAATCGCGGAGGACGCCGCGGCCATCGAGAGTCCGTCTTGGCTGACCTGCCACAGGTCGTCGGAGAGTTCGGTCGCGCCGCCGAGTCGCCCGAGATAGTTGAACCCGATCGCCGGGTCGGCCCCGGTCAGGTCTACCTCGGGGTTGAGATAGCGCAGCAGTCCGTAGGTGATTCCGTCGGGCAGCGCGCGCAGTTGTTCTTTGGCCTCCTTGATCAGCGCACCCAGCGGCGGGTCGCCGGCGCGCACCTGCGCCCAGTTCAGGCTGCCAACCCTCAGTGCCACCGGGTATTTGGTGGTGAACCAGCCCACGATGCGCGAGAGGTCCACATCGTCGGCCAGCTCCTCGTGGCGGCCGTGGCCTTCGACGTCGATGCCGATCGGCGAGTCGGTGTTCAGGAACTCCGCCCAGGCCATCGCGAACGCGATGAGCAGAATGTCTTGCACGCCGGCGTGAAACGCCGCGGGCGCCTCCCCCAGCAGCATTCGGGTGGTGTCGGCGTCCAGCTCCACCGCCAGCTGACCGGCACTGGCGTAGGTGTCGAGCTCGGGGTTGGGCGGGGGAATTGGGGCCGGGGTCGCCAGCGCCCGTGTCCAGGCGTCGGCCTGCTCGACGACCTGGGCGGTTCGGGCGTATTCGGCCAGCAGCGACGACCACCGGGCGAACGAGGTTCCACCCGCGGGTAGCGCGATCGGCTGCCCGTTGTGCCGCTGTCCCCAGGCGATATTGATGTCCTCCAACAGGATTCGCCACGACACCGCATCGACGGCCAGGTGGTGGATGATCAGCATCAGCTGACCGGTGGAGGTCGCCCACACCGCGCTCAGCATGGTCCCGGCAGCCGGGTTCAGCCGCGCTCGTGCGTCGGCCAGCGCCGTCTCGGACAGTTCACCTACGGTGTCCAGGCATGCGCGGGCATCCGCCGAACCGGCCTCGGGTACCTCCAGGGATCCGTTGCTGTCGACGCGCAACCGCAACATGGCGTGTCGATCGAGCAGCGCCTGCAGCACCACCACCACGTCGTCCTCGGTCACCGCGGCGGGCGCCTGTACCACCAATGCCTGATTGAAATCCTCGACCGGACCGTCGATGTTCAGCAGCCAGCGCATGATCGGGGTGGCCACCGTAGGCCCGATGCCGTCATCGGCGATGGCACGTTCGCCGGCCACACTGGCAACCTGGGCCAGCCGCGCGACCGTCTGTTCGACGAAAATGTCACGCGGACGGCACAGCACACCGGCCGCCCGGGCCTGCGCAACCACTTGCATCGACAAGATGCTGTCGCCGCCCAGATCGAAGAACGAGTCGTCGACGCCGACCCGCTCGACGCCGAGGACTTGGGCGTAGATGGTGGCCAGGATCTCCTCGGTCGCGCTGCCAGGGGCGCGGTAGCGATCGACATCGCGGTATTCCGGTGCGGGCAGGGCGCGCGTGTCGAGTTTCCCGTTGACCGTCAGCGGCAGCGCGTCGATCCGCACCAGTGCCGACGGGACCATATAGGGCGGCAGCCGATCGGCCAGCGCCGCGCGTATCCGAGCGGGGTCGGCGGTGCCGGTGATGTAGCCGACCAGGCGTGCGGTGCCGGGGCGGTCTTCGCGAGTGACCACCACCGCCTGATCTACGCCGTCCAAACTGGCCAGCGCTGAACGGATTTCGCCGAGCTCGATGCGGTAGCCGCGGATCTTGACCTGTTCGTCGGCGCGCCCGAGGTAGTCGAGCTGTCCGTCGGCCCGCCAGCGCACCAGGTCGCCGGTGCGATACATCCTTTGTCCAGGCGATTCCGCCCCGCCGAAGGGGCAGGCAATGAACCGTGCTGCCGTCAGCCCGGCCCGTCCGAGATACCCGCACGCCACGCCGTCGCCGGCGATGTACAACTCGCCGACCACACCGGTGGGAACCGGGCGCAGCCACGCATCGAGGACAAACAGCGCCGCCGTCGACACCGGTGCGCCGATGGGCACCACCGTCGTGTCCGGCGCCAACGGTGCGCTCATCGACGCGTACACGGTGGCCTCGCTGGGGCCGTAGGCGTTGATCACCACACGACCGTGCGCCCATTGCTTGGCCACCTCGGCCGGGCAGGGCTCGCCGCCGAGCAGTAACGCGGTCGACTCCAACTGCTGCGGCACCAATGCCGCTACCGCAGAAGGAGTTTGGGTCAGCACGTTGACCCGCTCGGCGACGAGCAAGGCGTGGAAGTCGTCCGGTGAGGTCGTCACCGTCTCGGGCACCACCACCAGCCGCGCTCCGCCGAGCAGGGCGGCCCAGATCTCCCACACCGAGAAGTCGAACGCATACGAGTGGCACTGCGTCCACACCTGGTCGCTGGGCAGCTCTCGCGGTGTCGACGCCGCCAAGTGCGCCAGGTTGCGGTGTGTGACCGCTACCCCCTTGGGGGTACCGGTGGTACCCGACGTGTAGACGAGGTAGGCGATCTCGTCGGCCGACGGCGCCGGTAGCGCGGTGCCGGGCTGAATGTCCACGGCGGGGTCGTTGATGATGATCACCGCGAGGTCGTGACCGTCCAACCGGTTAAGCAGCTGCCGGGTGGTGATCGCTGCTGACGGCGCGGCATCGTTGAGCATGAAGCCGATTCGAGCGTCGGGCAGCGCCGGGTCGATCGCCAGGTAAGCAGCACCCGTCTTCAGCACTGCGAGCATCGCGACGATCGCCTCGGCAGAGCGCTCCAGCACGAGTGCCACACACTGCCCGGCCCGCACGCCGTTGGCAGCCAGCAAGTGCGCCAACCGGTTCGAAGCCTCGTCGAGGCTGCGGTACGTCAACGAGACGCCGTCGAAGGTGATTGCCACCGCTTCGGGTGCGCGCGCCACGTGCGCGGCGAACAGTGTGGGGACCGAGTTCGCGGTCGTGGTAGGCCGGGTCAATACCGCTCGGTTGCCGATCTCGTCGAGGCGGGCGCGCTCGCCCACGTCCAGCAACCGGATCGAGGAGAACCGCCGGGTGGGGTCGGCGGTGATGGCTTGCAGCACCCGCTCGAATCGCCGGATCAGGGTGTGGATGCTATCGGCGTCGAATACGTCGGTGCGATACTCCACCGTCCCGCGGATCCCGGCGGGCTCACCGTCGCGGGTCCAACGTTCGACCAGTGAGAACGCCAAATCCATTCGCGCGGTGTGGGTGTCGATCGGCAGCGGGGTGGCCCGGACATCACCCAACGCCAGCGCGGCGGCGGGGTCGTCACCGTACAGGTTCTGCCAGCCCAGCATCACCTGAACCAGCGGGTGATGCGTGAGGCTCCGGGTGGGGTTGAGGCGTTCGACGAGAACTTCGAAGGGCACGTCTTGATGTTCGTAGGCGGTCAGGCTGCGCCGTCGTACCTGCGCCAGCAGCTCGGTGACGGTGGGATCGCCGTCGACCTCGACGCGCAGCACTAGGGTGTTGACGAAGAACCCCACCAGCTCGTCGAGCGCCGCCTCCCGGCGACCGGCGATCGGGAAGCCCACCGCCACATCCGAACTCGCGCTAACAGATGCCAGCAGTACGGCGAGGGCGGCTTGCACCACCATGAAGCTGGTCGCGTTGTGTTCGCGGGCCAGCGTGCGCACCCGCTGCTGCAATTCGGCCGGCCACTCGATGTCCATGGTCGCGCCGCGCTGGTCGGCCACGGCCGGGTAGGGCCGATCGGTGGGCAGCGTCAAGCGTTCGGGTATTCCGGCGAGGGCGTCTTCCCAGTAGGACAGCTGGGAGGCGATCGGGCTGCCGGGGTCGTCGAGACGACCGAACTGCGCGTGCTGCCACAGCGTGTAATCGGCATATTGCAAAGGCAATTGCGTCCAGGCCGGTTCTTGTCCGGCACACCGTGCGGCGTACGCGGCGCCGAGATCCCGTACCAATGGGGCGACCGAGGAGCCGTCGGCGGCGATGTGGTGCACCACGCCGACGAGTACGTGATCGTCGGTGGCAAGGCGGAAAAGAGTTGCCCGTAACGGGATCTCGTTGGTCAAGTCGAACGCGTAGCCCGACGCGGCCTCGAACGCCGCGTCCTGCTTCGTCGCGGCCCAGGCACGGGCATCGACAACCTGCCACGCGAACTCGGCGCGCTCCGCGGGCACCACCACCTGCTGGGGGACACCGTCCGGCGCCACGAACAGCGTCCGCAAGCTCTCGTGCCGGGCCACCACATCGCCGAGCGCGGCTCCCAGCGCGTCGACATCAAGGCGACCGGACAACCGCAACGCGACCGCCATGTTGTAGACCGGGGACGGCCCCTGCAGCTGATCCAGGAACCACAAGCGGGATTGGGCAAAGGATAACGGCACCACCGCGGGTCGCCGCCGCGCCGCCAATGGCTCCAGCCATCCTCGGCCGGTCCCGATGCGCGGTGCCAGCCGCGAGATGGTCGGAGCGTCGAACAGGGTGTGCACCTGCAGGCCCGCGTCGAGGCCGGAGTTGATCGTGGTGATCAGCCGCATCGCCGACAGCGAATCGCCGCCGAGGTCGAAGAAGGAGTCGTCGACACCGACCTGTTCGACGCCGAGGACTTGCGCATAGATGCCGGCGAGGATCTCCTCGATGGCGGTGGCGGGGGCGCGGTAGTCGCCGCCGATGCCCTGATATTCGGGTGCGGGCAAGGCGCGGATGTCGAGCTTGCCGTTGGGCGTCATCGGCAATGCCGGCAGGACGACCAAGGCGGACGGCACCATGTAAGACGGCAGCCGCTCGACCAGTGCGCTGCGCAGCGCCGCCGTGTCCGCGGATCCGGTGACGTAGCCGACGAGGCGTTTGGCGCCGAGGCGATCCTCGCGGGCGATCACCACGGCGTGTTCGACGCCGTCGAGGTTGACCATCGCCGTTTGGATTTCGCCGAGTTCTATGCGGTAGCCGCGGATCTTGACCTGATCGTCGGCACGGCCCAGGTAGTCCAATTGCCCGTCGGCGCGCCAGCGCACCAGGTCTCCGGTGCGATACATTCGATTGCCGGGTTGTCCGTAAGGGCAGGCGACAAATCGGGATGCGGTCAATTCGGGGCGGCCGAGATATCCACCTGCCACGCCCGCGCCGGCCACATACAACTCGCCGACCACACCCGGTGACACCGGGCGCAACCAGCCGTCGAGGACGAAGAGAGCCGCCGTCGATACCGGCGCTCCGATCGGCACGACGGCGGTGTCCGGTGTCAGTGGGGCGCTCATCGAGGCGTACACGGTGGCTTCGGTGGGCCCGTAGGCATTGATCACCACCCGGCCGGGCGCCCACTGATCCACCACTTCGGTGGGACATGCCTCCCCGCCCAGCAGCAGCGCGACCGACTCCAGGCCTTGTGGAGTCAATGCCGCTGCGGCCGAAGGGGTTTGGGTGAGCACGTTGACGTGTTCGCGCACCAGCAGGGCGTGGAAGTCCGATGGCGAGCTGGTCACCGACTCCGGTACCACCACCAAGCGTGCACCGCCGAGCAGCGCGGCCCAAATCTCCCATACCGAGAAGTCGAAGCCATAGGAGTGACACTGCGTCCACACTTGTGGCACGGGCAGCTGAGCGGGTGTGGATTCGGCCAGGTGGGCCAGGTTGCGATGAGTGACCGCAACACCTTTCGGGACACCGGTGGTGCCGGAGGTGTAGATCAGATAAGCGACGTCGTCCGGCGACGGTGCCGCTTCTGGCGGACTGGCGGGTCGGAGATCGACGGCGGGGTCGTCGACGTCGATGATCGGTAGGTCGTGCCCGCGTAGCCGCGGCCGCAGGGCCGCGGTGGTGAGCGCGGCGACCGGCGCTGCATCGGTGAGCATGAACTCGATGCGGCTGTCGGGATGGGCGGGGTCGATCGCCACGTACGCCGCTCCGGTCTTCAGCACCGCCAGCATCGCGACGACCGCCTCGGCGGAGCGTGAGAAAAGCAGTGCCACCGAATGTCCGGGGCGGGCACCCTGCTCGGCCAGCAGATGCGCCATCCGGTTAGCGGACTCGTCCAGTTCGCGGTAGCTGATCGAATGGCCGTCGCAGGTGATCGCGATCGCATCGGGGGTGCGTGCCGCTTGCGCAGCGAACAGCTGCGGAATCGACTTGGCTGCCGGAACGGGTCGCGTCAGCATCTCCCGGTTGCCGAACTTGTCGAGTCGGGCGCGCTCGTCGTCATCCAGCAACTGGATCGAGGACAGCCGTCGTCCCGCATCCTCGGTCATGGCCGTCAGTACCCGGTGCAACCGCCCGATCAGCGCCTCAATGGTTTCCGCGTCGAATAGCTCGGTGTCGTATTCCACGCGTAAGCCGAGTTCGTCGGCGGGCATCGCCTGCAGGGTCAGCGGGTAGTGATTGAATTCGCGGGCGGTCATCGCGGTGATGGCCAAACCGTCGCCGAGCACGGTGGACGTGTCGATGGGGTAGTTCTCGTAGACGAACAGGGTGTCGAAGAGTTGGTCGTGGCCCGCAGCGCGGTGGATTTCGGACAGCGCCAGGTGCTGGTGGTCGAACGTGTGGTTGTTGGTGCGGTGCAGCTGGTCCAGTAAGTCGGCCGTCGTGGTGGCCGCCGTGCTGGTCGCCCGCACCGGCACGGTGTTGATCAGCAGACCGACCATCGAATCGGACCCGGCCAGCTCGGGCGGTCGGCCCGAGACCGCGGTGCCGAAGACGACGTCGCGCTGGCCGGTCAGCCACATCAGCACTTGCGCCCAGCCGGCCTGCAGCACGGTGTTGACGGTGGTGTGATGCGCGCGGGCGAGCGCGTTCAGGGCGTGGGTGGTTTGCTCCGACAGGGCCGAACCGGCGACACCGCGGCGCCCCGGCCGGACCCGGCCCGGCGGGCCCACCAGTGTGGGGGAGTCGAAGCCGGCCAACGCTTCTCGCCAGGCCCGCGCCGCGGCGTCGACGTCTCGTTCGGCCAACCAGGCGACGAACCGGCGGTAGGACCCGGCCGCGGGTAGGCGCTGCCCGTAGTAGCTGGCGAAGATCTCCTGCGCCAGGATCGGCAATGACCAGCCATCCAGCACGATGTGGTGATTCGTCAGCACGCAGCGGTGCGCGTCGTCTCCGGTGCGGATCAACGCAACTCGGAATGCCGGCGGTTCGGTCAGATCGCAGACCGCACTGCGTTCGGCGGCGCAGACCTGCTGGATTCGCTGCTCGGAGCTCAGGACGTAATAACGCCAGGGCACAACGGGATTGACGAGGATGAGCTGCACCGGCTCGTCGAACTGCCGACAGAATCGGGCGGCCAGGTTGGGGTGACGGTTGACCACCGTACGCACGGCCTCGTGCAGCCGGTTCGCATCGAGCGGGCCCGCGATAGTGAGGTCCAGCTGCATCGCGTACAGGTCGTCGGCGTTTCCGTTCGCGGCGCTGGCGTGGAAGAGCAACCCCTGCTGCAGCGGGGTGAGCGGCAGGATATCGGCGACGTGGTCTTGCCGGCACAGCTCGTCGATCTGCTGCTGGGTCAGGCGGGCCGGGACGATATCCGACGGTGTCAGCCCGCCTCCGCCCCGGCGAACGTGTGCGCAGATCCCCGTCAACGCTTCGAACCACAACTCGCCGAGGCGGTCGACCTGGGCGCCATCGAGTACCGATCGCGCCCATGTCCACGTCGCCTGTAGGCGTGGTCCGGCGTCGGTGTCGATAGTGACGGCGTTGAGTTCCACGGTGTGTCCCAACGGCATTGGGATCGCCGCGGCCGTGGTCGCCACCGCTACGCCGTCTCGGCTGACCCGCCATAGATCGTCGGACAGCTCGGCGGCACCAGCGCCGAGTCGTCCAAGGTAGTTGAAACCGATCGCCGGGTCGGGTCCGGTCAGCTCGGCGTCAGGATTGAGATAGCGCAGCAGCCCGTAGCTGAGTGGATCGGGCAGCGCCCGCAGCTGTTCCTTGGCGTTCTTGACCGCCGCTCCCAGTGCGGACTCACCGGAGCGTACCTGCGCCCAAACCAGATCGCCGATGCTCAGCGCCACAAGGTATTTCGTGGTGAACCATCCGACCGTGCGCGACAAGTCGACATTGGCGGCCAGTTCGTCGTGGCGGCCATGGCCTTCGACATCGATACCGATGGCGGCACCGGTGTTCAAGAACTCTGCCCAGGCCACGGCGAACGCGATCAGCAGAATGTCTTGTACGCCGGCGTGAAAAGCCGCGGGCACCTCACCCAGCAGCATGCGGGTCGTCTCGGTATCGAGTTCGGCCGACGACTGTCCGGCGGTGGCATAGGTGTCCAGTTCGGGCCGGGGTGCCGGCAATGCGTTCGGTACCGCCGCGACCTGCCGCCATGCGTCCGCGTGCGCACGCACCGCCGCGGTGCGGGCGTGCTCATCGAGCAGCGAAGCCCACCGGGCGAAGGAGGTCCCCGGCGCCGGCAGTGCTATCGGCTGCCCGCTTCGGTGCTGGGCCCACGCGATATTGAGGTCCTCCAACAGGATTCGCCACGATACCCCGTCGACGGTCAGGTGATGAGCGATCAGTACCAACTGGGACGTCGAGGTAATCCACAGCGCGCTCAGCATCGTTGCGGTGCCGGGGTTCAACCGCTCCCGCGCCCGCGTCAGCGCCTCATCGGAGAGCACATCCACGCACCGCAGGCAGCTTCCCGCGGCGACAGACCCGGCCTCGGGTACCTGCAGCGACCACGCATCGTCGACACGCAGCCGCAGCATCGCGTGCCGATCCAGCAGGGCCTGCAACACCAGCACCACCTCGGCCTCGGTTACGCCGGCGGGTGCCTGCACGACGACCGTCTGGTTGAACTGCTCGACCGGGCCGTCGACGTTCTGCAGCCATCGCATGATCGGGGTGGCCAGCACCGGTCCGATGCCCTCATCCACCACGACGGCTGTGTCGTCGACCACGCTGGCCACGCGGGCCAGCCGAGCCACGGTCTGCTCGACGAAGATGTCACGCGGACGGCACAGCACACCGGCCGCGCGCGATCGGGCAACCACTTGCATCGACAAGATACTGTCGCCGCCCAGGTCGAAGAACGAGTCGTCGATGCCGACTCGTTCGAGGCCAAGGACTTGGGCGTAGATACCGGCCAGGATCTCTTCGATGGCGTCGGTGGGAGCGCGGTAGCGACCGGCGTCGTCGTAATCGGGTGCGGGAAGCGCACGGGTGTCGAGTTTTCCGTTGACGGTCAGCGGCAGCTCGTCCAGTACGACGATCGCCGACGGGACCATGTAGGCCGGAAGCTGTTCGGCCAGCGCGGCGCGCAGCCCGGCCGGGTCGGCGGTGCCGGTGACGTAGGCGACGAGACGGGTGGCGGCGCGCTCGTCGCGGGTGACGACGACGGCCTGATCCACGCCACCGAGGCCGGCGAGAGCTGTTTTGATTTCGCCGAGTTCGATTCGGTAGCCACGGATTTTGACTTGCTCGTCGGCGCGACCGAGGTAGTCGAGTTGCCCGTCGGAGCGCCAGCGGACCAGGTCACCGGTGCGATACATCCGGGTGCCGGGTTCGCCGTACGGGCAGGCGATGAATCGCGAGGCCGTCAACTCGGCCCGGCCGAGGTATCCGCACGCCACCCCCGTGCCGGCGACGTACAACTCGCCGACCACCCCGGCCGGTACCGGGCGCAGCCAGGGATCCAACACGAACAACGCCGCGGTGGCCACCGGCACGCCGATGGGTGCGGCGCCCGATCCCACGACGAGGGGGTTGCTCATCGAGGCGTACACGGTGGCTTCGGTGGGGCCGTAGGCGTTGATCATCATCCGGCCGGGGGCCCACTGATCCACCGCCTCGGCGGGGCAGGCCTCCCCGCCGACGAGCAGCGACACGGACTCCAGCCCGTCCGGGGTCAACGCCGCTGCAGCCGAAGGGGTTTGCGTGAGCACATTGACCTGTTCGGCGACCAGCAAAGCGTGGAAGTCGTGCGGCGAGGCCGTCACTTCTTCGGGGACGACGACCAATCGTCCGCCGCCGAGCAGGGCGGCCCAGATCTCCCAGACCGAGAAGTCGAACCCGTAGGAGTGGCATTGCGTCCATACCTGCGTCACCGGCAGCTGGCTGGGCGTGGACACCGCCAGGTGGGCCAGGTTGCGGTGGCTGACCGCAACGCCTTTGGGTACGCCGGTGGTGCCCGACGTGTAGATCAGGTACGCGATGTCATCGGGCGACGGCGCCGGCAGCGCAATCGCGGGCTGGGACTGCACGGCGGGGTCGTTGATGTCGATGACCGTAAGGTCGTAATCGCTCAGCCTCGGCCGCAGCTCCGCGGTGGTGATTGCCGCGACCGGGGCGGCGTCGGTGAGCATGAACCCGATTCGCGCGTTGGGATGGGCCGGATCCATCGGCAGATAGGCTGCCCCCGTCTTCAGTACCGCCAGCATAGCGACAACGGCGTCGGCCGACCGCGAAAACAGCAGCGCCACATACTGTCCCGGCCCCGCACCCCGTGCCGCCAGTAGATGCGCCAGCCTATTGGCGGATCTATCGAGTTCGCGATAGCTCAGTGAGCTGCCCGCGTCGGTAATGGCTACCGCATCCGGGGTGCGCTGCGCGTGCTCGCCGAAGAATTCCGGCACCGACGCCGCCACCGGCGCGGGCAGCGCCAACATCGCGCGGTTGCCCAAGATGTCGAGCCTGGCATGCTCGTCGGCGCCCAGTAGCTGGATCGATGAGAGCCGTTGCGCCGCATCGGATGTCATAACCGTCAACACCCGCTGCAGCCGCTGCGCTAATTCCTCGATGCTGTCGGCGTCGAATACGTCGGTGCGATATTCGACTGTTCCGGAAATCCCGGCGGGTTCGCCGGCGGCGGTGAAGAGTTCGGTCAGGGAGAACGACACGTCCATGCGTGCGGTGTGGGTGTCGATCGGCAGCGCCGTGGCCTTCACATCGCCCAGTTCCAGCTCGGCGGGCTGGGCGTTTTGCCAGCCCAACATCACCTGGATCAGCGGGTGATGTGCCAGGCTTCGGGTCGGGTTCAACCGTTCGACCAGCACCTCGAACGGTACGTCTTGGTGTTCGTAGGCGGCCAGGCTGCGCTGGCGCACCTGAGCCAGCAGCTCGGCGACGGTCGGGTCGCCGGTCACATCGACCCGCAGTACCAGGGTGTTGACGAAGAAACCCACCAGCTCGTCCAGTGCCGGGTCGCCGCGTCCTGCGATCGGAAATCCCACCGCCACATCCGAACTCGCGCTGACCGCCGACAGGAGCACGGCCAGCGCGGCCTGGGCCACCATAAAGCTCGTCGCGTTGTGTTCGCGGGCCACCGCGTGTACCCGCCGCTGCAATTCGGCCGGCCACTCCAACGCCACGGTGGCCCCGCGCTGATCGGCGACCGACGGGTAAGGCCGATCGGTCGGCAGTGCGATGCGCTCGGGCATCCCGGCCAGGGCATCGCGCCAGAACGCCAGCTGGGAGGCGATCGGGCTGTCGGGATCGGCTAGATCGCCGAACTGCGTGTGCTGCCATATCGCGTAATCGGCGTACTGCAAGGGCAATTCGGCCCACGCGGGCGCTTGTCCCGCGCATCGGGCGGCATACGCCTCGCCCAGATCGCGCACCAGCGGAGCGATCGAGGCGCCGTCGGCGGCGATATGGTGCACGACACCCACCAGCACATGCTCGTGATCGCTGCGCCTGAACAGGGTTGCCCGAAGGGGCAGCTCGGCAGACAGGTCGAACCGGTGACCGACCGCGGCGTCGATGGCGTCGTCGAAAAGAGTCGCGGACCATCGGCTGGAATCGACGAACTGCCAGCCGAACTCGGCCCGATCGGATTCCATCACGATTTGCCGCGGAATGCCGTCCGGTGCCGAAAACACCGTTCGCAGACTTTCATGACGTGCCACCACGTCGCCCAGCGCGGCAGCCAAGGCGTCGACATCGAGGCTCCCGGACAGCCGCAGCGCCACCGCCATGTTGTAGACGGCGGACGGTCCTTGCAACTGATCCAGGAACCACAACCGAGATTGGGCATACGACAGCGGCACCACCGCAGGTCGCCCGAGAGCGACCAGCGGCTCACGGTGGCTCGCCGCCGCGCCGAGATGGGGTGCCAACTGCGCAACCGTGGGTGCGTCGAAAAGCCTGCCCACCTTGAGGTCTGCGTGCAGTAGCGTGTTGATCGCGGCGATCACCCGCATTGCCGATAGCGAGTCTCCGCCGAGATCGAAGAAGGAATCGTCGACTCCGACCCGCTCCACATTCAGCACTTGGGCATAGATCCCGGCCAGGATCTCCTCGACGGCGCTGGCCGGCGCCCGGTACCGATCGGCAGCGCGGTAGTCCGGTGCCGGCAAGGCCCGGGTGTCGAGCTTCCCGTTGACCGTCATCGGCAACGCGTCGACCCGCAGTACCGCCGACGGCACCATGTACGGCGGAAGCAGCTCGGCCAGCTGGGCACGGACCAGGGCCGGGTCGGCGGTTCCGGTGACGTATCCGACGAGCCGCTTGGTGGCGTCGCGCTCCTCGCGGGCGATCACCGCGGCCTGCTTCACGCCTTCCAAACCGGCCAGGGCCGCGCGTATTTCGCCGAGCTCGATGCGGTAGCCGCGAATCTTCACCTGCTCATCGGCCCGCCCGACATACTGCAACTGCCCATCGGCGCCCCACCGCACCAGGTCGCCGCTCCGGTACATCCGGGCACCGGGGCCTCCGAACGGACAGGCCATGAAACGCGACGCGGTCAACCCGGCCCGGCGCCAATACCCGTATCCCACGCCGCGCCCGGCCAGGTACAACTCGCCGACCACGCCGACGGGCACCGGACGCAACCACTCGTCGAGCACGAAGAACGCCGCCCCCGATACCGGCGAACCGATCGGCACTACGCCGGATTTCGCGTTGAGAGGCGCACTCTTGGATAGCCACATCGTCGTCTCGGTGGGCCCATAGACGTTGACCATCGTCCGCCCAGGCGCCCATCGATCCACCACCTCTGGTGGGCAGGGTTCGGCGCCGATCACCAAGGCCACGGATTCCAAACCGTCGACGCAAAGGGCCGCCACCGCGGACGGGGTTTGGGTGAGAACCGTGACGCATTCGTTGACGAGTAGCTCGTGGAAGTCTTCGGGTGAGCGGGTCATCGGCTCGGGCACCACCACCAGCCGACCGCCGTGCAGCAGCGCGCCCCAGATCTCCCACACCGAGAAGTCGAATGCGTACGAATGGAACTGCGTCCACACCTGTTCCGCGGTCAGCTTCAGCCCGGCCTCCAGGGAGTCGAAGAGCTGGGTGACGTTGGAGTGGTTGACCGCAACGCCTTTGGGCAGCCCCGTCGTTCCCGAGGTGTAGATGATGTGGGCGACATCGTCGGGCTCCGGCATCGGTAGTAACGCGGTGGCGGGTTGCGTGCCCAGCGCGGGATCGCGGATATCGATGGTCGTCAGGTCGTACCCATCGATGCGCGCGCGCAGCTCGGTGGTGGTGATTGCGGCGATCGGAGCGGCGTCGGTCACCATGAATTCGATCCGTGCCGCGGGGTGCGCCGGATCGATCGGCAGGTACGCCGCCCCGGTTTTCAACACCGCCAAGATCGCCACGATTGCCTCGGCCGAGCGCGGAAACAGCAGTGCCACAGCCTGTCCGGGGGCGGCCCCGTGCGAGGTCAGTAGGTGTGCCACCCGGTTGGACTCTTCGTCGAGTTCGCGGTAAGTGAACGAGCGGCCATCGAACGTGATCGCTATCGCGTCGGGGGTGCGTGCGGCTTGCTCGGCGAACAACGCGGGCACGGATATCCCGGTCGTCGGCCGCGTCAGCACCGCCCGGTTCCCGATGTCATCGAGGCGGTTGTGCTCGTTGGCGTCGAGTAGATCCATCAACGACAACCTGTTGGTGGGGTCGCTGGTGATGGCCACCAGGACTCGCTGCAGCTGCCGGATGAGGGTTTGGACGCTGTCGGCGGTGAAGACGTCCGTGTCGTACTCGATCCGCAGGCCGAGTTCGTCGCCGGGCATGGCCTGCAAAGTCATTGGGTAGTGGTTGTTTTCGCGGGCGGTATACCCGGTGACGGCCAAGCCGTTGCTGCCGAACAATGCGGGATCCACGGGGTAGTTCTCGTACACGAACAGGGTGTCGAAGAGTTGGTCGTGGCCGGCCGCGCGGTGGATTTCGGGCAGTGCCAGGTGCTGGTGCTCCAGGGTGTGGTTGTTGGCGCGGTGCAGTTGATCGAGTAGGTCGCAGGTGGTGGTGGCCGTGGTGATGGTGGCGCGCACCGGAACGGTGTTGATCAGCAGACCGACCATCGAATCGGACCCGGCCAACTCGGGCGGGCGGCCCGACACGGCGGTCCCGAAGGCGACATCGCGCTGGCCGGTCAGCCACATCAACAGCTGCGCCCAGCCGGCCTGCAGGACGGTGTTGACGGTGGTGTGATTCAGCCGCGCCAGCTCACCGACGGCCAGTGTCGTGTCGGCGGGTACCCGCGACGTCACCACCGCGCGCCGCCCGAGCCCCACGCGGCCCGGCGGCCCCACCAGGGTGGGAACCTCGAAACCGGCGAACATTTGCCGCCAGGCCGTCTCGGCGCTGCCGCGGTCCTGGTCGGTCAGCCAGGACACGAACCGGCGGTAGGGCGCGGGTGCCGGGAGTCGCTGGCCGTAGTAGGTAGTGAAGATCTCTTGCAACAGGATTGGCAGTGACCAGCCATCGAGCACGATGTGGTGGTTGGTCAGCACCAACCGGTGCAGCTCGCTGCCGATGCGGATCAGCGCGACCCGGAAGGCGGGCGGTTCGGTCAGGTCGACGACCGCCATGCGTTCGGCAGCGCACAGCCGCGCGAGGTGTTCCTCGGTATCGGCTGCACTATCGAGTTCCAGGTATTTCCAAGCCAATTCGGGATCCACCGGGATGACCTGGATCGGGTCGTCGAACTCCGGGCAGAACCGGGCGGCCAAGTTGGGATGGCGGCCGACCACCGTGTCGACCGCGACGCGCAGCCGGTCGGGATCGAGTGGACCGGTGATGGTGATATCCAGCTGGACCGCATACAGATCGCCCAAATCGCTTGTGCCATAGGTGTTCGCGTGGAATAGCAGACCCTGCTGCAGCGGCGTCAGCGGCAAGATGTCGGCGATGCGGTCGCGTCGGCACAGCTCGTCGATCTGCTGCTGGCTGAGCCGGGCGGGAGCGATATCCGACGGTGTCAGACCGCCTCCGCCGGCGCGGACATGAGCGCAGATCCCCGTCAGGGCGTCGAACCACAATTGGTTGAGCCGGCCGACTTGCTCACTAGTGAGCGCTGAGGTGGCCCAGGTCCAGGTCGCGTGCAAGTGCGGGCCGTTGTCCGCGTCGAGCGTGCCGGCGTTGAGTTCTACGGTGTGCACCAACGGCATTGGGATCGCCGAGGCCACGGCGGCCACCGCCACGCCGTCCTCGCCGATCAGCCACAGATCGTCGGAGAACTCCACGGCGCCGGCGCCCAGGCGCCCGAAGTAGTTGAATCCGATCACCGGGTCGGCCGAGTCCAGATCCACTTCGGGGTTCAGGTAGCGCAGCAGCCCATAGGTCAGGCCGTCAGGCAGCGCGCGCAGTTGCTCTTTGGCGTCCTTGATGACCGCGCCCAGCGCGGGCGCGCCGGCGAGCACCTGTGCCCAGGACAAGCCACCGCCATCCAGGGCCACCGGATATTTGGTGGTGAACCATCCCACCGTCCGTGACAAGTCCAGGTCGCCGGCCAGTTCACCGTGGCGGCCATGGCCCTCCACATCAATGCCGATCGGCGCCTGCGCGGTGCCCAGAAACTCCGCGCAGGCCAACCCGAAAGCGATCAGCAGAATGTCTTGCACGCCGGCGTGAAACGCCGCGGGTACTTCGCCCAACAACATCCGGGTGGTATCGACGTCGAGATCCACCGACAACCGTCCCGCACTGGCGTAGGTGTCCAGCTCGGGCCGGGGTGTGGGCAGTGCGGCCGGCACCGCGGCTATCTGCCGCCATACCTCGGTCTGGGCAACGACTTCGGGATCACGGGCGTGCTGATCGAGCCATGACGCCCACCGGGCGAACGACGTCCCCGGTGCCGGCAACGCCACCTCTTGCTCGTTGCAATGCTGTGCCCAGGCAAGGTTGATGTCTTCCAACAAAATTCGCCACGACACCCCGTCGACGGCCAGATGGTGGACGATCAGCACGAGCTCGCCGATCGGCGCCACCCACAATGCGCTCAGCATCTTTCCGGTGACCGGATCCAGCCGGGCCCGCGCCTGGACCAGTACCTCGTCGGAGAGCTCTTCGACGACGCGCAGGCAACCGCGCGCGTCCACCGAACCGGGCTCGGGCACCCACAACGACCAGCCGCCGGCGAAGTCGTCGTCGACGCGCAGCCGCAGCATCGCGTGCCGGTCCAGCAACGCCTGCAGCACCAGCACCACGTCGGCTTCGGTCACCGCGACGGGGGCCTGAATGGCGACGGTCTGGTTGAATTCCTCGACGCGACCGGCGACGCCCTCGAGCCAGCGGATGATCGGGGTGGCCGCCACCTCGCCCACGCCTTCATCGACGACGCCGGCGTCATCCGTTGCGACACTGGCGACTCGGGCCAGCCGGGCCACGGTCTGCTCGACGAAAATGTCCCGCGGGCGGCACACCACCCCGGCCGCGCGAGCCCGGGACACCACCTGCATCGACAGGATGCTGTCCCCACCCAGGTCGAAGAACGACTCATCAACCCCGACGCGCTTCAACCCCAGCACCTGGGCGTAGATCCCGGCCAGGATCTCCTCGACGGCATCGGTGGGGGCGCGGTACTGACCGGCATCATGGTATCCGGGCGCGGGCAGCGCGCGGGTGTCGAGTTTGCCGTTGATCGTCATCGGTATCGCGTCGAGCGCCACCACTGCCGACGGAACCATATATGGGGGGAGGCCGTCGGCGAGCGCGGCGCGGGCGTGGTGGGGGTCGGCGGTTCCGGTGATGTAACCCACGAGGCGTTTGACGCCGGGCTGGTCTTCGCGGGCGACGACGACGGCCTGTTTCACGCCTTCCAAACATGCTAGGGCCGCGCGTATTTCGCCGAGCTCGATGCGGTAGCCGCGAATTTTGACCTGTTCGTCGGCGCGGCCCAGGTAGTCGAGTTGCCCGTCGGGACGCCACCGCACCAGGTCGCCGGTGCGGTACATCCGGGCGCCGGGTCCCGCGAACGGACAGGCCATGAAACGCGACGCGGTCAACCCGGGCCGGCGCCAATACCCGCATCCGACGCCGCGCCCGGCCAGGTACAACTCGCCGACCACGCCGACGGGCACCGGACGCAACCACTCGTCGAGCACGAAGAACGCCGCCCCCGATACCGGCGAACCGATCGGCGGAACGCCCGAACCCGTGGTGAGCGGCGCGCTCTTGGCCGCCCACATGGTCGTCTCGGTCGGGCCGTAGACGTTGATCATCAGTCGACCGGCTGCCCACCGATCCACCAATTCAGCCGGGCAGGGTTCGGCGCCGATCACCAGCGCGGTCGATTCCAACCCCTGCGGGGAGAGCATCCCGACCGCGGACGGCGTCTGAGTGAGAACGGTGACGTGTTCGGCCACCAGCAGGGCGTGGAAGTCTTCCGGTGAGCCGGCCACCGCTTCGTGCACCACCACCAATCGGCCGCCGTGCAGCAGCGCGCCCCAGATCTCCCACACCGAGAAGTCGAATGCGTACGAGTGGCATTGGGTCCAGACTTGTTCGGCTGACAGTTCCAGGCCGGTGTCGAGCGAGTCGAAGAGTTGAGTGACGTTGTGATGAGTGACCGCAACGCCTTTGGGCATACCGGTCGTGCCTGAGGTGTAGATGATGTGGGCTATGTCGTCTGGCGACGGCCCGGGCGGCGCAGCCGCGGGCTGAGCGTCGATGCGTGGGTCGTCCACATCGATGATCCGCAGCTCGGATTGCCGCAGCCGCGGCCGCAGCTCGGCGGTGGTGATCGCGGCGATCGGCGCGGCGTCGGAAACCATGAACGCGATTCGCGCCGACGGATGGGCGGGATCGATCGGCAGGTAGGCCGCCCCGGATTTGAGTACCGCCAGGATCGCGATGATCGCTTCGGGGGATCGCGAAAACAGCAGCGCCACAGACTGTCCCGGCGCAGCTCCTGCGGAGCGGAGCAGGTGTGCCAACCGGTTGGCGGCCGCGTCGACCTCGAGGTATGTCATCGACCGGCCCTCAAAGGTGACGGCTACCGCCTGCGGGGCGCGGGCCACCTGTGCGGCCCAGAGCGCCGGAACTGTCGTCGGAGTCTCCGGCTGGGTCAGTATGGCGCGATTGCCGAACGCGTCGAGCTGGGTCTGCCCGGCGGAATTCAACAGCTGGATCGATGAAAGCCGTTGGGTGGCATCGGATGTCATGGCGATCAGCACGCGCTGCAACCGCTGCGCCAATTCCTCGATGCTGTCGGCGTCGAACACGTCGGTGCGATACTCCACCGTCCCGGAGATTCCGGCCGGCTCACCGGACTCGGTGAAGCCCTCGGTCAGGGAGAAAGCCAAATCCGTTCGCGCGGTACGGGTATCGATCGGCAAGGGGGTGGCTCGCACATCGCCCAATGCCAGTTCGGCCGGCTCCGCGTTCTGCCAGCCCAGCATCACCTGCACCAGCGGGTGGTGCGCCAGGCTGCGGGCGGGGTTCAGCCGCTCGACGAGAACCTCGAACGGCACGTCTTGGTGTTCGTAAGCGGCCAGGCTGCGCTGGCGTACCTGAGCCAACAATTCCGTGACGGTGGGATCGCCGGACACGTCGACGCGCAGCACCAGGGTGTTGACGAAGAAGCCCACCAGCTCGTCGAGCGCGGGATCGCGGCGTCCTGCGATCGGGAAGCCCACGGCCACATCCGAACTCGAACTGACCACTGAGAGCAGCACGGCCAGGGCGGCCTGGACCACCATGAAGCTGGTGGCGTTGTGTGCACGGGCCACCTCGCGGACTCGCTGCTGCAACTCGGCCGGCCACTGCACGGCCACGCTAGCGCCGTGCTGATCGGCCACCGGCGGGTACGGACGGTCGGTGGGAAGTGGCAACACCTCCGACATTCCCGCCAGCGTGTCTTCCCAATAGGACAGTTGCGACGCGATGGGGCTGTCGGCGTCGTTCAGGTCACCGAACTGCGCGTGCTGCCACAACGTGTAATCGGCGTACTGTACTGGCAATTCGGCCCAGTCCGGTATGCGCCCCACACACCGAGCGGCATACGCCTCGGCCAGATCGCGCATCAACGGCGCGATCGACCAGCCGTCGGCGGCAATGTGGTGCAGCACGCCGACCAGCAGATGCTCGTCGTAGCCGCAGCGGAAAAGCGTTGCGCGTAACGGTATCTCGGTGGTCAGGTCGAAGGTGTAGCGCGCCGCCGCATTGACGGCCTCGGCTAGCCGCTCTGCCGGCCAGCCGTTGGAATCTACTACCTGCCAGCTGAGCTCGGCATGGTCGGCGGCTAACACCAGTTGCCGCGGGGTGTCCTCGGTCGCGGGGAACACCGTACGCAGGCTCTCGTGTCGGGCGATCACGTCGGCCATCGCGGCGGCTAGCGCGTCGACGTCGAGGCTGCCCGACAGCCGCAGTGCCACCGCGATGTTGTACGCCGGCGAGGGGCCTTGCAGCTGGCCCAGGAACCACAGCCGCGATTGGGCGAACGACAGCGGAACCACCGCCGGCCGCTCGCCGGCCGTCAACGGCTCCAGTCGTCCCTGCCCGGTATCGATGGCGGGTACCAGCTGCGCGATGGTCGGGGCTTCGAACAATGCCCGCACCGAAAGCCCGGCGTCGAGGGCGGTGTTGATCGCGGCGATCACCCGCATCGCAGAAAGCGAATCGCCGCCGAGATCGAAGAAGGACTCCTCGATTCCGACCCGCTCCACTCCCAGAACCTGGGCATAGATACCGGCCACGATCTCCTCAACCGCGGTGACCGGGGCGAGATAGTGCTCGACGTCGCGGTAGTCCGGTGCCGGCAGCGCGCGGGTGTCGAGCTTGCCGTTGACCGTCAACGGCATGCTGTCGATCGCCAGCACCGCGACCGGCACCATGTACGCGGGCAACCGCTCGGCCAGCGCGCTGCGCAGCTCGGCCGGGTCGGCGGTGCCCGTGACGTAGCCCACCAAGCGCTTCTCGCCGGGGCGATCCTCACGGCAGATCACCGCGGCCTGTTCGACCCCATCGAAACCTGCTAGGGCGGAGCGTATTTCGCC
The DNA here is from genome assembly GCF_022374895.2 of Mycobacterium lentiflavum. Classification (NCBI taxonomy): domain Bacteria; kingdom Bacillati; phylum Actinomycetota; class Actinomycetes; order Mycobacteriales; family Mycobacteriaceae; genus Mycobacterium; species Mycobacterium lentiflavum. The sequence continues at coordinate 5,593,043 of NZ_CP092423.2, read as the reverse complement.
GGGCTCGATGCGGTAACCGCGGATCTTGACCTGCTCGTCGGCGCGCCCGACATACTCAAGCTGCCCGTCGGCGCCCCAGCGCACCAGGTCCCCGGTGCGATACATGCGGGCGCCGGACCCGCCGAAGGGACAGGCCACGAACCGCGATGCCGTCAACGGGGCTCGCGCCACATAGCCGTATCCGACACCGCCGCCGGCCACGTACAGCTCGCCGACCACCCCGGCGGGCACCGGGCGCAGCCAGTCGTCGAGCACAAACAGTGCCGACGTAGCGACCGGCGCACCGATCGGTACCGCATTTCCCGCCGTCAGGGGCGCGCTCATCGCCGCATAGATGGTGGTTTCGGTGGGGCCGTAGGCGTTGATCATCACGCGCCCGGGCGCCCACCGGTCGACCACCTCGGCCGGGCACGCCTCGCCGCCGATCAGCAGCGCCGCCGATCCCAGACCTTCCGGCGTCAGCGCCGTCACCGACGAGGGGGTCTGGGTCAGCACCGTGACGCCCTCGGCGATCAGCAGGGCCTGGAAGTCGTCGGCCGAGGCGGTTACCAGCTCGGGGACCACCACCAGCCGGTCGCCGTGCAGCAGCGCTGCCCAGATCTCCCACACCGAGAAGTCAAACGCGTAGGAGTGGCATTGGGTCCACACCCGTCCGGGTGGCAGCCCGGCGCACAGGGAGTCGAGCTGCGCACTGACGTTGCGATGGGTGATGGCCACGCCTTTGGGGACACCGGTGGTGCCGGAGGTGTAGATGATATGCGCGATGTCATCTGGTGACGGATCGGGCGGCGCGGTGGCGGCTTGAGCATCGACCGCCGGGTCGTGGATATCGATGGTCGCCAAGCCGTAGCCGTCCAGCCGGCCGGCGAGCTCGTCAGTGGTCAGCGCGGCCACCGGCGCGGCGTCGGCGAGCATGAACTCGATCCGCGTCGCGGGGTGAGCCGGGTCGATCGGCAGATACGCGGCTCCGGTCTTCAGCACCGCCAAGATCGCGACGATGGCGTCGGCCGAGCGCGAAAAGAGCAGCGCCACAGACTGTCCCGGCCCCGCGCCCCGATGCGCGAGCAGGTGTGCCACCCGGTTGGCGTTCTCGTCGAGTTCACGGTAGGTCAGCGAGCGGCCGTCGAAGGTCACCGCCGCCGCAGCGGGGGTGCGCGCGACTTGTGCTGCGAACAATGCCGGAATCGACACCGCGGCCGCGGGCCGAGCCAACACCTCCCGGTTGCCCAACCGATCCACGCCGGCGTGTTCGTCGTCGTCCAGCAGATCCAGCGAGGACAGCTCGCGTTCGGGCGCCGACGCCATAGCTTTGAGCACCCGCTGCAACCGCTGCGTCAGTTCCGCGACGTCGAAGTTCGAATACGGTTGCCCGGCACCAGCAGTGGTGACGAACTGCTCGTCGCCGGCACCGACGAAGAACAGCCCGAAGTGGCCTATCGGTCCAAAACTGGTGTACGTCGCGGTGGCCGGAACTCCGGCGAAGTTCAGGGTGAGTCTGGACGGGATGAAATTGAGGACGACTCGATTCGCCGTCTGTCCGGCGCCGCGAAGGCCTCCGTCGTCGCCCAGCACCTGGACCGGAAAACGCTGATGCCGCAAAGCCTCTCGTGTTCGCTTGTCGACAAGCTTGCAGAAGTCGGCAACCGTGGACCCCGGTGACGTCTTCAGTACCAGGGGCACCACCCCGGCGACCATTGCGGGCAGCGCCTTCGACTCCGGATGGACCCGCCTGCTGACCGGGAAGTCGAGCACGACCTCCGAACCGCCGGTGCACCCTCGCACCAACAGCGCACACGCCGCCGTCAGGATCGAGGTTCGACGTACGCCCAGCGTCTTGGACAGTTGTTTGATCTGGCCGACGACGGACGGATCCAGTTGAACCGGCTTGGTCGGCAGATTCGGATCCGGCCGCGAGGTAGCCGGCGGCAATCGATAGTCCGGTCCGCTTTCCGACGGCAGGTTCGCGTTCCAGTAGGCCTGGTCTTCCAGGTACTCCGCTGACGCCTCGTAGTCCAGCTCGCAGCGGACGAGGTCCTGCAATGAGCCGAAGAACGCGGGCGAGCTGGCCGTGCCGGACGCAATTGCGGTGTAGAGAGCCGCAATTCGGCGGCCGACGAGCGCAATACCCAACCCATCGAGGACTATGTGGTGGCAGCAGGCAGACCAGTAATATTCGTCGGTTTTGGTACGGAATAACGCAAATTTGAGTAGCCGGCCATCCAGCGGCATCAGTGTGTGCTGAATTGCTGAAGCAATCTCGCGGGCTTCGGCCACGGGATCGCTCGAACCGCGCAGATCGTGGACCTCCAGCTCGAAATCCGGGTAATCGATTGCCTTTTGGAAAACCTGACCGTCCACCTCGAAGAACGCGGCGCGGCATGGTTCGGCCTCTTGCAATGTTTTGCTGATTGCTTGTTTGAGCAAATCAGGCTCGACCACGCCCTCGATTCGGATGAATAGGCCGAGCTGCCAATCGGTGCCGGAGCGTCCCGTTTCCTGTGCGAGCCAGATATCCAATTGCCGGCGCGTCAGTGGGAAGGCACGGGCGTCAAATTCCATCCGACCGCCCTTACCCAAAAGGCTTACGCAATAAAGGCCTTAGCCGGTTCCGGGTTCCGAAGATTCCATGGCCATGTACCGGTGCGATAGCGCGGGAGACAGTCGAAAACCACCGCGACGGCCACCCTGTGGTGAACCGCTTATCCACAGGTGTCGACGGCTGCGGGAGCCCACCCTTTGCGGTGCTGATGGTCGTCGTTGACCTGGACGAAGTTGTCGCCGACCGTTTGTCGCTCACCGATTCTCCCCACACGTCTAATCGACATGAGTGGAACAAACCCTAGTAGACCAAAACGGGCTCCAACAGGGGTTTCGGCAAAGTTCTTGATGTTAGCGATATGTTAGCCGCGATTTTCGCGCAGTCAGATCCGCACAGCGAAACCGCTAGGGCCGCAAGAGATCTGGTCTCCTGACCGCCCAAGCCAGGGGCCCGCAAACTGTCGTCAACGCTACCGGCTGTAAGGCATCGCCGCTACCCGAATTGCCGAACCGCCACGGTCAGCGTGCCTGGCCCTGGGTGGCCAGGAAGCCCGCCACGCCACGGACGAGTGCGTCGGCGTACTTCTGCCGGCCGTCGGCAGACTCCATCAGCGCCGAATCCACCGGGTTCTTCATGTTGCCGCACTCGACCAGGATCGCGGGGTATTGCGCCAGGTTGAGACCGGTCAGGTCCGAGCGTCCGTACAGCCCGCCCTGGCCGATGTAGGTGGACGGCGGGATACCGGCGGCCTGCATCTGGTCGCGCATGATCCGCGCGTACTGCACCGACGGTCCGGCCTGCACCTGGTTGAGGGGCGGGGCCGAATAGTTCACATGGAAGCCGCGCCCGGACGGTGGACCGCCGTCGGCGTGGATGCTCAGGATCGCGTTGGGCCGCAACGAGTTGGCGACGTTGGCGCGCTCGTCGATACACGGTCCGAGGGCGTTGTCGTTGCCCCGGGACAGGGCGGTCCTGACACCGAGTGCGGTCAGCGCGGCGCGGACTCGCAGCGCGGTGTCCCAGGTGAAGGTGTGTTCCTGGTAACCGCTGTTGGTCGCGGTCCCGCTGGTCTGGCAATCCTTGGTGCCGCCCCGGCCCGTGGTGACCTGCCGGCCGATGGACGCGTCGTTGGCGCCGTTGTGGCCGGGATCGATGAAAACGACCATGCCGGCGATGTTGGATGGGGTCGCGGTCGCGGTCGGGACGATTAGGGTCGACGCGGCGACCAGCATGCTGATCCCCGTCTTGATTCCGACACGCCTGCTCACTCGTTGGTCCACGGCGCAAAGGTAACGTCGCGCGGTCTACGCTGGGTGTTTCGAATCGCCCGACATCCACAGGCGAAACCAACTCGAGATCAAGATGCGAAGGGATTGTCATGCAACCCGGAGGCGATATGTCGGCGCTGCTCGCTCAGGCGCAGCAGATGCAGCAAAAGCTAATGGAAGCTCAGCAACTGCTCGCGAACGCCGAGATCCGCGGTCAGGCGGGTGGCGGGCTGGTCGAGGCAATCGTAAAAGGCAGCGGCGAGGTCGTCGCCGTCAAGATCGATCCATCGGTCGTCGACCCCGCGGACGTCGAGACGTTGCAGGACCTGATCGTCGGCGCCATGGTGGATGCCTCCAAACAGGTCACCAAGATGGCACAGGAGCAGCTGGGATCGCTGACCGCCGGCTTGAGCGCGCCGCCCGCGCCGCCCGCCCCACCGACGCAGATGCCGGGGCTCTGACCTCCTAGATGTTCGAGGGACCGGTCCAGGATCTGATCGACGAGCTCGGCAAGCTGCCGGGTATCGGGCCAAAGAGTGCGCAGCGCATCGCCTTTCACTTGTTGTCGGTCGAGCCGCCGGAGATCGACCGACTCACCGCCGTGCTACGGAAGGTCCGCGACGGCGTCCGCTTCTGCGCGGTCTGCGGCAACGTGTCCGACGACGAGCGTTGCCGGATCTGCGGCGATCCGCGCCGGGACGGTTCGCAGGTGTGCGTCGTCGAGGAACCCAAGGACGTCCAGGCCGTCGAGCGCACTCGCGAATTCCGCGGCCGCTACCACGTCCTGGGCGGTGCGCTGGATCCGCTGTCCGGTGTGGGCCCCGATCAACTACGGATCCGGGAGCTGCTCAGCCGCATCGGCGAGCGGGTCGACGGTGTGGACATCACCGAGGTGATCATCGCGACCGACCCCAACACCGAGGGGGAGGCGACGGCTACCTATCTGGTCCGGGTGTTGCGCGACATTCCGGGCCTGACGGTCACGCGGATCGCGTCCGGGCTGCCGATGGGCGGCGACTTGGAATTCGCGGACGAGTTGACGCTGGGCCGCGCGCTCATCGGCCGCCGGTCCATGGTCTGACCCGTCGGCCGGTTAGGCGGTCACGACGGCGAAGTTGTCGCTGGCCGCCCACGCTTCTTCGAACGTCGCGATCGAGACCTGCTCGTCTTGGCCCGCGCGGACGCCGCTGTCGTTGAGATGCACCACCCCGGCGTCGTAGTCGATCCCGATGACTACCACGAAGTGGTTTTCCTTGGTCCGGTTGCCGGGCCGGTTCCAGATCACGTTGTCGTTGACCCCGACGATGATCTTGCGACCGTGATCCAGGTCGACCGCCAGTGCTTCGGTGTTGGGGTACACCGCGACGGCGTGGATGCCGTAGTGCTCCAGTAGCGGGACCAGGTCATGATTGCTGGTCCGGCCGTCGGGGCGGTAGATCGGCCCGGGGTGAGCCGCGCTCGGGATGTTTCCCGCCGCGGCGGTGATCTCGTCCTCGCTGGGCTCGTGGCCGCTGATCTGGCCGATCACGTCGGCCACCGCCATCTCGCCGCAGTCGAGATGCTGTTGTTGATAACGCCAGTAGGGCGCCGCGGCGGCCGGATCGCCGTGCATTCCGGCGGTGATGTGGGGAGCGGGAACGTTCGGGGCGGCGTGGGCACCGGCGATTCCGATCGCCCAGCCGGCGGCGGCCGCAGCGAGCAACGCGGCGAGCGCGCCGAAGCGCGCCTTGGTGGTCATGGCGGCCGTGGTTGCTGAGGCGCTGCTCATGGGGACCCCCTTCTCGAGCCGCCGCGGGGCGCGTCGGCGTAACGGAAGGGTCGGGTAGCGCCCTAAAAGGAACCTTGTGGCGCAGGTCGGACGGGGTCTGCCGGTCTCAGGCCTTGCTCAACTGGAAAGGCCTGGTGAAGGTCTTGCCGGGCTCCCCACTGCACGCGTCCGACGTCGTCGTCTGCGCAACGCCGGCCAGCGACACGGCATCGAAGCTGTAGTCGACGGTCACGGGTGCCGCTGGGGCCTCTGGGGTCGACGCGCCGTTGGGACAGGGCGCCTGGGCCGTGCCGCTGTGCGTCCATCGTCCGTTGGCGAGGTGGAATTCCCAGCTGATGACCAAGGTCCCGCCATCCTGCGAGGTCGCCCGGGTGCAGTCCGATCCGCACGGGGCGAAAAGCCAGGCGGTCGATTTGCCGTTGTCCGGATAAAGCACGTTGTACCGGCCGCTCGGGACTTCCGAGTCGGCGCGCGCCGGCGTCGGCGACGCGATGCACACGGCGATCAGCGCGGCGCCGGCGGTCATGGTTACGGCTCGCATGGCTAGCGCGCCGCCAGTCGCTCGCGGCGCAGCCGGTCCACCTCGGGCATTTCCAGCGGCGCCAGCTCGCCGGCAACCTTGCTGAGCAGCAGGTCGGCCAGCTCCGGGTTGCGGGCCAGACACGGCCCGTGCATGTAGGTCGCGACGACGCTGCCCTGGATCACGCCGTCAAAACCGTCGCCGAGCCGGTTGCCCGCGCCCTTGACCACCGCGCCCAATGGTGCGGCGTCGGGGCCGAGCACGGTGCCGCCGCGGTGGTTTTCAAAGCCAGTGAGCGGCTGGGTCAGCCCGGCCAGCAGCGGCTTACTTACCAGCTCGCCGATCGTGCGCGCCTGCTGTGGCGACGTCGTCACGTCCAGCATGCCCACCCCGTCCACCCGCTCTCCCGACGAGGTCTGGTACCAGTGCCCGAGCACTTGGACGGCGGCGCAGATCGACAGCACGGGCGCGCCGCGCTGGGCGGCGCGCTGCAGGCCCGGATACCGCAGCAGGTGGCGGGTGGCCAGTCGCTGCGCGTAGTCCTCGGCGCCGCCCAGGGTGTAGAGGTCCAGCGAGTCCGGCACCGGGTCGTCCAGCGTGATCTCGACGATCTCGGCGGCAATACCACGCAGCCGCAGCCGTTGACGCAGCACGAGCGCGTTGCCGCCGTCGCCGTAGGTGCCCATCACGTCGGGCAACACCAGCCCGATCCGCACTGTGGACACAGACCCAGGGTCAGCCATGGCGTGCCAATGCCCGGTGCAGCTGCAAGAAGGCGGTGTAGTTGGCGACGACCTCGACGCGTCCCGGCGGGCAGGACGCGATGGCCGCCAGGGTGTCGTGGACCAGGGTGTGCTCGACGCCGGCGTACCCCAGGCGCACCGCGAGATCGGTGCCGCGTTCGCCCGCCGCCACGACGGATGTGTGCCCGAGATGCTCGAAGCGCACATCCCACAACCACGACAGGTCCTCGCCGTCGGGCACCTGCCCGTTGACCGCGATCACCACCCCGGCCGCGTCCTTGTCGACCATCGACAGCGCTTCCTGCCAGCCGGCCGGGTTCTTGGCCAGCAGAATCCGCGCGTCGTGCCGGCCGATGTGCACGGTCCGATAGCGGCCCGCGACCTCGTCGACTCCCGCGACGGCCGCGACCGCCTTCGAGGGGTCGGCGCCCAGCGCGACGGCGGCGGCGACGGCCTGGGCGGCATTGCCCCGATTCACCGCGCCGGGCAGCGCCAGCCGCATCGGCAGGGCCAGCCCGTCGGGCCCGTACAGCGCGTCTCCATCGGCCGGGCCGAACCACCACTGCGGGCTGGGCCGCTTGAAGTCGGCGCCGGTGGAATACCAGTGGCCCTCTCGACCAGGGGGGTCGCGCACGATCACCTCGCCGCTGCGCGGGCAGCTGACCGAGTCGTTGGCCCACGCGCCCCCGGCCGCCACCCACACGACGTTCGGGCTGTCGTAGGCGGCCGAGGTCATCAGCACGTCGTCGCAGTTGGCCACGACGACGGCGTTCGGGTGACGGGCCAGGCCGGCGCGCAGCGTGCGTTCGATGACGTTGATCTCGCCCACCCGGTCCAGCTGATCGCGCGACAGGTTGAGCAGCACGATGACGCTGGGTTCGACGGCATCGGAGACGTGCGGCACGTGCATCTCATCGACTTCCAGGGCCGCGAGTCCCGCGTCACGGTCGGCGGCCAGGGCGGCGACCAGGCCGGCGTCCATGTTGGCGCCCTCGGCGTTGGTGGCGACCGATCCCAGTGTGCCGAGGGCGGCCGCGGTCATCCGGGTGGTCGTGGACTTTCCGTTGGTACCGGTGACGATGACCGTGCGCCGGCCCGCGCCGAGCTGGCGCAGGACCGAGCGGTCCAGCGTCATCGCGACCAGGCCGCCGATCATCGCTCCGGCGCCGCGCCCGGTCATCCGCGACGCCCAGCGCGCGCTCGCTCCTGCGGCGAGGGCCAGGCGTGCGCGGGTGGTGATCACCCGCGCAGTTTAAGGGCGGTCGCACGGATCCAACTAACCGCCGACACGGCCGCGCAGCGACGTGGTGATGTCGGTCAGACGTGCCATTCTGTCGTCCATGAGCCCCACAAATCCGCCGCCTTGGGGCCGGCCGGCGACCGCTCCGGACGCGGGTTGGGCCGTGATTGACGTCGAGACCTCCGGTTTCCGGCCCGGTCAGGCCCGGGTCATCAGCCTCGCGGTGCTCGGGCTCGATGCCGACGGCCGCGTCGAGCAGTCCGTCGTCAGCCTGCTCAATCCCGGGGTCGACCCCGGTCCCACCCACGTGCACGGGTTGACCGCCGCCATGCTCGAGGATCAGCCGCAGTTCGATGACATCGTCGGTGACGTGGTCGAGGTGCTGCGCGGCCGCACGCTGGTGGCCCACAACGTCGCGTTCGACTACGCGTTCCTGGCCGCGGAGGCCGAGCTCGCCGGGATCGCACTTCCCGTCGACAGCGTCATGTGCACGGTCGAGCTGGCCCGGCGCCTGGACCTCGGCGTCGAGAACCTGCGGCTAGAGACCCTCGCGGCGCTTTGGGGTGTGACCCAGGAGCGTCCGCACGACGCCTTCGACGACGCCCTGGTGTTGACCGGTGTGCTCGCGTCCGCGTTGGGCCGCGCCCGCGAACTCGACATCTGGCTGCCGGTGCGCCCCGTCACGCGGCGCCGCTGGCCCAACGGCCGAGTGACCCACGACGAACTGCGCCCGCTGAAGGCGCTGGCCACCCGGATGCCGTGCCCCTACCTCAACCCCGGGCCGTATGTCCGCGGCCGGCCGCTGGTCCAGGGCATGCGGGTGGCGCTGGCTTCCGAGGTGCGGCGCACCCACGAGGAGCTCGTCGAGCGGATCCTGCACGCCGGGCTGGCCTACACCGACGTCGTGGACCGCGAGACCTCGCTAGTGGTCTGCAACGCCGCCGTCCCCGAGCAGGGCAAGGGCTTCCAGGCTCGGCAGCTCGGCGTGCCGGTGGTGTCCGACGCGCAGTTCATGGACGGCGTGGGCACCGTGGTCGGCGGCACCAGTATGGCGGAGTTCGTCGACGCTACCAGCGCCGACGACCAGCTCGTGCTGTTCTGACCGGCCGCCGCTCCGATTAGGGACCGCCGCGCCAGTGTTCGATGCGGTGATGGTCAGGCGTGAAGCCGTGATTCACACCCCACAGCACGGCCTGAGTGCGGCTAGCGACGCCGAGCTTTCGATAGATCGTTCGAATGTAGGACTTCACGGTGTTGGGGCTCAGGTAGGTCAATCGTGCGACATCGGCGTTGCTCTTGCCCTGGGTGATCAGCGCCAGGATCTCCGCTTCGCGGTCGCTGAGCCCTTCGCCACGACCCGGCCAATCCAGCCCGGGCGCGCTGCGCGCCCGCCCCGCAACATCGCTGACAACCACCTCTCCAGAGTGCACGGCCTCCAAGGCGGCGACCAGCTCGCGTGCCGGGAGAGTCTTCGACAGGTAGCCGTGCGCTCCGTGTTGCCGTGCGCTTTCGACGAGGTCAGGGTGAAAGTTCCAGGTGTAGACCACCACTCGGCGGGCTTGAGGGTTGGCGATCAGAACCCCGATCTCTTCGTGATCGGATTCGGGCTGAGCGAATGAGTCGTACAGCGCGATGTCGACGGCATCGCTGACCGGCATGGTGGCGTCGAGTTCTGCGACCACAACGCGGTCGCGGTAAGGGTCAAGCATGTTGGCCACACCCTTGACCACGATGTCGTAGTCATCGACGAGCGCGACCGTGATGGGCGCACGTGGTGGTGCCAGCATGCCGGGAAGATTACCTACTTAGGGGTGTATTGGTACCCCCCTTAGGGGTGGTCGACTGAGCGCAGCGTCGGGCAACCGGCCAAACAATTCAGTCAGGCAACTCAGAGGGGAAGACTCATCATGATCATTCTCGGCATCATCCTGCTGGTCGCGGGATTTCTGCTCAAAATGTCCATCCTGTGGACCATCGGGATCGTCTTGGTCGTCATCGGCGCGATTCTGGCAGTCCTCGGTAACGCTGGGCGCGCTGTCGGCGGTCGGCGGCACTACTTCTGACCCCGACCCCGTGGACCGGGCCCCGGCGAACCTTCAGGAATTCGCGTTTGCAGCCGCGGGCCCCCGGCTATTCGACATGTGTTGAGAGGAGGAGGAAATGGCTATTTGGGAATGGTTTTTCGTGGCGGCCGGCGTTCTGGTCTTGGTGACCGCAGTGCTCTTGGCGGCAAGCTTCGTTAGTCGGCGTAATAAAACACAGCGGCTAAAGCAACACTACGGCCGCGAGTACGAACGGCTGGTAGCCGAGGCCGGGGACCAAACGGCGGCGGAAGCGGAACTTACTGCCCGAGAACGTAATCGAGAGAAGCTCGACGTCATTCCGTTGACGCCGTCGGCTCTGTCGGACTTCACGACCCGCTGGAATCAGGTTCAGACCGGGTTTGTCGACAACCCGTCGACGGCCGTCGGCGTCGCAGATCGTCTGGTCACCGAGGTGATGCGCGAACGGGGTTACCCCGTCGACGATTTTGATCGGCGGGCAGCTGACATCTCGGTAGATCACCCGGAGATTGTCGACAACTACCGCACCGCGCACGGTATCCATATGGCCCAACAACGCGGCGATGTCAGCACCGAGCAGCAGCGTGAGGCGTTCGTGCACTACCGGGCGCTCTTCAAGACGTTGCTCGCAACCAAAGACACGGACACCTCACAGGAGGCAAGCGCATGACTACGCACCAGCAAGAAGCACCGAGCGATTCTTACGAGGAGTCGCAGACCGTGGCCGAACCATCAGCACCATCAGCCGAACCGCCGGCAGGCGTTGACGCTCCGCTCGCGGCTGCGCAACAGCATTCGGTCGACGAGCGCGAATCATCAACGATGGGAGTGCTTTTCGCCGACGACGATCTCACCGAAAAGCGTGGTCGGTGGGCCGCTGTGCAAGCCGCGTTCGTCGACGACCCCAAGGATTGCGTCCAGAAGGCCGATGTCTTGGTGTCCGATGTGATCGATCAGCTCACGACGAGCTTCGCCCACGCGCGTGCACGTCTAGAAGAGCAGTGGGATCGCGGCGAAGAGGCGTCGACCGAGGACCTGCGCGTTGCCCTGATGAACTACCGCGAGTTCTTCGAGCGGTTGCTCGCCGTCTAAGACAGGTTCATGCCAGGCCTCGCCGCCCAGCGCTATGGCGGCGGGGCCTGGTCGGATCTGCAACCTGACGCCGGTAGTGCCGTCAGCCGCGGGATGCGCGGTTAACCGCTGACACCACCGCACGCAACGACGCGGTGGTGATCGACGGGGCGATGCCCACCCCCCACACCGTGCGCCTCGGGATGTCTGCGTGCCGACCCGCTTCGCCCGGCTGCGCCGCGCTCGCGATCGGCCCGGCCACCGACGCCTCCACGTAGGCCGCGGCCTGCGCGTCGTCGCCGGAGCTCATCGCGTGTTCGGAGTAGTCCAGGACGGCGACGTCGAATCCGACATCGCCCAGTGCGTGGACGAACGCGGCGAGCGGGCCGTTGCCGGCACCGCTGATCTCGGTCTCCGTCCCGTTGATCTTGACGGTCGCGACGATCCGGGTGGTCCCGCCGTCTTCCTCCGAGGCGTCGACACGCTGCTTGATCCGTTCCAGCGGCAGGATCGGCGCCAGGTACTCCTCGGAGAACGCGTCCCACATCTCCTTCGGCGACACCTCGCCGCCCTCACCATCGGCGATCTTCTGGATCACCTGTGAGAACTCGATCTGCAACCGTCGCGGCAGGGCCAGGCCGTGGTCGGCCTTCATGATGTAGGCCACCCCGCCCTTGCCGGACTGGGAGTTGACCCGGATTACCGCTTCGTAGGTGCGTCCGACATCGCGCGGGTCGATCGGCAGATACGGAACCTGCCAGAGCATGTCTTCGACATCGGTGTCCGCGGCGTCGGCGTCTGCCTTCATCTGGTCCAGGCCCTTGTTGATGGCGTCCTGGTGACTGCCCGAGAACGCGGTATACACCAGGTCGCCGCCGTACGGGTGCCGCTCGTGCACCGGCAGCTGGTTGCAGTACTCGACCGTGCGGCGGATCTCGTCGATGTTGGAGAAGTCGATCTGCGGGTCCACACCACGGGAGAACAGGTTCAGCCCCAGCGTCACCAGGCACACGTTTCCGGTGCGCTCACCATTGCCGAACAAGCAGCCCTCGATCCGGTCGGCACCCGCTTGGTAGCCCAATTCGGCTGCGGCGACAGCGGTTCCGCGGTCGTTGTGCGGATGCAGGCTCAGGATCACCGACTCCCGGTTGGCCAGGTTGCGGCTCATCCACTCGATCGAGTCGGCGTAGACGTTGGGGGTGGCCATCTCCACGGTGGCGGGCAGATTGAAGATGATCGGGTTGTCCGGCGTCGGCGCGATGATTTCGCCGACGGCGTCGCAGACCTGCTTGGCGTACTCCAATTCCGTTCCGGTGTAGGACTCCGGCGAATATTCGAAGCGCCATTGTGTGTCCGGGTATTTTGCCGCCTCTTCGACGCACTTGCGGGCGCCGTCGGTCGCGATCGCCTGCACCGCGGCCCGGTCGGCGCGAAAGACCACGCGGCGCTGCAGGATTGAGGTCGAGTTGTAGAAGTGCACGATCGCCCGGTGCACGCCCTGGCACGCCTCGAAGGTGCGCTCGATCAGTTCCGGGCGGCATTGCGTCAGCACCTGGATGGTGACGTCGTCGGGAATGGCGCCGTCGGTGATGATCTCGCGCACGAAGTCGAAGTCGGTCTGGCTGGCCGACGGGAACCCGACTTCAATCTCCTTGTAGCCCATGGCAACCAGCAGGTCGAACATGCGGCGTTTGCGGGCTGGGCTCATTGGGTCGATCAGTGCCTGGTTGCCGTCGCGCAAATCCACCGCGCACCACAGCGGTGCCTGGCTGGTGACGCGGTCCGGCCAGGTGCGGTCGACGAGCGCGATGGGCTCCACTTCGTCGGCGAAGGGGCGGTATCGGTTGATCGGCATCGACGAGCCGCGCTGCGGATTCCACGCGGGCTGATCGGGCCGGGTAGGGCCCGCGGGCTTCGTCACGGTGCGGGCGTCAAAAGACGACGAGGTGTATGCGTCCGGGTTGGCGGGCTGCGAATAGTTGGTCACGGTAATTGCTCCGGGGATGTCAGAAGGGACTTCAGACCGGCGCATCGCGAACACCCGCGACGGGAAGCCGGTCTGGATCAGACCCCGTCGCGGCGTCCGAGAAGGAACACCCGCTGCACGCTGTGAACTCTACCGCGATCAGCGTCCCGGCGAAAACTACGCCCAATCGAGACCAAAACCGCAGGCTGCAGTGCGCGCCAGCGGGTCAAGAAACAAGATGCGCCGCCACGTATCCTGTTGTGAACTTGAACCACGTCTGTGGGTGGGAAGGCAAGGCAGGAAACAGTGGCGCTCGTCGTACAAAAGTACGGCGGATCTTCGGTGGCCGACGCCGACCGGATCCGTCGTGTCGCGGAACGCATCGTCGAGACCAAAAAACAGGGCAACGACGTCGTCGTCGTGGTCTCGGCGATGGGCGATACCACCGATGACCTCCTGGATCTGGCCCAGCAGGTGTGCCCGGTGCCGCCAGCCCGCGAACTGGACATGCTGTTGACCGCCGGGGAGCGGATCTCCAACGCGCTGGTGGCCATGGCGGTCGAATCGCTCGGGGCCCGCGCCCGCTCGTTCACCGGCTCACAGGCGGGGGTGATCACCACCGGCACGCACGGCAACGCGAAGATCATCGACGTCACGCCGACGCGCTTGCAGTCCGCGCTCGAGCAGGGCGATGTGGTGCTGGTCGCGGGGTTCCAGGGGGTCAGCCAAGACAGCCGCGACGTGACCACGCTGGGCCGCGGCGGCTCCGACACCACCGCCGTGGCGCTGGCCGCGGCGCTGAAGGCCGACGTCTGCGAGATCTACACCGACGTGGACGGCATCTTCAGCGCCGACCCGCGCATCGTGCCCAACGCCCGCAAACTCGACGCCGTCACCTTCGAGGAAATGCTCGAGATGGCCGCCTGCGGCGCCAAGGTGCTGATGCTGCGCTGCGTGGAGTACGCCCGTCGCTACAACCTTCCGGTGCACGTCAGGTCGTCGTACTCGGACAAGCTAGGCACCGTCGTTGTCGGATCGATCAAGGACATATCCATGGAAAGCCCCCTTCTCACCGGCGTCGCCCACGACCGTAGCGAGGCCAAGGTGACGGTCGTCGGTATCCCGGACATCCCCGGGTACGCGGCCCGAGTCTTCCGGGCCGTCGCGGAGGCCGACGTAAACATCGACATGGTGTTGCAGAACGTGTCCAAGGTCGAGGACGGCAAGACCGACATCACGTTCACCTGCTCGCGCGACAGCGGACCCACGGCGGTGGCCAAGCTGGACGCCCTCAAGGACGAGATCGGCTTCACCCAGCTGCTCTACGACGACCACATCGGCAAGGTGTCGCTGATCGGCGCGGGAATGCGCAGCCATCCCGGCGTGACCGCGACCTTCTGCGAGGCGCTGGCCGAGGTGGGCGTCAACATCGAGCTGATCTCCACCTCCGAGATCCGGATCTCGGTGCTGTGCCGCGACACCGAACTAGATAAGGCCGTCGTGGCGTTGCACGAGGCGTTCGGCCTCGGCGGCGAGGAGGAGGCCACGGTGTATGCGGGGACGGGCCGATAGATATGGGCGCGAATAGCGTGTCGATAGGCGTGGTAGGCGCCACCGGCCAGGTAGGCCAGGTGATGCGCAATCTGCTCGATGAGCGCGACTTCCCGGCGAGCACGGTGCGGTTTTTCGCATCCGCCCGCTCCCAGGGCCGCAAACTGCCCTTCCGCGGCGAGGAGATCGAGGTCGAGGACGCCGCGACGGCGGATCCGAGCGGCCTGGACATCGCGCTGTTCTCGGCCGGTAAGACGATGTCGCTGGTGCAGGCCCCGCGGTTCGCGGCCGCCGGGGTGACGGTGATCGACAACTCGTCGGCCTGGCGCAAGGATCCCGAGGTGCCGTTGGTGGTCTCCGAGGTGAACTTCGCTCGTGACGCCGCGAACCGGCCGAAGGGCATCATCGCCAACCCGAACTGCACCACGATGGCCGCGATGCCGGTGCTGATGCCGCTGCACGAGGAAGCCCATTTGCAGCGCCTGGTGGTGTCGAGCTACCAGGCGGTCTCCGGCAGCGGGTTGGCCGGTGTCGAGGAGCTGGCGACACAGGTCCGCGCGGTGATCGACGACGCCGAGCAACTGGTGCACGACGGTCGTGCGCTGCAGTTCCCGGCTCCGAAGACCTATGTCGCGCCGATCGCCTTCAACGTGCTGCCGCTGGCGGGTTCGTTGGTGGACGACGGCTCCGGGGAGACCGACGAGGACCAGAAGCTGCGGCACGAGAGCCGCAAGATACTCGGCATTCCCGATCTGCTGGTAAGCGGGACCTGCGTGCGGGTTCCGGTGTTCACCGGCCACTCGCTGTCGATCAACGCCGAGTTCGCGCGGCCGCTGTCACCCGAGCGGGCCCGAGAATTGCTCAGCGCCGCGCCCGGCGTGAAACTGGTCGACGTGCCAACAGCTTTGGATGCCGCCGGCGTCGACGACTCGTTGGTGGGCCGGGTTCGCCACGACCCCGGCGTGCCCGACGGGCGTGGCCTGGCGCTATTCGTCTCGGGGGACAACCTGCGCAAGGGTGCCGCGCTCAACACTATTCAGATCGCCGAGCTGCTGGCCGCTGAGCTGTGACCCGCGGGTGAGTGGCGCGCGGGCCCCGCTGGTCACTGCGCTGTGTTTGATTGCGCCGCAGGTTGTTTCGATCGCGCATGCCGATCCGCCGGCGCCTGTCCCGCAGCCGATTGTGCAGCCACTGGCACCCGGCCAGGTGTTGCGGATCGGGCCGACGGCCGGAACCGGCACTCCTACAGGCGATTACGGCATCGGCGCTACCGATCTCTGTGAATTCCTCGAGTTTCCGACCGAGCTGCTGCAGGTCTGTGGAGATAGCTTCGCCGGGCAGGGCGTGGGGTTCGGCGGTTGGTACGCGCCGATCGCGCTGCATGTCGACACGTCGTCGGTCGACGACCCCGCCGGGGTGCGCTACACCGGCGTCACGGGGATCACCAAGCCGCTGCTGGCCGACCCCACGCCTTCGGGAGATTCGCAACTTCCCGCCGGGGTGGTTCAGATCAACCGGCGCAACTACCTAATGGTCACCACGACAAAGGATCTCAAGCCGCAGAACTCTCGGCTGGTGGTAGCCGAAGCGGCGCGCGGAGGATGGCAGACAGTGGCCGGGTCGAAGCGCGACGCCACCTATCAGGGCGGTTCGCAGACCCAGATCAGCGGGTATTACGACCCGATCCCGACCGCCGATTCACCGAGTGGGTGGGTGTACGTCGTGGCCAACAGCTTTACCCGCAGTCAGTCGGTGGTGCTGTATCGGGTTGCCCCGCAGAACTTTACGGACCGGTCGCGATGGCAGGGCTGGGCGGCCGGGCCCGGTGGCGGCTGGAACAAGCCGCCGACGCCGTTGTGGCCCGAACAAGTGGGGGAGATGTCCATTCGGCAGATCGACGGCAAAGCGGTGCTGTCCTACTTCAACGCCAGCAACGGCAACATGGAAGTTCGTGTGGCCAACGACCCGACGTCGCTGGGCGAGGCGCCGGTAACCACGGTCGTGCAGCACGACGAGTGGCCCGAGCCGGCGGAGAGCCTGCCACCACCCACCGATAACCGGCTCGCCCAACCGTATGGCGGCTACATCTCGCCCGGTTCCACGCTCGACGAGCTGCGAATCTTCGTCAGCCAGTGGGACACCCGGGCGCGGGTGTCCGCGCCGTACCGGGTCATCCAGTTCGCGGTCAATCCCTTCAAGCCGGATTAGTTCCTCAACTCACCTCGCCCAGGCCCGCGGCCAGGTCGGCCCCAGAGATGCCCTGAGCCCATTGCGCAAGCCCCTCGAGGCTGAGCTGAGGCTGGATTCCCGCGGTGCCCGCCAGGCCCGGTGAGGCGGCCACAGGTGCTGCCGCGGGGGCCGCCACCGCGCCGGAAGAGGCGATTGGGGTGGCGGCGCTGCTGACGGTCACGACGCCTTGCAGGTTGGCGATGGTGGCGCCCCCGGCGCCGACCGTGACGGTAACGGCGGAGTTGCCGACGGCCCCGACAACACTGAGCGCTGAGGCACTACCGGGGACGGTTACCGAGCCGCTGACGACCGTGCCTTCGACCTGACCGGCGGCGACTGGGGTGAGCGTGACGGGGCCGGCACCCGCGGACACGGTGGCGCCCGCTTGGTAGCCGGTGCCGTCCGACGCGAGGGCGCCGGAACCGAAATTAAGGATGATGCTGCTGCCGGCGTTGAGGATGATCGAGGATTCGCTGCCGACCCCGGCGCCGGGTCCGGCGGTAACACTGCCGCTGCCGATGTAGGCGACAGAACCGGGCTCCAGGGTCACGGCGCTGCCCGCCGGGGCGGTCACGGTGTCGCCGACGGGGATGTTGGCCGAGGCGAGCTGAGTGGCCTGCGACGAGGCGAGTTGGATCGTGGACTGGGTGCGGCCGCTGGTCGCGTCGGCGGCGGCCCGCGCGGCCGCGTCGGCCTGATCTGCCTGGCCGTTCGGGTTGGTGGTCGGCGCGGGTTCGTCGAATGGTTCTAGGGTGCTGGCGGTTTCGGCCGCGGCGGCGTAGCCGTACATGGCACTGGCGTCTTGGATCCACATCTCGGTGTACTGCGCTTCGGCCGCCGCGATCGCCGAGGTGTTCTGCCCGAAGAAGTTCGTCGCGACCAGCATCATCAGCCGCATCCGGTTCTCCGCGATCATCGGCGGGGGCACCGTCATAGCGAACGCGGCCTCGTAGGCAGCTGCCGCGGCGTACGCCCGGGTGGCGGTCTGCGCGGCTTGGGCGGCGCTGGCCTGCAACCACACCACCTGGCGGGTCGCAGCGGCGGACATCCGCATCGAGGAGGGGCCTAACCACCGACCGGCCAGGCCCGAGACCTCCGATGAGTAGCCGCCGGCGGCCGATTCCAGTTGCGCGGCCACCGCGTCCCAGCTGGCTGCCGCCGCCAATATCGGCCCCGAACCCGGCCCGGTGTACATCAGGCCCGAGTTGACCTCCGGCGGCAGCAAAGCAAAGTCCATGTCTTATCCCTTGTCGCGAGCTAAGCGCAATGATTTGCCGGGCACACTAGCGCGTGTCTAATAGCGCCTGCGTAAATAACCAATGGCCGCCCGCTGAAGCTCCTCCAAAACCGTGGTGTGCGCTAAAGCATCGCTGTCGCTGGACCTTTCCCGATCAAGCTGTGATCCGTGGTTGCGCGCAAGTTTGTCGTCCAAAGGAGTAGCTCGGTTAACGGAGAAGAAGCCGGCGGGGGCCTCGGTAGCGATCGCCCGCGAGACGGGCGGCCCCGCCGGAAAACCTTCGCGAGATCTGCGGACTGGTGTCCCTTGTGCACTAATACAACGAAGGAGCCACCCCGTCAACGTGATCGCCATCCGCTAGGAGGTTGTGCGGCAATGGATTTCGCAACAATTCCACCGGAATTCAACTCCGGACGGTTGTACTCCGGGCCCGGGTCGGGCTCGATGCTGGCCGCGGCGTTGGCCTGGGACGGGTTGGCCGCCGAGTTGCACACGGCGGCGGCGGGCTATGCATCGGTGATCGCCGGGCTGGTCGCCGGTCCCTGGCTGGGCTTCGCAGCGGCGTCGATGGCGGCCGCGGCTGCTCCCTATGTGACGTGGATGCGCACGGCCGCCGCGCAGGCCGAGCAGACGGCCACTCAGGCCAAAGCGGCGGCCGCCGCTTATGAGGTGGCGTTTGCGGCGGTGGTGCCCCCGCCGGTGATCGCGGCCAACCGCACGACGCTGAAGGCACTGGTGGCAACGAACATCTTCGGGCAGAACACTCCGGCGATCGCGGTCACCGAGACGCACTACGCCGAGATGTGGGCCCAGGACGCCGCAGCGATGTACGGCTACGCCGCACTATCGGCGTCCGCGTCAACGTTGGCCCCGTTCACCCAATCACCGCAGAGCACCCGCGACGGCGGGGCAAGGGACCAAGCCGCCGCGCTCGCGCGGGCCACCGCCACATCGGCCGCGACCGATACCCAGGCGGCGTTGGTGCAATTGAGCTCCGACGTGCCCGCGACGCTGCAGGCGCTCGCCTCGTCCCCGACCTCCACCGCCGCCGCGGTGTCACCCGTGTCGGGAATCTTCGACGCGCTGCAGAGCCTGGGCCTGATCTCGCCTTCGACGTTCTTCGAGCCCGCCAGTTTGGGTGTCGCGACGAGCGAGTTGGGCACCGCCTCGGGGGCATGGGCGGACGCGGCGAAGGCCGACACCGAGATTGAGGCGGCCGGCCGTGAAATCGCCGAGGACCAAGATGCGCTGACCCGCCAGATCTCAGGCGCCGAGACTCGGATCATGAGCCGGTTCGACCAGCTCGGGACCATAGGCGAGGCGGGTTCGGCAGGTCTGGGCCAGGCGGCCACGATCGGGGCCTTGTCGGTGCCGCCCGGCTGGACCACCGCGGCACCGCAGATCAGGTTGGCGACGCTGGCGCTGCCGGCCACCAGCCTCGGTGCCGTCCCTGACGTACTCGCCACCAGCCAGGCGAGCCTGTTCGGTGAGATGACGCTGGCGAGCATGGCCGGCCAGGCGATCAATGGCACCGTGAGCCCAGCGCGCCGGGAACGCGTCGGGGCGCCCGCGCGCGCATCTTCCGGGTCGTCGCCCAGCGCGGGCGGCCAGATGAGCGGTATCGCGTCGGAGATGCGCGAATTCGCCGAACTGCTGGGCAAACTCGGCGACCTTCGCGACTCGGGGCTGCTGACCGACGAGGAGTTCGACGAACAGAAGCAACGGCTTCTCGGCCGGCTTCGCTGAGCAGACGAGCCAGCCCGACCACCGGTTTTCGCTGGTGGTCGGGGGTTTTCGGCTCACAGCTGCTACCTAACCAGCGCATAGCCAGAACCACTGTTTACCCTCGCATCATTTGTCTCATGAGTGAAACATCTGAAACCCCCACTGTGCGGTCCGCGACCGCAACCGCACCGGCGCCGGCAGAGCCGGTCGTCGTCCACCGGACCCCTAGGGTCTTCCAAGCAGCGGCCTACGTTGCCATCGCCGCCGGGACCGTGTTCATCATCGCGGTCATCTTCTTCACCGGCTTCATGCTCGGTAAGTCCAGCGGGCACCATGGCCACCACGGCCACCACCACAAGCCACACGCGATGATGCATCCGCACCGATTCGGCGGCCCGGGCGGTCCGGGATGGCCCGGCGCGAACCAGCAGCCGGGTGGACCTGCGGCCGTGCCGCCGGGCGCTCCGGGGCCCAGCCAGGTTCCGTCGTCCGTCGCTCCGTCTCGCACGCCGTAGCCGCGACATCGCCATCCCTCAGATGCTCACGGGGTAATAGGAGGACTCCGGGGGGCCGTTAATTTCACACGCAGTAGCCCGGCGCTCACCCCCGAGCGCCGGGCTACCAGTGATTGGGCAGCCGGATCGTACTCGGATGAATTCACAGCAACTTTGTCACCGGAAAACTGTTGCGGCAGTTGGATTTGCGGGCAGTATTCAAGACATGAGTGAAACACCTGAACGCGGGATACAGCCGGCTGCCGTCGACACGGCTCCGCCCCCACCGCCGCATCTGGTCAAGCCACCCAAGGTCTATACGGCCGCAGCGTGGGTGGTGATCGTTGCGGGGATCGTCTTCATCTTGTCGGTCGTTTTCTTCTCCGGCGCCATGATCTTCGGATATCACAGCCACCACTGCGGCCATCACCACGGCCAGATGTGGAAGCCCGGCGGCCCGGGACCGTGGCAGTACGGCGGGCCGGGTGGCCCCGCAATGATGCCGCCCTACCAGTACGGTCCGCCGCCGGGATACGGCGGTCCGGGCGCCGGCCCGAGTGCTCCGGCCGGGCCCGCTCCGGCGACCAGTGCCCCCGCTCCCGCACCGCGTCCCTAGCACCGACAGCTGCAAACGGCCCGGCGTCCCATCGGGGATGCCGGGCCGTTTTCATGCACTGAGAGCGCACGGCACCGATTCGGGTTCACACTGGGTGGGTACCCGTGGCACGGCCCTCGATTGAGTCCAGTTAGCGAGGAGATGGCGAGATGACGGAGCGCTTCACCACGACCGATGCGGGCATTGCTGCGCCCAGCGACGACCAGTCGTTGACGGTCGGTCCCGACGGTCCGATCCTGCTGCAGGATCACTACCTGATCGAGCAGATGGCGCAGTTCAATCGGGAACGCATCCCGGAGCGTCAACCGCACGCCAAGGGTGGTGGTGCCTTCGGTCATTTCGAGGTGACCAACGATGTCAGCCAGTTCACCAGAGCCGCGGTGTTCCAGCCCGGTACCAAAACCGAGATGCTGGCCAGGTTTTCGACCGTGGCCGGCGAACGCGGCAGCCCAGACACCTGGCGGGACCCCCGCGGATTCGCGCTGAAGTTCTACACGACCGAGGGCAACTTCGACATGGTCGGCAACAACACACCGGTGTTCTTCATGCGCGACCCGCTCAAGTTCCAACACTTCATCCGGTCGCAAAAACGCTTGCAGGCCAGCAACGTTCGCGACCACAACATGCAGTGGGACTTCTGGAGCCTGTCGCCGGAATCCGCACACCAGGTGACCTGGTTGATGGGCGACCGGGGAATCCCGAAGACGTGGCGCAATATGAACGGCTACAGCAGCCACACCTACAGCTGGATCAACGCCGGCGGTGAAATCTTCTGGGTGAAGTATCACTTCATCACCGATCAGGGCATTGAGTTCCTGACCCAGGAGGACGCCGACCAATTGGCGGGTGAGGACGGCGATTACCACCAGCGGGACCTCTACGAGTCGATCGAGAGTGGCGACTTCCCAAGCTGGACGCTGAAGATGCAGATCATGCCGTACGAGGACGCCAAGACCTACCGGTTCAACCCGTTCGACCTCACGAAGGTGTGGCCGCACGGGGACTACCCGCTGATCGACGTCGGCAAGATGACGTTGAACCGCAACGTCACCGACTACCACACCGAGATCGAGCAGGCTGCGTTCGAGCCGAACAACACCGTGCCCGGCACCGGTCTCAGTCCGGACAAGATGCTGCAGGCGCGCGGCTTCTCCTACTCCGACGCGCATCGCGCCCGGTTGGGGGCCAACTACCGGCAGATCCCGGTCAACGAACCGAAGGTGGAGGTGAACAGCTACTCCAAGGACGGCGCGATGCGCGTCAAGAACGTCACCGATCCCGTCTACGCGCCCAACTCCTACGGGGGGCCGCACGCCGACCCGGCGCGCGCCGCGGAGATCCGTTGGCATGCCGACGGAGACGTGGTCCGGGCGGCCTACACGCTGCACGCCGAGGACGACGACTTCGGGCAGGCCGGCACCATGGTGCGTGAGGTTCTCGATGACGAGGCCCGAGACCGCCTGGCCCACAACATCATTGGGCACGTATCCAAGGGCGTCAAAGAGCCCGTGCTGTCCCGGGTTTTCGAGTACTGGCGCAATGTCGACCCCGATCTCGGTAAGAAGGTCGAGGAGGGCATCCGGGCTCAATAGTCTTGGCGTCGAACGTCGAGTTGTTGGGTGAATCTGGTCATACTTGCCGCAACAATTGCGCCGCCAGGCGCCGTGTTCGCCACGGGCCGTCGCCCTGGCATGATCGAGATCCATGATGCGGATGTCCGCTGTGGCGGTAAGCGTCGGTCTGGGCTTGGGGGCGGCTTCGGGCATGCCCATCGCGGCGGCCCGTCCATCCGATCCCGGGGTGGTGTCGTATGCGGTGCTCGGCAAAGGGTCGGTTGGCAACATCGTCGGCGGCCCGATGGGGTGGGAAGCGGTGTTCACCGCGCCGGTGCAGAGCTTCTACATCGACTTGGCCGACTGCAACAACTGGGCCGACATCGGGCTGCCCGATGTGTACAACGATCCCGACCTGGCGTCCTTCAACGGGGCCACATCGCAGACGTCGGCCAACGACCAGACGCATCTCGTCAAGCAGGCCGTCGGCGTATTCGCCACCAACGACGCCGCGGACCGGGCATTCCACCGACTGGTGGACCGCACCGGGGGTTGCTCCGGCCAGACCACGACGATGCACCTGGATAACGGGCAGACGCAGGTGTGGTCATTTGCCGGCGCACCGGCCACCGCGATCGACGCCAACTGGACCAAGCAAGAAGCCGGCACCGATCGCCGCTGCTTCAATCAAACCCGGCTGCGTGAAAACGTGGTGCTACAGGCGAAGGTTTGCCAGTCTGGCAACGCGGGACCCGCGGTCAACGTGCTGGCCGGGGCGATGCAAAACGCACTCGGGCAATAATCGGTGAATTTGGGTATGCGTGTAAGCCGTGCGGCGCGAATCTGCGGGAACGGGAATATGTCGGGGCGATCTGGAAGATGAAGAGACGGCGGTTATCGTTCGGATAGCTGCCCAACGTGGCGCTCGGCCCGGTGATGTTCCGGCGTGGTCGGGCCCGGAGGGATCGTGATATGACGCTCGCCGCTATCACCGCCGCGGCCTCGCAGCTAGACGCCGGCCGTCCGGCCGACTCCGAGCTGACCAGTTCCGAGGAAGCCGCCCAGTACATCGCCCGTGGTTGCTTGATCGACGGCCCACTCGGGCGTGTCGGTCTGGAGATGGAGGCGCATTGCGTCGACCCGGTCGATCCCTACCGGCGGCCGAGCTGGGACGAAATCACCGAGATCATCGACCAGCTGCCGCCACTGCCCGCCGGCAGCGCGGTGACCGTGGAGCCCGGCGGCGCGGTCGAATTGTCCGGCCCGCCCGCAGCCGGCGTCGTCGCCGCCATCGAAGCGATGAACGACGACCAGGCCGTGCTGCGCAAGTCCTTCGCCAATGCCGGGCTGGGACTGGTCTTTCTGGGTGCCGACCCGCTGCGGGCACCCAAGCGCGTGAATCCGGGCGGGCGTTATCGCACGATGGAAGAGTTCTTCGCCGCCAGCAACTCCGCCGAGGCGGGTGCGGCGATGATGACGTCGACCGCCTCGGTCCAGGTCAACCTCGACGCCGGGCCGCAGGCAGGCTGGGCGGCGCGGGTCCGGCTGGCGCACGCGCTGGGCCCCACCATGATCGCGATCGCGGCCAACTCCCCGATGCTGGGCGGCGACTTCTCCGGCTGGGTGTCCACGCGGCAGTGGGTGTGGGGCCAGATGGACTCCGCGCGCTGCGGGCCCATCCTGGGCGCCAGCGGTGACGACCCCGGCACCGACTGGGCGCGCTACGCGCTCAAGGCGCCGGTGATGATGGTGCACAACCCGGAGGCCCGGGACTTTCGAGCGGTGACCCACTACGTGTCCTTCGCCGATTGGGCGGACGGCTCGGCGCGGCTCTGCGACCGCCGGCCCACCCTCGCCGATCTCGACTATCACCTGACCACGCTGTTCCCTCCGGTGCGTCCCAGGCAATGGCTGGAAATCCGCTACCTCGACAGCGCACCGGACGCCTACTGGCCCGCGATCGCGTTCACGCTGGCCGCGCTGCTCGACGACCCGGTCGCGGCCGACGCCGCCGCCGCGGCGGTCGAACCGGTGGCCACCGCCTGGGACAACGCGGCCCGGCTCGGCCTGAGCGACCGGCGTTTGCACGAGGCCGCCACCTCCTGTGTGGCGATCGCGGCCGCGAAGGCGCCGCCCGAGCTCACCGACGAGATGGAACGGCTGATCCGCGCCGTCGAGCGGGGCCGATGTCCCGGCGACGACTTCTCCGACCAGGTGATTGACCACGGCATCGTGGCCACCGTGTCGCAGTTGGCACAAGGGGGCTTGTGACTTTCCCTGATGATTCCGACCCGTCCCCCGCAAGCGGGAGGTACCCCCAGCGCCCGGTCCCCCGCAAGCGGGAGCTGCCCCCAGCGCCGCGTGTGCGATCGTCATGCCGGGAACGGGTCGCCGATGATCTGGCGCGGGCGCGGGCGCGCACGCTGCGGCTGGTCGATTTCGACGACGCCGAACTGCGTCGTCAGTACGACCCGTTGATGAGCCCGCTGGTGTGGGACCTCGCACACATCGGTCAGCAGGAGGAGCTGTGGCTGCTGCGGGGCGGAGACCCGAGTCGCCCGGGAATGCTGGATCCTTCGGTCGAAGGTCTCTACGACGCCTTCGAACACTCCCGCGCCAGTCGCGTCGATTTGCCGCTTCTTTCCCCGGACCAAGCCCGATCTTATTGCCGCACAGTGCGTTCCGCTGCCCTGGATGCACTGGACGCATTGCCCGACGACCCTGCCGGAGAGCACGCGGCCTTCGTCTACGCGATGGTGGTCAGCCACGAAAACCAGCACGACGAAACGATGCTGCAGGCGCTGAATTTGCGTACCGGCGCCGCGCTGCTGCGCGACCCCGCCAACCTGCCCGCGGGTCGGGACGGCCTGGCCGGAACGTCGGTGCTGGTGCCCGGTGGCCCGTTCGTGCTTGGCGTCGACGCCACCAGCGAACCGTTCTCGTTGGACAACGAGCGCCCCGCTCACGTCGTCGATTTGCCGGCGTTCCGCATCGGCCGGGTCCCGGTCACCAACGGCGAATGGCAACACTTCATCGACGACGGCGGCTACCGCGAACGACGCTGGTGGTCCGACCGTGGCTGGGAGCACCGGTGCAGCGCGGGGCTTAGCGCGCCGCAATTCTGGGGGTTCGACGGGCGCACCCGCACCCGCTTCGGCTACCTCGAAGACATTCCGGCCGACGAGCCCGTGCAGCACGTCAGCTACTTCGAGGCCGAGGCGTACGCGGCCTGGGCGGGCGCGCGGCTGCCCACCGAACTGGAATGGGAGAAGGCCTGCGCGTGGGACCCCGTCACCGAGTCCCGGCGTCGCTTCCCCTGGGGAGCGCAGGACCCGTCGCCGGAGTTCGCCAACCTGGGCGGCACCGCGTTGCGGCCGGCACCGGTCGGCGCGTATCCGTCCGGGGCGTCGGCCTATGGCGTCGAGCAGATGCTGGGCGACGTCTGGGAGTGGACCAGTTCACCGTTGCGGCCGTGGCCCGGCTTCGTCCCGATGATCTACGACCGCTACTCGCAGCCGTTCTTCGACGGCGACTACCGGATTTTGCGTGGCGGATCGTGGGCCGTCGAATCCGCCATCCTGCGGCCCAGTTTCCGCAACTGGGACCACCCGATCCGTCGTCAGATCTTCTCCGGAGTACGGCTGGCCTGGGATGTCCCCGACGCGGAGGACCGCGCCTGATGTGCCGCCACCTCGGCTGGCTTGGTGCCGACGTCAGCGTCTCCTCGCTGATCCTCGATCCGCCTTTCGCCCTGCGCGTGCAGTCGTATTCCCCGCGCCGCCAAAAGCACGGCCTGATGAACGCCGACGGTTGGGGCGTCGGGTTTTTCGATCGTTCTTCTGGAGGCCTTGCAGAAGGGGGAGTGCCGCGGCGCTGGCGCAGCACGTCGCCGCTGTGGGGCGACACGTCGTTGGAATCGGTCGCGCCCGCGCTGCGCAGCGGCTGCGTGGTGGCCGCGGTGCGCTCGGCGACCATCGGCATGCCGCTCGACGTCAGCGCGACGGCGCCGTTCACCGACGGACAGTGGCTGCTGTCGCACAACGGCGTCGTCGATCGCGGCGTCCTGCCCTTGACCGCGACGGCTGAATCCGTTTGCGACAGCGCGATGTTGGCGGCAACCATATTCTCGCTGGGGCTCGAGGTGCTCGGCGCGACCATCGCGCAGATTGGGACTCTGGATCCAAATGCCCGGCTTAACATATTGGCCGCCAACGGTTCTCGAATGCTGGCTACCGCCTGGGGGGACACCCTGTCCATCCTGCGCCGCGACGACGGTGTGGTGCTGGCCAGCGAGCCCTACAACGACGACTCCGAATGGGAGGACGTACCCGACCACCACCTTGTCGAAGTGAGCGCTAAAGGCGTAACGATGACCCCACTGGACGAGCCGAAAGGATTTTGATGACACTGACGTTGTCCAACCATCTCGCCGCCGACTCGGCGTACCACGCATTGCGCCGCGATGCATTCGACGGTCTGCAGCGCACGCCGAAGACCTTGCCGCCCAAGTGGTTTTACGATTCGGTGGGCAGTGAGCTTTTCGACCAGATCACCCGCTTGCCGGAGTATTACCCGACTCGGGCCGAGGCGGAGATCCTGCGCGGCCGGGCCGCCGAAATCGCCTCGGCCAGCGCGGCCGACACCCTGGTCGAACTCGGCAGTGGCACCTCGGAGAAGACTCGTCTGCTGCTGGACGCGCTGCACGGCCGCGGATCGCTGCGCCGTTTCGTACCGTTCGACGTCGACTCGACGATTTTGTCGACCGCGGCGGCCGCCATCCAGCAAGAGTACGCGGGCGTCGAAATCAAAGCCGTCTGCGGCGATTTCGAAGAGCATCTCGGCGAGATTCCCGGCGGCGGCCGGCGGTTGTTCGTGTTTCTCGGGTCGACGATCGGCAACCTCACGCCCGGCCCACGCGCCGAATTCCTCAAGTCCCTCGCCGACGTGATGCAACCCGACGACACGCTGCTGCTGGGCACCGACCTGGTCAAGGACACCGCTCGGTTGTTGCGCGCCTACGACGACTCCGCGGGAGTTACGGCCCGGTTCAACCGCAATGTGCTCGCGGTCGTCAACCGGGAACTCGACGCCGATTTCGACGTCGACGCCTTCCGGCACGTGGCGCGCTGGAACGCCGACGAGGAACGCATCGAAATGTGGCTGCGAACCGACCGGCCGCAGACGGTCCGGGTCGGCGCCCTCGACCTGACCGTCGAGTTCGCCGCCGGCGAGGAGATGCTGACCGAGGTGTCGAGCAAGTTCCACCCGGGTGGCGTGAGCGCCGAATTGGCCGGCGCGGGACTGCGTCGCGTGCGGTGGTGGACCGACGCCGCGGGCGATTTCGGGTTGTCGTTAGCCGTCAAGTGAGCGATGGCGGTTCGCTGGCCGACCGATGGCGGCAATCCCGCCCACCCGTCGCCGGTTTACACCTGGACAGTGCCGCCTGTTCGCGCCAGAGTTACGCGGCCATCGACGCCGCCGCCCAGCACGCCCGCCACGAGGCGGAGGTCGGCGGATATGTGGCGGCGCAGGCCGCGGCGCCGACGCTTGACGCCGGGCGTGCCGCGTTCGCCGCGCTGACCGGGATGACCGACGCCGAGGTCGTCTACACCACGGGCTCGCTGCACGCGCTGGATCTGCTGCTGGGCAGCTGGCCCGCCGAGCGCCGGAGGCTGGCCTGCCTGCCGGGCGAATACGGTCCCAACCTCGCCGTGATGGCCGCCCACGGATTCGACCGGCAGTTGTTGCCGGCCCTCGAGGATGGCCGGCTGGCGCTCGACGACGCGGCCTACGCCCTCGACGACGACCCGCCCGATTTCGTCCACCTGACCCCGGTCGCCAGCCATAGCGGTGTCGTGCAACCGATTTCGATGATCGCGAAACTGTGCCGCGAGTTGGGACTGCCGCTGGTCGTCGACGCCGCCCAAGCGCTGGGCCAGGTCGACTGTGCGGTCGGCGCCGATGTCACCTACTCCTCGTCGCGCAAATGGATCGCCGGTCCGCGTGGGGTGGGCTTCCTTGCGGTGGAGCCCGACCTGATGCAGCGGCTGCATCCCCGACTGGCCGCGCCGGACTGGTCCGGGTCGTTCTCGGTGGCCCAGCAGCTCGAGTTCGGCGACGCCAATGTCGCCGCACGAGTGGGATTTTCGGTGTCGCTGGGCGAGTATCTGGCGTTCGGTCCCGACGCGGTCCGCGCGCGTCTGGCCGAGCTCGGCAGCCTCAGCCGGACGACGCTGGCCGACGTGCCGGGGTGGGCGGTGGTCGAAGAGGTCGAGGAGCCAAGCGCCATCACCACTTTGGCGCCGGTCGACGGCGCCGACCCACAGGTGGTACGGGAATGGCTGCTCGCCGAGCGGCGAATCCTGACCACCTACGCCGGCGTGCAGCGGGCGCCACTGGAGATGACCGCGCCGCGGCTGCGGATCTCGCCGCACGCCGACACCACCGCCGAGGATCTGGAAAGCTTCGCCGAAGCGCTGATCGCCGCGACCGCCGCAACGGCGACCTGACTCAACCGCGATGTCCACCCTGACCTGGCTCGGCGTACCCGGCGACGAAAGTGCTTGGACTGCACTAGGATTCACTCTAGATGACTACGAGATCCGCGTCGGGCGGGTGGCCTGCGCGCTGACCGGCGAGCGGGGCTGGGGGTTCGACGAAATCTGCGCGCCGCCCGACGCCCTCGGGATACCGACGGCGGTCTGCCCACCGGTGACCGGCGCGGTGCACCCCTGTGGGGTCACCCATGTCGACCACATCGTCTACACGGTGCGCGAATTGGACACTGCCACCACCGCTCTCACTGCGGTGCTCGGCGCCCCGCCGCGTCGACGGTTTCACCCGCGGGGTGCCCAAGGACCCGAGATGGCGTTCTACCGCGTCGGCGAGGGATTCATCGAGGTGGTCGCCGCGGGCAGTGCGCCGGCACTGATCGGGCTGGCGCTATGGTCTCCCGACCTGGACGCCACCGTCGCGGCTATTCGCGCCGCGGGTGGTCCGATCGGCGATCCCAAGCCCGCGGTGCAGGGCGGTCGGATCGCGAGCGTTTGGCAGGGCCACCTGGACTGGGGCCTGGCCATCATGGGGCCGTGACCCGAATCAGCCTGCCTTGTGCGCCGTCAGCAGGTACGCGGGAAGCTTCATCCGGCCCTTGTCGTCGCGGTCGTGCGGCGGGAACTGGAACGGCGCTTCGGGCATATCGACGATATTCGCGTGGATGTAGGCGGGCCGAATCTCGTCGATCTCCCAGTACTTGCTCACTGCGGCACGCAATTCGTCCTCGTCCACCTCGTTGGGCTTCGCGTCCATCTCGGCGGGGAAGGCGCCCTTGGCGAACACCAGCACGTAATAGTTGGCGCCGGGGGCGGCCGCGCGGTGCACCGAACGCAGGTAGTCGTCGCGGCCCTCGACCGGCAGCGAGTGAAACAGCGTGCTGTCGGCGATCGTCGCGAACCGTTCGTCGTAGCCGGTGAACGAGGTGATGTCGGCCTGGACGAAGCTGGCGCTGCTCAAGCCGCGTTCCTCGGCTGCCCGGGTGGCCGCCGCGACAGCAGTAGGCGTGAGGTCGACGCCCACCACCGTGTAGCCCTGGGCGGCCAGCGTCAACGACAGCTCGGCGACGCCGCAACCGGCATCCAGCACGTCGCTGTGGAACTTGCCGGCCGCAATCAATGCGGCCAATTCGGGCTGTGGCTCACCGATATTCCACGGCGGAGGCCCCTTGAACTCGCCCTGCTCGCGATAGGCGCTGTCCCAGTCCATTACCTCGTCGGGTGTCATGAATCCAAGCTACCCGCGGCTAGCAGGGCCAGGTGTGGACCGGCTCGTTGGCGTGCATGTGCTCGCAATACCGGCGCAGCATCTGCGCCAGCGCCGCGCGCCGCGTCATGCCGGAGTCCTGCAGTGCGCGCACCGTTGCCACCTGCCAGCTGGCGCCGTTGCGGCCGGCCTTGGCGCGGCCCTCGATGACACCGAGGAAACGATCGCGCACCTCGGCGTCCACACCCCACCGGCGCAGTCCTTCGTCGGCGATCGGCAGCAGCGTGTCGAGCACCAGCTTGGTCGCCGCTACCTCACCCAGACCGGGCCAATGCAGCACGGTGTCCATCCCGTGGCGGGCCGCTTCGAGGAAATTATGATGCGCCGCAGCGAAACTCATCTTCGTCCACAGCGGGTTCTCCTCCTCGGACAAGGTGCGCAGCGTGCCGTAGTAGAACGCGGAGTTGGCCAGCATGTCGATGACGGTGGGGCCGGCGGGCAACACCCGATTCTCCAACCGCAGGTGCGGACGCCCGTTGACCACGTCGTACACCGGGCGGTTCCACCGGTACACGGTGCCGTTGTGCAGCCGAAGTTCGGGCAACTGCGGGATGCGGCCGGCGGCCAGCTCGCTGGCCGGATCCTCGTCGGACAACTCGGGCAGCAGGGACGGAAAGTAACGGATGTTCTCTTTGAACAGATCGAGGATCGAACTGATCCAGCGCTCGCCGAACCACACTCGTGGCCGTACCCCTTGAGTCTTGAGTTCCTCGGGCCGGGTGTCGGTGGACTGCGAGAACACCTCGATACGGGTCTCCGACCACAGCTGATGACCGAAGAAGTAGGGCGAGTTGGCGCCCAGCGCCAGCTGCGGGCCGGCCATCACCTGGGCCGCGTTCCAGTTCGGGGCGAAGTCGTCGGGGGAGACCTGCAAGTGCAATTGCATACTGGTGCAAGCGGATTCGGGAGCGATGGTCACCGATTCCCAACTCAGCGGCTCCGGGCCGGAGATATGTATCGGAATGTCCTCACCGCGCGCGTTGAAGATCGAGTCGTTGAGCGCGGCGTACCGCGTCGAATCGCTCATCCAACCGTCGCGGGACAGATGCTCGGGCATCAGCGTCGGTAGGATGCCGATCATCACGATGCGGGTGCCCTCCGCGCCGGCCTTGGTCTGCGCATCGTTGAGGCTGGCCCGCACTTCTGCCTCCAGATCCAGGCCGGTGTGTCCTGGCAGCGGCCGGGGAGGCACGTTGAATTCGATGTTGTAGGCGCCTAATTCCTTCTGGTAGGCCGGATCCGCGATGGCATCGAGCACGGGCCGATTCGACATGGCGGGCTGATAGTCGCCATCGACGAGATTGCATTCGATTTCCATGCCGGTCAGCGGGCGGTCGGAGTCGAAGCGCGACTGGGCGAGCATCGTCTCGAAGACGTCCAGACACAGCTGCACCTTGCGCCGGTACTCCCGCGCATGGGCGCGGTCGTACGTGGTGCGCTTGACCTCTTCGCCCACATCGCCGATGGAACAGGGTTACCGGCGGTAACGCAAGAGCCACCGGACTCCTCAGCGGCGGATCGCGCCGCCGCGTGCGCACCCGGGCATCGCGAATCGGGTCGGTTAGCTGCGGATCTGGTGGACCGATCCACCATCATGGACGATGGCAGGAACGTGTCGCAGTTCACGACGAAGGAGACAGGTGGCCGAGTTCGTCGCAGCTATCGATCAAGGCACCACCAGCACCCGCTGCATGATTTTCGATCACGACGGCGCCGAGGTCGCGCGTCATCAGCTCGAGCACGAGCAGATCCTGCCGCAGGCCGGCTGGGTCGAGCACAATCCGATCGAGATCTGGGAACGTACCTCCTCGGTACTGATGTCGGTGCTGAACACCTCTAAGTTTTCGACGAAAGACATTGCTGCGCTGGGGATTACAAACCAACGCGAGACGACTCTGGTGTGGAATCGGCGTACCGGCCGCCCGTATTACAACGCGATCGTGTGGCAGGACACCCGTACCGACCGGATCGCGTCGGCACTGGATCGCGACGGGCGTGGCGACGTGATTCGCCGTAAGGCCGGCCTGCCCCCGGCCACGTATTTCTCCGGCGGGAAGCTGCAGTGGATCCTCGACAACGTCGACGGCGTGCGCGCGGCGGCCGAAAACGGTGACGCTCTGTTCGGCACCGCGGACACCTGGGTGTTGTGGAATCTGACCGGCGGTGCGCGAGGCGGGGTACATGTCACCGACGTGACCAATGCCAGCCGGACCATGCTGATGGACCTGGAAACGCTGGACTGGGACGACGAGCTGTTGTCGTTCTTCTCGATTCCGCGCGCAATGCTGCCGTCGATCGCGTCGTCGTCGCCCACGCAGCCCTACGGCGTCACGTCGGCAGCTGGGCCGCTCGGCGCCGAGGTGCCGATCACCGGCGTGTTGGGTGACCAGCATGCCGCGATGGTCGGGCAGGTATGCCTGTCCGCTGGAGAGGCGAAAAACACCTACGGCACCGGCAATTTCCTCTTACTCAATACCGGCGAGACCATAGTGCGTTCCGACAACGGTCTGCTGACCACGGTCTGTTACCAGTTCGGGGACGCCAAACCCGTTTACGCGCTGGAGGGCTCGATCGCGGTTACCGGCTCGGCGGTGCAGTGGCTACGCGACCAGCTGGGCATCATCAGCGGTGCCGCGCAAAGCGAATGGCTGGCCCGCGAGGTTCCCGACAACGGCGGCGTGTACTTCGTCCCGGCGTTCTCCGGGTTGTTCGCCCCGTATTGGCGTTCCGATGCGCGCGGTGTGATCGTCGGGCTGTCGCGGTACAACACCAACGCGCATCTGGCCCGCGCGACGCTGGAGGCGATCTGCTACCAGAGCCGTGACGTGGTGGATGCGATGGCCGCGGATTCCGGTGTGCGCCTTGAGGTGCTCAAAGTCGACGGCGGCATCACCGGCAACGAGCTGTGCATGCAGATCCAGGCCGACGTGCTGGGAGTGGACGTGGTCCGGCCGGTGGTCGCCGAGACCACCGCGCTGGGTGCTGCCTACGCGGCCGGGTTGGCGGTCGGTTTCTGGGCCGATCCGTCCGACCTGCGGGCCAACTGGCAGGAAGACAAGCGGTGGACGCCGAAGTGGGACGACGCGTCGCGCGCCGAGGGATATGCGGGCTGGCGTAAGGCGGTGCAGCGCACGCTGGATTGGGTCGACGTCTCCTAGCGAAGTGCCCGCCGGCCCATGGCCGGCGGGCACTTCCCAGCGCAACGGTCAGTCCTCGCCGAGGATGCCGTAGACCTCGCGGCGCGCATTGTTCAGAATCTCGATGATGCGCTGCTGCTGTTCGGCGGAGGCGGTGTGCGCGGATTGCGCGATCGCCCCGAACAGCTGGCCGATGGCCGACCGCAGGTTCATCTGACCGGGGTCGGCGCCCTCGGCGATCTCGTCCCACGGCGGGGTCTCGACCTTCTCGGCAGCCGCACGCCCTTCTTCGGTCAGCTCGAAAAGCTTTTTGCTGCCGTCGCTTTCGCTCGCGGTGATCAGGCCCTCGTCGTCGAGCAGCTGCAGCGTCGGGTACACCGAGCCGGGGCTGGGCTT
Organism: Mycobacterium lentiflavum; assembly: GCF_022374895.2. Classification (NCBI taxonomy): domain Bacteria; kingdom Bacillati; phylum Actinomycetota; class Actinomycetes; order Mycobacteriales; family Mycobacteriaceae; genus Mycobacterium; species Mycobacterium lentiflavum. Next base: position 5,559,109 of record NZ_CP092423.2, on the reverse strand, counting down.
CCAGATCCCATTGCTGCGTTCGGCGATCTGCTGGATCATCTCGTAGCCGTGCATCGGCCGCTCGGCGAGCAGTGCCAGGATGGCCGCCCGTACGTCACCGCGCTTACCGCGGTTGTGGCCGCCGCGACGCCAGCCGCCGCGTCGTCCGCCGAAGCCCGGGCCGAAACCGGGGCCAAAGCCGGGCCCGAAGCCGGGGCCGAAGCCCGGGCCGAAACCGGGGCCGAAGCCCTGATCGCCGGCCTGGTCGCGGAGGTTTTCGAAGAATTCGCGGCGGGCCTGCCGCCGTGCGCCGTGCAGGGCACGCCGTTGCTCCCGGCCGTGTCCTGGCCCAGCTCCGAAGCCGGGGCCGAAGCCGAATCCGGTGCCGGGGTGACCGGCGAATGGTCCCTCAGGGGGAGTGAATGGGTTGCTCATTGTTGTAGTCCTCAATGTTCTCGGAGTAACGCACCGTTTGTGCGCTTCGGAATATCACGATATATCGTGAACGATCGCGATGCAACGACGGATTTCGGTCGGCGGTTGCCGTACCGGGGATTATGCGGCCCTGACCTGCAGAAAAGGATCCTGTAGGAGCTTCGTTTGTCCCGGCTGGGTGACGGGTACGGACTCCGGGATGAACGCAGCGAACTCCAACGTGACGTTCCACAGCACGGTGTCGGCGCGGCACGGCCACGACCCGCACGTGTGGCCATGGGTGAACTGGGGTTTGGCGCTGTCGACGGTGCCGGCCGCCGCGATCGTCATGCTCTTCGCGCTCGGCGCCGTGATGAGTACCGACGGGTGCACCGACCACAGCTGCCCCAACCTGCGCCGCGGGATCGATTTCGGCGTGGCCTTTTACGGGGCGCCGCTGGTCGCGTTCGTCGTCATCCTGATCACGTTTTTCACGGCCAAGCGCCGCGGCGGCATTGCGGTGCCGCTGTTCGGTTGGGCGTTATTGGTCGCCGATGTGGCGCTGATGGCCGTCAAGGTCGCGAGCTGACTAGCGCGGCGGCGAGAAGCCGCCCGTTTGCTGTTCCTGCTCCGGCGGCGTCGCCTGCGGTGCTGTCGGCTGCGGCCAGGCGACTGGCGCGGGCTGGCGCGGCATGGCCGCCGGCGGTGCGGCGGGCCAGCCGGGCGGTGCCTGATATTGCGGCCCGGCAGTCCACGGTCCTGGCGGTGGGCCCGGCGGCATCGCGGTGCGCAACCGCGCCAGCTCGCGGCGGTGGCGTTCGGCCAGGACGGCAGCCAGGACCAGTTCGGGCGCAGTGCCGGGCGGAGGTGGCGGCGCGATCCGGGCGACCACGTCACCGGCGATTCGGTATGACATCTGCAGCCGCAGCTGCGGATCGAGTTGGTGTGCGCGGGAAAGGAATTGGCGTGCGACTTCGGCCTGGCCGGCATCGAGATTCGACAACTGCAGCGACGACGCCCACCACGCCAGTGACGGAGGCATCATCGGGGGCGGCCCCAATCGTGGCCCCCGTTCACTGACAACGACCGTCCCGGCGAAGATGTCGCCGACACGCTTGGCCTTCGACGAGAAGATGCTGCAGATCACGGCCGGGCTCCCGGCGAGCATCCAAATCTCCACCACCGATGCCAGCGCGCGAAAAAGGGCCTGCCGGAAGCGTTCTGGGCCGCCGTCGTCGGATACAACGCGCAAGCCCATGATGATCTTGCCCAGCGAGCGCCCCCGGGTTGCCGTTTCGAATGCGATCGGATAGCCGACCATCACCAGCGCCGTGAAAATGATCAGGATGGCCCCGCTCAGCGCGCTGTCGAATTGCGTCAGCGTCGCCGCCCAGAGAAGCAGCCCGACGATGTACAGCAGGAAGATCACCGTGATGTCGATCAGCGCGCTCAGGGCTCGCACCGGCAGCTGGGCGATCTGCACGTCCAGCACCACGGCGTCCCCGGTCACCACCTCCGACATAACACCGAACGGTACAGGTTCGCTGGGTGTGACCGGCTGCGGTCGTTGGCCCCGAAACATTAGGCTGCCAAGGTGGACGTCGACGCATTCGTGCTGACCCATCGCCCGACCTGGGACCGGCTTGACCAGTTGATCAAGCGGCGCAGGTCGCTGACGGGCGCGGAGGTCGACGAACTCGTCGAGCTTTACCAGCGAGTGTCCACCCATCTGTCGATGCTGCGGTCGGCATCCTCGGATTCGCTGATGATCGGTCGACTGTCCAGCCTGATCGCGCGTGCCCGCTCCGCGGTCACCGGTGCCCATGCGCCACTGACCAGCACGTTCACCAGGTTCTGGACGGTGTCCTTCCCGGTGACCGCCTACCGTGCCTGGCGGTGGTGGTTGGCCACCGCGGTGGCCTTCCTAGGCGTCGCGGTGATCATCGCGGTCTGGGTGGCGAGCAATCCCGATGTGCAGGCCGCGGTCGGAACACCCAGCGACATCGACCATTTGGTCAACCACGACATCGCCGAGTACTACAGCGAACACCCCGCCGCGGCGTTCGCCCTGCAGGTCTGGGTGAACAACTCCTGGGTCTCTGCCCAATGCATCGCATTTTCGGTGTTGTTGGGCCTGCCGATTCCGTTCGTGCTGTTCCAAAACGCCGCCAACCTGGGTTTGATCGCGGGGCTGATGTTTCAGGCTGGCAAGGGCGGCATCCTGTTGGGTTTGCTGCTTCCGCACGGGCTGCTGGAGCTGACCGCGGTGTTCCTGTCCGGGGCAGCGGGGATGCGACTGGGGTGGTCGGTGATATCGCCCGGAGATCGGCCGCGCGGACAGGTGCTCGCCGAACAGGGCCGGGCCGTCGTGTCGGTGGCGATTGGACTCGTCGGGGTACTGCTGGTGTCTGGGTTGATCGAAGCCTTGGTGACGCCGTCACCCCTGCCGACGTTCATTCGTATCGCGATCGGGGTGCTCGCCGAGGCGGCGTTCCTGACGTATGTCATCTACTTCGGGCGCCGCGCCGTGCGGGCCGGGGAAACTGGCGATATCGACGATGCGCCCGACGTGGTTCCCACCCGCTGAAACTTACAGCCGCCCAGTCGCTTTCATCGCCAAGTAACGGTCGGCGAGCGCGGGCGCCAATTCGTCGGGTGGCGCGTCGACGACCTCCACCCCGCTTAGGCGCAGCCGTGTCGCGATCGCGCGGCGGTCGTTGCGGGACCGTTCGGCGGCCGCCGCATCGTAGACCGCCGCCGCATCCGAACGGCCGGTAGCCATTTGGTCCACCCGCGGATCGGAGACCGCGGCGACCAGCAGATGGTGCTTGGACGACAGTTGCGGTAACACCGGCAGCAGTCCCTCGTCCAGAGCGGTTGCGTTGAGATCGGTCAGCAGCACCACCAGGGATCGCCGCCGGGTACGCCGCGCGATCGCGGCAACCATTGCACGCCAATCGGATTCGACCAGCGTGGGCTGTAGCGGGGCCATCGCCTCGACCAGCTGGGCGAGCAACTCGGTACGCGATGCACCGAACACGCCAGCGCGACTCAGCCGGTCATGAGCGAGGAAGTCCACATGATCGCCGGCCCGCGATGCGAGCGCCGCCAGCAGCAGTGCGGCGTCCATCGACCAGTCCAGACGGGGCCAGCCCGCTGGGTCGGCTTCGGCATGGGTGGAGGTCGGATCGACGCCGACGCGGCCCGCCGCCATGCGCCCGGTGTCCAGCACGATCACCACCCGCCGGTCACGTTCGGGCCGCCAGGTGCGGACCATGACGTCGGCGCGGCGCGCCGACGCACGCCAATCGATCGACCGCACGTCGTCGCCGACGACATACTCACGCAGCGAGTCGAATTCGGTTCCCTGCCCGCGGATCAGCGTCGGCAGCAGACCGTCGATCTCACGCAGTTTGGCCAGCCGCGCCGGCAGGTGCTTGCGCGACAAGAACGGCGGCAGCACCCGGACCTGGCCGGGCACCGGCTGCGAACCTTGCCGTCCCGCCAACCCCAGCGGCCCGATCGACCGGGCGGTGACCGCCGCCGCGCGCTGGTCGCCGCGGCGGACCGGTCGCAGGTGCGTCTGGACATGCTGACATTGCCCGGCGGCGATCTTGATCTCGTGGATGCGCGGTTCGGCACGCGCACTAGGTGGCCACGCATCGCGGATCTGGCCGCGGAACCGGCGGGGGCCGTCGTTGTGGATCTCCAGCTTCATGTCCACCGGTTGACCAAGCCGCACCGAGCTGTTCGGCGAACGGACATAACGCAGTTTGCGAGTATTCGCGGCCAGCGCGATATCGACAGCCACGACCGCCGCCAGCGCCGCCAGCAGCGCCTCGAAAACCTTTGCCGGCCAAGGAGAGAGCGCGATCGGAATGATGAAGATCAACGCCGCCAGGCCGGTGCGCCCGGTCAGGATCACTAGCGTGGCACCGGAACCGATGCCAAGATGCCGTCGAGCACTCCATCGGGCGTCGCGCCCTCGAGTTCGGCTTCGGGACGAAGCATCACCCGGTGCCGCAGCGTCGGGCGGGCCATCGCCTTCACGTCGTCGGGAGTGACGTAGTTTCGGCCGGACAGCCAGGCCCAGGAGCGTGCGGTGCCCAGCAGGGCCGTCGCACCACGCGGTGACACGCCTAGTTGCAATGCGGGGGAGGAGCGGGTGGCTCCGACGATGTCGACGATGTAGCCCAGTACCTCGTCGGCGATCAGAACGTGTTGCACCGCTTCGCGCCCCGCGGCCAGCTCGGCAGGCCCGGCGACCGGTTTGATCGCGGACAGGTCGCGGGGATCGAAGCCGTGCGCGTGCCGGCCGAGGATGGCGATTTCGGAATCACGGGACGGCAGTGTCACGTTCAGCTTGAGCAGGAACCGGTCGAGCTGGGCTTCCGGCAACTGATAGGTGCCCTCGTATTCGATGGGGTTCTGGGTGGCCGCGACGATGAAGGGGTCTGGTAGCGGCCGGGGTTCGCCGTCCACGCTGACCTGCCGTTCCTCCATTGCTTCGAGCAGCGCGGCCTGCGTCTTGGGCGGGGTGCGGTTAATCTCGTCTGCGAGCAGCAGATTGGTGAATACCGGGCCGGGGCGGAATGCGAACTCGGCGGTGCGCGCGTCGTACACCAGTGAGCCGGTGACATCGCCGGGCATCAGGTCGGGGGTGAACTGCACCCGCTTGAATTCCAGTCGCAGTGCCGCGGCCAGCGTCCGCACCAGGAGCGTCTTCGCCACTCCCGGAACACCTTCCAGCAGCACATGGCCGCGACACAACAGCGCGATCACCAGGCCGCTGATCACCCCTTCCTGTCCGACGACGGCCTTGGCGAGTTCGGCGCGCAACGCCAGCAGCGCGTCGCGCGCCGAGTCGGCGGCCGGGGATGGTGCGGTGGCGGCTTGCGGGGCCGAAGGGGACTGCGTCACGAGTTGGTGACCTGCCTTTCGATTTCGTCGAGCGCACGGGCGAGTTGCAGCAAGTCGTTGTCGGTGTCCGGCGGCGGGCCGAACAGATGGTAGGAAACGAATCCCGCGTCTATGCCGGTGCGTTGGGCGACGGTCATCTGCACCGCCTGTGCCGGTGCGCCGGTGCCTAAACCCAGCCGGGGTAGCAGCCGGTGCAGTGCCGCGGTGCGCAGCGCGGCGGCGGCGCGATCGCGTGCGCGGCGGGATCGGTACAGCCGGCCTCGGCCCTCCACGGTCTCCGACGCGCGCACCACGACGGGCAGGTCCTCGGCTACCAGCGGACCGGGCCGGCGCGCCTTCCACAGCGCGACCAGCAGCACGACGACCAGCAGCTGCCAGACCATCCAGTTCACATTGTCCGGAATCAGGTCGAAAATCGATGTGGCGGAGCTGGTTTCACCTTCGATGTGGTGCGGCGCGTACCAGATCAAGCGGGGGCGGTCGCCCGCGAGATTCATCGCCAGCGCGGCATTGCCCGCCTGCGTCAGGGCTTGGTTGGTCATGAAGTCGCTGCTTCCGACCGCAGTGACGGTTCGCCCGTCGTCCCGGAAGCGAATCAGCACGCCGTCGTAGCAGCGGGTGACCACCCGGGTGTCTTTGACGTCGAACGTGTCGGCGGGACCGAAGCGAACCGATCCGGCCCGAGTGGCCTCGCGCAGCGTGCAGTTGGGATCGCTGTCGAAGGAACTGGCGCCCGAGATACGCACGCCGGGCAGCAGAGCTTCGCGGGTTCGCGCCGTCGGCTCGACCAGAAGCAGATCGCCGGGTGCCTTGGCCAGCCGCTCCAGCATGTCTTCGGACAGATATTGGCTTTGCGCCAACAGGATTTGCGTGTCGGGGCGGGCCGCGTGTTCGACGTCGGCGAGGTTGTCGGCCACCACAACGTCGACACCGCCGTCGCGCAGCAGGGTGACCAATGCGTGGGCGCCGTCGGTTCCGGTGGACTCCGCGTCCAGACGGGCCCCCGGTCGCGGCGCGGTCAGGTAGGCACCGAGCCAGGCGATGGCCGCCAGCACAACCAGGGTGAGGACGACGCCGCGCCACGACCGCCAACGGCCGGTGGTCGCGATCGCGGGTTGAGACGTGGTGGTGGCCATCACCGCACCTGAGCCCATGATTCGACGGGGTTGTAGTGCGCTGCCGTGGATGCGGTGGCAGGCGCGCGCAACCGCAAATGGTCGTCGAGGTCAGCGATCATCTGGTAGGCGGACTGGGTCCCGGGCACCTCGCCGTACGTGACATCGTTGAACGCCGTTGCCGCTTGCGACAATTCGCCGGTCAGATGAGGCAGCACGTCGCCTGCGTCTCGGGCCAACTCGTTGGCAGTGCGCCCGGGCGCCGGGTTCAGCACCCCGGTCTCTTCGAGTTGGCGCGCGATGGCGCGCAACCGGTGGCGAATGGCTGCGGTCCAATTTCCTTCCGCTGCATAGCGTTGCGCTGTCTGGCGATGCTGGGCCGCGGTCAGCTGGGCGGTTTCGAACAACTGGTAGTCACCGCGGCGCCTGCTGCGCATCGTGCGTCGCGCGGTGTGGATGGCCACGATGATCGCAATGGCCAGCAGGGTGAGCAGCACCGCGGTGGTCAACCAGCCACCGGGCAGCGAGGAGGTCTTCTGCAACAGCCGGTACAGCAACTCGTTGAGCCAATCCATGAGCTGCTGAGTCGCGGACGCCTTGGTATAGATCGGCTTGCTGAGCTCGTCGGCTGCGGCCTGGCGTGCGGCATCGCGGTCGATGTCGATAGAAGGCACTGTCGTCCTCGCTCAGCCGGCCAATGGCCGTGTCAGCCAAAGGTTGTCGGTCGAGGAAGCCGCATACGGTCCGCTCGCCGCACCGGATTGCAGTACTAGATCGAATGCCTCGGCCCGGATGCGGCGGTCGGTGTAGAGCAGCACGATGACGCCGGCGTTGAATGGCGCCGTGATGATCTGACCGATCGCCGATCCGATCGACGTGATCATGGTGCCCAGCAGCAGGACACCGGTGGACGGCATTCCGGCCAGCATCACCTGCCCGACGATGCTGAACGGTGCGCTGATCGCGCCGGAGACCACACCCGCCACGATGAAGGTCAGCACCCGGATACCCAGCACCCGCCAGAAGCCGTTGCGAAGCAGCGCAAAGGATCTGGTGATCGCGCTGAGGACGGGCAGCCGCTCGAGCACGATCAGCACCGGTGCGAACAGCACGACCATGTACAGGTACACCATCAACGCGGTCAGGGCGAAGAACATCGGGATGCCGATCAGCACCGCCGCGGCGCCGTTGCCGATGGCCGCGATCAACGCGATGAGCACGGCGGCGAGCCCGAAAAGTGCGGCCACGACCGCGGCTTCCAGCAGCGCCAGGCCGAGCAACGGGAGCAGCCGCCCACGGATCTTGGCCCACGTCTCGCCGATCGTGATCGACGATCCGAACACCGCCCGCCCGACGATGACGGTGAGCATTCCGGACAGCAGCATGCTGCCCAGCCAGGTGACCAGCAGGCCGACACCCATCGAGCCGAACCACGCGCCGACCACTCCCCAGTTCATATCTGCCGAACGATCGCTCGGGAGCCCGCCGAACGCGGCGATGGGGCCCACGGTGGCGACCAACGAAATGATCTGCATGACCACCACGACGATGGCGGTCAACCCCAGCGTGGCCTTCGGGTTGGTGCGGATGTAGCCGACCGCACCGTTGAAGATGTCGCTGAGGCTCAACGGCCGCAGCGGGATGATTCCGGGTTTGATCGCTCCCGGTGCCAGCTGGGGCGAGCCGTACTGCGGCCCGTATCCGGGTGGCGCACCATAGCCGGGCGGTGGCCCGTATCCAGGGGGTGGGCCATAACCCGGCGGGGAACCGTAGCCGTCGGGTGGGCCGTAGCCCGGTCCATAACCGGGCGGTGGCCCATAACCAGGCGGTGGCCCGTAACCAGGTGGGGGTCCGTAGCCGGGCGGGGGTCCGTAACCGGGGGGCGCTACGTACGCAGGCTGCGCCCCATATCCGGGCGGCGGACCGCCGTAGGCCGGTGGCGGGCCATACGCCGGCGGAGAGGCGTCGGGCGTGGGCCCTCCCGGCGGGGGGCCGGCTGGATAGCCAGGCGGTAGTGCGCTCACCGGGTCCAGCAGCCGTCGTCGTTGGTCATGGGCTCCATCCTGTCGACGGTCGGGGGTTTTCTCAATCTTCCCCGGTGTCCGGTCCCGCCCCCGCTGGCCTGCACAGTCCGGGCGCGTAGCGTCTCTGAGCATGGCGGAACTCAAAGCCCGGCTGCGGGCGGACCTCACCGGGGCGATGAAGACCCAGGATAAGTTGCGGACCGCGACCCTGCGCATGTTGCTGGCCGCTATCCAGACCGAGGAAGTTTCCGGCAAGGAGGCCCGGGAGCTCTCCGATGACGAAATCCTCAAGGTATTCGCCCGCGAATCCCGCAAGCGCGGTGAGGCCGCCGAGATTTACACCCAAAATGGTCGCGGCGAACTGGCCGCCGCCGAGCACGCCGAGGCGCGGATCATCGACGAGTATCTGCCCACGCCGCTCACCGAGGCGGAGTTAGCCGACGTGGTCGACACCGCCATCGCCCAGGTTGCTGAGGCCATCGGCGAGCGCCCCGGCATGAAACAGATGGGACAGGTCATGAAGGCGGCGACCGCGATCGCGGCCGGCAAGGCCGATGGCTCCCGGCTGTCGGCGGCAGTCAAGGACCGGCTCTGACGTTCTGTTCGCTGTTGCCTTGTGCCGCAAGCGGTTTCGCTCTGCGCGAATAGTCGGGCCGAATCGGCGCCTCTTGAGGCCTGCACATCGGCTGACCCCGTCGTCGGATGCAGAGCCGGCCGGTAGTGCGCCTCAACCACGCGCCCTACCGGCCGGCCCCTCGATCAGAACCGGGGATCCTTGCGGGAATTGACCCGGGCCACCTTCGATCCCCAGGAGATCAGCTCCGGGCTGGCGTCGTCGTTGGGAATCTGGCACTCGATCAGCACCGGACCGCCTCGGTGGGCCCGTGCTAGTTCGATCGCCTCAGTCAGTTCGCCCGCGGTGTTCGCCGTCAGCCCCAGCCCGCGGCCGTCTTCGGCGTTGAACACATCGACAAGTCCGGCGTAGTTCCAGTTCTTGTAGTAGTTGTACGGACCGTCGTGGATCGCCGATTCGATGACGTAACCGCGGTTGTTGACCAGGAAAATCAGGATCTCCTGACCGTGGCGGATCATGTTCGACACCTCCTGGGCGGTCAGCTGGAACGATCCGTCGCCGATGACCGCGACCAGCCGGCGATCATCCTCCAGGCCCATCGCATAGCCGAAGCTCGCGGGGACTGACCAGCCGATCGAGCCCCACTGCATCTCGATCTCGAACCGGGCGCCGCCGGGCAACCGCGTATACATGCCGTTGAGCCAGGAGTCACCGGTCTCGACCAACAGGGTCGTCGTGGCGTCGAGTTCCTCCTCGATCTGGCGCCACATTTCGGCCCGGCTCAGCGGGGCCTCCGGCTGCGCGGCCGCTGCCCGCGGTGCCGGGGTTTGCGTTCCCCGAAGACGCTTGAACTGCGTCAGGGTCGCCTCGTTGGCCTCGACCTTCTTGGCAAGGTCGGACAGGAACTCGGCCAGTGCGACCCCGGTGAACTCCGCATCGGGAAACCGAACCGACTGGGGCTCCGCGTTGATCAACCGCTGCCGCGGTGGCACCGCGCTGTAGCCCACCGTCGTGTAGTCGCTGAACACCGGGCCCGCCGCCACGACCAGATCGGACCAGTCGACGATGGCCTGGCACCCGGGGCTGCTCACCTCGCCCCAATAGATGCCGACATACTGCGGATGGTCTTCAGGGAAGAAGCCCTTCGCGTTGGGCATGACCGCCACCGCGCATCCCAGCGCCTCGGCAAGTTCACGGAATGCGTCGATGGCCCCGAAGGAACGCAGGTGCACCCCGGCCAGCAATATCGGCTTCTTGGCGTCCGCCAGCAGGTCGCAAGCATGCCCGACGGCCTCGGCCAGCATGCGGGCGTTGCTGGGCTGCCCGACCGCCAGCTCCGAGAACGGCGCCGGCGCGGCACAGGGGGCGGCCGACAGGTTGCACGGAATCTCGATGTAGGCCGGCTTGCGCTCGCGCAGGGCCGTGCTGATCGCCCTGTCAATCATGGCGGGCGCATTGTCGGGATGCTGAATTCGCACCGCCGCGCAGGTCACCTGACGGAACACCTCGTACTGCGCGGTGAAGTCGTGGGTGCCCACCGTGTGGTGCAGGATGTGGTTCTCCCCCGCGTCATTGGTATTCGGGCTGGAGGACACCATGATGACCGGCAGCCGTTCGGCGTTGGCGCCGGCCACACCGTTCAGCGCGGAGTACGCGCCCACGTTGTAGGTGGTGAACACCGCCCCGGCACCGTTGACCCGGGCGTAGCCCTCGGCGGCGTAAGCCGCGTTGAGCTCGTTGCAGCAACCGATCTGCTCGAGGTTCTGGTTTTCCAGCAACTCGTCGAGTAGCACGAGGTTGTAGTCCCCCGGGACCATGAAGTAGTGCTTCAGCCCGATCTGCTCGAGGCGGGCGGCGAGATATTTCCCTACGGTGAAGTCAGCCATGATTGAGTTCCTTTTGCGTTGAGCCGCTTGAAGATTGAGTTACTCGGGCGCGTCGATCGGGACGACGTTGATGAGCTTCTGGTTGACGAATTCCTTGATGCCGATGCTGGAGAGCTCGTGCCCGTAGCCCGACAGCTTGACGCCACCGAACGGCAGGTCCGGCTTGGTCCAGGTGGGGTGGTTGACGAACACCATGCCGGTCTCCATCCGCTTGGCCACCTCGACACCACGCTCGGGGTTTGAGGTGAACACCGAGCCGCCGAGCCCGAAGTGCGAGTCGTTGGCCAGCCGCACGGCGTCGTCCTCGCTGGTAGCGCGGAAGAAAAGTGCGACCGGTCCGAAGAACTCCTGGTAGTAGGCGGGGTTGTGGGGGGTCAGGTCGGTCAGGATGGTCGGCTGCACGAACGCGCCGGTAGTGGGCACCGGCGCACCGAGCGGGATGGCCGTCGCGCCGGCTTCGACCGCGGCCTTGATCTTCGCGTTGAGCTCGTCGGCGGCACCCTGGCTCGACATCGGCGGCAAAGTCGTCGCCGTGTCGAAGGGGTCGCCGGCCTTGAGCCCGGCGAGTGCGGCCTTGAACTTCGCCAGGAACTCGTCGGCGATCTCCTCGACGACGATGATCCGCTTGGCGGCGACGCAGCACTGCCCGCCGTTGTTCATCCGGCCCCACACCGCCCATCCGACGGACTTGTCCAGGTCGGCGTCGTCGAGCACGATCAGGGCGTCCGAGCCGCCCAGTTCCATCGTGGACTTCTTGAGGTTCTTGCCGGCCCGGGCGGCGACGACGCTGCCCGCGCCCTCGCTGCCGGTCAGCGACACGCCGCACACGCGCGGGTCATCGATCAACATGTTGATCTGGTCCTTGGTCGCAAACAGGTTGGTGTACACGCCTTCCGGGGCGCCCGCCTCGAGTAGCAGCCGCTCGAAGGCGGCCGCGGCCTGCGGCACGTTGGAGGCGTGCTTGACCATGACCACGTTGCCGGCCATCAGGTTGGGGGCCGCCACGCGCGCCAGTTGGTAGAAGGGGAAGTTCCAGGGCTGCACGCCCAAGATCACGCCGAGCGGGGCGCTGACGAGCATCGCGTTGTCGTTGACGCTCAAAGTGTCGACGCGCTCGGGCGCCAGAAATGCCTCGGCGTGCTGCGCGTAGTACTGGAAAATCTGCGCGCTGAGCGCGACTTCACCCAGGGCCTCGTTGTAGAGCTTGCCCATCTCCAGCGTGAGCAGGCGGGCGAACTCGTCGCGCCGTTCGGTGAGGATGGCCGCAGCGCGGTCACACACGGCGGCGCGCTCGGCGAACGACGCCTGGCTCCACGACTCAAAGCTCTTGTGCGCCTGTGCAAGCAGGTTCATCGTCTCGACGTCGGTCAGGTCCGCGAACGTGGCCACTATCTCGTTGTTGAACGGGTTGACGGTCCGGTATGCCATGGGTTCCTCTCCATTCTTGCCCACCGGCGTCAGCCGGTGCTTTGCGTTCGTTCGGTGAAATACCGCTCTGCGCAGTCGATTACACATCGCTGGGTGCGGTGTCGCTTCGAGCATGCGTCGTCCGTATCGGCATGTCGCTACCGCCACCGCCAAATGGATATACCTGCCAGCCGGTAAATCGCCCGTGCTGCCGCCGTCTCGATTAGCTCTGACGGCGAAATGGGTGCTAGCCGGTACCGGAGACTGTGGCTGCCATGACTCGATACGCCGCTGTCGGCGCTGATAATTGGGACGACTTGTCTCGCAGCGCCTTTCGAGCGCCGACGATGCTTTACTGAAGGAGTTCATGATGCACACCGCCACCGTCGTCTTGTCCGTCGTGCTGGCCCTGGAATTCGCATTCACGGGTTTCATCAAGGTGCTGGGTACCGCGACCGCGCGCGCCAATGCCGCGCATCTGGACATCAGTGAGGGCGCGAGCCGTCTCATCGGTGCCGCCGAACTGGCGGCTGTGGCCGGCCTTCTTGCGGGAGTTGCGGTCAAGTCGCTCACCGTTGTGACTGCTGCCGGGCTTGTCGCCTTGATGATCGGAGCGATCGGTTACCACCTCAAGGCCCGTGACACCGGCGCCGCCGTCGCTCCCGCGGTGATAACCGGACTGGCGAGCACCGCATTGCTGGTGCTTGCGATCGCGTCTTGAGACGACCCGGACTATTCGCAATTACGCTGGACCACAACGAAATTGCCGTGAATAACGGAGCGGCTCGGGTGTCACGGGCCGGACAGGGCACCGCTGCGGTGCAGACGAATGGGTGGCGTTAAAATTCGCGCTAGTCGGGGATTTCTGAGGGCGGTGGTTGCCGGTGAATGATCGCCATCGCGACGGCGACGCGTCGACGTCGTTGTACCAGCTCGCTCGACAACAGACCGCGTTGCGCCGGGTGGCGGAACTGGTCGCTCGCGAGGCCGAACCCGCGGAAGTCTTCACCATGGTGGCCGAGGAGATGGCCAGTTGCGTCGACGCCCACAACGCAACGGTCGCCCGCTTTGACGGGGATGACATCGTCATCGCCGCCCTAGGACGTCCCGAGATTGAGCTGAGGAACCCGCCGGTGGTGGGTGATCGATTCCCCCTGGACGGTGACCATGTCGCCGCGATAGTGCGGCGAACCGGCCGTCCGGCCCGAGTGGACAGTCACGAGCACACGCCAGGTGAAGCTGCGGCGCGCATTCGAGCCATCGGGGTCCAATCGATGGTTGCGGTTCCCATTTCGGTGGGTTCGCATCTTTGGGGTGTGGCCGCCGTTGCCTCGCGGACGGGTCCGTTGCCCGCCGACACGGAGGCGCGAATCACGGACTTCGCGGATCTGGTGGCAACCGCGCTAGCCAACGCCGCGGCGCGCGAACAGTTGAACGCCAGCCGCGACAGCCTCCGTCAGCTCGCCGACGACCTCAGCGTGCTGGCGCGGCAGCAGGCCGCGTTGCGCCGGGTGGCGACCTTGGTCGCACAGGGAGTCAGCCAGGCGGAGGTGTTTGCCGCGGTAGCCGAGGAGATGGCCGGTTGCCTGGAGGTGGGTGGCGCCGAGGTGCTGCAGTTCGAGGACAATGGTGCAGGGGTCGTCGTCGTCGCTTCCTTCGCAAGACCGGGCGTGCCGCTATTGTCGGTCGGCGAACGGCTAAGCACCGAGGGCGACAACGTCTCTGCTCAGGTGTGGCAGACGCGAGGTCCGGCTCGCATGGATATGTTCGACGGCGCCCGCGGCTCGATCGCTCAACGCGTTCGCGAATTGGGCGTGCGATCGCGCGTCGGCGCCCCGATTGTGGTCGACGAACGGGTATGGGGGGTAGCCGTCGTCGGCACGACCGAACCGGAAGGGCTGCCGCCAGATGCGGAGGCGCGCATAGCCGAATTCGCAGAGCTCATCGCGACCGCCATTGCCGCCGCCACCACACGCCAAGAACTCGTCGCCTCGCGGGCGAGGATCGTGGCCGCCGCAGATACCGCGCGTCGCCAGCTGGAACGAGATATTCACGACGGGGCGCAGCAACGCCTGGTCGCCCTGGGGCTGAAGCTTCGCCTCGCGGAGGATTTGGTCCCGGCCGACTGCGCTGAGCTCAAAGAGGAGCTCTCTCAAGCCGTTTCGGGGTTGACCGACGTCTTCCAGGAGCTGCAGGAGATCTCGCGTGGCATTCACCCCGCGATCTTGTCGACCGGTGGGCTGTCCGCCGGATTCAAGACACTGGCCCGACGTTCGGCGGTGCCCGTCGAACTTGACGTTGCGATCGCGCACCGGTTGCCCGACCCCATTGAGGTGGCCGCTTACTACGTGGTCGCCGAGGCGCTCACCAATGCTGCCAAGCACGCCAAGGCTTCTCGGGTGGCGGTGCGGGCCCACGCCACCGATCAGGCGCTGTTCTTGCTCATCTCGGACGACGGGATCGGTGGTGCTGACCCGCAAAAGGGTTCCGGGCTCATCGGACTCAAGGATCGTATCGAAGCGCTGGGTGGGCGGATGCAGGTCGCCAGTCCCCCGGGGGGTGGGACGGCGTTTGATATCGCTATCCCACACAAGACATTTGCAAGTTGAGCTACTTGGTGAGTGACGACCCCGGCGGATCGACGGCCGAAACTTGTCGTACCCGGTTGCGATGATGGCGTTATGTCTTCGACCGTGTCTTTGTCGGCGGCGGTGACTGCGCCTGATCGTCTTGGGGTGTTGTTCGATGAGTTGGCGGAGTTGGCCGGTCAGCGCAACGCGATTGATGGGCGCATCGTGGAGATCGTCGCCGAGATTGATCGCGACGGGCTGTGTGGGGTTACGGGGGCGCGGTCGGTGGCGGCGTTGGTGGCGTGGAAGCTCGGGTTGTCGTCGGGCAACGCCCATCAGGTGACCGCGGTGGCGGGTCGGCTCGAGGAGTTTCCGCGCTGCGTCCAAGGGATGCGGGAGGGGCGGCTGTCGCTGGATCAGGTCGGCATCATCGCGGCGCGCGCACCCGAGGGCTCTGATGAGCATTATGCGCAGTTGGCGCGTAGTGCGACGGTCAACCAGTTGCGCACCGCGGTCAAGCTGGAACCGCGACCCGAACCCGACCCTCGGCCGCAGCCCTCGATCACCAAAACCACCAGCGAGGAGTTCAGCTGTTGGCGGATCACGCTTCCGCGCCCCGAGGCGGCAAAGTTCGACGCGGCACTGGCGTCTCATCGTGATGCGCTGATCGCCGAGTGGAAACACGATCGCGGCACCAGCGCCGCGGCATCGGATATCGCGCCGCCGGTGCCGGGAACCGTCGAGGCGTTTATGCGTCTGGTCGAGTCGGGCTGGGACGCCGAGGCCACCCGCCGCCCCCACGGGCAGCACACCATGGTGGTGGTCCATGTCGACGTGCAACAGCGTGCGGGGGCGCTGCATCTGGGTCCGCTGCTGTCCGACGCCGAGCGTTGCTATCTGACCTGTGATGCCACCGGTGAAGTGTGGTTTGAACGTGACGGTGAGGTCATCGGTGCCGGCCGCACGACGCGGCTGATCAGCCGGCGGCTGCGGCGCGCTCTGGAGCACCGCGACCGAACGTGTGTGGTGCCCGGCTGTGGAGCCACCCGCGGTCTGCACGCCCACCACCTGCGCCACTGGGAGGACGGCGGCCCCACCGAGTTGGCGAATCTGGTGCTGGTGTGTCCGTATCACCACCGGCTACACCATCAAGGCGGCATCACCCTCACCGGCCCCGCAGACCATCTCGTCGTCACCGACAACTCCGGCCGAACGCTCAGCGCCGGATCCCTCGCACGCCCACCAACCCAACCCCCGCCCGCAGTGGCACCCTGCTCAGGGCCTACCGGCGAACGCGCCCAATGGTGGTGGTACCAACCCTTCCAACCCCAACCACCACCAACGAACAACTAGACCCGTCGCCCGCGCTCGTGGCTCGAGCCTAAAAAGCCTGCGGCGCAGCGGCATTCGCTTCTGACCGGTGCAGCTGCAGCACGCAACCCGTCGGCATCCCGCCGACGTGCGCACCAATATGAGCCAATTGTGGCCACTGCGTCACACCCGCGGTCTCGAGATCGCCGTGCTCCTGAATACCCGCTAGCAGGGTATAGCGATTGCCGTCAGCGGCAACGACACATGTGCGCGGACGCGGCATCCTTAGTGGCGAGTGCGGTACATGAACTGGCGCACCCGGTGAAAGCCCGGACACCAGAACCCTTTCGGGCCTCGGTGCCAATCGATTTCGAGTCTAGGAGCGAACAATGACCGACCAACTCATCGGCGCCCACAATGGGCTGCACAGCGAGCAGGGCGCGCTGCCGGGTGAGCATCCCGGGCGCTCGGCCAACCCGGTGATCAAGGTCCACGACGTCATCTGGCTGGAGTTCGAGAAGCCGGATCTCGACAAAGCGCAGACGTTCGCGCTGGCGTTCGGTTTCAGCGTGGCACTGCGCACCGACGACGAGCTGCACCTGCGTGGCAGCGACCCGGCGGCACCGTGTGTCCTGATCCGACGCGCCAAGCGTTCGCGGTTCGTCGGCCCGGCGTTCATCGCCGCCGACGACGCAGACCTGTTGCGGCTGGCCGACGCAACCGGGACCACCGTCCGGCCGCTGCCCGAGACCCTCGGCGGGGTCGGCGTTGATCTGGTCGACCCAAGCGGGATTCCGTTGCGGGTGGTGTCCGGTGTTCACCGGCTCGATGAGCTGCCGTCCCAGCGTCCCCACGTCTTTAACTTCGGGGCCAGCCACGACACCGTCCGGGCGAACGCCACCCAGCGCCCGCCGCGGATCCCCGCGCGCGTGCAGCGGCTGGGACACATCGTCCTGCAGACGCCCAAGTACATCGAGGCGCTGAACTGGTACCTGGACCACCTGGGTCTGATCGTCAGCGACTTTTGTTACTACCCAGGCCAGCGCGAGCGCGGACCGATCATGAGCTTCATTCGGTGCGACCGCGGCTCCACCCCGGCCGACCACCACACGCTGGCGATGGCTTTGGGTCCGACGCACCGTTACGTGCACTCGGCCTATCAGGTTTGCGACCTCGACGCGCTGGCCGCCGGTGGCGAATATCTGCGCGAGCAAGGCTATTTCCGGTCCTGGGGCATCGGCCGTCACATTCAGGGCAGTCAGATTTTCGATTACTGGCGCGACCCCGAAGGTGATTTCCTGGTCGAGCACTACGCCGACGGTGACATGTTCGACAACACCCTGGAACCCGGCTGGGCCCCGCTAACCGCGTCGGGGCTGTACCAGTGGGGCCCACCGCCGAGTAAGGACTTCCTCGGCGTCGGTACACCGCGTGCAACCGCGCGCGAGGCCGCATTGATGCTCGATGCGCTGCGCCACGACAACGAGTTCGACCGCTCTGCCCTGCGTGGGCTGTTCAGCGTGACCAAATCCTAACCATCATTCGAAAGAAAGGTTATTCGCAATGACCGTCTCGATCCTGCGCACCGCCGACGCGTGGTGGGTGCAGACTCCCAACGGCGCCGCCCGCATCGTCACCGGCGCGGCCAGCACCGCCGAGCTGCTGGCCAACCGCCCGGCCATCGACGAAGCCGCGCACTCCAGCGACACCGTGCCGGTGGCAAGCCTCGAGTTGATCGCGCCGGTCACCACGCCATGCCGGGTGGTGGCGCAGGCGACCAACTACGCCTCCCACGTGCGCGACGTGGGCCGTGACCCCGCCAAAACGCCGTTGACCTTCTTTCGCAAGGCTTCCGGCTCCGTCACCGGCCCGTTCGATGAGATCGTCAAGCCGCCCCACGTTCAGCTGCTGGACTACGAGCTGGAGCTCGGTCTGCTGATCGGTCGCGAGCTTCCGGTGGGCACCGAGGTGACCGAGGCCAACCTGGCCGAGTTCGTCCACGGCCTGCTGGTGACCAACGACGTATCCGCCCGCGACGTGCAGCTCACCAAAGCCCAGTTCTACGAGTCGAAGTCGTATCCGACCTTCACCCCGGTCGGCCCGGCGCTGGTACTCGTCGACGCCGACGAACTCAAGCGCTTCGGCGAGTTGCGGCTGCAGCTGCGGGTAAACGGCGAACTGCGGCAGAACATGATGGTCGACGGCGACATGTTGTACCCACCCGTCGAGGCGCTGCAGGCGCTGGCGAAGTTCCAGAAGTTGGAGGCCGGAGACATCGTGCTCACCGGCACCCCGGTCGGAACCGCGCTGACCGCGCGCGGAGTCGAGAACCCACACCAGATGGACTTGATGACATTCCTTGCCGCCCAGGCAGCTAACCCCAACTATCTGCATCACGGCGACGTCGTGGAGGCCACGGTGGCCACCGATGACGACGCCATCAACCTAGGTACGCAACGCAACAAGGTGGTCTTCCGATGAACGCAAGCAGGAACACACAATCCGCCCCGGTCACCCTGCCGGACTTCGTCCCCGTGGTCATCATCGGGGCCGGCCCGACCGGTGTCACCGCGGCCACCGTCCTCGGCCAGTTCGGAATCTCGTGCCTGGTACTCGACCGGCATGAATCCGTCTATCCCCTGCCGCGCGCAGTGCACGCTGACGACGAGATCTACCGCATTCTCGCCCGGCTCGGCGTCGCCGACGAGTTCGGCGCACACCGGCGGTCCGCGTTGGGGCTTCGGTTGCTAGACAACGACTTTCGGGTTTTAGCCGAGATTAAGCGCAACACCGAGCCGAGCGCCAACGGCTACCCGCAAATGAACATGTTCGACCAGCCCGAGTTGGAAGCGATGATGCGTACCAACCTCAAGCGCTACCAAAACGTGGTGTTGCGGGGCGATGTTGAGGTCACCAGCGTGACCCAGAACAAGCCCGGCCGGGTGCGGGTCAGCTTCCTGGACCGCGTGCGCGGTGGGGAGCAGTCCGTCGAGGCGGCCTATGTCTTCGGCTGCGACGGCGCTAACAGTATGGTGCGCGCGTCGATCGGGTCGCAAATGTACGGGCTGCCGTTCCAACAGAACTGGGTGGTCATCGACGTCGACACCGACGCCGAATTCAACCAGTGGGAGGGGTGCCACCAACTGTGCAGCACCCAGCGCGCGGGCACCTACATGCGAGTCGGGCAGACCCGCTACCGCTGGGAGTTCCAGTTGCTCGATGGCGAGACGGCCGCGGACTACCAGACCATCGAGCACATCGAGCCGTTGATCGCGCCGTGGCTGGGTGAGACACCGGCCGGCGAGCTGCGCTTGGTTCGGGTCACCGCCTACACCTTCCGTGCGAAGGTGGCCAGCAGATGGCGCGACCGTAACGTGTTCGTCCTCGGCGACGCGGCGCATCTCACGCCGCCCTTCGTCGGCCAGGGCATGGCGGCGGGTCTTCGGGACGCGCTGAACCTGACCTGGAAGGTGGCTGGTGTGCTGGGTGGGAGCCTGCCCGACAGTGTGTTAGACACCTACGAGCAGGAGCGCAAATCCCATGCGGCCGCGATGATTTTGATGGCGGCGTCGGTGGGAGCGGCCATGACCGGCGGCGGCCGGCTGGGCGACCTGGCGCGTCAGGTGCTATTCCCGCGGCTGGCAAGCTTCCGCCTGCCGGGCATCCGCACCAGCGCTGCCGACGGTGTGGCCCCGGGCCTGCACCGGTCGGAGCTGGTAGTCAAGTCACGCTTCCCGGGTCAGCTGGCCGGATCGCTGTGCCCCAACCCGATTCTGCGCGACGGCCTGCACCTGGACCAGATCGTCGGGAACCGATTCGCGGTGGTCACCTCCACAGCCCTGAGCCCGACGCAACAACAGGACCTCAGCAACCGGGGCGCCGCCGTTGTCGTCGTGACACCGGACAGCCAGCTCGGGCGCTGGCTGAAGCAGGGCCGGGCGACCGCGGCAATCGTTCGACCCGACGGCGCAGTCATGCAGGCGGGCAAGAGTATTCAGGCGCTCTGCGACGCCGTGCCGGCGTTCTCCGTGGGTCAAGGCGCCGACATCGAAAGCGAACGCCGATGATCGAGTTACTGGTGCTCAATGATGGCAAGCAGGAGATGCAGGCGGTGTCGCTGGACGGCACCCGGGTGCGGACCCTGATCGCCCAACTCGACGAGAGGCCGGACGGCATCGTCGTCGACCAGTCACGCGGCCACGTCTACTGGACGAACATGGGCGCCCCCGACCCCGGGGGTGGCCCGCGTTCGGAAACGGCATACGCCCGCAACGGATCACTGGAACGCGCGGATCTCGACGGCACCAACCGTGTCACCATCGTGCCGCGCGGGGCGTTTACCACCGGCAAACAGCTGGCCGCCGATTTCGACGCGGGTGTGCTGTATTGGTGCGACCGCGAAGGCATGCAGGTGCTGCGCTGTAACCTCGACGGCAGCGACCTGCGGCCGCTGGTCGTCACCGGGGTCGGTGACGCCGACGCGCAAACGATTGCCAACCACTGTGTCGGGATCGCCGTGGACTTGGAGCGCCGCCTGGTGTACTGGACGCAGAAGGGCGCGCCAAAGGCGGGTGAGGGCAGGATCTTTCGAACTCCACTCGACCTGCCCGTGGGCGTCAGCCCACGGCACCGCCGCGACGTCGAACTGCTGTGGAAGGACCTGCCGGAGCCAATCGACCTACATCTGTTCGGTGGGCAAACGCTCGTGTGGACCGATCGGGGCGCCGAGCCGGACGGCAACACGCTCAACCGGGCAACGGTGCAGCCGGCCCTCGGTACGCCCGAGATCGTGTCGCGGGGATATCACGAGGCGATCGGTGTCGCCGCTATTTCCGACTCGGAATTGTACGTCGGCGACCTGGGGGGCGGGATCCGGTACGTCAACCTCGACACCGGCGTCGACACCGAGCTGTCACACCTTGGCTTTGGCCTCACCGGCCTCGCGTTGGCGGACCTGTGAGCTCTGCGCGGTTGGGGGTGGAGGCGGCCACATGAGCGCGTGGATTGATTTCTGGCACAACCTCACTCCCGGGCAGGGCACGCTGCTGGGCGGCGCATTCGTGTTGTGCGCGGGCGTTATCGCGTTCAGCACGGGCGCGCTCGACCGCAGGTCACAACACCAGCGATTCCACTACGAGGAGATGAAGACGCTCTACGTGGACGCCCTGAGGATCGGCCGAGACTTGGAAATAGTCAAGGCGCTTCCACCGGAGACTCGCCGAGAAGTGCTCGTGGACAAGGCCGATGCGATCGACCGGGTGATCAGCGAGCTCGCGGTGACCGGTAATTTTCAGACGGCCGACATTGCGATCGCGTATGCCTACCAGCAGTCCGTTCAACTTGGCGAATGGGTAAGGCAGGTCGAGGGCGACGGTGCCGCGACTGCACAGCTGCAGAAGTGGCTGGACACACTGCCGGAACAACATCGGGCCGCGCTGCAGATCTACGAAGAGGTGACCGTCAATCGGCGCGACGTGGTGCAGGCGGTACGCCAAGAGTTGGCGTTGTATGTGCCCGTGTTGTCGCGGTACCGACGCGCGCTGCGAGAAACGTTGAGAGCAGAGCGGTTTCCGCTCAACTGACTCACGTCTGGAATTTAACGGGCACGCCAATCCATCGCGGCCCGCATCAAGCGTCTTATCCGATGTACCTCTGGCGGGGCAGCACGTTCGGCCGCATCAGCAGTCGCAGTGTTGTGCCCTCCGTCGCCGCCCCGCCGCGCGAGGCCGCGCCGGGCGCGAGGTTCGCGGGAGCGGTGGCGACGCCGAGCGGTGGCGACTCCCCGAGGGAGGTTTGGCCGACGAGATTGACCGGTAATGCATTGGGCGCAGCGCCATTTGCTGAGACGAGCGACCCCCAGGCCGGCGGCGCCGACAAGGCACCAATGGTGGCCGCCCGTCCTACCCCGGCGGACACGGCACCTTCGACCTGGGCCGAGCCGGCCGAGGCAAGCGTGGTCGCTACCTTGCCGAGTCCGGCGCTGACGTCGGTCAATGCCGTCGCCGTCGAGTCGGCGCCGGAATTCGCCAAGGAGGCCGCCGACAGGACGATAGACGGGATCGTCGAGAACGCACTGATCCCGGAGTTGACGTGGTCAGGCGCCAATGCACTGTTTATGTCGTCGACGATCTGCTGGACGATCGTGTTGGCCGACGGCCCGGTGGAATTTCCGGTGGCATCGGCGACCGCGGCGCGTTGGGCCCCTAAACCGGCCGGGTCGGTGTTGTGTGGCGGCGCGGTGAACGGCGTCAGGGTAGCCGCGTCGGCCGATGCCGCGGCATAGCCGTACATGGCCGCCGCGTCCTGAGCCCACATCTCGGCATACTGAGCCTCGGTCGCCATGATGGCCGCGGCGTTGATGCCCAAAAAATTCGTGGCAACCAGTGCTGCCAGCTGCGCCCGGTTGGCCGCGATGGTCGGCGGCGGCACCATGGCGGCGAACGCGGTTTCGAATGCCGACACCGCGCCCTGCGCCTGGTTGGCGGCTTGCTGGGTCTGGCCTGCCGCGCCGCTCAGCCAGGTGACGTAAGTTGTTGCCGCGGCAGCCATCGACAGCGCCGACGGGCCACGCCAGCCTTGGGTCGTCAGTCCGGAGACCACCGCGGAGTACGACTGCGCCGCCGAGTAGAGGTCGGCCGCCAGCTCCCTCCATGCCGCCGCGGCGGCCACTAGCGAGCCCGGCCCAGGGCCGGAATACATTCGCCCGCTGTTGATTTCTGGCGGTAAGGCCCCATAGTCCATGGCTTCGCCCCGAATCAGCGGGCCGTCGCAACGGCCGGCGCTTCAATCCGTCTGATCACGAAACCCATTCCTATTCTCCCAGTGAGCTATTCGGCCCGGACATTGGTTGACTGTGGTGTGCGATTAGGTTGCACTCGACCACGGGCCTGATAGCAGGATGCGGGATCACCCCGGAGGTGTCGTCAGGGCTAGCTGCCCCTCCGCATTCCGGCTAGCCGCAATTTCGGCGTCCTGATTTACGGGCAACCCTTCGAGTCCGGAGTTGCTCAACGGCAAGTCAATTCGGTGATCAGGGGCCGATGCGCCGGCGAACCGGATCGCGTCGAGCCGCTGTGAGCACGGTTGTCGTTACGGCGACGCCAATCCGGATGTGGAGCCAGCGGGCAGCTAAACGATAGTCCCAAGGGCGCCGCGGATCGCTGCACCTGACAACGCAGCTTTGGGGATGAAAGCCAAAGCTGGGCTGTCGGAAATCAACTCGGCGAAGTCCTCTTCGGCATGCGTGGAAATCAAGATGGTCCGTACCGATGCGCCGAGCCCATTTCGGTGCAGCTGATCGACGAGTTCGAAGCCACTCTCATCCCCGAGATTGACATCGACGAGCGTCACGTCGGGCCGCAGCTCTTCGACGCGCTGCAAGCCCTCCGCGAACGACGTTGCCACCGCAACGACGTTGATTCCCTCATGCTTGAGCAACCGTTTCGCCGCATCGAGGAAATCGCGATTGTCGTCGACGATGACGCACCGCGTTCGATCACTCGCTGTCACGAATTCAGTCTGCGGTAGCCGCAAGCCCGTTGCATGGAGGCTAGCTGGAAACGTGCGGTGAGTCGGCATGAATTCGGGCGCGCGTCAGTAGAAGCGTCCCGCGCAGAGGCTGGCCGTGCGGGCGGGGCATGGACTAATACCGGCTACCGGGCAGACGGTGACTGTGGTTGACGGGCAGTGCCGACGGCCGCCAGCGGTGCAGACGTGAGTCGGCGCAGGCGCAATCGTGAAGCGTGAAGCCGAAAGGCGCCGTTGACCCACCGACACGAGAGGTGCGCCATGACCCTGCCAGCCGAATTGACCGCCGACGCGCGGCCCACGGCCGAGTTCGAACGCCAAGTCGCCCCGGTGCTTGGCGACCTGCACCGGCATGCAATGCGGATGACCCGTCACCGCGCCGACGCCGAGGATCTTGTCCAGGACACAATGGCGAGCGCCTTCGCCGCCTTCAGTTCCTTGCGGGCCGACAGCACCATCTCAGCGTGGTTGTACCGAATTCTGGTCAACACACACATCAGCAATTGCCGCAAAATGCGCCGCCGCCCGGCGTTGGTTTCGGCGGACCGCATCACGGAGCGGGACCTGGTGGCGAGTTCCGCGCATTCGGCCCTGCCCTCGGCGGAAGATCAAGCTCTCCAACGACTCGGTGACCAAGACGTCATCGCGGCGCTGCGCGCCCTACCCGACGTGCTCCGTGTCACGGTGTACTACGCAGATGTCGAAGGGCTGGGGTGCAAGGAAATCAGTGTGCTGATGGACGCGCCGGTCGGAACCGTGCGGTCGCGCCTGCATCGGGGGCACCGCCAACTACGGGGGCTGCTGGCCGACAAACGCGGACGCGGATCCTACTATGCCCCAAGAGGTTTGGCGCAAACAGCATGAGCGTGTCGCGGGTGCTAGGTCCTCGACCGTCCGAGACTCAGCGGGAGTCAAGAAACGTGATGACCGCGCGGACACGGCGATGGTCGTCGTCGGTCTCGGGCAAGCCCAGTTTGGTGAGAATGCTGCGGACATGTTTCTCGACGGTGCCCTCGGTCACCCAGAGCCGGCGCGCGATGCCGGCATTGGATCGTCCCTCCGCCATCAACCCCAGCACTTCGAGTTCACGCGGAGACAACGCGGCCAGCGGATCGTCTCTTCGCCGGCCCGATACCAGCTCTTGCACCACCGCCGGATCGATCACCGATGCGCCCTTTGCGATCCGCCGCAGCGTGTCGACGAAATCGGCGACATCGGTGACCCGACTCTTGAGCAGGTACCCGATACCGCGACCGCTGGCCAGTAGTTCCATCGCATGCTCAACGTCGACGTGGGCCGACAGCACCAGGATCCCCGTGTCGGGTAGCTCCTGATGGATCACCCGGGCGGCCTCGAGCCCCTCGGTGGTATGGGTGGGCGGCATCCGAATGTCCACGACCACCACGTCGGGACGGGTTTTGCGCACCAGGGCGAGTAGCTCGACGGCATTGCCGACCTGGCCGACTACGGTGAAGCCCGACCTGTCGAGCAGGCTGGCCACCCCTTCTCGCAACAGGGCTTCGTCGTCGGCCAGCACCGCGCGCAGCGCGGCCGGCGCCATGTCGGCCGCGGCAGTGCTAGATTCCGTCATCAACGCCTGGTACTCCCGCCTTGCGTGCCTGAGGAATCATCTTGCACCGCGATATGGGTGATTTCCAGGGATCGACCATGACAGATGGTCGCCCCGGCGACGGCAAGGCGTTGTGCAACCAGCATCGTGAGGTCACGTGCGTGCGCTGGACGGTCTCACTCGGCGAGCGCCCGGCCGGTCGTTCGCCGGTGGTTTGCGCCCGGCGCGGGCGGTTTGCGTGCGGGGGCCGCGGGTACCCGGTCTGTTATGACCAAGTTCGGATACACCTTGATGACCGAGCAGAACGGACCCAAAGACCTTGTCCAGTACGCTGTTTCGGCTGAGCAACGCGGGTTCGACTTCGAGGTCTGCAGCGATCATTTCTCTCCGTGGCTGACCTCGCAGGGGCATGCACCCAACGCCTGGGCGGTGCTGGGCGCGGTGGCACACGCGACCGAGCGGGTCGACCTGTACTCCTATGTGACGTGCCCGACGATGCGATATCACCCCGCGGTCGTCGCCCAGCAGGCCGCCACCGTGCAGATTCTGGCCGACGGGCGGTTCACTCTCGGGCTGGGAAGCGGCGAGAACCTCAACGAGCACATTGTCGGTAAAGGTTGGCCCACCCTCGAACGGCGCCAAGACATGCTGCGCGAAGCCATCAACATTATTCGGGAGCTGTTCGGCGGCCGGCTGGTGAACTGGCGCGGCGACTACTTTCAGGTGGACTCCGCGCGGCTGTGGGATGTGCCCGACGCTCCGGTCGGCATCGGTGTGGCGATGAGCGGCCCGCGCAGCGTCGAGAAATTCGCCAAGCTCGCCGACCACCTGATCGCGGTGCAGCCCGACCAGGACCTGGTGGACTCCTGGCACGCCACCCGGCAGGCCGCCAACGGAGCCGAAGGCGGGCGGGTGGTCGGGCAGATTCCGATTTGCTGGGACCCCGACCGCGACGCCGCGATCGCACGCGCGCACGACCAGTTCCGGTGGTTCGGCGGTGGCTGGGCGGTCAACGCCGACTTGCCGACCCCGGCCGGTTTCGCCGGCGCGACCCAGTTCGTGCGACCCGAAGACGTCGCCGATGCCATCGCGTGCGGGCCGGACCTGGACGCGATCGTGGACGCCGTGCGGCCGTACTGGGAAGCCGGCTTCACCGACATCGCGCTGATACAGATCGGCGGGCAGACACAAGATCTGTTCCTCAAAGAAGTGGCAGAACCCTTGCTGGCCGCACTGCGGGCGGCGTCGCCTTAAGCGTTTGATGAGTTCCGGCAAGGGTATTCGGGCCGAGATTGCAACCTGCGCCGTCCAACCGGGAAGGAGAACACGATGGCAAACGAACTGCAAGGCAAGGCAATCGCTATTCTGGCGGCCGACGGGGTGGAAAAGGTAGAACTCGAGCAGCCACGCGCGGCCCTCAAGCAAGCGGGTGCGCACGTCGAAGTCCTCTCACTGAAGTCCGGCGAAATCCAGGCGCGCGAACACGATCTCGAACCCGCCGGACGATTCACGGTCGACCGTGCGGTGTCGGACGCCTCGGTGGAGGAGTTCGATGGACTGGTACTGCCGGGCGGCACGGTGAACCCCGACAAACTGCGCAATGACGCGACCGCGGTTTCGTTCGTTCGCGACTTCGTCGGATCGGGAAAGCCGGTCGCGGCCATCTGTCATGGGCCGTGGACGCTGGTCGAGGCCGGGGTGGCGGCCGGGCGCAGACTCACCTCCTATCCGAGCATTCGCACCGACCTGCGCAATGCCGGCGCGCACGTGGTCGACGAGGAGGTCGTGATCGACGGCAACCTGATCACCAGTCGTTCCCCGTCGGACCTGCCGGCATTCTGCTCCACGCTGATCAAGCAATTAGCGCACGCAACAACGGGTTAGGCCTCGCCGGGCGGGCGTGGCGTTTTAACGCATTGTTTGTGGGAATTACCCACAAAATGCCGTGATCGCCACGGCGATCTCCCGAAAGGCCCGCCGTTGACGAGCACGTACCCCGTTACCGCCGAGGTGTTAGCTGAGCCGACTGTGTATCAGCCACAAGCCGATTCCCGATTGCTGGTTCGCGCGATGCAATACAGCGGACTGATCCCCGGGCGACGTGTCCTGGATTTGTTTACCGGAAGCGGGTTCGCCGCGATTGCGGCAGCCGAAATGGGTTGCGCCAGTGTGACGGCGTTCGATATCTGCCCGGACGCGGTGGATTCCACTCAGGGCAATGCGATCGTCGCGGGTGTCGATATCGACGTCCGGGAAGGCTCGTGGATCGCCGCCCTCAGATGCGCACCGTTCGAGGTCGTGGTGGCCAACCCGCCCTACGTGCCCACCCCGCCGCAGGATGACATCGACGTGGTCTCGCCGGGCGTGGGCCCGTCGTGGGCTTGGAATGCCGGCAGAGACGGCCGGCGGGTGCTGGACCCGCTTTGCGCAGCGGCATCAGACCTGTTATGCGACGGCGGATCCCTGCTGTTGGTGCAGTCGACCCTGGCCGGCGTCCATCGTTCGTTGGACTACTTGCGCTCTACCGGCTTGGGTGCCGATGTCGTTGCGTCCGAACGCATTCCATTCGGGCCCGTGCTGACGCAGCGCGCGGGTTGGCTGGAGCAGATCGGCTTGGTGCCGCAAGGCTGCCGGGAAGAGGACCTGGTGGTGATCCGGGCGGACAAGCGATGACCGGGACACGGGTACGGGTGGTCCCCAAGGGGCCCATCCTGCTACCGGGTCCGGTGCGGATCGAAGTCGACGACGGCCGGGTGGTCGAATCCGACCGGTTCATGGTGGCCATCTGCACCTGTGGGCGCAGTCGCGAATACCCATTGTGCGACACCAGCCACCGGCGCTGCCGCCACGTCGAAGGCGTTGGCACGAAGCCTGATTGAGATCTAACTAAGCGGTCGCCGCAACGAGCTCTGGCCCCGCTTCCACGCCGTCATGATGGTGTCGGCGAGGCGATCCTCGACGGCAGCGAGCGCCCGCATCCCGAAAACGATGTCGCTGTCCAGCTCCGGTTCGCGGGCTACTAGATCGCCTACCACGTCGAAGCGCACCACCTGTTCGTGCACGGCGTCGGCCTCGACGTGTTCGCGGTAGAACGCGACGCACGCCGGTGGCGCGTCCATCCGCTCGAGCGCTTGGGCCATTCGCCGGGAGCCGGGCGATGACGTGATCTCCGTGGCAGCGAAATGTCCGATCGCCGCGCCGCGCAGCCGCCGGTGCAGGCCGAACAGTGACATCAGGTTGACCACCGCAAGCGCCTCGGCGGGCACGGCGTCCAGGTATCCCAGGTAGGTGGTGTCCAGATCGGCCGCCGCCAGCAGGTCCGCGAAGAGCTGTTGGTGTGCTCGGTGGCGTTGCCCGGCGCCGTACTCGTCGAATTCGATCGCCACGAATGCCGCCTTGGCGCCGCCCGTCAGCCGCGGGATGGCCCAGGCATGCGGATCCCCCTCCTTGAGGTGATACATCGATCGGTGCACGAAGTATTCACGCATCTGCTGCCAGGTCCCGGTGTCGCGCAGATAGTAGGACGGCCCGGTGCCGTTGACGGGTTCGACGGACATGGCGTCCATCTCCGCCGTCGCGGTCCGGTCGCGTTCGATGGGGCCGACATCGCGACGCACGCCCGCCAGAAAGGCACGCTCGAGTTCGGCGCGCAGTCGCAGCAGGTCGGGATTCCACTCCCAGGTGGGATCCACGCCCGCAAAACCCCGATAGTGCAGCTCGTAGCACACGCACAGGGCCAGCTGCAGGTCGAGCCCGTACGGATCCGAATCGCCTACCGATGAGCCGATTCGCGCGAGGTGGTCTACGGATGGCGGCCCGGCCAGCGCCCGACACACGGCCGTCGACAGTGGTCCGTGGGCCGCCGGAAGGGCGGGTTCGATGCTGATCGACGCGCGGGTCACGTCGTTGGACATACCACGAAAGGGGTCATGGCAAACGGTGTCCTTTCTAGCGGCCGCCGGACCAGTCGTCGCTACCGGCGGGTGCCGCCGGTAGCCGGAAGGTGATGTCAACTACGGTTCCGGTTGGGCTGCTGTCGATCTCCATCATGTCGCTGATGGCCCTCATCAGGATCAGGCCACGTCCGCTGTTGCCCGGATTGATCGCCGGCGGTTTCCAGGAACCACGGTCGGTGATGCGGGCGCGGACTTGGCCGTCCACCGTTTTGACTTCGAGCAGCGTTGTTCCGAGGCCGTGTCCGCGGTAGGCGTGCTCGACGCAGTTGGTGCATCCCTCGTTGACGACCAGCACGATATCGTCGATGAGTTCGTCGGGGACATCAGAGGCTCTGAGCCAGTCTGCCAACCGATGCCGGATGCTGGCCAATTCGTCTGCGATAGCGTGTGTTTCGATCCGTAGCGGCGCCTGCTGGTGTCGGTAAATCACCATCGCCACATCGTCGTCGTATCCGGCTGCCGGCGCCAGCTCGCGCAGCACCGCATCGGCGACGGCGTCCAACGGCAACGTCCGTGTCTCCACCAAAACTTCCGCGGCGCGGGTTATTCCGTCGTCGAGCGCCTCATGTTTGCGTTCCACCAATCCGTCGGTGAACACCATCAGCGTCGAGCCGGACGGCAGCCGCCGGGATATTTGCGGGCGAGGTTCGTCTCGAAGGACCGCGAGTGGCACCGACCGGGCATCGGTGAGCACCGTCGTGCCCGACGGTCCGGCGAGCACCGCGGGCATATGACCGGCATTGCTGTACTCCAACATGCCGGATTCGGTATCCAGAATGGCGAGAAAAACAGTGGTGCAGTACGCATTCGGAATGAGCGAGGCCGCCAGGTCGAGTTGCTCGAGCACCGCCGCGGGGCCGGCGCCGTTGATCAGCAGCGCGCGCGCCGAACTACGCAACTGACCCATGATCGCCGCGGCAGGCAGGCCCCGCCCCACGCAGTCGCCGACGACGATGCCGATGCGGTGATCGCCGATCGACAGCACGTCGTACCAGTCGCCGCCGATCTCCAACGGTGGGACGGCGGGCTCGTAGCGCATCACGAATCCCGGTGGCGACTCGATAGGCGGCAACATCGCGCGCTGCAACGTCAGCGATGTCTCACGGGCACTTTCGAATTGGCGGACATGCTGCATGGCCAGACTTAGATGACCGATCAGCACCGTGATCAACAACCGATCCTCCGCGCTGAGCCACCGCGGTGCGCCGAGCTCCAGCCATAAGGCAAGGTCTCCGGTACCGGAGAGCACCGCGACCAATCCCTGCGCCTTGCCCGGCTTATTGGGCCGCTCAACGGTTTTGGCAGTCAGCGGCAGCTGGTGGCGGGCGTCCTGGAAGGTGTCGCGCAACCAGGGATCCAGTCCGCGCCAGGTTGTTACGGCGGGTTCGCCCGCCACCTGAACCGTCGGTTCGCCGTCGCCGCCCGCCCAGGTCACGGCGATCACCCGCTGGACGCCGATCGCCGTGCGGCATTCGTCGAGGGTGATCGCCAGCAGTTCGGCAACGCTTTTGGCTACCGCCACGGCGGTGGCCAGGCGCAGGACCGCACTCTCGCGAGCCGCGAATGCCCGTTCCGCTGTGACGTCGCGAACCGTGCCCACGTAGACCGCTTGCGCCGTTTCGGATTCCTTGACCGCGTTGATGCTCACCATCACCCAGGCCAGATGCCCGTCCCGATGCCGAATCGGTGTCTCGTACTGGGTGCCGCCTTCGCTGCGGACCCGGGATTGGTGTTCTCGCGCCGTCTTCTTGTCGACCAGCCATGGGTGCGGCCACCGGTAGGGCAAGCCCTCGGTGGGGTAGCCGAGGATCTCGATGAAGGCGTTGTTTATCTCGATGATCGAGCCCTCATGATCGGCGACGAAGAAGCCCTCCTGCAACGAATTCACAAGGGCGGTACGGAATTTGTCTCGGTCGGCCAGCCCGTCGGCTCGAGCCCGTTGCTCGGCGTAGCGCTTGGTGCCGTCCAGGAATCCGCGAGTCGCGACGTCGAGCGGCGCCAGGGTCTGCAGCAGGAATTCCAGCGCGATCGGTGCATCGATTTGAATGTCCTCGGACAGCTCGAGGACCATGCGCACGTGTTGCTCGATGATGTCGAGCATGCTGATTTGTTCCTGCAGTGCCCGGCGGCCGAGCTCGTGGCCGACGGCCAGGATGCTGTCGTCGCGCGTCTCCAGATAGGTGCGCAACGAGGCGAGATACTGGGCGTGAAAGACGTCTGCATCGGTCATGATGAGGCTCCCCTGTGACGCGCGGCGAGCACCATGGCGTCGTCGGTCTCCTTCGCGTGCTTACCCAGAATGTGGTCGGCGATCACCATGGCCGACGCGGCCAAGTCGATGTGGTCCAGGTGATCCTCGGTGATGCCATCGCTGGCCAGCACGATCAGGTCGCCGACGCGCAGTGAAACCACCTGGGCTGGCCTGATTTCCGGGATGCGATAACCGACGATGCCGGCGGCAAGGCGCGCACTGGACCGGATGCGGACGCCGGTCACATCCTTGGAGACGAGGTGGGCGCTGACATTTCCCACTCCGGTCCAGGTGAGCGTTTTGGCCGCAAAATCCACTCGCGCCAACGTCATGGCGACTCCCCTGGTCCCACCCAACACACGGTGGCACAGCTGGATCAAGACCTCGAGACGTTCGCCCGGGCTCCGCTGGACCGCATCGACGGCGCGCATCGCGGCGCTGGCGGCGGCGGGGCCGTGGCCGAGGCCGTCGACCACACCGAATAGCGCCGCGCCGTCATCGACGGCGACCGCGATCTTCCGATCGCCGCTGATGTTCTCGCCGGGGAGTGGGCGCCCCGCGTTCGCCCACTCGATTGGCCCTAGGCGACCGTTTTCACGCACGGCCGGGAACCCATTTCCACATCTCGACGACCGTTCCCTTGCCGAGCGCGGATTCCACGATCAGGCGGTCCATCAGACGGCGCGATCCCGGCAGGCCCATGCCCAGCCCGCGACCGGTCGAGTAGCCATCCTCCATCGCCCGCTCCACGTCGGCGATGCCTGGGCCGTCGTCCTCAGCGCGGACGATCAGAGCCCTGCGACCCTCACGGTCGGCCACCCACAGATGGACGACGCCCCGACCCGCGTAGCTGGTGATATTGCGTGCGATTTCGGAGATCGCCGTGGCGATCATGGTGACGTCGGTCAGCGAAAACCCGAGTTCTAGTGCGATCTGGTGTCCGGCTCTCCTGGCGGCGACGATGTCGTCGGGGTTATTGATAGCGACGACAATGTCAGCCGCCACCATCGCGCCCGATCGTCGATTTCCCCACTCCCCGTTGGCGATTCAGCAGGGAAAGGCCCTCTTCGAGATCCAGTGCGGTGTTCATGTCGTCGAACGCCAGACCCAGTTGAACCATGGCAAACGCGACTTCTGGCTGCAGACCCACGATCACGGTGTCGGCGCCGCGCAGCCGAGTCATGTGTGCGATTGTCCGCAACGAGCGGGCCGCAAACGAGTCCATCACGTCGATCGCGGTGACGTCGACGATGATGCCCTGCGCGCGGAATTGGCTGACCCGCTCCATCAGGTCGTACCGCAGTCGTTCCGCATCGGAATCGGTGAGTGCGGCCTGCACCGAGGCGATCAGGATCGAGCCTTGTTTCAGGATGGGTACTGGCATACGGGGCCCGTGTCGGTCGTGCTCACCCGGTCAGCTCGCCGGTGCGTGTGACTTCGTAGCCGAGCAGGCGCTCGGCCTCCTCGATACCACCCTGCAGGTCACCGACGGCATTCATCTTGGACAGATCCAGGCCGATCGTCACCAGCGTCAGGGCGATCTCCGAGGACAGACCGGTGATGATCACGCTGGCGCCCATCAGGCCGGACGCATCCACCGTCTGCACCAGGTGGTTGGCCACGGTGGAGTCGATGGTCGGCACACCGGTGATGTCGATGACGACGACTTTCGCGCGGTTGGCGCGGATGGCTCTCAGCAGCTGCTCGGTAACCTGGCGGGCCCGCTGGCTGTCCAGGACACCGATGATCGGCAGAATCAGCAACTGTTCGCGCACCTGCAGCACCGGCGTGGACAGCTCGCGGATCGCCTCCTGCTGCTGGCGGATGATGCGCTCGCGCTCCTGCACGAAGGACACACCGACGGTGTTGGCGATACGGTTGGCGGCCGGTTCGTAGGCGTCCAGCACCCGGTTGAGCATCTCGAACTCGGTCTGATACTTCTCGAACAGCGAGCGCGCCAGCACGTCTCGCAGCAGCAGCACGATGCCGAGAACCTCGTCGGTTTCCACCCCTCGGGGGATGATGCGCTCGGACAGGTCGCGGGCGTAGGCCTGCAGCGCCTCGACGCTGCCGGTTTCGAGCACCTCGACGTAGTTGTCGTAGACGGCGGTCGCCTCGGAGAAGAGCTCCTCCGGCGTCATCGCGGTCAGCAGTTCGGCCTCGGTGATTCGTCGGGCCCACTCCTCGCGGAGAACCGTGCGATTTTGCCGCAGGTGTTGCACAAGCTGGGGAAGCAGACCTTCGCTGGAGACACTTGCGGTGGTGCCGGTGCTGCTGGAATCTGACATCTGGCCTCCCGTGTGCCGCGTCGCGCTCCGCAGTGCGCAGGTTCTATGGGGAGACTAGCCTGGTTTGACGCGGGGCAGGTGTTGAGGTCTTCTTCTTCTCGCAGTTCGCACGGCAGGTTAGGCTTGCACCACACTTAAGGCCCGGACGAAGGATCGCCATTGTCAGCTCCTGATTCGATTACCACGTTGGTTGCGGACCACGATGGGGTGTCCGTGGTCAGTGTCAGCGGTGAAATCGACTTGGTCACCGCTCCGGCCCTGGAGCAAGCAATCGGTGCAGTTGTTGCTGAAGGGCCGTCCGCGCTGGTTATCGACCTGTCCGCGGTGGAGTTTCTCGGCTCGGTCGGGCTGAAGATCCTTGCGGCGACCTACGAGAAACTCGGCAAGTCGGCGGAGTTCGGGGTGGTCGCGCGGGGTCCGGCGACCCGACGCCCGATCCACCTGACCGGTCTGGACAAGACTTTCCCGCTTTATCCGACGCTCGACGACGCGTTGACCGCCGTGCGAGACGGCAAACTCAACCACTGACTTTCGCTGCTGGTACCCGCGCCTGGGGTTTCCTCGGCCGCGGGGTCCCGCACCTGGGTTGCAGTCGGTGCGATGATCACCGACATGGATGTCGACCACCCGGAAGACGACCAGCGGTGGGACCGCAATAAGCGCGGTGAGAGCGAAACCGCGCGGCTGGACCGTAACTGGAACAGCCTGTTGCAGGAACTGCGGGTGGTGCAGACCGGCGTGCAGCTGCTTACCGGGTTCCTCCTGACACTCCCGTTCCAGCAGCGATTCGACGTTCTCGATCAACAGATGCGGATCGCCTACTTGGTGACCGTGGGATGTTCGGTGGGGGCAACGGTGCTGCTGATCGCCCCGGTCGGCATACATCGGCTGTTGTTC
Source organism: Mycobacterium lentiflavum (assembly GCF_022374895.2). Classification (NCBI taxonomy): domain Bacteria; kingdom Bacillati; phylum Actinomycetota; class Actinomycetes; order Mycobacteriales; family Mycobacteriaceae; genus Mycobacterium; species Mycobacterium lentiflavum. The sequence continues at coordinate 5,524,420 of NZ_CP092423.2, read as the reverse complement.
CGGCGGCATCGCTTGCAGGTGCTGGTGTCGGCCGCGCACCGGTGCGCCTTCGCTGGGCTGGCGCTGCTCGGATTGGCGCTGACCGGGGTAACGGTCATCGTCTTTGTCGCCGTGGCCGGAACCACCGCGGGAATGATCGCGGGAGCGTGTGCACTCGCGCTGTTCACCATCTTTTGGTGGGTGCTACCGCTTTCGCTGCGTACCCGCGGTATGTAGTCAGCGGCTGTGCGCGAGCGCCGCGACGCGGGTGGAGTCCAAGTGATCGAGCAGGTTCTGCGGGTCGTCGAAGATCGGTGATGCGTCGGCCGCCCGCAGTTCGGCATCGGAGATGCCGCCGCTTCGCACGCCGATGCACGGCACTCCAGCTGCCTTGGCGGCGTGGGCATCCCAGACGGCGTCGCCGACGAACACCGCCTGCTCGGAAGTCACCCCGGCCCGGTCCAGCGCCACTTGCACGATGCCCGGCTCGGGTTTGGCGGTATCCACGTCGCGGGACGACGTCGACGCTGAGATCACGTCGTCGCAGTCGAGCACCTTGCGCAGCGTCTCGAGTTCGTCCTCGGGCGCCGAGCTGGCCAGTACTACCTGAAGGCCCAGATCGGCGACGCGGTGCAGCAACTCCCGCGCGCCAGGCAGTGGTGTGAGCAGTCCGGATACCTGCCGGTAGTACCGGCTGTGTGCGTCGCTGAGCCGTTCTTGGATGTCCGCCGGGGCGTCGTCGGACAGGGCGTGCACCAACTTCGAGCCGTCCATGCCGATGCATCGGTGGATCTTCCATGCCGCGACCGCTACGTCTTCGGAGTCGAAGGCGCGTTGCCAGGCGTAGACGTGCAGATAGTTGGAATCGACCAGGGTTCCGTCCACATCGAACAGGACAGCGGGAGCATTCATCGCTGCGGCATACCCGCCTGGCGGTCGCCTGACACGGCCGTTTAGCCGCTCCGGGCTCGCGGGTGGGTCACAACGGCGTTGGTAGGCGGGGCGCATTTTGCGCCGAGATCGAACCACATGCATCCGCTCGACGTGGATAGTGTTAATTCGCAACACGATTCATGAGGACTTGGGATGGACTACCCGGTTGATCACACGCGCCAGCATGCTGGCGAAACTCTCAAACACGCCACCAACGTCCCCGGCCTGGTCGCGATCGCCGTTGCGGTGGGCTGCACACGCCGAATGGTCGATCAGGCAATTTTCTTATGTTTGACACAGTGTGGGGCGCCGCAGAACGGGGTACCGGTTGTGCCATGGGGGAGTACATCGGACGTGCGTCATCCCGCCACCCTGCATGAAAGGTCTGCCCATGAAGACAGCAAGCGATTACGACGCACGTCGCGTGACCGACGCCGACAGCCAGGAACCCGAGCTACGCCAACTGGATCCGAGCTTGTCGGGATCGGCCACGGCCGTTGTCGACGAGGACCCCAACGATGTGCATTTCTTCGAGCTGCCCGGAGCTGATTTGTCCGGCGAGGAGTTGGCCGTCACGGTGATCCCGCAGCGGTCCGACGAATTCACCTGCACCAGTTGCTTCCTGGTCCAGCACCGACACCGGATGGTCCTGACCAGCTCGGGGCGTCCCGTTTGCACCGACTGTGCCTAGTGCGTTGGGCATTACAATCGAAGGATGCACGGCGTTCTAGTCTTCGATGGCAGGTGCGGGGTATGCACTCGGGCGGTCAACGCGTTGGTTCGGTGGGATCGCACGGGCATGCTGCGCGTCGAACCGATGCAGACACCCGGGATGGCCGAGCGACTCGGCGTCACCGACGACCGAATGCTCCAATCCGCCTGGTGGGTGGACTCTTCCGGGGTGATCTTGGGCGGGGCGCACGCAATGAACGCAGCCCTGTCGGTGGCGCTGGGCACCCGCATCCCGCTGTGGATCTATCGGATCCCCGGCGTGGCAGGCGTGCAAAACGTCATCTACCGCTGGGTGTCGGCACACCGCTACCGTTTCCGCGGTGCGACGCCGCTGTGCGAGGCTGAACCCGAACGTTGCGCGTAGTAGCCGTCGCTGAGTCGCCGACGGTGTGAAATGCATTCTGTGCGTTATCTTTTCGAGCGGATACGGCGCGTAATCTAACTCTGCGCCCACTCGCGCCCGCAGTCACGGCACTGCCGAACGACCGTCGACCATTCCGGCTCACCCTCGACCGGCTGCCGAACCAGATGAGTGCATTCGTCGCCGCAGCCGGGACAGGCGCAGGTCGCGAGGTACGGCTCGACGGGTTGCGCGCTCATCAGGTGCAGGTTCTCCGCCCGCGAGAACGGCACGATCGCCAGGCGCTCCGGGCGGGGGGCGGCTTTCGGAGTGTCGAACCACAAGAGGCCACAGACCACCATGCTCACGGCACCGAAGATCGCCACGATGACCAGCGGGATGTTCCATGGCCAATTCGGCGGGATCGGCGTGAGCGCGAGAAACAGCATCACGGCGGAGACCAGCAAGCTGATGATCGTGCCCGGTTTGGCGAATCGGTAGCCGCCAACCTGCAGCGCCTCCCAGACATCGAGCTCCTGCTGCCGTTGGGCGACTTCTAAAAGAGTTGGGTGATAGGGAAATTCGGCGTTCGACCCAGAGCCGGGCGGCGAAGTCCCGCGCCGACTCGTCTCGTGCAGCGTGGAACTCGGCCTGACTAATGCCATGCGCGCCAAGTTTAGTGCGGGGTGTCCACCCCGGCGAGCCGACGATTGTCGACGCGGCCGTGCGGCCGCGGGTGAGCGAGCCGATGGTTTAGCCCCGCTGTTAGCCGGACCGATGGAGGCCGGGACGGTCGCGCTGCGCTCAGGGCAAATGTCGCGAAAAGTCGCAGCACGGACGGCGGGAGACGCTCCGGCCAGAATTAATAGCTGGTGCAGGCCATATTCCAATGATTCCTCAGCGATGACTCAGCAACGAATCTGTAGCCTCGGGCGCTGGAAGCAACACCGGGCAGTGCTGCTCATCGACAACGATTTTCGCTCGCCGCGGGGCCGGATCGATTTGCGACGATCCGCACGGCACCCGGCACGAACACAAACCGATATTCACGCCGAGGGGGCAAACCTTGCTGGATTTTGCGGCGTTACCACCGGAAGTCAATTCGACCAGAATGTATACCGGCCCCGGATCGGGGCCATTGCTGGCAGCTGCCACCACCTGGTACGCGCTGGCGGCCGAAATACGGCTGGCAGCAACAGCTTACGGTTCGGTGATCGGGGACCTGATCAGCGTGGGCTGGTACGGTCCGTCATCGTCGTCGATGTTCGCCGCGGTCGCACCCTATATAGCTTGGCTCAACAATACGGCCGCGCAGGCCGAGCAGACCGGCATGCACGCCAACGCGGCGGCGGCCGCGTTCGAGGCCGCGTTCGCGATGACCGTGCCCCCGCCGGTCGTGGCGGCCAACCGCACGATGCTGGCAAACCTGTTGGCTACCAACGTGTTCGGGCAGAACACTCCGGCGATCGCGGCCACCGAAGCCCAGTACGCCGAAATGTGGGCCCAGGATGCCGCGGCGATGAATGGCTACGCCATGGCGTCGAACGCCGCGGCACAGCTGACGCCGTTCACATCGCCGCGGACGAACACCGCTCCCGACGCACCGGCCAGACAAAATGAGGCCGTCACCCAAGCGGTCAACACGCCGGCCGGGAATGCGCAGTCATTGGCGTCGACGCCTAGCTTCACAGCAGATGACGCGAATGCTGTTGCCGCGGCACCCCAAGGATCTGTCACCGACTACCTGACGGGGCTGTTGGACGGGTCGCACAACAGCGCGCTGGGCAGCTTTTTGGGAAGCACCTTTTTCAGCAACTCGGTCGTCACCGGTTCGCTTGGCGGCGGTCCGTTCAACCCGCAGACCATCCTGGCATCGGCGGTGGGTGTGGGTGCTTTGGGCTCGAGTGCCACCATCATGTCGGGTCTAGAGGAGTTCGGCTTCGGCGCGGAAGGTGCCGGGACTGCCGCCCTGGCGTCCAACACAGTCGGCTTGTCCGGCGCATCGGCAGGGGTCGGCAACGCGCATCTGGTCGGGTCGATGTCGGTGCCACAGAGCTGGGTCTCCGCCGCCAACATCACCCCCGCTCTGGCGGGGGCGCCTGTCACGGGGCTGAGCGACATCGGGTCGTCCGCGGCGGGCGGGCCGGGCGGTGTCGCAGGACCGCTGGCCGGCAACGGCCGCAGGTTACGCCGCTCCATTCCCAGGTACGGGATTCGCCCCGTCGTTATCCCGCGTCCGCCGGCCGCCGGTTAAGAGACCTCAGGAGAAATTGTCATGCTGAATTTCGGGGCGTTACCGCCGGAAGTCAACTCGGCGAAGATGTACGCTGGCCCCGGGGCCGGATCAATGCTGGCGGCCGCGGCCGCATGGAATGCGACGGCTGCCGAATTACGTTCCGCAGCAGATAGTTACGATGCCGTCATCAGCTCGCTGGTTAGTGAGGGATGGCTGGGCCCGGCTTCGGCGAAGATGGCTGCGTCGGTCCAACCCTACGTCGCGTGGCTGCAGACCACCGCGGCGGCGGCCGAGCGAGCCGGCGCGCAGGCCAACGCGGCGGCCGCCGCATATGAGGCAGCCTTTGCCGCGACGGTGCCCCCGCAGGTCGTCGCGGCCAACCGCATATTGCAATCAAACCTGTTGGCAAGCAACATCTTCGGCCAAAACACGTCGGCGATCGCGGCCACCGAAGCCCAGTACGGCGAGATGTGGGCACAGGATGCCTCGGCAATGATCGGCTACACCAGCGCGTCGCGCGCGGCCAGCGAGATGATGCCGTTGCGCCCACCGCAGTCGGACACCGCCGCGATCGGGGCGGCCCTGCAGGCCGACGCGGTCGACAATGCCGTGGCGGCACCGGCTGCGACCAGTATCTGGGATTGGCTTGGTCTTTCGCCCAACTCGAATACGTCCACCGAGGGCCTTGCCGGCATCATGAACCTTTTCAGCAACTCCAACCAGAACCTGATCGGGGCATTCCTGAACAACGCCTCCGTCTCGGGCCTGTCAAACGCCTTCACCACCAACGGAATTCTGAACCCGACGTCATTCATCGATTCGGCGGTGACGATCAACGGCCTGGGCGCCGTAGGCGCAACCACGTCGGGGCTGCAGGATCTGGCCGCCGGCCTTGCCAGTGCACCTGTGTCGGCGACGACGAGCCTGCCCGGCGCGGCAGCCTCGGCGACCCTCGGGGAGGCCAGCCTGGTGGGGGCCCTATCGACCCCGCCCGGTTGGACCGGCGCCGGGGTAGCGGTCAGCACGGTCGCCACGACCACTCGGATCGGGGCCGGGGCCTACCACGGCTTTGGCGCCGCCACCCCGATGGTGATGGAAGACGTTGGGGCAGTGGGCATGCCGGGGCTGCCGCTTGCCGGTTCGCATGAAGACGAATTCGCCGATCCGATCTACGGGTTCCGCCCCCGCGTCATCGGGCGTCCACCGGCCGCGGGTTAGGGGACAGATGAAAGCCCTCCCGCTGCTGGCCAGCGTCATCGCGATGGTCGGCCTGTCCGCACCCGCTCACGCCGATCCCGCTGACGATGCGTTTCTCGCCGCGCTGAGCAACGCAGGGATCACCTATCAGAGCCCGGACCGCGCGATCAAGGCGGGTCAAAAGGTGTGCGACTTGGCTAACTCGGGGACTTCGCAGCTTGACATTGTCCGGGACATCAAGGATCTCAACCCGGCCTTCACCATGGCCAAAGCGGCTCGGTTCGCCCACGCTGCAGCGAGTGCTTACTGCCCCGAACTCCTCGATGCCGGTGGCGGCGGGAACTAATCCGCCGTCGCATCTGATTCCGCCGGCTCGGCGTCTTGCCGTGAGCCAGAGTCGGAGCCGGGATGTCGGCCCGGCCGTTGCGGCAACACGATCAGCAAAACGATGATGACGCCCGCGAGTACCGCCGAGGCGAGCGGGCGGCTCAGGTTCAGGCCGCCGTGATCGACGGGCTTGTCGAGGAAATCGCCGACGGTCGCACCAAGGGGTCGGGTCAGGATGAAAGCCAGCCAGAACAGGGTGACGCGCGAAATGCTCGTCCAGAAATAGAGGCCCGCGACCACCAGCAACGCGACGCCGAACACCAGCGCACCGCCCTCGTACCCGAGCCCCCCGTCGTCGGCGAGCCAATCGCCGAGCGCGGTGCCCAGGGTCTGCGAAAAGGTGATGGTGGCCCAGTAGAAGGCTTCGACTTTCGGCGTCGACACGGTATTCACCGACACCGTCCCCTGCGACCAATGCCAGAGTCCGAGGGTGGCCAACAGGAGGAACAACAGCAGGAGCGAGCCGCCCGCGTACCCGATCCCGAGCGAGCGGTCGGCGAAGTCGGCCAACACGGTGCCGAATGTCGTCGAGGCCACGATCGTGAGCCAGTACAGAACCGCGTGGAACCGCTTGGCCAAAATCTGTGCGACGACCAGTGCGATCAGCGTGCCGCCGAACAGGGCCACGCCGGCCAGATATCCCCAATCCAGCGTCATCGTGACGGTGTCGCCGCCCGTCTCGCCCAGCGTCGTGGCCAGCACCTTGATGACCCAAAAACCAAGGGTGACCGCCGGTACCTTGCTTAACGCATGCTTCGTCATGTCACTCATGGATGATCACCTGTCGATGTGCGGACCGCGTAAGTTATTCCTATCGTTGCTGAGCCGAGTTGAGAAGACGCTGAGATTCCGTATGGGTCAGCTGTGTGCATGACGATGAGAACCTCCTCAGTGGTTTCTCAGCGTTCTCGTGCCACCGTGGTCAAGTGGGCTTGCCGCGGGGATCCGCGACGCCACGATGAGAAGGGGCGGGGCGGGTGAAGGTGCTGATCGTCGAGGACGAGCCGCGGCTGGCCGCGACGCTGACGATGGGCTTGCGCGCCGAGGGATGCGTGGTGACCACTGCCGACAACGGTAACGACGGGTTGTGGGAGGCCACCGAGCACCGTTTCGACGTGATCATCTTGGACATCATGTTGCCCGGGATCAGCGGCTACGAGGTCGTTCGCCGCATGCGCGCGGCCCAGGTGTGGACGCCGGTGTTGATGCTCACCGCCAAGGACGGCGACTACGAGCAGGCCGACGCGTTCGATCTGGGCGCGGACGACTATCTGACCAAACCCTTTTCGTTCATCGTGCTGGTCGCGCGGCTGCGGGCGTTGGTTCGGCGCGGTGCCCCCGAGCGGCCGGTCGTGTTGACCGCGGGCACCTTGTCGCTGGATCCGGCGCGGCGCATCGTGCGTCGCAACGACGACACGATCGCGCTGACACCGCGCGAGTACGGACTGCTGCACTACCTGATGCGCAACAAGGGCACGGTGGTGAGCAAGACCGACATCCTGCACAACGTCTGGGATCCGCACTTCTCCGGTGATGACAACCTCGTCGAGGTCTACGTCTTCTATGTGCGGCGAAAGATCGATCTCCCGTTCGGCACCAACACAATTGCGACGGTGCGCGGGGTCGGCTATCGGCTGGAGGCCGGCGAGGACGCCGACGTCGCGGTGCCCAGCGGCAGCTGAACGACCACCGCGGTGCCGCCGCCAGGGCGGTCGTCGATGCGCACGCTGCCGCCGTGCGCGGCCACGATTTCGAACACGATGGCCAGCCCGAGTCCGGTGCCGCCGCCGCTGCGGGATCGGTCGGTGTCCAGGCGCACGAACCGCTCGAACACGCGCAGCCGGTCGACCGGCGCGATCCCCGGACCGTCGTCGGCGACGGTCAGCCACGCCTGAGAGTGTTCGGACCGCACCGCCACCTCCACTCGCGAGGTCGCATGTCGCGCCGCGTTGTCGAGCAGGTTGCGCAGCACGCGTGCCAGTGCGCTCGCGTCACCGACCAACCGCGTCGGAGCAAGTTCGGCATGCACGTCCAGCGCCGTCTCGCGGCGCAGCCGGCTGACCTCGGCGACGGCCAGATCGTCGATGTCGGTGTCGGTGCGGCGCAGCGCCAGGCCGCGTTCGTCGGCGCGGGCCAACAGCAGCAGGTCCTCGACCAACGCCTGCATCCGGCGCGCTTCGGGCAGCAGCGTGTCGACGGCGAGCCGGTCGTCGAGCAACTCGGGGTGGGCGACGCCGACCTCGAGCGCCGAGATCACCGTCGACAGCGGGCTACGCAGTTCATGGGACGCATCGGCGACGAACCGGCGCTGGGCGGCTTGGCTGGATTCGAGGCGCGACAGCATCTGGTTCATCGTTGTCGCCAGCGTAAAGATCTCGTCGCGTTGGGCTGGCACCGGCACTCGCTCGGTGAGATCGGACGCGCTGATATCGGCAACCCGGGAGCGAATCGCTTCCACCGAACCCAGCGACCGTCGCACCAGAAGGTAGGTGGCCACGCCCGCCGCCGCGATCACCAATGGCGCGGCCGCGGCCAGCCCGATCGCCACCGTCAAGACGGTGCTTTCCATGTCGTCGGTGCCGGCCCCGACGAGTACGAAGTAGCGACCGGTCGGCGTCTCGAGCGACTGTCCGGCCACCCGGACGTCGTGCATCCGCACCTCGGCGCCCGTGATTCCGATCCGCGGGGTGCTTCCAATCGCGTTGAGCGCCAGCATCGGCGGCTCAGGCGTGGAGCTCGACGAGGCCACCGAATGGCCGGCGCCGTCGAGGATCTGGACGGCGACGATGCGTTGGTCGGTGGCCAGCAGGGGCGGATCGAGGTCCGGAGTGGTCTCCGACTGCAGCGTCCTGGCGATGTCGCGCAGCCGACTCGCCGCGGCGTCGTCGGCGGCAGAAATCAACGCGAAATACAACACCAATAGCAGGATCGCACCGGCCATCGTCAGTGCCACCAGGCTGACCGTCGCCGACACCACTGCCGAGCGCGCCGAGATGCTCCACGCTCGCGGGTGCAGCAACCTCGGCTTCCTGCCTGAATGTGCCATCAGCACGGACCGTACTACTGCAGCGCGCTCAACAATGCGGTCACTAGCTGCTTCTCGGTGGCCGGGTTGGGCATCGGTGCCCGCAAGGCCGCCAGTGCACCGTCGATCTGCTTGTCGAGGGTGTGCCACGCGCTTTGGTTCATCGGCTTGAGCTTCGGTTCGTCGTCATCCCATGCGGTTTCCAGGTCCGTGATTCGCGCCTTGGCGCCGGCCTGATCGCCGGCCCGCAATTTGGACAGCGTGTCCTGCGTGATGGACCGGAATTTGGCGACCTCGGCCGGCGGGAAAGCCGCGGCCGGTTGTCCCGGCTGGGCAGGCGCGGTGATCGTGGCAGCGGTGGCCGAATCCAATTCTTCGTCGCTCTCGGGGCCGTCGGCATGACCGTGGGCACTCCAGAGCAGCAGTGCGCCGGTAGCAACCGCCGCCGCCGTGTAATAGCCGAGCATCAGCCGCTCGCGGGTCGGGTTGGTCGTGACAGTCGTTGCGCGGGTTGGGTTTTCGTCATCGATGACATCGCTGCGGCTGACCATCAGGTACCCGACGGTGACGAGAATCGCGGCCAAGAAGATCGCGCTGGTGATCGCGGTCCCCCAACCCAGACCGTGGCTGGCCGATGGGGAGGCCAGCCAGTCGCCGAGGTTGGCGCCCAGTGGGCGGGTCAGGATGTAGGCCAGCCAGAAGGACAGCACCGGGTTGGCGCCCACCCGCCAGCCGATCGCGATCGAGGCGATCAGGGCGGCCGGCAGCAGCACCGAGGTGCCCGGCCCCCAGCCGGTGAGCTGTAACGTCCAGTCGCCGACGGCAGTACCCAGGGCGAAGGTGACCAGCACCGCGAGCCAGTAGCACAACTCGCGCGGCGTCGTGACGATGCTGTGGATCGACAGCGTGCGCTCCCGGGCATACCAAACGCCGAAGACAACGGCCAATATCGTCGCGAACACCGCCGTGCTGACCGCCAGCGGCACGTGCAGCTTGTCGGTCAGCAGGTCGGTGTAGAGCGTGCCGGTGATGCTCAGCACCACGACCGCCAGCCAGTAGACGATCGGCAGATAGCGGTCGAGGATCAACTGGAAGGCCAAAACGATGCCCAGGGCGACGGTGAAGATCAGTGCCGTCACGCTGAGGCCGAGGCCCACCGTCGTACTGATCCAGTCGGCGAAACTCTCCCCGACGGTGGTGCACAGGATCTTGATCACCCAGAACCACACGGTGACCTCAGGGACCTTGCTGAGCATCCGGCGGGGCGTGCGAAGGGCGATGGAAGGCAGCATCTGACTCATGGCGCCCGAAGGTACCTAGGAGTCGCTGAGTCAACGCTTAGGAAGTGCCAGCCGCAAAACTGGTCGGGGTGGCGGGATTTGAACCCACGGCCTCTTCGTCCCGAACGAAGCGCGCTACCAAGCTGCGCCACACCCCGCTTGAAGCCTCGACAGCCTATCGCACCTGCCCGCCGACTGCCCAAACCGCTGGCAGCGGGCCCCCGAGCTAGGTCCAGCTGGTGTTGCGCTCGAAGTCGACCAGCGCCGCGGCCGGACCGGTGAGATCGAGCCCCTGCGCGGCGACCCATGCGTCACTGAAATAGGTGTCGGCGTAGCGGTCGCCGCTGTCGGCGATCAGCGTGACGACTGAGCCACTGCGACCCGCGGCGACCATCTCGGCCAGCAGTCCGAAGGCGCCCCACAGATTGGTTCCGGTCGACGGCCCCACCCGCCGTCCCAGCACGGCACTGACGTGACGGGCCGCGGCGATCGACGCGGCATCGGGCACCGCGACCATGCGGTCCACCACGTCGGGCAGAAACGACGGCTCGACCCGCGGCCGCCCGATCCCCTCGATCCGGGACGACGTCTGCAGCACGAGGTCGTAGCGCCGCCCGGCATACGCGGGGAAGAACGCGGAGTTCTCCGGGTCGACGACGCACAGGCCGGTCGCGTGGCGCCGGTAGCGGATGTAGCGCCCGATCGTCGCGCTGGTTCCGCCGGTGCCCGCGCCGACGACGATCCAGGCTGGGATCGGGTACTTCTCGTCGCGCATCTGCGCGAAGATCGATTCGGCGATGTTGTTGTTGCCGCGCCAGTCGGTGGCCCGCTCGGCGTTGGTGAACTGGTCCATGTAGTGGCCGCCGGTCTGGCGGGCGACGCGCTGCGCCTCGTCGTACACCTCGCTGGAATTCTGCACGAAATGGCAACGGCCGCCTTGTGATTCGATCAGAGCCACCTTGGCGGAGCTGGTACTCTCCGTCATCACGGCGACGAACGGCAGGCCCAGCAGCGACGCGAAGTACGCCTCGGAGATCGCCGTCGAACCCGACGACGCCTCGACGACCGTGGTGCCCTCGCCGATCCATCCGTTGCACAGGGCATACAGAAACAACGAGCGCGCCAGCCGGTGCTTGAGGCTGCCGGTGATGTGCGTCGACTCGTCCTTGAGGTACAGCGCGATGTCGACGTCCGTGCCCCAGGCCGACGGCAGCGGGTAGCGCAACAGGTGGGTGTCGGCGCTGCGCCGGGCATCGGCCTCGATCAGCCGGATCGCATTGTCGGTCCAGCTGCGGGACAGGCTGCGGCCCGCGGTCTGGGTCCGATCGTTCAACGCAGGGATGCCGCGGGGCGTGAGCGACCCAGGTTGCTGCTGGAATCCCGCCCACCCATCGGAGCGGCGATCAACGTCAGCAGGGTCGCTTCCGGCCGGCAGCAGAACCGCACCGGCGCGAACGGGGAGGTGCCTAGTCCCGCGGAGACATGCAACTGCATGTTGGCTCCCCAGCGCGACGGCCCCTTGGCCCGGGTGCGGTCCAGGCCGCAGTTGGTCACTAGTGCGCCGTAGAACGGCAGGCACAGCTGCCCGCCGTGCGTGTGCCCGGCCATCACCAGCTGGTAGCCGTCGGCGGCGAAGCGATCCAGCACGCGCGGCTCAGGGGAGTGCACCAGGCCCAGTCGCAGATTCGCCGCCGGGCTGGCCGGCCCCGCGATCGTCTCGTAGCGGTCGCGGTCGATGTGTGGGTCGTCCACGCCGGCCGCGGCGAGGTGCAGGCCGGCCACTTCGAACTCGCGGCGCGTGTGGGTGAGGTCAAGCCAGCCACGCTCGGTGAACACCGCTCGCAGATCCTGCCAGGGCAGCGGCTCGCCCTTGATCCGGTGGGACGGGTTGGTCAGGTAGTTCAGCGGGTTCTTCAGCCGCGGCCCGAAGTAGTCGTTGCTGCCGAAGACGAAGACACCCGGCCGCGACAGCAGATCGCCCAGCGCCTGGATGACCGCGGGGACCGCTTTGGGATGCGCCAGGTTATCACCGGTGTTGACCACCAGGTCGGGCTCCCAGCCGGACAGCTCGCGCAGCCAGGCCTGCTTGCGGCGCTGGTTGGGCATCATGTGCAGATCGCTGATATGCAGTACGCGCAGCGGCGTGGAACCCGGCGACAACACGGGCATGGTTATCTCGCGCAGGACGAAGGCGTTGCGCTCAACGACCGCGGCGTAACCAATGCCGGCGACCGTCGAACCCAGCGCGACGGCGCCGGTGCGGATCAGAGCGGGCAAAACATCAGCCATGTACGCAGCCTACTGCTGGTTGGGGCCTCAGGAGCGTCTTGCGCGCCTATGGCGGCGGCTGTCCGGGCGGTGGTGGCGGCGCCAGCAGCGGAATGGTGATCGGCGGCAGACCCGGAATTTCCACGACCTGAGAGCCGACCGGCAGCGGCGCACCGTCCGGCGGCGGAGGCGGGGCCGGTGGGATGCCGTTGCTGACCTGAATCGTGACGACCGAGCCTGGGATCGTGTTGCCCGACGGCGATGTCCCGACCACCTCGCCCAACTTCGCGGTGCTGTTGACCGAGTTGGGCTGGTCGGCTACCTGGAAGCCGGCCTCCTTCAGGCGAGAGCGTGCCGCGTCGACGTCCATGCCGGCCACGCTCGGCACCCGCGAGCCGGGCGAACCCTCGACGTAGCGCGGATCCGTCGGCGGCAACTTGATGTCGCCGAAGCTGGTGGCGATTGGTTTCATGGCGGTGAACCAGGTCCGCGCGGGCTCGTTACCGCCATACAGGTCGCCCTCGCCGCAGTGCCGCAACGGGGCCGAACACAGATCCGTCGGCGAGGTGGAGTCGTCGTAGATGTAGTTAGCCGCGGCGTAGCGGCTGGTGAATCCGACGAACCCGGAAGAGCGGTGGGCCTCGGTGGTGCCGGTCTTACCCGACATCGGCAGGTCCCAGCCCGCGGCGCCGGCCGAACCGGCCGCGGTGCCGCCGCCGGTGGCGTCCTTGCTCATCGCGTTGGCCAGGGTGTTGGCCAGCCCCTCGGGCACCACCTGATCGCAGGTCTGGGTGGTCACCGCGACTTCGTTGCCGTTGCGGTCGATCAGCTTGTCGATCGGGTTGGGCGGGCACCACACACCGCCCGAGGCCAGCGTGGCCGCGACATTCGACAGCTCCAGGGCGTTCACCTCGATCGGGCCGAGGGTGAACGATCCAATGTTCTGCCGCTTGACGAAATCGGCCAGGCTTTCGTTGCTGTCGGGGTTGTAGTCACGGGCCGTGCCGGGGTCGGCGTAGGACCGCAGCCCGAGCTTGACCGCCATGTCGACCGTGCGCGTCACCCCCACCTGCGAGATCAGCTTGGCGAACGCGGTGTTGGGCGAGGTGGCCAGCGCCTCGGTGACGTTCATCGACCCGCGGTAGTTACCCGCGTTGACCACACACCAGGTGTCCTTGGGGCAGCCCTTGGCGCCACCACTACCCAGGCCCTTGGACTGGAACCGCGGCGGCACCTCCAGGGTGGCGTTGATGCCCATCCCCATGTCGAGCGCGGCGGCGGTGGTGAAGATCTTGAACACCGACCCCGCGCCGTCGCCGACGAGCGAGAAGGGCTGCGGGCGCATGGTCTGGCCCGCGTCGACGTCGAGTCCGTAGGTGCGGTTGCTGGCCATGGCCATCACCTTGTGCGAATCCTTGCCCGGCTTGATGACGCTCATCACGCTCGAGATACCGGGCAGAGTCGGGCTGGCGAACTTGTCGATCGCGCTCTTGACCGGGATCTGCACGTCGGGGTCCAGCGTCGTGCGGATCAGATAGCCGCCCCTGGCCACCTGTTCCTTACTGATGCCGGCGCGCGACAGGTACTCCTGGACGTAGTCACAGAAGAAGGCGCGGTCACCGGCGGCGATGCAACCGCGCGGCAGCTCGTTGGGCTGCGGCAAGATCCCCAGCGGCGTCGCCTTGGCGGCGCGCAGCGCGTCGGTCTCCTGCGGCAGGTTCTGAATCATCGTGTCGAGCACCAGGTTCCGCCGGGCCAGGGCACCGTCGGGGTTGGTGTAGGGATTCAGTGTGCTGGTCGACTGCACCATGCCCGCCAGTAGCGCCGCCTGCTGCCAGTTCAGATCCGACGCATTGATACCGAAGTAGGTCTGCGCCGCGTCCTGCACGCCGAACGAGCCGTTCCCAAAGGAGACGAGGTTCAGGTAGCGGGTGAGGATCTCCGGCTTGGTGAACGTCTTGTCGAGCGTGAGCGCCATCCGGATCTCGCGCAGCTTGCGGGCCGGGGTGGTTTCGACGGCCGCGCGCTTTTCGGCGTCGGTCTTCGCGGTCACCAATAGTTGGTAGTTCTTGATGTACTGCTGCTCGATCGTCGAACCCCCTCGGGTGTCGACGTCGCCGGACGCATAGCCCGCCAGCCCGGTCAGCGTGCCCTTCCAGTCCACCCCGTTGTGCTCGGCGAACCGCTTGTCCTCGATCGAGACGATCGCCAGCTTCATCGTGTTAGCGATTTTGTCGGTGGGCACCTCGAACCGGCGCTGCTCGTATAGCCACGCGATGGTGTTGCCCTTCGCGTCCACCATCGTCGAGACGGCGGGCACCTGCCCCTCGAGAAGTTGTGCCGAGCCGTTGGCGACCACCTCGGAGGCCCGGTTGGACATCAGTCCCAGCCCACCGGCCACCGGGAACAGCAGCGCCGTGGCGACCACGCTCGCCAGCAGGCAGCAGCCAGCCAGCTTGAGAATCGTGAGAGCTGCCGGGGGGCGGTCTGACATGCGTACTACAGTAACCGGCCGTTGTCGCGCGACGCGCCGTCGATCCGTACAGCGGATCTAGAACGCGTGACCTGCAACTTTGCTGTCAATCGGGATGGGATGTTCTCGATCGCGTTACATATCAGCTACCCAAAAGGGGTACTCGATCCCATGATTCCGCCTACGCTCAACGGCAAGACGGCACGCCCGTCCCAAAAAAAGCGTTATCAGACTGTTGCGCAATTGGCAGCTGACCACCTAACTTATACAGACGGTGAGATTCAGGTAACACCGATCAGCACAGTGTGGTGTAGATCGCAACGTTGATCTGCTACCCGAGGAGGGCGGTCGTTAATAGCGACCGGGAGGAAGGGAACAGCTCGTGTCAGGAACACGACCGGCGGCACGCCGAACCAACATTGCGGCGGCACAGGGGGTGCTGCACAGTGTTGATGCTGAAGAACGAATTGCCTGGGTGTCCCAAGCGTTATGCCGGACCACTGACCCCGACGAACTCTTCGTACGGGGCGCCGCCCAGCGTAAGGCCGCGGTGATCTGCCGGCACTGCCCGGTAATGCAGGAATGCGGCGCCGACGCGCTGGACAACAAGGTGGAGTTCGGCGTGTGGGGCGGTATGACCGAGCGGCAGCGCCGGGCATTGCTCAAGCAGCATCCCGAGGTCGTTTCGTGGTCCGACTTCTTCGACAAGCGCCGCAATCGCGGTATCAGCTGACGCTTCGACAGCGGGTGCGCCGCATCGCGGCGGCGCACTGGTAGACCGAAACTTACTATTACAGAACTGTTACAGCGCGAGTTGGATTCAGCGCATGTGCAATAGCGATTCTCGCGCCAACTAGCTTGTCCCAGACGGCAATTCGCCGATTTGCCGGGGTTCGGGTCCCATCGTTGTCACCCAGCACAATTTTTGGCGGCCGCTCAGCGGCGTAGTTGAACTGGCCGTCTCGCGCCGCTGAGCGGGCCGGATCGCCCTCAACGAGCGTTTCCTTCGCTTGTGCTCAGCGATCCGCTGCGCGGGCCGTGTCGTCGCCGGCCGCGGTGATTTGATCGGCGAGCGCACGCAGGGCTTCCAGATCCGAAACGTCGAACGGCAGCGACGGAACGCCCACGACCGGCACGTGTGGATTGGCGCCGGTGAATCGGGACAGCAGTCGGACCTCTCGCTTGGCGGTCTGGCCCCGGTCGGCGTGAATCTGGAGCACCGCCGTGGCCAGCGATGCGGCATCGGAGTCCGTATCAGACTTCAGCGACTCGATGCCGTCGATGGCCCGCTCCACCGGCAGTGCGCACAGCAGGGGATGGGTTCGGTTCAAGATCAGCCCCGCCAGCGGCATGCTCTCTTGCGAGAGCCGGTCGACGAAGAAGGACGCCTCACGAAGCGCGTCGGGTTCGGCCGCCGACACCACCACGAACTGGGTGCCACGCCTTTTCAACAGCGCGTAGGTGCGGTCCGCCTTCTCGCGGAAGCCGCCGAAAGTGGCGTCCAGTGACTGCACGAAGGCCGCCGCGTCGCCCAGCATCTGCGAACCGAGGACCGTCGAGAGCGCCTTCATCGCCAAACCCATTGCGCCGGTGACCAATTTGCCGATGCCGCGGCCCGGGGCGAGCAACAGCCGCCACAGTCGGCTGTCCATGAAGCTACCCAGACGTTTCGGCGCGTCCAGGAAGTCGAGTGCATTGCGTGACGGGGGAGTGTCCACCACCACCAGGTCCCAGCGGTCCTCGCTCAGCAGCTGGCCGAGCTTCTCCATCGCCATGTACTCCTGTGTTCCGGCGAGAGAGGTGGCGACCGTCTGGTAAAACTGGTTGTCCAAAATCGCTTGCGCCCGAACGCCTCCGGAATATTGGATCACCATTTCGTCGAACGTGCGCCGCATGTCGAGCATCATTGCGTGCAACTCGCCGGTGACCTCGGGCGCCAGCGGCACCCGCTGTGGCGTGTTGCCAAGATCGTTGACTCCCAACGCCTGCGCTAGCCGTTTGGCGGGGTCGATCGTCAAAACGCACACAGTGCGGCCATATTCGGCCGCGCGTAAAGCCATCGCCGCCGCGGTTGTCGTCTTACCCACGCCGCCGGCGCCGCAGCACACCACGACGCGGTTGGATCGATCGGCCAGAATTGACGCCAGGTCAAGGATTTTCGGTGTGGTACTCATCGAACTCCTTGCTGTGCAAGCGATTCCGACAGCTCATACAGGCTGCCGAGGTCCACACCGTCGGAGATCGCGGGCAACTCCAGCCGTGGCACCTTCAACGCGTCGAGCTGTTGTGCGGTCTCGGCCCGTGCCGCAATCCGGGTCGCGTGCTGAATGGTTTCGGTCAGTAGGCCGGCAAAGTCGTTGTCGCCCAGCTCGATTCCAGCCGTCTTCAACCCGGCGCGCACTGCGTCGGCATCGATGTCGCCCTCCGCGGCCTTAATCAGGTCGCGGGGCTCGAGGTAGGTCGGAATGTTGCGATTCACGATCACACTGCCGATCGGAAGTTGCATCTCGGCAAGCTCCTCGATGGCTTCCATCGTCTCCTGCACCGGCAGCGCTTCGAGCAGCGTGACCAAGTGAATGGCGGTCGCATCGGAGTGCAGCAGCTTGACCACGCCCTCGCTTTGCGAGTGCACCGGTCCACCCTTGGCCAGATCGGACACCGCTTTGGTGACGTCCAGGAAGCGTGCGATGCGGCCCGTCGGGGGTGCGTCGACGACTATCGCGTCGTAAACCGGCAGCTTGTTCTTGTCCCTGCGAACCACCGTCTCCTTGATCTTGCCGGTGAGCAGCACGTCGCGCAGGCCGGGCGCGATCGTCGTAGCGAACTCGATCGCACCGATTCGGCGCATCGCCCGTCCGGCGATCCCGAGGTTGTAGAACATGTCGAGGTATTCCAGGAACGCGGCCTCGATGTCGATCGCCAGGGCGTTGACCTGACCGCCGCGCTCGGCGGTGGCGATCTGCAGCTCCTGGTAGGGCAGCGGCGGAACGTCGAAGAGTTGCGCAATCCCTTGGCGACCCTCTACCTCCACCAGCAGGACTTTGCGGCCGCCGGCCGCCAGGGTCAGTGCCAGCGCGGCCGCGATCGTGGATTTGCCCGTCCCGCCTTTGCCGGTGACGAAGTGCAGGCGGGCCTTCGACAGTCGCGCCGGCCAGCCGACGGCAGCGTTGCCGCTAGAAGTGGTTTCCACCATCGCATGCTAGCCCGAGGCCTTCGCGGCCCCCGCAAATCGGGTAGCTACGTCGGATCGCGGTCCACCGGGCTGACCCGTGGGGTTCACGCCCGACGGATAAGCTCGCGTCATGAGCCAACCGACCCCATGGGAATACGCCACGGTTCCGCTGCTGACGCACGCCACCAAACAGATCCTCGACCAATGGGGCGCCGACGGTTGGGAGCTGGTCGCCGTGCTGCCCGGGCCGACCGGTGAGCAACACGTCGCCTATCTGAAGCGCCCTAAGTAAAGAGGACACCGGCGGATGAATGCTTCGGCCCGGCTTGAACAGCTCGGTGTCACACTTCCGGACTTGGTTGCGCCACTCGCCTCTTATGTTCCCGCGGTGCGCACCGGCAACCTGGTCTACACCTCGGGCCAGCTGCCGATCGTGGCGGGAAAGGTGGCGGGCACCGGCAAGGTGGGCACCGACGTCAATCCCGATGACGCCAAGGCGATGGCGCGGCTGTGTGCGCTCAACGCCCTGGCGGCGGTGAACTCTCTGGTGGGTATCGACGCGGTGGTGCGGGTGGTCAAGGTCGTCGGATTCGTCGCCTCGGCACCCGGCTTCAACGGTCAGCCCGGCGTCGTCAACGGGGCCTCGGAACTGCTCGGTGAGGTGTTCGGCGACCAAGGCGCGCATGCACGTTCGGCGGTGGGTGTGTCCGAGCTGCCGCTGGATGCGCCGGTCGAAGTCGAGCTGATCGTGGAGGTCGGCTAACGGCCGTGACCGAGACAGTCGAGCCGCTGACTCATCCCGCCTACGGCAGTTTGCGGGCGGTCACCGACACTGCCTCGGTCCTGCTGGCCGAGAACCCTGGCCTGCTGACGCTGGAGGGCACCAACACCTGGGTGTTGCGCGGACCCCGCAGCGACGAGCTGGTCATCGTGGACCCGGGACCCGACGACAACGAGCACATCGCGCGGATCGCCTCGCTGGGGCGCGTCGCCCTGGTGCTGATCAGCCACCGACACGGCGATCACACCGACGCCATCGACAAGTTGGTCGAGCTCACCGGTGCGACCGTGCGCTCGGCGGGCAGCGGATTCCTGCGTGGGCTCGGCGGCGAGCTGGTCGACGGTGAGGTCATCGATGCCGCCAACCTGAAGATCAAGGTGATGGCGACGCCGGGGCACACCGCGGACTCGCTGTCGTTCGTGCTCGACGACGCGGTGCTGACCGCCGACAGCGTGCTCGGCCGCGGCACCACCGTCATCGACAGCGAAGACGGCAGCCTCGCCGACTACCTGGAGTCACTGCGGCGACTGCGCGGTCTGGGCCGTCGCACGGTGCTGCCCGGCCACGGCCCCGACCTGGCTGATTTGGAATCCGTCACCACCGGGTACCTGACGCACCGCCACGAGCGTCTCGAGCAGGTGCGCGCGGCGCTGGGCGACCTCGGCGGCGAAGCGACCGCCCGCGAGATCGTCGAACACGTCTATCTCGACGTCGACGAGAAACTGTGGGATGCCGCCGAATGGTCCGTACAGGCGCAATTGGACTATCTGCGCCGAGAGTGAACTCCTCGGTCGCGCCCGGGCTGCGCCCGCGCTTACCTCGCTCGGGGTGGGATGCTCGCTCGGTCGCGCCCGGGCTGCGCCCGCGCTTACCTCGCTCGGGGTGGGATGCTCGCTCGGTCGCGCCCGGGCTGCGCCCGCGCTTACCTCGCTCGGGGTGGGATGCTCGCTCGGTCGCGCCCGGGCTGCGCCCGCGCTTACCTCGCTCGGCGCGCCAGCCTCTCGGAGTCCGAGATCAGCACGCTCTTACCCTCCAGCCGGATCCACCCGCGGTGGGCGAAATCGGCGAGGGCCTTGTTGACCGTCTCCCGGGAAGCGCCCACCAGCTGGGCGATCTCCTCTTGGGTCAGGTCGTGGGTGACCCGCATTGCCCCACCCTCCTGGGTGCCGAAACGCTGGGCGAGCTGCAGCAGCTGCTTGGCCACCCGGCCGGGCACGTCGGTGAAGATGAGGTCGGCCAGGTTGTTGTTAGTGCGACGCAGCCGTCGGGCGAGAACCCGTAGCAATTGCTCGGCGATTTCGGGCCGATCGGCGATCCACGCGCGCAGCGCATCGCGGTCCATCGAGACCGCGCGCACCTCGGTGATCGTCGTGGCGCTCGACGTCCGGGGGCCCGGGTCGAAGATCGACAGTTCGCCGAACATGTCCGACGGGCCCATGATCGTCAGCAGATTCTCCCGGCCATCGGGTGATCGGCGACCGATCTTGACCTTCCCCGAGACGATGATGTACAGCCGATCGCCTGGTTCCCCTTCCGCGAAAACGGTGTGTCCACGCGGGAAGTCGACGGGTTGTAATTGCTTGGTCAGTGCGGCGACTGCGCCGGGTTCAACCCCTTGGAAGATTCCTGCCCTTGCCAGGATCTCGTCCACGTTGCCTCTTCAGCTTTCCAACGAAGTGATATGGATACCTACCTAGCCCGGGTTACGAGTCTAGAGGTAGGCCAACGTGCCAACGCTACACACGATTGACGTGTCTAGTCGCCTCATATTGCGGATTTCCGCCTGAATGCGCGTGTATTCGCATCGGCAAAGCGCGTGCGGGGGGATCGGTGAATGCGGTTGCCAGCAGTGATTCGGCGCGATGGCGACCGGTGGGCGGCGGGGACAGCGCAAGTTGCTGGGCCTGGCGTCGATGCAGGTATTCCAGCGCTTCGGGCATCCCTTCCCGGGCCAGCGTGTGCATATCCATGGCCTGCGCCTGTTCGAGAAACTCGTCGACGTCGGTCGACGTAATCGACTCGCGGCCAAGCTCCCTTTCGAGCCGCCCCAGGCCGAGCGCCGCGAGCATCAGCAGCCCGGGCACGCACGCCACCAGCAACCATGACACAAGGAGAGTAAACATGGCCAAGGTCTCAGTGAGATTACGAAATCAGTACTCTGTCGTAGGTGACAGTGGCAGGGCCGTCCGGGCGTTCGAAAACCACCGCGGCTAAGCCTGATTCCAAGCCTGATTCCAAGCCTGATTTCAAGCCCGATTCCGCCCTTGCCCGGCGTTGGGCTTCAGAAACTCGGGCCGGTTTGGTGCGTCGCGCGCGCAGGATGAATCGCACACTGGCACAAGCATTTCCGGACGCGCATTGCGAGCTGGATTTCAGATCGCCGCTGGAACTGGTGGTGGCCACTATTCTTTCGGCGCAGAGCACCGACAAACGGGTGAACCTGACGACGCCCGCATTGTTCGCCAGATATAAGTCGGCCCTGGATTATGCGAAAGCCGATCGCGACGAGCTGGAAAACCTCATCCGTCCCACTGGCTTCTTCCGCAACAAGGCGAGCTCACTGATCGGGTTGGGGCAGGCCCTGGTCGAGAAGTTCGACGGCGAGGTGCCGTCGACGATGGACGAGTTGGTGACACTGCCGGGGGTCGGGCGCAAAACCGCCAATGTCGTCTTGGGGAACGCCTTCGACATTCCCGGCATCACCGTCGACACCCACTTTCAGCGGCTGGTGGCCAGATGGCGCTGGACCGAGGAAAAGGACCCGGTCAAAATCGAGCACGCCGTCGGCGAACTGGTCGAACGCAAGGAATGGACCCTGCTCAGCCACCGCGTGATCTTCCACGGCCGCCGGGTGTGCCACGCGCGCAAGCCGGCTTGCGGAGCCTGCGTACTCGCCAAGGACTGCCCTTCGTTCGGGCTGGGCCCCACCGAGCCGGCGCTGGCCGCGCCGCTGGTGCAGGGCCCCGAGGCCGAACACCTGCTCAGTCTGGTCGGGCTGTAACACGGCCGGGACGTTGTACCCGAGAGCTCGCTGGACCATCGCGATCTTGGCGGTGGTGGTGGCGCTGGTGGCCGCGTTCGTCGCGCAACTGCGCGACGAATCCGCGCCCAACGCGACGACCGTGCCGTCGGCGAATCGAGAGCACCGCGACGCCGACACACCGGCGGCGCTGGCCGGCCCCCGGGCGCGAGCAAACCTGCCACCGTGCCCCGCGCCGGGCAACGGCACCGGCCCCGCCGTCCTGCGCGGTGTGGTGGTCGAATGCGCTGCCGACGGATCCAGCGTCGACGTCGCTCGTGCGCTGGCCGGCCGCCGGGTGGTCCTCAATTTATGGGCGTATTGGTGCGCGCCGTGCGCGGCCGAACTGCCCGCGATGGCCGAATATCAGCGCCGGGTCTCCTCCGACGTCATCGTGGTGACCGTGCATCAGGACGAGAACGAGACTGCCGCATTGTTGCGGCTCGCCGAACTGGGCGTTCGGCTCCCGACCTTGCAGGATGGGCGGCGGCTGATTGCCGCGGCACTCCAGGTCGCAAATGTGGTGCCCGCGACGGTGGTGCTTAGACCGGACGGTAGCGTTGCGCAGACGCTGCTGCGCGATTTCGCGAGTGCCGACGAGATCGAGGCCGCGGTCGCAAACAACGGATGACCGAGTTCGCCGGTCCGAAAATGGCTGGGCAGGTGGACCCGACAAGGAGGCGCCGGTGAGTGGTGGGGGTGCCGCCCGCGCGCAGGGGACGGTTCCCCTCACGCCCGACGTCTGCCCGTCCTGGTTGCGGCCGCTGGTCGACAACGTGGGCCAGATCCCGGAGGCTTACCGGCGCCGGTTGCCTCCCGACGTGTTGGCGATGGTGACCGCGGCCCGGGCGGCATCCGCGAACGACGACCGCGAGGCCGCTGTGCTGGTGCTGTTTTCGGGTCCCGAGTCCGGGCCGGGTAACGACGGCCTGCCCGACGACGCCGACCTATTGCTCACGGTGCGCGCGTCCTCGCTGCGACACCATGCGGGCCAGGCGGCGTTTCCCGGCGGCGCGGCCGACCCCGGCGATCGCGGGCCGGTTGCCACCGCTCTGCGAGAAGCGCACGAGGAGACCGGGATTGACGTCACCCGGCTGCACCCCCTGATCACGATGGAGAAGACGTTCATCGCGCCGTCGCAGTTTCACGTCGTTCCGGTGCTGGCCTACTCGCCGGACCCCGGACCGGTCGCGGTGGTTAACGAGGGCGAGACGGCGATCGTGTCGCGGGTTCCGGTGCGCGCGTTCATCAATCCGGACAACCGGCTGATGGTCTACCGCGGCGACCTGGGCAATCGCTGGGCCGGTCCGGCGTTTCTGCTGAACCAAATGCTGGTGTGGGGATTCACTGGCCAGGTGATCTCTGCCGTTCTCGACGTCGCCGGCTGGGCAAAGCCGTGGGACACTAACGACGTCCGTGAACTCGACGACGCGATGGTGCTGGTCGGCCAGCAGGGCGGCGCGCGATGAATTCGATGACCCCGTCGCAGTGGCTGGATATCGCGGTGCTCGCCGTCGCTTTCATCGCGGCCATCTCGGGCTGGCGATCGGGCGCGGTCGGTTCGCTCTTCTCGTTTATCGGTGTGCTGCTCGGCGCGATCGCCGGGGTGCTGCTGGCGCCCCACATCGTCAGCCACATCGCCGCACCGCGCGCCAAGCTGTTCGGCGCGCTGTTCCTGATTCTCGCGCTGGTCGTCGTCGGTGAGGTCGCCGGCGTGGTGCTGGGACGGGCGGTGCGCGGCGCAATCCGCAGCCGCACCGTTAGAACCGTCGACTCGGTCATCGGGGTGGGCGTGCAGCTCGTCGTCGTGCTCACCGCCGCGTGGCTGCTGGCGACGCCGCTGACGCAGTCGAAAGACCAGCCCGAGCTGGCAGCCGCGGTCCGCGGTTCGCGGGTACTCGCCGAGGTCAACAACATCGCACCCGCGTGGTTGAAGACTGTGCCCAAACGCCTTTCGGCGCTGTTGAACACCTCGGGGCTGCCGGCGGTGCTCGAGCCATTCAGCCGCACGCCGGTGATTCCGGTCGAATCACCGGATCCGGCACTGGCCACCAATCCGGTGGTCACCGCCGCCGCGCCCAGCGTGGTCAAGGTACGCAGCCTGGCGCCCAGCTGCCAGAAAGTGTTGGAGGGCACGGGATTTGTCATCGCTCCCGATCGGGTGATGACCAATGCGCACGTGGTGGCCGGGTCCAGCAGCGTCCAGATCTACGCCAGCGGTAATCCGTTGGACGCCACCGTCGTTTCCTACGACCCCTCGGTCGACATTGCCATTCTTGCCATTCCGAACCTGCCGCCACCGCCACTGGCTTTCAGTGAAACCGAGGCGAAGACCGGCACCAACGTGGTGGTGCTGGGCTACCCCGGCGGCGGCAACTTCACCGCGACCCCGGCCAGGATTCGCGAAGCCATCAAACTCAGCGGCCCCGACATCTATCGCGACCCGCAGCCGGTCACGCGCGACGTCTACACCATCAGAGCCAATGTGGAGCAAGGCAATTCGGGTGGTCCGCTGATCGATCTCAGCGGTCACGTGCTGGGCGTGGTGTTCGGCGCGGCCGTCGACGATCCCGACACCGGGTTCGTGTTGACCGCAGGTGAGGTGGCCGGCCAGATGGCCAAGATCGGTGACACCCAACAGGTGGGCACCGGGACCTGCGTCAGTTGATTCGCTCTCAGTGCACCTGCTCGAAAAACCTCATCAGGTGTCTGTTGATTTCCTCGGGCATCTCTTCATGGCTGTAATGCCCTGCGCCGGTGACGGATACGTAGCGGCCCTGCGTCACATAGCGCTGACTGTGGTCCACCGGATCGGCCAGCACGTAGGGGTCGGCATCACCGCGCAGATGTAGCAGCGGCACCCCGAGCTGGCGCGACATCGACTTCATGAATCGCCGGCCTTCCCCGCGCAGCTGGCTGCGCACCGCCCAGCGCTGGTATTCCAGGGCGCAGTGCGCCGCACCGGGAATCTGGATCGCCGTGCGCAGATAGCCGATTGTCTGCGAAAAGTCCTCGGAGGCAACCCATTTGGCGGAGCTACGGCTCTTGACCAGACGTTCGATCTCGGCGCCGTTGTCGCGGGTCAGCAGCCGCTCGGGCCATAGCGGCAGCTGATAGCGCAGCAGGGTCGGCAGCAGTGCGGAGCTCTGGTCGCGGCGCGTCAACGCCGATCGACGCAGCGCGGCCGGGTGTGGCGAGCTGACCAGCGCGATGGCGCGCACCAGCCGCGCGTGCAGCAGCGCGGTGGTCCAGCAGCACAGCCCGCCGTCGGCGTGGCCGACGAGCGTCGCCGACGAATGCCCAAGCGCGCGAATAAGTCCGGCCGTATCACCGGCCAGCGTCCAGCCGTCGTAGCCGCGCGGCGGTTTGTCGCTGCCGCCGTAGCCGCGCAGGTCGACCGCGACCACCCGGGCATCGGTCAGCCCCCGCAGCTGATGACGCCAGGACCACCAGAACGAACCGAAACCATGCAGCAGCATCACCAGTGGTCGCGCGGCGGCGGCCGCCGGTGGGCCCGGACCGGTCGGTAGCGCCTCGACGACGTGGAAGCGAATGCCGTTGGCGTGCACGTCCAAATGGCGCCACGGCCCGTCGATGCGGACCATCGACGGATCAGGTACTGCCATTTACCAACCTGAGGGGTCGCTGGGGTTGCCGTTCTCGGGCTTGGCGTGCTTGCCGGGTGCGTCGGTGAGCTGCTTGGTCGCGGCGGCGGACTTGTCGTGGCCCGGGGTGAGCGCGGTGCGCGCCTCTTTGACCGATTCGATGGTCTCTTGTGGTCCGCGGATCCGGCGCACCTTCAAATAGCCCAGCAGCGCCAGCACGGCGCCGACCACGACCATCAGCGCGAACACGATCAGGAAGGCCACCCAGCGCCACAGCCAGTTGTCGAGCAGCTCGGCGAGGAAGAAGAAGAAAAAGAAGGTTGAGTAGAACAGCACCACCAGCGCGGCGATGAAGAACACGCTGCCGGTAAGGCCCTTCTTGATATCGCCGACGATTTCGGCGCGGGCCAGCTCGACCTCGGCCCGCACCAGCGTGGACGCCTGAGTCGTCGCGTCTTTGATCAGGTCACCAATCGACGGTTCGCCGGGGCTGGCATGCGGGTCGGCCAACGGAATCGTGGTCAGTGTGCTCGGCACACCATTTTTGCGATCGACCTTTGTCACAAACGGTCCTCTCCGTTGAACTGTCCGGTTCCTCATCAAGCCGCTGCTTGGCTCGCGTAGTCACCGAGCCCGTTCGCTGTCGTCGCGGTTTATGTTGCCATGTGCCGCGATGCCAGACGAGGCCAGCCGAAGTCCACGGGACCGCGCGACCGACGGGCCGTGCGCCGCTATTCACACAGCAAGAGGGGCGCGAGGGTGATCATCTAGACTGGCGCAGCTGTTCTCCGACACCGGCCCGCTGATGGGAGTCACGCATTGCAGACGGCACATCGGTGCTTTGTGGCGGTGCTGGTGGCCGTGCTCCTCGTCCAGCCCGCTTTGCCTGCGAACGTCGCGGCCGCTGACGACCGGGTCCCGATGGGCGGGGGTGCGGGCATCGTCATCAATGGAGACACCATGTGCACCCTGACCACGATCGGCGGGGATGCCGCCGGTGAGCTGATCGGTTTCACCTCCGCGCACTGCGGTGGCCCGGGCGCGCAGGTCGCCGCCGAGGCCGCCGAGGGCAGAGGCGTCCTGGGAGTCATGGTTGCGGGCAATGACGCCCTGGACTACGCGGTGATCAAGTTCGATCAGGCCAAGGTGACGCCGGTGGCCAACTACGGCGGCTTCATCATCAACGGCATCGGTCCGGAACCGGTGTTCGGGCAGATCGCGTGCAAGCAAGGCCGGACGACGGGCAATTCGTGCGGCGTCACCTGGGGGCCGGGCCAGGATCCGGGAACGATCGTCATGCAGGTGTGTGGCCGGCCGGGTGACTCCGGTGGGCCGGTGACCGTCGACAACCTGTTGGTCGGAATGATCCACGGCGCGTTCAGCGACAACCTGCCGACCTGCATCATCAAATACATCCCGCTGCACACTCCGGCGGTGGTGATGTCGTTCAACGCGATCCTGGCCGACATCAACGCCAAACACCGGCCCGGCGCGGGCTTCGTCCCGATACCGGCCTGAGCTACTTGGCCTCTCTGATCGCGTCGAAGACGCCCGGGTCAAGCAGTGTCGACGTGTCCCCGAGGTCGCGATTTTCGGCGATGTCGCGCAGCAGCCGGCGCATGATCTTGCCGCTGCGGGTCTTGGGCAGTTCGGGCACCACGTGGATCTCGCGCGGCTTGGCGATCGGTGAGATCTCACGGGCCACCTCGGCGCGCAATTCGTCGACGACGCCCTCGTGCACGTCGTACTCGGCGCACATGACGACGAACGCGCAGATGGCTTGGCCCGTGGTCTCGTCTTTCTTTGCGACCACCGCGGCCTCGGCCACTCCGGAGTGGCCGACGAGCGCCGATTCCAGCTCGGCGCTCGACAGCCGGTGCCCCGATACGTTCATCACGTCGTCGATGCGGCCGACCACCCAGATGGCGCCGTCGCGGTCGTAATAGGCGCTGTCGCCGGCGAAATACCAGCCCTGCTCGGCAAACCTGGACCAATAGGTCTCGACGTATCTATCCGGGTCGCCCCAGATACCCCGCAGCATGGACGGCCACGGCTGGTCCAAGACCAGGTAGCCGGTGACGTGTTCGCCGTGGTGGACGGCCGGCGTCAGTTGATCGCCGTGGTCGTCGACGATGCTGGCCGAGATCCCCGGCAACGCCCTCATCGCCGAACCAGGTTTGGCCGCAGCGACTCCGGGCAGCGGGGAGATCATCGCCGCACCCGTTTCGGTCTGCCACCAGGTGTCCACGATCGGCAGGCGGTCGCCGCCGATCACCTTGCGGTACCAGCGCCAGGCTTCGGGGTTGATCGGCTCGCCCACCGTGCCCAACAGTCGAAGGCTGGACAGGTCGTGTGTATCGGGGATCTCGCGGCCCCATTTCATGAACGTCCGGATCAGCGTCGGCGCCGTGTAATAGATTGTGACGCCGTACTTTTCGATGATTTCGAAATGCCGGTGTGGGCTGGGCGAATCTGGAGTGCCCTCGTAGAGGACCTCGGTGACGCCGTTGGACAGTGGACCGTAGACGCCGTAGGTGTGCCCGGTGACCCAGCCGATGTCGGCGGTGCACCAAAACACGTCACGGTCGGGCTTGATGTCGAAGACGTTGTAATGCGTGTACGACGCCTGCGTTAAGTAGCCGCCGCTGGTGTGCATTATGCCCTTGGGCTTTCCGGTGGTTCCCGAGGTGTACAGCAGGAACAACGGGTGCTCGGCGTCGAAGGGCGCCGCAGTGTGTTGGGCCGGTGCGCGATCCACGACCTCGTCCCACCACACGTCGCGGTCGTCGTTCCAGGACACGTCAATTCCGGTGCGCCGCACCACCAGAACTCTCTCGACGGGGCTCTCGCCGTCCGGGCCGGACGCCACGGCCTCGTCGGCCGCATCCTTGAGCGGCGCGGGCTTGCCGCGCCGGAATTGCCCGTCGGCGGTGATCAGCACCTTGGCCTGGGCGTCGGCGATGCGGGCTCGCAGCGCCTTGGCGGTGAAACCGGCGAACACGACGCTGTGCATGACGCCCAGTCGCGCGCAAGCCAGCATCGCGATCACGGCTTCCGGGATCAACGGCAGGTAGATGGCGGCGCGGTCGCCGGCGACCAGACCGAGATCGGTCAGCGCGTTGGCCGCTTTGCACACCTCGTCCTGCAGGTCGGAGTAGGTCAGGCTGCGGCTGTCACCGACCGGCTCACCCTCCCAGTGAATTGCCACCCGGTCGCCGAGGCCGGCCTCGACGTGGCGGTCCACGCAGTTGTAGGCGACGTTGAGCGTGCCGTCGGAAAACCACTTGGCGAACGGCGCCTGCGACCAGTCCAGCACCTCGGTGAACGGCTTGGCCCACGTCAGCCGGTTGGCCTGCTTGGCCCAGAATGCCAGCCGGTCCTCGTCGGCCTCGCGGTAGAGATCTTCGCGGGCGTTGGCCTGCTCGACGAATTGCGCCGGCGGCGGGTACGAGGCGGGATGCGAGGACGAGCCTTCGGTGTGCGTGGCGGTCACTGGCTTCACTCCTAGAGTATGTCGAGGGCCGGGTTCGAGCTCGTCAACCGTCTGTGAGCCTAGACCCGCCGGCCGAACCTGTGGACTCCAATCCGGGGGTAAACCTCGTTGTCATACCGCATAATCACGGTTGTGTGGGAATCTCGCGGGCCGCGTGCCCGCTGTCTGCTTCTCAGCATCGCCGCGACCGCAACGAGTTACGCGGTAGCCGGCGTGCTGGGGCCGCACGCGTCGGCGCTGCCGGTCGGCGACGAGGCGGTGCCGTGTCGCTCGGACCAGGTCGACGTGGCCGCTTCCCCGACCCAGGCCGCCGTGGGCCATCGCTCAGTCACCCTGACGTTCAGCCTCGCCGGTGGTGCGCAAGCCTGCACGCTGACCGGCTACCCCGCGGTCGAAACGGGCGACGACGGGCCGGACATTCATGCCACGCCCACGCTGCGCGGCTACATGGGCGGCTTGCCGAGCGATGTCGATGTGCCGCCTACCGTCACCCTGTCGCTGGCCGCACAGGGCCAGGCCATTGTGGAGGGCGTGGCCATCGACGGCTTGGGCAACCCGTGCCCCAATCACACCGCGCTGCGGGTCAACCCGCCCAACACGATCGGCGTGGTCACGGTGCCGGCCACCATCGACGCCTGCGAATTGCAGGTGCATCCCGTGACCGCCTTGCAGCAGTAGGGCCTAGTACGGGCTCGCCCGCTCCAGGCAATAGACAACCGGGGGAGTGGGATAGCTGACTCCGTTGAGGCCCGACGGGCAGTCCGAACTGTTCGAGGTGCCGTCGATGCGCTGGATGACTCGCATCACGCCCGACTCATGGTCATTACAGTCACCCAAGGTCAGTTTGGGACTGTCGCGCTCGCCGGATACCAGATAACAGTGGCCTTGTTTGAGGTTCAGGGCGAAACACAGGATGGTCGAGCTGTCGGTGTAGCGGTCATAGATGGAGCCCTCGCGCTTTCCGTCGGGGCACGGTGCCGACGGTCCGCCTTTGGCGGCAAGCAAGTAGGTATTCACCGGATCGGCGCAGTCGTTGCCCGGGCTCGCTTTGAATGCCTGTGCACGATAAGACATTTGAGTAATGCACTCGCCAACCTGCATCGACGTATGTTCTTGACGCTTGGCTAGCCGCGACGCCGCGTTGGCGAAGTCGCCGACGATTCCGAGCTCCAGCACGACCGCGCCGATCGTAATCAGCGCCGTGGATGCCCCGCTCGCGCGACGCGGCGGTGCGCCATAGGGCGGGTAGCCGGGCGGGGGCGGCCCCGGATACGGCTGGCCCGGATATCCCGTAGGCGGCGCGCCCGGATACGGCTGGCCCGGATATCCCGTAGGCGGCGGGTAGGGGTACGCGCGACGCTGTCGCCGACGGCTGCGCGAGCGCTCCCATAGGCCGATCACAAGAAGGATCAATCCGAACAGGGGAACGCCCAACGCGAAGGTCAACCGGCCCGCCAGTGCAGCGACGTCGTAGTCCGCGGCGACAAGCGTGACCCCCATGTCGAAATCCTAGGTTGTCGATGCCGGCCGGTGCACTTCATCGGCGGTCCTTCCACGGCCGCCGTGTGCGCAGGCCCTAGGGTCGCTGTCATGGGTTGGATGCGGGCTTTCGCCGCCGTCCTCATGCTGACGGCAGCGTCGCTGGCCGGCTGCGGTGGCGGCGTGCTGAGCCCTGAACTGGTGGTGGTGAACGGCGGCGAACCGCCGAACCCGCTGATTCCGACCGGCACCAACGACAGTCTCGGCGGCCGGATCCTGGATCGGCTGTTCGCCGGGTTGGTCTCCTACGACGCCGACGGAAATCCGTCGCCGGAGGTGGCGCAGTCCATTGAGACCACCGACAACGTCAACTACCGGATCATTCTCAAACCGGGCTGGAAGTTCACCGACGGCTCTGCGGTGACGGCACATTCGTTCGTCGACGCGTGGAATTACGGCGCCCTGAGCGCCAATGCCCAACTGCAGCAGGACTTCTTCAAGCCGATCGCCGGATTCGACGACGTCGCCGGCCCCCCGGGCGACGGTAAGCCGACCACGATGTCCGGGCTTGAGGTAGTCAACGATCTCGAGTTCACGGTGCGGCTCAAGGCGCCGACCGTCGACTTCAAGTTACGCCTGGGCCACAATGCGTTCTATCCGTTGCCGGACAGAGCATTTCGTGACATGGCGGCGTTCGGGCGCAACCCGGTGGGTGACGGGCCGTATCGGCTGGCCGACGGTCCCGACGGACCTGCCTGGGAGCACAACGTGAAGATCGACTTGTTGCCCAACCCCGATTACCACGGCAACCGCAAACCTCATAACAAGGGCCTGAGGTTCGAGTTCTACGGCAACCTGGATACCGCCTACGCCGACCTGTTGTCCGGCAACCTCGATGTCTTGGACACGATTCCGTCCAGCGCGCTGACGATCTACCAGCGCGACCTGGGCGGTAACGCCGCCAGCGGGCCCGTTGCGGTCAGCCAATCACTCGACACACCGCTGCGGCTGCCGCATTTCGGCGGGGAGGAGGGCCGGCTGCGGCGGTTGGCCCTGTCCGCCGCGGTCAACCGGCCGCAGATCTGCCAGCAGATCTTCAACGGCACCCGCAGCCCGGCCCGCGATTTCACCGCCCGCTCCCTGCCGGGGTTCGACCCGAACATCCCGGGCAACGACACACTGGACTTCAATCCCGAACGGGCACGACAACTTTGGGCGCAGGCCAACGCGATATCACCGTGGAGCGGAAGTTACGCCATCGCCTACAACGCCGACAGCGGCCATCAGGAGTGGGTGGACGCGGTGGCAAACAGCATCAAGAACGTGCTGGGCATCGACGCCGTCGGAGCTCCGCACCCGACTTTTGCGGGGTTCCGCACCCAGATCACCAACCGCACCATCGACACCGCCTTCCGCGCCGGATGGATCGGCGACTATCCGTCGATGATCGAATTCCTCGCCCCGCTGTACGCCACCGGTGCGGGATCCAACGATGTCGGATATTCCAGCCCCGAGTTCGACGCCGGGCTGGCGGCCGCCGAGGCCGCGCCCAGCCTGCGGCAGGCCGATGTTCTGGTCAACGTGGCGCAACGAATCCTGTTGCACGACATGCCCGCCGTACCGCTGTGGTACTACATCGCCGTGGTCGGGTGGTCGCCGGAGGTCGGCAACGTCCGACTCACGTGGAACGGGCTGCCCGACTACGAGAACATTCTCAAGGCCTAAGACATGGGTTGGTATATCGCACGAAGGCTCGCGGTGATGGTGCCCGTCTTCCTGGGCGCCACCTTGCTGATCTACGGCATGGTCTTCCTGTTGCCCGGTGACCCCCTGGCCGCGATCGCCGGGGACCGGCCGCTGACGCCCGCGGTCGCCGCGGCGCTGCGCGCGCGCTACCACCTCGACGATCCGTTCCTGCTGCAATACCTGCGCTACCTCGGCGGCGTGCTGCACGGCGACCTGGGCCGTGCCTATTCCGGCTTGCCGGTCAGTGCTGTTCTGGCACACGCCTTTCCGGTCACCATCCGGCTGGCGCTTATCGCGCTCGTCGTGGAGGCGGTGCTGGGCATCGGATTCGGCGTGCTCTCGGGCCTGCGGCAGGGCGGGCTTTTCGATTCGGCCGTGCTGATCACGGGTCTGATCATCATCGCGATCCCGATCTTCGTGCTGGGCTTTCTGGCGCAGTTCGTGTTCGGGGTCCGGCTGGGCATCGCGCCGGTCACCGTCGGCGAACGGGCGAGCTTCGCGCGCCTGCTGCTACCCGGAATCGTGCTGGGCTCGGTCTCTTTCGCCTATATCGTGCGGTTGACCCGTTCGGCGGTGGCCGCCAGTGCGCATGCCGACTATGTCCGCACCGCCACCGCCAAAGGGTTGTCACGGCCGCGGGTGGTGACCGTGCACATTCTGCGTAACTCGCTGATCCCGGTGGTGACGTTCCTGGGCGCCGATGTGGGTGCGCTGATGGGCGGGGCCATCGTCACCGAGGGCATCTTCAACATTCACGGCGTCGGCGGTGTGTTGTATCAGGCCGTCACCCGGCAGGAGGCGCCGACGGTGGTGTCGATCGTGACGGTGCTGGTGGTGATCTATCTGATCACCAACTTGCTGGTCGATCTGCTCTATGCGGCGCTGGACCCGAGGATCCGCTATGGCTGAGCATTCCGGCTTTTGGGGTGAAACCTGGCGCAAACTGCACCGGCGCCCGAAGTTCATCGTCGCGGGTCTGATGATCATGCTCATCCTGCTGGTCGCGCTGTTTCCGGCCTTGTTCACCAACGCCGACCCCGCCTACGCCGACCCCAGCCAAAGCCTGCTCGGCCCCTCGGCGGCGCACTGGTTCGGCACGGATCTGCAGGGCCACGACATCTATGCGCGCACGGTCTACGGGGCGCGGGCCTCGGTGACGGTCGGGTTGGGTGCCACGCTGCTGGTGTTCGTCGTCGGCGGGGCACTCGGCGCGCTGGCCGGCTTCTACGGCGGCTGGATCGACGCGGCGGTCTCGCGCGTCGCCGACGTGTTCTTCGGGCTGCCGCTGCTGTTGGCCGCGATCGTGCTGATGCAGGTCCTGCACCACCGCACGGTGTGGACGGTGATCACCATCCTGGCCTTGTTCGGCTGGCCGCAGGTGGCCAGGATCGCTCGCGGTGCGGTGCTTCAGGTACGGGCCAGCGACTATGTGCTGGCGGCTAAAGCGTTGGGGTTGAGCAGGTTTCAAACCCTGGTGCGGCATGCGTTGCCCAACGCCGCGGGCCCGGTGATCGCGATGTCCACGATTGCGCTGGGCGCCTTCATCGTCACCGAGGCCACGCTGTCCTATCTGGGCGTCGGATTGCCGACCTCGGTGGTGTCGTGGGGTGGCGACATCAACCTGGCGCAGACGCGGCTGCGGGCCGGCTCGCCGATTTTGTTCTATCCGGCCGGCGCGCTGGCATTGACGGTGCTGGCATTCATGATGATGGGTGACGCGTTGCGGGACGCCCTGGATCCGGCCTCGCGAGCGGAGCGGGCATGAGCCGCACCGGCGACGATGCCGAGCGAAGCGATGAGGAGGAGCGGTGCACATGACCGCTGCGGAATCGCCGCTGCTGAAAGTCGAGGGCCTGGAAGTCAGGTTCGGCGACCACGACCCCGCGGTCAGCGGAGTCGACCTGCGCGTGATGCGCGGGCAGACCGTCGCCGTGGTCGGCGAATCAGGATCGGGCAAATCGACCACGGCCGCCGCGGTCCTGGGCCTGCTGCCGCCGGGCGGGCGAATCACGGCCGGCCGCATCACGTTTGACGGACAGGACATCACCGCGGCTGATCGCAAACTGCTCCGCTCGATCAGGGGCCGACGCATCGGCTATGTACCCCAAGACCCGATGACCAACCTCAACCCCGTCTGGAAGGTCGGCTTCCAGATCCGAGAAGCGTTGCGGGCCAACACCGACGGCCGGCAGTCGCGCCGGCGGGCAGTCGAGCTGCTCGCCCAGGCGGGCATGCCGGATCCGGAGAAGCAGGCGGGCAAGTACCCGCACCAGTTGTCGGGCGGCATGTGTCAGCGTGCGCTGATCGCGATCGGGCTGGCGGGCCACCCGCAGCTGCTGATCGCCGACGAACCGACGTCGGCGCTCGACGTCACGGTGCAACGGCAGGTACTCGACCATCTGCAGCGTCTCACCGACGAACTCGACACCGCGCTGTTGCTGATCACGCACGATCTGGCGCTGGCCGCCGAACGGGCCGAGCAGGTCGTCGTCGTCCACCGCGGTATGGTGGTGGAATCCGGTGCCGCGCAGTCGATCCTGCGGAATCCGCGGCACGAGTACACGCGCCGGCTGGTGGCCGCGGCTCCGTCGCTGACGGTGCGGAGTTCGGCGCGGCAACGCCCGGCCGCCGACTCCGGGGCGAGCGACATCCTCGTCGCCTCGGAGCTGACCAAGGTCTACCGGGAGTCGCACGGCGTACCGTGGCGCCGGCCTGGGTTCCGTGCCGTCGACGCCGTGTCCTTCGGGCTGAAGCGGGGTCGCACCCTGGCCATCGTCGGCGAATCAGGTTCGGGCAAATCGACGGTGGCCCGGATGACGCTGGCCTTGCTCCAACCGACCTCGGGCACAGTCGTTTTCGACGGTACCGAAATTTCTGATGCGCGCAACCGCCACGCGATGATGGCCTTTCGCCGGCGCGTGCAGCCGGTGTTCCAGAACCCCTACAGCAGCCTTGACCCGATGTACTCGGTGTTCCGCGCGATCGAGGAGCCGTTGCGGATCCACCGAGTCGGCGACCGCAGGCAGCGCGAGACAGCGGTGCGCGACCTCGTCGACCAGGTGGCGTTGCCCTCGTCGGTGCTCGGCAGGTTGCCGCGCGAGCTCTCCGGCGGCCAGCGGCAACGCGTCGCGATCGCGCGGGCTTTGGCGCTACGGCCCGAGGTGCTGGTCTGCGACGAGGCGGTGTCGGCGCTCGACGTGCTGGTGCAGGCACAGATATTGGACCTGCTGGCTTCGTTGCAGGCCGAACTGGGCCTGGCCTACCTGTTCATCAGCCACGACCTGGCCGTGATCCGGCAGATCGCCGACGATGTTCTGGTGATGCGCGCCGGGCGGATCGTCGAGCGCGCGGCGACCGAAGAGCTGTTCACCAGGCCCGGACACGAATACACCCGCCAATTGCTGGAGGCCATCCCCGGGGCGTCCATGCCGCCGCGCTAGGTTGGCAACCTGTGACGGCTGACCCGCTGGCTCCGCTGATGGAGCTCCCCGGCGTCGCCGAGGCCAGTGACCGGGCCCGCGACGCGTTGGGGCGCGCGCACCGCCATCGCGCAAATCTGCGCGGTTGGCCGGTAACCGCTGCCGAGGCGGCGCTGCGGGCGGCCCGCGCTTCCTCGGTGCTCGATGGCGGGCCGGTGCGGTTTGAGGACTTAGCGGACAGCTCAGGGGTGAGCGATCCGGTGTTCGGCGGAGCGCTGCGGGTGGCTCAGGCGCTGGAGGGCGGTGGGGGTGCATTAATCGGCGTGTGGCAGCGATCGCCGTTGCAGGCGCTGGCCCGGCTGCACATGCTGGCGGCTGCCGACCAGGTCGACGACGAACACTTGGGCCGCCCGCGCGCCGACCCCGAGATCGGCCCTCGTCTGGAGCTGCTCGGCGAATTGGTGACCGGTCGCACGCGGGTGCCAGCACCTGTGGTCGCCGCGGTCGCGCACGGAGAACTGCTGACGCTCAAGCCCTTTGGCAGCGCGGACGGAGTGGTCGCGCGGGCGGTGTCCCGGCTGGTGACGATCGCCAGCGGGCTGGATCCGCACGGGCTGGGTGTGCCGGAGGTGAGCTGGATGCGCAAACCCGGTGACTATCGCGGCGCCGCAAGCGGATTCGCCGCAGGCACACCAGCCGGCGTCGGAGCTTGGTTGGTGCTGTGTTGCCGGGCGATGCAGGCCGGCGCGCAGGAGGCGTTGTCGATCGCTGAGTCTTTGCCGGGCAAGAGTTGAGCGGCGCCGCGCGAAAAGGTCCAGACACGTAGAGCGGGCGGCGTTCCGAAATATTCGGTCCGCCGCCCGCTAGCACGGAACTCGGTTACCAAGCGTGCACGTATGGGGCTGCGTGGGTGGCCTCGGCGATCTTGCGACGCTTCCAGCTGCGACCCCACCCAAAGGGCCGGTTATGCTCTCTGCATTTTCGCAATTACGCAGGCCCGCAACACTTCTGCCATCTTCGCGGCTATGACTCCGCGTGGGTGCCGAGCACCGTGCTGGGCGCCCGGTTCGGGAGAACGAACCTTCTCTTCCGGATCGACCTTGGCCTTACCGGGCTTCCGTGGTTCCTTTGTACTACTGGAGCCTTAGCACAGCAAGGCCCAATTCTGCGAACATTGCGAATTCAAACTTGCCGAGCGCTCGGCAGATTTGCTGAGACCGCGGCTAGAACGCGAAGCGCCGCAGCAGCGAGTAGGTGACCGCGCCGGCGGCCAGCGCGCTGATACTCACCGCGGCCGTGGTGGCGATCGCGGCACCCGAGGGTGCCGGAATCCGGTCTCGCAGAGAGACCGGTCGCGAGAAACTCAGCACGGGCCAACCACGTTCGGTCGCTTCTTTGCGCAAACCGCGGTCGGGGTTGACCACGCTGGGATGCCCGACCGACTCGAGCATGGGCAGGTCGGTGATCGAGTCTGAGTAGGCGTAGCAGTGTTCTAGCGGGTAGCCCTCGCGGGCCGCCAGCTCGCGGATCGCTTGGACCTTGCCCTCGCCGTAGCAGTAGAAGGCGACGTCGCCGGTGTACTTGCCGTCCTCGACGACCATCCGGGTCGCCATCGCATGCGTGGCACCCAGTGCGCGGGCGATCGGTGCGACGATCTCCTCGCCCGATGCGGACACCACGACGACGTCGCGGCCGCACAATTTGTGCGCCGCGATCAGGTCAGCGGCCTCGGCGAACACCAGCGGAGTCACGATGTCATGGAGCGTTTCGTTGACGATCGACTTGACCTGAGCGACGTCCCAACCGGTACACATGTTGGTCATGTGAGTGCGCATTCGGTCCATCTGGTCATGATCAGCACCAGAGAGCAGGAAGATGAATTGAGCGTAGCTGGACTTCAGCACGGCGCGCCGATTGAGCAGTCCCTGGTTGAAGAACGGTTTGCTGAACGCCAGGGTGCTGGACTTGGCGATGATGGTCTTATCCAGGTCGAAAAAGGCCGCGGTGCGGGCGTGTGCAGTACCGGTTGCGGCTGTCTGCGCCGAGGTTTGCTGATGCGCGTCCGGGTCGGAGACGGTCACCGACACAGCATAGGTCGGTCAGTCGGCGCGTCCGGGGGTTGCCGGCAAAATGAGGGCTGAACTGGGAGTAACACCCGAGGCCAACGGTGTTTTTACGGCTCAAATCGCTGCTACGAAAAAAAGATCTACTTGCGGCACCGCCCACTGTCGTGTGTATAGTAAGCATTACTCGGCCTGAGCCGAGGGTGTATCAGCCCGACCCCCCGGGGCTGATGCACGACGACCTCCGCCTCCTCCCCCCCTGGCGGGGGTCGTCCCTTTTCTGGGGTAATTTTCCCGAAAAACAGGCCTTCCGGCGCCGCCTCCGGTGCGTTGCGGGCACAGTGTTATCCCTCGGGCGGGCACGTGCCGAACCCCGAACTTTGTGCACACCGTGGTATCTCTCCACAAATCCCGATCTGGCACTGGTGTGCCATCCTGAGCTGCCCGCACGGTGGTGGGGTGACGATCGCGACGAGTGCCGAGGCGAGAGGTTCTGCGGGTGTACTCGCGGTGCTGACCGACCCGATCTTGCGCGACGAGCTGGACCGGGTGGCCGCCGCGGTCGGCGTTCGAGTGGTACATGCCGGCGGTGCGACGGTGGGACGGAAGACGTGGTCGGCGGCCGCGGCGGTGGTGCTCGACGCGGCGGGCGCGGACCGCTGTCGGCGCGCTGGTCTGCCGCGTCGCACTCACGTCAGCGTGCTGTGCGCCGCCGAACCCGCGACCGCCACCTGGTCGGCCGCGATCGCGGTCGGCGCCCAGCACGTGCTGAGCATGCCGGCGCAGGAGCACGAGTTGATCCGCGAACTCGCGGAGTCCGTGGAATCCATCCGGGACGACGAGTCGCGCGGCCACGTCGTCGCGGTGATCGGTGGTTGCGGCGGGGCCGGCGCGTCGTTGTTCGCGGCCGCAGTGGCGCGAGTCGCCAATGATGCACTGCTAGTTGATCTTGATCCCTGGGGCGGCGGCCTCGATTTGTTGCTGGGCGGTGAGAGCACGCCCGGCTTGCGGTGGCCCGACTTGGCATTGCAGGACGGGCGGCTCAGCTGGCCGGCCGTTCGCGACGCGCTGCCGCGCCCGCACGGCATCAGCTTGCTCTCCGGCACGCGGCGTGGCTACGAGCCGGACGCCGGGCCGGTGGACGCGGTCATCGATGCGGGCCGCCGCGGAGGCGTCACGGTGGTGTGCGATCTGCCCCGTCGTCTGACCGACGCCACCCGGGCCGCGCTCGATGCCGCCGACCTTGTCGTCGTCGTCAGCAGGTGCGATGTGCGGGCCTGCGCCGCGACGGCGGCGCTGACGCCGGTGCTGGCCGCGATCAATCCCAATCTCGGGTTGGTGGTCCGTGGCCCGTCGCCGGGTGGATTGCGTGCGGCAGAAGTCGCCGACATCTGCGGCCTGCCGCTGCTCGCGTCGATGAAGGCTCAGCCCCAACTGGCCGACCAACTCGAACACGGCGGTCTGCGTTTGGGCAGGCGATCGGCCCTGACGGCCGCGGCTCGCCGGGTGCTCGCGGTGCTGCCGCGCGCGGGGTCCCGACCGAAAGCCAGTGCGGCGTGAGCGAATCGCTTATTGAGCGGGTGCGCGAGCGGTTGGCGACCGAAGCGGCGCCATTGCGGCCCAATGTGGTGGCCGCCGCGATCCGGGCCGAATCCGGCGGGATGCTCGGTGATACCGAGGTCCTGGCCACGCTGCGGGTGCTGCAGACCGAACTGACCGGCGCCGGGATTCTCGACG
Organism: Mycobacterium lentiflavum; assembly: GCF_022374895.2. Classification (NCBI taxonomy): domain Bacteria; kingdom Bacillati; phylum Actinomycetota; class Actinomycetes; order Mycobacteriales; family Mycobacteriaceae; genus Mycobacterium; species Mycobacterium lentiflavum. The sequence goes on along the minus strand of NZ_CP092423.2, from coordinate 5,485,056 downwards.
CCTTGCTGTGTGCGGACGGCACCACCGACGTCCTCGTCACCGCGCCGGACGCGGTGTGGGTCGACGATGGAAACGGTTTGCGTCGCAGCCACATCCGGTTTGCCGACGAGGCCGCGGTGCGGCGGCTGGCGCAGCGGCTGGCGTTGGCCGCCGGGCGCCGTCTCGATGACGCCCAGCCGTGGGTGGACGGCCAGCTGACCGGTATCGGCGCCGGCGGATTTGCGGTCCGGTTGCACGCGGTGTTGCCGCCCGTGGCTGCCGGCGGCACGTGCTTGTCGCTGCGGGTCTTGCGGCCGGCTACCCAGGACCTGGCGGCGTTGACCGCGTCGGGCGCGATCGAGCCGGCGGCTGCGGCGTTGCTGGCCGACATCATCGCGGCGCGGTTGGCATTCCTGGTGTGTGGCGGCACGGGCGCCGGCAAGACGACTTTGCTGGCGGCCATGCTGGGTGCGGTATCGCCGGACGAGCGGATCGTGTGCGTCGAGGACGCGGCCGAATTGGCGCCCCGGCATCCGCATCTGGTCAAGCTGGTCGCGCGGTGCGCCAATGTCGAAGGCGTGGGCGAGGTTCCGCTGCGCCAACTCGTCCGGCAGGCGCTGCGGATGCGGCCCGACCGCATAGTGGTCGGAGAGGTCAGGGGCGCTGAAGTGGTCGACCTGCTCGCGGCGCTGAACACCGGCCACGACGGCGGGGCCGGGACGGTGCATGCCAACAATCCGGGTGAGGTCCCGGCCCGGCTGGAGGCGCTGGGCGCGCTCGGCGGTTTGGACCGCGTCGCGCTGCACAGTCAGCTCGCGGCGGCGGTCCAGGTACTGCTGCACGTAGCGCGGGATCGCAGCGGCTGGCGGCGGCTCGCTGAGATCGCGGTGCTGCGGCACGTCGAGGGACGGGTCCGGGCAGTAACGGCGTGGCATGCCCAGCGGGGCATGACCGACGATGCCGACGAACTGCATTTCTTGCTGCAAAGCCGGTTGCCGGCATGAACGGTATCCCGGCCGGTGCGTTGCTGGTTGCGTTGGCGCTGTTGGCCCTTCCACCGTCACCGCGACGGCGGCTGCGGCCGAGGCCGGCGCGCCAACGGGTCGTCGGCTGGCACGGGGTGGGCTGTCTGGCGGTGTGCGCCGCCGGTGCTGCCGCGGTGATGCTGCCGCCGACGACCGTCCTGGCCGGTGCGGCGGTGGCCGCCACGGCGAGCCTGCGTTACCGCCGGCGTCGTCATCGCCTGCGCGCCACCGAGGAGGGCCGGACATTGGAAGCCGCGCTGGATGTGTTGGTCGGCGAGCTGCGAGTGGGCGCGCATCCGGTGCAGGCGTTCGGTGCTGCTGCCGACGAAACCGTTGGCGCGGTGTCGGTCTCGCTGCGGGGCGTCGCGGCGCGGGCACGGTTGGGCGCCGACGTCGTGGCCGGCCTGCGCGCCGCGGCATGCGCCTCGGCTCAGCCTGCGCAATGGCATCGACTGGCCGCATGCTGGCAACTGGCCGCCGAGCACGGCCTCGCGATCGCCACCCTGATGCGTACCGCCCAACGCGATATCGTTGAGCGGCAGCGATTCTCGTCGCGGCTTGACTCCGGCATGGCCGGGGCGCGCGCCACCGCGGCGATACTGGCGGGACTGCCGGTGCTGGGAGTATTGCTGGGCCAACTGATCGGGGCGCGCCCGCTGAGCTTCCTGCTGAGCGGGCACACGGGTGGGTGGCTACTGGTCGTCGGGTCCGTGCTGACGTGCGCCGGGCTGCTGTGGTCGGACCGAATCATCGTGCGAGCGGGAGCCGGGCCGTGAGCGTCGCGGCGGTATTGCTCGCCGTCGCGCTGTTGATCGGGCCTGGCCCGTCGGTGGTGCGGGCTCGTGCCGGCACCACGCCTCGCCCGCAACGGTTTCGGATCGGGCGGGCCGACGAGACCGCCCGCGGGGCGGACCCGCTGGCGGTCGCGTCCAGCTTCGACGTGCTGGCCGTGTGTCTGGAGGCCGGGATGGCCGTGTCGACCGCGGCCGCCGCGACCGCAGCGTTCGCGCCGCCGAGGCTGGCCCGGGTTTTGCGGCGGGCCGCCGATCTGCTGGCGCTGGGATCCGATCCCGCTGTCGCATGGTCGGTCTCGCCCGATAAGACGGTGGACGTGCAGATCGATGCGCTGCTGCGACTGGCCCGGCGTTCGGCGTCATCGGGTGCGGCGCTGGCCGGCGGCATCGCCGAGCTGGCTGACCAGTCTCGACACGACGCCGCGCATACCGCCGCTGCGGCCGCCGAGCGCGCGGGCGTGCTGATCGCGGGCCCGCTCGGGCTGTGCTTTCTGCCGGCGTTTGTCTGCCTGGGCATTGTTCCCGTCGTCGCGGGGCTGGCCGGAGATGTCCTGCAGTCGGGCTTGCTGTGAAGCGACTACAACAGAGGGGATACATTGGTGATCAACATGTTTCGCGTACTAGTGGCGCGGATGGCGGTCCTTGCCGCCGACGAGTCAGGCATGTCCACGGTGGAGTACGCGATCGGCACCATTGCGGCGGCCGCCTTCGGCGCGATTCTCTACACCGTCGTCACCGGCGATTCGATCGTGTCGGCGTTGACCAACATCATCGGTCGTGCGCTCAACACCAAGGTCTGATCGGCTGCGCCGGTGCGAGCACCGTGGAAGCGGCTTTGGCGATCGCCGCACTGGTGGTGGTGCTGGCGCTTTGCCTGGCCGGCATCACGGCTGTGTCGATGCAGGTTCGCTGTGTCGATGCCGCCCGCGAGGCGGCCCGCCTGGCCGCACGCGGTGACGACCGTTCAGCCGTCGACGCCGCCCGCAGCATCGCGCCGGACGGATCCCGGATCCAGGTGCGTCGCGATGGCGATTTCATCGTGGCCACGGTCGTCGCGCATTCAAAGGTATTGCCCGCGTTGGACATTAGTGCTAAAGCGGTTTCCGCGGCGGAGCCGTCGCGATGAGCGCGGTTCGGCGACCGTCCTCGCGGCGGCAATGGTCGCGGTGCTGCTGTGCATCACAGGCGCCGGCGCATACATCGGCTCGGTGGTGGTGGCACGCCATCGTGCGCAGGCGGCTGCCGATCTGGCCGCGCTGGCCGCCGCGGCGCGGCTTCCTGCTGGAGCCGAGGCGGCCTGCGTGCGGGCGAGTGCGATCGCCCGCACGATGCGAGTCGACGACGTCGGCTGCCGGGTGGACGATCTCGACGTCGTCGTCACCGTGCGCGTGGCGGTCGCCTTCGGCGGTGCGGCTCAGGCCGCCGCGCGGGCGGGCCCGGTCGACGCGGCGTAGCTCACTTGTCATCGTCCGGGGCTTTCGGTAGCCCGGCGTTGGCGAGCTCTTCGTCGCTGGGCAAGCGCAGCGAGACCAGCCCGACGAAGGTCTCCGGTTCGAGTTCCACCCGGTTGGCCGTCACGTGCACGGGCACCCAGTCGCCGTCGAAGCCGCGCATCCGCAACACCCGGTTGGTCGATCCCTTGCCGAATTCCTGCGTCATGGCTGCCATTTGGGGGACGTCGTCGGGATGGACCTTCGGCCTGTCCTTATCGGAGCCGCGCCAGTCGTAGAAGGTGCACGGCTCGTCGAGCCATTTCAGCAGGGTCCAGTTGTTGAGGTCGACGAGTGCCCGGTGCACGCCGGCCTGCCGCAGCCCGTCGAGGATCCGCAACGCTAGATCGTCGGTGGAAACGATGGGGCCCTTGAGCTCGGCGCGCCAGTTCATCGCTCGTGCGACGAGGTGGTCCTTGCCGTTGGGTCCGGGCTCGAGCGCGCTGCGGCCAATGAAGCCTATCCGGATGGGATTTCCCTGCCAGTCGGTGAGATCCCATGTGCTGCAGATGGTTTGACCCGGCTCGGCCTTGACTGCCATGGCAAGTATTTTGGTTTCGTTGGGGTTGAGCTCGCGGGAAGGAAGATCTTCGGCAAAGGCCCTGCCGAAGGTGACTTCGACTTCGGGGTTCTTGCCGCTGATGGCCAGCGATTCCCGGGTGTCCGTGGCCACTCCGAGGGTCAGGTCCCACTTCAGCGGGCCCGCGGTGGGCCGTTCGGGCGGGTCGATATCGGCGGGACCGGTCCACACATGCACACCGTGGATGCAGCCGTCGGACATCACCACCGGTTCGGTGCGGATCACGCGGTCGTGCTTGGGGGTAATGCTGGTCAGGCTCTGGCCGGTGCGCATCGATTCAGCGATCGCGGTCCGGACGGCGGCGAGATGGGGACTGCGGCGGAGGAAGGTCGTGATAGGGACAAGGTTCTTGAGCTGCCGCCCCTGTGCAACCACGGCAGGCTCTTCCCCCAGTGTCTCCACGAGCAACCAGTCGTGGGCCATGCGCTCGATTTTAGGGCGCGTGGGCGCATCTGAGGATCCCCCGGCGTACTTTCAGCGCTACAGCAAAGCCGTCGCGACACCAGTTCAGCGATGCTTCGAATCGACTTCGACGGCGTTAAGTTACTGGTAAGTTTGCAAACGCCATCACAGCCTTGGTAGGTTTTCTGCTCCGGCCGTTGGTCGCGCTTTGAGACAGCACGTCGGCGTTTCTTTAGCAACGAGGAAACGCATTCGACGGTTGTTGTGTGCAGTTTCCGTGGAGGTCGACCGTCGAGGGGTCGGTCGCCGTCCGTGGATTGCTCAGCGCGATCGCTACGGCAATTCCGCAAGCACGAGTCGCAGCACTTGCACAGCTCCCGCCTTATCCAGCGGGTCATTCCCATTGCCGCACTTGGGGGACTGGACGCACGACGGACAGCCCATCGGGCATTCACACGCCTCGATGGCCGCGGCAGTGGCACTCAACCAGGTTCGCGCTTGCCGAAAGCCGCGTTCGGCGAAGCCCGCCCCGCCCGGATAACCGTCATACACGAACACGCTGGGCTCCCCCAGCGGACCGAGAGCCGTGGACATCCCGCCGATATCCCCGCGATCGCAGCTGGCCACCAACGGCAGCAACCCAATCGCGGCGTGTTCGGCGGCGTGCAATGAGCCGGGAATCCGCGTTGCGTCAATCCCCTTGCCTGCCAAGGCTTCCGGCGTGATGGTGTACACGACCGCGGTGGTGTCCAGGATGTGTTCGGGCATGTCCAGCTCGACGAAATCGATGACCTCCCCGGACAACCGCCGACGCAGGTACCCCACGACCTGGTGGATGACCCGGACCGGCACCACCCCCAGGGTCACCGGGCCGAACGTCGACTGCTCGCCGCTGCCGGTGACTTTGATGTCGGTGATCTCGCGCGCGAACGTCGCATAACCGGGATCCTCGGCGTGCACGAACGCGATCGCCTCCTCAAGATCCAGCGAATCGACGACGTACGTGTCGCCCTGGTGCAGATAGACCGCGCCGGGGTGCACGGACGCGGGAGCCTGACCGAGGCCGGTGCTGCCCAGCAGTCGCCCGGTGTCGGCCTCCAGGATGACGATCTGGCCGCCTGCCGAGCCCCGGATGTCCACCGCGCCATGCGGTTCTAGCCCGGGCGCGGGGAAGTACTTGCCGCCGCGCCGGCGCAGCAACCCGTCGTCGACCAGCGCCTCGGCCACCTGCTCGGCACCGAATTCTCGAACCTCCACCTCTTCAAGCGGCAATTCTGTTGCAGCACAGAGCAATTGCGGCCCGAGGATATAAGGGTTGGCCGGGTCGATCACCACGCGCTCGACCGGTTTGTCCAGCAGCGCTGCGGGATTGTGCACCAGATACGTGTCCAGCGGATCGTCCCGGGCGATCAACACCACCAGGGCACCCTGCCCGCGTCGGCCCGACCGGCCGGCCTGCTGCCAGAACGAGGCAACCGTCCCGGGAAAACCGGCCAGCACCACCGCATCCAGCCCGGCGATGTCTACACCCAATTCCAGCGCGTTGGTGGTGGCCAAACCCCGCAATCGGCCTTCTGCCAGTGCGCGCTCCAGCGCGCTGCGGTCCTCGGCGAGATAACCGGCCCGATATGACGCCACCTGCTGCGACAGGTCCGGGGCGATCTCGTCCAGCCGCGCCCGGGCGCCCAGCGCGGTCAGTTCGGCAGCCCGCCGGGAACGCACGAACGTCAGGGTCTGGGCGCCCTCGGCGATCAGGTCGGCCATCACCCGCGCCGCCTCGACGCCGGCCGATCGCCGCACTGGGGCGCCGTGCTCGCCGGTGACGTCGGTGCGCAGCGCGGGTTCCCACAACGCGACGGTGCGCTCGCCTTGCGGTGACCCGTCTTCGGTGACCTCCTCGACCGGCAGACCGATGAGTTCGGCCGCCGTCGTGCCGGGCGAATCCGTCGTCGCGCTGGCGAAAATGAAGGTCGGCGGGCAGCCCGGTCGAGGCGAATACCGCGCACACAGCCGCAGCAGGCGGCGCAATACCATTGCCACGTTCGAGCCGAAAACACCGCGGTAGTAATGACATTCGTCGACGACGACGAAGCGCAGCCCGCGCAGCAAGACGGCCCAGCGCGGGTTATTGCGCAAGATGGACAAATGGATCATGTCCGGGTTGGAGAACAGCCAGCGGGAACGCTCGCGCGCGAACCGGCGAACTTCGGCGGGGCTGTCGCCGTCGTACGCGGTGGGCGCGACATCCGCTAATCGCGGCACCGCGGCGGTCAGTGCGTGCGCAGCGCGCAGCTGGTCGTGACCAAGGGCTTTCGTCGGCGAAAGGTACAGCACCCGGGCCAACGGATCCGTGGCCAGCGCGTTGAGCACCGGCAGCTGGTAGGCCAGCGACTTGCCCGACGCGGTGCCCGTGCTGACCACGACATGACGCCCGGAGTGGGCCAATTCGGCGGCCTGCGCCTGGTGTGACCACGGTGCTGTGATGCCGCGCTCGGTAAAGGCAGCAATGACGTCGGATTCGGCCCATTGCGGCCAACTGTGGGGCCGGCCACTGCGCGCTGGGAGCTCCGCGACGTGGCGCAGCGGATGCTCGTCCGGGCGGGTTCCCGCGAGCGCGACGGCGAGCAGGTCGCTGCCGAAACTCGCCACGTCACACCCTCCGGGGATCAGTCGGGGACACAAGTCTGTCGCCGACGCGATGAACATGATTGACTGTTTGCGGTCGTAGCTTCTGTGTTCGTGTCAAAACTTCGCAGGATCGACGTTGCGACCCGCGGTTCCTGCGAGGTTAACGGTCGGGTGAAGTTCCGACGACTCCGCGAGGTATGGCGGTGACAACGGGCCCGGAGCACCGAAAAGCGGTGCTCCGAACCTTGAAGAAAAGGAAAGATCGAGAAATGCCGAAGGGAACTGTGAAGTGGTTCAACGCGGAGAAGGGGTTCGGCTTCATCGCCCCTGAAGATGGTTCCGCGGACGTTTTTGTCCACTACACGGAGATCCAGGGTTCGGGCTTCCGCACCCTCGAAGAAAATCAGCAGGTCGAGTTTGAGATCGGCCACAGCCCTAAGGGCCCCCAGGCCACCGGAGTCCGCTCCGCTTAAATCGAGCAGATTCGGACGAAAACCCCCCGTGCAGCCCGCCTTGCGGGTGCCGCCGGGGGGTTTTCACTATCTATTCACTCCTGCGCAACCCTTGGCCGAAAGCGGGCGACACGCCACGTGTCCCGCCGCGCCGGATGCCTCAAAGCGGGGACGCCCGGCCTGGCTTACTGTCGATGTGGTGAGCCAGCTTTCCTTCTTCACAGCGGAGGCGGTACCGCCCGCCGTCGCCGATCTGTGCGGGGTGCTGGCGGCCTCTGGCCAAATCGTGACGGTGGGCGCCTCAGACGCCTCAGAGGGCCGTGGCGCCCGGCTGTCGGTCGTGGTGGACCAGCTCTGGCGCGCCACGGCGCTGGCCGAGATGATCTCCGAGGCCGGCTTGGTCCCCGAGATCGGCCGCACGGACGAAGACACACCGTTGGTGCGGACGGCGATCGACCCGTCGCTGAGCGCCATCGCGGCCGAATGGACCCGTGGCGCGGTCAAAACGGTGCCGCCGCGGTGGCTACCCGGCCCGCGCGAATTGCGGGCGTGGACCATCGCCGCGGGCACGCCCGAGGGCGAGCACTACCAACTCGGTCTGGATCCCCACGCTCCCGACACCCATTCGCCGCTGGCGTCGGCGTTGATGCGGGTCGGGATCGCGCCCACCCTGATCGGTACGCGCGGCGGGCGCCCGGCCTTGCGGATCAGCGGCCGCCGCAGGCTATCGCGGCTGGTAGAGAACGTAGGGGAACATCCTGACGGTGCCGAGGCGTTGGCGCTGTGGCCCCGGGTTTAGCCGCGCGGCCCGGGATATGGAAACCGTCCGAAGCGAGGATTTGCCGGCGACCGGGACGGCACCCGACACAAAGGTATGGCCGTCGCTAAGACCGGCGTTTTCGGGGAGTCGGTTTGCGCAGGCCCGCCTCAGGGTGCGAAATTGTCAGGTGCCCGAAGGGAAGGAACGCCGGCGTATCTGAATTTCAGCGGAATTTCAGACGTCTGCCTGTCATTCTTCCTGCAGGGCGGCCTCGAACGGAGGCCGAGAGAAGAGATGGAGCGTAAGCGCAGGTGGCTGACCCGACAATAGGCCGCGACAGCAGCGGCAATGGCAGCCGGCGGCGACTTGTCATCGTCGAGTCGCCGACTAAAGCGCGCAAACTCGCGGGCTACCTGGGCTCCACCTACATCGTCGAATCGTCGCGAGGACACATCCGCGACCTGCCGCGGGCCGCCGCCGACGTGCCCGCCAAATTCAAGTCGGAACCCTGGGCCAGGCTCGGGGTCAACGTCGACGCCGACTTCGAACCGCTCTACATCATCAGTCCGGAAAAGAAGAGCACGGTCACCGAGCTCAAGGGCCTTTTGAAAGACGTCGACGAGCTCTACCTGGCCACGGATGGTGACCGCGAGGGTGAGGCCATCGCGTGGCACCTGATGGAAACGCTGAAGCCGCGCATCCCGGTCAAGCGGATGGTGTTCCACGAGATCACCGAGCCGGCCATCCTCGAGGCCGCGCAAAACCCTCGCGACCTCGACATCGACCTGGTCGACGCGCAGGAGACCCGTCGCATCCTGGACCGGTTGTACGGCTACGAAGTCAGTCCGGTGCTGTGGAAGAAGGTCGCGCCCCGGCTGTCGGCCGGCCGGGTGCAGTCCGTGGCCACCCGCATCATCGTGCAGCGCGAACGCGACCGGATGGCGTTTCGCAGCGCGGCGTACTGGGACATCGTTGCCCAGCTGGACGCCAGCGTCTCCGACGCCACCGCGCAGCCGCCCACCTTTACCGCCCGGCTGACCTCTGTCGACGGACTGCGGGTGGCCACCGGACGCGACTTCGACTCGCTGGGCCAACTGCGCAAGGCCGACGAGGTGACCGTCCTCAACGAGGCGCGGGCGACCGAGCTGGCCACCGGTTTGACAGGGGCGCAGCTGTCGGTGGCCTCGGTCGAGGAGAAGCCCTACACCCGCCGGCCGTACGCGCCGTTCATGACGTCGACGTTGCAGCAGGAGGCCGGCCGCAAGCTGCGGTTCTCGTCGGAGCGGACGATGAGCATCGCGCAGCGGCTCTACGAAAACGGCTACATCACCTATATGCGTACCGACTCGACGACGCTGTCGCAGTCGGCGATCAACGCGGCGCGCACCCAGGCCAGTCAGCTCTACGGCGACGAGTACGTGTCCCCGTCGCCGCGGCAGTACACCCGCAAGGTCAAGAACGCCCAGGAAGCCCACGAGGCGATTCGCCCGGCGGGCGAGACGTTCGCCACCCCGGATGCGGTGCGCCGTGAGCTCGACGGCGACGAGTTCCGTCTCTACGAGCTGATCTGGCAGCGCACGGTGGCCTCGCAGATGGCCGACGCACGCGGGACCACGCTGAGTTTGCGCATCGCCGGCACCTCGCGAAACCAGGGGGCCGGCCCGGAAGGCGATCATCCGGTGGTGTTTTCGGCCAGCGGTCGAACCATCACCTTCGCCGGCTTCCTGAAGGCCTACGTGGAAACCGTGGACGAGCTGGCCGGCGGCGAGGCCGACGACGCCGAGCGCCGGCTGCCCCAGCTCACCGAAGGCCAGCGGCTGGCGGCGCTCGAGCTGACTCCCGACGGCCACGCCACCAGCCCGCCGGCGCGCTACACCGAGGCCTCGCTGGTCAAGGCGCTCGAGGAGCTGGGTATTGGCCGACCGTCGACGTATTCGTCGATCATCAAGACCATCCAGGATCGCGGTTACGTGCACAAGAAGGGCAGCGCGCTGGTGCCCTCGTGGGTTGCGTTCGCCGTCACCGGTTTGCTGGAACAGCATTTCGGCCGTCTCGTCGACTACGACTTCACCGCCGCGATGGAAGACGAGCTCGACGCGATCGCGTCGGGCAGCGAGCAACGCACCAACTGGCTCAACAACTTCTACTTCGGCGGTGACCACGGCGTGCAGGATTCGGTGGCGCGCGCCGGCGGGCTCAAGAAGCTCGTCGGTGTCAACCTCGAAGGAATCGACGCTCGAGAAGTCAACTCCATCAAGCTGTTTGATGATTCGGAAGGGCGCCCGGTCTACGTCCGGGTCGGCAAGAACGGGCCGTACCTGGAGCGCACGGTCGTCGGCGACGACGGTGAGACGAAGCCGCAGCGTGCCAACCTCAACGACTCGCTGACTCCCGACGAGCTGACGCTGGAGGTGGCCGAAGAGCTTTTCGCCACGCCGCAGGAGGGTCGCTCGCTGGGTGTGGACCCGGAGACCGGTCACGAAATCCTGGCCAAGGACGGCCGTTACGGGCCGTATGTCACCGAGGTCCTGCCCGAACCGCCGCCGGAGGACGGTGACGCGGCCCCGGCGAAGAAGGGCAAGAAGCCCACCGGCCCCAAACCACGCACCGGCTCGCTGCTGCGCACCATGGATCTGCAGACGGTCACGCTCGAGGACGCGCTGAAACTGCTGTCGTTGCCCCGGGTGGTCGGTGTCGACCCTGCGTCGGGCGAGGAGATCACCGCGCAGAACGGGCGCTATGGCCCGTACCTGAAGCGCGGCACAGATTCTCGTTCGCTGGCGACCGAAGAGCAGATGTTCACGATCACCCTGGACGAGGCGCTCAAGATCTACGCCGAGCCGAAACGCCGTGGTCGGCAAGCTGCTTCGGCTCCGCCGCTGCGCGAGCTGGGCAACGACCCGGTGTCGGGTAAGCCAATGGTGGTGAAGGACGGTCGATTTGGACCGTACGTCACCGACGGTGAGACCAACGCCAGCCTGCGCAAGGGCGACGACGTGTTGTCGATCACCGACGAGCGCGCTGCCGAGTTGCTGGCCGACCGGCGGGCCCGGGGTCCGGCGAAACGGCCCGCGAAGAAAAGCACGCGCAAGGCCCCGGCGAAAAAGGCCGCCAAGCGCAGTTAGCGCCGGCGGAGATCACATAATTTCGGTGGTGACTTCTTCGGCGTTATGCCGCGAGGCCGAAACCGACCGCGGGACAGCTAGATTCAACGGCCGCGCCAGCTGAGTGGGCGCGGCGCGCCCGCGTAGCTCGACCACCTCGCCGACATCCCAGCACAACGCTTCGGCGTCCAGCGCGCCGCTGACCGCGATCGCCGACGCCAGCACGTGCCCGGGCTCGAGCTTGGCCAGCTCGGTCAGCCGTGCTGCCTCGTTGACCGGGTCGCCGATCACCGTGTACTCGAAGCGGGCCTGCGCGCCGATATGGCCGGCGATGGCCCGCCCGGAGGACACCCCGACACCGAACTCGGCCGCGCCGATCACGGGCAGGAGTTCGTCGTGCAGCTCCCGGGCGGCCGCCAGCGCGCCGCCGGAGGCGTCCGGGTGCTCGATGGGTGCGCCGAAGATGGCCAGCGCGGCGTCACCCTGGAACTTGTTGACGAAGCCGCCATGGCGGCCGACGGTGTCGACCACCACCCGGAAGAACTCGTTGAGCAGGTGGACGACCTCGGCGGGCGGCCGGGTCGCGGCGAGCTGAGTCGAGCCGACCAGGTCGACGAACAGCACCGCGACGTCGCGTTCCTGGCCGCCCAACTCGGTGCCGCGTTCCAGCGCCCGGCGGGCCACGTCCTCACCGACGTAACGGCCGAACAGGTCCCGCAGCCGCTGCCGCTCGGACAGGTCGCGGACCATGTCGTTGAAGCCGGCCTGCAGCAGGCCGAGCTCGCTGGCGTCGTAGATCTGCATGTGCGCGTTGTAGTTTCCGCGCTGGACCTCCGAGAGCGCCCAGCGCAGCTGGCGCAGCGGGTCGGCGATCGACATGGCCACCAGCAGCGTGCTGATCAGCCCGACCCCCAGCGCGGTCAGAGCCAGCAACAAGATGGGATTGAACAGGCTCTCCGGCGCGGCGTGGAGCAGCGAAACCTTGTCGGCCACCACGGCGAGCACGATCGCCAGCAGCGGCACCGCGGTGGACAGCATCCAGGTCAGGATCTGGCGCAGGATGACGCCCGGCGCCTTGACGTTCTCCGGTACCCCGCTGCGCAGGGCGGCCACGGCCACCGGGCGCAGTACTCGTTCGGATTGCAGGTAGCCGATGATCGCGGTAGCCGCCGCCCCCAGCGCGGTCGCGACCGTGACGACGGGCGCGGCGAACCGGGCCACCGACCAGCTGGCGACGACGAACACCACGCCGCCGATGCACCAGTAGACGACCGTGCTCAGGGTGCGGTAGTACGGCATCCGCAGGGCGCGGCTGCGGGCCAGCTCGGTGTCGGCCGGGTCGGACTCGGCGAGCATGTTGTCGCGGCGCTGCCAGCGGAACACCGGCATCAGCAGTCGGAGATTGACCACCACGCCGACGAAAAACAGGATGACCAGCGAGCTGGCGAAGATCACCAGGTTGGGCGTCGGCAGATCCTGCAGTTGGATACGGTCCTGGGGTGGGAGTCCGTAGCGCAGGAAGCCGAGCACGAACAGCGCGCCGATGATGTCGGCCTGCAGCATGCTCAGCGAGAACAGTGGCCATGGAGTGCGCACTACCCACCGGACGAACGCGCTGATTCGCCCGGGAAGAGCACCCGGTGTTGCCACCAACCCACCGTATCGGTCAGCAGGGACTAGCCGGTAACCCTTAATCGCTTCGGCAAGTCGCCGGATCCTGGCGAAACGTCCGAAAAGATCACGGAATTATCGCGACACGGTAGCCGGGGGGTGGACGTCGGTCTGTCTCACTAGTGTTGCCAGTGATGTCCGGAGTGTTTACGCGGCTGGTAGGCCAAGACGCGGTTGAGGCCGCGCTGCTCAGCGCCGCGAGGGCCGCCCGACGTGATCCCGGTCATAGCGATGGGGACCACGGGACTATGACACATGCGTGGCTGATCACCGGCCCGCCCGGGTCGGGGCGGTCGGTTGCCGCGTTGTGCTTCGCGGCCGCGCTGCAGTGCACGTCGTCTCCTGACGACGGCGGCCCTGGCTGCGGGCAGTGCCGGGCCTGCACGACGACGATGGCCGGCACCCACGCCGACGTTCGCCGGGTGATCCCCGAAGGCCTCTCCATCGGCGTCGACGAGATGCGTGCGATCGTGCAGACGGCGTCGCGGCGCCCGACGACCGGGCACTGGCAGATCGTGGTGGTCGAGGACGCCGATCGGCTGACCGAGGGTGCCGCCAACGCGCTGCTGAAGGTGGTCGAGGAACCACCGCCGTCGACGGTGTTCCTGCTGTGCGCGCCGTCGGTGGATCCCGAAGACATCGCGGTCACGCTGCGGTCGAGATGCCGGCACGTCGCGCTGGTGACGCCCTCGACCGAGTCGATCGCGCAGGTGCTGATCGACAGCGACGGCCTGAGCGCCGACACGGCGAACTGGGCGGCGTCGGTCAGTGGCGGTCACGTGGGGCGGGCGCGTCGGCTGGCGACCGATTCGCAGGCCCGGGAGCGGCGGGAGCGGGCGTTGGGACTGGTGCGCGATGCGGCGACCCCGGCCCGGGCCTACGCCGCGGCCGAAGAGTTGGTGGCCGCGGCCGAAACCGAGGCCGTCGTACTGACCGCTGACCGCGCCGAGGCCGAGACCGAGGAGCTGCGGACGGCGCTGGGGGCCGGGGGCACCGGTAAAGGCACCGCCGGGGTGATGCGCGGCGCCGCGGGGGCGATCAAGGACCTCGAGCGTCGGCAGAAGTCCCGCCAGACCAGGGCCTCGCGCGACGCGCTGGACCGAGCACTGATCGACCTGGCCACTTACTTCCGCGACGCGCTGGTGGTCTCGGCCCGCGCGGGTGCGGTGCGAGCCAACCATCCGGACATGACCGAGCGGGTGGCGGCGCTGGCCGCGCACGCCGCGCCCGATCGGCTGTTGCGCTGCATCGAGGCGGTGCTTGCGTGCCGCGAAGCGCTGGCGGTCAACGTCAAACCCAAGTTCGCCGTCGACGCGATGGTGGCCACCATCGGGCAGGAATTGCGGGACTGAACGGGCCGGTTTTTGGGCGTGCGCGCCCAGCTGCCGTAGACTCGTGCCGCCCAGCTTGAGGGTGCGCCGCCTTAGCTCAGTCGGTAGAGCGATTCACTCGTAATGAATAGGTCGGGGGTTCGATTCCCCCAGGCGGCTCCATTGTGATGAGTCGAGTCATCGGTGACAGATGAGTCGGGTCATGGGTTACAGATTCCCCGGCCATCGGCCGGGGTTTTTGTTTTGGTTGCGCCAGTAGTTTGCGGCGGGGTCGATGTGGTGGCTGCTGAGGACTCGGTGCTGGCTTTTGCTGATGACCGTGACGGTGTTGGTGGTCACCAAGATGAGCACGGCGATGCCGGCGTGGGTGCGGCCGATGCCCAGGTGGTGCAGGTGGCTGCCGTGGCGCAGGGTGAGTTTGCCGAATTGGTCGACGGTGTCGTGGCGGATGCGGAAGTGTCCGGTGGGACTGTGCGGTGGGCTGGCTTTGGGGCGAGCGGTGTAGGCCTGGGCGGGAGTGGTGGCCGCGGGTAAGGCGCGGTGCGTGCGTTGGGTGTTGTAGATGACGGTGAAGTCGTCGAGCAGGGTTTGCATGGCGGCTACGGTGGCTGGCCGGGGTCGAGGGGCTAGCCAGCGTTTGAGGGTTTGGTGGAAGCGTTCGATTTTGCCTTGGGTTTGGGGATGTCCGGGGTGACCGTTTTTCTGGGTGATGCCCAGGCTGGCCAGGAGGCGTTCGAAGTCGTTGTAGCCGTGGGTGAATCGTGAGGTGTAAACCGATCCGTTGTCGGTCAAGGTGGAGGCCGGCAGACCATAGTGTGTGGCGGTGGTGGTGAAGCTGGCCACGACGTCGGAGCCACCCACGCGCCGATAAGCGGTGGTCGCCAGCAGAAATCGGGAGTGATCATCGAGCCAGTTGAGGATTTCCACACCACTGCCATCGGCCAGGCTCCAATGGGTGAAATCCGATTGCCAGCATTCGTTGGGCTGCTCAGCGGCAAAGCGGTGATAGGAGCTTTTGGGGCGTTTACGCGGCGCCGGGACGATCAGGCCATGGTGATGCAGGATGCGTCGGATGGTCGAGGTCGACGGCGATGCAAAGCCCTGTTGCGTCAGATGCCACTGCAGAGTCAGCGGGCCGGCGTCGAGGCCTTCGATGGTGAGCCTTTCTCGCAGTAACACGATCGCCGCGATCACTTCATCAGACACGGCGCGAGGGTTGCTGGCCGGGCGTCGAGACCGCGGATCCACCGCTTCCAAACCGCCCCGCTGGTAGCGACCGACCAGCCGATAAATATGTTGCCGCGACATGCCATAGACCCGGGCTGCCGCGCTCACCGACAGATGACCACTAACGACTTCAAGGACGACCACACGCGCTTTGGACATCCACCATGACTGTCACCTATGACGCGACTCATCAGGTATCGACACAGGTGTAACCCATGACGCGACTCATCTGTCACCTATGTCGTGAACTCACACACCCCAGGCGGCTCCATCACCCCACCGTGAGTTGGGTCACCATCAGCCCTCATTGGGGCAGCCTCCGGGTCGCTGCGGCGTTGCGTAATGCAGTCGCTCGATCAAAGAGCGGCACTATTTCGAGCGAGGCCGGCATGCTGCACGACAACCAATCCCGTTACCCGATCGGTGAGGCCGGGTGGATCGCGGCGGGAATCATCCTGCTGCTGGCCTTCGGCGATGTTCTGGTCGTACTCGCTCTCGCCTTGGTGATCGCGGGCGTGATTGCCGCGGTCTGGAGCTATCGCCAAGTGCATCGTGAGCAGCACGACGGCGACTTGGCTCCGGTGACTCGGCTACGCCCGGCGCCGGCGGTTCACCGGCACCCGGTGGCCACGCCGATCCAGGGGCCCAGCGCCGCGTAGGCGCGGCGCCTTTAAAACCCCAGCGGTTTAAATCCTCGTCCGCGCCGGTGGCCGGTGACAGGGTTGACCATGCTTCGCGTGCTGATCGTGGGTATGGTGTTTTCTGGAATTGCTTCTGGCCCAAGCTATATCGCCTTGACGAGTGGGTCGCCGGCCAACATCGACATCAGCTTCTCATTCGCGACCTATGAGTGTGGCAACCAATCGCCGATCAGGATCGTGGGCGAGGACTCGACGATCACCTTGACCGGGTCGTGCGGCGAGGTCGATGTCAGCGGTGTCGCCAACACGGTGAACCTGCAAACCGTGGCCGCCATCTTGGCCACCGGCACCGGAAACCACATCACCTGGGAGAAAGCGCCAGGAGGTGGTATCCCGCAAATCAGGAACCCGGGGCGCAGCAACGACATTCGGGGACCAGGCGGCATCCAGATCAGCTAGTGCAGCGCAATTCAGGCCGGCGCCAAAAAGCCCACCGGGCCCGACGCAATGCACAGTGCCAGCGCGGTGGTGTTGGCGCGAACCATGATCGCGTCGCCGGCGCCCGGCACCCGGGCATAGACCCGGTTGAGTCCGGGGTGCACCGGAACCTTGACGCCGGGACCCTCCGGCAGCGAGACGGTCATCGAGCCGTCGCTGTTAGCCAGATAGTTGAATTCGACGGTCCAGTCGGCCGGCAGCAGTGGCCCGTCGAGCATCATGCGCGCCGGACTGTCCGGCTGGGCGAAATAGCCGCACCGCGGCATCGGTCCGGGTTTGATGGTTCGAATCCAGGTGACCCGGGCCGGGATCAGTCGGCCCGCACTGTCGAACATTCTCAATTGCGTTGTGGCCGTGGCGAATTCCGGTCTGTCGCGCAGTAAGGCGAACATGTGGCTGGCCAGGTTCTCCGGATAGGCGACCCGCTGCAGGATCAACGGATCGACCTCCTGATCTAGCAGCGGGGCGGTCGAATTCGTATGGGCCGCAGCTAAACTGGATTCTGCATTGCGCAGATAGCTCTGTGTTGGGTTGTCGCGCCAACTGGTCAGGAACGTCGCCGTTGAGCACAGGCTGCTGGCCACGAACAGCGCGGCCAAACCCGTCGTCACCACGGCCCGTCGCGCCGAGGTGTCCAGCCAGCGCGCACCCAGCGACCGGTTCGGTGCGCACAGCCCGACCGCGGCCAGCAGCGCCAGCACAACGACGAGATCCGGCAGATAGCGCAGGGTTTGGGCGAGCTCCAGCGCGGTGAGCTTCGACGAGCGCATCAGATAGATCGGCACCTGGCAGGCGACGGCGTAACCGGCGCCGGTCAGCCACACCGGGACGAGTCGTTGCTTGCGGACCAGCGACAGTGCCAGCACCGCGATCAGCACCAGCCAGCCCAGCGCCATCACCAGCGGCGGGGGAGTGGCCCACGGAGAGGCCGGTGCCCAGCGGTCCCAGTGCCACGGCCCGCCGGCCAGCCCCGGCACGATGCCGTGGGTGACGGACCGCGCCAGCAGATCCCCGGTCATCGCCAGGTCAGAACTCCATCGCTGCTGATTGACCACCGCGAGGTAGAGCGCCACCCAGGCGACCGTCAGGATCAGCGACGCGACCCACAGCCGCAGGCCGCCACGCCAGGCCGTCAGCAGCGCCGACCTGTCACCGCGCACGTGGCACAGCAGCACGGTCACGGCGAAGGCGACGAACGGGATCACCGCGGCCTTCTCGAAGAACAGCAACCCACCCAGATACACCAGCACGCCGGTCAGCGCGTAGCGCTGGTTGCCGGTGTGCACCAGCCGCACCGCGTCGGCGCACACCCAGGCCAGCGCCGCAAGCATCGGCAGCGAGTTCAGCGCCGCCGCCCACCACGCGAATCCCGGCACTCCCAACGGGGTGAACAGCGCGAACGTCAACGGGATCAGCAGCACGCGACGCCAGCCGAGGATCACGTACAGCGCGCGCAACAGCGCGAGCCAGGCCAGCAGCTGCAGCACCACCAGGCTGATCGCCGGCCCGGTCCAGTCCAACGGGGCCAGCCGGGTCAGCGCGCCCGCGATCAGAAACGCCGCCGGCATTACGTGGCCGTCGTGGTCGTCGAACAGGTACGACGGCGACAGCAGGCCCTCGGTTCCGGCCTTCCCGATCAGGATCAGGTCGTCCCAGTAGAAGTAGCCGCCGAAGGCCAGTACCGCGCGTATCACCAGCGCGACCACGATCAATACCGCCGCGGCCGCCCCTAGGTATGGTGGGCCGGTGCGCGCACTGGTCACCGGGGGAGCCGGATTCATCGGGTCGACGCTAGTCGACCGTCTACTGGCGGACGGCCACTCGGTGGTGAGCCTGGACAATTTCGCGTCGGGCAAGGCGCGCAACCTCGAGCACCTGGCCGACAATCCCCAACACGTCTTCATCGAGGCGGACATCGTGACCGCCGACCTCGAGGCGATTCTCGACCAGCACCGGCCCGAGGTGGTCTTCCACCTGGCCGCCCAGATCGACGTGCGCCGCTCGGTGGCCGAGCCGCAATTCGACGCCTCGGTCAACGTGATCGGCACGGTGCGGCTGGCCGAGGCGGCGCGCCGCACCGGCGTGCGCAAGATCGTGCACACCTCGTCGGGGGGATCCATCTACGGCACCCCGACGCAGTACCCGACGCCCGAGACCACGCCCACCGACCCGGCGTCGCCGTATGCCGCGGGCAAGGTGGCCGGCGAGATCTACCTGAACACCTTCCGGCACCTGTACGGCCTGGACTGCTCGCACATCGCGCCGGCCAACGTCTACGGCCCGCGCCAGGACCCGCACGGCGAGGCGGGCGTGGTGGCGATCTTCGCGCAGGCGCTGCTGTCGGGTAAGCCCACCAAGGTGTTCGGGGACGGCAGCAAGACCCGCGACTACGTGTTCGTCGACGACGTCGTGGACGCATTCGTCAAAGCCTCGGGTGAGGCCGGCAGCGCGCAGCGGTTCAACATCGGCACCGGAATTGAGACCTCCGACCGCAAGCTACACACGGCGGTCGCCAAAGCCGTTGGCGGACCGGACGATCCGGACTTCCATCCGGATCGCCTCGGCGATCTGCGGCGGTCGTGCCTCGATATCAGCTCAGCGGCAAGGGTTTTGGGCTGGCGTCCGCAGGTCGAACTCGAAGAAGGCGTGCGTCGCACGGTCGAGTTCTTCCGGCAGGCTCACACCGGCTAGCGCGGCTCCGGCGCCTGGGCGCCCTCCAGCGCGACGGCCCGGGCCAGGCGCGCATAGCGCAACTCCAAGTCCTTGAACCGCATATACGTGCTCAGTGTGGTGAAACTGAACGCCATGATCAGCGCGTAGAGCATCAGGTCGGTGCCGCGGCGCACCCCGAACCAGTGCGCGACCACGGTGGTGTCGTCGGGCCGCAACACGGCGTAGATGCCGCCCAGCACAAAGAAGATGTAGCCGACCTTGACCCAGGCCTTCGAGCGCGAGCTGCGCCGCGACCGCAGCAGGTAGATCAACAGCACGATGATCGACCCGATCAGCAGCACCTGGATCCAGTTCATCTCGGAATCCTTCCTCGCAGGAACCCATCGAAAATGATGTTGACGCCGTTGAGTAGCGGCTGGCCCTTCGACTTCGAGTAGTCGGTGTAGAGCACCTCAACAGGCTGTTCGACTACGCGCCAATGGTTTTCGTCGACTAGCATGATGAATTCGTTGGCGTGGCTCATCCCGCTCATCGTGATGTTCAGCCCGTCGGCCACCGTCTTGTTGAATACCCGCAGTCCGTTGTTGGTGTCGGTCAGGCCGAGCCGGCGACCGCGCGGGCTCAACCGCGCCGCTGTCTGCAGCACGATCCGTTTCACTAACGGCGGCCGGCTGCTCTTTAGCCCGCCGAAGCGCGTCCCGATGACGATGTCCACGTCTTCGGCGATGAGCCGGTCGACCATCGTGCACACATCCTTGACGCGATGCTGCCCGTCGGCGTCGAACGTCGCGAAGATCCGCGCACCGGGCTGGCGGCGGGCGTACTCGACGCCGGTCTGGATGGCCGCGCCCTGCCCCAAATTGACCGGATGGCGCACCAGATGAGCCCCGGCCTTCCGGGCGATCTCACCGGTGCCGTCGGCGCTGCCGTCGTCGACGCAGACGACGTGGTCGAAAACGGAGCGGACATCGGCGACCACCTCGCCGATGACCGTGGCTTCGTTGAAGGCGGGAATCACGATCCAGACGCCCTGGTAATCCGTTTCGATGTTCACAGGGTAGCCAGGATCAGCCGGTTAGGCGTCCGGCGCGCGCCAGGGCCACCAGGTGTACGCCGATTCCCACCAGCGGACCGCACAGCAGCGCGACCACGGTCCGGGTCCCCAGCGGCAGCGGCAGCAGTAGCAGCAGGCCCGAGGCCGCCGTGGCCCCGACCCACCCCAGCGCGTAGGCGCGATGCAACGCGGCGGCCACGGCCGCGGCGCCGGTCAGCGTCAGCATCGCGATCGACAACGCCGCACCGGTCAGCCACGCCAACAGCGCGCTGCTGGCGTCGTAGGAGGCACCGAAGGCGGCGCGCAGCAGCCATGGCCCCACCAGGCCGGCCGCCAGCACCCCGACGGCGCCGATGCCGGCGATGATCGCCGCCGGTGCGAGCAGCGCCCGCAGCCGGTCGCTACGCGCGTCCACGAAGTGCGCGATCAGGTTGCCCTGCATGGCCGTCAACGGCACCAGCAGCGGCGCGCGGGTCAACGTGACGGCCAGGATGATCACACCGCCTTGTGCCCCAAGGTGATTCGACGTCAGCTTGAGCAGCACCGGGAATCCCATCACCAGGATCGCGCTGGCGCCGGCGGCGGTGATCGAGTGCGCGGTGCCGCGCAGGAACGTCGCGGTGTTGCCGGGTGTCAGGAGCCGGGCCGCCGCGCGGGCGGTGGGCGAGGTCGCCAGGACTACCAGCCAGGCCACCGCGCCGGCCACCGTCGCCCACAGGAAGCCGGTCAAACCCCAGCCGAGCACCACCGTGGCCACCGCGATCGCCACGCGCATGACCGCGTCGGTCACCATCAGTGCGCCGTACTGGGTCCATTGATCGGTGCCGGCCAGCATGCCGAGCAGGGTGGCGTGCAGGCAAAACCCGGCCAGACCGACGGACAACAGCGCCACCGACAACCAGCGCTGCTCGGCGAACACCCGTCCACCCCACAGCGGCGAACTGCCCGCGATCAGGACGGCCGCCGCGACACCGACCATCGCCGCGACGCGCAGCGGGTGGTTGCGGAATTCGGGCCCCGGCAATGCCTCGACGTAGCGGGTGGCGCGGACCTCGCGGGTGGTTTCTTGCAGCAGCCCGAAGGCGGCGCCGGTGACCAGACCGAACGCCCCCCAGAACACCCCGAACACCGAGAAGCCGCTCGGCGCCAGGTCACGAGCCGCCAGATAGATCACCGCGTAGCCGCACACCGCGGTCAGTGCGGTCGCGGCACCGACCCGGGCCATGCTGCTACGTGCCACCGGTCCCGGGGATGCTCCCGTTGACCCGGCAGCGCCCAGTGGGGACGCCGCACCGCCGACTTCGGTCATCGGCGCGGCGCTTTCGGCATTGGAAAATAGTAAGTGCGCCGTCGCCATGGCTGGCGGTGGCGACCACCTTCGCCTTAATGTGAGCGGCTGTCTAGGAAGGACCCATGGCCGCCGCTCGCATCTTCGGGATCTCGCTGTTGGTCACGTTGGCGGCCCTGGCGCTCGGATATGCCCACGGCGGGCTCAACGCCCTGTTTCTTCTGGTGGCCCTGGGCGTCCTCGAGGTGTCGCTGTCCTTCGACAACGCGATCATCAACGCCACGGTGCTCAAGCGGATGAGCCCGTTCTGGCGACAGATGTTTCTCACGATCGGGATTCTGGTCGCCGTGTTCGGTATGCGGCTGGTGTTCCCGCTGCTCATCGTGTGGGCGACCGCGGGCCTCGACCCGGTTCGCGCGATGCACCTGGCGCTCAATCCGCCCCCGCACGGCACACTGGAATTCCCGGACGGCTCGCCCGGCTACGAGAAGCTGGTGCTGTCGGCCCACCCGCAGATCGCGGCTTTCGGCGGAATATTTCTGTTGATGCTGTTCCTGGATTTCGTCGTGTACGACCGAGATATCAAGTGGCTCAAGTGGATTGAAGTCCCCTTCGCCCGGATAGGCCGTCTCGCCGAGGTTTCGGTGGTAGCCACCGTCATCGTGTTGGTGCTGGTCGGCACGCAGTTGACCCATTCCGGCGACGAGTGCGCGACGGTGCTGACGGCCGGGCTGCTGGGCCTGGTGACGTATCTGATCGTCAACGGGTTGAGCACGGCGTTCCGGCCGCCCGACGTCGACAGCGCCGAGGCATCCGCGCCGGCCGTGGCAGTGGGCAAGGCCGGCCTGATGTTGTTTCTTTACCTCGAGGTGCTCGACGCCGCCTTCTCGTTCGACGGCGTCACCGGTGCCTTTGCCATCACATCGGACCCCATCGTCATCGCCCTGGGCCTGGGGTTGATCGGCTCGATGTTCGTCCGGTCGATCACGGTCTACCTGGTTCAGCAGCAGACGCTGGACCGCTACGTGTACCTGGAACACGGCGCGCACTGGGCGATCGGCGCGCTGTCGGTGATCATGCTGCTGTCGATCGAGCCGCGCTATGAAATCCCCGAGGTCGCCACCGCCTCCGTCGGCGTGATCTTCATCGGGGCGGCGTTCGGATGGAGCGTGCTGCGCATCAGGCGCGACGCCGCCTGAGTCACGCCTCGATCTGTCCGGCGATGCGGCGTTCGATGCTGGCCCGCGCGGGCGCCGGCAGCACGATGAGCCCGTCGAGTTCCTTGCCGGCTCGCGCGTAGGCAATCTGGCGTTCCTCGCGCGTGGCCCCCTCGTCCTGCGCCAGATGTAGCAGGTTCTGGGCGCGGGCCAGCCGCTGTTGTTCGTCTTCGGAGAAATCGCTGCGGCGGCGGCGAATTGCCTCGGCCTCGGCGATCTCGAATGCGCTGATGTACTCGTGGACGCCGTCGCGGTAGTCCAGGTACGCCGACCGGTCGCCGGCGAAGTCCTCAGGCCGCTCCGGCCGCAGCAGGTCCGCACGCCGCTTGGCCTTGTGGAACGCGATGGTCAGCGGATCGCGCATGTTCGTCATCAGCGGGAAATCCAGCAGCTTGGCGATGTCGACCTCGTACTCCAGCCACCGCGCGTCCGTACGGTCATGTGCGGCAAGCAGTTTCGTGAGATCCCGGCGGGCGTTCTCCTCGTCGCCGCGGGCCCGACCGGACGCCTGGGCGACAGCGATCTTGGCCTGCTGTTTGAGCCGGTACCGTTCCAGCCGCCGCTGCGCCCGGCGCTCGTTGGCGGCGGCCACCGCCCGCACGCCGGTTCCGATCGCACCTGCGAACGGGAAGATCAGCCACCAGAAGTTCGCGGCGAAATGCAGTACCGGGGTCACCTCGCCAGGATGCCACCGAGATTCGGTGCGCGGGGTGGGCGCAATTACGCCTGCAGCGTTAGTGCCCGCCTTCTTTGAACCGGGCGAAGGAGCGCTCGACCTCTGCCTCGGCTTCGGCGCGACCGACCCAGTCCGCCGCCTTGACGTACTTGCCCGGCTCCAAAGCCTTGTACTGCGAGAAGAAGTGCTTGATCACGTCCAGCTGGTAGGACGCAACGTCGCCGATGTCCTGGATGTGATCCCAGCGGTGGTCGCCGGCCGGAACACACAGCACCTTGTCGTCACCGCCGGCCTCGTCGACCATCTTGAACATCCCCACCGGCCGCGCCTCGACCAGCACGCCGGGGAACACCGACTCGGGAAGCAACAGCAGCACGTCCAGCGGGTCGCCGTCCTCGCCCAGGGTGTTCTCGATGAAGCCGTAGTCGGTCGGGTAGACCATCGACGTGTACAGGTAGCGGTCCAGCTTGACCCGCCCCGTCTCGTGATCGACCTCGTACTTGTTCCGCTGGCCTTTCGGGATCTCGATGACCACGTCGAATTGCACTGTCTGACGCTCCTTTGAAGAGAAGTAAGTCTGGGTGGACCCGGGTAGATCGGTTCGTCGCGGATCACCCTAGTCGAGCGTGTCGCGGCAGATTCGGCAGAATAGGACCAAACAGTCAGGAGAGTGATGGGTCGTACTCGCTGGCGGAAATCCACCCAGGTGTTCATTGGATTGGCCGTGCTGGCGTTCGTCGCCGCCGTGGTGGCCGCGGCAACCTTCTTCACCTCGGGTGGGCATGGCGGCGGCGGCGCACACGTTGCGGTACCGCCGCCGCGGGCACCGGTCGTGAAGCCGGGCATGGTGCCCGTCGCCGACACCGCCGAGACGCCCTCGGCCGGTGCGCTGGCGGCCGTGCTGGCCCCGGTGGCCGCCGACCCCAACCTCGGCCGGCTTGGCGGCCGGATCACCGATGCCCTCACCGGCAAGGAGCTTTGGCAGGTCGCCGCCGACGTGCCCCTGGTGCCGGCGTCGACCAACAAGGTCCTGTCGGCGGCGGCGGCGTTGCTGACGCTGGATCGTCAGGCCCGCATCAGCACCCGGGTGGTGGCCGGCAGTCCGAACGCCCAGGGGCCGATCGTGCTGGTGGGTGCCGGTGATCCGACGCTGTCGGCGGCACCGCGCGACGTGCCGACCTGGTACCGCGGCGCGCCACGCATCAGCGACCTGGTGGAGCAGATTCATCGCAGCGGCATGACGCCGACGACCGTGCAGGTGGACATCTCGGCGTTCACCGGCCCGACGATGGCGCAGGGCTGGGATCCCGCCGACATCGACAACGGCGACATCGCCCCGATCGAGTCGGTGATGATCGACGCCGGACGCATTCAGCCCAGCACCGTCAACTCCCGGCGGTCCAAGACCCCGGCGCTGGACGCCGGGCGTGAGCTGGCCAAGGCCCTGGGCCTGGATCCCGCCGCGGTGACGATCGCGTCGGCCCCGTCCGGGGCGCGCCAGCTGGCGGTCGTGCAATCGGCGCCGCTGGTCCAGCGGCTCGGCGAGATGATGGATCACTCCGACAACGTGCTGGCCGAATGTATCGCCCGCGAGGTGGCCGCGGCGATCAACCGGCCGCGCAGCTTCGCCGGCGCGGTCGACGCGGTGACCAACCGATTGAACACCGCGCACGTCGACACCACCGGCGCCATGCTGGTGGACTCCAGCGGGCTGTCGGTCGACGATCGGCTGACCGCCAAGACCCTCGACGGAACCGTGCAGGCCGCGGCGGGGCCGGACCAGCCGTCGCTGCGGGCGCTGCTGGATCTGCTGCCCATCGCCGGCGGCAGCGGGACACTGGCCGACCGCTTTCTTGACCAGGCCACGAATCTGGGGCCGGCCGGCTGGTTGCGCGCCAAGACCGGCTCGTTGACCGCGATCAACTCGCTGGTCGGAGTCGTCACCGACCGCAGCGGGCGGGTGCTGACCTTCGCGTTCATCTCCAACGCCGCCGGGCCCAACGGACGCAATGCGATGGACGCCCTGGCCACCCGGCTGTGGACCTGCGGGTGCACATGACCGCCCAACCCGACCTGACTCTTGGTACCGCCGTCGACTGGCGGTTCGCGGCGACGGTCGGCGCCCGGCTGGCCCGGCCCGGTCCGCCCGCCAGCGACTACACCCGCCGTCAGGCGATCGACGAGCTGGCGAGTTCGGCGACGAAAGCCGAACCACTCGTGCGCGACGTGACGGGCCTGGCCACCGAAGGCGAGGTGCCGGCGGCCCGCATCGTCGACCGCGGCGACTGGGTTCGCGCCGCGGCGGACTCGATGCGGGTGATGACGAACGGAACCGACCAGCCGCGTGGGTTTCTCACCGGCCGGCTCACCGGTGCGCAGACCGGTGCTGTGCTGGCGTTTGTCGCGTCGGGGATTCTCGGCCAGTACGACCCGTTCTTTGCCGACAAAGAGGGTTGCCTGCTGCTGGTGTATCCCAACGTGATCGCCGTGGAGCGCCAGCTGCGGGTCGACCCGGCCGATTTCCGGTTGTGGGTGTGCCTGCACGAAGTCACGCACCGGGTGCAGTTCACCGCCAACCGCTGGCTGCCGCACTACATGTCGGACGCGCTGGCGTTGTTGACCCGCGACGCGGGTGACGACTTCGGACAGGTGGCGGGCCGGCTGGCCGAGTACGTACGCAACCGCGGTCTCGGCGCGCCCGACGCTTCCGCGTCGGGGATCGTCGGCCTGGTGCGCGCCGTTCAGTCCGAGCCCCAGCGCCAGGCGCTCGATCAACTGCTGGTGCTGGGCACCTTGCTGGAGGGCCACGCTGACCACGTGATGGATGCGGTCGGCCCCAAGGCGGTGCCGTCGGTGGCGACCATCCGCGGCCGATTCGACGATCGCCGTCATCGCAAGCCGCCGCCGCTGCAACGCCTGATGCGCGCCCTGCTGGGCTTGGACGCCAAGCTCAACCAGTACACCCGCGGTAAGGCCTTCGTCGACCACGTGGTGGGCCGGGTCGGGATGGAGCGGTTCAACACCGTGTGGTCCGGCCCCGAAACGCTGCCGCTGCCCGCCGAGATCGAAGACCCCCAGCGATGGATCGACAGGGTCCTGTAGGGCAGCTGTACGCGGCTGTCGAGGCGTTCGCGAAGACCTATCTGGCCACCGCGGACCAATGGGGTGTGGCGCTGTCGGGCGGGCCGGATTCGCTGGCGCTCACGGCGGTCGCGGCCCAGCTGCGGCCCACCACGGCGCTGATTGTCGACCACGGTTTGCAGCCCGAGTCGGCCGCCGTCGCCGAAACCGCGCGCAACCAAGCCATCGCGTTGGGATGCGTTGACGCACAAGTTATTTGCGTACAGGTGGGCAATGACGGGGGCCCCGAGGCCGCGGCGCGCGCGGCACGCTACGCCGCGTTGAGCGCTTACCAGCTCGGGCCGGTGCTGCTGGCGCATACCCTCGACGATCAGGCCGAGACGGTGTTGCTCGGGCTGGGCCGTGGCTCCGGAGCGCGCTCGATCGCCGGGATGCGACCGCACGATCCGCCCTGGTGCCGGCCGCTGCTGGCGGTCCGGCGGGCCACCACGCATGCCGCATGCCGCGAGCTGGGCCTGACCGCGTGGCAGGACCCGCACAACAGCGACCGCCGCTTCACCCGGTCCCGGCTGCGACACGAGGTGATGCCGCTGCTCGAGGACGTGCTCGGCGGCGGGGTGGCCGAGGCGCTGGCCCGCACCGCGACGGCGTTGCGGGAGGACACCGAGTTCATCGACACGCTGGCGGCTCAGGCGCTGCCCGGCGTACAGGCGGACCACGGCCTGCGGGCCGAGGCGCTGGCGACGTTGGCCGACCCGGTGCGGCGCCGGGTGATCCGGGGCTGGCTGCTGGCCGGCGGGGCTACCGGGCTGACCGACAAGCAGATCCGCGGGGTGGACGCGCTGGTTACCGCGTGGCGCGGGCAGGGCGGGGTGGCGGTCGGCTCGGATTTGCGCGGCGAGCGATTGATCGCGGGACGTCGCGACGGCATGCTCGCGTTGCGGCGTGAGCCTGTGTAAATGGCCGCAAATTGTCGTCGCCGTTGGTTGTTCGGCCGCTGACATGGCACGCTGTGGGCGTGGCCCAGACCTCCTCGGCGATAACCCCCGAGCAGCCCGTGGACCTGTACCCGGGGGATATCAAGTCTGTGCTGCTCACGACCGAGCAGATCCAGGCCCGCATCGGCGAGCTCGGCGGCCAGATCGGCACCGACTACCGCGAGTCGGTCACCCAGACCGGGGAGGACCTGCTGCTGATCACCGTCCTCAAGGGCGCGGTGATCTTTGTCACCGACCTGGCTCGCGCGATCCCGGTGCCCACGCAATTCGAATTCATGGCCGTCAGCTCCTACGGGTCCTCGACGTCGTCGTCGGGCGTGGTGCGCATCCTCAAGGACCTGGACCGCGATATCAACGATCGCGACGTGCTGATCGTCGAGGACGTCGTCGACTCCGGTCTGACCCTGTCCTGGTTGCTGCGCAACCTCAAGACCCGTCACCCCCGCTCGCTGCGGGTGTGCACGCTGCTGCGCAAGCCCGACGCGGTCCGGGCCAACGCCGAGATCGCCTACGTCGGCTTCGACATCCCCAACGACTTCGTGGTCGGCTACGGCCTGGACTACGACGAGCGCTACCGCGACCTGTCCTACATCGGAACCCTGGACCCCCGGGTCTACGAGCAGTAGCTAGCGGCGATCGCAAGCGGGTCGCCGCCATCAGGCGAGAGCTAATCCAGCTCCCACGCCGCGGTCACCGAGAAGCTCACCGTCTGCTGACCCGGCTCCAGCGGCACCGGGGTG
The DNA here is from genome assembly GCF_022374895.2 of Mycobacterium lentiflavum. Lineage (NCBI taxonomy): Bacteria > Bacillati > Actinomycetota > Actinomycetes > Mycobacteriales > Mycobacteriaceae > Mycobacterium > Mycobacterium lentiflavum. The sequence goes on along the minus strand of NZ_CP092423.2, from coordinate 5,456,747 downwards.
GCCATGGCTTTGGGCGGTGCCGATGGGGCCCCGGCCACCGGTGCACCCCCGGTCGACTCCGAGATGGACAGCACCTTGCCCAGCCGCAGCCCGGACAGCTGGGCGTACTGGTCGGCACGGTTCTTGGCGTCGTTGAAGGCGCGCGCCCGGGCATCCTTGACCAGCTGCGAGTCGTCGGCGATCGAATAGCTGACCGAACTGATCCGGGTGGCGTCGCCGCCGGTGCTGACGATCAGCGCCAGCATTCGTGACGCGGCATCGGTCGGGTGGATCTTGACTTGGATGGCGTTGGTGGCGCGGTAGCCGGTGATCGTGGACTCGGGACCGCCGTATTGCGGCTGCAGCGTCACCTGGGTGGTGCTGATGTCCTTGCGGTCGAGACCGGCACCGACGAGCGCGTTGATGACGGCTTGCTGGCGATCGTTGGTCTGGTTCATCGCCGAGGTGACGTCGGGTGCGCTGAATTCGATGCCGACGTCGGCGGTCAACGTGTCCGGGACGCCCTGCACTTGTCCGGATCCCACCACGGTGACCTGACGAGGATTCGCTCCCGGTGCGGGTGTCGCATTGTGGGCATCACACGCCGACACCGTGGCGATGGCCAGGGCGGCAGTGGCCGCGGCAATCGAGTAGCGGACGATACTTGCAGCGCGGTGTTCGATCGCCATGCCTGGCACCCTAGCTGTTTTGCGACTGCTGCCCTGACGAGCAGGTGATGCGGAGGCCCTGCACCCAAGCTTTTAGAAGGGCGGGTCGTCCGGCAGGGGCGGGAAGATCGGAACGTCAGGAGCCCAGTCCGCGGGCAATTCTTCTGGCTCTCGGGGATCATTGATCCACGTGCAGAAGGGGCTGGTACTCGCCGCGCCCTTGAAGGCAAACAGCATGTTGCGCGCGTGATTTCGAAACTGTCGAGCCGCGATCTCCTGCTTTCTGGCCTGCGCAAGTTCTCGCCGCGCGGTGTTGGCCAAACGCTGCGTCCGATTGTGACCGCGCGCCTGGGCGATTCGTAAACTTCGTCGCTTGGACGCGTTGCGTTTGCGGGGCACGGGTGCGACACACGCGGGCCCGCGCGGCTGTGGAAAAAGGTCGCCGCCGGCCGGGCTGGTTTTGTAAATGCGCCCGGTGGGCGATGTCCAGACGACGGTCCCGTCGGTCAGTTGAGCATCGTGCCAGGCACCGAAAGTCTTGAGTCGATGATGTTGGCGGCAAAGGCATTTGAGGTTAACCGCCGTGGTCAGTCCGCCGGTCGCCGGGTTCTCGTGGTTGAACGGGACGGTGTGGTCGATATCGCAAATACTGGCGGGCCGACTACATCCGGGAAAGCGGCAGGTGAGATCCCGGCAGCGGATCGCCCGTTCGAGCGCCGCCGGCGGTTGATAACGCAGCGCCTCGTGCGCGCTGGTCAGCGGATCAGCGACGAGCAGGTGGGCCGCCGTCGCCAACTCACGAATCTGCTCCGCGTCGAGGAGTCCATACCCTTCCAGGTAGCCGGGCTGCGCGCCGTTGGCCAGGACGGTTTGCTCGCTGGCGACAACGTTGATCACCACCCGTGCGCTGCCTCGATCGCATTCGACGGCTTCGTCGGGTGCTCCGGCGGTGCAACCCGATTGCCCGCAAGCGCACCGGAGGCGGTGGCCCTGGGCCAGCGCGGCGAGCGCATCAGCGCGGCGTTGATCGAACGTCCGAGGGTCCGCCGGACACACCTGCTTGGCAAGTTCGCCGAGTCGGCGATCAAAGGTTGCCGCGGCCGCGGCTGCGACCGTGCCGTAGACCTCGGACATCCCGTTGCCGAGGGGATTGATGCCGATGTGCCGTTCGTCTTCGGCGGCGGCACGGCGCTCACGGGCGGCATCCGGATCGATGGCGCGAACCGTGGCATCGACGGTGTTGACGATGCGCTGCCTCGACCAGCTGTGCCAGTTGCCGATGCGGGCAGCCAGTGACTGGTCGAGCCGGGCGGCCAGCTCAGCGTCGGTGACCAGATCGGTGCGTCTGATGATCAATTGCACAGTGCGCCAATCGGTTTGCCCTTCAGCAAGGAGGGCCGCGATCTGAGGCAGTCTGGTGTGCAGGGCATCGGCATCCGATACCAGGTAACTGGCCGCCAAAGGAGACAGGTTCATAGCGGCGGCCACCTCGGCCGAGGTCTGCTCGAATCCGTCGATCACCGCGTATCCGTGGTGAGCGTCGGTGCGCTCGGTCGCGGCGAGTCGGTGCCGCAGTAAGGCCGCGACGGCTGCGAGCCGGCGCGCAACCAGCGTCGACTCCTGCCGATGCGTGGATTCGACGACCTCGATCAACGCGGCCGGATCCAGAGTGCTATCGAACATACATTCGATAATATCCGGAACATCCGACAAGTCTGCCGGGTCCGGCGCGTCGCCCGAGCGCCTACGGCGTGACGAGAATCTTGCAGTGCCGCTCGGGGTCGGCGAGGTCGTCGAAGGCCGCGCCAACCCCGTCCAGATCCACCTCGCCGGTGATCAACGGGCTGACGTCGATCTCGCCCTCGGCCAGCGAGCGCAGCGACTCGGCGAATTCCTCGGGGCCGTAGGCCAAACAGAATTGCACGTTGATCTCTTTGGCAATCGCGAAGAAAGGATGGAAGGTGTCGGCCTCCATGCACACTCCGGCGACGACCAGCCGGGTGCCCGCCCGCGCCCGCAAGAGCACGTCGTCGATGATTCCCGGTATACCAATCGCCTCGAACACTACGGCGGGCTTGACCGTGTCGAATGGCGAACCTTGCGCGGCATCCGGCGTCTGATGTGCGCCCATCGTGGCGGCAAGCTCTCTGCGTTTGGGTGAAAAGTCGGACGCCACAATATTTTCCACGCCGCGTGCCCGCAGGGATGCGATGATCGCGATGCCGATCGGGCCGCAGCCCAGCACCAGAGCGGTCTCGCCCGGCTCGATGTTCGACTTGTTGACGGCGTGTAGCCCGACCGCCATCGGTTCGGTCAGGGCGGCATGCTTGGGGTCCAGGCCATTGGGGATCGGTAGCAGCAGCGCAGCGGAGAGCAGCATCCGTTCGGCATAGCCGCCGATGGTGTGGTTGCTGTAGACGATGGGTTCTACGCCCTTGGCGGACAACAACACCGGAATCGACGTGACGAGGGAACCGGCCGGCTGGGTGTCAGTGTCGGGTCCGGCTTCGAGCACCTCGGCGCTGAATTCGTGGCCCATGAAGATGTCGCGCCTCAGGTCGACGTTCATGGCGCCCGCGCCGCGCGCGACCCGTTCGGTCATCTCCATCACCCGTTCGCCGTGCTTGGCGAAATGCAGGTCGGAGCCGCAGATTCCGCAGGCCTTGATGGCCACCAGCACCTGACCGGATTCGGGTACCGGGTCCGCAACGTCGTCTCGATAGACCATCCGGCCGTCGCGCAGCACCGAGGCGCGCATCAGTTCGCCGCGCCTTCGTGCTCACCGACGTGCTCGGTGATGGCTTTCACGACGGCCTCGCCGGCGCGGCCGATCAATTGGTCGCGATGATCTTTGGCCCAGTCGTGCGAGGCCCGCGACGCCGCCAGCTGTCCCTTGAAGTGCGGAATCACCTTGCGGGCCATCAGGTCATAGGAGTGGTAGGTCGCTTCGGGCGAGGCCCAGTCATGACCGAGCATCAGCAGCGTCCCGAAGCCGCCCGACCGCTCCAGCAGGTCCTCGATGTGTGCGATCGCTTCGTCGGGTGTGCCGATACAGCAATTCCCTTTGGCCGCATAGTCTTCGACGAACTCGTAAGGGGTCTGCGTACCCTCAACGGTGTTGGCGAGTGGTACGAACCCCGCGGCGCCGAAGTAGTTCGCGAAATCCTGCAGCCCATAAGTACAGTCGTTGATCGCCTGTTCGCGGGTGTCGGCGATGTGCATAATGGACAGCACCCGCCAGTCGGCCCGATTAGGTTCGTCCCGACCGACTTTGGCGGCTTGCTCGCGTACCACGTCCCAGGTGGTTTCCAGCGCGGCGAAACCGCCGGGCACCGACATCGACAGCGACAACAGCGAGGTGCCCAGCGCGCCGGCCAGGCGTGGTCCGGACGGCGAAATCATTGCTGCCGTGGATATTTCGGGATGAGGCCAGGTGTACGGGCGGATGTGCAGCTGTGCGTCGCGCAACGTGAACCAGTCGGTGTGACGGTCGATGCGCTCGGTAGGTCCGGCGCGGAACAGCGCCAGGATCGCCTCGAGCGACTCCTGCATCATGTGTCGCTGATCGACCGGATCGATGCCCATCATGTAGGCATCCGACGGCAGCGCCCCGGGGCCGGTGCCGAACATCACCCGGCCGCGGGTCAAGTGATCCAGCAGCACCCAGCGGTCGGCCACCATCAGCGGATGGTGGTAGGGCAGTGAGACGACACCGGTGCCCAGCCGGATGTGCTTGGTCCGCTCCGCGGCGGCCGCGATGAACACCTCTGGGCAGGCGATCAACTCGTAGCCACCCGAGTGGTGTTCGCCGAACCAGGCCTCGTCGAATCCCAGGCGGTCCAGGGCAACGACCCGTTCCATGTCGTATTCCAGTGCGACCGTGGGTGATTGGCCGATCGGGTGAAACGGTGTGATGAAGACGCCGAAACGAAGCGGTGCGTTCACCGCAGCTCCAATCCATTGAGAAATTCCAGCAATGCGGTGTTGACCTCGTCGGGCCGCTCCTGTTGCAGCCAGTGGCCGGCACCCTCGATCATCAGCTGTTGGTAGGGCCCCGAGACGATCTCGGCGGCGCGGTCGGCACGGGTGAAGGCGAGCACGGGATCGGCTGTGCCGCCGATGAACAGGCACGGCACCGAGATCTTCGCGTCGGCGAGGTCGGCGGTGAGCTCCCAGTTGCGGTCGAAATTGCGATACCAGTTCAGGCCGCCGGTGAATCCGGTGCGGGAGAATTCGGCGATGTAGTGATCGAGTTCGTCCTGGCTGATCCAATCCGGCAGCGCATCGGGCTCGGGAAGGCGATCGATGAAGCCCTCCGGGCCCGGTGCCACCATCCGCAGTCCTGCGGCCTTGTCGCCGTCTGTCCGCAGGCCGCCCATCAGCCGGCGAATCGCGCGGGCGGGATCGCTGTTGAGTTCGGCGTCGGCGACGCCTGGCTCCTGGAAATACAGGATGTAGAAGAAGTTCTCGCCAAATGTCTTGCGCCAGGCCTGTGTCGGCGCCACGTGCGACCGTGGCGTAGCCGGCACGCTCAGCGCGGCGACGGCGGCGACCCGGGCGGGATGCAGCAGCGGTGCGTGCCACACCACGGGGGCGCCCCAGTCGTGGCCGACCCAGACGGCGCGCTCGGCACCGACGTCGTCGAGCAGGCCGACGATGTCGGTCGTCAGCTCGCGGATGTTGTAGGCCTCGATCGCATCGGGCCGAGAAGAGCCGCCGTACCCGCGCTGGTCGGGTGCCAGCACGTGATAGCCGGCCTCGGCGAGCACCGGAATCTGGTGTCGCCAGGAGTAGGCCAATTCAGGGAAGCCGTGAGCCAAGACCACCACCGGCGCACCGCGGTCGCCGGCTTCGACGACTCGCAGTTGCACCCCGTTGGTCTCTACTAACCGTTCGGTTGATGTGGGCACCAACACACCAAATCACAACCCCTCTGGCCTGAGAAGTATTCAGCGGGATTGAAGGCCGTTCATATCGCGGCGGGTTCTGGTTCCCTTAGAGGCGTGAGGCGGCTGGACCACATCGTGTTGTGGACGAAGAATGTTCGGGCATCGATGGACTTCTATACGGACGTGATCGGGCTGACGCCGGTGCGGTTCGACGAGTTCGCCGCCGGAGAAGCGCCGTTTCCGAGCGTGCGGGTGTGCGAGGACTCGATCATCGACCTGATGCCGGCGGCCGGCATTGACGCGACCGACGTGCTGACCAAGGTCGCGGGCAGCGCCGGCCACCCGGTCAACCACGTCTGCCTGGCGATGTCGCGGCCCGAATACGAGGCCCTGGATCGGCGGCTGCAGGCCGCCGGAGTGGACACCAGCGCCCGCCTCGACCGCAGCTATGGAGCCCGGGGATGGGCGCCGCACATTTACTACTTCTCCGATCCGGACGGCAACGTGATCGAAGCCCGCTATTACGACTGATCGCTTAACCGAGCGCACCAGCGGTGTCATGCCAGTGTGGCTTCTCCTAATGCGAGGCGTCCCCGAGCTCAATTTGCGGCGCTCTCGTTCCTATCGGGAACCGTCGCTCGTTGAATAGACGTTGAATGGACCGGGTGGCGGCAACGCTGCACTGCGGTTAACCGGAGCTGGCAATCGCCGCTGTAGACGATGGTGGCGATCTGCTGCACTGCGGTTAACCGGAGCTGGCAATCGCCGCTGCAGACGATGGTGGCGATCTGCTGCACTGCGGTTAACCGGAGCTGGCAATCGCCACAGAGGTAACCTGAACTTTTCCAGCTGCGTGTATCGGGGAAGGACCTGGCCGAAACGGCCGATGATTGATGAACCGGAAAAACGTGATTCGCACAGTCACGGCGGTCGCTGTAGTGGTGCTGCTCGGCTGGTCGTTCTTCTACTTCAGCGATGACACCCGCGGATACAAGCCTGTCGACACCTCGGTGGCGATGTCGCAGATCAGTGGCGACAACGTCAAGAGCGCGCAGATCGACGACCGTGAGCAACAACTGCGGTTGACCCTGAAGAAGGGCAACAACGACACCGACAACTCCGACAAAGTCATCACCAAGTACCCCAACGGCTACGCCGTGGACCTGTTCAACGCGCTGAACGCGAAGAACGCCAAGGTCAGCACCGTCGTCAACGAGGGCAGCATTCTCGGCGAGCTGCTGGTTTACGTGCTGCCGCTGCTGCTGCTGGTCGGGCTGTTCGTGATGTTCTCGCGCATGCAGGGCGGCGCCCGGATGGGCTTCGGCTTCGGCAAATCGCGTGCCAAGCAGCTCTCCAAGGACATGCCGAAGACCACCTTCGCCGACGTTGCCGGCGTCGACGAGGCGGTCGAGGAGCTCTACGAGATCAAGGACTTTCTGCAGAACCCGGCGCGCTATCAGGCGCTGGGCGCCAAGATCCCCAAGGGCGTGCTGCTCTACGGGCCGCCGGGAACCGGCAAGACGTTGCTGGCCCGCGCCGTGGCCGGTGAGGCCGGGGTGCCGTTCTTCACCATCTCGGGCTCCGATTTCGTCGAGATGTTCGTCGGTGTCGGCGCCTCCCGGGTGCGCGACCTGTTCGAGCAGGCCAAGCAGAACAGCCCGTGCATCATCTTCGTCGACGAGATCGACGCGGTGGGCCGCCAGCGCGGTGCCGGCCTGGGTGGTGGCCACGACGAGCGTGAGCAGACGCTCAACCAGTTGCTGGTCGAGATGGACGGCTTCGGCGAGCGCGCCGGCGTCATCCTGATCGCCGCGACCAACCGGCCCGACATCCTCGACCCCGCGCTGCTGCGCCCCGGCCGTTTCGACCGGCAGATCCCGGTGTCCAATCCCGACCTCGCGGGCCGGCGTGCGGTCCTGGCCGTGCACTCCAAGGGCAAGCCGGTCGCTCCCGACGCCGACCTCGAAGGGCTGGCCAAGCGGACCGTCGGCATGACCGGCGCGGACTTGGCCAACGTCATCAACGAGGCCGCGCTGCTGACCGCCCGGGAAAACGGCACCGTCATCACCGGGCCCGCCCTCGAGGAGGCGGTCGACCGGGTGATCGGCGGACCGCGCCGCAAGGGCCGGATCATCAGTGAGCACGAGAAGAAGATCACCGCCTACCACGAGGGCGGACACACCCTGGCCGCCTGGGCGATGCCCGACATCGACCCCGTCTACAAGGTGACGATCCTGGCGCGTGGGCGCACCGGCGGGCACGCCGTCGCGGTGCCCGAGGAGGACAAGGGTCTGCGCACCCGCTCGGAGATGATCGCGCAGCTGGTGTTCGCGATGGGTGGGCGGGCCGCCGAGGAACTGGTCTTTCGCGAGCCGACGACCGGCGCGGTGTCCGACATCGAGCAGGCCACCAAGACCGCGCGCGCGATGGTCACCGAATTCGGCATGAGCTCCAAGCTCGGCGCTGTCAAATACGGCTCCGAGCACGGCGACCCGTTCCTGGGCCGGACCATGGGCAACCAGGCGGATTACTCCCACGAGGTCGCCCGCGACATCGACGATGAAATCCGCAAGCTCATCGAGGCCGCGCACACCGAGGCCTGGGAAATCCTGACCGAATACCGCGATGTGCTCGACACGTTGGCCGGCGAGCTGCTGGAGAAAGAAACGCTGCACCGGCCCGAGCTGGAGAAGATCTTCGCCGACGTCGAAAAGCGGCCCCGGCTCACGGTGTTCGACGATTTCGGCGGCCGCATCCCGTCGGACAAGCCGCCGATCAAGACGCCCGGCGAGCTGGCGATCGAGCGCGGCGAGCCGTGGCCGCAACCGGTTCCCGAGCCGGCTTTCAAAGCCGCGATAGCGGCCGCCAGTCAGGCCGCCGAGGCCGCACGCGCGGAGGCCGACAGAAGAGCCCACGGCCCCAACGGTTCGCACGGAGGTCAGGGCACCGGCGATCGCGAGGGTTCGCCGCACCGTCCCACCCAGCCGGATTACGGTGCGCCGGCCGGCTGGTATGCGCCCGGATGGCCGCCGCCACCGCAGCAGCAGCAACCCCAGGGTCACTGGTATCCGCCTCCGCCGCAGCACTATTGGCCCCAACCGGCCCCGAGTTATCCGGGCCAGCCGAGCCGTGGCCAGGGCCAGGGTCAGCCGTCCTATCCGCCCTATCCCCCGTACCCTCCGCCGGCGCAGCCCAGCCCGGATCCGGCAAAATCTCCTGACCAACCGGATGAGGACGTGAGCCGGCCCAATCCGCCGGCCCGAGGCTGACGAACGGAGAATTCGATGGTGCTGCCGGATACCCGCGCCGCGCTGGATCGTGTACGGGCGTTCGACCAGGCACGCGCGGAGGCGGCAGTCCGCGAACTGTTGTACGCGATCGGCGAAGATCCCGATCGAGATGGGTTGCGGGACACTCCGGCCCGGGTGGCTCGCGCATACCGGGAGATCTTCTCCGGGCTCTACACCGACCCCTCCGATGTGCTCAACACCATGTTCGACGAAGAGCACGACGAGTTGGTGATCGTCAAGGAAATCCCGCTGTACTCCACGTGTGAGCATCACCTGGTCTCCTTCCACGGGGTCGCCCACGTCGGCTACATCCCCGGTCAGGACGGCAGGGTGACCGGGTTGTCGAAAATCGCGCGGCTGGTGGACCTTTACGCCAAGCGGCCGCAGGTCCAAGAGCGGCTCACCAGCCAGATCGCCGACGCCCTGGTGAACCGGCTCGGCCCGCGCGGGGTGATCGTCGTGGTGGAGGCCGAGCATCTGTGCATGGCGATGCGCGGTGTGCGCAAGCCCGGCGCCATCACCACCACTTCGGCGGTGCGCGGCCAATTCAAGACCGATGCCGCCTCACGAGCCGAAGCGCTCGACCTCATCCTGCGTAAGTGAGTTCGCCGCCTGTGCAGGTAGTCGGGGTGGTGAACGTCACTGACGACTCCTTCTCCGACGGCGGGCGCTACCTCTGCGTCGACAACGCCGTCGCGCACGGCCTGGCATTGGCGGCCGAAGGCGCGGCCATCGTCGACGTCGGCGGAGAGTCGACCCGGCCCGGAGCCACCCGGATCGATCCCCGCATCGAGAGCTCACGCGTCGTGCCGGTCGTCAAAGAGCTTGCGGCGCAAGGCATTACCGTCAGTATCGACACCATGCATGCGGAGGTCGCGCGCGCGGCGGTGCAGAACGGCGCGCGGATCGTCAACGACGTCTCCGGTGGACGCGCCGATCCCGCGATGGCGCCGCTGGTGGCCGAAGCCGGAGTGCGGTGGGTGTTGATGCACTGGCGCTCGGTCTCATCCGACCGTCCGCACGAGGCTCCGCACTATCGCGACGTGGTGGCCGAGGTGCGTTCGGAATTGCTGGCCAGCGTCGAGGACGCGGTGGCCGCCGGCGTCGATCCGGCGAAGCTGGTCATCGACCCGGGGCTCGGATTCGCTAAGACGGGGCAACACAATTGGGCGTTGCTGCATGCCTTGCCCGAGTTCGTGGCCACCGGAGTGCCGGTACTCCTGGGTGCCTCGCGGAAACGGTTCCTCGGTACGCTGTTGGCCGGATCGGATGGGTCGCCGCGACCGCCCGATGGGCGCGAAACGGCGACCGCGGTGATTTCCGCGCTGGCCGCCCTCTACGGGGCCTGGGGTGTGCGAGTGCACGACGTACGGGCCTCGGTCGACGCCCTCAAGGTCGTGGGTGCGTGGACCCACACGGAGCGGACTGAGAACGATGGCTGACCGAATCGAGTTGCGCGGCTTGGCAGTTCATGGCCAGCACGGAGTCTACGAATTCGAACGGGCAAGTGGACAGGAGTTCGTCGTCGACATCGTGGCCTGGATCGACCTGGTCGACGCCGCGGCCAGCGACGACTTGGCCGACACCTACGACTACGTCGCCCTGGCCGAGCGGGCCGCCGCGATCGTCGCCGGCCCTGCGCGCAACCTGATCGAGACGGTGGGTGGCGAGATTGCCGACGTCGTGATGGACGACGAACGCGTGCACGCCGTCGAGGTCACGGTGCACAAGCCGCACGCCCCGATCGATCAGCGGTTCGCCGACGTGGCGGTGGTGATACGGCGGTCGCGGCGCGCCGGGCGTGGTTCGGTAATTCCCGCGGGTGGCGTGTGATGACGCGCGTCGTACTGTCCATCGGCTCCAACCTCGGCGATCGGCTGGCGCGGCTGCAGTCGGTTGTGGACGGCCTCGGCGACGCGCTGCGGGCCGTCTCTCCGGTGTACGAGACCGCCCCGTGGGGGCGGGTGGAACAGGGGCCGTTCCTCAACGCGGTGCTCATCGCCGACGACCCGGCCCTCGACGGGCCGGGCTGGCTGCGCCGGGCGCAGGAGTTCGAACAGGCCGCGGGCCGGATTCGCGGCGAGCGTTGGGGCCCGCGCACCCTGGACGTGGACCTGATCGCGTGTCACACGGCCGACGGTGAAGTGCTCAGTCGCGAAAACAACCTGACCCTGCCGCATCCGCTGGCCCATCTGCGGGCCTTCGTGCTGGTGCCCTGGCTGGCCGTCGACCCGGATGCCGTGCTCACCGTCGCCGGCGGGCTCCGTCCTGTCGCCGAGCTGCTGGCCGAGCTCGACCCCGCCGATCGACAGGCCGTCCAGTTGTCGAGGAGCACGCTCGAACACTCGTGCCCGGCCGATCGAGAATCGAAGAGCTGATGGGTCCGACCAGAAAACGTGACCTGACGGCCGCGGTGGTCGGGGCTGCCTTTCTGGGGTATCTGCTGATCAAAGTGCTGTTTCGGTGGTTTCCGCCGATCACCGTGTGGACCGGGCTGTCGCTGCTCGTCGTCGCCATCGCCGAGGCGCTGTGGGCGCGTTACGTGCGAGCCAAGGTCAACGACGGGCAGATCGGTGACGGACCCGGCTGGTTGCACCCGCTTTCGGTGGCCCGCAGCGTGATGGTCGCGAAGGCGTCGGCCTGGGTGGGGGCCCTGGTGCTGGGTTGGTGGATCGGGATCCTGGTGTTTTTCCTGCCGCGGCGATCGTGGCTGCGGGTCGCCGCGGAGGACACCACCGGAACGGTGGTGGCGGCCGTCAGCGCGCTGGCGCTGTTGGTCGCCGCGCTGTGGTTGCAGCATTGCTGCAAATCCCCACCGGATCCGACCGACCACGCCGAGAGGGCGGAAGGCTAGGGCGCCCGCCGAGGTTGCGGACCGCCGCCGCGGCCGGCCAGAACTACGGGCTGATTAACAGCGATGAATCAACGAATTAACCCAGGTGAGAATCGCCGGAGTAGCGCGACACGCTCAGTGACGTCGCACAGGTACAGTCAGGCCATGACCGTTCTGTCCCGCGGCGCCCGCGTACGGCGCGGCGGCCGCAGGCCGGGGTGGGTGCTCTTGACGACGTTGCTGGTCCTCGCAATAGGGGCCAGTTCCGCACTGGTTTTCACCAATCGCGTGGAACTGCTCAAGCTCGCAGTGATCCTGGCGCTGTGGGCCGCGGTCGCCGGTGCCTTCGTGTCGGTGCTGTACCGCCGGCAAAGCGACGCCGATCAGTCGCGGGTGCGTGACCTGAAGCTGGTCTACGACCTGCAGCTGGACCGGGAGATCTCGGCCCGCCGCGAGTACGAGCTGACCGTCGAGTCCCAGCTGCGTCGCGAGCTGGCCTCCGAGATACGCGCCCAGGCCGCCGACGATCTGGCCGCGCTGCGTGCGGAAGTCTCCGCGCTGCGGACCAGTCTGGAAATCCTGTTCGACACCGATCTCGAGCAGCGGCCCGCGCTGGAGACCATGGAGACCGACACGCCGCCCGCCCGCGCCTACAGCGACTGGGACCGCAATGGTGAAGGAGCGAGTGTCGATTGGGTCACCAGCGATCGCGTCACCTCGGTCCGCGAGGGAGCTTCGGTCGGCTCGGACGAACCCCGCACCGACGAATCCGCGATCATCGACGTGCCCGAAGAACCGCTGCTTCCGCCCCGCTCGCGGGAGCGGGCCCGGTTCCAATACGAGAGTCAGCGAGAGGCGTATTACCCACCGCCGCAGCAGGTCCAGTATCCCGAGGCCCCGCCGTATGTGCCGCCGCAGGAGGTCCCGTTCGCGCCTCCGCCGATGCCCGCCGCGGCGGAGCCCGAGCAGCGGCGATTCGAGTCCCAGCACTGGCAGCCGGTACCGCCCCCGGAGCCCACGCCTGGTTTGGCGCCGGACTGGCAGCCGGTCAACGCCGACGGGCTCTGGCTGCCTCCGGGTGCGGCGGGCAGAAGCTGGGCCGGGGCCGATGGGCCCGAGGCACCCGCTGCCGCGTCGTCGGGCCGTCGCCGGCGTCGGCACGCCGACCCCGAGGGGCAGTTCGACGGCCCGCCGTCATCGACCGATCCGCCGGCGCAGGCGGGCGATTCCGGCCGTAGGGCGCGCTCGCGCCACTCCGCGGAGTACCGCGACTACAGCGTCCGGAACTTCATCCCGACAAGCGAGCCCGCCGCGCCGCCTGCCGCCGCGACCGCGCCGTCCCCGCACCCCAGCCACGTTCCGAACGACCCCGTGCCGAACGACCACGCCCCGAACGATGGCGCGCCGCCACCCCCGCGACTGGCTCCCGCGCCACACCTGGAGCCGGCCCCGCGCCACCTGGGTCCGGACGAGGCGTCGGACAGCGGCGGCGAAGTCCCGCAAACCGGTGGCCAGTCGGTTGCCGACCTGCTGGCACGGCTGCAGGTGCAGCCATCCGGCGGTGGCCGGCGTCGTCGCCGGGATGGCTGAGCCGGGACATACCTCACATTGGGGCAGCGACGCGAATCGATTAGAGTCTTGGTGACCGTCCGGTACCCATTAGCTGGGACTGGAACGAACGAATCAACACTGTGAGGTCGTCTGCGATGGAGCAGTTCGACGGTTTGCGCCCGGCCAGGCTCAAGGTAGGGATCATTTCGGCCGGCCGGGTGGGTACCGCCTTGGGTGTCGCGCTGGAGCGTGCTGAGCACGTCGTGGTGGCGTGCAGTGCGATCTCCCACGCATCGCGGCAGCGGGCGGCCCACCGACTGCCCGACACCACGGTAGCCGCACCGCCCGACGTGGCCACGGCGGCCGAACTGCTGCTGTTGGCCGTTCCCGACAGCGAACTCGCCGGCCTGGTGTCCGGGTTGGCCGCCACCTCCGCGGTGCGGCCCGGGACGATCGTCGTGCACACATCGGGAGCCAACGGGGTCGGCATTCTGGCGCCGCTGACGCAGCACGGCTGCATACCGCTGGCGATTCACCCGGCGATGACCTTCACCGGCTCCGACGAGGACATCAGCCGGCTACCCGATACCTGCTTCGGCATCACCGCGGCCGACGAGGTCGGCCAGGCGATCGGGCAGTCGCTGGTGCTGGAGATGGGCGGCGAGCCGTTTTGCGTCCCCGAGCAGGCGCGCGTCCTCTATCACGCCGCACTGGCCCACGCCGGCAACCACATCGTCGCGGTGCTGGCCGACGCGCTCGACGCGTTGCGTGCCGCGCTGCACGGCAGCGAACTGCTCGGGCAACAAACCATCGACGAGCAGCCGGGGGGCCTCGCCGAACGCATCGTCGGCCCACTGGCCCGGGCGGCGCTGGAGAACACACTGCAGCGCGGGCAGGCCGCACTCACCGGTCCGGTCGCCCGCGGTGACGCCGCCGCGGTCGCCGACCATCTGCGCGCGCTCACCCAGGTAGACCCGGAACTGGCCCAGGCCTACCGGGTGAATGCCCTGCGCACCGCGCAGCGCGCCCACGCTCCCGAGGCCGTCGTCGAGGTGCTGGTCCGATGAACGCGATGACGGTCCGGCCACCGGTCTTCAAAAGGGGCGAACTCAACGTCTACTCGTCGCCGCGCGAGGTGTCGGACGTCAGCCGGGCGCTGCGCCACACCGGCCGCCGGGTGATGTTGGTGCCGACGATGGGCGCACTGCACGACGGGCATCTGGCCCTGGTACGCGCAACTAAGCGGGTGCCCGGTTCGGTGGTGGCGGTTTCGATCTTCGTGAATCCGTTGCAGTTCGGTGCCGGCGAGGACCTCGATGCCTACCCGCGCACGCTCGACGCCGACCTGGCGCTGCTGCGCGGCGAAGGCGTCGAGATCGTGTTCGCCCCGACCGCCGACGCGATGTATCCCGACGGCATGCGCACCACCGTGGCGCCCGGGCCGTTGGCCGGTGAGCTCGAAGGTGCATCGCGGCCAACGCATTTCGCGGGAATGCTAACGGTGGTGTGCAAGCTGCTGCAGATCGTGCACCCGGACCGTGCGTTCTTCGGCGAGAAGGATTACCAGCAACTGGTGCTGATCCGGCAGATGGTCGCCGACTTGAACATCGACGTGCAGATCGTCGGTGTGCCGATCGTCCGGGAACCCGACGGGCTGGCCATGTCGTCGCGTAATCGCTACCTCGATACCGAGCAGCGTGAACTGGCCGTGGTGCTTTCGGCGGCGCTGACGGCCGGGGCGCACGCGGCCACGCATGGTGTCCAGGCCGCGCTGGAAGCGGCCCGCGCGGTGCTCGACGCCGCACCCGCAGTCGTGCTCGACTACCTGGTGCTGCGCAGCCCGGAGCTGGGGCCGGATCCCGTCGATGGAGCCGGCCGGCTGCTGGTCGCCGCGCGGCTCGGCACCACGAGACTGCTGGACAACATTGCAATCCAAATCGGTAATCTCGCCGGCACCCCTGGGGGGCCGGACGGGCATGTTGAATCACCTTGGAGGAACTGATGTTTCGCACGATGCTGAAATCGAAGATCCACCGCGCCACGGTCACGCAGGCTGATCTGCACTACGTCGGCTCGGTGACGATCGACGCCGACCTGATGGACGCGGCCGACCTGCTCGAAGGCGAGCAGGTGACGATCGTCGACATCGACAACGGCGCCCGCCTCGTCACCTACGCGATCACCGGCGAGCGTGGCACCGGCATCATCGGAATCAATGGTGCGGCAGCACATCTCGTGCACCCCGGCGACCTGGTGATCCTGATCGCCTACGGTACGATGGACGACGCCGAGGCACGCGCCTACCAGCCGCGCATTGTCTTCGTCGACGCCGACAACAAGCAGATCGACCTGGGTAGCGATCCGGCATTCGTGCCCGACTTCGAAACACTCGGAGCGGCCGAATTGCTCCCCGCCCGCGGGCGGTACCCTCACAATCCCCGGATCGGCGCGCGTTAATCGTGCTGCTGGCGATCGACGTCCGAAACACGCACACCGTCGTCGGGCTGCTGTCCGGCGCCAAGGAGCACGCAAAAGTCGTGCAGCAGTGGCGGATCCGCACCGAATCCGAGGTCACCGCGGACGAACTGGCGCTGACCATCGACGGCCTGATCGGCGACGACTCCGAGCGGTTGACCGGGGCCGTGGCGCTGTCCACCGTCCCGTCGGTGCTGCACGAGGTGCGCGTCATGCTCGACCAGTACTGGCCGTCGGTGCCGCACGTGCTGATAGAGCCCGGCGTGCGGACCGGGATACCGCTGCTCGTCGACAATCCGAAGGAAGTGGGCGCCGACCGGATCGTCAACTGCCTGGCGGCCTTTCAGAAATTCGGGAAGCCCTGCATCGTCGTCGACTTCGGATCGTCGATCTGTGTTGACGTGGTGTCGGCCAAGGGTGAGTTCCTCGGCGGCGCCATCGCGCCCGGGATTCAGGTCTCCTCGGATGCCGCCGCGGCCCGCTCTGCCGCGCTGCGCCGGGTCGAGTTGTCCCGGCCCCGGTCGGTGGTTGGCAAGAACACCGTCGAGTGCATGCAGGCCGGCGCGGTGTTCGGTTTCGCCGGACTGGTCGACGGCCTGGTGGCGCGCATCCGCGAAGATGTCGACGGCTTCTCCGGCGACGACGTGGTGGTGGTGGCGACCGGCCACACCGCGCCGCTGCTGCTGTCCGAGCTGCAGACCGTCGCCCACTACGACCAGCACCTGACGCTGCAGGGGCTGCGGCTGGTCTTCGAGCGCAACCGCGACGCGCAGCGCGGCCGGCTCAAGACCGCACGCTGACTCTCGCGTGCGTCCGCGGCGGCGACCCGCAGTGATAGCCCGTGGCCACACAGTCGAAGCCATCGGCGCACTCTCGACGCCTGCGGCGGACCCGCCGCGATGTCATTTAAGCTGGCACGTCGTGAGTGCCGCCGATCAAGACCTTCCCGAGCAATTCCGGATTCGACGGGATAAGCGTGCTCGGCTGCTGGCCGAGGGGCTCGACCCCTACCCGGTGGCCATCGAACGCACCCACACGCTGGCTCAGGTCCGCTCCGCATACCCCGACCTGGCGGTCGACACCGCGACTGACGACATCGTCGGTGTGGCAGGACGGGTCATATTCGCGCGCAATTCCGGCAAATTGTGTTTTGCGACGCTGCAAGACGGTGACGGCGCCACGCTGCAGGTAATGATCAGCCTGGACAAGGTCGGCCAAGATTCGCTGGACGCGTGGAAAGCCGACGTCGACCTCGGTGACATCGTCTACGTGCATGGCAACGTGATCAGCTCGCGACGCGGCGAATTGTCCGTCCTCGCCGATTCCTGGCGGATCGCAGCCAAGTCACTGCGGCCGCTGCCCGTCGCGCATAAGGACATGAGCGAGGAATCGCGGGTGCGGCAGCGTTATGTCGACCTGATCGTGCGCCCCCAAGCGCGCGAGGTGGCCAGGCAGCGAATCGCCGTTGTCCGCGCCATACGCAACGCACTGGAACGGCGCGGGTTTCTCGAAGTCGAAACGCCAATCTTGCAGACACTGGCCGGTGGCGCCGCCGCTCGGCCGTTCATCACGCATTCCAATGCGCTCGACATCGATCTCTACCTGAGGATCGCGCCGGAACTGTTCCTCAAGCGATGCATCGTCGGTGGATTCGACAAGGTCTTCGAGCTAAATCGCGTGTTCAGAAACGAAGGTTCTGATTCAACACATTCTCCGGAATTCTCGATGTTGGAGACCTACCAGACGTACGGGACCTATGACGATTCGGCACTCGTCACGCGAGAGCTTATTCAAGAGGTGGCCGACGAGGCGATCGGTACCCGACAACTCCCGTTGCCAGACGGCAGCGTCTACGACATAGACGGAGAATGGGCGTCGATAGAAATGTATCCGTCGCTGTCTGCGGCACTCGGTGAAGAGATCACACCGCAGACCTCGGTGGAGCGGCTATGGGACATCGCGGACCGGCTCGGCCCGGACTTCCCGGAGATACCCACCGACCGCGGCTACGGACACGGAAAGCTCGTCGAGGAACTGTGGGAGCACGCGGTGGGTAATACGCTGACCGCGCCGACGTTCGTCAAGGATTTCCCTGTCGAGACAACACCTTTGACTCGCCAGCATCGCAGCATCCCAGGTGTGACCGAGAAGTGGGATCTCTATGTGCGCGGAGTGGAGCTGGCCACCGGGTACTCGGAATTAAACGATCCGGTCGTCCAGCGCGAACGATTTGCCGAACAAGCGCGCGCCGCGGCGGCCGGCGACGACGAGGCCATGCTGCTTGATGAAGATTTTCTCGCGGCACTGGAGTATGGGATGCCGCCAACCACCGGAACGGGAATGGGTATCGACCGGTTGTTGATGACTTTGACCGGCCTGTCAATTAGAGAGACAGTTTTGTTCCCGATTGTTCGACCGCACTCCAGCTGAAAGCCGAACACACTGTGTTGCGCTCAGATTGAGTATGCTGCTTCCATATGGCAGATTAGTGACCGGGGAGTGGGTCCAAACTGCCCAGCAACTGCTCAGGAAGAACGCGAGGGTAAGCTAATGGCGAAAAAAGTCACCGTCACCTTGGTTGATGATTTCGACGGTGCAGGTGCCGCCGACGAAACCGTCGAATTCGGGCTTGACGGGGTGACCTATGAGATTGATCTTTCAACGAAGAATGCGGCGAAACTCCGCGGTGATCTGAAACAGTGGGTGGCAGCCGGCCGCCGCGTCGGGGGTCGTCGTCGGGGGCGTTCCGGTTCTGGCCGCGGCCGCGGGGCGATCGACCGCGAGCAGAGCGCTGCGATCCGCGAATGGGCCCGCCGAAATGGACACAACGTGTCGACGCGCGGCCGCATCCCGGCGGACGTGATCGACGCATTCCACGCGGCCACCTGACAAAGCGTTAACCGGCGCCCGGTCGCAAAGGCCTGGGCGCCGGTTTGCGTTTTCGCTGGCGGCGAAACGATCATCGGCGCTCGGGGGAAACGATTTTATGGTTAATCTCGTTTCTCCAGCTATGGCTCGGTCGCACGGGGGATTCCTCGCCACGGAGCCGACCAGGCCCGAACGGCAAGGCACCGCAAGGTTAGAACCCCGAGGGGCCGACCATTACAGTGGACACCAGGTACGCGTCGCGGCCCCTGTGCCGACAGAGTCTTTAGCGAGATGAAGTACCGATGGTGAGGGAGAGCAGGTAACCACCGATGTTCGAAAGATTTACTGACCGTGCCCGCAGGGTGGTCGTCCTGGCCCAAGAAGAGGCCCGGATGCTCAACCACAACTACATCGGCACCGAGCACATCCTGCTGGGTCTGATTCACGAAGGTGAAGGCGTCGCCGCGAAGTCGCTGGAGTCGCTGGGTATCTCGCTCGAAGGTGTCCGCAGCCAGGTCGAGGAGATCATCGGCCAGGGCCAGCAGGCCCCGTCCGGGCACATCCCTTTCACCCCGCGTGCCAAGAAGGTTCTCGAGCTGAGCCTGCGCGAGGCGCTGCAGCTCGGCCACAACTACATCGGCACCGAGCACATCCTGCTCGGCCTGATCCGGGAGGGCGAGGGCGTTGCCGCCCAGGTGCTCGTGAAGCTCGGCGCCGAGCTGACCCGGGTGCGCCAACAGGTGATTCAGCTGCTCAGCGGCTACCAGGGCAAGGAGGCCGCCGAGGCCGGGACCGGTGGCCGCGGCGGCGAGTCGGGCAGCCCGTCCACGTCGTTGGTGCTCGACCAGTTCGGGCGCAACCTGACGGCTGCCGCGATGGAAGGCAAGCTGGACCCCGTCATCGGCCGCGAGAAGGAAATCGAGCGGGTGATGCAGGTGTTGAGCCGGCGCACCAAGAACAACCCGGTGCTGATCGGCGAGCCCGGCGTCGGCAAGACCGCCGTGGTCGAGGGCCTGGCGCAGGCCATCGTGCACGGCGAGGTGCCCGAGACGCTGAAGGACAAGCAGCTCTACACCCTCGACCTGGGATCGCTGGTCGCCGGCAGCCGTTACCGCGGTGACTTCGAAGAACGCCTGAAGAAGGTGCTCAAAGAGATCAACACCCGCGGCGACATCATCCTGTTCATCGACGAGCTGCACACGCTGGTGGGTGCCGGGGCCGCCGAGGGCGCGATCGATGCCGCGTCGATCCTGAAGCCGAAGCTGGCCCGTGGCGAGCTGCAGACAATCGGCGCCACCACCCTCGACGAGTACCGCAAGTACATCGAGAAGGACGCCGCCCTGGAGCGCCGCTTCCAGCCGGTGCAGGTGGGCGAGCCGACGGTGGAGCACACCATCGAGATCCTCAAGGGCCTGCGCGACCGCTACGAGGCGCACCACCGGGTTTCGATCACCGATTCCGCGATGGTTGCGGCCGCCACACTGGCCGACCGCTACATCAACGACCGGTTCCTGCCGGACAAGGCGATCGACCTGATCGACGAGGCGGGCGCCCGGATGCGCATCCGCCGGATGACCGCGCCGCCAGACCTGCGCGAGTTCGACGAGAAGATCGCCGAGGCACGCCGGGAGAAGGAATCGGCGATCGACGCACAGGACTTCGAGAAGGCCGCCAGTCTGCGCGACCGGGAGAAGCAACTGGTCGCCCAGCGGACCGAGCGCGAAAAGCAGTGGCGTTCAGGTGATCTCGATGTGGTCGCCGAGGTCGACGACGAGCAGATCGCCGAGGTGTTGGGTAACTGGACCGGCATCCCGGTGTTCAAACTCACCGAGGCGGAGACCACCCGCCTACTGCGCATGGAAGACGAGCTGCACAAGCGGATCATCGGCCAGGTGGATGCGGTCAAGGCTGTCTCCAAGGCGATCCGCCGCACCCGCGCCGGGTTGAAGGACCCCAAGCGCCCGTCCGGTTCGTTCATCTTCGCCGGCCCCTCCGGTGTCGGTAAGACCGAGCTGTCCAAGGCGCTGGCCAACTTCCTGTTCGGCGACGACGACGCGCTCATCCAGATCGACATGGGCGAGTTCCACGACCGGTTCACCGCGTCGCGGTTGTTCGGCGCCCCGCCGGGCTACGTCGGCTACGAGGAGGGTGGTCAGCTCACCGAGAAGGTGCGCCGCAAGCCGTTCTCCGTGGTGCTGTTCGACGAGATCGAGAAGGCACACCAGGAGATCTACAACAGCCTGTTGCAGGTCCTCGAGGATGGCCGGCTCACCGACGGGCAGGGTCGCACGGTCGACTTCAAGAACACCGTGCTGATCTTCACGTCCAACCTCGGTACGTCGGACATCTCCAAGCCGGTCGGCCTGGGCTTCACCCAGGGCGGCGGGGAGAACGACTACGAGCGGATGAAGCAGAAGGTCAACGACGAGCTGAAGAAACACTTCCGCCCGGAGTTCCTGAACCGTATCGACGACATCATCGTCTTCCACCAGCTGACTCGCGACGAGATCATCCAGATGGTGGACCTGATGATCGAGCGCGTCGGCAAGCAGCTCAAGACCAAGGACATGGCTCTGGAGCTGACCGACAAGGCCAAGTCGTTGCTGGCCAAGCGCGGCTTCGACCCGGTGCTGGGTGCTCGCCCGCTGCGGCGCACCATCCAGCGCGAGATCGAGGACCAGCTGTCGGAGAAGATCCTCTTCGACGAGGTCGGACCCGGACAGGTCGTCACCGTCGACGTGGACAACTGGGACGGCGAAGGCACCGGCGAGGACGCGGTCTTCACATTCACCGGAACGCGTAAGCCGCCGGCCGAGCCGGAGCTGCAGAAGGCCGGAGCGCACGCCGCGCCCGAGAACCAGTAGCACTACAGCAAACGGGTGGCGTGGCGATCGCGAGCGCGGCGGAGCCGCGCGAAGCAGGTTGCCACAATCGGTCTAGTCTCTGACCGGACCAACCACCCGTTTTGCTGTGCCGAGTGCTAAAGGGGCTTACCTGTGCTGATCGTCACCACGAATGACCTGCCGGGCTGGGAGATTCGACGCGTCTGCGGCGAAGTGTTCGGCCTGACGGTCCGATCGCGAAATGCGTTCTCCCAGATGGGCGCGGGCTTCAAGGCCATGTTCGGCGGGGAGCTGGCCGGGATGACCAAGAACTTGGCCGAAAGCCGCAACGAGGCGATGGGCCGGCTGATCTCGGAGGCGCGCAACCGCGGCGGCAACGCGATCATCGCGATGCGATTCGACACCACCGAGATCGGCGACGTCTGGACCGAGATCTGCGCCTACGGCACGGCCGTGGAGGCGGTGCCGGTCACGGACGGGGCGAAGTACACGGCCAGCCAGCTCGGCTACGGTGGCGGCCCCGCGCAGCAGTGATTGTTTGCTCCATCGTCCAGTCCGTTTAGACTGACGACTGTTCCGATGGGTAACGGAATCCTGGTGAAATTCCAGAACGGTCGCGCCACTGTAGAAAGTCAGACCCGGAACCCGTCACCGAAATGGGACGCGTCATTCCCAGAAGGAGTCAACAGTGTCCAGTTCCGAGACGACCGGTGCCCGCTCGATTGATTTGTCGGCGGCACGTGCCGCGCTCTGGTTGGCGGCAACCGCCTTCCTGGCGTTGTTGGCTCTTTACTTCGTCGGTGTCGATCAGGGCGCGGTGTCGCTGTTCGGCAGCGACACGCATGTGCATGAATTCGTGCACGATGCGCGCCATCTCCTCGGCTTCCCCTGCCACTGACCCGGCGTGGAGAAGCGTCTGATCGGACGCGGGCTGCTGGCGGGCGCAATCGGCGCCGTGCTGGCATTCATATTCGCCCGTGTGTGTGCCGAACCCGTCATTTCCCGCGCGATCGAATTTGAGGACGGTCGAACTGACGCCGAGAACGCCCACGGCGTGCACGAACATGGCGCCGAGCTGTTCACTCGTGGCGTGCAGGCCAACCCAGGGCTGGGTTTCGGGGTGCTGATCTTCGGTCTGGCGATGGGCGCATTGTTCGCGGTGCTGTTCTGCGTCTTGCATGCCCGCGCGCAAAGCCCTGCACCACGCCGGCTTTCGCTGCTTCTGGCGGCCGGTGCGTTCGTGGCGGTGTACCTGGTCCCCTTCGTGAAATATCCCCCGAATCCACCGGCCGTCGGCCAGTCCGACACGATCGGGATGCGCACGGCCTGGTACCTGACGATGGTGCTGGTCTCGGTGGTGCTGGCGGTTGCGGCGGTTTGGCTGGCTCGGTCGTTGACCGACCGGTTCGGCGCGTGGAATGGACGGCTGCTCGCCGCCGGGGCTTACCTGGTGGCCGTCGCGGTGGTGATGGTGTTGTTACCCGCGGTCGACGAGACGCCCGAACCGTTGCGCGACGCCTCGGGTGCGATCGTCTATCCCGGCTTTCCCGCGGATGTCCTCTACGAATTCAGGTTGCTGTCGCTGGGCACGCAGTTGTTGCTCTGGGTGACCATCGGCTTGGTCTTCGCGACGCTGGCGGGGCGGTTGCTGGGAGAGCGCACCGAGAGCGGACGGGTAGCGAGCACCGTCGCGTGACGGAGGTCGTGCGGCTGGCAATGGTGTCGCACGCTATGACCGATGCGATGGCGGCCGTGCGTTTTCCGGCCGACGAGCCGCTTAGTGATATCGGTCGTCGACAGGCCGAAGCCGCTGCGGGCCTTGATATTCGCGGCGCTCGCCAGCTGGCTGGCCCCGAAATGCGGGTCCGGCAAACCGCGCAGTTGCTGGGCCTGGATGCCACGACCGAGCCGCGGCTGGCCGATCTCGATTGCGGGATATGGCGTGGGCAGACCCTCGAGGGTGTCCCCGCGGCCGACCGCGAGGCGTGGCTGAGTGATCCGGCTGCGTCGCCGCACGGCGGCGAGTCCATCGTCGACCTGATTGACCGCGTGGGTGGATGGCTGGATTCCTTGGCCAACAACACCTTACGGGTGGTGGCGGTCACCCATCCAGCGATCATCCGGGCGGCAATCGTCATCACCCTTGGCGTTGCACCGACATCGTTTTGGCGCATCGACATCGCGCCGCTGAGCTGCATCGCCATAAACTTTCGCGAAAATCGTTGGACACTAAGGATGTAATGCGTCCTGCGCGTTATTCGGCCACGCGGCTTAACGGAACTCGATAGCGCATATGCTGTCAAATTCGTAAGCCTCTTAGGCCCGAGAGCCAATCGGGGCCTGGCGACGGGGCACGGATCGACGCCCCTCACCAACACCCAACTAGCTTGGCAATAAGGATCGTATTCAGCCTGAAATATGTTGAAGTATAGCTACTTTCGTGTGCGTGCTGGATCAATTTCGGCCAAGTCTGTTCGCGCCTTGCTGCATTTCCGCGTAAGTCACCCAGGGTCAATCGGGGCCGGCGCCCGCGTGAATTCCGATTTCGGTGGCTCGTGCAGCCAGGCGGTGGACACCGAGGACCAGTCCCCGACGCTGGCATAGGGTCCGGTCTGGCTGTGCACGTGGCCGGACCCATCGGCACTGCTGAACGGGGTGGTCGAGATCTGGGGATGGGCCAGCAACAATCCCGTGGGCGACAGGTGTACCGCATCCCAGGACTGCGCGATCGCCGGCCAATCCGGGTACTTGCAGCCGTTCGCCGCAACGGTGTTGGAATCGATCAAATCGGCCCAGTCACGGGCCGACTCGATCCGGGCGACGCGAACGCGTGCGATGTCGAAATATATTTCCCAGCGCGGCATTTCGCGCCTCAAGTTCTCGCCGCAGAGGGTCCACGAGTCCTCGTCTGCGGTGACCGGGGTAGACGTCCAGAACGCCCCATCGGGCAACGCGCTCAAAGGATTCCGGTTGCGGACGTTCGGTGCGCGCAACGTGCCCAGCGTTCCCTGATGGATCTGCGGCGAGTCGAACGTGGGGAGCGCCGTCAGGGCCGCGAGCGATACGGCGTCGAGCTGGCGAAGCTCAGAATCGTTCACGTCGAAATCGGCGACGTCGAGACAACCACCGGAATACAGGTACCTGCCCACCGCCGAGGCCGCGGCCCTGATCAGGTGCTCGGGCGTGTCGAAGCCGCCAGATAACCACATGTCCCGGATGAACAGGCGCCCCGGAAACGTATCCAGTAGCGATTCGCGGATGCGCACGGTCGTTGGACGCTGCGGCTGCAGGGATTACTGCGGCGCGACCAGCGCGAAAGTCTTCTTGGCCACTCCCAGCATCCAGCCGGTCACCTTCGGCCCATGGTCACGCGGCCAGTTCAGCTGGAAACTGACCACCCACGGTTGCTGCGTCTTGTCGACGGCGTACCAGCTGAAGGTCAGATCGCCCGGTAGCCCACCGGCTTTCGCGCCGATGTACGGCCACACGTTTCGGTCCAGCTGGATACCCGACACGGCCGACAGGATCTGCTTGACGGGTGCGGCTTCGCCGACGGCGTCGGCCTGCAGCGCGGCATGAACCCGGCAGATGTCCTCGGCGCTGCCATACCACTCCACCCCGGAGGCCGAGGCGGGAGTGTGGGCGCGCGCCGGATCAGGTTGGTAGGGAGCGGAATTCGCCTGCGCCAGCAGCTGGGCGCGGACCTGCGGGGTCGCGTTCTGCCACTGGCTGCGCAGATCCGGTTCGCCCCAGCCGATCGAGAACAGCTCGTACATCGTGGGGAACGGGGTCATGCTGGCCGGATCGTGATGGCCGGCCGAGGCGAGCGCGGATTCGATGGCGTGCTTGCCCATTCTTTCGATCAGCAAGTCGGTGGCCATGTTGTCGCTGTTGGCGATCATCTTCGCGGCCGCGGTGCGCACCGAGACATGGTCGCCGGGAGCAAGTCCCAGGCCCGAAGAGCCCACCGCCTTGCTCTTGTCGGTAACGGTCAGCTGTTCGTCCCAGGACACCGTGTGGTTGCGCACCGCGCCGGCCAGGGCGTGCAGCACGTACAACTTGAAAATCGATGCCAGCGGCAGAGATTCGACGGTATTGGTCCCCATCACGGGATCGCAGTGGCCCGGAACGGACTTGTCGACCTTGGCGACCTGATAGGAGTACCGCGCGCCGGTCTTGCTCAGCGTCGCATCGATGTCATGCCACGAGGTGATCGTCGGCGCCATCGTGTCGAGCTCGAATCGATCAACCCGGCCGATGTCATCGGTGTGGATCCGGATGTCTTGGCGCGCGCCGTAGGACGAGGTGAGGTGCAGCGTGGCGACACTGGCGCTGATGTCGACCCCGTCCAGGGTGAAGGGACGATCCCACCAAAGTTCTTCCATGGTCTTTTCGACCGAGTCCACCTCGTCGGGCGCGGCAAGCGTGCGCACTCCGATCGGGCCGATCGGCCAGTCGGAATTGAGCATGTCGACGGTCTGCTGGGCCCGCAGTCCCGGAGGTGTCCGGGTGTCGATCGCTCGTCCCGGATTGGCCGCGTTTGCCTGCGGTGACGGCGAAGACGAGCAACCCGGAGCCAGAGTCGCCACGAGTGCCGCGGCCGCCGTCACGGCCAACACGCGCTGTCCTGCGGGACCCAGCCTGTGCAGCCTATTCAGACGGCTTGCTCCCCGCGACGTCCATGACAACCTCGAATTCCAGCAGCGACGCCCCGGTCGCCACCGGGTTGGCGCGCTGACCAGCATGGGCTTCGACGGCGGGCCCACTCGCCCACGCCTGGAATGCTTCATCGGACTCCCAGTGTGTCACGACGAAGTAGCGGTTCTCGCCCTTCACCGGACGCAGCAGCTGAAAGCCGAGGAAGCCGGGCTGGTTGTCCACCGCATGGGCGCGATGGGCGAAGCGCTTTTCCAGCTCAGGACCAGCGTCGGCGGGCACTTCAATTGCGTTGATCTTCACCACTGGCGGCATGTTCGCTAGGCTACCCCGCACCCTGGCCTGTCCGGCTGACGGGCGGGCCACGCAAGATGGTGCTATGCCCACCGATCTGTTGACTTGCCGGGGCGGGCAAGGCGAGCCGTTGATATTGGTCCACGGCCTGATGGGCCGTGGCACCACCTGGTCGCGCCAGCTGCCGTGGCTGACCCGGCTGGGCACCGTCTACACCTACGATGCGCCGTGGCATCGGGGCCGCGACGTCGAGGACCCGTACCCGATCAGCACCGAACGCTTCGTGGCCGACCTCGCCGATGCGGTAACCACATTGGAGACGCCGGTGCGGCTGGTGGGACATTCGATGGGGGCACTGCACTCCTGGTGCCTGGCCGCACAGCGCCCCGAATTGGTGTCGGCCCTGGTCCTCGAGGACATGGCGCCCGACTTTCGCGGCCGTACCACCGGTCCGTGGGAGCCATGGCTGCACGCGCTTCCGGTCGAATTCGACACTGCCGAACGGGTTTACAACGAGTTCGGTCCGGTCGCCGGCCGCTACTTCCTGGAAGCCTTCGACCATACCGACACCGGTTGGCGGTTACACGGTCACACCGCGCGATGGATCGAGATCGCCGCCGAATGGGGCACCCGGGACTACTGGGAGCACTGGCTCGCGGTCCGCGTGCCGGCGCTGCTGCTCGAGGCAGGCAATTCCGTCACTCCGCCCGGCCAGATGCGCGATATGTACGAAAAACATTCGGCGGCAACATATTTAGCAATTCCCGAAGCCGGCCATCTGATTCACGACGAAGCGCCGCAGGTCTACCGTGAAGCGGTCGAACTATTCCTCGCCGGCTAGCCCGAACCGGCCGTCGCTGGTCTGCGTCACCAGGCCATCGGCAAGGAGCGAATACAGCGCTCGGTCGCGTTGGGCGGTATCGGTGAGCCACGCCACGTCCAGCTCTGCCCGGCTTACTGGAGAATCCTTGGCGCGCAATACATCCAACAACCGTCCGCGAACTTGGCGATCCGTTCCGGCGTACGTCTGAATGCGGCGGGCTGGCGGCCCCTGTGCGGGAGGAAAGCCGGCCTGCCGCCACGCGCAGCGCTCAAGCGGGCACAGCCCGCAGCGCGGTGTGCGCGCAACGCACACCGTGGCGCCCAGTTCCATCAGTGCTACCGAAAACTGCGGCGCCGTGGCGTCTTGCGGCAATAGCGCCGCGACGTCGGCAAGGTCGCGGGTGGCCGACGCCGCAGCGGCGTCGGCCAGGCCGTGCACGGCTCGGGCGACCACCCGTCGCACATTGGTGTCCACCACCGGCACCCGCTTGCGGTAGGCGAAGCACGCCACGGCTCGCGCCGTGTAGGTGCCGATACCCGGTAATTCCAGCAGGGTTTCGACGTCGTCGGGAACGACGTCGCCGTGATCGCGCGCAATGACGATCGCGCATTCGTGCAAGCGCTTGGCCCGTCGCGGGTAGCCCAGCTTGCCCCAGGCCCGCAGCACGTCGGCCGCACTGGCCGCGGCGGTCGCCGACGGGGTGGGCCAGCGCCGTACCCAGTCCGTCCAGATCGGCAGCACCCGGGCCACCGGCGTCTGTTGCAGCATGAATTCGCTGACCAGGATCTGCCACGCGTCCACACCCGGTTCCCGCCAGGGCAGATCACGGCGTGAGCGTTCGTACCAACCCAGAAGTTCACTCGCCGGGATTTGCCCCTGGCTAGTCATCGGTGCCCTCGGCAAGCCAGAATGTGTCCCATGCCCAACTCCAATCCGGTATCCGCATGGAAAGCACTCAAAGAGGGTAACGAGCGATTCGTCGCCGGACAGCCTGCACACCCGAGCCAGAGCGTCGAGCATCGTGCCAGCCTGGCTTCCGGGCAGAAGCCCACCGCGGTCGTGTTCGGCTGTGCGGACAGCCGGGTCGCGGCCGAACTCATCTTCGATCAGGGCCTGGGCGACATGTTCGTGGTTCGCACCGCCGGCCAGGCCATCGACACCGCGGTACTGGGCTCGATCGAGTTTGCGGTCACGGTGCTCGACGTTCCGCTGATCGTCGTCCTCGGCCACAACAGCTGCGGCGCCGTCAAGGCCGCCATCGGCGCGGTCGACGACGGTGCGATCCCGGGCGGTTTTGTGCGCGACGTGGTGGAGCGGGTCGCGCCGTCGATCCTGTTGGGCCGGCGTGAGGGACTCAGTCGTGTCGACGAGTTCGAGGCACGGCACGTGAGCGAGACGCTGGCGCAGCTCAAATCGCGTTCTGCCGCCATCGCCGACCGCGTTTCGGCTGGCACGCTGGCGCTCGCCGGGGTCACCTATCACCTCGCCGACGGGCGCGCAGCGCTGGTCGATCACGTCGGCGACATCGGCGAATAACGGGCGGGTCTCGCCAGCAGCACGCGCCACTAACACGGTCGGCGCCCAGCTAACATCGCGACACGCCGACTCGGATCGGACAAATCGGCGTGACCTGGACTTATTGTGTGACCGTGCTGGATCTGGAACCGCGTGGCCCGCTACCCACGGAGATCTATTGGCGGCGCAGGGGGCTGGCCCTGGGGATCGCGGTCGTCGTGATCGGCATCGCTGTCGCGATTGTCATCGCCTTTATGGGCAACAGTGCGGGCGCCAAGCCTGCCAGCGTCAACAAGGCCGGCCCGGGTCAAAGCACCCCGGCAGCACCCCCGCCGCAAGCGCCGCCCCCGCCGGGGCAGGAGGGCGTCGGCCCGGTGCCGGGCCCCCAGGGCCAGAATCCGGAGTCGCCAACCCCGACCGCCGCGGTGCAGCCGCCGCCGGTGCTCAAGGAGGGCGACGACTGCCCCGACTCGACGCTGGCCGTCAAGGGCCTGACCAACGCGCCGCAGTACTTCATCGGTGACCAGCCGAAGTTCACGATGGTCGTCACCAACATCGGCCTGGTGGCGTGCAAGCGTGACGTCGGCGCCGCCGTCCTGGCCGCCTACGTGTACTCGCTGGACAACAAGCGGCTGTGGTCCAACCTGGACTGCGCGCCGTCCAACGAGACCCTGGTCAAGACCTTCACGCCCGGCGAGCAGGTGACGACGGCGGTGACGTGGACGGGGATGGGATCCTCGCCGCACTGCCCGCTGCCGCGCCCGGCGATCGGACCGGGCACCTACAACCTCGTCGTTCAGCTGGGCAACCTGCGCTCGCTCGCGGTGCCGTTCATTCTGAACCAGCCGCCGCCCCCGCCGGGGCCGGTTCCGGGTCAGCCGGCGGTGCCGCAGCCCGAGGCTCCGCCCGGGGCAGCTCCCGGTCCGTCGCCCGCGGGCTAGTTGAGCGGGTCGGCGATCGTCGACTCCGCCAGCTGCGACAGCCCTTCTCGCACATGGCGGGCCCACATCGAGCCGATACCGTCGACCGATTGCAGGTCGTTGGCGCTGGCCGCCAACAGACCCTGCAGCGTCCCGAAGTTGCGGACCAACAGGTCGACGTGGGCAAACTGCAGCCGGGGGATACCGGCCATCGCGCGGTAGCCACGCGGGCTCAGCGCCGAATCCTGCGCCTCCGTCGTCGTCGGATAACCGAAAACCTTTGCTAGCGAAGTGATTTCGAGCAGCTCGGTGTCCGACAACGCGTCCAGCTCGTCCAGCGTCGCGATCATCTGCACATCGGACAGCGGCTCGGGGCTGGCGTGGTAGTCGCGCACGATCAACTCCCGATCGGTGTCGTTGCCGCCCAGCAGCTCCTCGAGCTGTAGCCGCAGCTGGCGTCCGTCGGTGCCCAGTTCGACGACGTCGTAGTCGATCACCAGCCCGATGCGGCGGACCAGCTCGAGTCGCTGCACCACGGTCATCACGTCGCGCAGCGTGACGAAGTCTTCGATCTCCGCGCGCGACAACAACCGGCTGACCTCGTCGAGGCGGGTCTTGTAGCGCTCCAGGGTCGCGATGGCCTGGTTAGCCCGCGACAGGATGGTCGCGGAATCGGCCAGCACGTGCCGCTCCCCGCCGACATAGACGGTGACGATGTTCATCGAGTGGCTGACGGAGATCACCGGGTGGCCGGTCTGGATCGCGGCGCGCTCCGCCGAGCGGTGCCGGGTGCCCGACTCGTCGGTGGGGATCGACGGATCGGGCACCAGCTGCACGTTGGCCCGCACGATCCGGCTGGCGTCGGTGGACAGCACGACGGCGCCGTCCATCTTGGCCAGCTCGCGTAGTCGCGTCGGGGCGTATCGGACATCGAGGGCGAACCCGCCGTCGCAGATGGCCTCGACGTTCTCGTCGTGGCCGAGCACGATCAGCGCACCGGTACGGCCGCGCAGGATGCGCTCCAGGCCGTCCCGGAGCCCGGTGCCCGGTGCCAGGCGGGCGACTGTTTCACGTAGCGTCGGACGCGTCACAGCCTGTCATTCTGCTACGCCAGGGCTTATGGCGTCGCAATGTATAGCCGTTTGGGTCCCGGGGGCTCGACGGGGCGGTCGTGGGCGATGTCGATCATGTGCTGCAGCGCCGCCCCGATGGTGGGCGCACTCAGTGCGCGCATGCCCCGCGGAACTGCCTCGCACCCGGGCGGAACCAGGGCGATGGTGAATCCCTGCCGGGCCGCTTCGGCCAGGCGCCGGTCGATGCCGCTGACCCGGCGCAGATCGCCCGCCAGGCCGACCTCGCCGATCATCACCGCGGTGGTGGGCAGCGGCAGGTCGGCCAGGGCCGAAGCCAGCGCGATGGCGACGGCGAGGTCTGAAGACGGATCGGTCAGCCGCATGCCGCCCACGGTGGACAGGTAGATGTCGTTGGCGGCCAGTGGCAGCTTGGCGTGCTTTTCCAGCACGGCGGTGATCATCGCGGCGCGGGAGTGGTCGATCCCGCTGACCGCGCGGCGCGGTGAGCCGGCGTTCGGCGTGGCGAGCAGCGCCTGGACTTCGCCGATCAGCGGCCGTTTGCCGTCCAGCGCCACGGTGATCGCGGTGCCGGGCACCGGGGCGGGCCGTTGATCCAAGAACAGGTTGGATGGGTCGGCAACACCCTCAATTCCGTTGTCGTGCAACGTGAAACATCCGACTTCGTCGGCGCCGCCGAATCGGTTCTTGATGCCGCGGACCATCCGTAGCGAGCCGTTGCGGTCGCCCTCGAAATGTAGAACGACGTCGACGAGGTGTTCCAGCGAGCGCGGGCCGGCGATCGCGCCGTCCTTGGTGACATGGCCGACGAGGATCAGCGCCACGCCGTTGGACTTGGCCGCTGCTGTCAGCGCCGCCGTCACGGCGCGCACCTGCGTGACCCCGCCGGCGACGCCGTCGGACCCGGCGGTGGACATGGTTTGCACCGAGTCGACGATCACCAGCGCGGGCTTGACCGTCGCGATGTGCTCGAGCACCGTGTGCACGTCGGATTCGGCGGCCAGGTAGAGCTCGTCGCTACCGCAATCGATGCGGTCCGCGCGCAGCCTGATCTGGCCCGCGGACTCCTCGCCGGAGATGTACAGCGCGCGCCGCCCGGACTGCGCCCACAGGTGGGCGACCTTGAGCAGCAACGTCGATTTACCGACGCCCGGATCGCCGGCCAGCAGCGTGACCGAACCGGGCACCACGCCGCCACCGAGGACGCGGTCGAGTTCGTCGATGCCCGTCGCGCGGTGCTGGCTGGCGCCCGCTTCGACGGAACTGATCGGAACGGCCTGCGACGTCCGACTCGGCGCACGACGGCCGCCCACCGCGCTGAGCACGGTCACCTCATCGACGGTGCCCCAGGTGCCGCATTCTCCGCAGCGGCCAACCCATTTGGCGGTGACGTGTTGGCACTCCGAGCAACGGAATTGTGAGCGCGCATTAGCCACGTCATGACGGTATCCGGCTGGGCCGACAAGACCCGGTGTGACACGGCCGGTTAGACCTCCGGCGGAGCCATCCCGGCCGAAATCGGCACCTGCACGCTGGCTTGGCCGGCCTTCTCGAAGGTGAAGGTGAAGTTGTAGGACAGGCCGTTGCTGATGGGCTTGGCCAAGTTGACGGATGCCTTCGCCGCGCTGTTGGGGTTGAGCGGGCCCGGTGCCACCCGCTGGCCTTCCGGCGTGCCGATGAACAGCATGCCGCTGGCGGGCAGGCGAGTGTCGCCGGTCACCGTCACCGTGCCGATGTCACTGGTGATGCCCAGCAGCCGGTCCTCGACATCGGGGGACTGATTCACCGCTACCAGCACCAGGTCCACGTTCTTACCCGGGCGCAGGTAGTCGCCGGTCTGCACGGCTTGGATGCGGATGTCGCGCAGTGCCACGTTGTTGAACGTGACCTTGTTGCCGTTGATGGCGGGCTCCTGGGTGGCCATCTGCGAGATCTGTCCGGCGCCACACCCGGTGAGCACGGTGGCGACCAGGGCGGCCAGGCCAACGAGGACCATTCGGGCGCGAAGGCCGACCGCGAGGCTGGTCTTGAAGCGGTTCACTCGATGCCTCCTGGGCTCGGTCTGGCTGTTCAGAGCAAGTCGCGGCACGATGACGCGTGCAACTATGCACAGTAGTAGGAACCACGTTTAAGCGGTAGCGCAGGTAGCAAGACCTGCACCGCAGCGCCGGTGGCAGGGCAGTGCCGG
The DNA here is from genome assembly GCF_022374895.2 of Mycobacterium lentiflavum. Lineage (NCBI taxonomy): Bacteria > Bacillati > Actinomycetota > Actinomycetes > Mycobacteriales > Mycobacteriaceae > Mycobacterium > Mycobacterium lentiflavum. Next base: position 5,423,864 of record NZ_CP092423.2, on the reverse strand, counting down.
GGCCAAGACCAGGCATTGCTAATGTGTTCTATTGCACGTCTTCGTCCGTCTGTCAACCCCTATTCAGCGCGCGTTGAGCCCCTGACCTGCACTGTTGCTTCGCGTGTGTTGGACCGCCGTGTTAGACTGAGGTAACGAAAGGGGCTCGAATCTGATGATCTTCAAGGTCGGCGACACCGTTGTTTATCCACACCACGGTGCTGCGTTAGTCGAGGCGATCGAAACCCGCACCATCAAAGGGGAGCAAAAAGAGTATCTCGTCTTGAAAGTTGCGCAGGGTGACCTGACCGTTCGAGTTCCCGCCGACAACGCCGAGTACGTCGGCGTGCGCGACGTCGTCGGACAAGAAGGCCTGGACAAGGTCTTCCAGGTGTTGCGCGCTCCCCACACGGAAGAGCCCACCAACTGGTCACGGCGCTACAAGGCCAACCTCGAAAAGCTTGCTTCCGGCGACGTCAACAAGGTTGCCGAAGTTGTCCGCGACCTGTGGCGTCGCGACCAGGAACGCGGCCTGTCCGCGGGCGAAAAGCGCATGCTGGCGAAGGCCCGCCAGATTCTGGTCGGCGAGTTGGCGCTCGCGGAGAGCACCGACGACGCCAAAGCGGAGACCATTCTCGACGAGGTTTTGGCCGCAGCTTCCTGAAGGCCCTGAGCTCAGGTGGTCGGGGGCACAGTTGTCGCAGTGGTCCCGGCCGCGGGGTCGGGGGAACGGCTGCGCGCCGGTATCCCGAAGGCATTCTGCGAACTCGATGGGCGCACTCTGCTCGAATGGGCCGTTGCGGGCCTGCTGAATTCGGGCGTCGTTAGCCATGTCATTGCGGCGGTGCCCGCCGATCGCGTCGACCAGGCCAAGCAAGCTCTAGGCAGCCAGGCCACCGTCGTGGCCGGCGGAGCCGGGCGCACCGAATCGGTCGATCGGGCGTTGTCCGCCCTGCCCGGCGAACCGGATTTTGTGCTGGTTCACGATGCGGCGCGGGCGTTGACGCCGCCGGAGCTGATCGTGCGGGTGGTGGACACGCTGCGGGCCGGTCACGGCGCTGTGGTCCCCGCGTTGCCGCTGCATGACACCATCAAGGCCGTGGATGCCAACGGCGTGGTTCTGGGCACGCCGGAACGGGCCGGGCTGCGGGCGGTGCAGACGCCGCAAGGGTTCGCCACCCACCTGTTGTTGCGTGCGTACCAGGCAGCGGCGGGCGCGGTTTTCACCGACGACGCGTCCATGGTGGAGTACGTCGGCGGCCAGGTTCAGGTGATCGACGGCGACCCGCTGGCATTCAAGATCACCACCCCGCTGGATCTATTGCTGGCCCAAGCGATCGTGCGCCGGTGAACGAGTTGCCGCGGGTCGGCCTGGGTACCGACGTACACCCGATTGAGCCCGGACGGCCCTGTTGGTTGCTGGGTCTGCTATTTCCCGACACCGACGGCTGCGCAGGCCATTCCGACGGTGACGTCGCCGCGCACGCGTTGTGCGATGCCCTGTTGTCGGCGGTCGGGTTGGGCGACATCGGTGGCGTGTTCGGCGTCGATGACCCGCGATGGAAGGGCGTCAGCGGCGCCGACATGCTGCGCCACGTCGTCGAGCTGGTGTCGGAGGCCGGGTTTCGGGTCGGCAACGCCGCCGTGCAAGTGATCGGCAATCGGCCAAAGATCGGCCCGCGCCGCGCCGAGGCGCAGCAACTGCTGTCGGATCTGCTGCGGGCGCCGGTATCGGTCTCGGCCACCACCACCGACGGGCTGGGCCTGACCGGGCGGGGTGAGGGTGTGGCCGCGATCGCGACGGCCCTCGTCGTCGCCGACGGATAGCCCCCGCGAGCTGCGGCAGGCCGATCTGAAGTAGCAGGTAAGCTGGCACGTCGTGACCGATCGCCCCGCCATGCGGCTACACGACACCGCCGCCGGCGCTGTGCGTGATTTCGTTCCGCTGCGCGAGGGGCACGTGTCCATTTACCTGTGTGGCGCCACCGTGCAGGGCCAGCCGCACATCGGCCACGTCCGCAGCGGCGTGGCCTTCGACATCCTGCGGCGCTGGCTGATGGCGCGCGGCTATGACGTCGCGTTCATCCGCAACGTGACCGATATCGAAGACAAGATCCTCGCCAAGGCCGCCGCAGCATGCCGGCCATGGTGGGAATGGGCGGCGACCTACGAGCGCGCCTTCACCGCGGCCTACGACGCCCTGGACGTCTTGCCGCCGTCGGCGGAGCCGCGAGCCACCGGCCACATCACCCAGATGGTCGAATTAATGGAACGCCTGATCGAAAATGGTCACGCGTATGCCGCCGCCGGTGACGTCTACTTCGATGTGCTCAGCTACCCCGAGTACGGACAGCTGTCCGGTCACAAGATCGATGACGTCCACCAGGGCGAGGGGGCGGGGACCGGCAAGCGCGACCAGCGCGACTTCACCCTGTGGAAGGGCGAAAAGCCAGGGGAGCCCTCATGGCCCTCGCCGTGGGGCCGCGGTCGCCCGGGCTGGCACCTGGAATGCTCGGCGATGGCGCGCACCTATCTGGGTCCCGAGTTCGATATCCATTGTGGTGGAATGGATTTGGTGTTCCCTCATCATGAGAACGAAATCGCCCAGAGCCGCGCGGCCGGGGATGGGTTCGCCCGCTACTGGCTGCACAACGGCTGGGTGACGATGGGCGGGGAGAAGATGAGCAAGTCGCTGGGCAACGTGTTGTCCATTCCGGCGATGTTGCAGCGGGTGCGGCCGCCGGAACTGCGCTACTACCTGGGCAGCGCCCACTATCGCTCGATGCTCGAATTCTCCGATACCGCCCTGCAGGATGCGGTGAAAGCCTATGTGGGAGTTGAGGATTTCCTGCACCGCGTGCGGGTTCGGGTCGGGGGCGTGGTTCCCGGCGAGTGGACGCCGCGATTCGCCGACGCACTCGACGACGACCTCGCGGTGCCGATCGCGTTGGCCGAGATCCACCATGCCCGCGCCGAGGGCAACCGGGCGCTCGACGCCGGCGACCACGAAAGTGCCCTGCGGCACGCCGGCTCGATCCGCGCGATGATGGGCATCCTGGGCTGCGATCCGCTGGACGAACGCTGGGAAACGCGCGACGAGACGTCGGCCGCCCTCGCGGCCGTCGACGTGCTGGTTCAGTCTGAGCTGGAAAGCCGCAAGCGAGCCCGCGAGGAGCGTAATTGGGCTCTCGCAGACCAGATCCGGGACCGACTCAAAATCGCCGGCATCGAGGTCACCGACACCGCCGACGGGCCGCAGTGGGAGCTGCAAGCCGGTCCGGAAAAGTGATGGACGAGTAGATGGCCGGCAACTCGCGGCGCCAGGGGGCGATACGTAAGTCCGGCAGCAAGAAGGCCCCGACCGTCGGTTCGGGTGGCCAACGGCGTCGCGGCTTGGAGGGCCGTGGTCCCACGCCGCCCGCTCACCTGCGCCCCAACCATCCCGCTGCCAAGCGTGCCGGCCAGCCGCAGCAACGCCGGCCGGCCAAACGCACCGACGAAACCGAAACGGTACTGGGCCGCAATCCGGTGGTGGAATGCCTGCGCGCCGGGGTGCCCGCGACGGCGCTATACATCGCGCTGGGCACCGAGGCCGACGAGCGGGTGACCGAATCCGTCGCCCGGGCAGCCGATTTGGGCATCGCGATCTTGGAAGTGCCCCGCACCGACCTGGACAAGATGACCGCCAATCATCTACACCAGGGCATCGCGCTGCAGGTGCCGCCGTACAACTACGCTCACCCCGACGACCTGCTCACGACCGCACTGCAGTCGCCGCCGGCGCTACTGGTCGCGCTGGACAACATCTCCGATCCCCGAAACCTCGGGGCAATCGTCCGCTCGGTCGCGGCCTTCGGCGGCCACGGAGTGGTTATCCCGCAACGCCGTTCGGCTTCGGTGACGGCGGTGGCCTGGCGCACCAGCGCCGGCGCCGCGGCCCGCCTGCCGGTGGCGCGCGCGACCAATCTCAATAGAACACTGCAGAATTGGGCCGACCGTGGGCTGCGGGTGATCGGATTGGACGCAGGGGGTGACACCGTGGTCGACGACCTGGACGGCACCGACCCGATCGTGGTGGTCGTCGGATCCGAAGGCAAGGGCCTGTCCCGGTTGGTGCGGCAGAACTGCGACCAGGTGGTGTCGATACCGATGGCCGGTCATGCCGAATCGTTGAATGCCTCGGTGGCCGCCGGGGTGGTGCTCGCCGAAATCGCGCGTCAGCGCAGGAGTTAACCGGGGTGCCGGGCCGGCTCGCGCGCCTGGGCGCGGTGCTGACGGCTGTCGCACTGCTGGTGCCGCTGCCGGTGTCGCTCCCGGTGGCCGCGGCGCAAGCACCCGACTTCGATCTCCAGGCACACCGCGGCGGTCGTGGTGAGACCACCGAGGAATCGCTGCGTGCCTTCGCCAAATCACTCGAACTAGGCGTCAGCACACTCGAACTCGACATCGTCATCACCAAAGACGGGCAGCCCTTGGTGTGGCACGATCCGACGATCGACGCCGAAAAATGCATGGACACGGGGCCCGCGATTGCCGCCGATCCGCAGTACCCGTACGTCGGAAAGCTGGTGCACGAACTCACTCTGGCGCAGCTACGCACCTTGGACTGCGGTCGCCTGCTCACCGAGTTTCCCCGGGCTGAAGTGTTGTGGGGCAACAAGATAGCGACCTTGCCGGAGGTGTTCGCGCTGGTCGACTCCTACCGGTCCTTCAATGCATTGGGGGTGCGGTACAACATCGAAGCGAAGGTGGAGGCCGACCGGCCGGGCCGATCGGCCGAGCCCCAGGAATTCGTCGACGTAATTCTGGGCGCGGTCAGGTCGGCGGGTAAGGTCTCTTCCGTCGACATTCAGAGCTTCGACTGGCGAACCCTGCCGATGGTGCACCGGGCCGAACCGTCGATTCCGTTGGTGGCCTTGTACAACGAGGAGACCTGGGCGCCGGATTCGCCGTGGCTGGCCGGCATCGATGCCACAGCGGTCGGGGATGCGATGATCGGGGCGCTGATAGTGGGGGCCAACATCGTCTCGCCCAGATACCCGTTGGTCACCGGCAAGCCGTATGTTGATCATGCACATGCCTTGGGGCTCAAGGTTATTCCATGGACCGTCAACGACGCAGGGGCGATGCGTGACCAGATCGGCTTTGGTGTCGACGGCATCATCACCGACTATCCGACGCTGCTGCGCGCTGTGCTGGCCGACCTCGGCATACCGCTACCGCCGGCCTATCGCCGCGGCTAGCGGGCTAGGTTGCCGGCCAGCCCGAGACCCACGTTGGCCTGCTGGCCGACTGGCTGTCGGCGGCGGTTGGCCAGGGCGACCCGCCACAGCATGCCCGGGCGCAGTAGCGCGGTGGCGGGGTCGACGAGCGCGGTCACTCGGACGAACTGATCGACGGCGTCGGGATCGTATTCGGCGGCGGTGAGCACACGATCGACATAGGCATTGAGCAGCCGGGTAAGCAACGATGGCGTACCCACGATTTCGGGTAGGCAGAGGTCGGGGCTGGCCGACAGTTCCCACGCCTGGCGGATCGGCACCGCCGCGGCCCGGAAGAATCGATGCGCCAAATCCCTTGTGCCGCTGAGTAAGCAATCGCGCAGCGTCAACGCCTCGAGTGCGGCTACCGTCATGCCCTGGCCGTAAATCGGGTTGAAGCTGCAGATTGCGTCGCCGACGACCAGCAGGCCCTGGGGGAATCGCCGCATCTTGTCGTAGCGGCGCCACCGGCTGGACGGCGTACGGTGCCGGGTGGGTTCTCCGATGGGTTCGGCGGCCTGAATCGCTGCCAGCAGGTGCGGCGGTGCGAAGTCTTCGACGAAGTCGCACATCGACATCAGGTCGGGGTGCGGCCCATGACCCGCAAGTCCGAAAACGGTGAACATCCAGGTGTCGTTCTCCGAGTGCAGGATTCCCAACCCGCGCGGCCGACCCGGCACTGGCCCGACGACGAAGCCAAGTTCGTGCAGCGCATCCGGTGCCATGCTCAGCGGCTGACTGACGTAGGTCAGCTCCATTCTGACCTCGTCCTCGCGCGGTCGGTCGTAGCCCAGGGAGTCCAGCCACGCCGGGGTGCGGGCGCCCCGGCCGGTCGCGTCGACCACCAAATCGGCGTGCAGCGTGCGGTCTTCCCGGGTCCGGCGGTCGACCACCTGCGCCCCGTTGACGCGGTGCTGGTCGGTTGTCGAGGTCAATTCAACGATGTCGTGCTCGTCGAGCAGCGTGACGTTGCGGATCGTGCGCAGCCGCGCGCGGACGTGATCCTCGAGGAACGGCCGGGTGGCGAGATAGGCGGTGAACGAGGTGGCGCTGCCGGTGCGCACCATCAGGTGCCCGCCCACGTCGTAGTACAGCTGTGACAGATCCCGCCCGTCGACGTAATGCGCGCCGTCGACGACCAGCTCGTCGAGGATGCCGGAGAAGAATTCCTCGAGGACCTGCGCGCCGCGGGGCAGCAGGCCGTGCAAGTGCTTGCCCTGCGGCACACCGCGGCGGGGTACGCCGATGTCGGGCAGTGGGTCGCGGTCGACCACCGTCACCACGTCATAGAACTCGCTGAGCGAGCGCGCGGCCAGTAGACCGGCCATGCTCGCTCCCAATACCACCGCGTGAATTCCGATCTTCGCCATGGCCCACCGCCTGTGCTGAGCGTTTATCTGACGAAAGCCATGCTGATGGCGGCTGACTGGCGGCGGCAGCGTAGTCGACTACCCGACCGTTACGTGTCCACTACACATCGGCCCACCGAAACGTCGGCAAAAGCGGCCCATTCGATGCTGCCGCACCGTTATAGTCGCCGAGTGATCGGCGCTGAGCCGTTGACCGGGCGCGACAGTGAATTGGGGATCATTCGCCGCGCCCTCAGCGCGGTAGGCAATCACTCGGGCGTGGTAGTCGCCGGAGCCGCTGGCGTGGGCAAGACTTGGCTGGCCCACGAGGCGCTGCGGCGGGCCGCGGCGGCGGGGGAGCGGACGAAATGGATCGTCGGCACCGACTCGGCGCACGCGCTGCCGCTCGGAGCGTTCATCGGGTCGCTGGGTGAAGCGATGTCGAACCCGTTGACCGATGTACAGCGGGTCATCAATTCGTTTGTCGCGCAACAGCGTCGAGGCAAGGTCGTAGTAGGCGTCGATGACGCGCACCTGCTGGACGGATTGTCTGCCCTCGTCGTCCATCAGCTGGCGCAGTCGGGCGGGGTGCGACTGGTGGTCACAATCCGCACCGGCAGCGACGAACCCGATGCGGTGACGGCGTTGTGGAAGGACGGGCTGCTACAACGGCTTGATCTTGAACCTCTTTCGGCGGCGGCCACCCGCGAGGTCATCGAAAGCAGGCTGGACGGTCCCGTCGATGCGCGCAGCGCGGCCCGTTTCCAAAAGCTGACCGGCGGAAACGCCCTGTTCCTGCGGCAGCTGGTGGCCGACCAGGTGGCCGCCGGGCGGATGCGCAAAACCGCCGGGGTGTGGATGTGGGACGGCGATGTGGCGGTTTCGGCGAGCCTGTCGGACACGCTGGGACGCCAGATGGGCCGCCTGAGCCCGGGTATGGCGATGGTGGTCGACACGTTGTCGCAATGCGAGCCGCTGGCCATCGGCGTGCTCTGTGATGTGGTGGACCGCAGCGACGTGGCTGCCGCCGAGCGGATGGGCCTGGTGAGCATCGAACGCACCGCCGCCGGATTGACGGCCCGGCTCGCCCACCCGCTGTTCGGGGAGCTGCGCCGCGCGAGCGCCGGCGAGCTGTATCTCTCGGAAATCCGTGGCCGGCTCGCGGCGCGGTTGGCTGACGACGGCGACGCCGACATGCAGGCCACCGTGCGCCGCGCGCTGCTGCGGCTCGAGTCGGATCTCGATCCCGACCCCGGGCTGTATCTGGAATCGGCGCGGCACGCCATGACGCTGCTCGATCTGGATCTGGCCGACCGGTTCGCCACCGCCGCCACGAAAGCCGGCGCGCCCGGAGCGGCCGAGGTGCGGGCGATGAACCTGGTACTGCTTGGCCGCGGCGAGCCCGCTGAGGCGGCGTTGCGCGAGATGGCCTGCGACGATGAGCCCGGCTGCCACCACTGGGCGACGGTGCGGGCGGCCAACCTGATCTGGTGGCTCGCCAGACCGCACGCCGCGGTCCCGATTCTCGCTGGCCTGGCCGCAAGCCCCGAGACGCCGGCGCAGCGGGCGGAGCGGTTGGCGGTGCAGGCATGCCTGGACGCGGTGTCGGCGCGCTGCGAGATCGCGGTCGTAAACGCCCGAGCCGCATTGGATTTCCCGGAACTGCCTGGGTTTCACGCGATGATGGCCTCGCTTGCGTTGATCATGGCGATGGGGGCGCTCGGTCAGGTCGACGATCTCTCGGGTATCGCGGAGCAGGCCCTGCGCCGCGCGACGACGTCGTTTCAGGCATCCCACATGCGATATTGGTTCGGCGCCGTCTATGGCCGGGCTTGCCGGCTGGTCGGACGGATCGACGAATTCGTGAGCACGGCAAGGCAACTGGCCGACTCGGCCCGCGAGATTCCCGGCCTGGCCTACGCGAACCTCTCCTTCCTGTTGGGCAACGCCGCGCTGGCCCGCGGCGCCGTCGCGGAGTCCGCCCGGTTGGTGCACGAAGCGGTTGCTGGAGTGCAAATACACTCCGTCACAACGGGATTACGGCCGGCGACCTATTTCGCGCTTGCCGAAGCCCACGCCAAGCTCGGACAGGCAGGCGAGGCCAATGATGCCGTCGCAGCCGCGCGCTCGTGCGTGCCGCCGGAGTTTCTGTTCATGCACACCGCATTGGCGCTGGCCGACGGCTGGGCGATGGCGGCAAGCGGCCACCTGACCGAGGCCGTGGCGAGCGCACAGGAGGCGGCGCGCCTGGCCCGCGATCGCGGCCAGCCCACCCATGAGCTCGCCTGCATTCAGGCCGCGGCTCAATGGGGCGACGCCTCGCAGGCCGCGCGGGCGCGGGAGCTGGCCGATGAGTTGTCGCTGCCGCTGGCCGCCGCCATCGCCGCACACGCGGCGGCCTTGCACGCTGGGGACGGCGAGGGCCTGCTCGCGGCCTCGGCGGCCTACCGCGAGATCGGTGACCGGGCCACCGCCGCCGACGCGGCAGCGCAGGCGTCCGTCGCGTTCGACGAAGGCCAGCACCATCGGCGCGGCATGTACGCCGCCGCACTGGCCAGGGAGTTAGCCGATGAATGCGGCGGGCTGCACACCCCGGCACTGCGGACTCCGACGGGTATCAAACTGTCGGGCCGCCAGCGTGACGTCGTCGAACTCGTGGTGGCCGGTCTGTCCAACCGGGACATCGCCGAGCAGCTGGTGATGTCCGTGCGCACCGTCGAGGGCCATGTGTACCGGGCCTGTCAGCGAGTGGGGGCCCAGTCGCGTGAGGAACTGGCGTCGATCATCCGATCGGGACCCTGCGCCGGACGACGCTGACGTTGGTCTAGAGGCCCAGCAGCCGCGCCGACCCCCACAGCGCCAGCACCGACATCACCAGAGCCGGGGGAACCGTGCACAGACCCAGGCGGGTGTATTCGCCGACGCCGGCTTCGACGTCGTGCTGGCGAAGCACCCGCCGCCACAGCAGGTTTGACAACGAACCGACGTAAGTCAGGTTTGGCCCGATGTTGACCCCGATCAGCACCGCCAGGACCGCGACCGGTCCGCCGGGGGCGACCAGCGGCAGCAGCACCAGCGTGGCCGGCAGATTGTTGACGACGTTGGCCAGCACGGCGGCGACCGCGGCGATGGCGAGCAACGCCGGCAGCCCCGACCCGTGCGGCAGCACGGCCGACATCACGCGGTCCATCCCGTTCAGCGTGACCGCCTGCACCACGACGCCCAGCGCCAGCACGAACACCAGAAACGAAACCTGGGCCGAACCAAGGATTTCCACCACCGTGGTGTGCCGGTGGCGCAGGCTGCGCACCGCGAGCACCGAGGCGCCGGCCAGCGCCACCCACGCGGGGGCCACTCCCAGCGGCTCGGAGAAGGCGAACCCGGCCAGGGTCAGCGCCACCACCACCAACACGAACACCGGCGGCCGTGGCGCCGGTGCGAGTTGGTCCGGATCGGGCGCGACGCGCAGATCGCGGGCGAAGAAACCGCGGAAGACGAGGTAAAGCGTGGTGACCGTGGCCAGCCACGGTAGCGCCATCGCAAGGGTGAACGTGGTGAAGGAGACGTTCGCGACGTGAAACGCCAGCAGGTTGGTCAGGTTGGACACCGGCAGCAACAGCGAGGCGCCGTTGGCGAGGTGAGCGGTGGCATAGGCGTAGGGGCGCAAGGGAGTTCGCAACCGGCGCACGGCGGCCAGCACCACCGGGGTCAGCAATACCACGGTGGCGTCCAGGCTCAACACGGCGGTGATGGTGGCGGCGATGAGGAACACCTGGCGCAGCAGTCCGTGCGAGCCGCGCGGCGTTCGGGCGATCGCGGCGCCCGCGGCCTCGAACAGGCCTTCGTCGTCGCAGAGCTTGGCCAGCACCAGCACCGCGCCCAGGAACGCGACCACCCCGGACAAGTCGGCGACCTGCCGGGCCGCCTGGTGCACCGAGATCGCGCCGATCGCAACCACGATGAGCGCAGCGGGAACGGCAGCCAGCGCCTCGGGCCATCCTCGCGGGCGCGCGACGGCGAACCCCAGGACCAAAGCAAGCAGCAGCAGCGCAACAGTTAAAGCCAAGGCCTAAACCATCCAAGGGTTTTCGCGTCGCCACACCGTCGGCAGGTGCAATGCGACACCGTCGCGTGCGGCCAGCTCATCGAGCACCCGGATGGAGACGTCCAGGTCGTCACTCGCATACGGCAAGGCCCGCAATGGCTTTGACAACGGACGGAAGAAGTCGTCCCAGTGGATCAGGATCACCCGGCGCGCCCCCACCGCTTGCACCGTCTCGGCCCAGTAGTCGAGCAGGTAGGACCGCGGCCGCAGACCCAGCTGGCCGACCGATAGGTACACGGCCTCGGCGCGCTGTCCGGCCAGCGCGCCTCTGACGAAGCCGGCGCTGCCCTGAATCAGCAGTCGCTTGTCCGACGGCAGATGGTGGATCAGCGTCGACCACGACTCGCCGCAGCGGTAGGCCGACGCCTTCACCGGCGGCACCAGGGGCGCGTCGATCACGCCCGGGAACCGGTCGGGCGGACAATGGTGTGACTCGATGAGCGTTACGTCGAAGGCGCCCAACCGGATTGGTTCGCCCGGCACCGCGACGATCAGGCGGTTCTCCGGCAGGCCGTAGCCTCGCCCGACGTTGGCCGCGGACTCGCCGCCGACCAGCTGCGCCCCGGTCCGGTCGGCGACCAGTGCGGAATCCATCACGTGGTCGATGTGGGTGTGCACCGGGATGACGGCCGCCAGCCGCGACACCTTCGCCCGGGCCAGGCAACCGTCCACCCGCACTTCCGACGGGGAGAGCCTGCCGGCCGCGACTTGCGCCAGGCTCGGGCGCGAGAAATAGCCGTCGGTCATCAACGCCGACGAACCGTCGTCGATCAGCAGTGTTGCCACACCCATCCAAGTCGCCGAGAGGCCGCCGGGGTCGGCGGCGGGCACGTCGAATCGATCCGAATAGCGCGCGATGTCGGGCCGACCGAGCTTGAGCCGCATCAGCAGAACGGCCTGATGTCGATGCCCGCGGCCTCGAGCTGGTCGCGCACCGCGGTGGCGATCTGCACCGCGCCGGGTGAATCACCATGCACGCAAACAGATTCCACACTCACGGCAACCGGGGAGCCGTCGACGGCGGTGATCTGCCCGGAGGACACCATCGTCACCACGCGCTGCGCGATCGCCGCCGGGTCGTCCAGCACCGCGCCGGCCTCTCGGCGCGAAACCAGCTGGCCGTCCGGCTGGTAGGCGCGATCGGCGAAAGCCTCCGCGACGGTGTGCAATCCGACGCGGGCGGCCTCTTCGAAGAACGCCGAGCCCGCCATGCCCAGCACCGGCAGCGTGGCGTCGGCCAGAGATACCGCCGATGCCACCGCGGCGGCCTGCTCGTGATTGGTCACGATGGTGTTGTACAGCGCGCCATGGGGTTTGACGTAGGAAACCGTCGAGCCCGCCGCGCAGGCGATCGCCTGCAAGGCGCCGATCTGATACACCACGTCGGCGACGAGATCCTCGACGGCGACATCGATGAAGCGCCGGCCGAACCCGGCCAGGTCGCGGTAGCTGACTTGAGCTCCGATGCGCACGCCACGCTCGGCGGCCAATCGGCACACCCGCATCAGGCTGGCGGGATCTCCTGCGTGGAAACCGCACGCGACGTTGGCGCTGGTGACGATTCCGAGCATCGCCTCGTCATCGCCCAGACTCCAGACGCCAAAGCCCTCACCCAAGTCGGCGTTCAGGTCGATAGCGGCCACCTGCCTAGCTTATGGCGGGATCCTGGCAATGATCTGATCGAGGAGGTTGTCGGCCGCGGCATCGGTGTCCTTGTCGAGCAGACACACCCGGGCCTCGACCACGACGGAATCCTGCGCGGCCATCGCGTGCGAGCAGCCCCACCGCGGGTCTTCCTCCTGGTGCATCGCCAATTCGAGCCGCGAGCCGCGGACGCGTATGTCGTGGGTGAGGAAGTAGCTGTGATTGCCGTTCGAGGAGTGAAATCCGTACCGGCGCTGGGCGCATCGTTGCCAATCCTGTTGTGCCCGCTGCAGCAACGCCTGGGCATCGGCGGCGGTGGTGAACGACGTGACGAGCTGGGTGGCGTCGGCCTGCACGGCGTTGGGCGTGCTGAACTGGTTGCCTCGCATCGCGACATATCCGCTATTGGCGTAGGTCGTCACATCGCCCACCGAACCGACTCCCAGGCAGCTGCGATCGTCGATGATCGTCGATGAGTCCGAGGTGCTGGTCGCGGTGCCGACCAGCGTCATGTTCGCGCCGCCCATCAGGGCGTCGACCTGGTCTTGACTCAGCAGCAGGCCGTCCAGGACGATCGCCGGCAGCGCGCGTGGCGCCGGGCCGGCCGCGTTGCCGGCGGGGATGTGGGTCACCGGGGTGGCGGCCAGCGGCGTTCCGTCGACCGCCCTGGTGCAGCCGGCCGTCACCGCACCAGCGGCGAGTAGGACGATCGGCCATCGAAGTACCGGGTACATCGCTTGCTGCTAGCCACCTTCGCCGCGGGCTGGGACGCGCGCAAGCTTAAGCGCTGACCTCGCGCCGTCGTCCCATCAGCGTTGCCCGCGGACATGAAATTCCGGTGGCGCTGTCCGGCCCGCCGAGTCACAATACTAACGAAAACCGTTTCCATTAGAAAATAGCAGTTCGCGGCGGCTTAGGCGCGCGCGAGGACGCGCTGTAGCGTCGGCGAACGTGAGTCCCACCCCGCGCCGGCGTGCGACTCTGGCGTCGTTGGCGGCCGAACTCAAAGTTTCCCGCACCACCATCTCGAACGCCTTCAACCGGCCGGATCAGCTCTCCCCCGACCTTCGCGAGCGGGTGCTGGCCACGGCCAAGCGGCTGGGCTACGCCGGACCCGACCCGGTGGCGCGGTCGTTGCGCACCCGCAAGGCCGGTGCGGTTGGATTGTTGATGGCCGAGCCGCTGACGTATTTCTTCAGCGACCCGGCGGCGCGCGATTTCGTCACGGGTGTGGCGCAGTCGTGCGAAGAGCAGGGGCAGGGCCTGCTGCTGGTGGCAGTCGGACCCACCCGCAGCCGTGAGGACGGCGAGGCCGCGGTGCTGGCCGCCGGGGTGGACGGCTTCGTAGTGTATTCGGTCCGCGACGACGACCCCTACCTGCAGATGGTGCTGCAGCGGCGGGTGCCGGTGGTGGTGGTCGACCAGCCCAAGGACCTGGCCGGGGTGTCGCGGGTGGGCATCGACGACAGGACGGCGATGCGCGAGCTCGCCGACTATGTGCTGGGCTTGGGGCATCGCGAGATCGGGCTGCTGACAATGCGATTGGGACAGGACCGCCGCCAAGACGTGGCCGACGCGGAGCGGCTGCGTTCGTTGACTTTCGACGTGCAGCGCGAACGCATCACCGGGGTGTGGGACGCCATGCAGGCCGCCGGCGTGGACCCGGATTCGCTGACCGTGGTGGAGAGCTACGAACACCTGCCGGAATCGGGTGGCGAAGCGGCCAGGGTGGCGCTGGAAGCCAATCCGCGGATCACCGCATTGATGTGCACCGCAGACATCTTGGCACTGTCGGCGATGGATTACCTTCGCGCCCATGGTATTTACGTGCCCGGTCAGATCAGCGTCACCGGATTCGACGGTGTGCCCGAGGCGATCAGCCGCGGCCTGACGACGGTGTCGCAGCCGAGCCTGCTTAAGGGTCATCGGGCCGGGGAACTGCTACTCAACCCACCGCGGTCCGGCCTGCCGGTCGTCGAGATGCTGGAGACCGAGCTGATTCGCGGCCGGACCTCCGGTCCGCCCGTTTAGCCGGACGACTCTGAGTCGCCGATCAGCAACCGCACGGCCAAGTCGAGTCGCTTGCTGACATCGGTTGCCGACGCGCGTCGGGTGAGCCAGGCCAGCAGGTTCGACAACCACACGTCGGAGATCACCCGGGCGATGTGGTACTGGTCCTCGGTCGGTTCGCCGTCACTCATCGCGCGGGCGAACATGCTGTCGATCAGCTTTTCCACCTGGTCGACCTCGCTGGCCGCCGACGCGTCGGCGAACACGTAGGCGCGCGTCATGGCCTCGGTGAGCAGCGGGTTGCGCTGCATCGCGCGATTGAGCTTGCCGACCATGAAATTCAGCCGCTGGAACGGCGTGCCGCCCGCCATCGCGGAGCGGTCGGTCTTCGCGTCGATGCGGCCGAACTCACGGCCCAGGGCCGACACCAGCAGGTGCACTTTCGACGGGAAGTAGCGGTACAGCGTCCCGACCGCGACATCCGCGCGATCGGCCACCGCACGCATCTGCACCGCCTCGTAGCCGCCCTTGGACGCGATGGCCATGGTGGCGTCCAAGATGCGCTTGCGGCGCTCCCGCTGTGCCTCCGAGCCCAGCTCGGACTCAGCCAGAACTGCCACGTTCATGACCTCGCGTGGCTGCGAGTCAGAGACGTGCTCCGGGTTAGTGTTCGCCGGCGACATCTGACGGGTTGCTCCTCTTCCGGGTGGTCCGTTCGCAAACGATAACCAAGTCGCGTGTGAATTTCCCACCTCCATCCCGCCGGGGCAGCGAGCTGTCCTGCTGCAATGGCGTTCGACTTGACGGTCGATCGCTCGCACTATTAGAACACGTTCTAGTGGCGAAGAACGAGGACGCCCGCAACGCGTAAAGGGTAGTGACGTCGGCGATCGGCCGGACGGCAGCCCGGTCGGGCCGATAACGATGATGCGGCGTAGCCGTTTCCGGCGCTGCCCTCCCCGCGGCGCCTTCGAGGCTGCTCACGGCAGCGTGGTGATAGTGCCGGAGGTCAGTAGGTCGTCGTAGTAGCTGCCACCCGGGTAGAAATCGGGCGTGATTGTTCCCGCGAACATGTCGGTGATCCAGCCTCGCGTCAGACCCGAGACCGCCGCCACATTCGTGGGCTTCGGACGACCGCATACCAGGTTCTCGTAAGCCGGCGACGACATGCCGAGCGCGTCTCCGTGGGCGCCGGTGGTCACCTTCACCCCGAGAAACGCCCGATCCGGCAGATACCGTTCAAGTGCCCTGGTGCCGCTTCGGAAAGAGTTGCAGAGCAGGTGCGGTGACGCCGTGGCGTAGATCGGCAGGGTGGTGCTGGCCAGCCCGGCCAACGCTTTGTCGGTATTAGAGCCGATAAATGACTTCACGCCGTCTTCGCTGATGATGCCACGCAGCTGACTGAATGCGGCAGGGTAGGCGCTGTGCAGGCGCTCGGCGACGTATTCGACGGCCTCCGCCCCGGCCGAATGCCCCACGAACACCAACTTCTCGGGCAACGGCGTGACGGATCGGTTCAGATCTGACGTCGCCGCCGCGAACGACGATGCCAAGGCGCCATTCGGATCATCTTTGTGGGCAAACACATCGGCGATGTTGTCGAGGAAGCCGGTGTTGTCGATCAGGTGCTCCACGGTGCAGCCAAAGGGGTTGACGGTGGGTAGCGTGGTGGCCATCACAAGGTATCCGCTGTTGGCGACCTCGGTGGCAAGGGCAGACCATACGTTCTTGCCCTCGACGAAGCCGTGCTGCAACCACACCAATCCGAGCGGCGCCGTGCTCGGCAGATACCATGTCGTCGGTACCTGGCGGCTCGAGGTCGCGCACGCAACGTCAGTGGTGCTGTCGGCCGCGATCCAATCGCCCCGGGCTGGGCGCGGGGCGGCCACAATTGCGGCGATCGCGGCCGCGCTGAGTACGGCCACGATATTGCAGCCGGCGCGTCGGGCTAGCGAACCCAAGGTCATTAAGAAATTGAAACACTTAGCCTATCCAGTCGGGCGTGATCAGGCGCGAATGCAGCACCGGGCGAGTTAGTTGTTCGCCTGAGCAATGCGACAGCGAGCCGCGAAGAAGTCGCGCCACGGCAT
This sequence comes from Mycobacterium lentiflavum, assembly GCF_022374895.2. Lineage (NCBI taxonomy): Bacteria > Bacillati > Actinomycetota > Actinomycetes > Mycobacteriales > Mycobacteriaceae > Mycobacterium > Mycobacterium lentiflavum. Next base: position 5,407,426 of record NZ_CP092423.2, on the reverse strand, counting down.
TCTTCGTGATGGGGCGCACGCACCGACTGTTGCTGCGATGGCATTCGACTTGAGGGTGGATCGCTGGCACTATTGGAACACGTTCTAGTGGGAGTTAGCGCTTCCTGTCGTCACATTTCATTCCGAACCCGGAGGGCTCTACGTGGTAGCGACCGTTACCGGCGAACAGCTAGCGGCGCGTGAGTTGGTGCGGGATTGGGCACGCAATCCCACCGCCGGTCCCGGCGGCACCGCGGCGATTCGCGAGGTCGAGCAGGGCAATCCGGACGCCTGGCGGCCGGTATTCGCTCGCCTGGCCGACCTCGGCATCTTCGGTGTCGCAGTGGCCGAGGACGCCGGCGGGGCTGGCGGCAGCGTCGAAGATCTGTGCGCGATGGTCGAGGAGGCGTCCAAGGCGCTGGTGCCCGGGCCGATCGCCACCACCGCGCTGGCCACTCTGGTTCTCTCCGAGGCCGGCCCCGATCCCGAGGTTCTATCCGCGCTCGCGTCGGGGGAGCGGTTCGCCGGTCTGGCGCTCGAGGGTGACGTTCAGTTCGACGGCGCGCAGGCGTCGGGCACCGTCGACTACGTGCTGGGCGGCGCCCACGGAGGACTGCTGCTGCTGCCCGCCGGCGAGAAGTGGGTCCTCGTCGACACCGGCAGCGCCGGCGTGCAGCTGGAGCCGCTGCAGGCCGCCGATTTTTCTCGGCCGCTGGCGCGCGTGGTGCTGCGTTCGGCACCGGCCACCCCGATCGATGAATCGCGGCAGCGGGTGCAGGAGCTGGCCGCTACCGTGCTGGCGGCCGAGGCCGCCGGCATCACTCGCTGGTCGCTGGAGACTGCCGTCGATTACGCCAAGGTGCGCGAGCAGTTCGGTAAGCCGATCGGCAGTTTCCAGGCCATTAAGCACCTGTGCGCGGAGATGCTGTGCCGCGCCGAGCAGGCCGAGGTGGCCGCGTCGGACGCAGCACGCGCGGCCGGGGCCGCCGGCGCCGCCGACGATAACCAGTTCTCGATTGCCGCCGCGCTGGCCGCCGGCGTCGCGATCCCCGCGGTGAAGGCGAACGTCAAGGACTGCATTCAGGTGCTCGGCGGCATCGGCTGCACCTGGGAACACGACGCGCATCTGTACCTGCGCCGCGCGCACGCGATCGGCCGATACCTCGGCGGGGCCGAGCGCTGGCTGCGCCGCATCACCGAGCTCACCCAGGCCGGGGTGCGCCGACGGCTGAGCATCGATCTGACGGAGGTCGACGATCAGCGTGCCGAGCTCGCCGCGACCGTCGCCGAAATCGCCGCGCTGCCCGCCGAGAAGCGGCAGGTGGCCCTGGCCGATGCGGGGCTACAGGCGCCGCACTGGCCCAAGCCGTATGGGCGCGCCGCATCGCCCGCCGAGCAGCTGCTGATCGACCAGGAGCTGGCCGCTGCCGGAGTCGAGCGACCCGACCTGGTGATCGGCTGGTGGGCGGCGCCGACGATCCTCGAGCACGGCACGCCAGAACAGATCGAGCGCTTCGTGCCCGCCACCATGCGTGGCGAATTCCTCTGGTGCCAGCTGTTTTCCGAGCCGGGAGCGGGCTCGGACCTGGCGTCGCTGCGCACAAAAGCAGTGCGCACCGAAGATCCAGCCGGCGGCTGGTTGTTGACCGGGCAGAAGGTGTGGACGTCGGCCGCGCACAAGGCGGCCTGGGGAGTGTGCCTGGCGCGCACCGATCCCGACGCCCCGAAGCACAAGGGCATCGCCTACTTCCTGATCGACATGAAATCGCCCGGCATCGACATCCGACCGCTGCGCGAGATCACCGGCGACTCGCTGTTCAACGAGGTGTTCCTGGACAACGTGTTCGTGCCCGACGAGATGGTCGTCGGCACGGTGAACGACGGCTGGCGGCTGGCCCGCACCACGCTGGCCAACGAGCGGGTCGCGATGGCCAGCGGGACGGCGCTGGGCAACCCGATGGAAGAGCTGCTCAGGCTGTTGGCGGCCAGGGGCCTCGACGTCGCCGAGCAGGACCGGCTCGGCCGGCTGATCATCTTGGCCCAAACGGGCGCGCTGCTGGATCAGCGCATCGCCCAGCTGGCGGTGGGCGGCCAGGATCCCGGCGCACAGTCCAGCGTGCGAAAGCTGATCGGCGTGCGCTACCGGCAGGCACTGGCCGAATTCACAATGGACGTCGCCGAAGGCGGCGGCCTGGTTGACCGCCGCCAGGAAAACGACCGAGCGGTCTTCGACTTCCTCAACACGCGCTGCCTGACTATCGCCGGCGGCACCGAGCAGATCCTGCTGACCGTCGCCGCCGAGCGGCTACTGGGCCTGCCGCGTTAGTGTCGCCGGCATCAGCTGGTGAGCGCGACGCGGTGCTCGCCGCCGCGCACCCGACGTACGGCTCATCACGCTGAGCACGTCGCCGTGACCAACGGTTAACGGGGGGCGCAGAGTTGCCCGCGATCTACTAGGCCGCACGCCCGCTCGACGACTCGAAGCCGGCGCCGATCGAAGTGGTCCCATCCAACCGCACCACAGCAACGAATGACCGGATGGACACCATCAAGGCTTCGCCCGAGACGTTGAGAGGAACACGTGCCCGCGCGCTCAACCGGAGACGACGCTGGGGTCGCCGTGCCCGCATGTACCGCACTTTCCGGCGTTCCAATGACCGCCGGCTTCACCTCGCTGGTCGACACTACGGATCCGGGGGCATAGATCATGCCCGCGAGTACCGCCGTCCATTTTTTCCTCGAGCTGGCCGTTATCCTCGGCGTCTGCCGCCTCGTCGGGCTTGTTTCGCAACGACTCGGACAGCCGCAAGTCGTCGGCGAAATGATCGCCGGCGTACTTCTGGGTCCGTCACTGCTGGGGCGGGTAGCGCCAGGGCTGCAACATCAGTTGTTTCCGCCCGGGCCAGCTAACACTGTGCTCTATACCGCAGCACAGATCGGCTTAGTCCTCTACATGTTTCTCATCGGGCTCAACTTCGACGTCAACCTCATCAGACACCGCGCCGGCACCGCCGTCGCAGTGTCGGCTGCCGGCATCGTCACGCCGCTCGCCCTGGGGGCGCTGATCGCCATTCCCCTGCTGGCGGATGGCGTCTATTTCGAAAAGGGCGTCTCGCTCGCGCTGGCAATGATGTTCTTGGGCGCGTCGATCGCAACCACCGCTTTCCCGATGCTGGCCCGAATAATCTTCGAACAACGGCTGTCAGGAACACCTTTAGGCACCCTCGCCCTGATATGCGGGGCGACAGACGACGCGTTTTCATGGTGCATCCTCGCGATTGTTCTCGCCATCCACCGTGGCAGCCCCATGACAGCCGTGTCCGCAATTGTCGGCGGTATTTTATACACGCTCGTGCTGTTCACCCTCGGTCGAAGGGCATTGGCTCGACTCGGCACCAAATCCGAACGCCAGAATTCGTTGCCGGCGTCGGCACTTACCACGGTTCTGATTCTGCTTATGACGTGCGCGTGGTTCACCGACAGCATCGGCATATATGCGATATTCGGAGCCTTCGTGTTGGGCGTTGCTATGCCTCCAGGACGCTTCGCTCAACAACTAACGGCCTGCCTCGAGCCACTTGTCACCACCCTGTTGTTGCCGCTGTTCTTCGTGTACTCGGGCCTCAACACGCAGGTCGGTCTCGTCAACAGCGGCAAGCTTTGGCTGGTGGCGGTCGGAATCCTCGTCGTTTCGATCGCGGGAAAGGGAGTCGCGTGCGCATTCGCCGCGTGGCTGCGGAAGGTGCCATTGCGTGAAGCCATCGCCATAGGGTCACTCATGAATGCGCGCGGCCTGATCGAACTCATTCTTCTCAATATCGGGCTCCAGTCCGGAATCATCACGCCGACGCTGTTCAGCATTTTGGTCTTGGTTGCCATCGTCACCACACTGATGGCGACACCGCTATTCGAGTGGGTCTACGGCCGCCGGCGCGTTGACCAATCGCTGCCCCAAGATGCGAATTGCGAGGAGTCGGCTACTGAAACTGAAAATGTTGAATTAGATATTCGTTAAGTCTGAATGATTCTTGTCACTCCCGACCCGGCGCTGCCGCGCGTTGGTGACTCACGTGCATAACGCGGAGAGTTGTTGCCTCGCAATGTGTTTAGCCACCAGCACGGCGCCCCGGCGCGCTGCGCCCGGCCGCGACGCAAGTGTTGCCAGAAATGTATTTCCGTGTAAGTTCTTAACTATTAATTAAGTGAATCATCCTTACCCGGGGGAGTTGAGACTTATGGAAGCGCGAGCGCAGCTCTCGAAGTTGAGCCTGGACGCACGTGAGGAGTTAGCGCGCAGGATCGCGGGACTGTTGGAGGCCGACGCCAACGCCGCCGACCACGACGTCACCATCATCGGCAGCGGCGTGGCGGGCTTGACCCTGGCGCTCGAAATCGGCACGGCACGGCCCCATACGCGCATCCTGGTCGTCTCGCCGACCTCGTACCCGGTACCCGAGATCACCCATACCGTTGGCGAGTCGACGGTGGAGGTGTCCGCGCATTATCTTCGGGACCGTCTTGGCCTGACCGATCATTTGCAATCAGCGCAGTTGCGCAAAATGGGCCTGCGTATGTTCTTCACTCACGAATCCAACACCGATATCGCTGCGCGAATGGAACTCGGTAGCTCCACGTTCGTCCCTCAAGTCACCTATCAGATCGATCGCGGCAGGTTGGAAAACGAACTCCACCGACGGTGCCTGGCGAACGGGGTGCAAATCCTCAGCGGCCGAATTGTCGACGTTGAGTTCGGTGTGGCGGGTCGGCCGAACACGGTCTCATTCCAGAGCGGTGAGACGGTGACGGACACGACGACTCGTTGGGTTGTCGATGCATCGGGACGAAACCGGGCGTTGTCCCGGCGGCTCGGCTTGAGGCGCACCAACGAGCACAACTGCAACGCCGTCTGGCTTCGCGTGGCAACGGAAATCGACATCGGCGGGTGGAGCGATGACCCGGCCTGGCAAGAGCGACTTGTCGAGGGCGACCGCGCGCTGTCGACTAATCATCTTATGGGCGAGGGCTATTGGGTATGGCTGATCCGACTCGCATCCGGTTCGACCAGCGTCGGCATCGTCGCCGACCCAGCAGTGCACGAATTCGGCGATTTCAACACGCTCGCGAAAGCTTTGTCCTGGCTTGGCGAACGGGAGCCGCAGTGCGCCGCGGTTCTGGCCGAGCATGAACATCTGATCAAAGACTTTCGGGTCATGAAGAATTACAGCCACGGCGCCACGCAGGTCTACGACGGCCGCAGCCGCTGGTGCCTCACGGGTGACGCCGGGATTTTCCTGGATCCCTTGTATTCCTCGGGACTCGATCTAGTGGCGATCGGTAATGGCCTCATTACGGACATGATCGCACGAGAGCTCGACGGGGAGAACGTCGTCGCCCGGGCCGCGGTGAGCGACTCCCTGTTTCGGTCTCTCACCGACATGTGGCTGGCGGTGTATTGCCACCAATACCCGCTGATGGGCTCACCGGCGGTGATGTCGGCGAAGGTGATCTGGGACATCGCGTTCTACTGGGGTTTTGTGGGCTTCTTGTACGTCAACGGTCGGTTTGTGAGTGTCGCGGACGACCCCCAAGTGGTGCCATACCTGGAGGGATTGATCACGCTCAGCAATCGCACGCAACGTTTCTTTCGGGAGTGGGCAGCCGTCGAAACCGCGCGCCCTTCAAGACAGTTCGTGGATTTGTACGCGCCGTTGAATTTCATGACGACGCTGCACACCGCCATGATGGGTAAGGCCTCGGAATTCATCGCCGGGTTTGAGGCGAATTTTGAGTTGTTGCACCAACTTGCCGGACAACTGGTGGACGCGGTGATTTCAGACAAGTGCAGTCGGTTCGACGAGGACAACGTCATGCGCCAGGCTCAGGCCTGGCAGCGCGATCCTTATCTAGGTGAACTCCGTTCTGGTTACCGCCGACAGCAGACCGTCAATCCGATCAGTCACACCTGGCTGATCCATCCAGCACCAGCACTCCAACTTCATTGATAGTCAATAGAAATTCGTACGACCCCCAGCTAAGCGCCGCAACCTCGGCGTCGTGGCCGCCGATGCCCAAAGCTGTGCTACGTGGGGCGAAAGGATGAGCATGCCCACTGAGCACGACGCGCGCGAACCGTTGGCGATCGTCGGAATCGGGTGTCGATTTCCCGGCGATGCCGACACCCCGCAACGGTATTGGGACTTGTTGCGCAGCGGCATGGACGCCACCCGTGAGGTTCCCGAAACACGTTGGGACGCGGACAAATACTACGATCCACACGCCGCGAAAGCGGGAAAGATGGTGACTCGCCGAGGCGGATTCCTGCGCGAGATCGATCAATTCGATCCGCAATTTTTCGGGATATCACCTCGTGAGGCGCATCTGCTGGATCCGCAACAGCGTCTCTTACTGCAGACCACCTGGGAGGCGCTCGAGGATGCGGGAACACCTGCAGAATGCCTCGCCGGCAGCGAAGTCGGAGTATTCGTAGGCGGTTTCACTCTCGACTATCAATTGCTGCAAAACCAGGGCAGAACCAGTCGCTACCGGCTCAAGACCCATTCCGCCACGGGAATGATGATGACCATGCTGGCCAACCGCATCTCGTTCGCGTTTGACTTTCGCGGACCGAGTATGACCATCGATACGGCATGCTCGAGTTCGCTGGTCGCGGTACACCTTGCGGCGTCGAGTATCTGGAACGGCGAATGCTCTCTCGCGCTTGCCGGCGGGGTCAACATCATGATCGGACCCAACACCGCGATTGCCGAATCCAAAAGCGGATTCCTGAGCCCCGACGGACGGTGCAAGGCTTTCGACGAGTCCGCCGACGGATACGCGCGAGGCGAGGGCGGCGCCGTCGTCGTCATCAAACCGTTGAATCAAGCGCTGATGGACAGCGACGATATCTACGCCCAGATTCTGGGTACCGCGGTGTCTCAGGACGGCCGCACCGACAGCATCACCGTACCCAGGGCCCAGGCGCAGGAAGCCGCCATTGCCAGGGCATTACGCGACGCCAACGTTCGTCCCGACGATATCGGCTACGTCGAGGCGCATGGCACCGGAACACCCGTCGGCGACCCCGTGGAGGTGCAAGCGCTCGCCCGCGCGTTGGCCGCCGGCCGGCCTGCAAACGATCCGTTGCTGATCGGATCGGTCAAAACCAATATCGGGCATCTCGAGGCGGGCGCCGGGGTGGCCGGGTTGATCAAAGCGGCGTTGGTGCTCAAGCACGCCTACATACCACCGACTCTGCATCTGCAGACGCCGAATAGCCGGATGCCGCTCGTCGAATGGAACATCGATATTCCCCGGACCGGGCGTGCGTTTCCGGATGTCAAACGACGGATCGCGGGCGTCAATTCATTCGGCTTCGGCGGCACCAACGCGCATGTCGTGCTTGCCGAACCCCCGGAGCCGACCGGCGTACCGGAGCCCGAAGCTTCGGTGCCGTTGCCGCTGGCCATTTTTCCGGTCTCGGCGCGCTCCGAGGAAGCGCTTGCGGCGACAGCCGACCAACTGGCCCGATACTTGGGTGATCATCCCGACGTCACGGCGCTGGACTTCGGCTACACGCTCAGCCAACGTCGCTCACACCTGAACTATCGCCGTGCTGTCATCGCGGCAAGCACCTCTGATGCACGAGACCAGCTGCGAGACCTTGCGGAAAGTGGACGCGGGGTTGTGGGTCGCACACCAGCGGGTGCCCCCAAGGTGGCGTTCGTGTGTACCGGCATGGGCCCGCAGTGGTGGAAGATGTGCCGGGGACTCTTCGGCGTCTATCCGGCCTTCACCGACTGCATCAGACAATGCGATCGCGAGCTCTCGCGCTACGCTGACTGGTCGCTGATCGAGGAGCTGACAGCGGACGAGACCCGTTCTCGGATGGGCGAAACGCATATCGCGCAGCCGGCCAACTTCGCAATCCAAATAGCGCTGGCCGCGCAATTTCAAGCGTTCGGCATCAGTCCCGACGCCGTGATAGGTCACAGCGCGGGTGAGGTGGCCGCGCACTATCTCGCGGGGGTTCTCACCTTCGAGCAAGCGATCCACGTGATCTACCACCGCAGCCGCCTGCAGCAGCGAACCAGCGGACTGGGGCGCATGCTCGCCGTCGGTCTCGACGCGGACTCGCTCACCGCAATCATTGACGAGACGGCAGTCGCCGACGACCGGCAACGGATTTCCGTCGCCGCCGTCAACAGCCCGACCGCCGTGACCATCGCGGGAGCCAGCGATGTCCTGAATGATATTGCCGGTCAACTCGATCAGCGCCGGGTCTTCAATCGGTTCCTCGCGGTGCAGGTGCCGTACCACACCCATTACATGGAGTCGGTGAAAGACGAACTCTATGCGTCGCTGGACGGGCTGCGCACGGCCGCGGCGTCGCTTCCGCTGTATTCGACGGTGACCGGCGACCGGTTGGACCGATACGCCGCAGGGGCCGCCTACTGGTGGCAAAACACCCGCGCCACTGTGCTTTTCGAACCGGCGGTCCGCCGGATGCTCGAGGACGGGTATACCCACTTCGTGGAACTGGGCCCGCATCCGGTGCTGGCAACCTCGTTGGTCGAGATCGCCGCCGCCCAGCAGACCGACGTGGTCGTGCTACCGGCGCAACGGCGCGATACAGACGACAGTCGGGTACTGATGAATTGCGTTGGCGCACTGCACTGTCAGGGGCGCCCGATCGCATGGGACTCGCTGTTTCCCCGGCAGCACGCGCACCTGCTGAAGCTTCCGCCGTACCCGTGGCAGTCCAAGCGCTACTGGAACGAGACCCCGGAGGCGATCGAGGAGTTGCACTACAAACCGGTACATCCGCTATTGGGACAGCCGGTGAGCGCGATACACCCGACCTGGGAAGTCGAGCTGAGTGCTACCCGAATTCCTTTTCTCGCGGATCATCAAGTGCAGGGCAGCGTCCTGGTGCCCGGGGCGGTATACGTAGAGATGGCCCTTGCCGCGGCCGCGCAAGCCTACGGATCGGCCGAGTACAGCGTCGACAACCTTGCGCTGCACCGCGCCGTCATACTCGATGACACCTGCGATCCCATATTGCGGACGACCCTCAACCAAAGCAGCGGCACATTGGAATTCGCTTCGTTCACAGCGACGGCCGGTGGCGAAGTCAAGTGGGCCATAACGGCCACCGCAGAGCTCAATACGCTGCCTCGGACGCCGGGACCGAACGACATCGCAAGTGGGACAGGTGACGTCGCTAGCATCGACGGCGCCGAGTTTTACGCACGTACCCAAGCCGTCGGGTTGTCCTACGGCGATGCGTTCCGAACCGTCGCCGATGTCAGTGCCGCAGCGGGCTGGGCCACCGCCCGGCTCGTCATTCCGGCAGCACTGCGCAGCACACTCGACGCATTCCGCTTCCATCCCGCGCTTATAGACGGTGCATTCCAAACACTGTTAGGGTCACCACTTTTCGAGTCCGATTCAAATGACAGCCCCTATCTTCCAGTTCGCCTGCAGCACTGCGCCGTCTATGGTCGGCCCCAAGAACACATGACTGTTCAGGTACGCGTCATCTCGGCCGACGAGGACGAGATCCAAAGCGATATCACTATCACGGCTGAGCAGGGCGAGCCGCTCGCGGTATTCAACGGCTTCACCGTGCGCTCCTTGAGCGCCGCGTCTCGCATGTCGCCCGAACGGGTGGACACGGGTCTGCTGGAAGTTGAATGGGTGCCACGGCCGGACAGTCAACGTCCGCAATGTGAGGTGTCAACTGCAACAGCCAGTTGCTCATGGCTCGTGTTGGCAGACGACGCAGGCTTCGGGGCAACGCTCGCCGAGGAGATGCGACGCTGCGGTGAACGCGTCTACACCGTCGCCCATCAGTCCGTAGCCACGCTTAGCCGAGTCGACGACGGGTACACGCTCGACCCGTCACAGCCCGAGCAGCTCAGGCAGCTACTCCAAACGCAACTTGACCGTGACGGTGGCCTCGCCGGGATCATCGACTGCTGGCCGCTTGATATTGCCTCGGAAACAGACCACCGCCTAGGACTTTTCGCGATACTCCACTTGGTCAAGGCTCTCGTCGACCATGACACCGTTGCGCCACGCCTCTATGTGGTTACCGCCAACGCGCAGCCGGCACTGCCCAGCGACAGTCCGGTTGCACCGCAGGCGGCCCTGTGGGGACTCGGCCGAGTCGTCGGTCATCAGGAATTTGTCAAACATTGGGGCGGGCTCATCGACATCGACGAGGGCGACGACCAGGCCAAAAGTGCTGTCCGCGTTTGCGAGCACATTCTCGACCGTGATCCCGAAGACCAGATTGCCATCCGTGGCAGCACAACATTGGTACCCCGTCTTCGGAAGAGCGCCACCCTGGCCAAAACCTTTCCGACCAAACTTCCTCCCGACGCGACATACATCGTCACCGGAGGGGCTGGGGCTCTCGGTCGGGTTGTCGCGACCTACCTCGCCGAGCGGGGGGCGCGGCATATTGCCCTGCTATGCCGAAGTGAAATTCCGACAAGAGACAGTTGGGCGCGGGTCGGACCCGAAGATCGGCATTTCGCGATCATCGACACCATCCGCAAAGCCGAGCGTCTTGGTGCCCGAGTGACCACCGCCAGCGTCGACATCACCGACGCTGACCAAGTTAAGTCGTGGATTGCCAACCATATTCGTCATGGCGGCGCGCCAGTGCGCGGAATAGTCCATGCCGCGGGGGTCGTCGACGACCAACTCTTGGTGAACATGAGCGAATCCGACTTCGAGCGGGTGTTGGCACCAAAAGTCACCGGCACCCGGGTACTGCACGAAACCTTCCTCGAGCACGATCTGGAGTTCTTTGTGATGTTCGGATCGGCCGGTTCGGTCATCGCCTCGCCCGGTCAAGGCAACTATGCGGCCGCCAACGCGTTTCTTGACGCCTTCGCGCACTACCGTCGAGCCAACGGGCTGCCGGCTCTCACCATTGGATGGGGGCCTTGGTCAGTCGGCATGGTCAAAGAGCTGAAACTAGAGAAACTCTATGCGCAGCGAGGAATCGAGCTCATCACTGCGGCAACTGGTACCAAAATTCTGGATCGGCTTATCAACCAGAAGCTCTGCGCGGTGGTCGCGATCGGTGCCGACTGGGCGAGGGTTCGCCGCGGGCTCGGCGGACAACTGCCGCCGATGTTCTCTGAGCTGGGTGTCACCGAATCCTCCTGCGCCGATACGGATTCGACATCGTCAATTCGGGAATTGCTGTCGGCCTGCCCAGAGGCCGACCGGCTCGGTCTGGTCGCTCGCCAAGTCCGCCAAGTCGTCTCCGCCGTCTTCGACCTGGCCGTCACTGAGATCGGATGCGACGACGGACTCGATGACCTTGGCCTCGATTCAATGATGGCAATGGATTTCAGGTCCAGGATCAACGCGTTGTTCGCTATCGACGTGCCGGTGCTCGAACTGCTCAGGGGGGTCAGCGTCAACTCGCTGGCCGCGCGCATACTCGACGAGCTCGCGCCCGCCGTTGCAGACCACGATGCGTCCAACGACGTGCCCGAGCTCACCGTGGATGAGGTCGATCGGCTGATCGAACGGTTGTCCGAGACCGACCTGCGCGAAGTTCTTGCCGCGCTGCAGGAACAACCTGTCGAACCGGAGGCGCACCCGTGACGGGGCAGTTGAAATGACGGGCTCGGATCGGTCATCCGCGGTACATGTTCGGGGCTTGTCGAAGGCGTATGGGCAACTCCAGGCAGTTCGCAACCTTGATCTCGACGTCGGCTATGGCCAAATCTTCGCCATATTGGGGCCCAACGGGGCGGGCAAGTCGACGACCATCGAAATTCTCGAGGGACATCGGAAACGCGACGCCGGGCACGTGCGCGTACTGGGTGAGGACCCCGGAACCGCCGGCCGGAGCTGGCGCGCCAAGATCGGCATCGTGCTGCAAGAGGCCAGTGACGCCGGGATGCTGACGGTGTCGGAAACCGTGCGCATGTTCACCAAGTCCTACGGCAAGGCCCGAGATCCCGCCGATGTCTTGGGCCTCGTCGGCCTCGACTCGGCATCCGGCTCGAAGGTCAGAACGCTGTCCGGCGGGCAACGTCGTCGGCTTGACGTTGCGTTGGGCATCATCGGCATGCCGGAAATACTGTTTCTCGACGAACCGACAACCGGCTTCGACCCGGACGCCCGTCGGCGCTTCTGGGAACTGATCAGGCGGTTGGCGGCCGACGGCACGACGATTTTGTTGACCACTCACTACTTGGAAGAGGCTGCGGCCCTGGCGGATCGGGTAGCAGTGCTTGCCCACGGCAGCGTCGTGGCGATCGACTCGCCGACCCGACTCACCAGCTACGTCAGCTCGGCCGCGACGGTCCGTTGGATCGAAGGAGACACGGTTCACGTCGAGGAGACCGAGCACCCGACCGAATTGATCAGACAGCGGTCGGAGGGTGGGGCGGAATTGGAGCAGCTGACGGTGTCCCGGCCCACGCTTGAAGACGCATACCTACATTTGATCGGCCACGCCGGATGAAGGTCGATCAGGCCCGCCGTTCCGGTACGCATCGACCGGCTGAGCCCGCATCGCCGTTGCCCGGTCCGTTGCGCATCGGTGTCTCACGAATCATCCCGGAGCTGAAGATGTTTTACCGTCGGCCCGAACAGCTGGTTCTGACTTTTTCGATGCCGGCGGTTATCGGAATCTTGCTCGGTTCCATCTTCTCGACGAAACTGCCCAATAGCGACACCAGTACCGGCGCCGTGATCGCGGCGAGCATCTTGGCCTATGGGATTCTGTCGACTTCGTTCATCAATCTGGGCATCAGCATTGCGGCCGACCGCGAGTCCGGCGCGCTGCGGCGACTTCGAGGGACACCGACCACTGCCGTCTCCTATTTCGTCGGCAAGATATTTCTGGTCGCCGCCGCCAGCCTCGCCGAGGCCGTTGTCCTTCTGACAGTCGGGGTGAGCATCTTCAAGCTGCGCCTGCCTACGGACACCTTCGGATGGTTCACGCTGACGTGGGTGTTTCTCTTGGGGATCCTCAGTTGCTCGCTGTTAGGAATATTTGTCAGCAACTTGGCTAGCAACGCCGTCTCGGCGGCGGTGATAACCAATGGTCCGGCGGTGGCATTGCAGTTCGTTTCCGGCACGTACGTGCCGCTGATGGCGTTGCCCGGCTGGATGTTGACGCTCGGATCGTTATTCCCCGTGAAATGGATGGCGCAAGGGTTTCGCTCGGTGCTGCTACCGCCGGAGATGGCAGCATTCGAACCGGCCGGCAGCTGGGAGCATTGGACGACATTCTTCGTCCTGACCGCATGGAGCCTGTGCGGCTTGTTCGCGTGCCTTCGGGTATTTCGGTGGTCGGAGAGGCGCTAGCCCGGCCTACGAGAACGTCGTGACCGCGCAGGTGCTGGGCGAGGTGATGTTGACTCCGCTGTAGACCACCTGAACGTGAGTGCAGGTGATGACGTTCTCATCCGTCTTGGGTTGGCCGGTGCCCCAATCGGTGGAGTCGATGCGCCCGGTCGTCTGATATTTGTCCGGCGGGCCTTCGCCGAAGTAGACCGTGGTGATCTCGTCGGTCCCCATCGATTTCATCACCCGCTCGTACTGCCCGTTGGCGTGCGCGTCCAGGTAGGCCATCCGGTTGTTCGATCGGATCTCGGTGGTCTGGCGCGCCCACAGGCCGGGCGGGAAGCCGATCACGCCGCCGTCGGGGGTGCGGGTGTCGGCGCCGGCGACGAAGTCGCAGTGGCCGTCGGACTTGAAGCAGTTGAGGAACATGTGCGTCTCCAGCTGGTTCGGCCCGTCCAGCGGGAACAGCGTGGTCGCCGTGTTGCTCGCCGCCCCGGCCGCGGGAGCCGGCAGAAAAGTCAACATCAGTCCGACGGCTGCCAACCCCGTTACCGATCGCATCGGCGATTCCTTCCGGTCGAACCCCTCGAGCGAAACCTGACTCCGCGACTACTCGTCGTAAGTGACTTCTACCGAATCAGATTCCGGGTGAGATTGACAGGCCAAAATTAGCCCATCGTCGAGGTCCTGCTGCTCGAGCACGTCGTTGACCTCCATGTTGACTTTGCCGCTGCGCAAGGTGCAGGCGCATGCCCCGCAGTGGCCTTCCCGGCAGGAGAACGGCGCGTCGAGGCCCTTGGCAAGCAGCACGTCGAGCAGTTTGGCGCTGCGCGGCCACGACACGGTGTGGGTTTCACCGTCCAGTTCCACCACCGCGGTGGCCGGCGGCTGATCGCCCTCGTCGGTGTCCTCGATCGTCACGGCGGCGAACGGATCGGAATCCAGCGACTTGAACACCTCGATATGTACCTGTGGCGCGGGCACTTCCAGAGTCTCCAGGGCCTGACGAGCGGCCTCCATGAACGGGCCCGGCCCGCAGATGAAGGCGTGCCGGTCGGTGAACGGCGTGGCCAGCTTCGCGAGCGCCGCGGCGCCGGGCAGGCCCTGCAGCGATTCCAGCCAGTGCAGCACCGTGAGTCGGTCGGGATACTTGGCGGCCAGTTCACGCAACGCATCGGCGAAGATCACCGAGCTTTCGTCGCGGTTGGCGTAGACCAGTGTCACCTGGCCGCTGCCCTCGGACAACGCCGACTTGCAGATCGACATGATCGGAGTGATCCCGCTGCCGGCGGCCAGCAGTAGGAAATCCTGGTCGAGCGTCTTGGGGACGAAGTTGCCCGACGGGGCCAGCACGTGGATCCGCATGCCTTGGCGGGCGTTGTCGCACAGCCAGTTGGACGCGTATCCGTTCGCGGTCCTTTTCACGGTGACCGTGAGCGCGTCATCGGTGAACGGCGAGCTGCACAGCGAGTAGCAGCGCGCCACCGAGCCGGTACGGTCGCTGGGCACCCGCAACGTCAGGAACTGGCCAGGCGCGTAGCGCAGCCGCTCCGGCGGGATTTCCGGGTCGCCCGACGCGTCGGGTACCGCGAACACCAGCGAGCGCGCGTCGTCGGTCTCGGCGACGACCTCGGCGATCTGCAGTTCAAGGACGTGGGCGCCGAGCGGCTCGTCGGGTGCTTGGTCCAGATCAGCTTCCGTCAAGACCCGCCCTCCCTTTCATGACAACTAGAACATGTTACAGAAAACCCGATTCATATCGCTACCAGGTGCAGGAATACCCTGCTCGACACAAATCAGAACATGTTCTAGTCTGCTGTGTAAGTCCACTGAGTAAGTCTGGCCCAGGAGGCAAACCCAAGTGACGTCTATTCAACAGCGTGATGCGCAGGCGGTCCTAGCGGGGATCGACGATCTGCTTCCGAACATCCGTGAGCGCGCTCAGGCGACAGAGGACCTGCGCCGGCTGCCCGATGAGACCGTTGCCGAACTCGACGAGGTCGGCTTTTTCACGCTGCTGCAGCCCGAACAATGGGGAGGTCTGCAATGCGACCCGGCGCTGTTCTACGAGGCCGTGCGGCGGCTGGCCAGCGCGTGTGGCTCCACCGGCTGGGTGAGCTCGATCATCGGCGTGCACAACTGGCACCTGGCGCTGTTCGACCAGCATGCCCAGGAGGAGGTCTGGGGCGAGGACCCCAAGACCCGGGTCTCGTCGTCGTATGCGCCGATGGGCGCTGGCGTGGTGACCGACGGCGGCTACCTGGTCAACGGGTCGTGGAACTGGTCGTCGGGCTGTGACCACGCCACCTGGGCATTCCTGGGCGGTCCCGTCATCAAGGACGGTCGGCCCGTCGACTTCGGCAGCTTCCTGATCCCGCGCAGCGAGTACCGCATCGACGACGTATGGCATGTCGTCGGCCTGCGCGGCACCGGCAGTAACACCGTCGTCGTCAAGGACGTCTTCGTGCCGCGGCACCGGTTCCTGTCCTACAAGGCCATGAACGACGGCACCGCGGGCGGGTATCAGACCAACACCGCACCTGTTTACAAGATGCCTTGGGGCACAATGCATCCCACCACCATTTCGGCTCCGATCGTCGGGATGGCCTACGGCGCGTACGACGCACACGTCGAGCACCAGGGCAAGCGGGTGCGCGCGGCGTTCGCCGGCGAGAAGGCCAAGGACGATCCGTTCGCCAAGGTGCGTATCGCCGAGGCGGCCAGTGACATCGACGCCGCGTGGCGTCAGCTCAGCGGAAACGTCGCCGACGAGTACGCGCTGTTGTCGGCCGGCAAGGAGATCCCGTTCGAGCTGCGCGCCCGCGCGCGCCGCGACCAGGTCCGTGCCACCGGGCGGGCGATCGCCTCGATCGATCGGCTGTTCGAGGCGTCCGGCGCCACCGCACTGGGCAATGACCAACCGGTGCAACGGTTCTGGCGAGACGCGCACGCCGGTCGGGTGCACGCGGCCAACGATCCCGAGCGGGCCTACCAGATCTTCGGGAACAACGAGTTCGGGTTGCCGCCCGGCGACACCATGGTCTAATCGGTGCGTGCCGCGACGATGCAGAGCGCAAAAGCGATGTGGGGGCACCTCCCGCTTGCGATGAGGAGGAGCGGCGCACTGTGACCGCTACCGAGGAATTGACGTTCGAGTCCACCTCGCGCTTCGCGGAGGTAGACGTGGACGGGCCGCTGAAGCTGCACTACCACGAGGCGGGTTCGTCCTTTAAAGGGAACGGCCGGACCATCGTGCTGCTGCACGGCGGTGGTCCGGGCGCAGCGAGTTGGACAAACTTCTCGCGCAACATCCCGGTGCTGGCCAAGCAATTTCATGTGCTGGCCGTCGACCAGCCTGGCTACGGCCACTCCGACAAACGCGCCGAACACGGGCAGTTCAACCACTACGCGGCGCGCGCGCTCAAGGGGCTCTTCGACCAGCTTGGTCTGGGACGTGTTCCGCTGGTGGGCAATTCGCTGGGCGGTGGCACCGCGGTCCGGTTCGCGCTGGACTACCCGGACAGGGCCGGGCGCCTGGTGCTGATGGGCCCCGGCGGTGTGAGCGTGAACTTGTTCGCGCCCGACCCGACCGAGGGCGTCAAGCGGCTGGGCAAGTTCTCCGCGGAGCCCACCCGGGAGAATCTCGAGGCCTTTCTGCGGGTGATGGTCTACGACCAGAAACTGATCACCCCCGAATTGGTCGAGCAGCGTTTCGAGTTGGCCAGCACGCCCGAATCGCTGACGGCTACGAGGGCGATGGGAATGTCTTTCGCCGGAGCCGATTTCGAGCTCGGCATGATGTGGCGAGAGGTGCACAGGTTGCGCCAGCCGGTGCTACTGATCTGGGGCCGCGAGGACCGGGTCAACCCGCTTGACGGCGCACTGGTCGCGCTGAAGACCATCCCGCGTGCACAGCTACACGTTTTCGGGCAATGTGGGCACTGGGCACAGGTGGAGAAGTTCGACGAGTTCAACAAGCTCACCATCGATTTCCTGGGAGGTGCGTGATGAGCATCCGTTCTCTGGGTTACCTGCGCATCGAGGCCACCGACATGGCGGCCTGGCGTGAATACGGCTTGAAGGTCCTCGGCATGGTCGAGGGCAAGGGCAGCACCGAAGGTGCGCTTTATCTGCGGATGGACGATTTTCCGGCGCGCCTGGTGATCGTGCCGGGCGAGCGAGACCGGCTCATCGAAGCCGGCTGGGAATGCGCCAATGCCGCAGGGCTGCAAGAGATCCGCAACCGGCTCGACGTCGAGGGCACGCCCTACAAGGAGGCCACCGCCGCCGAACTGGCCGACCGCCGGGTCGACGAGATGATCCGGTTCTCCGACCCGTCGGGTAACTGCCTGGAGGTCTTTCACGGCGCGGCGCTCGAGCACCGCCGCGTGGTCAGCCCGTACGGGCACAAGTTCGTCACCGAGGAGCAGGGATTGGGCCACGTGGTCTTGACCACTCGTGACGACGAAGAGACGTTGCACTTCTACCGCGACGTGCTGGATTTCAAGTTGCGTGACTCGATGCGGCTGCCGCCGCAGGTGGTCGGCCGGCCCGCCGACGGCCCGCCGGCCTGGCTGCGCTTCCTGGGTTGCAACCCTCGGCACCACAGTCTGGCCTTCATGCCCGGCGAGACCCCCAGCGGCATCGTGCACTTGATGGTCGAGGTGGAGAACTCCGACGACGTCGGGCTCTGCCTGGACCGGGCGCTGCGCAAGAAGGTGCCCATGTCGGCCACGCTGGGCCGCCACGTCAACGACCTGATGCTGTCTTTCTACATGAAGACACCCAGCGGATTCGATGTCGAATTCGGTTGCGAGGGAAGACAAGTCGAAGACAACGATTGGGTCGCCCGGGAGAGCACCGCGATCAGCCTGTGGGGCCACGACTTCAGCATCGGTTTCAAGGGTTGACTTCGAGGCCCACCATGACCGCCGCGCCGCTCGACCCGCGCACGTTCCGCAACGTGCTGGGTCAGTTCTGCACCGGGATCACGATCATCACCACCGTGCACGACGACGTTCCAATCGGCTTCGCCTGCCAGTCCTTCGCGGCGCTGTCGCTGGACCCGCCGCTGGTGCTGTTCTGCCCGACCAAGGTGTCGCGGTCGTGGCAAGCCATCGAGGCCAGCGGCCGCTTCTGCGTCAACATGCTGACCGAGAGTCAGAAACACGTCTCGGCCCAGTTCGGATCCAAAGAACCCGACAAGTTCGCCGGAATCGACTGGCATCCCTCCGAACTCGGATCGCCGATTATCGACGGATCACTTGCCCATATCGACTGCACAGTGGCATCCGTGCACGATGGCGGCGATCACTTCGTGGTGTTCGGCGCGGTGCAGTCGCTGGCTGAAGCGGTCTCCGAGGCGCCCAAGATCAAGCCGCGGCCGCTGCTGTTCTACCGCGGCGAATACACCGGGATCGAGCCGGACAAGACGACGCCCGCCCAGTGGCGCGACGACCTGGAAGCTTTCCTCACCACGACGACGCAGGACACCTGGCTGTAGCTTGCCGAGGGTCAGCCGCGCGTGCCCCGATAGGTCTCGTGCTTGACGGCTTCCGCGTCCGTCACAGCATCCGGCGACTCGGCAGGCCATGCCTCGTCGCGGTCCCGGACGGGCTCTGCCTCGTCGCGGTCCTTGCGACCGGCCTTCGGGTCGATGCTGTCGGCGCGGTCGAACTGTTCCTGAAGTTGATCACGTGATGCCGCCGCGTCGCTGCGATGTTGGGCGGCCCGCTCCTGCAGCCGTGCGGCTTCGGCCGCCTTTACCTCGGCCTCGGCCTGCGCCGCCCGTGCCTTCGCCGCTGTCTCCTGGGCGAGTGCTTCTCGACGCTCGACCTTGGCTGACTCGACTCTTGCCTGCTCGCGAATCGCTTCGGCCTGGCGCCTGCGGTGGCGGTTTCGGCTCTTGTTGATCACCACGAACAGCGCGGCGATCAGCAAGATCGCCACTACTGCGACCACAATCCACATCGTGCTGGTACTCATGATGGGCTCCGTTTTCCAAGGTGGGTGTTGTTGGCGCTTTGGCCTTTGGAGGCCCTTTGGAGGCCTTTTGGAGGCCCTTGGGACGAATCCCCATATTGCACACGAATAAAACAACAAACGGTGCGGATGGCCGGGCCGGTAAATGGTTTCGATGCCGCCGTTGTGGGGCATCTCAGAGAGCATCGCGGTGATGGGTTCCCGGTGGCCCGTTGAGGGGGCGGGCCACCGGGCCGATCCGAATTAGCGGATCCCCATATTCGACATATATCAAACAAGACCGGAAAGCGCCGCTTCGCGTCGGGACCTTTGGGCGCAAGAGACCGGAACATTGCGCGCCAGGCGCCGCAGCAGAAATCCGCTACATGAAGTCCAGGGCCTCGACCGTCGCGATCGGGCCCTCATGCGTAGGCCGGTTCGCGCCACCGATGACATAGACCGTGTTGCCCACCGTGGCCACCACCTCGGCGTGCCGTGGCGTCGGCATCGGCGGCAACGTACTCCACTTCCCTTCGGAGATGTCGTACATCTCGACGACATTGAGCACCCGGGTCGGCTCTTCGCCGCCGACCGCCAGAATCCGGCCGTCGATGTACGTCGCGCCGTAGCTGCCGCGCGGCGTCGGCATACCCACCAACTTGGTCCATTGACCGGATTGCGGGTCGAACCGCTCGAGGGCCGCGGAGTTCTTGTCCGAGGACAGGAACCGCCCGCCGATGGCGTACAGGTAGCTGCCATCGGAGACCGCGGCGAGGTGCTCGCGCGGGGTAGGCATATCGGCGGCATCCTTCCACGAGCTGCCGTCGAACACCTCGGTCTGCGGGACGAGCTGCTTGGCGTTCTGCCCGCCGACGGCGACGAGTTTGTCGCCGACCACCGCCGCGGCCGGCGCCGCGCGAGCGTGCGTCAGCGGCGGTAGCTCCACCCAGTTGCCGCCGCGCAGCGCGAACACCTTGTTGGAGCCGTCGGCGATGTTGTCGCTCGCACCGCCGAGCACGACCACCTCGCCGCGGTAGGTCGCGGCGGCGGCGTGGTGCAGCGGGATGGGCAGCGGCGGCCCGGTTTCCCAGGCGCCGGTTTTCGGGGTGTAACTCTCGACCGTTTGTAGGGCAACCCCGTTGCGTAGGCCGCCCATGATCCAAATCTTGTCGTTGAGCACCGCCCACGCCATCATCAGCCGGGCGGTCGGCGCGTCCGGCAGCGAACGCCATTGCGCGGCAGGCTGAATCTTGCGGGCCGGCAGCTTCAGCACTTCCGCCGTCGAGATCGGCTGGCTATCGCCGATGGTGCTAGACCCGCCGATCGCGTATACGGACTTCTCGACCGCTGCGACCGCCATGCCGTGCCGCGGGGTCGACATGTCGGGGAGGCCGGACCACGTTTTGCTCATCAGATCGAACACCGAAACGCTCTTGAGGACCTGCCCGCCGGACACCCCTCCGACGGCCACCAGCCGTCCGTCGGTGATGACGACGCCGAGGTCGCTGCGCGCCTGGGGGAGTGGGGGCAAGGTCGTCCAGGTCTTGGCGACCGGGTCGTACGCCTCGACGTTGACCTGGTCGGAGTCCCCGGTGGTGCCACCCACTGTGTAGACGAGCTTGCCGTCCGAGGCCGCAGCCAGCTGTTGGCGCGGGGTCGGTATCGGGGCGCCGAGGGTCCAGGACGTGCCGTCGAAGACCTCGGTGGTGTTCAGCAGTGCGCCGTTGGCGTCCACACCGCCCGTGACGACCAGGCGGTCGCCCACGACCGCGGCCGCCGCTCCCGCGCGGGGCTGCAGCAGCCGGGGGAGCTCCACCCAGCGACTGTTGACGACTCGCCAAACCTGATCCGTCGCAACGCTTTTGCCGCCGACGGTTTTGAAGCCGCCGAGTACGACCGGGTTACCCTGCCAGTTGACGGCCATCGCGTCCTGCACGGCGACGGGTAGATCGTCGCCGCCTTTCCAGCTGTCGATGACGGGGTCGTAGCCTTCTTGCAGTGCCGAGACCGCGCCGTCGCTCCGGATCCCGCCGAATACCCAGATGGTCCCGTCGACCTGCGTCGTCGCAGTCTCAACGCGCGACACGCGATCGTTGGTGATCGGCTTCCAAACGACCGGGGCTTGCGTGGTCGGCTGGCTTGCGACCGGCTGCTGATTCTTTTTGTCGGGCGTCAGGAAGAACAAACCGCCGATCACCAACAACACGACGACGACGGCGGCGCCGGCGACCATCGCAACGCGGTTGCGCCCCTTACCGGGCTCGGAGAACCAGTCCCGCACCTTGACCAACAACGGTTTGCGCCACGAGGGCGGGACCGAACCGGACGCCACCGATTGCCCGGGACCGCTCGGCGGGCCCATTCCGGAGCCACCGCTCGCCGAAGCTCCAAGCAATGCTTGGGTTTCCGCGGCCGAGGCGCCCCGCAGGATGCTTGCCGCTTCGGAGAACTCGCGCGAATCGGGAGGCGCCGGCTGCAGAGGCGGTGAAGCGCCCCCGACGACGTCGCCGATCGCCCGGGTAGCGCCCGGGTCCGCGGCCGGGGGGACCGCGCCGGGAACGGTCGACGTCGTACCGTCCGGAGCGGACGCGATCGCGTCGGTAGAGGCAATCGACGTCTGCGCGCCCGTCTGCGTGTTCGGGGTGCGGCCCGATTCGGCTCCGGCGTTGGTAATTGCCATCGAGTCAGGTCGTAGACCACAGAGTTTCTGGGCGGCCTGCAGTTCGCGGCCGAACTCCGCGGCGGACGCGGGCCGTTCCGCCGGATCGATCGCCATCGCATGTTCGATCGCCGCGCACACGGCTTCCGGGATTCCTTCCGGACGCATGTCGGGAATCCGGGTCGTGCTGATGCGCAGGTACTGCGCGACGAGGTCCTCGTCGTTCTTGCGTTCATGCGCGGCCGCCCCGGCGATCAGCGCATAGATGGTGGCGCCCAGCGAGTAGATGTCGGAGGCTACGGTGGCCGGCTTGCCGGTCATGACCTCCGGTGCGGTGTAGTCAATTGTGCCCGAGAAGAACCCGGTCGCCGTTTCGTAACCACCCTCGATGTGAGCGATCCCGAAGTCACTCAGCAGCGGCTCGCCGTAGTCGCTGACCAGCACGTTGGCGGGCTTGATGTCGCGGTGCAAGGTGCCGCTCCGGTGTGCGGTTTCCAGTGCGCCGCAAAGCTTTACGGCGATTCGCAGTGCCTCGGGCCAGGCGGTCGGACCTTCGCGGCGCAACCGGACCGCCAGGGAATCCGAGGACATGTACGGCATCACGATGTAGGGCCGTCCGCTGTCGGTCACACCGACCCGCAGGATGTTGACGATGTTCGGATGTCCCGAGAGTCCGCCCATCGCATAACCTTCGCGCAAGAAACGCTCGCGGCTCTCGTCGTCTATATGCGACGGCAGCACTTTGATCGCCACGTTGCGGCCCAGCGCTGTCTCGTAGGCGCAGTAGATGACTCCAGCGCCGCCTCTGGCGACTTGGCGTGCGTCCTCGAATCCAGAGTCGGACAATTCCGCGATGATGCCGCTGGGCGGCGGTGCGTCTTTGGGGGACCCATCACCCATATTCTTGGCGCTCAACTTCCCCGCGAATGTCGATTCGCGAGCTCAAGAGTATCGCTAGGTGCCTGTTCGGGGACATGGTTCGAGCACGATCAATCGGCGGAAATCCGCCATGGCCCCCGACGTGCTGTGGCCGAACCCGGGATACCATCAGCAAAGGCTCCTGAACAGCGGCACTAGCTGAAATCGAGCGCTTCGACGGTCGCGACGGGACCCTCATGCGCGGGGCGGTTCGCACCGCCGATTACGTAGACGGTGTTGCCGACCGTGGCCACCACCTCGGCGTGGCGCGGGGTGGGCATCGGCGGCAGCGTCGTCCACTTCCCGGTGGCGATGTCGTACATCTCGCCGACATTGAGCACCGCCGACGGCTCTTCGCCGCCGAGTGCGACGATGCGGCCGTCGATGTAGGTGGCACCGAAGCTGCCGCGCGGTGTCGGCATACCGACCAACTTCGCCCATGTTCCCGACCCCACGTCGAACCGCTCCAAGGCCCCGGAGTTCTGGTCGGGGGAAAGCAACCTGCCGCCAAGCGCGTAGACGTAGCTGTCGTCCGATACCGCGGCCAGATGTTCGCGGGGGGTCGGCAGGTCGGCGGCGTCCTTCCACGAAGTGCCGTCGAAGACCTCGGTTTGGCCGACCAACTGCTTGCCGTTCTGCCCGCCGACGACCACCAGTTTGTCTCCGACGACCGCCGCGGCCGGCGCCGCCCGGCCATGCCGCAGCGACGGTAGCTCTACCCAGTTGCCGCCGCGCAGAGCGAATACCTTGTTGGACCCGTCGGCGATGTTGTCACCTGTGCCGCCGAGCACGACGACCTCGCCGCGGTACGCCGCCGCCGCAGCGTGGTGCAGCGCAATCGGCAACGCAGGCCCGGGTTCCCAGATTCCGGTGCGTGGCTCGTAGCTCTCAACCGTTTGCAGCGCAACGCCGTTGCGCAGGCCCCCGATGATCCAGATCTTGTTGTTGAGCACAGCCGACGCCATCATCAGCCGGGGAGTCGGAGCGTCGGGGAGTGGACGCCACGGCGGTGCCGGCTGAGTCTTGCGGGGCGGCAGTTTGAGCATCTCGGCCGACGTGATCGCTTGCTGATCCCCGACCGTCGTCGATCCGCCGATCGCATAGACCGACCGCTCCACCGAGGCGAGCGCCATGCTGTGTCGTGCGGTCGCCATATCCGGCAGGCCGGACCAGGTTCTGGTCGTCAGATCGTAGACGGAAACGCTCTTGAGGACCTGGCCCGACGAGACGCCGCCAAGGGCCACCAGGCTTCCGTCCGCAACCGTCGCGCCCAGCTCGCTACGGGCTTTTGGCAACGCGGGCAACGACGTCCACGATTTGGTGCCCAGGTCATACGCCTCGACCGTCGCCAGGTCGGCCCCATTCGTTCCGCCGACGGCGTACACCTGCTTTCCATCGGAGGCCGCGGCCAGCAGTTGTCGAGGCGTGGGCAGCGGCGCGCCCAGCGTCCACGCATTGCCGTCGAACACTTCGGTGGTGCTCAGCAGGGCGCCGTTCGCGTCGACACCTCCCGTGACCACGATGCGGTCTCCCACCACCGCTGCCGCGGCCGCCGCCCTGGGCTGCAGCAAGTGCGGGAGCTCGACCCAGTGACCGTTGACGACCCGCCAAACCTGGTCGGCCGCAACGTTTTTACCGTCTGAATTGGTCCAGCCGCCTAGCACCACCGGGTTGCCCTGCCAGGTGACCGCCATCGCGTGCGAAACCGCGACCGGCAGATCATCGCCGCGTTTCCATTCGTCGATGGCCGGGTCATAACCCTCGTGCCGCGCGGTGACGGTGCCGTCGCTTCTGATTCCGCCGAAAACCCAAATGGTGCCGTCGACTTGCGTCGTCGCCACCGCGTAGCGGGCCACCCGCGCATCCGATATCGGCGTCCACTGAATAGCCTGGCGCGCGGGGTGCGCCGAGGGCTGCGATGCACCCGGGGCACTCGTGTGATTGGCCCCGCCGGACGGCAGCGCGGCATAGCCGACTCCGGCGATCAGCACAGCGACCATGACAGCGGCGCCGACGCTTAATCCGATGCGGCTGCGCTTCTTTCCCGGCTCCGAGAACCACCCCGCCGCCCGCGCCGACAGCGGAGGCTTTCCGCCGGGCGGTCCGGCGGGACCGGACGAATCGTCGTCCGGCGGGGCCCCACCACCACCGTCTTGACCACCGTCTTGGTGCGCCTGCGCAATCTCCGGCTTCACCTCGGCGTCGTAGACGGCGCGCAGGGCCGGTTTCGCGTCCGAAAACTCGCGCTGGATCACGGATTCCCGGACCAGGGTGGCCGGGGCCGCGGACGGTGGTTGCGCGCCGTCGTTGCCGGATTCGGGCCCCCCCAATTGGGAGATCTCCACGGCCGCCGCACGTATCGAGTAACGACCGGAGTCGGTGATCGCCATCGCGTCGGCGGGCAAGCCGTTGCTGCGCTGGGCGGCCTGGAACTCGCGGCCCAGTTCCGCCGCGGATGCGGGCCGGTCCGCGGGGTCCACCGCCATCGCGCTTTCGATTGCCGCGCAGACCGAGTCGGGCACTCCATTGGCGCGCAAATCGGGGAACGAGGTGGTGCTGATCCGCAGGTACTGAGCGACGAGGTCTTCGCTCGCCAGGCGCTCGTAGGGGGCGGTGCCGGCGATCAGCGTATAAATCGTGGCGCCGAGTGAATATACGTCGGAGGCGACCGTCGCGGGATTGCCCGCTAACGACTCCGGCGGTGTGTAGTCGATTGTGCCGGAGAAGAACCCGCTCGTCGTTTCGTACCCGCCCTGGATGTGAGCGATCCCGAAGTCGGCCAATTGCGGTTCACCGTAATCGTTGACGAGTACGTTCGCGGGCTTGATGTCGCGGTGCAAAATGCCGGTCCGGTGGGCGGTTTCCAATGCACCACTCAACTTCACCCCGATGCGCATGGCCTCCGGCCACGGGATGCGACCCTCGCGGCGCAGCCGCACCGCCAGGGAATCCTCGGCGCAGTAGGGCATCACAATGTAGGGCTGGCCACTCGAGGTGATCCCGACCCGCAAAATGTTCAGGATGTTCGGGTGCCCCGAGAGCCCGCCCATCGCATAGCCCTCACGCAGAAAGCGTTCGCGGCTCTCCTCATCGAAACTCGCCGGCATCACTTTGATTGCGACCTTGCGGCCCAACGCCGTCTCGTGACAGCGGTAGACCACCCCCGCGCCGCCCTTGCCGACCTGGCGGGCGTTGTCGAATCCGGCGGCGGCCAACTCCTCGGCGATTCCCTTGACCGCCGATGCCGGGCCTTCGGTCTTGGGTGCATCAGCCACGGCGGGCAACCTCCTGCGTAAGTGCGACTCGCGGGTTCAAGCGTAACTAAACTCCCACCCCGCGCGCGCTGTGAGCACAACGGTCTCGGCGAGGTATGAACGTGATCCAAACACCTTCTGTTGCCTTGGGTTTCCTGCTGGTTAACCCTCAGTCAGAATGGAGCCATGACACTGGATCTGACCGCGTACTTCGACCGCATCAGTCACGGCGGTGCCGTCGAGCCGACCCTCGAGGTGCTGCAGGCTCTGATGACCGCTCACACCCAGACCATCCCGTTCGAGAATCTCGATCCGATGATGGGAGTGCCGGTCGACGACCTGGGCCCGGACACCCTGATCGACAAGCTGGTGCACCGGCGCCGCGGCGGCTATTGCTACGAGCACAACGGGCTGCTGGGTTACGTGCTGGCCGAAATCGGCTTTCGGGTGCGGCGATTGACCGGGCGGGTGATCTGGATGCTGCCGCCCGACGCCGCGGTGCCGGCGCAGACCCACACCGTGTTGGCCGTGACGTTCCCCGGTTCGCAGGGGTCCTATCTCGTCGACGTCGGTTTCGGCGGCCAGACCCTGACGTCTCCGATTCGCTTCGAAATCGGCAACATCCAGCAGACCACGCACGAGCCCTATCGGCTGGAGGACCGCGGCGACGGCCTGGTGCTACAGGCCGAACTGCGCGGTGAATGGCAATCGCTGTACGAATTCACCACCCAAACCCGGCCGCAGATCGATCTGAAGATGGGTAGCTGGTATGTCTCGACAAACCCGGCCTCGCACTTCGTGACCGGCCTGATGGTCGCCCGGGTGAGCGGCGACACCCGGATCAATCTGTCCGGACGTAACCTGGCCATCCACCGCGCCGGCGGGACCGAAAAGATCGTTCTCGACGATGCGGCCGCGGTGATCGACTCCCTGAGCGACCGGTTCGGCATCAATATCGACGACATCGGCGAGCGCGGCCGGCTCCAAGCGCGCATCGCCGAAATCCTCGGCAATTGAGCAACGAAATCTCCGACGCGCGCGGAGTTTGCAAGAAACTTTTCGCCGGCTGTCTCGGCGACCGAAAATGTCTGCCCAAAATTATCGCTCGGCAAATGCTTCCGCGCAGGCTCGGGCCGCGCCACCAGGCTCTCTAGCAGTGACAAATGTGCCGATAGTGGCCCGATCGTGATCTCCGCCATATCGAACCGGTGCGGCGAATAGCACACGCGCCTATTAATCTGTCCTACCGTGAGTCGGGATCTTTGTTTGGATGATGTTGTGGCCACCTCGGACGATGCGGAACGTTTCGCGTCCCGCGAGGCCGCCATCGTCGTACCCGAAGGCCTGACGCTGACGTCGTACTTCGACAAAAACCGCGCCGAGCACGGGGACAGGCCGGCCTACCGTTTCCTTGACTACTCGCACGAACCAGATGGACGGCCCGTGGTGCTCAGCTGGAACCAGCTGTGGGTCCGGGTGTGTTCGATCGGCGCCCGGCTGCAGCAGGTCACCAAGCCGGGGGACCGGGTGGCGATCCTCGCGCCGCAGGGCCTCGACTACGTCGCGGCGTTCTTCGGCAGCGTCTATGCAGGCAATATCGCCGTGCCGCTGTTCGCGCCGACCATGTCCGGGCATGCCGAGCGGTTGGCCGCGGTGCTGGAAGATGCCCGGCCCGCGGCGGTATTGACCACCACCACCGTCGCCGAGTCTGTTCGCACGTTTATCCGGACGCTGGCGCCCAACGAGCGTCCGCGGATGATCGCGGTGGATGCGCTGCCGGAGACCCTCGGTGCGATGTTCACCGGTGCCGACCTGCACACCGACGACGTTGCCTACCTGCAGTACACCTCGGGTTCGACGCGGTCACCGGCGGGCGTGGAGATCACCCACCGCTCCGTCTACACCAACGCGATGCAGATGGTCATGACCGGCGGGCTGGACGTGGATGTCCGCACGGTGAGTTGGCTACCCCTGTTTCACGACATGGGGCTGATGATGATCATGTTCACGGCGTTCTTCGGGGCGCATGTCACGATCATGGATCCGATGGCGTTTCTGCGCCGGCCCTACCGCTGGATCAAGCAGTTGGGCATCGAGTCGACCCATGGCCGCACCTTCGCGGCGGCACCGAACTTTGCCTTCGAACTGACGTCCGAGCGCGGCTTGCCGCCGGCCGGCGAGACTCTCGACCTCAGCAACGTCGTGTGCATCCTCAACGGGTCCGAGCCCGTGACGATGTCGGCGATCGAGAAGTTCACCAATGCGTTTGCTCCCTACGGGCTGCCCGCGAATGCGGTCAAGCCGTCCTACGGGATGGCGGAGGCCACGCTCTCGGTGGCCAGTATCTCGCAGGAGGCCGCGGCGAGCGTGATCTACCTCGACCGCGAACAGCTCGGCGCCGGGCGCGCGGTGATCGTGGCAGCCGACGACCCCAACGCGGTCGCTCAGGTGTCCTGTGGGCAGCCGATCCCTGACCAGTGGGCGGTGATCGCCGACCCCGACGGCGCCGAGGTGCCCGACGGCACCGTGGGCGAAATCTGGTTGCAAGGCGTCAACATCGGCCGCGGCTATTTCGGACGCGAGGACGAAACGCGACGCGTGTTCGGCAACAAGCTGCAGTCCCGGCTCAACCGGGGCAGCCATGCCGAGGGTGCCGCCGACAACGGCTGCTGGTTGGCGACCGGCGATCTCGGCGTCTACCTGGACGGCGAGTTGTACCTGACCGGCCGGATCAAGGACCTGATCATCATCGACGGCCGCAACCACTACCCGTTCGACATCGAGACCACGGTCAGCGAGTGCTCGCCCGCGATCCGTACCGGCTACGTCGCCGCCTTCTCCGTTCCCGCCGAGGCGCTCGGATCCACCGCTGGTGGCTCCGGTGAGCAGCTGGTGATCGTGGCCGAGCGAGCCGCCGGCGCCGGACGTACCGACCTGGGTCAGATCGCCGACATTGTGCGGGCGGCGATTTCGCGCAACCACCAGATCCGCATCGCCGACGTGCGGCTGGTGGCCGCCGGCACCATTCCCCGCACTACCAGCGGCAAACTCGTCCGCAGTGCCGCGCGGGCCGAGTACCTCGCCGGCAAGTTCAACCGCTGACCGACAGCCACGGCCCGATTCGCCGCAGGGCTTTCTCGATGTCGCTAGTCGGTCCGGCGAACGATAGCCGGACGAACCTGTTGCCTCGCGCGGTGTCGAAGTCGATACCGGGAGCGATCGCAACGCCGGTGTCGGCCAACAGTTTTGAACAGAATGCCAGCGAGTCGTCGGTGAAGTCCGAGACGTCGGCGTAGACGTAGAACGCACCGTCGGTCGGAGCTAGCCGGTCGATACCGATTCCGCGCAGTCCGTCCAGCAGCAGCGAGCGGTTGACCGAGTAGTGGTTCAGGTTGCCTTCGGCTTCGGCGGTTGCCTGCGGTGTGAACGCGGCGACCGCGGCGATCTGCGGGAGCACCGGCGGGCAGATGGTGAAGTTGCCGGTCAGGCAGTCCACCGCGCGGCGCAGCTCGGGCGGCACCAGCAACCAGCCCAGCCGCCAGCCGGTCATCGCGTAGTACTTGGAAAAGCTGTTTACTACCACTGCATTTCGCGAGGTTTGCCAGGCGCTACTGGTTTGCGGGGCGCCCTCGTAGACCAACCCGTGATAGACCTCATCGCTGATCAGCCGGACACCGGACGCGTCGCACCACGATGCGATCGCCGCCAGCTCTTCGGGCGGTATGACGGTGCCAGTGGGATTGGCCGGACTCGCCACGATGACACCGCGCACCGGCGGGTCGAGTTCGGCGAGCATCTGCGCGGTGGGCTGGAATCGGGTCTCCGGGCCGCACGGTATCTCCACGACCTCACATCCCAACGCGGACAGGATGTTTCGGTAGCATGGATAGCCGGGGCTGGCCAGCGCGACCCGATCCCCGACGTCAAAGCACGCCAGAAATGCCAGCAAGAACCCGCCCGAGGATCCCGTGGTGACTACTACCGCGTCGGATTCGACCGAGATACCGTGCAGGCGTTGGTAATTCGCCGCGATAGCAGCGCGCAGCTCGGGAATGCCCAGGGCGACGGTGTAACCCAGCTGGTTGGCTTGTACGGCCGCTGCCGCAGCGGCCCGGACCGGCTCCGGAGCGCCCACGCTGGGTTGCCCCGCCGAGAGATTGACCAGATCGCCGTGGCTGCGCTGGCGCTCCGCGGCCGCCAGCCAGACATCCATCACATGGAAGGGCGGGATGCCGGCGCGCAGCGCGACGGAGGCGTTCACGACGTTTCGAGCACCTCGGATTCGAGTCGGCGCAGCACCTCTCGCGGCGAGTCGAGCAGCTGCGCGCTGCCGTGTGCGCGTTTGAAATACAAGTGCATGTCGTGCTCCCAGGTGATCGCGATGCCCCCGTGCAGCTGGATGCCCTCGCTCGTCACAGTACACAGCGCCTCGGTGGCGGCCAGCCGCGCCGTTGCGGCGTTGGTGGGCGTGGGGTCGTTGCATGCTTCGTTCACCACGGCCTTGGCCGCGGCGATCGTGACATACAGATCGGCCATCCGATGCTTGAGTGCCTGGAAGCTGCCGATCGGCCTGCCGAATTGCACTCGGCTCTTGGCGTATTCGACGGTCAGTTCCAGGCAGCGTTCGGCGGCCCCGACCTGCTCGGCCGCCAGCAGGATGGCCGCGGTGTCGGCCAGGCCCGGATCAGGGCCCAGCGCGGTGATGTCCGCGGTGTCTTCGGGCCGGACTCGGGCCAGTCGTCGGGTGGGGTCCATCGCGGTCACGGGCTGCACGCTGAACCGGGTCCACCGGCTCAGTTCCCCATCGGCCGCGGCGACCACGACGTCGGCGATGTCGCCGTTGACGACGTAGTCCGCGTCGAACACCAGCGCCCCGATCGAGGTGCCGGCGGCCAGGGCTTCCAGCGTCTGGGCATCCGGCTCGGGTGCGGCCAGCAGTGCGAGCTCCGCCAGCGTGGTGCCCAGCAATGGCGACGGCACCAAGGCGCGGCCGAGCTCCTGCAGAACCGTTGCGGCATCGGCTAATTCACCGCCGGCCCCGCCCAGCTCCTCGGGTATCACCAGCGCTGCGGCACCGACCTGCTCGCACAGCAGCTGCCACAGCGATTCGTCATACCCGCGCTCGGATTCGATCGCGGCTCGCACGGCCGCGGCGTTGGCGTGTTTGGTGACCAGCGCAGCGACGGTCTCGCGCAGCAGTTCCCGTTCTTCACTCACAATGCCTCCAGCACTCGGCGCCGGTGCGCCTCCGGCGTGCCCCAGGCCGACCGCAGCGCCTGCACCCGCAGCAGCCATAGTGACAGGTCGTATTCCTGGGTGAAACCGATCGCGCCGTGCGTCTGCAACGCCGACCGCGCGGCCAGCAGGCCGGCATCGGACGCCGCGGCTTTCGCCGCGCTCACATCACGGGGTTGCAACGACAAGGCGGCGCCGTAGACCAGCGGGCGCGCCAGTTCGATCGCGATATGCACGTCGGCCAGCTTGTGCTTGATCGCCTGGTAGGAGCCGATCACCCGGCCGAACTGCGCGCGCTGCTTGGCGTATGCCACGGTGTCATTCAGCAGGGCCTCAGCAGCCCCGATCAACTGCGCCGCGGTGGCCAGTGCGCCGAACTCATAGGCGCGCTGGATATCTGCCCGCCAGGTCGCACCGGTCGCGGCCACGTCATACAGGCGCCGGCTGGGGTCGACGGACCGGTGGCAGTCACCCGCGTCCGCTTCGCCGACGTTCTCGCCGGTGGCCAGCAGCACCAGACCGGCGGCTTGAGCGTCCACCGCGCGCGGGGTGTGCGGCGGCAGCGCGACCGTGGCGATCAGTTCACCGGAGGATAATTCGGCGCAACGCTGGTCGTCGGCGAGCAAAATGGGTGCCACCGCGATGGATTCGGCGACCGGACCGGGTACACACCAACGGCCGAGGCGTTCGAGCGCGACCACCAGATCCACGGGGTGGGCGTCAAGGCCATCGTATTTCTCCGGCACTATCAGTGCGGTGACGCCGAGGTTGGCCAGCTGCTCCCACACCTTGCGGCCAGGCGCGATGTCGCCGTCGGACCAGGCGCGCAGCACACCGGGCAGGTCCGCCGCACCCAGGGCCGCGTCGATGCTGGCCGCGAAGTCGCGCTGTTGCTCGTCGAGCGCAAATTTCACTTCTTGCCTCCGGACTTTTCGCGCGGCAGGCCCAGCAGCCGCTCGGAGATGATATTGCGCTGAATTTCGTTGGTACCAGCATAGATTGGGCCGCCCAGCGCGAACAGCAAGCCATCGGTCCACGGCCCGGCCAGCTCCCCGTCGGCGCCCCGGATGTCGAGCGCGGTTTGGTGGATCGCCACGTCGAGGTCGGACCAGAACACCTTCGTCACCGAGGACTCGGCACCCAGCTCACCGCCGGCGGCCAGCCGGGTCACCGTGCCGAACGTCTGCAGCCGGTAGGCCTGCGCCTTGATCCAGGCGTCGGCGACCCGGTCGGCGAATTCGGTCGGGGAACCGTTGTCCTTCCACAGCTGCACCAGCCGTTCGGCGGCCGCCAGGAAGCGCGCCGGGCTGCGCAGCGACATGCCGCGCTCGTTGCTCGTCGTGCTCATGGCCGCGCGCCAGCCGTCGTTCGGGGTGCCGATGACATCCTCGTCGGGCACGAAGACGTCGTCGAGGAAGATCTCACCGAATCCGGTGTCCCCGCCCAGCTGGACGATGGGCCGCACGGTCACGCCCTTGGCCTTCAGGTCGAACATGAAGTAGGTCAACCCGTTATGCCGCTGCGCCGAAGGATCGGAGCGGAACAGCCCAAAGCCCATCTCGGCGAACGGGGCCCGCGAGCTCCAAATCTTCTGACCGTTCAGCAGCCAGCCGCCTTCGGTCTTGGTTGCGGTGGACCGCAACGACGCCAGGTCGCTGCCGGATTCGGGCTCCGACCATGCCTGCGCCCAGATCTGTTCGCCGCTAGCCATTTTCGGCAGGATGCGATCCCGCTGCTCTTCGGTGCCATGGGCGAACAACGTCGGTGCCAGCATCGAGATGCCGTTGGCGCTGGCGCGACCCGGTGCTCCGGCGCGGAAGTACTCTTCCTCGAACACCACCCAATGCAACAGTGACGCGTCGCGGCCGCCGTACTTCTTCGGCCAGTTGATCACCGACAGCCCGGCGTCGAACAGCACCTTGTCCCAATGGCGGTGCTGGGCAAAGCCTTCCGCGTTGTCATACGACTGTGTCGGGATCGACTCGGCGTTGGCCGCGAGGAAGTCCCGCACCTCGGCCGCGAAGGCCAGCGTCTCTTCGTCTAGTTCCAGATCCAATTCAGGCCCACTCTCGCAATTGTGATTTGAGCACCTTGCCGCCGGCATTGCGCGGCAATTCGTCGACGAACCGCACCGACCGCGGTGCCTTGAAGTTCGCCAAATGTTCTCGGGTGTAAGCGATTACCGACTGCTCGTCGAGGCTCGCGCCGGGGCGGGTCACCAGGAACGCCCGGCCGACCTCGCCGAGGCGCTCGTCGGGAACCCCGATCACCGCGGCGTCGGCCACCCCATCCATGCGGGCCAGGACCTGTTCGACCTCGGCGGGGTAGACGTTGAATCCACCGCAGATGTACATGTCCTTGAGGCGGTCGGTGATGCGCAGGTTGCCGTTCGTGTCGAGGACGCCGATGTCGCCGGTGTGCAGCCAGCCGTCGGCGTCGACGGCCGCGGCGGTGGCCTCCGGGTCGTCGAGGTAGCCCAGCATGACATTCGGCCCACGCAGCAGCACCTCACCGGATTCGCCGGGAGTTGTTGAATCGATCCGTAATTCGAAGCCGGCGAACGGGCGGCCACAGGTGGTCGCTACCGTCACCGCGTCGTCGTCGGCACGGCAACTGGTGCCCATGCCGTTGGCCTCGGTCAGGCCGTAGGCGGTCAGCACGATGTCGATGTCGAGCTCGGACTGCATGCGCTCCACCAACACAACCGGAACGGTCGCGGCGCCTGTGACAGCGAACCGCAGTGAACTCAGGTCGTAGTCGCCGCGCGCCGGGTGATCGAGCAGCGTTTGGTAAATCGTTGGCGGCCCGGGCAATACGGTGATGCGGTGCTGCTCGATCGCCTGCAGCGCGCGCAGCGGATCGAACGTCAGGTGCGGGATCAGCGTCGCCCCGGTTTGCAGGCACGCCAGGATGCCGGCCTTGTACCCGAAGTTGTGGAAGAACGGGTTGATGCACAGGTAGCGGTCGTCGCTGCTGATCTTGCCGTTGGCGGCCCACGACGCCGACGCCGACAGCGATTGCCGGTGCGCGCACAGCACGCCTTTGCTGCGGCCGGTGGTTCCGGAGGTGAACAGGATGTCGCTGAGGTCGTCGGGCATGACGGCGGCGGCCCGGGCGATCACCGCGTCGGCGTCGGTGCCCTTCTCGATGAATTCGTCCCAGGTTCCGGCCCCCGTCTCCGGGACGTCGATCGGAATCCGCACGATGTGGCGCAACGCGGGCAGCGCGGCGCGGTCCAGGTCGCCAAGCCGATCGTTGCCGAGGAATTGCCCCATGCCGAACAGCACCGGTGCACCGGTGCGCGCCAGGATGTCGCTGGCCTCCGAGGCGGTGTAACGGGTGTTCAACGGCACCATCGCGGCGCCGGCGTGGTGAATCGCCAGACACGCGACCACCCAATGCCAAGTGTTCGGCGACCAGATGGCCACCCGGTCTCCGTGTTCGACGCCGAGCGCGATCAGTGCCGCGGCCGCGCGGTGCACCTCGTCGCGCAGCTCGGTCGCGGTGAAGGACCTGTCCTCGGTGATCAGCGCCGCCTGGTCCGGGAATTGGTCGACGAAACGGTCCAACGCCGCGGGCACAGTGCGCGGATCGCCGGTCATGGGGATACTCCTAACAAAGCAAGTGCTTGGTAGGTTAGCCTACAGGGCATGCAGGACGTCGAGGAGTTCCGGGCAGAGGTCCGCGGTTGGCTCGCCGACAATCTGGTCGGCGAATTCGCAGCGCTCAGGGGACTTGGCGGTCCCGGGCGCGAGCACGAAGCTTTCGAAGAACGCCGGGCATGGAATCAGCATCTCGCCGCCGCGGGATTGACCTGTCTGGGGTGGCCGGAAGAGCACGGCGGCCGGGGGCTCTCGACCGCGCACCGGGTGGCCTTCTACGAGGAGTACGCCAAAGCCAATGCTCCGGACAAGGTCAACCACTTCGGCGAGGAGTTGCTCGGCCCGACGCTGATCGCGTTCGGGACGCCCGAGCAGCAACAGCGTTTCCTGCCGCGAATCCTCGACGTCACCGAGCTGTGGTGTCAGGGGTATTCCGAGCCGGGCGCCGGCAGCGACCTGGCCAACGTGGCAACCACCGCCGAGCTCGACGGCTCAGGAGGTGGGGAGTGGGTGATCAACGGCCAGAAGGTGTGGACGTCGCTGGCGCATTGGGCGCAGTGGTGCTTCGTGGTTGCGCGCACCGAGAAGGGCTCCAAGCGGCATGCCGGGCTGTCGTATCTGCTGGTTCCGTTGGACCAGCCGGGGGTGGTAATCCGCCCGATCATTCAGTTGACCGGTGACTCGGAATTCAACGAGGTTTTCTTCGACGATGCCCGCACCGAGGCTCACCTGGTGGTCGGCGAGCCGGGTGACGGTTGGCGGGTCGCGATGGGAACACTGACCTTCGAGCGCGGGGTCTCGACGCTTGGTCAGCAGATCCGTTACGCCCGTGAGCTTTCCAACCTGGCCGAGGTCGCGCAGCGCAACGGCGCGGCCGACGATCCGTTCATCCGGGAGCGGCTGACCCGGGCCTGGACCGGTCTGCGGGCCATGCGTAGCTACGCGCTGGCGACGATGGACGTCGAGCAACCCGGCCAGGACAATGTGTCGAAGTTGTTGTGGGCCAACTGGCATCGCGATCTGGGCGAGCTGGCGATGGACGTCGTCGGCAAGCCCGGCCTGGCCCTGGCGGACGGCGAGTTCGACGAGTGGCAGCGGCTGTTCCTGTTCAGCCGCGCCGACACCATTTACGGCGGATCCAACGAGATTCAGCGCAACATCATCGCCGAGCGGGTGCTCGGCTTACCCCGGGAGGTCAAGGGATGAGCGCTTGCGCGAAGACACAGGAGGAAGCATGAGTTTGGCCGAAGCGCCGAAAGAGATTGCCGGACACGGACTCTTGACCGGAAAGGTCGTCGTTGTGACGGCGGCCGCGGGCACCGGCATCGGCTCGGCGACTGCCCGCCGGGCGCTGGCCGAGGGCGCCGACGTGGTGATCTCCGACCACCACGAGCGACGGCTGGGCGAGGCCGCCGCGGAGTTGTCGGCGCTGGGCCAGGGTCGGGTCGAGCATGTGGTGTGCGACGTGACGTCGACGGCTCAGATCGACGCGCTGATTGACTCGGCCACCGCGCGGATGGGGCGTATCGACGTGCTGGTCAACAACGCCGGGCTGGGTGGGCAGACGCCGGTGGCCGACATGGCCGACGAGGAGTGGGACCGGGTCCTGGACGTCACGCTGACCTCAGTGTTTCGTGCCACCCGCGCCGCGCTGCGGTACTTCCGCGACGCGCCGCACGGCGGCGTCATCGTCAACAACGCCAGTGTTCTGGGCTGGCGAGCGCAACACTCGCAGTCGCACTATGCGGCAGCCAAAGCGGGCGTGATGGCGCTAACCCGTTGCAGCGCAATCGAAGCCGCCGAGTACGACGTCCGGATCAATGCGGTGTCGCCCAGCATCGCGCGGCACAAGTTCCTGGACAAGACGACCTCCTCCGACCTGCTTGACCGGCTGTCGGCGGGCGAGGCGTTCGGGCGCGCTGCCGAGCCGTGGGAAGTCGCGGCCACCATCGCGTTCTTGGCCAGCGACTACTCGAGCTACCTCACCGGCGAGGTGATCTCGGTTTCCAGCCAACACCCCTGATCGGCCGACTGGCCAAGCAAGCGCTTGGTTGATACTCTGGTCGGGTGGATCGAGTGGCCGGTCAGGCCAACAGCCGGCGAGACGAGCTCCTGGAGCTCGCCGCCACCATGTTCGCCGAGCGGGGTCTGCGGGCCACGACCGTGCGCGATATCGCCGACGGCGCCGGCATCTTATCCGGCAGCCTGTATCACCATTTCTCCTCCAAAGAGGAGATGGTCGACGAGTTGCTGCGCGAATTCCTGGACTGGCTGTTCGCCCGCTACCAAGAGATCGTCGAAAGCGAATCCAATCCGCTGGAGCGGCTCAAAGGCCTGTTCATGGCCTCGTTCGAGGCGATCGAGCATCGGCACGCGCAGGTCGTCATCTACCAGGATGAAGCCCAGCGACTGCTGTCGCAGCCCCGTTTCTCCTACATCGAGGACATGAATCGGCAACAACGCAAGATGTGGGTCGAGTTGCTGAATCAGGGCGTCGACGAGGGCTACTTTCAGCCCGACCTCGACGTCGACCTTGTCTACCGATTTATCCGTGACACCACCTGGGTGTCGGTGCGCTGGTATCAACCCGGCGGACCGCTCACCGCAGCGCAGGTGGGCCAGCAATATCTCGCCATCGTGCTCGGCGGGATCACCAAAGAAGGAGTCTGAACATGGCTGAGGCGTACGTCATCGACGCTGTGCGTACCGCGGTCGGCAAGCGCAATGGCGCACTGGCCGGGATCCATCCCGTCGATCTGGGTGCCCATGCGTGGCGCGGACTGCTCGACCGGGTGGATGTCGACCCCGCCGCCGTCGAGGATGTGATCGCCGGCTGTGTTGACGCCATCGGCGGACAGGCCGGCAACATCGCGCGGCTCTCGTGGCTGGCCGCCGGCTACCCCGAAGAGGTCCCCGGTGTCACGGTGGACCGGCAGTGCGGCTCCAGCCAACAGGCGATTTCCTTTGGCGCACAGGCGATCATGGCGGGTACGGCCGATCTCATCGTGGCCGGCGGTATGCAGAACATGAGCTGGATCCCGATTTCGTCGGCGATGACGGTCGGCGAGCAGTTCGGCTTCACTTCGCCGACCAACGAGTCCAAGCAGTGGCTGCATCGCTACGGCGACCAGGAGATCTCCCAGTTCCGCGGCTCGGAGCTGATCGCGGAGAAGTGGAACATCTCGCGCGAAGAGATGGAGCGCTACGCGCTGACCAGCCATGAGCGCGCCTTCGCGGCGATTCGCGGGGGCCACTTCGACAACGAAATCATCACTGTGGAAACCGAATCCGGCCCGTTCCGGGTCGACGAGGGTCCGCGCGAGTCGACGCTGGAGAAGATGGCCGGCCTCAAGACGCTGGTCGAGGGTGGCCGGTTGACCGCGGCGATGGCCAGCCAGATCTCCGACGGTGCCAGTGCGGTGCTGCTGGCCTCCGAGCAGGCGGTCAAGGACCACAAGCTGACCCCGCGGGCCCGCATTCACCACATCAGCGCGCGCGCCGCCGATCCGGTGTTCATGCTGACCGGGCCCATTCCGGCCACCCGCTACGCGCTGGAAAAGACGGGGCTGTCCATCGGCGACATCGACACGGTCGAGATCAACGAGGCCTTCGCCCCGGTGGTGATGGCGTGGCTCAAGGAAGTCAAGGCCGATCCGGAGAAGGTCAACCCCAACGGCGGCGCGATCGCCCTCGGGCACCCACTGGGCGCCACCGGTGCCAAGCTGTTCACCACCATGCTCAACGAACTCGAACGCATCGGCGGCCGTTACGGTTTGCAGACGATGTGCGAGGGCGGCGGCACCGCCAACGTCACGATCATCGAGCGGCTCTAAGACTCGGCCTACCCCGCCCCCGGCGCCCCTCTTCTTCGCCGAGTGTGAACCACTCGACGCGTTATCGGCGCGTCGTGTCGCAGGATGCACACTCGGTGAAAGGTGTCGGTGGGTGATGCCAGCATTCGGCCATGGAAGAACACCCGTGGCCGTTCCTGGCTTCGGAAGCGTTGGCCGCGAAAGCATTGCCGGAGCGGGCCATGCGGGTGTGGTACGAACCCGTGTACCCCGGGGTCTACGCTCCGGCCGGTATCGAGCTGACGGCGATCCAGCGTGCTACCGCAGCGTGGTTGTGGTCGCGACGTAGCGCGGTCGTCGCGGGGAACTCGGCGGCCGCGTTGCTCGGCACGAAATGGGTGAGTGCGGCGCTCGATGTCGAACTGGTGCATGATAATCGTCGGCCGCCCAGCGGGATTACGGTGCACACCGATGTCTTGCAACCCCACGAAGTGTTCATCGTCGATGGTGTCTCGGTCACTTCGCCGGCGCGGACCGCCTTCGATATCGGGCGACGGACCGCCTCGCGGCTACCCGCTGTTCAACGGCTCGATGCGCTGATGAATGCGACGGGCGTGACACCGACTGACATTGAGGCCGTCATCGCCGGGCACCCGGGCGCGCGCGGTTTGACCCGATTGCGCCGAGTGGTGCCACTGCTTGACGCGGGCGCGGAATCCCCACAGGAGACGCGGACTCGGCTGGCGCTGATCGACGCCGGCTTGCCGAAGCCGCTAACACAGATCCGGGTTTTCGACGAGTTCGGCGACTTCGTTGCCCGCTTAGATATGGGCTACGAGGAGATTCGCGTCGGCATCGAATACGACGGTCCACAGCACTGGACGGACCGCCAACAGCGCGACCGAGACATCGACCGGTACAGCGCATTGCTGGCGCTGGGCTGGACAGTCGTCAGAGCGAGCAGCGATCTACTTCGATACCGCCAGGGCACCTTCGTCGCCCGCGTCGTGGCAGCGATGCAGGCCGCCGGATGGCGCTCCACCGGCCCGAGTGTGAACTGTACGACGCCAAGACGGCGTGTTGCGTCGTGAGATTCACACTCGGCGCTTTGGGAGTTACTCCGCGATCAGCCCGGACGCGGCCTGCAGGTGTTCGATGGCGTCGTGCACGATCGACTCGATCAGCTCGGCGCACGACGGTAGGTCTTCGAGAATGCCGGCGACCTGCCCCGACGCCAGCACGCCGGCCTCGGTGTTGCCCTCAACGAGGCCGGCTTTCAACAGCATTGGAGTGTTGGCCGCCATCACTACCTGCGCCAGAGTCATTTCCTTGCCGTGCCGCATCGCCATGCCGTCCTGGATCATCGACCTCCAGGTCATCCCCGACATGTGCTTGAACTTCCCGGCATTGCGCACCGCAGCGGTCAAACTCCTTATCGGCGTGCCACTTTCCAGCTTCTCGACCAGCCCGGTACGCAGCACTCGGTGCGGCATGCCGTCGACGCGGGTGGTGACCACGGTGCCGTCCAGCGCCGACTCCAGATAGCGGCGCTTGACCGCGTCGGGCACGGTGGAATCCGACGTAAGCAGGAACCGGGTGCCCATCGCCACCCCGGCCGCACCGTAGGACAACGCGGCAGCCAGCCCGCGCCCGTCGAAGAAGCCGCCCGCCGCGATGACCGGGATGCCGGTGCCCTTCACGGCGTCCAGCACCGACGGGAGCAGCAGCGTGGTCGCGACGGGTCCGGTATGCCCGCCGCCCTCGCCGCCCTGCACGATCATCGCGTCGGCACCCCAGCCCGCGACCTTGCGCGCATGCTTGGCCGCGCCGATAGACGGGATCACCACCGCCCCGGCCTCTTTCAGGCGGGCGATCAGTTCCTGCTTGGGCGCCAGCGCGAACGACGCCACCTTCACGCCCTCGCGGATCATCAGCTCAACCCGGTCGCCGGCGTCCGCCGCATCGGCGCGCATGTTCACACCGAACGGCTTGTCGGTGGCGGCCTTGACCTTGCCGATGGCCGTCGCCAACTCGTCCAGGGTCATCGTGGCCGACGCCAGGATGCCGAGCCCGCCGGCATTGGCGGTGGCCGCCACCAGCCGCGCTCCGGCCACCCAGCCCATCCCGGTTTGCACCACCGGGTGCTCGACGCCGACCAGCTCGGTCAGCGGGGTGCGCAGCTTCATAGCCACCGCCGACGATGCAGTGGGGGCAACCCCAGCCGCGAAGCGGCGAGGGGGACGAAGCGATGAGGTGGGGGCACCACCCGCTTGCGGGGGAGAGGCGGAATGATCATGAACGTATCTCGCGGTCGCGCAATGCTTTCGGGTCGATTGTCTCGCGGATCAGGCGCAGTTCCTCGTCGGTGGGCAACCGGGTTTCCTCGGCGCCGTCCAGGCCTTCGATCTCGAACGACGTGTTCTCCCGGACCTCGTCGGCCGAAACACCCGGATGCAGCGACACCGCCCGCATGCTGTGGTCGGGTCCGCCGAAGTCGAACACACCGAGGTTCGATACCACCCGATAGGTGTTGGCGAACCGGAATGCCGGATTGTCGGCGTCCACGTTGTCCCAGCCGACTCCGCAGACGATGTCGACCTTCTCGCAGAACACTCGCTTGGAGTGATTGCCGACCCAGTAACTCGTCGCGTGGTTGATGGAATTGCCGGGCGCGCCGCGGACACCGAACATCTGGCGCTTGGGCTGCTGCAGGGGTCCGAACGCCGAGATGTTCTGATTGCCAAAGCGATCAACCTGATTCGCGCCCATCACCACGTGGCGCCTGCCCCAGGCCAGGGTCTCGAAGACCCGGCCGAACGGCATCCAACCCTCGACGTCGCCAGGTGCGCCCAACGCGGGCGTGTCGGCCAGCAGCTGCGCCTCGCCGTCGGTGAGCAGGATGTCGGGGGAGAACGTCAGCCGGGCCAACCGCGCGCCGACCGAGGCCATGTTCGTCATCGGACTGACCATGATCTCGCCGGCATCCCTGAATAGATCGGCGCAGGCGACCGCACACACTTCGGCACGGGTGCTCGCGGTGCTTGTCACGAAGATGCCTCCTCTGCGAAAGCGCTTACGGCTGATTGATATTCGGCCTCGCCACCGGACAGGTAGGTCGCCACGAACTGCTGCCAGCCCTCTTCGGTCGAGGCGGCCTCGGCATAGTGCCGCTGGAATTTCTCGTCGCGACCGTAATCCGGTGCGGCGGTGGTGAAGTGCGCACCGTTGGATGCTTGGACGACGCCGTCGACCATCATCCGGTTCACCAGCAGCGCCTGCGGCGGCACGGCCTTGATCAGCTCTTGGGTGGATACCACACGCTCCACCGACAGGTAGCGCTTGTCGGCGGCCATCAAGAACAGGTCGTCGAAGTAGGGGTCGATGCCGGTGTAGGCCGCATTGCCGCTGCTGTCACCGAGATTGAGGTGCACGAACGCCGCGTCCAAGTGCAGCGCCGGCATCGCGAGCA
The DNA here is from genome assembly GCF_022374895.2 of Mycobacterium lentiflavum. Lineage (NCBI taxonomy): Bacteria > Bacillati > Actinomycetota > Actinomycetes > Mycobacteriales > Mycobacteriaceae > Mycobacterium > Mycobacterium lentiflavum. The sequence continues at coordinate 5,365,235 of NZ_CP092423.2, read as the reverse complement.
GTGTCTCGTGGCCGCCACCCGGTGCGGGATACGGGCTGGTCACCGTCTTTAGCTCGCCCTCCCAGAAGTCGAGCACCGAGCTGCCCAGTCCCGCGCGAATCGGCAGGAACGGCAACCGTTGTGCCGCGGCCTGTAGCCCGCAGCGAAGCATGCCCTCGTCCATCTCCCGGGCCTCGATCTCCCCGGCGCTGCGCGCTTTGGCGAACCACGGGTCGTAGAACGGCGGCGAGTCCAGCGAGACGAATCCGTAGTAGACCCGCTTGACCTTGCCTGCGGCGCAGAGCAATCCAAGGTCGGGTCCGCCGTAGGTGACCACGGTCAGGTCCTTGACGTCGGTGCGCAGCATGGCGCGCACGAACGCCATCGGCTTGCGCCGTGACCCCCAGCCGCCGATGCCGATGGTCATGCCGCTGTGCAGCTCGGCAACGGCTTCGTCGAGCGTGGTTCTCTTGTCGCTCAAGACTTCTCACCCTTCGTCGTACCCGCGAACGCGTCGCGGTGCTCGTCGGATACCCCGGCGAGGTTGAGCTCGAACGTAAAGCCTTGTTCCATCCGGTAGCTCGAGTTGACCCGCTGCACGTCGATCAAGTTCAGCGCCTCCTTGGCGGCGCGGATCACGCGGGTGTCCTTGGCGGCGATGTCGCGGGCGACTCGCAGAGCCGCCTCGTCGAGCTGGTCGCGGGGGACCACCTCGTGTACCGAACCGAAGTGGTGCAGGGTCGCGGCGTCCACGGTGGCGGCGGTAAAGAACAACCGCCGCATCATGTGCTGCGGGACCAGTCGCGACAAGTGGGTGGCCGCACCCAGCGCGCCGCGTTCCACCTCCGGCAACCCGAAGGTGGCGTCGTCGGAGGCCACGATGACGTCGGCATTGCCGACCAGGCCGATGCCGCCCCCGACGCAGAACCCGTTCACCGCCGCGATCACCGGAACGGCGCATTCGTAGACCGCGCGGAAGGCGTGGAAGCAGCCGCGGTTGGCGTCGATCAGCGCGGTGAATCCCTCGGTGCGCTGCATCTCTTTGATGTCGACGCCGGCGTTGAACCCGCGGCCCTCGGCGCGCAGGATCACTGCGTGGGTCTCGGGATTCGCGCCCGCGGCAGTGATCGCGTCGCCGAGTTCGAACCAGCCGCGCGACGGGATGGCGTTGACGGGCGGGTAGTTAACGGTGACCGCGACTATGCCCGGTTCTGTGCTGGTGGATGTAATGGTCAATTGGCACTTCCTCGTGAAATTGAGGCCGACTACCTAAGCAAGCACTTGCTTGGTACGCTAGCACAGTGACTCGCGTCCAAGCATCCGCCATCAATTTGGGATTGGCCGGGCGGGCAGTTCTGGTGACGGGCGGTGTCCGCGGGGTGGGCGCGGGAATCAGTGCGGTATTTGCCGAGCAGGGTGCGACCGTGATCACCTGCGCGCGCCGTGCCGTCGAGGGGCTGCCGTATGAGTTTCACGCCTGCGATATCCGTGACGAGGACCAGGTCGAATCGTTGATCGACACGATTTTCGAGCGGCATGGACGGCTCGACGTCGTCGTCAACAACGCCGGCGGATCGCCGTACGTGCTGACTGCGGAGTCCAGTCCAAAGTTCAACCGCAAGATCATCGAGCTCAATCTCATTGGTGCGCTGCTAGTTTCGCAGTTCGCTAACGAGAAGATGCAGGCCCAGCCCGGCGGGGGGGCGATCGTCAACATCTGCAGCCTCAGCGGCCGGCGGCCATCCCCGGGCACCGGCGCATACGGTGCCGCGAAGGCCGGCCTGGAAAGCCTCACCCAGACGCTGGCGGTGGAATGGGGACCCACGGTCCGGGTGAACGCCTGCGTGGTCGGCATGGTCGAGACCGAACAGGCCGACTTGTTCTACGGCGACGCCGAGTCGATCGCCGCGATCTCCAAGAATGTGCCACTGGGCCGGATGGCCAAGCCCGAGGATGTGGGTTGGGCCGCAGCATTTTTGGCGTCCGACGCGGCGTCCTACATCAGTGGTGCTTCGCTCGAGGTGCACGGGGGCGGCGAGCCGCCGCACTATCTGGCCACCACGAACGCCAGCGCGATCAAATAGCGGATCCGAGGAGAATGGGCAACTCATGGGAATAGTCGACGGCCGTGTCGTCATCGTCACCGGAGCGGGCGGCGGGATCGGTCGCGCGCATGCATTGGCCTTCGCGGCCGAGGGTGCGCGCGTAGTCGTCAACGACATCGGTGTGGGTCTCGACGGATCACCGGCAAGCGGCGGCAGTGCCGCGCAGAGCGTGGTGGACGAGATCATCGCTGCCGGTGGCGAAGCCGTCGCCAACGGATCCAACGTCGCGGACTGGGATCAAGCCGCCGCGCTGGTTCAGACCGCGCTCGACACGTTCGGCGGACTCGACGTCCTGGTGAACAATGCCGGCATTGTGCGCGACCGGATGATGGCCAACACCAGCGAGGAAGAGTTCGACGCCGTCATCGCCGTGCACCTCAAGGGCCACTTCGCCACGATGCGTCACGCCGCGTCGTATTGGCGGGGGTTGTCCAAAGAGGGCAAAACCGTTGACGCACGGATCATTAACACCAGCTCGGGTGCGGGCCTGCAGGGCAGCGTCGGGCAGGGCAACTACAGCGCCGCCAAGGCGGGCATCGCGGCCATGACGCTGGTCGCCGCCGCCGAAATGGGCCGATACGGTGTGACGGTCAACGCGATCGCGCCGTCGGCCCGGACCCGCATGACGGAGACCGTCTTCGCGGAGATGATGGCGACGCAGGACCAGGCTTTCGACGCGATGGCACCGGAAAACGTTTCGCCCATTGTCGTTTGGCTGGGCAGCGTCGAATCACGCGACGTCACCGGGAAGGTCTTCGAGGTCGAGGGAGGCAAGATCCGGGTCGCCGAGGGCTGGGCGCACGGACCTCAGATCGATAAGGGGGACCGCTGGGATCCCGCCGAGCTGGGGCCGGTCGTCACCGACCTGCTGGCCAAGGCCCGCCCGCCGGTCCCGGTGTACGGGGCGTAGCGCGGCCGACGCACCGGGGCCTAGCGCGGCCGACGCACCGGGGCGTAGACGCGCGACGGGGCGTCCCGACGGTAGACATCGAACGGCCTTCGCGGTCCCCTTCGACGAATCGATGCTATTTCTGGCGACCCGAACACCAATGTCGTATTGTCAGTGGGTCCTTGGTCCCTTCGCTTTGATGCTCAGCAACTCCTGAAGTTCGCCGGGACGTCGTCCCTGAGAACGCAATCGTTTAAATACGGCACGTCGGGCGTATCTCGTGCGGCGTGCCCGATCGAAAAGCGGGTCTGTGATGACGCAACCCTTGATCGCCCCAACCCGAGTTGTGCGGGATTATCTACATAATTCCTTGGTGTGGAATGATTTTCTTGCCCAGGGCGGCCTGGTCGACGGCGACGTCGTCATCGTCACTCCGGTCAAGGCGGGTACGACGTGGACCCAGCGGATAATCCAGCAGATATTGCATAACGGGGACGAGACCGACGGCAGTCTGTCGGACACTTCGCCTTGGCTCGAATCCAGCTGGGGTGATCACGACGGGATGCTCGACGTGCTCAAGCGACAGCTGGAGGCGGGCAGTAGGCGAGTCATCAAGTCGCACCTTCCCGCAGATGCCCTGCCGCTTGCCCAGCAGGCCCGGTACGTGTTCGTCGGCAGGAACGGTAAGGACGCCGCGATCAGTTTTCACAACATGATCTATCACTATTCCGAGTCGACAATGGCCAAAATCAACCGGATTTACGCCCAGTGGTCGGATAGTGCGACGCCCCTGGTGATTCCCGAGGACATGCAGGCATTCTTCGATCTGTGGCTCGACACCCGCGGCTACGGCTGTTCAGACCTGTTCGACATCGTGCGGTCATGGTGGCGGCTGCGCGGCGAGCCAAACGTGTTGCACCTGCACTACCGCGAACTCACCGACGACCTAACCGGCCAGATCGCCCGGATCGCCGCGTTCTTGGGCATCGACCCCGCATCGCTGCGCATGGACGTCATTGCCGAGCAGTGCTCGTTTGACTATATGAGCGGCCGGGCGGAAAAGATGGCGCCGTTCAACGGAGCGCACATGTCCAGCGCCAAAGCCTTCTTCCCCAAAGGGCCCAAGCGTGATTTCCGCGACGAGCTCACGGCGGCGCAAGTCGCGCGCTTCGACCAGGTCGCATTGCAGGAGCTGGGCGTGCCGTGCGCCAGCTGGCTGGAAACAGGCGAACTCTCCGTCACCGGCTAACCGGTGCGGTAGCGCTGCCGGACACCACCAGGCCGCCGACGTCGTCATCCCAATCACGTTGCACCAGAACGCCATCGGCGATGCGCCGCAGGGCGGCGTCGAACTCCTCGTCGTCGGGAAGCTCGACGGCGCCGGACGACGCGGCCAGATGCTCGACGAGCCGCCGCCGGACGAGGCCGGCCAGGGAGTCGACGTGCCGCAGTCCGTCCGCGGTCAGGGAGAGCCGGTCCCCCTCGCGTAACGCATAACCGGTCTCGACGAGGCGGTCGAAGAGAGGCTCGAGAACTTGGTGGGGTAGGTGCAGGTGGGTGGCGATGTCGGCGAGCCGGGCCGCATCGAACCATCGCTCGTACTGGTAAATCCGCAACACTGCCCACAGCCCGGCGACGTCGAGCGTACAACCCGGCTGCTCGGCGAGATCGCCCAGTGGTAGCTCAGGCGTCTCGTCCAGCAGGCGTCCGACGGCGATCTCCAAAACGTCCTGGGGCGTTTTGATTCTCGGTACAGCGAAGCCGTCTCCCAGGCAGCTTGGGCTGTCGTGGATCGCGTTCAGGGGAGCCTCGCGCAGAAACAGCGCGAGGACGAATCCCGCCAGCGCGACGAAGGCCGCGCACAGAAATACCTGCCCCAGCGACCCGGCGTACGCCCGCACCACCGCTTCCGCGACGTCCTTGGGGAGTCGATGCAGAGCGGCCGGCGAACGCACGGCCTCGACGGGCACGCCACGGGACGCCAAGGTTGAGCCCACTCGTCGGTTCAGGAAGTTGGCGAACAGCGCACCGAATATCGCCGCGCCGAAAGCTCCGCCGACCAAACGGAAGAACGTCACGCCCGAGGTGGCCAGGCCCAGGTCCTCGAAACGTGAAGTGCTCTGCACGATCAGGATCAGCACCTGCATGGAGAAGCCGATCCCGGCACCCAGGATGATGAGGTAGCAGAACTGCACCAGCCAGGGCGTCGACTCGTCCATCCGCGCCATCAGCAAGAAGCCGACGGCCATCAATGCCGTGCCTGCGAGCGGAAAGATCTTGTACCGGCCGGTCCGGCCGACCAGGGTGCCCGCGGCCAGCGAGGTGGTCAGCAGCCCGACCACCATGGGCAGCGTACGCAGGCCGGAGGTGGTGGGCGAGACACCGCCGACGTAGCGCAGGTACATCGGCACGAAGGTGAGTGCGCCCAACATGGCGAAACCGACCAGCAACGACAGCAGGGAGCACACCGAGAACACCGGGCTGCGAAACAGTCGCGGCGGCAGGATGCCCGCGGGAGCCCGGCTTTCCACCCGGACGAAGACGAGCAGCGCCACCGCGGCACCCGCGAACAGCGCGATGATCGGCGCCGAGCCCCACGGGTAGGTGGTTCCGCCCCAACTCGTTGCCATGATCAAAGCCGTAGTGGCCAGGGCGATCACCACGATGCCGACGTAATCGATGGCCGGTTTGGGACGCCGAGGCAGCGCGGGGATGGTCGCGGCGGCCACCGCGAGAACTGCGATGGAGGTCGGCACGTTGACCCAGAAGGCCCCCCGCCAGTTCAGGTAGTCGGTGAAGAAGCCGCCGAGCAACGGGCCCGCGACGGTGGCTACGCCGAACACCGCCCCCAGGATGCCTTGATAGCTGCCGCGGTCCCGGATCGGGAACACCTCACCGACCAGCGCCGCGGCCGTCACCGACGTCGCCCCCGCGCCGATACCCTGCACCACTCGCGAAAGTGCCAACATGGTCATCGTTTCGGAGGACGCGCACAGTACCGAGCCGAGCAGAAAGACTGCGACGGCACTTTCCAGCACCCGCTTGCGGCCCAACAGGTCACCGAGCTTGCCGGCTGCCGGTACGACGACGATGCCCCCGAGTAGATAGGCGGCGACGACCCACGATTGCTGACCGGAGCCGCCCAGGTCTTCCACGATCGTCGGCAATGCGGGCACCACCATTGCCTGGTCCATCGCCGCGATCAAGACCCCGAGCGAAAGCGCTGCGAAAATGACGCCGCGTCGCGCCGGGCTGATGGTTGGTGAGCAGGGGAATCGGGCGGCGGAGTCGGAGGTCGAGGGTGCGGCCGGTCTCGTCATAACTGCGCTCCCGTCGATGGTGGAGCCCCGCATGGGTCTGCCACGTTCGTTGTAGCAGCTGGGCCCGGCTCGTGTCTCGTTGTCGCGGGCCATTCAGCGACGGGATGCGATCGGTACGCCCGGCCTACGGGTCGCAGATGACGATCGGGATCACCCGCTCGGTCCACGACCGGTAGTCGCCGAATGACGGGTACATGGCGTCCAACTTCGGCCAATACTCTGCACGCTCTGCCTCCGTGGCGTCGCGCGCCGTCAACTGCAGGACCTCGTCCTTAATCTGCACCGAGACTTTGGGATTGGCCTTGAGGTTGAGGTACCACATCGGGTGCTTGTCGCTACCGCCCCTTGACGCGACCAGGATCACGCGATTGCCCTCGCGCAGATAGAGCAGCGGGCTCACCCGGGGCTCACCGGTCTTGCGTCCGGTCGTGGTGAGCAGAGCGACCGGCGCCTTCTGGAACACGCCGCCGAGTTTTCCGTTGCTGCGCTTGTAGATCCACGTGTTGCCCTTCGACATCCACTTGATGAAGAAGCCGACGACGGGTGAGTTGAGAGATTTGGGCTTTTCCATGACGTCCTCTGTGCTGAATCTGGCGGTCTCCTGCGCGCCCCGCTCCGCGGGCCGCGTCGTCACCGGCTGTGCTGAATGAAGGGGTGAAACCGAACCCTGATGTGGTGGATTTCCGCCCGCCCGTCCGGGCTTTCGGCGGGGATCACGAACGTCTCGTCAACGCGCGCGCCGACGCGGCGTCCGCCGAACGCCGCCTTGGTCAGCACGTGGTATTCGGCACGCACCTCGTCGCCGTTGATGGAATAGTCCGGCGGCGTGGTCCCGGCGAGTAGCCGGTATTGGAGCCCGCGATTGAGGCTGCGCCGCAGGTGATTTCCGGAGAAGCCGTTCTTGAATCCCTGCTCGATGCGGGTGCATCCCGCCGCGAACGGGACCGCATCGCCGGCATGGCTGACAAGCGCATCGATATACGCCTGCGCCGCCGCGATGCGGTTCTCCTGCGAAACCGGCTTCGTGACAAGCACTCTGGTGCTAGATGCGCTCGATGATGGTGCCGGTGGACAGTGCGCCACCAGCGCACATCGTGATCAGCGCGGTGGTCTGATCCGTACGCTCCAGCTCGTGCAACGCGGTGGTGATCAGCCGGCTGCCGGTGCTGCCGACCGGGTGACCCAACGCGATCGCGCCACCGTTGACGTTCACCTTGTCCATGTCGGGGTTGTGCACCCGCGCCCAGGACAGCACCACCGACGCGAACGCCTCGTTGATCTCGGTGATGTCGATGTCGCCCATCTTCATGCCGGCCTTTTCCAGCACCTTGGCGGTCGACTGCACCGGCCCGTCCAGGTGGTAGTAGGGCTCGGCGCCGACCAGCGCCTGGCTGATGATGCGGGCCCGCGGCTTCAGACCCAGCGCCTTGGCCTTGTCCTCGTCCATCCACAACACGGCCGCCGCGCCGTCGGAGATCTGCGATGACGTACCCGCCGTATGGATCCCGCCCTCGATCACCGGCTTCAGCGAGGCCAGGCCCTCCAGCGTGGTGTCGCGCAGACCCTGGTCCTTGGTCACGACATGACGGTCGCTGGTCGGCTGCTTGTTCTCGTCGAGCACGGGCGCCTCGATCCCGCTGATCTCGCGGTCGAACCGGCCTTCGGCCCACGCCTGCTGGGCCTTGCGCTGCGAGTCGAAGCCGAACTGGTCGATGTCCTCGCGGGTGATGCCGCGACGCTTGGCGATGCGCTCGGCGGCGGTGAACTGATCCGGCAGATCGATGTCCCACGACGCCGGCCGCAGGATCCCGCGGTCGGGGCCGGCGTTGGCGCCCAACCCGACCCGGCTCATCGCCTCGATGCCGCACGCGATGCCGACGTCGATGGCACCCACTGCGATCAGGCCCGCGATCAGGCCGTTGGCCTGCTGGCCGCTGCCGCACTGGCAGTCCACGGTTGCGGCGCCGACATGCTCGGGGAGCCCGGCAACCAGCCAGCTCACCCGGGTGATGTTGTTGGACTGCTCGCCGAACTGCGTGACGCAGCCGCCGATGACCTGCTCGACGTCGCCGGCTTGGATGCCGGCCTTCTCCACGAGAGCCTTCTGCGTGGCCCCGAGTAACTCGGTGGCGTGCAGACCGGACAGCCAACCGTTTCGCTTGCCGATGGGGCTGCGAGTGGCTTCAACGATGACAGGGTTACCCATTCCGTCAGGCTAGAACACGTTTCATTACTCTGACAAGCGAGGATGCCTGGGCGGCTTTTATCAGCGCAGGAGGCGTGTTTTACTGGCACTAGAACACGTTGCAATTGAGGAGCGCATACAGCATGGCACCCCCCAACATTCCCGCAGACTTCGACTTTCTGGACCCCGACGTCAACCTGGCCGGGCTGCCGGTCGCGGAGCTCGCCGAGCTACGCAAGGCCGAACCCATTCACTGGGTCGACATCCCGGGCGGTTCGGGCGGCTTCGAAGACAACGGCTACTGGATCGTCACCAAGCACGCCGACGTCAAGGAGATCTCGCGCCGCAGTGACGTCTTCTCGAGCTGGCTAAACGGCGCCATCCCGACCTGGCCGCCGGAGATGAAGCGTGAGCAGGTCGAGCTGCAGCGCAGCGTCATGCTGAACATGGACGCCCCGCACCACACCCGGCTGCGCAAGATCATCTCTCGTGGGTTCACGCCTCGGGCCATCGGGCGCCTGGAAGCCGAGCTCGCCCAGCGCGCGGAGAACATCGCCAAGACAGCCGCTGCGGAGGGTAGTGGTGACTTCGTCGAACAGGTCTCGTGTGAGCTGCCGCTGCAGGCCATCGCGGGTCTGCTCGGGGTTCCGCAGGAGGACCGCGACAAGCTGTTCCGCTGGTCCAACGAGATGACCGGGGGCACCGACCCCGAGTACGCCACCGTGGACCCGGCACAGTCGTCGATGGAGCTGATCACCTACGCGATGGCGATGGCGGCCGAGCGCAACGAGAACCCCACCGACGACATCGTCACCACGCTCGTCCAGGCCGATATCGACGGCGAGAAGCTCTCCGACGACGAGTTCGGCTTCTTCGTGGTGATGCTCGCGGTCGCGGGGAACGAGACCACCCGCAACTCGATCACCCACGGCATGATCGCGATGGCGAACAACCCGGATCAGTGGGAGCTGTTCAAGAAGGAGCGCCCGTCGACCACCGCCGACGAGATCATCCGGTGGGCCACCCCGGTGTCGGCCTTCCAGCGCACTGCCAACGAGGACGTCGAGCTGGGTGGTGTGCTGATCAAGAAGGGGCAGCGAGCGGTGATGTCCTACCGGTCGGCCAACTTCGACGAAGAGGTCTTCGACGACCCGCACTCGTTCAACATCCTGCGCGACCCGAATCCGCACGTCGGCTTCGGGGGCACCGGTGCGCACTACTGCATCGGCGCGAACCTGGCCCGCATGACGATTAATCTGATCTTCAATGCCGTTGCCGACCACATGCCCGACCTGAAACCGCTTTCGGAGCCCGAGCGACTACGGTCCGGGTGGCTCAACGGCATCAAGCACTGGCAGGTCGACTACACCGGAAAGAGCGCGGTTGCCAACTGATGGACTTCGATCTCACTGCAACGCAGCAGGCTGTCGCGGACGTGGTCACGTCGGTTCTCGAAAAGGATTTGGGCTGGGATGCTTTGGTGCGCGGCGGTGTGACGGCGCTGCCGGTACCGGAACGCCTTGGCGGTGACGGTGTGGGCCTGCCCGAGGTCGCCACGGTGTTGACCGAGGTCGGCCGGCGCGGTGCGATCACGCCGGCCCTGGCCACGTTGGGTTTCGGCGTGGTGCCGCTGTTGGATCTGGCCTCCGACGAACAGCAGGACCGATTCCTGGCCGGCTTGGTAACAGGGGCCAAGGACGGGGTGCTGACCGCGGCGCTCAACGAACCCGGCTCGGCGCTGCCCGACCGGCCCGCCACCACCTTCGCCGACGGGCGGTTGTCCGGCACGAAAGTCGCTGTGGCATATGCCGAGCAAGCGGACTGGATCATCGTGACGGCCGACAACGCGGTCGTCGTGGTATCGCCGAAGGCCGAAGGCGTCGAGCTGGTGCGCACGCCGACGTCAAATGGTTCCGACGAGTACACGGTGACGTTCGCCGCGGTCGCGGTTCCCGACACCGACGTGCTGGCCGGTGCTACCGCGCGCCGGGTCAATGAGCTGGTACTGGCGGCGATCGGCGCCTTCGCCGACGGGCTGGTGGCCGGCGCGCTGCGGCTGACCGCCGACTACGTGGCCGGGCGCAAGCAGTTCGGCAAGCCGCTGTCGACCTTCCAGACCGTGGCAGCGCAGCTGGCCGAGGTCTACATCGCCTCGCGCACCATTAATTTGGCCGCGAAGTCGGTGGTGTGGCGGCTGTCCTTGGGGGGCGAACCCGCCCCCCAGTTGCAGGCCGATCTCGATGTGCTCGGATATTGGATCGCGTCGCAGGCCCCCCCGGTGATGCAGACCTGCCATCATTTGCACGGCGGCATGGGCATGGACATCACCTATCCGATGCACCGGTACTACTCCACGATCAAAGACCTGACCCGGCTACTGGGCGGGCCATCTGCACGCCTCGATCTGGTGGGAGCGCAATGTTCATAGACCTGACTCCCGAGCAGCGTGCGCTGCAAGCGGAGCTCCGCGAATACTTCTCGAATCTGATTACGCCCGAAGAGGCGAAGGCGATGGAGTCCGACCGTCACAACGAGGCCTATCGCGCGGTGATCCGGCGGATGGGCCAGGACGGGAAGCTGGGGGTCGGTTGGCCAAAAGAGTTCGGCGGCTTGGGTTTCGGCCCGATCGAGCAGTCGATTTTCGTCAACGAGGCGCACCGCGCCGACGTGCCGCTGCCCGCGGTGACGCTGCAGACGGTCGGCCCGACGCTGCAGCAGTACGGCAGCGAGTTGCAGAAGAAGAAGTTTCTGCCGGCGATCCTCGCCGGTGAGGTGCACTTCGCGATCGGCTATAGCGAACCCGAGGCGGGAACCGATCTGGCATCGCTGCGCACGTCGGCCGTGCGCCAGGGCGACGAGTACATCGTCAACGGCCAAAAGATGTGGACCACCGGAGGGCATGATGCCGACTACATCTGGCTGGCATGCCGCACCGACCCGGAAGCCGTGAAGCACAAGGGTATTTCGATCCTGATCGTCGACACCAAGGATCCCGGCTTCTCCTGGACGCCGGTCATCCTGTCCGACGGTGCCCACCACACCAATGCGACGTACTACAACGACGTGCGGGTGCCGGCCGACATGCTCGTCGGCGAAGAGAACGGCGGCTGGCGGCTGATCACCACGCAACTCAACAACGAGCGGGTGATGCTGGGTCCGGCTGGACGCACGGCGGGCATTTACGACCGCCTGCATGCGTGGGCGTCCAAGCCGGGCGGAAACGGGGTCACGCCGATCGACCACGATGACGTCAAGCGCGCGCTCGGCGAGATCTACTCGATGTGGCGGATCAACGAGTTGCTCAACTGGCAGGTGGCCGCCGCCGGGGAGGATATCAACGTCGCGGATGCCGCGTCGACGAAGGTCTTTGGTACCGAAAGCATTCAGCGTATCGGTCGACTGGCCGAGGAGATCGTCGGCAAATACGGCAACCCGGCCGAGTCGGACACCGCCGAGTTGCTGGAATGGCTGGACTCGCAGACCAAGCGCAACCTGGTGATTACCTTCGGCGGAGGCGTGAACGAAGTGATGCGCGAGATGATCGCGGCGGCCGGCCTCAAAGTGCCGAGGGTGCCTCGATGACCGACATCAAGGAAGCGGTCGCGGAGATCACCGCCACCGTTGTCGCCGCGCCGCGCGACGCCCGGGATCCGGTGAACCAGCCGATCATCAACAACTGGGTCGAGGCCCTCGGCGACGCCAACCCGATCTATGTCGACGAGGCCGCCGCCAAGGCTGCGGGTCATCCGGGAATCGTGGCTCCGCCGGCCATGATTCAGGTCTGGACGATGTTCGGCCAGGGTGGGGAGCGCCCGACCGACGACCCCATGGGCCCGATCATGCAGCTGTTCGATGACGCCGGTTACATCGGCGTGGTCGCGACCAACTGCGAGCAGACCTACCACCGGTATCTACGTCCGGGTGAGCGGGTCACGATCCACTCCGAGATGCGCGACGTCGTCGGCCCGAAGCAGACCGCGCTCGGCGAGGGCTGGTTCATCAACCAGCACATCACTTGGCGGGTGGGCGACGAGGATGTCGCCGAGATGGCTTGGCGCATACTGAAATTCAAACCCCAGGATGCGACTGCCGATGCGGCCGCCGTCCCCGCGGACCTGGACGCCGATGCCATGATGCGTCCGGCGATGTCGCGTGACACCGCGTTCTTCTGGGAGGGCGTCAAAGCCCACGAGTTGCGCATCCAGCGGCGGCCCGACGGCAGCCTGCAGCACCCGCCGGTGCCGGCCGTGTGGCAGGACAAAGCCGACCCCATCGACTTCGTGGTGGCCAGCGGTCGTGGCACCTTGTACAGCTACGTGGTGCACCACGCGCCGAAGGTGCCCGGTCGCACCCTGCCCTTCGTGATCGCGCTGGTCGAACTGGAAGAGGGCGTTCGGATGCTCGGCGAGCTGCGCGGGGTGGACCATGCCGCGATCAAGATCGGAATGCCGGTTCGCGCAACCTACATCGACTTCCCGGCCGGCGAGTCCGGGCCACAGTGGAGCCTGTACGCCTGGGAGCCGGACGCATGAGCGCACCCGTTGTGGAAGTGGGCACCGTCCTGCCCGAACTCAAGCTGGAGGGTTCGCCGACATTCATCATCTCCACGGCGCTGGCCACCCGGGACTTTCAGGATGTGCACCATGACCGGGACCTGGCGCAGGCCAAGGGTTCCAAGGACATCTTCGTCAACATCCTGACCGATACGGGATTGGTACAGCGCTACGTCACCGACTGGGCGGGACCGACGGCGCTGATCAAATCGATCGGGCTACGGCTTGGAGTGCCGTGGTATGCCTACGACACCGTTACCTTCTCCGGTGAGGTGACCGCCATCGACGATGACCTGATCACGTTGAAAGTGTTCGGCCGCAACAGTCTTGGTGACCACGTCATCGCGAACGTGACGCTCACGATCGGGGGTGCCTGATGTTGTCGGGTAAGGCTGCGATCGTTGGCATCGGCGCCACCGACTTCTCCAAGGACTCCGGCCGCAGTGAGCTAAGGCTGGCGGCCGAGGCGGTTCTGGATGCTTTGGACGACGCGGGCCTGCGCCCGTCCGACGTGGACGGGCTGACCACGTTCACGATGGACACGAACAACGAGACCGCCGTCGCGCGTGCGGTCGGCATCGGCGACCTGAAGTTCTTCGCCCAGACCGGTTACGGTGGCGGCGCCGCGTGCGGGACCATCCTGCATGCGGCGATGGCCGTGGCGACCGGTGTGGCCGACGTCGTCGTCGCCTACCGGGCCTTCAACGAGCGCTCGGGCATGCGATTCGGCCAGGTGCAGACCAGGCTGGTGGGAAACGCCGGCGTGCAGGCTGATTCGACCGCGGCCGACAACTCGTTCTCGTATCCGCATGGGTTGTCGACGCCGGCCGCGCAAGTCGCGATGATCGCCCAGCGGTACATGCATTGGTCGGGCGCGACGAGCCGCGATTTCGGCGCCATCTCGGTGGCGGATCGCAAGCACGCTGCCAAGAACCCCAAGGCGTACTTCTACGAGAAGCCGATAACCATTGAGGACCATCAGAATTCGCGGTGGATCGCCGAGCCGCTGCGGCTGCTGGACTGCTGCCAGGAGACCGACGGAGCCGTCGCAATTGTGGTGACGTCACCGGAGCGGGCGAAGGACCTCAAGCAGCGACCGGCGATCATCGAGGCCGCGGCTCAGGGGTCCAGCCCAGACCAGTACACGATGGTCAGCTACTACCGCCCCGAATTGGGGCTACCCGAGATGGGGTTGGTCGGTCAGCAGATGTGGCGGCAATCCGGTCTCAAGCCGACCGACATCCAGACTGCGATTCTTTACGACCACTTCACGCCCTTCACGCTGATTCAGTTGGAGGAGTTGGGTTTCTGCGGTCGCGGCGAGGCCAAGGACTTCATCGCCAACGGCGCGGTCGAGGTGGGCGGGCGGCTGCCCATCAACACTCACGGCGGCCAGCTCGGCGAGGCCTATATCCACGGCATGAACGGCATCGCGGAGGGGGTGCGGCAGCTGCGGGGCACATCGGTGAACCCGGTGCCCGACGTCGAGCACGTACTCGTCACCGCCGGAACAGGTGTGCCCACCTCCGGGCTGATCCTCGGCTGACCTCTGCTTCCTCTCTGCGCCGAGTGTGCAGTTAGTTTCACGTTCGCGGTCGAGCGTGAAACTAACTGCACGCCCGACGAGTGAAGTGACGAGGCCGGCGAGCCGTGCGACGCTGCGATCGTGGGTGAGCCGTTCCTTGGTAGTGAGGCCATCGCTCGAGGCGCAGTAACCAGGGGTCAGCTATCCAATGGCTATACCCGTCTTTTCCGAAATGTGTATGTCAGTCGGGATGCCGACGTTACCGCCGCGCTGCGCGCGCGGGCGGGATGGTTGTGGAGCGGGCGTCAGGGTGTGGTCGCCGGTTTCTCCGCGGCGGCGCTGCACGGGAGCAAATGGGTCGAGGGCGCGACGGTGGTGGACCTCATTCACGACAACCGCCACCCTCAAGCTGGGATCCGGGCTCATGGCGACCGTATCGAGGATGACGAGATCACCGCCGTAGGGGGGATCTCCGTGACCTCTCCACCCAGGACGACCCTGGACCTCGGCTGTTGGTATCCGATCACCGCCGCGGTTGCGGGCATCGACGCATTGGCTCGAGCAACACGAATCAAGGCCGCCGATGTCGAGCTGCTCGCGGAGCGCTACTCGGGCCGCCGAGGCATCATGCAGGCAAGGGAGGCCATAGCACTTTGTGATAGTGGGGCGCAGTCGCCGAAGGAGTCTTGGCTGCGCATTGTGCTCGTCCAGGCAGGATTACCGCCGCCTCAAACGCAGATCCCAGTTTTCGATCACTTCGGTGAGCCGGTGGCTTATCTGGATATGGGTTGGGAAGAACTGAAAGTCGCGGTCGAGTATGACGGCGAGCAACACCGCAACGACCGCAGGCAATACACCTGGGACGTTCGGCGGTTAGAAACGCTCGAGCGTTTGGGGTGGATCGTAATTCGGGTAGTCGCGGGGGACCGCCCAGCCGAGATCGTCCGGCGGGTACGCGCCGCTCGTGCCCGTCGAGCGTGAAGTTACCTTCACACTGGCGGGCGAACGTGAAGCTAACTTCACGATCGGGAACGCGATAACTCCGGACGCGAGGCGCCGGGGGCTCGGCGCGAAACCCTATGCGGGGACCAGCTCGACGCCGGACAGCACTACCGCGTTGTCGCGGGCCGGCGCGACAACGCTGGCCACGAATCGGTTGTCGTCCTTCCAGATGCCGGCCTTGAGCGTCTCGCCCGGGAATGCGACACCGGCAAAGCGCGCGCCATAAGCGGCGACAGCCGAAGCGTCGCCGTCCAGTAGCGCATCGGTGATGGCCTTGCAGGTCATGCCATAGGTGCACAGGCCATGCAGGATCGGCTGGGGAAAGCCTGCGGCAGCAGCGAATTCGGGGTCGGAGTGCAATGGATTACGGTCGCCGCACAGCCGGTAGAGCAGCGCCTGCTGCGGCAGGATCGGCACGTCGAGCTCGAGGTCGGGAGCCCGATCGGGAGCTCCATCCGACGACCCGCCCCCGGAAGGCCCGCGCTCGCCGCCGAAGCCGCCCTCACCGCGGGCGAAGATCGACCGACGCTGCGTCCACAGCACGGTGCCGTCGGGCGCGGTCGCCGTCGTCTCGCTCCAGATCACCGCGGCCTTGCCCTTGTCCCAGATATCGGTGAACCGGGTGATTGCCGTGGCCGAACCCGACGGTGGCAGCGGCCCGGGCACCTCGATGCGCTCGCTGGCGTGCAGCACCTTGCTCAGCTCGATGTCGATGCCGGGGAATTGCACCGTCGGCGGCTTGGTCATGTGGAAGGACGCCGCGACGTTGCCGAAGGTCGGCAGCACCTGGGGGGTGTCGTCGACCAGGTAGCGCAGCTCGCGCGGATCCATGGGGTCGGCGCCCGCGCCCAGCCCAAGGTGATACAGCTGGATATCGCTACTGGACCAAGAGAATTCAAGCGGTTCCAGCTCCGCGGCCAGCGCGACGTCTACATCGATGGGCATGTCAGTTCTCTCCTGCGATGTGCAGCGCGGCGAGGTACCCGAAGGTCATCGCCGGCCCAATGGTGCCGCCCGGACCCGGATAGGTGTGCCCCATTACCGGTGCACTGACGTTACCCGCCGCGTAGAGGCCGTCGATGACGCTGCCGTCGTCGCGCAGCGCGCGGCCGTGGACATCGGTGCGGATGCCACCCTTGGTCCCCAGATCGCCGGGCACCATCTTGGCGGCGTAATACGGCGCGTGAGTGAGCTCGCCGAGGTTCGGGTTGGGCTTGTTGGTGGGGTCGCCGTAGTACTTGTCATAAGCGCTCTCACCGCGGTGGAAGTCCTCGTCGACTCCGGAGCGGGCAAAGCCGTTGAACCGCGCCACAGTCGCGGTGAACTCGGCGACGGGTAAGCCGGCTTTCTCGGCCAGCTCCTCGAGCGTGTCGGCCTTGATGATGACGCCGGATTCCATCCACTTGGTCGGAATGCGTTGTCCGGGCTGCAGTCCCGCGAAGATGTAGCGGTCCCGGTACTGCTGGTCGAACACCAGCCACGCGGGAATATTTTCGCCCGGCCCGGGGCCCTGGCCGAATTCTCCACCGTACATATGGTGGCAGGCTTCGACGTAGGGCATCGACTCGTTCATGAACCGCTTGCCGGACATGTTGACGATGATCGAGCCCGGCGAGTTGCGCTCCGACAACGCGAACCACGGCGCGCCGACCAGTGGAACAGTCGGGCCCCACCAAGCATCCTCCATGATATCCAGTGCGGCGCCCAGCTTTTCGCCCGCGATGATGCCGTCGCCGGTGTTGGCCTTGGCGCCGACGGTCCACTCCGTGGTGATCGGCGCGCGCTGGTACTTCACCCGCATCTGCTCGTTGTGCTCGAAGCCGCCGCTGGCCAGGATCACTCCGCGCCGGGCCCGGATCAGCTGCGGCTCAGCCGATTCAGACTCGCCAGCGGAGCGGACGTAGACACCCCGAACCACGCCGTCTTCGACGTAGAGATCAGTCAAAGCGGTGTTCAGCTGCACCGGAACCCCGGCCCGCTGCAGCCCAATCCGCAACGGACCGATCAGCGCCCGGCCCATGCCAACCAGGTTCTTACCGGTCGCCTTCGCCCACATGGTGCGGGCGCCGACCTTCAAGCTGCGCAGCACTCCCCGCGGGTGTCGCTTCAGCATGTTCAGCCGCACGTAGTCCTGCTGCATCACAACCACATTGAGGGGCACTTTGCCGTAGGCCGGCTCGAGCCCGGCTTCGTCGGGACCGAGCTTGCGCGCGTCGAACGGTTTGGGCTCGATCGAGCGCCCCTCCGCGCGGCCGCCCGGCGCCTCGGGGTAGTAGTCGGAGTAACGCGGCACCCAGCACATCTTCAACGGGGTGTTCTTCAGCACGAACGACAGCATTTCGGGACCGCGCTGCAGGTAAGTGTCGATGCGCTCGGGCTCGACCACATCGCCGACGATGCCGTGCAGGTAGGTGCGGGCAGCCTCGGGTGTGTCCTTCACGCCGTCGCGCCGGAGGACTTCGTTGTTCGGGATCCAGACGCCGCCCCCGGACCGTGCGGTGGAGCCGCCGAAATGCGGGGCCTTCTCGATGACTAATGTCGAAAGGCCTCGGTGCGCGGCGGCGAGGGCAGCCACCATGCCGGCTCCGCCGCTTCCGACCACGACGACGTCGTACTCCTGCGCTGTCATGTAGAACACGTTATAGAATTGCCCGGGCTGGCCGCTACCGGCCCGGTCAAACGGACGAGGGGACTTCGGTAAATGCTCAGTGTTGCGACCCGCGACGAGCTGGCAGCCGACCTGGCGCAAGCCGAGCGCAGCCGCGAGCCGATCGCTCCGTTAACCTCCGCGCACCCCGACATCGACGTCGTCGACGCCTACGAGATCCAGTTGATCAACATTCGCCAGCGGGTCGCCGAGGGCGCGCGGGTGCTGGGCCACAAAGTCGGCCTGTCCAGCAAGGCGATGCAGCAGATGATGGGCGTCGACGAGCCGGACTACGGTCACCTGCTCGACGAGATGCAGGTGTTCGAGGACATCCCGGTCCAGGCGGACAAATACTTGTACCCGCGGGTGGAGGTCGAGGTCGGCTTCATCCTGGCCGCCGACCTGCCGGGAGCCGGGTGCACCGAAGAGGACGTGCTGGCCGCCACCGAAGCCCTGGTGCCTTCGATCGAGTTGATCGATACCCGAATCACCGACTGGAAGATCGCGTTGTGCGACACCATCGCCGACAACGCCTCATCGGCCGGGTACGTGCTGGGCAAGTCCCGGGTGTCGCCCGCCGACATCGACGTCAAGACGATCGACGCGGTGCTGACCCGCAACGGTGAGGTGATCGCCGAGGGCCGCAGCGATGCCGTGCTGGGCAATCCGGTGACGGCGGTGGCATGGCTGGCCCGCAAGGTGGAAAGCTTTGGGGTGCGGCTGCGTAAAGGTGACGTCGTGCTACCGGGTTCCTGCACGAAGGCGATCGATGCCCGCCCCGGTGACGACTTCGTCGCCGAATTCACGGGGCTGGGTTCGGTCCATTTGTCGTTCGAATAGGCTTCGGATTAGTTTTGAATCAGTTGATTTAACGCCTGAAAGAGCAGGGAAAGGCGGCATCATGCCGGCAAAGGCGAGTGTGGCGATTGTCGGGTCGGGAAATATCAGCACCGACCTGCTGTACAAGCTCCTGCGATCGGACTGGCTGGAGCCGCGCTGGATGGTGGGGATCGACCCGGAAAGCGAAGGCTTGGCTCGGGCCCGCAAGCTGGGTTTGGAGACCACCCACGAGGGCGTCGACTGGCTGCTGGCCCAATCGGAGAAGCCCGATCTGGTGTTCGAGGCCACCAGCGCCTACGTGCACCGGGACGCGGCCCCGAAGTACGAGGCCGCCGGGATCCGGGCCATTGACCTGACACCGGCCGCGGTGGGCCCGGCGGTCATTCCGCCGGCGAACCTGCGCCAGCACCTGGATGCGCCCAACGTCAACATGATCACCTGCGGTGGGCAGGCCACGATTCCGATCGTCTACGCGGTCTCGCGAGTGGTGACGGTGCCCTACGCCGAGATCGTCGCGTCGGTGTCGTCGGTGTCCGCCGGGCCGGGCACTCGGGCCAACATCGACGAATTCACCAAGACCACCAGCAAGGGCGTCGAGACCATCGGAGGCGCCCAGCGCGGCAAGGCGATCATCATCTTGAACCCGGCCGATCCGCCGATGATCATGCGCGACACCATCTTCTGTGCCATTCCCGAGGACGCCGACCGCGACGCGATCGCCAAATCCATCCACGACGTGGTCGCCGAGGTGCAGACCTATGTTCCCGGATACCGGCTGCTCAACGAGCCGCAGTTCGACGAGCCGTCGGTGGTCAACGGCGGCAACCACGTGGTCACGACGTTCGTCGAGGTCGAGGGTGCCGGCGATTACCTGCCGCCCTACGCCGGAAATCTCGACATCATGACGGCCGCGGCCACCAAAGTCGGCGAAGAGATTGCTAAAGAATCCTTGGCCGCCAAGGCGGGAGGAGCGCAGGCATGAGCGACATCTTTTTCAACCCGGTGTGGGACGTCCGGATGACGGACACGTCGCTGCGGGACGGCTCCCACCACAAGCGCCACCAGTTCACCAAGGACGAGGTCCAGGCGATCGTGTCGGCCCTCGACGCGGCCGGGGTGCCGGTGATCGAGGTGACCCACGGCGACGGATTGGGCGGCTCGTCGTTCAACTACGGCTTCTCCAAGACCCCCGAGCAGGAGCTGATCAAGCTGGCCGCCGAGACGGCCAAGGAAGCCAAGATCGCGTTCCTGATGCTGCCGGGCGTCGGCACCAAGGAGGACATCAAAGAGGCGCAGAACAACGGCGGCTCGATCTGCCGGATCGCCACCCACTGCACCGAGGCCGACGTGTCGATCCAGCACTTCGGGCTGGCCCGCGAACTCGGCCTGGAAACCGTCGGGTTCTTGATGATGGCGCACACCATCTCGCCGGAGAAGCTGGCCGCCCAAGCCCGGATCATGGCCGACGCCGGCTGTCAGTGCGTCTACGTCGTCGACTCCGCCGGCGCCCTGGTGCTCGACGGGGTGGCCGACCGGGTGAAGGCGCTGGTCGCCGAGCTCGGCGACGACGCGCAGGTCGGTTTTCACGGCCACGAGAACCTCGGGCTCGGCGTGGCCAACTCGGTCGAGGCCGTGCGCGCCGGTGCCAAGCAGATCGACGGCAGCGTGCGCCGCTTCGGCGCGGGCGCGGGCAACGCGCCGGTCGAGGCCCTGATCGGCGTCTTCGACAAGATCGGCGTCAAGACCGGCATCGACTTCTTCGACATCGCCGACGCCGCCGAGGAGGTGGTGCGCCCGGCCATGCCGGCCGAGTGCCTGCTCGACCGCAACGCGCTGATCATGGGTTACTCCGGGGTTTACTCGAGCTTCCTCAAGCACGCCGTCCGTCAGGGCGAGCGTTACGGCGTCCCCGCCCACGAGCTGCTGCACCGGGCGGGCCAGCGCAAGCTGATCGGTGGTCAGGAAGATCAGCTGATCGACATCGCGCTGGAGATCAAGCGCGAGCTGGGGGCACCTGCCGCTCGCGGAGACAGCGACACTGCGGTCGCGCGCTGACTCCGCTGCCTTCGAGCACGGATAGGGCACAGGTTGCTCTCAAACACAGTCGGGGCACAGCCCGGGCACAGCTGCCGCGCGTAGCGTCACGCGCATGAGGACGACATCCAACACGAGCGGCATGGGTCGCCGCGGACTGTACGGCCTGATCGCCGGGGGGCTACTCACCGCAACCGCTGCGAGCGTGATCGCGCTGCCGATCGCGAGCGCGGATCCGTGCAATCAGACCGTGGGGCAATCCATCGACGCGTATCTATCGCGGCATCCCGACGTGAAGGCGACGCTGTCCGCCAAGTCTCAGGCGGAGGGTGGCGGCCCGAACGTCATGGACTACCTGAGCCGGCATCCGGATGTGCGGCAGCATCTGATCGACCTGTCCCAGCAGTGCACCTCCTAGCGAGCGGGCCTCGTTGGTAAACCCCGGCGGCGACGCGCGGGAATGTTCGCCATTGACGAAAAAGTAGAACACGTTCTAGCGTCTAGGCGTGTTCTCTGATTCTCTCACCGATGCGATCGCCGAAGCCGAGAAGCTGGTCGCCGCCGCACCCCACATCGAGACCGAAGCCGACCTCTTAGAGGGACTCCAATATTTGGCAGGCGGCATCTCGGCGTGTATCCATTTGGCGTTCGACTACGACAGGGATCACCCATTCCTGCAGTCGGGCACGGGACCGTTCACCAAGATGGGTCTGGACAATCCCGACACCCTGTATTTCGGCACCCGCTTGCACGCCAACCACGACTACGTGGTCACCGGTGTCCGCGGTACCACCACCGACTTGAGCTTCCAGCTGCTCGGTGGTGAATACACCGACGACAACGTGCCCGCCAGCCAGGCCGCGTTCGACGACCGTGAATTGGAGATCGCCGCCGACGGCACGTTCGAGTGGCGGGTGCGGCCAACCAGCAATGGGCAGTTGGTAATGCGTGAGGTCTACGGCGACTGGTCAGCTCAGCGCGGCACGTTGGCGATTTCCCGACTCGATACCGCCGGCACCGCCCCGCCGCCGCTTACCCGCGAACTCATCGAAAAGCGTTACGCCACAGCCGGAAAGCAGTTGGTGCAGCGGGTGAAGACCTGGCTGCAATTCCCGCAGTGGTTCTACCTGAATCTGCCCGTCAACACGATGGTGGCGCCGCGGCTGACTCCGGGTGGGCTGGCGACCCAGTATTCGTCAGTGGGTCACTATGAGCTGAATCCCGACCAGGCGCTGATCATCACCATTCCGGTCAGCGATGCGCCCTATCTCGGCTTTCAGCTCGGCAGCCTGTGGTACATCTCGCTGGACTACATCAACCACCAGACCTCGCTGAACAACACTCAGGCACAGGCGGATCCGGACGGCAAGGTCCGCATCGTGGTCGCCGACGGGAATCCGGGTGTGACCAACTGGGTCGAGACCTTGGGGCACCGGCGCGGGTATCTGCAATTCCGCTGGCAGCGGGTGTCGCGCGAGCTGACCGATGCCGACGGGCCGACCGTGGAGCTGGTCGACCTCGACGCGGTGGCGAGCAAGTTGCCGTATTTCGACCACAACAAGATTTCCGAGGACGATTGGCGTGAACGAATTGCGCTGCGCCAGCGTCAAATTCAAGCAAGGATGCTGGGGTGACGATGTCCGGGATGCTCAAGAAGAAGGTAGTCGTCATCAGTGGCGTCGGACCGGGCCTCGGTACCACCCTGGCACACCGATGTGCACGCGACGGGGCGGATCTGGTGCTTGCGGCACGCACCGCCGAGCGGCTCGAAGAGGTCGCCCAGCAACTCAAGGACGCCGGCCACCAGGCGCTGGCGGTGTCGACGGACATCACCGACGACGATCAGGTGAACAATCTCGTCGAACAGACGATGGCGACCTACGGCAAGGTCGACGTTCTGATCAACAACGCGTTCCGGGTGCCTTCGATGAAGCCGTTGGCGGGCACCACATTTCAGCACATCCGTGACGCGATCGAGCTCAGCGCGCTGGGGGCGTTGCGGCTGATCCAGGCCTACACGCCGGCGCTGGAGGCCGCCAAGGGTTCGGTCGTCAACGTCAACTCCATGGTGCTGAGGCACTCGCAGGCTAAGTACGGCGCGTACAAGATGGCCAAGTCCGCCCTGCTGTCCATGTCGCAGTCGCTGGCCACCGAACTCGGCGAGAAGGGTATTCGCGTCAATTCCGTTGCGCCCGGTTACATCTGGGGTGACACGTTGCAGGCCTACTTCAACCACCAGGCCGGCAAGTACGGGACCACGGCCGAGGAGATCTACCAGGCCACCGCGGCGAACTCCGACTTGAAGCGGCTGCCCACCGAGGACGAGGTTGCCTCGGCGATTCTGTTCATGGCCAGCGATCTATCCAGCGGCATCACCGGGCAGACATTGGACGTCAACTGCGGGGAGTACCACACCTAATGCCGCCATCGACGATGCGCGAAGCGATGAGGAGGAGCCGGCGAGATGAGGGTTGAGCGCACCGACGTGGGCACCGTCGAGGACATGCAGGCCTCGGCCACCAAGCTGGTGGGGCTCGACGACTTCGGCGTTGACGACGACAACTACCGCGAAGCCCTTGAGGTGCTGCTGGAGTCCTACCGGCGCGATGCCGACCTAACTCCGTTGGGTAGCAAGATGAATCGTTTCTTCTTGCGCGGCGCGTTGGTGTCCAGGCTGTTCTCCGAAGCGGCCTGGAAGCAGTATCCGCAGCACGCCGAGGTGGGCATCGAGCGGCCGATCTTCGTCACCGGCCTGCCGCGCACCGGCACCACGATCTTGCACCGCCTGCTCGGAGCCGATCCTGTGCATCAGGGACTGCACCTGTGGCTGGCCGAGTTCCCGCAACCGCGTCCGCCGCGGGACGAGTGGGATGCCAACCCGTGGTACAGCTCGCTGAACGCGCAGTTCGAAAAGGCTCACGCGGAGAATCCGGAATACACCGGCCTGCATTTCATGGCCGCCTATGAGCTGGAGGAGTGCTGGCAGCTGCTGCGCCAGTCGCTGCATTCGGTGTCCTATGAGACGCTGTCGCATCTACCTACCTACTCGCAGTGGCTCTCGCGGCAGGACTGGACGCCGTCATACCGGCGGCACCGTCGCAACCTTCAGCTGATCGGGCTGAACGACGTCGAAAAGCGTTGGGTGCTCAAGAATCCCAGCCATCTGTTTGCGCTGGACGCGTTGATGGCGACCTATCCGGACGCCCTGGTGATCCAGACGCACCGGCCGGTGGAGACGATCTTGGCATCGATGTGCTCGTTGGCGCAGCACACCGCCGAGGGATGGTCGACGAGCTTCTCCGGCGCCCAGATCGGTGCTGACGCGATGGAAACCTGGTCGCGCGGTCTGCAGTTGTTCAACACCGCACGCGCCAAATACGACCCCGCCCAGTTCTGCGACGTCGACTACCACGACTTGATCGCCGATCCGCTCGCAACGGTCGCCACGGTATATCGCCACTTCGGCCTGAACCTGACTGACGAGGCGCGAAAGGCCATGGAGGAAAGCCACGCCGAGAGTCAGACCGGCGCGCGGGCTCCGAAACACAAATACTCGCTGGCCGACTACGGGCTCACCGCGGACGAGGTCAAGGAACGCTTCGCCGGGCTGTGATCGGGTGGGCCGGCGCGGTCCGAGTCCGCGTCGAGTGTGCGTCGGCCGCGTTGAGTGGTGCTCCTGGACGGAATTTCGGCAATCTTGCCGCCCTGGGCGCGCACTCGACGCGGATCGAGGCAATCGCCACGCTGAATCAGTCTTCCGTACGCTCCAGGTAGCCCTCGGCCACCGCGTGTTCGATGCTGTCGGACAGGCGAGGGCAGGACTTGGTTCGTGCGGGGTCACCGCCGGATTCACGCACCCCGGCGAAGTAAGCACAACGCTGCGACGCGTCGGTATTCCATTGCACCGCGGTATGTCCCGGTCCCAGCCTGCGCACGGTCACCGTGACATGGCAGAAGCGGCAATCGACCGGCTGCAGACCTGAGGTCAGGTAGCGCTGCCGATCGGCCAGGCTGGCCTCGCGGACCGCGGCTGCCCGCTGCGGGTCGTTCGCGAAATCCCTTGACTTCGACCAAGATCCAGAGCCACCGTTGCGTGCGGGCTTGTCCTCGTGGTCGTGGTCGTGGCCGTCGCCATGCAGCAGTAGCATCGATCGGGCGAGCCGATCGACGTCGGGAATCGTCGGCTGATCGTCACCCATGTCGTCAGTGCTGTTCGGCTGGAACTTCTTGGGCCGCAGCGGTTTCGGCATCCTGTGCCTTGAGGTTCTCGGCAACCTCAACGTTCCAGTGTTCGATGGCACGGGTGGTGTCGACCTCGATCTCGAAGCGCTCCACCATTTCCGGTTCGACGTCGGCGGCATCGACATAGAACTGCTGATACCAGCGACGCAGCTGGTACACGGCGCCGTCTTCCTCAACCAGCAGGGGGTTGTCGATCCTCGTCTTGTGCTTCCAGATCTCGACGTCTTGCAAAAAGCCCTTGCTGACACCCTCGGTGAAGACCCGGGACAGCTTTTCGGTCATCTTTTCGTCCATGCCCTTGGGCTTTTCGACGATGACCCCCCACTGCAGCACGAACGAGTTCTGGGTCACCGGGTAGTGGCAGTTGATCAGAATCGACTCGGCCTTGTAGCCGCCATAACTGTTGTGCAGCCAGTTGATCATGAACGACGGGCCGAAGTAGGACGCTTCGGAGTCCAGGTGCGCCTCGCCGTAGGAGGTGCCCAAATCGCTGACGTCCGGCCGGCCCACGTTGTGCAGGTACTGCGAGGCGATGTGACCCTCGAAGACATTCTTGAAGTACGTCGGCAACCCGAAGTGGATGTAGAAGAAATGCGCCATATCGGTGACGTTGTCAATGATGTCGCGGCAGTTGGACCCCTCGATGAGGATGCTGTTCCAGCGCCACTCGGTCCACTCGTCACTGTGGGCTTCCGGGATGTCGGGGATTCGGACCGCGGGGTCGGGCGGATTCTGTTCATGGTCGTGCCACACGAACAGCAGGCCGCCGCGCACATCGGTCGTCCACGACCGGGTGCGGGCCGTCTTGGGCGTGCGCTTGGCGTACGGCACCAGCTTGCAGCGGCCGTCGCCGCCCCAGCGCCAGTCGTGGAACGGGCAGGCGACCTCGTCGCCCTTGATGGTGCCCTCGGACAGGTCTCCGCCCATGTGGCGGCAGTAGCCGTCGAGAACCTTGATCTCGCCCTTCGAGTCTGCGAAGACCACCAGCTTGGTGCCGAAAGCCTGAACGGAATGCGGCTTACCGTCTTGGAAGTCCTTTGCGACGCCCAGACAGTGCCAGCCACGGGCGTATCTGGTCGGCAACGCGCCGGGATCGATTTCCCGGATGCCGACCGCCTTGGTGTCGGTACTCACCTGTCACCTCCAACTTGATTGCCCTCTAACTAGAACACGTTACAGTTTTCTGACACCGACGCGCAACGACAGCGGGTCTAACTGCGGTGTCCCGGGGGCCGGGTCATGCTTGGGGTATATCTAGACGATGCCACTGTTCGCTTTCGAGGGGCGGGCGCCACGGATCGATCCCACGGCTTTCGTGGCGCCGACCGCGACCCTGATCGGCGACGTCACGGTCGAGGCCGGGGCGTCGGTCTGGTTCAACGCCGTACTGCGCGGCGATTATGGGCCGATCGTCGTGCGCGAAGGCGCCAATGTGCAGGACGGATCGGTGTTGCACGCGCCGCCGGGCATTCCCGTCGACATCGGACCGGGCGCGACGGTGGCCCATATGTGTGTCATTCATGGGGTTCACGTGGGGTCTGAGGCGATGATCGCCAACCATGCCACGGTTCTCGACGGCGCGGTGATCGGTGCGCGCAGCCTGGTCGCAGCGCATTCCCTGGTGACCGCGGGCACGCAGATTCCCACCGGGGTGCTTGTCGTCGGAGCGCCAGCCCAGATCAAGGGCCCGATCGCCGGAACGGGTGCCGAGATGTGGATCAACCTGAATCCGCAGGCCTATCGCGATCTCGCGCAGCGGCATCTCACCGGGCTGGAGCCGA
Source organism: Mycobacterium lentiflavum (assembly GCF_022374895.2). Taxonomy (NCBI): domain Bacteria; kingdom Bacillati; phylum Actinomycetota; class Actinomycetes; order Mycobacteriales; family Mycobacteriaceae; genus Mycobacterium; species Mycobacterium lentiflavum. The sequence continues at coordinate 5,338,133 of NZ_CP092423.2, read as the reverse complement.
TCTAGGCCATCGGGATCAATGCGAAAGTTCTGTCGGCTGATATCCGGCCGGCAACTTCAGCACCCGGTTGCGGAAGTCGACCACATACACGTCATCCTGCGGTCCGACCGCGATTCCGTAGGGCGCGAACAGATCGCCGAAAGGCAACACTGACACCGTGTTCGAGCCCGCCGTCAATCGCAGTACCCGATTGTTGTTCAAGTCGGTGACGTAGACGCTGTTGCTGCGATCGACGGCCACACTGTTCGGAAAGTTCAGGCCGGTAAACGGGAGAATGACCGGGGTGGTCGTCCCGGTGGGCAGCTTCTGCACCCGATTGTTGCCGGCGTCGGCGACGTAGATCGCGTCCGCGCTGTCGACCGCGAGATCGTAGGGCTGGTTAAGTCCGGTGAACGGAACCGGAACCTGAACGGTTGAGCCAGTGGGCATTTCGAGCACCTGGTTGTTCTTGAAGTCGGCGACGTAGACGTTGCCGGCGCTGTCCGCTGTCACCCCATGCGGTTCGGTCAGGCCCGTGAACGGAAGCTCGACCTGAGTCTTGGAGCCGGCGGGAAGCTTCAGCACCCGCTTGTTGTATTGGTCGACGACGTAGAGATTGCCGTCGTGGTCCGTGGCCAGACCGGCAGGACGGTTCAGGCCGGTGAACGGCAACTCGATTGGCGTGTTGGAGCCGGCCCGCAATTCCAGCACCCGGTTGCCGCCCGAGTCGGCGACATACACATTGCCGGCCTTGTCCACCTCCACGCCTTCGGGATCCGCGAGGGTGAACGGCAGCACGACCGCGCCAGTCGGGGGCGGCGCGGCGCTGGTTGTCGTGGTCTGGGGCGACGATGCGTTGCCGGACGACGATCGCGCGAAGGCGAAGTATCCGGCCACGCCGAGGCCGGTAAGGATCATGACGGCCGCGGCGGCCATGATCGTCAGAGAGGGTCGTGACCGCCGTGGCGGCGGGGCCTTTGCAGGCGTCTCGATCTCCCAATCGTCGTCCATGACCGGCTCCTCAACTACCACGGTGTTCGCGACACCAGGACACTACCGCTCTGCTTTTCCGACGCATAGCAAGTTCCGAAGAAGCGCTCGCCCGCCCGAAATACCGCTCAACTTCCCAACGCGATCGTTTCGTATCCCGCCGGCATTTTGAGCACCCGGTTGCGAAAATCAGCGACGTAAATATCGCCCTGCGGGCTCACTGCCACCTCGAACGGGGCGCTCAAATTATCGAAGGGCAGTCGGGATTCGGTATTTGAACCGGCCGAGAGCTTGAGCACTCGATTGTTGTTCAGGTCGGTCACGTACACATTGCCGCTGTGGTCGATCGCCACACTGTTCGGAAAATTCAGGCCGGTGAATGGCAGGACGACCGGGGTGGTCGTCCCCGCGGCCAGTTTCACCACCCGGTTGTTGCCGGCGTCGGCCGCATACACGGTATCGGCCTCGTCCACGGCCAGGTCGTACGGTCGGTCCAGTCCGGCGAATGGCACCTCCACCTGAGTATTCGAGCCTGCGGGCAATTCCAGCACGCGATTGCCCTGAAAGTCGGCGACGAAGACGTTCCCGCGGCTATTCACCGCTATTCCATGGGGATCCGCGAGCCCGGTCATCGGCAATTCGATCTGGGTGCTGGAGCCGGCCGGCAGTTTCAGTACCCGATTGTTTCTCTGGTCGACCACATAGAGGGCATTGCTGCCGTCCACCGCCAACCCGCCGGGCTCCTTGAGCCCGGTGAACGGGAGCACATTCGGCTTGTCAGAGCCGGCTTTCAGCTCCCACACCCGGTCGGAGCCCGCGTCGGAGACGTAGACGTCGCCGACGCCATCCACCTCCAGCCCGTCGGTATCCACGAGCTCGAACGGCAGCGCAACCTGGCCGGACCGCCCCGCAGCATTCGGCGTCGGACTGGGTTTGGTCGAGGCCGGTGTCGCCGACGTGCGCCCGAATAGAAGGTAGACGGCGACGACCGCGAGGATCACCAGGATTGCGGCACCGGCGATGGACAGGATCCGCAGCCGATGGTGCGATCGACTCGTTGTGGGTGTTTGCGACCTGATTTCGTCCATGGGAACCAGGAGGATACCGCGCGACGTTGCACGCGCACAGGACGTTCCCGGTGAATTCGGGGAACGGATTGCCGAGCACCTAGACCTTGCGGGTATTTGCGGCCGCGCGGTCCATCTCCCAATACGCGCGCAGGGCAACCAGTTTGCCTTCGTCGTTGGCCTTGTACGTGAACACGCCTTCGGCCGTCGTTTGATAGTCACCCGTCGTGATCAGGATGTAGCCGACGTTGGCTTCCTCGTTACCGCACTGGTAGGTATCGCGGAAGAAGAACTCGATCTTGGTGGTGGGGGCGATGGCCTTGTCCCAGAACGCCGAGATGGCGTCGCGACCGCGATGTCCCTTACCTTCGGGGTCGAAGGCCGACGGTCCGATGGGATCCTCGACGATCGCGTCGTCGGTGAACACCGCAAGCCAGGCTTGTTTGTCCCTGGCCCCGACCGCCTCGCGCGAGCGACGGCCCGCCTCGTGGGCCGGATTTTGGCTCACGCGCTTGCCTTCTCGGGCTTGTCGGCACCGACCACCCACATGGAGTAGTACTGCGAGCCGCCACCGTAGGCGTGCCCCAACGCTTTTCGGGCGTTCGGAACCTGGTGGTCGCCGCCCTTGCCCATCACCTGAATTGCCGACTCGGCAAAGCGAATCAGGCCCGACGCACCGATCGGGTTCGACGACAGCACCCCGCCGGACGGGTTCACCGGTAGCTTGCCGCCGATCGCGGTCTCGCCGGACTCGGTGAGCTTCCAGCCTTCACCCTCGGGCGCAAAGCCGAGGCTTTCCAACCACATTGGCTCGAACCAGGAGAACGGCACGTAGATCTCGGCCGCGTCGATCTCGTCGATCGGGCTCTTGATGCCGGCCGCTTCCCACAGCGCCGCGGCCGCGTCACGGCTGGCCTGCGGGCTGACCTGGTCGCGGCCCGAGAACTGCAGCGGCTCGGTGCGCAGTGCGGTCGCATGGATCCATGCCACCGGCTCTCCCTGCGCCAGCCGGGCTTCGGCGATCTCCTCGTTACCGATCACGACCGCGGCGGCACCGTCGGACGACGGGCAGGTCTCGTCGTAGCGGATCGGATCCCACAGCATGGGGGACTCCATCACTTTTTCCACGGTGATGTCGGGCTGGTGCAAGTGGGCCAGCGGGTTGCGGGCCCCGTTGAGCCGGTCCTTGACCGCGACGATGGCGCCGATGTTCAACGGTGCCCCTGAGCGGCGGATGTACGAGCGCACGTGCGGGGCGAAGTAGCCACCCGCGCCGGCGCCGACCGGCTTGATGAATGGGATCGGAATCGACAACGCCCACATGGCATTTGATTCCGACTGCTTCTCCCAGGCCATCGCCAGCACGCGCTGGTACTTGCCCGACTGCACCAGGCTGGCCGCCACCACCGCGGTGGATCCGCCGACCGATCCAGCGGTGTGCACCCGGATCAGCGGTTTGCCGGTGGCGCCCATGGCGTCGGCCATAAACAGCTCCGGCATCATGACGCCCTCGAAGAAGTCGGGCGCCTTGCCGACCACTACCGCGTCGATGTCGTCGAATGTGGAACCGGAGTCGGCCAGCGCCCGATCGATGGCCTCACGCACCAGGCCGTTCATCGAGACGTCCTTGCGCTTGGCTACATACTTGGTTTGCCCGGTACCCAGTACCGCGGCGAGGTGCGCTCCTGCACCGGCCATCAGTTCTTTCCTTCCATGACCGCGACCAGGTTCTGTTGCAGCGCCGGTCCGCTGGTGGCGTGCGCCAGCACCCGATTCGCAGAACCGTCCCAGATGTGTTGTGCGGCAAATCCGATGCGCTCGAGACCGGCAACGAACATGGGGTTGGCCGACAGCGCACCGCCGGACGGATTGACTTTCGTCTTCCCCGGGATCCGGATGGCGTCCGCCAGGATCAGGTGCTGGTGGGTGAACGGCGCATGGATCTCGGCCACGTCGAGGTTTGCGGTGGTGCCACCGGTGGCCGCCTTGGTCGCGGCCCGCGTCGACGGAGAGTCGGTGAGGTCGCGCGCACCGAGCACCGGGGTTTCGATGCGATGCTCGATTCCGGTTATCCAGGCCGGGTTTTCGCGCAACTCGCGCGCGCGGTCGTCGGCGGCCAGCACGATCGCGGCAGCGCCGTCGGTGATCGGTGCGATGTCGTGCCGTCGCAGCGGGTCGGCGAAGAAGGGCCGGTCGAGCAGACCCTCGACATTGACCGCTGATTCCACCTTGTCGACGCGGCGGGCGTTGGCGAAGGCATCGAATGCGACTCGGGCCATCTGCATTTCGCTCCACTTGCCGGAGTCGAGACCCATCCGCGCCTGCAGTCCGGCCATCGACACCGAGTCGGGCCACAGCGGCGCGACGGTGTACGGGTCGGTCTGCCGGGACAGGATCTGGCGCAGGATGCCGGCCGAGGACTTGCCGAAGCCGTACACCAGCGCGGTGTCCACCTCGCCGGTCAGGATCTTGATGTAGGCCTCGTAGAGGGCCCAGGCCGCATCCATCTCGACGTGCGACTCGTTGATCGGCGGGACGGCGCCGATCGAGTCGATCGCCGAGATGAACGAAAAGGCGCGTCCGGCAAGGTAATCGGACGATCCGGAGCACCAGAACCCGATGTCGGTCCGGGCGATGCCCAGCTCCTCGTAGAGCTGGGCGAAACACGGAATCAACATCTCGACGCCGTTGGTGGTGCCGTCAGTGCGGCGGACGTGCGGGGCGTGGGCAAAGCCGACGACCGCAACATTGCGTTCGCTCATGTGCAGGTAAGCCCTTTACAGGTGGTGCTTGTAGGTGTCGTACTCGGCGTCCGGTTCACCGGTGGGCCGGAAGTACTCGATGTTGTCGATGCCAAATCCCCATTCCTCCCGGGGCTTCCACACCGCTTCCACTCGCATGCCCATCCGCACCTCATGCGCGTCGATGTCGGCGACCAGATGCAGGAACGGGATGTCGGCGCCGTCCAACAGCACATACGCAGCCACATAGGGCGGCTTGATGCGCTGACCCTGGAACGGGATGTTGATGATCGCGAACGTCGTCACGGTGCCCTTGTCCGGCAGCTCGACGAACTCGGTCGTGGGCTGTCCGGTGGCCGGGTCGGCACCGTGCGGCGGGAAGTAGACCTTGCCGGTCTTTCCGGTGCGCGCGCCCAGCAGCTTGCCTTCCGCGATGGCGCGCAAGTATGCGCTCTCCTCGTGGGAGGCGGTGTGCTGAATGGTCAGCGAGACCGGCGTGACGATCATCGTGACCGGGTCCTGGTCGCCGGCGGGCGGCTGGACCGGTTCTTCTTCGTCACCAAGCTTGAAGCAGGCGATGTCGGTGATGGCGCCCACCGTCTCGTCGGCCCAGTGCACATGCACCCGAGTGCCGGTCTTGATCTTGTCCGGGGTGCCGGCGTCGACGGCGTGGATCAACGGGGTGTCGGCGCCGTCCAGTTTGATCAGCGCCCAGGCGAACGGCTTGTCCAGCGGCTCGCCCCCTAGGGGCTCGGGCTGCCAGGTCCAGGACACCACGGTGCCGACGGATGAGACCGGTACCATCTCGCCCAGCGGTTCGTAGGTGACCGGGTCGTATTCCGCCGGTGGCACATGCACGCGGCCATCCGATCCGCGCACCCCGAGGACGCGGCGCTCACGCAGTGCGGTGAAGAAATTGCTGAGCGTGGTACCGACTGAACGGGTGTAGTCGAAGGCCAGAGTTAACGGCGCTGAGAGGGGCGGCTCGGAATGATCGATCGTGGTCGGGCCGCTCGAAGTGGCTGTCACGCCATCGAGTAGAACAGGTTCTAAGAACCGTTTCAACATCGGGTCGTGGTCGGGTCCATTCTGGCCAGGAAAGGCGGAGACATGAAGCTGGGTCTGCAGCTGGGATATTGGGGCGCTCAGCCGCCGGAGAACCACGGTGAGCTCGTCGCCGAAGCGGAGGCCGCCGGATTCGACGCCGTGTTCACCGCCGAGGCATGGGGTTCGGACGCCTACACACCGCTGGCCTGGTGGGGTTCGTCGACGCGACGGGTGCGGCTTGGCACTTCGGTCGTGCAACTGTCCGCGCGGACCCCGACGGCGTGCGCGATGGCCGCACTCACTCTCGATCACCTCTCCGGCGGCCGGCACATTCTCGGGCTCGGGGTGTCCGGGCCGCAGGTCGTGGAGGGTTGGTACGGCCAGTCGTTCCCCAAGCCGCTGGCCCGCACCCGTGAGTACATCGACATCATCCGCCAGGTGTGGGCCCGCGAGGCGCCGGTGACCAGCGACGGCCCGCACTACCCGCTGCCGTTGAAGGAGGGGCCCGGGCGACCGGCAACCGGTCTGGGCAAGCCGCTCAAGCCGATCACCCACCCGCTGCGCCGCGACATCCCGATCATGCTGGGCGCCGAGGGACCGAAGAACGTCGCGCTGGCCGCCGAGATCTGCGACGGTTGGCTGCCGATCTTCTACACGCCGCGGATGGCTGACACCTATAACGAGTGGTTGGACGAGGGCTTCGCCCGGCCGGGTGCGCGACGCAGTCGCGCGGACTTCGAGATCTGCGCGACGGCCAACATCGTGATCACCGAGGACCGCGGCGCCGCATTCGCCGCCATGAAGCCCTACATCGCGCTCTATATGGGTGGGATGGGCGCCGAGGACACCAACTTCCACGCCGATGTGTATCGCCGGATGGGCTACGCGCAAGTGGTCGACGACGTCACCAAGTTGTTCCGCAGCAACCAGAAGGACAAGGCTGCCGAGATCATCCCCGACGAAGTCATCGACGATGCCGCGATCGTGGGCGACGTCGACTACGTCCGTAAGCAGATCAAGGCGTGGGAGGCGGCCGGCGTCACGATGATGGTCGTCTCCGGCCGCAGCGCGGAGCAGGTCCGGGAGCTCGCCACGCTTGGCTAGACAGTTCTTGCTACATGTCAAGAACACGTTCTAGATTGACCGGATGACTGTGTCGCAACACACCATCGCGGGCACCGTCCTCACCATGCCGGTGAGGATCCGCACGGCAAATCAGCACATGGCGATGTTCTCGGTGGACGCCGACGCCGCCCAGCACTTGATCGACTACAGCGGCCTGCGGGTCTGCCGCTACCTGCCCGGGCGCGCGATCGTGGTCCTGATGCTGATGCACTACATCGACGGCGACCTGGGTCAGTACTACGAGTTCGGCACCAGCGTGATGGTCAACCCGCCCGGGTCGACCGCGACCGGGCCGCGCGCCCTGCAGAACGCCGGCGCGTTCATTCATCACCTGCCCGTCGACCAGGAGTTCACGCTGGAGGCGGGAACGAAGATCTGGGGTTACCCGAAAGTCTTGGCGGACTTCACGATTCGTGATGGCCGCCAGTTCGGGTTCGACTGCACGGTCGATGGGCAACTGGTGATCGGCATGGACTTCCGTCCGGGTCTGCCGATTCGGTTGACCCCGCGTCAGCAGGCGCAGCGCAGCTACTCGCACCGCGACGGAATTACCCGCGAGACCGCCTTCGAGCACACTCTGGACGGGGTCCGGACACGGCTCGGGGGCGTGAGCGTCCGGCTGGGCGATCACGCTTTCGCGAAAGAGCTTGCGTCGCTCGGCCTTCCGAAGCGCGCGATGGTGTCCAGCTCTGCTGACCAGGTTCAAATGACGTTCGGCGATGCTCAGGAGATCTCATGACCCTTCCCGATGTGAAGACCAAACCCGACGTCGACTTGACCGACGGCGCTTTCTACGCTGGTGACTCTCGGTCCGTCTACAAGTGGATGCGCGAGAACGAACCGGTCTTCCGAGACCGTAACGGGCTGGCCGCAGCCTCGACGTATCAGTCCGTCATCGAGGCCGAGCGCAATCCCGAGCTGTTCTCGAATGCCGGTGGCATCCGACCGGACCAGCCGGGCGTCGAGATGATGATCGAAATGGACGACCCGCAACATCTGTTGCGCCGCAAGCTCGTCAACTACGGGTTCACCCGCAAGCGGGTCAAGAACCTGGAGGCCTCGATTACCTCGTTGTGCGACACGCTGATCGACGCGGTGTGTGAACGCGGCGAATGTGACTTCGTCTGGGACCTCGCGGCGCCGCTGCCGATGGCGGTCATCGGCGACATGCTCGGTGTGCGCCCCGAGGAACGCGCGATGTTCCTCAAGTGGTCCGACGATCTGGTCAGTTCCTTGAGCAGCACCGCGGCCGAGGCCGATGTCCAGGTCACGATGGAGGCCTTCGCGACCTATAGCCAGTACATGATGGGCATGATCGAGGAGCGCAAGAAGCAGGCGACCGACGACCTGGTCAGCGTTCTGGTGCACGCGGAGGTCGAAGGCTCGAAGCTGGAGGACCATCAGATCGTCACCGAGGTGCTGCTGCTGCTGATCGGCGGCGACGAGACCACGCGCCACACGCTGTCGGGCGGAACCAGACAACTGCTGCAGCACCCCGATCAGCACCAGCGCCTGGCGGCCGATTTGAGCTTGCTGCCCAACGCGATCGAGGAGATGCTGCGCTGGACGGCGCCGGTGAAGAACATGGCACGCACGATCACCGCCGACACCGAGTTCCACGGGACCGCGCTGCACGAGGGCGAAAAGATGATCCTGCTGTTCGAGTCGGCGAACTTCGACGAGAAGGTGTTCGACGACCCGGAGAGCTTCAATATCGAGCGCTACCCGAACAACCACCTCGCGTTCGGCTTCGGCACGCACTTCTGTCTCGGCAACCAGCTCGCCCGGCTCGAGCTGTCGATCATGCAGACCCGCCTGCTGCAGCGCTTGCCCGACATGCGGCTGGCGTCTCCAGACGCGCAGCTGCCGTTGCGTCCGGCGAACTTCGTGTCCGGCCTGGAGAAGATGCCGGTCACCTTTACCCCGAGTGCGCCGGTGTCGTAGGCGTTGGCGCCGAACGTGCTCTGACGGCGACGCACTTCGCCGAACGTGCTCTGACGGCGGGATTTAGGCGATTTTCTCGCCCTGAGAGCACGTTCGGCGCGAGAGCGCTACTTGTTCTGGAAGTTGGGCTTGCGCTTTTCGGCGAACGCCCGCGGGCCTTCCTTGGCGTCGTCGGACAAGAACACCTTGATGCCGATCTGAGTGTCGATCTTGAACGCGTCGTTCTCGTGCATGCCCTCGGTCTCGCGAATGGCGCGCAGGATCGCCTGCACGGCCAGCGGGCCGTTGTTCTCGATCAGCTCGGCGATCTCGAGCGCCTTGCTCAGCGCCTGGCCGTCCGGCACCAGGTGCCCGATCAGGCCGATCTCCTTGGCTTCGGCGGCGGTGATGTGCCGGCCGGTCAGCAGCAGGTCACAGGCCACGGTGTAGGGGATCTGGCGCACCAGCCGGACGGCCGAGCCGCCCATCGGGTACAGGCTCCACTTGGCCTCGGAGATGCCGAACTTGGCGCTCTCGCCCGCGATGCGGATGTCGGTGCCCTGCAGGATCTCGGTGCCACCGGCGATCGCGGGGCCTTCGACGGCCGCGATCAGTGGTTTGGTCAGTCGACGACCCTTGAGCAGGGCGTCGATGCGTGACGGGTCGTAGCTGCCGTCTTTGAATGACTCGCCCGGCGGTTTTTTGGTTGCTGCCTTGAGGTCCATCCCGGCGCAGAAGTAGCCACCGGCCCCGGTCAGGATGCAGCACCGAATGTCGTCGTCGTTGTCGACGCGGTCCCAGGCCTGCACCATGATTTCCATCATTTCGGTGCTCAGCGCGTTGCGGGCGTGCGGTCGGTTCAGGGTGACGATGAGCGTGTGACCGCGCTGCTCAACGATCGCATCCGGCCCTGTTGGCTCGTTTGCTGGCGCTTGCTCATTACCAGGGGCCACGGCTACCGCCTTTCCCTCCACATCGAGTACGAACTTGTCAAGAAATGTAACACGTTCTAATTTGGTGGCCGTGGCCCTGAATATTGCCGATCTTGCCGAGCACGCCATCGACGCCGTGCCAGACCGTGTAGCCCTCATCTGCGGCGATGAACAGCTGACCTATGCCCAGCTGGAGGAGAAGGCCAACCGCCTGGCTCACTACCTGATCGAGCAGGGTGTGAAGAAGGACGACAAGGTCGGGCTGTACTGCCGCAACCGCATCGAGATCGTCATCGCGATGCTCGGCATCGTCAAGGCCGGCGCCATCCTGGTCAACATCAACTACCGCTACGTCGAGGGCGAGCTTCGCTACCTGTTCGACAACTCCGACATGGTCGCGCTGGTCCACGAGCGCCAGTACTCCGACCGGGTGGCCAACGTGCTGCCCGAGACTCCGAACGTCAAGACCATCCTGGTCGTGGAGGACGGCTCGGATGTGCCAGACGACGCTTTCCAGCGCTACGGCGGCGTCGAGTTCTACTCCGCGATCGCGAACAGTTCACCCGAGCGCGACTTCGGCGAACGCAGCGCCGACGACATCTACCTGCTCTACACCGGCGGCACCACCGGATTCCCGAAGGGCGTGATGTGGCGCCACGAGGACATCTACCGCGTGCTGTTCGGTGGAACCGACTTCGCCACAGGCGAATTCGTCGAGGACGAGTACGACCTGGCCAAGGCCGCCGCGGCCAACCCGCCGATGGTCCGCCACCCGATTCCGCCGATGATCCACGGCGCCACCCAGTCGGCCACCTGGATGTCGATCTTCTCGGGTCAAACCACCGTTCTCGCACCGGAATTCAACGCCGACCAGGTCTGGCGCACGATTCACGACCACAAGGTGAACCTGCTGTTCTTCACCGGCGACGCGATGGCGCGCCCGCTCCTCGACGCACTGCTGGCAGCGCAGGAAGGCGCGGAAGGGAAAGAGGCGTACGACCTGTCCTCGCTGTTCCTGCTCGCCTCCACCGCCGCGCTGTTCTCCCCGAGCATCAAGGAGAAATTCCTCGAGCTGCTGCCCAACCGAGTCATCACCGACTCGATCGGTTCCTCGGAGACCGGCTTCGGTGGCACCAGCGTCGTCGCCAAGGACGCCCCGCACAGCGGCGGCCCGCGCGTCACGATCGACCACCGCACCGTCGTCCTCGACGACGACGGCAACGAGGTGCAGCCGGGCTCCGGGGTCCGCGGATTCATCGCCAAGAAGGGCAACATTCCCGTCGGCTACTACAAGGACGAGAAGAAGACCGCCGAGACGTTCAAGACCATCAACGGTGTCCGTTACGCGATCCCCGGTGACTACGCGACCGTCGAGGAGGACGGCACCGTCACGATGCTGGGCCGCGGCTCGGTGTCGATCAACAGCGGTGGTGAGAAGATCTATCCCGAAGAGGTCGAAGCAGCGCTCAAGGGACACCCCGACGTCTTCGACGCCCTGGTGGTCGGCGTGCCCGACCCCCGATATGGCCAGCACGTCGCCGCCGTCGTGCAGGCGCGGCCCGGGACCCGGCCGTCGCTGTCCGAACTGGACAGCTTCGTGCGCTCCGAGATCGCGGGATACAAAGTGCCACGAAGTCTTTGGCTCGTCGACGAGGTGAAGCGCTCACCGGCCGGCAAGCCGGACTATCGCTGGGCCAAAGAGCAGACGGAGGCGCGTCCGGCCGACGACGTGCACGCCGCTCACGCGACGACTGCCTGACACCCTGACCGACTTCGTCAAACGGCACGCCGGCGCGCCCGTTGGCTACTTCGCCTGGGAAGCGGCGGGGCTGCGCTGGCTTTCGGCGGTCGACGGCGGCGTGCCCGGTGCGCCGATCGTTTCGGTCGACGCAACGAGCCTGACCCTGCGACGACTCGAATCGGTGCGGCCGGATCCGCAGGCGGCACACGTCTTCGGCGGCCGATTGGCCGTCACGCACGACGCGAGTGCTCCGGCGTTCGGCGCCGGTCCCGACGGCTGGGATGGCCCGGGCTTCTTCGGCCCGCTGTCGCAACCATTGCCGATGTCGCTGCGCCGCCATCAAAGCTGGGGCGACTTCTACGCCGAAGAGCGGTTGGCTCCGATGCTCGAGCTTGCCGCCGACGGGCTCGATGGGTCGGCCCGGGCGGCGATCGAGGCCGTGATGACACGTTGCCGCGCGGGCGATTTCGACGACGACGACCGTCCGGCTCGGCTGCACGGCGACCTGTGGGGCGGCAACGTGATGTGGACGCCGGACGGCGTGGTGCTGATCGACCCGGCCGCGCACGCCGGGCATTGCGAGAGCGATCTGGCGATGCTCGCGCTGTTCGGCTGCCCGCATTACGACGCCATCCTCGCGGGCTACCAGCAGGTGCGAGAGCTGCGACCCGGTTGGCGCGATCGCGTCGGCCTGCACCAGCTCTTCCCGCTGCTCGCGCATGTCGTGCTGTTCGGGGGCGGCTACGTCGCACGCACACACGCTTGTGCGCGTGCCGCGCTGAAGGCCTGAGAAGGATTCAGCTAGCCGACGATCTTGGCGATCTGGGCCTCGGACAGCTTCTGGACCGAATCCGCCAGCGGCCGAAGGTAAATGTGCACCGCGTCTAGGAAGTTGGGTGTGCTGCCCTCGGTGACCACCCAGTTCAGGAAAGCCCGAATGGTCTGTGCCACCGCAGGATCCTTCTGTTTGGCGTAGACGATCGCGTACTCGTAGTTGACGATCGGGTAACCGTCCGGGGCGGGCCCGTTGACCAGTGAGGTCACCTGGTTCGCCGGCATCTGCGAGGCGGACCCGGCCGCCTCTGCCTGGATGCTTTCAGCCGTAGGCAGCACGTAATTCCCTGAGGCATTGGCCAGCTCGGCTTCGCCCAGCCGCCTCTGGATGGCCTGCTCGTGGTAACTGCTGGCGAGATAGCTGATGCAGCCGGGATTTTCGGCGCAGCCGGTCACCATGCCCGCCATGCCCGGAGCGCCCGTCTCGCCGAGCGCGCCCGGGACCGCTGGAAAGTCGATGGCGGTGCCGAACCCCTCGGACTTGCCCCAGCCCTCGGGGTCCTGCTTGGACAGATATTCGGTGAACAGGAAGGTGTCGCTGGTCCCGGGATCGGAGCGGTGGAGCGGAACGACCCGGGTCGCCGGCAGACTCACCTGCGGATTCAAGGCCGCGATCTGCGGGTCATTCCAGGTCTTGATCGTGCCCCGGTACATGGCCGCAAGGACTTTGCCATTCAGTTTGAGGTGCTCGGTGACGCCGGGCAGGTTGTAGTGGACGTACACAGCGGAAACGGCCAGCGCAATGTTCATCAGTCCTGGGTGGGCCGCCAGGTCAGCGTCGGACAGGCGGACTCCGGAAGCGCCGATGTCAACCGCGCCGGCCGCGGCCTGCGAGATCCCGACCGCGGCCGGTGCGCGGCTGATGTTGATCGTGACATTGAGGTACTTGAAGTGATAAGCCGCGACCCACGCGTCGAGCAGCGGGTAGAGGTCCTTGGAGCCGGTCTCGGATAGCGTCACGTTTGACGTCGGTGGGGTGGTGGCGATGTCGATGGCGGCAGCGGAGGTCGACGAAGCTCCCGGTGAGGGTGAACCGCAGGCGGCGGTGATCAGCATCAGCGGCACGGTCGCGCGCAGCACACGGAAACGAATTTTCATCAGCCCTCGTCGAGTACTCCGTCGGCTCTGCGACGACATTAACTTGCGAACACTATTGCAGTTCCGAGGTTGTTTCACATCAGTTGTGAGCCTCTTTGACCAGGCGCTTGCTCTGGGTTGCCGCTGCGGGCCGTACAGTCGAATCGCGATGACGATCGACGTGTGGATGCAGCACCCGACTGCGCGGTTCCTGCGCAGCGACATGCTGGCGTCCTTACGTCGCTGGACCGGTGGTTCCATCCCGGACGCCGATATCCCGATCGACGTCACCGTCGCGGCGATGGACGCGGCCGACGTCGGCTTCGGGCTGCTCAGTGCGTGGTACGGCCCCAGCGGTCAGGACCTGATCTCCAACGACGAGGTCGCCGAGTGGGTTCGGTTGCACCCGAACCGGTTTGCCGGTCTGGCGACCGTCGATCTCGATCGCCCGATGCACGCCGTCCGTGAGCTACGGCGCCGGGTCGCCGACGGATTCGTCGGGTTGCGGGTGGTGCCCTGGCTGTGGAACGCACCGCCCACCGATCGCCGTTACTACCCGCTGTTCGCCGAGTGCGTCGAGGCCGGCGTTGCGTTCTGCACCCAGGTCGGTCACACCGGCCCGCTACGGCCCTCGGAGACCGGGCGCCCGATTCCCTACATCGACCAGGTGGCGCTGGATTTTCCTGAGCTGGTGATGGTGTGCGGACATGTCGGCTATCCGTGGACCGAGGAGATGGTGGCCGTCGCGCGCAAGCACGAGAATGTCTACATCGATACCTCGGCATACACCATTCGGCGGTTGCCGGAGGAACTGATCCGGTTCATGAAAACCGGTACCGGACAACGCAAAGTCTTGTTCGGCACCAACTACCCGATGATCACCCCCACGCACGCTTTGGCCGGGCTCGACGAACTCGGGCTCGACGACGCGGCTCGCCACGGCTTTCTGCACGGCAACGCCGAACGGGTCTTCAAACTGGAGGCAATCAGGTGAACGGTGCGCAGGCTCTGATCAACACCCTGGTCGACGGCGGCGTGGACGTGTGCTTCGCTAATCCCGGCACCTCGGAGATGCACTTCGTGGCCGCGCTGGACACCGTTCCCCAAATGCGCGGCGTGCTAGCGCTTTTCGAGGGTGTCGCCACGGGCGCAGCCGATGGCTATGCCCGTATCGCCGATCGGCCGGCGGCGGTGTTGTTGCATCTGGGGCCGGGATTGGGCAACGGTCTGGCCAACCTGCACAACGCCCGCCGGGCGCATGTGCCGATGGTGGTCGTCGTCGGCGACCACGCCACCTATCACAAAAAGTACGACGCCCCACTGGAATCCGATATCGACGCGCTCGCGGGCACCGTCTCGGGATGGGTGCGCCGCACGGCTACCGCCGCCGACGTGGCGCCCGACACCGCCGAGGCGATCGCGGCGAGCCGGGCCCGCTCACAGATCTCCACGCTGATCCTGCCCGCCGACGCGTCCTGGTCGGACGGCGCCCAAGCCGCCGCAACACCGCCCGCGCGGCCGGCCAGTGCAGACCCGCTGCTGGTGGCCGAGGTCGCGGAGGTCCTGCGATCGGGAGAACCGGCGGTGATCATGGTGGGCGGTGACGCGACCCGCGGCCCCGGCCTGGCCGCCGCCGCGCGGATCGCCGAGGCAACCGGGGCCCGCTGGCTCTGCGAGACCTTTCCGACGCGCCTGGAACGCGGCGCCGGTGTTCCCGCCGTCGAGCGGTTGGCGTATTTCGCCGAGGCCGCCACGGCCCAGCTGGACGGCGCCAAGCATCTGATCCTGGCCGGTGCCAAATCTCCGGTGTCGTTCTTCGCCTATCCGAATATGCCCAGCGACCTGGTACCGGCGGGTTGCGAGGTGCACGTGCTCGCCGATTACCTCGGTGCGGCCGACGCGCTGATCGCACTCGCCGACGAGATCGCGTCCGGCGCGGTTGCGCCCCTGGCCGCCGCGTCGCGCCCGCAGTTGCCGACCGGCGCGTTGACCTCGGCGTCGGCGGCCGACGTGATCGGCGCGCTGCTGCCCGAACGCACGATCGTCGTCGACGAGTCGAACACCTCGGGCCTGCTGCTGGCGCAGGCCACCGCCGGGGCGCCGGCGCATGATTGGCTGGCGCTGACCGGTGGGGCGATCGGCTACGGCATTCCCACCGCGGTCGGTGCGGCGGTGGCCGCCCCGGACCGGCCGGTGCTCTGCCTGGAATCCGACGGGTCGGCGATGTACACGATTGCCGGGCTGTGGACGCAGGCGCGTGAGAACCTCAACGTGACTACCGTGCTGTACGACAACAGCGCCTACGATATCTTGCGGATCGAGCTGCAGCGCGTCGGTGCCGGGTCCGCGCCCGGTCCCAAAGCGCTGGATCTGCTTGATTTATCGCGTCCCACAATGGATTTCGTCAAGATCTCCGAAGGTATGGGGGTGCCGGCCCGCCGGGTGAGCACCGCCGAGGAGTTCGCCGATGCGCTGCGCGAAGGCTTCGCCGAACCCGGGCCGCATCTGATCGACGCGGTGGTGCCTTCGATTACGGGCTGACGCGCGCCGATTCGGCCCGCTGGATTTCGACGTCCGTCAATAACGGGCCAGCACTGGCAGCCGGCTGACGAGCCAGTCCGTCACCGTGTTGACCACCTCGACACCGGTTTCAAAGCCGCCATCGTGGACTTCGGCCGCCAATGCCACGCCCCATTCCCCCGAAGGCGTGGACAGGATCCCGAACTGCCGCACCAGGTATTCGCCGTCGGTGCCCGGACCCCAACCGCCTTTAGCCGCAGAGCCATTGGCGGCCAGGCCCCATCGGTGATCCGGTGTGAGGTCGGTCATCAGCTCGATCACGTCGGCCGCGCCGGGGATCGACGGCAACTCCGCGGCGAATCGGGCTTGCCGCTGCAGCGTCCACTGCGTCTGGCCAAATGCGGTGAAACCGCGGCGAACTCGCCGCGATTCGACTACCGTCGCGGTGTCGCCACCTTCGGCGACAACGCCCTGTACCTTGCGGGCCGCGTCCGCCGGTTCGCCCAGCAGCGACCACAACTGTTCGGATGCGCGATTGTCGGATTCGGTGATGGCCTTGACCGCCGGCTCGCGGGCATTGAGCCAATCGCTGCGCAACGCCGCGATCGCCAGCGGCACTTTGATTGTCGACCAGGCGACGCCCGACCACCATCTGCCCAGTGAATAAGTCCGGTCCGGACGCGCGATCGCCACCCCGATGTTGGCCGGTACCACGTCGGAAAGCTGCTCAAAACTCGCTTCCAGCGCGAGCTCCAGGGGCCGCGACGTCATAGGGCTATCGGGGTATCGGCCATACCCGATCATGACAGTCGATACCTTCGGCCGCCAACTGGCGTTTGAGCACCTTGAATGTCACCGTCCGCGGCAACTCCGCACTGATCCGGACGTACGACGGCCACTGTTTGGGCCCGAGGTCGGGCTGCTCGGCCAGGAACGTCCGGAATTTCTCGGTATCGAACTCGCGACCCTGCGCCATCACCAAAGCAGCCATCACCTGGTCACCGACCACCGGATCGGGGATCGCATACACGGCGACCTCGGCCGCGTCGGGGTATCGCAGCAGTACCCGTTCGATCGGCGCTGCGCCGAGGTTCTCGCCGTCGACCCGCATCCAATCACCAAGGCGCCCAGCGAAGTACGCGAATCCGTCCTCATCGCGATAGGCGAGGTCACCACTGTGGTAGATCCCGCCGGCCATTCGCTGCGCCTCGGCTGCAGCGTCGTTGTAGTACCCCTCGAAACGGCCTGGCCCGCTGGTGTTTACCAGCTCGCCGACGACTCCCGGTGGGCAGGACTGGCCGGTCTCGGGGTCGACGATGTCCAGCCCCTCGGTCAGCGGCCCCAAGGCGCCCGGCGGCGTATCGGGGGTGCGGGCGATCGCGACTCCACCTTCGGTCGAGCCGAACCCGTCCTGCACCCTGCAGTCGAATCTGCGTGCGAACCGCTCGATGTCGGTGGGCACGCCCTCGTTGCCGTACACCGCCCGCAGCGGGTTGTCCGCGTCGTCGGGCTGCTCGGGCTGGGCCAGCACGTACGACAGCGGCTTGCCCACGTAGTTGGCGTAGGTCGCGCCGTAGCGGCGGACGTCGACCATGAAGTTCGATGCAGAGAACTTGCGCCGCAACGCCATTGAGCCCCGGCATGCCGCGGCCACCGCCCAGCCGACCAGAACAGCGTTGGAATGAAACAGCGGCATCGACACATAGCAGACGTCGTCACGGCCGAGGTCGAACCGTTGTGCCATCGTTATTCCGGCGATCGCGACCTTGCCGTGGCTGCACTTGACCGCCTTCGGTTCACCGCTGGTGCCCGAGGTGAAGATCAGCATGAAAAGGTCTTCGGCCGACGCTGGCTGAAAACTCAACCCGGCATCACGATGTGTGTCGACTTCGGCGACCCACTGCGCCGAGTCGACGTTCAGGTGGTCGATATCATCCAGTGTCGCAGCGGATTTCGAGTCGGCCAGGACTACCTGGCAGTCGGCCCGGCTGATATCGCGTGCCAGTGCCTCGCCGCGGCGCACCGGGTTGAGACCGACCGGCACAATCCCCGACATCCCGGCCGCCGTCAACATCGCCGAGAAGAACGGCGTGTTCTCCAGCAGCACGCCGACGTGCGGCGGCCGGTTCGGGTCGAGCCGTTCACGCAACGTCGCCACGATTGCGGCACCGTGGCGCAGGTGATCGCGCCAGCTGGTGAACGACTCCTCGAAGTAGATCCCCCGGTCGTCGATCTCAGCCAGCGGCTGAAGCAGCTTGGTGACCGTCGGGTCGGCCGGAATCAGCGGGGTCAATGCGCCCACTCTCCCCCTCGCCGCTCCGCGGCTGGGGGTGCCCCACCTCGGTCGTTCATACGAACCGCATCGTCGCCGGGCGGCTAGGCAGGCGTTTCCGCCAGCTCGCGACCGATCCGGCGCAGCTGCGCAGTGGCGCCGCCCAACGCGAACTCGGCTTCTTTGGCGGCTAGGAAATACCGGTGCGCCGGGTGATCGGTGTCGACACCCACGCCACCGTGCACGTGCACGATGGTGTGCGCGACACGGTGTCCGGCGTCGGCGGCCCAGAACGCGGCGCTGGCCACGTCGATCTCGGCGGGTATGTCCTCGGAGACCTTCCACGCCGCTTGGGTGAGCGTCAACCGCAGCCCCTTGACGTCGATGTAGCCGTCGGCCAGTCGCTGCGACACCGCTTGGAAGCTGCCGATCGGACGGTCGAATTGCTCACGCTCGCGCGCGTATTCGGCCGTCATCTGCAAACCGCGATCGAGCACCCCGAGCTGATACGCGCTGCGGCCCAGGGTTCCCAGCGTGCCGAGCCAGGCGACGACTTCGCTTCCGCCGACCTTCCGGGCCTCGTTTACCGCTACGCCGTCCAACGCGAGATGCCCGACACTGTTCTTGCCGGTGGTCGCCAGCGTGGTCACCTTGACGCCCTTGCCTTCGGCGCTCACCAGGAAAACGGCTGTGCCGGAATCGGTTTCAGCAGGAACCAGGAAGGCGTCCGCAACGGGGCCGAAGAAGACCTGCGTACGCGTACCGGTCAGCTGGTAGCCGTCGCCCGTGCGGGTGGCCTGCACGGGGCCCTCGCCCATCTCGCCGTCCAGGGCCACCGTCAGGATCTTCTCGCCTTTGACGGCCGGGACTCCCCAGGTCTGCTGCAGATCCTGAGAGCCGAAGCGCGCCAGCACCCCGGCGCCCAGCATCACCGATTCCAGGTACGGCACGGCGGCCAGCTGGCGTCCCAGCGCAACCAGGATCGCAACCTGTTCGAGCGCGCCGAAACCGTCGCCGCCCAGCGTCGACGCCGACGCGCTGGTGAGGATGTCGGCCTCGATCAGCTTCTGCCACAGGCCGCGGTCGAACCGTTGCTCGAGCCCGTCGAGCTCGCGCTGGTGCTCCGGTGTGCACACCGAGTCCACGATCGTGTCGACCAGGCCGCCGAGGTCCGCCGCCGCTTCGGTTGTCGTGAAATCCATTCCGATGCCGTCCTTCTCGATGCTCAGCGGTACTTAGCGGTTTCGAGGCAGGCCGAGAGCGACCATGCCGATGATGTCGCGCTGCACCTCGTTGGTGCCGCCGCCGAAGGTGAGGATCAGGCACGCCCGGTGCATGCGCTCGACCCGGCCGCGCAACAGCGCACCCGGCGAATCCTGGCGCACGGTCGCCGCGGTACCCAGCACCTCCATCAGCAGCCGGTAGGCCTCGGTGGCAAGTTCGGTGCCGTACACCTTGGCCGCCGACGCGTCCGCGGGCGACAGGGTTTCGTCCGCCGCCGACGCCAGCTCCCAGTTGATCAGCTTGAGAACCTCGGCCTTAGCGTGCACCCGCGCCAGGTTCAGCTGGACCCACTCCGAATCGATCAGCCTGGCCCCCCCGTCGTCCTTGGTGTTTTGGGCCCACTCGCGAACCTCGCGCAGGGCCAGGAAGATCGGTTGCGGCGACACCAGGGCGACCCGCTCGTGGTTGAGCTGGTTGGTCACCAGCTTCCAGCCGCCGTTCTCCTCGCCAATCAGGTTGGTCACCGGGACGCGCACGTCCGAGTAATAAGTGGCGCTGGTGTCCACCCCGGCCATCGTGTGCACGGGCGTCCAGGAGAAGCCTTCGGCGGTCGTCGGCACCACCAGCATCGAAATGCCGCGGTGCTTCTTGGCCTCGGGGTTGGTGCGCACCGCCAGCCAGACCCAGTCAGCGTAGGCGATCAGGCTGGTCCACATCTTCTGACCGTTGATGACGTAGTCATCGCCGTCGCGGACCGCCGTGGTTCGCAGGTTCGCCAGGTCGGTACCGGCACCGGGCTCGGAGTAGCCGATCGAGAAGTGCAGCTCTCCGGCGGCGATCTTGGGCAGGAAGAACTTCTTCTGCTCCTCGGTGCCGAACGCCATGATCGTGGGTGCCACGCTGTTGATCGTCAGGAATGGCACCGGCACGCCCGCGATCGCGGCCTCGTCGGTGAAGATCAGCGAGTCCATCGGGGAGCGGTCCTGGCCGCCGTATTCCTTGGGCCAGTTCAGGGTGAGCCACCCGTCCTTGCCCATCTGCGCAACGGTGTCGCGATAGGCGTTGCCCGTTCCCACCTCACCCTGGGTCGAGTGCAGCGCCTCGCGGCGCTCCGGCGTCATGAGCGCGGTGAAGTACGACCGCAGCTCGCGACGCAACTCCTCCTGTTCAGGGGTGTAACTGATGCGCATTCCAGCCGTCCTTTGGTTAACGTGACAAGCGGCTATTCGACCAACGGCTACCCGTTCGTCTTCCCGGTTGTAACACGTTCTAGTCTGGGAATCCAGCGACCGTTTCCTCAGACGCACGTGAGCCCTATGGTGGAGCTACATTCTGATGGGACATAGGACGAGATCCGGGCCAGCTTCAAGGAGGATGCCGTGCGGGTGATCGTGGATCGTGACCGGTGCGAAGGCAACGCGGTGTGCTTGGGCATCGCACCAGATATCTTCGACCTCGACGATGAGGACTACGCCGTCGTGAAGCTCGATCCGATACCGTCCGACCAAGAAGATCTCGCCGAGCAGGCGATCGCCGAGTGCCCGCGCGCGGCGCTGCTGCGCGAAGACTAGCGGCGCGGGACCCCGAAACTAGAGGTATTCATAAATTGACTAGCAGCACGAACGCGACCGATCTATCCGGGAAGGTCGCGGTGGTGACCGGTGCGGCCGCAGGTCTTGGGCGCGCCGAAGCGCTCGGTCTGGCCCGCCTAGGCGCTACCGTCGTCGTCAACGACATCGCCGCCGCCCTGGATGCCTCGGACGTGATCGACGAGATCAGTGCCGCCGGTTCCAAGGCCATCGCGGTGACCGGTGACATCAGTCAGCGCGCCACGGCCGACGAACTGGTGTCCTGTGCCGACGGCCTGGGCGGACTCGACATCGTGGTCAACAATGCCGGCATCACCCGCGACCGGATGCTGTTCAACATGTCCGACGAGGAATGGGACCAGGTCATCGCGGTGCATCTGCGGGGGCACTTCCTACTCACCCGCAACGCCGCGACCTACTGGCGGAGTCGGGCCAAGGACGCCGGCGGATCAATCTTCGGCCGGATCGTCAACACCGCCTCCGAGGCCGGACTGGTGGGGCCGGTCGGGCAGGCCAACTACGGCGCCGCCAAGGCCGGCATCATCTCGCTTACCCTGACCGCCGCGCGGGCGCTGGGCCGCTACGGTGTCTGCGCCAACGCGATCTGTCCCCGTGCGCGCACCGCGATGACGGCGGACGTGTTCGGTAGCGCACCAGATATAGAGGAGGGCGGCGTCGACCCGCTGTCACCCGATCACGTGGTGAACCTGGTGCAGTTCCTGTCGTCCCCCGCGGCCGCTGAGGTTAACGGTCAGGTGTTCATCGTCTACGGACCTCAAGTGACATTGGTCTCAGCGCCGACGGCGGAACACCGGTTCACCGCGGACGGCGCCGCATGGGACTCGGCTGAACTCAGCAGCACATTGCGCGACTACTTTGCTGGTCGGGATCCAGAACGTAACTTTTCCGCGACCGCGTTAATGGAACAATAGCGACGGAACGCTGTTTTTCCGGGCGAAATCAGCTAGTAGAACGTGTGTCAGATTAGCAATAGCGTAATGCCTCTGACCAGGACAAATTCACGATTTAGACGGAGATAACCTGTTCATTGACAGCGTGAAGTTTCTCTGAGTTAATATGATCCGGCTCACACGGAGCCGGCTGCGACGAAAGACCACGCACAGGCGAAACACAGGCTTCGCCGTGAGCGGCAAAGGGGGCTACCGGGTTGATCGAACAGCTTGCGGTTCCCGCCCGTGCTGTCGGCGGGTTTTTCGAGATGACGATCGATACGGCCCGTGCCTCTTTCCGGCGTCCGTTTCAAGGCCGCGAGTTTCTGGATCAGACGTGGATGATCGCGCGGGTGTCGTTGGTCCCGACCCTATTGGTGTCGATCCCGTTCACCGTCCTGGTCGCGTTCACCCTCAATATCTTGCTCCGTGAAATCGGCGCGGCGGACTTGTCCGGCGCCGGAACGGCGTTCGGCACCATCACCCAGCTGGGCCCGGTGGTGACCGTCCTCGTCGTCGCCGGGGCGGGCGCCACCGCGATCTGTGCCGACCTCGGTGCGCGCACCATCCGCGAAGAAATCGACGCGATGCGAGTGCTCGGCATCGACCCGATCCACCGGCTGGTGGTGCCCCGCGTTCTGGCGTCTACCGTTGTCGCACTGTTGCTCAATGGTTTGGTATGCGCGATCGGGTTGTCCGGTGGGTACGTTTTCTCCGTGTTTCTCCAGGGGGTGAATCCGGGCGCTTTCATCAACGGGTTGACCGTGTTGACCGGACTGCGCGAGTTGGTGCTCGCCGAAGTCAAGGCGTTGTTGTTCGGTGTGATGGCCGGTCTCGTCGGCTGCTACCGCGGCCTGACCGTCAAGGGCGGGCCGAAGGGCGTCGGCAACGCGGTCAACGAAACCGTCGTCTACGCGTTCATTTGTCTGTTCGTCATCAACGTCGTGATGACGGCCATCGGCGTGCGGTTCTCGACCAAATGACGAGGCGAGTGATCACGCGATGAGTTACGACTTCACTTACCGGCTGCGTACCGTCGCGTCGCGGTTGCAAGGGCCGGTCGACGACTTCGGCGAGCAGGCGCTGTTCTACGGCCAAACCGTGCGCTATGTCCCCAACGCGCTGACCCGGTACCGCAAGGAGACGATCCGGCTGATCGCCGAGATGACGCTGGGGGCCGGCGCGCTGGTGATGATCGGCGGCACGGTCGGCGTCGCGGCGTTCTTGACGCTGGCCTCCGGCGGGGTCATCGCCGTCCAGGGTTACTCGTCGCTGGGCAACATCGGCATCGAGGCACTGACCGGCTTCCTGTCGGCGTTTCTGAACGTCCGCGTGGTCGCACCGGTCATTGCCGGTATCGCGCTCGCGGCCACGATCGGCGCCGGTGCCACCGCCCAACTGGGCGCCATGCGCGTGTCAGAAGAGATCGACGCCGTCGAATGCATGGCGGTGCACTCGGTGTCCTACCTGGTGTCGACGCGGCTGATCGCCGGCCTGGTTGCGATCGTCCCGCTGTATTCGCTGTCGGTGCTCGCCGCGTTCTTCGCCGCGCGCTTCACCACGGTATACATCAATGGGCAGTCGGCCGGTCTCTACGACCACTACTTCAATACGTTCCTGATCCCGTCGGACCTGCTTTGGTCGTTCCTGCAGGCCATCGTGATGTCCATCGCGGTGATGCTGGTCCATACGTATTACGGCTACAACACCAGCGGTGGGCCGGTGGGCGTGGGCATCGCGGTCGGTCAGGCGGTGCGAACCTCCCTGATCGTCGTCGTCGTGATTACTTTGTTCATCTCGCTGGCCGTTTACGGCGCGTCCGGTAACTTCAACCTCTCGGGTTAAGGGGACCGCTTAAAACATGGCAGACACCGTATCGCGACGCACAACTGTTCGGCTGGCAGCGGCGCTGCTGGCCAGCTTGTTGGTGGCGTTTTCGGTGCTGACGTACCTCTCCTACACGGCGGCTTTCGCCTCCGTCGACACAGTCACCGTTGCGGCGCCGCGCGCGGGGCTGGTGATGGACAAGGGCGCCAAGGTCAAGTACCGCGGCATCCAGATCGGCAAGGTCACCGACATCAGCTACGGGGGTGAGCAGGCACGCCTGACGCTGGCGATCAACAGCGACGACCTGCATTTCATCCCCTCCAACGCGCCGGTGCATATCTCGGGAAATACGATCTTCGGCGCAAAGTCAGTGGAATTCGTTGTGCCCCAAGCTCCTTCGCCGACATCGCTACGCCCCAATGCACACGTCGAGGCCTCCGCGGTGCAGCTGGAAGTCAACACGCTGTTCCAGTCGTTGATGGATCTGCTGCATAAGGTCGACCCGGTGGAATTGAACGGGACTCTCAGCGCTTTCGCCGAAGGTCTGCGCGGTCATGGTGACGACTTGGGTGCGCTGCTGTCGGGCTTGAATACCCTGACGCAGCAAACGAACCCGAAGCTGCCTGCGTTGCAGGAGGATTTCCGCAAGACCGCGATCGTCACAGGCGTGTACGCCGACGCCGCCCCGGACTTGAACACGATCTTCGACAACCTGCCCACGATCAACAAAACCGTCGTCGACGAGCAGAAGAACCTCAACGACACCCTGTTGGCCACGATCGGCCTGTCCAACAACGCCTATGAGACGTTGGAACCGGCCGAGAAGGACCTCATCGACGCGATCAACCGGTTGCGCGCCCCCCTCAAGGTGGCCTCCGACTACTCACCAGAATTCGGCTGCCTGTTCGCGGGCATCGATCGGGGGCTCAAGGAGTTCGGCCCAATTCTGGGTGTCCGCAAGGCGGGCCTGTTCACCTCGTCGAGCTTCGTGCTGGGCGCGCCGTCCTACACGTATCCGGAGTCCCTGCCGATCGTCAACGCCTCCGGCGGACCCAACTGCCGTGGGCTGCCGGACATTCCGAACAAGCAGAACGGCGGATCGTGGTATCGGGCGCCGTTCCTGGTCACCGACAACGCCAACATCCCGTACGAGCCGTTCACCGAACTGCAGTTCGACGCACCCTCGACGCTGCAGTTCTTGTTCCACGGGTCCTTCGCGGAACGGGACGACTTCTGATGGCGGGTTCGGAGATGCCATCGCACCGGTCGATGGTGATCAAGGTCAGCATCTTCACGGTAGTGATGCTGCTGGTCGCCGCGGGCCTGGTGGTGGTATTCGGCGACTTCCGATTCGGCAACGAAAGCACCTATCACGCTACGTTTACCGACGCGTCCCGACTGAAGGCCGGCCAAAAGGTACGCATTTCCGGTGTGCCCGTCGGTTCGGTGAACGGCGTCAAACTCAACCCGGACAACACCGTCGACGTCGCGTTCGGCATCGACAGCCGCTACACGCTGTACTCGTCGACACGCGCGGTGATCCGCTACGAAAACCTGGTAGGTGACCGTTTCCTCGAGATCACGTCGGGTCCGGGGGAGCTGCGCAAGCTCGCGCCGGGTGCCACCATCAACGCCCAACACACCCAGCCCGCACTGGATTTGGATGCGCTGCTAGGTGGACTGCGGCCGGTGCTCAAGGGTCTGGACGCCGACAAGGTCAATACGATCAGCGGCGCCATCATCGAGTTGTTGCAGGGCCAGGGTGGAGCGTTGTCGAATGTGCTGGCCGACACCAGTGCTTTCTCGACGGCGCTGGGCCGGCGCGACCAACTCATCGGTGACACGATCACCAATCTGAACCAGGTGCTGGGCACCATCGATCAAAAGAGCGCGCAATTCTCGACCAGCGTCGACCAGCTGCAGCAATTGATCAGTGGGCTGGCCAAGAACAAGGACTCGATCGCCGGCGCCATTCCGCCACTGGCCTCGACAACCACGGATCTGACTGAGCTGCTGAAGAATTCACGTCGGCCGCTGCAAGAAATCCTGAAAAACACCCGGCCGTTGGCCACCGAAATCGACAACCGCAAGGCCGAGGTCGACAACGACGTCGAGCAACTGGGCGAGGACTATCTACGCCTGGCCGCACTCGGTGCCTATGGCTCCTTCTTCAACATCTACTTCTGCTCCGTGACGATCAAGATCAACGGACCGGCCGGCAGCGACATCCGTCTGCCCCTTGGTGGCCAGGTGGATCCCAGCCAAGGGAGGTGCGCTTTTGTCAAGCAATGACAAGCGCGAACGCGACCCGTTGCGCACCGGGGTCTTCGGCGTGGTGATGGTCCTGTGCGTGGTGTTGCTCGCATTCGGTTACGCCAACCTGCCATTCTGGCCGCAGGGCCGGGTCTACGACGCTTACTTCAGCGACGCGGGTGGCATCTCGCCCGGCAACTCCGTGTATGTGTCGGGCTTCAAGGTGGGCAAGGTGCAGGCGGTCGGTCTGGCCGGCGACAGCGCGAAGGTGACGTTCTCCGTCGATCGCCACGTCGCGGTCGGTGACCAGTCACTGGCCGCGATCCGCACCGACACCATCCTGGGAGAGCGTTCGATAGCGGTGACTCCCGCCGGCCACGGCAAGGCGACCACGATTCCGCGCAGCCGCACGACGACGCCGTACACGCTGGCCGGTGCCCTCGAGGATCTGGGTCAGAATGCGAACAACCTGAACAAGCCGCAGTTCGAACAGGCGTTGAATGTTCTCACCGACACACTGCATGGCGCCACCCCGCAACTGCGGGGCGCCCTGGATGGGGTGACATCGTTATCCCGCACCCTGAACCGCCGAGACGAAGCGCTGCAAAGCCTGCTGGCACATGCGAAGTCGGTGACAGCGGTGTTGTCCGACCGGGCCAACCAGGTCAACAAGTTGGTCGACGACGGCAACGAATTGTTCGCCGCGCTCGATGAGCGCCGCGCCGCCCTTGGGCAATTGATCTCGGGCATCAACGACGTCTCGATCCAGATTTCCGGCTTCGTCGCCGACAACCGCAAGGAGTTCGGCCCCGCCCTGAGCAAGCTGAACGACGTATTGAGCAACCTCAACGAGCGTCGCGACTACATCACCGAGGCTCTCAAGAGGTTGCCCACCTACGCGACCGAGCTCGGCGAGGTCGTTGGTTCCGGGCCAGGGTTCAACGTCAACGTCTACGGCGTCATCCCGGCGCCGCTGCTCGCGACGATGTTCGACTTCTTCTACCAGCCGGGCAAGCTGCCGGCCAGCCTCTCCGACTATCTGCGCGGTTTGATCCAGGAACGCTGGACCATCCGCCCGAAGTCGCCATGATGCTGGGATTGTCCTCATGAGGAGGATCGCCGGCAGCCGCGGGCTGCGCTACACCACCATCATCGCGCTGGTCGCGGTGCTGGTGGGTGGCGTGTATGTGCTTACGTCGCAGGCGAATAACCGGACCATCACCGGTTACTTCACATCCGCGGTCGGCCTCTATCCGGGCGATCAGGTGCGCGTCCTCGGTGTGCCGATCGGCAATATCGATTCGATCGAACCGCGGCCGTCCGACGTGAAAATCACGATGACGGTGCCCAAGGACGTCAAGATCCCGAAGGACGTCAAAGCCGTCATCATGTCGCCGAACCTGGTGGCGGCGAGGTTTATTCAGCTCGCCCCGGCCTACACCGGCGGGGCGGTGCTGCCAGATGGCGCCAGCATCGATCTGTCTCGCACCGCCGTGCCGGTGGAATGGGACGAGGTTAAGGAAGCGCTGACCCAACTGGCGGTTTCACTGGGCCCGACGGCCGGATCCATGCAGGGGCCGTTGAGTACGGCGATCAACCAGGCCGCGGACACGTTCGACGGCAACGGCCAATCGTTCCACAGCGCTCTGCAGGAGCTTTCGCAAGTCGCTGGGCGACTGGGGGATTCGCGCAGCGACATCTTCGGCACCATCAAGAACCTGCAGGTTCTGGTCAACGCATTGTCGGCCAGTAACGAACAGATCGTGCAGTTCGCCGGAAACGTCGCCTCGGTGTCGCAGGTTCTTGCCGACAGCTCGCGCCACCTGGACAACACGCTGGGCAATCTCAATCAGGCACTCACGGACATCCGGGGATTCCTGCACCAGAACAACTCGACGCTGATCGATACGGTCAACCAGCTCAACGATTTCAGCAAGACGTTGAGCGACCAGAGCGACAACATCGAACAGGTGCTGCACGTCGCCGGTCCCGGTATCGCCAACTTCTACAACATCTATGACCCGGCCCAGGGCACGCTGAATGGACTGTTGTCGATCCCGGAGTTCGCCAACCCGGTGCAGTTCATCTGCGGCGGTTCCTTCGAAACCGCCAGCGGGCCAAGGGCGCCCGACTACTACCGGCGTGCCGAGCTGTGCCGGGAGCGGCTGGGGCCGGTGTTGCGCCGGCTGGCGGTGAATTACCCGCCGGTGATGTTCCACCCGCTCAACACGATCACTGCGTACAAGGGTCAGATCATCTACGACACCCCGGCGACCGAAGCCAAAGCGCAGACACCGATTCCGCAGCTGACCTGGATACCGGCTCAAGGTGTTCCGCCGCCGGCTGTCCAGAATCCGGCCGATTTGCAAGCCCTGCTGGTGCCAACGGCTCCGCAGGCCGGACCGGCACCGGGTCCGTCCGGCGCGCCCGCTCCGGCTCCCGGTCCCGCCCCGGGATCCGCGTTCGGCCCCCTGCCGGGTCCCGCGCCGGGCCCCTCCGCAGGACTGCAGAACGCTCCGGGCGGCGGCGGATGAAACGAATCATGTTGCGCGGCGGTGCATTAGCGGTGGGCAGCGTGCTGCTCGCCGGCTGTCAGTTCGGCGGGCTGAACTCGCTGTCGATGCCGGGCACCGCCGGTCACGGCAGCGGCGCATTCTCGATCACTGTCGAAATGCCCGACGTCGCGACATTGCCGCAGAACTCACCGGTCATGGTCGACGATGTCACGGTCGGTAGTGTGGCCGGTATCGCCGCCGAGCAGCGCTCCGACGGATCATTCTATGCCGCAGTGAAATTGGCGCTAGACCGTAATGTCGTGTTGCCCGCGAACTCTACCGCGACCGTCGCGCAGACGTCGTTGCTGGGTTCGCTGCACATCGATCTCGCCGCGCCCAAGGGCAAGCCGGCGACCGGCAGGCTCGTCGACGGTTCCAAGATCTCGGAGTCCAACACCGGCCGGTTCCCTACCACCGAAGAGGTTTTCTCGGCTCTCGGTGTCGTGGTCAACAAGGGCAATCTGGGTGCGTTGGAAGAGATCACCGACGAGACGTACCAGGCGGTGGCGGGACGGCAGACCCAGTTCGTCGACCTGGTGCCCAGGCTGGCCGAATTGACGTCGGGACTCAACCGGCAGGTCGGTGACATCATCGACGCGGTCGACGGTCTGAACCGGTTTTCCGCGACGCTCGCGCGCGATAAGGACAACCTGGGCCGGGCGCTGGACACGCTGCCCGAGGCGCTGAAGGTGCTCAACAAGAATCGCGAACACATCGTCGACGCATTCGCTTCGCTGAAGAAACTGGCGACGGTCACCTCGCACGTGCTGTCAAAGACAAAGACCGACTTCGCCGAAGATCTCAAGGGCCTGTATTCGGTCGTGAAGGCGCTCAGCGACAACCGGAAGAATCTCGTCACGTCGCTACAGATATTGCTGACGTTCCCGTTCCCCAACTACGGCATCAAGCAAGCCGTACGTGGCGACTACCTCAACGTGTTCACCACGTTCGATCTCACTTTGCGCCGGCTCGGTGAAACGTTCTTCACCACCTCGTATGCGCTTGACCCGAACATGATGCACATGAGCGAGATTCTCAACCCGCCCGACTTCTTGACCGGCGAACTGGCCAATCTGTCCGGACAGGCGGCCGACCCGTTCAAGATTCCGCCCGGCACGGGACAATAAGGGCGGCGCCATGATTGACAAACTGACCAGGATTCAGCTCTGGATATTCGCGGTGATCACCGTGATCACGCTGACCATCATGGCGATCTTCTACCTGCGCTTGCCCGCGACGTTCGGCATCGGGACCTACGTGGCGAATGCCGACTTCGTCGCCGGCGGCGGTCTGTACAAGAATGCCAATGTCACCTACCGTGGCGTCGCTGTCGGCAGGGTGGACTCGGTGGCACTCAACCCGAACGGCGTCACCGCCGAAATGCGGCTGAACAGCGGCACTGCTATTCCGTCGAATGTTATCGCCACCGTGAAGAGCGTGTCCGCCGTCGGAGAGCAGTACATCGACCTGGT
This sequence comes from Mycobacterium lentiflavum, assembly GCF_022374895.2. Classification (NCBI taxonomy): domain Bacteria; kingdom Bacillati; phylum Actinomycetota; class Actinomycetes; order Mycobacteriales; family Mycobacteriaceae; genus Mycobacterium; species Mycobacterium lentiflavum. The sequence goes on along the minus strand of NZ_CP092423.2, from coordinate 5,308,015 downwards.
GCCGCCGAAAGATCCGGCATCGAGCAAGCTGCACAACGGTTCTCGGATCGATCAGGCGCATACCCGGATCGGTCAAGACGTCGCCGATCTGTTGAAGCGGGCAGAGGCGCTGGTCAACAGCCTCGGTGACACCAAGTTGCGGGAATTGCTGCACGAAACGTTCCAGGCGGCCAACGGTTCGGGTCCAGAGCTGGCCCGGTTACTGGAATCGGCCCGGTTACTGGTGGACGAGGCCAACGCTGATTATCCGCGAGTCTCGCAGCTGATCGATCAGGCGGGCCCGTTCCTGGAATCTCAGATCCGCGCCGGCGCTGACATCAAGTCGCTGGCAGATGGGTTGGCGCGGTTCACTTCCGAGGTGCAACGGGCCGACCCGCAGCTACGTTCGACATTGGCCACCGCACCGGGCGCGGCCGACGAGGCCAGCACAGCGTTCTCCGGCATCCGCCCCAGTTTCCCGGCGCTAGCCGCAAACCTGGCCAACCTGGGCCGCGTGGGCGTGATCTATCACAAGTCGATCGAGCAACTCTTGGTGGTTCTGCCGGCGCTGTTCGCCGCGATCATCACGATGGCGGGTGGCCCGCCGCTGGACGAGGGCGGCAAGCTGGACTTCAAGCTCGACTTGAACGACCCGCCGCCGTGCGCTGTCGGGTTCTTGCCGCCGCCACTGATGCGTACGCCCGCCGACGAGACGGTGCGCGAGCTGCCAAGAGACATGTACTGCAAGGTCGCTCAGAACGACCCGAGCACCGTGCGTGGCGCGCGTAACTATCCGTGCCAGGAGTTCCCCGGCAAGCGGGCCCCGACGATTCAGCTGTGTCGCGACCCGAAGGGCTATGTGCCGATTGGGCGTAACCCGTGGCGCGGTCCGCCGGTCCCGTACAACACGCCGCAGACAAATGGGCTGAACACGTTGCCGCCCAACAAGTTCCCTTACATTCCGCCCGAGGCGGAACCGGATCCGGGTACTCCCATCGTCGGTCCGCCCCCGCCAGGTGTGGTGCCCGGGCCGGGGCCGCTGCCCAACCATCAGCCCGCCTTTGATCCGCCGCCGCCGAACGACCGGCCGCCGCCGCCGGGCAACCCGTCGTGGATGCCGCCGGGCGTCCCCCCGGTACCGCCGATACTCCCGTACCCGAAGTGGCTGCCGCCACCAGCACCCCCGCAGGCCATGGGTCCGCCGGTTGCGCCGAGTCTGCCGTCGCAGGCCGGCGGCCCGGCGTACACCACCTATGACGAGTCCACCGGCGCGTTCCGGGACCCGGCGGGAGGCACTGGTATCTTCGCCGCCGGCGCGAACACATCCAGCGCCGAGAATTGGGTGGACCTCATGCTTGATCCAAGGCCGATGTAAGTGACCTCTGCAACCAGTGGCGAACAATCCACGGCGGCACCGCGTGCTCGTCGTCGGGCATCGCGCGCGGCTGGTCCGGCGAAGAGTGAGTCGAGCACCGCGACCGAGGTTGCCCTCGAGGCTCCCGCCGCGCCGACGAAGCAGCCGGTCAAACGCGCCAAGACCCTCAAGACGCTCAGGCCGCCACCACGGCGGCGGCCGAATGGTCTTATGGTTGGCTGGATTTCGTTCGCGGCCGCGTTGTTGGCGCTTGGCGGGCTGGCCGCATGCCTGACCGCCCTGGTCATCTCGCAACGCCACGCCGAAGCCGCGCAGGCCCGTGATCAGCGTTTCGTGGACACCGCGACGCAGACGGTGCAAAACATGTTCAGCTACCAGCAGGACAACATCGACGACAGCGTGAACCGTTTCTACAACGGCACCAGCGGCCCGTTGCGCGGCATGCTGGGCGCCAACAACAACATCGAAAACCTCAAGGCGCTGTTCCGATCCACCAACGCGACGTCCGAGGCAGTGATCAACGGCGCGGCTCTGGAAGGCATTGACACGGTTACGGATAACGCCTCGGTGCTGGTGTCGGTCCGGGTAACGGTGGCCGACATCGACGGAGTCCACAAGCCGTCCATGCCCTACCGACTGCGAGTCATCGTGCACGAGGACGAGCAGGGGCACATGACGGGCTACGACCTGAAGTACCCCGACGGGGGCAACTGATGCGTTGGCGGCGTTGGCTGATCGCCACCGCGGGATACCTCGCGGTCGTGGGCGTGGTCGGATTGTCCGCTGCGGCCGGCTGGTTCTACTGGGAACGGGTGGAGATCCGCGGCGAGCAGACGGCGCGAGCGGTGCTACCGCAGCTGGCCGCCAAAGAGGTGCCCGCGGTCTTCGCGTACGACTACCAGACCGTTGAACGCAGCCTCGCCGATGCGTATCCGCTGCTGACGCCCGACTATCGCCAAGAATTCCAGAAGAGCGCCAATGCGCAAATCATTCCCGAGGCCAAGAAGCGCGAGGTGGTCGTCCAGGCCAATGTTGTTGGCGTTGGCGTCATGTCGGCCAAGCGGGATTCGGCATCGGTGATGGTGTACATGAACCGCACCGTGACCGACAAGACACGGCAGCCGCTTTACGACGGCAGCCGATTGCGGGTGGACTTCAAAAGGATCGGCAGTAAATGGCTGATCAACTACATCACGCCGATCTAAGCCGAGCCGTTCAGAAGCACATCGCAAATTCGTTGCAGTGCATGGGGTAACGCTGGATCGGGCTGGGCGGCGGCCCGGTCATCTGCAGCGAGAACGGCGTCTTTTTCATCGCCGGTTCCATGCCGCAGACGGCACCGTGCATGGTGGTGTGTGTACCGCTCATCGATTCGTCACTGAAAGCCCAGGTTTCAGTGGTGGGTGCGGTGCCGCCGCCCGGACATGAGACACCGTCTGCCTTGTCGATGCCGAAAGTCCACAGCATGCTGGACATCCGGGCCCGGCCGCTGAAGTTCTGCAATTTGTCGGCAGCGCTGATCTTCTCGTCAGTGGCGCTCACGACATTCAGCGCGCATTGCATCGCGAAAATGATCGGGTCAGAATAGTCGTTCATGTTGCGGGTTCCGGAGGGCTGATCGCAGATGGCCGTGATGGTCCAGGTAACCCCCGATACGCCGGCCTCGTTGTAGCTGTACTTGCCGTCTGCCGGTGGGCCGAGCGCGCGTGCCGGATTACCGGAGTCCAGCGCGATTCCGATTGCCACCGCTGAGAAAACGCCGGCTCCTGCGGCGAGCGCGCGACGCATCCGCACAGTGCCCTCCCTTCCGGCCCTTGCCGTTACGCTGCATCGAGTAAAACAGCGTTTCGACGCCAGCACCATGGGTCGCCGCTATTTGGTACTTGGCGGATGGGCCTCGGCGAGCGCATCGAGAAATGATCGTGCCCAACGGTCCACGTCATGAGCGAGGACCTGGCGCCGCAACGATCGCATCCGCCGGCGGCCCTCCTCAGCCGGCTGATTGAGCGCCGCCTCGATCGCGTCTTTGACACCCTCGAGGTCGTGCGGGTTGACCAGATAGGCCTGCCGCAATTCGGCTGCAGCGCCGGTGAATTCGGACAGAACGAGCGCACCGCCGAGATCGCTGCGGCAGGCGACGTACTCCTTGGCCACCAGGTTCATGCCGTCCCGCAGCGGAGTGACCAGCATGACATCGCTGGCCACGAAGAACGCGATGAGTTCATCGCGAGGAACCGAGCGATGGATGTAATGCACCACCGGATGTCCGACCTCGGCGTATTCGCCGTTGATGTGGCCGACTTCGCGTTCGATGTCGTTGCGCAGAATCTGGTAGCTCTCCACGCGTTCGCGGCTCGGTGTGGCCAACTGGACCAGCACAGTGTCGTCACGTTTGATGCGTCCCTCGGCGAGCAACTCGGAAAAGGCTTTCAACCGAACGTCGATGCCCTTGGTGTAGTCGAGCCGGTCGACCCCGAGCAGGATCTTGCGCGGGTTGCCCAACTCCGCGCGAATTTCCTTGGCGTGGCGCCGGATGTCGCGGTGCCGGGCTACCTGGTCAAGAGCGCCCGAGTCGATGGAGATGGGAAAGGCGCCCACCCGGACGGTGCGGGATTCCAGTTGCACCTCCCCGAACCGCGACCGCACGCCGACGGCGCCGCGCGAGGTGTTGGCGCCCACCAGTTGTCGGGATAGAAACAGGAAATTCTGTGCGCCACCGACCAGATGGAATCCGACGAGGTCGGCACCCAGCAAGCCTTCGATGATCTCGCTGCGCCACGGCATCTGCATGAACAGCTCGACCGGTGGAAACGGGATGTGCAGGAAGAAACCGATGGTCAGGTCGGGACGAAGGGTACGCAGCATCTTCGGGACCAGCTGCAGTTGGTAGTCCTGGACCCACACCGTCGCGCCCTTTGCGGCGGCGCGGGAGGTGGCCTCGGCGAAGCGCTCGTTGACCTCGACATAGCGGTCCCACCATTCGCGGTGGTAGATCGGCTTGACGATGACGTCGTGGTACAGCGGCCACAGCGTCGCGTTGGAGAACCCCTCGTAGTACTGGGCGACGTCGTCCGAGGAGAGGCGCACCGGGTAGAGCTGCAGCTCGTCTTGGGCTACGGGCTCGTCGTCGACGTCGGCTTCCTCGTCGGCGACGCCGGGCCACCCGACCCACGCCCCGCTGCGCTTGCGCAGCAGCGGCTCCAAGGCCGTGACCAAGCCGCCGGGGCTGCGTTTCCAGCTTGTGGTGCCGTCAGGAAGCCGTTCCAAATCGACCGGCAGCCGATTGGCGACCACCACAAAGTCGGAATTCCCGATCTGTGAAGTCGTCGAGCGCGGGCTTCCTCGGGGAGCCATTTATGCGTCGAGTTTCGCCGGTCCAATACCGAGCATGGACAAGAAAACGCGGCACTCGTCAGCGTCGTTCGCGTACGCGGCGACGACCCGCCTGGCCTGGTTAGCGGTGCTGTCGGCCAGCGGCTCGACATCGCCGATTTCGCCAGGGTCAGATTTCGTAGGCATAGGACAACTCTATGCGACGCCGATACCGGCGCGCAGGCGTCTGGCATGGTGCGGGGCCGGGTCGCCCGCGGCGCGGGGTTTGCCCATACCGTGCACCGGGCCGAAACCCTGGCGCGGTCATTTGTTCACGCAAAAAATTGGAATCGTTCACAAATGCCGAATGTTCGTCAGGGTGAGATGCGGGCACGTTGTCGTCGTGCCCAAGGGCGAGCAAAGCGCTGGATTTGAATCCGAAGATTCCCATTCGGCGGATTCCGCGTGATGATTCCGCGGGCGCCCTGGCGAACGTTTGCGGCGGCTTGAGCGCCGGGGATCCGCTGGGATCCGCGCCGGTCCCCATTGGGGGTCGGGTAACGCCTCTGGGTGGGGCCGACCCAAGCACGATCACGGTTGCGACGTGGAAAGACGCGACCAGACGGTGGTGCCGGGGGCTCCGTTCGCGGTAGCCTGCGTAGGGCCGCAGCTGTCCGTCTACTGACTGATGTCCAGTTGTTCAAAGGCAAACCAGGATGTCAGCGCGACAAAGGCATTATCCTAAGCCGCAGTGCGCCGCATTTTGGCGTTGCGCTGACGTCTAAGACTTCGGGAGAAGAACAATGGCTCTCACGCCGGCCGATGTTCACAATGTCGCGTTCTCCAGGGCGCGCATTGGAAAACGGGGCTACAGCGAGCAAGAAGTAGACCTGTTCATCGACCTGGTTGAGCAAGAGCTGATCCGCCACATCGAAGAGGACGCTGAGCTTCGTCACCGCAACGCCGAGCTGCGCAACCGGGACGGGGGGCTCAAGAAGCGGGAAGCAGAGCTGGCCCAGCGGGAAGCCATGCTGCACGAGCACGAGGCCGAAGTCCGCCGGCAAGAATTGGAAATCCGCAAGCACGGAGAGCAAATTCGCCACCAGGAGGCCCAGCTCGCCCACCGGGCGACGCCGCTTCCCCAGCAGGTCGCCCAGCTTCGCTATCGGGAAGCCCAGGTCGCGCAGCGCGAGGCGCAATTCGCCCAGCACGAGGCCGAGGTCGCCCAGCACGAGGCGCAGCTCGCCCAGCGGGAGTCCGAGCTTCGCCGTCGGGAAGCCGAGCTCAACCAGTGGGATTCCGAGCTTCGCCAACAGGAAGCCGAGCTCGAGCAGCACGAGGCGCGGCTTGCTGAGCGGGAATCGGAGATCGAACAGCACGAAGCCGAGCTGCACCAACTGCTGGAGCAGCCCCACGCGGTCGCCTCCGGTGCAGAGCCTGGCGCCGGCCAGGTGGCGCGACAACAACTGCGAGCGGTGCCGCCGGTCGCGGTCAACGGGGCGGGGCGTCTCGAGGAGGCACGTGCGGTCGCGGCGGTGCACGGACGCCATGACATGGAGCGGATGGCGATCCGGGCGGTCACCGACACGCTCGGCAACACGCTGACCGAGACGGTGCACGAGCGGACCCGCCGCGAGGGCGCTGTCGCCACCGACCAGGCGACCGAACTCGATCAGTTGAAGCAAGAGAACGCTGAGCTGGCCCGCTCGCTGGGCTTGCTCAAATCCGCCGCCGCCCTCCTGGCGGCCGCACTCGACCGGCCGTAACTCGACTGGCCGCAGCTCGGCCGGCGACGACCAACCCGACGCGGAGCTGCTTACATACTCGCCGTAATGTGTAACCGCATTCAACGACGAACGAGGTGGGCGCAATGACAGTCTCCGAGCACGCCGACGCCGCTGCGGCCAACTCCAGCGCCAACGAGTTGGTGGCCTACGAGACCCTCGACGATGGCCGCATCGCGCGGATCTGGCTAAACCGGCCCGAGGCCCACAACGCGCAGAGTCGTGGCCTGCTGGTCCAGCTCGACGAGGCGTTCGGCCGCGCGGAGGCCGATGACACCGTGCGCGTGGTGATCCTGGCGGCACGCGGCAGGAACTTCTCCGCCGGCCACGACTTGGGCTCCGAGCAGGCACTGGCCGAGCGGGCACCCGGGCCCGGGCAGCACCCGAGCTTCCGGTCCCGCGGGGCCACGCTCGAGCCAATCATGGAGAAGCTCTACCACCAGGAGTGGCACTATTTCTTCGAAAACACTTGCCGCTGGCGTGATTTGCGCAAGATCACTATCGCCCAGGTGCAGGGCAACGCCATCTCGGCGGGTCTGATGCTGATCTGGGCGTGCGATCTGATCGTCGCGGCCGACAATGCGAAGTTCAGCGACGTGGTTGCCGTACGGCTTGGCATGCCGGGTGTCGAATACTATGCCCACCCTTGGGAATTCGGGCCACGTAAGGCCAAAGAGCTGCTGCTGACCGGTGATTCGATCGACGCCGATGAAGCGCACCGGCTGGGTATGGTTTCCAAGGTGTTCCCGGTCGACGAATTAGCGGAAAAGACACTGGAATTCGCGCGACGTATCGCCGAGCGGCCCACGATGGCGTCGCTGCTCATCAAGGATTCGGTCAACGCCGCCTCCGACGCGATGGGCTATACCGAGGCGCTGCGGCACGCGTTCCACGTTCACCTGCTGGGCCACGCGCACTGGGCCGCGTTCAACGAGAACAGGTGGCCGGTCGGCCAGCCGCCACACGTCGAGGATTGGCGTGACGCGAAGCCGACGAAGCTCGCTCGCCGCGATCAGCCGTAGTAGCCGGCGCCCCAGTCGGGTCGATAGTCGATCGGGCACGTCGGCGGTCCACCTAACGAGACCCGGGGTAGCGATATTCGCCGCGGGTGCTGCATGCTTCTATAGCTAGAACCTGTTCCAGTTTGAGAGGGCCCTCGTGCAGCTATCTTTCGAAGACCGGACGTATGTGATCACCGGCGGCGGCAGCGGAATCGGTAAAGGCGTGGCGGCCGGGCTGGCCGCGGCCGGGGCTTCCGTCATGATCGTCGGCCGCAATGCCGACCGTTTGGCGGGCGCCGTCGAGGAGGTCCAGGCGCTGGCAGACAGCACCGGTAACGGCGGTGCGATCCGCTACGAGCCCGCCGACGTCACCAACGAGGACGAGGTGACCCGCGCCGTCGACGCAGCGACGGCCTGGCATGGCCGGCTCAACGGCGCGGTGCACTGCGCGGGTGGCTCGCTGACCATCGGGCCGATCACCCACACCGACTCGGAGGCATGGCGAAACACCGTCGACCTCAACGTCAACGGGACGATGTACGTGCTCAAGCACGTGTGCCGTGAATTGGTGCGCGGCGGCGGCGGCTCGTTCGTCGGAATCTCGTCGATCGCGGCCAGCAACACCCACCGATGGTTCGGGCCCTACGGCGTCACCAAGTCGGCGATCGACCACATGATGATGCTGGCCGCCGACGAACTCGGGCCGTCCTGGGTGCGGGTCAACAGCGTCCGCCCGGGCCTGATTCGCACGGATCTGGTTGATGCCAGCGTCATTCAGTCCCCGGAGATCAGCGGCGACTACGCGTTGTGCACGCCGCTGCCCCGGGTGGGCGAGGTCGAGGACGTCGCCAACCTGGCCTTGTTCTTGCTCAGCGACGCGGCGAATTGGATCACCGGACAGTGCATCAACGTCGACGGTGGCCACATCCTGCGCCGCGGCCCGGACTACTCCTCGATGATGGTGCAGATGTTCGGCGAGGATGCGCTTCGCGGCGTGGTCTAGGAGAAGCAGATGAACAGACTCGAGAGCAAGCGGATCCTGGTGACGGGCGCCGCATCTGGGATCGGCCAGGCCACTGCGTTGCGCTTGCTCAGCGAGGGCGCCAACGTCGTGGCCGCGGACATTTCGGCCGACGGGCTCCGCAACACCCAGGCCGGCGCGCAGCAGGCAGGGACAGCACAGCGGCTCACCACCATGCCGATTGACGTCGGCGACGAGGATTCGGTCATCGACGGCGTGTGCCGGGCGGTTGAGACGCTCGGCGGCCTGGATTCGCTGGTCAACGCGGCGGGCATGCTGCGGGCCTGGCACACCCACCAAACCACCCTCGACCAATGGAATCAGATCATCGCGGTCAACCTGACCGGCACCTTCCTCGTGGTCCGCGAAGCACTGCCGGCATTACTGGCGAATTCGCGCAGCGCGATCGTGAACTTCAGCTCGACGTCGGCGTCGTTCGCGCACCCTTATATGGCGGCCTACGCCGCGAGCAAGGGCGGAATCCAGGCCTTCACCCATGCCGTGGCGCTCGAATATGCGAAGGACGGTCTGCGCGCGGTGTGCGTCGCGCCGGGCAGCATCAAGTCCGGAATCACCGATGCCACTGGCGGATACATCCCGAAGGACGCCGATTGGTCGCTGTTTCCCCGACTGATGCCGATCCTGCCGACCACGACGGAGTCCAGCGGCGCGGGGATGGCAGGACCTGAGGCGGTGGCCGGCGTGATCGCGATGCTGGTGTCCGACGACGGAGCCTGGATCACGGGCACCGAGATTCGGATGGACGGCGGCACGCACGCCTGAGGCGTGCGCGCGATCGTCGCTAGTTAACGCACGGCACGCCGCCACCGTCGATCGGCTTGCCTTGATCGGGTGTCGGGTAGGTGCTGGTGCCGTAGCCGTAATTCCAGCTGCTCTTGCTCGACGTCGTGGTGGACGACGACGAGGATGACGACGAGGACGAGTACGAATCGTCCATCGATTCGTCCGGCGTCGGCATCGTGAAGCTGGTGTCGACAATCACCCGGACGTGTCCGGGTTCGAGGCTGGCGTCTGGCTGCTTGGGGGCGTCCAGGCTGAGCAGGTTCGCCAGGTTCTGCGCATCGGCCGCCGCGCCGGCGCCGTACTGGATGGACGTCTTGCTCGGATCGAACCAGTTGCGGTCGCGGACCGTGCCCGCGGTGTAGCCGTACTTCTTCAGCGCGCGCGACACCTGGCTGGCGAGACCGCTTGTGCTGCTGGCGTTGACCACGTCGACGACGGTCGACGGATTGGGTTTGGCGGCCGTCGTCGGGGACGAGCTTGTCGAGATGTCGCCGCCGATCGCTGAGGCGACCTCGGCCTTGATCGCGACCGGGTCGACGATGTTCACGTCCTGCCCGCCGATGTTGTCGTACCGAACCACCGGCAGCGTCCGGAATACCACCTGGTTCACCGATGCGCTGCCGGCGATTTCGCCGATGCGGCGGAACATGTCCTCGTCCCAGCCGCCCGACAGCACGACGTCTTTGCGTGCCACGGCCATCAGGCTCTTCATCTTGTCCAGGTTGGTGAAGGTGCCGGAATCCTGGAGCTCTCGCATGACCGACGAAATGAAGGCTTGCTGGCGGTGGGTACGGTCCAGGTCCCCGTTGTCCAGGCCATGACGTTGCCGGACGAAGGCCAGCGCCTCGGAGGCATCGAGCCGTTGCGGCCCGGCGGGAAAGTCGGCGCCGGAGTAGGAGTCGTAGACGGCATGGTTGAGGCAGACGTTCACGCCGCCCAAGCTTTGCGCCAGATCGTAGAAGCCGGCCAGGTTGACCTCGGCGAAGTAGTCGATCGGAACCCCGGTCAGGTTGCGCACCGCGCGCAATGTCGCTGCCCGGGCGGCCTCGCGGCCCTTGGTCTCCAGCTCTTTCTGGCTGCTCACACCCTGGTTGGCCAGCTTCTGAGCGACATACTGCTTGGTGAGGCCGTAGGCCTCCTTGATCTTGATGTGGTTGTACCCGGGTACGCCGTTGAACGGCACCCAGTCGTCGCGTGGGATCGAGAAGGCAACCACTTTGTTGTCGGAGCTGACGTGCACCAGGATCAGCGTATTGGTGTTGTAACCGCCGTCGTCCGAGTCGCCCGCGTGCAGCTGCTTGAGGATCGAACTGGGCAGGTCGTTGCCGTCCTGGTCTTTCCGCGAGTCCAGACCGATCAGCAGGATGTTCATGTTGTCACCGCTGGAGCGCGGATCGTCGGGACTCAACGCTTGCGAAACCGTGATGCCACCCAGTGCCCCGTGCGCCACGTAGTAGCCGGCGCCGGTCATCAGCACCGCCGCGGTGGACACCAGCGTCATGAACGCCCGCGTCACCCCTCTGCGTAGCGGTGACGGTTGGCGAACCGCACGATGGCGGCGATGTGCACCCCGGGAGCGTGCCATCAGAAGCCTCGACCCTTCACCCGCACACCACTGGATACCGCATCGGCGGTTCGCGGTGATGAGGCGAAAAGCATGAGGTCAAGTATGCGGTAGCTTGCTGCGAAGCCCCCAATTTCGATCACTCCCAGCGGCCCACTGTGGCCCTTCTCACGCCGGCGAAACGCCCGAATCGCCGACAGCGATCTTCGCGCTACCAGCATGTTTTGGCTAGGATGCCCCGAGCTTAGGGTCCGCAACCGTCGCGGACCGGTCCCAGGAGGAAAACATGGCCGACGAGATCGATTCCGACTCGTCACCGGACGGAGACCAGCACGCGGGCAATGTCGATGCCGAGGCGCCGCAACGCGGCCTGCGGCAGGTCTGGGAGAAGGTCCCACCGGGTCTTCGGACGGTAATACCCCTGGCTTTGTTGGTGTCCGTCGTGATCGTCGGTTTCTACAACTGGGTGCGACCTTCGCGGGACGATTGGTCGCATCTGCCCGACCGACTTATCTGCCAGATGCAGTCGGTGACCAGACCGCCGCCCGCGCTCGTCGTGGACTCGGTCGGTGTCACCCATCCCCGGGCCGACATCCTGGCGCTCGTGGTGCACTTTGCCCAACCACTGCCGGCGGCGCCGAGCTACCAATTGACCTACCGCCTCGCCAACAACGGCACCCCGTTCGCCGTGCTGACCCAGCGGCCGGGCAGCGACGACTTGGCGATCAGCAACACCCGAGCCGACGGTGCCGACGTCAGGACGGATCTTGGCACGCACGCCAGACGGACGGGACCCGACACCGTCGAGATGACGCTGGACCTAACGAAATTCGGCATCCAGAAGGACTTCGTGAACCCGGCGATCACGGTTTCGTCTCAGCTCGACACGCCCCGCGGCGAACCGATGGCCTACGCGTTGCAGGTTTGTCACGGATAACGAAAGCTGTTGCGGCCCAAGGTTAGCGAACCTTTTCGAGGTCCTCGCCCGAATGGTAGAACAGCCGGATATTCGACCCGGTGACTATTTCTGCGAGGTATACACCGAGCGGTTCGACTTCGTAGTAAAAGTGAACGTAGCCATGCTTATCCAAAGCGGTGGCACAGGTCAGGCCCGGCGCCCCGCACCGTTGCTTGGTGGGCAGCGCAAGTACCCCGATTACCAGCATGACGATGATTCCGATCAAGATTGGGGCCTTGTTCACGGTGTGCCTCGGTTGCACGGAATACGTCACCCGATGGAGTGTAAGCGCAACATCGCCCAATGCCGGGGAAGTAGGGTCTGTCAGCTATGACGAGTGCAACCTCTGCCGACCCACCGTCGTCGCATGCCCGGGTGGAGCTGCTCGGCAATATCGGCCCCAACTGGTTTGCCTCGGTAATGGGAACGGGAATCGTGGCTATCGGTGGTGCGACGCTGCCGTTTCACGTGGTGGGTCTGCGCGCGTTCGCGCAGGTGGTGTGGGTCATCGCCGCGGTCTTGCTGGTGGCGCTGATCGTCTTGGTGGGTAGCCACTGGTTGCGTCACCCCACGGTGGCGCGCGGTCACGCCCGCAACCCGCAGATGGCCCATTTCTACGGCGCCGCGCCGATGGCGCTGATGACCGTCGGCGGGGGAGCGATGGTGGTCGGCAGGGACCTGATCGGCGCGCGCATCGCCGTCGACCTCGACTGGGTGCTGTGGACCGCGGGAACCCTCGGCGGTCTGTTCACGGCGGTCAGCATCCCGTTTCTGATGTTCACCCAGCACGACGTCGAACCCGATGCCGCCTTCGGCGGCTGGTTGATGCCCGTGGTTCCGCCCATGGTGACCGCGGCGATGGGTGCGATGCTGTTGCCGCACATCGCCGCGGGCACCGGCCGTCAGACCATGCTCTATTTCTGTTACGCGATGTTCGGGTTGTCGTTGCTGGCCTCGTTCAACATCATCGCGATGATCTGGAGCCGACTGGTGCTGTATGGCACCTCGGGCACCGCGCGAGTGCCGACGCTGTGGATCGTGTTGGGTCCGCTTGGTCAATCCATCACGGCCGCAGGACTTCTCGGGACGGCCGCGTTGAACGGTTCCATCGACCACGACGTGGCCGAGGACATGAACACGTTCTCGATCCTCTATGGGGTTCCGGTGTGGGGCTTCGCGGTGTTGTGGATCGCGCTGGCCACCGCGCTCACCGTGCGCACCCTGCGCCGCGGGATGCCGTTCGCCCTGACGTGGTGGAGCCTGACGTTCCCGGTCGGCACCTTCGTGACCGGGACTTCGCAGCTTGCCGCTCACACGCATCTACCGGCCTTCAAGGTAGCCGCGGCGATCGCCTACGCCGGTCTGCTCTTCACCTGGTTGTTGGTGGCGGTCCGCACCGCTCGGGGCAGTCTGCGTGGCAATCTGCTCAAGCTGCCGCCGAGTAGTGCTCCGATCAAGGCCCACAAGGAGCAGTTGTCCTAGGACGAAAGCCGAACTCCGAAGAGCGGCGGCACGATTCGCGCGATGCCATCGCTGCCTTCTCGCCGCCGATGGTCGGCCGGCAAACCCTGACATGCGGGTAAACACTTGGCTTGCAACATATGTGAAATTGCCGACCACGCATGACCGAACCCCGTTTTGAGAAACCGGCCGGGTGGGTAGGCAACAGTGAACCCGCTCGGCTAGCGAACATGTCGGATCCGCGGGTTCCGGCAGGTCCGGCGTCAGGCGACTCAAGGCGCGGGCCGGATAAACAAACGGAGGACACACATGCGCGCTGAAGAAGGCGACGAATCGGTCACCGATTACGCCCGGGAAGGCAAGCAAACGCACGATCGGATCACGGAAGCACGGCGGGCGAGAGGTCCGCTGCGGCGGATCACACAGCGGGTCGCAAAGTTCTTTCGCGGCGAACAGGATTCCCCAAGTGCCAACGACTGATCGGGGTCGTCTTACGATCTCTTGATGACGACGGCTCCCGAACAGTTCTCCACCTCAGGGATCGGCGGCGTCCGCATCGTCGCCGATCGCCAGGGCGACCCGCTTTCGCGGGCCGTGGTGTTCTTGCACGGCGGAGGGCAGACCCGGCGCTCGTGGGGCCGCGCGGCCGCCGCGGTCGCCAAGCGCGGCTGGCAGGCTGTCACGATCGATTTGCGAGGTCATGGCGAGTCGGACTGGTCCAGCGAAGGCGACTATCGCGTCGTCAGCTTTGCCGCCGATGTCCAAGAGGTGTTGCGGGGCCTGCCCCCGAAACCGGTTCTGGTGGGCGCCTCGCTGGGCGGATTCACCTCGATGCTGCTGGCCGGGGAGATCTCGCCCGGGATCGCCAGCGCCGTCGTTCTCGTCGACATCGTGCCCAACATGGAGCAATCGGGGGCGAATCGCATTCACAACTTCATGGCCGACCGGGTGGAATCCGGATTCGCCTCTCTTGAAGAAGTTGCCGACGCGATCGCCGAATACAACCCGCATCGACCCCGGCCCACCGATCTCGAAGGCCTGACCACCAACCTGCGCCGCCGCGGGGATCGTTGGTATTGGCATTGGGATCCCCAATTCATTAGTGGCACTGCGGCTTTCCCGCCATTCGAGGTCACCGACGCCGATCGCATGCACACCGCCGTTGAGGCGATCCTGCGCAGCGGTGTGCCCATGCTGCTGGTTCGTGGCCAAGTGAGCGATCTGGTCAGCCAGGAGCGCGCCGACGAATTTCTCGCACGCTTTCCCGACGTCGAGTTCACCGATGTGCACGGTGCTGGGCACATGGTCGCCGGCGATCGCAACGACGTTTTCGCCGGAGCTGTTCTGGATTTCCTGTCCCGCCACGTCGACGCCGGATAACGTCACCGCCGTCTGCGTCGCGGATCGCCGACTCGACGAACCTGATCGGCGAGGAAGTCCTCGCGCTGCTCACGGGGATCAAGGGCGCCACGCACGACCACAGCGACCCTTCTCATGACGGACCCCCGTCGGCGACTCGGTCCGGCGCGCACCCGTAACGGTGCGCCGCCGCCCCTCTGAGCAGCTACAAGTCGCAGTCGGCTGGTAGCATCCTGGCCCGACAAGAGGAGAGCGGCGTGGCTATAGCGCGGTTGCGGGGGTTGGGTTTGTTCGCTGCCATGATGATGGCGGCGACGGTGTTCGCGAATAAGGCTGCGGCAGAGGAGCCGCCGATGCCGGGTGTGCAGCTTGAGGACGAAAGCAGCAAGTGCACAGCGGGTTTCGCCGCGCAAGGCAATGACGGCAGCTATTACTTGCTGACCAGCGGCCACTGCGACGCGCACGACGGTTCGGTATGGACCTATGGCCCGAGCATCCCGCTGGGGGCGATCACCGTCAGCGAGAAAGAGGGCGACAAGCGCGACGCCGCCATCATCCGCCTCAACCCCGCTGTGGGCGTGCCAACCGGTGGTGTCGGTGGACTAACTATCCGAGATGTGTTGAGCAGCAACGAACTTAAGGTAGGTACACCGTTCTGCAAGTTGGGTGCAGTCACCGGCGAGACCTGCGGAAACATCACCGCGATCAACGGCGATGTCCTCGAGGCCGGCGTGTACAGCCTAGGTGGCGACAGCGGCAGTCCCGGCTACGTGAAGAACGACGACGGGACCGTAAGTGCGGTGGGTATCTTGATGTCCTCGCCGGAGGGGGACGACAACACCACCTACTTCACCCTTGTGCACCCGTTGTTGGGCAAGTGGGGAATCCGCATTCTGCCCTGACGGGTATCGGGTTTCGGCGCGCTCGGTATTGGGTACTAGCCGCTGCGGCATCTTGAGTACGGACCCGCGCCGCCCGGCGGGGTCTTTACGTATTGACAGAGGCAACGTGAAGTTGGCGGCACCAGCAACACAGGGGGAGTGGTCGGTGAAACGTGAGATCGTGATCGGCGCGGCCGGCGTGGCCATGGTGGTCGCAAGTTGTGTCGGCTGTTCGAGCAACAAGTCCAACACCGGCGCACCGAGCACGGCAGCAGCACCGGCCGGCCCCCAGGTCATCGTGGACGGCCAGAAGCAGAACGTCTCTGGCCAGGTCACCTGCACGCCGGCCGGCGACAACATCAACATCGGCATCGGTGATGCCTCAGCGGGCGTGGGCGCGGTCATCAGCAACGCCAACCCGCCCATCGTCCATGCGGTCGGGTTGGGCAACGTCAATGGGATCGCGTTCGGCTACTCCGATGCCGCGCCGAACCAGGCCAGCAATGCCGGGGCGGCGGTGGACGGCAAGTACTACGCGATCAAGGGCACGGCAACCGGTACGGATATGACCAATCCGGAACAGCCGCAGACGGTAACCAAGCCTTTTGAGATGGACGTGACCTGCCCGTAGCGCGGGCCAACGAGACATCGTCGGGGCCGAAGCCCCAGAGGGGACGCAGCTATGTCGAAAAAGCGTGTCAGCGCGGTGGCGCTCGCGGCGGGACTCAGCATCTCCGCATTGAACCCGGGGTTCGCGAGTGCCTTCCCGCTCGACCCACCGCCGTGCCCGAATGGCAGCTGCCACGGTGGGCCCGCCGGCCCCGGCGGACCGCGTAGCCCGCAGGCGCCGGAAACCACCGCCCCGCCGGCCACCACCGCGGCGCCGGCGACCACTGCCGCGCCCGCGACAACGGCCGCCCCGCAGACCACCGCTGCGCCACAGACCACGGCCGCGCCGCAGACCACGGAGCAGCCGAGTCCGCAAACCACCGCGCCGCAAACCACCGCGAGCACGACCGCACCGGCCACGCAGACCACGAGCCCGCCGGCCAGCCAAACGACCACGCCGGCGCAACAGACCACGACCCCGCCGACCAGCCAAACCACGACTCCCGCCGAACAGACCACTACGGCGCCGAGCGCACAAACCACGACGCCGGCGGGCAGCCAAACCACCTCGCCGTCCGGACAGCAGCCCACTCGGACCGTGGTGGCGCCCAGCACCCAACCGCCGCACGAGCCGTACCAGCCGCGCGGCACCTACCTAACGGCCACCGCCGAGATCGGCGGACCGATGGACTCATCGGTCGGCTTCAGCATTGTCGGCCACGGGGCTCCGCCGCCACCGCCGCCGCGGGGCTGGGGTTGGAACGACGGCCCGCCGCCGGGTCACCCGCCGCCACATTGGTACGGCCCGCCGCCTCCGGGTGGCTGGGACGGCCCGCCGCCTCCGGGTGGCTGGAACCGCCCATGGGTCGGGCCGCCGCGCGATGTGGTGTATGCGCGCAGCAACTTCTCGCCGTTCGCCTACAACACCTTTACCGTCGTGCCGGTCTTCAACTGGCAGTTCGGCGGTTGGGGTTACTGGTTCTTCGGTGTGTGGGTCCCGCTTTACTAAGCACACCGAAAACCCGTAATTGGAGCGACGATTCGTCAGGCAGGGCCGCGATGGCGGCCTGGTCACCCTTGAGCTGATCAACTCCAAGCCGCTCAATATCCTGGGCAGCGGAGCCATCGACGAACTGGCCGAGGCGTTCCGCGAGATCAGCCACGACAGCGACGTCAGGGTCGTGGTGCTGCGCGGGGCGGGCGAGCAGGCGTTTATCGGTGGCGCCGACATCAACGAGATGGTTGAGCTGGATCGGTCCACCGGCGAGATTTTCATCCGTCGGCTCGCGGGCTTGTGCGAGGCGATTCGCGAATGCCCGGTGCCGGTCATCGCCCGACTCGCGGGTTGGTGTCTCGGCGGCGGCCTGGAAGTCGCGATCTGCTGCGACCTGCGGATCGCGGAGCCGGGGGCCAAATTCGGCATGCCGGAAGTGGCCGTCGGCATCCCCTCCGTCATCCATTCGGCCTTGCTGCCCGTGCTGATCGGGGCCTCGCATGCGGGCTGGTTGTTGCTGATCGGCGAGACGATCGACGCCGCGACGGCGCTCGGGTGGGGACTCGTCCACGAGGTGGTCGCCGCCGACGAGCTCGACCACCGCATCGCCGAACTCACCACGAAACTCAGCGGGTTCGGCACATCCGCGGTCCGTCAGCAAAAGCGACTGCTCAACAAATGGTTCGAGATGAGCTTGCACGGGGCGATCGAAGACAGCATCGAGCAGTTCGGTCTGGCCTTCCTGACCGGGGAGCCGCAGCAGCACATGCGGGCGTTCCTCTCCCGCAAGCGCGACAAGAGCTAGTCCTGCCGTCCCCGATCCGCGAGCGTCGCGGTCAGGTGGTTGCGCTTCTGGTAGCAGCAAAATAAGGTAAGCCTAAGCTAATAGAGACGCGCCGTTTCGCGCTCGCCGACCGCGACGACAGTGGGAGCGATTCATGCCTTCTCAACCAGAGTTCTCGCTCGTTGTCGGCTACGGCAGTGACATGGGCAATGCCGAAGACGCCGCCATGACGTTCGCCGAAGCGGTCGAGGAGTCCCTCGGCCTCAGCGTCAGCGCAGTCGAATTGAACCAGGTCGAGCCGGCCGACCTGCAATCGGCGACGCACTTCGTCGTCGTGTGCTCGACGTGGGGCGAGGGCGAGTTTCCGGACAACGCCTCCTTGTTCTGGGAGGCGATCGGCACCGAGGGCGCCGGGCGGCTGGAGCATTTGCGGTTCGCGGTACTTGCCCTCGGTGACACCGGATATGAGCAGTTCTGCAACGCCGGGCGGCTCCTCGATGAGCGACTGGAAGCCCTGGGCGGAATCCGTCTGATGGACCGCGTCGACGTCGACGGCGGCTATCTGCAGGAGGCTGAGGCGTGGACGAACGATCTCGTCAAGCTGCTGCTGGTCGGTCGCACCGATCCCGCGCCCGCGGTTGCCGTCGGCACGCGGGAGCCTCGCCCGTCCGACAGCGTTGAACAATCACGGCGCGATCGCAGCCATCCGCTGTTCGATGCTCGCGTCGTGGTCAACCGACTGCTCACCACTGCCGAGTCCGACAAAGAGGTCCGGCATTACGAGATCGACCTCTCCGGCTCCGGATTTGCTTACCACGCAGGCGATTCCATTGCAGTTCAGGCCAGCAATGATCCGACCCTTGTTGAGGCGATCCTGAGCGAGTTGGGCGTGGGCGCCGGCCACGCCGTCATCGGCTACGACGAGCGGCTCGGCGAGCTGCTCACCGAGCACCTCGAGATACGGACGCCGTCGCGAGCGCTGCAGACGCTGGTCGCCGCCCGCACTCGCGACGCCGCCGCCGCGAGCGAGCTGGGTACCGAAGCCGTTGCGGGGCAGGGCTCGTGGTGGTACGGCAAGGACGTACTCGACCTGATCCGGCTGGGCGGGCTGACTGTCGACGACGTCGTCGACACGCTGCGTCCACTTCAGTCGCGCGACTATTCGATCGCGTCGAGCCCGCTGGTACACCCCGACCACGTGCACCTCACAGTGGCGACGGTTCGCTACACGGTCGGCGATCGCCGGCACGGCGGCGTCGCCTCGACGTTCCTGGCGGACCGCGCTGACACTGTACGCGTGCACCTGCGACCAAACCACGCCTTCCGTTTGCCAGCGGGCGACGTGCCCATCATCATGATCGGCCCGGGCACCGGCATCGCGCCGTTCCGCGGTTTCCTGCAAGAGCGACAGGCTGTCGGCGCGCCCGGGCGATCATGGCTGTTCTTCGGAGACCGGCGGCGTCACTGCGACTTCCTCTACGACGACGAGCTGGCTGCCTTCATCCGGTCGGGCACGCTGACCCGACTCGACTTGGCCTTCTCCCGCGATGGAGCGGCCGGCGAACCGAAACAGTATGTCCAGCATCGTATGTGGGAGAATGCAGCGGACATCTTCCGCTGGTTGCGCGACGGTGCGTATATCTATGTGTGCGGCGACGCCGAGCGAATGGCCAAGGACGTCGACCAGGCACTACGTAGAATTGTGGGAAGCTGCGGCGGGATGGACGACAGCGCCGCACACTCTTACGTGAACGACCTCGTGAAGAACCATCGCTACCTGCGCGATGTCTACTGACTAGCACCGCTGACCACCCACACGCGGGGGCCTTATGGCGCGACCGGACGAAGCGGCCGTGCGAAACGAGCAAATCGGTTGGGAGCTAAAAGCCCTTACGGATGCTAAATCAATGTCTTTGGGCCGCAGAATAATCCAGACACACGGTGGTGCCATCGGGGTCAGTGCTGATGGTGCAGTGGTCTGCCAACGCGTGCATCAACATGATGCCGCGAGAAGCGCGAGGGTCGTGGGGTTGGCGCGGCGAGCGTCGGTACCAGCGGCCACGATCGCTGACGCATACCCGGATCGTCTGTGCCGCAGGGTCATATCCCGCCTGAAGTCGCATGGTGCCGACGGCGTCCTGAGCGTGGTAGGCGTGTTCGACGCAATTGGCGAGGGCTTCGTTGACGCCGAGAACAACGTCCCCGCTGACCTGTGCTGATGCCTGCGGAAGCTCCCGGAGCCAACTTTGCAGCGTACGGCGTAACGCGCCCGCGGTCGCGGCGTCGGCCGCACCCGTGCAACTCAACTGCGCCGGTACGGCGGAAACTGCGGAGACCTCAACGCTCATAAGCCATCGCATACCCCGTCGATTCTGGAAAAAACCAGGGTCGCATATCGCTTGCGCCACAGATCCATAGACGCGCCGAGACCCGCGAGAAACCGCAAGGTCAGCGGCGTGGAGGGAGCCGCACGATCTGGACGAAGAAGTTGTCGATCGTTCGGATGGCGGCCATGTAACGGTCGAGGTCGACGGGCTTGGTGACATAGGCATTGGCATGCAGGTTGTAGCTACGCAAGATGTCCTCTTGGAGCGAGGATGTGGTGAGCACCACGACCGGGATGTCCTGCAGGTCGGGGTCTGATTTGACGGTCTGCAAGATGTGGCGACCGTCGAATTTCGGCAGATTGAGATCCAGCAAGATGAGATCGGGCCGTGGCGCGTCGCGGAATTCGCCGCGGCGGTAGAGGAAGTCCAATCCTTCGGCGCCATCTCGGGCGACATGGAGCTTGTTGGCGATCTTGTGGTGCTCGAATGCTTCTCGCGTGATCAGTTCATCACCGGGGTCGTCTTCGACGAGCAGTACGTCTATCGGGTACGGCGCTGTCATCGGGGAATCCACCTTTCGGGCGGGCGACGCGCAAAGAGCGCTTCTTGAAAAGTGGTTTACCCCTTGGTAATACGCATTAATCCGACTGTGATGCTTTGCTCACGAGTCGCTAACCTATTGTCCGGCAGGGGCATCCATTGGGAGACCATCACCGTGCCCGACATTGCGATGAGCCAGGCTGGTGGCGAGTGTCCTATCGCCCTGGACGGTCCCGACGATGTCCACGGCATCATTGATCGTGAAATGTGAAGTGACGGCGTAGGAATTGCTGCCATTTCCGGTGATCACGGTGGTATCCGGCGTGAGCAAATAGGTCTGGGTGTACCCGCTGGCGCTTCGCGCGGTTACCGAATCCGCCGACACCGCGATCAGGACTCCCTCTTGACTCACCGGGACTGACGCGGGCGCTGTCGCGGCCGTCACATGGCTAGGTGCCGTTGGCTTGTCGGTGTCAACCGTAAGCGCGGCGAAGCTCACTGCGCACAAGATCGAGATGGGAGCAGCACCACACGTGACAAACCGTCGCCTGCACGGTCCTGTTAGTCGGTGCTTGGCGCCCACGATCAATCCTTCTTTCCGCGGTGCGGCGCCGATGGTCATCGGCTCGACCCAGTCAGATTCGTTGCATGATGAATTACCCGACGCGCCGTGCGGGTAAACCCGGCGCTGCTGCCCGGGCTCGTGCTCAGATCGCCGAACTCGCCAACAGGTCAGCTCGCGTTGAGGGTCGGACAGTCCTGATAGCGAGCCGCATCGATGTATGCGTCGGCGCGTTCGGCGGCTTCATCGTTATCCACCCCGGTCAGGTCGTAGTTATTGGCCTTTTCCGCGGTGCTCACGATCTGACGTCTTGACCACCCCTGTGCCAGGGCTGCGCATATCGTTTCTTCCGTCTGATTTCTATGGTTCGGCCAGTCGGGCAAGAAGGTCACCACATCGGCGCTTGCCGTGGCGATTGTGCCAGGCAGCGCGCCCATTCCACCGAGCGGAATCATCAGCGACATTGCGGAAAGCAATTTCTTCATGGCCGCCGACCGTACGCGCGTTAACCGAGAGTTAACTGTGTTGTCACTGTGTGGACTTCCATTTTGCTGGGCAGCTGCACGCAGTCCCGTCAGGAATCGGAGCACCGCTTGCCGGCATCTGATCGATTGCCGCACTGGGCCTTTGAATTGCTAGGCTCGGGCGAGCAGGGCTGAGTATTGATGCTCGAGTGCCTTGGCTGGGCCCGTGCGCCACATTCCCGCCAGGGATTGCGAGAGGGCGTCGGGAAAGATCTCGTCCTCGTCGTTTTCCAGCCCATCGAAGATCCCCTGCGCTACCGATTGTGGTGAGGCTTTGGGTATTTCGAGGCCACGTGTCATATCGGTATCCACCGGGCCGGTGAGTACGGCATGCACGCGGATACCCTGCGACGCCAAGGTGAAGCGCAGCGACTGCGTCAGCGAGAACGCCGCGGCTTTGGACACGGAGTACGCCGGGATGATCGGCAAGGGCGCCAGGGCGTTGAGAGAAAGGTTGTTGACGATCGAGCCGCCACAACGCGCCAGGAGAGGCAGGTACGCGTTGATTACCGCGTACGTGCCGAAAAGGTTGACGGCCAAGTGTTGTTCGAGTGCGGATCGGTCGCTGAGGTCGTCGTAGAGTGCCACACCTGCGTTGTTGATCAGGATGTCGACGGCCTCCACTTGGGTGACCGACTGCCGTATCTGCGCAGGTTCGGTGATGTCCAGCACTAGTGGTGTGACACGAGAGTCGAAGTTGGCCAAGGGCTTTCGAGATCCGACGTAGACCCGACTGGCGCCCCTATTCAGGGCCTCGTCGACAAGGGCGCGTCCGATACCGCGGTTGCCCCCGGTAATCAGCACTGCTTTGTCCGAGATGGTGACCATGATCGCAAGCTCCTTCGTGGCTGGTGGCAGTGAGCGGGCACCCGCCGGTGTCGGTGGTCGATGCATCCGTCGGGAGGTGTCCGTATGTGTTCCGATACCTGGACCCGTGACGATTCATCGGTCGGCTGGTCAACGGTCGCGAACGTGCCGGCCGTGCGGGGTCGGCGGATCAGCGTCGGCGCCCTTACCGTGTTGCGCGCGGTGTCGGCCTGGACTTGTCACAGCGTCGTGACGCTCGCAAACTGGTTGATATGCGCGACCGCGAGACCATCGAGTCAGAACTACGGCGGATCGCTGCGCGGGGCGCCCAGCCCTCATCCCGAGAGGCCGACGAGCTGCTCGACGAGCTCCTGGCCCATAGCGCTGGGATCCCGTCCCCCGCCCCGGTTGCGACGGGGGAATTCGACTACATCCCGGACGCTTGGTTGCGCGAGACCCGTCGCGAGACCAAGACCGAAAAAGTCCCGCCGCGCCGACGTAAGGGCGCGGTGCGCCGCTTCGGACTTGTCGCGGCGCTGCCGCTATCTCTGGTAGCCCTGGTCGCGGCGGTGGTGGTGATGGTGGCGATGCGCCACCACGATTCGTCGGCGCAGTCGGCTGAGGCGCAACCGACGGAAGCCTCGCCGTCGGCCGCGCCGCCCCAGCCGGTCGCACCCAAAGCGCCCGGGCCGCGGGCTGACGTGGTCGACATGGCTTTCGTTGAGGCGCTGAAGCACGAAGGCGTACCGGTTCCCAGCCAGGAATACGTGGTGGCCCAAGGGCACGCGGTCTGCGATTTCCTCACGCGCCAACGCAATTTCGCGGATGCGGTCGGATTCGTGCAGCGATCTTCGATTTGGGATGCCAACCAAAGCGCCGACGTCACGGCGGGCGCCATCATCTCGTACTGCCCGCAATCTCGGCCTTCGATGGCGGACGAGGTGCAGCAGCCGGCCTACCAGAACACTCTCTCGGATCTGCAGGCCATCGAAGGAAAGCTGCAGGGCATCCAGGACGATCTGCACGGTATCCAGGGCGGCCTGGACAACCTCCCGGGCCACCCGTAAACCGGGTCAGCCAGCGCGGCGCTCCCGGTCGGGGTTGAACTCTTCTGCCAGCTCGGTTGCTTGCGGGTAAATTGTGGGCAATATGTGGTCACGTTCTGTCCGCCACGCCGGATGTCTTGTGGGGCCGCGGAAGCCGGGCTAGCGAGTTTTTCGGATGCGGCGAGGAGATAACCATGACCCGGCGAGACTCCACGTTCGACATGATCTACCGAAATAGCTTGTGGGGCATCGGTTCCGGGCCCGGTTCCCGACCGGCGTCAACCCAGCGTTATCGCGGGGTGCTCGAACGCTTGCTCGCCAGTCACAACATCGGTTCGGTTCTCGATGTCGGATGCGGCGACTGGTCATTCTCCCAGTTGATCGATTGGGGATCAGCTTGCTATCACGGAATCGATATCGTGCCCGGTCTGATCGCGGAAAACGATCGGAGGTTCGCGATGCCTGGGATCACCTTCGAGTGCGTCGATGTGCTGACGGATTTCTCGTGGCCGGCCGCTGACCTGCTCCTATGTAAGGACGTCCTCCAACATTGGCCCAATTCGCGCGTCCTAGACTTCTGCGCCACTGTGCTGCCGCGATACCCCTTCGGGATGCTGACAAACGACATAGCCAGTCCGACGCGCACCGTCGAAGACCTGAATGCCGACACCCCGATGGGAGGCTGGCGCCCCCTCGACCTGGAGGCCGCGCCGTTTCATCTCGGCCCCCAATGGCGCCTCGACTATACGATCGCGCCCGAAGAGACGAAGCGCATCTATTTCTTCCGGCACTAGGCCCGTGCGCAAAACCAAACTCGGAGCCCCCTGTCAGGATTGAACTGACCCGACGGGCCAGCGGGGGAGGGCGAAAACCCCTCCTAGCAGCGAAAGTTCGTTACCAGAGATCAAGGGAGATATCTGTAACTGCAGCGGAATTGTGGGCATTTTGTGGGCAGAAGTCTGGCGGAGGGCCCGTCGGCCTGCCTCGCATCTCATCCGTTCCGAGATAGCATTCAATTCTGTTCGGGCCTGGTCGATTTGGTCGTAGGCGTACCTCGCGATGGCAGCGAGGTGCCTCGGTCTGTCCGGGCGGGCCCGGTGAAAGTGCGCGACCATTCCTGCCTGCGGACCGGACACCACTTCCGGCTCGCTCACATTGCAGTTCAGAACTGATTGGGCAATTTGTCAGTCACTCATTTGTGGGCCACGCCGAATAGTAGGCTCCGATTGCTTTTTCGATTGCTAGACCGCGCTCGTTCGGCCGCCAATCGGGCCCGAGATTGTTCATCATTTCGGTGATGAGGACGTCCACCACGGCGCGAGTCTGTTCGCTGCTCGGCTCTTTTGTGGCGCGAAGTTCAGTGAGCATGGCCGGTTCCAGGCGTGCCAGTTCGTCAATAATCACCGCGCGATGCTCCGCCGGGATGGCGTCCAGAACATTGTTCACGGGTGCCTCCATCCGTTTTGGTTCTTAGCCCAGGCCGTCACCACTTGGCCGTCTTGATTCAAGACGACCACCGCGTCCGGGCCCTCGTACGCGTAAGAACCGCGGCCCTGGTCGTCTAGTTTAAATCTCGGCGCATTGAGAGGGTGCTCGACTGCTTCGTTGAGCGCGCCGTCGTTGACGCCATGGCCATCTCGGTCTTGGATTCGTTCCTGTCCGTGGCCGGTGAATCCGTTGATATGTCCAGGCGGAGGAAAGGGTGGTTCGCCGGGTGTCGGACGCGGTGGATCCTCGCCGCGGCCCTCGGGGCCTTCGCCCCCGTGCCCTTGGCTTTTGCCGCCCCCTTTGCCGGCTGGGCCAGAGCCGCCTTTCCCACCTGTGCCAGAGCCGCCTTTTCCGATGGGGCCGCCGCCGCCCTGGGCCACTCCCGTTTTTGGATCGAACGGTGTCGGACCCGGCTGGACACGCCAGTCAGTTCGCCGTTTGGCTAACGCTCACCTCTGGCCACCTCACCGGAAAATGTGGGCAAGGAAGTCTCAACCGCACGATTGTTCGACGCCGAAAACGCCTCTACCAGCACCGACGGGAACCGAAAGTGAGAGCCCCCTGTCAGGATTGAACTGACGACCTTTCGCTTACAAGGCGAGTGCTCTACCACTGAGCTAAGGAGGCCGGGTAAATCGGCTGCAAGCTTAGCCGTTCAGGAGTCGCTCTCGATGATGCGCTGGGAGGGCACCGGACGCGACACCGTGCGGCGCCCGGGTCGCCGGCCCGGCAGCGGGATCCGTTCGGCGATGTTGCTCAGCGGGTTGACGACCATGGTGAGCGCGTTGACGGCGTCCTGCAGCGTGGCGATGGCCGGCTCGAGCGCCTCCATCCCGGGAGTCAAGCGCGCGAGCGTGTCGGCGACGTCGGCGAGCTGGTCCAGCGGGCCGTGTTTGGCGGTCAGTTTGTCGATCAGGCCACCCTCGGACAGCAGGCGGTCCGCCAGCCCGTCCTCGGACAGCACCCGTTCGATCAGCCCGTCCTCGGACAACAGCTGATCGGCCAGCCCGCCCGGCTGCAGCGCCCGGTGCAGGCCGCCACCCTCGGCGGTCAGCCGGTCGACCAGGCCGCCCTCCGACATCAGCAGGTCGACTACGCCGCCCGGACGCAAGAGCCGGTCGAGGGGCCCGTCGGCCGCCATCGCGCGTCCCAGCGGTGCGTCGTCGTCCATCATCCTGGCCAGCCGGTTGGCCCGGTTGATCGCGTCGTCGAGCCCCAAGATCGAGGTCACCGCGTTGGTGCGGGTTTGTCCGCTCTCGCCGAGTGATCGCTTCGCCACCCCGACGGCCACGGTGGCAAGGTTCAGGCTCGCTTCGGCAGCCGCAAGGCCGACCCGTGCGGGCGCGGTCGCGGCGGACACCATGCTTTTGGCGAGATCCATGGTTCCGAGTCTATGCACGACGAGCCCTCGGAAACCCGGTACTGGTCCAAGCCGATGCGATGATTCCTGGCAGACTACTAGCAGAAGCTTGTCACCGAGCTCCCAGCAATTACACAATCATCAAATAGGAAACGCTCAGCTTAGGACGGAACAACCCAGATGACTGCGGCACCCCAAGGCGACACCAAACCGGAAGCGCGCATCCTTGTCGTTGACGACGAGGTCAATATCGTCGAGCTGCTCTCGGTGAGTCTGAAGTTCCAGGGGTTCGAGGTCTCCACCGCGACCAACGGAGCCCAGGCCCTAGACCGCGCTCGGGAAGCGCGCCCCGACGCGGTGATCCTCGACGTGATGATGCCCGGCATGGACGGCTTCGGTGTGCTGCGCCGGCTGCGGTCCGACGGTATCGATGCCCCGGCGTTGTTCCTGACGGCGCGCGACTCCCTACAGGACAAGATCGCGGGACTGACGCTGGGTGGCGACGACTATGTGACCAAGCCGTTCAGTTTGGAGGAGGTCGTTGCCCGGCTGCGGGTCATCTTGCGGCGTGCCGGCAAGGGGGGCGCCGAAACCCACAATGCCCGCCTGACGTTCGCCGACATCGAGCTCGACGAAGAAACCCACGAAGTGTGGAAGGCCGGCGAACCGGTGTCGTTGTCGCCCACCGAATTCACGCTGCTGCGTTACTTCGTCATCAATGCGGGCACGGTGCTGAGCAAGCCGAAAATCCTTGACCACGTCTGGCGTTACGACTTTGGCGGCGACGTCAATGTCGTCGAGTCCTATGTGTCGTATCTGCGCCGAAAGATCGATACTGGGGAGAAGCGGCTGCTGCACACCCTGCGCGGGGTGGGCTACGTTCTTCGGGAGCCGCGCTGAGTACGCGCTCGGCCATTCGGGGAAAGTAGCAATAGGTGGCGAAGAAGACGGAAACGGCCACACAGGTTCGCCGGGGATTGCCCCTCCGAGTGGGTCTGGTTGCGGCAACCCTGGTCTTGGTGGCGTGCGGGCTGGCGGCCTCGGGCGTCATGGTCACGTCGATCTTGCGGCACAGTCTGGTCAGCCGGATCGACACCACGCTGCTCGAGGCCTCGCGCGGCTGGGCGCTGGCCCCGCGGCGCCAACTCACGGCGTCCTCCTACGAAGGCCCGGACCCGGGCCGACCCCCGTCGAAGTACTACGTGCGCGGCGTCGGCACCGACGGCAAACCTTTTACGGCCATCAATGACCGCAACGCCGAACCGGCCCTGCCGCCCGACAACGACGTGGGTCCCAATCCGACGACGCTGTCCTCGGTCAACGGTTCCGATATTCAGTGGCGAGCGGTATCGGTGCGCGGGCCCAACGGCCTGACGACCGTCGCGATCGACCTGTCCGATGTGCAGCACACGGTGCGCTCGCTGGTGTGGCTGCAGTTCGGCATCGGGGTCGCCGTGCTGGTGGTCGTCGGGATCGCCGGATTCGCGGTGGTGCACCGCAGCCTGCGCCCGCTGCTCGAGGTCGAACAAACCGCCGCCGCGATCGCCGCGGGCCAACTGGATCGCCGTGTCCCCGAACGTGATCCCCGCACCGAAGTGGGCCGACTTTCGTTGGCGCTCAACGGAATGCTCACCCAGATTCAGCAAGCGGTGGCTTCCTCCGAGTCCTCGGCCGAGACGGCGCGCGGCTCGGAGGATCGGATGCGACGGTTCATCACCGACGCCAGTCACGAACTTCGGACCCCGCTCACCACGATTCGCGGATTCGCCGAACTGTATCGGCAGGGCGCGGCCCGTGACGTGTCGATGTTGTTGTCGCGCATCGAAAGTGAAGCAAGCCGGATGGGTCTATTGGTCGACGATCTGCTGCTGCTGGCGCGCCTGGACGTGCAGCGACCGCTGGAACACCATCGCGTCGACCTGCTGGCGCTGGCCAGTGACGCCGTGCACGATGCCCAGGCGATCGACCCGAAGCGCAAGGTGACGATGGAAATCCTCGACGGTCCCGGCACCCCGGAGGTGCTCGGTGACGAGCCCCGGATCCGCCAGGTCCTGAGCAACCTGGTGGCCAACGCGCTGCAGCACACCCCGACCAGTGCCGACGTCATCGTGCGGGTCGGAACAGACGGTGACGACGCCGTGATCGAGGTGGCCGATCGGGGTCCCGGCATGAGCCAGCAGGACGCGTCGCGGGTGTTCGAGCGGTTCTACCGCACCGACTCGTCGCGCGCGCGGGCCAGCGGCGGTACCGGCCTGGGGCTGTCCATCGTCGACTCGCTGGTCCACGCGCACGGAGGCAAGGTCATCGTCCAAACGGCGCCCGGTGACGGATGTTGCTTCCGCGTCACCCTGCCGCGCGTCAGCGACGTACCGGCCCAGGTGGGCTAAGCCTTGGCCAGCTGCTCGAGCGCCGCCTTGATCCTGGCCTGCGCCTGATCGAGCGACTCCGGCGACGGATTGCGGTCGACGTTGGCGAAGCCGAAGTCGCTGAGGCTGCGGGTGGGGAAGACGTGAACGTGCAGATGCGGCACTTCCAGGCCCGCGATGATCAGCCCGGCACGTTCGGCCCGGAAGGCCTTGCACACCGCCTTGCCGATCAGCTGGCTCACCGACATCACGCGCCCGAACGCTTGACCGTCGACATCCTGCCACTGATCGATCTCGGCGCGCGGCACCACCAGCGTGTGCCCCTGGGTCATCGGCTCAATCGTCAGGAATGCGACGACGTCGTCGTCCTCATAGACGAATCGGCCGGGTAGTTCACGGTTGATGATCTTGGTGAAGATCGACGCCATGGCCCCCAGCATAGGTATGCCGACGCCGTGGCGTGGGCAAGCCCCCTGGCGGGGACTACTCGGTCGATGCGGTGACGCTGCGGGCTGCCAGTGCGTCGGCCAGTGTCCAGACCGCGAGGCCGAGCAACGCTACGTCTTTGATGAGGAATGCACCATCCGCCGACAGCAGCGGGAAGCCTCCGGCGGCGGCCTCGAAGACGCCCGGCGTGGTGAACAAGAAGCTGACGGTGGCGATGAAAAGGCCGATCGCCATCAGGCTGCCCACGATCGACGCGCTTGGCCACCTGGGTTTGAGCGAAAGCAACAGGGCCGCAGTCAGTTCGAAGATTCCCAGCAGGTTTGAGAAGGCACTGACCGAAAACACGTCATACAGCCAACTCATGAACGGGCTGTGTGCGATGAACGGTTGAATACCCTGCGCCTCGTACGACGTGAATTTCATCGCCCCGAACCAGACGATCACGATGACGAGCCCGTAGCGGCCCAGCATACTGCCCAGTCGCGTCATCGCTTCCGTGATCGCGAAGACCTGAGCGGAAACGTTGTACCGCAAGTTCATTGAGCATCTCCTCTGCTGTGGATCTTTCGATAACGTGTCATGGGTCCGAACGCACCGCGTACGGTGGCGACGGGGGTCATGCGGAGCCGCTCGATGACCGCGGCCGAGGCGGTGTTGCCGGCGTCGACCTCGGCGTAAACCGCCGCGATACCCAATCCGCCTAGCGCGTAATCGATTACGCCGCCCGCCGCTTCGGTCGCGTAGCCATTGCCCCAGCTGGTGGGCAGCAGGCTATAGAAGACTTCCGGGCCCAGGTTCTCCAACGGTCGTAGCCCGACCGCGCCGACGGGTGGGCAATCGGGTTGTCGTATGAGCCACAGCCCATATCCGACGGTGGCGAAGGTGCTTGCGGTGATGGCGGCGCCGATGTCGTCCGGCACGGCGGGCGTTCCGTCGAATAGGAATCGCCGAATTATCGGGTCGCTCCAGTGCGTGATCAGAAAGTCGGTGTCATCCGCTGATACCGGCTGCAGCGTGAGTCGTTTCAGTTCAAGCACGTCCGTCACATCGGGCTCCGCGCTGTCAGTTCGGGGCCGGCCGTGGCGTTCGTCGCGGCAAATACCGCTCGGCGCGATCTCAATAGGCCGGCGAGCATCAGGACGCAGTAGCTGTACGGCAGCACCATGAGCGGCTGCCCCGTTGCACGAAAGAATCGAGTAGCCATGACCGCGTCGTGGAGACCGACCCATACGAAGCAGAAAGCGAGGAACCACCACGCCCACCGCTGCCCGCCGCGCAGCCCGAACCGCGCGACCACAATTACCGCGGCCGCACCCGCCACGATGTTGACCCCGCCGACCGAGCCGCTCAATTGCGTCCACGCCGGGGCATCAAGACCAGCGCGCGAAAGACCGGCGTAGGAGAAGTCGAGGGACCCTAACCCGGTCCACCATGGCGAATTCGCGCGCGCCACACCCAGCCACGTGGTCAGTAACGTGGTCACTCCGGCCGCCAGCGGAACAAAGCCGGCGGCAAAATTGAGTTTCCAGCCCGGCACCGCCATGGTGACACGGCCTGGCGTCGCACCCATGAGTCGATCACTTGCTGCGCCGGCCGAGGGCCGGCTCGTGGAAGATTGCATGCTGAGTGGTGTGCGGGGAATTGTCCGGCGTTACACAGACGCCGGCTGCCGGCCGGTGTGTAACGATCCGACCGATCCCGACAACTAACTTGAGCGCCGTGGATGGCTAGTGTTAGGTCGCGATGGTGGTGAAGGACGAGTCGGGGCTGATCGCGGCGCTGCGCGAACGCGACGAAGCCGTATTCGCCCAGCTTGTCGATCAGTACACGCCGGCGATGCTGCGGGTGGCGCGGGGTTATGCGCCGACACACCAGATCGCCGAGGAGGTCGTCCAGGAAACCTGGATCGCGCTGTTGAAGGGAATTTCGAAATTTGAAGGCCGATCCTCTTTACGCACTTGGCTTTTCGCCGTGCTGATCAACATCGCCAAGCAGCGGGGCGTGAGGGAACGCCGTGACGCCGATGCGGAGATCGCGGCGTTCACCGGCGGCACCGTCGATCCCGCGCGGTTCCGTCCTGCCGATGACCCGATGTGGCCAGGGCATTGGAAAGAGCGTCAGGAACCAGCCGCGTTCCCGGACACCCCGGAGGGATCGGTCCTGGCGGATGAGTTGATCACATTTGCCCGACGCGAACTCGACAAACTACCCGAACGTCAGCGCGTGGTCGTCTCCCTGCGCGACTTGCTCGGATTCGACTCCAACGAGGTGTGCGAGTTGCTCAACATCAGCATGGCCAACCAGCGAGTGCTGCTGCACCGCGGCCGGGCCGCGGTCCGGCAGGCACTCGAGAATTATCTGGCGGACCCGTCATGACGAGACCGCCGATGGACTGCGTAGAGCTCGTCGAGCTCGTGACTGCCTATCTGGACGGAGCTCTGGACGATCCGACCCGGGCTCGCTTCGAGGACCACTTGGAAACGTGTGACGGCTGCGAAACCTACCTCCGGCAATTCCGCGTGACCGTGGCGACTCTTGGCAAGATTCCCGACGAGGAACTCGACCCCGCCTTTCGTGACCGACTGCTTACCGCTTTTCGCAACTGGCAATAACTTCGGCGATTGGCCGATGAGTTTGGTGGGCCTCGACGGTCAGTCCCTGACAGACCACAAGGAGATCCAGCATGTCACAGGTGCGCGTGCACAACTTTTCGATTTCCCTCGACGGCTTCGGTACCGGCATCGGACAAAGCCTGGATGCGCCGTTCGGCCACGCCGGTGGCCGGTTGCACGAGTGGTTCTTCGCGACGCGGACCTTCCGCGCTATGCACGGCGAGTCGGGCGGGACGACGGGCATCGACGACGCTTTTGCCCGCGCGTGGCTGCCCGGCATCGGTGCCGAAATCATGGGACGGCGCAAGTTCGGGCCGCAGCTCGGCCCATGGAACAGCCAAGATGGCGGCGACGAGTGGAAAGGCTGGTGGGGCGCCGACCCGCCGTTCCATACACCGGTTTTCGTGCTTACCCACCACCCTCGGCCGCCGATCGAGATGGATGGTGGCACCACGTTCTACTTCATCGACGCCGGGCCCGCGGATGCCCTCGACATCGCGCGAAAAGCCGCCGGAGAACTCGACATTCGCGTCGGCGGGGGACCGTCGACCGTCCGCCAGTTCCTCGCTGCGGATATCGTCGACCAGATGCACATCGTCGTGGTTCCCATCCTGTTGGGCCGCGGAGAGCCGTTGTGGCAGGGACTGGAGGGGCTCGAGCAGCGGTTCGCGGTGGAGTCGGTGACCAGCCCCAGCGGCGTCACGCATCTGAGCTTCACCCGCCGCTAGACATGCCGTCTCGACGGCCGAATCATGAGCGCACCGTTGATTTCGTTCTATGTCGTCGGGAAAATCACACGCGCGATTCACGGGAGGAGGCGCATCGGCTGAGCGGCCTACTCCTGCTGGCCGAACTCCATCACGTCGAGGTTCCAGTAGCCGCGCATGTTGGTGATCAGCCCCTCGTCGTTGACCTTATAGGTGAACACGCCGCGCACCTTGCTGGTCATGCCGCCCTCAAACTTGCTCTGCAGCACCAGAATATGAGCGATCTCGTTGGGCGAGCTGGAGGGGAACGTCTCCTCGCAGGTGATGGTCAGCTGGTTCTGCGCGATGTTGTTGTCGAAGAACTCGCCGACGGCGGCCTTGCCGCGCACACCGGTGCCGTCGGGGTTGGTGACGGACTTGCCGATCGGGTCCTCGATGACCACATCGTCGGTCATCAGCGCCAGCCAACCGTCGCGGTCTTTGCCTTGAGCGCAGCGCCACGACGACTGGGACGCGGTCAGGGCCGGGGATTGGGTGGTTTGGGTCATCGCTATCTCTCCTGTCGTTAGATCGCGCACGCGGCGCGTGCGCCCTCTTCGGTTGCCTTACGAATAAGCCCCAGACCGGTGCAATCGCCGGCAGCATGCACGTCGGCACCGGGCAAGGCGGCCGTCACGCTGTCGAACAATGCGGTGTCGGGTTCCACGGATCCCGCGATCACGACGCTGTCGGCGGCAAGTTCCCGAGTTGTCCCAGCGACTGGCGTAAACACCACGCCCCGGGTCGTGATGCGGTGGACGGCCGCGCGGATGTGCACGGTGACGCCGAACCGGTCGAGTCGATCCATGTGTTCGGTCTTGCGCTTGTTACCCACTTCCGGCGCGATGTCCTTGCCGGACTCGAGGATCGAAACCAACCGGCCCCGGCTGGCCAGGAACTCGGCGAGTTCCAGGGCGACCAGGTCTGCGCCGATGATGACGACCCGCCGGCCCAGCGGCATCCAGGCGCGGGTGGCAAGCCGGACGGCGGCCGGGCGCACCAGCCGCTGCCGCCAGCCCGCCAGCAACGAGGCACCCAGCCGTTGCCAAGCCGGAT
The DNA here is from genome assembly GCF_022374895.2 of Mycobacterium lentiflavum. NCBI lineage: Bacteria > Bacillati > Actinomycetota > Actinomycetes > Mycobacteriales > Mycobacteriaceae > Mycobacterium > Mycobacterium lentiflavum. Next base: position 5,274,248 of record NZ_CP092423.2, on the reverse strand, counting down.
CGGTGGCATCGGCGTGGCCGCCGAGCAACTCACGTAATCCCGGCCCGGTAAGCACGTGCGGCAGGTCGGCTCCCGGAATCGCCGGCACCGCGACGTGACCGCCGGTGGCCACCACCACGGCGTCAGGCGCATGCGCGACGACATCGTCGGCCGAAACTAGGTGGCCCAGATGCACTTTGGTGTTGCTAAGCCTGATCTCGGTGCGCAGATACCGCAGGAACGGCTGGTTCTCGGGGTGCAGCACCGACGCCCAGCGCAGCGCACCGCCGAGTTGGCCGGCGCGTTCGAAAAGTGTGACGCGGTGGCCGCGCTCGGCGGCAACCCGGGCGGCCTCCAAACCTGCCGGCCCACCGCCGATCACCACGACGCGCTTGGCGCGACCGGCGCGTGGCGCGGAAAGTTCGCGTTCCTTGCCGGTCCGGGGGTTGACGGCGCAGTCGACCGAGAAGCGCTGTTCCATTGCGTCGATACAGTTTTCGCAGGAGATGCATTTGCGGACGCGGTGCCAATGACCGGTTCGCAGTTTGCGGGGCAGGTCGGGGTCGGCCAGCAGCGGGCGCCCCATCGCGATGAAGTCCGCGCGTCCGTCGGCGAGGATCTGCTCGGCACGGACGGGGTCGTGTATCCGGCCGACGGCGATTACCGGCACGTCGACCACCTGCTTGACGGCCGCGGCGGCGCCGACGTTGAGCGCGTCGCCGTCGTCGGCGGCGTTGACCATGCCGGTCACGAGCCGGTCGATCACCCCGCCGCTGACGTGGAAGGCGTTGACGCCGGCGGCGACGAGTTCCGGTGCCATTCGGGCGGTTTCGTAGATCGGCCGCCCTCCGGCAACCCGCTCATAGCCGGAGATACGCAGCGTGATCGGCAGCGCATCGCCCACCTCAGACCGAATGGCGGCCAGCGTCTCCAGCACCACCTGTAGCCGGCCCCGTGTGGAGTCACCCCGATAGTCGTCGGTACGACGATTACGTTGTGGTGCAAGGAAAGAACCAAGCAGCATGTAGCCGTGTGCGGCGTGCAGTTCGATACCGTCGTAGCCGGCCTCGGCTGCGCGGCGCACCGCCGCCTTGAACAAGTCAAAGACCTCGCCGAGTTGTTGCTTGCTGATCTCGCTGGACGGGCGGCCGGTGAGATACGACGGGATCACCGATGGCCCCAGCGATTCGACACCGAAGATCTCCGGACCCAGCCCGTCGGGGCCGGCGTGCACGATCTGCGGCTGGATCTTGGCGCCGTGTTCGTGCACCACCTCTACCAGCGCCCGATGGGCGCCGACCGACTCGTCGGTGCCCAGATGCAGGCCACCGGGAGTCTCGGGGTGGTGATGGTCAATCCCGGTGGCGCCCAACGTGATCAAACCGACCCCGCCGCGGGCACGCGCCGCGAAGTAGTCGCGGGTGCGCTCGGACGGCAGCCCGTCGCCGGTGCCGTACATCGTCTCCATCGGGGACATGACGACCCGGTTGCGCACCGTCATGGCGCCGATTCGCCCCGGCGCCATGAGGTGCGGAAAGCTGGTCACCCAGGACCGGTCGGATTACCGGTCGGCGTCGGTGTACCGGATGACGCCGCGAATGTTCTTGCCGTCCAGCATGTCCTGGTAGCCCTCGTTGATCTGCTCGAGGCGGTACTGAGTGGTGACCATGTCGTCCAGGTTGAGCTTGCCGGCCTTGTACATCGACAGCAGCTGCGGGATGTCGTACTGCGGGTTACCACCGCCGAAGATGGTGCCCTGCAGGTTCTTCTGCATCAGCGTCAGCATCGCCAAGTTCAGGTTCACATTGTTGTCCAGCAGGCTGCCGATCGCTGTCAGTACGCAGGTGCCGCCCTTCTGGGTGATGTTCAGGTAGTTGTCGACGTCGGCGCCGTGCAGCTCGCCGACCGTGACGACCACCTTGTGAGCCATCAGGCCGTAGGTGACCTCGGCCATGCCCATCAGCGCGGCGTTGATGTCCGGGTAGACGTGGGTGGCACCGAACTTCAGCGCCTGATCCCGCTTCCATTCCACCGGGTCGATCGCGAAGATGTAGCGCGCGCCGGCGTTTACCGCACCCTGCAGCGCGGCCATGCCGACACCACCGACGCCGACGATCGCGACGTCTTGTCCCGGCCGGATGTCGGCGGTGCGGACCGCCGAGCCGTAGCCGGTGGTGACGCCACAACCGACCAGGGCGGCCACCTCGAACGGCACCGACGGATCGATCTTCACCACCGAGGCGCGGTGCACGACCATGTACGGCGAGAAAGTGCCGAGCAGCGTCATCGGGAAGACGTTCTGGCCGCGGGCCTGGATGCGGAAGGTGCCGTCACTGACCGCCTCACCGCCGAGCAGGCCGGCGCCCAAGTCGCACAGGTTGCGCATGCCGGACTGGCAGGTCGGACACTGCCCACACGATGGGATGAACGACAGCACCACGTGGTCGCCTGGAGCAATGTCCTCCACGCCGGGCCCGACTGCGGTGACGATGCCCGCACCCTCATGGCCGCCGAGCACCGGGAAGCCCGCCATCGGGATGCCACCGGTAACTAGATGATGATCCGAATGGCACATCCCGGCCGCTTCCATCTGGATCTTGACCTCGTGCGCTTTCGGGTCGCCGATCTCAATTTCCTCGATGGACCACGGCTGGTTGAATTCCCAGATCAGCGCGCCTTTTGTCTTCATGAAGGACCTCCACTAACGTGCCCTGACCCGAGTGCCGGTGAAAGGGGCCGGCCGCGGCCGGATGGCAATTTAGAACGTGTTCTCATTCACAGACCATTATGACGTGCATCACCGGGCTGTAAACAAGCGGGGGACCACCAACCGGTCGGCGCGATTGGTCCAGTCACCAGATGGGAACGGGAGCCTGGCCCAGCGGGTAGTAGCCGGGCAGCTTCTCTCCGGCGATGCTGCGCTCGATGCGCTTTTGCATCCCTTCGCTCAGGTCGCCTGATTCGATCAGCTTGCCGAACATGTACGCGACGTGACCGAAGTCGAAGAAGTCACGCTGCCACTCGATAAGCCCCTCGGCGTTCAGGCGGAACCAGCTGCCGCCGATGCCGTAGATCTCGTCGCGGGTGCCATCGGTCTTGTTCACGATCTGCTTCCAGAAGCCGACGATCTCGCCCTGCTTCTCGTCGATGAGCACCTTCTGGTACTCATAAACCCAGTTCTCCAGGCCCTCCATCTCCAGGCCGAGTGCGACATCGCGGATCTCGTCCACGCCCACGCACATCACGTCTTCCTTCGGGCCGATGTTCCAGCCGTAGGTCGCGTCCTTGGTGTAGAAGTCGGCCAATGGCTTCCAGTCGCCGGCCTTTTCGCAGTCCTTGTTGGTCTGCAGCCAGCGCTCGACCCATGCCTCAAGATCTGCGCGCGAGTGTGACGCTTGTGATGTCATGGATCAGTCTTCCTTTTCGGTGATGAATAGTGCTTGGGTTGGGCACATATCGACCGCGCGCTGGACCTCGTCGCGGGCGTCTTCGGGCGGTTCGGAGTCGAGGATCTCGACCTTGCCCCGCCTGGGCACCTTGAAGTAATCCGGTGCCTCCAGCTCGCACATGGCGTGGCCCTGACACAAGTCCAGGTCGACTCCGATACGAAATGCCATGCCAGGCTCCTAGGCGGTGCGCTTGCGGTAGCGGGCCTTGGCGGGCCGGGCCAATTGAACGACCATCTTGGAGTGGTCGTTGTGGTAGCTGTCGGCCGGCTGTGCCATCTCAAACTCGTACTCGCGCAACAGGACCGAGAAGATCGCCTTGATCTGCATCTGTGCGAACGCCGCGCCCACGCAGCGGTGCCGCCCGGCGCCGAACGGAATCCACGTCCACCGGTTGACGATGTCGGCCTGCTCCGGCTTGTTGTAGCGGTCGGGCTTGAACGCGTCCGGATCGGGGAAGTCTTCGGGAATCCGGTTGCTGATCGCGGGGGACGCGGCGACGAAGTCGCCCTTGTGGATCGGGAACCCTTCGACCTCGAACTCGCCTTGCGCCACCCGCATCAGGATGATCAGCGGCGGGTGCAGCCGCAGGGTCTCCTTGACCACATTATCCAGCTTCGGAATCGACCGCAGCGCATGGAAACTCACTTCCTGGCCGTCGGCGTACAGCTCGTCGAGCTCGGTCAGCACCTCGGCGTAGGCGTCGGGATGGCGGATCAGCTCGATCAAGGTCCACGCCGAGGTTCCCGAGCTGGTGTGGTGCCCGGCGAACATCAGCGAGATGAACATCCCGGTGACCTCGTCGGCCGAGAAGCGCAGGTTACCCTCATCGTCGCGGATCGACACCAGCACGTCGAGCATGTCGCGGTCACTTTTGTCCCTGGGCGGGTTCGCGATCCGCTGATCCATGATTTCCTGAACCAGTGCAACGAGTTTCACCCGCGCCTCATCGCGTAGCTTGAAGCTCTCGATCGGCAGGTACGGGTCGACGTAGCACAGCGGATCGGTGCCGCGCTCCAGCTGGTGGTAGTACTCGGCGAACCGGTGGTCGAGCTGCTCGCGGAACTTCAGCCCGATCAGGCAGGCGGTCGAGGTGTAGATGGTCAGTTCGGCGAAGAAGTCGAGCAGCTCGATCTCGCCCTCGGGTCCCCAGTTGGCGATCATCTTCTTGACTTCGCCCTCGATCGTGGCGGCGTGCCCCTTCATCTGCTCGCCGCGCAGCGCGGAGTTGTGCAGCATCTCCTTGCGCCGCTCCGGGCTGGCGTCGAACACCACGCCCTTGCCGAAGATCGGCGTCATGAACGGGTAGGCCTCGGCCTGGTCGAGATCCTCGTCGGCGGACCGGAAGAAGAACTCGTTCGCGTTCGCACCGGACAGCAGGATCACGTGCTTGTCGACCAGCTGGAACCAGCCGACGTCACCGCACTCCTCGCGGACGCGTTTCATCAAACCGATTGGGTCGGTGCGGAATTCCTCAAGATGGCCGTGCTCTTCTTCGCCGCCGGAAACCCGTGGCACGATGGCTGTGGTCATATGCTCACTCCTCACCGGCGCGCGTGGCGCGCGCCGCATCGTCGTATCGCGAAGTCATGACGGCATCCCCTCGTCGCCGAGTGCGAGTTTCTGTCGGTCGATGTTGTCGGCCAGCGGGGCTTCGGGCTGAAGCTCCATGCTTGCGATGAATCCACCACGCGGTGTCTCGGCGACGAACGTGATGGCGCGTCCGAGGTCTGCCGCGCGCAGGAAGTAGTCGTGGCGGGCCTGACCCCACTTGGCCCAGTCCTCCAGCGCGGGGCCGATCTTGTCGGCCGGGAGGCTCCAGCCCATCGACGTCTTGGTCGGGCCCGGATGCACGATCGAGGCCCGCACACCGGTGCCCTCCAGCTCCATCTGGAAATTGGTGACCATGGCGACGAGTGCGGCCTTGGCCGCGCCGTAGGCGCCCATGTGCGGTCGCTGACGCAGCGCCACATCGGAACCCACGAAGATGAGATCGCCGCGCTGCCGTTCGAGCATGCCCGGCAGCACCGCTGAGGCCAACCGGAAGGCGCCGACGAGGTGGATCTGCAGCTGCGACTCGAACTCGTCGCCTGCGATCTCCGCGAGCTTGCCGAAGTAGGTGTCACCCGCGCCGGCGACCAGCACCTCGATGTCGCCGAGCGCATCGACAGACTGTGCGACAAAGGTTTTCACCGAGTTCGGGTCGGTGACATCGAGGTGGAATCCGACCGCCTCGCCACCATCGGCATTGATCTTGCCGACGATGTCGTCGAGCTTCTCGACGCGGCGGGCGCCCAAAGCGACCGGGAAGCCGTGCGCGGCGAGTTCGATCGCGGTGGCCTCTCCGATACCGGAGGAAGCGCCGGCCACGATCACCGGCCGACGTTCGGGAAGGGGGGCAAAGCGAGGCATCAGCGGGTCTCCACGGTGATGGGTAGGTGAGCGAATCCGCGGACATTGCTGGAGTGGACGCGGACGGCGTTGGCCTCGTCGACTTGATATCCGCGGATTCGCTTGAACAACTCGGTGAGCGCTACGCGTGCTTCCATCCTGGCCAGGTGGGCTCCCAGGCAGAAGTGCGCGCCGCTACCGAAACTCATGAGCTTGGAGCCGATTTCACGTCCGATCAGGTAATCGTCCGGGTTATCGAACACCCGCTCGTCGCGATGGGCGGAACCGGGCAGCAGCAGCACGACGTCCCCCTCGGGGATCGTGGTGTCGTAGAGGGTGAGCTCGCCGGCCACGGTGCGGGCGAGGATCTGGCTGGACGTGTCGTAGCGCAGAGTCTCCTCGACCCACGGTGTCACCAGTTCGGCGTCGTCGTAGACTCCGGCCAGCTGGTCGGGGTTCTTGTGTCCCCAAAACGCAGCGTTGGCAAGCAATTTGGTGGTGGTCTCATTTCCGGCGATCACCATCAGGAACATGAAACCGAGCACTTCGTCGTCGGTCAGCCGGTCGCCGTCGATCTCTGCTTCCAGCAGCGCGGTGGTCAGATCGTCGGTCGGCTTGGTGCGCCGCTCGGCGACCATCTGCTGGTAGTAGACGATCAGGTTGATCGACGCCTCGACGGCCTCGGGCGGCACGTCGGTGACGCCCTCGTCGCGGTGCATCACGCCGTCGGCCCAGGCCCGGACCTGCACGCGGTCGGCCTCGGGTACGCCCATCAGCTCGGAGATCACATCCATCGGCAGCTTGCCCGCGAACTCGTCGACGAAATCCACAGTGGCGCCACCGGATGCGGAAGACCCCGCCGCCTCCAGCATCGTGTCGAGGTGCTTGACCGCGATCTCGGTGACCCGCGGTTCGAGCTCGCGAATGCGGCGCGGCGTGAAGCCCTTCGACACCAGCGTGCGCAGCCGTAGGTGGGCGGGATCGTCCATCGCGAGGAAGCTCATCGTCTTGCTGGCATGCGGGCCGCGCGAGGCCGGGTCCAGCGAGACGCCGTACTTGTTGGAAAGCGTTGTGCTGTTGCGGAATCCCTGTAATACATCCTGATGCCGCGACAGCGCCCAGAACTTCAGTTCCTCGTTGCGGTACAGCGGCGCTTCGTCGCGCAGCCGCTTGTAGTACGGATATGGATCTTCGTGGAAGTCGTAGTCGTAGGGATCGAGGACCAACTCGTGGTCTCCAACATGGATCGTCATTTAAGTCCTTGTCTCCTGGCTCGTCTCCCCGGTGCCGGGCAGGATCAGACTGACTACATAGGCCAACCGGTCGGCGATCTGGTGATAGGTGAACTGGCCACTGGCGGCTTGTACCAATGCGCCGAAGAACGTCATCTCGAGCGCGGACACCGTGCTGGCGTCGGCGCCGGGCCCGATGGCCGTCGCAATGCGACGGTGGATCTCGGCACCGATGCGGTCGCGCGCGGCGCCCACCGCGGGATCGGCGCCCCCACCGAGCAGCGCGATGGTGCACGCCGCGCCCACCTCGGGTTCGTCGGCAACCACCAACGCCAGGTGGCGCAACACCTTGTCCACCCGAACCGGCATCGGGTCGTTGACATCGGTGAAGAACGGAACCTGTTGCACCAGGTCCAGATACACCTCGGCGATCAAGTGGTTCTTCGACGAGAAGTAGGTGTAAGCAGTGGCCGGAGCGACCTTGGCCCGGGCCGCGACGGCGCGCACCGTCAGGTCCGCGTACGACTTCTCGCGCAGGGTTTCGATGCCGGCCGCAAGCACCTTGCGGAAGGTCTCCTCTTGGCGGCGATTGCGCGGCGCCTGGCCGGTTGATTGCTCGGTCTGGGCTGTGACCGTAGCCAGGGCATCGCTGGACACATGTCCAAGCTATCGGACACAAGGTGCGCGAAGCAAGACTGCCGATCAAATATGCTGCTTAATGACCTGTTATGCCGCGAGTGACGCCGGTTTCGAGATCGGCTCTTGCACCATGGATGGCCCGAAGGCTATGGTGCGATGGGAGATTATCGGACAACTGTCCATTCAAATGGCGGATCGATTTCGCCCCTTGGAGTTGCCACCCATAGACGGGAGCGAGAGATGGCCTTGTTGGCCGACGGCGTGAGTGAACTCTTCATCGACGGCAAGATGTCCCCCGGCGGCGCCGGTACCTTCCCGACGATCAATCCGGCCACGGAGGAAGTGCTCGGAGTCGCGGCCGACGCCGACGCCGACGACATGAGCCGAGCGATCGATGCCGCGCGCCGCGCCTTCGACGAGACGGACTGGTCGCGCAACACTGAACTGCGCGTGCGGTGTGTGCGTCAGCTGCGCGAGGCGATGCAGCAGCATCTCGAAGAGCTGCGCGATATGACCATCGCGGAGGTCGGCGCGCCGCGGATGCTCACCGGGATCGCTCAGCTCGAAGTCCCGGTCAACGACCTGGCGTTCGCGGCCGATACCGCCGAATCCTACGAGTACAACCAGGATCTCGGCGAGGCCAAGCCGATGGGTATCCCTACCCGGCGCACCATCGCCCGTGAGGCCGTCGGTGTCGTCGGTGCCATCACGCCGTGGAACTTTCCGCACCAGATCAACCTCGCCAAGATCGGGCCGGCCCTGGCGGCCGGCAACACCGTCGTCCTGAAACCGGCTCCTGACACTCCCTGGTGTGCCGCCGTGCTGGGCGAGCTGATCGCCGAGCACACCGACTTTCCTGCGGGTGTGATCAACATCGTCACCTCCAGCGACCACAGTGTGGGCGCGATGTTGTCCAAAGACCCTCGGGTGGACATGGTTTCATTCACCGGATCGACGGCCACCGGCCGCGCCGTGATGGCCGACGGCGCCGCGACGATCAAGAAGGTCTTCCTCGAGCTGGGCGGCAAGTCGGCGTTCATCGTGCTCGACGACGCCGATCTGGCCGGCGCGGTGGGCGTGGCGGGTTTCTCGGTGTGCATGCACGCCGGGCAGGGCTGCGCGATCACCACCCGGCTAGTGGTACCGCGGACCAAGTACGACGAGGCCGTCTCCATTGCGGCCGCGACGATGGGCGGCATCAAGGCCGGCGACCCCACCGACCCCGCAACCATCTGCGGCCCAGTGATTTCCGCGTGCCAGCGTGATCGGATCCAGGGCTACCTCGACTCGGCGATCGCCGAGGGCGGGACGTTCGCCTGCGGCGGCGGCCGGCCGGCCGACCGCGAGGTCGGTTTCTTCATCGAGCCGACCCTGATCGCCGGTCTGGGCAACGACGCACGCGTCGCACGCGAGGAGATCTTCGGGCCGGTCCTGACGGTGATCCCGCACGACGGCGACGACGACGCCGTGCGCATCGCCAACGACTCGGCGTACGGGTTGTCGGGCACGGTCTTCGGCGCCGACCCGGAGCGGGCCGCCCGGGCCGCCGCGCGGGTGCGCGCCGGAACCATCAATGTCAATGGCGGCGTGTGGTATTCGGCCGATGCGCCGTTCGGTGGGTACAAGCAATCCGGAAACGGCCGCGAGATGGGTCTGGCCGGGTTCGAGGAGTACTTGGAAACCAAGACCATTGCGACAGCGGTTTAACCGGAGGAGCTTGCGGGACATGAGATTTGAAAACAAGGTCGCCATCGTCACCGGATCGGGCGGCGGCATCGGCCAGGCATACGTCGAGGCGCTGGCCCGTGAGGGAGCGGCCGTGGTCGTTGCGGATATCAATCTGCAGGGTGCCGAGAAGGTGGCCGATGGAATCAAGGGCGAGGGCGGTACCGCGTTGGCCCTGCCTGTCGATGTGTCGGATCTGGCGTCGGCCAAGGAGATGGCCGACCGCACGCTGGCCGAATTCGGCGGCATCGACTACCTGGTGAACAACGCAGCGATCTTCGGCGGCATGAAGCTCGACTTCTTGATCACCGTCGACCCCGAGTACTACAAGAAGTTCATGAGCGTGAACCTCGACGGTGCGCTGTGGTGCACCCGCGCGGTGTACAAGAAGATGGCCAAACGCGGCGGCGGAGCAATCGTCAACCAGTCGTCCACGGCAGCCTGGCTGTATTCGAACTTCTACGGGTTGGCCAAGGTCGGAATCAATGGGCTCACCCAGCAGCTGGCCACCGAACTGGGGGGTCAGAATATTCGGATCAACGCCATCGCGCCGGGCCCGATCGATACCGAGGCCAACCGGTCCACAACGCCGCAGGAGATGGTTGCCGACATCGTCAAGGGAATTCCCCTGTCGCGCATGGGACAGCCGGAAGACCTCGTCGGCATGTGCCTGTTCTTACTGTCGGATGAGGCGTCCTGGATCACCGGGCAGATCTTCAACGTCGACGGCGGACAGATCTTCCGGTCATAGCCGCCGGCGACGATGCGAAGCGATGCGATGAGAGGAGCGGCGCATGACTGAAGACCTCAAGCTCGGGTACATCGGGTTGGGTAATATGGGTGCCCCGATGGCCACGAAGATGACCGAATGGCCGGGCGGGGTAACGGTTTACGACATTCGCACCGAGGCGATGACGCCGCTGGCCGAAAAGGGCGCCGGCATTGCCGACAGCGTCGCCGACATTGCGGCCGCCGACATCGTCCACATCACCGTGCTCAACGACGCCCAGGTGCGCGAGGTCGTCGCGGAGTTGGCCGCACACGCCAAGCCGGGCACCGTCATTGCGATCCACTCGACGATCAGCGACACCACCGCGGTCGAGCTCGCGGCCGAACTCAAACCGCAAGGCATCCATGTTGTCGACGCGCCCGTCAGCGGTGGGGCCGCCGCGGCGGCCAAGGGCGAACTCGCCACGATGGTGGGCGCCGAGCGCGAGGTGTACGAGCGGATCAAGCCGGCCTTCAAGCACTGGGCCGCGATGGTCATCCATGCCGGCGAGCCCGGTGCGGGCACCCGAATGAAGCTGGCGCGCAACATGTTGACGTTCACCTCGTACGCTGCGGCGTGCGAGGCGATGAAACTCGCCGAGGCGGCAGGCCTGGATCTGCAGGCACTGGGCCGGGTGGTGCGCCACACCGACGCGCTCACCAGCGGGCCGGGCGCGATCATGGTGCGCGAAGACATGAAAGACCTTGAGCCGGGCAACTTTCTGTATGAGCCTTTCCTGCACACCCGCGGGCTCGGTGAGAAGGATCTGAGCCTGGCGCTCGCCCTGGGCGGGGCCGTATCGGTTGACCTGCCGCTTGCTCAACTGGCGTATCAGCGCCTGGCCGCCGGCCTTGGGGTACCGCACACAGAGAAAGAGTCGTAATGGACGAGCTGCGCAGCAAGGGCCTGGAAAAAATGAACGAGGTCTACGGCTGGGAGATGCCCAACATCGAGGGCGACCCGTACTTCGACCTGACCGTCGATCATCTCTTCGGCAGCATCTGGACGCGACCGGGGTTGTCGATGCGCGACAAGCGCCTGATGACGCTGACGGCGGTGACCGCGATCGGAAACCGCGACCTGGCCGAGATCCAGATCAACGCAGCGCTTCTCAACGGCGAACTCAGCGAGACCGAGCTGAAGGAGATGGCTGTCTTCCTCACTCACTATCTCGGGTTCCCGCTGGGATCGGCACTCAACGGCGCGGTCGATGCCGTCGTGGCCAAGCGCAAGAAGGCCGCGGCCAAGGGTGCCGGGGAGGACAAGAAGGCCAATGTTAACGCCGCGATCAAGATGAACTCGGGTAAGACGCTCGACTAACGCCGGGGCACTACTTGGCCAACAGGATGAAATGTGTTGCTGCTTAGGCGAGTAGCCCTGAACTATTGGTGTACAAGCGGCGGCAGCAATGCATATTCTCAGCAGCATGGCGAAGGACAACCCGGACGAGGGCGAAGCTCCGATCATCGTCGGTATGGCCGAAGCGGCGATGCACATGTATGTCACCGCCATCGACGCATTGCCCGATGATGACGATGACGAGTTCCGACCGAGAGTCGAGGTCATTCTCTCCGGCTTGCGCAAGCTGCGGAAGACGTTGACCGATGCCGCAGCACGCAGCAGGCTGACTCCGCGGGTCATGGTCGCGTTGAGCGAAGCTCGTCAGTGCTACGACGACTTGATGGAGCGCGCCGCGGCGGCACCGGCGGCCACGCTGGGCCAGCAACTCTATGTCGCTCGCCTGCACGCCAAACTGTCGGCGAAGGAAACAGCCAATGGGGCTGGACTGCGCGCCGACCTGCTCGACGAGCTGGAGGCCGGCGAGATACCGACTGAAGACGAGACGGTCAAGATCAAAAACCTGATCGAGGCTCTCGGCGGCCGCGGCGGACCTGCGACCAACGGCAGCGACGGCGAGCACGAGCGATCGGTCGTGGAGTCCTTCGACGACGCGATGGCCTGATCAAGTCGGTCGTGCTGCTCTCCGGTTAAGGCCGGTCGCCAAATTCAGTAGGGCTGACCGCCTTCGGGCATCACGTATTCCGAGGTCGCTCCGAAAACACCGTTGATCGTGGTGCCGCCGTTGATCATGCCCGCAGCCATGTCCAGCATGCTCTGGGGGAAACCGAGACTCGGCTTGGTCAGCTTGTCGAGCCGGGCCAGTTCCTCGGCGGACAGGTTCACGTCGACCGCGCGGACGTTGTCGTCGAGCTGCGCGAGTCGGCGTGCCCCGATGATGATCGATGAGACCGCGGTCTGTGCATGCACCCATGCCAGCGCCACGGCGGCAACGCTCGTCGCGTGCGCTTTGGCGATGACCTCGAGTTCGTCGATGACCGCGTAGGTCCGCTCGGTGAGCGAGCTCGCCACCAGCGCGCCACGATCGGCGTTGTGCTGACCGGCATTTCGTCGGGTGTACTTGCCGCTGAGCACACCGCTCTTCAGCGGCGACCACGGGGTGATGCCGAGGCCGAATTCGCTGGCCATCGGAACCAGCTCCCGCTCGACGGTGCGTTCGAGCAACGAGTACTCGATCTGCAGGCCGATGAAGGACGACCAGCCACGGAACCGGGCGATCAGGTTGGCCTCGACGATCTTCCACGCCGGGGTGTCCGACACGCCGATGTAGCGAACCTTGCCTGCCGTAACGAGGTCGTCGAGAGCCGCCATCGTCTCCTCGATCGGGGTGTTCTTGTCCCACATGTGCAGCCAGTACAGGTCGAGGTAATCGGTTTGCAGCCGCCGCAACGAGTTTTCGCAGGCGCTGATCAGCGATTTGCGGCCCGCACCACCGCCATTGGGGTCACCCGGGTACAGATTGCCGCTGAACTTCGTCGCGATCACCAGGCGGTCGCGCCGCGCTGCGTGGCGTCCGACGTGGTCGCCGATGATCTTTTCGGAATGGCTGCGGGTGTAGAAGTTGGCGGTGTCGATGAAGTTGCCGCCGAGTTCGGTGTAGCGATCGATGATCTGCTGCGACTCCTCCACGCTGGTGCCCCAGCCAAGGTCTTCGCCGAACGTCATCGCGCCCAGGCACAGGGGGCTGACGCGCAGGCCGGACCGTCCGAGTGTCACGTATTGATCCAGAGGCATGATGGCCACTCCTGGTAGATTGTTCGGATATGAGGTTGTTCATTACTAAACTAGTTCACTGCTGAACGACCTGGCAAGTCGTGTCTGCGGTTGATGCGGCCAAGATCTGGTCACTGAACTATCGGGTACTGCTCTCGGTCATATCGTGCGCCGAGGCCGGCATCTGCGCGCTGGGGCTCGAGTCCAAAGAGCTGTTCCTGCTCGCCGAGATTGACGAGCACCCCTACCCGGCGGAGTTGGCCGCGGCGTTGAGCATGCCCAAGGCGACGGTGACGCTGTACCTGAAGCGACTCGAGGCCGCCGGGTTCGTGCGCCGGGAGATCGACCCGGCGGATTTGCGTCGCCACCGGCTGCTGCCGACCCCGGCCGGGCGCCAAGCCGCCGCGAAAGGGCTGGCGCTGCTGTCCGCCGAGTTCGACAAGCGCCTTGGACGTCTGACGGCAGCGCAGCAGAAGGACCTCAAGAACCTGCTCGAGAAGATCCTGTAACGCCGTGCCGCTAGTCTGACCTGTCGTGCGCGTTCTGGTGATCGGCTCCGGTGCCCGTGAACATGCCCTGCTGCTGGCTCTCAGTAGAGATCCGCAGGTCACGGGGCTAGCAATTGCTCCCGGCAACGCCGGCACCGGCAGGTTAGCCGAGCAACACGACGTCGACATCACCTCCGGCGCGGACGTCGCCGCGCTGGCCCGCGAGGTCCGGGCCGACCTTGTCGTCATCGGCCCCGAAGTCCCGTTGGTGCTCGGGGTCGCCGACGCCGTGCGCGCCGCCGGCATTGCCTGCTTCGGCCCGGGCAAGGACGCGGCTCGCATCGAGGGATCGAAGGCATTCGCCAAGGAGGTCATGGCGGCCGCCGGGGTGCCGACCGCTTCGAGCGAAATCGTGGACAATCCGGCGCATTTGGATGCGGCCCTCGGTCGCTTCGGACCGCCAGCGGGTGAGCCGGCCTGGGTGGTCAAGGACGATTCACTGGCGGCCGGTAAGGGCGTGGTAGTCACGCCCGACCGCGATGCCGCCCGCGCCCATGGCGCGAGCTTGCTCGAGTCCGGTCATCCCGTGTTGCTGGAGTCCTTCCTCGACGGCCCCGAGGTTTCGTTGTTCTGTGTGGTCGACGGTGAGACGGTGGTGCCGCTGCTGCCCGCCCAGGATTTCAAGCGGGTGGGCGACGGCGACGCGGGCCCGAACACCGGCGGCATGGGCGCCTACGCGCCGTTGCCGTGGCTGCCCGCCGAAGTGTGCCGCGACATCGTCAGCGGGATCGTCGAACCCGTTGCGGCCGAGATGGTTCGGCGTGGTTGCCCATTCTCCGGATTGCTCTATGTCGGCCTCGCGATCACCGCGAAGGGGCCCGCAGTGGTCGAGTTCAATTGCCGCTTCGGCGATCCGGAGACCCAAGCGGTGCTGGCCCTGCTGGAGTCTCCGCTCGGCCAGCTGCTGCATGCCGCCAGCACCGGCGCGCTGGCTGGCTTCGGTGAATTGCGCTGGCGAGACGGTGCGGCCGTGACCGTGGTGCTGGCCGCCGAAAACTATCCCGGGCGCCCGCGGGTCGGCGACGTCATCGCCGGATCCGAAGCCGACGGCGTGCTGCATGCCGGGACGACGCGGCGCGACGACGGCGCGATCGTCTCGTCGGGTGGACGGGTGCTGTCGGTGGTGGGCACCGGCGCCGATCTGACCGGTGCGCGGGCGGACGCTTACCGGATCCTCGACTCAATTCGGCTGCCGGGCAGCCACTTCCGCACCGATATCGGTTTGTTGGCGCAAGAGGGAAAGATCCACCTTTAGAACGCTGTGGCTTGTCCGTCCCGGCGCGGGTCGCTGGCGGCGAGATATCCGTCGTCGAGGCGCCAGATCGCCTGGCAGCTGCCAAATGCGTTGTAGTCGTCGACGGCGAGCAAGTCGTGCCCGCGCTCGCGCAGCTCGTCGAGCGTCGACGGTGCGAAACCCTGCTCGCAACTGACCTGCATGCCCTGCACCCAGCGAAACCGCGGGCCGTCGCAGGCCGCTTGCGGATTCTGGCCGTAGTCGGCGATGCGAACCAATACCTGTACGTGGCCCTGGGGTTGCATCGGACCGCCCATCACCCCGAAGCTCATCACGGGCGCGCCGTCCTTGGTGACAAAGCCCGGAATGATCGTCTGGTAAGGCCGCTTGTTCGGCCCGACCTGGTTCGGATGTCCTTGATTCGCAACGAAACCCGCTCCGCGGTTCTGCAGTGAGATTCCGGTGCCCGGCACTACCACGCCGGAGCCGAACCCCAGGTAGTTCGACTGGATCATCGACACCATCACGCCCGACGCGTCGGCGGCGGTGAGATAGACGGTGCCCCCGGCAGGGGTACCCGCCGATGCGGGCTTGGCCCGATTGCGGTCGATCAGTGCGGCCCGCTGCTTCAGGTACTCAGTGTCCAGCAGGTCCTCGGGGCGCGTCGTCATGTGGTCGATGTCGGAGACGTAGGCTTGCGCGTCGGCGAAAGCCAGCTTGAGGGCTTCGATCTGCAGGTGCACGCTGTCGGCGGAATCGACTGGCAGCGAAGACATGTCGAACTGCTCCAGGATTCCTAGCGCGATCAACGCCACGATGCCTTGGCCGTTGGGCGGTATCTCGTGGACGGTGAAGCCGCGGTAGGTTCCGCTGATCGTGCCCACCCAGTCCGCGCGGTGGCCGGCGAGGTCGGTGGCCCGCAATACCCCGCCGTTCGCCGCAGCGTGCGCCTCGAGTCGGGCCGCCAGGTCGCCGCGATAGAGCGCCTCCCCGTTGGTGGCGGCGATCTTTTCGAGGGTGGCAGCGTGCTCGGGAAGCCGTACGCGCTCACCGGGTTTCGGTGCCCGCCCGTCGGGCAGAAACGCCTCTGCGAAGCCCGGCTGCGATTCGAACAGCGGCACTTGGGCGGCCCATTGCTCCGCGATCGTGGGTGATACCGGAAAGCCGTTGCGGCCGTAGGAGATCGCCGGCGCGAAGAGCCGCTCGAAGGGGAGTTTGCCGAACTTGGCGTGCAACTCGACCCAGGCCGACACCGCCCCCGGCACGGTCACCGAATTCCAGCCCAGCACGGGAACACCGTTGCCGCCGAAGTACTCCGGCGTCCACGCTGCAGGCGAACGACCGGATGCGTTCAGTCCGTGCAACTGCGTGCCGTCCCAGACGATGGCGAAGGCATCCGAACCGATGCCGTTAGACACCGGCTCCACCACGGTCAGCGTGATGGCGGTGGCGACGGCCGCGTCGGCCGCACTACCGCCCTCGGCGAGCATCCGAAGACCGGCCTGGGCGGCAAGTGGCTGCGACGTGCACACGACGTTGTGGCCCAGGACGGGCTTTCGTGGCCAGGCGTACGGGAAGTTCCAGTCGAAGGGCGTGCTCACCCACGCGAGCGTAACGCTGCCGCGATTTTCGCCGGGAACTCCCACCGTGACGTTACATTCGCGGCCGACGCTAGGCCGTCAGCAGTGGTGCCATCCAGGTCAGTTCGGCCGGCAGCTGCGAGCTCCAGAACGCCGGGTTGTGGCCGCCGGGCGAGAAACCACCCGCGGGCGGGTTGGGCAGCTGGGCGATGAACTGCTTGGTCGCGTCGTAGAACGGATCGCTGTCACCGCAGTCGATGCGGATCGGTATGGACGCCAGCGCGGGCATTCCGAACACCGAATTCGCCGCGAAGTCGTCGGGGCCGTCGAAAGCGCCGGGTGCGGCCGCACCGGATGACATCCACAGCGCCGGGCTCACCGCGCAGATCGCCGCGGTGCGCGCGGGTCCGAGCCGGCCACCCAGCAGCAGTGCGCCGTACCCACCCATCGACCAGCCCAGGAATGCCACCCGCGAGGTGTCCAGCCGCTGGCTGTCCAGCATCGGAATCAGCTCGCTCAGCACCATCGCACCGGAGTCTTCGCCCGATGACCGCTTGTGCCAGTAGCCGCCGCCACCGTCGACGGCGACGACCGCGAACGGCGGTAGACCCGCATTGACGGCCTGGGCCAGACCCTGCTCGACACCGCCGGCCATCACCGTGGCCGCATCACTGCCCTTGCCGTGCAGGGCGATAACCGGACGCAGTGCCTTGGTCTGTCCCGGTGGTCGGGCGATCGCCCAGTTGGTCGATATCCCGCCCCGCGCCGCGGAGGTGAAAGCACCCGTTGTCATCGTCGGGGCCGGGTCCCCGGGAGGAGTCGGTTCCAGCGGCGCGGTCGACGGCGCCAACGGAACCTGCGTGCTGGCGCTCGAAACCGGGATGCTGCGAGTTGTTCTGGTGTGTAATAGGTTGTCGAGCGCAAACGCGCCCGCTGCTCCTATCGCCGCGCTGGCACCAAGACTGAGCACCGCGCGGCGGCTCAAGTCGGGCATGCGGGCCATCATGCCATGTCCGTCTGGCGGGCCGTTTAGCGGAAATGGCAATGCAGTACCACTTTGGCTGGCACGATGGCTACTCGTGACTGCAGCGGTTACTCCGAAAGGAGAACGTCGACGGTATGCGCTGGTGAGCGCCGCCGCCGAGCTGCTTGCCGAAGGCGGGTTCGAAGCGGTGCGGCACCGAGCGGTCGCGCAGCGTGCCGGTCTGCCCTTGGCGTCCACTACCTATTACTTCTCGTCCCTGGACGATTTGATCGCGCGCGCGGTCGAACACATCGCGATGATCGAGGTTGCGCAGCTGCGAGCGCGGGTCAACGCGCTGTCCCGCCGGCGCCGCGGGCCCGAGACCACCGCCGAGGTACTGGTCGACCTTTTGGTGGGTGACCTCTCCGATCAGACCCTCGTCGAGCAGCTGATTTCGCGATACGAGCGCAACATCGCCTGCACCCGCCTGACCGCGTTGCGCGAAACCATGCGCCGCAGCCTGCGTCAGCGCGCCGATGCGGTCGCCGAGGCGATCGAGCGATCCGGCCGAGCCGTGCGCATCGAGCTGATCTGCACCTTGATCTGCGCGGTCGACGGCTCGGTGGTCTCCGCGCTGGTCGAGGGGCGCGATCCGCGTACCGCGGCAATGGGAACGGTGATCGACATCATCGACGTGCTGGCACCCATCGACGAGCGACCGGTCCGGATCTGACCGTTATGGCCTGGTCAGCCCGGCAGGCAGGGACGGCGTGACGATGTATCCGCTGGCCACGTCCCCGTAAATCGTGATGCGGTCCGGGCAGCGCTGGGCGTATAGCGCCACATAGGCGCAGACCACGGCGTCGACCGGGTCCTCGGCGCGACGCAGCTCGCTCTTGCGCTGCGCGCTGGTCACCTGGTTGCGCAGCGCGACCCAGCCGGGGTGATCGGCGACGCGCATCGGCACGTCGGTGTCGGCAAGCCGCTCGACCCCGTCCATCAGCAGCAGCAACTCGGATTTGAGCCGCTCCACGGTGCGGCCGGGCTTGGCCTTGTATTTCAAGGTCCGTTCCAGCCGGAACAACGCGACGGTCGCCGCGTGCGGGTAGACCTCGATCGCGCGCCGCACCGTGGTGGAGTGTGGATTCATGTCGAGGCTCAGCGCCGCGGCCAGCCGCGCCCCGCGCGGCCCGTTGGCGAATTCGGGTTTTCCGGTGTTGGCCGGATGTGCGCCGGCTTCGAACCTGCGGAAATCGCGGTTGAGCGCGGTCTCGGCCGGGCGCTGGCCGGTGCGGTTGTTCACGACCAGCGGTGCGTCGAAGCCGATCACGCAATCGCCCTGCACGTACGGGCGCAACGCCACCAGGATTTCGTCGTCGTCTCGGACCGCGCCGGCGCTGACCAGGCAGCCGCCGGAGTCGACGACGGCGATACCGGTCGGGTTGCGGATGCCCCACGCGAGGTCGACGCCGACGTAGTACATGCCGCGAGACTGTAATCGCCGACGCCGTTACTGGCGGAAATGCGTTGCCAGTCGCAGTCTCGCGGTCGATAAGCTGACCCGGTGAGCATTCCGAATGTGCTGGCCGCCCGGTACGCCAGCGCCGACATGGTCGGGATCTGGTCGCCGGAGGCCAAGGTCGTCGCGGAGCGGCGGCTATGGCTGGCGGTGCTGCGGGCCCAGACGGAACTCGGTGTTCCCGTGCCCGAGGAAGCGGTTGCCGACTACGAGCGAGTGCTCGAGGATGTCGACCTGGCTTCGATCGCGGCGCGCGAACGGGTGCTGCGGCACGACGTCAAGGCCCGCATCGAGGAATTCAACGCGCTGGCCGGTCACGAGCATGTGCACAAGGGGATGACCAGTCGCGATCTGACCGAGAACGTCGAGCAGCTGCAGATCCGACGTTCGCTGGAACTGGTTTTCTCCCATGCGGTGGCGGTGGTCGCGCGGCTGGCTGAGCGCGCGGTGGCCTATCGCGATCTGGTGATGGCCGGGCGCAGCCACAACGTCGCCGCGCAGGCCACCACGCTGGGCAAGCGGTTCGCGTCCGCGGCCCAGGAGACGTTGGTCGCGTTGACCAGGCTGCGCGAGTTGATCGACCGTTACCCGCTGCGCGGGATCAAGGGTCCGATGGGCACCTCGCAGGACATGCTCGACCTGCTCGACGGCGACCCGGTGAAGCTGAGCGAGCTCGAGCGGCGCGTAGCTGAATTCCTAGGTTTTGCAACCGTTCTCACCAGCGTCGGCCAGGTGTATCCGCGGTCGCTGGATCACGACGTGCTCTCCGCGCTGGTGCAGCTGGGTGCCGGCCCGTCGTCGCTGGCCCAGACCATCCGGCTGATGGCGGGGCACGAACTCGTGACCGAAGGGTTCGCCGAGGGGCAGGTTGGTTCCTCGGCGATGCCGCACAAGATGAACACCCGCAGCTGCGAACGGGTCAATGGGCTGCAGGT
This sequence comes from Mycobacterium lentiflavum, assembly GCF_022374895.2. NCBI lineage: Bacteria > Bacillati > Actinomycetota > Actinomycetes > Mycobacteriales > Mycobacteriaceae > Mycobacterium > Mycobacterium lentiflavum. The sequence goes on along the minus strand of NZ_CP092423.2, from coordinate 5,254,215 downwards.
AGTGCTGCGCGGGTATGCCTCGATGGCCGCCGAGCTGGCCGGGGCGCAGTGGAACGAGGGGGACGTCTTCTGCTCGGTGGTACGCCGAGTTGCCCTGCCGGACAGCTTCTTTGCTATCGACGGCCAGATCGAGACATTCTTGACGGTGCTGGACGAGTTCGGCGCCTACCCGGCGGTGATCGAGCGGGAGCTGGATCGTTATTTGCCGTTCCTGGCCACTACCAAGGTGTTGATCGCGGCGGTGCGGGCCGGCGTGGGGCGCGAGGCCGCGCATCATGTGATCCGCGAACACGCGGTGGCAACGGCATTGGCGATGCGGGAACGCGGCGCCGAGCCCGATCTGCTGGACCGGTTGGCCGCCGACGAGCGCCTGCCGCTGGATCGTGCGGCGCTCGATGCCGCGCTGGCGGACAAGAAAGCCTTTACCGGCGCCGCCGGCGACCAGGTCGATGAGGTTGCCGCGATGGTCGATTCGCTGGTGGGCCGCTATCCGGACGCAGCCAAATACACTCCGGGTGCAATCCTGTGACCCTAGCCGGCGCGCTCTCGGGGATCGACTTCACCGATCTGGATAACTTCGCCAACGGTTTTCCGCATGAGTTGTTCGCCGTGCACCGGCGCGAGGCGCCCGTCTATTGGCACCAGCCGACCGACAACACCCCGGACGGCGAGGGCTTCTGGTCGGTCGCGACGTACGCGGAAACCCTTGCCGTGCTGAAGGACCCGGTGACGTACTCATCGGTGACCGGCGGTGCTCGGCCGTTCGGCGGTACGCTGTTGCAGGACCTGTCCATCGCGGGCCAGGTGCTCAACATGATGGACGACCCGCGGCATTCCCAGATTCGGCGGCTGGTCAGCTCCGGGCTGACGCCGCGGATGATCTCCTCTGTCGAAGCCGATTTGCGGACCCGGGCCCGACGCCTGCTGAACGACGTGGTGCCCGGCGAGCCGTTCGACTTCCTCGTCGACATCGCCGCCGAACTGCCGATGCAGATGATCTGTATCCTGCTGGGAGTGCCTGAATCCGAACGACATTGGCTGTTCGAGGCCATCGAGCCGCAGTTCGACTTCGGCGGCTCGCGCAAGGCCTCGCTTTCGCAGTTGTCCGCCTCCGAAAGAGACGCCGCGGCCGGGTCGCGGATGTACAACTACGGCCAGGAGCTGATCGCCTCGAAACGCGCCAATCCGACCGACGACATGCTGTCGGTGGTCGCCAACGCGACGGAAGACGAGGTGGACGGACCGGTGCCGTCCGATCTCGAGGTGTATCTGTTTTTCAGCCTGTTGTTCAGTGCCGGCGCGGAGACGACCCGCAACGCCGTCGCTGGCGGGCTGCTATCGCTGGCGCAGCACCCAGACCAATTGCGGGCACTGCGTGCGGATTTCGGCCTGCTGCCGACGGCGGTCGAGGAGATGGTGCGGTGGACATCACCGTCGCCGTCCAAGCGGCGCACCGCGACCCGCGAGGTAGTCCTCGGCGGTCAGTCGATCAAAGCCGGACAGAAGGTACAGATCTGGGAGGGCTCGGCGAATCGCGACGCCAATGTCTTCGACCGGGCTGACGAGTTCGATATCGCACGAAAACCTAATCCGCACTTGGGCTTCGGTCAAGGCGTGCACTACTGCCTGGGGGCCAATCTGGCGCGCCTGGAGTTGCGCGTCCTGTACGAAGAGCTGTTGTCGCGCTTCGGCGCCGTGCGGGTGGTGGCGCCCGTCGAATGGACGCGAAGCAACCGCCACACCGGTATCCGGCATTTGGTCGTGGAACTACTCGAGGAATTGTGAGGTTCCGGCTCGCCGATGTCGAGCCGTCACCCGATGCCTTGGCCGCGGTGATGGCGGCGGCGGGCGTTCGTCTTCCCTCGCCCACAGCTAACGCCGAATCGTGATTCCCGCCGAGCGCAGTTCGAGCGCAGCCAGCGCGCGGATCGTGAACGGATCCTGGTGCCGCCAGCCCCCGACCGGATCCGCACTGACGGCGGCTAATTTCGCCGGCGAACGATTTGTCAGTGCCCGCAGCGCCAGCAACTCTTCCCCGGCCGGGGTGGCGGCCAGGGCTGTCACGGTCAATTTGCGCCGGAAGAACCGCAGCCGCAGGTATAGCCATGGCACGGTCGCGATAAGGATTGGGGGAGCGATCACGGCGAGTGCGAGCAGCACCGCGAGCCAGCTGGCCGTGGTGTCCAGGTCGTGGACGGCGTTGGCGATGTCGAGGGCAGCCTGGCTCGCCGAGGTGAGCGGCTTGCTGACATTGTCGCCGACGACCGGAATATGTTGTGCGCCATGCCCCGCGGAGGCCAGGTTCCCCGCGATGCTGTGGGTGCCATCCTCGACTTGCCGGCCCGCGTCGGCGATCGTCGAGATGGCGTCGTAGACGGCGGTGCCGACGAGCAACCAGATCGCCGTCCACGCGACGATGACCGCGTCGCTGAACAGCTGGGCCAGCAATCGGCCGGGCGTGGTGGCGTAGGGCAGAAAGCGCGATCTCATGACCTCGATCCCAGCACAGCTCCGGGGTCGGGGTGGGGTTCCCGATAGGCTGGCCCGATGCGCCCTGCACTGTCCGACTACCAGCATCTGGCCAGCGGCAAGGTCCGCGAGCTGTATCGGGTCGACGAAGAGCATCTGCTGCTGGTCGCCAGCGACCGGATTTCGGCGTACGACTTCGTCCTGGACAGCACGATCCCGGACAAGGGCCGCATCCTGACCGCGATGAGCGTGTTCTTCTTCGGCCTCGTCTCGGGGCTAACGGGGGCCCCCAACCACTTGGCCGGGCCGCCCGATGACCCACGCATTCCGGACGAGGTGCTGGGCCGTGCGCTGGTGGTGCGCCAGCTGGAGATGATGCCGGTCGAATGTGTGGCCCGCGGGTATCTGACCGGTTCGGGATTGCTCGACTATCAGGCGACCGGCAAGGTCTGTGGCATCACGCTGCCGCCGGGGCTGGTCGAGGCCAGCAAGTTCCCCCAGCCGCTGTTCACCCCGGCGACCAAAGCCGCACTGGGTGATCACGACGAGAACATCTCCTTTGACCGGGTGATCGAGATGGTCGGTGCGGTGCGCGCCAACCAGCTGCGCGACCGGACGCTGCAGATCTATGTGCAGGCCGCCGACCATGCGTTGACGAGAGGAATTATCATCGCCGACACCAAGTTCGAGTTCGGCACCGACCGTGACGGCAACCTGCTGCTGGCCGACGAGATCTTCACCCCGGACTCCTCGCGGTACTGGCCTGCCGAGGATTACCGCGTCGGGGTGGTTCAGACCAGTTTCGACAAGCAGTTCGTCCGCAATTGGCTCACCAGCCCCGCGTCCGGCTGGGATCGTTATGGAACGGAACCGCCACCACCGTTGCCGGACGACATCGTCGCCGCCACACGCGACCGTTATATCAATGCCTACGAAAGGATTTCCGGCTTGAGTTTCGGTGACTGGATCGGCCCCGCCGCATGACGGCGGCCGGTACCCCGCCTATCGCGAAACGGATCGACACCATACGCGAGCACCACGGCGATGTGTTCGTCGATCCGTACGAGTGGCTGCGCGAGAAATCGAATCCCGAAGTCATTTCTTACCTTGAGGCCGAGAACGATTACGTCGACCAGGCCCTTGTCCACCTGGAACCGCTGCGGCAAAAGATCTTCGACGAGATCAAGGCGCGCACCAAGGAAACCGACTTGTCCGTGCCGACCAGGCAAGGCGACTGGTGGTACTACTCGCGCACCTTTGAGGGGAAGCAGTACCGCGTCCAATGTCGTTGTCCAGTATCGAATCCCGATGACTGGGACCCGCCGGTTCTGGACGAGAACACCGAAATACCGGGCGAGCAGGTGCTGCTCGATTCGAATGAAGAGGCCGACGGGCACGACTTCTTCGCCCTGGGCGCCGCGCTGGTCAGCCTCGACGCTAATCTGCTCGCATATTCCGTCGACGTCATCGGCGACGAACGGTATACACTGCGGTTCAAGGACTTACGGACAGGCGAAAAGTATCCGGACGAAATCGCCGACATCGCGGGCGCAGTGACGTGGGCGGCCGACAATCGGACCGTGTACTACCTGACCCTGGACGATGCCCACCGCCCGGACAAGGTGTGGCGGTATCGGCTCGGCTCAACAGAGCCGGCGGAACTGGTGTACCACGAAGCAGACGAACGGTTTTGGCTTGGCGCGGGACTGAGCCGAAGCGAGGCGTATGTGTTCATTGCCTCGGGTTCGTCGATCACATCCGAGGTGCGCTACGCCGACGCCGCCGACCCGCAGGCCGAGTTCACCGTCGTGCTGCCGCGTCGTGAAGGTGTCGAATACTCGGTGGAGCATGCGGTGGTCGGGGGACAGGATCGCTTCCTGATCCTGCACAACGACGGCGCGGTGAACTTCACGCTCACCGAGGCTCCGGTCAGCGATCCCACGCAACAGCGCACCCTGGTCGCGCACCGCGACGACGTTCGGCTCGAAGCCGCGGACGCCTTTGCCGGTCACCTCGTGATCAGTTACCGGCGCGCGGCATTGCCACGAATCCAGTTGTGGCCCATCGGTTCTGATGGCGAGTATGGCGAGCCCGAGGAGATCGCATTCGATTCTGAACTGATGTCGTCGGGCCTGGGCGGCAATCCGAACTGGGTTTCGCCCAAGCTGCGGATCAGGGCGGGGTCTCTGGTCACGCCGTTGCGGGTGTACGACGTCGACCTGGGCACCGGCGAGCGCACCCTGTTGCGTGAGCAACCCGTACTCGGTGACTACCGGCCGAGCGACTACGTCGAGCGGCGTGACTGGGCAGTCGCCTCCGACGGTACCCGCATCCCCGTTTCGATCGTGCACCGTGCCGGCCTCGAATTCCCGGCGCCCACCCTCATCTATGGGTACGGCGCCTACGAGATATGCACGGATCCAACCTTTTCCATCGCACGGTTGTCGCTGCTGGACCGAGGAATGGTGTTCGTCATCGCCCACGTCCGTGGTGGGGGAGAGATGGGCCGGCTCTGGTACGAGCATGGAAAGCTGCTGGAGAAGAAGAACACATTCACCGACTTCGTCGCGGCGGCACAGCATTTGGTGGACTCGGGAGTGACCCGTCCGCGCGAGCTGGTGGCACTGGGTGGCAGTGCGGGTGGGCTGCTGATGGGTGCGGTGGCCAACCTGGCGCCGGACCTGTTCGCCGGGATCCTCGCTCAGGTCCCGTTCGTCGATCCGCTGACCACGATCCTGGATCCGTCGCTGCCGCTAACCGTCACCGAGTGGGACGAATGGGGAAATCCTCTGAGCGACAGCGAGGTCTACTCGTATATGAAGTCGTACTCGCCCTACGAGAACGTTGAGACGAAGAATTATCCCGCCATTCTGGCGATGACCTCGCTGAACGACACCAGGGTCTACTACGTGGAGCCGGCCAAATGGGTTGCGGCGCTGCGGTACGCCAATGCCGGCGGCAACCGGGTGTTGCTCAAGACACAGATGGCGGCGGGCCACGGCGGCGTCAGTGGCCGCTACCGGGGATGGCAGGAGACCGCGTTTCAATACGCGTGGCTGCTAGCCGCTGCCGACGGCGACCGCTATGGCGAGGAAGACGATCTCGGCGGCGATGCGCAGGGGTAGCTGCGTCGTCATCGACTTGGGCGGATTGGGCACCCGGGACGCGTAGACGTTGGCCGGGAGGCGTGGCGGCCCTGCGCGACGTCCATACGCAGTCTGACCCCGCGGGCGCGCAGTTGGCGGCATGGTCACTGGTGCACGGGTTTTCGACGCTTTGGCTCAACGATGCGGTCAATGCCCAGGTCAAGCGGACCGACCCAATGGAGACCGTGCTGCGGATCGCGACGATGCTGTTCGAGGGGTAGGCGGGGATCAGTCGGCCAGCGCTTCGGCCGGCACGGGGTCTTCCACGGGCTCGGGGCGCTTCATCGGGAGAAACGCGGCCGGGATGATCGTCAACACCACCATCGCGACGGCAACCACGAAGACCGCCGTGTAGGCGTGGGATAGGCCGTGCGTCACGTTGGCCGCGAAATCGGGGCCCATGGTTTTCCATGCCGACGACGAGGCTTCGATCGGCATGCGTTGCCCGCTGGCTTGCTGTTGGGCCGCGACCAGCTTGTTCGCCGTCACCAGAGTTTCGTTGTGGTTGAACAACTGCGTCAGGGTCACGCCCAGCAACGCGGCGCCGATCGATCCGCTTACCTGCTGGTTGACCGTCACCAGCGTGGTGCCGCGCGCGACCTGATGCGGGGCCAGCGCCTGCAGAACCGCCGCCGACAGCGGTGTCGTGGTGCAGCCGACCCCCAGGCCCATGATCGCCAGCCCGATCAGCAGCGTCGGCTGGTAAGGGGCCTCCGTGGCGACGCCATAGGTGAAGATGCCCAGACCCACCGCCATCGTGGGAAGGCCGATCAGCACCATCAGGCCGGGTCCGCGTTTGTCCATGAATGCCCCGGCCAGCGGCATCGTCAAGACCGCGCCCAGGCCGACCGGCGCCAAATGCATCCCGGACTGCATCGGTGTTTGGTGCATCACCACCTGGAAGTAACTCGGGACCAGCAGCCCCAGCCCGACGAACGGAGCACCGAATACCAGCAGGGCGAGATTGGCCTGGGTGACCACGCGATTTTTGAAAAGGTGCAGGTCGATCAGCGGATGGTCGGTGCGGAAGGAGTGCAGGACGAATGCCGCAACCAACAAAAACCCCATGATCGTCGGCACCAATACGGCGGGACTGCCGACCGTGCCCTGTGCCGGGATCGATGAGACCCCGGCCAAGAACAGCGTGACACCCGGCGGCAGCAGCAGCACGCTGACAATGTCGAGTTTCTCCGCCGGCGCCGGGCGATCCTTCGGAAAGGTGATTGAGGCGAGGACGATCGCGACCAGGCCGATCGGTAGGTTGATCAGGAAAATCCACTCCCAGCCGTAGGCGCCGACCAGCCAGCCGCCCAGGATGGGCCCCCCGATCGGACCGAGCAGGATCGGAATTCCCCCGATCGCCATCAGCCGGCCGACGCGCTTCGGCCCCGCCTCACGAGTCAGGATCACGAAGCTCAGCGGCATCAGCATGCCGCCACCGATACCTTGGACTACCCGAAAGACGATGAGCAGCATGATGGTTGGCGATATCGCGCACAGCAGCGAGCCCAGCATGAACACCAGGACCGAGCCGATGAAGAGCCGTTTGGTGCCGAACCGGTCCGCCGCCCAACCGGTCACCGGGATGACCGTCGCAAACGCGAGCATGTAGGCCGCCACGGTCCAGGAGACGACCGCCTGGCTGGAATTGAACTGGGTGACGAAGGTGCCCTGGGCGACCGCGACGACGGTGCTGTCGAGCACCGCCATCACGGCGGCCAGCCCGCAGATGAAGACGACGCGCATCAGCTTGGCGTCAAGCTTGTCGGGATAGTCGCGGCCTGCCGCGGCGCTGGGTCCGGCGGAAGCGACGGAGATCGCGACGTTGGGGGCTGCGGAACGCGCGCCTTCCACAGCGTCGCTGAGCATACGGCCGAGCATATCGAGATGGGCCCGCCGTTTGGTCGCTTTGCCGGTATTTCCGACCCGCTAAGCACCGGCCCACCGGCCGGGATGGGCGCCGGCCTACTGCGTGGGCGTTGTCATCTCGACGCCCGCGCGGACGAATTCGACCCGTGCCGAATCCGTGCGCAAGACCATTTTCGCGAGACGCCCAGAGCCGGCATCGGTGCTGATCGACGAGCCGATTGCGGCTATTCGACGGCTGTTTGGATAGCCGGCTTTTTCGGCAGAAATGACGCCGGGATGATGGTAAATGCCACCAATACCACCGCGACCACGAATACGGACGTATAGGCCTGCGAAAGGTCGTGCAAGAGATTAGCGGAAAATCCCGGGGCGAGTGACTGATGTGGTATTTGTGACGGATCAACCGGCACGCCACTGATCGCGGCCTGCTGCTGTAGCGCCGCAAGTTTGTTCGCCGCGACGATGTCGGGGCTCCGGTCGAATTCGTCGGTCAGGATCATCGCCATCAGCGCGGTTCCCACCGAGCCGCCCACCTGGTGACTGACGCTCATCAGCGTGGTGCCGCGCGCAATCTGGTTCGGCGCCAACGCCTGCACCGACGCCACCGACAGCGGCATCATCGTGCACCCCATCCCCAGGCCCATGATCGTCAGTGCGATCAGCAGGGTGGGTGCATATCCGGCATGCCTGGCCACACCGAAAGCGAACGTGCCCAGGCCGGCGATGATCATCGCGATACCGGCCAGCACGTATTTGCCGGGCCCATGTCGATCCACGAGCGGACCGGCCAGTCGCATCGTCAGCATGGCGCCGAGTCCCTGCGGGATAAGGTGCACTCCGGCTTGCATCGGCGTCTGGTGGAGCACCTGCTGGAAATAACTCGGGAGCAGTAGACCGGCTCCGAAGAATGCGCCGGCGAACAACAGCATCGTCACATTGGCCCGGGTGAGGACCGGGTTCTGGAACAGGTGCAGATCGATGAGTGGATGATCCGTGCGGCGCAATGCGTGGACGACGAACGCGGCGATCAACGTCAGGCCGATGACCGCGGGTATCAAGACGTGCCGATCGGCGACCGTTCCGAAGCGCGGGATCGACGACACCGCGAACAGGAACGTCGCCAGACCCGGTGAGAGCAACAGCCCGCCGACGACGTCGAACGTTTCCGACCGCGCGGGGTGATCTCGCGGGAACACGATCCAGGCGAGGATGAACGTGGCAAGCCCGATCGGCAGATTGATCAGGAAGATCCACTTCCAACTGGAGGTGTCGATCAGCCAGCCGCCCAGGATCGGGCCGGCGATCGGGGCGAGCAGCATGGGAATGCTCAAGATCGACATCAGGCGACCGAGTCGCCCGGGGCCCGCTTCGCGCGTCATGATCATGAATCCGAGGGGCATCAGCATGCCGCCACTGACGCCCTGCACTACGCGAAATATGATGAGCTGCAATATCGTTGACGCCGCCGCGCACAGCAGCGAGCCCAGCACGAACGCCACCACCGATCCCATGAAGAGCCGTTTGGTGCCGAATCGGTCGGCCGCCCAGCCGGTCAGTGGGATCACGGTCGCCAACCCGAGCGTGTAGCCGGTCATCGTCCACGCGACGACGGCCTGGCTGGACCCGAACTCGGCGATGAAGGTGCGTTGCGCGACGGTGACGACGGTGACATCGAGGATCGCCATGATGGTGGCCAGCAGACATACACCGGAAATCCGCAGCAGCGGGGCGTCCAGTTTGTCCGGATAGACACGTTCCTCGGCACCCAGGAACCCGGCGGGGGCGGTGGGCAGCGCGGCGTCGCCCGCTGCGGAACGGGCCTTCTCCATGGCGTTGCTTAGCATATCGAACCGTTTCTCTATCGCGACGCTGGTCCGTGTTTGCTCAGGCCGTACCGGCATGGCGCCCGCCCGGCAGCGCGCTACGCCGTGTGGCGGACATCGCGTCCGTGCCCAACTACGTTGCGCGAAGGCCGTATCGGGGCCGCGAGTGACATCCGGCATACGCGTCGATATACGCCTGCAGTCTGCGTGTCCTTCACTATCCCGACACCTGCGCTCGTCAAACTGCGGTTGTGGCTGGAAAACTGATCGTCTCGGTCTCAGGGATAGGCGAGCGCACCCTGGACGACGTCGAGGCGTTCTGCGCGCAAATGGATTCCCGCAAGGTGCCGGTTTCGTTGCTGGTGGCTCCACGGCTGTCCGGCGACTACCGGCTGGACCAGGACCCGCGCACCGTCGAGTGGCTTACCGCCCGGCGCGCCGGCGGCGATGCCATCGTGCTGCACGGCTACGACGACGCCGCCACCAAGAAGCGCCGCGGCGAGTTCGCCATCCTGCGGGCACACGAGGCCAACCTTCGGCTGATGGCAGCCGACCGGGTGCTCGAGCACCTCGGACTGCGTACCCGGCTCTTTGCCGCACCGGGCTGGACCGTCTCGCCGGGCGTCGTTAAGGCGTTGCCAGGCAACGGTTTCCGGCTGCTGGCCGATCTGCACGGAATCACCGACCTGGTCCGTCACACCAGCGTACGCACCCGCGTGCTCGGCATCGGCGAAGGATTCCTCACCGAGCCGTGGTGGTGCCGCATGGTGGTGCTGTCCTCCGAGCGGATCGCCCGTCGCGGCGGGATCGTGCGGGTAGCGGTTGCGGCACGCCAATTACGCAAGCCGGGGCCGCTGCAGGCGATGTTGGATGCCGTCGACCTGGCTTCGATGCACGGGTGCACGCCGACGGTCTACCGCTGGCGTCCCGACAAGGCGGTTCTCGACGCGGCCTGACCTCAGCCGGCTGATTAATCGCCGGGTGCGGGGCACTACCCTGATCCGACATGGGCGATTCTTCGGCGGCGGGCTTCGCCGCTGACGCGATTGTTGTCGGGGCCGGACTCTCCGGATTGGTGGCCGCCTGCGAGTTGGTGGACCGCGACTTGCGGGTGTTGGTCCTCGATCAGGAGAACAGCGCCAATCTCGGTGGTCAGGCCTTCTGGTCATTCGGTGGTCTGTTCTTCGTCGACAGCCCCGAGCAGCGCCGGCTGGGCATTCGAGACAGTCACGAGCTCGCGTTGCAGGACTGGTTGGGCACAGCGGCTTTCGATCGCGAAGAGGACTACTGGCCACGGCAATGGGCGCACGCCTACGTGGATTTCGCGGCCGGGGAGAAGCGCACCTGGCTGCGCGAACGGGGCCTGAAACTGTTTCCGTTGGTCGGCTGGGCCGAACGTGGCGGCTACAACGCGCAGGGGCACGGCAACTCGGTGCCCAGGTTCCACATCACCTGGGGCACCGGCCCGGCCCTGGTAGACATCTTCGCGCGGCAACTGCGGGATCGCTCCACGGTCCGCTTCGCGCACCGCCACCGAGTCGACGAATTGATCCTGGAAGGCACCGAAGGCGGCGCGGTGACCGGCGTTCGGGGTACCGTCCTGGAGCCGTCGACCGAACCCCGCGGCGTGTCATCATCGCGAAAAGCAGTGGGGCAATTCGAGTTTCGTGCCTCGGCGGTGATCGTCACCAGCGGTGGGATTGGCGGCAACCACGATCTGGTGCGCAAGAACTGGCCGAAGCGAATGGGTCGGGTGCCCGAGCGGATGCTCAGCGGCGTGCCGGCCCATGTGGACGGCAGGATGATCGGCATCTCCCAGCAGGCCGGGGCCCGCGTGATCAATCCCGACCGGATGTGGCACTACACCGAAGGCATCACGAACTACGATCCGATCTGGCCGCTGCACGGCATCCGGATCATCCCGGGCCCCTCGTCGCTATGGCTGGACGCGGCCGGTAACCGGTTGCCCGTTCCGCTGTATCCCGGGTTCGACACGCTGGGCACGCTGGAATACATCACCAAATCCGGATACGACTACACCTGGTTTATCTTGAACGCCAAAATCATTGAGAAGGAATTCGCCCTTTCCGGGCAGGAGCAGAACCCGGATCTGACCGGGCAGAGCGTGCGCGCGCTGGTGCGCAACCGGGTCAGCTCCGGGCCGCCCGGACCGGTCCAGGCGTTCATCGATCGGGGTGTGGACTTCGTCAGCGCAGATACGTTGGGCGAGTTGGTAACCGGCATGAACAAGCTGCCCAACGTGGCCCCGCTGGACTATGCCACGGTGGAGGCGGAGGTGACCGCCCGCGATCGTGAGGTCGCCAACAAGTTCACCAAAGACGGCCAGATCACCGCGATCCGGGCCGCCCGCGGATATCTGGGCGACCGGCTGGGCCGGGTGGTGGCGCCGCACCGGTTGAGCGATCCGAAAGCCGGGCCGATGATCGCGGTCAAACTGCACATCCTGACGCGAAAGACGTTGGGCGGCATCGAGACCGACCTGGGCGGGCGAGTTCTCCGAGACGGCGGCACCCCGTTGACCGGACTGTATGCGGCCGGCGAAGTGGCCGGGTTCGGCGGTGGCGGCGTGCACGGTTACCGCGCCCTGGAGGGCACCTTCCTGGGCGGCTGCATATTCAGCGGCCGCGCCGCCGGACGCGGTGCCGCCGACGACATCGGCTAGCGAGCGCGAGCGTTACGCGCCGAATGTCACGCCAGCGTGACGATGAACGGCGAACGTCACGCTGGCGTGACGTTCGAAGTCGCGGACGCTAGAAGCTGACCGCGCTTTCCTCGGGCAGCACCTGGAAGTCGGTGTCGGTCATCTCGGTGAACCGGCCGTAGTAGATACCCCTTGCCTCAGGGGCGACGATGCCCTGATGGATGGGCACCGCTCGCCTCGGAGAAACCGCCCGCAGGTAGTCGATCGCCTCGGCGATCTTCATCCACGGCGCCGCCGCCGGTGCGGCCAATACATCGACCGGCTCGTCGGGCACGAACAACGCGTCGCCGGGATGCATCAACCGCCCACGATGGTCGCCGTCGTCGACCAAATACGAAAGGTTCTCTATCACAGGGATTTCCGGGTGAATCACCGCGTGCTTTCCGCCGAGCGCCCGAATGGTCAGTTCACCGACTGTCAGCTCGTCCCCGGCGTGCACCGCTTGGAAGGGCGCATCGAGTTGCGCCGCGGTCTGCGAGTCGGTGTACAGGGCCGCGTCGGGATTAGCCTCGATCAGCGCGGGCAAGCGCGCCGGGTCGACATGATCGGGATGCTGGTGTGTGATCAGGATGGCGTCCAGGCCGGTGATGCCCTCGAAACCGTGTGCGAAGGTTCCGGGATCAAAGAGCACGCTAGTGTGGTCGAACTTGGCAAGTAGGCAGGAATGCCCGAAATGCGTCAGTTGCATGCCTACGATTGTGCCCTGACGGGGGTGGTCGTGTGCGGGTAGTTTTCGCGACGATACTGTTCGCCGGCGGCTTGGTGGCCGCCCTGATCTTCGTGGTCCCCGCATCCGCCGAACCCGAGACCTGCCCGCCCACCTGCGACCAGATTCCGGCCACCGCTTGGATGCAGCAGCGCGCCGTGCCGCTGAACTCCGCCTACAACTGGCCCGCACTGGCAGGGCTGGCGGTTCAGGTGACCGGGGCCGGCACCGGCCCGCGTTTCCGCTTCGAGGAGCTGTGCGCCGCACGGCCGCCGGCACAGGATCCGCGCGCCTCGGCGGTCGCGGCTCGCGCGACGGTGGATCACCCCGACGGCCAATGGCAACTGAAGGCCCAGATCGTGCACTGGCGCGGCGACACGGCTCGGGGTGGGGCCATCGCGTCCTCGGTGTTCGGCAATGCCGTCGCGGTGCTGCGTGGCTGCCAGCTGGGCGCGCCGCTGCAGTCGCCCTCGATCACCACCGACGAGCCGAACCGGATGGCCGCGGTGATCAGCGGGCCCGTGGTCATGCACACCTACCTGGTCGCACACGTCGCGAGCAGCACGATCAGCGAGCTGACACTGTGGTCCAGTGCGCCGCCACAGGTGCCGTGGCCGTCGATGGCGGACAACCAGGTGCTGGACTCGATGACGGCGCCGCTGTGCGAGGCGTATATCGCCTCGTGCCCGTGAGCCGCGCCCGGCAACGGCCGCCGGTAGAGTTGGCGCCGACAGCGACTCGTCAGGAGGAACGCCGGTGGCGCGGGTGATCGTTCATGTGATGCCCAAAGCGGAGATTCTCGACCCGCAGGGTCAGGCGATTGTCGGCGCGCTGGGCCGACTCGGGCATCCCGGGATCTCAGATGTCCGTCAGGGCAAGAGGTTTGAGCTCGAGGTCGACGATACCGTCGACGATTCCGCGCTCGCCGAGATCGCGGAATCACTGTTGGCCAACACCGTGATCGAAGACTGGACGATCAGCCGGGAGGTGCTGTGACGGCACGGATCGGTGTCATCACCTTTCCCGGGACGCTGGATGACGTCGACGCCGCCCGTGCGGTGCGCCGCGTCGGTGCGGAGGCGGTGAGCCTGTGGCACGCCGATGCCGACCTCAAGGCGGTCGACGCGGTCGTGGTGCCGGGCGGGTTCTCCTACGGCGACTATCTGCGGTGCGGTGCGATCGCCCGCTTCGCCCCGGTGATGTCCGAGGTGGTCTACGCGGCGGGCCGCGGTATGCCGGTGTTGGGGATTTGCAACGGTTTTCAGGTGCTGTGCGAGACCAGGCTGCTGCCCGGGGTGCTGACCCGCAACGCCGGTCTGCACTTCATCTGCCGCGACGTGTGGCTTCGGGTGGCATCCAACTCGACGGCGTGGACGTCGCGCTTCGAGCCCGACGCCGACCTGCTGGTGCCGCTGAAATCGGGCGAGGGACGCTATGTGGCGCCGGAGAGCGTGCTCGACGAACTCGAGGGCGACGGGCGGGTGGTCTTCCGGTACCACGACAACATCAACGGCTCGATGCGTGGCATCGCCGGCATCTGCTCGGCCAACGGCCGCGTCGTCGGGCTGATGCCACACCCCGAACATGCCATCGAAGCGTTGACGGGCCCCTCCGACGACGGGCTGGGCTTGTTCTATTCAGCGCTCGACGCCGTGCTGGCCGCCTGACGTCTTCCGCGCGGGAAGTCCTGCGGCAGCGGTATCCGATGCGGCTGCTCTCTCCGATCACCAGCCGGCTACGCGGACCGTGGGGCGCGATCCGCGCCGAGTTCGATGAGCCCCGGCCGGACGACTCAGCCGGCGTCTAACACCAACGGCTGCGAGGGGCACTCGGCTACCGAGTCCAGATCGGCGAAGAACTCGATCGCGGCGGCGATGGTGTGATCGATGTAGGTCGCCAAGTCGTCGAATTCGAGGGGCTCCCGAATCTTGCGGGAGCTGCGCGCGAGGACGCCGACCCGCTGCGGGTCAGAGGACCCGTGGACGGTCACCACGACGTCGCGGCTGCGCCGGTTCCACGAGTCGGCAAGCTGCGCCAGCTCGTCGCCGTCGGATGCGGGGAAGAAACACCCGGGCGTGACTTGAATCGTGAACTCGTCGCGGTGCCAACGAGAGATCCCGAGGTGGACATGCAGCCGCCGCGGCCGGGTGTTGGCGACGTAGAAGAATTCACCGTCGTGCTGGCCGCGGAAATAGCGGCTGCCACGTGTGCACAGGTAGCGTTCGATCAAGTCGGCGGACAACGCCTCAGTCGTCATGCGATCAATGGTGAGGCCTGGGGCTTTACGGACGCTTTGAGTCGAGCGATGTGTCGGCAAAGAAACTGGTGAGAATTTGCTGAGTTTGTAACGATCGGGTCACGCGAAGTGAACTGCCCTGCAACGGAATACGACCGAATCGTACAGGGCAGTATCCGCACCGGAACGTTCGACCAGTCGGCGACATTCTGCATGCTCATCCGTTTGCACTAGCACCTCGTAGCGGGGCATCAGCTCAGCATCATCGCCTGTGCCCGGTCGAGGGCCTCGGGCCAACGTGTTCGTGGCCATTGCGCCCGTCGCTTCAATCAGGGGAAAAATTTGCGGCCGACGGCGGTATCTCGACGGCCCGCTTACTCGTGCGGGTTAGCATCGGATGATTTTCGCGCACTGCCCGCTCGATGAGTGCGCACCTGGAGGGGTTGCCATGGGATTCGTCGTCGACCGGTTCGACCACATCGTCATCAATTGCCACGATGTCGAGGCCACCGCGGCGTGGTACGAGCGGGTTCTCGGCATGAGGCGCGAGACGTTCGGACCGTCGAACCGAACGGCGCTGTGCTTCGGAAATCAGAAGATCAACCTGCGGCCCGTCGGCGCGCTCGCCGACGATCCCGACTGGGTGACGGGGACCGTTGAGGCGGCCGGCTCCGAAGACTTGTGCTTCATCACCGATTCCAGTCCCGACGCGGTGCGTGCGCACCTGCACGCGTGCGGGGTCGAGATCACCGCGGGGCCGGTGACCAAGACCGGTGCGCTGGGGCCGATGACCTCGCACTACTGCCGGGACATCGACGGCAACCTCGTCGAAATCGCAGTCTACTAACCACTTTCGAGTGGATACAGAGCGGGCAGGTTGACCACGATGGCCTCCTGACTGCTGCGCGCGATCACCACCTCCGCAATCGTGTTCGGGTCGGGGTTCTCTTCCCGGTGCGGCAGATACGGCGGGATGAAGACGTAGTCGCCCGGCGCGGCCGTGATGCGCACCTCGGCGACGCCGTCGTGAAAGACGAACTCCGGGTTGCCGCTTCGCACATAGATCGCGGTCTCGGACTCGCCGTGGTGATGGTTGGACGAGACGGTCGCGGGTAGTGCGTGTGTCTCACCCATCCACAGCTTCTCGGCGCCGACCGACTTACCGGACAGAGCCGCAAAGCGGCGCAGTCCTTCCGACTGTGCGGTGTCGGAGCTGATGTCCGACGCCTTGATGTGGTGCACCCGGTTCTGCGACGCCTGCTGCTCGGCGTCGTCGAAGTCAGGGTGAAATCCATCAGCAGTGGCCATCTGCGCTCCTGTCGCTGTCTCAATTATCCGAATCCCGATAAGCCTCAAGGAATCTCAGCCACAGTTCGCTGATCGTCGGAAAGCATGGCACCGCGTGCCAGAGCCGAGCGATAGGAACCTGGCCGGCGACGGCGATGGTGGCAGAGTGCAACATTTCGGTGGCACCCGGACCGACCAAAGTCGCCCCGAGCAAATAACGCTGATCCTCCTCGACCACCATACGCGCTCGGCCACGGTAGCCGTCGGCGTGAAGTTTGGCACCCATGACGACTTCACCGATACCGATGTCGACGGTGCGTACCCGATGACCGGCCTGCACGGCCTGCTCAGCCGTCAGGCCGACGGCGGCCGCCTCGGGATCAGTGAAGAAGGCTTGCGGTACTGCAAAATGATCGGCCGTCGAGGCATGCGTACCCCAGGGCTTGGTATCCAGCGGTGCGCCCGTGGCACGGGCCCCGATCGCCGCGCCGGCGATGCGTCCTTGGTACTTGCCCTGATGCGTCAGCAATGCGCGATAGTTGACGTCGCCCGCCGCGTAGAGCCAGTCTTCCGAGACGGCTTTCACTCTGCAGGTGTCGTCGACCTCGAGCCAGCTTCCCGGCTCGAGGCCCACCGTATCCAGGCCGATGTCGTCGGTGAGCGGTGCGCGGCCCGTGGCGAAAAGCACCTCGTCGACTAGCAATTCGGTGTTGTCATCAAGTTCGAGGGTCACCGGTCCAGCCGGGTCGGACCGGCGAAGTGCCCGCACTGATACACCCAGGCGCAGATCCACCCCCGCGTCTTCCAGTCCCCGGCCGATCAACTCGCCCACGAAGGGTTCCATCCTCGGCAGCAGTCCCGATCCCCGAGCCAACAGCGTCACCGAGGCACCCAAGCCACGCCACGCGGTTGCCATCTCGACCCCGACTCCGCCGCCGCCGACGACCGCGAGGCGCCCCGGGACGTGGCTGCTGTCCGTCGCCTGACGGTTTGTCCATGGCCGGGCCTCGACGATGCCGGGAAGCTCGGGCAGTGCGGCCCGGCTTCCGGTACAGACCACGACCGCGTGCCGAGCACGTAACGTGACGTCGTCGCCGCTGGACTTCGACACGGTGACTAGTCGCGCCCCGCTCAACCGGCCGTGCCCGCGCACCAGTGCGGCACCGATTCCGGCCACCCAGTCGGCCTGGGCGCTGTCGTCCCAGTTGGTCACATAGCGGTTGCGTCGCCCGAACACACCGGACGGGTCGATCGGCCCCGTCACCGCCTCGCGGGCACCGTCGACGCGCCGGACATCGGCCAGGGCCAGGACCGGGCGTAACAATGCTTTGCTGGGTACGCAGGCCCAGTAGGAACATTCGCCTCCAACGAGTTCGCGCTCCACCATCGCGACCTGCAGGCCCGCGGCCCGGGCGCGCTCCGCGGCATTCTGCCCAATGGGTCCGGCCCCAAGGATCACCACGTCGAATTCTGCATCGGATGCCATCGTTGATCGCCTCTCGTTCGGTTGGTCGTGGCCGGCTCAGTTGCGTTTCATGGCGCTCAGTTGCCCAAAACGGCTGGGAGCACTGTGGTGATTACCCGGCGACACGGTGTGTACCGTTGTGAGGCAAACGAATGATGCGGCCATTGGGGTGCCGGATGGGTGCATGTGGGGGACTCAGCTCGGCTTCGTGATGAGTTGGCTGGCAAGCTCGTGCAGATCCTTGACCACGAGCGTCGGCTGCGGCAGCCCCTCGGCCCGCAGCGGGGAATTGCCCGGGCGGGTGACGAGCGCGGAGCTCAAGCCCACATTCTGCGCGCCGAGCAGATCCCATACGTGGGCGGCCACCATCATGCAATCCGCGGGTGCCACACCGAGTGCCTCGCAGGCGTGCCGGTAGACCACCGGCGATGGCTTGAAGGCGCGACACGATTCCACGCTGAGCTGTCGATCGAAAAGGGATGCCAGCCCGGCATTGTCCAGCGGCGTGGTGACGCCGGCCCGGTGCGGTGAGTTCGTCAGCGTCACCAATCGAAAACCGTTGTCGCGCAGCGTAGCCAACGATTCTGCGGCGTCGTGGTGCGCCGGCATGGTGCGCATCTGCTCTTGCAGGCGACCCGCGTCCGCGTCGGTGACCTGCACCCCGTGGCTGTCGGCCAGCATGTGCAGTACACCGCGACCGAGGGTGAAGAAGTCGACATAGCAATCGGCCATCGTGGCGGTCATCGAGTACGTGACGAGCTGGCCGAACCACTCACGAAGCACCCGCTGGTCGCCGAACAGCTCCCCGAAAAGCGGTGCGAGAGAATCGATATCGATCAACGTTTCGTTCACGTCGAAAATGAGGACAGACGGCGTCGTCGGCATGCCCAATGTTTTCCCAACTCCTGATCGGTGTCCAGTCCGCGGCTAGTCCAGCACCACGACGATCTTTCCGCCGGCTTCCCCGGATTCGGCCACTCGGTGAGCCTCGCGAATTTCGTCGAAAGAGAAGACGCGCGCGGGCTTGGCGTCGAGTTTGCCCTCGGCGATATCCCTTGCGATGTCACCCAGCGGTATGTCGGACACCTCGAAACCCGGGTTTCCGAAGACCGGACTGGCGAAGAAGCTGAAGCTCACGCCGCTGGCCATGCGGGCCAACGGGTTGAAGTCTGCAATGGGCGCGAGTCCGCCCAGCCATCCGGCGAGGCAAGCGGTGCCGCCCACGCGCAGCATGTCCAGGGAATCGAGGATGGTGCTGTTGCCGACCAGATCGAGCACCGCGTCGATGTGTTTGGCCTCGGCGATGTGAGCCGCAAGGTCGGGCCGTTCCAACTCGACGCGAGCGGCGCCGAGTTGCTCCAGCAGGGCAAAGCGCTTCTCGCTGCGCGCGGTGGCAATGATGTTGGCTCCGGTGATGACTGCCATCTTCAAAGCGGCCTGGCCCAACGCCGACGTCGCGCCCCTGACCACCAGTGTCTGCCCGGCTGTCAACTTGAGATTGCGAAACAGGCAAGTCCACGACGTCGCATACGTTTCCGGCAAGGCGGCCAGTTGTGACCAGGGCAGGTCGGAATCCATCAGGGAGACGTTCGCCGCGCGTACCCGGGTGTACTCCGCGTAGCTTCCGTTGATTGTTCGACCCAGGCCACCCATCAGTGCGGCTACCTTGGCGCCGACCGGAAATTCGCCGCCCGGGCACGAGTCGACGATGCCCACGCATTCGATGCCGCTGACTTCGGCCGCTTCGGCCCATTCTCCTCGGCGCATGTGTATTTCGGCGTGGTTGATACCGAACGCGTTGACTCGGATGACCACCTCGCCGGCCTTCGGCAGTGGTTTGGGGATCTCGGTGTGGACCAGGCGGTCCAGACCCCCAAACCCGGTGAGGATGATCGCCCGCATCGTGTCACCGCCGGGTTGCTCGCGTACCACTGCCGGAGCGGTCGGCAGTGCGGTCGCATTGCTTGTGGTGGTCATGAGCTGCCTCTTTCCAAATCGGCCAGCCGGACTTTGGACGCGCGCCCATAATAGTGGGCTGTATAACCCACTATTATGGGCTGCGCAGCCCAAAATTGTCCAGCCCGCACGTTGAGTCGGTCGGGCGTCTTGCTCAGGATTTGCGCTTGCGCGACGGCCTCTTTCGGCGATCGACTTCGAAAGAACGCACATAGTTGACGGCGGCATTGACGGCGACGCGCAGCGGTTCGGCCGCACCGGTGGCGTGGGTGAGCATCGCGCCGCCTTGATGCGCGATGACCAGTGATACGGCCAGATGCCGCGGATCGGCGTCGGCGCGCAGATCGCCGCGCCGGCGCATCGCGTCGATGCCGGTGCGGAACAGTTCGAGCCATTGGTCGTAGCCGTGCGCAAGGTCGTCGCGAACTTCGTCGTCGGCCTCGATCAGTTCGCCGGCCAGCGACCCGTACACGCAACCGCCCAACCGATACACGGTGTCGATGTCGTCGACGCAGGCGTCGGCCCAGGCCTGCAGCGCCTCGATGCTGTCCAGCCCGCCGAGTCGGGGTTGGGTATGAAACTCGATGACGTCGTTGCGGCGCGCCGCGATGACCTCACGGGTCAGGTCGCGTTTGTCCCGGAAGTAATGTGACATCTGCGACCCGCCCACCCCGGCGGAGCTACGTACCTCGTCGATGCTGGTGTTGGCCACGCCGCGCTGGAACATCAGCCGGGCGGCGGCCTCGACGATGCGTGCCCGCGTCACCTGCCCCTTGCGGGTGAACCGCGGCTTGCCCTCAGTCACGTTGTCGCCCTTGGCTTCGCACGCCGTCCGCGGGGACGTCGCGGGGGCCGGGGCGCACGTTCGTCGGGATCGGCGGCAAACATTCGCAGGTAGTTGACCGCGAACCGGGTGGCATCGGCGTGCGGCCAGGCCGCCCGATAAGTGAAGGCCAACGTGCCGCCGCCCTGGTGGGCGCAGATGATGGTGAGCGCCAGCTCTCGTGGATTGGCGCTCGGGATAAGGACTTTGGTGTCTTTCATCCGCGCGATGGCGGCCTCGATCAAGTCCACCCACTGCCAGTAGCCCTCCGCCAAGGTGGCGCGGGTCGCGTCGTCGGACTTGGCCAGCTGCGCGGTCAGCGCATGGTAGGTCGGTGTGCCGCCGGAGGTTCCGATGCGTCGCAGGTATCGCATGTTCAGATCGATCCACCGCTCGAAGTCGTCGAACGAGTCCAGGTCGCCGAGCGTGGGCTGGCGATGGAAGTCCAGAACGACGCCGATCTGCCGTCTGATCACCGCGCGAATCAATGCGCCCTTGTCGGCGAAATAGTGCGCGAGCTGAGAGCCGCTGACCGATGCGGCCTCGCGCACGTTCTCCATGTTGGAGGCCGAGAGCCCTTCGGTGACGATGAGCTGCGCGGCGGCCTGCACAATCCTGTCGCGGGTGGCACGCCCCTTGGCGGTCAACCGTTGTTCGTCTCGAACATCGGGATGGGCCATCGCGTCAGGCTAACTCGCGAACGCCGCTGACTATGGGATATGCAGCCCATTGTTATCCGCGCCGTTTATCCGCGCCGCCCGCGGACCCCGGTCAGGCGGGCACGCGAGCCTCCATGAATTCGCGGATCAACCCGACGACTTCGTCGAGGGCGGACTCCAGCAGGAAATGCCCGCCGTCGAGCAGATGAATCTGCGCCTCGGGCAGGTCGTCGGTGAACGCTTCGGCGCCGGCGGGCCCGAAGATCTCGTCGCCACGGCCCCACACCGCGAGCAGCGGAACCCGGCTGGCGCGAAAGTATTCGTGCACTTTGGGGTACATCGCAACGTTGGTGGCGTAGTCATGGAGCAGTTTTAGCTGCACCAGGTCATTGCCGGGCCGGGATAGCAGCGCGAAGTCGTGATGCCAGCACTCGGGGTCGACGAGCGTCTCGTCGGCCACGCCGGTGATGTATTGCCAGCGGGTCGCGTCCAAACTGAGAAATTGGCGTATCGGAGCCTCGGTCTGCGTGGTCGGGTTGGCCTGGTAGGCCCACACGGTCTTCCAAAAGCTTGCCACGAAGCCGGCGTCGTAGCCGTTGCCGTTCTGGCTGATGATCGCCGTGACGGCGGACGGCGCACGCAGCGCCAACCGCCATCCGATCGGGGCGCCGTAGTCCTGCACGTACAGGGCGTACCGATCGACCCCGAGGCTGCCCAGCAGGCCCGCGGTCAGGTCGGTCAGCGCATCGAAGGTGTAGTCGAACTCGGTGACGGCCGGGGCGTCGGAGAACCCGAAGCCCAGGTGGTCGGTGGCGATCACGTGGTAGCGGTCGGCCAGCGCCGGAATTAGGTGCCGAAACATACGGGAGCTGGTCGGAAACCCGTGCAAGAGAACCAACGCCGGCTTACCCGGGTCCCCGGCCTCGCGGTAGAACAGCCGATGGCCGTCGACGGTTGCGTAACGATGATGAACAGCCGGCATCAGAGTCCTCCCGCGGGACAATTTTTGGGATAGCTATCCCAGTATGCACCACAACGACGGGCCCGCCATAGGCTGCGCGCGCGAGTTGACCGCTCGGTTGCGCGAGAATACTCTGGGCCAACTATCCCAATGTGCGGCCGCGCTGAGGAGACGACAGTGGGCAGGCTTGTGTCGGTGAACGTGGGCATGCCCAAAAACGTGCAATGGCGCGACAAGACCGTCTACACCGGGATATGGAAGACGCCCGTCGAGGGACCGGTCATGGCGCGACGCCTCAACCTCGACGGCGACGGACAGGGCGATCTCGGCGGCCACGGCGGTGAGCAACGCGCGGTGATGGTCTACCAGACCGAGTCGTACGACTTCTGGAAAAGCTACCTCGAGCGCGACGATCTGGTGCCGGGACATTTCGGCGAAAACTTCACCATCACCGGTCTATCCGACTTCGACGTCTGCATCGGCGACCGCTACCGCATCGGCGACGCCGAATTCGAAGTTACCCAACCGCGGGTCACCTGCTTCCGGATCGGATTGCGTCTTGACGAGCCCGAGATGCCCAACCTCCTTGTCGCCCAACATCGTCCAGGGTTCTATTTCCGCGTGATCACCGAGGGCCACGTTCAAGCCGGCGACGACATCGTGCGGACCCGACGCGGTCGCCACGAGCTGTGCGTCGCCGATGTCGACGCGCTGTTATATCTGCCGAACAAAGATGCCGATACGCTTCGCAAGATCGTCGACGTCCCGGCACTGAGTCCGGGATGGCAGCAATCCTTCAACGACATGCTCGCCTCCGAGGCGCAGTCGGCTCCTGCCATCGGAGTTGAGCCGGGCTGGGACGGATTTCGGCCATTGCGGGTCACTGCAACACACCGCGAGAGTCCGGCGGTGCTGTCGATACGCCTTGCGGCCGACGATGGTGCCTCGCTGCCTCCGGCACTGCCGGGGCAATACCTCACGGTGCGGATTCCCGGCGCCGGCGATCCCGTACCGCTGCGCAGCTATTCGCTCTCGGGCAATCCCGCCGCGGGCGATCATTACCGCATCAGCGTCAAGCGTGAAGAACATGGCACGGCCAGTCGATGGTTGCATGCGCACATCGAACCCGGATCGGTCATCGAAGCCGCGGCACCGCGCGGCGCTTTCTACCTGGCCGACGACGACCGGCCGGTGGTCTTGATGTCGGCGGGAATCGGCATCACTCCGGTCTTGGCGATGCTGCACGCACTCGCGGCGACCCGCAGTGCCCGCGACATCTGGTGGCTGCACACCAACCGCAATCACGAGACTCAAGCATTTGCAACCGAAGTCACGAGACTGATCGAGTCGCTGCCGCACGCTCACCAGCAGGTGTTCTACACCGAGGTGCAGGGGCGGTTGGATCAGCCGGCCGTCGAGGCGCTAGGACTGCCGCCCGACGCCGCGGTGTATCTCTGCGGCCCAACCCAATTCATGACCGACATACGCGAGGCTCTGACTCTCGCGGGGCTCGACACGACGCGTATCCACAGTGAGCTCTTCGGTGCGCTGCCGCCGATCAATCCCGGCGTCGTCGACGTCGCCCCGCGCACCCCCCCACACCCACCGGCCGGGCCGCCGGGAACCGGGCCGTCAATTACCTTCGCGCGCAGCGGACTTACCGCCAACTGGTCGCCCGACTACGGCACCATCCTCGATTTCGCGGAGGCTTGTGACGTACCGACTCGCTTCTCTTGCCGAAGCGGTGTCTGCCATACCTGCGAGACGGGAGTCGTGGCCGGTACCACGAAATACGGACAAGTTCCGCTCGAGCCGCCGCCACCGGGAACGGTACTGGTCTGCACCGCGGTTCCGGACACCGACCTGGTGCTCGATCTATGACCGCCGGGCGCCCCGGCTAATCGGGGACTCGGCGAAAGCTGTTGCGGTGAAACGACTTCTTACGTGCCCAGCGCTACCGATGCCTCGGCGGTGTAGCACAGGAACGTCAGGGTCTCCTGCAGGTACAGCTGCACGGAGTCGGCGTCGTGACTGGTGTAGCCGATGGAGACGTCGGTGCCCAGCTGCAGATCGAAGTCACCGCCCCGGGTGGTCAGCACGAACGCGCCGTCGATGGCAGGCGCCCAGATGATGTCGCCGTTCACCAGCCGGTTGATGTGCTCGAGGATCGGATAGCCGTGCTCGGTGGTCTCGCTGACCTTGGTGTAGATGTCGGCAGACAGCAGAACCGAATACGGGCCGTCGACGCCGGCCAGCCGCAGCGCCGACAACGCCTGCGTGATGATGTCGGGAATCGCGCGCGGGTCGTCGGGCAGCATCAGTGCGGGATTCGAGCTGCAGTTGCGGATCCCGTCGATCGATGCGGCGGGGTAGCCCTCGAAGATGGCGCGGTCCTCGACGAAGGCCAGCTTCTTGGCGGCGGCTTTGACCGGATCCCAGTCGGAGTCTTGCGAGCCGCGCTCGACATTGTCGATCTCGTCGCGCGACAAGGTGAATGGAACCCGCAGGCGGACAAGCGGTTTGCTGGCCCGCAGATGCGCTACCACGCCTTCGGTGGGCGCCTGCACGTCCTCTAGGCGTCCGGTGCTCACCGCGGCGGTGATAGGACCGCCGGGCTCGCTCACGTCGACCACCCGGCGTCCCGCGATGTGCCGTTTGAACGTCCGTGTCGCTTCCAATTCGATTTCGGCCCAGGCGACGTCGGTGATCGGCGCTAGTTCGCGGTAAAGGTTGTTCTTCATTGAGTGGTTCCTTTCAGGCTGCCGATTGAAAGTGCACCGTCGTTCGCCGTGGATGGTTCCGGTCGCTCGGTCTCGACTGGAGCGGGAAGGGGTGGTGGATCGTCGAGGAAGTCGACGGTCGGGGAGAAGAACAGCCCGCCGGTGACGGCGGTGGAGAAGTCCAGGATGCGGTCGGTGTTGCCGGGCGGGTCGCCGATGAACATGTTGCGCAGCATCCGTTCGGTGACTTCGGGTGTGCGCGAATAACCGATGTAGTAGGTGCCGAACTCGCCGGCGCCGATTTCGCCGAATGGCATGTTGTGCCGAATGATCTTCAGCTCATTGCCGTCGTCGTCTTCAATGACGTTGAGCGCGACATGCGAGTTGGCCGGCTTGTCGTCAAGTTCGATGTCTTCCAGCTTGGTCCGGCCGATCACCCGTTCCTGTTCGGTCACCGACAGCGATTCCCATGCCGTCATGTCGTGTAGGTACTTCTGCACGTGGACATAGCAGGAGCCGGCGAATTCGGGGTCCTCATCGCCAATCATGCTCGCGCTGATAGCAATTGCGCCGTCGGGGTTTTCGGTGCCGTCGACAAAACCCAGCAGGTCGCGGTTGTCGAAGAATTTGAAACCGTGCACTTCATCGACGACGGTGACCGTGCCCGCCATCGATTTGAGAATGCGGCCGGCCAGTTCGAAACACACGTCCATCGTCTCGGCCCGAATGTGAAACAACAGGTCGCCGGCGGTGGCAGGCGCGGTGTGCCGCGGTCCGCTCAACTCGATGAACGGATGCAGGGCGGCGGGCTTTGTTGCCAGGGGAGGCCCGCCGAACAACCGATCCCAGGCATCCGAGCCAATCGAGGTGACCACCGACAGGCGCTTGGTCGGGTCGCGAAAGCCGATGGCGCGCACCAGCCCCGAGATGTCGGGCAGCGCGTCGTGGACGGTCGCTTCGCCGCCGGCGTCGATAGTGACCACCAGAAAAATCGCGGCCGGCGTCAACGGAGCGAGGATGGGCTGGGACTGAACCGTCGGCACTCTGCCGACCCTAGCGTGAACTGGGCGGTAACGAACAGCCATGATGTTGAGCATGTCGGCCAGCGCCGCAGGCCTCTGCGAATTCATCGACGCCTCTCCGTCCCCGTTCCATGCCTGCGCGGCGGCCGCGAGCCGGCTGCTCGCCGCCGGCTACACCGAACTCCGCGAGGCCGACCCCTGGCCCGCGGCGCCGGGGCGCTTCTTCACGGTCCGCGCCGGGTCGCTGGTCGCCTGGAACACACCCGGTCCCGACGGCGCGTTCCGGATCGTCGGTGCGCACACCGACAGCCCGAACCTGCGGGTCAAGCAACATCCGGACCGCGTCGTCGCTGGCTGGCAGGTGGTGGCGCTGGAGCCCTACGGCGGCGCGTGGCTCAACTCCTGGCTGGACCGCGATCTGGGGATCAGCGGCCGGTTGTCGGTGCGTGACGGCTCCGGGTTGGACCACCGGCTGGTGCGCATCGACGACCCGATCCTGCGGGTACCACAATTGGCCATCCACCTGGCCGAGGACCGCAAGTCGGTGACCCTGGACCCGCAGCGCCACGTCAACGCGGTCTGGGGCTCGAACGCACAAGGCGAAGCACGTGCGTTCGTGGACTACGTGGCCGAGCGCGCCGGGGTCGCACCGGCCGATGTGCTGGCCGCCGACCTGATGACGCACGACCTGACACCGTCGACGATCCTCGGCGCCGACTCGAGTCTGCTCAGCGCACCCCGGCTGGACAACCAGGCCAGTTGTTATGCGGGCTTGGAGGCGTTGCTGGGCGCCGAGCCGCGGGGCGCCGTGGCGGTGTTGGTGCTGTTCGACCACGAAGAGGTGGGGTCGTCGTCGGATCACGGTGCACAGTCCAACCTGCTGGGCACCGTGCTGGAGCGCATCGTGCTGGCGTCCGGCGGCAGCCGGGAAGACTTCCTGCGGCGGCTGCCGGTATCGCTGCTGGCATCGGCGGACATGGCGCATGCCACGCACCCGAACTACCCGGAGCGTCACGAGCCCGGCCACCTGATCGAGATCAACGGCGGACCGGTGCTCAAGGTGCATCCCAATCTGCGGTACGCCACCGACGGACGAACGGCGGCGGCGTTCGCGCTGGCCTGTCGGCAGGCCGGGGTGGCGTTGCAACGTTACGAGCATCGCGCCGACCTGCCGTGCGGTTCGACAATCGGTCCGCTGGCCTCGGCGCAAACCGGCATTCCCACCGTCGACGTCGGCGCGGCTCAGCTCGCGATGCACTCCGCACGCGAGCTGATGGGCGTGCACGACGTCGCCGCCTATTCCGCTGCGCTGCAAGCGTTTTTCTCGCCGCACTAGTCGAGCAGGTCGGTCACGCTTAGAGTCGACCGGTATGACGCTCAAAGTGGAGATGGTCACGTTCGACTGCGGCGATGCCGCGAAGCTGGCCAGTTGGTGGGCGGACCAGTTCGGTGGCACCACACAGGAATTGATCCCCGGTGAGTTCATCGCGGTGATGCGGCCGCAGGGGCCGCGGTTGGGATTTCAGAATGTGCCTGATCGCACGTCGGGCAAGAATCGGCTGCATCTCGATTTCGCCGCCGAGGACGTCGACGGCGAGGTGTCGCGACTGACGGCCGCGGGAGCGACCGAGGTGGGCCGACACCAGTTCAGCGAGAACTTTCGCTGGGTGGTGCTGGCCGACCCGGAAGGCAACGCCTTCTGCGTAGCGGGTCAGTGATTCGCGACGCCCTCGAATAGCGCGTCGACGAGCCCACCGAGCCCACCGAATCCGGCGTCCGCGGTCGGCCGCGTCAGCGCGTGGAAGAGCAGCGTGCCGACCAATGCTTGCGCGACGGCGTCGATGCCCGCGCCGGCGCGGAGTTCTCCGTCGTCGACAGCTTGGCGCAGGCGCGCCGTCAACCCGGCGAGCTGCGGCGCGCTCAATTGTCGATAGAGATCCTCGCCGTCGCCTGGGCGCGCGGCAGCCGCGGCGACGAGAGCTCGCACCAAGGCGGCATTCGACGGCTCGGCCAAGAACTGGGCATGCTCGGTCAGCCAGGTTTGCAGGTCGGCACGGATGTCGCCGGTCTCGGCGACCGGGAATGATCCCGATCCGCCGTAAGCCTCCAGGACCGCGTCGGCGACCATCGGCGCCTTCGATGGCCATCGCCGGTAGACAGTCTTTTTCCCCACGCCCGCCCGTGCCGCGACGCTTTCCATCGACAGTTCGGCGTAGCTGCTGGCGATGAGCAGTTCGCGGGTGGCGTCGAGGATCGCGTGATCCAGCCGGGCATCACGCGGACGACCGACCCGCTCGGTCGGCAGTGGCGGCGCTGCGCCGGCTTGGGCTACCTTCATGTACACAGCATAGGAAACGATACGTGTCGTTTCTAGGAAAGGACTCGCCGGTGAGTGCCACGTCGTTGTCGGTGCCGAAGACCTGGGACGAGATCACGCCCGAATGGATGTCGGCGGCACTGGCCGCGGACTTCCCCGGCGCCGAAGTGGACACGGTTTCCGTGCAGCTCCGCGACGACGGCACCAATCGACGCGCCCGGCTGGGCGTCACCTATCGCGCCGGGTCGGGGCCGGCGACCGTCTTCGTCAAGGCCGCCGATCCTGCCCATAAAGCGCTGATCCGGTTGACCAGCGGCATGTTCCATGAGCCACGGCTGTTCACCTGCGGGGTGGATCTGCCGCTCGAGCATCCCGCCGTCTATACCGCGCTGATCGACGAGGCCGACTACGACTTCGTACTGGTGATGGAAGACCTGCGCGCCCGGGGCGCCGATCCCCGCGACGGTAGCCGGCCGATGACCGTCGAGCAGGTCGCCACCGGCGTGCGTGGCCTGGCCCGCATGCACGGCAAGTACTGGGGACAACGGGTGCATCGCGAGCCGGCGCTGGACTGGCTCGAGCCCTTCGTGACGTGGGAGGGCATGCAAGCGGCGCCGTTACCCGTCGCACTGGAAAGTCGCGGCGCCGACGCACCCGCCGAGGTCACGTCGCTGACCATCGACGAGCTGATCGAGTCCATCTGGAAGCCCTACATCAGAACACTGACCACCTCGCCGCAGACCCTGCTGCACGGTGACCCCCACATCGGCAACACCTACCTGCTGCCCAGCGGAGAGGTCGGGTTCCTGGACTGGCAGGTGGCCCGGCGCGGCAACTGGTCGCTTGATCTCGGCTACTTCATTCAGGGCGCTCTGACCGTCGAGGACCGCCGGCGCAGCGAGCGCGCCCTCCTGCAGGAGTACCGTGACGCGCTCGCTTTGCCGGTCGACGAAATGCCCAGTGCGGCAGAGATCTGGTTGCGCTACCGGGCTTCGGTCGCGCACGGTCTGACCCTGTGGCTGGTGACCGCCAGCGCCGGCGAGTGGCAACGCACCGACGTCTCGGTTCCACTGGCGCAACGGTATTCGTTCGCCTATGCCGACCTCGACACCGCGTCGGCGCTCGCCGAGATCGCGGGCTGAGGTCAAACCTGCCCCAGGAACAGTGGGTCGTAACGGATCACGTTCTCCACGACCAGGCCGTCGCGAGTGCGCACCCGATCGAGGCCGCGGATCTGGAACGGGCCGTCCGGGCCGGTGCCGCGGCCGGTGTAGTGCAAGAACACCAGCTGTTCGCCCGCGGCGGAGCCGGCAACCGTCGCGCTGTCGACGACTTGGAGCTGCAAATCCGGTGCGGCATCGAGTATTTCGGCGATCTTCGCGGTGTATGCCGCGACCCCGCGGACCGGCTCGGCGTCGCCCGGCCAGTAGCCGACGATGTCGTCGGCCAAGACGTCCAGGCCGCGCGACAAGTCGGGAGCGGCCCAAAAGGCCGCGAACATTTCGGCGCTGAACTTCGGGGCGGATGCGACGTCGGTCATGATTCCTCCAATGGCTGGCGCTTCGATTGAGCGCGTTCGGCCCAAGCGTGTTCCGGCGCAGTGCGGCAGCACAATTACCTGTGAGGTCATCGCCTCGGGTACGCGTAGTGGCTACCGTGAGTGCGTGAGTAACGCCCAGGTCGGTGTTCTGCTGCGCGAGTGGCGCACGCGCCGGCGGGTCAGCCAGCTCGACCTGTCGTTGAGTGTGGGTGTGTCGGCGCGACATCTGAGCTTCATCGAGACCGGGCGTTCGCGTCCGAGCCCGGAGATGGTGCTGACGCTGGCCGAGGGTCTCGACATTCCGTTGCGGGAGCGCAACGCGCTGCTGCTGGCCGCCGGGTTCGCCCCGCGCTATCGGTCGCGCCCACTCGACGACGCCGCCCTGTCCCCGGCTCGCGACGCGATCCAGCGGCTCCTCGATGCACACGATCCTTACCCCGGTGTGGTCATCGACCGGTGCTGGAACATCGTGGGGGCCAATGCCGCCGCGTCCGCGCTGACCGCCGGCCTGCCCCAGGAACTACGCGGCCCGCCGAGCAACGTCTACCGGCTGTGCCTGCATCCCGACGGCCTGGCCGGGCGGACGCTGAATTTCGGGGAGTGGGCGGGCTACCTGCTGCACCAGCTGCAGCGGACGATCGCATTGACCGGCGACCCGGCGTTGCAGGCGCTGCGCGCCGAAGTGCGCGGGTACCCCGGCGTGGCGACGAACGCAACGCCATGGGGCACGCGAGCCGACGGCGCGTCGCTGCTCGTTCCGTTGGTGCTCGACGCCGAGGGTGGTCAACGGCTGTCGATGTTCACCACGCTGACGACGTTCGGCACTCCGCTCGACGTCACACTCGCCGAATTGGCCGTCGAGTTGTTCTATCCGGCCGACGCCGAAAGCGCCCGCCTGCTGCGCGGCGACTAGCTCTTTAGACTGTGTGGGTGACTGTCTCCCCAGCGGGCGCCCGTACTCACGTGGCCGACACCGTCGAACATGCAGCGGCCACCCCGGACCAGCCGCAGCCGTTCGGCGAGTTGGGTCTTAAAGACGACGAGTACCAGCGGATTCGTGAGATCCTGGGCCGCCGTCCCACCGATACCGAGCTGGCGATGTACTCGGTGATGTGGAGCGAGCACTGCTCGTACAAGTCGTCCAAGGTGCACCTGCGCTACTTCGGGGAGACCACCACCGAGGAAATGCGCGCGGGCATGCTGGCCGGCATCGGCGAGAACGCCGGTGTGGTCGACATCGGCGACGGGTGGGCCGTCACGTTCAAGGTCGAGTCGCACAACCACCCGTCCTACGTGGAGCCGTATCAGGGGGCGGCCACCGGCGTGGGCGGCATCGTGCGCGACATCATGGCCATGGGTGCCCGTCCGGTCGCCGTGATGGACCAGCTGCGGTTCGGTGCCGCCGACGCGCCTGACACCCGCCGCGTGCTCGACGGCGTGGTCCGCGGGATCGGCGGCTACGGAAACTCGCTGGGCCTGCCCAACATCGGCGGCGAAACCGTCTTCGACGCGTCCTATGCGGGCAACCCGTTGGTGAACGCGTTGTGCGTCGGGGTGCTGCGCAAGGAGGACCTGCACCTGGCTTTCGCCTCGGGAACCGGCAACAAGATCATCCTGTTCGGTGCGCGCACGGGCTTGGACGGGATCGGCGGCGTGTCCGTGCTGGCGTCGGAGACCTTCGGCGGCGACGAGGGCGGCGGCCCCGGCCGCAAGAAGCTGCCCTCGGTGCAGGTGGGCGACCCGTTCACCGAGAAGGTGCTCATCGAGTGCTGCCTGGAGCTCTACGCGGCCGGGTTGGTGATCGGCATCCAGGACCTCGGCGGTGCCGGATTATCTTGTGCCACTTCAGAACTCGCATCTGCCGGCGACGGCGGGATGCGCGTCGAGCTGGAGACGGTGCCGTTGCGTGCGGCCAACATGACCCCCGCCGAGATCCTCTCCAGCGAGTCGCAGGAGCGGATGTGCGCGGTGGTCGCTCCAGAGAACGTCGAGGCTTTCCTTGCGGTGTGCCGCAAGTGGGAGGTGCTGGCGACGGTCATCGGTGAGGTCACCGACGGCGACCGGTTGCGCATCACCTGGCATGGTGAGACCGTCGTCGACGTGCCGCCGCGCACGGTGGCGCATCAAGGGCCCGTATACGAGCGCCCGCTGGCTCGCCCGCAGTCGCAGGACGCGTTGAACGCGGACACCTCGGCCGGCCTGCCCCGGCCCACGTCCGGTGCCGAACTGCGCGCGACTTTGCTTGCGCTGCTGGGCAGTCCGCACCTGTGCAGCCGGGCATTCATCACCGAGCAGTACGACCGCTATGTGCGCGGCAACACCGTGCTGGCCGAGCACGCCGACGGTGGGGTGCTGCGCATCGACGAGTCCACCGGCCGCGGCATCGCGCTGTCGACCGACGCCTCGGGGCGCTACACCAAGCTGGATCCCTACACCGGAGCGCAGCTGGCGCTGGCCGAGGCCTACCGCAATGTCGCGGCCACCGGGGCCGTCCCGGTCGCGGTGACCAACTGCCTCAACTTCGGCTCACCCGAAGATCCCGGGGTGATGTGGCAGTTCTCGCAGGCGGTCCGGGGGCTCGCCGATGGCTGTGTGGCCCTGGGGATTCCAGTGACCGGCGGCAACGTCAGCTTCTACAACCAGACCGGCTCGGTCGCGATCCTGCCAACCCCGGTGGTAGGGGTGCTGGGCGTGATCGACGATGTCGATCGGCGCATCCCGACGGCCCTGGGCACCGACCCGGGAGAATCCCTGCTGCTGCTCGGTGACACCCGCGACGAGTTCGACGGGTCGATCTGGGCTCAGGTGACCGGCGACCATCTCGGCGGGTTGCCGCCGGCGGTTGACCTGCAGCGGGAGAAGCTGCTGGCCGAGGTGCTGAGCGCCGCGTCACGTGACGGATTGGTGACCGCCGCCCATGACCTGTCTGAGGGCGGGCTGGCCCAGGCCATCGTGGAATCGGCTCTGGCGGGTGAAACCGGTTGTCGCATAGTTCTTCCCGAGGGTAGCGATCCATTCGTGACACTGTTCTCCGAGTCGGCCGGACGGATTCTTGTGGCGGTGCCGCGCACCGAGGAGAGCCGGTTTCGCTCGATGTGCGAGGTGCGCGGACTTCCCGCCGTCCGCATCGGCGTCGTCGACCAGGACTCGAATGCGGTCGAATTTCAAGGGCTGTTCACGGTGTCACTGGCCGAACTGCGCGCGACGTCCGAAGCGGTGCTGCCGCGATTCTTTGGCTGAGCCAAGCTATCCCGCGTGCACGCGGTCCTGCTGGTCGGGCACGGTGCTGCCGTCAGGCCGCAGCAACGGCGTTTGGCCGCCGTTGGGAGCGTCGAAACCCTGTGTCGCACAAGGGTAGGGCGGGCTGACGCCCAACGGATTGGTGAACATCGGGTTGACCAGCCATCGCCCGTCGAGATCGGCGTAGGCCCGGCACATCAACTCGATCTGGTTGCGATTGATCACCAGTCGCAGCGCGGTCGCGTCCGCGGTGAAGGTGGCGTCTCCGTCGGAGTCGCCGGCCGCGAACACCTGGCGCCGGTGCTCGGGCTGTTG
Organism: Mycobacterium lentiflavum; assembly: GCF_022374895.2. Classification (NCBI taxonomy): domain Bacteria; kingdom Bacillati; phylum Actinomycetota; class Actinomycetes; order Mycobacteriales; family Mycobacteriaceae; genus Mycobacterium; species Mycobacterium lentiflavum. Next base: position 5,220,939 of record NZ_CP092423.2, on the reverse strand, counting down.
GTCGAACGCCGCCGGCCCCTGGACGCCGAACACCTGCTCGTTGACCCGGCAGCGTTTGCCCTCGTTGAACGGAATCGAGATCTCCCCGCCGCAGGACACCAACCGCGTAGTGAGCAGGTCACCGTCATGCTCGGTCCGGGTGCCCATCACCTGGTCGGCGGAGATTCCGAGCTCCGCCGCCCACACCCGCACCACGGGCTCCGGTGAGGCGGAGATGATCCGCACATCGAATCCGTTGGCCTGCAAGGTCGCGACCAGATCTCGCATCTGGGGGTAGTAGCGAACCCACCCGGCCCGGCGGCTGCTGCCGACCTGCTGTTCGGTGCCCTCGGGTGCGTCCAGGTTCTCCTTGCGAGCCGCTTCGGCGAACCCGCTGACGTCGGCCTCGGTCCAGCCGGCGAGCAGTTGTACCGCCCAGGCCGCGGCCGGAGCCATGCGCCGATGGTTGTATCCGTCGAATGCGGCTGCGCCCGTTCGTATCTGGCGATCGCTGTATATCGAGACCAGTTCGTCGGCACATCCGGGGTTGCTTCCCGTCGGCAAGGGTTGGCCCGGAGGGGCCAGTGCGCCACACGCGGAGGCCAGCGCCGCCGTCGCGGCAGCGGTGAGGTACGAGCTTGTGGTGCGCCAATTTCCGTCGGGGGGTTGGCGCACCTTGGAATTGCGCACCATCCAGAAGAAGGTCGCGTCGCCGATGTCGTTCTTCACCATCGTGCCGTCCCAGTCGAACAACGCCAGCGCAGGATCGTCCGTCTCGGGTTCCAGCTTGCCGCAGGTGCCGAGGTGGCTGACCATCGCGTTGAGCCGCTCCCGGTTGTCGCCGTACCAGCCAGGATCGTCGGCCAGCATGCGGCAGCCGTTGTCGCTGGCGTCGCCTTCGCGATGGTCGCCGGAGTCGCCACAGCCCGACACCGACAGCGTTGCCGCGGTGATCGCCACCACCGTAAGTCGACGAGCGAGGGCCGCCGGCCGGTGCGCAGCCACGCGTGCGATTGTCATACCTGTCTTCAAGCCTCTCTTCAGGCCGCTCTTCAGGGGTTGATGGTGTTGTCGCCCAGTTGGCGGCCCCACACATACTCCACCGCGAGGGGTGAACCGACCTCAAAGTGGTTGTACGGGGCCACGCTCGCGCCGGTGTCCATGACGAGCATGGGAGCGGGCCACAGTTCGCGGGTAATCGACTGCCAGCATCCCGGCCGCCCGCCGGGCCCACCCCGGGCGTTGGTCCGCGGCAGATTCTCCGGGTAGGTGTACGGATTGGGCGCTCCCGCAATCGAGCCCGACGAATGGGCGCCCAGCGCGTAGCCGTTGTCGCCGAGCGCGACGTGGAGCTTGGGTGCGACTTGGTTGAAATTACGTATGGTGCAGAAGATTTCGGGGCTGTACTCGTCCAATAGTTGGGCGGTGGGAACGAGATCGGCCGCGCCGCGCGCCAGATACGGCCCACTGCGGCCGAACACGTCGGCGCCGCTGTTGCCCAATCCAGCCGCCGCCAGCAGCGCCGCATCCAGATCTTCCTGCTGCCGGTTGAGTGTTCGCGCCGTGGTCACCGCGTGCTCGAGCGCAGCCCACAAGTCCGGCGCGGCATCGGCGTATGTGTCGCCCAGCGCCGCCAGCCGCGCAATGTCCAAGTGGATCATCGGCATTTGAGGGTTCAGGTCGTCGAGGATCGCGTTGCCATTGAGCAACGATGCGCCGAATTTTTCGCCCAGCCCGGCCAGCGCCTGCGCCGTCGCGGACAGCGTCAGGTTCACCTTGACCGGATCGATCTTCTCGGTGATCGAGGTCAACGTCTGGAATACGGTGTTGAACTCGGTCGTCACCGCCGTCGCGTCGATCACCGTTGAAGGTGTAATCGGTTGTGGCGCGGGGTTTTTCGGTGAAGTCAGCGCAACGTATTTGTTGCCGAACACCGTGCTCGCCTTTACTTCGGCCGCCACGTTGGCCGGAATCATGTTGACGTACTTCGGAGTGACGTCCAGCACCACCTCGGCGGCCGGCTTGCCGCGCTCGGTGATCTCGGAAATACCAGCCACCCGGCCGATCTCGACGCCGTTGTAGGTGACCTTGGATCCGGGATCCATCACCAAACCCGCGCGGGCGACCACCATGGTCAACTTCGTCTTCGGGGTGAGGTCTCCGTGAAACTGCGAGTACAGGACCAACCCGATGAGCCCCATGACCACGATCGTCACGAGGCCGACGGTTTTATACGGGGGCGGCGGCCGCGAACGACGACGCTGCATGATCTGCGACCCTAGGGTATGGCCGCCCGCGATACTGCCGATCCGGCCAAGACACGTCAGGTCCTGATGACCGTCTCGGACTGGCTGCGCGACCAAACCCGTCCGGCTCCCGATCGCGCCACCCTGGCGGCCGCGGTCCGGCTCACCGCGCGCACCCTGGCCGCGCTGGCCCCCGGCGCCAGCGTCGAGATCCGGATCCCGCCGTTCGTCGCCGTGCAGTGCGTGGCCGGGCCGAAACACACCCGGGGCACACCGCCCAACGTCGTCGAGACCGATCCGCGGACCTGGCTGCTGCTGGCCACCGGGATGTTGACGCTCGCCGACGCGAAAACGAACGGATTGTTAACGCTCTCGGGCTCGCGGGCGGGTGAAATTGACCACTGGTTGCCCCTGTTCGAGGTGCGCTGAATATAACTCTGAACTGCAGGTTTAGGGTGACACGCCGCGAACTTTCATGCTCAACACGCCCGACAGATTCGTCCACTGGGCTTACCTGCCCGTAAACTCCGAAGCGTCACTACCCCTCGCTAGGGAGCCGCCCACCGTGACCGTCGCTGGATCAGATGAATCCGAGCAGGACCTGAACTCGCCCCGCGAAGAGTGCGGTGTATTCGGGGTATGGGCCCCGGGCGAGGAAGTTGCCAAACTCACTTACTACGGCCTCTACGCGCTGCAGCATCGCGGTCAGGAAGCCGCCGGTATCGCCGTCGCCGATGGATCTCAGGTACTGGTCTTCAAAGACCTCGGCCTGGTCAGCCAGGTATTCGACGAGCAGACGTTGGCGGCCATGCAGGGCCACGTCGCGATCGGGCACTGCCGCTACTCCACGACGGGCGATACCACCTGGGAAAACGCGCAGCCGGTGTTCCGCAACACCGCGGCGGGCACCGGGGTTGCCTTGGGCCACAACGGGAATCTGGTCAACACCGCCGAACTTGCCGCACGCGCGCGCGACGCCGGGCTGATCGCCAAGCGTTGCCCGGCCCCGGCGACGACGGACTCCGACATCCTGGGCGCGCTGCTCGCCCACGGCGCGGCCGACTCCACCCTGGAACAGGCGGCGCTGGAACTGCTGCCGACCGTGCGCGGGGCGTTCTGTCTGACGTTCATGGACGAGAACACGCTGTACGCCGGCCGCGATCCCCATGGGGTGCGGCCGCTTTCGCTCGGACGCCTCGACCGCGGCTGGGTGGTGGCCTCCGAAACGGCGGCGCTCGACATCGTCGGTGCCTCGTTCGTCCGCGACATCGAGCCGGGTGAATTGCTGGCCATCGACGCGGACGGGGTGCGGTCCACCCGCTTCGCCAACCCCACCCCCAAGGGTTGCGTCTTCGAATACGTCTACCTGGCCCGGCCGGACAGCACCATCGGCGGTCGATCGGTGCACGGCGCGCGGGTGGAGATCGGCCGTCGGCTGGCACGCGAACGCCCGGTGGACGCGGACCTGGTGATTGGTGTGCCGGAATCGGGCACCCCGGCCGCGGTGGGATACGCGCAGGAGTCCGGCATTCCCTACGGGCAGGGCCTGATGAAGAACGCCTACGTCGGGCGGACATTCATTCAGCCGTCGCAGACCATCCGCCAGTTGGGCATCCGGCTGAAGCTCAACCCGCTCAAAGAGGTGATCCGCGGCAAGCGGCTCATCGTCGTCGACGACTCGATCGTGCGGGGCAACACTCAGCGGGCGTTGTTGCGCATGCTGCGCGAGGCCGGCGCCGTCGAGGTGCACGTGCGGATTGCCTCGCCCCCGGTGAAGTGGCCGTGCTTCTACGGCATCGACTTCCCGTCGCCGGCCGAATTGATCGCCAACGCCGTCGAGGACGAGGAAGAGATGCTCGAGGCGGTGCGGCACGCGATCGGCGCCGACACGCTGGGTTACATCTCGCTGCGCGGCATGGTCGCCGCGACCGAGCAGCCGGCCTCCCGGCTGTGCACCGCCTGCTTCGACGGCAAATATCCGATCGAGCTGCCCAGCGAGACCGCGCTGGGCAAGAACGTCATCGAGCACATGCTCGCCAATGCGGCGCGTGGTGCAGAGCTCGGCGATGTGGCGGCCGATGAGGTTCCCGTCAACCACTGACGGAATTTCCCACCGAATCCTTCAAAGACGTTTGATACCGGCGCGAAGCGCCTACCGGTAGCCTTTATCGCGATGACGGATCCCGGAAAAAGCCCCGGAGATGAACCGGGCAGCCAGGGCATTACCTACGCATCGGCCGGGGTGGATATCGAAGCCGGTGACCGCGCGGTCGATCTGTTCAAGCCGCTGGCTGCGAAAGCCACCAGGCCCGAGGTGCTTGGCGGGCTGGGCGGATTCGCCGGATTGTTCGCGCTGCGTGGCGATTACCGCGAACCGGTGCTCGCGGCCTCCAGCGACGGCGTCGGCACCAAGCTGGCGGTCGCGCAGGCGATGGATAAGCACGACACGGTCGGCCTCGACCTGGTAGCCATGGTGGTCGATGACCTGGTTGTTTGCGGCGCCGAGCCATTGTTCCTGCAGGACTACATCGCCGTCGGCCGCACCGTGCCCGAACGGGTGGCAGCCATCGTCGGCGGTATCGCCGAGGGATGCGTGCGGGCCGGGTGCGCGCTGCTGGGCGGGGAGACCGCCGAACACCCCGGCTTGATGGAACCGGATCACTACGACATCTCAGCCACCGGGGTCGGCGTCGTCGAGGCCGACGACATCCTGGGGCCCGACCGGGTCAAGCCCGGCGACGTCATCATCGCGATGGGGTCCTCCGGATTGCATTCCAACGGATATTCCCTGGCTCGCAGTGTCCTACTCGAGATCGACCGGATGAACCTGGCCGGCTACGTCGAAGAGTTCGGTCGCACGCTGGGTGAAGAGTTGCTGGAGCCCACCCGGATCTACGCCAAGGACTGCCTGGCGCTGGCCGCCGAAACCCACGTGCGCACGTTCTGCCATGTCACCGGTGGTGGACTGGCGGGCAACCTGCAGCGGGTGATCCCGCACGGGTTGACCGCCGAGGTCGACCGTGGCACTTGGACGCCCGCGCCGGTATTCGCGATGATCGCCCAGCGCGGCCGCATTGTCCGCGAGGAGATGGAGAAGACCTTCAACATGGGTGTCGGCATGATCGCCGTCGTCGCACCCGAGGACACCGACCGCGCCCTCGCGATTTTGACCGCACGCCATCTGGACTGCTGGGTGTTAGGGACGATCTGCAAAGGCGGAAAAGAAGGTCCGCGCGCGAAACTCGTTGGGCAGCATCCGAGATTTTAAGCGCCCGCGGCTAACCGGGAACAACGCCTAGCTGGGAACAACACTGTGCCGATGCACGCGGCATCGGCACGAGGCAAGCTTTATCGGCGCCAGTCTTCTTCGCGATCCCAAGATTCGTCGGCGCCATCTAGGTCGCCGGATTCGTCCGCACCGGTCCCCGCCAGCTCGCGCTGAAGCCGATCGAAGTCGGTCTGCGGGGAGCTGTATTTAAGTTCTCGAGCAACCTTGGTCTGCTTTGCCTTAGCCCGGCCGCGGCCCATGGGGGAACCCCCTCGCGCAATAACGGAGCGGCCTAACAAGTAGGCGGCTCCGATCTCTGGTGTCGTTATTGTCCTGCCAACAGCTTACCGTGCCTCGCGGATGAGCGTCGGTGCCCCCTGCCCGCCGTGTTGGACTTCAACGGACATTATCTTGTCCCGCCCCGCAACCGCTCGACGGCAAGCCGTCCCGCGCCGATCTGTTCGCTCGGTGGCAGCGAATCGGCGTCGATAACCGCCGCCACCGAGCCCTCCGCACCGGTCGTCAGTTCGGTGTCGGCCGGTATCCCGCGCTTGACCAACGCCAGCGCGATCGGGCCCAGATCCACGTGGTCGACGACGGTGCCCAGTCGTCCCACCGCGCGCCCGCCCGCCAGCACCGGGTCGCCGGTCGACGGCCGGTCCACGGAGCCGTCCAGGTGCAACAGCACCAGCATCCGGGGTGGTTTGCCCAGGTTGTGGACTCGGGCGACGGTTTCTTGCCCGCGATAGCAGCCCTTGTCCAGATGGACCGCCCCCGCGCCGGGACCACCGATCCAGCGCACCTCGTGCGGAATCGTGCGTTCATCGGTGTCGACGCCGAGGCGCGGGCGGACCGCCGCGACCCGATGGGCTTCATAGGCCCACACCCCGGCCGGACGCACGCCGGCCCGTGTGAAGCGGCTTTGCCAGTCAGCCGAATCGGCGCGCGGCACCAACAGGTCGAGTTCGATCTGGCCGGCCCCCGACGCGGGCATCCGCCGCACAAAGCCACCGCTGGCGAGCGGAATGGCGACCAGCTCGTCGGGCAGGGCGTCCAGGCCGAGCACGTCCAGCACCGCGCGGTCCGACAGCCGGGGTCCGATCACTGACAACACCGCCATGTCGGCCGCCGCCGGGGTGACGTCCGACCAGAACACCATCTTGCTCAGGTAACCCAGCAACGGTTCGCCGCGCCACGGTTCGGTGTCGAGGTAGGTGACGCCGCCGAGCTCGGTCTGCAGCCAGTGGTCCTCGACCCGGCCCTGCCCGTCCAGGCTGAGGTTCTGCGTACTGGCCCCGTCGGCAAGTTCGCTGACGTGCTGGGTCGAGATGTTGTGCAGCCAGCTCTGCCGGTCCGCGCCGGTCAGGGTGAGCACCGCGCGATGCGAGCGGTCCACCAGCACGGCATCGGTCTCGGCCGCGCGCTGCTCGCTGAGTGGGTCGCCGTAGTGCCAGATCGCGCCGGCGTCGGGCCCGGAATCGGGGGCGGGTACTGCAGTCATGTGCGCCGCTCCTCTTCATCGCTGCGCGCTGCATCGTCGCCGGCGCGGGTCACACGTCAACTCTACGGATCTGGGCGCACCCGGCTCCAAGCCCGCGACCGCGAATGTGCGGCCAGCCGCGTATTCGGCGACGAGCGTGCGGCTGGCCGCACATTCGGCGACGACGGTGTGCTGCCCCCGGTTCACGCCGGCGGCTAGGCTCAGTCGGCATGGCAGCCCAGACGGGTGTGATAGTCACCCTCGACGGCGAGATACATCCGCCCGGCACCCCGATCCTGTACGCCGACGATCTCGCGGCCGTCCGCGGTGACGGTGCCTTCGAGACCCTCTTGGTCCGCGACGGCGGCGCCTGCCTGGTTGGGCCGCATCTGCAGCGCCTGACCCAATCGGCCAAATTCATGGACCTGCCCCAGCCGGACTTGCCGAAGTGGCGGCGCGCGATCGACATCGCCACCCGGGAGTGGGTGGCCGGCTCGGCTGCCGAAGCCGCGTTGCGGTTGATCTACAGCCGGGGTCGCGAGAGTGGTTCGGGGCCCACTGCGTACGTGATGGTCAGCGCGGTCCCGGAAAGGGTTGCCGTGGTTCGCCACAATGGGGTGGCGGCGATCACGCTGGACCGGGGAGTACCCGCGACCGGTGTCGGCGAGATGCCCTGGTTGTTGGCTGGTGCGAAAACCCTGTCGTACGCGGTGAATATGGCCGCCCTGCGCCACGCCGCCCAGCGGGGCGCCGGCGACGTGATTTTCGTCAGCTCCGACGGCTACATCCTGGAGGGCCCGCGTTCGACGGTGGTGATCGCCACCGATTCCGATTCGGGCCCGGACAGCAATCCGTGCCTGCTGACGCCGCCGCCCTGGTATCCGATTTTGCGCGGCACCACGCAGCAGGCGCTGTTCGAGGTGGCGCGCAGTAAAGGCTACGATTGCGACTATCGGGCGCTTCGAGTCGCGGATTTGCATGCCGCCCAAGGGATCTGGTTGGTATCCAGCATGACCCTGGCCGCTCGCGTGCACACGCTCGACGGTCGTCCGCTGGGTCGATCGCCGATGACGGAGGACTTCGCCCAGCTGGTCGACGCGGCGATCGTCTGTGATCGCTGAGCGCTGAATTGTGTTGTCGGCTCGCGCAGTGGCGGGTACGGTCGGCCGTACACAAGGAAGGAGGTGGTCCGCGAAATTGATAGCTTCATGGACATGTGAGGTGGCTACGCGCTAGCTACATGGCTTCCGAAGAGCTAGCGATGTACGCGCGCTGGCGAATTCCACGTAGCCACCCGGCCCCCGAGCTTCCTGGTCTGTCCAACCGGGAGCATGGCTCGGGGGCCGTTCCATGTCTTGGGCCGCTACTGGCTCACCCGCGCTGCGATCTGCCCGGCGAGTTTGCCCGCTTGGCCGGTCTCGGCGTCGGGGCCGCACAGCAACAAGTCGACGACCACGCTGGACGCCGCGTGCAGGGCGTGGTGGCAGACGCGGGTGCCATCCGCCTCGGTGCGCTCCTGATAGATCCTCGGCACCGTTCCGGTGACTTCCCCGAACTTCCACGCCGCGGATTTTCCGTTGAAGTCGACGGTGACCGATTGTCCGGCGCAGGCTTTCCACTTGTCCGCGGTTGTCCGCACGAACGCCGCGGCCGCGTCGGGCGACGCGAATTTCGCTACCGCCTCATAGAGGCGGTGCGCCGGATTTTCGCCACCGGTGTGCACGGCTTGGCCGCTCACCGCGACGTAGCCGTCGGCGCCCTTGTAGGCCGTTTCTTCGATGGGCTCGTAGGCGCCCTTGCAATCCGGGATTGACAGCGTCGCCCTCAAGTTGCGCAGCTGCGCCGCTTTTTCGGAGACCACGAGGTTCGGATCGTTCACGATTGCGCCGACATCGGCGGGTCCCAGCAGATACGAGTCCAGCTGCGCGGACGGACCCGAATTCGCCACCGTCGGTGCCGAGTTCGAGTTCGATGCCTTCGGAGCCGGTTTCGTCTTGCCGCTCTGCGTGGTCATCACCACGACGATCGCGATCGCGGCGATGACCGCGACTGCGGCGCCGCCGATGATCAGCAGCCGTTTGTTCGACCCGCCGCCGGCCGCGCCGCCGCTCACCGCGGTCGGGACGGTGACCGCGTTCGCGCCGGTCGGCGCGGCCGCGGTCGGAGCCGCGGGAGCCGCGTCCTTGGCGGCGCCCCCGGGCGAACCGTCCTTGGCCTCGATTTCGGCCAGCACGTTGTCGATTTCGCTTCGGGTGCGGTACGTGACGTCGTGTCGCAGGCGCAGCATGCGCAGCAGCTGCGCGATGTCGCCGCGGGCACTGGGGTCGTCGCCGTCCTCGTCGAACCCGGACCGTAGCTCGACCAACAGCTGCAGCTGCTGCTGCGGGCTCAGCTCCTTTTCGGCCAGGGTGTTCCCCAGCCGGGTGATGTAGCCGAACGGCACCGGGGGCTCGGGGGGCAGCGGGTCGGGCAACGGCACGGGCTTGCTGCGAAGCGCGTGCACGGCGGTGACCAACTGGATGCCGGCGTCCACCGTCGGTTCGCGGTAGTCGATGATCTGCAATGCGGCAAGGGGATTCACGCGCATGCTGTCGACTTCACCGATGCGCACCGGAAGGATCGGGCGACCCAGGGCCTGGGCGTAGCGTAGCTCCGCCTGGCTCGGCTTGGATTGCAGCCAGTTGCTCGACAACGCGACGATGAACACTTCACACTCGCGGATCTGCTCGAGGATCTTGGCCCACCACGAGTCGCCGCCGCCGAGCTCTTGGTCGAACCACACCTGGTTCTGCCCGCGCCGAAGGGCGGTGGTCAGGGAGTCGACCGTCGACCGATCTTGGCTCGAGTAGCTGATAAACAGCGCCATCGCAGTCTCCTAGGGTGAAGCGGAGCGAACCAACGGGAGCGAAAGCCTGCCTGCGCGACCCGTACGCACATGCGCCGATACCGTATCAGTGTTGGGCCGCTACAGGATGCGCAAATTTTCAGCGCAATTTTGGCCTCGGCAACGGGCGACCGGTTAGCCCTTGCCGACGTCTGGGGCAGCGGCTTCTTCGGGCGGCCGGTATTCGGCGTAGCGCCGGGTGAACTCGTCACCGGGAACCGGCCATTGTTCACCGTTGGCTCCGCGCACGACCCAGTCGCCTTCGGCGGCATTTGTAGGGCCCTCCAGCGTCTCGATCGTCTCGCCCGGATACGCCGGGCGGGCTTGTACCCGCCCGGTGCGTTGCCACTGCCCGTCACCCGCGGGCTCGTAGGTGTCCCGGAAGATGTCGTCGCGTACCGACCAGACCTTGCCGTCCTCGGAGATCGCCCAGTCGCCCGCATCGGCGCGCATGGTGTGTCCGGAGTCCGACGTCCAAGTCCAAGGCGCGCTTCGTTGTTCGGCCGCGACCGTCCCGACCCGGGTGAAGGACTGCCACAGCGGACGCGACCGGAAGCCCAGCTGTCGCAGGCTCCACAGCGTGCCCGCCAGACTGCGCACCGCGGCGTTGAGCAGTTCCGGGTCGCTTTCCACCACGGACCAGTCGACGAGCTTGTTGTGGATCTTGCGTGAGTCGTCGCGTGGGGAGCCGTACTTCCAGCCGTTGCGCCGGTAGTAGCGGCACCAGTCCTCGTGCTCTGCCTGGGCCATCTGCAGCGCGGAGTCGTGGTCGAAGCCCATCAGCGCAAGCTGTTCCAGTGGCGTCAGCTCTGCCATCTCGCTGCCCGACAGCTGCTGTGGCGGGCTGCCCCAGGTGTTCCAGGTATGCCCCGCGATCTGTTCGACCATCCATAACGCGTTGCGGACCTGGCGCCGGTTGGACCCGCGGTAGAACTCGTTGAGCTCGGCCCACGGCACCGATGCGGGCCCCCGCGTCCAGCTCGGGTCGATCGTGGCGACATAGCGCTCGTGGATGAGCCGGGCTGCGCGCTCCCACGCGTCCTGAACCTGGCCCTCTTGGGTGTCGAGCACCAGCGAGTAGGACTGCAGTCGGCCGACGACCTGGATCGAGTCATCGGTGATGCTGGTGTTCAGGTCAGAGGCGTAGATGGGCATGTCGGGGAAGCGGGCGGCCAGCCTGGCCGCAGTTGTCCCGGCATGCACGTCGACGAAGATGACCGCGCTGGTGGCAGGGTCGACTTCGTCGATCAGCTTCAGCATGGTCGGTACCGTCGGAGCCTCGGCCACCGCGTCGATCGTCGGGCCCTCCGAGGCGAATCCGGCTTGCTGGCGGTGGAACTCGTGATCGCGCAGGTAATCTTCGGCGTCTCTTTCGACGAGGGTCAGCGCGGGCAACGCGACCGCGCCGGGCGGCGTGTAGAAGTCGCGCTCCAGCGCGCGTTGAGTCAGGTCCGCGCACAGTGCCAGTGTCAATTGTGAAGTGCCGCAGACGAATACATGCTTGGTACGCCCCGTCGCCATGATGCTGTTGAGTAACCGGCCCGCGGTCACCTCGTATTTGCCGACCACGTCGGCCGCCCATCGGGTGTCCGATCCGCCGAACTGCTGGGCGCGCCACGCCTGGGCCAGCCAGGGATCGTCCATGCGCACGATCAGCGGCAACCGCTGCTTGTGCGCGATTTCGGAGAGCCGGCGGCTGATCAGATCCAGCCACGACAGGTTGAGCGCCGGGTCCGGTGCCATTAGGTAGAGCCGAGAAAGGCGGCGCCACAACCGAAGTGACACCAGTGTCGACGGGTTGTTGAAGTCCACCAGCACCACCCGGGCGCCTTGGCGGCGGGCCCCCTGAACACGGTCGTCGCTGGCGCCCGTGATGACGACCAGGGTGCTGCGTCGGTCCAAGGTGCGCGCGACGGCGCTGAGCATCGACTGGGTATCACTGTCGATACCGACGACCGCCGTGACGGATTCGGCCCAGTTGGCGCGCATTCGGTCCACCTGGGATCGGAAGACCCCGACCACGGCACCGCCCAACCCGGTGAAAATCGCCGACAGCGCGGCGATCCGGGCCAGTTCCAGGCCGACTGGCGTGGGGCTCGGGCAGGTTTTGCCACTGACCGAGAAGTCCCCGGTGCCGCCCTTGACCAGACTGGCCGTCGCCATCAGGGGTGTGAACAAGGCGGGATGGTTGGCATCGTGACATCCCCAATAGGACGTCAGCCCGAGAATCGCCGTCATCGGGACCAGAGCTGCGATCAGGGTGAACGAAACACCCACCACCCGGTGGCTACCCGAGCGGAAATTCAGCACGGAAGCCCAAATGAGCACGACGACAACGACGGCGAGCGTCGGCATCGATCCCGGCCGACCGAACCACCCCACCCAGGCTGGAAAAGAGTCGTCGATGGAGGGGCGCACGTCCAGCACGGCCAGGTAGGCGATCATCAGCAGGCCGACCGCGGTTACCGCCCAGCGCAAGATGGGCGAGGGTGCCCTCGTGGGACGCATCCGCCGATCTCCCTTCGCGCGGCTGCTCGGACGTCGAACAGTACACGCAAAAAATTGGGCGATGGCAATGATTTGGTGCGAGCGCGAATTAGCCAGTCCGGCAACAGCAGCGGGCCGCTAGCCGACGAATCGCGACAGCCGGGCCGACAGATGCGGGACCAGTCCGCCGTCGGCGTCCACCCGCTCCTCCACGTAGGCGAGGTCACCGCCTTCGACGATGCCGTAGAGGCGCTTGGCGCCACCGACCAGAACCCCCGACCGGCTACGGGCCAGGGCATCGGTCACCAGCTCCCACGACGACTGGTTGCGCGGTCGCCCATAGAAGAGTTCGACGTAACCGGACGAGTGGGCGAGCAACAGCTCGATGGCCTGGGATTCGCTCGGATCGTCGGGGTCGAGGACGAACCGCCAGAAGCCGGTCTCGCGCAGGCCGGGCTCCTGGTAATTTCCCCCGGCGTCCAGGCGCCAGGATCTGGCTTCCCAATTCAGGTAGTCGCCGCCGTCGTGGGAGACCACGATCTGCTGCCCGAATCGGTAGTCGCCATCGGGTCCCCGGCCCTCGCCCTCCCCGCGCCACACGCCGACCAGCGGCAGCAAGGCGAGCAGTGCGTCGTTGAGGTTGGCGCCTTCGCGCAGGTTCGCCGTGTCGGGCGGGACCGGCAGATCGTCGAAGGCGGGGATGTTGCGGGCCGCGGTCACCTTGGCGCGTTCGGCGGCGGCAGCCATCGCGCGGTCGCCGGAGCCTGCAGAACCGGCCGGTCCCTCAGGGTCCTCGTAAGTCACGACTCGTCGGTGATGAGCCGGTAGAGGGTGTACAACGCAAACCAGGAGATGACCACGACTGCCGCGACCAGCATGATCTCGAAGAAGAGCACCACGCTAGCGAGTCTATTCGCCTCGCGCCGTCAACCGCGCTTCCGGCATCCCGGTCGCGGCGTCAGCGGTCATGCGATCTTGACGTCCACCTCGTGGATACCGGCGCCCGACGGCGCGACGACGGCGTCGCCGTTGCCCGCCTTGGACAGCGCCCGCAGCGTCCACGCTCCCGGTGCCGCGAAGAACCGGAAGTCGCCGGTGGCCGACGCCACGACCTCTGCCGTGAACTCGTCAGACGAGTCCAGCAGGCGGACAAACGCGCCACCGACGGCCTGGCCGTCGCGGTCGACGACGCGGCCGGTGATCACGGTTTCCTTCTCCAGGTCGACGCTGGCCGGCAACGTCTGTCCTTGCCTAGGTGCAGAGCACATATCAGCTTCCCAACTCGATCGGGGCGCCCACCAGGGAGCCGTATTCCGTCCAACTGCCGTCGTAGTTCTTGACGTTCTTATGCCCGAGTAATTCCTGCAGAACGAACCAGGTGTGCGACGAACGTTCCCCGATTCGGCAGTAGGCAATCGTTTCCTTGGTGCCGTCCAGGCCGGCATCGGCGTACAGCTTGGCCAGCTCCTCGTCCGACTTGAAGGTGCCGTCCTCGTTAGCGGCGCGGCTCCACGGCACGTTAATCGCTCCCGGGATGTGTCCGGGTCGCTGGCTTTGCTCCTGCGGCAGGTGCGCGGGCGCCAGGATCTTTCCCGAGAACTCGTCGGGGGAGCGCACGTCGACCAGGTTTTTGGTGTTGATGGCCGCGATGACCTCGTCCCGGAACGCCCGGATCGTGTTGTCCGGCGGCGCGGCGGTGTACGAGGTGGCCGGCCGGCTGACGGTGTCGGCGGTCAGCGGGCGTCCGTCGAGCTCCCACTTCTTGCGGCCGCCGTCGAGCAGCTTGACGTCGTGGTGGCCGTACAGCTTGAAGTACCAGTAGGCGTACGCGGCGAACCAGTTGTTGTTGCCGCCGTAGAGCACCACGGTGTCGTCGTTGGCGATGCCGCGGTCGGACAGCAGTTTCGAGAACTGCTGGGCGTCGACGAAGTCGCGCTTGACGGGGTCCTGCAGGTCGGTGCGCCAGTCGAGCCTGATCGCACCGGCGATGTGGCCTCCGTCGTAGGCACTGGTGTCCTCGTCGACCTCGACGAACACGACGTTCGCCGTGTCGAGGTTTTTCTCCGCCCACTCGGCGGAGACCAGGACGTCAGAGCGTGCCATGGGGTGGATCCTTTCGATTACTTGCGATGAACTTGGGTCACGCCGGACCGGCGGTCGGTCGTAAGCGAACCACGAGCGGATAAAGCTGGCAGCCCAGGCAGATGCCAAAGGCCGCATTCAGGAATGCCGCCACCAGAGCGAAGGCCGTCGCGACGACGCCCACCAGGGGCGCACCGACGGCGAATCCGGTAGTGCCGACGATCGCGAAGACCAGGCCGACCAATTGGGCGAACTTCAGGGGAGCCACCGGTTCGCGCTCCTTGACCGGGCCCAGCCGGGGTGCCACCGCGATGGCGAACACCCGGCCGTAGGGGTGCCGGCGCGGGCCGCCGAGAGCACCGATCGCGAAGACCACGGCCTGCAGACCCAGGATGATCGCGGCCGCCGGCGGGCTCAGCGCCGAGACGAGCAGCGTGGCGATCAGGACCGCGGTGGTGACCCAGGCGGCGAATCTGGGTCCGCGAACGTCGACGCGGTCCAGCTGGACGCTGGTATTGATGCTTGACACGAAAGACTCCTATTCGCCTGTTGCACGGAAAAGTAGAGGCACCACGGTGGGGTTCCGGGCTGCTCCGAGTGCTGCGCGGGCGGGCGCAGCTACTCAGCAGCTACAGCAACAGCGACAACAACAACCCGCGATGCGGCACAGATCGACTGCGCGACGCCTGGTGAGCATGGGCTCCGTGCGGGATGACATGTCGGTCAGCTTACCCAATGACATCGCGATCAAGCCAACAGCGGTTCGAGCGCGGAACGCAGGTCGGCGGCCTTGGGGACACCGGATGCCCGGTAACGCTGACGTCCGTCAACGTCGAAAATCAGGGTTGTCGGCAGCGACAACACCGAAAACCGGCGTGCGGCTGCAGGGTTGGCGTCGATGTCGACTTCGACATGCGCCACGTCGCCGATGTTGTCGCACACCTGGCCGACCACCCGGCGGACACGATCGCAGGGTCCGCACCACGGTGCGCTGAAATGCACAACGGTCGGCCCGGTACGGGACAGGCCCAGGTCCGCGGAGTCGGCACCGGCGCTCTCGCCGGGACCGGAATCGACCTCTTTCAGGTTTCCGGAGCGACGTGTCATCAGCCAGCCGGCTGCTGCCGCCAGGGCAATAGCCGCCACGATCGCGACGACAACGGTCGTCATGGGCACCACTGTTCCCCGCAAGGGCGCGGTACCCCCACGGCCTCGTCGATAGCGCGGGTCATGATTGCTTAAACCCTTCGAGGGTCACGGTTACTCCCGTGGTGATGCCCTCGATGATGACGTCCGAGCCGCGAGCCCCCACCGTGCGCGGCGCCACGCCGAACGGCAGCCGCTGGTCGGGCAGTCTGGCGGCGAAGCCGCGCAGGACGGCATCGCGCTTGTCGTCCGGGACGGCCTGGTTGGCGGTGTCGGGACCGGTGAGGATCCCGGTCGGGGTGAACACGAGTGTCGCCGGGTCATCGGGGGCGATCGACAGGTCCACCGACACGCTCACCCGGTGGTCGAAGTTTGCCGATTTCGGGGTGCCGCTGAAGACCAGCCCGTGGTCGCCGGAAATGCCCGATTCGGTGGTGCCGCCGGTGGCGTCGTTGGTCTCCGCGGGCGGCGCCTCCACCATCAGGTCGTCCATGCCGAGGTAGCGGCCCAGGTGCGTTGAGTCGAGGATGATGCGGCTCTCCAGCTTGCCTACCGGCAGCTTCGCATCGGGTCTGATCAGCCACGACGCGTAGGTCAGGTCGATCGAGTGCATGGTGGCTTCCAGCGTGGCCTTGCCGGTCGGCGCGTGATCGATGCCGTTGGCCTTGATCTCCAGCTCGTTGTAGTGGCGGTGCAGGGCCTCCGGAATGAACGGGAACGCCAGGATGGCCACGAAGGGGTCCGACCCCAGATCCGCCGCGTTGCGTACGGCGCGCGAGAGGTGGTATTCGGCGTAAATGCTGGCGCCGTAGTCCACCCCGACGGTGCCGACGACGATGGCCGCCACGGCGGAAACCGAGGTGATCACACTGATCAGCACCCTGCGCATGCGCATATTGTGGCGTAGTTCGGCACGGCGCGTGGCGGGGGATTACGGTCCGGACTGCCTCGTGGCGGGGCTCACAGTCGTTGGCAAGGACACGCACAAAGGCCAGGTAGCACGTTATCGTTAGATGGCCTGGCCACTAACGACACGTGCTTTATGAATCTGGGAGATGCCTTTCCCACGAGCTGGAGGGGCTTGTTGGAGCTACTACTACTCACCTCTGAGCTGCACCCGGACCCGGTCCTGCCGTCGTTGTCGTTGCTTCCCCACACCGTGCGGACGGCGCCACCCGAGCCCTCCTCGCTACTGGAGGCGGGGACCGCGGACGCGGTGCTCGTCGACGCGCGCACCGATCTATCGGCCGCGCGCGGGCTTTGCCGTCTGTTGAGCACCGCAGGCCGGTCCGTCCCGGTCGTGGCGGTGGTGGCCGAGGGCGGCCTGGTCGCGGTCAGCGCCGACTGGGGGCTGGACGAAATCCTGCTGCCCGGCACCGGGCCCGCCGAGGTCGACGCGCGGATACGGCTGGTGGTGGGTCGCCGTGGTGGGCTAGCCGACCAGGAAAGCGCCGGCAAGGTCAGCCTCGGCGAGCTGGTGATCGACGAGGGCACCTACACCGCGCGACTGCGGGGCCGCCCGCTGGACCTCACCTACAAAGAGTTCGAGCTGCTGAAGTACCTGGCCCAGCATGCGGGACGGGTGTTCACCCGCGCCCAGCTGCTGCACGAGGTGTGGGGATACGACTTCTTCGGTGGCACCCGCACGGTCGATGTGCACGTGCGCCGGCTGCGGGCCAAGCTCGGACCCGAGTACGAGGCGCTGATCGGCACGGTCCGCAATGTGGGCTACAAGGCGGTTCGTCCGGCGCGCGGACGAGCGCCGATTCCCGCACCCGATGATGAGCCCGAAAGCGACGAGGCCGACTCCGAGAATCTGCAAGACCCACTGGCCGACCCGCTGCGCAGTCAGTGACGTGGTCGGACCGGGGGCCTGACTGGCGCTCCGCACTAACCGCTGAAGAGCAGCAGGAGGTGCGTGAACTGGTCGCTGCGGCAACCGAATTCGATGGTGTGGCGCCCGTCGGCGAGCAGGTTCTTCGCGAACTCGGGCACGACCGCACGGATCACCTGCTGGTCATGGCCGACAACACGATCCAGGGCTACCTCAATCTCAGTCCGCCGCGTGACGGCGGCGACGGGATGGCCGAACTCGTGGTCCGCCCGCAAGCCCGCCGGCGCGGTATCGGCACGGCGATGGGACGTGCGGCAATCGCCAAAACCCATGGGAATAATCGCTTTTGGGCGCACGGTACGCTGGCGCCGGCAGCCGCGACCGCGGCCGCGCTGGGGTTGGTCGCGGTGCGCGAACTCGTCCAGATGAGACTGTCGCTGCACCAGATCCCCGGCCCGGTGAGCCCATTGCCCGGCGTGCGGGTGCGCACCTACGCGGGTGCCGACGACGACGCCGAGCTGCTGCGGGTGAACAACGCCGCGTTCGCTGACCATCCCGAGCAGGGCGGGTGGACCGCGGCCGACCTGGCCGAACGGCGCAGCGAGCCGTGGTTTGACCCAGCCGGCTTGTTCTTGGCGTTCGACGACAGCGAGGCGCTAGTGGGCTTCCACTGGACCAAGGTGCACCTCGACCAACCGCGTCTCGGTGAGGTCTACGTCCTCGGTGTCGACCCGTCCGCGCAAGGCCGCGGGCTGGGGCAGATGTTGACGGCCGTGGGCATCGAGTCGCTGGCGCGGCGCCTCCTCGGCCCGCTGGACTCGGGCGACGTCACCGTGCTGCTCTATGTCGAGTCGGACAATGTCGCCGCGGTTCGGACCTATCAGCGACAAGGATTCACCACCTACAGCGTTGACACCGCCTATGCGCCGGCGTCCACCACGGGCTGAAAGAAAGCGCAGGCAGAAGTGGCGTGCCAGCTGACAATTCACCGCACGTTCACCACTTAGGCACTCTTGTGAACGGGGCGTCAGCGCATAGTTTCGAGCGGCGGGCCCATGCGTCGAAACTGCGTCAGAAAGCGAGATCGGTGAGCCTGGACAACGTGGGCAAGGCGCTGGCTGCAGCGGTCCTGACGATCACGATGACCAGTGCGGTCCTGACGGCCTGCGGCGGCGATGACAATCGTCACGACCCGGCCTCGGTAGCGTCCTCGGGACCAGTCGGCACGCCGACCTGCGGCGGCAAAGGCGAACTGACGGCCGAAGGGTCGACCGCTCAACAGAACGCGATGGCGGTGTTCAGCCATGTCTGGGGTCAGTACTGCCCACGAAAGTCCGTGTCGTACAACCCGACGGGATCGGGAGCGGGCCGTGAGCAATTCATCGCCGGCCACGTCGACTTCGCGGGATCGGACTCGCCGCTGAGCACCGACCAGATCCTGCCCGCCACCAAGCGCTGCAACGGAAACCCCGCGTGGGACCTGCCATTGGTGTTCGGGCCGGTGGCGCTGGTCTACAACCTGCCCGAGGTCAAGACGTTGGTCGTCAACAGCGACGCGCTGGCCAGGATTCTGACCGGCCGGATTGCTGTCTGGAATGACCCCGTCCTAATGGCGCTGAATCCCGGTGTCGCCCTGCCCGACACCAGGATCGCGCCGATCTACCGGATGGACTCGTCGGGTACCACCGACAACCTGCAGAAGTTTCTGACCGCCGCGGCGCCCGAGAGCTGGTCGCAGGGAATCGGTACCGAATTCCAGGGCGGTGTCGGCGAAGGAGCGCTGAAGTCGTCCGGTGTCATCCAGGCGGTGCGGACTACCCGCGGCGCCATCGGATACGTCGAAAAGGGCTTCGCTGACCAGGCCGGCCTTCCCTACGCGCAACTCGCCACGGCCACCGGTGTAGTCCCGCTGACCGCCCAGACGGCCAGCACCGCGATCGAAACCGCCACCTTCGTGTCGGGTGGCAACGACCTGGTGCTGAACCTGAATTCGATGTACGCGGCCCAGCAGCCAGGCGCATATCCGTTGATGCTGGCCACCTACGAGATCGTCTGCTCGAAGGGTTACGACACCGAGACCGCCAAGGCGATCAAGTCGTTCCTGAGCGTCGCGGTGAACACTGGTCAGGCCAACCTTTCCTCGGCGGGCTACATCCCGTTGACCGATAAGGTCAAGGAGCGATTGATCACTGCGATCAATGCGATGCAGTAGCCCGCGGGTCCAAGGGCCGATACGAAAACCAGCAATGACGGATTCACAATGACGACGCCAGATCCATCCCAGGCGGGTTCGGGTGCCGTTGCTGCCGCGTCCTTTCCCGAGGCGCCAGTGGTACCCATCCGCTCCTGGACGGGTGTTCAATCCCGCTTCGGGGACCGGATCTTTCGCAAGGTCGCGGAGATCTCGGCGGTTCTGGTCGCCGCCGTCGTCATCGCGATCGGCGGGTTTCTGCTGGTGCGCGCCGTACCGGCATTTAAGCGCAACCAAGAAGACTTCTTCACCTACCGGGGCAACTGGATCACCACGAACACCTCGGCGATGCACTTCGGCATCCTCGACCTGCTGCAAGTGACGGTGTTCATCTCGGTGTTCGCGTTGATCCTGGCGATGCCGGTGGCGCTGGGCGTCGCCATCTTCCTCACCCAGTACGCACCGCGGCGGCTCGCCGGGCCGCTGGCCTACACGGTCGATCTGCTGGCCGCGGTGCCCTCGATCATTTACGGCGCGTGGGGTCTGTATGTCCTGGCTCCGCAGCTACGGCCGGTCGCGACTTGGCTGAACCAGTCGCTGGGCTGGTTGTTCCTGTTCGCCGATGGCACTGCGTCTCCCGCCGGCGGCGGCACCATCTTCACCGGCGGGATCGTGCTGGCCGTGATGATCCTGCCGCTGATCACCGCGGTCACCCGGGAAGTCTTCGTGCAGACGCCGCACGAGCAGGTCGAGGCCGCACTGGCACTCGGTGCCACCCGCTGGGAGGTCGTCACCACAACGGTGTTGCCGTTCGGCAGGTCGGGGTACATCTGCGGCGCGATGCTGGGGCTGGGCCGCGCCTTGGGTGAGACGGTCGCGCTGCTGATCATTTTGCGAGGCACTCAAAAGGCGTTCGGCTGGTCGCTATTCGACGGCGGCTCGACCTTCGCGACAAAGATCGCGGCCGCCGCGTGGGAGTTCAACGACCGGTATAAGGCCGGCGCGTATATCGCCGCGGGGCTGGTGCTTTTTGTGCTGACCTTTGTCGTCGATGCGCTGGCGCGCGGCGCCCTCGCCGGCATCCGGAGGGGCGCGCGATGACCTCGATCTACGACCGGCCGCTCAAGGCTCGCACGCTGTCCGGACTCGGCCGGCGCCGCCGGGCCTCGAACATCGTTGCGACGGTGTTGGTTTCGCTGTCGATGCTGATTGCGCTGGCGCCACTGCTGTGGGTGCTGGGCGCGGTGATCGTCAAGGGGTGCAACGCGATCGCGGCCGCGTCGTGGTGGACGCGATCGCAGGTGGGCACGACGCCGTTTGTGCCCGGGGGCGGCGCCTACCATGCGATCGTCGGCACCCTGCTGCAGGGATTGATGTCCGCCGCGATCTCCGTCCCGATCGGAGTCATGCTCGCGATCTATCTGGTCGAGTACGGGGGTGGTACCCGGCTCGGCAGGCTGGCGACATTCATGGTGGACATCCTGTCCGGTGTGCCATCGATTATTGCCGCATTGTTCATCTACGCGTCGTGTGTGGTCACGCTGGGCCTTGGCCGCTCGGGGTTCGCGGTGTCGTTAGCGCTGGTCCTGCTGATGCTGCCGGTGATTGAGCGCTCGACGGAGGAGATGTTGCGGATCGTCCCGACCGATCTCCGCGAGGCCAGCTATGCGTTGGGCGTGCCGAAATGGAAAACCATTGTCAGGGTGGTGATTCCGACAGGGTTGTCGGGCATCATCACCGGGATCATGTTGGCGCTGGCCAGGGTGATGGGCGAGACGGCGCCACTGCTGGTTCTGGTCGGCTATTCGCCGGCGATGAACTTCGACCTCTTCCAGGGGTTCATGGGGACGTTGCCTGGCATGATGTTCAACGAGACAGCAGCGGGCGCAGGCGTGAACCCGGTTCCCACCGAGCGACTCTGGGGAGCGGGGCTTACCCTGATCGTGATGATCGCCGTGATCAACGTCGGAGCCAGATTGGTTTCGAAGATGTTTGCTCCCAAGAAGTCCTAGGCAGGAGTACCGGTGGCCAAGCGGTTGGACCTCAAAGACGTCAACATCTACTACGGATCGTTTCAGGCCGTCGCCGACGTGACGCTGTCGATTCTCCCGCGGAGTGTGACGGCCTTCATCGGCTCATCCGGCTGCGGCAAGACAACCGTCTTGCGCACGCTGAACCGGATGCACGAGGTCATCCCGGGTGCCCGGGTCGAGGGCGCAGTGATGCTTGACGATGAAAACATCTACGCCCCGGGCATCGACCCGGTTGCTGTGCGACGGGCGATCGGCATGGTGTTCCAGCGGCCAAACCCGTTTCCCGCCATGTCTATTCGCGACAATGTGGTGGCGGGCTTGAAGCTGCAGGGCGTGCGCAATCGCAGGTTGCTCGATGAAGTCACCGAACACTCGCTGCGCGGCGCCAACCTCTGGGACGAGGTCAAGGATCGGCTGCACAAGCCCGGTGGCGGTCTCTCCGGCGGACAGCAGCAGCGGTTGTGCATCGCGCGCGCGATCGCGGTACAGCCCGATGTGTTGCTGATGGACGAGCCATGCTCCGCGCTGGACCCGATCTCGACGATGGCGATCGAGGAACTGATCAGCGAGTTGAAGCAGGACTACACGATCGTCATCGTGACGCACAACATGCAGCAGGCCGCCCGTGTCAGCGATCAGACGGCGTTTTTCAACCTGGAAGCCGCGGGGAAGGCCGGCCGGCTCATCGAGATCGACGACACCGAGAAGATCTTCTCCAACCCCAAGCAAAAGGCCACCGAGGACTACATCTCCGGTCGCTTCGGCTAACGGGTTACTACGACGTCGTCTGCGCCGTCTCGTCTTCGGGCAACTTGCCCGTCGCTTGGAAGATCACTCGCCGGGCCACCTCGACCGCGTGGTCGGCGAAGCGTTCGTAGAAGCGGCCCAGTAGCGTCACGTCGACGGCGGCCGCCACACCATGCTTCCATTCGCGGTCCATCAGCACCGAGAACAAGTGCCGGTGCAGATCGTCCATCGCGTCGTCTTCTTCCCGGATCCGGGCGGCTTTCTCCGGGTCGCGCGACAACACCACTTCTTGCGCGCTGTTACCCAATTCGACTGCGACTCTGCCCATTTCAGCGAAATAGCCGTTGACCTCTTCGGGCAAAGCGTGCTGAGGATGGCGTCGGCGAGCGATCTTGGCGACGTGCAGCGCGAGCGCGCCCATCCGGTCGATGTCGGCCACCATCTGGATCGCACTGACGATGGACCGGAGATCGCCGGCTACCGGTGCCTGCAGCGCCAGCAGGACGAAGGCGCTCTCCTCGGCGCGAGCGCTCAACTGGGCTATTTCTTCGTGGCCAGAGATCACCTGTTCGGCGAGGACGAGGTCGGCCTGCAGGAGTGCCTGGGTTGCCTGCTCCATAGCTACCCCCGCCAGCCCGCACATCTCGCCAAGGCGCTCGGACAAATCCGAGAGTTGCTCATGGTAGGCGGTCCGCATGTCGCCAAGCCTACTGACTCGGCGTCCGAATCGGCGATCTACTGACGCGAAATATGGTTATTCACAGGTGGTATCGGCGGCGTTCGTCACTGTCAGGTCGTCCGGCAATTTGGTTGGCGTGCTGCCCGGACTGTGTTCGATCTGGACGGACAGCGACGAGCCGCTGGGCGCCGGAGTGCTCACCGACTTGAAGTCCGGGCCGAGCACCACCTGAACGACCTGCCCGTAGCCGGAAACCCGGGCCACCTTCGAGTTGACGAATGCCGATGCCACCGTCGCCGCCGCCTGTTCGTTGCCGGGCGAGAAGAACACCGTCGTGGCATTCACCGAACTCGGATAGTCATCGGGTGACATGACGTTGAACCCGTTGCGCTTGAGTTGGTTGGTGGCGGTAGCGGCGAGCCCGCTCTGCGGTGTCGCATTGGAGACCCGGACGGTGACCTCGTCGGGCGAGGTCGCCGTCACCTGCTCGCTTCGCCCCTCGGGCGCGGCGCTCGGCGGGGATGACTTCTTCGTCGTGGGTGCGGTCGTCGGTCCCGAGGTCGGCGTCGGCGACAGATTCTGCGCGTTCTGGTCATTCTCCTCAGGCAGTGGATCGTCGTTGATGATCGCGCTGAACAGCGCCTTCATGTCGGCGGTGCGCGGCGGTTCGTCACCGTTCTGGTCTGTCACCCCGGTGGGCACCGTGACGAAGGTGAAGTGTCCGGCCGTCATGCCCTGCAGCGACTGGCCCAGCTGAACAAGGTCTTTGGTCTGGACGTTGTCCACGCGGCTGTTGCTGATGAACATATTGACCACGTTGTTGAGCTTGTTGAGGTCGGTCAGCGTGGATTCGGAGATCAGCGAACGCAGCAGCGACGACAAGAACAATTGCTGGCGTTTGATGCGTCCGTAGTCGCCGTTGAATTCCGTGGTGACCTGGCGGGCCCGCACGTAATTCAGCGCCGTTGGGCCGTCGATGATCTGGCGGCCCGAATGCTCGAGGACGGTACCGAGTTCGTAGTCGTGCAGTGGGGTCTTGCTGCACACCTCCACACCGCCGAGTGCTTCGACCATCTTGGCGAACCCGGCGAAGTCGACGGCGATGAACCGGTTGATGCTCAAACCGGACAGCTTCTGAATTTCCTTCACCAGACATTTCGGGCCGCCGAAGGAGAACGCCGAGTTCAGTTTGGTCTCGGTGTAGACCATCTTGGGACCCCAGGTCTTCGTCTTCTCGTCGTAAAGGGGGCCGTACTTACCGGTTTCGGGGTTCCACGCTTCGCACTGCATCGGCGTGATCGCCAGGTCGCGGGGGAACGAGACCGCCACCACGCGTTTGCGGTTGGCCGGAATGTTGACCAGTATCACGGTGTCCGACCGGGCGCCGCCGGCGTCTTCGGTGTCACCCGCACCCATATCGGCGTTCTCCCCGGAGCGCGAGTCCATGCCGACGATCAGGAAGTCTTCGTCGCCGTACTGCCCACCCGGGTCGACGATGTCGCCGGAGTTCGGGTCGAGCGCGTTGATGACGTTGAGGCGGTGGTTTTTTGACGCGCTCCACTGGTAGGCACCGCCGGTCACGGCCAGCGCCACGCCGGCACACAGGGCGGCCATCGATCGAAGGGCCAGCAGAATCGGCCGGCGGCGGGACTTGCGTTTCGGCGTCGAGTTCGCGGGAGGTCGACGGGTCCGCTTCGGCTTGACCGGGCGTGAATCGCCGGATTCGTCGATCCCGAGTTCCAGCTCGGGCTCGTCGCCGTGCGGATAGTTCGTGAGCTTGAGATCGGGAACCTCCGAGACCACGTCGAGGGAGTAGGCCGGGGTATCGATGACCTGGGTGTCCTGCAGGTCGGCGAACAGCTCCGGCTCGGGTTCGGCGGGTCCGTCGTCGGGGGCCGCGCGGCGGTGCCGGGTGCCGGGGTTGCCGGCGCCGACCTTGGCGATCAGGTCGGCGACGCTGAGCGCACCGGAGGCATGGCTTCCGCCTCGCTCCGCGCTGCGGGCCGACCGCTCGACAGGTTCGGCCGGCTCCTCGGCGGATGGCCGGGCCGGCGGCTCGATCTGCCATCGGTGGACGCTGTCATCGGCGACTGGTTCGGAGAATCGCTCCCACGGTGCGGCGCTGAATGCGGCGGCCGAACCAGGGGAGGCCGGTTGACGGTCGCGGGGGCCACGGCGATGGTCAAGAGTGGCGTCGAACTCGCCGTCACCCATGTCCTACCCGCCTCCGAAGCTCTGATGCCGCCGTCAGTGGTGTCCGTGCGCCAATTCACCGCCGCGCTAACAGCGCCGCAACTTCGCTACCCGTGGGTCGCGCCGTAATCCATAGCCCCTGTGCAGCGGGTTAAACCGACCGCTACCCAAACGCAATCAAGCAAGGTCCACATCGTACTGACTTATCGCCGCAGACGCGATTTCGAGCGGGGTTCGGCTCAGCCGCCGGAGTGCATGACGTCGGCCCCCGCCGGAACCGTGCAGTCATCGGGGTCGTTCAGCCAACCGTCGGGCAGGCTGACCCGGGCTGGTGAACCCTGGCGGCCTCGCGGACCGGTCGCCGCCTGGGGGAACTCGACGGTGCGGTCCAGCCGGTCCAGCAGCGCGTCGAGCTCGTCGAGCGTCTTGACCAGGGCCAGCGCCCGCCGCAGATCGGATCCGGCCGGGAAACCGTGCAGGTACCAGGCGACGTGTTTGCGGATGTCGCGCATGCCTTTGTCCTCACCGAAGTGCGCGGCGAGCAACTCGCCGTGCCGACGCACGATGTCGGCGACCTCGCCGAGCGTCGGCGGAGTGGGCGACGCGGTGCCGGTGAAAGCGGCCGACAGTTCGGCGAACAGCCAGGGCCGGCCCAGGCAGCCGCGACCGATCACGACGCCGTCGCATCCGGTGCTGGCCATCATGGTCAGCGCGTCGCTGGCGTCGTAGATGTCGCCGTTGCCCAGCACGGGAATCGTCTTCACCTGCTGCTTAAGTAGGGCGATCTGCTCCCAGTCGGCGGTGCCGGAGTAGCGCTGCGCCGCGGTTCGGGCATGCAGCGCGACCGCAGCCGCGCCCTCGGCTTCGGCGATGCGGCCGGCGTCGAGGTGGGTGTGGTGCTCGTCGTCGATGCCGATGCGGAACTTCACCGTCACCGGGATGTCGGTGCCTTCGGTGGCGCGCACCGCCGCGGCGACGATCTGGCCGAACAGGCGCCGCTTGAACGGCAGCGCCGCACCCCCGCCGCGCTTGGTGACCTTGGGCACCGGGCAGCCGAAGTTCATGTCGATGTGGTCGGCGAGGCCCTCGTCGGCGATCATCTTGGCCGCCGCGTAGGTGGTGGCCGGGTCAACGGTGTAGAGCTGCAACGAGCGCGGCGATTCGTCGGCGGCGAACGTTGTCATGTGCATCGTGACCGGGTGCCGCTCGACGAGGGCACGCGCGGTCACCATCTCGCAGACGTAGAGCCCGCTGACGGTGCCGACCCGGGCCAGCTCGAGCTCACGGCACAGCGTCCGGAAAGCGACGTTGGTCACGCCTGCCATCGGTGCCAAGACCACCGGGCTGGCAAGCTCGATGGAGCCGATGCGCACTGCTTGGCTACCGCCTGCTCATCGCCAGCTTGCCGGCGGTCTGGTGCAGCTCGAACGCGGTGACCTTCTTGCCCGTGCGAGCTTCCCGCTCGAGCTGGCGCTGCTTGGACACCTCGAACTTGTCGCAGGCCTCCTCGAGTTCCTTGATCAGCAGGCCAAGATCGTCGCGCAATGCGGCGGCCTCACCGGTGATGTCCTCACGCTCGAAGAAACGCCATTTCTTCAGCACCGGCATCACGACTTCGTCGAGGTGGATGCGCGGATCGTAGACGCCGCCGACCGCGATGTAGACGGCCTTGCGGCGGAACTCGGGCACCTGGAAGCCGGGCATCTGGAAGTTGCGCAGGATCTTGTGCAGCGACCTCGTCGCCTGGTTGGGGTCGACCTCGAAGCCGGCCTCGCTGACGTCCCGGTAGAAGATCATGTGCAGGTTCTCGTCGGCCGAGATCTTGCCCAGCAGCTGGTCGGCGATCGGCTCGTTGCAGGCCCTACCGGTATTGCGGTGCGAAATACGGGTGGCCAACTCCTGGAACGTGACATAGATGACCGAGTCGAACAGGCTCTCGGCGAACAGGTCGTCGCGAACCTGGTGGTTCTGGCCCGGGCTGAAACCCCGGTTAACCACCTCGATGCGCAGCTTCTCTAATTCGACGGGGTCGACTGCGCGGGTCACCACCAGGTAGTCGCGCAGCGCGATCCCGTGCCGGTTTTCTTCGGCGGTCCAGCGGTTGACCCAGGTACCCCAGGGGCCGTCCAGGCCGAAGTTCATCGCGATCTCGCGGTGATATGACGGCAGGTTGTCCTCCGTCATCAGGTTTTGCACCATCGCCACCTGGGCGAGGTCAGAGAGCTGACTTTGCTCGGGGTGCCAGTCCTGCCCGCCGAGCGCGTAGAAGTTCTTCCCGTCGGACCATGGGATGTAGTCGTGCGGGTTCCAGGACTTGTGCATGCTCAGGTGCCGGTTGAGGTACTTCTCGACAACAGGCTCAAGCTCATGCAAAAGCTGCAGGTCGGTCAGTTCGGCTGACGCTGGCATGCCACCCCCAATTATCTGTGTCTAATGGTTGCAGTCAATATATCTGTGTCGGTGAGTAGCATTCAAGTTCCGGCCCACGCGCGCCGGGTCACAACTTGACGTACTTATGCAGGTAGCTCTGGCGGACGAACGCCGTTTACTCGGATACCCCGTCAAGGGGCGAAACATACGGGGCCGCGCTGTTGAAGAGCATGTTGACGCAATAATCGATGAATTGTTTTCGGGTGGCGCCGAGCTGTCTATTCAGGTAGGCGGTGAACAGGCTGGTCAGGCCGCCGACCAGGCCGGTGGCGATCATTTTCTGCAGCACCGGGTCGCCGATGTTGGACAGCTTCTTCTGCAGCAGGTCGATAAAGCTGGGCATCCACTCGGCGCCCGACAGGGTCAGGATCGGCTCGACGGTAGGCGCCAAGAGCAGTACGCGTCCGCGTACCGGGTCGTCGACCATCAGCTCGACGAACTGCTCGACCGCTTCCCGCGGGGTGTCCGCGGAAGTGAGGGTCGTCATGGCTCGCGCACAGACGTCGTCGTAGACCGCGCGCACGAATTCGTCGCGGTCGGAAAAGCTCTCGTAGAAGTACCGTTCGGTCAGCGCGGCCTTGCGGCACACGGCCCGGACGGTCAGCGCGGGACCGCGCTCGCTGCCCAGTAATTGCACGCCGGCGGCGATGAGGTTGTCGCGTCGCAGAGCGTGGCGACTTTCCAGGGGGACGCCGGACCATCGGCCCCGTCGTTGACCGGACTGCACATCGCTCCTAAGCTCTTAATTGACAACGCACGTAGTCAGAATTCGGTTAGCTACAGGAAACCCAACAGTGACCAAACATACGTCCGCAGCCTGCCCCCTGACGAGCGTCGAAGCTGGTAGTGACGCGACCACTCTGGACGAGTCGGCAATTTCTGTGCACGCCTCCGACGCGGTCGCGAGCGGGTGTCCGGTGTCACAATCTGGTTATAACGCGCCACCACTTGGTCCCGATTCCCTGACGTGGCGATACTTCGGAGATTGGCGTGGCATGTTGCAGGGCCCGTGGGCGGGATCCATGCAGAACATGCACCCTCAGCTGGGCGCGGCAGTCAGCGACCACTCGACCTTCTTCCGGGAACGCTGGCCTCGGCTGTTGCGGTCGTTGTATCCGATCGGCGGAGTCGTCTTCGACGGGGACCGCGCCCCGGTCACCGGTGCCGAGGTGCGCGACTATCACGTCAACATCAAGGGTGTCGACGAACAGGGCCGCCGGTATCACGCGCTGAACCCCGACGTGTTCTATTGGGCGCACGCCACCTTCTTCGTCGGGACTATCCATGTGGCAGAACGGTTTTGCGGTGGGCTGACCGAGGAGCAGAAGCGCCAGCTGTTCGACGAACACATCGACTGGTATCGGATGTACGGCATGAGCATGCGGCCGGTGCCGGCGTCCTGGGAGGACTTCCAGGTTTACTGGGATCACATGTGCCGCAACGTGCTAGAGAACAACGAGGCGGCACGTGCGGTGCTGGATCTGACCGACCTGCCCAAGCCGCCATTTGCGCGCAAGGTTCCGGATTGGTTGTGGGCGGCGCAACGCAAGCTGCTGGCGCCGTTCTTCGTCTGGTTCACCGTCGGTCTCTACGACCCGCCGGTGCGCCAACTGATGGGCTACCAGTGGTCGCGCCGCGACGAATGGCTGCACCGCCGCCTGGGCGACTTCGTTCGCCTCGTGTTCGCCTGTGTGCCAGCACGATTCAGAAAGCACCCGCGGGCCAGGGCGGGGTTGGATCGGGCGTCCGGACGGATCCCGGCCGACGCGCCGCTGGTGCACACCCCGGCGCGCAACTTGCCACCCGTCGACGAGCGGGACAACCCAATGCACTACTGCCCCAAGGTTTCCTAGGGTTTCAGGACGGGACGACCGTCGACTTGCGTTCGCCGCCGTTGCGTTCGTTCCACAACCGGTAGACCTGGACCGCGGCGTCCTGGGGCTGGTATCGCATGGGCAGCCGGCGTCGGTCCCAGTTCTTCGCGAATTCGTCGTAAAACGTCGAGACCTCAAAGTATTTGCGGTCGTCGAGGTAGTACTGCTCGTAGGACTCGCGGGTGATCAAGAAGACGACTTCTTTGGGGGAGCAGTAGTACAGCGAGCCCAGGCACATCGGGCACGGGTGGGCCATCACGTAGATGATGGCGTCCACCAGGTGCTCGGTGCCCAGCTTCATGCATGCCTCGCGGATCGCGAGGATCTCGGCGTGGGCGGTCGGATCGTTCGTCTGGGCGACCTTGTTGGCGCTTTCGGCCAGGACCTCGCCGTCTTGGACGATCACGGTCGCGAACGGGCGGCCGCCCTCGACGACGTTTTGACGGGCCAGCTCGATGGTCCGTTGGGCAAAATCGGTCACGGGTCCTCCGGCTGGCGGGCGGCAGATAAGTCGGAGAGTAGTCCCCACCGGTTCAGACGCCGACGTCCGTGGTAATAACTAGCTTGTCTATGTTTGTTCGGATACGTATTTGAGGGAGCACCATGGCGCGCAGCCAAAGTGATCGCTGGGACCTCGCGACGAGCGTCGGGGCGACGGCAACCATGGTCGCCGCCCACCGGGCGCTTTCCCACGACGAGAAGTTGATCGACGACCCGTACGCCGCGGCTTTGGTGCGGGCCGTCGGGATCGACGTGTACGTCCGGTTGGTCAACGGGGAGATTCCGGTCGGCGGGAACGCCGACTTCGACCCCCGCCGCACGGCCGAGGGGATGGCCTGTCGCACCAGGTTCTACGACCAGTACTTCCTGCACGCCGCACGCAGTGGCGTCGCGCAGGCGGTGATTCTCGCCTCGGGGCTGGATGCACGCGCCTACCGTTTGCCGTGGCCGGCGGGCACTGTCGTCTACGAGGTCGACATGCCCGACGTGATCGAGTTCAAGACCCTGACCCTGGGCGATCTCGGCGCGCAGCCGACCGCCGAGCGGCGCACCGTCGCGATCGATCTGCGCGACGACTGGGCCGGCGCACTACGGGCGGCGGGATTCGACCCGAAGGCTCCCTCGGCGTGGAGCGCCGAGGGCCTGCTGGTGTACCTGCCCGACGAGGCTCAAGATGCGTTGTTCGACAACGTCACCGAGCTCAGCGCCGCGGGTAGCCAGTTGGCTTTCGAATTCGTCCCCGACACAGCGATTTTCGCGGACCCGCGGTGGCGTGCGCACCACGACCGGATGAGTGAACTCGGCTTCGAAGTCGACTTCAACGATCTCGTCTACCACGGCCACCGCAGCCACCTCGTCGACCACCTTAGGCATCGCGGCTGGGAGGTGTCGTCGCAGACGGTCAAGGAACTGCACGCGGCCAACGGATTTCACTATCCCGAAGACGAGGTTGCCCAGGCTTTCGCGGATGTGACCTACAGCAGGGCGCTGCGCTCCTGATAGGTCGTCAAGCCTGCAGGTCATCCCTGAGGCGGCTGGTGAGCATTTCCTGAAACACCGCACGGGCCGGCTCGTAGAGATTGTGGAACGTCGCACGGACCGCATCCCGGTTGTATTCGGGGATCGAGGCGGCCGGGGTCCAAAAGCTGTCGATGTCCAGTTGGAAAAACGGTCCGGGCTGCGCCGGCAGGGTCCGGCGCAGGTAGTAGTTGGGGTCCAGCGCCTGGCCTATGCCGGGCCCGTAGCGCACGATCATCGATTTGCCCGGTTGCTGCTCGCGGTAGACGGCGGCGCCCTGCCATTCGGTCAGGGTCAGCCCGCCGGGGGCGATGCGTTGCGGGCCGAGCAGCGGCTCGGCGATCCATTCGGCCCAGTCGATGCGCCCGTCGGCGCCCAGTGGGACGCGAATTTCCAAGAGGTAGCGCAGACCGATGCGTTCCACCCCGACGATCGATGACACCTGGGAGCGAGCCTCGATGACGCGCATCGCGACATCCGACAGCGCTTCGAACGTGGCGTAGGCGGTGGTCTCGACGACGATTGCCTGGCTCTTGATCGAGGCGGCCAGGGTGCCGTCCCGGTTGACATAGCGGGCGAACTGCTCAGCCGTGGGCGCCGGGCCTCCCCCCGGGCTCATTGCCCAGGCCACGTCCTGAGCTTGGCGTTCGATGGGCAGGTCGTCGGCGAGGAGGCTTTTGAGCTCCCGGCTCGACGATTCGGTGAGGGAATCCGTTGCGGGGTGACGGATTTCCATCGTTACCAGGGCTGCGGGCGCGTTTTGCCAGGCCGGATCGACACTCACCTCGCGAAGCATAACCAAGTCGGGTGGCGGCCAAACGAGGACTTCGACCCGCTGTTATCTGCCCCACAACCCGCCCGCCGCCACGCGGGCCGGAGCCAGCCGGGTGGGCTGCCGTTTTGGTGCCCCCACTAGGACTCGAACCTAGGACCTGCGGATTAAAAGTCCGTAGCTCTACCAACTGAGCTATAGGGGCGGCGAACGTTCAGGATACTTGGGCTCCAAACGCGCCTCGAACGGCGCTCGTTTGAGGATTGGCCCTGCGGTGACCTAAGCTGGTGCGGCTCCCAACGGTAGTTGGACTTTGGCCCCCATCGTCTAGTGGCCTAGGACGCCGCCCTTTCACGGCGGTAGCACGGGTTCGAATCCCGTTGGGGGTACGCGCAACGGCGGTAACGTCGCAGCGAGCAGTACAACAGGAAAGCAAGGCCCTGTGGCGCAGTTGGTTAGCGCGCCGCCCTGTCACGGCGGAGGTCGCGGGTTCGAGTCCCGTCAGGGTCGCCCATCAAAGGCGAGGCACGTTATCGGTGCCTTCCGGGCCAGGTAGCTCAGTTGGTACGAGCGTCCGCCTGAAAAGCGGAAGGTCGCCGGTTCGATCCCGGCCCTGGCCACCATTCTTGAGCTGCACGGACGCGGTGACAGCACTCTATGGATGGTTGGTCTTGTCCGGTCTCTGTCCGTTCGCCTTGCTATTGGCGCCGTCGTGGAGCCGGTCGAGGTTCGTTGCGACGTAGTCGAGTTCGTCTGAGTAGAGGTCGCGGTAGATGTCTGCGGTGACGGTCGGCGTGGAGTGCCCCATTGTTTTCTGTACATAGCGAAGGTCGGCGCCAGAGGCCCGTGCGAGGCTCGCGTAGGTATGGCGTAGGTCGTGGATGGTCAGAGGCGCCAATTTGGTTTTCTTCAGGGCTTCGTTCCAGTGGGTGTGCCGGCGCCAGTTGTTTAATCTGAGGAAGCCGCCGCTTGGCGAGGTGATCGCTTGTTGCCCGGCCGAGCGGTTCTCGATTCGTGGCTTGAGCGCGTCAATGACGATTTGCGGGAGCGGGATGGTTCGGACGGCAGCCCGAGTCTTCGGCGGTCCGACGATGATCCGTCCCTCAACTTCCGGGGCAGCCTGTCGGACGTAGAGCCGTCGTGCCTTCAAGTCGATGTCGCCGACGCGCAGCCACACGAGTTCGGACCAACGCAGCCCGGTGAAGGCCAGGATCGTGACGATGTCGCCCTGGTCGCCGCACGCCGATGCCAGCGCGGCGACTTCGGTGGTCGTGAGGTAGCGGTGCCGTTCTCGGGCCGGTATCCGCCCGGCCGATACGCCTTGAGCCGGGTTGGTGTGGATTCGGCCGTCCTCGCGAGCCATGTCGAGAATCGAGCGCAGCAGCCGGAGCGTGGCGAGTTTGGCCCACGGGCCCACGGTGAGGCCGCCGATGAACTGCTGCACGTCCTTCCGGCTGATCTCGTCAACCGGGACATGGCCGAAGCGCGGGCTGATACGCAGCTCCCAATGCTGCGCGTAGCCGCTCCACGTCTTAGGGGAAACGGCCGGCTGCTTCGATGCGCTGTATTGCGTCCAGATAGCGGAGAGGCTGGCGCGGCCAAGTCTGGGGTCGAATCGTCGGGCCCCGATCGCCGCCTCGCCGTCGCGATCGGCCTTGAACGCGCGCGCTTCCCGCATGGTGGCAAACGTCGATGACGTCTCGACCCATCCTGACCGGGGAGTTTGGATCACGCACCAGGTACCGCACTTGGTAGCGCGTCTGGCCGGCTGCATTGGCCCGCTTACGGATACCGCGCGGTGCTGAGCCGGCCATCTAGCGGCGGACCTGCTTGAGCCACACGCGGACTTCCGCTGCGTCCCAACGTCTTACGCGATCAGACAGCGTGTAGCACGGCGGCCCCACATCTGCGCCGTGTTCGCGCAGCGCGCCCCATCGGCTCACGGTCGCGGCCGAGACGCCGAGCAGTTCGGCAACCTGCTCTGCTGTCAGCAGCTCCGGGAAGGTTGCGCTAACGGTGGCCGCGGTGCTGATGCCGAGAGTTGCCATGCCGATGTCCTCGGCTCTCTGCCGGACCTGGTAGCTTTGAGCTAGCCCGTATTCGTTTGCAACTGAACGGATTAGCGAGTCAGGCCAGTAGTTGGCGCGGACCCGCACCGTTGATCCGTCTTCGTCGATGACGTATCCGGTCCCAGGTTCATTTGGGTGAATGCGGTGCGCGGGCGCGGCATCGGCGAGGCCATCAACCAGAACCATCGCGACCTCGTCGCGTGAACGCAGCCGGAGTGCAACGGTTTGGGTGAACAGTCCGCGCATGGGCAGGATCTCCTTGCGTGGGTCCTGCATGAACGCCGCGACCACGATTCCGACGGCTCTGCCCTTTGTCAGGATGCGTGAAAGCGAGGTCGCGACTTGCCTTTTAAGACCGGCGTCTGTCATGTAGGCGGTCAGGCCGGCCAATTCGTCAATGAGCAGCACCATGAGGGGCTCGGCGGTGCTTGGCGTGTGCGAACGGGCTCGGCCGGCCATCTTGCGTCCGCGGCTATCGAGCAGCTCCTCCAACTTGGTCAGTAGCCTCGCGGCATCGGCCTCGGTCGTCGCGACTTTGGTGAATAGCGCGGAGCCGACTGACACTTCGATCCCGTACTTGAGATCTACCGCGAAAAGCCGCACAGTTCCTGACTTCACGGCCGGAGCCAATCCGCCTGCGATGCCCCAAAAAATGGAACCGTTGCCCGCTCCTGAGCACCCGACGGTCAGGGTGTGCAAGCCAGCGACGCGGAGAATCCAGGCCGACCCGTTCTCGCGCCGACCGATCTCAACGGCCTTCGCCGCGCAACTGGTTGGCTGTCTAGCAGTCTCGACGATGGAAAGATGTTGCTTCATAACGAATTCCATCCGGACCATGCCGGGGGCAACGACCGTCGAGCGGGCGGAATGTGCCCCGAGGGCGTCACGGATTGCGGGCACCGAATTCTCTAGGTCATCCACCGTCTGACCGGTCCGTGTGCGGACGGTCATTCGCAGGCAGTCGCCGGAGATGCTCACCCCGAGGACGCGAGGATGAGTCCAGACTGTGCTCGTCTTGCTCTTGCCCTGTGAGTCCGTGCGGGTGACCCGCTCCGAAGTGGACAACCCGCAGGCCTTAGCAACCCGCGGCCAGGAAATCAACGCCCATAGCAGCCATCGGGCCCGCCGCGCTGGGGTTGCAACATAACGCCCAAATGTGGAGGGCGAACGCAGTCTCCAAACGACGAGCGAAACTTTGACCACGCCGATCACCGCGGTGCGCCACATGGCGCCGACCGCCAGCAAGTGCGTGAGGTCAAAGAAGTCGAAGCCGCCGTCGGGGTCAGGAATCGAATAGGGATCGCTAGGTACTACGGGGTCGTACGGACTCATGCTGACACCCGGTCTCCGGCTGAGGAGCCCCCTTGCCGGTGTCGGCAGTCATGCCCGATGCCCGAAACGACCATGCAATGCGGCCGGATTCGCTCGAACTGTCGACGTACGGCAATACGCACAGCTCTTCGAAAATGACTGGCGTGAAGGGCGTTCCGGCACTGTTCGCGGGCACACAGGCTGCTGGGTGTTGCGAACTTGACGGTGAGGGTTCGGAGTCTCGATCAGTCGCTTGAACCTTGTTGTCCTTCGTTGACCGCTCGTAATCGATCACGGCCGTGACGTCGGACACCACGAACGCTCGGTGTGGGAAAACTTGCTGGTGGGACACCTTTAGCCACTTCGGAACTGACATTGTGGACCTTTCGTGAGAACTGCTCTTGTTCTTGTGATCCGCCGAGACGACAACGGCCACTGGGAAGCCCCCGGTGGAGTGCTCGAACTGCAGGAACCCTTTGAGGGCGGCGTCCGGCGCGAAGTGCTCGAAGAAACTGGTCTAGAGGTCACGGTGGAACGTCTGACCGGCGTTTACAAGAACCTCACTCATGGGATAGTCGCTCTGGTCTATCGCTGCCGTCCGGCCGATGGGGACGCTCACCCGACCGCGGAAGCGCGCGAAGTTCGTTGGATGACAAGGGAAGAGGTCCAGTCAGCGATGAATCCTGCCTTCGCCGTGCGTGTTCTGGATGCGTTGCAAGACGATGTGCATTCACGGGCGCACGATGGCATGAACCTCGTGTCGGATTAGACGCCGTCAACGGAACTCCCGGGCTAGTAAGTGCGGGCGAAATGAATGACTTCTGGCGGAACGCCTGTGTAGCTGAAGCGGAAACTGGCGATCACCTGAGGGCTCTGCTCATGGACAAGCGCTCGGGTTCCCGGCCGCTCGTCGAAGAGATCATCGAATTCGACGACGGTTTGGCAGGTTTGCGTTAAATCCGGGTGAGTGATGTCGCGGAGCTTCCGGTTGGCGTCGACGAACGGCTGAGCGACTTCATGCAGTACTTCCAGCAGGCTGGGTTCTCATCGAGCGCCGCGAATTCATCCCGGAGATTGCGGTTCAGCTTCGGTGATTCAGCCGTCGCCGACCTGTCGATTAGCAAGTCGTACATAGCTACCGTTTGGCCACTGTCGCCACGAGTAATCTCGGCGCTCAGCGCAATCGCGTCCATCTTGTCATGAACCATCACGTTGCGAAGCCCATAAAGGTACCGATACCCGCGATAGCCGTCATATAGCTGGCCGAAGACCGCCCTGGCCGTCTGATGAGCTTGACTGTCCGTCCCATGGCGATCACAGACGTCCTGATACGTCTGCTCCTGGTGGTATACCAAACTCATGCACAGTGACAGGGCGGCGGCACGGAGCTGCGTGTTCCAGAGCGTTGCACCCCGTGGGTCGGTGTTGGGCGAATCTCTTTGGACGCCAACGCCGCATTAGCGCCTTTTCACACCGTCTCGAACACCTTCAGCGAGCCTTGGACATAGGTGAAAACGTTGGCCACAACGATGTCATGCAACATCCGCTCGGCGGCCGTGTAACGCCCGTGATTCTCATCGGATAGATCGCATATGTGCTCTATTCGCACGTCGGATTGACCGGTGGGGTCGGGTCCAATCAGATACGCGGCAGGCGCAGAGACAGGATTATTGTTGGCATGTTTCCTGTGCACAGGCCCGTTCATGCCGCGATCGTCGGTCGGAGTTGCGTAGGAGCATACCGCTGTTCGCCTGTACTCTTGCTTACCGGACCTCGGCAGGTTGCCTCGTTCTTAAGCACCCGTCTCACACGACCAAAGCTGAAGGTACGACCATCATCACAACGATAATTCGAGTACACCGCGGTAGGTGCCGACTGCGCATCGGCCATCCACGGTGACGTCCAGCGACAAGATTTCTTCGTCGATGTTGATCGAATTGATTGGCGTGCCGTCGATCCCCCACATACGGATGACGCGATCGCGGCCGGCGCTGACAACCAACTGTCGACCGTCGGCGACGGTCGTCGTCAGGCTGGTCAAATGTGGATGGGCCTGTCGGACCGTCCACAGGGGGTCCCGCTTTTCTGAAACCCAGTAGTCCAACGTCTTTGGGTCCCACGCCTTTGTATCCCAACAGTCCAATGTCCCATCCTCGGCGCCGGACACCAGAATTCCGGGTCCGAAGGCGACCGCCTGGATCGGGCTGTCGCTGCTTGGCGACAGTTCGATGGGCACTGGGAGCTTGCTCAGTGACCACAGGGCCACTCGTTTGGCTTGTCCGCCGGTCGCGACGACGGTTGAGCCGCGAATCTCCGTTGCCGCCACACATGTCAGGGTCTTGTCCTGGAAGGTCTCCAACTCCAAGCGGCGGAAGCCGCATGGAGTTGGAGTCACCAGTGCCTTGCCGGTCTCGGCGTCCATCAGGATGCAGCCCCACCATCTGGCGGTGGCGCCGGGACCGGAAACTTGCGTCGGGACGATTATGATCGGTCTGCCATCCAGCTGCGCTGTGGCAAGCGCCCAGGCCGTGAACGGTGTCAACTGCTGCGACCATAAACCGTCCCGCGTCGTGCCATCTGCTCCGACGATCCACCCGTTGGCGGTGAGCTGCACCAAGACCGTGCGGCCTGACGGGAGGACCACGCTACAAAGCGCCATCATCTCGCTATCTTGAACTGCGCGATGGTCCACGAGTTGCCCGGACTCGGCGTGAAAGGTGGTCACTTCGCCGCTTGCTGACCCGGCGTAGAGCACACCGGGGCCGTGGCAGACGGCGCTGAAAACCATTGCGCGGCCGTGGAGTTGCGGGCCGTCCGGAACGGACGGCCCCGTCACCATCCTGGATGTGCGCCACAGCCGGATCATGCGATGGCAACCTGCGAGAAACTCTTCACCCTTGATCAGGAATGGCCCGCACCACCATTGCGGGTCCATCTCGACTGCGGAGTCCGTGAGAATCCGCTCGTTGGGTCCGTGCGGGAACCGCATTGGTAAAAGATCGTATTTGCGACAAAGGATTCCGGCGCCATCGCGCAGAGGTATGAAGGCGCGGCTGGTGGACACGTCATCAATCCGATGTTCGAGGGTAATGGCGGGGTCATCGCCGTCCCGAAGAATCAGGACGGCGGTGTGGTAAGCGTAATAGGCTAGGATCCGGACGACATCGCCGGTGGTGACTGCGTCCACGCCGTGGATGTAGCGGTTGTTGTCATCTTGCAGGTGGGCGGCCAGCGGGGCGAGCGACGGCAGCCTCCATGCCGCCACGGTCGGGAGATCATCGCGTTGATTAGGCTCGCACCAGGCGTCCCCGCATGTGATAAGGATGTGGCCGCTGTCCCGCGTGAGAACTTGCATTTGGTGAATGTTTCTGTGCGCGCTTTTTCTCTCTTTGAGCTCGATCTGGCCAGGAATCGACCACACTTTTATGGTGCCGTCTTCGTCCCCGGTGATGAGCCAGGACTGATTGTCAACGCCGGCAAGGGCTTTCACTGACCGCCGATGGGCCGACCAGCTAGTGGCGGGGCGCATATCGGGGAGGGTGTAAATTTCGACCCAGCCGGACTCGCGGCCTACCGCTACGGCCGGTTGATCGTTCCACGAACACATCCCGGCGCAGCTCACGGACTGATCGAAACCCTGTCCCGCGCGGCGCAGCGGTGGATGTAGTGTCCAATACTCAATGCGATGCTCGGTCGAGATGACAACCGCGGGCTCGTTGGCGGTGGGAACGGCGAAAATCGACCGGGCGGGTTCGTCGAGTTCGCCAATGCTGCGCCCCGTATCGCGCAGCGCTGCCCAGAATCCCCACTTCGGGCACCATCGGCGGTTTTCGGCAGTGTGCAGCTGGCGCAGCCGCTGGGCCAGTGGCGCCGCTGCGACTTGCAGCGCAGCGATGTGCAGCGCTTCAGGTTCCTGCTGTTGGCGGGCTGCGGCACGCTCGTAAGCTTGGGCCGCCATCCGCGCCTCGTCGGTGGTCGCCCGAGAAACGACATCCAGCAGCGAGATAACATTGGCCGCCTGAAGGAACCCGGGATCGGTGAGCAGGTCGTCGAGCACGCCACCCTGCGCGGCGTGTGTAGGTAGGTGGTCGGCGAGATATGGGTGCACTGATGTCCAGTCGCGCCCTGCTCCGGATGTGTACGGCACTGCGGCCAGCAGCGTCTCGACGATCGCGCGATGATCGGCCTGGGTGTCGCGCTCGTCGAGCAGGTGATCCGCCAGCGATCGGTGGTAGAGCCGATAGACGGAACGCCCCTGGCTATTGCCTTCGACGACGTAGGAGCCGGCCGCGCGTCTCATCCAGATCAGCTGTTCGGCCGTCACGGGCTCTCCGGGGGTAAGGCGCTGAGCGAGTTGTGGCCAGATGTCCTCCCACGGAAGACCCGGGCCTTGCGCGTAAGCAAGTGGGAGCAACAGTCGGCGTGCGAGAGCGGCGTCTTGGCCGAGTCGAACCTGGAGGTCACGCTCCATCGCATCGGCTGCCCGCTTCGGTAGCGCCGCCCGCCACGCTTTGTCATCGGGATCGGCCACCTCATCGCGGGTCGATTCGGTGGTCGCAATGATCCGCGCGATCAAAAATGACGTGTCGGCAGCACCCGCGATCGCCTCAGCGACACCCTCGACCTGCCTGGCCAGTGCGGTGCGGTACACCCCCGAGGGTTTGTAGGTGGAGTCCAAGGTGTCGTCGCTGCGCAGAATCCGAAGGACGTGGCTGCGAATGCTGTCCGGATCGGCGTATTGTGTGTCGTCCAGGTCCACTTCGGTACGCCTGCCTAGCGCGGTGCTACGTAGCAGAGTGTCGGTGAGCAGCGCCGGGCGCGTCCCGAGCACAAATCGCATCCGGCCGCGCGTACCGGCAATCAGCGGTAGCAGCAACTGCGTTGCCAAATCTTCCTGGTCGGCTGCCTCGTCGATCGAGTCGATCAGGACGGTGACGGCGGGGCCCTTCCGGTTGCAGATATCAGCTAACAGGCTTGTCAGTGACGCCGATTGAGATTCGAAGCGCTGGCCAAACTGGTCCAGGACATTGCTGGTCGTCAAAGTGCCCACGTCGATCACGTACGAAATGAGCCGTTGGCCAACGGAGACCTCTGTGGGTAGGCCGTCTTGCGGGACGCTGGGGGCGCGCTCTGGATCATCCAGCAGGGCGATCATGGCCAGCAGCGCAGTCTTGCCCGAGCCGGCGTTTCCCGTGACTATCAGACACTGGGGTTCGCGGTCGTCGCGCAGCCAGTGCGAGATGGCTTGCAACGCCGCGCGGCGCCCGGTGAACCAACGGGCAGCAGGCGTGAACCGCGCGATGGCGCTATCGCCGCGACGTTCGGCGTCCCGTAGCCGTTCTTGCTCGAGGAGATCGGCGTTGACGAGTCCTCTGCGAAACCGCGGATTTGGCAGGAAATCTGGCAACCGGCCCGGGATCCCCAATGAATTCCATCGAGGCGACTGACTGAGCCTTCGTTGCGGATCAGATTCGATCGCCTCCATAACCGCCGCCAGGTCCAACCATGGAACCGCTGAGCCGGCCACGTCCTCCGATTCCATCGCGCGCTTCAGGCATTGGGTAAACAAGCCTGGGTTTGCCTGCTCGGTGGGACGTGCCGATTCAATGACGATCACACCGCTGTCATGCCTGTATTTTGCGCCGTCGATTCGTCGGATCGCGTCGGCGACGGCGCTTTCGCCGCCCTCGCCGGCGTAACAGGTATCTAGGATCAGCAGTAGCCGGCGTATTTCGGTGCCTGCGAGAAGAAGCTCAACGACGTCGGAGGGCTTGACGGCCCGGATGTGAAGGTCGTTCTTGTCGCTGTCTTTGGCCAGCAGGACATGGACGAAGTCGTCGTCCCGGATATAGCCGTGTCCTGTCAGATAGACGACGACGTAGTCGTCTTTTGTCCGCGCCCGCGCGAACTTGCGTAGGTCATGCAATAACGTCTGGGCGTTGGGGCTTCGGCCTGCCGCCGTGATCCGGACATGTTGGTACATTTCGGTGTCCGCATGTGTCGCGACACAGAATAGGGCGGTCATCCGCGCGACATCGTCGGCGAGCTCCGCTCGATTCAAGTCTGGGTGAAGCGTGATCCTTGACAGGGCACACGTCAGGAGATATCGCACGGCGTCCTTGCGGATTCGCCCAAGCGAACCCTCACTGCTACAGTCCCGCAGCGATGGCCGCACCGGTCTCGCGGGCGGTCAAATAACGCTTGATGCCGTGCTCTTCGTCGCCGTTGTCAATGACCCAGTTGGTGACCCGCGACCCGAACAGAGGCCTGAGATCCGGTTGAAGGGCGACGACATCTTCCGAGTCCGAAATGTTGGTCCACGTCGTGACGCCAGCCGGCCACTGTCCTCGCGGATCAGTGGAACCCTTGGGCTTGGGCTTGGGCTTGGGCTTAGGCGTGGGTGCGGGATCGAGCTTATCGAATATGAGGTTGGGTATTCCTAGTGGCGAGCCCAGAGTGACGAGCGTAGTTACCGGCAGGTTTGGGTTATTGCACAGTACTTCGTAGGCTACGACCGAGCCCAGCGAATGACCCACCAACACTGTGGTGTCGGAGCCTATGGCATCGACTACTCGCTGCCGAACATCTTGTCGGATTTTGTCGTTATGGAGATAATCACGAACTTGGCGCAGATTGCCGGACATCGCTTTGGACGTCACGCCAGCGAAAAACCGTGAATTCGACAACGCCAATAGCGCGGCCCGCACCAACCCGGGGGCACCGAGGGTTCGGGCGTCCGGGCTGTCAACGTAGGGGTCACGTGCGGCCGCGGCATACCACCATTGGATGAGCAGGTCCTTCTCGAAGTCGTCCAGCTCTTCCGGATCTATCGGGGCGTCATCGCCCAACTTGCGGCCGGGCGGGCGAAAAACGATGCCGTAGAACGCGACCGTGACGTCGGCTTCGGACAACAATCCGCCGGCCTCCTCGACACCGCCCACCATTGCCGGAGCCCACACCTTGGTGAGCGTTTCAGACGCATCCCACTGGTGTCCTATCCCGTGCACACCGACCACCCGCGCCACGATCCGCTCCTTCCTCGCACCGCACTCGACGTCTCCGTGATGCCGCGTCGCGACACCTAAAAGGCGGAAATGGCGAACATGCGACAAACGAATATACGCCCCGCACCCGAATATTTTCGCGGGAACGTCCGATGTGGGCACAAAATCCTGCGGCAACTTGTTCGACTGTCGTGCCGCTTACGCTTCCCGTCCGTTCGCCGACCAGGGACCCTCAATTCGCAAGTCCGCCAGCTTGTGTCGACTCGTAGATCCATCCAGCGACTCTCACTTGGACTTAATCCGTTTCGCTCGGCCCTTGCGCCGGTCGCGCAATGCAATCCAGGCTCGCCGCATCGCAGCCACATGGTCGTTGTCGAATCCAAGCCGTTCGATTAATACCTCCTCATCGACGAGGTCTAATGCGTCATCCATTCGGCGCTCGCGTAGTAGCTCGTCAACCTTCTGGTGGAGCGTGGCGGGCACGAGCGCTGGGTCGGGGACCGGCAGGTGTCCGCACTCGCTGGGCTCCAACTCAAGGATTCCGCCGCCGTAACTTCGTCCCAGGACCTCCGAGAGCGCGAAGGTGGCTGAGTTGAATGCGCCAGCTGCTAGGCGCTCGATTTCCACGCCTTCTGCGACGCGGACGCGGTGTACGGTATCCGTGCTCGTTGCTCCCGCCAGGTTTGCGATCAGGCGCGGGTGTGTACTTATCTGCCGCAGCATGAATCCGTCAGGCACCCACGTAGATGGAACTTCCCACCAGGTCCGCCGAATGCGGCATTTGTACCCGTCCGGGACACCGTCGGATTCACCCTCCGCGAGGTACGCGGCCAGCATCTTGTTGCGACGCAAATCAATTCCGGGCGGGATGGCAAGGAGTCTATTGGGTGCATTTGCGGGATTTGGCGCTTCAAGGTCTTGGGTCGTGAAATTTAGGCCGGGTGCCTGCACACTCCGCGATAGCAGCGGCATTGTCATTTTCATGAGCCCACGCTGGCTAGCTTCGGCGGAAGACAAGCAGAAGAATGCGTTTCTGCCTGTCACGACTCCGACATCGACCTCCGCATACCGGCTCAGCGGGTGAAGACGACCGCTTTCCCGAACTCGGCGGATCAAGCGAATAGCGTTACTGCCCAGATAGTACTTTGTCCATTTCTCTGATTCATGGAGGCGGGCTCGGGCTGCAGCCTTCGTAGCCCCGTCAAAGCCGTTCAAGGCGTCGGAATTCGGCAGCTCAACGGTTCTGATCTCGGCAGGCCCGGTGCCACGGACGGCGAGCAGTAGCACAACCTCTTGCAAAATCCCCGGGAAGACAAGCTGTTTAAACGATACGAGGGTGATCGAGATGCATTCGTCGATCAGGTACGACCGCAGTGCCGCCGCATACCCAACTTGCAGGAGCTCGGCGGGCAATACGAGACCAATGCGGCCGCCGGGGCGCACCGCGAGGACAGACGCTACAACGAACGGGACCCACGCGTTGGTAAGGCGGGTTGGACGCATTCCCTGCGCGCGCATCAGCGCGAGTGCCGGTTCCCTTGCCGTCGCTTCCCACGAGCCGAAACGGATGTAAGGCGGGTTGCCTGCCACTGCATCGAAGGTGCCGTGGCGGCGCGGCTCAAACCAAGAGAAGAAATCCCCGACTACAACTGGCACACTCGTCTTGGCCCTCGCCTTCTTGGCTTCGTCCGAGACGAGCTCTACCGCCGTGATTTTTCGAGCATTGGACATCGTGACTAGGTGGCGAAGGATCGCGCCGTCCCCGCACGAAGGTTCGAGAACGTGACCGCCGTTCGCGCCGACCCAGCCCGCGATGAAGCGAGCAATCGGATCGGGGGTGTAGTAGCCGCCTCGCAGCTTGTCGCCCTCGGGAGCAGCTTTCGCCGCGAACTTCGCCATAGCGACCATCCTCACCCGTAGGTCCGACAACAGCGGTTATCGATGCGGTCGGCGCGCCGCACACTGAACACTTACACAGCACCTACGGTCGGAGTATGCCTTACCAGCGCCTATCGAAGGAGGAAGCGCGGGCCGCAATGGCTCAGTTTGTCGGCGACTACCAACGGCAATCAGCTGACCTCGAGGCGGTCAACTCTCGCTATACGGAAGCCGAGGCCCGGGGTGAGTTCATCGACCGGTTCCTCCGCATCTTTGGATGGGACGTTCATAACGACGCCGGGTTGCCACA
Organism: Mycobacterium lentiflavum; assembly: GCF_022374895.2. Classification (NCBI taxonomy): domain Bacteria; kingdom Bacillati; phylum Actinomycetota; class Actinomycetes; order Mycobacteriales; family Mycobacteriaceae; genus Mycobacterium; species Mycobacterium lentiflavum. The sequence continues at coordinate 5,176,524 of NZ_CP092423.2, read as the reverse complement.
AGTTCGGCGTGAGGTCGTCCTCGAACGGGGAAGCGAAAGCGACGTAGGCGGTCGACCGGACTACCGGCTTCGACGTCACGGACAGGACCGTCTGCCTGTCGAGGCGAAAAAGCCGTCCGTCACCCTCGCCACCGGTGTGGATGCCGCACGACAGACCCGTTCATACGGTTGGTCCCTCGGACTACCGGCTGCTGTCCTCACCAATGTCGCCGAAACGGTTATATATGACACCACGATCGAGCCCCATGTTGGGGACAGCCCTGACGTCGCGGTAATACCGGGCGGCAGAATCAAGCTGTCGGAGTACGTCGACCGGTTCGATCACCTGTGGTTACACCTTTCGTTTGAGTCCGTGACCGGCGACGACTACTACGGCCTGTATTCCTACGCTGAACCTCCGCGGGGAACCTCTACTTTCGACCGGTCCTTCCTCGCTCAGTTCCGCAGCTGGAGACTTGTCCTCGCGTCGGATGTCGCGTCTTGCAACCCCGACCTGCTGGCCAGCGAGATAGGTCGCCGGACTCAGCGATTGCTTAATGCGCTTCTATTTCTCCGAGTATGTGAAGACCGCAACATCGGGCAATACGAAGCGCTTCTCACCTCGGCTCAGTCGGACACATTGCTCGACGTGTTTCGGTCGGCAGACCGGACCTTCAATGCAGGGCTATTCGACGTTTTGACCACCACCAAATACACCAATGCAGCGCTCACGTCGGTCATCCGCGAGATGTATTGGCCGAGAAGCAAATTCGCATTTGGCGTGTTGCGACCTGACATCCTCGCAGCAGTCTACGAACAATACCTAGCCGAGCGGGTCGAGCTGGATGAGCTACGAAGAGTGTCCCTTGCGCAGAAGCCGGAGTTGACCCACGCGGGAGGTATCGTCCCAACGCCCGCTTGGGTTGTACAGCATCTAGTAGCCGGAGGCTTAAGCGATCTGCTCGTACCGCAGCAGCCGGTCCCGGCAGGCCTTCGTATACTCGATCTCACTCTAGGGTCCGGGTCGTTTTTGATTGAGACGTTTGAGCGCCTCGTCGATGCAGAAGTCGCAGTAGGAAATAACGTCGCCCTCGCTGAGCGCGCGGCACTTGTCAAAGACCACCTTTTCGGCGTCGACATCGACGGCGCAGCAGTCGAGGTTACTAAGCTCAGCCTCTTACTGGCGGTCCTTGGCGATGAGGTGATCGACTTAGGCCGTGGCCGAGATCTGCTCCCTGATCTGTCGAAAAATTTGCTCGTTGGTAACGCGCTGATCGAATCCGACTTTGACGACCTGGTTCCGAGCGCCGCTGTCATCCCAGAGCGCCGAGCCGCAGTCGCGCCACTCGACCTGACGTCCGAGTTCAGCCACGTGTTGCACAACGGCGGGTTCAACCTGATCGTCGGCAATCCTCCGTATGTCCGGATTCAGACGCTGTCGGAGTTCATGCCGGACCAACTGACGTACTTCCAGGACGCGCGAAGCGGTTACGAGAGCGCACTATCGCACAACTTCGACGTCTACCAGCTCGTCGTCGAGCGAGCATTCAAATTCCTTGCTGCCGATGGGTACCTCGCCTACATCCTGCCCAACCGGTTCACCAACCTTGTGCCGGCCGGAACGATGCGTGGGTTGCTCGGACCGCGATTGCTCCGGCTGGTCCACTTCGGCGAGGAGCAAGTCTTCGAAGGGCGAACCACCTATACCGCCTTGATCTTCGTCGGACCGCCGTCCAGCGATCCGGCACAGCTAGAGCTCGTCCACGATCTCAAGGCCTGGCGGGATTCAGGCGGCGTTGATCTAGCGCAGATCGACAGAGCCTCGTTGGGCACCGAAGTATGGCCGATCATGAACGAGGCGCGCGCCAACGTCTTCCGAAAAATGGAAGACTCTGCGATTGCTCGGCTCTGCGATGACGACTGGGTGGACGTATTTGTTGGGGTTCAAACGTCTTGCGACAAGGTCTTCTTCATAAAGCCACTACCGGGATCGACTGACGAGACTGTAAAGTTTCGAGACCCCGGTACCGGACAGCTCTATGAGATCGAGCGGGGTATTATACGAAACGCTGTGCAAGACAGACGGTTTCAGGCATACGGCCGCAACCCTGAGCCCGACGCTCAGGTTATTTTCCCGTACGAAGTCACGCCGCCCCCACCGGGTCGGAAACGCGGTACCGCAACGCTGCACTCGGCCCAGAGGATGGCGGCCGATTTTCCGAAGGCGCTGGACTACCTCACCCGCAAGCACGCCGCTCTCGCTGCACGCGACGTTACGCCGGACCCGGGAGATCGATTCTGGGCATACGGTCGCTCGCAATCATTGACCAAACTTGACGAACCTAAGCTCATTTTGCGAGTCCTGTCATTAACGCCTCAGTACGTCCTAGATGACGAAGGCCTCGTTGCCCCGGGCGGAGGGGACGGCGGGCCGTACTACTTTTTGCGCCCGACGCAGAACTGTCCGTACTCAATTCGTGTGATCCAGGCTGTTCTGTCGCATCCTGCCGTCGATGCGTATATTGCATCGCGCGGCCGGGCGTATCGCGGTTCGTATCTCGTTCATCGAAAAGAGTTCTTAAAGAACGTGCCCATCCCAAGGCTTTCCGATGCGGCCCAGCGGCAAATCGAAAATGACGTCACCGAGATGCAAAACATCCAAGTTCGCCTGCGCACTGAAGACGACACAGCGATAAGTACAACGCTAAGGGGCAGACATGAGGTACTCCGACACAAGGTCAACAACGTCGTCTCTTTGGGCTACGGGTTAACCGCGGAAGACATGCTTGCCGTTGCGGACGATTAGGGTGCGGTGATCGACCGGCTCATAGACGCGCTCGACTGGCCAGCGGAAACGCTATGAGGCGACAATACATTCGGCGTCTGGCTCCTGGTCATGAGAAAGTTCTCAGTGACACATCGTCCAGTGGGAATCCGACCCCGGGATTGTGCCGGCGTCAAGAGGCTCCCCGGCCTTGACCGCCACGACTCCGCCGGACAGTGTGCACTTATCCAGTCATCAGCCCGACTAGTGCTCCGGTCATGCGATGTAGGCGGCACGGGCTGCCTTTGCCTTTTCCCAATCTTCTTGCAACTCTCCGACGGTGGGCTTGGTGCTCATGTATTCCGCGGCATGCGCATGGCCGGTCATACGTTCGCAGGCCCGGTCAAACAGTGGCTCGATGACTGCGACCGCGGCGTCGAGGCGGCTGGTGTCGATCTTCGACAGGCGCGTCATCATGATGTTCTTGCGATAACGCTGAGTAACGTTCTGAAGCAGCTCCTGCTCCACGAATGCCTCACACCAGGCACGGATGAGATCGTACGTCTCCTTGATCAGTGCGTCCTGGACGACGGGCTCGGCACTCGGAATTTCCTGCAACTTCGTGTTGATCCTCTTGGCTAAATCGGCCGGCGTGTCGAGACGTGGCTCCACGTCGGGCGCCAGGATCCCCTTGGTCTCCCCACCGTCACGAACCTCGTAGATTTTCGACCGGAGTTTCTTGTTCTGCCGCACCGAGATAAGGGCTGACGCGAACATGATGTTGTGGGTCAGAACGATGACTTGATGAGTCTCGGCAAGGTTCTGAATTCTTGCCGCGACCTCGTCGAGACGACGGTAGTCCAAACTGGTTACAGGGTCATCGAATACGAGCGGCGCCTTAGTGCCACGCATCCGGCTTTCGGCGAGGAAGTCCGCCAGGGCAAGAACCTTCTGTTCCCCTTCGGACAGTACCGATGACGGCTTGTACTTCGCGACGACTTTCTTCCGTTGGGCCTGTCCGCTCCGTCCCTGAAAACGCAGCGCTACTTGCGGTGCTCGCAGCCGTTCACATTCCTCCACGAAGAGGGTCTCGAAGTTCCTATTTACGAGGTCTTCACTCGCTAGCTTCGACTGTGCCGTGAGCTGTTTGGCGGCACCGTTTGAAATGACACGCGAGAGCTTATTGAGTTGTTCCGCCCGCCTGGCACGACGGACGTAGTCGCGCGCGACGGCTAGATTGCGCTTGAGTTCCAGACGCGCCGTGAGCTCGGCGAGCTCCTTCTGCTTCTCCGCGAGTGCGGTCACAGCGTTCGCCTGATTATTGACTAACTGCTTGGCAGTAGCAGAAGCCGACGCCAGTAGCGGCGCCAGCGCAGCAGCTGAAGCACTCGCCTTGATCGCGGTTCCGCTCTCCGACAAAGCTTTTGCTTGGTTGGTTTCGTGTGCGGTGGTTCGAGCCAAGTCCAAGGCTTCAACTGCCGCGGCAGCCCAAGCTGGAGGGCGTTCTCCATCGCGTTGCTCGGTCGCAAACTCAGTGGCGCGAGCCACTTCCGTCGCATCGAGGACCAAGGCAGCATTTTCGACAGCGGTCTTGGCTTTCGTGACCTGCTGGATGAGCGTCTGATCTAGGAAGGTGCGATAACGGCTTAGGAGATTCAAAGCAGCTGGACTTAGCTCCTGCATGCAATACAGGCATGCGTCACCATCGCGCGGGTAGTGTTCGCGGCCGAGATGCTGGCGATAGTTGTCACCTGCTATGACGAACTCCTGCCAGTTTTCATCAGGCTGCCCGGGTAGCTCGTCGGGGCTGAAGAGTTGCTCGCGCGATTCTGCCCGCCGCCTCTCTGCGTTTTCCAACCCAGCCCTGGCAGCCTCGTATACGTCCTCGTTGAAACTCGTCACCGAGGTTAGGACCGAATGAAGGCGGTTCAGGTGGCGTTCCGTCTCTTGCGCGTTCGCAACGAGAGCGTCCAACGTGTTGGATCGCAGCGCTGCGACTTCACTTTCAAGGCGTTCGCGGTCTGCCTCTAAGTTTTCCGGGAGGGTCGCCATGGCGTCGAGTTCGCCGAGATCGGTTGTTGACCCGAGCGTTTCGATGAGCGGATATACCCGCGTCCCACGAGTGAACTTCGACAGCAGCGGGTTGCTCCCGGGCGACAAACTCGTAGCTTCCGTGGCAATGCGCTGTTGAACGCCTTGTATACCGGCAGCTACATGCGCGAACAGCGCAAGCTCGGCTGGCGTGTAAACGTATCCGAGGTCGTTGTCTACGTGAAGCGCAACCGCACCCGCGTCGAAGACGCTAATGCGAGTAAAAGGCGCAAGTCCAACCTCATTGCACCAGTGCACGGAGAGGTTGCTTCCCGACAAGCGATAGGCGATGTGCGCTGAGGGAGGCGGAGGCGAATCTTGCTGTACGACATGCGCATTGGGCAGGATGTCTTCTGCAGTGCGGACCGCGGAAATGCGCTTGAGGATGCGTGCGTAGCCGGTTTTGCCCGACCCGTTCTGTCCGAAGAGGATCGTCAAGTCGGGGTCGAACTCCAGGTGTTGGCCGGTGGCCAGAGCATTAACACCCTCGACTCCGGCCAGGCTGACAAGTTCCAATATCTCTTCTTCTGAGGACTCAGCGGCCGAGAGCTCCAGGGTCGGGATTTCCGGTTCGGCTTCGCCCAGGCCCTTCTCGCCTAAGAATGTCCTGTAGACCTCGTCCAGAAGCTCTTCACTGGGTGCCTGACGCGACAGGATCGTCTCAGCTGTGAGCTGACGTATCCATGCATCCTGGCCGTTCGCCCAATCGACCAGGAGATATCGTGGCGTCGCATCCGCAAGATTGACCGAGATCTCATGGGCAGTCACTGGGGCCTCCCACGTGGTAGCGACATCCGGTGTAGAAAACGGGGTGGCATCACTGGTTGACGCTTCTGCGTCTCAACCGTATGGGCACGGCCATGCGTCCGACGGTTCTCAAGCCTTGAGATTGTGCGCACTAGCGAGCATGTCGGCCGCCCAGCCATAGCCATGCTGGCGAAGATAAGGCACAAAGATATGAATCGGCGGGATGTTGCTGCGGTAATGCGTCTTACCGCCAGTCGACAAACCGCCCCCGGGGCCAGAGCTCAGCCCTCCGCCAGGTCCGGTGGAGAGGCCGCCGCCCGGGCCGGTCGACATGCCTCCGCCTGGTCCGGTGGAGAGACCGCCGCCCGGGCGGGTCGACATGCCTCCGCCAGGTCCAGTGGAGAGGCCACCGCCGGGACCCGTGGAAAGTCCGCCACCGGGGCCTGCAGAGCGGTCACGCGGCCATCCTCTATTAGTCATGTAAACCATTCTCACCCAACCCCCCGACATGCCCGTCGTATTGTCGCTGGAGATTGGCTCCGTTGGGCAGAAGTGGTTAGCGGAAGGCGTAACGCATCTGTATATTCGGCACGGCCAGGGCGTAGGCATATCTCCGCTGCCGCTTTCTTAGCCCGAAGGAATGAATCGCCATCGGAGTGGAAGCGCTGAGGCGATCTCTAGGGCTCGAGCAGGTCGACTTAGTGTCGTGAGTCGCCGCCGCCGAGCAGATCGATGTTGAGCCGTCCGCGCGCGGCCAATTTGGAGGGCACCGACCCCCTCCACCAATGCGGCTGTGTCACGCGGTCAAGGCCGACCCCCCATGCATCAATATGTTCCGTTGCCGGGTAAAAGCGTCGAAGTGCGGTTCTCATGTGGTTGTTTACATCCGCAAGTGTGTGGATGACGGGCTCGATTGCGCTCACAACTGTCCTCAGGACAGCCGCCCCACTTGTCGGGCCGCCACTGATTAAGCCGACTTAGCTCGGCGCCGCCGGTCGACCGCATCGTTTTGCGGGTGCCAGACGACGGCAGCAGCCAAATGGCCGCTTGCGAACGTAGCTCGCTAAAATTTGCAAGTCCGCGCCTGTCTTGAGCACCGTCGCTAGTCCCTTGGCCGTCCTACATCCGCTTCGATAACGCTGCCGCAAGCTGTGACGCGAAAGCTGGCCCGTCATTCACAAGCACGTAGCCGCTCGCGAGTCCACCTTGGTTGCAGAGGCGTCGTCGTCGGTGGACTGTGCGGTGGGACGTTTTGCCGCTGTGTTTGTCCGTAGAACTTGTACCTGCGCCAAACAAGCAGCCGCGACTGGCGATTTCAGCAAAGCAGTGGATGAAGCTACCTCACGCTCGACCGGCCGTCGTTCCAAATACAAGTAGGTGAGTACTCTATTGGCGCTTTGCCCATCGCCTTAGCGTCCAAGGTCTACGAACCGACGAAGGCGCACAATTCGGCGCCACGCATGGGGAGGGCGAAATGCCACGCGTACACACTGTTCTTGCCGGCGAGACACTTTCGGGGATTGCGCGCGATTTCTACGGCGACGCGTCGATGTTCCCGTTGATCGCGCAGGCCAACCAGCTTGCTGATCCGAACCAGATCTTCGTCGGCCAGGTGCTGCAGATTCCCGAGCCACCCGCGCCGCCGACACCTGATCCAGCCGGCCCAACGACCTACACCGTGGTCGCCGGTGACACCCTGTGGGACATTGCGGTGCGGTTCTACGGTGACGGCACCATGTTCCCGCTGATCGCCCAGGCCAACGCGATCGAGAATCCCAATGCGATCAACCCCGGTGAGATCCTGACGATTCCGCCGCGGCCCGGCCCCGGAGCGACGCCGCTGCCAGGTCCAACCACGAGTCCTGGTGCGCCGCCGCAGACAATCCTGCCCTACGCGAGCGAGCCCTTCGGCGTGTATCAGCCGTTGATCGGGTGGCGCAGTCAGCTGCACCAGGAACGGGTCGCCGAGGGCATGGCCGTGCGACTCACCCGCGCGGCCAACCTCATTCGCGATGTGACCGAAACGACGCAGGCTCAGCCCGTTCCGCAGCTGGGGGCACCGCAGGTGGTGGACCGCACCGACTCGCAGGTCGGACGTCAGCTCGCGGCGATGGTACGAAGCAACGGGCTGGGCGACGGGTGGGCGTCAATTCTGGCCGAGGGCAACGATTCCGCCCTGACCAAGATCACCCGCGATGTGCTGGGTGGTCTGAACGCACCGCCGCCGGCGGCACCGGACGCGCAGCCAGCTGGGCCGGTGGTGCGCCTTGCGGCCGAAGGCGCTTTTGCGCCAGCCTCAGCGGCGTTGATCAGCCGAGAGGCGGCGACTGCGAGTCTGCTTCAGTACCTGGGCAAGACGTCGCCCGACGCGGTCAAGCAGCTGTTCACGCCGGCCTTCGCGCAGTGGCAGCGGGTAGTGGCCGCGGTGCAATTTCTGGCCGAGCAGCATCCGTCGAAGTTGAGTTTCCTGTCGCCGATCGGGCTGCTGCACCGGTTCCGCGAGTACTTTTTCGAGCTCGGCACGTTTCTCGGCCCGCCCGTCGGACATGTCTGGATCAGCCCCGGCGGGATGGTGGAGCTCTACGAGGCGAACACCCGGCGCACCCTGGTCGAGCGGACCGTCGAGCAGTCCACCGAGGAGACCACAAAGAGCGAGACCGAGGCCAAGGACCAAGATGAGTTGTCCGACGCGGTCAAGACCGATAACGACAACGATATGAAGCTTGGTGTGTCGACCTCGGCCAGCGGCGGGGTGGGCCCGATCTTTCAGGCCAGCGGCAGCTCGACGTTCAACCTCGACGTCTCGCGCAAACAAGCCCAGGAGGACACACACAAGCACATGCGCGAGCAGAGCTCAAAGCTTTCCAGCGAGGTGCGCCAGAACTACAAGACCACTTTCCGCACGGTGACCGAGACGACCGACACCTCCAGCCGGCGCTACGTTCTGCAGAACAACACCGATCGGCTCGTCAGCTATGAGCTGAGCCGCAAGATGCGCAAAGTCGCTGTGCAGGTGCAGGATCTGGGCCAGCAACTGTGCTGGCAGCTCTACGTCGACCGGCCGGGTGACCCGCTGGGGCTCGGCGAGTTCGTGCACGAGGCCGCCGCGGCGCTCGACCCTGGCCTCAAGCAACCCGAAGTGAAGCCGCGGCCTGCCAATCAGGAAAAGACCTATCAGTTGTCGATCCCGTTCATCCTGTATCAGGGTGGCGACGACGACGCCGAAGACACCTACTCGTTGTCCGGCGACAACGCCGATCACGGCATCTTCAGTCCCGACGTCGGCAAGGACGACATCATCCAGTTCAGTTTCGACTTCAAGTTGCCGCCGCCACCGGCGGGCACCGTGCTCGACAGCATCGGCAGCATCGACTTCAAGGGCGCGCAGGTGAAGTATCAGCTCGACGACCCGGGGTTGATGCCCAACCCCAACGTGGGTGCGAACACATTCTCGATGAGGTTGACCCACGCCAACTTCGGCGGCCAAAAGCAGATCCCGTTCGAAGCCACCATCGTCTATGCGCCGACGCCGGAGGCGATCAAGGCGGTGGACGACGAAAACGCCGCGGCGAAAAAGGATTACGACGATCAGGTTGCCGCCGCCAAGGAGGCGCTCTTCTACGCGACACTGCGCAAGCGGCTCAAGCTCAGCGGGCAGGTCAAAACGCGCAATCCCGACGACCTGCGCGAAGAGGAGCGCACGATCATCTACCGCAAGGTGATCTCGCGGCTCTACGGCAACGAGAACGGCTGGACCGACGACGATTACCATGTCGCCTCCGAACTGATCCGGTACTTCTTCGACGTCGACGCCATGCTGTACTTCGTGGCGCCGGACTGGTGGCGTCCGCGGCCGCAGCCGCTGGTACCGATGACGGCCACCGGTGAATTGCAGGCAACGACAATCGTTGATACCCCGCCGGCTACGGGTGGTCCCGGGACTAAGAACGGCAGGCCCTACTACCTGGTCACCGAGGAGACCACACCGGCGCCGCTGGGCACGTCGCTGGGATGGCTGATCCAGCTCGACGGCGACGCGAACCGCAATGCATTCTTGAACTCGCCGTGGGTCAAAGCGGTGCTACCGATCCGGCCGGGGCGCGAACGCGAGGCCATCACCTGGCTGCAGCGCCCGGAGGTCGCAGCCACCGATGGTCTGTCGGAGCCCTATCCGTTTGATCCACAGCAGGATCCGCCGGAATACCAGGGCAAGACGATCGAGGACGTGTTGTTGATCGTCGCCGACAAGATCGCTGCCGAAAACGAGCTGTCGCTGCAGCCGATTCCCATCGGCGGCAATGGTGTCAACCAGCAGGTCGCGCTGCCCACCGAGGTGGTGTTCGCCAAGGGATTCGATCCGCTGGCCGGTGGCATCGACTTCGGTGCCAAGCCGTTCAAGGTGTTCAGCCAGTGGACCGAGATTCTGCCCACCGACCAGGTGGTCGCCACCGAGTACACCCTCAAGGGTCTGTGAGCCGGCCACGACGGGTCGGGTGAGGATGGGGGCGCACCGGTGAAAGATGTCAGCACGACGGTGCAGGCCATCCAACCGCTGCCGCTGCTGGTACCCGACAAGACGACCGGGGCCCTCATCGCCGATCCCGAGATGCTGCTTCCCGGTGACGAGTTGCGAAACTTCGACTTCCATATCCTCGACAGCAGCGTCAAAGCTCTTGAGGGGTGGACGTATTCGGCCAAGAAGTACTCCACCGCAGGGGTGACGTCGAAGAACAAACAGAAGGCTGCCGGTCGGGTGTTCGTGCTCGATCGTGAGCGGGGGACCACGCGGCTGCTCTTTGTCTGGATCCCCAACCTGCTGGTGTCGCGCATGGCAGCCGGCAAGCTTCCGTCACCGCTGAACTTCCACGTACTGTTTCATCCGCCGACATACGAAGCCGAGTACAAGGAGACGCCGTACTGGGATGGCAAGCGTCCTTCCGACTCCACAGCACACTACGTCAAGCTCGGTATCCGTTACCTCGCACAGGATTTCAAAGCGGTCGCGCATCATGTCATGGCGGTCTCGCAGCGCGAACCGAACCTCGCCTACGTCGTTCCGGTCGCAGAGCATCAAGGAAACTTCGACGACATTCTTACCCCGGTCGCGCTCAAGACCGTCCTAGGTGAGCTCTACGATTTCGTCGCCCGTCAGCTCAATTCCGACAAGGCGCCGCAATTCGACACCATCGGCAAGGTGATGGTCTCGGGATATAGCCGCAGCGGGGACCGGCTTGCCGCGTTGATGGCGAATCAAAGCGGACCGTCGAAGACCTTCTTCGAGAACAACCTGGCACAGGTCAACGCATTCGACATCAACCTCGGTAACGACGATACCGAACGTCTGCCGAAGTTCATCGCGCTGTGGGAGTCGATCCGCAACTGGGTTCGGCTCAATCCCCGGGGCCGCTCCTGCATCTACACCGCCTATCGCAGTCACTACAACATCTGCAATATGACCCCGATAGCGCCGATGCGGGGCTGGGATGACCGCATTGAGTTCAATCTCGAGACTCCGCCGTGGGCGGATGCGTCGCTGAAGGCCAAGACCGGTCAGGTCCGGGGAATGGCCTCCGATCAGTACACGTCCGATCCGTCGTCGGGTCTGGTATGTCTTCCGGTGTCGTTCTTCCAGAACTACATTCCGAACAACGGGGTGATTGTCGGTAACGCCGAGCGCGGCTGGTCTGACGCAAACTACGGCATAAAGGGTGCCCACGGGCATGGGCTGTTCTTGCGCGGGATGCTTTCGCATGCCATCGCGCACGCCGACCCGCTGTTCTTCACCCAGCCGGCCAGCCGTTAAGGGGTCGGTGTGGCCTGCCGGTAGGCCCATGCCTGCACGCAGCGCGAAGTGCATGAAGGTTGCCTGTCCTGCTGCTCCAGCAAGTCCAACTCGCATGTGCCAGCCCGACGTGAACAGCTGAAACACATTGGCGTCACCTCAATGCCCGCCTGAAAAGCGGAAGGTCGCCGGTTCGATCCCGGCCCTGGCCACCATTACGTCATTCCCCCTCCAGGTAATCGGAGTCCCCAACGCCAGGCGAGCGCGGTTGCCCGCAATTAGGTTTATGAGGCGTTGTTGGCAAACCCCGCCGCTTGACCTAGGAGAAACCGTGGATCCAAGCATCAGCCGGCGTTCGATGCTGAGCTTGTCGGTGGCTGGCGCCTTGGCGGTGGCATTGCCCTCGTGCAGCGGCCATGAGCAAGCCGCGAACCAAATCCAAGATCAGAGCGAAGAACCGGCCGATCTTGCGTCCTATGGATACGATCCCGAAGCCGGAGAACCCGGAAAAACGGAAAAGCCGACGCACCGTGGCGAAGTGCCACCAGCCTCGCATGTCCCGGACGAGTGGTTACCCCCGGTTGGTCGTCAGACGATGCCGAATTGCTTCGTATGGGCTTCCGTATACGGCCTCGCGACGTTCTACGCCGCCCGCAAGAGCCGCATCCCACCAACCCGTCCCGACCGGCTGGCCGGACCCGACTACGCCTACATTCGGTACGAAATCGCAAACAAAACGCCTGAGAACAACTGTCACGGCGGCCAAATCACCAAGTGCCTGGATTGGCTCCAATCCAATGGCGGGACTCCGTCCCTGGCTGCCGCCCCGAACCGCAAGCCCGGATCCAAGGCGACGTGCGCAGTGGAGTGGTCGGAGTATGGCTCGCAGCCAATCCCGCCGGATCCCGGCTTTCGCGTCCCCGAGTACAAGTTGACGCACATCACCGGGGCGCAGGGATTGAACAATCTTCGTACTGTCATCGCGTCCGGCGTGCCGATGGCCTTCGGCACCTCGCTCTACACGGACTTTCCGCACTACCGCGGCCAACCGACGCCCTACGTCGGGAATGGGCAGGTGAGCCACGACCGTAACGGCAAGAAATCCGGCCATGTGATGCTCATCGTCGGCTACGACGATGCATACACGAAGTCCACCGGCGCGGTCCGGATCCAGAACAGCTGGGGAAGACGTTGGGGCCAAAAGGGATTCGTCTGGATGGCCTACGACACACTGGAAAAATTGGCTCAGGGAAAAGGCGTTTACGTACCCGAGTCGGCGTGAGGCCCTACTTCGGCGGGAAACCGCCGGTGGCCACGGGCCCCCAGCGGCGCGGCGTGACTCGGATCAAACACTTGCCTTGATCGGCCATGGCGCGGCGGTAGTCGTCCCAGTCCGGGTGTTCTCCGGCGATCACCCGGAAGTAGTCGACGAGCAGTTCCAGCGCGTCGGGTAATTCGATTACTTCGGCGTCCCCATCGACCTGCACGTAGGGGCCGTTGAAATCGTCAGAGAGCACGAGCACGCTCGCCGACGCGGTGCGGCGGATGTTCACGCTTTTGGCGCGCTGCGGATAGGTCGCGATCACGATGCGGCCCTGCTCGTCCACGCCACCGGTCACCGGGGAGCTGTGCAGCGACCCGTCCGAACGGAAGGTGGTCAGCAGCATCTTGTGTCTGGGCCGGATGAACTCGAGAAGTTGCCGAGCGCTGACCACGTCCGCGGTCGCCGTCTTGGGAGCCATGAAGTCCAGCGTAGCGAACTCGGATAGGATCACTTAGATGCGTTGTGGCGCAACTAGATCGGCGTGACGATTTCCGAGGTGTAGAAGTCAATCGGCGTCTGCGAGTGCGGCGAGGGGCGGTCAACGAAAACCCATACCCCGGTGGAATTCGCGGCGATCGGGCCTTCCAGCGTCGTCGTGGCCGCTCCGCTGCCGTCGGTGTCGAGGCCGCCCGCGCTGACTCCAATGTCTCCGGCTCCGCAGCCTGCCGAAGTCCGGGGCGACTGAATCAGCCTGACGTTGTAATGGGCTCCCGGCTCGGCGGCAATCAATTCCACCTGCGCCACGACCCTGTTGGCTGCCGCCCTGCTAATGACGGCCTGGCCGCTGCCCTTACCCATCGTCGGAACATTAACCGCCCAGGTGAAGTCGCACGCCCGGAATTTTGGGGTCAAGGGCACCAACGAGCCACCTGAACTGGCGTCCGCCGTCGCAACTCCCGTTGCGCCCCAGAATATCGCCGCCGCAAGAATATTGGCTCCAACGAACAACATCGCGGTGAATTTTCGCATTTACTTCCTGACGCATTATTCCTGCCAAAGATACAGCTGAGAACGTATCAATATTAGTGAACGACTACGCCTATAATTGTCAGACAGTTACGCAAATCACATGCAGCGGTGGGTGCAATCCAGCTCACACCGTCGATGAGCGCGAGTGTTCACTGGCAATTGTGTCGCCGCATTATTCCTCGGTGACAAGGCCTTTCACTTGCTGGTAGTAGATGACGTTGCCGCCGCCCTAATTGCCTTCGGGGATTTCGTGAATCAGGCGGGTTCGGGCGGCGCCGAGGTGCCTGGTGTTCCACATCGACGGTGGCGGCACCGAATTCAGATGGTCGGCGACCCAGAACGAGTCGGCCCCACACGCTAGTCCGGTCATGTAGTCGGCGTGCAGCAAAGGCTTTGGGCCGAAACGCGAATCGATCGTGTTCCATGACACCCACGCCGGCTTTGGTCATCGCCTTGCTCCCTCGGGCCGTCGGCCACAGACTAGCCGTTCGGCTATCTTGGGCGATAAGTAATCGGCCACGTGTTTGCGCTTTACCGGGTTAATCGGTCGCCGGCCGGGACAATGGCTGGATGCGATGTGTGCGCGTGGTGCTCTTGCTTGCGATAGTCGTCGGCCTGGTAGCGGTGTTCGAAACGGCGACCGCGCTGGCCGGCCCCGACGTGCCGCCCGTCAGCGACGCGGCGCGCGCGGCCGGTTTCGTCGACGTGCGGACCGTCGTTCCCGACGCGATCATCGACCTGCGCTACGCGACGACCAACAATTTCACCGGCACGCAGTTGTATCCCTCCGACGCCCGATGTCTGGTGCATCAATCCATGTCTGCCGGCCTCGCGACCGCCGCGACGGCACTACGCCCCCAAGGCCATCTGCTGGTGTTCTGGGATTGTTACCGGCCGCACGAGGTTCAGGTCCGGATGTTCAACGTGGTCCCCAACCCGGCCTGGGTGGCACGGCCGGGCCCCTTTGCACACAGCCACGAGTCGGGACGTTCGGTGGATGTCACGTTCACCAGCGTGCAACCCCAGTGCTCGCCGGAACGTCACGCCGGCGGGCTGTGTCTGGCCGACATGGGCACCGACTTCGACGATTTCAGTCCGCGCGCAACGGCATTCGCGACTCAGGGCGTCAGTGCCGACGCCCAGGCGAATCGGGCACGGTTGCGCGACGCGATGAAGTACGGCGGATTGTCCCCGTACTCGGGTGAGTGGTGGCACTTCGACGGCCCCGGGGCGGGTGTCGACCGCCCGATCCTCGACGTCCCCGTCGATTAGATGTCTCATTATATGAGACAAGAGTTTCATAATGTGACCACGCGTCGGTAGGCTTGCGGCGTGAACGACCGGGCTAGCTACACGCACGGGCATCACGAGTCGGTGCTACGCAGCCATCAGCGGCGCACCGCGGCGGACTCCGCGGGGTATCTGCTGGGGTACCTGAAGCCGGGGCTGAGGCTGCTCGACGTGGGCTGCGGCCCCGGCACGATCACCGCGGACCTCGCCGACATCGTGGCGCCCGGATCAGTCACAGCCGTCGATCAATTCGCTGATGTCCTTGACGTGGCGCGCAGCGAGGCCCGGCAGCGCAACCTGTCCAATGTCACGTTCGCGGCCGCCGACGTGGAGCGGCTCGACATCGCCGACGGCACGTTCGATGTCGTGCACGCGCACCAGGTGCTACAGCACGTCGCCGATCCGGTCCGGGCGCTACGCGAGATGCGACGGGTGTGCGCGCCGGGCGGCATAGTGGCGGCTCGAGATGCCGACTACGCGGGGTTCATCTGGTATCCCCGCCTTGCGGCACTGGACTTTTGGCGCGATGTCTACCAGCAGGCCGCGCGTGCCAACGGCGGTGAGCCGGACGCCGGCCGGCGGCTGCTGTCGTGGGCACTGGAAGCAGGCTTCGACGACGTCACGCCCACGGGCAGCCTCTGGTGTTATGCCACGACCGAGACCCGCGAGTGGTGGGGTGGAATGTGGGCCGACCGAATCCTGCACTCCGGCATCGCCAGCGACATTCTGCGGCTCGGTCTGGCCACTGCCGGGCAGCTCGAGGAGATCTCGGCTGCGTGGCGGGAGTGGGCCGCGGCGAAAGACGGTTGGCTGGCGATGCCGCATGGCGAGATTATCTGCCGCGCATGACTTTATGATTCGAACCTCGGTGCTGCGGGGAAGCCGCCGCGCAGCGATTCGAAGGCATCGGCGAGCTTGAGCACGGTGGCGTCGTCGAAGTGCTTGCCCACGAGCATCATTCCCACCGGCAGCCCGTCGACCAGGCCGGCCGGCACCGATATCGCGGGATGGCCGGTGATATCCATCGGCCCGGTGTTGGATGCCTTACCGAGGGCACGGTCAATCAGCGCGACGTCTCGCGGGCTACCCTCGGGCAGCACCTTTGCGACGCCGGGCACGGTCGGCATGACCAACACATCGTATTGGGCCAGCGCGGCGTCGTAGGCCGCGCGCACCTGCGGCACCAGCTCGCGCGCCTTCGCATACGTGGCGCCGCCCAGAGTGCGCAACCCGTAGTGGCCACACAGTGCCGTCACCTTCACGGTGCTGGAGAATTCGTCAGACTTCGCGGCACGCTGTGTTGCGAAGCGCGCCATAAGTTCTGGGTCATAGAATCCCGGCACGCCGAGCCCGTATCCGTTGCCGTCCAGCATCTGATAGGTGCCGCCGTCGGTGAGGATCACGGTGAGCAGGTGCAAGGCACTGCGGTGCCAGGGCACGTTGACCTCGTTTACGGTGCAACCGATTTCGGTGAACCGCTGTGCCGCAGACCGGACCAGGTCGTCTGAGTCCGGCAGCGAGTTGGGCCATCCGAACCCCTCGGCGAGAATGCCCACCCGTAGACCGGCCACATCACCGGTGAGCGCTTCGTGATAGTCGAGTGTGGGTATCGGCGGCCACTGGCGCGGGTCCTGGCCATCGACTCCGGCCAGCACGGTGAGCATCAGCGCCGCGTCGGCGACGGTCCGCGTCATCGGACCGAGGTGGTCGATCGTCCGCTCGATCGGGAAAGCACCGGTGTAGGGGACCAGCCCGTGCGTCGGCTTGTGTCCGACGATGCCGCACAGAGCGGCGGGGATCCGAATGGATCCGCCCTGATCGCCGCCGATGGCCAGATCGGCCTCACCGGCGGCCACCAATGCCGCACTGCCACTGGATGATCCGCCCGCCTCGCGATCTGTGTCCCAGGGATTGCGCACTGGGCCGGAGGCGGATGTGAAGCTGGAACCTGAGCAACACAGATCCTCGCAGACGCTCTTGCCCGCGACGGTGGCCCCGGCGCAGAGCAGACGCTCGACGACCGTCGCGTCGAGTCCGGGGACGAAACCCTCCACCGCTCGTGATCCGTTCATCATCGGGATGCCGGCGACCGCGATGTTGTCCTTGATCGCCACCTGCCGACCCGACAAGGGCCCGTTGGCGCCGGACGTGATCCGGGTGGTGACATACCAGGCGCCCAGTCGGTTTTCGGCCGGATCCGGGAACTGGTATTCGCGTTCCGGCACCTGCGGGCGGTCGAGCCGATCGTAGAGCTGATCGACCACGTCGTAGGACTTCAGCGTTTCCGTCACGGCCGCCAGGTAACCCCGCTGCTCGTCGGCGTCCAGGCAAAAGCCGAAATGCTTAGCAGCAGCGTCGAGGTCGGCCGGCGATGGCCTGGAAACCGTCATGTCGACCTCCGTCGGCGGTAGTCGCCGGTCGCTGGTCTCAGCAGCTTAACGGTCAATCCAGGGAATCGGACGGCGAGCTTGTCGGCCATTCCGTCTCCCTCTGTCCAGGCCGGCCAGGTGTTTGAGCTGGTCAACACGTGGTATTGGCATTCTCTTTTTTTGCAAGTACGTTATTCATCGATGGATAATATGGCCCACACTCCGTCTGGAATCCCGCTGCAGCCCGTATACGGGCCGGCGGATAGGGGCGCGGAGCCTCCGGCGCCCGGAGAGTTCCCCTTCACCCGTGGCAACTTCGCGTCCGGTTATCGCGGCAAGTTGTGGACTTTCCGCCAGTACTCCGGCTTCGGCACCGCCGAGGAATCCAACCGCCGCTACCGCTACCTGCTGGAACAGGGCGGGACCGGGCTGTCGGTGGCGCTCGACCTGCCCACTCAATGCGGATACGACTCCGACGACCCCGAGTTCGGCGAGGAGGTCGGCCGCGTCGGCGTCGCGGTCGACACCCTGGCCGACTTCGAGATCTTGTTCGACGGCATCCCGTTGGACAAGCTCAGCACGAGCATGACGATCAACGGAACGGCGGCGATCCTGCTGGCGTTCTATGTCGCCGCCGCCGAGAAAAAAGGGATTCCGCGGGCGAAGCTCACCGGGACCATCCAAAACGACATCCTCAAGGAATACGCGTCGCGCGGAACCTGGATCTGGCCGCCGGAACCGTCACTGCGGCTGATCGCCGACACCATCGAGTTCTGTGCGGTCGAGGTTCCGCGGTTCAACGCGATTTCGGTGGCCGGTGCCCACTTCCGCGACGCCGGTGCCAACGCGGTGCAGGAGATGGCCTTCACCCTGGCCGACGGGGTGACCTATTGCGACACCGTGGTGCAGCGCGGTCGGATGACGATCGACCAGTTCGCCCCGCAGATCTCGTTCTTCTTCTACACCCACGGAGATTTCTTCGAAGAGATCGCCAAATACCGTGCGGGACGGCGCCGTTGGGCGACCATCGTGCAGGAGCGCTACGGGGCGACAACGGCCAAGGCGGCGATGTTCCGCTTCGGTTGCGTCTGCGGCGGCGCATCCCTGTACGCGCCGCAGGCCCACAACAACATCGTCCGGGTGGCCTACGAGGCGATGGCGGCGGTGCTGGGCGGTGTCCAGTCGATGTTCACCGCGGCCTGGGACGAACCGTTCGCGCTGCCCACCGAGGAAACCACCACGCTGGCGCTGCGCACCCAGCAGATCCTGGCGCACGAAACCGGCGTGGCCAGCGTCGCCGACCCGCTGGGCGGCTCGTATTTCGTGGAGGCCCTGACCGACGCCACCGAGGAACGCATCATCGAGATCATGTCCGACCTCGAGCGGCACGGCGGCATGGTCCAAGCCATCGAGGACGGGTACTTGCAGGGCCTGATCGCTGACGAAGCCTTCAACCTGCATCGGGACGTCGAAGCCGGTACGCGACCCGTTGTCGGGGTCAACCGGTTCGTGACCGAGGAGCCCGAACACGATGTCGTCACCTACGAGCTCGACGCCGAAGGGCGTGACTTGCAGCTCAAGCGACTGTCCCAGGTCAAGGCCGAAAGAGATTCGGCCGCAGTAAATTCCAGCCTTGCAGCCTTGTCGCGTGCTGCCGAGGGGGACGACAACCTGATGCACAAGTTGATCGACTGTGCCAATGCCTACTGCACGGTCGGGGAGATGGTTTCCGCGCTCAAGGCGGTCTGGGGCGAGTTCCAGCAACCGGTGGTGTTCTAGATGGCGGTAAGAATCCTGGTCGCCAAACCCGGCCTCGACGGACACGACCGCGGCGCCAAGATCGTCGCCCGTACCCTGCGCGATGCCGGATTCGAGGTCATTTACACCGGCATCCGGCAGCGCATCGAAGACATCGCGTCGATCGCTGTCCAAGAAGACGTCGCCGTCGTCGGCCTGAGCATCCTGTCCGGTGCGCATCTGGCCCTCACCGCCCGGACTGTCGACGCGTTGCGCGCCGCCGACGCCGCCGACATCGCTGTCGTCGTCGGGGGCACCATCCCGCACGTCGACGTCCCCAAACTGATCTCGGCCGGCGCCGCCGCCGTATTCCCCACCGGCACACCGCTCGAGAACCTGGTGCGGGAAATCCGTGCGCTGACCGGCACTGCGGAGATCGAACCGAAGCAACCAGCTACGGAGGAACCATGCGCGTCGGAGTGATGATCGGCGCCGAGCGTGGCGATATGGCCCGCAAGGTGGACAAGCTGGCCTCCGATATCGAATGGGCCGAATCCGCGGGTCTGGATACCGCGTGGATGCCGCAGGTGCCCAACGATTTCGACTGCCTGACCATGGTGTCGTTGATGGCCGCGCATAGCGCGCGCATCGAGTTGGGCACCGCGGTGGTGCCGCTGCAGGCCCAGCATCCGATTGCGCTTGCCCGCCAAGCACTTTCGACGCACGCGGTGGCCGGTGGACGGCTGGCGTTGGGTGTGGGACCGTCGCATCACTGGATCATCCGCGACATGCTCGGCTTGCCGTACGAGAAGCCGGCCGCGTACACCCGCGACTACCTGCAGGTGCTCAACGCCGCGATCGCGGGGCCGGGATCGGTTGATGTCGAGAATGATTCGTTCACCGTGCACAACCCGATGGCGATCGGGGCCGATACCCCGATGCCGGTGCTGGTCGCCGCGCTGGGGCCGGTGATGCTGCAGATCGCCGGTGAACTCGCCGACGGCACCGTGCTGTGGATGGCCGATGAGCGCGCAATCGGTGATCACATCGCACCGAAGATCACCAAGGCGGCCGCGGACGCTGGTCGTCCCGCGCCGCGGATCATCGCGGGTATTCCGGTATGTCTCTGTGCGCCTTCCCAAATCGACGAGGCCAAGGAGCGGGCCAACCGCATCTTGGGCGAGGCCGAGGTGTCGCCCAACTACCAGCGCCTGCTCGACCGCGGCGACGCGCGCGACGTCGGTGATTTGTGTGCGGCCGGCGACGAGGAAGCGATCCTGGCCCGGATGCGGCGGTTCGCCGATGCCGGTGTGACCGACTTGTCGGTGCGGCTGTTGCCCATTGGCGACAACCGCGACGATCTGGTCGCTTCCAAGCGCCGCACCCGCGAAGTGATCGCCTCGCTCGCAGCGGAATTGCGTTGACTGCGAGCAACGTCGGGCCGCTGGCAGGGATACGCATCCTCGAAGTCGGCACCATGCTGGCGGGTCCGTACGCGACCATGCTGCTCGCCGATCTCGGTGCCGAGGTCACCAAGATCGAGCCCGCCGGCGGTGAGATCTCGCGCAGCGTCGGCGCCACCTACTTCGCCAGCCTCAACCGGAACAAGTCCAGCATCATCTTGGACCTGAATTCCGATGCGGGACAGCAACGGTTGGGCGAGCTGGTGGGCCAGGCGCATGCGCTGCTGGTGAACCTGAAGCCGTCGGCCATTCGGCGCCTCGGACTCACCTATGACAAGCTGTGCCGGCACAACGAGCGGATCGTCTGCGTCGCGATCACCGGGTTTGGGCTGTACGGCGGCGACGACCCGGCCTTCGACTACGTGGTGCAGGCCGGTGTCGGCACAGCCGCGCTGACCGGTGACCCGGACGGGCCGCCGACGCTGCCCGGCTACTCCTCGGCCGACAACTCCACCGGAATGACTGCGGCACTGGGACTTTTGGCCAAGATCATCTCCGGAACCGGCGGACAGGTCGATGTGTCGCTGCGCGACGTGATGCTGTCGCAACTGAACTATCACGCGTCGGCCTACCTCAACAGCGGCATCGAGCCCCAGCGCCGACCGTACGGGGCCCACTCGTATTACGTTCCAGCCCAGCTCTTTCCGACCGCCGAGGGGTATCTGGCGCTGTTCATCACCCACGACGGCTTCTGGAAGTCGTTTGCCGCCGAAGCGGGCATCGGGGGCTTCGAAACGATGGCCGAGCGAGTCGCGCGCCGCGACGAAGTCCTGGCGGTGGTTACAGCGATGCTGGCAACCGACAGCGCCGCCGGGTGGGAACGACGACTGCGCCCGTTGGGTGTTCCGGCAGCGGCCGTCAGGACCCTGCCCGAAGCGCTCGAGGCGACACCGGAAGTGGTTGTGAGGGCAGGGGATTTCCGCCTCGTCGGCAGCCCGATCCACGTTTCCGGATACCAGCCCGACTATCGGCCGCCGCCGGACCTGGCGCAGTGAGCGCGCACCGCGAACGTGAACCTAATTTCACGCTCGCGCTCGAGTGTGACGGTAGGTTCACGTTCGCGGCGCGAGTGGCTCACGATTTGCGAGTGTGCGGCTGGCCGCACACTCGGCGTCAGGCGTTGGCCCCGGCGGCCTGCCTCTCCTGATAGAGCCGCGCCCACTCGGCCCGCGGCCGGATGGACACGTCGACGTCCGTCGCCTTGGCGCGTAGGGCTTTAACGGTCGCCTGGTCGCGGGGGGTGCGGGCGAAGGGGTCCCAGCTGAAGAACCGGCAGGCATTGCCCCAGGTGATCTTGTTGATGTCGGTGTCGTCGGCGCCGGCGGCGTTCAGCTCGGCCAGCACCTGCTCGGGCGCGTCGGGCCAGAAGCAGTCCGAGTGCGGGTAGTCGCATTCCCAGGCGATGATGTCGATGCCGATCTCGTGGCGCAGCTTGAGCGAAGTCTTGTCGGTGACGTAGCAGGCCAGTGAGTGCTCGCGGAACACGTCGCTGGGCAGTTGAGAGCCGAAGTCGCGGCGCAGCCACTTCTGGTTGGTGTAGTGACGGTCGCTGCGATCGAGATAGAACGGAATCCAGCCGATGCCGCCCTCGGAGAAGGCGAACTTCAGGTCGGGATAGTTGCGCATCGCGGGGCCCCACAGCAGATCCTGCGCGCACATCGCCGACACCTGCGTGGCCAGGATGATCATGTTGTCGATCGGCGCGTTGGGGGCCATGCTGATCGCCCCGAATCCGGTGCCGATGTGCAGACACATCACCACGTTCTCTTCGGACAGCGTCCGATACACCGGGCCCCAGTAGTCCTCGTCGTGGTAGCTCGGAAGCCCTTCCAGGTGCGGCAATTCGGGCATCGTCACCGCCCGGCAGCCCTTGGCAGCCACCCGGCGGATCTCGGCGCACATCGCCTCCGGGTTCCACGTCGGCAGGATGGCGATCGGGATGAACCGGTCCGGGTAGGAGCCGGCCCATTCGTCGATGTGCCAGTCGTTGTAGGCCGCCACCATTACCAGCGTCGCCTCCTCGCGGTGCATGTTGAGGTGCCGTGCGGAGAAGCCGGTGAACGTCGGGAAGCACATCGACGCGAGGATGCCGTTGCGGTTCATGTCCCGAACGCGTTCGTGGACGTCGTAGACACCGGGGCGCATCTCCGCGAAACCGGCCGGATCGCGGCCCCATTCCTCAGCCGGCCACGACACTACGGCGTTCAGCCCGCTGACGCCCTGCGGCCTGCCCTGGTACATCCACTGGTCGACGCCCTTGTCGTCGACCACGACGACCGGGGCCTCGGGCTTGTATTTGGCGGGCACGTGACGGAGAAACATGTCCGGCGGTTCGACCACGTGGTCGTCGATGCTCACCAGGATCAGGTCGTCGGCATCCATCGGATTCCTCTCCCATGCAGTTCCCATGCAGTTCCCATGCAGTTCCCGTGCAGTTCCCATGCAGCGGCGCAGCCGAATTCGGCTAGCCGTCGCACTCGGTCGTCGTCTCCAGCAGCCGCGGGATCGGCGCGGGATCCAGCAACAGCGCGTCGGACATCGTCAGCTGACCGGCATTGGCGATCATGTTGTCCAGGACGGCCTGCAGATCGTCGCCCTCGATTTCGTAGATGGCGACATAGGGGCCCTCACCGTTCACCGGACGCAGCCGTCGCGCCGAGACGATTCCGTCGAGAGCCACCAGTTCGGGCAGATGGACCTCGTCGTACCAGGTGTTGTACTCCTGCTCGCGTTCGGGCGAACTGGGTCGACTCTCCACGAGCATGATGCCCTTGGCCATCGCGCCACCTCTTTCGTGACTATTCGTAGCGCACCGTGACGGAATCCGAATCGGGTACGCCTTGGCACGTCAAAATGTAGCCGTCTTCTACTTCGTCGTCGTCGAGAGCGTCGTTGATCCGCATGGTCGCGTGTCCGTCCTCGAGGCGGGCCATGCAGGTGCCACAGTTGCCGGCCTCGCAGTTGAACGGCGGATCGAGTCCCGCCCGCCGCGCGCTTTCCAGGAGCGTCTCGCCCGGAACCAGCGGCACCGACGCCTTCTTGCGTTCCAGGTAGATCGTCACCGTGCCGGGCTCGGCACCGTTCGATGTGGGATCTGCCACCCTTGGAGTCTCCTCGGTCGTCGCGGTCAGCGCCGCACGCTGGAACGCTTCGGGTTCCCTCATGGCCGCCCCGCCCGTACTTGCGTTCTTCACTGTAGAGAATACTATTCTCCCTAATCGATAGCATCTTCTCTACTGCGCCGATGTCGGGTCAGCCTGGCCTGCGGGGAAGGACAGGACGTGACCGAGCCGGCCGCGCTCGTGTTTGAGGAACGGCAGTTCAGCTTGCCTGAGCTCGACACAATGGCCAACAGTCTGGCCGCGGCCCTGGGCAAAAACGGGGTCACCGCGGGCCAGCGGGTGGCCGTCATGTCCTCGAACCGGCCGGAATTCGTCGCAGTCCTGCTGGGGATTTGGCGGCTGGGTGCCACGGCGGTGCTGATCAGTCCCGCATGGAAGCACGACGAGGTCGATCACGCGCTGTCGCTGACCGACCCCAGCCACGCGGTCGGGGACCATCCGGTGCTGGCCGGGCTGATGCCGATGCTGCACCTTGATGATCCGGTCGCACCCGCGGACCCGACGCCGATGTCCGCCCTGCCGCGCGCCGATGCGGTACTGGTGTTCAGTTCGGGCACCACCGGTCTGCCGAAGGCGGTCCGGCACACCCACGCCGCACTGGCCGAGGCCGTGCGGCACTGGCGCCACGCGCTGCAACTCAGCCGCCAGGACCGCATCCAGGTTGCCACGCCGCCGTCGCACATCCTCGGTCTGCTCAACATCGTGACCGCGCTGCGCACCGGCGCCTGGTTGCGCCTGCACCGCCGGTTCGATATCGACGCGATGCTGCATCACATCGAAACAGACCGCATCACAATCGAAATGGCGGTCGCGCCGATCGCCCTGGCCATTGCTTCGCACCCGACACTCGAGTCGTACGACCTGTCGTCACTGCGCTTCATCATGTGGGGCGCGACGCCGGTCAGCACGACCGTCGCCGAGACCGTGACACGGCGCACCGGCGTCGGATGGGTCCCGGCTTATGGCACCACGGAACTGCCGGTCATTGCCTGCAATCCGACCGACGGTGCCCGGCTCGACACCGTCGGACACCCGGTGCCCGGGGTACAGCTGCGAGTCGTATCGCTCGAGACCGGCCAGCCGGTCGGCCTGGGCGAGGTCGGCGAGATCCAGGCGCGGTCCAGCTCACTGATGGCCGGCTACCTGCCCGCCGCGGCGACCGGCGAGGCGGTGCGCGACGGCTGGTATCGCACCGGGGATGTCGGCTGGCTCGACGCCGATCGTTGGCTGCGGATCACCGACCGTCTCAAGGAGATGATCAAGGTGCGTGGCTTCCAGGTCGCGCCGGCCGAAATCGAGACGGTGTTGCATGGGCATCCCGCCGTCAAAGACTGTGCGGTGTTTGGCATTCCGGACGGAGCCAACGGGGAAGCCGTCGTCGCCGCGGTGGCCACCCGGGCTCCCGGTGATATGGAGGCGGTCGCCGCCGACCTCACCGCCCGGGTGGATAAGAAGCTGGCGTCCTACAAACATCTGAGCCGGGTCGTGTTCGTTCCCGATATTCCTCGCCTGCCCTCGGGCAAGGTGCTGCGCCGAGTGCTGAAGGAGCGCTATGGATGTACGTCTGACAGCTGAACAGCAACAGTTGCGTGATGCCGCCGCAAAGCTGGCCGACGATCTCGGGCCGGCCACGGTTGCTGATCTAGTCGACGACAGCCGAATCACCAGGCTGGACAAGCAGATTGCGGCGAGCGGCTGGAGGTCGCTGCGCTCCGACGGGGCGTCTGGCGTCGAGGTCGCGATCGTCGCTGAGGAATTCGGCCGCCGGTTGGTCGACACCCCGTTTCTCGGCCCGGTGCTGGCCGACGACCTGGCCCACCGCATCGGGGCCGATGCCGGCGAAGCGACGGTGGCGGTGGCCGATCGCGCGATCGACGCGCGCGGCGCCCGGCGCGTTCTATCGCTGTCCGGCACCACGGTGCTTGCCGCAGCCCCCGGCGCCGCGCGCACCGGCGCCGACTTGACCAGAGCCGACGCCGAATTGGGCGGATCTCCCGAGACGCTCGGCGAGCTGACCGACGACGACGCGGCTCGGTGGTACGCGCTCGCGCTGGTCACCACAACGGCAGACCTGGTCGGAATCGCCCGAGGCGCACACGCTGTCGCGTGTGACTACGCCAAGATTCGTGAACAGTACGGCAAACTGATCGGCTCGTATCAAGCGATCGCTCACCTGCTGGCGGAAAGCCTTGCCCTGATTGAGGGTTCGGTCAGTGTGCTGCGGCATGCCGCGTGGGGCGTCGACGAACTCAAGCCGGCGGAAGCCATCCGGGCCGCGCAGATCGCGAAGGTCTACTGCGCGCGTGCCACCCGCACCGTGTGCGAGACCGGGGTTCAGGTACACGGCGGCATCGGCAATACCTGGGAGTGCATCGCGCACGTCTACCTGCGCCGCGCCCTGACATCGACGGAGCTGTGGCCCGTCACGTTGAAGGAGATCGATCTTGGACTTTCGTGACTCACCCGAAGAGGCGGCCTTCCGCGAGCGACTGCGCACCTGGCTTTCGGCGCACGCCAAGGAATTCTCCGGATCGGGTGACGAGTACTGGGCGCGGATGGCCGACTGGCATCGCGCCCTGTACGAGAACGGCTTTTTCGGCCTGTCCTGGCCGCGCGATTGGGGCGGGCAAGACCTGGCACCGGTGTACGACGTCATCGTCGACGAGGAGCTGGTGCGAGCCGGGGCTCCGCCACGGCCCAGCGTCGGCTATCTGGTGTACGGCATCGGTGAGCACGCCAGCGATGAGGTCCGCAAGCGCTTCCTGCCCGGCATCATCAACGGCACGGAGCGCTGGTGCCAGGGCTTCAGCGAACCCGGAGCCGGCTCGGATCTCGCGTCGCTGACCACCACCGCCACTCGCGACGGCGACAATTACGTTATCCACGGACACAAGATCTGGACCAGCTACTCCGACGTGGCCGACTGGTGTCTGCTGTTGGCCCGCACCGATCCCGACGCGAAGCGACACCGGGGTCTGTCGGCGTTTGTGATCGCGATGAAACAGCCTGGCGTGCAACAACGCCCGCTGCAGATGATGAACGGCGTCACCAACGAATTCGGCCAGGTGTTCTTCGACGGCGCTACGGTGCCGACCGGTCGGATGGTCGGTGCTCCCGGTGACGGCTGGGCCGTTGCGATGACCGTCGTCGGACACGAACGCGAGCCCTCAACTCTCGGCTACGCCGCGCGATACGGCAAGCTTGTCCGAGAACTGTTGGCGCACTGGGAGAATCGCGAAGGGTTGGTTCCTGAAGAGCTGGCCTGGGCCGTTGTTCAGTCGGACATGCTGACCCACCACGTGCGGCGGCGGCTGTCCGAGCAGCTGGACGGGGTGTCGCACGGCTCGGAAGGTTCACTGGACAAGCTGCTGATGACCTGGGTCGAACAGTCCGTGGGGCACGCCGCTCTGGCGGTCGCCGGGACCCGCGATCCGGATCTGCTCAGCGCCTATCTGTACAGCCGCGCGCAGAGCGTCATGGGCGGGACATCACAGATACAGAAAAACATCATCGCTTCGCGCATCTTGGGATTGGGAGTCTGACGTGTACGACATGCCTGCTGAAATCGACGTCCGTGCCGACGGTGCCCTGCGGATCATCACGCTGAACCGGCCGGACTCGCTGAACTCGGTCAACGACGACCTGCACTCCGGACTGGCGCGGATATGGCAGCGATTGACCGACGACCCCTCCGCCCGTGCCGCAGTGATCACGGGTGCCGGCAGGGCATTCTCGGCCGGCGGTGACTTCGGGTATCTCGAGGAGCTCTCGAACGATGCGCAGCTGCGAGCCAAGACCATCCGCGACGGGCGCGAGATCGTACTGGGTATGGCGCGCTGCCGAATTCCTGTGGTAGCGGCGGTAAATGGACCAGCCGTCGGTCTCGGTTGCAGCCTGGTCGCACTGAGCGACCTCGTCTATATCGCGGAGGATGCCTACCTCGCCGACCCCCATGTGCAGGTCGGTTTGGTCGCCGCCGACGGTGGCCCGCTTACCTGGCCGCTGCACATCAGCCTGTTGCTGGCCAAGGAGTACGCGCTGACCGGCACTCGCATCAAGGCGCAGCGCGCCGTCGAACTCGGGCTGGCCAATCACGTGGCTGCCGACCCGCTCGCGGACGCAATCGCTTGCGCCAAAAAGATTTTGGAGCTACCGCAGCAGGCGGTCGAGAGCACCAAACGGGTGCTCAACATTCACCTGGAACGGGCGGTGCTGGCCAGCCTCGACTATGCCCTCTCGGCCGAGAGCCAATCGTTTTTGACCGAGGACTTCCGGGCTAACGTCGCGAAGTTCAACGCCGGGAAGAACAACGCCGCGAAGAACTGAGCCGCACTACGCGACTCAGCTCTTCGGCGGACGTAACTAGCTCTTGGCCGCGGCCTTTTCGCGAGCCTCGGCGGTCTTCTCCGCCCCGCGGGCGGCCTCAGCCTGAGCCTCTTTCTTGGCCACGTCGCGCTGCGCCTTGGCCTTGTCCTGCTGGGCGCGGCCTTCCTTGCGAAGACCCTCGTTGTCGATCAGGATGCCCAGGATTTCCTTGGTCTTCCCGATTGCGTCCTCGATGACGCCCTTGATGCCTTCCACGATTCCATTGTCGCGCTCAGTCATGATGGAACCCCCTTCGTGAGAAGTTAATTGGTCTCATGTCCCGTACCCGAAGAGTCGGGCGCGACAACGTTTTAATCGGCGCGTCGGGTGTGGTGTCGGTCACCTTCTACGTTCACCAGCGACAATGGCTTACGAGTTCGGCCTCAATCGTCGTGATGGCCCAGGAAGTCCCGCATCACCTCGTCGAATAGCGCGGGTTCCTCGATGAAGGGCATGTGAGAGCTCGACTCGAACAACTGGAACCTCGAGTCCCTGATGCGCCGATGCATGGCATACATGTGCTCGTGGTCGCATTCGTCGTAGCGGCCCGCAACGATGAGGGTCGGCAGGTCGAGTTCGGGCAGTCGGTCGAAGACGTCCCAATTGCTGATGTTCCCGACGATGCGAAAGTCGCTGGGGCCGAACATCGTTTCGAAGACCTCGGCTCCCATGCGGATGAACGCTTCCTGAAGTTCTGCTGGCCACGGGTGGACGCGGCACAGATACGTCTCATTCCAGGTGCGGATCGCGTCCTGGTATTCCGGCGACTGCGTCGTGCCGGCGGCTTCGTGGTGGTCGATGGCGGATTGAGTATCCGGGTCCAAGTCACGCTTGAGCCGGCCGACCATCTGCGAGAACGCGGGGATGGACGCGATGCTGTTCGAGATGGTCAGGCTGGCCGCGGTAGACGGGATGTCGAGCAGGTACTGCTGCGCCAGCATTCCGCCCCACGAATTGCCGAACATGTGGAAGCGTTCCAGGCCTAGCGCACCGATGACGGCGTCCACTTCGGCGACCGAACGGTCCATCGTCCAAAGGGTGGGGTCCGACGGGCATTGCGAATTGCCGCAGCCAAGCTGGTCCCAGAAAATGACCTCGCGTTCATCGGCCAGGCGTTGCAGCGACAGCAAATAGTTGTGCGGCACGCCGGGCCCGCCGTGGATCGCCAGCAGGGGAAGACCGGGCCCACCGCCGACGCGCTTGAACCAAACATTTCCGCCCGGAACCGCGATGGTCCCCTCCGACTGAGTCATGGCTGTCCGCCGCCTCCCTACGTCTGAAAGAGCACTGTCCGCGGATGGCACGGAATCGTAGTCGGCGGAGCTTTCGGTGCGGTCATCCGGCGCCCGCGTTCTTGCAACTGCCACTCTCTAAATGAGAGAATATTGTTCTCATTGATCTGCGCGCGGCCCTCGAAGCCCCGCACGTTGCTGGCTGAACTGGAGAAACCCGTGCCTGAAGCAGTGATTGTGTCCGCTCTGCGGACCCCCATCGGCACCGCCCGCAAGGGAACGCTGCGCGACACCACCGCGTTCGAGCTCGCACACCACGTCGTCTCGGAGGCGGCCACCGACCTGGATCCGGCGCGGGTCGACGACGTGATCCTGGGTGAAGGGCTCTACGGCGGCGGCGTGGTCGCCCGGCATGCGGCCATCACCGCGGGGCTGTCTCACGTGCCCGGTCTGGCCAACAATCGGCATTGCGCGGCCGGGCAGGCGGCGGTGCAGAGCGCGGCGGCGAGCGTGCGCGCCGGAATGGACGAGCTGGTCATCGCCGGAGGTGTAAACGCGGCGTCGACCTCACCGCGGTCCCGGATCCAGGTGGACGGCGAGTGGGTCGACTGGTTTCCGCCGACGCACCCGGACCGCCCCGACGCCCCCAACCTGGACATGTCGATCACCGTGGGCTGGAACGCGGCGGTCAAGGCGGGTGTCAGCCGCGAGGAGATGGACGCCTGGGCGCTGCGGTCGCATCGCAACGCGATCGCTGCGATCGACGAAGGCCGCTTCAAGGAGGAGATCGTTGCGATCGAGACGCCGCACGGGCTGTTCTCGGTCGACGAGCACCCGCGCCGCGACACCACGATGGAGAAGCTGGCCGGGCTCAAGCCGCTGCATCCCGAGATCGACGGTTTTTCGATCACCGCCGGCAATGCGTGCGGTGCCAACGACGGCGCGGCGGCGTTGATCATCGCGAGCGACCGGCTGGGTGCCCAACTCGGTTTGCCGGCACTGGCTACCGTGCGGTCCTGGGCTTCGGTCGGCGTCGACCCCGCGATCACCGGTTTGGCGCCGGTCGACGCCATCCCGAAAGCCCTTGCCCGTGGCGGTCTTTCGATCCCTGATGTAGACCTGTTCGAAATCAACGAGGCCTTCGCTGCGATGTGCGTGGCGACCGTCAAGATACTCGAGCTCGATCCGGACAAGGTGAACGTCAGCGGCAGCGGTTGTGGCCTCGGACATCCGGTCGCGGCCACCGGGGCCCGGATGCTGGTCACGCTGGTGCACGAACTGCGTCGGCGCGGCGGCGGCATCGGTGTCGCCGCCATGTGTGCCGGCGGCGGCATGGGCTCGGCGACGGTCATCGAAGTCGCGGCTCCATAATGTCTTCATGACGATCGCCGACCTAATTGCCGGAGCGCGCAACGGATCTCAGCGCGCTGCGGGTCGGCTGCTCAGTCTCGTCGAGGGCGACGAGCGCGACGAGGTGCTGGCCAGCATCGGACCGGCAAGTGCTCGCACCGTGCGTGTCGTCGGGATTACCGGGCCGCCCGGTGCGGGTAAGTCGACGACGGTTGCGGCCCTCGTCGGGGCCTACCGCGAGCGCGGCCGCCGGGTGGCCGTATTGGCCGTCGACCCGTCGTCGCCGTTCAGCGGCGGGGCGCTACTGGGCGACCGCATTCGAATGGCCGCGCATATCAATGACTCTGACGTGCTGATCCGCTCGGTGGCAAGTCGCGGACATCTCGGTGGTTTGGCGGCCGCGGTGCCGGCGGCCATCCGCCTGCTGGGTGCGATCGGCTACGACTTGGTGCTGCTGGAAACCGTGGGGGTGGGACAGTCGGAGATCGAGATCGCTGCCGTCGCCGACCCCACCATCGTCATCCTCAACCCCGGGGCCGGTGACGCCGTCCAGGCCGCCAAGGCGGGTGTGCTTGAAGTCGCCGACATCGTCGCGGTCAACAAGGCCGACCGCGAAGGTGCTGAACAGACCGTGCGCGACCTGCGCGCTGAGACCAAGGCGCCCATCGTCAGCCTGATCGCCGCACGGGGTGAGGGTGTCGCCGACCTCGTCGCCGTCATCGACGACCATCACCGCACCGACAGCCGTGAGCGCCGGTTGGCGCGAGCCCGCGCTCAAATCCTGTCCCTGGCCCAAAGCCAGTTGCGAACCCGGGCGGACCTCGAGGCGCTGGCTCAGTCGGTGGTCGACGGCCGGGAAGACGCGTACTCGGCGGCGCGACTGCTGTTACGCGCAGGTCAGGACCAGGATTAAGGTGGCATGTCCCCCAATCGGGGGAACGGGGGTTCAACCGGATTCCGGCCCGATCAGCGGAGGTTTAGCCAGCTAGAGCGGCCTAACTTAACTCTTGTATCCACGACGAGTTAAGGAGACCCGCAAGATGACTCGCACACCCGAACTGTCACCGGCACGGTTGCATGACCAGGTGGAGCTGTACCGCCAAATGTGGGTCTTGCGCCTGCTCGACATGGCGGTGGAGGAGTTGCGCATCGACGGTCGCCTCAATCAGCCCGTCCAGGCCGCCTTCGGCCAGGAGGCCGTTGCCATCGGAACCGCCGCGGCACTTCGCCCCGGCGACGTCATGACCACCGGCATCATTCATCTGCAGCACGCCCAGCAGGTCGCTTGCGCGCTGCCGCTGGGTCCGGCCATCGCCGCGTTGACCGGACCGGGCTTCGGTCCGGACGGTGACGAGGACGCCGCGTTCGTGGCGTCGGTTCGTGGGTTGTCGGCAACCAGCGCTCTGCAGCAGTCGCCGCTGCTGGCCGTGGGACATGCCTACGGCAAGCAATTGCTCGACGACGGCCGGGTCACGTTGTGCGCCATGGAAACTCGTGACGTGAAGTCCGCGGACTTCGCCGAGGCCGCACACATCGCGGTGTCCTGGCAGCTTCCGGTGGTGTTCGTCGTCGAGAATGCCCGTCAGGACAATTACGCCGCCGAGTGCCACGGCATCCCGGTGCTGTCTGTCGACGGCAACGACGTTGCGGCGGTGCGTGACTCGGTCGCCGAGGCCGTGCGACGCGCCGGCGAGGGCGGGGGCCCCGTTCTAGTCCAGGCGATGACCCAGCGTACGAATGGCGTCTCCTCGGTCGACCCACTGGTCTTCGAAAGGCAGCGCCTGATCGGCGCCGGCATCAGCGCCGGCCACCTCTACGAGCTGGAGCGCCGGGCGCGCCACCTGGTCGCCGAGGCCGAGGCCCACGCGAAGGCGATGTTGGCCGAAGAGCAGCCGGAGCCGATTCGGGAGCCCGAAGTCTGGCCGGCCGCTAGTTGAGCAGACCTTGCCGCATCGCCTCGGCGACGGCGGCAGCCCGGTCACTGACCCCGAGCTTCTCGTAGAGCCGCTGCACATGGGTCTTGACGGTGGAGGGTGCCACGAACAATTCGCCGGCGATCGCGGGGATGCTTTGACCGCGCGCAATCCGATTGAGCACTTCGCGCTCGCGAGCGGACAGGACAGGAGCCGACGGTTCGGCTCGCTGCCGAATCTGCGCGGCAAGGCCTCCGGCAAGAGAGGGGGCCACCACGTCGTTTCCGTTCGCGCAATCGAGCACGGCTTTGACGATCTCGGTGCGCGTCGAGTCCTTGAGCAGAAAGCCGGCCGCGCCCTGCTGCAGCGCTTGATACACGATGGCCGCCTCGTCGTGGGCGGACAACAGCAGCACGCGGGTGGGCAATTCGTTGCTTCGCACCGCCGCGGCTACTTGGGCGCCGTCCATGCCGGGCATCCGGAAGTCGAGCAACGCGACGTCGGGCCGGTGCTCCTTGATCAGTTCCAACGCTTGCGTGCCGTCGTCCGCCTCGCCGACGACGTTCACCTCACCGCTGAGCGCGAGTGCGCGCACCACCCCTTCCCGGAAGAGCGGGTGATCATCGCCGACAACGACGCTGACCTTCTCGGGCGTTGCTGCGCCGGCCATGGCGGTCAGTGTAGCGGTTTGCCGCACCAGGGCAGATTGTCGCCGCGGACAACCTGATGCGGTTTTTGCCGCTTAGCCCCGGTGGGGCGCGCACAGATGAGTACTGTGTTCGCGTGGCGGATACCAGCGATGCAGAGTTGCACCGGGTACGCAGGATTCACCAGCTGCGCTCGTATCGGATTGCGTCGGTGATTCGGATCGGCGTGGTGGGCCTGATGGTCGCCGCCATGATCATCGGTACTCCACGGCATGAATGGCCACAACAAACCGTATTGATCGTTTCGTACGCCGTAATCGCACTGGGTGCCTTGGCGCGGGCGTTTTCTCCCTTTCCATGGCTCGAGCGGGGGCGTTTGGTCGGGATCGGCCGCCTCGAGCCGTTCGCGTTCACCATCGTTGACGTCGTAACGGTGACGGTCTTTCAGGTTTTGTCCACCGACCGCATCGATCCGTTGCTGATCATGATGCTGCTGCCCATCTTCATCGGCCTGGATGTCTCGTCGCG
Organism: Mycobacterium lentiflavum; assembly: GCF_022374895.2. Classification (NCBI taxonomy): domain Bacteria; kingdom Bacillati; phylum Actinomycetota; class Actinomycetes; order Mycobacteriales; family Mycobacteriaceae; genus Mycobacterium; species Mycobacterium lentiflavum. The sequence continues at coordinate 5,142,852 of NZ_CP092423.2, read as the reverse complement.
GCGGGCGGCGGTGGTACTGGCCTGCTCGATGGCGGGGTTTCTCGTTGCGGTGCTGGAAGATCCGTTCATGAAAGACGAATTCGGACTTGCCGAGTGCATGTTCCGGTTCGCACTGTACGGCTGCCTCTGCGGCACGGCCTACCTGGCTGTGCGCATGGAGGAGCGGCACACGCGCGCGATCGCACGGTTGAGTGCGCTGCGGGAAGAATTATTGGCTCAGACGATGACCGCGTCCGACGTGCTACAGCGCCGCATTTCGGAATCCATTCACGACGGACCCCTGCAAGACGTGCTGGCCGTGCGGCAGGAGGTCGTCGAACTCAGGGCCGCCTATCCCGGTGATGAACGTGTCGAGCGCGCCCTCTCCGGTCTTCAGGTCGCCTCGCAGAGCTTGCGGCAGGCGACTTTTGAGCTGCATCCGGCGGTTCTCGAGCAGGCCGGGCTGGGTGCCGCGGTGCAGGAGTTGGCCGCCTACACCCAGCGCCGGTCGGGCATCGAGGTCAGCACCGACATCGATTACCCGATCCGCGACGAGATCGACCGAATCGTCTTCGGCGCCGTGCGCGAACTGCTGTCCAATGTCGTGCATCACTCGAAGGCTCGGCACGCATCGGTCACGCTCGGGGTCACCGACGGCAAATGTGTGTTGGACGTGACCGACGATGGGGTGGGCTTCGACGCAGAGACCATGGCGCGCCGCCTCGGCGAGGGCCACATCGGATTGGAGTCGCACCGGACCCGGGTGGATGCGGCCGGCGGCATCTTTCTGATCCTCGACGCCCCCGTGGGCACCCACATCTGCGTCGAAGTGCCGCTGAAGGGCTAAACTCCTACTTCAGGTCGACGGACTTTCCGGTGGCAGCGGCGTAACCCGCGCGGTAGCCGAAAACCATTGCCGGGCCGATGGTTCCGCCGGCGCCGCCGTAGGCACGGCCGGTCGCTCCGGCCATCGCGTTGCCCGCGGCGAACAGGCCCGGGATCGGTTCCCCATTGACATGCAGCACGCGGCCGTCGTGATCGGTGCGCGGTCCGCCCTTGGTGCCCATCGCGCCGATCGACACCGGCACGGCGTAATAGGGCGCGGTGTCGATCGGGCCGAGCGTTTTCCCGGCAGCCGTGGTGGCACTGTCGTCACCCCAATAGCCGTCGTACGCACTGGCACCGCGGCCGAAGTCAGGATCGGCCCCCTCGGCGACGTGGCGGTTCCACTCGTCGATCGTGCGGATCAGACCCTCGGCGTCGATACCGGTCTTGGCGCCCAGTTCGCTTAGGTCCGCGGACTCGCAGAACCAGTCCGGAACCGGCTCGCCGGGAGCGACACCCAGAAATCCGTAGCGCTGCAGGTGAACTGAGTCGAACACGATCCAGCCGCGATCATTGATATACCCGCCACGGGGATCTAGGTACTGGAACGCGCCGGCCATCGAATTGTAATCGCACGCCTCGTTGACGAATCGGTGCCCGGCCTGGTTGACGATGATGCTTCTCGGCCGGGTCCGCTCCAGTCGCACGCTGCGGCTGCGCTGCTTGCCTTCAATGGTGTCGCCGGGGATCTGCACGATCGGGACCCACCATGCCTCGCCCATGTTGGCCAGATCCGCGCCATGCGCCATCGCCATCCGCAGCCCGTCGCCGGTGTTGTTCGGCGGCGAGACCGGACCATGCATCGGGCCGCGCAGGAATGCCTGCACCAAGCCGGGGTCCCACTCGAAGCCGCCGACACCGAGGACGACGCCGCGGCGGGCGCGCACGTTGATCCGCTTCGTGGCCAAGGCAATTCGCACGCCGGTGATTTCTCCGCCCTCGGCGATGAGTTCCTCGGCGCGAGCGTTGGTGTGCGGCGTCACCCCGGCATCGAGTAATCCCTTGAGTAACCCCGCGATCAGCGCGGTGCCGGCGACGCACAGATCGCTGCCTTCCTCGATCTGCACATGCAGGCGCGCGCGGGTTTCGGCGTCGATACCGACGTTGGACCAGTCGGCGGGAAACGAGGTAATCCGTTGGCCCCACTCGCCGATCTGGTTCAGGTCGAACGGTCCCGCACTCAGAGACCGGCCGCCGGTCGGCTGGCCGCCGGGCAACTCCGGCCGGTAATCGGGGAACCCGGCGGCGATGTCGAAGCGCAGGGCGCTGTGCCCCTCCACGAATTCCAGCATCGTCGGGCCGGTCCGCACGAACGTTTCGACCAGGGCATCGTCCATCTGCCCGAGGGACTGCGCACGCAGGTACCGCAACGCGTCGGCTTCCGTCAATTCGCCATCGGGAGAACGGTTATGGGCGGGGATCCAGATGATGCCACCAGACACCGCGGTGGTCCCGCCGACGGTCGGGGCCTTCTCGAACACCTCGACGGAGGCACCGGCGGCAACCGCCGACAGTGCGGCGGTGAGCCCGGCCCCGCCGGTGCCGAGCACGACGACATCGACTTCGGAATCCCAAGACATCAACTGCAATCCCTTCAGCTCAGCAGCTCGGACAACTGCTTCGCGGCTTTGATGACCGCTTCCTTGCCGCGCATCACGACGTCCTCCCGATGGGAGATGAGGTTGATGCACGTCGGTGGGGACGGCGCCGGACGGTGGACCGCCACGGCCAGACCATACGTATTCGGTTCGATCTCGCCATAGGTCGTCACCCAGCCGAGCTCGCGTGCCCGCGACACCAATTCCCGTTCACCCGGGCGCGGCGGCAGGCTTGCCAGCAAGGCGATTCCGGCGGCGCCGCGGTCCAGCGGATACCGACTGCCCTCGTGGAAAGACAGTTGGTAGGCGACGTGGCTCGGCACGATCACCGCGACCGCCACCTGTTGATCGCCCTCGGCGACGAGCAAGGACACGGTGGTGCCCAGCTCGTCGGCCAGGGCCCGCAGCGTCGGCAGACTCAGCTGGCGCACATTGCGGTCGAACGCAGCACCGAGCACCGCGAGGCCGGCGGCCGGCCGGTATCGCCCGTCTTCGCCCTTGGCCACCAAGCGAAATTGGGACAGTGTCGTCAGCAGGCGATAGGCGATGGTCCGGTGCACCCCGACCTGGTCAGCGAGCTGCTGGACGGTCAGTCCGGTCGGGGACTCCGCCACCATCTGCAGCGCGGTGATTCCCCTCGCCAGCGTTTGCGAGCCGGCACCCGAACCCGTCACAGCCTTGACATACCTCCATGCGAGAGCGAAGCTCTAATATATAACGCACGCCAGTGTGCGATATTCGCACACGATATAAGTCTAAAACGAGAACGAGATTTCCACCAGTAGTAGCCGGAGAGGAACCGTGGCCGAGTTCGAAAGCATCTGGAGCGATCTCCAGGGTGTCGCGTTTGAGCAGGGCTATCTCAACGCCGGGGGTGTCCGGACCCGCTACCTGCGTGCCGGTGATCCCGGCCAGCCGGTACTGATGCTGCTGCACGGATCCGGCGGCCACGCCGAGGCTTACGTGCGCAACCTTGCCGCCCACGCCGAGCATTTCTGGACCTGGTCGATCGACATGCTGGGTCACGGGTACACAGACAAGCCGGGTCACCCGCTCGAGGTCAGCCATTACGTCGAGCACCTGATGGCCGTGCTGCGCACCATCGGCGCGGAGCGCGCCTACATCAGCGGCGAATCGCTCGGCGGCTGGGTGGCCGCCCGTACTGCGGTCGATCATCCGGATGTGGTTGAGCGACTGGTCCTTAACACCGCCGGCGGTTCCCAGGCCGATCCGGTTGTGATGCAACGGATCATCACGCTGTCGATGGCGGCCGCCGAGAATCCGAGCTGGGAGACGGTGCAAGCGCGCATCAAATGGCTGATGGCCGACAAGTCCAAGGATTACGACGACCTGGTCGCCAGCCGCCAACGGGTATATCGCCAACCGGGATTCGTCTCCGCGATGAGCGACATCATGGCGTTGCAGGACCCTGAGATTCGCGCGCGCAACATTCTCGGCCCGGCCGAATACGGATCGATCATCGCGCCGACGCTGGTGCTGTGGACCAGTGACGACCCCACCGCCGACGTGACCGAGGGGCGCCGCATGGCGTCGATGATCCCGGGCGCGCGGTTCGAGGTGATGCCCGGCTGTGGTCACTGGCCACAGTATGAGGACGCCAAGACCTTCAACCAGTTGCATCTCGATTTCCTGCTGGGACGCTGATGGCAACCGACGGGCACCAAGCACCTGGCCACGATGTCGACGTAGTCGTCGTCGGCGCGGGCCCTGTCGGCTTGACCTTGGCCAATATCCTTGGCCTGCAAGGTGTCCGAACCCTGTTGGTCGACGAGCGTGACACGCTGATCGACTACCCGCGCGGCGTCGGCCTGGACGACGAGTCGTTGCGCACCTTTCAGTCGATCGGCCTGGTCGATCGGGTGCTGCCGCACACAGTGCCCAACCAGATTCTGCGTTTTTTCGACGGCAATCGCCGGGTGCTGGCCGAAATGGCGCCGCCCGACGCGCGTTTCGGTTGGCCGAAGCGCAACGGGTTCGTCCAGCCGCTCGTCGACGCCGAATTGCTGGTCGGGCTGGACAGATTCGACTGCGTCGAGGTGCGCTGGAGCCGGCCGATGACGGCCTGCCAGGAAACCGGCGACGGCGTCACGGTTGAGCTCGGCGGCGAGGACGGAGGCTCCACCGTGCGGGCACGCTTCGTCGTGGGCTGCGACGGCGGGCGCAGTATGACCCGCCGGATGATGGGCGTGTCGTTCGATGGGACGACGTCGTCGACTCGCTGGCTGGTGGTCGACATCGCCAACGATCCGTTGGGTCACCCGAACAGCGAGGTGGGCGCAGATCCCGAACGTCCGTATGCCTCGATTTCGATCGGGCACGGAATTCGTCGCTTCGAGTTCATGATTCACGCCGACGAGACCGACGAGCAGGCCGAGGATCCAGCGTTCCTGGAGCAGATGCTGGCGCGGATGGTGCCGCGACCCGACCGGGTCGACGTGATCCGTCGCCGCGTGTACACCCACCACTCGCGCATCGCCGGGGCGTTCCGCAGCGGCCGGCTGCTGCTGGCCGGCGACGCCGCGCACCTGATGCCGGTGTGGCAGGGGCAGGGCTACAACAGCGGCATCCGGGATGCGGCCAACCTGGGCTGGAAGCTGGCCGCGGTGGTCAACGGCCGCGCCGACGACAAATTGCTCGACACCTATGACGTGGAGCGCCGCAAGCACGCGCGGGCCATGATCGACCTTTCCACGATGGTGGGCCGGGTCATCTCGCCGACCAACCGCCGCGTCGCCACCGCGCGCAACCTGCTGGTGCGTTCGGCGTCAATTGTGCCCACGCTCAAGCGATATGTACTCGAGATGCGGTTCAAGCCGATGCCACGTTACGAGCACGGGGCCGTCGTGCACTCGGTGAATCCCAAAGCCCCGCACGGCGGGCAATCGCCGGTCGGCACGCTATTCATTCAGCCGCGGGTCGATACCCGGACTCAGCAGGATGTCTTGCTGGACGACGTGCTGGGTCCCTGGTTCGCCGTGCTGTGCTGGAACAACAACCCGCGCAAGATTCTCGGCGACGAGGCCTTCGCGAAGTGGAAAGTGTTGGGCGCCCGTTTTGTTGCGTTGCGACCGCAGACGCAGCTGCACTGGCCCGGGCACGACGACCCGGATGTCGTCGTCGTGGGCGACCGGACCGGCGGGCTCAAGTCCTGGTTCGACGTGCACTCCGAATCGGTGCTGTTCCTGCGTCCAGATCGTTGCATCGCGGGTGCGTGCATCGCCCAGCTTGCTCCCGATCTCAGCGCGTCGCTGCTCGATGCCCTCACCCTCATCCCGGGAGGGGGTGATGTCGACAGTGGCAATGGCTCTGTGCTGTATGTCCCACAGCCCGCTCCTGAATCTTCCGGGGCCGTCGCGGGACCTGCTTGACGACGTCGAAGGCGCCATCGCGCAGGCTTCCGGATTCGTCCGCGATTACGATCCCGAACTCGTCGTCATCTTTTCGCCGGATCACTACAACGGTTTCTTCTACAAGGCGATGCCGCCGTTCTGTATCGGCTTGAACGCCAACGGAGTCGGTGACTACGGCACGCACGCCGGTCCGCTCGACGTCCCGACCGACCTGGCTTCGCAGTGCGCGGAGGCGGTGCTCGAGGCGGGCATCGACGTGGCCGTATCGGCCCGCATGGACGTGGATCACGGGACCGTCCAGCCGCTGGAGAAACTCTTCGGCGACGCCCTGTCGCGTCCGGTGATACCGATCTTCGTCAATGCGGTCGCGGTGCCGCTGGGACCGTTGCATCGATGCCGCACGCTGGGCGCGGCCGTCGGCAACTATCTCGCCACGTTGGACAAGCGGGTCTTGGTGATCGGGTCCGGTGGGCTTTCTCATAGTCCGCCGGTACCGACGCTGGCGACGGCACCGGAAGCGGTGCTGGAGCGCATCGTGGACGGCCGGCCGATGACGGCCGAGCAGCGGCAAGCCAGGCAGGTCGCCGTCATCGAGGCGGCCAAGGCCTTCGCCGGTGGCGAGACTGACCTGCAACCGCTGAATCCGGCGTGGGACCACCGCTTCCTGGAGATCATCGACGCGGGCCGGCTCGAAGAGTTCAACCTCTGGTCGAACGCCTACGTGCTCTACGAAGGCGGCACCTCCGCACACGAAGTCCGCACCTGGATAGCGGCTTTCGCCGCGCTGGAGACCGCGGGCCCGTATCAGACGATGTTGCGCTACTACAAACCGGCCGAAGAACTGATCGCCGGGTTCGCGATCAGAACGGCGACGCCGGCATGACGAGTGCGGATGTGAACGGCTTCGATCACGTCGTCGATGTGTTGATCGTCGGCTCCGGCGGTGGCGGCATGACCGCCGCGCTGGCCGCGCGCGCGTCCGGCCTCGAGGCGTTGGTGATCGAAAAGGCACCGTATTTCGGCGGTTCTACCGCATTGTCGGGTGGCGGCATCTGGGTTCCCGGTGCGCCCGCGCAATGCCGGGAGGGCTACTGTCCGGATCCCGACGGGGTGGTCGAATACCTGCTCAGGATCACCGAGGGATTGGTCAGCGAGGCGCGCATCCGGCAGTACGTCGAGTCGGCGCCGAAAATGCTCGAGTTCCTCGAACGGCTTTCCGGGTGGTTCGAATTCGTCTGGAAGCCCGACTATGCCGACTACTACCCGGAACTGCCGGGCGCCTCAGCGCTCGGCAGCACCATCAACGTGCCGGCCATCGACCTGCGGAAGCTGGGTGCCGACGAGCAACTGATGCTCAAGCCGTTGGCACTTGCTCCCCGGGGAATCTGGCTGGGCCCCAAAGACCTTCGGACCTTCTACCGGATCAGGCAGACATGGGCCGGCAAGGGCGTGCTGGTGAAGCTGCTCTGGCGGATGTTCAAGGCGAGAGCCTTCAACGAGCGGATGGCCGCGATCGGCCAGTCGCTGGTCGCGCGGTTGCGGTTGGCGATGCGGGACAGCGGTATTCCGCTGTGGCTGGACGCGCCGATGACCGAGTTGCTCACCAATGTCGACGGGTCGGTGACCGGCGCGGTGATCGAGCGTGACGGCGTCAAGCAGCGGATCGGCGCGCGCCGCGGCGTCATCCTGGCGTCCGGGGGTTTCGATCACGACCTTGCCTGGCGCAAGGAGCAGCTGCCCGTTTTGGAGAGCATCGGGTCCCAGGACTGGAGCTTCGGTAACCCCGTCGCGATGGGCGACGGCATCCGCGCGGGCGAAAAGGTGGGCGCGGCAACCGACCTGCTCGACGAGGCATGGTGGTTCCCGGCCATCCAATGGCCGGACGGCCGAATGCAATTCATGCTCAACGAGCGGATGATGCCGTCGCAGTTCATTGTCAACGGCGAAGGCAAGCGCTTCATCAACGAGGCGGCCCCGTACATGGACTTCGGTCACGCGATGATCGACGGGCAGGAGTCCGGTGTCACCCACATCCCGTGCTGGCTGATCACCGATCACCGGTCGTGGAATCGCTACGTCGTCGCTGGTCACCTGCCGCTACCGAAGATTCCCGGCGCTCCGGTACCCACCGGTCGCAAGATTCCGAAGGCCTGGCTGGAATCCGGCGTGGTCAAGGCGGCGACCACCTGGGAAGAAATGGCGACCAAAATCGGTGTCCCGGCAACCGAATTACGCTCCACCGCAGCTCGTTTCAACGACCTTGCGCGCAACGGCCACGACGACGATTTCAACCGAGGAGACAGCGTCTACGACAACTACTACGGCGATCCGACCCTGCCTAACCCCAATCTGTATCCGTTGGGTGATCCGCCCTACTATGCGTTCCGAATCGTGCTCGGCGACCTCGGGACTTCGGGCGGTCTGCGGACGGACGAATACGCCCGAGTGCTGCGGCCCGACGGGGCCATCGTGCCCGGCCTGTATGCGGTGGGTAACACCTCGGCGCCGGTAATGGGCCGCAGCTATGCGGGCGCCGGGGCGACCATCGGTCCCGCCATGACCTTCGGCTTTGTCGCCGCGAAACACCTTGCCAGCCAGGCCTAGTCTCTTGAGGAGGTAACAATGAAAATTTCACTGTTCTATGAGTTCGCGCTACCCCGGCCGTGGGCGCCCGATGACGAACATGTCCTGTTGCAGGACTGCCTGGACGAGGTGGAGGCCGCCGACAAGGCGGGGTTCTCCACCGTCTGGCTGACCGAGCACCACTTCCTCGAGGAGTACTGCCACTCCACCGCGCCGGAGATCTTCCTGGCCGCGGCCAGCCAGCGAACCAAGAACATCCGGCTCGGGTTCGGCATCATGCACCTGTTGCCCGCAGTCAATCACCCCGCCCGGGTGGCCGAACGCGTCGCCACCATCGACCTGCTCTCCAACGGGCGGGTCGAGTTCGGCACGGGGGAAGGCTCCTCGGTCGGTGAACTCGGCGGATTCGACGTCGACCCCGCCGACAAGCGCGCGCAGTGGGAGGAGTCCCTCGAGGTCGCGATCCGATGCATGATCGAAGAGCCGTTCACGGGCTTCAAGGGCGAGCAAATCCAGATGCCGCCTCGCAACGTCATCCCCAAACCGCTGCAAAAGCCGCACCCGCCGGTCTGGGTCGCCTGCACCCGGCCGGCAAGTGTGCAGATGGCTGCCCAAAAGTGCATTGGGGCACTGAGTTTCGCCTACACGGGACCCGGGCCGCTGACCGACCGGGTCAACGGCTACTACAAGGAATTCGAGGAGAACGGCGTGCCCATCACGCCGCAGATCAACCCGAACATCCTGGCCATCGGCGGCGACTTGTCGATGATGGTCGCCAAGACCGAAGAAGAGGCGCTGCAACGACTCGGGCAGGGCGGTGGATTCTTCTCGTTCGGGATCATGCACTACTACCTCACCGGAATGCACAGCCCGGGCCGCACCGGAGTGTGGGAACGCTACCTCGAAGAGGTCGAAAAGGACCCGACGCTGGCCTACGGACCCGGCCGCGGCGCGATCGGAGCTCCGGACACCGTGCGCGAATTCCTGCGCGGCTACGAGGAGAGCGGCGTCGACGAGATCATCCTGCTGCTCAACCCGCGCAGCCACGAAGGCACCATGGAATCCATTGAGCTGATGGGCAAAGAAGTACTGCCCGAGTTCATCGAACGGGACCAGAAGGCGGTGGCGGCCAAGGCCAAGCGGTTGGCACCGGTTATCGAGAAGGTCGAGGCGCGGCGGCCCAAGTCGACCGCCCCGTTGTTCGATGAAACCTACGCGTTCGGCGGCCTGCCCACCGGGCGCGACAAGTTCACCGCCAGCGAGATTCCCGAGGCCATGGCTGAGATCAACGAGGGCCGGGTGCAGGCGGCTCAGCGCGCGAAGGAAGAACAGAAAAACAAGTAGCGCCGGAAGATAATCGAGCCGTGGGCGAGATCGACGGGTTGTGGCGTTACCTCGGCTATCAAGGCCGTCGTGCGGTGGTGACCGGATGCGCGTCGGGCATCGGCGAACATGTGGTGCGCCAGCTCACCGAACTCGGGGCCGAGATCATCGGCCTGGACAAGCGGCGACCGTCGGTCGAGCTCAACGAGTTTCATGAGGTCGACCTCGCCGACCCGGAATCGATCGATGGCGCGGTAGCGTCCATCGGCGGGCGAATCGACACGCTGTTCAACGTCGCCGGTGTCTCCTCCGGGATCGGCAACCCGTTACTGGTTGCCACGATCAACTTCCTGGGCACCCGCCAGGTCACCGAGGCCTTGGTCCCGAGAATGGCCGCGGGATCGTCGATCGTCAGCGTGTCCTCGCTCGCGGCCGCCGCCTATCGGGAACACGCGGCGGCGGTGGCGCCATTGCTGAATACCGCGACGATGCAAGAGGGCATCGACTGGTGCGCCGCGAATCCCGACGAGGTGGGCAACGGTTACCAACTGTCCAAGGAAGCCATCATCTTCTACACAATGCGCAGTGCTACGCCGTTGGGCGCCAAAGGCATCCGCATCAACTGCTCCGGCCCCGGGGTCACCGAGACTCCGATACTCGATCAGCTGCGGACGGCATACGGGCAGGGTTTCCTCGACGACATTCCCAAGCCGCTGGGGCGCGTTTCCGACCCCGCCGAGCAGGCAGCGGTGCTGCTCTTCTTGAATAGTGGTGCAGCCAGCTACATCACGGGACAGATCATCTGGGTCGACGGTGGAAACGTGGGTGCGGCGATCGCTCGTGAACTCGAGGAAGGAGCCCCTCTAGATGAGCCGAGCCGACTTGACTGACTTCCGGCGGGTCGCCCGGGACGTCTCCAATTGGGGACGTTGGGGGGACGCCGACGAACTCGGCACGCTGAACTTCATCACCGCGGACAAGGTCGCGCAGGCCGCCGGTCTAGTCAAGCATGGCAAGGTGTTTGCGCTCGGCGTCGACTTCGGCGCCTCCGGTCCGCAGGGCGCCTTCGAGTTTCGGCACAACCCGGTGCACATCATGACCGTCGACGGCGGTGATGTGAATACGCTGGCCAAGTATGGGCCGAGCTGGCCGCGTAACCCGGTGGCTCAGCAGCTCAGCTGCTACATGACGGCCGACAATCCGTTCCGCTTCAACGATGACATCATCATCATGCCGTTGCAGGCCGCAAGCCAGTGGGATGCGCTGTCCCACGTCTACTACGACGATCACCTGTACAACGGCTTCGCGGCGGATTCGGTGACCAGCCTGGGCGCCTACCACTGCGGCATCGACAAGGTTGACGTCAAGGGCATCACGTCGCGCGGTGTGCTGCTGGACTTGGTCCGCCATCGCGGTGCCGAGGTGTTCCTCGAGGCCGGAAACCCGATCTCGCCGGAAGAACTCGACGACGTGGTCCGCGCCCAGGGCGTGACCATCGGGCGGGGCGACATCGTGCTGATCCGGACCGGCTGGTGGACAAGGTTTTTGATGACCGGGAACAAGACCGAAGGCTATTCCGGCCTGGACTGGCGATGTGCCCAGTGGCTGCATGATCACGAGATCGCGGCGGTGGCCGCCGATAACCTTCAGGTCGAAGACCTGGTGTCTGGAGTCGACGGTGTCACCTTCCCCCTGCATCTGCTCTGCCTGCGCGACATGGGCATGATCTTCGGCGAATACTGGGATCTCACCGCGCTGGCCGAAGACTGCGCCGCCGACGGCGTCTACGAGTTCCAGCTCGTCGCCCCGCCGCTGCGGGTGGTCGGTGCGGTCGGCTCTCCCGTCAACCCGATTGCGATCAAGTGATGGACTTCGCGCGTAAGACCATGCTGGTCGACGGCCTTGCCACCGGTTACCTGGAGGCCGGCGAAGGCGATCCGGTGGTGTTGCTGCACGGCGGCGAGTTCGGCGCCAGCGCCGAACTCGGCTGGGAACGCAACGTTTCCGCGCTCGCCGCGCACTACCGGGTGCTGGCCCCGGACATGCTGGGGTATGGAAACTCGGCGAAGGTGATCGACTTCGTGGACGGCCGGGGGATGCGGATACGGCATGTGGCCCGCTTCTGCGAGCTCCTCGGCATCGACTCGGCGCATTTCGTCGGCAACTCGATGGGCGCGATCAACCTGCTCAACGACACCACGTCCGAGGCGCCGCGGCTGCCGGTCCGTAGCCTGACGATCATCTGCGGTGGCGGAGAAATCCAGCAGAACAAGCACTTTGAGGCGCTACAGGATTACGACGCGAGTCGAGAGGCGATGCGCCAAATCGTCGAAGCCCTGTTTCACGATCCCGGCTATCCGGCCGACGAGGAATACGTGAGCCGCCGCTACGAATCGAGCACCGCGCCGGGGGCGTGGGAAGCGGTGGCCGCGGCCCGATTCCGCCGCCCGGGTTCGTCGCGGCCCCCGACCCCGTCGACCAGGCGAGCCTACGAGCGCATCGGCGTGCCGACGCTGGTGGTCGAAGGGGGCGAGGACAAGCTGTTGCCGCGAGGTTGGGCCGCCGAGATCGCCGAGCAGATCGACGGGGCGCGCTCGACGGTGGTCGACGGCGCCGGCCACTGCCCGCAGATCGAGCAGCCGGCAACGGTCAACGAATTGCTGCTGGAGTTCCTGGCCTCTTAGAAGACGTATTCCAGCCGGGTCATCATCCCGGCGACCTGGTGATAGGTGTTGTGGCAGTGCAGCTGCCACACGCCGGGATTGTCGGCCACCAGAACGGCCAGGATCTTCTGCTTGGGCAGCACCATCACGGTGTCCTTGCGGGCGCCCAGCGACCCGTCGGGGTTGATCAACTGGAATGTGTGCCCGTGCAAGTGAATTGGATGATACATCATGGTGGTGTTGTCGAACGTGATGGTGGGGCGCTGGCCCTGCTGAACGTGCAGCGGATTGGTCTTGCTGTAGGGTTCGCCGTTGATCGTCCAGTCGTACTGGACCATGTTGCCGCCCAGAACGACGGGAAGGTTTTGTCCCGGTTCGGGCCGGCCCAGCATGACCGGCGTTGCGGCGGTGAACATCTCGATGGTTCCTACGCGCCGGTTGAGTTCGGCCGGTTGGAACTGCGGATCGGGCGGGCTGCCCTTGCCGGTGGACAGCAGCGCCCGCGCCAGCGCGCCCTTGCCCTCGGCCATTGCGACCAGTGGGAACACTCCGTCGGCGGCGGTCACGATGACGTCGTATCGTTCGGCCATCCCGATCAGCAGGGCGTCGACCTGTCTGGGCACGACGGCGTAACCGTCGGTGTGGGTGACCGTCATGGGGTGGCCGGCCAGCGCGACACGGAAGGTGGTGTCGGAGCCGGTGTTGATGAAGCGGATCCGGATCCGTTGGCCCGGCTTGGCATTGAAGGTGGTGGGAGCCGCGGGAATTCGCCCGTTGATCAAATAGTAGGGATAGGCGATGTCTCCGGCGTCGCCGCCAAGCAGGTCGCTGTTTCCGACCCGGGCATTCGGCATTGCCGCCGCCGACGTGGTCGGGCTGGTTGACGTGGTCGGGCTCGTCGAAGTGGTTTCGCTGGTCGAGGTGGTCGGGCTGGTCGAGGTGGTCGAGGTGGTCGGGGTAGTCGAGGGTGCGGCCGGTATGTTGGACATGCTGGGTTTGTTCGGGTTCGTGAGTTCCTCGTAGAGCTGTTGCGGGCTCTTTCCCACGCCATCGGTCCAGTCGTCAAGGACGACAACCCATTCGACGTCGTAGTTGCTCTCGGAGGGGTCATCGATGATGACCGGCAGGTACAACCCGGTGTCTTCGTCCAGGCCGGTGTGCGGATGTGCCCAGTAGGTGCCCGAGTTCGGTACGGAGAACTGGTAGGTGAATTCCTGGCCGGCTTCGATGTTCGGGGTGGCCGGCTCCGCTCCATCCATGTTGTTGCGCAACGCGATACCGTGCCAATGCACCGATGTCACGTGGTCGAGTTTGTTCGAGACCTTGACCACGAGTTCGTCGCCGACCCTGGCCCGGATCAGCGGGCCAGGGATCGTGTCGCCGAAGGCTAGCGTCCGCACGACCGGTCCGCCCAAATCGACCTGGGTCAGCTGCGGTGTCAGGCCGACGTTCACCGTGCGCCCGCTGTGCGGCCGCGCCGCCTCGGCGGCAGCGATCGCGGCCGCCATCTTGTCGGCACTGCTGAGGCCCTGGGACGTGGAATGACCGCAGGCCGCCAGCGTCAATCCACTCGCGATGCCGGCCGCCATGAAGCCGCGCCGGGTCAGCCGCGCCCCGTCGAAGGTAACCCCACTGGTGGGCTGCAGCGGCATTGATCGCTCCTTGTCGTCGGTCGGTACGGGCCCGGCGAGTTATACCGTGCTAGGGAGTTAGCCAGAACGCAACCATTGCCGACGAATTTTCGGCCGCTATCAGCCGGATTGCTGCCGGGAAGCGGCCCAGTCGCTGAACCCGGTGGGGTAGATGGTGACTTGCTCCCCGTCGATGGGGACGATGCCGCGATCGTCGAGCAGCGCACCGTAGTAGCGAGCCTGCGGGTCGGTCACCACCTCACGGGCATCGCCGGTTGCGGCAAACCAGGTCCGAATGAAGTCGTCCATTCCTCGCTTGTCGGGGCCGGCGATGTTGATCAGCCCGGCCGGATCGTCGATCGCCGCGCGGGTGACGGCGGAGGCGACGTCCGCGGAGGCGATGGGCTGGAACGCTGCGTGCGGCGCACGAATCGTGTCGCCGTCGGCCAGCGAATCCGCAATGCCGCCAACGAATTCGAAGAATTGCGTCGCCCGCACGATCGTGTTGGGGAATCCCGACTCCTCGATCACTTTCTCCTGCGCGACCTTGGCCCGCAGGTAGCCACTGTCGGGCAGCCGGTCGGCGCCCACGATCGAGAGCGCGACGTGGTGCTGCACTCCGGCGGCCCGCTCGGCCTCAAGGAGGTTGCGGGTGGAGGTGGTGAAGAACGCCAGCACGTCGTCGTCGGCCCAGGACGGGGAATTGGACACGTCCACGACCGTGTGGACCCCGGCGACCGCCTCGGCGACACCTTCGCCCGTGATGGCATTGACACCCGAGCGCGGCGAGGCCGGGACGGCTTCGTGGCCCAGTTCGGTGAGCATCGCGACAACCTGCGATCCGATCAGCCCGCTGCCACCTACGACCAGAACCTTCATGAGTACGCCCTCCCGATGAACTGCCGCACTCAGCATGACTGGTGGGCTGCCCGCCCGGAACCCCCTACCGGCCGCGGGCGATGCGCCAGCCGGGTCTGTCGTCGGTGCTCGCGACCGAATAGCAGGCCGCGGTGGAAATGATCGTCGGCACGATCAGCGCGAGGACGAACACGAATATGACGAACGCGTGGTTGGGGGTCGTCAGCCAGCCGATCGGAAGGCGTGCCAGGCTGACGGCGAGCCATGAACCGGCGACCGCGAGGAAAAGCGTTCCCACCGTGGCGACCTTGATCGACCGCAACGCCAACTGGGTTGGCTCGGCGGTGTTGGCCAGCGAGCGGTTGAGTGCCTTCGTGCGGAGATAGACCACCGCGAAATCCAGCAAGACGACCAACGCGCAGAACGTCACGATCGTCCCCGTCAGCCAAAGTGCTGGTGGGTGGCCCAGCACGAAATGCAGGTAGTCGATGCTTGTCTCGCTCATGATCAACGTCGTCGCCATCGCGGCGCCGAAGGTCAGCCACCCGCCGAGGTCGGCGAGGAAACAGTAGGCGCGGATGTCCGCAGGATCGTCGGCGGGCACCTTGTTCACCGCGTGGCTGGCCAGCATCCAGCCCAGTCCGGCGAACAGTCCGGTGGTGCCCGCCGCGAGCATGCCGGTCGCCAGATTGCCCTGCGTCCAGGCGATGGCGCAGATGCCCTGCCGGTCACCGTTGTCCGGCGGGTGAGCACCGCTGATCAGACTGAACAGAAAGCTGTCGAGCATCAGGATCAGCACCGCCGACGCGAACAGCGCCAGGGTGTGCACGCCTTCGCGGCTGCTGCGGTCGAACAGCAAGGCGATTGCGGTGATCAGGAATCCGCCGAGCACGCCGGCGAGCTGTGACGTCGAGGCCGCCGACGCGATCATGCTCCATTGGTCGGAGGTGCAGAAGGTATCGGGATTCATCGACGCCACACTCCGATGGTCATCGGCTCGCTCATCCGCCAAACACTAGCCAGCAGCCAGCGATGCCAAAAGTTTGCTGATTGCCCGCAACGCTCGGTATCTTAAATCAACTGCTTGACTTAAAGCCGTCGGCGCCGATTAACTCTCCTTGTGGCTAACGAATTGGATGGCAAGGTCGCTATCGTCACCGGCGGGGCGTCGGGCATCGGTCGCGGCATTGTGGAGCGGTTCGTGGCCGAGGGCGCGCGCGTGGTCATCGCCGATGTCGAGGCCGAGATGGGCCAGCAACTGGCCGACACGCTGGGCGCCGACGTGCTATTCAGCCGGACCGACGTCTCGGATCCCGAACAGGTGCAGGCGCTGGTCGCGACCACCGTCGAGAAATTCGGCGGGCTGCACGTCATGGTGAACAACGCGGCGGTGTCCAGCCCCTTGCGGCGATTGCTCGACGACGACCTGTCGGACTTCCACCGGATCATGGGGGTCAACGTCCTCGGTGTGATGGCCGGTACCCGAGATGCCGCGCGGCACATGGCCGAAAGCGGCGGCGGATCGATCATCAACCTCACCTCGATCGGCGGGATTCAGGCCGGTGGTGGGGTGATGATCTACCGCGCGTCCAAAGCCGCAGTCATCCAGTTCACCAAGTCCGCGGCAATTGAGCTCGCGCGCTACGAGATTCGGGTCAACGCGATCGCGCCGGGCAGCATTCCCACACCGATCCTGGGGAAGTCGGCGGCCGGGATGGACCCGGAGGAGCTGGCCCAGTTCGAGGCGCGGATTCGTCAGGGGATGCGAGACGACCGGCCGCTCAAGCGTGAGGGAACGACCGACGACGTCGCCCAGGCCGCACTGTACTTCGCGGGCGACCGCTCGCTCTATGTCACCGGAACGGTGCTGCCGGTCGATGGGGGCACCTCGGCCGGCAAGGTGATCCCGTCGAAGAGGCGCGAGGGATGAGGTCCCGGCTCGAGCGCGACAATGCGGTCACGTTCGGTGCCCAGCATGACCGCAGCGTGACGCTGAAGGCCCCGGTGAAGGCGCGGACCCGTTTAAATCAAGCGCTTGACTTAAACGGGTCCGCGCGGTTGACTGGGCCAATGACCGCGGCAGGTAGGGCCGTTCGCACCGAACGGGCCAGCTCCACCCAGGAGGCGATCCTGGTGGCGGCCGAGCGGCTATATGCCGAGCACGGCATGTTCGCGGTATCGAACAGGCAGGTCAGCGAGGCCGCGGGCCAGGGCAACAACGCCGCGGTGGGCTACCACTTCGGCACCAAGGCCGACCTGGTGCGCGCCATCGAGGAGAAGCATCGCGGACCCGTCGAGGAGCTGCGCGAGCAGATGGTGGCCGACCTGCTGGCGTCGGGCAACTCGGGCGAGTTGCGCGCCTGGGTGGCGTGCCTGGTGCGTCCGCTCACCGACCACCTCGAGGACCTCGGCAACCCGACCTGGTACGCGCGCTTCGCGGCGCAAGCCATGACCGATCCGGCCTACTACAACATCGTGGTCAAGGGCGCGCTCAGCTCGGCGTCGCTGGTTGAGGTGGTCGACGGTTTCAACCGGTGCCTGCCCAACCTGCCGGCCGATGTGCATTTCGAACGCAACATCATGGCCCGAAATCTCTTGATGCACACCTGTGCCGATCGTGAACGTGCGCTCGCCGCAGGCACTGCGATGGCCCAGCCCTCTTGGCGCGCTGCCGCATTCGGCCTCATCGACGCGATCGTGGGCCTGTGGCTGGCGCCGGTCACTCCGTACGAATGAAGAGCAAGCTGATGAAAGTTACTGTCGACCAGAACATTTGCGCATCCTCGGGCAACTGCGTGATGAATGCACCCGAGGTATTCGACCAGCGCGACGATGACGGTGTCGTCATCCTGCTCAACGAGCATCCGTCCGCCGAGCAGACCGAAGGGGCCCGCCAGGCAGCCTTGGCGTGCCCAGCCCAGGCAATCGACATCGAGGACTGACATGTCAGACGCACTGACGAGTAGCACGGCCGAGGCCGTTTCCGAGATTCCCGACTACCCGATGACCCGCAACGAGCGCTGCCCGTTCGCCCCGCCCCCGGACGTCATGGCCCTGGCCCATGAGCGGCCGTTGTCACGGGTCCGCATCTGGGACGGCAGCACCCCGTGGCTCATCACGGGTTACGAGCAGGTGCGCGAACTGTTCTCCGATTCCCGGGTCAGTGTCGACGACCGGGTGCCCGGCTTCCCGCACTGGAATGAAGGCATGCTCTCGACCGTGCATAAGCGACCCCGGTCGGTGTTCACCGCCGACGGGGACGAGCACACGCGTTATCGGCGGATGCTGTCGAAACCGTTCACCTTCCGGCGCGTGGAAGGCCTGCGGCCCACCATCCAGCAGATCACCGACGACCACATCGACACGATGCTGGCCGGTCCGCAGCCGGCGGATGTCGTTGCCGCCATTGCCCTTCCGGTCCCGTCCCTGGTGATCAGCCAGATGCTCGGCGTGCCCTACGAGGACGCGGAGATGTTCCAGGAGCACGCCTCGATGGGGCTGGCGCGCTATGCCACCGGTGCCGACACCGCCAAGGGTGCGATGAGCCTGCACAAGTACCTGGCCGCGCTGGTCGAAGCCAAGATGGACGACCCCGCGGAAGACGCGGTTTCCGATCTGGCCGAACGCGTCAAGGCCGGCGAGCTCAGTGTGAAAGAAGCCGCTCAGCTCGGCACCGGATTGCTGATCGCCGGGCATGAGACGACGGCGAACATGATCGGCCTGGGAGTTCTTGCCCTGCTGGAGAATCCCGACCAGGCAGCCGTGATCCGCGATGCTGAAGAGCCCAAGATTCTCGCCAACGCGGTCGAGGAGCTGCTGCGGTACCTGAGCATCATCCAAAACGGTCAGCGCCGGGTTGCGTTGGAAGACATAAACATTGCCGGTGAGACCATCCGCGCCGGCGAAGGCATCATCATCGACCTGGCACCCGCGAACTGGGATCCCGACGTTTTCCCCGAGCCCGATCGGCTCTACGTGCACCGCGCCGGGGCCGACCGTAACGTCGCGTTCGGTTACGGCCGCCATCAGTGCGTGGGTCAGCAGCTCGCACGGGCGGAACTGCAGATCGTGTTCCAGACGCTCCTGCGTCGCATCCCGACCATGAAACTGGCCGTGCCGTTCGAAGAGATCCCCTTCAAGCACGACCGGCTGGCCTACGGCGTCTACGAACTCCCGGTTACCTGGTGACAGACCATTGAGCAGCAGCCCGAGATGATCACTCTTCCAATGCAGATCCGAATGGAGGGTCCATAATGTCAACGCCGACAACCACCGCCTCGCTCTACCCGCCCGGAGGCTACGGAGCTCCCAAGGATCGGCGTGGCCACGCCGTGGGCAGCGACGTGGGGCTTCCCGAGGGGACCGTCGTCTTCTCAGCCGACAACCACATTTCGCTGGCCGACGACATCTTCTTCGAACGTTTCCCGGACGACCTGAAGGACAAGGCGCCGCGGATCTGGTATGAGGACGGCGCTTACCAAGTCGGGCGGAAGGGACAATCGTTCCTGCCGGGCGACTTCAGCGCCGTGCTGATGCAGTACGACGACCTGCCCGGCGCCGCGAGTACGAACATCGAGGCCCGGATCCAGGAGCTCCGCGAGGACGGCGTCGAGAAGGAGCTCGCGTTCCCCAACGCGATCCTGGCGCTTTTCCACTACCCGGACAAGAAACTTCGCGAACTGGCCTTCCGCATCTACAACGAGTACATCGCCGAGTTGCAGGAGCGTTCCAACGGCCACTTCTACGGGGCGGGCCTGATCAACTGGTGGGAGCCCGAAGGCACCAAGCGAACGCTGGCCGAATTGAAGTCGTTGGGCCTCAAGACTTTCCTGCTGCCGCTGAACCCGGGCAAGGACGATGACGGCAACGTGATCGATTACGGCTGCAGCGCGATGAAGCCGGTGTGGGACGAGATCGAAGCCGCCGGCCTTCCGATCACCCACCACATCGGCGAAACCCCGCCGAAAACCCCGTGCCAGTTCAACAGCGTGGTGGTCGGCATGATGATCAACATCGACGGCTTCCGCGAGCAGTTCGCCAAGTATCTCTTCACCGGAATTCTCGATGATCATCCCGGGCTGCGGATCGGCTGGTTCGAGGGTGGGATTGCCTGGGTGCCTTGGGCTTTGCAAGACGCCGAGCATCTGATGGGGTCCTACCAGCACATGTTCAACCGGCAGCTGGAGCATGACGTGCGCTACTACTGGGACGCCCACATGAGCGCGTCGTTCATGGTCGACCCCCTGGGCCTGCAGCTAATCGATCAGATCGGCGTGGACAAGGTCATGTGGTCCAGCGACTACCCGCACAACGAAAGCACCTACGGCTATTCCGAAAAATCGCTGAAGTCTGTCGTCGAGGCCGTCGGACCGGCGAATGCGAAGAAGATCGTCAGCGACAACATCACGAAGTTCTTGGGCCTGTCGTGACGACATTCGCGCAACTGGGCACCAGCACCGGTAACGGACTGGTGATTCCCGACACCCCCGACCTTCCTCGCCTGCGTCGCGAGACCGGTGCCCGGCTGCGGTCGGCGATGGCCGAACGTGGCGTGGACGCCATGATCCTGCTGGGCAACAATGCGGTGGTCTACGCTACCGGCGCCAGCTGGCCACTCGGCGATGCCGGGCTGTCCTACGTCGAGCGACCGGTGGCCGTGGTTGTCGCCGGCGACGAATGGCCGCACCTGTTCCTGCCGTTCCGGGAGGGAGCGTCGCACGAATCCGACCTGCCTGCCGATCACGTGCACGGCCCGGTCTACCTCGAATTCGAGGAAGGCGTAGCCGATTTCGCGCGGACGATTGCCGGCCTGATTCCGCCCGGAGCGGTGATCGCGGTCGACGAGTGCACGGGCGCGATGTCTCGTGCCGCGAATCTGTTGTTCCCCAGCGGCGCTCCGGTAGACGCAGCGGCGATCGTCGGCGCGGCCAAGTCGGTCAAGACCGCGGACGAATTGTCGTGCCTGCGCACCGCGATCCGGATCACCGACGAAGCCATGGTGGAAGTCCACAAGCAGCTGGCCCCCGGGATCCGTCAGGTCGATCTGTCGGCAAGCTTTTTGCGCCGTGCCTTCGAGTTGGGGGCCACCGCCAGCATGCTGGAGCCGATCTGGCAGGTGATGCCGCCCAGCAAGGCCGAAGGCGTGTGGACCACGCACGGCGACCTGGCGCTGCCGTTGCTGAGCACCGAGCGCGAGCTGGTCGAAGGTGACGTGCTGTGGACCGACGTCAGCATCACCTACCAGGGCTACTGCTCCGACTTCGGCCGCACCTGGGTCGTCGGCCGCGACCCGTCACCGCGCCAGCAGGCGCAGTTCGACAAATGGTTCGAGATCATGAGCGCGGTACTGGGTGTCGCCAGGGCCGGCGCCACCGCCGCCGATCTGGGGCGGGCCGCGATCAAGGCCAATGGTGGCTCCAAGCCGTGGCTGCCGCATTTCTATCTGGGCCATGGCATTGGCGTCAACGCCGCCGAAATGCCAATGATCGGAACGGATCTCGGCCAAGAATTCGACGAGAATTTCGTGCTCAAGGCCGGGATGGTGCTGGTCCTGGAGCCCGTGGTGTGGGAAGACGGCACCGGCGGCTACCGCAGCGAGGAGGTCCTGGTGATCACCGAGGAAGGCTGGATTCGTTTGACCGACTACCCCTACGACCCTTATGGCAACTGAAGTCCTGCCCGACGAGCGCACGCTGCGCTCGGGCCGTCGCCAGCGGGCGCTAGAGCAAATGGCGGCACACGATCTCGATGTCCTGGTCCTCGGCCGGCAAGCCAACGTCCGTTATGTGACCGGCGTGCCGCAACTGTGGGTCGCCGGCACCCGGCCGTTCGGTCCGAGTTGCGTGCTGGTGCGCGAGACCGCTGCGGTGCATCTGCTGAGCACCTGGGACGAGGGCATCCCCGAGGACATCCCGCACGAGCACCTCTACGGCATCTCGTGGAATCCGATGAATACGATGTCGGCGTTGCAGCGAATCCCGGGTGCGGCAACCGCTCGACGGGTCGGAACCGATGCACTCTCACCGGTTTTCGCGCAACTATTGCCAACGGCGTTCCCCAATGCGCAACTGGTGGACGGCGAGCTTGCGATGCGGGCGGCACGCCGGATCAAGACGGCCGAGGAGATCGCGGCACTGCGCCATTCCGTCGCCGTCGTCGAGTCGGCGCTGGCAGCCGCGGTCGCGGAGTTGCGGCCGGGGGTCAGCGAACAAGCA
Source organism: Mycobacterium lentiflavum (assembly GCF_022374895.2). Taxonomy (NCBI): domain Bacteria; kingdom Bacillati; phylum Actinomycetota; class Actinomycetes; order Mycobacteriales; family Mycobacteriaceae; genus Mycobacterium; species Mycobacterium lentiflavum. The sequence goes on along the minus strand of NZ_CP092423.2, from coordinate 5,120,747 downwards.
TTGGCCGGAGTCCTGCTGGAGGCATCGGCGGCCGGCGGAGTGAGCACGCCGTCGAATCAAGATGTCGCATGGGTGACTTCGCGCAAGCACCCGTGGCGCCGGGTCGATGGCCCGGATCGAGTTCCAGGCCGTATCCAGGACGGCGACCTGGTGGCGTTCTCCGCCGGGGTACTGGCCGGTGGCTATGTCGGCGAGGTCGGACGGACCTGGCCGGCCGACCGCAAGCATGCACCCGACGGCGCCGCCGCGTTGTACGGGCGCTGGGAAAGCCTGTGGGCCAGGCTGATTGCCGCCTGTCGGCCCGGTGCCGGAGCGGCCGAACTGCTGGCCGCTTACCAGGGCGCCGGGGAGCCCGAGCCGCCGATGCCGGTGGCCCGCGGCCTGGGCATGGGGTTCGACCCGCCCGTCGTCTCCAAACACCTGCCCTCGACCGCGGCCGAGGAACGGTTGGAGCCGGGCATGGTGCTCGCCGTGACCGGCTATGTGTGGGAAGAAGGAGTCGGCGCAGTATTCGGGCGGGAAGCGGTCCTCATCACCGCCGACGGTCCCGAAGTGCTTACCGCGAGCCCGTCCTGGCAGGGGTAGCCATGCCTGAGCCCGCGGAGCCGACAGCCGAAGAGATCATCCGGTATGACAAAGATGCGAAGACTCGAATCGCGACGATCACGTTCGACCGGCCGGACTATCTCAACGCGCCGACGATCGCCGCACGGCTGCGCTATGCGGAGTTGTTGCACCAGGCCGGTATTGACGACGACGTCAAGGTTCTGGTGATTCGCGGAGCCGACGACGATCTCGGCTCGGGTGCGGACCTGACCGAGGTCATGCGGGTCCGCGATGCGGCCGACCAAGGCCCACGGCTCGCCGAATACCGAATCAGCCCCGATGACGTCAGTTATCCGCCACCGGGTTCGTTTCGCAACGGCGCCACCCTGGGCCAGTGGTATGCCAACCCGAACTCCGGCATCCGCGGCCTGCAGGACTTCAAGAAGATCAGCATTCTCGAGGCCAAGGGCTACTGTTACGGCTGGCACTTCTACCAGGCGGCCGATGCCGATTTGGTGATCTCCAGCGACGACGCGTTGTTCGGGCATCCGTCGTTTCGGTACTACGGCTGGGGTCCCCGCATGTGGTGGTGGGCGCAGACGATGGGCATCCGCAAATTCCAGGAAATGGTGTTCACCGGGCGCGCGTTCACCGCGGATGAGATGTACGACTGCAACTTCCTCAACAGCGTGGTGCCCCGAGAGGAACTCGAGGCAGAAGTGGAGAAGTACGCGCTGGCGTGCGCCCGCAATCGCCCGACCGACACGGTGTTCATGCAGAAGGTCTTCTTCGAAATCATGAAGCAGTTCCAGGGCGAGTACCTGGGCAGCATGCTCAGCGGCGTCTTCGAATCGATGGGCGGCAGCGTCCGCCCGGATGACGGCGACGAGCTGATGCTCGACTCGGTATTCGGCGGAGCCATGAACCAGGGCTTGGGCGAGGCGGTCAAAGACAACGACAGCAAGTTCCCCGACGACTGGGCGCTGAGCAAGAAAGCGCGCAAGAAGGCCCGTGCCGCCAAGGACGCCAAAGCGGAGAGAAAGAAATAGTGGCGCCCGACGAACCGCCACTGGCCGGGTATAAGATCGTCGATCTGTCCACCGGCATCGCGGGTGCCTACTGCACCAAGTTACTGGCCGACGGGGGCGCAGACGTCATCAAAGTCGAAGCACCACAAGGTGATCCGCTGCGCAGGTGGTCGGCATCCGGCGCCCACATTCCGACCGATGGTGATGGCGCATTGTTCAGTTTCCTGGCCGGTGGCAAACACAGTGTGGTCGCCGACGCAGGCGAGGACGCCGAACTGGTGAACCGGTTGCTGGCATCGTCAGACGCGGTGGTCTGGTCCACTGGCTCGAAAGTCGCTGAGCACCCAGAGTTTTCGCCGCATGCCCTCCATGGCCGCCACCCGCATCTCACCGTCACCGCGATCACACCGTTCGGGCTCCAAGGCCCCTGGCGAGACCGCGCCGCGACCGAGTTCACGCTGCAGGCGTGGTCGGGCGGGATTGTCGGGCTCGGGCGTGGTGAGCAGCAGCGGGCGCCCGTCTTCGTCGGCGGCCAGGTCGGCGAGTACCTGGCCGGAGTCTATGCAAGCGTGGCTACCCTGGCTTCGCGGTGGCGCCGGATCGACGGTGGGGCAGGCGAATTGCTCGACCTGTCGATGCTGGAAACCCAGATTATGTGCCTGACCTACTACCCGGTGACCTACTTCGAACTGCTCGGCCGCCCGTGGCGAGACGCCCGCCGGCCCACCATTCCGGGAGTGGCTCAGGCGAAGGACGGTCTGGTGGATGTGGGATGTGGCACAGCTCAGCAGTGGTTCGACTTGTGCGCGATGGTGGGTCATCCAGAGTGGATCGATGAGCAGTCGCCGCTATCGATCACCGAGCTGGCCAACGTCTACGCCGACGAGATCTTCGAGTGGCTGGCCGCGACCCCGGTCGACGAAATCCGGGAACTGGCCTCGGCATTCCGGATTCCCAACGCCCCGGTCGCCAACGGCGCGAATGTCACCTCGTTCGATCAATTCGTGGAGCGCGGTTCGTTCGTGCGGAATCCGGGCGGCTTCCAGCAGCCGGGTCACCCGTACCGGATGCGGCCCGCACGACTGCGCGGCCCGCAACCGGCACCGCGGCTGGGTGAGCACTCCGAGCATTACCGCACCGCGCAACTGTCGCCGCGGCCCGAGCCGACCGGCACGGCAAAACGATTGCCCTTCAACGGCCTTCGGGTACTGGATATGACGACGTTCTGGGCGGGTCCCTGTGGCACCCACTTTCTGGCCATGCTCGGCGCCGAAGTCATCCACGTCGAGTCCACCCGCCGCCCGGATGGCACTCGGCTGATCGCCGGCATACCGGTCACCGAGGATCAGTGGTGGGAGAAGTCGCCGATCTTCGAGGCGCTGAACACCAACAAGAAGGGCCTGACGCTGGACCTGCAGAGCGCGCGCGGCCGGGAGCTGCTAGGGGATTTGATCGCTACGTGCGACGTGATCGTGGAAAACTTCACGCCTCGGGTGCTGGACCAGATCGGTCTGGATTTCGCTGCTGTTCAATCGATTCGGCCGGATGCGGTGATGGTGCGGATGCCCGGCTTCGGCCTCGACGGACCGTGGCGCGACAACCCGGCATTCGCGTACGTGATCGAAGCCGCGTCCGGCGTTAGCTGGCTCACCGGCTACCCGGATCGCACGCCGTACGACCCGTATTCGATCGGCGATCCGAACGCGGGTGTGCATGCGCTCAACGCGATACTGCTGGCGCTCGAGCACCGCCGCCGCACCGGCGAGGGTGTGTTCGTGGAAGCGGCGATGGTCGATGCGGCGCTGAGCATTTCGGCCGAGCAGGTCATCGAGTACTCGGCATACGGGGCGCTGCTGGAGCGCGACGGCAACCACGGACCGACGGCGGTGCCCCAGAATCTCTACCGCAGTGCCGATATCGACGAGTTCGGCCGGCTCGACAGCTGGGTCGCCATCGCGGTGGCCACCGACGAACAGTGGGAAAGGTTATCTCGGGCACTCGGATCACCCTCCTGGGCAACCGATCCCGCGTTATCGACCGAGGCCGGCCGGCGCGCGCAGCAGGATTCCATCGACGAACACCTGGCCACCTGGTGTGCGAACCGCACCCGCGACGACATCGTGGCAACGCTCTGGGATGCCGGTGTGCCGGTGGCCAAGGTCATGCAACCCCATCGACAGACCGAGTTGGAGCAGCTGACGTTTCGCGGCTTCTTCGAAGAAGTCGACCATCCAGTGAGCGGGCGCGCGAGGCTCAGCACCGTGCCGATCAGATTCTCCCACGGGCCGCGGTTGTTTCACGCACGTCCCGCACCCACACTGGGACAACACAACCATGAGCTGCTCGCGGAGCTGGGCTTGAGCCCGGCAGAGATCGCGGACCTGGAAGCCAGCGGAGTTATCGGCGTAACACCCGCGATGCGGTGGGGCTAGTGGCTCCAGCCTTCGGCGGCCTGCTCGTCGAAGGTGTGGTCGATGCGTTCGAACCTGCGCTGGACCGAGCGCCGGGCCGCCTCGTGCGGCAGGATGTACAACCGGTTGGCCAGAATCGCGTCGGCGGTCAGCCGCGCCACTTCGTCGACCGTCACACCTTGATCCTGCGTCGGCGGTAGCGGCCCGAAGCCCTCCGTCAGATCGGGCGTCGAGGCAAGTCCATCGTCCGCGCCGCGGATGCGTTCGGAGTTGGAGACCAGCTTCGTTTCGATCACCATCGGGCAGAGCACCGAAACGCCGATCCCGTTGTCCTTGACCTCGCGAGCCAGCGTCTCGGCCAGGCCGACAACGCCATACTTCGCGACTCCATAAGCCCCGAGGCCGGCGTTGGGCACCAGCCCGGCAAAGGATGCGGTGAAGGCGATGTGACCGCCCTTGCCCTGCTCGATCAGCTTGGGAACGAACGCCTCGACGGCGTGGATCGAACCCCACAAATCGATGTCGATCACCCAGCGCCAATCCTCGTGGGTCATCGTGACGAGCGGGCCCGCGACGACGATACCGGCGTTACTGAAGACGATGTCGACCTGGCCGAGCAGTCGGAACGCCTCATCCGCGAGGTGAACCATCTCCTCGAGGTGCCGCACGTCGCACTCCACGCCGTGCGCCTCGACGCCCTCGCTCTTGAGATGCGCCACGGCACGTTCCAGCGCGGACTTGTCGACATCGGCCAGCACGATCCGAGCGCCGCGGCGGGCGAACTCGCTGGCGGTAGCCAAGCCGATCCCGCTTGCACCGCCGGTGATCACTGCCCCGCGTCCGTCGAATCCGTCCATGGAATCCGAGGGTATTCCTCCCGCTCCGGCGACCTGATCGCGGTCTCATCGAGGTGTGAGGGGTCTCGTATAGATAGGGCGCTAACTATTTGGCTACTATGCAAGTATGGCCACGCTGACCGCCCGCGAGATTGATCCGCTCGCCCTCGAACACCAGGTGTGCTTCGCGTTGGCGACGACCAATCGCGCGGTGTTGGCGGTGTACCGACCGCTTTTGGAGCCGCTGGGGCTGACCCATCCGCAATATCTGGTGATGCTGGCGCTGTGGGATCATCGTAAGGCGGCGACCGCGTCCCCGCTGTCGGTCAAGCAGATCGCTGCCGCCCTACAGATGGAGTCGGCCACGCTGTCGCCGATGCTCAAACGGTTGGAGGGACTTGGCTTGATCACCCGCGCCAGGAACGTCACCGACGAACGCACCACCGATGTCACGCTCACCGAACGCGGAATCGCCCTGCGCGAGCGCGCGCTTGAGATTCCGCCCGCCGTCGTCGCCCGACTGGGTGTCGAACTGGCCGAACTCGAGAACCTGCACCAGGTCCTGACCCGAATCAACGCGGCTGCCGTGGCGGCGGGCGCACTGCAATCCTGAGGAGTCACCATGACCGCCGCGAAACCCAATCTCTGGCAACGCATCGGCTATGCCTACGGCCGGCGCCTGCCCGACTCGATGCGCAGCTGGGTGGCGCATGACCTGGCCGGCCCAGGAGCCATCCGCCGGCACATGATCAGGTGGGCGATACCGCCCCTGCTCGTGCTCGCCCCGTTCTGGCTACTGCCCGCCTCGCTCTACGTACACACGGAGATGACCGTGCCCCTCTACGCGTGGGCGTTGGTGATTAACTTTGCGCTGAACAAGGTTTGGCGCCGTCACCGATTGGCAGTCCATGGTTTGGACCCGAACCTGGTCGACGTGATCAACCGCGAGAAACAGGCCCGGATGCACGAGGACTACGCCCGCCGGTACGGCCCGCGGCCGGCAGAGGCGGAATGGCAGTCCAACAGCAGCCCGTTCTAGTCGCTACTTGAGGCAGCTGCCACCGTCGACGGGCAGCGTGACACCGGTGATGTAACGGGCCTCGTCGGACGCCAGGAACAGCACCGCGTTGGCGATGTCCTCGGGCTCGACCCAGCCGATCGGCAGGGTGTGCATCAGCTGGCCGACGACCTTCATGTCCTCGGGCCCCGGGTTCTCCAGATCGGGGCGGAACAGTTTCATCGTGCCCTCGTTCATGAACAGCGGGGTGTTCACGTTGGTCGGGTGCACGGAGTTGACGCGGATGTTCTGCGCGCCGAGCTCGACGGCGAAGGTGCGCATCAAGCCCACCACACCGTGCTTGGCGGCGACGTAGTGACCGGTGTGCGGATAGGCCTTGAGGCCGCCGACCGAGCTCGTCAGGATGATCGAGCCGCCGTTGCCGCCCGCAAGGATATGCGGTACACCGGCTTTCACGGTCTTCCACACGCCGCCGAGGTTGATGTCGATCATTGCGGTCCAGTCGGTTTCGCTGGTCTTGTCCAGCGTCTGGCCGCCGTTGCCGATGCCCGCGTTGGCGACGATGATGTCGAGCTTGCCGAGCTGCTCGACGCCGGTGTCCACAGCGGACTTGAGCGCGTCGTAATCCCGGACATCGACCTCGGCGGTGTAGATCCGACGGTTCTGTGCCTTCACCAGGTCTGCGGTCTCGGCCAGATCCTCCGGCGTGGAGGCGGCGATCAGATCCACGGTGTCGATCTTCTTGCAGATGTCCACCGCGATGATGTCGGCGCCCTCCTGGGCCAACCGCACCGCATGTGCACGGCCCTGCCCACGCGCCGCCCCGGTGACGAAAGCAACTTTGCCTTCAACACGTCCAGTCATCACTACCTCAATTCCTGACTTGATTTTCTTCGGCACGCCTCAGTGGAGCTGAGCCGGCGTTGTCTCCCATCCCCGCACCGTCGATGTCGGGGAAAGCTTGCACTCGGAAAGGTCGACGTCCCACTCCGGGAAGCGGGACAACAACTTACGGTGGATGTCGTGGATCGGTGGATCCTCGAAAATGACGGTCCCCGCCGGGATGTCGATGTTGGCTTCGATGATCTCGAGGATCGCGCCCCGGGCCGAGCTGAAGGTCTGGTAGTCGACGAGGGCGTCATCGACGTCTGCGAACCGGCTCAGTGCGTAGCAGTCGTGTTGCTCGTTGTAATACAGCGGTGCTTTGTCGCGCAGTCGCCCAAACATCGGGTAGGGATCGGCGATCAGTCCCACGTCGTACGGGTCAAAGTAGACATCGCTGGCCGCGCTGACTGTCACGGGTAATCAATCGCCTCTCGCAGGAACCACGTGCACCTGTGCCCAGAGCGGGCAGGGTGCCGCCACTGAACTGTGTCATCACCCAGCGATGGGTGTCAACGACGAATCCGTTTCGGCTAGTTGTAGTTCTAGATATTAGAGAACCTGATTCTCGCCGGCAAATGACGTGCGCTATTTGCTGAGGTCAGGCGGTGGCCGGACGTGTTTCGCGGGCTAGTGTTAGCCGACGAATCCGGCAGAGCAGAAGTCCCACACCTCGTCAGCGGTGATCGGGTGAATCGTCGCATCGTCGGAGCCGCCGCTGGACTGCGCGATGAACATCACCGTCTGCATCGTCATCGCGGCAATGCGGCGCGGGTTGAGCCCGTCGCGCAACTTGCCCGCGTCACAAGCCGCTTCCATGAGCTCGGTCAGCAATGCCAGCAGTGGCGCGTGAGCGATCTTGACCTCGGCGGGGTGCGTTACCAGTAACCGCGGGGCAAAGTCGGTGAACAGCGGGCGCTTGGCCGTGGGGTCCGGCCGTGAGGCCTCATACAGCAGCTCCACGGCGACCTTGAGCCGCTCGAGCGGGTCGGAATGGCTTTCGGTGGCGGCCCGGATCTGGTCGGCCGACCGGCTCAGCGCATCCTCGAACAACGCGAGCAATAGCTCGTGTTTGCCGTCGAACTGCAGGTAGAAGCTCCGCAGGGACTGGCGGGAGCGGTCCACGACCTCCTGGACGGTAAAGTCCGTGCTGCCTTTTTCGATGATGATGGCCTGGGCGGCGTCGAGGAAGCGCTGAACGCGCTGCGCCGCACGCAGTTTCGCTGTCTTTATCGATCGCTCGACGGCGCGCTGTTTCCAGGCCGGCTCTTCGCTTGGGTTGGTCACGGACGGCTCGGACGATTGCCGCGAGGGAAGAACATGATTGGACTCTACCGGAGAACGCCGTGACATCGCTGCGCTCGACCCCCTCTCGGACCAGGTGTTGGAGATTGTAACTTTCTTGCTGCGAGAATACTATTCTCCTAGACGTGTGTATAGAAGCGGAATCGCAAGAGTGAACCGTGCCGTCGGCGGAAACCCGGATCTACCGAAAATTCACCCGCTAGCGAATCTCAAGGGAGTGCTGTGCAGCTGACCTTCGACACCGACGTCGAGGATTTCCGTGCGGAATTCGCGGCCTTTCTGGACGCGAATCCGCTCGACGCGGCGCAAACGGGCGAACGGCCCCAATCGAGTTCGGACATTCCGCAGTGGGCCCGCCGCTGGCAGCGGTTGCTGTTCGACAATGGGTGGCTGGTGCCCGGGAACCCGCCGGAGTTCGGCGGTCGCAACGCCACGCTGCTGCAGCAATATGTGTACCTCGAGGAGTTGTCGCGGCGGCGTATCTATCAGAGTTTCAATCCGCAGGGCGTGGGCATCATCGCGGCATCGTTGTTGTCTTTCGGCACGCCGGAACAAAAGCAGCGCTGGGCGGTGCCGATTCTGCGTGCGGAGATGACGGCGTCGCTGGGGATGAGCGAGCCCGGTGCGGGCTCCGATCTCGCCTCGCTGAAGACGCGTGCGGTGCTTGACGGTGACCACTTCGTCGTCAACGGGCAGAAGGTGTGGACGTCGGGTGCCCATCACGCCGACGTGCTGCTGACGTTCGTGCGCACCGATCCCCATGCGCCAAAACACAAGGGAATCAGCGCTTTACTGATTCCGACCGACACACCCGGCGTGGTGTGTCGTCCGTTCGCCTCGGTGGGCGACATCGAAGACGTCGACTTCAACGAAGTCTTCTTCACCGACGTGAGAGTGCCGGCCGAGAACTTGGTGGGCGAGCTCAACGCGGGCTGGCGTGTCGCGACCGGTTCACTCGGCCACGAACGCGCCATGCTGTGGCTGGACTACGCCGACATGCTGCACGCGATGACGGTCGAGTCCAGTCCAACCGGACCCATGCAGCGGGATCGCTACGCCACGCTGGTGATGGATTTTTACGCGATGCGGTTGCTTGGGTCGGCGACGTTGGCCAAAGCCGCGCGCGGCCAAGAAGATGTTCCCGCGCAGTCGGTGCTCAAGCTGCTCGGTTCGGAGGCGATGCAGCGCGCGTGCGAGGACGCCCTGAACGCCAAGGGGGGCGACGGACTGGTGTTGCGCGGGGTCACCGCGCCATTCGCTCCGCTCAACCTGGACAGCCACTACGGCAGCTGGTTTGACCGCTACGCGCGCACCTTCGCCGCGACCATCGCCGGCGGTACGTCCGAAGTGCAGCGCAACATCATCGCCGAACGAGTCCTGGGACTGCCTCGCGGTTAGCAGTTATTGGTGGCGGGGTCGTCCAGGCACCGCTGCAAATGGTCGGGATCCTGGGTGTCCAGCCAGGAGTAATAGCCGATCGCGATGAGCCCGGCGATGATTGCCACCGTCCCCAACACCATGCCCGCTACCGCGGCCCGGGGATTGGTGGCTTCTCCGCGACTCGCTCGCCGTCGGGCGATGTCGCCCGTGATCAGCGCCGCGATACCCAAGGGCACCCCGATCAGCAACCAGCAGGAGACGAGTGCCAACCCGCCCAGGACCACCGCAGCGACGCCGGCCTGATTTCGATGTTCCACGGGATAGCGCATGTACGCCAATACTAGGCAATGTGCGCCCGCGCGCGACTCGCGGGCGCTACAGCTGCACCAGTCGCGGCGCAGATCCCTTGGCCCGCAAGGCTACTCCGGCCTGCGAGGTCAGTTCTCGGGCGCTGCCGAGCAGGTTGTCCAGAATCAGCGACCGGGTGATGTGGTGATGAAGCTGGTGCTCGGCGGTGAAACCGATACCGCCGAGCACTTGCTGACAGTGCCGCGCCGCGGTCAGCGCCGCCTGACCGGCCGCCGCTTTGGCCAGCAGGCTGGCCAGGTCGTCGGGGTCATCCGATGCGGTGCTGGCCGCGTGCAGGGTCGCTTCGGCGCCCTCGACCGCGACCAGTGTCTCGGCCAGTCGGTGCCGGATCGCCTGAAACGAGCTGATGTGACGGCCGAACTGCACCCGGTCCAGCGCGTGCTGGCGCGCGAGTGCGAGCATCGCACGGCTGGCGCCCACCAGCCACCAGCCCAGTGCTTGCCGACCGGCGGCTAGCCCGGCTTGCGCAGCTGAATCGCCTTCTGCGACGGGATGTATCGGCAACTCGCTGTCGATCGCCGAACTCGGGATCTCTTCGCGATTCCAAACCACCCAGGAGCCACCGGCGAACGGAAGCGGGGTGACGCCGCCGGGGGCCCGTCCGGCCGCCCGCAGCACCACATCGTTGAGCACCGGCGCGTGCGCGCCGGTCTCGCCGAGCAGTCGGAACACCAAAGGTATTGCGATATTCGGGATTTCGTCCAGCATGTCGTGCCAGCCGAGGTCGGCCAACGCCACATCGAGCTTTGCGCCGCAAGCCCCGCCCATCGCGGTGCGCAGCGACTCGGTCAGCAGCCGCAGTTCGGAGTCTGAGGCCAGGTCCACGATCACTCCTTCCCGAGGTCGAGAAGCCGGCGGGCGATGATGTTGCGCTGAATCTCGGCGGTCCCGCCGTAAATGGTCGACGCGCGCGAGTACAGGTACTCCGAGCGCCACGGTGTGTCATCGAGCTCGAGGTCGCCGGGCAGCAGATCGCGCACGGTGTCGTACAGCCGCTGCTCGGCGGAGGCGAGCAGCACCTTGTCGATGGAGGTGTCGGGGCCCAGGCGGGCGCCGTCGCGCAGCCGGTATTGGGTGGCACGGGAGCGGCAGCGCAGCGTGTGCAGCGCGAGATACGCTGCGCCCAGGTCGTATTCGTCGTGGCCGCGGTGCTGGCTGCCGCCGGACACCTCGGCGATGAGCGCATCAAAACGGGAGTAAAGGTAGGCGATGCGCTGCCAGAAGCAGGTGGACCGCTCGAAGGGGAGCAGGTCCATCGCGAGTTTCCAGCCGTCGCCCGGCTTGCCGAGCATCCGGCTCGACGGGATCACCACGTCGTCGTAGTACACCTCGCAGAACTCGTCGACGCCGTGCATGGTGCGCAACGGCCGGATGGTGATGCCGGGGGTGTCGAGGTCGACGAAGAATGCGGTGATGCCGTCATGGCCGGGTCCGGTGCGGGTCAACAGAACGCAGCGGGTGGAGAACTGCGCGAAGCTGGTCCAGACCTTTTGCCCGGTGACGATCCAGTTGTCGCCGTCTTGGACGGCCCGAGTCGTCAGCGAGGCCAGGTCGCTGCCGGAGCCGGGCTCGGAAAAACCTTGGCACCATTGTTCTTCGCCGCGCAGCAGCCGTGGCACCATCTCCGCGGCCAGTTCCGGCGGGGCGTAGTCGATCATCGTGGGTGTCAGCACCTCGAGCATCGAATACGGGCCGGGCTCGGCCAACCGCCGGCCCACCACCTCTTCGCCGACGATCGCGCGCAGCAACGCCGGCCCGCCCAACCCGCCAACCTCTTCCGCCCAGCCGTAGCGCATCCAATCGGCGTCGTACAAAGCCCGGCTGACGCGGCGGAACTGCAGCATGTGCCCCTGCAGCGAGTGGTCGGGTCCGGGCGTTAAGTCGTTCTCGTCGAGCCACTTACGCAGACCCGACCGGAACTGCTCGACATTCACGGCTCGGCTCTCATGGCTGCGGACGGCCGATGGCGTGCGGACGCCCGGAGTCGTGCACACCGCTGCGACGAATGAACGTCATGGCGCGGGTCTTGAGTCGCCAGCCGTCCGCGGTCCTGGCGTAGGTATCGCGGTAGTAGCCGATCCGCATGTCGTGCGTGGAGCCGTCGATGAAGCACAACGGCTGGGTGCCGCTCGCCGAGTCGCCGTCGAGGTTCTCGACCAAGGCGGTTCCGGTGAGGAACAGGCCCTTTGGTGCGGCAGCTACCAGCTCCGGAAACCTGTCCAGCTGGTAGGTGGAGCCGAACGCGCTGTAGGTTCCGTCCGGTGTGAAGACGCCGATCAGGCCGTCGATGTCTTCTTGGGTGATGGTGACGGCGTAGCGGGCGAGCAGCTGCTGGATCTCGACCAGATCGTCAGTTCTGTTGGGCTGTGTTGACATAGACCTTGCCGCCTTTCATGACAAAGCTGACGCGCTGGGTAACGGTGATGTCTTCCAACGGATTTCCGGGTACCGCGATGATATCCGCGAGCTGACCCGACGCGAGCCGGCCCCGGTCGGTCTTGTTGATGAGGTCGGCGGCGGTGATCGTGGCGGCCCGCAGCACCGCCAGCGGTGGCATCCCCCATTCGACGAGGGTGACCAGCTCGTCGGCGTTCTTCCCGTGCGGGATCGCCGGCGCGTCGGTGCCGACCGCGATCTTCACGCCGGCCTCGTAGGCGGCCTTGATCGAGGTTTCCGCCTTCGGGAACATCTCGGCGGCCTTGTCCTGCAACTCTTTCGGAGCGCGGGATACGTCCATCGCCTGGGCGAGCCTGCGGGTGGTGACCAGGAACCGGTCGTTGTCGACCAGCATCTGGATGGCCTCGTCGTCCATCAGGAACCCGTGTTCGATGCAGTCGATACCGCACGCGACCGCGTGCTTGACCGCCTCCGCGCCGTGCGTGTGGGCGGCCACGCGCAGCCCGCGCCGGTGCGCCTCGTCGACGATCGCGCGCAGTTCTTCGTCCGAATAGTGTTGTGCGCCAGCCTCTCCGGTTAGCGACATCACGCCGCCGGACACGCACACCTTGATGAGCTGGGCGCCATGCTTGATCTGGTAGCGCACCGCCTTGCGGATTTCGTCGACCCCGTTGGCGATGCCCTCTTCGACCGTGAGCTCAAGGGCACCCGGCATGAAGGCGGCGAACATCGTCGGGTCCAGGTGCCCGCCCGTCGGCGTGATCGCGTGGCCGGCCGGGATGATGCGGGGCCCGTCGATCCACCCCGCGTCGATGGCCTTGCCCAGTGCGACGTCGAGCAGGTAGCCGCCGGTCTTGACGAACAGGCCCAGGTTGCGCACGGTGGTGAACCCGGCGCGCAGCGTGCGCCGCGCATTGCCGACCGCGCGCAGCACCCGCGTCGGGGGGTCGTCCTGCACCTGGGACAGCCCCGGTGTCTCGCCGCGCCCGCCCATCAGGAGGTTGACCTCCATGTCCATCAGCCCGGGCAGCAGGATCTGACCGCCCAGGTCGACTATGTCGCCCTCGGGATCACCACCGATACCGACGATCCGGTCGTCCTCGATCTTTACGACGCCAGGCGAGACGATCTCACCGGCGTCGACGTCGAGCAGCCCGGCGGCCTTGAGCGTCTGCACGTGTCAGATCACCGGTTCGCGAATGACTTCGACCCACGCCGCGCCACTGTCGGGCACCCGCGGCTGCTTCCATGCCTCGATCGGGAACGACACCATCACCAGCGACTGCATGATGTGCATCAGGCTCTTCGCGTCGTCCGGCAGGTCGTCCAGCGGGAACTTGTCGCAGTACGCGATCACGTCGTTCAGCTTCGGGAACGCGACGTCGTAGAACGCCTGCATCTCGGGCATCGTCGAGGCCAGCCGCTTGGCATAGCGCTCGGGCTCGGTGGCCAGATCCCACTCCAAAAACGGCTCCAGGGCGGCGAATTCAGACGGTAACGCCATTGCGCTGGTACTCCTTCACATAGTCGCCGGTGGTCTTGTGCAGGTGGCGGATCAGGACTTCCTGGTCGCATAGCAGGAACTCCTTGACGGCACGGGTACCGATCATGGTCTGGGTGGCCTCCAAGGTGTTGGCGTCCTGCAACGCATACTCCTTGAACGTCACGGCCGCCAACTCCTGGGCCAGCCGCTCTCGCGCATTGCGCGGCGGAACGAAATACAGCGACGATTCGAAGATGTGCTTGTCGACCGCAGTCGGCCAGTAGTGGTAGGTCAGGTACCAGCCGGGTTCCCAGATCAGCAGCATGAAGTTCGGGTAGAACAGCCACGAGTCGATGCCCCACTGCGGCACCTTCTTCACGTTGACACCCGGCGGCAGTTCGAAGTTCTCCATCAGCTCGGGCTTGTCCCACGGACCGAACAAACCGCTGCGCAAAACCTGGTCCAGCGGCTTGACCATGCTCATGTCCGCCGGCGGCGCCTGACCACCCCAGGTCGACTGCAGGCTGTGCGGGCCGGCCACCTCGTAATGCAGCGCCTCGTAGCCGTACTTCTGGATCTTGGCGGCTTCCTCCTTGGTGTACTGCCCCTGGTGCAGGATCGGCGCGTGGTAGAACTCGACGAACGCGTCGATGAACAGTTTCCAATTGCTGCCGACCTCGGCCCGGTACGAGTACGTCTCAGTCATCTCGCCGAAGGGATAGCCCTCGATGCTCTTGGCCAGCGGCCCGAGGTAGTCGGTGAGCGGCGCCGCGTTGTCGTCGAAGTTGATGAAGATGAAGCCTTCCCACACCTCGCATCGAACCGGTGCCAGACCGTACTGACTCTTGTCGAGGTTGAAGAACTCGTCTTCCTGTTGCACGAAGGTCAGATCGCCGTCCAGGCTGTAACGCCAGGCGTGGTACTTACAGGTGAACTGCCGGCAGGTGCCGGAGGTCTCCTCGTTGGGAAAGTCGTTCCACACCAGCTTGTTTCCGCGGTGGCGGCAGACGTTGTGGTAGGCCTTGACCGTTCCGTCCTTGGTCTTGGTGATGATCACCGAGGTGCCCTTGCCGGTCGCCGGCAGTTCCCTGGTGAAGTAGCTGCCCGTCTTGGGTAGCCGCTCGACCCGGCCGACGTTGAGCCAGGTCCTCCTGAAGACCGCGTCGCGTTCGGCCTCGAAGAAAGCCGGGTCGATCGAGTCGGTGTAGTCGACCGGCGCGGTTCCCAGCTCGGGGTAGTTTTCAGTCCAGCTGCCGGCGGCTGGCTTGGGGAAGTGGGCCACGTTCTTAACCTCTCTTGTCTAGGTCTTGCCGCCGGATTCGGCGGCCTGTTCGAGCTCTACGCCAAAAGTGTTGAAAGCCATGGCCAGCAGGGCGTAGCAGCCGACCGTGAAGACGAAATCCATGCGCTGCCGGTCGTCGAGGCGCTCACCGAGCGCCGTCCAGGTCCGGTCCGACAGTTGAGACTGTTCCTCGAGTTCGTCGACCGCGGTCAGCACCGTGCGATCGAACGGGTCCGCGGCCGTGCCCCGCCGAACGTCGTCGATCTGCTCGTCGGTGATGCCCTCCGCCTTGGCCATGCTGACGTGGTGCGACCACTCGTAGGCGCACTCGCGGCGATGCGCGACGCGCAGAATGGCCAGTTCGCGGATGCGGGCCGGCAGCGTCGACGTCATCAGCAGGTGGACGTTGAATCGGAGGAAAGCCTTGGCCAGGGGCGGGTGGTGGGCCAGCGTGGACAGCGCGTTATTGGTGTCTGCGCCCCGCATTGCCGAGAGTGCCTGCTGGGTAGCCTCGTCCCACTGATCCGCGGGCAGCGGCGACAAGCGCATTAACGGTGTCCTCTCGGCGAAAGAGAATCAGATTCTCATTTATAACCAACAGATTTGCACGATTCGCTCGGTTGGTCAATGCCAACGGGTAGTGTGCCGCGGCTGGCCGAGAAGCTTGCCGCTCTGCAGCGGCAGGTCGAGACTACGAGGTGGCACCGTCCTGTGATTGATGAACAAATCTTTGGTTTCTTCTTTGTTCCCGGGCCCGGTGCTGGCCTTTCGGTGGTCGCGTAGTTGCACGTGAGAGGGCAATCAGGGGTGAAATGGGGTATACCGGAGCGGTGCCCGGATTTGCTCGTCCGGTCCTGTGGATGTTGATTCTCACCTGGCGAGAAGCTAGTTTTCAGAGGTAGCGGTGCGAGACGACAGCCAATGCCCTTGGAGCAGACTGCACGCGGACCCGATGGAGAGGGAAGCGCATGAACAAAGAAGACATGATGCTGATCAGCGTCGACGACCACACCGTCGAGCCACCCGACATGTTCAAGAACCACCTGTCGAAGAAGTACCAGGACGACGCACCGCGGCTGGTGCACAACGATGACGGCTCGGACATGTGGAAGTTTCGCGACACGGTCATCCCGAACGTCGCGCTGAACGCGGTCGCCGGCCGGCCCAAGGAGGAGTACGGCATCGAGCCGACCGGGCTCGACGAGATCCGGCCCGGTTGCTACAACGTCGACGAACGCGTCAAGGACATGAATGCCGGCGGCATCCTGGCCTCCATCTGCTTCCCGTCGTTCCCGGGTTTCGCCGGGCGGCTGTTCGCCACCGACGACCATGACTTCTCGGTCGCGCTGGTGCAGGCCTACAACGACTGGCACATCGACGAGTGGTGCGGAGCCTACCCCGCGCGATTCATCCCGATGGCGATCCCGGTGATCTGGGATGCCGAGGCGTGCGCCGCCGAAGTCCGCCGGGTGTCGAAGAAGGGCGTGCACGCGTTGACCTTCACCGAAAATCCCGCCGCGATGGGCTATCCCAGCTTCCACGACGACTACTGGAACCCGCTGTGGAAGGCCTTGGTGGACACCGACACCGTGATGAACGTGCACATCGGTTCGTCCGGGCGGTTGGCCATCACGGCGCCGGATGCGCCGATGGACGTGATGATCACGCTGCAGCCGATGAACATCGTGCAGGCCGCCGCCGACCTGCTGTGGTCGCGGCCGATCAAGGAGTACCCGGACCTGAAGATCGCGCTTTCCGAGGGTGGGACCGGCTGGATTCCTTACTTCCTGGAGCGCGCCGACCGGACCTACGAGATGCACTCCACCTGGACGCACCAGGACTTCAAGGGCAAGCTGCCCAGCGAGGTCTTCCGCGACCACTTCCTGACCTGCTTCATCAGTGACAAGGTTGGAGTGGCGCTGCGCCACATGATCGGCATCGACAACATCTGCTGGGAGGCTGACTACCCGCACAGCGACTCGATGTGGCCGGGTGCGCCGGAAGAGCTGTGGGATGTGCTGTCCACCAACAACGTTCCCGACGACGACATCAACAAGATGACCTACGAGAACGCCATGCGGTGGTACTCGTTCGACCCCTTCACGCACATTTCGCGCGAACAGGCGACCGTCGGTGCACTGCGCAAGGCCGCCGAGGGACACGACGTCTCGATCAAGGCGGCGGGCCACGACAAGGACAGTCGGGCCGGCTCGTCCTTCGCGGACTTCGCGGCTAACGCGAAAGCCCTTTCCGGCAACAAGGACTGACGTCCGGTTCCCCGGCGAGCAGAAGCGCACTCGCATCGGACCGTGATCATGCGAGTGCGCTGGGGACACCTTGGCGGGGGACTGCTCGCGCCAAACAAGGAGGCGCCTGTGAGCGGGATGAATTTTGAGCTGACCGATGACCAGGAGCTGATCCGCAAGTCGGTCGCTGAGCTCGCGCGCAAGTTCGACGACCAGTACTGGATGGAAAAGGATCTCGCGCACGAGTTTCCGACCGAGTTCTACAAGGCGATAGCCGACGGCGGCTGGCTCGGTATGACGATCCCGACCGAGTTCGGCGGCCACGGACTCGGAATCACCGAGGCGACCATCCTGCTCGAGGAGGTGGCCAAGGCCGGCGGTGCGATGAACGCGGCCAGTGCGATCCACCTGTCCATCTTCGGCATGCAACCCGTCGTGGTGCACGGTTCGGACGACCTCAAGGCGCGCACCCTGCCGTCGGTGGCGACGGGCGAGGTGCACGTCTGCTTCGGTGTGACCGAACCCGGTGCTGGACTCGATACTTCGCGCATCACCACGTTCGCTAAGCGCGACGGCGACAAGTACGTCGTCAATGGCCGCAAGGTGTGGATCTCCAAGGCGATGGAATCGTCCAAGATCCTGTTGCTGACCCGCACCCAGAGTTATGACGAGGTCACCAAGAAGACCGACGGGATGACGCTGTTTCTCACCGATCTTGATCGCCGACGCGTCGACGTCCGCCCGATCCGTAAGATGGGCCGCAACGCCGTCAGCTCCAACGAGTTGTTCATCGACAACCTAGAAGTACCGATCGAGGACCGAGTCGGCGAGGAGGGCAAGGGATTTCAGTACATCCTCGATGGCCTGAATCCCGAGCGGATGCTGATCGCGGCCGAGGCGCTCGGCATCGGCCGGGTGGCGCTGGAAAAAGCGGTGAAGTACGGCAACGAGCGTGAGGTCTTCGGCCGGCCGATCGGCATGAACCAGGGCCTGCAGTTCCCGCTCGCGGATTCGCTTGCCCGCCTCGACGCCGCCGAACTGATGCTGCGCAAGGCCACCTGGCTGTACGACAACGGCAAACCCTGTGGGCGCGAAGCGAATACCGCAAAATATCTCTGCGCCGATGCGGGCTTCACCGCCGCCGACCGGGCGTTGCAAACCCACGGCGGCATGGGCTACGCCGAGGAATACCACATCACCCGCTACTTCCGTGAGTCCCGGCTGATGAAGATCGCTCCGGTCAGCCAGGAGATGATCCTGAACTTCCTGGGTGCTAACGTCCTGAAATTGCCGAGGAGCTATTGACGTCCACCGAAGAACCCGTCCTGCTGTCGGAGGACAGCGACGGGGTGCGCACCCTGACGCTTAACCGACCGCGCCGCAAGAATGCGATCAATCCCGAATTGTGGGTTGCGCTGCGCGACGCCCTGCACGCCGCGGGCCGTGACCGTCGCGTGCGTGCGCTGGTGCTCACCGGCTCCGGCGGCAGCTTCTGCTCGGGCGCCGACATTGGGGTCCCCGACGACCTGCATCCGCGATACAAGCTGCAGCGCCTGACCGACGTGGCGCTGGCGCTGCACGAACTGCCGATCCCGGCGGTCGCCAAGGTCACCGGCGTCGCGGTGGGCGCCGGTTGGAATCTGGCGCTGGGCTGCGATTTTGTCGTCGCGACCCCGGAATCGACGTTCTCCCAAATCTTTTCGAAACGCGGTCTGTCGATCGACCTCGGCGGGTCCTGGCTGCTGCCGAAAATCGTCGGCCTGCAGCAGGCGAAGCGGCTCGCGTTGCTGGCCGAAACCATCGACGCCGCACAGGCATTCGCGATGAACCTGGTGACCTGGGTGGTGCCCGCCGCGGAGGTGGATGCCTTTGTCGACGGCCTCGCCGGCCGGCTCGCGGCCGGTCCGCCGTTCGCCCTCGCGCAGACCAAGGCACTGCTGAACGACGGCGCCAGCAGCACCATGCGCGACGCGCTGGCCAACGAGGCGCGCGCGCAGATCGGCAATTTCGCGACGACGGACGCGGCGGCCGCCTATGCCGCGTTCGCAGAGCGGCGAGAGCCGTCGTTTACTGGGCGTTGGGCCCTGTCGAAACCTGACACAGAGGAGTAGGGGTATGCGCGAGACGGTCATCGTAGAGGCGGTGCGAACGGCGGTCGGGAAGCGAAACGGCGGACTGTCCGGCATGCACGCCGCCGACCTGTCCGCGGTCGTTCTCAACGAACTGCTCGAGCGTGCCGGCATGGGGCCCGACATCGTCGACGACGTGATCTGGGGATGCGTGTCTCAGGTCGGCGATCAGTCCAGCAACATCGGGCGCTACGCGGTACTGGCCGCCGGCTGGCCCGAGAGCATCCCCGGAACCACCGTCAACCGGGCCTGCGGTTCCAGTCAGCAGGCGCTGGACTTCGCGGTGCAGGCAGTGATGTCGGGCCAGCAAGACGTCGTCGTGGCAGGGGGCGTCGAGGTCATGAGCCGCGTTCCGCTGGGTTCGGCCCGGGCGACCGGCATGCCCTACGGCCCGAAAGTCCTTGCCCGCTATGACGACTTCTCCTTCAACCAGGGTCTGTCCGCGGAGATGATCGCCAAGAAGTGGGGCTTCTCGCGCACCCAACTCGACGAATACTCCGCGCAGTCGCACGAGCGCGCCGCGACTGCCCAGGACGGCAACGCGTTCACCGAGCAGATCGTCCCGGTCTTCGTCGAGGACGGGTCGATCGTCAACGCCGACGAGGGGATTCGGCGGGGGACCAGCGTCGAGAAACTGGCCTCGCTCAAGCCCGCGTTCGCCGAAGACGGGGTAATTCACGCCGGCAATTCCTCGCAGATCTCCGATGGCGCCGCGGCGCTACTGGTGATGACGTCGGAAATGGCACTGAATCTGGGGTTGACGCCCCTCGTGCGTTATCGAGCCGGGGCCGTCACGGGAGCGGACCCGGTGCTCATGCTCACCGGGCCGATCCCGGCGACCGAAAAGGTGCTGACCAAAGCCGGCGTCTCGCTATCAGAAGTCGGTGCGTTCGAGGTCAACGAGGCCTTCGCGCCGGTCCCGCTGGCCTGGATCGCCGAGACCGGGGCCGACCCCAGCCTGGTCAATCCGCTGGGCGGCGCCATCGCGCTGGGCCACCCGCTGGGCGCGTCTGGGGCGGTGCTGATGACCCGATTGGCGCACCACATGCGCGACAACGGCATTCGCTACGGGCTGCAGACCATGTGCGAGGGCGGCGGCACGGCCAACGCCACCCTGGTTGAACTGCTCGACTGAGTGGCTCCCGTCGGCAACCAGACGCCTTCATGAAGGCCCGGTGCCTGGACGCTGTCGAGTCGGTAAACGCACCTAGCTGCTTGTTTTCCGGTAGTGAGGCTCCACCCAAAGTTGGATCCTTCGCAACGCGAGTCGCCGCTGCGGCGATTAAACTCGCCACGTGACTGACCAAATCGCTGACTTCGATCATGTCGTGCTCGGCGGGGGCAAGGGCGGTAAGTCACTGGCCGTGGCCCTGGGCAATGCCGGCCACCACGTCGCCCTGATCGAACAGGCCCAGATCGGCGGAACGTGCATCAACGTCGCCTGCATACCCACCAAGACCATGGTGGCCAGCGCCAAGCTGATCGAACTCGCCAGCCGGGCAGCCGAATTCGGTGTGGACGTGCCGCCCGCCGGTCCGAGCATCGCCGGGGTCGTCGATCGCAAACGCAGTGTGGTCAAAGGGATGGTCGACGCCCACTGGAAGCTGTTCACCGGCACCCCCAATATGACGTTCCTCTTCGGGACCGGGAAGTTCGTCGGCCCGAGGACGATCGAGGTCTCCGCCGAGGACGGTTCGGCAAGCCTCGTCCGGGGCGGCCGTGTCTACATCAACACCGGCAGCAGCACGACGATCCCGCCGATCCCTGGGCTGGCGACGGTGCCCTACCTGACAAGCACATCGATTATGGAGTTGGCGGAGTTGCCCACCCGGCTGGCCATCATCGGTGCCGGCTACATCGCCTTGGAATTCGCCCAGATGTTCCGTCGGTTGGGCAGCGAGGTCGTGGTGGTGCAGCGGGGTACTCGGTTTCTTCCTCGGGAGGATCCCGATATCGCCGACGAGGTCCGAAAGGTGTTGCAGGAGGACGGCATCGAGTTCCTCGATGACGCCGAAACCGATTTCGTCACCGCGGCGGCTACGGGCATCGAACTGACCTACTCCCGCAACGCGCGGAGGGACACGCTGCAGTGCAGCCATCTTCTGGTGGCGGTCGGACGCACACTGAACACCGCCGGGCTGGGTTTGGACGCCGCCGGCGTTGAGCTAAGCCCTCAAGGGGCAATCGTCGTCAACGACCGGCTTGAGACCACCGCCGAGAACGTCTACGCGATCGGTGACTGCAACGGTGGGCCGCTGTTCACTCACGCGTCCTGGGATGACTACCGGATCCTGTTGGCCAACGTCCTGGACGGCGCCGGGCGTACCACGGCCGGACGTCTGATGCCATACACACTGTTCATCGACCCCGAACTAGGCCGCGTAGGGCTCACCGAGGAACAGGCCCTGGCGCAGGGGTATCAGATCGCCGTGGCGTCACTGACTGCCGCGAAGATCCCACGCGCCAACACCGCCGGGGAGACCAAAGGCGTACTCAAGGCCGTCGTCGAGCGCGAGACGGGACAGATTCTGGGCTGTTCCCTGTTCTGTCACTCGGCCGGCGAGATAATGTCGGTCGTCCAGATGGCCATGCGGGGCAAGGTGCCCTACACCGAGGTGCGTGACACTATCTTCACCCACCCCACCATGGCTGAATCGCTCAACCTGTTGTTCGCCGCGCTGTAGCACGGTGCCCTCGGCCCGCCAGGGCGTGATAGCCGGCCTCTCCCGACTCGGTCCGCACCACGTTTTACCTGGACAAGTGCGGCGCCAAGAACTAACCTACTGTGTGTTCAGGAGGTTGGTTCAGTCCGCCAATCGGTCAAAGGAGCCCGGTGCCCGACGCACGGCGTTACGACACGCTTCTCGCCAAAGGTGAGGACCGCAAGCAGCGAATCCTCACGGTCGCGCAGCGGCTGCTCATTCGCAATGGCTGGCGCAACACCACGCTGGCCCAGATCGCCGGCGAGGCCGGTGTCACTCCCGCGGGGCTGCTGCATCACTTCGAGTCCAAGGAACAGCTGCTGCACGCGGTCCTGGACGCCCGCGATCAGGACGACGATTCGCACGCCGACCGCGCCGGCGACCTGATGGCCCAGATCTCCGCGGTCGCCGATCGATTCCACCGCGCGCCCGAACTGGTCGGCACGTTCACGGTGCTGCTGGTCGAGAACATCCTTCCCGATGCCCCGTTGCACGACCGGATGCTCGACCGGCACCGGCAAGCCGTCGACATCGTCGCCGATCTCATCCGCACCGGTCAGGCCGACGGCCGTTACCGCGCAGACATAGACCCCACCATCAAGGCAGTGGAGATACTTGCCTTCGTCCACGGAATGGAAACCACATGGTTGCTCGATCCTTCGATCCCTCTGACCGAGGTGTTCAAGCAGTACGCCGAGACTCTGGCGCGGGACTTCACGCCTTAGAAAAGCTGACCGAAAAAGCCATTGAACACGACATGAGGTACCGGCTCGACGTCGTCGCCTCCAGCGTGGTCGACGTGGTGCGGTTCGCCGGGGGATGGCTGTTCGACCGATCGATGGCCGGGTGGGACGTCACCGTCTTGCTCACCGACCTGGCCGACCATTCCGATCTTCGGCCGCTGCAGATCATCGGGGTTCGCACCCTTGACCTCGACCGCACGCTGGAGTCGGTCGACGACCGTCCCCGGCCGCAGGCGCTGGCGGCCGCGGCCGATCTGTTGGGTTGCGATTCGCGGGTGCGCCAGGGCGTCTTGCAGGCCCTCGATCACGGCGTCACCGAGGTGACGCTGTGGGGTGACACCTGGCCCGCGGAGCTCGATGGCAGCGTTGGCCTGGTGCAACACCGGCTGAGCATGGCCGCCCAGACGTTCAAGGCCAAGGCGCTGGCCGCCGCGGCGATGCCTGAATACTCGATCGGTCACACCGAGAACTTCCGCAGCGGGCTGCTGGCCTGTCCGTCGGTGGCTGCCGATCTGGTCCCGGCCGGCTAAATCCTGAGGCGCCGGTCCGGCCGGACTTGCGGGGGGATTCCGCCACGTCGTCGACCAGTCCCAGACCGCTTAGCGGCACCCGTCGTTGACGACGATCACGCCGTGTGGAAATCTAATACTCATCTCTGAGAGGCTCATTCTCACTGCTGAGATTCGAACGGAGCAAGATGACGAACGACTTCTCCAAGATGGACTTCTTCCGAGGCAAAGAGCTCATCGCGGACCCGTACCCCTATTACGAGTCGCTGCGCGAGCAGTGTCCGGTGGCCCGCGAACCGCACCACGGGGTCGCGATGGTCACCGGCTGGGACGAGGCCTGTGCCGTGCTGAACGATGCGGACACCTGGTCCTCGTGCATCTCGGTGACCGGCCCATTTCCCGGTTTCCCGGTAAGCCTGGAGGGTCTCGAAGACAGCGACATCACCGACCTGATCGAAAAGCATCGCGACGAGCTGCCGTTCAGCGACCAGCTGCCCACCCTTGATCCGCCGACCCACACCAACCACCGCTCGCTGCTGATGCGGCTGATCACCCCCAAGCGCCTCAAGGAGAACGAGGACGCGATGTGGGCGCTCGCCGACCAGGCCCTCGACGACTTTCTGGCACCCGGGCACGGCGAATGGATCAGGGGCTTTGCCGGCCCGTTCACCCTGCTGGTGATCGCCGACCTGCTGGGTGTGCCCATGGAGGATCGCGACAAATTCGTCAAGGGCATCGCCGAGCACGCGGGTGGCGGCATTGGCGGCACCGGAAAGGAATCGCTGTCACACAGCCCGCTGGAATTCCTGTACGGCCTCTTCTCCGACTATGTTCGCGACCGCCGACAGAGCCCTCGCGACGACGTGCTGACCGGCCTGGCGACCGCCACCTTCCCCGACGGCTCCACACCGGAGGTCGAAGACGTCGCGCGGGTTGCCGCGAACGTCTTCTCCGCGGGCCAGGAGACCACGGTTCGGCTGCTGGGTGCGGCGTTGCAGACACTCGGCGAGCGCCCCGACATCCAGGCGCGGTTGCGCAAGGACCGCAGCCTGCTGCCCAACTTCATCGAGGAGTCGCTTCGCCACGAGAGCCCGGTCAAGGGCGACTTCCGGATGAACCGGCGGCCCGTCAATGTCGGCGGGGTCGACCTGCCGGCCGGCACCACCGTGATGATCGTGCAGGCGGCGGCCAACCGCGACCCGCGCCGGTTCGAAGATCCCACCACATTCGATCCGGCCCGCAAGAACGCCCGCCAGCACATCTCGTTCGGACGCGGTATCCACAGCTGCCCGGGTGCGCCGTTGGCGAGGGCCGAAACCCGCGTGGCGATCGAGCGGCTGCTGGATCGCACGACCGACATCAGGATCAATGAACAGATGCACGGGCCGGCGAATGACCGCCGCTACCAATATGTTCCGACCTACATTCTGCGTGGCCTGACTGAATTGCATTTGGAGTTCACGCTGGCATGAAAATTTGGGTAGACGACCAACGCTGTCGCGGCCACGGTATGTGCCTCACGCTTTGTCCGGACGTGTTCAGCCTGACCGAAGACGGTTACGCAGAAGCGATAGATTCCGATGTCCCAACGGAATTGGAAGCCGCTACTCAGGAAGCCATCGAGTGCTGCCCCGAGCAGGCTATCAGCGAGAAGTAACGAAATACACCGGCGGATAAGGAGATCGCAGTGTCTAACGGGCCAAAAGGGTACGTCATCCTCACCGAGGCCATCAAGGACCCAGAGGGCATGAAGGCCTACGGCAAGGCTGTCGGCTCGGCGATGAGCGGCGCCACCATTCTCGCGGTGGACCCCGCGCCCAAAGTCATCGAGGGCGACTGGCACGGCGACCAGACCGTCCTGCTGGAGTTCGAATCCGTCGAGGCCGCCCGTGCCTGGTACGAATCCGAGGGCTACCAGCAGGCTGCCAAACTGCGCCAGGCAGCCGCCGACTGTAACGCGGTCATCCTCTCCGGATTCTGACCGCTACTCTCCGACGATCGCGATTGCCTGCCGAGGGCATTGACGGACAGCCTCGCGCACGTCCGCCTCGTTCTCCGGGGTGACTTCTTCGGTGTGAACGGTCAGCATGTCGTCATCACCGAGTTCAAAGATGTCGGGGTTGATGCCCATGCAGACACCGTTGCTCTCGCAGAGTCCCCAATCGACCTCGATTTTCCTCGTCATCGTTGCCCCCTTATCGAAGGACTTTGACGGGCACGCTCTTCCAGCCCGCAACGTTTTGCATGGTTACCCGCTTGCACCCCGACCAGTCCACCTCGTAGCGCGGCATGAAGTCCAGCAGTCGCTCCAGCGCGATCCTGCTTTCCAAGCGGGCCAAAGCGGCACCTAGGCAGCTGTGAATGCCGTATCCCAAGCCGAGATGTTGCGCCTCGGTCTGGTCGCGCTCGATGTCGAACGTGTCGGCGTCGGTGAAAGCATCGCTGTCGCGGTTGGCCGAGGCTCCGCATAGGAATACCGGCTTGAAGGGGGGAATCACGCCGCCGCTGACGTGTGCCTCTTTGAGGGTGTAGCGGACGTTGTATTGCACCGGCCCCTCGTAGCGCAATAACTCTTCGACTGCCCCCGGGATCTTCTCGCGGTCGTCCTGCAGCTTCTGCCACTGATCGGGGTGGCGGGCGAAGATGACCGCCGCGTTGCCCATCAGTTTGGTGACGGTCTCGGCGCCGGCGCCGCCCAGCAGGGTTGCGAAACCACAGATCTCGATATCGTCGAGTTTGCGGGGCTGACCGTCGTCGGTGGGGATCTCGGCCGCGATCAACCTGCTGATCATGTCGTCCTGCGGGTCCGCGCGCCGCTCTTGAATCAGACCGTAGTAATACATCGCGGTCTCGATGTTGGCCTGCATTCCGGCCTCGCTGACCTCGATCTGTCCGGGTTCGTGATGCAGGCTGGTGTCGATCCAGTGCCGCACCTGCTGGCGGTATTCCTCTGGCACGCCGGCCATCCGGGTGATGACCTCCACCGGGAACGGCCCGGAGAAGTCCTGCACCACGTCGAAATTCTCCGGGTCGCAGGCGCCCAGGTACTTGTCGATCACCTCGATGATCGTTTCGCGCTGCGATTGGACGGCCCGAGGCGTGAACGCCTTGTTGAGCAGGCTGCGCATGTGGCGGTGGTCCGGCGGGTCCATGAAGATGATCGACCGCTGCTCGGGCGAGACACCCCGACGCACCATCGCCAGGTCGCAGCCGCGCGCCGAGGAGTACGTCTCGAAGTCTTTGAAAGCCGCCGCTACGTCAACGTGGCGGGTCAGTGCGTAGAAGTCCTCTTTCTCGTCGTAGTACAACGGCGCATCCTCGCGCATCCGCGCATAGATTTCGAACGGATTGTTGTAAAACTCGTCGGAGTACGGATCAAAGAGAACTTTCGGTTTTGTCACTGACATGCTCCTCAGCGGCGAGGGTTGGGGCGGGCTGGAACCGTTACGATTAAATGCCTGACTGTAACGCTAACGGTAGCGCTTTCATCGCGAACCGGGAAGAACCGAAGTGTCGACATGTCAAACGTTTCCGCCGACATTGAGGACTTCGATGATGTCGTCGAGGGCATGGAAGTCGCTACCCAGGTCGCTACCCAGGTCTGCGGCGATGTCGCGCACGACGGTCACGTCTTTTCTTACGAATTCCCCGGCCACCTCGACGAAGCCCGCGATCGAGCCGGTTGCTGCCACCAGGTCCAGCACCCGGCTGGTGGCGCTGCCCTGCGGCAATGCGCCCAGCAGCGTCGATTCCGGAACGCCCAGGCGCTCGCCCAGCCGGATTGACTCCGCGAGCAGTCCGATGTGCCCGGCGAACAGTGCATTGTTGACCAGCTTCACCGCCTGACCGGCGCCGCGCGGGCCGACCTGCAGCACCGGGTCGCCGTAGCAGCCCAATACCGTTTGCAGCCGGGCCACGATGTCATCGGTGCCGCCGACGAACAGCGTGAGGGTGCCCGCCGCGATGTCGGGCGGGCCGCCGCTGACCGGCGCATCGACGACCTCGACATGGCCCGCCTGGGCCGCAATGGCCTCGATTGTTTGCGGGCTGGTCGTGGTGTGCACCACCAGGATCGAGCCCGCCGGCATGTCCGACAGCAGCGGGCTGTCCAGGCAGACCTGGCGCACCTGCTCGTCGGTGAACACGCATGCCAGCACCACATCGGCCGGCGCGGCGAGGTCGGTCACCTCGTTTACCACGGTTGCGCCCAGCTGCTCGAGATCGTGGCGCTTGACGTCATCCGTCGCGTCACGGACCAACACCCCGACGTCGTGGCCGGCCGCCGCGAGACGCGCCACCATCGGACGGCCCATCCGTCCGGCTCCGACGAACCCGACTTTCACCTCGGGTGATCCATCAGTGTCAGCGCGGCGTCGGCCGCATCGAGGACGGCGCCCCCGCGCGCGGCGGCCGCCTCGGCGAGGTCGACGATCAGCCGCACGTCCTTCTGCAGCAACGTGCCAGCCAAGCCGGCCAGCCGGTCCAGGCCGCCGCTTCCGCCGATGACATTGAGCGCGAAGCTGTTTCCGCTGCTGCGCGAGACGACTTCGACGAGCCGCTCCGGTGCGACGCCGAGGGACTGCGCCAGCGAAAGGGCGGTGGCCGCGGTTCCCAGGTTCGCGGTGAACAGCAGGTTGTTGAGCAGCTTGGTGGTTTGGCCAGTGCCCAGTTCGCCGAGGTGGACGACGGGATCGCCATAGGTTTCGAAGACGGGACGGCAGCGCTCTACGGCGTCGGTTTCACCGCCGACCATCACCATCAAACGTCCCTCGGCGGCGGCCGGACCGCCGCCGCTGACCGGGGCGTCGATCACCGAAACACCTCTACTGCCAACCTTTTTCGCGAGTGACCTGCAGGTGTTGGGGTGCACGGTGCTGTGCACCGCGATCACAGTGCCCGGCTTGAGGCCCGCGAGCAGGCCCTGTTCACCGGTGGCGACTTCCTCGATGTCGGCCTCGCCAACCACGCAGAGGCAGACCAGATCGCTGCCGGCGGCGAGTTCGGCCGGTGACGACGCGATTTCCGCCGAGGTGTCGGCGAACGGCTCCACCGATGCGGGCCGGCGCGCCCACAGCGTGGTCGCGAAGCCGCCCTCGACGATCCGCCGGGCCATGGGGCCGCCCTGGCTGCCCAATCCGATGAATCCAACTCTCATCCGGCGGCCTCTTCGTCCGCTGAACGCGCGGCCACACAGTCGTCGGCGAACCCGAGGACCTTCGCGTGGTATTGCGGGGCGGAGTGGCCGAGGCTGATGTTATGACCCGCGTTTGGTTGCCGGTGCACGGTGAAGCGCGGTACACCGGAGAACATCGAGATGATCTCCTGCACCGCGGAATCGTCGGTCTGCCAGACTTTTTCGTGCTCGGCGATACTGAAGTGCACCGGCACCCGCACGGCGGGGGCCAGCGTTGGGAAGGTTTGACGGGCCCAGTCCGACACCATCTGGTCCTCATACGACGGTGCCGATGGTGACACCGTCGCCCCGCCGAGGACCTCGGGGGGATACAGCGCCTCGGGGCTCCACAACAGGTCGCGCATGCCCGACGGGCGGCGTTCTCGCGTCGCCGTCTTGAGTATCTCCTTGGCCGCGGGGTGATAGTGGCGGCCGGTGCCGGCCAATTCGATGCCGAGCAGATCGACGCCGCGCGCGTCGGCGGCCATCCGCATCGTCAGCTCGCAGCCGCCCGAATGGCCCATCACGAACAGACCTGCGCCGCTTGGTCGTTCGCCGATAATGCGCTGCACCGCACCGTATGCCAGGTTGACGCGCTGGTCGCCCTCGGCCATCGCCTCGGGGTAGGGCGCCGAACTGCCGTAGCCGGGCCGGTCGAGCGCCACCACGGTGAATCCCGCTGCCGCGCCGGTGCGGAGGAACGAATACGACGGATGGCCGGGGCAGTCGAAATAGACCGCGGTGGTGCCGCCGCCGTGGATGGCCACGATCACCGCCTTGGGGTCAGGGACTTCGGCGACCACCGCCGACATCGGCACCCCGTCGACGATCACCAGCCGGGGTCGCGGAGTCGGCGCGGCATCGCTCATGTGTCGGCCCGCAGCAGGAGCACGCCGCTGGGAGTGAGGCCGCCGCTGCTGACCACGCCGACCCGGGCCTCGGCGACCTGGCGGTCACCGGCCTCGCCGCGCAGCTGGGTGATCGCCTCGTGTAGCAATCCCATGCCGTGGGTGCGGCCGTGCGAGAGTTGGCCGCCGTGCGTGTTGAGCGGCAGCTGGCCGTCGCGGGCGATGTTCTTGCCGCCGTCCAGGAACTCCTTGGCCTCACCGATTCCGCAGAAGCCCAGCGCCTCGATCCAGGACAGGCAGTTGAACGAAAAACCGTCGTACAGCTCGGCGACGTCGACGTCGGCGGGCCGCAGCGAGGTGCGCGTCCACACATGGGCCGCCTGGCCCAGCACCTGCGGCTCGTGGGTCAGCGTGCTCTGATCCCAGTCGAGTCGCTCGACGATCTGCGTCCCGACCGCCTCGACCAAGACCGGGGGCTTGGCCAGATCGCGAGCCGCATCGACGGCGGAGACGATCACGGCGATCGCGCCGTCGCACGGCACGTCGCAGTCGTAGAGGCCGAACGGCGTGGTGATGGGCCGCGCGTTGAGATAGTCGTCCATCGTCATCGGGGTTCGGTAGATGGCCGTCGGGTTGAGTTCGGCGTTGGCGCGCTGGTTCAACGCGATCCAGCCCAGCGTTTCTTTGGTGGTGCCGTATCGCTGGAAGTGGCGCTGCGCGTTCATGGCCAACGTGTGCGCTGCGGAGGTGGCGCCAAATGGCATCTGCCAGCCGGACATCCGGCCCGCTGATCCATGAGGCGGGGCGATCTTGCCCTGCTTCATCAGTTCGCCGTTGGTGGCTTCCCATAGCGTCCGGAAGCAGAGCACGTGACGCGCCAGCCCACCGGCGACCGCGAGCATCGCGGCGATCACCGAGCCGCCCGGGCCGAACGTTTCCATCGCGCCGTTGTGCCACGTCGGCCGAATGCCCAGCGCGCCCTCGAGAGCGGTGGTGCCGCCCTCCCCGAACCCGCCGACGTTCATCGCGCCGGGGTAGGTGGACAGACCGTCGATGTCGGCGTAGCTCAGGCCGGCGTCGGCGATCGCGGCCTCGCACGCCTGGACTGTCAGTGCCAGCGGCGGTTGCATCAGCCGCCGGCCGATCGATGACATGCCGATCCCGGTCAACGCGACCTTGTCTTCGAACTTGTCGGTGGTGAGCATCGGGCGCACGTAGTCGCCGAAGCGTTCCGGTGCGATCTCGTCGACCGGCAGCGGCGCGGGCCCGGCGTCGGGGATCGGTCGAAACAGTGGAAACCACACGTCCTCGACCTGCTCGAAGACGACCTCGACCTGTTGACCGAGTTCGAGCTGATCCGGCTCGCAGTCCACGATGTTGGTGGTCAATCGCACCCGCGGGTCTTCGGCGATCGCCACCTGCGCGATCACGTAGGGCGCGACCAGCCCGGGCAGGCTGAACCGCTCGTTGATGGTGAAGCCGGCCAGCGTCGCCTGGCCGGAAACCGCGCGCACCCCGATATCCAACGACCGGCAATAACGACATACCGGCGCAGGCGGATGGATCAGGGATTTGCAGGCCTTACATTCCTGCAGCCGTAGCTTTCCGTCGGCACCCGAGGTCCAGAAAAACTCGTTCTCCATCGTGACCAGGGGCAATGGGCGGCCCGGTGCTGCTGACACGTCACCTCCGCGAGCCGAACGGCCATTTCGGTAGGACCGTTATACGAATCGGAGAATTACGTTATCACTGGTAAGCCGGGTGCTCCAGACGGCGTGGTCCGGGGGCGGGTCGACGACCACCGGCCGTCAGTACGGCACCCAGACGCCGTTGAAATAGGCACCCCATTGGTGAAAGCCGACGCTCCACATCGGATCGTTGGGTGACCACCACGGCCGCGGCGGTGGGGGCGGCACGTCTTGCCCGGCAAACGATGGCGCGTATGCCGGCGGGGCTACGTACCACGCGGGCGCCGGCGGCGGCGGTTTGCACTCGAAAGTCGCCTGATTCCACGACATGTTCGCATCGCACTGCGCCCAGCTGATTCCCGGAGCCCCGATCACCGCCGCCGCCATTGCCCCGAAAACGACCGCAATAACGGCGGTCAGGCGACGAACAAACCACCCCATGGCGGGCCTCCTTTTTTGGAGCTTTCCTGGCCTCGACTGGTTTCAGCTTATTCCGTATCGCCACGACCACGTCGAACAGTGTGCGGGTCGGCAGATGCTCGTCGAGGAACGCGACGAACTACGCGCGGAAGCTTCCATCTCGGCGGGTAAGTTGCATGGACGGCTATGAGTCAGAGCCGGGAAAGTTCAACGGGTGAAGCCCCACTCGGCTTCGTTCTCTTCGGTTTTGAGGTGCTCGGCCGGATCGTCTGCCTCGGTGAGCGGTAGCGATGCGGCGGGGAAGATGCGTTCACCGAGTTCGGTGATGGCATGCACCGGGCAATCCATCAGTGCGCGCATCACGGCGTCGCGATCAGCCTCGGCCACGGTGCCGTCCCCGATCAGGGCGGCATAGCCCCAGTCGTCCAGCGAGAAATATCCGGGCGCGTATTTGGCGCAAACTCCGAAGCCGTCGCAAATGGTGCGGTCCAGACGGATTTTCATGCTTGCCTCAGAGCTTGCGCCTCGTAGGGACGTTCGGCGCGGAACGCGCCACCGGCGCAATCCGGACAGGTGTTGTCGAGATGCGCCGTCACTTCGGCCGGGAACTGATCGAGCAGGCTGGCGGCCACATTGGTGGCGGCATCCAGTGTGGCGCAGGCGCCGCGCCCGCGCAGCAGCACCGACCAGCGGCGCAACCGGTCGACGTCTTCTTTCGTTGCGGCGCCGTCGCGCAGCGCACCGGCGGCGGCCGCCATCGCCGCCGTCCCGTTGAAGCAGGACCCGCATTGGCCGGCATTCTCGCGGTCGAAATAGGCCAGCACGGCAGCCGCGACCGCGACGGGGCAATCGTCGGTGATCACCGAGACCGCACCGCAGCCCAGGCCGCTGCCGAGGCGCCGCATCGTCTCGTGGTCCAGCGTGGTCTCCAGCACCGTGGGGTTGAGCAGACCGGCGAAGTACCCACCCATCAGCGCCCCTCGCACGCTTTCAGGGGAAATCCCGTGCAGTGCAAGCAGTTCGGTGAATGCCAGACCGTGGGGAAGTTCGTAGAGCACCGGCGGCTTGCCGCCACCGGTGATCGTCGCCAAGAAGGTGCCGGTCGACAGCGACGTGCCCTGCGAACGAAACGCCGCGGAACCGTTGCCCTGTAAGTAAGGCAGATTGGCGAGCGTCTCGACATTGCTGACCAATGTGGGCAGCTCATCGACGCCGGCTTCGAATGGGCGCGGCGGCTTGTCGGTTGGCTTGGCCGGGCCCCCGTTGATCACCCGAACCGCGGCGGTCTCTTCACCGGCCACGTATCCGGGCGGCACGGTCAACACGTGGACCGTGGCACCGAGAGTGTCGGAATCGAGCTCGCCGAGTGCGCTTTCGACGCTGTGCGCCGACTCCGGATCGGACACATACACGTAGGCGCGGTCCGCGGCCACCACGGCCGCGGCCAACCGCAGTCCATCGAGCACCAGATGCGGGCGGTTGCGCAGCAGCCAGCGGTCTTTGACCGAAGCCGGTTCTCCCTCTTCACCATTCGCGATGACGACAGGTGCAGCGGTGATCAGACGGCCGTTGTCGCGCACCGTGCGCAACTTGACCGCAAGCGGGAAGGCGGCGCCGCCACGGCCGACGAGTCCGCTGGCTTCGACTTCGCCGAGCAATGCGTCGGCGTCGGCGAGCGGACGGTAGCCGCCCAGCTGTCGATATGCAGCCAGGTCTTCTCTGCCGGTTTGGGCGTTCAGCAGCCGTGGTGTGAACCCGGGAAGGGTGGCGGTGGTGATCATCGTGGACTGGGTGGTGTTCAACGCCGGCCTGCCATCGTCTTAGTTAGGCTTGCGCCCATGCGAACTGCGGTGGTGCGTGTCAACGTCGACCCGGAAGGCGTGCTGACGCCGGCGCAGCTACGTGACGGCATGGCAGCGCTCCTGGAAATCGCGGGTCACGCCGGCGCCGGCGTGGTCGAGAACAACCTCGCGTCCATGCCCGAAAGTCGCCGTGAAGTCGAATTGCTCATCGCGGCCGAAAACGGCGACATGGCCAAAGAATCCGCAATCGAGTTGTGCGCCAAGGTATTCAGCAATACGCCCGTCCCGGGTGTGATCACCTTTGTCAGCCGCGGAACCGACGACGACGCGCACGGCGTGCTGTCCGGGTTCGGGCTCACCGGTGACATCGTGCGTACGCCAGGCGACGACGGGTTCGACATCGTTTACGTGACGTTGCGCGAGGCGGACCTCGACCGTATTCCGGAGAGCCGGATCCACACGGCACTGGAAGCGTCGCTCAACTGCGAGGTCCACATCTACACCCGGTAATGCACCGTGTGACGCCATTACGAGCCCAGGAATTCCAGAATCGGGGGTGCCGCCTGCACCCAGGTGTCGAACATGTTGAAGTGCTTCACCCGGCCCGCCGCGCGGTCCTCGGAGGCACGCTCCCAGGCATCCTCCGGCCACGGCGGGTCGATGAGCTTGGATCCCTTGATCAGGCAGCTGACTTCCAGCGACGTTCGCTTGGGGTGATCCATGTCGTTCTCGCCGCCACGGATGATCAACGTGGGAACCTTTATTCGGTCGAACATTTCGTCCTCCACACCGGGAATCGTCTGTCCCGGCTTGGAGACGAACGCGTTGAGCCAGCGCAGCATGAGCTTGAGGAACTCGTCCTTATCGAAGTCGAGGAACCGCTGCTTATTGGCCGGGTTCTCCGCTATGCGCTCTTTCCACTCGGTCACGTTGATCACGCCATCCATGCCGGTGCCGCGCACCGCGAGGATGCTGGGGATGATGTAGAAGGAGCCGAGCACGAACGAGCCGTAGATGCCGCCGACGATGTTCCACACCACGAGCTTGGTGACCATCTCCGGGTAGAGCATCGTGGTCAGCATGGAATCCCTTGCCCCGCCGGATCCTCCGGCGAGAATGCACCGTTCGAAGCCCAGCCCGGTCACCAGCTTGTGCAGGGTCTCGGCGCGCATGTGCGATTCGCTCTGCCCGTAGAACTGCACATCGGACGCCCCGCAGTTGGGCCGGTCCCACAGCAGCACCCGGTAGCCGCCCGCGGCAAGTGCATCAGCGAGTGGACGCAGACCTTCGATTTCCTTACTGAACCGCCCGCCGGGGGTCAGGGCAATGAGATCGCCTGAGTCACCGAGGATTTCGTAGACAACATTTCCCCCGTTGATCTCAATTGATGGCACGCGATTCTCCTGTAGTTAGGCCTGAACCAGAACGTCGTTGCCGACGACTCGCACCGGATAGGTGCGAATACTCCACTCCGGCTTGACCGCGGTGGTGCCGGTCGCCAGCTCGAAACCCCATTGGTGCCATGGGCAGTAGATGAATTCCAGGTCCCGCACCATCACGGCGTCACCCGGCACGGATTCGTCGACGATTGTGCGTCCCCGGGCGCGTCCCGAGCACAGCGGACCGCCTTCGTGCGGGCAGTAATTCGCGATGGCGTAAAAGGTGCCGTTGACGTTGTAGACACCGACACCGTGACGCCCGATCGGTACCAGCTTGTGCTTGCCCGGCGGAATCTCGTCTACCGTGGCGACGACGTGCTCGCGGCCCTGGGCGAGGCGTGGCTCGGGCCGTTTCGTTTCTTCTGACAATTCAGAGCACCCGGACCTGACCCTCGAGCACCGGAACGGTCTCCGGCAGGTGATAGGTCGCGATGCCGTTCTTGTACATGATCGCGTCGCGGGCGTGCTTGGGCAGATGCTTGACCAACCAGCGCGGGTCATCGAACGTCCAGTGCGGGTAGTCCGACGAGAAAAGCAGAATCTTCTCGCATTCCATCCATTCCAGCGCGCGGGTCAGCTCGGTCTTGTCTTCCGGGTAGTCCAGCGGCTGGGTGGTGAACTTGATGTGGTCCTTGACGTACTCCGACGGCTTGCGCTTGATGTCCACCCAGGACTTGCGAGCTTCGTAGATCGCGTCCATCCGCCACATCAGCGGCAGGATCCAGGTGAACGCGTGCTCGACGAAGACGATCCGCAGCGTCGGGAAGCGGTCGAAGACGCCGTCGAAGATCAGGCTCATCACCTGGTTCGCGGCCAGCAGCGAGTAGGTCACCATGAAATCGTGGTTATAGCTGGGGAATCCGACCGGCGGGATCGGTAGCTCGTCGAACTGGCTGCGCGACAGGTGGCAGCTCACGGTGATGTCGTGTTTGGTCGCGGCTGCCCAGATCGGGTCGTACTTCGGGTGGCCCCACGACGGTCGCGGCTCGGCTTTGATCAGGATCTGCGCCATGAACGGGTGTCCGGCCCACTTCTCGATCTCGCGCGCGGACTCGTCGGGCTCCTCGATGGCGCAGCAAATCGAACCGCGCCACCGCTCGTGCCAGTTGTTGTGGCTGTCCAGCCAGTGATTGGCCTGCCAGTCGTTCAACGCGGCCGACATCGCGTGCTGTGCTTCGGGCAGCCGCGCCGGGTAGGCGGCGGGTTCCAGGATCGCGATGTCGGAGCCGGCCTCCATGATCAGCTGGCGAAAGGCCATGTCCGGGTCGCTGCAAGGGAATTCACCGTTGGGGGGGAAGGCGTCCACGCGCATCGCGTAGGAGTGCGCGTAATCGGGGGCGTCGTAGTAAATCTGCTCACCCACGGTGCGGGTGAGGAAGTACTTGCTGCGCCAGGGCTCGGGGATGTACGGCACCAGCTCGCCGCGCTTGGGCGCCGGGTGGACATCCGAATCGACGCAACGCACGGCTATGCGCTCGGTAGCGGGAACCCGCTCCTGCGAATGTGTCAACGTCATCTGGGTCTCCTGGTTTTGCGCGGTCTGCCCGCTTCCGCTTCTACTGTGCGCCCACTCCGGCGGGGATGTCTATGCCGTAGAGCTGCGCGGCGTTTCGCCAGCACAGCTTGTCGCGCTGTTCGGCGGACAGCGCCCTGGGCAGCTTCTTGATATCGCCGCATTGCCAGTGTGGGTAACTCGAGCCGAACATCACCATGTCGTCCTTGCCGGTGAAGCCGAACCATTCACCGGCGAACTCGGTGTCACCGGGACCGTCGAGGCTGCCCTGCACGAAATAGACGTGACCGGGCAGATAATCGCTGGGGATCCTCGGCGCCCACGGCGTTTGCTCGAGGTGTGGCCGGCCGAACGTGTCCATCCGCCAGATGAAAGGCGTGATGAAGTCCGCGGCACCGTCGCCCCAGACGAACTTAAGGCCGTCGAAGCGCTCGAACACGCCCTCGGCGATCATGTTCATCAGGTGGTACACGTAGTTCAGCGCCATGAAGCTGACGTACTGCTCGTAGGTGCGGGTGTTGCCGGACGGCGTCGGCGGAAAGGCGATGCCGGAGCCGACCTCGATGTGTGCGGCAACGGGCAGGCCGGCGTCGACCGCAGCCTCCCATAGCGCCCAGAATTGCGGCTTCCCGTAGACCTCGCGGGATTGCAGGGGAACGCCGATCTGGACCACGCGCGGGTGCCCGCGCCACTTCTCGATCTCGCGCAGCGCGCCGGGGATGTCGTCGGGGTTGACCCGGATGGTGCCGCGGTACCGCTCGCCGTACTGGCTGTTCTCCAGCCAGTTGGTCACCATCATCTCGTTGTGCGCGGCGTGCAGCGCGCTGCCCAGGTGCCGGTCCGGCATGATGCCGCGGGCCATCGGGTGCAGGACCGCGACGTCCACGCCGCGCTTCGAAAACAGCTCGTTGCCAACGAAGTCTGGATCAGAGCCGGGGTACTGACCGTCCGGGCCCTCGGCGTCGGGTACGTACTCGCCGCCCGGTGCGCCGTACCAGTCCATCTCATAGTCGGGGAACCCGCGGCTCTTGAACGGCTCACGCAGGGTCTTTCGCAGCGCTTTATTGGACGGGAAGAAGATGTGCACGCTCGCGTCGACGAGCGGTGTGCTGGTTCCGTCAGCGTGTTCGATCACGACAGCCACCCTTCGGTTCGGGTAGCCAAAGTGAGGCAAACCTGATCATAAGATAGATAATCTAACATTCTCGTAGGCTGTCGATCAATGCATTTTCGGTAAGCGTCTCGGTTAACGATATGTCCTGGTAGTCGCGGGTATTGCCGCCATCACAGCAATCGTCGTTCTTCGATGCGGATAATACCATTCTCGTCACCCGTTGGAAGTCGGATTCCGAGCCGGCAAGATTGCCTTACCGCCGCTGGGCCAGCCGCGCGGCCGTTACAGAGTTGGCAAACATTGTCATGCCGTCCGGCCCTCGTCGAGGCCACCGACGGTGACGCCGGCGGCCTTCTCGAACCCTTTGATGACCGCCGTGAAATCCGAGTCGGCGCCCTGGTCGAGTGCGGCCACTTCCCAGAGCCGGCCGATGGTCTCGGCGACGTCGACGGGCACGCCCAGTGCCTTCGCCTCGTCGAGATAGAGCCGTACGTCCTTGACCATCAGGCCGGTGGCAAAGCCGTAGTCGAAGGTGCGCGGCAACACCGCACGCGGAAACTTGTCCCGGCTGGCGCTTGTCGCGCCCGAGCCCGCATTGAGAACGTCGACCATCACGGCCGGGTCGAGACCGGCCTTGACGCCCATCACCACGACCTCTGATGTCGCGACCAACACGTTGGCCGCCAGGATGTTGTTGGCGAGCTTCATCGTCTGCGCCGACCCCGGCTTCTCCCCGATGTAGAACGGGCGGCCGAGCGCCTCGAGGATGGGCCGGATGACGTCGAATTCATTGCGCGGGCCGGACACCATCAGGGCAAGCGTCCCTTTTTCGGAGCCGCCGACGCCGCCACTGACCGGGCTGTCCAGAGCGGCGATGGCCCGCCCGGCCAGCAGGTCATGGATCCGCACGGCCGCGCGGCTGCCCACCGTCGACAGCTCGACATAGCGCTTGACCCGGGAGCCGGCGATCACACCCACGGACCCACTGGCGACCTCCAGCGACACCGCTGGCGACGGCAGACTGGCCAGCACCGTTTCCGCACGGTCGGCGACGTCTTTCGCCGACGACGCGGCGCGGGCACCGAGTGAGACGATGCGGTCGAGTGTCGCGCTGCTGGTGTCGAAGGCGATGACGTTGTTGCCGTCGTCGATGAGTCGGTGCGCCATCGGAAAACCCATGTTGCCCAACCCGATAAAGCCGATTTCGGTCACGACGAGTCCTCGTCCAGCTTGGCGAACACTTCGCGCGCGATGCGGAAACTGTCGACCGCGGCCGGAACGCCCGCGTAAACGGCCACCTGCAAGAAGATCTCGCAAATCTCATCGCGTGTCACGCCGTTGGTCAGCGCACCCTTGATATGGGTTCGTAATTCGTTTGGCCGGTTGAGGATTGGGATCATTGCCAGGTTGAGCATGCTGCGCGTCTTGCGGGGCAAGCCATCTCGGCCCCACACCTCGCCCCAGCAGTATTCGGTGACGAGATCTTGTAACGGCTTGGAGAATTCGTCGGCGTCGGCGAGTGCCATGTTGACGTACGCCTCACCCAGCACCGCCGAGCGGATTTCAAGTCCGCGCTGGTACGTTTCGCGATCCATGATCTCTCTTTTAGCGCCTTTCTCGGTTCGTCGTCCGGTTATCTACACGTTAATGTATATTTCCGTGGTCACCACAACCCGGCGTGGACGCCCGACGCAAGCCGAAGCCAAGAAGCTGCAACACAAGCTGCGCAATGCGGCCGTCGCGACTTTTGTCACGCACGGGTATGACGGCACCAGCATGGACGCGATCGCCAAGGCGGCCGGCATCACTCGGCGCACTCTCTATGCGCGCTATCCCGACAAGCGTGCGGTTTTCCTCGACGTCATTCCCTGGGCGCTCACCCGGCGGATGGAGCGTGAAGACACCGCGGAATTCGTCGCCGGCGACCTGCGGGCGGCCCTGGTCGCGGTGGGTCGGGCCGGTCTGGCGCGGGCGATCGATCCCGACATCGTGCGCCTGAAGCGGATCGCGATGAACGAGTCGGCGCGGTTCCCGGAATTCGCGGTCAGCGCGCATTCCATGACCTGGTCGGCGCGCCACCGGCAGGTGATGGACTTACTGCGTCACTACCAGGCCGCCGGGGCCATCGAGATCGACGATCTCGAGCTGGCCGCCGGCCACTTCATCGCGGCCGTCGAACATCTACCCGCGCGGCTGGCCGACAGCGGGATCTACCGCAGTCCCGAAGAAGAGGAGCGCCACTTGCAGCACGCCGTAGACCTGTTCCTGCGCGGCATCCTGCGGCGCCACTGAACTCGCGATGGCATGGCCCGGGCTGGTGCTGGTGCATGGGGGCGCCCATGCCGCTGATTGCTGGGATCTCACCGTTGCCGAATTAGCCTGTCAGACACCGGAATTGCCGGTCCTCGCGATCGATCTACCCGGCCGTGGTGGCAGGCCGGCAGATCTGACGGCCGTCACCACCACCGACTGGGTGAACTCCGCGGTCGCCGATATCGACGCCGCCGGCTTTGGCGACGTTGTGATCGCGGGGCATTCGATGGGCGGGCTGACCGTGCCGGGCATCGTGGCCAAGCTCGGGGCCGCGCGGGTGCGGGAGATGATCCTGTTGGCCGCGTTCGTACCACCGCAGGGCGCGTCGGTGGTGGAAACGCTGCGCGGGCCCCTGGCCCCGTTGGCGCGATCGGCGGGCCGGATCCGCCGGTCGGTCCCAATGCCAAGGGCGCTAGCGCTTTTCGCGTTCTGTAACGGAATGACGCGCGAGCAACGCGCGCTGACCCTGTCGCGACTGTGCCTGGAATCGCCGAACGTCATCTTCGAACCGGCCGACCGCAGCGACCTGCCGGGCGAGGTGCCGCGGACGTGGATCATGACGCTGGCCGACCGAGCGTTGTCGCAGCGCCAGCAGCTCGGCGCGATCGAATCCCTGGGCGGTGTCGACACGATGCTCTGCGTCGACGCCTGCCACGACGTGATGTTCTCTCGCCCGCGCTGGCTGGCCACCACGTTGGCCGATCGGTGCCGGGCCCATCGGTGACCTTGCGGCTACCCACGCCAGTTGCCGAACGTGCACTCACTGCGAGATTTCGGCCGGTTTTTCGCAGTGAGTGCACATTCGGCGCCGCCATCGTGTGGAAAGCGGGCGGGCCTGCGCTGCGACGGCATACGCCGAAATCGAGATTATTACTTCCAGAAGAGAGAATGTTATTCTCGCTTGGCGGTGACGACAGGAGGCGGCCCCAATGTTGTTGGAGTTCGATGCTGATCAGCGACTGTGGCAGGACACGGTGCGCGACGCCGTCGCAAAGCAGTGCCCGCCCTCGTTGGTGCGCAGCGTCGCCGAGGATGGCGTGGACCCGAGCCCGCTGTGGAAGTCGTATGTCGACCAGGGCTGGACCGAGCTGAATGAATCGGACAGCGCCGTGGAGCTGGCCATCGTGCTCGAAGAACTCGGCCGCGCAACCGATCCCACGCCGTTTCTGGCCACGATGAGCCAGTTCGCGCCGCTCGTCGCCGACCGGTTCGACCCACACCAGTCAGGCACCGCGGTGTACAGCGGTGTCGCGGCGCACCGCGACGCCGAGGGCTGGGTGCTGGATGGCACCGCACGCCACGTCCTGGATGGCGATCGGGCGGACCGGCTGGCCGTCGTCACCGACGCGGGGGTATTCCTCGTCGCAGCCAGTGCGGTCTCGGCCCGGCGCGCCTCGGTGTTCGACCCGGTGCTGCACGTCGCCGACCTGTCGTTCGCCGAGGTCCGGGTGCCCGACAGTGAGCGGCTGGCCGTTGACACGGAACGCGCTCATCATCTGGCGCTGACCGGCATGGCCATCACGATGGTCGGCGCCTGTCAACGCATCCTCGACCTGGTGCTCGAGCACGTCAAAAGCCGTCAGCAATTCGGCGTACCGATCGGCTCCTTCCAGGCCGTGCAGCACAAGGCCGCCGACATGCACGTCGCGGTGGAACGTGCTCGCGCACTTGCCTACTTCGCCGCGCTGACGATCGCGACCGACGATCCGCGCCGTCGGCTGGCGGCCGCGATGGCCAAAGCCTCGGCGGGGGAGTGCCAGTCGTTGGTATTCCGGCACGGGTTA
Source organism: Mycobacterium lentiflavum (assembly GCF_022374895.2). NCBI lineage: Bacteria > Bacillati > Actinomycetota > Actinomycetes > Mycobacteriales > Mycobacteriaceae > Mycobacterium > Mycobacterium lentiflavum. The sequence continues at coordinate 5,079,387 of NZ_CP092423.2, read as the reverse complement.
CAGCTGCACGGCGCAATGGGTTTCACGTGGGAGAACGACCTGCAGTTCGCGCTGAAACGGGCCAAAGCGGGCGAACTGATGCTCGGCGGCGCCGCCGAGCATCGGGCGCGGATCGCGGAGGAATACCGTGCAGCTGACTTTTGATTCCGACGTCGAGGAGTTCCGGGCGCAGTTCTCAGCCTTCCTCGACGAAAATCTGCCTCCCGCAAGCGAAACGCTCGAGCGGCCACGGTCGGTCTCGCACATGCCGCAGTGGGCACGCGACTGGCAGCGGCTGTTGTTCGACAACGGCTGGCTGCTGCCCAGTCAGCCACCGGAATTCGGCGGGCGCAATGCGAGCGTCATTCAGCAGTTCGTCTATCTAGAGGAACTCAGCCGGCGCAGGATCTACCACAGCTTCAACCCACAGGGCGTGAATATCGTTGGCGCATCACTGTTGTCGTTCGGCAGTGACGAGCAGAAGCGGCGCTGGGCGGTGCCGATCCTGCGGGCCGAGATGACGGCTTCCCTCGGAATGAGTGAGCCCAGCGCAGGCTCCGATCTGGCGTCGTTGCGTACTCGCGCGGTGCTCACCTCTGATTCAGAAGGCGATCACTTCGTGGTCAACGGACAGAAGGTGTGGACCTCGGGTGCCCACGATGCCGACGTCCTGCTGACGTTCGTCCGTACCAATCCAGATGTGCCCAAGCACAAGGGAATCAGCGTGCTGATCATCCCGACCGATACCCCGGGTCTGGTACGGCGGCCGTTTCCGTCGATCTGCGGAATCGACGATCTGGACTTCAACGAGGTGTTCTTCACCGACGTGCGGGTGCCCGCGGAGAATCTGGTCGGCGAGATCGACCAGGGATGGAAGGTGGCCAACGGGTCACTCGGGCACGAGCGCACGATGATGTGGCTGGGTTTCGCCGATCGACTCGACAACATGATCGACGACTTCCGCCCGAGCACCGAGGTCGAGAGCGATCAGTACGCGTCCACGATCATGGACAAGCAGGCACTGCGCCTGTTGGGTTCGGTGGCGCTGGCCCGCGCGGCGCGCGGCGAAGACGACGTGGCCGCGATCTCGGTACTCAAGCTGCTCGGGTCCGAGGCCGAGTTGCGTGGGATGGAGCTAGCGCTGACGTCCGCGGGATCTGACGGGCTCGTGCACCCGGGATTGACTGGGCCGTACGCGCACATGAACCTCGACCACTATTTCGCCAGCTGGTTCGAGCGCTATGCGCGAAGCTTTTCCGGCACCATTGCCGGCGGTACCTCCGAGGTCCAGCGCAACATCATCGCCCAGCGCGTGCTTGGCCTGCCACGCTGAGCTAACCTGGCCTACGACGCCGAGTTGCCGTTAATCGCAACGGGATTCAACGGTCTCCTAGACGGGGTCGAATTTGGTGATCAGCCAGTTGCCGTTGACCCGGGTCAAACTCACCAGCACACTGCTCGACGACATCGCCGGATCGGGATTGTCCTTGCTGGTGGTGCTCTGATCGACCAACACCAGCACGACGGCCGAATCCGGATGTAATTCCGATACCGCGGCCCCCAACACCCGGGCGTTGGTTTTCAGTGACTTCTGTTTGGCTGCCGGAGCCACGATCTGCTCGGTGAACTGGTTGTAGTACGACAAGAAGTCCCCGGACAGGTGAGACTTGGCGGCGGCGAAGTCTTTGTCGAGTGTGTCGGGTGAGTAGGACAGCAGCGCGACCGTTCCGTCGGACGCCGAACTCACGACCGCGCTCGCGACGCTGGCGTCTGTTTGTTCGTCGGGTCGGTACTGCTTGAAGTACAGCCACGTCGCCGCGCCACCGGATAGCAGCAGGAGCAAAATCAGTACAACGGGAACGACTTTCACCCCGCGCCACGTCCGTGGCCCGCTGCGCCCACTCTGTTCCGTTTGGTCCGAAGAGTCGTCGGCAGCATCGACGCTGCTGTCGTCCTTGCTCATGGAATGAACTCCAGTTTGGACATCTTGTATTGCCCACCGTCTTCTGTGACGGTCACCCGCAGGCGCCACCTTCGTGGTTCGTCCTTGGCGCCCGCGGCGTTGGTGATCCGCGATGTCGCCGCCACGAGTACCAACGCGGAATTCCCGTCGATGGATTGCACGGCGGCCGCATTCACGGTTCCCTGGGTGACCACTTTGGACTGCTCAACGACGGTCGTGAAATCTTTTGAGCGCTGCTGGAAATCGTCCCTGAACTGGCCGGTCGAGCTGTCGATCACCCGCTGGACGTCCTCCTTGGCCCGATTGAAGTCCAAGGACGTCATGTTGACGACGCCTTGTCTGGCCCCGGCGACGAAGTTCGCGATGCGCTGGTTGCGCTGGGTGGTTTCATGATGCTGCCACACCATGAATCCGCTGGCCCCGACGAAAACGCAGATCAGAAGGATGACGGCCGCTTTCCACGTCACGGACAGCGATGGCCACCGCAGGCGTCGCTGGGAGTCGGCCGACTCGAGTCCGGGTTCCGTGTCTTCGGACGTTTCGTCGGAGGCTTCTTCCTCGATCTTCGCCGCGCCGGTATCGGTTACGTCGGTGTCGGTTACCGTTTTGTCGGAGTCGGCCGCGTCCTCGTCGGTCTGCCCTTCGTCGTCGCCGGTCGTGTCGGTGTCGGATTCCTCGCTGTCGGTGTCGGATTCCGCGCTGTCGGTGACGGTGTCATCGATCTTCGCCTCGGCGGTATCGGCTTCATCGGCGGTATCGGCTTCTTCGTTGGTGTCGGCGCCCTGCGCCTGCGCGTTTTGCAGTTCGCGGCGGAGCCGGGCGGCCCGGGCGCGGGCACGTGCCGCGGCGGCCAGTGCTTCGGCTTCGGCGGCTTCGGCCTCGGCTTCCGCGATCAACGCCATGGTGTCGGCTTTCGATGCGGCGTCTTGCGGCGGTTTCTTCGCCTCAGCCAAAGTGCTTGCTCCCCGTTGATGAACGTCTCACGCGGCTACCATCGCACGAGCGTGAACGGATAGGTGTTGCTGCCCCCGGGTGCGCCGCCGCAGCCCGTGTTGAATGTGGAGACGACCTCACCCGCGAGTGTCACCGCATCCCACGAATAGACGTCATGCGACGGGAAGAACTGGACCACGCAGCGAACACCGTCGGGCACATCAACGGTCATGGTGTAGCGGCCGTTGGATAGGTGAGCGTCTGACTTCCACGGTGCCGCTTGCCCGTTGGGTTGCGGAACCGCCTGAATGGTAAGGCATCCCGGCGCTTTAGGAGTGCACGTCCCAAGGGCCCAGACCCAGAGGTGCCCGGTTTCTCGGGGCGTGTCCACCCGGTAGTTGCCAATCGACATGTCCGCGTGGGCGGTCGGCGTGATTACCAGAGCAGCCGTGGCGAGCGCAAGGCTCGCTGCGAAAGTCTTCACCGGAGGGTCTCCCATCTGTGCACACGCGCTGGCCTCAAATATAAGGCGCGGCCATGCTGAAAAGGCCTACTCGGAAAAACCGCGGCAGTCAACGGCGGGTGCTGCTCGGTCTGCTAGTCGATGACGGCGACGTCCGTACGCTCGGTGACCGGCAGCGCCAGTTGCTGCTCGTCGCAGATGCGCTGCAGCTTGTCCAGCGTTTCGTCCAGGCCCGCGCCGATCTTGGTGCCAGGAGTAAAGGTCGCCGGCAGCTTCCGCATACCCTGGATGACGCCGATGGTCTCGTAGTGGACGGTGCCTTCGGGGTCGCATCGATAGTCGGGCATCCGGTCGAGAACCGCCGTCAGCATGGACTTGAATACCGTACGCGCCACGTTGGACCCTTTGCATCGGTGCAAACCGAGGCCAAAACTGAAGTGCCGGTTGCCTTTACGGTCCAGGATGATCTCGTCGGGGTCGGCGAACAGTGCGGGGTCGCGATTGGCCATTGCCCACGAAATCCACAGCCGCTCACCCTCTTTGAAATGATTGCCGTCAAGTTCGATGTCGTCGGCGAAGGTCCTGCCGTCACCGGCGGCCGGGGTGAAGTAGCGCAGAAATTCCTCGGTTGCGGAGTCGAGGAGGGTGTCGCGGTTCTTCGACAGCCGCTCGCGCTCGGCAGGGTTTTCCGAAAGCCATTCCAGGGTGTGGGCGGTCAGCGCCGTCGTGGTGTCGAAGCCCCCACCGATGACCAGGCCGAGGTTGCCGAGTATCTCGAGATCCGGGGCGGGCTCTCCGTCAATCCGCAACTGCAGCAGCCCGTTGACGATGCCCGGCCGCGGATTCTCGCGGATCTCGATCATGTTGTTGACCATGTCGAGGCCCATCTCCCGGTGCATCGCGGTGACCTTTTCGATGTCGGGGGAGTGCTCCGGCGTGTAGACCGCCGCGTGCACCGGCTCGCTGTACAGCGCCCACTTTTTCAGCGGAATGCCCAGCATCGCCAATGTCAGCACGGCAGGCACGACGTTCGCCAGGTCGTCGACGAAATCGATGCTGCCCGTTTCGATTTTTTCGTCGAGGCACGCGCGAGTGATGTCGTGGATGAAGGGTTCCCAGCGCTTGACCGCGGCCGGCGACAGGTAGGGGTTCAACACGTTGCGGTACGTGCGGTGGTCGGGCTCGTCCATCTCGAGGATGCCCCCGCGCACCGCGGCGACGCGGCTCGCCGTCGGGATGGAGATGCCCTTGTACCCGCGGCGTTCGTTATGGATGTCGTGGTCGTTGGAGACCACCGGGCAACGGGCGAGTTCGAAGACTTCGTGGCTGCCGGCCGCGACCCAGTGCCCTCCGTACGTCTCGGTCCACGCCATCGGGCACTTGGCGTGCATCTCCTCGGTGATCTGTTTGAACTGTGACCGGTACTCCGGCGCGTTTCGGTCAAAGTGGTACGTCGGCTTGTTCCGGTCGCCGTCGCTCACCACATCGTCGACGCTCAAGGTGCTATCTCCCTTTAGATTTCGTTCGTGATCATGATCGCCTGCTCGGGGCACGAGTGCGCCGCCTCGCGCACCTGGTCCTCTTGGTCGGCCGGCACCACCTCGTTGACCGCCGACGAACTGCCGTCAATGTCGCTGAGCACGAATGAATCCGGCGCAATCATCGCGCACAGGGTGTGACCCTGGCAGCGTTGCGAATCAACCCAGACCTTCACGATGTCTCCTCCTGGGGGCTGCGGTGTGGCTGGCGTTACGGTAGTCCGGCTGACCACGTCGCTCAGGTGTTTCGACCACCGTTGACGCCCAATATCTGACCGGTGATGTAGCCGGCTTCCTCGGAAATTAAGAACGCGCAGGCGGCCGCGATGTCTTCGGGCTTGCCGATCCGGCGCACCGGGGTCCGGGCGATGGTTTCGTCGATGTCGCCGAGGTAGCCGCGTTGCTCGGCGCTGCGCAGCATCGGGGTGTCGATGAAGCCGGGCGGCACCGCGTTGACCGTGATTCCGCTGGGACCGTACTCGAGAGCCAGCGACTTGGTGAGGCCGTTGACCGCCGACTTGGCCGCGACGTAGTGCGACATATAAGGAGCGCCGGAGTGTGTGCTCGACGACGAGATGTTGACGATCCGTCCCCACCCCGCCTCGACCATGTCCGGCAGCACCGCTTGGGTCATGTGGAAGACGCCGTGAAGGTTGACGTCGACGACGCGCTGCCAGTCCTCGAACGTGATGTTGCTGAAGCGCTTGAATCCATCCAGGCCCGCGGCGTTGACCAGAACCGCGATCGGCCCCAATTGCGCGCGGATCGCCGACAGCGCGGCATCCACCTGGGATCGATCGGTCACGTCGGCGGTGAACGACAGCTCGGCGTCAGCCGGCTTCAGATCGATGGTGGCGACGTCCAGACCGTCGGCGCGCAGCCGACGGGCCACCGCGAGACCGATGCCGGATCCGCCACCGGTGACCACCGCGGTCTTCACGCCAAGGTCCCTAGGCGCGCTGCGGCCATCTCAGTCACAAAGAATCTCCTTCGCAATTATGAGAACCTTACTCTCGCACCGAAGTCGCGTGCAACATTCCGACGAAACGCGCCGCTGCCTGGGCTGAGGCCGGTTATGCGCTTGCATTGCCGGCCTTGCGGCGCTGGTCAGTGACCTTGTCCCGTTCCTATGAGTTTCTTGAATTCTCGAGACTCGAATGTAAGATTCGCCCGGGAAGAGAATGAAATTTTCGTGATCGCCGCCACAAGAGGAGCCGAATGCCAGTGCAGGTCACAGTGTCGGACATAGCGGATACGACAAGCTCAGAGGTATCCCGCCGACTGTGGATCGATGGCCGGCTCGTGGTGGGCGACAAGACATTCACCTCGATCAATCCGGCCACCGGCGAGGTCCTCGGGCACACACCGGACGCCGGCGCCCTGCTTTCCGTTCCGGTGATGGGAGGCAGCAAATGAAGCCATTGGAAGGCATTCGGGTTCTCGAAGTCGCCATGTACGGGTTCGTCCCGTCGGCGGGCGCAGTGCTGGCCGAATGGGGGGCAGACGTAGTCAAAGTCGAGCACGCGGTGACGGGCGACCCGCAGCGTGGACTTCGGCAGACCGGCATGCTGCGCGTCGAGGGCGATCCGAATCCCAACATCGAGCACGCCAACCGCGGCAAGCGCAGCATCGGACTCGACATGTCGATTCCCGGGGGCAAGGAAGTCCTCTACGAGTTGGCCCGCCGCTCGGACGTGTTCTTGACGAGCTTCCTGCCCGGTGCTCGGCAGAAGTTCGGCATCGACGTCGACGACATCCGCACGGTGAACCCGTCGATCATCTACGCGCGCGGCAGCGCGCTGGGGCCGCGCGGTGAAGAGGCGACCAAGGGCGGCTACGACATGACCGCCTTCTGGTGCCGCGCCGGAACGGCGGCCACCATCACCCCGACGGGGATGCCCGGCATGATCGCGCCGCCGGGGCCCGCCTATGGCGACACGATTTCCGGGACCAATCTCGCCGGCGGCATTGCGGCCGCGTTGCTGAAGCGCGAGCGCACCGCCGAACCCTCCGTCGTCGACGTGTCGCTGTTGGGCAGCGGGCTGTGGTCGATGGGTCACACCGTCGCGTTGACCAAGCACCTGAACCAACGACTGGAAGCACCGCCGCCCGGTGTGCACGGGGCACCCAACAACCCGTTGGTCGGGCTGTACACGACATCGGATGGCCGCTACATCTCCTTTGTGATGATGCAGCCGACGAAATTCTGGGCCGACGTGTGCCGGCATGTTGACCTGCCTGAGCTGGCCGATGATCCGCGGTTTGCCACCATCGAGCAGATCACCGCGAATACGGCAGAAGCAGTTGAGATCTTGACCAAGGTGATCGCAACCCGCACGCTTGCCGAGTGGACCGAACGCTTTGCCACGCTGGCCGGACCATGGGCACCGGTGCAAGACACGCTGCAGGCCGTCGATGACGCCCAGATCCGGGCCAACGAATATGTTGTCCGGGCAGGCGAACTCGAACTGGTCGCAAACCCGGTCCAGTTCGATGTCACCGCACCGCACACCGGGCCGGCACCTGGATTCGCCGAGCAAACCGACGAAATACTGCAGGAATTGGGATTCGACTGGGACCGCATTATCGAACTCAAAACCGCCGGCGCGGTTACCTGAGAGTGGAGCTGACTGAGATGTTTGCGTGTTCGATAACGGTTATGCGTTTTTTGCTCCGCACGGGCGTGGCATGAGTCACAATGACCGGACGCTTTCTCATGCGACGGATCGGAGGACTGGCGTGCGTGCTGGTTGCGCCTGTCTCGCCGGCGCTCAAGGTCGGGTTTCCGCCCCCCGGTGGGCATTTCGACGTTGGCGTTCAACCGAATTTACCGCAGCCGTTGCGCAACAACAAGACTGTCGGTCTCGTAGCGTGGGAAGGGACTGACGCGGATGGCGACTAAGGGCGCTGACCACTGGTCAACGGGATTGCCTGCGCTGAAACTGAAGTGGGACTTCTCGGGCCCTATGCAGGCGGTCGGGGCGTTATTCGCGATGTCGGCCGACGCGGTCAAGTTCGCGTTCCGCCGGCCGTTCCAGTGGCGGGAGTTTTTGGAGCAGTCGTGGTTTGTCGCGCGAGTGTCGCTGGCTCCGACCTTGCTGGTCGCGATCCCGTTTACCGTCCTCGTCAGCTTCACGCTCAACATCCTGTTGCGGGAACTGGGCGCGGCGGATCTATCCGGTGCGGGTGCGGCGTTCGGTGCTGTCACCCAGCTCGGTCCGTTGGTGACGGTTTTGATCGTGGCGGGCGCGGGTGCCACGGCAATGTGTGCCGACCTCGGGTCGCGGACGATTCGCGAAGAAATCGACGCGATGGAAGTGCTGGGCATCAACCCGATTCAGCGATTGGTCACCCCGCGCATGCTGGCTTCGGGGTTGGTGGCGTTTCTGCTCAACAGCCTCGTGGTCATCATCGGCGTCCTTGGCGGCTACGTGTTTTCGGTATTCGTGCAAGACGTCAATCCCGGGGCTTTCGCCGCGGGTATCACCTTGCTCACCGGCGTACCCGAGGTGGTCATCTCATGCGTCAAGGCAGCCCTTTTCGGCCTCATCGCCGGCCTGGTCGCATGCTATCGAGGCCTGTCGATCACCGGCGGTGGCGCTAAGGCCGTTGGCAACGCGGTGAACGAAACGGTGGTCTATGCGTTCATGTCCCTGTTCGTCGTCAACGTGGTTGTCACCGCGATCGGCATCAAGATGACGACGAAGTAGGGGCCTGCCAATGGCACTGAGGGCTGCATATCCGCGGTTGGTCCGCCAATTCGAGAAGCCGGTCGCCTCGCTGGGCCGGATCGGCGACCACACCCTGTTCTACGGGAAGGCGCTCGCCGGGGTGCCGTTCGCGGCTACCCACTACCGGCGCGAAGTGATCCGGCTGATTGCCGAGATCAGCATGGGCGCAGGCACTTTGGCGATGATCGGCGGGACCGTCGTGATCGTCGGCTTCCTGACGCTGGCGGCGGGCGGCACGCTGGCCATTCAGGGGTACACGTCGCTGGGCAATATCGGCATCGAGGCGTTGACGGGCTTTCTGTCCGCATTCATCAATGTGCGCATCGCGGCACCGGTGGTCGCCGGTATCGGTCTCGCGGCCACCTTCGGTGCGGGAGTGACCGCTCAGCTGGGTGCCATGCGGATCAACGAGGAAATCGATGCGTTGGAGGCCATGGCCATTCGGCCGATCGCCTACTTGGTGAGCACCCGGATCATGGCCGGAATGATGGCGATCACGCCGCTGTACAGCGTCGCCGTAATCCTGTCGTTCGTGGCCAGTCAGTTCACCACGACGTTCTTACTCGGACAGTCGCAGGGTCTGTACCAGCACTACTTCAACACGTTCCTGAACCCGATCGATCTGTTGTGGTCGTTCCTGCAGGCCATCCTGATGGCGCTCACCATCCTGCTGATTCACACCTACTACGGCTATTTCGCTTCGGGGGGACCGGCCGGTGTCGGCAACGCGACCGGTAACGCGGTACGCACCTCGCTGATCGTCGTGGTGTCGGTAACGCTGTTGGTCTCACTGTCTATTTACGGTACGAACGGCAACTTCAACCTGTCCGGTTAGGAGGTAGACGTGACAGACAGATTCGGACCCGGTCCCATCGACCGGTCTGAAGCGGCCAGCAGCGCGTCTCCTGTCGCCGCGTCGCCTGGGCGTCACTTCGGCGCCCAGTCCTACGCGCGCCCGCTGGCGGGCCTGGCCACCGTGGTCGTCGTCGCCGTCATCTTCGCCTTCGCGGTGGGTCTGTTCCGTGGTTCCTTCACCGAATCCGTACCGGTGACCGTGATTTCGCAGCGCGCCGGCCTGGTCATGAACCCGGACGCCAAGGTCAAGATGCGCGGCGTGCAGGTGGGCAAGGTCGCCTCGATCGAATCGCTGCCCAATGGCCAAGCAGCTATTCACTTGGCGATGGATCCGTCGCAGTTGCACTTCATTCCCAGCAATGTGCTCGTCGACATCGCGTCATCAACGGTGTTCGGCGCTAAGTCCGTCCTGCTGGTGGAACCTGCCCAACCCGCTACGCAGCGGCTACACAGCGGCCAGACGCTGCAGGGCCAGCACGTGATGGTCGAAATCAACACGGTATTCCAGCAATTGGTGTCGGTGCTCTCCCAGATCGACCCGCCGAAGCTCAACGAATCACTGGGTGCGCTGGCCCAAGCGTTCAGCGGTCGGGGTGCAAAGCTTGGCCAGGCCCTGAGCGACTTGGATTCCTTCCTGGCGAGGCTGGAGCCGAGCCTTCCCGCATTCCGTCATGACTTCGAGGTCTTGCCGGCGGTGTCCAATGCTTATGCCGACGCCGCACCGGACCTGGTGCGGACCGTGTCCAACACGAACCGGATCAGCAAGACGATTGTCGAGGAGCAGCACAACCTGGATGCACTGCTGATCAGCGCGATCGGCCTGGCCGACATCGGCAACGACGTGTTGAGCCAGAACCGGCAGCCGCTGACGGATGTGATGCACCTGCTGGTGCCGACCACCGATTTGCTCAACGAGTACCACGAGGCGCTCACCTGTAGTTTCGGTGGGCTCATACAAATTGGGCACGGTGCGCCGTTGTCGGAACCGAGCATCAACATCTCGGCAAGCCTCACGTTGGGCGCCGAACGTTATCGGTATCCGACGAACCTGCCCAAGGTTGCGGCGACGGGCGGCCCCCGGTGCGTGGGTCTGCCGAAGCTGCCGTTCAATACCAACCCGCCGCAGTTGATCACCGATACCGGTGCCAACCCCGTCGGGTACGGAAACCAGCAGACGCTGCTCAACTCCGACCTGCTCAAACAGCTCTTGTACGGGCCGATCGCCGGTCCGCCACGCAACCCGGCTCAGATCGGACAACCCGGATGAGAATGCGCCCCACGCTGATCAGGTTCGGGATCTTTGCGGTCGTGATGTCGATCCTGACCGCTTTCCTGTTCTTCATCTTCGGTCAGTACCGGACCGGTTCGACGAACGGTTACTCGGCGGTGTTCACCGACGTGTCGCGTCTCAAGCCGGGGCAGTCGGTGCGGGTCGCCGGGATCCGGGTCGGCACGGTCAACAGCGTTTCGCTGCAACCGGATAAGAAGGTCGTGGTGAAGTTCGACGCCGACCGCAACATCGCCCTCACCGAGGGCACCAGGGCGGCGGTCCGCTACCTCAACCTGGTGGGCGATCGCTACCTCGAGCTCATCGACGGTCCCGGCTCGCCCAAGCTGCTGGCGGCCGGCGGTCAGATTCCCGTCAACCGCACCCAGCCGGCGCTTGATCTCGATCTGCTGCTGGGCGGACTGAAACCCGTGACCCAAGGCCTGAACGCGCGCGACGTCAACGCGCTGACCTCAGCACTGTTGCAGGTTTTCCAGGGCCAGGGCGGGACCCTCGAGTCGCTGTTCGCCAAGACGACATCGTTCTCAAACGCCTTGGCGGACAACGATCAAACGGTGCAGCAGTTGATCGACAACCTCAACATCGTAGTCAGCACGGTCTCCAAGGACGGCAAACAGTTCTCCGGCGCGGTCGATCGCCTCGAGCAGCTGATCAGTGGGCTGTCGGACGACCGCAACACCATCGGGTCCGCCATTGACGCCCTGGACCGGGGAACCGCCTCGCTGGCGAGTCTGCTGTCCAGCGCGCGGCCACCGCTGGCGGGCACCATCGCGGAGTTGAATCGGCTGGCTCCGATACTCGATGGAGACAAGGACCGCCTCGACGCCGCGATTCAGAAGGCGCCGAACAACTACCGCAAGCTGGTCCGACTCGGCGTCGCCGGCGCCACTATCCCGTACTACCTGTGCCAGTTGGAACTCCGCGGGACGGATCTTCAGGGCAAAGAGGTGCATGCCAACGTCTTTAGGTCTGATGCGGGAAGGTGCACGGAACCCTAATGCTTAAGTATCGCGGAGGTGGCCGGGTAAAGGCCGGATTCATCGGCGTCGTGTTAGCGGTGCTGGTGATCCTGGTGGGCCTGTCGCCCGACCGGTTCATTTCATGGGCCACGATGGTCAGGTACCAGGCGCTGTTTACGGAAGCCGGCGGCATTGCCGCGGGCAACCCGGTAATCGTGTCGGGGATGAAGGTCGGCACGGTGTCGGATGTGTCGCTGCAGCACGGCGATGCGCTGGTGACGTTCACGACCAAGGGCGACGTCCTGCTCGGATCCGAGACCACCGCGCATATCCGCACCGGTTCGCTGCTGGGCGAGCGGATGCTGACTTTGGAGTCCGCCGGCAGCGGCACGATGCACCCGCTGACTGTCATTCCCGCCTCGCGCACGTCGTCTCCTTATTCGTTGACTGAAGCGGTCAGCGACCTGACTTCGGACACCGCGGGAACCAACACCTCCGCGCTCAATCAGTCGTTGGACACGTTGTCGGCGACGCTCGACCAGCTCGCACCCCAGATGGGGCCGGCCTTCGACGCACTCACCCGGCTATCGCGAACCCTGAACAGTCGCAACAAGAACCTGGGCGAGCTCTTCAAGAGTGCTGCCGACGTCACCAACGTTCTTTCCGAACGCAGCCAGCAGGTCAACAAGCTCATCCTCAACTCCGACTCGTTGCTGCAAGTCCTGGCGGCACGCCGACAAGAGATCGTGGACCTGCTGGCCAACACATCAGTGGTGGCCAAGCAGCTGACGGCGTTGGTGCACGACAACGAGGCCACCTTGGCGCCGACGCTCGAGAGGCTGAACAGGGTGCTCGGGGTACTGGAGAAGAACCGCGACAACATCGCCAAAGCACTGCCGGGGCTGGCCAAATTCCAGATCACGGTCGGTGAGGGCATCGCCAGCATGTACGCCTACTCGGCGTTCGTCCCGAACTTTCTTGCGCCGCAAATCTTCCAACCGTTCTTCGACTATCTCTGGGGCTTCCGCACCTTCGACACTTCTCGCGGTCCCGGCTTCCCTTCGCCGGTACCTCGGTCGCTGGTTCCCTTCCCGTACAACGCAATTCCGATGTGCCCCGGCTGTACATTGGGCGGACGGATCGGCGGATCACAATGACCATCCCGCGCAGAAGGCTGGCGGCCATCGCGGCGGTCGCTCTGGTCGTGCTGATCGTTGCCGGCGCTGCCGTGCTCGTCCGTAGTACGTTCTTCGGGCAGAAGACGATCACCGCCTATTTCACCACCGCCACCGCGATCTACCCCCACGACGAGGTACGGGTATCGGGTGTCAAAGTCGGCAACATCGAATCGATTACGCCGCAGGGCACACAGGCGAAGATGACCCTCAAGGTCGATCACGACGTGCCCATTCCGGCGGATGCGAAGGCGGTAATCGTCGCCCCGAACCTGGTGGCCTCCCGCTACGTCCAGCTCACACCGGCTTATCGCGATCGCGGACCGGTCATGCACGACGGGTCAGTCATACCGGTCGAACGGACCGCGGTCCCGGTCGAATGGGACGAGGTCAAAACCCAGTTGATGCGGCTGGCAACGGATTTGGGGCCCAAGAGCGGTGTCTCGGGCACGTCGGTGGGCCGGTTCATCGACAGCGCCGCCAACGCTCTCGACGGTAACGGCGACAAGCTGCGGCAGACGCTCGGTCAGTTGTCAGGGGTCGCCCGGATCCTCGCCAACGGCAGCGGCAACATCGTCGACATCATCAAGAACCTGCAGACCTTCGTCGGCGCGCTGCGGGACAGCAACATCCAGATCGTGCAGTTCAACGATCGCCTGGCCACGCTCACCAGCGTGGTCAACGACAGTAAATCCGATCTGGATGCGGCGCTGACCGATCTGTCGACCGCGGTCGGCGAGGTGCAGCGATTCATCGCCGGGACTCGTGACCAGACCAGTGAGCAGATTGCCAGGCTGGCCGACGTCACACAGAACCTGGTTGATCACCACATGGCCCTGGAGAACATTTTGCACGGCGCGCCGAATTCGCTCGGCAACTTCTTCAACGACTACAACGCGGACACCGGAACCATCGTGGGCGGGTTCGGATTGATGAACTTCGCGAATCCCACGTGGGGCGGACAGCTGCTGCTGTCGGCTCCGGGCTGCGACCAGATCGGCGCCATCGAAAACGTCACCGCGGTCGAATCGGGCAAGCTGTGCGCCCTGTTCCTCGGTCCGGGATTGCGACTGCTCAACTTCAACAACTCGCCACTGCCGATCAACTTCATTCTGCAGAAGTCCATGGACCCGTCCAAGATTCTCTACACCGAACCGCGCCTGGCGCCCGGCGGCGAGGGCCCGAAACCCGGACCGGCCGAGATCCCGCCCGCGGTGTCGGCCTACACCGGCCTGCCGGGTGATCCGGTGGGACCGCCGGGAGCGGTGCCACCGGAGCGGATACCGGGCGCCGCGATGCCGCTGCCGCCCCCGCCGTCGACACCGATGCCGCCGCCGCCACCACCGGCGTCGAACCTGTCGGACATGCTGCTGCCAGCCGAAGGGCCACAACAATGATCGCGCGGATTGCGGTACGACGGGCGCTCGTCGTGGGTTGTTGTGTGGCGTTGTCGGCGTCGGGATGTGCCTTCCATGGCCTGAACTCGTTGCCGTTGCCCGGTGCGGTCGGACGTGGGCCGGGGGCCAACATCTATCACGTCGAGTTGCCGAATGTTGGCACGATGGAGTCGAATTCGCCGGTGATGGTCGACGACGTGGTCGTGGGCAGTGTCGGAGAGATGCGGGTGCAGGGTTGGCATGCCGACGTCGAGATCTCGGTCAAGCGCGATGTAGTGGTGCCGGCCAATGTGGTGGCCACCGTGGGGCAGACCAGCCTGCTGGGTTCGATGCACGTGGAGCTCAATACGCCGCTGGGCCAGCAGGGAACGGGTCGGCTGCAGCCGGGTGCGACGATTCCGCTGAGCCGGTCGACGGCGTATCCGTCGACGGAACAGACGTTGTCGTCGCTGGGCGCGGTGGTCAACGGCGGCGGACTGGGACAGATCGGCGAGGTCATACACAACTTCTCGGCGGCGCTGTCTGGGCATGCAGATGCGGCGCGTGATCTGCTGACGCGTTTGGACACGTTTGTGGGGACGCTGGATCAGCAGCGCGACAACATCGTTGAGTCGATCCAGGCACTGAACCGGCTGTCAGGCACCTTCGCCGCGCAGCGGGACGTGTTGACCGAGGCGCTGCATAAGATTCCGCCGGCCCTTGATGTGTTGATCAAGGAGCGCCCGCGGCTCACGGAAGCGCTGGATCACCTTCGGGCGTTCAGCAACACGGCCTCCCGGTTGGTCAACGACGTCCAGGACGACCTGGTCAAGAACCTCAAAAACCTGGAGCCGGCCATCAAAGCGCTCGCCGACGTCGGGCCGGAGTTCGGCATGGCGATCGCGGCGGGTTTCGTGTTCCCGTTCACCCAGAACTTCGTCGACCGCGCGGTCCGCGGCGACTACTTCAACCTGCACGTCGATCTCGACCTGTCGATTCCACGGCTCAAGAAGGGATTGCTGTTGGGGACCCACTGGGGCCAGCTGGACGAGCCGGTGGTGCCGGAGCCCGGGGACCCGTATCGCATGAACTACACCCTCGATCCGTTGCACGACCCCGTGCGGCCGCCGTGGATTGACCCCAATGCGCTGCCACTGCCCGCGCCGCCGCCGGGATTTGGTCCGCTGCCCGGGCCACCGCCGGCACAGACGCCCGATGCGAGTCTTGGTCAAACGCCACCGCTGCCCGGTCCGCCGCCGGCGACGGCACCGACGGGAGGTGGTGGATAGATGCTCACGCGCTTTGTCCGGCTCCAGCTGTGGATATTCACGATCGTCGGGACCATTGGCGTGATCGCGATGGTCTTGTTCTACATCCAAGCGCCCACCCTGTTGGGCATCGGCCGGATGACGGTGACGCTGGAGCTGCCGGCTACCGGTGGCCTGTACCAGTTTTCGAATGTGACCTACCGCGGGGTTCAGCTGGGTAAGGTCACCTCGGTTGGTTTGACGCCGACCGGTGCGAAAGCGACGCTGTCCCTTAACACTTCACCCAAAGTTCCCGCGGACCTGACGGCGGAGGTGCTCAGCGTCTCCGCGGTAGGTGAGCAGTATGTGGACCTGCGGCCCAAAACCGATTCGCCGCCCTACCTGCACGACGGCTCGGTTATCGCCGCGCGCGACACGACGATTCCGCAGGCGGTCGGGCCGATGCTCGAGCAGCTCAACGCCTTGGTCGGCAGCATCCCGAAGACCAAACTCGGCCAATTGCTCGACGAGACCTTCCAGGGCTTCAACGGTTCCGGTTACGACCTGGGCTCACTGATCGATTCGTCGGAGACACTGTCCCGCGACTCCAACAGCGTCGTCGATCGCACCAAGGCACTCACCGAAGACACTGGGCCGCTCTTGGATACGCAGGCACAGACCACCGATTCGATCAGGACGTGGGCACGTAGCTTCGCAGGTATCACGGATGTGTTGGCGAACAACGATTCCCACTTCCGCACCATCCTGCGAAACGGTCCCGATGCCGCGAACGAAGCGTCGCGGCTTCTCGAACAAATCAAACCGACGCTGCCGGTGTTGCTTGCCAACCTGACCACCATCGGGCAAATCGGCGTCACCTATCACCCCTCGATCGAGCAACTGCTGGTGTTGCTGCCGTCGGCGGTCGCTATCGAGCAGGCCGCTCAGGGCGAAAACCATCCCGACGGTAAAGCCATGGGTGACTTCGCTTTAACGATCGACGATCCGCCTATTTGCACGGTCGGCTTCATGCCACCCAACACCTGGCGATCCCCGGACGACCTCAGCGATATCGATACCCCGGACGGGTTGTACTGCAAACTTCCGCAGGATTCACCGATGGCGGTTCGCGGTGCGCGCAACTATCCCTGCATGGGTCACCCGGGTAAGCGCGCGCCTACTGTCGAAATCTGCAACAGCGACAAGCCGTTCATGCCGCTGGCGATGCGCCAGCACACCCTCGGTCCCTACCCGTTGGATCCGAATCTGCTCTCCCAGGGTGTGCCGCCCGACGACCGGATCACCGGCGACCAAAGAATTTTCGCCCCCGTCGGGGGAACGCCGCTGCCGCCGGGAGCGGTGCCGCGTGGCACACCCGCGGGCCCACGGGGAGAAAATCCACCATCGGGCACGGTGGGAGCGGCGGTACCTCCGGCGCCGTCGTCGGGGCCAACGCTGAGACCCATATCGCCGATGTCGGCGGACCTCCCGACGTTCGCGCCACTCGACGTCCCCGCGCCGGGTGAGCTTCCCGCAACACCGCCGCCACCACCGGCACCACCCGCGGCGCCCGCACCACCGGATCAGGTCGACGGTGGGCAGCCGCAGGCCGCGCCAAGTGCGTTCGGAGCCAACGGATCTAAGCCCGCGCCGTCGATCGTGGTAGCGAAGTACGATCCGCGCACTGGTCGTTACGTCGGTCCGGACGGAAAGTTATACGAGCAGTCGGATCTGGCGCCCGCGAAAGCGCCCAAGACGTGGAAGGACATGCTTCCCACCTGACGCCGCATGAAGAGGCTGCAAAGCGAAGGTGGTGATGGAGCTACGACCCGCCTGGTCAGGAGACTTGATCCAGTCGCAACGGCATCGCGATATCAAGCCACTGGTTTTGCCCGCAGGCACCGCTTGGCCCGACCGTCTTGTCCTTGCCGGACAAGGTCCGCGATCCGATTTGAAAGCCCCCATTTTCGTTTACCGGGTAGAAAAAGAAGGTCTGCTGTCCGGGGAACGCGGTACCGTCTTCGCACCGCTCCCAATTCGGCACTTCGCGTCTCACCTTCCACATCTCCCCATCATTCATGTAGAGGGGCGCGGTCCATCCCTGGTCGCTTCGCACCGTGCCGTGGCATTCCTGGAATGACTCGCAAGTCGAGCTGATCGTCCATGTCTGGTAGACCGTCGGCTCGCCGAAGTATTGATCGTTTCGCTGGGCCCAATCACCGATGGACGTAACGTGATACGTCCCATTGATGGCCACTTCTTCCTTGGTTGTTGCCTGGGCCGTGGAGGCAGTGGCCAATCCGCCAAATACAGTGGTGGCCACCAGCGTTGCGGTGGTAAGTGTTTTCGCTGAACGCATCAGGAACTCCTAGAGCGCATAATTCTCGAGCGTTGACGTTACACCGTTTTGGCCGACCAGGTAACGGTTAGGGACGCACTCACCCGACCGGCTCGAATTTCGCGATCAGCCAGGAACCGTTGACCTTTGTCAGCGTGACCACGACGGCGCTTTTGTTCTGCGCGGGATCTTTCTTTTGCATGCTGGCCGTGGACTGGTCGACGAAAATCAGCACGACAGCCGAATCGGGATGCAAATCCGAAATCGCGGCCCGAACCACCTTGGCCGACGTCGTCAGGTGCCCCTCCTTCGCCGTCGGCCCGACGATATCGGCGGTGAATTTGCTGTAGTAGGCCAAAAACTCGCCGGTGAGATGCGATTTCGCCGTGGCGAAGTCGCGATCCAAATGGTCATAGGAATACGTCAACACGGCCACGGCGCCATCTGACGCGGCCTGGACTGCGCGGTGTGCCGCCGCATCGTCGACCCGCTGATCGGGCCGGTACACGACGATGTACACACCTACAGCGACCCCCACGGTCGCAACGACCAACGTCGTCACGATGATCGAACGC
The DNA here is from genome assembly GCF_022374895.2 of Mycobacterium lentiflavum. NCBI lineage: Bacteria > Bacillati > Actinomycetota > Actinomycetes > Mycobacteriales > Mycobacteriaceae > Mycobacterium > Mycobacterium lentiflavum. Next base: position 5,060,967 of record NZ_CP092423.2, on the reverse strand, counting down.
CACCTCGCCAACAACCGGCGGCCGATGGCTGGCAGCCGACGCATGCGTGCCGCTTTGCCGGCGGGCGGAATTTCCGGGTCGTCAGTTGCTGTTTCGGTGTCCCCCAACGACGGACCACGCTCGACAGTCATGAGAGGTAGTCAATTTTCGACATCTTGAGCTGGCCGTGGTCGCGGTTCAGGGTGACGCTCAGCCGGAACAAGGCCGGTGGCGGCTTCTCGTTATCCGGCCCGGTGGCATCGGTTTTCGCCGCCACAAGCACGACTCCTGAATTGTCGCTCAATGATTCGACGGCGACAGCTTCGACGGTGACCTTGCTGCCGATCTTGGAGTCCTGGGCCTTTTTGACCATGAGGACCGAGATCGCCGACAGTTGGCCGTTGAGATCCCCCGTCGTGGCATCGATCATGCGCTGGACGTCCGCCTTGGCATGCTCGGGGTCAATCGACATCAGCGCCGTGATCCCTTGCCGGGCGGCAGCCGCAAACTCCGCTGCGAGCTGGCGATCATGCGTCACGGTGCGGTGCTGCCACAGCATGTAACCGCTCGCACCGGCAGCTGCGCAGGCGATCACGACGCCCACGCCAACAGCTATTGCTTTGCGCGCTGGACGGCGAAGCGACTTTGCCCGGCGCTGCTTGGCATCTGGGGCATCGGCTTCTGCTGCCTGGCGCAGCCGTGCCAGCCGGGTCTTAGCCGCCTCGGCGCGCGCTTCAGCCTCGGCAACTTCGACTTCTGTGGCCGTTTCCGATGCGGGCGCCGGGACCGCGGAGTCGACCCCTGAGCGCGATTGTGGTTCATCGGGATTGGTCACATCCGCCGGGTTACCACAATCGTCGGCGTCGGGCCCGTCCGGATCGTGCACGGAGAGGCAGCTTATCACTTCGGACTCGGTGCAAGGCCTCATCTGGCGGCTGCGGTCAGAGCGTCTACATGCGGAAATGCACGCTCGTCGGGAAAGGAGGCGCAATAGCGTTCGGGGTCCTGGCATGGATTGTCGTTCCCGCGCAGGCGATCTTCTCCAAGCAGGAGAATTTTCTTTTCGGGTGTGGCAAAGTAATCGGGTGCGATTAATCGTGGCCGTATTTGCCGCGTTGCTCGGCACCGGTGTGCTGGCGGCGCCGCCGTCTGTTGCTGGGCCCACCGTTTGCGACTACCCCGACTGCACGCCGGGCATCATGCCGCATGTGGTACTCGGGGCGCCGTGTGACAACACCACCTACTACGCCTTCGGTGTCGCGGATGGTTACGTCTCCTTCGCCTCGCAGCCTGGTCGACTGATGTTCTGCGGTTCGCCGAGGAGATATCAGCCGCGATGGTTCCGATCACCTCCGATGGCGGGAGTCAAGGAGGAAGGCGCGAACTGCCAGAACTACCAGAACTACGTCGCACAGGCGCCCGATGGCCTATTCCTGATCTGTTTTGCCCACGACGGCATTATGAGCTGGATCCGCGCCGACACTTAGTTCTATTGGACGTTCTACTGCACGTTCTACTGGACGTTCTATTGGACGGTTTCTCGATGCAGCCCGAGTAAGCGCCTGATCATGTTGGTAAGCCGCTCGAGCAGTGTGTCGTCGTCGATGTCGGCCAGCAGCGGGTGCATGACAGCTGTGCTGATGGCGCCGGAGAACATGGCCGCCTCGATCCGGCCGTCGAGGCCGGCGTCGCTCAGCAGTCCGTCGTACAACCGATCCATAAAGCGTTGGAACGGCTTGTGTTCGGCCAGCAGCCGAACCACGACGGGATCGAACTGCAGCGTGCGTACCAGCCGGCGGTCGCGAACCGCCATTTCAACGACGCTCTCCAGCAACGCATCCCGCGCTTGTGGTCCGTTGCCCTGCGCCTCGGCTGCCTCCAGCGCGGGAAGCAGCCGTCCGAGCTCGCGCTCGGTAACCGCGATCACGATTTGATCCTTGGTCCGGAATTGGTGGTATACAGCAGCTTTGGTGATCCCGACGGCGTCGGCGATCATCTGCAGCGACGTACCGCTGACGCCGTGCTGCGCGAACAGGTCGAGCGCCGCATCGAGTACCCGCGTTCTAGCAGGGCTGTAGGCCACAACTCTCAGCGCTTCATCGCTGACCGGCTCTCCTGCTGTGCCCACGGGACGAGCCTAGACGATCGGCTATTGACCCGAGGCTAGCCGACCGGCTAGCTTCGGTACGAGCCGAATCTAGCAAGGGCGATTTCGTGCTGAAGGGATTCATCGATGACAGACATCGGCGGGGGAGATGCATCAAGTCGACGAGCGGCGCTGCGGCCTACTGACGGCGAGGTCATTCTGCTGTGGACATTGCCCGTCACGGTGATTCTGTGGATCGCCGGCTTCGTGCTGTTTCCGGGCTTCAATCCGCCGATGTCGCCCTCGATGCCGGCGGAACAGGTCGCCGCGTTCTATCGGGATCCGGCCCACATCCCGCAGATCCGGTACAGCATGATCGTGTTCAACTGGTTCGGCGTGTGCCTCGTCCCGATCCTGGCCTTGATCGTGCTGCAGATCCGCCGAATGGCACACCGGACGCCGATCTTCTCCTACGCGATGCTGGGCTGCGTGGCCGGCGGTCCGACGTTGTTTCTCGTCGCCAATGTCTGCTGGCTGCTGGCCGCATTTCGCCCCGAGCGCAGTCCGGAGCTGACTCAGCTGCTCAACGATTTCGGCTGGATGACCTTCACCATCCTGGTCCCGTTCCTGATCGGCCAGAGTGTGATCCATGCTGTGGCAATCTATTTCGATGATCAGCCGCGACCCGTATTTCCTCGCTGGGTAGCCCACTTCAACCTTCTGATCGCCGCGGCGCTGGTGCCCGCAGCCTTCGTCGGGGTGTCGCTGACCGGTCCGCTGGCGTGGGACGGCTTCCTGTCGTTCTGGGTGAAAAACGTTGCCATCGCGGTCTGGATCGTCGTGATGGGAGTTGCATTGGCACAGGCCATTTATCGCGAGCGCGCCGAGAACCGTGGGCGCCCAGACGAACTGGTCGACGCATGAGTGCGGTGATCACACCGCCGACCTCGCCGGCAACACCCCCTTCCGGCCCGCTGCATCACCGGATCGCCTGGCACCTGCGCCACAACCCCAAGCGTGAACTCTGGTTGGCGTGGTGGGTGCTGGTCGTTTTCTACAACCTGTTCTTCCCGGTGTTCTTCATCATCGCGCAAGTTCAACCGCCACCGGAACCCTCCTGGGACCTCGCGACGCAGGTCCACTGGTTCTCCGAGCGCCACCTCGGCATACCTCTTGGTTTCGGCATCATCTTTGCGATCAGCGGCGCGATCGCGACGAACAATGCCCTGATTGCATATTCGATGCGCCGAATGTCGGTCAGCCGCGCGTTCGGGTACTCGTATCTGATCATCTACTCGCTCAGTGCGATTCCCGGAATGCTGCTGCTGTGTATCGCGCTGATCGTCGGGACGTTGCGACCAGAACGCAACCCCGAAATGATCGGCTGGCTCTACGACTTCGCCTTCTTGTCGTTCGACGGAACGATGGGAGTCTTCCTGATCGGCTCGCTGATCTGGATGGTCGCGATCCTGCTCGACAAGAATCGGGTGTTCCCCAAGTGGTTCGGCTATCTCAACCTGTGCAACGCACTGACCGAAGTCGTCGTCGCCCCCTGCTGGATCTTCCGGCGGGGTGTGTTCGCGTGGGACGGCGAAATCGCCTGGTGGCTGGACATGGTCGTGTTCGGCATCTACCAAGTCACCTTCGTCGTCATGCTGTATCGGATGATCCGGCGCGAAGACTTCGGCGCCGGGCAGTTGCCGCCCTTCCCGCGGAAAAAGGCTGTCGCGCAATGACCGATCTCAAGACCGACCGCACCGACAACGGGCAGCGCGCCAGGTTCGTGCCCGGTCAGCCCGACATGTGGGCCTTCGTGTTGTTCGAGACGTTGGTCTTCACAGGGTATTTCGGCTTCTACCTGTTCTCCCGCGCCCGTAACTCCGAGCTTTTCATACACGCCCAGGCGCACCTGGACCTGCGCATCGGAGTTTTCAACACCCTCGTCTTGCTGCTGAGTTCGTGGTCGGTAGCGCGGTGTGTTCAGTCGTCGCGCGCCGGCGAGTACCGGGCGGCGCTGCGTGATGTGTCCATCACGGCCGCAGTTGCCGCGGTATTCCTCTTCGTCAAGGTGTTCGAGTGGGCCAGGCTGGTCAACAGCGGAAACGGGCTGGACAGCCACGACTTCTTCACCTACTACTTCTTCCTCACCGGCATCCACTTCGTCCATCTGCTGATCGGCTTCGTTGTGCTGGGCGTCATCGTTTACCAATTGCGAAGTGCGGCAACAAAACCGCGGGAATCCCAGGAAATCGTGGAAACGTGCGCGACCTACTGGCACACCGTCGACTTCCTGTGGGTGCTGATTTTCGCGCTGCTCTACGTGGTGAGGTGAGCGTGAAATTCAACAAGCGGCTACTGATCGTGTGGGTGATTCTGGCGTCGCTCACGCTCAGCTACCTCTGGATTGACCACTCGGCAGAGGGTCAGGCCGGGTCGCTGAAGCCCAGCGCGGTGGTGACAGCGAGCGTCATCGTGATCGCACTGATCAAGGTGCGCATCATCTTTCGCGAGTTCATGGAGGTGCGAAGCGCACCGGTCCTGCTCTGCCGGCTGACCGACGCCTGGATAGTGCTGATGGCCGTCGCGATGCTCAGCTGCTATTTCGTCGGAATGCAGCTCGCGTAGTTCCAGCCAAGGAGTGGTTCAGGCCACGGGTGCGACCGCGTCTGCGGTCGTGAACGACAGGTGCAGTTCGCTCAAGCCCCGCAGGATGTAGGTCGGCTCGTAGCTGTACCGACGCTCGGCGGCCGGCCCGTGGTGGGCTTCGTCGATCTCGATGTGCGGCATCCGGTCCAGGATGCGTTCGATCGAGACCCTGCCCTCCACGCGGGCGAGCGGTCCGCCCGGGCAGGAGTGCACACCGCGGGCAAACGCCATGTGCTCACGAACGTTCTTGCGGCGCAAGTCGAACTCGTGCGGGTTCTCGAACCGCCGGGGATCGCGATTGGCCGCACCCGGCAGGATCATCACCACAGTGCCGGCGGGGATGTCGACGCCACCGATGTTGGTGTCGCGCACGGCAAGTCGGCAGTCGCTCTTGACCGGGCTTTCCATCCGCAACGATTCCTCGATGAACGCGGGGATCAGGCTGCGGTCCTCACGAATCTGTTGCTGGATTTCCGGCCGGTCGCCCAGGGCTTGCAGGGCGGCGCTGAGCAGCTTGGCCGTGGTCTCCTGTCCGGCGGCGAAAAGGAAGGTGGCCGAGCGGACGACCTCGATGACTTCAGGCGTGGATCCGTCCGGGTACTTCGCCTCGGCCAGGAAGGTCAGTACGTCGCCGCGCGGTTCACGCCGCCGGTCCTCGATGTAGTTGCAGAATTTCTCGTCGAGCCACTCGAGGGGGTTGATCCCGACCGACTCGTGATCCAGGGCGCCCACCCGTGCCTCGGGCCGGTCGGCGCCCAAGACAACGCGGAATTCCTTGTGGTCGTCTTCGGGCACGCCGAGCAGGTCGGCGATCACCAACGTGGCGAACGGCTTGGAGTACTCGGCGATGAATTCGCATTCGCCGTTGTGCAGGAACTCGTCGAGCTGACGATCGGCGAGGCGCCACATGAACTCCTCGTTCTGCTTCAACCGGCTCGGCGTCAACAGCTTGGCCAGCACCGAGCGTGCCTTGGTGTGGTCCGGTGGGTCCATCGTGACCATGTGCTCGTTCATCGGAAAGTAGCTGCGGTGCTCGTCGATCAGGGCACTGATGTCGCTGCCCGTAGGAGTAAAGGGCAGCGGGGGAAACGGTCCGCCGAGCGCGACGATGTTGGAGAACGTTTCCGGGTCCTTGTAAATCTCGGTGGCTTCCGCGTAGCCGGTGACCGCGACGACCCCATAGTGCGGCAACCGCAGCACGGGGTTTTCGCTGCGCAGGTAGTCGAAGTAGGGGTGCGGATCCGGGACCAGAGACTGATCGGTGAAGAAGTCGATCGACTCATAGTTGCTCATAGATTGCGTCTCCCTGGGCTGGATCTACCGGTGGGTTCGGCGGCACGCGGCACCACCCCCGATTTCGGAAATCTGCTGAGCACCTGCTTAGCACGGCAGTAATGTCGTGGTCAAGGACACAACGCCGCGCCGCGCTACGATTCCCGTGGTCGCCAGGTGAGCGTGGACAGGACGGAGTAGCGGCATGACATCGGCCCGCAGGATCGGGGCGCCGGACGCGAAGAACCGCGGCCTGCTGCTCGACGCGGCCGAACAGTTGATGATCGAAGAGGGCTACGCCGCCGTCACGTCGCGGCGCCTCGCGAACAAGGCCGGGCTGAAACCTCAGCTGGTGCACTATTACTTCCGCACCATGGAGGAGCTATTCCTCGAGGTGTTCCGGCGCCGCGGTGAAGAAGCGCTCGAGGCGCACGCACAGCTGATGCAGTCACCCCAGCCGCTGTGGGCGGTGTGGCGATTCGGCACCGACCCCGCATTCACCCGTATTTCGCTGGAATTCATGGCGCTGGCCAATCACCGCAAGGAGTTGCGAGCCGAAATCGCCTACTACGCCGAGCGTTTCCGCGAAGAGCAACGGCAAGCGGTGACCACGGCGTTGCAGAGGTATGGCGTGGACCGCGAAGAGATGCCGCCGGTGGTGGTTGCCGTGCTCATGTCCAGCTTGTCGAGATTCCTGGTGCTCGAAAACGCGGTGGGCATTTCCGCCGGTCACGCCGAAACCGTGGAATTAGTCGAAAGTCACCTGCGTCGGCTCGAAGGCGAGCCGCAGCCGATTCCGGGAATACCCGACGTCTGGGTGGTTCACCAGTTGCGCAGCGAGCAGAGCACGCCTTTGAGACCGTCCTTGGATACGACGACAACGCCATCCACCGCCAGCACACAGTGAAGCCCCGGCGTACCGGGCTCCGTGCCCGTGCTCGCCACCACCATCGCGTAAGCGTCGGGGTTGGTCATGTCCAGGTCGTAGGTCCACGGCGGTTTGCCCGGGCCGAGATCGACGTCGACGTGCGGCGTGAACAAGTAGGGGTTGTGGCTGTAATCGGAGAATCGGTCCGGCTGGTGGTCCAAGTAATAAATGTCGGTGTAGATCGGATTCTCAGCGGTGACGGCGTATTTGACGTGATGCATGACCGGACCGGCGGTCGGGTCGGCGTGCGCCGTGGTCACAGCAAGGCCGGCACCCACCGACAAAACTGCCATAGTCATCGCCGATCCGATGCTCAGTAGTCTTTTCACGCTGGTGCTCATGTCGTTCCTCCGGCGGCCGGTCGCGGCTTGGCGTTTCGGTTCACTACCCGCTCTGCGGCCTGCCAGTGCGCGTCGGCAACCCACAAACGTGCAAAGGATGCTATCGCCTCATCAGGCGAAACGCCGCTGATTACGCGTTTTATCTCGGTGGCGGGCTGGTTGGCCAACGCGGCGGCAATCGAACGCCAGCCCTGTTCGAACGAAGCGCGCGGCAAGACCGCGTCCACCAACCCGATGCGCTCGGCCTCGGCGGCGTCGACCGTCTGGCCGCTGCCCGCGAGAAGAAGTGCTCTGCTCTTTCCGACCAGAGCGGCCAGCCTCTCGGCACCGCCCCAGGCCGGCATGATTTCCAGCGTCACCTGATTGAACGCGATCTTGATGTCGCTTGCGGCAACTCGGATATCGGCGGCGACGGCTACTTCGGCGCCACCGCCAAAGGCATGCCCGTTGAGCGCCGCGATCACCGGAGCCGGGAAGCTCGCCAGCTGGTCGCAGATGGATCGCATCCGCTTCGCCATCGCGGTGGCTTCCGCTATGGTCCGCAGCGCGCTGAGCTCCTTGAGGTCACCACCGGATACGAAAGCCTTATCGCCGGCGCCCCTGATGACCAGGGCCTGGGCTCCGGCCGCGGCATCGAGCGCCTTCTCCAGCTGGTCCATGGTGTCGAGCGCGATCGCGTTGCGTGCGTGCGGGCGGTCGATGGTGAGCACCGCAAGCCCGTTGTCGAGCTCCAAGTCCAGCATGCGTTTAGTTGCTCCTCGGAAGAGGCGTCGATATTGGCATTCTCGTGCGGCGAGAATAACATCATCGCTGCAGGCCGATGCGGTTTGTATATCGACGATAGAGGTGGCCCAGTGCAGGACAGAATCGTCGTAGCGGCCGCCGCGGTGCTCGCTGTAGCCGGCCTCGGCGCGTGCACGTCGCGACCAGCGCCGCAGATCTCTAGCTCGGCATCGGTCACCGTCAACGGTGATGACGCGAGTTTCCACGTCGTGCAATGCGGTCAAGTGCAGTGGACCCGGACGATCGACATCGGTGGGAAGTTTGCCGGAGCCAAGATCATCATCGACGAGGGGGCGCAACCGCCGTCTGCCGAGTCGGTGCGCATCCAAAATCTGGCTGGGTTCACCGGGATGTACGCCCGGGGCGACGGCCCCCGTGCCGACATGAGCATGTCTGGGGACAAGTTCACGATCACCGGCACCGCCAACGGTTTCAAGGCCGACAAGCCGAATGAAGCGGCGTCGGCGCCTTTCAAGATCATCGTGACCTGCTGACGCCCCGAGTGGCGATCACCACTGGAGTGCACGTTTGCGGAGCGGGCCCAGTAGAGAATAGTATTCTCACAAATTGCAAAGGAGGATCTCATGGGCCAGTTGTCTCACAAAGTGGACGTCCCGTTCCCGATCTTTGACGCGGATAATCATCTCTACGAGCCGCCGGAAGCGCTGACCAAGTTCCTGCCCAAGGAGTACAAGGACTACGTCCAGTACGTGCAGATCAACGGTCGTACCAAGATCGCGATCCGCGGCCAGATCAGCAACTACATTCCCAACCCGACATTCGAGGTCGTCGCCCGGCCGGGCGCCTGGGAGGAGTACTTCAAGTACGGCAACCCAGATGGCAAGAGCAAGCGCGAGCTGTTCGGTGAGCCGATGCGCGCGATCCCGGCGTTCTTCGAGCCCGGCCCTCGCCTGGAGACGATGAACGAGCTGGGCCTGGACAAGACCCTGATGTTTCCGACCTTGGCCAGCCTCCTGGAGGAGCGGCTGCGTGACGACCCGGTCGCTATCCACGTTTTGGTCCACGCGCTGAACGAGTGGCTGGATGAGGTCTGGGGATTCAACTACCAGAACCGCATCTTCACCACCCCGGTCATCACCTTGCCGATCGTCGAGAAGGCGATCGAGGAGCTGGAGTGGGCGGTCAAGCGTGGCGCCCGCGCCATCCTGGTTCGCCCGGCGCCGGTCCCCGGCTTCCGCGGTCCGCGGTCGTTCGCGGTGCCCGAGTTCGACCCGTTCTGGGAGCGGGTCGTCGAGCACGACGTGCTGGTCGGCATGCACTCCAGCGACAGCGGCTACTCCCGGTACACCTCGGAGTGGGATGGCGCCGACCAGGAGATGCTGCCGTTCCAGACCAACGCGATGGGCATCCTCAACGAGTGGCGGCCGATCCAGGACTCGGTGGGGTCGTGGGTGATTCACGGTGCGCTGTATCGCCACCCGAAGCTGAAGGTCGCGATCGTCGAGGCCGGTTCGAAGTGGATGACCCCGTTGCTGGACGGCCTGGCGGAGGTCTTCCGCAAGGCCCCGGAGGCGTTCCCGAGCGACCCGGTCGAGATGGTCAAGAGCCGGATTCACGTCAGCCCGTTCTTCGAGGACGGCATCGACGATCTGGTCAAACTCGTCGGAGTGGATCAGGTGCTATACGGCTCGGACTGGCCACACCCCGAGGGGCTGGCGGAGCCGACCTATTACATCGAGGCACTGTCGCACCTGCCCGCTGAGGACCAGGCAAAGATCATGGGCGGCAACCTCGGTCGGCTCGTCACGGTGTGACGTCTGGCCGCCGGTCGGCGACGATGCAGAGCGCGTAGCGCGATGAGGTGGAGCTGGCCAATCGAGCCTGACTGGCAGACCATCCCCGAGATGGTCTTGAGCGCGGCGGACCGCTTCGGCGATGCAGAAGCAGTCGTCGACGGTCCGCTGCGCTTCACATTCACCGAGGTCGTCAACCGAATCCGTTGTGCTGCAGGTGCATTCGCGGAGCTCGGTGTCAACAAGGGGGACCGCGTCGCCGTCTGGGCGCCCAATTCGGCCGAGTGGATCATCGCCGCGTTCGGGTTGCTCACCGCCGGCGGGGTGCTGGTACCGGTCAACACGCGATTCAAGACCGAAGAAGCCGGTGACATCATCGCCCGCAGTGGAGTCAAGGCCGTCCTGGTGCAGAAGGGCTTCCTGGGCTTCGACTACTACACCGCGCCCGCGGGGACACCGGTCATCGACCTGAAGTCCGACTTCCTTTCCAGCGGTTCGCCGTTCGAGCGCGCGGTGAGCGGCAGCGACATCTCGGACATCATCTTCACCTCGGGCACCACCGGCCGCCCCAAGGGCGCGATGATGAATCACAGTCAGACGCTGCGCATGTACGAGGAGTGGGCGACGCTCGCGGATCTGCGCGAGGGCGACCGCTACTTGCAGATCAATCCGTACTTCCACACGTTCGGCCTCAAGGCGGGACTCGTCACATCCTTCCTGCGCGGCGCGACGATGCTGCCGGTCGCCGTATTCAATGTCGACACGGTAGTGGATCTCATTGCGCGCGAACGCATCACAATGCTTCCCGGCCCGCCGACGTTGTATCACTCGTTGCTGACGGTGGCGGACAAGTCCAAGCTGTCGACGTTGCGAGCCGGCGTGACCGGCGCCGCCGACATCCCCGTCGAGCTGGTCCGTCGTATCCACGACGAACTGCCGTTCCAAACCCTGATGACCGGATACGGCCTCACCGAGGCCGGCAACGTCACCCTGTCGCTGCCCGGCGACTCCTTCGAGGACGTTGCCACCACCGCGGGCGTGCCCTGCGCGGACGTCGAGGTGCGCATCGCCGACGACGGCGAGGTGCTGGTCCGCGGCTACGGCGTCATGCAGGGCTACCTGGACGACCCGGCGGCCACCGCGCAAGCGATCGACGCAGACGGCTGGCTGCACACCGGCGACCTGGGAAACTTCACCGACGGGTCTGATGGTGGTGACCCGTCGCACCCAGCTCCGCTGGACTCGCGATCACCGCGAAGGCGGCTGCGCATCGTCGGCCGCAAAAAGGACATGTTCATCGTCGGTGGCTTCAATGCCTACCCGGCCGAGATCGAGGGCTTCCTGCTCAGTCACCCGGCCGTCGCGCAGGCGGCCGTCATCGGCGTACCCGACGAGCGACTCGGGCAGGTGGGTAAGGCGTTTGTGGTGCTCGACGGTGCCGTGGGCACCGACGAATTGATCGGTTGGTGTCGCGACCGCATGGCGGGCTTCAAAGTGCCACGCGCGGTACAGTTCCTTGATTCACTCCCACTCAATGCAACCGGCAAAGTGATGAAGGACCAACTTCGTTGACCGACGGCGACATCCACTCGATGGTGATTGCGTCGGACTATCGCGTGCCGGATCCCGGCCGGGTGTGGCCGCTACTCGAGCGAAACAAGTCGGCCCTCTCCGACATCGGCGCACACCACGTCCTGGTCTACACGTCGACGCACGACTACGGTCGCGTGCTCGTGATGATCGGCGTGCACAGCCGTGAGCCGATCGTGGAACTGCTCCGATCGCGGGTGTTCTTCAACTGGTTCGACGAGGCGGGTGTCGAAGACATCCCGGCCGTCTTCGCCGGCGAGATCGTCGACAGGTTCATCCCGGCGCCTTCCTCGTCTCCGGCGGTGCCCGGCGTGGTGGTGGCCGCCATCGCGTCGGTAGACGACGTGCCGGCACTGATCGCGGGCGTCGACTCCGCGATGGACAGGTTCACTGCGGCCGGTATCCGAAAGACTTGGATATTCCAGGCTTTTGACGACAACCACGAGGTATTGATCCTGCAGGAGTTCCCCGACGAGGAGAGCGCCCGGCGGTGGATCGAACACCCCGACGCCGCCGCCGAGTGGATGGCGGGCGCGGGGGTGGGCCCGTACCCTCCGCTGTTCGTCGGCCAGTTCACCGACATCATGCGCATCGAGAGCTAAGTGAACCGACCGCCCGATGTTTGTCTGCCTGTGCAACGGAATCACCAGCCACACGGTGACTGACGCGGTCCAGGCCGGGGCATCGACGACGAAGGCCGTCGCCCATGCCTGTGGGGCCGGCGCGGACTGCGGTCGGTGTCGCCGCACCATTCAGGCGATACTCAAAGCGTCAAAGCCCGGGTCTAAGGGCTGATTTCAGCGGCGCCTGCTGCCATCCGGTGACATCGGCTGCACGAGTTCGACCAGCAGCGGTGGAATCTCCATGCGGGGCAAGACCACTTCGACGAGCACCATGCGGTCCTGATTGCCCGCCGCAGCGGTCAGCGCGTCGTCGAGTTCGCCGTAGGTTTGCGCGCGGAATGCAAGGTGGTTGACCACGCCGAGCGCGTTGGGGATGTCGGTCCAACTCCAGCTGGCGATGTCGTTGTAGGGCGCCGTCTCGCCGTGGATCGCCCGTTCGACCGTGTAGCCGTCGTTGTTGACCACGACGATGACGGGCGACAGCCCTTCGCGAAAGAACGTGCCGAGTTCCTGCACGGTCAGTTGCGCGGCGCCGTCACCGATCAGCAACACCGACCGTCGGTCCGGGTGCGCGACCGCCGCGCCGAGCGCCGCGGGTAACGTGTAACCGATTGAGCCCCAAAGAGGTTGGCCAATGAATGTGACCCCCTTGGGCAGCCGGTGGTCGGCCATCCCGTAGAAGGAGGTGCCCTGATCGGCGAGCACCACGTTGCCGGGTGTGAGCGCGTTGCACAGCCGGTCCCAGACCATCTCCTGAGTCAGGGCCTGATCGCGTGCAGGCGCGTGGGCCCCGGTTGCGGACTGTCGGCCCGCTGGCAACGCGACCGGCGGTGAACTGATCCCGCGCCCGGTCAGGATCTCGGCCAGCGCCCCGAGCGCGGCGCCCATTTCCAGCGGCGCGAACACCTGACCCGCCACGCTGCTCTGGTACTGGCCGACGTCGATGGTCCGAGTGGAGTCGATGTGCTGACTGAAGAAGCCGCTCACCATGTCGGTGAACACCACCCCGGCGGTGACCAGGACGGGTGCGTCTTCGATCGCGGCGCGTACCTGCGGTGCGCTGGCCGCACCCGCGTAGATCCCCAGGTAGTTGGGTGAGCTCTCGTCGCGCAGGCTCTTTCCCCACATCAGCGTGGCGTAGGGCACCACGTCGGCGGTCAGCAATGCCTCGAGTTCCTTGACCGCCTGCAGGCGATGCACCAGCAGGTCGGCCAGCACGGTCAACCGGTTGTCGCCGATGAGCTCGCGTGCCGCGTCGATGAACATCGACAGCGCGCGCGGACTGGTCCCGCCGGTGTAGCGGGGCAGCGGTGCTCCGGGGGGTTCGGTGGGGAAGCGTGCCACATCGGTGGACATCAGGATGTAGCCCGGTCGCTTCTGCTCGCGCACCTCGCTCAACACCCGGTCGATCTCCCGGCATGCCGTCGCCGGCATGAGATTGGCTTGAGCACAGGTGATTTCACGGCTGATGCGGAAGAAGTGCTCGAAGTCGCCGTCACCGAGCGAATGGTGCAACGCCCGCCTGGTTCCCTGGGCGTCCTTGGAGGGGCCGCCGACGATGTGCACGACGGGCACATGCTCGGCGTAGCTGCCGGCGATCGCATTGGTCGCCGAGAGCTCACCGACCCCGAATGTCGTTACTACAGCTGCCATTCCGCGCAGCCGGCCATAACCATCGGCGGCGTAGCCGGAATTCAACTCGTTGGCGTTGCCTACCCACCGAATTCTGCGATGCGCGACGATGTGGTCGAGAAATTCCAGGTTGTAGTCGCCGGGGACGCCGAAGATCTCGGAGACGCCAAGCTCGGCAAGGCGGTCCAACAGGTAGTCACCGACGGTGTAGACAGGATCCGCGGCGCCGGCCGCCGCGTCGGGCGTGGTAGCAGTCACGACGTCGACGTTACGCTGGTCGAAAGCGCTCCCGGCCGGACGCGGTTTCGCTATCGTGCGGGCCATGGCGATCAACGAAACCCGCGAAGTTGTTATCGAAGCCAGCCCCGCAGAGATCCTCGACGTCATCGCCGATCTCGACTCGGTGACCGAATGGTCGCCGCCCCACCAGAGCGTCGAAATTCTCGAGCGGGACGCCGACGGGCGCCCCGCCAAGGTCAAGATGAAAGTCAAGGCCGCGGGCATCACCGACGAGCAGGTGGTCGAGTACTCGTGGGGCGACAACGAGGTGAGCTGGAAGCTGATCAGCTCCGGTCAGCAGCGCTCACAGGATGCCTCCTACAAACTGACGCCGAAGGGCGACGCCACCTTGGTCACGTTCGAGCTCAGCGTCGATCCCGTGGTGCCGCTGCCGGGCTTCGTGTTGAAGCGTGCCATCAAAGGCACCGTCGATACCGGAACCGAGGGCTTGCGCAAGCGGGTGCTGCAGGTGAAGAAGGGTAAGTAGCCGCCGTGACCGGGCCCTTGGCCGGGATCAAAGTCATCGAACTCGGCGGCATCGGACCCGGGCCGCACGCGGGCATGATGCTCGCCGACCTGGGTGCCGACGTGGTGCGGGTGCGCCGCCCCGGCGCCGTGGCGATCGCAAGCGCGGCGAAGCCGGGCGAGGCGGGTCGCCACAGAGCGCCCCTGACGATGCCGGCCGAGGACCGCGACCTGTTGCACCGGGGCAAGCGGATCGTCGACCTCGACGTCAAGACACACCCGGGCGCATTGCTCGAGCTTGCCGGCAAGGCCGACGTGCTGTTGGACTGCTTCCGGCCCGGCACCTGCGAGCGACTCGGGATCGGACCCGACGATTGCGCGGCGGTCAATCCACGACTGATCTACGCGCGGATCACCGGCTGGGGACAAGACGGACCGCTGGCGTCGACGGCCGGACACGACATCAACTACCTGTCGCAGACCGGTGCGCTGTCCGCGCTGGGCTACGCCGACCGGCCGCCGATGCCGCCGCTGAACCTGGTCGCCGATTTCGGCGGCGGGTCGATGCTGGTGCTCATCGGTATCGCGGTCGCGCTGTACGAACGTGAGCGGTCGGGCCGCGGGCAGATCGTCGACGCCGCGATGGTCGACGGCGTCAGTGTGCTTGCCCAAATGATGTGGACCATGAAGGCAATTGGCAGCCTGCGCGATAAGCGCGAATCGTTTCTGCTCGACGGCGGCTCGCCGTTCTACCGTTGCTATGAAACCTCCGACGGCAAGTACATGGCCGTCGGCGCGATCGAGCCTCAGTTCTTCGCGGCGTTGCTCAACGGGCTCGGTCTGTCGCCCGACGAGGTGCCGGGCCAGCTTGAAACTGGTTCGTATCAGCAGATGTACGACACTTTCGCGCAGCGCTTCGCGAGCCGGACACGCGACGAGTGGACCCAGGTTTTCGCCGGCACCGACGCCTGTGTCACGCCGGTGCTGACGTGGAACGAGGCCGCCACCAACGAACATCTGAACGCGCGGTCGACGCTGATCACCGCCCACGGTGTCGAGCAGGCCGCGCCCGCCCCGCGTTTCTCCCGAACACCGGCCGGGCCCGTCGGACCGCCGCCGGCCGCCACCACACCGATCGACGAAATCAACTGGTAGCAAATTACTTACCTAAATACGTTTCCAGCCTCGACCTGGATTGCTAGGTTGACCTCAGTGGCTGTAAAGGCATCACGCGAATTCATAGTTGATGCGCCGCTCGACGTGGTCATGGGGGCGCTCGAGGATGTCAGCGTGCTGGAATCCTGGTCGCCACTGCATAAAAAGATCGAAGTGGTCGACCGTTATCCGGATGGCCGTGCGCACCACGTGAAAACCACCATCAGAATTCTGGGCCTGCGCGACAAAGAAGTGCTGGAATACCACTGGGGCCCGGACTGGGTGGTGTACGACGTCAAGGGAACGGCCCAACAACACGGCCAGCACGTCGAATACAACCTCAAACCCGAGGGCATCGACAAGACGCGGGTGCGATTCGACATCACCGTCGAACCGGCCGGGCCCATTCCCGGTTTCGTCGTGCGGCGCGCGATGGAACACGTTCTCGACGCCTCGATCAAGGGCCTGCGTGATCTCGTCGCGCGCGGCGGTCCGGATAAAGCACCGTAATGCTGTCTGCATTGCTAATTTGGTAGGCAGTGGCCATACGCGCATCGTCGGAAATTGTCATTGCGGCGCCCCCGGAATCGATCATGGAGGCGCTGGCCGACATGGATGCCGTGCCCTTGTGGTCTCCACTGCACAAGCGGGTCGAAGTCGTCGACCGCTATCCCGACGGCCTGCCGCACCACGTGCGCATGACGATCAGGGTGAGCGGCATCGCCGACACCGAAATGGTGGAATATCACTGGGGTCCCGACTGGATGGTGTGGGATGCGCAGAAGACCGCGCAGCAACACGCCCAACATGGCGAATACAACTTGGAGCGTGAGGGCGACGACAAAACCCGGGTCCGATTCAGCCTCACGATCGAGCTGAGGGCACCGCTGCCCAAGTTCTGGGTGCGCTCCGCGGGCAACAAAATTCTCTACGCCGCGCTGGAAGGCCTGCGCAAGCGGGTGCTGGGTGACGAGGATTCTAAGCGGTCTTGAGTGTGGACAGGCGTCTGATCGCCTCGTCGAGGGTGTCGTCGCGTTTGCAGAACGTGAAGCGCACCAAGTGATTCCACAGATCGGCATGCGGCGCGGTCGGGTCGCAGAACGCCGACATCGGAATAGCGGCCACGCCAACCTTTTCCGGTAGTGCGGCGCAGAACGTCGTGCTGTCGTCGTATCCGAGGGGCCGCGGGTCGGCGCACAGGAAGTAACTGCCGTTACTGTCGTGCACCGCGAAACCGATGTCGGCCAGGCCCGCGGCCAGCCGGTCGCGCCGCGCCTGCAGCGAGCGCCGCAGGTCGTCCACCCAGGCGTCCTCGGTGTCGAGCGCCAGAGCGACCGCGGGCTGAAAAGGCGCCCCGCCGACGTAGCTGAGGTACTGTTTGGCCGCGCGCACCCCGGCGATGAGTTGCGCTGGGCCGCAAGCCCACCCGATCTTCCAGCCGGTGCAGTTGAACATCTTGGCCGCGCTGGAGATCGTGATGGTGCGCTGCGCCATGCCGTCGAAACCGGCCAGCGGCAAATGCCGGTGGCCTTCGAACACCAGATGTTCGTACACCTCGTCGGTGATCACCAAAAGGTCGGCCGCCACCGCGATCTCGGCGATCGCCTCCAGTTCGGTCGCGCTCAGCACGGCGCCAGTGGGGTTGTGCGGCGAGTTGACGATGAGCGCGCGGGTCGCCGGGGTGACGGCCCGCCGCAGCGCGTCGATGTCCAGCGCGAAGCCGCGGCCGTCGGAAACCAGCGGTACCGCGGCGCGGTGTGCACCGGCCATCGCGACCACCGGCGAGTACGAGTCGTAGAAGGGCTCGATCAGCAGTACCTCCGAGCCGGGCTCGACCAGGCCGATGACCGCCGACGCGATGGCCTCGGTGGCCCCGACCGTCACCAGCACCTCGGTGTCGGGGTCGTAGTCGATGCCGAAATGCCGCTTGCGCTGGGCGGCGACGGCCTGGCGCAGCGGCGCGATGCCGATTCCCGGCGGGTACTGGTTGGCACCGGCGGCGATCGCGTCTTGCGCGGCCTTCAACATCGCCGGGGGTCCGTCCTCGTCCGGAAAGCCCTGACCCAGGTTCACCGCGCCGATGCGCGCGGCCAGTGCCGACATTTCGGCGAACACCGTGGTCGCGTAGGGCCGCAATCGCGACACCGTCATGGTCGTCGAGCTTAGGCGGGCTCCCCGACTGAGCGGCTACGGCGTTGAGTGTGCACTCGCGGTGGACCCTCCTGGCGTGTCGCCGCCCTGGGCGCACACTCGACGCGCAGGGCGTACGGTCGACGCGCAGGGCGCGATGTCGGGGCCTGGCTATCTCCCGAGCAGCACCGACCTGCCCAACCAACAGGTTGGCCGGGAGCCCCTGTTAGGGTGCACGTAGACGGACCCGAAACCCCATTTGTGAACAGGAAGTCGACATGTCCGAAGAAGCCTTCATCTATGAGGCCATCCGCACACCCCGCGGGAAGCAACGCAACGGATCGCTCAACGAGGTCAAGCCGCTGAACCTGGTGGTCGGCCTGGTCGACGAGCTGCGCCGGCGCAACCCCGACCTGGACGAGAACCTGATCAGCGACATGATCCTGGGCGTCGTCTCCCCGGTCGGTGACCAGGGCGGCGACATTGCCCGCACCGCGGTGCTGGCCGCCGGACTGCCCGAGACCACCGGCGGCGTGCAGTTGAACCGGTTCTGCGCCTCGGGTCTTGAGGCCGTCAACACCGCCGCCCAGAAGGTGCGCTCCGGCTGGGACGACCTGGTGCTGGCCGGTGGTGTCGAGTCGATGAGCCGTGTCCCGATGGGCTCCGACGGCGGCGCCTGGGCGACCGACCCGGAAACCAACTACCAGATCGGCTTCGTGCCGCAGGGCATCGGCGCCGACCTGATCGCCACCATCGAGGGCTTTAGCCGCGAGGACGTCGACGCTTACGCGTTGCGCTCGCAGCAGAAGGCCGCCGAAGCCTGGTCGGGCGGCTACTTCGCCAAGTCGGTCGTGCCGGTGCGCGACCAGAACGGCCTGGTCATCCTCGACCACGACGAGCACATGCGGCCCGACACCACGATGGAGGGCTTGGCCAAGCTGAAGACCGCGTTCGACGGCGTCGGCGAGATGGGCGGTTTCGACGACGTGGCGCTGACGAAGTACCACTACGTCGAGAAGATCAACCACGTGCACACCGGCGGCAACAGCTCCGGCATCGTCGATGGCGCCGCGCTGGTGCTCGTCGGTTCGGAGGCCGCGGGCAAGTCCCAGGGCCTGACCCCGCGGGCGCGCATCGTGGCCACCGCCACCAGCGGCTCAGACCCGGTCATCATGCTCACCGGCCCGACGCCTGCCACGCGCAAGGTGCTCGACCGTGCCGGCCTGACGATCGACGACATCGACCTGTTCGAGCTCAACGAGGCGTTCGCGTCGGTGGTGCTGAAGTTCCAGAAGGACCTCAACATCCCGGACGAGAAGCTCAACGTCAACGGTGGTGCGATCGCGATGGGCCACCCGCTGGGCGCCACCGGCGCCATGATCACCGGAACCATGGTCGACGAGCTCGAGCGCCGCAACGCGCGTCGCGCGCTGATCACGCTGTGCATCGGCGGCGGCATGGGTGTCGCGACCATCATTGAGAGGGTTTAAGGCCATGGCAGACAACACGATTAAGTGGGACAAGGATGCCGACGGCATTGTCACGCTGACGCTTGACGACCCTACCGGGTCGGCTAACGTCATGAACGACGCATACCGTGAATCCATCCACAGCGCGGTGGAAAAGCTTGTCGCCGAGAAGGATTCGATCACGGGCGTTGTCATCACCAGCGCGAAGAAGACCTTCTTCGCCGGGGGTGACCTGAAGTCGATGATCAACATCGGTCCCGAGCATGCGGGCGAAGCATTCTCGTTGGTCGAGAACACCAAGCGCGACCTGCGGACGCTGGAAACGCTGGGCAAGCCGGTCGTCGCCGCGATCAACGGCGCCGCGCTGGGCGGCGGCCTGGAGATCACGCTGGCCTGCCACCACCGGATCATCGCCGACGTGCCGGGCGCCGTCGTCGGCTTCCCGGAGGTCACCCTAGGCCTGCTGCCGGGCGCCGGCGGCGTCGCACGCAGTGTGCGGATGTTCGGCATCCAGAACGCGTTCATGAACGTGCTGTCCCAGGGCACCCGGTTCAAGCCGGACAAGGCCAAGGAGATCGGGCTGGTCGACGAGGTGCTGCCGACTGTCGAGGAGCTGGTGCCGGCCGCCAAGGCATGGATCAAGGCCAACCCCGAAGCGCATACCCAACCATGGGATGCCAAGGGCTACAAGATGCCTGGCGGCACCCCGTCCAGCCCGGCGCTGGCCGGCATCCTGCCGTCGTTCCCAGCGCTGCTGAAGAAGCAGCTCAAGGGTGCGCCGATGCCGGCCCCGCGGGCCATCCTGGACGCGGCCGTCGAGGGCGCACAGGTGGACTTCGACACCGCCTGTCGCATCGAGAGTCGCTATTTCACCCAACTTGTCACCGGTCAGGTCGCCAAGAACATGATCCAGGCGTTCTTCTTCGACCTGCAGCACATCAACGGTGGTGGCTCGCGACCCGATGGCATCGAGCCGGTCAAGATCAACAAGATCGGTGTGCTGGGCGCGGGCATGATGGGCGCCGGTATCGCCTACGTCTCGGCCAAGGCCGGCTACGACGTGGTGCTCAAGGACGTCAGCCTCGAGGCCGCCCAGAAGGGTAAGAATTACTCGGAAAAGCTTGAGGCCAAAGCACTCCAGCGTGGCAAGACCACCGAGGAGAAGAGCAAGGCGCTGCTCGACCGCATCACGCCGTCGGCGGACCCCGCCGACTTCAAGGGCGTCGACTTCGTGATCGAGGCCGTCTTCGAGAACCAGGACCTCAAGCACAAAGTGTTCCAGGAGATCGAGGACATCGTCGAGCCCAACGCACTGCTGGGCTCGAACACGTCGACGCTGCCGATCACCGGTCTGGCGACCGGCGTCAAGCGCCAAGAGGACTTCATCGGGATCCATTTCTTTTCGCCGGTCGACAAGATGCCACTCGTCGAAATCATCAAGGGCGAGAAGACTTCTGATGAAGCGCTAGCCCGAGTGTTCGACTACACGCTGGCGATCGGCAAGACCCCGATCGTCGTCAACGACAGCCGCGGTTTCTTCACCAGCCGCGTGATCGGCACGTTCGTGAACGAGGCGCTGGCGATGTTGGGTGAGGGTGTGGAGCCGGCCAGCATCGAGCACGCCGGTTCGCAGGCCGGCTACCCGGCGCCGCCGCTGCAGCTGTCCGACGAGCTCAACCTGGAGCTGATGCACAAGATTGCCGTCGCCAGCCGCAAGGGTGTCGAGGACGCCGGCGGCACCTACGAGCCGCACCCAGCCGAGGCGGTCGTCGAGAAGATGATCGAGCTCGGCCGGCCCAGCCGGCTCAAGGGCGCAGGCTTCTACGAGTACGAGGACGGCAAGCGCACCCGCCTGTGGCCCGGCTTGCGGGACACGTTCAAGTCGGGCTCCTCGCAGCCGCCGTTGCAGGACATGATCGACCGGATGTTGTTCGCCGAGGCGCTGGAAACCCAGAAGTGCCTCGACGAGGGTGTGCTGACGTCGACTGCCGACGCCAACATCGGCTCGATCATGGGCATCGGGTTCCCGCCGTACACCGGTGGTAGCGCGCAGTTCATCGTCGGCTACTCCGGTGCCGGCGGAACGGGCAAGGAAGCCTTCGTGGCCCGGGCCCGCGAGCTGGCCGCCAAGTACGGCGACCGCTTCCTGCCGCCGGATTCGTTGACCTAAGTTCAGTATTTCGCGAAAGCCCTCGAAACAAGCTGGTTTCGAGGGCTTTTCGCGGTGTGGCCGCGGCGGGCTAGCTGCCGCGGCACGCAAAGAGGGTGGTAGCGAACCGGCTTTTGCTCGCGATCGAGCTCCCGTTCGTCTCCGGCGGGCAGTCTCCGGCGTAACGTGAGCGTCCGCGCGGGGGCGAATCGTCGTTCCATTGCCGCGGATTCGATGCCGCGCACGCCAACGGTGTGCCTAAACGGCGCTAAATCGCGGCGGCGATGCGGCGCCACTGCTCGCGGGGGAAGGCCTGCGGGTCGGCCAACAACACCTGGACGCAGACGTGATCGGCCCCGGCGGCACGGTGCTCGTCGACCCGCCGCAGGATGGCTGCTTCGTCTCCCCACGCGATGATCGCGTTGAACAGTCGATCGCTGACCTGTGCCACATCGTCTTCGGAGAAACCGCTGCGCAGTAGATTGTTGGCGTAGTTGGGCAGCGCCAAATAGGAACGCAGCCAGTCGGTTCCGATACGGCGTGCTTCCTCGGCGTCCTCGGTGAGGATGACCGACTGCTCGGGTAGCAGCAATGGACCTTCGCCCAAAGTCGAACGCGCAGAAGCGGTGTGCTCGGGGGTGACCAGGTAGGGATGGGCGCCGCGGGCACGAGTTGCCGACAACGTCAGCATCTTCGGGCCGAGCGCGGCAAGCACCCGCTTGTCGGCGGGAACGGGTTGGGGTGCGCAGTCCAGTCCGTCCAGGAACGTGGCCGTCGCGGCCAGCGGTTTGCGGTATCGACCCGGCTCACCGGCGTCGATCAGCGGTGCATGGCTGACGCCGATGCCCAACAGGAAGCGGTCGCCGTGCTCGGCCGTCAGCGCCGCAAAGTTGTCCGCGACGTCGGTGGGTGCATGCATCCACAGGTTCAGGATTCCGGTGGCGACGGTGGTGCGGTTGGTCGCGGCCAGTAGCCGGCCGACCGCGTCGAACACCTGCCCGCCCACGTCCGGAATCCAGAGTGCCTTGAAGCCCAGCTCATCTAACTCTGCTGCGGCGTCGGCGGATTCGGCTGGGTCGCCGTAGCGCAGTTGACTGCTCCAAATCCCCACACCGGTAAGCTCCATCGCGCATCGCTCCTTTCGTGCCAGGCACTTCGGCTTCGCTGTAGCCCTTGACGTCAAATGTCGATGTCGGCATATTCCTTGTACTCCATCGAGTCGTACAGCCGGGCACCGTTGGTGTTCAACTTAGCGATGGCCCTGCTGACGCCGGCGGGCAGCACCGAGATCAGCTGAGCAGCGCGCGTCAGCCCCCACACTCCGGCCCGCGAACTGGGGACGATCGTCTTGGCCGCCGCCCGCGCAAACGCGCGGCTACGCCGCACCGCGTCGGCCATCGCCCGTTCGTAGGCCGCGAATGCGCGCGTGTAATCGCCCTGGGCTGCTGCCAATTCGCCCGCCAGTACATAAGCACCCAGCACCGCGATACTGGTGCTGCCGCCGACCGCCGGCCCGGGGCAGTATCCGGCGTCGCCCACCAGGGCGACCCGCCCGCGCGACCAGGTGTCCAACTCCAGCTGGATGATCGAGTCGAAGTAGAACGTCGGCGCGCGGTCCAGCTCCGCGAGCCAACCGTCCACCGCGGCATCCATTCCGGCGAATTTCGTTCGCAATAACTCCTTTTGCCGCAGCACATCTCGGTAGTGATATTGCAGCTCTTGCTTGCTGCGGAACATGAACAACGCGCGCGCGTCGTCCAGCGGCCGCGCGGTGTAGATCCCTGTCAATCGGCCCGCGCCCATGTGCACGGCCATTTCCCCTTCGCGGGCAAGCGATTTCGGAACCGATTCCACCGCCAGGTAGCCGCCGAGGAACCGGGTGTGACCGGCATCCTCGCCGAAGACCAGGCGGCGCACGTTGGAGTGCAGGCCATCTGCGCCGATGATGACGTCGAAGGTGCGTGGCGCATTGTGCTCGAAAGTGACCTCACCGTCGAGCGAGATCGACGTGATCGAATCTCCGAACAGGTACTCGACGTCGCCGCAGCCGGCGCGGTAATACGCCTCGCTGAGGTCGTCGCGCATGATCTCGACGTGCCGGTCGGAAGACGCGCCGAAGACCTTCGTGAGATCGACGCGCGCCGGCCGCTCGACGCCCTCGCGATACATGGTCATCGCGGTCGTCCCGGTGGCCAGCGCCTCGATCTGCGGCAGCACGCCCATCTTTGCCGAGATTTCCATGGCGGGCCGGAACAGGTCGACGGCATGGCCGCCGGTCTTGCGCAATTCGGGTGCGCGCTCGACGATCGTGACGTCGAAGGCGCGGCGGGCAAGCCAGTACGCCAATACGGGGCCCGCGATGCTCGCCCCCGAGATCAGAATCCGCATGTCGACTCCCTCGCGGTTAGGTGACCCTAACATAGCACTTACTTATCGGTAAGTCAGCTAGAATTTTCGGATGACGAGGCCCCGGTCCGATACCCGTCAGCGCATCCAAGAGGTCGCCCGGGAGCTGTTCCTTCAGCAAGGCGTGCAGCGGACCAGCTTGCAGGACATCGCGGACAGGCTGGGGATCACCAAACCCGCGCTGTACTACCACTTCAACTCGCGTGAAGAGCTGGTGCGCAGCATCCTGATGCCGGTGATCGAAGACGGCGAGCGTTTCGTGGCCGAGCAGGAAACCCGGCGCGACATCGACGTGCGCGAATTGTTGGAGGGCTATTTCGATTTCCATTACCGGCACCGTCAGTACATCGTGCTGGTACTTACGGAATTGACGATGCTGGCCGACCTCGGCCTCATCGACAAGGTACCGGCATGGCGTGATCGATTGGGCAAGAAGGTATTTGGGCCACGACCGACGCTCGCGCAGTCCACCCGCGCGGTCGTAGCATTCGGTGGACTGCAAGACTGCTGCCTACAGTTTCCCGACACCGGGTATGAGGCGTTGCGTGCGACTTCGGTCGACGCGGCATTCGCCGCGCTGGGCGGGTGAGCAAAAGGCCGGACGCGCGAATTGCCAAATGTTTTGGTGCCCTCTGACTTAACCGCGTCCCTGCACGGTGCTTTGATCCTGAGCGTTCTGCTGGAAGATGTCGCCGGCGGTGTGGCCGTTGTCGTTCACGAAGTTTTCATCGCCGTCGACGGTGACGATGCGGGCGCCGGGCGGCGCGGCCGTCACGGTCGCCGGCTCACCGCTGAACAGTGCTAGTGCCGCGCCGGCCAATGTCAGTTGTATCGCCTTGTTTGCCATGCATTCACTTAGCGCTGTCGTGCCAGGCACAGGCTGGGGCGCGGATAGCAATCTGCTGTGAGCGAACGTGGCATCCCGGGCCATTCCGACTCGCCCCGACGAGAGCTAGAGTCGCTAATCATGCGCTTTGGTTTCTTCATCCCGCAGGGCTGGCGGATGGATCTGGTAGGCATCGACCCGGCGAAACACTGGGCGGTGATGCGGGACTTGGCGTCCTACGCTGACGGCAGCGCCTGGGACTCGGTGTGGGTCTACGACCACTTCCACACCGTCCCGATGCCGAGCGCGGAAGCGACACACGAGGCCTGGTCGTTGATGGCGGCCTACGCCGCTACCACCTCACGCGTCAAGCTCGGCCAAATGTGTACGGCGATGAGCTACCGCAATCCGGTCTACCTCGCCAAGGTGGCGGCCACCGCCGACATCATCTCCGGTGGTCGCATCCAGATGGGTATCGGCGGCGGCTGGTACGAACACGAGTGGCGCGCTTACGGATACGGGTTCCCGTCAGCCGGCGTGCGATTGGGCCGCCTCGACGAAGGCGTGCAGATCATGCGGGACGCCTGGCGCGACGGCAAAGTCAGCTTCGACGGCAAGCACTACCAGGTCGACGGTGCGATCGTCGAGCCGAAGCCATTGCAGGACAACGGTATTCCACTATGGATCGCCGGCGGAGGCGAGAAGGTGACATTGCGCATCGCGGCGCAGTACGCGCAGTACACCAACTTCACGGCGGAGCCCGAGGCGTTTGCCCAGAAGTCGGAGGTGCTCGCCGGGCATTGCCGCGACGTGGGTACCGACTTCGACGCGATCGTGCGTTCGGCCAACTTCACCGCCATCGTCGGCACGTCTGAGCCCGAGGTCAAAGACCGCCGGCAGCGGGTGCGCGACCGGCTGGTCAACTATGTGCCTGAGTCCCTGGCGGATTCGATGACCAGCAGCCTGCCCGACTCGGCGATGGGCACCACGGAACAGGTGATCGAGCGGCTGACCAAGGTCCGCGACCTCGGCTGCGAATACGCGATCATCTACTTCCCCGAGGCCGCGTACGACCGCTCCGGCATCGAATTGTTCGAGCGCGAAGTCATTCCCGCCCTGGGCTAGCGCGCTCAGACGTCGGTGGTGGTGTACCTCGTCTTGACCGGAGGCGCGGCCAGCAGCGGCGGCAGTTGGGTCACCTTGCCTTCGCCGGCGCGAAACGCGCGGTAGGCCTCGTCGGCGCCGACCGATTCCCACTCTTCGTAGATGATCCAGTGGGCTTCGTCGTCCTCGTCGACCCAGACGTCGGTGCGGAGATTTCCCTCGAATGCCCGGGTGGTTTCCAGCGTCCGGCCCATCAATTCACGCCCGGCGCCGACCTCGTCGGGCTTGAACTTCAGTTCCAGTAGCACGATGACCGTCATCGTCGTCTCCTCGCATCGTCACTAGGTGCCGCTCGCCGCGAGCACACCGTTGAACCTACGGTCGACCCACTTGGCGAAGTCGGGCGCCTCCGGAATTTGATCGGCGCCGCACCTTATGAGAATGCGGTTTCCACTTTTCGGAAGGCTGTTATACGGTTCAGTCAGAATTGTTCCTTTGGCGCACCCCGCGGACGTTCCTGGAGGACCCCTCAATGCAGAAGGCACTCGCTCCCGAGATCTCGACCTGGCCCGACGAGAACCCGCAGCTGATCGGCAGTAGGTGCGGTGATTGCGGTGCCACCACCTTCCCGGTGCAGGATCGGTGCCCGCGCTGCAGTGGCGGCTCGATGAGCGACGTGCTGTTGCCGCGGACCGGAACCGTGGTCGCCTGGACCACCCAGGGCTTCCCGCCCGGGGCGCCCTACGCCGGTCCGACCGGCAAGGACTTCGTGCCGTTCGGCGTGGGTCTGGTGCAGCTCGGTTTGGGCGAAGACGCGGTGATCCGCGTCGAGGGCCGGCTGACCGAGAACGATCCGGCCAAACTGCAGTTCGGCCAGCAGGTCGAGCTCACGATGGTGCCGTTTACCACCGATGCCGACGGCAACGAGATCATCACGTTCGCGTTCCAGCCGGTTTAGATCCAGGAGAATCCGAGATGACCAACGACGTCGCCATCATCGGCGTGGGCCTGCACCCCTTCGGCCGGTTCGAGAAGACGGCGATGCAGATGGGCGCCGAGTCCATCCAATTTGCGCTCACCGACGCGGGCGTGGGGTGGAAGGACATCCAGTTCGGGTTCGGCGGCAGCCACGAGGTGTCCAACCCCGACGCGGTGACCCGACTGGTCGGGCTGACCGGCATCACGTTCACCAACGTGTTCAACGCGTGTGCCACCGCGGCCAGCGCCATCCAGCAGACCGCCGACACCATCCGGCTGGGCAAATACGACATCGGCATCGCCATCGGCTTGGACAAGCACCCGCGCGGGGCGTTCACCGACGACCCGGCCAAGCTGGCGCTGCCGCAGTGGTACGCGCAGAACGGGCAGTTCGTCACCACCAAATTCTTCGGCATGAAGGCCAATAAGTATCTGCACGACCACAACATCTCGCGGGAAACCCTGGCGCGGGTGGCCAACAAGAACTTCCGCAATGGCGCGTTGAACCCGAATGCCTTCCGGCGCAAGGAGATTTCGGTCGAAGAGATTCTGAACTCGACCGTCCTCAATTACCCGTTGACGCAGTACATGTTCTGCGCGCCCGACGAGGGTGCGGCCGCGGTCATCATGTGTCGCGCCGACATCGCACACAAGTACACCGACAAGCCGGTGTATGTGCGCGCCTGCGAGATCCGCACCCGCACATTCGGCGCTTACGAGGTGCACGCCACGTTCGCCCCGTTGGATGAGGACGTCTCGCCGACGGTGTACGCGTCCAAGGCGGCCTACGAAGCCGCGGGCATCGGGCCCGAGGACGTCGACGTCGCCCAGCTTCAGGACACCGACGCCGGCAACGAGGTCATCCACATGGCCGAGACGGGCCTGTGCGCCGACGGCGAGCAGGAGAAACTGTTGGCCGACGGGGCCACCGAGATTCACGGCTCGATGCCGGTGAACACCGACGGCGGGCTGATCGCCAACGGCGAGCCGATCGGTGCGTCGGGGCTGCGGCAGGTGCACGAGCTGGTGCGTCAGCTGCGCGGCGAGGCGGGCGAGCGTCAGGTGCCCGGCAACCCGCGGGTCGGTCTGGCGCAGGTCTACGGCGCTCCCGGCACCGCGTCGGCGACGATACTGTCGCTCTAAATCCACTCGCGCTTCGGCCCGTGTTTTCGCCGAACGTGCAGCGACTGCGAGAAATCGTCGAAAATTTCGCCGCCAGTGCACATTCGGCGCAATAGATGCCAGCTCGTCGCTCTAAATCGCCGGGCCTCGCACGTCGTCGGTTATCCGACGTACTCGGGTAATTCGACGTCGTCGCGGAATTCGCTCCGAACGACCCACTCGGCCAGCCAAGGAATGTTCAGCAGTCGGGACGCCAGATTGCGGGTCCACACGCCCAGCGCCGTCTTGGGTGCGAAGGTCGTGGCGAATCCGCGCGCCGACCGCTGCCTGGCCTCGACGATCGGACGCAACTGCCGTTCATAGCGGCGAAATGCACTCTGGTGATTCGCCCCTGCGCGATTGAGCTCGCCGGCCAGTACGTAGGCCTGCACCATCGCCAGACCCGCCCCCTCGCCCGCCAGCAGAGAGACCGCGGCCGCGGCATCCCCGATGAGCGCTACTCGCCCGTCCGACCAATGGTCTAGCACGATTTGGCTTGCGCGGTCGTAGTACACATCGGAGGCCCTCTCGAGCATGTGGAGGATCTCTGGGCATTCCCAGCCGGCGGTGCCGAAAACTTGGCGCAGGACCTGGCGCACCTGCGACACATCCTGTGGTTCCGGCCCACTCATATGGTCAGTGGTGAAAATGAAGAAAAACAAGGTCTTTTCGTCGCGCATTGCGAATCGTGCGACCATGCGCCCCGGCATCGTGTAGGCGAGGTAGACGAGTTCATCACGCGGCTGATAGCCCTCGGCTTCGAATGCCGCGACTCGGTAACCGAGATCGGTCACAAATCGGTCTTCCGGGCCAAACACCAAGTCTCGCACCGGCGAATGGATGCCACCCGCGCCGACGAGGAGGTCGAATTGTCGTGGTCCGCCGTGCTCGAGTGTGACGCACACGCCCGACTCGTGTTGCGTGATAGCCGAAATACTTTCGCCGAAGAGAGTTTCGGCACGGTGGTCGATGGAGCGATAGATCATGGCCGCCAGATCACCACGGGGAATCGTAACGAATCGGCCGTTGAGATTTTGCCGGAACGGTTCAGTCGAAAATCCGCCGACTCTTCGCGCATTCTGGTCCACCAGTCGCACTTCGCGTACCGCGTACCCCGCGGCATGCAATTCGGCGGTGAGTCCCATCCGTTCGGCGACGGCATATCCTCCGCCCCAGAAGTCCACGACGTAGCCTCCGGTGCGCAGTCGTGGCGCCTTTTCGATCAGGGTTGGCTCGTGGCCATAGTGCGACAGCCAATACGCGAGCGTAGGGCCGGAGATGCCGGCACCGACGATGGCGATCTTCATGCCTACCTCCGCAGCCGATGGAGTTGGGTTCCACTATAGCACTATGCAATAGTTGCATACAGATATAAATCACGAGCGACCACGTCCATCTCCCGCCGGCACCGGGAAGTGTCCCGAACTTCGGCCTGCCTTCGCCGAGCGTGCTGTCACTGCGAGAAATCGCCGAAAATCTCGCAGCCAGTGCACGTTCGGCGTAATAGATGCCAGCTCGTCGCCGTTAAATCGCCGGGCCCAGAAGGTCGTCCGCGTCGCGGATGATGTAGCCGTAGCCCTGCTCGGCCAGGAAGCGCTGCCGGTGCGCGGCGTATTCGGCGTCTAGGCTGTCGCGGGCCACCACGGAGTAGAAGATGGCGCCGCCGCCGTCGGCTTTGGGGCGCAGCAGTCGGCCCAGCCGTTGCGCTTCCTCTTGGCGCGAGCCGAACGTGCCCGAAACCTGCACCGCCACTGAGGCTTCCGGTAGGTCGATGGAGAAATTCGCGACCTTGGACACCACCAATGTCGAAATTTCACCGGTGCGAAAGGCGTCGAACAACGCCTCGCGTTCCTTGGTCTTGGTGGAGCCCTGGATCACCGGGGCGTTCAGCTCGGCACCAAGCTCGTCGAGCTGATCGAGGTAGGCGCCGATCACCAGGGTCTGCTCGCTGGGGTGTTTCGCCAGAATCGACTTGACCACAGCGATTTTGGTATGCACCGTCGAGCACAGCTTGTAACGCTCTTCGGGTTCGGCGGTGGCGTAGATCATGCGCTCGTTGTCGGTCATCGTGACCCGGACCTCGACGCACTCCGCTGGGGCGATCCAGCCTTGCGCCTCGATGTCCTTCCACGGGGCGTCGTAGCGCTTCGGGCCGATCAGGGAGAACACGTCACCCTCGCGGCCGTCTTCCCGGATCAGCGTGGCCGTCAGGCCGAGCCGTCGCTTGGACTGCAGATCGGCGGTCATCCGGAACACGGGTGCGGGCAACAGGTGCACCTCGTCGTAGACGATCAGCCCCCAGTCGCGGCTGTCGAAGAGCTCCAGATGGCGGTATTCGCCCTTACTGCGGCGGGTGACCATCTGGTAGGTCGAGATGGTGACGGGCCGAATCTCCTTGCGCTCGCCGGAGTATTCGCCGATCTCATCCTCGGTCAGCGAGGTGCGCGCGATGAGCTCACGTTTCCACTGCCGGGCCGCGACGATGTTGGTCACCAGGATCAGCGTCGTCGCACTGGCTTTCGCCATCGCGGCCGCGCCGACCAGCGTCTTGCCGGCGCCGCACGGAAGCACCACGACTCCGGAGCCGCCGGCCCAGAACGAGTCCGTGGCCAGCCGCTGGTAATCGCGAAGCTCCCAACCGTCCTGATCCAGGCTGATCGGATGCGCCTCGCCATCGACATATCCGGCAAGATCCTCTGCGGGCCAACCGATCTTGAGCAGCATTTGTTTGACCCGGCCTCGCTCGCTGCCGTGCACGATCACGGTGTCGTCGTCGATTCGGGCGCCCAGCATCGGCGCGATCTTCTTGTTGCGCAGCACCTCTTCGAGCACCGCGCGATCCAGGCTCACCAGGGTCAGGCCATGCACCGGGCTCTTGACCAGTTGCAGCCGGCCGTAGCGGGCCATCGTGTCGACGATGTCGACCAGCAATGGCTGCGGCACCGCATAGCGCGAGAAACTGACCAGCGCGTCGACGACCTGTTCGGCGTCATGCCCAGCGGCGCGGGCGTTCCACAGCGCCAGGGGCGTGATGCGATAGGTGTGCACGTGTTCGGGCGCGCGTTCGAGCTCGGCGAACGGCGCGATGGCGGCGCGCGCCGCGTCGGCCAGGTCGTGGTCCACTTCCAGCAGCACCGTCTTGTCGGACTGCACGATCAATGGTCCGTCAGACATAGCGCCACTCCTCCGCATTGCGCTCGGCGCGCCCCCTCGCCGCTGTGCGGCTGGGGGTGCCCCCAGCATCGTCGTTGGCACGCATCAGTCCATTATCCGTTGCCCGCCGACACCACTGACGTGATGCGGTGGATCGCGAAGTCGCGCAGCCGCCCCAACGCCGAATCGAACGCCACCAGCTGCCCGCCTCGTACCGCGATCGGCGACACCATCCGCTGGCTGGCCACGCCCGCGGCGTCGAGGTAGCCGATCACCAGCGTGTCCTGATTCTTTGCCGCATCGGACAGCAGCGATATCGCGGCCGCCGGGTCGACACGGCTGGTGCCGAACGGCGCGGTGGTCACCTTGCGCAGCACCGAGACCACCGCGTTCAGCGTCTCGGTGTTCGGCCGCGGTGCCGGGCGGTAGGGCCGACGCTGCTGCGGCGTGGGCACTCGCGCCCGCAGCGGACGGACGTCGACGATGGCGCCGGTGGAATCCTCGGCGGCCGGGGCGAAACCGGCGGCCCGCAGGGTGGCCAGCATCTCGGCGATCGGCGCGGGGGAGACGGCCACCGTCGGGGCCAGCGCCCGCAGTTGCAGGTCTTCGCCCGCCGCGACCGCCTGGGCCAGCAGCGCCGGGTCTTCGCAGCGCACGAACGAGGCGGCCATGCCGATGCGAAGCTGGCCATGGCGTCGCGCAACATCATCGATGAGATACGTGAGTCCTTGTGGCACAGACGTTTTAGAGTGGCTGGCGAAAAATGCATGCATCCAGTCGCGGGTCTTGCCGACGTCGAGGGCGTGGCGGATCGACTGCTCGCTGATGCGGTACACCATCGCCGCCCCGGCCGATTCGACGTTGGCCACCGTCGCCAGTTCCTCGGCCAGGTCGCGTTGTAGAGGCCCGGGCACCACGACGGTCAGGTCGGCCTGCATCAGGAAGTGGTCGATCGGTTTGGGCAGGGCCCGCGCCATGGCGTCGACCGTGGCGGAGAAGTCGATGGTTTCGGCCAGCAACGCGCGGCCGGGTGTGCTGATCGCCCCGCGGCCCACCAAGCCCAGCGCGTGGCTCTCGGCAAGCAGATCGGCCAGCGGTCCGGGCTGCAGGCGCCGGGCCCAGCGTGGGCGCCGCCAGATCAGCGCCGCCGACGCCGTGGTCGCGTCGACGCCGGCGCCCGCCGGCAGCTCGGCGAGCATCCCCAGCAGCAACCGCCGGTCCAGTGGAGCGGCCGTCGAGTACAGCGAATCCGAAAGGGCCGCATAGGGTTTCCCGTCGGGGCCACGACCGCCGATCAGCGCCGGGCGGCCCGGAAGATCGAGCCAGGCGCTGGCCAGCAGGTGCCACCGCTCGGCGGCGGACATCGCGGCGAAGCGGTCGGCGGCCACCGTCGGCGCCCAGTACAGGCCGTCGGCGTTCTCCGGCTCCGGATCGGGCATGCCATTGGCGATCAGCCCGGCCGCGGCCGCGACCTCGAGCACCAGGCCAAGCCGCGGCTCGTCGATGCCGGTTGCCTTGGCCAGGCGCTTGACTTCGCGTATTCCCAGACCACCGCTGCGCAGTTCGGAAACCGGTACGGTGCCAAGGCTTTCCAGCAGCACGTCGAATTCACGCAGCAGGTCGATGACGGCCCCGGCGGCCGCGGCGTCAACATCGTCGGGTGTCGTCGTGGACACCACCGGGTCGGGTTCGGTCAGCTCCATCGGGCCGGGCTGCTCGCCGCGCAGCACCTGCGCAACGTGGCGGGGCAGAATGACCGTCTCGGCGTCGACCCGGCGCAGTAGTCCCATGGCCAGCAGCTGCGGCACCGGCCGATCCGCCGGGGCGCCGGGCGCGGCGTCGCGGGTGCGTCCCATCGGAGAGCCCTCGAGCAGCTTGTCCAGCACCTCCTGCTGCGCCTGGTTGAGTCCGTCGATCAGCTCCGAAATCTGTTCGCCGGTGCGGGAACCGTCCTCGAGCGTTACCTGCCCCGGATGCCAGGGCAACGCCATGCCGGCGTCGGCGGCCATCCGCGTCGCGACGTCGCCCCACACCAGGGCACGCCGCCGCAGGTCGTCCAGCGCCTCGATCACGTCGGCCTCGGGAGCGCGGTCGTCGATCAGCGCCAGCAGCTTGGCGGTCGGTACCGGCGTGCTGTCAGCGTGCAGCACCAGCAGGGCATCGAGCACCGCCAGCCGAAGGAAGTCGAGCTCGTCGGTGGCGGCCTTGACCGACTGGCGGGCCCCGGCGCGCGCGGCCAGGGCCGCGATATTGCCGGGTGGCGGCTGGGCAAGGTCCGGCCGTAGTTCCAGCAGTTGGATCAGCCGCTCGTCGGGCAAGTCGGCCAGCCAGGACCCCAGTGGGATATCCGGGGTGTTGTCGGTCATTGCTGACCAGCGTAAAGCAGCTTGCGGATCCGCATTCCGACTAGCGTTACGCGCGGGTGCGCGACCTGTCAGAATGTACGGCGTGGCTGACATTGCTGAGAGCAAGGCGGGCAAAACCCGGTACGTCGACAACGGCTGGCCGACGACGGACCCCGACGACCATGCGGTAAGCGAGCTGGTGACCGATCGCGCCGGTGCGCTGTCGCCGTTCGGTGACCTGGTGTTCCCGGTGGAATCCGACCACCTGCCTTACGTCCACCCGGTCACGGTCGTCAACCGGTAGGCATTGGCCACCGATGGCTGGGGCATCCGGGGCGTCCAGACCTGAGCAGGCCTGGCAGTCCCAGGAATCCCGCCCGGACGCGCTGTCGCACCTCGATGACCGGGGCGCGGCACACATGGTCGATGTCAGCGGAAAAGTAGTCACCAAGCGCACCGCCGTTGCCGCGGGCGCCTTGCGGACCACCGCGCACGTCGTCGCGCTGATCTCCAGCGGCGGTCTGCCCAAGGGCGACGCGCTGGCGACCGCTCGGGTGGCGGGCATCCTGGCAGCCAAGCGCACCAGTGACCTGATCCCGCTGTGCCACCAGCTCGCGCTCACCGGAGTCGACGTCGATTTCACCGTGGGTGAGTCGGACATCGAGATCGTGGCAACGGTGCGCAGCACCGACCGTACCGGCGTGGAGATGGAGGCGCTGACCTCTGTCAGCGTGGCCGCGCTTACGCTTTACGACATGATCAAGGCGGTTGACCCGGCGGCCCGTATCGATGATGTCCGCGTGCTCCGCAAGGAGGGTGGCAAGACCGGAAGTTGGGCGCGTTGATGGGCGCCCGATCCGCACGCATCATTGTCGCTTCGACCCGGGCCTCCGACGGTGTGTATACCGACAAATGTGGACCAATCATCGCTGAATGGCTTGAGCAGCACGGTTTTTCGGCCACGGAACCGGAAGTGGTCGCCGACGGGAACCCGGTCGGCGAGGCGCTGCGCAAGGCGCTCGACGACGACGTCGACGTCATCCTCACCACGGGGGGCACCGGTATCTCGCCGACCGATGGCACCCCCGACCAGACCGTCGCGGTGGTCGACTACATGATTCCCGGACTGGCCGAGGCAATCCGACAATCCGGGCTGCCCAACGTGCCGACCTCGGTGCTGTCGCGCGGCGTGTGCGGCGTGGCCGATCGGACCCTGATCGTCAACCTGCCCGGTTCGCCCGGCGGCGTACGTGACGGGCTGGGGGTGCTTGCCGACGTGCTCGACCATGCTCTCGACCAGATCGCGGGCAAAGACCACGAGCGATGACGGTCGTCCTGCGCGCGGCGATGACCGACCAGCCGATCTCGTTGGCCGAGCATGAAGAACTGGTAGGCCATCGCGCGGCCGGGGCCATCGTTGGGTTCGTCGGCATGATTCGGGACCACGACGAAGGACGCCGGGTGCTGCGGCTCGAGTACTCCGGGCATCCGTCCGCCGCGCAGGTGATGGCGGAGGTGGTGGCCGCGGTGAGCGAGGCGTCCACCGGCGTGCGCGCGGTCGCGGCCAGCCACCGGATCGGCGTTCTGCACATCGGCGAGGCGGCGCTGGTGGCCGCGGTTGCTGCCGATCACCGACAGGAAGCATTCGCCACCTGCGCCCAACTGGTCGACACCATCAAGGCGCGGCTACCGGTCTGGAAGCACCAGTTTTTCGACGATGGAACCGACGAATGGGTGGGGTCGGCCTAGCGCCTTCGGTTCGGCGCCGGCCCGCCCGCGTCAGCTGACGGGGGCCAGCGAGTCCAGGGCGTCGTTGCCGTTGATGTCTTCGCCGCGGATCGCTTCCCACAGTTTCTGCGTGTAGCCCACCTTCGTGGCCTGTTGCACGGCATCCGCGGGCGGGGGCGCGTCGGCGGGCGGCGGGGCGTCCGCCGGAGGCGGGGTGTCAGCGGGCGGCGCGGGCGGCAGCGCGTCCGCGGGAGGCGGGGCGTCGGCCGGCGGTGGGGCGTCGGCGGGCGGCGCGGGCGGCAGCGCGTCGGCCGGCGGCGCCGGCAGGTCCGCGGGCGGGGCGGGGGGCAGGTCCGCGGGGGGCGGTGCCGGTTGGTCGAAGGACGCCAGCTGCACCGGCGCGGGCGGCGGTGCAGGAGCGTCGGGCGCAGGCGCGTCCGCGGGCGGCGGCGCCAGCGGACCGTTGAGGCCCGGCAGGTCGAAGCCGGCCGGGGCCGGAAGGACCTCGCGCGGCGTGGGACCCGACAGCGGGCCACCACACACCGGCCAGGCGCCACGGCCCTGCGTCGCGAGAACTCGCTCAGCGACGGCGATCTGCTGCTCCTTGGTGGCCAGCTGGGCCGACGGGGCGTACTCGCCACCGCCATGCGCGGCCCACGTGCCGGCGTTGAACTGAACGCCGCCGTAATAGCCGTTGCCGGTGTTGATTCCCCAGTTGCCGCCCGATTCGCAACGGGCTACCTGATCCCACTCGCCATCCGTGGCTGCGGCTGCTTGACCAGCCATGGCAATGCTGCCGCCACCAAGTACCGCCCCGGTAAAGGCGATCTTGGCAACGCTGATGTTGGATGTCGAGGGCTTGCGGTGACGTCCACTCATACGCGCCGAAATTTTCCTCTCGTGACGCGCCTGCGAGGTCAGCTGTCGGGTTCGGGTTCAAGAGGTCACCCGGCCTCCGTCGTCTCGCGAGAGCCGACGTCGGCTTCACCCCAAGGAGTCGCACGCGACCCCAGTCCGGCGGACCGGTGGGTCCCCCGTCTCCATCCAGGTTTCGGTGTCCCCCGCCCATTGGATGGAGCTCGGCGCTACGGGTGAGGGAGGACCGCCACTCGGTTGATCTTGGCGAGCCTCCGGAGACCGTAGCCGGTTCTGTTGGCCCCGTCACTTTCTGCGAAACTCGGCGTTTCCCGCACGGACATCTTCGAAAGACGCAGGAACACCTGGGATTTGCCCAGCTCACCACAACCCGATATCGGGCTGTGTCCGGCCCGTTATCATTCCGTTACGTGAGCTATCTCACAAAATTAACCGCCAGCGAACGGCGGTAACACGTCAATCGTGTTACCCGAGCGCAACGGTTGGGTTTCGTCGCGGACCGCGATGCCATCGCAGAGGTACGAGCAGCGATCCAGCACGGTTGCCAGGCGGGTACCCGCAACGGCGATCGTCTCAACCAACTCGGCTACCGTGGCGCCCTCGCGCAGCACCACCGTTTCCGAATCGGCGCCCGCCGCGGCCCGCGCGGCGGCGAAGTAGCGGATCGTCACCTGGATGCCGTCGGCGTCCTCGATGTCCAGGGGGAGCTCAGCCACCGATCGCGCTCATCGGGCGGTCGGGCTGGATGAAGTTCGGGTCGTTGATCCCGTGGCCCGCGGGCTTGGCCCACATCGCGGTGCGCCAGGCCGCCTCGATCGCGTCGTCGGGCGCGCCGCCGCGCAACAGGCCGCGCAGGTCGGTCTCCTCGGTGGAGAACAGGCAGCTGCGGATCTGGCCGTCGGCCGTCAGGCGGGTGCGGTCGCAAGTCCCGCAAAAGGCGTGCGACACCGAGGCGATGACGCCGAACTGTCCGGCCGGCGTATCCGGGCCGGCGTCCACCAGCCACAGCTCGGCGGGCGCCGAACCGCGCGGCGTGGGGTCCGGGCGCAGCCGGAAGTGCGGCCGCAATGCCGCCAGCACGTCGTCGGCTGTCAACGCGGCATCCCGGCGCCACCGGTGCCCGGCGTCCAGCGGCATCTGCTCGATGATGCGCAACTGGTAGCCGTGTTCGAGGCAGAACCCCAGCAGCTCCACGACATCCTCGCGACCGGTGGCGGGATCCAGCACAGCGTTCACTTTGACCGGCGCCAGCCCCGCCGCCTTGGCGGCGGCCAGGCCGGCCACCACATCGGCGAGCCGGTCGCGGCGCGTGATGGCCGCGAAGCGTTCCCGGTTCACGCTGTCCAGCGAGATGTTGACGCGGTCCAGCCCGGCCGCGGCCAGCGTGGCCGCGCGTCGCGCCAGCCCGACGGCGTTGGTGGTCAGCGAGATCTCCGGACGGGGACGCAATGCGGCCGCCGCCGCGACCACGTCTTCGAGGTGACGGGACAACAGCGGCTCACCGCCGGTGAACCGCACGCTGGTGATGCCGAGCCGGGTGACGGCGATGTGCAGCAGCCGGGCCAGCTCCTCCAGCCGCAGCAGCTGCTCGCCGGGCAGCCAGTCCAGACCTTCGGCCGGCATGCAGTAACTGCACCGCAGGTTGCAGCGATCGGTCAGCGACACACGCAGATCGGTGGCGGCCCTGCCGTAGGTGTCGAGCAGGGGACCGTCCGTCGGCATTCCGGCGACGGGCGCGTCGCCCGTCAGGCTCGGCACCACGGGCAAACCCAGTGCGGTCAGCGTCATGCGGGCACCCGCCCGAATGGGGCCCCCGCCCCGACCGGAACGATCTCCTTGCCCAGCGGCATCAGCGACACCGGGATGAGTTTGAGGTTGGCCAGCGCCAGCGGGATGCCGATGATCGTCACCGCCATGGCCGCCGCGCTCACCAAATGGCCGATCGCCAGCCAGATGCCGAACAGCAGCAGCCAGACGACGTTTCCGATCAGGGCGCCGCTCCCAGCGGTCGGTTTGTCGACGATGGTCCGGCCGAATGGCCACAACGTGTACGAGGCGATGCGCAACGCCGCGAATCCGAACGGAATCGTAATGATGAGCAAGAAGCTGATGAGCGCCGCAGCAAGGTATCCGACGGCCATCCAGAGGCCGCCGAATATAAGCCAGATGATGTTCAGAACCAGGCGCATATCTCCTCCAGCAGTACTGCCAGCCTAGCGAGTGAGGCGGAAACGGGGGTGCTGGTCCGGCAACCACCCGAGTAGGATCTGAATCCGCATCGCGTCCTGCACAGTCGGGACGCGTCTTATGTTGTCCATTCCTAGTTAGTTCCGTCAGACAAGCAGGTGAGACCAGTGCCGACCGGCAAGGTTAAGTGGTACGACGCCGAGAAGGGGTTCGGCTTCCTATCGCAGGAAGACGGCGAGGACGTCTATGTCCGTTCGTCGGCGTTGCCCGAGGGCGTGGAGGGGCTGAAGGCGGGGCAGAAAGTCGAATTCGGGTTGGCTTCCGGCCGGCGCGGACCGCAGGCGTTGAGTCTCAAGCTGATCGACCCACCGCCCACCCTTGCCAAGACGCGGCGCGAGGCACCTGTCGAGCACAAGCACAGCCCCGATGAGCTGCACGGCATGGTCGAGGACATGATCACTCTGCTGGAGAGCACCGTGCAGCCCGAACTGCGCAAGGGGCGTTACCCCGACCGCAAGGTGGCGCGTCGGGTCTCCGAGGTGGTCAAGGCCGTGGCCCGAGAGCTCGACGCCTAACGCTTGGCGCAGCGAGTACCGCGTCCCAGTTTGGGTGCTCACTCCCGGCGACAGTCGGCTAGCGACGAGGCTGCGATGGTACAGCCGGCGCAGGTCACCGAGGAGCAAGCGAGAGCGCTCGCCGAAGAACCCGCGAAAGTGGTTGGGATAAAGCATTTGTCGACAACGAATTGTTGCCGGCTTATTCATGCGGCGAGTCAAATGTCTGGATCGCCGTTCGTGTTCGGGGTTCATCGATAACTGCCACTGGGGCAGAATCGTCGGCATGGCCACCTACGTTGCCGGTGCAGGGGAGTTCACCCGCGACACCAACTACATCACCACCCGCATCACCGCCGATGGACGCGACGGCTATCCCGTCGAGCCTGGCCGATATCGGCTTGTCGTCGCGCGCGCCTGCCCGTGGGCGAATCGCGCGATCATCGTCCGGCGCTTGCTCGGCCTGGAAGGGGTTCTCTCCATTGGGTTTTGTGGACCCACCCACGACGAGCGCAGCTGGACGTTCGACCTTGACCCGGGCGGCGTGGACCCGGTCCTGAAGATCCCGCGACTGCAGGACGCCTACTTCAAGCGTTTCCCCGACTACCCCAAGGGGATCACCGTCCCGGCGATCGTCGACGTCGGAACGGGCGCCGTCGTCACCAACGACTTCGCGCAGATGACGCTGGACTTGTCCACCGAGTGGACCGCGTTGCACCGCGATGGTGCCCCCGAGCTCTACCCGCAGCGGCTGCGGGCCGAGATCGACGAGGTCAGCAAGAGGATCTACACCGAGATCAACAACGGGGTATACCGGTGCGGTTTCGCCGGCTCGCAGGAGGCCTACGACGCAGCCTACGACCGGCTGTTCACCGCGTTGGATTGGGTGAGCGATCGCCTGACCAATCAGCGATACCTGGTGGGAGACACCATTACCGAGGCCGACGTGCGACTGTTCACCACACTGGCCCGCTTCGACCCGGTGTACCACGGGCACTTCAAATGCAACCGCAGCAAGCTGAGCGAGATGCCGGTGTTGTGGGCCTACGCGCGGGACCTGTTCCAGACGCCCGGCTTCGGCGACACGACCGACTTCGTGCAGATCAAACAGCACTACTACATCGTGCACGCCGACATCAACCCGACCCGTATCGTGCCCAAGGGCCCGGAGCTGGCGAGCTGGCTTACCGCACACGGCCGGGAGGCATTGGGCGGCAAGCCTTTCGGCGACGGAACGCCGCCCGGGCCGCCGCTCGAGGGCGAGCAGGTGCCGATTGGCCACGGTGCGTAGGCGCCGGGTTCAATGCGTCAGCCGCACTGACCATTCCGCATGCGGGGCTTCACGCAGTTCACCCGCCTGGTCGACTACCAAGGTCAGTAGCTGCACGACTATTCCGGTCAGCCGCCCGCGTTGTGAGTCGACCGATGGGATCGTCACGGCCAGGCGGGTGCCGGGCCGAAACATGGTGGTCGACGTGTTCGCGGGATCTTCATACACCTGGAGCAGCCGCCAGGGTGCGCGCGAAATCGCCTCGGGGACCGAGAGTTGCACCGGATAGCTGCCGGTGATCCGCAGCTCGCCCTGAGCCTGCGGTTGCTGGCAGTCATTGAGGTTGAGCACATTGCAGTACAGGAAGGGCCCCACCCGGATTGTGTGACCGTGCGAGTACGCGCTGATCTCCGGTCGCTGCGGGCCCGAATCGCGCAGCAGCCACCAGGTGCCGACTCCAGCGCCCGCGGCCAGCAGCACGACCACGACCGCAAGGGTAACGGCCACACCGCGTTTCACTTCGGTACCGCCGCCGTCATGCCGCTGTCGCGGGGCATGCCTTCCTGCTCGACCATCACCGGCCGGTTACCGCCCAGGCCCGGGATCAGCGAGTTGCCGCGGAAGCTGACGATGGTTTGCGCCAGACCCAGAATCAATATCGCACTGATGGCCGTGAAACCTACCCACAGCTCGGTATAGACCATCACCCCCACCGCGCCGCCCAGCACCCAGGCCAGCTGCAGCGTCGACTCCGAGCGCCCGAACCCCGACGCCCGGGATTCTTCGGGCAGGTCGTCTTGCAGGGATGCGTCCAGCGACGCCTTGCCGATGGCGGCAGCGGCGGACGTGATCAGGGTCGCGATCGCCGCTGCCATCAGACTGCCGGCCAGCGCGGCGGCTAATGCGACCGCGCACACCGCCACGGTGCAGCGCACCACCAGCACGGCGGGCCTGCCCAGTTTCAACCGTGCGCTGGTGAAGTTGCCGGCAAAGTTTCCGAGCCCGGCCGCCACGCCGATGATGCCCAGCATCGCGAGCTGCTCCCAGCCGTTGGCTTCGTGCGACTTCGCGACGAACGCGGGATATAGAAACAGGAACCCAACCATCACTTTGATCGTGCAATTACCCCACAGCGAGGTAATGATGTTGCGGCCCAATGGCTGTCGCAGTGCCCCGCTGACTTCCTTGTGCCAGCTGCGGCGCAGCGGCTCGCTGTCCTGGCGATAGCTCAGGGTGGCCGGGACTTCACCCTCGGTCACCTCGACCCAACGTGGTATTCGCATCGACAGGAAGGCGCCCGCCACCGTCACCGCCACCACGACGAACAATGCTCCCGGCAGCTTGAGCAGGTTCGCACCGGCGTACTCGACGCCGCCCGCGATCGCGCCGCCGACGATGGTGCCACCGAGCAGACCGAACATCGTCAGCCGCGCGTTGACTCGCACCAGGTCGATGGTCGGCGGCATCACCCGCGGCGTTACCGCGCTGCGCAACACACTGAACGATTTCGAGAAGACCATCATCCCCAGCGCACACGGATAGAGCACCCACGACGGGAAACTGCCGCTGGCGCCGTCGTAGTTCATGATCAGCAGCACCGCCAGCGCGGTACGCAGCCCAAAAGACAACGCCAGCGCGACGCGCCGGCCGTGCTGCAAGCGATCCAGCGCGGGCCCGATCAGCGGCGCGATCACAGCGAACGGCGCGATGGTAATCAGCAGGTACAGCGCAACTTTCGACTTGCTCTCGCCGCTGGCCGCGGCGAAGAACAACGTGTTCGCCAGGGCGACGGCCATCGCGGAGTCCGCCGCGGAGTTCGCGACCACCGGCCACG
Source organism: Mycobacterium lentiflavum (assembly GCF_022374895.2). Lineage (NCBI taxonomy): Bacteria > Bacillati > Actinomycetota > Actinomycetes > Mycobacteriales > Mycobacteriaceae > Mycobacterium > Mycobacterium lentiflavum. The sequence continues at coordinate 5,019,264 of NZ_CP092423.2, read as the reverse complement.
TCAGCGCGGTAAGCCCCGACTTGTCGGCGCCGTCGGCGGTGGCCGCCCGCTGGACCATCCAATACATCCGGGAGCCCATCTCGCGGCTGCGCAGGGCGGCGGCGCGGGTGACGGTGATCCGTTCACGTTCACCCGAGGGCTCGCGACGCGGGGGCGCAGTGTCGCGGTTCGGTTCTTTCTGCCGGCCCAGCGGCGGCAGGTAGCGGTTGGCACTGGGCGGCGGAGGTGGGCGGCGCGTGCGTCGATAGCCCGCGTCGTCGGTGGGGTAGTTGGCCATGCCGGGGTGCTGATTCGTCGATCCAGTACGGGTCCGGCGGCCCGAGTTGGAGGGCGCACGGCCCGGATCGTCACGCCGCCGTCCAGACACAAATCAATTCTGTCTTATACCGGGGGGCAACCGGGCGTGGCTCGCCAACTTATACCGAGGGGCAACCGGGCAGGGCTTGTCAACCTAGTATTGGAGACGCAATGCATGGAGAAGACAGTGTGACCCGACCCGCCGAGGAATCCGCCGTGGCAACCGTGGCCGAGTGGCCAGAAGAGTTGGCGGCGGTGCTCACGCATGCGGTCGACAAGGCCAGGGCGGCCGTCGAGGAGTTCAGCGGACCCGACGCGGTCGGGGACTACCTGGGCGTCAGCTATGAAGACCCGAACACCGCCACTCACCGGTTCCTGGCTCACCTGCCCGGTTACCGCGGGTGGCAGTGGGCCGCCGTCGTCGCTGCTTATGCCGGCGCCGACCGGGCCACGATCAGCGAGGTCGTGCTGGTTCCCGGGCCGACGTCGCTGCGGGCGCCCGATTGGGTGCCCTGGGACCAGCGGGTACGCCAGGGGGATCTGAGCCCCGGCGATCTGCTGCCGCCGGCGGCGAACGACGAGCGACTGGTTCCCGGCTTCATGTCCAGCGGTGACCCACAGGTCGACGAGACCGCCGCCGAAGTCGGGCTGGGCCGGCGTTGGGTGATGAGTCTGTGGGGCCGGGCCGACGCCGCCGAGCGCTGGCACCACGGCGACTACGGCCCCGACTCGGCGATGGCGCGGTCCACCAAACGGGTGTGCCGCGACTGCGGCTTCTTCCTGCCGCTGCAGGGATCGCTGGGCGCGATGTTCGGCGTGTGCGGCAACGAGCTGTCCGCCGATGGGCACATCGTCGACAAGCAGTACGGCTGCGGCGCGCATTCCGACACGCCCGCCCCGGCGGGCAGCGGTTCGCCGGCATACGAACCCTACGACGACGGTGTCCTGGACGTCATGGAGCCTCCGGCCGATCCGCCCGAGGCGCCGGCCGCGGCGTCCGAGCCGTCCGACGAGTCGCCCGAGGTGTCGGCGGAGTCACCGGAGGAGTCCGCTGCGGCGCCCGAGGCCGTGGCCGAACCGCCGGAGGCTGGGGTTGACGCGGCCGAACCATCGGAATCGCCGGAGGCCTCCGAAACATCAGCGGATGCCGCTTCGGAATCCGCGACCGAATCGCCCGACTAGGTTTCCTCGGCCGCGGCCTTAATTCTGGCCAGCGAGGCGTTCATCCCCTCGACCAATTCGCGTTCGAAGTTCGCCGTCCCGCCCAGGAATGCGTTGATCGACAAGCTCGCATACGCGCTGAGGCCGTTTTCGGCGTGCCGGCTCTCGACTACCCGGGTGCCTTCGCCGGTGGACTCGAGTTCATAGCTCCAGATCGTCCGGTTGGTGTCGACCCGAAACGCCAGCTTCTGCTCCGGAATGACCTCGACGACCGTGGCCGTGGTCGGCCAGAGCAGGCCCAAGCGCCGGTTCAGGTTCAGCGTGCGGGTGCCCGGACGCAGCGGTCCGAACGACTTCATCCAGCGACACTGCGGACTCCACTCCGGCATGCGGCGGAAGTCGGAGATCAAGGCCCAGACTTTGGAGGGCGGCGCGTCGATGTCGATCTGCGCCTGCAGTAGCGGGGCCACCATCGGGCTTCCTTCCGGCTGAAGCTATTTAGGGTCGAGAAAGGTTTCCAGACCCGTCTGCGCGCCTCGCTCGCCGCGACGGGCTCCGGCGAGTTGCAGCAAGAAGATCGTCGTACCCACCACGCCGGTTCCCAGCCCGGCCAGCGTCACCGGGCGCCAACTCTCCAGAGAGGGAACGAGAAACGCGGCGGCCACGGCAATCAGCCAGCCCACGCCGCCGATTGTGATGAACGGCCACACCCGCAGCAGCGCGGGTGGCAGCGGTGGCGGCTCAGGACTGCGGCCAGGTTCGGCGCTCATCGCGATCAATCTAACCCGCAGCCGCGGCCACCGCGGCGCGGGATTCGCTCAGTGTCCCAGCGAATACGTCCTAAGCTGCCGTTCGACGTTTCTCGGCCCCAATTCTCGACTTCCGATGTAACCTCGCGCCATGCCTGACAGCGATGCGCGGCTGGCGGCCGACCTGTCGTTGGCGGTTATGCGGTTGGCGCGCCAACTGCGGTTCCGGAACCCGTCCGCTCCGGTGTCGCTTTCTCAGCTGTCGGCATTGACGACCCTGGCCAACGAGGGCGCGATGACGCCCGGCGCCTTGGCGATTCGCGAACGCGTCCGGCCCCCGTCGATGACCCGGGTGATCGCGTCCCTGGCCGACGAGGGCTTTGTGGACCGCACCCCTCACCCCGTCGACGGCCGGCAGGTCCTGGTCTCGGTCTCCGAGTCCGGCGCCGAATTGGTCAAAGCGGCCCGTCGCGCCCGCCAGGAGTGGCTGGCCGAGCAGCTTGCGACGATGGACAGCGACAAACGCGCCACCCTGCGCGAGGCGGCCGACTTGATGTTGGCGCTCGTCGACGAAAGCCCGTGAGCCCGCGCCTGGATGTCCAGGACGTCGACGATCCCGACGACCCGCGGCTCGACGATTTCCGCGACCTCAACAGCGTCGACCGGCGACCAGACCTGCCCACCGGCAAAGGTCTGGTGATCGCCGAGGGAGTGCTGGTCGTGCAACGCATGCTGGCGTCACGCTTCACCCCGCACGCGCTGCTGGGTACCGAGCGTCGGCTCGACGAACTCAAAGGCGACCTGCCCGGAGCCGGGGCGCCGTATTACCGTGCGTCCGCCGACGTCATGGCGCAGGTGGTCGGCTTCCACCTCAACCGGGGCGTACTGGCCGCGGCGCGACGGGTGCCCGAGCCGAGCGTGGCGCAGCTAGTCGAGGGCGCGCGGACGATCGCCGTGCTCGAAGGTGTCAACGATCACGAGAATCTGGGCTCCATCTTCCGCAACGCGGCGGGGCTGGGCGTGGACGCGGTGGTGTTCGGCAGCGGCTGCGCCGACCCGCTGTACCGCCGCGCCGTCCGGGTGTCGATGGGACATGCGCTACTGGTGCCGTATGCCCGCTCGGCGAACTGGCCCGCTGACCTCGGCACGCTGAAGGAAACCGGATTCCGGCTGCTGGCGATGACCCCGGACGCCGGGGCGTGCACCCTGGCCGATGCGATGGCGGCCGCCCGCGACGACCGGATCGCGGTGCTGGTCGGCGCCGAAGGCCCGGGCCTGACCCCGGCCACGCTGCGGATCAGCGACGTGCAGGTCCGCATCCCGATTTCGCGCGGCACCGACTCGCTCAACGTCGCGACCGCCGCGGCGTTGGCGTTCTACGAGCGGGTCGCCCGGTGACGATGCGGGCCGCGACGCGGCCGGAGGAGGAACCGGGCAATCAGGTTAGGCTCGGCGCGTGAGCGACAAACTCGGCCAGCCCGCCGCCCAGTCTGTGCCCTGGGCAACGGGTTTGACGGTCGCGGGGTATGTCGCCGCGGTGACCGGTGCCGCGATTGTGGTGCTCAGTCTCGGGCTGGTCCGGGTGCATCCGCTGCTGGCGGTCGGGCTCAACGTGGTGGCTGCCGGAGGGCTGGCGCCGACCCTGTGGGGGTGGCGGCGCACGCCGGTGTTGCGCTGGTTTGTGCTGGGCGCGGGAGCAGGCGTGACGATCGCGTGGCTGGTGCTGCTCGCGCTCACGCTGTCGTAGCTAGCGCTGCCCGCCCGAGCGCACGCCGAGCAGCACGTCTTCCCACGCTGGAATGACCGGCTTGCCACGGCGGCTGTGCACCGGCGGATCCGGTGTGGGTGCGACCGGCTCCGGCTCTTCGAATTCGACATGGGCCACCCGGGCCAGTGGGCGCAGCGGGCGCTCGAAGTCCGGGTCGATCAGCTCACTGGCCGCGTCGTCGACCGCGGTGACGGTGCCGCCGTGGGCGCCGGGCACGAAGAAGAAGTGCGCCAGGTTGTCGGAGCGACCGACCTTCCAGGCCAGCTGCACGGTCCAGCGGTTGTCCTCGTTGCGCCAGGCGTCCCAACTGAGTCCGCTGGGATCCAGGCCGCGGGCGACCATCGCGGCGCTGACGGTCTCCAGCAGGGTCATTACCGCGGGGCCATCGGCCAGCATCGGGTGCGCGGCGGTTGCCAGCTCGGCGGCGCGGTAGCGCTCCAGCAACACCGGGTGGGCGAACCGGCGAATCCGCGAGAGGTCTGAGCCCGAGGCCGCGGCCACCTGTTCGACGGAGGCACCGGCGCGGATCTTGGCCTGAATCTCCTTGGGGCTCAGCATGTTGGTGACCTCCATGTCGAGGTGCGGTTGCTCCGGCGGCGTCACTTCGCCGCGCAGCAGGTCGCGCAGTTGGTCGTCGGCCGCCAGCTTGAACCGCTCCCCAAGTCCATCACTTTCGCAGATGAGGTATTTGCTGTCGGCGTCGAGCCCAACTATTTTGAGTTCCCGCATGGCTTCTCCTCGCAGGCTTTGTGCAGGTCAGCTTCAATTTCTCCGGACCCGTCACTGTGCCGCACTCTAGTCCAGCTAACGCCCACAACCTGTGCTGACACGCTGGGCGGTTTGCGCGTCGATGGCCGGACGGGTGACGGGCGGTGACGGGCGGTATTGAACCGTCCGCCCCCGCGGCTGCCCGTTCCGGGCCGCATCGTCGCCGGACTAAAGCCGTTCGACGACCCAGTCGACGCACTGCGTCAGCGCGCTGACGTCATCGGGGTCGACCGCGGGGAACATGGCGATCCTGAGCTGGTTGCGGCCGAGTTTGCGGTAGGGCTCGGTGTCGACGATCCCGTTCGCCCGCAATGTCTTGGCGACCGCCGCGGCGTCGACGTCGTCGACGAAGTCGATCGTGCCCACCACCTGGGAGCGCAGCGCCGGGTCGGTGACGAACGGCGTGGTGTACGGCCGCTCCTGCGCCCACGAGTACAACCGCTGCGACGAATCCGCCGTGCGCTTGACCGCCCAGTCCAGTCCGCCGTTGCCCAGCATCCAGTCGAGCTGTTCGGCCATCAGCGCGAGCGTGCCGATCGCCGGGGTGTTGTAGGTCTGATCCTTCAGGCTGTTCTCGATTGCGATCGGCAGCGACAGGAAGTCCGGAACCCAACGACCGGCCCCGGCGATCGCCTCGACCCGGGCCAGCGCGGCCGGGCTCATGACGGCCAGCCACAGTCCGCCGTCGCTGGCGAAGTTCTTCTGCGGCGAGAAGTAATAGGCATCGGTGTCGGCGATGTCGACCGGGAGGCCGCCGGCCCCGGACGTCGCATCGATCGCGACGAGTGCGTCACCCGATCCGGCCGGACGCTTGATCGGGACCGCCACGCCGGTCGACGTCTCGTTGTGCGCCCACGCGATCAGGTCCACCGACGGGTCGGTCTGCGGCTCGGGTGCGCTGCCGGCCTCGGCCTTGATGACAATCGGATCCTCGACGAACGGGTTCTTGGCGACGCAGGAGGCGAACTTCGAGCTGAACTCGCCGTAGGTCAGGTGCAGCGAGCGCTTGTCGATCAGCCCGAACGCGGCCGAGTCCCAGAACGCGGTCGCGCCACCGTTGCCCAAAATGACCTCGTACCCGTCGGGCACGGAAAACAGCTCCGACACCCCCTTGCGCACCCGGCCCACCAGATTCTTGACCGGTGCCTGCCGGTGCGAGGTGCCGAACAGCGCGGCGGCGGTGGTGGTCACCGCCTGTAATTGTTCGGGTCGGACCTTGGAGGGGCCGCAGCCGAAGCGGCCGTCGCGGGGTTTGAGGTCAGCGGGGATCTGGAGCTGGTCAGCCATGCTCATCAGGGTAGTGAGCCGACCCGCGACGTCGCGGGGGCGGGCTGTTTGTGCTGCCCCGCGGAGGGCTACATACACAGCACAAAGCCCGGAAAGTGTGAGACATACCACACGAAGCCGGTGACCACCGGTCAGGCAACAGCGGTGTCGGGGCCCTAGTCAGTTCCCGGTACCTGCGGTACTGTCTAGACATACGACGTCCAAATGTAAACCTCGCTGGGGAGGGCTTGGATATGGCTAGGACACGAATGGTGCGGCGTTGGCGCAAGAAGATGGAAGTGCGCGACGACGCTGAGTACGTCAAGATGCTCGCCACACTGTCTGAGGGGTCGGTACGGCGAAACTTCAACCCGTACACCGACATCGACTGGGAGTCACCCGAGTTCGCCGTCACCGAGAACGACCCGCGGTGGATTCTGCCGGCGACCGACCCGTTGGGTCGCCACCCCTGGTATCAGGCCCAGTCGCAAGAGCGCCAGATCAAGATCGGCATGTGGCGCCAGGCGAACGTGGCGAAGGTGGGTCTGCACTTCGAGTCGATCCTGATCCGCGGCCTGATGAACTACACGTTCTGGGTGCCGAATGGATCCCCGGAATACCGGTACTGCTTGCACGAATCGGTCGAAGAGTGCAACCACACCATGATGTTCCAGGAGATGGTCAACCGCATCGGCGCCGACGTCCCGGGCATGCCGCGGATGCTGAAGTGGCTCTCACCGTTGGTTCCGCTGGTGGCCGGGCCGCTGCCGGTGGCGTTCTTCATCGGTGTGCTGGCCGGCGAGGAGCCCATCGATCACACGCAGAAAAACGTTCTGCGCGAGGGCAAGTCGCTGCATCCGATCATGGAACGGGTGATGGCGATTCACGTGGCCGAGGAAGCGCGGCACATCTCGTTCGCGCACGAATTTCTGCGGAAGCGGTTGCCGGAGCTGACCAAAAGGCAGCGGTTCTGGACGGCGCTGTACCTGCCGCTGACCATGAAGATGTTGTGCCGGGCAATTGTGGTGCCGCCTAAGTCTTTCTGGCGCGAGTTCGACATTCCGCGCGAGGTCAAAAAGGAACTGTTCTTCCGGTCGCCGGAATCGCGAAAGTGGCTGTCCGACATGTTCGGTGATGTGCGCATGCTGGCCTACGACACCGGCCTGATGGAGAACCGATCCGCCCGGCTGATGTGGCGGATCTGCAAGATCAACGGCAAGCCGTCGCGCTACCGCAGCGAGCCGCAGCGCCAGCACCTGTCCGCTGTCCCGGCCGCGTAACCACTGCGAGTTCCTTTATGCCGCACGTTATTACCCAGTCGTGCTGTAACGACGGGTCCTGTGTTTTCGCTTGCCCGGTGAACTGCATCCACCCGTCACCGGATGAGCCGGGATTCGCGACGACGGAGATGCTCTACATCGACCCGGTCGCCTGCGTGGACTGTGGCGCTTGTGTGAGTGCCTGTCCGGTGGGCGCGATCGCGCCCGACAACCGGCTGGAAGGCAAGCAGCTGCCTTTCGTCGAAATCAACGCGTCGTTCTACCCGGAGCGGCCGGCCGACGTGAAGCTGCCGCCGACATCGAAGCTGGCGCCGGTGATCCCGGCCGCGCAGGTGTGTGCCCGCCCCCGGCCGCTGACCGTGGCGATCGTCGGGTCCGGGCCGGCGGCGATGTATGCGGCCGACGAGCTGCTCACCCAGCCCGGGGTGCGGGTGAACGTCTTCGAGAAGCTGCCCACGCCTTACGGTTTGGTGCGTGCCGGGGTCGCTCCCGATCACCAGAACACCAAGAAGGTTACTGCGCTCTTCGACCGGGTCTCCCGGCATCGCCACTTCCGGTTTTATCTCAACGTCGAGGTCGGCCAGCACCTGAGCCACGCCGAGTTGCTGGCGCACCATCACGCCGTCCTCTACGCGGTCGGTGCGCCCGATGACCGACGGCTTGACATCGACGGCATGGGCCTGCCCGGCACCGGCACCGCCACCGAACTCGTCGCGTGGATCAACGGGCACCCCGACTTCACAGATCTCCCAGTCGATCTCAGCCACGAACGCGTGGTGATCGTCGGCAACGGCAATGTCGCCCTCGACGTCGCCCGCGTCCTCACGACCGACCCGGACGAGTTGGCCCGCACCGACATCTCCGACCGTGCACTCGAGGTGCTTCGCCATTCGGCGGTCCGCGAGATCGTCATCGCCGCCCGGCGTGGGCCCGCCCATTCCGCGTTCACGCTGCCCGAATTGATCGGCCTAACAGAGACTTCCGAGGTCGTCCTCGATCCCGAAGACCACCAGCTGGTCGAAGCCGACCTGGCGGCTGTGCCGGACACGTTGACCCGCAACAAGCTCGAGATCCTGAGCAAGCTCGGCGACGCGTCGGTTCCGCGCACCCGCCCGCGCATCCGGCTGACCTATCGACTCACGCCCGCCCGCGTGCTGGGCGAGCAGCGCGCCACCGGCGTCGAGTTCTCGGTCACCGGCACCGAAGACACCCACCGCATCGATGCGGGCCTGGTGTTGACGTCGATCGGCTACCGCGGCAAGCAGATTCGCGATCTTCCGTTCGACGAGTCGAGGTCGGTTATTCCGAACGACGGCGGTCGTGTCATCGACCCGGCGTGCGGCCAGCCGGTGACCGGGGCCTACGTAGCCGGGTGGATCAAGCGAGGACCGACGGGATTCATCGGCACCAACAAGTCATGTTCCGTCCAGACCGTCCAGTCGCTGGTCGCCGATTACAACGCGGGCACGCTGACCGACCCGGTGACCAAACCCGACGGGCTGGACCGGCTGGTGCACGCCCGCCAACCCGATGTCGTCGACTCCGCGGGATGGGCCGCCATCGATGCCGCCGAGATCGCCCGCGGCAGCGACGACGGCCGCCCGCGTAATAAGTTCACCGACGTCGCCGACATGCTGGCGGCCGCGGCGACTGCGCCACCGGCGCCGAAACGCCGGCTGCTGGCGCGGCTACTGGGCTAACCGCCCGCCATCGCCGCCTGGATGTCCTCCGGGCTGACCTCGCGCACCGGCTGTCCCATCGACCAGCGGTGACCGAACGGGTCCTCGACCACGCCATAGCGGTCGCCCCAGAACATGTCGTCGAGTGGGACCACCACCGTCGCGCCGGCGTCCAGCGCCCGTTGGAACTTGGCGTCGACGTCGGTGACGGTGAGATGGACGGTGACCGGGGTGCCGCCCAGCGAGGTGGGCGTCATGGACTTGCCGCCGCACGTCTCGGGAAAGTCGTCGTTGAGCATCACGGTGGAGCCGTTGATGCGCACCGCGGCGTTCACGATCTTGCCGTCCGGACGCGGTACGCGCCCCAGCTCTTCAGCGCCAAAAGCCTTGACGTAGAAGTCGATCGCCGCGGCGGAATCGCTTACTACTAGATGGGGGATTACTGCGGGTTCGATGTTGATCGCCATGGGGGTCTCCTTGCTGTCGTGTCGCGCGCCGGCCCCGGGGTGGAGACTGGCTCACGGTTATTGACTGCGCCCGCGACGCAAAATCATCGCGGCGAAGACCATTCAATCGCCGGGCACCGACAAGTTGGTTACGCGTGCGTGAGAACCCGGTCCCAGCCCTCGACGGCTTCCGGGCTGCGCGGGCCCGGTCCCACATAGATGGCCGATGGGCGCACCAGCTTGCCGAGCCGCTTCTGCTCGAGAATGTGCGCACACCAGCCCGCGGTGCGACCGCAGGTGAACATCGCCGGCATCATGTTGGCCGGCACTTGGGCGAAGTCCAGGATGACCGCGGCCCAGAACTCGACATTGGTCTCGATCGCCCGGTCCGGACGCCGCTCGCGCAGCTCGGCCAGGGCGGCCTGCTCCAGCGCGACCGCGACCTCGTGGCGCGGCGCTTTGAGTCGCTCGGCGGTGGCGCGCAGTACTCGCGCCCGCGGATCTTCCGCGCGGTAAACACGGTGCCCGAATCCCATCAGCTTGTCGCCGCTGTCCAGGATCTTCTTGACCAGGCCACGCGCATCGCCGGTGCGCTCGACCTCTTCGAGCATCGGCAGCACCCGCGCCGGCGCGCCACCGTGCAGCGGACCGCTCATCGCCCCGATCGCCCCCGACAACGCCGCGGCGACGTCGGCGCCGGTGGACGCGATCACGCGCGCGGTGAACGTCGAGGCGTTCATGCCGTGCTCGGCGGCCGACACCCAATACGCGTCGATGGCCTCGACGTGCCGCGGGTCGGGCTCGCCCTGCCAGCGGGTCATGAAACGTGCTGTGACGGTTGGGCATTCATCGATCACTCGCTGCGGCACCGCCGGCTGGTAGATTCCGCGCGCGGACTGAGCGACGTAGGACAGTGCCATTACCGACGCCCGGGCCAGCTGGTCGCGGGCGATGTTCTCATCGGTGTCGAGCAGCGGCTTATAGCCCCAGATCGGCGCCAGCATCGCCAGGCCCGCCTGAACGTCGACGCGCACATCGCCGGTGTGGATCGGCAACGGGAACGGCTCGGCGGGCGGCAAACCGTGGCCGAACCTACCGTCGACCAGAAGAGCCCAGACATCGCCGAATGTCACCTGCTGATTCACCAGATCTTGGATGTTGACGCCGCGGTAGCGCAGCGCGCCGCCGTCTTTATCCGGTTCGGCGATCTCGGTGGTGAAGGCCACGACGCCCTCGAGACCGGGGACAAAATTTTCCGGGACCACAGACATAGGAAAATTCTTGCACCTCGGCCTTCTGCCGACGCTACCGGCCGGTAGCTACCGCCGGTAAATTGGTCCGATGGCCGGACCAGACCCCTCACCTGACCGAGATCACCTGCAGCGGATGCGCGTGGAATACGGGTCGGCGGAGCGCGACGGCAGCTCCGACCTCGACGCTTCCTGGCTCGACGACGGATGGCTTGCGCTACTGCGGGCGTGGATCCACGACGCCGAACGTTTCGGGGTCTCCGAGCCCAACGCGATGGTGCTGGCGACGGTCGCGGACGGCAAGCCGATGAGTCGCTCGGTGCTGTGCAAGAGCGTCGATGAGGCCGGCATCACCTTCTTCACCAACTACGACTCGGCCAAGGGCGTCGAGCTGGCCGAGACGCCGCATGCGTCGGCGACCTTTCCCTGGTACCTGCTGGGGCGCCAAGTTCACGTCCGCGGCGCGGTGACCAAGGTCGACCCGCAGGACACCGAGGACTACTGGTCCAAGCGGCCGCGCGGTTCACAGCTGGGCGCGTGGGCGTCGCAGCAGTCGCAGCCGATCGCATCCCGGGCGGCGCTGCTCGATCAGCTCACCGAGGTGACCGCTCGCTTCGCCGATTCCGAGAGTGTTCCGGTGCCGCCGAACTGGGGTGGATACCTGATCGCGCCCGAGGTGGTGGAGTTCTGGCAGGGCCGCGAAAACCGGCTGCATAACCGCATTCGGATCGCCGGCGGTCGCGTGGAACGCCTGCAGCCCTGATCACATACGGCCCTCGGCTGTGAGGCTTGACACCGCACGATAAGGCGCGGTTCACCTCGAGGAAAGCCCCGAGGTCAGCAGAGCAGACCCCGGGCAGGCGCGTCGTCGCGATAACGACTACCTTCAGCTGTACGCACCTAGCCAAGGCGCAGCCATACCAGCCAGAGCGCAAAGGGGTTCTCGTGGCCGAAACCGACGACACCGCAACTCTGAAGTACCCAGGCGGTGAGATCGACCTGCAGATCGTCAAAGCCACTGAAGGCGCCGACGGTATTGCTCTTGGCCCGCTGTTGTCCAAGACCGGCTACACCACGTTCGACAACGGCTTCGTCAACACGTCCGCGTGCAAGAGCTCGATCACGTACATCGATGGCGACGCGGGCATCTTGCGTTACCGCGGTTACCCGATCGATCAGCTCGCCGAGAAGTCGAGCTTCCTCGAGGTCTCCTACTTGCTGATCTACGGCGAGCTGCCCACCAGCGACCAGCTGGCCGACTTCACCCAACGAATCCAGCTGCATACGATGTTGCACGAGGACCTCAAGCGGTTCTTCGACGGCTTCCCGCGCAATGCTCACCCGATGCCGGTGTTGTCCAGCGCCGTCAACGCGCTGTCGGCGTACTACCCCGACTCGCTGGACCCGATGGACACCGAGGACGTCGAGCTGTCGACGATCCGGTTGCTGGCCAAGCTGCCGACGATCGCCGCCTATGCCTACAAGAAGTCGGTCGGACAGCCGTTCCTCTACCCGGACAACTCGATGTCGCTGGTGGAGAACTTTCTGCGGATGACGTTCGGGCTGCCCGCCGAGCCGTACCAGGCCGACCCCGAAGTGGTGCGCGCGCTGGACATGCTGCTGATCCTGCACGCCGACCACGAGCAGAACTGCTCGACGTCGACGGTTCGGCTGGTGGGGTCCTCGCAGGCCAACCTGTTCACCTCGATCTCCGGTGGCATCAACGCGCTGTGGGGGCCGCTGCACGGCGGTGCCAACCAGGCCGTGCTCGAGATGCTTCAGCAGATCCGCGAGAGCGGCGATGACGTGGGCGAGTTCGTCCGCAAGGTGAAGAACCGCGAAGAGGGCGTCAAGCTGATGGGCTTCGGCCACCGGGTCTACAAGAACTACGACCCGCGCGCCCGGATCGTCAAGGAGCAGGCCGACAAGATCCTTGCCAAGCTGGGCGGCGACCCGCTGCTGGACATCGCCAAGCAGCTCGAAGAGGCTGCGCTGACCGATGACTACTTCATCGAGCGCAAGTTGTACCCCAACGTCGACTTCTACACCGGGCTGATCTACCGGGCACTCGGCTTCCCGGTCCGGATGTTCACCGTGCTGTTCGCGCTCGGCCGGCTACCCGGCTGGATCGCGCACTGGCGCGAGATGCACGACGAGGGCGACAGCAAGATCGGCCGTCCGCGCCAGATCTACACCGGCTACACCGAGCGCGACTACGCCGGAATCGACACGCGCTAAGAGGTCCGCGGCATCGAGGCCAGTACTGCCATTGCGGCGTTGTGCCCGCCGATGCCGGATACGGCGCCGCCGCGGCGAGCACCCGAGCCGCACAGCATGATTCGTTCGTGGGCGGTCGCTACCCCCCATTGACGGGCCGGGATGTCGAGCGCTTCGTCGTCGTCCGCGAACGGCCAGGACAGGGCGCCGTGAAAGATGTTGCCCGCCGTCATCGCCAGCGTGTGCTGCAGGTCCAGTGTGGTCGTCGTCTCGATGCAGGCCCGGCCCTGCGCGTCGCTCATCAGCACGTCCTGGATCGGTTCGGCCAGAACGGAATTCAGCGACGCCAGCACCGACTCCGTCAGCTGCTCGCGGGAGAAGGTGTCCATCAACGGGTGCGGTGTGTGCAAGCCGAATACGGTCATCGTCTGAGTCCCCGACTCGCGCAGCCCGGCCGACAGGATGCTCGGGTCCGTCAGCGAATGGCAGTACGCCTCACACGGCAACGGATCCGGAAGCTGGCCGGCGGCCGCGCGTGCGTAGGCGGTATCCAGTTGGCTCCACGTCTCGTTGACGTGAAACGTGCCGGCGAACGCCTGTTCGGCGGTGACGCTGTCGTCGCGTAGCCGGGGCAACCGCCGCAGCACCATGTTCACCTTCACCTGCGACCCCGGTGCCACCGGTGCCGGCGGCTCACCGAGCAGCTCGGCCAGCACCGTCGGGGTGACGCCGGCCAGAATGAACCGGCCTCGAACCCGGCGCTCTTCGCCGTCCTGGCGGTAGCGGACCTGGCCGTCCGGCTCCACACCGTAAACCTCTGCGCCGGTAACTATTTCGGCGCCATGACGGACAGCCGCGGCGGCCAGGGCGTCCGTCAGAGCACCCATCCCGCCGATCGGGACGTCCCAGTCCCCGCCGAGCACGTGATACAGAAAGCAGATGTTCGCCGACGGATCGTCGAGACGCGCGAACGTGCCGATCAACGCGTCGGTGGCGATCACGCCGCGGACCAGGTCGTCGCGCACCGCGTCGGCGATCGCGCAGCCGATCGGCTCGTCGACGATCGACCGCCATGCCGCGTCGGCCGCCGGATCGCCGTCGCAGACGAGGTGGCGGGCCTGCGCGCGGGTGCGCAGCGGTTCGGTCAGCGTCGGCCACAGCGGCTCGGTCACCAGGCGCGCGCGCCGGTAGAAATCAGCGAAACCGTGCGCGTCGTCGGCGGCGCCGACCGCGCGGAACGACTCCTGGGACCCGACCAGCAGCCCGCGACGCCCGCCCGTCGCCGGCTGGGGTGTGTACGACGAGAATTGCCGCCGGGCCAGCCGTACTTCGGCGCCCAGGTCCGCGACGATGCGCGGTGGCAACAGGCTGACCAAATACGAGTACCGCGACACCCGGACGTCGACGCCGTCGAAGGCCTGCGCCGACACCGCGGCCCCGCCGATGTGCCCCAACCGCTCCAGCAACCGCACCCGGAGACCCGCTCGGGCCAGGTAGCCGGCTGCCACCAGGCCGTTGTGGCCCCCGCCCACGACGACGGCGTCGCAATCCGGGTCGGAATCCGGGTCGCAATCCGGCGCGTCACCGAGGGACATGGCTAGCCCAGGTAGCCCTCGACTTGGTCGCCGGGGCGCACCGCGGCCTCACGCGGATCACCACCGGTTTCGCGTAGCGCGCGCCGCTGACGCAGCAGGTCCCAGCACTGGTCGAGTTCGACCTCGACCCGCCGGAGCCGTTCATGCTCCTCGGACTCGCTGATGTCGCGGTGCTGCAGCTGCGCCCTCAGGTTTTTCTCCTCGGCGACCAGGTTGCGAATGTGCGCCAGGGTCTCGCTGTCGGTCGGTTTACTGCCCATTGCTCTAGTGTGCCCGACGCATCGGGTGACAACGGGCGCGGTCGGGAGGCTGCAATATCGCCCGCGAGACGAACGCGTCAGGGTCCGGAATCGAGCAGGGGCGCCGGGCCGATTCCACGAACAGCGCGACGGTTAACTCGGGGCGGGCAGCCTCAGCAGCAGCCGCGCACCGCCCAGCGGGCTGTCTTCCAGCGACGCGGTCCCGCCGTGCAAATGGGCCTGCTGGGCCACCAGGGCCAACCCGAGACCGGAGCCCGAGTGCGAGGCCGTCGACCCCCGTGAGAAGCGCTCGAACACCACTTGGCGCTCGCCTTCGGGCACGCCACTGCCGTTGTCGTCGACGGCGATGTCCACTCCGGCGCGCGAGCTGACGGCCGACAGCTGGACCCGGGTGGCGCCGCCGTGTTTGACGGCGTTGGCGATCGCGTTGTCGACCGCGAGGCGCAACCCGGCCGGCATCCCGACGATGATGCAGGTGGGCGAGGGCACCAACGAGACATCCAGGTCGGGGAAGACCCTTGTCGCGTCGTGGGCGGCGCGGTCCAGCAGTTCGGTGATGTCGACCGGCACGTGGTCGTCGGAGGTGGACAGTTCACCCTGCGCCAACCGCTCCAGCGCGGTCAGCGTCGCCTCGATGCGGGATTGGGTCCGGATGACGTCGCCGAGCACCTCGTTGCGCTGGTCGTCGGGCAGATCGAGGGTCGAGAGCACCTCGAGGTTGGTGCGCATCGCCGTCAGGGGAGTGCGGAGTTCGTGGGAGGACACCGCAGCGAAATCGCGCGCCGACGAGAGTGCCTCCTTGGTTCGGTTCTGTTCGTCCCAAATGCGTTGCAGCATCCCGCGCATGGCTTCGGCGATCTCGACGGCCTCGGTGGCGCCGTGCACTTCGACCCGGGGTGCCTCGTCGCCCGCATCGATCAATCGGGTCTGCTGTGCAAGCTGTTTGAACGGGCGCACCGCGAAAGAGGCCAGCAGCCAAGCGAACACCGTCGACGCGAAGATGGCAAAGCCGCAGATGAGCAGAACCCTGCGGTGCAGATTGTTGGTCTCGGCGAGGGTGGCGTCATACGTCGCGCCGACGGCCAGCGAGGTGGGCTCCGGCCCCGGGATCTCCACCGTGCGAACCCGGTAGCGCACGCCGTCCACGTACGTATCGGCATAGTCGACGTCCAGCCTGGGCAGCGTCACGTCGGAATTCGACTTCACCAGGCTGCCGCGCCGGATCGTCATGATCGCGTCACGATCGTTGGGCGAGCGCGGAATCTCGTCCAGGCCGCGTGGCAGGAACGGGATCGCGAAACCGGCGGCCTCGTCGAGCCGACGGTCCAGCCGCTCCTTGCGGTCGTTGGTGATACCGACCCAGACGACCGCGCCGACGATGAGCACCGGAATCGCGGCGCCGATCGCTGTCGCGAGCACCACCCGGGTCCGCAACGAGGGTGTACGGGCCAAGATCCGCGACAGGAAATTCATGGCTGTGCTGCCGACCGCGTCGTTACTGCATCCGCAGCACGAACCCAACGCCACGGACGGTGTGCAGCAACCTGGGGCCACCGTTGGCTTCCAGCTTGCGGCGCAGGTAGCCGATGAAGACGTCGACGACGTTGGTGTCGGCGGCGAAGTCATAACCCCACACCAGCTCCAACAGCTGCGCGCGGGACAGCACGGCGGTCTTGTGCTCGGCCAGCACCGCCAGCAGGTCGAACTCGCGCTTGGTCAGATCGACGTCGACGCCGTTGACCCGGGCCCGGCGGCCGGGGATGTCCACTTCCAGCGGTCCCACCGTGATGGTTTCCGACGAGGTCGATGCGACCGCACCGCGGCGGCGTAGCAGCGCCTTGACCCGGGCGACCAGCTCGGCCAGCACGAATGGTTTGACGAGGTAGTCGTCGGCGCCTGCCTCCAGGCCGGCCACGCGGTCGTCGACCGAGCTGCGCGCCGACAGCACGCAGACCGGGACGTCGTTGTCCATGGCCCGCAGGGCGGTGACGACGCTGACGCCGTCCAGCACCGGCATGTTGATGTCGAGCACGATCGCGTCGGGCCGAGTTTCGGTGGCGCTGCGCAGGGCCTCGGCCCCGTCGACGGCGGTGGACACTTCGAAGCCGGAAAGCCGCAGGCCGCGTTCCAGCGAGGCAAGCACATCGGAGTCGTCGTCGACGACTAAGACGCGAGGTGAGCTGACGCCAGAGTCCATGCCGCCCATCTTGCCGGATTGTTGCAGTGGAGGGGTCATCGGGGAGTGACCCGGTACCCAAATGGTTACGTTTTCGAGTCTTCGCCGCGACTGGCAATCGGTACCGCCGTGTCATGATCGAATCCGGTGGCAGGCCAAGACATTGGAGGTCTTGGCCCGCGTTGTTGTTGCGGGCCTTCGAGTTCGGTGCCACTGCGGAACTCCAGAGACGGAATCGTTGTGACTGAGGCAATGCGCCCGCCGGATTCAGCTGCCTTCGTGTTGTCGATGAACCAGTCGGCGATGGCGGCATCGGGCCGCATCGCCGAAATCGTCGATGCTCCCTGCGATATCGCCGGCGGACCCAGCTCCCAACCTGGCGGAGCCGGGCGCCTCGAGCTGCACGACGTGGGCTTTCGGGTGCCCGACCCGGTCGCGGGCGACAAGTGGTTGCTTCGTCATGTCACGCTGGCTGTCCAGCCCGGCGAGACGGTGGCCCTGGTCGGTGCGCTGGGCGTCGGGAAATCGCTACTCACAGCACTGCTTTCCCGACTCTATGACGCTTCGGAGGGGCGGATACTCCTGGACGGCACGGATATCCGGGATATGTCGCTGCCGTCGCTGCGCCGCGCCGTGTGTACGGCATTCGAGGACCCGACGGTGTTTTCGATGTCGGTAGCCGAGAACCTCCGGATGGGCCGGCCGGATGCCACCGACGCGGAATTGTCCGCGGCGATCGACATCGCGGCGGCGCGGTTCGTCTACGACCTGCCGTTCGGGATCGACACCCGCATCGGCGAACAGGGCATGCGGCTCTCCGGCGGCCAGCGCAAGCGCTTGTGCCTGGCCCGGGCCATTGTCGCGACGCCCAAACTGCTGGTGGTCGACGAGGCCCGGTCCGGGCTCGACGCGGATACCGGGTTCGAGACCGCCGCGGCGCTGCGGGTGGCGCTGAAGGGGACCACCGGCATCGTCGTCGCGCGTCGGCTGACCACCATGCTGCTCGCGGATCGGGTGGCGTTCCTGGACGAGGCTGCGTCGGGGCCCACGATCACCCATGTCGGCAGGCATGCAGAGCTTTTCGCTCGAGTGCCGCGATACCGCCGGCTATTGACCGACCGTCGCAGACCCGTCGGCGACGCCACGGACCGCGCAACAAGAGACTTTGAGATCTAGCCGCAGGCGCGCCAGCATCAATCAGTGCCTATTACGTTGTGCTTCAGGGCAATCCGATGCCGCGGTAGCGGCGCAGCCGCTCGGCAATCCGTTCGTCGCCGGGGATGCCGCGCAGCGCGTGCACCTCTGCGGCGATCGCGGCCGACAGTCGCTGGGAGAACTCGAGCGGCTCGTCGGCGGCGTCGGGATGCTCGGGGACGATGGCGTCGACGATCCCGGACCCCAACAGGTCGGCCGACCGAATACCTTGGGCCGCAGCAAGTTCAGGCGCATGCGCGGTGTCGCGGAAGACGATTGCGCTGGCGCCCTCGGGCGGCAGCGGGGCCAGCCAGCCGTGCAGCGCGGCCAGGACCCGGTCGGCCGGCACCATCGCCAGCGCCGGCCCGCCGCTGCCCTGGCCCAGCAGTACCGACACCGTCGGGGTGTCCAGCGTCACCAGCTCGGCCACGCATTGGGCGATCTGACCGGCCAGCCCGTCCTGCTCAGCCTCGGCCGACAGCGCGGGCCCGGCGGTGTCGATCACCAGCACCAGTGGCAGCCGCAGCTCGGCGGCCAGCGCCATGCCACGGCGGGCTTCCCGCAACGACGCGGGCCCTACCAGCCCACCGGTCAGGCGCTGCTGGCCGAGGACTACTGCGGGCTGGCCGGCGAATCGGGCCAGCGCCAACAGGGTGGTCGCGGCTCCCCCGCAAGCGGGTGGGGGTACCTCCCGCTTGCGGGGGAGTGCCCCCACCCCGTCAT
This sequence comes from Mycobacterium lentiflavum, assembly GCF_022374895.2. Classification (NCBI taxonomy): domain Bacteria; kingdom Bacillati; phylum Actinomycetota; class Actinomycetes; order Mycobacteriales; family Mycobacteriaceae; genus Mycobacterium; species Mycobacterium lentiflavum. The sequence continues at coordinate 5,000,435 of NZ_CP092423.2, read as the reverse complement.
AACCGGACAGCAGCACCAGGTCGGTGGCGCCGTGGCGCAGCAGCTGCCCGACACCCGGGCGGTCCGGTCGCCGCGACGCGATCACCGAATCCCACGCCGGCACATCGGGTATCGATTCGACGGGCGGCGCGGCGGGCGGCGGCTCGGGAGCGTCGGCGATGACGGTCAGCGCGCGATCCACCGTCCGGCGCAGTTCGTCGATCGCGACGACGCCGTCGATCACCCCGTGCCGCTGCAGGTTCTCCGCGGTCTGGATGCCCTTCGGGAACGGTTCGCCGTAGAGCTGCTGGTACACCCGTGGCCCGAGGAACCCGATCAGCGCGCCCGGCTCGGCGACGGTGATATGACCCAGCGATCCCCATGACGCGAACACCCCGCCGGTGGTCGGGTTGCGCAGGTAGACGAGGTAGGGCAGGTGCGCCTGCTTGTGCAGCCGGACGGCCGCGGCGATCTTCACCATCTGCAGGAACGCGACGGTGCCCTCCTGCATGCGGGTGCCGCCGGAGCTCGGCGAGGCCAGCAGCGGGAGCCGCTCGGCCGTGGCCCGCTGCACGGCGGTGGTGATTCGTTCGGCCGCCGCCACCCCGATCGACCCGCCGAGGAAACTAAACTCGCACACCACGAGCGCCACCCGGCGACCGTGTATTCGCCCCTCGCCGGTCAGCACCGCTTCGTCCAGGCCGGTGGCGGCCCGGGCGTCGGCAAGCTCGCGCGCATAGGCCTTGCTGATCGGTATCTGTAGCGGTGCGCTGTCCCAGCTCACAAACGAGCGGTCGTCCAACACCGCATCCTGCAGTTGTTCGGTCGTGATGCGACTCACGCGGTCAGGCTATATAGGCTGGCGGCCATGATCGGTATCACGCAGGTCGAAGCCGTAATGACCATCGAGTTGCAGCGTCCGGAGCGTCGCAACGCCCTGAACTCACAGCTCGTCGACGAGCTCCGGGAGGCCGTGCTGAAGGCCGGTGACGGATCCACCCGCGTGATCGTGCTGACCGGGCAGGGCACGGTGTTCTGCGCCGGCGCGGACCTGTCCGGCGATGCGTTCGCCGCCGACTACCCAGACCGGCTGATCGAGTTGCACAAGGCCTTGGACGCCGCTCCCATCCCGGTGATCGGCGCGATCAACGGCCCGGCCATCGGCGCGGGCTTGCAGCTGGCCATGCAATGCGATCTGCGGGTCGTCGCCCCGGACGCGTTCTTTCAGTTCCCGACGTCGAAATACGGTCTGGCCCTGGATAATTGGAGCATCCGGCGGCTGTCGTCGCTGGTCGGCCACGGCCGGGCCCGGGCGATGCTGCTGACGGCGGAGAAGTTGACCGCCGAGACCGCGTTGCAGACCGGGATGGCCAACCGGATCGGGACGCTGGAAGACGCGCAGGCCTGGGGCGCCGAGATCAGCGGGCTGGCGCCGCTGGCGATTCAGCATGCCAAGCGGGTACTCAACGACGACGGTTCGATCGAGGAGGCCTGGCCGGTGCACAAGGAATTGTTCGACAAGGCTTGGGGCAGCCAGGACGTGATCGAGGCGCAAGTCGCCAGGGTGGAGAAGCGGCCACCCAGGTTCCAAGGGGCCTGACGGCCGTGGTGCCCGCAGCGCTTCGCTTGGCCGCCGGCACGGTCTCGCTTGCCGCCGGCGGGTGGATGTTGCGTGCGCTACACGGGGCGCCGGCCGCGCTGGGTGCCGACCCGTCGTCGATCCGCGACGTGACGCAGCACTCGCCCAATGTGCGCGACGGCGTCTTCGTCAACCTCGACCCCGCCTCGGATGCCAACTTGGACCGCGAGCAGTTTGCGCTGATCGCGTGGGAGTTCGTGGGGCGACGCGGCCACAGCCGCCCGCCGGGGCCGATCCCGCTGAATGCACCGGGGACCTTCGACGCCGACCCGGGTCGATTGGCCGTCAGTTGGCTGGGCCACTCGACCGCCCTGCTGGAGATCGACGGCTACCGGGTGCTGACCGATCCGGTGTGGAGCCACCGCTGCTCGCCGTCGAATGTGATCGGACCCGAGCGCCTGCATCCGCCGCCGATGCAGCTCGAAGCGCTGCCCGCCGTCGACGCCGTGGTGATCAGCCATGACCACTACGACCATCTCGACATCGACACCGTCATGGCGTTGGCCCGCACCCAGCGGGCGCCGTTCTTCGTCCCGCTCGGTGTGGGCGCCCACCTGCGCGCATGGGGTATTCCGGGGCATCGCATCGTCGAACTCGACTGGAATGAAAGCGGTCACGTCGACGAGCTGACCCTGAGTTGCCTGCCGGCACGCCACTTTTCGGGTCGCTTCCTGGACCGCAACACCACGCTGTGGGCGTCGTGGGGGATCGTCGGTCCCAGTCACCGCGCCTATTTCGGCGGGGATACCGGATTCACGAAGAGCTTCGAGCGGATCGGTTCCGAGCACGGACCGTTCGACCTGACGCTGTTGCCCATCGGCGCCTACAACCCGGGGTGGCCCGACATTCACATGAATCCCGAAGAGGCGGTCCGGGCCCACCTAGATCTCACGGCCGGCGGGTCCGGCCTGATGGTGCCGATCCACTGGGGCACTTTCCGGCTGGCACCACACCCGTGGGCCGAGCCGGTCGAGCGGATGCTGGCGGCCGCCGAAGCCGCCGAAGTCGCGGTGGCGGTTCCGGCCCCCGGGCAACGGCTGGATCCGTCCGGACCGCTGCGATTCAACCCGTGGTGGCGGTTGTAGCGTTATCGGTTAGCGCACAACGCAATTCGGCGTATGCGCGAGTCAGATCATCGAGGGTGAACCCTCGGTTGAGGCCGCTGGGGTTGGGCAGTACCCATGCCGTGGTGTCGGCGAATCCGGGCGCATAGCGACCCCAGGGGATTCTCGATACGCCGGTCATCGCCGCCAGGGCACGCTTTCCGAGGAAGCCGATCGCGCGCGGCGCGTAACGTCGCATCTTCGCTTCGAACTCGGCTCGGGCGTAGCGGAACTCCTCCGTCGAGACATCGCTGGCCATTCGAGTCGGCCGGGCAACGACCGCGGTGATGCCGCAACCGTAGTCGAGCAATCGGCGCTCCTCCTCGGGCCGTAGCTGCGTCTCGGTGAAGCCGGCCAGATGCAAAACGGGCCAAAACCGGTTGCTGCGATTCGAGAAATTGTGCCCGTCGGCGGCAGCCGTCGCCGCCGGGTTCATTCCACAGAAGACGACGTCGAGACCCGGGGCAAGGATGTCCGATTCATAATGCATCATGGTGATACTTCCACCGGGCAAGCACGCTAAAGTCTGCGGGCATGACGAAACGCGCGGCCCTCGCCGCTGTCGTGTTGTTGCTCTCGCTGGTCGGATGTGGCTCGGGTCATCCCATATCGAGTCCGCTGTCGACGTTGTCTGAAGCGCCTCCCAACGAAATGTCGGGCCTGGATATTCCCGCCGGCCGCATCGGGGCCGCCATCGCGAAGGTCGACGGCCTGGTCGACGACCTGATGCGCAGCACCGGCGTCCCCGGTTTGTCGGTCGCCATTGTCCGCGATGGAAAGACGGTGTACGCCAAGGGCTTCGGAGTGAAGGACGCGACCAAAGGCAACGGCCCAGACAATAAGGTCGACGCGGATACCGTCTTCCAGTTGGCATCAGTGTCGAAATCGGTGGGCGCGACCGTGGTCGCACATGAAGTGGCCACCAACGTCGTCACCTGGGACACGCCGGTGTCGGCCAAGCTGGGATGGTTTGCGCTGTCGGATCCCTACGTCACCGGCCATGTGACCATCGCCGACCTGTACTCGCACCGCTCCGGACTGCCCGATCACGCCGGCGACAAGCTCGAGGATCTCGGGTACGACCGCCGCCAAGTGCTGGAGCGGCTGAAGTACCTGCCGCTGGCTCCTTTTCGAAGTAGCTACGCTTACACCAACTTTGGCTTGACCGCAGCCGCCGAGGCGGTGGCGGCAGCCGCGGGCAAATCCTGGGAGGACCTGTCCGACGAGGTGCTCTACCGCCCCCTGGGTATGACGTCGACGAGTTCGAAGTACGCCGATTATCTGGCCCGGCCCAACCGCGCGGTGCTGCATGTCAAGGTTGGCGACAAGTGGGAGCCACGCTTGCAGCGTGACCCCGACGCGCAGACGCCGGCGGGCGGGGTGAGTTCGTCGACCAACGACATGGCGCGCTGGCTGACCATGGTGATGGCCAACGGCAGCTACAACGGGCAGCAGATCACCTCGCCCGAAGCCCTGCTGCCCGCGATCACGCCCCAGGTCGTATCGTCACCCGCGTCATCGCCAAAAGCCCGGGCCGGGACGTATGGTCACGGTTTCAACACCTCGGTGACCTCGTCGGGACGCACCGAGTACAGCCATTCCGGCGCCTTCGCATCCGGCGCAGCGACCAACTTCGTCGCGATGCCGTCCGAAGACATCGGCATCATCGCGTTGACCAACGGTGCGCCGTACGGGATTCCGGAAGCGCTGACCGCCCAATTCATGGATCTGGTGCAGTACGGCCAAATTCGTGAGGACTGGCCGGCGTTGTACAAGCATGCGATCGGTTGGATGAACAACGCCGAGGGCTCGCTGGTCGGCAAGCAGGCCCCCGCGAACCCCGCGCCGGCCCGGCCGCTCACCGACTACGTCGGCGTCTACGCCAGCGACTACTGGGGCCCGGCCGTCGTGACCCAGAACAACGGGCAACTTCAGCTCGCGCTGGGGCCGAAGAATCGGACATTCGGACTCACACACTGGGACGGTGACACCTTCACCTTCTCGATCACCGATGAAAATGCGCCGTCCGGAACGATTTCCAAGGCTGTGTTTTCCGGGAACAGCCTGAACCTGGAATACTACGACTCCGACAAGCTGGGAACGTTCACCCGATGAATCGCGGGCTAACCGATGCAGAGGTGGCGCAGCGGCTAGCCGACGGTCACAGCAACGCGGTTGCGGCACGTGCCGCCCGTAGCACCGCGGACATCGTCCGCGCCAACGTCTTCACCCGGATCAACGCGATCCTGGGCGTGCTGCTGGCGATTGTGCTCGCGACCGGTTCGGTCATCAACGGGCTGTTCGGCCTGCTGATCATCGCCAACAGCGTCATCGGGATGATTCAGGAGATCCGGGCCAAACAGACGCTGGACGCCCTCGCGATCGTCGGTCAGGCAAAACCCCTGGTGCGCAGGCGATCCGGGACCGCGACACTGCTGCCCAGCGAAGTGGTGCTCGACGACGTCATCGAGCTCGGCCCCGGAGATCAGGTCGTCGTCGACGGTGAGGTGCTCGAGGAAGACAACCTGGAGGTCGACGAATCGCTGCTGACCGGTGAGTCGGACCCGATCGGCAAGGACGTCGGCGACGCCGTCATGTCGGGGAGTTTCGTCGTCGCCGGCACGGGTGCCTATCGTGCCACCAAGGTCGGCCCGGCGGCCTATGCCGCCAAGCTGGCCGAGGAGGCCAGCAAGTTCACCCTGGTGAAATCCGAACTGCGCAACGGCATTAACCGGATTCTGCAGTTCATCACCTATCTGTTGGTGCCGGCCGGTTTGCTGACGATCTGTACGCAGCTGTTCGCCACCACGCATGCGAGCTGGCGGCAGGCGGTGCTGCGCACGGTCGGCGCACTGGTGCCGATGGTGCCCGAGGGCCTGGTGCTGATGACCTCGATCGCGTTCGCGGTCGGCGTCATCAGGCTCGGGCAACGTCGTTGCCTGGTACAGGAATTGCCCGCGATCGAGGGATTGGCCCGCGTCGACGTGGTGTGCGCCGACAAGACCGGCACGCTGACCGAAAGCGGCATGCGGGTCTGCGACGTCGTCGAACTCACCGGCAACAAGGCTGTGCCCGACGCGCTGGCCGCGCTGGCCGCCGCCGACCCCCGCCCCAATGCCAGCATGCGGGCGATCGCCGAGAGCTTTGACGAGTCGCCCGGCTGGATCGTCACGGCCACAGCACCTTTCACGTCAGCCACCAAATGGAGCGGGGTGTCCTACGCTGATCACGGCAACTGGGTGATCGGCGCGCCGGACGTACTGCTCGATCCGGCTTCGGTCGCTGCCGCACAGGCCGAACGGATCGGTGCCCAGGGATTGCGGGTACTACTGCTAGGCGCCGCCGACGTCGCCGTGGACCACCCGGACGCTCCGGGTCGGGTTACGCCCGTCGCGCTGGTGGTGCTCGCGCAGAAGATCCGCCCGGACGCCCGCGAAACGGTGGAATACTTTGCTGCCCAAGATGTTTCGGTGAAAGTGATCTCCGGTGACAACGCGGTATCGGTCGGCGCTGTCGCGGCCAAGCTCGGGCTACGCGGCGAGGCGATGGATGCCCGCCGTTTGCCAACGCAGCCAGATGAATTGGCCGAAACGCTGGACATCTATACCACCTTCGGCCGGGTGCGGCCCGATCAGAAAAGGGCCATCGTGCACGCCCTGCAAGCACACGGGCACACCGTGGCGATGACCGGCGACGGCGTCAACGACGTGCTGGCGCTGAAGGACGCCGACATCGGCGTGGCGATGGGTGCCGGAAGCCCGGCATCGCGCGCGGTGGCGCAGATCGTGTTGCTGGACAACAAGTTCGCGACGCTTCCCTACGTCGTCGGCGAAGGTCGGCGGGTGATCGGCAACATCGAGCGGGTCGCCAACCTGTTTCTGACGAAAACGGTGTACTCGGTGCTGCTGGCGCTGTTCGTGGGTATCGAATGCCTGTTGGCGAAGCCACTTGGGGCCGATCCGCTGCTCTACCCGTTTCAGCCGATCCACGTCACGATCGCCGCCTGGTTCACCATCGGGATCCCGTCGTTCATCCTGTCGCTGGCTCCCAACAACGAGCGCGCCTATCCCGGCTTCGTCCGGCGGGTGCTGACCTCGGCGCTGCCGTCCGGATTGATCGTGGGCACCGCGACTTTCGTCTCCTACCTGGTGGCCTACCAGGGCAGGCATGCCACCTTCACCGAACAGGACCAGGCGTCGACCGCCGCGCTGATCACGCTGCTGCTGACCGCGCTCTGGGTGCTGGCGGTGGTGGCGCGTCCCTACCAGTGGTGGCGGGTCGCGCTGATCACTGCCTGCGGCCTGGCGTACGTCGCGATCTTCAGCATCCCGTTGGCGCAGGATAAGTTTCTGCTCGACCCGTCGAATCTTGCCGTGACGTCGACGGCGCTGGGGATCGGGGCATTGGGCGCCCTGGCGATCGAGGCGACGTGGTGGATCCGGGCCAGAATGCTGCACATCGAGCCGCGGCTGTGGCGGGCTCCCCACGACGTTTGATCGCCCAGTGTGCGTCCAGCCGCACGTTCGGCGCCGCGCCCCCGGCCAGCCGCACGTTCGGCGCCGCGCCCCGGCCAGTAGGGTTCTACCAGCAAAGCAGGATCCTCGGCGGTTCCGGGGATCCGCGGGGAAGGGACAGCGCATGGGATTCCTGGACAAGGCAAAGGACCTGCTGGCGCAGAACGCCGACAAGGTCGAGACCGCGATCGACAAGGCCGGTGAGTTCGTCGACGACAAGACCGAGGGCAAGTACTCCGACACCATCCACAAGGTGGCCGAAGAGGCCAAGAAGGCCGCAGCGTCTCAGGCTCAGGGCGACCAACAGGACTAGCGCATGGCGAAACTTTCCGGATCCATCGATGTACCCCTGTCGCCCGAACAGGCCTGGAAGCACGCGTCCGACCTGTCCCGCTACCAGGACTGGCTGAGCATCCACCGGGTGTGGCGCAGCAAGCTGCCCGACGACCTGCAAAAGGGCACGATCATCGAATCGATCGTCGAGGTCAAGGGCATGCTCAACCGGATCAAGTGGACGATCGTGCACTACAAGCCGCCCGAAGCCATGACGCTCAACGGCGACGGTGTCGGAGGCGTCAAGGTCAAGCTGCTGGCGAAGGTCAAGCCGAAGGACGATGGCTCGGTCGTCAGCTTCGACGTGCACCTCGGTGGCCCCGCGCTGTTCGGCCCGATCGGCATGATCGTCGCCGCCGCACTGAGAAGCGACATCGACGAATCCCTGGAAAGATTCGTCACCGTGTTCACCGCTCCCGATCCCGGCCGCAACGGACATGGTGGCGCCGGCCGCTGACCGTCTGGCGGACCTGCTTGCAACCACCGTCGGTGTCGAGCTGCCGGTGAGACTGCGCGCCTGGGACGGCAGCGAGGCGGGCCCCCCGGATGGCCCGGTCCTGGTGGTTCGTTCCCGTCGGGCATTGCGCCGATTGCTTTGGCGTCCAGGCGAACTCGGCCTGGCCCGGGCCTATGTGACCCGCGATATCGATGTCGAGGGCGACCTGGTCGACGGCCTGCGGCGGGCCTGGCGTCAAGCGCGCGAGCGGCCCGGCGTCTCGATCTCGCCGTGGGGCGCGATGGTGGTCGCCTTGCGGGCGGTGCGGCTCGGGGCGCTCGGGCCGCCGCCGAGGACCCCGGCCAGCGAGGCGCGGGTGTCCGGGCGACTGCACAGCCGCCGGCGCGACCGGGCGGTGATCGCCCATCACTACGACCTGTCCAACGACTTCTACCGGCTGCTGCTCGACGGCCACATGGCTTACTCCTCGGCGTATTTCACCGAAACAGGCCAGTCGCTGCACGACGCCCAAACCGCGAAGCTGGATCTGATCTGTCGCAAGCTCGGGCTCGAACCGGGCATGCGGCTGCTGGACGTGGGATGCGGCTGGGGATCGCTGATCCTGCACGCGGCACAGCGCTACGGCGTACGCGCCACCGGTATCACGCTGTCGGCCCAGCAGCGGGAGTTCATCGAAGCCCGCGCCGCCGAGCGGGGACTGGCCGACAGCATCGAGGTTCGGCTGCAGGATTACCGCGACTTCGGCAATGACCCGGCGTGGGCGGGCGTTTTCGATGCCGTCGGTTCCATCGAGATGGGCGAACACGTAGGCGAGCAGTGGTATCCCGCCTACGTGCGGATCCTCGGCCGCGCGCTGCGACCCGGCGGCAAGCTGCTGCTGCAGCAGATGTCGCGACGGGCCGACGCAGCGCCGGGCGGGGGAGCGTTCATCGAGGCCTACATCGCAGCCGACATGCACATGCGACCACTCTGGCAGACGTTGCGCTACCTGCAAGACGGCGACTTCGAGATCGCGTCCGTTCAGGCGATGCGCGAGCACTACGCCCGCACCGCGCAGTGCTGGATCTCAACGCTGGACGAGCGCTTCGACGAATTCGTGGGACTGCTGGGTGAGGAAGTCGCGCGGGTGTGGCGGCTGTATCTGGCCGGCGGCATGCTGGCCTTCGAGGAAGGCCGGATGGGCGTGGATCAGATCCTCGCCGTCAAACCCCCGGCCTGACGATCCGAGCGTGGCGAGCGGGCGGTCGGTCCGGCGCGCTATTAAGGTCGCACCCATGACCCGGCGCCTGCGTCCTGGATGGCTGGTGGCGTTGTTTGCCCTGGTCGTCTCGGCCAGTGCCTGGCTGCCGTGGCTGACGACGTCGGTTGGTGGCGGTGGCTGGGCCAGCGCGATCGGTGGCAAACACGGCAGCCTGCAGCTTCCGCCGGGATTCGGCGCGGGCCAGCTGATCGTGCTGCTGTCCTCGGCCCTGCTGGTCGCCGGGGCGATGGTGGCCCGCGGCCTGTCAGTCCGGATTGCTTCGATTGCCGCGCTAGTGATTTCGCTGCTCATCGTGGCGCTGGTGGTGTGGTACTACAAACTCAACGTCAACCCGCCGGTCTCGGCGGAATACGGGCTATATGTCGGCGGGATCGCCGCGCTCGGCGCCCTAGCGTGCTCGGTCGCGTCGCTGATCGCCGCCGTCGTCGCCGGCCGCGCCGGGCGTTGAGACCTCAGTGCGACGGGAACTCGTGTTTGCCTGAGATGGAGCTGTCGGTGGGCTCGTTGACCCCGAACACGAACGGCGCGAACACCACCTCGCGGCCGTCGGGGTCGCGATAGGTCACCGCACCGGTTGCTGTCCAGTACGGATGCTGCTGCACTTCTTCGACCCCGGCGTCCTGCAGGCGCGCGATCGCGGCGCGCTGAGACCGCTCGTCTGGAAAGTACAGGCACAGCTGTTCGTGGTGGTCGACGGCGACGTCGCCGTCGGGGGCCGCGACGATCTCCATCGTCAGGTTCCAGCTGGGCAAACCGAAAATTGCGCCGTTGCTGCCATAGCTGGCCTCGAAGGTCTCGAAGAGCGGCAAGCCCACCAGCTCACGGTAAAACCGCACGGTCTCTTCGAAATTCGACGACCTGCGTGCGAAACGGATGGCGCCGATGGAGGCCAACTGCATGGGCCAGTGGGTGGTCCGGCGGGGCTTTTCGGAGTTCATTGCCATCTCATGATGACGTGTCGCCGAGTCGGGGGGTTCACAGGCCCACGGCCGATGCCGCCGACTCGGCAGTTTCCCAGCGGCGCAATTGGGCACCCGGCGCCCAGGTAGAATGCGTTCCGCTCGAAATGCGTTCCGGCAGTTGTAGTTTGCACACCGCGCCGTCTCCGACCCGCGCTGCGTCGAACACCACGCAGTAGGAGGCGTCGGTGTTCATGTCGGTGGTGAGGGTGATCAGGTAGCCGTCGTCTTCCCCCGTCGCACCCACCCGCGGCGCCATCGCGGTCTCACTGCCGTAGACGCCGTCGCCGAACGAGATGCCCTCCTGGCCCCCGGTGTGCAGGTCGTGTTTGACCAGGCCGTCGAACAGGAACCAGCCCGGCTTTCCGGTGGCGGCGTAGGTGTAGCGGTAGCTGCCGCCCGCGTAGTCGGGGTTGATCGTCCCGAACTCGGTGATCGATTCCGACAATTGCTCCTCTTTGACCGCGCCGGTGACCAGGTTGAAACGCCACCGGTGCAGCCGGGCCTGCAGGCGGTCCAGCGCAAGGAAGCGAAACAGCTTGTCCCACTTAGTTCCTCCGGTGTCGAGCGGTTGCGGATCGCCTTCGAAGAAACCGTCCAGCACGATCTCGTCGCCGTCCTCGTAGGCGTTGGTGAAGTGCAGCACGAACGTCGGGTCCGCGTCGAACCACTTGATGTCGGCGGTCGATCCGCGGCGCGGGATCACCGCGAAGCGCGACGGAATATCGGGGTAGAAGCGGGGTAGGTGCACATCGTGTTCGAGCAGCCGCGGGTCCCAGAACAACGGGAAATCGTTGAGGATGGCGTAGTTTTCGGTGAACGCCATGTCGTGGGGGAGGCGCGGGCCGGGCAGCGGGATGTCCACGTAATGGGCCAGCTCGTTGGCTTCGTCGACGACGCCGTAGCGCATGTACGGATCCTGTTTGCTGTAGTTGAAGAACAGCAGTTCTCCGGTTTTGTTGTCCACCTTCGGATGCGCGGAGACACCCCAGTCGAGGGGGAAGCGCCCGTTCCAGCTTTCCTTGCCGAGGGTGTTGGCCGAGTACGGGTCGATCCGGTACAGATCGCCGCATTGGTAGAAGCTGGTGAGTGCGATTCCCCGGTGCACGACGACATCGGTGCTCGACGCGTCTTTCATCTTCGTCCGCGCACCCCAGCCCTGCTCACGCTGGGCCAACTGCACCGGTTCGGCCAGCCCCGGCCACAGCGGCTCCCCGGCATCGTTCTCGGCCAGAAAGCCGTCGGTGCGGATAAAACGGTTGCGGTAGAAGGCTTTTCCATCGCGGAAGCCGACCACGTGCACCATGCCGTCGCCGTCGAACGGGTGATACGTCTTGAAGGCCGGATGCAGCGGGTTCTCGGTGTTGCGCAGATAGATCCCGTCGAGGTCGGCCGGGATTTCTCCCGACACCGGGATCAGGTCGTTGGCGTCCCACTCGGTGGTCTGCGGCCGCCACGGGCCGGTCCGGTAGGGGTGGTCGTCGTCTTCGGGCAGCGTCGACAAGAACTTGCCGACTATCTCAACGTCGTTTTGGAGGTCCATGTCATGCGCCTTTGGCTGTGCCCACCACGAAGCTGACCGTCGTGGCGGTGCTGCCGCCGAAGTTCAACGTCCCGAAGGTCTTTGCGTCCTCGACCTGATAGTCACCGGCCCCGCCGCTGACTTGTTTGGCCGCGTCCAACAGCATTCGCACGCCGGAGGCGCCAACCGGGTGCCCGCCGCCGATCAGCCCGCCGCTGGGGTTGATCGGGAGCCGCCCGCCGATCTGGATCTCCCCGTTTTCGATGGCCTTCCATGCTTCGCCCGGTCCGGTCAGCCCGATGTGATCGATTGCCAGATACTCGCTCGGCGTGAAGCAGTCGTGCACCTCGAACCCGTCGATACCGTCGAGGGCCACCTGTGCGCGGTCCAACGCGTCGAGCACTGTCGCGCGCACGTGCGGGAGCACGTAGGGGTCCCCATTGTCTTGCCGGGCGGCCCGGTCGAGTTTCTGCTGCAGCCCCAGCCCGACGGTGCGATGCCCCCAGCCCTCGATGCGGCCGATGGGGCGTGCGTCGGGATGGTCGCGCAGATAGGCGTCGTTGACTAAGACCAATCCCGCACCGCCGTCCGTCATTTGGCTGCAGTCGTAGCGGCGCAGCCGGCCCTCGGTGACCGGGTTGGTCGTGTCGTCGGCGGTGATCGGGTCGGGGATGCTCCAGTCGCGGGTCTGAGCGTTGGGGTTGCGCCGCGCGTTGGCAAAGTTGAGCTGCGCGATGGCCCGCAGATGGTTGTCGTCCAAGCCGTAGCGCCGGTCGTACTCGTCGGCGACCTGTGCGAACATCGACGGCCACAGGTAGCGCGCGTCGGCGCCCTCGTGTCCGGTCCACGCGGCGGCGCCCAGATACACGGCGGCGATGTCGCCGGGCACGGGTTTCTCCAGCTCGATCCCGACCACGAGCGCGGTGTCGTAGGCGCCGGAGCGCAGGTCGGCGATCGCCGACAGCGCCGCGACGCTGCCGGATGCGCAGGCGGCCTCGTGCCGCGACGCCGGGGTGTCCCAGAGCCCGTCACACACCGTCGCCGGCATCGCGCCGAGGTGGCCCTGGCTGGCGAACATTTCGCCGAAGGCATTGGCGACGTGGACCACGCCGATGTCCGCGGCATCCATCTTGGCCGCGGTGAGGGTGCCGTCGACCACCTCCTCGGTCAACGCCGCGTAGTCGCGGTTCTCCTTCGTGAGGTTGCGAGCGAAATCGCTCTGGTAACCGCCGAGAATCCAGACACCGTCGTCCATAGCTGTACGCTACTACGACCAGCGTGACGCCCATGAATAATTTCGCTGTGCCGGGGCGCGCGGTGCCCGATCGGCGACACTATGACTGGCGGGACGGGTTGCACGACTTTGCGATTCAGCTGCAACCGCTTCAGATCGGCCGGGTTCAGGGCGGCGGCGGCTTCTGTATCACCACCACCGTGGGTTTGCGTTCCGCCGGTGCGGGGGCGTCGGTGTTCTTGCGGTTGCCGGTACCGCTGGCCGTTCCGCGTGCGGCCCAATTCGCCAGCGCCATCGCGCTGAGCAGGCTTGCCGCGTTGCCGTCGAATGACGTCGAGGCCGTGACGGGACTGACGCTGGGCAGTGCTTCTACGGCAAGCTGTATCTCCGGAGCGGCGGTGGTCCAGCCGTGCGGCACCGACAACGTGCCCACCATGCTCGCATGGCCGACGCCTGCGTACACGGGTCCGGTCATTTCCCCCGGGCCCACCGCCCGCAGCGCTTCCGTCGAATTCACCGTATTGCCCTGGGTCGGGCTCACGCCACCATCAGAATTGCCGTTGCCAGTGCCGTTGCAGCTGCCGGAAGACTGCCACGGTCGCGTGGTGTTGGTTATCGCCAAGGCGAGGCTGCCGGTGGCGGCGGCGGCAATGTAAAGGGCGACCGCATCCAAATCACCTATCGGGGTGGAGATTTGAAGGGCGGAGGCGGACAGTGGCGGGTTGACGTTCGGCGCGAGGCTCGTTAGCCCGGAGGTCAGCGCATTCGACGGCGTGGACACCGCGGATGAACCGCTTAGCACCGAACCTGGGAACATCTCCGCGACCGTCTCTGCTTGGGTGTCGGTCGCTTCGCCTGCCGCCCGAGCGACTGCCGCAGCTTGGGCCGCTTGTCCACCCGGCTCGGTGTTTGGCGCCGGCGGGGGAAACGGCGTCAACTCCGACGCGGCAGCCGACACCCCCGCATATCCGTACATCGCGGCCGCATCCTGTGCCCACATCTCCGCGTACTCGGCCTGAATGGCCTCGATCGCTGCGGTGTTCTGCCCCAGAATGTTCGTCGCGACCAGCAACGTCAACTGGCTGCGGTTCGCTGCGACGAGCGTCGGCGGCACCGTCATCGCAAACGCCGATTCAAACGCCGCCGCGGCTGTCCTGGCCTGTGCAGCCGTTTGCCGCGCGAGCGCCGCCGCAGCAGTCAGCCAGCTCACATATGGAGCGGCCGCGGCTGCCATCGCCGATGACGCGGGACCCACCCATGGCTCGACGGTCAGCGCTGAAATCACCTGCTGGTACGAAGTCGCGGCCGTACTCAGTTCGGCGGCCACATCATCCCACGCGGCCGCCGCGGCGAGCATCGAATCCGAGCCCGGACCTGCATACATTCGACCCGAATTGACGTCGGGCGGCAACACGCCGAAATCCACCGCAGCAGGCTCCTTAGCTGCCACGATCCGGCCCTTGCGCTCGATCAGCTGTCCGCCCGGCAAACCTTCAAGTGGCCTTATTTGTGATAGAGACTCCCGATCGTCCGCGAGGACACTCGGTAGCTGGAGGGTAATTGGTTGAGTGCGGGCGGGGCCGGGGTTTGGCGATCAACACCAGATGTTCAGAATTTGCCCCAGAAATGGCGGACCCGTCGGCTCTCGGGCTGAACCGACGGGACCTAGATGGGCGCGTAGGCCGGCCGACGCGCACACCCTGTTGGGGCATTACCATCCCCGGGCACGGGCAAACATGGCAAAAGGCTCGTCACGAGGTTCGTAGCGACGCCTCTGACCTGTGCGAACGGGGATTTCCCCTGCTCACCGCCGCATTATGCCCTAGACGCTCCCCCCGACAAGCTCGGTGGGTTCGGGTCCCTCCGGGGGCCGAGCAGACCGACCCGCCACACCCTGAGCGTCGGCGCGATCCACCTCGGCAAGGTCGATGCCCTTCGTCTCGCGGGCGGCGACGGCGGCCACCGCGCTCACCGCGGCGGCGCCCGCCAGATACCACGCGATGGGCACTGCCGAGTTGTAGATCTCGAGCAGTCGAACCGCAATGATCGGCGCGAGCGACCCGGCCACGATCGACGTGACCTGATATCCCAGTGAGACGCCCGAATACCGCATCCGGGTCGGGAACATCTCGGCCATGGCCGACGGCTGCACCGCGTACATCACCCCGTGGAACACCAGACCGATGACGACCGCGGACATGATGACCGCATTGTGGCCGCTGTTCATCATCGGGAAGGCGAAGAAGCCCCAGGTGGCGGTCGCAACAGCACCGACGAAATAGACTGGGCGCCTACCGAATCGATCGCTGAGATGCCCGAAAAAGGGAATGACCGCGAAATGCGCCGCGTGCGCGACCAACAGCCACCACAAGATGGTTTTGGTGTTCGCGTGCACATGCACCTTGAGATACGTGATGGAGAAGGTGACCACCAGGTAGTACATGATGTTTTCGCCCACCCGTAGTCCCATGGCGGTGAAAATGCCACGCGGGTAACGCTTTATCACCTCGAGGACGCCGGCGCGAGTCGATTTGGCGCGCTCCGCCTCTCGCTGGGCCTCCAGGAAGATCGGGGCGTCGGTGACCTTGGTGCGGATGTAGTAGCCGATCAGGACGACGACCGCGGATAACCAGAAGGCCACCCGCCAGCCCCAGCTGAGGAACTCCGCGTCCGACAGGGTCGAGGTGAGAACCAGCAGCACCGCGGTGGCCAGCATATTGCCGCCCGGCACCCCGGCCTGCGGCCAACTCGCCCAGAAGCCGCGGCTGGCGTTCGGGCTGTGCTCGGCGACAAGCAGAACCGCGCCGCCCCACTCGCCCCCGACGGCGAAACCCTGGACGAACCGCAGCGTCACCAACAGCGCCGGGGCCCAGTATCCGATCTGAGCGAAGGTAGGCAGGCAACCCATCAGGAAGGTGGAGGCACCGACCAGTACCAGGCTCAGCTGCAGCAGTTTCTTGCGTCCGTACCGATCCCCGAGTTGGCCGAAGACGATGCCGCCCAGGGGGCGCGCGGCAAACCCGACGGCGTAGGTCACGAACGCGGCCAGGATGGCATCGAGGTCGTTGCCGCCCTTGGCGAAGAAGACTTTGCCGAACACCAGGGTGGCCGCGGTGCCGTAGAGGAAGAACTCGTACCATTCGACGACGGTGCCGGCCATGGAGGCGGCGACCACTCGGTTGAGGTAAGCGCGTCCGGTTTCGAATCGTTTGGGCTGCAACCCGTTACCTGTACTCACCGCTCGCCCTCCTTGGCGGACTGCCCACCCGCGATGACGGGCTTGCTGCGCATGGGAGCGTACCTGGGCTGCCCTGGCAACGCAGGTTGTCCATGGCAATTTGTTCCGCGCCTCAGGATTGTCTGACTTCGCAGCGGTTGCGGTGTGCCGTTGCGCAGTTGCCCGCGGGATGAGAACGGGCCCCTAGCAAATCCACCTTGGAATGGCTTGAAACCAGGGTTTCGACACGGTCACGGATGCATACCTATTAGCTGATCACTGGTCACACAAGCCCCTTAAATCACTATCGTCACATGAGCCAACTGCGTACGTCAATGTGGCGTCTCGCTCCTGGAAAGGTATGACTTTGTCGGGGATTCTTCGGACCATGTCGCTAGCGTTGGTGCCGGTGGCCGCTATCGCTTACATCGTCGCGGCAGGCCCCGCGCCGTCAGCAAACGCCACACCATGCGGTGCGCCCGACGCGAACGTCGAGCCTCCCGCTCAGGCGCCGATACCCGCGCCCCAGCCGGTCGTCCAGCCGCCGACCGGGCGACGGCCCTCGCACACGAATGACCAGGCGCCGCTGCCCAAGTTGGGCCCGCTGATCTCCTCGTTCCTCAAGCCGACCACCGGCGGCGGCCAGCGATACTCGGCCCCGATGGTTCCGCAGGCGGGCGTGGTGCCGCCGCCGGCGCCGAACCCGCCGGTGCCCGGGCTCCCGCAGTCACCGAATGCGGCGCCGTTACGGCCGAATGCGGCACCCCCGGCTCCGCCCGCCGCTGCACCACAGCCGGCACCCGACGCGGCAGCGCCGCCGGCTCAGATCGCCGGAGCGCCGACGTCACTGGTCGACTGGGTGACCGGGCCCAACGGCCCGAACAAGACCTTGCAACGTTTCGGCATTTCCGGGACGGACCTCGGGATCATCTGGGACAACGGCGATCCTGCCAACCGCCAGGCCTTGATGGCCTTCGGTGACACCTTCGGCTATTGCAAGGTTCGCGGACAGCAATGGCGGTACAACGTGCTGTTCCGCAGTAACGACCATGATCTGTCGCAGGGAATCCACATCTCCGACGGTGTGCCCAACAACAACTACTCCGGCTCGCCGGTCTGGACCAACGGGCTTTCCAAGCAGGTCGTCAACACCATCCACAAGGCGAGCCACGAAACGGGCATCATTCCGACGTCGGCCATGTCGCTGGGCCGCACGCAATACATGAGCTACATGTCGATCCGGCAGTGGGGCCGCGACGGCGAATGGTCGACGAACTATTCGGCCATCGCCAGATCCAACGACAACGGCCAGAACTGGGGGATCTTCCCCGGTTCGATCCGCACGTCTTCGCCTGACACCGTGCCCGGCGCCGGGTACACCCCCGGCAACGAGAACTTTCAGATGGGCGCGTTCATGAAGGGCCAGGACGGCTATATCTACAACTTCGGAACGCCGTCTGGACGAGGTGGTGCGGCATACCTGTCGCGTGTTCCCCCGGCGCAGCTGCCGGACCTGAGCAAGTACCAATACTGGAACGGCGACAACGGCGGGCACTGGGTTGCCGCCAATCCTGGTGCGGCAACACCACTTTGGCCCGGGCCGGTGGGTGAGATGTCAGCCCAGTACAACAGTTACCTGAAGCAGTACCTGGTGCTGTACACCAACGGCGGCAGTAACGACGTCGTGGCGCGGACCGCGCCGACGCCGACGGGACCGTGGAGCGCGGAGCAGCCGCTCGTGTCGTCGTTCCAGATGCCCGGTGGCATCTACGCGCCGATGATCCACCCCTGGTCGTCGGGTCGGGACCTGTACTTCAACCTGTCGCTGTGGTCCGCGTACGACGTGATGTTGATGCACACGGTGCTGCCGTAGACCACAGCCGTCAAGACGGGGCGATGATGCGGTGTTCGTAGGCGAAGACGATCGCGGCGGCGCGGTCGCGCAACCCGAGCTTGGTGAAGATGCGACCGATGTGGGTCTTGACCGTAAGGCCCGAGATGAATAGCTCGTCGGCGATCTCAGCGTTAGTGTGCCCCTTGGCAATCAATGTGAGCACATCGCGCTCGCGAGGAGTGAGCTCGTCGATCGAGACGGCCGGAACGGCCGATGGTGCAGCCGTGGCGCGATAGGTGGTCAGTACCCGTGCGGTGACGGCTGGGTCGAGGTAACTGTGGCCGTTGCCGACGGCCCGAACGGCGCGGATGAGTTCCTCGGCCGGCGACTCCTTGAGCACGAAACCTGCTGCCCCGGCGCGCAATACGCCGGATAGTAGTTCGTCGTCATTGAACGTGGTCAGTGCGAGCACCGGTGGCCCGCCGGATTCGGTCAGCCGCCGGG
This sequence comes from Mycobacterium lentiflavum, assembly GCF_022374895.2. Classification (NCBI taxonomy): domain Bacteria; kingdom Bacillati; phylum Actinomycetota; class Actinomycetes; order Mycobacteriales; family Mycobacteriaceae; genus Mycobacterium; species Mycobacterium lentiflavum. The sequence continues at coordinate 4,981,879 of NZ_CP092423.2, read as the reverse complement.
TCGCCTCGATCCCGTCGACGCGTTTCATGCGCAGATCCATCACCACGACATCGGGTCGATGGCACGCCACGGCCTCGGGAACCTCGTCGCCGTCCGAACACTCGCCGACCACGACGATGCCGTGCTTGGCACGCAGGATCAACGACAGGCCTGAGCGGACCAACTCCTGATCATCGACGATCAGGGCATTCACCAGAGATTTGTCGTCGTTCACGAAGCCGGTATCCGCGTCGGCGGGTCGGATGCGTGGGCGCTCGACGGCACGCTGGCATGCACCGACCACCCGCCTCGGCTGGGGCCGAAATTGATTGTGCCGCCCAGTAGCTCGATGCGCTGCGTCATCCCATGCAATCCGCGCCCTGGCTCGACGGGCCGCTCGGCGGTTGCGGCGGGCAGCTCGTTGACGACGTTCAGCGTCGCCGCGGTGCGCGATACTGTGAGAGTGATCCTTGTCGCCGCGTCGGGCGCATGTTTGGCGACGTTGGCCAGCGACTCCTGAGCGATCCGGTACAACGCCAGTCCCGCGGCCGCCGAGATGTCGTCGAGAGATCCGTTGACACCCAAGCTGACATTCAGCCCGGCGCGGCTGAAATCCTCTACCAGGGTGGGGATATCGGTGACGGCCGGTTCCGGGGTGAGTCCCATGGTTTCGGCATCGAGTAATCCGACGGTGCGCCGGATGTCTGCCATCGCCTGTCGCCCCAGGTGTTCGGCGCGCTGCAGGGCGCGAACGGAGTCCTCGTCGACGCCGTCGTGCTCGAGCGCGTGGCGTGCTCCCGTCAAGTGCAGCAGCGTGACGCTGAGCGAATGTGCGATGACATCGTGCACTTCCCGCGCGATGCGCCGGCGTTCGTCGGCCGCGGCGTGCTGAGCCAGCTGGTCCTGCATGTGGCCCTGTTTGATAAGGAGGTCTTGCTGGGTGCGCATCAGATAGCCGACGAGCCAACCGATTGCGACGAATGCCAGATACAGCGCCGGGGTGTTCAGCCGGTGCATGGCCGCGGCGCACCCTAGCAGGGCGGCCGCGGAAGCAGCGGCCAGCGCGCCGCCGCGTGCCGAGGTGATGGCGCTGACCATGCCGACGGTCAGGGTCAGCATCAGCGGGGCGAAATCGCCGGTAATCGCCGTGGGGGTGGCGAACAGCAGGATCGCGGTCCCCACCATGAACGCCGCCCAAAGCGTGGGGCCCTCGTGCCTGTTGACGATGCCGCTGAGATCGAAAGAGAAGAACACGATCTCGGGGCTGAACGCGATCACCATCGCGATCACCACGATCGGCCACTCGGAAGCGGGACGCTGCAGGGCTGCGATACTGCCCACCACAACCATCATCGCGTCGAAACCGGCGACGACGGTCATGCTGAAGCCGGAGGGCAGCAACTGCTCTTTCCTGCGCGCCCAGGTTTGTACGCGGCGCTTCAGCGCGTCCGGCATGGCCTGATCGTAAAGGGCGCGAGGGTCGTTGGCATCACCCCGGGGCAGGCATCCATGTCCTACCCCGGTAGTACATCCCAGCCTGTCACAGTCGGTACATCTCGCGAGACATCGCCGCGTCCTCGATGAAAGCTTCGCGGCGCGGGTGATGGTAGCGCTGCTGGGGTTGCCCGCCCGGCGCTCGGGTCCGAAATGCACTGCGGACAGCCTCGCGGGCTCCTACCATCAAGTCCGCGAGTAGCCGACCAATACTGTTGCGCGGCAACGGGAAAGACCCGACGCCAGCCTGTGCTGAATTCGCGGGGAGAACCACCCCGGCAAACCAGCCGGTCACCGATGCGCGTTCGACGGATGCCGGACGCCGCCACACAGCGCCGATGTCAGCCATCGGATCGCTCTTCGTGTTGTGTCATGCATCGACGCTACGAATTTCGGTCATTCACACGCATCGTGCTCAGGTGCGATCTTGATCTGCGACCGCAGTAGGAGCCCGCGGCCGGCCGCCTGCGACTGCCGTATCACCCGATCCGAAGTCCCAGGTCTGGCAGAGGGAGGGCAGTTGGGTTAAATATGTGGTGGGGGATCGGATAAGTTGCCTCGCTGCATTGCCGGCAGCCGCTCGAGGGGAGGCGTATTCGGTGCAGACCAACACGCGCTCCGCACGGATCGTCGCTACCAGGATCCAACCACCAACCTACTTCGGCAAGCTCGTCGCCCGCGACCGCTTGATCGATCTGCTGCGGGCCAACCGCAATAAGCGCTTGGCCTTGATCCACGCACCGGCCGGATTCGGCAAGACCACCCTGGCGATGCAATGGCAGCGCGAATTGCGTGCCGAAGGCGTTCCAACGGCATGGATCAGTCTCGACCGCGACGACAACGACGTCTTTTCCTTCCTGCGCAGCCTCATCGAGGCGGCCCGTCGCGTCGAGCCCACGGTGGGCGCCGAATTGGCGGATCTTCTCGAACAGCAGTCGCGTGACGCGCAGCGTTACGTGCTGACCGAGCTGGTCAACCAGGTCGCGGAATACCGTCTGCCCGTGGCGATTGTGCTCGACGACTGGCATTTGATCGACAACCCCGAGACGATCGCGGCACTGGAATTCCTGCTCGACGTCGGCCCGGACAACCTGCACCTGATCGTGACCAGCCGAACCCGCACACCGGCGATCGGCAAGCTCAAGGTGCGCGACCAGGTCAGCGAAATCGACGCGACGCAGTTGCGCTTCGACCCACGCGAATCCGCGGCTTTCCTACTCGACCTCAACGCGCTGGAGCTCGAGGGCGACGACGTGCTGCGACTGTGGTCCAGCACCGACGGCTGGATCGCCGCACTGCAACTGGCCACCCTGTCGCTGCGCAACACCAAGGACGCCGCGGCGCTGATCAGCGGCTTCTCCGGCCGCCACCACTCGATCGGCGACTACCTGGCCGAGAATGTGCTGGACGCTCTGCCCGGCGAGCTGCTCGACTTTCTGCTGACCACCTCGATCTGCGATCGACTCTGCGGCGGCCTCGCGGCAGCCGTCAGCGGGCAGCCTCGCGGACAGGCCATCCTCGAAGAGCTGGAACGCCGCGACATGTTCTTGATGCAACTCGACGACAACCGCGAGTGGTTTCGCTACCACCACCTCTTCGGCGGATACCTGCGCCAGCGTCTGGAACGCGATCATGCCGACCGGATCGTGAACCTGCACCGGACCGCGTCGGCCTGGTTCTCCGAGCAGGGACTGCTCAGCGAGGCGGTTACGCACGCGCTGGCCGCGGGCGACGAGACCGAGGCCGTCGATCTGGTGGAACAGCAGGCCATGTACCTCGTCGAGCACAGCCGGATGGCCAGCCTGCTCGGGCTGGTGAACAGGCTGCCGAAGGACCTGGTGCCGACCAGGCCGACGCTGCAAATCGCGATCGCGTGGGCGAATTGTCTGCTGCAGCGGGCCGAGGACGCGCAGATCGCACTGGATCACGTGCGCGCCGCCCTGGATGGGGCAACCGATGCGGCAGCCGCCGGACTCCTTGCCGAGGCCGACGTCGTGCAGGCGTGTACCGACGTCTACCGCGACCGCATCGATCGCGCTGCCGCTCTGGTCGCGCCCTGCATCGTGGACAAGCCGGCCTGCCGGCCGTTCCTGGTGGCGGTCTCGTCGAACATCTGCACGTTCGTCGACATCCATACCTTCGCCTACGACAGGGCGCTCTCGCGTCAACAGTGGGCCAACCCATTTCACGAAATGGCCAGCGGCCCGTTTGCCGGCGTGTACGGACGATGCTTCGCCGGGCTGGCGGCGTTCGCCCAGCTCGATCTGGACACCGCCGAACAGCGCTATGTCGAGGCCCGTGATTTGGCGCGGAGCATGGCCGGCGAGCATTCACACGCCGCGCGGCTGGCGGGCGCATTGGTAGGTCGACTGTGCTACGAACGCGGCGAAATCGACTCGGCTGAAACGCTTTTGGAGGAATGTCACGAACTCGGGGCGGAAAGCGGTGTCCCCGACTTCATGATCGCGACCTATAACACCCTGGCGCGCATCAAGGTGCTGCGTGGCGACATTGACGACGCTTTTTCCTTGCTCGACGAGGGATGTCAAGCGGCACAATTGCTCTCGCTGCCGCGGTTATCCGCCGCCCTCGACTGCGCGCGCTTAAGCCTGCACGTGGCAGCGGGCGACATCGACCGCGCGCAGGACGTCCTCGACCGCCAGGACACCGAAATGCCGTCGGGCGCCAACAGCATCGCCATGGCCGTGCGTCACTACCGGCTGGTGATGCAGGCGCAGATTCTCAGTGCACGCGGCAATCACGACGCAGCGATCGATCTGTTGGCCACGATCCGGCAGAACAATCGCGATGCGGGCGCGCGCTACGCCGAGGTGGCCAGCACCGTAGCGCTTTCCAGGGCACTGGCTCTGGCCGGTGATGCGTGCGCCGCTACCGAAGAGCTGGTGCCCGCACTGATCGCCGGTGCGGACGCGGGTCTACTTCGTACGGTCGTCGACGCCGGGCCCGAGTTGCTGAATGTCATTGTCGGCCTTCGGGAAGCCAGCCGGACCGGTCGACGGGACGCCGAACTGCCGGAGGTGCCGGCCGAATACCTGTCATTGCTGCTGACCACCGCGCACTCCGACGCCCCGAAGGCGGCGATCCGGATGATCGGCCTGCCCGGGGAACGCAACTCCTTGCCCGAGGAAGGGCTCAGCGGCCGGGAAGTGGAAATTCTGCGTCTGCTGGAACGCGGCATGACAAACAAGCAGATCGCCCGCAACCTCGGTGTCACGATCAACACCGTCAAGTGGTACCTCAAGGGTCTCTACGTCAAGCTCGGTGTCGCGCGGCGTGGCGAATCAATCGCGGAGGCGCGTCGACGCCAAATCCTGCCGTGATCGGATCACTCGAGCCGGTCGAGCAGGCTTCGCGCTGCCGCCGTGACGCGGGCCCGGTCGAAGGTGATCGACATCTCGTACCGGCGATCTTCATCTGAGTCCGGTCCGCATCCGGGGAAGGTGCGTTCGCGTGCGATCAGCGCCGCCGCAGTGTCGGGCCCGAGCACCAGGACGGCGGACTCTTGCGTCAACGGATCGTCTGGATCGAGCCGCACCTGCCGGACCCGCGGTCCCAGCTCCTCGGGCAGATGCTGGCCGAAAACCGCTACCAGGGGCGATCTTTCGGCGACTATCGAGAGGTTTTGTTGGGACATCTGGTGAATGTCGTCGGTGTCTTTCAGCGTGAAGAGAATCATCGGCGGGGTTTCGGCGGTGACGGCTATCCGGCCGATGTGTCGGGCGAGTTCGGTGACGGTGTCCTTGCGGACGATCCGCGTCGTCGGAACGTCTTCTGCCAGGCCATGTTTCGCCGAGTCGACTTTTGTCGGTGCAGGCTGCATCTTTCGCGCCGGCCACGAGAACGCCTGTGGCTTGTGCGGAAGCTCTCCAGGACCGCCGAACCGCATACCCTGACCGAGCGTGGCGCCATAGGCCAATGCCTGTTCCAGATGGTCCTCGGTTTCGATACCTTCGGCGCAAATCACGGCACCGGTCCGTTCGTGGTGCGCGGTGATGGCCGCAACGGTGCGGGCCTGCATCCGATCCGGTTGGTGCTGTATCAAACCCATGTCGAGTTTCAGGATTTCGGGCGTCAGCACGTCGAGCAACACCAGCGAATCGGGGTGTGAGCCGATGTCATCGAGCGCGATCGCGAATCCCAGCGAACGCAGCGCCGTGACCTTGCGCAGCAGTGCCCGCGGATTGATCAACAATCCCCGCTCGGTGACTTCGAACGTGAGGCGGAAGCGCGAAGCGGCGTGCCTAACGTCGTCGTCCTGCGCCAGGTCGACGTGCGACGTGGCGGGTTCGCAATTGATCAACAGCAGCATTCCGGGAGTCGACGTACTCAACAATGCGCCCCGGACCGCGGCACGAATGCAGGCGCCGTCCAGCGTATTCAAACGGCCGGTCTGTTGGGCGCGGGCGAACACATCGATGGGCGATGGATTATCCAGCTTCGGCCAGCGCGCTAACGCTTCATAGCCAACGACTGTTTCGCTCGGCAGCGTCACGACCTGCTGATATGCCGAGACCAGTCCTGTACCCGTAACCGCCTCGTCGAGGGTGTCGGTCGTCATCGGGCCAGGGGTTATCACAGGGCTACCTGCGCGAACGTCCAGCGGTCATGAATTCAACGCTAACTCCGAACGCCGTGTTTCATCGCATCACTACCCATTTTTCCCATTCTGGCCACCCCAACGGGTGGTAAGCCTCGTACCTCCTCGTAGGGTGGACCGCGACGCGGTCCCCGGTTTACTTGCCAGCGCACGCACCGGCTACTCCGCTAGGTGGCCCCACCCGAGTGATGAATGCGGTTTTCCGAAATGCGGCAACAATGTCTTAGGTATTTAATTCTTCACGTGGCAATTCCGGTGCACGACGTTGCATCACCCGATTGGGACGAGCAGGTCGATGGTGAAGCAATCTGATCACTATGACCTGCTCAGCGCCTATTTGAAGAATCGCGATCTGCAGAAGGTTTGGCAAAGATCAAATTTCCTTGCCATCGCCGCACAAAGCGCGCTGCCGACCCTCATGCTATGGAGCCCGACCGGACCCACCCAGCCGCTTTTGCGGGCGATTTCGGTCGCGATATCGGTGCTGGGGGTGGTCGGCGCGACCCTGTGGTTGTTCCATTGGCCCACCCGACGTCAATCGATCCTGTTCGCGTTTTCGGCAATGACGGCCATTGCCGTCGCATCCTTGTGCTTATCCAACCCCTACACCGGGCTGATGGGATGCACGGTTTTCGCCATGCTCGGTGGCTTCATCGCGTACTTCCACTCGCTTCGTCTAGTGCTCACCAACTTCGTGCTGGCCGTGATTTGCGCGGCGATCTTGGCACATCGATTCATCACCGCCGACGGCGACGTAGCCCTGATCAGCGCCGGGCTGATTACCGTTGCGGTGCTCAATGTCGGTGTGCCCTTTGGCATTCTGTCGCTGATGCATACGCTGCGTAACGACCTGCGCAGCGCCGACCGCGATTCACTCACCGGCTTGCACAACCGGCGCTCCTTCTACAACGCGGTGTCGGAGCTGATGGCATTGCAGGGCCGGCCGCCGGGCACCTATCTGGTGACGGTGGTCATCGACTTGGACAACTTCAAGCAGATCAACGACACCCAGGGGCATGCGGTCGGCGACCAGGCATTGGTTGCGGTCGGCTCGGCGCTCGAACAGAACTGCCGGCCCGCGGCGGTGATTGCTCGCGTCGGAGGCGAGGAATTCGTCGTTGTCGACACCGCCGCCACACCGCAGCACGCCACCATGACCGAACAGCTCCGCCAAGCGGTCGCCGACCTTCCGTTCTCGATCACCGCCAGCATCGGGACTGCCGCGATCCCGCTTGCTGAGCTTCCGGCGATTGCCGACATGCAAGTGATCGACGACTTGATCGGCAGCGCCGACGCCGCGATGTACGAGGCCAAACGCGCCGGGGGCAATCAGGTCCGTCACTGCCCGGACTTGATGCGCGCCGCCCAGTAGTGAAGACCGACTTTGCCTGCGAGCTTCTTTCGCACCGACCAGCCCAACGAGTGGCCGACACCGGTCGAGGCGAGGTCGGGATTGCTCGCGTACCGCGCGACGTGTTCGCGCACCGCCTGCTCGACTGAACCGAGGGTGTCAGGAGCTCCGCCACGACCGGTCATGCACGCGAACAACAGGTCGTCGATCGTGGCGGAGAAACGCGAGAACTCGTAGTCGTCGAGGGTGTCGTACTGCATGCTCACGGTCGAGATCATCGCGCTGACCACTGAGCCGAGCCCGCGCCGGAAATCCCTCACGACGGGGCCTTGCGGCAAGTTGAGGTGCCGGCGGGATCGTCGAGGGCGCAGCGAGTGTCGCCGCGCTCAGCTCGAATCGCCTCCTCCCACACTCGTGGCCGACCGAACGACCATCGACTATGCCCGTCCAGGAGTCCTGGCCTACTGCACAGTGCGCGATCCAGCGCACTGTGTGCGCAGTCCGCATGGTTTGGATGTACCTAGTAGCCAGACCTTTCCGGTGGGCAAATATTTCGCGTTCCCGGCGTCAACCCCAATCGCGGGGAGTCAGCCGCTCGAGGGACCGCAGGAAGATCCTTCGCTCGTCGGCGCTGAGTTCGCCGAGCCAGCGTTCTTCGCCCCGCTGGATTTCGCTCTGCACGGCGTCCTTGACGCGCCGACCGGCTTCGGTGATGGCGAGCAGTCGCACTCTGCGATCGTCCGGGTCGGGCCGTCGTTCGATGTAGCCGTCGTCCTGCAGGTCGTCGAGGGTGCGGATGATCCGGGTCTTATCGGCGCCGATCGCCGCGGCCAGCGCGGCCTGGGAACGCATCGACGACCGGTCCAGCGCCAGGAGCACGACGTAACCCCACATCGTCATGCCGTGCGCTGCAAGGACCGGCTCCTCGGCCGCGATCAGCTCGCGCAGCAGCGGCGCCAGCATCGCGGCCAGGTCAGGGCGCCGGTCCGGCGAGGTCTCAGCCACCGCGCCATGATAGGCATTGCACTATCGTAAGCGGATGCATATCGTGTATTCATGCTTACTAATTCACCTGATATCCGGCCATTGCATCGCATCGCGGTGTTGCACTCCATCGACATCGTCAACGCCGTCACTCGTGCCGACTTCGCCAAACCGACGCCCTGTAGAGATTGGACACTGCTGAACCTCCTCGCCCATATGACCGTCCAACATCGGGGATTCGCCGCGGCGGCGCGAGGTGCGGGCGCAGATCTCGAGAACTGGAATGCGGATGCCGTCATCGACGCGGTGAGGGCCGATCATGCGCGCGTCTACGCCGATGCCGCACTCGACGTGGTCGACGCATTCGCTGCAGATGGGACGCGCGAGGCGCTTTTCGGGCTGCCCGAGTTCGGCGAGGGCGCTGCGGTTCCCGGCGCGATGGCGATGGGCTTTCATTTTGTGGACTATGTCGTCCACGGCTGGGACGTCGCCGCATCGCTGGGCCTGCACTACGAGCTACCCACCGACGTCATTGCCGCGGCGCTGCCCCTGGTGCTGGCTGTGCCCGACGGCGAATTCCGCGCCGGGCAGGGAGCGCCGTTCGGGCCCGCACTCGAGGCACCGGACGGCGACGATTTCGACCGCATTCTGCGCCATCTCGGCCGTCGACCGGACTGGGCGCAGGGGCACCCGGCGGTCGCCGGTGCGTGATCCGGCCAGGGTGAATATTCCGGTGCTGGAAGAGATTTAGTTTGACGCCATCGCAAAGATGACGGATGGCCAAGGCGTCCAGTCGATTTGGCGAAGCGGTTTCGGGTTGTCCGGTGCGATTTAGGGGCGAGGAGTATCGGCGCGTATTGCAATGGTGTCCGCACGCTAGTGTTCTTTGGTTGGCCTCAGGGTTCAATCGAATAGAACAGGTGGGGAAACTGATGACGGCAGCAGACTCGTCGACGCTCGATTCGCGGGTCGGCCATTACTACGCGATGGAAGACGTCTATCAGGTCGGCCGCGAGAAGCTGCGCGAATTCGCGCGTGCCGTGCAGGACTATCACCCTGCGCACTGGGATGTCGCCGCTGCCGCGGAGTTGGGATATTCGGACGTGGTGGCGCCGCTGACGTTCACCTCGGCCCCGGCGATGGCGGCAAACCGACACCTCTTCGAATCGGTGGTCATTGGTTACGAGATGTACCTGCAGACCGAAGAGGTGTTCGAGCAGCACCGGCCGATCGTGGCCGGCGACGAACTGCACATTGACGTCGAATTGTCATCGGTGCGCAGGTTCGCCGGCAGAGACCTGATCACCGTGACCAACACCTTCACCGACTCGGCCGGCGAGCGGGTGCACACCCTGCACACCACGGTCGTCGGCGTCACCGCCGAGGATGTCGATCCGGCGATCAGGGGGACCGCTCAGAAAGTGATGATGCACGACGTCAACCTCGCCGGAATCGAATATTCCGATGCGGGCTACCACAAGACGGTGCGCCCGGCGGACGAGGTTCGGATCTCCGAGGGAGGCGCGGCCCGCACCCCGGGGACGCCGTCCTTTGATGACGTGAAAGTCGGTGACGAGCTACCGGTGCACCACGCCCGACTGTCCCGCGGCGACCTGGTGAACTACGCCGGGGTGGCCTGCGACGCCAACCCGCTGCATTGGGACGAGAACCTCGCCAAAATGGCGGGACAGCCCGACGTGATTGCCCATGGAATGCTCACGATTGGTTTGGGTGCCGCGTTTGCCTCGACCTGGACCGGCGATCCCGGCGCGGTGACCCGCTACGCGGTGCGGCTGTCCCAGCCCGTGATCGTGTCGGCCGCCGAGGGTGCGGATATCGAGTACAGCGGCCGGATCAAGTCGTTGGATCCCGAAACCCGCAGTGGGGTCGTCATTGTCGGCGCGAAGTCGCGCGGCCGGAAGATCTTCGGTCTGGGCACGGTGCACGTCCGCTTCCGCTGACGTTGGTTCCGCGAATTGCGTCCAGGGAAGTGGCCGCGCCGGCACCATCGATGTGGCCATTCCTGACCAGTGTGGTGGCCACCTGCTACCTGCTGGGAGTGTCCACCCGGCGCATGGAGCGGTTGGTCGAATCCCTCGGTGTGACAAGGCTGTCCAAGTCCCAAGTCTCGGAGATGGCCAAAGAGCTCGACGAGGCAGTGGAGGCGTTTCGCGCCCGGCCACTCGATGCCGGCCCGTACACGTTCGTCGCGGCTGATGCGCTGGTGCTCAAGGTCCGCGAGGCGGGCCGCGTCGTCGGGGTGCACACCCTGATCGCCACCGGCGTCAACGCCGAGGGCTACCGAGAAATCCTGGGCGTGGCCGTGTCGTCAGCGGAGGACGGCGCGGGCTGGCTGGCGTTCTTCCGGCGCCGTGTTAGCCGAACAACACGATGAATGGATCGAAGGCCGACGCTACCCCGGACTCGACGTCCTGACCCGATCCCGCGCCGCACTAACCACTACCGGCGAACAGGAGCCCACCACACCAGCACTCACCGCCTAGACTGCACCCCGAAAGGGTCACGCGATCGAGCGACCAGTGACGCCGCTCCGGACGGAAGGCGCGGGCATGGACGCTGTGCAGGCGAACGTCGAGCTGATCAAGGCTTGGCTAGACGCCCACAATCGCCAGGACATGACGGCGCTCGACTACATGTCCGATGATGTCGAGATTTTCGAAACCCCAACCGGTGTCGTCTGGCGCGGCCACGGTGACATGGAAGACCTCGCCCGGCTGGCCTATTCCCGAAAAAGTCACAAGCGGCTGACACACATCTTCGCCACCGACAGGGAGGCGTGCGTCGAATATGTGACCATCGTTTCGCTCGCCGGCGAAGTGACTGCCTCCGAAAAGAGGCAAGGACTGCACGGCATCGACGTTTCAAACGCCAAGCCCACCGTCGGCACCTTCGAGCTACCTGTCTGCTTTGTGTGCGAGATCGAGGACGGCAAGATTCGTCGGGCACGCGAGTACTGGGACGCCGCCGCCATGGCGCGGCAACTTGGCCTGGACGGCCGCGACCGCGAATAGGTCAGCGGCGGCCATTCAAGGCAGGCAGGATAGAGACTCGTCGCGACTCGTCATCGCGGCCACGGCGAGGGGAGCGCGGTCGTCGCGATACCAGTAACCACCTCACCGTCTAAACTGCATCCCGAAGGGTCACGCGATCGAGCGAACTCTTACACCACGGCTGTGGGCTTGGTTCTACCGCGAATCACTCGGCCGGGTGACGTGAACGAATTTCTTTATGCCCCAGTGTGTTTGAGGGTCAGCACGGGACCGGGTGATTGGTCTGGTTGTGTGTCGGTGAAGGTCTTGGTTCGAAGGGTTCATACCACCACCAGTGGGCGCGTTCGCCGGTGGGCCCGGGGCATGGCGGGACCGCGGGCGGGGGTTGGGTTGGTGGGCGCGCCAGCGATCCCGGGCTGAGCGGTCGGCCGGTGTGGTCGGTGACGATGAGAGCGTCCGCGGAGCCGGTGATGGTGATCACGCCTCGATGGTGCAACCGATGGTGATACGGGCACACCAACACCAGGTTGACCAACTCGGTGGGGCCGCCGTCTTCCCAGTGCCGGATGTGATGGGCGTGCAGACCACGCGTGGCGCCACAGCCAGGAACCGCGCACGTGGGATGGCGATACTCGAGCGCGCGGCGCAGCCGCCGGTTGACCAGCCGGGTTGCGCGCCCGGCACCGATGACCTCGCCGTGGCGTTCGAACCACACTTCACAGCTGGCATCACAGCTCAGGTAGCGGCGCTCGGCGTCGGACAGCAGCGGACCCAAATGCAGCGCCGCAACACGCTGCTCCACATCGACGTGCACCACCACAGTGGTGTGCTGCCCATGCGGGCGGCGGGCCGCCTCGGCGTCCCACCCCGTCTCGACCAGGCGCATCAACGCCTCGACAGTGCCCGGCACCGGCGGCCGCAGATCTGACGCGCCGTCACCCTTGCCGTGCGCAAGCTTCCACTCGGCGATCAGCGCATCGCGATGAGACGCCAAGGCGGCGTCGAACTTTGCGGCGTCGTGGTGCGGCAGTTTGATCCGCCAACACGTGAACTCCTCGTCGCAGGTTTTGGTAATCGAAGGTTGAGGTTGCGGCTGAGGCTCGGGTCGCGGTTCCAGCTTGACCGCGGTGCGCAACTGGCTGACCGTCGCGACCTCTGCCAGCGCCGCGTAGTGCTCATCAGCTCCCGCCCCGGCCCGCGCCGCGATCACACCGACCTGATCGGCCGACAGTCGCCCCTCCCGCATACCCTGAGCGCAGCGGGGAAACTCCGCCAGCCGGCCCGCGATCGTGGCGATCGTGTGGGCATTTGCCGACGAGCAACCGAGCTTCCAGGCCACCAACGCCGCCACCGACCGCGCGCCCGTCACGCCACACAGCTCGTCGCGATCGACCTCGGCCACGATCTCCACGATGCGCCCATCAATCGCATTACGCTGACCCGTCAACTCCGCCAACTCCTCGAACAACACCTCCAGCCGCTCGCCAGGACTCACCGCCACAGTGCCGGCGGATATGGTCGAAGACATAACGACATCATCACATCGGGGTACGACAACTTTCGGCGTCGATCCGTGCCCCAGAACGTCGTACCCGCGCCCCACCTCGGGCATCCAGGGAGTGTCAAGGATCAACCGAAGTAACTGTCAACCATCAGCCGAAACACTGTCAGGCATCACCCGAGGTCATACACCCCACGCTGTGCCCCCGGCAGGATTCGAACCTGCGACACCGGCTTTAGGAGAGCCGTGCTCTATCCCCTGAGCTACGAGGGCGGACGGGCCTGAGCTTACCGTGACGGCAGGCTTGGGCCCGTTGGCCGCGACGGGCGTCAGCGCAGCTCGGCGATCACCTTCGAGAAGTTGGCGATGTTGTTGTCCTGCACGGTGAAGGAGGACACTCCGTACTTCTCCCGGTAGCCGCGCAGCGTGTCGGCGATCTCGGCGGGCGAACCGCTGAGCACCGACGGCTGGGACAGGATCTCCGCATCGGAGAGCTCCGGTGCGTAGGCGCGGGTGAGCTTGAGGTCGGGCTCGGTCTCGCCGTCGCGTGGCATCGCCGTGATCGCCAGATTGAGTTCGAGGGAGTCGAACCGATCGCCGGCGGCCTTGCGGACGAAGTCAATTCGTTCGGCGAACGGGTCCTCGACGTCGTTGACCTTCGAGCCGGTCAGTCCGATGATGTCGGCGTTGCGGGCCGCGATCCGCAGCACGCGGTCCCCGTTGCCGGCGATGATCAGCGGTGTCGAGGGGTGGTGCTCCTTCAAGTACTTCGTCATGTGCTCGAGGTAGTCGACCCGCGCACCGGCGCTGGGGTAGGGGATCTCCGCGGCTTCGAACTCTTCCCGGACGTAGCCGGTGCCAAGCCCGATCTCGAGCCGGCCGTCGCTGAGTAAGTCCAGGCCTTGCATGTCCCGGCTGAGCAGCGCCGGCTTGTAGAACGCGGAGTTGAGCACATACATGCTCAGCCGCAGTGTGGTGGTGACCATCGCGACCGCGGTCAGGGTGGGAAAGGGCGCAGCGGCACCCAAATGGTCAGGCACACAAAGAATGTCGAACCCGCAGTCCTCAGCGCGTTTGGCCTTCTCGAGGAGCGCCTCGCGCGACTTGTAGAACCGCATGCTCATGCCAAATCGAAAATCCTTGGCCACCAACAACCTCCGTTACTAGGAATAATTACCAGGAGCGAGCCGCGGCCGCCAAGCCCCGCACCAGGGCCGAGGTGACCGACGACAGGCCATCAGATCCCGGCAGCGGGCTGCGCGGACTGAGACCCCTGACGCGAACGGACAATTCGAGTTGTGTTCCGCCTTCGCGCACCCGGTTTACCGGGTTGTCAGGATGTAACCCCCGTAGTTCGAGCGGGATATCGTCGAGGTCGGTGACGACCTGATAACCGCTGAGCTGAATGTGTCTGGCGAGGTGCGCGGCCAGCACGCGATTGCGGCCACCGGCCAGCAGTTGGGTGCTGCGCCCGATGCGGCCGTATCCGTGCAACGACACCGCAACGTCGACATGCTCGAGAAACTCGGCAAGCCTGGGGGATTCGGCGGGATCGAACCGTGCCGAGGGCAAGTGGTGCGGGTAGCGGTCGGGATGGCGCACCAGGTATACCGACGCGCCGGCGGCCTCGGCCGCGCGCTCGGCAATGACGTCGGTCATCTCTTCCAGGCCGCCGCCGTGGATGGCCAGGAAGCCGAACCGGGACCGCAGCGCACTGGCCTCGATCACCCCCGGCTGCATCAGCAGCTCCGAAAGTGACTGGGGCCCAGGCCCAGACGCCGATCTCTTGGATGCCGGGCGCGGCCAGTGCGTGGGATCCCAACGCCGTAGGTAGTCGATCCAGCGTTGCGGAAGTCCGTGATGGACTGCGCCGTCGATGATCCTCGGCAGGTAGCCGGGGCGGGGCGGTCCCGGGGTCACCCGGTGATCGATGTAGACCCAGGCCGGTGCCGGGCCGTCGCCGGTGTGCACGGTCAACTCGTCGCGCCGATAACGCACCGGAACGCCCTCGGCGCTGTCCAGTGTGGCCAGGTCATGGTCGCAGAGTTGCCAGAGCACGCCGTGCACCTGATTGCCGGCGAAGGGTTCGATGGTCGCCACACCGCGCTGATTGATCAGCCAATCGTGATCGGGCAGCACCGCCGGCCGCGGATCAGTGGCGTCGGGACAGCGCCGGGCCATTTGCCTTACGCACAGGTTGGAGCCATATGCGAAGTAAAAATGCCGGCGCGCCCGCATTCAGCGGCTCACCGTCACACAAACTGGCACCAGGTGAGCCTATGTGCTTCGTATAGCTATGTAAAACAAGCTCCGAAGGTGGGTCGGCCGGCCCTAGGGGCAGTACGTCGATACCGCGAGGTTCACCATGGCGGTGGTGTCGCCGAAGTTGATACCGCGCGGGCCCAGGGTGTTGTGGATGTCGTCGGCAATCTGTTGTGACGACCAGCCGTTCCACCGGTCGGCGCAAATGTGGTGCGCCATAAAGAGGATGTCGGCGTCCTCATTCGGCGGCCAGGTGAATCCCAGGGTGCGCATTTGGGCGAGGAAGTTGGTGTCGGCGGTGTCGGCGGCCGCGACCGTAGCGGTCGTGACCAGGGCGGCGCCAACGATGAGCGGCGCGGAAAGTCTGGCCAGCCAGCGAGGTGACGGCATTTGACGCGTTTCCTTCCGTATTCACGTTTAGGCCGCGTAAGTGTGCGAGCCCAAAGCGGCGCGACTATGAAGAATAGAGAAACGTCGGACAAACCACACGGAACGGCTGGACGGTGCGCGTTCGGTTGTCAGTGCCCTCTCAGGGTGAGGTAGATCAGCACCACGTTCAACAGGGTCACCAGTATTGCGACCGCCCAGCCAATGGCCGTCGTGATCGGGTGGTTGGTGTCGTCGCCCATCAGCTTGCGATTGCTGGTCAGTCTCACCAGCGGCAGCACCGCGAACGGAATTCCGAACGACAGCACGACTTGTGAGATCACCAGTGAGCGCGTCGGGTCGAGGCCGATGGCCAGCAGCGCCACGGCCGGGCACAACGTGACCAAGCGGCGCACCATCATCGGTATCGACCGATGCAGCAGACCCTGCATGATCATCGCGCCGGCATAGGCGCCCACCGACGACGACGCCAACCCGGACGCGAGCAGCCCGACCGCGAACAGCACCGCGATCACCGGGCCCAGCGTGTGGTGGATCGCGCCGTAGGCGCCGTCGATGGACGCGACGTCGTCGTGGCCCTGCAGGTTGATCGCGGCGACCAGCAGCATGGCCGCGTTCACCGTCCCGGCGACGGCCATCGCCAGCACCACGTCGACGCGGGTCACCCGTAGCAGCCAGCGTCGCTCCGGTCCGGACGCGGGATGCCCATGCCGATCCAGGACCAGACCTGAGTGCATGTATACCGCGTGCGGCATCACGGTGGCCCCCAGGATGGCGGCGGCCAGCAGCACGCTTTCGGCGCCGTGGAAGCGCGGCACCAATCCACCGAGCACCGCGTCGGACGGGGGCGTGGCGACGAAGAAACTGGCCGCGAAGCCGACCGCGATGATCAGCAGCAGGCCCGTGATGACGCGCTCGAAAATGATCTGGCCCCGGCGGTCTTTGATCGAGAGCAGCAGCAACGAAATCACCCCGGTGATGACCCCACCGAGCGGCAGCGGCAGACCGAACAGGATCCGCAGGGCGATCGCCCCACCGATGACTTCGGCGACATCGGTTGCTATCGCCACGATTTCAGCCTGCGCCCAGAAGGTAATCCGCAGCGAGCGGCTCATCTCCTTGCCGATCGCTGCGGGCAACGAGCGCCCGGTCACCAGCCCGAGCTTGGCCGAAAGGTACTGCACCAAGCCGGCCATCACGTTGGCGGCGACGATGACCCACAGCAGCAGGTAGCCGAACTGCGCACCGGAGCTGACGTTGGCCGCGACGTTTCCCGGATCGACATAGGCGATCGCCGCGACGAATGCCGGCCCCAGCAGATACCAGCTTGTTTTCAACGAGGCCCTGGTGCCCTGCGCCAACTGATCGACCTTCGATGCGTATTACCGAATAAAAAAGTGAGGGTATCCGATAAACGCGCGCCCGCGAACCGCGCCCCGCCGGCTCAGGGTGGCCCCCTACCGTGCCCGCAGCCGCGGCCGTCCAGCGGATCGCCGTTTCGTGCCGTGCATTCGATCAGCCGGGCAGGTAGAGCCCCTTGCCCGTGACCAGCGGCAGGTCGAGGGTCGTCACGATTCCCGGCGCGGCGGCCACCACCGCCGGGATCGCGTTGACCACCCGCATCGCGGTGGCCACCAGTCCGGCGTGGTTGTGGTCGCCGTTCGGGCTGCCCAGGCAGATGTCGACGGCGTACGAGGGTTCGCCGGTGATCTCGATGCGATACGAACCGCCCTCCTGGGCGGGCTGCGGCCACTCGGGCTGCAGGTCGGGGCGCAGCCGGGTGACGTGTTCCAGGACCACAGCGGGCTTGCCGTCGACCATGCCGAACACCTCGAAGCGCAGCGCGGCGGCGGTGCCCTTGGCGATATGCCCCGACGCGACGTCGAAATCCTCGGGCGCTGGAATCCGGACGTACTCCTGAGTGACGGCGTCGAGCGTGATGCCCAGGCCCGCCGCGATCTGCCGGATCACCGACCCCCACGCCAAGCTCAGCACGCCGGGCTGCAGCAGCATCGGGAGGTCGTCCATCGGCTTACCGAATCCCATGACGTCGAACATCACCGCGGCGCTGTCGTAGGTCGCGTAGTCGACGATCTCCATGCATCGGATCTGCTGGATGCTCTGACAGGTGCCGGCCAGCGCCAGCGGTATCAGGTCGTTGGCGAAGCCGGGGTCGATGCCGTTGACGAACAGGCTCGAATTACCTTCGCGGGCAGCATCTTCCAGCGGCTTGATGAGATCCTCCGGAATCACCTCCCACGGGTACTGCAAAAAGACCGGGCCGCTGCCGACGACGTTGATACCGGCCGCCAGGACGCGCCGGTAGTCCTCGAGCGCCTCGGGCAGTCGGTTGTCGGCCAGTGCGTTGTACACCGCGCACTGTGGCCCGGTGGCAAGCACGGCGTCGAGGTCGGTGCTGGCCAGCACGCCGGTCGAATCCGGAAGTCCGGCAAGCTCTGCCGCGTCCTTGCCGGCCTTGGCGTCGGACGAGACCCAGACGCCGCGCAGTTCGAATTCGGGGTTGGTGATGAGCGCTCGCAGTGCGTGGATACCGACATTGCCGGTGCCCAACTGGACGACGGGGATGGGCATTACTGTCTCCTTTAGCGGTCGAAGATGTGTCTGCTCGCCGGGATCACAGGTCCGGGACGGGGATGTCGAGATTCGGGTAGGTGAGGCCACCGTCGACCTCGAGCGTCTTGCCGGTCAGGAAGTTGCCGGCTGGCGACGCCAAATACACTGCGGCAGCGGCAATGTCGATTGGATCGCCAAGGCGGCGCATGGGTGTCACCTTCTCCATCGGCTCGCGCAGTTCGTCGTTGGAGGCCACCACGTCCAGCGCGGAGGTCAGGATCGAGCCGGGCGCGATCGCGTTGACCCGGATCCGCGGGCACAGATCCAGCGCTGACGACCGGGTGTAATGGGCCAGCGCCGCTTTGGCGGTGGCATAGGCGGCGAAACCACGCCCGGCCAGGCGGCCCATGGTCGAGGTGATGTTGATGATGCTGCCGCCGCCGGAGTGCTCGAGCATCAGCGGCACCGCCGCAATGGTGAGCGCATGCGCCGTGGCGACGTTAAAGGTGAACGCGTCCTTGAGGTCCTTCGTCGACGTGGTGAGCAGCGTGTTGGGCATGGTGCCGCCGACGTTATTGACAACAATGTCCAGTTTCCCGAACGCCTCGACGGCCTGTTCGGCGAGCTTCGCGGTGGCCTCGGGATGGGCCAGGTCGGCGGCAACGATGTGGGCTTTGCGGCCCGCGGCACGGACCTGTTCGGCGACGGCCTCTAGTTGGGACTGCGTGCGCGAGGCGATGAGCACATCGGCGCCGGCTTCGGCGAACGCCACCGCGATGGCCGCCCCGAGACCACGGCCGCCACCAGTGATGACGGCGACTTTATCGTCGAGACGGAACCTGTCAAGGATCATTACGGCCTCTCTTCGTTGAGTTGTCGGCCGAAACGGAAGCAAGACCGACCGTCTCGGATCGCGGCATTTCTGGAACAGGTTCTAGTTTGGCATACCGTAGTGGCGATGCGACGTCCGCCTACCGGGTCGGTGTGGCCGTCTGCGCGGTGCGACGGAAATTGCAAACGCTCGCGATGGCCTGCGACGATGGCTGACGAATTCACCGAACATCGTCTCGTCCGTACGAAGGATTGAATTGAGAATCAACCGATTTGGTGCCGTCCTGTGCGTTCTAGCCACTGCTGCGGTGATGTCGTCGGCGTGTGCCAACGACGACAACGCGGTCGGTGAGAAGACGACCACACCGGCGGCGCCGGTGAAGGTGGTCTGCGGCGGCAAACCAAAACTCAAGGCCAGCGGGTCCACAGCCCAGGCCAACGCCATGACGCGGTTCGTCAAGGCGTACGAGCAGGCGTGCCCGGGCCACACGGTGAATTACACATCCAACGGCTCAGGTGCCGGAATCGGCGAATTCACGAGCAATCAAACCGATTTCGCGGGCTCAGACTCGACGCTGTCGCCCGGCGAGTACGGCGACGCACAACGTCGCTGCGGCTCGCCGGCGTGGCAGCTGCCGGTGGTGATCGGGCCGATCGCGATCACCTACAACGTCGACGGGTTGACGTCGCTGACCCTCGATGGTCAGACCGCGGCCAGGATCTTCAACGGCGGCATCACCAGGTGGAATGATCACGCCATCCAGGAACTCAACCCCGGCGTCAGCCTGCCCGCCGAGCCGATTCAGGTCGTGTTCCGCAGTGACGAGTCGGGGACCACGGACAACTTCCAGAAGTATCTCGACGCCGCTGCCCAGGGCGCATGGGGCAGGGGCGCGGGGAAGAAGTTCAATGGCGGAGTCGGCGAGGGCGCCAAGGGCAACGACGGCACCAGCGCGGCGGTCAAGGCCAACGACGGGTCGATCTCCTACAACGAGTGGTCATTCGCGCAAGCGCAACACCTGGGCACGGCCAAGATCGTCACGTCGGCGGGGCCGGATCCGGTGGCGATCAGCGCCGAGTCCGTGGGCAAGACGATTGCCGGAGCCTCCATTGTCGGGCAGAGCAACGACTTGGCGCTTGACACGATTTCGTTTTATCGCCCGAATCACCCGGGCGCGTACCCGATCGTCTTGGTGACCTACGAGGTTGTCTGCTCGAGGTATCCCGATCCCGAGGTCGGTGCGGCGGTGCGGGCGTTCCTGCAGAGCACCATCGGTGCTGGCCAGAATGGCTTGGGGGACAACGGATATGTTCGCGTTCCGGATACATTCATATTCCGTTTATCGGTTGCCGTCAACGCGGTCTCGTGATTCTAGGCCGTTCGAGTTTGCGACGGCGAGCGGGGTGGGTCGCCAAGCCGAAAGGCGATGGCGGGGACAAATTTTGCCGAACGTTAACCTGTTCTTACTGTAGCTTCCCGGTCGCGAGGAAGACGGTTGGTTTTGTAAGCTGCGGCTAGTGCTGCGGCGTTCAATCGTAAAGGTGAGGAACTGAATTGAAACTCAACCGGTTTGGCGGCTTGGTCGGGGTGCTGGCTGCTGGAACATTCGCTATCGCGGGATGTGGCAGCGACAACAACGCGACCGGCGGCGGTACCACATCGGGTGCGCCGTCGGGCAAGGTGACCTGCGGTGGCGCCAAGACGCTGAAGGCCAGCGGTTCGACAGCCCAGGCGAACGCGATGACGCGCTTCGTCAAGGCGTTCGAACAGGCCTGCCCGGGTCAGACATTGAACTACACGCCCAACGGCTCGGGTGCCGGCGTCCACGAATTCACAGGCGGTCAAACCGATTTCGGCGGATCGGACTCGCCGTTGAGCCACGATGAGTACGCGGCGGCGCAAACGCGCTGCGGCGGGTCGCCGGCGTGGAACCTGCCTACGGTGTTCGGCCCGATCGCGGTCACTTTCAACATCAACGGGGTGTCTTCGCTGAACGTCGACGGCCCCACTCTGGCGAAGATCTTCAACGGCGGTATCACCATGTGGAACGATCCGGCGATCCAAGCGATCAACGCGGGCGCAACTTTGCCAAGCGAGCCCATTCACGTCGTGTTCCGCAGTGACGAGTCCGGGACTACGGACAACTTCCAGAAGTATCTCGACGCCGCTTCCAACGGAGGGTGGGGCAAGGGCGCTGGCAAGAAGTTCAACGGCGGTGTCGGCGAGGGCGCCAAGGGTAACGACGGCACCAGTGCGGCCGTCAAAAGCACCGAGGGGTCCATCACCTACAACGAATGGTCTTTTGCCCAGGGGCAACACCTGAACATGGCCAAGGTCGTCACGTCGGCGGGACCGGATCCGGTGGCGATCAGCAGCGACTCGGTGGGCAAAACGATCGCCGGGGCCGCGATCGTCGGGCAGGGCAACGACCTGGTCCTCGATACGATTTCGTTCTACCGGCCGAAACAGTCGGGCGCGTACCCGATCGTGTTGGCGACGTATGAGGTTGTCTGCTCGAAGTACCCCGACTCCCAGGTCGGCTCGGCAGTCAAGGCGTTCCTGCAGAGCACCATCGGTCCCGGCCAGAATGGTTTGGCGGACAACGGATACATCCCGATTCCGGACGCGTTCGGATCGAGGCTGTCGGCTGCCGTCAACGCGATCACGTGACCTGAGGCTGTGGTGTCCGAAACACTGCGCGTGAGTCCGCCCGCGACACAGCCTGTCCCGGGGGCGGTGAATCGACGCGTGGTGCGGCGGGGCGACCAAATTTTCAAGTCGGTCGCCGCCGCCGCCGGCTCCACGATCGTGATCGCGATCGCGTTGATCGCGATATTTCTATTGATTCGCGCTATCCCAGCGCTGCAGGCCAACCACGCGAATTTCTTCACCAGCAACGAATTCGATACCAGCAACCCCGCGAAATTGGCCTTCGGTATCCACGACTTGCTGATGGTCACCGTGCTCAGTGCGACCAGCGCGCTGGTGGTGGCCGTGCCGGTTGCGATCGGCATCGCGGTCTTCCTCACCCAATATGCGCCGCCGCGGCTGGCGCGCCCGTTCGCCGCAATGGTTGATCTCTTGGCGGCGGTGCCCTCGATCATCTTCGGACTGTGGGGAATATTCGTGCTGGCGCCCAAACTGGAGCCGGTGGCCGAATTCCTGAATCGCAACCTGGGATGGATCTTTTTGTTCAAGCAGGGCAACGTGTCCTTGGCGGGCGGCGGGACCATCTTCACCGCCGGCATCGTGCTTTCGGTGATGATCCTGCCGATCATCACCTCGGTTTCACGAGAAGCCTTCCGCCAGACCCCGCGCATCCAGACGGAAGCGGCCCAGGCGCTGGGCGCCACCCGGTGGGAGGTGGTCCGATTGACCGTGCTGCCCTACGGTCGCAGCGGTGTGGTCGCGGCCTCGATGCTGGGGCTGGGCCGCGCGCTGGGCGAAACCGTTGCGGTGCTGATCATCTTGCGCGCGGGGGCCCGGCCCGGTAACTGGTCGTTGTTCGACGGCGGTTACACGTTTGCCTCGAAGATCGCATCCGCGGCATCCGAATTCAGCGAACCGCTGCCGACCGGGGCCTATATCTCAGCTGGGTTCGCGTTGTTCGTGATCACGTTCGTGGTCAACGCTGCCGCCCGCGCGATCGCCGGCGGGAAGGTCAACGCATGAGCACCGAGACACTGCGTGAGCCGGTCAAAGCCACCGTAGTCGAGCCGGTCAGTATGCGGCGCAAGATCAAAAACCACATCGCGACAACGCTTTTCTTCACTTCGTTCGGTGTCGCGCTGGTGCCGCTGGTCTGGGTGCTCTGGGTGGTGATCGAGCGGGGAGGGTATGCCGTCACCCGGTCGAATTGGTGGACCCACTCGCTGCGCGGAGTGCTGCCGGAGGAGTTCGCCGGCGGGGTTTACCACGCGCTGTATGGAACGCTGGTGCAGGCCGGCGTGGCTTCCCTGCTGGCCGTGCCGCTTGGCTTGATGACGGCGGTGTTGCTGGTGGAATACGGTTCGGGACGGTTGGCGCGGGTGACCACGTTCATGGTCGACGTGCTTGCCGGAGTTCCCTCGATCGTGGCGGCACTGTTCATCTTCAGTCTGTGGATCGCCACCTTGGGTTTTCAGCAGAGCGCCTTCGCCGTGGCGCTGGCGCTGGTCCTGCTGATGTTGCCGGTCGTGGTGCGGTCCACCGAGGAGATGCTGCGGTTGGTACCCGACGAACTTCGGGAGGCCAGTTACGCGTTGGGTGTTCCCAAATGGAAAACGATTGTGCGGATTGTCTTTCCGATCGCGATGCCGGGCGTCGTATCGGGCATTCTGCTCGCCGTCGCGCGCGTGATCGGCGAAACCGCCCCGGTACTGGTCTTGGTCGGTTACAGCCGGGCTATCAACCTCGATGTCTTCCACGGCAATATGGCGTCGCTGCCGCTGCTGATCTACACCGAGCTCACCAATCCGGAGCACGCGGGCTTCCTGCGGATCTGGGGCGCGGCGCTGACGTTGATCATTATTGTGGCCGCCATCAATCTCGTTGCCGCGGGCTTCCGCTTCTTGACCGGGCGACCGCGCGGAGAGAGTTTCACCCGGGCTTGATTGCGATCCTGAGAGATCAGGATCGTGACGCCGCTTTAGCGGGCGACTTCTTGGCCGGCGCCTTCTTCGCGGCAGTCTTTTTGGCGGGCGCTTTCTTGGCGGCCGTCTTCTTCGCCGGCGCCTTTCCGTCGCCGGAGCGCGCCTTCACGCTGGCCTCCAGCTTGGCGAGCAAATCGGATACGTCTTCGGTCTCGTCCAGCTCTTTGGGCTTCTCCTCGGCGGTAAATGCCTCTCCGCCTTCAAGTTTCGCATCGACGAGCTCCTGCAGCTGCTCCTGGTAGGTGTCTCGGTAGCGGTCTGGATTGAAGTCCTCGGCCATCGACTCGACCACCTGCCCGGCCATCTTCAGCTCTGCTGGCTTGATCTCGACCTTCTTGTCCAGTACCGGGAAGTCGGGATCGCGAATCTCGTCCGGCCACAACAAGGTGTGGACCACCATAACGTCACGCTTGCCAAAGTCCTTGACCCGCAACGCCGCGAGCCGGGTCTTGTTGCGTAGCGTGAAATGAACGATTGCCATGCGGTCGGTCTCGGCCAGTGTCTTGGCCAGCAGTACATACGATTTGGACGACTTGGAGTCCGGCTCGAGGAAATAACTGCGATCGAACATCATCGGGTCGACGTCGGCGGCCGGGACGAACTCCAGCACCTCGATTTCGCGGCTGCGTTCTTCGGGCAGCGTGGAGATGTCGTCGTCGGTGATCACCACCATCTGCCCGTCGTCGGATTCGTAGGCACGAGCGATGTCCCGGTATTCGACGACCTCGCCATCCAGCTCGCACACCCGCTGGTAGCGGATGCGGCCGTTGTCCTTGGCGTGCACCTGATGGAACTTGATGTCGTGGTCCTCGGTCGCGCTGTATACCTTGACCGGCACGTTGACGAGCCCGAACGCGATCGAACCCTTCCAGATGGAGCGCATGTAAGTCAGTATGCCCATACCACCGCCGGCAAAACAGCTCGACAGGCCCGTGAGCTGGGATTGAGCAGGTTTCACCGGGTCGCTGCAGAGCGGATTGTCCCGGGCCGCAACTGCTGGTCGGCGGCCAAGAAACGGCGAAACTTGTTGACCGTCAATCTGATCAGGGCGTCACCGGCGGCGGCGCGTCCCCGGAATAGTGGCGAACCTGATTGCCCCCGGCGCGTTTGGCCTCATACATAGCGGCGTCTGACGTCCTGATCAGATCGTCGATGAGCTCCATGGCCGGGGTGATCGCGGCGGTGCGCAGCGGCGCGCTAGAGGTGCCGATGCTAGCGGTGATGTCAAACGGTATGGCGGCTATCGCGTCGCAAATCCGTTCGGCCATCCTCGTGGGGTCGGGCGTGGTCTTGATGTCGGCGACGACAAACTCTTCGCCGCCGGCCCGTCCGATCACGGCAGTGGCGCGACAGCTCTGCTGAAGCGCCGCGGCGACGGCGACCAACGCCTGATCGCCCGCGGCGTGGCCGTGCGTGTCGTTGAGCCGTTTGAAGTTGTCGAGATCGACGACCGCGACCACCAGATAGGAGCCCGCTGTGTTGCGGTGAACCCGGATCAGTTCGTATGCCGAGTTGTTGAAGGAGCGCCGGTTGTGCAGGCCGGTGAGTGGGTCACGACCGGAGCTCTGCAGATCGGTTCGCAGCGTATGCACCAACGACTGCATGCCCACCGGAACGCCGATGTTGAGTCCTACCACGACGATCAGGGAAGCGGCGGTCAGCGCTACGTCGCCCGTGTCCGCGATGGTGCGATAGGACAGGACCACCACGCACGTTGCCGCCACGGCGAAGTTGGTGAGCACGTAGCCAAACGTGTGGAAGTAGGCGATGTAGCCGCCCAGGATCGCGAAAGTCGTGCAACACATCAATCCCACGTATGGGTTCGACAGCGTTAACAGTGCCGCTGCGATGCCCGCCATGGCGATCAGCGACCAGCTGCTCGACTGACGTCGTGAGGGCCAGCGTTTCAGCCGCAGGCTCGCGCCGGTGACCCCCAACGCCGACGCCACGAGGGTCACCGTTCGGGTCACCGGATCCGCGGGCCCGGCCGGGCTCCAGAGCATGATCAGCGGGAACGCCGTGAATGACGCGATGAAGACTGCCGATATCCTGCGCCACTGTTTCAGAAGGCCATGACTGTCCAGGTAGGCACTGATCCAGTCGAACTGGTCTGGCTGCTTTGCCACGGAACTCGTCCATACCTCCTGGTGTTCGCCAAACGCCTGGACCGCTGCCGACTCAGCGTCCAGGCAGCGCTGCGACTTGACGAGCCGACTTTACGCTGGAATTCGGCCGAGTTCGGGTACCGCGGTGCCGGCGTGAAACCGCCGGGGCTAGAGGGCGATTGAGCGCAGGGCGGCACGATCGGGCAAATCGGCGCCGGCGCGACCGACGGTCAGCGCCGATACCAGCCCCGCCGCCTCGAATGCCGCGGTCAATTCCTCGAGCTGAATTTTGGCAAGGGCGGCCCGCCGTTCGCCGCCAAATAGGTCCATTTCCCAGAGTGCGTCGAGCAGGCCGACCATGAATGCGTCGCCGGCGCCGATGGTGTCGACCACCTCGGCCTGTTTGGCGGCCACGTGTGCCTCGCCCGCCGCGCAGAACGCCCGCGAACCGTTTTCGCCCATTGTCACGGCGACGATCGCGGGCCCGCGCGCCAACCAGGCGCGGGCCGTGTGCTCCGGCTCGCGGTCGGGATCGATCCAGCTCAGATCCTCATCGCTGACCTTGACGATGTCGCTGCGCTCGACGAGATTGTCGATGCGTTGACGCGCCAGATCCCGGTTCGCGATCAGCGACGGCCGGACGTTGGGATCCAGCGTGATCGTGGCGGATAACCGGTAGGCGTCGAGTAGCGCGGCGACCGCCAAGCACCCCGGCTCGCGCACGGCCGCGATCGACCCGGTGTGCACCAATAACGGCGGGGGAACTTCCGGTGTGCCGCGCAGTTGCCAGTCCAGATCGAAGGTGTAGGTTGCGGATCCGTCTTCGGTGATCGTCGCCGTCGCGGTCGGTGTGCGAGCGGCGGTCATGCTTCCCGGAACTAGCTGTGCGCCAGAGGATTTGATGTAATCCGCGATCCGCCGCCCACGCGAGTCGTCGGCGATGTGGGTCAGGAAGTCGACGTCGCGGCCGAGCCGGCTGAGTCCGATGGCGACGTTGAGCGGACTGCCGCCGACATGTTCGTCGCCTTCGACGATATCGATCAGCGACTCGCCGATCACCAGGACCCTCATCGCACCAACGCTTCCAGCGTCGCGTGAGCTCCCTTGCTGTGCAACGAATCCAGCGCCCAGCGGTATGCCTCGACAAACCGATGCTGATGGGACAGGTCGGCGAATACCGCGATGATCTCGATGAACGCGCATGCGTTTTCGCGGTGCGACCGGGCGATCGGGATGAGCGAATCCGACAGCTGGTCGAGCACCTCGTACGGCTCGCCCCACTCGTCGACGCCCTCGGCGTAGCGGGCCCAACTGGCCACGGCCGCTGAAGCCAGGTGAATCGGCCCGTCGTTGGCCAGGTTGTCGCGGATGACGGGCAACAGCCACTTCGGTATGCGGTCCGACGAGTAGGCACACAGCCGGGCGACGGTGTCGCGCACGGCAGGGTTGGCGAACCGCTCGATCAGGGTGCGGCCGTAGTCATGCAGGTCGACCCCCGGCACCGGCGGCAGCGTCGGGATGGCCTCGGTGTCGAAGTAGGCAAGCAAGTACTTGGCGAACAACGGATCCTGCGCCGCTTCGTGAACGAACTCGAAACCGCAGAGGTGGGCGAAGTAACACAGGCACTGATGCCCCGCGTTGAGCAGGCGAAGCTTCATCCGCTCGTATGGGCGCACATCGTCGACCATCAGCACGCCCGCTTTCTCCAGCGGCGGTCGGCCATCGACGAACTCGTCCTCTAGCACCCAGGCGGAAAACGGCTCGGCCACCACCGGCCACCGGTCGTTGACGCCGAAGTCGCGGCGCACTTCCGCGGCCATCTCTAAAGTCGTTGCCGGGGTGATGCGATCGACCATCGAACTCGGAAACCGGCTGTGCTCGGCCACCCATGCCGCCAACTCGGGGTCTATGCGTTCGGCGCTTGCCAGCACCGTACGCCGGGCGACCTCACCGTTGTTTTCGATGTTGTCGCAGGACACGATCGTCGGCGCGGGGATTCCTCGATCGCGTCGCCGGGCGAGCGCCTGGGTGATCAACGTGAACGCCGGCCCACCGGGATCGCGGTAACCGCCTTCGGTGATGGTCAGCGAAATGATCCGGGTGGACGGCGCGGCAAGAACCTCCAACGCCGACTCCGGATCGTCCGGGGCGTAGCGATAGTCGACGATCGAGCCGATCACTTGGGCGTCCCGGCTGCCGTCGGGGTTCTCCAAGATCAGCGTGTAGAGCCCGTCTTGATCGGTCAGGACATCGCGCATGGTCCAGTCGGCGGGCATGACACCCACCCCGCAGATGCCCCACTCGTGCGCCAGGCCCTGCTGCAGCAGCAGATTGATGTAGGCAGCCTGATGCGCGCGATGGAAGTGACCGGCGCCAATGTGCGCGATACCGACGCTGACGCCGTCACGGTCGTATTTCGGCGCGTCGATCGGCAACTGGGAGAGCGACGCATTGTTCAGATCGATTGCGCTGGCCATCGTTGGCCACCTCCTCCCCGGGCCACCGCCCGGATCGCTACTGCCGGGGCCGATGCCCCCTACGCGAGCGGTGAACCGCCAGTCGGCACCGCCGACAGCAGCAGGAAATCGGCTAGCGCACGCCACGACTCGGTGATCGCGACTGCGCCGGCATCGATCAGTTCTGCACGGCGGCAATCCCGTTCGTCAGGTAGTAGAAACATCAGGTTACCGACGGTGGGGTAGCCCGCTGCGACCGCGGAAGAAACGCCGGCCACGGAGTCTTCGATGGCCAGCCCCTGTTCGGACGCGACGCCCAGCGCCTGGCCGGCATGCAGATAGACCGCCGGGTCGGGTTTGCTCGTCGGCACCGGAAGCGAATCCTCAGCGCTGAAGCTCACCGACTCCGATATCAGCGCATCGAGGCCCGTGGCAGCGAAGCAGGCACCGAGGCGCTTGGTGGCGCTGGAGCTGACCGCCGCGAGGGCGTAGTGCGCCGCGAGGTCGCGCAACGGTTCGAGCACCTGCGGATCGGGCGTCAGGGTGCGGGCCAGATGAGCGGTGACGCGTTCGCGCTCCTCGCGCACCCACTCCTCGAGGTCGTCGACGGACAAGGCGTTGCCGCCGGCCAAGTCGCCGGCCGAGGCGACCACCGCGGCGGGACGGCCCTGGGCCAACGCCTGCTCGAGCGGGACGTCACACTGCACCGCCAGGTCGAGCGCGATGGTACGGAAGTTCTTTCCGACCGCCCGCTTGCGCAACTCCTCCGGGCTGAGCGGAGCCGGGACGCCGAACCGGGCCAGGAAACGATTCACGACCTCGGTCGATGCCTCGAACGCGGGCCGCTCCGAGGCAAACAGGTTGTCGTCGGCGTCGCAGAGCAAGGTGGTGATCGGCGCTGGGTCGAAGGCGTGCACGAGCGTCAGTGCGCTGTTCATCGCGACACCAACTCGTCGTTGCGCATCGCGTCCCGCAGCGTGGGCACCACGCCGTGCTCGTCGATATCGGCAATCAGCTCGCCCAGGCGGTCGGCAAAACCAGGAACACCGCGCACCTGGGCGAACATCTCATGGCCCAGCAGCGGATCGGGGTTGTTGCTTGCCATGTTGGCCAACCTAACCACCGGAACCGCCTGCGAGTCCTCGAGGGTGATTTTGCGCCCGTTGAGGTCATGGCCGCGCATGTAGCGAGCCCAACCGGCAACAGCCAACATCGTGGTTGATGTCACAAAGAAGTCGACGGTAGCGAGCGATAATCGGAGGTCAAAGGAGTTAATCCGGTATAAACGCGTAGGTTGACTCTCATGGCACCACGGGTGAAGCTGACGAACCCCGACAAGGTGCTCTACCCTGCCGCCGGCACCACCAAGTCCGACGTCTTCGCCTACTACACCGCAATCGCCGAAGTGATGCTGCCACACATCGCCGGCCGTGCGGCCACCCGTAAGCGCTGGCCCAATGGCGTTGAGCAGTCATCGTTTTTCGAAAAGCAGCTGGCTGCCTCGGCTCCTGAGTGGTTGCCGCGCGCCAGCATTACCCACCGGTCCGGAACGACGACGTATCCGATCATCGACAGTGTCGACGGACTGGCCTGGATCGCGCAGCAGGCGGCGCTGGAAGTACACGTGCCACAGTGGCGGTTCGTCGCGCAGTGGACCCGCAGAAACGCCGAAGAACTCAAGCCCGGGCCCGCAACACGATTGGTGTTCGACTTGGACCCGGGTGAGGGCGTCACGATGGCGCAGCTGGCCGAGGTGGCCCGGGCGGTACGGGACCTGATCGCCGATATCGGGCTGACCACCTTCCCCCTCACCAGCGGCAGCAAGGGACTGCACCTCTATGCGCCACTGGAGGAGCCGGTGAGCAGCAATGGGGCCACCGTACTGGCGAAACGCGTTGCACAACAACTGGAAACATCGATGCCTAAGCTGGTCACCTCGACGATGACCAAGAGCCTGCGGGCCGGCAAGGTATTCCTGGATTGGAGCCAGAACAACGGATCCAAGACCACGATCGCGCCGTACTCGCTGCGTGGCAGACAGTACCCGACCGTCGCGGCACCCCGCAGCTGGGAGGAACTCGACGACCCGGGGCTGACGCAGCTGCGCTACGACGAGGTGCTGACCCGCGTCGACCGCGACGGAGATCTGCTGGAGCCGCTGGATGCCGATGCACCCGTCGCGGACCGGCTGACGAAGTATCGCAGCATGCGCGACGCGGCGAAGACCCCGGAGCCGGTTCCTGACGCGAAACCTGCCGCAGGACAGGGAAATACATTCGTCATCCAGGAGCATCATGCCCGCCGGCTGCACTACGATTTCCGGCTGGAACGAGACGGCGTACTGGTGTCGTGGGCGGTGCCGAAGAACCTGCCCGAGACGACGTCGGTGAATCATCTCGCGGTGCACACCGAAGACCATCCCTTGGAATACGGCACGTTCGAGGGCGACATTCCCAAGGGTGAATACGGCGCCGGCAAGGTGGTCATCTGGGATTCCGGAACTTACGACACCGAGAAGTTTCGCGACGACGAGGTGATCGTGAATCTGCACGGCAGCCGAATTTCCGGACGCTACGCCCTGATTCAGACCAAGGGTGACCAGTGGCTGGCGCACCGGATGAAAGACCAGAAGGTCTTCGAGTTCGACGAGGTCGCTCCGATGCTCGCCACGCATGGTTCGGTGGCTAAGCTCAAGTCCGGCCAGTGGGCCTTCGAGGGAAAGTGGGACGGTTACCGGCTGCTGATCGAGGCGGATCGCGGCAGTGTGCGAGCCCGGTCCAGAAGCGGCCGTGACGTCACCAAGGAGTATCCGCAATTAGCTTCGCTGGCAAAAGATCTGGTCGATCATCACGTGGTGCTCGACGGCGAGATCGTGGCGCTGGACGAATCCGGGGTACCCAGCTTCAACGAGATGCAGAACCGCAACCGCGCCACCCGCATCGAGTTCTGGGCGTTCGACCTGGTTTACCTGGACGGTCGCTCGCTGCTGCGGGCGAAGTACGCCGACCGTCGCAAACTTCTGGAAACTCTCGCCAGCGCAACCAGTCTCATCGTTCCCGAGCTGGTCCCCGGCAACGACGGCGCGCAGGCGCTCGAGTATTCCCGCAAGCACGGCTGGGAGGGCGTGGTCGCCAAGAAGCGCGACTCCACCTATCAGCCGGGCCGACGCTCGTCGTCCTGGGTCAAGGACAAGCATTGGAGCACACAGGAAGTCGTCATCGGCGGCTGGAAGGCCGGAGAAGGCGGGCGCACCAGCGGAATCGGTTCGCTGATGGTCGGTATTCCGGGCAGTGGCGGGCTGCACTTCGTGGGCAGGGTCGGCACCGGCTTCACCGAGCGTGACCTGGCCAACTTGAAAAAGACGCTGGCGCCGCTGCACACCGACGAATCCCCGTTCGATGCCAGGCTGCCCACCCGCGACGCCAAGGGCGTGACGTTCGTCGAGCCGGTCCTGGTGGGCGAGGTGCGCTACAGCGAATGGACGCCGGATGGTCGCTTGCGCCAACCGAGTTGGCGTGGACTGCGACCAGACAAGAAGCCGAGTGAGGTGGTGCGCGAATGAAATGGGTGACCTTTCGAGGAGCCGACGGCGAGCAGACCGGGGTGCTCTCCGACGATGTGATCCACCCGATGCCGCCGGGGGTAACGCTGCTCGACCTCGTCGCGCGCGGTGCCGACGGCCTGCGCCAGGCCGGTGAGGAAGCGCAGCGTCGCGACCCGGTGCGGCTGAATGACGTGGTGTTGGCG
Source organism: Mycobacterium lentiflavum (assembly GCF_022374895.2). NCBI lineage: Bacteria > Bacillati > Actinomycetota > Actinomycetes > Mycobacteriales > Mycobacteriaceae > Mycobacterium > Mycobacterium lentiflavum. The sequence goes on along the minus strand of NZ_CP092423.2, from coordinate 4,949,947 downwards.
GCGCCGATCCCCCGGCCGCCGTCGATCCGGGATTCCCTGTGCTTTCTGGACCACATGCGCAACTGCCAGGCAGCGGTGGGCGGTCCACGGGTCCTCAGCGATACCTGGTATCGCATCCCGGCGTTCTACTTCGCTTGTCCGGCAACCGTTCTGGGGCCTTATGACGATGCGCCTATGGCGCCCGGAAGTGCTTGGCAGGACTTCGAACTGGAGATCGCCGCGGTCATCGGAACGAGCGGCAAAGATCTGACGGTGGAGCAGGCCGAACAGGCCATCATCGGCTACACCATCTTCAACGACTGGTCGGCGCGCGACCTGCAGCAGCTGGAAACCCAACTCGCGATCGGACAGGGCAAGGGCAAAGACAGCGGAGTCACGCTGGGCCCCTACTTGGTGACACCCGATGAGCTCGAGGAGTATCGCCACCCCGCCAATCCTGGCAAGCTCGACCTGCAGGTCACCGCACTGGTCAACGATCACGTGATCGGATCGGGCTCGACGGCCCAAATGGATTGGAGCTTCGGCGAAGTCATCTCCTTCGTTTCGCGCGGTGTACAGCTCACGCCCGGTGACGTCATCGGCTCCGGCACGGTGCCGACCTGCACGCTGGTCGAACACCTCAGCTTGACCCGGCTGGAGTCGTTCCCCGGGTGGCTGCGCGACGGTGACGTCGTCACGCTGCGGGTGCAGGGTTTGGGCGAGACCCGGCAGACCGTCCGGGCCACTAGCCCGCCGCACCGGTTGGCTCCCCGGCCGAATCCGGAAGCCGCACCCGCACCGAACCGGGTCAACCGGGCGCCGGCGCGGGTACCCTACACCCGCGGGCTGCACGAGGTCGCAGATCGGGTGTGGGCGTGGACATTGCCGGACGGAGGCTACGGCTGGAGCAACGCCGGTCTGGTCAGCGGCGACGGCGCCTCACTACTGGTCGACACCCTGTTCGACTTGGCGTTGACCCGCGAAATGCTGACCGCGATGGGCTCGTTCACCGACCGGGCGCCGATCACTGACGCGCTGATCACTCACTCCAACGGTGATCACACCCACGGCAACCAACTGCTCGACCCGTCGGTGCGGATCATCGCCGCGCAGGGCACGGCCGACGAGATCGAGCACGGGATGGCGCCCGAGATGCTCGCCATGGTGCAGACCGCCAATCTTGGGCCGGTCGCGACGCCGTACACGCGAGACCGGTTTGGGCCCTTCGACTTCAGTGGCATCAAAGTGCGCAACGCCGACCAGACGTTCGACCGTGAACTGTCCATCGAGATCGGCGGCCGGCGGATCGAGCTGTTGAACCTGGGTCCGGCGCACACCGCGGCGGACTCGGTGGTGCATGTGCCCGACGCCGGAGTGCTGTTCGGTGGCGATCTGCTGTTCATCGGCTGCACCCCGATCGTGTGGGCGGGCCCGATCGACAACTGGATCGCGGCCTGCGATGCGATGATCGCGCTGGACGCTCCGACGGTGGTGCCCGGGCACGGTCCGGTGACCGACCCCGACGGGATCCGTGCCGTCCGTGGCTATCTCGTGCACGTTGCCGAGCAAGCCAAGGCCGCCTACGACAAGGGTCTGCCGTGGGCCCAGGCCGCGGACACCATCGATCTCGGCGAGTACGCCAGCTGGCTGGACGCCGAGCGAGTGGTAGTCAACGTCTACCAACGCTATCGCGAACTCGACCCGGACACACCACAATTGGAAACGATGGCGTTGCTGGTGATGCAGGCCGAGTGGTTGGCCAAACGCGGCTGAGCTTGCGCTACTTCAAGACGGCGGTTACGAAGCCGACGTTGGTATGCCGGGCCCTGCCGATCGGCCGTCCGCAGTTCCGGCAGAACCTGTGGCGTCGGAGGTCGTGCAGCCGCCTGCGGTGGCACCCATGTCGAGGTGAAACCGCGATGCGCCTAGTCGGTAAACAACGACATCGCATACGGTTTCGATATGCCTGCCGTGGAACTGGAAACTCTCGAGGACAACATCGCCTGTATCACCCTGAACCGCCCGGCTCGTCTCAATGCGATCGACGGTTCGTTGATCGACGGCGTGGACGCCGCCCTGGACGTGCTCAGCGGCGGCCAGTACCGGGTCGCGATCATCACCGGTGCCGGACGCGGATTCTGCGCCGGCGCAGATCTGAGCGGCACTGGCCAGGCCTGGACCCGTCCGGCCGGCCGGCAAACCCCGGCGTTCAAGGTCAACTACGACGCTCAGGTACGGCTGGCCAACCTCTACACCCGAATCTACGAACTGGACATCCCCGTGATCGCGGCGGTCAACGGCGTCGCAGTCGGTGGCGGCCTGGCGTTCACGTTGGTCAGCGATATCCGGGTGGCGTCGCAACAGGCCCGGTTCGGCTCGGTGTTCATCAAGGCCGGCTTCTCGTCGATGGACATGGGCACCAGTTATCTGCTGCCGAAAATCGTCGGTGCCGGCGTGGCGCGCGAGTTGATGCTGACCGGCCGGATCATCGACGCCGACGAGGCCTACCGCATCAAGCTGGTGCACGAGGTGGTCGCGCCCGACGAGCTGATGCCGGCGGCGTTGCGCAAGGCCCGCGAGATCGCCGAGAACAATGCTTATGGCGTGTGGCAGACCAAGATTGGGCTCAACGTCGCGCTCGATGCGCCCAGTTTGCGGCATGCCATCGAGATCGAGAATCGCACTCAGATCCTCAGCGGCTTCACGAACAACCCTGCCGAGGCGGCCACGGCGCACATGGAGAAGCGGGCTCCCAAGTGGGATCCGCTGTGAGGCCAGAGCTTTGGGCGGCGGGCCGCTTCGCCCGGTTTCGCCGCGCTTGCGACCGCCGCTAGACCTTCGCGATGACGTTCTCGGCAAACATCTCGAGGTTGCGGATCTTGCTCTCCAGCGGCTCGGTGTCGTTGCCCTTGATGTAGGGGATGCGGAACCCGACGATGGCGTCGGTGACGCCCTTGTCCTCCAACCGCTTGATGCCGTCGACGGTGTAGGCGTCCGCCGAGATCACGTGAATCTGGAACGGGCCGGTCTTGCCGGCCTCTTCGCGATACCGCTTGAGCTTGGCCAGGAGCCCGTCGAGTTCCTCCGGGTCGCCGCCGCCGTGCATCCAGCCGTCCAGGCGGGCGGCGCGTTTCAGCGCGGCGTCGGCGTGGCCGCCGATCAGCACCGGGATCGGTTGGGTGGGAGCCGGTGTCATCTTCGTCTTGGGGATGTCGTAGAACTCGCCGTGGAATTCGAAATAGTCGCCGCTGGTGAGGCCCTGGATGATTTCGATGCATTCGTCCATGCGCTTGCCGCGCTTGGCGAACGGGACACCGAGCAACTCGTAGTCCTCCGGCCACGGGCTGGTACCGACCCCGAAGCCCACCCGGTTGTTGGTCAAGGCGGCCAGCGAGCCAATCTGTTTGGCCACCAACGCCGGCGGCCGGATGGGCAGCTTGAGGACGAAGAAGTTGAAGTGCAGCTTCGTCGTCACCGCGCCCAATGCCCCTGTCAGCACGAAGGTTTCGATGAACTCCTTGCCGTCCAGGAATTCGCGGTTGCCGTCCGGGGTGTACGGATACTTCGAGTCGGATTCGAAGGGGTAGGCGATGCTGTCGGCGATCGTCATCGCGTGGTAGCCGGCCGCCTCGGCGGCTTGGGCCAGCGGGATGTAGTACCGGTAGTCGGTCATCGCCTCTGCGTAGGTGAAGCGCACGTCATCCGCCTTCCTTGTGGGGGCCGTCACACGACACTAGAACGTGTTCTAGTTTGGCTTACGGGCGGGTCCCATATAACGGGATGAAGCGGCCCGACTACAGCTGATTTTCGGGACCGATGATTGCCCAAACCGTCTTGCCCGACGCTGTCGGGGTGCTGCCCCAGGCGCGGGAGAGCGCGTCGACAATCGCCAGCCCCGACACGTCGATGCCTTTGTCCGGCGACGGCAGCCGTACGGCCGCCGAAGTGCTCTCGTCGGATACCGCGATGGTCGCGGTTTCGCCGTCGGTCTCGATCCGCATCTTCGGGACGCTGCCGGTGTGTTCGAGCACGTTTTCCACGAACACATTGACGACCACCAGCGCGACGGGGATGAGCCCGGTTTGCTTCCACTCGGTTAGCCACTCGCGGACCAGCCGGCGTGATTCGCGCAGGCTGGTCAGGTTCGCGGGCAACGCGGAATCGGCCCGCTGGACGGTCTGACGGGTGAGCTTGCCGAGCGCTTTGATGGCCGCCTTTTCGGTCGAGTAGACCGGCATAAAGCGCGCTACCTCGCTGCGGGTGAGCGCGTCGCGGGTCGCTCGATGCGCGCTGACCAGCACAATCGGAACTCTGGTCTGGGTGCCGAGCTGCAAATGGGCACTGATGAAGGCCGACCATGCCGACTCCGCGGGCACCTTGAGTTCGCTGATGTTGACGATAACGGCCGTCGGCTCGTCCAGCGTTGCCTTGAAGATGCTCTCGCGCAGCGCCCCGGAGTTGCCGGCGTCAAGCACACCGCCGACGGTAAGGACGGCGATCGAGTCGTCCGTCCGTGTCGCAACGGCCAGCGAGCTCGGCGACTCAGCTACCGCACTCACGAGAGGCACTCCTTTCCGTCTAGGACATTATCCCTGCTTATCGCGCTTCGCGATGCAGCGGTTTGTGGGCGCGTGTCCAAATTGCGGTTAGGGCACCCGAATCCTAGCGCGGTCGGAAAGTGACCGAACGTATCGTTCCGGCATTCCATCTCCTGCTCCCTCGAATTCCCATCCGGCAAACCGAATGAGGAACCGCCCCCCGGCGGCAGAGACTTCTCACGTTAGTTCAGTGGCATCGATGCCACCAGACGAGGGAATCCGGAGCCGTTCAGGATTCCGTCACCAGGGGGGAGCGCCCACGCCGGCGATCGCGTGGGTGCCCCACGGCGTCCGTTCGACGATGCGGGCCGTCGCGCTGCGCTCGCCGACCGTCAGCGTCGCCGCGCGGATCTGCTTGAGTGCTTCGTCCGGTAGGGGCTGGGCCGCGGAGCTGAAGAGCGTTCCCTGCCAGTGGTAACGGCCGTCGATCGGATCTAGGCGTCCGGCCAGCCGCACCCGTACCGGAAGTGACGTGCCGGCGATGGTCAGCGTCGCGCTGCCGTCATACTTCGCATCGTCGGTGGGCGCGCCGGATGACAGGTCGAACGCCTTGGAAATCCGAGCCACCGGAAATGGCGGGGTGGATTGGAAATGCGCGCGCTCGTTGAAGACTTGCTGACTGCTGCGCAATACCTCGATACGGGTGCTGCCGCCGCCTTCCAGCAACACAAGGCATTCGACGATATAGCGAGTTTGCGCGACGACATCCGGCCCGGTGATCGAGAAGTAGTTGGGGAAACCGTGAATCGCGACGCCCAGGAACGGCTCGGTGCCGTCGGCCCAGGTTTGCTCGAGTGATAAGCCGCCGCTACCGATCAGCTCGGGCGCCCGATCGGTAATCGTGAACCCGGTGCCGTAAATGATCGCGTCGGCGAGGTGGTCGACACCGTCGCTGGTGCGAATGCCCGACGCGGTGATCGCGGCGATGGGCGATGCTACGCGTGCAGGCCGAGATTGGCTGCGGCCCAAGGGCGCCAGGGCTTTGCGGCGCAGCCAGCGCTTGACACGGGTTGGCGGCAACGGCAATTCGGCGACGATCCGGCGCGGCGGGTGCGCGAAAACGGTGACCGAGGCGGCCGCCGCGGTCAGTCGCGGCAGGTAGTAACCGGCGGTGGAGTCGGTGCCGACGACCGCGACGTGTTTGCCGGTCGGATCGAAATCGGCGTTCCACTGCGCCGCGTGAAACGATTCGCCGTGAAAGTCGTTGCGCCCAGCCAGCTCCGGTGTCCAACCGATGAGCATCGGTGGATCGGCCGCGACGACCGCCCGGCCGTGCGACGTCTTGCCCCCGGCGGTGCGCAACTCCCAGGTGTGGGTGTCGTCGGCGAACCGCGCGCTGATCACCGGTGATGTTTCGAGAACGACCACGTCGGTGATGCCCGCCGCGAGCAGTTCGGTTGTCACACCCCGGCCCCGGGCTCCCGCGCCGATGACAATGACCTGCGGCTGGCTCACAGAAAGTTGGTGCGCTTCCAGCCGCGACGCGCGATCGGGCCCAGCAGGCCTATCTCAGTCAAAAACGCTGCGAGCGGTGCGAATCCGGACATCTGAACCTCGTGGCGATGTGGGCTGCTGCGCGCGAGCGCGCGTGCCCGTTTGGGGTCCAGTCCGGTCCGCGCATAGGGGATCGGATTGCTGAACAGGAAACGGAAGAAGTACCCGCCGAGTCCGTTGATGTTGGCCATGAACAATTTGTTGAACCGCGGCATGGTCTGGGCCCGCTTGCGGGCGCCGTCGCGCGCGAACTGAATGTGACGGGCCTCTTCGGTGACGTGAATTCGCATGAGCCGCTGAATGATTGGCTGTAGCTCCGGATCGTCCATCATCTGCCGCTGCAGCGAATCGAAAATCTCCTCGCCGATCAGGGCGGCCACCCACAGCATCGAGCCGTATTGGAACGCGAGCGGCAGGGAGTTGATGATCATCCGGTGCAACCGCCGGGGGCGTACCGGCTTGGCGCCGATGCGCTCGATGGCTTTGCCGAACATCACCATGTGCCGGGTTTCGTCGCCCAGCTCGGTCAGCTTGTAATGCGTGGACCGGCTCGTCGGGTCCTCGTGCAGGATGGTGCGCAGCAGCGACTGGTTGAGCATGTTCTCGAACCAGATGCCGGCCGACAGCGTGTTGACCAGTTCCTGGCGGGACAGCTCGATTTGTTGCTCACGGCTCATCTCGTCCCACATCGGCGTGTCGTACAGCGAGACCAGCCGGGGCGGCAGATAGAACTTGTCCGGATCCAGCGGGGCATCCCAGTCGATGTCGACGATCGGCTCGTAGGACTTCTTGACCGAGCCCTTCAGTAGCCGCTCGGAGAACTCTTCACGACTCGGCCCGTCCGGCCGCACCGCGGTAGTCATGGCGCGCTCTCCCCCGCAAGCGGGAGGTGCCCCCACCCCATCGCTTGGCTCTGCATCGTGTCGGCGCGGGTCATCGCTGGCGTCCCTTCATCGGGTGCTACAGACGGTACCCATGGTACTGGGTACTTGCGACCCCGACTAGGTGTTCGAGGTTGCGATTCGGCAATGTGACGGGGAACGAGCATGAGGAGGCAGCGGGTGAGTCGGCATATCCACGTGATCGGCATCGGCGCCGGCGATCCCGATTACGTGACCATGCAGGCGATCGAGGCGCTCAACGACACCCAGGTGTTCTTCGCGATGGACAAGGGCCAGGCGAAAAGCGATCTGGTCGCGTTGCGACGGGAGATCTGCGCGCGGTTCATCCGCGAACCGCGCTATCGCTTCGTGGAATTGCCCGATCCGAAGCGGTCCAGCCCGGCCGACGAGCAGGGCGACTACCGGGACGCGGTCGCCGACTGGCACGCGGCGCGCACCCGGATCTGGGCGCAGGCCATCGCCACCGAGCTGGGCCCCGACGGCGTCGGGGCGTTCCTGGCCTGGGGGGACCCGTCGCTGTACGACAGCACGCTGCGGATTCTCGACGCGGTCGCAGCCGAGATCGACTTCACCTTCGACGTCATCCCGGGTATCACCGCCGTCCAGGCGCTCACCGCGCGACACCGCATCCCGCTCAACGACGTCGGCGAACCCGTGTTGATCACCACCGGCCGCCAGCTCCGCGCGCACGGTATGGACGGCTCGGGCCCCTCAGTCATAGTGATGCTCGACGCCGACTGCTCGTTTGCGGCCTGCCCCGCCGACACCCGGATCTGGTGGGGCGCCTACCTGGGTACCGACGACGAGCTGCTGGTCGCGGGCACTGTCGGTGAGGTGGGGTCGCGCATCGTGGCGCTGCGTTCGCAGGCCCGCGAACGGCACGGCTGGATCATGGATACCTACTTATTACGGCCGTCCTGAGCCTCGATGGACACTGCACAGCTGCGATCGGCAAACTGAATAGGTGCCCGAACTGCCCGAGATCGAAGCGCTGGTCGACCATCTGCGGCGCCATGCCGTCGGTTCGACGATCGGCCGCGTCGATGTCGGGGCCTTGTCGGTTCTGAAAACCTTCGATCCGCCGATCAGCGCGCTGCACGGCCTTACCGTCACCGGAGCCAACCGGTGGGGTAAGTATCTGGGGCTGCAGGCCGGCAAGCTGTTGTTGATCGCCCACCTTTCCCGCGCGGGCTGGTTGCGCTGGTCGGACAGGTTGGCCGCGGCCCCGCTGCGTCCCGGCAAGGGACCCATCGCGCTGCGTGTTCACCTGGGCACGCCGGGTGAGGCGCCGGGCTTCGACCTCACCGAGGCCGGCACCCAGAAGCGGCTGGCCGTATGGCTTGTCGACGACCCGGAGCTGGTGCCGGGCATCGCCGCGCTGGGCCCGGACGCCCTGGATCTGGGCGCCGACGACCTGGCCGGGGTGCTGGCCGGCAATACCGGGCGGATCAAGACCGTCATCACCGACCAGAAGGTGATCGCCGGAATCGGCAACGCCTACAGCGACGAAATCCTGCACGTCGCCAAGTTGTCGCCGTTTGCCACGGCCGGAAAGCTGACGCGCGAACAGCTCGTCACCCTGCACGACGCGATGATCTCGGTGCTGACCGACGCGGTGAACCGCTCGGTCGGCCAAGGCGCGGCGATGCTTAAAGGGGAGAAGCGCTCCGGGTTGCGGGTGCACGCGCGCACCGGGTTGCCCTGCCCGGTGTGTGGGGACACCGTGCGGGAAGTGTCGTTCGCGGACAAGTCTTTTCAGTATTGCCCGACGTGTCAGACCGGCGGCAAGGTGTTGGCCGATCGGCGGATGTCACGGCTGCTCAAGTAGCCGATCGTGGCGAACTTGACACCTGTCGATATGCTGCCCGGGTGACTCGCCAGAAGATCCTCATCACCGGCGCCAGTTCCGGCCTGGGCGCCGGCATGGCGCGTGCATTCGCCGCCAAAGGGCGCGACCTGGCGCTGTGTGCCCGTCGCACCGACCGGCTCGATGAGCTGAAAGCCGAGCTCTCGCAGCAGTATCCGTCGGTCAAGATCGCGGTGGCCGCGCTGGATGTCCGAGAGCATGAGCAGGTGCCGAAGGTGTTCGCCGAGCTCAGCGATGAATTGGGCGGCATCGACCGCATCATTGTCAACGCCGGAATCGGCAGCGGAGCCCCGTTGGGAAGCGGCAAGCTCTGGGCGAACAAGAAGACCATCGAGACCAACCTGCTGGCCGCGCTCGTGCAGATCGAAACGGCTCTCGAGATGTTCCACAAGAGTGGCTCGGGCCACCTGGTGCTGATCTCGTCGGTCCTCGGCAACAAGGGGGTGCCCGGCATCAAAGCCGCCTACTGCGCAAGCAAAGCCGGACTGACGTCCCTGGGTGAATCGCTGCGCGCCGAGTACGTGAGGGGTCCCATCAAAATTTCGTCGATCGAGCCCGGTTACATCGAGTCGGAGATGACCGCCAAATCTGCGAGCACAATGTTGATGGTGGACAACGAAACTGGCGTTCGGGCACTGGTCGCGGCGATCGAGCGTGAGCCCGGCCGGGCGGTGGTGCCGCGGTGGCCGTGGGCGCCACTGGTGCAGCTGATGCGGGTGCTGCCGCCGCCGCTGACCAAACCGTTCGCCTGACCTCAGTGCGGGACTGGCGTGTAATGCGTTGCATCGCTAGTGAATTCGGGCTTGCCGTAGGTTTTTAGCCGGAGCTTGAGCAGCCCGATCACGTAGGCGTCGGTAATGTCCCGAAGCACCGGGATGCGACTGGCGTGGCTAACCGCGGTGAAGCGTCCGAGGATGAACGGCGCGGTCAGCGCGATGCGCAGCAGATCCGTCGGGTCGAGTGAGACACCCATGGCCGCGGCGACGTCGCGATTGCCGCCGCAGAACGTGCGCACGAAAGTGAACTTGCTGAAACTCTTTTCGACCGCGTCGGCGCAGCGGTCGAACAGCGCGGTGTCGGGGCGCAGATAGGCGCCCATGGTGCCGCGCACCAGCTCTTGGCAGATCTTGTCGAATCCGTGCCGCAACAATGCCGAGCGCGCGTGCATGACGTGGATGATGTCGGCGGGTTCGGACGGTAGCAGTTCTTCTGGCAGGCCGAGCAGAAAGCAGCGATACCGGGCGAATTCGACGACGGCACGTTCTTCGGCGGTGAATTCGGTGCGGCCCTGCTGACTTGCCTTGCGCGCCAACAGATACTGGCCGATCATCCCGGCCGGCATCTGGTCGACCTGCGGCACCGGCATGCCGTAGATCGCTGTGTCCCATTTGTCGGATTTCTTCAGTGCGTTGTAGCGGACCATCGAGTGCATCAGCCGCACCATCGCCGCGGCTTCGAATCCGGGGCCGTAGCGGTCCAGCGCACCGGGCAAGGTGGTGACGGCGAAGAAGCTGGCCGTCTCGTTGACCCGTCGGGCGGCCCGCTTGCCCGACAGGGCTCCGGTCAGGGCCATCGGCAGCGCGGCATAGGTGTTGGTGAAGGTTGCGACGAAGGCACCGCGGGTGATGAATGGGGCCAGCAGCGCCGCCGGAATGCGTTCCTGCCGAGCGCCCTCGCGTACCAGATCGAAGTCGATCCACTGCGGGGTCGCCTCCATTGCGGCGATGAACGACACCAGCTCGGGGGGTGCGTCGGGTACCGCCTCGAGCCCGTGGCGGCAGGCCGTCTTGAGCATGTCGATCAGGTGCGTGACGCTGTGCGTGGTCATCAGCGCCGCATAAGGATCGGCGACGACGTCGCCGAGCAGGGTGGCCGTGCTCATCAACTCGACAACGCGGTCGTCCGCCAGGATGGGCGCCCGGTCGGCGACCCACGCGGGCAGGGCGGTGTCGACGTCGGGCTCCGTGGCCAGGCGATCCGGCCGCTGGTCGAAGTCGAAGTTGCCGTACAGGGCGGGCTGCAAGTCGCGCTGGCTGCGAACTCTCTTCGCGAGTTCGGGGTAGTACTGCACCATCACACCCTCCGCTAACTAACAGTCGGTGAGTAATACTCACAAGTTGTTAGTTATGCTGTCAAGCGTGGCTAGCCCCAGGCGGCGCATGAGCGCCGAGGAGCGCCGCGAGCAGATCCTCGACGTCGCGCACGCGATAGTCGACGCCGAAGGCTTCCACGCGGCGACGCCGCAACGCATCGCCGCGCATGCCGGTATCAACCGTTCGTTGATCTATCAGAAGTTCGGCGACCTGGCCGGGCTGTTCGTCGAGCTGATCGACCGCGAGGCGGCGCGGGCCGGCGCGCAGTTCGCCGAGGCGATCTCCGGATTGGAAGGGGTCGCCGAAGACCAGTCGTTGGTGCTAGCGTTCGACGGGGTGCTGGCCGCCGTCGACGCCCACCCGGCGACGTGGCGGCTGTTCATGTTCCCGCCGCAGGGGGCGCCGCCCGAGTTGTACGCCCGGCTGGCCCAGTCCGAAGCCGTCGTGCTGCAGTTCTTCGTCCGCGAACTGCTGCGCATCAACCCGCACGTGCACGATCCCGAATACACCGCCCGGATCCTGCACGCCTCCGGTCGAGAACTGCTACGGCTCCACCTGTCTGACCCGCAGACCGCGACCGTGGAACGCCTTCGGACCTTTGTGCGGCGACTCGGGTCCGACGTGATGAGCCCGACTGCCTGAGAGGACTAGCTGACTCGTCCGCGTTCGGTCCGGTAACGCCGGACCAGGGCGTCGGTCGAGCTGTCCGACTGTGGCGCCGGGGAGGTGTCGCTGGTGAGCACCGGAAGCAGCGCCTTGGCCTGCGTCTTGCCCAGCTCGACACCCCACTGATCGAACGAATCGATGCCCCACACCACGCCCTCGGTGAACACCTGATGCTCGTACAGTGCGATCAGCTGCCCCACCACCGACGGCGTAAGCCGTTCGGCCAGAATCGAAGTCGACGGCCGGTTGCCGGGCATGACCTTATGCGGCACCACCTCGGCGGGGGTGCCCTCGGCGGCGATCTCCTGCGCGGTCTTGCCGAACGCCAGCACCTGGGTCTGCGCGAAGAAGTTGCTCATCAACAGGTCGTGCATGCTGCCGGTGCCCTCGATGGTGGGCAGGTCGTCGGTGGGCTGGCTGAAGCCGAGGAAGTCGGCCGGTATCAACCGGGTGCCTTGGTGCAGCAATTGATAGAACGCGTGCTGACCGTTGGTTCCCGGTTCGCCCCAATAGATTTCACCGGTATCGGTGGTGACCGGCGTGCCATCCGCACGCACCGACTTGCCGTTGGATTCCATGGTCAGCTGTTGCAGATAGGCGGCGAAGCGTGCCAAGTCGTTGGAGTACGGCAGTACGGCGCGCGATTGGGCGTCGAAGAAGTTCGAATACCACAGCCCGATCAGGCCCAGCAAGGCAGGCGCATTGGACTCCAGTGGCGCGGTTCGGAAGTGCTCGTCGACGATGTGGAATCCAGACAGGAAGTCCGCGAAGGCCTCCCGGCCGATCGCAGCCATCACCGACAATCCGATCGCCGAATCGACCGAGTAGCGACCGCCGACCCAGTCCCAGAAGCCGAACATGTTGTCGGTGTTGATACCGAACTCGTCCACCAGGCGCTTGTTCGTCGAGACCGCCACGAAATGCTTTGAGACCGCGGCGTCGCCGAGCGCGTCGGTCAGCCAGCGGCGCGCGGCCGTCGCGTTGGTGAGCGTTTCCAGCGTCGAGAATGTTTTGGACGCGACGATGAAAAGCGTTGTCGCGGGGTCTAAATCGGCGAGCTTTGCGACCAGGTCCGCAGGGTCGACGTTGGAGACAAAACGTGCCGAAATTCCGGCGTCCACGTAATGGCGCAATGCCTGATATACCATCACCGGACCCAGATCCGAACCGCCGATGCCGATGTTGACGACGGTGCGAATTCGCTCGCCGGTGGCGCCGGTCCATTCGCCGCTGCGCAAACGATCGGTGAAATCGCCCATCGCATCCAGCACGCTGTGGACGTCCTCGACGACATTTTGGCCGTCGACAACCAGCTCCTTATCCCGCGGCAACCGCAGCGCGATGTGCAGAACCGCGCGATCCTCCGAGGTGTTGATGTGCACGCCGGAGAACATTTGATCCCGGCGCTCTTCGAGATTTGCCGCCCGCGCCAGGTCGACCAGCAGTCGCAGCGTCTCGCGGGTGACGCGGTGCTTGCTGTAGTCGATGTAGAGGTCGCCGACCGTCACCGCCAGATCGCGACCGCGATCGGGATCGTCGTCGAACAGTTGGCGCAGGTGGGTTTCGCCGATTTGCTCGTGATGCCTACGCAGGGCGTCCCACGCCGGAGTGGCGGTGATGTCGGGGATGGTGAGCACGGAGGTCATGGTTCGACCCTAGTGCCGAGCTACCGGCCACAGCCACCGCTAGCGGGCAGCACTATTCGCCGCGGGAATACAAGAAATTCGCGGTAAATAATCCCGGTATCGAGGATTGTCAGTGGCCGAGCCGGCCCCGGCCCAGGCGCAGCAACAGCATCGCCAGGTCCTTGCCCTCCGGGCCGAGCTCGCTGTAACGCTGGATGACCTTCATCTCACGGCTGTGAACCAGACGCGTCCCCCCGGACGCCATCCGGGCGCGGCCGATCTCCCGCGAAACTTCGGCACGCCGTCTGACGGCCGCAAGAATCTCGGCATCCAGCCGGTCGATCTCAAGGCGCAACTCTTCAATGTTCGCCAACTGTTCAATGTCGATCATCTCGACGCTCATCCCTGCTACCCCCGTGTTGTTTTGTGTTGTTCTTTTTCGTCTTGTCGCTATTGGGCTTGAAAACGTTTCTTGCTCTGGAAAAAGTTCGAGCCCTGAATCCGGAAGGCGGACCACAGGGCTCTAGCAATCACAGCTAGACCATGGGCACCGCGGGCCGGTACCCACAGAAAAATCGGCGACGCCACTCGAGGATCGAGAGGCGGCGATGGAGCTGCGTTTTGTCCATGTAACGAGTGTGCCACACCCACGGACACCCGGGAGCAAAACGAAAAGTTGATCCCGTTTGACCCTGCAATGGGGCCGTGGCCTGGGCACTTGCCGTCGGTGGTCGGCGGTAAATTGAAGCAGACATGACTGTGCACGCAACCGATGCCAAGCTCGCCGCCGAGATAGACCAGCTGCTCGACGGACTCAATCCGCAACAACGCCAGGCCGTCGTACACGAGGGCTCGCCCCTGCTGATCGTGGCGGGCGCGGGCTCTGGGAAGACCGCGGTGCTGACGCGTCGCGTGGCCTACCTGATCGCCGCACGCGGCGTCGGGGTCGGGCAGATCCTCGCGATTACCTTCACCAACAAAGCCGCGGCTGAAATGCGGGAACGGGTGGTGCGGCTGGTCGGCAACCGCGCCCGTGCGATGTGGGTGTCCACCTTTCATTCGACGTGCGTTCGCATCCTGCGCAACCAGGCCTCCCTGATCAAGGGCCTCAATTCCAACTTCTCGATCTACGACGCCGACGACTCGCGGCGCCTGCTGCAGATGATCGGGCGCGACATGGGTTTGGACATCAAGCGGTACTCGCCGCGGCTGCTGTCCGTCGCGATCTCCAACCTGAAGAACGAACTGATCGATCCGGACCAAGCTGTGTCCAACCTCACGGACGGATCCGATGACTTGGCTCACACCGTCGCCTCGGTCTACGGCGAATACCAACGGCGACTGCGGGCGGCCAACGCGCTGGACTTCGACGACCTGATCGGCGAGACCGTCGCGGTGCTGCAGGCCTTCCCGCAGATCGCCCAGTACTACCGCCGCCGGTTCCGGCACGTCCTGGTCGACGAATACCAGGACACCAACCACGCCCAGTACGTACTGGTGCGGGAATTGGTCGGGCGCACGGACGCCAATTCGTCCGACGACGCCGTGCCGCCGGCGGAGTTATGTGTAGTCGGCGACGCGGATCAGTCGATCTACGCTTTCCGGGGCGCCACCATTCGCAATATCGAGGAGTTTGAACGCGACTACCCGGACGCCACCACCATTCTGTTGGAGCAGAATTACCGCTCGACACAGAACATTCTTTCCGCGGCCAATTCGGTGATCGCGCGCAACTCCGGGCGCCGGGAGAAGCGGCTGTGGACCGACGCCGGCGAAGGGGAGTTGATCGTCGGCTATGTCGCCGACAATGAGCACGACGAGGCCAGGTTCGTCGCTCAAGAAATTGACGCGCTCGCCGAGCAGGGTGAAATTACCTATAACGATGTAGCCGTCTTCTACCGCACCAACAATTCGTCGCGGTCGTTGGAAGAGGTGTTCATCCGCGCCGGCATCCCGTACAAGGTTGTCGGGGGAGTGCGGTTCTACGAGCGCAAGGAAATCCGCGACATCGTCGCCTACCTGCGGGTGCTGGACAACCCCGGCGATGCGGTCAGCATGCGGCGCATCCTCAACACCCCGCGCCGGGGTATCGGCGACCGCGCCGAGGCGTGTCTGGCGGTCTACGCCGAGAACACCGGCGCCGGCTTCGCCGACGCGTTGGTCGCCGCCGCCGAGGGCAAAGTTCCGATGCTCAATTCCCGTGCGGAGAAGGCGATTTCGGGGTTCGTCGAGTTGCTCGACGAGCTACGGGGTCACCTCGATGACGACCTCGGCGATCTGGTCGAGGCGGTGCTGGAACGCACCGGATACCGTCGGGAGCTGGAGTCCTCGACCGATCCGCAGGAGTTGGCCCGGCTGGACAACCTCAACGAACTCGTCAGCGTCGCGCACGAATTCAGCATCGATGCGGCCCTGGAACCAGAAGGAGCCGCCGCGCTCGACGCCCCAGCGGACGAAGACGTGCCCGACACCGGTGTGCTGGCGCAATTCCTGGAACGGGTGTCGCTCGTCGCCGATACCGACGAGATTCCCGAGCACGCGGCCGGCGTGGTGACGCTGATGACGTTGCACACCGCGAAGGGTCTGGAGTTCCCGGTGGTGTTTGTCACCGGCTGGGAGGACGGAATGTTCCCGCACATGCGGGCGCTGGACGACCCAACCGAGCTGTCCGAGGAACGGCGGCTGGCCTACGTGGGCATCACCCGCGCCCGACAACGGTTGTATCTGAGCCGGGCGATCGTCCGCTCCTCCTGGGGGCAGCCGATGCTGAACCCGGAATCGCGTTTCCTGCAAGAGATTCCGCAAGAATTGATGGTTTGGCGACGCACCGCGCCGGCCCCCTCGTATAGCGCGCCGGTGAGCGGCGCCGGACGGTTCGGTGCGCCGCGCGCGGCACCCACCCGCTCCGGGGCGAGCAAACGGCCGCTGCTGGTGCTGGCGCCCGGCGATCGCGTGACTCACGACAAGTACGGGCTGGGCCGCGTCGAGGAAGTCTCGGGCGTCGGCGAATCGGCGATGTCGCTGATCGACTTCGGCAGCTCCGGGCGGGTCAAGCTGATGCACAACCACGCTCCGGTCAGCAAGCTCTGAACCATTGCGCCCAGCGTGCAGTCACGGCGAAAAACGGCCGCATTTTCGCCGTCAGAGCACGTTCGACGAACGGGCCTACCCCTGCAGCCAGCGTTTGGTGTGCGGGTGCACCGCCAACAGAACGCTGGCGATCGGCAGCACCGGGAAGGCGTGCACGATCCAGGCGACGCGGGCGCCCGCGATGAAAACGCCGCCGTAGGTCAGCACCGCGACCACGGCTCCCGTGATGACCAGGTAGCGGCCCAACGCGCGACGCTGCAGCAGCATGATCACGCCCGTGATGGTTGCGGTCGCGAACACCAGCGCCAGGAA
Source organism: Mycobacterium lentiflavum (assembly GCF_022374895.2). Taxonomy (NCBI): domain Bacteria; kingdom Bacillati; phylum Actinomycetota; class Actinomycetes; order Mycobacteriales; family Mycobacteriaceae; genus Mycobacterium; species Mycobacterium lentiflavum. The sequence goes on along the minus strand of NZ_CP092423.2, from coordinate 4,933,321 downwards.
GGCGATCGCGATGCAGAACAGGCGATCGGTCCGCCACCAGCCGGCGATCAAATCCGTAGCGACCACCGATGTGGCCCAACCGCTGACGATGCTGACCGCGGCGGCCGCGGCGACAGTCCGGGGAGTCGGCTCATCGATCGGGCGGTCCGGCAGGCCGCTGCGCGCTGCCGCGCGAGTGGCTCCCTGATCGGGTGCGGCCGGGCGCGGCAGGTGCGTGGTCGGGTTGTCCGGGATCGAAGGCATCGGCCCGCTCGGGGCACGTCGAATGATCCGTGTTCGTGATTCGGCGGGCGGCTCAGATGTTCCGGGGTCGTTCGGCGCGGTCACCTCAACCAGCGTAATTGCCGACGAAAATTCCTCGCTTGGCCAGCCACGGGACCGGGTCGATGCGTTGGGTGCCGCCTTGGAGCACCTCGAAGTGCAGGTGTGGGCCGGTGGAATTACCCCGGTTGCCCATGGTGGCGATCTGGTCGCCGGCCATCACGCGCTGGCCGACATTGACCAGGGCGGTGTTGATGTGGCCGTACAGCGTGACGGTTCCGTCGGCATGGAGCAGCTTGACCCACATGCCGTAGCCGGCGGTCGGGCCGGCGTCGATCACGACCCCGTCGGACACCGCCACGATCGGCGTTCCGATCGAGTTGGCGAGGTCGATGCCGGCGTGCAGCACACCCCAGCGATAGCCGAAGTTCGAGGTGAAGATCCCGTGGGTGGGCATGACGTACAACGGCTGCTGCAGTCGCGCCTCGCGTTGGGCGCGGTCGTTGGCGAAGGCGACGCCCTTGGCGAACTCCTGGTTATGCACGGCGTTGGCCGCCGGCTGGACCGCGATCACCTGGGCGCCGCGCGCCGCGTTGCCGCTCGATCCGCCGGTCAGTGCCGACGCGTTGGCGGTCAGCACCGTCTCGGCCTTGGTGGTTTCGGCCTGGCTGGTCGCGGTGTGGGCTGCGGCGGCCGCCGCACCCGCGGCCATCGCCGAGATCAGCACGCGGCCTTTGGCCGCACTGGTCGGCTGCTTGCGGTGCTGTCCGCTGCGGCGTACCCCGCTGGTGTCGACGTCGGCCGAGCTGGGGTCTGCGCCGAGCTTGAGGGCGAGCTGGGCGAGGCCTTCGTTCACGGGAGTGGATGCCACGGGGACGGGGCCGGCCAATCGCAGCGGGCTTAGATCGTCGATCTCATCGAGGTCGTCGAGCTCGGGAGCGAGCAGCACTTGTGCTTCGTAATCGAACGTCGAGTCGTTGCTGAGATCCAGCTCGTCGAGCTCACCGGAGTCCGCGAAGTCCAGGTCGTCGAAGTCGAAGCCGTCCAACGGCAGGATCTCGGTGACATCGTTCTGGTGCGGTTGCGCCCACTGGTCGCGTTGACGGCGACCGGCTCCTGACAACGCAGGAGTACGCGCGAGACGGTGTTGGGACAAGCTGAAATGTCCTCGTATCGTGACCATAACGTTATCTGGACTTTAGGACGTTATCCGTTTACCGATCCGACTGGCAACCTCGGCGGCGGATTGTGAACTGGATCACGTTTGGCCGCCCCGGGCGTGTCGTGACCTGTGCCACATGGGTGGATGCGGCGGTAGCGGCCAGTTTGAGTGTGGATACAGTTCCACCGTGCGAGTTGCCGATTCCGGCACCGCCGAGCTGTAGGCCTTGCAAATAACTCGAGCGAAGACAGTGAGTTCATGGACCTTTTCGAGTATCAAGCGAAAGAACTGTTCGTAAAGCACAACGTACCTACTACGCCCGGTCGTGTAACCGACACCGCCGAGGGTGCGAAGGAAATCGCGACCGAGGTCGGCGCCCCGGTGATGGTCAAGGCGCAGGTCAAGGTAGGTGGCCGCGGCAAGGCCGGTGGCGTGAAATTCGCCGCGACACCCGACGACGCGTACGAGCACGCCAAGAACATCCTCGGCCTGGACATCAAGGGCCACATCGTGAAGAAGCTGCTGGTGGCCGAGGCGAGCGACATCGCCGAGGAGTACTACATCTCGTTCCTGCTCGACCGCGCCAACCGCACCTACCTGGCGATGTGTTCGGTCGAGGGCGGTATGGAGATCGAAGAAGTCGCCGCCACCAAGCCCGAGCGGCTGGCCAAGGTCCCGGTGGACGCCGTGACCGGTGTCGACCTGGCGACCGCCCGGTCCATCGCCGAGCAGGGCCACCTGCCGGCCGAGGTGCTCGACGCCGCGGCCAACACCATCTCCAAGCTGTGGGAGCTGTTCGTCGCCGAGGACGCCACGCTGGTCGAGGTCAACCCGCTGGTGCGCACTCCGGACGACCAAATCCTGGCGCTGGACGGCAAGGTCACCCTGGACGCCAACGCCGACTTCCGCCAGCCCGGCCACGCCGAGTTCGAGGACCGCGACGCGACCGACCCGCTGGAGCTCAAGGCCAAGGAGCACGACCTCAACTACGTCAAGCTCGACGGCGCCGTCGGCATCATCGGTAACGGCGCGGGTCTGGTGATGTCGACGCTCGACGTCGTCGCCTACGCCGGGGAGAAGCACGGTGGGGTCAAGCCGGCCAACTTCCTCGACATCGGCGGTGGCGCCTCGGCCGAAGTGATGGCCGCGGGTCTCGACGTCATCCTGAACGACAAGCAGGTCAAGAGCGTGTTCGTCAACGTGTTCGGCGGCATCACGTCCTGCGACGCCGTCGCCAACGGCATCGTGACTGCGCTGAACATGCTCGGCGACGAGGCCAACAAGCCGCTCGTGGTCCGGCTCGACGGCAACAACGTCGACGAAGGCCGCAAGATCCTCGCCGATGCCAACCACCCGCTGGTGATCCAGGCCGAGACCATGGACGCGGGCGCCGACAAAGCCGCCGAGCTGGCGAACAAGTAAGGGAGCCAACCAATGTCGATCTTCCTGAACAAGGACTCCAAGGTCATCGTCCAGGGCATCACCGGCGGTGAGGGCACCAAGCACACCGCGCTGATGCTCAAGGCCGGCACCCAGGTGGTCGGTGGCGTCAACGCCCGCAAGGCCGGCACCACGGTGTCGCACGTCGATCCTGTCGGCAAGGACGTCGAACTGCCGGTGTTCGGCAGCGTCGCGGAGGCGATGAAGGAGACCGGCGCCAACGTGTCGGTCGTGTTCGTGCCGCCGAAGTTCGCCAAGGACGCCATCATCGAGGCCATCGACGCCGAGATTCCGCTGCTGGTGGTCATCACCGAGGGAATTCCGGTGCAGGACAGCGCATATGCGTGGGCCTACAACGTCCACAAGGGTCAGAAGACGCGGATCATCGGCCCGAACTGTCCCGGCATCATCACCCCGGGTGAGGCGCTGGCCGGCATCACCCCGGCCAACATCAGCGGCCCCGGCCCGGTCGGGCTGGTGTCCAAGTCCGGCACGCTGACCTACCAGATGATGTATGAGCTGCGTGATTTCGGCTTCTCGACCTCGATCGGCATCGGTGGCGACCCGGTGATCGGCACCACCCACATCGATGCCATCGAGGCGTTCGAGAAGGACCCCGAGACCAAGATCATCGTGATGATCGGCGAGATCGGCGGTGACGCCGAGGAACGGGCGGCCGACTACATCAAGGCCAACGTGTCCAAGCCGGTGGTCGGCTACGTCGCGGGATTCACTGCGCCGGAGGGCAAGACGATGGGCCACGCGGGCGCGATCGTGTCCGGCTCGTCGGGCACCGCGGCCGCCAAGAAGGAAGCCCTGGAGGCCGCCGGAGTCAGGGTGGGCAAGACGCCGTCGGAGACCGCGGCGCTGGCCCGGGAGATCCTGCAGAACCTCTAGCTTTTGCCGAGACTGTCCCCCAACCTCCGGTGGGGCCCAGTCAGGCCGCGATCTCAGGAGAATCCGCGGGCTGGCCGTAGTTTCGTGTTGGCGCTAGGCATCGGTTAGCCTGACGAACTAACAGTTGCCAGGAGGTTTGTCATGCCGGTGGATCCGCGTACTCCGGTGCTCGTCGGCGTCGGCCAGTTCACCGAGCGCATCGACGACCCCGACTATCGCGGCATGTCGGCGGTCGACCTCGCGACGGCGGCCGTGCGGGAAGCGCTTGCCGACACCGGCGCCAAAGGCGTTGCACAGGCTGTCGACACGGTATTCGCGCTGCGGCAGTTCGAGATCTCGGGGCCGATGCCGGCGGCGCTCGGCAAGTCGAACAACTACCCGCGTTCGGTGATGAACCGTCTCGGCGGTGACCCGGCCCGCGTGGTCCTCGAACCCGTCGGTGGGCAGGGTCCGCAGAAGCTGGTCACCGAGGCGGGTAACGCGATCGCCGCGGGCGACGCCGACGTCGTGCTGATCATGGGCTCGGAGGCGGGATCGACGGCGCGCTTTTGGCGCCATGCCGCCGAGAAGGGGCAAGCCAAGCCCAATTTCACCGAACATGTCGAGGGTCAGCTGGAGGATCGCGGCCACCAGATCTTCAGCTACATCGACGATTACACGATCCAGCACGGCTTGACCGGGGCGCCCGTGCAGTACGGGCTGATGGAGAACGCCCGTCGCGCCCGTCTCGGTCACAGCGTGGCCGACTATCGGCGCGAGATGGCCGAATTGTTCGCCCCGATGTCGAAAGTGGCTGCCAAGAACCCGTTTTCGTCATCGCCGCTCGAGCGGTCCGTCGACGAGATCATTACCGTGACCGACGACAACCGGATGATCTGTGACCCGTACCCTCGGCTGCTGGTCGCCCGCGATCAGGTCAACCAGGGCGCCGCGGCGGTGCTGATGTCCGTTCAGGCGGCGACCCGCCTTGGTGTGGCGCAGGACAAGTGGGTTTATCTGCACGGCCACTCGGACATGATCGAGCAGGCGATGCTGGATCGCGCCGACCTCGGCGCCAGCCCGGCGGCGGTTCATGCGGTCCGAGAAGCGTTGCGGGTAGCCCGAATTGGCACCGACGACATCGCCACATTTGACCTGTACAGCTGCTTTCCGTTCCCGGTGTTCGTCATCTGCGAAGCCCTCGGCATCGACGGCGACGATCCGCGCGGCCTGACCCTGACCGGCGGATTGCCCTACTTCGGCGGTCCCGGGAACAGCTACTCGCTGCACGGTATCGCCGAGACGGTCACGCAAATGCGGGACAGGCCAGGGCAATTCGGCCTGGTTGGTGCCAACGGCGGCATCATGAGCAAGTACTCGGTCGGTATTTACTCGACCACACCCGTCGACTGGCGGACCGACAACTGCGCGGCGCTGAATACCCAGATCAACGCGCTGCCGAAGGTTGAGGTCACGAAAACGCCCGACGGTGCCGCGACGATCGAGACGTACTCGGTGCGCTACGACTGGCCGATCCGCACCGGCATCATCGTCGGCCGGCTCGCGGCGGACGACACCCGCTTCATGGCCACCACCGACGACCAGGATCTCGTCGCGTTGATGTGCGACGACGATCCGCTCGGGGCGGAGATCTCGGTGTGGTCGACCGACAACGGCAACCGGGCTTCCCTGGGATAGCGGGCTGGTCTAGCGCCCCCGTTCACACCATCGACGAGAGTTTGCCCGCCAAACGTTCGACGTAGGCGGCGACCTCGTCTGCGGACTTGTCCGGAAGGCCGAACAGCACCTCGGTCACCCCAAGTTCGGACCAGTGCGCCAGCTTCTCGGGCACTGGCTTGAAGTCCAGCGCCACGATCTGCGGGGCGCCGTCGCGCCCGGCGGCCGCCCAGGTGTCCTGCAACAGCTGCACTGGCTCGTCGATGTTGAAGTCGCGCGGCGTGGTGATCCAGCCGTCCGCGCTGCGCGCTATCCACTTGAAGTTCTTCTCGTTGCCCGCGGCGCCTACCAGCACCGGAACGTGCGCCTGCACCGGCTTGGGCCACGCCCAGCTGGGGCCGAACTTGACGAACTCGCCGTCGTAGGAGGCTTCCTCTTGTGTCCACAGCGCGCGCATCGCTTCGAGGTATTCGCGCAGGCAGGTGCGGCGGCGTCCGGCCGGCACGCCGTGGTCGGCCAGTTCGTCGGTGTTCCAACCGAATCCAACACCCAGGCTGACACGGCCACCGGAGAGGTGGTCCAGCGTGGCGATGCTTTTCGCCAGCGTGATCGGGTCGTGCTCGACGGGCAGCGCCACCGCGGTGGACAGCCGCACCCGCGACGTCACCGCGCACGCCGCGCCCAGGCTCACCCACGGGTCCAGCGTGCGCATGTAGCGGTCGTCCGGCAGCGACTCGTCGCCTGTGGTCGGATGGGCCGCCTCCCGCTTGACCGGGATGTGGGTGTGTTCCGGCACGTAGAACGTCTTGAAGCCGTGGTCGTCGGCAAGTTTGGCGGCGGCTGCCGGAGAGATGCCCCGGTCACTGGTGAAAAGCACTAGCCCGTAATCCATGCCCAGAATTAGAACGTGTTCTACCTGCGGCGAGCAACCCGCCCCCCGCCGAGTGCCTCGAAGACGGGGTGTCGCGGTGATCCGCCCTGGTCGCGCGCGGGGGCCGGTCGCTCCGGCACGCCCGCCCGAACGTGCGCTAGCGTGGTTGATCGATCGCGCGCAACGCAGGCGCGGGCACGTCTTGGCATTTGACGGCGGGCCCTGGAAGCACAGCGTCGCACCGCAAGGTGGGGTGGCGCCTGTCGAGGTCTTGAAGGCACTTGAAGCAACAGGAGGAGTCATGACCTACTCGCCCGGGAGTCCCGGCTATCCGCAAGCGCAGCCCGGTGGCTCCTACCCCGGTGCCACCCCTTCGTTCGCGAAGACCGACGACGGCGAGAGCAAGCTGCCGTTGTACGTCAACATCGCGGTGGTCGTGCTCGGCCTGGCGGTGTACCTGCTGAACTTCGGGCCGACCTTCGTGCTCAGCTCCGACCTCGGTCCGGCTGCCGGCGGACGCGCCGGTGACGCCGGCACTGCGGTGCTCGTCGCCGTGTTGGCCGCGCTGCTCGCCGGGTTGAGCCTGCTGCCGAAGGCCAAAAACTACTCGGGAGTGGTGGCGGCCGTCGCCGCCCTCGGCGCACTGCTGGCGATCGCCGAGGTCATCAACACCCCGTCCGGATTCGCCGTCGGCTGGGCGATGTGGCCGCTGGTAGCGGCCAGCGTGCTGCAGGCGGTCGCCGCGGTCGTCGCGCTGCTGCTGGACGCCGGTGTCATCACCCCGCCGCCGCCGCGGCCCAAGTACGACCCCTACGCGCAGTACGGCCAATACGGTCAGTACGGGCAATACGGCGGTCAACAGCACGGCGGGTACTACGGGCAGCAGACCCCGCAGCAGCACAACCCGCAGTCGGGATACGGATCCCAATACGGCGGCTACAACCCCGCCAGCCAGGCCCCGACCCAGAGTGCGATCCCGACCGGCGGCTACGGCGCCCAGTCTCCGCAGTCCGGGCCGCAACCGGCCGCGCAGCAGGGCCCCTCGACACCGCCCACCGGCTTCCCGAGCTTCAGCCCGCCCCCGTCGGTCGGCGGCACGGGTGCCGCCGAGCAGCCCGGGGATCAGTCGCCCGCTGGACCGGCCCCGTCCTAACCCCAGGTTCTCGCGCCTCGTAAGGCACGTGCGCCAAGAGTGAAAAGGGTGTCGGAAAGCGGGGACAACCGAGCGGCGGGCGCTCGCCAGGCGCGCGACCTCGTCCGGGTCGCGTTCGGCCCGGCAGTGCTGGCGCTGGTCGTCATCGCTGCGGTCACGCTGCTGCAGCTGTTGATCGCCAACAGCGACATGACCGGCGCGCTCGGGGCGATCGCCAGCATCTGGCTGGGGGTGCACAAGGTGCCGATTTCGATCGGCGGCCGCGAGCTCGGTGTATTGCCGCTGCTGCCAATCCTGTTCATGGTGTGGGCGACCGCGCGTACCACCGCGCGCGCCACCAGCCGCTATTCGTCCTGGCTCGTGGTCCGTTGGGTCGTCGCGTCGGCGTTGGGCGGGCCTCTGCTGATCGCGGCGATCGCGCTGGCCGTCATCCACGACGCCTCCACGGTGCTTACCGAGTTGCAGACACCCAGCGCCCTGCGCGCCTTCGCCAGCGTGGCGACGGTGCACGCCATCGGCGCCGCGATCGGAGTGGGATCCCGGGTCGGCCGGCGGGCGCTGGCGGCGGCGTCCTTGCCCTTCTGGCTGGCCGAGTCGTTGCGCGCCGCGGTCGCCGGCGTGCTGGCGCTGGTCGGACTCTCCGGCTTCGTGACGGCCGGATCGCTGGTCGTGCACTGGGCGACGATGCAGGATCTCTACGGGATCACCGATTCCATCTTCGGCGAGTTCAGCCTCACCGTGCTCTCGATGCTCTATGCCCCCAACGTCATCGTCGGAACCTCGGCGGTCGCGGTGGGGTCCAGTGCGCATATTGGTTTTGCGACGTTCAGTTCGTTCACCGTTTTCGGCGGTGACATTCCGGCGCTGCCCGTCCTGGCTGCGGCGCCGACGCCGCCGCTGGGGCCGGTGTGGGTGGCGCTGCTGATCGTCGGAGCCTCGTCGGGTGTGGCGGTCGGCCAGCAGTGCGCCCGACGTCCGCTCCCGCTGCTTCCCGCGCTGGCCAAGCTGCTGGTCGCCGCGGTGGTCGGGGCGCTGGTGATGTCGCTGCTGGCATTCGGCGGCAGCGGCCGGCTGGGCAACTTCGGTGACGTCGGGGTGGACCAGGGCGCCCTGTGGATCGGCACCTTCTTCTGGTTTGCGGTCATCGGCTGGGTCACGGTGGTGATGACCGGCGGGGTCAGGCCCATCAGATTCAGCAGGCCCCGGCGGCCCGAACAGAAGCGGGCGCCCGCACCGCCGACCGAAGAACCGAAGGATTTCGCGGACGTATTCTCCGAGCCCGTCGAGCAGGATCTGCTGCTCGAAGACGAGGAGGAGTTTGCCGAGCCCTCGTTGGACGAACCGCCGTTGGGCGAGCCGCTGCTGGGGGAGCCATTGCCCGGCGAGCCGTTAGACGAGCCCGCGGCCGACGCGCCCGGGCCTAGCGAACCGGAGCACAGCGCGACCGAGCGCGATCCCGCGGACTAGCCGGCCAGAATGCCCGAGTCCTCCTCGAGTCGCTTGGGCGACGCGCATTGTCATCGGGCTAGGCTCGCGATGTGGTCGAACCGCTCCGCGTGCCCCCGAGCGCGCCGGCGCGACTGGTGGTGCTGGCGTCGGGCACCGGATCGCTGTTGAATTCCCTGCTGGCCGCCGCCGTCGATGACTACCCGGCCCGAGTGGTCGCGGTCGGCGTGGATCGCGACTGCCGGGCCACCGAGATCGCCGCGGCCGCTTCGGTGCCGACGTTCACCGTCCGCCTCGGTGACCACCCCGATCGCGCGGCCTGGGACGCTGCGATCACCGAGGCCACCGCCGCGCACTCGCCCGATCTGATCGTGTCGGCCGGCTTCATGAAAATCCTTGGACCGCAATTCCTTTCACGATTCGTCGGCCGGACACTGAATACGCATCCGGCGCTGTTGCCGGCTTTCGCGGGAGCGCATGCCGTTCCCGAAGCGCTGGATTACGGTGTGAAGGTCACCGGCTGTACGGTGCACCTGGTAGATGCCGGCATGGACACCGGGCCGATATTGGCGCAGGAGCCCATTGCGGTGCTCGACGGCGACACCGAAGAGACCTTGCACGAACGCATCAAAGTCATCGAACGCAGACTGCTGGTGGACGTGGTGGCCGCGATCGCAACCCGCGGCGTGACCTGGACCGGACGAAAGGCGACCTTGGGATGAGCGCAGCATGAGCACCGACGAGTCAAAAAGAGCGATTCGGCGTGCGTTGATCAGCGTCTACGACAAGACCGGCCTCATCGAACTGGCTCAGGGTCTGAGCGCGGCCGGCGTCGAGATCGTCTCGACCGGATCGACCGCGAAAACCATTGCAGACAACGGGATTCCGGTGACACCCGTGGAGGAGCTGACCGGCTTTCCCGAGGTGCTCGACGGCCGGGTCAAGACCCTGCACCCGCGCGTGCACGCCGGACTGCTGGCCGATCTGCGCAAGCCCGAACACGCCGCGGCGCTCGAGGAGCTCGGGATCGCCGCCTTCGAGCTGGTCGTCGTCAACCTCTATCCGTTCAGCCAGACCGTCGACTCCGGCGCGGGCCTGGACGAATGCGTCGAGCAGATCGACATCGGCGGGCCGTCGATGGTCCGGGCGGCCGCGAAGAACCATCCGAGTGTGGCGGTGGTCGTCGACCCGCTCGGTTACGACGGGGTGCTCGCGGCGACGCGCAGCGGCGGATTCACGCTCGCCGAGCGCAAGAAGCTGGCGTCGTTGGCCTTTGCGCACACCGCCGAGTACGACATCGCCGTGGCGAGCTGGATGGAGTCGACGCTGGCGCCCGAGCATCCGCAGACCACCTTCCCGCGGTGGTTCGGCCACAGCTGGCGCCGCTCGGCGATGCTGCGCTACGGCGAGAACCCGCATCAGCAGGCCGCACTGTACGTGGACCCGGCGGCGTGGCCGGGTCTGGCGCAGGCCGAGCAGCTGCATGGAAAAGAGATGTCCTACAACAACTTCACCGATGCGGACGCGGCCTGGCGGGCGGCCTTCGACCACGAAGAGACTTGTGTGGCAATCATCAAGCACGCCAACCCGTGTGGCATCGCCATCTCGTCGGTGTCGGTTGCCGACGCACATCGCAAGGCCCACGAGTGTGATCCGCTGAGCGCCTTCGGGGGCGTCATTGCCACGAATACCGAAGTGAGCGTCGAGATGGCGGAGTACGTAAGCACCATCTTCACCGAGGTGATCGTCGCCCCGGCCTACGAGCCGGATGCCCTCGACGTGCTGACGCGCAAGAAGAACATCCGGGTGCTGGTGGCCTCCGAGCCGCTGGCCGGTGGCTCCGAGCTGAAACCGATCAGCGGGGGACTGCTGATGCAGCAGCGCGATCAGCTTGACGCGCACGGCGACAACCCGGCCAACTGGACGCTGGCGGCCGGCTCGCCGGCGGACCCGGCGACGTTGAGCGACCTGGTGTTTGCGTGGCGCACTTGTCGCGCGGTGAAGTCGAACGCGATCGTGATCGCGTCCGGCGGCGCCACTATCGGCGTCGGTATGGGTCAGGTCAACAGGGTGGACGCGGCTCGGCTGGCCGTCGAAAGAGGGAATGCCCGCGGTGAGGACCGAGTCGGTGGGGCGGTCGCGGCCTCCGACGCGTTCTTCCCGTTCCCCGACGGACTGGAAACGCTGGCTCGCGCCGGCGTCAAGGCGATCGTGCATCCGGGAGGCTCGGTGCGCGACGACGAAGTGACCGCCGCGGCCACCGCGGCCGGGGTCACGCTATACCTCACCGGGGCGCGTCACTTCGCTCACTGAGAGCACTAAACCCGGTGCACATGACGCACATTAGGGACGCGACGTAGCGTGGAGTGGTGACATCACCGAGCAACTTGCCCCGAACCGTCGGCGAGCTACGTGCCGCCGGCCATCGTGAGCGGGGAGTCAAGCAGGAAATCCGCGAGAATCTACTGACCGCTCTGGCCGAGGGTGACGACATCTGGCCGGGCATTCTGGGATTCGAGGACACCGTATTGCCCCAGCTGGAGCGGGCGTTGATCGCGGGTCACGACTTCGTTCTGCTCGGCGAGCGCGGCCAGGGCAAAACTCGATTGCTGCGCGCGCTGATCGGGCTGCTCGACGAATGGACGCCGGTGATCGGGGGCGCGGAGCTCGGTGAGCACCCGTACACGCCGATCACGCCGGAGTCGATCCGCCGGGCCGCCACCCTTGGCGACGACCTGCCGGTGGAGTGGCGGCATCGCAGCGAGCGCTACACCGAGAAACTGGCCACCCCCGACACCAGCGTCGCCGACCTGGTCGGTGACATCGACCCGATCAAGGTGGCCGAGGGCCGCAGCCTCGGGGACCCGGAAACCATCGCCTACGGGCTGATCCCGCGCGCGCACCGCGGCATCGTCGCGGTCAACGAACTGCCCGACCTCGCCGAGCGCATTCAGGTGTCGATGCTCAACGTGATGGAAGAGCGCGACATCCAGGTCCGCGGTTACACGCTGCGCCTGCCGCTAGACGTGTTGGTGGTCGCCAGCGCCAACCCCGAGGACTACACCAACCGCGGTCGCATCATCACGCCGCTCAAAGACCGGTTCGGCGCCGAAATCCGTACCCACTACCCGCTGGAGCTCGACGCCGAGGTCGGCGTCATCGTTCAGGAAGCACACCTGAGCGCACAGGTGCCCGATTACCTGACGCAGGTGATCGCGCGGTTCGCCCGCTACCTGCGGGAGTCCAACTCGGTGGACCAGCGATCCGGCGTCTCGGCGCGATTCGCCATCGCCGCGGCGGAAACCGTCGCCGCATCGGCCCGCCATCGCGGCGCCATGCTCGGCGAGACCGACCCGGTCGCCCGGGTTGTCGACCTGGGCACGGTGATCGACGTGCTGCGCGGCAAGCTGGAGTTCGAATCCGGTGAGGAAGGCCGCGAACAGGCGGTGCTCGAGCATCTGTTGCGTCGTGCGACCGCCGACACCGCGTCGCGCGCGCTCGGCGGCATCGACGTCGGCCCGTTGGTCGCCGCGGTGGAAGCCGGTTCCGCGGTGACCACCGGCGAGCGCATCTCCGCCAAGGACGTGCTGGCCGCCGTTCCGGGCCTGCCCGTCGTGGAAGAGATCGCCGACCGGCTGAATGCGGAATCCGAGGGCGAACGGGCCGCGGCACTGGAACTGGCGCTCGAAGCGTTGTATCTGGCCAAGAGAATCGACAAGGTATCCGGGGAGGGCCAAACCGTTTATGGCTAAGCCTATTTCGCCAGGGCACTCCTCCCGTTACTCGGCGTACACCGGCGGGCCGGACCCGTTGGCGCCGCCGGTGGATCTGCGCGAGGCGCTCGAGCAGATCGGGCAGGACGTGATGGGCGGCACCTCCCCGCGCCGGGCGCTGTCCGAGCTGCTCCGCCGTGGTACCGAGAACATGCGCGGCGCCGACCGGCTGGCGGCCGAAGCCAACCGGCGCCGACGGGAACTGTTGCGCCGCAACAACTTAGACGGAACACTGCAGGATATCAAAAAGCTGCTCGACGAGGCGGTGCTGGCCGAGCGTAAGGAATTGGCGCGCGCGCTCGACGACGACGCCCGCTTCGGCGAACTGCAGCTCGACGCCCTGCCGTCTTCGCCGGCCAAGGCGGTCCAGGAACTGTCCGAGTACAATTGGCGCAGTTCTGAGGCTCGCGAAAAGTACGACCAGATCAAGGATCTGCTGGGCCGCGAGATGCTGGATCAGCGCTTCGCGGGCATGAAGGAGGCGCTGGCGGGTGCCACCGACGAGGATCGCCAGCGCGTCAACGACATGCTGGACGACCTCAACGATCTGCTGGACAAGCACAACCGCGGCGAAGACACGAGTGCGGACTTCGACGACTTCATGGACAAGCATGGGGAGTTCTTCCCGGAGAACCCGCGCAACATCGACGAGCTGATGGACTCGCTGGCCAAGCGGGCCGCCGCGGCGCAACGGTTCCGTAACAGCCTCAGCCCCGACCAGCGCGCCGAGCTGGATGCGTTGGCGCAGCAGGCATTTGGCTCTCCGTCGCTGATGAACGCGTTGAACCGCCTCGACGCGAACCTGCAGGCCGCCCGGCCGGGCGAGGACTGGATGGGTTCGGAGCAGTTCTCCGGCGACAACCCGTTCGGCATGGGCGAAGGCGCCCAGGCTCTGGCCGACGTCGCCGAGCTGGAGCAGCTGGCCGACCAGCTTTCGCAGAGCTATCCCGGCGCCACGATGGACGACGTCGATCTGGACGCGCTGGCGCGCCAGCTCGGCGATCAGGCCGCGATCGACGCGCGGACGCTGTCGGAGCTGGAACGGGCGCTGGTCAATCAGGGCTTTTTGGACCGTGGCTCCGACGGCCAGTGGCGATTGTCGCCCAAGGCCATGCGCAGGCTCGGTGAGACCGCGTTACGCGATGTGGCACAACAGCTTTCGAGCCGTCGAGGCGACCGTGAGCTGCGGCGCGCCGGGGCGGCGGGCGAGCTGACCGGCGCGACCCGGCCGTGGCAGTTCGGTGACACCGAGCCGTGGAACATTCCCCGCACGCTGACCAACGCGGTGCTGCGGCAGGCCGGGACCGCGACGCTGGACAGCGTGAACCCGGCGCTGAAGATCACCGTCGACGACGTCGAGGTGTCCGAGACCGAGACGCGCACCCAGGCCGCGGTGGCGCTGCTGGTCGACACCTCGTTTTCGATGGTGATGGAGAATCGCTGGTTGCCGATGAAGCAGACGGCGCTCGCGCTCAACCACCTGGTGACCACCCGGTTTCGCTCGGATGCCTTGCAGATCATCGCCTTTGGCCGATACGCCCGGACCGTGACGGCCGCCGAGCTCACCGGCCTGGAGGGGGTCTACGAGCAGGGCACCAACCTGCATCACGCGTTGGCGCTGGCGGGCCGTCATCTGCGGCGCCATCCCAACGCGCAACCCGTGGTGCTGGTGGTGACCGACGGCGAGCCGACCGCACACCTCGAGGATGTCGACGGCGACGGGTCTTCGGTGTTTTTTGACTACCCGCCACACCCGCGGACCATCGCGCACACCGTGCGCGGCTTCGACGACATGGCGCGGTTGGGCGCGCAGATCACCATCTTCCGGCTGGGCAGTGACCCGGGTCTGGCGCGATTCATCGACCAGGTCGCGCGACGGGTGGAGGGACGCGTCGTGGTGCCCGATCTCGACGGCCTGGGTGCCGCGGTGGTCGGCGATTATCTACGGGCTCGGCGCCGCCGCTAGCTCCGATGTCGCGCCGGCGGTGCGCCAGCCCGCCGTGGCGGTCAGCGAGAATTCGCTCAACGCGTTCGAAATGTGCTCTCGGAGATCCTCGTTCGAGTTGTGGCGGCCCAGCTCATAGGCGAGGAACGAGACGAACACCTGTCCGTGCACTCGCCCCGACAACAACGCCAGCGCGCCGTTCGTGTTGTACATCGTCGCGGCGGTGACGCCCGGGTACACCGACTTCATCGCGAAGTAGTCGGCGTCGGTGCCATCCGGCCGGTTGGCCGCCGGGTTGATCGCGCCGAGGTTGGACGACACGACCGTGGTGGCGCTGCCGGTGACCACGCTGATCAGACGCCGGAAGACGGGCTGTGGTATCAGCGGGATCAGCGGCAGCAATGCCCATCGCTCGTCGGGCAGCTCCTGACTGCGGATCAGCGATTGCTTGATCGCGGCGCGGATCTCACCCAGACCGGTCGCCGCGGTCGCCGGTCTGACCGTGACGTCGACGTTGATCACCGCGTTGGCGCGGGTATCGTCTGCAGCGCGCTCGTTGAGCGGCATCCCGACGTTGACCGAGCCGTCCGCTGCCACCCGGCCCACGCGCTGGGCGAGCCGGGTGGCCAAGCCGGCGAGGAGCGCGTTGCTGGTTCCGCCGAGTGCCTGTGCGCGGGCGTCCCATTCGTCGGCGTCGAAGAAGAGCGTCGCCATGGGCAGCGAGATGTTTTGGTCCCCTCCGCCGGGCGGACGCTTGGATGACGGGGCGGGGGATCCGTCGTTGGCTTGCCGGGCCATCCGCACGGCGGCGACGACGGCACGGCCGATATCCGCGGTGTCGCGCGCGGTTTGGCGTGCGTCCTCGCACAGCGCCTGCCACCGTCGCCGCGACGCCGCGGGCGGCCAGATGATCGCGTCGTCGTGCCCGCACGCCGCGTTGGCCAACGCTTCGCAGAGCCCGACGCCGTCGGTGAGGCAGTGTGTGACAACGAAACTCACTACCGCGCCGCCGTCGGTCAGCGGCAGCATGGCCAGGTGCCAGCCGGGTCCGTGTTCGGCGTCGGGCCGATAGCTCGCCTGCGTCTCGAGCCACGCGTCGATCTCGTCACGCGGCCGGGCCGTTGTGGCGATCTCGAGGCTGGGACGGTCGCCGGGGGATACCCAGCGGTGCCGGCCGAACGGCAAGGGGGAACGTTCGATCCGGCGTGACAACCGTCCCCGGCCGAGATGGTGATGGAAGCGCCGCAGACCATCGACGTCGACGGCGCGGTCGTACACCCAGATACATTGCAACACACTGGTGGTCGCGGTGGCCCGCTCGCCGAGAAAGAGCGTCTGGTCGGCCAAGTCCAGCACATTGCTCATATTCTAAGCCGCCTCGCCGTCGTCTTCTGTCGGGGAAAGGGCATACAGGCCATCCGAATTCATCTCAGCCGCAACGATGCTCGACTGTTCCAGGGCCTTGCCCGCGATGCGGGCGAAAATCCGATGCAGGGTCGCGATGTATTGGTGCACCGACTCCCTAGCTACCTCGTTGTCCGGGAACGAGATCGTGACCGTGGTTCGCTCGGCGTGCCGGTTGATCCAGACGTTGACTCCGCCATGGGACAGGCTGTCGCCGTAGGTACCGAAGTTCGTCTCCGCCCACAACCCGGCCAGTGGAATCTTGCGAAAGTCGAGGAAGGACAGCATCATCGGCAACTGCGAGGGCAACTTGATGCCCAGTTGATCCGGTGTGGCGAGCTCCAAGACTCGCTCGACCGGCACGTGAGCAAGATCTTTGGCGGCATCGAACGACTTCTGAGCGGCCCGGGCCGCTTCGGGGAACGAGCCGCCCGCGGTCGGCACGACGACCGGAACCATGCTTGCAAACCACCCCACCGTCATCGTGTCGATGCCTGGTGTCCGGGTGTCCCTTGCGGTGAACCCGCGATGAATCTCGTTGCCGGTCAAGATGTAGTCGGCCAGCGCGGTGCAGGCCAGAACGCCGCCGAGGAACCTGGCGCCAGCCGCGATGCAGGCGGCATCGAACGCCTCCGTTCCAGCGGCATCCAGCAACTCGACGGTCACCAAGTCGCCGGCGCTGCTGGCCCAGGTGTCGCCCAGGGGCAGCGGGAAACTCGGCCAGTTACCGTCGGCGTCGCGTGCGAATGTGATCCAGTCCTTGATCTCCGGCGATTCCAGGGTGAGGTCCGCAACCTTCTCGCGTTGCCGAGCTGTGTAGTCGCGGTAGCTTCTGAGCTGCACAGGCGTGGCGGGCCGGTGCGCCGCGCCCTGCGACAGTTCAAGGTAGGTCAGGTGGATGTCGAAGAAGATGACCCCGGCGGACAAGCCGTCGATGTGCAGATGATCGACGCTGGCATAGAAGGTGAAGTAGTCGGCGTGCTGGATGATGCCGAAGTTGAAGCAACCCCATTCGAGCGTTGCGCGGGTCGCCGCCAGGACATGGGTGCGCACCTGGTCGGGGGTCATATGCCCCCACGACACGGGCACCAAATCGATGGCTTCCGGGTCCTCGATGGGACGGCGCACGATCACGCCGTCGTCGAATTCGAACCAATTGTGGTAGGTGTCGTGCCGACGGACGTGAGAGTTGACCGCCGTCGTCATAACCGCAATGTCGCACGTACCGGCGATGTCCCACGCCACGACCATCAGCCGCGGTAGCTGCCTGTCCATGGCCTTGCCGTGGAACGCGGCCCAGAGGTGTTGGGCCTGCTGGTAACTCGGGGCAAGACCGCTTCGCGGGGCGGTGCGGGCCGCCTCATGCGCCGTCGGTACGGCGGTCCACATAGTCAGCGGACCATGCGGCGGTTGCCATTCGTTGATGTTCCCCAGTGCGACCATTTTGCGCCTCGCTGTGCGTAATGCCGACATTGCGTGAGCGGCACGGGAGGGGCGGAAATACGTTTGGCACATCGTTTTTCGCGCAGCCTTATTACACCCTTCGCGCTGGAATTTCTTGCGACGCGCTTTCCCGATATCGGGGCCCAACCCTGTGGCGTCGCATGCACCCCCTGAGCCGCTGTTCTGGACGCTAGTCGACGGGCGGCACGTTTTCGTGGTTTTGCGAAGATACGCAATCCCACGCATTTTCAGAACGCTGCCAGTAGCCTTTAGGCCCCAACCGGTCCAGCGGATGGGCATACGCGCACTCGCATAGGTAGCTGGGTGCGGCCGCTGTGGCTGACCGGTGTGCGTGCGTTGATCTAGCCGTGGGGCCGGCGGGCTTTGCGCTTAATGCCCACACCGCCCCATAGCGAGAAGCCGTGGATATTCACCCTCGGCGCGCCCGGCGTACCTTGGCCGACGATATTGCGGTCGAAGCCGCCCATTACGCCGCGGCCGTGGATCTCGACATTGACCTCGGGCGGCAACAGGATGTTCTGCGCACCCATGATCGAGACCACGTGGATATCCACCTCGGTCGACGTGAAGTCGGCGTAGCGCAGATCCACCACCCCGCTGCCCCACAGCGTGAACGTGGTCAGCTTCTTCGGGACGTTCCAGCGCCCGCGCCGCTCGAATCCACTCAGCAAGGCGAGCAGCAGGGTCGACGGCGCCGGATTCTGCTTTCCGCCGCGGCGTGGGCTGATCGGTGCGCCGGGTAGATCGGCCCGGAGCTGATCCAATTCTTCGTAGGTTGTCGCCGCATACGCCTTGGTCAGACGCTCTTCGTAGTCCTTGAGCTGCAGGCGGCCTTGCTCGGCCGCATAGGCGAGTAATTGCGCAATCTGTATGCGATCGGTATCGGCCGCCCGCGAGAAATTCTCGCGCGCGTCCTTCGCGTCATTCTGCGCTGAATCGCTCATCATCCACGAGCGTACGACGTACATCTCTTGCTGCAAGAGGGTTGGCTAAATCGCAACCATCCTCCTACGCATGCCTAATTGCGGTCGGCATCGTCGGTGGCGGCGGGCGGGGCCCAACGGGGTGGACGTTTCTGCAGGAATGCGAGCATGCCTTCGCGGGCTTCGTCGGAGACGAACAGCCGGGCGGACTCCTCGGTGAGCCGCTGCGCGTGGCGGTCGAATCCTTCGAGCACCGCGGCCGTCGTGAGCGCCTTTGACGCGGCCAGGCCCTGGGGCGAGCCGCGGCCGATATCGGCGACCAGTTCGGCCACCGCGGCCTCGACATCGTCGGCTGCGATCGTGACCAATCCGATCTGCGCCGCCGCGGCGGCATCGAACGTCTGGCCGGTGAGGTAGTAACGCGCGGCCGCCCGCGGCGACAGCTTCGGCAGCAGCGTCAGCGAGATGATCGACGGAGCCACACCGATGCGCGCCTCGGTGAGCGCGAAGGTGCTGCGCGGTCCCGCCACCGCGATGTCGCAGGCACCGACCAAACCGAAGCCACCCGCACGCACATGACCGTCCACCGCGGCGATGACGGGCAGCGGCGAGGAGACGATCGCGCGCAGTAACGCGGTCATCTCGTTGGCGCGCGCCGCGGCCAGGTCGAACGGGTTGCCGGCGCCGGCCTCCCCGAGGTCCGCGCCGGCGCAGAACGTGCCGCCGGTGTGCCCGAGCACCACCACCCGCACCACCGGATCCGCCGCCGCGTCGCGCAGGCCCTGGTGTAATTGGCTGACCAGAGTGGTCGATAACGCGTTGCGGTTGTGCGGTGAGTTCAGCGTCAGCCGAGCCATCGGTCCCGCGACGGCGTATTCGACGAGGTTGTCCATCAGTAGCTTCGGGGCAGGCCCAGGGAGGTTTGCGCGACGAAGTTCAGCACCATCTCGCGGCTGACCGGCGCGATCCGCCCGAGCCGGGCCGAGGCGAGCATCGCGGCGACGCCGTACTCCTTGGTCAAGCCGTTGCCGCCCATCGACTGCACGGCCTGGTCCACCGAACGGGTAGCCGCCTCGGCCGCAGCGTATTTCGCCATGTTCGCGGCCTCGGCCGCACCGAAGTCATCACCGGCGTCGTAGAGCGTCGCGGCCTTCTGCATCATCAGTTTGGCGAGCTGGACCTCAATGTGGCACTGCGCCAACGGGTGTGACAGACCCTGGTGCGCGCCGATCGGGGTTCCCCACACCTGGCGGGTCTTGACGTAGTCGGAAGCCTTCTCCAGCGCGAAGCGGCCCATGCCCACCGAACTCGCCGCGCCCATGATCCGCTCGGGGTTCAGGCCCGCGAAAAGCTGTGCGATCGCGGCGTCTTCGGCCCCGACGAGTGCATCGGCGGGCAGCCGGACGTCGTCCAGGAAGACCTGGAACTGGCGCTCGGGGCTGATCAGCTCCATCTCGATCGGGGTGTAGCTGAAGCCGGGTGCGTCGGTGGGCACCACGAACAATGCCGGACGCAGCTTGCCGGTCTTGGCTTCCTCGGAGCGTGCCACCACCAGCACGGCCTGCGCCTGATCGATGCCGGAGATGTAGACCTTCTGGCCCTTGAGAATCCAGTCGCTGCCGTCGCGGCGCGCGGTAGTGGTGATCTTGTGCGAGTTCGAGCCGGCGTCGGGCTCGGTGATCGCGAACGCCATCGTCAGCGTGCCGTCGGCGAGCGACGGGATCCAGCGTTTCTTCTGCTCTTCGGTGCCGAACTTGCTGATGATGGTGCCGTTGATCGCCGGCGAGACCACCATCAGCAGCAGTGCGCTGCCCGCGGCGGCCATTTCCTCCATGACCAAGGACAGCTCGTACATTCCGGCGCCGCCGCCACCGTACTCCTCCGGCAGATTCACCCCGAGGAAGCCGAGTTTGCCTGCCTCGGACCATAATTCATCGGTGTGCTCGTGTGCGCGCGCCTTTTTCAGGTAGTACTCGCTGCCGTAATTGGACGCCCAGGCGGCCACCGACTTGCGCAGCGCCTGGCGCTCTTCGCTTTCGATGAAGCTGGTATCCGTCATTTACGAATCTCCTTTTGCTTGGCTCTCAGGGTCCTCGACTATTGCCAGGACGGCGCCGACTTCGACCTGTTGTCCGGTCGTGACGTTGAGTGAGCGGAGTACGCCGTCCGCCGGCGCGGTAATGGTGTGCTCCATCTTCATCGCTTCCAGCCAAATCAGCGGCTGGCCGGTCGTGACGCTGTCGCCCACCTGTGCGCCGAGCCGGATGACGTTGCCGGGCATGGGCGCCACCAGCGATCCCTTGGCGACCGACGATCCGGGCTCGGGGAACCTGGGCACTACGTTCAGATGAACCGGTCCGCGCGCCGAGTCGACGTAGACGTCGTCGCCGTAGCGCGCAACCGCGAAGCGGCACGCCACGCCGTTGGCGTCAGCCAGCACGACCTCGTCGGGTGCCGACGAGACCAGCTGCACCGCTTCGTCTGCGGCAAGCACCAATCCGGTTCTGGTGAACCGGTATTCGATGCGGTGCTTATTGTTCTGGTCGTCGGTGAACGTCTTGACCTGATAGCCCGAGGTGAGGTTGCGCCAGCCACTGGGCAGCGAGCCGAACACTGCGGCGCGCGCGCGATTATGAGCGGCGTCGGCTAGTGCCGCGGCGATGGCCGACAAACGCACCACGCCTTCGTCGCTCAGCGGTGCCGACAACTGCGCCAGGCCGTGCGTGTCGAAAAATGCGGTGTCGGTCGCACCGTCGAGGAACGCTTGATGCCGCAGCACGTTCACCAGCAGCTCGCGATTGGTGCGCAGCCCGTGCAGTCGTGTCCGGGCCAACGCGTCTGCCAGCACCAGTGCGGCAAGACGTCGGGTCGGCGCGTACGAGATCACCTTCGCCAGCATCGGGTCGTAGTGGATCGACACCACCGATCCGTCGACGATGCCGGAGTCCAGCCGGATTCCGGTGCGCTGCCCCAGCGCGGCGAATTCTGCCCGGCTGCCGGGCACGTCGAAGGCGTGCACCAGGCCGGCCTGTGGCTGCCAGCCGTGCGCGGGATCTTCGGCATATAGCCGGGCTTCGATCGAATGGCCTTGGGCGGCAGGAGGTTCGACATCGAGACGCTCACCGTCGGCCACCGCGAGCTGCAGTTCGACCAGGTCGAGCCCGGTGGTCTCTTCGGTGACCGGGTGCTCGACCTGCAGCCTGGTGTTCATCTCCAGGAAGAAGAACTCGCCTTCCCGGCCAGGTGAGTCATCGGCAAGGAACTCCACCGTCCCCGCCCCGGCGTAGCCGATGGCGCTGGCGGCCAGCCGGGCGGCGTCGAAAAGCTTGGCCCGCATGCCCGGAATGCGTTCCACCAACGGCGACGGTGCCTCTTCGATGATCTTCTGGTGGCGTCGCTGGATCGAGCATTCTCGTTCTCCGACCGCCCACACCGTGCCGTGATTGTCGGCGAGAACCTGAACCTCCACGTGGTGGCCGGTCGGCAGGTAGCGCTCGCAGAATACCGTCGGATCGCCGAAGGCCGACTGCGCTTCGCGCTGGGCCGCGGCGACTTCGCCTGCCAGAGCGGATAATTCGCGGACCACCCGCATGCCGCGGCCGCCGCCGCCCGCGGAAGCCTTGACCAGCACCGGCAACTGCGCTTGGGTGACCGAATCGGGGCCGAGTTCGTCGAGTACGGGCACCCCGGCCGACGCCATCAGCTTCTTGGACTCGATCTTGGAGCCCATCGCCCGCACCGCGTCCACCGGCGGCCCGACCCAGGTCAGGCCCGCGTCCGCGACGGCGGCCGCGAAGTCAGCATTCTCCGAAAGGAACCCGTAGCCGGGATGTATGGCGTCCGCACCCGCGGCCCGCGCGGCGGCGATGATGGCCTCGGCATTCAAGTAGTCATTGGTCTTGGCCAGCCGCACCCGGGCGTCGGCCTCGGCGACGTGCGGCGCCGCGGCGTCCGGTTCGGTGTAGACCGCGACGGTGCCCAGGCCGAGTCGGCGGCAGGTGGCGAAGACCCGGCGGGCGATCTCGCCGCGGTTGGCAACCAGTACTCGAGAAACCATGCGGCTCACATCCGGAAGACGCCGAAGTTCGACGTCCCTGTGATCGGGCCATTCGCGATGGCGGACAGACACATTCCCAGGACCGTTCGGGTATCGCGGGGGTCGATGACCCCGTCGTCGTAGAGCATTCCGGACAAGACCATCGGCAGCGACTCGGCCTCGATCTGGCCCTCGACGGCGGCCCGCATCGCGGCGTCGGCGTCCTCGTCGACCTGCTGGCCGCGGGCTTCGGCGGCCGCGCGTGCCACGATCGACAGCACGCCGGCCAGCTGGACACCGCCCATCACCGCGGATTTGGCGCTGGGCCAGGCGAACAGGAAGCGGGGGTCATACGCCCGCCCGCACATGCCGTAGTGGCCCGCGCCGTAGGACGCGCCGATCAGCAGCGAGATGTGCGGGACGGTCGAGTTGGACACGGCGTTGATCATCATCGACCCGTGTTTGATCATGCCGCCCTCTTCGTAGTCCTTGCCGACCATGTATCCGGTGGTGTTGTGCAAGAACAACAGTGGCGTGTCATAGCGGTTGGCCAGCTGAATGAATTGGGTGGCCTTCTGCGACTCCTCGCTGAACAGCACACCGCGATGATTGGCCAGAATCCCGATCGGGAAGCCGCACAAGGTCGCCCAGCCGGTCACCAGCGACGGGCCGTACATCGGCTTGAACTCGTCGAATTCGGAGCCGTCGACGATGCGTGCGATCACGTCGCGCGGATCGAACGGGATGCGCAGATCCGACGACACGATGCCGATCAGCTCCTCGGCGTCGAAC
Source organism: Mycobacterium lentiflavum (assembly GCF_022374895.2). Classification (NCBI taxonomy): domain Bacteria; kingdom Bacillati; phylum Actinomycetota; class Actinomycetes; order Mycobacteriales; family Mycobacteriaceae; genus Mycobacterium; species Mycobacterium lentiflavum. The sequence continues at coordinate 4,910,098 of NZ_CP092423.2, read as the reverse complement.
AGCGGCTCGGTCACCGGCCGCGGCACCGGCCCGAGCTTGCGCCAGTTCAGCCGGGCCACCACCCGGCGACCGATCCGGATCGCGTCGAGTTCGTCGACGGCGAAGTAGTCGGCCAGACCCGAAGTGCGGGCGTGCATTTCGGCGCCGCCGAGGGACTCGTCGTCGGACTCTTCGCCGGTGGCCATCTTCACCAGCGGCGGACCGGCCAAAAACACCTTCGAGCGTTCCTTGATCATCACGACGTGATCGGACATGCCGGGGATGTAGGCACCGCCGGCGGTGGAGTTCCCGAAGACGAGCGCGATGGTCGGAATGCCGGCCGCCGAGAGCCGGGTCAGATCGCGGAACATCTGGCCGCCGGGAACGAAGATCTCTTTCTGAGTGGGCAGGTCCGCGCCGCCGGACTCGACCAGCGAGATCACCGGCAGCCGGTTCTCCCGCGCAATCTGGTTGGCCCGCAGGATCTTCTTCAACGTCCAGGGGTTGCTGGTGCCGCCCTTGACGGTCGGGTCGTTGGCGACGATCAGGCACTCCACGCCCTCGACGGCGCCGATGCCCACCACCGCGCTCGCCCCCAGAGTGAAGGAACTGCCGTAGGCGGCCAGCGGGCTCAGCTCGAGGAACGGCGAATCCGGGTCCAGCAGTAGTTCGATGCGCTCGCGGGCGGTGAACTTGCCGCGGGCGTGGTGACGCTCGGTGTACTTTTCGCCGCCACCGGCCAACGCCTTGCCGTGCTCGACGTCGAGCTCGGCGAGCTTGGCGATCATGGTTTCGGCCGCATCGGCGTAGCTGGACGCCTTCGGGTCGAGGGTGGACTGCAGCACGGTCATGACCACCGCCGACGATGCAGAGCGGAGCGATGAGAAGAAGGCGGTGCAATCATGATTGGAATCCCAGCAGTTTGGCGGACAGTGCGGTCAGGATTTCGGTGGTACCGCCGCCAATGCCCAGGATTCGCATATCCCGATATTGGCGTTCGACTTCGGATTCGGCCATGTAGCCCATGCCGCCGAACAGCTGAACGGCTTGGTTGGCCACCCATTCGCCGGCCTCGACGGCGGTGTTCTTGGCGAAGCACACCTGCGGGATCAGGTTCGTCTCACCCGCGAGCTGGCGTTCCACCACATTGCGCGAATAGACGCGGGCGACGTCGATGCGACGGGCCATCTCGGCCAGGGTGTTCTGCACCGACTGGCGCGAAATCAGTGGGCGCCCAAAGGTCTCGCGGTCGCGACACCAGGCCACGGTGATGTCCAGGCACCGCTGTGCACTCGAATACGCTTGCGCGGCGAGGCCGATCCGCTCGGAGACGAACGCCTGCGCGATCTGGGCGAACCCGCTGTTCTCGGCGCCGACCAGGTTGGCGACCGGCACCCGGGCGTCGACGTAGGACAGCTCGGCGGTGTCAGACGACCGCCAGCCCATCTTGTCCAGCTTGCGGCTCACCTCGAAGCCCGGTGTGCCCTTCTCGACAGCCAGCAGCGAAACCCCGGCTGCGCCAGGTCCTCCGGTGCGCACCGCGGTGACGACATAATCGGCGCGCACCCCGGAGGTGATGTAGGTCTTGGCGCCGTTGACCACGTAGTGGTCGCCGTCACGCACCGCGCTGGTGCGTAAATGCCCGACGTCGGAACCGCCGCCGGGCTCGGTGATGGCCAGCGATCCGATCTTCTCTCCGGCCAACGTCGGCCGGACGAACTCGTCGATGAGCCGCTGATCACCCGAGGCGATCATGTGCGGCACCGCGATGCCACAGGTGAACAGCGAGGCGAAGACGCCGCCCGGGCCGCCGGCCTGGTGGAACTCCTCGCAGATCAGCACGGCGTCGGCGCCGTCGCCGCCACCGCCGCCGACCGCTTCGGGCAGCCCCGCGCCCAGCAGTCCGGCCGCCCCGGCGCGCCGGTGCAAGTCGCGTGGCAGATCGCCGGTGTGTTCCCACTCGTCGACGTGCGGCAGGATCTCGCGTTCGGTGAACGCGCGCACCGTCTTTCGCAGCTGTTCGCGCTCCGGGGTGGTCCAAATGCTCATAGCAGGCTTTCCGGGATGTCGACGTGACGGCTGCGCAGCCATTCGCCCAGCCCCTTGGCCTGGGGATCGAACCGCGCTTGGTAGGCGACGCCCTGACCGAGGATGCCCTCGATCACGAAGTTCACCGCGCGCAGGTTGGGCAGTACATGACGGGTGACGTCGCAGTCCGCCGCCTCGGGCAGCAGCTCCTTGAGCAGGTCGACCGTCAATGTGTTGGCCAGCCAACGCCATTGGTCCTCGGTGCGCACCCAGACTCCGACGTTGGCTGAGCCGCCCTTGTCGCCGCTGCGGGCACCGGCGACGCGGCCCAACGGCGCGCGCCGGGTCGGGCCGTCGGGCAGCGGTTGCGGCAACGCCGGTGCAGCGGCGGGCGTCAACTCCAAAGTATCTGAGGCACAAGGGATATCGACGCGCGTACCGTCGGTGTGCACCGCGATGTGCGGCACCAGGGTGGCGTCGACATAGCCCGCGTTGAAGACGCCGTAGACCTGGCCCTCGCCCGGCGGGGCGGTGACGTGGAAGCCCGGATAGCTGGCCAGCGCCAATTCCACTGCCGCCGAGGAGAAGTGGCGTCCGACATTGGCGGGGTCGGGGTCGCGGACCACGCAGTGCAGCAGCGCACTGGCGGCTTCCTCGGTGTCGGCATCGGGGTGATCGGTGCGCGCCAGCGTCCACTGCAGCTCGGCGGGCTTGACGGTGAGCCCGGCCTCGAGTTGGCGGCGCACCAGCTCGGCCTTGGCCTCGATGTCCAACCCGGTCAACACAAAGGTCATCGCGTTGCGGAATCCGCCGATGCTGTTCAGCGACACCTTGGACGTGGGCGGCGGCGGCTCACCGATCACACCGCTGATGCTGACCCGGTCCGGACCATCGGCACCGAGCTCGGCGGAGTCCATCCGCGCAGTGACGTCCGGGTTGGCGTAGCGGGCGCCGGTGATCTCGTAGAGCAGCTGCGCGGTGACGGTGTCGACGCTGACCAGTCCGCCGGTGCCGGGGTGCTTGGTGATCACCGAGGATCCGTCGGCGTTGACCTCGGCCAGCGGAAAGCCCGGGTAGGACAGGTCGGGTATTTCCGTGAAGAACGCGTAGTTGCCGCCGGTGGCCTGCACGCCGCATTCGATGACGTGTCCGGCGACCACCGCGCCGGCGAGTTCGTTGTAGTCGGTGCGGCCCCAGCCGAAGTGTGCGGCCGCCGCGCCGACGATCACCGAGGCGTCGGTGACCCGACCGGTGACGACGACGTCGGCTCCGTCGGCCAGGCAATCGACGATGCCCCACGCGCCCAGGTAAGCGTTCGCCGTCAGCGGCGTGCCCAGCCCGAGTTCTGCCGCGCGGGGCCCCAGGTCGTCACCCTCGACGTGGGCCACTCGGGCGGCGATGCCCAGGCGCTGCGCCAGCGCGCGGATCGCCTCGGCCAGTCCGGCGGGGTTGAGGCCGCCGGCGTTGGCGACGATGCGCACCCCGCGGTCGTGGGCTTCGCCGAGGCAGTCCTCGAGCTGAGTCAGGAAGGTCTTGGCGTAGCCGCGCTCCGGGTGTTTCATCTTGTCGCGGCCCAGGATCAGCATGGTGAGCTCGGCCAGGTAATCGCCGGTGAGGTAGTCGATGGAGCCGCCGGTCAGCATCTCGCGCATCGCCGCGAGCCGGTCGCCGTAGAACCCCGAGCAGTTCGCGATCCGGACAGCACCGGATGAGCCAGAACCAGAGGCCATTGGCGTCCTCCATTCAGGAATTACCGGTGCTCGACCAACCAACCACCCGGTAGGTTAGCGGGTACCGCCGGTGTCACGTCAAGGATGCCCGTCTCGGCGCTGCCGTCATAGCCGCGCAGGCCGGGTGGCCCATTTTGGCCACCAGCAGGTCACCGACTATTCTTTAGGGCAATCGTCGCCGTCGGCCCCAGCGGTCATGCCGCGCGACGCACCGACCCGAAACCCAAATCGAGGAGAAGGCCCGACCATGGCCGTACCCAAGCGCAGAATGTCGCGCTCGAACACCCGCAGCCGCCGCTCGCAGTGGAAGGCCGAAAAGCCCGAGCTCGTCGGCGTGACCGTGGCCGGCCAGAAGCACAAGGTGCCGCGTCGACTGCTCAAGGCGGCTCGCCTTGGCCTGCTCGATCTCGACCGACGCTAGCTGGATTGCCCAACTCCTCATCGGGCCCTGCTGGCCCGCATCGTCGTCGTCGGGCAGACATCTCGGCAAATACCCGGCGCGCCTCTCAGGCCGCTCTCAGGCCGTAGGACGAAACTAGTGGCCGTGCGCATTCTTGTCGTCGATGACGATCGCGCGGTCCGCGAATCGCTGCGCAGATCGCTTTCCTTCAACGGTTACTCCGTCGAGTTGGCCAATGACGGTGTCGAGGCACTCGAAGTGATCACCAGCAACCGGCCCGACGCGGTGGTGCTCGACGTGATGATGCCGCGGCTGGACGGTCTCGAGGTCTGCCGCCAACTGCGCAGCACCGGCGACGACCTGCCGATCCTGGTGCTGACGGCCCGCGACTCGGTGTCCGAGCGCGTCGCCGGCCTGGACGCCGGCGCCGACGACTACCTGCCGAAGCCGTTCGCCCTCGAGGAGCTGCTGGCCCGGATGCGCGCGCTGCTGCGCCGCACCAAGCCCGAGGACGCCGAGTCGGTCGCGATGACCTTCTCCGATCTGGCGTTGGATCCGGTGACCCGTGAAGTCACCCGAGGGCACCGCCGGATCAGCCTGACCCGCACCGAGTTCGCGCTGCTGGAGATGCTGATCGCCAACCCGCGCCGGGTGCTCACCCGAAGCCGCATTCTCGAAGAGGTGTGGGGATTCGACTTTCCCACCTCGGGCAATGCGCTGGAGGTCTACGTCGGCTACCTGCGCCGCAAGACCGAAGCCGACGGAGAACCACGCCTGATCCATACGGTGCGCGGCGTCGGCTACGTCCTTCGGGAGACGCCGCCCTGATGATCCGGTTCCAACGACGTCGGCGCGCACCACTGCGAGCCCCCAGTTCGTTGTCGCTGCGGTGGCGGGTGATGTTGCTGGCGATGTCGATGGTGGCGATGGTTGTCGTGCTGATGGCGTTCGCGGTCTATGCGGTGATCGCCGCGGCGCTCTACAGCGACATCGACAACCAGCTGGACAGCCGCGCGCAGTTGCTGATCGCCAGCGGATCGCTGGCCGCCGACCCGGCCAAGGCGATCGAGGGCACGGCGTATTCGGACGTCAACGCGATGCTGGTGAACCCGGGCCACTCGATTTACACCGCCCAGCAGCCGGGCCAGACGCTGCCCGTGGATGCGCCGGAGAAGGCGGTGATCCGCGGTGACCTGTTCATGTCCCGTCGTACCGCTTCCGACCAGCGCATCCTGGCGATCCACCTGCCCAACGGCAGTTCGTTGATCATCTCCAAGAGCCTGCGGCCGACCGAGGCGGTGATGACGAAACTGCGCTGGGTGCTGCTGATCGTCGGCGGCATCGGAGTCGCGGTCGCCGCCGTGGCCGGCGGCATGGTCACCCGGGCCGGGTTGCGGCCGGTCGCCCGGTTGACCGAGGCGGCCGAGCGGGTCGCGCGCACCGACGACCTGCGGCCGATCCCGGTGTTCGGCAGCGACGAATTAGCAAGGCTCACTGAGGCATTCAACTTAATGCTGCGCGCACTCGCCGAGTCGCGAGAACGGCAGGCACGGCTGGTCACCGACGCCGGACACGAATTGCGTACCCCGCTGACGTCGCTGCGGACCAACGTCGAACTTCTGATGGCGTCGATGGAACCGGGGGCGCCGCGGCTGCCCGAGCAGGAGATGGTGGACCTGCGGTCGGATGTGCTGGCGCAGATCGAGGAATTGTCCACTCTGGTAGGCGATTTGGTGGACCTGACCCGAGACGACGCCGGCCAGGTAGTACACGAGCCGGTCGACATGTCCGAGGTCATCGACCGCAGCCTGGAGCGAGTCAGGCGGCGGCGCAACGACATTCATTTCGACGTCGACGTGATCGGATGGCAGGTCTACGGCGACAACGCCGGGCTGTCGCGAGCGGCGCTGAACTTGATGGACAACGCCGCGAAATGGAGTCCGCCGGGCGGCCACGTCGGTGTCCGGATGCGCCAGCTCGACCCGTCGCACGCCGAGCTGATCGTCTCCGACCTCGGCCCGGGTATCCCGCCGCACGAGCGGCGGCTGGTCTTTGAGCGGTTCTATCGGTCGACGACGGCGCGGGCCCTGCCGGGTTCGGGACTGGGGTTGGCCATCGTCAAGCAGGTGGTGCTCAACCACGGCGGGCTGCTGCGGGTCGAAGACACAATTCCGGGAGGCCATCCTCCGGGGACATCGATTTACGTGCTGCTTCCCGGTCGGCCACTGCCGGTGTCGGCTTACCCGACGGCCGGGACCGACAGTGGCGACGACACCACCCGCGACGCCAAGACCGACCCCGCCGTTCCCACAGATGACGACGCAGCGAACTCTCGGGAATCGGCGAACGTTATCTCAGTGGACTCTCAGTCCGCACGCGCAAGGTAGATGCAGTTAGTGTTGGCAATCGAGCAAGTCGAGCTCGATTGCATCCCAATTAGAGGAAGAGCGACTTAGCGACATGACGAATGACCCGAGGTATTCGCCACCGCCGCAGCAGCCGGGATATCCCAGCGCGCCTAACCAGCCCTTTGAACCAGGTGGAGCTCCCGCGTATGCCCAAGGGCACCAGCAACCGTACAACCAGCCTTACGACTGGCGGTACCAGCAAGGCCAGCAGTCACCACCGTCGCAGACCTCGCAATACCGCCGGCCCTATGAGCCGTTCGGGGACACCGGGGCGGGTGCGATACCCGGCGGCACCGGGCCGGGCCGCATCCCCGGCGCTACCGGCGCGGGCCCGATTCATGGAGGCACGGGAGTAGGGCCGATTCCCGGAGCCACCGGGACGGGGCCCATCCCCGGCATGCTGCCGCCGATGGGGCCCCCGCGACCGGAGAAGCGAGGCCGCGCCGGCCTGCTGGTGGCGGGTGCGCTGGCGATCGCGGTGGTGTCGGCGGGTATCGGCGGCGCCGCCGCCACGGTCGTCGAACTGGGGACGCACTCGACCACCGCCAGCGGTGGCAGCGGACCGTCGGGTGCCACACCCGGTGTTCCGGCGGCCAACATGCCGCCCGGCACCGTCGAACAGGTCGCCGCGAAGGTGGTGCCCAGCGTCGTGATGCTGGAGACCGACATCGGTCGGGCATCAGAAGAGGGCTCCGGCGTCATCCTGTCGTCCGACGGGCTGATTCTGACCAACAACCACGTCATCGCCGCGGCCGCCGCCCCGCCGAAGGGTCCCGGTGGACCGGGTGGACCGACGCCCGGCAGCCCGCCGCCCGCCAGCCCGCCGCCCGGTGGACCGGGTGGTCCGGCACCGAAAACGACGGTGACCTTCTCGGACGGCCGCACCGCGCCGTTCACCGTGGTGGGCGCCGATCCCACCAGCGATATCGCCGTCATCCGCGTGCAGGGTGTCTCCGGCCTGACCCCCATCGCGATGGGTTCCTCGTCGGATGTGCGGGTCGGCCAGCCCGTGATGGCGATCGGTTCCCCGCTGGGGCTGTCGGGCACGGTGACCACCGGGATCATCAGCGCCCTGAACCGGCCGGTGTCCACGACTGGGGAGTCGGGCAACCAGAACACGGTGCTGGACGCGATTCAGACCGACGCCGCGATCAACCCGGGTAACTCCGGTGGTGCGCTGGTCAACCTGCAGGGGCAGCTGGTCGGCATCAACTCGGCGATCGCCACTCTGGGGTCGGATTCGCCGGACGCCCAAAGTGGTTCGATCGGGCTCGGTTTCGCGATTCCGGTCGACCAGGCCAAGCGCATTGCCGACGAGTTGATCAGCACCGGCAAGGCGTCGCATGCGTCGCTGGGCGTGCAGGTGACCAGTGACAAGAGCACGCCGGGCGCCAAGGTCGTCGACGTCGTGACCGGCGGCGCGGCCGCGAACGCGGGCGTGCCCAAGAACGTGGTCGTCACCAAGGTCGACGACCGTCCGATCAGCAGCGCCGACGCGCTGGTCGCCGCGGTGCGGTCCAAGGCGCCGGGCGACAAGGTATCGCTGACCTTCTCCGATCCCGGCGGTGGCAGCCGGACCGTGCAGGTCACGCTCGGCAAGGCGGATCAGTGATGAGACTCGACGAGCCTCTGAACGAGCCCCTGTCCGAGCTCGGATATACGGTTGCACCCATGGAAACGGGTGCGGAATTGGTAGTCGGCCGGGCTCTGGTTGTGGTGGTCGACGATCGCACCGCCCACGGGGATGAAGAAGACCACAGTGGGCCGCTGGTCACCGAGCTGCTGACCGAGGCGGGATTCGTCGTCGACGGTGTGGTGGCGGTCGCGGCCGACGAGGTCGAGATCCGCAACGCGCTGAACACCGCGGTGATCGGTGGGGTGGATCTGGTGGTGTCGGTGGGCGGGACCGGAGTGACCCCGCGCGATGTCACCCCGGAGGCCACTGTCGAGATTCTGGACCGGGAAATCCTCGGCATCGCCGAGGCCGTCCGAGCGTCCGGGCTGTCGGCGGGAATCATCGACGCCGGGTTGTCGCGCGGTCTGGCCGGCGTGTCCGGAAGCACGTTGGTGGTCAACCTTGCCGGTTCCCGGTACGCGGTGCGCGACGGCATGGCGACGCTGAATCCCCTCGCCGCGCAGATCATCGGGCAGTTATCCAGCCTCGAGATCTAAAGTCGCGCGGCGCAGCGTCCTAACCGCGGGAACTTAGCGCGACTCGGCGTCCGCGCGCGGCCCGTACTCGGGCGGCGGCGTGATGCCCGTCCCGCCGTGCCGTCCCGACGAAGACCCTCCGTTGGTCTGCGCGAGCAGGTCGCGGATCTCGGTCAGCAAGACGATCTGAGCGTCGTCGGCCTGCTCGACCTCGCCGCGCTTACGGAAAGTGTTGTAGGGCAGCACGACCAAGAAGTAGACCACCGCGGCGACCAGGACGAAGTTGATCGCGGCGGACACCAGCACATTGAGATCAATCGTCTGGCCGCCGCCGATGCTGATCTTCAGGATGCCGACATCGGACTGCTGGTTGACGCCGATCCGGTTGATCAACGGCGTGATGATGCTGTCGGTGAACTTGGTGACCAGGCCGGTGAATGCCGTACCGATGACCACCGCGACCGACAGGTCGACGATGTTGCCCCGCGCGAGAAATTCCTTGAACCCCTTGAGCATTCGACGTCCTTTCTGGGCTGGACATAGTTTGCTGCTGGTTCTGTGGCAAGCGGCAGTCAGGTACTCAGTGCAGGGTGAGGGTTACTGCCTGCCCTAGCACCGAGCCTGCCACCGTGTTCGCCACGCGGGCCGGCAGCGCAACTAACACTACGCGGTCACCGTCGGCGGTCTGGACTTTCTGCTTCGGCGACACGAGTACCACGACGGCATCGGTGGCGACCACCAAGCTGGCCGCCTTGGTGCCCGGCTGCGAATCGGTGGGCGCGGCCAGTACGTCGACCACGTCGCCGGCACGCACCAGGTCGATGAGTGCACTGTCGGCCAGATGCAGCGGCACGATGCGCGCGCCCGGCGCGGCGTTCGATCCGATCGCGGCCTCGGCGAGCCGGCTGCCCAGCAGGCGCACGTCGGTCAGCACCTCGCCCCGACGCGCCGGACCGGCCAGCAACGAACCGACCACCGCGCCTGGATCTGCTTGTGAGCCATCGGGAAGTGTTGTCGCCAAACGCTTTTCGACTCGAACATCGTCGGAGGTCAACGCCGCGCCGGGAGTCAAGTCACGTGTGGCCACCACCGCGTCGACGCGATCGCCGTCCGGATTCGAGCGCACCGCCGCGATCCCGGCCAATACGACGAGCCCGCCCGCCGCCACTCGGCGGGCCAGTACGGTCCGGGTCCAGTCCGGGCGCAGCGATACCGATATCCGGTGCAGCAGCGCCGGGTTCAGCAATGGTTCTCCCACGCCGCAACGGTAAGTGCAGCGGGCAGCGCGAAGTTCCCGAATTGGAGGTGTGCTGTGGATAACCCGCTAGCTGGAGGCCGCGGCTGACGTGGTCGACTTCGCGCTGGACGAGGACTTGTCGCTGGAGCCGGATTTCTCGCTCGACGAGGACTTGTCGGTCGAGCTGGAACTCTCGGAAGATCCGTTGGTCGACGACCCGTTGCTCGCAGTCGACGACGACTTTTTGCCCGACTCGCGGCTGTCGGTGCGGTAGAAGCCGCTGCCCTTGAACACGACGCCGACGGAGTTGAATAACTTGCGCAGTCGGCCCGAGCACTTGTTGCACGTGGTCAGGGCGTCGTCGGTGAAGGCCTGTACGACGTCGAAGCGGTCGCCGCATTCGGTGCACGCGTAGCTGTAGGTCGGCACTCCATAACCTCCGTTAGATAAGCTTGTTAGCACTCTACAGTGCCTGAGTGCTAAAACAGCCATGAAATCCGTCTCATTCCCGGGCGATTTCACCCGCGCGCAGGGCCACGACGCCGCGGCCCGGGGTGATCACGTGGGTCATCGGCACGTCGTGCGGATCGGCCGGTAACTCCTCGACGAACTCCTCGTCGCGCACCATCGCGATCAGCCGGGCCTGCGGGTTCCTGGCGTCCAGCGACCGGTCGTAGTAGCCGCGGCCCCGGCCCAGGCGCACACCCCGGCGGTCCACGGCCAGCGCTGGGACCACCACCATCTCCGCCTCGGCCAGGACCGAGTCCGGCAGCCACGGCTCCGGCGGCTCGAGCAGGCCCCAGCGGCCGACGACGAGTTCGCCCGGCCGGTACTCGGCCCAGCGCAGCCGCATCGGGGTGCCGTCACCGGCGGTGCGCGCAATGGGCAACAGCACCCGCCCGGAGTGCCGCAGCAACATGTCCAGCATCGCGATCGAACCCGGCTCGCTACCCACCGGAACGTAGGCGCAGACGGTGCTGTCCCTGCTCACCGCGAGGGCGAGCTGTTCGCTGAGCATCCGCGCCTGTACGGCATGCACGTCGCCGGCAACCAGACTTCGGGCCGCCAGCACTTGCTCGCGCAATGCGGCCTTAGTCGAAGTCGTCATGCATCAACGATGACAGCACGGGTATTCGGCCTGCCATGCAACGGCGGCAACCCCTCTGAGCGCTATGGTGTGAACGATGTCACGGCCAGATGAAGTCCCGATCCCATACACGGCGATCGTCCCCGCAGCCGGTCTGGGCACCCGTTTCCTGCCGGCCACCAAGACGGTGCCCAAAGAGTTGCTGCCCGTCGTCGATACGCCCGGAATCGAGCTGGTCGCCGAGGAAGCGGCCGCGGCCGGCGCCGAGCGGTTGGTGATCATCACGTCCGAGGGCAAGGACGGCGTGGTCGCGCACTTCGTCGAGGATTTAGTGCTGGAGGGCACGCTCGAAGCCCGCGGCAAGAAGGCGATGCTGGCCAAGGTGCGTCGCGCGCCGGCGCTGATCAAGGTCGAGTCGGTGGTGCAGGCCGAGCCGCTCGGGCTGGGACACGCGATCGGCTGCGTCGAGCCCACGCTGACACCCGACGAGGACGCCGTCATGGTGCTGCTGCCCGATGACCTGGTGCTGCCGACCGGCGTGCTGGAGACGATGGCCAAGGTGCGCGCCGAGTACGGCGGCACGGTGTTGTGCGCCATCGAGGTCACGCCCGAGGAGATCAGTGCCTACGGTGTTTTCGACGTCGAGGCTATCCCTGGTGCGGGCAATTCCGACGTTCTCAAAGTCAACGGCATGGTGGAAAAACCAAAGGCCTCCGCGGCCCCGTCCTTGTATGCCGCGGCCGGCCGGTACCTGCTCGACCGGGCCATCTTCGACGCGCTGCGCCGCATCGACCACGGTGCCGGCGGCGAGCTACAGCTCACCGACGCGATCGCGCTGCTGATCAAAGAGGGCCATCCGGTTCACGTCGTCGTGCATCGCGGATCTCGACACGACTTGGGAAATCCCGGCGGCTACCTCAAGGCTGCGGTTGACTTTGCATTGGATCGTGACGACTACGGCCCGGAATTGCGGCGGTGGTTGGTGGCGCGATTGGGCCTGAACGAGCAGTAGCCGGCCGCCATGCCGGGCCCGGAGTACGACCGGGCGATCGGGCTCGATCGGGCTCGATCGGTTCTAGCGGGCCCGATACGGCGCGCCGTCACGGTGACGGCAGAGAGGCGCGGCGAGTGCGTTCGGTTGAGGAGCAGCAAGCCCGGATAACCGCGGCCGCGGTAGCTCCGCGCCCGATACGGGTTGCCATTGCGGAGGCGCAGGGATTGTTGTGCGCCGAGGAAGTGGTGACCGAGCGGCCGCTGCCCGGCTTCGATCAGGCCGCGATCGACGGCTATGCGGTGCGCAGCGTCGACGTGCTGGGCATCGGCGAGGTCGGCGGCGATCTGTCGCTCGACGAGACCGGCGAGCCAATGGCCGACGAGGACAACCCCGGGGGGCTGGTCCTGCCGGTGATGGGGACCATCGAAGCCGGGGCGCGGACGCCGAGCCGGTTGCAGCCGCGCCAAGCCGCCCGGGTGCAGACCGGGGCGCCGCTGCCCACGCTGGCCGACGCGGTGCTGCCGCTGCGGTGGACCGACGGGGGCACGTCGAAGGTGCGGATCCTGCGCGGCGCGCCGTCGGGGGCTTACGTGCGGCGCGCCGGCGACGACGTCCAGCCCGGCGATGTCGCGGTCCGGGCCGGGACGATCATTGGCCCGGCCCAGGTGGGGCTGCTCGCCGCGGTCGGTCGGGAGCGGGTCCTGGTGCACCCGCGACCGCGGGTGTCGGTGATGGCGGTGGGCGGCGAGCTGGTCGACATCTCGCGGACGCCGAGCAACGGGCAGGTCTACGACGTCAACTCCTACGCGTTGGCGGCCGCGGCCCGGGATGCCGGCGCGGAGGTCAACCGGGTCGGCATCGTGCCCAACAACCCGGCGGAGCTCGGCGAAATCGTCCAAGGGCAGATCAATCGCGCCGAGGTCGTGGTGATCGCCGGCGGGGTCGGGGGTGCGGCCGCCGAAGCAGTGCGGGTGGTGTTGTCCGAGCTCGGTGACATGGAGGTCGTCCGGGTCGCCATGCACCCCGGATCGGTCCAGGGCTTCGGGCAGCTTGGGCGCGACGGTGTGCCGGTCTTCCTGCTGCCCGCCAACCCGGTCAGCGCGCTGGTGGTCTTCGAGGTGATGGTGCGGCCGCTGATCCGGCTGTCGCTGGGCAAACGCCAGCCGATGCGGCGGATCGTGCAGGCCCGCACGCTGTCGCCGATCACGTCGGTGGCCGGGCGCAAGGGTTACCTGCGCGGCCAGCTGATGCGCGACCAGGACAGCGGCGAGTATCTGGTGCAGGCGCTGGGCGGCGCTCCCGGGGCGTCTTCGCATTTGCTCGCGACGCTGGCTGAGGCAAACTGTCTAGTTGTGGTTCCGAGTGGTGCCGAACAGATTCGCACCGGTGAGATCGTCGACGTCGCGTTCCTGGCCCAGCGCGGCTGACTCAACTGCGCACGCCCGTGAACCTCTTGCGCTCTAGCGCCCGTCACCCCGGTTGGCCGTCGTCGGTGGGGCCGCTGCGGGTCGCGGCCGGTGTGGTCCGGTTGCGCGCGGTCCGGATGCGCGACGGCGCTCAGTGGAGCCGCCACCGGTTGGCCGACCGGGCGCATCTCGAGCCGTGGGAGCCCACCTCCGACGGCGACTGGGCGTTGCGGCACACCGTCGCGGCCTGGCCGGCGTTGTGTTCTGGACTGCGTGCCGAGGCCCGCAACGGCCGCATGCTGCCGTACGTGATCGAGCTCGACGGGCGGTTCTGTGGGCAGCTGACGATCGGCAACGTCACCCACGGTGCGTTGCGGTCGGCGTGGATCGGCTACTGGGTGCCGAGCTCGGCGACCGGCGGGGGAGTGGCCACCGGGGCGCTGGCGCTGGGCCTGGACCATTGCTTCGGGCCGGTCATGCTGCATCGGGTGGAGGCCACCGTGCGTCCGGAGAATGTCGCCAGCCGGGCCGTGTTGGCCAAGGTCGGCTTTCGTGAGGAGGGGCTGCTTCGCCGCTACCTCGAGGTCGACCGGGCGTGGCGCGACCATCTCCTGATGGCCATCACGGCCGAGGAGGTCTACGGATCGGTGGCATCGACGCTGGTCCGCGCCGGACACGCGCGCTGGGCGTAGTCGCGCTGCTGCTCCGCCGACGTGCTCGACGACCCGCCGCCATAGACAAATCGCAATATTTCTGTGGCTCACGTGACATATGTGGCGTGTGATGCTTGATTGAGGCAAATTACAGGTGTGTAATTGCGCTGGTCGCAGGTCCCGGCCGCGCAGGTCAACAATCGGCCTCGTAGGGGATCTCGACCAGAAGGAGCAGGTAATCATGCCAAGCATCCCGCAGTCGTTGTTGTGGATCTCGCTCGTGGTGCTCTGGTTGTTCGTCTTGGTACCGATGCTGATCAGTAAGCGTGACGCCGTGCGACGCACCAGCGACGTGGCGCTGGCGACCAGGGTGCTCAACGGCACCGGGTCCCGCCTGCTGCGGCGCAGCGGTCCGGCCTCGGGTCACCGCAGCGATCCACACTGGAAGCCGGAAGACGCCGCCGACGACGAGCTTGACGACGCGGAGCACCGCGACGACCTCGCCGAGGCCGACGACGAACACGATGCCGAGACCGAGGAACTGCGCCCCGCCCGTCCGGTGGTGATGAGGATGGCGGCCGCCGAGCCGGCCGAGCCCGACTACCTGGACGTCGACGTCGTGGAAGATTCCGACGCACTGCCGTCGGGCGCCAGCGCCGTGGCCACCGAACCCGAACTCGCCCCAGTGGACGAGGAAAAGCATGAGGAAGCCGACGAGGATCACCTCGACGATGAGTACGAATACGTCGAGGATTCGTCCGGTTTGGAGCCGGAGGCTGAGGACGAGGACCCGGGTTCGCCCGAGCGGGTGGTCCCATCGAGCGCCCAGCGTCGCCGCCGCTACGACACCAAGACCGCCGCCGCCGTCACCGCCCGTAAGTACGCCTTCCGCAAGAAGGTGTTGATGGTGATGGCCGTCATCCTGGTCGGCTCGGCGACGGCAGCGTTCGAAATCAGCCCGACCGCATGGTGGGTATGCGGCGTAGCCACCGTGATCACACTGCTCTACCTGGGCTATCTGCGCCGGCAGACCAGAATCGAGGAGAAAATCCGCCGCCGCCGCACGCAGCGGATGGCTCGCGCCCGCTTCGGTGTGGAGAACACCCGCGACCGCGACTACGACGTGGTCCCGTCGCGGTTGCGACGCCCCGGCGCGGTGGTCCTCGAGATCGACGACGAGGACCCGATCTTCGAGCACCTGGACTACGCGATGCCGCAGCAGAACTACGGCTGGCCCCGGGACCTGCCCCGCGCCGTCGGCCAGTAGCGCCGGGCGGTGCTGGCCCCTTCGTAGAACTGGTAGCCTGCTAGCGGTCAGGGGCTATAGCGCAGTTGGTAGCGCGTCTCGTTCGCATCGAGAAGGTCAGGGGTTCGATTCCCCTTAGCTCCACAAGCAAAATCGCAGTTGAAGGCCGATAAATCGGAGTTATCACATTTCGGCGTCAACGCTCCCGTCAAGTTGGGGGCTTAGAATCCGGGGGTGGCCAGCCTCAGAATCCGCCATCGCAGCGACGGAAGCACCTATACCTCGGTGCTGTATGTGCTGAACGGCAAGCAGTCCTCCTCTTCTTTCAACGACCACGCCGAGGCCGTGAGATTTCAGGAGCTGGCCAACGAGACCAGCCCCGCGAAAGCCTTGGAAGTCTGGGCAACGACCACGCCGTCCGCGGACGCCTTCACCGTGGCCAGCTGGTGCACTCATCATGTGGACCACCTGACGGGGATTAATGACGCAACCCGCGCCCGGTACCGGCGCTACATCGTAAACGACATCGCGCCAAGCAAGATCGGACCTCTGCCGTTAACGGCGCTAACCAACGCCGATACTGCCAGCTGGCTCAACAGCCTGACCGGCTCCGCGAAGACCGCGTCGAACAAGCACGGCTTCCTGGCCGGTGTCCTCAATGCGGCGGTGCGGGGTGGGCAAATATCGGCCAACCCCTGTGACGGAAATCGGTTGCGTCGCGACGAGCCCGCCGAGATGGTATTCCTGACTCACCAAGAGTTCGGGATCTTGCTTTCCAGCTTTGGCTCTCATTGGCGGCCCCTCGTCCAGTTTCTGGTAGCGAGCGGCGCTCGGTTCGGGGAAGCCACAGCGCTCACGCCCGGCGATATCGACATCGCTGAGGGCACCGTCCGGATCCAACGGGCATGGCGCTACGTGCCCTAGGAGGGATACCAGTTGGGACCGCCGAAGACCAGGCGGTCCATCCGCACGGTCGACGTGGGAGCATCCGTTCTCGCCAAGCTGGACTTGTCCGGCAACTGGGTTTTCACCAACTCCGGACGAGGCTGGCGCGGAGGGCCGGATGATCCAGTGCGAGCACAGAATTTCCACACCAACGCTTGGGTCCCGGCTGTGGCTAGGGCCCGGGAAAATGGTTTGAGTAAAAAGCCGCGTATACACGACCTCCGCCACACCAACGCCAGCTGGCTAATCCAGGCCGGTGTCCCGCTGACGGTCGTGCAGCGTCATCTCGGCCACGAGTCGATCCAGACCACCTCCGACCGCTACGGCCATCTGGATCGGCAGTCGTCCCGGGTGGTTGCCGACGTCGTCAGCAAAGCACTCGAATCGCCGTAAAGCGGCAGAGGATCGCTGCGGTCGGATTTGCCAAATCTCTCGACTCGAGTCACGTGTCCCGCGAAGTAGTTTCCGGCGGCGACCTTCGTCCTGAATGGGGCTAGCTGGACGGGCATTTCACGCGGGCACACGGGTCACAAAAGCTCTAATGGTGCGCCGCGCTGTTGTTTGTATCGCTGCGGGCCCTAGAGGGTGAGGGAAGAAAATCTCCCCTTGGCCAGCGGTCGCCGTAGACCAGCGAGAGGGCATGTATGTCCGAGAACACTGATGGCGGTTTTGCGGCCGCGAAGCGGCGACGATACAAATTGCGCTTGTTTGGGGCGCGTCTGTCAATGCGCCGGGGACTTAAGACCTTTGGCCGCAGGTTCGGGAAGGGCGCGGCGGGCTCGTCCAGCGAGATCCTGGACACGCGCTGCAACTGCAACTGCAAGTGGCTGTGCCCCACGTGCGGCTACGCCGTTTCTCGAACGCAGATGCGCAAGGTCCAACGCGTGTTGCGATCGTGGACAGCGGACGGCGGAGCGGTGGCTTTTCTGACTCTTACGCAATCCCACTGTCCCAGTGACGATCTCGCCACGCTTTGGGACCGAATAGAGGCAGGATGGAAAGCGCTCACCCGCGGTGCAGTGTGGACTATGGACAAGCAGATCTACGGTATCCGCGGATACTTTCGGTGCACCGAGATCGTATACAGCCCAACTACCGGTTGGAACGTTCACTTTCACGTGATCCTCCTCCTTAACGTCGAACTCGATGCGGTTCAACTCAATCGCCTGCAACTCTGCGTCGGTAGGAGGTTCGCCGCCGGCGTCGTTCGCAAGGGAGGGAGCGCGTCCGTACACGCTCAGGACTTGCGACCAATGACGCCTGGCACGGAAGAACGGCTAGCTGCGTACTGCTTGAACGGCACCACAATGCACACCTCCCCCAATGGCTCTCGATCGCCAATGGCCATCCTCAGTCATCTGGAATCCACCGGGCAAGGACTTGCCTTGTGGGAGGAATTCACAAGGGCCGTCTCGCAAAAAAAGCGTGTGCAGTTCGTCGCCTCCGCCGGCATCGAAGAGCTGTGTATCGGTAGGCCACAGTCTTGTTTAATAGCGCGTTCTTTAATAGCGCGTTCATCCAACTAATCACAGATCGACCGACCTTTCACTCTGGGGGAGGGGCCTCGAGGGTCGAATCGGCTCGGATTACAACCTCCCGATGTGGAGATCGAGGTTGTGTTGTTTAGCGCGTGATGTCCGCTGCGAGCAAGGCGAGGTGCTGACCAGTGCGGAAGACTGGATACGGAAGAGAGCCGCTCGCCAATAACGTTGGCGAGCAAGGAGATCCTCTAACTTTACTACAACGTTCATACAACAACGTGTCGTCACTGTGCTTCTCCGCGGTAGGCGGGGTCAAAGTCGAAGTTCTGGGGTCGGGACATGACTCATATATATCAGTCCGCCTGATATATATGTCAGTATGACTGATATGGTCCAGAACGCTTGGCTCGCTGTTCTACCAGTTGGAACTTCGGCAGCGCTCGGAAATGGCCGCCGCGCTCAAGCCGTTCGCCCTGACGCTCGCTGAATATGTGTGTTTGCGCATGCTGGTCGAGACACCCGGCATGTCCAGCGCCGAACTCGCGCGCGATCGATGTCACGCCCCAGACGATGAACGCGACCTTGAAGAGTTTGCATGACCGGTCTGGTGGCACGACCCGATGCGGTATCCAGCGGTCGTGCACGACCCACCACCTTGTCGAAAAAGGCACGGCCCTCATGCAGAGCTTGTCCTCGGCTGTGCAGGACGCCGAGTACCTTGTCCTGGAACAGCTTTCCCCCGCTGAACGGCGCGAATTACGTCGGCTTCTCGCCGCGGCGGTTCAGTTTCGTTGATCCAGACCGTGTTCGAGTAGGTCGAAAACCGCGTTCAGGGAGGTCTGCGGGTCGGGGTCGGTGCCGACGAATTCGGGGATCTCGAGGACGTAGCGCGCGACGGCGCGGACGGTGGGATCGCCCGGTTCGCGCCCGACTTCGTCGGCGATGACGCCGGCCAGCGGCGCTTCGCAGCGTATCCACAGCTTGCGTGAATACTCTCGCAGGGCAGGGGTTTTCAGGATCAGCTCGGTGAGGTCACGGAACTCAGGCGACGGCTTGTCGACGAACGGTCCGCGCCCGCTCATGAATTGCCGTAGCGCGGACATCACCGACTGGCCGGCCGGGCGCTCACGCACCGCGGCGAGCAGGCTGTCCATCCGTTCGGCGCCATCGTCGAAGATGACGGCCGCCTTGCCGTCGGGTACGTGGTTGAACAACGTGGGGACCGAGATGTCGACAGCGTCGGCGATGTCCTTCACGCTCACCGTGTCATAGCCGTTCTTCAGGAACAGTCGCCGAGCGGTGGCCGCCAGCGCCTCCCGGGTCTGGGCGTTCTTGCGGGCACGCCGTCCCACCGTCAGGTCATCCACTCCCTCAGTGTAGGTAGGGAACTGCAGTGATACTAATATTTAAGTGGATAAAGCTATTAGGTGCGATACGGAGGGAGATTGCGATGACGTCCGAACATCCTGAGTCGACACCGGTGCTGGTCGTGGGCGGCAGTCTCGTCGGCCTGTCCGCGGCGGTGTTCCTCGCATGGCGCGGTGTGCCCGTCGTGCTCGTCGAACGTCATCAGGGCAGCTCCAAGCACCCACGCGCAATCGGCTATACGGCCCGGACCTTGGAGCTTTTTCGCGCGGTGGGGATTTCCGTTCCGGACACCGCACATGTCGGCGGCCCGCCGCGGCGCGCCCGGGTCGAAAGCTTGGCCGGTAACTGGCAGGAGGAATATCCGTGGTCACAACCGGGATCACGGCCAGACATCGAGTACTCGCCGGTGCACACGACGGCGATCGCCCAGGACCATCTCGAGCCCATCCTGCGGGACCGCGCCGCCACTCTGGGTGCCGACCTGCGTCTGGGCACCGAACTCGTCGCGTTCACTCAGGATGACGAAGGAGTAAGCGCCACCGTGCGCCGCCGCGACACCGGTGCGCCCTACGCGCTGCGCGCGCAGTACATGATCGCCGCCGACGGGGCGGACAGCCCGGTCCGCGAAGCGCTCGGTATCGGGCGCAGCGGGCAGGGACTGCTGTCGGTGCAGAGCAGCATCCTGTTCCGCGCCCCGCTCGATGCCTACCTGGAAAGCGGCGTGGTGCAGTTCGAGATCAGTCAGCCCGGCTGGGACACGTTCCTGACGACCTACAGCGACGGCCGGTGGGTGCTGATGCTCCCCGAAGACCGCGACTACTCCGAAGACGAGCAACGCCGATTGATCCGGCGCGCCGTCGGCGATGACGATCTGCCGATCGAACTTCTCACCACCGGACGCTGGGAGTTAGCGGCCCGGATCGCCGACCGGTTCAACAGTGGGCGCGTCTTTCTGACCGGTGACGCCGCCCACCAGCTTCCCCCCAATCGCGGCGGCTACGGCGCCAACACCGGCATCGACGACGTCCACAACCTCGCGTGGAAGCTCGCCGCCGTCCTGGCCGGCACCTCGACACCGCAGCTGCTGGACACCTACGACGCCGAACGGCGACCGATCGCGTGGCTGCGCCACGAACAGATCTTCGCCCGAGCCGACTACAAGGCACACCTGAGCGGCCCGGTGAGCGACACTCCCGTCATCGACGACGTCGCCATGGAACTCGGCCAGCTCTACCGCTCGGCCGCCATAGACGGTGCCCCGGCAGATCTGCCACCTGCCCAGCGCCCCGACCAGTGGGCAGGTCAGCCCGGCACCCGGGCACCGCACCTGTGGCTGCATACCGATAACGGCCACACCATCTCGACCCTGGACCTCTTCGGAGCGACCTGGACGGTTCTCGCCGAGGATCACCGTTGGGCGCCCGCCGTCGCCGAGGCTGTTCAAGAGGTCGGCGTCCCCACGACATTCGAGCTTATCGACCCGGCGAAAGTTGTTGGACCGCAGGCGTTTCTCGACGCTTATGGACTGTCCCGCACCGGCGCGACCCTGGTTCGGCCGGACGGCTACATCGCCGCGCGCTGGCCGACGGCCCCCTACGACACGGCTGGGGCCCTGACCGAGACCCTCGCGCACGTCGCCGCGGCCGCACGCCGCCCCACGGAGGCGCGGCCATGACTGAATCGCTTGTCGAACAGCGGTTGTGCCGGATCGAAGACACCGAAGCTATCAAGATCGTGACGGCGCGTTACGCCGACGCGATCAACCATGGGTACGACGGCAAGGCACTTGACCTGGCCGCCATCAGCGAAGTTTTCACCGCCGATGCACGTTGGAGCAGCGATGATTTCGGGACCACGGTCGGCGCCCAGGCCATCGCCGCCGAACTACCCGCCGCCACGGCCCGCGTGACCTGTGCGATGCACACGTTCCTCAACCCGATCATCACCGTCGACGCCGACGCCGACACCGCCACCGCCCGATGGCAACTGTGGATCGCGTCGGTCTATGACGGCCGGCCCGGAACGGTCCATATGGGCGCCGAGATGACCTATGTGCGCACACCCGCCGGTTGGCGTATCAAGACCCTCCACATCGGACAAGGGTTTCGCATACCGGCCGGGACTTCCGCGCCCCGCCACTGACGACGAGATCAGGAGAAACCATGAGCACCAATCCGTTCACCGCGATCGCCAACGCACGCATCTTCGACGGCGAGAACATCACCGACCACAGCTGCGTGCTGATCCACGACGGAACGATCGTCAACGTCGGAACGCATCCGCCGGCAGACATCGACGTGTTCGACGCCAACGGTGGGACGCTGCTTCCCGGCCTCATCGACGCGCACACCCACACCGAACCGGAATTCCTGCGCATAGCACTGACATTCGGCGTGACCACCGAACTGGAAATGCAGGGCTTCTGGTCACCGGAGCAGAGCGCCTACGTCGATGAGCACGACGACGTCGCCGACGTCCGCTCGGCGGGTCTGGGGATAACCCCGCCCGGCGGCCACCCGCACGAGCTCATTCCACCCCAGGTCAACCAGCGTCCCGGCGAGGAACGTCAGTTCCCCTACGCGACGAGCCCGCAGCGCGCCGCCGAGATCGTCGCCGAACGCGTCGCGCAGGGCAGCGACTACATCAAAGTCTTTGTCGAGGACGGTCGGGTCTTCGACAAACCGGGCACCCCGGTCCTTCGCGACGACATCCTGCGCGCAGCCGTACGCGCAGCTCATGAGCACGACAAGATCGTGCTCGCGCACACCTTGACCGCCGACGCGGCGCAGCGTGCGATCGCGGCCGGGGTCGACGGACTCGCCCATGTCTTCCTCGACCAGGGCGCCACCCCGGAGCTCATCGACGTGATCGTGCGCTCCGGCGCATTCGTGATCGCCACGACCGTGACCTGTGCCTCGATCCTCGGCCACACCGGAGCAGCGCTGGCCGCCGACCCGCGGGTGGCAACTCGACTGGATGAGACATGGCTGGGCACACTGCGCGGCAGCATCGACACCTTCCACGACAGCAGCCTGGACACCGTCCTGAACACCGTCGCCGCCTTGCATCGCGCAGGCGTCGACATCCTGGCCGGCACCGACGTGTCCCACCCGGTGGAATACGTCGGCGGAACCGCGCACGGCGCGAGTCTGCACGAAGAGCTGCAGCTGCTGGTGCGTGCCGGCCTGTCGCCGGTGGAGGCGCTGCGCAGCGCGACGTCGGTGACCGCCCGCCGCTTCGGACTCACCGACCGCGGCCGCGTCGTCAACGGCGCACGCGCCGACTTGCTGCTCGTCAAGGGAGATCCCACCGCAGACATCTCCGACACCCTCAACATCGAAGCCGTCTGGCGCCGCGGCGTCCGACTGCACTAAGAAAGGTTCACGCCATGGCATCGAGCACCGTCATCGACATCCACCACCACGTCCTGCTCAACGCGCACCGGGCGGCGGGCACGCCCGCGCCGGACTGGAGCATCGACAGTGACCGGGCGGCGATGGACCGCGTCGGCATCGGCGGAATCCTGCTGTCGCTTCCGGTGTCCGGGTCCGCCCCGCAGGTGCGCGCGATCAACACCGCCCTTGCCGAGCAGGCCGGCCACGACCCCTCGCGCTACGGCTTCCTTGCTTGTGTGCCGGCCGAGGATCCGCACGCTGCCCCGGCCGAAATCCAGTACGCCTGCGCGGAACTGCATGCGGATGGCTTATGCCTTCCCAGCAACCACGCGGGAATCTACGTCGGCGACGACCGCATGGACTCCATCCTCACCGAACTCGACGACCGCGGCGCTGTCGTGTTGCTGCATCCGGGCCAGCCGCCGGCCGGAGTGCCGTTGTTCGACCGCCCGGAATGGTTGTGCGAGTTCCCCTTCGACACCGCCAGGGCGGTGATCGACCTAATATATCGTGGCAAGATCGAACGGTTCCCACGAATCCGTTGGATCGTCTCGCACGCCGGCGGCGTCCTGCCCTTCCTCGCATACCGGCTCAGCACCGTGGCCGCCGAAACCGGGGCCATCACCCCGTCCGCGATACGGGTGCAAGCCGCGTTGCGCACGCTGTACTACGACCTGGCGCTCTCGACATCACCTGCTGTCTTCGCCGCCCTGACCGAGCTCGTCGACGCCTCGCACATCCTCTTCGGCTCCGACTACCCCATGCGGTCCGAACCGGGCGTGGCCGAAAGCCTGAAAGAGCTCACCGACTACCCCGGATTCGACCAAATCCAAAAGGACGCAATTCTTTCCGGCTCCAGCCGTGCCCTGTTCCCCCGATTCGCCCGCCGGGTGAGCCTTCCTGCGGCGGAAGCCGTCGAGCACAACCGCGAATTGTACGATCGCCTGTACCGCGGAGAGGCGGCATTCCCGGGCTCGGCCGCCCCTGCCGGGATTCCCTGGGACATCGGACAGGCGCAGCCGCGCCTGATGGAACTCGAAGCAGTCGGCGCGATCGGCGGGGAGGTGCTCGACGCCGGCTGCGGCCAGGGCGACAATGCGATCTACCTGGCGCAGCGCGGCTACTCGGTGACCGGTCTCGACAGTTCGCCGACGGCGATCGAGCAGGCCCGGGCCCGCGCTGCCGCGGCCGGTGCGCGGGTGCGCTTCCAGGTTGCCGACGCCACCGAACTGGCTGGTTATGACGCACAGTTCGACACTGTCATCGACAGTGCTCTCTACCACTGCCTGGACTACGCCGGCAGGCGTGCCTACCCGGTCGCGCTGCGCCGCGCGACCAGGCCGGGCGCGCGGTTGTTCCTCTACTGTTTCTCCGCCGACAACGTCAACGGTGTCATCGCGCCGGAAATCGTCGCCGAAGAAGAGATCCGCCAGGCCCTCGCAGATGCCCGTTGGCGGATCGATTTCCTCGGGCCCACATCCTTGCTCGGCAACGCCGCGGGCTTTTCCGGTAGCTTCGGGGATTGGCCGGACGAGGTTCTGCAGCGGATGCCACCCGCGCAGGGCAGGCAGATGCGCCAGATGGCCGAGCGGATGGCTGTGATCCTGCCGCTCGTCGACAGCGGACGCGTTCACCTGCCGTGCACCGTCGTCCACGCGACCAGGTTGGATTGACGTCATGTCCGCCACCACCGTGGCTAAGCGGACGATGATGATCGACCGCGCGCTCTTAGTTGAACTCCGTCCGACAGCGGTCCTCTGTCTCATTTCTAAAGAAAAGAGACGGGGTTGCGGGAATCCCTCCCCGTGGCATCGCCCCAGGTGACGATGTCTCATATCTCGTCTCACACCGCGGTGCGGCGCTGGCCGTGCGGACGCGGACCACTTCGGAACGCTCGGGTCGCATACACCCGTGATCGGCGCCAGCACTCCGAGCTCGGCGATGCTGGCGATGAAGTCCTTGCTCAGGGCTGCGCCGTCGCGCACATTGTCACCGATTCATCGATCCCACCGGGCCAGTGTCATAGCTCGGAGCACCGCCATTCAGTCGCAGGCGTCCTAGCGAATTCCACGAACCGTATGGGCAATCGCGGCTCCGGAGGATCCACCCCCAAGCAGGATGCGCGCATAGGCCGTCGAAGGTGCAGAGTCGTCGGTGCGACGATGTGACGCTCCAAACTGGCCGCGACCACACGCTTTGGTAGTGATCGGTAAACGCCCGAGAGTGGAAGACCACATTCGAGGAATTAGTCCGCTTTTGATTCGTATTCCGCAGCGAGCATGCGCAGCTGCTCGCGCAACCACTGGTTACCCGGGTCGCGGTCGGTTCGTGGTGTCCATACCATGATTTCGGTGAGCGGCTGAAGTTTCATTGGCGGCTCAATTATTCGTAGCTGGTTGTCGAAATTGATGGCGCGTGCCAGTCGCTCATGCATGACCGTTATGAGGGGCCCTCCCCGAAGTAGTAGGCGCGCGAGGCTGAAACCGGCACTAATCTGTGTGTTGCGGGAGATATTTAGCAAGTCCAGCTGCACTTCGGCCAACGATGGCACCCCAAGCGCGCTCGTGGCCAAATACGGCAGAGCGCTGAACTGCTCGAGGGTGATGGTTTCGCCGACATCGGTGTTGGCTGCGTCGACCGCGCACACGAAGCGGTCGTGGTAGAGCACCTCGTGTAGGTAGTTGACGTGCGGCCCGAACACCTCCCAGGGGATGATTAGCACGTCGGCGTCGCCGCCCTGCAATCGCTCTGCGTAGTCGTCGCCGGGCGGGGTGATCTCGAGCCGCACGTGCGGCGCCTCGTGATACATGGCCATGATCAAGGGATGCAGAAATGTCACTATCGTGCGATCGGTTGCGATCACCGAAAAGGTCCGGTGGTCCACCAGTGGGTTGAATCCCTGGTGTTGAAGCAGTATGTCGATGCAAGACAACGCATCGCGGACTGGTTCTGCGAGCGACTCCGCCAACGGTGTGGGCTCGAGAATGCGTCCTTGCCGCACGAGGATCGGATCCCCGAGCAGCTTGCGTAGACGCCCGAGCGTGGAACTCATTGCCGATTGGCCGACGTTGAGACGCTGAGCCGCCCGGGTCACGCTTCGCTCGGCCATCAACGCGTCAAATGCGACCAGCAAGTTCAAGTCCACGCGATTCAGGTCGACCAAGAGACCTCCCTGCCTTATTGATCGAATCAATCTATCGCATCGAGAGCCATTGTTTGTGTCGGACCGTTGTTCCCGCTTACGGTCGAGCCACCGGCGATATAAGGGAGCATTCCGATGAATCAGGCAGCCTCATCAGCCGCGCCCACGCGACCAATAACTCATCTACGGCACGTGGGCCTCGCCGTACCCGACTATGCGAAGGCAGTCGAGTTCTACACCGGCGTATGGGGTCTGGAGAAAGTGGCCAGCGACAGCGGTGTCACATTTTTGGGCACACCAGCTGACCCTGAGCAGTACATCATCCGGCTGCGAGCCGACAGCGACAAACGACTCGATCTGATTTCCTTCGGCGCTGAATCGGCGCAAGCGGTCGATGCGCTCGCCGAGCGGCTGATCACCGACGGAGTTCGACTCGACCGAGAGCCGGCCAAACTCGACACCCCCGGCGGCGGCTACGGCATCCGTTTCTTTGACCTCGACGGGCGGCTCGTCGAGGTGTCCGCCGATGTCACGCAGCGATCATTCCGGCCACTCGAGGAACGTGAGTCGATCCCCAAACGGCTCTCCCATGTGGTGTTCAACTCCACCGACGTTGTGGCGACCAAGGCGTTCTATGAAAGAAACCTCGGATTCCGGCTTTCAGACTGGGCCGCGGACATGATGTGCTTCCTCCGCACAAGAACCCAGCACCACATCCTTGCCATCTCAAAAGGACCGCACGTGGCACTCAACCACGTGTCCTTCGAGATGCGCGGGATTGACGAGTA
Organism: Mycobacterium lentiflavum; assembly: GCF_022374895.2. NCBI lineage: Bacteria > Bacillati > Actinomycetota > Actinomycetes > Mycobacteriales > Mycobacteriaceae > Mycobacterium > Mycobacterium lentiflavum. Next base: position 4,883,660 of record NZ_CP092423.2, on the reverse strand, counting down.
CATGCGTGGAACCGGCCGAATGATCCGAGCTGGACGCAAACCGATTTGGGGGCCGGGCCGCCACAGCGCGGGTGACAATCCGTTCGCCTATTTTCTCGACCCCGCTAACAACGTCGTGGAGTACACGACTGAGCTAGAGGAGATAGTTGACGAGGACACCTGGCAGCCGCGGGTCTTTGCTGGGACAGCTGAGGCCATGGATCAGTGGGGGACGGCTGGCTCGGTTCACGAGCAGATGATCCCGGCGATGTTCAACGAGCCCGACACCGGGCTGTGGACAGCCTCGCCGGTCTAAACCCCGCTTCGATCGTGAGGATGTGACGTGTTCAAGTACTTCGCCGACAACTACGTCTGGAGTCTATCGGTCAACATCTCCCTGGGTACGGGGGGACAGATGACCGAGATCGACCGGGCCTGTAGGCCGCTCGTCGACTTCCCCGGCCACGGTGACGACGTCGGCACCGAGCACTTCCTCGCCTCTTGGTCGGAAATGGCCGACGGGCTGATCGAATACGCCGAAAAAGACGCGACCGCCGGCCGTGAGATGTCGGCTGCCGCGCGATATGCCCGCGCCTCAATGTATTACTTGATCGCTGAGCGCATGCAGGCACGGGACTACGCACCACGCAAAGTCGCATACCAAAAGGCCATGGACACCTTCGCGCAGGCTATCCAGCGAGGCGGGGAGAACTGCGAACGAGTCGAAATCCCATACGATAGCGCGGCATTTCCTGGCCTGTTCGTCCGCGCCGAGGGCGTCGATCGGCCCGCTCCCACGATGGTCTTCTGTCAAGGCCTCGACAGCATGAAGGAAATGGTCTACCGCTCCGGGATGGCGAACGCGTTGGCCCGACAGGGCATCTCCACGCTGATCGTGGACCAGCCCGGCACCGGTGAAGCGCTGAGGTATCGAGAACTGCCCGGGTGCTATGACAGCGAACGCTGGGCCAGTGCGGCGGTGGACTACCTGCAGACCCGCGGCGATGTCGACGGAAGCCGACTGGGAATGATGGGGTGGTCGTTGGGAGGCTACTTCGCACCGCGCGCGGCGGCGTTTGAGAAGCGTTTCAGCCTCTGCGCCGTATGGAGTGCCAACTACAACTGGGGCGAACTGCAGAAGCGCCGCCTGGCGCGCGAGGGAGACCGGCCGGTTCCGCACTACTGGGACCATGTCCAGTGGGTGTTCGGCAAGTCCTCCCTCCAGGAATTCATGGACTGGGTGCCGGCCATGAGTTTAGAGGGCGTCGTCGACAAGATCACCGTGCCATTCCTGGTTACGCACGGCGAGACCGACACCCAGATCCCTATCGAATACGCCCACGCCCAATACGAGGGCGCCGTCAACGCACCGGTGCGCGAGCTGAAGATCTTCACCGCGGACGAAGGCGGCTCAGCGCACTGCGGCGCCGACAACATGACCGTACCAATGAACTACCTGGCCGACTGGATCGCTGCGCATCTGTGAGCCGCTGCCCCGCACGGAATTCCTCAACACACTTCGCAACCCCAAGACAAGGGAGAAACCGACGTTGACTAGTACGTCAGCCGCCCCCACCGGTGGCTCGCAGGACCTAGACGGTGACGGCACCGGCTGGTCGCTCGGCACGGACGTCGGCGGCACGTTTACCGACCTGTGGCTGCGTTCGCCTTCTGGCCGCTCGGTGGTCTGCAAGTCACCCACCACGCCCGACGTGGTGACCGGTGTCGTCAATGCCGTGCAACTTGCGGCTGATCTCGTCGGCATTCCGGTCGAGGAATTATGCCAGCGCGTCACCCGCTTCGGACACGGCACGACCGTCGGCCTCAACGCACTGCTTACCGGACGCGCCGCCAAAGTCGCGCTGATCACCACCGCCGGCTTCGGCGACGTGCTCGAGATCGGACGACTGCGACGCGGCACCGCATCGCTGCGTGGTCTGGAACTTGGTGATTACTTCCTGCGCGGGCGCACCACTCCGCTAGTGCCACGCGATCTGGTCATCGAGGTCGCAGAGCGCGTTGACTCCCACGGAACGATTATCGTGCCGCTAGCGGAGCAATCGGTGCGTGAAAGTATGACCGCGTTGGCCGAGCAGGGAGTCGAAGCAGTCGGAATCTGTCTGCTATGGGCAACCGAGAACCCCGACCACGAGCTCGCGGTCGCCCGAATCGTCGCCCAGCAGCTGCCCCGCGCATTCATCAGCGTCTCACATCTCGTCGCCCCCGTTGTCGGCGAATATGCCCGCGCCGCAACGACTGTCGCTAACGCCGCACTGGGCCCGGTTGCCGGAAAGTACCTGTTCGACCTCAGTCGGCGGCTCGCAGACCTCGGGATGAACGCGTCGATCATGATGACCACCAGCGCCGGTGGCGTGGTGCCGGCGGCGGCCGCAACTGTTACGCCGGTGGCGAACCTGTTGTCGGGACCCGCATCCTGCGTCGTCGCGGGCCAAGCCCTGGGTCGTCAACTGGGCGCCCTCAACGTGTTGACCATGGATGTCGGGGGCACCAGCTTCGACGTCGGCGTCATCGTCGACGGTGTCCCTTTGCTTCGCGAAGACGTCACTTTCGGCGGGGCAGACATGTATGTCCCCGGTGTCGACATCGCCAGCATCGGCGCGGGCGGCGGCTCCATCGCCACCGTGAACGGTGAATCCCTAACCGTCGGTCCCCAAAGCGCCGGCGCAGACCCGGGACCAGTGTGCTACGGAAAAGGGGGAACGCTACCCACGACGACCGACGCCGATCTGGTCCTCGGAGTGCTGGACCCCGACCAATTTGGCAGCGGGGGTATCCGGCTCGACGCCGAAGCGGCGGCTGCGGCCATCACCGAGCAGATCGGCCAACCCCTGCACCTCGACGCAGTTGCCGCCGCACGGGCGATCCGTGTCGTATTCGACGCGGCCATGGCCGACCTGCTGCGTTCAGTAACCATCGAACGAGGCCACGATCCGCGCGAGTTCATCCTGGTCGTCGGCGGCGGCAGCGGACCGTCACACGCCTGGGCACTATGTCGCGAGCTCGGGATGAGCGGCTTCATCGTTCCTGCCACCGCGACGGCTCAGTCAGCGTTCGGCGCGGGCACCAGTGACCTGCGTACTACGGCATCACGGACGGTCTACGCGCGGATCCTGCCCGGTTCTCAACCCAACGACGAACTCGCGTCCCTGGTTCAGTCGGCGCTGACCGAGACGCGAAATCGGGCACTAGACACCATTCCCAACCCCGGGCAAGCCACCGTCGCGTGCACCGCGGCCCTGCGTTACCACGGTCAGGCGCACCATCTCGATGTCGAGATCGACCCGCAGCCAACCCGAGCCGATCTCACCGCGCTGCTGCAGCGGTTCGAAGCCGACTACGAGAAGCTCTTCGGCGCCGGCTCAGGCTTCCGTGAGGCAGGCTTTGAATTGCTCTCGGTTCGCGCGGTCGCCTCGAATCGATATGGAACAGCTACCATCTCCGCATCCGGTAGGCCGCTCGAACGTGTCGACGTGCGCCCCGTCGTATTCGACGACCCGACGCAACCCACCCCGACCACCGTCTACCGATGTGACGTGCCGGCCGCCGGGCAAACTGTAGACGGACCCTGCCTGATCGAATTGCGCGGATGCGTAGTGGTGGTTCCGCCCCAAGGTCGGGCCAAAACAGACGAACTCGGACTCATCCACGTGGAGGTGCCACTACCGTGAACGCGCCGGTGATAACTGATCCCGTTGTAGCACAAGTTATCCGAGGACGACTTGTCGCCATCACCGACCAGATGCGGTTGGCGCTGCAAGCAGTCTCAGGAAGCCCCACCGTCACCGAGGCAAGCGACTTTTTCACCGGCCTCTACCTGCCCGACGGCACATTCGCCACAATGGGCCATCAAGTGACATTCGAAGCACCGCCGGTCGGTTCGCTCATCCGCCACTTACTGGACTCGGGAACCGAACTCAAAGACGGCGACCGAATCATCGGCAACGATCCTTTCATCGGGGCGCTGCACCAAAACGATGTCCAGATGTGCGCCCCACTGCTCGTGGATGGCGAATTGATCGCCTGGGCCGGCGTGATGGCGCACGAAACAGACATGGGCGGCATGGATTTCTCGTCGTGGTCGCCGAAGGCCAGGGAAGTCTGGCAAGAAGGCATCCGGATCCCCGCGGTCAAACTCGTCGACGGCGGGACCCTACGGCAGGACGTACTCGACATGATCCTGGCCGCTACCCGATTGCCAGCCCAAGTCGGGCTAGACATCCGCGCCTTCATCGCCACCCTCAACGTCGCCGCCGAGCGACTCAAAGAGCTAAGCACCCAATATGGGACCGCCGCGGTGCAAGCAGTGATGAACGCGATGGTGGACGACGCCCACACCCGCATGCGGCAGCGACTGCTCGAAATCCCCGACGGCATCGTGCGCGTGTGTGACTTTCTCGAACACGACGGACACAACGACGTCCTCTACACCGTCGACCTTGTTGCGACCAAACGCGGCGACGCCCTCACCTTCGATTTCTCCGGATCATCGCCACAGGCCCCCGGTTTCGTGAATTGCTCCCGGGCAGGGCTGATGGGCGGTGTAGCCGGTGCAGTGATCCCGACACTCGGATTCGGTTTGCCGTGGAATGAGGGCCTACTGCGCCCGGTTACCGTCACCGCACCCGACGCGTTGGTGTGCACCGCCGTGCCTCCGGCCCCCGTCGGCAGCGCGACAGTCGAGACGATCTGGGTGGTCAGCAACGTTGTAGCCGGCGCATTGAACCGGCTACTCGCTGCCTCTCCACGCTACGCCGCACGCGCACAAGCCATCAGCAGCGGCACCATGGCCACGTTCAACCTCAGTGGCCGCGACCACTACGGGCATTTCTTCGGCCTGCACCTGATGGATCCGATCGCCGGCGGATTCGGCGCGTTCGCCGCCCACGATGGACCAAACGCCGCCGGACCCCTAAGCACACCGTGTCCATCGATCGCCGATGTGGAATCCAACGAGCAAAAGAGCCCTCTTTTTTACCTGCACCGCAGGTTGGCTCGCGACAGCGGCGGCGCGGGCCGACGGCGCGGGGGCTTAGGCGCCGAGGTCGCCCTCAGCGTGACGATCGACACCGCAGAAGCGCTGGTGATGACCCACGGCCTCGAGGTGCCGAACTCGACAGGACTCGGGGGCGGCTGTCCCGGCGGGCTCGTCAGCCAGGCGCTCGGACAACGGCATCTCGCCGATCCGGCCGACACGGCGGGCCGTGCAACCTCGGTGCACCCGCTAAGCGACCAGGAAGTCGCCGGTTTCACCGGCCTCGGGCCTAAGCCGGGGGCCTTCACCCTGACGAATACCGACGTCTTCGCGGTCACCTGGCAAGGTGGCGGTGGGATCGGTGACCCGCTGGATCGCGATCCCCACGAGGTCGCCACCGACGTTCGCCTTGACATGGTAAGCCCGGTGACCGCCCACGATATCTATGGCGTCGTGGTTCACGGACACGGCGCTGGCATGATCGTCGACGAGGACGCCACACGCGAGCTACGCCGCGACATCCGCGCCGTCCGTCTCGGTAAGAACTCCGGGGATGTTCCGCTGACAACGGCGCCGATCGACCCCACGTCACAGCCGGTGGGCTGTATCGACGCCGACCAGTGGATCGCGCTGTCGGACCGGCTTCGGCTGGTGCGCAGCGCTACCGGTGAATGGCGTGTGCAAACCGTTGACGGCGCGGTGCTGGTCACCGGCTGCACGCGATGGCGGGAGGGAGCCAAACGCGTCGTCCCCACCCTGCCCGCAGTTGTAATCAAGACTTTGCACCCCGACCTCGCAACGACCGGATGGGTCTGCCCACACACCGGACACCTGCTGGCTGTGGACATTCACCGGCGCGATCAGGAGCCCAGCCATGATCTCGACCTCGACCTTACGCCCGGATCGACAACCCACGCCCTGATCGCCACGACCACAGGAGTAGGCAACGATGCCTGATCCCTTCGCCATTGAACGTTCACCGAAGGTCATCGTCACAGTCGCACCGACGGGCGGAATGGCGCTGAAAAGCGAAACCCCCAACCTGCCGGTCACGCCCGACGAGATCGCCGACGATGTCGTGCGCTGCTGGAACGCCGGTGCGAGCGTCGTCGCCGTCCACGCCCGCCGCGCATCAGACGGCGAAGCAACCTGTGACCCGCAGGTTTACCGCGCGATCAACGAGCGGATCCGATCCCGCTGCGACATCGTCATCAACAACTCCACCGGCGGCGGCATCCACGGCGATATGATCCGACCCCGCGATGATGGACTGTGGGAACTCATATTCGAAGAACGCATCAAAGGCCTCGAAGCTGGCGCCGAGATGTGCACCCTGGACTCCCACACCGTCGCCGCCAAGGCCCGCGGTGAAAAAGAACTCGTCTTCGCCACCCCGCCCTCTCGGTGCCGCTGGCTTGCTGAAGCCATGCAGCAGCGCGGCATCAAGCCCGAATGGGAGGTCTTCGAGCTGTCTCATATCCTCCAGGACTTCACCCTCCTGACCAGCGAAGGGCTCGATAAACCGCCGTACTTCGTCAACATGGTCCTCGGCGCCCATCGCAGCTTCCAAGGCGGCCTGCCCTACACGCCCAAGATCTTGCAGATGATGGTGGAACACTTGCCGCAAGGATCCATCTTTAACGTCAGCGCGATCGGGGCAGCCCAACTGCCGGCCACCACCCACGCTTTGCTTCTCGGCGGCCACGTGCGCGTAGGCCTGGAAGACAACCTGATGTATGTCCATGGTGTCCCGGCCACCAACGTCATGCTCGTCGAGCGCATGGTGCGCATCATCCGCGAACTTGGGCTGGAGCCAGCCACGCCCGCAGAGGCCCGCCAGATGATGGGCCTCGCGCCACAGCCAGCTACCGAGCCACCAGCCTTCGCCGCCCCAGCCTGACCTTACGGCCAGCTCTCATCATGCAGCCCCAGTGGGTGCCGACCAACCAGACTGTCCGTGATGCTCGACTGACCGACTTCGCCGGCCACGTTGCCAGGCGAACCGGAACGTATTTGGATGACTACTACTCGCTGTGGCGCTGGTCGACTGACAATCTCGCCGATTTTTGGGGTGAGCTGTGGAACTACTTCGACGTAGGTCCGCCGCCACGAACAGTACTTGCCGGGACCACCATGCCCGCGGTGCAATGGTTTCCCGGAACCCGGCTCAACTACGCCGACTACGTAGCCAGGCAGGCCAATAGCATTCGCCCGGCGATCATCCACGCAAGTGAGAACGGCGCGATCAGCACAATCAGCTGGTCTGAAATGCTCCAGCGCACTGCGGCGTTCGCTCGCGCACTACATGAACTGGGTGTGCAGCCAGGTGACCACGTTGTGGGCTACCTGCCAAACATCCCCGAAGCGGTCATCGCCTTCCTCGGCACCGCGGCGCTCGGCGCCGTATGGGGTTCGTGTGGGCAGGATTACACGGCGAAGGCCGCAATCGACCGATTGGGCCAACTGCATCCCACGGTTCTCGTCACCGCAGACGGCTACCGATATGCCGGCAAAGAATGGGACAAGAGGGCCGAGATCACGGCCCTTCAAACAGGTTTCACGCAATTGCGCGCCACGGTGGTGGTACCACGACTAGGGCGACCGGTCAGCGACGCACTGGACTGGGCATCGGTGACCAAATCCGACGGGCACCAATGGCATACCCATCCGGTGGACTTTGGCCACCCGTTATGGGTCTTGTTCTCCTCGGGCACCACCGGTCCGCCGAAGGGGATCGTTCACGGTCACGGAGGGGTTACACTCGAACACCTCAAAGCGCTCGCCCTGCACAGCGATCTCGGCCCGCGCGACACATTCTTTTGGTTCACCAGCCCCAGCTGGATGATGTGGAATATGCAGGTCTCCGGATTGCTAGTCGGCGCCACCATCGTCTGCTACGACGGGAGCCCAACCTACCCGGCATCCGACGCGCTGTGGAAGATCGCTGCCGTCACCGGGGCGACGCTGCTGGGCATGAGCCCAGGTTATGTACGGAGATGCATAAAAGACGGGGTGCTTCCGGCATGCCGCAACCAGTTATCGCGGCTGCGCACCGTCGGCATCACCGGATCGCCACTGCCGCCGTCGTCGTCACTGTGGCTGCGCGATCACCTTGGCGCGCACGTGCAGGTGGCGTCCATCAGCGGTGGCACCGATGTGGCGTCGGCCTTCGCGGGCGCAGCGCCAACGGTCCCGGTGTGGCCCGGCGAGCTATCGGTTCCCTACCTGGGTGTCGCGTTGGACTGCTGGGATACCTCAGGCCGCCCGGTGCGTGACGAAGTCGGTGAACTGGTAATCACCCAACCCATGCCTTCAATGCCGTTACGCTTCTTCAACGATCCTGACGGATCGCGCTACACTGCAGCGTATTTCGACGAGTTCCCGGGAGTCTGGCGACACGGTGACTTCATCACGATAACGAAGCGCGGAAGCATCGTCATCCATGGTCGGTCGGACTCGACACTGAATCGTAACGGCGTTCGGATGGGATCCGCCGAGATTTACCGAGCCGTCGAGCAGCTCCCGGAAGTCGCCGAGGCGTTGGTGGTTGGTGTAGAACTACCCGACGGCGGCTATTGGATGCCGCTCTTCGTCGTTCCCGCCGACGGCATAGAGCTGACCGACGAGATCAAGCGCCGAGTCGCGGATGTGATTCGTGACGAGATTTCTGCGCGCTATATGCCCGATGACATCTTCGCAACCCCAGCCGTCCCGCATACCCGGACCGGCAAGAAACTTGAAGTGCCCATCAAGAAGATACTGCAGGGCGCCGACCCAGAAAGAGTCGTCGAGCGCGGCGCCATCGACAACCCCGACGTTCTCGCCTGGTATGCGACGGTGCCGACCCCGCCAAGCCTGGTGCGGTAGTTACTCCTCAGGGACAAGTGGCCTACGACGCTACTGCTGTCACTTGACGACGCGAGCACCCGACTGGCCTTGGGACCTCGGTTGGGTTTCGGCGATGTGCGCGAGCGCCACTGAGTTTCGGCGGACGATCGATGGCGATATCCACTGAACGCGTTATCGCAGTTCTCGTTTCGAGGCGGAGGAGCCGCCCGTGAACGTGTCGGGCCATCGTGTGCGCCACGGCTTCAGGGCTGTGCACTGCCTGCGCGTGCAACCGTCACAAGACCATTTGCTTAATGCGGCGGAATTGACATTCGGACTCCTAATACCGCCAACCCAGCACGCGACTGCATTGACTCGCGCAAATCAGCACGTCGGCAAGCAGCCGACTATCGGCCCCTAACCCAAACACGCTGCGCGACAACGTGATGTCGCCAGAGTCTCTGCGCGCGGCCTTCGGGTAGCGCCGAGTCGGCGCGACGACCAAAAAGCCCGATTCCCTATTGATCTCATCAATAAGCCGCATTGATATTCTCCGTTTCCGCCGATGTGGCGGAGGTCATACCGTTGCGTCAGTGCGTCTCAACGACCCGGGCCCATCAGGGGCCGTCGACTGACCAATCAGCGCGCCGACAAAGAAAAGAGACCTGCATGGAGCACCACGAGTGCTGCGCAGCCAAAAGGCTCTCGCCTCGAGGCCAGCGGGTCGGCAGAATACCCGCGGGCTCGTACACTGATCGCCCATTGAACAGGAGCGCCCCGTGATAGCCGGCGCACAGGTGGCCAAACCGTTGCAAGGCGTCGGCGGGTTCTTCGCGATGGCGTTGGATACGCTGATGCTGATGCCGCGCAGACCATTTGCGTGGCGCGAGTTCGTGATCCAGGCGTGGTTTGTGGCGCGGGTGTCGCTGTTGCCGACGGTGATGTTGGCGATTCCTTACACCGTAGTGGTGGTGTTCACCTTTAACATTTTGTTGTTGGAGTTCGGAGCCGCCGACTACTGCGGCACGACCGCAGCCTTCGCCACGGTGACCCAGGTAGGCCCGATCGTCACGGTATTGGTGGTGGCAGGTGCCGGCGCGACCGCCATGTGTGCAGACCTTGGTGCGCGCACCATCCGCGAGGAAATCGACGCACTCAAGGTGATGGGCATCAACCCGATTCAGATCCTGGTGGTGCCGCGCGTCTTGGCGGCGACATTCGTCGCGACCCTGCTGTCTGCGGTGGTCATCCTGGTCGGACTTGTGGGCGGGTTCTTCTTCACCGTGTTCATCCAACACGTAACCCCCGGCGCCTACGTCGCCGGCATGACGGTGCTCACCCGGCTGCCCGATTTGGTCCTAGCACTCACCAAGGCCGCGCTGTTCGGCCTGTCCGCCGGGCTGATCGCCTGCTACAAGGGCACATCTGTCGGAGGCGGTCCCGCCGGCGTGGGCAACGCGGTGAACGAAACCGTCGTCTACACGTTCGTAGCGCTCTTCACGATAAACATCATCGCGACCGCGGTCGGCGTCAAGGTGACACTGTGACGGTGGCAGGCGCGCGGTTCCCGCGGGTAACGCTCAAAGCGCTCCAATTAGCCGCCGCATGGACGCGGGTAGGAACCCAGACCGAGTTCTACGTCAAGACCCTCAGGGCAACCGCTGACGTATTCGTGCGCTACCGGATTGAGACGCTGCGGCTGATCGCACAAATGGGGCTAGGCACTGGTGCGCTTGCGGTCGTCGGGGGCACCGTGGTGATCGTGGCGTTCTTGACCGTCACAACTGGGGCGATATCGGCCGTGATCGGCTACAACCAATTCAACAACATTGGTGTTGAGGCACTAACCGGTTTCGCCTCGGCCTATTTCAATGTCCGGATTGCCGCGCCCTTGACCGCAGGGATCGCGTTGGCCGCAACGATCGGAGCGGGTGCCACCGCCCAGCTCGGTGCGATGCGGATCAACGAAGAAATCGATGCGCTCGAGGTCATGGGCATCCGCGCCATCTCATATCTAGCGTCCACCCGGGTCGTAGCCGGGGTGATCGTGGTGATCCCACTGTATTGCGTGGCGGTATTGTCGTCGTTCCTGTCCGCCCGCGTGATCGTCACCGCCATCTACGGGCAGTCGGTCGGCGTCTACGACCACTACTTTCACACCTTCTTATACCCAATGGACTTGGTGTGGTCGTTTTTCATGGCCGTCGCTATGGCGATCGTGATCATGCTTGTGCACACCTACTACGGCTTCAACGCATCAGGCGGCCCGGCCGGCGTCGGTGAGGCGGTGGGCCGCGCGGTTCGCAGCTCGCTGGTGGCATCGGGGGTGTTGACCGTGTTCATCTCACTGGCTGTCTACGGGCAGTCGGGCGGATTCAACCTGTCGGGGTAGCGCGTGGTCACCAAAGCAAGAAACCGACGCTTTCACCCCGCGTGGTGGACCCTGGTGCTCGTCGTCGCCGTAGTGGGCTTCATGTGGCTGTGTTCGGTCCTATTCGCCGGAGCCCTTACCCCCTACGTGCCTGTAACCCTGACATCGCAGCGAGCGGGCCTGGTCATGGAATCCGGGGCCAAAGTTAAATTCCGTGGCGTAGAGGTGGGTCGTGTTGCCGGCATCGAAGGCGGCCAAGAGCCCGTTCGCCTCAAACTGCAGCTCTTTCCTGATCAAGTCAAATACATCCCGGCCAATACCCAGGCCCGTATCCGCGCCACCACCATCTTCGGGGCCAAATACGTCGATCTGATCTACTCCGATCATCCCACGGTTCAACATGTTTCGGCGGGGGCGGTGCTGGAGGCGCTCAACGTTACCACCGAGGTCAACACCATCTTTCAGAACCTCGTCAATGTGCTGCACCAAATCGACCCGTCCAAGCTTAACGCGGTGCTGACTGCGGTGGCCGATGCGGTGCGCGGCCACGGCATACGCATTGGGCAAGCCACCACGGCGGCCAATCATGTGCTGCGCGAAATCAACCCGAGGATGCAAACTCTGGCCCAGGACTGGCGTGCAATAGCCGCGGTCAGCGACAGCTACAGCGCCGCTGCACACAACATTTTGGCCACCCTGGACGCGGCCAGCACCCCCAGCGCGACACTCACCGCACAGCAAGCCGACCTGAATACGTTGCTGCTCAACGTGCTCGGGTTCTCCCAGACCGGGACCGACTTGCTAGGGCCCAACAAAGACAACCTGGAGGCAGGGATCAACACTCTTCGCCCCACAACCGATCTGCTGATGAAATATCAACCCGAGTACACCTGTTTGCTGCAAGGCGCCAAGTGGTGGCTGGACAACGGCGGAAACCAGGCGGTAGGGGGGGCCGACGGGCGCAGCATCGTGTTGGATGACGCCTTCCTATTAGGGGATGACCCTTACCGGTATCCGGACAACCTACCGGTGGTGGCGGCCAAGGGCGGCCCGGGCGGCAAGCCGGGCTGCGGATCGCTACCCGATGCGTCCAAGAACTACCCGGTGCGCGCCCTGGTCACCGACACCGGGTGGGGAACTGGCGTCGATATCCGGCCCAACCCCGGGATCGGATTCCCGGGCTGGATCGACTACTTGCCGGTCACCCGCGCGGCGCCAGGGCCACCAAGCATCCGCAATCTAGGACCACCAGCGCCCGGACCGATGCCCTACCCAGGCTCCCCGCCTTACGGTGCGGCGCTGTACGCGCCCGACGGTGCTCCGCTATACCCCTCAGCGCCCGGTGCGCCACCGCCACTACCGAACGATCCGGCCCCACCGGATCTGCCGTCCACCCCGTCATCGTGAGCGCCAGCAAAGGAATGCAGCCGTGCGAGACAACCTGAGGGCAGCGCTGTGGCGGTTGACGATCTTCGTCGTGGTCTGCGGCCTATGCGTCTTTGCGCTGTTCATGGTATTCGCGCAGTTGCGCTTCCAGCGGGAGAGCACCTACAGCGCCGAGTTCAGCAATGTCAGCGGGCTCAAAAACGGTGACATCGTTCGCATCGCCGGGGTGGAGGTCGGCCAAGTCAAGCGCATCGCGATCCGGCCTGACAGCGTGGTAATCGTGCGGTTCTCCGCAGATGACAGCGTGGCGCTCACCGACGCTACGAGGGCAGCGATCCGCTACGACAACGTGATCGGAGATCGCTTCCTGCAGCTGCAGGAAGGCCCGACGGGAGCTAAGCCGCTTGCGCCCGGCCACACCATCCGACTGGATCACACCACCCCCGCGCTGGACTTGGACGCGCTCATCGGCGGATTCCACCCGCTGTTCCGGGCATTAGATCCCGTGCAGGTCAACGCGCTGACCGGCCAACTCGTTCAGGCGTTTCAAGGGCAAGGCGCGGCAATCGACTCTTTTCTGTCCCAGACGGCAATGCTGACCAGCTCCTTGGCCGACCGCGACGTGCTAATCGGGCAAGTGATCGCCAACCTCAACACGGTCCTGGGTTCGGTGGGTGATCAAAGCCGTCAATTAGACAAGACCGTCACCTCACTGGCCGAGCTGACACAGCGATTGGCGGCCCGCAAGACCGACATCAGTACGGCGCTGGCGTACACCAACGCCGCGGCAGGGTCAATCGCCGACCTGCTTGCCCACGCGCGACCATCGGTGAAAGACGCCATCGCACAGTCGGATCGGGTCGACAGCCTTGTGCTGGCTGATCACGAGTATTTCGACGACCTGCTCAACACGCTGCCCGAGGCCTATCAGGCGCTCGCCCGCCAAGGGATGTACGGCGACTTCTTCACCTTCTACCTCTGTGATGCGGTGCTGAAACTAAACGGCAAGGGCGGTCAACCGGTCTATGTCAAACTAGCCGGCCAAGCCAGCGGGCGGTGCACACCGAAGTGAAGTCGTTTTCCGAGCGCAATCTCACCCTAGTTGGCGCGGTCGGTGTCGCCGCGACCGCAGCCATCGTGCTCGGCGCACTGCAATACGACAAGCTGCCGATCTTCACCGTGCAAAAAAGGGAGTACTCGGCCTACTTCGCCGAATCCAGCGGGCTTGACTCCGGTGCGCACGTGCAAGTGTCGGGCTTTCAAGTCGGGGCGGTAACCAGCGTCGCACTCGAGGGCGCGCGGGTGTTGGTGAAATTCAACGTCGACAAAGACGTTCCCCTGGGCGATCGTAGCGAGGCAGCAATCAAGGCGAAGAGTCTGCTCGGCGCCAAGGTACTCGAGATCACCCCGCGCGGCGATGGCCAGCTGTCCGGGCCGATACCCCTGGAGCGCACCACCCCGGCCTATCAATTGCCCGATGCGCTGGGCGACTTGACCCAAACCGTTAAGGGCCTCAAAACTGATCAGCTCAACGCATCGCTGACCACGCTTGCACAGACCTTTTCCGAGACCCCACCACATTTGCGAACCGCGCTCGACGGGTTGGCCCGGTTCTCGCAGATCCTCGATGAGCGCGACTCCCAACTGCGCAACCTGCTGGAAAACGCCAACAAGGTGACCGCAGTGCTGGCCGGGCGTACAGACCAGATCGTGGCCCTCATCGTCAACACCAACGCACTGCTGGCGCAACTACGAACCCAAAGCGCGGCGCTCGAGCAAATCTCGGGCAGCATCTCGGCCTTATCTAAACAACTGTCGGGATTCATCGCCGACAACCGCAGCCAACTGCGCCCCGCTCTGGACAAGCTCAACGGCGTGCTCACCATCGTCGACAGCCGCAAAGAGCGGGTGCAAAAGTCGATCAAACTGCTCAACGCGTACGCCATGTCGCTGGGCGAGTCCGTCTCATCTGGACCGTTCTTCAAGGCCTATGTCGTCAACCTGCTGCCCGGCCAGTTCTTGCAACCCTTCATCGACGCGGCGTTCTCCGATCTTGGGCTCGACCCGGCTACTTTACTGCCCTCGCAGCGCACCGATCCGCCGACCGGCCAGCCCGCCACGCCACCGCTGCCGGTGCCCTACCCACGCACCGGCCAGGGCGGTCCCCCCAACGTGAAGTTGCCGGACGCGATCACCGGAAACCCGGGTGACCCGCGCTATCCCTACCGGCAGCCACCACCGGCACCGGCTCCCGGCGGGCCACCGCCCGGACCGCCAGCGCTCGCACCTCCGGGACTGGCATCGATCCCGGAGCCCACCCCCTCCCCGGTATACGTGCCCGCGCCGGGGGAGGCGCCCCCGGCGTCGCAGCCGTCGGCCGCCCAAGGAGGGCGCTGACATGGCTTCTCGCCACACCCGAATCGCCATCGGCATCGCGCTCGTGCTGACCATGATCGGGGGAACCGTCGTCGTGCGCTCGGTTTCCAGGATCAGCAGAACCCAGGTCACCGCCTACTTCGACAACAGCAACGGCATTTTCGTCGGCGACGATGTGGTGATTCTCGGGGTGAAGGTGGGCCAGATCGACAGCATCGAACCGCAGCCACAGCGCGCCAAGATCACCTTCTGGTATGACAACAAATACCCAGTGCCCGCCAATGTCAACGCGGTGATCCTGTCACCGAAACTGATCACCTCACGTGCGCTTCAGCTGACCCCCGCCTACGCCGGCGGCCCTACTCTCACCAACGGGTCGGTGATTCCCGAGGACCACACCGCGGTGCCCGTGGAGTTCGACGACCTGCGTCAGCAGCTGCAAAAACTCACCGAGAGCCTGCAGCCGACCTCGCCGGACGGGGTCAGCCCGCTGGGGTCGTTCATCAACACCGCCGCCGATAACTTGCGCGGGCAAGGTGCACGCATCCGCGACACCCTGATCAAGTTGTCGCGAGCCGTGTCGGCGTTGGGCGATCACAGCAGCGACGTCTTCGGGACGGTGAAAAACCTTTCTACCCTGGTGTCGGCCCTGCATGACAGCGCAGACCTGATGCGCCAACTCAATACCAACCTCGCTGCGGTCACCGCACTACTCGCCGATGACCCCAACGCAATCGCCCAGGCGGTGACCGACCTAGACAGCGCCGTTGGCGAAGTAAACACGTTTGTCGCCGACAACCGCGAAGCAGTGGGCACCACCTCCGACAAGCTGGCATCGATCACCAAGGCCCTCGTCGACAGCCTCGATGACGTCAAACAGACCTTGCACGTGTTACCCAACGTGGTGCAGAACTACATCAACATCTACGATCCTGCCCACGGTGCCATCACCGGCATCCTCTCGCTGAACAACTTCGCCAACCCGATCAGCTTCCTGTGCGGCGCGATTCAAGCGGCATCGCGGTGGAATAACGCGCAATCGGCCAAGTTGTGCGTGCAATACCTCGCACCGATCATCAAGAACCGCCAGTACAACTTCCTGCCGTTGGGCCTCAACCCGTTCGTAGGCGCCAAGGCCCGCCCCAACGAGGTCACCTACAGCGAAGACTGGATGCGGCCTGACTTCCGTCCACCACCGCCGCCACAGGCCACACCACCAGCGGGCGAGCCCGCCTCAACACCGGCGCCATCAACGCCCGGGGTGGCCAGCCCACCGCCGACTGCCGAAGCCACGGTGCCCACCAATCCCGCCGGCGGGTTGCCCGCCATGATGGCCCCTCCCGGAGGCTCTCCATGACTGCAAACGTGCTGGGGCGCAAAGTTCTCGCGGTGGCCGTGACGGTGTCGGTGTGCGCGGTGGCAGGCTGCGGCTGGCGGGGCCTCAACTCATTGCCGCTGCCGGGCACCCAAGGCGAGGGACCGCGCGCCTATCAGGTCCAAGCACAGATACCCGACGTCAGCAACATTCAACCGAATTCCCGGGTGCGCGTTGGCGACGTCACGGTGGGAACTGTCACCAAGATCGAACGGCAAGGTTGGCACGCGCTGATCACCATGAAGCTCAACGGCGACGTTGAACTGCCCGCGAACGTCGAGGTGAAAATCGCCCAAACCAGCGTGCTGGGCACCCTGCACGTGGAATTGGCCCCGCCGACGGGTATGCCAAGGCAGGGACGGCTACACAATGGCTCGCTGATACCGCTATCGCATGCCGGTGCCTGCCCTACCGTAGAGCAAACACTTTCTGCGGCTTCGATCTTGCTTAACGGGGGAGGACTCGGCCAGGTCCAAGACATCACCACCGCATTTTCCACCGCCTTCGCCGGTCGCGAAGACGACGTGCGCAGCTTGATCTCTGAGCTCGATGAATTTTCCGGCCGCCTCGACGCGCAGAAAAAAGAGATCATCGCGGCCACGGACAGCCTCAACAGCCTGGTTGGACAGTTCGCGGACCAAAAACCGGTCCTCGACAAGGCGCTGAGAACGATCCCCGACGCGCTGGCCGTACTCAATCAGCAGCGCGACAACCTGGTCGAAGCTTTCGACCGGCTCGGCAAGTTCAGCGCGCTGGCCGCCGACTCGGCTAACAAGACCAAAGACGCATTGGTCGCCGAATTCAAAGACCTTGCCCCCGTACTTGATTCACTCGCCAACGCCGGCCCCGCGCTGACCCGTTCGCTCAGCGAACTGACCACTTTCCCATGGCCGAAAGAAAACGTCGCCAAAACGTTCCGCGGCGACGCAGCCAACATCACCATGATCATCGACCTGACACTGAGCCGACTAGACACGTCGTTTTTCACCGGAACCCGTTGGGAAGGAAACCTCACCGAGCTCGAGATGCAGTGGGGCCGCACCATCGGTCAGCTGCCCAGCCCGGTTACCGCCGGCAACCCACTGGTGGCTGCCTACCGCACGGATCAAGGACGCTAGGGTGATCCTGGACCGCCGCATCAAGTTCCAACTGGCCCTTTTCGCTGTCATTTCGGTGGTGGCCGGTGCGATCATGGTCTTCCAGTACGTTAACGCCCCCGCATTGCTGTTCGGCGTCGGCCATTACAGCGTCACCCTCGAATTGCCGCGATCTGCCGGGCTTTATCCCAACGCCAACGTCACCTACCGCGGAACTGAAGTCGGCCAGGTGACAGGCGTATCGCTCACCGAGACGGGCGTTAAGGCGAAGCTGCTGCTCAAGTCGGGCATTGCGATACCGTCTCAGCTGCGCGCCGAGGTGCACAGCCAGTGGGCAGTCGGCGAACAGTACGTCGACCTGATGCCACGCTCCGCGACCGGCCCCGCGTTGAAAAACGGCGACGTGATCCCGGCAAGCGAGACCGCGTTGCCGCCCGACATCGACATGCTGCTGGACGCCGCAAACCGCGGGTTGGCCGCCATCCCGCAAGACAACCTCAAGACCGTCATCGACGAAAGTTACACGGCCGTCGGTGGGTTAGGCCCGGAATTGTCCAGGCTGGTAAACGGATCCACCCAGCTTGCCATCGATGCCGAAGCCAACCTCGACCCGCTGACCGCGCTGATCGACCGGTCCAAGCCGGTCCTAGACTCACAGACCGACACCGCTGATGCGATCCAGTCCTGGGCCGCGCATCTGGCCGACATCACCAGCCAGCTGCGATCAGCCGACACCGCTTTCGCCGGAGTTTTGCGCGGCGGCGGGCCCGCGCTCGAGCAAGCCCGGCAGCTGATTTCGCGACTACAGCCCACGTTGCCGCTGCTGCTGGCCAACCTGGTCAGCGTCGGGCAGGTCGCCGTCACCTACCAGCCGGCCCTCGAGCAGCTGCTCGTCTTGTTCCCGCAAGGGGTCGCCAACATGCAGGGCACACTGATCGCCAACCACGACACCAAGCAGGACTACAACGGCCTATATCTGGACTTCAAGCTCAACTTCAATCTGCCACCTCCGTGCTTGACCGGTTTCTTGCCGCCACAACAGCAGCGTGTACCCACCTTTGTCGACTATCCCAACCGACCCGCCGGTGACCTGTACTGCCGTGTGCCTCAAGACTCGCCGTTCAACGTGCGAGGCGCCCGCAACTATCCGTGCCTGACCGTTCCGGGCAAACGCGCTCCCACCATAAAGATGTGTGAAAGCGATGAGCACTACGCACCGCTCAATGACGGCTACAACTGGAAAGGCGACCCCAACGCCACCCTGTCGGGACAAGACATCCCACAGCTGCCGCCCCCAGGATCGCCATCCGCGGCCAACGCACCGCCCCCACCGGCGCCAGCCCCGATCGCCGCCGCCGAATACGACCCCGCCACCGGCACTTACATCGGCCCCGACGGGCGGCTATACAGCCAACAGGATCTGTCGCAAACCAAACCGAAGGAGCAGACATGGCAATCAATGCTGATGCCGCCGACGGGAAATTAGACGAGGCCCCAGCCGAAGAACGTTCCGACGAAGCTGCCGATTGCAACCGCCCAGACCACGCGCGGCCGGACCCACGCCCCGTGCGATTCGCTATCGCCGTGGGCCTGACGATGGTCATCGCGTTGGGCGCGGTAGCCGGCACCGTGGGATATCGCGCCTATCAATCAACCCGAGATCAGATGCAGCGCAACCTGTTTGTGCAGACCGCCCGCCAGGGTGCGCTGAACCTGACCACGATCGACTACACCGAAGTTGATACCGACGTGGCCCGCATCCTAAATTTGTCGACCGGAGCGTTCCGCGACGACTTTCAGAGGCGATCCCAGCCCTTCATTGATGTCGTCAAACAGGCGCAATCGAAATCACAGGGCTCGATCACCGAAGCCGGCCTGGAATCCCAGCAGGGCGATTCCGCCCAGGTGTTGGTCGCGGTCACCGTCAACACATCGACCGCGGGAGTCGCCGAGCCACAGCCACGAGCCTGGCGGATGCGCATCGCCGTTCAGAAACTCGGCGACGGCGCCAAAGTATCTGACGTCGAGTTCGTGCCATGATGCCGGCCCTACGACGCCGACGACTACACCGCGAAGGAAGCGAGGGCCCCGTGTCGGTCGAAACCGAAGAAGTCGTCGAAAACGTCGCCGATGACGAGGATTTCGAGGACAGCCCGACGGGCAGCCATGGCGGGGGTGACGACGACACCCTGGAGAATCGAAGGACCTGGCGCCGACGCGTCGCCTGGGGCCGGGTCGTGGCATACGGCGTTCTTCCCGGGCTGGCGCTAATCCTGGCGCTGACCGCCGCCTATGTGAAATGGCTGGATCTGTCGAAGCGTCAATCCAGCTTGGCCGGCATCGAATCCGTTCGGGCCGCCACAGACGGCACCGTCGCCATGCTGTCCTACCGGCCGGACACCGTCGAAAAGGACCTCAGCGCGGCGCGTGACCGTTTGACGGGACCGCTCAGAGACTCTTACACGTCGCTCACCCGCGACGTGGTGATTCCCGGCGCCAAACAAAGGCATGTCTCAGCAGCGGCCACAGTGGCGGCAGCCGCGCCGGTGTCCAGTTCAGCAAACCATGCCGTTGTGCTCGAATTCGTTAATCAAACCATCATCATGGGCAACGATCCGCCCACCAACACTGCCTCCCGGGTCCGAGTCAGTCTCGAAAAGGTCGGTGCCAGATGGTTAGTCAGCGGATTCGACCCGATCTAGGTCGGAATGTGTTGAACCGGTGAAGATTTGGAGATCCTTGCGCGCCGTACCGATCGCAGTAGTAACACTTGCTGTTGGCCCGATCGCGCCGGCCCTACTGTCGCCGGCGTACGCGGCCCCGGCGCCAGAGGTGGAATACGTCTATGACGTGATGGTGCGGCGGCACTACAACTTCGCCAACCCCACAGATGCCGTCAACTACGGCTACGGGATCTGCGACAGGGTCGGCCGCGGCGACAGTTACGGCCGAGTCATGAATGAGGTAAAGAATGACGTTGTCCCCAACGATGAGTTCGCGACCAATTATTTGGTCTCGAATGCGGTTAATCTGCTATGTCCCGCCCTGATCTGGCAGCTGCGCAACTCCGCCGCGCACTACCAACCACCGCCACCATGACGGCCCAACCGAACTGCCGCCAGCTGTATCGCTTGACGGCCAGAGCCGTGCGAGCACTGGCCATGGCGTCGCTGATGCCCACTGTCGCGGCGATACCCGGCGCCCGGGCCGACAACAAGCGGCTCAACGACAGCGTCGTGGCCAATGTCTATACGGTCCAGCACCAAGCTGGATGCAGCAACGACGTGAAAATCGATGCGCGACTGCAACTGGCAGCGCACTGGCACACCATGGACGTGTTGAATAACCGCAGCCTTGACGGCGACATCGGGTCCGACGGCTCCACGCCGCAAGACCGCGCCAACGCCGCGGGGTTTCACGGCAAAGCCGCCGAGACCGTCGCAATCAACCCCGCTGCAGCCATCAGCGGCATCGAGATTCTCAACCAGTGGTATTACAACCCCCCTTCGTTTGCCATCATGTCCGACTGCGCCAACAGCTCCATGGGCGTGTGGTCGGAGAACAGCCTGAGCCGCACCGTGGTGGTCGCCGTGTATGGCCACCCGACGTGATCCCGCAGGCCATAGGTGGCGCTTCCGAATCCCCATACTGATTGGACACCGACATGGATCCCAGCCCCGACTACGATGCTAGCGACGAGATCGAATACGCCATGAACTGGTTTGCGTGGATACTGCGGGGAACGTATCCGCCCCCCGCCTATCCGCCTACATAACCGCGGCCGCCGAGGCTGGCGGGCACACCCGCGGTGCTAAAACGATGGCGCGGTTCGCAGTGAGCTTCAGACTTCCCTGGCTCCGGTTTCCCCTTGAAAACGGGCCACGACCCATGGTGGACTCACCCCGGGCCCAGAAAGCGAGGACACGACGCCCTCATATCTCACCAGCCCCCTGGTGACTTCAACGCCGCGTAGGGATCTCGCTGGCGCAAAGCTGAAAGCTCGCAACATCGATTCTCTGGCACAAGTAAACATTTCTCGGAGATAGATTTGACCGGACCGTTACGAACCGCTGGAGGCACCGGATGGTCGACCTCAACCGGATCGACTTGAATCTGCTTGTCGCGTTCGACGCTTTGATGACCGAGCGCAGTGTCACACGCGCGGCGCACCGCCTCAACGTCAAGCAATCGGCGATGAGCACCACTCTCGGCCGGCTACGGAAGCTGCTGGGCGACCCCGTCCTCGTGCGGCAGGGACAAGCGCTTGTTGCGACGCCTCTAGCAGAGTCCCTGTTTGAGCCGGTCAGCGAAGCGCTGGCCCGGATTGAGTTAGTGCTCGAGCATCGTGGATTCAACCCCACAAGTGACCATCGGACGTTCAACATCATCGCCAGCGACCGCACAACCCTGACATTTCTGCATCCGTTCATCACCGCGTTGCACGACGAGGCGCCCAACGTGCGACTGAACATCACGCCCACGGGTGATGACTACGCTGAACGACTGCAACGCGGCCTGGCCGATCTGCTGCTCATTCCGCGCGAAGTCTTCGTTCAGCATTCGCACTACCCACATGAGGTCCTCTATCAGGACCGGTTTGTCTGCGCTGTCGATGCCGCCAACGAGCAGGTCGGCGATGCGATCACTCTGGAGCAGTTCAGCACGCTGCCGTATCTGGCGACCAGCTCAGGTCGGACCCCATCAATCGCCGAAATGCAGCTCGACTTCCTGGGCGTGTCGCGAAATACCAAGGTCATTGCGGGATTTAGCCTCGCACCATTCCTACTGCGCGGCGGACCGCTTATCACACTGATCCATGAGCGGCTCGCCCTTGCCGTTGGCGCCGCTTCATGGCTGCGGCTGCTTGAACCGCCTATCGAGTTGAAGCCACTCACCGAGATCATGGTGTGGACACCACGTGCCGAGCGCGAGCCCGGAAACAAGTGGCTAAGGATTGAGCTGCGTCGACAGGCCACGGCGACGGCAACTCGTGGTCCCGCAGGAGTCGATCTGTTGGCGCAAGCGCCGGGCACCGGACGCAATTAGCTACAACGTCGGCAACAACCACGGACGTCGGTCACGCTGCTCCTTTGCTCAGAACCGCGCGGTTGAACATTCCTTGGTCGGCGATTATCGTCTGCCCGGTCATGATTTTGTTGTGTCTTGACGCGAGGAAGGCATACAGCGGAGCGAAGTCTTCAGGGGTTGGTAGCTCCTGCAACAACACGAGTGACAGGAATAACCGCAAGAAGTCTTCCTTGGGGATGTCGGATTGTTTTTGCGATTCCAGGCCCAGCGCTGCCGGCCCGCGCAACTGACTGTTGGTGAAGGTGCTGGGCGCCACGCCGTTGACCCGTACCCGGGGGGCGAACTCGAACGCGAGTTGGTTGATGATGCTGACCACTGCACCCTTCGACGCCGTGTACATCAGGCCACCTCCGTCAGCAGCGTAGGCCGCTACCGACGCGGTCAAGACGATGGCGCCTTCGGACTGCTCGAGTAAGTCGACGAACACCCGCGCCGCCAGGATGTGGCCCAACGCGTTGATACGTAACACCTCGTCGAACAGTGCGGGGACGCTCTCGACCGGGACGTCGCGCAGCGCCACATTGCCGTCGAAGATGCCCTGGCAACCGATGAGTGCATCGAGCCGGCCGAACTGCTCGACCACCGCGGTACGGCAACGCTGCAGGTCCTCGACGAGGGTCACATCACCTTGCACCGCCAAGATATCGTCGCCGAATTCTTCCTTGAGCGCGGTGACTTTCTCCGCCGACACCTCCATCACTGCGACCTGGGCTCCTTCGTCACGGCAATGACGAGCAATCCCTAGACCAAGACCTGAGCCGCCCCCGATGATGAGAACGACATGCTCACTGAGCATTTGCATAATCCGATTTCCTTCTTTCACTCATGTTTCATGGTCATAGCGAGGCCGCGATCGTGGTGTATTCGATCGCCTCGGCATAGCTGGCCCGGCGCTGCAGCAGTCGGCGATACCCAGCCAGCGATGTCAGGCAGCCGCACGCAATAACGCCGTGGAGGTGGGTCCCGTCGCCGTAGAGAGCGATGAACTCGCTGTCGAGCGTCCCTTCCACGACTCGGGTATGGTCACGGGGCGACCGGTGGCCATAGCAGTGGTACTTCCGGTCGTACTGGTCGGTCCAGAAGTACGGAACCCTGACGAACGGACGCCGCTCTCCCCGCGCCAGGTTGAGTGCGGCGTGGCGGCCCTGTTCGACAGCGTTGGTCCAGTGCTCGATACGCACGCGGCGACCGCCCGTCGGGTCAGCGTAGCGGGCGACATCGCCGGCGGCGTACACCCCGGGCGCGCTGGTGCGTCCGTCCGCGTCGCAGAGCACCCCATCTTCGACGGCCACACCTGATCGGGCCAGCCATGCCGTCTCCGGGTCAACCCCGATTCCGGCGATCACATATGAGGTGCGGTGACAATAGCCATCGGAGGTGCGGACCGTGTAACCGCCGGGTTCTCCAGAGACTTCGACAGCCTGGCGCCCGCAGTGCACGATAGCGCCGCGCTCGGCGTGCAAAGTGCGCAGCGCGGCAGCGATCTCACGGCCTAGCACGTCGACCAGAGGAACGCTAGCCCGTCCGAACACTGTGACATCGACCCGCCGCGACCGGAAGGCGGCAGCGAGCTCAAGCCCGATGAACCCCGACCCGATCAACGTGACGTCGCTGTGCGACGCGGCGGCTTGCCGCAAGACTGCGAAGTCGGCCGCGGTGCGCAGCGTGGGCAGCGGCCGACCCTCCACGGTCCACATAGTCCGTGACCGGGTACCGGTGGCGATGATCAGTGCGTCATAAGGCAGCGCCTCGCCGTCGGTGGTCACGACATATCGACGGTCGATGTCCAGCCCCGCCGCTTCCACCCCCAGGCGGAGGTCGAATCGCTGGGCGGCGAGATGGTCGGCGGTACGAAGCTGGCGCAGACGTGGTTCATCGACGGAGGCTAGCAACGACTTTGACAGGGACGGCCGGTCGTAGGGTGCGATCGTTTCCGCAGACAGGATCGTCACCGATCCGTCGAAGCCAGCCTCGCGCAGTCCGTCAGCGGCTGCAAGACCCGCGGCTGACGCTCCGACGACGACGACATTGCGCAGTGACGGACCCACGGCTAGGGGCCCTCCACAATCGAGATCGCCTGGGTCGGGCACTGCCGGACAACTTCTTCGAGGTCGGCTCGGTCACGCTCGTCGACACTGGTTTTCAGCAGGATGACAGTGGGGCTTCCTGGCGGCACAACGAAAACGTGGGGCAGCAGGGCCACGCAGAGGCCAAAGGAGTGACAGCGCTGAGCGTCCACCGCCAGGTGCACACTGTGGGCCAATGGTTTCTCGGTCATAAGAAGATCCCCAGGTTCGGTGTGGCTACGCTCGTCTCGGTTAGCACTACCTCCCGGGAAAGCAGCCTGGGACCGTGTGCGCTGATTCGGATACGGTCGTAGCGGCGTGCCGGGATGAGATCGAAATGCGCATCGATTCCTCGCTGGCGATAGACCAGCACCGCGCTGGTCACCGACACTACGTCCGCTTGCACCCCGGTGATCTCGATGCTGCCGACCATGCGCAACGTGCGTGATGGCGGGATTTCGGAGTAGGCGTGGCCGGTGTGAAGCCGCTCAATGCGGGTGCGCACATGGGCTTTGGTGTCACGCAGCCGGAACGCGGCATGGTCGACCTCGTTGGCCCGGGGCACGGTAGCCTGACGGATCGGCACGACGTAGAGCACCTCGTCGTCGAGGAGCTCGAGCCATTCGTCCTCCCTGCCCTCGTCCAGCAGGCGTGCTTCTAGGCCGAGGAACTGGGTGACGGTGGCAAGCAACTGGGCGTCGATGGCCTGGCTTGGGACGGCAATAGTCATGTCAGTTCCGTTCCATCGGCGATCGTCGCGGTCCCCCCACGCATGACTTCTAGCCAGTGCCGGTAAAAGGCGAGCTGATTGTGCTCGCCATAGCCGGTATTGCGGCGCAGGCCGGGTCCCTTCCACTCCGGGTCGCGCGATTGGTCGACCGCCGAGTCTTTGCCTTGCTGAAAGTGCAACTGTAGCCCCGCCTTACGCGCCCACGAGCTGGCCGCGACCCGAGGTAGGCCCTCCCACGCCACGGTGTCGTCCTGTTCGAAGAGCCCCGATGACCCGAAGGCATACTGGCCGGTGATGTAGGCCTGCTGTGCTTCCTCCTCCGACATGAAGTTCCAGACGAACTGCCAGTTCCACAGCTCCAGCTCGCCCGGCGCGATGGGTTGCCACTGCCGGAAGCTTGTCATCACCGAATACGGCCCACCGGGCACGAGCGGGCAATTGAACCGGATAAAGCTGAGATTCGGAAACAATGTGCCCACCGTCGGCGGCTCATTGTTGACGACATGGAGCTGGGTCTCGTCGAGTTCTGAGAGGTCGAACCGTGAGGTAATTTCCGGTCCGTAGCCCCACAACAGGTACCCGGGATGGATCACCGTCGGCCAAGCGTGGCCCATGAAACTGTGGCCATTCTCGAACTCGTAGGCGCGGCCGATTTCGCAGTTGACGCGCAGGCCTTCAAAGAGGTGGATTTCCTCGACGCTAAAGTGCAGGCTCATCAGGTGATAGACGTCGCCGGCGAAGTTCTCCGCGGCGGTTTTCCAGTCGGCCCTCAGCTTGTAGCGCTCCGGCGGTCCTGCGACACGCATCCCGTCCGGGTGCAGACCCGTGATCAGGTCGAGCATCCAGCCGCCGCCACCAAGGTACTCCTCGAGCGAGGGCACGTCCGGGGACAGTGACGCGAAGATGAAGCCCTGCCGGGAGTCGACCTTCGCGGCCCGAAGCAGACCCCACTGCTTCGGGTCAAGCCGACGACCATAGGCTCGTTGCATCGCTGGGGTGCCGACCAAATCCCCGTTGTTGGAGTAGGTCCAACCGTGGTAGGGGCAAGTGAAGAACCGAGAATTACCGGTATCTGTCTGGCATACCTGCGTGCCGCGGTGGCGACAGTAGTTGGATAGCACGTGGATCTCGCCGTCGCCGTCACGGGTCACGATCACCGGATCGAGGCCGATGCGACGCTGGACAAAGTCACCGGGGTTCGGGATCTCGCTGGCGTGGGCGACGAAAACCCATGTGTTGGTGAAGATCCGATCCAGCTCGGCCTCAAAGACCTCTTGGTCGTTGAAGATCTCTACCGGGAGGAGTTCCTCTTCGAGTGCGCCCGCCACCCGGTCGAGCATTCTCTCGAGTCGAGGGCTCAGTGGCTGCGCTGCATGCATCTTGCCCATAACGGTCAACTTTCACTACTCCTGACAAGGCGACATCTGTCGGTAAAAAACACCGGCCATGCCGCTGTGACGCACCTAACCGATGACACCACGGTAGGGCGCAGGACACATTAGCGGAAACGGACAATGTCAATCGTGCCCATTGAGCACATCAATGTCCTCGGAATGGAAACTTTGCGGTGGAATACGACTACGCAATGAAGACCCGCCAGGGCAGAAGACAACGGGTGTCACCGCACGTAGGGGGCAATACCCAGCGCGCGTATGCCGCCGTGCGATCACTGAAACCGTCGTGTGTCAAAAAGTTGGCGGGTTTTTGGGTCGAGGCAGGCCGGCTGGGGTGCGCAGTCGGCGAGGGCCCGGAGGGGTCAAATGGCGTCGCAGATGATGCAGAAGTCGCGGACATCCATGTCGAGTGCGTCGCAGTCACCGATGCAGCCGCGCAACAGATGCTCGCATTTAAGCGGGCCGAAGAATCGTTCGACGGCGAACGTGCCGTAGCCGGAGGTCATCACGACGGACGCTGTTTGGTAGACCCTGCCGCGGAGCAAGGACACATCGGCGCGCCGCTTCAGCAAACGTCATCTCGTCGGCAAGCAACCGCCAATGCCAGCCTCGCCTTCTTACCGGCTGCAATCTTGGTGCGCCGCGACCGAATCATCGCTCAACCTTCCAGCAATGGCCCGCAGTTATCTACAACTAGCGACCTGCCAAAAATTTTGAGTCAGGGGAATACGCTGTTGCCAAACATGGCTTCGATTGCTTCTAGCGGTGCACCGTCGACGCCGGGATCGTAACGCGAACCCCGCAAGCCGCGTCGTCTGCTGTCATCGTCGCAGGTCATTCTAGAACCCGGCCGGGCCAGTCAATCGGTGCTGACCTACCGGTCACGATGTCAGACGAGGCGGCTCGGATGCGGCGCCGGACCAGATTCTCGCATCAGCAGCCACCTCCGCCCACAGAATCGGTGAGCCACTCAGACCGGAGGCACTATGACCGCCGTTGCGCGGCGGACAGCCGTTGCGCGGCGGACAGCCGTTGCGCGGCGGACAGCCGTTGCGCGAACTCGGGCGAAAGGATCGATGCGGCCTGCGGGCTTAACTCGGTCTCAACGGCGATGCGGTGCTGGTCAAGATCCACCGTGCCAGGATTGGCCGTCGCGCGCATCGACGCCTTGGTTGCGATAACGACGTCCCGCGGAGCGCCGGCAGGACCTCCGGCGAGTTGGCGCGCGGCAGCCACCGGATCCTCAGCGACATCAAGCACCAAACCGTGGTGCGCGGCTGCCTTTGCGTCCAGCGTCAGCCCGAACAGGATTAACGCGCGGGCGACCTGTGGCCCAACGGCACGCTGCAGCATCCACGTCGCGCCGCCGCCAGGATGAATCCCCAGTTTTTGAAACCGTGGATCGAATACCGCACTGGGACTTGCGATTCGGATATCGGCAGCCAGGGCCAGATTAAGTCCGGCGCCGACCGCGGGCCCGTTGACTGCGGCGATGGTCGGCAGCGAGCACTGTGCGACAGCCAGGAAACCGTCGTAGATACACCGCAGACCATCTTCGGTGGCAGTGCCTAACGAGGTAAGGTCGGCTCCGGCGCAAAACACCTTGCCAGCACCTGTCACAATCAGCGCGTGCACAGCGGGGTCCGCCTCGGCGGCCTCCACAGCGGCCCGCAGCGCCGACGAGATCGGCATCGTAATCGCGTTGCGGCGATCAGGCTCATTGATGGTGATGACAGCAGTACGGTCTTCAACTGCCATCAGTATTGAATCTGGCACCGGCTACACCCCGAGGATTCGTTCGGCATTGCCATGAAAAATCTGCTCCATTACGTCGTCGGCAAGGCCTAAGTCGGCCCACTCCTTAAAGAGGCGTTGATGAGGAATGCTCGGGTAGTCGCTGCCGAACATGATTTTGTTACGGAGTCGTCCTGCAATGTCCTTGCGCAGCGACTCCGGGAAATACTTTGGGGCCCAACCGGAAAGCTCCCAACTCACATTTCCTTTGTGCAGCGCAACCGCTGTCATCTCGTCGATCCAGGGCCAGCCGGGGTGTGCTGCGATGATCGTCAATGACGGGAAGTCAGCAGCGAGCGTGTCGATGGCGCGCGGATGGGCGTGATGAATTTTTGCTCCCAGTCCGCCTGGCAGCCCAGCGCCCATTCCAGTCGTCCCAGCATCGATCATCACGGGACATTTGAGACTGGCGAGCGTTTCCCACAGCGGATACAGCGCGCGGTCGTCGACAGAGTAATGCCCCATGATCGGGTGGAAGTGGAAGCCAAGCAGACCGTGGTCGATGAACGCCGACTTTGCTTGTGAAACGGCGGCTTCACCTTTTAGGGGGTCAACCGCACCCCATGCTTGAAGGATCACATCCTTATGCCGATCCCGGAAACCCGCAACATACTCGTTGCTGCACGGCTCGGTACCCGCAACCGATTCGATGTCGAAGGCGACGAGCACCGCGCTCACGCCAGCAGCCTTGAAATCTTCGACGACCTCGTCTTCCTGTTTGGCGACCCAGTTCCGTTTCCAGTAGCGACTCAACGCTTCGACGTATGGCCCCTGACTTCGTATTAGCGGCTCGGTATTGGGGTAGCAATGCAGGTCGATGATGCGCATAGGAGAAGCCCTTTCGCCGAGACTCGAATGATAACTACTGTCGTAGTTATCAACAGTGTAGTTCTGGCCTGCCCAGGGTGCAATGTCCGACTTTTGCGCTTAGATCAGGGGCTAGGCGGCTCAGGCGCTTCTACGTCGCGGCAATTGCCCTGCGCGAGTAGAGATCCCGCCCAAACGCAGCCCGCAAATTCGATAGGACGCGCGGCAGCGTTCTTGCCTCAAACGTCCTCGGCATAAAGTCCCGATACGCGAGGACTCTGACGCGATCGGAATCTAATGCCGTGCGCGGCATCTGCGGCACCGATATTCGCACCGATAACCTGGTTCCACGGGTCATCGGCGAGCAAAGCCGCAGAACCTAGCCGTGCTGCGTAGTCACTGGGCCTGCCGAATTCATCGATCCAACAGCGCGCACGCAGCGTGGCCAACCGCAACGGGTGGTCGAGAGTCACGCCCAGGGCACCGTGCAGCTGGTGCGCGCTTTCGGTGACAGGTCCTACGATCCGCCCCAAACTGACCTTGGCGACGGCGACCGCATACTCAGTTTCGGGGGCCGCGAACCCGAAATCGGCCGCCGCGGCAACGGCTAAGGTCGCTGTGGCGCGGGCCCGCTCGATCTGTCCCGCCATGGCGGCAAGCGTGTGTTGAACCGTCTGGAACCCCGACAGTGGGCGGCCGAACTGGACTCGTTGGGTAGTATGAAGCACTGACAGCTCGGCTGCCGCGTCGAGCGCACCAATCACCTGCATACACCGTGCCCACCTTCCGCGGCACTGCAACTCGGCGCAGGCCGCAGGGTCGAGGATGTGCAACCGGTCAGTTGCGACAGAAAATGTCACCCGGTCGCGAGGTTCGCCGGCCAGATTATGGTGTTGTTCGATTGCTGGATCTTCCACCATGCCGACACATAACCCATGGCTGGTTTGCGCGGCGAGAAGCACTGCAGCCGATCGCGCCCAGGGTACGTCAACGGCCGTTCCGTTGATGCGATCCCGGGCCACTTCTGCATCGACGATAGCCACGGTGGTGGGCCCGTGGGGCAGCGACAGATCAGCCTGGCCGGCCAGCCAGCCGGCCAGCAGGTCGGTCTCTGCGACAGGAACTGCGCTGGCGTAGCGCGCCAGCCCGCGCAATACCACCGCAACCTCCGCTGCGCCGGCACCAAGTTCCGGGTCGCTTGTCAGGCGGGCCAATCCGGTCTGTTCAAGATTGCGCCATAATTCAACGTCGAGAGCCTCGGGTAGACCTCGCCGGCCTACCTTCGCGTCGAGTGACCGGCGACCTAGCTCGCCGACTAGCGTCCGAAGCTCGGCATGCTCATCGTCGGGTGCGATGGTTTCAAAGACTCCGCCGGCTAGCGCCGTAACTGCGCTCACCGGAGCGCCATTTCGTGGGCGATGACCCCGCGCAGGACCTCGTTGGTGCCACCGCGTAGCGAGAACATCGGCCGATGCAACCAGGCGGTGTTCAACATCGTGCGCAAGGACTCAGCCAGTGTGGCGTAGTTCAAAAGCTCGGCAACGATATCGACAGATTCCTGCTCGAATCGGGTGCCAAGGTCCTTGACCAGGGCGGCCCGCGCCTGGGGGTCTGCGCCTTCGGACAGCATGCGCGCTACCGAAACTGCCAATTGGCGCAACGAAATCATGCGTGCGAGCAACTCACCCACTTGCATGAGGGTGTTGCGTTCATTCATGCCGTCGGCGCTCGCGATGGCTCGAACTGCGGCGAAAATCAACGGTGCGGTCGACAGAAACCGCTCTGGACCACTTCGCTCGAACGCAAGCTCTGATGTCACCTGGCGCCAGCCCTCACCAATCGTGCCCAGAACGTCGCAGTCGGGCACGACCATGTCGTCAAAGGTCACTTCGTTGAAATGATGCTCTCCAGACATCATTACGACGGGCTCAATTCGCACACCCGCGGTATCGCACGGCACAAGAAACTGGCTCAGACCAGCGTGGCGATGCCGGGGATCAGCCGGGCTGGTTCGAGCCAGCACCACAATCAGGTGTGCATGATGCGCCCCGCTGGTCCACACTTTGGTGCCGCGCAGTAGCCAACCCCCGTCGGTCCGGGTGGCCCGTGTCTGGACCGCTGCCAGATCCGAACCGGCGGCGTGTTCACTCATTCCGATGGCCGAATAAAGTTGACCGTCGGCGATGAGCGGCAAGAGCTGCCGCCGCTGCACTTCGCTTCCATACGCCAGCAAAGCCGGCGCGAGCTGACGATCAGCGAACCAATGCGCGGCGA
The DNA here is from genome assembly GCF_022374895.2 of Mycobacterium lentiflavum. Taxonomy (NCBI): domain Bacteria; kingdom Bacillati; phylum Actinomycetota; class Actinomycetes; order Mycobacteriales; family Mycobacteriaceae; genus Mycobacterium; species Mycobacterium lentiflavum. The sequence continues at coordinate 4,852,102 of NZ_CP092423.2, read as the reverse complement.
TTGGCGCACCGTGAGCCAACAGCTCCTCGATGACCACATAGCGATGTAGGTGCCCAAGGGACCGACCGCCGTACCGCTTGGGAATGGTCAATCCCAGGAAACCGGCCTCGCCGAGCCGCGCGCTGAATCCAGGGTCCCAGCAGCTCAGCCACGAGTCGACCGCCGGGCGCCATCCAAATTCGGTGCAATCGGCGCGCAAAAAATCACGCAGCGATGCCCGCAATTGCGCCAACTCGGGTTCGTTCATGCACAACGCGTCGAAGCACCTCATACGATTGCTCCTATTATGCCCGCTTTGATGCTGACAACAACTCGCCCCGAATAGTAGATTGTAATTGGGACCCGCAACGCAATTAACGCCTGAATACGCATTTAAAATAGTCGACGCTTTCCCGACGTTGATGAACGGACAAATGCGGCACACAGGCAGTAACGATGACCTGGAATTTTCGGCTGCGAAGCTTGCTGTTCAACAAAGAACGCCGCGTCATTGCGCACACAGCGTCGGTCATACGTGACTGCCCTCCAGGAGTTCAATGACGCGGTCGGCGGTGGTGAAGTGATCCTCGGCTTTAAGGTGATGCCGCGGAACGGGGTAGATTATTGGGTAAACGCCCTCGGACAATAGCCAGTTGATCCGTCGCTTACATGCGTCGTTGTCGCCGGTCAGCGTGAACGTTTCGAGCATCTCGTCGGAAACGTAGGACGCTGCTTTGGCGTAGTCACGCGTCTCCCATACTTCCTTCACCCGACGGAAATCGTCACCTAGGCCGCTGATCTCGGCAATGTGCTCGTAGTGCGGGGATGCGCAATAAAACGCACATCCGCGACGCATTGCATCCCTACTTTCGGAAGAATTATCGGGTGCGGCCATCTCAAGCGCCAGAAGCTTAACCTCTGAAGGATCGCGGCCAACCTGCGCGCAGCCTTTGGCGATCATCTCGCGATAGTTCTGCAACGATTGCGGCGTCAGCCAATTACTGATGAAACCGTCATAATATTTTGCCGCAACTCCAATCATTTTAGGCCCGAGCGCAGCCTGGTAGATTGGCACATGTTCTGCAATAGGGCCTTCTCGTAGGTGAAAGTTGTCGACGTTGAACCACTCGCCGTCATAGCTGAACCTCTGCTCCGACAAAAATCCACGGATGATCTCGAGCACCTCTTTTGAACGAGCAATCGGCCGCTCGATCTTGATGCCGTGGCCCTGTGTCATAAAGCCAATACCTCCGGTGCCAAGCCCCAAGTGGAACCGGCCTCCAGAAAGATCCCAAATGGTACGTGTCCCCATAGCCAGCAACATCGGTGTTCGGCTGTAGAAATTGACGATCGAGGTACCGAGAATAATTCGTTCGGTATTCTGGGCTAATAGCGCGAGAACGGCAAAGGCCTCCTTGCCGCTCTCCTCGGTCAGCCAGAATCCGTGGTAGTCGCTGGCTTCACAGTGCTGAGCCAGGCGGATGATCTCATCGAAATTCATATCCGCTGTGTGAAGCATCAGGCCAATGTTGTGTGGCATCAGGCTCTTCCTCTCTGCCCGCCGGTCCGCCAGAATCAGGCGGCCAGCACCGATGATAGCGCACTGCTACCTACCATAGTAGTGACTACCGCTAATAAGCAACGAGGGCCCCGTTCGCGCCTTGGGCGATTGACCATGTCACGCGGCTCATTACAATCGTAGTTAGTAGACAAGCCGCAGGCGGGGAGGGTCAGGCTCCGCCGGTGACCCTCCGCCGAGGGCCTACATTGAGGGAGACGTGTATGACAACGAGTGAAGCCGCAATGGTCGATTCGCTTCGGCCGCTTGGGTTTACGCAGTACGAGGCGCAAGCCTATGTAAGCCTGCTTCTGCACGGCGAGCAGACCGGTTACTCGCTTGCCAACCTTTCAAGCGTCCCGCAACCCAAGGCATATGAGACGCTGCGGCGCCTCGAACGGCGCGGCGTCGTAATCCGTATCGGCGACGATCCCGCACGATTCGCGCCCGTGCCCGCCGCCGAGGTTCTTGATAAGGCGCAGTCAGACTTTGCGTCACTGATCGATCGTTCACGGCGCGAAGCGGATCAACTCGTAGAGGGTCACCAAGAGCTTGCCGTGTGCACGATGACCAAGATCGCGTCGCGCCAAGCCGTACTCAACCAGGCGACCACATTGCTTGACGCCGCCACGACGAAGGTCTATCTGTCCGGCCACACGGACGAATTGAAACCGATGGCAGAGGCAGTCATTGCCGCCGAGCGGCGGGGTGTCCACGTTATACTTGTCCATTTCGGAAAACGACCATTCAAACATGCCGGACCTGTATTTCGGCACGCCAGCACGGAGGCATTCGTCTATCCCCACCACCAGGCTCATCACGTCGCTATGACCGTCGACTCGAAACGTACGATGTGGGCTACCGCACGCGACGGGCATTCCTGGGAAGGGCTGGTGGCCGACGATCGCACGTTGGCAAGTGTAATCAAGCTCTACATCCGCCACGATATTTTTGTCCAGCGAATATACACCGACCTGCGCGGGGAACTGCAGGCCCTATACGGTTCAGGGCTGGAGCGGCTTGGCGACTTTTCGCCGACCGAGGCCGAGCCGCGCCGTCGATCAGGCCCGGGCAGGCCGGTGGCGAGCTGACCTGTGAGTCTGGTTTGTGCTGTCCGGGCCTGCTCCTGGGCCGTGGCCGTTGAGTGGGGCTAGGGACATCGTGCTCTTGATGTGCGCACGACAATGCGCTAGTCGATTTTGTCGCCGGGCGTGTTCGGGCGCGTCCGTTCCGGCGGATCGGGTAGTTACGTGCTGTCACTCTCGTAAGTTCTGGCGCGAACAATTGATCACATCAATTTGCGCCATCTAAAACGATCGTTGGTATTTCACAGGGCATTTGCCATAGCCTCAAAGACACCACGAGGTAGTGACCGTGGATGGCGGTGCACGGCGGCCGCGTCGGCGCACTCGGCCCCGAATCCGATGCCTTGGCGAATTACGGTGAAATATTAAGTCGTTCGGGTCGTGTGATGTCGTGCTTGAGGTCAATCCGGATCGCCGCCGTCGCGGAGTGGGTGGCGCCCACGGACAACGACGAACGTGCCGAAAACTCGGCGCAGGATTGCTGACACGGCGTGAGGAGAAGTGTTGAGAAAAATCGCATTGGAAGAACATTTCTTCACCCCCGAACTGGCGGACTATAGCTCCAGCACGAAGGCGATCGCCAGCACGCGTGCGTGGGCGGAGGCAAGTCGTCGGCTAGCCGATTTCACCGAGAAGCGCCTGCCGGACATGGACGCGGCCGGCTTGGATGTCCAGGTATTGTCGTTGACCGCTCCGGGTCTGCAGGCCGAGCCCGACGCCAAGGTTGCCACCGCGAAGGCAACAGCGGTCAACGATTTCCTCGCAGGGATCATCGCTGAGCATCCCACCCGATTCTCCGGATTCTGCGCGTTGGCTTTGCAAGATCCCGGGAAGGCAGCCGACGAGTTGGAACGCGGCGTGACACAACTCGGTCTCTGCGGTGCCCTCGTCAACGCGCACACCCAAGGCGTCTATCTGGACGATCCGGGCTTGTCCGTGGTGTGGGAATGCGCGGAAGCCCTTGACGTGCCGCTGTACCTGCATCCGGCGAACGGTGTCGACAAATCCCACGTGTTCTCTGGTCACCCAGAGCTCGAGGGACCGATGTGGAGCTGGGGAGTTGATACCGCCACCCACGCACTGCGATTGGTGTTCGGAGGAGTCTTCGATCGATATCCGAACGCCAAACTGCTGCTGGGGCATATGGGCGAAGGATTGCCTTACGTACTGTGGCGGCTCGACTCACGGTGGGATTTTCATAACCGACATGGAATCGAGCTTCAGCTCGAGTATCCCTCCCACTATCTGCGTCGCAACTTGTTCGTCACAACAAGTGGTGCGGTCTCGTCAGCGCCGCTGCTGTGCTCGATCCTGGCGTTAGGTGCCGACCACATTCTGTTCGCCACCGACTATCCTTTCGAAAGCATCAGCAAGGCATGTGAATTCATCGCGAATGCTCCGCTAAGTGAGGCTGATCGCGAGAAAATCTGCTTCCGCAACGCGGAGTCTCTGCTGAATGTCAAGCCGGTTCATCCGTGAAGCGGGCTTGGTTTGCAGATAAGCCCACCGGGACTGAGTTGTAGATGGCACGAAGCCGCGAAGTTGACCACATGCTAGGCAGCTTCTCGAATCCGCGCGGCGCTCAAAAGCTTCGCCTTGCTAAGCGCACGCCAAAAGCAATGCGGGACGACCTATCTAGGCCGCCGCCGCTCGCCGCGGTGTCGGCACGAATCGCCCGCGTGAACAACCCGGACGAAAGACAGGCAACCGTGGTGGCGACGGGTCAGCTTGACGGCGCGCATGCGCTCTTGGCGAGGCCGCCGGGTGAATCGTCTAACTGGCCAAGACATCCAGGTGTCTTTCGATTGGGGCCACAGCAATGCGGCGTCACGATATTCGAAATGGGACGTAAATGAGCACTGGTGATTTGCGATTGGGATTCAAGGGCGTTGGATCCACGCAAGCACGGCGGCCAGGTAGTCCTCCAATGACCAGCTAGCAGCGCGGCCCTGCTCGGCTAGCCGCCCGTAGTGGGCGGCGATGCGCGGGGCTTTGAGTAGCCGGGCTTGGTGGGCAATCAGCTTGTCGGCCTCACCGGGAGCAGGGGCGCGTTTGGGGGCCATCAGGCGACCTCACCGGTCCCAAACACGGCGTCATAGGCGCCCAGATCAGCGACTTGGACCTCGATGTCGAGGTGAGTACCGGCAGGTGGTCGGTACCGGAAGTTCTCGCGCATGGTCGCCGCCGCGCCAGATGTTCGGGGTCTGAGGCCAATCCTGCTGTTCCCCATAGCCGTTGGTGATCGGCAACCACGCGGTCTGCGCAGCGGGCCGTAACTCGATCCAGTGATGCGCTCACGGTGATCATCCGGCCGATCGCCTCCGGATGCACCGAATAGGCGTTGTAACGGCGATGTTGACGTAGTAGTCCCGACTCAACCGGGTGGTCGTCGTGGTGCCGGTGGTCGGGGCCAGAGGCGGCAGCGCTGCCATCGTCTGCTGATCGGTGCCCAAAGCCTGGGCAGGGATCATCATGGTGGTGGCGTGCTTGCGCGGATTGGCCACCTGCGCCAGCCAGTCAGCCAGTTGGCTGTTGAACTCGTGCGCCGAGACGAAGCGGTGGCGCGGCAGAATCGATGTCGCAAGATAACCGTTGGCTCGCTCCACCAGCCCCTTGGTTTCGGGGTCATAGGGTCGGGCCTGGATGAGCCGGGTCCCCAGCACTCCGCAGAACCCGGCCACTCCTTCAGCGAGCCGGCCGCGTTGACCAATACCGAACTCGTTGTCCCACAACAGTGTTCGAGGAACCGCGCCGATGCACTGCGAAAGCAGCTGCCACATGCCGGCCAAAAGATCCCCGGTGATCCGCGACGGGATCATCATCGCGGCGATAAACCGCGAGTAGGCGGCGACCATCACCAGCACCGGAAACGACCGCAGCACCCCGGCATGGTCGGGCATCACCCGACCGGGCAGCCACAGATCACACTGCACCTGCTCACCAGGCAGATGCACCAACCGGTCGCAGGGATCAGCCGGGGCGTACTCGGGGCGGATCCGCGCCACGTTTTCCGCGAACCACGAATGCCCGCCCATCCAGCCAACGCGTTGGGCGATCACCGTCGCCGGCATCGTCGGATACTGGCTCAACATCGTCCGCACCGCTGGTTCGATTTGCGCCCTTGCCGAGGTCGTCACCGCTGCCCGCTCATAGCGCGGCGGACCATCCGAACACAGCGCCTTGGCCACGGCATTTCGTGACAGACCCAGCCGCCGCGCGATCGCAGCCTGCGACAACTTCTCCGACCGATGCAGCCGGCGAATCTCGGCCCAATCCACCACAGTGATCACTCTCCAATCGAAGGGTGCTCACTTTCGACCGGAATCACCTGCTCACTTTTCGACCGGAACCGACAGCTTCTCGGTGCCCAGCGGCTCCGAGCCTGATCAGAACTGTCCCATCCATGGCAATGCCGGACCAAAATCAGAAGTGTCCCCGCAACTTCTGAATCCCATGCTGGGTCTAGAGATAGTAGGCGCGAAGAGTCGAGACAGGAACCTCGTGCCTCTATTCGCGCTACGAAGACCATAGATGGCTTGCAGGCCAATCAGTCCTGGTCGCCGACCTCCTCCATGGCGATGGTGCTCCGATGCCGCAACGGGGCCCAGCCGTCGCAAACCGTCGACCAACCATCGAACCTGTCTGGTTTCGCCATCGTTCGCCACCTGGGTTCTAAGGCTGGGCGAGGTCTATCGCCCCCAGCGTCCTCGAGGACCGCTTCCGGTACATGGAAACTGCTTCCCTGCATGCGGTGTAGATCCGAACGGAGGCAGGCGGTCGACCATTCGCACAACGTTCCCCGGTTTTATGCTGGCTACGTGTTGACGCCACCAATGCCTTCCACGGAACCGAAGGTCGTCTTGCGTCATTTTGCCTTTCGCGTAGTTGTCCGATCAGCTGAAACGCGGCCCCGCGCTGCTTAAGGTTCACCATCGTCACGTCGCCAACCGGCTAGGCGATTCCGGGCTCGGCATGAACGACATGACGGTCGGTGGGGCGCATAGGGGCCCTGGGCAGGACGCGTTACGGTTGGTGGCCGCTCTTAACGCCGTCAAGCTCGAAAACAAAACCGCAGGTAACAAACAGGACTGGATTGAAACGAGATGAAACGAACATCCAGGTAAACCGGTATTTCGCCTGGTCGAAACAGCGGTTCGATTCCCCTTAGCTCCACTTGATTTTCGTGCAGCTAAGACCATTTTAGATTTTAGCTGCCTTCTGCTTCTTGGACTGCTCGGTCCGCAACTGGTCCGCAGCGGCTCGAATCGCTTCGTCCAGACCGACTGCTACCGCGTCCAAATCTTCGTCAAATAGGTCGGCGTAGACGTCTAGCGTCATCGACGCTTTGGCGTGACCCAGCATCCGCTGCACAGCCTTCACGTTGGCCCCGGCGCTGATGGCCAGGCTGGCCGCCGTGTGTCGCAAGTCGTGCGGGGTGATCGACGGAAAGCTACCGTCAGTCGTCTTGCACCTCTCTACCGCTGGCTCGAAGACTCGTGTTCGCCAGTTGGAGTTTCGCAGGACGCCGCCGCGCTGGTCGGTGAAAACCAATGCGTCTCGGTCCTTCGCCGTCATTAGCGCGGAAAGCTCGTCGGCGAGCGCGGCGGGGAAGGCACGGATCGGCGCTCGTGCGTTTTCGGCGTACTCCACTGCAGCCCACCGGATTCGGTGACGGAGCGCGATACGTTCACCCGACGTCGAAGCATGTCGAAGTCTTGGACTCTAAGGGCTGCCATTTCGCCCCACCCGAGTCGCGTGTAGCTCAAGAACCGGACAACCTCTGCCTCGCGGTCGACGGCACCGGCCAGCGTGGCCACCTGTGCATGCGTGAGGTAACCGCGGTCTGCGTGGTGTCGTTTAGGCAGTTTCACCCCGTCGCACGGATTGCGGGGGATGCGACCATCCTCGACCGCGGCGCCCCAGGACTTGGCGTAACACACCGAAAGCATTCTCGAGACTGCTCGATATCATTCTTGAGACTGCTCGATATAAGGAAGGTGTCCGCGCTGCCGGGAGACTTCAGCGTGGGTTCGGGATCACCTGGCAACGGCCACGCGCACGTCAAGTTGGCGAAATCCGTTCCGCCGCATCAACACGAGTCCCTATGCCGCGCTTTGGGTGCTCACCTTGGGGCGGTCGATTCCAAAATCTCCGACAACGACGTGTTGCGCCCACCGGGCACTTTCAACCACAAGCCCACCGTTCGGGGCGGCGCACCAGCAGAGGTGACGTGGCTCATCCGGCCTACGGGTGAGTGTATTCAGCCAGACGAGCTCGCTCCCTACCAGCCGACTTATCTCCTGGTTGCGCAGCTCAAGGCCGGCGTCGGTACGGCGCGCGGCCCCGGTGGGCTATGCGTGGGCTGTCGGTCGGTGTCACCTTGGCCGAGACGTGTTGGCTGGCTATGGAAGCCGTAAGGTGGGGGAGGTGCGCTCACCCACAGGCACGGCGCGAGCTGTTCCAGCGCGGACGCATGAACCCGGGTCAGTCGCCTAAACCCGTTTGGTACCGCGACGCAGAACCGGCGGGCTGGCAATCCAGAGTCGCGCAGCAGACAGTTTCGAGTCGTCCTTCGCGTTGGTCCTTCGGCGGCAGATGCGCGAGTCGACGCCATGGTCGGCGGTGATCTCTCATGTCAGGATGAGCGGGCGGAGGGACACGGTACGCAGACCGGAGGTGACTATGACGGCACAGCAACCGGCGGCTAGGTCACACAAGCAGATCCGCTATGCCGTGGTCCTCAATGGAGGGGTCAGCCTAGCTGTCTGGATGGGTGGTGTCATCCACGAGCTGAATCGAATCCGTCTTGCCTCCATGCAGGCGCCGGACTCCGAGCTCGCCGGGGACGTGGATCCGTGGAGAGCCATTCTCGAGGCAGCGAAGCGCACAGCAGTGGTGGACTTGGTTGCGGGAACGAGTGCGGGCGGTCTGAACGGCACAGTGCTCGCCGCGGCAGTCGCCAAGGGGGCAGACATGCCACTGATGCGCACGGTGTGGACGCAAACAGCTGCTCTCAGCGTCTCCCGCCTCGTTCGTCAACACCCGCAGGGCGCGCATTCCGTTCTCGATGGCGACTATCTCAAGAGTCAGGTAAAAGAGCTGCTCGCACAGATGCAGGACAATTCTGATCGCGCGCAGGACTGCACGCTTTTGATCACCGCCACCGCCTTGGATAGCACGGTGGTGCAAACGCCTCTAGAAAGTGGTGCCGCGATGTCGCAGCGCGACGGACGGCGCGTGTGTAAGTTCGATCGCAAGCTGCCGCCTGATGGGCGATCTCCTGCGTCCGGCAGCACCATCCGCGGAGCGGTGTCGGGACACAACCATTTCGATTTCACGGCCAACAACCAGAATCTAGATGCACTGACATTGGCGGCGAGAGCTTCGGCGTCGTTTCCGGTGGCGTTCGCGCCCGTCTACGAAACCGCAGAGCTGAAGTCTCGTCGTGTTGTGCCCAAGGACACGCGCGTCGGGCCCAGTTGGCTGGTCGACGGCGGCGTCCTCGACAACGCACCGATCGAACCATTGCTGGACGTGCTACGGGAACGGCCCATAGGCGAGCCACACGACCGCGTCATGCTCTACATCACACCTGGCGTCGGCCAACCGGCCGGTGCCGCGTCTTCGGCCACCGGCACCCCGACGATCAAACAGACACTGGCCTCGGTGTTATCGGCGATCCGCGAGCCCGATGCGCGTCTGGACCTGGACGCGCTGCATCTGATCTTCGAGGAAATGAGCCTGACGAGAACGCAAGCGCACGAGATGATCTCGTCATTCTTAGCGAGCCCAAACACCCAGGACCTGAGCAACCTCAAGCAGGCCGTCGAGTTAATGTTCGAGCGATACCGGCGCGCACGAGCGGAGGCATTTGAGCGATACCTGTATGCGGTGTCGGGCGAAACCCAGACGTCGAAGCTGCAGCCGCCACCAGAGCCCAGCCTGGACCCCAATGTCGTCCCTGGTATGCCAAATGAAGCGTTTCCACCCCTGTCAGAGGGTTCCTGGCATTGGGGTGCGGCCGGGGCCGACCGTTGTCTTCGATGGTATGGACAGGCTCTCTCAAGGCTCCACGCCGGGGCAGACGAGTCCCTTGCCGCTGGGATCGAACAAGCAATGCCCATCGTCGCCGCTGCGCTCGACGAGGTCGTTGCGCTTGGCAAAGTGATTCGCGCGGCTGTCGCTGGCCAAAAAGCCAGTGTGATGAGCTCGAGTGTGCAACTGCGCAACCTGCGTGGTGTGTACTCCACCGGGTCACCAGCGCTTGAGAAAATTTACGGATCTGATTGCGGGTCACTGTCGGTGCGTCTCGGAACGATCATGCAAGGTGCTGTCGACGCGATCCACGATGCGGTTGTCAACGTTTCGGCATCGGATTTACTCGATCTCGTCGTGAGCGTGGAAGTCCTTAGCGGATGGCGAGATTGGGGCGGCGCAGACTATGACGTGCCGGAGCTTCGCTTTCACAACGTGACGCCCGCAGCCGCACCTGCGTCCCGAATTCCGCTCGAAAATCTTCCTAGCCAATCGGATTGGCCAATCAAGAAGCTGTACGGACAGCGTCTCGGGCACTTCGGCGCCTTTGCCAGCGAGCGCGGCCGGCACCACGACTGGCTATGGGGTCGACTCGACGTTGCCAGCGAGCTCAGCAGGCAGTTGCTAGCAACGGCAGGCGTCGATACCGCTGAGGCGCAACGTCTTATCGGCGACTTGATCGACGGAATTCTGGCCGACGAAGACACCGATCCCGACGCCGTCGCCAAAGGCGCAATAGAAGCATACGAAGTGGAGAATGCGCAGCTGGTCAACGACTTTCGACGTGAACCTAAGTCACTCGCCAAGCTCGAGGACACCCTATGGGCTCTATCGCACCAATGGGGGAAGCCCGGATTCTGGTTACGGGTGGTGCTGCAGCCAGACTGGACAATAAGTCAGGCGGACCACATCCTCCCCACATCTGACAGGCGGTCTCCCAAGCTGAAACGAACAGCAAGATTCGTCCGCTGGGCGACAGGAATCGGACTGCGTGTCTTCGGCCGGAAGTTACCCTCAGAACTTCGATACCATGCTCGGCGCCGTCGCGCGCAGACGTCACGCCACGACGCTCCGCCACGCGATCGTTCTGGCACAAAATCACGAGGCCCGGATGAAACAGAAGCAGAGGTTGGCTCACCTGACGAGACTCGGGACGTGGGTACGTAGGGCAGGACGCCCGGCATTAGTCTACAAATCTCTGTCGCATGGGCACAAAATCGTCTAATATTAGTCTGGTGGCGAGCGATCGGATTGACGTAGTGGACGGGGATTCTGTGCTCGTTGATCGCCGGGTCGACCGCACGTGGGTGACGTTGCATCGCCCAGCAGAGCGCAACGCGATTGACGCTGGAATGGTTGAGCAGTTGCACGACCTGTGCGCCGAATTGGAATCGGATCCGAAGGTGCTGGTACTGACGGGCGGCAGCGACGGAGTTTTCGCTGGCGGCGCCGACATTCGCCAACTGCTTGACCGCCGCAGCGATGATGCGCTAAAAGGTATTAACCTCAGGCTCTTTGAGCGTATCCGTTCTCTGCCCATGCCAACTGTGGCAGCAATCGACGGTTGGGCATTGGGCGGCGGAGCTGAGCTAGCGTACGCGTGTGACATTCGGGTGGCTAGCGCGCGGGCAAAGTTCGGCCAGCCCGAACCGAGGCTAGGGATTCTTGCCGGGGCGGGCGCAGCGTTTCGGTTGGTAAGGCTACTCGGAGAGAGCGTGGCCAAGCAGATTCTCCTTGCCGGCCGCACGCTCGACGCCGAGGATGCGCTGCGCCACGGACTAGTCTTGGCCGTGACCGAGCCTGAGGACCTCTTCTCAACCGCCGATGGTGTGGTCGACACGATGGTCATGAGTTCGGCGAAGGCACTGCGGCTATCCAAGATCACCGTCGATGCGCCGGCGGCAGCCCATCCGCACGTCGACTTGTTGGCGCAAGCAGTGCTGTTCGAGGATGCCGAAAAGTTTCAGCGAATGGGCGCATTCGTCAACAGCAAGCGTGCGAGGGAGACACGGCACGCGTGATCGGTGAGACACTTCATGTATCGGTTGGGACAGCGACAAGTGAGGATTGCAGGTGGCGGTAGCGCCGGACGGTGGCGGTGATTCGCCAGGAGCGACACCCGCGCTAAGTAGGCGCCGCGAGGTAGGGGAGGGCAGTGCGCGCTCGCTGCTGATGACGATCCTCGGTGAATTCGTTTTGCCCTTCGGCCAGCTTGTATGGACGGCAACCCTTGTGGATTCTCTCCGGCTGGTTGGAGTGGAGGAAGGCTCGGCCAGGCAGGCGCTAGGCCGGATAGCCTCCGAAGGTTGGTTGACTTCCGATCGGGTGGGCCGGCGAGTGCGGTGGTCGCTGACCGATGCTGGCCGTGAGCTGTTAGAGGAAGGCGCGAACCGAATCTATTCGTTCGGCTCCCGGGAATTGTCCTGGGACGGCCGGTGGCTGGTTGTCTTGATTTCCATCCCGGAATCGATGCGCGCGTTACGGCACAAAGTGCGCACCCAATTGAGCTGGGCGGGTTTTGGTTCCCCCTTGCCTGGCGTGTGGATTTCGCCGCACGCTGAAGCGGCGGCCGAGGCCAAGGCAATCCTTGAAGGGCTCGACCTATCGGATAAGGCTTTGTCGTTCGTGTCCGAGTACGGCGCGCTGGGGAATCAAAGCGACATGGTGTTGGCGGCGTGGGACCTTGCTGAGGTTGAGTGCCACTACCGAGAGTTCATTGAGGATTTCTCCGGTTTGAAGCCACGATCGGCCGACGATATTTTGGTTGCGCAGATCCGCCTGGTTCATGAATGGCGCCGTTTTCCGTTTCTCGATCCGCAATTGCCGCGAGTGCTACTCCCCCCACACTGGAGCGGCACCGCGGCAACGTCGCTCTTTGAGGCCAAGCACGCTGAGTGGCGTGAACCCGCCCGCAGGAGATGGAGCCAATTGGCCGCGGCCAACGCGGATTGACCGGCCGGCGAGCACAATAAGGGATTGTTGCTACCGACCGCGATCGCCGTGTAACCGGGCCAGGCCGGCGACAAATTCAGCACCCTGGCCGCGGATCCCTGCGTCCTGCAACAATCCGGCGCAGGCCAAAGCGCTTGGGGCGCAACGTGCCGACAGTGACGAAGGTACCGGTGGGACAGCTTGAGACTTTCGGCGAGGCTTCAGCCGAAGACGAGGCCTAACGACGCGAAACGACTAAATTGGTCGAGACGCACCGGGGCCCACGCCATAGATCGCGTGCACGTGCGCACCGAACCTGATCGGAACTCCGGCATTACACATACCGTCCCCGCAGATTGGCCACCAAGCTGTCGGAGCTAAATCGGTCTCGGCGGCTCGACCCGACCTCGCTACGCCGCCCTAACCCCTTATTAGACGTTGCCGCAGTGTATCTCGACTCCCCCGAAGCAGATCGAGCATCCCTTTATATTATACATAACTATTGTGTTGCGACATAAATATGTAGTATGTTGATCTAACTGGACGCTCTACCGATCCCAGGAGGAACCGATGACAGTTACGACCGACGTTGAGCAGAGGTCCGATGTTTCGGAGCTCGGCGACACGCCCCCGTCACCCGAGGTTTCGTTCGACACCCACCCCGATCGGTACCGGCATTGGAACCTTTGCCTCGACGGCGAGGTGGCATGGCTAGTGCTCGATGTCGCTGAGGATGGCGGGCTCGTTCCCGGTTACGAGCTCAAACTGAACTCCTACGACCTCGGCGTCGATATCGAGCTCTATGACGCTACCCAGCGACTGCGATTCGAGCACCCCGAAGTCAAGGCGGTCGTAGTGACCAGCGGCAAGGAAAAGGTCTTTTGTGCCGGCGCCAACATCCGCATGCTGGCCGCCTCGCCACACGCGTGGAAGGTGAACTTTTGCAAGTTCACCAACGAGACACGCAACGGAATGGAGGACGCCTCAGCGCATTCGGGGCAAATCTACCTCGCGGCAGTCAATGGGTCCTGCGCCGGCGGAGGCTACGAGTTGGCGTTGGCCTGCGAGCACATTCTGCTCGTCGACGACAACTCTTCGGCGGTTTCCCTGCCCGAGGTGCCACTTCTCGGTGTGCTGCCAGGCACCGGCGGGCTGACCCGAGTGGTAGACAAGCGGCGGGTGCGCAAGGACCGTGCCGACGTGTTCGCAACCCGCTCCGATGGCGTGCGGGGCAAGACCGCGGTGCACTGGGGGTTGGTGGATGAACTAGCCGCGCCGCGGCAGTTCGAGCAGACTGTGCACGCCCGTGCGGTCGAATTCGCCTCCCGCTCAAGGCGTCCATCGAATGCGAGAGGCGTCACGCTAAGGCCTCTGAGCCGGGTCGTAGGCACCGACAGCCTTGCCTACGACTACGTTACGGCCAAGTTCGACCGCGCCAACGCCACGGTGACGATCACCGTGAGCGGACCTCGTGCTGCCGCGCCAGCTGATATGAGCTCGGCCGTCGAACTCGGCAGCGACTTCTGGCCGCTTGCAGTCACTCGCGAACTCGACGATCTGATCCTGCGCCTGCGCACCAACGAAACTGCCATCGGCACCTGGATCTTGCGCACAGTAGGAGAGTTCGGCGTGCTCGACGAGTATGAGCGACTACTTCTGGACGATGAACACTGGCTGGCCAACGAGATCCTGCTGTATTACAAACGGGTCCTCAAGCGTCTGGACGTCACCAGCAGGAGCCTCATCGCCGAGATCCTGCCCGGCAGCTGCTTTTCCGGAATGCTGACCGAACTCGCACTGGCCTGTGATCGGCAGTACATCCTCGACGGACCTCGCCTAGAGGACCAGGACAGCGAGGAGCGGGCAAGCCTACGGATAACTGTGTCTAACTTCGGTGTCTTCCCTATGGGCAACGGCCTTTCGCGACTTGAGTCGAGGTTTTACGGCCATGATGATCACTTGAACCTGCTGCGGGACAAACAGATCGGCAATTCGCTCACACCCGCGCAGGCCAACGAGTTGGGCTTGGTGACCGACGCTCCGGACGACATTGACTGGGAAGACGAAATCCGACTTGTTATCGAGGGCCGCGCCGCGCTCTCGCCGGACGCGTGCACCGGCATGGAGGCCAATCATCGATTCGTCGGACCTGAAACGCTGGAAACCAAGATCTTTGGCCGACTCTCGGCCTGGCAGAACTGGATCTTCGTCCGCCCCAACGCCTCCGGCCCGGAAGGCGCGCTGCGACGCTACGGTACGGGCAAATCGGCAACCTTCGACAGGAAGCGGGTCTGAAACCATGATGACATCAATCAACTACGAAGACAAAATTCCCAACAACGTCGATTTGTCGTCGGATCGTCGACTGCAGCGCGCGTTGGAGGGCTGGCAGCCGAAGTTTCTGAACTGGTGGGGCGAGATGGGTCCCACTCTGGAAACGCATGGCGTGTACTTGCGCACCGCGGTAGCCGTAGGTCGCGAAGGCTGGGCGCACTTCGGCCACGTCAACGTGCCCGACTACCGCTGGGGCATCTTTCTGGCCGAACCCAAGCCGGATCGCCGTGTTGCCTTCGGTGAGAACAAGGGACAACCCGTTTGGCAGCAGATTCCCGGGGAGCACAGGGCCGACCTACAGCGACTTATCGTTGTGCAGGGCGACACAGAACCCGCTTCGGTCGAGCAGCAGCGGTTGCTCGGTCTGACGGCACCGTCGCTGTATGACCTGCGAAATCTGTTTCAGGTCAACGTAGAAGAGGGCCGCCACCTGTGGGCGATGGTGTATCTGCTCCACGCCTACTTCGGCAAGGAGGGTCGCGAGGAGGCAGAGGCGTTGCTGTATCGCAATTCCGGCAGTCCGGACTCGCCACGCATCCTCGGGGCATTCAATGAGAAAACCGCCGACTGGCTAGCGTTCTACATGTTCACATACTTCACCGACCGCGATGGCAAGTATCAGCTGGGCACGCTAAAGGAAAGTGCGTTCGATCCACTGTCGCGGACCTGCGAGTTCATGCTCAAAGAAGAAGCCCACCACATGTTTGTCGGCACCACCGGAGTCGACCGTGTAGTCACCCGAAGCGCCGAGCTAGTTCGCGAACACGACACCATGGATATCGCGCGGCACGGTGGTGTTCCGCTGGGGATCATCCAGAAATACATAAATTTCCACTACAGCGTGTCGTTGGATTTGTTCGGTAGCGAGACTTCGACCAATGCGGCGAACTACTTCACGGCCGGCTTGAAGGGACGTTGGCAGGAAGAGCGCCGAAGCGACGACCACCTGCTGGTCGACGACAGCGCATTCCTCGACATCCCGAACGGCGACGGCACGTGGGGCAAAGAGGAGCTGTCAGCGTTGCTGGCGCTGAACCTCGACCTGCGTGGGGAGTACATCAGCGACTGCCAAAGCGGAATCAAACGATGGAACAAAATCCTCTCCGACTACGGCATCGACTTCCAATTGGCCCTTCCGCATGTCGGATTCAACCGGGCTGTCGGCGTGTACGCAGATCACCACATCAGCCCGACAGGCACGATCCTGGACGAGGCTGCCTGGAAGCAGGCACAAAACAAATGGCTACCCACCGACGAAGACCTAACCTTCGTGCGGTCGCTGATGCAACCCGTCTACGAGCCGGGCAAGATCGCCGGCTGGGTCGCTCCGCCCGTGCAAGGAATCAACGGCCAACCGTTCGAATACGACTACGTCCACCTGGCCTGAACAAGCGTCGCGGTGCACCGGTTTTAGACGTCTACGCGCACCGACGCACCGCCAATCAAAGGATGGCCCCAACGGAGCAGGAGAGTAGCAATGCCCGCCGCAGAAACACCGTCCGCGGCCAACGTCGACATTCTTATCATCGGCGCTGGTCCCGCTGGGCTGTTCGCCACGTACTACGCCGGCTTTCGCGGCATGTCGGTGGCTGTGATGGACTCGCTGCCCGAGCCAGGCGGCCAGGTCAGTGCGATGTATCCGGAAAAGCACATCCTCGACATCGCCGGCTTTACCGCCATTCGCGGACGCGAACTCGTCGAGCGACTCATCGAGCAGGCAGCACCGTACGATCCGGTGTATTTGCTCAGTCAATCAGCACACCACCTTCAGCGCCACGAAAACGGCGAATCGTCAGCCACATTCACAGTGACCAGTTCGACGGGCCTGATCGTGCACGCCCGTTCGATCGTCGTCACCGGCGGCATCGGCAAGTTCACGCCGCGTCCGCTGCCCGCCGCCCAGACCTACACCGGCGAGGGCCTGGCCTACTTTGTACGCTGCCTTGACGACTACGCTGACACCGACGTGGTCATCGCTGGCGGCGGCGACAGCGCCTTCGACTGGGCCCATGCGCTCACGCCGATCGCCCGCTCAGTCACGTTGGTGCATCGGCGCGACACCTTCCGCGCCCACCCAGCGACGGTCGCCGCCATCACCGCAGCCAAGGTCGAGATACTCACCAACGCGCAGATCCGGAAGATCCACGGCGACCGCTTGATTCACGGCGTTGAGATCGCCATCAATGACGGCACCGTCCATGAACTCCGCTGCCAACGCATCATCGCTGCCCTGGGCTTCACGGCCAACCTGGGTCCGTTGCTGGAGTGGGGGATCGAAATCCACAATCGACGCCACATCGCCGTCGACTCCACGATGCAGACCACCCTTGCGGGCATCTTCGCCGCCGGGGACATCAACGACTACCCCGGCAAGGTGCGGCTGATCGCCGTCGGCTTCGGCGAGGCCGCCACAGCGGTCAACAATGCGGCGCATTACATCGACCCCCAACTGCCATTATTCCCAGGACATTCCACCGACACGGCCCCCGCGGCAATACCCGCCTGAGGCCAGAAAGGAAGCTTCCTATGCCATACGTAATCGGCCAGTCGTGCATCGACGTGATGGACCGCTCCTGCATCGAGGAATGTCCCGTCGACTGCATCTACGAAGGTGGCCGCAAACTTTATATCAATCCACTGGAGTGCATCGATTGCGGAAACTGCGAGCCCGTGTGCCCCGTGCAAGCCATCACCCAGGATCGGCGGGTACCTGAGGACCAGCAGGAGTTCGTCGGCGACGCCTTGAGGTTCTTCACCGAGCCGCTGCCAGATCGAGACGAAACCCTAGGCGCGCCAGGTGGATCGGCAACCACTGGCCCAATCGGCGTCGACACCGAATTCGTACAGGCCTATGCCAAACCCGCCTGAACCTCCAATCCTTCCCGCGTCGCGCTCCAATTGCGGCGATCCGCAGCGGCTACTCGAGGGCATCGTGGACGTTGCACCCAATTTGGTTTTCGCGCCAGGGGGCCTGGGTTGGTGGTGCGAAACCGCGGCAGTCCTAGCTCTGAGAACCCCAAATGTCTGTCTGGATCTGTCGGGCTCGCGCGACGCAAGTTGCCCCGACTATTACGCCAACTTTCATCTGGCCCGCTTGGTGGGCAGTTGGATCTCCGGCACCGATTGGCATGGGGCTGGGGCACTGCACACGACACCGACGCGGGTGAGCAGATCGGGCTGCCCGACACGGAGCTGCGAGGTGTCAACAGCAATGCCGCGAAGGTTTATGACGGGCTGGATATCTAGCCCGGTGGTAGTGCGAGGAGGGTCAAATCACTGTGGTTCAGACAGTCGGCGTCGTCGGCGCCGGGACGATGGGCGTCGGCATCGCTTACGTGTTCGCTGCCGCAGGTAGCGAAGTCGCTATCGTAGAGCCCAATCTCGAGCGGGCGCGAGCAGCCCGCACGGTGCTGGCCGACCAGGCGGCCGGGGCACGCGCGCGCGGAAAACTCGACCCTGCTATGCATGAGGCGTTGGAAGGCCGGCTGCGCTTCGTCGCCGCGATCTCCGACTTGCCTGACTCGCTGGACCTCGCGATCGAGGCGGTGCCCGAGCGCGCCGGACTTAAACGGGTAGTCCTCGCCGAGGTCGAACATCGCCGACCCGCCCTGTTAGCAACCAACACCAGCGGTATCGCCATCGGTGAGCTGGCCGGCGCCCTTTGTCATCCGGAAGTCTTTCTCGGACTGCACTTCTTCAATCCGGTCTGGTCGATGCCACTCGTCGAGATCGTGCGTGGTCGCCACACCAATGACGCCACGCTGGCCGCCGCGCAGGAGGTGGTGACACAGATCGGCAAAAGCCGCATCGTCGTCGACGATGCGCCCGGCTTCGCCACCAGCCGCTTGGGCGTCGTGATCGCGCTCGAGGCGATGCGCATGCTCCAAGCTGGCATCGCCAGCGCTGAGGACATCGACCGCGCAATGGAATTGGGCTACCGACATCCGATGGGGCCACTGAAGCTCACCGACCTGGTTGGCCTCGATGTGCGTCTGGACATCGCCACCAACCTCGCGAGGGCCTATGGACCCCGGTTCGATCCGCCCCAGATTCTGCTCGAAAAAGTGGCCGCCGGTGAGCTTGGTCGCAAAACTGGCCGTGGCTTTTACACCTGGTAGGCGTGCACAAACATGGCTAACAATTCACACCGCAACGGAGAATCCTACCCAGGCAGCACTCGAGGCTATTGCCCACCAACCCCGCATGGTCGTTTGCGTTCCAACGCGAGCAGCGTTGTATCGGCCCAACATTCCGGAAATCCCTACAAGGCAAGGACTCCTATGAGCGAACTCCTGCAAAGCTTCCTCCTCGGTCGCTGGTACACGCCCGCTGACCAGGGACGTCCGCTCCACGACGCCTCAACCGGAGCTGAAATAGCCCGCATCGCCACGAAGGCCCTGAACGTCGAGGGCGTGCTCGACTACGCGCGACACGTCGGCGCACCCTCGCTGGGCAAGCTCGACTTCGCCACGCGCGCAGCCATTCTCAAAGATTTGGCCAAGCATCTCAACGCCTGCAGTGAGGAGTTCTACGCGCTTTCCACTAAAACTGGTGCCACGAAACGTGATTCGGCTGTCGACATCGACGGCGGAATCGGAGTGCTCTTCATATACGCCAAGAAGGGCAACCAGGAGCTGCCGCCAGTCGGTCCGCTGCTCGACGGTGACGTTGAATGGATTGGCAAATCCGGGACCTTTGGGGTGCAACACATTTACACCGCCCTGACCGGAGCCGCCGTGCAGATCAACGCCTTCAACTTTCCGGTGTGGGGCATGTTAGAGAAGTTCGCGCCCGCATTTCTGGCGGGGGTACCGAGCATAGTCAAGCCGGCTTCCCAGACAGCATACTTGACCGAGCTTGTGGTGCGGCGGATCGCTGAATCAGGCCTGCTTCCCGATGGGGCGCTGCAACTTCTGTGCGCGCCGCCCGGTGATCTGATCGGCGGGCTTTCCGGCCAGGATTTACTCTCGGTGACGGGTGCGGCCGCCACGGCTGCCACGTTACGCGCACATCCGGCCGTGGTAACCAACGCCGTGCGTTTCAACGCCGAAGCCGACTCGTTGAACTGCTCTATCCTGGGCCACGACGCGGTACCCCACACTCCTGAGTTTAACCTTTACATCGAGCAACTCGTCACAGAAATGACAGTCAAAGCTGGGCAGAAATGTACCGCCATCCGGCGTGCTCTGGTGCCGCAGCGACTGCTAGATCCCGTTACTGAGGCGCTGCGCGAACGCCTCGCAGCGGTCCGCGTGGGCAACCCCGCCCGCAACGATGTCGACATGGGCCCGTTGGCAAGTCAGGTGCAGCGTGACGACGTTCGCCGTGCAGTGAGCACGCTGGCAGGTGAATGCGAAGTCGTCTACGGCGATCTCGACAATGTCGACTTGATCGACGCCGACGCCGACCGTGGCGCATTTCTGCCACCGCTGTTGCTGCGTTGCACCGACCCCGATGCAGGCACCCCCCACGAAGTCGAAGCCTTTGGTCCGGTCACCACCCTCATCCCGTATGGCGCTACTGTGCATGCGATCGAACTGGCGGGTCGCGGTGCAGGCAGCCTGGCCGGGTCACTGGTCAGCCACGACATGAACTTCGTCCGCGACATTGTGCTGGGCGTGGCGCCATGGCACGGCCGACTGCTGGTGCTGAACCGCGACGATGCCGCCGAATCCACCGGCCACGGGTCGCCGCTGCCGCATACCGTGCACGGCGGACCAGGGCGCGCCGGTGGTGGCGAGGAGCTTGGCGGCATCCGCGCGGTGTTGCATCACATGCAGCGCACCGCAATACAAGGCCCGCTGGCACTGCTAAACAGTCTCGCGCAGGAGACGCCGTGAACAGCGACGCGTTTTCTCTGGTGATCTGGACGGTTGGACGCGAACCGAAGGAAGTTCCGATCCGGAGAGGTACCCCGCAAGGCCACCGAGTGGGGCCGGAAACGCAACGCAGACAACGGCCCTCAGTGCAATTCGGCGATGGGCTGGCGGTCCCGCCGGTCGGTGTTGGCACGATGCGCTGGTGTCCGGTTCTACGGCGACGTATCTGGGTGGGCCAGGCAATCGTTGGCTTCTCGCAATACGTCCGCATGGCGGCGCGCACCACAGCGCTGCCGCTGGCCGGAACCGAGACATTGTTCTACAAAAATTTGGCGGCTTGCAATTAGGTGTAACAAGTTACCTCAGGTTGGGCAAGGACAGGAACAACTAATGACAGCAGTCGGTCATCAAGGATTCCCCGGCGGCGCATGTCCGCACTAGTAGCGCGGGGGCAGCGGCAAGGTGACCCCCATCCCGAATCGACGACGATCGGTTCGGCGGACGATCTAGGAGAAGCTTCCTGATGGACTCCACGTTGCCCGCGCCGTCACTGCACGTGGGTTTCAACGCCGCCGAGCACCTGGTGGATCGCCACCTGCGTGAAGGCCGCGGTTCCCGCACAGCCGTCATCACGTCGGAGCGCACGCTCACCTACGCGGATCTCGCCGAGGCTGTTCATCGGGTCGCGGCCGGTTTACAGCGGCTAGGTGTGCGACCCGAAGAGCGGGTCATGCTGTGCATGGCAGACGACGTCGAACTACTCACGGCCATCCTGGGAATCATGTATCTGGGCGCTGTCCCGGCGCCGGTGTCAACGATGCTGACCGGCACTGAGCTTGGCAAGCTGCTCGCCGATTCGCGGGCAAAGGTACTCTGTGCCTCTTGGGAATTCGCCCCAGCGGTGTCCGCGGCGGTCGCGCTCGCGCCTGAGATCACCGATGTGGTGTTCGACGTGGTGACAGGCGATATCCCGGTCGGCGTTCAGGTACACCCCTGGGACGTACTCGCCAGCGTGGAGCCGACTTTGGCGCCATACAACACGTGGGACGACTCACCCGCGTTATGGCTATATACCTCAGGCACGACGGGAACGCCGAAGGCTGCGATGCATCGTCACCGTAGTATCCGGTTGGTTGCCGAGAATTACGGAGTCGGGATCCTCGGGATTCGACCCCAGGACCGGTGCCTGTCGGTAGCGAAACTGTTCTTCGCGTACGGAATCGGCAATACCTGCTTCTTTCCTCTATCAGCAGGGGCAACGACGATTCTTGAGCGCCAGCGCCCAACACCGGCCGCCTTCGCCGAGAGGATCCGCACCACGCGACCAACATTGTTCTTTGCTGTGCCGACCTTCTACTCCTCGATGCTAGCGTTCGACCCAGACCCCGACACATTCTCGAGTGTGCGCCTGGGTATTTCGGCAGGCGAACCCCTGCCGGCGACCCTCTACCGGAGGATACGTCAGCGATTTGGCGTCGAAATCTTAGACGGCATCGGATCGACTGAGGCGTTACACATCTTTTTGTCGAACAGGCCGGGCAACGTGGTCCCCGGCTCATCGGGTGTACCCGTACCCGGTTATGAAGTCCAGCTGCGCAATGACGACGGTGTCGTGATTGATTCACCCGAGCAGCCGGGCACCCTATATCTTCGGGGATCTTCCATCGCTTCCGGATACTGGTGTCGCGCTGAGACGACGCGTCAAGTGTTCCAGGGGGATTGGCTTGAAACCGGCGACGCCTATGTTCAAAGTCGTGACGGTTCCTACCGCTGTTTGGGCCGTCGTGGTGACATGCTCAAGGCCGGCGGTATCTGGGTATCGCCTGCCGAGGTTGAGGAACGGCTACTGAAGCATCCCAGCGTTGCCGAAGCGGCGGTGGTTGCTGCGCCAGACGCCGCTGGGCTGGAAAAGCCGGTTGCATGCGTAGTCGCCCGGGATGGCCGGTCAGTGGACGCCGAAGAGCTTATCGATTGGTGCCGCCAAGAACTCGCGGCCTTCAAACGTCCACGGGCGGTGGTAGTAGTGCACCAATTCCCGAAGACGCCAACCGGCAAGGTTCGCCGTAACCTACTGCGCGAACAGGTAGCCAATGTCCTAACAGACGGCGCAGTATCGGCCTAGCGACCGATAGAAGCGTTCTCTAGCACTGTCGTTATCGGTTGAACATCTCGTGGGCGCCGGGAGCGCCCGAGCTCGGGCGGAGCCACCTCTGGGAGGTGCGTTGTTCCCCAGGGCTTTTGGTAAGTGGGCTCCGAAATCCGCTTGCCTGAGGCTCACAACGAGCCCAACTCGCTGGGGCCTTCACGCCACCGTCCCGCGTACTTTGTTGAGCGTGATCGTTTGATAGTTGGCGTATTCGGCGAGCCCATATAGGGAATTCTCCGCGCCGATCCCAGACTGCTTGTGGCCTCCAAAGACCTGATACGGGGAGTACTGGTGAACTTCGTTGAGCCACACTGTTCCCGACTCGAGTTGCCGCGCGATCCGCTGGATGGCATCCAGGTCCTGACCCCACACGCTGGCACCAAGTCCCCACGGCGTGTCGTTGGCGCGGCATATCACGTCGGTCTCGTCCGACCACCTCAGCAGCGGCACGATCGGCCCAAACGGTTCCTCGGCAACCAGTCGCGAATCTTCTGGAGGGTTGTCGACTAGCGTGACCGGGACAAACCATCCCGCAGCGGCGGTGTCGATGTGGCCGCCGAGAGCAAAGGCGTAGCCATGGGCTCGGCAATCTTCGAAGTACTCGGCGACCTTCCGGTATTGCAGCTCGTTCTGTATCGGGCCGAGTTGGGTTTCGGCTCGTGAGCCGTCGCCGACAACCACGGTCTGTGCGTATGCGACCAGTGCATCACGCACCTCGTCATAAACGCTGTCGTGGATGTAGATCCGCTTGGCGGCATTGCAGAACTGAGCATTGTTCTGGAAGGCGGCCCAAAACAGTTGCGGCGCCAATTTTTCGGGGTTCACGTCGCCAAGGACAATTGCAGGGTCGTTGCCCCCCAACTCTAGGGTGATTCGCTTGAGTGTTCCCGCCGCCGAACGCATGACTTGCTTGCCCGTCTCGGTGCTGCCGGTAAACGCGACCTTGGCGATTTCCTCGTGAGCCGTCATCCACTTACCCAGCTCATCGCCTCCGGACACCGCGCTGAGCACGCCGGGCGGCAGCAGATCCTGAACGATCTCGACCAGCTTCAAGTCGCACAACGGGGTAAACGGTGACGGTTTGACGATAACCGTGTTGCCCGCGACCAGGGCTGGCGCGATTTTCCACACGGCCAACAAAATAGGAAAGTTCCACGGCACAATCGCCGCGACGACCCCCAGCGGCGTGTGCCTGGTGATCACTCGTCGCCGGCTGGAGTCCTCGATAACTTCTTCGGGGAGGGACTGCTTGGCGATTTCACGGAACCACGCGATGGACCCGTAGACCTCCCACTCGGCCATCGGGCGTGGCTTTCCCTGTTCGAAGGTAAGCAGTTCCATGAATTCGTTCGCATATTCGGCGAGCCGGTCGCCGATCGTTGATACAGCCGCCTGTCTATGTGCCAGATCGGTGCCGGCCCACGAAGGAAACGCTCTCTTTGCACCGGCAACGGCATCATCCAACTGCTCTCGTGTCGCCGACGGAACCGTAGTCAGCACTTGGCGAGTCGCGGGGTTGAACACCGCTTCGGTGTCGGGCGAAACCGCAGGGCGCCCGTCGATGGTCATCACAAAATCCGCCGTCAAGTCAACTCGGATCGACCGCATCTCAACGCTCATCGTCGGCTCCTGATTTCTACACCCGGACACTGACGATTCTGGATGGTGTTCGGCGGTAGTGGTGTTCGGAAAGCGGACACACCCCACCGGCAGCCATCCTGGCCAGGGGAGGCCTTGTTGGTCATCGCTGCAAACGAGGTGATCAGGGTTGCGACCAATACCGGTTGGACTGCTCGACGATCGCGGTGCGCAATGAATTACGCAAGGCGTAGATCAATCGCGGTTCGTGCGTCGATGTTCGCGGCTATCGGGATCGTGCCCGCTAGGTCGGCGACGACTTCGGGGTTGGCGCCATGCACGATATAGCGACGGCCCAAAATCAAACGATCGATGCTCAGTTCCGCCTTGTCGGGACGGACCACGAACTGTCAAGTACTTCGGCATCCGAAACCGAATTGGCACAATGACATTGGGTAGCATGGCGTCGACAAAGGCGATTTAACAGGTGGTCGGCTGCGCCGTCGGGTCTGCTAGCGGTATCGCGTGGTTAGCGGACAGCGCCGACGATGTCGCCGGACATGGCGCCCAGCTGTCCCGACCACGAGCCCCAGCCGTTGTCGCCGCCGCCGGGGAAGTCGAAGTGCCCATTGTGCCCGCCGACGCTGCGGTACTGCGCGTAAAACTCTCGCGAGCTGCCCATCGCCGCGCCCGCCTGGCCGATCATCGCGGCGTCGTCACCGCCCATGTTCGTCGGGCTGTACACCCACACCCGCGTGTTGTTCTGCGCCAGCAGCGAGGCGTGCACGTAAGGGTCGTGCCACTTCCACCGGCCCAGCTGCGGCGCCCCCCACATGCCGTTGCCGTCGATGCCGCCGAACTGCTGCAGCCCGGCCAGGATCGCGCCGTTGTAGTTGGTGCTCGACGGGTACAAGAACCCCGACAGCGAACCGGCGAAGCCGAACCGGTCGGGGTGGAAGGCGGCCAGCGCCATCGCGGCGTAGCCGCCCTGCGAGGCGCCCACCGCGGCGTGGCCGCCGGGCGCCAGGCCCTTGTTGGCGGCCAGCCAGTCGGGCAGCTCACTGGACAGGAAGGTGTCCCACTGCTTGCTGCCGTCCTGCTCCCAGTTGGTGTACATGCTCCACGCGCCACCGGCCGGGGCCACCACCGAGACGCCCTTACCGGCCAGCGTGTTCATCGCATTACCGGCGGTCACCCAGTTGCTCACGTCCGGACCCGCGTTGAACGCGTCCAGCAGATACACCGCATGCGGGCCGCCGCCCAGGAAGGCCACCGGGATCGACCGGCCCATGGCACCCGAGGGCACCATCAGCGTCTCGTACGCCGCCGCGGTGGCCTTACCGACGGCTCCCACGCCCAGCGCCACCCCGCCTAATCCGAATGCTAGCGCGGCAACGCAGAACGCCCCGAGAAACGCTGACCATCGCCGAAATTGGGTCATATCTGCTCTTCATCACTAATCGCTTTGTGCACGGTAACTTTGCTCCTGCTCTTCCTTCGGCGTGGCCCTGAGAGTACGCACGAATCGGTGTACCACCGGCTCATTGGGCCGACATCCGTCGTCGCGATTGCTGCTGTCGTCCCCATCAGCCGAGATAGATCGATTGCAATTGCTGATAGCTAGCGAGCGCTTCCGGGCCCAACTCACGTCCAAGTCCACTGGCTTTCACACCGCCGAACGGCGCAACCGGATCCGGTATGTAGGTATTAATCCCGATAGTGCCTGTCTGGATCTGTTGGGCGACCGCGAGGCCGCGGTCCTGATCGGTTGTCCATACCGTTCCGCCTAGGCCGTAGTCACAGTCATTGGCTATCCGGATTGCGTCGTTGTCGTCGGTGTAAGCGATCACCGACAGGACGGGTCCGAAAATCTCTTCTTGCGCGATGGTGTGATGGCTGTCGACGTCAGCGAACACGGTCGGCTCCACGAACCAGCCTTTGTCGAATCCGGAGGGGCGACCCCCTCCCACCGTCACGCGTGCCCCGTCGCTGCGCCCCTTGGCAATGTAACTCTCGACTCGGTGGCGCTGCTGTGCAGTGGCCATCGGCCCGATCTGAGTTGTCTCGTCGAGCGAGTTTCCGATTGTCAGCGACGCGACGAGATCGCTTAATAGGTCGACGATCTCGATATAACGGCTCTGCGGAGCTAGAATCCGAGTACCAAGAAAGCACGTCTGGCCGTTGTTGAGCAGGGTGGCACTAAACAGCTGCGGCCCGAGAGTCTCCATGTCGAGTTCGGCGTCATCGAGAACGATCGCGGCTGATTTACCGCCCAATTCCAAGGTGGCCGGTCGTAGCAGCCGTCCGCAGACCTCCCCGATCGTACGTCCAGCCGGCGTCGACCCGGTGAAGGCAACCTTATCCACGCCGGGATGCCCCACGAGATAGCTACCAACCTCACGGTGCGCAGGCACTACGTTAATCACACCTGGCGGAATGCCCGCTTGGGCCACTGCCTCCGCGAAGACATATGCATCGAGCACTGTCTCCGGAGATGGCTTGATGACAACAGTGCAACCTGCCGCCAGCGCGGGCGCGTATTTGAACGCTGCCAACGTTTGGGGGAAGTTCCACGGCACGATCGCCGCGACTACGCCCACAGGTTCGCGGCGAACAAGGATCTCCGGGCAAAACAGCCCACGTCGTAGTTCCATCGGCGCTTCCTCGCGCGCCAGATCCGCGTAATAACGCAGCAGAACGACCGGGTAGCTCGCCTCGAGTTGACGAGCCACTGACACAGGCATGCCGTTTTGTATGCTTACGCGCGAGATAAGGTCCTCAGAGCGCCCGTCCAAGATATCGGCTAAACGCTCCAGGTATGTCGCGCGCTTTGCTCCCGGCCAGTGCGCCCAACCTGCCCGATCGCGCACCGCCTCGCGGGCAGCAGTTACTGCTGCGTCGACATCTTCTTCGTGGGCTTCGGGTACAGAGCCACAGACCAATTCGTCATTGGCGCCGATGACAGTGATTCGCCGATCTGATGTCGGCGCCCGCCACTGGCCGCCAATGAACATCGAGTCGTACTCAATAACCACAACAGCCACCTTCATTGTGAGACTTGCATAAGCGGCACTGCCGGGCGAAGGAGCCGGCTGCCGATGGTCAGAAGCTGATTACGCCGCGCAGGTTACGACCGTCACGCATGTCCTGGTAGCCGGTATTGATATCATCGAGTTTGTAAGTGCGAGTAGCTAATTCGTTAAGCTTGAGGTGGCCGCTGCGGTAAAGGCTGAGCAACTTGGGTATGTGAAGGCGTGGGTTGGCGCTCCCGAAAAGTGAACCCACAAGCCGCTTTTCGGCTAATACCAGATCCAATGCGTTGAGGGACACGACCTCCTCGGTGGCGCGATGCAGATTGGTGACGACGACGGTACCCCGTTTGGCGGTCATCGCGAGACTGTGCCCGATTTGCTGGCCCTCGCCCACCCCGGTCGCATTCACCACCGCGTTGGCCCCGAGCCCATGGGTGAGGTCTTGGACCAGTATTGCCGCTTCGTCGCTCGAGCTCACTGCGTGTGTCGCACCGAATTCGAGTGCCTTATCACGCTTAAACGCGACAGGATCGACAGCGATCACGTGCTGGGCTCCGGCGAATACAGCCCCTTGGACCGCATTGATGCCAATCCCACCCACACCGATAACGACTGCAGTGTCGCCGGCCCGTACGCCACCGGCAAATACCGCCGACCCCCAACCGGTCACCACGCCGCAGCCGAGCAGACATGCCACATCGAGGGCAATGTCGTCATCGATCTTGATGCAGTTGGCTTCGCTGACCACGGTGTGCTGAGCGAATGTTCCCAATAAACACATCAACCCCAGGTCGGTTCCTCGCGCGT
This sequence comes from Mycobacterium lentiflavum, assembly GCF_022374895.2. Classification (NCBI taxonomy): domain Bacteria; kingdom Bacillati; phylum Actinomycetota; class Actinomycetes; order Mycobacteriales; family Mycobacteriaceae; genus Mycobacterium; species Mycobacterium lentiflavum. The sequence goes on along the minus strand of NZ_CP092423.2, from coordinate 4,823,798 downwards.
GGTGGCGACTGGAGTGATCGCTGATCTGCGTTCCAGTACCCAGAAATTGGCCGAGCTCGCAGAGATTTTGCATCCCCGCCGAACAAGCTGAACACCTACCACAGGCGGGGATGAAACCGAAGATCACACGGTCGCCGGCCTTCAGGTTGCCCACACCGGTTCCGGTCTGGACGACTGTCCCAGCCCCTTCATGACCGCCGATCATCGGCAACGGCCAGGGTAGGTCGGCCGTGCGTACATGTTCGTCGGAGTGGCATAACCCGCTGCCGCCCAACTCGACGAGCACCTCGCCATGCCGCGGGGAATCCAGGTCGATCTCCTCGACGCTCCATGGACCCCCGCGCTCCCATAAGATGGCAGCTTGCGTCTTCATGTCGTTTCCTCCACAGTAATGCCGGACCTCCACGGTCGCCATAACGGCGGGGCGTCATACAGTCTCAGCTCGGTTCCATCCCTCGACATCGCGGCGGGCCTGCGTCATATTGGCGGGAAGTTTTGGGCTACAACAACATTCATGCAGCAATTTGGCGCCGATGGCAAGCGGGGCCAAGAAGGAAAGGCGACCCTCTTGTTGACCGCGGACCCCGCAGCGGCAGGTCGCAGATTCACCTCCCACCGAAATGCCCTAGTTGACGCGCGATCAGGCGTGCAGCAAATCTGAAAATACCGGCCTTGCACTAGGCGCAGGTGTCTAACTTCTGGACACACCCCTTGGCCGACCGCCCTGGTCGCGCAGTCGACCCGTACCCGACGCCGACATGGTCCGCCTGACGACCGGGGAATCATCGAAGTGGGCGGCAACCAAATTGACACCACTCCTCTGGGCACGTGCGGCGGCTACTACGTGCTGGCGGTCCTGAGCGCCGCTGTCGGGACTGGCACTACGGCGACGCCAAGCCCCGCGGCAATCGATATGACCCTGCGAGTGCAATGTGCAGTCTGCGACTGACTTCCGCCATAACGCCAGGTCAATCGCGATCGGGCAGCGGTGCGCCGCAACACCTCGGGACAACCTGCGATCGTTCGTTGATTGTCCGCCTACAACGTCGATCGTGAACCGCCTGTCAACTCACATAACGAGTGTCCAGAAGTTGAACAAACGCGTCGACTCTAGCCATGCGACGCTCAAGTTGCGGTTGTACGGCGTGGAATCAGTGAAGGGCGGGACGAGATGAAGAACCAGGCTATCGCCACGCGGGGAGCGAACTCCGTGCGGTTGACACCGTCGTGGTTGTCTCAGGCGACTACCTCAACCAGCTGAAGTGTTGGCCGCGCTCACACATCGCATTGCTGTGCAGAGCATTCTGTCAATACTTCACGCGGCGCACGCTATCAGCAATGACAACGATCTGGATCCCTGGGTGCGCAACATAAATAGATCACAAGCGGTCAAAATCCTTGGCTTGTGCCGGGGCTGTGCCGAAATACGGATGGAGCGATCTCCTGAAGACAGAATGCGTGATGCACGCCGAACCTACCAACTCGTGACGACCGCTACCGTCGAATACGGCTCCTCACCCGGCTGCATACCATCCGACCCGCCGGCCCCACGAGAAGACGCGTAATCCGATGTCCATCAACCAAGTCAGCGAATCGGCAGGCTGGCGACGGGGCATCACTGTCACCGAAGCCTTGACCCCGCTGCGCAATATCGGCGGGTTCTTCGCCTTCAGTCTCGATGTCTTCGTCGCAATGCTCAGACCGCCGTTCGCCTGGCGCGAATTCCTCGAGCAGACGTGGTTTGTGGCGCGGGTGTCGTTGGTCCCAGCACTGATGCTGTCGATTCCCTACGTCGTCATCACGGTATTCGCCTTCAATGTATTGCTGATAGAGGTTGGCGCTGCCGATTATTGCGGCAGTGGTGCGGCCACTGCCGCAGTCAATCAGATTGGGCCCTTAGTAACGGTTTTGGTAATCGCGGGCGCCGGCGCCGCGGCGATGTGCGCTGATCTGGGAGCACGCACAATCCGCGAAGAACTCGATGCCCTGAGTGTCATGGGCATTGACCCGATCAGGGCGTTACTGGTTCCCCGGGTGCTAGCCGCGACCGTAGTGTCGTTGCTGCTGTCCTCGCTGGTGACGCTGACCGGGCTCACAGGAGGGTTCCTCTTTTCAGTGTTCTTCCAGCACGTTACGCCCGGCGCCTTTGTCGCTGGCATGACCTGGATCACGGGAATAAGCGATGTATTGGTCTCCATGATCAAGGCCACGCTGTTCGGACTAACAGCAGGCCTAGTTGCCTGTTACCAGGGCACGACGGTTCACAACGGGCCTGCGGGGGTGGGCAACGCGGTCAATGAAACCGTGGTGTTTTCGTTTGTGCTGTTGTTCATTATCAACCTTGTGGCTACTGCCATCGGATACGAGGTCGTCAAATGAGCGTTGAAGTCATTGGCGCGCAGCTGTTTCCGAGCGCAAAGCGCGGATTGAGCAGGGCGAGGTCTCGTTGGTGTCAACTTGGCGAGCAGACGAGGTTCTACGGGAAAACCATCGTGTCGCTCGCCGACGTCGTCGTGAAGTACAGAGCTGAACTGCTGCGGCAGGTTGCGGCGATGAGCCTGGGAACGGGCGCACTTGCCGTGATCGGGGGTACGGTTGCAGTCGTTGCCTTTCTCACGATGTCAACTGGCGGACTGGTTGCCGCACAAGGCTACAACCAGTTCTCGCAGATCGGATTCGAAGCCCTGGTCGGCTTTGCATCGGCCTTTCTGAACAGTCGGGTGATTACGCCCGTCACTGCAGCGATCGGGCTGGCTGCAACGATCGGCGCCGGTGCCACCGCGCAACTTGGCGCCATGCGCATCAACGAAGAGATCGACGCTATCGAAGTCATGGGTGTCCGCCCGATCGCCTACCTGGCATCGACGCGGTTGGCGGCCGGGGTAATCGTCGTTGTCCCGTTGTACAGTGTGGCGCTCATAATGTCCTACAGCGCAGCAAGATTGGGCACCACAGCCATATATGGCCAGTCCGCCGGTGTCTACAACCACTATTTCAACACGTTCTTGGTGCCCGGTGATGTAATTCGTTCATTCGCCGTCACGATCGTGGCAGCGGCAATAATCATGTTGGTACACACCTATTATGGCTTCACCGCCAGCGGCGGACCGGCCGGCGTCGGCGAGGCCGTCGGACGTGCTACCCGTACGTCTCTGGTTGCCTCGGCGTTGTTGATTCTGTTCGCTTCTCTGGCGATATATGGCCAGACCGGTCTTTTCCACTTCTCGGGGTGACGCGGTGGCGAAGCGCAGGGACAGACCCCGGGTTCCCTCGGAGGCGTTGGCAGCCTTGCTGGTGGTCGCGGTGATGGTCGCCGTGGGGGTGTGCCTCGCGGCATTCAACCAATCCTTCACGCCATCGGTACCGGTGACTCTGACTTCGGACCGCTCCGGGCTTGTCATGGAACCGTACGCCAAGGTGAAGATGCGCGGCGTCGAGGTGGGAAGGGTAGCCACCGTCACGGGTGGCTTGAATCAAGTAAGTCTTCGATTGGATATCGATCCCGACCAAATCAAATACATTCCAGCCAACGTCGAGGCACGCATCGACTCCACGTCGCTGTTCGGCGCGAAGTTCGTTGACCTCGTCTACCCCAAACAGGCTAGTGTGCAACGGCTGTCGGCCGGGGCGGTACTAAAGGCCCAAAACGTTGCCGTCGAGGTGAACACGGCATTCGAGAACCTCGTCAATCTCATCAAGCAGATCGACCCGGCCAAACTGAACGCAGTACTTTCCGCGCTGGCTGAAGGTGTACGAGGCCAGGGCGAGCGCATCGGAGAAGCCACGACCGATGCCAACGAGGTTCTCTTGGCGTTAAATCCACGCACCGACATCATCCGCGACGACTGGCGCGCTGTTAGGGCTGTCAGCGACACCTACAGCGCAGCCGCTCAGGACATTCTCAAGACATTGTCTGCGGTCAGCACCACCAGCGTGACCATCACCAACCAGGCCAGCCAACTCGACGCGTTACTGCTTGGAGTCGCGGGCTTTTCCGAAAGCGGCATCAACGTATTGGGCCCAAGCAAAGACAACTTCATCAAGGGGTTCAACTCCCTGCGGCCAACGGCCGACCTCTTGATGAAGTACAACCCCGAACTGACCTGCCTACTCGTAGGCGCCCAGACCACCCTGGACAAGGGCCTGTTGGATTATACGGGAGGGTATAACGGCAAGTCGGTCATCATGGATGCAGCATTGCTCCTCGGCGACGACCCGTACCGGTACCCGCAGAATTTGCCGATCACAGCCGCCAAGGGCGGACCCGGCGGTAAGCCGGGCTGTGGCTCGTTGCCCGACGTCGCCAAGAACTGGCCGGTGCGTTATCTCGTCACCAACACCGGCTATGGCAGTGGCGTAGATATCCGCCCGAACCCTGGAATCGGATTCCCCGGTTGGGCCAACTATTTCCCGGTCACCCGAGGGATTCCCGAACCACCCAGCATCCGTCACCCAGGTGGGCCGGCGCCGGGACCCATCCCCTACCCCGGGGCGCCTCCCTACGGAGCCTCGCTCTACGGCCCGGACGGAACCCCGCTCTATCCCGGTTTGCCGCCAGCACCCCCACCCGGGAGCCCGCACGAACCCGGGCCGCCACCTCCCGGGGCGGAGCCGTTTAGCCCTCCGTTCCCGGCACAGGCCCAACCGACCTACGCGTTCGAGCCGCCGCCGCCTCCACCTCCAGCGCCGTCGGAAATCCCGACCGCACCACCCGATCAACGACCACCGCCCTGATCCAGGCAAGGCCACATGTCCACGTCGAACGATCAACGAAGGAGGTGAATTGCCATGCGACGTAACCTGTCAGGCTTGGTGGTGCGTCTGTCGATCTTCGTGATCGTGTGCGTCTTGGGTGCATTTGGGCTTATCGCGATCTTTGCGCAACTGCGACTCCAGGAGGAAAAGAGTTACGACGCCGTCTTTACTTCAGTGTCAGGCCTGGCGGGCGGCAACTTCGTCCGCATCGCCGGCGTCGAGGTCGGCAAAGTCAAGCACATCAGCATCAGAGACGACGCTACGGCACTGGTCGAATTCACCGCCGACGAGTCCGTGGTGCTAACCGAAGGCACTAAAGCGGTGATTCGATATGACAACCTCATTGGCGGTCGATACCTGGCGCTAGAGGAAGGGGCCGGTGGAACCAAGAAGATGCCCCCGGGCGCCACGATTCCGCTGGATCGAACGGCGCCCGCCCTAGATCTCGATGCCCTAATAGGCGGATTCCGGCCACTATTTCGGGCCTTGGACCCAGCTCAAGTCAATGCGCTGACGAGTCAGCTCATCGCCGCATTCCAAGGCCAGGGCGCCACGATCGGATCGATCCTGGTCCAGACCGCAAGTCTGACAAACACATTGGCCGATCGAGACGCCCTGATTGGCCAGGTCGTTGTCAACCTCAATACGGTGCTCGGCTCGTTCGGCGACCGCAGCGACAAGTTCGGTAAGGCGGTGCAATCCCTTTCAGAACTCGTGCATGGACTCGAGGGCCGCAAGCAAGACCTCAGTACCGCGTTGGCCTACTCCAACGAGGGCGCGGCGTCCCTCGCGAGTCTATTGAGCCAGGCACGACCGCCGTTACAGAAAGTCGTCGGCGAGACCGACCGCGCAGCCGGAACCGTGCTTGCCGATCGCGACTACTTCGACAACCTGCTTAATACGTTGCCCGACGCCTACCAGGTCCTAGGCCGCCAGGCAATCAGCGGCGACTTCTTCAGCTTCTATCTATGCGACCTGGTGCTGAAGGTCAACGGCAAAGGTGGCCAACCGGTCTACGTAAAGGTCGCCGGCCAGGACACGGGCAGGTGTACCCCTCGATGAAACCATTCCGGGAACGCAACTTCATTGTCATCGGCGTCATCGGTGTGACGCTACTGATCACCGCGATCGTCGGCGCCTTCAATTACAGCAAGCTGCCCTTCTTCTCCTCAGGCACAACCTATTCGGCATACTTCGACGAACTGGGTGGATTGACCACCGGCTCTCCAGTGCAAGTGTCGGGCCTTCGGGCTGGACAGGTGAAAAGCGTCAGCCTCGAAGCCCACGGAGTGCTCGTCGCTTTTACAGTGGCCGACGACATCCGCCTTGGTGAGCAGACAGAAGCAGCGATCAAGACCATCGGCTTGCTGGGTAATAAGATCTTGACCGTTACACCGCGCGGAAAGGGCCGCCTGTCCGGCGTCATCCCGATCGAGCGCACCACCTCCCCGTATCAGCTGCCTGATGCGCTCGGCGATCTCACCGCAACCATCAGCGGTCTCAATACCGAGCAGCTGTCAAAGTCGTTGCAAACATTGAGCGACACGCTCCACGACACCCCGCCTCAGCTCAAAGTCGCCGTTGACGGCGTTGCGCGCTTCTCACAGACACTCAATGAGCGCGATGCGCAGCTGCGCACGTTGCTCACCAACGCGCGGAAGGCCACAGGTGTGTTAGCCGAGCGCGCCGGTCAAATTGTGCGACTCATCCATGACACCAATGCCCTTCTCGCACAACTGCGTACGCAAAGCGCGGCATTGGATCGCCTCTCGGGAAATATCTCTGCTCTGGCCCAGCAGATCCAAGGCCTCATTGCGGAAAACCGCGACTCGTTGAAACCAGCATTGGACAAGCTAAATAGCGTTCTGGCGATCATCGATGACCGCAAGGTTCAGGTGCAAAAATCCATCAAGGGATTCAATGACTACGTTATGGCGCTGGGCGAATCGGTGTCGTCCGGCCCGTTCTTCAAAGCCTATCTCGCGAACCTGTTCCCGGGTCAGTTCATTCAGCCTTTCGTGGATGCCGCGTTCTCAGATCTCGGTTTGGACCCTCACGTGCTAGCACCCTCCCAGCGCCACGATCCCCAAACAGGTCAGCCTGGCACGCCACCGCTGCCGATGCCCTACCCGCGCACCGGCCAAGGCGGGGAGCCGAATCGGACACTGCCTGACGCCATTACAGGCAACCCTGGCGATCAGCTATGTGGTCTGCCCGGCGTACCGCTACCCGGCCCTTCTTGCTACCCCTACCGTCAACCGCCGCCGGTCCCGCCGCCGGGAGGGCCGCCACCTGGTCCACCCGCGCCACCCATACCTGGGCAGGCATCCTTCGATGTACCGAACCCTTTCCCGATGGACGTTCTCGGTCCAAATGACCCACCATTCGCCGTCTCGTCTAGGGAGGCAGGACGATGATACGTCGGCAATCCATGATTCGAGTGGCTCTCGCTGTCATACTCGTGGCGATAGCCCTTGGCGGAGGCTTTATTTCGTTACGTGAGGTGACGAAGACGCGAACTAACATCGTTGCCTATTTCGTCAATAGCAACGGCCTGTTCGTCGGCGACGATGTCCGGATCCGCGGAGTCAACGTGGGCAAGATTGAGGCAATCGAACCGCAACCCACACAAGTGAAAATCACGTTCTGGGTCGATGACAAGTACAAAGTACCGGCCGACGCCAAGGCCGTGATCCTCTCACCCACCTTGGTGACCGCCCGTGCCATCCAGCTGACCCCTCCCTACCGCACTGGCCCCACCCTGGCAGACCACTCGGTCATTAACGAAGACCGCACTGCCGTTCCCGTGGAATGGGACGACTTCCGCGCACAATTGGAACGCCTCACCAAAACCCTCCAGCCCACAGCGCCTGGCGGAGTCAGTACATTAGGCGCCTTCATCAACACCACCGCCGACAATTTGCGCGGGCAAGGTCCGGCAATCCGCGATGCCATCATCAAACTCTCCGAGGCGCTTTCGTCGCTCGGGGACCACAGCGATGACACGTTCACCAGCGTCAGGAACCTGTCCACGCTGGTCTCGGCTCTCCAAGACAGCACCACCCTGATGCGTCAACTGAACGACAACCTAGCGTCGGTCACCGCACTCCTAGCCAACGACCCCGACGAAGTCGCCAACGCCGTTAAGGACTTCAACTCTGCTGTCAATCAAGTCACTTCATTCGTTGCCGATAACCGCAACAGTTTGGGCACGACTTCGGAGAAACTCGCCTCGATATCGCGGGCCTTGACCGACAGTCTCGACGACATCAAACAAGCGCTCCACATCGCGCCGACCAACCTGGGCAACCTCATCAACGTCTATCAACCTGCCCAAGGCACTCTCAGCGGGATACTTGCGTTGAACAACTTCAGCGATCCGATTAGCTTCCTATGCGGCGCAATACAAGCCGCATCGCGATTGAACGCCGAGCAATCGTCGAAGCTGTGCGTGCAGTATTTGGCACCGATCGTCAAGAACCGCCAGTACAACTTCCTGCCTCTAGGTCTCAACCCCTTCGTCGGCGCCGCCGCGCGACCAAATGAAATGACCTACAGCGAAGACTGGATGCGACCGGATTATGTTCCGCCACAGGCAAAGCCAGACGCTTTGCCCGGTTCGGTCGGGTCAGCACCTCCGCCGGCGGATGGCCCGCAGCCACCTGCCACCGACGCGACAACCAACGGACCGGTTTTGCCCGTCAATTCACCCAGGCAGACCGATCCGGCTGCAGGCCTATCGGGCATGATGATGCCCGCCGGGAGCGGATCATGATGACTTCCCGCGCGCACCGTGTCGTTGCATTCGTGGCCGCTTCTCTCCTGATGCCACTGGCGTCGGCATGCGAGTGGCACGGCCTGAACTCACTTCCCCTACCCGGCACCCAGGGCCGCGGGCCCGACTCCTTCACCATCCAGGCCCAGATGCCGGACGTGAACAACATTCAAGAGAACTCACGCGTCCGTGTCGGTGACGTCAACGTCGGTACAGTCACCCGAATCGAACGGCAAGCCTGGCACGCGTTGCTGACGATCAGGCTCAACGGTGACGTGAACATGCCTGCAAATTCTACGATCTCGGTCGGTCAGACCGGCTTGCTTGGGTCACTGCACATCGAACTGGGACGGCCGACGAACGCACCACCCGAAGGTAGGCTGCACCAGGGTTCGTTAATACCGTTATCTCAGGGTGGCGCCTATCCTTCCACCGAGCAGACCCTGGCGGCGGTCTCGCTGCTGCTCAACGGCGGTGGGCTGGGTCAGGTCCAAGACATCACCAAAGCGCTCAGTACCGCGTTCGGTGGCCGCGAGGACAACCTGCGAAGTTTGATGGACCAGCTGGACACGTTCACCAGCCGCACCAATCATCAAACGACTGACATCATCGCCGCCACCGACAGTCTCAATCGGCTAGTCGGACAGTTCGGTGCACAAAAACCTGTGGTGGACAAGGCGCTTGACACCCTGCCCGAAGCACTAGCGGTGTTGAACAAAGACAGGGACGACCTCATCGAAGCCGTCGACCAATTAGGGAAGTTCAACGCGATCGCCGCGGATTCCATCCGTCAGACCAAAGAAGCACTGGTTTCCGAACTCAAGGATCTCGGCCCGGTGCTTGAATCGCTGGCCAATGCCGGACCCGCCCTCACCCGTTCGCTGGGCCTGCTCGCAACATTCCCCTTCCCCAAGGACACTCTGACCAAGTGGATGCGTGGTGACTACGGCAACCTCACCGTCATCGCTGACCTAACGCTCAGCCGCATCGATTCGGCGTTATTCACCGGGACACGCTGGGAAGGCAACTTGACCGAGCTGGAGCTGCAGTGGGGCCGCACCATCGGCCAATTGCCCAGCCCTTACACCGCAGCCAACCCGCTCACCGTTCCATATCACCGGGACCAGGGGCCCTAACGTGTATCTAAATAAGCGAGTCCAGGTGCAACTGGCCTTCTTCTCGGTGATCACATTGCTGGCTGGAGGCATCGTCATGTTCGGATATCTCCGACTGCCCGGTCAGCTGTTTGGTATTGGGCAATACCGAGTTACGCTGGCTCTCAACACTTCTGCTGGACTCTATCCCAACAGCAACGTCACCTACCGCGGCACCGAAGTCGGCCGTGTCGACGCAGTTCAACTCACCCCAACCGGTGTCGATGCCGTCTTGTCACTGCGGTCGGCCGTTAAAATTCCCGCCGACCTCGATGCCGAGGTGCACAGCCAAACCGCGGCAGGCGAAAACTTCGTCGAACTCATACCAAGGCGTGCCGGCGGTCCAAACCTCAAGGACGGCAGCGTGATACCCGCTGACCGAACGACGGTGCCCCCCGATATCAATAACTTGCTTCGCGCGACGAATACCGGTCTGCTGGCAATTCCGCACGACAACCTCAAAACCGCCATCGATGAATCCTTTACCGCCTTTGGTGGTCTCGGCCCTGAATTGTCGCGAATTGTGAAATCGAGCACCGCCTTGGCCATCGATGCCCGCAAGAACCTGGATGCGCTCACCACAGTTGTCGACCACTCCAAGCCGATCCTCGATACCCAAGTCGACACCTCGGATTCGATCCAGGCATGGGCTTCCAATCTCGCTCAGATCACTGGCCAGCTGCAAGCCCAAGATGACTCCGTGAGAGGCATTGTGAAAGATGGGCCCGCCGCCGCGGACCAACTGCGCCAATTACTGGACCGACTGCGGCCAACCCTGCCGATCATCATGGCCAACTTGGTCAGTCTCGCCGATGTGGCACTCGTCTACCAACCCAACCTCGAGGAGGTTCTGGTGCTCTTCCCTGCAGGGGTGCAGATGATGCAGGGCGCTGGACTCGCCAACCGTGACACGAAGCAGGCCTACCGCGGCCTGTACCTGTCGTTCAATTTGAATCTGAACTTACCGCCCCCGTGCACCACGGGATATCTGCCGGCCCAACAGATGCGGTCGCCAAGTGAGGTCGATTCTCCCGCTCGTCCGCCCGGTCAGATCTACTGCCGCGTTCCCCAAGACTCCATTTTCAATGTTCGCGGCGCGCGGAACCTGCCGTGCGAAACCCGCCCCGGTAAGCGTGCCCCGACCGTGAAATTGTGTGAAAGCGACGAGCCATACGTGCCACTCAATGACGGTTACAACTGGAAGGGCGATCCCAACGCCACCTACACAGGCCAGGACATCCCGCAGCCGCCGCCGGGCACACCACCACCGGCTGGTGTACTCGGACCCAGCCCGCCGCCGGTCGCGATACCGGCTGCCGGGTATGACCCGGAGACCGGCACCTATCTCGGTCCGGATGGACATCAATACACCCAATCGGATCTGGCTCAAACGGCACCGAAGGAGAAGACATGGCAGTCAATGTTGACACCGCCGCCGCAGAGGTGACCGAGTCGGCGCCAGCCGATCGGATCGACCTAGGCAGTAGTGGTGTAGATCTCGAGGGAACCGAGCTCGACGGCGATGAGGCCTTCGACGACGAACACGACGCAGCCACGACATCTCCCGCCTCCGCCGAGAAGTCTGGATCGAAACTCCGCCTGGCGCTTACGCTCTCGACGACGGCCGTCGTGGTGGTTGCGGGGCTGATCGGCTGGCTTGGATTTCGACTACATCAAGACCATCAAAGCCAGCAGCAGCGCAGCCTGCTTCTTCAGGTCGGTCGCCAAGGCGCACTGAATTTGACCACTATCAACTACACCGAGGTCGACGCCGACATCAAGCGCATTTTGGATTCCTCGACGGGCGCTTTCTACGATGAATTTCAAAAACGTTCCCAACCGTTCGTCGACGTTGTCAACAAGACACAGTCCAAGACGGTCGGCACGATCACCGAGGCAGGCTTGGAGTCCCAGCAAGGCGATCAGGCGCAGGTGCTGGTAGCAGTATCGGTGCATACCTCGAGTGCGGCTGCGGCCGAGCAGCCGGTGCGGTTGTGGCGGATGCGTGTCTCGGTGCAGAAGGTCGGCGACGTCGCCAAGGTATCTAACGTCGAGTTCGTGCCATGAGGTGGCCCAATCCGCGTCGTGCGAACGACGTCATCGACAATGACTCCGCGCCGGAATTCACTGCTGAGCCGGTAATAACACTCGACGTGCAGCACAACAGCGAGAGCACCGAGGCCGCGAGTCAGGTCCAGGAGCCGGACATCCCGCCTGTGCAAGTGCGGCGAGGTGGTCGCTGGTTGCGGACGCTCGCCTACGGAATACTGCCCGCGTTGGCGTTGGTGGGGGCCGTGACCGCTGGCTACTTGAAATGGCAGGACGGCTCGGCCCGTGACAGCGCGCTCGCCCGCAGCGAATCCGTGCGAGCAGCCACCGACAGCACGATTGCGATGCTCTCCTACAAGGCCGACACCATCGACAAGGATCTCGGACTGGCTGGGGACCATCTGACCGGCCGATTCCGCGATTCCTACACATCATTGGTCAACCAAGTCGTGATCCCTGGTGCAAAACAAAAGCACATTTCAGCGGTAGCCACGGTCCCGGCCGCGGCGTCGGTATCAGCGACCGAAAACCATGCCGTGGTCCTCGTGTTCGTCAATCAGACCGTCGCCGTCGGCGAGGATCCCCCGACTAGCACCGCATCCAGCGTGCGAGTAACCCTGGACAAGATTGGCCAACGATGGCTCATCTCAGATTTCACCCCCGTGTGAGGCCGCAAGTGGAATGGCCGACGCCCGACTTCAGAGTAAGAGCGACTGCCTGCGCGGTGGCCACAGCCGCGCTGGCCCTTACTTTCTGCGCTACTCCACGCGCCTACGGCGCGCCGGCACCAGAGGTCGAATACCTCTATGACGTCACCGTGCGACGCCACTACAGCTTTCCCGACAACGACGCGCTCGGCTATGGCCACGGCATCTGCGACGAGGTCAGTCGAGGCGACAGCTACGCCCAGATACTGGATGCCACGAAACGCGACGTCGGTCCCAGCGACGAGTTCGCGGCGAACTATCTCGTTTCCTATGCGGTCAATCTGCTTTGCCCCGCACTGATTTGGCAACTCCGCAACTCCGCGGCGCACTATCGCCCGCCGACAACCGGCGGCTGAGAAGGAGGAAGATGAGATGCAGTATCGCCTAGTGGGCTTGCCTGCGCTAATTGTCGCCGCCGGGGCCCTGCTGAGCGCCCCAGTCGCGCACGCCGACGGTGATATCAACACGCTCGTACTCAACAACAAGCGACTCAACGACGGTGTGATCGCCAACGTCTTCACTGTGCAGCACCAGGCAGGTTGCACTAACGACATCGGCCCCAACCCCCAGTTGCAACTCGCTGCGCAGCGGCACAGCAGAGATGTGTTGAACAACCGCGCCCTTGACGGCGACGTCGGCTCCGACGGCTCCAGCCCGCAAGACCGCGCCAATGCGGCCGGCTACCCGGGTAAGGTCGCTGAAACGGTGGCGATCAATCCCGCATTGGCCATCAGCGGCGTCGAGCTAATCAACCAGTGGTATTCCAACCCAGCTGATTTCGCCATCATGTCCAACTGTGCGAATAGCCAGATGGGGGTGTGGTCAGAAAATAGCCCCGACCGCACGGTGGTGGTGGCCGTCTACGGGCAGCCGCAGCACGCAATCAACACGACAGGCCAAAATGTGGCGCCCGATCCCAGCCCCGACTACGACGCCAGCGACGAACTCGAGTTTGGCATCCGCTGGTTGCCTTGGATCCTGCGCGGCGTCTACCCACCACCGGCTAACCCGCCGCAATAGCCCAGACCGCGGTCGACGCCCAACTTCTCATAGCGAGGCGATGCGCGAGCGCGATCCGATTACGCCGAGGTCACGGCCAGCCACCGTCGGAGGCGGTATGTACATCACAACCGACGGTCGGCGTGGGGTAGGAAACGTGGCCAAAAACTGCGAGCACCTTGGGATTCAGGGTTATAGACGGGGCAGGGGCCACCGAGCTGCTGAACATCTGCATCTCCGCAGCCGGCGAAGACACCCGCCCGGGAGCCAACGGCAAACCCTTACGGGCTGGTTGGCCCTGACATGGATGAGTAATTTCTTCGCGTGTTCGCCTCGACGTGCGTATCGGACTGCGCTCCACAGTGCGTACCTACGCGGGCATGTGAGTCAATGTCCGGATATTAGACACCCGACTTGACTGATTCTCCAGCATCATATCGCTGACGCCACGCGCAGACAGGCTTGCATTTTCGCCACGCAGTACCGGCCCCGGGTTCGCACTGACTCGGCGAAGGATAAGGAGCAAGACAATGACGACGAAAGCGGCAATGTTCTTCGAATCACCTAAGCCCTTCGAGAATGTCCAACTCGACCTCGACGGCTACCAGGACCCGCGAGACGGTAAGAACATCCGGGGCGTCATCACCCGTGACAACTGAGCTAAGTTATGCCTCGGGCGTGGCCAACGTCCCACTTCTGTATGAAACGATCGGACAGAATCTAGATCGAGCGGCCCGACTATTCCCCGATCGCGAGGCTCTCGTTGAGTGCTGGTGCGGCCGCCGCTGGACTTATCGTGAGTTCGTTTCAAGCGTCGACACACTTGCGATGGGTCTGTTGCAATGGGAAATCGCCAAGGGCGACCGGGTGGGCATCTGGGCACCCAACTGCGCGGAGTGGCCTCTGATCCAGTACGCCACGGCAAAGATCGGAGCGATCCTGGTCAACATCAATCCTGCATATCGCCCACGCGAGCTGGAGTACGTACTCAACCAGGCCGGTATCACCATGCTGATCGCCGCCGAGGCGTTTAAGAGCTCGAACTACGCTGCCATGATCAATGAGGTTCGTCCACGATGCGAGGCCCTTAAGCGTGTTGTGCTCTTGCAAACTGATGACTGGCATGAGCTGCTTGAGACGGGTCAGCGATCCGACTCGCTTCGGTTGGCGGCGGTAATGGATACCTTATGCGCCGACGATCCCATAAACATTCAGTACACATCGGGGACAACCGGATTCCCGAAGGGTGCCACGCTGACTCACCACAACATCCTGAATAACGGATTTTTTGTGGGCGAGATCTGTGGCTATTCCGAGGCCGACCGAATTTGTATACCGGTTCCGTTTTATCACTGCTTCGGTATGGTGATGGGAAATCTCGCAGCTACGAGCCACGGCGCGTGCATGGTAATGCCAGCCCCATCCTTCGAACCCCGAGCCACGCTGGAGGCCGTGGCCTCAGAGCGGTGCACTTCGCTTTACGGAGTACCGACGATGTTTATCGCCGAGCTGGCCGAACCAGCATGCCACGACCTGGACCTGACCAGCCTGCGGACCGGCATCATGGCCGGGTCACCGTGCCCCGCAGAGGTGATGAGGCAAGTCATCGAACGGATGGGAATAGCCGAGATCACCATTTGCTATGGGATGACCGAGACTTCGCCAGTGTCCACGCAAACTAGAGCGCTCGATTCCATCGAGCGCCGGGGGTCCACTGTAGGTACAGTGCATCCACACCTTGAGATCAAGATCGTCGATCCAGAAACAAATCTTCCAGTGCTCCGCGGTAGACCGGGCGAACTGTGTACGCGCGGTTACTCCGCGATGCTCGGTTATTGGGAGCGGCCGGATTGGTCGGAGGAGGCGATCGACTCGGCGCGGTGGATGCATACGGGCGATTTGGCGATCATGGACGCCGATGGCTACGTCAGCATCATCGGCCGGATCAAGGACATGGTGATTCGCGGTGGGGAGAACATCTACCCGCGTGAGATCGAGGAGTCTCTCTACAGCCATCCAGACATCCTGGACGCACAGGTGATCGGTGTCCCGGATAAAAAGTACGGTGAGGAGCTAATGGTTTGGATCCGTATGAGAGACGGTGCCGCGCCCCTCACGGTTGAGGACGTGCGCGCCTTCTGCGCTGACAAGCTAGCGCACTACAAAATTCCCCGTTACGTCCACGTGGTCGAAGACTTCCCGATGACTGTCAGTGGGAAGATCCGCAAAGCTGAGATGCGGGATATTGCGATTGGGATACTAGGTCTGAACTGACCACCCCGGTTTCAAGAGCGCGCGGCCGTTAAACGCGATTGATCCATCCTTCGACAGGCAAATACCCGACCCGCGTGAGATATGGGGCCGATGGGTTGTCGAGCAGCCGAGCAAGACGCTGCCCGACTCTTCGCGCAACAAGAAGCGTGTCGTTCTTTGAGCCTTTGCGGTCCGCGCTGTCGGCGTCCGGGCGGGTACCGGTTTACGTTGAGGGAGTGAGGATTCCGTATGACCGAATTGCTTTGTAAAGTGTTGTGCGGCTGATACCCAAGGTCTGTGCAGCAGCTTTCTTATTCCCGGAGGACGTGCGGAGAGCATGTACGATCGCGTCGCGCTCGGCCTGCTCGATGGGGCTAAGCCGACGTCGAAGTCCGCAGCGATAAGCCGCGGGCAAGTCATCGACGGTTATGTCGCCCGCGCGGCGCGCGTGTGCCACCCTGGTGATAACTGCATTGAGTTCGTGAAAGTTGCCCGGCCAATGGTGAGCCGCCAATGCCTCTAAAGCCTTTGGTGTGAAACGCATCTGAGCGCCGTTGTGGAAGCCCTTCAGAATGTTGTGGGCCAACGCAGGAATCTCCGCACGCCGTTGCCGGAGGGGAACCAATTCGATCGTGTCGTGGCTTTGGGCGGCCAGTGCCGCATGCGCTGGGCCAAGGCCAGCCGGTGGGCTGCTCGTGAATATGACACGGGTGGGGGTGGACCGCAGCCGCTCGGACACTCGGGCGATTAACCGTTCTGGAAGCACGTCAATCGCTTCTATCACGACTGAGCGATAGGTTTCGTGGACTGCTTCAGAGAGTCGGCGCGCCCACTCATGCTCACCGATGTCGAAGATGTCTCCCGCTTCGAACCAGCATGCGGATGCATCGGCGACCTGGTGCGCCGTGGTGGTCCTGCCGGACCCAGGCTCCCCGGAGATAAGTGTCCACGCCGGGTCGAGGCGTCGGCCGTTCGGGGGCCACTGGGCCGTCTCAGACCGCTCCGGGCTGAGCGAGAAGACCGCGGCGCCGGTGCCCGGAATCGGGTTGATCGAAGCAATTACGCTCTGGCCCGAACACAACTGGATATGCCTGATCAATTCCGCGTTGTCGACGAAATCGAGAGAAATAGCACGTAACGTCGCGTGATCAGTCGCTTCAACTATCTGCATCGCAGCGGCGTTGGCCAAGAAGATGTCTTCGCCAACCGCGATCACTGGACGTGATCTCTCGTGTGCTGTTGTTTGTCTAAAGGTGCTAAAAACGCGCTTTTCGGCTTCACACGTCTGATCCAGTAGACGCTCACCAATCTGTCGGGCAGAACGCCGGACGAGCGATGCTATGAGCGGATTGTCGTGTTCCTCCAGGCACGTGATGTCCAAGACACCCTCGATGCGCTGAGTTACCGGGTGAATAATCGGTTCGCCGTAACAGCTGAATCTCTTCAGCGACTCGATATAGTGCTCCTCGCCGCGCACCGCCAAGCCTTTTCGTATCTCAAGGGCCGTTGCAATGGAATTCGTTCCCGTAACCTCCTCACGAAAAATACGGCCCGCTATAGCGCCCCCGGCTTCTAGCAAGGTTTGGATGGGCTTTTGGCCATACCGAAGGTCGGTCAAGGTCCCCTTGCGGTCGGCGAGCAGGACCGCATAGGGGCTTCCCACGAGCTCAGCAGCTATCTCATCGACCACTGGTCGGGAGGCGAGTATGAATCTGCTGCCCAGGTCCACCGCCTCGGTTGCGGTATCACCGACCGACGCCGATGGACGCAGTCCGGTCATCGCGACGCGCCGCCACGAGGTGGTGATGATTGACCGCACCGAGCACTCTTCTGTGCTCACGGATGTCCCTCGGGTCTACTCGAGCGATGTGCGTCGAACCGTCGATCGCGACAACATCGCCTGAACGGAACCAGATCGGGACCGCGCCTCTGAACGCAGATGAACGCTATGGCGCCACTTGTTCGGGAGGAATGCACCACCCGCGGTGCACTCATTTGCGTGCGAAGGCGCTGGACTAAACGAACACCTTTGCGGCGGCACGCTGGGTGTGGGTACCAGGGTTTGGCAGGCATGCAATATGCTGTCATATTGACGATCGTAACGTAAACGTGGCATACTTCAACTCGTGGTCAGACATTCGTCGGTTCCGGCGTCTCTCCGCTTCCCCGGGCCTCGGGGGGCCGATACGCCACGTCCTACATGGCGACGGACCGGTCCAATTGAGAGCAACCATCTTGCTGTGTAGCGCGCTCTGCGGTGTTGTGGACGATGATTTGAACCGCGGAGGGCATGAAGGTGGCGACCTGCTCGTTCGGGTGGCTCGGTCAAGGATCGGGCTATGCGTCGGTCCGGTAAGACGCGCGGCTTCGTCTTTTGAGCTGCGACTCACGCTCGCCCAAACCGCACCGAGGAGACGGAATGCCTGAGCTAGCCACGCTGGGAGCTACGTTGCACTACCAAGTCGCGGGCGATGGGCCTCCACTGGTTCTCGTCCACGGCGCATCGACGGATCACTCCACGTGGGACTGCGTCGTCGATGACTTGGCGAGCGACCACAGGGTGATCACTTACGATCGTCGTGGCTACGGACGGTCGCACCATCGGCCGGTTCGGGATAGCAGAATCCATGCTCGTGATCTCGCGGTTTTGCTCAAGCAAGTTGCGCAGCAGCCAGCGAAAGTTGTCGGTTGGAGCGCGGGCGGCAACATAACGCTTGTGGCGGCGGTAGACAACCCAGAACTGTTCTCCGCCGTGTGCGTTGTCGAGCCACCTTTTCACGGACTTCGCTACGCTAACCTGCCGGCTTTGCGGACCGCGTTGCGCCTCAAGGCAGGTCAAGTGCTGGGTCGTCGAGTCGATGGTTTAGAGGCGTTTTACAGGTTTGCGACCTCCCTGCGTTCCGGCGGAAACGGCTATGACTCAGCAGGTGACGAGCTTCGCGAGTATCTTCTGAAAAACTCCGGGCCAGTTTTCGCCGAATGGGGCAACCCGTACAGCACCTTTGTCGAATATTTGCCGGCCCGGGCTGTAGTTGACTTACCGGTGCCGCTGACGTGGTTGATTGGCGCGGAAAGCTTTCCGTGGTTCGCAAATCTGCGGAATCATATCGCTCGCCGTCGGCCCGACCTTCGTCTCGTGGACATCCCCGGTGCCGGGCATCTCACGCATCTGGAGAATCCCGATGGATTCGCCAAGGCGGTGCGCGCGGCGCCGACTCTCCCTTGACCTGTTGTGACGCACTCACTGGGCGACTCAATGCTCTTCTTGCGTCCAGGTGGCAACGACGATACGCACCATGACATGCATGCAAGGGCTGCTGTATCAGCTCTAGCTCGTGAGCTAAGTGGGTTCGCGCGTAGCAACGAGCTGAGAGGGTCGGTGCCACGCCTGCGCGCTACAGATCCAGTCCGTCTGCTATCCGTTGGCAAGTGACGTCGCCTGCGTCGGTATGGTGCTTATATGACGGCAGGAGGTCAATCGACTCGTACCGGTGGCGGCCGGGATGGTCGCGTCGCCCAGTTGATCATCACACTTTTTGGCCTCTATGCCCGCGCCGAGGGGAACTGGCTGTCGGTGGCTTCTGTGGTCGCCCTCATCGGCGATCTGGGCGGTGATGGTCAGGCCGCCCGATCGGCAGTCTCTCGATTGAAGCGGCGCGGCGTCCTGCTCAGCGAACGCCGTGGGGGTGTCGCGGGCTACTCGGTCTCTGCATCGACGTTGGAAGTGCTCGCCGAGGGAGACGTGCGGATCTTCGAGCGCCGGAGAGCAACTGTCGAGGACGGATGGGTGGTGGTGGTGTTCTCCGTGCCTGAATCCGAGCGCGAGAAACGACATTCTCTTCGATCGAGCCTCACCCGACTCGGCTTCGGCACCGTGGCGCCGGGCGTGTGGCTGGCGCCGGGAAACCTTGCGCACGAGACGCGGCATGCCCTGCAACGCAGAGGGTTGTTTGAGTACGTCGACATTTTCCGCGGTGAATACTTCGCGTTCAGCGATCTTCGATCAAAGGTCCACGTTTGGTGGAACCTGGAAGAACTCGCCGAGTTGTACGCAGAGTTCCTGCAGCGCTATCGCTCGGCACTGTATCGGTCGTCGGCCGAAGGGTTCAGCTCAGAGGAAGCGTTTCAAACGTACGTGCAGATGCTGACGCAGTGGCGTCAGCTTCCGTACCGCGATCCTGGTCTGCCGCTATCGCTGTTGCCACCCGCATGGAATGGTGAGGCGGCCGGTGAGTTGTTCGGCGAGTTGAACAAAATACTGCGCCCCTTGGCGCAGAAGCACGCCCTGGAGATCATCCACGGAAAGCGTGTGGGAACCGATGCGCCGCAACCTCGTCACCGCAAGTCGTCTCCTGTCTGAGTTGAGGGCGGTCAGCGGAATGCCGCGATGCCGGTCAGCGCTCGCCCGATACTGAGCGTGTGCATCTCCTCGGTGCCCTCGTAGGTCGAGACGGTCTCCAGGTTGTTCATGTGCCGCATCACCGAGTGGTCGAGAGTGATGCCGGCTGCACCGAGCACTGCGCGTGCGGTGCGGGCGACTTCGAGTGCGGAGCGAACGTTGGCGAGCTTGCCGTGGCTGATCTGTTCAGGCGTGATGCAGTGTGTGTCCTTGAGCCGGCCAAGTTGGACGGCGGTCAGAGCGGCGTTGGAAACTGCGATCGACATGTCGACGAGTTTGCGTTGAGTGAGTTGGAACCCGGCCAGCGGTTTGCCGAATTGTGTTCGGAGGAGGCTGTATTCGAGGGCCTCGCAATAACAGGCCCTGGCGGCTCCGACCGCACCCCACAGGATGCCGTACCGCGCCTCGTTCAGGCAGGATAGTGGTCCCTTCAGGCCGCGGACTTCCGGAAAGACCGCCGTGGAGGGCAGCCGGACGTCGCTGAGGGCAAGCTCGGCCGTAACGGATGCCCGCAGGGACAGCTTGCGGCCTATCTCATGCGCTGCGAAGCCGGGCGTATCGGTTGGTACGACGAAGCCACGGATACCCTGATTGGTTTGCGCCCACACGACCGCGACGTCCGCAATCGTGCCGCTCGTGATCCACATCTTCGAGCCGTTGAGTATCCAATCGTCACCGTCAAGCCTCGCGTGGGTGCGCATGGAACCAGGGTCGCTGCCCGCGCCGGCTTCAGTCAGTCCAAAGCAGCCGATAGCCTCGCCGGCCGCCATCCGCGGGAGCCACTCTTGGCGGTGATCCTCGGTGCCCCAACGGTGGATAGCGAACATGGCGAGTGAACCTTGGACCGAAACCAGACTGCGCAGTCCTGAGTCGATTGCCTCGAGTTCCCGGCATGCGACGCCGTAGGCGGTGGCTGTTGTGTTGGCGCACCCGTAGCCCGTGAGATGCATGCCGAGCAGCCCAAGCTTTCCGAGGGCCGGAATGATTTCGGTCGGGATCTTGCCCGCCTCGTACCAGTCCGAGATATAGGGCGCGAGTTCGGCTTTCGCATAGTCGCTTACGGTCTGGCCAATGGTTCGCTCGTCGTCGGAGAGCAGGTGGTCGCTTTGCAGGAAATCGAGGGGGTCCATCACTGTCCTTTCCACGCTGGTGGGCGGCGGGCGTTGAATGCCGCGTGGAACTCGGCGTGGTCGTCCGTGGTCATCAACAGTGCTTGGGTCATCGCGTCAAGTTCCATCGAAGACGAGAGTGACATTTCCAGCTCGCGCGTCAACAACGACTTGGTCTGCGACAGCGCCAGACTCGGGCCGCTGGCCAGCCTGTGGGCCAGAGCGGTCACCGTATCGTCGAGCCGATCGTCGTCGACAAGCTGTGAGACAAGCCCGTAGCGGTCGGCGGTCTCAGCATCGATTGTGTCGCCCAGCATCAGAAGCTGGGTGGCACGCCCGAAGCCGACGACACGGGGGAGTAGGTAGGCCGCGCCCATGTCACCTCCGGAGAGCCCGACCTTGGTGAAGAGGAAAGCAAAACGTCCCGACCGGCCCACGATCCGAAAGTCCGCTGCCAGTGAGATGACCGCGCCCGCTCCTGCCGCGATGCCCTGAATTTTGACGATGATGGAGATCGGACATTCGCGCATGGCGCGGATGACGTCGCCGGTCATTTTCGTGAACTGCATCAGTTCGGCGGCCTTCATCGTGATCAGCTCGCCGATGATTTCGTTGACGTCGCCTCCACCGCAGAACGCGCGCCCCTTGCCCTGAATTACCAGAACCTTGACGCCGCTATGGTGCGGTAGTTCCGCGATAAGGTCGCGTAGGTCTGCGTAGCTCTCAAACGTGAGTGGATTCAACTTCTCGGGACGACGCAGCGTCACGGTGGCAACGGGGCCCTCGATCGCGAAGTCGAAGTGTTTCCAGGTTGTCGTCAGCGGGACGGATGCTCTGAACCGGGTCACGGTGTCGCCCTTTCTCTGAACAGCTCGCGGGAGATGATGGAGCGCTGCACTTCTGATGCGCCTTCGTAGATGCGGGGAGCGCGGACATCGCGATAGAGGTGCTCCAGTAGGTGACCACGCCGCAGGGCGTACGCACCGTGGAGTTGGACGCACTGGTCGACGATGATCTGCGCGGCCTCGGTGGCGAATAGCTTGGCCATCGCTGCGCGCCGGGTAATTTCGCTGCGGGAGGCACCGGCGTCATAGGCGCGTGCGGCGGTATAGACGAGCAGCCGAGCGGCCTCCAGCTGGGTGGCCAGGTCAGCGAGTCGGTGCGCGATCGACTGCTGAGCCGCCAGTGGTGCGCCATACGCATGTCGGTTGGCGACGTGTTCGAGCGTGACGTCGAGAGCCGCCTGTGCCATCCCTACGGCGAAGGCACCCACGCTGGGGCGAAACAGGTCGAGGGTGCGCATCGCCACCTTGAACCCTGCGTCGACCTCGCCGAGGACGTCGGTTGGTTCGACGCGGACATCGTCGAAATGAAGCTGGCCGATTGGGTGCGGTGAAAGCAAGTCGAGGTGCTCGCCGGACAGGCCGTCAGCATTGCCGGCGACGGCGAACGCCGTGACGCCGCGGGCGCCCGCGTCCGGCGTTGTTCGGGCGAACACGGTGTAGACGTCGGCTTCCGGCGCGTTGGAGATCCACATCTTCTCCCCGCGCAATCGCCAGCCATCGCCGTCGGGGGCCGCGGTCAGCGCGAGAGCGGCTGCGTCAGAACCAGCCTCGGGCTCGGTTAGTGCGAACGCCGCGACCGTGGTGCCGCGCACCACCCCGGGAATCCACCGTTCGACCGTCTCGCGTCTGCCGGACTGCAGGATCGGGTAGGAACCGAGACCTTGGAGGGCAAGCGCGGTCTCCGCCCCGGTGGAGACACCGGCAAGGGTCTCGCGGAGCAGGCACAGCCGCATCGCCGCCGCAACGGTCGGGTGCTCCTCGGCCAATCCGCCGAACAAGTCGCGAAGCAGCCCGCGGCTACCCATCTTCGCGAGGAGCGCGCGATTCACGTTGCCTTCGTCGCACTTGTCGACCAGTGGCAGCAACTCCCGCTGTGCCAACTCACGTACCCGCTGTGCGTATGCGCTTTCCTCAGCGCTGAGCACGGTTATCGACCTTCCTGTTCGGCTGGCCGCCACCGCTCATGTCGGGTGCCGGCCACGCCCCCGCGGATCAGTTCCAAGCGCGGCTTGGGGCCGTCGGTGCGGCCGGTCTGGGGTTTGCGCCGACCGGCGTTCCAGGCGTTGGGCCATTCGGCGCCAGAGCCTCTGTAGCCTTGTTCGGCTGCGGCGTGCAGTGTCCAGTTCGAGTCGTAAAGATGAACTCGCCCAAGGGCACACAGGTCGGCTCGCCCGGCGAGGACGATGGAATTCACATCGTCGTGCGACGAGATCACACCGACCGCGATCGTGGGTATGTCCACGTTGTTGCGGATCTTGTCCGCGAAGGGGGTCTGATAGGAGCGGCCGAAGGCTGGCGTCTCGTCGGGTGTTACTTGGCCCGAAGAGACGTCGATGGCGGCGGCGCCGGCGTCCTTGAAGGCTTGGGCGATGAGGACTGCATCATCGCCCGTGATTCCGCCGTCGACCCAGTCAGTTGCCGAAATGCGCACGGTCATAGGCTTGTTCTCTGGCCACACCTTTCGTACCGCCCGGAACACGTCGAGCGGGTAGCGCAGCCGACCGGCTAGGTCGCCGCCGTACTGGTCGGTGCGGCGGTTGGTGACCGGCGAAATGAACGACGAGAGCAGGTAGCCGTGCGCGCAGTGCAGCTCGAGCAGATCGAAGCCAGCCTCGTCGGACCGCCTTGTCGCGTCGACGAATTCCTGTGTGATTTGGGCGAGGTCCGCTTCGGTCAGCTCCCGGGGCACCTGATTCACGTCCGCCTTGTATGGCAGTGGCGAAGGGGCGACGATCTCCCAGTTGCCCTCGTCGAGCGGCTGGTCGATGCCATCCCACATGAGCTTTGTGGAGCCCTTGCGGCCGGAATGGCCAAGTTGGATACCGACTTTCGAGCATGAATCCTCATGGACGAAGTCCGTGATTTGTCGCCAGGCCCAAGCTTGTTCGTCGGACCAGATGCCAGTGCAGCCGGGGGTGATCCGGCCCGCTTCGCTCACGCAGACCATCTCCGTCATGACCAGTCCGGCACCGCCCAGCGCCTTGCCGCCAAGATGGACCAGATGGAATTTGTTAGGCATGCCGCCCTCGGCACGGTACATATCCATCGGGGACACCACCACCCGGTTGACCAGCTGCAGATCGCCGAGTTGGAACGGCTGAAACATGGGCGGCGTGTCGGTCTGATGAGAAAGGTGCTGAGCGGTGAACCAATCATTCACGCGTTCAACGAATTCGGGATCACGCAGCTGGAGATTCTCGTAGGTCACCCGGCGACTGCGGGTCATGATGTTGAAGGCGAACTGTTGAGGATGCTGCTCGACGTACTGGCCGAGATTTTCAAACCATTCGAGGCTTGCCCGGGCAGCGCGCTGTGTGGACAGAACAACCGCCTTGCGCTCGGTTTCGTACTCGTCCAGTGCCACAGGAATGTCGTCGTGTTCGTGCACGCAGGCCGCCAGGGACAGCGCATCCTCCATCGCGAGCTTGGTGCCTGATCCGATGGAGAAGTGTGCGGTGTGTGCGGCGTCGCCGAGGAGGACAACGTTGTCGTGGCGCCAGTGCTCACTGTGCACGGTCGTGAAGTTCAACCACTTGGAGTTGTTCGCCATCACCTCGTGGCCGTCGAGAACGTCTGCGAACAGGTCCTTGATCACGTCGATGGACTTCTCGTCGGATTGGCCGGGCGCGAAATCGTGTGTCGCGAAGACGTCGAATCCTGCTGCGCGCCAGACGTCTTCTTTCATCTCGATGATGAAGGTGCTGCCCGTGGCATCGAATGGGTAACCGTGTGCCTGCATGACGCCGTAGGGCGTTTCGCGAATGTAGAACTTGAACGCGTCGAATACCTTGTCTGTCCCCAGCCACATGTACTTGCAGGCACCGCGGTCCAGCCGTGGCTCGAACGACGAAGCGTATGTCGAACGCACCGTCGAGTTGACGCCATCGGACGCTACGACTAAATCACTCGTCGCGGCAAGGATTCTCACGCTCGGGGCTTCCCTGCAGAAATGCACGCTGACGCCGAGGCTGGCGCATCGTTCCTGGAGAACCTGGAGGAGCCGCTTGCGGCTCATGGCCGCGAAGCGGTGGCCCCCGCTGGTGATCGTTTCACCCCTGAAGTGCACGTCGATGTCGTCCCAGCGGGCGAATTCTTGCTCCATCCGCCGATAGATCTCGATGTCTGCGTGCTCGATTCCGCCGAGAGTCTCGTCGGAGAAAACAACCCCGAACCCGAAAGTGTCGTCGGGCGCGTTGCGTTCCCACACGGTGATCTCGTTGTCGGGGCCTAGCTGTTTGGCTAGTGCCGAGAAGTACAGGCCGCCCGGACCGCCGCCGATCACCGCAATACGCACATTCGCTCCCACTCAGTACCGCCTACACTTGAATCATATTGTTAAAAACCAACGGCCGTCAAGAAAACAGCATACTCTCGTGGGAGGTGCGCCCGCCGCTGCCCGTGGGTGGGTACCTGGCGAGCACTAACTGCAGCTAGATCGGCTTCGCGCCATCCCGTGCGACGCCCGGTAACCGGGAGCGCTGCAACTTTCCGCTTGACGTTTTGGGCAATTCGTCTACGAAGACAACGCGACGTGGGTATTTGTATGGTGCGATTCGTTGCTTAACAAAATCCTGCAGTCCGGTTGCGACTCGCGCGCCGCGGTCGACCCCCTCACGCAGTACAACGAACGCCGTCACGAGCTGCCCTCGGTCGATATCAGGCACGCCGGCCACGGCGCACTCGCTAACATCAGGATGGGTCAGCAAAGCTTCTTCGACCTCGGGAGCGGCAATGTTGTAGCCGGACGAGACGATCATGTCGTCGCTGCGTGCCTGATACCACAAGTAGCCGTCCGCGTCCTGAATAAAAGTGTCGCCGGTGACGTTCCAGCCCTGTTTAACGTATTCGCCTTGTCGATCATCGGCGAGGTAACGACATCCCGTTGGCCCTTTGACTGCGAGCTGTCCGGGCGTTCCCGGAGGCTGTGGTTTGCCTTGATCGTCAAGGACGGCGACGGCGTAGCCCGGTACGGCGCGGCCGGTGGAGCCGACCTTTATCTCGTCAGTGGGGGAGGCAACGAAGATGTGCAACATCTCGGTGGCTCCGATGCCATTAATGAGCTTAACGCCGGTCGCGTCGAAGACCGCGTGCCAGGTGGAGGCAGGAAGATGCTCGCCTGCGGCGACCGCGCGGCGCAACGTCGATATCTTGTGCGCGTTGCCCGAGGCGACCATTGCGCGGTACGCCGTTGGCGCGGTGAAGCAAATAGTGACCTCATGCTGGGCGATGTGGTCAGCGAGCTCGTCTGGTGTTGCCTTTTCGAGAAGCAGCGTTGCGGCGCCAACGCGCAGCGGAAAAACGACGAGGCCGCCGAGACCGAAGGTGAACGCCACCGGTGGAGTACCCGTGAAGATGTCAGTAGTGACGGGTTTGAGCACGTGTGCTGAGAATGTATCGGCGACGGCTAACACGTCGCGGTGGAAGTGCATCGTGGCTTTTGGGCGACCGGTGGTTCCTGACGTAAACGCAAGTAGCGCAACATCGTCCGCGGCGGTGTCGACTGCCGTGAAGTCGGCGGCCTTGCTCTCGATCGCAGTGGTGAGGCCGGCGTCGCCGCCGAACTCGGCGACTCGCAGGCCTGCGACACCCGACGCAGTGAGGGCCTCAGTGAAGCGTGCGTCGCACAACGCCAAATCGACGCTGGCCGCATTGGCGATCTTAGTTAGTTCGACTTCGCGCAGCATCGGCATCGTGGTGACTGCGACGGCCCCGGCCTTTATGATCCCGAACCAGCAGGCCACCAGCCACGGGTTGTTGGGACCGCGGAGCAAAACACGGTTACCGGGGACTATTCCGTAGTCCTCGACCAACACCGCGGCGACCTGGTTTGAGACGCGACGCAAGTCACCGTATGTCCACGCGGGCGCGTCGGGCGTCAGCAGACACGGTTGGCCGGCGCCGACACGGTCAGCGACCTTGTCCAGCAACTCGACGGCACAATTCAATCGCGCAGGGTATTGGAGTCCCGGCAGGTTGAACAGCAGCTCGGGCCACAGCTCCTTGGCCGGCATGTTGTCCCGACAGAAGGTGTCGATGTGGGCAGAAAGCGACGGTCTCATCGCATCCCTTCTGAGGCTCAAGCTGATGTTTCGTATAAGGAACGGTAATCACTATTACGCTATATTTCCGCTGGCTTCGCCGGTTGGTCCGGCGGTTAATCAGGCAGTACGGCAATGCCTTGGACCTCAACAAGAGCTGCGGCGTCCCACAAGCGGGCCACCCCAATACCGGCTGTCGGTGGGTAGCTGCGGCCAACGAGTTGTTTCCACACGGCTCCGATGGCGTGCGAACTGGCCCGATAGTCGTCAATGTCGACGATGTAGATAGTCAAACTCGCAAGGTCGGTGGGGTTGCCTCCGGCAGCGGCAAGGGCCGTGAGCAAGTTGCCGAGGGCCCGCTCAAACTGCTCTGCCACGGTCGTACCAACGATGAGCCCGGATGCATCCAGTGCGGTCTGGCCCGCTAAAAAAACGATCGTCCCAGAACCTACCGCCGCGTGCGAGAAACCTTTCGGGGTGCCGAGTTCGGGCGGATTGATGAACTCAAGACTCATGCGGCACTCCCGGAGCTGTTGTGCGCAGTCACGATTGAACTCCGCCGCCATCGACCGTGATCCCCTGCCCGTTGATGGCAGCGTTGGTAACGCACAGCCACACCGCGTCGGCTACCTCGTCCACCGTCACCAATCGTCGATTGGGTTGCTTCATTTGCAGTGCCGCCCGTGCGTCCTCGACTGTGCGGCCGGTTGTCTTTGCGATATTGGCGATGGTGCGCTCAGTCATGGGGGTGTCGACGTATCCGGGACACACTGCGTTGACGGTGACCCCTTTGGTGGCCAGTTCGGCGGCGGCACTTCGCACTACTCCCAGCAGACCGTGTTTGCTGGCGGTATAAGCGCTGATGTAGGAATCGCCTTTCTTCGCGGCGACGGAAGCGATCACCACGATCCGTCCGTGGCCACGACCGATCATGGCCGGCGCGGCGCGCCGGATGCAGCGAAACGGTGCCGTGAGATTCACGTCCAACATCTGATCCCATTGTGTGTCGGTGGTCTTCACAAGTGGTGCCGCTGCCGACACCCCTGCGGCTGCAATGAGGATTTCCACTGCCCCCCAATAACTTTCAACTGCGGCGAAAACCTTATCGATGGCGGCGGTCGACGTGATGTCCGCTGGTAGTACCAGCACCTCGCCCGCACACAGCCGCGCCGTCTCGTTCAGTTCTTCCTTCGTCCGCGAGGTCAGCGCGACGCGGCGGCCGTGCGAACTGAGTCGTATCGCTACCGCGCGACCGATTCCACGACCAGCACCGGTCACCAGGGACACCGATCCTTCGTTTGACACCTTCCCGACAATGCCACGGATACGTTACGATCGTCAATATGGCGATATATTTGCAGGTGGCTCGGAAATATGCCTGAAGCGTTCTTAGTGCGCGGCGTGCGTACCGCATTCGGTCGATACGGAGGGGCGTTGGCAGGCGCTCGGCCCGACGACTTGGCCGCACACGTAGTGGCAGAGTTGGTACGACTGGAGCCCAGCGTCGACTGGAGCGCCGTGGACGAGGTCATCTTGGGCTGCGCAAATCAGGCAGGCGAAGACAATCGCAATATCGCACGCATGGCGGTGCTGCTCGCCGATCTACCGATAGAAGTTCCCGGTACAACAGTTAATCGGCTATGCGGGTCAGGGCTCGACGCCATCACCCAGGCCGCGCGCAGCGTTCGCGCGGGAGACGCTGACCTTGCAATTGCGGGAGGCGTGGAGAGCATGACGCGGGCGCCGTTTGTTTCCCCGAAGGCCGGCATCGCCTGGGCGCGCGCCCCCGAGAAGTACGACACAACCATCGGTTGGAGATTCGTCAACCCGCGTATGCGAGAACGGTTCGGCGTCGACTCGATGCCCGAGACGGCCCAGATTGTCGCCGATGAGTACGGAATATCACGAGAAGACCAGGATGCCTTCGCATTTCGGTCCCAACAGCGGACCGCGGATGCGGTCGCTTCGAAACGACTCGACCGAGAGATCGCGCCGATCGACGTTCCGCGACAAGGTGCCGATGCCCAGCGAGTCGCAGCCGACGAGCATCCGCGTGAAACTACGCTGAGCAAGCTGGCCAAGCTGCCAAGCATCATCCCGGGAGGAAGCGTTACTGCGGGCAACTCGTCGGGGATCAACGACGGCGCGGCCGCAGTGCTGGTTGCCTCCCAAGACGCTGTCGCGAAGTATGGTTTGAATCCCTTGGCGCGTCTTACGTCGGGGGCGGCCAGTGGCGTGGCCCCACGCACGATGGGAATCGGCCCTATTCCCGCCACACTCAAGTTGCTCGGCCGCTCTGGACTGAAGATCGGTGACATCGACCTTGTCGAGCTGAACGAGGCCTTTGCAGCCCAGGCGCTGGCAGTGCTGCGTGGCCTTGGACTCCCAGACGACGCCGAGCACGTTAATCCTAATGGGGGGGCAATCGCACTTGGGCACCCGCTTGGGGCCAGCGGCGCACGCTTGGCGCTGACCGCGGCAACCGAGATGAGCGACCGGCAACTGCGTCGCGCGCTGGTCACCATGTGTGTGGGTGTGGGCCAGGGCGTCGCGGTGCTTCTTGAGGCCGCATAGGGCGGTGACCAGACCGATGTACGAAAATCTGATTGTTAAAGACTGCGACGGCGTCGCTGTGGTCATGATGAACCGACCCGACGTTCGCAACGCGATCAACTCGAAGATGCAGGCCGAGCTGCATTCGGTGGTTACTTTAGCCGGGGAGGATGACCGGGTCCGGGCGGTAGTCTTCACTGGCGCAGGGGATCGTGCCTTTGCCGCCGGAGCTGACATCGAGAGCCTGCGCGACTACACCAGCGAGACCGCGATCCAGTCGCGCATGCAGCGATTGTTTGATGACATCGAGGCGTTAAACAAGCCGACCATCGCGGCGATCAATGGCCATGCCCTCGGTGGGGGCTGCGAGCTAGCAATGGCATGCGATATCAGGATCGCCTCGCAGACTGCTCGTTTCGGCCTCCCCGAAACCAACCTCGCGATCCTTCCCGGCGCTGGTGGCACACAACGGCTGGCCCGGCTCATCGGGCCCGGCCGTGCCCTGGACATGATCCTTACTGGCCGGATCATGTCTGCGGGCGAAGCATTGGAAACAGGTCTGGTTTCGCGAGTCGTCCCTAATGCCGACCTACTGGTAGCAGCCAAGGAGACGGCAGCAACCATCATGGCCAAAGGCCCGCTTGCCATACGTCTGGCCAAGTTGGTAGTTCGCGCCGGAGTTGACGTTGATTCGCGCAGTGGCCTCATGATGGAAAGACTTGCGCAAGCACTGCTTTACAACAGCGACGACAAACGCGAGGGGGTTGAGGCCTTTTTAGCAAAGCGGCCCCCTAGCTTCACCGGAAAGTAGAGCGGGACTTGGATATTGAGCGTGTGCTTGTTGTCGGTGCCGGTGCAATGGGATCACAGATCGCACTGCTGTGTTCACGCGCAGGGTTCACGGTGGCATGCCATGACATCGACCAACATCGGATCGAGGCGGCATACCTTGAGCTGACCGACCGCAGTGCACGTGATGTCGCCAAAGGCTTGCGCAATCAGCATGATGAAGATGCTGCCCATCAACGACTAACTTTTGGCACCGATCTCGCCAGGTTGGCCACTGACGCTGACTTTGTTATCGAAGCCGCGGTAGAAGATCTCGAGGTCAAACGAGCGCTATTCAACCGGCTCGATCGAGTAACGCCCAAACATGCGATCCTGGCTAGTAATTCGTCTGGCTTCGTGCCCTCGAGGATCGCTGATGCCACCGAGCGTGTGGAGCTTGTCTGTAACGTTCACTTCTTCAATCCTGCGTTGGTGATGAAGGGCGTCGAGATCGTGACCGGTCCTGACACAGCACACATGACACTGGCAACTGCGGTGGCGTTGGTACGCCGCTTAGGCAAAACACCCATCGTCCTCCATAAGGAGATCCCCGGGTTTATTGCTAACCGAATTCTTGGCGCCGTCCGCGACGAAGCGATCTTCCTCTACGAGAGCGGCGTTGCGTCCGTGGAAGCTATTGACACCGCGTGCCGAACGGCGCTCGGTTACCCAATGGGGCCTTTCGAACTCATGGATCTCACGGGGATTGACATCGGGTACTACACCAAGCGTGCACGCTTCGCCGAATCCGGAAATCCTCGCGACGCACCGTCAAAGAGCGTGATTGAGCTCGTTGCGCTCGGCCAACTCGGGCGCAAGACGGGGCGCGGCTGGTACGTCTACGACGGCAATGGACGCAAGATTGGGCCCGATTCTGGTCAACCACAGCCCTCGTAGCCACCGGGCAACTCGCGCCGACACGTAGAACGTAACCACACCTAACGGTTCGGCGAATCCGGTTGCTTTGGCGGCCGCCCGTCCTCGGCGATTGAAGTAATGTCAGACTATGTTTTCACGCCCAGCAGGCTCGGTGCTGTCCGGCGCCACGGGTGGACATCCATCGCCGTCGTGTGTCCACCTGTCGTTCCGGATGACAGCAGTTCAACGGGTTTGCCTGCTGCGATCACGCGCGATGCGTACGGCTATGCACAGATCGGGCCTGTCCGGGTCATGTTCACGGGTAGAAGGAAATAAAGGTGATGGCAATGGTCACGGCCTTCGTATTGATCGACTGCGGGCAACAGGCGATCCCGGAAGTAGCTCGACAACTTTGCGACCTTAAAGGGGTTAGCGAAGTCTATTCCGTGACTGGGGAATTCGATCTGGTAGCGATCGTCCGTGTCGCAGAATTCGACGAGGTGGCCGAAGTGATTCCCAATGGCATCGCTAAATTACCCGGAGTGGCCACGACACGAACTCATGTTGCGTTCCAAGCTTTCTCACGACTGGATCTAGAGGCCATGTTCTCCATCGGAGCAGACTGACTTCTAGCGAGCACGAAGACGAACGCGTCTGCTCGAAGTCGGTGAGGCCGTCGTTGACCGGCCGCTTGCGCCATGGGAACTCCCGTTTTGCGAGGTGCCGGTAAGAACAGGGCGATGATGCTGACTGTGGGAATCGCCGTAATGCAAGAGCCGGGCAAGGAGAGAGATGAAAATCGTGGCTATTGCGGCGGCGATCGTGGCCGCGACGATTGGATGCGCGCCTGTGGCGAATGGCATTACCGCCGAGGAGGTGTGCAGGAAGACGTACAACTGGCCCATCCCGATGCCAACGTTGACCGGCTGGTCAATGGAGCACACCATGACCGACTCGACGACCTCCTGCTTCACTAATATCTCTGCGATTGCGCCTGATGGCCACGACGTAATGAACGACACCATCAACGCCCCTGTCCCGTTCGGGTGGTGGAAGATCGCGACTCAGTCGCCATCGGCGGGGACGGGGGTTCAGATGGACGCGCAGATCAAGTTGACGGTCGTGGAAGACCAGAACGCGCCCGGCCAATGAGGAGTGACAAACGCACGTATAACCGCACCGCCATCAGCTTGTCGACCAACAGGAACTATTGTGCGGAAGGTGTTGATGCCATCAACACCTTCCGCGTTGCCACAGGTCAAGTCTCTGGCTTGACGCCGACGTCGCGGCGGCGGCAGGAGCGCAGCGAGTAGTGATCGTCGCCGCCGCAGACCGGTCTCACCGACCCTGATTTCAAGTTCTCGAAACACCGACAGAGACCTCGCCAATTTGAAGGGCGACGTCGCCAAGAGTCTTGACGCCGTCAAGACCTGAGAACAAAACCGCAGGTAACGAACGGGACTGAATAGGAAAGATACGGAGCGAACATGCAGGTAAACCGGCATTTTCCTGGTCATGGGAGGGGTTCGATTCCCCTTAGCTCCACAAGCAAAACCGCGGTAAAAGGCCGATAAATCGGAGTCATCACGATTCGGCGTCAACTGCGTCCCAGCCGGGGCAATGCCCCACCGGGCGAAATCAATCCGACGTGGCGGCGATAAGCAGGCTGCGGCCATCAAGAGCTGCCTGCTCTGGCCGTGCATAGATCTCACCGGGTAAGCGCCGTGCGTGAGGCACGGGCTCTCGGATGACCTTCTCGCTCTAGGGGACTCGCAGGATCGTAGTGGCTGACCGCTGGACCGCGGCCGTTCGGATTTCGGCCACCTCTGCGTACGCCGGGTTTGTCACTAGGTCGAACAGCGCTTCTTTGGACGGATAGTTCCCCAGGAAAAGCAGATCGGGTAGGAAGTCGTCATCGTAGGTCAGGTCCGGTAGGAACCGGGGAACAACGTAGCGGCCTGCGACAGCTTCGACCAGAGGCGCTGCCGCCGCAAGGTATTCGTCATAGCGCTGCCGTCCGCCCTCGTGGAACCAGAGCATATTCAGTACGACGATGCCGCTGTCGAGCATTGCTGCACCGCTGTCCGCCGGCTCGATGGCACAGCGAGTGAGCACCGCCCGGTGGACAGCGTCGGTGCGTAGATGCGCGATACGCCGATAGCGTTCGCTACGCCACATCTCGTCGAAAGCCGTTGCCGACGGGTACCGGACGAATCCCACCAAGTCGGGATCAAAACCACCCTCGAGTGACTCCTCCACTTGAAGAAAAGGGGTCGATAGTTCGGCGCCGGCCTCGGCCAACATGGGAAGGACAGCCTCGCCGTATTGTCCGTAAAGTTCCATTCCGCCAGGCCTAAACCACAGCGCATTCAGCATCGCGACGGGGCCGCCCGATCTGCAGCTCGCAGCAGGTGTTTCGCTCATCTGCCTTCCTCTCCCTCGACGTCGGCTCCTCCGAAGCGCTGGATGATCGCTTCCGCGAGGGCGTCAGGTGCGTCCTCCTGAATGAAGTGGTTTGCCTGCGGGAGGCGGATCAACACGTTGTCGGGGAAGGCGTCTTGTAACTGACGGAGTACCGCGGCGAGCCCGAACGCCGGGTCTTTCATGCCCCAGACAAACAAGGCGGGTTTGGAGCCCAGTCGGCTGGGCACGTCGCGGGCCAGCCGTTCGAGCAGTGGGCGGGCTGCGCGGATCTGCTTGGGGAACTCGGCGACGCCGCGCCGTGCCGCCGATGATGGTTGGACATCGCGATAGTGCCGCATGACGGAATCGGTTGGTCTCTGGGAAACGGCGAAGGGCAGAAATTCGACAAAGAGGTTGCGGTGCAGGACAAGATACTGCATTGGCCAGGAACCCATCACGATGCTGAAGAGCTTGAGTCGCCACCCATCTGAGGGCCAAAACCAAGTATTGCTCAGCACCACGCCTCGGACGCGTGCGTGACGCTCCGTGGCGATGGCCATGCTGATCGGGCCGCCCCAGTCCTGCCCCATGGTGATGAACCCATCGAGATCGAGATGGTCCAGCCATTCCCCAACTGCGGCGGCGTGTTCCTCGACGGTGTAGCCGAAATCACGGGGGTGCTCCGAGAGCCCGAAGCCCAGATAATCGACGGCGATGCAACGGAATTCGCCGCGAAGTCTGGTGATGATATTGCGGTACAGGAAGCTCCACGTCGGATTTCCATGAAAGAATACGATCGGGGTCCCGTGACCTTCGTCGATGTAGTGCATTCGTCCGCGGCGGCCGTGAAACCATCGTGATTCGAACGGATATAGACTTCGGTCCACCGTGAACTCGTGCATCGGGATCGGCTGGCCTCTCATATGAATTGGTTGCTGCCAGGGGGATTTTCGCACTCGCGGCGCCCGGCCCAGGCTGTTGCGACGGCGAGGGCCGCCTCATGACGGAAGTCCGCCCTCGGAGAGATAGGCGGCCACAAAGTCGTGCAGCGCGGTCGGGATACCAGCAACACCAGCATCGTTGAGTTTGGCGAGCAAGGTCACGCCTTGGTATTGGGCGAGCAAGTGGTGGGCCAATTGATCGGGATCGACGCCTTCGCGAAGAGCCCCCCGTGCGGCGGCCTGACGGCACAGCAGCGCCAAGCCCTCTTCCATTGCCGCGAAACACTGTGCGATATGCGTTCGCAGAGCGTCGTCTGTAGTGGACAACTCGGCTGCCAGGTTGCCGAACGGGCAACCTACGGCCCGACCAAATTGCGATTCGAAATCGGCCTGAATGGCTCCGATCATGTCGGGAATCGCCCGCAGGCGCCGAACGGGGTCGTCGTCCCCAAAGTCGGCCAGCCGTACCGCATACGTGACGGCGTGCAGGTCGATGACCGCTTTGGCAAGGTCGCATTTCGACGAGAAGTAATAGTAAAAGCTGCCCTTGCGGGCATCGGCGGCCGCGCATATCTCGTCCACCCCGACAGCCTGATAACTGCGCTCCAGAAACAACCGGGCCGCCGCCGACACGAGGCGCTCACGGGTGTCCGACGGCTTTGGCACGCGGCCGACGCTACCGCTAGTTGACCGGTCAGTCAACAGTTCGCTATCCTACGCAGGCGGATTCGGACCGAAGCATCAAGAACCGGAGAGGGACGAAATCATTTTCGGGACAACACCTTTCGGTAGACTGAAGTATCGCGAGATTCACGGCAGCAAAATGGCCTACGTCGACGAGGGCGACGGCGACGCGATTGTGTTCCAGCACGGCAACCCGACATCGACGTACCTGTGGCGCAATGTGATGCCTCATCTGGAAGGCCTAGGCCGGCTGATCGCATGCGATCTGATCGGAATGGGGCATTCGGACAAGCTCAGCCCGTCTGGACCTGACCGCTACCATTACGCGGAGCACCGCGATTACCTATTCGCGCTTTGGGAGGCGCTCGACCTCGGCGACAACGTGATCCTGGTGATTCATGACTGGGGCTCGGTGCTTGGCTTCGACTGGGCCAACCAACACCGTGACCGCGTGCAGGGCATCGCCTACATGGAAGCCATCGTCGCCCCGCTGCGGCCGTCGGATTTCACCGCCGACGCGCCGGCCTTCGACATCTTCTCCGCGGCGGGTGAACAGATGATGCTGGAACAGAACCTGTTCGTCGAAGCGATGTTGCCCTCGCAAATCCTGCGTGATCTCACCGAAGAGGAGATGACGCACTACCGACGGCCGTTCCTGAACGCCGGTGAAGATCGGCGCCCTACGTTGTCGTGGCCGCGCAACATTCCGATTGGGGATCGGCCCGCTGACGTCGTGGCCGTCGTGAACGACTACGCGAACTGGCTCGCGGCCAGCAATATTCCGAAGTTGTTCGTCAACGCCGAACCGGGCACCATCCTTAACGGGCGCCCACGCGAGCTCGTCCGCTGCTGGCCCAACCAAAGCGAAATCACCGTTCCAGGAAAGCATTTCCTTCAAGAGGACAGTCCCGACCAGATCGGCACCGCAGTCGCTGATTTCGTGCGGCAGCTGCGTTCCACGTCGCACGACTAGAACACAAAAGCCAGCGATGCAGACGGAGCCGATAGCGCAGGGGATCTAGGTCAGTTGCAGGGCGGCGGGTTCGATGCCTCGGGGTGACGCGGTCTACGATCCTCATTCGAGCGTCGTTGTTGTAGCAGCGTTCTGATCGTGTAGCACACTGTGCTGGCACCGTAAAAGCTGGCGGTGAGTAGTAGCCAACGGGACAGGTAGGGCGTCTGGGTTAGCCCGGTGGCGGCCCGATACGTGGGTGCGCCCTGCTCGATGATCCCCGGCAAAAATATCAACAACAACAGCGCCGCCGCCAGGGTCGGCAGCCGAAGGTAATTCGTAATCGGGATGCGCCTCGACGGATTTACGGCGGCGTAGTCGCGGTGGCCGACCGGTGAGCGTCGCGACACGGACAGGAGCCGATCAGCCAGCGAGTAGAGCGGAAACAGGATGAGGTCGTGGCCGATCACGGCCACCGCGAACCAGACGGCGATGGATTGCCACCACACCGTCGGGTTAAACAGGTTTCGCACCCCTAACACCGAGATCGTGTAGGCGCCTAACGCCAATGCGGCCAGCACCACGAGGAGATGAAACAGGCGATCTCCGTACAAACGGGACGCCCGTTGTCCGAGTGCTCGCATCAGGTCCCCCGGAACTCGATTGCGGATACCCATTTGGTGCAGTGCACACCCGGGAGCGCCGGAACGATAATCCGAGCCGGATAACCGTGGTCCAACGAGAGGTCGGCGCCGTTGACCTGAAAAGCCAACAGCGAGTCGGGGTTCAGGATCTGGTTGCTTTGCAAGATCGCGCGGTTGAAAGCGCCGAAGCGTTCCAGCGAGGACACCACAGCTGAAGCCGGGTGCGGGGTCCCGGCCGCGGCAGCCAGATCGGAAAGCCGGACACCGGACCAGGTCTGAGTGGTCGACCACCCTTCGACGCAGGCGATGGGCAGCTCCACAGTGTGGTGTGGCATCGCGTCCAGTGCGGCGCGGTCCAATGTCACCTGTTCGGGGCCGCCCAACAAGTGCAGGCGCCACTGTTCTCCGGCGACGGATGCGTCGATGCCCGCCGCAACAGCCGTGCGGTTGATCTGAAAGTCGTTGGGCCCCTTACCATAGCTGCGACCACGGGGCAGCAACAAGGCCGCACTGCGAGTGAACCCGCC
The DNA here is from genome assembly GCF_022374895.2 of Mycobacterium lentiflavum. NCBI lineage: Bacteria > Bacillati > Actinomycetota > Actinomycetes > Mycobacteriales > Mycobacteriaceae > Mycobacterium > Mycobacterium lentiflavum. The sequence goes on along the minus strand of NZ_CP092423.2, from coordinate 4,786,105 downwards.
CAGGGTTTGTCCAGCGGTGAGTACCCCGACCAGCAAACTGCCGCCGCCCACGACTGCCAGCACACCGCGCCGGCTCAGGGTCGGGGGATCGGGGTCGGGTGCCACCAGCCCGCCGGGGTCGAGCGGTTCGGGCACCGTGTCGGCCACCGAGGTGCCGAACACCGAGCGCAGCGACCGCGACCGCAGGCTGCGCACCATTGTCGGCAACTTCAGGCAGACATGGCACACAAAGCCGGCGATGAATACCCACGCCCCGAAGTAGTGCGCCGTGTAGAAGCTGAATCCGAAGATGTAGTCATATTGGATGTTGAGGACTCCGGTGACGATCTCGAACAGGATCCCGCCGACCACCATGAGCAGCGTCACCCGCTCGAGTACCTGAGCCAGCGACCGCGACGGCGGCCAGGCGAATAGCCGGGGAATTACCGACCACAGTTTGGCCAGCACCACGGGGATCATGACCAGTCCCAGACCCACATGCAGGCCCTGGCTCAGGCGGTACAGCCAGGACGGGCTGCTCGGCCAGTCGAAGCTGGGCAGCTTGAGCCACCCGACGTCAAACGGGATGGCCTGCCCGTACTTCGGCCCATAAGCCATGTACGACAGCAGCCCGGTCACGATGACGATCGGCAACACCACCAGCAGCGTTGCCCCGAACACCGAAGTCAGCCACGGCCCGCGCAGCGGACTGCGCCACCGTATCCGCGACAGACCCGGCGGCGGATGATCGTCCAGGGCACGCCACAACGCCGCCGGGAATCCATAGCCGGCCCCCGGCCCGGCGAGGGAAGAGTCGGCTTCCGCGACCGCCCCATGGCTGGTGCCACCAGGCACCGGTGCCTCCACCTCGGGCAGCTGATCCGAGGAGGGCCCAACAGGCACCAGCACATCGGCCGCGGCAACCGGATCCACGGTCGCGTCGTCGGGTTCTGGCTGCACCGGGCGCGACGCAGGACTTGGTTCGTCTGCCGACGGTATGGAGGACGTCATCTCGTATTCAGCCGCACCGGCTCGCTTGCGGAGTGGCCTCGACGAACTGGGCCACAGCGGCGGCGAGTTCAACACCCTTGTCTTCCTGGAGGAAGTGTCCCGCGTTTGCGATGGTTACCGGGGGATGCCCTGCGGCACCGGGGATTTGCGCGCGGAACACCGCATCGGCGCCGCGGGTGATGGGGTCCGAGTCGGAGAAGGCGCATAGAAACGGCCGATCGAACTGGCGCAACGATTCCCAGGCAGCCCGGTTTGCCGGGGAGGCGGGATCTTCGGGGGTGGTCGGAACAAGCATGGGGAACTGTCGGGCGCCTGCCTTGAAGGATTCGTCGGGAAACGGGGCGTCGTAGGCGGCAATGACCTCGGCACTCAGCTTGGACACGCAGGCGCCGTTGACAATCCGGCCGACATTGAGCACAGGTGCCTCCTGGCTATACCGCTGCCAAGCCAGGAATGCCTCTCCCGGATGTATGTCACCAGTCGGCAGAAATGTATTTGCAGCCACCACCCGGGCGAAGCGGTCGGGGTGTTCACCAACCAGGCGCAAGCCAATTAGTCCGCCCCAGTCCTGGCACACCAGGGTGATCGCATCAAGGCCGATCGCCTCAACGGCCGCCCACGTCCAGTCCACATGCGCCTGGTAGGTGTAGTCGTCGCGACTGGCAGGCTTGTCGCTGCGCCCAAAACCAATCAGATCAACGGCGACTGCCCGTAACCCCGCATCGGCGAGCACCGGGATCATCCAACGGTATAGGTAGGACCACGACGGTTCGCCGTGCAGCAACAAGATCACTTCGCCGTCGCGTGGGCCCTCATCGAGGTAGTGCACACGCAGCATGCTTCCATCGGTGGCAGCTACCTCCACGTAGCGCGGTTGGAATCCGTAGTCGGGCAACGCTTTGAATCGTTCATCGGGGGTCCGTAAGACCTGCATGGTCGGCTCCTTTCGCGGCCATCCTCGGCTGTTGAGCGCGATGGACTCGGCTCATGCCGCGGACTCGCCGTTGATGGGGCTTCTGACAGCCCGTGCACCACACCGAGACTGTACCGCACGGTATAACGCCGTCAGGAAGCTCTGGGTAGGTTTAACACCGCGCCGACAGAACCTTCACCGGGCGGGATGTTCCTGAACCGGTTGGCGGGCCCGCCGGTTTCGCGTGGTGGCTTTGCGTTCCCATTCATGCAGCTGCACGACCGCGCCGACGAGCGTGTCCTGCAAGGGAGTGACATCGCCGCGGACCCGGGCGAGGAGCATACCGCCCTGCAACGCGGCGATCACCGCGGTCGCAAGCCGCGTAGGGTCGGCCTCGGCGACTAGGCCACCGCGGTCCTGGATCCTCTGCAACCCCCTCGCCAACGCGGCTTCCCACCGGCGAAATGCGACATCCAGTAGCGGCGCAAAGATTTTGTCGTTCTTCAGTTCCGAGGCCATCGTCCCTAAGGGACAGGCAAATGGGCCTCCCGGCGCGCTGTGTACGGCCAGAATGCCTTGGACCCAACCATCGATTCCCTCCCAGGAGTCGATGTGTTCCAACGTGGGCTGCTGGGCGAGAACCAACTCCAATTGCCTCTCGATCACCGCCGCAACCAGGTCGGCTTTGCTATCGAAGTAGTGGTACAGCTGGGACTTCCCCGCACCGGCGGCGGCCAACACATCATCAAGGGTGGTCAGCCCCACACCGCGCTGATACATCAGCATGGCCGCGGCGTCGATGATTGCGGCACGGCTGCGCCTCCCCCGTTCCGTTACCGGCAGGGGGCGTGCCGTCGAGGAGCGCGCCGACACAGACACAATCGCCACTCTATAAGAGTTGCGAATCAGCGCCGGTCAGCGGCGCCGCCGCCACTGACCAGGGCAGTCACAGACGGGCTTCCAACCAATGTCTTGTGCATTAACCACTCCTCCCGGCCGGCGTTGCCACGCGCAGCACGGCGATCACACGGTGATCGAAATCGACGATACTGCTGACCAGTAATCCAGCGGTGCTGGCGAGGTCGCCGAGTGCGGCTGCGTTGACCCGTGACCAGGGAAACCATTGCCCGACATGATGTTCGGTTTCCCAGCGCAGTACTTCGCGACACGCCGCTGTCGTAACCGGGTCGACCTCGGCGACCACGATTCCGCCGGGCGCGAGCAGCTCAACGGCGCGCCTGAGTATGCGGACGGGGTCTCCGCCGATGCCGATGTTGCCGTCGGTGAGCAGAATCTGTTCCCAACAGCCTTCGGCGGGCAACGGTGCGAAAAGGTCAGCGTGAATCGCGGTTCCACCACGATCGCGTGTCAGGTCGACGGCGGCGCGTGAGGCGTCCACGCCCAATGCAGCCCAGCCGCGCTCTCGCAGCGACGCGGTGAATCGTCCGGGGCCGCATCCGAGGTCGAGGGTTGGCCGCGCCGTGCAGTGCCGCAGAACGTGCCCATCGGCGAGCCGATCGCGGTGGCTGGCGTGCGGTCCGCCGATCCAACGGGCCATGGGCAGCTCCCGCACGTGCCCGCGATAGTCGCGAGCCCAGCACACGGCGCCAGCTGCGCCGGCGCGATAGATGAGATCCACCGGTCCCGTAGCCGTCCTGATGTCCTCGGGAGTCATGCGGTCCTCGTCTCACTTACGGCACCGATACCGGTCCAGGGGCGGGTCGGTTGCGGCGGATCGGTGCACCTCAGACGAACCTCGCCGGTAAGTAACGGCGGTCGTTTCGAACTGCCAGCGCCCGCATATGCCGCGCGTTGCGGCCGTGCGGGGGCCGCTACCGGAGCTGGGTTACGACGGATACAGACGCCCCGCAGGAATGCGATCGTGGGGTGTTGTAGGGCGAATTGCTTTTTCCTGCGCGGGCACAGAACGTCCTCTCGTCTGAACAATTGCGACTCGGTCCCAATCCACCGCTGCTTCGCCGCCAATCACAGATGCCGGTCACAGAGACTTCATTGTACCGGACAGTACATGAGAGGGTCTGAAGTTGGATATGTATCGGCCGGCGACAAGTCTCCTCTCGCGGCCACCGCCAGCGTGGGAGGTCTAAGAAGCCGTGCGCCGCGATCCACTGCACGGCACGCGGCCCAACGGGTGCTCCGACCGACCGTCGCCTTACTGACACCGCCTGCACATTTGCTGCAGTTTGTTCTTGTTCACTATCAGGCGTTTGCTGGCTGATAACATTTGGGCTCGACATGCACAGAGGAGAGTGGCGTGGCGATACGGTGGTTGCGGGGGCTGGGGGTATTCGGTGCCATGGTGCTGGCCGCCCCGGGGTTCGCGAGTTCGGCGCTGGCAGAAGGACCGCCGATGCCCGGCGTGGAAGTCGATGATGAGACCGGCAGGTGCACAGCGGGTTTCGCGGCTCAAGGCAACGACGCCAACTACTACTTGCTGACCAGTGGACATTGCGACGCCCACGACGGTTCGGTATGGACTTACGGCCAGAACGTCCCGCTCGGGATTATTACCGCCAGCGAGAATGAAGGCGACAACAAGGACGCTGCGATCATCCGCCTCGATCCAAGCGTTGGTGCCCCAATTGGTGATGTCGGTGGCAGGATTGTCCGAGATGTGTTGAGCCGCAACCAAATTAAGGTTGGCATGCCGTTCTGCAAGCTGGGTGCAGTCACCGGTGAGACGTGCGGCGCGATTACAGAAATCGACAACGATGTGATCGAAGCTGGCGTGTACAGCCTGCATGGCGACAGTGGGAGTCCTGGCTTCGTGAAGAACGATGACGGCACCGTGAGTGCCGTTGGCATCTTGATGTCTTCACCGGAGGGTGACGACCATACGACGTACTTCACACTTGTTCAGCCGTTGCTCGGCAAGTGGGGAATCCACGTTCTCCCCTGAATTGCGCCGACCAAACCGACTGCGCGGACTGAGGTTTGACGAACGCCGTCCCTGGTGTGGTGAAGTCACGGAGTGTAGTTACCCCCGAATATGCCAACTTTTTGTCGTATCGGTTCAGTTTTACGTCGCCGGCGACGAGCTAGGCACCGAGTCGATGGTGTCGACGGCGTAGGGCGGCCCGAGGAACCGCCGCACCATCTCGCTTTCGGCATCGGCGTCTTTGAGCGGCCAGTACCACAGAGCCAGGAATGTACGGACTAACCATTGTGCGGCAAGGGGATCGGGCGTGCTCAGCCCCACCATTTCGGTCGCGAAGCGGGAGATGATGGGTGAGTCGGTGAGGCCCTCGGCCGGGAGTGCGGCCATCGAACGCATGGTCTTCGCGAGCGGATCAGCCCGCAGGCGCTGCAAGGCGACCGTGGTGGCGGTGACGACTCGCTCCGGACCGGTGAGCCCGGCGATCGCTTCCCGAACCGAGTCGAGGATGCGCTCGGCCTGCAGGCGCAGGACGACGTCGCGGATTGCGGCCTTGCTTCCGGCGTGGCGGTAGACGGTCGCCGGTGAACAGTGAACCTCGGCGGCCACAGCGTCGATGCTGAAGGCGTCGTAGCCGTGCCGCAACATCAAGTTGGCGGCTGCGGCGTAGATGCGTTCCGCGGCTTCGTCGTGTCGCCCCCGACCGATCAGCCAGTCTTGATCCGCCATCGTTTCAGTTCATCCAGAGCCGAGAACCCATAAAGTATTTTTATCACCGTGAGAAGAATTCCAGTCGATTTATCAGGGAAGTCGCTGGTCGGCTCATCGGCCTGAGAAGCGCGCAGCGGCGCTCGTATCGACTCGGTTTGCATGTTCGCTGTACACCGTTGACGCAGGTGCACGCCGCATTCACCCTGAGCGCATGACCCTCTTGGCGGACGCGACGGACTTCTTCGGCACCGCGGCGTTGCAGGACCCCTACCCGCTCTATGACCGGATGCGCGACATAGCGCCGGTCCATCGCATCGGGGATTCAGTCTTTCACGCCGTGTGCGGCTGGGACGCCGTGACCGAGGCCGTCAACCGGGTCGAGGATTTCTCGTCGAACCTCACCGCGACGATGGTCTACCACGACGACGGCACCGTCACCCCGTTCGACATGGGCACACTCGGCGGTCCGATGCACGCCCTGGCCACCGCGGACGATCCCGTGCACGACGCGCACCGCAAGATGCTGCTGCCCCACCTCTCGGCCAGGCGAATACGTGTCATCGAGGGGTTCGCCGAAGCCACGGCGATCAAACTGTGGTCCGACGGGTTGGTCGACGGTCGGATCGAGTGGATGAGTGCAATGGCCAATCGGCTCCCGATGATGGTGGTCGCCCGCCTACTTGGGCTGCCCGACGACGACGTCGACATGCTGATCCGACTGGGGTATGCCACCACCACTCTGCTGGACGGCGTCGTGAGCCCGACCCAACTCGAAGCCGCGGGCGTGGCGGCGGTGGAGTTGTCCGGGTATGTGATGGAGCACTTCGCGAGGGCCGGGGAACGCCCTGCGCCGGGCCTCATCGGCGACCTCGCCGCCCGCCACGCCTCTGGCGAACTGGAGCAGTTCCCGGCGCTTGGGATCATGCTCACCTTGTTCAGCGCGGCGGGCGAATCGACCGCCTCACTATTGGGGAGCGCCGCCTGGATCCTGGTGACCCAGAACCAGATCCAGGAACAGCTCCGCGCCCATCCCGAACTGCTGGGCGCTTTCATCGAAGAGACGCTGCGCTACGAGTCGCCGTTTCGCGGCCACTACCGCCACGTGACACGAGACACCACGCTGGGCGGCGTCGACGTGCCCGCCGACTCGCGCCTGCTGTTGATGTGGGGGGCCGCCAACCGCGACCCCCGGCAGTTCGACAAACCCAACGAGTTCCGGCTCGACCGCAGCGGCGCCAAAGGGCACATCACCTTCGGCAAGGGCGCACACTTCTGCGTCGGGGCCGCACTGGCACGCTTGGAGGCCCAGATCGTCTTGCGGACGCTGCTGGAACAGACGACCTGGATCGAGGCAACCGACGTCGGACACTGGCTGCCCAGCATCCTCGTCCGCCGACTCGACCATCTCGAACTGGCGGTCAGATGACCGAGCAAGCAGAGTTGATTGCCTGCTACGAGCTAACCCAAGCCAAGGCCAAGTACTGCCGAACCCTCGACACCCAGGACTGGACCGGCCTAGCGGCATTGATGACCGAAGACATCGAATTTGGCATGGGTGACGGACATTCCGAGCCGCAAATGACCGTGGGACGCGACGAGACAGTGGCGCTACTGCAATCCCTTGTAGCCGGGTCAAAGACCGCTCACCAGGTCCATACACCCGAGATCGACCTCAATGAAGAAGAGGCGCAAGTGATTTGGGCAATGCAAGACCGGGCCGTGTTCGAGGACGGCATGTCGGTCACCGGCTACGGGCACTACACCGAGCGATGGGTGCGCCACGGAGATGTGTGGAAGCTCGCGTCGCTGCGACTGAGTCATCTCATAACCGACGTACATCAGGCCGGAGCGGGAGCCCACATCGCGAATGAAGGGGGTGGGCGGTAGCGCGCCCGACCAAGCGTGTTCATGATCTGCGACTCACCATCCAGCCGGCTCATTCGGGCCGGAGGGTGGGCCATCTGGACTGCGGCGCCTAGGCTTCGGTGTATGAGTAGGGCTTTCGTTGTCACATTCGCGGTCGGATTACTCGTCGCGCTGTTCGGTCTGATCTGGGCGCTGCAGGGATTCGGGGTGTTGGGTGGCAGCCCGATGAGCAACACCACCACCTGGTCGATCATCGGTCCGATCACGGTGGTGATCGGCATCGTCATCGCGGTATTCAGTTGGCGCAAACTCAAGTCGAAATAGTTCGCTAGTTCTCCGCCACGGTGAAGTTCACCGTGTGCCAGCCGGTGGCGCCGTCAGGGATGCTGCCAACCTGATCCGCAGTTTGGGTGGCTCCGGAGTTGTCGGTGGCGCGCACCGTAATGCTGTGATTCCCAGGGGTGTTCGCCTGCCACGGGAAGCTCCACAATCGCCACGTCGCGTTGGAATAGCTGGCGCCAAGTTCGGCAGGCTGCCATCCATCTTCGTCGATGCGAACCTCCACGGCCCGCACCCCCCGATTCTGTGCCCACGCCACCCCACCGAACACGACGGCTCCTCGTGCCAGTTTCTGGCCGTCGGTCGGCACGTCGATGCGCGACTCGGTCTTGATCGGCGCCTGCGCTGCCCAGCCGAACCGCGTCCAGTACGCCTTCGCTTTGTCGAAACGAGTCAGCTCCAAGTCCACGACCCACTTGGTGGCGGACACGTACCCGTAGAGCCCGGGCACCACCAGCCGGGCCGGGTAGCCGTGCTCGACCGGCAACGGCTGACCGTTCAGGCCCACCGCCAGCAGCGCGTCGCGACCATCGGTGAGGGCCTGCACCGGTGTGCCCGCGGTGAACCCGTCGATCGACGTGGAGAGCACCATGTCGGCATTTACGTGCACACCGGCCGCCGCCAGCAGGTCGGCCACCCGGTATCCCGTCCACACCCCCGTCGAAATCAGCTTTCCGCCAACGGGATTCGACACACAGGTCAACGTCGTCACTATCTCGATGACTTCGAAACGGGCCAGGTCGGCGAAGCTGTAGGTAGCCTCGCGGTCCACCATGCCGTGGATGCGCAGCCGCCAGTCGCCGTGGCTCAGCTGGGGAACGCTCAGCGCGGTGTCCACCCGGTAGAAGTCGCCGCTAGCGGTGATGAAGCTCGGGAGCGCGACGCCTTTCGGTTGCACATCGGCGGGTATCGGTGCAGCCGGTACCCGCGGTGTCGGAAGCGTGACGGCGTTGCGGTCGGCGGCCACCGAATGCACCAATCGTGAAACGACCGCACCCACGACACCGCTCACCACACCGAATCCGAGCAATCCGTATACCACCAGCGCGCGCCTGCGTGCGTCCGGCTCGTCGCCGTCGTCGTCGGCGGCCGGTTCTTTTGGCCCGAACCGGCGGGTGAGAAAGCGCAGGGTCGCCACGCCGCAGACGGTGCCCGTGACCGTGGGTATCGTGTCGGGCAACGTCGCGCCCTGCCGCGATAGCACCGCGGCGCAACCGAGGATGCCCGCCGCGGCGATTACCGCACTGCCGACGGGACGCCGCTTGGATTCGAAGCTGCCGGCGAGCGCCGCGATCGTCGCGATCACCACCAGCACGACGATCGCCAAGAAGATTTTGTCCAGCGAGCCCAGGGTCTGAATCGCCCATTCTTTGACCGGCCCCGGGGTCAGGTCCACGATCACCGAGCCGATCGCGGCACGAGCATCCGCCCGCGCGCCGAACGGGATACCCGCCAGCGCGGCCACGCCGAGCGAGACGGCCGCGGCAGCAACCCCGGCGATCATTCGCTCATTCGACGTCGCGGCCGCCATCGGAGTAACTGTACTCGCGTGTCGGCTAAGGTATCGCAAAAAGCCTGCCGGGCAGCCGATCACGCCTTGGCTGTGTTGCCGAATCCGACATGGCTGCGAATCAGCGGCAACGTTGCCGCAGTGGCGAAGCCCGCTGGGGCGGCGCAGATCGCGGGGACGGCATTGAGCACCTGCATGCCGGTGGCCACGCTTGCCGAGCGGACATGCTCTTCCATGCTCGCGGCGCGGGTGAAGCTCGCCAGGCAGAAGAAGTGGGTCCGCATCGAGGGGTCGCCCTCTATCGTCAGCGTCCACCCGTCCTGGGGTTTGGGCCAGTGCTCCGGGTACTCGCCGCCGACGGTCCACAGCGTCTCGATTTCGACGAGCACCTCGCCGTGGCGCCGGCCCGACCACTTCCACCGCTGCCCCGCGGTGGTTCCCGCGCGCAGCACATGATCGAAGATCTGATGATCCTCCCGGGCGGGAACCGCCTCCACCGTCGCGGTGACCTCGTCGATGTCGGCATTGAGTGCGTCGGCCAGAAACCAGACCTGTTCGGTGAAGATCCCGCTGTTGAAGGCGAGGAACTCGCTGGCTTGTGGACTGATCTCCTCGACTGGTTGGCCAAAGCGCATGTTGTCGAACGTGATTGACGTACTTTCGTAGACCGACCAGTCGGCGCGTTCCTGGAGCGTGATCTTGTCGATGGTGCGGCACATGCCCGAAAGCGTCAGCGGCAGGGCGCCGGAGAGGTTCCCGGGGTTCAACCCGCTGCCATGCACCGTCGTGTCGCCGGCCCGGCAGGCCTCGAGCACTCGATGACGATCGGCAGGTGTGATGCGGCGCGGATGGAACAGGAATGCCGTTGTCGCAACATTTTTCCCACCGGCAAGCAATGCGCACACCTCATCGAGGTTGGTGTTGCGCGGCGTGTAGAGCACGCAGTCAGCGTCGAGCCCCATGATCGCGTCGACATCCGTGGTCGCCGCGACGCCGATCGGGTCGCGGCCCACCAGGGTGCCGACGTCGACTCCGTCTTTTTCGCCGGAATACACCCGGGCGCCAACGATCTCGAGATCGGGCCGGTGATCGATGATGGTGGTCAACATCTCGGAGCCCACCGTTCCGGTGCCCCATGCGACGATGCGGAGCGGCTCTGTCATCGGTGTCCCTTCCGACCGTTCAGTGGTGATGGCTGTGCGACGCGACGCTCTCGCGATGTTGCTGAGCCGCATTGGTGCCGCCGGCGGGGTAGGCATGGATCATCGCGGTGGTCAGCTTGGGCACCGCGTGGATCAGGTCATGTTCGGCTTCGTGCGCAATCTGATGTGCCGCAGCCAAACTCAGCGCCGGATCGATGTCGAGTTCGGCGTCGGCATGTAGCCGATGCCCGATCCAGCGCATCCGCACGCTGCGCACCGACCGCACGCCCGGCCGGGCGGCCAGCGCAGCTTCGGCGGTGTCGATCAGCGTCGGATCGACACCGTCCATCAACCGACGGAACACGTCACGCACCGCGGTGCGCAACACGGCCAGAATGGCCACCGTAATCAGCAGGCCGACGATCGGGTCGGCGAGGGGGAAGCCCAAAGCCACGCCGCCCGCGCCGATCAGCACCGCCAGCGAGGTAAAGCCGTCGGTGCGCGCGTGCAGGCCGTCCGCGACGAGCGCGGCCGAGCCGATGCGGCGTCCGACCCGGATGCGGTAGAGCGCCACCCATTCGTTTCCGATGAACCCGAGCAGTCCGGCCACCGCGACCCAGCCGAGGTGCCCGATGGGCCGCGGATTGATCAGCCGCTCGATGGCTTCGTACCCGGCGATGATCGCCGACAGCGTGATCATCGCGACCACGAACAGTCCGGCAAGGTCTTCCATCCGGCCGAAGCCGTACGTGTAGCGGCGGGTTGCGGCCTTGGTGCTCAACGCAAATGCGATCCACAGCGGCACGGCGGTCAGGGCGTCGGAGAAGTTGTGGATGGTGTCGGCCGCCAGTGCGATGGAGCCGGACAGGATCACCACGACGATCTGCGCAACGGCGGTCGCGCCCAGCACCAGCAGGCTGATCTTGACCGCGCGGATGCCGTCGGCGCTGGATTCCAGCTCGCTGTCCAAGCTGTCGGCGGCATCGTGGGAATGCGGCGCGAAAACCTCCTTGATCGCGCCGTGCAATCCCTTCGGGTGCTCGTGATCGTCGTGCCCGTGATCGCTCATCGCGCGTTGGCCTTTCGTGGCCGGCGATCGGTCGTGATGCCCCGCACGTTCGGGTCGCCGCGGTGGTGCGACGGCACCCCGGGACCGGCATGTTCGGCGTTGAACACCGCGTCGATGACCAGTTGGCGGACGTGTTCGTTTTCCAGGCTGTAGAAGATCGTGGTGCCGGCCCGGCGGGTGCGCACCAGCCGAGCCATCCGCAGCTTGGCCAGATGCTGGGACACCGACGGCGCGGGCTTGTCCACCTTTTCGGCCAGATCGTTGACCGACGACTCGCCCTCGGTCAGCGCCCACAACACCCGAATGCGGGTGGCGTCGGCCAACATTCGGAAGACCTCGACGATCAGGCTGACCTGATCCTCGGCAAGCTCAGCTGCGCCACTATCTGCATGCATACGTAGATAGTAACTTACGCGGCGGAATGCCGCCTTCGCAAATGCGCCCGGTGACCGGTGCCATTAGAACTTCGCGACCGCCCCGGCATCGATCGGCAGCGCGGCGCCGGTGATGTACTGCGACTCGTCGGAGGCGAGAAACAGCACGGCGTTACTGACCGCGCTCGCCTCGATGACCGGCACCGGCAGCATATGGAAGTGGCCGAGCACGGCGGCCGTGTCGTCCATCGTGGGGTTGGGGAGGTCGGGCCGCAGCGTGCGATGGAATTGCTCGTTGTCGATCATCGGCGTCCGTATGTTGCCAGGGTGGATGGAATTGACTCGAATCAACTGCGGCGCAAGCTCATTCGCGAGCGAGTTCATCAATCCGACCACGCCGTGCTTCGCCGAGGCGTAGTGTGCCATGTACCCGCCACCGCGGAGTCCCAACATTGAGCTCACCAGAATGATCGATCCGCCGCGGCCGTCGGACATATGCGGTATTGCCACCTTGACGGTGTGCCAGACCCCGGTGAGATTGATGTCCAGCATCGTCTGCCAGGCGGCTTCTTCGATCATCGCGGCGGGCGCGGGACTGCCGCTGATGCCGGCGTTGGCAATCACTACATCGGGCCGGCCCAACTCGTCGATTCCCCGCTGCAACGCCTCGCGCAGGCTCACGAGGTTTCTGACATCGGCCTTGGCGGCCACGATGCGCCGGTCCAACTTCTCGACTAGCGCCACGGTTTCGTCGAGATCGTCCTGGGTGGCTCCCGGATAGATCACGCCCTCGACGTCGCCGCACAGATCCACGGCGATGATGTCGGCGCCTTCCTCGGCGAGGCGGACGGCATGTTCTCGGCCCTGGCCACGCGCGGCACCCGTGATGAACGCGACTTTGCCGGCCACTCTGCCAACGGAGCTCGTCATGGTGACCCTTCCTACCGATCGACGACTTTCACCGAGACGATAGCCCTGCTCGGAGAGCCCTCGTGCCCCGCCGGGTTCCGCTAGCCCAAAGCGGGCTAGCGGCCGGGCAACTGAAACGGGGTGGGCGCGGGGTTGGCGCCCATCAGGGGGAACGGCATCTTGCCGTTGGCAACCGAGTTCAGCACACCCGGGCATTCCATCTGGATCGCCATGCTGGTGACCAGCCCGGCCATGGTCGCCGAAAGCCCAGTCTTCCCAGACAGTTGCGACGCTACGGTCGCGACCGTCGCACCCGGCTTTACCAAGGATGGGCAAATTGACTGGCCCAGTCCGGCGATGGTGTTGCTCAGCGAGCCGTTGTTGCCGATTCCCGCGCCGTTGAGCGCGCTGGTGATTGCGTCGCCGGACGTGTCGGCCTGGGCGAGCGCAGGCAGCGTCGCTGCGGCCGCGAGGATGCCGGCCGCAACCGCCAATGGGCGCACCGCCCGGCAAGCCGCATCGATGAGATCTGCCCGTGGCGTCGGCTGGCGAATTGCGCGAACCGCGCCGCAGCGACCAACCGTCCGGGTAGTCCATGGGCCGATCGTCATCAGTGCGGTCATATCGCTCCTAGGAGTCAGGAAGTGCACAGCCATGCACTACCCCTGTCTTCGGTAACGATCGTCAATCCGTTACATCACGATCCGGGTGCATCGGGAGCGATCGGCCAAACCCGCCGCTCAGGAGTCGCAATCCGTTCAGAGCGACGATGATGGTCGAGCCCTCGTGGCCCGCGACGCCGAGGGGCAGTGGCAGGCGGCCGAACAGGTCCCAGACGACGAGTCCGGTGATGAAGGCCGCCGCGATGGCCAAATTGGCGATCACGACCCGACGCGCCCGACGGGCCAGCGCAAGGACGGCCGGGATCGTGGCGAGTTCGTCCCGGACGGTTACGGCGTCGGCGGTTTCCAAGGTGAGGTCGGCTCCGTTGCGGCCCATGGCAATCGAGGAGTGCGCGGCGGCCATGGCGGGCGCGTCATTGATGCCGTCGCCGACCAACAACACCCGGTGGCCGTCGGCCTGGAGCCGGCGCACCGCGGCGACCTTGTCGTCGGGCAGCAGGTCGGCGCGGACGTCGACGATCCCGACCTGTGCGGCCAGATGCTCTGCTGCCGGGCGGGTATCACCGGTCAGCAGCACCGGTGGTCCCGCGGTGATCGCGGCGATTGCGCGGACCACCACATCGCATCCCGGGCGTACGGTGTCGTCGAGTCCGAGAACGCCCACCGGCGCACCATCGACGACGACGAGAACGGCCGTGGCGCCCCGGCGTTCCAGGTCGCTCGCCGCGGCCGGGTTGCTGTGAAATGCCCGCGGGCTCAGCACTTCGATGCTGCGGCGCGCGACACGCGCACGCACGCCACGACCGGGAAGGGCCGCGAAATCGGTGGCTTCAGCCAAGGGCAGGTCGCGTGCGCGCGCGGCGGCAACGATCGCGCGCCCGAGCGGATGTTCGCTGAATTGCTCTGCGCTGGCTGCTATTCGCAGCACGTCGTCATCTGAGCAGCGGTCCTCAATCACCGCGATGCCGGTGAGTTGCGGTGTCCCCGTCGTGAGCGTGCCGGTCTTGTCGATGGCCACCGCAGTGGTGGCGGCCAGGTGCTCCATCGCGACCGCCGACTTGACTAGCACACCGTGCCGCCCGGCGTTGGCGATCGCCGAGAGCAGCGGTGGCATGGTCGCCAATACCACCGCACACGGCGATGCCACGATCATGAACGTCATCGCGCGAAGCAGCGTGGACCGTAGGTCGGCCCCGAGGATCAGGGGCACCGCGAACAGGGCGAGCGTCGCCACGACGACGCCCGCGGAGTAGCGTTGCTCGACCTTCTCAATAAACAGTTGCGTCTTTGCTTTGGTGGCCGACGCCTCCGCGACCAGGGCAACGATGCGGGCGACGACGGTGTCGGAGGGGTCTTTGGCGACGCGAATACGAAGTGCGCCAGCGCCATTGAGGGTTCCGGCAAAAACCTCGTCGTGGGCCGACTTTGTGACCGGCATCGACTCCCCGGTCACCGACGACTGGTCGACGTCGGAGACGCCGTCGACAACCACACCGTCGGCGCAGACACGTTCACCGGGGCGCACGATGACGAGATCGCCGACACGAAGGTCGGCGGCGTTGACCGATTCTTCGATCCCGGCGGCGTCGAGGCGCATCGCGCGATCGGGTGCAAGGTCTAGCAATCCCTTGACCGAATCCTCGGTGCGCTTGGTCGCCGCGTCTTCCAATGCGCCGGACGTGGCGAAAATGACGATCAGCAGTGCGCCGTCGAAGATCTGGCCGATGCTTGCGGCGCCGACGGCGGCGACCACCATCAGCAGATCGACGTCCAGCGTGCGAGAACGTAACGCCTGCAAGCCTTCCCAGCCCGGTTCCCAGCCGCCGGTCAGGTAGCAGGCGAGGTACAAGCCCCACCACGTCCACGTAGGAGCGTCAAGCAACTGCGTCGCGAGCCCGGCCATGAACAGGGCCAAAGCGACCGTCGCCCATCGGACGGATGCGACCGACCACAGTCCCGAGACGCGTGCGGGCCCACTGGTCCACGAGGGTGTGCGCGTCGGCTGCGCGGTGGTACACGTCATCGTACATGTATACATGTAAAGCTCTACATATGTCATATCGGTTGGGGCGCGTGCTTCAATTGGGAGATGGGACACGGAGTCGACGGCAGGGTGACGCCACCGGCCACCCTCGACTCGATGTCGGCCGTGAAGATCGCCGAGACACTGCAAGCGCTGGCCTCACCGAACCGACTGATGATCCTCACCCGGCTAAGGCGGTCTCCGTGTTCGGTCGGCGAACTGTCCACGGCGGTCGGCATGGAGCAGCCGGCGGTGTCTCACCAATTGCGGTTGCTGCGCGCCCTGGGACTGGTTGCCGGCGATCGCAACGGCCGCAACATCGTCTACCGCCTCTACGACAACCACGTCGCTCAACTGCTCGACGAGGCCGTCTACCACATCGAGCACCTGCGCCTCGGCGCGAGCGAAACGACCGCCTGAGCTCGCCGGTCGGACCCCATTGCCGCAATGGCCTGCGGCACTGGCAGCGCTCAGCGGCCTACCCGAAATTGGTTATTGAAAATGCTTGTCGACAAGGCTGGCGCGTGACGGTAGCGTGGTGAGCGCTCTAATGAAAATGATTGTCAACATGAAGGTGCGAGAAACCAGGATGAAACCCGACATCCACCCGGATTACCACCCCGTGGTCTTCCAGGACGCCACTACCGGCAAGACGTTCCTCACGCGGTCGACGATGACCGGTTCGCGCACCATCGAGTGGGAGACGCCGCAGGGCGTACAGACATATCCGCTTGTCGTCGTTGAGGTCACCTCCGATTCGCACCCCTTCTGGACCGGAGGGCGCCGAATCCTCGACACCGCAGGGCAAGTCGAGAAATTCCGCCGCCGCTACGGCAACCGCAGCTGACGGCGGACCTCAACGGCTGGGGAGCTCAAGCAACGCATTCCAATGCGCTATGGCGTCGTCGGTGGATGGTTCGGGGCCCTCGCTGACGACGTCGAGCAGCGTGCGCGAAACCCCTCCGATTCCGACCCCGCTGGCGCGCGTGGCGCGCACCAGCGTGTCCAAAGCCTCTTTTTGCGAGCAACGCCGAATGCCCATCAGTACGCCGATGGCCATATCGATTTCGCGACGCGACCGGTGGTCGGCGGGACGGTACCTGTGGGTGTGGGCCATCACTGTTGCCTAGTAGGCATGAGCGACGCTCCACGGTGGCAGCGGGTCGGGGTAGGTGGTCCAGTGCTGCGGGCCGTCGGCGAACTCGTCGTCGGTCAGCAATGCCGACGACATCAGCCCCAGGACGCGGTCGCGGTCGAGCTTGATCCCGATGAACACGATTTCCTGGCCGGGCGAGAAGTCGGCGGTCGCCCAGTATTGCGCCGGTTCGATCATCAGGTTGGGGCCGGCCTGAGACCAGATCGCGGCGAGATCGGGTCGGCTTGCGATCCAGCAGAAACCCTTGCTGCGCAACAACCCTTGCAATTCTTCCAAAGCCGCCTGCAGACGTTCTGGGTGAAAAGGGCGCTGTGCGCGGAACGTCACACTGCTAATCCCGTATTCCTCGGTTTCGGGTGTGTGACCGCCGCGCAGCTCCTCGTCCCAGCCCGCGGCTTGCGCGGCGAGATCGGGGTCGAACAGCCCGGTGCCCAGCACTTGTTCAAGTGGCACCCGGCCGTGGTTGGTGGGCATGATGCGGGCCGACGGATTCAGGCGCCGTAGCACTGCGGTTACCCTTGCGCAGACGTCTTCGCCGACCAGATCGGTTTTGTTGAGCAGTATGACGTCGGCGAATTCCACCTGGTCAACGAGCAGGTCGGCAATGGTGCGGATGTCGGTGCCGTCAACGGCGAGGTCGCGAGCCGCGAGCGCGTCGCCGCGGGCCAGCTCTTGCAGGAACGTCGATGCGTCTACGACCGTGACCATGGTGTCGAGCCTGGCGACGCTGCTGAGGCTGAAGCCGTTGTCGAACTCCCAGCTGAAGCTCGCGGCAACCGGCATCGGTTCGGAGATTCCCGTCGACTCGATCAATAAATAGTCAAAACGGCCGGCCGCTGCGAGGCGCGCTACCGACTCGATGAGGTCTTCGCGCAACGTGCAGCAAATGCAGCCGTTGGTCAGTTCGACCAGCTTCTCTTCGGTGCGGTCCAGATAGCCGGTTCCGGCGACCAGCGCGGCGTCGATGTTCACCTCGCTCATGTCGTTGACGATCACCGCGACTCGCCGACCTTCCCGGTTCGCCAGGACATGATTGAGCAGAGTTGTCTTTCCGGCTCCGAGGAAGCCGGACAGCACGGTTACGGGAAGCAGCGCATAGTGTTGCGGGGGCACCCATTAATGATAATGATTTTCATTAAGGTTGGCAAAGATGCGCTGATTCCTCAAGGATTCCGCGCGATCCCGTTCGCGGTGTGGTCGGCAAAGTGCTGTTCTTAACCGCTCGCGTTCAGATTTCGACGCACTGTGGGCACGTTCCGTAGAAGTCGATCTCGTGGGCGAGGTCGGTGTAGTGGTGTTGTTGGGCGAGTTTGCTTGTGAAGGCTTCGATTTCGTCTGCGGTAAAGCCGATCGCATGCCCGCACTGTCGGCACAATAAGTAGTGGCGGTGCTCGGAAGTGGTCCGCAGCCGATATAACATTTCACCGTCTTCGGCGCGCTGGGTTTCGGTGATTTTCAGGTCAGTCAAAAGGTTCAGGATCCGGTAGACGGTCACCAAACCAATCCGGACGCCGCGGCCTTGACGCAGGTCGTCATGGAGTTGTTGGGCCCCCCGGAAGCGGTCGCTGCGATGCAGCAGGTCGAGTAGCGCTCGTTGCTGGGACGTCATTCGGATCGGGCGTCGCACCTGAGGTGCGGGCATCGTTGCGCTCCTTGGCTTTTCGCTGTTACTGCGCCGCCTGCGCATACCGCGGCTCGCGGCTTCGGGTGCCGATCACTGCGGCGATCAGGTAGATGGTCGCGGCGGCGCTCATGATGGTGAAGGTGGCTGGCGCCGCGGGAACGGCGTAGGCGATGGTGACGCCAATCCAGATCGCGGCGGTGGCCAAGACGGCAGACAGGCAGAACCCCCGCCAGGGACGGGCCGTTAGCCGCATGGCGGCTGCAGCCGGCGCGGCGAGCAGGCCGAGGACGACAAGCGCGCCGATGATTTGAGTGGCCTCGGCGACGGTGACGCCGACGATGACCAAGAAGAGGGAGCCGAGCAGCCGGGTCGGAACGCCGGCGGCCTGGGCGATGCCCGGATCGATGGTGGCGAACAGCAGCGGGCGCGCGATTATGATCAGCACGACACCCACGCCGGTGGCGACCGCCAGCGCCACGGCACTCGCCTGGTCGTTGATCCCAAAAATACTGCCGAACAAGACATTGACGTTCGCTGTGCCATAGTTACCGCTGCCATGGGTGGTGTAGTACGTCAATAGCAGCGCGCCCAGGCCGAGTATCCAGGAGAAAAACGAGCCGATGGCGACATCGTCGGCGCCACGACGGCTGATCAAGCCGAGCGCGATTCCGGCGATGATGGTCGCGGCGAACAATCCCACGCGCGGGTCGAGCCCGGCAACTAGAGCCGCCATGGCGCCGGTGTAGGCGATATGTCCTTGTGCGTCGCCGGCGAACACCTGGCCGCGCAACACAAGGAAGTAACCGGCCAGCCCGCACACCACCGCCACCGCAGTCCCGGCCACCAGCGCATGGGTGATGAAGGGGTGGGCGAGCATATTCGTCAAGCCGCTCAGTGGCCCGGACGCGTAGGCGGGCCCATCGTGGACCGTCATGCCGCCACCGCAGGACGAATCGGCGAACGCTGTCGGTCGATCCGCCGTAGTGTCCGCTCGACGCTCGCCCGGTAGCCAACCGCCAGCAAGTAGACGCCGAACGCGAAACTGCTCACCCAGAACCCGATGGGATACGGAGAATAGAACGCGCAACCGATCCCCACCCACGTCACGGCGACCGCGATGAGGACCGAGAGCGCAATGCCCGTCGCGGGACGGGCGGTGAGGTGGAATGCGGCCGCGGGCGGAGCTACCAGCAGCGCGAATACTAAGAGGCTGCCGGTAATCTGGCTGGCACCGGCAGCGGCGGCGCCAAGCACCAGCAGGAACATCCCGGCGACGAATCGGGTCGGGACGCCGTTGGCGGCTGCGGCATCGGGGTCGATCGAGGCCCACAGCAGGGGACGCCCGATCGCGGCCAGCACAGCAAGGCACACCACTGCGGCGATCAGCAGCACCCGAAGCTGCTCGGCGCTGACTCCGGCGATGGTGCCGAAGAGCAGGTTGGTAAGCCCGGAGAGGAATCCGTGATAGAGACTGACGAACAGGAATCCGGTCGCCAGTGCGAGAGCTTGAATCGTGCCGATTCCCGCGGATTCCTCACTGAGGCCGCCCATCTCGCGTGCCGGGTTCGACGTGGGCAGAAACGCGATCGCGGCTGCGGCGCCGATGCAGGCCGCGAAGTAGCCGTAGCCGGTGGCCACGCCGAGCCACGCCGCGGCGGCGGCGCCGGGGAAGCCGACGATGGCCAGCGTGTGCCCGGCGAAGCTTTCCTTGCGCAGCACCATTACCCATCCGACCACGCCGGCGAGTACGGCGACGACCGTGCCGGCACGAAACGCGGTCACCATGAACGGGTAGGCCCACATCTGCTGGACGTCGGTGATCAGATTCCAGGTCAGCTGCGGATTCATGCCTGGGCTCGCGCGGTCTGCGGGGGAGGAGCGTCGGGCTGGCCGACGACGAATAAGCGCCCGGCCCGGTCGTGGAGGACTTCGATCGGGATGCCGTAGAGCGCGCTGAGTTGATCGGCGGTGATTACCTCCTCGGGAGTTCCGATCACGGCCGACCCGCCAGCGATGTAGATGACGCGATCCAGGTACGGCAGGATCGGGTTCACGTCGTGGGCCACCATGATCACCGCGACGTGCTCGCGGCGGCAGATGTCGCCCACCAGAGCGCAGATCCCGGCCTGGCTGGGCACATCGAGGCTATCGAGGGGCTCGTCGAGCAAGATCAGTTCCGGCTGACGGATCAGTGCTTGTGCGATCAGCAGCCGCTGTTGTTCGCCACCCGAGCAGCGGCCGATCGGGCGCTGGGCATACTTCGTCGCGCCGACCAGTTCGATTACATGTTCAAGCCGTCTCTGACGTTCCGCGAACCGTCGCGGGGCGAGAAGCCGGCTCAAGAAGGGGATGGGTGTTCCCCAGCGCGCGCCGTCCAATCCCAGGGCCACCACGTCGATGCCGCGGATGGGCACGGCGGCGTCGAATGCGCGCCGCTGGGGCAGATTCCCGATCCGGTTATTGCGCCGGCCGGGGCGCTCGCCCAGCACCTCAACCGTGCCGTGCGCCGGGGCCAGCCCCAATAGGACTTTCAGCAGGGTCGACTTTCCGCAGCCATTGGGACCGAGTACCGCGACGAACTCTCCGGCGGCGACATCGAGGGAGACATCCGACCACACCGTCTTGCCGCCCACCACGGCTGAAGCGCCGCGCATCCGGACCGCGATCTCCTCGGTCGCTGGGGCTCGGTCGACCTGCAGTTCGGCGGGTCCGGGGCGTGCGCTGGTCATCACTGTCCTGTCGCGGTGTGCAGAGCATCCGCCAGGGCAGACAACTGTGCGGATTGCCAATCTTGAAACGACGTGTTCGCCGGTGACAGAGTCTCTGTCACCGTAGTGACGGGAATGCCCTGCTTCTTGGCTGCGTCGACCTGCGCCCGCACATCCGGGTTGTTGTTTTGGCTGTTCAACACGTATACCTTGATCGCCTTGGTAGCGATCTGGTGGTCGATGGTCGCCTTGTCCGCCGGTGACGGATCGGTGCCTTCACTGATTGCCTTGAGGAACTCTGGCGGCGTAATCAGGTTGAGCCCCAACGCATCCGAGAGCGGAGCAAAGATTGATTCGCTGGCCCCTACCGGCACCCCACCGTATTTGGCTTTGATGGTGGCGATCAAGCTGTGGTAGTTGGACAGGCCCTGGTTGAGGAACCGTGAGTTCTGCTGATCGAAATATGCCGAGTCGTTCGGGTCCGCCTTCTTGTAAGCGGCGGTGATCGCATTGGCCACCTTGGAGACCGAGTTAGGCGAATACCATTGGTGCGGATTGCCTCCCGCGCCGACTCCCACAGTGTCACCGACATTGACAACGGCGCGCTTCGGATTCGGATCGGAGGCGACCAATTTGTCGGCCCACGCGTCGTAGCCGATGCCATTTTCAACCACGATCGTCGCGTCGGCGACCGAGCGCGCATCTGCAGCCGATGGCTCGTAGCTGTGCGGGTCGGTGTCGGGGTTGGTGATGAGGCTGGTTTGCTGCACTCGGTCGCCGCCGAGCTGGGCGGCGATGCTGCCCCACGCGTTGATGGTCGCGACAACCGTGATTTTGGAACCGGTGCCGGTGCTGCTGGTGCCACCGGGTCCAGCTTGCGGCCCGTTGTTGGTGCTACACGCAACGCCGCCGAGGAGCATCGCGGCCGTGCTTACCGCCGCCAATACTGCCACCTTGCGCCGCGCAGATTGTCTCTTCACCAAGCGCTCCCCATTGTCATTATTGGAAATGGTTTTCATTAGCGATACGGCTGGATCATAGCACCTGTCTGCGCGGTTTGCACCCAAGGCAGGGGCCGCCGCTCGGATGTGCGGCCAGGTTCGCCGCGGGTTGCGAGACACGGGAATTGAGGTTGCACAGTCCGCCCACGGTGCACGGAACGCAGACAGCATTCCGTACGAAGAGCCGGCGCTTGTGCTCAGCTGTTGGGATAGGTGCCGGCGCTGCGGGGATCGTTGCCGCCGCTGTCGGTTGCCAGGCGTTCGGGGCAGTAGGCCATGGCGGCGGCTTTGGCGAACTGGGCGGCCTTAGCCATGGTGAAGGATGGGTTGAGATCGCGGATGTCGCGGATGATGTCGAGTTGTGATGTTCCGGAGTTGGCGAGGTCGCAGACTTTTTGGCCGGCTTTGATGGCGTGGTCGGGGTCGTGGTAGGTGATGCCGGCGTTGGTGAGTGCGGCGAGGAAGGCGTCGTCGGCGGGGTCGGCGTGGGCCGGTGCGGCCAGGCCGATCAGGGCGGCGAGGCTTGTCAGCAGCGGTAGGGCTTTCATGTGGCGTTAACCGGCGGCGGGTGGGCGGCCGATGACGCGGGGCCGGAACCCGTAGATCGGGTCGGCGAATTCATCCTCGTGCGCCCCCGGAACGCCGGCTAGCGGCACGCCGGGCATGCCCACTGCTCCGGCTTCTTCCATCACCATCGGGGTGGCCGCGCCGAAGCTGTGGTAGGCCCCGGCGCCGACCTGCGTTGTGGCCGCGACGGTGCTGACGGTGGCGCCGCTGCCGGCCCAGGTCGGCGGGACCGACAGGGCCCCCACCAGACTGGCCTGCCCTACTGCGGCGGTGGCGGCCGCGCCCGGCAGGCTGGTCGTCGAGGACACCGCAGCCGCCCCACCAAGGCCGGCGGCCAGGTCCTCCAGCCCTGAGGTGGTCGCCCCTTGTACGGCGGCGTTCGCGACGGCTGTCGCGGCGGGATCTATCATTGTCGTCGGGTTCAGGATGCCGTTGGTGGTAAAGGCGTTCGACAGGCCCGAGACGCTGTTGTTGTTGAGGAAAGCCCCCAGCAGATTCGGGTTGGAATTGCTGAAAATGTTCAGCAACCCGGAAAGTCCGGTGGTGTCTGAACCCGAGCCGGGCGTGAATATGTTGTTTCCCGCGCCGGCGGCCAACGGGGCGGCCAGGGCGTTGGCATTGGTCACCGCATCGGCCTGCAACGCCGTTGCGTCCGCGCTGGTGTCGGACTGCGGGTCGCTAAACGGCGTCATTTGCGTGGCGGCCCGCGACGCCGTGGTGTAGCTGGTCATCGCCGAGGCATCTTGGGCCCACATCTCGCCGTATTGCGCCTCGGTCGTCGCGATCGCCCCGCTGTTTTGGCCGATGATGTTGGTAGCCACCAGGTTCGCCAGCAGCGTGCGGTTAGCGGCCACCAGCGGCGGGGGCACCGTCGCGGCGAACGCGGCCTCGTAGGCGGCAGCGGCCGCGTTGGCCGCAGCGCCGGCCTGCTCGGCCTGCGTGGCGGTGGTGCTCATCCACTGCAGATACGGCTGCAGTGCCGCCGCCATCTTCGCCGACGCCGGACCCAGCCAGCCCTCACTGACCAGCGAACGGATCACCGCGTCGTAATTACTTGCCGCCGAACGCATCTCAGCAGCGATCGCGTTCCAGGCCGCCGCGGCGGCCAGCATCGACCCCGATCCAGGTCCGGCATACATCTTGGCCGAGTTGACTTCCGGCGGCAACGCCCCAAAGTTCAGCATGACATCTCCTCCTGACGTCTCTTAACCGGCGGCCGGCGGACGTGGCATGACCACGGGCCGAAACCCGTACCGGGGGATGGCGCGGCGCAACCGCTTGCCGGTGCCCCCCAGCGGCCCGGCCACCCCACCCGGCCCGCCCGCAGCCGGCGTCCCGGCCGACCCGATATCACTGAGCCCGGTGACCGGCGCCGGCCCCTGACCGGCACTGATCGTGGCCGCATTGCTCCAGCTCGGCGGCACCGACATCGAACCGACCAGATGCGCGTTACCGATTCCCGCCGACGCGCCCCCCGCGCTGACCGACCCCACCGAGTTGGCGCTCAGGCTGGTGACGGCGGCCTCGGCACCGCCGGTGAAGTCGTCCAAACCACCCAGCGTCGTCGCCGTGGTCTGCAGGAAGTTGAAGCCCTCGACGGTTGAAATGATGGATTGCGGGTTAAACGGGCCACCGGCCAGCGAACCATTCAGGATCGAGTTAGCGAAAAAGTTACTGCTCAAGAACTGGCCCGCGGCCGTGTTGTTGGTGTTGCCGAAGAATTGCGTCAGGTAATCGTAGAGCGATCCCGACGCCTGCGGAGCGGCCAGGGCGTTGACGTCATTGGCCGGGTCCGCCGACAGCAGTGACTGCGCATTGCCGGCCGCCGAGTTCAATGCCTGAGAGACCGCCTCGTTTTGCCCGGTTGCCGCATCAGGGGTCGTGTTGGTCTGCGGCGAGGTGAACGGTGTCATCTGCGCCGCGGCGTTGGAGGCGGTGGCGTAGCCGTTCATCGCGCCGGCGTCTTGCGCCCACATCTCCATATACTGGGCTTCGGTGGCCGCGATCGCCGGGGTGTTCTGCCCGAAAATGTTGGAGGCCACTAGGTTCGCCAGCAAAGTACGGTTGGCCGCAACGACCGGCGGGGGCACCGTCATCCCGAACGCCGCCTCGAAAGCGGTGGCGGCCGCATGAGCCTGCATCCCCGCCTGTTCAGCCTGCGCAGCAGTGGCGTTGAGCCACGCGAGATACTGCGCGGCCGCCGCCATCATCGACGCCGACGACGGACCAATCCAACCCGCGCTGCTCAGTTCCCGAATCACCGATTCGTAATCGGTTGCCGCGGAACGCATTTCAGCGGCCAGGGCATTCCAGGCCGCCGCAGCGGCAAGCAACGGCCCCGACCCCGGGCCGGAATACATCCTCGTCGAATTGACTTCCGGCGGTAACGCCGCAAAATCCAGCATGATTCCCCCTCCGCTTACCGGCCCGCAGCTACGTTGGCTGGCTCGATGACCGCGTTCGACGCGAATTCAGTCCACGCCGAGTCGACGATCTGAGAACTGGCGAGGGCCGACCGGGACAGAGACCTCGCGCTAGGTTTTGCGTTTGAAGCCGCGATGTCATGGTGGTGGCGGACATTGGGTTTCATCGGCGGCCTTCGAATTGGGTGTCGCGGGCAGTTCTGTCTTGGCCCTGTTCGGGTAGTGCTTCACGCAGGTCTTGCGGCCAGTCACCGAATGGATCTTCGTAGTCGAGCCATTCCTGTGGCGAGCGGAATTCAGCGTCGGTAAGCAGCGCGCCTTCGAGAGCACGGAGAATTTCGGCGGGGTTGGCGCTGTACACCAGAACGGTCATGGCCGTGTGTCTATCGCCGTACTGCTCGTCCCACCGCAACTCGGCGAAGACACGTCGCTCGGCGTCAACTTTGGCAAGCTCGGGCCCCGTCAAGGCGGCCAGCCATCTGCCGGCCGAACTGATCCGCAATCCACCACCGGCCGATTCCCACCACATCGCCTGCTCGTTTTCACTGGCCAACCACAGCCGTCCCCGGCTGCGAATGACGCCATCTAACAGCAGGTCCAGACACGCGTGGAGACGTTGCGGGTGAAACGGGCGCCGGCTATTGAATTCGATGAGGCTGATCGGGCCCCGCGAATCCAGCGGCGGCTGTCCGGCCAGCAGCGGGGCGTGCGGATCGTCGCTTTGACCGCGGCGGGCATCGCGGTACAGGTTGTCGAGGGCGTGCTCGATGCCGTCAGCGCCGACATGAATGCGTGCCCGTGGTGACAGACGACGCAATATTGCGGCCAGCAACGGGTCGCCGTGGTTGAGCACCACGAGGTCAGCGAATTCGGCTTGGCAGGCGACAACTTGGGCACGGGAGCGTCCGTCGTCGAGCACAGCGTCCCCGAGCACCTGTCTGAGCCACACCGACGAATCGACACAGGCCACCACGGCCGCGATCGACACGTCCAGTGCCGCAGGTCCATCGATGTATCCGGGTGCCACGCGTACCCGAACGTGGTGGATGGCAATGCAGATCGGTTCGGGTTCGAGCCACGGGGCCAGCTGTACCACGATGCGGTCGACGCCGTCACAGCGATGCAACTGGCGCAGCAACACCAGCAAGTCGTTGCGGATTGTGCAGGACGGGCACCCGTGATCGAGTTCGAGCTTGGCCTCCGAGGTTGTCGACAGACCGCGTTGCAGGGTTGTCATCGTCCGCTGCACCGCATCACCGTCGAAGCGGTGCTCTACGACCAGTGTCCCGGGTGTGCGCAGCAGGGCCGCCGCCACCGTGTCGGTGCCTTGCTGGCCAGCGACCAGAATGACGGGTGTCCGCATTGGACCTCTTATTGATAATCGTTTTCATTAGTGATTGTCCGTACGGTACCTCCTCGCAGACCGGTTGTCGAAACTTATTCACGTCAAGGTCATTCGGGACAGGCTGATGCCACTGCGGTAAAGGTGGCAGACGCTTTTGCTCGCGCCGTCGGGCGCGGGGCCGCGCAACTGATGCGTCGGGTAGGTCAATGGCGTCGGCAGCAGTGAACCACTTTCGCGTTCAACGGCTACCCTCGGCAGCCATTCCCAGCAAACATGAAGACGTATTCATATGGCACATGTCACGTATGCTTTCGGCCATGGGACACGGACCCGAGAGCCGCGATCGCCGGGCCTCGCGATTTGACGCCCATGCCATCGAGCATGTGGCGACCATGTTGCAGGCGTTCGGTGCACCGAGCCGGTTGCTGATCTTGATCGAACTGCGCCACGGACCCCGGCCGGTCGCCGAACTGGCGGACGCCATCGGGATGGAACAGTCGGCAGTGTCACACCAGCTGCGCCTGCTGCGCAACCTCGGCTTGGTCGTGGGCAACCGCGCCGGGCGCCACATCATCTACACCCTCTATGACAACCACGTCTCCGAGCTACTCGATCAAGCCATTTACCACAGCGAACACCTGCGGTTGGGCATCCCTGATCGAAGCCGAACGGCCGGTTAAGCGCTCAGGAGAGGGACGAGTCGCGTTACGTCACCGGCCAGCAGCTCTTTGTCGATGCCGGGGCCGCGCTCAAGCTCGGCATGTAGAACAGTAATCACAGGTCCTTTGGCGGATAACCGGACTCGGGAGACGACCCGCCCCGCTGATGGCACTGGCGCCCCGCGCCCGGGTGAGGCGCGGCGTCAAACGCAGTCCCGACCAGGTCGGAAAAATCTAGCTGAACATTTGATAAGACAGTGTTTCGACACGGGATTAGAGACGGTGTCGGCTCTAATGTGATGGAGATGA
The DNA here is from genome assembly GCF_022374895.2 of Mycobacterium lentiflavum. Lineage (NCBI taxonomy): Bacteria > Bacillati > Actinomycetota > Actinomycetes > Mycobacteriales > Mycobacteriaceae > Mycobacterium > Mycobacterium lentiflavum. Next base: position 4,758,948 of record NZ_CP092423.2, on the reverse strand, counting down.
GTATCGAGTACTACCTGCAGAAGGTTCCCGTCGAATCCGTCGAGCCGGGTTTCTCGTTGGCCATCGATGAAGACGGCGACTACCGGCTGTTCCAGGTCGAATGCACCCAGAGGTCGCATCGGGTCGGCACCCCCATCATGTACAAGCTCATCTCCGAGCCCGTCAACGGCGGCGATCCCTGGGTGCTGGAGTGCGAAGAGGGCACGCCGGTCGTCCGGATTCTCGGCGTCGGCAAGGCGGCGTCCTAGGTCGTTGCCGCCGGCTTGGCCGCGACGACGAACTGCACCACGCGCTGCGTCTGCTGTTCGATGTCGACGAGCCCGGCCGACGAGAACAGGTCGACGAAGTCGCGCCGGCCGAACACCGTGAGACCGATGATGCGCGCGACCGCGGTCATCAGGTGCCGCACCGCTGCCGCATCGGGGGCGTAGCTGGTCAGGATCGCTATCCGGCCGCCGGGCCGCAACACCCGCACCATCTCGGCGGCCACCCGGAACGGCTCGGGCATCAAGTACAGCGCACCGAAACAGCAAACAGCGTCGAAGGTTTCGTCGCCGAACGGCAACATGCGGGCATCGCCGCGGACATAACAGGTGTGCGGCCCGCTGTTGTCGGCGACGGCCCGCGTCAGCATCGACTCGGAGATATCGAATCCGACCGCCAGGCCGCCGTCGGTCAGTTCGGCGGCCAGGGGGGCGGTGAAATTGCCTGGGCCACAAGCGACATCGAGCAGCCGGTGCGCGGTCGGCAGCTGCAGGGCCGACGCCGCCCGGCGCTGTTCGGCCCGGTGGGTGAGGCCGCTGGCGGCGTAGAAGGCGGTCGGTCGCCACAGCCGTTCGTAGACCGTCGCGACGAACGGGCTGTTCATCGCGCGCTGCGCGACGGTCGGCACCGGCGCACTGGTCGATTCGCCCAGCACGTCGAGAAAACCGTGTCGCAGCTCGGCGGTCCGGCTCATCAGGCCGCGGGTCGTCTCGACCGGATCCTGGCGCATCGCCTTGCAGGCTAGCCGACCGTATCGGCGGGTCGGCTGGGAGCGCCGGACCAGGCGCGTGATAATCGTTTTCATCAATGGTCATGAGATTTCAGCCCGGGTGCGATCAGTGAGAGCCGAGCGTCAATCGAGCTTCGGGTCCATGGAAGTCCTGGTCTTCGGTTTGGTGGGATTCGCGATCGCGGGGACCTGGGTGCGCGCCTTTGTGGCGAAGAGCGACGCGTTGGCCACCGCGGGCACCGTGTTCTGCGGCGTCTTCGTCCAGGCCCTGCCGTTTCTGGGCATGGGCGTAGTGGTCAGCGGTTTGATCGCGGTGTTCGTGTCGCCCGAACGGCTGGTGCGCTGGCTGCCCCGGCGACCCGCCGCGGCGGTCGTGGTCGCCGGCGTGGCCGGGGCCGCGCTGCCGGGCTGCGAGTGCGGCTCGGTGCCGGTGGCTCGGCGGCTCTTCGGCGACGGCGGCGCGGCTGGAGCGGCGGCGTTGACGTTCATGCTCGCCGCACCCGCGATCAACCCCGTCGTGGTGGTCGCGACGGCCGTCGCGTTCCCGGGTCAGCCGAAGATGGTCATCGCCAGGGTCGCCGCGTCATTGCTGACCGCAGTGGTGATGGGCTGGGCGTGGTCGCGGTGGGGCCGCACCGAATGGATCACCCGCCGGCTCCCGCAGCACGGCTCGCACAGCCCGGAGGCCGACTCGAAGTGGCTGGTGTTCTGCGAGGTGGCCCGGCACGACTTTCTGCAAGCGGCGGCCTACCTGGTGGTGGGAGCCGCCGCCGCGGCGGCGCTGCACGTGCTGGTGCCGCCGTGGATCTTCGAAAACGTTGGCGCGCATTTGGTTCTCGGCGTCATCGTGATGGCGACGCTGGCCGTCACGCTGGCCGTGTGCTCGGAGGCCGACGCGTTCGTGGCGTCCAGCCTGACGATGGTGCCGCTGATTCCGCGGCTGGTGTTCCTGGTGGTCGGGCCCGCCGTCGACGTCAAGCTGCTGGCGATGCAGTCCGGCATGTTCGGCCGGGCGTTCGCCACCCGCTTCGGCCCGGCGACTTTCGTCGTGGCCACCGTGGTGGCCACCGGAGTCGGCGTGCTGCTGCTGGGCGGTTCTCGATGAAGCGTGAAACCGAGAACACGATCCTGCTGCTGGTCGGGCTGAGCATCGCGCTGATCGTGGCCACCGGCGTGTTCACCCGCTACGTCAAGCCGTCGCTGCTGCCGTGGCTGGTGCTCACCGCCGCGCTGCTGATCGTGCTCGCGCTGGTGTCCATCGTCGGCGACGTCCGCCGCGGCGGACGCGATCACGACGACGGGCATGCCCACCGCGGCGGCGTGGTGTGGTTGCTTGCCGTGCCCATCGTGGTGCTGTGCTTTGTGACGCCCCCGGCCTTGCGGCCCCAGGCCGCCACGGTGACGAACGTCTCCAATGACGTTCTGCGCGTGGCATTTCCGCCGTTACCGCCGGGGCGGGCGCCCGAGATCTCGCTGGCCGAGGCGGTGGTGCGTTCGGCCAACGACAGCACGGGCTCGCTGGACAACCGGCTGATCACGGTCACCGGTTTCGCCCTCAACGAACCCGGCGGAATTGACCTGGCCCGCATCGTCATCATCTGTTGCGCTGCCGACGCCCAACTGGCCCGCATTCATCTGCGCGACCACGACGGCGGCAGCACGGTGCACTTCGCCGACAACACGTGGCTGCGGGTGGAGGGCGTGATTACGCCCGCGCAGCGCCAGCCGCACACGCCGCCGATCCCGACGCTGCGGGCCGTCTCGGTCACGCCCGTGCCCGCTCCGGCAAACCCCTACGCCTAGTCCAAAGCAGGACAAACCTGCTGGTTAGCCAGTTGGGCTCGCCACGGTCGGTGCAGCGATTCAGCTCGGCCAGTGCTGGATCCTGGCTGGCTGCATTACTTGTGATTCTCACCGCAATGGCGCCGAAGATCCACGGAACTCGTGACATCGGTTCGCCTGGTTGTTGCTGCGCCGCCCGCCGACGCCATAGCCTGAGCGAATCGGACCGCAAGATGGGCCGCCGTGGCCGAGCTGATCGGCGCGCGGGCGGAAGAACTCGCCGCGATGGACATCTTCGAGGGATGCGCCATCGAAGACTTGGAGCCGTTGGCGGCCACCCTGCAGCCGCTGCGCGCCGTGGCCGGACAGATTCTGATGCAGCAGGGCGAGCAGGCCGTGTCGTTTCTGCTGATCTCCTCGGGCGCCGCCGAGATCAGACACGTCGGGGCCGACGGCGCGGTGGCGATCGGCCAGACGTCCGCCGGCGCGATCATCGGCGAGATCGCGCTGCTGCGCGATAGCCCCCGGATCGCGACCGTCACCACGCTCGAGCCGCTGACCGGTTGGATCGGTGACAACGATGCGTTCACTCGGCTGGTGCACATCCCGGGCATCATGCCCCGGCTGCTGCGGATGGTGCGCCAGCGGCTGGCCGCCTTCGTCACCCCCATCCCGATACGGATGCGCGACGGCACCCACCTGCTGCTGCGCCCGGTGCTGCCCGGTGACGACGTGCGCACCGTGCACGGCCATATCCAGTTCTCCAGCGAAACGCTGTATCGGCGGTTCATGACGGCCCGGCCGCCCTCACCGGCGTTGATGCACTACCTGTCCGAGGTCGACTACGTCGACCATTTCGTGTGGGTGGTGACCGACGGCGACGACCCGGTGGCCGATGCGCGCTTCGTCCGCGACGAAAAGGATCCGACGGTCGCCGAGATCGCGTTCACCGTCGCCGACGCCTACCAGGGCCGGGGGATCGGGAGCTTCCTGATCGGTGCGCTGTCGATTGCCGCCAAGGTTGACGGGGTCGAAAGGTTCTCCGCGCGAATGCTTTCCGACAATCTGCCGATGCGCGCGATCATGGACCGTCACGGCGCGATCTGGCAACGCGAAGATGTCGGCGTCATCACCACCGTCATCGACGTGCCGCGGCGGCGCGACTTGGGCATCAAGCGTGAATTGGCCGACGAGATCAAGCGCGTCGCCCGGCAGGTGATCGAGGCGCTGGGCTGAATCAGAACACCGGCTGGTGGACGGTCAACTTCGGCGTGATGTCACCGACCAGGTCGTCGTCATACGGGTTGATCGCGACCGGATCGGATCCCTCGGTGAAATCGAGGCCGTCCAGCTCGATCCAGACCGTGTTCGGACTGGTCGTCAGCTCGAAGAAGTAAGTCCGGTTTGTCAGGTCGGTGACCGTGCGGAATTCGGTGTTGTAGATCCCGAAATCCTCGTAGGGCGCGCCGAACGGCACCGAGACGTTGCGCATGATCGCCATCACGCCGGCCACTGCCTGCCGGGTGTCGCGCGGCTCGGGCAGCAGTGCCAAAAAGTACGCCGCACGCTGGAACCGATCGACCGCGTTGACGTTACCGGGCAGCGGCATCTCGCAGCCGGGCTTGGAAAAGTCTTGCTTGGCAAGCAGTTCCAGCTGTTCGTCATAAGTTGGGTCGTTGGTCATCAGGGTGTACTCGCGACCGTGATGCACGACCATGCGACCGTGGTCGAACTCGACGATGGCCGAATCGCCGGACACATCCTCGATCGCGAGGTGGATGGTGGCGTCGTACCCGCGCGCGGTGATCATCACCAGCTGAATGCCGTCCATCAACACCAGCGCCTCGGAAACGGTGGCGGCCTGGTCGAGCAGATACTGGGTCCACAGTCCGACGTGCAATCCCGGCTTGGACGGGTCGCGCGGCCCCAGATCCGTGGATTCCAGATACAGCCCGTGCACGGCCAGGCCGCGTTCGTTGACGCCGTCGAAACTGCCGACGCCGTAGACGGTGGTGACCAGGCTCCCGTAACGGCTGGTCCACTTCAGCGGATTCTGTGCGACGACGGTGTTTCCGGCCGCCACACCGCCGTCACGTTCGCGTCCGCGCGGAAATGCCACGATCATCGGCTCAGTGGATTCTGGCCAGTCCATGCTGCGGCCGGTCAGAACGGACAGCTTGTTGGTGTTCCAGAGGACGCGTGTGCACACATGCGTCAAGCTACTCGTCTCGTGGTATCAACTTCGCATGCGGCCGTTCTGGTTTGGTGCGGTGCTCACGGTGCTGGTGGCCGCATGTAGCCACGCGCCGACACACCGGCCGTCGGCCACGCCTACGCCGTCGGCGCACTCCACCACCGTCAACCCCGCCAACATCAAGCGAGTCATTCGCGACCTCCCGCCCAATTACGAGGCCACGCCCGGCATTCCGAGCGCGTCCTCGCCGCAGCTGGTCTGGGGTCTTGACCCGAACGCCACGTCTCGGCCCGCGTCATGCGCCGTCCTCGCCGATCCCGGCAAGGGGCACGACCGATCCGCGCAGGGTCTGTCCGCCTCAGGTCCGGGCGGCGTCATCAACGTGGCTGTGGTGGCTTTGCCAGACGTTGACCTGGACCGAAGTGTCGTCGACACCTGCGGCCAGTGGGCCATGACGGCCGAGCGCACCACCGCCGGCGTCCGGCTCACCGACCCGCCGCGCATCGACGACGCGCAAACCCTCGGCATGATCGTCGACGTCAAATCCGCTGTTGAGTCGGGCACCGAAATCGATTCGCGGGCATACACATTCATCGCCTACCTGGGCGGCTACTACGCCTTCACCACGGTGACCACCGATCCGGGGTCGGCGTTGCCGGCGTTGCCGCCGCAATTCGCCGCCGATCTGCTCGTCAAAACGGTGTCGACGTTGCGCGGTTGAATGCCCGGCTTTGGGTAGATTAGCCACGGTGTCCAGGCTGGTATGCGCGATCGCAGCGGTGTGCGTGCTCGCCGGTTGCTCATCGAATGCCCCCCCGACCAATGCCGACATCGCCAAGGTCGTCGGTGTGAAGTCGAGCTTCGGGCCCGAGTTCAAGGTCACCGACATCTCGGAACGGGCGATCGATCCCAAGCTGCTGTCGGCCCGCAAGTTGCCCGAGGGGCTGAAGTTCGACCCCGCCAACTGCGCGAAGTTGGCGGCCGGACCCGACATGCCGCCGGACGTGCAGGGCAACATGGCCGCGGTGTCCGCCGAGGGTAGCGGGAACCGTTATGTCGTGATCGCGGTGGAAACCTCCAAACCGCTGCCCGTCAACGACCCGGGCAAGGATTGCACCAAGGTCGCGTTCGCCGGGACCGGCGTGCGCGGCGGGCTCGAGGTCATCGACGCGCCGAACATCGACGGGACGCACACGTTCGGCGTGCACCGCGTCCTGCAGGCGCTGGTCGCCGGCGGTCCCCGCACCGGCGAGCTCTACGACTACTCCGCGCAATTCGGTGACTATCAGGTGATCGTGATCGCCAACCCGCTCGTCGTGCCCGACCAGCCCGTCGCCAAGGTCGACACGCAGCGCGCCCGCGACCTGCTCGTCACGGCGGTCGCCGCGATCCGTACGTCCTAGCGCACGTCGCGTGGCCGGAATTGAATGCTGACGCGCGGGCCCTTGCGCAGCGCGGTCTTCGGTACGGCGTGCTCCCAGGTGCGCTGGCAGGATCCGCCCATCACCAGCAGATCGCCATGCGCTTGCGGCAGCCGCAGCGACGGCCCGCCCCCGCGCGGGCGCATCGCGAAGGTCCGCGTGGCGCCGAGGCTGATGATCGCGACCATGGTGTCCTCGGTGCTGCTGCGACCGATCGTGTCGCCGTGCCAGGCGACGCTGTCGGAGCCGTCGCGGTAGTAGCACAGTCCGATCGTGGTGAAGGGCTCGCCGAGTTCGCCCGCGTAGATGTCGTTGAGCCGGCGGCGCAGCCGCGCCAGCAGCGGGTGCGGCGGGTCCTCGACGGTCAGGTCGTGAAAGCTCACCAGTCGCGGCACGTCGACCACCCGGTCGTACATCTGGCGGCGTTCGGCTCGCCACGCGACGGTGTTCAACAGCGTGTCGAGCAGGTCTTGAGAACCGGACGGGTCGTCGCTGAGCCAGCCAGCGCGGATCTCGATGAAGGCACCGTCGCCGAGTTGTCGTCGCTGGGTGTGCTCGAACAGCGAGCCCTGTACCCCGGATATCTGGGTCCCCACGCCGCACAGCCTATCGCACATCCGTTCGATTGAGCAGGACTCGCCGGGCTACCAGCGCGCCCCGGGTGTGACGCGACGACCCTGTTTCGCGCGGCTACGGTTTAGCTGTGGGTGTTATCGAGCTCAGCACGAATTCCGAGGTAGGCGCGCTGCGGGTGGCGATCCTGCATCGTCCCGGCGCGGAGCTGCGTCGACTCAATCCGCGCAATAACGACCAGCTGCTCTTCGATGGATTGCCGTGGGTCGACCGTGCCCAGGACGAACACGATCAGTTCGCCGAGCTGCTGCGTTCGCGCGGGGTGGAAGTGCTGCTGCTGTCCGACCTGCTGACCGAGGCGCTCAACCACAGCGGCGCCGCCCGGATGCAGGGCGTTGCCGCCGCCGTGGATGCGCGCCGACTGGGAGCGCCGCTGGCGCAAGAGCTTTCGGCCTACCTGCGTGGACTGGACCCGGCCAAGCTAGCGCACATCCTGATGGCCGGTATGACGTTCAACGAGCTGCCGCCGGATACCCGAACCGACGTGTCGCTGGTGCTTCGCATGCATCAGGGTGCGGATTTCGTGATCGATCCCTTGCCGAACCTGGTGTTCACCCGGGACTCGTCGATCTGGATCGGCGCGCGGGTGGTGATCCCGTCGCTGGCGCTGCGGGCGCGGATCCGTGAGACGTCGTTGACCGACCTGATCTACGCCCACCACCCGCGATTCACCGGGGTGCGCAAGGCGTACGAGTCGAGATCGGCACCTGTAGAGGGCGGCGACGTGCTGTTGCTATCCCCGGGCGTGGTCGCGGTCGGGGTGGGGGAGCGGACTACCCCTGCCGGCGTGGAAGCGTTGGCGCGCAGTCTCTTTGACGACGACCTGGCGCACACCGTGCTGGCCGTGCCGATCGCGCAGCAGCGCGCGCAGATGCACCTGGACACGGTGTGCACGATGGTCGACACCGAGACGGTGGTCATGTACGCCAACGTCATCGACACGCTGTCGGCATTCACGATCCAGCCGGCGGGCGATGGCGTGAACATCGGTGACGAGACGCCATTTCTGGAAGCGGCGGCCAGGGCGATGGGAATCGACAAGCTGCGCGTGATCGACACCGGCCTGGATCCCGTCGTCGCCGAACGCGAGCAGTGGGACGACGGCAACAACACGCTGGCGTTGGCGCCCGGTGTGGTCGTCGCCTACGAGCGCAACGTGCAGACCAACACCCGGCTGCAGGACGCCGGCATCGAGGTGTTGACGATCGCGGGCTCGGAATTGGGCACCGGCCGCGGTGGTCCGCGGTGCATGTCCTGCCCGGTCGCCCGCGACGCCCTCTAGTTTTCGCGTCGAGATTGCCGCCAGCGTTGTGGATGACGCGAAATCACCGCCGTAGCGGCAGTCTCGACGCAGAAAGCCGCTAGCGCCAGCTGGGCAGCCAGATCTCCATGTCCCAGGTCTGTTGCGAAATGGGCATACCGGTGAGCACCGGGAACAGCCAGGCGAAGTTGGTCACCACCAGGGCGACGTAGCCGGACACCACGATGAGGCCCAGCGTCCGGCGTTCCGCGCTCTGGCCCGGGGAATAGAGAATGTCACCGCAGATCAGTGCGATGCCCATCACCAGGAACGGCGCCATGGTCGCCGCGTAGAAGAAGTACATCTGCCGGTCGATGTCGGCGAACCACGGCAGCCACCCGGCGCAGTAGCCGACCAGGACGACGGCGTAACGCCAGTCGCGCCGGACGAACGCGCGCCAGCACGCATAGAGCAGCACCGGCACCGCCAGCCACCACATCGCGGGCGTGCCGACCAGCATCTCCGCCTTCACGCACGACTGCGCGCCGCAGCCGCCGACGTTCTGCTGATCGATCGCGTACAGCACCGGCCGCAACGACATCGGCCAGCTCCACGGCTTGGATTCCCACGGGTGGTAGTTGCCCGCCGAATTCGTCAGGCCCGCATGGAATTCCAGCGCCTTGGCGCTGTAGTGCCACAGCGAGCGCAGGGCGTCGGGGAACGGGAAGTCGCTGTGCGGGCCGATCGTCTGGCCCACCTCGTGCCGCTCGATCGCGGTCTCGGACGCGAACCACGGCGCATAGCTGGCCAGGTACACCGCGATCGGGACCAACCCCAGCGCGTATCCGGTGGGGACGAAGTCGCGCCGCAGCGTTCCCAGCCAGGGCCGGTTCACCTGATACTGCCGGCGGGCCGCCACGTCGAACGCCAGCGACATCAAACCGAAGAACACCACGAAGTAGAGGCCGGACCACTTTGTCCCGCAAGCCAATCCGAGCATGACGCCCGCCAGGAACCGCCACCAGCGCACGCCGAGGCGCGGGCCCCACTCGGTTGCGGTGTTGCGGCCTTCCAGCAGCGCCACGTGCATTCGCCGTCGCACCTCGTCGCGGTCGACGATCAGCGCGCCGAACGCGGCGACCACGAAGAAGACGAGGATGCCGTCGAGCAGCGCGGTGCGGGAGGCGACGAAGCTGACGCCGTCGCAGATGCACAGCATCCCGGCGATCGCGCCCACCAGCGTCGAGCGGCTGATCCTGCGCACGATACGCATCACCAGCAGCACCATGACGACGCCGAGCAGTGCGCCGGTGAACCGCCAGCCCACCCCGTTGTAGCCGAAGATCGCCTCGCCGATCGCGATCATTTGTTTGCCGACCGGCGGGTGGACCACCAGGCCGAACCCGGGGTTGTCCTCCACGCCGTGGTTGTGCAGCGCCTGCCAAGCCTGCGGCGCGTAGTGCTTCTCGTCGAATATCGGGGTGCCGGCATCGGTCGGCGAGCCCAGGTTGACGAATCGGGTGATGGCCGCCAGCAAGGTGATGATGCCGGTGACCACCCAGCCACGGATGGTGTCGACGGGCCCGAAATCGGCGACCGGGATCAATGGCCCCGGGCTGACGACGGGCACGGCGCGCTCTTCGGTTGGCACGGAGGCTTCGCTGGGCGGGGCAGGCATCGGTGTCGATCGTAGGCTGTCGGTCATGTCCCACGGTCGCCTGTTGCTCGGTGCGACCCCGCTGGGCCAGCCGTCGGATGCCTCGCCGCGGCTGATCAAGGCGCTCGGCGAGGCCGATGTGGTGGCGGCCGAGGACACCCGGCGGGTGCGAACGCTGGCCAAGGCGCTCGGCGTCGCGATCACCGGCAAGGTGGTCAGCATGTTCGATCAGGTCGAGGCCACCCGGGTGCCGGCGCTGGTCGACGAGATCAAGGCCGGTGCGATGGTGCTGGTGGTCAGCGACGCCGGAATGCCGCTGATCAGCGACCCCGGCTACCGGATGGTCGCGGCGTGTGTCGACGCCGGCGTCGCAGTGACGTGCTTGCCCGGGCCGTCCGCGGTGACGACGGCGCTGGCCGTGTCCGGTCTGCCGGCGGAAAAGTTCTGCTTCGAGGGTTTCGCGCCGCGCAAGAGCGGGGCGCGCAAAACCTGGCTGGCCTCGCTGGCCGACGAGCGCCGCACGTGCGTGTTCTTCGAGTCGCCGCGCCGGCTGGCGGCGTGTCTGAGTGATGCCGTCGAGCAGCTCGGCGGTGCGCGTCCCGCGGCGATCTGCCGGGAGTTGACCAAGGTGCACGAGGAAGTGGTGCGCGGATCGCTTGAGGAGCTGGCGGCCTGGGCGGCCGACGGCGTGCTCGGTGAGATCACCGTCGTGCTGGGTGGCGCGACGCCGCCCGCCGACGTGGCGTCGCTGGTGGCTCGGGTGCGCGAGCTCGTCGCCGACGGGGTTCGCGTCAAGGACGCCTGTAACGAGGTGGCCGCGGCCCATCCGGCCGTGCGCTCGCGACAGCTCTACGACGAGGTGCTGCGGTCGCGCCGCGAGGACTAACCCACGCCGGCCGCGGCGGCTGGGCACGGCGCCCCGACGACGGGAGCCGCCTTGTGCAGGCATTCCTGCCATTCGGCGTCGGGGTTGGAATCGGCGGTGATCCCGCCGCCGACGCCCAGCACCGCGGTGCCCGCGTCGTCGAACTCCACGGTGCGGATCGCGACGTTGAGCTCACATCCGGCGATGGGTGACGCCAAACCGATTGTGCCGCAATATATCCCGCGACGATGCGATTCCCACTGCGAAATCAGTTGGCGGGCGCGATGTTTGGGGGTGCCGGTGACCGAGGCGGGCGGGAAGGCGGCATCCAGGAGTGCCGATGTGGGCAGCTCGGCGGGCACCTGGGCCGACACCGTCGACACCAGGTGCCACACGCCCGGCGCGCGCCGCACCACCAGCAGCTCGGGCACCTTGACGGTGCCGGTGAGCGCCACCCGGCCCAGGTCGTTGCGAACCAGGTCGACGATCATGATGTTCTCGGCCACCTCTTTCGGCGAGGCGCGCAGCGCCGACGGCCAGGCGTCCAGCGGCAGGGTGCCCTTGATCGGGCTCGACATCACGACGCTGCCGTGACGGCGCAGAAACAGTTCCGGCGACAGCGACGCCACCGCACCGCGGGGGCCGGCGAGGTAGGCGGCGCGGGCCGGTGACGTGCGCGCGACGCCGTCGACGAAGAAGTCCAGCGAGCACCCGGTGACCGTCCCGGTAAACCGGGTGCACACGCACGCCTGATAGACCTCGCCCGCACGAATCGCCTCCAGGCACGCCAGCACCGCGCCGCGGTGCGCCTCGCGATCGGCCACGTCCCAGTCGATCCGGCATGCACGCGCCGGCCCCGGCTTGGCGGCCAGCGCGGCGGTCAGCCATCGCGGCATCGGCGCCCCGGACAGGCTCTCGTACCACCACCGCCCCTCGCGGTCGCGGCGCAACACGCAGTCGGTCCAGCCGCCCGCGGCCTCGGGGATGCGATGCGGCCGCCCGTCGGCGCCGGCGTCCGGATAGGACAGGTAGCCGACCCAGCCACCGCCCACGGCGGGCGACTCGTGGGTCTGCGAGCTCATCGGAACCGCAAAGGCACCCGCCGGATCCACCGGGCCCACGGCCAGGCTCGGCGCGATCACCGCCAGCGCACCGAACCACTCGCCGGTCAGTGCCGCGGGCGGGGGTAAGCCGAGTCGGCGGGCGCCATCCCCGACCGCGCGCAGCACACCGGGTGCCTCGCCGAGGTTGGGAAGCCGGTCAATCCGCACCGCCCTAGCTTGACAGAAGGTGAATTTTCGCGCCCAGAGCTCCGCGACTCAGCCGCGGCTGATGTCGCGCGCGGTCGCTACCGCGACCAGCTTGTCCGGGTTACGCATCACGTAGAAGTTGGTGATCTTCTCGCCGATGATCTCCAGCGTGATCACGCCCTCGAGGTGGTCGCCGAGGTACAGCAGCACCGCCGGGGCGCTGTTGCAGGTCACCATCTCCGCGCGCAGCACGGCCGCGGCCTTGCGCATCAGCCCGGCGACGGCGCGGGCCACCCGGTCGGCCCCGACGACCGGCCGTCGGGCCGCGGACACCTTGCCGCCGCTGTCGGCCATCCAGGTGGCGTCCGGCGCCAGCATCGCCATCAGCCCGTCGACGTCGCCGCTGGCCGCGGTGGCCAGGAACTGCGCGGTGATCTCGGCGTTGCGGTGCGGGTCAGCATCGAAGCGCTTGCGCCGCGCCCGCACGTGCTCGCGGGCCCGGTGTGCGACCTGGCGGACCGTCGGCGCCGGTTTGCCCACCGCGTCGGCGATCTCGCCGTAGTCGAAACCGAACACCTCGCGCAGCACGAACACCGCTCGCTCGTCCGGGCTCAGCGTTTCCAGCAGCACCAGCATGGCCATCGAAACCGATTCCGCCAGAACGACATCGGTCGACGGGTCCTGGTCGTCGAGCAGCAACGGCTCGGGCAGCCACGGCCCGACGTACTCCTCGCGGCGACGGGCGCCGGCCCGCAACGCGTTGAGCGCCTGGCGGGTCACCAGCTGGGCCAGATACGACTTGGTGTCGTGCACCGTCGACAGGTCGACGTCCGCCCACCGCAGGTAGCTGTCCTGCAATACATCGTCGGCCTCGGTGGCCGAGCCGAGGATTTCGTAGGCGATGGTGAACAGCAACGGGCGCAACAGCGTGAATCGCTGCGCATGCTCGCAGGTCGCGATCATTTGATCGCGACCTGCTCGTCGGCCGGTTGCCCGGTCTCTTGAGCAGGCCGGCTACCGCCCTTGAGCCAGAAGTACGAGCCCGGTTTGGCGGCCTCGCGCCGGATGGCCCACAGCGTGCCCCGGCAGATTCTTTCCTTGATCGCGGCGGCGGTCCGGCCGCCCAAGGCCAGGTTCACCGGGGTGTCGTCGGTGCGCGCGAACTGCAGCGTGCCGCCGGTGCGGCCGATGCTGATGCACTGGCCGACGAACGCCTGGTTGAGCGGCGTGGGGGTGTGGCCGGCGATCCGGGCGAGCACCGTCTCGGCGGCCTGGGCGCCCAACGGCCCGGCGGCCTGGCAGCTCATCCGCAGCGGCCGGCCCGAGGGCGCGGTGGCATCACCGGCCGCGACGATGCGCGCATCGTCGACGCTGGTCAACGTCTCGTCGGTGAGCAGCCGCCCCAACGCGTCGGTGCGCAGACCGCTGCGGGCGGCCAGGTCCGGCACGGCGAACCCGGCCGTCCACACCGTCGCCGCGCTGGGCAGCACCGCGCCGTCGCTGAGCACCACGCTGTCCCAGCGGACCTCGCTCACGGCGACCGATGCGCAGCTGGTGACCTCGAGCCGGCGCAGCTGCTTGGTCACCGAGCGCCGGCCCCGAGCGCTCAGCGACGCCCCCAGCGTGCCGCCGCACACCAGGGTCACCGGCCGGCCCTGCTCGGCCAGCTCGGAGGCCGTTTCGATGCCGGTCAAGCCGCCGCCGACCACGGTGACCGGAGCATTGCGCGGCAGGTCGGCCAGCACGTAGCGCAGCCGCTGTGCGCTTTCCAGGTCGCAGATCGAATGGGCGAATTCGGCGGCACCGGGCACCGATAGCTGGGCGGGCACCGCGCCGGTGCTGCCGACGGCGTAGATCAGGTAGTCGTAATCCAGCGCGGCGCCCGAGGTCAGCTCCAGGCGACGGGCAGCGCTGTCGATCCGCTCGACGGCGTCGACGACCAACTGGATCCCGTCACCCAGCAGCGACCCGTAGTCGGCCGTCGCGGCGCCGGTACCGGCGACCAGTTGGTGCAAGCGAATCCGCTCGACGAAGACCGGACGGGGATTCACCAGCGTGATCTCGAGTTCTGGCCGCTGCCGCAGCCGATTGGCCGCCAGGGTGCCGGCGTATCCACCGCCGACGATGACGACACGAGTGCTGTTGGTCATTGCTGTCTCCTATTTCTCTTTCGGGCTTGTGCCCTGGAGACACCGCAGGACCGCGGGGCGTGACAATTCGACCGTTGAATGTGAGCTGTATCACTGACGCGCTCAGCTGGACGGACCAACCTCCGCCTAGGAGCTCTTGGGAAAGAAGGTGAAATTGTTGATGTAGGTGCCGCGGGCCGCCCAGCCGTTCTCGCGGCTGCCGACGTTTGCCGGGTCCTGATGACGTGTTGGGTCGAACTCCGCTATGGGCCGCCGGGCGTCATCGACGTCGAAGTAACCCACGTAGCCGAGCCCACTCAACAACCGGGTGATCCCGGCGACGGCGTCAGGGTGATGACGTTCCTCGGCTTCCACGACAATTGTTGGCTGGTTGCGGGTGAGGGTGTCAACGGCGCCGCGCAGTACCGCCAGTTCGTGGCCTTCCACGTCGATCTTGATCAGGCCGACGTTGTCCAAGTGCAGATCATCGAGCCGTTTGACCGGCACGTCGATGCTCTGAATTCCGCCGTTGTCGACGTCGCCAAGGCTGTTGTCGGCGTCGATGGTGCTGCGACCGGGTTCGGATTCGACCACCCGCATGCTCATCACGCCTGGTTCGTCGGATAGCGCCACCGCTTCCACCCGGACGTCGGCGCCGACCGCGTCGAACATCGACGTCAGCGCGCGGGCCTGGGCGGGCCGGGGTTCGAATGCGATTACCGCCCGCGACGCCGCTAACATCGCGACCGTGAACTCGCCGACATCAGCTCCGATGTCTAGGGAGACCCGGTTGGGATCGCACAACGACGCCGCCAGCTGCACGTCCGGGCGGGATTGGCCCAGCCGTTGCATGGCGCGATACCTCCGCCGCCAGAACAGTTGGGGGGCAATAGCCGTTGCCGCCGGCACGAGCCAACGTTTGGCCGAGCGTGCGACGGGCATTTCGTGCGTCTCCAGTGGTGTCTTCCGGCGTCCGCAAGCTAGACGGAATCGGGCGCCGCGGGTCGCCAGCAATTTGTCAGCCGTCAGCGTAGCCGAAACCGCGGTACGCCAATGTTTGCGAGTGCGGCATCTACTTGCCAGCACCCGACTTGCCGGCTGGCGGAGCCGCCAGTCACACCCCGGCGCGCATCCCTCTAGCATCGCAAGGTGGTCCGGACACTGAGCAGACGCGCGGCGGCGGTTGGCGCCTGCGCGGTGCTCGTGTTGAGCGGCTGTGGTGGTCACAACAGCCCCGGGCCGTTGTCGGCCATGGTCAGCCCGGCCATCCCGCCCAGCGTGGCGGACATCCCGAACCCGCTGCGCGGCCAGTACGAAGACTTGATGAATCCGCTTTTCCCGCAGGGCAATCCCGCCCAGCAGCGCTACCCGGCGTGGCCGGCGTCCTACGACGCCAGCATGCAGATCTCGTGGCGGCAGTTGCAGCCCACCGATCCCGCCACGCTGCCGCCCGAGGCGCCCGATGACCGCAAGTTCGACTTCAGCACGATCGACGACGCGCTGAACAAGCTGGCCAGCCGCAACATGCGGCTCGCCCTGCGTATCTCCGCCTACAGCCCCGTCCCCAACGGCACCGGCATTGCCGTCCCCGACTGGGCGCGGCCGCTAACCACCAGCTACCCCCCGCCACCGAACAGCCCCGGGGTCCCGCAGGTGGTGCCGAACTGGGACGACCCGCACTACCTCGACGCATTCGGCCGGCTGGTCGCCGCGCTGGGCCGCCGCTACGACGGCGACGAGCGGCTCAGCGTCTTCGAATTCTCCGGATACAACCAGTTTCGGGACCAGGGCATCAGCGGCTCGTCGATCCGGCAGCTGGTCGCGGCGAACGTCAACGCCTTCGGCCACACCCAGTTGGTGGTGGCGCCGCAGAACCCGGAGATCGTGCGCGAACTGCTCTCCGACGATGTCACCAGGAAGCTGTCCGCCCCGGTCGGCATCCGCTCGGATTGCCTCGGCGTCGGATCGCCGCTGCCCGGCTGGGCCGAGTCCGGTGACTCCCAGTACGTCCGGAACAACGACGCGGTCGTCAACGCGATCAAGCTGCGACTGCGCTCCGCGCCGGTGATCACCGAATGGTGCTCCCTGCCCGGTGGGGCCGACTCGAAGGGCTACTACGAGAAGGGGCTGCACGACGTCGTCAAATACCACGTGTCGATGACGTCGAGCGCGAACTTCCCGGACCGGGATTCGACATCGGCGATGGACCCCAAGCTGTATGCGTTGTGGGCGCAGGCCAATGCTGCTGCCGGCTACCGGTATTCGGTCGAGGCCAAACCGGGATCGCAATCGATTCAAGGCAAGGTCGCGGCCATCTCGGTGGAGTGGACGAACTACGGCGCGGCGGCCGTTACCGAGCAGTGGGCGCCCAACTACAAGCTGGTCGACTCCACCGGTGCGGTGGTTCGCACGCTGCCTGCCACGGTCAACCTGAAGACATTGGTGCACGACGATTCCAGTCCCTCGCGGGAGGAGGCGGTCCCGGCGTCGTCCGCCGAGACCGTGCACGTCGACCTGTCCGGGTTGGCGCCCGGGCACTACACGCTGCGCGCCTCGGTGGACTGGCAACAACACAAGCCGGGCGCCTCGCACGTGGTCAACTACGGGCCGATGGCGCTGGCTCGCGACGGACGCGACGGTTCGGGTCTGTACCCGATTGCAACCCTTGACATCCCGCGCGACAACACCAGCTCAACTAACAGTTGACACCGCCCGCGACGCCGTGCGTAAGCCCGGAGGAAAAGCGTCGTGCATGATACGGTTGGCTAACTAATACGTTCCGTGACCTGCTCAAATCTGGCCGCTCGGCCGGGACATGCGCCCCATATCGGAGGTCTCCATGCCGCGCAGCCTGGACTTGGTCGTGGCCTCGGTCGCCACTGCGCTGATGGAGGCCACGGCGTCCACGGCGGCCGAGGTGAGCGAAAAAGTCCTCGCGCGGCTGGTCGAGCAATTCAACCTGGACGCCAGTTTTCTGCGGCACCGCGACGAGTTGTCGCGGGCCTCAGTGCTGTTCGCGGAGTACCCGCCGCGCGCTGAGGTCGCGGATCCGGGCGCGACGGCCGTCGTCTCTTACACCGACGGCGACGCTCTGCTCGCCGAGTGCGAGCAGGGCAGGAAGCCGGTGGTGATATCGCCCGGTCGGCGTTCCCGGTGGCGCTGGCTGACGGGGCCCATGCAACCCAGCGCTCCCTCGGTGGCGGCCGCGCCGCTGGTGTCGGGCGAGCTGACCACCGGCGTGCTCGGGTTCGTCCGGTTCGGCGACCGCAAGTGGAAGCAAACCGAGATCCACACGCTCGAGGCGGTCGCCGCCTTGTTCGCCCAGCTGCAAGCGCGCCTTGCCGCCGAGGAGAAGCTTCGCTATCTGGCCGAACACGACGACCTGACCGGGCTGTACAACCGCCGGGCGCTGGTTGCGCACTTGTCCGGACGGCTTGCCGCCGGAAAGCCGGGACCCGTCGCGGTGCTTTTTCTCGACCTCGATCGGTTGAAGCCGATCAACGACTATCTGGGCCACACCGCCGGTGACTGGTTCATCAGAGTCTTCGCGCAGCGCATCCAGGTCTGTGCCGGTACCCAGGCCATGATCGCCCGGCTCGGTGGCGACGAGTTCGTCGTCGTGCCCGAGCAGTCGATGTCGCCGGAGACCGCGGAGTCGTTCGCCCGCCGGCTGTCGAAGATGCTCTGCGAGCGGATCGCAATCGGCGGCCACATGATCAGCCGCACCGTCAGCATCGGGCTGGCCGTCGGCATGCCGGAGCGCGACAACTGCACCGCGCTGCTGCGCCGTGCCGACGAGGCCGTGCTGACCGCCAAGCGTGCCGGCGGCAACCAGATCGCGGTGTTCACCGACGACATGTCACTCAAAAGCGCCTTCCGTAACGACATCGAGCTGCATCTGCAGGGCGATATCGGCAGCGAAGCGCTACTGCTGCACTACCTGCCCGAGTTCGACTTGTGGACCGGCGCGGTGGTGGCCGCCGAGGCGCTGGTCCGCTGGCGGCACCCGATCTGGGGGATGCTGTTGCCGGACTCGTTCATCGGCGTGGCCGAATCGACCAATCTGGCCGGCGAGCTGGGCCGCTGGGTGATGCGAACCGCGTGTGCCGAATTCAGCCGGTGGCGCGCCAAGGGCGTGGGGCTGGGCGCCACCCTGCGGATCAATGTGTCGCCCCTGCAGCTGATCACCCCGGGCTTCGTGCGCAGCGTCGCCGAGACGATCGACGAGTTCGGTATCGACGCCGGGTCGCTGTGCCTGGAGATCACCGAGCGCGCCGTCGTGCACGACATCGAAGCGACCTTCAATACCCTCGCGGAGCTCAAAGAGGTCGGGGTGCAACTGGCGATCGACGACTTCGGCACCGGCTATGCGGTGCTGTCACACCTGAAGCAGCTGCCGGTCGACATGCTCAAGATCGACGCCGGGTTCGTGCGCGACCTGGGGACCAACGCCGGCGACCTGGCCATCGTCCGCGCCATCATCGGGCTCGCCGAGGCATTCGGTTTGCAATTGGTCGCCGAGGGAGTCGAGACCCCTGCTGCCGCACTGACTTTGATGCAGCACGGGTGTCACCGCGCGCAAGGATTCCTGTTGTCCAGACCCGTTCCCGGCGATGCGATGGAGGCGTTGTTCACTGCGCGCTGGATGCCGATGCCATTCCTGGCCGATCGTGAGGCCTTGTCGCGGGGCGCAATCTAACTTCAGAAGAGAATGGTCGGAAAAATTAGCAAAAAGGTACTGGTCCTTGCCGTGTTCGCAATGCTGTTGCTCAATGGGTGTGGTGGTCAGAAGCAAACCGGTCCGTTGCGTGGGATGGTAAGTCCGGTGATCCCGTCGAATGCGCAGGAGATCCCCAACCCGTTGCGTGGCCAGTACGAGGACCTTTTGGAACCGCTTTTCCCGCAAGGGAATCCGGCGCAACAACGGTATCCGGCCTGGCCGGCGTCGTCCGATGCCAGCCTGCGAATCCTCTGGCGGCAGATACAGCCCACCGACCCGCGTACCTTGCCACCCGATGCCCCTGACGATCGCAAATACGACTTCAGCGTGATCGACAACGCACTGGCCAAGCTTGGCGACCGCGGCATGCGGATGACGCTGCGGATTATGGCCTACAACTCCTGCTGCGACGACTCATACCCGAACAACGTGAACATTGGTGTCCCCGAGTGGGTTCGCGCCACCCCCGGTGCCACCGCCAACTATGCAAATCCGACGACCGGGCCCGCGCCGGGCGTGATCCAGGTGGTGCCGAACTGGAACGACCCTAACTATCTGGGCGCATTCGAGCAGCTCCTCGCCGCGCTCGGCCGCCGCTATGATCGCGATGAGCGGCTCAGCGTCTTCGAGTTCTCCGGCTATGGGGATTTCAGCGAAAACCACATCTCCTATTTACGTGATTCGCTGGGGGCACCGGGCCCGGCGCCCGACGACAGCGTCGCAAAGCTGGGCTATTACAGCCAGTTTCGCGACCAGAGCATCACCGTGGCAGCCATTCGGCGGCTGGTCGCGGCGAACGTGAACGCGTTTCCCCATACCCAACTAGTCACCGCGCCGGACAATCCGGAGATCGTGCGCCAATTGCTCGCCGACGACACCACGAAGAAACTGTCTGCGCCCGTTGGGATCCGCGCAGACTGCCTCGGGGTGTATGCACCCCTGCCTACCTGGGCCGAATCGAACGACTCGCAATACGTAAAATCCAACGATGCGGTCGTGAACGCGATCAAGCAGCGGTTGTCCACCGCACTGCTGATCACCGAATGGTGCCAGCTGCCCACTGGCACAAACCCCCAGACTTACTACGAAAAAGGGTTGCGCGACGTGATCAGGTACCACGTGTCGATGACGTCGAGCTTCAATTTCCCTGACCGGGAATCGAATGCGGCGATGGACCCGAAGCTGTATGTGCTGTGGGCTCAGGCCAACGTGGCTGCCGGCTACCGGTATTCGGTCGAGGCCCGGCAGGGATCGCAATCAATACAGGGCAAAGTGGCAACGATTGTGGCGGTGTGGACTAATTACGGAGCCGCCGCCGCCACCGAGAATTGGTCACCGAGCTATAAGCTGGTGGACTTCTCGGGAACGGTGGTGCGGACGATTCCGGCAACGGTCAACCTCAAATCGCTGGTCTCAGACGACACCAGCCAGTCACGCGAGCAGCCGGTGCCGGCGTCGTCGACCGAGACGGTGCACGTTGACGTCGGGGGCCTGGCACCCGGGCACTACACGCTGCGCGCCTCGGTGGACTGGCAACAGCACAAGCCCGATGCGACGCACGTGGTGAACTATCCGCCCATGCAGTTGGCACGCGACGGACGCGACAACTCAGGGCTGTATCCAATTGCGACACTTGACATTCCGCGCGACAGCCTGATATCCGCCGACGGCAAGTAAAGTGTCGGATCCCACACGAGGCGGCCTTCGGGTGCTGTGGCTCTCGCCGTGGTTGCGGCCACTGGCGCGCGTTCAGGTGGAAGCGTTGCGACGGCGCGGCGCCGATGTCTTGCTGGTGACCTGCGACCTGCATCCGGAATCCGACGCGGCCCGGGATTACGAGGTGGTGCTCGACCCGCGGTTTCGCACGGCCGCGACCTGGCCGCCGGCCATCGCGGCGTGGCGGCGCATCCGCCAGTTTCGGCCGCAAGTCGTCGTCGCCGAGTTGGTGCGCGATCCCCGATGGATCGCGCTGGCCGGACGCGCTCCCCGGGTCCAGCTGGTGCACGACGACCGTCCCCACGACGCGATCGAAGAACTGCCGGCGTACGAGTACGCCCTATTCGGCCGGTGGGGAGCCCGCTCGGCGGCCACGGTCGCCTACAGCGACTATGTCGCGGCGGCCATCGCCAACCGTCGCGATGTGCGCGGTACCCGTATCCACGTCTTGCCGCTGACCAGCGACCTCGATCCGGCGTTGGTGCCGCCGCTGGCGGGCCCCGACGAACGCCGCGACTTCATCATGATCGGTCGTATGCACCCGTACAAGAACATCGATCTGGTCCTTGACGCCTGGCGTCAACACGTGGGCGGCGGCGGCTGGCGCGGCGACAACCTGGTGCTCATCGGCGATGGTTCAGTCAATATGGGCGCGCTGCCCGAACACGTGCGCCGCCGGGGCGGTAGCTACCGCTACTCGGAGATCGTCGAGACGCTGACGGTCGCGAAGGGTTCGATCGCGCACTATCGGCGTGCGTCGCAGAGCGGGGTGCAGGTGCTGTCGATGCAGCTGGGTGTCACGCCGATCGTTTCCACGGCCGGCGCCTTGCCCGAATACCAACCGCCGGGCTGCCCGGCGATCGGTGTCGATGACGTCGCTGGGGTGGTCGCCGCGTTCGACGAGCTGGCCGATCCGGCGGTTGCAGCGCGGCGCGGAGCCGCCGCGGCCCGGCACTACGCGCAGCGGTTCAGCGTCGATTGCCTGGCGGATCGCTTGTTGAAAGTGCTCACCGAGGCGGTGGGCAGCCGGCGCTGAGCCCGTCGGCCAACCGCGATGGATGACCCAGGCTTAGCCGGCGAGGTCTTCCAGTTCGAGGTCGGCCGGAACGTTGAGTGCGGGGACGTAGCTTGCACGAATGCTGCTGAACCGGCTCAAGAAGACGGCGTTGCCGACGACGTAGCGGCGGAACAGCCTTTTCGGCTCGCTGAGCAGACGGAACACCCACTCCATGTGGACCTCGCGCACCCAGCGCGGTGCCCGCTTGGTCTTGCCGCCGATGAAGTCGATCAGCGCACCCGCGTTGATGATCAGCGGGTTGTAGGTAACGTTTTCCTTCAGGTACGCGGCGATCAGTTCCTGCTTCGGCATGCCCATTCCGAGGACGATGACCTTCGGCCGGTACTGCTCGACCAGCGACAGGTAGGCCGCCTTGTCCTGAAATCCGTCCTGGGCGACGATCACGTTGTGGCCCGCCTGCTTGAGCTGGTCGACAGCATTCGACAGGTACGGGTCCGCGGTGCCAAGAAGGCCGACGGTCTGACCCTTGGCGCTGTCCAGCAGCCGCGGGATCAGGTCGGTGCCGTTCATGTTTAGCCCGGCGTCGATGTTCAGCTTCTGGAAGAGCAGCTGCATGCCGATGCCGTCACGGAGGATCACGTCCGACTGCAGCAGGCTGTCGGCGAAGGCGCCGTCGCGGTCGCACATGTTGAATGCGTGCGCGTTGACGAACGAGATGATGCGAGCGGTCCGAGAAGTGAGGCACTTGTCGATCAACGCGTCGGCGGCCTCGTCGGTGTTGACCACGGTGATGCTGTTGATGATGTCGTTCGCGATATTGCGCTCGTCTGCGTCAGTCCGGGTCTCCCGCAGCGGGAGGGTAAGGCCCGTGCCGCCCTCGGGTCGCACGCCAGCGTCTTCGACGCGGATGACGTCGAGGATGCTAATCGGTGACGAACTGAAAGCTTGCATGTAAGGAATAATACATGCCAGAGGTATGTAACGACAACATCAACAAACTGTGAGTTGGCTAATAACGGAAGGCGTAGGCGGCAAGGGATCACTGAGGCGCCTATCGGCAACCCCGGGTATCCCTGATGTCAGGGAGATTGCGGTGAGTGTTTGGCCGACCGCGCCGGCTCTTCCAGGACCCCTACCAGCACCGGGAGCGGTTCCGTCGGCGCATCGGCGACGTCTGAGCCGTCGTCGGGCCTCGCGTCGGAGGTTTCATCCGGCCGTGTGCGGGCCATATTGGCGAGGCCCATCGCGGCGCCCAGCACCATACCGAACACCACGGAATCCGGGGTGTCCTCGATATTTGGCCCGACAATGTTCAAGGCGAGCAGGCCCACGCTGACCGCGCCGGCGATCTTGGCCGGCTTCGACGTACTGCGCAGCGCCCGGATCACCGGCCGGAGCGCAAACCAGGCGAAGATCGCCATGCCGACCGCCCCGGCCTTGACGAGCCACCACAGATAGAAGTTGTGGGCGTAGGTGGTACCCAGCAGCACGGTGAAGCTGTCGAAGCTGAACTGGTCGTTGCCCGAGTCCTCGCCGAAGGCCAGTCGGTAGGCGTAGCCCATGCCGTGGCCGAAGATCGGCGCCTTGGCGATCGCGCGGGTGAGGTCGGCGTTTTCGATCAGCCGATATTTCGTCGAGTCGTCCACGGCGAGCGAACTGGCCGTGACGCCGCTCAGGACACGGTGACTGAAGCCGGCGAACTGATGGGCAAGCCATGCTCCGGCCTTCGAATGCTGCAATAGAAAGAGTGCGCCCGGCACCATGGCCGCCATGATCGCCATGCTGCTGACGGCGAAGGTGGCGGAGCGCCGCAGCGCCTGCCAGCCGGGGTTGGCCAAGAACGCGACGACGCCGGCCACTGCGATCGCGATCAGCGTGCCGCGGGAAAAGGCTAGCAGCGAGATGATCAACGAGGGCACGCCCATCGCCCAGAACGTCGCGGGCCGGACCCGACCGAGGACCTGGGCGGCGACCAGCGCGGCCAGCACGGCGACGGCTGGCGCGGTGGTGGGAATGATCAGCCGGGTGACCGAGCCGCCGGTGGTCGATTCGCTGATAGTTTCGAAGCGTCCGGTCAGGCGCAGACCCAGCGACGAGCTCACGATCGCCATGACCGCCGAAAACCACAGCGTCGCGACGAGTGTCTGCGTCGCTCCCTTGATGTAGTCGCCGTGGACGATCAACAGCGCCAGCATGTACCCGGCGACCATCTCGAAGAGACACGTCATTTCGTGCAGGATCGCCTCGGCGGAATGTCCGTTCTCGAACCCGACCGCGGTATAAAACAGCACGGTCAGGACGAAGATGCCCGGTGGCACGTAGTCGGAGAACCGCGGCCGCACCAGCAGGATCAGATAGAAGATCGCCAACAACGTCACGACGTGCCAGACATAGATCGTGGTCGGGCCGACGACCTTGCCGACGTACAGTCCGATGGGCAGCGCCCCGAAGGTATAGAACAGCGCGATCCATACCATCGCCTCCGGTCGGGCCCAGTACACGACCAGGCCGAACATCGCGCCGACGAGCACGATCCCCTGATAAGGGTCACGAACCGACGCCACGCCGAAGGCGAAACAGAAAAACAGGAACACCCCCAGGACCATCGCGGCCATTAGCAGGCGATGGCGAGTCTGCAGGTACCTGATCATGCCTATCCGCCGAGTTTTGCCCGGTAAGCCTTGGCGGCAGCCCTGGTGTGCCGCGCCACTTTGGCGTCGGTCAGCACCGTGCCGATGACCCGGGCCCCGGCCGCGTTCAGCGCGGTCAGGGCGTCGGCGAGTTCCTCCTCGGTGGTGCGCCGCGCCCGGACAACCAACACCGTGGCGTGTACGGCGCCGGCCAGCATGCCCGAGTCGGCCGTCGCCAGCACCGGCGGGCCGTCAATGATCGTCCGGGAAAAGGTCGCGGACAGTTCCTGCATCACGTTGTCCAGCACCTCCGGCTGGTACGAGCTGCAGGGCAGAGTGTCACGGCGGGCAGCGCGCGGCGCCAGCATGAACAGCTTCGGGATCGGGGTCGCCTTGACCACCTCGACCGCGATTTCAGGGTTGGCCAGTGCGCTGGCCAGGCCTTCGCCCGATTCGACTTTCAGCAGACCGGCGATCACGGGTCGACGGGTGTCTCCCTCGACCAGCAGCACGTCCTCGCCGGCTTCGGCGGATGCCTTGGCCAGGTTCAGGGCTGTGGTCGTGGTGCCCTCGCCGCCGAACGGCGCCGTCACCACCACCCGGCTCGCTCCGGGGCCGGCCGCACGCAGCATCCGTGCGCGCAGACCGCGGACCGCGTCGTCGAAAGCGATGTCGGTGCCGAAGCGCGGCGCGGTGCCGCGCCGCCCCGGCAACTCGGCCAGGGTGGGCAGATTGCAGAGCCGCTCAAGCTTTTCGCGATCGCGCACGCTGTGGTCGGTGGCCTCACGAGTCAAGGCCACTCCGACGCCGAGGAGGATCCCCGCCACCAGTCCCAAACCCATGTTGCGCGTGGGCACGGGACTGATCGGATGCTTCGGCACGGTGGCGGGCTCGACCACCGTCGCCCGGGTCGGGATTGCCTCGATCGTCTGAGGTTGCGGCGCAGGCTGGCCGTCGGCGCTCGGCGGCGGCGGGAGCGTCCCTTTCGGATTCACGCCCAACGTCCCGACGACCTCGACGAACTCGTCGGCCATCGCCTTCGTCAGCGCCGCGGCCCGATTCGGATCGGTGTCGGTGACGGTGATGGTGAACATCAACGACTTCGGGATGTATAGGACACGAGTCTTGCTGACCAGGGCCTCGGCGCTGATCGGGAGGTCGTAATGCGCGACCGCCCGCGCTGCAATGGCGCGTCCACCGGCAATCGCCGCGTACGACGGCAGCCGATCCTGTGCGGCCTGGGTGCCGTAGTACAGCTGCGACGGGTCGGTCTGACCGGGAAAGGAGATCAGGACGGTGGCCGACGACTCGTAGGCCCTCGTCTGAAACGCCGTGACGGCCGCGGCGCCGGCGAGACAGGCCAGCAGGGCGCCTACCAAAAGCTTCCAGTGGACGGTAAGCGTCCGGGCAAAGGTGCGGAAATCCATCGGGTGATACCTCTCTATGCCCTACCCGGGCACTCTCTAGCTAAAAGCGCGCCGATTCAGACTGAGTTTCGTCGGGCCCGGTACACGAGCACGCCGCCCCCGATCGCGACTGCCAGCACCCAGGCGCCGCCAATCCACCACAACCACGTGTAGTCGTCCTCGTGTTTGGGCTGTGGTACCGCGATGTCGCTGGGCGGATTGGCAATCGTGATCGGTTCTTTGCCGGGCACGTCGATAACCTCTCGGCCGTCGAGCCCGAACCAGCGGCCCGGCTCGGCGGCCAGCCACCGCAGCAATTCATCGAGCTGCTGAGGGGCAGCGTTGGACGTGGCGATCAGAATCGAGCGGTGACCGTCGTATGTGGTTTGCAGCGAGCCGAAGTGGATCGAGGGATCGAGGGTGAGCGAGACGGACTCGCCCCCGGAATCCAAACCCTCGATCGTGATGTTGCCGTTTTCGGCGTTGAACGGCAGCGGGATCGTCTGCACCGGCCACGCGCCGGCCGAGATCAGCACCGCCGGGTCGTGGCTGTCGATCGCTTGCTTGAGGCTGGTGACCTTGGTCGTCAGGGGCACCGCGGACATCTGTTGCAGGCCGACCACGATCTGGACCGCGCGCACGGTGTCGTTGAACGCGTCGTCAGTGATGCCGACTTGAATGCGTGGGGTCATCAGAGACTGCGGGATGGACGGAAAGCCTTTCGGCATAGGCGGATCGGCACGGCCGGTCTGAACCTCGGTTTTAGGGTCGATTTTCAGGGTGATCGGGAGGTACTCGCCGCAGTGTCCGGCGTCCCCAGTGGTGTGCACCTTGATCGACAGGCTGGTCGCGCGGGACAGCAGCTTGTCCGGAATGTCCACCCAGTGATCGATCGTGCCGTTGGCCTCGGCCGGCCAGCGGTTGACCGTCTGCCCGGCGACCGACGCGAGCACTTCGCCGCCGAAATTGTTGGGCAGCGGTGTGTGCGAGCCGAGCACGTGCACCCGGATGTGGTCGAGCGAATGGCCCCATCGGGTCTGTTCCAGGCTGATGCTCACGTCGGGCCACAGGTCCTCCGCGCTGAGCCCGGTCTGATTCAGTTGTTCAAGCGTGGTGGTATCGGCGGCCAGCTTCTGCTTGTTCGGCAGCGGTCCGGCCACCGCGGTGACGCCGTCGGCGAACTTCACCGAGGGATCGGTCAGCAGACGGGTCTGGTTGGTGAGGTCGTCCCCGGTCCCCGAGATCACCAGTGAGGGAACGCCCGTGGTGCCCTGCAGTGCAAGGCCCTTCTCCGGGCCCTCTCTGATGATGATCTGCCGTTCGAGGGGGAGCGACGGATCCACCGCGGTGCTGCTGCGGTCGTAGAGGGCTTCGACCGCGACTTGCGGATTCTGGCCGCCGTAGCGGTCTTCCAGGGCGGCCGCCAGTTGTACCGCCGCGTCGGTCTCCTGCTGCGTCGGCTTCGGCGGCACGACGATGGTCAGTTTGCGGATCACCGGAGGCAGGAAGTCGGCGATGGTCTTCGGTGCGACTTCGCCGCCGGTAAACGTGATCGATCCGTTGACGAGCCGGATCGGGGTCAGCGGGTCCCAGCAGTAATTTTCCAGCGGAAGGACCGTCGCGGTCAGGGTGAGGCTGACCGAATTACCGGTGACCTTCGTTCCGGCAAGAGGAATGACCATTGGAGTCTGGTCCTTGGTCGGCAACTCCAACCGGCTGATGGTGCGATCGTCCTGGGTGACCGTCAGATTGCCGAACCGCAGATTGACCGGGATTTCGAGCGTCGCGTTCAACGAGGCCGGGGTCAGTCCCTCGGGCACCGCAAACGTCAGACCGGTGATGGAAAGCTCACGGTGGGGATAGAACTCGATCGTGCTCTGCGCGCCGAGATTGGGCAGCGGGATGGTCGGAGCCTCGATCAGGGCCCCGCCGACGCTGGGCGGGTCCGCCGTTGCGGGCGGCGCCACCAAGAGAAGCATCGCGATGACCCCGGCCAGTGCTCCAAGCCGGCGCGGCAGACTCCGTATCATCGCTGCATTGTAGGCAGCCGAGTCACGCCGATTAGGCCCGATGCTGTCAAGGCGCGAGGACACAAGGGCTTCTGGTCGTCGATGAGCATCGCGGCCCGATTCCAGGTCGCGAATCCGCTTGTCGCTGATCTTAATTCCCTTCCGGTACGCGGTCGGCGCGAGGCAAAACCGTCTTTACTTGCTTCGTCATTGCTGAAAGGTGTAGTGGCGCATACGAGTTGCGCGGCCGGTCCACCACCTGAGCGTCGCAATCGTTCACAGGACCGCATCTATCGCGTCGAGGTAGGCATCGGTCATCGCTTCCACGGTGTAGTGCGTGCGCATGCGCTCATAGCCACGCAATCCGACCGAGGGCAGCGCGGCCGGGTCGGCCAGTATCTTGGCCAAGCGTTCTCGCCAGCCCTGCACCGTGACGGGATCGACGAGGAAGCCCGCCTTTCCGAAATCCAGCATTTCCGGAACCGCGCAGACCGCCGATGACACAACCGGTATGGCTCGCCCCATGGCCTCGAGGATCACCAACGGAAACGCTTCCAGGCGGCTGGGCAGGCACATCACATCGGCCTCGGCCAGCGCATGTTCGGGGCCGGGTGACCAGCCGCGCCAATGCACCCGGTCGCGTAGCGCCGCGGGGGTGCGGGCTTCGAGTTCCGCTCGATCGGGACCATCGCCGAATATCGATAACTCCCAAGGCAATTCCGTTAGGCCGGCGAGTGCCTCGACCAGGAGGTGGGGCTTCTTGTGCTCGACGATCCGCGAAAGCATCACCAAATGCACCGGGGCATCCGCTGGGCGGACCCGCTGGGTCGGCTTTCCCTCGAAGGGGACGCCGTTGGGCGCCACGAAGCGCCGCCCGGTCAACCGATGGTGTGCAGCGATCATATCCCAATGTCGTTGCGCCAGAACGATAAAGCCGTCCGAGCGCGACATCGCGGCCGCTAGTGGCCGCGAGTAGATCGGCTCGTGCTCCTCGGGAGGGGTATGCGGGGCGACCAGCCAGCGCCGCTGCCGGCCGGAGGCCCGCCATAGTGTGCCGAAGCCCGTCTCGGTGTTGGTGTCGCCACTGATCAACACCGCCGGACCTTCGGGCAGGTCGACGACCGGAGCCCACCAGGGCTGGCGTACCACCCGCACGCTCGGTGGAATTTCGTCGATCATCGGGCCGAACCGTTGTACGCACACGATGGTCACCGGGTAGCCGCGACGAACCAATTCGGCTGCCAGCAATGCCTTCTGCCGCTCGGCGCCGCCGAACACCAGACGATTGGTTACGATCACGATCGTCGGCAGACCGTTGCCCCGGTTGCGCCGCGCTGCCCGGCGGGCCGCTCGCTTCGGGGCCTGTATCCGATCCAAAAGCGTTGTTCCGAGCAGGTATACGTCCGCATGGTGGACGCTTATCCGGTGCTCAAGGACCAGCGCGGTGTTGGTGCGCGTCAAGTCGCGGTCGCGACGGCCTTCGTCGTCGGGGAGGTCGGGCATCGCGTCTGTCTCGAGCGCGCCGAAGTCCGCCACCGGATCGGCGGTGTCGAAGCCGATCTCATCGGCGAGCAGGATCTGCCAGCCCGCCGCGTGGGCGCGCGTCTGCCAATCGACGTCGGCGCCGTAGCCGAAGAACTCCTCGTCGAAGCCGCCGATCGTGTTCCACGCCGCGCGGCTGATCGCCAGGCAGCCGCTGTCGATATAGCCGTCGACGCCGTCCGACTCGGTGGGCTGGTGCGGGTACCGGGCCGAAATCGGCGTTCGGCGTAGCGCATTCGAGTATCCAGCGGCACCAACAAGGGCACGCAGCAGCGTGGGGCGGCGCATCGCGTGGTCCCATGGGACCCGATCGGTTGCAGCGCTGGTATGCGCCATCGGCGAGACCGCCGCCACATGCGACTGACGAAGCAGCTCTCGGGTGCGCGTCAACGGTCCCCGTAGCTGCGTGGCGGGACTCAACAGCAGCAGGTCCGCGTCGCTCGGCGCATTCTCCACCAGTGCGTTGAACGCCGCACCGACGCCAAGCCGCGCCGACCCCAGCACCCAATGGACCGCGGGGTGCCGGACCAGGAGCTCCTCGCGACCGGGAGATCCATCACCGCTGTTCTCGTACACATAGACGGGCAGCTCGGGCAGTTGCTCGGCGACGCCGGCAAGACATTTCTCTAACGAGCCGTGGTTCTTGTCGGTCACGATCAGCACGGCGAGCGACCGCGCGGAAGGCAGCGGCGCCGCATCACCGGTCGGGCGTCTCAGATATGCCCGATCCCTTACCCGGGTCATGCCGGCATCTTTTTTCCGGTGAGCGAGGCCAGCATTGACCATTTCACGGGCCCGATTGCCAGATTGACGATCAGGTAAACGGCAGCCGCGAGCAGCAGCACCACCACCACGTGCAGGTGGGGGAGTAACAGCACCACCGCGACGCCGGCCGCGGTCGGCACGAGCAGCCGCAGCACGAATGCCAGCGGCTCGCGGTAGCCGGACTTGCGGCGCAGTTGCCAGCTGGCGGCCGCCACGCTGAACAGCTCCGTGCACACCAATGCGATACCGGCACCGACAGCGCCGAACCGCGGGGCCAGAACAAGATTCAGCACCACGTTAAGTGCCAGGGTGATGATCCAGACCCGGAACAAGAACTGTTGTTGATGCGAGGCGAACAGACCCTGTCCGAGAGTGCTTGCGATGCAACGCAATCCGGCCGCAACCAACAGCAGTGCCAGGGTAGGAGTACCGCGCGCGACGAAGGCCTGGTCACCGAATAAGCCAATCAACGGCCGGGCCAGTAGTGCGCCGACCACCGCGACCGGCACCATCATGAAGTACATCAATTCGACGCTGCGGCCGAGGAACTGGGCGAACGCGGGGACATCGCGGGAGAAGAGCTCGGTGGCTGTGGACAGCGAGGACTTGAGGAAGAAGATCGCCAGCACCTCGGTGTTGAACGCAAGCGTGTAGGCCAACCCGTAGACGCCGACCTCGGAATGAGTGCTCAGTACCGACAGCAGGACGCCGTCGGCGCGCCAGTACACCAGGGCGACCACCATGACGCCCATCAGCGGCAGGCTCTCCCGCAGCAACTCCACCGTCTCCCGCGGCGCGAAGATGGGACGCAGAGAAACGTGTCGCGCCGCGGCGGTTCCTTGGATCAGCAACTGCAGGACCGGCGGGATGAGCTGGATCACCGCGAACCAGATCACGTCGGCGTGGCCGGCCACCAGCCAGCAGACCGCCGCCAGCACGCCGAGCCGGCTGGCCACGTCGGAGATGGCCACCGCGGAGAACTTGACCGTGGCCATGAAGACCGGCTCGAACCGAGTGGTCATCGTCATCAACAGCAACTGCCCGGACAGCACCACGAGCATCACGCGCACGTCACGGTCGTGGTAGATCAGCAATCCGGTGAGCGCTGCCATCGCCGCGAGTGGCAGGCAGTAGAGCACAGACAGGCCGCTGTTGACCCGAACGAGCCGCTCGAGCTCGCCCCGGCCGGACGTCACCCGGCGGACGATGACGGTCCCAATGCCGAGATCAGCCAGGCTGGACCACATCCCGATGAAGACGACCGCGATCGTGAGCTGACCGTACGGTCCGGGACCCAGGTAGCGGGCGGTCATCGCGACCGAGACGACCGACGCCAGCATTCCCAGCGCCCGGCAGATCAGCTGGATCGCGTAGGCGTGCGCAATTTTCGACAGCGGCACCGACGGCGTGACCGCTGGGTCGACGACCGGTTCCGTCATCGCTGTTTCATCAGTAGGCTCCGTCGCCTACCAGGACGACCTTGATGGTCTTGGCGACGATCATCAGATCGCCGGCCATCGACCAGTTATCGACATAGGACAGATCCAACCGGACCGAATCTTCCCAGGAAAGGTCTGAACGGCCGCTGACTTGCCACAATCCGGTGACGCCCGGCTTCACCAGCAACCGGCGCCGCGCTTCGACGTCATAGGTGTCCACCTCGCGCCGCAGCGGCGGCCGTGGGCCGACGACGCTCATGTCCTGCTTGAGCACGTTGATGAATTGCGGCAACTCATCGATGCTGAGCTTGCGCAGCACCTTGCCGACACGTGTGATGCGGGGATCCTCGCGCATCTTGAACAACACGCCCCCGGCGCTGTCGTTGCGCGCCAGCAGATCCTCGACCTGTTGGTCGGCACCGTCGACCATGGTGCGGAATTTGAGCATCGTGAATGGCTTGCCATCGAGGCCGATGCGCTCGGCTCGGTAGAAGACCGGCCCCTTGCTCGTCAGCCTGATGGCGACGGCGCACACGAGCATGACCGGAAATGTGACGACGATGGCGGCCAGCGCGAAACAGAAGTCGAAGGCTCGCTTCTGAAAGCGGTTGGTCTCTTCATATTGGGGTTTTTCCACGTGCAGCAGCGGAAAGCCCGCGTAAGGCCGCAGCGCCAATCGTGCATTGGCGACGTCCATGACCCCCGGCGACACCACCAGGTCGATATCCATGGTTTCCAACTGCCACATCAGTTCTCGGATGCGCTGTTCCCCGAATTGCTCCGTGCGGGCCACCGCCACGGTGTCCGCTCCACAAGCGGAGATCCCGGCCGCCGCATGAGTGTCGTCGCCGAGAATGGGGATCTCCTGGCCGCTGACCTCGAGCGTCTCGCCGTGCGGCAGTCCGTATCCCGGAATGCAGACGCCGACCATGGCGTAGCCGTCTTTCGGGTTACGCAGCAGTTCCCGGGCGAGGTGCTCGACACCGGATCGGTCCCCGATCGCCAGCACTCTGGTCTGGTAAGCACCCTGCGCGCGCTTGCGGCCGACATACCGGCGCCACATGTTGCGGCTGACCAGCAATCCCAGCGTGCCGACCGGAAGCGCGACGGCGAGGTACCCGCGGGCGAGTTCGATCTTGGCCAGCAGCGTGATGATCGCGATGATCCCGAACGTCTGGAACGACGCGTGGGCCACGCGACGGTATTCGTCGAGGCCACCACCGATGACGCGCGTCGAGCGGGTTTGAAAGATTTCGAGCGACGAGAGCCAGAGCAGCGCGAAGACAACCGAGAACAGCGTCATCACAGCGCCGTCGTAACCGGAGGCCGATGGCGAACCCCCGAACCGGATCAACTGCGCCAGCATCACCGAGCCGGTGACGATCAACGCGTCGGTGACCCGCACGCGGATCGCATACTTCTTTTGCCACCGACGGAGGTTGCGGCCACCGGTGGTTGGCAAGGTAAGCGCGGCTTCAGACACGCTGCCGGTCGGCTGGTACTGAAAAATGGCTACGCCGACCCGGTTTCGTGGTGATGTCGAAGGTCGTCCATAGCGAACCGCGTTCCGGATGGCGAGCCGTATTCGCTGAGGTGAACGGGCCAGCGCACGGGGCGCGCCATGATAGCGGGGGGATCGCACGTCGACCGTTCGGCCAACAGCCGGTCGACATCCACCTTGACGACGACGTCTTTTCCGGCGGGCGCCAATTTCGGCCAGCTGGCGTCCGCTTCGGAGATCACCGTGACCGGCAGCGGCCATTTGATTCCGAACTCCGGTTCGCTGAACCGAAAGCCCTCTGCGCCGGAGGGCGCCTGGGCGCCGCTGATCTGGATGCTTACTTCGGTCTTGTCCCGCAGGGTCTGGAATCCGTGCGCGAAATGAGGCGGGACGAACAGCGCCCGGTGGTTGTCGGCGCTCAACTCCACAATGACGTGATCGCCGTAGCTGGGCGACTCAGGACGCAAGTCCACCACGACTTCGGCGATCGCACCGCGAGTGCAGCGAATGAGCCTCGCCTCGGTGGACGGTGGTGGCTGACGGTGTAGGCCGCGCACCGTGCCCCGGGTGTGGTTGAACAATATTTCCGTCTGCACCACATCGCCCATCAGCCCGATTTCGGCGAATTCCTGGGCGGAGAAGGACTGCGAGACGAACCCGCGATGATCGCTGGTGGGTTCGATGTCGACGATCGTGACCCCCGCGATGCGCGTAGGCGAATACTTCACTTATGTCTCCTTTCGGGACAGCCGCTCCTCGGGCCGAATAGTCGTCCGCTGCGCATGCGTGGCCACCGCAGACTCGCGCGGTTATCCGTACCCGGCGGACGGTGGCTGTGCCATGACGGTGGGGACCAAGCCGTAGCGCGGCCCGGGGGTGGGGCCTGCGCCGCTGCCCGGAGCCCGCAATGGCACTCCGCCCAACATGCTTGGCATCGAAGATGCACCGGCCGCGGCGCCGGGCAGGGCTGTCACGGCGCCGCCGACCGGTGCCGGCGGAATCACGCTCGTCCAACCCTGCGGAATCGAAAGCGGCCCCAAGGAGGCTGCCGAGCCCATGGTGCCGAGCACGCCCGCGTTACCCAGCCCGGCCGCGCCGGCAGTGGCCGCTTCGGCGGCGCCGACGCCTGCCGCGGCGGCGTCGGCGCCGATGGGGACAGTGGCCATCCCCATGGCTTGGCTGCTCTGGGCGATGCCAAAGAGGCTGGACAGCGCATACAGCGGAGTAGGCACGGCCATGATCCAGATGGCCGCGACGTTGCTGAGCGTGGAAACGGTTGTCGGGTCGAGCCCCAAGCCGGCCAATCCCGAGGCCGTGTCCCCGAGCAGACTCGTGGACGCGAAGCTGACCGGCGTCGACATCGCGTCCAGGGTCGAGGGCACCGTCTGCACCAGGCTCTGCATCGCCGCCTGATCGCCTGCCGAGAGGCCAGTAGCCTTGGCGACCGCGACCTCTTGGGAGGTCAACCCGTTCGTATCCGTCACTTGTGGTGCGTCGGTGAAGGGTGTTACGTCGGTCGCGATCGCGGAGTTCGCGGCGTATTGGTACATCGCCGCGGCGTCCTGCGCCCACATCTCGCCGTACTGGGCTTCGTTAGCCGCGATCGCCGGCGAGTTCTGGCCGAAGTAGTTGGTGGCGGTCAGCGTTGCGAGTTGGGCGCGGTTAGCGAACACCACCGGAGGTGGGACGGTCATCGCGAACGCGGCCTCGTAAGCCTCCACGGCAAGTCTGGCTTGGCCCGCCGCCTCGGCGGCCCGCGCGGCTGCCCCCGTCGTCCATGCCACGTAAGGACCGAAGGCGGATGCCATGGACAGCGACGACGGCCCCATCCACCGTCCGGTGGTCAGGCCGGCAATCACCGTCCGGTACGAGCTCGCGACGAAATGCAGCTCCGCGGCGAGGTTGTCCCAGGCCGTCGCGGCGGCAGACAACGACAACGGGCCGGGCCCGGCATACATCCTGGTGGAGTTGATCTCCGGCGGCAGCGCGCCAAAATCGACCACGTTCAATCCCCCGAGTCAGTCCGCCGCAACGGGCTGGGCGGCGCCTGACCTGGAACGATACCGTCGGAGTAAGCTGTTGCGGCCGACATTCCGTCGATCGTCGCCGTGTCGGGAATTCCGGGCGTGCCGGCCAACGCGGCCAGGCGACCTGACTGCATCGTGTCCAGCAACATATGATTTCCCCTAAGCCGACTACCAAACTGATACCTCTATTGTAGCGTATAAAGCATACCTTTAGTCCAAAATAATGGTGTGATCTTGACTGTGGGTATCTAAAGTTGCAGATCGCCGACCCGAAGCTGCGGCTGCCGGGACTGCTAACCTCAGTAGTGCCCAACTGCCGCTTGAGACACTCGGTGAGTATTCGCTCTCGACGGCTGTAGCAGCGAGGTGCTTGACGGCATCGACATTGGGGAGGCGGAAGACCGTGATGCGGACGCTGGCCTCGTCAACAAGCGATCGGGTGGCATCGCAAACGTGAGTTCCCCGATCCGATGACTTCCCAGTCCCACGATGGCCGCGCGGATGCGACGCGGCGGCAGATTTTGAGAGCCGCCTCTCACCAGTTCGCGCGCCGCGCCTACCACGACGTCGGGCTCGACGACATCCTCGCCGAGGCTGAACTGACCAAGGGCGCCATGTACTTCCACTTCAAGTCGAAGCACGCCTTGGCCGTCGCGATCATCGAAATGCAGACCGCCGCGGGTGCCAGCGCTGTACAAGAAGTATTGAAGCGGGGGCTGTCGGGCCTCGAGACCCTTATCGACTTCTCGTACCTGATCGCCGTTGGAGACATCAAGACCGATGCCGTGCGTGCGGGTCTCAACCTCGTCGAGTCGGTGGGCCGGACGCGGGGTCTGCAGGCGAAGTTATTGGACGACTGGGTCAAATCCTTGGCCGCCGTCGTCCAGCAAGCAATCGCCGAAGGCGACGTCGATCAGCGGTGTGATCCAGAGGATGTGGGGCGCCTGTTGGTGTCCCTGCACATGGGACTGCGACAAACCAGCTCGCTGGATGAACCCGAACGGTTCCTGCTCGACCTGGAAAAGTGTTGGACCTTTATCCTGACGGGCGTTCTGCAGCCGGACCGTTTCGAATACTTCGGTCAATTCCTCAGGCGGCGTGCGATGCTCGCAATCAACTCCAGTTCTGCTGACGAAGAGTCGCCGGAGTAGCGACGGCGCGTGGGTTAGCGGGGGTTAGTCGATAGGGCTGTTGCGGCTGTTAATCTGCTTGCGAGGCAATGTGAGACGAGGTCAACAGAATCTGCGCACCGATGAGGGTCCGGAGGCATAGCGGCAATGGCGCGCGAGGTTCGGTCTGAAGCGACTCGGCGAAAGATTCTCGCAGCCGCAATCGAAGTGTTCGGCGAGGTCGGGTATGCGGCCGCCGGGTGGAGCGCGATCATCGAGCGCACGGGAATGACCAAGGGCGCCCTCTACCATCATTTTGATTCCAAAGAAGCGTTGGCGTCAGCCATCATTGAGGAAGGCTCCGCCAAGCTGCTCAGCGCTTTCCGCGATGTGTGCGGGTCGTCATCACCGGGTCTCGAGAACTTACTGCACGGCACCTTCACGATCGTCAAAGTGCTGAGCACCGACGAAATCGCCAGTGCCGCTGAAGATTTGATCCGCACCCTGGGTGGCTTCAACACCGCTGCCGGGTCTTTCTGTACGGACATGATCGAGCTGATGGCTACCGAGGCGCGGCGGGCAATCGCTGAAGGAGATCTGCGCAAAGACGCCGACGCAACAGTAATCGGTGAGTCGATCATCGGCGCTGTCTTGGGAATGCGATTGCTGTCCAACGCGGTATTCGGGCACGACAGCGAGAAGAGCGCTGGGGACGGCGTCGAGCGCCTGGCTAAGATTTGGGAGCTGCTCCTGCCGGGGATCGTCTCGGAACCGTCGCAGCCTTACTTCCGGCAATTTCTTGCTCGCGAAAAAATGCGTCATGCCCGGGCCGAAACGACCGCGGTGCAAGACGAAACCAGCTAGCTCAGCGCTACGCTACGGCTCGACTTAGTGCTCGTCGTCCCACAGCTGCTCGGTCAGGTCCTGGAAGGTCGCCAGGGCGAATCGATCGTCGGCGCGCATTCCCACCGACTTGCTCATTAGCGCGCGCACGACCGAGCCGTCCTTATGTGCCAATTCGACGACCTCGTTCGCCAGGGCATGGACGACCGACAGCAGCGAGGATTCCGAGTCAGGAGCCCGGTGGAAAACCTCGCCGAAGCGCAGCGCCAGCACCTCTTCGGATTCGTAGCCCACCATTTCGGCGAATGCGGTGTTGGTGAACAAGATCGCGCCGTCGTCGCCGACCGCCAGCACCGGGACCGGAATCCGCTCCAGCACCACCAGGGCAGGCAGCTGCTTCAAGGTGGTCATCGGCGATTGATTGTGCTGGTGCCGATTCTGTCGTCGCTCCACAGAGCGATTATGGTCTATGCCAGAGGTCATGTTGCACATATTTCTTGTCGCGTGCCCTGACGGCGGTTGCTGCCATTCGTTATTCGTTCTCGTTTTCGGAAGCCGGCTGGTACCGGGGAAACACACCGGCAGGCGCCGGCAGCACCGAGCCCGGGGTTAGCCGCGCAGCGACCGCGGCAAACGTTCGCTGGTCGTGGGCCTGCCCGAGCAGGTCCAGCAGCTTTCCGGCCGACTCCGGCATCACCGGCGCAACCAGCAGAGCCGCGATGCGGACCGCCTCGCAGGTCGTGTAGAGCACGGTCCGAAAGCGCACCTGGTCCGCCGCGGATTCGCTCTTGCGCAACACCCACGGCTGCTCGGCCGAAAAGTATCGGTTCGCCTCGCCCAGCATCAGCCAGATCGCCTCGAGCGCCAAATGCATGGCCTGCTCGTCGAAATGCGCGCGCACCCGCTCCAGCAACGCGTCGGCCGTCGCGAGCAGGCTGGAGTCGGCGGCGGTGAACTCGCCGGGTTCGGGCATCACCCCGTCGAGGTTCTTGGCGATCATCGACAACGACCGCTGCGCCAGGTTCCCCAACTCGTTGGCCAGATCGGTGTTGATCCGGTTGATGATGGCCTCTTCGCTGTAGCTGCCGTCCTGGCCGAACGGCACCTCGCGCAGCAGGAAGTAGCGCAACTGGTCCACGCCGAACGCCTCGGCCAACGCCACCGGGTCGATGGTGTTGCCCACCGACTTGCTCATCTTCTCGCCGCGGTTGTGCAAGAACCCGTGCGCGTAAACCCTTCTCGGCAGCTCGATGCCGGCCGACATCAAAAACGCCGGCCAGTAGACCGCGTGGAACCGGATGATGTCCTTGCCGATCATGTGCAGATCGGCGGGCCAGTAGCGGCGGAACAACTCCGAATCGGTGTCGGGGAATCCGGCGCCGGTCAGGTAGTTGGTCAGCGCGTCGACCCAGACGTACATGACGTGGTCGGGCTGCTCGGGAACCTGCACGCCCCAGTCGAAGGTGGTTCGCGAGATCGAGAAATCGGTCAGCCCGCCCGAGACGAAGCTGACGACCTCGTTGCGCCGCACCTCGGGTCCGATGAAGTCGGGGTGGGCCTCGTAGTGGGCCAGCAGCTTGTCGGCGTACGCCGAGAGCCGGAAGAAGAACGTCTGCTCCTTCTCGCTCCAGGTCACCGGCGCGCCGGTCTCGGTCGCGATGCGGGTGCCGTCGACCACCTCGGTCTCGGAGTCGCTGAAGTAGCGCTCGTCGCGCACCGAGTACCACCCGGAATAGGTAGCCAGATAGATGTCTCCGGCCGCCTGCATGCGCCGCCAGATCTCTTTGGACGCCTCGTGATGGTCGGCGTCGGTGGTGCGAATGAAGCGGTCGAACGAAATGTTCAGCGCTTCCTGCATGCGTTGGAACACATCGGAATTGCGCCGAGCCAGCTCGGCGGTTGGAATCCCCGCGGCGGCCGCGGTCTCGGCGACTTTCTGGCCGTGCTCGTCGGTCCCGGTCAGGAAGCGCACGTCGAACCCGTCGAGCCGCTTGAAGCGGGCGATCGCGTCGGTCGCGATGTATTCGTAGGCATGACCCACGTGCGGCGCGCCGTTCGGATACGCGATCGCAGTAGTGACGTAATAGGGCCTCATCGAGATTAACCCTATTGTGTGCGCGTGAGCTCCAGCCGACCTGGTAAACGAGAAGCGCCGCCCGCGCCGGAGCCGCTGGCGCCCCTGATCGATGCGCACACCCACCTCGACGCATGCGGCGCCCGCGACGCCGACGGCGTGGTGGCCATCGTCGACCGTGCCGCCGCGGTGGGCGTGGGCGCCGTCGTGACGATCGCCGACGATCTGGATTCGGCACGCTGGGCGGCCCGGGCGGCCTACTGGGACCCGCGCGTGTACGCCGCGGTGGCGTTACACCCGACGCGCGCCGACGCCCTCGATGACGCGGTGCGCGCCGAGATCGAGCGGCTGGTGGCCGATCCCCGGGTGGTGGCCGTGGGGGAGACCGGGATCGATCTCTACTGGCCCGGTCGGCTGGACGGCTGCGCCGCGCCCGATGTGCAGCGGGACGCCTTCGCGTGGCATATCGACCTGGCCAAGCGGTGCGGCAAGCCGCTGATGATTCACAACCGGGACGCCGACGCCGCGGTGCTCGACGTGCTGGACGCCGAGGGCGCGCCCGACACCGTGATCTTCCACTGCTTTTCGTCCGACAGCACCATGGCCCGTCGCTGCGCCGACGCCGGGTGGTTTGTCAGCCTGTCCGGGACGGTGAGCTTCCGTAATGCGCGCGCGCTGCGCGAGGCCGTGCCGCTGGTACCGGCCGAACAGCTGCTGGTGGAGACCGATGCGCCGTTTTTGACACCACATCCTTACCGCGGTGCACCCAACGAGCCGTATTGCCTTCCCTATACTGTTCGTGCGATCGCGGAGCTGGTCGATCGCCCGGCGGAGGAACTAGCCCGAATCACCACGAGCAATACCGCGCGGGTCTACGGACTCGGCGAATCGGGCGGGTGATTTGCACAACACGTTCGTGCCGGAGTTGCTCCAGCTTGACCGGTTCGTTACCGTCTTGTGATCGAATCATTGGTTTATTGCACTGTTGTCGAATGTTGCTGGGTAGGTCGTTAAGTGGTTGCTGAGGTCGGGGTAGAGGCACGTTGACTGTACTGAGAAGGCTTCATCAGACCCCATCGCCGCTGTTGCGGCTCGTCGTAGCGGGGCTGCTTCTAGTACTCGCATTCGCCGGCGGTTTCGCGGTCTCGGTATCCAAGACGGTGACGTTGACCGTCGACGGCATCGCGATGCGGGTGACGACGATGAAGTCGAAAGTGATCGACATCGTCGAAGAGAACGGCTATGTCGTCGACCAGCGTGACGACCTGTACCCCGCCGCCGACGTGCAGATTCACAACGCGGACAAGATCACCCTGCGCCGCAGCCGGCCACTGCAGATCTCGTTGGACGGCAGCGAAACCAAGCAGGTGTGGACGACGGCCTCCACCGTCGACGAGGCGCTGGCCCAGCTGGCGATGACCGACACCGCCCCGGCAGCCGCCTCGCGCGCCAGCCGGGTTCCGCTGGCCGGCATGGCCCTGCCGGTGGTCAGTGCGAAGAGCGTCCAGATCAACGACGGCGGCAACGTCCGCATGGTGCACCTGCCGGCGCCCAACGTCGCGGGATTGCTGAGTGCCGCGGGCGCGCCGCTGCAAGACAGCGACCAGGTGGTGCCCGCCGCGACGGCGCCGATCGTCGATGGCATGCAGATCCAGGTGACGCGTAACCGCATCGAGAAGGTCACCGAGCGGGTCCCGTTGGCGCCCAACGCACGCAAGGTCGAAGACCCCGACATGAACATGAGCCGCCAGGTTGTCGAGGACCCGGGTAGCCCGGGCACCCAAGACGTGACCTACGCGGTGGCCACGGTCAACGGCGTCGAGACCGGCCGGCTGCCGATCGCCAACATCGTGATCGCGCCGGCCCGCGACTCGGTGGTGCGGGTGGGCACCAAGCCCGGCACCGAGCTGCCGCCGGTGACCGATGGGTCCATCTGGGATGCCATCGCCGGCTGCGAGGCCGGCGGAAACTGGGCGATCAACACCGGCAACGGCTATTACGGCGGCGTGCAGTTCGATCAAAGCACCTGGGAGCGCAACGGCGGGTTGCGGTTTGCCCCACGGGCTGACCTCGCCAGCCGCGAGGAGCAGATCACGGTCGCCGAGGTGACCAGGGAGCGCCAGGGCTGGGGCGCCTGGCCGGTGTGCAGCGGAAGAGCTGGTGCGCGCTGACGATCCAGCTGCTCGGACGAACGGATATCAGGCGGCTGGCCAAAGAACTTGAGTTTCGGCCACGAAAATCGTTGGGCCAGAACTTTGTCCACGATGCGAACACGGTCCGGCGAATAGTTTCGACCTCCGGAATCGGCCGCGCCGACCACGTCCTGGAGGTCGGCCCGGGTCTCGGCTCGCTCACACTGGCGCTGCTCGACCGCGGCGCCACCGTCACCGCCATCGAAATCGACCCGGTACTCGCCGAGCGGTTGCCGCAGACCGTCGGCCAGCACTCACACAGCGAGATCCAGCGGCTGACGGTGCTCAACCGCGACGTGTTGAACCTGCGGCGCGACGAGCTGGCCCCAAGGCCGACAGGCCCAACAGCCTTAGTCGCGAATCTGCCCTACAACGTCGCGGTCCCGGCGTTGCTGCATCTGCTTGCCGAATTTCCGTCCCTGCAGACCGTCACCGTGATGGTGCAAGCCGAGGTCGCCGAGCGCCTGGCCGCCGAGCCGGGCGGCAAGGAGTACGGCGTGCCCAGCGTCAAGGCGCGCTTCTTCGGGCGGGTTCGCCGGTGCGGCATGGTGTCGCCGACCGTGTTTTGGCCGGTGCCCCGCGTCTACTCCGGGCTGGTCCGCATCGACCGGTACGACAGCGCGCCGTGGCCCACCGACGACGCCTTCCGGCGCCAGGTATTCGAGCTGGTCGACATCGCCTTCGCGCAACGCCGCAAGACGTCTCGCAACGCGTTCTCGGAGTGGGCGGGCTCGGGCAATGAATCGGCAAATCGCTTGCTGGCGGCCAGCATTGATCCCGCTCGCCGCGGCGAGACTCTGTCCATCGACGACTTCGTCCGGCTGCTGCGCCGGTCCGGCGACCCCGCGCAACCGCAGGCTTCCGGCAGCTGACTGCGCCTTTTGTCGGGCTTGTCGGGCTGGTAAGGCGCCGTTGCGTGTGGTTCGCGTGCCACAGCGATAGTCTGCTGCCGTGGCGGTGGTTGGCTGGGAGACTGCGCATGTCTGACGGCAGCACCGCCGCGCAGTGGGTGCCAACCGGGTCCGTCACCGTCCGCGTGCCCGGAAAGGTCAACCTGTACCTCGCCGTCGGCGATCGGCGCGATGACGGGTATCACGAGCTGACGACCGTGTTTCACGCCGTGTCGCTGCTCGACGAGCTGACCGTGCGCAATGCCGACGTCTTGTCGCTCGAGCTGGTCGGCGAGGGTGCCGACCAGCTGCCCACCGACGAACGCAACCTGGCCTGGCAGGCGGCCGAGCTGATGGCCGAGCACGTCGGCCGCGCGCCCGACGTCTCGATCATGATCGACAAATCCATCCCGGTGGCCGGCGGTATGGCGGGCGGCAGCGCCGACGCCGCGGCGGTGTTGGTCGCGATGAACTCGCTGTGGGAGCTCAATGTGCCGCGCCGCGATCTGCGCATGCTGGCCGCTCAGCTGGGCAGCGACGTGCCGTTCGCCCTGCACGGCGGCACCGCGCTGGGCACCGGGCGGGGTGAGGAGCTGGCCACGGTGCTGTCCCGCAACACCTTCCACTGGGTGCTGGCCTTCGCCCACGGCGAGCTGCTCACGCGAAAGGTGTTCGGCGAGCTCGACCGGCTCCGGGAAACCGCGGACACGCCGCGGCTCGCCGAGCCCGGGCCAGTGCTGGCCGCGTTGGCCGCCGGCGATCCCGAGCAGCTGGCGCCGCTGCTGGGCAATGAATTGCAGGCGGCCGCGGTCAGCCTGAATCCCGCGCTGCGGCGTACGCTGCGCGCCGGTGCGGAGGCGGGGGCGCTGGCCGGCGTCGTGTCCGGCTCGGGCCCGACGTGCGCGTTTCTGTGCACGTCAGCGGCCTCGGCGGTGGACGTCGGCACGCACCTGTCCGGTGCCGGTGTGTGCCGCACGGTGCGCGTCGCCAGCGGTCCGGTGCCGGGCGCGCGCGTGGTCCCGACGCCG
Source organism: Mycobacterium lentiflavum (assembly GCF_022374895.2). NCBI lineage: Bacteria > Bacillati > Actinomycetota > Actinomycetes > Mycobacteriales > Mycobacteriaceae > Mycobacterium > Mycobacterium lentiflavum. The sequence continues at coordinate 4,715,874 of NZ_CP092423.2, read as the reverse complement.
ATGACCGACGACTGAACAAGCTGTGAAATCCGACTCAAATTGCCGAAATGGTGGGTTGTTACTTAAGAGGAGTTTAAGATAACTCGCGATGATGACCACCGATCAGCTCGAGGATTCGGTCTGGCCGTCCGCCGGGAGTCTCGGTGGACGGCCGATTGCTCGATGCTGGCCGGGCTTGGCGGGTCGGGGTCGTCGTGCTGATCGAGCAACCGGACACGGGGTTGCTGACCAATCACTATTTCGAGATCTAACCGCTTCCCAACTGTGCTCGCGCGCCTTCTGCAAAGTATTGCCCGGCGAGCGGAACATGAAAATTCGGGCCTTGGGGATAGCGCCGGAACCGAGGAGGTTTGCGTGAGCAGGTTTACCGAGAAGATGTTCCACAACGCGCGCGTCTCGACGAAGGGCATGGTCACCGGTGAACCCCACGAGCCTGTTCGCCACACCTGGGGCGAGGTCCACGAGCGCGCGCGTCGTATCGCGGGCGGCCTGGCCGCCGCGGGCATCGGACTCGGTGACGCCGTCGGCGTGCTCGCCGGCTACCCGGTAGAGATCGCCCCCACCGCGCAGGGCTTGTGGATGCGCGGCGCCAGCCTGACCATGCTCCACCAGCCCACCCCGCGCACGGATCTGGCCGTGTGGGCCGAGGACACGATGAACGTCATCGGCATGATCGAGGCGCAGGTCGTCATCGTCTCAGAGCCCTTCCTCGTCGCGATTCCGGTGCTGGAGGAGAAGGGCATCAGGGTCCTCACCGTCACCGACCTGCTGGCGTCGGAGCCGATCGACCCCGTCGAGGTGGGCGAGGACGACCTGGCGCTGATGCAGCTGACGTCGGGTTCGACCGGCTCGCCGAAGGCCGTCCAGATCACCCACCGCAACATCTACTCCAATGCCGAGGCGATGTTCATCGGCGCGCAGTACGACATCGACAAAGACGTGATGGTCAGCTGGCTGCCCTGTTTCCACGACATGGGCATGGTCGGCTTCCTCACCATTCCGATGTACTTCGGCGCGGAGCTGGTCAAGGTCACGCCGATGGACTTCCTGCGCGACGCGCTGCTGTGGGCCAAGCTGATCGACAAGTACCGGGGCACCATGACCGCGGCGCCCAACTTCGCCTACGCGCTGTTGGCCAAGCGGCTGCGCCGCCAGGCCAAAGCCGGCGACTTCGACCTGTCGACCCTGCGCTTCGCGCTGTCCGGCGCCGAGCCCGTCGAGCCGGCCGACGTCGAGGACCTGCTGGACGCGGGTAAGCCGTTCGGCCTTCGGGCCGACGCGATCCTGCCCGCCTACGGGATGGCCGAGACCACCCTGGCGGTGTCGTTCTCACCGTGCGGCGCCGGCCTGGTGGTCGACGAGGTGGACGCCGACCTGCTGGCCGCCCTGCGCCGGGCCGTACCCGCGTCCAAGGGCAACACCCGCCGGCTGGCCACCCTCGGTCCGCTGCTGAAGGACCTCGAGGCGCGCATCATCGACGAGCAGGGCAACGTGATGGCCCCGCGCGGCGTCGGCGTGATCGAGCTGCGCGGCGAGTCGCTGACCCCGGGCTACCTGACCATGGGCGGCTTCATCTCCGCGCAGGACGAGCACGGCTGGTACGACACCGGTGACCTCGGCTACATCACCGAAGAAGGCCACATCGTGGTCTGCGGCCGCGTCAAGGACGTCATCATCATGGCCGGCCGCAACATCTACCCGACCGACATCGAGCGGGCCGCCTGCCGCGTCGACGGCGTCCGCCCGGGCTGTGCCGTGGCGGTCCGCCTGGACGCCGGCCACTCGCGCGAGACGTTCGCCGTCGCGGTCGAGTCCAACGCGTTCCAGGATCCGGCCGAAGTGCGCCGGATGGAACACGAGGTCGCCCGCGAGGTGCTCAAAGAGGTCGACATGCGGCCCCGCAACGTCGTGGTGCTCGGTCCGGGCACCATCCCGAAGACGCCGTCGGGCAAGCTGCGCCGATCCACCTCCGTCACTCTGGTCACTGGGTAGCGGTTTCCGTCGACGCGGTCGAGTGTGCGCTGACGGCCCCGGACTTTTCGAGACACGCCGAGCAGTGTCACCCTCGGACGCGCACTGAACGTGAATTACCAGGCGTGCACGCGGTTCTGCGCGGGCTCCAACCCCAGTTCGATCAGCAGCTCGGTGGCGTCGGCGGCCTGCTCGCAGATCGTCGGGACTTCGGGCCGCTCGCCGGCGGTGAAATTCTCCAGCACGAACGCCGCCGGGTCCTTGCGTCCGGGCGGACGACCGATCCCGATGCGCACCCGCTGAAAGTCCTTGGTGCCCAGTGCCGAGGCCACCGAACGCAGCCCGTTGTGGCCGCCTTCGCCGCCGCCGAGCTTGAGCCGGATGCGACCGAAGTCGAGGTCAAGTTCGTCGTGGACGACGATGATGTCGGCCGGCGCCACGGAGTAGAACTTGGCCAGCGGGCCGACCTGGCGGCCGGACTCGTTCATGTAGCAGCGCGGCTTGGCCAGCAGCACCGAGTGCCCGGCGAGCCGGCCGCTGACCACTTCGGCGCCGGAGCGCTTGTGCACCTTGAATTTTGAGCCCAGTCGCGCGGCGAGTAGGTCGGCAACCATGAACCCGAGGTTGTGCCGGGTGCGGGCGTAGTTGTCTCCGGGATTGCCCAGGCCGACCACCAAAAGAGGATCGGCCACGTCGACGGCCGCCTACTCGGACTCTTCGTCGGAGGCCTCGGCCTCGCCCGCCTCTTCCTCGGTGGCCCCGGCGGCCTCGCCGGTCTCGCCCGCGCCCTCTTCCTCGAGGTCGGCGGCGGTCGGCGCGTTCACGACGTTGACCACCAGCATGTCCGGGTCGGAGACCAGGGTGACGCCCGACGGCAGCGCGATCTGGCCGGCGGTGAACTGGGTGCCGGGCGGGGCGTCTTCGACCGACACCGTCAGCTGCTCGGGAATCGACAGGGCCTCGGCCTCGATCTCGATGGTGTTGGTCTCCTGGGTGACCAGGGTGTCGGGTCCGGCCTCGCCCTCGATCACGACGGTGACCTCGACGGTCACCTTCTCGCCGCGACGCACGACCAGCAGGTCGGCGTGCTGAATGCTGCGGCGAATCGGGTGGATATCGAGCACCTTGGTCAGCGCGAACTGCTCCTTACCGGCGATGTCCAGGGTCAGCACCGCGTTGGTGCCGGAGTGGCGCAGCACGGCCGCGAACTCGCGCCCGGGCAACTCGAGGTGCTGCGGGTCGGCGCCGTGGCCGTACAGGACGGCGGGAATCTTGCCGTCGCGGCGCGCCCGCCGGGAGGCGCCCTTGCCGGTCTCGGCTCGCACCGTGGCGGTGATTTGGTTGACTGCCGACTTTTTAGCCATCGTGTCGCTCCTGTGTGCTCGGTACCGAAGTTTTTCAGGCACGGCTAGGGTCGCGACAAATGTCGGTCTCCGTCGATAACGGTGCTGGCTCGAAGCCTGTCACCCTCGCCGTGACGCCCGGCCAGGGTAGCGCATCGGCACCTCAGAGCGGAAATTTGGTGCTGGTGAGCTGTTCGGAGACCTCCCAGAGCGCGGTCGCGATGGTCGGATCCTGGGCATGGCGGCTACGGCTGACGGGCTGGGTTCGGCCGATCCAGCCGAACTTGGGGCCGATGAACGTGTCGCCGGGCAGGTCCTGCGACGCCGCGTACAGCGTTTGCTGCGCGCCGAACTCGGGGCTGGTGGCAACCACCCGGGTCACTGCCGACATCATCGCGTCGCCCAGCCTGCGGCCCGTGGCGCCCTGCAAGTTCGTGTGCGAGTAACCGGGATGGGCCGCCAGGGAGCGCAGCGGTGAACCCGCCAGCTTGAGCCGGCGCTGCAGCTCACTGGTGAACAGCAGGTTGGCCAGCTTCGACTGGCTGTAGGCCAGCCAGGGCGAATAGCGCCGGTTCTTCCAGTTGATGTCGTCGAAGTCGATCCGGCCGGGCCAGTGCGCCATCGACGTCAGCGTCACCACCCGGTCGGTCAGCTTGGGGAGCAGCAGATTGGTCAGCGCGAAATGACCGAAGTGGTTGGTGCCCATCTGGCTCTCGAAGCCGTCGGCGGTCAGGGCGAACGGGGCGGCCATGATGCCGGCGTTGTTGATCAGCACGTCGGCCTTGTCGACGCCCTCGGCGAACAGGTGAATCGACGCCAGCGCCTGCAGATCGAGTTGCCGCACCTCGACCTGGCCACGCATGTCACGAGCGGCCTTCTCACCCTTGCGCGGGTCGCGGACGGCCATGACGACCGTCGCGCCGACCCGGGCCAGCTCGCGTGCGGTGATCGCCCCCAGCCCACTGTTGGCACCGGTGACAATCACGGTGCGTCCGGCGAATGACGGCAGATCGGCGGCGGTCAAGTCAGTCATGAGTGACAACCCTAGTGAACCGCTCCGGCTTGGCTAGTGCCCGATCACTTAGCGGCGACCACGAATCCGTGGATGATCGTGTCGATGTCGCTCGACTGCGCGGCAGCCTGGTCGGCCAGGCCGGTGATCGTGAGCTGAACGAAGTAGCGCTGCTTGGCCGGCGGCGACCCGGTCGGCAGCACGATGCGGTTCCAACTGTGCAGCCGGGTACCGTTGTCGCCGTTATAGCTGCCCTGGATCATCGCCGAGGGAAAGCCGTTGTAGGGCTCCATCGAGGAGTCCAATTGCTTGAAGTTCTCGAACAATTGGGCATCGTCGTTGCCGTGCTTGATGACCTGCTCCGGGTCGAAGTTTCCGTTGAGGGCGAACACCACCAGACGCGCGGTCGGATACTTCTTGCCCTTGGCCAAGATCACCGTCTCGGGCGTGATATGCGGATCCGTGAACGGCGACCAGCCCGGTGGTGTCGGTATCGACACCACCAGATCGGTCAGGGCACTCGGCGCCACCTGCTTGCCCGTCACGCCGATGCTGTTCAGATACTGCGACAACGGAACCGGTTTCTCGACCGTGGTGGTAGCCGTCGCCGTCGTACTCGTCGTCCAAACCGTCGAGTAGTCAGGAGCTTTCGGCCCACAAGCGACCGCGGCGATCGTCAGCGCGGTAATGATGGCAGCGGCCGCGTGCCGTCTCACAGAATCTCGTGGACCGCGTCGATCGGACGGGCCAGCCGGGTGCCCTTGGCCGTCACGACGAACGGGCGCTCGATCAGGATGGGATGTTCGGCCATCGCGTCGAGCAACTGATCGTCGGTCGCGTCGACGAGGCTTAGTTCGGCATACAGCGATTCACGCTTACGCACCGCGGCGCGTACGTCGATACCCGCGTCGCGGATCATCTTCTCCAGTTCGGCGCGGGACGGCGGAGTCTTCAGGTACTGAACAATTTCTGGCTCTAAACCGTTGTCCCGCAACAAGTCCAGCGTCTTGCGCGAGGTGCTGCACTTGGGATTGTGGTAGATGACAGCCTCCGCAGCCATCTAGGCGTCTCCGTCGAATAGTCCTGTGACAGAACCATTTTCGAAGACGGCACGAATCGTGCTGGCCAGCAACGGCGCGATCGACAATACCGTTAGCTGAGGAAAGCGCTTCTCCTCGCCGATCGGCAGCGTATTCGTGACGATGACCTCGCGGGCACCGCAGGAGGCCAGCCGCTCGGCGGCCGGCTCCGACAGCACACCGTGGGTGGCCGCCACGATCACGTCGCTGGCACCGTCGGAGCGCAGCAGGTTCACCGCGCCGGCGATCGTGCCGCCGGTGTCGATCATGTCGTCGATCAGTACGCAGGTGCGCCCCTCGACCTCACCGACGACGCGGTTGGAAACCACCTGGTTGGGCACCCGCGGGTCGCGGGTCTTGTGGATGAAGGCCAGCGGGACGCCACCCAGCGAATCGGCCCACTTCTCGGCGATGCGCACCCGGCCGGAGTCCGGGGAGACCACGACCATATTGCCGTCGGGGTAGTTGTCCTTGATGTAGGTGGTGAGCAGGGTCTGGCCGCGCATGTGGTCGACGGGCCCGTCGAAGAAGCCCTGGATCTGGTCGGTGTGCAGGTCGACGGTCACGATCCGGTCGGCCCCCGCGGTCTTGAGCAGGTCAGCGACCAGCCGGGCCGAGATTGGCTCGCGGCCGCGATGCTTCTTGTCCTGGCGGGCGTAGGGATAGAACGGCATGACGGCGGTGATCCGCTTGGCACTGCCGCGCTTGAGCGCGTCGATCATGATCAGCTGTTCCATCAGCCAGTTGTTCACCGGCGCCGGGTTCGACTGCAGCACGAAGGCGTCGCACCCGCGCACCGACTCGTGGAAGCGCACGAAGATCTCGCCGTTGGCGAACTCTCGCGCCGTCTGCGCGGTGACGTGGACGTCGAGTTCCTTGGCGACCTGCTCGGCCAGCTCGGGGTGCGCCCGGCCGGAGAACAGCATCAGATTTTTGCGGTTATCGGTCCAGTCGTGGCTCACCGTGCTGCCCTCGCCGTTCGGGATCGAAATTGGAAATGCCCATCGTACGTAGCGAATGGTACGGAAGGACGGCCGGGTTGCCAGGCACCAAATTCATGGTGTCTATTCGGATTCGGACGGCCCAGCAGCCGTCGTAGCTTGCTGAGCGGCTTTGTCCGCTGCCTGGGCGGCGGCACTGCCTGGGCGTTTGCGTTGCACCCAGTTCTCGATGTTGCGTTGCGGACCGGCGGAAACCGCCAACGCCCCCGGCGGCACGTCGTCACGCAACACGGTGCCCGCCCCGGTGTAGGCGCCGTCGCCGACGGTCACCGGTGCGACGAACATGGTGTCCGAGCCGGTGCGGACGTGTGAGCCGACCGTGGTGCGCCGTTTGGTCTCACCGTCGTAGTTGACGAACACGCTGGAGGCGCCGATGTTGCTGTGCTCGCCGATGTCGGCGTCGCCGACGTAGGTCAAGTGCGGCACCTTGGTGCCGGTCCCGATGTTGGAGTTCTTGACCTCGACGAAGGCGCCGAGCTTGCCCTCGGCGCCCAGCACCGTGCCGGGCCGCAGGTAGGTGTACGGGCCGACCGTTGCGCCGCCGCCGATCACCGCCGAGTCGCCATGCGTGCGGATCACCGAGGTGCCGTCGCCGACGGTGACGTCGGTGAGCGTGGTGTCGGGGCCGACCACGCAGCCGCCCCCGATCTGGGTGCGGCCCAGCAGCTGGGTTGCCGGGTGGATGACGGTGTCGCGGCCGATCGTCACGTCGACGTCGATCCAGGTGGTGGCCGGATCGATCACCGTCACGCCGGCCATCTGATGGGCGGCGACGATGCGACGGTTCAGCTCGGCGCCCAGCGCCGCGAGCTGGACGCGGTTGTTCACCCCGGCCACCAGCGCGCTGTCGTCGACGTGGCGGGCGTGCACGGGCCGGCCGTCGCCGCGCAGGATCGCGATGACGTCGGTCAGGTACAGCTCCTGCTGGGCGTTATCGGAGCTCAGCCGGCCGAGCGCCGAGCGCAGCGCCGCGGCGTCGAAGGCGTAAACACCGGCGTTGACCTCGCCGATCTTGCGTTGCGAGTCGGATGCGTCGGCCTCCTCGACGATCGCCATCACTTGGCCTGGCTGGGGGTCGTCCTGGGTGCGCAGGATCCGGCCATAGCCGAACGGATCACGCAGCGTGGTGGTCAGCACCGTCGCGGCCGCCGACGCCGCGTTGTGGGACGCGATCAGATCGGCCAGGGTGTCGGCGTCCAGCAGCGGGGTATCGCCCGAGGTGATCACGACGACGCCGGCGTAGTCCGGCGGCAGCGCGGACAGGCCGCAGAGCGCGGCGTGGCCGGTGCCGCGGGGGCGGTCCTGCAGGGCGACGTCGATCGGACGGCCGAGGGTCTCGGCGAGATCGGCCACGATGGGGGCGATGCGCTGATGCTCGTGGCCCAGCACCACGACCAGCCGCTGCGGTGCCACCTTGGCGATCGCGTGCAGTGAGTGCGACAACATGCTGCGGCCGGCGATGGCGTGCAGCACCTTGGGGGTATCCGAGCGCATCCGGGTGCCGGGCCCGGCCGCTAACACGACGACCGCGGTGTCACCGTGAAACGACATCGACTCTCCTCGTGCTGTGTCCCACGCCGGGCGGAACGCGCAAGCGCCGCCATGCCGTCAAGACTGTCATTCACCTGCACTGGTGGCAAAAAATCTCATCCCGTGCCCCTGGCAAGACCAGCAACCGAAGCTCCGTCGCCAGGACTCGAACCTGAACTATCTGAACCAAAATCAGAGGTGCTGCCGATTACACCACGACGGACTGCAGATCACGGGCGACGGCGGCTAACCGCCAACCGCGCCATCAAGACTTTAGTCTGACGACGACGCGGACCGCTTGCGGTCGACTGAGGAGTCGGACAATTCAGGCCCGACGGCCCGGCAGCCATTGACGGCTCGAAGTCGAACCCGGGCAATTTCACCAGGCCAAACCGATACCCTGAGTGACGTGGCAGCCCCGGACAAAGAAGTGCGCGCGCCACGCGCCCGGATGACCGGCAGCGAGCGCCGACACCAGTTGATCGGCATCGCGCGTTCGCTGTTCGCCGAGCGCGGCTACGACGGCACCTCCATCGAGGAGATCGCGCAGCGCGCCAACGTGTCCAAGCCGGTGGTCTACGAGCACTTCGGCGGCAAGGAGGGCCTGTACGCCGTCGTCGTCGACCGGGAGATGTCGGCGCTGCTGGACGGGATCACCTCGTCGCTGACCAACAACCGGTCCCGGGTCCGGGTCGAGCGGGTTGCGCTCGCGCTGCTCACCTACGTCGAGGAACGCACCGACGGCTTCCGCATCCTGATCCGCGACTCGCCCGCGGCGATCAGTACCGGCACCTACTCCAGCCTGCTCAATGACGCCGTCGGCCAGGTCAGCTCGATCCTGGCCGGCGACTTCGCCCGCCGCGGCCTGGACCCCGATCTGGCGCCGCTGTACGCCCAGGCATTGGTGGGCTCGGTGTCGATGACCGCGCAGTGGTGGCTCGACACCCGGGAGCCCAAGAAAGAAGTCGTGGCCGCGCACCTGGTCAACCTGATGTGGAACGGCCTGACTCATCTGGAATCCGACCCCCGGCTGCAAGACGAGTAGGCCTCGGGCCTGCGATCAGCCGGCCCCGCGGGGACTATTCGACGGCAGCCGGCCGAACTGCGGGCCGGAGCAGGCGTGGCAGCAACATGCCGGTGCGGGCCTTGTAACTCGCGAATCCGGGAAGCCGCGACATGGAGCGGTCTTTCTTGATCATGTTGCGGATGAAGAACCCGAAGATCCACGCGGAGTTGACGAGGAACGGGATCCAGTGCCACGAGATGATCGCAAAACCCATATACGTCAAGATTTCGCCGAGATAGTTCGGATTGCGGGTACGGGCGAATAGGCCGGTATCGATCAGACCGGAGCGCACCTGCAGGGTGTAGTACTTCTGTGCGTCGGAGACGTAGTGCAGAAAGATGCCGAAGGTGAAAACCGAAACGCCGAGGCCGGCTGCCCAGGCCGGCACATTCGGGTGGAGCCAGGCCAGCAGGATCGGCGCGGCGTAGTAGCCGGCCAGCGGCAGAAACACGAACACGATGCCGATCCAGATCGGCACTTTCTCGGCAAAACGACGATCCGGGTAGGTGCGGCCCTTGATCAGCCACAGAATCGAATAGCTGCCGTGCATCCCCAGATACAGCCACATCGCGGTCGAGAAGTTACTGAAGCTCAGCATTACCGCCACCGTGACCGGGATGACCAGCGCCTTATGCACGTTGATGAACAAGCCGGTGGGCTGCATGAGTGCCATGCCCCGAAGCTAGGGCGACGAATGCGTTGGTGGCAGGGCCGGAAGGCCTTTCGGCCGGGGGTCATCGGTCAGCAGCTGCGATGGCGCATCGAATCGGCCCGGCCGTGCGTAGCTTCCGCGCCGGGCCGATTCAGCCGCAGTCGCGTGAGAGCAGGTCGGCGACCGTCTCGCGGCGAACCAGTTGCCGGGCGCGACCGTCCTTGACGGCGACCAGCGGTGGCCGGCACACCATGTTGTAGTTCGACGCCATGCTGTGGTGGTAGGCGCCGGTGCACGCCACGGCCAGCAGGTCGCCGGGATGCAGGTCCACCGGCAACTCAATATCGCGGGCGATCTCGTCGCCGGCCTCGCAGTGCCGGCCGGCGACCGTGACCCGCTGCTTGGGTCCCACCGAATGGCGGTTGGCCAGCGTGACGGTGTACTGGGCGCCGTACAACAACACCCGCGGGTTGTCGCTCATGCCGCCGTCGACCGCGACGAAGGTGCGCCCGCCCGGTTGCGTTTTGACCGAGCACACGCGATACACCGTCACGCCGGCCCGGCCGCTGATCGCGCGACCGGGTTCCACCACGAGGGTCGGCCGCGGGAAATGCTCGGCGGCGCAGGCCTCATCGAGCGCGTCTTCGAGGACGACGGCCAGGTCGTCGATGTCGAGTTCGCGATCGCCGGGAACGTAGGGGATCGCATGGCCGCCGCCGATGTTCAGTTCGGTGAGGATCACGCCGTGCCGGGCGCGGATGTCGGCCATGGCGGCGATCATTCGGCGGATGGCCTCGCCATACGGGGCGGCGTCGGTGACCTGCGAGCCGAGATGGCAGTGCAGCCCGACCAGGTCAAGGATCGGATGCGCCAGCACGCGCTGGGCCGCGACGTCGGCGCGGTCGCCGTGCAGCGTGAGCCCGAACTTCTGATCGCTGATGCCGGTGGTGATCGCGCGATGGCCAGGGACGTCTTGCCAGGTGGGGGTGTCCGGGGTCACCCGGATCAGCACCGGCTGGCTCTTGCGGGCGCAGCCGGCCAAGTACGCGATCTCGATGCAGGAATCCAGCACGATGCGCCCCACCCCGGCGTGCACCGCCTCGCGCAGCTCCTCGGGTGATTTCGCGTTGCCGTGCATGACGATCCGCGCGGGCCGCACGCCGCCGGCCAGGGCGACGGCCAGCTCACCCGACGAGCAGACGTCGACGCCCAGTCCCTCCTCGCTCGCCCAGCGCGCCACCGCCGTCGTCAGCAGAGACTTTCCGGCGTAGACGATCTCGACACCGCGCAGCGTCTTGCGGTAGCGCCGGGCGCGGTAACGGAAGTCGGCTTCGTCGATCACGTAGGTGGGGGTGTGGAACTCGTCAGCGATATCCGACAGCGGGACGTCACCGATGCAGAGCCGGCCTTGCTCGTCGGAATGCGTAGTGACAGGCCAGATCGCGGGATTCAGCCGGCGGGGCGCCGCCCGACCGATGGACGGCAGCATGTCAAGCAATGTCATGACTTCAAAAGTGCGACCGGTCAGCGCCACATGGCGAAATCCTTACGATCCCTTGACGGCCCGGGACGCAATATTGACGTTGTTCTGTGCATTTTTCGCCGCACCTAGAATGGGTGCATCATGACCGCACCGGGGCCTGCTCGCCCAGAAACCCCGATCGCGGGGCTCGTTGAATTAGCGCTGACGGCGCCCACTTTCCAGCAGCTGGCCGCGCGTGCGGCCGCCGCGCCGGACGAACTGAACCTGGTCGGCCCGGCCAGCGCGCGCCTGTTCGTCGCCAGCGCCCTGGCGCGACGCGGGCCGCTGCTCGTGGTCACCGCCACCGGGCGCGAAGCCGCCGATCTGAGCGCCGAACTGCGCGGCGTGTTCGGCGACGCGGTGGCGGTGTTCCCGTCCTGGGAAACGCTGCCGCACGAACGCCTTTCGCCGGGCGTCGACACCGTCGGCACCCGCTTGATGGTGCTGCGCCGGCTGGCGCGTCCCGACGACACCACGCTGGGTCCACCCCTGCGGGTGGTGGTGACGGCCGCGCGTTCGCTGTTGCAGCCGATGACGCCGCAGCTGGGTCTTGTGGAACCGCTCACACTGCGCGTCGGCGCGGAAGTCGAATTCGAGAGCGTGATCACCCGGCTGGTCGAACTGGCCTACACCCGGGTCGACATGGTCGGCCGGCGCGGTGAATTCGCCGTTCGCGGTGGCATTCTCGACGTCTTCGCGCCCACGGCCGAACACCCGGTGCGCGTCGAGTTCTGGGGCGACGAGGTCAGCGAGATGCGGATGTTTGCGGTCGCCGATCAGCGGTCCATCCCGGACGTCGAGGTCGACGTACTCGTCGCGGTCGCCTGCCGCGAATTGTTGCTGACCGACGACGTAAAGGCACGGGCAGCCGAGCTGCTGGCCCTGGCGGCCGCACGGCTGCCAGAAGGGGAAGCCGCGATCACCGGCAGTGTCTCCGACATGCTCGCCAAGCTGTCCGAAGGCATCCCGGTCGACGGAATGGAAGCACTGCTTCCCGTCCTTCGGCCCCCCGAAGATGGGCGCCCCGCGCTGCTGACCGATCAGCTGGCCGAGGGCACCCCGGTGTTGCTGTGCGACCCGGAGAAGGTGCGCAGCCGCGCCGCCGACCTGATCAAGACCGGCCGCGAATTCCTCGAGGCTGCCTGGTCGGTCGCGGCCATGGGCACCTCGGAAGGTCAAGCGCCGGTCGACGTCGAGGACCTGGGCGGGTCGGGCTTCGCCGAACTGGACGAGGTGCGGACTGCCGCGGCCCGGGCCGGCCACCCGTGGTGGACGCTGAGTCAGCTGTCCGACGAGGCAGCGGTCGAGCTGGATGTGCGGGCGGCGCCGTCGGCCCGCGGCCACCAGCACGACATCGAAAGCATCTTCGCGATGCTGCGCGCGCACGTGTCCACCGGCGGCCACGCCGTGATCGTCGCCCCCGGAACCGGTACTGCCCATCGGGTGGTGGAGCGGCTGGCCGAGTCCGATACCCCCGCCGCGATGCTGGACTCGGGTGCGGCGCCCAAGGCCGGTGTGGTCGGGGTGCTCAAGGGGCCGCTGCACGACGGCCTGATCATTCCGGGCGATCCCGCCAACCTCGTCGTCATCACCGAGACCGACCTGACCGGCAACCGGGCGACGTCGGCGGAAGGCAAGCGGCTGGCCGCCAAGCGGCGCAACACCGTCGACCCGCTGGCGCTGACAGCCGGCGACCTCGTGGTCCACGACCAGCACGGCATCGGGCGGTTCGTCGAGATGACCGAACGGACCGTCGGCGGGGCCCGCCGCGAATATCTGGTGCTGGAATACGCCTCCAGCAAAAACCGGGGTGGCGGTGCGAAAAACACCGACAAGCTGTATGTCCCGATGGACTCCCTGGACCAGTTGTCGCGGTATGTCGGCGGCCAGGCGCCGGCGCTGAGCAAGCTCGGCGGCAGCGACTGGACAAACACCAAGACCAAGGCCCGTCGCGCCGTCCGCGAGATCGCCGGCGAGCTGGTGGCGCTATATGCCAAGCGGCAGGCCAGCGCCGGCCACGCGTTCGCGCCGGACACGCCCTGGCAGGCCGAGATGGAGGACGCATTCGGTTTCACCGAGACCGTCGACCAGCTGACCGCGATCACCGAGGTCAAGTCCGACATGGAAAAGCCGATTCCGATGGACCGGGTGATCTGCGGCGACGTCGGCTACGGCAAGACCGAGATCGCGGTGCGGGCGGCGTTCAAGGCCGTGCAGGACGGCAAACAGGTCGCGGTGCTGGTGCCCACCACGCTGCTGGCCGACCAGCATCTGCAGACGTTCACCGACCGGATGACCGGCTTCCCGGTGACCGTCAAGGGGCTGTCCCGGTTCACCGATCCCACCGAGTCCCGTGCCGTGCTCGACGGTCTGGCCGACGGGTCGGTGGACATCGTGATCGGCACGCACCGGCTGCTGCAGACGGGGGTGCGCTGGAAGGATCTGGGCTTGGTCGTGGTGGACGAGGAGCAGCGGTTCGGCGTCGAGCACAAGGAACACATCAAGAGCCTGCGCACCCACGTCGACGTGCTGACCATGAGCGCCACGCCGATCCCGCGCACCCTGGAGATGAGCCTGGCCGGGATTCGAGAGATGTCGACGATCCTGACGCCGCCCGAGGAGCGCTACCCGGTGCTGACCTACGTCGGCCCGGACGATGCCAAACAGGTCGGGGCCGCGTTGCGGCGTGAGCTGCTGCGCGACGGCCAGGCCTTCTACGTGCACAACCGGGTCAGTTCGATCGACGCGGCGGCGGCCCGGGTCCGTGAGCTGGTGCCCGAGGCGCGGGTCGTGGTCGCGCACGGGCAGATGCCAGAAGAACGGCTGGAACGCACCGTAGAAGGGTTCTGGAATCGCGAATACGACATCCTGGTCTGCACCACGATCATCGAAACCGGACTGGACATCTCCAACGCGAACACACTGATCGTCGAGCGCGCCGACACCTTCGGGCTCTCGCAGCTGCACCAGCTGCGCGGCCGGGTGGGCCGCAGCCGGGAACGGGGCTACGCCTACTTCCTCTATCCGCCGGACGTGCCGCTGACCGAGACGGCCTACGACCGGCTGGCGACCATCGCGCAGAACAACGAGCTGGGCGCGGGCATGATGGTCGCGCTGAAGGACCTCGAAATCCGCGGCGCCGGCAATGTGTTGGGCGTCGAGCAGTCCGGGCACGTCGCCGGGGTCGGCTTCGACCTGTACGTGCGGTTGGTGGGTGAGGCCGTCGAGGCCTACAAGGCCGCCGCCGACGGTGACACGGTTACTACACCCGAGGAGCCCAAAGATGTGCGCATCGACCTGCCGGTGGACGCGCATCTGCCACCGGACTACATCGCCAGCGACCGGTTGCGGCTGGAGGGCTACCGGCGCCTGGCCGCCGCGCCCGACGACGCGGCCATCGACGCCGTCGTGGAGGAGCTGACCGACCGCTACGGGGCGCTCCCGGAACCGGCTCAGCGGCTGGTGGCCGTGGCGCGGTTGCGGCTGTTGTGCCGTGCCTGCGGCATCACCGAGGTGTCGGCCCCGTCTGCGGCGACACTGCGGCTGTCGCCGATTACGCTGCTAGATTCTGCCCAGGTGCGGCTCAAGCGGATGTATCCGGCCGCCAACTACCGCGCCACCACGTCCACGGTGTCTGTTCCGATCCCGCGAGCCGGCGGAGTGGGCGCGCCGCGGCTTCGCGATGTCGAGTTGGTGCAGATGGTGGCCAACTTGGTGACCGCCCTGCAAGGGAAACCGCAGCAGGAAATTGGTATAACGAGTTCGTCACCTGCGCCGATGACCAGGGAGGAGCGACAAGCGCGATGATCCGCGCCGGTGACGATGCAGAGCTTAGCGATGAGGAGGGACGGCGCCCGTGATCGTCGTGTTGTTCGACCCCCGCCGGCCGTCGCTGGTGCCCGTCGAGGCGATCGAGTACCTGACCGGTGAGATCCAGTACACCGAGGAGATGCCCGTCGCGGTGCCCTGGTCGCTGTCCTCCGCGCGCCCGGTGGACACCGGGGGCCCCGATGATCCGGCGCCGGTGTTGCTGTCGTCGGACCCCGAGCACCCCGCCGTGATCGCGCGGCTCGCCGCCGGCGCTCGGCTGATCTCGGCGCCGGACACGCCGCGCGGTGAACGTCTCGTCGACGCCGTCGCGATGATGGACAAACTGCGCACCGCCGGGCCGTGGGAAAGCGAGCAAACCCACGACTCGCTGCGCCGGTTCCTGCTGGAGGAGACTTACGAGCTGCTGGACGCGGTCCGCAGCGGCAACGCCGAGGCGCTGTGCGAAGAGCTCGGCGATGTATTGCTGCAGGTGCTCTTCCACGCCCGCATCGCCGAGGAGGCGCGGCAGTTCCCGTTCGACATCGACGACGTTGCCACCACGCTGATGCGAAAGCTGGGTAACCGTGTGCCGGGAGTACTCGCAGGCCAAACGATTTCGCTGGAAGAGCAACTGGCCCAATGGGAAGAGCGCAAAGCCGCTGAGAAACCCCGCAATTCGGTGATGGACGACGTCCATACCGGCCAGCCGGCGTTAGCGCTGGCGCAGAAGGTGATTCAGCGCGCTCATGCTGCCGGCTTGCCCGCCGATCTGATTCCCGCCGACATCACCTCTATCTCGGTGTCGACGGATATCGACGCGGAAAGTGTGCTGCGCACAACAGTTTTGGAATTCGTGGACATGGTGCGCGCGGTCGAGCGCTCGATCGCCGCCACGCGCCGCGGGGACAGCGTGCCCGAAGAGTTCGACGTGGCCCCGCTGGGCGAGGTCACCGAGGAGGAGTGGCGCGAGCACTGGCCATCCGGGGTGGCCGACGAACTCGAGCCCGAGGCAGCGGACGAGACGGACGAGGGTTTCGAGGCAGCGGACGAGGAAGACGACGAGGACGACGAGTCGGAAGACGACGGGGACGACGAGTCCGAAGATGACGACGAGTCCGCAGACGACGGGCCCCAGGACGCCGAGACGGACGACGAGAGCGGCAAGGGATCCAAGAAGTCCGGCAAAGCCACCAAGCGGAGCCGAGACCGAGGCTGATGCCGGTTTACACCGTGCTCGCAGATTTTGCCGACCAGCGATCGCCGCGACGTTTGCCGTTTTCCGTGGTCACCCGGGTAATGTGGCTTGTGAGTTGGTGAATCCCGGTGGTCGGCATTGTTTGCCCTTTGCTAGCCAAGGCGAGCGGCAGCTAAGTGAGAAATCGGCTGAAACCGCATTTGCCGGCTCAACGCGACCGGTTACGGCGATAGGTCATGGGACGATAATCATTGGGTGACGTTGGTGTAGGGGAAGTTAAGGGGAATGTGGTGTCGCCGAGGCGTTGGTTGCGGGCGTCCGCCGTGATAGGCGCGACCGCGATGCTCATGGCCTCCAGCTGCACCTGGCAACTCAGCCTCTTCATCCCCTCCGGCGTGCCGCCGCCATTCGGGGACCCGGTGCCCGCGGTGAACACTCACGCCAGCGGCCGGCCCGCAGACCAGTTGCGGGACTGGGCGCGACCCCGTGCCGCGGCCCTGGAGATCCCGCTCATCGCGTTGGAGGCGTACGCGTACGCGGCCCGGGTCGCCGAGGTCGAAAACCCCAAGTGCCACATCGCGTGGACCACGCTGGCCGGCATCGGGCAGGTCGAGAGCCACCACGGCACCTATCGCGGCGCCACGCTGTCGCCCAACGGGGATGTCAATCCACCCATCCGGGGTGTTCAGCTAGACGGCAGCGGTGGCAACCTGCGCATTGTCGACGCCGCGCAAGACACCACGGACAGCCAGCCTGCGATAGCCCGCGCGATGGGACCGATGCAGTTCATTCCGGAGACCTGGAGGTTGTACGGGGTGGACGCCCACAATGACGGCCGGCTGAGCCCGGACAACATCGACGACGCCGCCCTGGCGGCGGCGGGGTACTTATGTTGGCGCGGAAAGGATCTCGCGACGGCCCGCGGCTGGGTCACCGCGCTGCGCGCCTACAACAACTCGGGCGTCTACGCGCGCGCCGTCCGGGACTGGGCGACCGCCTACGCGGCGGGTCACCCGCTGTAGAAGGATGAATCACCGACCCAGGCTTTAGGCTGAAGGCCGGCCCGGGGCAGGCATCAGCTAGCAGACACGTTGAGGCAAGGAGATCCTAGTGCCGATTATCGAGCAGGTCGGGGCCCGCGAGATCCTCGATTCCCGCGGTAACCCGACCGTCGAAGTCGAGGTAGCCCTGATCGATGGAACCTTTGCCCGCGCGGCGGTGCCGTCCGGCGCGTCGACCGGCGAGCACGAGGCCGTCGAATTGCGCGACGGCGGCGAGCGCTACGGCGGCAAGGGCGTGGACAAAGCCGTGCAGGCCGTGCTCGACGAGATCGGCCCGGCCGTGATCGGACTGGCCGCCGACGACCAGCGGCTGGTCGACCAGGCGCTGGTGGATCTGGACGGCACCCCGGACAAGTCCCGGCTCGGCGCCAACTCCATCCTGGGTGTGTCGCTGGCCGTCGCCAAGGCCGCCGCCGATTCGGCCGAGCTGCCGCTGTTCCGCTACCTCGGCGGGCCGAACGCGCACATCCTGCCGGTGCCGATGATGAACATCCTCAACGGCGGCGCCCACGCCGATACCGGGGTCGACGTCCAGGAGTTCATGGTCGCGCCGATCGGTGCACCGAGCTTCAAGGAAGCGCTGCGCTGGGGCGCCGAGGTGTACCACTCGCTGAAGTCGGTGCTCAAGAAGCAGGGCCTGAGCACCGGGCTGGGTGACGAGGGCGGCTTCGCGCCCGACGTTGCGGGCACCAAGGCGGCGCTCGACCTGATCCTGTCGGCGATCGAAGCGACCGGCTTCAAGGCGGGATCCGACGTGGCCCTGGCACTCGATGTGGCGGCCACCGAATTCTTCACTGAGGGTGAGGGTTACAGCTTCGAGAAAGAGACCCGCAGCGCCGAGCAGATGTCCGAGTTTTACGCGAGCCTGCTCGACACTTACCCGCTGGTTTCCCTCGAGGATCCGCTTTCCGAGGACGACTGGGACGGATGGGTGGCGTTGACCACAGCCATCGGTGACCGCGTCCAGATCGTCGGAGACGACCTGTTCGTCACCAACCCGGAGCGCCTCGAAGAAGGCATCGAACGCGGCGCCGCCAACGCGCTGCTGGTCAAGGTGAACCAGATCGGCACGCTGACCGAGACGCTGGACGCGGTCGCGCTGGCTCACCACAGCGGGTATCGCACGATGATGAGCCACCGCAGCGGCGAGACCGAGGACACCACGATCGCCGACCTGGCGGTCGCCGTCGGCAGCGGGCAGATCAAGACCGGGGCGCCGGCCCGCAGCGAGCGGGTCGCCAAGTACAACCAGCTGCTGCGCATCGAGGAAGCCCTCGGCGACGCCGCCCGCTACGCCGGCGATCTGGCCTTCCCGCGCTACGCACTGGATATGAAATAGCTTGACAGTCAACGGGAAACGCGACTAGGCGTCCGATGCCCGACGCGAAACGGCCAGACCCGAAGCGCCGCTCTCCGGCGTCGCGCCCGGGGAAAGCCGGCGATTCGGTCCGGCGGGGTCGGGCCGCCAAACCGTCGTCCAAGCCGTCGTCGCGCACGTCGAAACTCGCGCAGGACGCCGCCGCTGCCCGCACGACGGCCGAGCACATCGTCGAACCCATCAAGCGGCAGATCGCCGAGTCCGTCGAGCAACGATCCGAGCAGCGGCTCGGTTTCACCGCCCGGCGCGCGGCGGTGCTGGCCGCCGTGGTCTGCGTGCTGACGTTGACGATCGCGGGACCGGTGCGCACCTATTTCGCGCAGCGCACCGAGATGGCCCAGCTGAACGCCAGTGAAGCGGCGCTGCGCCGTCAGATCGCGGACCTCGAACAGAAGAAGGTCAAGCTCGGCGATCCGGCCTATATCGCCGCGCAGGCCCGTGAGCGCCTGGGGTTCGTGATGCCGGGGGACACGCCGTTCCAGGTCCAGCTTCCGCCCGGCGCGTCCGCGTCCCCCCAGCCGGGCGCCGAGACGGCGAAGCCGTCGAGCAATGCGCCGTGGTACTCCTCGTTGTGGCACACCATCGCCGACGCGCCGCACCTGCCGCCGGCCAACGCTGGAGCGCCCTCGCCGCCCGAACCAGGCCAGCCCGCGCCGCCGCCGGAATCACCGAAGCCCACGACTCCCGGTGGTTGATCGTGTCGACCTGGAAGCGGTGGCACGCCAACTCGGTCGCGAGCCGCGCGGTGTGCTGGCAATCGCCTATCGGTGCCCCAGCGGCGAGCCCGGTGTGGTGAAGACCGCGCCGAAACTTCCTGACGGAACACCGTTTCCGACGCTGTACTACCTGACGCACCCGGCGCTCACCGCCGCGGCGAGCAGGCTGGAGACGACGGGACTGATGCGGGATATGACCGAGCGGCTGGGCACGGATCCCGAGTTGGCCGCCGCTTATCGGCGCGCGCACGAGTCGTATCTGGCCGAGCGCGACGCGATCGAACCGCTCGGGACGACGTTCTCCGGCGGCGGTATGCCGGACCGGGTCAAATGCCTGCATGTGCTGATCGCGCATTCGTTGGCCAAGGGACCCGGGGTCAATCCGCTCGGCGACGAGGCGGTCGCGTTGCTGGCCGCCGAGCCGGCCATGGCCACGGTCCTGGACGGTGCGTTGTGGCACTGAGAGCCGCCGGTGTCGACTGCGGCACCAACTCGATTCGGTTGCTGATCGCCGACGTCTTCGACGGGCAGCTGCGTGACGTGCACCGCGAGACCCGGATCGTGCGGTTGGGTCAGGGTGTCGACGCCACGGGCCAGTTCGCGCCGGAGGCGATCGAGCGGGCCAGGATCGCGCTCGTCGACTATGCGGAGCTGATGAAAGCCCATGGCGTCGAGCGGGTTCGGATGGTTGCCACCTCGGCCGCTCGCGACGTCAGCAACCGCGACGACTTCTTCGCGATGACCGCCGAGGTGCTGGGCGGGGTGCTGCCCGGCACTGTCGCCCAGGTGATCACCGGAGCCGAAGAGGCCGAGCTGTCGTTCCGCGGCGCGGTCGGTGAATTAGATAGCGCCCGTGGGCCTTTCGTTGTCGTCGACTTGGGCGGCGGCTCGACAGAGATCGTGCTGGGCGCAGACCAGGTGATCGCGAGCTACTCGGCCGACATCGGCTGTGTCCGGCTGACCGAACGCTGCCTGCACTCCGACCCGCCGACGGCTGCGGAAGTGGATGCGGCGCGTGCGTTCGTGCGCGAGCGGCTGGGGCCCGCGCTGCGGTCCGTGCCCGTCGAGGCAGCCCGGACCTGGGTCGGGCTGGCCGGTACGATGACTACGCTGTCGGCGCTGGCACACAACATGACGACGTATGATGCTGCGGCCATTCATCTTTCGCGGGTCAACGGCGACGACTTGGTGTCGGTGTGCGAGAAGCTGATCGGCATGACCAAAGCACAGCGCGTCGCGCTGCCGCCGATGCACCAGGGCCGCGCCGATGTGATCGGGGGCGGCGCGATCGTGGTGCAGGAGCTGGCCCGTGAGTTTCGCGCCCGGGCCGGCATCGACGAGCTGACCGTCAGCGAGCATGACATCCTCGACGGCATCGTGCTGTCGATCGCGTAGCAGCTGTGCGCTAACGCCGTTGAGTGTGCGTCCACGGCGGCCGGGCCCGGCGTGTCGCCGTCCTAAGCGCACACTCAACGCCCACAGCGCACTCAGACGCCCACAGCGCACTCAGGCCTCGAAGCGGTAGCCCATGCCGGATTCGGTCAGCAGGTGCTTGGGATGCGACGGGTCGTCTTCGAGTTTGCGTCGCAACTGAGCGAGATACACACGCAGGTAATGGGTTTCGGTGGCGTACGCTGGCCCCCACACCTCTTTGAGCAATTCCTCGCGGCCGACCAGCTTCCCGCGATTGCGCACCAGCACCTCGAGCATGCCCCATTCGGTCGGGGTGAGGTGCACCTCGGCGCCGCTCTTGGTGACCTTCTTGGCGGCCAGGTCGACGGTGAACGCGTCGGTTTCCACCACCGGCTCGTCCAACTCGGAGGCCGCGGCATTGCGGCGCACCGCTGCCCGCAGTCGAGCCAGAAACTCGTCCATCCCAAAGGGTTTCGTGACGTAGTCGTCAGCCCCGGCGTCCAGCGCCTCGACCTTGTCGGAAGAATCGGTGCGCGCGGACAACACGATCACCGGTACCGTCAGCCACCCGCGCAGACCGGCGAGCACCTCGATGCCCGAGATATCGGGCAGGCCGAGATCGAGGATCACCACGTCGGGTTTGTGTTCGGCCGCGGCGCGCAGGGCGCCGGCACCGGTCGCCGCGGTGACGACCTCGTAGCCGCGCACCGACAAGTTGATGCGCAGCGCGCGCAAGATGTGCGGCTCGTCGTCGATCACCAAGACTCTGGTCATCGGCGCCGCTCCTCTCCCCCGCAAGCGGGCGATGCCCCCACTGCATCGTTGCCGGAGCGGGTCATCGGACACCAATCGGTTGCGGCGGTGCAGCCAATTCTACGACGACGGTGAGTCCACCCCCAGGAGTGTCGCCGGCCGCGATGCTGCCTCCCATGGCTTCGACGAAGCCGCGCGCCACCGACATCCCCAGTCCCACACCGGTGGTGTTGTCGTGATCGCCCAGCCGCTGGAATGCCTCGAAGATCTGATCTTCGGCCCCATGCGGGATTCCAGGGCCTTCGTCGATCACATTGATCAGCACCCGATCGCCGACCCGCCCGGCGTTGACCCGAACCACGCAGTTGGGCGCGTAACGCAGCGCGTTGTCGATCAGGTTGGCAAGCACCCGTTCCAGCAGCCCGGGATCGGCCATCGCCACCGCATCGCCCACGTCGACCTTGACGCGGTCGATCGCGGATCGGTAGAAGCCGGTGGCGCCCTTGCCGATACTGACCAGCGCACGCTGCACGGATTCCTCAAGATAGACCGTACGCAGGTCCGGGCAGACCACGCCCGCTGCCAGACGCGAAGAATCAAGCAGGTTTCCGACCAAGGCGGTCAGCTGGTCGATGGATTCCTCGATGGTGGCCAGTAATTCGGCGGTGTCCTCGGCGGAGAAGGCGACGTCTTCGGCGCGCAGACTGGACACCGCGACCTTGGCCGCCGCCAGCGGTGTCCGCAAGTCATGGCTGACCGCGGAGAGCAGCGAGCGCCGCAGCTCGTCGGCGCGCACGACCGCCTCAGTTCGGCTGGCCTCCTCGGCCAGCTCGCCCTGACGGATCAGGCCGGCGGCCTGCTTGGCAACCGCGGTCAGCACCCTGCGGTCGCGGGCGGACAGCTTGCGTCCCGCCATCAGCATCCAGAATTCGTCGTCACCGACCTCGATCGCGGTATCCGCGGAATCGACTGTCACACAAGGATCTTTGCCCACGCAGGCGACGATGTAGCTCTTCTTGCCGGCGGCGCGGTCTTCCTCGCTGGGCTCGCGCAGCATGCTCACCGCGCGCTGGGAGTAGGTCTCGCGCACCCGTTCCAGCAGCGTCTCGAGGTCCGCGCCGCGCAGCACCGAACCCGCGAACAGCGTCAGCAGCTCGGCCTCTTGAGCCGCCAGTCGGGCTTCGCGGGTGCGTTTGGCGGCGAAGTCGACGAGCACCGCGACCGCGACAGCGATCAGCAACAGCACCAATTCGGTGATGGCACTGTTGGGTTCGGCGATCGTGAAACTGTGCCGCGGAGCAATCAGGAAGTAATTCAGCAGCAGTCCGGACAGCACCGCCGAAAGGGCCGCCGGGGCAACACCTCCCAGCAAGCCCACCAGCAGGACTCCGACGAAGAACAGCGCGCTTTCCCCGCCGGTGTCCAGATAGGGGTCCAGCATCGTCACCGTGACGGCGCAAATGAGCGACGGCACGATGATTGCGGCCAGCCAGGACACGATGCGTCGCTCGCGAGGGGCAAACGACGCGAAATGAAAACCCCGCTTGGATTCGTCGTGGGTGACGATGTGCACGTCGATCTTGCCCGACTGCTGGACGACGGTCGTGCCGATACCCTCCTCGAAGATGCGGGCCCATCGGGACCGTCGCGAGGTGCCGATCACCAACTGGGTGGCGTTCATCTCGCGGGCGAAATCCAATAGCGCCGTAGGCACGTCGTCACCGATCACGGTGTGCACCGACGCGTCCAGGCTGTTGGCCAGTTCGCGGATCTTGTGCATCCGGGTCTCGGACAGGCCGGCCAGCCCGTCGCCCCGGATAACATGCACAACCATCAACTCGGCGCTGGATTTCGACGCGATGCGAGATGCTCGCCGAACCAACGTTTCCGATTCCGGACCACCGGTGACCGCCACGACGACGCGCTCGCGTGCCTCCCACATATCGGTGATCTTGTTCTCCGCGCGGTACTTTGCCAGGGCGGTATCCACCTGGTCGGCCAGCCACAACAGCGCTAATTCCCTGAGGGCCGTGAGATTTCCGCGGCGAAAGTAGTTCGACAGCGCGGCGTCGATACGTTCGGGGGCATAGACATTGCCGTGGGAAAGCCTGCGCCGCAGCGCCTCCGGCGTGATATCGATGAGCTCGACCTGCGCGGCCTCGCGGACGATCGAATCCGGGATCGTCTCCTTCTGTTCGATACCGGTGATCTGGGCGACGACGTCGTTGAGGCTTTCCAGGTGCTGAATGTTGACCGTGGAGATCACGCTGATCCCGGCGTCGAGAAGTTCCTCGACGTCCTGCCAACGTTTCTGGTTCTTGCTGCCCGGTGTATTGGTGTGGGCGAGTTCGTCGACCAGCACGACCTGCGGATGACGTGCCAGCACGGCGGGCACGTCGAGTTCGGGGAAGGTGCTGCCCCGGTATTCGATGTACCGCGGCGGGATGGTTTCGATGCCTTCGATCATCTCCGCCGTCTTGCGGCGGCCATGGGTCTCCACCACGGCGGCAACCAGATCGGTGCCGCGTTCCAGGCGCCGGTGTGCCTCGCCGAGCATGGCGTACGTCTTGCCGACGCCCGGAGCCGCACCGAGATAGATGCGTAGCTCCCCGCGCTTGGGATGGTGGTCTTTGAGGGAGACGTCGCTCACGTCAACCATCATCCCCCTAAGCCGTCAGCTCGATACCGGATATTTGCGGTCGAGTTGGAGGTTGAGCTGCAACACGTTCACCGTGGGCTCTCCGAAGAATCCAAGGTCACGGCCGCTGCGGTACTGAGCCAGGACCGACTTGATCTGATCGGGGCTGACATGGCGAGTCCTGGCCACCCGGGCGACCTGGATGTCGGCGTAGGCCGGCGAGATGTCTGGGTCGAGCCCACTACCGCTGGCGGTGACCGCATCGGCGGGTACGGAGGGGTTGGCGGGTGCGGCCCCACGGATGGGCACGATCTGGCCGATCGAGTAGTCCTCGCCGTACTTCGCGCACTGCACCCGCACGCCCTGGTAGCTGGTGAGGAACGGCGTCTGCGTCGTCTGGCACGGCTCGTTGACGCTGATCACTTGGGTGGGGTGAGTGACGTTTCCGCGTGCGTCGCGAGAGCCGATCACGGAGAGCACCGCGCCCACTCCGCCGCCGGTGCAGAACGGACGCGAACCGTCCACACCCTCCAGCTGGCCCACGGTAGCGCTACGCGTGCACACCTGTGTCAGCAGGCTCGGCTTGAAGCCTGCGTCCGATGCGGACTTCCCCGCCGCCAATTGCGCTGGGTCGGCCGGTGTGTCGACGATGCTTTCCGGCCCGAGGTTGCTCGCGCTCGTCGACGTCGGGTCGTACCCGGTGCCGGCCGCCGACGGTCGGCTCTGGAAGTACTGCGGCAGTGCGTTGCCGTCCTTGTCGGTGAACAGTTGACCGATCAGCCGGCTGCCGATCGGCTTGCCGTTCACGGTGAGAATCGATCCCTCCGCCTTGTCGTGCAATCCGGGGATCTGCGCGACCAGCCAGATGAACACGGGATACGCCAAGCCGGTGATCACGGTCAGCACCAGCAGTGCACGAAAGGCGGCCCAGTGCACGCGGACGAAATTTGAAAACTTCATGTCAGGACATCCCCGGGACGAATTGGATAACGAGGTCTATCAGCTTGATCCCGACGAACGGTGCGATGATTCCGCCGAGCCCGTAGATATAGAGGTTGCGGCTCAACAGCTTTGACGCGCTGCTCGGCGTGTAGCGCACACCCCGCAGCGACAGCGGGATCAGCGCCACGATCACGACCGCATTGAAAATCACCGCGGACAGGATCGCCGACTGCGGGCTGTGCAGCCGCATGATGTTGATCAGATCTAGACCGGGAAACAGCCCTACAAACATGGCCGGGATGATCGCGAAGTACTTCGCGATGTCGTTGGCGATTGAGAACGTCGTCAATGCGCCGCGAGTGATCAGCAGCTGCTTACCGATCTCGACGATCTCGATGAGTTTCGTTGGGTCTGAGTCGAGATCGACCATGTTGCCGGCTTCTTTGGCGGCCGAGGTGCCGGTGTTCATCGCCACGCCCACGTCGGCCTGGGCCAGGGCCGGGGCGTCATTGGTGCCGTCACCGGTCATCGCGACCAGTTTGCCGCCGGCTTGTTCGCGCTTGATCAGCGCCAGTTTGTCCTCGGGCGTGGCTTCGGCGAGGAAGTCGTCGACACCGGCCTCGTCTGCAATCGCCTTGGCAGTCAACGGGTTGTCGCCGGTGATCATCACCGTTCGGATGCCCATCTTGCGCATCTCGTCGAAGCGATCCCGCATGCCTTGCTTGACAACGTCTTTGAGGTGGATGACTCCCAGCACTGCGGCCTCGCCGTCGCGGATCTCACCGACGACCAAGGGGGTGCCGCCGCCGGCAGAGATCCCGTCAACGATCTCGCCGAGCTGGTGCGACACCGTGCCGCCTTGATTGCGCACCCATTCCGAGACCGAGCTGGCCGCGCCCTTGCGTAATTGGTGCCCGTCGAGGTCGACACCCGACATCCGGGTTGTCGCTGAGAATTCCACCCATTGGGCATGGGCTAGCTCGCCCGGGGTGCGCGCGCGCAGCCCGAAGTGTTGTTTGGCGAAGACGACGACCGAGCGACCTTCCGGTGTTTCGTCGGCCAGGCTGGACAACTGCGCGGCATCGGCAAGCTGCTCATCGGTGACGCCGTCGAGCGGGATGAAGGCAGCTGCTTGGCGATTGCCTAACGTGATGGTGCCCGTCTTGTCGAGCAGCAGGGTGTTCACGTCGCCCGCAGCTTCCACCGCCCGCCCGGACATTGCCAACACGTTGCGCTGAACCAGCCGGTCCATGCCGGCGATGCCGATGGCGGACAGAAGTGCGCCGATTGTCGTGGGTATCAGACAAACCAATAGCGATACCATCACGATCCCGGTAACGCCATTTGTGTTGAGCGCCTCGGTATTTGGGACGCCGGGATTGTTCATCTTGGAGTAGATCGCGAGCGGTTGCAGGGTCGCGACGGCAAAGACGAAGATGATCGTCAACGCGGCAAGCAGGATGTTCAGGGCGATCTCATTGGGGGTTTTCTGCCGGTTGGCGCCCTCGACGAGCGCGATCATCCGGTCGATGAAGCTTTCCCCAGGCTTTTGGGTGATTTTTACGACGATCCGGTCGCTCAGCACGGTGGTGCCACCGGTGACCGCCGAACGGTCGCCCCCGGACTCCCGGATCACGGGCGCCGACTCACCGGTGATCGCCGATTCGTCAACCGATGCAATGCCTTCCACGACGTCGCCGTCGCCCGGTATGACTTGGCCGGCCTCGACGACGACGACATCGCCCTGCTGCAGCAGCGGTGCGGCGACCTCTTCCTCGACTCCAGGCGTGCCGGCTTCCCAATTCTTGAGCCGCCGGGCCATCGTCTGGGTTTTTGCTCGGCGCAGCGTTTCGGCCTGAGCTTTACCGCGTCCTTCGGCCACCGCTTCCGCGACATTGGCAAAAACCACGGTCAGCCATAGCCAAACCACGGTTAACCACGCGAACCAGGTCGGGCTGATGATCGCCAACACGGTGCTCCAGGCGGCGCCGATTTCAACGATGAACATCACCGGGTTGCGCCACAGCGTGCGCGGGTCGAGTTTGCGCAACGCATCCGGCGTTGACTTCCACAACATCTTCGGGTCGAGCAGGCCGCCCTGCACCCGTTTTTTGTTGGGCGAGGGTGAGGGCTGCGTCGGCGCAGCCGAATCGACGGTCGCGGTCATCAATGGATTCCTTCAGCGAGAGGCCCGAGCGCGAGCATGGGCAGGAAAGTGAGGGCAACAAGGATCAACGTGACGCCGGCGACCATGCCGACGAACTGTGGCCGGTGGGTGGGAAGCGTTCCCGCCGATTCCGGCGTGCTGCCCTGCTTGGCTAGCGACCCGGCCAAGGCGAGTACCAACACGATCGGCAGGAACCTGCCAAAGACCATCGCCAGTCCGAGGGCGGTGTTGTACCAGTTGGTGTTGACGCTGATCCCCGCGAATGCGGACCCGTTGTTGTTGGCGGCGGAAGTGAACGCGTACAAGACCTCCGACAGCCCGTGCGGGCCCGTGTTCAGCATGCCGGCGCGTTCGCCCGGCAGCGCCATCGCAATCGCCGTGCCGGTCAGCACGATCAGCGGTGTGACCAGGAAATAGCTTGCCGCCAGCTTGATTTCGCGCGGGTTGATCTTCTTGCCGAGGTATTCCGGAGTCCGCCCGACCATCAGGCCGGCAACGAAGACGGTGATCACGGCCAAAATCAACATGCCGTACAGGCCGGAGCCGGTGCCGCCGGGAGCGACCTCACCGAGCTGCATATTGAACAGCGCCATCATCCCGCCGAGGCTGGTGTACGAGTCGTGGAACGAGTCGACGGCACCGGTAGAGGTCAGCGTTGTCGAGTCGGCAAATACGGCCGAGTCGGCGATGCCGAACCGTTGCTCGACACCTTCCATCGCCGCACCGGTCGCGGTCGGTACCGTGCCGTGATGCTGCAATTGGAACCACAGCATGAGCGACACGCTGATGAGGTACAGCGTCCCCATGACCGAGGCGATCGCGTAGCCCTGCTTGGTGCTGCCCACCATGCGTCCGAACGTGCGCGGCAACGAAAAGCTGATCATCAGTAGCAGGAAAATCTCGAGCCAGTTCGTCCACGGATTCGGGTTTTCGAAGGGGTGCGCGGAGTTGGCGTTGTAGAAGCCGCCCCCGTTGGTGCCCAGCTCTTTGATGACTTCCTGGCTGGCCACTGGGCCGCCGGTGATGGTCTGTGGGGTACCGGCAAGTGTGTTGACAACCTGGTCGTTGAGGTGGAAGTTCTCGATCGCCCCGCCCGCGATCAACACAATCGCCCCGATGACCGCGATCGGCAGCAGGATGCGCAGCGTGCCGCGGACCAGGTCGACCCAGAAGTTTCCCAGATCACCGGTGCGCCTCCGGGCGAAGCCGCGCACCAGCGCAACCGCTACTGCGATGCCGACGGCGGCCGAGACGAAGTTCTGTACCGCCAGTCCCGCCATTTGCACCAGATGACCCTGTGTTGATTCCCCGGAGTAGGCCTGCCAGTTGGTGTTGGTGACGAAGCTGACGGCGGTGTTCCAGGCCAGCGCCGGCGTCATTTTGGTAGCCGGATCATGTAGGTGCAAAGGCAATTTGCCCTGCACGAGCTGGAATACGAACAAGAAGAGGATGCTGATCGACGAGAATGCCAAGACGCTTCGGGCGTAGGCGCCCCAGGTCTGCTCGGAGCGTGAGTCGACGCCGATCAGCCGGTAGATCACCCGCTCGACGGAGGAGTCCTTCTCCGCAGAGTAGACCCGAAACATGTAGTCGCCCAACGGCACATGCACCGCAACCAGGGCCGCGACGAGAGCGATGAGAAAGACGATCCCCGCGGACGTTGTGCTCACTAGAACCTCTCCGGGAACAGCAGGGCGCATCCGAGAAACAGGGCGAGAACGATGGAAAGTACTAGACCGACCACATTTTCGTAGTTCACAGCCGCTCGACCAACTTCTGCACCAGGCCTAACACGGCGAACACCGCCACCGTGAGCACGACGAATGCCAACACGCCCATCTTGTCTCCGTTCCGCGCCGAACGCGTGCATACGAAAGGACCCCATCGAGTCAGCCACACCGCAGTCCTCGGAGGCAAGGTCAGCTTGAAATTAATCGGGGCCAGTCCGATAGGGCCATTGGTTGATGCTTTCCTAACGGCGCCGCAGTGCACCTTTGCGATTTCTTTACGCCAGTATGTTCGAACCAGATGGCTCCGTTCGGGCGTGTGATCGCTGCCCCAGAGCCCGGCAGACCTCTCCCCGCGCGACCGCCGTGATACCGAGCCTCGACGTCGGATTCGTCTCGACCAATCACGGTTCGCGACAAAGCTTTTCGTGAAGGGCGAGTAAGGCGACGTAACGGCGTTCGACGTCAGCGCGGTCAGACTGTTCGGAAACCGATTCCACATTCGAACGCTGAATCATGGCCGCCTGATCCGTCAGGACTTGGGCGCGCTGCGGGTCGGTCGTTTGCGCCATGATCGTCGTTAACGCATCGAGCTGACGGACCATCACCGCCGGCATGCCGCGGCCGGCCTGCCGGATCTTCTCGAACGATCGTTGCACCAGCCGCTCGTAGCTGACTTGATCGGAGATGACGCGAATGACGCCGCGGCGGTCGCGATGAACTTGAGTTGGCGCCCATATCGGAGCAATTTTGCACAAGCAGTCGCCGAGCCAGTCGATGCATGTGAGTGCGGTGAAGGTGTCGTTGACGGCCGGAGACAGTGCTCGAATCGCGATTTCGACGAGCTGGTCGACGCCGAAGGCGACATCCTGTGTCAGGGTGCGATGCGGTCCGGTTGCCTGAGCCCGCGCCAGGTAGTCGGCCACCCGCTCGGCGGCGGTCTCGGGCCATACGCTGGCCAGCTCACGGCCTTCGACCAAAAAGTGCCCCGGGCGATAAGGCAGCCGGATCACCGCGTCGGCCTGGGCGGCGACGCGTACCAGCGTCTGATGCCGGATGAATTGCAGGTAACCGCTTTTGGGAGTGGGTATGACGGTGCCGGCGGTTTCAATTCTGCTGAGCAGCTCGTCGAGCGTAGGACCTAGCGCAGGGTCTCGGGTCGCGAATTCCGGTCGGTCTTCACTCTGTACCGCCACGGCTCGGGCCAGATCTCTGGCGATGCCGGCAATCACTTGGGGCAGCTGGATTTGGGTGGCGATGTGGTGAATGAAATAGATCAGGACCATGACATCGATCAGAACCAGGCCGAAAGCAGTCGTGATCGAGATGTGGGGCACGAAGTCGCCGTTATCTCCGGGTCCGATCGAAACGAGCGTCACAATGCAGTACACGAACGTCGCCACGAATGCTCCCAGCGTGAGCTGGGTGCCGCGGTCGCGGATGAAGTTTCGTAGCATCCGCGGACCGAACTGCGTCGACGCCAGCGTCAACGTCACGATGGTGATTGAAAAAACGATGCCGACGACGGTGATCACCGAGGCCGCAATAGCGGTCAATATCTGACGCGCTGCATCGGCGGTGCCGCTGATCACCCATGCCGGCGGCCGGATTTCACCCCGGTACGTGGCCCGGTCCAACCACAGCGTCAGGGTGAAAAGGCCGAGCGCAACGAGTGTCACCATCGCCGGAACCAACCACAAATTGGTGCGCAGCTCTTCTCGACGCCACTCCGGCCATACCAGACGGGGGCTTAGCATCACATCGGCACAGCCGCTGGCAAACGCACGGCGCAGCGTTCTATCACGGCGGTTATCTAACTGACCAGCCCTGATAAGCGCAAGTCCCGGTGGGCAACGCGGGCCGGGTTCGCCGGTCGAAAATGTTCCGTAAAGATTTGGACAGCGATCGTATGGATGCTGTTTGGACCAAAGCCCGCTTTGGGCCGAAGGCGTCAATCTGGCTTCATGCACGACACGCGCGACCGAGTTGCTCAACCCGGCATGGCCCCGCCGACCCGCACGGAACTTTCCGCGCGGGGACGGTGGTCGCGACTGCTCGAGGGCGCCCACCCGTGGGGATCGTTTGTTGCCACGGTCGGACGATATGGGGTGCAACGCTTTCAGTTGGTCGTCTATCCGCCCGGAAGCAGCGTCGCCGATCGGCAATTGGCGCGGCTATGGCGGGGATGGCCGATAAGTGGCGCTGCCCTCGGGTTGATCGCCATGGTGGTGCTCGGCGAGGTCGCGGCCTCGCCCGACACCGTGCTGGCGTTCGCCGTCGGCTGCTACGTAACCATCGGCGCTGTGCTTTTCCTGACGGCCGGACCCACTCGCGTGCAGGTCAGGTCTGTGTCGATCGCCCTGATGCCCCAAGCCGCCGACGGTTGCGAACTAAATAGGTACGTCGAGGGTCTGAGCTTGGCCACCATGTTGACCCGCGCCGACCGGTTGCTCAAGGTGGGTGCGATCTCGTCGGGCGAGCATGAGGGGATTTGGCGGGAAGCCTACGAGCGTCTCGCAGCGATCCAAGTCTGAGGTGCGGTCGCGGACTCCCGTGCCCGCCTGCGTGCGGAGTGGCCGTGTTCGCCGTTCTCGAAATGCAAGTGGCACAGCGAATTTCACGGCAGCGCCAGCGCACTCTCGGCGAGAGCACACCCAGACTGGCCGCGGGCTAAGCGCTCGGACCGTCGATCATCGGCAGCCGCATCCGGAACACCGTTCGGCTGTGCGCGGATTCGGCACTGACCGAGCCGTGATGGGCTTTGACGATCGAACTGACGATGGCCAGGCCCAGCCCGATGCCCGACCCGTCGGATCGGGAGGTGTTCGCGCGGACGAATCGTTCGAAGAGCCGGGGGAGCAGATCCGCGTCGATGCCGGGACCGTCATCGGCAACGGTCAACTCCGCGTGCGGTGCGCCGGAATCGCTGCGGTGGTAGGTGATTGCGGTGGTGACCGTGACGCCGGGCGGCGTGTGCAGGCGGGCGTTGCTGTGCAGATTGCTGACAGCTTGATGCAGCCGGGCGTGGTCGCCGCGCACCCAGACCGGGCCTTCGGGCAGGTCTTTGAGCCACGTGTGCGTCGGCGCCGCGACCGCTGCGTCGTTCACCGCGTTGACGACCAGTTCGGCCAGGTCCACGTCTTCGTTCTGCAGGTCCTCACCCTCGCCCAGGCGCGAGAGCAGCAGCAGCTCCTCGACGAGCAGGGACATCCGCTGTGCCTCGGACTCGATGCGCGCCAGCGCGTACTCGGTGGTCGGCGGTAGCGCCGAGCTGTCCTGGCGGGTCAGCTCCGCGTAGCCCTGAATCGCCGCCAGCGGCGTTCGCAGCTCGTGGCTGGCGTCGGTGAGGAATTGCCGCATCCGCATGTCGGAGTCGACGCGATGCGCCAGGGCGCTATCCACGTTGTCCAGCAACCGGTTCAATGTGTGCCCGACGATGCCGACCTCGTTGTCGGGGTCGGTGTCTTCCTGCCGGACCCGCACGCTGATCCGGTGGTCGTCGCCGGTGAGCGGCATTGCCGCGACTTCCGCGGCGGTCGCCGCGACCCGGCGCAGCGGGCGAAGTGTGTAGCCGACCACCCAGACGGTGAGCCCGGCGGTGATCACCAGGGCGGCCGCGATCAGCAGGCTGGTGGTGATGTACTTGCGGGCCATGATCTGGTCGGCCAGTTTCACCGACATCCCGACGATCAGCAGATCGGATCCCTCGCGCCTGCTATCGACGCGATAGGCGCCCAGGCTGCCGAGCCGTACGGTCCTGGGCGGCGCGTCGGTCCAGGACAGCGATTCGATCGCGTGAATCACGTCGGGCGGCGCGGGTTTTGGCTCGTCTTCGGAGAACACCGCAGACCCGATCACGGTGCGGTTGTGCACCACGGCGATCAGGTTGCCCGGTGTTTGTCCGGTGAATTCCAGCATCGCCTGGTCCACCGGCGGAGTGCGGCGGTGCGCCGAGGTGTGCTCGCCGTTTCGGTATCGGGTGTAGGAGTTGCTCAGCGCATCGAGCGATTCGGCGACATCGGCGTCGCTGATCGCGGTGACGTAGCCGCGCAGGCTGAGCACCGAGACCACGCCGACAGACACCAAAACCACTGTAACAACGGCTAATACGCCTATCAGTAATTGGCGGCGCAGCGACCGGGGCAACCAGAAAGGGGTATTGCGCCGGCCCGTCATTCCAGGGGTCGCAGCATGTATCCAACACCTCGCACGGTGTGGATCATCGGCTCCCGGCCGGAGTCGATTTTCTTTCGTAGATACGAGATGTACAGATCGACAATGCTGGTGCGCCCCGCGAAGTCGTAGTTCCAGACACGGTCCAGGATTTCGGTGCGGCTCAGCGCACGGCGCGGATTGCGCATCAGGAAACGCAGCAATTCGAACTCGGTCGACGACAGCGATATCGGCGTGCCGTCGCGGGTGACTTCGCGGCTGGCGGTGTCCAGCCGAAGATCGCCGACCTTCAGCGCTTCGGCGGCCGGCGGGGACAGCTGGCTCGACCGGCGCAGCAACCCGCGAAGACGTGCGACCAGCTCCTCGAGGCTGAACGGCTTGGTCATGTAGTCGTCGGCGCCGGCGGTCAGGCCGGTGACCCGGTCCATCACCGAATCGCGTGCGGTCAAGAACAGCGTCGGGGTGTAGACGTCGGATTCACGGATCCGCTGCAGAATGCGCAGGCCATCCATGTCCGGCAGCATGATGTCGAGGACGAGCACATCCGGCGTCACCCGGTCGAACTTGGCCAGTGCTTCACGTCCGTTGTGGGCGATCTCCACCACCCAGCCCTCGTAGTGCAGGGCCATTTTGACGAGGTTGGTGAGCGCCGGCTCGTCGTCCACCAGCAAAACCCGGATCGGTGAACCGTCGGCGCGATAGATCCTCGGCAGCTGTCCAAGGATGGCTTGACGGGGGCGCTGGCTACCCGCGTATCCGGAGGTTACGGCGGTCATGTCCTCGAATTCTCGCAAAGCGCATAAGCGCTTGTCACGGAGTTCATAGACTTCTCAAATCTTACCGAGTCCGGGGTTCAAGTGCGGCGCTGACGTGGTGCCGAACGGCGTTGTGCTTCAACGAATTTCGTCGACCCGATCACACGGGCCGGCCAATCCGGCGGCAACGACACAGCGCGAGGCGCGCGGGGGTTCCATGGCGCACATACAACGGGGCCGCACACCGATTGGTGTGCGGCCCCGGGTGAAGCGAAGGGTGTGTCAGGCCCAGCTGGACCCGACGGCGCTGTCGGTGCTGGCCATGTTGTTGCCCGCGGTCTGCACCTTCTGCCCGTGCTGATTGGCCTGCTCGTAGATCACCTGGAAGTTGCGACCCAACTGGGTGATGAACTCCTGGCACGCCACCGAACCGGCGCCACCCCAGAAGTCACCGGCAGCCAGCACATCACGCACGATGGCCTGGTGCTCGGCCTCCAACGAAGCGGCCTGCGCGCGGATGAGGGCACCGTGCGCGTCCACATCTCCGAACTGGTAATTGATCGACATCGTCTATCCTCCTGAATGAAAAGTTTTGGGATCCAGTAGTTTTCGCGGCTAGTGGCCGAGGGCTTGCTGCGAGGCCTGCTCTTGCGTCTCGTAGTTGTTGGCGTCACGGATCAGTCCGTCACGCACGCCGTGGAGCATGTTGACAATGTTGTTGAACGCCTGGTTCATCTGACCCATCGTGTCGTACGACGTGGCCTGAGCCTGACCGCTCCAGCCCGCACCGGCGATGTTCATCGACGACGCCCACATCTTGCGAGCCTCGTCCGACACCGTCTGCGCGTGCATCTCAAAACGGCCCGCCATCGCACGCATCGCGTGCGGGTCGGTCATAAAACGTGTTGCCATGTTGCCTTTCTCCTTATTTTCGGGTGATGCCTTCGGTAGGTGGAAGTCTTGGCGCGGTGGTAGCCGCGCAGCGGATAGATTACGGCGCAGCGGTTAACTGCCAGCCTCGGGCGAGTTACATGTGGTCCCTGATTTTGGCCGTCACACGACAACCTGCTTGGGCATGACGATCGGCTTGAAGCCGTACCGCGGACCCGAGCCGAAGGCACCGGCGCCCTTGGCTCCGGCCACCATGCCGGGCATGCCGGGCGCGCCCATGACCGAGGCTTCCTCGGTGGCGGCGGTCCAGCCCGATCCCTCGATCGGGGCGGTCGCGGCCGCCAACTCCGTCGCCGGGGCAGCGTTTGCCGCCCAACTGGCCGGCACCGAGAGACGGCTTACGGTCTGCGCCCCACCGAGGCTCGCCGTCGCTGCGCTGCCCAGGCCTCCCGCACCCGCCATCGGTGACACCGAGCTGACCACGGCGCCCTCGATGACGCCGCCCGCACCGGCCGGCACCACGTCGCTGACCGCGGCCGCCGGCACGGCGGCGCCGGCAAGAACGTGGCCCAGCGACACCGCGGTCGGAATGGTGATCATGGTGAACCAGGCCGCGGTGTTGACCGCACCGTTGATGGCGTTCAGCACAGAAGGCGTGCCGAGGAAGCCGTCGATCGACTGCAGCAGGTTGTTGCTGGTAAACGGAAGTTGCAGCGCGTCGGTCAGCGAGCTCAGATCGAGTGCTTGCAGCGCCTGGGGTGCTGCCAAGTCCGCCGCTTGGACCGGGGCGTCGGCGGCTTGCACGGCCGGGTCCACGGTGGAGGCCAGCGGGGTCACCGGCTGCAGCATCCCGGCGGCCGCGTCACTGGCCGCCTGGTACGCGCTCATTGCGGTGGCGTCTTGGACCCACATCTCGGAGTACTCCATCTCCAATTCCGTCACCTGCGGAAGGGTGAAGGGGAGCCCGGCGAGTGCGGCCGTAAATTCCGCGCGGTTGGTGAAGACCAGCGCGGGGTTGACCACCCCCGCGTGAGCGGCCTCGAACGCCGCCGCCGACGATGCCGCAGCGGAGCTCGCCTGCTCGAGTGCGGTCGCCGTGTCGGTTAGGTAGGTCACGATCGGCTGCGCCGCGGTGGCTGCCGCGGCCGACCCACCACCCGTCCACGCCTCGGTGGTCAGCAGCGAGATGATCGACTCCCATGAGGTTGCCGTGGTGCTCACCTCGGCGGCCAGGTTGGCGTACGCGGTCGCGGCAGCCATCAGCGGCGCCGAGCCGGGGCCGCTCCACACGAGCGTCGAGGTGATCTCCGGAGGTAGTGCTGCAAAGTCCATAACCATTTTTGTATTCGCTCCTGTTCGAAGAATTCGCTTGGTGGTTAACCGTGAAAGCGCTAGACGGCAGTCGATTTCGGCATGACGATCGGCTTGACGCCGTATCGCGGCGCACCGAAGCCGCTGGAAGCGCGTCCCGCGCCGGTGACCATGCCGGGCATGCCGGCGATCGGCGTGCCGGTGCCGGCCGCTGGCGCGGCGGAGGTCCAGCCCACGGTGTGCAGTGGCGTGGCGGTGGTCCCGACCACCGGAGTGACCTGACCGCCGACCCAACTCGGCGGTACCGCCAGATTGCCGACCAGGGTGCCCTGGCCGATGCCGGCGACCACCGGCATCGCGGCACCGCCGCCCATGCCTGCTGGCATCGGGGTGGTCGAGGCGGCCAGGTCCGCGGCGCCCGCCGCCGCGGCCGCGTCGCCGATCGTGTCGCTACCGGCTGGGAGCAGACCACCACCGGCCATACCGACGAGGTTCGATGCGGCCGAAGCCCAGTTGCCGGCACCGATGTTCAAGATGTTGGCACTGTTGCTGGAGAGGCCGAACATGCCGCCGAGCATCGCCGAGTTGGTGAAGTTACCGGTGCCACCCAGGAGGTACTGCAGAATGTCGAGGCCGGTGCTGCCGGGGCCGGCCGCCTGAACCTGCGAAACAGGATCTGCAAGCAGGCTGAATTGCGAGGGGTCGGCGGACTGAAGCAGGGCCGATGCCGCGTTGTTGGCCTCGGTGTCGCTGTAGCTGGTGGAGCTGGTGCCCAGGTTGGTCGTATACGTTTCCAGCTGGGTCTGAGCTTCCGCGGCGGTCGTCTGGTAGGTGGTGCCGAACGCCGAGAAAAGCGCCGCCTGCTGCAGCGACACCGCATCGGCGCCGGCCGGAGCGACAACCGTGGTCGCGGCCGCGGCGCCGGCATTCTGCGCCGCAAGGTTGGCATTGATCGCTTCCAGCTGCCCCTGCGCGGCAAGCAACTCTTCAGTCACTGTTGTCAGGAATGACATCCATTACTCCTCTAGTGTTCGAAACTCGTCGACCCGAAACCTTGGACCGACCCTGAGTGTTTGCGTACCAGCCCCTGAGTACTGGCGTAAGGCTAATTTCCCCGATGCCTAAGTTCCCGATCGAAAGGGCGCGGGTGACGGGCGTTTACGGCGTCTTAACGACGACGCAGGCAGTTTTAACAGGGTCCTGGCGGTCGACACGGCGGTGTCACCTGACGCAAAGGGCCGATTAGCTGTAAGTAGCGCGGCGCGCGGATCTTACGCGAAGTGCACCCGGCACGCACGCTCTGGAGTTGGCCGAATTCGGGGGACGCGGTGGTTGCCAATCGGGTCTCGCGCGCTAGATTCGCCGCCGGGGCCCCCATAGCCCAATTGGCAGAGGCAGCGGACTTAAAATCCGCCCAGTGTCGGTTCGAGTCCGACTGGGGGCACGGAAATTGGAGCGTGGTTCCGGGCGCTCGCCCACGCCGCCGGACCGTAGCTGAACGTGCAACCGCCGTCGCCGCGGCGCCCGTTCGTCAGGTTCGACCGTGGATCTCAGACATCGCACCCTGGTAGTAATCGATGATGTCGGCCCCGGTGATCGAGACGTCGCTTTTGCGGCCGAGGAAGAACACGCTGCTGGCCCCGTCGATTGCGTGTCTCGGGTCGAGGATGCGGTCGATCCAGCTGAGCCAGAAAAAGCAGAGCACCGCGAGCCTGCCAAGCCGGCGGGAGCGGGTCAGCGCCCGGACGAAATAGTCGATCGACCAACGCAAAGCGGTGCCGGGCCCGGCCACACATCCGGAGTCAATGCGTTCGAATCTGCGGAATAAATAGCGGTGCCCGCTATCGGTGAAACGGGTCAAATCGTAAGGGCCCTCGGAGACCTGCTGGATGAACGGCGAGTCGGCGTACACGATTCCTCGGCCACGCAGCACCCGGTGGATCTCCTTCGCGACTACCGTCGGCTCGAGCACATACTGAAGCACCGCCTGGACGACCACGCCATCGACGGAGGCGTCGGCCAGCGGGATCGCGTGACCGTCGGCGACGAATTGCACGATCGGGCTGGCGTAGATATCAAAGGCGATGAGATCGACATCCGGGTCGCCGTAGAGCTTCGCCAAGCCGTCGCCCTGGGAACCGCCCCCGATCACGAGAACCCGCGCGCGTCGCCCGGTCGCGGCAGCGTCGGCCCGGAGTAACTCGAGCATCCGGTCGACGCTGGCCGCAGCGACGGTGTTGGCGGGGTGTACCAGCGCACGCAGTGTGCGGTTAAGCCCGGACCGGGCGATATCGGAGGCGCCCTGAGAAGCCTGCAACCGATCGGCGTCGACCACGCTGTGCTCGAAGTCGACGAGGGCCGGCACCCCGGAGACGGTCGGGAACGGCACTTCGGCGTATCTGCAGGACGTGTTGCTGCATCGCCAGGAACCGGCGTCGGAGAGCACCGCGCCAGCGCAGCGCGGACAGATGAACAGCTTTTCGCGGACCATCGTGTCCAGGGCAAGCACCGATCAACCTTAGCTCGCGACCATCCGCAGGAAGCGAAATCGTCTCTGGAGCTGCGAGGTCAGCTCTACATTTTGCTGCGGTTCTCCGGGCAGTAAGCCGCAACCGCCGCACCGACGATGCTGCCGGCGCCCATGTTGCTCACTCCCAGCGCTTTCTTCACGTCGTCGACGGTCTGGGCCATCGTGTCCCCGGCGTCAAAGTCCTGACACACCGCGTGGCCGGCGTTGATCATCATCTGGTCCTGGCCGCCGGGCCAGGAGAGCCCACGCTGCTGCAGCGTGCGCAGGTAGGTGTCATCCGCCCCGTCGGCATGGGCGATCGGGGCAGCGGCGATGGCGACAAGGCCGGTCGCCACGGCGGCGATCGGGCCCGCCAACCATGCCGTGTTCTTCATTCGTCGACCCCCTTGATGTGAACCGTGCAGGACCAGAATCCTAACTTCGTCTTGACATTATGTCTCGACAACCGATTTCGCGGCTTTCCTCGCCAGCCCGTGGCGCGAGATACGGCCGTGCACAACTTATTACGCTCCGTGCTCACTCACAGGAATGGCCATCGACAGGAAGTCCAGACGCCACAGCTCCTGAAATAGCTTGCGCGCCAAGTCCTCCGCCTCGCCGATGCTGCCACCACCGCGCTGCGCGACGCCGGCGGCGATCTCCCGGATGCTGCGGCGGCCGTCGACGAGTTGTGCGAAGGGCAGCTGAGCCGGGTCGAGTCGCAGCCGATAGCCGGGTCCGAGCAGGTCGGCATCGGAGAGCAGGCACGCGGTACGCGACATCGGTACATAGTCCAGGGCCGCATTCGTCGTGAAATCGATCGTGTAGTGCTCTTTCGGACGGTCCGGGCGACAGGCCATGAAGAAATGTGTCGCGTTCGCCGTCTGCAGCCGCTCCATCACCGACCACAGTTCGGCCTCGGGCAATTTCGTCAGGTAATCCACGAATTTGCTTGCCGGAGTGAACATTTCGTGCGGATAGTACGGCGACTTGTGGAACCACCCCTGAAAGGTGAGCCCGGCCGCGGTGACCAGATCACGACACTGATCGACGGTGTAGCTGCGCTGGCGACCGTGCAGGAACGTATCGACGAGCGCGCCGTCGGTCTGCAGATCGCGGGTCACCGCCAGGTAACTGCGGACGGGATGGTCCGCGGGCAGCGTCGCGATGATGTCCTTGACCGCCTGAACCGACGCGTCGTCCTGAGAAAGGCCCAAGTCGCGAAAGACCGACTCCAGCAGCTCGACCCCGGTCCGTCCGTATTTGGCGTAGAGCATGATCCCCATCGCGCCCTCGCGCCGCAGGCAACCCGCCAGCGCCGTCATGCCGGTCTGCGGATCGGCCATGTGATGCAGCACGCCGGTGGACACGATCAGGTCGAAGTCGCGGCCCAGCGTCGACACCTCTTCGATCGGCAGCAGGTGCAATTCCAGGTTGTCCAGGCCGTGCTTGTCCTTGAGATACCGCTGATGATCCAGCGCCGATTGGCTGACGTCGATCGCCACGACGCTGGCCGCACGGTTGGTGAAGGCGAATACCGACGCCTGGTTCGCTCCGCACCCCGCGATCAGAATGTCCAGGTCGGGCCGATAGCCGCGGTCCGGCCACAACACCCGGTGCGCCCAGAAGGGGTCGAACCACTCCCAGTTGTTCTTCGAGTAGGCCTCGAGGTCGTCAATGGGGGGCGGGTACTGCCACCGATCGTATTGCCGGGAGACCACGTCGTTGCGCGGATCGTCGTTCACTACAGACGCAATGTAATGGGTTTGCCCGGTCGCCGCAGGATGCCTGACGGCCCCGATGCGGCGGTGCTCGCCGGTGTGGGAGGGGCAACTCATACACTGGCCCACCGTGGGCATGCTCTTCGGATTCGCGCCGTGGCTCATCTACTGGGTGCTTGTTGGCAATGTTCCCTTCAAGACCGCGGTGGTGGTCGCGCTGGCCATCGCCATCGCCGCGTTTGTGATCGGGCGCGCGCTCGGTAAGTCGAGCGGCACCCTGGAGATCGGGGCGGTAGCCACGTTCGCCGTGCTGACTGTTCTGACGTTCACGCTCAGCGAGACGTTCATGCATCGATGGATACAGCCGCTCAGCAGCGGCGGGATCTTCCTGGTGGCCCTGATCGGGCAGCTGGTCGGTAAGTCGTTCGTGCGCGAGTGCGCCGCCGCCGAGCAGCCCCCGGACGTCGTCAAGACCGAGTTGTTCGACCGGATCACCGATGTCTTGTCCTGGATCTGGATCGCCGCGTTCGCCGGTATGACGGTGTCATCCGCGATCCCGCCGGTGCTGGAGCAGTTCGGGGGGCAAGCGGCCACGATCCTGGACACCAAGACCCCGCTGCTGTTCATTTGCTACTGGGTGATCCCGTATTCGTTACTGGGTGTCGCAGCGCTCGCGTCGCGGTACGTCCCGGAGCGGATGCTGGTCGGGGTCGAGGACCTCGCCCGAGAAACCTCGTTCGTCGCGTACGACGAAGCGACGATCGACGAGCTGTATTACCTTGCCCAGGAACACGCGAACCGCGAGGTCGGCCCGGGCAAGGAGGCGTACAACGTGAAGGTCGGGGGGATGGGAACTCCGCTGACCGGCGACGAGTCGCGCAAGTCGTGGCCGTCGTCCTACAAGGTGCGCGATAAGAAGGGGTAGGGCGCGCGACGTCTGCTCGCGTGACATTCATCAGCGAGACAACTTCCACTTGTTAGGTCGATTGCATGGCATCCAAGAGGATCTGGCCCGTCGCTGCCGTCACCGTGCTCCTCCTGGTGGCTGCCTGCTCGTCAGGCCATTCCGGGTCGGGCGCTAAGCCGGACTTGAGCACGCCCGCCGGTAAGGCGTTGACCATCACCCCGGAGCAGATGCTGGCCGCGACGGATGGGGATACGCCGGTCGCGTACGCCAAGCCCGAACACGGCACCATCACCTACGGCCCCAACGGCGCGATGATCTACACCCCGGACGCCGGGTTCACCGGCACCGACCAGCTCCACCTCACCTCCACGCCCAGCGTCAAGCTCTATGCCGAGAATTTGCCGCCGCTGGCCACCATCGGCGGCGTCGCCGTCCAGGCCAATGCGCATGGTTCGGCAATCGCCCCGGTGCCGGGCAGCTCCAACGAGATCTACGGCCTGACCGACCGCGGCCCCAATGTTCCCGGGCGTACGCCGAACGAAATCGTCTTTCCCATACCCGATTTCCACCCGCAGATCGCCAAGCTCAAGCTCGCCGACGGGGTGGCATCGGTCGAGAAGATCATCACGCTGTCGGGCAAGGACGGCGCGCCGCTGGTGGGGCTGCCCTACCCGCAGGCCGCCGCCGGCGAGTCGATGGTCGACCTCAATGGCGCGCCGTTGCCGCCCTCGGATCACGGTCTGGACGGCGAAGGCTTGGTCGCGTTGTCCGACGGCACGTTCTGGGTTTCCGACGAATACGGCCCGTTCATCGTCCATTTCGACGCCAATGGCAAAGAGCTGGAACGTCTTTCGCCGTTCGACGGAACACTGCCCAAGGAGCTGTCGCTGCGCAGCCCGAACCAGGGCCTGGAGGGCCTGACGCTGACCCCCGACGGCACGACGCTGGTCGGCGTCATGCAGTCGGGGCTGCAGACCCCGGGACTGGTCGGCCCGGCGGCGTCGGTCCCGATGACGCGCATCGTGACGGTCAGACTGTCCAACCACAGCGACGTACACGAGTATCTCTACCCGCTGGCCAACCCGCAGCAGACCAAGGTCGCGGTCTCCGAAATCACCGCGGTCAGCAACACCACGTTTCTCGTCGACGAGCTTGACGGCGAGCCACAGCCGAACGGCAACAAGAAGATCTACCTGGCCGACATTTCCGGAGCCACCGACGTCGGTCCCCGCGAGACGGTGTCCGGTGCGACCTATCAGGCCGACCGCGGCGGGTTGCTGATCAACAATGTTGCGATCGAAACCTTTGTCGGGACCGCTGGGGTCGAGGCGGCCACCGACAAACTCGCCGCGGCCGGGATCTCGGTGGCCGGCAAGAAGCTCAAGCTCGATCTCACCGATCTGCTGCGCTCGTTGTCGGCTGCCGGGAACTTCTTCGGACACGCCAAGATCGAAGGCATCATCACCCCCGACGGCGGAAAGACGTTAATGATCGCCAACGACAGTGATTTCGGGTTGGACGGCGTGATTTCCACCAGCCCACCGTTTGCGCTCAAGCCCAAGATCCAGCCCAACGGTGCACAGGACAGCGGCGAGATTCTGACCGTCGACATGAGGAAGCTGCCGCCCACGATGGAGGCGGAGACGGTGCCCATCAAGGTGGGCTGAGCCCCTGAAGTTCGGATACGTTGGTTTCCGGCGGGCGCACCCACCCCATCGGCATCCGGACGAGCCGCACGCGCTCCGCACTCGATGGCGGCAGTTAGGAGCATCTCGATGAACTCGGTCAGCCCAGATGCCATTCGCGCGGAGACGATCACCATCACCGGCCACGGTGGCGATGAGATCGAGGCCTATCGCGCTTCTCCGATTTCCGAGCCGGTCGCCGAAGGATCGCGCG
This sequence comes from Mycobacterium lentiflavum, assembly GCF_022374895.2. NCBI lineage: Bacteria > Bacillati > Actinomycetota > Actinomycetes > Mycobacteriales > Mycobacteriaceae > Mycobacterium > Mycobacterium lentiflavum. Next base: position 4,672,732 of record NZ_CP092423.2, on the reverse strand, counting down.
GCGGGGTCGTCTGGATCCATCACATGCCCGGATACGACCGGGAAACCAAGGAGTTCGTTCGCCGGCTGGCCGTCAATGGCTACCACGCCGTGGCGCCGAATCTGTACTCCCGCGAGGCGCCTGGAGCGGCTCCCGACGATGCGGCCGCGACGGCACGCGCGGCCGGCGGCGTGCCTGACGAGCGGCTGGTCGGTGATGTGGCGGGCGCCATCGAGCACCTGCGGTCGCTGCCGGGCGCGAACGGGAAGTTCGGTGTGATCGGGCACTGCTCGGGCGGGCGGCACGCATACCTCGCGGCCTGCTCGCTGGAGTTTGACGCGGCTGTGGACTGCTACGGCGCCTTCGTCGTCGAGGACCTGCCCGACGGCATGCCCAAGGCCATGCAACCGATCCTGCACCTGGCGCCGAAGCTGAGCTGTCCGCTGCTGGGCCTGTTCGGAATCGACGACAAGTTCCCGGCCCCGCCCGCGGTGGCCACGCTGGATGCCGAGCTGACCAAGCTGGGCAAGCCACACGAGTTCCACTCTTACGAGGGTGCGGGTCACTCGTTCTTCTCCGTCGACCGGCCCGCGTATCGCCCCGAGGCGGCCGTCGACGGCTGGCGCCGCATTGACGAGTTCTTCGCCACGCATCTGAAAGGTTAGGTCCGCCAAGCTATGTGCACATATCTGACCGAGCACGTCGAGATCGATGGCAGTGGCAAGGGCGCGTCGGGATGGTTCGGCGCCGACCGCGCGACCGTCTACGTCGATCACCCCGTCCACGCGCCCTACGGCCACACCGTCAACATCGACGTGATCAACCCGCAGCTGGGTCCGTCGGCGCGGGTCGCGCTGGAACTCACCGCGGAAAGCGCCCTGGCGTTGGCCGATGCCATCCACAACGCGATTGCGAATGCGCCGGCCGGCCTCGCATCCAAGGACCAGTAGGAGAGCCATGACCGAGCCTGACTATCCCCAGACGGCCGCCGCCCGAGGAAGGATCGAGCCCGTACCGCGGCGGGTCCGCGGCTTCCTGGGCGACGAGCTGGTCTTCGACACCACCGCGGCCCGCTACGTGTGGGAAATCCCTTACTACCCAGCCTATTACGTGCCGTTAGCCGATGTGCGCGCCGAGTTCTTGCGCGACGAGAACCACGCGCAGAAGGTGCAATTCGGGCCGTCGCGAATGCATGCCCTGGTCGGGGCCGGCCAGACGCATCCGTCGGCCGCGCGGGTGTTCGACGCCGAGGCCGACAGTCCAGTGGCGGGCACCGTGCGTTTCGAATGGGATGCGTTGCGCTGGTTCGAAGAAGACGAGCCCATCTATGTCCACCCGCGCAATCCGTACACGCGGGTCGACGCGCTGCGCTCGCACCGCCACATCCGGGTGCAGTGCGACGGCGTCGTGCTGGCCGACACCCGATCGCCGGTACTGATCTTCGAAACCGGTTTGCCGACAAGGTATTACATCGATCCCACCGATGTCTCCTTCGCGCATCTGGAGCCCAGCCCGACTCAGACGCAGTGCCCCTACAAAGGGGTGACGTCCGGCTACTGGTCGGTGCGCGTCGGCGACACCGTGCACGCGGACCTCGCGTGGACGTATCACTTCCCGCTGCCGGCGGTCGGCCCGATCGCGGGACTGGTGGCCTTCTACAACGAGAAGCTGGACATCGCCGTCGACGGCGTCAGCCTGGCCAGGCCGAAGACGAAGTTCAGCTAATAGATCCGACATATCGCAAATGTGACATTTCCCTCTTTCCGCCGGTAAACCTAATAAATTCTTACCCGGGTATTTATCCTATACTTACCGTTGTAATAGCTGACAGGCATATATTGCCATTTGGAACGTTATAGGTTTGTTTGCTGGCGAGTGGCCGTGTATATACTCGGTAACTATCACCTGAGCGGAGCCTGAGGCTGCACGGTGATTTAGCCGACAGTGCCGATTTCAATGGTTTTTGGCCGAAATTCGGCTAGTAAAATGTGTGCAGACCAGCGTATTTTTCCAGCGCTGAAATGCGGTTATCCATCAGCCGCCGGTGCCGCATCACGTATGACGGCCACCGGTGCACGCGGATGGCCGACCTCGATAGCGAAGGCGGTGCGAACGTGAGCGAAACCAACGGCCGGGAGGCCGCCCGCGAGATCGTCGAGATGGATGCGGCGCCGATGGCCCCGGTGGCCGTCGAGATTGCCGTCGGCAACGGCCCGATCAACAGCATCGCGATCAGCCGCGACGGCAGCCGATTGGTGGCCACCCACTATGGATCCGACAGCATTTCGGTCATCGACACCGACACTTTTCGGGTCGTCGACATGGTCGCCGGCGTCAACGAGCCGCTCGCCATCGCGATGGGCGGCTCGGGAATGGGCCGGGCATACGTCAGCACGGCGTCGACGGCTTACGACTCGATTCACGTCATCGACGTGTCCACGAACGAGGTGGTCGCATCGCATCCGCTTGCGCTGAGCGTGAGCGATCTGGCGGTCGATGCCGCCGGGCACCGGGTGTACGCCAGCCGCAACGGCAACGGTGTTGCCGGCCTGGCCGCCCTGGACACCGAGACCGGCAAGGTCCGCGCGATCACGGTCGCGGACGCCGCCACCACGGAATGCGTGCGGGTCAGCGCCGACGGATCACGGGCGTACGTGGGCGTCAACGGACCCGCGGGCGGCCGGCTTGTCGTGATCGGCACCAAAGCGCAGCCCGAGCAGGCCGCGGCCCGCGCCAGCTGGCGCAAGGCGCGTGACACCGGCGCGCCCACCCGGTTGCGGGTGATCGGCACCGTCGAGATCGGTTTGCCCGTCCGGGACATCGCGCTGAGCCCCAACGGAGCGCTCGCCTACGTGGCGAGTTGGGCTCCCGAGGTGGGCGTCGTCGTCGATGTGATCGACACCCGGACCAACAAAATCACCAACACGCGCAAGGTCGGCGAGATCGGCGGCATTCTCACCGGGATGACGCTGTCCGCGGACGGCGATCGCATCTACCTGGTCAGCGACGACAACGTCACCGCGCTGTGCACGCTGACCCACGACGTGATCGCGACACTCGGAGCGGGGATGCAGCCGTCCTGCGCGGTGGAAAGCCCGGACGGCAACCGTCTCTACATCGCCGGCTACTCCGGCGCGGTGAGCGTCTCGGCGATCGCGTCGGCAACGCCGTTGGCCATCGAGAGTGCCGCGGCCGTGCCCGAGCTGTCGACGACCGGCTGGCTGGTGCCCGACCTTCTGCCGCACGAACCCGTGCTCGCCTGAGTTTCTGCCCCGTCCCGGTCGCGGTACAACACGCTTTGTCGGGGAATGCGGTTTCCCATGGTGTGGCGCGGCGATACCATTCGCCCGACCGACCATGAGGCGGTGCCGCGCCGAGACGGTAAGGCGGTAGATCGATGGACAGCACGATGCAGGACTTCCCGCTGACAATCACCGCGATCATGCGGCACGGCTGCGGCGTCCACGGTTCCCGGACGGTCACCACGGCGACGGGTGACGGCGGCTACCGGCACACCAGCTACCGGGAGCTGGGGCGCCACGCCGCCCAACTGGCACACGCGTTGCGCGGCCTGGGCCTGACCGCAGACCAGCGCGTCGCGACGTTCATGTGGAACAACGCCGAGCACCTCACCGCATACCTCGCAGCCCCGTCGATGGGTGCCGTGCTGCACACGCTCAACATCCGGCTCTTCCCCGAGCAGATCGCCTACGTCGCCAACGAAGCCGAAGACCAGGTCGTGCTGGTGGACCTGTCATTGGCCAAACTGCTCGCCCCGATACTGCGGGAACTCGAAACCGTGCATACCGTGATCGCCGTCGGCGACGGCGACATCGCCGAGCTGCAGGAGTCGGGCAAGACGGTGCTGCGCTATGCGGAGTTGATCGAGGGCGAGCCGACCGAATTCGACTGGCCGGACCTCGACGAGAAATCGGCGGCCGCGATGTGCTACACCAGCGGCACCACCGGAAACCCCAAAGGTGTTGTCTACAGCCATCGTTCGAGCTTTCTGCACACGATGGCCGCCTGCAGCACCAACGGGATCGGGGTGGGGGCCTGCGACCGGGTGCTGCCCATCGTGCCGATGTTTCACGCCAACGCATGGGGGCTGCCGTACGCGGCCCTGATGGCGGGCGCCGATTTGGTGCTTCCCGATCGGCATCTGCACGCCCCGTCGGTGATCGACATGATCGAGAAGCTGCGGCCCACCCTGGCCGGCGCGGTGCCGACCATCTGGAACGACGTGATGCATCACCTGGAGAAGGACCCCGACCACGACATCTCGTCGCTGCGGCTGGTGGCCTGCGGTGGGTCGGCCGTTCCGGTGTCGATGATGCACACCTTCGAAGACAAGTACAACGTCCAGATCCGGCAGTTGTGGGGCATGACCGAAACGTCGCCGCTGGCCACGCTGGCCTGGCCGCCGATCGACACCCCGGAGGAACGGCACTGGGCCATCCGTGCGACCCAGGGCCGACCGATCTGCGGTGTGGAGATGCGCATCGTCTCCGACGACGGCACGGTGCTCCCCGATGACGGCCGGGCGGTGGGTGAGGTCGAAGTCCGTGGCCCGTGGATCACCGGCTCCTACTACCTCGGGCGGGACGCGTCCAGATTCGACTCCGGGTGGTTGCGCACCGGCGACGTCGGCCGCATCGACGAGGAAGGCTTCATCACCCTCACCGACCGCGCCAAGGACGTGATCAAGTCCGGCGGTGAGTGGATATCCTCGGTCGAGTTGGAGAACTGCCTGATCGGTCACCCGGACGTGCTCGAGGCCGCCGTCGTCGGAGTTCCCGACGAGCGCTGGCAGGAGCGCCCGCTGGCCGTGGTCGTCCTCAACGAGGGCGCGTCGGTCGGCGCCGCCGAATTGCGAATGTATCTGTCCGACAAGGTCGTTCGCTGGTGGCTGCCCGAGCGGTGGGCCTTTGCCGACGAGATCCCGCGCACCAGCGTGGGCAAGTACGACAAGAAGGCCATCCGGGCCCGGCACGCCGACAATGGATACGAGGTCACCGAGGCGCACGACTGAACCCCGGCGCCGCGCGCCAAGCCCTGCGCGACCTGTCGGCGATGTTGACGCGCTGACCCCGCAACCGTATTCGGTACCGTCGAGCCATGTGTCGACTCTTTGGCCTGCACGCCGGGACGCACGCTTGCACCGCGACCTTCTGGCTGCTGGACGCGCCGGACAGTCTTTCCGAGCAGAGCAGGCGGAATCCGGATGGCACCGGCCTGGGTGTCTTCGAAGCGAACGGCGAACCGCGGCTGTACAAGGAGCCGATAGCGGCCTGGCAGGACACCGACTTCGCCACCGAAGCCCACCGGTTGACCGGTACGACGTTCATCGCCCATGTGCGCTACGCGACGACCGGATCGCTCGATGTCCGCAACACCCACCCGTTCCTGCAGGACGGCCGGATCTTCGCGCACAACGGCGTGCTCGAGGGACTGGAGATCCTCGACGAGCGGCTGCGCGAGGTAGGCGCCGACGACTTGGTGCTGGGGCAAACCGATTCGGAGCGGGTGTTCGCGTTGATGACCGCGTCGATCCGTGCGGCGGGCGGCGACGTCGCCGCCGGCATCACCGAGGCGATGACCTGGCTTGCGGACAACGTGCCGATCTATGCGGTCAACGTGCTGCTGTGCACCGCCACGGACATGTGGGCGATGCGCTATCCGGCAACTCACCAGCTCTGCCTGCTGGACCGGCGCGGCGAGCCCGCCGCTAGCCCCGACTCGGAGTTTGACTTGCGTACCATGCGAATCCACGCGCAGTCCGATCTGCTGTGCACCCAGTCGTCGGTGGTGCTGGCCACCGAACCGATGGACAACGACCCGCGCTGGCGTCTGCTGCACCCCGGCGAATTGCTGCACGTCGACGGGTCCCTGCAGATCCACCGGACGATGATCCTGCCGGACCCGCCGAAGCACCTGCTGCGCCGGGAAGATCTGAGCGGGCCGGTCGAAGACGCGCAGCACGCTCTGCCCAACACCCGGAAGTTGTGACATGACGACTCGACGCGCGCTGGTGTTGGCCGGCGGGGGAATAGCCGGAATCGCTTGGGAGACAGGAATTTTGCAGGGAATCGCCGACGAGTCACCGGCCGCGGCGCAGCTGCTGCTGGATTCTGACGTCCTGATCGGAACGTCGGCGGGTTCGGCGGTCGCCGCGCAGATCGGCAGCGGTAGCACGCTGGAGACGCTGTTCGATCGACAAGTCGCCGAGACGTCGAGCGAAATCGATTCCGGCGTCGACGTCGAGACCATCACCGGACTGTTCCTGACCGCCCTGGGTGAGCCATACGACGACACGCAGGGCAGAACCCGTCAGCAGATGCAGCGGATCGGGGCCGTGGCCCTGGGCGCCAAGACCGTCCCGGAGTCGGTGCGCCGCCAGGTGATTGCGCAACGTCTGCCGTCGCACGACTGGCCACACCGCACGCTGCGCATCACCGCGATCGACACGGCCACCGGCGAATTGGTGGTCTTCGACTCCGAATCGGAAGTGGAGCTCGTCGATGCGGTCGCGGCCAGTTGCGCGGTACCGGGAGCGTGGCCGCCGGTGACGGTCGCGGGCCGGCGATACATGGACGGTGGGGTGGCCAGCTCGGTGAACCTCGACGTCGCCCGCGACTGCGACGCGGCCGTGGTGTTGGTGCCGGCCGCGGCCGACGCGCCATCGCCGTTCGGCGCCGGGCCCGCCGCCGAAATCGCGGCGTTCGACGGCAGCGCATTCGGGGTATTCGCCGACACCGACTCGTTGAAAGCGTTCGGGCCCAACCTCTTAGACCCGCGCTGTCGCGTCAGCTCGGCCGTGGCGGGACGGGAACAGGGCCGCCGCGAAGCCCACGCCGTCGCCCGGTTCTTGAACGTCTGATCTAGACGCCCTCCAACATCCCAACGGCCCCAACGGCTCTCGCAGTGATCAGGCCTCGATGGCCGGCGGATCCTCGGAAGCGTGCTCGAGCGAATCCAGCGCCTGATCGGCCAGCAACCGGCCGACGTCGATCACCTCGGCGGCCCGGTGAAAATCCAGGCTGCGGCACGTCGAACGCGGCACCTCGATCAACAGATCCGGTGGGTAGGCCGACAGCATGTGGCGGGTGAGCGCCGACTGGGCGATATCGAAGGCCCGGTACATCACCTCGAAGCTGCCCAGCTTTGGAACCCCGGGTGCCTCCACGAGTTCGTCGCCGTCGTCGCCGCCCGAGTCCTCCGTCCAGGCGTCCGCGCCGAACCGGCTCAACACCGCTCGCGCGGTGGGCCGGTCGAGCAGCGAGCGCACCGCCGACGTGTCCAGCAGCGCAGTCGTGCTGCGCACCATGCGATTCAGCAACTCGACGGTGGCGCCGGGCTCGGGTTCGCGTTTCGCGATCACCTCGCTGCCGCTGACGCCCACGGCGATCGTCAGATCCGCATTGACCACCGCGAGCGGGGCCATCGGCAGCGGATCGAGGATGCCGCCGTCGGCGAGCAGGCGGCCGCCGACTTCGTGGGGCGGGATCACCCCCGGAATCGCGATCGAGGCCCGGATCGCCTCGTCGAGCGGACCCTGCTGAAACCACACCGACTTGCCGGCCAGCAGGTCGGTCGCCACCGCCGTGTAGGGGATCGGCAGCTCCTCGATCCTGACCGGGCCGAGGATGTCGCGCACCGCCTCGAGGATCTTCTCCGCCCGCATCACCCCTGCCGCGCTGATCGACGGGTCAAGCAGTCGCAGGATGGTGCGTTGCGTCAGCGACTTCGCCCAGTCGGCGAAATCGTCGAGCCGACCGGCGGCCTGCAAACCGCCGATCATCGCACCCATCGACGAGCCGGTGATCCCCACGATCTCGAAGCCACGCTCCTGCAGCGCCTCGATCACCCCGATGTGGGCGTAGCCCCGGGCGCCACCACTCCCGAGTGCCACGGCGACCCGGGGACGTGAGGATCGACGCTCGACGGCTTCGCCAGACACCCCTACATTTTGCGTGCCGGAAGCGACCCTCGCCGGGTCGGGGTGGCACTTTTTTCATCCGTGATCGCAATTGCGCTGGAGTTCGAACCGCGCCGCGGGGCGCTAGTCACATTCGTCGTTGGCGGCCGCCCGCGCGGCGGTGATCACCGCGGCCTGCCGGGCCGGCGTCAGGTCCACCCACCTGGTGTTCCAGCTGCCCGCGCTGGCTGATGGGGAGGTTTGCAGCATGGCCAAATAGGGCTCGAACTGGGATTCCCCGGTCTTGGGCCGCGCGTCCATCCACACCTTTGCGGCATGACAGGCCTGGTAGTACTCCTCTTCGGTCGATTCCGCGGGGACATCGACCTTGGTTGTCACCCCGGCGGGGGACAGGCCGACCGTCCCGGGCGGCGCCGAAGCCGGACCCTGCGGGCGGGGCGACGACGTCGGGGCCGACGACGTGACCTTGCCCGCGGGGGCACCGCCCGACGAGCACCCGGTGACCCAAAGCGCAGCGATCAACCCGGCCGCCACGACGGGTGTACCCCATCGCCGGGCGCGGTGACTGCACGACCACACCGCCTCAATCTATGCAACACTGGCGGCCGTGATGGAGCGCTTCGGATTTTGCGAGTGTTGTCGGCCTTAACGCGCCGCCCTTGCCCAATCCGATCCCTTGTGGAGTTCTCCCCATGTCTGTGTCTGTCGCCAGTTCCGTTGCGTTGCGTCCGACCGTTGCGTCGCCGTCCGCGGGGCCCACGCGGCTGCGGGTTCCCGACCTGCTGTACGCCACCGATCAAGCCGCCGACGATGTGCTCAGCGGCCGTTGCGACCACCTGCTGCCCGACGGCGGCGTCCCGGACTCGCAGCGCTGGTTCACCCGCATCCACGGTGACGACGAACTCGACGTCTGGCTGATCAGCTGGGTTCCCGGCCACCCCACCGAACTGCACGACCACGGCGGGTCACTGGGTGCGCTGACGGTGGTGTCCGGATCGCTGAATGAATTCCGTTGGGACGGAACGAGTTTGCGACGCCGACGGCTCGACGCCGGTGATCAGGCCGGCTTTCCGCTGGGCTGGGTGCACGACGTGGTGTGGGCGCCCAGGCCGGTCGCGCGCCCGCTGTCGGGGGCCGGCACCGGAATCCAGCGACCGGTCGCACCGACGCTGAGCGTGCACGCGTACTCGCCGCCACTGAGCGCGATGTCGTACTACGAGGTCACCAAGAACAGCAGGTTGCGCCGCCAGCGCACCGAACTGACCGACCAACCGGAGGGGACGCAATGAGCCGTATTGACGTGGTCTTGAGATCCGCCCGACGGCGTTTTCGCCGGCTTGGAGCCGCCGAGGTGCCGGATGCACTGCGGCGTGGGGCGGTGCTCGTCGACATCCGGCCGCAGGCGCAGCGATTCCGCGAGGGCGAGATTCCCGGCGCGTTGGTGATCGAACGCAACGTCCTGGAATGGCGTTGCGACCCGACCAGTGATGCCCGCCTGCCCGAAGCCGTCGGCGACGACGTCGAGTGGGTGATTGTGTGTTCGGAGGGCTACACCTCCAGCCTGGCGGCGGCCGCGCTGCTCGACATCGGCCTGCACCGGGCCACCGACGTCGTCGGTGGCTATCACGCGCTGGCCGGCGCCGGTGTGCTCGCCGAATTGGCCGGCGATCCGGTCAATTTGGAGGTGCTGGCGAATGCCGGGGCACCCGCCCGCCGCTGGCTTTAATCGTTGGCGTGCAACAGCGGTCGCAGGCGCTGGGTCTTCTCCGGCGTCCACCCGGGCGGCGACAACACCGCGGCCCAGCCGTTGGCGACATCGGCGACGTAGCGATGGCCGTGGCCGTCGGGCACGTCCACGGCGACGGCCATATCCGCCGACACCTGCAGGAAAGTCACCACCGGGATCCACCGGGTTTGCGGCAGCACGTCATAGCCGCGCCCTTCGCGCAGCCAGTCCGGTTCGCTGAACAGCAGATCCGGCGTCCACCAGGCGATCGGGTCGGACGCGTGCTGCAAATACACCACGCGCGGTGCGCCCCACGGATCCTTCGGGCGGTCCAGATTGCCTGGGCGAGCGACGAATCGGACGTTGTGGCCGTCGTTATAGATGGGCAGCCACTGCGGCGAGCCGGCGTCGCGGGTGGCGGTCAGGTCCGTCCAGATGGTGTTGTTGAACGTCGGGCCGCTGAACAGCGCGCCGTCGGTGCGGGCCAGGACGTTGTTGAGGCTCATGAACGGCGCCTCGCCGCCGAACGAGCCCAGGCTCTCACCGAACACCACGAGCTTGGGGCGGTGCCCCTCGGGCAACTGCCGGATCAGCCGGTCGACGGCCTCGAACAATGCCTGGCCGGCGTGCCGGGCATTCTCCTTGTCCACCAGAAACGACAGCCAGCTCGGCAAGAACGAGTACTGCATGCTGACGATCGCTGTGTTGCCGTTGTACATGTACTCCAGCGCCGAGGCTTCGGCCTCGTTGATCCACCCGGTGCCGGTAGTTGTTGCGACCGCGACGATTTCGCGCTCTAAGCCGCCTTCGCGTTGCAGTTCGCGCGCCGCCAGTTCGGCGGTCGCGGTGATGCCATCCGCGGAATTCAGGCCGGCGTAGGCGCGGATCGGTTCGGTGGCCGGGGCTCCGTTGAAATTGCTCAGCTGTTCGGTTGTCGGGCTGCCGCTGACGAAGATGCGGCCCTGGTGGCCCAGCGATTCCCACGACACCAGCGACTGCGGACCGCCAGAGCGCAGTGCGCTTTTCGGCGGCGCGTCCGCGGGACTCATCTCGTTGTTGGCCGTGGCGAACGTGTTGTTCATGGTGCGCATCGCGAACTTGAGCACCACGCCGTTGAGCACGGTGATCGTCAACGTCACGAGCAAGACCACCACAATGGTCACCGAGAGGCGAAACGGTGCGATCCGGTCCAGTTTTCGCACCAGGAAACTGACCAGAACGCGGATGGCCTGGCCGATTTCGACGACGGTGAACAGCACGATGATGGACAGGATCGCGGCGATCGGGTAGTCGTACCACTGCAGGTGCGCGATACCCATCAGGTCGCGAACGTCGTCCTGCCAGACGTGGAACCAGATCGCCATCAGCACCTGGCCCACCACGGCGACCGGGATCAACACCTTCCATGCCCACCGCGGCGGCGGCGGGCTGTAGGTCTTGGTGCGCAGGTAGCGCACCAGCCAGACCGAAAAGACGCCCAGCCCATACCCGATGGCGCCGGAGAAGCCGCTGACCAACGCCTGGAAAATCGCGCCGCGGGGCAGCAGCGACGGCGTCAGCGAGAACCAGATGAAGATAAGACCGACCGCGGTGCCGGTAAAGGTGTAGTGGCGCACCCAAAACGGCTTGGTCGCGATGTCCGTCAGCTCGCCGGCGCTTTCCGGCTCGGCTTCGGGTTCGGTGGCGACACCCGTTGCCGCGGCGTTTGGCGGGCTCGCGAATTTGTTTGCGCCGGCAATTGATTCGTCGTCGGCGGCGGTCGCGGAACCTGACTCGCTCACGAGAGCATCTTAGCGATGTGTGAAGTGAGGGTCCCGTTTCTCGACGAATGCCGCCATCCCCTCGGACTGGTCTTCGGTCGCGAAGGCGGAATGGAACAGCCTGCGTTCGTAGAGAAGTCCCTCGGCCAGGGTGGACTCGAACGCGCGGTTGACGGCCTCTTTGGCCATCCGCGACGCCGACAGCGACATCTGCGAAATCGTGGTGGCGACGGCCTTGGCCTCGCTCAGCAGGTCGTCGGCCGGCACCACTCGCGACACCAGGCCGCTGCGTTCGGCTTCTTCGGCGCCGATGGTGCGACCGGTCAGGATCAGGTCCATCGCCTTCGCCTTGCCGATGGCGCGGGTGAGGCGCTGCGAACCGCCCATACCCGGCAGTACACCGAGTTTGATCTCGGGTTGGCCGAATTTCGCATTGTCGGCCGCGATCAGCAGGTCGCACATCATCGCCAACTCGCAGCCGCCGCCGAGCGCGTAGCCGGCCACCGCGGCGATCGTCGGGGTGCGCACGGCGGACAGCTTGCCCCAGGTGGCGAAGAAGTCGGAGCCGAACGCGTCGGCGAAGCTCAGCCCGGCCATCTCCTTGATGTCGGCGCCCGCGGCGAAGGCCTTGCCGCCCGCACCGGTGATGATGATCGCGCCGATGCCCGGATCGTTGTCGAATTCTGTTGCCGCGCTAGTGACTTCGTTCATCACCTGACTGTTGAGCGCGTTGAGCGCCTTCGGCCGGTTCAACGTGATGGTCCCGACCCGTTCGTCGCGCTCGACCACGATGGTTTCGTATGTTGTCTGGCTCATCCAAATCGCCTTTCTAGAAACTCAAGTCGTCGTCGACCGGCGCGAAGTACGCCTCGACATCGGCCGCGCGGACCTCGGCGAAGTCCGGCGGCGACCACTTCGGATTGCGATCCTTGTCGATGATCTGCGCCCGAATTCCTTCCACCAGATCGTGGGAGCGCGCCGAGGCCGACGACACTCGATAGTCCTGGACCAGAACATCTTCCAGCGTTTCCATCTTCGCGGCGCGGCGCACCGCCTCCAGTGTCACCGACACTGCGATGGGGGATCGGGTGCCGATCAGGTCGGCGGCGTCGCGCGCCGGCTCGGCGTCATGACGGCGCAGCGCCGCGATGATGTCCTCGACGGTGTCGCCGGCAAAGCATTCGTCGATCCAATGACGTTGCGCGACAAGATCACTCGGTGGCGGCTCAACTGCGTGCGCGGCCAGTGCGCTCTCGACGCTGTCGTCGACGATCGCCTGGCGCAGCGCCCCGAGCTGGTCGTGGGGGACGTAGTGGTCGGCGAAGCCCAGCGCGATCGCGTCGGCCCCGGAAAACGGTGCGCCGGTCAGCGCGGCGTACAGACCGAGGGCTCCGGGCGCCCGGGACAGCAGAAACGCCCCGCCGACGTCGGGAATGAACCCGATGCCCACCTCCGGCATTGCCACCTTCGAGGTTTCGGTGACCACGCGCACGCTGCCGTGCGCGCTGACGCCGACCCCGCCGCCCATCACGATGCCGTCCATCAACGCCACGTACGGCTTGGCGAACCGGCCGATCTGACCGTTGAGCAGATACTCGTCGCGCCAGAATTTCCGTACCTCGACGCCATCCTTGCGGGCGCTGTGATAGACCGCGACCACGTCGCCGCCGGCGCACAACCCGCGCTCACCGGCCCCGGACAGCACCACCGCGCGCACCGCATCGTCGTTTTCCCAGCGCGCCAGCAGGGGGCTCAACACGTCGACCATCGTCTGGTTCAGCGAGTTGATTGCCTTGGGGCGGTTGAGCGTGATCAGGCCGACGCCATTGTCGACACGGGCCAAAATCTCGTCGGAATCCTCGGTCGCGCCTTCGGTCACGCCGTCGCCTCTCAGTGTGTTTGCTGGTCGCAATCTGTGCCCCGGGTGTCGCCGCGATGACTTCTGGGCCTTGACCAGCAATCTAGATCGTGACAACCGACGCGATGCCCGCGGGTAAGGATTATGTTTGAGCCGACGACAGTCCACCCAGCCCGGATATACCCTGAGCACACCGGTTCCGTTGGGAACTTGGGAAGGCGACTGATCGTTGAGCAAGTGTTCGCACGGCTCGAGCCACAGTCTTAAGAGAGGATCCGACGGTGCGGGAGACCAGCAACCCGGTATTTCGTTCGCTGCCCAAGCAGAGTGGCGGATATGCGCAATTCGGCACTGGAGCGGCCCAGATGCAGCAGGGGTACTACCAAACTGACCCCTACACGGCTCCGTACCAGGAGGCCAAGGCCACCCGCCCGGTGACCATCGACGACGTCGTCACCAAGACCGGCATCACGCTCGGCGTGCTGACTGTCTCGGCGATCGTCTCCTACTTCCTGGTGACCAACAACTTCGCCCTGGCGCTGCCGCTGACCCTGATCGGCGCGCTGGGCGGTTTCGTGCTCGTGATGATCGCGACGTTCGGCCGTAAGCAGGACAACCCCGGGATCGTGCTCAGCTACGCCGTCCTCGAGGGCCTGTTCCTCGGTGCGGTCTCGTTTGTCTTCGCCAACTTCCAGGTCTCACACGTCAACGCGGGCGCGCTGATCGGTGAGGCGGTCCTGGGTACCTTCGGGGTGTTCTTCGGGATGCTCGTCGTCTACAAGACCGGCGCCATCCGGGTGACCCCGAAATTCACTCGCTGGGTGGTCGGCGCGATGTTCGGTGCGCTGGCCCTGATGATCGGCAACCTGGTGCTCGGCATGTTCGGTGTCGGTGGCGGAACGGGTCTGGGTCTGCGCAGCGGTGGACCGCTGGCGATCCTGTTCTCGCTGGTCGTGATCGGCATCGCCGCGTTCAGCTTCTTGATCGACTTCGACGCGGCCGACCAGATGATCCGCGCCGGAGCTCCCGAGAAGGCGGCGTGGGGCATCGCGCTCGGCCTGACCGTGACGCTGGTCTGGCTGTACCTGGAGATCCTGCGTCTGCTCAGTTACCTGCAGAACGATTAGCTACTCTCCGGAAAAAAGCCGGCTTGCCTTCGGGCAGGCCGGCTTTTTCGTAGCGGAAGTTCCTGCTGCGCCGCATCGGCCGGCTGCTCCGCCGCGTCGGGTGTGCGCCTAGGGCGGGGTGACCCGGCGTGTCGGCGCCCTGGGCGCACATTCGCCGCCCAGGACGCACACGCAACGGTCGAAAAGAGCTAGCTGAGCCGCTCGATCACCATCGCCATGCCCTGGCCACCGCCGACGCACATGGTCTCCAGGCCGAACGTCTTGTCGTAGGTCTGCAGGTTGTTGATCAGCGTGGCGGCGATCCGGGCGCCGGTCATGCCGAACGGGTGCCCCAGGGCGATCGCGCCACCGGAGACATTCAGCTTGTCCTCATCCATGCCCAACTCCCGGGCCGAGCCGAGCACCTGGACCGCGAAGGCCTCGTTGATCTCGTAGAGGTCGATGTCGTTGATCGACATGCCGGCCCGGGTCAGCGCCTTCTTGGACGCCTCGATCGGGCCCAGCCCCATGATTTCCGGCGAGAGGCCGCTGACGCCGGTGGACACGATGCGGGCCAGCGGGGTCAGGCCCAGCTCCTTGGCCTTGATGTCGCTCATGATCACCAGCGCCGCCGCGCCGTCGTTCAGCGGACAAGCGTTGCCCGCGGTCACCGTGCCGTTGGGCCGGAAGACCGGCTTGAGCTCGCTGATCTTCTCGTAGGTGGTGCCCGGTCGCGGACCGTCGTCGGTGCTCACCGTGGTGCCGTCGGGCAGCGTCACCGGCGAGATCTCCCGCTCGAAGAACCCGCTCTTGATGGCTTCTTCGGCGCGGTTCTGGCTGCGCACGCCCCAGTGGTCCTGGTCCTCGCGGCTCACGCCGGTCAGCAGTGCGACGTTCTCCGCCGTCTGCCCCATCGCGATGTAGACGTCGGGCAGGGCGTCGTCGGCGCGCGGGTCGTGCCACTCGTCGGCGCCGTTGGCCGCGGCCGCGGAGCGCTCCTGCGCCTCGCTGAACAGCGCGTTCTTGGTATCCGGCCACGAGTCGGCGCTGCCCTTGCCGAAGCGGGACACCGTCTCCACGCCCGCGGAGATGAACACGTCGCCCTCGCCGGCCTTGATCGCGTGGAACGCCATCCGGCTGGTCTGCAGGGACGACGAGCAGTACCGGTTGACGGTCGTGCCGGGCAGGAAGTCGTAGCCCAGTTCGACGGCGACCACCCGCGCCAGATTGAATCCGCCCTCACCGCCGGGTTGGCCGCAGCCCAGGATCAGGTCGTCGATCTGATGCGGGTTGAGCGCGGGAACCTTGTCCAGTGCGGCCCGGACCATCTGGGCGGCCAGGTCGTCGGGCCGCATGCTGACCAGCGACCCCTTCATGGCCCGTCCGATCGGCGAGCGGGCGGCGGAGACGATGACGGCTTCGGGCATGACAGTTCCCTCCAAGATGCTTCGCTCGCGTGAAAAAACGGGTGGCACACCCACCCCGACGGGCTAGAGGCAAATCTAGTCGGTGCCGATTCGTCAGTTCGACGACGGGGCGGCCTCGCTGGGCGACGGGCGCCGCCACAGCCGCGACATGGCGCTCAGCGGGGTGTGGCCGCCGCTAATCATGGGTGTCTCGGCGCGCGCGGCCAGGTTGAGCACCGGGCCCTCGATCTCTTCGCCCAGCGCATCGCAGAGCGCGACCAGCAGCTGCGCGGCGGCCAGCGCGTACGCCGTCGGCGAGGGGTGAAACCCGTCGGCGGAGAACATCAGTTCCGGCGTCGCCCGGAATTGGGGAGCCAGCAGGTTGGCCAGCGGCACCGGCACCCCACCGGCGGATCGCACCGCCGCAGTCTGCGCACGGGCCAGCTGTCGCGTCCGTGCGTGCGCCAACGATCGCAGCGGCTGAGGGATCGCGGAGATCACGCCAAGATCCGGGCAGGTCCCGACGATCACCACGGCGCCACGCGAACTCAGCTTGCGCACCGTACGGCCCAGTCGTCGCGCGGACTGGCTGATGCCGTTCAGGGCGGTGACGTCGTTGGCGCCGATCATCATCACGGCCGCGTCCGGCGGTGACCCGGCGACGAACATCGCATCGACCTGCCCGCTGACGCCCTTTGAGGTCGCGCCGACAATGGCCTTGGTGCTCAACCGAATACGCTTGCCCGTCTGCTCGGCGAGGCCGCGCGCGATCAGCACACCCGGCACTTCCTCGGCGCTCGCGCAGCCGTACCCGGTGGCGGTCGAGTCGCCGAAGATCATCAGGTGCATGTCCGCGGACATGCCGCGCTGCCACCGTTCCACCGGTCCGCCGCCCGGGCTGTACACGCCGTCGGCGCGCGGCGGGATGTCCCAGGCCCGGGGGATCACCGTGCGCGCGTGCGTCGCCTGGCCGACCAGCAGGTTTCGCGCGCCCAGATAGGCCGTACCTGTCGAGGCGACTGCGCCCGCCGTGGCCAGGGCGATTGTCGAAAGACGTGGCACCCGCACGGTCACGGGATCATTTTAGATCGGCTGTCGTGTTTGCGCGGACGGCCGACAAACAAAGCGGTCACGTTGTGAATCAGATGTGGTATCAAATCAGACTCTTCAAACGTTCCTTTAAGAAATGCCTGCGAAGCTAAGTTTAACGGGTTGGCTGAACGACTCGGCGCACGATTTGAACTGGGCGCTTGGCTTGCTCGTCACATGCTGTATCGCACTACAAAGGCGTAGGAGTGTCGAGCATGACCGCACCCAGCAAGGTTTCCGGTGCACCCCGGAATGCCGCCCACCTTCGTGACCTGCTGAAGTCACGCAGGGCCGAGGCACGCAAATTCGCTATCAGTGACGGCGCACCGGTAGAGGTCCTCGAATCCGGCCCCAGCGTCCAGGGACGAGTAGCCACGCTTGCATCACGCGTGACAATCCGGCCGATTCTGACGGCCGGCAGCTACGCGCCCACGTTGCCCTGGCCGTGGGGTCTGATAGATCTTGTGGCCAAAGCGGTGCTACCGGTGTCGGCCACCGTGCGAAACACTGTGAAGTTGCCCAATGCGTCGGCTCAGCTGGTCCGAGCTCCGGGAGTGCTGCCCGCGGACGGCACCCGGCGGGTGGTGCTCTACTTCCACGGCGGTGCGTTTTTGACCTGCGGAGCAAACTCTCATGGCCGGGTGGTCGAATCGATCTCGAAGTTTGCTGACTCGCCCGTCCTGGTGGTCAACTACCGGCTGTTGCCCAAGCATTCGATCGGGATGGCGGTGCAGGACTGTCACGACGCATACCGCTGGCTACGGCGGCGCGGCTACCAGCCGGACCAGATCGTTCTCGCCGGCGACTCCGCGGGCGGCTATCTCGCGCTGACGCTCGCGCAACAGCTGCAGGACGAAGGCGAGGAGCCGGCGGCGCTGGTGGCGATCTCGCCTCTACTGCAACTGGCAAAGGAATATAAGCAAACGCATCCCAATATCAAGACCGATGCGATGTTCGGGGCCAAGGCATTCGATGCGCTCGTCGAATTGGTTGCTAGCGCGGCGGAGAAGAACATCGTCGACGGCAAGGCCGAGGAGATCTACGAACCCCTTGAGCACATCAAGCCCGGGCTTCCGCGCACGCTGATCCATGTGTCGGGATCCGAGGTGCTGCTGTACGACGCGCGGTTAGCGGCGAGCCGGCTTGCGGCCGTTGGGGTCCCGGCCGAGGTACGGGTCTGGCCCGGCCAGGTTCACGACTTCCAGCTGGCCGCGCCGCTGGTGCCCGAGGCCGTGCGTTCGCTGCGCCAAATCGGGGAGTACATCCGCGAAGCCACCGGCTAGTCGTTCGGCATCGTACGGCCGCCCCTATTGCACCGAGAGCGGGTGTGCGCGGCCAGAAAACGCCTGAGACGATAAGCGCATGCCAATTGCGCAGCACATCAGTGACATCATCGGCGGCACGCCACTGGTTCGCCTGAACTCCGTCATCCCCGCCGGTGCTGGCACGGTCGCGGCAAAGGTCGAATACCTCAACCCCGGCGGTAGTTCCAAGGACCGCATCGCGGTGAAGATGATCGACGCCGCCGAGTCCGCCGGTCTGCTCAAGCCGGGCGGCACGATTGTCGAACCGACCTCGGGCAACACCGGTGTCGGGCTGGCGCTGGTGGCCCAGCACCGCGGCTACAAGTGCGTGTTCGTCTGCCCCGACAAGGTCAGCGAGGACAAGCGCAACGTGCTGATCGCGTACGGCGCGGAGGTCGTGGTGTGCCCGACGGCGGTGCCGCCGGAGCACCCGGACAGCTACTACAGCGTCTCCGACCGGCTGGTTCGCGAGATCCCCGGCGCCTGGAAGCCCGACCAATACGCCAACCCGCAAGGCCCGGCCAGCCACTACGAGACCACCGGTCCCGAGGTGTGGGCCGACACCGACGGCAAGGTCACGCACTTCGTCGCCGGCATCGGCACCGGTGGGACGATCACCGGCGCGGGCCGCTACCTCAAGGAGGTATCGAGCGGCCGGCCAGCAGGACCGGTACGCATCATCGGCGCGGACCCCGAAGGGTCGGTGTATTCGGGCGGCACGGGCCGGCCCTATCTGGTGGAAGGCGTCGGCGAGGATTTCTGGCCCGCGGCGTATGACCCGACGGTGCCCGATCAGATCATCGCCGTATCCGACTCCGACTCGTTCGACATGACCAGGCGGCTGGCGCGGGAAGAAGCCATGCTGGTCGGCGGCTCGTGCGGGATGGCCGTGGTGGCCGCCGCAAAGGTGGCCGAGGAAGCCGGGCCCGACGCGCTGGTCGTCGTGTTGCTTCCGGACGGCGGCCGCGGCTACATGTCGAAGATCTTCAACGACGCGTGGATGTCGTCGTACGGCTTCCTGCGTACCCGCCTCGATGGCTCGACCGAACAGCCCACGGTCGGCGACGTGTTGCGCGGCAAGTCTGGCGCGCTGCCCGACCTGGTCCACACCCACCCGACCGAGACGGTGCGCGACGCCATCGGCATCCTGCGCGAATACGGCGTGTCCCAGATGCCCGTGGTCGGCGCCGAGCCCCCGGTGATGGCCGGTGAGGTTGCCGGCAGTGTCTCGGAGCGCGAACTGCTTTCGGCCGTGTTCGAGGGCCGCGCCAAATTAGCCGACGCTGTCTCCCAGCACATGAGCCCGCCGTTGCCGATCATCGGTGCCGGCGAGCTGGTCAGCGCGGCCGGAAAGGCGCTGCGTGACTGGGATGCGCTGATGGTCGTCGAGGAAGGCAAACCTGTCGGGGTCATCACCCGATACGACCTGTTGGGCTTTCTGTCGGATGGGCCTCGGGTACAGGCAGGGCGGCGTTAACGACGAGTGTCCGCAGCCTCCGCGACAGGCGGCTTCTCAGGTACTGTAATGCGGCTAGTTCAGCTAACCGCAGTGGAAGGTTGCACCATGACCGATCAGCCGCCGCCCTCTTCGCCGCCTGAACCAGCCGGTGGCTATGAACCGGCCTCTGGCGGGTACGAACCTGCTTCCTCGGCTCAGGGTGGTTCCTACCCGCCGCCGCCTCCGCCGCCCGACGGCGGTTACCCGCCACCCCCTCCGCCGTCCGGTGCTGGATACGCCCCGCCGCCGCCCGGACCGGCGGTCCGGGCGCTGCCGCCGGACTCGTACACGCCGTGGCTCACCCGGGTGCTGGCGCTGCTGATCGACTACCTGCCGTACGCGATCGTGCAGGGCATCGGCACCGGGATCATGTACGCCACCCAACAGTCGTCCTGCGTCACCGACATCACCCAGTACGACGTCAGCCAGTACTGCGTGAGCCAGCCCTCGACGATCGGCCAGCTGGCGCAGTGGTTGGCGACGCTGGCGGGCTTGGCGTACTGGCTCTGGAACCGGGGCTACCGCCAGGGCACCACCGGCTCGAGCCTTGGCAAGACCGTGATGAAGATCAAGGTGGTCAGCGAGACCACCGGAGCGCCGATCGGCTTCGGGATGTCCGTGGTGCGCGACCTCGCCCACTTCGTCGACGCCGTCATCTGCTTCATCGGATTCCTGTTCCCGCTGTGGGATGCCAAACGCCAGACCATCGCCGACAAGATCCTGACGACGGTGGTCCTGCCGATCTGACGGGTCAGGCCGAGCCGGCGCTCATTAGGCTGAATGGCGATGAGCGAAAACCGAAGCGGACACCACGCAATCAAGGGACTGGCCACCAAAGCCATCCACGCCGGCTACCGCCCGGATCCCGCGACCGGGGCAGTGAACGCTCCGATCTATGCCAGCAGCACGTTCGCCCAGGACGGCGTCGGCGGTCTGCGCGGCGGGTTCGAGTATGCGCGCACCGGCAACCCGACCCGCGCCGCGCTGGAAGCCTCCTTGGCGGCCGTCGAAGGCGGTGCCTTCGGGCGAGCGTTCAGCTCCGGCATGGCCGCCACCGACTGTGCCCTGCGCGCCATGCTGCGGCCCGGCGATCATCTGGTCATCCCAAATGACGCCTACGGCGGCACCTTCCGCTTGATCGACAAGGTCTTCTCGCAGTGGAATGTCGGATACACACCGGCGGCGCTGTCCGACCTCGACGCCGTGGCAGCCGCGATCACGCCGCGGACCCGGCTGATCTGGGTGGAAACACCGACGAATCCGTTGCTGTCCATCGCCGATATCGCGGCCATCGCCGAAATCGGCCAGCAGCATTCGGCAAAAGTGTTGGTGGACAGCACCTTTGCCTCGCCCGCGCTGCAGCAGGCGTTGACGCTGGGAGCCGACGTAGTACTGCACTCGACGACCAAGTACATCGGCGGGCACTCCGATGTGGTGGGTGGTGCATTGGTCACCAACGACAAGGCGCTCGACGACGCCTTCGGTTTTCTGCAGAACGGGGCCGGCGCGGTGCCGGGCCCGTTCGACTCCTACCTGACGATGCGCGGCCTCAAGACGTTGGTGCTTCGGATGCAGCGGCACAGCGAAAACGCTTCGGCCGTAGCGGAATTCCTCGCCGGGCACCCGTCGGTGAGCGCGGTGCTCTATCCAGGCCTGCCCACCCATCCCGGGCACGACGTCGCCGCGCGGCAGATGTCAGGCTTCGGCGGCATGGTGTCGGTGCGCATGCGCGGCGGCCGGGCGGCGGCCGAAAAGCTCTGTGCCGCCACCGGAGTGTTCATCCTGGCCGAGTCACTGGGTGGGGTCGAGTCGCTCATCGAGCACCCGAGCGCGATGACGCACGCCTCAACGGCCGGTTCGCAATTGGAAGTTCCCGATGACCTGGTTCGGCTGTCGGTGGGTATCGAGGACGTCAACGACCTGCTGGCCGACCTCGAACAAGCCCTCGGTTAGTTCGCAGCAGAATTAGTCGTGATACGGCTCGGCGCTGACCAGCGTGACCTTGACGGTGTTGCCGTTGGGCACGGTGTAGGTGCGCGTCTCGCCGACCTTGGCGTCGATCAGGGCCTCACCCAAGGGCGACTTGGGTGAGTACACCTCGAGCTTGCCTTCCTTGACGCCCTCCTGGCGGGTGGCGATCAAGAAGGTCTCCGTGTCGGACTTGTCGCCGTCGTAGTAGACCTTGACCACCGATCCGGGCAGCGCGATGCCGGACTGCTTGGGCGCCTCGCCGACCTTGGCGTTGTTAAGCAGGTCCTGGAGCTGGCGAATGCGCGCCTCCTGCTGACCCTGCTCTTCGCGGGCGGCGTGGTAGCCGCCGTTCTCCCGCAGGTCGCCTTCCTCGCGGCGGTCGTTGATTTCCGCGGCGATGACGGGACGGTTCGCGATCAACTGATCGAGCTCAGCCTTCAGCCGGTCATGTGATTCCTGGGTCAGCCAGGTCACCTGAGTGTCCGTCATCTTGTCGTGCTCCTCGTCGTATTTCTCCGCGTAACCGCGTGAGTTTCTGAACTCCGGTAAAGGGAGTGTCTGTGTCCCGCCCCTTGCCGCCGTGCCGTTGGGCTCACGGCCGCTAATGCAGCAATACACGGTCCCGGGAGGAACCGTGCATTCATCCATGTTACCACTGTGGAAACAGCCGATGACGTCATTTGAGCTTCACCTTTGTGAGTGGTCAGGCCGCGCGCAGGTAGCCGGGCACGTCGGTGCCGCATCCGTAAATGTCCGCCATCGCCGGCGGTTGTGACGATTTCACGGTCGTCGTGACTTGCACCGTGGCCTGCGCGGACGGCCCGACCAGGACCTCGCGGCGGCCCGTCTCGCTGCCGTCCTTTGCGCGGACCCGCACGATGCAGTCCACCGGCCGCGACGGATCGGATCGCGTCACGCTGATCGTGACTGACGCCGTTTCGTTGTCGACCACCTGGTAACCGGCCAGCGAACCCGAGACAGCGCTGGTTCCCAGCCGTTGATAGCCGACGCTCGCGATGCCGATGCCGGCCGCCAGAACCAGCACACCCAGCGCGATCGCCACCCGGCGTCGCGAGACCCGAGACAGGCGCGAGCGTCCGTAGCGGGCCTCGGGCCGCGGAATGGAAGTCTGGGTCATCGCTGTTTCACGTGTGGGCTGGTGTGCTGCCGGAGGGCGACCGACAGCGTGCAACATGGAGAAACTGGAATTATAGGGTCCTTATAGGCTCGAGGGGAGACCATCGGACCGACAAGGGGACACGTGAGCGAACTGCGGTTGATGGCGGTGCACGCCCACCCCGACGACGAATCCAGCAAGGGTGCGGCCACACTCGCCCGGTATGCCGACGAGGGTCATCGCGTGCTGGTCGTGACGCTGACCGGTGGCGAGCGCGGCGAGATCCTCAACCCGGCGATGGACCTGCCCGACGTGCAAGAGCACATCGCCGCGATTCGCCGCGACGAGATGGCGAAGGCTGCCGAAATCCTCGGGGTCGAGCACACCTGGCTCGGCTTCGTCGATTCCGGTCTGCCCAAGGGTGATCCGCCGCCGCCGCTGCCCGACGGCTGCTTCGCGCTGGTGCCGTTGGAGCAGTCCGTCGAGGCGCTGGTGCGCGTCGTCCGCGAGTTCCGCCCGCACGTGATCACCACGTACGACGAGAACGGCGGCTACCCGCATCCGGATCACATTGCCTGCCATCAGGTTTCGGTCGGCGCCTACGAGGCGGCCGGCGACTATGCCCGGTTCCCGGACGCCGGTGAGCCCTGGGCGGTGTCCAAGCTGTACTACGTCCACGGCTTCCTGCGCCAGCGGATGCAACTGCTACACGACGAGGCGATCAAGCACGGTCACGAGCCCCCGTTCCAGAAGTGGCTCGAGCACTGGAAACCCGAGCACGATCCGTTCGAGACCCGGGTGACCACGCGGGTGGAGTGCTCGGAATATTTCAGCCAGCGCGACGACGCGCTACGCGCGCATGCCACCCAGATCGACCCGAAGGCAGACTTCTTCGCCGCCCCGATCGCCTGGCAGCAGCGCCTGTGGCCGACTGAGGAATTCGAGTTGGCGCGCTCCCGCGTGCCCGTCGTTTTGCCCGAGGACGACCTCTTCAGCGGAATCGAGAACCACGCGTGAGACACCTTTTGCTCACGGTGATCGCTGACGGGACACCGCAGCACACCGGGCCTGATTTCGGCAAGGCCAGTCCGATCGGGTTGCTGGTCGTGGTACTGCTGTTGATCGCCACCTTGTTTCTGCTGCGTTCGATGAACAAGCAACTCAAGAAGGTGCCCGAGTCCTTCGACCCCAGGCATCCCGAGCCCGATCAGGCGGCCGACGAGGGCACCGACACGGTCGGCCCACCCCGTGACGAGGCCACCGGGCCGGCGAACGGATCGGTGTCAGGACCCGGCGATGAGCCCGGCTGACTCGTCGTCCACCAACACTCTCGGGCTGGCCACCAGCCCTTATTTGCGTCAACACGCCGACAACCCGGTGCACTGGCAGCAGTGGACGCCGCAGGCGATGGAAGATGCCGCCGAACGCGATGTGCCGATTCTGCTTTCGATCGGCTATGCCGCGTGTCACTGGTGTCATGTGATGGCCCACGAATCGTTCGAGGACGACGAGGTCGCGGCGGCGATGAACGCGAACTTCGTCTGCGTCAAGGTCGACCGCGAGGAACGGCCGGACATCGATGCGGTTTACATGAACGCGACCGTCGCGCTTACCGGGCACGGCGGCTGGCCGATGACGTGCTTCCTGACCCCGGACGGGCGTCCCTTCTTCTGCGGCACTTACTACCCGAAAGGCGGTTTCCTGCAACTTCTTTCGGCCGTCACCGACGCCTGGCAGCAACGCCGCGGCGAGGTCGAGGAGGCGTCCGACCACATCGCGGGCGAGTTGCGCAAGATGTCTGGGGCCCTCGCGGGGCCGCCTTCCGGCGGCCCGGACGTCGACCCGGCACTGTGTGATCACGCGGTCGCCGTGGTGCTCGGCGACCAGGACACCGCGCACGGCGGGTTCGGCGGCGCGCCGAAGTTCCCGCCGTCCGCGGTTCTCGAAGCGCTGCTGCGCAACTACGAGCGCACCGGATCGGCGTCAGCGCTGCAGGCCGTCGAACGCACCGGCAATGCGATGGCGCGCGGCGGCATCTACGACCAATTGGCCGGGGGATTTGCCCGCTACAGCGTCGACAAAGCTTGGGTCGTGCCGCATTTCGAGAAGATGCTGTACGACAACGCACTGCTGTTGCGCGCCTACGCGCACTGGGCCCGGCGCACCGGAGATCCGTTGGCGCGCCGGGTCACTGCGCAGACCGCGCAATTCATGCTCGACGAATTGGCCGACGGCGAGATGTTCACTTCGTCGCTGGACGCCGACGCCGACGGCCGTGAGGGTTCGACCTACGTCTGGACGCCGCAGCAGTTGACCGAGGTGCTCGGTCCCGACGACGGCCGTTGGGCCGCTGAGCTTTTCGCGGTCACCGAGTCCGGGACTTTCGAACACGGCACATCGGTGCTGCAGTTGCCCGGCGATCCCGACGATCCGCCGCGCGCCGAACGTGTGCGGGCCGCACTGCTGGCCGCCCGACACACCCGAACCCAACCGGGCCGCGACGATAAGGTCGTCACGTCGTGGAACGGGCTGGCGATCACCGCGCTGGCCGAGGCCAGCGTGGCCCTGGAACAACCCGAGTTGGCCCGCGCGGCTCGGCGGTGCGCGACGGCATTGCTGGACCTGCACGTGGTCGGCGGCCGGCTGCGGCGGGCCAGCCTCGGTGGCGTGGTCGGCGAGAGCGCCGCCATCCTGGAGGACCACGCGACACTGGCCACCGGGCTGCTGGCGCTGTACCAGCTGACCGTCGAGGACGTCTGGCTGACGGCGGCATGCGAGTTGCTTGACATCGCCCTCGCGCATTTCGCCGATCCGCAGCGACCCGGCCGCTGGTATGACACCGCCGACGATGCCGAGCAGCTGATGCTGCGGCCGGCCGACCCGCTGGACGGGGCGACCCCGTCGGGCGCGTCGACGATCACCGAGGCGCTGCTGACCGCGGCGCATCTGGTCGGCAGTGTCGACGCGCCGCGCTACCTGCAAGCGGCGACCGAGGCGCTGGCCGCGCACTCGGTGCTGCTGGCCAAGGCCCCGCGGTCGGCGGGGCATTGGATTTCCGTGGCCGAAGCCGCGATCCGGGGTCCGCTGCAGATCGCGATCGCCTGCCACTCGCCGCGGTCGCCCCTGCTGACCGACGCTCGCCGGCTCGCACCCGGCGGGGCGATCGTGATGGGCGGAAAGATGGACACGTCGGCGCTGCTGGTCGGCCGGGACCGGGTGCGGGGCGCCGACGCCGCCTACGTGTGCCGCGGCCGTCTCTGCGATCTGCCGGTGACTCGGTCGACCGAGCTGGCCGCCGCCCTGGGCGTGCCCGCGCGCTAGAACACCACGAACCACATCGCGATGTAGTGGCAGATCGCCGCGACCGCCGTGCAGGCGTGGAAGAACTCGTGGTAGCCGAAGGTCGACGGCCACGGGTCGGGCCAGCGCAGCGCGTAGAGAACGCCGCCGATGCTGTACAGCGCGCCGCCGACGAACAGCAGCACCATCGCGGCCACCCCGGCATTGTGCAGGATCTCGCCGGTGTACCAAACGGCCACCCAGCCCAGCAGGATGTAGAGCGGCACTCCGACCCAGCGGGGCGCCGACGGCCACAGCATCTTCAGCAGGACCCCGGCCGCCGCGCCGCCCCACACGATCCACAGCACGACGTGCCCGTCGCGGGGGGACAAGGCCAGCAGGGCGAACGGGGTGTAGCTGCCGGCGATGAACACGAAGATCATCGAGTGGTCGGCCCGCTTCATCCACTTGCGGGCCGTCGCGGACCTCCAGTGCACGCGGTGATACGTGGCGCTGACGGTGAACATGATGATGGTGGCGAAGGTGTAGAGCAGGGTCGCCAGTCCGGCCCGGGTGGAGCCCACCGCCCAGGACACCGCGACCAGCGACGCGCCCGCGAAGACGGCGGTGCCGGCGGAATAGACGTGGATCCAGCCGCGGAACCGTGGCTTGGTCAGTACCCGGGTGACGCCGTCGACGAGCTGGTGCGCGGCGTTGGCCGCCAGTCCCTGCGATTCGGGCTCCGGCTGGGTGGCCGTGCGGGTCTTGGTGCTCATATCGGTCAACGTTAGCGTTCGCCGGCGCAGGGTGATCTTCGACTTGCGCCGAGCTGGCCGGAAATTCCGGTCCGGATTTGGTTGCCGGTCACAGTAGGGTGGTTCCTCGTGGAGATCATTCCGCCGCGGCTCAAAGAGCCGTTGTATCGGGTGTACGAGCTACGGCTGAAGCAGGAACTCGCCGGCTCGAAATCTGAGCTTCCGCGGCATATCGCCGTGCTGTGCGACGGCAACCGGCGATGGGCACGCGACGCGGGATACGAGGACGTCAGCTTCGGCTACCGGATGGGCGCGGCCAAGATCGCCGAGATGCTGCGATGGTGCCAGGAAGCCGGCGTCGAGATGGCCACGGTTTATCTACTGTCCACCGAAAACCTGCAACGCGATCCCGAAGAGCTGGCCGGGCTGATCGAGGTCATCACCGATGTCGTCGAGGAGATCTGCGCG
Organism: Mycobacterium lentiflavum; assembly: GCF_022374895.2. Classification (NCBI taxonomy): domain Bacteria; kingdom Bacillati; phylum Actinomycetota; class Actinomycetes; order Mycobacteriales; family Mycobacteriaceae; genus Mycobacterium; species Mycobacterium lentiflavum. The sequence goes on along the minus strand of NZ_CP092423.2, from coordinate 4,645,477 downwards.
CCGGCCAACCGGTGGAGCGTGCGCACGGTCGGCGACCTGGAACTGCTCGGTGACGAGCCGGCCCGCCGGTTGCGCGGTGCGGTCGAGTCCACGCCCAGCCTCGCGCCGTTTCACGTCAACGTCGCGGTCGGCTACGGCGGCCGGCAGGAGATCGTCGGCGCGGTGCGCGCGTTGTTGAGCAAAGAACTCGCCAACGGCGCCACCGCCGAGGAGCTCGTCGAGGCAGTGACCGTCGACGCCATCTCCGAGAACCTCTACACCTCCGGGCAGCCCGACCCCGATCTGGTGATCCGCACCTCCGGCGAGCAGCGGCTGTCGGGATTTCTGCTCTGGCAGAGCGCCTATTCAGAGATGTGGTTCTGCGAAACGCACTGGCCGGCGTTTCGTCGCGTCGACTTCTTGCGTGCGCTGCGCGACTACAGCCTGCGCAATCGCCGGTACGGCAAGTAGCCGCAAGGGTCTTAAGCCGCAGGTCGCCCGCATGCCACACTGGGTAGGTGGCTGCGCTGTCGGCGGTGGTGTTCGCGCTGAGCGCCTGGCTGGGCCTGTATCTGGCGGCCCGTGATCCGCGAAAACCCGTCCTGGTGTTGGCGGCGATCGGGCTGTGTGGCTTCGCGCTCGTGGTGGCGCTGGACGCGGTGCGGACCGCCAGCCCCGCGTACGCGCCGCTGCTCAGCCGAGTCGAGATCTACCTGGCGACCATTCCCGGCGTGGCGTGGTTCGCGGTGCTCGTCGAGCTGTCCCGACCTACCGACGGCTGGCGGGCGCGCACCCGCGAGCTGCTGCTGGTGGCCGGGGTCGCCACGTTGACCCTGTTCGGGGCGATGCTGGCCGGCAGCGTCGACGGACCGCTGCGGCCGGGGCACTGGCTGATGTTCGCGGTGATCTCGGTGTCGACTCTGGGCGCGATGGCCGTCGCGCTGCGCCGCCCGCGACGGCCGCGGCCGGCGGTGGGGCTCGCCATCACCGCGACCCTGTTCTTCGCGTTGGGCAACGCCATCCTGATCATTCCGCTGGGCCTGGTGCCCAGCTGGGTTGCGCTTGCGTCGACCAGCTGCGATGTCCTCGGGCTCGGGATCGCCGTCGCCCTGTGGGACGCGTTCGACGAAGGCCAGGCGTTGCGTGCCGACATGCTCCGCTCGTTCGCCGGCTCGGTCGCGGTGGCGGCGCTGTTCGGCGGCCAGGCGCTGATCGGGTTGGCGGTGACCCGCGACGACCCCGCCGCGCGGACCGCGCTGACCGTGCTGCTGTTCACCAGCGTGGCGGTGGCGATCACCGTGCAAGTGCTCGCGGATCCGCTGGCCGGGGTGCTCGACCGGCTGGCGTTCTCGAAATCGCCTGCGCTGCGGGCAGATCGGGCCGCGTTGCGGCATACCGGGGCGGCGCTGCCGCTGCGCCAGCAGCATCCGCTCGCGGACGTCGACGACGTCACGTTCGTCAGGCTCACCCGCCGCGCCCTGGGGCACTATGGCGACCTGAGCAAGCTGGTCGCGAGCCCGCTGACGGCGCTGCCGGTGATCGACGAACGGCTGGCCGCTCGCGGCGCACCCGACCATCCGGTCGAGCGCGCCAACGAGCTCAAAGCCGTGCTTGCCGACGGCATTTCGCGGTTGAAGCCGCGCGACGGCGGCGATTTCGGAACCACCGAAGAGTGGCGGTACTACAACTCGCTGTACTTCCCGTATGTCGTCGGCGTGCGTGCCTACGCGCAGAACGCCACCGCCTCGGGCCTGGATCCGATCGCACGACAGGCCTGGCAATGGTTCGTCACCGAGGTCCCGCAGCGTTCGCTGCATAACTGGCAAAACGCCGCGGCCCGGCTCATCGCCGCTGATCTGCGCGGGCGCGTCGCCGTCCCCAGCGATTAGCTCGACGCCCTCGTTGCTGCCTTATCTGGACAGCCTGCGTTTCCCGGATGACAACGCCGGTTGTAATGGCGACGTGTCCCATCTTCGGGTGGACTGGCAACGAATACGGGGAAGTGCGGCCGCCCTGCCGCCGGTACCAATCCGAATCTGTTAGGGGGACTTATGTTTTCGCCGACCGTTCGCCCGTCCAATTCGCGCGGACTCTCGAATTCGTCCGGCATCATGTCGGTCGGCTTGGGCGATACAGCCTCACCGCTGGGCACCGTCGAAGCAGTCGCCGGCTAAATCCACATTCGCCGCCGAACACGGGAATATCTGGCGGTAATCCCTGGTCATTTCTTCCGTGGCAGGAGTTGGCAGTGTCACGCGTCGATATGGCAGTGCTCCGGCGGGACGCTCAAACCAGTTCGACAGAAACCGTCATCGCGAGGAGTACCCAATGTCCGCTGCTACTGGCATACCGACCAGACACCTGTACGACGCGACCGACTCGTTGTTGCGTTTCGCCATGCGTGCAGATGCCACTTTGACGGGGCTGTGCGGTCTCGCCATCGCCTTCATCGCAGACCTGAGCTCCCACCTGGAATACGGCATCGGGGCCCTGTTCGTGCTCTACGGCCTGGTGGTGTACAGCCTGACGGGCTTGCCGGACCTGCGTGGAGTCGGCGTCGGTGTCGTCATCGCGAACGTCGTGGTCACGCTCGGCTGCGTCGTGGCCGTCGAAGCGGTGCCGATGACCGCGACCGGGGTAGCCGCCACGCTGGCCACCGGCGCCTACGCCGCGGCCTTTGCATGGCTGCAATACCTGGGGGTGCGTCGGCTGCCCGCGTAGGCACCCCTGCCCTGGTTGGCCTAACCGCGTGGCGTCAGAGCTTGCGCAGCCGTAACCGGTTGATGGAGTGGTCGGCGTCCTTGCGCAGCACCAAGGTTGCGCGCGGGCGGGTGGGCAGAATGTTTTCGACCAGGTTGGGCCGGTTGATCGACCGCCAGATTTCGCGGGCGGCGGCGACCGCCTTGGTGTCGTTGAGGCCCGAGTAGTGGTGGAAGTGCGATGCCGGATCGGCGAAGGCCGTGCTGCGCATCGCCAAGAACCGCGATACGTACCACTGTTCGATGTCTTCGATCCGGGCGTCCACGTAGAGCGAGAAGTCGAAGAGGTCCGACACCATCAGGGTCGGACCGGTTTGCAAGACGTTGAGGCCCTCCAGGATCAGGATGTCCGGATGGCGGACCACGTGTTTGGCGCCGGAGATGATGTCGTAGCGCAGGTGTGAATACACCGGCGCACACGCGTAATCGGAGCCCGATTTGACCGAGGTGACGAACCGCATCAGCGCCCGGCGGTTGTAGCTCTCTGGAAAGCCCTTGCGGTGCATCAGGTTTCGCCGTTCCAGCTCGGCATTCGGGTAAAGAAAGCCGTCGGTGGTCACCAGGTCGACGCGCGGGTGGTGGTCCCAGCGCGCCAGCAACGCCTGCAGCACACGGGCGGTCGTCGACTTGCCCACCGCCACGCTGCCGGCCACGCCGATGATGAACGGCACCGGCCGGTCCGGGTTCTGCTGCGGCTCACCGAGGAATTCCGCAGTGGCAGCGAACAATCGCTGCCGTGCCGCGACCTGAAGGTGGATGAGCCGGGCCAGCGGTAGATACACCTCTTCGACCTCGAGTAGGTCGATCTGCTCGCCAAGACCACGCAGACCGACAAGCTCCTCTTCAGTGAGGGCCAGCGGCGTCGACATACGCAACGCGCGCCACTGCTTTCGGTCGAACTCCACATATGGGCTCGGCTCGCTCAGCCGGGGCATAGTGCCAGTGTGGCAGGGACGATCATGTGCCAGACGGCTGGGCTGGCAAAAGGCACGGATCACGGATCGGACGGCAGCTGGGCCAACCGCTGACCACGCCGGTGTCGCCGGCCGACTAGTCTCGTTCGCATGTCAGCCGACTCGACCCACACCGCCATCTCCACCACGTCACCGGGCGTCGAATACGCCGACACCGCGAGCGCCGCCTATCGAGCCGCACTGCAGGTGGTCGAGTCCGTCGAACCTCGCATCGCCGCGGCAACGCGCAAAGAGCTCGCTGACCAACGTGATTCGCTGAAGCTGATCGCCAGCGAGAACTACGCGTCGCCCGCGGTGCTGCTGACCATGGGGACCTGGCTGTCGGACAAGTACGCCGAGGGCACCATCGGGCACCGGTTCTACGCGGGTTGTCAGAACGTCGACACCGTGGAAAGCGTCGCCGCCGAGCACGCCCGTGAGCTGTTCGGTGCGCCACATGCCTACGTGCAGCCACACTCCGGCATCGACGCCAACCTCGTTGCCTACTGGGCGATCCTGGCTACCCGGGTCGAGGCGCCCGGCCTGGCCGACGCCGGCGTCAAGCACGTCAACGACTTGTCGGAGCCGGGCTGGGAGAAGCTGCGCGCCCAGCTGGGCAACCAGCGGCTGCTGGGCATGTCGCTGGATGCCGGCGGGCATCTCACTCACGGCTTTCGGCCCAATATCTCCGGCAAGATGTTTCACCAGCGCAGTTATGGCACCGACCCCGAGACCGGGTTCATCGACTACGGCGCCGTCGCGGCCGCCGCGCGTGAGTTCAAGCCGCTGATCCTGGTGGCCGGCTACTCGGCCTACCCGCGCCGGATCAATTTCGCGACGATGCGTGAGATCGCCGATGAGGTCGGCGCCACCCTGATGGTGGACATGGCGCATTTCGCCGGCCTGGTCGCGGGCAAGGTGTTCACCGGCGACGAGGACCCGGTGCCACACGCCCATGTCACGACGACGACGACGCACAAGTCACTGCGCGGACCCCGCGGCGGCCTCATCCTGTGCCAACCCGAATACGCCGACGCCGTGGACAAGGGCTGTCCGATGGTGCTGGGCGGGCCGCTGTCGCACGTGATGGCGGCCAAGGCCGTCGCGCTGGCCGAGGCGCGCCAACCCGCGTTCCAGGCCTACGCGCAGCGGGTCGCCGACAACGCCCAGGCCCTGGCCGACGGCTTCCTCAAGCGCGACGCCCGGCTGGTCACCGGGGGCACCGACAACCACATCGTGCTGCTCGACGTCACCTCGTTTGGCCTGACCGGACGCCAAGCCGAGTCGGCCCTGCTGGACGCCGGCGTGGTGACCAACCGCAACGCCATCCCGGCCGACCCGAACGGCGCCTGGTACACCAGCGGGATCCGGCTCGGCAGCCCGGCGCTGACCACCCGCGGCTTCGGTCCGGACGAATTCGACCGGGTGGCCGAGCTGATGATCGACGTGCTGGCCAACACGGCGCCGGAGGGCAGCTCCAAGGCCAAGTACGCACTGGACGACGGCACCGCCGAGCGGGTCAACGCCGCCGCCGCCGAACTGCTGGCCGCCAATCCGCTGTACCCGGGCCTGACGGTCTAGGTTTCCGCTTGTCGGCCGCGACACGGCGCTACAGTTTTATTGAACCTGTGTCTATCGGTTACAGTAACCGCATGGCACAGAAACCTGTCGCTAATGCGCTGACCCTAGAACTCGAGCCGGTCGTCGAGGCCGAAATGGACCGCCACCTGTCCACCGACGACATTTGGTTCGCTCACGACTACGTCCCGTTCGACCGGGGCGAGAACTTCGCCTTCCTCGGCGGACGCGACTGGGACCCGTCCAGCATGACGCTGCCCCGGGAATTCACCGACGCCTGCGAGATCCTGCTGCTGCTCAAGGACGACCTGGCGGCGCATCACCGCGAGCTCGTCGAGCACTTCATTCTCGAGGACTGGTGGGGCCGCTGGCTGGGGCGCTGGACCGCCGAGGAGCACCTGCACGCCATCGCGCTGCGCGAATACCTGGTGGTCACCCGCGAGGTCGACCCCACCGCCAACGAAGAGGCCCGTGTCGAGTACCTGATGCAGGGCTACCGCGCCGAGACGTACACACAGGTGGAGACCCTGGTGTACATGGCGCTCACCGAGCGCACCCACGCGGTCTTCACCCGCAACCTGGCCGCCCAGCTCGAGGAGCCGATCTTGGCCGGGCTGATCGACCGGATCCACCGCGACGAGGTGCGCCACGAGCTGTTCTTCGCCAATCTCGTCGCGCACTGCCTGACGTACACCCGCGACGAGACGATCGACGCGATTGCCAGGCGCGCGGCCGAACTGCAGGTCGTCGGGGCCGACATCCGCGCGTACGAGGACAAGGTGCGCAACGTCGCCGCCGCCGGAATTTTCGGACCGGCCGATCTGCGCCAGGCGATCGCCGACCGCATCACCGCGTGGGGCGTCGCTGACGAGCCCAAACTCCGGCAGTTCGTCGGCGGCTGAGCCGGCCGTCGCGAGCGACCACACGGCTCGCGGTCCGCATCACACCCCGGTGTCGGCGCGCCTGCGCTGCTGCGAAGCGGCGACGAGAGTAGCGTCATTCTCGATGGTCAGCGTCTTGCTCAGCTGCCAGGGCGGCACCTCCCGTCACCACAACGGAAGGACCGGCCCCGGTCCTGGTGTCGCAGTTCCCGCCGACATGCCTGTGCGGGTCCGCGCGGGCTTATCCCGCTCGAGGAGCGCTACGTGACCGAAATCCGGACCTACGTGATCGACACTTCCGTGCTGCTGTCCGACCCGTGGGCATGTAGTCGGTTCGCCGAACACGAGGTGGTGGTCCCGCTGGTGGTGATCAGCGAACTGGAGGCTAAACGCCACCACCATGAGCTGGGATGGTTTGCTCGACAGTCGCTGCGATTGTTCGACGATCTGCGACTCGAGCATGGGCGGCTGGATCAGAACATTCCCGTTGGGACACAGGGCGGTACGCTGCACGTCGAGCTCAATCACACCGATCCGAGCGTGCTGCCGGCCGGTTTCCGGACCGAGAGCAACGACTCCCGGATCCTGAGCTGCGCGGCCAACCTCGCCGCCGAAGGCAAGCGGGTTACGTTGGTCAGCAAGGACATTCCGCTGCGCGTCAAGGCCGCCGCGGTGGGCCTGGCCGCCGACGAGTACCACGCGCAAGACGTGGTGGCCTCCGGCTGGTCGGGGATGCAGGAGATCGAGACGGCGACCGAGGACATCGACGCGCTCTTCGCCGACGGCGAGATCGATCTGGTCGAAGCGCGAGACCTCCCATGCCACACCGGAATTCGACTGCTGGGCGGCAACTCGCACGCGCTGGGCCGGGTGACGGCGGCCAAACGCGTCCAGCTGGTCCGCGGTGACCGTGAGGTATTCGGGCTGCGCGGCCGCTCCGCCGAGCAGCGCGTCGCGCTCGACCTGCTGCTCGACGAGTCGGTGGGCATCGTGTCGCTGGGCGGCAAGGCCGGAACCGGCAAGTCGGCGTTGGCCCTGTGTGCCGGTCTCGAGGCGGTGCTGGAACGGCGGACCCAGCGCAAAGTCGTGGTCTTTCGTCCGCTGTACGCGGTCGGCGGCCAGGAGCTGGGCTATCTGCCCGGCAGCGAGAGCGAGAAGATGGGCCCCTGGGCGCAGGCCGTGTTCGACACCCTGGAAGGTCTGGCCAGCCCCGCCGTGCTCGAGGAGGTGCTGTCGCGCGGCATGCTCGAGGTGCTGCCGCTGACCCACATTCGCGGGCGCTCGCTGCACGACTCGTTCGTGATCGTCGACGAGGCGCAGTCGCTGGAGCGCAACGTCTTGCTGACCGTGCTGTCCAGGCTGGGCACCGGATCGCGGGTGGTGCTCACCCACGACATCGCCCAGCGCGACAACCTGCGGGTGGGCCGCCATGACGGTGTCGCGGCCGTGATCGAGAAGCTCAAGGGTCACCCGCTGTTCGCGCACATCACGCTGCTGCGCAGCGAGCGCTCGCCGATCGCGGCGCTGGTCACCGAGATGCTCGAGGAGATCGCCGGGCCGCACTGACGCGGCCGCCTGCGCGGGTGCAACCTGGGCGTCGAGTGCGCGCTGACGGCGCGATTTGAGCCGTTTGAACGCCCTGGACGCACACTCGACGCCCAGGTTGCACCCGCGAGGGCGAGTAGGCTTCCAGGGTGCCGAAACGACCCGACAGCCAAGCCTGGCGCTATTGGCGGACCGTGTTCGGTGTCGTGGCTGCCGGTGCCGTGCTGGTGATCGGTGGCCTGACCGGTCACGTGACGCGCGCCGACAATCTGAGCTGCTCGGTGGTCAAGTGTGTCGCGCTGACGTTCGACGACGGCCCGAGCCCGTTCGACGAGCGGCTGCTGCAAGTCCTGAAGGACAGTGGCATCCCAGACGCCAAGGCCACCTTCTTCCTGATCGGCAACAAGGTGGCCGCCAACCCGGCCGGCGCCCGGCGCATCGCCGACGCCGGCATGGAAATCGGTAGCCACACCTGGGAACACCCCAACATGACGACGATCCCGCCCGAAGACGTCGCCGCGCAGTTCGCCAAGGCCAACGACGCGATCAACGCCGCGACCGGGCGCACCCCGACGCTGTATCGTCCGGCCGGCGGGCTGTCCACGCCCGATGTGCGCCAGACCGCCGCCCGCTATGGACTGGCCGAAATCCTTTGGGATGTCATCCCTTTCGATTGGGCAAACGATTCGAACACCGCCGCGACGCGGTACATGCTGATGACCTACATCAAGCCCGGCTCGGTGGTGCTGTTCCACGACACCTACTCGAGCACCGTTGACCTGGTTTACCAGTTCATCCCGGTGCTCAAGGCCAACGGCTACCGGCTGGTGACGGTCAGCGAACTGCTTGGTGCGCGGGCCCCGGGCAGCAGCTACGGCAGCCGCGAAAACGGGCCGCCCGCCAACGAACTTCACGACATTCCGCCCGCCGACATCCCGACGCTGCCCAACACGCCGTCGCCCAAGCCGATGCCGAACTTCCCGATCACCGACATCCCCGGCCAGAACTCGGGTGGGCCAACTAACGGGGCGTGAGCGCCGCGCGGCTACCTTTAGAGGGTGAGCAAAGCGGACTGGCTGCGAAGTCGGCGATCGCGCGAGCAGGCGGCGACATCCGAGCCGGCGCAGCGCAAATCGGCTCGCAGGCTGTTGGTTGAGTATGCGATCGATCTCGCCCTGTCCTACGTCATCGCCGTCATCGATGTCGCCGCCATCCTGATTCCGCTGCGCGGGCACACGTCCGCCACCACCAGCGTCGTCTTTGCGGAGAAAGACACGGTCATCGTGGTGCTGCTGGTGGTGGCGGGGATCATCGGCGTCGCGATTGCCGGTGTCTTCAGCCTCATTCCCACGCTGCGCTGGTATGCCGCCGGCCAAGAACCCACTACGGCGCAACGGGAAGTCGCGATGAGGCTGGCTGGGCGCCAGACGGCGATCCTGCTGGCAGCCTGGGGCCTGGCCGGCACCATATTCGTGTTGCTCAATCTCGACGGCGGTGCCGCGCTGCTGCTGCCGATGGTGCTCGGGGTGGTGCTGGGTGGACCGGCCGCCGCGGGCACGGGAATGCTGCTCGCGCAACGCACCCTGCGCCCCATCATGGGCGCGGCGACCCGGGGGCTCGAGCCCCGGCTGGCGGTGCCCGGGGTGTTCGCGCGACTGGTCATGCTGTGGTTTCTGGTCAGCGCCCTCCCGATCGGTGTCATCGCAACCCTGGTGGTGCTGCGCACGTACGGTTGGCTGATCCAGAAGTCCGCGTCGCTGGACGTGCCGATCCTGGTGGTGTCGCTGGCCGCGCTGCTGCTCGGGCTGCCCACGATGATTCTGACGTCGCGATCGATTTCGGACCCGATCGGCGAAGTCGTCGACGCGATGGCTCAGGTCGAGCGCGGCAACATCGACACCACCGTCGGCGCGTACGAGCGATCCCAAATCGGGCGCCTACAAACGGGATTCAACCGAATGGTGGCCGGCCTCGCCGAGCGTGACCGGCTACGCGACCTGTTCGGGCGGCACGTCGGGGCCGACGTCGCCCAGCGCGCCATCGAAGAGGGGGCCTCGCTGTCGGGCGATGTGGTCGAGGCGGCGGTGCTGTTCATCGATCTGGTGGGTTCGACGCAGCTCGCGGAAAGCCGTCCGCCCCAAGAGGTTGCCGACGTGCTCAACGACTTTTTCCGCATCGTGGTCGGCGCCGTCGACGAACACAGCGGCCTGATCAACAAATTCGCGGGCGATGCCGCGTTGGCGATCTTCGGGGCACCGCTGCGCACCGGCGAGCCGTCGTCGGCGGCATTGGCTACGGCGCGCACGCTGGGTACCCAACTGCGCCGCCTCCCCGTCGATTTCGGTATCGGGGTGTCGGCGGGCCGGGTCTTCGCCGGCAATATCGGCGCCGAAAACCGGTATGAATATACGGTGATCGGAGATGCGGTCAACGAGGCCGCGCGTCTGGCGGATCTGGCCAAGACTTCGGATCGGCGCATCCTCTGCTCGGCGGCGGCCATCGACCGGGCCGACGAGACCGAACGGGGTCACTGGGCGCAGTGCTATTCCACCGTGCTGCGCGGCCGCTCCGAAGCCACCCATGTGTCGGCGCCCGCGGGCCCGGCCTGAAACCGCCTTACTTCGAGACCTTCAGCGATCCGATCACCTGGCTGAGCAGTCCCGCCGAGGCTGAATCGCCGATGGGCGTTGCGCCCAGGAAAATGGTGACCGGCTTCGTATCGACGGCGATGATGACCACGGAGTCGCCCTTCACCTTGCGGGCGGGGTCGGCGATCGTCACATCGGCGTCCACCCGGGCCGCCTTGATTCCCTCGACCGTGATCGACGACTTCTTGATCGGACCCAGCGTCGGTGAGGCGTTAGAATACCCGGGGCCTTCGGCGACGCAATTCATCAACTTCGCGGCCTGCGTGCTGACGTCCATGCTGGGAACGAAGTTGGTGATCGCGACCTCGGCCTGCATCACCCATTGGCTGGCGCCCGGCACCTCCTGGGCTAGCCCCACTGCGCCAATGAGATTCGGAGTCTGGTCATCCGAGAACGGCACCCATCCGGGTGCCGCGCTGGCCGGAAACGACAACTTGCCTGCCTTGATCGGTGCGCCGCCCGCGGGCTTGTCGCCACCGGACACATTCGGCGTGCAATCGCTTGCCGTCTGACCGGAACCACCCGGCTGCTGCGACGTCGGCGCGGCCGTCGTCGACGGATTGGCTTTGGGCGCCTTGGGCTCGTTGTTCAGACTGACGACCAGGATCACCACCAGCGCGATGACGCCCAGCACCGCGATGCCGGCGACAATCAGCCATGGCATGTTCGACCGAGGCCCGTTCGGCGGCGGTCCCGGCGGGTAGGAGCCAGGCGGCCAGCCGGGGGGATACTGTGGTGCCCCGGTCTGACCGTAGGGCTGACCCGGATACGAAGGATCCATCCCGCCTTGGGGATTGGTGAACGGACCCGTCGGCGGGTAGGGGTACGCACCGCTCTGCGGCCCCGAGTAGGGGCCGCCGGGCGGGTACGGGGGCCCTCCGCCCGGAGGCGGGGCTCCTTGCGGAGGGCCACCCCAATAAGGGCCCTGCCCATACGGATTCGCGCCGTACGGATCCTGGCCGTAAGGACCGCCTGGAGGAACCGTCATAGCAGAACCACCCCCACTTTATTTCGCCGGTTTGACCTTGGCCATCGCCAGCACGTCTAGCCGGCGGTCCAGTTCCTCGATCGACAACTTCTCGCCAATCAGGCCGCGGTCGATCACGGTCTGACGGATCGTCTTGCGCTCCTTGAGCGCTTGCTTGGCCACGGCGGCGGCTTCCTCGTAGCCGATGGCCGAGTTCAAGGGTGTCACGATCGACGGCGACGACTCGGCCAACTCGCGCAGGTGGTCTTCATTGGCCTTCAGTCCGACGATGCAGCGCTCGGCGAACAACTTTGACACGTTGCTCAACAGCTTGAACGACTCCAAGATGTTGCGAGCCATCATCGGGATGTAGACGTTGAGTTCGAACGCGCCGGACAGGCCGCCGACCGCGACGGCGGCGTCGTTGCCGATCACCTGGGCGGCCACCTGCGTAACCGCCTCTGGCAGAACCGGATTGACCTTGCCCGGCATGATCGAGCTACCCGGCTGCAGGTCCGGCAGCTGTATCTCGCCCAAACCGGTCAGCGGCCCCGACCCCATCCAGCGGATGTCGTTGGCGATCTTGGTCAGTGACACGGCGATAGTTCGCAGCGCACCGGATGCCTCCACCAGGCCGTCACGCGCCGCTTGAGCCTCGAAAGAGTTTGCCGCCGTGCGTAATTCGGCCAGCCCCGTGGAAGCGACCAGCGCCTCGACCACCTTGGCGCCGAAGCCGTCGGGCGCGTTGAGGCCGGTGCCCACCGCGGTTCCGCCGATGGCCAGCTCGCCGAGGCGCGGCAGCGTGGCGCGCACCCGCTCGATCCCCGCCTCGATCTGTCGGGCATAGCCGCTGAATTCCTGGCCGAGGGTGACCGGGACGGCGTCCATCAGGTGGGTGCGGCCCGACTTGACCACGGTCTGCCACTGGGTGGCCTTGGTCGCCAGCGCGTCGTGCAGTATCTCGAGCGCTGGGATCAGATGGCGCACTGCGGCTTCGGTCGCCGCGATGTGGGTGGCGGTCGGGAAGGTGTCGTTGGACGACTGCGACATGTTGACGTCGTCGTTGGGATGCACCGTGACGCCGTTGGCGGCGGCGATGCTGGCGATCACCTCGTTGGTGTTCATGTTGGAGCTGGTGCCCGAGCCGGTCTGGAAGACGTCGATCGGGAACTGGTCGTCGTGTTTGCCGTCGGCGATCTCGGCCGCCGCGGCGATGATCGCGTCGGCCTTCTCCGGCGCCAGCAGCCCGAGGTCGGAGTTGACCTGCGCGCAGGCGCCCTTCAGCAGGCCCAACGCGCGGATCTGAGCGCGCTCGAGGCCCCGGCCGGAAATCGGAAAGTTCTCCACAGCGCGCTGGGTTTGCGCTCGCCACAACGCTTTTGCGGGTACACGCACCTCGCCCATGGTGTCGTGCTCGATGCGATATTCGGCGCTTTCGGCCATGAATGAGTTCCTCTTCGTTGGGGGTGCTATCGCGGTTACGGCAGGGGGTAGGCAGCGGTGCTGTCGCCGGTGAAGTCGATCGCGGAGTATTCGTTGAGCTTCGAAAGCCGGTGGTAGGCCTCGATCATGCGGACGGTTCCCGATTTGGACCGCATCACGATCGATTGGGTGGTGCAGCCGCCGGGGTAGTACCTGACGCCCTTGAGCAGATCGCCGTCGGTGACCCCGGTGGCGCAGAAGAAGACGTTCTCGCCGGACACCAGATCCTCGGTGGTCAGGATCTGGTCCAAGTCGTAGCCGGCGTCGAGCGCCTTGCGGCGTTCGGCGTCGTCGCGGGGTGCCAGTTGCGCCTGGATGGCCCCGCCCATGCAGCGGATCGCCGCGGCGGCGATGATCCCTTCCGGGGTGCCACCGATGCCGGCGAGCATGTCGGTGCCCGACTGGGGCCGACAGGCCGAGATCGCACCGGCGACATCGCCGTCGGTGATCAGCCGGATTCGGGCACCGGTGGAACGGACGTCTTCGATGAGCCGGCTGTGCCGCGGCCGATCCAGAATGCACACCGTCATGTCTCGCACCGAGAGGTCCTTGACCTTGGCGACCGCGCGGATGTTGTCGGTGATCGGCGCGGTGATGTCCAGCACGTGGGCGGCTTCGGGCCCGACGGCGATCTTGTTCATGTAGAACACCGCCGACGGGTCGAACATCGCGCCGCGATCGGCCACCGCCAGCACTGAGATCGCGTTGGGCATGCCCTTGCTCATCAGCGTGGTGCCGTCCACCGGGTCCACGGCGAAGTCGCAGTCCGGGCCGTCGCCGTTGCCGACCTCCTCGCCGTTGTAGAGCATCGGCGCCTCGTCTTTTTCGCCCTCTCCGATGACGACGACCCCGCGCATGGACACCGAGTTGACCAGTTCACGGATCGCGTCGACGGCCGCACCGTCGCCGCCCTCCTTGTCACCACGGCCGACCCAGCGGCCGGCGGCCATCGCGCCGGCCTCGGTGACCCGGACCAGTTCCAGCGCCAGGTTGCGGTCTGGGGCCTCGCGGCGTGTCCGTACCTGCGGGTCGGAGCCCGAAGTCGCGGTCGAAGACGAATCGGATCCGCCCGATGCTGTCATGGTTGCTGATTGTCCCAGAAGCTGATCGGTCCGCTAGATCTGGGCTGTGGCTGCCCGCGGCGGGCTGGGATACTCGTGGGGTGACCGAAGAACAGCCCAGCGCCGACCAGGCCGGTGAGCCGGTACCGGCGGCCAGGCCCGCCAAACCCCGGTTGCTTCAGGACGGCCGCGACATGTTCTGGTCGCTGGCACCGCTGGTGATCGGATGCATCCTGCTGGCCGGCATGGTCGGGATGTGTTCGTTCCAGCCGACCGGCCCGAACAAGGGCGCAATTCCGGCGTACGACGCGGCGACGGCCCTGCGCGCGGATGCTCAGACGCTGGGCTTTCCGATCCGAATGCCGCAGCTGCCCGAGGGCTGGCAGCCCAACTCCGGCGGCCGCAGCGGCATCGAGAACGGGCGCATGGCCAATGGTCAGCGCTTAGCCGCGGCCACTTCGACGGTGGGATACATCGGCCCGACGGGAATGTATCTGAGCCTGACGCAGAGCAACGCCGATGAGGACAAGCTGATCGGCTCGATCCATCCGTCGGCGTATCCGACCGGAACGGTCGACGTCGGGGGAACGAACTGGATCGTCTATCGCGGATCCGGCGACCGCGGCGCCGACGCCGAGCCGGTCTGGACCACCAGGTTGACCAGCCCGGGCGGAACCACCCAGATCGCGATCACGGGTGCCGCAAATGCCGATCAGTTCCGTACGCTGGCGGCGGCGACGCAGTCGCAGTCGCCCCTGCCGACCAGCCGATAGGAGCGACACGCGTGAGGGCACCCGAAGCGGATTTGTCCGGATGGGTGGCGGCACCGTTTACCGGTGGCGGCTACACCCATGACGTCTACCGCAAGGGCGCGGGCCCCGGGGTGGTGGTGATTCCCGAAATACCGGGGGCCCATCCCGGTGTGCTGGGTTTGGGTAATCACCTGGTGGACAACGGTTTCACGGTCGCGATTCCATCGCTGTTCGGGGTGCCCGGCAAGGCCAAGACGGTAGGCTACACCGCCGCGGTCGTCGCACGGGCATGTGTGGCAAAGGAATTCGCCGCCTTTGCGACGAACAAGCAGCGGCCGGTGTCGTTGTTCCTGCGTGCCCTGGCCCGTGACCTCAAAGAGTCCACTGGAGGCAAGGGCGTCGGGGTGATCGGCCAGTGTTTCACCGGCGGCTTCGCGCTGGCCGCCGCGGTCGACGACAGTGTGCTGGCGCCGGTGCTGAGTCAGCCGTCGGTACCCTTGCCGCTGGGCCCGACTCGTCGCCGCGATCCCGGGCTCAGCGAATCCGAGTTGACCACGATCGCAGAGCGTGCCGCCAACGACGGTTTGTGCGCCATCGGCCTGCGATTCAGCGAGGACTGGATGTCCCCGCGGGACCGCTTCACCGCGCTCAAGGAGCGACTTGGCGACGCGTTCGAGGTGATCGAGATCGATTCGCGTCCGGGCAACGAACACGGTTTCGCCAAGATGGCCCACTCGGTGCTCACCGACGAGGTCCGTGAGATTGCCGGCCAGCCGGCTTACGAGGCCCGCAAGCGAGTCGTCGAATTCCTCACTGAGCGGCTGACTTAACCGCTGGCTCTTTGGCCTTCCGGCGTGGTAGCCAGCTGCGGCGCGCGGGTGCGTCGTCGTCCGGGTTCACCAGCTCGACGCCCTGGTAAACCGCCAGGTAGACGTCGAGGGTCGTCACGATCAGGATCATCAGCACCGGTCCGATGACGATGCCCCAGGGCCCGAACATGGCGATACCGGCGAACACCGACAGCAGCATCAGCGCCGGATTCAACCGGGCGTCGCGCGGCACCAGGACGGGGCGCAAGAAGTTGTCGATGTTGGTGACCACCACCAGATGCCACAAGATCACGAACGCGCCGCCGAAGATGTTGCCGTAGAAGATCATTCCGATGCCGAACGGGATCGTCACGATGCCGCCGCCCAACGGGATGATCGACAACGCCGTCAGCAGAATCGCGAAAATGAAGAATCCGTGGTGGAATCCGGCGATGTAGATCGACCCCGCACCCGCAACGCCTTGGCACAACGCGATGACGAACTGGCCGAACACCGTGCCGCGCACCATCGCACCGGTCTTCTTCAGGTAGAGATCCGTGACTTCCTCGCCCAGCGGGTTGAGCTGACCGATCAACGTGCGCAAGCTCTCTCGATGCACCAGCAATGCGAGAAACACGTAAAGAAAGATGATGCCGTACGTGATGGCTCCGAGGGCGCTTCCCGCGGCGCCCTGTAAGGTCTGCAGCAGCCAATGACCGACATTCTGCGCGCTGGTAACCATCACCTTTCGCAGCATCTCCGGATTAATCGTGATGTGTAGGAACGGAACTCGGGCCGCCAGGTCGTTGACGACGTGCAGGACTTTGTCACCGAGCCCGCTGAGGTCGGTGGTCTTCACCCACCCGGTAATGCTGTCGATCATCCGGGAGACCTGGACGACGGCCAGCACGATGAACAGACCTACCGGCACGATGACCATCGCCAGCGCCGACAACAACGTGAAGGTCGCCGACAGGCCGGTGCCGAAACGTTTGTTGAACCAATTGAACAGTGGCGTGAACAAATACGCGCCGACGGCGGCCACCACGATCAGCACGAAATAGTCGCGCAGGAAGTACGCGCCGAACAGCAGCGCGATCAATGTGAGTACCGCCAGCGCACGCTTTTGAGTGAGCGTGAATTCGGTGTTCATCCGCCGCCCTCCGCGTCGCCGTTGAGCTGAACCTTAACCCCAGGCGGTGTTCTTGGGCGCAGTACGCGCTATCGCTTGGCGCCGGCTTTGGCCGCCTCGGCCTGCCTCTTCATCTGGCCGAACATGTCCACGTAGTAGGACAGGCACTCGTCCAACGCCTTCTCGGTGGTGAACAGCGGCTGGTAGCCGAGGTCGCGGGACGCCTTGGCGATCGAGAAGAAGTTGTCCAGGTACAGCCGCTCGACGGCCAAAGGCTCCAGTAGCGGCGCGGGAATTCCGAACCGGAAGTGCATCCGCTGCCAGCCGGTCATTGCCGCCCGGACGATGGGGCCGTTGACCCGAATTCGCGGCCAGGGCTGCCCGCACGCTTCCACCACCGGCCGCGCGAACTCGAACATGTTGATCGGGTCGTCGTCGTTGATGAAGTAGGCCTGACCGGGCGCGGTGCCACCGGGCACCAGGTGCTGAGCGGCCAGGATGAAGCCGTGAATCAGGTTGTGCACGTAAGAGTTATCCAGCCGGGCTGACTTGCGGCCGATCAGCACCTTGACGTGGCCGGCGATCACGCTCTCGAACAGCTTGCGGAACATCGTCTGGTCGCCACGGCCCCAGATGCCACTGGGGCGGATCGCGCACGTAAGCATGCCGTCAACGCCGTTCTGGGACAACACGAATCGCTCGGCGACGACCTTGGTCTCGGTGTAAAGGTCGTTGAATCGCGTGGTGTAGGGCAGGGTTTCGTCGCCGCCGACGATGGGCTGGCCGCCCATCACGACGCTGTTGGATGACGTGTAGACGAACCGCTGAACCCCCGCGGCATGCCCTGCATCCACCAGGTTCTGGGTGCCGCCGACATTGATCGCAAAGCTGCGCTGACGGTATTCGTCGGTCACCGACGCGCCGCCCATCAGCTCGATGATCGCCGCGGTGTGGAAAACCGTGTCGATGCCGTCGACCGCCCGCGCGCAGCTGTCCTTGTCGGTGATGTCGCCCTGCAGCACTTCCAGGTGCGAGTGCGGGGGGAGCGGCGAAGGCGCGCGGTCGAAGGAACGTACCGAGTATCCGCGGTCGAGCAAGGTGGTCACCAGGTTGGCGCCGACAAACCCGGAGCCGCCGGTGACCAGGACGCGGCCGAGTTCGGTTGTCAGTGATGGATCACCCATGCCGGACAGGATAACTGAAACACGTTCCAGTTTCGTAGAAGTCGCTCCATTTGCTTTGCATAGACGGGTCGATCTAAGCCTCGTCGCCCTGCCCGGCCGCCAGTGCATCCTCCACTCGCTTGCGGGCGCCAGCTAAGTGCTCTTCACATCGTTTCGCGAGTTGTTCGCCTCTTTCCCAGAGCTCCAGCGACGCATCGAGATCCAGTCCGCCTTGCTCGAGGAGGCGTACGACTTCGATCAGCTCGTCGCGGCAGGATTCATAGCCAAGCTGACTAATGGGCGTCACCGATTCGGCCTCCGCCTGGTCCATGCCGCCGTCTTTGTCATCGACCATCGGTCAGCCCCTCACTCACCGCCGCTACGGCGCCGTCGGAAACGCGCACCCGCAGCCGGGTGCCGGCCGGCGCGTCGTCGACCGAGCGCAGCACGTGCATGACGCCGTCCCGGTGGTGCAGGCCATCCACCGGGACGGCCTGCACCACCGCGTACCCACGGGCCAGGGTCGCGGCCGGGCCCAGCGTGGCCAGCCGGGCGGCCAGGTGGCCAACGCGATCGGATTCGGCCGCGACCAACCGGGTGATGTCGCGGCGTACCGCCGAGCGCGCGCGGTGGATCTCCTCGGTGCGAGCCGTCAACGCCGCCAGCGGCTCGGCCAGCACCGGGCGGCTGCGCAACTGGGCCAGCGCGCGCTGTTCGCGCGACACCCAATTGCGCAGTGCCTGCGCGCTGCGCCGGCGCAGTTCCTGAATTCCGCGCTGCTCCGCGGCGGTGTCCGGGACCACCCTCTTGGCCGCATCGGTCGGGGTGGCCGCACGCAGATCGGCGACCAGGTCGCACAGCGGGTTGTCGGGCTCATGGCCGACGGCGCTGATCACCGGGGTGCGGCAGGCCGCGATCGCGCGGCACAGCGTTTCGTCGGAGAACGGCAGCAGGTCCTCGACGCTGCCGCCGCCGCGAGCCAGCACGATCACGTCGACTTCGACGTGCCGATCGAGTTCGAGGAGCGCCTCGACGATCTGGGCGACCGCGCCTGCGCCCTGGACGGCGGTGTTGCGCACCGCGAAACGCACCGCGGGCCAGCGGGCGCCGGCTACCGTCGTGATGTCGCGCTCGGCGGCACTGGCTCGGCCCGTGATCAACCCAATCATGTTCGGCAGGAAGGGGATTGGGCGTTTCAGCCGGGGGTCGAAGAGGCCCTCGGCGTCCAGCAGCCGGCGCAGCCGTTCGATGCGGGCCAGTAGTTCGCCGACGCCGACGGCGCGAATCTCGGACACCCGCAACGAGAATGTGCCGCGTCCGGTGTAGAACGAGGGCTTGCCGCAGACCACCACCTGGGTGCCCTCGACCAACTTCACCGGCGCGCCCAGCACCAGGTCGCGCGGACACGTCACGCTCAGCGACATGTCGGCGGCCGGGTCACGCAGCACCATGAACACGGTCTTGGAATCGGCCCGAATGTTGATCTGGGCCAATTGCCCTTCGACCCATACGGTTCCGAGCTTGTCGATCCAGCCCGCAACGCGGATCGCGACGGCACGAACCGGGAACGGGTTCTCCGCCGAGTTGGCCTCCGAATTCGCCGCTCGGGTCACTTGGCGGACGCGCGGGTGATCCTGTTGGCCAGCAACGTCTGAAACGGTGCTCGGGCCGTGGTGGCCTGCTCGTAGGCCAGCAGGGCTTCGAGGTCGTCGACGTTCAGCGACTGCACTCGGGCCCGCAGCTGGGCCAGTGTCAGCGTCTGATAGTCGAGTTCGGCTGCTACCGACGGCTCCGGAACTGCCGGGTTAGCCGTTGACTTCTTCGACCCGGTGGGCCTGACCAGGGCGCTGGCGTCTTCGTGCGCCTCGGCGACCGAGTACAGCGCGAAGCGCCCCTCGGCGCGCCGATCGCCCCCGGCGCCATCCGGCAATTCGGCGAAACCCCCGCCCGAGTTGTCCAGGGCGACTTCGGTGTCCTCGTCGAACGTTGCCCATTCCGGCTTTTCGTCTTTGGGCGGGAAAATGGATTCCAGGGTGGAGTCGCCCTTGATCACCAGCTCCGCGAGATTCTGCTGGAACCGCATCACGATGTGGGCGACCTCACTGGCCAACGTCATCGGATACATCAGGATGGTCTTCGGCAGTCTGATGGTCTCTTCGACGGCGACTGTCGCCGCGCCGACCAGTAGCCGAACCCCGTACGGTGCAGAAGCCATGGCTCCAAGATTGCCCTAAGCAGCGGCTAACGCCAAGCCCAGCGCCGCGAGCTGGCGACCCCGTGTCGGCGGAACGTACCCTGGACCACATGGCGCCGACTGTCGACATGGGAATTCCCGGCGCATCCAGCTCGGTAGCCAACGATCCGGCCCGTAAGCGAGTGCTGCTGGCCGAGCCCCGTGGCTACTGCGCGGGTGTGGACCGGGCGGTCGAAACGGTCGAGCGCGCGCTGCAGAAGCATGGTGCGCCGGTGTATGTGCGCCACGAGATCGTGCACAACCGGCACGTTGTCGACACCCTGGAAAAGGCCGGCGCGGTGTTCGTCCAGGAGACCGATCAGGTCCCCGAGGGCGCCATCGTGGTGTTCTCCGCCCACGGCGTCGCGCCGACCGTGCACGCCGCGGCCGCCGAACGTAACCTGCACACCATCGACGCCACCTGCCCCTTGGTCACCAAAGTGCACAACGAGGCCCGGCGCTTCGCCCGCAACGACTACGACATCCTGCTGATCGGGCATGAGGGCCACGAGGAGGTCATCGGGACCGCCGGGGAGGCGCCCGACCATGTGCAGCTGGTCGACGGGGTCGCCTCCGTGGACGACGTGACGATCCGCGACGAGAACAAGGTGGTGTGGCTCTCGCAGACCACGCTGTCGGTCGACGAAACCATGGAGATCGTCGAGCGGTTGCGGCAACGCTTCCCGAAACTGCAGGATCCGCCCAGCGACGACATTTGTTACGCGACCCAGAACCGCCAGGTCGCGGTCAAGGCGATGGCACCGGAGTGCGAGCTGGTGATCGTCGTCGGGTCCCGCAATTCGTCGAACTCGGTGCGCCTGGTGGAAGTGGCGCTGAGCGGCGGCGCGACGGCCGCTTACCTGGTCGACTGGGCCGACGACATCGACCCGGCGTGGCTGGAGGGTGTGACGACGGTCGGGGTTACCTCCGGCGCGTCGGTGCCCGAGGTGCTGGTCCGCGGTGTGCTGGAGCGACTGGCCGAGGCCGGCTTCGACGTGGTGCAGCCGGTGACGACGGCCCAGGAGACGCTGGTCTTCGCGCTGCCGCGGGAAATCCGGTCGATGCTCTGACCTTCCCGCTCACGGCACGGGATTAGGCGTCGTACTCCCAGGATTCGGCCGGGGGACGCTCCGGTGGCCGGCCGTTTGACCGAGGCCGGCCGCGGCGATCCCCGCGCGGCTCACCCCGGCGCTCGTCGGATTTGCCCGATCCGCGGTAGCGGACCTGCGAAATCGGGTGGTGCGACGGGTTGGCGCCGTTGGTTCCGCTCGCCGCGGCGTGCCCACGCCGGGCCTCCGACACGGGCTGATAGGACTCGTACGGCTCGTAGGACTGGTACCGGCGCAACGGCTCCGACGGATCGTAGCGGTCGTAGTCCTCGTATCGGCTGCCGCGCGTCGCCGGGCGTTCGTAGGGGTTGCGGCGGCTGCGCGGGTCCCGACGGCCTTCCCGCTGCGACTGGCCGCGCGGGTCGGGATCGCCCTGCGGTCGCGGACGCCGCCGCGAGGACCGGCGCGGCGGGTCGGCGGGGTCGTAGTCGCGCGGCGGGGTCTGTCGCCGCCGCCGTGGCCGCTCGTCCGCCGGGTCGTACTCCTCCTGCGGCGACGGGCGGGCGTGCCGGGACCGGCTTCGCGCGGAACTTGCCGCGGACCGGCCGCTGCGCTCCGTGCGGCTGGTTCTGGCCGAGGCTTTCGTGGAGCGGCGCTGCGCATCGATGGGTTCTTCTTCGTCGGTCTCGCCGTCCGACGAAGCGACGCCCAGCAGCGAGTTCAATTTCGCGCTGACGGCCCGCAGGAAGGGCGATTTCTCCGCGACGTTGGCGGCTGGAGTGTCCGTCCTGTCCTCAGCCGCCTCACCCGCGGTCGGACGCTGCGACGTCCCCAAATACCACCTGATCAGGCCGATCAGCAACACACCACCCGCGGCGCCCAGCATCAAGGGGAAACGCTCGATGAGCGGATAGCCGCAGTTGATCAGCAGATCTTTGACGCTGCCGATTTTGCCGCCGTGGAACAGCCAGTAGGCGCCCGGCACCGCACAGAAAAGGATCAACGGCGGCTGGATGACCGCGGTGAACAGGCCTTCCTGGCGTACGGCCAGCACCGCCACCACGCAGCCTGCGACATAGAGGCCCGCGAAGATGCCGGTCAGCTCCTTGTGACCGGATCCGGAGTCGATGCCATACCCGATGGCAGTCGCGGTAACGGCGATGAGCAAGGCTGTCCACGACGGCACTCCCGGAATGCCGGGGTGGATCGAGCGATGGGCAGCTGCTACTGCCGAGGTTCCCCGCTGCTCTGACACATGTAGACCGTACCGGCAATGAGCGAAAACGCCCGTAAATAGCTTGTTAGGGATGCCGGGCGTGCCATGGTGCCGCGCCCGAAATGAGCCGCGGCACCCGAGCGTGCCGCTGAGCCCTAAACTTGGTTCCCCGTGAGCCTGAGCCTGGGAATCGTGGGCCTGCCCAACGTGGGCAAGTCGACCCTGTTTAATGCGCTGACCCGCAACAACGTGGTAGCGGCGAACTACCCGTTCGCGACGATCGAACCGAACGAGGGCGTCGTCGCGCTGCCCGACCCGCGCCTGGACAAGCTGGCCGAGCTGTTCGGTTCCGAGAAGATCGTGCCGGCGCCCGTGACGTTCGTCGACATCGCCGGAATCGTGAAGGGAGCCTCCGAGGGCGCCGGGCTGGGCAACAAGTTCCTGGCCAACATCCGCGAGTGTGACGCGATCTGCCAGGTGGTGCGGGTGTTCGCCGACGACGACGTCGTGCACGTCGACGGCAAGGTCGACCCGAGCTCCGACATCGAGGTGATCGAGACCGAGCTCATCCTCGCCGACCTGCAGACATTGGAGAAAGCCGTCCCCCGCCTGGAGAAAGAAGCCCGCAACAACAAGGAGCGCAAGCCCGTACACGAGGCGGCCGTCGCTGCCGAGGCCGTGCTGGACTCGGGCAAGACGCTCTTCGCGGCTGGTGTCGACGTGTCACCGCTGCGCGAGCTGAACCTGATGACCACCAAGCCATTTCTGTACGTGTTCAATGCCGACGAGCCGGTGCTCACCGACGCGAACCGCAAGGCCGAGCTGCGCGCGATGGTCGCACCCGCCGACGCGGTGTTCCTCGACGCGAAGATCGAGGCCGAACTCCAGGAGCTCGATGACGAGTCGGCCGCCGAGCTGCTGGAGTCCATCGGGCAAACCGAGCGCGGACTAGATGCGTTGGCGCGGGCCGGTTTTCACACGCTGAAGCTACAGACTTACCTGACGGCAGGCCCAAAAGAGGCGCGCGCGTGGGTGATTCATCAGGGCGATACCGCGCCCAAAGCGGCCGGGGTGATCCACACCGACTTCGAGAAGGGTTTCATCAAGGCCGAAATCGTGTCCTATGACGACTTGGTCGAGGCCGGGTCGATGGCGGCGGCCAAGGCGGCCGGCAAGGTTCGGATGGAAGGCAAGGATTACGTGATGGCCGACGGCGACGTCGTGGAATTCCGGTTCGGAACAACCTCTACGTCCAAGAGCAAGGCCTAACAGCGGCAGCTACCAGCAGGAGATGGCTGCGTCGAGCGGCTTGACCACTACCTCAAGTGGAAATAGCGTCACTCCGAATCGGAGGTACGTGCATGAGCCGCGTTCGGCCTGTTCCGGGAAGCCACGCTCTTCTGCACTGTGCGTATTGGACTGGGGCGGTGGTGGATGCCGCAATGGTGATACCGCTGTTGGTGCCCGGTGTGGCTGCGGCGATGCTCGGCGTGAATCCCTTTGCGCCCGGCGCTGATTACCGATACGTCGCCGGCCTGAGTGCGGCTTTGATGGCTGGCTGGGCCGCGCTATTGGTGTGGGCCGACCGGGAACCGGTCGCACGGCGCGGGATCCTGTTGCTCACGGTGTGCCCGGTCGTTCTGGGACTGGCCGCTGCGGGCGGCTACGCAATGGCCAGCGGACTGGTTCGACCGGTTCACATGGTGCCGACCCTGGCTCTCCAGCTGGGCATCGCCGTCATGTTTTTGGCCGCGTACCGGCGTGCCGGTGCACTAGCTCGCGAAGCCGCGGACAGGCGGAAGGATTGAGATAGCCGCACCTACCGGGACACGACACCCTCGTGTCGGAGGGGCTGGCTAGCCTCTGGCGCGAAGACGCGGTCGGCAGGCCGCGCTGCCCGAGTATCCAAGGACGCCTCATGAAGTTCATTTCGACGCGCCTCATCACGGCAGACGTCAATCGGCTCGTCGCTTTCTACGAGATGGTCACCGGAACCGCCGCGGTCTGGGGTAACGAACTGTTCGCCGAGATTCCGGCCGAAGTCGCAACGCTGGCCATCGGAAGCGACAAGACCGTGCCGCTATTCGGAGTCGGCTCTGCTGAGGCGGCAGCCAACCGCAGCGCGATCGTGGAGTTCCTCGTCGAGGATGTGGACGCCGAGTTTGCGCGCCTTCGCGGGCAGTTGAGCGAGGTCGTGACCGAGCCGACGACCATGCCGTGGGGCAATCGTGCGCTGTTGTTCCGCGACCCCGACGGAAACCTGGTCAACCTGTTTACTCCCGTCACCGACCAGGCCCGCAAGAAGTTCGGGATGTGACTCTCAACCGGCTCAGTTGATGATCTCGCCGCGCTCGTCGGCGCGCAGGGCGGCCAATCGGTCGCGCCACGCCTGAAGTGCCTCGGGGGACAGCCGTATCCAGTCGTCGACTTCTGCGATGACCCGCAGCGGTTCGCGGGTGCGATAGGAGCGGGTCGGATTGCCGGGGAACTTCTTGTCGGTGACGTTCGGATCGTCCTCGAACGCACCGGTCGGTTCGACGAGATACACCCGCGGCATGCCGTCGCCGGCCGCGAGCTCGGCCGCCAGCCCGGCACCGTCGCGCAGGGCGGTGAAGTAGACATGGTTCATGATGATTTCCGGCCGGTAGTTGGAACGAAAGCCCGCCCTGAGCAGGTCTCCGACCATCAGTTCGGCCTTTGTTCCGTGGAAGAACGGACCTTCGTCGAGCGTCGCATCCATCGGCACAGGCTACGCGGACGGCGACTCCGCTCTGACGGTCAGCGCGCTGGCCGTGCCGATGGGTGGCGGTAAGACTGCCGCTAGCAGTATCCCGGCCGAATTCCGGTTCAACGTCTAGCGGTGTCGGCGCGGGCCGACCATTCTTAGGAGATGGCAACGGTAAAGCGGACCGGTCCGTGGGTTCGACTGGCGGCCGGTGCGGCGATGGCGTTGTCCGCGGTGGGCCTCGCCGCTGGGGTGGCCCGGGCCACCCCTGCTCTGCCGCCAACCAACCACTGGTGCCCTGGTCAGCAATGGGATCCGGCCTGGGGCACCAACTATCACTGGGACTGGAATCAGTGCCACGACTGGCAAGGTCCGGCCCCGGCGGGTTGGGGCCCCTGGGGACCTCCGCCGCCGTGGGCGCCGCCGGCCCCGCCACCGCCGGCCTGGGCCCCCCAGGCGCATTTGATGTGGAACCCAACCACCGGTGTGTGGGGATTCTTCAACAACGGGATATGGACGCCGGTCTAGCAGACCAGCGGCGTTCAGGCCTTCCTGGGGAGGCGTGATGCGGTGGCGAGGTGTCAATCACGTCGAGTTCGCGGTACGGGAGTACCAGTCGATCTACTACATGACGCGTAATACCAACCCGCACAGCTACATTGGTATCCAGCCGGCCCGGCGACTACGCGGCGTCCTCGTCACCGACGAACCCAAGGAATAGCTGGCCTGGATGCCGAAAGTCCCTACGCCTTGCCAGATTTGGTCGTTCTGGCGCGCGATTCGTGGCTTCGCCAGAAGTCGGGTGGATCTGCCGAGCACCGTGCCAGCAGTGATGCGGCAGGCGAGAAGGACCCTACCGGGCCGATGAGTAGAGTCGCCGCATGGCGCTGCGCTATGTCGACCCGACCGTGGAGTACGGCCGCTGGTATCGGGTGTTGGAACGCTTCGGACGCTCGCGGACCGGTGGCTTCATGGCGCGACACCTGTTCTGGCACATCGACCCGTGGCTGTATCGCGTCACGGGCGGGCGCTACCCCTCCATCCTGGGCGGACTTTCTTCGGCACCCTTGATCAGCACGGGCGCCAAGTCGGGCCAGCCGCGCGAGCACCAACTCGCCTACTTCCATGACGGTCCCGACGCGATCTTGGTCGCCTCGTACCTGGGGCAGCCCAAGAATCCGCAGTGGTACCACAACCTGAAGGCGCATCCGGAATGCCGACTCGGCGACGAGAACTTCGTCGCGGTGGAGGTCACCGATCCCGACGACTACGAGCGCCTGTACGCGCTTGCCGAGCACGTCTGCGTCAACTACGCCGACTACCGCGTCAACGCCGCCGCCCTCGGGCGACGGATTCCGGTCTTCCGACTCAAGCCGGCTTAGACCTCGCGGACTGCGCCCGCGCGCGGCGCGGGCTGGCCGACACCGACCGGGCGATGGTCCAACCAACTCGCGAGTTCACGTAAACCCGTTTCGGGAAATGTGCATCCTCGTGACTTATTTGCTGTAGTGCGGTGCAGGCCATTATTTAATCGACACGTGACGCGCACCACAAATTTTGGCTTGCTAACTACCCTGTTGCTAGTGTCCCTCCGCATGATTGTTCTTGCATCGTTGATGTCGCTGATCAATCAGGTATCCGGGACGCCCTATATTGTGGGTGGAGATTCTCCTGCTGGTACCGATTGTTCGGGGCTGGTCTCGTGGGTTGTCAACGCCGCGACCGACAGACCGGTTTATGGAAACCGATTTAATACTGGAAATGAAGAAGCCGCGCTATTGGCACGGGGCTTTCAATATGGAACGGCTCCCAATGCGTTGGTTGTCGGCTGGAACGGTGGCCACACGGCCGTGACTCTGCCGGACGGCACGCCGGTGTCCAGCGGCGAGCGTGGCGGGGTCCACGTCGGTGGTGCTGGCGCTTACCAGCCCGGATTCACCCACCACATGTTTTTGCCGATGCCTGCGGACGGTGACGGCGCACCCATGGGGCTGCCCGGTCTGCCGCCTCCGCCGCCGGACGCACCGCCGCCGCCGCCCGACGCGCCGCCTGTTTTGGTTGGTTCGATCGCACCCGATATGCCGCCTCCGCCGGCCCCGGAATTGCCTCCGCCCGGCGATCCCGGAATTCCAAGTTGATAAAGAATCGGATGGTGCACGCGTTATCTAATATCGCAGGGAGGACTGCGACATGGATCACACTGATCGCGTTGCGCGCGTGGCATAAGTGAGCGTCAGTGAAATAGTCGATAAAACCACATCGCTGTGGGCTGTATCACATCTGACCGTGCATCGGCGCAAATGCGATTAGCGCAAAACCAAAGTCCGCCTGGGAGTCGATTAAGACCTCTAGGCGGACTTTGCTATCGCGGTGAAACGGCGGTCACACGGACCCGGAATGCCACTTTCGTCACAACGCACGCCCAGGCAGCCCGATATCCTGGCGCTGCTCGTCGAGGACGGGCAGGCAGGCGCACTGGGAGCTGCGAGCACGAGCGGGGACCGCAATGATCTTCATCGTCGTCAAGTTCGAAACCAAGCCCGACTGGGCCGACCGCTGGCCGGACCTGGTTGCCTCCTTCACCGCGGCTACCCGCGCCGAAGCGGGCAACCTGTGGTTCGAGTGGTCGCGCAGCTTGGAGAACCCGGCAGAGTACGTCTTGGTCGAGGCGTTCCGCGACGGTGACGCCGGCGGCGTCCACGTCAACAGCGATCACTTCAAACAGGCGATGCAGGAGCTCCCGCAGGCGCTGAGGTCCACACCCAAGATCATCAGTCAGACGATCGACGCGACAGGCTGGTCGGAGATGGGGGAGATGTCGGTCGACTAGCCAACGGCCACTTCGATTTCTTCGCCTAGCGCATACCCCGGCGCCAAAGGAAGTGTGTCGCCACTCCAGAACGAGCCCGGGTCAAAGTAGTTCGAGTACTTCTCGGTGCTGAGCAATCCCATTTCCTCGTAGGTGATCGCCACCGTCTCCGCGCAGTACGCCGTTTCCAGGCCCATGCGTTGCCTTTCCTTGCGTCGCTGTGTGGACTCTCGAACCTTCTTGTCTACGAAAGGGATTCCCTTTGTCCAGTCGTAAATGGTCGGGAGCCGGCCACGAAACCACCGGCCGGTCAGGCGCGCGGTGGTCGGAAACGCGGTGCCGTCCATCCGTGCGATCACCCGTAGCAGTTTGTCCTCTTGTTCGCGGCTGGGATGCGGCGTGAGCTGGCGTAGCCAGCAGCGCTGCTGGTAGCGCTCGTTCCACTGCAGGACCGCCTGGTGCAGATCGTTGAGCTGCACGCCGCGATGGTTGGTACCGGTCCACATGTCGGCGAGCTTGTCGCCGAGTTCGGCATGCCAGATCAGCGGCGGCAGGTCGTCGATGGCCACGGTCATGCCGACGTGGTTCACCGGACTGTTCGTCAACGTCTGGATCGCCCGGTCGGGCCCGGTCTTGCCGCGGAACAACCAGAGGTCTCCGGTTCGGGTCTCGATCAACGCCTGGTCAAGGGTGAGCATGGCTTAGGAGTTCGCCAGCACTTCACGCGCGACAGCGCGCGCATTGGCGGCCGCCGGATAACCCGCGTATCCGCTCATGTGGTAGATCACCTCGCCGATTTCCTCGATGGTCAGCCCGTTGCGCACCGCGATCGGGAAATGGGCCTTCAGTTCCTCCGAGGCGCGCAGCGCGATCAGCGCGCCCAGAGTGACCAGGCTGCGCGAGCGGCGATCCAATCCGGGCCGCGTCCATAGCGATCCGAAGACATGCTCGAGACCCAGCTCGAGGAGTTCGCCGGCAACGCCGTCGTCACGCAGGCTGGTGGCGTTGTCCGGGATCAGGCCCGGCAGCATCTCCTTGAAGACTTCCAGGCCCTGAGCGCGCGCATCGGTCATCGGGTTATCACCTTTCATAAGGGTTTTCGGGAGATCTGGTAGTCGATGTAGCCATCCCAGTCCTCGAGGCGTCGGCGCAACTCCTCGACCACTTGCGGATGAGTGGGCACGAAGAACCGGTTGTGCAGGATCGCATCAGCGACCAGGTCCCCGACGATCGCCGGGTCGACCAAGTCGAACTGGTTGCCGGGAATGCGCAGTGGCGCGCCGCCGCCGAAGGTCGGCACGTCGGCCGCGATATTCGTCAGCACTGGCCCTGGGCACAGCAAGGTGACACCAATGTTCTTGGGCCGCAAGTAGATTGCCAGCCCTTCGCTGATCTGTACTATCGCGGCTTTGGTCGCCGCGTACGGCATCCGGTCGTAGGAGTAGGTGAAGAGTCCGGCGAACGACGCGGTGTTGACCAGATGCCCGCTGCCCTGATCCAGCAGCAGCGGCAGGAACGCGGCGTTGCTGCGGACCACCGACATCAGATTGATGTCGAGGATGCGTAGCCATTCCGCCGCGGGAATGTCTTGTGGCAGGCCGTTTGTCAGGACACCGACGTTGTTAACCACGATGTCGACCCGGCCGAACCGCTGCAGGGTCGCATCCCGAATGCCTTCGAACGCTTCGGGATCCGACACGTCGGCGCGATGCGGCGCGACCGCGGAGCCCCGCTCCTCGGCGAGGCGCTGGACACCTTCGTCGTCGCGGTCGACCGCCACGATTCGGGCGCCCCGATCGGCCAAGGTGTAGGCGATGGCGCGGCCGATGCCGCTGGCCGCTCCGGTGATGACGGCGACCTTGTCGCGAAGGGTTTCCATGGCGGTAATAGCGTGTCAACTATGCGCAGCATTTGGAAGTGGGTCGGCCTGGCCGGCGTTGCCGGTGTCGTCGCCGGGGGCGCGCTGGTGGTGCGTGATCAACGCAAACGCCGGGCTTACACCCCTGACGAAATCCGCTCCCGGCTGCACCAGCGGCTGGCCGAGTCCGATATTCAGCGCGAGGACTCCACGGCGAACAATCGATAACTGCCGGAAAAACCCTTCAACTCGACGTTGCGGCCCTCGTCGAACCAGATGTCGTCACAGTCGCGCAGCGCGTCTCGCACCGGCTCGCTCACCAGGATCTCGCCGCCGACGGCTTGAGCCGCGACTCGCGCCGCCATCGCGACATTGCGCCCGAACAGATCATCGCCGCGACGCACCGAGCGGCCCATGTGGATGCCGATCCGCACCCGAATCTCCTCGTGCCGCTTGCGTTTTGCGTCACGGCGCAGCTCGTGCTGAAGGTCGATGCCACACCGTACCGCCTGTTCGGCGCGGGCGAAGGCGATCATGAAGCCGTCGCCCTGGCTCTTGACCACATGGCCGAAGTGGCGCTTCACCAACCCCGAGACGAGCTTGTCGTGCGAGCTGATCAGCTTGACCCAGGCGCGGTCGCCGATCCGCTCGTTGAGGGCGGTGGACTCCTCGATGTCGGAGAACAGAATCACCACCCGCCCGTCGGGAGTGACTCGGGCGAGATCGGGCCGCTCGACTTCGGCCCAGTCGGCAAGGTCTTCTATGCTGCTGCGCACCGCCGCGCCGAAGCCCTCCTTGCGCATCACGTTGGCGGTGTTCCACATCGTCTTGACGGCCTCGCGACCACCGGATATCAGCCAATTGCGGGCGTCGGCACGTTGCCTTAACTCCTCGGCTTCCTCGCGGCTACGAACGAGCAACCTCCACATCACCCCGAGTGCGCAGGCTTCGACCACGGCAACTCCGGCCAGGACGTAGACCGCGATATGCAGTGCATCACCCACGTAACGCATCCTTGCAAAGCGCGCGACGGCTTCCGGTTGTCGGCCCTATCCGCAGTGTCTAGGGTTGAGTGCGATCACCCCCGGGTAGTGAATCTCAAGTGAACCGACTGGTGACTTTTGGGAGGTTCGATCTTGGCCGACGACGGTGGTGATTCGTCCAACCTGCTGGTGATCTTTGGAATTACCGGCGATCTGGCCCGCAAGATGACGTTTAGGGCGCTGTATCGGCTCGAGCGCCGCAACCTACTCGACTGCCCGATCCTGGGTGTGGCGAGCGACGACATCAGTGTCGAGGACCTCGTCGCGCGGGCTCGCGCGGCAATCAACGACGCCGGGGAGACCATCGACGACGAGGTGTTCGATCGACTGGCTAATCGCTTGGACTACATTCACGGCGACGTCACCGACCGCGACCTCTACCACCGGCTGGCCGAGATGATCGGTTCGGACTATCGCCCGCTGTACTACCTCGAGATGCCGCCCGCGTTGTTCGCGACGATCGTCGAGAACCTCGGTCGAGAGGGTCTGGTGGCGCGGGCACGCGTCGCGGTGGAAAAGCCCTTCGGCCATGACCTGGAATCCGCGCGCGAACTCAACGAACGGTTGCACGCGGTGCTGGAGGAAGACCAGATCCTGCGGGTGGATCACTTCTTGGGCAAGCAGCCCGTGGTCGAGCTCGAATGCCTCCGGTTCGCCAATCAGGCGCTGGCCGCGCTGTGGGATCGCCAGAACGTGTCGGAGATTCACATCACGATGGCCGAGAACTTCGGCGTTGAGGACCGGGGCAGGTTCTACGACGCGGTCGGCACGCTGCGCGACGTGGTGCAAAACCATCTGCTGCAGGTCCTCGCGATGGTGGCGATGGAGCCGCCGGTCGGCGGTACCGCCGATGACCTCAACGACAAAAAGTCCGAGGTGTTCCGCGCGATCCCGGCGCTGGATCCCGAACATTGCGTACGCGGTCAGTACCACGGCTACACCGATGTCCCTGGGGTGGCGAAGGATTCGCAGACCGAGACCTTCATCGCGCTGCGGACCGAGATCGACAACTGGCGCTGGTCCGGGGTGCCGATCTTCCTGCGGGCCGGTAAGTCGTTGCCGGAGAAGGTCACCGAGGTACGGCTGTTTCTGCGCCGCGTTCCGCAGCTGGCCTTCCTGCCGCACCGCAGGACGGCCGAGCCCAATCAGATCGTGCTGCGCATCGATCCCGAGCCGGGGATGCGACTGCAGTTGTCCGCCCAAGCCGATGGTGAATGGCACGACGTCCATCTGGACTCGTTGTTCGCCACCGACCTGGGTGAAGCCGAGGGACCCTACGAGCTGTTGCTGCACGCCGCGCTGACCGGCGATCGCACGCTTTTCGCGCGGGAAGACAGCATCGAACAGACGTGGCGCATCGTCCAGCCGCTGCTCGACAAGCCGGGCGAAACCCACCCCTACGAGCCCGGGTCCTGGGGGCCCGAGGCCGCGCAGGCGTTAGTCCGCGGTCACCACCATTGGCAAGACCCGTGGTTCCCTCCACAAACGTAGTCGGGACAGTAAGGAGACCAGAAATGCAGCTCGGAATGATCGGCCTGGGCCGGATGGGCGCCAACATCATCCGTCGTGTCGTCGACGGCGGCCACGAGGGCTTCGTCTACGACCACGACAAGGAAGTCGTCAAGACGCTGGCCAGCGAGAAGGGGATGACCGCGGCGTACTCGGTTGCCGAGCTGGCCGAGAAAATGACCGCCCCACGGGTCGTCTGGGTCATGGTGCCCGCGGGCAACATCACCACGTCGGTGATCGAGGAGCTGGCCGGCACTCTCGAGTCCGGGGACATCGTGATCGACGGCGGTAACTCCTACTACCGCGACGATCTCAGGCACTCAAAGCTATTGGCCGAGAAAGGGATTCACCTCATCGATTGTGGAACCAGCGGGGGAGTCTGGGGCCGCGAGCGTGGCTACTGCCTGATGATCGGCGGTGACGACTACGCCTTCGAGCACGCCGAGCCGCTCTTCAAGACCATCGCGCCCGGGGTCGATGCGGCGCCGCGCACGCCGGGCCGCGACGGCGAGGTCGCGCAACCGGAGAAGGGCTACCTGCACTGTGGTCCATCCGGGGCCGGGCACTTCGTGAAGATGGTGCACAACGGCATCGAGTACGGGATGATGGCCTCGCTCGCCGAGGGCCTCAACATCCTCCGCAATGCCGATATCGGAACGCGTATCGAAAAGGGCGATGCCGAAACCGCGCCACTGTCCAATCCCGAGTGCTACCAGTACAACTTCGACATTGCCGACATCGCCGAGGTGTGGCGCCGGGGCAGCGTCGTCGGCTCCTGGCTGTTGGATCTGACCGCGATCGCGTTGCACGAATCGCCCACGCTGTCGGAGTTTTCCGGCCGGGTCTCCGATTCCGGGGAGGGCCGCTGGACGGCGATCGCGGCGATCGACGAGGGCGTGCCCGCACCGGTGCTCACCACCGCGTTGCAGTCCCGCTTCGCGTCACGCAGCCTCGACGACTTCGCCAACAAGGCGCTGTCGGCGATGCGCAAGCAGTTCGGCGGCCACGCGGAGAAACCGGGAGTCGGTGGCTGACCGGGGGGTTAGCCTGTCAGCCGCTTGACGAACTCCACCACGACGTCGCTGAAGGCGTCGTTGTCGTCGCCGGCCGCGGTGTGCCCGGCGTCGGACAACTCGACGAACTCCGCGCGCGGAACCGTCGCCAGGAAGTGCTTGACGCCTTCGGGGCTGACGACGTCGGAGAGCTTGCCGCGGATCAACAGGACCGGAATCTTGAGATCGGCCGCGGCCTGCTCGAAGTGCTCGGTGCGCAGCTCCGGGTCGTCCCCGGGTGCGGTCATGAAGGCCGGATCCCAGTGCCAGTACCAGCGCCCGTCACGCAGTCGCAGGTTCTTCTTCAGACCTTCGGGGCTGCGCGGTTTCTCCCGGTACGGCAAATAGGCGGAGACGGCGTCGGCGGCCTCCTCAAGAGAGCCGAAGCCATGCAGGTTGGTCAACATGAAATCCCGGATGCGGGCGCTGCCGGTCTTCTCGTATCGCGGCACCACGTCGACCAGCACCAATCCCGTCACCTGCTGCGGTCCCGCGCTGTCGGCGACCAGGATGCCGGTCAGGCCACCCATGCTGGCGCCGATCAGCACCACCGGGCCTCCGATGGCGTCGAGGACGTGCAAGACGTCGGCCATCAGGGTTTCGATCGCGTAGTCGGCTCGAGGCGCGCGGTCGCTGTCGCCGTGCCCGCGGCTGTCCAGCGCGACGACGTGGTAGCCCGCGTCGGCCAGGACCTGGCCGGTGTTCTTCCAGGAAAATCGGTTCTGGCCACCGCCGTGCAGCATCAGGATCGACGGTCGGCCCGCGATCGCAGCGTCGCGGTTCCATTCGTCGGCGACCAGGCCGATACCGTCCACACCTGCGAACTTGACGGTCTGGGGACTGCTGCTCACGGTGCTCATCGATCTGACGTTACATAGTGGCTCGATGAGTTCTCGCGGTCGCCGGGGTCTATCCGTGGGACGACCGCCCGACAACGGAGGAGACGCCCATGCCATCGATCACGCCCTCACTGTGGTTTGACCACAACATGGAGGAAGCGGCGACGTTCTACATCTCGGTGTTCCCGAACTCGCGAATCGAGGAATTCAACCGGTGCACCGACGCCGGACCCGGCGAACCCGGCTCGGTGCTGTCGGGCACCTTTGTGCTGGACGGCACCCGCTTCATCGGGATCAACGGAGGTCCGCACTTCACCTTCAGCGAGGCGGTGTCCTTCACGATCGAATGCAAGGACCAGGACGAAGTCGACTACTACTGGGACCGGTTGACCGACGGTGGCGAGGAATCGCAGTGCGGTTGGTGCAAGGACCGCTTCGGCCTGAGTTGGCAGGTCGTCCCGATCCGGCTTTACGAGCTGGTGAGCCATCCCGATCCGGCCCGTGCGACGGCCGCGACCCAGGCGATGTACGGCATGCGTAAGATCATCATCGCCGACCTCGAGCGTGCGGCCGCGCAAGCATCGAACTGAAAACCTTTGATGCCGTGCAGCTTTAGCCGTTCTTCGGCTCCGGTCGGTGCAGTCCGGACCGCACGCGTTAGGTTGGTCCGTGCGGACGCGCCGAACAGGAGTGAACATGGCGGACTACCCGAGATGACCGAGCCGCGGTGGATCGACGTGCCGGGCCCTCCCGCGGACCTCAAGGCGCTCACCTGGGGCCCAGCCGACGCCCCGATCGCCTTGTGTCTGCACGGCTTCCCCGACACCGCCTATGGCTGGCGCAAGTTGGCCCCGCTCCTTGCCGCGGCCGGCTGGCGGGTCGTCGCACCGTTCATGCGGGGGTACGCGCCGTCGTCCATTCCCGACGACGGCAGCTATCACGTCGGCGCGATCATGGACGACGCGCTGCGGGTGCGTGCGGCCGCCGGCGGCACCGACCGCGACGTGGTGATCGGACACGACTGGGGCGCACTGGCGGCCACCGGTCTGGCCGCGATGCCCAACAGCCCGTTCGCCAAGGCCGTGATCATGTCGGTACCGGTCTCGGCCGCGTTCCGCGGCCAGGTGAGCGAGCGGGGCCGGCTGGCCCGCCAGATTCCTCGTCAGCTGCTGCGCAGCTGGTACATGTTCTACTTCCAATTGCCTTTCCTGCCTGAGCGATCCGCGTCCTGGGTGCTGCCGCGGTTGTGGCGGCGGTGGTCTCCCGGTTATCGCGGCGCCGAGGAGGACCTGCGCCACGTCGACGCCGCCATCGGAACACCGGAAAGCTGGCGCGCGGCGCTGGGGACCTACCGCGCCACGCTTCGCAACACCCGGCCGCCGCAGCGGTACGCCGAACTGAACCGGCTGTGGACCGAGGCGCCGATCCTGCCGTCGCTGTATCTGCACGGCCGCGACGACGGTTGTATGACTGCGGCTTTCGCGCATTGGACCGAAAAGGTGCTGCCCGCCGGCAGCGATGTGGCGATCATCGATCACGCCGGGCACTTCCTGCAGCTTGAACAGCCCGAGAGAATCGCCGAGCGGGTGCTGGCTTTCATCGGCTCACCCGCCTGAATGACTGCGCGCCGAATGGCGGCCGTCGATGCGCAGTTCTACTGGATGTCGGCCAAAGTCCCCAGCGACGAGTTCCTGCTCTACGCATTCGAGGGCGAACCCGCCGACGTGGACGGTGCTCTCGAGGGGGTCCGGCGTCGGGCTCGGGCGTGCCCCGCGCTGAGGCTGCGGGTCGAGGATGGGTGTTCCCTGACGTATCCGCGGTGGGTTCCCACCACGGTGACGCCCGATCAGGTGGTGCGCCACGACCTGGCGGATCACAGTTGGCAGGCCTGCCTGTCGGAGGTCGCCGGCTGGGCCGATAGCCAGCTGGACCTTCGCCGGATGCCCTGGCGGGTGCACGTGTTCACGCCGGTGCGCGGCATTCCGGGTGCCGACGACCCGGGTGCCGTGGCGGTGCTGCAGGCGCCGCACGCGCTTGCCGATGGCGTTCGCGGCGCGGCGCTGGCGGGCTGGTTGTTCGGCCGGGAGGCCCCGGTGCCCGAGGTGCCACGGCGGTGGCCGGGCATCTTCGCGTGGCGAGCCGCCCAGGCGGCCTGGAGCCATCGCGGGCTGGTCCGCGATACCCGGGCGGGGCTGCTGGTACCGGGGGCCGGGACTCGCCCGCCGCTTGCCACCAATGCCCGCCCCGACGGTGTCCGTTCGATGCGCACACTGGTGCGCCACCGCTCGCAGCTACGTGGGCCCAGCGTCACGGTCGCGGTGCTCGCTGCCGTTTCGACCGCGTTGTCGCGGTTGCTTCCCGCCCCGACAGATTCGTTGGGCGCGGAGATCCCGATGGCTAAACCCGGTGTACCGCAGGCGAATAACCACTTCGGCAACGTCGTCGTCGGACTCTATCCACGGCTGGAACTGGATGCGCGGCTGGATCGGATCGCCACCGACCTGGCCAACGGCCGGCGCCGATTCGAACATCCGGCGACGCGGGCGGGCGACCGGGCATTCGCGGCAGTACCCGCCCCGCTACTGCGTTGGGGCGTCTCACGATTCAACTCCGACGCCCGGCCCGCGCAGGTGCTGGGCAACACCGTGGTATCCAGCGTCAACCGCGGGCCCGCCGATCTGCGGTTCGGAAACGCGCGGGTGGTGCTGACGGCCGGCTATCCGGGACTGTCCCCGTCGATGGGTCTGACGCACGGAGTGCACGGCATCGGCGAGACCATTGCGATCAGCGTCCACACGGCGGACTCCGTCCTCGCCGACGTCGACGCCTACCTGGAATTACTCGACGCCGCGTTGTAGCCAGGGTTACTGCGCATCACCGGATCTCGCGGCATCCTCGCGGCTCAGCCCGGCGGCGCCGATCAGCTCCTCATGCCATTCGAACCACACCGTGTGGTACGAGTCGACCAGCGGCCGGGTCAGCCAGGCGATGTCGCCCGACTTGACTTTGTCCAGTGCCGCAACCAATTTCACCGAGTACGCCTTCAACCGCGGCAGCTGGGCCGCGACAGCCTCGATGATCGGCAACACCCGGGCGTGCACGCCGTCCAGGCGCGCCAACACCGCCGCGTCGTACTCGACGTCGTCATGCGCGTTGGGTTCTCCGGCGGGGCCGCCTTTGAGCTGCCAATCGGTGACCACGGCCTTGAAATCGGTGTTCACGCTTCGGAAGTCGTCGTAAGCGGCGGTAATCGCCGCCTCGTCAATACCGTTGCGCTCCTGCGTGAGCAGCGCGTCCAGACGGTCGCGGCCGCTTTGGCTGATCCGCAACGTCGCCGTGCCGACGAGCAAGCCCGACGCGGTCAGCCGTTCGGCGACATCGCCGACGTCCTGGTTTAGCGTGGCGCTCAGATCGGCCGGACTAACGCGACCCTTCAGCCGGACTGCTTGCAGCACGGCCAGTTCGGTCATGGCGCGTCCTGGCTCGACAATCGCAGCGCGGCCAGCATGACGATCAGTGGAGAGGCCGAAAGCACGTCGGTACGACCGCTTTCCAGGGCGGTGCGCACCGCGGCGTCGGAGGTGTCATCCAACCTGGGATGGTCGCCGCTGGCGTGCGCGCGTAGTGGGCTGATCCGTCGCGCCAGTTCGGCGAGTTCGCGTAGTTCGGGCGTATCGGTCTGCGACCACGAGGTCGGGGCCAGATTGCCTTCGCGCACTTCGCCTTCGTGACCGTCGACGGTGATCTGCTTGCCGGCCAGCGTTGCCGCCACTCCGTTGCCGCAGCCGACTACGGCCACCCGGCCGAGTTCGCGGCTGACCACTGCCGCGTGGCTGGCGGCCCCGCCGATCTCGGTGACGATGCCGTGGGCGGCCAGCATGCCCATCACGTCTTCGGGCCGGGTGTGGTCGCGCACCAGGATCACCTGCTCGCCCCGGTCGGCGGCCTCGAGCGCCTCCTCGACCTGCGTATAGGCCTTGCCCGACACCACACCCGGACACGCGGGCAGCCCTTTGGCCAAAAGCGGTGCAGCCAAACGCATTTCCGGTTGCAGCGCGGGCAGTAGCAGGGCTTCGACGTGCGCCGGGGTCACTCGACGCAATGTCTGTGTGGCGTCGATGAGTCCCTCGCGATGTAGCTGCAGCGCCAATCGCACCGCGGCCTGCGCCGAGCGCTCGGCCGCCCGGGTCTGCAGCAGCCAGAGTTTGCCCGCTTCGACGGTGAACTCGATCTCCTGCACGTCGGACCCGAGCCGCTCCAGGGTGCGGGCGACGTCCATCAGCTCGTGGTAGACCGTCGGCTGCTCGTCGCGCAGCGCGGTGATCGGTTCGACGTCGACCAACCCCGAGACGACGTCGTCGCCCTGACCGCCGGGCAGCCATTCGCCGAAGGGTTCGTTGGCGCCGGTGATCGGGTTGCGTGAGAAGAACGCTCCGGCACCGGAATTGGCACCGAGGTTGCCGAACACCATGGCCTGTACCACCACCGCGGTACCGCCGCGATCGTCGAGGCCGTAGTGGTCGCGGTAGGCAACCGCGCGCGGCGAATTCCACGACGCGAACACCGCCTCGATGCCCGCGCGCAGCTGCGCGTACGGGTCGGACGGAACGGATTGCGATTCTCCGCCGACAATGCGGTGATACATATCGGTGAATCGCAGCCGGGTGTCTTGGGCGAACTTCTCGGCCCCCGATGCGGCCAGCGCCCGCATCACTTCGTCGTTGAGGCCCACGTTGAGGATCGTGTCCATCATGCCGGGCATGGACAGGGTGGCGCCCGAGCGCACACTGACCAACAGCGGCCGCGGGCCCCGGCCGAACGTGCGGGAGGTTTCGGTCTCCAACCACTTCATCCGGTCCAGTACGTCGTCCCAGATCGCGTTCAGCGTCGCCGCGGGCTCGGCCAGATAACGCAGACCCACCTCGGTGGTAATGCAGAACGCGGGGGGCACCGGCAGGCCGTGCCGACGCATGACCTCGATGCCGTGGCCCTTGTTGCCCAGGATCTGCCGCGGATGGTCCGCGTCGCCGTTCAGCAACACCACGGTGTGGTCGGTGGAGGTGGCGGCATGCCCGATACTCTCGGGAGTGCTGTTGCCTCGTGCGATACGCGCCGTGGTGCACCCCCTCCTGGCTCTGCTGGTTCGGCGTACGCGGGAACGCCCGCTATGTTCCCACACTGATCGGCGGCCACAGCCGCTCACCGCTGCTGTTATCCGGTCCGGCCGATGATCTAGGTTTGCACGTATGACTCCCTATGACGTCGGATTACTGATCCTGCGGCTGGTGCTGGGCGTGACATTGGCCGCACATGGCTACAACAAGTTCTTCGGCGGCGGCCGGATACCGGGCACCGCGCGCTGGTTCGAGAGCATCGGCATGAAGCCGGGCAAGTTCCACGCGACCGTGGCCGCCACCACCGAAATCGCCGCCGGGCTGGGGCTGGCGGCCGGGCTGCTCACCCCGATCCCGGCGGCGGGCTTCGTGTCGCTGATGCTGGTCGCGGCCTGGACCGTCCATCGCCACAACGGGTTCTTCATCGTCAAGGAGGGCTGGGAGTACAACCTGGTCCTGGCTATCAGCGCGATCGCGGTCGCCACGCTGGGCCCCGGCCGGCTCAGCCTGGACTGGGCGATCTTCGGGATCAACGACCCGCTGATCGGTTGGAACGGCCTGCTGATCTCGGTGGTGCTCGGCCTGGCCGGCGCCATCGGCCAGTTGCTGATCTTCTACCGCCCGCCGGCCAAGCAAGCCGGTTAGATCCCCAGCGCGCCCGGAAGCTTCTTGCGCTTGGCGTCGTAGAGTGCCGCGTCGGCGATTGCGTACAGCGCGGCGATGTCGGCGCCCGCAGCGCTGTGCGATGCGGTGCCGATGCTGGTGCCCGGGGTGTGCAGGCGGACGTCGGCGACAAACCGATCCGAACTGCCCGGTGCCAGGTTCGCGTCGTCGGCGATACACACCGCGAATTCGTCGCCGCCGAGCCTGGCCAGAACGGCATTGGCGGGCGCCAGTTTTCGCCAGCATTCCGCCCGGCTGATCAGATGCTCGTCGCCGGCCAAGTGCCCGCGGGTGTCATTGATCGTCTTGAAGTTGTCGATGTCGAGCACCACGACGGTGATGGTGATCGCCGCCGAACGGGAGCGGTCCAGCAGGTCGGCCGTGGCGATCTCCCAGCCCGCCCGGTTGAGCAGACGCGTCAGGGGATCGGTGCACGCCGCCGCGACCAGGGCTCGCATCAGCAACCCGAACGATTCGGCGGCACCGACGATGGCGATCACGAAGATGAAGTAGTCGATCACCAGCTTGGGCGTCGGTGCGACCGCGAGAGCCAGGACGCACGCCCCGGTCAGCACGGCGACCAGAATCCCCCCGCGACGCGGGGAGTGGAAGGCGCGCAGGTACATGGCCAGGAAGATCGGCGCGATCAGGCAGACGAACTCGGCGATGATCGAGATGTGGAAGGCCATCACGATCGGGGTGGCCGCGATCGCAACGGCGGTCGCCGGCGCGGGCCGGTCCGGACGCACGCCCAACCAGACCAGTGCGGCGACGCCGAGGACGACCGCGATGATGCCTCCGGTCGGGTTTGCGTAGGTCAGGCCCTTGTGGATGGGAAAGAGAGTGAACGTCACGCCATAGGTGTAAAGAAAAGTCGTGCCGCCCAAGTAGATTCGGAGCAGCCGAAGTTGCTCCCTGGCGTAGAAGCCGCTGCCGGCGCTGGCGTGTAGCCGCAGCCGATATCGCTGAGCGGATCGACGACCCAACGGGCCTGGGACGCTAACACCCATCCCGTCAACTCTCCTGGTCACGCCCCCGTGATGCCGATATTCGGCCCATTGTGGCACTGCTCTGTCGAGCGGGCACGCCGGGGCTGACCAGGTAGGCGTGCTGGGGCTAGCCGACCGCGGCGGTTTCGGCGGCGGCCACCTCGGTCGCGGCGCGCTCCCCGGAACGAATCGCTCCGTCGATCCACCCGCACATGACGGCCGAACTCTCGGTTCCGGCCCAGTGGATGCGACCGCACGGTTGACGCAGGGTATAGCCGTATTCGGTCAGCACGCCGGTGGGGGCGTGGCCGATCATCCCGCCCCCGGAGTAACGGTCCACGGTCCAGTTCTGCAGGTGGAATTCTCGCGGCTCCTTGGCCTTACTGCCGAACCGATCGACGAGCTGACCGATCAGAATCTCTTGCTGTTCGGCCTCGTCGAGATGTGTGAGCCGGCGCGCAGCCGGCCCCTCGGTGATGACGCACATGATGCCCGGGTTCCCGGTGTCCGTGCAGGCGTCGATCGTCAAAGAGGCCGGGGAGCCCGGTGCGGCGGACTGGCCGGATAGTCCGTCGGCGCGCCAGAACGGCTCGTCGTAGAAGACCGATGTCTTGATCACCGCGCCGCTCACCATGCGCTGGTGCAGGAACGTCCGGTCCACCGGGAGCAGTGGCTCGTACAGGATCGAGGTCGCGACCGCCAGCGGGATCGCGACGATGACCCGCCGCGCCCGCACCGTCAGATCGGCCGCGGTGACCGTCACGCCGTCGGCGTCCTGGCTGATCTGCCGGACCGGCTGCGAAAGGTGTAGCGCGTCACCGAGTTCGGCGACGATCGGGCGATGCAGGGCGCCCATGCCGCCGACCGGGCGGGCATCCTGGGAGCCGCCCTTGCCCGAAATCGCGAAGGTGAGTCCGCCGGCCGAAGCCGTCTGCAGCAACCCCCATAGCAACGACGTCTCCGACGCGGCCGAGGTGTAGAGGCCGGCGAAGGCCATGTCCAGCATCTCGGCGGCTTCGGAGGACATGGAATTCTTTTCAATCCACTGCCCGATGCTGATTCGGTCCCACTCGTGGGCCTTCTTCGCCTCCCACGGGGCTTCGCGTGGAAGAGATTTGCCCATTTTCTCGATGCTGGCCAGGGCGAGCCCGAGGTTGGCGACCGCCCACGGGCTCATCGTCCACGGGATGGTGCCGCCGTAGCGGTGCTTTTTGCCGCCGACGATCATCATGGCGTCGCCGTCGTTGTGCTGCTTGTACTCCGGCACCCCAAACTCTTGCATCAGCGCGTAGATCCGGTCCTGCCCCGGCCCGATCCAAGCGCCGCCGCGGTCGACCCATACGCCGTCGTCGCGGGTCACGGTGAAGGTGCGACCACCGACGCGGTCGCGGGCCTCCAGCAAGGCCACCGAGTGCCCGGCTTGGTTCAGCCGCAACGCGGCCGTCAAACCCGCGAAACCCGCTCCGACCACGCAATAATCGACGTCCGCCATGACCGCTCCTCGGTTGCCGTGCCCTCGCTGAGCAGCAAACTACACCGATCGCGACCCGGCAGCAGTCCGTTCGCGCGGAATTCATGGACCGATTCCGGCCGCCGTCGCTGACGGTCTTTTACGCCGATGCAAAAGGCGTTGGCCGGCCACAATTTTGGGGGCCGCTCAGCACGGGATTATCGGCGGATAGGGCAGATCGGTGCTGGAGTGTGGGTCGACGTGCACCGGGTGGCCGAGGTAGGGGAACGCGCGTTGCGGGCACGCGGGCCGGTCACAGATCTTGCAGCCCGCGCCGATCGGCACTATCGCCCCGGCGTCGGTGAGGTCGATACCGACGGAGTAGATCAGTTTCTCGGCGTGGGCCGCATCGCAACCGAGCCCGATCGCGAAGGTCTTGTCCGGGCCGAGATAGCGGCTGGGTTCTGTCGACGTGGTCCTGGCGAGCCAGAAATAGGTGCGTCCATCGGGCATTTGTGCGATCTGAGTCATGAACTGGCCGGGACGGGAAAATGCGTGGTGAACCACCCAGAGGGGGCAGTTGCCACCCACGCGTGAGAAGTGAAAAGCCGTGGCGGACTGACGTTTCGAGATGTTTCCCGCGCTGTCGATCCGGACGAAGATGAACGGGACACCGCGGGCGCTCGGGCGTTGCAGCGTGGACAGCCGGTGGCAGACGGTTTCGAACCCCACCTCGAAACGTCTTGCCAGCTGGTCGATGTCGTAGCGCATGGCCTCGGCAGCATCGAGGAATCGCTGGTAGGGCAACAACAGCGCGCCGGCGAAGTAGTTGGCCAGCCCGATTTGTGCCACCCCCCGCGCATCATCGCTGAGCTGGTCGTCGCCGTCGATGAGTTGTGTGATCAGCTCGGCCTGGGTGAGCAATGCGATCTGGGTTGCCAACTGGAAAGCGCGCTGGCCGGGATGCAACCACCGGGCCAGATACAAGGTCTTCGACTCGGCGCGAAACAGTCGTTTCGAGTTGGGATTCAAGACCTGACCATCGTCGATAACCACGGTCACGCCGAGCCGGTCGCGGACGAACTCCGCCAGCTGGCTGTCGAGTCCGCCTGTCTGCAAACGGTTTTGGTTGAACAACTGTTCGGCCGCGAGGTCGAGATCCCCGATGTAGTTTTTGCGGTCGTAGAAGAAGTCCCGGACTTCTTCGAAAGGCATCGGCTGCGAGGGTCCCGCGGATGTCTCCGCGTTGGCCCGGCTGTGCAGCGCTTCCAGGTCGGCCGTGGCGTCGTGCAGGCGCCGCTGCAGATTCACCAGCGCCTGGCCGACCTCTGGCATGCGGGCAACGAGCTCCTCGATTTGGCCCGCCGTCGCGGGTCCCTCGGCGAAGATCTCGCGCAGATCCGCGACCAGTCGGGCATCGGACTCGGGCGCAAAGTACTGATTCGGCAAGTCGAATCGCTCGGTCAGAGTCAGCAGCACCGGGACGGTGATCGGGCGTTGGTCATTTTCCAGCTGGTTGACGTAGCTGGTCGACAGTCCGAGGGCGCGCGCCAGCGCGACCTGAGTCAGCCCCCGCTCTTCGCGCAGCCGGCGCAGCCGCGCACCCGCGAACGTCTTCGCCATCTGCGACAGGGTACGCTCACCGCCTTTCACAAGATTCGCAAAATCACCGGTATCAGGACACAAAATTACGCTCTTTTAGGGG
Organism: Mycobacterium lentiflavum; assembly: GCF_022374895.2. Lineage (NCBI taxonomy): Bacteria > Bacillati > Actinomycetota > Actinomycetes > Mycobacteriales > Mycobacteriaceae > Mycobacterium > Mycobacterium lentiflavum. Next base: position 4,601,514 of record NZ_CP092423.2, on the reverse strand, counting down.
ATTTACCGCGTTTCTCCGGCTGCGTACTGTGCGATTTATGCGCATCCATGACGTGCGAACCCGGCGTAGCGCCGACGACTTCCCCCGCCGCGAGCACCTGGCTTTCAAGATTGCCGAGGTCGCGGCAGACCCGGTCGCCGTGCCCGCCGAGACCGCGGAGATGGTCAGCAACCGCATCATCGACAACGCCGCCGTCAGCGCCGCCGCGGTGATCCGGCGACCCGTCACGGTGGCGCGCGAGCAGGCGGTGGCGCATCCGGTGCAGCGGGGAGCGCGGGTCTTCGGCTTGCAGGGCAACTTCTCGACCGAGTGGGCGGCCTGGGCCAACGGCGTCGCGGTGCGCGAGCTGGACTTCCACGACACGTTCTTGGCCGCGGACTACTCCCACCCCGGCGACAACATTCCGCCGCTGGTTGCCGTCGCCCAGCGGCTCGACGTGCGTGGCGCCGACCTGATTCGCGGTCTGGCCACCGCCTACGAGATCCAGATCGATCTGGTCAAGGGAATCTGCCTGCACGAGCACAAGATCGACCACGTCGCACATTTGGGTCCGTCGGTGGCAGCGGGCATCGGGACGATGCTGCGACTGGACACCGAGACCATCTATCAGGCGGTCGGACAAGCGCTGCACCTGACCACGGCAACCCGGCAATCCCGCAAGGGCCTGATCTCCAGCTGGAAAGCGTTCGCGCCGGCGTTCGCCGGAAAGATCGCCATCGAGGCGGTCGACCGCGCGATGCGTGGCGAAGGCGCCCCGGCGCCCATCTGGGAAGGCGAGGACGGTGTAATCGCCTGGCTGCTCGGCGGTCCCGACCACACCTACCAGGTGCCGCTACCGGAGCCGGGCGAACCTAAGCGCGCGATCCTGGACAGCTATACCAAGGAGCACTCGGCGGAATACCAGAGCCAGGCACCGATCGACCTGGCGCGCCGGCTGCGTCAGCGGGTCGGCGACCTCGATCAGGTTGCGACGATCGTGCTGCACACCAGCCATCACACCCATCACGTGATAGGTACCGGTTCGGGCGATCCACAAAAGTTCGACCCCAACGCCTCGCGCGAGACGCTGGATCACTCGCTGCCCTACATCTTCGCCGTTGCGCTGCAGGACGGCAGCTGGCACCACGAGCGCTCGTATGCCCCGGAGCGAGCGCACCGAGCCGACACCGTCGCGTTGTGGCACAAGATCTGCACCGTCGAGGATCCGGAGTGGACGCGTCGCTACCACTCGAACGATCCGGCCGAGAAGGCTTTTGGGGCGCGCGCGGAGGTGACGCTGAAGAGCGGCGAGGTGATCTGCGACGAATTGGCCGTGGCCGATGCCCATCCGCTGGGCGCTCGGCCATTCGCGCGTGAGCAGTATATCCGCAAGTTCACCGAACTCGCCGACGATATCGTGGAAACCTCTGAGCAGCAACGGTTCTTGTCTGCCGTGGACGCCCTTGCCGATCTGAAGGGCGGCGCGTTGGGGGCGCTGAATGTGGTGGTCCATCCGCGGGAGCTGGACAAAGCGCCGGCGATCCCGTCGGGGATCTTCCGATGATCGGCACCTCCTCCGGTGCCGGGGACAAGCGCGTCACGTTGCGGGCGGGTCTTAATTCCGGTCGGCTGCAACGGCTTCCGGGTGCCTTCTCGCCGCTGGTGGCCAAGGTGGTCGCCGAGGCGGGCTTCGAAGGCGTCTACGTGTCCGGTGCCGCGCTGGCCGCCGACCTCGGGTTGCCGGACATCGGCCTGACGACGCTGACCGAAGTCGCGGGCCGGGGTGCGCAGATAGCCGCCGCCACCGAGCTGCCCACGCTGATCGACGCGGACACCGGATTCGGCGCGCCGCTGAACGCGGCGCGCACGGTGACCGTCCTGGAGGACGCCGGACTGGCCGGATGCCACCTCGAGGATCAGGTCCACCCCAAGCGTTGCGGCCATCTGGACGGCACGGCCGTCGTCCCGGCCGAGGATATGATAAAGCGTTTGCGCGCAGCGGTATCCGCGCGGCGTGACCCCAACTTCGTCATTTGCGCACGCACGGATGCCGCCGGCATTGAGGGTCTGCCCGCCGCGATCGACCGTGCGCGCGCCTACGCCGAGGCCGGCGCCGACATGATCTTCACCGAAGCGCTGACCGAGGTCGCAGAGTTCGAGGCGATCCGCGCCGCCGTCGATGTTCCGTTGCTGGCCAACATGACCGAATTCGGCAAGTCGCCGTTGCTGAGCGCGCGCCAGCTTGCCGACATCGGCTACAACGTCGTCATTTACCCCGTGACCACGTTGCGGTTGGCGATGTTCGCGGTCGAAGCGGGCCTGTGTGAAATCGAGTCATCGGGAACACAATTCGATCTGCTGGATCGCATGCAACAACGCAGCCGGCTGTACTCGCTGCTGCGCTACCGGGACTACAACGAATTCGACACCAACACTTACAATTTCACGCTCGAAGGGATGCAGTCATGACCGCGCCGACCGCTGACATCAAGAAGGGCCTCGCCGGCGTGGTGGTGGACACCACCGCCATCTCGAAAGTGGTGCCGGAGACCAATTCGCTGACCTACCGCGGATATCCAGTCCAGGATTTGGCCGCGCACTGCAGTTTCGAGCAGGTCGCATTCCTGCTCTGGCGCGGCGAGTTGCCCACCGACGCAGAGCTGGCGCTGTTCAGCCAGCGCGAGCGCGCCAGCCGCCGGCTCGACCGGTCGATGCTGTCGCTGCTGACCAAGCTGCCCGACAACTGCCATCCGATGGACGTGGTACGCACCGCCGTCAGCTTTCTGGGCGCCGAGGACCCCGAGGAGGACGACGACTCGGCGAACCGGGCCAAAGCGCTGCGCATGCTCGCGGTGTTGCCCACCATCGTCGCGGTGGACATGCGACGCCGGCGTGGGCTGGCGCCGATCCCGCCGCACAGCGGTCTGGGTTACACCGAGAACTTTCTGCGGATGTGCTTCGGCGAGGTACCCGAACCCGCGATCGTGCGGGCCTTCGAGCAGTCGATGATCCTCTACGCCGAACACGGTTTCAACGCCTCGACGTTCGCCGCGCGGGTGGTGACGTCGACACAATCGGACATCTACAGCGCCGTCACCGGGGCCATCGGTGCGCTCAAGGGTGCACTGCACGGTGGCGCCAACGAGGCGGTAATGCACGACATGATCGAGATCGGCGAGCCGGGCAATGCCCGAGAGTGGTTGCGCGGCAAGCTCACCCGCAAAGAGAAGGTCATGGGATTCGGGCACCGGGTCTACAAGAACGGTGACTCACGGGTACCGACGATGAAGCAAGCACTGAGCCGCGTCGCGGCCACGCGCGACGGGCAGCGCTGGCTGGACATGTACAACATCCTGGAAGCCGAGATGTTCGACGCCACCGGTATCAAACCGAATCTCGATTTCCCGACCGGCCCGGCCTACTACCTGATGGGGTTCGACATCGGCTGCTTCACGCCGATCTTCGTGATGAGCAGGATCACCGGGTGGACCGCTCACATCATGGAGCAGGCCGCTGCCAACTCCCTGATCCGCCCGTTGAGCGCATACTCGGGACGCGAGCAGCGGGTACTGGCCCGCAGCTGAGCACCTAGTCCGCGGGCCCGCCGTACTGCCAGACCAGGCTGTGGTTGCCGGTCATGGTTGGGTTGCACCACATCGTGCGGCCGTTGGCGTCTTGCGTGGTGGAATGCAACACCGTGCAGGAATCACCCGGTGCGGGCGCCTGGCCGTACGCCGTGCCGGCGCTGGCGACCGCCAGGCTTGCGAACACGGTGGCCGATATCAGGATCCGAAGTCTGCTCATGATGGACATCTCCTAAGCGGGTGCCATTACGTCACGCTAACCGCCAGAGAACCTGCGGGCAAAGGATGTCATCCGCGATCCGCAACGCGGTTGGCCGGCACAGGTTCTAGGGTGTGGAACCATGGGATTTCTCCAACCCGAACTGCCGCAGGTCGACATCGACGAGTGGAGCAAGCTGTCCCGCAGCGAGAAGATCCGCCCGATGGCCCGACATTGGGCCGAGGTCGGTTTCGGAACACCGGTCGTTCTGCATCTGTTCTACGTCGCCAAGATCTTGCTTTACATCCTGTTCGCTTGGTTGTTGGCGGTGCCCACCACGCGCGGATTGGCGTTCACCGACGTCATGTCGTGGTACGCCGAGCCGATCGTGTTCGAGAAGGTCGTGCTGTACACGATGCTCTTCGAGGTGGTCGGGCTGGGGTGCGGCTTCGGGCCGCTGAACAACCGGTTCAATCCGCCGCTGGGGTCGATCCTGTATTGGCTGCGGCCCGACACCATCCGGCTGCCCCCGTGGCCCCAGCGCGTCCCGGGCACCAAGGGCACCGCCCGCACCCTGGTCGACAACGCGCTGTACGGACTGCTGCTGCTGGTGATCTTCCTGACCTTGTTCGCCGACGGCACCGGCCCGATACCCGAGCTGGGCACGCACATCGGGATGATTCGCCCGTGGCGGATCATGCTGATCCTGGTGCTGCTCGGGATCCTGGGATTGCGCGACAAGGTCATCTTCCTGGCCGCCCGAGGTGAGGTGTACGCGACGCTGTCGGTGACGTTCCTGTTCGGCGGTGTCGACATGATCGTCGCCGCCAAGCTGGTGTTCATGGTGATCTGGATCGGCGCCGCCACATCCAAGCTGAACAAGCACTTTCCGTTCGTGATGTCGACGATGATGTCCAACAACCCGGTGTTTCGGCCCCGGTTCATCAAGCGGATGTTCTTCGAGAAGTTCCCCGACGATCTGCGGCCCGGCCGGTTGTCACGGGTGTTCGCCCACGTGAGCACCTTCGTCGAAATGTGCGTGCCCATCGCGTTATTCGTCGCGCACGGCGGCTGGTGGACGGCGGTACCCGCCGCGATCATGGTGATCTTCCACTTCGGCATCCTGTCGGCCATCCCGATGGGCGTGCCGTTGGAATGGAACGTGTTCATGATCTTCGGCATCTTCGCGCTGTTCGTCGGCCACACCCATACCGGACTTACCGATTTGAAAAACCCCGTGCTGGTCGGGATTTTCATCGCGTTCATCGCCTCAATCGTGATCGCGGGCAATCTGTTTCCGCGTAAAATCTCGTTCCTGCCCGGCATGCGCTATTACGCGGGCAACTGGGACACCACGCTGTGGTGTATCAAGGCCTCGGCGGACAAGAAGATCAGCCACAACATCGTCTCGATCGCCAGCATGCCCGCGGCCCAGCTGGAGAAGGTGTACGGCAAGGAGCGTGCGCAGATCCCGATGTATCTCGGATATGCGTTCCGCGCCATGAACACTCACGGCCGGGCGTTGTTCACGCTGGCGCATCGGGCGATGGCCGGTCAGAACGAAGACGACTACGTGATCACCGACGGGGAGCGGATCTGCAGCACCGCCGTCGGATGGAATTTCGGCGACGGCCATATGCACAACGAGCAGCTGATCGCCGCGATGCAGCAGCGCTGCGGCTTCCTGCCGGGTGAGGTACGGGTCGTGCTACTCGACGCCCAGCCGATCCATAAGCAGACACAGTCCTACCGGCTGGTGGACGCGGCGACGGGTGAATTCGAGCGCGGCATAGTCAAAGTCGCGGACATGGTCACCCGGCAGCCCTGGGACGACCAGGTGCCGGTCCAGGTCCTGTCCGAGTCTGAGGCCCAGAAGAAGGCCGAAGAGAAGGCCGAAGAGAAGGCCCAGGAGAAGGCCGAGGAGAAGGCCGACGTGCAGGCCGAGGAGAAGGAGAAGGCCCAGGACAAGGCCCAGGACAACTCGCCGAGTGTCACGCCAGAGTGACGCCGAAGCCCGAGCGCCACGCTGGCGTGACGCTCGGCGCTATCGACCGTCAAACCCCCGCGCGCACCTCCTGCGCGGCAGCAACCATGTTCTGCAGCGACGCGGTCACCTCGTCGGTGTTGCGCGTCTTGAGCCCGCAGTCGGGGTTGACCCACAGCCGCTCCGCAGGCAGAGCCTGCAGCGCGGCCCGCAGCGACTCGGCCATCTCGCCGGAGCTTGGCACCCGCGGTGAGTGGATGTCGTAGACGCCCGGGCCCACGCTGTTCGCGAAGCCGACCGCGTTCAGGTCGTCCAGCACCTCCATGTGTGAGCGCGCCGCCTCGATGGACGTGACGTCGGCGTCCAGGTCGGCGATCGCGCCGATCACCTCGCCGAACTCCGAGTAGCACAGGTGCGTGTGGATCTGAGTCGAGTCGGCGACACCGGAGGTGGCCAACCGGAAAGATCCGACGGCCCAACGCAAGTAGTCCTCCTGATCGGCCCGACGCAGCGGCAGCAGCTCGCGCAGCGCGGGCTCGTCGACCTGGATGACCGCGATGCCGACGGACTCCAGATCCACCGTCTCGTCGCGGATCGCGAGTGCCACCTGGTTGGCGGTGTCGGCCAGCGGCTGGTCGTCGCGGACGAACGACCACGCCAGGATCGTCACCGGGCCGGTCAGCATGCCCTTGACCGGTTTGTCGGTTAGGGACTGCGCATATTTGGCCCATTCCACCGTCATCGGCTGTCGGCGGATGACGTCGCCGTAGAGCACCGGCGGCCGCACGCAGCGGCTGCCGTAGGACTGCACCCAACCGTTCTTGGTGGCGAAGAAGCCGTCCAGCTGCTCGGCGAAGTACTGCACCATGTCGTTGCGCTCGGGCTCACCGTGCACCAGCACGTCGAGGCCAAGCTGCTCCTGCAGCTTGATGACGTCGGAGATCTCCTGCTTCATCCGCTTGTCGTACTCGGCCTCGTCGATCTCGCCGGCGACCAGCGCGGCGCGGGCCTTGCGAATCTCGACGGTCTGCGGAAACGACCCGATCGTGGTGGTCGGCAGCGGCGGCAGGTGCAGCCGCTCGTCCTGGCTGGTCCGCCGTTGCGCCGCGTCACCGCGGTGCGTACCGGTGGCGACGATCTCGTTGATCCGGGATCGGAGCTGATCGTTGTGCAGCCGCGGATCCTTTCTGCGGGAGGCGACGGCGGCACTGGAGGCCGCGATCTCTTTGGCGACCGCGTCGCGGCCCTCGTGCAGCGCTCGGGACAGCGTCACCACCTCGGCCACTTTCTCCTGGCCGAATGCCAGCCAACTGCGCAGCGCGTCGTCGAGGCCGGTCTCCGGTTCCAGTGAATACGGCACGTGCAGCGTGGAGCACGACGTCGACACCGCGATGTTGGCGGCCGAACCCAGCAGCGTGGCCAGCTTGCTCAGCGCCGCCTGCAAGTCGGTGCGCCAGATGTTGCGTCCGTCGACGATGCCGGCCACTAGGGTCTTGTCGGCCAGCTCCGGCACCGCGGCGATCGCGGTGTCGGCGCCGTACACCAGGTCGAGACCGATCGCCTCGACGGGCGTGCGGGCCAGCGCCCCTAGCGAGTCGCCGGGGTCACCGAAGTAGGTAGCGACGTAGATCGCGGGCCGGTTGCTCACCTTGCCCAGCTCGTTGTAGACAGCTTCGGCCAGCGCGGGGGCGTCGGGGGAGATGTCGGTGACCAGCGCCGGCTCGTCGATCTGTACCCACTGCGCGCCGTTCTCGGCGAGCAGGCTCAGCAGTTCGGTATAGATTCCCACCAGCTCCTGCAGCCGCTCGATCGGCGCGCCACCACCGTTGACGCCCTTGCTCAACAACAGAAACGTGATCGGACCGATGACGACCGGGCGCGCCGGAATGCCTTGCTCGAGAGCCTCTTTCAGCTCGGAGAGCACCTTGTCGGGGTTCAGCGTGAACTTCGTCGCCGGCTCGATCTCGGGAACGATGTAGTGGTAGTTGGTGTCGAACCACTTGGTCATCTCCAGCGGCGCGACGTCGGCGGTGCCGCGCGCGGCGGCGAAGTAGCGGTCCAGGTCGTCGGGAACCTGTGCGGCCCGGGCCGGCAACGCGTCCAGCATGACCGCGGTGTCCAGCATTTGGTCGTAGTACGAGAACGTGTTCACCGGCACCGAGTCCAACCCGGCGTCGGCCAAGCCCTTCCAGGTGTCGCGGCGCAGGGTGGCGGCGACCTTTTCCAGTTCCGTTCGGCTGGTTCGGCCTTTCCAATAACCCTCGGTCGCGCGCTTGAGTTCGCGTTTCGGGCCGATGCGGGCAGAGCCGACGACAGTTGCGGTGAATGGTTGGGGAGTCACGATATTCGTCCTTCAATCGGCATGGTGGTCACCGCCGGCGGACGTACAGCCGATCCTGCCGCGGTGAGCACCCTTTTTCTTGCAGGTACTTACCGCCAACGGCTGCAGCCAAACGCCCATTCCACGAGGCGATGAGCCGCCGGGCGCGGCGCGCCCGGCACAGCTGGCAGGTCTCCGGACTCGCAGGCGCGCACCTGGTGGTGCTCCTAGTGGCCGTCGCTTCCCAGTCTTGCGACCAGTGCCTATTGACGGCGTTCGTTCCTGCATACCGTTGCGGGACAGTCCCGGATTCTCACCGGGTTCCCTCTCACGAAGCGTGATCAATGCTTGCTTCGCTCGATGCTTGCGCCGCGGGTGCGGCGCACGCAAACCAGTTGCGAGAAGAAGTTTAGTCAGCCCGCCAATGCCTCGGCGATCGGGACGTCTCCATTGTTGAATCCGATGGTCCGCCGGATCGTCGAATCATCGGACAGGGCGGCGGCCACGACGAGCGCGACATCGGCCCGCGAAACCTCCTGGCCCGCGCCGACGACGATCTTGCCGGTCGCCGGTTCCAGCGTGAGCCGGCCGGGACCCAGCACCGTCCAGTCCAGCGCGCTCGCTCGCAGATGGGCGTCCGCGGCGGCCTTGGCCTCCGCGTAGGCGAAGAATGGATCATCTTGCGGCACACCGTGATCCGGACCGGCACCGAAATAGGACACCATCACGAACCGCTTGACGCCGGCCTGGGCGGCGGCATCGATCACCCGGATCGCGGCGTCACGGTCGACGGCATAGGTGCGCGCCGGATTGCCGCCGCCAGCACCGGCCGAGAAGACGATCGCGTCGTGTCCGGGCAGCAGCTCGGCCAGCGCGTTGGTGTCCAGCTGCTCGATGTCGGCAACCACCGGTTCAGCGCCGGCGGCGGCGACATCGTCGCGGTGATCGGGATTGCGGAAGACGGACGTCACCTGATTGCCTCGCTCGCTCAGGATGCGAGCCAGCTGCAGTGCGACCTTGCCGTGTCCGCCGAAGACGATGACGCGTGCCATGCCTCCGACGGTAGCGCGGCCGGGTCCGATGGTGGCGACCCGCTTCGCCCGGCTACGCCGCGCTCGCGATCGCCACTAGGTCCGATGGTGGCGACCCGACTTCGCCCGGCTACGCCGCGCTCGCGATCGCCACTAGGTCCGATGGTGGCGACCCGACTTCGCCCGGCTACGCCGCGCTCGCGATCGCCACTAGGTCCGATGGTGGCGACCCGACTTCGCCCGGCTACGCCGCGCTCGCGATCGCCACTAGGTCCGATGGTGGCGACCCGACTTCGCCCGGCTACGCCGCGCTCGCTATCTAGAGCTTGATCTTGCCCATGATGATGTCGATGATCGGCTTGCCCGGCGCATAGGCACCTGTCATAGAGGCCATCGTGTGACCGGAGTCAACCAGCAGGGTGATACCGCTGACGCCGCAGGCGGCCTCGCTGTTGAGGAACGCCATCACGTCGCCCATTTGCTCCGGGGTGTGCACCTTGGAGCCGGTCTCATCGCGGTAGTCCTGGGCGAACGACAGCCACAGGTCCGCGTTGGCCTGGGCCAGCGGGGTGTCGGTCGGCCCGGGGCAGATCGCGTTGATGCGAATGCCCTTCTTCGCCAGCGGGTAGCCCTGGGTGGCCACGTAGGTGTTGATCACCTTCTTGCTGGTCCCGTAGTGGTTGATCCCTTCGGCCTCGTGTGCCTGGCACCACTCCACGGCCGCCGCGAAGTCCGGCGTCTCCAGGAACTCCAGCATCAGGTCCAGGTCGTTCTCCCAGCCCATGCCGGCGACCGACGAGATGAAGCAGATGGCCGAGCCGTTGGGAAGCTGGTTGCGCTCCAGCAGGCGGTCGATCAGATGGCGGTGGCCGATGAAGTTGATCTTCATCAAGTCGATCGTGCCGTCGGCGACGCCGGCCGCGGAGAACACCGCGTGGATGGGACCCGTGATCTGGTCGAGAGCGGAGTCAATCGAGGCGGGATCACGCAGGTCGACCTGGACGGATTGGGCGACTTTATAGTCCACCGGTGCGTAGTCCAGCACGATGACTTCGGCACCAAGCTCGGCTGCTGACTTAGCCGCCGCGGCGCCCATGCCAGTCGCGCCACCGACAACGAGAGCGCGCTTGCCGTCGTAGCGCAACCGATCGACAATGGTCATGGAAATCCCCTTCTCGGATAAAGCCAACGAGGTTCTAACTGCTCAACTGTATGGGTAACAGTTATTTGGCTCAATAGCGGGTCCGGATTGAATTAGGCGGTCTTGCTTACTTGCCGCGCACGGCGGCACCGCGCAAAACGGTGTCGCGGGTGTGCACCAGCGCCGGCCGCTTGCCGACATCGCGCAGGATGTTCTCCGGTATCCACTGCAGGCTGATGACGCAGCGCGCCAGCATCGCGGTGGAGGGAGCGTCGATACGGATCTCGCCGGAGCGGATCCCTTCGGAGAGCAATGATTTCATCTGCCGTAGCCGGGTGGGATAGGACCAGCCCGGATTCGCCGTCGGCGGCGATAGCCGCATCCAGGCCAGCTGAATACGGAATTCGTCGGAGAATCGGTCCAGCGCATTGACGTTGATCCAGCTCAGCGCGTCCAGCTTCTCGATCGGCGTGGCATCCGAGCGCAGCACGCTGACCCAGCCCGCCTCGACCTTCTGCCCGAACGATTCCATGATCGAGTCGAGAAGTTCGTCCTTGGAACCGATCACCCGGTACACGGTGCCGGTACCAAGGCCCGCTGCCGACGCGATGTCGCGGATGGTGGTGGCTTCATAACCCTTGCGGCCGAATTCGGTTCGTGCGACGGCGCGGACATGGGCGGCCTTGTCGCTGGGATCGGCCTCGCTGTCATCGGCCCACGATTCGATGACGGCGCTGGCGGCCGCGAAGGCGGCTGACCGATCCAATGCCGCATCGGTGGGTGGCCGGGCGGCCAAGCCCTGCAAGATGATTCGGCACAGGAGTTCCGCCACCTGGTCGGGCGGAGAGTTGTGCCGCATGACGTCGAGCCCGACCTGCAGCATGGTCTGGCAGATGCGGTCGGCCAGCGTGGGCAGATCGATGTCCGGCTTGATGTAGCCACTCCACCGGCCGGCGCGCAGCGTTTGCACCATTGCCGCTTGCACCGCGACGGACTGATTCCGGGTCAGGTTCATCAATTCGGGGTCCGCGCTCGGTCCCTCGTAGAACGACATCTGCAGGGCGGCGCGATGGTGCACGGCGCAGTTGGCGACCGCCGATCCCAGCTCGATGATTTGCTCGGCGGGCGGTCGCGAATCGGCGTCGTCCAGTCTCGCCTGGGCCTTTTCCCCGATGTGGTGCAGGTCGTCCTGATAGCGGCGGATCAGCTCGATGAGGATCGCTTCTTTGGATTCGAAATGGTGATAGAGGCTTCCGGGCAGAATCCCTGCCGCGTCGGCGATCTCCTGCAACGAGGTTCGCAATCCCGAGGATGCGATCAAAGATGCGGCGGTTTGCAGGATCTCGGTGCGCCGTGTCCCGGAATTGTCGGCCGGACCAAGGCGATCGGTGGCCCGCTTTCCCTTGGCCAAGGTTTCGGCTTTGGGCATGGCTAACGGGTCACAAGTCGAGAGGACTGCGACGGTGCCAACCTGCGCATTCGTCCTCCTGCCGAACCAAATCTTTGTTAAAGGCTATCAGATTGCCCGTCCGGAAAGCGGCTCAAATGCGCTGTTAACAGCGGTGACAGCCATTCTAAGGCCCTAGAGCCCGGGACCGTCCCAACTGTCCACCGCGACCACTTCGTCGAGAGGCCGTCGCGGAGCGGGGGAGAAGGTATGTCCCGCTCGCAGCCGGCCCACTGGCAGCAGCGCGCCCTGGACGAAGGTCGGCGGAATCCCGAGCAGTTCGGCCACCTCCTGCTCGTGGTGCAGGTGCAGGGTCGTGACGCAGGTGCCGTAGCCGCGAGTGTGCAGGGCCAGCTGAAAATTCCACACCGCGGGGAAGATCGACCCGTACAACGTGGCCAGGTGAAACGATTCGTCGCCGTCGACACGCGGCAAGTAGGGCTGATAGCTTGGGATTACCAACAGCGGAACCTTCGCCATGTTCTCGACCAGCCACTCCGTTGACGACATCAGCCGGCTCTCCGGCGTGCCACCCGGCAGCAGGTCGGCGAGCAGCTGACCGCCGACCCGCTTGAGGTACGCGTCGCGGTACAGCTCCGCGATCTTTTCGCGCTTCTTCGGATCGGCGACCACCAGCCAGCGCCAGGCCTGCGAGTTCGAGCCGTTGGCCGCCTGCAGGCCGATGCGCAGGCACTCGCGAATGTCCTCGAGATCCACCGTCGCGTCGAGGTCAAGGGTCTTGCGCGCGGAGCGGGTGGCGGTCAGCAGGTATTCGATGTCCATCAGTGACTCCTGTTGGCAAGGCGCGCACCGAGTTCAGTGAGATACCGGTCCGGTCTGCCGAGAAGTGCGCTCCAGCTCAGCAGGCGTTTGAGATAGAGATGCGCGTCGTGCTCCCAGGTGTAGCCGATCCCGCCGAACACCTGGATCGCGGTGTCGCCCACGGTCGCCAGTCGCCCGGCGAACGCCTTGGCCCGAAGGGCGGCGAGATGGCGTTCGTCGGATCCGAGGGCGTCGGCGGCCCACAGCGCGTGGACCACCCCGCTGCGGGCCAGTTCGACCGTCTCGTACATGTCGACGCACAAGTGCTGGACCGCCTGAAACGACCCGATGACCTGACCGAATTGCTTTCTGACTTTTGCGTATTCGACGGCGAGATCCATCACCGCGCGGGCGGCGCCGAGCGCGTCGGCGGCGGTGGCGATCAGCAGGTCGTCGATCACCGCGGCGACATCGGTCGGTGCAGCCGTGGCCAGTCGTTGCGCGGGCGCGCCGTCGAGCTGGACGCGAAACTGCTTGCGGGTCTGATCGATACCGCGCTCGGGCGCTGCGGAAACCGCCGAAGAGTCGGTGTTCACCGCGAAAAGCGCGGTGCCGTTTGCATCCTCGGCCAGCACCAGCAGCACGTCGGCCGCCGCGGCATTGGGTACGTCGCCAAGCTCGCCTCGCAGGACCACGTCGTTACCGCATGCGTCGACCGCGACGTTCCCGAAGTCCAGGAAGCTGACGGTGGCAATGGTCGTCCCGTCGGCGATTCCAGCCAGAAGCGTTGCGGCACTGGCACTGTCGCAGAGCCGGGTCAACGTGCGCGGTGCAGCCACCGCGGTGGACAGCCACGGTCCCGGGTGCAGGGCAGCGCCGAGCTCTTCGGCCACGACGCCGGCCTCGACCATCGTCATCCCGGCACCGCCGTATTCCTCGGGCACCAACAGCCCGGTGGTGCCAAGGTCGGCCAGGCCACGCCAGACCGCGTCGTCGACACCGGCCGGATCGTCGAGCAGCCCGCGTACGTGGCCCGAAATCGGTGCCTTGTCCGCAAGAAAGCGCCGGGTGGTGTCGCGCAGCGCGAGCTGCTCGTCGGTGAGTTCGAGGTTCATTTGCGTGGCAATCCGAGTACGCGTTGCGCGGTGATGTTCTTGTTGATCTGTGTGGTGCCGCCGGCGATGGTCAGCGAGCGTGAGGTGAGGCGATAGTTCGCCCACGCGGCGTCGTCGCCGCGGGTACCAAGCACGTCGAAGGCCAGCGCCGCCATGTCCTGTCCGATCTCACCCCACACGGTCTTGGCGAGGCTGGCCGATCCGAACGCCGTCAATTCCGACCCGCCGTACAGCGTCGCCGAGATCGACCGCTGGCAGAGCACCTCGAGATACTTGATGCGGACCGCGATTTCGCCGAGGCGACGCAGTGTCACCGGGTCGTCGAGCGCGTCGGTCTCCGCGGCGATGTCGTCGACCAATTCTTCCAACCGCACCTGCATTTCGGCGTACAGCCGTGCCGCCCCGGCCCGCTCGTGGCTGAGCGTGGTGGTGGCCACCTGCCAGCCGCCGTTGAGCGGTCCGAGTAACGCGTCGGCCGGTACTCGTACGTCATGGAAGAACACCTCGGCGAAATCGGTGTCGCCGTTGAGCGTGACGAGCGGGCGAACCTCGATGCCGGGCAGCTTCATGTCGACGATCAGGCAGGAGATTCCCTTGTGCTTCGGGGCGTCGGGATCGGTGCGCACATACAGCTGGCACCAGTGCGCCCGATGACCGAGCGAGGTCCAGATCTTCTGGCCGTTGACGACGAAGTCGTTGCCGTCCCGGACCGCGCGGGTGCGCAGCGAGGCGAGATCGGACCCGGATTCGGGCTCCGACATGCCCTGGCACCAGATGTCGTCGGCGCGCATCATCCGGGGAAGCAGCGTCTTCTTCTGGTCTTCAGTGCCGTACTGCATGATGGCGGGGGCGATGTTGTTCATCCCAATGACGTTGAGCGGCATCGGAGCCCGCGCGCGAGTGGTCTCCTCGGTGTAGATCAGCTGCTCGAGAACCGTCGCTCCGCGACCGCCGTATTCGCGGGGCCAGGAGACGGCGGCCCAGCCCGCGTCGGACATCGTGCGGCTCCATCCGCGCAGCATCTCGAATGAAGCGTCGTCGCGACCCGAGGGCCGGCGGGCGGCGATCAGCTCATCGGTCAGGTTCGCGGACAGCCAGTCGCGCAACTCGAAGCGGAACTGTTCCAATTCCGCCGGATAGGAGAAGTCCACTGTTCCTTGACTCTGGTCGTGGCTAACTGCGACTTAGCCGGACTTTACGGTGGAGCATTTCTTTGGTCAACAACATCTATCGCGACCGGGGCGCTGGGAATGCGGCTGATATCTCTCCAACCCATCCATTGACTGCCGTGACGCCGGACTTTACGGTGGAACAGATATTTGGTCAACAAGGCGGACTGTGTGAGAGACGACGGTGGTGCCGGGCGGTTGCAGGCCCTGGGCATGCTCGCCTCCGCATTGGCGGGCCGGGCCGTTACGGTCGCCGGGCTGTCACCCGGCGAACCAACATGGACGGACGGTCAGACGATTCACGTCGATGCGGCCGCACCTGCCCGCGTGCAGCTCGAGGCCATTGCCGTGCAGGCTTCGATGATCGCGGCCGGTAGCCTGGTGCCCGACGTGGTGGGGTCGTTGATTCGTCATCCCCGGTTGGCCAAGCGCTACCTGGCGGTCGAAGGCCACCGCGCACTGGTCGCCAATGCGCATTTGCTACCAACGGTTTTGGCGTCGTTGAGCAACCGCGACATCGCGAGTCGCAGTGACTCGCCCGCCGCGTCGCTGGACCTGGCCGCCGGACGAGCGTCCTTGGACGACCCGGCATCGGAGTTCGGCGTGATCCGTGCGGCCAAGGTGATGGCCGCGTGCGCCCGCGTCACCAAACAAGACGAGCGGGCAGCCCCCGGGCATGTTCCGCGCAGCGACGGATTGCGGGAGCTGGAGGAGCTCGATGACGGCGAGGTCGACGACTCCGACGACGCCGACCTGTTCACCAGCCCGGTTGGTGGGGGCGGCTTCATCGGTAAGTGGCTGAAGAAGATGCTGTCGTCCACGCGTAAGGCCGGCAGCAGCAACGGCGGGCCGCCCGGCGCGGACGCCCCGACGCATCGCACGAACTCCGGGAAACGCGGTGCGCACGCCGTGTCGTCGCTGGCCTCGACCGCGAGCGAGGACGTCGACGACGCCGCAGCCGAGGCGGATGGCGTCCGGTATCCGGAATGGGACGTCGTCCGCAAGCGGTACCGGCCCGACTGGTGCACCGTGCGGGAGGTCGCGCCGCAGATCAAAGCCGTCTCTTTTGGGGCGACCGGGCCACTCGACGGCGCCCTCGGGGTGCGTCGGCCGCTATCGCGACTCGGCATGGGTCTGCATCGTCGGCACCGCCAGTCGCAGGGGGACGACATCGACATCGACGCCGCCGTCGAGGCTCGCGTCGAGGTGCGGGCCGGATCGGTGCCCGACGAGTCGGTATATCTGGACAGCCTGCGGCGCCGGCGTGATCTGTCGGTGTTGTTGCTTCTCGACGTATCGGGGTCGTCGGCCGAGCCCGGAACGGTCGGGCGCACGGTGCACGAACAACAGCGTGCGGCGATTGCCAACCTGACCGTCGCGCTGCATGACCTCGGTGACCGGGTCTCGCTCTACGCCTATTACTCGCAGGGGCGCAAGGCGGTAACCATGGTGCCCGTCAAGCGATTCGACGAGCATCTGGACGCCCGCATCATCAGGCGGCTGAACAGCCTGGAACCCGGCGCTTACTCGCGCCTCGGCGCGGCCATCCGGCACGGCTCGTCGGTGCTGGAGGCGCGCGGCGGGACGTCTCGGCGGCTGCTTGTGGTGCTGTCCGACGGCCTCGCCTACGACCACGGGTACGAGCGGGCATACGGCGCCGCGGACGCGCGCCGCGCGCTGAGCGAGGCCCGCCGGCGGGGGACCGGCTGCGTGTGCCTGACCGTCGGCGCTGGGACCGACGTGGCAGCGCTGCGCCGGGTGTTCGGCAGCACCGCACATGCCACGATCGGCCGCCCGGATCAGCTCGCCCGGGTGATCGGACCGCTGTTCCGGTCGGCGCTGCGCTCGGCAGAGGTTCGCCGGCGGGTGAGCTCCTGAACATCCGAATCCACGCTGATGCCATGTCCCCGAATACAGTTCGCGCACGCACCCTGAAGCCAAAGCCGCTCATCGACGCACTTGAAACAAACATCTGTTCCGGATAGGCTCCATTCAATCGGCAGAAGGGACGTCATGACCGACGAGTCCGGGATCGCTTGTCGCAACGGTGCGGATCCCGACCCGGAAGCCGGTGCTGCTCGGGTGCGGCCCTATTACCAGGCGGTCGGCGGCGAAGAGGCGATTTTCAAGGCGGCCTACCGCCAGGGTCTGGCACTCGTATTGAAGGGGCCGACGGGGTGCGGCAAGACTCGCTTCGTCGAGGCGATGGCCCACGACCTGGGCCGGCCGCTGATCACCGTGGCCTGTCACGACGACCTCACCACGGCAGACCTGGTCGGGCGCTATCTACTGCGGGGCGACGAGACGGTGTGGGTGGACGGCCCGCTGACCCGCGCGGTGCGCGAGGGCGCGATCTGCTACCTGGACGAGGTCGTGGAAGCCCGGCAGGACACCACCGTGGTGCTGCATCCGCTCGCCGACCACCGGCGGCAGCTGCCGATCGAGCGCCTCGGCATCACCCTGGACGCGGCACCCGGATTCGGCCTGGTGGTCTCCTATAACCCCGGCTATCAAAGCGTGCTCAAGGACCTCAAGGATTCGACCCGCCAGCGCATGGTTGCCATCGAATTCGGTTTTCCCGCAGCCGATGTGGAAGAGGGCATCGTCGCGCACGAAGCGGGCGTGGACGCCGCCACCGCGGCCGAACTGGTGCGTTTCGGCCAGGCCATCCGGCGCCTGGAAACCGGAGGGCTGCGCGAGGTCGCGTCGACCCGCGTCCTGATCGCGGCGGGCAGGCTCGTCGCCGAGGGTCTGACCATGGGCGAGGCGGCGCGCGCCGCGATCGCCGGGCCGCTCACCGACGACGTCGCCGTGGGTCGCGCGCTGGGCGAGATGGTCGAGGTCTACCTGGGCGGCGGCGGATAGATGATTGACGCTGCCCGCCGCCGCCGCTACCGTCTGAACAAATATTAGGTCGGCATGAAATCGTTGCGTGTGAGCAGATCGTCACGGAGGTCAGATGTCTTACGAAAGCAGCGCTGAGCCGATCAAGGTCGGCTACTTGATGGACTTCACGCTGCCGCCGGGGTTTCCCGAAGATCTGTTCGCCGCCTTCACTCGGACGTTCGACCTGATCTTCGAAGAGGCGGTCGCCCAGGGCCTGATGGACCGTCCCGTTCAGATGATCTATCGCGAGGTGGAGGGTCTGCCCAAGGGTTCGGTCAAGGCGGTGATCGATGCGTATGGCGAACTGGTCGACGAAGGCTGCTTGGTGGTCTTCGGTCCGAACATCACCGACAACTGCGTGCCGTTGCGGGAAGCGATCGAGGACCGGTTCAAGGTGCCCGCGATTAGCGTGACCGGCACCGACGACTGGTTGGGCGAGTGGACCTTCGCCTTCCCTCAGGGGTCCATGACCGATGAGCCGATCTTCCTTGCCGACCTCATCGCCAAACGAGGACTCGCCGAGATCGGTGTCCTGGTCGAGCAGAGCCTGATCGGTGAGAGCTACCTGAAGAACCTGCGAACTGCCTGTCGGCGCAAGGGGATTCGCATCGTGGCGGAAGCTGCCATCGCCCAGACGGCTCAGGACATCAACGCCGCGGTGCAGACGCTGCACGAGGCGAAGGCCGAGGCGATCGTGCACCTCGGGTTTGGATTCGGCATCGTCTTCATCAACCCGGCGCTCGAAGCGCTCGGTTGGAACCCACCTCGCTTCACCACCACCGCGTGGCAGAACGCATGGGTCAACCCGATCATGTGGAACGCATTCATGGGCTGGACCGGCGTCGACCAGTACGACGAGGCGAACCGGATCGGCCAGGAATTCCTCGACACCTACGCGAAGAAGTACGACGGCAGTCGCCCCGAGTTCTGCGTGACCGTGGTGAACCGTGACGTTGCCGCGACACTTGTGCGTGCGTTTACCGACGCTCATCCGCTCAGCCCCCGTGGCGTCAAGGAGGCCCTCGAGCGGGTCAAGATGATGCCCGCCGCATCGGGTGCACCCGGGACTCGAGTGTCGTTCGGCAAATGGACCCGCCGCGCCTGGATGGGCGCCGGCTACCTGGTGGCTCGGACCCTCGACGCCGACGGCATCAACTCGCATCTGGTGGATCGCTTCGGGGAGGAAGACTGATGTCCACGGAACAATCAGCACCGTTGCAGGCAGCCGACAAGCCCGCCGCGCCGGGCGTCAAAAAGCGCGGCTGGGGCGGGTGGATCGCCGGTGCCGCGCTGGCGGCCTTTGCGCTCTTCTTCGTCGCGAACTGCCGTGTGGCTCTTGACCCGCGGGTTGCCAACCCAAACGTGCAGGGCCGGCCGCGGCCGGTGAAGTTCCTCTTCGGTTTGGACTACATCACCTTCTTGCACATCTCGACGATCATCATGCTGCTGGTGCTGCTGGTGGTGTTCATCCGGGGCTGGCGCCGCAATCCGGGCAGTCCGGTCATGCTGATGTTCCTGTGCACCACGCTGATTGTGTGGCAGGACCCGATCATGAACTGGTCGCCGTTCGCGGTCTACAACCCCGACCTCATCCACTGGCCGGAGTCCTGGCCGCTGGTGTCGCTGTCGCCGACGGTCGAGCCGTTCGTCGTATTCGGCTATGTCACTTTCTATTTCGGGCCGTACTTTCCGGCGATCTGGATCCTGCGCAAGCTGCAGGCCAAGTACGGGCCGACGGCATTCGTCTCGCGTCACCCGTTGTGGAGCTTAGGCCTGCTGACGTGCGTGATCGGTTTCCTCTTCGACGCGTGGCTGGAAATTCAGCTCGTGCACGCCGGCATGTACATCTACTCCCAGGTGATTCCGTGGGGATCGGTGTTCACCGGCACCACCTTCCAATTCCCGCTGATCTGGGAGTCGTTCTCGGTGACCTTCGTGATGGTGCCCGCGGCGATCCTCTGCTACCGCGATGACACCGGTAAGTCGGTCGCCGAGAAGCTGGCCGCCAAGGCGAAGATCTTCCCGAGCCGCCCGGTGCTGGGGACCTTCCTGGTGATGTTCGCCATCATCAACGTCTCCTACTTCGCCTACGGCGCCTGGTTCTGGGCCATCAAGGTCAGCCACGCGGCGACCTCGGTCGCCTGCCCATGGCCGTATCCGGAGGCGAAAGTGTATGACCCGCAGGGCTATTACGAGAAGGCCGGGGCGCAGGGCCCCTATTCGGTCGGCATCTGGTCGACCTGGGCGAGCGGCGAGCCGAATGGCCGGCCGCACGTCGAAGCGCCGCCGCCGGGCCAGGGCCCCTGCGCGACCGTGAGGAAGAATGGCTGAGCCACGCTCGGTCGTCATCACCGGCGCATCCCGCGGACTCGGATTCGCCTCAGCCGTGCGCCTGTATCGCGAGGGGTGGCGCGTTGTCGCGGCGATGCGCACACCCGAGAAGGGGATGCCACTGCTGCGCGCCGCGACCGGCGCCGCTGATGACGACGACCGGTTGATCGGGGTGCAGCTCGACCTCACCGACTTCGCGTCGATTCCCGTGGCCGCCAAGGTAATCGAAGAGGCAGTCGGCACCCCCTATGCGCTGGTACACAACGCCGGTATCTCCGCTGCCGGAATGGTGGAGGAGACCGATATGGCGCTGTGGCAGCGGATGTTCGCCACCAGCGTGCTGGGACCGGTCGAACTCACCAAGGCCTTGTTGCCGGCCATGCGCGCGGCGGGCGAGGGTCGCATCGTGCTGGTAGCCAGCACGGCCGGGGTACGGGGTCAGCCCGCCACCGCACCGTACTCGGCGGCCAAGGGCGCGCTGGAGCGGTGGGGGGAATCCATGGCGTGCGAGATCGCGCCCTTCGGTCTGGGTGTCACCACGCTGGTGTCCGGCACCTACGACACCGAAATCATCACGGACGCAGGCACTACCGACGACCGCAATTTCGAGGGGCCCTATGCCCGGTTGCACCATAGGATGAACAGCCGCGGGCGCTTTGCGATGAAGATGGCCCGGCCGCCGGAGCGGTTCGCCGACGGCCTGGTGAAGGCGCTGGCTGACGAGGCGCCGTTCCGCCGTCGCGCTGTCGGGCCGGATGCGTCCATGCTGCTGGCCTGCAATCGAATTCTCCCGGCCTCGGGCATGCACCACCTGTCGCGGACTGTGTTGGGCATTCCCAAACAGGGGTCGATGCGCGGCGGGGCATGGCCGTTGACGACCGGCCAAAAGGCAATGGTGTTTGCCGCACGCGTGCTTCCACAGCCGGTGCTGCAGCGCTTGGCTTCACTAGCGGCGAAGCGCCGCAAGGGAAATGAGCGGACTGAGGGGTAACCATGGAACAGCTATTCGACGACTTGGAGGACTTCGGCGCCTTCGACGACGCAATCTCCGGTGACGTGCGCGACCCGTACACCGAGCTCGCGCGGCTGCGCCGCGAGGAGCCCGTGCAGCGACTCGAGACTTCGGGAGCGCTGCCGCACGAGGAGTCGCTGCCGATGTTCATCGTGTACCGGCACGAGGACATCCAGCAGATGTTGCGCGACAACGAGACGTTTTCCTCGTCGGCGGTGATCGCCGCGTTCGGACCCGTGCTCGGCGCGGGCGTGATGCTCGGCATGGACGAGCCGATCCACGGACGACTGCGCTCGCTAGTGTCAAAAGCATTCTCGCAGAAGTCATTAGCGCGCTGGCAGGACGAGTTAGTCGGCCGGGTGGCGAACAGCCTGATCGACAAGTTCGCCCCCAACGGCAAAGCGGATCTGGTCAAGGAGTTCACCTTCGACTATCCGAGCCAGATCATCGCGGGCCTGTTGGGTCTGCCGGAAAAGGACTACCCGCAGTTCCAGCGGTGGTCGATTTCGCTGCTGAGTTGGCTGATGAACCCCGAACGTGGGCTGGCGGCGTCGGCCGCACTGTGCGAGTACTTCGCCCCGATACTCGAGGCGCGCCGGGCCGAGCCGAAGGACGACTTGATCAGCGCGCTCGCCGCCGCCGAGATCGACGGGGAAAAACTCGCGGACGAAGAGATCTTCTCCTTCCTGCGTTTGCTGCTGCCCGCCGGCGTCGAGACGACCTACCGGTCGTTGGGCAGCCTGCTGTTGGCGCTGCTATCGAATCCCGCGCAGTTGGCCGCGATCCGCACCGACCGCTCGCTGCTGCCGCAGGCCATCGAGGAGGGTGTGCGCTGGGAATCGCCCCTGCTGACCATCACCCGGGTCGCAACGTGCGATACCGAACTCGGCGGCGTGGCGATCCCGGCCGGGGCAACCGTGATGCCGATGCTCGGTTCGGCGAACCGGCAGGAGGATCGCTACGACGACCCGAACACGTTCAACATCCACCGGCAGGCCAAGGCGAATCTGGGCTGGGGGCACGGCGTACACGTCTGCCTCGGCATGCACCTGGCGCGCCTGGAGATGCGGACCGCGATCAACCTTTTGTTGGACCGGCTGCCGAATCTGCGGCTGGACCCAGACGGGGACGACCCACACATCCGTGGGCAGGTGTTCCGGTCGCCGACCTCGGTACCGGTGCTGTTCGACGCCCAGAAATAGCGCGGTCATCACGTCGTGCGAGTGTGCGGTAATGGCACGTCAGGGGACTGCCCGCAGGCAGCATGTTGCCAATCGGCTAGTTTCCAGTAAGGCTCTCCGCAGGGACGAGTCACAAGATCACGAGTCTGAAGAGAGCTGAACAA
Organism: Mycobacterium lentiflavum; assembly: GCF_022374895.2. Lineage (NCBI taxonomy): Bacteria > Bacillati > Actinomycetota > Actinomycetes > Mycobacteriales > Mycobacteriaceae > Mycobacterium > Mycobacterium lentiflavum. The sequence goes on along the minus strand of NZ_CP092423.2, from coordinate 4,579,209 downwards.
AAATGGCTGACACTGTAAAGGTCCGGTTCGAGCCGAAGATGATGATCGACGGCAAGCTCGTCGACGGCCAGGCCGGCACCTTCCCCAACATCAACCCCGCGACCGAGGAATCGCTCGGCGAGGTGTCCGACGCGTCGAAGGAGGACATGCACCGGGCCATCGACGCGGCGCGGCGCGCCTTCGACGAGACCGACTGGTCGACCAACAAGGAGCTGCGCAAGCGCTGCCTGCTGCAGCTGCACGAGGCGATCGAGTCCGAGATCGACGAGCTGCGCGAGGAGCTGATCCTCGAGGTCGGCGCGCCCCGCGCCATCACTTTCGGGCCCCAGCTGGATGCCCCGCTGGCAGACGGACTGAAATATCCCGCCCGCCTGATCGACTCGTACGCTTGGGAGACCGACCTCGGGGACCGCGTGATCAGCCTCACCGGCGCGAACACCACCATCAAGGTGTGGCGCGAGCCGGTCGGCGTGGTCGGCGCGATCGTGCCGTGGAACTTCCCGTTCGAGGTCACCCTCAACAAGCTCGGCCAGGCGCTGGGCAGCGGCAACACGGTGGTGCTCAAGCCGGCACCTAACACCCCGTTCAACGCGAACCGGCTCGGTCGGCTGATCGCCGAGAAGACCGACATCCCAGCCGGTGTCGTCAACGTGGTCACCGCGTCGGATCACTTCGTGGGTGAGGAACTGACGCTGTCGCCCAAGGTCGACCTGATTTCGTTCACCGGCTCGACGGTGGTCGGCAAGCGGATCATGGAGAAGGGCGCCGCCACCATGAAGCGGCTGTTCCTGGAGCTCGGCGGCAAGTCGGCCACCATCGTGCTGGAGGACGCCGACTTCGCGACGGCATGCATGGTCGGCATCGCACCGTGCATGCACGCCGGGCAGGGTTGCGCCAACCCGACCCGGATGCTGTTGCCGCGGTCCCGCTATGACGAAGGCGTCGAGATCCTCAAGAACATCTACGAGAACGTCACGTGCGGCGACCCACAGGACCCCGCCACCTTGTGCGGGCCGGTGATCTCGCAGCGCCAGTACGAGCGGGTGAACGGCTACATCCAGAAGGGCGTCGACGAGGGTGCCACGGCGCTGGTCGGCGGCCCCGGCGCGGAGACCGGCTTTGACAAGGGATACTTCGTCCGGCCAACGCTTTTCACCAACGTCGACAACAAGATGACGATCGCACAGGAGGAGATCTTCGGTCCCGTGCTCTCGGTCATCCCGTTCGACGACGAGGAGGACGCGATCCGGATCGCCAACGACAGCGTGTATGGGTTGGCCGGCAACGTGTTCGCGGGTTCGCTCGACCGCGCGCTTGCGGTGACCCGTCGGATCAAGGCCGGCTTCATGGGCGTCAACGGCGGTGCTGGATACGCGGCCGACACGCCGTTCGGTGGCTACAAGGAGAGCGGCATCGGCCGCCAGAACGGCGTTGCCGGCTTCGACCAGTACACCGAGATCAAGTCAGTGGCGTACCCGGCCGGCTGATGCGCCTGCGGTCGCACGCGCCTAGCTGATGGCCGCCACGGTTGAGCTGACCTAACATTTGTTCAGTTCTCACGTCGACGGCCAGCCGGGTCGGGCGCGTGCGCGGAGGGATCCGCTGCTGCGCTCATGGCGGAGCCCGTCGGCGTGTCGTCACCGCACGCGCGCACTCGTTGCCCCACCGCACCAACGAATTCGCGCGCCCAGACCACCCCCGCCCCTCGGTCGCCCAACCCCTTGGTTGACAATCGAGGCAAGACCGGAGTCAAAGGAGACCTAACCATGCCTGAAGCCGTCATCGTCGAGGCCGTGCGTTCGCCCATCGGCAAGCGCAACGGAGGACTTTCCGGGGTGCACCCCGCTGAGCTGTCCGCGCAGGTGCTCAACGGACTGGCCACCAGGGCCGGCATCGACCCTGAAATCGTCGACGACGTGATCTGGGGCTGTGTGATGCAGGCCGGCGAGCAGGCCCTCGACATCGGCCGCACCGCACTGCTGACCGCCGGGTGGCCGGAGACCGTCCCGGGCGTGACCGTCGACCGCCAGTGCGGATCGAGCCAGCAGTCCATCCACTTCGCCGCGGCCGGTGTGGTCGCCGGGCACTACGACGTCGTGGTCGCCGGCGGTGTGGAGTCAATGTCGCGCACCCCGATGGGCGCATCGCTGGCCAACGGCGGGCGGCCCTACCCGGAGAACTTCATCTCCCGCTATGACGGCCAGATCCCCAATCAGGGCCTGGGTGCCGAAATGATCGCCGAGCAGTGGGGATTCGACCGCACTGCGCTCGACCAGTTCTCCCTCGACTCGCACGAAAAGGCCGCTGCCGCACAGGATTCCGGCGCATTCGACGATCAGATCGTGGGCATCAAGGACGCCGACGGCAATGTGGTGCTCAAGGACGAGGGCATCCGGCGCGGGACGCCGATGGAGAAGATGGCGTCGCTGAAGCCGGCGTTCAAGGAGGACGGGGTGATCCACGCCGGGAACTCCTCGCAGATCTCCGACGGTGCGGCCGCGCTGTTGTTCATGTCCGCGGAGAAGGCCAAGGACCTGGGCCTAACCCCAATTGCCAAGGTGCACACCGCCACTCTGGCCGGAGCCGACCCGGTCATCATGCTGACCGCGCCGATCCCGGCCACCCAGAAGGTGCTGAAGCGGTCCGGGCTCTCGATCGACGACATCGGCGCCTACGAAGTCAACGAGGCGTTCGCACCGGTTCCGCTCGCGTGGCTCAAGGACATCGGCGCCGACGAGAAGAAGCTCAACCCGAACGGCGGCGCGATCGCGCTCGGCCACCCGCTCGGTGGCTCCGGCGCGCGGATCATGACCACGCTGCTCTACCACATGCGCGACAAGGGAATTCGCTACGGCCTGCAGACGATGTGTGAGGGTGGTGGCCAGGCCAACGCGACCATCGTGGAACTGCTGTGACGGACGCTGATGGCGCCTCGCCGGCAGTGCTGGTTGAGCGCCGCGGCACCGTGATGGTCATTACCATCAACCGGCCTGAGGCGCGCAACGCGATCAACGCCGCGGTCAGCATCGGAGTCGGGGACGCGCTGGAAGAAGCGCAACACGACGCGGGGGTGCGGGCCGTGGTGCTCACCGGTGCCGGCGACAAATCGTTCTGCGCCGGAGCAGATCTCAAGGCGATCGCGCGCCGGGAGAACCTGTATCACCCCGACCATGCCGACTGGGGCTTCGCCGGTTACGTTCAACACTTCATCGACAAACCCACGATCGCGGCGGTCAACGGCACCGCGCTTGGCGGCGGCACCGAGCTGGCGTTGGCCAGCGACCTGGTCGTCGCCCACGAACTGGCGAAATTCGGTCTGCCCGAAGTCAAACGCGGACTGATCGCCGCGGCCGGTGGTGTCTTCCGCATCGTCGATCAGCTGCCCCGCAAGGTGGCGATGGAGTTGCTGTTGACCGGTGAACCGATGACGGCGTCCGACGCCTGGGAATGGGGTCTGGTCAATCAAGTCGTCAAGGAAGGCTCGGTGCTCGATGCCGCACTTGCGATGGCGGCACGCGTCACCGTGAACGCGCCGCTGTCGGTGCAGGCCAGCAAGCGCATCGCCGTCGGGGTCGACGACGGTGTCATCACCGGCGACGAGGTGGGCTGGGAGCGCACGGTCAACGAGATGCGCACCCTGATCAGATCCGAGGATGCCAAGGAAGGCCCGTTGGCGTTCGCCGAGAAACGGGAGCCGGTCTGGAAGGCGCGTTAGCTCGCCAGAATGTTGACGCCGAACCGGAACAACCCGGGTAGGCGTTCACAGGCCGGCACGACAGCACGTCGCGTCGCGCGCGGCGTGCTGGCCAGCACCACCGCCCGGGTGAGGTAGCGATAGTTGCGGGTAACCCGGTGCCACGCCGCCTCATACGCCGCCGGCGTCTCGTTGACGATGGCGTCGACCGCGGACGCCGCCTGTTTGACGGCCAGGCTGACGCCCTCGCCGGTCAGCGCGTCCTCATAGCCGGCCGCATCGCCGACCAGCAACACCCGGCCCGCGACGCGGCGCGAGACCACCTGGCGCAACGGGCCACAGCCGCGCGCGTGGCCGCGGCTGGCTCCCTCGAGGTGTCGGGCCAGCCGCGGGAACCAGCCCAGGTCCGGCCGTCCCTGCGACAGGATTGCCACGCCGACCAGATCCGGTTCTACCGGCGTCACGTAGGCCTCACCCCATCGGGACCAATACACCTCGACGAACTCCGACCAGGCCGGCACCGCGAAATGCCAACGCACACCGTAGCGTCGTGGTCTTCCGGCCGTCGCCTTGATGCCGAGGCTGCGCCGCACCGTCGAGTGCAGGCCGTCGGCGCCGACCAAATACCTCGCCCGAACGCCGGCCGCGGTCACGCCATGCGCATCCTGCTCGACGCTCGTTACCTTCGTTCGGAACCATTCGGTGTCTTGCTCTTTGGCGCGCGCCTCGAGCGCGGCGTGCAGCGTGGTGCGCCGCACGCCGCGGCCCGGACCGGCGCGAAACAACGCCTCGGCGCGGCGCTGCTCGTCGACATAGGCGATCCCGCGAAACGGCATGCCGGCCGGATCGACCCCGAGCGACGTCAGCTCGGCGAGGCCGCCGGGCATCAGCCCCTCGCCGCACGCCTTGTCGATCGGATCCTCGCGCGGTTCGGCCACGATGACCGACAGCCCGTGCCGGCGCGCCTGCAAGGCCGTCGCGAGCCCGCCGGGCCCCCCTCCGACGATCAGCAGGTCGGCGTCATAGGTCATGATCGCCGATCCTCTCCCCCGCAAGTGGGAGGTGCCCCCACATCGCTTCGCTCTGCATCGTCGACGGCGCGTGTGCTCACGTGTAACCCAATGCGGAGTTCTCCACCCGGATACGCACACCGAGCAGAATCGCGTTGGCGACGGTGAACGTCGCCGCCGTCAGCCACGCGGTGTGCACCAGCGGCAACGCGAACCCTTCGGCCACCACTGCAACATAGTTCGGGTGGTGCAGCCACCGGTAGGGCCCCCGCCGCACCAGGGGCGCCTCCGGCAACACGATCACTCTGGTGTTCCACCGCCGGCCCAACGTGGTGATGCACCACCAGCGCAGCACCTGACTGGCCGCCGCGATGGCCAGCATCGGCCAGCCCAGCCATCCGATGAACGGCCGGTGCAGTGCCCACGGTTCGACGGCGCAACCGACCAATAGCGCGGTGTGAATGACGACCATCACGATGTAATGCGGCTTGCCAAACTCCTTGGCGCCCTGGGCAAAAGACCATTGCGCGTTCCGGTTGGACAGCACCAGCTCGACAATGCGTTCCAGCCCGACCGCGAGGATCAGCAGGTAGTACATGCCACCACTATCCCGTGTCCGCCGCTACCAGGCCAGCAGAACGAGCTCGGAGCAGAACGCCGGACCCATCGCGATCATGAGGCCAAGCGAACCGGCCGGTGGCGGATCGGCCACGTTCGCCCTGAGCACATCCAGTACCGAGACCGAAGAGAGGTTTCCATTCTCGCGCAACGAGTTTCGGGTGTGATCAAGGGCATCCCCGGGCAGGTCCAGCACTTCCTCCACAGCCTCGATCACCCGCGGGCCACCGGGGTGGCAGACCCAGCGCGACACATCCTGCGGTTTCAGCCCGTGGTCGGCGAGGAAGCCGCGGACGTCCCCGCCCAGGTATTTCTCGGTGACGTTCGCGACGTCGGCCGACAGCACGATCCGGAAGCCGTCGCTGCCGATGTTCCAGCCCATCACATCTTCGGTGTCGGGATAGAGCCGGCTTCGGGTGGCCAGCACCCGAGGGCCCCGAGGCCGGCCCGGGTAGTTGGCGCCCGTTGCGATGACGGCGCCGGCGCCGTCGCCGAACAGGCTGGTGGCGACCAGATTGGCCACGGAATGGTCTTCGCGCTGAATGGTCAGTGAGCACAGTTCGACGGCGAGCAGCGCGGCGACCTGATCGGGGAAGGCGCGCAGGTAATCGTGCATGCGGGCGGTCCCGGCCGCACCCGCCACGCAGCCCAGACCGAACAGCGGAATGCGTTTGACGTCCTGGCGCAAGCCGACTCGCGCGGCAAGTCGTGCCTCGACCGTCGGTACGGCCAGTCCGGTCACGGTGGTGGAAAAGACGACGTCCACCTCTGACGGTTCGACGCCCGCCTCGTCCAGCGCCGCGCGCAGCGCCTGCTCGGCCAGGTCGAGAGCGACTTCGAGATAGGCGGCATTGGCCTCGGTGAAACCTGTCAGCTCGCGGTATCGCGACAGCGGCAATGCGGTGTTGCGGTGCTCAACCCCGCTGCTGAGCGCGAACCGCTGAAAGTCCGGGCCGGCGAAGGCGGTCAGCGCGCCGATGGCTTCGTCCTGGGTGTACCGGTTTTCTGGGAACTTCACTGCCACTGCTGCGATTGATGGAGCTGTGTTGTTGGTCGACGCTTCCAGTCCGATGCATGTCGAACTGCCCCCCGTAATGTTGTTCATGCATGGGGCTACGGTGCCGTAGGTTGCATTGTTCAGTTTTCATAGTTGTGATGATGACCACTGGTCATTGCCGGCATCCGCTGGACGTCGGCCGGCGTGCACCTCCGCGGCTGGGTCGATTGGGTTTAGACGCGGCCCGTCCGGGATAGGGTCAGGTATATGCGGATTCTGGTCACCGGTGCCAGTGGTTATGTGGGATCACGTCTGGTCACGGCGTTGCTCGCGAACAACCACCAGGTGGTAGCCGCCACCCGAAACCCCGAGCGGCTCAAGCATTTCGGCTGGTTCGACCGCGTTGCGCCGGTCCGGCTGGATGCTTCGGATCCGGTGTCGGCGCAGGCGGCGATGGACGCCGCGGGTCCGGTTGACGTGCTCTATTACCTGGTGCACGCGATCGGTCAGCCCGACTTCCGTGACGCCGATCGGGCCGCGGCCGCCAACGTCGCGGCCGCCGCCCGCAACGCCGGGGTGCGGCGCATCGTGTACCTGGGCGGTTTCGTGCCCGCCGACGGCGAACTATCCGAACATCTGGCCAGCCGGGCCGAGGTGGCCGAGGCCTTGACGGTGCCCGACGGGCCGGAACTGGTGTGGCTGGGCGCGGCGGTGATCATCGGCGCCGGCTCGACGTCGTTCGAGATGATGCGTTATGTCGGAGATCGGTTCCCGCTGCTGCCGGTGCCGAGCTGGATGGACAATCCGATCGATCCGATCTCCATTCGCGACGTGCTGCACTATCTGATCGCCGCGGCGAACCCCGAGCGCGTGCCCGCGGGCGCCTACGACATCGCCGGACCGGACACCACGTCCTACCGGAACTTGCTGAAAACCTATGCGCGTGTCTCGGGCCGGTGGCACACCGCCCTATCGGTCGGCCGAATGAACACCGCGCTGGCGTCACTGGTCACCGGGCTGGCGCTGCCGGTTCCCCCGGGACTGGCCGGCGACCTGGTGCAATCGCTCGACCACCCGATGGTCGCCTCCGCCAGCGACCTGCGCGACCGGGTACCCGACCCGCCCGGCGGCCTGCTGAGCATCGATGACGCCATTCGTCGGGCATTGACCAGCAACGGGCGCCCCCGGCCGGTCGACGCACTGACCGATCCGCATCACCTCGCCGACACCGATCCCGGGTGGGCCGGCGGGGACGCCCTGCGCATCCGTCGCCTGGCACGGGCGATCACCCCGTCGATCGCGCGGCCCACGCTGCAGCTGATCAACCTGGTGCCCGGCCCGGTCGCCGGCGCGCTGCGCACCAGCCTCGACGTCATGCTCACTCTCACCCCGAAGGTACGTCCGGCATGAGCCAGGCCACCAGCCCGTACCACACCAGCGTGTTCTCCGAGCTGCGTCGCGCCGTCACCAATGTTGCTGTGCCACACAATGAACCGCCGTCGACGGTGCGGCGACGCCGTGTCGTCGTCACGATCACGCTCGTGGTCGGTGCTGTGGTGCTCGGTATTTCGCTGCGGCGCGCTCCGGGTGACTCGAACTTTTATTGGCTGACCCTGGTATTGGCGGCGGTGTGGATCGTCGGTGGGTTCTTGTCCAGGCCGCTGCACCTGGGCGGCATCAACTGGCGCGGGCGCAATCAGCGTCCAGTGATCAGCGGCACGGTGATCGGGCTGCTGCTCGGCGGCTTCTTCCTGGTCGGCGGATTGATCGCCCGAGAGATTCCGCCCGTCGCGGAGTTGATCGCGCGTGTGCTGCAATATGCCCACCACGGGTCGTTCTGGTTGATCGTGCTGATCACGCTGATCAACGGCGTCGCCGAGGAGGTCTTTTTCCGGGGCGCGCTGTATACGGCGCTGGGCCGGCGTGCACCCGTGGCGATTTCGACCCTGCTGTATCTCTGCGTGACCTTGGCCACCGGCAACCCGATGCTCGGCTTTGCTGCGGTCATCCTCGGCACCGTGTGCGCGCTGGAGCGACGGGCCAGCGGCGGCGTGCTCGCACCGATGCTGACCCACTTTTTCTGGGGTCTGATCATGGTGCTGGCGTTGCCGCCGATGTTCGGCGTCTAGCCGCCAATCACGTTGCGCGCCAGTGCGCGTGCTGCGGCGATGTGCAGGGGCCGCGCCACGCGCCAGTAGATCTGCCCCGGCACACCACGGGGCACGAAGGTCATCTGTTGGGAATATGCGCTCCCGCCGCCGGCTTGTGGGGCGACCGTGATAGTCATCCACGCCGATCCCGGCAAGCGCTGACGATAGCGCAGCCGCAGCATGGTTGCGGGTTGGCTCTCGGCCACGCTCCACTGGCCGGTGTTTTTCGCAGCCCGCTGCGCGTCCTCCCAAACCTGTTGTGGCGCAGCGCTTGTCGTTGCCGTCCGTACGTCGTTGTAGACGATGTCGCCCGCCCATTCCGGGTCGCTGGGCAACGGGTCGGCCGGCTTCGCGTCTGCCGACGCCCAACTCGCTTCGGGCAGGCCACACGCCGCCCGGTCCAGCGCCAACGCGACGGCGCGCCGGTAAGAGATGAGGCCATCCGGCGGTGGGTCGATGATCGTGTCGATGTCCGAATTGCGCATCACCGCATCGCATTCCAGTGATTCGATCAGCGGGCGCGCCAGGCCGGGCGGAATCGGGGTCACGGTCCCAATCCACAGGCTGGCAATCGTGGGCGTCAAGAACGGCAGCACGATCAAGTAGCGCCGGCGCAGGCCGGCGACTTCGGCGTAGACCCGCATCATGTCGCCGTACTCCAACACGTCGGGTCCGCCGATATCCCAGGTACGCGAGGACGGCACCGGTGCGGTCGCTGCCGCAACGAGGTAGTGGAGCACGTCGCGCACCGCGATGGGCTGAATTCTGTTGTGCACCCATTTCGGCGTCGTCATCACCGGCAACCGGTCGGTGAGGTGCCGGATCATTTCGAACGACGCCGAACCCGACCCGACGACGACTCCGGCCTGCAGCACCACCGTCTCAATGCCGGAGTCGATCAGGGCCTCGCCCACGGCCTTGCGCGACTCGAGATGGGGCGAGAGCTTCCGGTTTTCCGGATGCAACCCGCTCAGATACACCACCCGTCGCACCCCGGTACGTTGAGCGGCGGTCACGACGTTTCGGACGGCGCGGTTTTCCTCGGCGGTGAAATTCTTCGATGTGCCCATCGAGTGGACCAGGTAGTAGACGACGTCCATGTCCGCGAACGCCTCGATCAGCGAATCGACGTCGCCCAGGTCGCCACGGGCCACCTCGACCCGCTCTCGCCACGGCACGTCGGCCAACTTGTTTGGGTCGCGGGCCAGCGCGCGCACGCCATGGCCCTCATCGAGCAGACGCGGCACCAATCGGGCGCCGATGTAGCCGGTCGCCCCAGTCACCAGACAGCGCATTGTTCCCCTTCCCAGATGTCAGTCATTCGGAACTGACGCAAGCAAGGATTTCCGCTTCGCCGGCCGATAACCGTGCTAGCGGTCGGTGAAGTTCGGTGTGCGGCGCTCTTGGAACGCCGTTGCACCCTCGCGTAAGTCGGCCGACCGCAGCAAGATCGCCTGTCCGCGGTACTCACGCTCGAGCGCGGCATCCAGCTCGGTCAGCGTGGCCGCGTTGATCGAATCCTTGGTCTTCGCATACGCCACCACCGGCCCGCCCAGCAACGTCGCAATCACCCTGTCCACTTCGGCGTCGAAGTCCTCGGCCGGATAGACCGCGCTGACCAGGCCCGCGGCGAACGCCTCGGTGGCCGGCAACCGCTCGGCCAGCAGAGCCATCCGCATCGCGCGAATCCGGCCGATCGCCGCGGCAACCAATGCCGACGCCCCGCCGTCGGGCATCAGCCCGATCTTGGTGAACGCCAGCATGAAAAATGCTTTGTCAGAAGCCAATACGATGTCGCACGCCAGAGCGATGGAGACACCGACGCCCGCGGCGGGCCCCTGCACGACGGCGACCACCGGGTGCGGCAGCGCGGTGATGGCCCGGATCAGCCGGTTGACTTCCACGATGATCTCGTCCGGCGGAACACCGCCGCTGCCGGACATGTCGTCGGCGCTGATGCCTGCTCCAGAGCAGAAGCCGCGACCCGCACCGCCCAGCCGAACCACCTTGACCTGCGGGTCGGTCGCCGCGTGTTCCATGGTGTCGGCAAGCCCGGAGATCACCGCAGTCGTCAGCGAGTTGAGGCTGTCGGGCCGGTCGATGGTCACCGACAGCACGCCGTCGGACAAGGCGACGGCAAGGCCTTCGACGGACGACCGCTTATCGAGCACGGATTCAGACATGGGCTCACGATAACGACAGTGCAAGCGACCGGGGTGCGCGGCCGTCGGGCGCGGCTGCGAAGATGCCAACGACCGGGTTGAGTCAGAGCAGACGAAAGGTCGGTGGACCATGGCGGGACCGCTGGGTGGGCCCCTTAACGGACTCAGGGTGGTGGAGCTGGCCGGCATCGGGCCGGGCCCCCACGCCGCGATGATTCTGGGAGATCTGGGCGCCGACGTGGTGCGCATCGATCGCCCGTCTAAAACCCCCGGGGGCTCCGGTGGCGTCGCGAAGGACGCCATGATGCGCAACCGTCGGGTGGTGACCGCCGACCTCAAGTCCGACGAGGGTCGCGCAACCGTCCTGCGGCTGATCGCCAAGGCCGACGTGCTGATCGAGGGGTACCGCCCGGGCGTCACCGAGCGGCTCGGGCTGGGACCCGAGGACTGCGCCAAGGTCAACGAGCGGCTGGTCTACGCGCGGATGACCGGCTGGGGCCAGACCGGCCCGCGCAGCCAGCAGGCCGGTCATGACATCAACTACATCTCGCTGAACGGCATCTTGCACTCGATCGGCCGGGTCAACGAGCGGCCGGTGCCGCCGCTCAACCTCGTCGGTGACTTCGGCGGCGGTTCGATGTTCCTGTTGCTCGGCATCCTGTCCGCGCTCTGGGAGCGGCAGAGTTCCGGCAAGGGACAGGTCGTCGATGCCGCGATGGTGGACGGCTCCAGCGTGCTGGTCCAGATGATGTGGCAGATGCGCGCCGCCGGGATGTGGACCGACGCGCGCGGCACCAACCTGCTGGACGGCGGCGCGCCCTATTACGACACCTATACCTGCGCCGACGGCCGCTACGTGGCGGTCGGCGCCATCGAGCCGCAGTTCTACGCCGCCATGCTGACCGGCCTGGGCCTCGACGGCGCCGACATCCCCGGGCAGAACGACGTCGGGCGCTGGCCCGAACTGCGGGCGATCCTGACCGAAAAGTTCGCCAGCCAGGACCGCGACCACTGGGCCAAGGTGTTCGCCGACTCGGACGCGTGCGTGACGCCGATCCTGGCGTTCGGCGAGGTGCAGACCGAGCCGCACATCACCGAGCGCAACACCTTCTACGAAGTCGACGGTGGTCTGCAGCCGCTGCCGGCGCCGCGGTTCTCTCGCACCCCGCCGGAGACGCCGCGTCCCGCGGCGCCGGTGACCGACGTCGAGGACATCCTCAACGACTGGGTATAGTCCCCGACCAACAAGTTGGTCGGCAGGATCACGAAAGGACTCGCATGGAGATCAAGGACGCCGTCGCCGTCGTCACCGGAGGAGCCTCAGGTCTGGGCCTGGCCACCACCAAGCGGCTGCTGGATGCCGGCGCGCAGGTGGTCGTGATCGACCTCAAGGGTGCGGAGGTCGTGGCCGAACTCGGCGACCGCGCGAAGTTCGTCGCGACCGACGTCACCGATGAGGAGGGCGTGAGCAAGGCGCTCGACGTCGCCGAGTCGCTGGGCCCGCTGCGGATCAACGTCAACTGTGCGGGCATCGGCAACGCGATCAAGACGCTGGGCAAGGACGGGCCGTTCCCGCTGCAGGGCTTCAAGAAGGTCGTCGAGGTCAACTTGATCGGCACCTTCAACGTGCTGCGGCTGGCCGCCGAGCGCATCGCCAAGACCGAACCGCTCGGTCCCGAAACAAGCCCCGAACGCGGCGTCATCATCAACACCGCCTCGGTCGCCGCCTTCGACGGCCAGATCGGCCAGGCCGCCTACTCGGCGTCCAAGGGCGGCGTGGTCGGCATGACGCTGCCCATCGCCCGCGACCTGTCGCGCGAGCTCATCCGCGTGATGACGATCGCGCCGGGATTGTTCAAGACGCCGCTGCTGGGTTCGCTGCCCGAGGAGGCGCAGAAGTCGCTGGGCAAGCAGGTGCCGCACCCGGCGCGGTTGGGTGACCCGGACGAGTACGGCGCGCTGGCGGTGCACATCGTGGAGAACCCGATGCTCAACGGTGAGGTCATCCGCCTCGACGGCGCCATCCGGATGGCGCCGCGCTGAGGCTTTTAAAGGCTTTTAAAGGCTTTTGAGGCGCATACGCAAAAACCCCCGCCACGGCGGGGGTTTTTGTTAGCAAAGTGATCAGTGGGATCGACGGAACCAACGAGAGACCGAGGGTTCGGCCATGAGTAGCCGTGCCAGCAAGCTCATGATGGTCAGCTCGCGTTGGGGAGCGGTTGCCAGTCGTCAAACTGCTCGGAGGTCTCGCCTTCCACCAACACGTCGCCGTGGTAGAGAGCCTCGAAGTCAACCTTGATGACGTCCGCGCTTGCTTCGTCGATCCACATGACACTGAGCCTAAGAGCAACCATTAAGGAATCTTTGAGTCACGATTCGGAAAATGGTGGCAATTTACTCGCCAGTAGGGTTGTCGGCGGTCTAGAGGCGGATTCGGCCCGTGAGCGGCTTAATTAGCCCCCATTTTTCTAGCCGGACTCTTACTGTTCGCGGGTTTGAAACCGCATCGAACCAATCGCGCTCGTACCCCGTAGCTCGTTAAGGAGTTGTTTGACACCTGTCTCTTACCGCGGCTAGGTTTTCGCGAATATGGTGTGCGCCCTGCGGGATGCCACCGGGGGAGGAAGCATCGATGCTGCCAAGGATCGCTCGGCTGGCCATCGCCGCGCCGCGCCGGATCATCGCGGTCGGGGTGCTGGTGTTCATCGCCGCAGCGGTCTTCGGCTTGCCGGTCGCCAAGAGCTTGGCTCCGGGCGGTTTTCAGGACCCGAACTCCGAGTCGGCGCGGACCATCAAGGTGTTGGGCGACAAGTTCGGGCAGAGCGGTCAGCAGATGCTGATCCTGGTCACCGCCCCCGCGGGCGCCAATAGCGACCAGGCCCGCACGGCGGGCACCGATCTCGTCAACCAGCTGCAGCGCTCGCCGCTGGTCTACAACGCGACCTCCCCGTGGACCGCGCCGCCGCAAGCCGCCGCCGACCTGCTGAGCAAGGACGACAAGTCGGGGTTGATCGTGGTCAACCTCAAGGGCGGCGAAAACGACGCGCAAAAAAACGCCCAAACCCTGTCCGAACAATTCGTCCACGACCGTGACGGCGTCACCGTCCGCGCCGGCGGCTCTGCTATGCAATACGCCCAGATCAACACGCAGAACCAAGAAGACCTCTTGATGATGGAGATCATCGCGATCCCGCTCAGCTTCCTGGTGCTGGTCTGGGTGTTCGGTGGGCTGCTGGCGGCGGCGCTGCCGATGGCGCTGGGCGCGCTGGCCGTCGTCGGCTCGATGACGGTGTTGCGGCTCGTCACCTTCACCACCGAGGTGTCGATCTTCGCGCTGAACTTGAGCACCGCACTCGGCCTGGCGTTGGCCATCGATTACACGCTGCTGATCGTCAGCCGCTATCGCGACGAGTTGGCCGAGGGCGGTGACCGAGACGAGGCACTGATCCGGACCATGGCCACCTCCGGTCGCACCGTGCTGTTCTCGGCGGTCACCGTCGCCTTGTCGATGTCGGCGACGGCACTGTTCCCGATGTACTTCCTGAAGTCGTTTGCCTACGCCGGTGTCGCCACGGTGGCCTTCGTCGCGACCGCGTCCATCGTGATCACCCCGGCCGCGATCGTGCTGTTGGGTCCCCGGCTGGATTCCCTGGACGTGCGCCGGCTGGTACGGCGGATGCTGGGCCGCCCCGACGCCGTGCACAAGCCGGTCGAGCTGCTTTTCTGGTATCGGTCGAGCAAGTTCGTGATGCGCCGCTGGCTGCCGGTCGGTCTGGTCGTCGTCGCCCTGCTGCTACTGCTGGGACTTCCGTTCCTCTCGGTGAAGTGGGGTTTCCCGGACGATCGGGTGTTGCCCCCTGCGACGTCGTCGCATCAGGTCGGTGACCGATTGCGCGCCGGTTTCGCCCACGACTCCGCGACGGTGGTGCCCGTCGTGATCCCCGATGCGCGCGGTGTGAGCCCGGCGGATCTTGACGCCTACGCCGCGGCGTTGTCGCGGGTCTCGGACGTGTCGGCGGTATCGGCACCGAGCGCAACGTTCGTCGGCGGAAATCAGGTGGGGCCACCGGCGGGGGCCACCGGGCTGGTCGACGGCAGCGCTTTCCTGACCGTCAGCAGCACGGCACCGCTGTTCTCGCAAGCGAACGACACCCAGCTCGACCGGTTGCATCAGGTACCCGGACCCGCCGGCCGTTCCGTCGAGATGGCCGGCGTGGCGCAGGTCAACCGCGACAGCGTCGCCGCGGTGACGGATCGCCTGCCGATGGTGCTGGGCGTGATGGCCGCGGTCACCTTTATCTTGCTGTTCCTGCTCACCGGCAGCGTGGTGATGCCGGTGAAGGCGCTGATGTGCAATGTGCTGTCGCTGACCGCGGCGTTCGGCGCGCTGGTGTGGATTTTCCAAGACGGCCATCTCGGCGCGCTGGGAACGACGCCGAGCGGCACGCTGGTGGCGAACATGCCGGTGTTGTTGTTCTGCATCGCGTTCGGATTGTCGATGGACTACGAGGTGTTCCTGATCTCGCGGATCCGCGAGTACTGGCTGCAGTACCGGCCAATGGCGTCGACGGCCAAAGAGGCGCACGCCGCCAACGACGAGGCGGTGGCGCACGGCGTCGCGCGCACCGGCCGGGTGATCACCGCGGCCGCGCTGGTGATGTCGATGTCGTTCGCCGCGCTGATCGCCGCGCACGTGTCGTTCATGCGGATGTTCGGTCTGGGCCTGACCCTGGCCGTGTTCGTCGATGCGACCCTGGTGCGGATGGTCCTGGTGCCGGCGTTCATGCACGTGATGGGCCGGTGGAACTGGTGGGCACCCAAGCCGTTGATGCGGCTGCACGAGCGGTTCGGCATCAGCGAGGGTCCGGCCGAACCGGCCGCACCGAGCGAGCCGGTGGCGACCTCCCTCGAGCACAACGGCTATCCGGTCGCCGAACCGGTGACTAAGCTCGGTTGAGCTTGGCTGATGCCGGGGGGCAGCGCCGATGGCCAAGCTGGGGATCGCCAGTTGCGCGCGCCGGGTGGCTTATGCTGAGGCCCGTTCCGAATCGAATAGGTGGGGGATGACAACAGCAACGACAACAACTTTCGAGAACCCGTTCTTCGCCCGGGTGTGGCCGGTCGTCGCCGCTCACGAGACGGCGGCGGTGCGGGCCCTGCGCCGGGAGAACCTGGCGGGCCTGTCGGGCCGGGTGCTCGAAGTCGGTGCGGGTATCGGAACGAACTTCCCCAACTACCCCGCGACCGTCGCGCAGGTCGTTGCCGTGGAACCCGAACCGCGACTGGCGGCCCGTGCGCAGGCGGCCGCCGCGGCCGCGTCCGTTCCGGTCGTCCTGACCAACGAGACCGTGGAGGAGTTCCGCGGCGGGGCGCCGTTCGACGCGGTGGTGTGCTCGCTGGTGCTGTGCTCGGTGCGCGATCCCGCGATGGTGCTGCGGCGGCTGTACGAATTACTGCGCCCGGGCGGGGAGTTGCGCTATCTCGAGCACGTCGCCAGCGCCGGTCTGCGCGGTCGGCTGCAGCGGTTCGCCGACCGGACGGTGTGGCCGCGATTCCTGGGTAACTGCCACACCCATCGCAATACCGAACGCGCGATCGTCGACGCTGGGTTCGAGGTGGACACCTCCCGGCGGGAGTGGACGCTGCCCGCGTGGTCGCCGATGCCGGTATCGGAGTTGTTGCTGGGGCGAGCGCGCCGGCCCTCTTAGTTACTTCAGCAGGGCCGGCAGCTTTTGCAGCAGCCCCGGCAGTGCCTGACTCGCCGACTCGCGGATGCTGAGCGTGACACTGCCCGACAGCGGGGTGGGCTCGGGGTTGACCTCGATCACGGTGACGCCGCGCGAGAGCGCGAGATCGGCGAGGCCCGCGGCCGGGTAGACGATCGCCGAGGTTCCGACGACCACCATCACGTCGGCCGCCTGGGTCGCCTCGACGGCGTGGCTCCACGGGCCCTCGGGCAGCTGCTCGCCGAACCAGACGATGTCGGGCCGGATCAGCCCGCCGCACCGGGGGCACAGCGGCGGTTGCACCTCGAGCGCCGGTTCAGGCATCTCGGGCAGGGTGTCGTGATAGGGCAGATCGCAACTCGTGCAACGGAATTCGAAGAGGCTGCCGTGCAGGTGGTGGACCGGATTGCTGCCGGCACGCTCGTGCAGGTCGTCGACGTTCTGGGTGATGACGCTGACCTCGGCGTAGTCCTGCCAGGCGGCGATGGCCCGGTGCCCGTCGTTGGGTTCGACGGTGCCCACCAGGTAGTGCCGCCACAGATACCAGCCCCACACCCGCTCGGGGTTGTTGAGCCAGCCCTGGGTGCTGGACAGCTCGTAGGGGTCGAAACGGGCCCACAATCCGTTCTTGTCGTCGCGAAATGTCGGCACTCCGCTCTCCGCGGAGATCCCTGCGCCGCTGAGCACCGTCACTCGCATAGCCACCAACATAGCGGTGGTTGGGGTAATACTGGATACGTGGAGCTGGGCGAATGGCTACGGGTCGACCTCAAGGGCGGCCGGCCGCTGTTCGACCAACTCCGGACGCAGGTCATCGATGGCGTGCGGGAGGGCGCCTTGGCGCCCGGCAGCCGCTTGCCGACCGTGCGCGAGCTGGCCGGCCAACTCGGCGTGGCCGTCAATACGGTCGCGCGCGCCTATCGCGAGCTGGAGACAGCGGCGATTGTCGAAACTCGTGGGCGCTTCGGCACTTTCATCGCCCGCTACGACCCGACCGACGCGGCGATGGCGGCAGCGGCCCGTGAGTACGTCCACGTCGCTCGCGGACTCGGGCTGGGCAAGGCCGACGCGCTGCGTTACCTCGAGGCCGTGCCCGACGAGGGCTAGCCGAATTCCAGCAGCGTCAAGCACGGCCGCAGCGCTTGGAACATGCGCGCGCGATAGATCATCCGCACGGCGGCGTTGAACGCGCGACCTCGCCCGGGCGGCAGCCGCAAATCCTGTGCCGCGCGGACTCCCGGCACGGTGTTCACCAGGTCGGCCGCCTGGGCAGCCGACAGGGTGAACGGCATCGGCGGACCCTTGTAGCGCGTCGAGGTTCGCACGCCGCGCCGGCTCACCCGGGAGACCCAGGCCGGCGGCAGGTCGAAGATCATCCGGCCGCCGGGAAACCTGCTGGCGCACTGGCGAATCAGCTCCATGCCCTGTTCCGGTTGCAGATACATCAGCAGACCCTCGGCGGTGATGAACACGCCGTCTGTTTCGTCGACCGAGTCCATCCAGGTGTAGTCCAGGGCCGACCGGGTGCACACCGACATCCGCGGAGAGGTCGGCAACAGCCGCGTCCGGATATCAATGATCTCTGGCAAATCGATTGACAGCCAACGGAATTGGGCGTCCGGGAGTGTCGCATCCAATCGCCAGAAGCTGGTTTGCAGGCCCTCGGCCAGCGCCACCACGGTGGCCGTCGGGTGTGCTGCCAGATACGACGCGGCCTGGATGTCGAACAGCCGCGAGCGCAACGCGACGTCCTGGCGAGTCCGGCCGAACTTGGCAAAGTCGTAATCGATCGAGTCGGCCAGCGCTATCGCCATAGGGTCGACGAGCAGCGGATCGGCACGCCGCGCTTCCTGCGCCCGCGCATTCAACGTCAGGAGCGCGGTTTCAGAGACGCCGCCGAGGGAGACCTTCTCTTTGGGAGTGTCACGGGCAGAGGTCATCGGGACAAACCTTACCGATCTTTGGCGCCGGCATCACCGCAACAGTTTGGCCAGCGTGCGCATGTTGCGGGTCGTGGTCGACGACTTGTACCGGGGCTTGCCCATCGTCTTGCCGATCGTGCTGTCCAGGGTGCTGCCCTTGGGCACCTGCCAGTAGATGACGCCGTCACCACGGCTGATCTTCTCGTCGGGGGCGGCGTCGTTGGCCAACTTCGCCAGCTCGTCGAGCACGGACGCGTCGGCGACGAACGTGACGTAGGACTGACATCCGTCGACCTCCGGCTGGTACGGGTAGGCCTCGACGACGGCGCGCACCGCGTCGACGTCGTAGACCAGGACCCACGCGTCGTAGCCGAACCGTTCGCGCAACGCGGCTTCTGCTTTCTTGCGCACCCCGGGCGCCTTGGCGGACGACTCCAGCAGCACGTTGCCGGTGGCCAGGACGGTGTGCACGGCAGTGAATCCCGCGTCGGTCAGGGCCGCGGCGACGTCGGCCATTTTCAGATTGACGCCGCCGACGTTGACGCCACGCAGGAACACCGCGTACTTGGTCATGATCCGATTGCACCAGAGCGACGTAGTCTTTGGGGATGGGACGCCAAGTCTTCGACGATAAATTGCTGGCACTGATAGCGGGGAACTCGCTCGGAGTGCTGGCCACCATCAAAGGCGACGGGCGCCCGCAACTGTCGAATGTGAGTTACCACTTCGACCCGCGCGAGTTGGTAATCCGGGTGTCGATCACCGAGCCGCGGGCCAAGACCCGCAATTTGCGCCGTGATCCGCGCGCCTCGATCCTGGTCGACTCCGACGACGGTTGGTCGTACGCGGTGGCCGAAGGCACCGCCGAGCTCACGCCCCCGGCCGCCGCGCCCGACGACGACACCGTCGAGGCGTTGATTGCGTTGTATCGCAATATCGCCGGTGAGCATCCTGATTGGGATGAATACCGCCACACGATGGTCACCGATCGGCGGGTGGTGCTGACGCTGCCGATCTCGCACCTGTACGGGATGCCTCCGGGTAAGCGGTAGTCGGGCTAGGCTGCCGATATGGCCGACAAGACTTCCGGAAAAGACGCCCCGCCCGCGCAGGACGAGGACGACAACAAGCGCAAGTTTCGCGAAGCCTTGGAGCGCAAGATGGCCAAGTCCGCGGGTGGATCCGACCACAAGGACGGTGGCGGTAAGCAGGCTCGGGCGCACGGCGCGGCGGGCGGAGGCCGTCGGGAATTCCGCCGCAAGAGCGGCGGCTAGTCTGCCCAGAGTTGTTGGCGGACAGAGCTTTTAGTTCAGCCGCGAGACGGTGCGAATAGTCCGATCGACGGGTCGGCCTTGCCTGGCTTGCCGCGCATGCTGCCGCGGGTGCTGGGATGGCTGAAGTCCACCTGGGACGGGTCGTTTTGGTAGGCCCAGTCCGCGACGATGGTGCGTTGCAGAAACTTCCAGCGGCCGTCGTGGCGGATATAGGTGTCCAGGTACCGGCCGCCGATGATCACGTCGATGTCGTGTTCGGGACCGGCGAAGGTGTGAAACACCAGGCAGTAGATCTCACCACGGGCCCCGTCGCCGTCGACCACGAAGTTGGTGGTGGTGATGTTGTGTTGGGAGACACGCACATACGGCTGCGCCGCCTGTAGTTGTGCGATGAACGGCTCGACGCCGCCCGACGAGAACGAGCCATGGGAATCGGTCGCGTCCGGGTGGTAGAGGTCGCGCAGCGCGTCGTAGTCGGCGCGGTCGACGGCCCGGCAATAGGCGTTCACGAGCTGATGCAGTTCGTCGCGGGCAACCAGCAGTGCCAATTTGGCTTCATCCACCACCTCGCCACGATAGCTCGGTGGTAACGCGCTGGTCGTCGGCGCCGTTGCGGTGGGTAGTCTGTCGAACACATAGGTCATCGGTCCTAGGGTGTTGCGCGAAAGGTTGGTCGTTGACTGTGAAACTGTGGCTCGCTCAGGATCCTGACGCCGACGCGCTGCTGTCCAGCGACCCGTTGGCCCTGCTCATCGGGATGGTGCTCGATCAGCAGGTGCCGTTCGAGACCGCCTTCGCGGGACCGAAGAAGATCGCCGACCGGATGGGCGGCTCCCGGAGTTTTTCGGCCGCCGAGATCGCCGACTACGACCCGGACAAGTTTGCCGCACTGTGCTCGGAAAGGCCTGCGATACACCGGTTTCCGGGATCAATGGCCAAGCGCATCCAGACCCTGGCGCAGATCGTCGTGGACCGCTACGACGGCGATGCCGCGGGCTTGTGGACCGCCGGCGACCCGGACGGCGACGAGCTGTTGCGGCGCATCAAGGGGCTGCCCGGTTTCGGTGAGGTGAAGGCCCAGATCTTCCTGGCGCTGCTGGGCAAGCAGTACGGGGTCACGCCGAAAGGCTGGCGCGCGGCGGCCGGGCAGTTCGGCAAGGCCGGCACGCACATCTCCGTCGCCGACATCGTCGACGCCGAATCGATGGGCGAAGTGCGTGCCTACAAGAAGCAGATGAAGGCCGCCGCCAAGGCGGCTAAGTAGTAGGTCACCAGAAGGGAAGGGCGGCAACGTGAAGACACACCTGACGTGTCCGTGCGGAGAAGCCATCGTTGGCAAGGATGAGGACGAACTGGTCGAGCTGACCCAGGCTCACCTGTCCAGCGTTCATCCGGGCCTGGAGTACGACCGCGACGCCATCCTGTTCATGGCGTACTAGCCAGTCCGCCTTCTCGGGGTTGGCTTCAGGGCACCACGGTCGAGCCGATGGTGGGCAGGAACTGGCACTGCTTTTCTTTGGTCGTGACCTGACCGAAGATCGTCGACATGATGCTGCCCGAACCGGTGTCGGCGATTCCGGTCAGCGTCGTCGGCCCTTCCGGGTTGATGTCGGTGCGTGGCTTGAGCGTCACGGTGCCGGACTTGCCGGTGGTCAGGTTCACCCAGGTGACGTTCAGCGGCAGCTTTTGCACCTCGGCGGGTCCGGGCGTGCCGACCGCGGTGAACACGTAGGCGGTCTGGCCCGGTTGCGGGCCCGGCAACGGAATTGTGGCCGGTCCTGCCACCGAGAGCGCGGTCGCGATGGCGTTACTGCCGTCGGCGAGGCAGTTGCTGCCGATCGAGGGATACATGAAGTCCTGCGTAACCGGCGAGTCAGGGCCGAAACCCGGAGCCGTCGCGGCCGCCGGGGCGGCGCCCGGGGCCGGTGCCGCGACTGGTGCGGGTGCCGGTGTGGGTGCGGCCGCGGGAGCCGGACCCGGAGCGGCGCCCGGTACCGGAGCATGCGGCGTGCCCGCCGGGGGAGTTGCCGCCGGGGCCGGGCCCGCGGCGTGGACCGGGTCGATGCCCGTCGGCAGATGCGCCTCGGCGCCCGGCACGATGCCGGCACCGGGCACATGCTCGGACGGGGCGGCGATGGGCGCCGGAGCCGGCGCACCGGGAACCGGGGCGCCCGGCTCCTGAACGAATTGATTCACCGACGCGGCCACGTTCTTCGATTCCCCGGGCGCCGATGGGTTATGGGTGAATGCCTGAGCCGCGGCCATCAGCAGTTGCGTGGCTTGGCCGGGGTCGGTCGCGGCCTGCTGAATGATCGGGCTCAGCTGCGACAGCGCGGGCAGGCCCGGCAGACCCTGGGTCGCGCCTTGTTGCGGCGTCGGTTGCGGTGCCGCCGGATCGGCTGCCGCGCCCGGGCAGAGCCCGAACGCGGCAGCCGATGCCGTCACGACCGCGGCCAAACCTTTGGACAGAATCCTATTGCTCGCCACGATGTCCTCCGGTCGTTAGGTAGTGGATTGGCCGTTTAACGAACTGCTCAGGGGATGGCCGAGAGCAGCGGCGACAGCGGGGTAGCGGCCGGCGCGGCCGCGGCCGCCGGTGCGGCCGGCGTCCCCGGGACGGCGCCCGTGGCGAGCGACGTCAGGTCGCCCGGAAGCGACAGTTTCGGCGGCACGTTCAGCGGCAGGCCGGGCAGCGCCGGCATGTTCACATTCGCCACCTGGGGTGCGGACGCCGGTGCGGCGGCAGGCGCCGTCGGTGACGTCAGGCCCGGGATCGAGCCCAGGCCCGGGATACCGGAACTCGCCGGCGCGGCGGGAGCCGCCGGTGTGGTCTGTCCCAATCCAGGAAGCGAGCTGAGGCCGGGGACCGTCGGGCTGGCCGCCGTGGGGGCGGTCGGAGCGGTCGCCGGGGTGAGTCCCGGAATCGACGGGATACCCGCCGGGGCGGACGCCGCGGGCGCCTGTGCGGCCGAGCTCAGGCCCGGGAAGGTGATACCGGGCTGGGGCGGAGCCTGCGGCGGCTGCGCACCGAGAGCGGTCGCGAGGTTCTGCAGAATCTGCGGAGCGTTGGCCGCCGAAGCGATCAACTGCTGCGGGATGTTCTGCATGGGGTCGGGAACCGCCGGCACGGGGTCGGCGTGGGCGATGCCGCCCGTGAGTAGGGCGGCAGACGAACCGACGACAACGGCGGCGGCTTTCGCGTAAGTCCAGATGCTTGGCATTGCTCCCCCAAGGGATCGACAACAGGTGACGGAGCCGAAGCTACTTTGATGCTGGTGGGACTCAAGTGACACGTGTGGCATTTATTTGATCGTTATCGATACGAGTGATGGCGGTGACCCGGACGACGGACAACACCGCAGCTTCCGCCGTGGTCGCTAAAGTCAGGCGGGTAGACACCAACGTGGCCGCCCCGGCGGCACCCCTGTCCCGGCGGCTGGCGAGTGTGATCAGCTCCTTCGCGCCGCTGCTATTGGTCGTGAGCATCGCCGCACGACTCGCCTTGACGTACCTGACGCGCAACGGCGCGAACTTCGTCGACCTGCACGTATATCTCGGCGGCGCGGCCGCGCTCGACCACCCCGGCACCCTGTACGACTTCGTCTACAGCGAGCACACGCCGGACTTCCCGTTGCCGTTCACTTATCCGCCGTTCGCGGCGATCGTGTTCTACCCGTTGCACCTGCTGCCGTTTGGCCTGGCGGCCTTTCTGTGGCTGGCCGCGATGATGGCCGCGCTGTACGTCTCGGTTCGAATCAGCCAGCGACTCCTCGGCGTGCCGCCCGGCAGCGGCAGGCGTGTCGCGATGGCGTGGACCGCGATCACGATCTGGATTGAACCGCTGCGCAACAACTTCGACTACGGGCAGATCAATGTCTTTCTGATGCTCGCGGTGCTCTGGGCGATCTACACGACGCGCTGGTGGCTATCCGGACTGTTGGTCGGCGCGGCGGCGGGCATCAAATTGACCCCGGCGATCGCCGGTGTTTATTTGGTTGGCGTGCGGCGATTCGCGGCGGCCGCGTTCTCGGCGGTCGTGTTCTTCGGCACCGTCGCGCTGTCGGTGTTGATCGTCGGCGATCAGACTCGCCATTACTTCACCGATCTGCTCGGCGATGCCCACCGGGTCGGGCCCATCGCGACGTCGATCAACCAGTCGTGGCGCGGTGGTATTTCCCGGATCCTGGGTCACGACGCCGGCTTCGGCCCGCTGGTCTTGATCGCCATCGCCGTGACGGGGGTGCTGGCCATCCTGGCGTGGCGCGCCGTGGACTCCTCGGATCGGCTCGGCAAGTTGCTGGTGGTCGAGATGTTCGCGCTACTGATGTCACCCATTTCGTGGACCCATCACTGGGTGTGGCTGGTGCCGCTGATGATCTGGCTGATTCACGGGCCATCGCGCGCGCGACCCGCAATGCGCGTCACGGGCTGGGGGTGGCTGGCGTTGACCATCGTCGGCGTGCCGTGGTTGCTGTTGTTCGCTCAGCCGAACATCTGGCAGATCAGCCGGCCCTGGTACTTCGCTTGGGCCGGGCTGGCATACACGGCGGCCGCAGTGGCAACCCTGGTTGTCATCGCCACCTGCGGCAAACGAGCCGCCCGCTCGGATTCGGCCGCGGCTCAGCGGCCGCAACCACGGGCGCCGTCGTCGCTGGGCTAGCCGCCGACGATCCGGTTGATATCGCGCGCCATCTCGACGTCGTTGCGGGTGATCCCGCCCTCAGAGTGTGTGACAAGGGCGAAAGTCACTGTCCGCCAACGGATATCGATATCCGGGTGATGGTTTTTACTTTCGGCGTGCTCGCCGACCCGGCGCACCGCGTCGATGCCGTCCAGGAAACTTCCAAACTTGATCGAGCGGCGCAATGCCCCGTCAGCACGTTCCCAACCGTCGAGGTCGGGCAGCGCGGCATCCACCTGTTCATCCGTTAATACGGCCACCACAGCAAACCTTTCTACGCGAAAAACCTTGCCAGCTGCCACGTTACGCCACGGCCCCAAACGTTTGACTCCGGCGTTTTGGGGGAATCGGGGGTGAACGAGGTCAGCGGACACACCGTGAAGAAGTAAAGGCCCCGGAGTTCAGGGAGGCACGTGGCCGCCATGACAGAGAATCTGACGCCGCACTTCGAAGACGTCCAGGCCCATTACGATTTGTCGGATGACTTCTTCCGGCTGTTCCTCGATCCCACGATGACGTACAGCTGCGCCTACTTCGACCGCCTGCGGCCCATCAGCCTGGAAGAGGCACAGATCCGCAAGATGGACCTGTCGCTGGGCAAGCTCGGCCTGCGGCCCGGCATGACGTTGTTGGACGTCGGCTGCGGCTGGGGCGCCACGTCGCGCCGCGCGATCGAGAAGTACGACGTGAACGTCATCGGTCTGACGTTGTCCGAACACCAAGCCGCCCATGTCCAGAAATCGTTCGACGCGATGGACACCCCACGCAGCAGGCGGGTGCTGTTGCGGGGCTGGGAACAATTCGACGAGTCCGCCGACCGGATCGTCTCCATCGGTGCGTTCGAGCACTTCGGCTACGACCGCTACGACGATTTCTTCGCGATGGCCTACCGCACCCTGCCCGGCGACGGGGTGATGCTGCTGCACACGATCACCATGCTGACCGCGCAGCAGATCGTCGAACGCGGCCTGCCGATGACCGAGGAGCAGACCAGCTTCAACGACTTCATCGCCCGCGAGATCTTCCCGGGGGGCCAGTTGCCCGCGGTCGAAATGGTGGAGTTCCACGCCTCGAAGATGGGATTCAACCTGGCCCGCCGCCAGTCACTGCGACTGCACTACGCCCGGACGCTGGACCATTGGGCCGTCGCACTGGCCGAACGCCATGACGACGCGGTCAGGATCCAGTCCGAAGAGGTATATCAGCGCTATATGCGGTATCTGACCGGGTGCGCCGAGGCGTTCCGGGACGGCTACATCGACGTCAACCAATTCACCCTACGTAAGTGAATGGAGTTGCGACGCATATGAGTTCGAGCCGAATGCCCGTTCTTATCGGGTAGGCAACCGTCTGCTACGCGAACTTTGCTGTACGTGAGCATGAACGGCACGCTGAGATGCCCCGATCTGCCCTACCCTGACCGCATGAAGCCCGAGAATTTCATTGCTCTGCACCGCGACTACCTGGAACGACCCGACGCCGTGAAAGTCCTCGCCGATGCGGACGGCGGATGGAGCGTCTTCATCGAAATCGGCGGCCCGTACAAAACCCCGGAGAGGGCCGACGAGGTCGCCAAGCTGATCATGGCTGACCTGAACGACTTGTACCGCGCTAAAGCTTGATACTAACTGTGGTCCAACATATTTCGGCATCGACCGCTCGATGACGGGAACCGATCACGCGGCCGAGCCGACGACCCGCGCCGCTAGCTGATCGCCCCGCGGTCGATGCGACTGGCGGGCGGCCGGCGTCGATCGGTTAACTTGTCGCAATGGCCTCCATACAGCTGTCGATGGGAATCCCCTCCTTCGCCGCCGAGGAGCCGGCGAACTGGGAGCACCTCACTGACTGGGCGCGCGTGCTGGAGAGCGCCGGGTTCGATCGCTTGCTGGTCTCCGAGCACATCGCCTTCGGCATGAACATGGACGCCTACGCGGATCCCGGCGTGGGGGGAACGGCCGGCGGCCGCCAGCCCACCGGGCCGGACGGACCCTGGCTGGAACCGCTCACCGTGCTGACCTACCTCGCGGCCCGCACCGAACGCATCCGGTTGGGTACCAACATCCTGCTCGCTGCGCTGCGTCCCGCCGCCGTTCTCGCGAAAACCGTTGCGACACTGGATGTTCTTTCGGGCGGCCGCGTCGATCTCGGGGTGGGCGTCGGCTGGCAGCGCGAGGAATACGACGTAGCAGGAGTGGATTTCGACCGGCGCGGGGCGATCCTGGACCAGACGCTCGAGGTGTGCACGCGGTTGTGGCGGGAGAACGAGGTCAGCTACGCGTCGCCGGAGTTGACCTTCGATCGGATCCACCAGATGCCCAAACCGCTGCAGCCGGGCGGCGTGCCGATCTGGGTGAGTGGGACGGTCAATCGTGCCGTCGCCCGCCGGCTCGCGCGGTTCGGAAAGTATTGGATCCCTTGGGGTCAGGACGCCCGCGACCTCGCCGACGGAATCGGGCGGATGCGCGCGGCGGTGGAAGGTGCTGGGGGTGACCCGCACGGCTTCGGCGTCACCGGCTCGCTTCGGGTCAAGGCGAACGCCGACGACGGACCGGATCTCGCCGCCGTCGCCGCCGATGCGGCCGCGCTCGCGAACGCTGGCGTCACGGACTTAAGGCTCACGCACTGGCCACTGCGGCTGGGAAAGCGGGAAACCGACCTGCGTGCATTCGTCGAAGCGGTGCGGGGCGCAGTGGCGGGCTGAGCTGCCGATGCCGACCCAGATCGTCGTCGCCGGAGCCGTCATCCGTGGCTCCGCGCTGCTGGTCGCCCAACGCGTCCGGCCACCGGAGTTAGCCGGTCGATGGGAACTTCCCGGTGGCAAGGTCGCGCCCGGGGAGACCGAGCCGCAAGCTTTGGCCCGCGAACTGGCCGAGGAACTCGGCCTCGACGTTGCCGACGTGGTGGTGGGGGATCGACTTGGCGACGACATTTCGCTGAACGGCTCGACGACGCTGCGGGCCTACCTGGTGCGCCTGGCCGGCGGCGAACCGCACCCGCATGACCACCGGGCGCTGCGCTGGGTCACGGCAGCCGAACTGGCCGAGGTCGACTGGGTGCCCGCCGATCGCGGATGGCTAACCGACCTGGCCAGCATCCTCTGAGTGACCTCCCGACAGCTGCCCCGTCTCTCCGAGGGAACCTGAAGCGGACACGCGTGAGCCCATTTCACCGCCCTGGATGCACACCGGATGAGCTGCTCGGTTCGCCATTGACGGGTCACCGCTGCCAGAATCACCGACGTGCCATTCCGCAACGTCGCCATCGTCGCCCACGTCGACCACGGCAAGACCACCCTCGTCGATGCGATGCTCCGGCAGTCCGGCGCGCTGACACATCGAGGGGACGACGCGGTCGAGCGCCTGATGGACTCCGGGGATCTGGAGAAGGAAAAGGGCATCACGATCCTGGCCAAGAACACGGCCGTGCATCGCAAGCATGCGGACGGATCGACGACCGTCATCAACGTCATCGACACCCCGGGCCACGCCGACTTTGGGGGCGAGGTCGAACGCGGGCTGTCCATGGTCGACGGCGTGCTACTGCTGGTCGACGCCTCCGAGGGGCCGCTGCCGCAGACCAGATTCGTGCTGCGCAAGGCACTGGCCGCGCACCTGCCGGTGATTTTGGTCGTCAACAAGACCGATAGGCCCGACGCCCGCATCGCCGAGGTCGTGTCCGACAGCCATGACCTGCTGCTCGATGTCGCCTCCGACCTTGACGACGAGGCGCAGAAGGCCGCAGAGGCCGCGCTCGGACTGCCGACGCTGTACGCGTCGGGGCGCGCGGGTATCGCCAGCACCACCGAACCTGCCAACGGCGAGAACCCCGAGGGCACCAACCTCGACCCACTCTTCGACGTGCTGCTCGACCACATCCCGCCGCCGCAGGGCGACCCGGACGCTCCGCTGCAGGCGCTCGTCACCAACCTCGACGCGTCGGCTTTCCTCGGCCGCTTGGCGCTGATCCGCATCTACAAGGGCCGGATCCGCAAGGGCCAGCAGGTCGCCTGGATGCGGGAGGTCGACGGCCATCCCGTCATCTCCACCGCGAAGATCACCGAACTGCTCGTCACCGAAGGCGTCGAGCGGACCTCGACCGAGGAAGCCGTCGCCGGGGACATCGTGGCCGTCGCCGGGCTGCCCGAGATCATGATCGGCGACACGCTGGCCGATCCCGACCACGCGCACGCGCTGCCGCGCATTCACGTCGACGAGCCGGCGATCTCGGTGACGATCGGCACCAACACCTCGCCGCTGGCCGGCAAGGTGTCCGGGCATAAGCTGACCGCCCGCATGGTCCGCGCCCGGCTCGACCAAGAGCTGGTCGGCAACGTGTCGATCCGGGTGGTCGACATCGGCCGGCCCGACGCCTGGGAGGTGCAGGGCCGCGGCGAGCTCGCCCTGGCCGTGCTGGTCGAACAGATGCGCCGGGAGGGCTTCGAGCTGACGGTCGGCAAGCCGCAGGTGGTTACCCGCACGATCGACGGCAAGCTGCACGAGCCGTTCGAGGCGATGACGATCGACTGCCCCGAGGAATTCGTTGGCGCCATCACCCAATTGATGGCCGGCCGCAGGGGCCGCATGGAGGAGATGACCAACCACGCGGCGGGCTGGGTTCGGATGGACTTCATCGTGCCCAGCCGCGGCTTGATCGGGTTCCGCACCGACTTCCTCACCATCACCCGCGGCACCGGCATCGCCAACGCGGTGTTCGACGGCTATCGGCCCTGGGCGGGGGAGATCCGGGCCCGCCACACCGGCTCGCTGGTGTCGGACCGGTCCGGCACCATCACGCCGTTCGCCATGATTCAGCTCGCCGACCGCGGCCAGTTCTTCGTCGAGCCCGGGCAGGACACCTACGAGGGCATGGTCGTCGGAATCAACCCGCGCGCAGAGGATCTCGACATCAACATCACGCGGGAAAAGAAGCTCACCAACATGCGGTCCTCGACCGCCGACGTCATCGAGACGCTGGCCCGTCCGCTGGAACTCGACCTGGAGCAAGCCATGGAGTTCTGCGCGGCCGATGAGTGCGTCGAGGTGACTCCGGAGATCGTGCGGGTACGCAAGGTCGAGCTGGACGCCACCTCGCGGGCACGCAGCAAGGCGCGGGCGAAGGCTCGGGGCTAGGTTGTTGTTGCCCTTCGCCCGAAGGAGTCGAAAAGCCGCCGGGCAGGCGGTCGATACCCTGATGCTCGTGCTGCACCGGGCCCGCCACGTTTTGCTGATCGGCGCCGTACTGCTCGCACTGATGGGCCTGACCCTGGCGGCCTGCACCGTGAGCCCGCCGCCGGCGCCGCAAAGCACCGATACGCCGCACAACACACCGCCGCCCCCGCAGCGGGTCACCCAGATCATCATGGGCATCGACTCGATCGGCGCCGGATTCAACCCGCATCTACTCTCCGACCTGTCACCGGTCAATGCGGCGATCAGCGCGCTGGTGTTGCCGAGCGCATTCCGGCCGGTGCCCGACCCCAACACACCGACGGGTTCGCGGTGGGAGCTGGACCCGACCCTGCTGGTGTCCGCCGAGGTGACGAACCAGAACCCGTTCACGGTCACCTACAAGATCCGGCCCGAGGCGCAGTGGACCGACAACGCGCCGATCGGTGCCGACGACTTCTGGTATCTGTGGCATCAAATGGTCACCCAGCCCGGGGTGGTCGATCCGGCCGGCTATGACCTGATCACCGGTGTGCAGTCGCTCGAGGGCGGCAAGCAGGCCGTCGTCACCTTCGCGCAGCCCTACCCTGCGTGGAAGGAACTGTTCAACGATCTGCTGCCGGCGCACATCGTCAAGGACGTACCGGGCGGTTTCGCCGCCGGACTGGTCCGGTCGCTGACGGTTACCGGCGGCCAGTTCCGGGTGGAGAACATCGACCCGCAGCGCGACGAGATCTTGATCGCCCGCAACGACCGCTATTGGGGGCCGCCCGCCAAACCCGCGCTGATCCAGTTCCGGCGGGCCGGAGCGCCTGCGGCACTGGCGGATTCGGTGCGCAACGGCGACACCCAGGTGGCCCAGGTGCACGGCGGCTCCGCGTCGTTCGCTCAGCTGTCGGCCATCCCCGACGTGCGGACCGCCCGGATCATGAGCCCGCGCGTCATGCAGCTCACGCTGCGCGCCAACCAGCCCAAGCTGGCCGATACCCAGGTCCGCAAGGGGATTCTGGGATTGCTCGACGTCGATCTACTTGCCGCCGTGGGCGCCGGCAGCGACAACACCATCTCGCTGGACCAAGCCCAGATCCGGGCGCCCAGCGACCCCGGCTATGTACCGACCGCACCGCCCGCGATGACCAAACAGGCTGCGCTGGCATTGTTTTCGGCTGCCGGGTACCAGGTGGAGAACAGCGTGCCCGCACCCGATACCACCCCGCCCCCGACCACCGGACCGCCGGAGGTCATCCGCGGCCGGATCAGCAAGGACGGCAAGCAGCTGTCGCTGGTGATCGGGGTGGCGGCCAACGACGCGACCTCGGTGGCCGTGGCCAACACCGCCGCCGACCAACTGCGCAACGTCGGCATCGCCGCGTCGGTGTTGGCGCTGGATCCGGTGACCCTGTATCGCGACGCGCTGAACAACAACCAGGTGGACGCGATCGTCGGGTGGCACCAGGCCGGTGGAAACCTGGCGACGCTGCTGGCGTCGCGCTACGGCTGCCCCGCTTTGGAGTCGACGGCGGTACCGACCGCGACCACGCCGCCGACGACCACACCCGTCGTCTCGACCTCACCGGCGCCGCCGGCCAGCACCGCGCCTACGGCCCCGAGTCGTCCACCCGACCCCGGCGCGCTGGTGCAGGCGCCGTCGAACCTGACCGGGATCTGCGACCGCAGCATCCAATCCAACATCGACGCCGCCCTCGACGGCACCAAGAGCATCAACGATGTGATCACCGCGGTCGAGCCGCGGCTGTGGAACATGTCGACGGTGTTGCCGATCCTGCAGGACACCACGATCGTCGGGGCGGGCCCGAGCGTGCAGAACGTCAGCCTCTCCGGAGCCGTGCCGGTCGGGATCGTCGGCGACGCCGGGCAATGGGTGAAAACCGGGCCCTAAGGGGCCCTAAGGAGCCCTAAGGAGCCCTAAGTACTGGCCGGTGACGCCGATGCCCGGGGCGGGATCACGGTGTCGACGATCAGCGCCAGCTCGCGCCGGTTCGGTGGTACGCCGGTCAACAGGAAGTGATGGTTGATCAATGCCGGTCCCACGCGTGCGGTCAGCGGAGTGACCGTGGCCGGATCGAGTTCCCCGGCGTCGATCGCGGTTTGCAGGATCGATTCGACAATCTGCAGCCGCGGGCACACCACGGCGTCGGCGAAGATGGCCCGCATCTCGGGTTCGTGCAGCAGCTGATGCACGGTGTCCAGGCCGGGAAAAGCCGTCTTGCCGGCCAGGACGTCGCGGTGCGAGGTGAACAGCGTCAGCAGGGCGTCCCTGGGCGATCGGCCGGAGCGGGGTTCGGGCACCGGCGGCAGCGCGAACACCAGCGCGGCATGCACCAGATCGTGCTTGCTGCACCAGCGCCGGTACAGCGCGGCCTTGCCGGTCTGGGCGCGCGCGGCGATTCCTTCCATCGTCAGCCCGCCGTATCCGACCTGCGCCAACTCCGCCAGCGTGGCCTCATAGAGCGCACGCTCGAGCACCTCACCGCGGCGGCGGCTGCGGACGCCCGTCGGCGCTATCTCGGTGGCTTGCGGCATTTCTCGATAGTAGCCGCTGGCGTTCCTATTTGGTGGGTCCTGGTGCAATACGACGACCGAGATTACCGGCTCGGCGGCGGGTAGGGTGCGTCCATGCCTGAGACTCCGCGGCTGTTGTTCGTCCACGCCCATCCCGACGACGAGAGCCTGAGCAACGGCGCCACGATCGCGTATTACGCCGCGCACGGCGCCGAGGTGAGCGTCGTGACCTGCACGCTGGGCGAGGAGGGCGAGGTCATCGGGGAACGCTGGGCCGAGCTCGCGGTCGATCGTGCCGACCAACTCGGCGGCTACCGAATCGGCGAACTCACCGCGGCATTGCAGGCACTTGGTATCGGTGCACCTATCTATCTCGGCGGCGCGGGACGCTGGCGCGACTCCGGCATGGCGGGCACCGAGAAGCGGCGCCGCGAGCGCTTCATCGACGCCGACGAACGCGAGGCCGTCGGGGCGCTGGTCGAGGTCATTCGCCGGCTGCGCCCGCACGTCGTCGTCACCTATGACCCCAACGGCGGATACGGGCATCCCGACCACATTCGGGCCCACACCGTTACGACGGCCGCGGTGGCAGCGGCCGCCGGCGACGGTTACCCCGGCGAGCCCTGGGAAGTGCCAAAGTTCTACTGGACGGTGCTGGCCGTCGATGCGTTCCTGGCCGGCTGGGACGCCCTGGGTCCCGCCGATTTCCTGCCCGGCTGGGTGAAACCGCCCCAAGAGGAATTCGACTTCGGATACTCCGACGACGCGATCGACGCCGTCGTGGCGACGCCGCCGGATGCGTTGGCCGCCAAGGTCGCAGCACTCGCCGCGCACGCCACGCAGGTGGTCGTCGGCCCGACCGGACGGGCCTGTGCCCTGTCGAACAACATGGCGCTGCCGATCCTCGGCGAGGAGCACTACGTCCTGGTCGCCGGTGCCGCCGGGGACCGCGACGAGCGTGGCTGGGAGACCGATCTGCTCGCTGGACTGAACCTCGACGGATCCGCGACGCGGTAGGCTGCCAGGCAGGCAGCCACGGAAGGAATTCGCATGGACCCCGACCTGGACCCGAACCTGCAGCACTGGCAGGACCGGCTCGACAGCTTGCAGTGGGTTATCGGCTCCGTTCTGTCCAACATCGACAGCGTCCCAACCTGACCGAAACCAAGCCACGCGCCGCGACCATCGAGGATGCGGGCGCGACGGACCCCGCTATTCGCGTCGTGGTGCTGGCCCTGTTGGCCGTCGATGGGGTCTTATCCGCACTAGCCGGGGCTCTGCTGCTGCCTTTCTATATCGGCACGATCCCCTGTCCGATCAGCGGACTGATCAGTGGTCTGGTCAACGCCGCCCTGGTCTGGGCCGCCGGCCGCTGGACCCGTTCGGCGCGGGCGGCGGCGTTGCCGCTGTGGACATGGCTGCTGACGGTGGCGGTGATCAGCATGGGCGGTCCCGCCGACGACATCATCCTGGGCGGTAGCGGGCTGATGGCTTACGGCGCTCTGCTGCTGATCGTGCTGGGGGTGACACCACCGGTCCTGGTGCTGTTGCGGCGCGGCCACCACTACGGCTGACGCATCCCGGCCTGGCGCTAATGTTGCGCGTACGGCACCCGCTATGGTTGCCGAAAATTCAGATTGTTGGGACACGCGGATGAAATTCGATCGTGGGGAAGTTACACCAAGGTGCCAGTGACACCGAGGCCTCCGGGCGAGGAGCCCGCCGCTCTGCCTAATCCCGTCATTCTGCCTAAGGCCAGCGCGTCTGCATTGCGGCGGGTGTTGCGCCGGGCACGCGATGGTGTGGCGCTCAACGTCGACGAGGCCGCCGTGGCGATGACCGCCCGCGGTGCCGACCTCGCCGACTTGTGTGCCAGCGCAGCGCGGGTGCGCGACGCGGGTCTGGAGTCGGCGGGCCGACGTGGCCCCGACGGTCGGTTGCCGATCACCTATTCGCGCAAGGTGTTCATCCCCGTTACGCATCTGTGCCGGGACAGCTGCCACTACTGCACGTTCGTCACCGTGCCGGGCAAGCTTCGCGCCCGGGGCATGGGCATGTATCTGGAGCCCGACGAAATCCTCGACATCGCCCGGCGCGGCGCCGAACTCGGTTGTAAGGAAGCATTATTCACCCTCGGCGACCGGCCGGAGGACCGCTGGCCGCAGGCTCGCGACTGGCTCGATGAGCGTGGTTACAACTCGACCCTGTCGTATGTGCGCGCGATGGCGATCCGGGTGCTGGAGGAAACCGGGCTGCTGCCGCACCTGAATCCGGGCGTGATGAGCTGGTCGGAGATGTCGTTGCTGAAGCCGGTGGCGCCGTCGATGGGCATGATGCTCGAGACCACGTCGCGGCGGCTCTTCGAGACGAGAGGGCTCGCCCACTACGGCAGCCCGGACAAAGACCCGGCGGTGCGGCTGCGGACGCTGACCGATGCGGGTCGGTTGTCGATTCCGTTCACCACCGGCCTGCTGGTCGGCATCGGGGAGACGCTGGCCGAACGCGCCGACACCCTGCACGCGATTCGCAAGTCGCACAAGGAATTCGGTCATGTCCAAGAAGTGATCGTGCAGAATTTCCGGGCCAAGCAGCACACCGCGATGGCCGCCGTTCCCGATGCCGGGATCGACGACTACCTGGCGACGATCGCGGTGGCCCGCCTGGTGCTCGGGCCGGGCATGCGAATCCAGGCGCCGCCGAATCTGGTGTCCCGGCAGGAGTGCCTGGCGCTGGTCGCCGCGGGAGTCGACGACTGGGGCGGGGTTTCACCGCTGACGCCCGATCACGTCAATCCGGAACGACCCTGGCCCGCCCTGGATGAGCTGGCCGCCGTGACCGCCGAAGCGGGCTTCGACTTGGTGCAGCGGCTGACCGCGCAACCCAAATACGTCCAAGCGGGCGCCGCCTGGATCGACCCGCGAGTGCAGGGCCACGTTGCGGCACTGGCTGATCCGGCGACCGGCCTGGCTCGTGACGTCAACCCCACCGGCATGCCGTGGCAGGAACCCGACGACGCGCAATCCAGCGGGCGGGTCGATCTCAATGCGTCGATCGACACCCAGGGGCGCAACAGCGAGGCCCGCAGCGATCTCGACAGTGCGTTCGGCGACTGGGAATCGATTCGCGCGCACGTGCACGAGCTTGCCGCCAGGGACACCAACGCCCCCGAGCGCATCGACACCGACGTGCTGGCCGCGCTGCGCTCCGCCGAGCGCGATCCTGCCGGCTGCTCCGACGACGAGTACCTGGCGCTCGCCACCGCCGACGGCCCGGCACTGGAAGCCGTTGCCGCGCTGGCGGATTCGTTGCGACGCGACACCGTTGGCGACGACGTCACGTTCGTGGTGAACCGCAACATCAACTTCACCAATATCTGCTACACCGGTTGCCGGTTCTGTGCCTTCGCGCAGCGCAAGGGCGACGCCGACGCGTATTCACTGTCCGCGGCCGAGGTTGCCGACCGCGCCTGGGAGGCGCACGTCGAAGGCGCGACCGAGGTGTGCATGCAGGGTGGCATCGACCCCGAGCTGCCGGTCACCGGCTACGCCGACCTGGTGCGCGCCGTCAAGGCCCGGGTGCCGTCCATGCACGTGCACGCGTTCTCTCCGATGGAGATCGCCAACGGCGTGACGAAGAGCGGCTTGAGTGTGCGCGAGTGGCTGATCAGCCTGCGCGAGGCCGGGCTGGGCACCATCCCGGGCACCGCCGCCGAGATCCTCGACGACGAGGTGCGCTGGGTGCTCACCAAGGGCAAGCTGCCCACCTCGATGTGGATCGACATCGTCAGCACCGCGCACGAGGTGGGCCTGCGGTCGTCGTCGACGATGATGTATGGGCACGTCGACAGTCCCCGGCACTGGGTCGGCCACCTCAACGTGCTGCGCGACATCCAGGACCGCACCGGCGGTTTCACCGAATTCGTGCCGCTGCCGTTCGTGCACCAGAGCTCGCCGCTGTATCTGGCCGGTGCGGCCCGCCCGGGGCCGACCCACCGCGACAACCGGGCGGTACACGCGCTGGCGCGAATCATGTTGCACGGCCGCATTTCCCAAATTCAGACCAGCTGGGTCAAGCTCGGCACCCAGCACACCCAGGTGATGCTCAACGGCGGCGCCAACGACCTGGGCGGCACGCTGATGGAGGAGACCATCTCGCGGATGGCCGGCTCCGAATACGGCTCGGCGAAGACGGTGGCCGAACTGACCGCGATCGCCCACGGCATCGGGCGCCCGGCGCGTCAACGCACCACCGACTACAGCCCGCTCGCCGCGTAGTTAAGCGTTACTTGTCATAGGCCCGGGTACACCGATGTCGCCGCGCGCGTCTTGGAGCTGTGGGGACGTCGCCCGCGTCGCGGATCTGCAGCCGCGTCGGCCCGGAAGCTTTGGGCCGACTGCGACT
Organism: Mycobacterium lentiflavum; assembly: GCF_022374895.2. Taxonomy (NCBI): domain Bacteria; kingdom Bacillati; phylum Actinomycetota; class Actinomycetes; order Mycobacteriales; family Mycobacteriaceae; genus Mycobacterium; species Mycobacterium lentiflavum. Next base: position 4,542,883 of record NZ_CP092423.2, on the reverse strand, counting down.
ACTGCGCAGCGGTTACTGAGCCGACGTCGGCTCAGTAGTTGTTACAGACGACCGCGACCTGCTGGATCGTGTTGAAGTACTTCGCGGCCGCCGGCATCGCCTGGATCTGCGCGGCCATCTGCTGGCGCTTCGGCGGCGGGGAGGCCAGGAACTGCCGGATGTAGTTCTGCGCGAACGGCGACGCGTTCAACTCCTGAGCAGTGGCCGGATCGTTCGCATTGAGTGCGGCCATCACCTGCCCGTAGTTGCAGGTCGTGTTGATGATCGGATCCATGGGGTCTGCCGAAGCAACCCCCGCCGCGGCGCTCAACGCCACTGCCGCACCACCAACCGCGGCTGCCAGTTTGCTTAACGACAGCGTCATCATGCTTGGACACCTTCCCCGGATCTCTGAAAGCCAACGACGGCTACGTGATCTGCCCTAGCGGCTGCCGTCTCGGACGAGGCTACCAGCCGTTGCGGACGTTCTTTCGTTTCACGGTTATTCGCCGGCCCCGCCCGGAACGTAACTGTCTGCCGATCAACGGCGGGGTGACGTTCGTCACACGACGCAAATCGTTGGTCGAACACCGGTGGGCGATCGCGTAGACACGTTCGAATGGTCGGTGCAGCGATCCGCACGGCTGCGAGACTGACCGTACGAAACTTGGCGTTGGCCGTAGCGTGCCAACTGGTTGACGTGTATGTGCAACGTCTAGTATCAGTAACCGAAAGCTTTGCTTACCCGGCCGGCACGTGCTGCAGCGAGGCTAACAGCAGCCCACACGAAGCAGTCCAAAGAGAAAACGTTGAGGAGACGTCCGTGACGTACACGATCGCCCAACCCTGCGTCGACATCAAAGACAAGGCGTGCATCGAAGAATGCCCCGTCGACTGCATTTACGAGGGCGCGCGGATGCTGTTCATCCACCCCGACGAATGCGTCGACTGCGGGGCCTGCGAGCCGGTTTGTCCTGTTGAAGCGATCTATTACGAAGACGACGTGCCCGAGCAGTGGAGCGAGTACACCCAGATCAACGCGGACTTCTTCGTCGAGTTGGGTTCGCCCGGGGGCGCGGCCAAGGTCGGGATGACCGAGAATGACCCACAAGTGGTCAAAGATCTGCCGCCGCAGGGCGAAGGAGACTAAGGGGGCGCAGTGGCGCAGGAGCCCAGGGGGGGCCGACCTGCCTTGTCGGCATCTCTGCCGGAGTTTCCCTGGGACACCCTGGCAGTGGCGAAAGCGCTGGCCGGGGCTCATCCCGACGGCGTGGTCGACCTGTCCATCGGAACCCCGGTAGACCCGGTCGCGCCGGTAATCCAGGAGGCGCTGACGGCCGCCGGCGCCTCGCCCGGATACCCCGCCACTGCCGGCACGGTCGAGCTGCGCGAATCCGTGGTCACGGCCCTGGGCCGCCGCTTCGGCGTCACCGGGCTCGCCGAGAACGCCGTGCTGCCCGTGATCGGCACCAAGGAACTCATCGCCTGGCTGCCCACGCTGCTCGGGCTCGGCCCCGCGGACGTGGTCGTGGTTCCCGAGCTCGCCTACCCGACCTATGACGTCGGCGCCCGGCTGGCCGGGGCACAGGTGATCCGCGCGGATTCCTTGACGCAACTGGGCCCGCAGTCGCCGGCGCTGGTCTATTTGAATTCGCCGAGCAACCCGACCGGACGCGTGCTGGGCCTCGATCATCTGCGCAAGGTCGTCGGATGGGCGCGGGAACGCCGGGTCGTGTTGGCGTCCGACGAGTGCTACCTGGGCCTGGGCTGGGACGCCGAGCCGCTGTCGGTGTTGCATCCCGCGGTGTGCGACGGCGACCACACCGGACTGCTGGCGGTGCATTCGCTGTCCAAGAGCTCGTCGCTGGCCGGGTACCGGGCCGGATTCGTCGCCGGCGATCCCGGTCTGGTCGCCGAGCTGCTGGCGGTGCGCAAGCACGCCGGAATGATCGTGCCGACACCGGTGCAGTCCGCGATGGTGGCCGCGCTGGACGACGACGACCACGAGAAGGTGCAGCGCGAGTGCTACGCCCGCCGCCGTGCTGCTCTCGCACCGGCGCTGCGCGCTGCCGGGTTCGCGATCGACCATTCCGAAGCCGGGCTGTATCTGTGGGCAACCCGCGGTGAGCCTTCTCGCGACAGCGTGGGGTGGTTGGCCGGCCACGGCATCCTGGTGGCGCCCGGCGAGTTCTACGGCCCGAGCGGCGGGCGACATGTGCGCGTCGCGCTGACCGCGACCGACGAGCGCATCGAAGCCGCGGTCCAGCGGCTGACCGCATCGTCCGCGCGCTGATTACGCGAAATCTCCGCGTCCGTCTGCCGCCAATCCGGCGAACCGGCAGAATGCATCGAAGCAATAGCCAACCGCTCGCTCTCGGGTAAGGAACGTTGTCGTGACAACTTCGGCTAGCAAACTGCGCCTCCCGCTGTCGGTCCAGGACGTCGCCAAGCGTCTCTTTCTCGGAAAGCCGCTGATTACCGAGGAGCTGGCAGGCGAAAAACTGCCGAATCCGGTTGCGCTGGGCGCGCTTTCACCCGACGCCATCTCGTCGACCGCCTATGGCCCCGAGCAGATCCTGATCGAACTGCTGCCTGCGGCGGGCCTCGCGGCGTTCGCCTTGTTGCTTCCGATCACCGGTGTCATCCTGCTGATCCTGGTGTTGGTGACCGCGTCCTACCGGCAGGTCGTGATGGCCTACACGCGCGCGGGCGGCTCCTACATCGTGGCGCGGGAGAACTTCGGGCCAAGGGTGGCCCAGGTCGCCGCCGCAGCGCTGTTGATCGACTACGTCGTGACGGTCGCGGTGCAGTCCGCGGCCGGAACGGTGGCGGTGGTGTCGGCCATCCCGGCGCTGGGGCCGCACAGCCTGCAGATCACGGTCGGCGTGGTGCTGTTCATCTGCTTCCTGAACCTGCGCGGATTGAAGGAAGCGGGATGGCAATTCGCGTTCGCCACCTACTTCTTCATTGTCATGGTCGGTCTGACGATCGTGGTCGGCGTCGGCCGGGTGCTGATAGGCGATCTGCCCGTCTACGACCCCGCGCAGATGCCCGGAACGGTGCCGGTGCACAAGGCCGACGGCTTGGTGATGGGCGCGACGATCCTGACCCTGCTGCGCTCCTTCGCCAACGGTGGTTCGTCGCTGACCGGTGTCGAGGCCATCTCCAACACCGTTGACCTCTTTCGAAAGCCGCAGGGCCGCAACGCACGTCGGGTGCTCACCGCGATGGCGAGCGTCCTGGGATTCTTGCTGGCCGGTGTCGCCTATCTCGCGTTCGCCACGCACGCGACGCCGTACGAGAGTGAATATCCGTCGGTGCTGTCGCAGATCGCCCATGCCGTGTTCGGCGGTGGGGTGGTCGGCAACATCTTGTTCATCCTGGTTCAGACGGCGACGGCCGCGATTCTGTTCACCGGTGCGAACACCAGTTTCAACGGCTTTCCGGCGCTGGCGAGTTTCGTCGCCGAGGATCGCTTCCTGCCCCGGCAGCTGATGAAACGCGGTCACCGCCTGGTGTTTTCGAATGGCATCATCGCGCTGACCGCGCTGTCGGTGGTGTTGCTGGTGGTGACCGGCGGTTCGGTCAACGCGCTGGTGCCGTTCTACGCGATCGGTGTGTTCACCGGATTTTCGATGGCCGGCTACGGCATGACCAAGCACCATCTGACACATCGCGAGCCCGGTTGGCGAACCCGGTTGGCCATCAACCTTTCCGCGGGAATCCTATCGACGGTCGTGGTCGCCATCTTCGCGGTGGCGAAGTTCACCGAGGGCGCGTGGCTGGTCGTCGTCGTGTTCCCCCTGCTGGTGTTCGTCCTGATGCGGCTGAATCAGGAATATCGTGCGGAGGCCGCGATTCTCGAGATGTTCCGCACCGACCGGCCAGATTTGGTGAAATACGCGCGGCACAAGGTGTTTGTGTTCGTGAACTCGGTCGACCTGGCGGTGGTCGAAGCGCTGCGATACGGCAAGGGATTACGCGCCGACGAAATGATCGCGGTGCACGTCATGATCGACGCCGCCTATGCCGCGCAGATACGGAAGCGCTGGGATCACTTCGAACTCGACACCCGGCTGCGCGTCGTGGATTGCCCGGATCGGCGGGTCATCCGCGCCGCACAACTGTTCATCGCGAAGGCGCGTGACGAGCATCCGAACACCAACGTGACCGCGCTGCTGCCGCGCCGCACGTATAACCCGTTGGTGGGCCGGCTGCTGCACGACCGCACCGCCGACAAGATCGCCCGGGCGGTCAGCATGATCCCCGACGCCGCGGCGACCATCGTTCCCTACGATGTCCAGTCGCGAATCGAGGAGGCATACCCGCAACGATTCGAACAGCGGATCGCGCGCGAATTCGAAAAGTTCGGCGAGTGGGTGACCCGTGGCGAGGACGAGAACGTCGACGCCTACGAACATCCCGATCCGTCGCGTTCGGTGATCACCGTGGCGAGCCTGATCCCGGGGCGCCGCGCCACCTTCGAAGGACGGGTCCGCGAGGTCGAGGACACCAGCAAGGGCCGGCGCACCATCCGGTCGGTCGTGGTCGGTGATCACAGCGGCGAGATCAGCGTGGTCTTCCCGTCCGGGCACGGGGGCGCCGACATCCAGCCCGGTCAGCTGTTGCGCATCACCGGCAAGCCCAAGCAGAGCGGCAATCGGCCGATGTCGATGGTCGATCCGATGTACCACATCGTGGAAGACCCCGCGCAGGCCGGCCGGCCCGGGGCCTCACAAACCAGCACAACCTGAGCATTAACGTGGTGACGGCATAGCCCGCCGTCGCACGGAAAGGTCCGTCGCACGGAAAGGGCCGTCGCACGGAAAGGACAACAATGAAGCGACTGCGCGCCGCGTTGGCGTCCCTGGTGAGCCTCGTATTCACCGCCAACGGTTATCGGCCGTTGAGCAAGGGCGGATACGGCTCGGTATTCGCATTCGCCTATGGCGTGTTCGCCTCCGAGCTGCCGCTGCAAATGCTTGGGATCCAACTCACCACGCTGGCAGCGTTGTCACACCGACTACCCCCGCGGGTCCGGCGAATCAGCTGGCTGATGTCGGCGGTGTCCGCGGTGGGCCTGCTGGTGTTGCGTCACTTCGGGCACAAGGCCAACGAACCGCTGGCGGCCGCGCTGGACGCCGGACTGGGAACCGAGCGCCGAACCGAGTCCGGCGATCTGTGGAAACGCCCGGCGCCCGGCGGTGCGACCGCGAAGCGGCCCGGTCCGGCCCGCATGCTGCGGATCTACCGTGACTATGCGCACGACGGCGACATCAGCTACGGGGAGGCGGGCTCGCGCAACCATCTCGACATCTGGCGCCGGCCCGACCTCGACCGCACCGGGCGGGCCCCGGTGTTGCTGCAGATTCCCGGCGGTGCCTGGATGGTGGGAAACAAACGGGGACAAGCACATCCGCTGATGAGCCATCTGGCCGAATTGGGCTGGATCTGCGTGGCGATCAACTACCGGCTCAGCCCGCGCTCAACCTGGCCCGATCACATCGTCGACGTCAAGCGCGCGATCGCATGGACGAAAGAGCACATCGCCTCCTACGGTGGTGACCCGGACTGGATTGCGCTCACCGGAGGTTCGGCCGGCGGGCACCTGACGTCGCTGGCCGCACTGACCCCCAACGATCCGCGGTTTCAGCCGGGCTTTGAAGACGCCGACACCCGGGTGGACGTGGCGGTGCCGTTCTACGGCGTCTACGACTTCAACGCGACCGGTACCGCGATACACCCGATGATGGCGGCGATGGTGGCCAAGAACGTTTTCAAGGTCAGCCGCGGGGACATCGCCGAGCCTTTTCGCGCGGCGTCGCCGATCGCTCACGTTCGCCCAGACGCCCCACCGTTTTTCGTGCTGCACGGCACCAACGACTCACTGGTTCCGGTCGAACAGGCCCGCAGTTTCGTGGCACGTCTAGGCGAGGTCAGCAACCAGCCCGTGGTCTATGCCGAGTTGCCTTGGGCCCAGCACGCGTTCGACATTTTCGGCTCGGCCCGCGCCGCGCACGCCGCGGTGGCAGTCGAACAGTTCCTGGCCGAAATGTATGTGCGCCGCGGTCAGCAGTGCGGGTAGCTGGCCGGGGTTAGAGGCTGCGCATGCCGATGAAGACCAGCACACACCCGGCCGCGGCCAACAGGCTGGCAACCTCGACGCGCCGCCGCGAACGGATCCAGATTTGTAGCGACACCATCCAGGCGCGCGTCTGATCCGGCGCCAGCAGATAGGCCAGCAGCGGGATCTCCACCAGTGCGAACGCCACGACATGGAACATCAGCAGCGCGCTGAACTGCGTCATGGCCGCGGTGCCGGAGGCCACGATGGCGGCCAGCGCCGCGAGATAATCCACGGACGGCAACGCGATTCCCAGACCGGCCATCCCCGCCACCCACAGCGAACGCCCGTGCAGTAGCCGTCTGGAAAACCGCCCCAAGCCGTGATGCTCGTGCAAGTCGGGCTCGTCGGCGGGTGGGCGTTTGAAGCGGCCGACTTTCTCCCTCAACACGACCTGCGCACTCAGCACGACCGCAACAAGCAGTGCCGAACCGCCAATCAGAATCTGAAGTTTCGGCAAACTTACGTGCGGAGAACTCAGCAGTCTGCGCTGAAGTCCGAACACGACGGACAACCCGACGGTCATGCCCATCGCGAACCCCCCGCAGAGAAATGCGAAAAGCTGCAGCATGGGCCTGGGTCGGTTCAGCATCAGCACCGTCATGCCGATCCGGAACGGCTCGACGCTCATCGCGAAGGCCATGACCAGGAGGGTGATCCACATGTCAGGATTCGGCTGCCTGGGCGTCCAACGTGGTGCGAGCCGAACCCGGTAGACCAGCGCGTTCGCGTAGCAGAGCAACGACGGACGAGTGCTGCATGATCATTACGTTACCGTCTGGCCCGCAGACCGGCCTGTTGCGCCTCGCCAGGCGCCGTCGTTATGTGCCCGCGCTAGGTGCTTACGCCCCAATGCAATACGCGCGACGTCAGCAGCACGATGCCCAGCGAGACCGTCGCGACGACTGTGAGTCCCATCACAGCCACGAGCAGCGGACGCCATCCGGTGCGCGCGATTTGACGGAAATCGGTGTTGAGCCCGACACCGGCGAAGGTCAGCAGAAACGCCCACTTCGACACGTTCGCCAGGTTCGTGGTTTGCCCTTTCGACAGCCAGCCCGCGGTCGCGATCGCCGATACCACCAGGAAGCCGAGCACGAATTTCGGGAACTTCTGCCAGATGAATGCCGCCTTGGCTGTTGCGCCGGGGGCGATCTCGTCGGCCTGTCCGCGCGCGGACCAGTACAGCGCGAAACCGAGGACGACAAACCCGATCAGCGCGTTGCGGGTCGACTTCACCAGCACCGCGATCTTGCCGGCGTGGTCGGAGAACAGGTAGCCGGTGGCGGTGGTTTCGGCGGTGTTGTCCACGGAAAGACCTGCCCAGAGACCGAATTCGTGGTCGGTAAGCCCCATCGCGTGTCCCAGTGGCGGCAACACGAACAGGGACACCGCGCCCAGCGCCAGGATCGCCGCGATGGCATAGCTGACGTCGGAGTTGCGGGCCCGGATCGCGCCCTTGGCCGCGATAATCGCCGACACCCCGCAAATCGATGTGCCGATCGCCAGCAGCGAACCCAGCTTGCCCGACAGCCCGAAGGCCCGTGCCGCGACGATGATGACGGTTCCCGCGATCGTCATGTCCACCAGAATCTGGACCAGGCTGATCGCGCCCAGCTTGGCGATGTCGCCGAGCACAAAACGCGCCCCCAGCACCACGATCCCGACCTTGAGCCAGAACTCGTAGGTCTGCACACCCGGACGAAATATCCGGTGCAGGCCGAGGGTGTTGGTGATCAGCAGCCCAATCACGATGGCCCACAACACGTATTCGATGTCGGGAACCCGCCAGTGTTCGTGTTTGGCCAGTGTGTTCCACCAGATCTGAGCGTATTTGCCCAGCAGGCCGACGCCGATCAGCAGCAAGATCCCCGGCACGTAGTCCAGCGGCTGCCTACTGGTAAACGTTGGTTCGTCCAGTGTTTCTTCCGGCTCGACCCGAGTGGTACTCACGCGATCACCACGAAATCTTCGGCAGCGCATCGGCCACCGCCAACACGACGATCACACCGGCGACCAGCGTCGCCCACCAGTCCACCGATATCGAGCCGACCCGCTCGCGCCAATCACTCACGCCCGCATATTGCCGGGACCGGCGTCGCGGACCAAGTGATTAGCTCGCGCTGAATCTAGGTGACGGGCCGCTGCGGGCTGCGTTCGTTGAGCAACGCGATGACCTGGGCGGCGAGCTCGTCGATGTCGGCGCCGCAGGTGTCGAGCACCAGGTCGGGGTTTTCCGGCGCTTCGTAAGGCGCGTCGACACCGGTCAAACCCTTGAGCTCGCCCTTACGGGCCCGCGCGTAAAGGCCTTTGGGGTCCCGTCTTTCGCATTCGGCCAGCGAGGTGGCGACGTGCACTTCGATGAACGGCAGCTTGGCGGCGTCGTTGAGCGCCCGGGCGGTCTCCCGGTCCGACTTCAGCGGTGACACCAGCGACGCCAGGGCGACCACGCCCGCGTCGGCCAGCAGCCGAGTCAAATGCCCGACCCGCCTGATGTTTTCGGTCCGATCGCCGGGGGAGAAGCCCAAATCGTCCGAGAGGCCGTGCCGCAGGTTGTCGCCGTCGAGCAGATAGGCCACCCGGCCGGATTCGACGAGCGCGCGCTCGACGGCGACCGCGACGGTGGACTTACCGGACGCGGGCAGACCGGTGAACCAGATCGTCGCTCCGGCCTGTCCGGTGGCGTGCCAGCGGTGGCCGCGGTCCAGCGCCGAGGGATGCCAGCGAATGTCGGTGCGCGGATGGGTGCCCGGCTTCACCTCTCGCGCCTCGATGATGGTGCCGGCGCCGACCGTGTCGTTCGTGGTCTCGTCGATCAGGATGAACGCGCCGCTGTCGCGGTTGTCGGTGTAGCTGTCGGCGATGACGACCGAGCTGGTTCGCAGAGTCACGGTGCCGACGTCGTTGAGCGCCAGCTCAACCGGCTGGTCGAGTTCGTCGAGTGTCTCGGGATCGAGCTTCGAGTGCAGTTCCTGTACGGTGGCCCGCACGGTCTTGGAGGTCTGCTTGAGGGCCAGCCGGTCACCGGCTCGCAGCGGGGTGTCGACGAACCAGCACACCGTCGCGTCCAGTTCCCGAGCCGGCACCGGCAGCACCGCGTCGTCGGCCCCGCTGACCAGGACATCGCCGCGGCCCACATCGATGTCGTCGGCCAGCTCGATCGAAACCGACAGCGGCGCAACACCTGTGGTGCGCTTCTCGTCGAGGGTGTCCAGCGCGGTGACCGTCGATCGGGTGCCGGCGGGTAGCGAGATCACCGGGTCGCCGACGGACAGCGTTCCCGCCGCCAGCCGTCCGGTGTAACGGCGCCGCACGTCGGCGGTGGGTCGCGAAACCCATTGCACCGGCAAGCGCAGCCGTGACGGTTCGGCGTTCGGCGCGGCCAGTTCGATGCCCTCCAGGTACTGCAGCAGGGTGGGGCCGCCGTACCACGGTGTGTTCTCGGAACGGTGTACGACGTTGTCGCCGTGCTTGGCCGCGATCGGAATCACCGTGATGTCCACCTCGCCCAGGCGGGCCGCCAACTGCCGCAGCTCGTCTTCCACCTTGGTAAACCTGGCCTCGTCGAAGTCGATCAGGTCGATCTTGTTGACGGTCGCCACAAAGTGCTTGATTCCCAACAACTTTGCGATCCGGGCATGCCTGCGGGTCTGGCGCAGCACCCCGGCGCGCGCGTCGACCAGCAGGATCGCCACGTGGGCGTTGGAGGCGCCGGTGAACATGTTGCGGGTGTAGCGCTCGTGTCCGGGAGTGTCGGCCAGAATGTAGCTGCGGGTGGCGGTGGAGAAGAACCGGTAGGCGACGTCGATCGTGATGCCCTGCTCGCGTTCGGCCCGCAGACCGTCCGACAGCGCGGCGAGGTCGGCGATGCCCTCCTCGTCCGTCACCGCCTCCAGGTGGTCCAGCGGCAGGCTGTCGGTGTCGTGCAGCAGTCGCCCGATCAGCGTGCTCTTGCCGTCGTCGACCGAACCCGCGGTGGCGATGCGCAGCAGCTGACGTGTGATGCCCTTGTGCGGCAAGTTCTTTTGGGCGGCTTGTTCGGCCGCCTTCTCGGTGGCTGTCATCAGAAGTAGCCCTCTCGCTTGCGGTCTTCCATCGCGGCGGCCGACGTGCGGTCGTCGGCGCGCGTCTCGCCGCGCTCGGACACTGTTGCGGCCGAGATTTCGGTGATCACGCGGGCGATGTCGGTCGCCCGCGAGCGCACCGCCCCGGTGATGGTCAGGTCGCCGACGGTGCGGTAGCGAACCCATTCCGTCGCTGCGGTTTCGCCGTCTTGCGGACTGGCGTATTCCGAGACCGCCAGCAGGATGCCGTCGCGCTCGAACACCTCGCGTTCGTGCGCGTAGTAAATCGACGGTATCTCAAGGTCTTCCAGCTCGATGTAACGCCAGACGTCGATCTCGGTCCAGTTGCTCAGCGGAAACACCCGCACCTGCTCACCCTTCTTGATCCGGCCGTTGTACAGCGACCAGGGTTCCGGACGCTGTGCGCGGGGATCCCACTGACCGAACTCGTCGCGGAAGCTCAGGATCCGTTCCTTGGCGCGGGCGCGTTCCTCGTCGCGGCGTGCACCGCCGAAGGCGGCGTCGAACTCACCGGCTTCCAGCGCGTCGAGCAGCGTGCGCGTCTGGGCCCGGTTGCGCGAGGCGCCCGGACCGGGGTCGGGGACCCGGCCGTTGTCGATGGACTCTTGCACCGACGCGACGATCAGCTTGTGTCCAACGCCGCAGACCCTGCGGTCCCGGAATTCGATGACCTCGGGAAAATTGTGTCCGGTGTCGACGTGCAGGACCGGAAATGGCAGCGGGAGCGGCCGAAAAGCCTTCTCCGCCAAACGAAGCAGCACGATCGAGTCCTTGCCGGCCGAGAACAGCAAGACGGGGCGCTCCAGCTCGGCGACGACCTCACGGATGATGTGCACCGCTTCTGCTTCCAGCAGTCGCAATTCGTCGACGCGGGTGTCGGTTGTGGTGGTCATGTCGGTAGTCCCTCTCGTTCGGCGTCGACCCGGTAGCGATCCACCCATTCGTCCGAACGTTTGTCGGCTTGGCGCTCGAGTACCGGCTCGGGCGCCAGGTTGGGATCCAGCCCCAACTCTGCGAGAACGTTGCCCACGACTTGAGTCAGATTGCGCCACAACACCGGATACGGGATCTCCATCGGCTTGACGTCTTCTTCGGCGAACCAATTGCGCCAACCCTGCTCCTGGGCCCGCAGCATCGTGATGACGTGCGCGATGGCTCCGGCGTGGTAGGTGGCACGCGCATCGCGGACCGGGTCGGGCCGGCCGCGCCAGACCCGGGTCTGCACCGCACGCCAGAACGACACCGCCTGCGAGACCACATCGGGCCGATAGACATACACCAGCAGCGGGTCCTCGCCGACGACATCGCGGATCGCGGCGAGCAGGCCATCGCCCGATCGATTGGGTAGGCCATCGGCGCGCTCGAGGAGCAGCGGCGTCTGGTTCCACATCAGCTTGCCGCCCCACACACCGTTCGGCGTCCTGCCGACGGTGCGGATGTAGTCGCGCCAGATTTCCGGGGGCGCGAGGTCCGGCTTTCCCTCGTCGAGCGGATCGAGCAGGCGCAGAATCGACTCGTCGTCGATGCCGGCGAACCATTCCCGCGGCTGGGGCGCCTGGCTGGTCGTCGGCAGATATTGGAAGAACTCCTGGGGCTCGCCCGCCACGCCGGTCGCCCGCAGCGATTCGACGAGCAGCGTGCTGCCACTGCGCTGGGAAGCCAGCACCAAATAGGACGACGGATTTTCTGCCACCAGCAAAGCCTAACCGGATGCAAATCCCCTGCAACATGCAGAATTACGTTCACGCTGAGCGTAACTCAGCAGCGCATTCGCTTGACCCCCTCGTCAAGTTTGCTGGTGAGCACTATCTGGCGCGGGATTGGCCGGATCTAGATGTGCCCCGGAATTACGGGCGGCGGGGCAATCGGCTCCACCCGCGGTGGGGGTTCGATCGGCGGGGGTGCAGGCCGGGCTGCCGGCGGCGACGGCGGAAGGTACGGGCTTCCCACACACGCCGCATCCGCGGGATTCAAGGCGCACTGGGGATCGAGTGGACCGGTGGGCGGTCCCGGCGGGGGGGACGGTGCCGGTGGCCCCACCCAGTACGGGCCGCCCTGACACGCGGCGAACCCGGGATACTGCAGGCATCGGGGATCGTCGGGACCAGTGGGCAGATCGGAGCGGAACTTGTCGGGCAAGACCGGCGCATCGGGCGTTGCGTTGGCCGGCGCTCCCGCCGAAGCCATGGCAATAACTGTCAGGGCCACAAACATTTTCGCTATCCCGCCTCGAGCACTCGAACCGCTCATCTAACCTCCTGTGCTCGGCTTTGCGTTATCGCTGGTTGGACCTTCGCATTTCGGAATGCGCCGGTCAAGCCCCGGTGTCGCGGCCGCCGCGAAAGCTGCAGGCGCACTGCGATTTCAGAGGTTCAACTGCGCGCGATTCAGCGAGCGTTCGGCGTTGATGCGGTATGCGCGGTCTTGTTCTCGGGTTCGGCGACGCTTCGGCATGAAGACACCGCGACCGCCCGGCGGACGGTCACTCCTTGGAGCGATGGGCAATTCGCCGGTGGGCAGGCACAGCGTGGGAAACAGCAGGCGACTGCCCGGGCGAGTGAGGTAGGTGTGTCCGCTCGGCGTCGTCCAGACGACCGTTCCATCGGGCCGTTGCTCGTCATGCCAGCCGGTCCAGAAAGTCTTCAAAAGGTGGTGTTTTCGGCACAGACACTTGAGGTTCGACGGATGCGTCGGCCCTAGCGGGTAGGGCACCGTATGGTCCACATCGCACCATTCCGCCGGGCGATCGCAGCCGGGGAAGCGACAGGTCAAATCCCGGCACCGGACGAAACGCTGCAATCCCGCCGATGGGTGGTAGCCCGCCTCCGGACCGGCCTCGGCGGGATGGACCACCGGCCGCACCTTGGCGCCATTGCGGATGAGTTCCGCGATCAGTGGCGCCGGGACCATCCCGCCGCCGCGGATGTGGGCGGCGGGCGTCCAGGGCGGCGCGGGTGGTTCGGGGTCCGGGGCCAGCGCAATGCGCAGCGGTGTATCCGCAGTGAGCGGGCGGCTTGTGAGCTCACCCGAGATGCACGGATCCGCCGCGGCGTCGAGGGCGGCTTCCCCGGCGATGACATGGATCATCACGGCGCTGGCTCGTGGGTCGGTGTCGGGGGCGGCTGGGCATTCGGGTGCTCCGCATGTGCACGCCAGTAGGTCGGAACCGGCGGCCAGCGTGCCCAGCGCGTCTGCGCGACGTTGCGCGAGCGTGCGGGGGTCACCGTCGCACACCTGGTGCGCCATCTGAGTCAACCGCCGCTCCAACAGGGCTGCATCGGTTGCGAGCAAGGAGCCCCATAGCGCCGCGGTGCCGGAGTTACTGTCGGCGGGGCTGATCACCACATCGCGCCCGCGGGTGGCGGCCCGGGTACGGCGCACCGCCGCGGGATCGTGGCGGTCGACGATGGCATCGATCGCCTGGCTGCTCTTGGCAACCGAAAGAGGCCCGAACCGCGCCGCCTCACTGGCGAGCGCCGCGTCGACGATCTGCAGAGTCCGCGGGTCGGTGATCAAGTCGGTACGCCATACCAGCGCGGTTGCCATCCGTGCACTGACGACGCCTCGGGCGAACAGGGCCGCCACCCGGGGTAGACGGTCGCGCAACGCCACTGCGAGATACATCTGCCCGGATGCCGTTCCGTGGCTAATACCCTGTGCAGCAGCAACTTCCGCAGCGATCGCATCCCAGTTGTCGCACGACCAACTGCCGCGATCCACCGGACCGTCGGCACGCAGGCTCACCAATTCGGCGATAGCCTGCAGCTTGTGCGCCGCGGCCGCGGCTTCGGCCCGGGCGCATTCGGCGATCCTGGCCACCACCGCGCGATCAGTATCGAACATAGTTTCGAATATAGTGAACGCCGCCGACTCAATTGCCCGGCAGGTTCCCGCAGTGTGGATAGAGACCGGACGGTGCATAACCCGGCCAGCCAGCGGCCGCCGCCAACCCGGCCAGCCGCCGCTTCCCAGCCCCCAAGCCGCTAACCGCTCGAGCGCTCCAGCACCCGAAGCCCCAGCGAAAAGACCAGCCGCACTTCGGGGTCGCCCAGCGACGTCGCCAGCAGCTTCTCGATCCGGCGCACCCGATAGCGAACCGTGTTCGGGTGCACCTGCAGCCAATATGCGGCCGTGGCGATGTCGCCGAAGCTGTCCAAATAGACCCGCAGCGTCTCGGCCAGCACGGGATCCCGCGCCCGCAGGTCGCGTATCCGCGGATCCACCAACCGCTCGTCGGCTCCGATCGTCGTGACGATCTCGTCGAGCAGGACGGTGGTGCGCGCTTCGGCCAGCGACGTCACCTGGCCAATCGAAACCGGGTGTCGCTCAGCGCTATCGAGCACTCGATCGACCTCACTGCGCGCCGCGGCGACGCCGGCCAGGCCGGCGACCGGCGCAGCGATGGCGGCCCGCAGTTCGACACCGAGTTCGGCGCGCAACGCGCTGATCGTGCCGCGGACCCACGACGTCACCGACCGGGATGTCGACGTCTCGGGCAGCAGTACGTACATTCGCGAGCCTCGCGAGGCGACTTGAGCATCACGTCGAAAAGCACTGGCGCTCAACGCTAAAATGTCGGTCAGCCGCGCGTGTCGGGATCCGGTGTCGATTGCGTCCCAGGCGATCAGTGCCGCGGTACCGTCGGCGGCCAGCCCCAGCTCGCGGGCGATCGCCGCCACGTCGGCCGGGTCGGCGTCGGTCAGTCCGAGTAGCTGTTGGACCCGTCGCGCATGCGTTGACGGCCTGGCCGCCAGCCGAAACATGATGCGGGCGGCCAACACTGCCGCGCCGCGCAGGATGTCCTCGGCGTCGTCGGCGAGCGGCGCCGATCCCTGTTGCACCCAGATGGTGCCGGCGAACACCGGCGGTCGCCGCGGCCCGGGCGGCGGCTGGTAGATCCCGATCGCCAACCGCGGACGCAGACCCAACTCCGGGCGCTCGTCGACGCGAACCACCTCGCCACCGGCCCGCAGCGCGTCGAAGATTCCCCACTGGCCGATCCACTTCAGGTGCTCCGGCGGCCCGGCCCGGCCCAGGATGGAAAGCCGGCGCAGCTCGTCGGCCTCGTCGTTGGAGGCCGAGTAGGCGAGCACGTGCGACTGCGCGTTTTCGATGCTGACCATGCCGTGGATGCGATCGGCCAGCGACTGCGCCAAGCCGAACAGATCGGTGCCGGAGTCTTCGGTCGGATCGCTGCGATCGCCGTGGTGTTCCAGGACGTGGTTGACCAACTGGTAGAGCCGCTCCCAGCGGGCCTGCGGCTCGACGGCCACGACCGCCGACCCGACCGCGATCGCCTTGGTCACCAGTTCGGCCGATGGCTCCTTGGCGAAGATCGCCACCGGGGAGTGCTCCCGCGCCTGCTTGTCGATCCAGCGCAGCGCCTCGGTGTCGCCGACACCCAGCAGGAAGAACACATCGGCGGAGCTCGCGGCCGCCGCCAGGCCCAGCCGGACGTCGTCGGAATCGATCAGCGCCGCCGATCGCACCGGCAGGTCCAGGCCGCGCGGGGCCCGACCGTCCGGAACCAGGCTGACCAGCGTCGCATCCAGCGCCAACAGCAGCTGCCCCAGTCCGACCCCCGGCACCCGCATGTTGTCTGATTTTACTACGACCGACGGCATATCTTGTCCGATCGGCTAACCGAATGACGGGTTGCGCCGAGGATCCTGGGCAACATGGATGCGATCACTCAGGTGCCGACACCGGTCAACGAGCCGGTCCACGACTACGCCCCACACTCGCCCGAACGCGCTCGCCTGCGTGCCGAGCTAGCCGCGCTGGCCGACCGTCCGATGGAACTCCCGCACGTCATCGCCGGTTTCCACAGAATGGGCGACGGTGAACGCATCGACGTCGTCGCGCCGCACCGCCACGACACCACATTGGGCATCCTGACCAACGCCGGGCATGCTGACGCGACGGCGGCGATCGACGCCGCGATGGCCGCCAAGCACGACTGGGCAGCCCTGCCTTTCGACGAGCGCGCCGCGGTGTTCCTGCGCGCTGCCGACCTGCTGGCGGGCCCGTGGCGGGAGAAGATCGCCGCCGCGACGATGCTCGGCCAGTCCAAGTCCGCCTACCAGGCCGAGATCGATTCGCCGTGTGAGCAGATCGACTTCTGGCGGTTCAACGTGGCCTTCGCCCGTCAGATCCTGGCGCAACAGCCGGTCAGCGGGCCGGGGGAATGGAACCGCAGCGAGTACCGCCCACTGGACGGATTCGTCTACGCGATCACGCCGTTCAACTTCACCTCGATCGCGGGCAACCTGCCGACCGCGCCCGCGCTGATGGGCAACACCGTGGTGTGGAAGCCGTCGATCACCCAGACACTGTCGGCCTATCTGACCATGCAGCTGCTCGAGGCCGCCGGCTTGCCGCCCGGGGTGATCAACCTGGTGACCGGCGACGGCTTCGCGGTTTCCGATGTGGCACTGGCCGATCCGCGACTGGCCGGCATCCACTTCACCGGATCGACGGCGACTTTTCAGCAGCTGTGGCAGCAGGTGGGCACCAATATCAGCCGCTACCAAAGCTATCCGCGACTGGTCGGCGAGACCGGCGGTAAGGACTTCGTGGTCGCGCACACCTCGGCACGCCCGGAGGTGTTGTGCACGGCGTTGATTCGCGGGGCGTTCGACTACCAGGGCCAGAAGTGCTCGGCGGCGTCGCGGGCATTCATCCCGCACTCGGTATGGCAGCGGATGGGCGACGAGTTCCTTGCAGCGACGGCCGGGCTGAGCTACGGCGACATCACCGACCTGACCAACTACGGCGGCGCGCTGATCGACCGGCGGGCCTTCGCCAAGAACGTCAATGCCATCGAGCGGGCCAAGGGCGCGGCCGGTGTCACGATCGCGGTTGGTGGCGAATACGACGACAGCGTCGGCTATTTCGTGCGCCCGACCGTGTTGCTGTCCGACGACCCGACCGACGAGGCGTTCTCGACCGAGTACTTCGGCCCGCTGCTTTCCGTGCACGTCTACCCCGACAATTCCTACGAACGCATCCTCGACGTGATTGACACGGGATCCCGCTACGCGCTGACCGGTGCGGTGATCGCCGACGACCGTCAGGCGGTGCTCACCGCGCAGGATCGGTTGCGTTTCGCGGCCGGCAACTTCTACGTCAACGACAAGCCGACGGGGGCCGTCGTCGGGCGCCAGCCGTTCGGCGGATCGCGTGGCTCGGGGACCAACGACAAGGCCGGCTCGGTGCTGAACCTGCTGCGCTGGACGTCGGCACGCACCATCAAGGAGACGTTCGTCCCGGCCACGCAATACACCTACCCGCACATGGGGTCCGACTAATGGCCGGCGTCTTCGCCAACACCCTTCGGCCGGCGATCATGGCCGCCAGCCGGCGCCCGGGATTGCGGCGTGCCGCCGAAGGGCTGCCGGTCACCCGCAAGGTGGTGCACCGCTTCGTACCCGGTGAGACGATCGAATCCGCGCTGAATAGCGTTGCCGCCCTGCGTGAGTCGAGCCGCCTGGTCAGCATCGACTATCTTGGCGAGGACGTCGTGAACGCCGACGATGCCGACGCCGCCGTGCGAATCTACCTCGACCTGATCGAGAAGTTGGGCCGCCTCGATTCCCCGGGCGACGGAATCCGGCCGCTGGAGGTCTCGGTCAAGCTGTCGGCGCTGGGGCAGTCGCTGGAGCGCGACGGAGAAAAGGTCGCCCGGGACAACGCCTGGTCGATCTGCGACGCCGCGCAGCGGGCCGGGGTGTGGGTGACGGTGGACGCCGAGAACCACACCACGACCGATTCGACGCTGTCCATCGTCCGCGAGCTGCGAGCCGAATTTCCTTGGCTGGGCACGGTTTTGCAGGCGTACCTGAAGCGCACGCTGGACGACTGCCGCGAGTTCGCCGCTTCCGCGGCCCGGATCCGGCTGTGTAAGGGCGCCTACGACGAGCCGGCGGCGGTGGCCTACCGGGGCCGCGACGAGGTCACCGAGTCCTATCTGGCCTGCCTACGGGTGCTGATGGCCGGCTCGGGGTATCCGATGGTGGCCTCGCACGACCCCGGGATCATCGCGGCGGTGCCGGAGTTGGTGTGCCAATCAGGGCGCAGCTCAAGCGAATTCGAATACCAGCTGCTGTACGGAATCCGCGACGACGAACAGCGCCGACTGGCCGATGCCGGCAATCAGGTCCGGGTCTACGTCCCCTTCGGCACCCAGTGGTACGGCTACTTCATGCGCCGACTCGCCGAACGCCCCGCCAACCTGACGTTCTTCCTACGGGCGCTGGCGCAGCGCGGCCACTGAGGCACTCAAGACCGGGCCGCGCAGGCGTAGCGTCACGGCCATGAGCCCGGTCGTCGACGAGCGGCCCGACCCCGCCCGCACCCATCTGAGCCACGCCGATCCCGTGCTGGCTCACCTCATCGACAAGCACCCCGACTTCGACCCCCGCGCGTGGCTGGCGGACCTCCCGCCTTTGGACGCGTTCACAACGTTGATCTTCCAGGTCATCGGCCAACAGCTATCCGTCGCAGCCACCCGCCATATCCTCGACCGCCTTCAGGACCGCTTCAACGGACACCTCCCCACCCCTGCCGAGCTGCTGGCCGTCGACCCCGACGAGCTCCGCAAGACCGGGCTGTCGCGACGCAAGATCAGCACGCTGCGAACCGTCGCCGCCCAGTTCGCCGACGGCACTCTCAGCGACAGGGAGCTGCGCGGACTGTCCGATGCCGAGATCGAGACGCGCCTGACCGCCATCCCGGGGATCGGCCCCTGGACTGTGCACGGCTTTCTGATCATCGCGTTCGCGCGCCCCGACGTGGTGCTGCCCGGAGACCTCGCCCTGCGCAAGGCCATCCAGCGGTCCTATCGGCTCGACCATCTGCCCAGCCAAGACGAGGTGGTCCGCCTCGCGGAGCCGTGGCGGCCGTATCGCAGTCTTGCCAGCGCCTACCTGTTCCAGGACGCCTTCGGCCCTGCCGCACCGTCGACCGGTACCACCGCCGATACTGGGATCTGACTCCGCACGCGCCTCATTGCCATTTGAGCTCGTCGTCGAGTCGTTCGGCTTGCTCGTCATGCGCAGCGGCGGGGCGGGTGTCGATCGTGACCTCTTGCCAGTAGGCCGGACCGTAAAGGTGAATGTCGTTGCCGCTGTTGATCTTTAGGACGCCGCCGGTGAGTACTTCGTAGGTGGCGTCGTCCGGATACTCGTCGTCTTCGTCGTGGCCCTCGAGTTGGACCCATATTTTCATGGTGAAAACAGTCCTCCGCAACCTGCCGGGTTCGCTAATCCTCGTCTTCGATGCCATCGATCTCGTCGTCGATGATGTGAACCGCGGCTTCTTCGGCAGAGGCGGCGCCGCCACAGATGCCGACGTCCTCGGCGACCAACTCTGCCTCGGCGTCGTCGCCAGATCCCTGATCCGGCGCCATAAGCCGGCCCGCTCGGACTCGACCGACCTCGCGTCGCCGGGCAAATTCGGCTTCGCGCTCTGATTCGTCGGAGCGTTGTCGCTCCGCCTCGTCGAGCAGCACATTGAGTCGCGACGCCGGATCCGGTTCTTCCTCGCCAAGCAGCTGATCCATGGTTTCAGACGGGCCGAATGCACCGGGCCCATAGGGTTGCTCGGGCGGCGAATAGCCCTCGTCGAGAATGTCGTCCACACCGCGGTCGATGAGGCTGTCTTCGGGCTGAAGTTGGTTGTCGTCTTCGGCGCTGTATTCGCCTGCGGCAGGGCGTGCCTCGTAGTGAGTGCTCATGATCGTGTACTCCTGAATCGTGGTAACAGTGCCCGTGGCAGGCTTACGCCATCCAGGGGTCAGCCCGTGGTCATGATGTGCAGTGTGTATGACGAGGGCCGCGGCCGCGAGGGTCGAAAGTCATGTATTGAGCCGGGATAAAGGCCGCTCGGCGCGGTTAAGGTCCGATGTTCGAGCACGAACGCCGTTGAGTGTGCGCTCAGGGTGGGCCGGCCTGGTGTGTCGCCGCCCTCGACGCAGACTCAAAGCCGCCGGCGCACACTCGGCGCCCGCTCATTGGTGAATCCACGCACCACATGCGCGCAGACGAATTCGGTGACGACGTCTGGGTCGTTCATATCCCGGATCGGCGACGGGGTGCTGAACAACGAGAACAGAATTCGCGCGAACCATTCGCCCGCTGCGTCGATGTCGAGGTCCTTGCGTACCTCGCCGGTCAGCTTGGCCGCGGACAGATAGGGTGAGAGGAAGTCCACGCATTCCCGCAACAGCACGGCCGCGTCCTTGGTCAGCAGCAGGCTGATTGCGTCTTCGTCAAAGTACTTCTCCGAGGAGATGACTCGGCGCGCCTGCGTCACGAACACCGCCGCCGAACACAGCTTGTCCTCGAGGGTGCCGCCCCGGGCCATCGCCTTGGTCATCTCGAGATAGAAACGCTGCGACGCGTGCTCGGCGCACGCCTCCACGATCGAGGCCTTGTCGCTGAAGTACTCGTAGATGGTGCTGCGCGACACCCCGGCCCGCTTGGCGATATCGACGATCGTCGCCTTCTGCAAGCCCTGTTTGCCGAAACAGGAGAACGCCGACTCGATGATCAGCTCGCGGGTATCGGTCGCCTCGCTCAACGCGGAAGCCTGCGCAGTCATGGGACTAACGCCCCCCGGGGCACCAGGCCGGCATCCGCCGAGGCAAACGCATCGTTGATGTCGCTCAGGTGAAACGGATCCGGCATCAGCCGGCTGAACGGAAAACTGCTGTGCTGCAGGAAGGACAAGCCGATCGCCAAGGTGACGGGGTCGTAGAGCATCACGCCGCGGATCGACTTGTTGCCGTAGACCAGCGCGCTCGGGTCGAGTTCGAAGGTCCGCCCCATTCCGACATTGCCGACCTCGAGCAGCGTGCCGCTGTTGTTGAGGAATGAGACACCGTCGGGAATGACACCCGGCACCCCGACGACCTCGAGCACCCAATCGGCTCCGATGCCGTCGGTGAGTGCCCGCACCCGTTCGGCGACTTCTGCGGTCGAGATGCCGCTCGCGTCGATGCAATGCGTGGCACCGAAATCGGCTGCCACATCGAGGCGGGCGGCGATCTTATCGATGACGATGACCTCGGCGGCGCCCGCGGTGCGCGCGACGGCCGCGGCGTTGATGCCCAGCCCGCCCGCGCCCTGGATCACGACGCTATCGCCCATCCGCACGTCGCGCAGCGCGAACAACACCTGGGCCAGTGCGCAATTGAGCGGCGCGACGGCCTCGTCGGGAATGTCCTCGGGAACCTTGTACAGCGGTTGTCGTCGGCTGGTGTAGTAGTACTCACCGTAGGCCCCGACGAAGTGTGGTGTCTGCTCGTGGGTCCGGTATTCACCGGCCATCAGGTTCTGGCACGCGTGCGACCGGCCGCGCGCACAGGCGTGGCATTCGCCGCAGAACCAAAAATAAGGCGCCACAACGCGATCGCCGACGGCAAGAGGTTTGCCGGTCGCATCGGTGCTCAACCCCTCGCCGAGCTCGGCGATCTCGCCGACCATTTCGTGGCCCATCGCATACGGACACGGCAGTGGCAGCTCGCCGCGATAGATGTGCAGGTCGGATCCGCAGATCCCGGCCATCCGCAGTTTGAGTGCGGCGGTTCCCGGCGTCGGTGCGGACAACGGAAACTCGGCAAGCTCGATCGGCCCCCCGACTGCGGTCAACAGTGCGAGTTTCGGCATGGTGCCCTCCCCTCTACGACCCGCGCTCACCCGGCCGGCGCGAGAATCAAGCCACTGGTCGGCACACCGGTGCCGGAGGTGACCAACACGTGTTCGACGTTGTCGACCTGGTTGTGCGACGTTCCACGGACCTGCCGCACGCCCTCGGTGATGCCGTTCATCCCGTGGATGTAGGCCTCGCCGAGCAATCCGCCATTGGTGTTGATCGGGAATTCCCCGCCCAGCGACAGCCGCTCCACGGTGGCGAAGTCTTTGGCATCACCGCGCCCGCAGAAGCCAAGTTCCTCGAGCTGGGTGAACACAAACGGCGTGAAATGGTCGTAGATGAAGGCGGTTTGGATGTCCTGGGGCTTGAGGCCCGAGTCACGCCACAGCCGGTCGGCGACCACGCCCATCTCCGGGAGGCCGGTGATGTCGTCGCGGTAGTAACTGGTCATCATCTCGCCATTGGCGGCCGCACCCTGTGCGGCGGCCGTGATGATCGCCGGCGGCTGCTTCAGGTCACGCGCCCGTTCGGCACTGGTCACCACCAGCGCGACACCGCCGTCGCTCTCCTGACAGCAATCCAGCAGTCGCAGTACGGGTTCGACGATCCAGCGCGACTGCTGGTGGTCTTCCAACGTGATCGGGCGCTGGTAGAACCATGCGTCGGGGTTGGTAGAGGCGTGTTTGCGGTCGACGACGGCGATGCGGCCGAAGTCTTCGTTGGTGACGCCGTAGGTCGACATGTAGCGCTGGGCGTGCATCGCGACCCACGCCGCGGGAGTGAGCAGTCCGAACGGCGCGTAGTGCGCCATGAACAGCGGTGTCTCCGACATGTTGCGCCCGCTGCCACCGAACCGGAACCCGGAACGTTCGTTGAAGGCCCGCCAGCACACCACTACCTCGGCGACCCCGGTCCCGACGGCCATCGCCGCATGCACGACGGTGCCGGCCGCCGCGCCGCCGCCGTGATGCACGCGGGAGAAGAAGCTGAGGTCGCCGATGCCCACGTTGCGGGCGATGTCGATCTCGTCGCTGGAGTCCATCGTGAAGGTGACCATGCCGTCGACGTCGCCGGGTGTCAGGCCCGCGTCGTCGAGCGCGGCGCTGACCGCCTCGCACGCCAATTGCAGTTCACTGCGCCCGGATTCCTTGGAGAACTCGGTCTGGCCGATGCCGACGATCGCGCAACTTCCGGGCAGCCGACTCATGCTTGGGCCTTTGTGAAAGCTCCGTCGAGCAGGCTGAGGATCGCCGTCCCCGAGACGTGGTCGCCAAGGCTGTTGGCGCCCCGGAAGGTCACCTCGACGAAGTTCTCCCCGCCGGTCCCTTCGGTCTTGGCGGTGACGCTGCCGGTGAAGCGCAGCGGATCGTCGGGGAAGCACGGCACGCCCAAGCGGATCGACAGATTCTTGACCATCGCTTCGGGGCCCGCCCAATCCGTGAGGAAGCGCACGCAATATCCGTTGGTGGTCAGGATGTTCATGAACAGGTTGGGGGAGCCCTGCTTCTTCGCGAACTCCACGTCGTGATGCACCGGCATGAAGTCACGCGAGGCGATCGCGCCGGCCACGATCATCGTTGTGGTGATCGGGATTTCGAGCGGGCTGACCTCGTCGCCGACATTGATGTCGGCCCACTTCAAGGTGGTGGTGCGGTTTGCGGTCGTCGTCATCGGATTCCTTGTCAATAGGTGCTGCCGATACCGGCCAGCTGCGCGGTGGCGCAGCCTTGGGCGAGCTCGTTGTGCTTGGCCCAGAGGAAATAGCGGTGCAGGGGATAGGTGATGTCGATCCCGATGCCGCCGTGGACGTGCTGGGCGGTGGCGACAACCCGGGCACCGGCGTCGGCGGCCCAGAATTTCGCGATGCGGGCCGCCCGCCGCGCCTCTTGCCAGGGGCGTCCGTTCGCGATCAGCCAAGCCGCGTGCCAGGCGGTCCAGCGGATCGCTTCGACGTCGATGAAGGCGTCGGCCAACCGCTGCTGTACGGCCTGGAAGCTGCCGATCGGTCGTCCGAATTGCTCACGCCCGCTGGTGTATTCGGCGGCGATCCGCAGAGCCCGCTCGGTGACGCCGAGCTGGATCGCGCACAGCCCGACCAGCGCCCGGGTGTGCAGCGATTCGATTGTGCCTTCCAGCCGGTCGGCGTCAGAAACTGTTGCACCACAAAGGGATACGTCTGCATGTGGTTCTCGGCTGGTGGTCGGCACCGGTCGGATCTCGACGCCCGGGGCGTCGCTGGGCACCAGGAACAGGCTCGCTTGCCCGTCGTCGGTGGTGGCGGGCACCAGCACGGTGTCAGCAAGCTGGGCAGCCGGCACCAGTTCCTTGACCCCGTCCAGGCGCCAGTTCTGGCCGTCGCGAACGGCTTTGGTGGCCGGCCTGAGCGGGTCGGAACGACCGGGTTCGTGCAGCCCGGCGGTCAGGATGCGAGTTCCGGAGATGACGCCGGGTAGGAACCGCTGTTGTTGCTCCGGATTCCCGTGCCGGGCAATCGGATCCGCGCCGAGCACCAGGGTCGCGTAGGCCGGCACCGGGGCCACGCTCCAGCCGACCTCGGCCAGCAGCACGCCGAGTTCCACGAAGCCACTACCGTTACCTCCCAACGACTCCGGCAACGCGGTGCCCAGCAGGTCGACGGCCGCGAGTTCTTGCCACAGCAAGGGGTCGAAGCGGGTCTCGCCGGCTTCGAGTTCGGTCAGTCGCTCCGGCGTGGCGCGACGTGCAAACAGGTCGCGGGCCACCTTGCTGACGGTCTCTTGTTCTTCGGTGAAGGTGAAGTCCATCAGGGGTTTACCTGGCTGCTCGGCCGGAACTGGTGCAGCACAAGGCCTTCCGAACCAGAACCGTCGAAGGACTGGTAGAAGACCTCGACCGGCATCCCGACGGTGACGTCCGCGGGGTCGATGTCACAGAGATTCGACACTAGCCGCACCCCCTCGGCGAGCTCCACCAGCACCACGATGTAGGGGTACTCGAAGAACGGAAATTTGGGTTCGTGCGGCATCACGTAGCTGTAGACGGTGCCGCGGCCCGACGATTCGATGGCCTCCCACTCCAGCGAACGGCAGTCGGGACACATGGGCCGTGGCGGATGGCGCAGCGTTGCGCATCCCTTGCAGCGCTGGATCAGCAGCTGGTGCTCGCGCAGCCCGTTCCAGAAGAACTCGGTGTCCGGACTGATCGCCGGTGCCAGTCGGGTACTCATGAGTTCTCCGGCTTGAAACGCAGTACCCGGAATCGTTGCCGGCCCAGCACTTCGCCGTTCTGGTCGCAGTACGTGATCACCCAGGTCAGGAAGAAGCCGGATCCCTTCGCGGTTTTCTTCTCGTCGGAGACTTCCTCGAACACCGACGTCGCGCTGATCACGTCGCCCAGCCGGGGATAGCGTTCGATCTCGAATTCCGAGTTGGTCGCAACCGTGCTGCTGTATCCGGCTTCGTCCAGGAATGCCGTGGGGTTGTCCGTGATCTCCATCGGTGCCCCGCCGCGCTCGCGGATGCCCTCCAGTTTGGGCGACGGCATGGTCCAGGTCTGCAGCATGACCGGCGGCGACACGATGCCGCCGAACCGCGATGCTGCCGCGAACTCCGGATCGAGGTACACCGGGTTCATGTCGTCGAGCGCGTACGCCCAATGCCGGATCATCGGCTGATTCACCGGATCCGGTGCCACCGTAGGCTTTCCGCTCCCTCCGGTGGGCTTGTTCACCAGGCCCCGCAACTTGGCGAGGAACTCGGGATCTTGGTTGGTCACGTGCTGGATCCTCCTGACTGTTCCTGAGCAGGTTGGGGCGCCCGCAGGTCACGCGGTGCTCGAGGCATGCCCAATCCCGCCATGGCGATGATGTCACGTTGAATCTCGTTGGCCCCGCCGCCGAACGTGTTTATGACCGCGAACCGGTACGCGGACTCCAGCGCCCCGCGCAGTGGCGCGTCGTTGCCCTTGCGTAGTCCGTTGTGGTCGAGCACCTCCAGCAATTGGCGGGCGACCTGCTGGGTGAGTTCGGTGCCGAACACCTTGGCGGCCGAAGCCTCGCCCATATTGAGCACGCCCTTCGTCATCGCCGCGTTGACCCGCATGTTCACCAGTTTGTATGCGGCAACCTGCGCTTCGACCCGGGCCAGTGTCAGTCGAACCCACGGCTGGTCGATCACGTGCCCGTCGTCGAGCGGCATGGTGCGGGCCCAGTCCAGCGTCTTGTCGAACAGCGGCTCGAGTGCGCCGAGGTTACCCAGCGCCGCGCGTTCGAAGTTCAGCTGCGTCGTGATCAGTTGCCAGCCCTGGTTCTCGCCGCCGACCAGCGCGCTCGCCGGGACCCGCACGTTGTCGTAAAACGTGTAGAAGGTGGAGACGCCCGGCATGGTATGGAGCGGCTGCCAGGAGAAGCCCGGCGACGAGGTGGGCACGATGAGAATCGAAATCCCTTTGTGCTTCTTAGCATTCGGATCGGTGCGGACGGCCAGCCAGATATAGTCGGCGTATGCGGCGCCGCTGGTGAACATCTTCTGTCCGTTGATCACGTACTCGTTTCCCTCCCGAACCGCGGTCGTGCGGACCGACGCCAGGTCGCTGCCGGCTCCCGGCTCGGAGTAGCCGATAGCGAACTCGACGCTGCCGTCGAGGATCGACGGCAGAAACTTCTGCTTTTGCTCCTCGGTGCCGCACTGCATCAGGGTCGGCCCGACCGTGTTGAGCGTCACCAGCGGGATCGGAGCGCCGACCCGCTGCGCCTCCTCGGCGAAGATGAATTGCTCGAGCGCCGAGAAACCGCGTCCGCCATACTCTTTGGGCCAGCCCACACCGAGCAGATTGGCGTTGGCTAGCGCGCGTACGCACTCGCGTATCTCGGGGCCGCCCTCGTTGCGGTCCTTGATCGCGTCGGCGCGCTCGGGCGTCATCACCTGTTCCAGCGTGCTGCGGATCTCGGCGCGTAACTGCTGCTGCTCGGCGGTGTACTCGAGTTGCATCGCTCAGTCACCCACCCCTAGTCGCACCGGCATACGTTTTACCCCGGGCACCATCGTGGCCCGCATCCGGTCCACGTCGCCCACCAGCTCGATCGTGGGGAAGCGCCGCAGCAGTTCTTCGAACATCACGGTTGCTTCCAGACGCGCCAATTGCGCACCGATGCAGGAATGTTCACCGCACCCGAACGCGATGTGCGGGTTCGGATGCCGGGTCACTTTGAATTCCTCTGAGTCGGAACCGAATATGTCCTCGTCCCGGTTGGCCGAGCCGTACAGCATCACCACCACCTCGCCGGCGCGGATCTGCTGACCGCGAATCTCGACGTCGGCCGTGGCGGTGCGGGCCATGTGGACCACCGGGCTGTTCCAGCGCAGCATCTCTTCGACCGCAGCCGGGATCAGTGTGGGGTCCTCGACCAGCAAGCGGCGCTGGTCGGGATGCGCGATCAGCGCCAGCGTGCCGAGCGCGATCAGGTTGCGGGTGGTCTCGTTGCCGGCGACGAGCAGCAGGAACGCGAAGTTGAGCAGGTCTTCGTCGGTGAGGCTTTGCTCATCGATCTCGGCGCCGGCCAGCACCGACAGCAAGTCGTCGCGCGGTTGGATGCGCCGGGCGGCGATCAGCTTCTGGAAGTACTCGTAGAGCTGCCCGGCCGCCACCATCGGGTCGAGCTCGATCTCCGGGTCGGCCGTGCCGGTGGCCGCGTCCGACCAGGCCCGAAATTGCTCCCAGTCGTCGGGCGGCGCGCCGATGAGCTCGGCGATCATCCGGGTGGGCAGCGGAGCGGCGATCTGTTCGGCGAACTCGTGGACCGAACCCGCCTCGATGCCGTCGAGAATGCCCGCCACGATCTCGCGGATCTTTCCCTCGAGCACCGAAACCCGGCGCCGGCTGAATCCCGAGTTGATCAGCTTGCGCATCTGCCGGTGGCGTGGCGGGTCGGTGAAGATCAGGCTGCCCGGCTGCACCGGGTCGGGAACCTGCGGATCGGGGATGCTGATGCCTTTGGTGGAGGTGAACAGCGCCGGGTTGCTCGACACGAAGCGGATGTCCTCGTACTTCAGCAGCGCCCAGAAGTTGGTGACGTCGTTCCAGCACACCGGTGCGCTGGCCCGCAGTTCCCGGTACGCCGGGTAGGGATCACCGGCATAGAAGTCGGGGGAGTGCAGCGGAAAATTGGGCACACTGGGAAAACTCGGCGATCGCAGCGTCGGATGAGTCTGCACGGCGTGGCCTCCCTAGCGCTCCGGCGGGACCGCTATCCGACAGATTGCCGCAATGTGTCCTGCGACGTTGTGTCTACTCTGGCCTGCCCGACGCTGTCAATACATGCGCAAAACGCTGTAATAGCTCGGAATTCACGAGATTGGTGATTGACGTCACAGGTGCATGGGTGTACACCAGGTGTTTAGATGACCGACGATCGGGTGAGGATGCGGATGACCGAGCTACAGACTCCGAAAACGCTTGTCGACACCTACCAGCTGTATATCGACGGCAACTGGGTCGAGCCGGCCGACGGTCGCTACGACGACATCTCCCCCGCCAGTGAGCAGGTGATCGCGACCGCACCCGACCCGAGCATCGGGCAGGTCGGCGACGCGATCGCGGCCGCGCGGCAGGCCTTCGACAGCGGACCGTGGGGCGCGATGAGCGCCGAGCAGCGCGCCGGGTGTCTCAGTCAGCTCGGCGATGCCCTGATCAAACACGCCGATGACTTCTTCGCGCTCTCTCAAGTGGAGTGGGGCTGCATCGCCAACGAGCGCATGATGCAGATCGACGGCGCCGGGTTCATGTCCATGTACGCCGCCCAGCTCGCCACCCAGCTGACCGACCAAGAGGTCAGCGGGATGGGCGCGGGAACCACGGTGCTGCGCCACCAGCCGCTGGGCGTGGTCTCGGTGCTGACGCCGTGGAACTTCCCGCACTGCCTCAACGTGATGAAGCTCAACCATGCCCTTGCCGCGGGCAACACCGTCGTGCTCAAGCCGTCACCGCTGACGCCGCTGGCCGGACTTGCCCTCGCGCGGATCATCGACGAATACACCGACATACCACCGGGTGTCGTCAACGTGGTCACACCGTCGGGCGTCGAGGCGGCCAAGTTGCTGACCACCGATCCGCGGATCGACATGGTCAGCTTCACCGGCAGCTCGGTCGTCGGCCGCCAGGTCATGTCCGCCGCCGGGGACACGATGAAGAGGCTGCTGCTCGAGCTCGGCGGCAAGTCGGCGAGCATCGTGCTCGACGACACCGAGATCACGGACGAGATGCTGCAGCAGATGCTGTTCGACGGCTGCTCGCTGCACGCCGGGCAGGCCTGCATCCTGCACAGCCGGCTGCTGCTTCCCGATTCGCTGCACGACGAGGTGGTCGATCGACTGGCCGCCCTGGCCGGGGCGGTCAAGGTGGGCGACCCCACCGATCCCGACGTGCAGATGGGTCCGCTGATCAGCGCCGCGCAACGGGATCGGGTCGAGGCCCACGTCGCCACTGCGCGCAGCGAGGGCGCCAAGCTGGTGACCGGCGGACGGCGTCCGCCCGGCCTGCACTCGGGTTTCTACTTCGAGCCGACGATCCTGACCGGTGTCGAGCCGAATTCGACTATCGCGCAAGAGGAAGTGTTCGGTCCGGTGATGACCGTGCTGCGCTACCGTGACGAGCAGGATGCGATCGCGATCGCGAACAACTCGCAGTACGGACTTTCCGGTGCGGTGTGGGGTGCCGACGTGGACCGCGCTGCCCGGGTTGCGCGTCGGATCCGGACCGGGCAGGTCGCCGTCAACGGTTGCAGCCCGGGTGGCGCGCCGTTCGGCGGCTTCAAGATGAGCGGGCTGGGCCGCGAGGGCGGTGGCCTCATCGGCGTCCATCAATACATGGAACAGATGGCCATCGGGGTTCCCGCGTGACGGGACCCCTCACCGGGCTCCACGTCGTCGAAATCGCCAACCAGATCGCAGGTCCTTACGCCGCAAAGCTTTTCGTCGACCTCGGCGCTGAGGTCACCAAGATCGAGACGCCCGCCGGGGATCCGCTGCGCCGCTGGGGCCCGTTCGGAGATGCCGACTCGGCATGCGGCGGCTTGTTCGGATACCTCAACGCGGGCAAGAGCGGTGCCACCCTCGACCTTGATGAGCCGAAAAGCGTTGCGGCCGCCCGCGAACTGATCGCCGGCGCGCATCTGCTGGTGGAGAACTTCGCGCCCGCAACGCTGGACGGTTGGGGCCTCGGCGTCGACACCCTGCAAAAGCTCAACCCGAACCTGGTGGTGCTGCGCATTTCTCACTGCGGTCAGTCGGGGCCGATGCGGGACCGGCCGATGACGCCGCTGACCGTGCAGGCGGCATCGGGCTGGATCAGTAGCCGGGATCCCGACCGCCCACCGGTGCAGGTCGGTGGCCGGATCTCCGAATACGTCGCGGGGGCCTACGGGACGCTGGGAGCACTGACCGCGCTGCGGATGCCCTCGGCCGGCCGGGTCCGCGAGGTGGATGTGTCGCAGGTCGAGGCGTTGTTGTCGACGCTGCCCTATCCGATGCTGATGGCGCAGCGGATGAAACGACTTGGGCTGCCGGCGAATATGCGCTCGGCACCGATGCTGGGCGTGGTGCGGGCCGCCGACGGCTGGGTGGGCATCAACTGCCTGACGGGCCAGCACTGGCTCGACGTGTGCGCGATGCTCGGCCTGCCCGAGTACGGCGAGCAGCAGCTGGCGATCATGTTGGGCGGTCCCGAACGCGACGAATTCTTCGCCAAGGCCGAGCCGATGCTCGCCGCCCAGACGGTCGCCGAGATCGTCGAACTGGGCCAGGCGCTGCGCATTCCGGCCGCCCCGGTCAACGACGGCGCCAGCGTACTGGACTGCCCGCAGTACGCCGAGCGCGGATTCTTCGTCGAATCCGATTCACATCAACGCCCCGGGCCGCCCTTCCGGTTCTCGAAAACGACTGTGCCGCAACCGGGCCCGCCGCCGCGCCTAGGGACGAGGCCCGAACCGTGGTCCACCGCGGGCCAATCGCTGTCACCGGCAGCAGGCGAGGTGCCGTTCGCCGGATTGCGGGTGCTGGACCTGACCACGTTTTGGGCGGGCGCGTATCTGACCTGCTACCTGGGCGCGTTCGGCGCCGACGTCGTCAAGGTGGAATCGATCCAGCGGCCGGACGGCCACCGCTACTCGGGGGCGTTCGCCTACGAGGGCGATGACTGGTATGAGCGCAGTCCCATCTGGCAGGGCACCAACCTCAACAAGCGCGACTTGACGCTCGACCTGACTTCCCAGCGTGGCCTCGAGATCGCCCGCCGGCTGGCCGCTGCGGCCGACGTCGTGGTGGAGAATTTCTCGCCGCGCGTGGTGGAGAACTTCGGTCTGGACTACCACGGGCTGACGGCGCTGAACCCCGACGTGATCATGGTGCGGATGCCCGGCTACGGATTGGCCGGCCCGTGGCGCGACTACGTCGGCTGGGCCCTGAATTTCGAGCAGACCGCCGGCATGTCGGCCGTCACCGGCTATCCCGACGGGCCGCCGTGCAATCCGCAAGGCCCGGCCGACCCGATCGTCGGGGTGCACGCAGCAGTCGCGCTGCTCGCCGCGCTCGAACACCGCAGCCGCACCGGCGAAGGGCAGCTGATCGAAGTCGCCCAAATCGAGGTCGCCGCGGCTGTCACCGCCGAGCCGGTGATCGAGTACTCGATGAACGGGGTCGTCTCCGCCCGGCAAGGCAATCGCCAGCGCGGCTACCTGCAGGGCGTCTATCCGACCGCCGCCGACGGTGCGTGGGTTGCGGTGTCGCTGCCCGACGACGAGACGATCGCCCACGACGTATTCGACGACCTGGTCGCCGCCTGGACCCGCACGCAACGGCCAGCTGACATCATCAAAAGTCTTGGAAAGCAGGGTATTCCGGCCGAGCAGGTGATCACCGGCGAGCAGATGTATGACCCCGAGTTCATCGGCGCCCAGCTCGACGCGCGGGGGTTCTACGAAGAGTTCGAACATCCGATCACCGGCCCGCACCGTTATCCCGGCTGGCCGTTTCGCATCAGTCCAGGCCCGGACCACCACCACCGCAGCGCGCCGCCGACACTGGGGCAGCACAACACCGAGATCCTGCGTGACCTCGGTCTGTCCGACGACGAGATGGCCGCGTTGCGTGATCAGCGGGTGATCGGCGAACGGGTGCGGGGTGCCTAGCCGAACCGCACCGGCATGCGGGTCACCAACGGCAACATGGTGGCCGGCATCCGGTCCAGTTCGCCGGCCAGCCCCACATCGGGAAATCGGCTCAGCAGCTCGCCGAAGAACACCGTCGCCGTGAGGCGGGCCAATTGCGCACCGACACAAGCATGTTCACCGGAGCCAAAGGCAATGTGCGGGTTCGGACTCCGGGTAACCTTGAATTCTTCGGCGTCGGAACCGAATACTTCCTCGTCTCGGTTGGCCGAGCCGTACAGCATTACCACCAACTCGCCCTCGGCGATCCGCTGACCGCGAATCTCGACACTCGTCGTCGCGGTGCGGGCCATGTGCGTCACGGGGCTGGTCCAGCGCAACATCTCCTCGACGGCCCCGGGGACCAACGCCGGATCCTCGACGAGGAGCCGTCGTTGGTCGGGGTGTGCGATCAGCGCGCACGTGCCGAGCGCGAGCAGACTGCGGGTGGTCTCGATTCCGGATGCCAGCAGCAGGAACGAAAAGTCAAGCAGCTCTTCGTCGCTGAGTCCAACCCCATCGGCCCGCGCGCCGGCAAGCACCGCCAACACGTCGTCGCCACCGGCGGTGCGGCTGGCCGCGACCAGCTGGCGGACGCTGTGGTAGAGCCGGCCCGCGGCCTCGAAGGCGTCGAGGTCGTGGTTGGTGCCGGCGGTGGCGATCACCACATCCGTCCAAGCCCGGAATTGTTCCCGGTCGTCGCGCGGAACACCGAGTAGTTCGGCCATCACGCGCGCCGGCAGGGGAGCGGCGATCGCGTCGACGAAGTCGTGTACCGAGCCGGGCTCGATGCCGTCCAGCAACCCGCCCACAATCTCCCGGATCGCCGGTTCGAGCAGGTCGCCTTGGCGGCGGGTGAATCCGCAGTTGACCAACTTGCGCAGCTGCCGGTGCCGCGGCGGGTCGGTGAAGATGAGGCTGTTTTCCTGCACAGGATTCGGCATGCCCGGCGCGGGAATGTTGATGCCGTGGGTGGAGGTGAACAGCCCCGGGTTCGTCGACACAAAGCGGATGTCTTGGTAGCGCAGCAGTGCCCAGAATTTGGCGACGTCGTTCCAGCACACCGGTGCCGTCGCGCGTAGCTCGCGGTAGCCGGGGTAGGGGTCGCCCGCGTAGAAGTCGGGGGAGTGCAACGGAAACGAACTCTGCATGGCAAAGCCTCCCTGACCCGGTCGAGCAAACCCTACCGAAGGCGATGCGACACCGGTGTGAGCCTTTCGTAAACGGCTTGTCACATGCCAAGCTGCTGAGATGGTCATCGAGATCGCCCGCCCCAAGCTAGAAGGAAACGTCGCCGTCGGCGACGACCGCCAAATCGGGTTCGCCGAATTCGGTGACCCGCTGGGGCGGGCGATGTTCTGGCTGCACGGCACACCGGGTGCCCGCCGGCAAATTCCGACCGAGGCCCGCGTCTACGCCGAAGAACACGGCATCCGGCTGATCGGCCTGGACCGGCCGGGCATCGGCTCGTCGACGCCGCACCGCTACGAGAACATCCGGGCGTTCGCCGATGACCTGCGCACGATCGCCGACACCCTCGGTATCGACAAGATGGCCGTCATCGGCCTGTCCGGCGGGGGCCCGTACGCACTCGCCTGTGCCGCGGTGCTGCCCGATCGCGTCGTGGCGGCCGGTGTGCTCGGGGGCGTCGCTCCGTTCGTCGGCGACGACGGCATCAGCAGCGGTCTGATGAACCTGGGCAAGCGGGTGGCACCGCTGTTGCGGCTGGGCGGCGACCCGCTGCGGATCGGCGCCAGCCTGATGGTCCGGGCCATCCGTCCGGTCGCGAACACCGCGCTGTATCTGTATGCCGCGATATCGCCGGAAGCCGACCGGCGGCTGCTCACCCGGCCCGAGTTCGGCGCCATGTTCCTCGACGATTTGCTCAACGGCAGCCGCAAACAGCTCGCGGCGCCGTTCAACGACGTCATCCTGTTCGTCCGGGACTGGGGATTCCAGCTCGACGAGGTCAAGGTCCCGGTCC
Source organism: Mycobacterium lentiflavum (assembly GCF_022374895.2). Lineage (NCBI taxonomy): Bacteria > Bacillati > Actinomycetota > Actinomycetes > Mycobacteriales > Mycobacteriaceae > Mycobacterium > Mycobacterium lentiflavum. Next base: position 4,508,879 of record NZ_CP092423.2, on the reverse strand, counting down.
GGTGGTGGCACGGCGACAGCGACCACATCGTGCCCTTCGCCCACGGCCAGCACGTGGCGTCCAAGCTGGCAGACTGCGAATTATTCGTGCTGCCCGGCGAAAGTCATCTGGCCGGGCTGGGCCGCGGCGAAGAGATCCTGTCCACGCTGATGAAAATATGGGACGAACAGGCCTGACGGCGCCTAGCCGACAAGTCTCGGTAGCCTGCTGAGGTGCTGCTCGCATCGCTGAATCACGCTGCCGTGACCGCCACCGACATCCCCGACGCGGTCACGATCGACGGCACCGTATTGAGTCGCAGCGACCTGGTCGGCGGTGCCACGTCGGTGGCCGAACGCGTCGCCGGGGCGGACCGGGTCGCGGTCCTGGCCACCCCGAGCGTGTCGACCGTGCTGGCGGTCACCGGCTGCCTGATCGCCGGCGTCCCGTTCGTGCCGGTGCCCTCGGATGTCGGCGCGGCCGAACGCAAGCACATGCTGACCGACTCCGGTGCGCAGGCCTGGTTGGGACCTGAGCCTGACGAGCCCGAAGGGCTGCCGCACATCCCGGTACGACTGCACGCGCGCTCCTGGCATCGCTATCCCGAGCCGGCGCCCGAGGCCACCGCGTTGGTCATCTACACCTCCGGCACCACGGGGGCGCCCAAGGGCGTCGTGGTGAGCCGCCGCGCGATCGCCGCCGACCTGGATGCGCTGGCCCAGGCTTGGCAGTGGACTCCCGACGATGTACTGGTGCACGGCTTGCCGCTGTTTCACATCCACGGCTTGGTGCTGGGCCTGCTGGGGTCGCTGCGGATCGGAAATCGCTTCGTACACACCGGAAAACCGACGCCGGCCGGCTATGCGAAGGCCCACACGGAGTCCGGTGGCACCCTGTACTTCGCGGTGCCGACGGTGTGGTCGCGGGTGGCGGCCGATCAGGCGGCGGCCGAGACATTGCGTTCGGCACGGCTGCTGGTGTCCGGCAGCGCTGCGCTTCCGGTACCGGTGTTCGACCGGCTGGAACAGCTGACCGGGCATCGGCCCATCGAACGCTACGGCGCCTCGGAGTCGTTGATCACGGTGTCCACGCGGGCTGACGGCGAGCGCCGCCCGGGCTGGGTCGGCCTGCCGCTGAGTGGCGTCGAGACCAGGCTGCTCGACGACGAAGGCGACCCAGTTGCGCATGACGGGGAAACCGTTGGCAAGCTTGCGGTTCGGGGCCCAACCCTGTTCGACGGATACCTGAATCGGCCGGAGGCCACCGCGGAGGTTTTCGATGCCGACGGTTGGTACCAGACCGGCGATGTCGCGGTCATCGACGGCGAGGGAATGCACCGCATCGTCGGCCGCGAATCGGTTGACCTGATCAAATCGGGCGGATATCGCATTGGCGCAGGTGAAATCGAGACCTCGCTGTTGGGGCATCCTGGCGTGCAGGAAGCGGCCGTTGTCGGAATGCCCGACGACGACCTGGGCCAGCGCATCGTCGCATTCGTGGTCGGCGCTTCCGATCTCAACACCGATGAGCTGATTAACTATGTCGCTCAGGACCTTTCGATACACAAACGGCCGCGCGAGGTGCGGTTCGTGGACGCGTTGCCGCGCAACGCGATGGGCAAGGTCGTCAAGAAGCAGTTGCTGTCCGAGGAGACGTAGCGCCGTTTCTGGTATGCAGGCAAACACAGGGACAGGTAAGGATGTGCCATGGGTGACTCGATCCGCCCGGCGGGTGCTGCGACGACGATCGCGGACCAATCGCCCGCCACCCCGATGGCGCGGGTCGCGATCTCGTGTCTGGTCGGCTCGGCAATCGAGTTCTACGACTTCCTGATCTATGGCACCGCGGCGGCACTGGTGTTTCCCGCCGTGTTCTTTCCGAACCTCACACCCGGCGTGGCGATGATCGCCTCGATGGGAACGTTCGCCACGGCATTTTTGTCGCGGCCCGTCGGCGCGGCCGTCTTCGGGTACTTCGGCGACCGGCTGGGCCGCAAGAAGACGCTGGTCTCCACGTTGCTGATCATGGCCGTGGCCACCGTCAGCGTCGGCCTGGTTCCCAGCACCGCGTCCATCGGGATGGCGGCGCCGCTGATCCTGATGGGGCTGCGGTTGCTGCAGGGGTTTGCGGTGGGCGGCGAATGGGCCGGGTCGGCGTTGCTGAGCGCCGAATACGCCCCGGGCGGCCGACGTGGTCTATACGGCATGTTCACCCTGCTGGGCGGCGGTGTCGCCGGAGTGCTGAGCAGCCTGACCTTCCTCGGCGTGAACGTCACGATCGGCGAATACAGCCCCGAGTTCCTGCAGTGGGGATGGCGGATCCCGTTCCTGCTCAGCTCGGTGCTGATCGCACTGGCGTTGTACGTGCGGCTCAACATCGACGAGACTCCGGTGTTCGCCGAGGAGAAGTCACGCGATCTGGTGCCGAAAGCGCCGCTGGCCGAGGTGTTTCGCCTGCAGGGCCGCGAGATCCTGTTGGCCGCCGGCAGTGTGCTGTGCACGATGGCGTTCTGCTACATGGGCAACACATATTTCACGATGTATGCGCACACACACCTGGGCTATACGCGCGGCTTCATCTGGTCGGTCGGCGTGCTGAGCGGTCTGGTGAGCATCGCGTCGGTGATCGCGTCGGCCATTCTGAGCGATCGATTCGGCCGGCGCCGCATCATGTTGGCGGGCTGGGCGGCCTGTGTGCCGTGGGCGTTCCTGGTGATCCCCCTGATCGACACCGGCAACAAGGCGTTGTACGCGGTTGCGATAGTCGGCATCTTCGCGATCTCCGGGATCGGCAGCGGACCCATCGGAGCCTTTCTCCCCGAACTCTTCGCCACCCGCTACCGCTACAGCGGCTCGGCACTGGCGATCAATCTGGCCGGCGTCTTCGGTGGGGCGCTGCCGCCGCTGATCGCCGGGACGCTGCTGGCAACCTACGGCAGCTGGTCGATCGGGGTCATGCTGGCTACTCTCGCGTTGACCAGCCTGGTCTCGACTTATCTGCTGCCGGAAACCCGCGGGACGTCGCTGTAGCTCAATTGGCGTGCAGGTCCTCGTTGAGCGCAACGCCCTGACCGCCGCGGGCCACCACTTCCACGGCACCGCTGACCGAATTGCGGCGGAACAACAGATTGTTGCCGCCGGACAGCTCGAGTGCCTTCATCGTTTTGCCTTCGGGTGTAATGACTTTGGTGCCGGCTGTGACATACAGGCCGGCTTCGACGACGCAGTCGTCGCCCAGTGAGATGCCCAGGCCCGCGTTGGCGCCGAGCAGACACCTCTTGCCGATCGAAATGACTTCGGTTCCACCGCCGGACAGGGTGCCCATGATCGACGCGCCGCCGCCGATGTCGGAGCCGTCGCCCACCACCACGCCGGCCGAGATGCGGCCTTCGACCATCGACGTGCCCAGCGTGCCGGCGTTGTAGTTGACGAAACCTTCGTGCATCACGGTGGTGCCGGACGCGAGGTGCGCGCCCAGGCGCACCCGATCGGCGTCGGCGATGCGGACCCCAGTGGGCAGCACGTAGTCGACCATCCGCGGGAACTTGTCAACGCCGTACACGGTCACCTGTCCCTTGCGGCGCAGCCGCGCGCGGACCGACTCGAAACCCTCGATCGCACAGGGTCCGTGGTTGGTCCACACCACGTTGGTCAATACCCCGAACAAGCCGCCGGCGTTCAGCCCATGCGGCGCGACCAGGCGGTGAGACAGCAGATGCAGCCGTAGGTAGGCGTCGTAGGCGTCGGCGGCCACATCGTCGAGTGAGCCGATGACCGTGCGCACGGCCACGGTTTCGGTGTGGCGGTCGTCGTCGCGTCCGACCAGTGCAGCCAGCTCCGGCGGAACATCGGACAGCGCCAGGCGCGACGTGCCGCCGGTGTCCGACTCCGTCAGTTCCGGTGCGGGAAACCACGTGTCGAGGATCGATCCATCGGAGGCCAGTGTCGCCAACCCGATACCTGCAGCTCCAGTCACGGCGGTCAGGTTACTTGCCGCGCCGAGCAGACGGATAGCCTGGTTGCGTGCTGGACTTGCATTCCGATCCGATCGAGTTGACCGCGGCGCTGGTCGACATCCCCAGCGAGTCGCGAGACGAAGCACGCATCGCCGACGAGGTCGAGGCCGCGCTGCGTGCGCAGACCGCCGGCTTCGAGATCGTCCGCAACGGCAACGCGGTGCTGGCGCGCACCCAGCGAAACCTGCCGTCGCGGGTGCTGCTGGCCGGCCATCTCGACACGGTCCCGGTCGCCGAGAACCTGCCCAGCCGTCGCTGCATTGGCGCGGAGGGCGGCGTGCTGTACGGCTGCGGCACCTCGGACATGAAATCCGGCGACGCCGTCTTTCTGCATCTGGCCGCCACGGTGGCCGAACCGGCACACGATCTGACGCTGGTGCTCTACGACTGCGAGGAAATCGACGCGGCCGCAAACGGTTTGGGCCGCATCGAGCGCGAGCTGCGGGACTGGCTGGCCGCCGACGTCGCGATCCTGGGCGAGCCCACCGGCGGCTACATCGAGGCCGGCTGCCAGGGCACGCTGCGAGTTGTGGTCAGCGCCACCGGAACCCGCGCTCACTCGGCGCGGTCGTGGTTGGGCGACAACGCAATTCACAAACTGGGTACAGTGCTGGACCGGTTGGCCGCCTACCAGGCTCGGACCGTCGACATCGACGGTTGCCAATACCGCGAAGGCCTCTCGGCGGTGCGGGTGGACGGCGGCGTAGCCGGCAACGTCGTTCCCGACGCCGCCTCGGTCACGGTCAATTACCGCTTCGCCCCCGACCGGTCGCTCACCGAGGCGCTGCAACACGTGCACGACGTGCTGGACGGGATCGACGTGCGGATCGAACAGACCGACGGAGCGGCGGGAGCGCTACCCGGCTTGTCGCAGCCGGCCGCCCAGGCGCTCGTCGAGGCCGCCGGTGGACAGGTGCGCGCCAAGTACGGCTGGACGGACGTGTCCCGATTCGCCGCGCTGGGCATCCCGGCGGTCAACTTCGGGCCCGGCGACCCCAATCTGGCGCACACCCGCGACGAGCGGGTAGCCGTCGCCGCGATCACCGCCGCTGTGGACATGCTCCGGGGCTACCTGGGCGGCTAAGCGCGCTGCTGGGCCTGCGCGGCCGCGTCGGCGGCCGCCGCGTGCAGACCGACCGCCGTCAGCTCCTCGGCCACCGCGCGCAGCGCGTCCGCGTCGTTGGTCGCCAGCGCCTTGGCATGAGCCAGCGCGAGCCGTGCCGCCACGCAGTCGACCTCGTCGCACAGCCGGGCCAGCGGATCCACCGCGCGGATGTCGCCAAGGCGGACGGCCTCGTGCCAGACCCGAAGCGCCACCGCCGACTGCCCGCGCCGTTCGGCCATCCGGGCCGCGTCGCGGGCGGCTGAGATCGCGCCGTGCGAGTCGCGCGCGGCGGCCAGCCGCCAGGCCCGGGCCACGCCCAGCTCGGGGCTGAACAGAGCCGACTTGGTGCCATGCCGAGATTCCGCTCTGCTCATGGCTTTTGCTGCGGCCGCGATGTCGCCCTGCTGGGCCAGCGCCGTGGCCAGCAGCATCAGCGACAGCGGCCCCCAGGAGTAGCCGGTGCGTTCCAGGGCCGCGGCCGCCGGGCCCAACAGCGCGGCGGCTTCGGCGAACCGGCCGGCGGCGATCAGCATGTGCGCGAGCAGCACCTCGCCGATCGCCCGGCCGGGCTGCTGCAATTCGGCGAAATCGGTGAATTGCTGCGCCAGTTCGGTCGCCGTTTCGACCCGGCCCGCCATCAGCAGGGTTGTCGTCTCGCCCAGGCCGACCGTGAACCGCAGCAGCCCGGGGTGCTCGGCGTTGCGCGCCCGCTGTGCCAGCGGTTCGACGTCGGCGAACCGGCCTTGGCGCGCCGAACACAGCGTGGCCGCGCTGGCGGCCCAGGCCACCGCCTGGTCGTCGGCGGCCGGTGAGTCCAGCACCCGGTGCGCGATCTGGACGGCACCCTCGAGGTTGCCCGCATTCATCGCGAAGGTGGCGCTGAGCGCGTCGAGGGTGAGGCGTCCAGCGACGTCGTCGACCCGATTGCGGATGGTCAGCAGGAACGCGGTGGCCCGCTCCGGCTCGCTGAGCATGAAGAACTGGTTGGCCGCCCGAAGCAGGGTCCAGGCCATCAGTTCTTCTTCGGACAATGTGGCGGAGTCGACGGCGGCCAGCAGCTCCTCTGCCTCTCGGCCCCGGCCCTGAAACGCCAGCGAATTCGCCAGCGGCAGGAGCGCGGCCAGTGCCTGGCCGTCCGGGCAGCGCGCCAGCGCGGAGCGGGCGAATCGCTCGCCCAGCGTCAGATCACCCAGCCGCAGCGCCTGCTGTGCGGCGTCGATGACCTCGGCCACCGGCTGCGGGGCATCGCTGTCCAGCGCCAGGGACGCCAGCCGCAGCCGGTCGCTGAGGTGATCCGACGGATCCCGGGACTGCAGCTCGACCAACTGGGTGCGCCGCCGCCGGGCACCGTCGGCGCCCAGCGCGGCCCGCGCCCGCTCGGAGAACAGCGGGTGGGCGGTGTAGACGACCGGATCTCCTCCGCGGCCAGGAGATGCCGCCACGGCGTGCCCGTCGCGCACTCGGGTTTCGGCCGCGCCCCACTCCTGCGCTTCGCTGACCGCGCCGTCGCCGGCCAGCGCGGTGAGATCGGCCAGCGACAGCGGCTCCTCGACGGCGAGATAGTCGAGCACCGTCCGCGCGGCCGCGGGCAGCTCGGCGATGAAGGTGTCGACCTCGGCCGTGCTGGTGGCCTCGCCGGGCGGGTCGACGTCGATGCGCTCCAGCAGGTCGTCGGTCCACAGCGCGGCGATCGCCTCCGGTGCGGCGTCCGCGCGGGCGGTGACGACCATCCGGGCGGTGCCGGCCAGCGCCAGCTGGTACACGAGGGTGGCCGACAGGATGTCCAGATTGTGAGCGTCGTCGACGATCAGCAGCAGATCGCCCTGCGTGTCGCCGCTCAACGATGCCCGGGCCGCCCGCAGCAACGCGGCCGGCTTCCCGATGTCGGCCCCGAAACTGGAGAAGTCCACGATATGGCTGAAGGCGCCGAACGGGACGACGCGCTCGGTCGGGGTGCCCGTGACCCAGCGGATGAAAGTGCTCGGGTTGCCGCCGGCGAAGTTCTCGGCGGCCAACCGCGCCAAGGTCGACTTGCCGACACCGTCGGGACCGAGCACCACCGCACCGCGCCGCGACCCGTCACCCAGAGCGGAATTTAGTCGTTCCAACGTGGACGCGTGCTGTGGGACGTTCCATCGAATCGGCATCGCCGAATTTTATTGCGGCGCGGTGTCCCGCCGGTGACTAGCTGGCGCGAAAGCCCCATATGTGCACGGTTCGAAGGGCTTTGGTCTACCTTGGCGGGTATGCGCCCCGACGGCGAATCCGCACCCGAATGGGCGGTCTGCGTCTACTGCGCGTCCGGCCCGACACATCCCGAATTGCTTGATTTGGCTAGCGAACTCGGCGAAGCGATCGCCGACCGCGGCTGGACCCTGGTGTGGGGCGGCGGCGACATTTCGGCGATGGGCGCGGTGGCCAGTGCGGCGCGCGCCCGCGGCGGCAAGACGGTCGGCATCATCCCGCGCCAGTTGGTGCGCCGCGAACTTGCCGACGAGAACGCCAGCGAGCTGATCGTCACCGACGACATGCGCGACCGGAAGCGGATCATGGAAGAACGTTCCGACGCCTTCATCGCGCTGCCCGGTGGAATCGGCACGCTTGACGAGCTGTTCGAGGCGTGGACGACGGGCTCGCTGGGTATGCATGACAAGCCCGTGGTGCTGCTGGACACCTGGGGACACTACGAGGGCTTATTGGTCTGGCTGAACGACTTGGTTGACCGCGGGTACATCGCGCAGGTGGCGATGGACACGCTGGTGCTGGTCGATAAGGTGTATGACGCAATCGAGGCGTGCGCCCCTGTCTGAGGTCGGCTGCGTCAAGGGGAATCGAGGGAGCACGTGTCCGATCACGCCGGGGGAGCACGCAGACGGATCGGCCTGGCCGACATCGCGTCGGGACTACCGGGCGTCCTGGCCGACCTGCGGGTCATCCTTCGCGGCGCGGCGACCGGGCTATTGGCCCAGCCGGGCTCGCACCGGTCGATCGGCAGCGTGTTCCAGGACCGCGCCGCCCGCTACGGCGACAAGGTCTTCCTGCGCTTCGGTGACCAGAAGCTGACCTACCGCGAGGCCAACGCGGCTGCCAACCGGTATGCCGCGGTGCTGGCCGCGCGCGGAGTCGGCCACGGCGACGTCGTCGGGATCATGCTGCGCAACTCGCCCAACACGGTGCTGGCCATGCTGGCCACGGTCAAGTGCGGGGCCGTCGCCGGAATGCTCAACCACCACCAGCGTGGTGAGGTGCTCGCGCACAGCCTTGGATTGCTCGACGCCAAGGTGCTGATCGCGGAGACGGACCTGGTCAGCGCAGTCGCCGAGTCCGGTTCCGCGGCCACCGCCAACACGCTGACGATCGAAGACCTGGAGCGCTTCGCGGTCGGCGCGGCCGCCACCAACCCGGATTCGGTGGGGGCCGTGCAGGCCCGCGACACCGCCTTCTACATCTTCACGTCGGGCACCACCGGGTTCCCCAAGGCCAGCGTGATGACGCATCTGCGCTGGCTCAAGGCCCTGGCGGCGTTCGGCGGACTGGGGCTGCGGCTGAAGGGCTCCGACACCCTGTACAGCTGCCTGCCGCTGTACCACAACAACGCGCTGACGGTGGCGCTGTCGTCGGCGATCAACTCCGGGGCGACGCTGGCGCTGGGTAAGTCGTTCTCGGCCTCCCGGTTCTGGGACGAGGCGATCGAGAGTCAGGCCACTGCGTTCATTTACATCGGCGAGATCTGCCGTTATCTGCTCAACCAGCCGCCGAAGGACACCGACCGCAAACACCAGGTGCGCCTGATCGCCGGCAACGGCTTGCGCCCGGAGATCTGGAAGGATTTCACCCAACGGTTCGGCATCTCGCGGGTATGTGAGTTCTACGCGTCCAGCGAGGGCAACACGGCCTTCATCAACATCTTCAACGTGCCCGGTTCCACGGGCATCGCGCCGATGCCGCTGGTGTATGTGGAATACGACCCCGACACCGGGGACCCGTTACGCGACGAGAACGGCCGGGTACGCAAGGTAGCGGCCGGTCAACCCGGTCTACTACTCAGCCCGGTCAACCGGCTGCAGCCGTTCGACGGCTACACCGACCAGGCGTCGAGCGAAAAGAAGTTGGTGCGCAACGCTTTCCGCGACGGCGACTGTTACTTCAACTCCGGCGATGTGATGAGCCCGCAGGGCATGCGGCACGCCGCGTTCGTCGACCGGCTCGGCGACACCTTCCGGTGGAAGGGCGAGAACGTCGCCACCACGCAGGTCGAAGCGGCGATGGCGTCGGACCAGGCTGTCGAGGAGTGCACCGTGTTCGGCGTTGAAGTGCCGAACACCGGGGGACGTGCCGGGATGGCCGCGGTCCAGTTGCGCGAGGGCGCGCAGTTCGACGGCAAGGCGCTGGCCAGTGCGGTGTACGGGCAGCTGCCGGCCTACGCGCTGCCGCTGTTCATCCGCGTGGTCAAGACGCTCGAGCACACCACGACGTTCAAGAGCCGCAAGGTGGAGTTGCGCGAGCAGGCCTACGGGCCCGACGTGGCGGATCCGCTCTACGTGCTGGCCGGCCGCGACGAGGGCTATGTGCCGTACTACGACGAATACCCGGACGAGGTCGCGGCCGGTAAGCGACCGCAAGGCTGAGGCCTTGGGGGAGCGCACCGGCCAATCAGGTCGAGCCGGTAAGCGACCGCAAGGCTGAGGCATTGGGGGAGCGCACCGGCCAATCAGGTCGAGGCGGTAAGCGACCGCAAGGCTGAGGCCTTGGGGGAGCGCACCGGCCAGCGACGGACCAGGCACTATGGACGTGTGCAGTCAACTCTGTGCGGCCGACCCGTGGCGGGGGATCGCGCGCTGGTCATGGCGATCATCAACCGCACACCGGACTCGTTCTTCGACAAGGGCGCGACCTTCAGCGACGAAGCCGCCCGGGCCGCCGTCCACCGGGCCGTCGCCGACGGTGCCGACCTCATCGACGTGGGTGGGGTCAAGGCGGGCCCGGGCGACGACGTCGACGCGGACATGGAGATCGCCCGGCTGGTGCCGTTCATCGAATGGTTGCGGGGCGCCTACCCGGACCAGCTGATCAGCGTCGACACCTGGCGCTCCGAGGTGGCCCGACTGGCCTGCGCGGCCGGCGCGGACCTGATCAACGACACCTGGGCCGGCGTCGACCCGGCCCTGCCGGAGGTCGCCGCGGAGCTCGGGGTGGGCCTGGTGTGTTCGCACACCGGCGGTGCGCGGCCGCGCACCCGTCCGTTCCGGGTGAGCTTCGGCACCACCACGCGCGGCGTGGTCGACGACGTGATCCGTCAGGTCACCGGCGCTGCCGAGCGGGCGGTCGCCGCCGGAGTGGCACCCGACCGGGTGCTGATCGACCCGACGCACGACATGGGCAAGAACACCTTTCACGGGTTGATCCTGTTGCGCCACGTGAGCGAACTTGTTAATACCGGATGGCCCGTGCTCATGGCTTTGAGCAACAAGGACTTCGTCGGGGAGACTCTGGGTGTGGAACTGACCGAACGGCTTGAGGGGACACTGGCAGCGACCGCGCTGGCAGCGGCCGCCGGAGTGCGCGTATTTCGGGTGCATCAGGTCGCCGAGACGCGACGGGTGCTGGAAATGGTCGCCTCCATCCAGGGCATCCGGCCGCCGGCACGCACCGTGAGAGGACTGGCATGACGGCATCCGACCTGGTCGCCGGGGAGCTGACCGGCAGCGGGGCCGCCGCGGCGCGGCAGTGGCTGTCGCATCGCAGCTGGAGCCGTCCCACCTGGACGATCAAGCAACTGGAAGAGGCCAAGGGCGGGCGAACCGTCTCGGTGGTGCTGCCGGCCCTCGACGAGGAACAAACCATCGCCTCGGTGGTCGGCAGCATCTCGCCGCTGGTCCGAGACGGTGGCGGGCTGGTCGACGAGCTGATCGTGCTGGACTCCGGCTCCACCGACGAGACCGAGATCCGCGCCATTGCGGCCGGCGCCCGCGTCGTCAGCCGCGAGCAGGCGTTGCCCGAGGTCGCGACCCGGCCGGGCAAGGGTGAGGCGTTGTGGCGTTCGCTGGCCGTGACCAGCGGCGACATCGTGGTGTTCGTCGACTCCGACCTGATCAACCCGCACCCGATGTTCGTCCCGTGGCTGCTGGGTCCCCTGCTGATCGGCGAGGGCATTCACCTGGTCAAAAGCTTCTACCGGCGACCGCTGAACGTCAGCGACCCGGGTGGTACCGGCGGCGACGCGGCCACCGGCGGCGGGCGGGTCACCGAGTTGGTGGCCCGGCCCTTGCTGGCGGCGCTGCGACCGGAGCTGGGCTGCGTGCTGCAGCCCCTCGGCGGCGAATACGCGGCCAGCCGCGAACTGCTGACCTCGTTGCCGTTCGCCCCGGGCTACGGCGTGGAGATCGGCCTGCTGGTCGACACCTTCGACCGGTTGGGGCTGGACGCGATCGCCCAGGTCAATCTGGGTGTACGGGCGCACCGCAACCGGCCGCTGGCCGAGCTGGGCGCGATGAGCCGTCAGGTCATCGCGACCCTGCTCTCGCGCTGCGGCATCACCGACTCCGGGGTCGGGCTGACGCAGTTCTTCGCCGACGGCGAGGGCTACACCCAGCACACCCGTCCGGTGTCGCTGGCCGACCGGCCACCGATGAACGGGGTTAGGCCTCAATAGGGCCCACGCTCCCCGGCCTGTCGGCGGTATAGGGCACTATCGATTCCGTGGCGTTGGTCTTGCTCTACATCGTGGTGTTGGTGCTGGTGGCGATCGTGCTGTTCGGCGCGGCGAGCCTGCTGTTCGGGCGTGGTGAGCAGTTGCCGCCCCTGCCGCGGGGGACGACGGCGACGGTGCTGCCCGCTTACGGTGTCACGGGCACCGACGTCGACGCGGTCAAGTTCACCCAGGTGCTGCGCGGATACAAGACCAGCGAGGTCGACTGGGTGCTGGATCGGCTGGCCCGCGAGCTCGAGGCGCTGCGGGGTCAGCTGGCGGCGGTCAGCGCGGCCGGGACGGCAGCGGGCAACCAGGCCGTCGACGCGGCCCACGGCGAGGACACCCCGGGTGAGGATCCGGCGTGACCGATGACGGGCGGCTTCGCTGCAGCTGGGCGGTGGGCCGGCCCGGGCCCGACTTCGAGATGTACCGCGACTATCACGACCAGGAGTGGGGACGCCCGCTGCGTGGCGGGGTGGCACTGTTCGAGCGGATGAGCCTGGAGGCCTTTCAAAGCGGCCTGTCCTGGCTGACGATCCTGCGCAAACGCGAGAATTTCCGCCGTGCCTTCGCCGGGTTCGAGATCGAAAAGGTGGCGGGCTTTACCGACGCCGATGTGCAGCGGTTGATGGCCGACGCCGGCATCGTCCGCAACCGGGCCAAGATCGACGCGACGATTGCCAACGCACGCGCGGCGGTCGAATTGGGATCCGCGGAAGACCTGTCCGACCTGCTGTGGTCGTTCGCGCCGCCGGCGCGGCCCCGTCCCGCCTCCGAATCCGAAATCCCTTCCGCTACCGACGAATCCAAGGCCATGGCGAAGGAACTCAAACGCCGTGGATTCCGGTTCGTGGGCCCCACCACCGCGTACGCGCTGATGCAGGCGACCGGGATGGTCGACGACCACGTCCGTAATTGCTGGGTTCCCTCACCACGATGAGGGCTCGGGCGATAGGCCCGGCAAACCACGCTCCAAACCCCCGCGGACGGTGTTACGGACGGGTCTTGTGCATTTAGTGAGCGGAATAGGGAACAATGGGGGGGTGATTTGGCAGTTCAAAGTCGGGTATGGCTGGAAATCCGCTGGCGGGACTAGCTCGCCGCCGACCAGGCTCGCGAGGACGGGCCAACTCGAATCTGGAGGGAGCACTCGATGGCGGCGATGAAGCCCCGGACCGGAGACGGTCCTCTGGAAGCGACTAAGGAGGGGCGCGGCATCGTAATGCGGGTACCACTTGAAGGTGGTGGCCGTCTCGTCGTCGAGTTGACGCCCGACGAAGCCGCCGCCCTGGGCGACGAACTCAAAGGCGTCACCAGCTAAGTCCCCCGGGCGTCCGAGGGCAGCTAAGAACACACCTTTCGGTAGATCTCTAGCGTCTGCTCAGCCACGTGCGCCCAGGAGAATTCGTCGATGCAACGCCGGCGTCCGGCGCGTCCGTAGCGCTCGGCCTTCGCCGGGTCCGCGACGAGTTCATTGACCGCTTTTGCCAATCCCGTCTGGTAACCGCTTGCGTCGTCGGCGTCGTAATGCACCAGCGAACCGGTGACACCGTCCACGACCACCTCGGGAATTCCGCCGACGTCAGAGGCCACCACCGCGGTCGCACAGGCCATCGCCTCCAGATTGACGATGCCCAACGGCTCGTACACCGATGAGCACACGAAAACTGTCGCCGCCGAAAGTATTTCGCGTAATTCCGCGACGGGAAGCATTTCCCGGATCCAGAACACGCCCGTGCGGACGCTGGCGAGCTCGGCTACCGCGGTGCGTACTTCGTCCGCGATCTCCGGGGTATCGGGCGCGCCGGCGCACAGCACCAGTTGCACGTCCGGGCTGAAGTGGTGCGCGGCAGCGACCAAATGGCCGACCCCCTTCTGCCGGGTGATCCGCCCGACGAACGCCACCATCGGCCGGTTCGGATCGACGCCGAGCTCGGCCAGCACCGACCCGGTGTCCGCCGGTCCGGCCGGATACCACACGTCGCTGTCGACGCCATTGCGCACGACGTGCACCTGGCTGGGATCCAGCGTCGGGTAGACCCGCAGCACGTCCTCGCGCATGCCGGAACTCACCGCGATCACGGCGTCGGCCGCCAGCACTGCGGTGCGCTCCACCCAGGACGAGATCCGGTAGCCACCGCCGAGCTGTTCGGCCTTCCACGGCCGTAGCGGTTCCAGCGAATGCGCCGTCAGGATGTGCGGGATGTCGTAGAGCGTCGCGGTGAGGTGCCCGGCCATGCCGGTGTACCAGGTATGCGAATGCACCACCGTGGCCTGGGCCGCGGCGTTTGCCATCACCAGATCCGTCGACAGCGTGGACAGTGCCGCGTTGGCGTCGCGCAAGCGCCGGTCGGGCTCGTGGGCGCTGGCGCCGGGGCGCGGTGCACCCATGCAGTGCACGTCGACCGTGCACAGTCGGCGCAGTTGGGCCACGAGCTCGGTGACGTGTACGCCGGCTCCCCCGTAGACGTCCGGTGGGTACTCCCGAGTCATCATTGCCACCCGCATACACCGCACCGTAGTTCGCTTGCGACGCCGCTCGCGAGTCGGATGGAAAACCGGCTGGTGAATTCCCCCGGCGCCGCCGCCGCGCGCCGGGCGGCACAATCGATTACGGTGAGCGGCGGTCAAGTTTGCCAAATGCCTTGACGGACAGCCCGTCGCAACGGCGGCCAGGAGGATTACCCCTGGCAGCGGTTCGTGCCGGCCGATAGGTTTGGAGTCATGAGGGAAGCACCACACGTGCTGGGCATCGTCCTGGCCGGCGGTGAGGGCAAGCGGCTGTATCCGCTGACCGCAGACCGGGCCAAGCCCGCAGTTCCCTTTGGCGGCGCTTATCGCCTGATCGACTTCGTGCTGTCCAACCTCGTCAATGCCCGATACTTGCGGATCTGCGTTCTCACACAGTACAAGTCGCATTCACTTGACCGTCACATTTCGCAGAACTGGCGGTTGTCCGGTCTGGCCGGTGAGTACATCACCCCGGTGCCGGCCCAGCAGCGCCTCGGCCCGCGCTGGTACACCGGCTCCGCCGACGCGATCTACCAATCCCTCAACCTGATCTATGACGAAGACCCGGACTACATAGTGGTTTTCGGTGCCGACCACGTGTACCGGATGGACCCCGAGCAGATGGTCCACTTCCACATCAACAGCGGGGCCGGCGCGACCGTCGCCGGCATCCGGGTGCCGCGCACCGAGGCCTCCGCATTCGGTTGCATCGACTCCGACGACTCCGGCCGGATCCGCAGTTTCGTCGAGAAGCCGCTGGAGCCGCCGGGCACCCACGATGACCCTGAGACGACGTTCGCCTCGATGGGCAACTACATCTTCACCACCAAGGTGCTCGTCGACGCGATTCGCGCCGACGCCGACGACGACCAATCCGATCACGACATGGGTGGCAACATCATTCCTCGCCTGGTGGACGACGGGATGGCCGCGGTGTACGACTTCAACGACAACGAGGTCCCCGGCGCCACCGACCGGGACCGGGCCTACTGGCGTGACGTCGGGACGCTGGACGCGTTTTACGACGCGCACATGGACCTGGTGTCGGTGCACCCGGTGTTCAATCTCTACAACCGGCGCTGGCCGATTCGTGGCGCCACGGAGAACCTGGCGCCGGCGAAGTTCGTCAACGGTGGCTCCGCCCAGGAGTCGGTCGTCGGTGCGGGCAGCATCATCTCGGCAGCCTCGGTGCGCAACTCGGTGTTGTCGTCGAACGTGGTGGTCGACGACGGCGCGATCGTCGAGGGCAGCGTGATCATGCCCGGCGCCCGGGTGGGTCGTGGCGCGGTGGTGCGCCACGCGATTCTGGACAAGAACGTCGTGATCGGACCCGGCGAAATGGTCGGGGTGGATCTGGAGAAGGACCGGGAGCGCTTCGCGATCAGCTCCGGCGGCGTGGTCGCGGTCGGCAAGGGCGTCTGGGTCTAGTTCTTCGCGCTACCAGACGTAGGGCAGCAGCCGATAGCGCACCTGCTGCGTGTACTCGCGGTATCGGGGCATTTCCCCGGTGAGCATTCTTTCCTCGTCCAGAATGCGCAGCACCAGCGTCGCGGCGCCCAGGACGACGAACAACAGCCCCCAATAGGAGCCGAGCGCCAGGGGCATACCGATCATCATGACCGTGTCCCCGGCATACATCGGATGCCGCACGAATCCATAGAGGCCGTCGGTGGTCAATGTCTGGCCCGCTTCAACGGTGATATTAGCTGCGGCATAACTGTTTTGGACGATCACAAGCTGGGCGACCCCCAGTCCGGCCACCACCAGCACATCGCCGAGTACGCAGAGCCATGCGGGCACCGGCGACCAGGCGAACCGATGGTCGAGCGCGCTGAACGCCATCGTCGCGAAAAGGGTGAGAAACGATGCGACGATGATGATTTTCTGGGCCGGTCTGGTCTCCGCGCGTGGCCCGGCGTGCATGCGTCGCTGCAGGGCAGCCGGATTGGTCCGGGCTAAATAGATGCTGGGGACTAGCGTGGCAGTCGTGAACACAGCGATGAAAACCCAAGCCTGCCAATAGTCCAGCGTTCCGGCGGGCGCGAACAGGATCGCCCCCAAAGCGATTGTTCCCAGCACCGACGATGCCGCCAGGCGAATCCCGGTTTTCATGACGCCTAACTGCGTAAATCTCGTCGGCGAAAGGCCATGATTCCCAACGTGATCAGCGCCGTGTCGATGACCAGCAGCCACATTAGCGGTACGGCGGTGAAGTCGCCGCCGACCCGTGGCGCGTGTGCGAAGGGCTCGAGATCAAGGACCCACTGCGGGAAGCCGGCCAGGGAGCCGATCAGATACAGGGCGATGAACGCGATCAACACGCCCCACGCCACCGGTGTGAATCGTGGTGCCACACCGAAGATTACGACGGTGACGGCCGGCGCCAGCCAGACGGCCGGCAACTGCACGGCCGCGGTGCCGATCACGACGGCCAGCTTGGCGCCGATGTCGCCGGCCGCGACGCCGTAAAGCAGTCCGCCCGCTGCGCCGGCGACCAGCATCGCCGCCGCTGACCCCAGCAGGGCTGCCACTAAATGGCTTGCCAGCCAACGAGCTCGGGACACCGCACCGGCCAGCGTCGTCTCGGCGCGCAGGCCGGCCTCTTCCTGGTGCGGTCGCAATGTGAGCGAGACGGCGAAGGCGGCGGCCACCATGCCCATCATGTTGAACGCCACCGCGATGAAAGCCTCTTCCAGCGCGGAGGTGCCGCCCATCCTCGCGACGATGTCGCGTGCCACGCCGCCGCCGATCTCATCGCCGATGCCGTGCGCGACGCTGCCCATCACCAGGCCGTACAGGCACAGGCCCACCGTCCACAGCAGCAGCGCGCCGCGGTCCAGCCGCCAGGTCAGCCCGAAGACGTTGCTCAGCCATGGTGCGGCGGTGGCCGGGCCGGCTCGTTCGGCGATGAGTCCCGCGCCGACGTCGCGCCCGGCCAGCAGCCGATACGCCACGGCGGTGAGAGCGATCGCGGTGACCAGATGCAGCAGCAGCACCCACCCGCGATCGCCCGCGTACGGCCGCACCTGGAGCGACCAGCCCAGCGGTGAAAACCAGGACAGCCTGCCCGAGCCGGCGTCGCCGATGGCGCGCAGCGTGAATGCGGCTCCCAGCACCGCAAAGGCGGCACCACGGGCGAATCGCGCGCTCGCCGACAGCTGCGCCGTCACCGCGGCCACCGCCGTGAACACCACGCCGGAGCCGGCCAGCGCGGCGCCGAATGCCAGCGATCCGCCGGACGGGACGTTGGTGGTCAGCAATCCCGCCGCGCCGATCGCGCCGGTGGCGATCGAGGCGCCGAACGACAGGATCAGCGCCGCGGTCAGGCTGGCGTATCGTCCTACCCCGGTCGAGTCCACCAGCTCGGTCCGGCCGCTTTCCTCGTCGGCCCGGGTGTGCCGGATCACCGTCAGAATGACCGCGACCGCGATCAGCACGTGGAACATCCCGGCTTTCCAAATGCCCACAGCGCCAAGGCTGTCGTTGTAGACCTGCCCGTAGAGGGCGCGCTGGGCCGGGCTGGCCATGATGGTCGCCGCGAACCCGGCGCGGGCCGCCTGGCTGGGATAGACCTTCTCGATGCTTCCGATGTAGACCGTTGCCAACGGCAGCGACAGCAGCAGAATCCACAGGGGTAGCGAGATCCGGTCGCGGCGCAGATACAGGCGCAGCATGCCCAGTGTGCCAGTGAATTCTGAACCACGTTGCGGGGCAGCATGTTCCGGACGCTGCAGTGCGACAGTGCTCATTATGCCGAGACCTTCTTTTCGCTGCGTCCGGTGTTGTAGTGGCGCAAGAAGAGCTCCTCGAGCGTCGGTGGCTGGCTGACCAGGCTGCGCACCCCGGCGTCGCCCAGCACCCGGATGAGTTCCCCGAGGCTTTCGCTGTCGACCTGTGCGCGCAACGTTTTCCCCTCGAAGCTGACGTCCTCAACCCCCTTGATTCGACTGAGATCGCCAGGGCTACTGATCATTTCGGCCTTGATGGAGGTACGGCTGAGATGCCGCATCGAGTCCAGCGAACCGCTCTCGATGGTCCGGCCGGCCCGGATGATGGTCACCGTCTGACACAGCGCTTCGGTTTCGGCCAGGATGTGGCTGGACAGCAAGACCGTTACGCCACGGTCGCGCGCCTCGGCGACGCACTGCTGAAAGATGTTCTCCATCAATGGGTCCAGGCCGCTGCTGGGCTCGTCCAACAGCAGCAGGCTGGCCCGCGACGAGAAGGCCGATATCAGGGAGACCTTCTGGCGGTTGCCCTTGGAGTAGGTGCGCGACTTCTTGGTCGGGTCGAGGTCGAAGCGCTCGATCAGCTCTCGGCGTCGCACGTCGTCGATGCCGCCGCGCATGCGGGCCAGCAGATCGATGGTCTCGCCGCCGGTCAGCGATGGCCAGAGCGTGACATCACCTGGCACATAAGCGATTTGACGGTGCAATTCGACGGCATCGGTCCACGGGTCGCCGCCGAGCAGTTTCACGCTTCCGCCGTCGGCCTTCACCAGGCCCAGCAGAATGCGGATGGTGGTGGACTTGCCGGCGCCGTTGGGGCCGAGAAAGCCGTGTACTTCACCTTGACGCACCGTCAGGTCGAGGCCGTCCAGTGCCCGTACCGTACCGAAGTTCTTGGTGAGGTCTCGGATTTCGATGGGCGCGACGCTATCAACTGCCATGGGATTCTCCTTGATCATCGGCGGCCAGAAATGCGTCATACATAGTGCGGTCCGTCATCAGGCCTTCGGTGTAGATCTCCAAGGCGGGCAGCACCATCTCACGGGCGTAGTCGCGCAGGACGGCCCGCAAATCTGTTGGGGTGTCGTGCATTTGGAGGTAGAGCAGAAACCCGCCGCCGCCGGTGATGCCGAGATATCGGGCCCTGGCATGCGGATCGCGGCTGGGTTTGATCGTCCCGGCCCGCACGCCCTCCTCCATGTAGTCGTACGTGTTGTCGATCATCCTGCGCCACAGCATGTTCGCCAGCTCGCCACCGGTTTGCATGCTGCGCACCAGGTAAGCCATCAGCGGTGCGTAGGCCTCGATCTCGGCCATCTGCGCGAACCAGGTTGCCGGGTCGTTGGATCGCAGCGCCTCTGACTTGCTGTTGTAGATCTCTTCGGCGATGTAGTCCTCGCAGGCCTTGCGCAGGCCTTCCTTCGACCCGAAGTGATGAATGACCAGTGCAGCGCTCACACCCGCGGCCTCCGCGATGCTGCGCAGTCCCACCCCGAAGCCGTGTTGGCCGAATTGCTCGATCGCCGCATCCCGAATCCGGGCGGCGGCGGTCAGGTCGACTGAACGCATGTTCAGTACATTAAACGCGTGTTCAGTCGACGGTCAAGGGGGCGCCCCGTAAGGGATGCGTAAAAGAAATCGCCCCGATGCCGGCTCGCGTGCGATCGGGCCACATCAGCCCCCGTCGCGGCCACCATCCGATCCGGATATGCGATATCGCCGGCGATATCGCTCGTGAAGGTCGCCTATTGGTCCGAAGGGCGAAGTCCGACGGGCGACGGGCGACGGGCGAAGGGCGAAAGGCGCGGCTAGTCGCGGACCGCGGCCAGCACGCCGTCACCGAGCGGCACCAGCGCGGGCGTCAGCCGCTCGTCCTCGGCGATCAGACGGGCCGCCTCCCGGACCGCGACCACTTCGGCGTCGCGCGCGGAGGGATCGCCGGCCCGCCCGCCCAGCGCCGAGCCGTGCACGACGATGATCCCGCCGGATCGCAGCAGCCGTACGCCTTCGACGACGTAATCCGGCTGATCGATCGGGTCGGCGTCGACGAACACCAGGTCATAAGACTCGTCGGCGAGCCGGGTGAGCACCTCTTGGGCGCGGCCGCTGATCAGCCTGGTGCGCGACGGGCCGATGCCGGCTTCGGAGAAGGCCTGCTTGGCCAGCCGCAAATACTCGGGCTCGATATCGATCGTGGTCAGCACGCCGTCGTCGCTCATCCCCGACAACAACCAGAGTCCGCTGACTCCGGCGCCGGTGCCCACCTCCGCGACGGCCTTGCCGCCGCTGAGCTTGGTCAGCAGGCTCAGCAGCGCCCCCACCGCGGGTGTCACCGCCCCGGCGCCGATGTCGACGGAGCGTTCCCGGGCGGCGGCCAGGATCGCGTCCTCGGATATCGACTCCTCCGCGTGCGCGGAGAGCGATTCGGCCCGACTGGGGAACGCCTGGCCGGGGGTTTCTTCGTCGGTGCCGTCCATGCCCGCAGCGTATTCCATGCGCTCGCGCAGTCCGTCAGGCGCGCGGCGAGTCCAGCCGTTTCCGACACGCCCGGCCATGCCGGGGCGGCGTAAGTCACTCCGCCGCGGGTATGCCCTGCTTATGGCAGGTAACGATAAGGTTTCTCAGCCAAACCTCAGATTGCTCCTATGCCGCGCATACGCCGGTAGGCGACGGTGACGGTATGGAACGCGGAGGACGTTGGGCGGGGAATACAGATTGGCAACTGCGTGTTGCCGATGACGAACTGCCGCTAGTCGGCAGGGCACATCATTCGGAGGATTCGATCAACACCACTCTTTTAAGCCCGAACACCATGTCGCACGCCCAGGAACTCCCGGACGACGAATGGGTCGAGCCGGCGGACGGCTTGCAGGGCACCGCAGTGTTCGACGCGACCGGGGACAAGACGACGATGCCGTCGTGGGACGAGTTGGTGCGTCAGCACGCCGACCGGGTGTACCGGCTGGCCTACCGGCTTTCGGGTAACCAGCAAGATGCCGAGGACTTGACCCAGGAGACATTCATCCGGGTGTTCCGGTCGGTGCAGAACTATCAGCCCGGAACCTTCGAGGGCTGGCTGCACCGCATCACCACGAATTTGTTCCTTGACATGGTGCGCCGGCGCGCCCGCATCCGGATGGAAGCGCTGCCGGAGGACTATGACCGGGTCCCGGCCGACGAGCCGAACCCGGAGCAGATCTACCACGACGCGCGCCTGGGACCCGACCTGCAGGCCGCGCTGGACTCGCTGCCGCCGGAGTTTCGTGCCGCCGTGGTGCTGTGCGACATCGAAGGCCTGTCCTACGAAGAGATCGGCGCCACCTTGGGCGTCAAGCTGGGTACCGTCCGCAGCCGGATCCACCGCGGACGTCAGGCTTTGCGCGACTACCTGGCCGCGCATTCCGAGCCCGAAACCCACGCCCAATCGGCTTAGAAGCGGCCGGGACCGGTTCACAACACTGCCTGCGGGCCGATAATCATGCGATTTCGCAAGATGCATAGCGGTGCAGGGCACCTTGTCGCGCTACATTCAAGGGGTACGTGGCAGCGAAAGGAGCTGGTGATGGCCGACCGGGGACATGTGTTCCGCCGAGCGTTCTCCTGGCTCCCCGCACAGTTCGCCTCCCAGAGCGACGCACCGGTCGGCGCGCCACGGCAATTCGGCTCCACCGAGCATCTGTCCGTCGAAGCGATCGCCGCGTTTGTCGACGGTGAGCTGCGGATGAACGCCCACCTGCGGGCGGCCCATCACCTTTCGCTGTGCCCGCAATGCGCGGCCGAGGTCGACGACCAGAGCCGGGCGCGTGCCGCGCTGCGCGATTCCCACCCGATCCGCATCCCCAGCACCCTGCTCGGAATGCTCTCGGAGATTCCGCATTACCCGCCCGACGACACGCCAGGGCGGCCGACCGAGCGTTTAGCTGACCGCAATGTGCGCGACCAGCGTAAGCGCCGGTAACAGCTGGGTTGCCCCAGCTCGTGGGTTCATCCCGACCGCTCAGCAACCGGGGATACTAGGGTGGACACGGACAATTCCGTGCCTGGTGCTCGCCCTGTACAGGGGCCGGCGTGCGAGGCCCGTTTCGAGCATTCAAGTAGAGGATTCATGACCTCCGACCCAGGTTCCCATCAGGGGCAAGACGGCGGCGACAACGGAGCCAACCGCTTGGCGCCGCGCCCCATTTCCCGGCCACCGGTCGACCCTGCGGCGCGTCAGGCGTTCGGCCGCCCGGATGGTCTGCAGGGATCCTTCGTCGCGGAGCGAGTGCGCCCGTCGAAGTACCGGGACCAAGGCGAGTTCAGCCCGTACGATCAACGCCGCGACCCGGTGCTGGAGGAAGCGTTCGGCAAGCCCATCGGCGGCACCGAGACATTGCAGCGCCACCCGATCGACGCCAGCGCGCTGGCCGCCGAGCAGAACGGTTTCGACGAGGACGAGGCGGACGATCCGTGGCGGGACCCGGGCGCCGCGGCGGCGTTGGGGACCCCGGCGGTCGCCCAGACCACGGCGCACACGCCGTCGGGATACGCCGGCAAGCTGGGCGTGCGCGACGTGCTGTTCGGCAAGAAGGTGTCCTACCTCGCCCTGACCATCCTGTTCGTCATCGCGCTGGCGATCGGCGCGGTCGGCGGGCTGATCGGCAACAAGACGGCCGAGGTCGTCGAGGCCTTCACCACCTCCAAGGTGACGCTGTCGACCAACAACAACACCGAAGAACCCGCGGGCCGCTTCGCCAAAGTAGCGGCCGCGACCGCGAACTCGGTGGTGACCATCGAGTCGAAGAGCGAACAAGAAGGCATGCAGGGCTCGGGCGTCGTCATCGACGGCCGCGGCTACATCGTCACGAACAACCACGTGATCTCCGAGGCCGCCAACAACCCCAGTCAGTTCAAGACGACCGTGGTGTTCAACGACGGTAAGGAAGTGCCGGCCAACCTGGTCGGACGCGACCCCAAGACCGACCTGGCCGTGCTCAAGGTCGACAACGTCGACAACCTGAGCGTGGCGCGGCTCGGCGACTCCGACAAGGTGCGCGTCGGCGACGAGGTGATCGCCGCGGGTGCACCGCTCGGCCTGCGCAGCACCGTGACGCACGGCATCATCAGCGCCCTGCACCGCCCGGTGCCGTTGTCGGGGGAGGGGTCTGACACCGACACCGTCATCGACGCCCTGCAGACGGACGCGTCGATCAACCACGGCAACTCCGGTGGTCCGCTGATCGACATGGATTCCCAGGTGATCGGTATCGACACCGCCGGAAAGTCGTTGTCCGACAGCGCAAGTGGCCTCGGCTTCGCGATCCCGGTCAACGAGGTCAAGTCGGTGGCGCAGACGCTGATCAAAGACGGAAAGATCGTGCACCCGACGCTGGGCGTCAGCACCCGGTCGGTGAGCAACTCGATCGCCGCCGGTGCCCAGGTCGCCAACGTCAAGGCGGGCAGCCCCGCGCAAAAGGGCGGCATCCTGGAAAACGACGTCATCGTCAAGGTCGGTAGCCGCAAGGTCGCCGACGCCGACGAGTTCGTGGTCGCCGTGCGCCAGCTGACCATCGGGCAAGACGCCCCGGTCGAGGTGGTCCGCGATGGCCGCAACGTCACCCTGACCGTCAAACCCGACGCCGACAGCGGCTGATGTTCGCCAACGTCGGCTGGGGGGAGATGCTCGTCCTCGTCGTGGTCGGGCTGGTAATCCTTGGCCCGGAACGGCTTCCGGGCGCGATTCGCTGGGCGTCGACCGCGTTGCGTCAGGCCCGTGACTACCTGTCCGGCGTCACCAGTCAGCTGCGCGAGGACATCGGGCCCGAGTTCGACGACCTGCGCGGCCCGCTGAGCGAGCTACAGAAACTGCGCGGCATGTCGCCGCGGGCGGCGCTGACCAAACACCTGCTGGACGGCGACGATTCGCTGTTCACCGGCAATTTCGAGCGGCCGGTCAAGGGAACCCCGCCACAGCCGTCGGCCGAGGGGCCGAACGGCAGCCCGACATTCGGCGTTGGGCACCATGGTCCGGCGCCGTTCGACAGCGACGCCACCTAACGCCGAGTCGGGTCTAGCCCCAGCGACACGCCTGCCAGGCCGCGCTTGCGCGACGACAGCTTGTCGGCGACGTTGCGCAGCTCCTTGCCCACCGGCGAATCGGGCGCGCTCAGCACGATCGGCACGCCGGAGTCACCGGCGGCGACCAGCGCGGGGTCCAGCGGGATCTGACCCAGCAGCGGCACGTCGGCGCCCACCGCGCGGGACAGCCGCTCGGCCACCTGCGCGCCGCCGCCCTCGCCGAACACCTGCATGGTGGAGCCGTCCGGCAGCACCAGCCCCGACATGTTCTCCACCACGCCGACGATGCGCTGGCGGGTCTGCAGCGCGATGCTGCCGGCCCGCTCGGCGACTTCGGCCGCGGCCAGCTGCGGCGTGGTGACGACCAGGATTTCCGCGTTGGGGATCAGCTGGGCCACCGAGATGGCGATGTCGCCGGTGCCCGGCGGCAGGTCGAGCAGCAACACGTCCAGGTCGCCCCAGTAGACGTCGGCCAGGAACTGTTGCAGCGCCCGGTGCAGCATCGGACCGCGCCACACCACCGGGGTGTTGCCCTCGGTGAACTGGGCGATCGAGATCACCTTCACCTCGTGGGCGATCGGCGGCAGAATCATCGACTCGACCTGGGTGGGCCGGTCGGTGGTGCCCATCATGCGGGGGACGGAATGGCCGTGGATATCGGCGTCCAGCACGCCGACCGACAGGCCGCGTGCGGCCATCGCGGCGGCCAGGTTGACCGTCACGCTCGACTTCCCGACGCCGCCCTTGCCGGACGCGACCGCGTAGACCCGGGTCAGCGAGCTGGGCTGGGCGAACGGGATGACGGGCTCGCCGGCCCCGGAATTCGGGCCGCGCAGCTGCTTGCGCAGCTCGGTGCGCTGCTCGTCGTTCATCACGTCCAGGCTGACCCGTACCGCGCCGGTGCCCGGGACGTCGGCAACGGCCTGGCTGACGCGCTCGCTGATTTCGGTCTTCTTCGGGCAGCTCGCGGTGGTCAGGTAGATCGCGACGTGCACGCCGCCGTCGGACTGGACGTCGATGCTCTTGACCATCCCGAGTTCGGTGATGGGACGCCGCAATTCGGGGTCGATCACCTTGCCCAGCGCCGTGCGGATAGCTGCGGTCAGGTCAGCTTGGGTACCAGGGGAGTCATGACGGGACATCACCGCCGAGTGTAGGCGGGTTCGGCTCTTGACCGGCTGGCAGGCGTCAGCCGGCCGGAACGGCGGCGGCCGGAGCTGGTGCGGCCGGGGCGGGTGCCGGCGTTGCTGGTGCGAACGGCTGCGGCGCTGGCGGGGCCGGTGCGAACGGCTGTGGTGCTGCTGGCGGGGCCTGCGGCGCCCACGGCGGAGCGGCGTTCGGCGGCTGTGGTGCTGGCGGTGGCGGGGCCTGCGGTGCGAACGGCTGCGGCCCCAGCTGCGGGCCGCCCGGCGGCGGGGTTTGCGAGCTGATGCAGATCACCGTGCACCCCGGCATGTGCCCTTGAATCGGCGACGTATTGGGCGGCGGCGTCATCCAGGGGAACATCGGCGACGACGGGTTGGCCTGCTGCTGCTGCTGGCCGGTCAGGTCGATCAACGGCATCCGCGCCATCGGGTCGTCCTGCGGCAGGCCGATCATGTTGATCGGAAGGCCGGGCCCGAGGCCCTCGGGGTGCTCGTCGTGAGCGTTGCCAAGCGGGGGCGGCGGCCCAGTGATCGGCGGCAGGTCGACCGGAACCACGCCGGTGGCGTACGCCGCGGCCCAGCCCAGCACGTTCTGGGCGTAGGCGGTCGAGTTGTTGTACCGCAGGATCGCGGCCATGACCTGGGCCGGGTCGCGCAGGTTCAGCGCGCCACTGCACAGGTAGCGCGCGGCCGTCAGCGTGGAGTCGAACAAATTCTGCGGGTCGGCGATGCCGTCACCGTCGCCGTCGGCGGCATACCGTGCCCAGGTGCCCGGCAGGAATTGCATGGGTCCCATCGCGCGGGCATAGGTGACGCGGTTGCCGACGCTGCTGGAGACGATCACCTCGTTGCCGGGCAGGGTGCCGTCCAACGAGGGGCCGTAGATCGGGGTGACCGCGGTGCCGCGGGCGTCGACGGCGCCGCCGCCGGCATGCCCGGATTCGATGCGCCCGATGCCGGCCAGCAGATTCCAGCTGACGCCGCAGGCCGGGTCGGACACCGACATCTTCTGTTCGGCGTTGCGGTATGCGGTCAGCGCCATCATCGGAATGCCCAGCGCGCCAGGCGCATTCACCACCCTGGGCGGCGGCGGTGCCGAGGAGGCGCCGGCCGCGACGTGGAAGGCCGTCGGCGCCCGGTCGATGGCGATGAGAACCGGTCCGGACAGATCGGGGACGGCCGGGGAGACCGCGGCGACCGGGGCGATGACGGCATGCACCGACGGGATGGGGCTCTTCGTGTGTCCGTGTAACGGCTCAGGCGCGGCGCCGACGGCACCCGCGAACACCAACGGACTGATCACCGCCACGCTGAAGGCCTGAGCCCGGGTTACCGGAAGCCTCGACTTCCGCACCGCCGCGACGGCCGGGTGGGCACCCAAGCGACCCCCTATGCGCACTCCACCGTCCTAGATACGTGGGTCGCCGGAGACCCTGTGAGCTGCCGGAAACCTGTTCTTAGCCTCGTGAACTAGATCACCATACATAACTCTTGTGACGGGAGTGGCGCAATGGTGGATTCGGTATTCAAGGGGATCTCTTAGTGGTCCGGATTTGGTTCGTGCCTGGTTCGGACCAGGTGATCACCGGCGCGTGGGGGGCTCCTCGGCCGGGATCTGCGCGTCCCGTCCGGCCAGCAGGGCGCGTAGTTCATCCAGCTCATCGCGCAGGTATTCGCGGGTCACCACCTCCCCGATCGCCAGCCGCAGGGCGGCCAGCTCGCGCGACAGGTATTCGGTGTCGGCCTTGGTCTGGGCGGCGCGGCGCCGATCCTCGTCGAGGGCCACCCGGTCCCGGTTCTCCTGACGGTTCTGGGCCAGCAGGATCAGCGGTGCGGCGTAGGCGGCCTGGGTGGAGAAGGCCAGGTTCAGCAGGATGAACGGGTACGGGTCGAAGCGCAAACTCACCGCGGCCAGGTTGATCGCGATCCACACGATCACGATGAGGGTCTG
This sequence comes from Mycobacterium lentiflavum, assembly GCF_022374895.2. Lineage (NCBI taxonomy): Bacteria > Bacillati > Actinomycetota > Actinomycetes > Mycobacteriales > Mycobacteriaceae > Mycobacterium > Mycobacterium lentiflavum. Next base: position 4,481,697 of record NZ_CP092423.2, on the reverse strand, counting down.
GATCAGCAGGTAGCGGCCGGTGCCGAAGAAGCGCGCGATGGCCTCGGTGCTCTGTCCCACCGCCTCGGGATCCACGCGCAGTGAGAGCCCGCGCGACGTCCGCGGGGTGTACAGCCGCCGTACCGGCGCCGACTTGCTCACGAGGCCCCCTCGGTTGCTTCGGCGCCGCGGACGGCGGCGGTCAACTCGTGGGCTTGCGCGCGCCAGTCGTGCGGCAGCAGGTGATCGAGCAGGTCGTCGACGGTGACCGCCCCCAGCAGGTGGCGTTGGTCGTCGACCACGGGTCCACACACCAGGTTGTAGGCGGCGAAGTAGCGGGTCACGGAGGCCAGTGTGGTCTCCGGGGTCAGGGTGAGCAGATCACTGTCGACGATTCCGCCGACCAGCTCGCTCGGCGGTTCGCGAAGCAGCTTCTGCAGCGGGACGCAGCCCAGGTACTTCCCGGTGGGCGTGGCAGTCGGTGGGCGCGTCACGAACACCATCGAGGACAGCGCGGGGGTGAGGTCGGGATCGCGGACCAGGGCCAGCGCCTCGGCCACCGTGGTGTCGGCGGTCAGCACCACCGGATCCGACGTCATCAACCCACCAGCGGTGTCGGGCGAGTGTTTCAAAAGCCTTCGCACCGGGGCGGATTCGTCGGGGTCCATCCGGGCCAGCAGCAGCTCGGCATCCGTCGGATTCAGCTCGCCGAGCAGGTCGGCGGCGTCGTCGGGATCCATCTCCTCGAGCACGTCGGCCGCGCGTTCGGTGCCCAGGTGCGACAGCGCGTCCGCCTGCTCCGACTCGGGCAACTCCTGCAGGATGTCGGCCAACCGCTCGTCGGTGAGGGCCTGGAACACCTCGGTGCGCCGTTTGACCGGCAGCCCGCGGATGGCGTCGGCCACGTCGACCGCGCGGCGTCCCTCGAACTGGTTGAGCAGTTGCGCCACCGCCTGACCCGGCATCGCCAACGCCGACGGTGTCAATCCGTGCACGCTTTGCCAGTCGACGACGTGTGCCGGTCCACGCCGGCCGAGCCGTCGCTGGCTTCGCACCGCGATTCTGGTCACCAGCCAATCGCGGGTCCGGGACTGCTCGATGCCCAAGTCGGTGATCACGACGTCGCGCCCGACCAATTCCGGCAGTTCGGGGTCGTTGACCGTGACGGGAGTGTCGAGGATCTGACCGATCGCCAGCACCTCGCCCGGACGCTGCTCGAAGTGGCGCAGGGACACGCTGCCGGTGTTCAGGGTCACGGCGTGCGGCTCGATCGCGGCGACGCGCAGAATCGGGATGAAGATGCTGCGGCGGGTGGCCAGATCCACGACCAGGCCGAGCACGCGCGGCTGCTGGCGGACGATGCTGATGCTGATCACGACATCGCGGATGCGGCCGAAGTTTTCGCCCATCGGGCCCAACACCAACATCCGCGCCAGCCGCGCCACGTACACCCTGTTGACCGATGCCATGGGAGAGAGCCTAGGCAGCCAGTCGCGCGATGGCAGTGAACCGGCTCTGGCGAGCCCTGCTAATGGGAATGCACCGCGAAAATCATCACGATCAGCGCCACGACCAGGGTGGCGATGCCGATCACGATGCCGGCGACGGCCATGCCGTAGCCGTCTTGGCGGGTCCGCTTGATCTGGTCGAGCGCAATCGTGCCGAGCACGATCGCCACGATCCCGCCAACGCAGCAGAACAAGCCGGTAAACGACGTGATCAGCGCCGCGATCGCCATCCCGTTCGTACCGGACTGGACGCCCTCGTGCGACCAGTAGTCGCCCGGATGATCCGGCGCCGGGTAATAGCCGCCGGGATACGGACCGTACCCGGGTGGTGGGGCGCCGAATTGCGCGGGGCCGGGCGGGTAGGACGGCGCGCCGGGCGGCTGCTGGTAGCCGAACGGCGGGGTGAACTGCGGGTAGTCGAGGATGTAGCCGGGCGGGGGGTAGGGCGGCGGCGGATAGTTCGCTGGTGGCGGTGCGCCCGGGGGATTCCAGGGTGCTGCCCATCCCGGCTGGTCAGGACGCTGCCCGCCCGCCGCGTGCGGATTTGCGGCGTCTTCTCCGCTGGCACCGCCCGGAGCTGTCATGGTGTTCAACCTAGCGTGCAGGCTGCCTCGATAGGGTGTGAGGGCCGAGGTGAAACTACCGCCCCGGCGTAGGAGAATGAGCCGCAATGACTAGTCCTTTCCAGCCTGGCCAAGTCCCTGGTGCAACGCCCACTGGCGCGGCCGCGGGCCGGCGCAGTGTGCCGCAGCTGCCGACTCCCCCCAAGGGCTGGCCGGTGGGCTCCTATCCCACCTATGCCGAGGCGCAGCGCGCCGTCGACTACCTGTCCGAGCAGCAGTTCCCGGTGCAGCAGGTGACCATCGTCGGCGTGGACCTGATGCAGGTCGAGCGGGTCACCGGCCGCCTTTCGTGGCCCAAGGTGCTCGGTGGTGGTGTGCTCAGCGGGGCCTGGCTCGGGCTGTTCATCGGGTTGGTGCTCGGCTTCTTCAGCCCCAACCCGTGGGGCGCGCTGGCGACGGGTTTGGTCGCCGGGGTGTTCTTCGGTTTGATCACTTCCGCTGTTCCGTACGCAATGGCCCGTGGCACCAGGGATTTCAGTTCGACGATGCAATTGGTCGCCGGCCGCTACGACGTACTCTGTGATCCGCAGAACGCCGAGCGGGCCCGGGATTTGCTTGCCCGACTGGCGATTTGACGGTCGGATAACTTGCTGGTGAGTCGCCACGGGCGGGTGCGCCGATGGAGCGCAATCGTGCTGGCGACACTGACCGTGTCGCTGTTGCCCGCCTGCGGGTCCGGCCACGGCGGCCTGGTGGTCACCTTCTACACCCCGGCCGCCGACGGCGCGACGTTCGACGAAGTCGCGCGGCGCTGCAGCCAGGAGGCCGGCGGCCGGTACACCGTTTCGCACATCAGCCTCCCCAGAGCCCCTGGCGCGCAACGGTTGCAATACGCCCGACGGCTGGCCGGCCATGACCGCACGATGGACGTGATGTCGCTGGACGTGATCTGGACCGCGGAGTTCGCCGAAGCGGGCTGGGTGCTGCCGCTGTCCGAGGACCCGGCCGGTCGGGCCGAGGCCGACGCGACCGTCGACACGCTGCCGGGCCCGCTCGCCACGGCTGGCTGGAAACACCGGCTGTACGCCGCGCCCATCACGACCAACACCCAATTGTTATGGTATCGACCAGATTTGGTGCATCAACCACCGCGCGATTGGAACGACATGGTCGCCGAGGCGACCCGATTGCACGCTGCCGGGTTACCCAGCTGGATCGCCGTGCAGGCCCACCAGGACGAGGGCCTGGTGGTGTGGTTCAACACGCTGCTGGTCAGCGGCGGCGGGCAGGTGCTCTCCGACGACGGTCGGCAGGTGACCCTGACTGACACCCCGGCACACCGCGCCGCCACCGTCGGCGCGCTGCGCATCCTCAAGGCGGTGGCCACCGCGCCGGGAGCCGACCCGTCGATCAATCGTACCGACGCAAGCACGGCGCGGCTGGCGCTCGAACAGGGCAACGCCGCGTTGGAAGTCAACTGGCCCTACGTCATGGCGTCGATGCTGGAGAACGCGGTCAAGGGCGGCGTGAACTTCCTTCCGCTCAACCAGAATCCTGCGCTGGCCGGCAGCATCAACCAGTTCGGCACTTTCGTGCCCAGCGACGAGCAATACCAGATCGCGTATCAGGCCAGCCAAAAGGTGTTCGGCTTCGCGCCCTACCCCGGTGTGGCGGCGGGCCGGCCGGCCAAGGTGACGATCGGCGGGCTGAACCTGGCGGTGGCCAGCACCACCCGGCACAAGGCCGAGGCCTTCGAGGCGATCCGGTGCCTGCGCAACCTGCAGAACCAGAAGTACATTTCGATCAGCGGCGGCCTGCCGGCCGTGCGGACATCGGTGTACACCGATCCGCAATTCCAGACCAAATACCCGATGTACGCGATCATTCGCCAGCAATTGACCGACGCCGCGGTGCGCCCCGCGACGCCGGCCTACCAGGCGGTGTCCATCCGGCTGGCGGCGGCGCTGAGCCCGATCACCGAGATCGACCCGGAGCGCACCGCCGACGAGCTCGCCATCCAGGTGCGCAAGGCGATCGACGGTAAGGGCCTGTTGCCGTGAATCAGGTGCCCCGACTTTGGAATCGCCCACCCGAGCAGCGACTGGCCTTGATGCTCGTTGCGCCCGCGGCGACGCTGATGCTGGCGGTGACGGCCTACCCGATCGGTTACGCGGTCTGGCTGAGCCTGCAGCACAACAATCTGGCCACCCCGAACGACACCAGGTTCATCGGATTGGGCAACTACCAGACGATCCTCACCGACCGGTATTGGTGGACGGCGCTGGCGGTGACGCTGGCGATCACGGTGGTGTCGGTGTCGCTCGAGTTCGTGCTCGGCCTGGCGCTTGCGCTGGTGATGCATCACACCCTGATCGGCAGGGGCGTCGTTCGCACCGCGGTGCTGGTGCCGTACGGCATCGTGACCGTGGTCGCCGCCTACAGCTGGTACTACGCCTGGACGCCGGGCACCGGCTATCTGGCCGACTTGCTACCGCATGGCAGCGCGCCGCTGACCCAGCAAATCCCTTCGCTGGGCATCGTCGTGATCGCCGAGGTCTGGAAGACGACGCCGTTCATGTCGCTGCTGCTGCTGGCCGGGCTGGCGCTGGTGCCAGAGGATTTGCTGAAGGCCGGGCAGGTCGACGGCGCCGGCGCCTGGCGGCGGCTGACCAGGATCATGCTGCCGATCATGAAACCGGCGGTCGTGGTCGCGCTGCTGTTCCGGACCCTGGACGCCTTTCGTATCTTCGACAACATCTACGTGCTGACCGAGGGCAACAACAACACCGGTTCGGTGTCAATCCTGGGTTACGACAACCTGTTTGAGGGCTTCGACGTCGGCCTCGGCTCGGCGATCAGCGTGCTGATCTTCGTCTGCGTCGGCGTCATCGCGCTGATCTTTATCAAGGTGTTCGGCGCCGCGACTCCGGGTGGTGAGGTCGATGGGCGCTGAGTCGGCGGGCGCGCGGCGCACCGCGATGTGGGTCGTGATCAATATGGTGGTCGTGGTGTACGCGCTGGTGCCGGTGCTCTGGATTCTCAGCCTGTCCCTGAAGCCGACGTCGACTGTCCGGGACGGCAAGCTGATTCCGTCGTCGGTGACGCTGGAGAACTATCGCGGAATCTTTCGCGGCGACGTCTTCACCTCGGCGCTGGTCAACTCGATCGGAATCGCGTTGATCGCCACGGCGATCGCGGTGTTGCTGGGTGCGATGGCGGCCTATGCGATCGCCCGGCTGAACTTTCCCGGCAAGCGGCTGCTGATCGGCTCCACCTTGCTGATCACGATGTTCCCGGCCATCTCGTTGGTCACGCCGCTGTTCGAAATCGAGCGCTGGGTAGGGCTTTTCGACACCTGGCCGGGACTGATTCTGCCCTACATCACCTTCGCGTTACCGCTTTCCATCTACACCCTGTCGGCCTTCTTCCGCGAGATCCCGTGGGATCTGGAGAAGGCGGCCAAGATGGACGGTGCCACGCCGGGCCAGGTCTTGCGCAAGATCATCGTCCCGCTGACCGCACCCGGGCTGGTGACCGCGGCGATTCTGGTCTTCATCTTCGCCTGGAACGACCTGTTGCTGGCGTTGTCGCTGACCGCCACCAAGGCGGCGATCACCGCACCGGTGGCGATCGCGAATTTCCCCGGCAGCTCCCAATTCGAGGAACCAACCGGATCAATCGCGGCCGGTGCCATCGTGATTACGGTGCCGATCATCGTGTTTGTTCTAATCTTCCAACGACGGATTGTCGCCGGGTTGACCTCAGGCGCCGTGAAGGGATAACGCGATGGCCGAGATCGTGCTGGAGCACGTCAACAAGAGTTACCCGGACGGGCACACCGCGGTGGCCGATCTGAGTCTCACCATCGCCGACGGCGAATTCCTGATCCTGGTCGGGCCGTCCGGCTGTGGCAAGACCACCACGCTGAATATGATTGCCGGTCTTGAAGATATCTCGTCGGGCGAGCTGCGCATCGGCGGCGAACGCGTCAACGAGAAGGCGCCGAAGGACCGCGACATCGCGATGGTGTTCCAGTCCTACGCGCTGTATCCGCACATGACGGTTCGCCAGAACATTGCCTTCCCGCTGACCCTGGCGAAGATGAAAAAGGCCGACATCGCGCAGAAGGTCGAGGAAACAGCGAAAACCCTTGACCTGAGCGAACTTCTGGATCGCAAGCCGTCCCAGTTGTCGGGTGGGCAACGGCAGCGCGTCGCGATGGGTCGGGCCATCGTGCGCCAGCCGAAGGCCTTCTTGATGGACGAGCCGTTGTCCAACCTCGACGCCAAGCTGCGGGTGCAGATGCGCGGCGAGATCGCCCGGCTGCAGCGCCGGCTGGGCACCACCACCGTCTATGTCACCCACGACCAGACTGAGGCGATGACGTTGGGAGATCGCGTGGTGGTGATGCACAGCGGTGTCGCCCAGCAGGTCGGCACGCCCGAGGAGCTCTACGAGCGTCCCGCGAATCTGTTCGTCGCCGGCTTCATCGGCTCGCCGCCGATGAACTTCTTTCCCGCCACGCTGACGTCGTCCGGACTGACCTTGCCCTTCGGTGACGTGGTGCTGGCTCCGGAGGTCCAGGATGTGATTGCCGGGCACCCGAAACCGGACCCCAAACCTGGCGGTGTCATCGTGGGGGTGCGGCCCGAGCACCTGCTGGACGCCACGTTGATCGACGGCTACCAGCGCATCACGGCGACGACCTTCGAGGCAAAGGTGGATCTGGTCGAATCGCTGGGCGCCGACAAGTATGTGTACTTCACCACCACCGGATGCGACGTGCATTCGGCGCAGCTCGACGAGCTGGCCGCCGAGTCGAAGGTCGTCGAAAACCAGTTCGTGGCAAGGGTTCCCGCCGAGTCCAAGGCCGTCATCGGCCAGACGTTCGAATTGGCCTTCGACACCGCGAAACTCGCCGTGTTCGACGCCGATTCCGGCGCGAACCTGACCGTGCCCGCCACGTGACCCAGATTCTGGACCAGGTACGGGCTCACCTGTGCGATCACTTCGCCAAGGCGGGACGGTGGGGTGAGCCGGACTCGGCGAGCGTGACGTTCCTGGGTGCCGAGCCGACGGAGGTGCTGCGGTTCCGCGCGAAAGACGGCTTGGTGCAGTACGTGTCGCTGGGATGCTCGCGCCACCCGATGGGCGATCCCACCGAAATCGTCGTCGACCCGCAGCGCGGCCCGCGCGCCGAGATCGTGCTCTGTCTGCGGGATCCGGGGCCGGCCACTGGAATTGCCCGCAGCCTGGCGATACTGGCGGCCTCGCCCGCCGTCGACGGCGTGGTGCTCGTCGCTGATGCGCTGATCGATCTCGGTTCGCCGCTGTGGTCATTGCCGTCGCGGCGGGTTCCCTTCACGGCTGTTCTGTTGGGCCGCAGCGACATTGCGGATCTACCGCTGGAGCCGCCGCGCGACCCGGTGACGTTTCTCGCGGCGACGCCGATCACCGCGACCGAGGCGGCTTGGGTACGGCTCAAAGGCGCCGAGGCCATGCGGCAGGCGTGGCAGAGTGACGGGGTCGACGTGCTGGATCCGAATCGGCGTGCGGCACAACCAAACTGAGTGATCACCCGCCCGGTTGCGTGTTCGTCGATGGTTTCGACTGTGCGGCTGAGGCGCCCTCGGCGAACCCGACGCGTCAGAGCCACTTGACCCTTCGGAAGCTGAAGTACAGGAACAGGCACGCGAGGGTCATTATGCCGACCACCACCGGGTAGCTCCAGTGCCACTTCAGTTCAGGCATGAACTCGAAGTTCATGCCGTAGATGCCGGCAATCATCGTCGGCACCGCGACGATACCGGCCCAGGCCGATATCTTGCGCATATCGGAGTTCTGCTGCATGCCTACCCGGGCCAGTGCCGCCTGTATCAGCGAGTTGAGCATGTCGTCGTAGCTGTTGATCTGGTCCGCGGCCTCGGACTGGTGGTCGGCGACGTCGCGCAGGTAGCGCCGGACTTCTTTGGAGATCAGCTCCTTGTATTCCACCTGGATGCGATGGAACGCGTTGGACAGCGGGTTCACGCACCGGCGTAGTTCGACGACCTCGCGTTTGAGGAGATAGATCGGTTCGACGTCGAGCGTGCGTCCTGGGGCGAACGCCACCTCCTCGATGCTGTCGATGTCCGCTTCGACCAGACTGCTCACCTCGAGGTAATGGTCGACCACTTCGTCGGCGATGGCGTGCATCACGGCGTATGGTCCCAGGCGCGTCTGCTCCCTGTCGGCCTCCATGCGCTTGCGCACATCGGACAGGCCGCCGTGGTCACCGTGGCGCACGGTGACCACGAAGTCCCTGCCGACAAAGACCATGATCTCGCCGGTCTCCACGATCTGACGGGCCAGCGCCACCGACTCGTGCGGGACGTACTTGACGGTCTTGAGTACCAGGAACAGCGTGTCGTCGTACAGCTCCAGCTTGGGCCGCTGATGCGCGCACACCGCGTCCTCCACGGCCAACGGGTGCAGCCCGAAAACGTCCGCGACCTCCTGCATCTCGGCCTCGTCCGGCTCGTGCAAGCCAACCCACACGAACGCTTCGTGCCCGAGCATTTCGATTTGGCGCACCTTCGCGCACGCGGCGGCGTAGGCGAATTTGCCGGGCAGCCGGTGGCCTTCGGCGTACACCGCGCAGTCGACCAAGGCCGAGGGGTGCGGTTGCGGAACGGGCTCCGGACGCGGCTCGTGCGCGATCGTGCGAAGCGCTTCCGGTAATGCGTCGAAACCCTCGAACACCTCAACCTCCTAACGCGCCGCAGGTCCGGCAGAGCGGTGCTCCATGGTACGCGTACTGGTAAAACACCGAATGACAAGGCGCGCCGCGGGATCGGTTGCCGGACGGGCCGCGGTGAATTCCGCGTGGCATCGGACCGGAGATTTCCGGCCAGCAAGGGTGCGCTAGTTTCGACCCGAAGCCAAACGACCGAAATTTCTCCATAAGGAGCCAACGACGTGAGCGCAACTCCTCTGAAGGTCGCCGTCACCGGTGCCGCCGGCCAGATCGGCTACAGCCTGTTGTTCCGCCTGGCCAGCGGCTCCCTGTTGGGGCCCGACCGCCCGATCGAACTGCGGCTGCTCGAGATCGAGCCCGCGCTCAAGGCGCTCGAGGGCGTCGTGATGGAACTCGACGACTGCGCGTTCCCGTTGCTGTCCGGCGTCGAGATCGGCGCGGACGCCAACAAGATCTTCGACGGCGTGAACCTGGCGCTGCTGGTCGGCGCGCGGCCGCGCGGCCCCGGCATGGAGCGCAGCGACCTGCTGGAAGCAAACGGCGCGATCTTCACCGCGCAGGGCAAGGCGCTGAACTCGGTTGCCGCCGACGACATCCGCATCGGCGTGACCGGTAACCCGGCCAACACCAACGCACTGATCGCGCTCAGCAACGCCCCCGACATTCCCAAGGAGCGGTTCTCCGCGCTGACCCGCCTCGACCACAACCGCGCGATCTCGCAGCTGGCCAAAAAGACCGGTGCCGCCGTCACCGACATCAAGAAGGTGACCATCTGGGGCAACCACTCGGCCACCCAATATCCGGACATCTTCCACGCCGAGGTCGGCGGGAAGAACGCCGCCGAGGTCGTGGGCGATCAGAACTGGATCGAGAACGACTTCATCCCGACCGTCGCCAAGCGTGGTGCGGCGATCATCGACGCGCGCGGCGCCTCCTCGGCCGCGTCGGCCGCCTCGGCCACCGTCGACGCCGCCCGCTCCTGGCTGCTGGGCAGCCCGGATGGTGACTGGGTGTCGATGGCGGTCTTCTCCGACGGCTCCTACGGCGTGCCCGAGGGCATTGTGTCGTCGTTCCCGGTGACCACCAAGGACGGCAACTGGTCCATCGTGCAGGGGCTGGAGATCGATGAGTTCTCCCGCGGCCGCATCGACAAGACCACCGCCGAGCTGGTCGACGAGCGCGCGGCGGTCACCGAGCTGAAGCTGATCTGAGACGATCGCAAGCGCGGCGAAGCCGGGCGCGGCGGGTCGTCGCCAGTGCAACGCGGTGACGACCGCAAGCGCGGCGCAGCCGGGCGCGGCGGGTCGTCGTCAATGGGAGGCGGTGACGATCGCAAGCGCGGCGCAGCCGGGCGCGGCGGGTCGTCACTCAAGTACCCAGTCGATTAGGCCTACTAATGGGTAGTCAGTACCCTGAGCGCGTGTCCGAAATCGTGCCGTCACAGATCGCCATCGGGGACGACGAGATCTTCGACGCCCACGTAGGTGGGAAGCTTTCGGTCGAGATGAAGGCCCCGCTGGACACGCAGCGCGCGTTGTCGATCGCCTACACGCCGGGCGTCGCACAGGTCAGTCGGGCGATCGCCGCCGACCGCACCCTGGCCGATCGCTACACGTGGGCGAACCGGCTGGTGGCCGTCGTCAGCGACGGCAGCGCGGTACTCGGTCTCGGCGATATCGGGCCGGCGGCGGCGCTACCGGTGATGGAGGGCAAAAGCGCGCTGTTCAAGCAGTTCGCCGGTCTGGACGCGATCCCGATCGTGCTGGACACCAAGGATCCCGACGAGATCGTCGAAACGCTGGTGCGGCTGCGGCCGACGTTCGGTGCGGTGAACCTCGAGGACATCTCGGCGCCGCGCTGCTTCGAGATCGAACGACGGGCCATCGAGGCGCTGGACTGCCCGGTCATGCACGACGACCAGCACGGCACCGCGATCGTCGTGCTGGCCGCGCTGATGGGCGCGGCCAAGACGCTCGGCCGCGACATGGGCTCGATGCGGGTGGTGGTCTCCGGCGCCGGGGCAGCGGGCGTCGCGTGCTCGAAACTCCTTCTCGCCATGGGCGTTTCGGACATCACCGTGCTCGACTCGCGCGGTATCCTGCACACCGGTCGCGACGACATGAACGTCGTCAAGACCGACCTGGCGCGCAACAGTAATCCCCGCGGTCTGGCCGGCGGCATGGTGGAAGCGCTCAAGGAAGCCGACGTGTTTCTGGGGGTGTCGGCCGGTGTGGTGCCCGAGGAGCTCATCGCCACGATGGCGTCCGATTGCGTCGTGTTCGCACTGTCGAATCCCGACCCGGAGATCCATCCCGACATCGCGGCCAAGTACGCCGCCGTGGTGGCCACCGGCCGCAGCGACTTTCCGAACCAGATCAACAACGTGCTGGCGTTCCCCGGGGTGTTCCGCGGCGCGCTGGACGCCGGGGCGCGGCGGATCACCGAAAAGATGATGGTGGCCGCGGCCGAGGCGATCTTCTCCGTCGTGAGCGACGACCTGTCGGCCGACCGGATCGTGCCGAGCCCACTGGACCCCGCTGTCGGCGAGGCAGTGGCGCAAGCCGTGGCGCGGGCGGCAGACTCCTCGGCGTGAGAATCGGCAAGCTCGCGGCGCTGCTGATTGCCGCCGTGCTCGCCGCCTCGCCCTGTGCCGGCTGTTCGGCCGGTCCCGGCGACCACCGCGATGCGTCTGCTCTGGTGGTCGGGTCCCGCAACGATCCGATGTCGAGGCTGCTGGCCGGCGTCTACCTGGCGGCACTGCGGTCCTACGGTTTCGCCGCGGAAGCTCAGACCACCGACGATCCGATGGCGGGACTGGACTCCGGCGCCTTCACCGTCACGCCCGCCTTCACCGGTCAGACGCTGCAGATCCTGCAGCCCGGGGCCACGGCGACCTCCGACGCTCAGGTCTACCGCGCAATGGTGTCGGCGCTGCCCGAGGGGATCGCCGCCGGCGACTACACCACCGCCGCCGAGGACAAGCCCGTGCTGCTGGTGACCCAACCGACCGCCAAGGCCTGGGGTGGGCAGGACCGCAGCGCGGATCTTTCCGCGCTGCCCAAGCACTGCGACGGGCTGGTTGTCGGGATCGTGGCCGGCCGTCCGGCGCCGTCGGCGATCGGCAGCTGCCGGCTACCCACTCCCCGTGAATTCCGGGATGGCACAACGATGTTCGCGGCGATCTTGGCCGGGCAATTGACCGCGGGGTGGACCACCACCGCCGACCCCGCGATTCCGGGCGACCTGGTGCCACTGGCCGACGGCAAACCGGCGCTGATCCGGGCGGAGAACGTGGTGCCGCTTTACCGCCGCAACGCGCTGACCGATCGGCAGGTGCTGGCGATCAACGAGGTCGCGGGCGTGCTCGACACCGCGGCGCTGGCCGACATGCGCCGCCAAGTCGCCGGGGGTGCCGATGCGGTGGCGGTCGCCGGCGGCTGGCTCGGCGAACACCCGTTGGGGCGCTGAGGACCTACCGCTTGCCGCTCGGCAGGAACCGGTGCGTGACGGGCCCGAACAGCCGCTGATAGCCCGGGCCGGTCAGCCGCACCAGGGCATCGAGCACCTTGGCGTCCGTGCCGACCAGTACCCGGGGCTTGTTCTTGCGAACGCCCTCCAGGATGATCTTCGCGGCCTTCTCCGGGCTGGTGCTGGCCATCCGCTTGTCGAACACCTTGGCCAGTTCGGCCGCGTCGATTCCTTCGGCGGCGGTGGCGTTGCGCGCGATCCCGGTCTTGATGCCGCCCGGGTGCACCGTGGTCACCTTCACCGGATGCCCGGCCACCCACATCTCCTGGCGTAGCGCCTCGGTGAAGCCCCGCACCGCGAACTTGGCCGCGTTGTAGGCGGCCTGGCTGGGCACTGCGAACAGCCCGAACACGCTGGAGATGTTGACGACGTGGCCGTCCCCGGAGGCGATCAGGTGGGGGAGAAAAGCCTTGGTGCCGTTGACGACTCCCCAGAAGTCGACGTCCATCACCCGTTCGATGTCCTTGAACTGGGTGACCTCGATGTCGCCGGTGAAAGCGATGCCGGCGTTGTTGTAGATCTGATTGACCTTGCCGAAGTGTTCGTTGATCGCGTCGGCGTAGGCCAGGAAGGCCTCGCGCTCGCTCACGTCGAGCCGGTCGGTCTTGACCGGGGCGCCGATGGCCTTCAGCTGTTCTTCGGTCTGCGCCAGTCCTTCGGCGTTGACGTCACTGATCGCCAGGCTGGCGCCCGAACGGCCGAGCTCGACGGCCAGTGCTTGACCGATACCCGAACCCGCGCCCGTGACCACCGCGACCTTGCCGGCAAACCCCTGCATGTGCACCCTCCGTCTTGTCCACGATTGCCTCGAGATTACCGGTACCAGCGGTCGCAGGTAGTGACGGGTTGCCGATTGTCAGCGCTTGCGCGCCAGCAGCCGGCGCCCGAAGGTCGTCAGCCGGCCCAGCAGCCCCGGCCCACCGAACAGCAGTTCGTGGTATCGCGTACCGGCCACGCGGACCAACAGGTCCGCGGATTTCGCGTCGGCACCGATCAGCACCCGGGCCTTGTTCTTGCCCACCGCGGCGATGATGGTTTGAGCGGCCTGTTGCGGCGTGGTCTTGGCCACCTGCTGATCGAAGTTTTCCAGCATCTTGTCGTGGTCGATGCCCATGCCCTCAGCAACGACGGCGTTGGTGCCGAACGAGGTCTTGACGCCGCCCGGGTGTACCACGGTCACCCCCACCGGATGGCCGGCCACCGCCATCTCCTGGCGCAGCGCCTCGGTGAATCCGCGGACGGCGAACTTGGCCGAGACGTAGGCGACCTGACCGGGCAGCGCCATCACCCCGAGCACGCTGGAGATGTTGATGATGTGGCCGTCCCCGGACGCGATCACATGGGGGAGAAAGGCTTTGGTGCCGTTGACGACTCCCCAGAAGTCGACGTCCATCACCCGTTCGATGTCCTTGAAGTCGGTGACCTCGAGGGTGCCGATGTGGGTGAGTCCCGCGTTGTTGTAGATCTGGTTGACCTTGCCGAAGTGATCCTTGACCTCGTCGGCGTAGGCCAGGAAGGCCTCGCGCTCGGTGACGTCGAGCCGGTCGGTCTTGACCGGGGCACCGATCGCCTTCAGCTGCTCTTCGGTCTGCGCCAGTCCTTCGGTGTTGACATCACTGATCGCAAGACTCGCACCCGCGCGGCCGAGCTCGACGGCCAGCGCCTGACCGATGCCCGAACCCGCGCCAGTCACGACGGCGACCTTGCCGGCGAACTTCTGCATGTACACCCTTTCCAAAGTCCGCCCCATGCGTCGAGGTTAACCGGTGTCTGCGAAGGTCCAGCCGGTGACTGAGGATTCTCAGCCGAATGCGGTGTCGAGTATCTCCTGTTGCTCGACCGCGTGCACCTTGGACGACCCCGAGGACGGCGCCGACATCGCCCGGCGCGAGATGCGCTTGATTCCGGTCAGTTTGTCCGGCAGTAGCTCGGGCAGCTCCAGACCGAAGCGCGGCCAGGCACCCTGGTTGGCCGGCTCTTCCTGCACCCAGAAGTACTCGCTGACCTCGGGGTAGCGGTCCAGCGTTTCGTTCAGCCGCCGCTTCGGAAGCGGCGCGAGCTGCTCGATCCGCACTATCGCGATGTCGTCGCGGTTGTCCTTGGCCTTGCGTGCCGCCAGCTCGTAGTAGATCTTGCCACTGGTCAGCAGGATCCGGCGGACCTTGCTGCGATCGCCGATCCCTTCTTCGTAGGTCGGTTCCTCGAGCACCGAGCGGAACTTGATCTCGGTGAAGTCCCGGATGTCGCTGACGGCCGCCTTGTTGCGCAGCATCGACTTCGGGGTGAATACGATCAGCGGGCGCGCAATGCCGTCCAGTGCGTGCCGGCGCAGCAGGTGGAAGTAGTTCGACGGCGTCGACGGCACCGCGATCGTCATCGAACCCTCGGCCCAGAGCTGCAGGAAACGTTCGATGCGGCCGGAGGTGTGATCGGGACCCTGGCCCTCGTGGCCGTGTGGCAGCAGCAATACCACGTTGGACAGCTGCCCCCACTTGGCCTCACCGGAGCTGATGAATTCGTCGATGATCGACTGCGCGCCGTTGACGAAGTCGCCGAACTGGCCCTCCCACAACACCAGTGCGTCCGGGTTGCCGACGGTGTAGCCGTATTCGAAGCCGACGGCGGCGTACTCGGACAGCGGGGAGTCGTAGACCAGGAACTTGCCGCCGGTCGGGGTGCCGTCTTTGTTGGTCGCCAGCAGTTGCAGCGGGGTGAACTCCGCGCAGGTGTGCCGATCGATGATCACCGCATGCCGCTGGGAGAAGGTGCCGCGGCGGGTGTCCTGACCGGACAGCCGGATCAGCTTGCCTTCTGCGACAAGGGATCCCAGGGCAAGGAGTTCGCCGAAGGCCCAGTCGATTTTGCCCTCGTAGGCCATCTCACGGCGCTTCTCCAGCACCGGTCGCACGCGCGGGTGCACGGTGAATCCCTCCGGCACGGCCAAAAACGCGTCACCGATGCGGGCCAGCAAAGATTTGTCCACCGCGGTGGCCAGCCCGGCGGGCACCAGCTGGTCGGCCTCCACCGATTCGCTCGGTTGCACGCCGTGCTTTTCCACCTCGCGGACCTCGTTGAACACCTGCTCCAGCTGGCCCTGGTAGTCGCGCAGGGCGTCCTCGGCTTCCTTCATCGAGATGTCGCCGCGGCCGATCAGTGCTTCGGTGTAGCTCTTGCGCGCCCCGCGCTTGGTGTCGACGACGTCGTACATGTACGGGTTGGTCATCGACGGGTCGTCGCCCTCGTTGTGCCCGCGGCGGCGGTAGCACAGCATGTCGATGATGACGTCCTTGCGGAACTTCTGGCGGAAGTCCACGGCCAGCCGCGCCACCCACACGCACGCCTCCGGGTCGTCGCCGTTGACGTGAAAGATCGGCGCGCCAATCATTTTCGCCACGTCGGTGCAGTACTCGCTGGACCGCGAGAACTCCGGCGCGGTGGTGAAGCCGATCTGGTTGTTGACGATCACGTGGATGGTGCCACCGACGCGATAGCCCGGCAGCAGCGCCAGGTTCAGCGTCTCGGCCACCACGCCCTGGCCGGCGAAGGCGGCGTCGCCGTGCAGCATCAGCGGCATCACCGAGAAGGCCCGTTCTTCTTCGCCGTCGACGTGCCCCAGTTCCAGCAGGTCCTGCTTGGCCCGGACCAGGCCCTCCAGCACCGGATCGACGGCCTCCAGGTGCGACGGGTTGGCGGTCAGCGACACCGCAATGTCGTTGTCGCCGAACATCTGTAGATATATGCCGGTGGCACCGAGGTGGTATTTCACGTCACCGGAACCGTGCGCCTGCGACGGGTTGAGGTTGCCCTCGAACTCGCTGAAGATCTGCGAGTAGGGCTTGCCGACGATGTTGGCCAGCACGTTGAGCCGGCCCCGGTGCGGCATCGCGATGACCACCTCGTCCAGGCCGTGCCCGGCGCACTGGTCGATCACCGCGTCCATCAGCGGGATCTGGCTTTCGGCGCCTTCCAACGAGAATCGTTTCTGTCCAACGTATTTGGTCTGCAGGAAGGTTTCGAAAGCCTCGGCGGCGTTGAGCTTGCTCAAGATGTACTTCTGTTCGCCCACCGTCGGTTTGACGTGCTTGGTCTCGACCCGCTCTTCCAGCCATCGCTGTTGCTCGGGCTCGAGGATGTGGGTGTATTCCACGCCGATATGGCGGCAGTAGGCATCGCGCAGCAGGCCCAGCACGTCGCGCAGCTTCGAATATTCGCGACCGCCGAATCCGTTGACCTTGAACACCCGGTCCAGATCCCACAGTGTCAGGCCGTGATTGAGGATTTCCAGGTCGGGGTGGCTGCGGAACCGGCCGGTGTCCAACCGCAGTGGGTCGATGTCGGCCATCAGATGTCCGCGATTGCGATAGGCCGCAATCAATTCCATCACCCGGGCGTTCTTGTCGACGATTGAATCCGGGTTGTCGGTGCTCCATCGCACCGGCAGGTACGGGTTGCCCAGCTCACGGAAGATGTCGTCCCAGAACGCATCCGAGAGCAGCATCTCGTGGATGGTGCGCAGGAAGTCGCCCGATTCCGCACCCTGGATGATGCGGTGGTCGTACGTCGAGGTGAGGGTGATCAGCTTGCCGATACCGAGTTCGGCGATGCGCTCCTCGCTGGCGCCCTGGAATTCGGCGGGGTATTCCATCGCGCCCACACCGATGATGGCGCCCTGTCCGGCCATCAGTCGCGGCACCGAGTGCACGGTGCCGATGGTGCCCGGGTTGGTTAGCGAAATCGTCACTCCGGCAAAGTCTTCGGCGGTCAGCTTGCCGTCGCGGGCGCGGCGCACGATGTCTTCGTAGGCGGAGACGAACTCCGCGAAGCGCATGGTCTCGCAGCCCCTGATGCCGGCCACCACCAGCGAACGCTTGCCGTCCTTGCCCTGCAGGTCGATGGCCAGACCGAGGTTGGTGTGCGCCGGGGTGACCGCGTTGGGCTTGCCGTCGACCTCGGCGTAGTGCCGGTTCATGTTGGGGAACTTCTTGACGGCCTGCACCAGCGCGTAGCCCAGCAAGTGGGTGAAGGAGATCTTGCCGCCGCGAGTGCGCTTGAGTTGGTTGTTGATGACGATCCGGTTGTCGATCATCAGCTTCGCCGGGACGGCACGGACGCTGGTCGCCGTCGGTACGTCCAGTGATGCGGACATGTTCTTGACGACGGCCGCGGCGGCGCCGCGCAGCACCTGCACCTCGTCGCCTTCGGCCGGCGGCGGCGGGGCGGGCCTAGGAGCAGCGGCGGGCGCCGGGGTCGCGGCGCCGTTGCCGGCCGCAGCGGTGGCCGGCTTGGGTGCCGCCGCGGTGGCCGGCTCCGCGACGGCAACCGGCTTGGGTGCCACGGCGGGCTGCGTGTCAGCCTGGCTCGGCGCGTCCTGGGCGGCTGCGGCGGGGGACTCCGGGTTGTAGTCCACCAGGAACTCGTGCCAGCTGGGATCCACTGACGAGGGGTCATCGCGGAACTTGCGGTACATCTCCTCGACCAGCCATTCGTTTTGCCCGAATGGTGAACTGCTATTGCTCACGGCCGCTGTTCGCCTCAATTCCTTTGCTCTGCAAGCCCATTGCCCCGGCGCCTGCGACTCTGCGCACCTCGGTTGACGAGGTACCTCACACCCGCGGCGGACTGGTACGTTTCCGCCTCATAAAGGCTAACCCTTCGCCGCTGATTCGCCAGCGACACCTTGGGAACCGGGGTGCGCAGGGCTAGCGGCTCGCCTCGCGCACTGGCGGCAACACGTGCAAGGGGTTAGGCCAGCGGACCGGCGGGGGGCCGAACGCCTGGCGGGCATTGCGGATGATCTTCTTGCCGACGATGCGATTGCCGCCGCCACCGACCACGGCGCCGATGCCGACCGGCAGCATCTTGCCGAACATCAAAGCGCCGCGCCGCAACGCGTACCGCTTGACGAAGTACCTGAACATGCGCGTGTTGAGCCGGCCCAAGCTCGACAGCGGCAGCGAGGCCATGCCTTCGGCCAGCCAGCCGCCGTTGGTGCGCGCCGGACCGATCAGCTCGCCGACGGCCCGCTTGCTGTCGTCGCCGACCAGGACCGACAGCACCAGCGCGCGGCGCCGTTCGTAATGATCGGCGGGAATGCCGTAGACCAGGGCGGTCGACAGCACGAAGATGGCGGTCGCTTCCAGGAAAAACACGGTTTCACCGGCGCCCGCCGACATCGCCGTCAACGTCCCGACCCCGGGGAAGGTCGCCGCCGAACCCACCGCCGCACCGCTGGCCATCAACGCGGTCAGGTAGCGGTTTTCCAGCTTGGTGACGATCTCGGCGGGGCTCGCGCCGGGGTGTGCCCGCCGCAGCCGGGCCACCAGAGCTTCGGCGGCGGGGCCCTGGGCCCGCGAACTGCGCTCGATGACCTGCGCCAATGCGCGCGTCGAAGCCTTCGGGCGGCCGGAGCGGCCGGACGGGGCGTCCGCCGGCAGCTGCTCGGTTCGTCTCAGGGACCTGGGCCCTGACCTATTGCGTCGCGTGCTCATAGTGCATCTCCTGCGAATGGCGTCTCTTCAGGCTAACGCGAGTTTGCTGAACGTGGCGCCAGCCGCCATTCATGCGCGTCAACCCGACCGCGGACGGCGGATGGCCGGCCGACCCGGAATAATGCAGGCGGGACACAGCTCGGCGGCGATGCGGGCAGTTTGTCCGCTGCAGCTGGGGATCGCTGCGTGCGGGCATTATCACACCTGCTCACGGCGGTGAACCGGTCGTCGGGCGCTATAGCGAGGTGAGTGCATGACCGGGGCCACTTCCGGGGCCACGTCCGGCTCGTCCGGGGGAACCCGGCGCGCGGGGCCCAGTCGTGCCGACATGGCGCCGGAGCGCAAATTCCTCGCCCCCTCGGGGCCGCGCAGCAGCGAAAACCCGTGGCTTGCCCTCTGCGCGATGATGATCGGGTTCTTCATGATCATGGTCGACTCGACCATCGTCGCGATCGCCAACCCGACCATCATGGCCGACTTGCATATCGGCTACGCCGCGGTCATCTGGGTGACCAGCGCCTACCTGCTCGGATGTGCGGTGGTGTTGCCGGTGGCCGGCCGGCTGGGGGATCGGTACGGCCCGAAGAACCTCTACCTGATCGGCCTGGTGGTGTTCACCGCCGCCTCGATGTGGTGTGGACTGGCCGGGAGCGCCGGCATGCTCATCGCCGCCCGGGTGGTGCAGGGCATCGGGGCCGGCGTGCTCACCCCGCAGACGTTGTCGACGATCACGCGGATCTTCCCGCCACAGCGGCGCGGGGTCGCGGTCAGCCTGTGGGGCGCCACCGCCGGCGTCGCCAGCCTGGTGGGCCCGTTGGCCGGGGGCCTGCTGGTGGACGGGCTGGGCTGGGAATGGATCTTCTTCGTCAACCTCCCGATCGGCGTCGTCGGGCTGGCGCTGGCGGTGTGGCTGGTTCCCGAGCTGCCCACCCAGGCGCATCGGTTCGATCTGGTCGGCGTCGCTCTGTCCGGGGTGGGCATCTTCCTGATCGTGTTCGGTCTGCAGCAGGGCCAGTCGGCTCATTGGCAGCCGTGGATCTGGGCGACGGTCGTGGCCGGCGTCGGATTCGTCTCGGCGTTCGTCTACTGGCAGTCGGTGAACACCCGGGAGCCACTGATCCCGCTGGACGTGTTCACCGACCGCGATTTCAGTCTGTGCAGTCTCGGTGTGGGCATCACTTCGTTCACCGCGACCGCGATGATGCTGCCGCTGACCTTCTATACGCAGCTGGTGTGCGGGCTGTCGCCGACCCTGTCGGCCCTGCTGATCGCCCCGTTGGCGATTGCCAACGGCGGCCTCGCGCCGTTTGTCGGCCTGATCGTCGACCGATACCACCCGCGGCCCGTGCTGGGGTTCGGCTTTTCGGTGCTGGCGATCTCATTGACCTGGCTGTCGTTCGAGATGACCCCCTACACGCCGATCTGGCGGATGCTGTTGGCGTTCTTCATGATCGGTGTCGGGATGGCGTTTGTATGGTCGCCGCTGACGGCCACCGCGACTCGCAATCTGCCACCCGAACTGGCCGGAACCGGTTCCGCGGTCTACAACTCGGTCCGCCAGCTCGGGGCGGTACTCGGCAGCGCCGCGATGGCGGCGTTCATGGCGTGGCGTACCGGTGCCGAGATGCCGCCCGACGTGTCCGAACACGATGCGGCCGATGGCGCTAGTCCGTTGCAACTGCCGGAATTCGTGCGCGAGCCCTTCGCGGCGGCGATGTCGCAGTCGCTGCTGCTGCCCGCGTTCATTGCGTTGTTCGGGATCGGCGCCGCGCTGTTCCTGGTCGGCTTCGCGTCCTCGATGATGTCCCGTGCGGGCAGGGCCGCCGCGCCGTCCCACGACGACGATCGCGATGACGACGACGACTATGTCGAACTCATCCTGCGCCGCGAGCAGGGCCGCGAGCCTGCGCCCCGTGCCGCGAGCGCACCGCACCGCACCGCACCGCCCGGGGCCGCTGCAGCACCACCCGAGGAGCTGCACAGCGATCCCGCCGAGCCGCGACGCCGCCGTCGCGATGACCCGCGGTCGCGATCCGAACCGATTGGCTTCGCCCACAATGGATCTCACGTCGATCGCGACAAGCGGTTCCGGCCAGTCGTCGAGCTGCCGCCGCAATGGCACGGCCCGGCCACGCGCAGCGATCGCAGCGCCCCGTCGCCGGGTCGTCGCGTGAACGGCTCCCTTCGGGCACCGCGGGGCCAGCGCTACGGCCCGGACGACGATCCCACCGGCCGCGGCCGGAATTCTTCGGGTAGGTAGCTCACCCGGTCGCCGTCAACGCCAGAAAGCCGCCCAACTCCAGCAGGCCGGCCGGTGTGCCGGGCAGGTACTCGGTCAGCAGCTCCGAACGCACGATCACCGCCGCGTACTGTGCCCGGCTGACCGCGACGTTGAGCCGATTCCTGTTGAGCAGGAACGAGATTCCGCGTGGCACCTCGTCGACCGACGATGCTGTCATCGAGATGAAGACCACCGGCGCCTGTCCGCCCTGGAACTTGTCGACGGTTCCGACCCGCACGCCGTCCAGACCCGCGGAGGCCAACCGCTGACGCACCAGCGACACCTGAGCGTTGTACGGCGCCAGCACCAGCACGTCCGAGGCGGTCAGCGCGCGCCTGCCGTGCTCGTCGGTCCACGGCGACCCGAGTAGGCGCCCGATCTCGGCGACGATCACGTCGGCCTCCTCCGGGCTTTCGTTTGAATTGCCCTGGTGGTGAACCGAAATCACGCGCACGCCTGGCGTGCAGCCGTCGAGGCGGCGGTTGGCGGTACGCTCGGTGACCGAATGAAGTCGGCCTTCATACGACAGCTCGGAGACCGCGGCGCAGACCGACGGGTGCATCCGGTAGGAGAGGTCGAGGAAGTAGCCGCGCTCATCGGGCAACGTGCGCTGACCGTCGACCAGCCAATCGAGGGCGGACGTGTCGACGGGTTCGGGATGCGTGCCCTGGCTGACCTGGGGCAGCTGCTGGGGATCGCCCAGCAACAGCAGGTTACGCGCCGCCGGCGCTACGGCGATCGTGTTGGCCAGGCAGAACTGGCCCGCCTCGTCGATGGCGAGTAGATCCAGGCTGCCCGGCAGCACCCGATTGGCGTTGGCGAAATCCCAAGCCGTACCACCGATCACGCATCCGGCCTGCGCCGAGATGAAGGCGCCGTACTCGCTGCCGTCGATCTCCTGCCAGCGCGGGCAGTCGCGGTCGTACTTCTTCTTCGCGACCCGGCTGGGTTCCAGCCCGGCATCGATCACGGCGTCGAGCAGGTTCTCCACCGTGGCGTGCGATTGTGCGACCACGCCGACGCGCCAGCCGTGCTCGGTGACCAGGCGGGTGATCACGGCCGCGGCGGTGTAGGTCTTTCCGGTCCCGGGCGGCCCGTGCACCGCCAGGTAGGACGACTCGAGATCCAGTGCCGCCGCGGTGATATCGGTGATCGTGTCGGTGCTGCGCGGCAGTGGGCTTTTCGTGCGGGGGGCCGAGCGCAGCAGGACGTCGATCATCGCGGTGCGGGGCAGGTGTGGCAGCCCGGCGGCGACCGCGATCGCGGTAGACTCGATCGATTCGCGCAGCGCGGCCGTGGGCAGCGGCGGACCCGGCGTCAGCGCAAAGGGGAGTTGGTGAAAGGCATTGCCATCGCTACCTATTCGCTCGAGGATGACGACTTCGGTGGGCACTGCCGGATCGTCGACCTCGACGACGGTGGCCCGTCCGGCCGCGCGCCGGTCGGGATTGTCGGTCATGCTCGGCGGGGCCGGCGCCTCGTAGAGTGCGAAGACGTCGCGCATCAGGTCACCGCGGGCCAGCTCGCCGCGCAGCGTCACCCGTCGCTGTGGCTTGCGGGCCTTCGGCGGGGTATGCCAGTCCACGCTGACCGATACGCTGGCCGGATCGGCAATGAATACGTCGGTGTTGTCGGCCCATTCGTCGACCGGGAAGTTCAGCCGGTCGAAATGCGACCACCAGAACGGTTTGTCCTCGCGCCGATGGTAGCCGCGCGCCGCGCCGACCAGTGCGACGGCGATCTGCTCCGGCGTGCGGTCGCCGACGGCGGCGTCCCCGGTGAACGCGGCCAGTGTGGCCGCCAGCTCGTCGTGGTCCCCGACAGTGTTGCCGCCGGAAACCGGTTGGGCGCCAACCGGTGTGACGCCCGATTCCCAGGCACGCACCAGCAGCCAGTTGCGCAGCTGCTGCGTCGAGCGGCAGTCGTAGAGGTTGTAGTCCTCGATCTCCTTGAGCACGGTCTCGGCCTCGTCAGCGCGACCATTGTCGCGCAGTTCGCAGGACTTGGCGTAGGAGGTGATCGAGTCGGCGGCCGTGGTCACGTCGCCCGAACGCAGCAGTGTCCCCATGTACAGCGGCTCGAGGGCCTTCAGGCTGAACGACTCGGCGCCAGATCGAATGCTCTTGCGCACCAACGGATACAGGTCAACCAATGTCCCGCTGCGCAACAGGTCGTCGACCTCGTCCTCGCCGACGCCGTAGCGTCCGGCAAGCCGCAACAGCGCGGTCTTCTCGTACGGCGCGTAGTGGTAGATGTGCATGTTGGGCCGGCGTTTGCGGCGCTTTTTCACCATCGCCAGGAATTCGATCAGGGCTCTGCGCTCGCCGACCCGATCGTGCGCCCACAGCGGGCTGAATTTCCCCGCGGCGTCCAGCACGCCGAACAGGTACTCCAGGCCCCAGTCGTGCCCGTCGGCGGTCCACAGCGGATCGCCCTCGAAGTCGAAGAACAGATCGCCGGGGTCGGGCTCCGGCAACAGCGTCAGCGGCTGCGGATCGACGACCTCGAACTGCGCAATACCGGTATCACGTTGGCGCACTTGTATTGTCGCTTGGGCAGTCAACTTGGCCACCGCGCCGGGCGCCAGGTCGGGCACCGGCCCACAGTGCCGGGCCAGTTCGGCGACCGTGGTGATCCCGGCATCAATCAGCCTGTCCCGCTGGCTGATTCGCATGCCGGCAACCAACAGCAGATCGTCGGTCGCCCGCACCTGCTCGACACACAGCGCACAGCGAAAACATGCCCGCACGCCCTCGTCCTCCCAGCGCACCGCGGTGCCACCGGCGTGATGCTCGTCGAGCAGGCGCTGCAACTGCGCGCGCTGGGACCGAAAGACCGGGATCAGATCGCATACGCGATACCGCACGACCGAGCCGTCGCCCAGCCGCAGTTCTGCCTCGTCCGCGACCGCGACGCCCATCCCGGTCAGCGCGTCGGCGTAGGCCGCCAGCTGCAGTAACGCGGTGACCTTGGGGGAGCGGGCCAGCTTGGTATCGACGAGGCGATACTGCTCGCCCTCGGCAACCAGGAAGTCGGCGAACCCGACGAAGCGGCCGTCGAACATCGCCGCCTGGTACACCACCGGGGCGTGGTTGGCGATCGCGCGCCGGGTCGCCTCGGCGGCAGCGGTCAGACCGGCCAGCGTGTAGGCCGGACGTCCGATGACAGCGACGCCGTCGGCGAACTCGGCGCGCAGCCGGTCGAGTTCGCGTCGCTCGTGGTCGTCACCGAGGGCGGCGGTGCGCGCCAGCAGCTCGTCCTCGACGTCGACGACGGGACCCCAGCCCAGCTTCGCGTCGAAATTCCGGAGCAGCGCATACTCGCATCGGGCGGCCGCGGCCAGGTCCGACGCGCTGTACACGATGTTGCCGTCGGTGACGAACACAGCAGCCACTGTAGGTGAGGCGGCCGACAGCGATGCGGTTCTGCGAAGGTATGCCGGGTCAGTGCCCGGGGCCGTTGCCGATCAGCTCGACGGTGTTGCCGTTCCAACGGAATCGGACGTCGGTGTTCAGGCCGTTGATACCGCTGGGATAGGTCAACGCGACGGTGTCGCCGGTGGTCTGCGCCGCGTCGATGCCGTTGAACCCGTAGGTGTCCGGCACTCCTTGCGGGATGAACTGTCCGAGATGAAACAGGACCGCCCGGGTCGTCGCGTTGACCGCGTTCGTGTTGGCCTTGATGATCACCGCGGAAAGCTGTGCGCACTGGTTGTAGTTACCGGCTATCGGCTCCGGGTTCCAGGCCTGCTGACTGCGCGGATCGCGGGGTAAGTCGGAGACCACCTTCGCGATCGTGGGCGACGCCAGATTGACCGCGCAAGGGTCGGCCGGCGCGCTCGAACCCGGTGACGCGATTTCGGTCGGCTTGGGTGTGGCGGGTGCGGTGATCGACGCGGTCGACGTGGTGGCCTGCGGCGTCTTGGCGACCGTCGAATCTCCCGAACCGCAGCCGGACAACGTCACGGCGAGCAGGACGCCGACGGTCAGTGGCTCGACACGGCACGGTAGGCACCACACATCGCGCAACCGTACCGGCATCGCGTGCGCCGGTGTGGCAGGCATGCCGCGGGCCGTGTCGGCCGCGCGAATCAACGGGCCCCGCACGCCCAGCTGCGCTGTGCTCGCCGTCACCACTAAACTTCTTGCACGATGACAGTCCCCGACGGCACGCCTGAAGCGGCCCCTACTTCGTTCGCCGACCTGCAGATTCATCCCGACGTCGTGCGGGCGCTCGCCGATGTCGGCTACGAGTCGCCGACCGGAATCCAGGCCGCGACGATCCCGGCACTGATGGCGGGTTCGGACGTGGTCGGCCTGGCGCAGACCGGCACCGGCAAAACGGCGGCCTTTGCGACGCCGATCCTTTCCAAAATCGACGTCACCAACAAAGCAACCCAGGCCCTTGTCCTGGCGCCCACCCGCGAACTGGCGCTGCAGGTGGCCGAGGCGTTCAGCCGATACGGTGCCCATCTGCCGCAGCTCAACGTGCTCCCGATCTATGGCGGGGCGTCCTACGGCGTGCAGCTGGCCGGGCTGCGACGGGGTGCGCAGGTAGTGGTCGGCACCCCCGGCCGCGTCATCGACCACCTCGAACGCGCGACGCTGGACCTGTCCCGGGTGGACTACCTGGTGCTCGACGAGGCCGACGAGATGCTGACGATGGGTTTCGCTGAGGAAGTCGACCGCATCCTGAGCGAAACTCCGGAATACAAGCAGGTTGCCCTGTTCTCGGCGACCATGCCACCGGCGATCCGTAAGATCACCACCAAGTACCTGCACGACCCGTTCGAAGTCACCTCGAAGGCGAAAACCGCTACCGCCGAGAATATTTCGCAGCGCTACATTCAGGTCGCCGGGCCACGCAAGATGGACGCGCTGACCCGCATTCTGGAAGTCGAGCCGTTCGAGGCGATGATCATCTTCGTGCGCACCAAGCAGGCGACCGAAGAGGTGGCCGAAAAGCTGCGGGCCCGAGGGTTTTCCGCGGCCGCAATCAACGGCGATATCGCCCAGGCCCAGCGCGAACGGACCGTCGCCGCACTGAAGGACGGCACCATCGACATCCTGGTCGCCACCGATGTGGCGGCCAGAGGCTTGGACGTGGAGCGCATCTCGCACGTGCTGAACTACGACATTCCGCACGACACCGAGTCCTACGTCCACCGGATCGGACGCACCGGCCGGGCCGGGCGGTCGGGCTCCGCGTTGCTGTTTGTTTCGCCGCGAGAACGCCATTTGCTCAAGTCAATTGAGAAGGCAACGCGCCAAACCCTCACCGAGTCCGAACTGCCCACCGTCGAGGACGTCAACGCGCAACGGGTGGCGAAATTCGCCGACTCGATCACCGGCGCGCTGGGCAATCCGGGGCTCGAGCTGTTCCGCAAGCTGGTGCAGGACTACGAACGCGAGCACGATGTCCCGATGGCCGACATCGCCGCGGCGTTGGCAGTGCAGTCCCGCGACGGCGAAGAGTTCTTGATGTCGCCCGAACCGCCGCGGCAGCGGCGCGAGCGGCCCGAGCGTGACGGTGAGCGTCGCGAACGTCCCGAAAAGTCAAGGGGCATGCGTTCGTTCCAGACCTACCGGATCGCCGTCGGCAAGCGGCACAAGGTCGGGCCGGGGGCGATCGTCGGCGCCATCGCCAACGAAGGTGGGCTGCACCGCAGCGATTTCGGCCACATCGCCATCGGGCCCGACTTCTCGTTGGTGGAGTTGCCCGTCAAGCTGTCGGCGGCAACGCTGAAAAAGCTTGAGAAAACTCGTATCTCGGGTGTGTTGATCGATCTCAAGCCGGACCGCTCGTCCGGCATATCCTCGGATAAGCCCCGGCGCGGTGGGCCCAAGCCGCGCAGAAAAGACGCTGGATGACCCTGTCCGACGAACGGGACGCCCAAGGCGGACTCGAGCAGGTCGCGCACGTCGACCGGGTCGCCTCCCTGACCGGTATCCGCGCGGTCGCCGCGATCCTGGTCGTCGGCACCCACGCCGCCTACACCACCGGCAAGTACACGCACGGCTATTGGGGCCTGGTCGGCGCCCGGATGGAGATCGGCGTGCCGATCTTCTTCGTGCTGTCCGGCTTCCTGCTGTTCCGTCCCTGGGTGAAGTCGGCCGTCGACGGCGGGGCACCGCCGTCGGTGAGTCGCTATGCGCGGCACCGGGTGCGGCGCATCATGCCGGCCTACGTCGTCACCGTGCTGATCGCCTATGTGCTGTATCACTTTCGCGAGGCCGGACCGAACCCAGGGCATTCCTGGCTGGGACTGGTCCGCAACCTGACGTTGACGCAGATCTACACCGACGGCTACCTGGGCAAGTACCTGCATCAGGGCCTCACCCAGATGTGGAGCCTTGCGGTCGAGGCGTCCTTCTATGCGCTGCTGCCGTTTCTGGCCTACCTGCTGCTGGTGGTCATCTGTCGGCGCACCTGGCGCCCGCGGCTGCTGGTGGGCACCTTGCTGGCCATGGCGTTGATCAGCCCGGCCTGGGTGGCCCTGGTACATGTCGATCACTGGTTTCCCGACGGCGCGAGGCTCTGGCTGCCGACCTACCTGGCCTGGTTTCTGGGCGGCATGTTGCTGACGGTGTTACAGGCGATGGGGGTGCGGTGCTTTGCGTTCGCCGCCATCCCGCTGGCCGTTGTCTGCTACTTCATCGTGTCCACGCCGATCGGGGGCGCGCCCACCACGTCCCCGGCATCGGCATGGGAGGCGGTGGTCAAGACCGTCTTCTACGCGGTGATCGCCACGCTCGCGGTGGCGCCGCTCGCCCTGGGCGACGAGGGACTGTACTCGCAGCTGCTGGCCAGCCGGCCGATGGTGTGGCTCGGCGAGATCTCCTACGAGATCTTCCTGATCCACCTGGTGACCATGGAATTCACGATGGTCTACATCGTCCGCGCCCACGTGTACACCGGGCCGATGCTCTATCTGTTCGTCGCGACGCTGGTGGTGACGATCCCGTTGGCGTGGCTGCTGCACCGCTTCACCCGGGTACCCGCCTAGCGGGTGCCGATCGGGGCGATGATCGGGACGACAAACTCCTCGATCATCGCCCGCTCCTCGTGGACATCGCGTCCCGGGTAGGTCAGCAGCGAGACGATCACCCGGACCACCCAGCGGGCTCGGCGTTCGATGGCGCCGGGATCGTCGGGTCCCAGCGAATGCAGGAACGCCGCCGCCAGGGCCGCGATTACGTCGGATTGTCCGGCCAGCTCGCCACCGATCGGCGGACGGGTGGTGGCAAACCACGACGCCAGTGCCGGGCTTTCGCGAACCATCCTCAACGTGACGAGAATGCTCACCACCAGCTTTTCCCGGGGATCCTCGATGCCGCCGGTTCGCTCAATGATGTCGCGGCCCAGCCGGTGCGTCTCGCGGTGGATGTACGCGGTTCGCAGCGCCTCCCGGTTGTCGAAGTACCGGTACAGCGTCGCGCGGGAACAGCCTGCGGCCCTGGCGATTTCGTTCATGCCGATCGAGTCCGAGTCGCGCTCGGTATAGAGCTGCTCGGCCGCGTCGAGGATGCGGTCTACCGCCGCCTCGCTGCGGCTCGAGGCAAGCCAGTCGTTGCCGGGCATCAGGACTTCACGGTGATCGGCACCGACAGCGGACGCCGCACGTAGCTGCCGCCCGCCCACTCGATCGAATTGTCATCGACGTCGAAATCCGGGCAGCGGGATAGCAATTCGGTCAGTGCGACCCGCGATTGCATCCTGGCCGCCGCCGCGCCCAGGCAATGGTGGGCACCGTGGCTGAAGGTCAGGATGTTGCGCGGGCAGCGGGTGACGTCGAGCTCGCCGGCGTCCGGCCCGTATTGACGTTCGTCGCGGTTGGCCGAGCCGTACAGCAGCAGCACCCGGCGACCGGCCGGGATGGTGGTGTCGCCGATCGCGACGTCGCGAGTGGTCGTGCGTGCCAACCCTTGCACCGGCGAGGTCACCCGCAACAGCTCCTCGACGGCATCGGTGATTAGTTCAGGGTTGTCCACCAACAGCTTTCGCTGATCGGGCCGCTGGTGCAGTAGCGGCATCGAACCGCCGAGCATACCGGTCACGGTGTCGTTGCCGCCGGTGACCATCGTAAAGGTGAACGCCAGGATCGACAGGGTGCCCGAGATGTCACCGTCAGCACCGATTCCCGCGGTGACCAGATGCGAGATGGTGTCGTCCTCCGGCTCGGTCCGCCGGCGTTCGATCAGCCCGGTGAAGTAGGCCATCATCGATCCGACCGCGTCGCCGACCGTCTCCAGCGCGCCCGCGACACCGCCCTCGGCGGTATTCGCCGCGACGATGGCCTGCGTCCAGCCGTCGAATTGAGTCCAATCCTCTTCGGGCACACCGAGGTAATGTGCGACCACCATCGACGGCAGCGGCTTGAACAGCTCGGTGACGATGTCGCCGCCGCCGTGCGAGCGCAACCCCTCGATGCGCTCCACGACGAAGTGTCGAACCTTGGGCTCGACGGCATCCACCTGGCGAGGCGTGAACCCGCGCGACACCAGCTTGCGAAACTCGGTGTGGACCGGTGGATCCTGCATCACAAACGGCGGGTTATCT
The DNA here is from genome assembly GCF_022374895.2 of Mycobacterium lentiflavum. Lineage (NCBI taxonomy): Bacteria > Bacillati > Actinomycetota > Actinomycetes > Mycobacteriales > Mycobacteriaceae > Mycobacterium > Mycobacterium lentiflavum. Next base: position 4,452,055 of record NZ_CP092423.2, on the reverse strand, counting down.
TGCAGCCCAATCATTTCCAGGTCACCGTAGTTGACGGTCAGGCCGTGGGCCGAGGAGAAGGTCTCGTGGTCGCGCGCCGCCGCCCACACATCGGCATGCCGGGACAGCACGTAGTAGTCCTGCTCGGGGTGCTTGGGCGGAACGACATGGTGCACCGGGTCGTGGTCGCGCAGCGCGCGGTACATCGGCCACGGATTCGGCCAGGTGTCGGCGTTGGCGAGCTCGAACCTGACCGGTGTGTTGTGAGACATAACCACACTCATGTCTCATTCGTACGACACAGACGGTCAGATGTCAACTGTCGGCCGGCGGGGGACACGAGCGCACGGCCCAGAACTAGATCGCCGCGCCGGGGTTGAGAATGCCCAGTGGGTCGAGTGCCTGCTTGATGCGCTGATTGAGCGCCATCACCTCGGGTCCGAGGTAGCCGTCCAGCCAGGGCCGCTTCAGCCGGCCCACCCCGTGCTCGCCGGTGATGGTGCCGCCCAATCCGATTGCCAGATCCATGATTTCGCCGAACGCGAGCTGCGCGCGCTGCGCCATCGCGGCGTCGGCGGGGTCGTACACGATCAACGGATGGGTGTTGCCGTCGCCGGCGTGGGCGATCACCGAGATCATCAGGTCACGCTCCGCGGCGATGCGGGCAATCCCGGTCACCAGCTTGCCCAGCGCCGGAAGCGGCACCCCGACGTCTTCGAGCAGCAGCGAACCCTTGGCCTCCACGGCGGGGATACAGAACCGGCGCGCCGCGACGAAGGCCTCGCCCTCGGCCGGGTCGTCGGTAGTGAAAACGTCCGTTGCATTGTTCTCGGCGAATATCGAGGCGATGAGTTCGGCGTCCTCACCGCTGGCGCGGCCGCGCTCGTCGGAGCCGGCCACCAGCATCGCGGCGGCCCCACGGTCCAGGTCCATGTGCAAGATGTCCTCGACGGCGTTGATCGCCGCCGCGTCCATGAACTCCAGCATCGCGGGCCGGATCCGTGACGCCACCCCCAGCACGGCGTCGACCGCCGACTCGACGGAGGAGAAGGTGGCCACCACGACGCTCGACGTGTGCTGCGCGGGCAGCAGCCGCAGCGTCACCTCCGTGACGACGCCCAGCGTGCCTTCACTGCCGACGAAGAGCTTGGTCAGCGACAGCCCCGCGACGTCCTTCAACCGCGGACCACCCAGCCGCACCGCGGTGCCGTCGGCCAGCACCACCTGCATGCCCAGCACGTAGTCGGTGGTGACGCCGTATTTCACGCAGCACAGGCCGCCGGCGTTGGTGGCGATATTGCCGCCGATGCTGCAGATTTCGTACGACGACGGGTCCGGCGGATACCACAGGCCGTGCTGGGCGACGGCCCTCTTCACCTCGGCGTTGAGCAGCCCGGGCTGGCATACCGCGGTCCGGGTGACCGGGTCGACGGTGATGTCGCGCATCTTCTCCGTCGACAACACGATTCCATTCGCCAGTGCCGTCGCCCCGCCCGACAAGCCGGTGCCGGCCCCGCGCGGGACGACGGGCACCCGGTGGGCGGTGGCCCAGCGCAGCACCGCCTGCACGTCTTCGGTGCAGCGCGGCCGGACCACGGCCAGCGGTGTGCCGGCCGCCGGGTCGAAGGCGCGGTCGTGACGGTAGCCCTCGGTGATGGTCGGGTCGGTGACCACCATCCCGTCGGGCAGGTCGGCGATCAGGCCGGCCAGGGTGTCTTCATTGACTGTGGCGCTCACGTGCTGATTTTACGGCCCGGTATCCTCAGCAAACTCCGGCGCGCGATCGAGTTCGCGCAGTGACGGCAGCACGCACGCGATCAGGCCGACCACCACGATGGGCACCGCCAACGTCAAGAACGTGACCCGCAGCCCGGCGGTGTCGGCCAGCGGACCGGCCACCAGCAAGCCCAGCGGACCCGCGGCGAAGGTCAGTCCCGTCATCACCCCGACCACCCGACCGCGCAGATGGTGCGGTGCCCGGGTCTGCATCACGTAGTTGTAGATCGGCTGGATCGGCCCGTAGACCAAGCCGGTCAGCCCGCACAGCACCAGGATCACCGGCAACGGCGGCAGGAACGCGATCCCGACCGACGCGGCACCGAATGTCAGCGTCGCGGTCAGCACGGCCGTGCGCCGCCGCACGTATTTCGACAGCACGGCATAGCCGAGCGCGCCCGTCACGCCGCCGGCCCCGAGTGCCATCAGCGCCCAGCCCAACTCCGCGGGTTCGTGACGATCGCTGAAGTACTTGGGAAAGAGCACGCTTTCCATCGGCAGATACAGCGCCGTGACCACCAGATCGACCAAGGCGAGTGTGCGTAGCACGCGCATGTTCCAGACGAACCGCAAACCCTCGGCGACGCCGGACACCAACCCGTCGGGCCGGGTGGCGTGGTGCGGCTTGCCGATGCCCTCGAGCCGCAGTGCCCCAATTGCGAGGAACGACAAGCCAAAACAGCCCGCCGTGATCCACATCGTGTTGACGCCGCCGACCGTGGCGATCATCAAACCGCCGATCCCCGGGCCCACGATGTAAGCCAGATTGAGAATCGCTTCGTACACGCTGTTGGTGCGGTCCAGCGACCAGCCGGCCCGCGCGGCGGCCTCGGGCAGCATCGACTGGCGCGCCGTCGTCCCGGCCGGGTCGAATCCGGCCGAAAGGAACGCCAACACGGCCAGCTCGGCGACATTGAGTGCTTTCGCCCCGAATAGCCACGCGATCACCGGAACCGCGGCCACCGCCATGCCGGACAACCAATCGGAGACCAGCGAAATGCGGCGGCGCCCGAAAAAGTCCACCGCGGTACCGGCGACCAGTGTGGAGAGCACCAGGGGCACCGTCATCGCCGCGGCCACGACCGACGCGTCGCGCGCGCTCTCGCGATGTTGCAACGCCAGCCAGGGGAAAGCGACCAACGAAATGCCGGTACCCGCGGTCGCCACCAGCGTGGCGAACAGAATCAGAAGCGCCGGACCGCGGCTGGAATTTGTCATAAATATCGCCGGGAGAATCTAACCCCAAAGCGATCGCGGCAGCCACCGAATTTCGGGCTGACCGCCGGCTGACTGCAGGATGTTCATGTGCTTGTTCATCCGAATACCGGATTGGCGTTCGATTCGCCGGTGCAGCCCGGCACCGGATGGCCCGGCGATCCGGCCGAGCCGAGTACCCCGCAGGCCGCCGACGCGGCGCAGGTTCGGGCGCTTGCCGGTGCGGTCGGCTCGATCCCCGAGCTGGACGCCGTGGTCAGCGTTTGTCGCGCCTGCCCGCGTCTGGTCGCCTGGCGTGAGGACGTCGCTGTGGTCAAACGGCGCGCGTTCGCCGACCAGCCTTATTGGGGCCGGCCGGTGCCGGGATGGGGATCGCTTCGGCCGCGAATCTTCATCGTCGGGCTGGCGCCGGCCGCGCACGGCGCCAACCGAACTGGGCGGATGTTCACCGGCGACCGGTCCGGCGACCAGCTGTACGCCGCCCTGTATCGGACTGGACTGGTGAACCAGCCGATCAGCGTGGATGCCGCAGACGGGTTGGCAACCAAGCAGATTCGCATTTCCGCGCCGGTGCGATGCGCGCCACCGGCCAACGCCCCGACCCCGGCTGAGCGTGACACTTGTTGGCCCTGGCTGGAAGCCGAATGGCGGCTGGTGTCCGAGCACGTGCGCACCATCGTCGCCCTCGGCGGGTTCGGCTGGCAGATCGCGCTGCGGCTGCCGGGCGCCACCGCGCCGCGCGCAACGCCCAAGCCGCGCTTCGGCCACGGTGCCGTCGCCGAGTTACCGTCGGGCGTGCGTTTGCTGGGGTGCTACCACCCGAGCCAGCAAAACATGTTCACCGGTAGGCTGACTCCGGCAATGCTCGACGATATCTTCATTGAAGCCAAGAAGCTGGCGGGGATTAAGTGACCGAAGTTCTGATTTCCGGGGCCAGCGTCGCCGGTACAACGTTGGCGTATTGGCTTGGGCGACATGGCTATTCGGTGACCGTTGTGGAGCGCCATCCAGGCCTGCGCCCGGGCGGGCAGGCCATCGATGTGCGAGGTCCGGCGCTGACGGTGCTGGACCGCATGGGTCTGTTGGCCGCCGCGGCGGATCGCAAGACCGGCATCCGCGGCTCTTCGGTCGTCGACCGCGACGGCAACGAGCTGTCCCGTGACACCGAATCGACGCCGACCGGTGGCCCGATCGACAACCCGGACATCGAGCTGCTGCGCGACGATTTGGTCGAGTTGCTTTACGAGGCAACGCAGCCCGCGACCGAATACCTCTTCGACGACAGCATCACTGGTGTCCAGAACCGTGGCCAGAACGTCGATGTGACGTTCGAACGTGCGCCCGCGCGCAGCTTCGACCTGCTGATCGGCGCCGACGGGTTGCACTCCAATGTGCGTGGGTTGGTTTTCGGTCCCGAGGAGCGATTCATCAAGCGGCTGGGCACGCACGCCGCGATCTTCACCGTGCCCAATTTCCTGGACCTGGACTTCTGGCAGATTTGGCACTACGGCGACACCACGATGGCCGGGGTTTACAGCGCCCGCGACAACACCGAGGCGCGCGCCATGTTGGGTTTCATGGATACCGAACTGCGGCTGGACTACACCGACGTCGAAGCCCAATTCGCCGAGATCGAGCGGCGGATGTCCGGCGACGGCTGGGTCCGGCCGCAGCTGCTGAAGTTCATGCGCGACGCACCGGATTTCTACTTCGACGAGATGGCGCAGATCGTGATGGACCACTGGTCGATCGGTCGGGTGGCCCTGGTGGGCGACGCCGCGTACTGCTGCTCCCCGCTGGCGGGGCAGGGGACCAGCGTGGCGCTGCTGGGCGCCTATATCCTGGCCGGCGAGCTCAAGCGCGTCACCCAGGGCGACTGGGTCGACCACGGGGTCGCATTCACCAACTACTTCAAGCGCTTTCACGGCTATGCCGAACGCACCCAGTTCCTGGCCACCGACAACATTCCCGGCGGGGCCCCGATATCGCAGGAGCAGTTCGACGCCGTCGTGAATTCGATTACGCCGAGCAACTACTAGCCGGGAACGAACCCCGCGCCGAATGCGTTAAGGCCATCGTGCGTCTTTCCGTCCTCGATCTCGTCCCGGTACGCACCGACCAGTCGACCGGCGACGCGCTGGCTGCCACCGTGGCGCTGGCGCAGATCGCCGACCGGCTGGGCTTTACCCGCTACTGGGTCGCCGAGCACCACAACATGCCATCGGTCGGCGCGACCAGCCCGCCGGTGCTGCTCGCCTACCTGGCCGCCCAGACCTCGCGGGTGCGGCTGGGATCCGGCGGCGTCATGCTGCCCAACCACGCGCCGCTGGCTGTCGCCGAGCAGTTCGCCCTGCTGGAAGCGGCCGCGCCCGGCCGAATCGACCTGGGCATCGGACGGGCGCCCGGCTCCGACCCGGTCACGTCGTATGCGTTGCGGGGTGCCCGCTCAGCGGCCGAGCAAGATCGCGATATCGAGAACTTTCCCGAATACCTCGACGACGTCGCGGCGTTGATGAGTGCGCGCGGCGTGCTGGTTCCGCTGCGCTCGGGCGACTACCGGCTCAAGGCCACGCCGGCCGCGGCCAGTGAACCACGGCTATGGCTGTTGGGCTCGTCGATGTACTCGGCGCATCTGGCGGCGGCCAAGGGGTTGCCGTATGTGTTCGCACATCACTTCTCCGGCCAAGGAACCGAAGAGGCACTCGAGATTTATCGCTCGCGGTTTGTGCCCAGCACGTTGACCGCCGAACCCGTGACATTCTTGACGGTGAACGCCGCGGTGGCCGAAACACGGGAAGAGGCAACGGCATTGATGTTGCCCAACTTGCAGATGATGGCGCGGCTGCGGACCGGACAGCCGCTGGGCCCGGTCCCGCTGGTGGAAGAGGCCCAAGTGGCCGAACTGACGGCGCAACAGCAGCACATCGTCGACAGTGGGCTACAGCGTGCCGTCCTCGGTACTCCGGTCGAGGCCGCCGAACAGGTGCGCGCACTGGCCGGGCGGTTCGGGGTCGACGAGGTGATGGTGCACCCCGTCGCGTCGGCTCGTCGCGGCACCGACCCCCGCACCGCGCCGGGGCGGGTGGCAACGCTGGAGTTGCTGGCCAAGGAACTGTTCTAGTCGGCTACGCCGGCCTGCTCCGACTTTCTCGGATTCCGTTGGGGCACATGGTGCCTGATCCACTCTTCGAGCTCGGCGGGCGGCAATGGCGGGGTGTGCACGAACCCCTGCGTAATCATGCAGCCGAATCGTTGCAGTGCGCTCAGCGTGACCTCGTCCTCGACTCCCTCGGCCACCAGGTCCGCGCCCAGACTGTCGGCCAGCGCGACGGTGGATCGCACGATGGCGACCGATCGAGCGTCCTGAGCCAGCCGCGCCACGAAAATTCGGTCGAGTTTCAACTCGTCGACCGAGACATCCTGCAAGCGGGCCAGTGACGACCAGCCGGTGCCGTAATCGTCCAGCGAGATCCGAACACCGAGGCGCTGCAGCTCGGCCACGGTATTGCGCGAGCGCACCGAGTCGACCAACGCACTTTCGGTGATCTCGACGATCAGGGCGTCCGCGGGCAAACTGCGTGCCCACAGCAGCCTTTCGATCGAACCGACGAGTTCCAGGTCGAGCAGGTTGGTCGTTGCCAGGTTCACCGCGACGGACGAGGTGACGCCCTTTTCCCGCCAGTAATGGATCTGTGTGAGAGCGAGTTTGAGGGTGCGATCAGCGATCTTGCGCATCAGCCCGGCCCGTTCGGCGGCGGGCAGGAATTCCTCGGGGAGCAGCACTCCGCGAATGGGGTGATTCCACCGCAGTAGTGCCTCGACGCTGTGCACGCTGCCGTCACTGGTGTTGATCTTGGGCTGGTAATACAGCGTCGGTTCCGCACCGTCGAACAGCGCGGTGCGCAATTCCTCGATGAGGTTGGGATCGGTGTCGCGGTACACCTCGAACGCGGAGTCGTAGACCGCGATCTTGCCCATCGCGGATTTGGCGTGCGGCATCGCTGCCTCGGCGCGGCTCAGCAGCTCCTGCGGATGCTCACAGTGGTCGGGACACAACGCAATAGCGATGCGCGCGTCGACCCGCACGGTAAGCGGGTCCAGGGCGAACGGCTCGCCCAGGGACTCGAGCAGGCGACCCGCTTGGGCTCGGGCGCCGATCAGGTCGGATCCCTCCGTCAACAGGATCGCGAATTCGTCATCGGTCACCCGCGCCAGGAGATCCTCGCGGCGCACGGTGTTCGCCAGTCGATCCGCGATGTGGCGCAATAGCTCGTCACCGAAACGGCGGCCGAGCGAGTCGCTGATCTCGTCGATCTCGTAGAGCTTCACCAACAGCAGCGCCTTGCGGGACGGCGTCTTGAGCGCCGCGTCGAGCTCAGTCGACGGCGAATCGGACATCGAGGTCAGCGCGGTGGCCAGCGAACGCCGGTTGGGCAACGTCGTCAGCTCGTCGGTCATGGCGTGCTTGTAGCTTTCGGCCATCATGCTGACGTCACGCAACGTCAGCGAAAACCGCACGGCGGCCGTAATGAGGCTCAGCGCCGCCAAAGCCGTTGCGAGACGTGAGTTTTCGTCCAATACGATCACCGACAGCGCGACGGCCGTACAGACTACCGGCACGGTGTAGGAGCCGAATCCGCGTTTCAGTGTGGGCAGCGTCGATGGCGTGGACGCCCAGCTTGCCATGGCCACCAGTAGCGATGCCGCGGGCCAGGCGGCATCCAGCGTGGTGCCGACCCGGTAGGTGCTCGCGGCGGTCTCGAAGAGGTAGACCGTGTCCGCGAGCGCGAACCCAACCAGCCCGGCCACGAGAAGAAGCCAGCGGAATTCGTTGCGCCAACCCACCATTGGCAGCATGGCGGCGGCCAGGGCCGCTAACACCAGATCTCCCCACGGATACAGCAGCCCCACCAAGACGGTGTCCGGTGCCCGGATCGCCGCCGCGTGGAAGGGTCCGGCCCGCAGCGCCACGCCCAGTGCGGCCATGGCTAAACCGCATACCAGCGGATCGAGCCGGATCGGGATCGGTACGGCGGCAAGCCGTGCCCGGACCAGCAGCAGCAGCCCGAGATAGACGAATGGGTAGAACGCTAGATACTCGGCGTCGGCCACCGAGGGGGACTGGCCGTCAGGCACCCGAAACAGGTAGACGACGTCACCGATCGCGGAACTGGTCATGCCGAGCGCGATCAGCAACCAGGCCAGCCGGTCGGTCGCGACACGGTAGGCACGCACCGCAATCAGCCCGGCCGCCAACAGGTTCAACGCCGCATACAGAAAATTGGTGAAGAAGGTGTCCTTGGTATTGAGACCGGCGAGGCTGGTGGCGGTGAACGTGATCACGCCAATCGCCAGTATTGCCATGGCGACCCGGATCGGCGTCGGCGCCCAGCCGAGGCCGTCGGTCGGATCCGGTGTCACGGCAGGCTTCGATGCCTTTGGGTCTGCCCGCGCGGTGCGTGGCGAGCCGGATGTGCCCGAGGCGGCGGCCGAAACGGGCACCCACTCCGCCAGCTTGGCCGGCAACGCCGAGACCGCCGAGACCGCCGAGACCGCCGACTCGGGCGACCGCGGGAACGTATAGGAGAACGGAATGTCCGGCACAAAGCTACGGACGCATTGGCCGCCTTCACGTTTCGCGGTGTACATGGCCAGGTCGGCGTGCCGCAGCAGCTGGTCGACGGTGCACGTCGACGCGGCCGTGGCCACGGTGAAGCCGATGCTGGGTCGCACCGCTACGGGCACGCCGTCGATCACGATCGGGGCGCTGAACGCCTCGAGCACATCGTGCGCGGCGGCCTCGGCCTCCTCGACCGATGCTTCGAGCAGCACCGCGAATTCGTCGCCGCCAAGGCGGGCGATGAGGCCGTTTTCATGCAGGGCAGCGGTGAGTCGCCCGGCTACCCGGATCAGAAGTTCGTCGCCGGCGGGGTGTCCCAACCCGTCATTGACCGCTTTGAAGTTGTCGAGGTCGAGGCACAGCACCGCAATCGGTGCGCCGTTTTCATTTCGGGCGGCGACCGCGTCTTCCAGGCGATGCAGGAAATGCGGCCGATTCGCCAGGCCGGTCAGACTGTCCCGAAACGCTTCCCGCGCGACCGCCGACAGCAGGTCCTGGTTTTCGGTGAGCGCGATGAATTGCCGGACGAGCACCGCGCCGACCAGGATGCCCAGCAGAGCTGTCAAAACCCCGTGCTGGGCACGGACGATGGAGCCGAAGCCGACGACCGCGGCCAGCGCCAGCGGCAGGTACGGCAACCACAGCAGGGCGCGCGACAACACCTCGCTGCGCGACGCCGAGACTTGGGTGGTCTCATCGACGCTGGCCAAGGCGCCGAGCGTGATCATGCACAATCCGGCCACTCGGCCCAGGTCACCCAGGTCACTGACGTGATAGCTGCCTATCCCGGTGTCGAACACCATCGTGATGTCCGCAATGCTGATCACCGCGATGCCGGCGGCCGCCAGGCTGCGGCTTGGTCGCTCACCGGGGCGACCCCGGGACAGCATCAGGATCGCTGTCGTCAGCAGGATGCCGTCATTGACCACCTGTGCGACCGTCGCGGTCCGGGAGCCGGTGGTGTCGCGCAGCTGCTTTTCCAGCACGAAAACCCACGACACGACAAGCAGCGAGGTGACCAGGATCAGGCCGTCGAGCACCAGCCGCCGCGAGCTGTGCCGAGACACGTTGGACAGCGCCACCAAGGACGTCAAGGCGCCGAACGGCCACAACAGCAGCACGATCTCCGCCGCGGCCGGGTGCGACGCATGATCCAGCTGTGAGCGCACGTCGTAGAACGCCCAGATGAGCTCGCCGATCGCCCACCCCAGCTGGGCCGTCACCATGGCCAGCCAGCCGAGTCTGCGACGCCCGTCGGCGAAGCGCGCCGCGCGCAGACCACATGCCGAACCGAACAGCAGACTCGCCGCCAAGGCGATTTCGTCGACCGGACGAGTCGCGTAGGCGCCTTCCAAGTTCCGGACGTCCGCGATGACGATCAGTACCCCGGCGAAGCCGTATCCCGCGACGACGAGCCAACCGACGCGCGCGGACAGCCCTATTCGCTGCCACGGAATCCCCGTCCAGCGCTTCATTGCCGCTCCAGCCGATCTGTCCCTCCCCGGGGTGAACGCATGGAGGCTTCACCACTGCTAGGGCAGAATAAACGCCCCAGCCGGGTTAGCTGGTGCTTTTGTGCAGGTTAGTGCTATTTGGTGGGCGTTAACGCGACGATCGGGATCGGCCGCGACGTCCGGCTCTGATAGCCCTCGTACCGGTTGGCGTTGTTCTTGTTGACGATCTGCCACAGCCGCGCGTAGTCGGGGTCATCCGGCCCGATGCTGCGCGCGGTGACTCCGAATCGCTGTGGGCCGACATTGATTTCACACTCCGGGCGCTTGCGCAGGTTGTGGTACCAGCCGGGCGCCGAGTCGCTACCGCCGTACGACGCGACGACCAGATACGACTCACCGTCCTTGGCGTAGGTCAGGGTGGAGGAGCGCTGCTGACCGCTCTTGGCGCCGATCGTGTGCAACAGCAGGCTGTCCGGCATCCCCGGCACGTGGTGGCCGATCCGGCCGTCGGTCTTCCGGTAGAGCGAGTCGTGAACGCGCAGCAGCGGAGCCAGAAAGATTCGTTCCAGGGTGGTGAGGTTGCTCATGAACTCAGTTCTACTGACTGGCGTCGATGCGTGCCAGCGCGTCGCGCAGGATCTGCCCGGTGGTCTCGCGGTCCGGGTCCCGGCGCAGCAACATCCCCTTGGCCACCGAGAGCTTGTCGCCGTTGCGGCGGGGCAGTACGTGCAGGTGGATGTGGAACACCGTCTGGAAGGCCGCGCTGCCGTCGTTGATCCCGATGTTGGTTGCGTCGGCCAATTCGGTGTCTTTGGCCGCGCGGGCGATTCGCTGGCCGATGGTGATCATCTCGGCCAGCGTCTGCGGCGGGGTGTCGGTCAGATCGACGGTGTGCCGTTTGGGAATCACCAGGGTGTGCCCGCGCGTGAACGGGCGGATGTCGAGGATCGCCAGGTAGTCGTCGTCTTCGTAAATCCGGATGGCCGGAGCCTCCCCGGCGACGATGGCACAGAACACGCAGGACATGTCGCCACCGTACTGGCTGGGCCGACCCGGGAGTTACGCTGCCGCAGTGGACGCTCGCGATGTCGCATTCGCCGGTGCGGGCGCACTGGCACGGATGCTCGCCGACGGTGAAATCAGCGCTGTCGACCTGCTCGAGGTCTACCTGGAACGGATCTCTCGTCTGGACAGCGACCTGCGCTGTTACCGCGTCGTGCTGGCCGACAGCGCGCGGGAGGACGCCCATGCCGCCCAGGAGCTCCTCGACGCCGGCGAGCGGCTGCCGCTGCTGGGCGTGCCGATCGCGATCAAGGACGACGTCGACGTCGCCGGCGAGGTGACGGCGTGCGGCAGTGGCGGCCACGGTCCGCCGGTGACCTCCGACGCGGAAGCGGTCCGCCGGTTGCGCGCGGCCGGGGCGATCATCATCGGAAAGACCAATGTGCCCGAGCTGATGATCTTTCCGTTCACCGAGTCGCTGACGTTCGGCGCGACCCGCAACCCGTGGAACCTCGGGCGCAGCCCGGGCGGTAGCAGCGGCGGTAGCGCCGCCGCGGTCGCCGCCGGGCTGGCCCCAATGGCGCTGGGATCCGATGGCGGCGGCTCGATTCGTGTCCCGTCGTCCTGGTGTGGCTTGTTCGGTCTGAAGCCGCAACGCGATCGCGTCTCGCTGGAACCGCACGACAACGCCTGGTACGGGCTCTCCGTCAACGGCCCGATCGCACGCACGGTGGCCGATGCGGCGCTGTTTCTCGATGCCACCTCGACGGTCCCGGGACCCGAGGGCGAGTTCGCCGCCGCCGCGTCGCGTGATCCCGGCAAACTGCGAATTGCGTTGAGCACCAAGATCCCTACCTTCCCACAGCGGGTCGGGCGCGAAGAGCTGACGGCGGTCGACCAGGCGGGTGCGCTGCTTCGAGACCTCGGGCACGAGGTCATCACCGCCGATCCCGACTATCCACTGGCCCAGCTCTACACGAACTTCCTACCGCGCTATCTGCGCGGCATCTGCGACGACGCCGACGCGCAGGCTCACCCGGAGCGGCTCGAGGCCCGCACCCGCACGCTGGCGCGGCTGGGGTCGTTCTTCTCGGACCGCAGGATGGAAGCCGTGCGGGCCGCCGAGGAAGGCATGAACGCCAAGATTCAGGCGATCTTCGACGATGTCGACGTGGTGGTCACGCCGGGCACCGCGGACGGTCCGTCGCGCATCGGTGCGTATCGGCGTCGCGGCGCCCTGTCGACGCTGCTGGTGGTCGCCCAGCAGGTGCCGTACTTCGCGCCCTGGAATGCGACCGGTCAGCCCGCCGCGGTGGTGCCGTGGGACTTCGACGGCGACGGCCTGCCGTTGTCAGTACAGCTGGTGGGCCGGCCGTTCGATGAGGCGACGCTGCTGTCGCTGTCCGCGCAGATCGAAGCGGCGCGACCGTGGGCGCACCGCCGCCCGCCGGTGTCATGACAGCGTCTAATCGCGCCGACCCGGTTCGTCCGGGCTCGACGTGCTCCCGGTCGGCGCCAGCAACGCCCGCCAGGCCGCCAGCTTGACGCCCGGCCGCGTGGCGTGGGCCGGGCTGCTGGACGGCAGCCGCTGGAACTCGAGCCGCTCGTCGGGCTGCGCCAGCCTGCGGTACATCTCGGCCGCCTTGGCGCCGTTGAAGTAAACCCGGGTGATCCCCGGGTAGTCGGTGAACAACCCGGCAAAGTCGTTGACCACCAAGCCTTCCGGGTCGATCGCGGAGTCCGCGCTACCGACTCGGCGGCAGCTGCGCAGCACGTCCCACAGCGCCACCGCGTGCGATTGCAACGCGGCCAGGCGGGATTCGTACGGCGCGTTCGCGTCGAATCCGAAAAGCTCACCGGCGATGGGCCAGAACGCATTTCGCGGATTGGCGTAGTACTGGTGTGCCGCCAGTGACTGGGCACTGGGAAACGAGCCCAGAATCAGCATCCGGGCGCGCTCGTCGACGACGGGCGGAAAACCATGCAGCAGCGGCGGGGGCATCACTGCCATCATCGCCCGTCCGCGTTGTACGTTGGCCACGTGGACGACGAGGTCGGTGCCAACATTGACGATCTGCTCGACGGACTCGACGGCGACGCGCGCACCGAACGCGCCGAGCTGGTGGCCTGGCTACTCGAACAGGGCGTCACCACCGACGAGATTCGGGCCACCAATCCGCCGCTGCTGCTGGCCAGCCGTCGCCTGATCGGAGACGACGGGACCTATGTGTCGGCACGCGAGATCAGCAACCAACACAACATCGACCTGACGCTGCTGCAGCGCGTGCAGCGTGCGATCGGGCTGGCCCGGGTGGACGATCCGGACGCGGCGATCCACATGCGTGCCGACGGCGAAGCGGCCGCCTACGCTCAGCGCTTCGTGGAGCTGGGGCTCAATCCCGACCAGGTGGTGCTGGTGGTTCGGGTGCTCGCCGAAGGCCTGTCCCACGCCGCCGAGGTGATGCGGTACGCCGCGCTGGCCGCGATCATGCGCCCGGGATCCAGCGAGCTGGAGATCGCCAAGGCGTCCCAGGCGCTGGTGAGTCAGGTCGGGCCGCAGCTCGGCCCGATGATCGAGCAGATGCTGTTCATGCAGCTGCGCCACATGATGGAGACCGAGGCGATCAATGCCGCCGAGCGCGCCGCCGGCAAGCCGTTGCCCGGCGCGCGCGAGGTCACCGTCGCGTTCGCCGACCTGGTCGGGTTCACCCGGCTCGGCGAGGTGGTCTCCCCCGAGGAGCTGAGTCAACTCGCCAGCCGGCTGGCCGGGCTGGCCCGCGACGCGACGGCCCCCCCGGTGCGGTTCATCAAAACGATCGGGGACGCGGTGATGTTCGTCAGTCCCGAGCCCGCGCCGTTGCTCGACGTCGTGCTGAAGCTTGTCGAAACCGTCGATACCGACGACTCCTTTCCCCGGCTGCGAGCGGGGGTGGCCGCCGGGATGGCGGTGAGCCGGGCCGGCGACTGGTTCGGCCGCCCGGTCAACGTCGCCAGCCGGGTCACCGGCGTGGCCCGGCCCGGCACCGTTCTGGTCGCCGATTCGGTATGGCAGGCCGTCGGCGAAACCCTGGAGTTCTCCGCGTCTTTTGCCGGCGCGCGGCGCCTGAAGGGCGTCAAGAACGACGTCAAGCTGTTCCGGGTGCGCCGCGGCGACGCCCACGACGACGACTGAATTCGCTACACGTTTAGGCAGGCCCGGGCGGCGCTGGGGGGCGTCTGACACGGTCCGACGCGGCCGGCTCCTTCCCCTCTGCCGGCGCTTTGACTCGGCCGCTTCCGGGCCTGCTTCGTCGTTAAAAATACGCCTGTGAGCGGGCCATATCAACGGTTTTCCGGTCCACGGCCACCCGGCTTCCGCGGCCAGCTGGCGTTCGCCGCGAGCGAACCAGATGCCCATTACCGGTGTAACGGTGTAATCATGTAATTATGAAATCGCATCATCACAGTTCCAGGCGGTACGGCCGCCCCGGGGGCTGGCAGCAAGCCCAGCAACCCGATGCCACCGGCGCGGCGGAATGGTTCGCCGGACGCCTGCCCGAAGGCTGGTTCGACGGCGACCCGACGGTCGTCGTCGACCGCGAAGAGATCACCGTCATCGGCAAGCTCGCGGACACGGCGGAGGAGAGCGAGGCGCGCGCCGAGGGCCGGGCCTCACGGTTCCGCGAGGAGACCCGCTCCGAGCGGATGCGCATCGCCGACGAGGCGCAGGATCGCTACGGCCGCAAGGTTTCCTGGGGACTCGAGGTCGGCGGCGAACGAATCCTGTTCACCCACATCGCAGTTCCGGTAATGACACGTTTGAAACAACCGGAACGCCAGGTGCTCGACACGTTGGTGGACGCCGGTGTCGCCAGGTCGCGCGCCGACGCGCTGGCGTGGTCGGTCAAGCTCGTCGGCGAACACACCGAGGAATGGTTGGCCAAGCTACGCGACGCGATGTCGGCGGTCGACGATCTGCGAGCCCAGGGGCCAGACCTACCCGATTAGGCCAATACCGCTGTGCCGCTTAGGTATTGGCGCCACTAGGCGTTGTTCACCTTATCGACGATCTTTTCGGCGATCTGACTGGACTGATCGCTGATGTGGTATCCGCAGGCGTTGACGTCGACGATCACATTGTTCGCCACGCTCATCGCGTGCTCGCACTGCCAGCCGTCGGCCCCTTCCTGAGTCTGCAGCACCGATATCTTCGGCGAATTGCCTTGGACGGGGGCGAAAGTCCAGCGATAGGTCTTGCCCGAATTGTCCACCGTCACCGTCTGGCCGACGCACTTCTTCCACTTGTCCAGCGAGCCCTGCAGAAACGCCTTGGCCTTGTCGGCGGTCGGAAACGCCACCACCGCCTGGTTGACCCAATGGTCGTTGTTGTCGCCCGGCTCGGCGGACACCAATCCGTAGATGCCCGTCCAACCGCTGCCGGCGTACACCGGATCCTGCGTCGTGTAGAGCGCGCCCTCGCAGTCCGGTATCGAGACCGTCATCGACGAAGTGCCCATCGTCGTAATGGGCTTGCCGGGCTGGATGTTCGTCGCGCCCATGATGGCGTTGATATCCGAGGCGCTCAGCAGCAGCGAGTTGAGCCGCGTGGACGCGATCGGTTCCGGTGGCGGCTTGGGATCGGGAATGATCAGCCAAATCGCCACCGCGCTGACCACGACCACGAGCACCACGGCGGCCGCGGCGATGATCGGCCAGGGATTGCGCTTGGGTTTGGGCGGCTGGCCCAGGTTCCACTGGGTGGGGCCGACGGGCTGCGCGTGCGGGTGGGCGCCCGACGGCGGGCCACCCCAGTTGCCGCTGCTGCCTTGGTAATACTGCGGGCCTGAGACGGGCGGACCCGGGGTGGGCACCGGCCCGCTGTCGGGCGTCCACGGCCGCGGGCTCGGGGCGTGGTGCGGTGGTACCGGAGTGGAACTCGGTCGCGGATACGGCGCCGGTGGCGGGGGTGTGCTGGGCCGCTGCGCGGGCGGCGCGGCCACGGTGCCCGCGATCGTCGGTGGCTGCTCGAGTTTCTCCTTGCCGGGCAGGGTCGCTTCCTGGCTGCGGCGCAGAATGTCGTCGGCGTGGTCTTGATCGGGGTTGCTGAGCGCCTCGTGGGCGGCCAGCGCCAGATCGCCGGCGCTGGCGTAGCGGTCCTCGGGCTTTTTGGCCATCCCGCGTGCGATCACCGCGTCGAAAGCCTTGGGAATACCCGCGCGCACCGCGCTGGGCAGCGGAACCGGATCGCTCATGTGGGCCTTGACCAGCACACCGGCGCTGTCGGCGCGGTAGGGCGGGGCTCCGGTGAGGCATTCGTGCAGCACACACGCCAACGCGTAGATGTCGGCGCGGTAGGTCACCTCGTCGTTGGTGAATCTCTCCGGGGCCATGTATTTCCAGGTGCCGACCGCGGTGCCGAGCTGGGTGAGCTTCTCGTCGGTGGTGGCGCTGGCGATACCGAAGTCGACCAGATAGGCGAAATCATCGCGGGTGACCAGGATGTTGGGCGGCTTCACGTCGCGGTGCATGACGCCGGCGGCGTGGGCGGCATCCAGAGCCGACGCGATCTGGGTGATGATCGCGACCGCGCGCGGCGGCGTCAGCGGGCCGTAGCGTTTGAGCAAGCTGTCCAGGTCGGTGCCCTCGACGAGGCGCATCTCCATGAACATTTTTCCGTCGATTTCGCCGTAGTCGTGGATCGGAACGACGTGCGGTTCCTGCAAACGGCCCGCGGTGCGCGCCTCGCGCTTCATCCGCTCGCGAAAGACGGGGTCCGAGCTGAACTGGTCCGACATCAGCTTGACCGCGACCGTCCACTCTTTGACGGTGTGCTCGGCCTCGTAGACCTCGCCCATCCCGCCCCGGCCCAGCAGCCGTTTCAGGTGGTAGGGCCCAAACGTCGAGCCCTCGCGTGAGGCCTGCCCCTCGCTCATCGCTGATCCTCCAAACCAACCGCAGACCCGCCGACCATATCAACAAAATCCCCGCAAACCCGGCGGCCGCAATGCCCGGCAAGCACCCATGACGGTAGGCGTGGCCCTCGACGACGGCAAACGGCGGCGTGCTGCCGCCGACGCGATCGGAGCCCCAAATGTGGGTTGCGTTCCAAGGATTCGTCAAGGATCCCCGCAGTACCTCGCCGGACCCTTTCTCCATACGAACGCGCGTTACAGCGAAGGGATGTCGATGCTCAGCAGCACCGGGACCGAGCGACTCTGGTCGTACGGCGTGTACTACGTCGGGTATCGGCTGCTATCGGTGCAGCTGACGTGTGGCTGGTGGGCGGTCAGCGCGCTAGCCCTGGCGGCCAAACACGGGTAGGCAACACGGGTAGGCCAAGCCTCACTTGGCCGCTTTGCGTTGGGGGTCAAGCTGTCTGAGTCGCAGCGCGATCAGGACGATCAACACGACCGCCTGGATGGCGCAGGCAGCCACGGCCATCCACCAATTGCCGGGGTCGTACTCCCACAGCGGGTCTTCGTCGCCGGCCGCGGTGCGGCGCAGATCGTCGAGATCGATGGTCGAGGCGGCCATCGCATAGGCCCAGCGCGACGGCGATAGCCACGCCAGTTGCTCCAGCGGGATGCGGCCCTTCACCCCAAACATGCCGCCGCAGAGCACCAGTTCGGCCATCACCACGAGCACCAGCAGCGGCATGCCGCGGTCGGCGTTGCCGATCATCGCCGAAATCAGCAGGCCGATCAGCATCGAGACCACGGTGACGGCGACGACCGCCACCGCCACTTCGACTCTGGGCCAAGGCAGGACCACGGCCTGATCCGGCGCCGGCAGTCCGGCCACCCCGAGGAAGCCCAGAATCAGCCCTTGCACGGTGGTCAACGCGGTCAGGACTACCACCTTGGAGGCCAGATAGGCGCCGCGCGACAACCCGATGCCGTGCTCGCGTTGATAGATGGCTCGTTCCTTGACGATCTCGCGGATGGAGGCAGCGCAGCCCATGAGGGCGCCGCCGATGATCAGCAGCACCAACAATTGCGAGGGCTGGGTGGACTTCGTCTCGATGGCCTTGGTCAGCGACAGCCCGGCCTCGCCAGGGACCGCGTGCGCGAAAAGACTCAGCAGCAGCGGCAGGACCAGCAGCGTCACCGCGTACTGGCGATCCGCGGCGATGACCGCCAGATACCTACGGCACAGCGTGGCGAACTGGGCGACGGCACTCTGCTGAGCGACCGGCTTCGCGGGACGGGCGGCAGGTGCCGGGGCCTTCAGCGCGGCGTGCGGTCCGGTCAAGGCTCCATGAATGGGCGATGCGACGTAGCGGCCGGTCCAGTCGGTCGTGGTGTCGTGTTCGAGGAGGTTGAACAGATCGGCGAAGTCGTTGCAACCGAAGTAATTCAGCGCTTGTTGCGGCGGACCGAAGTAGGCCAGCCGGCCGCCCGGCGCCAGGATGAGCAGCCGGTCGCAGAGATTCAGCTGCGCGGTGTTGTGGGTGACCACCACGACGGATCGGCCGTCGTCGGCCAGGGCGCGCAGCGTCTGCATGACGGATTTCTCGTAGCCCGGATCGAGGCCCGAGGTGGGCTCGTCGAGGAACAGCAGGGATGGTTTGGTCAGCAGTTCCAGCGCGACGCTGGTGCGCTTACGCTGACCGCCCGACAAGCTGTCGATCCGTTGATTGGCGTGTGCGGCCAGCCCGAGCTCGCCCAGCACCTCCTCGATGCGCTGCTTTCGTTCCCGGGTGGAGACGTCCTGCGGAAAGCGAAGCTGCGCAGCGTAATTGAGCGCTCGTCGCACCGTCAACTGAGTGTGCAGGATGTCGTCCTGCGGCACGAAGCCGATCCGGTGCCGCAGCTCGGCGTAGTTCTGGTAGAGATCGCGATTGTCGTATCGGACCTCGCCGCTACCGGCCGGGCGGAATCCGGTCAACGCGCTCAACAACGTGGATTTGCCTGCCCCGCTTGGCCCCACCACCGCCATGAAGCAGCGTTGCGGTAGCGCGAAACTGACGTTGGCCAACAACACCTTGCCCTTGTTGGACACCACGCGCAGGTTCGACGCCTCGTAGGACACGTCGCCGGTGTCGGTGTATTCGACGAGTTGGTCGCCGGACAGGTGCAGCAGCCGATGGCCGATGCCGACGATGTCGTGGGGCCCGATGATCGCGCGTGCGATCCGGTTGCCATTGACGTAAGTTCCGTTGGCGCTGTTGCTGTCTACGAGCTCCCACTGATTTCCGGAGCGGCGCAACACCGCATGGTGGCGCGAGACCAGCAAGTCGTCCAGGACGACGTCGTTGTCGGTTCCCCGGCCAATCCCGATCGTTATCTGGTCCATCGGGTAAACCGCGGTCGGCGGCCGGGCCACCGTGGTCTCGCCGACCGACCCCGTCGTCGGCGCAACGGTTTGCGTCCGAGCGGGGCTGGGCGGTGGGGCGATCGGGTTGAGCTCGAGCGCCTGCCCGGAGGACGCCGACCCCAGCACGACGGTGATCGGCTGGGTTATCGGCAGGCTCTCGACTCGCCGCCCGTTGATGAACATTCCGTTGTTGCTGCGGTTGACCAGAACCCAGCCCGCGGGTGTCGGCCGCAACACCGCGTGCTGGCGCGACACCCTCGGGTTCTCCAGCTGGATATCGGCCTCGTGCGCCCGGCCAATGCTCCAGGACCGGCCACCGGTGGCCTGCCAGGTACGCCCACCCGCCCGCAGCTGCAGCCCGGGAATGGTGGTGACCATGTCGGTCCTGTCGTCCACGCATTGCCTCCGCTGTGTTAGCTGGCCGCCTCGAGAACGGTCAGCACGTCCACCACTTGTATAGCTGATCCAGGGGGGTCCTCGCGCTATTCGGCCCCTCGGGCGCAGTTTGCTGGCAATGCCGTTGGGCTGGTTGAGCTTTAGCTGCCAGGGTCAGCCACCGTATTTGGTCCACCAGGTGTGCAGCTCCTCGATGGTCGGGGGGTCGCCGAAGACGTCGCACAGCAGCAACTTGACCTGGTTGCTCCACACCATGTTGGGGTGATTGTTGTAGGTGCCGCAGGCGACCACGCCGACGTCGACCTTCGGGTCATTCGGGTGCTGCCAGGTTTCCGGGTTGTTGGCTTCTCCGGGACAGGTCGCCAGCGTCAGGAGCTTGATGTCGGCGTCCGTTGCGTTTTTGAGGACGCCCGGATTCGGAAAGAGTCCGTAGCGGGCTTTAGACGGGCCGCCCGGGTTGGTGTTCTGGTCGCAGTCGACTACCGCCAGCGCATCCGACCATACGGTGTCGGGTTTCGGAGTGGCCGGTGTGCACACTCCGCTCGGGTAGCCCGGGGGCACCATGGTGAGCAGCTGGCTTTCGACGTCGCCGGCCGGGGTGGTCGTGGTGGTGGTGGTCGTTGTCGACGTCGTGGTTCTCGGCGGGGTTGTGGTGTGGGTCGGGGTGGGGTGTGGCGGGTTGTCGTCGTTCTTCGTGGCGATGTAGACGCCGATCGCCGCGAGCACCAGGACCAAGACCAGGGCAACGGCTCCGATCACGATCGGCCAGGGGTTGCGTTTCGGCTTGGGTGGGGGTTGCTGTCCCAGCGCCCAGCTCGTGGGGCCGGCAGGCGGGGGTGCGCCCGGCGGCGTTTGACCCCAGTTGCCGCTGGTGCCTTGGTAATACTGCGCACCGGCCGAGGCGTGCTGGCTCGGAGTCGGGACCGGGCCGCTCTCGGGTGCCCAGGGGCGCGGGCTCGGAGCGTGGTGTGGCGGCACCGGCCCGGAGTTCCGGCCTGGATACGGTGCCGGCGGCGTGCTCAGCGGCGGTTGTGCCGTGGCGGGAGCGGTCGGGGGAGGGTCGCTCTTGATCTCGGCGGCCAGGGTGGCCTCGACGCTGCGGCGCAGAATGTCGTCGGCGTGGTCTTGGTCGGGGTTGCTGAGCGCCTCGTGGGCGGCCAGCGCCAGATCGCCGGCGCTGGCGTAGCGGTCCTCGGGCTTTTTGGCCATCCCGCGTGCGATCACCGCGTCGAAAGCCTTGGGGATGCCCGAGCGCACCGCGCTGGCCTGCGGGATGGCGTCGGTCGTGTGAGCCCGGACCAGCTCGCCCGCGGTGGCCGCGCGATACGGCGGCGTGCCCGTCAGGCATTCGTACAGCACGCACGCCAACGCGTAAATGTCGGCGCGGTAGGTCACCTTGCCGTTGGAAAACCGTTCGGGCGCCATGTATTTCCAGGTGCCGACCGCGGTGCCGAGCTGGGTGAGCTTCTCGTCGGTGGTGGCGCTGGCGATGCCGAAGTCGACCAGGTAGGCGAAGTCGTCGCGGGTGATCAGGATGTTGGGCGGCTTGATGTCGCGGTGCATGACGCCGGCGGCGTGGGCCGCGTCGAGGGCCGAGGCGATTTGAGTGATGATCGCGACCGCGCGCGGTGCGGTCAACGGGCCGAATCGCTTGAGCATGTCGTCCAGGTCGATGCCCTCGATGAGGTGCATTTCCATGAACATCTGGCCGTCGATTTCGCCGTAGTCGTGGATGGGTACGACGTGCGGTTCCTGCAAACGGCCCGCGGTGCGCGCCTCGCGCCGCATCCGCTCACGAAAGACGGGGTCCCGGCTGAACTCCGCGGTCATTACCTTGACCGCGACCGTCCACTCTTTGACGGTGTGCTCGGCTTCGTAGACCTCGCCCATCCCACCGCGGCCCAGCAGCCGCTTTAGGTGGTAGGGCCCGAACATCGTCCCGACCCGCGAGTTCTGCTCCTCGCTCATCGCTGATCCTCCAAACCGACCGCAGACCGCCGACGATATCAACAATTACGGGCAGATCCTCGCGCCTAACCACCGCGACTAGCAACCATCACGGTAGGCCGTCGCGAACTCGACCGCGGGACAAATCGCGAGATCCCCGCGCGGACGGGTCGCGTACCGTTCATCGACGGGGTCCGGCGAAAAGCCTTGTGGTGATTGACCATGCTGGCTTTTTCTATGAAAAGCGCTGTGTGACAACGCTATTCAGTCCGACGCGTCGCTGTTGTAACCCCGGGGGATCTCGAACGTGAATTCGTGGTCGCAGATCCGGACGTGGTCACCGTCCTTCAGCGTGGCCGCCGAGCGGATGCGTTGGTGTTGCACGTGTACGCCATTGGACGACCGCAGGTCGTTGATGACGTAGCTGGTGCCGGTGTCGACGATGACGGCGTGATGGCGGCTCACATTGGCGCTGGCCAGGACGATGTCGTTGTCGCTGAGACGCCCGATCCGGGTCTCTGCCATGCGCAGTGGGTAACTGCGACCCGATGCTTCGTGCAGGTAGGCGGCGGGCTTGCCGGCAGGGACCTTGGTGCGCTGGTCCAGCAGGGTGATGGTGCCGACCGCTGTGGTCCTGGCCGATTTCTTGGCGTCCAGCGGCTCTTGGCGCAGGATCTTTTCGTTCAGGTCACGCAAGGTCGGGCCGGGGTCGATCCCGAGCTCGTCGGCGAGTGTCGTTTTCACCCGGCGGTACGCAGCCAGGGCGTCCGATTGGCGGTCGGTCAGATAGTAAGCCGTGATCAACTGGGCCCACAGCGGCTCGCGATAGGGGTGCTCGGTGATCAGGACTTCGAGGTCACTGACCACGGAGGCGCCACGTCCGCAAGCGATTTCGGCCTCTGCCTTGGCGGTGTGGACGAGGATTTTTTCCTCCACGAGCGAGGTGGCGAAGGTGTCGACGAACTGAAAGTCGCGCAGGTCCTCGAGCACCGGTCCCCGCCATTGCGCTAATGCCGTCGACAGGTGCTGGCTTGCCTGCTCGAACCTGCTGAGCGCGGCGGCCTGCACGCCCGCGGTCTTCTCGGTGATGAACCGTCCCAGATCGCAACTGTTTTCGTCGACGGCGAGCCGGTAGCCCGGCGGCGCGGCGGCCAGCACCACCCGCGGGTCGATACCGGCGCCGGTGAGCAGTTTGCGCAGATTGGAAACATACGAGTGGATGCTGGCCCGCGCGCCGGACGGGGGCTCGTCCGCCCAGAGGGCGGTGATCAGCCTTTCGACGCCGACCGGGCTGTTCCGGTTCATCAGCAGCATGGCCAGCACCGCCCGCTGTTTGGGCGTGCCCAACGGCACCATCGCGCCGTCAACAGTCATCTCCAACGGCCCGAGCAGGCCGAATTCGAGACTTTTGTCTACCATCGTCGCTAACCAGCCCTTCCGGGATCTCTGCGCGGCGTCACCTGCCTATACGGTGTCATTCCTTGACATTGTGATACGAACCCTCCGAATTCGGTAATACCGGTGGCGATTGGTGTGCCGCGGCTTCGGCTTTGCCATCGGCTGAAATGCGTTCCCTGACAGCATGATCATCGACGGCTCGCCCGAATCCGGTTGGCATTCCCCGACAACGCAAAAGGCGGGCAGCCGACCCGATGCGGGTGCTTCGGGGGGTTGCCCGCCGGTTTGACGACCGTGACCGGCTAGCTGGTGAATACCATGAGCTGCTTGCTGGCCTCCCAGGCTTTCATGAAGAGCGCCATCGGGATCTGCTCGTCGCGGCCGTCCTTGGTGCCGCTGTCGTTGAGGTGCACCACGTTGTTGGCGGTGTCGATACCGGTGACCACCACCGCGTGGTCGCCCCGGGGATTCCCGTTGTCGTCCTTGTTTTCGACGGCCTGGCCCCAGATGAGTTCTCCGTTGACGCTGACGATGACCTGGTGGCCCTCGCCGAGTTGCTCTTCGAGCCCTTCGATCCCGCCGAGGATGCCGTCTTTGGCGGCGTGCTCCTTGTTGGTGATAGTCGCGTCGATCTTGTACAGCGCCAGCAATGTCGGGATGTCCGCGAAGCTGGTGCCCATACCGGAATTCGGGTTCTTGGTGTTGGCCGGCGTGGTGTAGATCGAGCCCGGGTGCACGACGCTCGGCGTGGCTTGCGCCAGCTTGATGATGGCGCGCTCCGAGGGCTCGCTACCGGTGATCTGGCCGATCACGTCGGCGCTCGACATCAGGACGCAGTCGTCGTATTTCTGGTAGCGCCAGTACTTGGCGGCGGCCACCGGATCGCCGTACATCGTGCCGGCGGCCGCGTCGGCGGGTCCGGCCAATCCCAGCGCGACGGCACCGGTGATGACTGCCAGGGTGGCGGTCTTGGCGATCTTGTTGATCTTGTTGGTCTTGGCGGTCTTCATTGGTGTGTCCCCTTTTCTCGTCCGCGGTAGTGCGGGGTGGTTGAGAAAAGGCTCTGATCGTGGCCTATTTGTTATCTCCACGAATTCTTGGTGTGCGCGCGCGCCCCGCCGAACGGCGTACGCGCAGCGATAAAGACCGTGCTCAGACGGTGTTTCGGGCTAGTTGCAGGCCCACGTGTCGATGGAGCCGCCACCGAGTTTGGTCAGCGCGTCCTTCATCGCGGCGGCCAGGGTGGAGCCGACCCCACCCTGGAATGCCTTGCCGTTGGTCGCGACGGCGCCGCAATCAGTGAAGCTGGTGAGCACCTTGCAGTCCGGGTAGGCGCAGTTTTTGACCGCGGTGGCCTCCGCGGCCGGCCGGGTTGGGTAGTCCCAGCTGCGGCCCCAGGAACCGTTGCTGGAGTAGGCAATCGCGCCGTATTGATCGGCGGCACCGGCCGCGGGAGCAAGCGCGACGCTGATTGCGGCGGCAGCGGCCATACCGGCCACCGTGAACCGCCGGCGACGAGTAATCATCCTCATTGGTGATTCCTTTCCGAATGCCGGCGGTCCGGCGGTTTCCACGTCTTCCGGGGGTTGCGATTCCACGCGTTTGGCCAGACGCGCCTACACGGGCTTGGTGGCGGTGACCGTCTTGCCCCAGTCGGACATCGTCAGCGTCACCGAGGTGTCATTCGTGGGATGGACCTGAAGCTGGACCAGGTGTGAGGAGCCGTCCGAGGCGATCCAGACCGAGGTGGGCACCGTCGTCACGCCCTGGGCGGTCAGCTTGGAGCCGGCCAGCGTGGCGACGTCGTCAGCCGACGAGTTGCCGGTGATCTTGGTGGTCGCAACGCCGTTGACCTGCTCGGTGCCGGTCACCGCGCCACCCTGCAGTTTCGACAACAGGTTGGCCAACCCCTTGCTGGGGTCCAGCAGTACCGACACGTTGTAGATCGAGGCGCCGTTACCGAAGTCGGTGTAGGTGCCGGGCTGCCCGAGGTCGGAGTAGAGGTGGCCGTCGACGTAGACGAATTTCGCGTCTTGCGGGGATTTGCCGACCAGCAGCGTCGCGCTACCGGTGGCAACCGTCTGCGGGGTGTTGGAGATGTCGCCGTCGAGCTTGGTCACCCGCAGGTTGGGCACGTCCCCCTGGACCGTCACGCTGACATGCATCCCGGTGACCTTGGTCATCGCGTCGGAGGCCTGCTTGAGCAGGGTGGCCGCCTCGCTGCTGGAGGTGGTGGCGGTGGTCCCGGGTGATTTGCCGGTGCTCGAGTTGCTCGAGCAGCCACCGATGGCGAGGACGAGGGCGAGCGCGGCGGCAGCGGCGGCGGTAACAGTGCGAGACGAGAGCTTCATCGACATCTCCTTGAAGTATTGGCCACAGCTGCTTACTGCATAGCAACCGCCGCGCAGCAAATCAACAGCCGGCCTGGAAGCTTAGCGAGCCCGATGTCGGGTTCGGAAGGTCCCAATCGGTTCGCGGGGCCTCCATGAGTCAGCGCAGCCGGACATGCGCAACCGCAGGCGTGGATTACCTTGATTGACAAAGCGTTCCAATGCGGCTTCGGTGTCGCGAACGCGGCAATGTCGTCGAACGCGGTGCGCCTCCGGCGCGCATGGGTGCCCGCCGGGGTGCCCGCGAACGGCAAATGGGGGGATCCCGGTTACCGAGATCCCCCCATTGCGGGTGGTGCGATCAGCTGAGCGAACCGCCGAACTGCGGGCAGTACGCCATGGCCGCGTTGACGACGAGGTGGGCGGCCTGGCTGCTGGTCAGGTTCGTCTGGCCGACGACCTCGTTGGCGATGTCGACGCCACTTTCGCCGGAGGCCAGCGCCTGGCACACCTTCTGGCCGTTGTTGACAGCCTCCCCGGGCGAGGTGAAGGTGACCCCCACCTTGCTCATCTGCGTGACGAAGGCGTCGTCGACTGTGGTGGCGCCGGCAACGCCGGCGCCGGCGAGCGCAGCGATCCCGATGGCGGCGGCGCCGATCGCGGTGCCGGCAATTGTGCGGATACGGTGAGCGAACATTGCTGTGGTCCTTTCGGGTGTGTGGTCTGGGTGCTGATGAACACAGCGTCGCGCCCACCCCTAAAAGGATTCTCAAAGGCTTGGCCGGCGCCGGCCGACCCGTAAACGGCGAATGGGGGATCCCGGTTGACCCGGGACCCCCCATCCAGTGGGTGGGTGCGTTAGGTGAGCTGCGGGGCGAGTGCCGGGCAGAAGGCGTGGGTCGCGTCGACGACGAAGTAGGCCGCCTGGTGGCTGGTCAGGTCCGTCTGCTGCAGGATCTCGGCGGCGATGTCGGTCCCCGTTTTCCCGGCGGCGAGTTCCTGGCAGACCTTGTGGCCGTCCTTGATGGCGTCCGCCGGCGAGCTGAAGGAGATGCCGAGCTTGTCCATCTGAGCGAGGAACGCGTCTTCGGTGGTGGTGGCTCCGGCGGTGCCGGCGGTGCCGACCGCGACGATCCCGATGGCGGCGGCGCCGATGATGGTGCTGGCGATGGTGTTGATGCGGCGAGTGAACATTGCTGTGATCCCTTTCAGGTGTGCGGTTGGGGTGCTGATGGGACTAGCGTCAGCCGCACTTCTAAAGGGATCCTCTATAACTTCTTGGCGTCGTTTCAGTTACGTCTCAGGTTCGCGCTCCGGCCGACAACTCAGGCCCTGGTCATCGCGTAGTAGGCGCCGCGGCGGGCCATCAATTCGGCGTGATTGCCCTGTTCGACGACGCGCCCGGCCTCGACCACCACGATGCGGTCGGCGCCACGGATCGTCGAAAGCCGGTGTGCGATAACGAAACTCGTTCGGTCGCGGCGAAGCTCATGCATGGCCCGCTGAATAAGCGCCTCGGTGCGGGTGTCCACCGAGCTGGTTGCCTCGTCCAGGATCAGCAACCGTGGACGGGCCAGAAAAGCGCGGGCGATCGTGATGAGCTGCTTCTCGCCCGCGCTGATGTTGGCGCCGTCGCCGGTGACCCGGGTCTGGTACCCGGCCGGCAGGGTCTGGACAAAGCGGTCGACATAGGCGGCCCGGGCGGCTTCGACCACCTCGTCCGCGCCGGCCTCGGGGCGTCCATAGGCGATGTTCTCCGCGATGGTCCCGTCGAACAGCCAGGTGTCTTGCAGCACCATGCCGATTCGCGACCGTAGGGCTTGCCTGCTCATCGTGGTGATGTCGATGCCGTCGATGGAAATGCGTCCGGAATCGGCATCGTAGAACCGCATCAGCAGGTTCACCAGCGTGGTTTTGCCCGCTCCCGTCGGTCCGACGATCGCCACGGTGCTGCCCGGCTCGGCCGTCATCGACAGGTCTTCGATCACCGGCGTGCCAGCGCGGTAGGCAAAGCTCACGTGCTGGAACTCGACGCGTCCGCGCGGCGGCGAGACGTGGCCATTGGGCGGCATCGGCGCGGGGTCCGGCGCTTCCTCGGGCTCGTCGAGCAGCTCGAACACCCGCTCGGCGCTGGCCACGCCGGATTGCAGGGTGTTGTACATCCCGGCCACCTGACTCAGCGGCGTGTTGAACTGCCGGACGTATTGGATGAACGCCTGGATGTTGCCGAGGGTGATGTGCCCGGTGGCCACCTGCAGGCCGCCGATCACCGCGACCGCGACGTAGCCAAGGTTGCCGATGAATGTCGTGGCCGGTGCCACCAAACCGGAGAAGAACTGGGAGCCGAAGCTGGCGTGGTAGACGTCGTCGTTGAGGCGGCGGAACTGTTCGCGCGCCGCATCCCGGTGACCGAAGGTCTTGACCACCGTGAACCCGCTGTAGGTCTCCTCGATGTGGGCATTGAGCGCTCCGATGCTGGTCCACTGCGCCACGAACAGGCGGTGCGAGCGACGCGCGATCGCCCGGGACGCCAGCAGCGACAGCGGCACGGTCAGCACCGTGATCAGCGTCAACAGCGGCGAAATCGACAGCATCATCACCAGCACGGTGACCACGGTCAGGATCGACGTCAGCAGCTGGCTGATCGTCATCGACAGTGAGGATTGAACGTTGTCGATGTCGTTGGTCACCCGGCTCAGCAGCTCGCCGCGCAGCCGTCCGTCGAAGTAGGACAGTGGCAGTCGGTGGATCTTGTCTTCGACCTCGCCGCGCAGCGCGACCATGGTGCGCTGCAGGGTGACGTTGAGCAGCCGGGCTTGTGCCCAAATCAAGAGCGCGGCAACGATGTACAGGACCAGGGCAACTGCCAGCGTTTGCGCCACCGCGCCGAAGTCCACGCCGTGGCCGGGCACCACGTTCATTCCCGACAGCAGGTCGGCGAACGTCGCGTCCCCGCGCTCGCGCGCTTGGGCGATGGCCTGTGCCTTGCTGATGCCCGCGGGGAGGCCACGCCCGATCACGCCGTCGAAGAGCAAGTCGGTGGCGTGACCGAGGATTCGGGGAACGATGACGCCGATCACCGTGCCGGTCAGGCCCAGGACGATCACCGCGATGCTCAGCGTTCGTTGGGGCGCAAGCCGTTTCACCAGCCGGGCCGCGGTGCCCCAGAAGTCGCGAGATCGGGTGCGGACAGCGGTTTCCCGGGCGACCCGGTTCGTCGCCGTGGTCACTGCGTTCCTCCTACTCCGGCGCCAACCGACTGCGAGTCGGCGAATTCCGCGTAGGTGGCGCAATCACCCAACAGCGACTCGTGGGTGCCCGAGCCGACTATTCTCCCGTCATCCACGACGACGATGTGGTCGGCCTGCGATGCGGTCGAAATACGCTGTGTGACAACGATCATGGTGGCGTCGCCGGAGATCTCCCGCAGTGCGGACCGGACCTGTGCGTCGGTGTGCACGTCGAGCGCGGAGAACGCGTCGTCGAACAAGTAGATGGCCGGGCGACGGATGACTGCCCGGGCGATCGCCAGCCGTTGCCGTTGTCCGCCGGAGAAATTCGTTCCGGCCTGGGCGACGCGCATCCGCAGCCCGTCGGCGTGCTCCCGCACGAATTCGTCGGCCGCCGCGATTCGCAACGCTTCCCACATCTCCTCGTCGGTGGCGTCGGCCTTTCCGAGGCGGAGGTTCTGCGCGACCGTGCCGGAGAAGAGATAGCCGCGCTGCGGGACCAGGCCGATCGCCGACCAGAGCCGCTCGGTGTCGTAGTCGCGGACGTCGAGGTCGTCGAGCAGGACCGCCCCGTCGGTCGCGTCGTAGAGCCGGCAGATCAGCGACACCAGCGTCGACTTACCCGAACCGGTGCTGCCGACGACCGCGGTGGTGGTGCCGGGTAATGCGGTCAACGAGATATCTTGCAGCACAGGGTGGTCGGCGCCCGGATAGGTGAAGGTCGCACCGTCCAGGCGGATAACGCCGGTGATCCTGCCCGCGTTCGGAAGCCGGGGGTGTGGCGGGCTGGCGATGGCGGGACGAGTGGACAGCACCGCGGTGATCCGCTCGGCGCAGACCGACGCTCGCGGCAGCACCACCAGCGTCATCGTCGCCATCAACACGGCCATCAGGATCTGCGTGAAGTAGGCCAGAAAGGCAGTCAGCGTGCCGACCTGCATCTGGCCGTGATCGATGCGCAGCCCGCCGAACCAGATCAGCGCGACGCTGGACACGTTGATGGTCAGCGTGGTCACCGGCAGCATCAGGGCTTGCCAGTTGCCAGCGGTCAGGGATGCATTCGACAGCGCGCTGTTGGCGCGGGAAAAGCGTTCGCGCTCAAAGCTTTCGCGGGTGAAGGCTCGGACTACCCGCACGCCGGACAGCTGGTCGCGCAGCACCCGGTTGATGCCGTCGATCAGGGCTTGCATGCTGCGGAACAGCGGCAGCATGTGGGCCATGATCCAGTAGTTGGCCACGGCCAGGACCGGGACGCTGACCAGCAACAGCCAGGTCAGCGAGGCCTCTTGGTGGATGGCCATGAAGATGCCGCCGATGCACATGATCGGCGCGGTGATCAATACCGTGCCCGTCATCTGAACCAGGTACTGGATCTGCCGGACGTCGTTGGTGCTGCGGGTGAGCAGCGTCGGCGCACCGAATCGGGCAGTCTCGGGCTCGGAGAAGGTGGTGACGTGTTCGAACATCGCCAGGCGCAAGTCGCGGCCAAACCCCATCCCGGCCCGTGAGCCGAAGTAGGTGGCCCCGACCGAGCACAGCACCTGCAGCCCGGTGGCCGCCAGCATCACCATGCCGAGCCGGACGATCGTCGCGGTGTCGCCTTTAGCGACGCCGTCATCGATGATCGCGGCGTTGACCGTCGGCAGGTACAGCGTCGCCATCGTGCTGATCAGTTGGAGCACCATCAGCACCGCCACCAGCCGGCGGTACGGCCGGATGTACTGGCGCAGCAGTGCCAGAAGCATTTGGTAACTGTCGCATACGGCACACGTCGTGGGGCGCAGGAACCCCGGGCGGTTGGGTGCGCGCGCCACGTCCGGCAAACAGTTCGAAATGCCTGTTCAGGTGGCGCGTCGGTGGTTGACCCGCTGGGCTGCCGCTACAGTGCATCGTGTGGACCAGCAGCAGGCTGAGCAGAAGCAGGGTAGCGGTGCGTCGTAACCTCACGGCGCTAGCCCTTGCGGCCATCACGATGTTCGTCCCGGCGATTGCGGGCTGCTCGGGTTCCGGCGACAACAAGCCAGGTGGGACGTCCTCGTCGACGCCGGGCAACGCCGAGGGTCACCACGGACCGATGTTTCCGCAATGCGGAGGCATCAACGACCAGCAGGTGGCCGAGCTGACCAAGGTCAGCGGGCTGATCAACACGGCGCGCAATTCCGTGGGCTGCCAGTGGCTGGCCGGCGGCGGCATCCTCGGTCCGCACTTCTCTTTCTCGTGGTACCGCGGCAGCCCGATCGGGCGTGAGCGCAAGACCGAGGAGCTGTCGCGCGCCAGCGTTGACGACATCAATATCAACGGCCACGGCGGCTTCATCGCCGTCGGTAATGAGCCGAACCTGGGCGACTCGCTGTGCGAGGTCGGCATTCAGTTCCAGGACGACTTCATCGAGTGGTCGATCAGCTTCAGCCAAAAGCCCTTCCCGCCGCCGTGTGACATCGCCAAAGAACTGACTCGTCAATCGATTGCGAACTCGAAATGATGACAAGACGTGTCCGGACGGCGATGGTCATCTTGACCGCCGCGCTGATGATCCTGACCGGCTGTTCGCGGTCGATCGGGGGCAACGCCGTTAAGGCGGGCGCCGGCGGCGTACCGCGCAACAACAATTCCCAGCAGCAGTACCCGAACCTGCTCAAGGAATGTGAGGTCCTCACCAGCGACATCCTGGCCAAGACAGTGGGTGCCGACCCGCTCGACATTCAGAGCACGTTCGTCGGCGCGATCTGCCGGTGGCAGGCGGCCAACCCGGCCGGCCTGATCGACATCACCCGGTTCTGGTTCGAGCAGGGCAGCCTGAGCGAAGAGCGAAAGGTCGCCGACTTCCTCAAGTACAAGGTGGAAACCCGGACGATCGCCGGTGTGAGTTCGATCGTGATGCGCCCGGACGACCCGAACGGTGCCTGCGGTGTGGCCAGCGACGCCGCCGGTGTCGTCGGCTGGTGGGTCAACCCGCAAGCACCCGGCATCGATGCCTGCGGCCAGGCCCTCAAGCTGATGGAGCTGACGCTCTCGACGAATTCCTAGCTCGTCGGAGCGGGCCCGGGGCGTCAGCGCGGAATGTGGAAGTCGGTCAACGCGGCTCCGCCTCGTTGCAGATCTTTCCAGTCGCCGGCGACCTTGAGCACCGCGATCCCCGATGTCGCGTACTTCTCTGAAATGCGCTGCACTGCATCCTCATTCGTGCCCTCGTCACTCGCCAGGCCGAGCGCCAGCGACGACATGGTCGGTTCGTGTCCGACGACCAGCAGGGTGTCGACGGAGTCGGGAACTTTGTTGATCTCGTCGATGATCGTGCCGGCGGTGGTGTCGTAGAGGCGCTCGAGGTATTGCACCGCAGCGTCGATGCCGGTGTTGGCTAGGGTCTCGCGGGCACGGGTAGCTGTGGAGCACAGTACGGCGTCGATGGCGGGTTGATGGCCCCGCAGCCAGTCCCCGCCCAGCCCCGCTTCCCGGATGCCGCGGGGTGCCAACGGCCGGTCGTGGTCCGCGACGCCGGGCGGGTATCCAGATTTCGCGTGCCGCATCAGCAGCAGGGTGCGCTCACTAGTCACGCGACTCACGCTAATCAATCCCGCCCCAGGGCCGTCACGCCGCGTCGTCGTCGGGGTCGGGGTCATCGCGTAGCAGTTTGTTGGGGTGGTGGTAGGTGTTGGTGCGCGGTTGGCCGTGGTCGAGGTGCGGGGGCGGGATCCATTGGGTGTCGCCGTTGGGGTGTTTTCTGGTGGTCCAGCCTGTTGGTCGCAGCAGTCGGTGGTGGGGGCCGCAGGCCAGGGTGAGGTTGTCGATGTCGGTGCTGTGGCATGTCGCGTAGTCGGTGATGTGGTGGACTTCGCAGTAGTAGCCGCCCACGTCACAGCCGGGAGCGGTGCAGCCGCGGTCCTTGGCGTACAAGACAATTCGTTGGCCGGGTGAGGCCAGGCGTTTGCTGTGGTAGAGCGCGAGGGGTTTGCTGTGGTCGAAGACGGCCAGGTAGTGGTGGGCGTGGCGGGCTAGGCGGATGACGTCGCTGATGGGTAGCCGGGTGCCGCCGCCGGTGCGGCCGTTTCCGGCGGCGGCTTCCAACTCGGTCAGGGTGGTCGAGACGATGATCGAGGTCGGCAGCCCATGGTGTTGACCGAGCTCGCCGGACGCGAGCAGGGCGCGCAGGGCGGCGTTCAACCCATCGTGGTGGCGTTGCGCGGGTGAGCGGGGGTCGTGGTCGATCGCATCCTGTGTCGGGGCGCCGTCGACGCAGGGGGTGTGGTCGTCGGGGTTGCACATGCCGGGGGCGGCCAGTTTCGCCAGCACGGCTTCCAGGGTGGCGCGGGCTTCGGGGGTGATCCAGCCGGTCAGCGGCGACATGCCGTCGGGTTGCTGGCGGCCCAGGGTCACCCCGCGGCGCCGGGCGCGGTCGTCGTCGGTGTAGTTGCCGTCGGGGTTGAGGCAATCGGCCAGCGTGTCGGCCAGCCCGGCCAACTGCTCGGGACGATATTGGGTGCCCTCGTGGGCCAGCTTCGCCTCGACGTGGCTGCGGGTCTCGACGTCGATCCAGCCGGGCAACTGGTGGTAGAACCGCCGGATCACCGCGACCTGCCCAGAACCCAGCTGTCCGGCACGTTGGGCGGCGGCGGTGGCGGCCAGCACCGGCGCCAGCGGCTCACCGGTCAGGGCGCGGCGCTCACCGAGATCAGCGGCCTCGCGCACCCGCCGGCCGGCTTCGGCGCGGCTGATCAACGTCCACTCCGCGATCGCGTGGGAGAGTTTGCCGCCCAACTCCGCCGGGGTCGCTTCCTGCTGGAGCTGGTTGATCAGGGGATGCTCACCCGCGCATATGGCGCCGTCGGATCTTCTCGTAGCGGCCCAGCAGCACTAGTCGCTCCCGGGTGCACAGCATCTCGGTGTCTAGGCCCAAGACCTGGTCCAGGGCGGCATCCAGCGTGTCGAAGGCCGCCGTGACGACGTCCCCATCGATCACCACCGCTGCACTCATACCCCGAAACTAGACCCGCCCACCGACAAAAAACGGCGCGGTGTGACTACAGAAACCACAGTGGCGCAAGAGAATTCACCAGTGTGCACACACGGCGACTGGCGCTCAAAGGCAGGCAAAACGACACACGGGCCGCCGCCGCCGTCGGCCACCTGCCTTCCACCAAAAACCCTCGAGCAGAAACCAAAGTGACACACGAGGTTTCGCGGGCCCCAGTCGGCAGCATTGTCGCTCGGAGGCGGGCAAAAAGTCACATGGACCAAGGCATGCCGGTGCACATCCCAAGAGTTGTCGGTGAACCCACTTAGACTCGCGGTGCCTCGATAGCCATGTCACTTTCGAAGGGGGACGGGATGCGATTCCTGCACACTGCCGACTGGCAGCTGGGCATGACCCGCCACTTCCTGGCCGGAGACGCCCAGCCGCGATATTCCGCGGCGCGACGCGACGCGGTGGCCGGCCTGGGCGCCCTCGCGACCGAGGTGGGCGCCGAGTTCGTCGTGGTCGCGGGTGACGTCTTCGAACACAATCAGCTCGACCCGAAGGTGATCGGGCAGTCGCTGGAAGCCATGCGCGCCATCGGTATTCCGGTCTACCTGTTGCCCGGCAACCACGATCCGCTCGACGCGTCGTCGGTATTCACCAGCGCGTTGTTCACCCGGGAATGCCCGGACAACGTGATCGTGCTTGATCGGGCTGGCACGCATCAAGTGCGGCCGGGCCTCGAGATCGTCGCCGCGCCATGGCGGTCCAAGTCGCCGACCACCGATCTGGTCGCCGAGGTCACCGAGGGACTAGACGCCGGCCCCGTCACCCGGGTGCTCGTGGCCCACGGCGGCGTGGACGTGCTCGATCCCGATCGCGAAAAGCCGTCGCTGATCCGGCTGGCCGGGCTCGAAGAGGCGCTGACCCGCGGCGCGATTCACTATGCGGCGCTGGGCGATAAGCACTCGCTCACCCAGGTCGGCGAGAGTGGCCGGGTCTGGTACTCCGGGTCGCCGGAAGTCACGAATTTCGATGACGTCGAATCCAACCCCGGACACGTCCTGGTCGTCGACATCGACGAAAGCAACCAAGTATCGGTGACGCCGCGGCACGTGGGCCAGTGGCGGTTTGTCACCTTGCACCGTCAGGTCGACAGCAGCCGCGACATCGCCGACCTGGACATGAATCTCGATCTGATGACCGAAAAGGACCGCACCGTGGTGCGCCTGGCACTGACGGGTTCGTTGACGGTCACCGACCGCGCCACGCTGGACGGCTGCCTGGACAGATTCGCGCGGCTGTTCGCCGACTTGCGCACCTGGGAACGCCACACCGACCTCGCGGTGATACCCGCCGACGGCGAGTTCACCGATCTCGGAATCGGCGGATTCGCCGCTGCGGCCGTAGAAGAGCTGGTGGCCACGGCGCGCGGAGACGACACCGACTCCGCGGCCGACGCCCAGGGCGCACTGGCGCTCTTGCTGCGCCTCACCTCATCGACAGAAGTGCGGCATGCCGACCGGAGGTCGGCATGAAGTTACACCGGTTGGTCCTGACGAACTATCGCGGAATCCGCCATCGCGAGATCGAGTTTCCCGACCACGGCGTGGTCGTGGTCAGCGGTGCCAACGAGATTGGCAAGTCCTCGATGATCGAGGCGCTCGACCTGCTGCTGGAGTCCCGGGACCGGTCGACGAAGAAGGAGGTCAAGCAGGTCAAGCCTACCAACAGCGATGTCGGCTCCGAGGTAGCCGCCGAAATCAGCAGCGGCGCTTACCGTTTCGTCTATCGCAAGCGCTTTCACAAGAAGTGCGAGACGGAGTTGACCGTGCTGGCGCCGCGCCGCGAGCAGCTGACCGGCGACGAAGCCCACGAACGGGTCCGCAGCATGCTCGCCGAGACGGTGGACAACGACCTGTGGCACGCCCAGCGCGTGCTGCAGTCCACGTCGACGGCCGCGGTGGATCTTTCCGGCTGCGATGCCCTTTCGCGTGCACTCGACGTCGCGGCCGGTGACCAGGCCGCCCTGTCCGGCAACGAGCCGCTGCTGATCGAGCGGATCGACGCCGAGTACGCGCGCTATTTCACCCCCACCGGACGGCCCACCGGTGAGTGGGCCGCGGCCATCGCCCGACTGTCCGACGCCGACGCCGCGGTTGCGGAGTGCACTGCGGCGGTCGCCGAAGTCGACGACCGGGTGCGCCGCCATGCCGTGCTGACCGAACAAGTGGCCGAACTCTCGCAGCTGCGGCTTGCGGCCGGTCCGCGGTTGGCCGTCGCGCAGGCCGCCGCGGACAAGGCCGCGGAACTCACCCGCCAAGCGCGGGAAGCCAAGCTGGTGGCGGCCGCCGCCGCGGCGACCAGCGCCGCGGCCGACGCCGCGCACCAGGGCCGGTTGCGCTTGGTCACCGAGATCGAAACCCGCACTGCGGCCGTCGCGGCGGTCGAGGCGCAAGCCCAACAAGCCGCCGATGCGCTGACGGTCGCGCAGGTCGGCGCCGAGGCGGCCGGTACCGCGTTGCAGCAGGCCACGCAGGTCCTGGCCGATCTGCAGAGCCGCGTCGAATCGGCGCGCCGGGCCGTCGACCAGCTGGCCGAGCGCGAGGAGATCGACCGGTTGAGCACCCGGCTGGCCAAGATCGACGCCATCCACCGTGACCGTGACCGGATCGGTGCCGAGCTCTGCGAGGTCGTACTCACCGAACAGGTGCTGCGCCGAATCGAAAGTGCCGCAGCGGCGGTCGATCGCGCCGGTGACCAGTTGGCGTTGATCTCGGCGGCGGTCGAGTTCACCGCCATGGCCGACATCCAGCTCGCGGTCGGGGGAGAACGCCTCTCGTTGTCGGCAGGGCACACCTGGTCGACGACGGTCACCGGCTCGACCGAAGTCGAGGTTCCCGGTGTCCTGACCGCGCGGATCACTCCCGGTGCGACCACACTTGACATACAGGCCAAATATGCTGCGGCACAACAAGAGCTGACGGAAGCGCTTGCCGAAGGTAAGGTCGCCGACCTCGCCTCGGCGAGACTGGCCGACCAGCACCGCCGCGAATTGCAAAGCAGCCGCGACCAATTGAGCGCGACGCTGTCCGGACTGTGCGGTGACGACGATATCGATGTGCTCCGGGAGCGACTGGAGCAACTGCGCGCCGGCCAGCCGGCCGAGCCCGATCTGTTCGCCACCGATGCCGCCTCTGCTCGCGCCGAACTCGACGCCGCGCAGGCCGCTCGTCTGGCCGCGGAAACCGCATTCGAGGCCAGTCGCCGGACGGCCGCGGACGCCGATGCACAACTCGCTGAAACGTCAACCCGGGCAACACTTTTGCTCAACGAAGTGACAATCCAACGAGCCGAACTCGCTCGGGCGACCGATCAGCTGGCGGTCGAGCGTACCTCGGTGGCTGACGAGGACCTGGCTTCGTCGGCAGCTGCCGGACAGCGGGCCGCTGCGATCGCCGAGCGTCAGGCTGTCGAGCTCGCCGAAGCGTTGGCCGCAGCGGCGCCCGATGCGGTGACCGCCGAATTGGCCGCGGCCACCGAGGCCGCGACGTCGCTTGGGGCGAGCTACGAACAAGCGGCCCGCTCGTTGCGCGAGCTCACCATCGAACTCTCGGTATTCGGCAGCGAGGGCCGGCAGGGCAAGCTCGACGCCGCGGAGGTCGAGCGTGAGCACGCGGCCAATCAGCACACCCGGATCGGCGGCCGCGCCCGCGCCGCAGAGCTGTTGCGTTCGGTGATGGCCCGCCATCGCGACACCACCCGGCTGGGCTATGTCGAGCCCTACCGCACCGAATTGCAACGCCTCGGCCGCCCGGTGTTCGGGCCCAGCTTCGAGGTCGACGTCGACACCGACTTGTGTATCCGCAGCCGAACACTCGACGGCATCACGGTGCCGTACGACTCCCTATCCGGCGGGGCCAAGGAGCAACTCGGGATCCTGGCGCGGTTGGCCGGTGCCGCGCTGGTCGCCAAGGAGGACGCCGTTCCGGTCGTCGTCGACGATGCACTCGGGTTTACCGACCCCGAGCGGCTGGCCAAGATGGGCGAGGTGTTCGATACCGTCGGCGCGCAGGGCCAAGTGATCGTGTTGACATGTAGTCCCGATCGTTACGACAGCGTGAAAGGTGCGCACCGCATCGACCTCAATGTGTAGCCCGCCGCGCTGCTGATCGCCAATAACCCCGGCAGAATGGGCGGCGATGACCATGAACGCGAAACGGCGCCGAATGCACGAAAAGCTTGCGGGAATGCCCGGCGTGCGACCGGTGCGCAGGCCGGTATCCCCAGGCAGCGCCGACGAGTTCGATCTGTACTACGTGCGCACCGGCCGCAAGTCCGCCCACCCGCTCGTCGTCATCCCGGGCGGACCGGGAGTGGCGTCGCTGCAGGTCTACAAGGGGCTCCGGCGTCGCGCCGCCCTCGCCGGTCTGGACATCATCATGATCGAGCACCGGGGGATCGGCATGTCGCGGCACGACGACGCCGGCACGGATCTGCCGCCGGAAGCGATCACCGTCGATCAGGTAGTCGACGACATCGCCGCGGTGCTCGACGACGCCCATGTGGACTCCGCCGTCATGTACGGCACGTCGTACGGCAGTTATATTTCGGCAGGCTTCGGCGTACGCCATCCTGGCCGGGTGCACGCGATGATTCTGGATTCGCCCCTGCTGTCACGACACGACATCGCGGTCGTCCGCCGCGCCGTCCGCGGTCTGTTGTTCGACGGCGATACTCCCGAAACCGCCGCACTGGCCCCCAAGGTCCGCAAGCTGATCGACGCCGGGGTGATGGCCGGGACGGCGGGGGAGATTGCCACCACCATCTACGCCTACGGCGGGCCAGGACTGCTGGATCGAGAACTCGACCTGTTGCTCAGCGGCCGAACGACGGTGTGGCGGATGCTGTCTCGCTTCTCCGCCGTCGTGAGTCTCAATGTCGCGTACCGTCACGAAATCGATCTGGTGAGCCGCATCGCGTTCCGCGAACTCGACTACGGGGCTCAGCCCGACGGCCTGCCGCTCGATCCGGCCGTAGCACTGCGTGAAATCATCAGCGAGACAGCTACTTTCGAAGCAGAGCCGTACGATCTGGTGGCTGAGATGCCTAAGTTCACCTGGCCCACGGTCGTGGTCTCCGGCGGGCGTGATCTGGTGACACCGCGGGCGGTGGCAGAGCAGGTGGCATCGCTGGTGCCGAATGCTCTGCTATTGGCGTTGCCGACGATGGCGCACAGCGCCGTGGACTTTCGTGAGCCCGCCGCACTGATCATCGCCGAGGCGGTGTGCCGCGGCGAAGTCGACCAGCTTGCCGGCCGGGGACCGGCGCTGGACACGCTGCCGGCCCGTCCCGCGATGCGCCTGCTGTGGAAGGCCGTCGAGGTCGCCGCGATCGCCGAGGGTGCGCTGCCGGTGGTGACACCGCCGTGGCGGCGGCTCAGGTCCGCATAAACCCGACCGCGGTGTAGTCCACATCGGCCAGTCCGGCCGCGCCGTAATTGGCCAAATCCTTTCGTACCGCTCGGTTCCCGGGCGACTGGAACAGCGGCAGGTTGAAGCCCTCCTGCCAGATCATCTGATCGACCTGGTTGGCGAGAGCACGCGCCTTGTGCTGGTCCAGCTCCGACAACGTTTCGGCGATCTTCGCATCGATCGCGGCATTGCCGATCCTGCCGAAGTTGCTGTCACCGTCCGAGGTGTAAATCTGCGCCAGCGCGGACAACGGGAAAGCGTTTCCTTCCCAACCGAATTGGGCGATATCGAAATCGCCGACGCCTACGTACTGGCTGAAAAAGCCGCTGCCGGCTTTGAGGTCGAGTACCAGCTTCACACCGATCTGCGCCAGGCTGTTCTGCGCGACCATGGCAATCTGCCGGTTGGATGCCGCGTCGAAAAGTACGTCGCGAACGACGAGCTGTTTGCCGTCCTTCTCCCGCACCGCGCCGTTGAGTTTCCACCCCATGGCATCGAGGTCTCTTCGGGCCTTGTCCGGGTTGAAACCGCCTGGCGCGCTGTTGTCTTGGTAGCCAACCTGTCCGGCCACGTAGACGTGGTTGTTCAGCGGCACGGGATGAGTGCTCAGGCCGTGCTGGACGACGTCGACGATGGCTTGGCGATCGATGCCCTGGCAGATCGCCAGTCGCAGCCGCTCGTCGGCCATGATCGAACCCGCGGCGCCGTTGAACGTGAAGTGGAACCAGGTTGGTGACGGCGCGCGGCGGATCACGATGCCGGGCGTTCGCTGGGCGGTCACCATATCGTCGAGCGTGGTGATGCCGGCAGCGTCGATCGCCTTGTTCTGCAGCGCCGGGATGATGGCGGAGACGTCGAGCACCAGGAAGGTGATCGAATCCAGCCGTGGCTTGCGGCCCCACCAGCGCGGATTACGGGTCAGCTGAATGCGCTGCCCGGTCCGGTCGATCGTGGACACGATGAAGGGGCCGGCCGACGGCCCGGGAGCTTCCAGCTGGCCCTTGTTGAAGACCTCCGGGTTGGCGGTCATGCTGCGGGGCTGAATGCCGCCGGCGAACATTCCGCGCCATTCGGCGTACGGATCGGAGAAGGTGACCACCGCCTGCCGGTCGTTCACCCCTCTGGTCACCGACTTCACCCGTTCGAACCCGGCCCGGCTGGCGATCAAGTACTTCTTGTCGCGGCCGTTGCACGCGTCGACCTCCGACCTGAGGTCTTCCCACGTGATCGGTGTGCCGTCGCTCCACGTTGCCTTGGGATTGATGGTGTACGTGACGGTTTGGGGGTTGGTCCCGGTCAGCTCGGCACCGGTGAAGTAGTCGGTGTTGAGCTGCAGCCTGCCATCCGCCTGGGTCATGAAGGCACCGGGCAGCGTGGCCGCCAGCACCGCACCGGTGTCAGACGTATTGCCGTCGATGTTCAACTGGTTGAAGTTGTCCGGGAACTCCGTCAGCGGTAGTCGCAGGTTGCCACCGTCTTGCAGCGTTGCGGGGTCCTGCGGATTCATGTCGCTGGTAGCGCCGACCTGAGCCGCCCGGGTCGCCGGCAGGTCCTGGTAGCCACTCGAGCAGCCGGTAACCATCACCATGAACGCCGACGCCAGCGCCGCGAGCTTGCGGGCTCTCGGTAGGTGTGTCACGCGCAAGATGCTAATCGGCGCCGCCTTCGGGTTGCGCCCGTGGAACGGCGGCCAGCAGTCGCCGGGTGTATTCGTGCTGCGGGTTGGTGAAAACGGCATCGCCGTCGCCCTGCTCGACGATGGCGCCCCGGTACAACACCACCACCTGGTGCGCCAGGTGCTTGACGACGGAAAGATCATGGGAGACAAACAGATACGACAGACCGAAGCGTTCCTGCAGGTCGAGTAGCAAGTTGATGATCCCAGCTTGGATCGAGACGTCCAGCGCCGACACCGGCTCGTCGAGCGCCAATATCTTCGGCTGCAACGCCAGCGCTCGCGCGATGCCGATGCGTTGCTTTTGTCCACCGGAGAACTCGGCCGGATAGCGAGCGGCGTCCGCGTAACGCAGACCGACGATGTCGAGCAGTTCGGCTACCCGTGCATCGGCGTCAGCCTTCCGGAATCCATTGGCCTGCAAAGGTTCGGCTATGACTTCGGATACGGGGAGCCGGGGGTCCAGGGATGCCACCGGATCTTGGAACACCACCTGAATGTCGTGCCGCAGCGCGCGCCGGCTCTCCGGATTCAACCCGGCGACGTCGGCGCCGAGAACCTCGATCGATCCCGACTGCGGCGCGTTCAACTCCAAGATCTGTTGCAGAGCAGTCGATTTGCCCGACCCGGACTCTCCGACGATCGCGAGCGTACGGCCCTGTCGCAGGGTGAAGCTGACGCCGGCGAGCGCTCGCACCTCACCCACCCGCCGGCGAAATACCACGCCCTTGGTGAGCGGGTAGGTCTTGCTGAGGTCGGCGACCCGCAGCACGGTTGTGCCTTGGTCTGTCGCGATAT
The DNA here is from genome assembly GCF_022374895.2 of Mycobacterium lentiflavum. Taxonomy (NCBI): domain Bacteria; kingdom Bacillati; phylum Actinomycetota; class Actinomycetes; order Mycobacteriales; family Mycobacteriaceae; genus Mycobacterium; species Mycobacterium lentiflavum. The sequence continues at coordinate 4,410,512 of NZ_CP092423.2, read as the reverse complement.
CGACGACCGGCGGGGCAGTTGTCACGTCGAAGATCTCGGAGGCAGCGCGGCCGGCGACGTCGTCGGTGCGGACGCAGGCCGCTCGGTGACCTTCGGACAACTTGACCAGAGCTGGTTCGGCCGAACGACATTCGTCGATGACCAGCGGACAGCGGGGCGCGAATGGACAAGCATCGGGGGTTAGCGTGGCCAAGTTCGGCGGTGCCCCGGGAATCGGAACCAGCCGAGTGCCCTGCGCGGCGTCCAGCCGCGGCACCGAACCGAGCAACCCGGCCGTGTAGGGCATGCGGCGGTCCCGGTAGAGATCGTCGACGGCGGCGATCTCGACCTCACGTCCGGCGTACATGACCATTGCCCGGTCGGCGAACTCCGACACGACTCCCAGGTCGTGGGTGATGATCAACACCGCCGCGCCGGTGACATCGCGAGCGGTCCGCAGCACATCGAGGATTTGAGCCTGCACGGTGACGTCCAGCGCGGTGGTGGGCTCGTCACAGATGAGCAGGTCAGGATCGTTGGCGATCGCGATCGCGATCACCACCCGCTGGCGCTCGCCGCCGGATAACTCGTGCGGGAACGCTTTTGCCCGGCGATCTGGCTGCGCGATACCCACCAGCTCGAGCAGCTCCATGGCCCGGGCCCGCGCGGTTGCCCGGTTGACGTCGCGATGGTGGACCCGGATGGCTTCGGCGATCTGGTCCCCGACGGTGTAGACGGGAGTCAGTGCCGACATCGGGTCTTGGAACACCGTGCCGATCGTCTTGCCGCGGATCCGTGACATCGCCTGGTCGGCTAGCCCGAGCAACTCCTGGCCGTGCAACCGGACCGAACCCGAGACCTCGGCGTATCCGGGCAGCAGCCCGACGACCGCCATGGCGGCGGTACTTTTGCCCGAGCCCGATTCGCCGACGATCGCGAGCACTTCACCCGGATCGATGTGGTAGGTCGCCCCGCGCACCGCGGGCACCCGCGCGGCCCCGGTGTCGAACGTGACGCTGAGATCGGTCACCTCCAGCAGCGCCGTCATTGCGGCCGCCCGATTGGCTCGCGCTTCCGGCGGCGGAACGGCCGCACACCCGGATCGATCGCGTCGCGCAGACCGTCACCGGCGAGGTTCGCGCACAACACAATCAATATCAACGCCGAGCCTGGGACCAGGAAGACCCAGGGGAAGGTGGTCGCAGACGGAGTGCCTTCGGCAATCAGCGTGCCCAGCGATACGTCCGGTGGCTGAACACCGAATCCCAGGAAGCTCAAGCCGGTTTCGGCCAGGATCGCGAAACCCACGTTGAGCGTCGCGTCGATGATCAGGATCGAGGCGACGTTCGGCACGATGTGATGCATGATCACCCGTCGGCTCGACACTCCCATATACCTTGCCGCACGGACGAATTCGCGTTCCCGCAGGCTCATAGTCAGGCCGCGCACCATCCGCGAGCTGACCATCCAGCCGAACGCCGCGAGCAGCACGATGAGCCACAGAACGCTGTTTGAATGCTTGGTGCGCGGCGTGACGATGGCAATCAGCAGGAAGCTGGGCACCACCAACAGCAGGTCCACCACCCACATCAGTGTTCGGTCGCGCCAGCCGCCGAAATAGCCGGCGATCGATCCGACGGTGGCGGCGATGGTGGTCGAGATCACCGCCACACAAACACCGATCAATAGCGACTTCTGCATGCCGGTCAGCGTCCGGGCCAGTAGGTCCTGGCCCAGCGCGTTGGTGCCCAACCAGTGTCGCAGCGACGGCGGCTGCAGCAGTGAGTGCAGATCGAGATCGGTATAGCTATACGGCAATAGCGGCGGCACTGCGTAGCAACCGACGAATGCCAGCGCCAGCAGAACCAGCGCCACCGCCGCAGGTTTGTTGCGAAAAAACCGTCGAATCAACAGGTTTCGGCGCGAGGTAAAGGTGGCGACCGGGTGGACGCCGGGGCGCCCAGCAACGTTTTGATCGGTCTCTTGGGTCATGACACCCGCACCCTCGGATCGAGTGCCGCATAAATGACGTCGGACAACAGCCCCGCCAGCAGGACGGCCGCGCCGGAGAAAAGCGTGATCGCCGCGACGACGTTGGCGTCCTGGGTGGCGATTCCGGACACCACCCATTCGCCCATGCCGTGCCAGCCGAAGATCTTTTCGACGAACACCGCGCCGACGACCAGCCCGCTCACTCCGTAGGCGAACAGGGTGGCCATCGGAATGAGTGCGGTGCGCAAACCGTGTTTGAACAGCGCCCGCCGTCGGGTCAGACCCTTCGCCCGCGCGGTCCGGATGAAGTCTTCGCCGAGCACGTCGAGCATCGCATTCCGTTGGTAGCGGCTGAAACCCGCGATTGCGCCCAGGGCCAGGGTCAGGGTCGGCAGCACGATGTGTTGCAAGCGTTCGATGACCGCGTCGACGGTTCCAGTGGGCGCAAGCGGCGACGTCTCCCCGGTGTACTGAAAGATTCCCACACCGGCGAGCATGTTGATCCGCAGTGCACCCAGAATCAGCAGGCTTGCCAGGACGAAGGACGGGATGCTCAAGATGATCAGCGACAGCACGGTGATCACCCGATCGCTGAGCCGGTACTGCCGGACCGCGCCCCAGGCGCCCACGATGACGCCGATCAGCGTGCCCAGCACCGAACCGGTCACCACGAGTCGCAGGCTCACCCCGACCCGGCGCCACAGTTCCTGAGAGACGGGGTGACCACTCACCGTCACCCCGAAGTCACCGTGGACCACACCGGAAACCCACTTCGCGTAGCGGATTGCCACCGGTTTGTCCAAGCCCAGCGCAACGGCCTTGGCGTGAATCGCCTCCGGCGGCGGCGTCGGGTGGCGCTGCATAAAGCTGTCGAGCGGATGAAACGTCTGCGAGGTCAGCAGGAAGGTCAGGAAAGACGCCAGCACGAGCAGGACGACGTAGTTGAGGAACCGCCGCGCGAGGTACCGGATCATGTCCTGCGGGCCTGCTTGCATCGCATTGGGACAGGTTAGCGAGAGAGCCGTCACCCGGCTTGGCTCGCGGGGCGCCGGCCGCGCCGAGGTGGTTCGCGCGGAGGCACCCGCCGACGCGCTGTCCGCTTGTCCTGCGGGGTGACCACCGTGCGACAGCACCTGCACATACACGTATGATGAATTCTTCAATTGATGAACTGCAGCATTGACAAAGCCTTCAGGAGCAAGAGTGGAAGCAAAGCCCCTCTACAAGCTCAAAGCCGATTTCTTCAAGACGCTTGGGCACCCCGCGCGCATCAGGATTCTCGAGCTCCTGGTGGAGCGGGACCGCTCCGTCGGGGAGTTGTTGGTGTCCGACGTCGGGCTGGAGGCGTCGAACCTGTCCCAGCAGCTGGCGGTGTTGCGTCGGGCAGGAGTTGTCGTCGCCGACCGCGACGGCAATGTCGTGACCTATTCGATCGCCTCGCCCGATATCGCCGAGTTGCTCGCGGTTGCGCGCGAGGTACTCGCCCGCGTGCTCACCGACCGGGTCGCGGTGCTGGAGGATCTGCGCGCCGACCGCTCGGCGAATTAGCACCATGGGTTGGTTCGCCAAAATCCTTCGCGTCGGCCGGGTCGTCGAGCCCGCGGGCGCGCCGCCGCCGCCGGCCATAGAACCACCGACGGGAGTGCGAGGTTCGCTGCAGATCCGGCATGTCGACGCGGGTTCGTGCAACGGATGCGAGGTGGAGATTTCGGGCGCGTTCGGGCCGGTGTACGACGCCGAGCGGTTCGGGGCACGACTGGTCGCCTCGCCCCGGCATGCCGATGCGCTGCTGGTGACCGGGGTGGTGACGCGCAACATGGCCGACCCGCTGCGCAACACCCTTGAGGCGACGCCACGCCCGCGGGTGGTGATCGCGTGCGGAGACTGCGCCGTGAACACAGGAGTGTTCAAGGATGCCTATGCCGTTGCTGGTGCGGTCGGTGAGGTGGTGGGAGTCGATGTCGAGATTGCGGGCTGCCCCCCGACACCGGCCGAAATCGTTGCAGCCCTGCGGTCGGTGACCGGGAAATGACGGCCACGTCGACCATTGCCGCGATGGCGACGCCAAAAGCACTGCCACGCAACGATTTTGGTCCGGCGGTCGGTGGGATTCTCACGTCTGGTATGGGCATCGTCGGAGTATGGCTGGGCTTAATTGGCATGTTCGGATCGGTCCGCGCGGTAGATATCGACTGGCTTCTTCCGCTGTCCGGCGTACGGATCGAGCTTGACCCGCTGGGCGGATTCTTCATGGCGCTCACGGGCGCGGTTGCGGTCCCGGTGGGTTGTTACGCGATCGGGTACGCGCGGCGTGAGCAGCTGAGCAGGGCCACAGTTGCGATGCTGCCGATGTTCGTCGCGACGATGGCGCTGGTGCCAGCCGCGGGGTCGGTGACGACCTTTCTGCTGGCGTGGGAGCTGATGGCGATCACGTCGCTGATGCTGGTGCTGTCCGACGACACCCGCCCTCAGGTCCGCGCGGCGGGGCTGTCGTACGCGGTGATGACCCAGCTGGGATTCGCCGCAATCCTGGTCGGGCTCATGGTGTTGTCGGCAGCCGGCGCATCCGACCGGCTCGCCGACCTGAAGGGCGTGTCCGGCGGGGTGCGCACGGCGGTGTTCGTGCTGACATTCGTCGGCTTCGGGTCGAAGGCGGGGTTGGTGCCGCTGCACGCCTGGTTACCGCGCGCCCATCCCGAGGCGCCCAGCCCGGTGTCGGCGTTGATGAGCGCGGCGATGGTCAATCTGGGCATCTACGGCATCGTTCGCTTCGACCTGCAGTTACTCGGGCCGGGTCCCCGCTGGTGGGGTCTGGCGCTGATGGCCGTCGGTGCCGTATCCGCGCTCTACGGTGTGTTGCAGGCCTCGGTGGCGACCGACATCAAACGGCTGTTGGCCTATTCGACGACTGAGAACATGGGCCTGGTCACGTTGGCACTCGGTGCGGCCGAGCTTTTCGTGGACACCGGTGCCTACGGTCCGGCGATGATTGCCACGGCCGCTGCGGTGGTGCATCTGATGGCGCACGCGGCGTTCAAGAGCCTCGGGTTCCTGTCGGCCGGATCGGTGCTGGTCGCCACGGGTGTGCGAGATCTCGATCTGCTCGGCGGACTGGCCCGCCGGATGCCGGCCACCACCGTGTTCTTCGGGTTGGCCGCGCTGGGCGCGTGTGGACTCCCGCTCGGTGCCGGTTTCGTCGGTGAGTGGCTGTTGGTCCAGTCCCTGATCCACGCCGCTCCCGGACACGATCCGACGGTGGCGCTGACCACTCCGTTGGCGGTCGGTGTGGTCGCACTGGCTACCGGCCTGAGTGTGGCCGCGATGGTCAAAGCGTTCGGGATCGGTTTCTTCGCCCGTCCCCGCTCGAGCCAGGCCGCCGGCGCGGGCGAGGCGCCGGCCAGCATGCGCGCCGGCATGGCGACCGCGGCGGGCGCCTGCCTGATCCTTGCGGTCGCGCCGGGGCTCGTCGCGCCGATAGTGCAGCGGATCGTCGCGAGCCTGCCGTTCGCCCACGGGGGATTCACCGACTTCGGCACCGTGGTTCGATTGCCAGGGATGCCCGGTTCGATCGCACCCGGTGTGATCGCCGCCGGTGTGCTTGCCACCGCGCTGGTGGCGTCCGCGCTGGGTCGGTTGCGTTTCCGGCGCCGCCCCGCGCCCGCCGTCCTGCCGTTATGGGCCTGCGGCGCAGACGATCTCACCGAGCGCATGCAATACACGGCAACGTCGTTCGCCGAGCCGCTGCAGCGAGTCTTCGGTGAGGTGCTGCGCCCCGATACCGACATCGAGGTCACCCAGACGGCCGAGTCACGGTTCATGGCCGACCGGATCACCTACCGGACCGCGATCACCGACGCCGTTGAACAGCGTCTGTACACCCCGATCGCCGAGGCGGTCGCCGCCGCCGCCGGGCTGATGCGCCGTGCCCACACCGGCAGCGTGCACCTCTACCTGGCCTACGGGGCGCTGGGTGTGCTGGTCGTGTTGGTGGCCGCCAAGTGAACGCGATGTCCTACGTCGCGGGGGCGGCTCAGCTCGGCCTGATCACGCTCGGTGCGCCGCTGGTGGTCGGGGTGACGCGGCAAGTGCGGGCCCGCTGGGAGGGCCGGGCGGGCGGCGGATTGTTGCAACCCTGGCGGGATCTGATCAAACAACTTGGTAAGCAACAGATCACGCCGGTGGGAACGACGATCGTGTTCATCGCCGCGCCCGCGATCGTCGCCGGGACCACGCTTTTGATCGCGGCGATCGCACCGATCGTCGCCACGGGGTCGCCCCTGGACTCCAGCGCCGATTTGTTCGCCGTGGTTGGCTTACTGTTTCTGGGCACGGTGGCGCTCGCCCTTGCCGGCATCGACACCGGCACCTCGTTCGGCGGTATGGGCGCAAGCCGCGAGATCACCATCGCCGCTCTGGTCGAGCCGACGATCCTGCTGGCTGTGTTCGCGCTGTCCATCCCGGCCGGATCGTCCAATCTCGGTGCGCTGGTGACGAATACGATTGCGCACCCCGACCATGTCATGTCCTTGACCGCCGTGCTCGCCTTTGTCGCGCTGGTGATCGTCATCGTCGCCGAGACCGGGCGGCTGCCGGTCGACAACCCAGCGACCCATCTCGAACTGACGATGGTGCACGAGGCGATGGTCCTCGAGTATGCCGGACCCCGGTTGGCGCTCATCGAGTGGGCGTCGGGGATGCGACTCACGGTGCTGCTGGCGCTGCTGGCAAACCTGTTCTTGCCGTGGGGGATTGCCGGCACCGCGCCCACCGCCCTTCAGGTGCTGGTTGCCATGGCGGCCATAGTGGTCAAAGTCGCGGTGCTGGCCGCGCTGCTCGCGACATTCGAGGTGTTCATCGCCAAACTCCGGTTGTTCCGGGTGCCCGAACTGTTGGCGGGTTCGTTCCTGCTGGCCTTGCTCGCGGTCACTGCCGCCAACTTCTTCACGGTGCGCACATGAGGGCCCGGCCATGACCGACGCGAACTTCTCGACCTTGGTTGACTTCGCCGCGGGCGGGCTGGTGCTGGCCGCGGTCTTGATCGTCTGGCGCCGCGATCTGCCCGCCATCGTGCATCTGCTGGCCTGGCAGGGCCTGGCACTGACCGCGATTCCGGCGTTGCGCGGCCTCCATGACCACGATGTCGCACTGATCGCGGTCGCCGTCGTCGTGCTGGTGCTGCGCGTGGTGGTGTTGCCGTGGCTGCTCGCCCGCGTGGTGGGTGCCGAAGTCGCGTCGCGACGCGAGGCCACCCCGCTGATCAATACCACCGGTTCGCTGCTGATTACCGGCGGATTGACCGTCGCCGCCTTCGCGATCACCCAACCGGTGGTGGACCTGGCACCGGGTCCGAGCACCAACGCCGTGCCCGCCGCGTTCGCGGTGGTGCTGATCGCGCTCTTCGTGTTGACCACCCGGCTGCACGCGATCTCGCAAGCCGTCGGATTCCTGATGCTAGACAACGGGATTGCCGCGACGGCTTTCCTGCTTACGGCGGGAGTGCCGTTGATCGTCGAACTCGGAGCCTCATTGGACGTGCTCTTGGCCGTCATCGTGATCGGCGTGCTGACCGGCCGGCTGCGACACACCTTTGGCGACGCCGACCTGGACAAGCTGCAGGAACTGCACGACTGATGACCACCTTGCTGCTCACCGCGATCCTCGCGCCACTTGCCGCGTCAATCGCCACCCTGGTCGGTGGATGGCGGCGGGTGACTGCGGCACTGACTGTCCTGTCCGCAGTCACCGTGCTGGTGTGCGGCGCCGCAATGGGATTCAGGGTCGGATCCGGTACCCGGTTCGCGCTCGGCGGCCTGCTGCGCACCGACGCGCTCACGGTGACGATGCTCATCGTCATCGGGATCGTCGGCACACTGGCCACCTGGGCGAGCGTTTCTTATATCGACGGCGAGCTGGCGGGTGCCCACACCGACGAGCGGGGCGCCCGTTTGTTCGGTGTACTGACACCGGCGTTCTTGGCGGCGATGGTTCTCGCGGTGTGCGCCAACAATATTGGCGTGGTGTGGGTGGCGATCGAGGCCACCACCGTGATCACTGCCTTCCTGGTGGGGCATCGGCGCACGCGCACCGCGCTGGAAGCGACCTGGAAGTACGTCGTGATCTGCTCGGTTGGTATCGCCGTCGCGTTCCTGGGAACCGTGCTGCTGTACTTCGCCGCCCGGTACGCCGGGCTGCCCGCCGCCCACGCATTGAACCTCGATGTCCTGGCTGCACACGCCCGCGGCCTGAATCCCGCTGTCGCGCGGCTGGCCGGGGGACTACTCCTGATCGGCTACGGCGCCAAGGCCGGGCTCTTTCCGTTCCACACCTGGCTGGCCGACGCCCACAGCCAAGCCCCCGCGCCGGTGTCCGCGCTGATGAGTGGCGTGCTGTTGTCGGTCGCGTTCTCGGTGCTCATCCGACTGCGGCCGATCATCGATGCCGCCACCGGGCCCGCATTTCTGCGCACCGGACTGCTGGTGGTCGGGTTGACGACGCTGCTGGTCGCCGCGCTGATGCTAACCGTCACCGGCGATATCAAGCGGATGCTGGCGTACTCCTCGATGGAGAACATGGGCCTGATCGCGATCGCAGCGGCCGCCGGCACCACGTTGGCGATCTCCGCTCTGCTGCTGCATGTGCTCGCGCACGGGATCGCCAAGACAGTGTTGTTTCTGTCGGGTGGTCATTTGCAGGCCGCGCACAACTCGACGGCGATCGCCGATATCACCGGAGTCATGCACCGGTCACGGCTGATCGGCCTGTCGTTCGCCACCGGCCTGATCGCGCTGCTGGGCCTGCCACCTTTCGCGATGTTCGCCAGCGAGCTGGCGATCGCGCGGTCGCTGGCCGGCGCGCGGCTGGCCTGGGTGCTGGGCGTCGCGATCCTGTTGATCGCGATCGCCTTCGCCGCTCTGGCCCGCAATTGCGGGCGACTACTACTCGGTGCGCCCGCGGTGGGTGCGCCATCGATTGCCGTGCCGGCCACGGCCGCAACGGTCTTGATCCTCGGCATCACCGCCTCTGCCGCCCTGGGCGTCACGGCCGGCCCGCTCACCGACCTGTTCACAGTCGCCGCCAGCACCAACGTCGGAGCCGCACGGTGAGGCGAACATGGTTGCGGCACAGGGTTTCGCAGCGCGGTCTCACCGAAATGGCCGAACAACTGCTGGACGATTCCTTCAGGCTGGCTTTGGTCGCCGCACACGACGACGGAGACAGTCTGCGTGTCGTCTACCTGTTCCTGGCCGGCCGCCCCGATCGTCGCGTCGAGCTTGAATGCGTTGTACCCGTGCACGATCCAATCGTCCAATCGCTGGCCTATGTATCGTTTCCGGCGAGTCGATTCGAGCGGGAGATGGCGGATCTGTACGGAATCCGCCCCGTCGGCCACCCCAAGCTTCGCCGCCTGGTCAGTCACGCGCACTGGCCCGACTGGCATCCGATGCGCACCGACCCGGGGCCCGTGCCCGAATTCGCTGACACCGGGGCGTTCCCGTTCCTCAACGTCGAAGGACCCGGGGTGTACGAGATCCCGGTCGGCCCGGTTCACGCCGGCCTGATCGAACCCGGCCACTTTCGCTTCTCGGTGGCGGGCGAGACCGTCGTGCGGTTGAAAGTTCGGCTGTGGTTCGTCCACCGCGGCATCGAGAAGTTGTTCCACGGCCGGACCGCCGATGGGGCAGTCGATCTCGCCGAACGCATCAGCGGCGATACGTCGGCCGCCCACGCCCTGGCCCACAGCCTCGCCGTCGAAGACGCCCTCGGCATCGAGCTACCCGACGACGTGCACCGGTTGCGTGCGCTCATCGTTGAACTCGAGCGGCTCTATAACCACGCCGCCGATCTCGGCGCCCTGGCCAATGACATCGGCTACTCCATCGCCAACGCGCACGCTCAACGCATCCGGGAAAGACTGCTGCGGCTCAACGCCTCGGTCACCGGCCACCGGCTGCTACGGGGTGCCATTCGCCCGGGCGGCATTGTGCTGCAAGGCCTTCCCGACACCGAGGAACTTCACCGACTCGCCTCCGACGTGGCCGAGGTCGCGTCGCTGACACTGACGAACGCGGTCGCCTACGACCGATTCGCCGGCACCGCGGTCCTTCGCGGCGAAGACGCTTCCGCCCTGGGCTGTCTGGGGTACGTCGCCCGTGCCAGCGGCCTTCGCACCGACGCCCGGGTCGAGCACCCCACCGTCGATCTGCCCGTCGTGGAAATTGGCGCGACGGCAGGCGATGTCCTGGCCCGCTACACCGTGCGGCGCGACGAGTTCGCCGCGGCCGCTGTCCTCGCCCGCTGCATTGTCGAGTCACACAGCGGCCCAATCGAATACAGTGCCGGCACCGAGGCAGTGGGCACGCCCGGTAGTGGTGTCGGCATAGTCGAGGGTTGGCGCGGCACCATCGTGCACCGCGTCGAAATCGACGCGACAAACCGCATCACCCGTTCCAAAATCGTCGACCCGTCCTGGTTCAACTGGCCCGCGCTGCCCGTGGCGATGGCCGACACGATCGTTCCCGATTTCCCGCTGGCCAACAAGAGCTTCAACCAGTCCTACGCGGGCAACGACCTGTAGCCGACCCGGACTCGTCACCGGCCGCCGCCACGACATTCAGAAAACGCTGAGCAAAACTAGAGCCCCGAGCCTATTGCCGGAGATATGCTGCGGCACCGATTGCCTGGCAAATTCCATCCGAGGAGACTTGCGTGACGGTTACCGATGACTACTTGGCGAACAACGCCGGATACGCGAGCGCATTCAACGGACCACTGCCGCTGCCGCCGAGCAAGCACGTCGCGGTCGTCGCGTGCATGGATGCCCGGCTCGACGTCTACCGCGTCCTCGGCCTGAACGAGGGCGAAGCCCACGTCATCCGCAACGCCGGCGGGGTCGTCACCGATGACGTCATTCGCTCACTGGCCATCAGCCAGCGGCTGCTGGGGACTCGGGAGGTCATCCTGATTCACCACACCGACTGCGGGATGCTCACCTTCACCGACGACGACTTCAAGCGCGCCATCCAAGAAGAGACGGGCGTGAAGCCGCCGTGGGCGGCCGAGGCGTTCGGAGACCTGGCCGAGGACGTGCGGCAGTCGTTGCGCCGCATCGAAAACAGCCCGTTCGTCACCAAGCAGGTGTCCTTGCGCGGCTTCATCTTCGACGTGGCGACCGGCAAGCTCGAGGAGATAACCCGCTAGCTGACCCCGCTAACCGACCCCGCTAACCGACCCCGCTAACCGACTTTGTAAGTAGCGAGGGCCTTGGCGATCAGCCGGCCCTCGGGATCGACGACCTCGGCCTCGCAGTTGGTCAGCGACCGGCCCCTGCGCAGCACCCGGCCCACTCCGATCACGTCGGTTGCCCGGGCCGGCGCCATGAAGTCCAGCGCCATCGACACGGTTACGCCGCGGAATTCCGGCGGTGCTTCCCGGCCGCACCAGGCCGCCGCCATCACGGTGAGATCGGCGAGCGTGGCGATGGCGCCGCCGTGCACCATGTCGCCGAGGGTGACGTTGGAGGGATCCCACGGCAGCCGTAGCCGTACTTCCTCGTCGCCGAGCTCGTCGGCAACGATGCCCAGCTTGGCGACGAACGGCGATTGGGGCAGAAACTGCGCGATCACGTCGCGCCCGCTGGGGGGAGCCGAGGAGGTGGTCATTCGTTCATGCTGTCGCACCGCCGAGCCCGGCAACAGGGCCGCGGCCGCAACCTGGCGCGATGTGTCCGGTGCTCGGCCGATGCGCCACACGGCCCGATCCGCACATTGACACGGCCGGGCCGGGCTGGTTCTATGAACGTCAATGACCGTAAACATGGTCAGTTCTACCAAGATTATCCGGATATCCGGTTGGGACAAGGAAGCCATGACCAGTGGTGTGACGGCGGGCCCCGCGGCCGGTCAGTACGAATTGAGCCACCTGCGCTCGTTGGAGGCGGAGGCCATCCACATCATCCGTGAGGTGGCCGCGGAGTTCGAGCGGCCGGTGCTGCTGTTCTCCGGCGGCAAGGACTCCATCGTGATGCTCTACCTGGCGCTTAAGGCGTTCCGCCCGGGGCGGCTGCCGTTCCCGGTCATGCATGTCGACACCGGCCACAACTTCGACGAAGTGATCTCGACCCGCGACGAACTCGTCGACGAGTTCGGGGTGCGCTTGGTGGTGGCGTCGGTGCAAGAGGACATCGACGCCGGCCGGGTCGTCGAGACCATCCCGTCGCGCAACCCGATTCAGACCGTGACGCTGCTGCGTGCCATTCGCGAGAACAAGTTCGACGCCGCGTTCGGCGGGGCCCGTCGCGACGAGGAGAAGGCCCGCGCCAAGGAGCGGGTGTTCAGCTTCCGCGACGAATTCGGCCAGTGGGACCCCAAGGCCCAGCGTCCCGAGCTGTGGAACCTCTACAACGGCCGGCACCACAAGGGCGAGCACATCCGCGTCTTCCCGCTGTCCAACTGGACCGAGTTCGACATCTGGTCCTACATCGGCGCCGAGAAAATCAAGCTGCCGTCGATCTATTACGCGCACCGGCGCAAGGTTTTCGAGCGCGACGGGATGCTGCTGGCCGTGCATCGCCACATGCAACCGCGCGCCGACGAGCAGGTGGTGGAGAAGACGGTGCGGTTCCGCACGGTCGGCGATGTCACCTGCACCGGCTGCGTCGAATCGGAGGCCGCGACGGTGTCGGAGGTGATCGCCGAGACCGCGGTGTCCCGCCTGACCGAACGCGGCGCCACCAGGGCGGACGACCGCATCTCAGAGGCTGGAATGGAAGACCGGAAACGGCAGGGTTACTTCTGATGGCTGCACCGACGACGCTGCTCCGCATCGCAACCGCCGGCTCGGTCGACGACGGCAAGTCCACCCTGATCGGACGGCTGCTGTACGACTCCAAGGCCGTGATGGAAGACCAGTGGGCCGCGGTCGAAAAGACCTCGAAAGAGCGCGGCCACGACTACACCGATCTGGCACTGGTCACCGACGGCCTGCGGGCCGAGCGGGAACAGGGCATCACGATCGACGTCGCCTACCGCTACTTCGCCACTCCCCGACGCAAATTCATCATCGCCGACACCCCGGGCCACATTCAGTACACCCGCAACATGGTCACCGGTGCGTCGACCGCCGCGCTGGTCATCGTGCTCGTCGACGCCCGCCAAGGTCTGCTCGAGCAGTCCCGACGACACGCCTTCCTGGCCTCGCTGCTGGGCATCCAGCACATTGTGCTGGCGGTCAACAAGATGGACCTGATCGACTGGGACAGAGCGAAATTCGAAGCGATCAAGGATGAATTCCACGCCTTCGCCGCACGTTTGGACGTGCAGGACGTGGCGACCATCCCGATGTCGGCGCTGCACGGCGACAACGTGGTGACCAAATCGGACAAGACGCCCTGGTATGAGGGTCCCGCGTTGCTCTCACACCTGGAGGAGGTTTACGTCGCCGGTGACCGCAATCTGGTCGACGTGCGCTTCCCGGTCCAGTACGTGATCCGGCCGCAAACCCACGAGCATCGCGACCACCGCAGCTACGCCGGAACGGTGGCCAGCGGCGTGATGCGTCCCGGTGACGAGGTGGTGGTGCTGCCGATCGGCAAGACCACCCGTATCACCGAGATCGAAGGCCCGAATGGCCCTGTGGGAGAAGCATTTCCGCCGATGGCCGTCTCGATGAGCCTGGCCGACGACATCGACATTTCGCGTGGCGACATGATTGCCCGCACCAACAATCAGCCCAGGGTCACCCAGGAATTCGACGCGACCGTGTGCTGGATGGCCGACGGCGCGTCGCTCGAGCCGGGCCGCGATTACGTCATCAAGCACACCACCCGGACCACACGCGCGCGGGTCACCGCCCTGGACTACCGGCTCGATGTCAACACCCTGCATCGGGACAAGAGTGCTACGGCGTTGAAGCTCAACGAACTTGGCCGCATAACGCTGCGCACGCAGGTGCCGTTGCTGCTCGACGAGTACACCCGCAACGCCAGCACAGGTTCGTTCATCCTGATCGACCCGAACACCAACGGCACGGTGGCGGCGGGCATGGTGTTGCGCGACGTCGCGGCGCAGAAGGCCAGCCCCAACACCGTGCGGCACAAGTCACTGGTCACTGCCGAAGACCGGGCGGCTCGTGGCCGGACGGTATGGCTCACCGGCCTGTCGGGTGCGGGTAAATCGTCGGTGGCGATGCTGGTCGAGCAGAAGCTGCTCGAAAAGGGCACTCCCGCTTATGTTCTCGACGGCGACAACCTGCGCCACGGCCTCAACGCCGACCTGGGCTTTTCGATGGCCGACCGCGCGGAGAACCTGCGCCGGCTGGCTCATGTCGCGACGCTGCTCGCCGATTCCGGCCAGACCGTGCTGGTGCCCGCGATCAGTCCGCTGGCAGAGCATCGCGAGATGGCTCGTAAAGTGCACGACGACGCGGGATTTGAGTTCTTCGAAGTGTTCTGCGATACCCCGCTTTCGGAGTGTGAAGCACGTGATCCCAAGGGGCTGTATGCCAAAGCCCGCGCGGGCGAAATCACGCATTTCACCGGTATCGACAGTCCGTATCAGCGGCCCAAGAATCCGGATCTGCGGTTGATTCCGGACTGTTCGCTCGAGGAGATGGCCCAGCGCGTCATCGACATGCTGGAGTTGCGCTCCTAGCCAGCAGACCCAAGCGTGCGCATCGCATTGGGCCGATGGTGGCACAATCCTCAACGTGCGGATGTCGGCAAAAGCGGAGTACGCGGTGCGGGCGATGATTCAGCTCGCCACCGCGGACAGCGGCACGCTGGTCAAGACCGACGATTTGGCGCAAGCGCAGGGCATACCGCCGCAGTTTCTGGTCGACATCCTGACCAACCTGCGTACCGATCGTTTGGTGCGTAGCCACCGCGGCCGCGACGGCGGTTACGAGCTGGCCCGTCCGGGTAGCGAGATCAGCATTGCCGACGTGCTGCGCTGCATCGACGGGCCGCTGGCCAGTGTCCGTGACATCGGCCTGGGTGACCTGCCGTATTCGGGACCGACGGCACCCCTGGCCGATGTGTGGCGTGCGCTGCGCGCCAGCATGCGCTCGGTCCTGGAGGAGACGACGCTGGCCGACGTGGCGTCGGGCACCCTGCCCAAGCACGTCGCGAAGCTCGCCGACGACTATCGCGGCCAGGAGAGCCTGCGGCATGGCGCTCCACGCGCCGACTAGCCCGGTCGGCTCAGCCGCCCGATCCGTAGGGCCGGGTCAAGATCTCCATGGCGTGCCCGGCGGGATCCAGGAAGTAGACCCCGCGCCCGCCGTCGCTGTGGTTGATCTCGCCGGGCCGGCTTTGCCGCGGATCGGCCCAATGCGGCAGGCCGCGCGATTGGATCTTGCCGTAGATCGTGTCGAACTCCGGCTCGGAGACGAGGAAGGCGTAGTGCTGGCGCCGGATCTCCTCGCCCTCGGGGGCGTCCGCGTAATCGAGGCTCACCCCGTGCTCTAGTGCGACGACCATGAAGGGGCCGAATGGCTTCGGGCTCGGCAGCTCGAAGAGCTCGGCGAGAAATTCCGCGGATTCGTTTTTGTCGCGTGCGGCGACGATGGTGTGGTTGAAACTGATGGACATAGTTCTTTCCAGTATTCCCCTACTTGGGCGCGGTCAGCTCCAGCGCGATGTTGTCCGGGTCGCGGAATTCCAGAATGTAGGACGGCCCGATATCTTTGACCGGCTCGTGCTCGACCCCCACTTCGTCGAGATGTGCTGCCGCAGAGTCTAATTCGTCCAAACTGGCGAGCCGGAAAGCGATGTGATCAAGACCGCAACGGTCTTCGTGAAAGCGATCGGATGCGACCGGCCGCAGTCCGAGCAGCGTGCCGCCGAGGTCGTAGATGACGCCGCCGTACAAGAAGGAGAACTGGTTGCGGGTTGCCTCGTCGACATTTTCGGGAAGTTCCAGCAACACCGGCCAACCGAACACGCTCTCGTAGAACCGCCGCGATCGCTCGATATCAGTGACGGTCAGTCGAACATGTGCGATGGAGGTACTGGCTAAGGTCACTTACCCCATGCTGCCACTCCCGGGGCCACATGTTGAGGGCATGCCAGAATGCCGTCGTGCGGATAGCAATGACGATGCCGGTGATGGAGCCGGATTTGGATGCCACGGTGCTCGAGACTTGGGCGCGCGCGATCGACGAGGGCCCCTTCTCGTCGCTGTGCTGGGGCGAGCGCATCGCGTTCGAAAACCCGGACAACCTCACGCTGCTCGGTGCGCTCGCGGCCTGGACGACGCGAGTGCGGCTGATGACGACGGTGATCGTGCCGCAGCTGCACGATCCGGTGATGTTGGCGAAGGGCCTGGCGACCGGCGACATGCTGTCCGGCGGGCGGTTGACCGTGGGCGTCGGCGTGGGCGGCAGGCACGAGGACTACCACGCGGTCGGCGCCGACCCCGCATCGCAGACCATGCGCGACATGGCCGAGCGGGTCGCGGTGATGAAGCGGGTATGGGCCGGCGAAAAGATCACCGAGTCGGTGCTGCCGGTCGGGCCCGCAACCGTTCAGCCCGGTGGCCCGCCGCTGCTCGTCGGCAGCATCGGGCCGAAGACCATCCGCAGCGCGGCCGCCTGGGCCGACGGGCTGGCCGGCACCACCCTGGACCTGGATGTCGACAAGCAAAATGAGCTCTTCGACGTCACGCGGGAAGCGTGGGCGCGGGCCGGCAAGCCCAAACCCCATCTGCTGACCTCGTTCTGGTTCGCCTTCGGCACGCCCGACGAGTCGCGCGCCCAGGTGCATCGGCACCTGCGCCGCTACATGAACTGGATCCCGGCGGAGTACGTCGACGCGATGGCCCCGATGACCGGCTGGGCCGGCGATGAAGACGAGCTGGCCGCGGTGCTGCGCAAGTTCGAGGAGATCGGCACCGACGAGGTTCAGCTGATTCCGACCAGTTCCGACGTCGACCAGGTGCGCCGGGCCGCCGACGTGGCCGCGCGGCTCTAGGCCGGTAGCCGCTCGCGGCCGACCTCCGGCTGCGGGGGTTGGCCCTTTTGCAGCGTCGCGACCAGCTCGCGGTAGGGGCCGACGAGGTAGACGGTGTCGCCGGCGCGCAGCCGGGCGTCGCGGCGCGGATGCAGCTGGACCGGGGTGTCGTCGCGGGTGATCGCGATGACGCGGGTCTGGGTGGACATTTCGAACATCCGCATCCCATCGAGCTCGCTGCCCGCGGCCACGTGCATGCCGCCGATCATGAAGTAGCGCTGACCGACCGAGAACGTCCCCAGCACCTGCAGGCCCATCGCGGCGCCGATGAACCACGGCGCGGCCAGTTCGACGGTCGAGCGCACGGTATTGAAGCCGAACCGGTCGGCCACCGCGTTGCCCAGCGACCGGTCGTAGATCCGCAGCACGATCGGAACATCAGGCCGGATGACGTGCGGCATCACCCGTGGACCCAGCATCTCGCGCAGCACGATCCCGGTCTCGATATTGGTCATGTCGTCGTGGGTCAGCACCGCGATCGCACGCGCGGTCTCGACCCGGGCCGCCGCCAGCGTCTGGCGCAGCGTCGCGTCGCCGAAGATCACCGGCACCTCGAGTTCGGTGGCGGTCGACAGGTAGCGGTTGTTCTCGTCCAGCTCGATCACCACGACGTCATATCCGGCCGCGTGCAGGTCGGCGGTGACCCGACTGCCGAACGAGCCGAGCCCGACGACGACGATGTGGTTGCGCATGCGGCGGGCCCGCCGTCGGCCGGCCGTGTGCTCGAATCGCCGGGAGATCAATAGGTCGGCGATGAACGAGACCAGCACGGCGGTCGTCATCAAGCCGCCGAACATCAAACCGATGCTGAACAGTCGCAGCCACGTCGGTTGCGAGAGGAAGCTGAAGTCGCCGTACCCCACGGTCGCGATCGTCTCGGTGCTGAAGTACAGCGCGTCCACCCAGTTCATTTTCGCGTGAGGCTGATAGCTGTAGCGCAACAACACCGTCGAGCCAACCAGCACGGTCAACACCGCGGCCACCGCACGCATGAACATCGGGTTGACGTCGTTGGCCAGCCCGCGCGCGACGTCGATGGCCCGCCGAAGCCGGCGCTGGCGGGTGCGGGTCGTGTTGGGCCGCGGGGCCTTGACACCGCGCCCGGCCAGTTCGTCGACGGTGCCGATCATCGCGGCCCAGTCGCCGGTGCGGACGCGCAGGTCGCGGCCCGGACATGCCTCCAGCAGCCCGGGCGCGGGCGAGTTCTTGCCGTGGATCACCGCGACCGGCGCCAGGTCGGCGTAGATCTCGCGCAGCGTGGCGTCGTAGGGCGCCTGACCGTTCGCGACGAGGAACTCGATGCCCGCCGCCTCGAAAGGGTGCGCGGTGTGCGCGAGGCAGGCCTCGACGACCGACGGCGCCGCCAGTTCGGCGACATCGAGGATCGCGCCGGGACCGTTGTCGTCGCCAACCGCCTCGCGCAGCACATCGTTGGCCAGCCGGGCGACCACGCGCACATTCGGGTTGGCTTGCCTTGCCAGTAAAGCGATTTCGAGATTTATCGCGTCGTCATCCCCGGCGCAGACCACGGCGGCCGCGCGCACGATCCCGGCCTCGACGAGGTCGTCCTTGGTGTCGGCGACCGCGTCATCGACGAGCTTGACGACGGTGGCGCCGGCGTTCTCCAGCTCCTCGGCGATCGTCGTCGCCAGCGCGTCGTCACCGCTGACGATGATGTGGCCGTGCATGCTCACCCCGCCTCCCGGAACGTCGCATTGCTATGACTATCGGCTACTGTGCCGATTTCTGCCAGCGCAACACCGGTCGGGGCGACGGCCAGCCCGGCGCTGGGTCCGTATTTTCTTGGGCTGTAATGGTTTTGCGCTACAGCACACGAACGTCGGAAGGTCCCCAGAACGCCCGCATCGACGTGATCTTCGCGTCGTCGTCGAATGTCATCAGCGAAATGGGCGAGATTCGGGTGCGGGTGTCACCGGCATCGAGCGTCAGGTGCCAGTAGAACGCCGCTTCGTTGCCGCCAACCCGTATTTCGGCGAGTTCGGTATCTTTCTTGGCATCTTGGAACGCCGTGTAGAACTCACGTACCGCGTCTTGGCCGCGCCGGACTTCCGATCCGGCCGGATCCTCGATGGTGGCGTCGGCGGAGTAGAGGTTCACAATCTCGTCGGTCGCGCCGCTGGCGACGTGTGCGAGGTAGCTGTTGACGGTCTCGGTGATGGCTTCTTGGGAAGGCATGGCTTCGGACGCTACCTGTTCGCCCTGGCGGTCGCTTCGGGTTGGTGATACTTGCAACGTGGCTTTCATCGAACGCGTCGCATCGCGCGAGATCTACCGGAATCCGTGGCTGATCTTCCGGGAGGACGAGATTCGCCGCCCCGATGGCAGCCCCGGCATCTACGCCGTGGTGGACAAGCCGACGTATGCGCTGGTGATTCCCTATGACGGACGCCGATTCCGGCTCGTCGAGCAGTTCCGCTATCCGGTGGGCGCGCGCCGCTGGGAGTTCCCGCAGGGCACGGCGCCCGATCTGACCGAAACCGAGCCCGCCGAGCTGGCAGCGCGCGAGCTGCGCGAGGAAACCGGGTTGAGCGCGACGTCGTTCGAGGCACTCGGCCTGCTCGACGTCGCTCCCGGTATGACCAGTCAGCGGGGCTGGGTGTTCCTGGCCACCGGGATCTCCGAGGGTCAAGCCGCCCTCGAGCACGAGGAGCAGGACATGCGCAGCGCATGGTTCGCCCGCGAAGACGTCGAGGAGATGATCCGCTCGGCCGTGATCGCCGATTCGCAATCCGTGGCGGCCTACGGGCTGTTCCTGCTGCACGGGCGATGAGTTTCGGTGCCGGTGCCGGTCAAGTAGGTTATGACGATCAGAGCGCGCAATCTCGACGGCTACGCAGCGCCGACCATCGAGTGGGCCCGGGTGGAAGCGGTGCTGGACACCCAACTGACGCAGGCGCCGGGTAGCGGTGGTCCGCAACGCCATACGGCGTGGCTCACGACGATCAATCCCGACGGCAGTCCGCACGTACGGCCGGTGGGGGTGATCACGCACCACGGCAGCTGGTATTTCACGTCCGGATCCGCGACCCGGAAGTCTCGTAACCTGGCCCGCGACCGCAGATGTGTGGTCAGCATCGCCACCGATCAATTCGACCTCGTCTTCGAGGGCACCGCCGAAAAGATCACCGACGGCGACGAATTAGCCTCTGTTGCAGAGGCTTTCGTTCAATCCGGGTGGCCCGCCCGGGTCGACGGCGATGCGCTCACGGCCGAGTACAGTGCGCCGTCGGCGGGTCCGCCGCCCTGGCATGTCTATCGCGCGCAGCCGTCGGCCGTGTTCGCGATGGGCACATCGGAACCGTTCGGCGCGACGAAGTTTCGCCTGGACTGAGGCATTACCGCCCGATCGTGTCCGCGCCGATACCGCGTCGCGTCATCGAGTCCGCACCATGGGCACGGTGTGTTCGCGTTACCTGGCCGTGGTGCTCGGCATCGTCGCGATCCTTGGGGTACCCGCGATCTCGGTGCACGCGGCGACACCGGTCTGGAACGGCAAGTACTCGTTGGTGAGGTACGCCGTGAACAAGACCGGCACCAGCGTGGCAGCCGGTCAAGCCGAACCGACCTTCAGCGCGGACTACGTCTTCGTGACGTCGTGCGCGTCGGGCAAGTGCGTCGCCACCGCCACGAACGGGCCTGTCCCGAAAAACCCGACGTTGCCCCAGCCGTCTCACTACACATGGGATGGCGCCCGCTGGGTGGAGCACTTCGATTTTCAGTGGGATTGCTACCTGGGCGAAGGGGTTCCGAAAGTCTGGGCACCCGCGAAGTCGTGGGCGTTCTACACGCCGCAACCGGACGGGACGCTGCGAGGCGCCTGGCACACCGACATCGCCAGCGGCCCATGCCGCGGGACGGTGGAGATGCCGGTGGCAGCGTTTTCAGCGGGCCCGCAATAGCCGCGGCGCGCTCACCTGGTTACGGGCAGTAGTTGGATTCCGCGGCGCTCACAACGCCGGTTGCGTCGCTGAGGCTGATCCCCGGGTTCTTACTCTGCACCACCTGGGCCAGCTGATCTGGGGTCTCGCCGGCGGCGCGGTCGACGCAGATCAAGTGCCCGAGCTGGATCAACCCGGTGGGGTCCCCGGTGAGGCCGATCTTCTTGATCTGTGCGAGGTAGGCGTCATCGTCGGCGACCGCAATCCCGGTGCCCACGGTCAACGCGGCAGCAGCAATTGCGGGGACCGT
The DNA here is from genome assembly GCF_022374895.2 of Mycobacterium lentiflavum. Lineage (NCBI taxonomy): Bacteria > Bacillati > Actinomycetota > Actinomycetes > Mycobacteriales > Mycobacteriaceae > Mycobacterium > Mycobacterium lentiflavum. The sequence goes on along the minus strand of NZ_CP092423.2, from coordinate 4,389,328 downwards.
CAACAAGCACAGTTTGCGAGCAGAAATCATGGTCGGCTCCTTGTTTGGGAGGGGCGGTGCAACGGCATCATTATGCGGTTCGTGACGCGGGTCTGCGCGGCGAATTGACGAAGCGGGCAAAGGCTCGCGCCATGCTTGCCGCCGCGCGGGCGCGAACCGGCTCCCCATGTCCGTGACGGATACTTCGCTGGGCGCGGCGTCTACGGGGCCTTGCGAGGCCAAAGCGGGGGCGGCCATTGGTGACGCGCGATGCTGGTTCTCAGCAAATGGCCAGGCTGCGACATGAAATGCCGGAACTTTCGCATACTCGCGAAATAGTGCCCGGCGGCAATCATATCTTTTTCGGAGTTTCTCCCGAGTGCCGCTACCGGATAATGGTTAGGTCGGGAATGTGACGTCCCTGGTGAAGTTGTTCCGCGACACCGTCGCGGTTCGGATGGCCGTGGTCGTGGTGCTCGGTGTTGTCGTCGCCTTCCTGGTGGGACATGCCCTCGGTTCGCGGTATGCGTTGGTCGGTTGGATCACCGCCGCCGGAGTGTATGTGGTGTGGACGCAGCTCATCCTGCGCGGAATGGACGCTGACCAAACCCGCGTGTGGGCGACGCGAGAAGACCCAACCCGCTGGCTCGCCGACGCGATCATCCTGACCGCAAGCGTGGCCAGCCTGGGCGGTGTCGGGTATGTGGTGGCCGCCGGGTCGCGTTCCGGCGCCGAGGCCCTCCAAGCGGCCATCGTCGGCGTTTTGAGCGTCGCGGCGTCCTGGTTCGCCGTGCACACGCTATTCACCGTGCACTACGCGCGCCTCTACTATTCCGGCGTTCCCGGCGGCATCGACTTCCATGATCCGGAGCCGCCGCGGTTTCAGGACTTCGCGTATGTCGCCTTCACCGTCGGCATGACGTACCAGGTGTCAGACACCGAGATCAACCTGACGTCCATCCGGGCGACGGTGTTGCGACAAGCCCTGGTGTCCTACCTGCTGGGCGCGGTGGTCCTGGCGGTCACGATCAATTTGATCGCAGGGCTGGGCTCCAAGGTGTGATCGAAACCTGGTGCAGCTAGCCGATTCTCGTGAGGGTAAAGGTGTCGTGCGGGTCGGTGAGGCCGCAGGGCGCGGTGCTATCCAGGAAGACGGCAAGGCCGGTGAGCGTCAGCGGGTCCCATGATTGGTGAACGGTGACCGGATGCAAGCTGTTGTCGTTCGCACAGATCGCGGCCTCCGGGATGGTGCGGGTCACGCTGTACTCGCCGTCAATGAACGGGGCGTTGAACCCTTGATCCGGCGCGGTCGTCACGTGCGCGACGCAGACCTGCTTGCAGGTGGTGTTGATGGTCCACATTCCGGTGTCGCCGTCCTCGTCGGCGTAGCGGTAGACGCCGTTCATTCTCGTGTCGTCGGCCGCGGCCAGTGGCTCGGCCTTGGCTGGGGGTACCGGCAACGTGGCCACGCCAGCAAAGAATGCAGTCGCCGCGATGAATATGCTGATCCTCATCTTTATGCCCTCATGTCGTGGTTTTACCGTCGCGCGGCCACCTGACGAGAACGTATCAGCAAACTAATAGCGAGGATCGCTCTGCGCTGAAACGCATATCGAATTGAAAGACAAATTGGTCGGCTGTACCGAAAGGTTCTATGAAATCGACATGCGTCGCTGCCGGGCCGCGGCACTCAGCAGTGCGGCGCCCAGCACCTCTGGTTAGGGCAATAGGTCGCGTGCGCGATGCCGACCATGGCTGCGACGTCACCGACCGCGATGCCTCTCGGGTCCAAGTTGGCGTGCACGTCCCGGGATATCTGGTCTGCCGTCCAGCCCCAGCCGAGATCGTCACAGATGAGCTGGGCCATCCCGATCAGGGCTTCCTCGTGTCCCGGCGGCCAAGACAGGCCGGCGGCGCGCAGTTGAGCAAGGTATCCGTCATTGACGGGATCGGCAGTCGCCATCGGTGCGCTCGCAACCAGGGCGGCACCAACCAGTGCGGGGGCGGTAATTCTGACCAGCCAGGCGGGTGTGGACATGGAGTCATTGTGCGCCAAACGTATGAAGAACAAAGAAAGTCGGGATAGCCGTTGAGTTCCCTTGGCAATCATGGGCGCCCGGCGAGACCCGCGGCGGCCCGGATCTGTCGACGAGCCGCGGCCCGATCAGTTTCGGGAAATATGTAGTGGCTCAAGGCAGTCCGTGCGATAGCGCCGGCAAGGTCGCGGGGATCCACCGCCGCGGCCAGCGCCCCCTCGCGGGCGCAGCGCTGCAAAACCCGAACCAGCCCCTCGGTGATCATGGGTAGTGCCGCGGCCATCTGGTCGTGCGCGAAACCCGGCTCGAGGTCGAGCAGCCGCCCGGGCGGCTGAGCTTCGAGGAACCCCGCGACGACGTCGACCGCCGCCGCCAAGCGCGCGACACCGACGACTCCGGACATCGCGTCGTCCATCGCTGTACTGAATCGACGGCGTTCGCGCTTTCCCATCGCGTCGATGAGCTCTTCTTTGGACACGAAGTACCGGTAGATGGTGGGCCGTGACACTCCGGCCAGCGTCGCGACGTCCGACAGCGACAATTTGCGGGCGCCGGTCCGGAAGATCAGCCGCTCCGCCGCGTCCAGGATTCGGTCGGACAGATCTCCGTGATCTGAACGGGGTCTGCGTGATTCGGCGGTCGACACCGTGGCGGCCCCTACAGTTTGCCGAGTTTGCGTAGCCACGAGATCAACAGCCGCAACCCATCGTCAAACGACATCGGCGCGTATCCGAGGCGACGGGCGGTCAGGTTGGTCGTGGTTCGGGGCTTGCGCTCGCTGCGCGCCGCGGCTTCCGCGATGGCCATCAAAGTGGGCCCGAATTCGGCGGTCAGCGCCTCGGGGTCGGTGCGGTAGTCGAGGTCCTCGACGCGGTGGTCGATTCCGGCGACCTCGCAAGCGCGGTTGATGCCGCCCGCTGTGCTGAAGGTGTCCTCGGGCCGGCCGACCAACAGGTAGCGCTCGCCGGCCACCCCGTCGTCCAGAGCGGCGATCGAGCCCTTCGCGACATCCGCTCCGGCTACCCAGGTCACCGGAAAGGCTAAGTAGCGCTTGATCTTTCCGCGCATACCCGCCAATAGCACCCGGTTGAAACTGGTGCGGTGCAATGCCCGTTCCACCACCAGGCCGGGCCCGAAGATGGCGCCCGGGTGACACGTCAGCACGTCATCGCCGGCAGCCGCGCGCCGGTGGGCCTCCTCGAAGGCGGCGAGCTTGGTGACGGTGTAGGGATCGCCGGGCGGGTTCTTCAGCACCGGCGCCTCTTCGAAATCGACGCCCGTGCTCAGATCGAGGAAGGTGGCCGTGCTCAGCGCGACGACCCGGCGCATCCCGTGGGCCTTCGCCGCATCCAGGACGTTCGTGGTGCCGACCAAGTTGACGGCCTGGAAATCCTCCAGGTCCTGGCTCGCGCCGCCCAGCAGCGCGGCACAGTGGATCGCCGCCTCGGCGCCCTTGGCGGCGCCCCGCACATCGTCGGCGTCGCTGATATCGCCCTTGACCAATTCGACGCCGATGTCGGCCAGCGCGGTGGCCGCGCCGGGATCGCGTACCAGGGCGCGGACGTGGTCGCCACGCTCGATCAGCTGCTGGCAGACGTTGCCGCCGGTTTGACCGGTGGCGCCGGTGACGAAGATCGTGCTGGCCATCGCGGCCTCCCTCGGACTGCGTTACATATCGAACATATTTAGTGAGAACTGTAAACCGTGAAATGGGAATGTTCTATAGTCGAGGCCATGGCACTCGATCCCACCAGCGTGCTCCTGACCGATCGCGTGGCCGTCGTCACCGGTGGTGGCGCCGGCATCGGCCGTGGCATCGCGGCCGGGCTGAAGGCATTTGGCGCACGGGTCGCGATTTGGGAGCGCAACCCCGATACGTGTGCGTCCGCCGCCGAGCAGATCGGTGCTCTCGGGATCCCCGTCGATGTGCGCGACAGCGCCGCGGTGGACGCCGCGCTGGAGCAGACGTCGGGCCAGCTCGGCACGGTGACGATCCTGGTCAACAATGCCGGCGGCGTTTTCTGGTCGGGGATCCTCGAGACCACCGAAAACGGGTGGGACGCCCTCTACAAGTCGAATCTGCGCCATGTGTACCTGTGCACCCAACGGGTGGCCCGCATCCTCGTCGAGCAGAAACTGCCCGGCAGCATCATCAGCGTCACCTCGATCGAGGGAGTGCGTGCCGCCCCGGGTTACGCGACGTATGCGGCCGCCAAAGCGGGCGTCATCAACTACACCAAGACCGCCGCGCTCGAACTCGCTCCGCACGGCATCCGCGTCAACGCGCTGGCCCCCGATATCACGCTGACCGAGGGCATCAAGGCGATCGCGCCGCCGGGCTCCGAGCAGCGCTTCGGACTCACGGTTCCGATGGGGCGCGCGGGTCACGTGGACGAAATGGCCGGCGCGGCAGTATTTCTCGCGTCTGAGATGTCCAGCTACATCACCGGCCAAACGATCCATGTCGACGGTGGCACGCAGGCCGCCAGCGGCTGGTATCACCACCCGGAGACCGGTGTATACGCGCTCGGGCCGACAACTCAATAAAATTCGTTAATTCACGTCCGCCGGTCACAATGGCGGTTGTGTTGATAAATGCTGCGATTAATTAATCGCTGGTATTCATTGCGACATGTGCTGACATTCCGCCGTCAATCGAAATCATTTGTCCGGTGATGTAGCGGGACTGCTCGGAAGCCAGAAAAACAACGAGTTCTGCGACGTCTTTTGGTTGTCCGACGTACGGCGTCAGGGTGGCTCGGCCCAGACCGTCGACGATGTCGGGGGACAGGTGTGCGCGCACGGCGTCGGTCATGATCAAGCCGGGCACGACGGTGTTCGCCCGGATGCCGCCCTTGCCCTCGCTGGTGGCCACATACATCGTCAGCGCGTGCACGCCCGCCTTCGAGACGCCGTAGGCCAAGCGGGTGCGGTCACCCGACAGCGCCGCGCCCGACGACATGTTGACGATCGAACCTCCACCGCCCCTGCGCATTTCGGGAACGGCGTACTTGCACATCAGCAGCTGACTTCCGAGGTTGACCTGCAACGAGCGCTGCCAGACATCGAGCGAGATCTCGCAGACCGTGGTGTCGCGAGACAAGAAGCTGCTGGCGGTCAGCGCCGCGTTGTTGTGCAGGACATCGACCCGGCCGAACTCGGCCACCGTGGCCCGCACCACGGACCTCGCCACGTCTTCCTCGGCGAGGTCACCGCCCAGGGCGATTGCTCGAGCGCCGGTTCGCCGCATCCCCTCGGCTACCCCATCGGCCTTGGCCTCGTCGATATCGACGACCGCAACGGCGGCGCCTTCGCGGGCCAATTCGGCCGCGGTCGCCGCACCAATCCCGCCGGCACCTCCGGTAACTATTGCGACCTTTCCGGCAAGTCTGGACATCGCGTTCTCCTTTTCAGTGCCGCACAAAAAAGATAGCCTGAATTAATGCCGCGTATTGCACCAATCCCGATGGAAGAACTCAGCGCGCACTCCCGCGAAATCGTCGATGCCGGCGTTGCCGCCGGGCTCTACGCGACGCCGGTGCCGTTGCAGATCTTCGCCTATCGCAGCGCGCAGCTCGAACAGGTGAACATGGCGCGAACGCACCTCGGCGCCGGCACCCTGCTGGGCGGCCGGATCCTGGAGTTATTGCGCATCCGCAGCGCGCAGCTCGGTGAGTGCGAACCCTGCAGCCAATCGCGCAAGCACGAGTCGATCACCGACGAGGACGTCGTCTGCCTGCTGGCACCGGGCCACGGCGACCTCACCCCGCAGGAGCAGATGGCGGTCGAGTTCCTCGACCTGCTGTCGGCCGACCATCACGCCATGGACGACGAGTTCTACAAGCGGTTGGGCGAGCATTTCACCGCCGCACAGATCATCGAGCTTGGGTTCACCTGTGCCGGTGTGATGGGGTTGCACCGCTTCATCCACACCCTCAACGTGTACGGCGACTCGCCACCGGTCATCGCATACGACCGGGATCAGGTCGACAGCGCTAAGCCGGTGTGAGGCGGCGGGCCGAAAATGCAACGACGCCAACGTATTTCCTCGTGCGACGCGGATGGTTCCACATTTGTCTGGGCGTGAGCCCGGCGCATGATCCATACTGCAGCAGTGAGCGACCTGCTGGCCTTGTGCGCCGATCTCCCTCGAGAGTCGTGGCAACCCGGTGAACTCATCATCGAAGCCGGCCGGCTGGCGTCTCGCCTCTACGTCCTGACATCCGGATCGGTGACGGTCGAGCGTGACGATGTGCCCTTCGCGCGGATTGACACTCCCGGCGCGGTGTTCGGCGAGATGGCGCTGGTGCTCGGTCAACCGGCCACGGCAAGCGTTCGGGCGAGCTCCGAGACGCAGTGCCACGTCATCGACGATCCGGAAACCTTTCTTACTGAACGGCCCGGCGCCGCCCTGGCAGTACTGCGCTTGACCGCGTCGCGGCTGGACGGCCTGACCCGCTATCTCGTCGACGTCAAGGAGCAGTTGGCCGACGAAGTGGGCCACCTGGGCATGCTCGGACAGATCGTCGACACGTTGGTGCACCACCACGCGGCGGTCCGGCCCGGCTCGGTTCGCGACCCCGACGGCTGATGATCGCCGCTATTTGAGGCAGATCGATTCGCCGCCGAACACCCCGAACCAGTCGGCGGTACCGGCTTCGGTGTCGATCATGATGTGCGGCGGAACCATGCCCGCCTGCTTGCCGGCATTGAAGACCAGGGTCTGGCCGAGACGATCGTGCCAGGACCCGCCCTTGACCCATGGCGCCTGGTGAATGTGGCCGCTGAGGACCATATCGGGTTCGTACTGGGCAATCCAGGCCGCCAGATCCGCATCGGCGAAGACCCGCCGCCCGTCGTTACACAGCACTGTGCCGGCAGGCGGCGCGTGGTGTAGCCAGACCCAGCACTCGGGCCGCTCGACGGCGGCCGTCGCTAGCTGCTGCGCCACCGCCTTCTTGGTGATTTCGCCGTCCCACCATGGGCACATGGTGAAGCGGTATCGGTCGATATCGACGCTTTGGCCGTCGGAGAAGAAGCGCCCGGCCCGCGATCGGCGCAGCCACGAGGCGACTTGCTCGCCGTGTTCACCAGGGCCGTCCAGGTCGTGATTGCCGGAAACAACCAGAACCGCGGCGACGTCTGCCAACCGATCCAGATAGCGTTCGAGCACGACGATCTGCACCTCGAGCGGCACGGCACTGACCGCGTCAGCGAGATCACCGACGATCGCGACAATGTCCGCTGAGGGTGCCTGCGCGACGAGCCAGTCGTAGTGAGCCAGGCGGTAGTGCAAATCGGACGCGGCAAGAATCCGCACGGCGTCAGGCTACGCGTCCTGGTGCGGCGGCCGGGTTAGCGGGTGGCGAAGTCGAACCGACCGCCGGATGGATTTGCGCTGACCGATAGAGCTGCTAACAATGGCATTGCTGCACAGCCGATTACAACTCGCCTGACGCCGTCCTTACGGCTGGCATGTCAGCGAGCGCCGTGCAATCGAGCACAAACGGGTACCTCGGCTTCGTGACCCCAATGCACAGAGCACTTCGATTCACCGGTCTGTTGGCCAGCTCGCTCGTCTTCGGCCTGACCCTGGCGCATGTCTTGCAATCGCCGGGCAGCCGCGGGCTAGATGGTCCGACTTGGCTGATTGTGCAGCACACTTTTTACGGGGGCTTCGCCGTCGTCGGCGGCGCCGCCGAAATCGTCGGCCTGGTGGCCAGCGGGGGCGATGCCATGTTGTCGCGGCGGCGGCCCTGCGGCGCCATCGCGCCCGCCTTTTCCTCGCTGTGCCTGTTCGGCACGCTAGTCAGCTACTACTTCGGAAACCGGCCGGTGAACGCCGAAGTGGCCGGCTGGACACCGGGCACGCTACCTGCAGACTGGACTTCTTTTCGGCAGACATGGGAGATTGCACATGCCCTGTCGGCGTTGCTCGGCGCCGTCGCCTTCATCACGCTGCTGGCGGTGACAATCTGGCAGTCGACGGTCACGACTAAGACGCACCGTTAATCCGTTGCGGCAGTTTGCGTCTCGTGCCACTGCTCGATGTTGCGCACCCCGTCGCGCACGAACGGGCTCGCCCGCAACAGCGCGAACAAGGCGTCGCGCACCAGCGAGCCGGGGAAGCGCAGCGGGCGCTTCACGTGGAGTAGCAAGATGACGCGGTGATCCTCGGTGTTGTTCCACACCTCGTGCGGGAACATGTCGTCGAAGATCGAGATTTGGCCCTCTTGCCATACCACCTCATGGTCGCCGATTGCCATCCGACATTTCTGGCGGTCGCGCGGCACCATGAGGCCCAGGTGGGCGGTGACGATGGCCTTGGTCGGCCCGGTGTGGCGCGGCACATGCGCGCCGGGCAGCATCACCGAGTACATAGCGGTCAATAGGCCCGGGATGCGCTCGAGGGCCCGCGCCGTCTCTGGACAGCGGGCGCAGTTCACGTCGCTGCGGATCCCGTAGCCCCACAGGAAAAAGGAGCGCCAGCGGCCATCGACCGCGATCTTTTCGTGATCGACCGAAACGTCGCGCAACGCGGGTACGGCCATCGGGTCGCGCATCAACTCCTGCGCCTCGTCACGGATGGCGGTCCAGTTCTCGGCGAGGTCGGTCGTCCAGGCGAAAACCTCGTTCGGGAAGACCTGGTATTCCTCAGTTGCGGCGAACCGCATCATGATCCGGTCGACGATCGGTAACAGCCAGAGGCCGAAGGTGATGATCAGTTCGCGGCCGGACTTGAGCCTTACCATCTTGTATTCGACTGTCCTCGAGAACATTCCGATCGCTCGTACGCCTTATACCGTGCGGCTCGAGCGGTGCGTCGGGACTCGTTGGAGACTGGCGGGCGCTGACGGCGCGCCAGTCTCCAACGAGTCCCCGTTTCGGTAAAAGCCCTTCTCCCATTCCTTATGAGCCTTCTTCCCCTCCCTGATGAATGGGGTGAAGGCTGCGATGTTGAGGAGCAGCCAATTGACGAAGGAGGCCGGGAAACGCAGCGGCTTAACGAAGTCCACGAACAGCACGACGCGGGTATCGTCGGAACGGTTCCACGCCTCGTGCTCGTAGGAGTCGTCGAAGATCAGGACCTTGCCTTCGTCCCACTCGCAGACTGTGTCGTCCACCCTGATCGCGACCGTGCGGGGCGGCGCGTCCGGCACGAGCAGGCCGAGGTGCAGGCGCAGCACGCCGTTGTAGGGTCCGCGATGCGGCTTGAGGTGCTTTCCTGGCTCGAGCACCGAGAACATCGCCGTCTTCATGCCGGGGATCGTCTGCAGGATGCGCCAGGTTTGCGGACACCGACGAATGGCCTCATCCGACTTGGCGCCATAGCAGGCGAAGACAAACGTTTTCCAGTCGCGGTCGGTGCTGATCGAGCGCAGCTCACTCAAGATCTCGTGGCAGCCGGGCAATTCCTCCTTGCGGGTAAGCAGGCTGTCGAGTTCGGTGCGGATGTGGTGCCACTCGCGCTCGACGTCCATCGCCCACGGAAAGTCGCCGACGTTATACACGGGTCGATTACCGAGTTTCGAGTACTTCTCGTTGAGCTCCTGAGCCCATTCGGCGACACCCATCAACGCTCGATTCACGAGTCCAGGCCGGCTCAAAGTGTCTTCGACACCCGCGGTGCGCCGGACCGAACGTGCCATGAATTCAGCCTTTCTGTCGCCACTATCACGCATTACATATCGTCGAACGGCCAAACGCTAGTCGCGTGGGTCGATCACGTCAACGGCACACACCGTCGAGCGAAATGCATAGGGGCCGGTTATGGCCAACCCTCGAAGGCTGCGCACCAACCCTAACCGCAACCTGGGCCGCCGCTCAACACACTTACATGCCAACACGTTTCGTCACTGACTGGCCACGCAATGGCAACGAGACTGACAGGTTGTCTTACCCACCGGTGGCTACCACTCGCCCGAAACGCAAGATTTGGAGGCCAAGGTCGTTGCGGATAACCCGGGGCGGTGCGAGGATATCCGCGAAGAAAGCAATAGCGGCAAGCTGAATCAATGCTTAACGTACCCGAGAAAAAGGGTTGTCATGCGTACCGCAGTTTTCGGCGCGATAAATTCTTGTACCGTAAATACACCTTCCATCAAATTGCTTGTCACAAAAGTGCTCAGGCCGATCGGGCACGGGCCAGTCGCCGGGTGCGCATGAGCGAGCATGCCCGGCCAGTGTTGGCCGCGCTGATCGGGGGCGTGGCATACGGTTGCTGGGCGGCGTTTACTCACCACCGGCTCGGCTTGGCCGCGGAGATGCACGCGGGCTTCGCGCAGCTAGCACTGAGCGTGATCGCGACCCTGGTGGCGGCGCTGATCCTGGAACGGCTTTTCCGCTGGCCGTCGAATCCCGTGCGCGGCTTCTGGTTGGCCGCGCTCGGAACTTCGACACTGAGTGCGGTTTGGCTCTATCTGGGCCATGCGCTGGCGGGCACCCCGAACATCGTGGTGACTATTGCACCGCCCGTGATCATTGGCACCGCGTCCGACTTCCTCTATGCCGGTGCACTGCTCGTGCTAGCCAGGCGCGGCGCAGGCACCCACGGGGCATCCGTTCGCTGAGTGCGCGGCCGCAGCCATGCGTACCGAGGCCGAGGTCAGACCAAGCGGTTCAACGGTGAACCGAATCAGCTCCGTCACGCGTCAACAGATCCTGAACAGGGGAGCAGGCGATAATGGCACTAGTCCACTCGTCGGTCTGGCGGGCCACCCAAGACGGTGGGTCTGGCAGCGTCACCTCGTGCGTGGTGGTGGCGACACTGGCCGGCCTCGTCCTCCAGCTGGTGGTCCTGCCGCTCTGGATGCTGCCGGCAGATGCGGCCTTCGGATGGCTGCTAGTACCGATCGCGCTGCTCTCAATGCCGTTCTGGTCGCTGATCCACGAAGCCATCCACGGCACTTTGATCGGCCACAGGCCATGGAACGACCGGTTCGGGCGGGTACTTGCCATCGGCTATGGTGCACCTTTCGTGCTGCTCAAGTCCGCTCATCTCCTGCATCACCGCTACAACCGGACCCGCCGGGAACGGACCGAGATCTATGATCCGGCAACCTCGAGTTGGGCGGCCGCGGCTCCTGGTTACTACCTGCATCTTCTCGGTGGGCTTTACGTCATCGAGGCCGCTTCGGTGTTACTCGTCGCCGCGCCGCGCCGGCTCTGGCGCTACCTGGCGCGCCTGCTCGATTCGCCCGACACGTTCGCCGGCATGTTGCTCGAGGGCATCAGCCGACGGCACCTCCGCGAGTTCCGTGCGGATGCGGTTTCGGTGGTCCTGGTGTACGTGGCGGCGGGCTTCGCCTACGGTCGGCACGTCTGGATGCTCGTCGCCGCGCTCGTCGCCCGCGCGGTGCTGATCTCCATCGCGGACAACGCCTACCACTACGGCACCCGCCTGGACGCGCGGTTGGAGGCGCTGAACCTCCGGCTGCCCGGACTCCTGGAACGGTTGCTCCTCGCATTCAATTTGCATGGCGTGCATCACCGGCATCCGGGCCTGCCGTGGTACGAACTCCGCTCGGCGTTTTTGGCCGACGGCGACGAATTCCATCTCGGCTGGTTCACGGCCACCGCGCGGCAACTGCGTGGCCCGATCTCGGCTGATGCGCCCGGTCTTCGTCAACCCAACGTTGTCGAGCACTCCACCGAGCAACGCTAAACCCAAAGGGAGACAAGGGCGTTGACAACGTCGGGGCGAAACCCAATCCGCGTCAGGTGGAGTTCTGCCGTGAGTAGCTGTTGTTGAGGTTGTCCTGCAGGACGTACGCGCTGGTCGTGGTGGTGAGGACATGCAGCGGTACGGATAGGGTCCGGACGTCGTATTTCCATCCGGCCGGAGGCGTCAGCCGGGATGCCAGACCCGGTAGATCGGCCGGTGAGAGTGTGGGGTCGGTCTTCTGGCTCCAACTCTGCATGACCCAGCGCGTCCCGTTCGGTTCCACCAGTTCGTAGACTTGCCGCCCAGCGTCGAAGTTGAACTCAGTCCCGCGATTCACCAGGTGCGGGGTGTAAGGCCGCGCGGCCGTCACCGGATTGCCGATGTCGACGGTGGCATCCTTGCGCATCGCGATCCCGCCGAAGGTCGTGGTTTGGCCTGCCGCACCGTCCTTGGCGATGGAGTCCACCAGCCAGTACCGCGGTCCGCTGAGTACCGCGGTCAGCGCGCCGTTGTCGTCGGCGATCTTGTCGGCATCCAGTGTCGCCCAACGCGATTGCGGGCAGTCGTTGAGCCCATAGGAGTTGTACACATCAGCCGATAACCCGGCCAGGCCCGCGCGGACGAGAAGGACCTCGCAGTACCGTTTGCCCCGCAGGTGGGTCGCCACAACTCGGGCGGTGACCGATGCCGCCGGGGCGGTTGTCGGCCCGGTGCCGCAGGCCACTGCGATGAGGATCACCCCGAAAATCCCCAGGGTTGCGGCGACCCGGTGTCGGTGAGACGTCATGGCGGCAAGTAAAGCACCGTCGGTGATGTTTTGCGAGTGCGACTAGCAATATCTCCGGTCGCGATCTAGTCTGGCCAAGGTGAGGGCAGAACCTGTTGACGTCCAACCCGGTGATGTGGGCGGCGCGCAAGCGGACGGACGGCGGGCGCGCCGCGAGCGCGGCCGGCAGGCGGTGGTCGACGCGGCCTTCGCGCTGATCCTGGAAGGCAAGATCCCCCCGTCGGCGCACGATGTCGCCGAGCGGGCCGGTGTATCGGTCTCGTCGGTGTTCCGCAACTTCGACGGCCTGGCCGACCTGCAGGTTCAGGCCTTGGACCGATTCCGTTCCCGCTATTCGCATTTGGTCGCCGCCAGGCCGGCGCCGGGTGCCGATCTCGACGCACGGATACGGTTCTTCGTGCACCATCGCGTGAGCCTTTACGAGCAAGCCGGACCGCTGTTGATGCTGGCACGGATCCGCGCACTGGACTACGAGACGATGGCCGCGGCGGTCGCCTACAACCGTGCCGCGCTCGCGGCCCAGACGCGGGAGTGCTTCCAGCCCGAAACCGTAGGGCGGACAACGACGGACGCCTCAGATCTGGTGTCCCTGCTGGACGCGCTGACGTCCCCGGAAGCGTTCGAACTGTTGGCCAGGACCCACGGCCGGTCTGCGCGACAGATCGCCCGGTCATGGCGGTCGGGGCTACGCGTCTTGATCTCAGGGTGGCCACCGCTACCAACTTCCGAGGAAAGGACCATCCCCGAATGACCCGAGCGTCCCGATTCGAAGGAACCATCGGCCGCACCGTGGCCGACTCGCAGCCGTGGTTCGATGAGCCACCCCATCCTGGGGTTGACGCCCCGAACGTGGTGGTGGTGTTGCTCGACGACACCGGGTTCGCGCAGTTCGGGTGTTACGGCTCCGACATCGACACCCCGCACGTCGATGCGCTGGCCGCAAATGGCCTGCAGTTCACCAACTTTCACGTGACACCGCTGTGTTCGCCGACAAGGGCGGCGCTACTGACCGGCCGATCCCAACACGCCGTCGGTATGCGGTCGGTGTCGAACTTCCGCACCGGGTTCCCGCACCAATTGGGCCACATCGCCAACGACGCGGCGACTATGGCCGAGGTACTCCGCGAGCAGGGGTACGCGACGTTCTGCGTCGGCAAATGGCACCTCGCCCCGTTGGAACAGTGCTCGGCGGCCGGCCCCTTCGACCAGTGGCCGCTGGCCCGCGGCTTCGATCGCTTCTACGGTTTCCTCGAGGGCGAAACCGACCAGTTCCATCCTCAACTGGTCTGCGACAACCACCCGATCGAACCGCCCGCCCGGCCCGAAGACGGCTACCACCTGTCCCAAGACCTAGTCGATCAGGCTCTGAAAATGGTGTCGGATTCACGCGGTGTGCGACCCGACCGGCCGTTCTTTCTCTACCTGCCCTTCGGTGCGACCCACGCCCCGCATCAGGCGCCCGAGGCTTACCTGGCCAAGTACCGCGGCAGATATGACGAAGGATGGGACCTCTTGCGGCAAAGGTGGTTTGACCGCCAGCTCGAATCGGACGTCGTGCCGGCTAAAACCGAACTGGCCCCGCGCAACCCCGGCGTGGACGCCTGGGCCGATCTCGGCGACGACCAACGTAAGCTTGCCTGCCGGCTCCAGGAGGCGTTCGCGGCGTTCCTCGATCACACCGATGACCAGATCGGCCGCCTGGTCGCGGGCCTACGCGATCTGGGCCAACTCGACAACACGCTGCTGCTGGTACTTGCTGACAACGGCGCGTCCCAGGAGGGCGGACCGTACGGCGTTCTCCACGAGATGAAATTCTTCAACGGCATCTTCGACACGCCCGAGACGGTGATGCATCGCCTCGATGACATCGGTGGCCCGCACAGCCACACCAACTATCCGTGGGGCTGGGCGCAGTGCGGAAACACCCCGTTCAAGTGGTACAAGCAGAACACTCACGAAGGCGGCGTGCACGTGCCGATGATCGTGCATTACCCCGACCGGATCGCCGTGGATCAGCGTGGAACAAAACGCGATCAGTTCGTCTACGTCTCCGACATCGCCGCGACGGTCTACGACCTCCTCGGAGTTACACCACCACATAACTACCGCGGCATCGAACAGCTCCCGGTCACCGGCCACTCTTTCGCCGGCCTCATCGACGACCCGGACGCGCCAGCCGCCAACACCGTCCAGTACTTCGAGATGATGGGCAGCCGCGCGATCATCGCCGGCGACTGGAAAGCCGTGTGCAAGCACACCCCGGGTGCCGATTTCGACACCGAACGCTGGGAGCTCTATCACCTCGGCACAGACTGGTCCGAGTGCACCGACCTGGCAGCCGAACAGCCCGAGCGGCTCAGCGAACTGATCCGGCTGTGGTGGGCGGAGGCCGAAAAGCACGGTGTGCTCCCGCTCGACGACCGCACCATTGAGCTGTTCGGCGCCCGATTCCGGCCGAACTCACCCCACCCCGTCGACCAGCACTACGTCTACCGGCCACCGATGTCCCCGCAGCCCGGACAAGCGGCCGCCGCCATCGGAGGCCGTAGCTTCGACCTCACCGCGCGGATAACCCGAAGCCAGGGTCAGGACGGCGTGCTGTTCGCCACCGGCACCGAGAACTCGGGCATCGCGGTATTCGTGCAGAACGACAAGCTCGTGGTCGACTACAACGCGTTCGATGACCACTCGATCGTCGAATCGGCCGTCGACGTCCCCGCCGGCGATTCGACGCTGGTTGTGCGGCTGCGCCGGGGCGCGGGCCGGACGGGGTCGATCACTGTGCAGGTCAACGGCCACGCGGCGGGCTCGGTCGAGCTGCCGCTGGTCATGATGATGATCTCGTCGGTCGGCGCCAGCATCGGCTACAACCACGGATCGGCCGTGTCCGGCCGGTACCAGGCACCTTTCGCATTCGCGGGGAAACTCCACGAACTCGACATCCAGCTCGTCGATGACCAGGATCTCGCCACAACTGGAGCCGAGGCGGCAGCCGAAATGAGCCGGCAATGACCGGCTGCCCGGCTGGCCGGTCTGGTGTCCGGCGACGTGTTGCGCAAGCCGACTCCGCAGGGTCGTGCGCATTGGACGGTGCTGAACGCCCGAAGGGAGATCGTCCATGATGCCCGGGTGGTGGGTATGGCTGGTGGCGGCCGCGCTCTACGGTGGTTTTCGACTGTTCTACGACAATTGGCGCGGCAAGCTGCGGCAGGGCGAGATCGACACCATGCTGGCCCAAATCGAGGCGCGGGGCTCTGGCGGCGCGACTGATCTCGCGGTGGTGCGCACCTTCCTCGAAGAGGACGACGGCCGCGAATTCGTCATGGTCAATCTGGTGCGCGTGCCCGATACCACGGTCACCGATCCGGACACCGGGGCCGAGGTGCCGGCGAACGCGATGATGCGGGCCTATTCCAAGGCCTTCATGCCGCTGCTGCTACGACACGGCGGCCATCCGGCGCTGGCGACGCGCAAAGTCGGCGGCTACATCGATTCCTGGATGGTCGGCCCCGATCCGGGCTGGAGCATCGTCGGCTTTATGCGCTACCGGTCGCGCCGTGACATGCTCAAGATGGTGCTCAATCCCGCCTTCGAGGCCGCTCACAAATACAAGCCGCTCGGCGTCGCGGAGACCTTCTCCTTCCCGACCCAGCCCTTCCTGCGCGCTTATGTCAGCCCGCGAGTCTCGGTGTTCCTGATCCTCGCCCTGGCCGCCGCGCTCGCACAATTGGCCATCATTGCCATCCACGGGGGCGGTGGGTGAACACTCGAGTGGTCTGGAAGTAGAAGGTTTCGACTGTCGCCCGGGAACTGCTAGGGGTAGTTTGCCGCCGCCGGGGTTGGGGGAAGGTGAATCGCCTGGTCAGATGGTGCCCCCGGCAGGATTCGAACCTGCGGCCTTCTGCTCCGGAGGCAGACGCTCTATCCCCTGAGCTACGGGGGCGCACGATATAGATACTGCGCCAATGGGCTTCAAACTATCCGGGACAGACTAACGCATCCGGGTGGCAGCGCTGACATCGCAATGGATTCGAGGCGTAGGCACGCTAACCAATAGGATGGACGCTCGTGACCCCCGCTGACCTGGCTGAGCTGCTCAAGGTCACCGCATCCGCGGTGCTGGCCGAGCATGGCCTCGACGCGTCGGTGCTGCCGGCGACGGTCACGGTGGAACGACCGCGCAATCCCGAACACGGCGATTACGCGAGCAACCTGGCGATGCAGCTGGGCAAGAAGGTCGGCGCCAACCCGCGTCAACTGGCCGGATGGCTGGCCGAGGCGCTGGTCGCGGCCGACGGTATCTCGTCGGCGGAAGTGGCCGGACCGGGCTTCATCAACCTGCGCCTCGAGGCGTCGGCCCAAGCCAAGGTCGTCAACGACGTGATCGACGCCGGCGACCGCTACGGATACTCCGACACGCTGTCCGGCACCAAGATCAATCTGGAATTCGTCTCGGCCAACCCGACCGGACCGATCCACATCGGCGGTACTCGCTGGGCCGCCGTCGGCGATGCGCTGGGTCGACTGCTATCGACGCAGGGTGCCGACGTCACGCGCGAGTACTACTTCAACGACCACGGCGCGCAGATCGACCGCTTCGCCAACTCGCTGATCGCCGCGGCCAGGGGCGAACCCACCCCGCAGGACGGCTACGCCGGCACCTACATCAACGACATCGCCGCCCAGGTGTTGCAGAAGGCACCCGATGTGTTGAGCCTGCCCGAAACCGAGATGCACGAGACCTTCCGCGAGATCGGCGTCGACCTGATGTTCACCCACATCAAGGAGACGCTGCACGAATTCGGTACCGACTTCGACGTGTACACCCACGAAGACTCGATGCACACCAGCGGACGCGTCGACGAAGCTATAGCGCGGCTGCGCGAGGCCGGCAACATCTACGACAAGGATGGCGCAAGTTGGTTGCGCAGCAGCGCTTTTGGTGACGACAAGGACCGCGTCGTGATCAAGAGCGACGGCAAACCCGCCTACATCGCCGGGGACATCGCGTACTACCTGGATAAGCGACAACGCGGCTTCGACTTGTGCATCTACATGCTTGGTGCCGACCACCACGGCTACATCGCGCGGCTCAAGGCCGCGGCGGCCGCGTTCGGTGACGACCCCGCGACCGTGGAGGTGCTGATCGGGCAGATGGTCAACCTGGTCCGCGACGGCCAGCCGGTGCGGATGAGTAAACGGGCCGGCACCGTGATCACGCTCGACGACCTGGTGGACGCGCTCGGTGTCGACGCCGCCCGCTACAGCCTGACCCGTTCGTCGGTGGATACGGCGATCGACATCGATTTGGCGCTGTGGTCGTCGGCGTCGAATGAAAACCCGGTGTATTACGTGCAATACGCGCATGCCCGGCTCTCGGCGCTGGCCCGCAACGCCGCGGAGCTCGGCCTGATTCCCGACGGTGCCGGTTTTGAAGGCCATCTCGAGTTGCTCAGCCACGACAAAGAAGGTGCGCTGCTGCGCACCATCGGCGAGTTCCCGCGGGTGCTCGACACCGCGGCGTCGCTGCGCGAGCCGCACCGGATCTGCCGTTACCTGGAAGACCTTGCCGGTGACTACCACCGGTTCTACGACTCGTGCCGCGTATTGCCCCAGGGCGACGAACAACCCGGCGACCTGCACATCGCCCGGCTGGCGTTGTGCCAGGCCACCCGGCAGGTCATCGCCAACGGATTGGCGATACTCGGCGTCAGCGCCCCGGAGAGAATGTGAACGTCCATCCCGCCGGTCCCCGGCACGCCGAGGAAATCCGTCATGCGGACAGCCCACCCCGGCCGCAGTCGCCGGAGGAGCTGCTGGGCTTGGCGCCGAATGTCTGGCCGCACAACATGGTTCGCAACGACGCCGGGGTGGCCGTCATCGCCGGAGTCCCGGTGACCGATCTCGCCCAGGAGTATGGAACTCCGCTCTTCGTCGTCGACGAGGACGACTTGCGCTCCCGCTGCCGAGAGATCGCGGCGGCGTTCGGCGGCGGTGCTAATGTCCACTACGCCGCTAAGGCGTTCCTGTGCACCGAGATTGCGCGCTGGATCGACGAAGAGGGCCTCTGCCTCGACGTGTGCACCGGCGGGGAACTGGCCGTCGCGCTGCACGCCAACTTCCCGCCGGAGCGAATTACCCTGCACGGCAACAACAAATCTGTCACGGAGTTGACGACCGCGGTCAAAGCCGGGGTTGGCCATATCGTCGTGGACTCGATGACCGAAATCGAGCGCCTCGAAACGATCGCGGGGGAGGCCGGCGTCGTCCAGGACGTCTTCGTGCGACTCACCGTCGGCGTCGAGGCCCACACTCACGAGTTCATCTCCACCGCGCACGAGGACCAGAAGTTCGGCCTGTCAGTCGCCGGCGGCGCGGCGATGGCGGCGGTGGAACGGGTATTCGCGACCGATCACCTGCGGCTGGTCGGCCTGCACAGCCACATCGGTTCGCAGATCTTCGACGTCGCCGGCTTCGAGCTGGCCGCGCGCCGTGTGCTCGGCCTGCTGCAGGAGGTCGTCGCTGCGTTCGGAGTGGACAAGACTGCACAGATCTCGACCGTCGATCTCGGTGGCGGCCTTGGCATCTCGTACCTGGCATCCGACGACCCGCCCCCGATGGCCGAACTCGCGGCCAAGCTGAGCGCGATCATCAGCAATGAGGCCGCGGCCGTTGGTCTGCCCACGCCCCGCCTGGTGGTCGAACCCGGACGGGCCATCGCCGGACCGGGGACCATCACGCTCTACGAGGTTGGCACCGTCAAGGACGTCGAGGTCAGCACGACGGCAATCCGGCGCTACGTCAGCGTCGACGGCGGCATGAGCGACAACATCCGTACCGCGCTCTACGACGCGCAGTACGACGCCCGGCTGGTGTCCCGGGTCACCGACGCACCGGCGGCGCTGGCCCGCATCGTCGGAAAGCACTGCGAGAGCGGCGATATCGTTGTGCGCGATACCTGGGTGCCCGGCGATCTGGGACCGGGCGACCTGCTCGGGGTGGCCGCGACCGGCGCCTACTGCTATTCGCTGTCGAGCCGCTACAACATGATCTGCCGGCCTGCCGTGGTCGCGGTTCGCGATGGACGGGCCCGACTGATCCTGCGCCGCGAGACGGTCGACGATCTGCTGAGTCTGGAAGTGAGGTGACTGTGTCCGGGAATGGAAAACCAGTCGGCGTAGCGGTACTCGGGTTGGGCAACGTCGGCAGCGAAGTGGTCCGCATCATCGAGGCGAGCGCGGACGATCTCGCGGCCCGGGTCGGCGCCCCTCTTGCGCTGCGCGGCATCGGGGTTCGGCGCGTCGCGGACGACCGCGGTGTGCCCGTCGAACTGCTCACCGACAACGTCGAAGAGCTGGTCTCGCGGGAAGACGTCGACATCGTCGTTGAGTTGATGGGGCCGGTCGAGCCGTCGCGCAAGGCCATCCTGGCCGCGCTCGAGCACGGCAAGTCGGTCGTCACCGCCAACAAGGCACTGTTGGCCACCTCGACCGGCGAACTGGCTCAGGCAGCTGAAAACGCGCATGTCGACTTGTATTTCGAGGCGGCGGTTGCGGGCGCAATCCCGGTGATCCGCCCGCTCACCCAGTCGTTGGCCGGGGACACGGTGGTCCGGGTGGCCGGCATCGTCAACGGCACCACCAACTACATCCTGTCCGCGATGGACAGCACCGGCACCGACTACGCCAGCGCCCTGGCCGACGCGAGTGCGCTGGGCTACGCCGAGGCCGATCCCACCGCCGACGTCGAGGGCTTCGACGCCGCGGCCAAGGCCGCGATCCTGGCGTCCATCGCCTTCCACACCCGGGTGACCGCCGACGACGTCTACCGCGAAGGCATCACCAAGATCACGCCGGCCGACTTCGCATCCGCGCACGCGTTGGGCTGCACGATCAAACTGCTGTCCGTCTGCGAGCGCATCACGACCGACGATGGCCAGCAACGGGTCTCGGCGCGCGTCTACCCCGCCCTGGTGCCGCTGGAGCATCCGCTGGCCACCGTCAACGGCGCGTTCAACGCCGTGGTGGTGGAAGCCGAGGCGGCGGGCCGGCTGATGTTTTACGGCCAGGGCGCCGGCGGCGCGCCGACCGCATCCGCGGTGACCGGTGACCTGGTGATGGCCGCTCGCAACCGGGTGCTGGGCAGTCGCGGACCGAAAGAATCGAAATACGCCCAATTACCGGTTGCGCCAATGGGTTTCATTTCCACCCGCTACTACGTCAGCATGAACGTCGCGGACAAGCCCGGTGTGTTGTCCTCGGTGGCAGCCGAATTCGCCAAACGTGAGGTCAGCATCGCCGAGGTTCGTCAGGAAGGCGTCGCGGACGAGGGCGGGCGACGGGTGGGGGCCCGTATCGTGGTGGTCACGCACAGCGCGACCGATGCCGCACTCTCGGAAACCGTTGATGCGCTGGCCGATTTGGATGTCGTGCAGAGTGTGGCAAGCGTGCTGAGATTGGAAGGAACCAGCATATGAGCACGCCACGAACCGCGGTCCACAAACCCTGGCCGGGTCTGATCGCCGCGTACCGCGACCGGTTGCCGGTCGGCGCCGACTGGACGGCGATCACGTTGCTCGAGGGTGGCACCCCGCTGATCCCGGCGACCCGGCTGTCGGAGCAGACCGGCTGCACGGTCCACCTGAAGGTCGAGGGGCTTAACCCCACCGGCTCGTTCAAAGACCGGGGCATGACGATGGCGGTCACCGACGCCGTGGCCCGCGGACAGCAGGCCGTGTTGTGCGCATCGACGGGAAACACCTCGGCGTCGGCGGCGGCCTACGCGGCGCGCGCCGGCATCACCTGTGCGGTCCTGATACCCCAGGGCAAGATCGCGATGGGAAAGCTCGCGCAGGCGGTGATGCACGGCGCCAGAATCATTCAGATCGACGGCAACTTCGACGACTGCCTGGAACTGGCCCGCAAGATGGCCGCCGACTTCCCGACGATCTCGTTGGTCAACTCGGTCAACCCCGTGCGGATCGAGGGCCAGAAGACGGCGGCGTTCGAAATCGTGGACGCGCTGGGTACCGCGCCGGACATCCACTCGCTGCCCGTCGGCAACGCCGGGAACATCACCGCGTACTGGAAGGGCTACACCGAGTACCACCAGGACGGCGTGTTCGAGAAGCTGCCCCGCATGCTGGGCACCCAGGCGGCCGGAGCCGCGCCCCTGGTGTCCGGCAAACCCGTGAAGAACCCCGAGACCATCGCCACCGCGATCCGGATCGGTTCGCCGGCGTCGTGGACGGCCGCCGTTGCGGCTCAGGAGCAATCCAATGGACGCTTCCTGGCGGCGACCGACGAGGAGATCCTGGCGGCCTACCACCTGGTGGCCGAATCCGAGGGCGTGTTCGTCGAGCCTGCCTCTGCGGCCAGCATCGCGGGCCTGCTCAAATCTGTCGAAGACGGGTGGGTGCCCCGCGGGTCGACGGTGGTGTGCACGGTCACTGGTAACGGCCTCAAGGATCCCGATACGGCGCTGAAGGATATGCCCAGCGTTTCCCCGCTGCCGGTGGATCCGGTCCTCGTCGTCGAGAAGTTGGGACTCGCGTCGTGACGATCGCAAGCGCGGCGAAGCCGGGCGCTGGGGTTACCACCCGCTTGCGGGGGACGGGTCGGCACGCTTCAGGTCTGAGCCCGTGCCGGTGAATCAGCTGCTGCCCGCCGGACTGGTGGCCAGCGCTGTGGTATCGGCGTCCAGCGCCAATCTTGGACCGGGTTTCGACAGCATCGGTCTCGCGTTGAGTCTGTACGACGAGATCGTCCTGGAGACAACCGATTCCGGCTTGGTCGTGGAGGTCGAGGGCGAGGGCGCGGGACAAGTGCCGCTGGGCCCCGAGCACCTGGTGGTGCGCGCCGTCGAGCGCGGGCTGCAGGCCGCCGGCGTCCGTGCGCCCGGCCTGGTGGTGCACTGCCGCAATGCCATCCCGCATTCCCGCGGCCTCGGTTCGTCCGCGGCGGCTGTGGTCAGCGGTCTTGCCGCGGTCAATGGCCTTGTCGCGCAAACGGATTCCACCCCCTTCAGCGAGGCTCAGCTGATCCAGTTGGCCTCGGAGTTCGAGGGTCACCCGGACAACGCCGCGGCCGCGGTGCTGGGCGGCGCGGTGGTTTCGTGGACCGAGGAGGCCGCCGATGCGCCGGCCTACTCGGCCGTCCCGCTGGCGCTGCACCCCGACATCCGGCTGTTCTGCGCGATTCCGGAGGAGCGTTCGTCGACCGCCGAGACGCGGGTGCTGCTGCCCGCCCAGGTCAGCCACGAGGACGCACGATTCAACGTCAGCCGCGCCGCCTTGCTGGTGGTGGCGCTGACCCAACGCCCGGATCTGCTGATGGCGGCCACCGAAGACGTGCTTCATCAGCCGCAACGGGCTCCCGCCATGCCGGCGTCGGCGGAATATCTGCGGCTGCTGCGGCGTCTTAATGTGTCAGCGACGCTTTCGGGGGCGGGCCCCTCAGTTATTGCATTGACCACCGAGTCGGAGTTGCCGCCTGAGGCGCTGGACTGCGGCGTTGCCAACGGATTCACCATCACCGAGATGACGGCCGGCGAAGGGGCTCGCTGGAGCCCGGGTGTCACAGTCGCTGGTTAATCCACAGGCTCACCGGAGGGTTTGCTTGCTTCAAGCACAGATGCGGGCTATCCTCGGCATCGTCCAGCAATCGCAGTCATCTGCATCTGCATACATACTGCCTTGCCGCTGGGATAACACCAATTCTTCTCGTGGACGAGGTTCGCCGTTTTCTCCGCCCATCCAGGCGATCACCGTTGCAGAGTCGATTTTTGGGCGCACTCGGCAATTTAGCTGAATGCAACGAACCCCTCGTATGACGTGATCATCGAGGGAAGAAAGGAAATCCGTGACTGATACGGACCTGTTCACGGCTGGGGAAAGTACCGACAGCAATCAGCTGCCGAACGCCGTGACCACCGACACTCCGGACGTGAAACCCAATGTCTCGGCCGGCTCCCTGTCCACCATGGTGCTGCCCGAGTTGCGTGCGCTGGCTAATCAGGCCGGCGTCAAGGGGACGTCGGGGATGCGTAAGAACGAACTCATCGCCGCGATCAAGGAAATCAGGGGACAGGCCAACGGTACATCCGCCGCCGCCCCGGCCGAGAACACCGGCAAGTCCGAACAGGACAAGAACCAAGAGAAAACTGCCGCCGAAGAACCGACTGCCCAAGGGGAACAGAAGGATTCGGCGAACGAGGGCAGCCAACGCCGGGAACGGCGCGGCGCCTCCCGCGACGCGGGATCGGCCACCCCCGCCGATGAGGCCGACGGCGAGGGCTCGCAGAGCCGCAACGGCACGGCCACTCGCGAGGCCGACAAGCGCGACGGCGGCCAAGCCGACCGGCGCGACGGCGGCCAGGGCCAAGGCCAAAAGGAATCCAAGAACGACGACCGCGGATCCGATTCCGGCGATCAGCAAGGCTCCGGCGGCCAGCAAAACCGCGGCGGCTCGAACCAACAGGACGACGACGGCGACGGCCGTGGGGGCCGTCGCGGCCGCCGGTTCCGTGACCGCCGGCGTCGCGGTGAGCGCTCGGGCGAGGGCGGCGGCGAGGCCGAACTGCGCGAGGACGACGTCGTCCAACCGGTAGCCGGCATTCTTGACGTCCTCGACAATTACGCGTTCGTGCGTACTTCCGGGTATCTGGCCGGCCCGCACGACGTCTACGTGTCCATGAATATGGTGCGCAAGAATGGCCTGCGCCGCGGCGACGCCGTGACCGGCGCGGTGCGGGTGCCCAAAGAGGGCGAGCAGCCCAACCAGCGGCAGAAGTTCAATCCGCTGGTTCGCCTGGACAGCGTCAACGGTGGACCGGTCGAAGACGTCAAGAAGCGTCCCGATTTCCAGAAGTTGACGCCGCTCTACCCCAACCAGCGCCTTCGCCTGGAAACGACTCCCGACCGGCTGACCACGCGGGTCATCGATCTGATCATGCCGATCGGTAAGGGCCAGCGGGCCCTGATCGTGTCGCCCCCCAAGGCCGGTAAGACCACGATCCTGCAGGACATCGCCAACGCGATCACCAAGAACAACCCGGAATGCCACCTGATGGTCGTCCTCGTCGACGAGCGTCCTGAAGAGGTCACCGACATGACGCGTTCGGTGAAGGGCGAGGTCATCGCCTCCACCTTCGACCGGCCGCCGTCGGACCACACGTCCGTCGCCGAGCTGGCCATCGAACGCGCCAAGCGGCTGGTCGAGCAGGGCAAGGACGTCGTGGTGCTGCTCGACTCGATCACCCGCCTGGGCCGCGCGTACAACAACGCGTCGCCCGCATCGGGCCGGATCCTGTCCGGTGGTGTCGACTCCACCGCGCTGTACCCGCCGAAACGTTTCCTCGGTGCGGCGCGCAACATCGAAGAAGGCGGATCGCTGACCATCATCGCCACGGCGATGGTCGAGACCGGCTCCACCGGTGACACGGTCATCTTCGAGGAGTTCAAGGGCACCGGTAACGCCGAGCTCAAGCTGGACCGCAAGATCTCCGAGCGCCGGGTGTTCCCGGCGGTCGACGTCAACCCGTCCGGTACTCGTAAGGACGAGCTGTTGCTGTCGCCCGACGAGTTCGGCATTGTGCACAAGCTGCGCCGCGTGCTGTCGGGTCTGGACTCGCACCAGGCTATCGACCTGCTGATGAGCCAGCTGCGCAAGACGAAGACCAACTACGAATTCCTGGTCCAGGTGTCCAAGACGACACCGGGGAACATGGACAACGACTAGCGTCCCAACGCTGCACGCGCGAGGCGCTCCCGGTAACCACGCAGCCGACACCCGGGTGTCCGGGTGGTTACGGTCTCGGTGCAAGAGCCGCGACTAATCCGGCCGGGAATGTGCGGGTGGATCTCGGTGTTTGGGGAGAAGGTAGTTGACCTGGCATAATCGAGCGTCGACTGCCCGGGGCCGCCTTGCGGTTCCGAGGTTACGCCCGACGGCCGGATCCCTGCGGGGACCAGGGCGACAACGATCGAAGAGGACATCATGAAAGCTGACATTCATCCCGCCTACGGGGAGACCACCGTGCTCTGCGGTTGCGGTAACACGTTCCAGACGCGTAGCACCAAGGACGGCGGTCACATCACTGTCGAGGTTTGCTCGCAGTGCCACCCGTTCTACACCGGCAAGCAGAAGATCCTGGACAGCGGTGGCCGCGTGGCGCGCTTCGAAAAGCGCTACGGAAAGCGCAAGGCCGGAGCTGACAAGGAATCGGCCGACAAATAGCTGCCTTACCGACGCCCGAACTGCGCACCAACTTGCGCAGGCCGGGCGTCGGTTTGCGTTCGCGGTAAACGGCGGGGGAGGAGGTGTGTGATGGCGCAGCCGGTACAGACGATTGACGTGCTGCTTGCCGAGCACGCCGAACTCGAGCGGCGGCTGGCAGACCCCGAACTGCACAGCAATCCCGACGAGGCGCGCAAGGCCGGCCGTCGGTTCGCCCGGCTGGCCCCGATCGTCGCCACGCATCGCAAGCTGGAGTCGGCGCGCGACGACCTGGAGACCGCCCGCGAACTGGCCGCCGACGACGACTCGTTCGCCGACGAGGTCGTCGAGCTCCAAGCGCGGGTGGCCGAGCTGGACACTCAACTGACCGACATGCTGGCGCCGCGCGATCCCCATGACGCCGACGACGTCGTGCTCGAGGTCAAATCCGGTGAAGGCGGCGAGGAATCGGCGTTGTTCGCCGCCGACTTGGCCAGGATGTACATCCGCTACGCCGAGCGGCATGGCTGGACGGTGACGATGCTGGGCGAAACCACCTCCGATCTGGGTGGCTACAAGGACGCGACGCTGACGATCGCCAGCAAGGGCGACTCGGTCGACGGGGTGTGGTCGCGCCTGAAGTTCGAGGGTGGAGTGCACCGCGTACAACGCGTGCCCGTGACGGAATCCCAAGGCCGCGTGCACACTTCGGCGGCCGGCGTGCTGGTCTACCCCGAACCCGAGGAAGTCGGCGAGGTGCAGATCGATGAGTCGGATCTGCGCATCGACGTCTACCGCTCGTCGGGCAAGGGTGGGCAGGGCGTCAACACCACCGACTCGGCGGTGCGAATCACCCACCTGCCCACCGGAATCGTCGTCACTTGCCAAAACGAACGATCGCAGCTGCAGAACAAGATCCGGGCGATGCAGGTGCTCGCCGCCCGCTTGCAGGCACTTGCCGAGGAGCAGGCGCAGGCCGACGCGTCGGCGGACCGGGCCAGCCAAATCCGCACCGTGGATCGCAGCGAACGGATTCGCACCTACAACTTCCCGGAGAACCGGATCACCGATCACCGAATCGGTTTCAAGTCACACAATCTGGACCAGGTTCTCGACGGTGACCTGGATGCGCTGTTCGACGCATTGAGTGCCGCCGACAAACAGGCCCGGTTGCAACAGGCATGACCGTCCTGCGGCGCGCAATCGACTCTGCTGCGGCGGTGCTCGCCGAGGCCGGAATCGATTCTGCGCGTTGGGATGCCGAGGAGTTGGCCGCTCATGTGGCGGGTGCCGAGCGCGGTCGGCTGACCTTGATCGAATCCATCGACGACGAGTTCCTGGTGCGATACCACGACGTCGTCGCCGCCCGCTCGCGGCGAGTGCCGTTGCAGCATCTCACCGGGACCGCGGCATTCGGGCCGGTTGTGCTGCACGTCGGCCCCGGTGTCTTCATCCCGCGCCCGGAGACCGAGGCCATCTTGGAGTGGGCCACCGCACAGTGCCTCGCCGCGGCGCCGGTGATCGTCGATTTGTGTACGGGATCCGGTGCGTTGGCCCTGACACTGTCCGGGCATTGGCCGGCGGCGCGGGTGATCGCCGTCGATGACTCCGAGGCGGCGCTGGACTACGCGCGCCGCAATGTGGAGGGCACCGCGGTGGAGCTGGTTCGCGCCGACGTCACCACGCAAGGCCTGCTGCCCGAGCTGGACGGACGAGTCGACCTGGTGGTGGCTAACCCGCCCTACGTGCCCGATGGTGTCGAGCTGGATCTCGAAGTCGCCCAGCATGATCCGGCGCACGCGGTGTTCGGCGGCCCGGACGGCATGACGGTGATCGGCGCGGTGGTGGACCTCGCCGGACGCTGGCTGCGCCCCGGTGGCCTTTTCGCCGTCGAGCACGATGACACCACCTCGTCGCGGACTGTCGAATTGATCCAGTGCACAGGGATTTTCGAAGACATCCGGGCGCGGAAAGATCTCACCGGCCGGCCAAGATTCGTGACTGCCTGTAGGAGCGCTCGTGGCTGAGTTGTTCAATTGTGCTGAGCCCGAACAGCGTTCGGCTGGAATCGAATCGGCGGTCGGGGCGCTCAAGGGTGGCCGGCTGGTCGTGATGCCGACGGACACCGTGTACGGCATCGGCGCCGACGCCTTCGACAACCGCGCTGTGGCCGCGCTGTTGGCAGCAAAGGGCCGCGGGCGCGACATGCCGGTCGGCGTGCTGGTGGGCTCCTGGCACACCATCGAGGGCCTGGTCTACACCATGCCGGACGGCGCTCGCGAACTTATCCGCGCGTTCTGGCCCGGTGCGCTGAGTCTGGTTGTGGCGCAAGCGCCGTCGCTGCAGTGGGATCTCGGAGACGCGCGTGGCACGGTCATGCTGCGGATGCCCTTGCACCCGGTGGCGATCGAGCTGTTGCGCGAGGTCGGGCCGATGGCGGTATCCAGCGCCAATGTCTCCGGTCGCCCGCCTGCGGTAAACGCCGCCGAGGCGCGGGACCAACTCGGCGATTCCGTCGATGTCTATCTCGACGCGGGACCCTCGCAGCAGCAGGCCGCCTCGACGATCGTCGACCTCACCGGCGAGACTCCGCGCCTGTTGCGCGCCGGACCGGTCAGCGTCGAGCGCATCGCGGAAGTGCTTGGAATGGACCCGGGACGGCTAATCGCCTAGCGGCGCAACGGTGATGGAGCGAGACCTCAGGTCTCAGGAAGGTGGCGTACGGTCTCGTGGTGTCTAGCGACCCGGCCAGCAATCTCGTCAGCATTGCCGCTGGTCTGCACGCCCTGTCCGACCGCGGCGCCGGGGTCCCGCTGCGCGAGTTGGCGTTGGTCGGACTGACGGCCGCGATCATCACCTACTTCGTGACCGGACCGGTGCGGGTGCTGGCCACTCGTTTGGGAGCGGTCGCCTATCCGCGCGAACGCGATGTGCACGTCACGCCGACCCCCCGCATGGGCGGGCTGGCGATGTTCGTCGGTGTTCTCTGCGCGGTGTTCTTGGCATCCGAGCTCCCGGCGCTCACCCGCGGTTTCGTCTATTCCACCGGTATGCCGGCGGTGTTGGTGGCCGGCGCGGTGATCATGGGCATCGGACTCATCGACGACCGCTGGGGTCTGGACGCCCTGACGAAATTCGCCGGCCAGATCACCGCCGCCAGCGTGCTGGTCACGATGGGTGTCGCATGGAGCGTGCTGTACATCCCGTTCGGGGGCGTCGGCACCATCGTGCTGGACCAGGCGTCGTCGATCCTGCTGACGCTGGCGCTGACGGTGTCGATTGTCAACGCGATGAACTTCGTCGACGGGCTCGACGGGCTGGCGGCCGGGCTCGGGCTGATCACCGCGCTGGCGATCTGCATATTCTCGGTCGGTCTGCTGCGCGACCATGGCGGCGACGTACTGTTCTATCCGCCCGCCGTCATCTCGGTCGTGCTGGCGGGGGCCTGTCTGGGCTTTCTGCCACACAACTTCCACAAAGCCAAGATCTTCATGGGCGACTCCGGCTCGATGCTGATCGGCTTGATGCTTGCTGCCGCGTCCACCACCGCGGCCGGACCGATCTCGCAAAATGCCTACGGCGCCCGTGACGTCTTTGCTCTGCTGTCACCGTTCCTGCTGGTGGTCGCGGTGATGTTCGTGCCGATGCTCGACCTGTTGCTGGCCATCGTGCGGCGCACCCGCGCGGGCCGCAGCGCATTCAGCCCGGACAAGATGCATCTACACCATCGGTTGTTGCAGATCGGCCATTCGCATCGTCGGGTGGTACTGCTCATCTATTTGTGGGTCGGCATCGTCGCGTTCGGCGCCGCCAGCACGATCTTTTTCAACCCACGCGATACCGGCGCGGTGATGCTGGGCGCCATCGTGGTTGCCGGCGTCGCGACGGTGATCCCGCTCTTGCGTCGCCGCGACGACTACGCAGACGAGGACTACGACGGGCAGTAGTAGTACCGCTGACCTTGTGGTACGGTGCTGGTAGAACCCCAAAAAGAATCGTGAGGGTTGCCGGCCAATCGGGCCGCCGGACCGTTTTCCGGCCGCGCCGATCGACGACCGACTAAGGGAGATACCCCTTGAGTGAATCCTCTGTGACGTGCGATACGCTCGGCGGGCTACCGATCAGTCGGTCGGAAGTTTTCCGCTTCACCAAGCCGGATTGAGGTGCTGCAGTGACGACACCAGCGCAGGACGCGCCGTTGGTGTTTCCGTCCGTTGCATTCAATCCGTCTCGGCTCCTGGTGGTTTGCGCAGCGATCACCGCTGTTGCGGTAGCTGGCGCCGCTTTCTCCGGTCATCTGATGGTCGGCGTGTTCTTCGGCGTCGGACTGCTCCTGGGTTTGCTCAACGCGCTGCTGGTGCGTCGCTCCGTTGCGTCGATAACGGCGAAAGAACATCCGATGAAAAGCTCGATGGCGCTGAATTCAGCGACTCGGCTGGCGATCATCACCGTCATCGGCCTGATCATTGCCTACATTTTCCGGCCCGCCGGCTTGGGCGTGGTGTTCGGCTTGGCCCTTTTCCAGGTGGTGTTGGTGCTGTCGACCGCCCTGCCGGTATGGAAGAAGCTGCGCGCCGGCGACTGGGCGGAGCCGGCATCCGAAGGTACCGAAAGAGGTAACACCAGCGATGAGTGAGTCGAGGTTCCTGGCCGAAGGCGCAATCGAGGTCGGCGAGCACACCCACGCCACCTGGCTCGGGCTGACCGTCAACACCGACACGATCCTGTCGACCGGGATCGCTGCCCTGATCGTCCTGGCACTCGCCTTCTATCTGCGCGCGAAGATCACCTCGACCGGGGTGCCCAGCGGAGTTCAGTTGTTCTGGGAGGCGATCACCGTCCAGATGCGCGACCAGATCGAGGCCGCCGTCGGGATGCGGATCGCACCTTTCGTCCTGCCGCTGGCGGTCACCATCTTCGTGTTCATCCTGATCTCCAACTGGCTGTCGGTGCTGCCGCTGCAGTACACCGACAAATCCGGGCGCACCACCGAGTTACTCAGTTCGGCGGCCGCGGACATCAATTACGTACTCGCGCTGGCTCTTTTCGTATTCGTCTGCTACCACGTGGCCGGTATCTGGCGTCGCGGCATCGTGGGACACCCGCTTGCGGTGCTCAAGGGCCACGTGGCGTTCCTGGCGCCGATCAACCTCGTCGAGGAACTCGCCAAGCCGATCTCGTTGTCGCTGCGACTTTTCGGCAACATATTTGCCGGCGGCATTTTGGTCGCGCTGATCGCGCTCTTCCCGCCCTACATCATGTGGGCGCCCAACGCGATCTGGAAAGCGTTCGACCTGTTCGTCGGCGCGATCCAGGCGTTCATCTTCTCGATCCTGACCATCCTGTACTTCAGCCAAGCCATGGAGATCGAGGATCACCATGACTGAGACCAACTTGAATTGGCCTGAGCCACACACGATTACAGAAGCCTGGTAGAGAACTACCAGTTATAAGGAGGATAAGAATGGCCCTGGACCCCCAAGTCGCTGCCGCTGCTCTCATCGGCGGTGGAATTATCATGGGCGGCGGCGCAATCGGTGCCGGTATCGGTGATGGTATTGCCGGTAACGCACTGGTTGCGGGTATTGCCCGTCAGCCGGAAGCGCAAGGCCGGTTGTTCACGCCGTTCTTCATCACCGTCGGTCTGGTTGAGGCGGCGTACTTCATCAACCTGGCCTTCATGGCGCTGTTCGTCTTCGCCACCCCCGTCGGCTAGTTCGCAGTGATGGGTGACGCGAGCCGCAGCGTTCTGGCGTCCAGCCAGTTAGTAGCCGAGGGAGGCAACAACTTCCTCGTCCCTAACGGCACGTTCTTTTTCGTGCTGGCGATCTTCTTGATCGTGCTGGCCGTCATCGGCACATTCGTCGTGCCGCCGGTCATGAAGGTGTTGCGCGAACGCGACGCGATGGTCGCCAAGACCGCCACCGACAACAAGAAGGCGAACGAGCAGTTCGAGGCCGCGCAGGCCGACTACGAGAAGGCGATGAAAGAAGCCCGAGTGCAGGCGTCGTCGTTCCGCGACAAAGCCCGCGCCGACGGCCGCAAGGTCGTTGACGAGGCGCGCGCAAACGCCGAGCAGCAGGTGTTAACGACTTTGCAGCAGGCTGGCGAGCAATTGAAGCGGGAAAGGGACGCTGTGGAACTGGATTTGCGTGCCAACGTGGCTACCATGTCGGCCACGCTGGCCAGTCGCATTCTCGGCGTCGACGTCACAACTTCCGCTGCGACAAGGTAACTAATCAATGTCGACGTTTATTGGACAGCTGATCGGGTTCGCCGCCATCGTTTTCCTGGTGGTGCGTTATGTCGTTCCGCCAGTGCGCAATTTGATGGCCGCACGTCAGAACACGGTGCGCCAGCAATTGGAAGATTCGGCGGCGGCCGCCGAGCGGCTGACCGAGTCGACCACGGCCCATAGCAAGGCCGTGGAAGAGGCCAAGTCGGACGCCGAGCGGGTCGTCGAAGAGGCCAAGGTAGATGCGGAACGGATTACCGAGCAGCTACAGGCCCAGGCCGAGATCGATGCGGAGCGGATCAAGGCACAGGGTGCGCGCCAGGCTGAGCTGTTGCGGGCCCAGGTGAGCCGTCAACTACGGCTGGAGCTCGGGCACGAATCTGTGCGCCAGGCAGAGGAATTGGTGCGCAGCTACGTGGCCGACGCCCAGCAGCAATCGTCCACGGTCGATCGCTTCCTGGACGAGCTCGATGCCATGGCCCCCGCGGCGACTGATGTCAAGTACCCCTTGATGGCGAAGATGCGCTCGGCGAGTCGGCGTGCGCTCAAGAGCGTCACGGATCGGTTCGACGCCATCGCAAAGGATCTCGACACTCGCGGATTGGAAAAGCTGGCCGCTGAACTGGTTTCGGTAGCCAAGATGCTGAACGGCGAAATCGTCGTCACCCGGTATCTCACCCTGCCTTCCGAAGACGCCGCGCCCAGGGTCAGGTTGCTCGAGCGCCTGCTGTCCGGCAAGGTCGGCGATCCCACTCTGGAGTTGTTGCGGACGGCCGTTTCGGAGCGGTGGTCTGCCAATGCAGATCTGATCGACGCCGTCGAACATGTGGCGCGCCAAGCGCTGTTGGAAGTCGCCGCGCGCGAGGATCGGGTCGACGAGGTCGAAGACCAGTTGTTCCGGTTTGCCCGGATCCTTGAGGCGCAGCCGCGCCTAGCGGTCCTGCTTGGTGAGTACGGGGCTCCGGCGGAAGGCCGAGTCAGGTTGCTGCGCAGTGTGCTCCAAAGCGCGACCGGCCAGAGCAATCGGATCACGAATGCACTGCTGTCCCAGACTATCGAGCTGTTGAGAGGTCAATCCGCCGACGACGCCGTGATGTTCTTGGCCGAAGCGGCGGTGGCACGCCGCAACGAAGTCGTCGCGCAGGTGACTGCGGCGGCCGAGCCCAGCGCTGCTCAGCGGACCCGGCTGACCGAGGTGCTCAGCCGCATCTACGGGCACCCGGTGGCTGTGCAGCTGCAGACCGACGCCGCACTGCTGGGTGGGCTCCTGATCTCCGTGGGCGACGAAGTGATCGACGGGACGCTCTCGTCTCGCCTGACCGCGGCCGAGGCTCAACTGCCCGAGTGAACACGAACTAGTCAGCAATAACCGAAGTAGGAAGACGAAAAGCTATGGCCGAGTTGACGATATCCGCTGCTGACATCCAGAGCGCGATCGAAGAGTATGTAGATTCCTTCACCTCCGACACCTCTCGCGAGGAGGTCGGCACCGTCATCGATGCCGGAGACGGCATCGCGCACGTCGAGGGTCTGCCGTCGGTGATGACCCAGGAGCTGCTCGAGTTCCCAGGCGGCGTCCTCGGGGTCGCCCTCAACCTCGATGAGCACAGTGTCGGCGCGGTGATCCTCGGTGACTTCGAGAAGGTCGAAGAAGGCCAGCAAGTCAAGCGCACCAACGAAGTCCTGTCTGTCCCCGTCGGCGACGCTTTTCTCGGGCGGGTGGTCAACCCGCTGGGCCAACCGATCGACGGCGGCGGCGACATCGAAGCCGAGACTCGTCGCGCGCTGGAGTTGCAGGCGCCCTCGGTGGTGCAACGGCAGAGCGTCAGTGAGCCGCTGCAGACCGGGATCAAGGCCATCGACGCGATGACGCCGATCGGGCGTGGCCAGCGTCAGCTGATCATCGGTGACCGCAAGACCGGCAAGACCACGGTCTGCGTCGACACCATCCTCAACCAGCGGCAGAACTGGGAGACCGGCGACGAGAAGATGCAGGTGCGCTGCGTCTACGTGGCGATCGGGCAGAAGGGCACCACGATCGCGTCCGTGCGCCGCACGCTCGAAGAGGGCGGTGCGATGGACTACACCACCATCGTCGCGGCACCCGCCTCCGATGCGGCGGGCTTCAAATGGCTTGCGCCGTACGCCGGTTCGGCAATCGCTCAGCACTGGATGTATCAGGGCAAGCACGTGCTCATCGTGTTCGACGACTTGACCAAGCAGGCTGAGGCGTACCGTGCGATCTCGCTGCTGCTGCGCCGCCCGCCGGGCCGCGAGGCCTACCCCGGTGACGTCTTTTATCTGCACTCGCGGCTGTTGGAGCGATGCGGGAAGCTCTCCGACGAGCTCGGCGCCGGTTCGCTCACCGGTTTGCCGATCATCGAGACCAAGGCCAACGACATCTCGGCCTACATCCCCACCAACGTCATCTCGATCACCGACGGACAGTGCTTCTTAGAGACCGACCTGTTCAACCAGGGCGTCCGGCCCGCCATCAACGTCGGCGTCTCGGTGTCCCGAGTCGGTGGCGCGGCGCAGATCAAGGCCATGAAAGAGGTGGCAGGAAGTCTGCGTTTGGACCTGTCGCAGTACCGCGAATTGGAATCCTTCGCCGCCTTCGCCTCGGATTTGGACGCCACATCGAAGGCGCAGTTGGAGCGTGGCGCGCGCTTGGTCGAGCTGCTCAAGCAACCGCAAAACCAGCCGCTGCCGGTCGAGGAGCAGGTGGTTTCGATGTTCCTAGGCACCAGTGGGCATGTGGACTCGGTGCCGGTCGAGGATGTCAGGCGATTCGAAGCCGAACTGCTGGACCACATCCGGGGCTCCGAGGACAAGATCCTCGAAGAGATCCGCACCAGCAAGAAGCTCACTGAGGAAAACGAGAAGACCCTCACCGACGCCATCAATCACTTCAAGAAGGGCTTCGCGGCAACCGGCGGTGGTTCGGTGGTGCCCGACGAGCACGCCGAGGCCAAGGAAGACGACGACAAGGAATCCGTGAAGGTCAAAAAGGCGGAGCCCAAGGAGAAGGACGCGAAGAAAGAGCCCAAGAAGGACAAGAAGTAGCTAACCATGGCTGCCACACTTCGCGAACTACGCGGGCGGATCCGCTCCGCGGGCTCGATCAAGAAGATCACCAAAGCCCAGGAGCTGATCGCGACATCGCGCCTTCCCAAGGCGCAGAATCGGCTCGAATCCGCCCGGCCCTACGCCTTCGAGATCACCCGGATGCTCACCACCCTGGCCAGCGAAGCCGCTCTGGACCATCCGTTGCTCGTCGAGCGCCCGGACCCGACGCGGGCCGGTGTTTTGGTGGTGTCCTCCGACCGTGGTTTGTGCGGCGCCTACAACTCCGGCATCTTCCGTCGCTCCGAGCAGCTTTTCGCCCAGCTTCGAGACGAGGGAAAGGAACCGGTCCTCTACACCGTGGGCCGAAAGGCGCAGAACTACTACACCTTCCGGAACTGGGACATCGTCGAGTCGTGGTCGGGCTTCTCTGAGCAACCCCAGTACGAGAACGCCGCGGAGATCGGTTCGACGTTGGTGGGGGCGTTCATGAAGGGCGCCGGGGGTGACGACGATCAGCAGGCCGGTGACGGCCCGGGCGTCGACGAACTGCACATCGTGTATTCGGAGTTCAAGTCGATGATGTCGCAGACCCCGGTGGCCCACCGGATGGCGCCCTTGGTCGTGGAGTATGTCGAGGAAGACACTGGACCGCGCACCCTGTACTCGTTCGAACCGGACGCGACGACTCTGTTCGAGGCGCTGCTCCCGCGGTACCTGACCACACGGGTTTACGCGTCCATGCTCGAGTCCGCGGCCTCCGAGCTGGCATCGCGTCAGCGGGCGATGAAATCGGCCACCGACAACGCCGACGACCTCATCAAGGCTCTGACGTTAGAGGCCAACCGCGAGCGGCAGGCCCAGATCACCCAGGAAATCAGCGAAATCGTCGGTGGCGCAAATGCGCTCGCCGACGCCGCTAAGTAGCCCCCCAAGGAAGCGAAAAAGATATGAGCGCTACTGCCGAGAAGACCGACAAGCCGACGAAATCGGACACCAGCGGCCGCGTGGTACGGGTGACCGGGCCGGTCGTCGACGTCGAGTTCCCGCGGGGTTCGGTCCCCGAACTGTTCAACGCACTGCACGCGGAGATCACCTTCGAGGAGCTGAAGAAAACCCTCACGCTGGAGGTCGCGAACCACCTCGGTGACAATCTGGTCCGCACCATCTCGATGCAGCCCACCGACGGCCTCGTGCGCGGCGTCGAGGTGACCGACACCGGCAACTCGATCACCGTGCCGGTCGGTGAGGACGTCAAGGGTCACGTTTTCAACGCGCTGGGATACTGCTTGGACGAACCAGGATACGGAGAAGACTTCGAGCACTGGTCGATTCACCGCAAGCCGCCGGCGTTCGAGGACCTCGAACCCCGCACCGAGATGCTCGAGACCGGACTGAAGGTGGTGGACCTCCTCACTCCGTACGTGCGTGGCGGCAAGATCGCACTGTTCGGCGGCGCCGGCGTGGGCAAGACGGTGTTGATCCAGGAGATGATCAACCGCATCGCCCGTAACTTCTCCGGTACTTCGGTGTTCGCCGGCGTGGGGGAGCGCACCCGCGAGGGCAACGACCTCTGGGTCGAGCTCAAGGAAGCCAACGTGCTCAAGGACACCGCGCTGGTCTTCGGTCAGATGGACGAGCCGCCCGGTACTCGTATGCGAGTGGCGCTGTCCGCGCTGACGATGGCGGAGTGGTTCCGCGACGAGGCGGGCAAGGACGTGCTGCTGTTCATCGACAACATCTTCCGGTTCACGCAGGCCGGCTCGGAGGTGTCGACCCTGCTCGGCCGGATGCCGTCGGCGGTGGGCTACCAGCCCACGCTGGCCGACGAGATGGGTGAGCTGCAGGAGCGCATCACCTCGACGCGGGGCAAGTCGATTACGTCGATGCAGGCGGTCTACGTGCCGGCCGACGACTACACCGACCCGGCGCCGGCGACGACGTTCGCCCACCTGGACGCCACCACCGAGCTCTCCCGATCGGTGTTCTCCAAGGGCATCTTCCCCGCCGTGGACCCGTTGGCATCGAGCTCCACCATCCTCGACCCGAGCGTCGTCGGTGACGAGCACTACCGTGTTGCGCAGGAAGTCATTCGAATCCTGCAGCGGTACAAGGACCTTCAGGACATCATCGCGATCCTCGGTATCGACGAACTGTCGGAAGAAGACAAGCAGCTGGTCAACCGGGCACGGCGCATCGAGCGGTTCCTGTCGCAGAACATGATGGCGGCCGAGCAGTTCACCGGCCAGCCGGGTTCGACGGTCCCGGTCAAGGAGACCATCGAGGCGTTCGACCGGCTGAGCAAGGGCGATTTCGACCACGTGCCCGAGCAGGCGTTCTTCTTGATCGGAGGCCTGGACGACTTGGCGAAGAAGGCCGAGACTCTCGGTGCCAAGCTCTAGCAGCTGGCCGAGTCGAAAGGTGGTGTGAGGTGGCTGAATTGAACGTTGAGATCGTCGCCGTCGACCGCAAGATCTGGTCGGGGGAGGCGTCGTTCCTATTCACCCGAACCACCGCCGGCGAGATCGGTATCCTGCCCCGCCATATCCCGTTGGTGGCCCAATTGGTCGATGACGCAATGGTGCGCGTCGAGCGCGAGGGCGAAGACGATCTACGGGTCGCGGTGGATGGCGGGTTCTTGTCGGTGACCGAGGAGAGCGTGACCATTCTCGCCGAATCCGCCGAATTCGAGTCGGAGATCGACGAGGCTTCCGCCAAGCAAGACTCCGAGTCCGACGATCCTCGTGTTGCCGCCCGGGGCCGCGCGAGGTTGCGCGCCGTCGGCGCGATCGACTAGCCGTTAGGACAAGGCGATGAGCGCGCCCATGGTTGGCATGGTCGTGCTCGTCGTCGTGTTGGGAGCTGCGGTACTGGCGCTGAGTTATCGGCTGCTGAAACTCCGGCAGGGCGGAACGGCCGGCATCATGCGCGACATCCCGGCGGTCGGGGGTCACGGCTGGCGGCACGGCGTAATCCGTTATCGCGGAGGTGAAGCCGCGTTTTACCGGCTCTCCAGTGTCCGGCTCTGGCCGGATCGCCGGCTGAGCCGGCGAGGCGTCGAGATCGTGGCTCGGCGCGCGCCGCGCGGCGACGAGTTCGACATCATGACCGACAAGATCGTGGTGCTGGAACTACGCGATACGACGCAGGAACGCCGGTCGGGTTACGAAATCGCGCTCGATCAGGGCGCGTTGACCGCGTTCTTGTCGTGGCTGGAGTCCCGTCCGTCCCCGCGCGCACGGCGTCGCAGCATCTAATGAAAAGTGGCTCAACCGGTTTAGGCGCCGCCGCCCGGCTTCCCTGCTGGTTTCCAAAGCACCTCGCCGCCGGCGTTGGCTACCCGCGACAGGATGAAGAGTAGGTCCGAGAGCCGATTCAGGTATTTCGCCGGCAGCACGTTGACGTCGTTCGGTGCCGAATCGACTGCGGCCCAAGCGGATCGCTCGGCGCGCCGCACCACGGTGCGGGCGACGTGCAACAGCGCCGACAAAGGCGAACCGCCGGGCAGCACAAAGGAATTCAGCGCCGGCAGCCGCTCGTTGTATTTGTCACACCATTCTTCGAGCCGGTCGATGTAGGACTGGGCGACGCGCAACGGAGGATATTTCGGGTTCTCCACCACCGGAGTGGACAGATCGGCGCCTGCGTCGAACAAATCGTTTTGGATCTGGGTCAGCACGTCCGCGAGTTCGGCGTCGGGCCGACCCAGCGCGATGGCGGCGCCGATCGCGCTGTTGGCCTCGTCGCAGTCCGCGTATGCCACCAGGCGGGGATCGTTTTTCGACACGCGGGAGAAGTCGCTCAATCCCGTCGTGCCGTCGTCGCCGGTCCGGGTATAGATGCGGGTCAGATGGACTGCCATGAACAAACCGTACTCGGCGAAGTGAGTTAGCCGACTGACAAGCCGATACCGCTTCACTAGACTGACGCGGGTGGCTGAGCGATTCGTGGTAACCGGCGGCAACCGGTTGTCCGGCGAAGTCGCAGTAGGGGGCGCCAAGAACAGCGTGCTCAAGCTGATGGCCGCGACCCTGCTGGCCGAAGGCACCAGCACCATCACCAACTGCCCCGACATTCTCGATGTGCCGCTGATGGCCGAGGTCCTGCGCGGCCTGGGCGCCACCGTCGAACTCGACGGTGACGTCGCCCGCATCACCTCACCCGACGAGCCCAAGTACGACGCGGACTTCGCCGCGGTGCGGCAGTTCCGCGCCTCGGTGTGCGTGCTGGGTCCGCTGGTCGGCCGGTGCAAGCGGGCCAAAGTGGCGCTGCCCGGTGGCGATGCGATCGGCTCGCGCCCGCTGGATATGCATCAGGCGGGTCTGCGGCAACTGGGTGCGACGTGCAACATCGAGCACGGGTGCGTCGTCGCTCACGCAGATGCGTTGCGCGGCGCGGAGATTCAATTGGAATTCCCCTCGGTGGGTGCCACCGAGAACATCCTGATGGCCGCCGTGGTCGCCGAGGGCGTCACCACGATCCACAATGCCGCGCGGGAACCCGACGTCGTCGACCTGTGCACGATGCTCAACCAGATGGGCGCGCAGATCGTGGGCGCGGGTTCGCCGACCATGACGATTACCGGGGTCCCGCGGCTGTACCCGACCGAGCACCGAGTGATCGGTGACCGCATCGTCGCGGCCACCTGGGGGATCGCCGCTGCCATCACTCGCGGCGACATCTCGATCAGCGGTATCGATCCGGCGCATCTTCAGGTGGTGCTGCACAAATTGCACGACGCGGGTGCCACCGTCACCCAGACAGACAATAGTTTTCGCGTGACGCAGTACGAGCGTCCGAAGGCGATGAACGTTGCGACGTTGCCGTTTCCCGGTTTTCCGACGGACCTGCAACCGATGGCGATTGCGCTGGCATCGATCGCCGACGGCACCTCGATGATCACGGAAAACGTCTTCGAGGCGCGCTTTCGATTCGTCGAAGAAATGATCCGGCTGGGCGCCGACGCGCGCACCGACGGCCACCACGCCGTGGTGCGGGGCCTGCCGCAACTTTCCAGCGCACCGGTCTGGTGTTCGGATATTCGGGCCGGCGCCGGCCTGGTGCTAGCCGGGCTTGTCGCCGACGGCGACACCGAGGTCCACGACGTCTTTCACATCGATCGCGGCTACCCACTGTTCGTCGAAAACCTGGCGATTTTGGGAGCGGAGATCGAGCGGGTACAGTAACCAAAGTCAGTGCCCCACAGGCGCGGTCACCCCCGAAGGAGACCGAGACCGGGGCTTGACTCCCTCGCCGGATTGGTACTAACCTGGCACGGCTGCCCTCGCAGCGATCACCACGATCGCAAGAAATTTGGGGGTTGACGCCTCTGCCGGATCTGTATTAAGCTGGCAGGGTTGCCCCGAAGCGGGCGAAATAAGCAAGAGTGTTGTTTGAGAACTCAATAGTGTGTTTGGTGTTTTTGTTTGTTGTTGTTTTTTTGACCATACTTTTAACACTCCCCGTGTGTGGGTATGGTCGTTTTTTGATGCCAGTAAGTATGGTGTCTTTTTGTTAGGTCAGATTTTCTCTGATTCGAAATACACCTCGTCTATCGAGGAGTTTTTGT
Organism: Mycobacterium lentiflavum; assembly: GCF_022374895.2. Taxonomy (NCBI): domain Bacteria; kingdom Bacillati; phylum Actinomycetota; class Actinomycetes; order Mycobacteriales; family Mycobacteriaceae; genus Mycobacterium; species Mycobacterium lentiflavum. Next base: position 4,348,778 of record NZ_CP092423.2, on the reverse strand, counting down.
TTGGAGAGTTTGATCCTGGCTCAGGACGAACGCTGGCGGCGTGCTTAACACATGCAAGTCGAACGGAAAGGCCTCTTCGGAGGTACTCGAGTGGCGAACGGGTGAGTAACACGTGGGTAATCTGCCCTGCACTTCGGGATAAGCCTGGGAAACTGGGTCTAATACCGGATAGGACCTTTTGGCGCATGCCTTTTGGTGGAAAGCTTTTGCGGTGTGGGATGGGCCCGCGGCCTATCAGCTTGTTGGTGGGGTGACGGCCTACCAAGGCGACGACGGGTAGCCGGCCTGAGAGGGTGTCCGGCCACACTGGGACTGAGATACGGCCCAGACTCCTACGGGAGGCAGCAGTGGGGAATATTGCACAATGGGCGCAAGCCTGATGCAGCGACGCCGCGTGGGGGATGACGGCCTTCGGGTTGTAAACCTCTTTCAGCAGGGACGAAGCGCAAGTGACGGTACCTGCAGAAGAAGCACCGGCCAACTACGTGCCAGCAGCCGCGGTAATACGTAGGGTGCGAGCGTTGTCCGGAATTACTGGGCGTAAAGAGCTCGTAGGTGGTTTGTCGCGTTGTTCGTGAAAACCGGGGGCTTAACCCTCGGCGTGCGGGCGATACGGGCAGACTGGAGTACTGCAGGGGAGACTGGAATTCCTGGTGTAGCGGTGGAATGCGCAGATATCAGGAGGAACACCGGTGGCGAAGGCGGGTCTCTGGGCAGTAACTGACGCTGAGGAGCGAAAGCGTGGGGAGCGAACAGGATTAGATACCCTGGTAGTCCACGCCGTAAACGGTGGGTACTAGGTGTGGGTTTCCTTCCTTGGAATCCGTGCCGTAGCTAACGCATTAAGTACCCCGCCTGGGGAGTACGGCCGCAAGGCTAAAACTCAAAGGAATTGACGGGGGCCCGCACAAGCGGCGGAGCATGTGGATTAATTCGATGCAACGCGAAGAACCTTACCTGGGTTTGACATGCACAGGACGCCGGCAGAGATGTCGGTTCCCTTGTGGCCTGTGTGCAGGTGGTGCATGGCTGTCGTCAGCTCGTGTCGTGAGATGTTGGGTTAAGTCCCGCAACGAGCGCAACCCTTGTCTCATGTTGCCAGCGGGTAATGCCGGGGACTCGTGAGAGACTGCCGGGGTCAACTCGGAGGAAGGTGGGGATGACGTCAAGTCATCATGCCCCTTATGTCCAGGGCTTCACACATGCTACAATGGCCGGTACAAAGGGCTGCGATGCCGTAAGGTTAAGCGAATCCTTTTAAAGCCGGTCTCAGTTCGGATCGGGGTCTGCAACTCGACCCCGTGAAGTCGGAGTCGCTAGTAATCGCAGATCAGCAACGCTGCGGTGAATACGTTCCCGGGCCTTGTACACACCGCCCGTCACGTCATGAAAGTCGGTAACACCCGAAGCCAGTGGCCTAACCTTTTGGAGGGAGCTGTCGAAGGTGGGATCGGCGATTGGGACGAAGTCGTAACAAGGTAGCCGTACCGGAAGGTGCGGCTGGATCACCTCCTTTCTAAGGAGCACCACGAGAAACACTCCAATTGGTGGAGTGTGAGCCGTGAGGGGTTCTCGTCTGTAGTGGACGAGGGCCGGGTGCACAACAACAGGCAATCGCCAGACACACTATTGGGCCCTGAGACAACACTCGGCCGACTTTGGTCGACGTGGTGTCCCTCCATCTTGGTGGTGGGGTGTGGTGTTTGAGCATTGAATAGTGGTTGCGAGCATCTAGACGGATGCGACGCCCTCGGGCTGCGTGTTCGTCAAAAATGTGTAATTTTTCTTTTGGTTTTTGTGTTCGTAAGTGTTTAAGGGCACATGGTGGATGCCTTGGCATCGAGAGCCGACGAAGGACGTGGGAGGCTGCGATATGCCTCGGGGAGCTGTCAACCGAGCGTTGATCCGAGGATTTCCGAATGGGGAAACCCAGCACGAGTTATGTCGTGTTACCCGTATCTGAATATATAGGGTGCGGGAGGTAACGCGGGGAAGTGAAACATCTCAGTACCCGTAGGAAAAGAAAACAAAAGTGATTCCGCGAGTAGTGGCGAGCGAAAGCGGAACAGGCTAAACCGCATGCATGTGTAACCGGGTAGGGGTTGTGTGTGCGGGGTTGTGGGATTGATATTTCTCAGCTCTACCTAGCTGGGAGGCAGTCAGAAAGTGTCGTGGTTAGCGGAAGTGGCCTGGGATGGTCCGCCGCAGACGGTGAGAGCCCGGTACGCGAAAACCCGGCACCTGCCTTGTATCAACTCCCGAGTAGCAGCGGGCCCGTGAAATCTGCTGTGAATCTGCCGAGACCACTCGGTAAGCCTAAATACTTCTCGATGACCGATAGCGGATTAGTACCGTGAGGGAATGGTGAAAAGTACCCCGGGAGGGGAGTGAAATAGTACCTGAAACCGTGTGCCTACAATCCGTCAGAGCTTCCTTGTGGAGTGATGGCGTGCCTTTTGAAGAATGAGCCTGCGAGTCAGGGACATGTCGCAAGGTTAACCCGTGTGGGGTAGCCGCAGCGAAAGCGAGTCTGAATAGGGCGCTTGAGTGGCATGTTCTGGACCCGAAGCGGAGTGATCTACCCATGGCCAGGGTGAAGCGCGGGTAAGACCGCGTGGAGGCCCGAACCCACTTAGGTTGAAGACTGAGGGGATGAGCTGTGGGTAGGGGTGAAAGGCCAATCAAACTCCGTGATAGCTGGTTCTCCCCGAAATGCATTTAGGTGCAGCGTTACGTGTTTCACCACGGAGGTAGAGCTACTGGATGGCCGATGGGCCCTACTAGGTTACTGACGTCAGCCAAACTCCGAATGCCGTGGTGTATAGCGTGGCAGTGAGACGGCGGGGGATAAGCTCCGTACGTCGAGAGGGAAACAGCCCAGATCGCCGGCTAAGGCCCCTAAGCGTGTGCTAAGTGGAAAAGGATGTGCAGTCGCAGAGACAACCAGGAGGTTGGCTTAGAAGCAGCCACCCTTGAAAGAGTGCGTAATAGCTCACTGGTCAAGTGATTGTGCGCCGATAATGTAGCGGGGCTCAAGCACACCGCCGAAGCCGCGGCAACCGCAAGGTTGGGTAGGGGAGCGTCCCCCATGCAGAGAAGCTGTCGGGTGACCGATGGTGGAGTTTGGGGGAGTGAGAATGCAGGCATGAGTAGCGATTAGGCAAGTGAGAACCTTGCCCGCCGAAAGACCAAGGGTTCCTGGGCCAGGCCAGTCCGCCCAGGGTGAGTCGGGACCTAAGGCGAGGCCGACAGGCGTAGTCGATGGACAACGGGTTGATATTCCCGTACCCGTGTATGAGCGTCCCTGACGAATCCATTCTGCTAACCACCCAAATGGTGGTCTATCAATCCCTTCGGGGTGCGAAGACCGCCGGCTGCGTGGGACCCGGGTGGGTAGTAGTCAAGCAATGGGGTGACGCAGGAAGGTAGCCGTACCAGTCAGTGGTAATACTGGGGCAAGCCTGTAGGGAGAACGATAGGCAAATCCGTCGTTCATATTCCTGAGAGGTGATGCATAGCCGATTGAGGCGAATTCGGTGATCCTCAGCTGCCAAGAAAAGCCTCTAGCGAGCGCATACATGGCCCGTACCCCAAACCAACACAGGTGGTCAGGTAGAGAATACCAAGGCGTACGAGATAACTATGGTTAAGGAACTCGGCAAAATGCCCCCGTAACTTCGGGAGAAGGGGGGCCGGCTTACCGTGAACAGCCTTGCGCTGGGAGCGGGAACCGGCCGCAGAAACCAGTGGGAAGCGACTGTTTACTAAAAACACAGGTCCGTGCGAAGTCGCAAGACGATGTATACGGACTGACGCCTGCCCGGTGCTGGAAGGTTAAGAGGACCCGTTAATCGTAAGGTGAAGCGGAGAATTTAAGCCCCAGTAAACGGCGGTGGTAACTATAACCATCCTAAGGTAGCGAAATTCCTTGTCGGGTAAGTTCCGACCTGCACGAATGGCGTAACGACTTCCCAACTGTCTCAACCATAGACTCGGCGAAATTGCACTACGAGTAAAGATGCTCGTTACGCGCGGCAGGACGAAAAGACCCCGGGACCTTCACTACAACTTGGTATTGGTGTTCGGTACTGTTTGTGTAGGATAGGTGGGAGACTGTGAAACTCTAACGCCAGTTAGAGCGGAGTCGTTGTTGAAATACCACTCTGACCGTATTGGACACCTAACTTCGAACCCTAATCGGGTTCAGGGACAGTGCCTGGCGGGTAGTTTAACTGGGGCGGTTGCCTCCTAAAATGTAACGGAGGCGCCCAAAGGTTCCCTCAACCTGGACGGCAATCAGGTGTTGAGTGTAAGTGCACAAGGGAGCTTGACTGCGAGACCTACACGTCAAGCAGGGACGAAAGTCGGGACTAGTGATCCGGCACCCCCGAGTGGAAGGGGTGTCGCTCAACGGATAAAAGGTACCCCGGGGATAACAGGCTGATCTTCCCCAAGAGTCCATATCGACGGGATGGTTTGGCACCTCGATGTCGGCTCGTCGCATCCTGGGGCTGGAGCAGGTCCCAAGGGTTGGGCTGTTCGCCCATTAAAGCGGCACGCGAGCTGGGTTTAGAACGTCGTGAGACAGTTCGGTCTCTATCCGCCGCGCGCGTCAGAAACTTGAGGAAACCTGTCCCTAGTACGAGAGGACCGGGACGGACGAACCTCTAGTGCACCAGTTGTCTCACCAGAGGCACTGCTGGATAGCTACGTTCGGACAGGATAACCGCTGAAAGCATCTAAGCGGGAAACCTTCTCCAAGATCAGGTTTCTCACCCTTTTAGAGGGATAAGGCCCCCCGCAGACCACGGGATTGATAGGCCAGACCTAGAAGCTCAGCAATGAGTGCAGGGAACTGGCACTAACCGGCCGAAAACTTACCAACACAATCGCAACCACTATTCTTTCGTGACTTTTAGTCGCGCCGAATACCACACCCCCCACCAGAACACTTGAATGAAAAATAAATAGAGTTACGGCGGCCACAGCGACAGGGAAACGCCCGGTCCCATTCCGAACCCGGAAGCTAAGCCTGTCAGCGCCAATGATACTGCCCTATCGGGTGGAAAAGTAGGACACCGCCGAACATACACAAAAATGCCCCCTGCAAAGGGGGCATTTTTGCATTCTCTTTTAGTCGAATAGCGTTAAAGTCGATCGCTGATTTTCCAATTCGAGCAATGTGCGCTTGCGGCCGAGTCCGCCGCCGAAGCCGGTGAGGCTGCCATTAGCGCCGATGACGCGATGGCAGGGCACGACGATCGCGATCGGATTGTGACCGTTGGCCAGTCCGACCGCACGTGCGGCGCCCGGGGCCCCGATCTGTTCGGCGATTTCTCCATAAGATCGGGTCTCTCCATATGGAATCGTCAGCAGCGCTGTCCAGACGCGTCGCTGAAATTCGGTGCCCCGCAGCTCGAGTTCAATGTCGAAAGTCGTGAGGTCGCCGGCGAAGTACGACATTAATTGTTCGACGGCCGCGCCGAACGCTCCCGGATCGGGCGACCAGCCGGCGCGACTCGGTTCGTAGGTCTGGTCGACCATCCGCAGATTGGTCAGCACCGAGCCGCGGCCGGCCAGGGTCAGCAGCCCGATGGGGCTGTCGATGGTGCGGTACTGGATCATGCGGCCTCCTGTGGCGGCCAGTGGTTCACCGGGTGCTCGAGCGTGGTCCACAAATGCTGGGTGGCGTACGAACGCCAGGGGCGCCAATGTGCGCTGTGCTCAATGAGTTTGCGTTGATTCGTCGGCAGGCCCAGCTCCTTTGCGGCGAGTTGGAGCCCAAGGTCGCTGACGGGAAACGCGTCCGGGTCGCCAAGACCACGCATCGCTATCACCTCGGCGGTCCAGGGGCCCACCCCCGGCAGGGCCAGCAGCTGACTGCGCGCGCCGTCCCAATCGCTTCCGGCGTCCAGCACCACACTGCCATCGAGCAGCCCGGCGACCAGCGCAGTCATCGTCCGTTGCCGCGACTTGGGCACCGCCAGATGGATGGGATCGATCTCGGCGAGCTGCTCGATCGACGGGAAGGCATGTGTCAGTGCGCCTTCGGGGTCGTGGACTTCTGGCCCGTAGGCCCTGACCAATCGGCCGACGTGGGTGCGTGCGGCCTTCGTGGAGACCTGCTGACCGAGCACCGCGCGCACCGCGAGTTCGGCCTCGTCGACCGCGCGCGGAATGCGTTGTCCCGGCGCCTTGGCCACGACAGGAGCCAGCAGCGGGTCGCGACTCAGGGTGTCCACGATCGCTTCCGGATCGGCGTCGAGGTCGAGCAGCCGCCGGCAGCGGGCGATCGCGGTCGTGAGATCGCGGAAGTCGTCGAGCACGAGCAGGCAGCGGACGTGATCGACGGCCGGCGTCAGCGCGACCACCGCGTTGCCGGCCGGAAGCCGAAGGCTGCGCCGGTAGGCGCCGTCGCGCACTTCCTCGCAACCGGTAACGGCGCCTGCGGCCAGATGTCCGAAGACGCCCTCGTAGGCGAAGGGTGTGCGCACCGGCAGCCGAAGGCACACGGTCCCAGGCGAAGTCACTCCGGCTCTCAAGGACCCGGACCGGGCCGCCGCGCGCTTGCGCAAGTCGGTCGGCGTGCTTTCGAAGACCAGGCGCACGGTGTCGTTGAACTGGCGGATGCTGGAAAATCCCGCGGCGAACGCGACGTCGCCCAACGGTAGGTCGGTCGTCTCGATCAGCAGCCGGGCGGTCTGGCTTCGTTGCGCGCGCGCCAGTGCGAGGGGACCGGCGCCGACTTCGGCCTGCAACAGCCGCTCTAGCTGCCGCGTCGTGTACCCGAGGTGTGCGGCCAGACCGCCCACCCCGTCGCGGTCCACCGTTCCGTCGGCGATGAGCCGCATGGCCCGCGCCACGATGTCGCCGCGCACGTTCCATTCGGGCGACCCCGGCGAGGCGTCGGGACGGCATCGTTTGCACGCGCGGAAACCCGCCCGCTGCGCGGCCGCCGCGGTCGGATAAAAACGCACGTTGCGGGCGAACGGCGGACGCACCGGGCAGCTGGGGCGGCAGTAGATGCGGGTGGTAAGCACCGCGGTGACGAACCAGCCGTCGAACCGGGCGTCCTTCGACTGGACCGCCCGGTAACAGCGTTCGAAATCGTCGTGCACGCTTCCACAGTTACACCCGAGGGCCGACAAGACTGGCGGAAAAGCGACATGATCGTGGACCGGCGGGCCAACGGGTCAGTGCCGCGTCATAATCGACCAGCCGCCGATGGACCTGATTCAGGGCTACCGCGCGATCAGCAACGACGACGCGCTGGGGTGTGGGGTTGTCGACCCTGCCCATGATGACGAGGATCCGCGCAGATTGCGATGAGTTCCGTGCAGCCCAGTTCGTGCACCGCCGCAAGTACCCGAAGGAGTCCGCATGACCGAGCCGAAACCCATCGCCGTCGAGAACTTCTCCCATGTCTGCATCGGCGTCTCGGACATGGATAGGTCGCTGGCGTTCTACACCGACGTGCTGGGCATCGACGTCGTCTTCGATGTCGAACTCGAGGGCGGCGGACTCGATGCCGTAACCGGTGGCGCGGCTCAGAAAGGCCGAATGGTTGGCGGATTGATCGGGGGAGCCATGGTCGAGCTGCTGTTTCTCGGCGATGTACCGGCCAGCCCGGCCGGCCCGCACCGTGGCTATACCAACATCTCGTTTCGCGTCGCCGATCTCGACGACACCTACCAGGCGGTGCTGCATCAGCATCCGGCTGTGCGCACCGAGCCAATCGTCGATATCGGTGGTGTGCGAATGTTTTTCGTTTACGACCCCGATGACACGCCCATCGAGATACTCGAGCTGCCCGGCGGCGCGCGCAGCACGGTCGAGCTCTGGCGGCCCGGCGGCTAGGACGTCGCGGCGGAAGCGACGAAGTCCCGGGCGGCGCGGGACAACGGTCGAGCCGAATCCCAGATCATTCCGATGTCGCGGTAGGCGTCGGCGTCGACCAGGCGCAGCACGCTGACGCCGGGCGCACGCTCACTGCCATCGATCGGCGTCAGGCTGATGCCCAGGCCCGCGGCCACCAGCCCCGCGGTGGTGCTCAGATTCGCCGATTCCAGGACGATGCGCGGCTGGAATTGTGCTGCGGCACAAAGCTCGTCGAGTAGTTGTCGCATGCCGTATCCGGGATGCATGGCGACGAAGGGCTCGTCGGCGAGGTCCGCCATGGACACCGTTGGCGCGTCGGTGAGCCGGTGGTCGTGGGGCACCGCGACGCCGAGGCGCTGACGAAACAGGCTGCGCCAAGCGATGGTTGCCGTTTTCGGCCGCGGCGACACCACTCCGACGTCGATCATCCCGGCCAGGACGCGGTCGTTGATCAGCTCGGCAGCCCCCTCCTCGAGCGTGAAGGTCACACGCGGCGACGTCTGCGTGAACGCCGCGATCAAACGGGGCACGACGATGGATCCGAACGACCTCAAGAAGCCCAGCCGGATCTCACCGGCCGCGGGGTTGCTCAGATCCGCGATTTCGCGTCGGGCCGAATCGAGCTCCAACTGCGCCCGGCGCGCGTGCTCGTAGAAGATCCGGCCGTAGGTGCTCAGCGAGAGTCGGCGGCCGTGGCGATCGAATAGCCGCACCCCGAGCCGCCGTTCCAGGCGCGCCAGCATCCGCGTGAGCGTCGGCTGCGCGATGTGCAGTTGTTGGGCCGCCGCCGTGACGTGCTGCAGCTCGGCGAGTGTGAGGAACCACTCGTAGTCCCCATCGGCCATGCCTGCCACCTCTGCTTATGTTGCTATTGCATCATAATGTCCGAAATAATTCATTTCCGATTGGCCCGGGCGGCGCGGACCATCATGGCTATGCTCCAACTCCCAACTCCCAGCGCGCACCAAGCCGGCAGCCGCGGATACCGGCGTATCACCGCGGCGCTGGTGGGCGCCGGTCTGGCCAGTTTCGCCGCCATGTACTGCACGCAGGCGTTGCTTCCCGCGTTGTCCGTGTACTACCGGATCTCCCCGGCCACGTCGGCGCTGACGGTCTCGCTCACCACCGGAATGCTGGCCTTGTCCATCGTCCCGGCCAGCGTGCTCTCCGAGCGGTACGGGCGAATCACCGTGATGCTGAGTTCGGGCGTCGCCTCCAGCGTGATCGGGTTGCTGCTGCCGCTCAGCCCCACGCTGGGTGTGCTGCTGGTCGGGCGGGCGGCCCAGGGCGTTGCGCTCGCCGGGATTCCTGCGGTCGCGATGGCGTTTCTGGCCGAGGAGGTGCACGCGTCATCGTTGGGATCGGCGATGGGGCGCTACATCGCCGGGACGACGATCGGTGGCTGCGCGGGACGGATCGTGCCGGCGCTGGTGCTCGAGGTCAGCAGCTGGCGGGTCGCGCTGTTGGTGTGTTCGTTGACGACGTTGGCCGCGACGGTGGTATTCGCCCTGCTGGTGCCGAAGTCTCAGTTCTTCGCCCCGAAGCCGGTGAGCCTCCGCGCGACCACCCAGCGTTTGCTGACGCATCTGCGAAACCCGTTGTTGCTGAAGCTTTTTGTCCTGGCTTTCACGCTGATGGGCGGATTCGTCACCGTATACAACTACCTCGGCTACCGGCTGGCCGCCGCGCCGTTCGAGTTGAAGCCGTCGGTGGTGGGCCTGCTGTTCCTGCTGTACCTGGTGGGCACCTGGACGTCGGTCGTGGCGGGACGGCTCGCCGACCGACGGGGGCGCATGCTCGTGCTGGGTGGCGCGATGCCGATCACCGTGACGGGGCTGCTGATGACGCTGCCGGACGCGTTGCCGGTGATCGTCGTCGGGACCGGCGTGTTCACCGGCGGTTTCTTCGCCGCGCACGCGGTGGCCAGCGGTTGGGTGGGGGCCGTGGCACGCAGCGATCGCGCCGAGGCCTCCGCGCTCTACCTGTTCAGCTACTACCTGGGCGGATCGGTGGCCGGCGGCTTGGGCGGCCTGGCCTACGGCGTGGGCGGCTGGCGGGCCACCGTCTGGTCTGTGGGAACGCTGCTGATCCTTGCCCTGCTACTGGTGGCGTCGTTGGTGAGAGCGGCTGTGCCGGTGCGGGTGTCCTAGTGGTCGAAGATATTGCGGCGCACCGTCCCCGGTTGGGCGCCCGGATCAACGAACCATTCGTGGCTGAACACCAATCCGAAGACCTGCGGCGGCAATAGCATCACCAACCCGAACAAACACGCGTTGAGTCCGCCGCCGATCTGCGAGCGATGGGCGGCAAAGGCATCCCGCTTTTCCCGGGCGAACCGCCGGATGTCGATCCGGTGCGTGATGGTGGCTTGCGGCGCGTACGCCGTGCGTAGGGTGTCGGCATCGTAGGGTGCCGGAAGTCGCAACAAGCGAAGCAGATTGGAGACGCGGCGCAGCAGTTCGCGCGGCATCGTCACTTCGAGGACCCGCGGGGTCGCGGCCAACTCGGCGGCACGCTTGCCGACGTGATGGACCTGCACATGATCCCGGTGTCCGTATCCGCCGTTGGGCTGATAGCTCAGCAGCAGCTGTGCGTTCTCGTCGCGCAGGATGGGGGCCAGTCGCTGCGCCGTCGCTTCGACCCCGGCCCTCGCGAACCTGATCCGGCCGGGGGGATCGGGGTAGAAGATCGGCCCGTAGCCACTGTCGGCGTAGCCGAGGCACTCGACTCGATGCACACCGAGAACGCTTGCGCTCGTCAGCAATTCATCCATTCGGGTGTCATCGTCCTCATCGTTCACCCGTCCGTCGGTCGCGGTCACCAGGACTACGCGGTGCCCCGCCGCCACGGCTGCGGCAAGCGTGCCGCCGGTGAGGACTACCTCGTCGTCCGGATGCGCATGAAAGGCGACCAGGGTTGCCACTGAACAGCTCCGCTACTCGCCGCGTTCGGGCGAAGCCAGCCGGGTGGGGTGATCGTGTCCACGCAGTGTCACAGTCTCACCCAAAGACCAACGGGCACTTTCACTTTCACTCGCACCCTGGACAGTGTCCGCGGTCGCCAACAATCGACCCGGGTGCGACTTGGCCAGCTCGCACAGCCGGGCCGCTTCGTTGACCGGTTCGCCGATCACGGTGTATTCAAACCGTTCCTTGGCGCCGACGTTCCCGGCGACGACCTGTCCGGCCGCTACGCCGATGCCCGCCTCGAGCTCGGGCATTTCGTGGGTCATCCGGCTACAGATGGCGCGCGCCGCGGCCAGGGCCTCGTCTTCTGGACGGTCGAGGTGGTTCGGAGCGCCGAAGATGGCCAGCGACGCGTCGCCTTCGAACTTGTTGACCAGGCCGTGGTGCCGATCGACCTCCTCGACGACGATCGCGAAGAACCGGTTGAGCAGCTGCACGACCTCGGTCGGGGGCTGACTGGTCACCAATTGCGTGGAGCCGACGATGTCGATGAACACGACCGCGACGTGGCGCTCTTCGCCGCCGAGTTTGGGTTTGTCACGTTCGGCGGCCAGAGCGACTTCCCGACCGACATGCCGGCCGAACAGGTCTCGCACCCGCTCGCGCTCGCGCAGGCCGTCGACCATGGAGTTGAAGCCGCGTTGCAGCTCGCCGAGTTCGGTGCCGTCGAACACCACCAGGTCGCCCCGCAGATCACCCTGCTCGACGCGCTTGAGGGCCGCGCGCACCACCCGCACCGGTGTCGCCGTCAGCCAGGACAGGATCCACATCAGGATGAAGCCGAAGATCAGCGCCGCGGTCGAAACGATCAGCACCGCGACGCTGAGTTGCGTCTCGGTCAGATTGCGCAGCACCAGCGCGAAGAACGCGATCAGCGCGATGCCGAGCACCGGCACGCCGGAACCGAGCAGCCACACCGTCAGCGTGCGGCCCATGATGCCCGGCGCCAGCCGCTGCGGTACGCGGCCGGCCTCCAGCGCCTGGGCGGCCACCGGTCGCAAGGCGAACTCGGTGAACAGGTAGCACGCGGTGGCCACCAAGATGCCGCAGAAGCTCACCGAGAAGCCCACGATCGGGATGAACAGGCTGTTGACCAGTCCGTAGAGCGTCGTCAGCAACGCGGTCCCTACGCCCCACAGCACCAGCACCCCCATCGCCAGCCAGAACGGGACCAGGAAGGTGTTGCGTTCGTCGTTGAGGGTGGGCGCGCGCTCCTCGATCGCCCACCGCAGCGCGGCCGTCGTCCGGTGGGTGATCCAGAAGGTGCCGAGCGCCAGCGCGACGGCGACGTATCCGGGTCCGACGGCCCAGGTGATCCACGCCGGCGCGTCGGTAAAGATGCTGGGCGACGGCAACGCGACCGCCAACAGCAGTACGGCCACGCCGATCCCGATCAGATTGGCGATCAGGATGAAGGTGGTCAGGATGAGCTGAATGCGGACCCGCCGGCGGGCCTGGCTCTCGCTCACCCGGCCGAGCAGCAAGGAACCGTAGGCGGGTGTCTCCTGCAACCGGCCGCTCTGACGGGTGACCCTTTCGAGCACCCGTCCCAGGCGTTGCGCCATGCTCTTGTTCGCCGACGTCCTCTTTCTGGCCGACGTCCTCTTTTTGGCCGACATGCTCTTTTTGGCCGACATGGTGGCGTCAGCCTAATTCGTTGACGACGCTCTAAGGTGAGTCGGGTGCGTCTAGTGATCGCCCAGTGCACCGTGGACTACGTTGGCCGGCTCACCGCGCATCTGCCGTCGGCGCGCAGGTTGTTGCTCTTCAAGGCGGATGGCTCGGTCAGCGTGCACGCCGACGACCGCGCCTACAAGCCGTTGAACTGGATGAGTCCGCCGTGCTGGTTGACCGAAGAGGTCGTCGGCGAGACGCCGGTATGGGTGGTGGAGAACAAGGCGGGCGAACAGCTGCGCATCACCATCGAGGAGGTCGAGCACGACTCCAGCCACGATCTGGGTGTCGACCCCGGGCTGGTCAAGGACGGCGTCGAGGCGCATCTGCAAGCGCTGCTCGCCGAACACGTCCAGCTGCTGGGTGAGGGATACACGTTGGTGCGCCGCGAATACATGACGGCGATCGGTCCCGTCGATTTGCTGTGCCGCGACGAGCGCGGTGGCTCGGTGGCGGTGGAGATCAAACGGCGCGGCGAGATCGACGGTGTGGAGCAGCTCACCCGCTACCTCGAATTGCTGAATCGCGACACCGTGCTGGCGCCGGTCAAGGGCGTGTTCGCCGCGCAGCAGATTAAGCCTCAGGCGCGAACTTTAGCCATCGACCGCGGGATCCGTTGTCTGACATTGGATTACGACAAAATGCGGGGAATGGACAGCGACGAGTACCGGCTGTTCTGATTTGCCCGATTAGACTTGACGGCATGGCTCGGCGCCGCACCCCGCCCCGTCGGCAACAGCTGCCTTCGCTGTCGCCGGCCCTGCGGCGGGTGGAAACCGGGCCCGACGGTGACGACTACGAAGTGCGCCCGATTGCGGCCGCGCGTGCGCTCAAGACCTATCGCTGCCCCGGCTGCGATCACGAAATCCGTTCCGGCACAGCGCATCTGGTGGTGTGGCCGACGGACTCACCGCTGGGCGGGGTGGACGACCGACGGCACTGGCACACGCCGTGCTGGACGAATCGGGCAAAGCGCAGCCCGACCAGAAAGTGGTCGTGAAACAAATTAGGAGCGGCTAGGAAGCCGGCTCGACCAACTCCATCAGCACGCCGCCGGCGTCCTTGGGGTGGATGAAGTTGATCCGCGAGTTCGCTGTGCCGCGACGCGGGGCCTCGTAGACCAGCCGAACACCCTGCGACCGCAGGTGCTCGCAGAGAGCGTCCAAATCGCTGACTCGGACCGCCATCTGCTGGATGCCCGGCCCGCGCTTGTCCAGGAACTTGGCGATCGTCGAGGACTCGTCGATCGGGGCCATCAACTGGATCTGCGCCGTGCCGGGTTCGCCGTCCTGCACGGCGATCATGGCTTCGCGGATTCCCTGGTCATCGTTGACTTCCTCGTGCACCAAGACCATGCCGAGGGTGTCGTGGTACCAGGCGATGGCCGCATCGAGGTCGGCGACGGCGATGCCGACGTGATCGATCGCAGTCACCAGCGAGGTAGCCAAGATCTGACGGGCGTCAACTTGATCGGTCGTCATCACATAACGGTAACCTGGCGGCAAAGATTGCGCTTCTCCGGGAGGCCGAAGGGGCCGTCCATGCGCCGCTAGGAGGTTGTTATGACGACATCGGTGATCGTTGCTGGAGCACGGACCCCGATCGGCAAGTTGATGGGTTCGCTGAAGGATTTCTCGGCCAGCGATTTGGGTGCGATCGCGATCGCCGGTGCGCTGGAGAAGGCCAACGTGCCCGCCTCGGCGGTGCAGTACGTGATCATGGGCCAGGTGCTCACGGCCGGCGCCGGCCAGATGCCCGCCCGCCAGGCCGCGGTCGCTGCCGGCATCGGCTGGGACGTCCCGGCGCTGAGCATCAACAAGATGTGCCTGTCCGGTATCGACGCCATTGCACTGGCTGATCAGTTGATTCGCGCCGGGGAGTTCGACGTCGTGGTGGCTGGTGGCCAGGAGTCGATGACCAAGGCCCCGCACCTGCTGATGGACAGCCGTGCGGGCTACAAGTACGGCGACGTGACGGTGCTCGACCACATGGCCTACGACGGCCTGCATGACGTGTTCACCGACCAGCCGATGGGCGCGCTGACCGAGCAGCGCAACGACGTCGACAAGTTCACCCGCGCCGAGCAGGACGAGTTCGCTGCGCGGTCGCATCAAAAGGCGGCCGCGGCGTGGAAGGACGGCGTCTTCACCGACGAAGTGGTGCCGGTGAACATCCCGCAGCGCAAAGGCGATCCGTTGCAGTTCACCGAGGACGAGGGCATTCGGGCAAACACTACGGTCGAGTCGTTGGCCGGCCTGAAACCGGCCTTCCGCAGCGACGGCACCATCACCGCCGGCTCGGCGTCGCAGATCTCGGACGGGGCCGCCGCGGTCGTGGTGATGAGCAAGCACAAGGCGCAGGAAATGGGTCTGTCGTGGCTGGCGGAGATCGGTGCTCACGGAGTCGTGGCAGGGCCCGATTCGACGCTGCAGTCCCAGCCCGCCAATGCGATCAAGAAGGCACTCGGCCGCGAGGGCATCACGGCTGACCAGCTCGATGTGGTCGAGATCAACGAGGCGTTCTCGGCGGTAGCTCTGGCCTCCACGCGCGAGCTGGGAATCGACCCCGAGATCGTCAACGTCAACGGCGGTGCGATCGCGGTGGGACATCCGATCGGGATGTCAGGCGCCCGGATCACGCTGCATGTGGCCCTGGAATTGGCGCGGCGCGGTTCGGGTTATGGCGTCGCGGCGCTGTGCGGCGCCGGGGGCCAGGGCGACGCACTGATTCTGCGGGCTGGCTAACCCAACGCTGACCACCGGTCAGCGTTGCTGGAAACTCGGGTCCGGTGCGCGTTGTGATGTTGCTCTCATGAGCCGACCCGGGACCTCGGTGGGGCCGACTTTCGGCTGGAATTGCCCATGCTTGAGCCCGCACGCGACCGGGTGGATCGGGGGTCGGCGCGCATGACAGACTTGACGGCGTGACGCGTCCGAGATCCTCGATCGGGCCCGCCCTTGCTGGTGCGGTCGACCTGTCCGGTCTAAAGCAACGTGCTCAGCAGAGCCCTTCTGCCGCTGGTGCCGCGGGTCGGCCGACGCCGGCGGGGCCCGGGACCACCGAGGTCAATGAGACCAATTTCGAAGCCGAGGTGCTGATCCGCTCGGACGAAGTGCCGGTGGTGGTCGCCCTGTGGTCGCCGCGCAGCGAGGCCTGCGTCGAGCTGGTCGACACGCTGTCCGGTCTGGTCGCCCAGGACGGCGGCAAATGGGCGCTGGCGACCGTCAATGTCGACGTGGCGCCACGGGTGGCTCAGATCTTCGGCGTCGAAGCCGTGCCGACCGTCGTCGCCCTGGCGGCCGGCCAGCCGCTGTCCAGCTTCCAAGGTTCGCAGCCCGCCGATCAGTTGCGCCGGTGGCTGGACCAACTGCTGTCTGCGACGGCCGGAAAGCTGAAGGGCACAACCGGTTCCGAGGACGACGCCGAGGTCGACCCGGCCTTGGCCCAGGCTCGCCAGCAGCTGGAGGCCGGTGACTTCGAGGCGGCCAAGCAGTCCTACGAGGCGTTGCTGAACACCAATCCGGACAGTGTCGAGGCCAAGGGTGCGATCCGTCAGATCGACTTCCTCACCCGCGCAACCGCACAGCGTCCCGACGCGGTGACCGTCGCGGATGCCGCCCCGGATGACATCGACGCGGCCTTCGCGGCCGCGGATGTGCAGATCCTCAATCAGGACGTGACTGCGGCATTCCAGCGCTTGACGGCGTTGGTGCGCACCACATCTGGCGATGAGCGCACCCGGGTCCGAACCCGGCTGATCGAGTTGTTCGAGCTGTTCGATCCCGCCGACCCCGAGGTCATCGTCGGTCGTCGAAACCTCGCCAACGCGCTCTACTGATTACTCGGGTTCCAGCCACAGCGCCGACGTGGGCGGCAGCACCAGCAGCGCCGAGGCCGGCCGACCATGCCAGGGATCCTCGGTGGCGTCGACACCGCCGAGATTGCCGATGCCGGAACCGTGGTAGTCCGTCGCGTCGGTGTTGAGCACCTCGCGCCAGCGACCGGCGCTGGGCAGGCCGAGTCGATAGCCGCTATGTTCGGCGCCCGCGAAATTGAACACGCACGCCATGACCGAGCCGTCCTTGCCGTAGCGCAGGAAGCTCAACACGTTGTTGCCGGAATCGTTGGCGTCGATCCAGGAATAGCCATCCGGCGTCGTGTCGCGACTCCACAGCGCCGGACGGCCGCGGTAAATGGCGTTGATGTCGCGCACGAAACGCAGTACACCGTTGGAGAATCCCTGCTCGTCGAGCTGCCACCAATCCAAACCGTTTTGCTCGGACCACTCGGCGCGCTGGCCGAATTCCTGGCCCATGAACAACAATTGCTTGCCGGGATGGGCCCACTGGTAGGCGAGCAGGCTGCGCAGCCCGGCGGCCTTGACGTGGTTGTTTCCCGGCATCCGGCCCCACAGCGTGCCCTTTCCGTGCACCACCTCGTCGTGGCTGAGCGGCAGCACGTAGTTCTCGCTGAACGCATATAGCATCGAGAAGGTCATCTCGTGGTGGTGGTAACTGCGGTGGATCGGGTCGCGGCTGATGTAGTCGAGCGTGTCGTGCATCCAGCCCATGTTCCACTTCATCGAAAAGCCCAGGCCGCCAAGGTTGGTCGGCCGCGTCACGCCCGGCCACGACGTCGACTCCTCGGCGATCGTGACGATCCCCGGCGCGGCCTTGTGCGCAGTGGCGTTCATCTCCTGCAGGAACTGCACCGCTTCGAGATTTTCTCGCCCGCCGTAGATGTTGGGGGTCCAGCCGCCCTCGGGCCGCGAGTAGTCGAGGTAGAGCATCGAGGCCACCGCGTCCACCCGCAGACCGTCGATGTGGTATTCCTCGAGCCAGTACAGCGCGTTGGCGACCAGGAAGTTTCGTACCTCGCGGCGACCGAAGTCGAAAACGTAGGTGCCCCAGTCGAGTTGCTCACCGCGCTTGGGGTCGGAGTGCTCGTAGAGGGGAGTGCCGTCGAAGCGGCCCAGCGCCCATGCGTCCTTGGGGAAGTGCGCCGGGACCCAGTCCACGATCACGCCGATGCCGGCCTGGTGCAGGGCATCGACGAGCGCCCGGAAATCGTCGGGGGTGCCGAATCGCGATGTCGGCGCGTAGTACGACGTCACCTGATATCCCCACGATCCGGCGAAGGGGTGCTCGGCCACCGGCAGCAGTTCTACGTGGGTAAAACCATGCTCCACAACGTAATCCGTCAACTCAGTGGCGAGTTGGCGGTAGCTGAGTCCGGGCCGCCACGAGCCGAGATGCACCTCGTAGGTGCTCATCGGTTCGAACACCGGATTGCGCTGGGCGCGTTGCGTCATCCAGTCCGCGTCGGTCCAGGTGAACTCGCTCGTCGTCACCCGCGACGCGGTGTGTGGCGGCACCTCGGTGGCGAAGGCGAACGGGTCGGCCCGTTCGGTGACCACACCGTCGGCACCGTGCACCCGGAACTTGTACAGGCCGTCCGTCGCGAACCCGGGCCAGAACAGCTCCCAGACCCCAGTGGAGCCCAGCACCCGCATCGGAGCCTCGGTACCGGTCCAGCCGTTGAACTCCCCAATCAGGCTGATGCCCTTGGCGTTAGGCGCCCACACCGCGAACGACACACCGTCGACGACGCCGTCGGCCGTGGTGAAGGAGCGGGGGTGGGCACCGAGAACTTCCCAGAGTCGCTCGTGCCGGCCCTCGGAGAACAGGTGCAGGTCGACCTCGCCGAGCGTGGGCAGGAAGCGGTAAGGGTCGGCGGTGACGTGCGCGCCGGAACCGTAGTCGACCTTCAGCCGGTAATCGATCAGGTTCGTGAACGGCAACGCGACGGCGAACAATCCGGCTTCGAGGTGCTCCATGGCGAACTCGTCGGCACCGACCAGCGCGACGACTTGCTGCGCATGCGGGCGAAAGGCCCGGATCACGGTGTGGTCGCCGTACTCGTGCGCGCCCAGGATGCCGTGCGGGTTGTGGTGGGTGCCGCTCACCAGCCGGGCCAAATCGCCCGGGTCAGGCGCCAGGTGCGTTCTATCGGTTCGGCTCTCGGTTCGACTCATGCTGGTATCCCCTTTCGGGCCCTCTTACCTCCTGCGCAGCAACGTGTTTCGAGACTCCTGCGGGATGATCGGCATATTGATGATGTGGGCGACCGCCTGTCCGGGATCGATGCGAATGTAATTGGACTGCCCCCACTGGAATTCCTGGCCGGTTATCTCATCGCGTACCCAAAACCGCTCATAGGGCTCCATACCCAATGCCGCCATGTCTAACCACAGCGTGCCCTCTTCAGGCCCGAACGCGTTGAGCGTCACCACCACGAGCACGCAGTCGCCGGTGGCCGGGTCGAACTTGCTGTAGGCCAGCAACGCGTCGTTGTCCACCCCGTGGAAGTAGATGGTGCGCAGCTGCTCAAGCGCAGGATGGACCCGGCGAATCGCGTTGAGCTGCTTCAGAAATGGTTCCAGCGACCGGCCCTCTGCGCGCGCCGCCGCGTAGTCGCGGGGGCGCAGTTCGTATTTCTCCGAGTCGAGGTACTCCTCGCTGCCCTCGCGTACCGCTCGGTGCTCGAACAGCTCGTATCCGGAGTAGACGCCCCAGGCCGGACTCATGGTCGCGGCCAGCACCGCGCGGATTGCGAACATGCCCGGGCCGTTGTGCTGCAGTATCGCGTGCAGGATGTCGGGAGTGTTCACGAACAGATTCGGCCGCCGGAAGTCCGCGAGAGCGGCGATGTCGTTGCCGAATTCGGTCAGCTCCCATTTGGCGGTGCGCCAGGTGAAGTAGCTGTAGGACTGGGTGAAGCCGAGCTTGGCCAGGCCGTACTGCCGGGCCGGCGGGGTGAAGGCCTCGGATAGGAACAGCACGTCGGGATCGGAGTCTTTGACCTGACCGATCAGCCAGGCCCAGAAGTTGGGCGGCTTGGTGTGCGGGTTGTCGACCCGAAAGAACTTGATGCCGTGGTCAACCCAGTGCCGAACCACCCGCAGCACTTCGTCGTATAGCCCCGCGGGATCATTGTCGAAGTTGATCGGATAGATGTCCTGGTACTTCTTCGGCGGGTTCTCCGCGTACGCGATGGTGCCGTCCGGCAACTCGGTGAACCACTGCCGGTGTTCGCGCGCCCACGGGTGATCCGGGGCGCACTGCAGCGCCAGGTCCAGGGCGACTTCCATGCCCAGATCGCGGGCCGCGGCGACGAAATTGTCGAAGTCCTCGATCGTGCCCAGCTCGGGGTGAATCGCGTCGTGGCCGCCCTCGTCGCTACCGATCGCCCACGGCGATCCCACGTCCCCGGGAGCGGCGGTGGGGGAGTTGTTGCGCCCCTTGCGATGTACCTTGCCGATCGGATGGATCGGCGGCAGATACACGACGTCGAAGCCCATCTCGGCGATGCGCGGAAGGTCCGCGGCAGCTGTCGAGAACGTGCCGTGCACCGGCTTTCCGTTGGCGTCCCAGCCGCCGGTCGACCGCGGAAACATCTCGTACCAGGAGCCGAAGCGGGCCAGCGGCCGGTCCACCCAGATGCCGTACTGCTCGCCGCGGGTGACGATCTCCCGCAGCGGATAGGTGTCGAGGATTTCCTCGATGTCAGGCGCCAGCGCCAGCGCACTGCGTGTCACCGGGTCTCCCGCGGCACGCAACGCCGCGGCGGCGGCCAGCAGCGGCTCACGATCGGCGCGCGGTACTCCGGTGGCGGCGCGCTCGAGCAAACCGGCGCCCACCAGCAGGTCGTTGGACAGTTCCTTCTCGCCCTGGCCGGCATCCAGCTTGGCCAGCAGACCGTGCCGCCAGGTGTGGATGGGGTCACCCCAGCCGTCCACGCGATAGGTCCACAGCCCGACCCGGTCGGGCGTGAACTGACCATGAAACACGAACGGTTCGAGGCCCATCGTCATCGGCAGCTGAAGTGGCTTGACCCGCTCGCGGGGCTCGGCATCCAACGCAGGCAGTGGCTTCTCGGGGGCCTGGACCGCGGTAACCCGGCGCGTCTCGGTGACCTGCGGGTAGCGCGGCCCCAGGTAGCGGACTACCAGGGTGGCCGCGACTGCGTCGTGGCCTTCTCGCCACACCGCGGCGCTGACTGGGACCGTCTCTCCGACCACCGCTTTGGCGGGGTATGCGCCGCAAGAAACTACGGGTGCGACGTTATCGATCTCGACGCGACCGGGCACCACCACTCCGTTCCGTCCGATTGTTTGCGGGCCAACCGCGGATTGTGCTGCGGCGCGGTATGCCTGCCGGCTGAAGAAACATCGTCTCGTGGGGAAAGTTCGTGTACTGGGGAGGCGTCTTTGCGGCCCCAATTACTACCCGTACCCACCCTAGTGTCTGGTCACACACGACCGGTGGGGGACCGTCGAAGACTGACCCTGCGAGCCCGCCAATCCTTAGTAAGGTTGTCTTGCGTGAAAGCTCTCCGCCGCTTTACGGTCCGCGCCCACCTGCCCGAGCGGCTCGCCGCACTCGAAGAGTTGTCCATCAATCTGCGATGGTCCTGGGACAAGGCAACGCAAGACTTGTTCGCAAGCATCGATCCGACACTGTGGGCGAACTGCGGCAGCGATCCGGTAGCGCTGCTCGGCGCGGTCAACCCCGCCCGTCTCGACGAATTGGCGCTCGACGAGGGCTTTTTGCGGTGGCTCGACGAGCTGTCCGCCGACTTGAACGACTACCTGAGCCGCCCGCGGTGGTATCAGCAACAGCAGGAGGCCGGCATCGCGATGCCGACCGGTATCGCGTATTTCTCGATGGAGTTCGGCGTCGCCGAGGTGCTGCCCAATTACTCGGGTGGCCTGGGCATCCTGGCCGGCGATCACCTTAAGTCCGCGTCCGATCTTGGCGTGCCGCTGATCGCCGTCGGCCTGTACTACCGCTCGGGGTACTTCCGGCAGTCGCTGAGCGCGGAAGGCTGGCAGAACGAGACCTACCCGTCGCTGGATCCGCACGGGCTTCCGCTGCGGCTACTCACCGACGCCGCCGGGGATCCCGCGCTGGTGGAACTGGCGCTGCCCGACTCGGCGCGCCTTTCCGCGCGGATCTGGGTGGCACAGGTAGGCCGGGTTCCGCTGCTGCTGCTGGATTCCGACGTCCCCGAGAACGAGCACGACCTGCGCAGCGTCACCGACCGGCTGTACGGCGGCGACCAGGAACACCGGATGCGCCAGGAGATCCTGGCCGGGATCGGCGGCGTGCGAGCGATTCGCGCGTTCACCGCGATCGAAGGCCTGCCCGCTCCCGAGGTGTTCCACATGAACGAGGGGCACGCCGGGTTCCTCGGCGTGGAGCGCATTCGCGAGCTGATCGCCGATCAGGGGCTGGACTTCGACACCGCCCTGACGGTGGTGCGGTCGGCCACCGTGTTCACCACCCACACGCCGGTGCCCGCGGGTATCGACCGCTTCCCGGTCGAGATGGTGCAGCTGTACTTCGACGACCACTGCGACGAGGCTGCCGGCGATCGGACGCCCGCGTTGCTGCCGGGCGTGCCAACCGATCGGGTGCTCGCGCTCGGCGCCGAAGACGATGAGACCAAGTTCAACATGGCGCACATGGGGCTGCGGCTCGCGCAACGCGCCAACGGTGTCTCGCTGCTGCACGGTCGCGTCAGCCGGGGCATGTTCAACGAACTCTGGCCGGGATTCGACCGCGCCGAGGTGCCGATCGGGTCGATCACCAACGGCGTGCACGCCCGCACGTGGGCGGCGCCGCAATGGCTGCAGCTCGGCCGCGAGCTGGCCGGGCCGGACGACGCGGCATTCAGCGATCCGGGTGTGTGGTTGCGGCTGCGGGAAGTCGACGCCGGCCATCTGTGGTGGATCCGCTCCCAACTGCGTGCGCTGCTGGTCGATGACGTCCGGCGCCGGTTGCGCCGCTCGTGGTTGGAGCGCGGCGCGCCGTATGCTGAATTGGGTTGGATCACAAAGGCTTTCGATCCAGACGTGCTCACCGTCGGCTTCGCTCGCCGGGTGCCGACGTACAAACGGCTGACGCTGATGCTGAGCGACCCCGACCGACTCGAACGCCTGCTGCTCAATGAGGATCGCCCGATCCAGTTGATCGTCGCCGGGAAGTCACACCCGGCCGACGACGGGGGCAAGGCCCTGATTCAGCAGGTCGTGCGCTTCGCCGATCGTCCCGAGGTGCGCCACCGCATCGCGTTCCTGCCCGACTACGACATGTCCATGGCCCGGCTGCTGTACTGGGGCTGCGACGTCTGGCTGAACAACCCGCTGCGGCCTCTGGAGGCTTGCGGCACTTCGGGAATGAAGAGCGCGCTCAACGGCGGGTTGAACCTGTCCATCCGCGACGGCTGGTGGGACGAATGGTACGACGGCGAAAACGGTTGGGAGATACCGTCGGCAGACGGCGTGAGCGACGAGGAGCGCCGCGACGAGCTGGAATCCAGCGCCCTGTACGGCCTGCTCGAACAAGCAGTGGCGCCGAAGTTCTACGAGCGCGATGAGCACGGGGTGCCGCCGCGCTGGATCGAAATGGTCCGGCACACCTTGCAAACGCTCGGGCCCAAGGTGCTGGCTTCCCGGATGGTGCGCGACTACGTCGAGCAGTACTACACGCCGGCGGCGCAGTCGCTGCGCACGGCCGTTGCCGACACCGGCGAGGGCGCTTTCGGCGCCGCACGTGAGCTGGCCGACTACCGGCGGCGCGCGGTGCAGGCGTGGCCGAAGGTCGCGATCACCGACGTCGACTCCACCGGTCTGCCCGATACTCCGGTGCTCGGCTCGAAGCTGACGCTGACCGCGACCGTGCAGCTGGCCGGTCTGGCGCCCGACGAGGTCACCGTGGAGGCGGTGGTGGGCCGGGTCGATTCCGGCGATGCGCTGCTGGACCCGGTCACCGTCGAAATGTCCTACACCGGAACGGCCGAAGGCGGCAACCAGGTCTTCACGACGACGACCTCGTTGCCGGTGGCGGGAGCGGTCGGATACACCGTTCGGGTGCTGCCGTATCACCCGATGCTCGCCGCCGGTAACGAGCTCGGCCTGGTCGCGCTCGCCGGTTAGGTGTCGGACGCGTCGCGTAGGCGCTGCAAGGCGCCGCGGACCTGCTCGGCGTTGGTGGTCTGCCAAAACGGCGGCAGCGACGCCCGCAGGTAGCCGCCGTAGCCGGCGGTGACCATCCGCGAGTCGAGCACCGCCACCACTCCGCGGTCGGTGTCGCGGCGCAGCAGCCGTCCCGAGCCCTGCGCGAGCAGCAGCGCGGCATGATTGGCCGCGACGGCCATGAATCCGTTGCCGCCGCGAGCGGCCACCGCGCGCTGCCGCGCTCCCAGCAGCGGGTCGTCGGGACGCGGGAAGGGGATGCGGTCGATCAGCACCAGCGACAGCGACGGCCCGGGCACGTCGACGCCCTGCCATAGCGACAGCGTGCCGAACAGCGAGGTCTCCGGGTCGGCACTGAATTGCTCGACCAACGCCGAGGTGCTGTCGTCGCCCTGGCACAACACCGGCGTGGACAGCCGTTCGCGCATGGCATCGGCGGCGGCCCGGGCGGCGCGCATCGACGAAAACAGGCCCAGGGTGCGACCGCCGGCCGCGGTGATCAGTTCGGCGATCTCGTTCAGCTGCTCGGCCGAGCCGGTGCCGTCGCGGCCGGGCGGCGGCAGATGTTTTGCCACGTAAAGGATTCCGGCCTTCGCGTGCTCGAAAGGCGATCCGACGTCGAGGCCCCGCCAGGGCAGGCGGTCCGTCGCGTCGTCGGGTCCGGTCTCGGTTCCTGTGAGGCCCCACGCCGAGGCCATCGCATCGAAGGATCCGCCGATCGTCAGCGTCGCGGAGGTCAGCACGGTCGTCGACCGCGAGAACACATGGTTGCGCAGCAAGCCGGCCACCGTCAGCGGTGCCACCCGCAGCACGGGGCGCGTCGAGCCGCGGTTGTCCTCGTGATCCAGCCACACCACCTCGGTGCGATCGGGGATCGCGGGCCCGAACGCCGTCAGGATCCGCGACACGGTATCGGAGATCTCGCTCAGTGCCGCAACGGCTTCGGCGCGCGCAGCGGCCGCCTTGGCGTCGCTGGTGGTGTCGATGTCGGCGCGTGCCGCGCTGGCCACGTCGCGCAGTGCCCGCAGGTATGTCGCCAGCTCGTCGTCGAGGTGATCGATGCGCCCCGGCATGGCGTCGTGGATCGCCGCGGCGAAGGTCGCGGTTGTCGCCTCCAGGCGTCCGACCAGTTCCGGGTTCACCAATCGGGTGATCCGCCGCGCGGCGACCCCGAGGGCGGCGGACGTCAACTCCGCGGTCGCCACCGACGTCACCCGGTCGACCAACTCGTGCGCCTCGTCGACCACCAGCAGCGAATGTTCGGGCAGCACTGTCGATTCCGAGACCGCGTCGATGGCCAGCAGGGCGTGATTGGTGACTACGACGTCGGCCACACCGGCGCGCGCGCGGGCACGTTCGGAGAAGCACTCCGAGCCGAACGGGCAACGAGCCACCCCGAGGCATTCGCGCGCCGAGACGCTGACCTGCGACCAGGATCGTTCCGGCACACCGGGTTTGAGGTCGTCGCGGTCACCAGAATCCGTCGTCGAGGCCCAGGCGGTGAGCCGCTGAACGTCGCGGCCCAGGGCACTGGCCGCCATCGGATTGAACAGCTCCTCCTGCGGCCGACCCTCTTCGCCGTCGGGTTCTTCGGTGGAGTCGTTGTGAATTTTGTTCAGGCACAGATAATTTCGCCGTCCCTTGAGCAGCGCGAATTGCGGCGGATGCGGCAGCGCGTCGGCAAGCGACTCGGCCAGCCGCGGCAGGTCGCGGTCGACAAGTTGGCGCTGCAGGGCGATCGTGGCCGTCGACACCACGACCGGTTCCTCGTCGGCGATCGCGCGCACTATCGCCGGAATCAAGTACGCCAGCGACTTGCCGGTCCCGGTGCCCGCCTGCACGGCCAGGTGCTCACCGGTTTCGAATGCGCGCGCGACCGCAACGGCCATCTCCAGCTGGCCGCTGCGGTCGCTGCCGCCGAGTGCGGCCACGGCGATGGCCAGCAGCTCGGGCACGGAGAGGTCCGGCGTGATAACTCCCTTGGTTGCCCGCGGATTCGGCTAGCTCGACGGTATCGATCAGACCGGGATGCGCGTCGTCGGAATCGCCGGTTCACCGTGCGCCAATTTCAGGCCCTCCCAGGGCAGGCTGTGCAACCCGGATGCCACCAGGTCCCGGGCGGCGGCCAGGGCCGCGTGGCCGGTGCTCGCAAGCGCCTCGCCGCCGCGGACGAGCGGGACGGTCAGTACCCGGAACGGCTCCGTGGTCGCCGGCGGCCGGCCCGCGGGATGCACGATCTCTTCGGTGATCGTGCCGGTCGGGCGGGACAGCCGCAGCGCTTCTTTGTGGCCACCCTGGGATTCCTTGTGGCTGCTGCGTTTTTGCACCGGTATGCCTTCGACTTCGACCAGCTTGTAGACCATGCCCGCGGTCGGGGCGCCCGAGCCGGTCACCACCGAGGTGCCGGCGCCGTAGCTGTCCACCGGCTCGGCCCGCAGCGCGGCGATGGAGAACTCGTCGAGATCGCCGGACACCACGATGCGGGTGCGGGTGGCGCCCAGCCGGTCGAGCTGCTCGCGCACCTGGCGAGCCAGCACGCCGAGCTCGCCGGAGTCCAGTCGCACCGCGCCGAGCCTCGCCCCGACGGCGGCCACGGCGTTGGTCACGCCGGTTGTCACGTCGTAGGTATCCACCAGCAGCGTGGTGTCGGGGCCCAGCGCGTCGACCTGGGCCCGGAACGCGGCGAGCTCGTCGGGGCCGTTCGCATCGGTGTGCAGCATGGTGAACGCGTGCGCGGCGGTGCCCTCGGTCGGTACGCCGTAGCGACGCCCGGCTTCGAGGTTCGAGGACGCGGCGAATCCGGCGATATAGGCCGCGCGGGCCGCGGCGACGGCGGACTGTTCGTGGGTTCGCCGCGATCCCATTTCGATCAGCGGGCGCCCGGCGGCCGCACTGACCATGCGTGCCGCCGCGGAGGCGATCGCCGTGTCGTGGTTGAAGATCGACAGCGCCAGCGTTTCAAGTAGCACGCATTCGGCGAAGCTGCCGCGCACCGACAGCACCGGTGAGCCCGGAAAGTAGAGCTCACCTTCGGCGTAGCCGTCGATATCACCGGTGAACCGGAAGTCGCGGAGATAACGCAAGGTGTCCGGCTCGAGGAACTGCGCCATCAGCCGGCACGCGTCGTCGTCGAACCTGAACTGCGGCAAGAGCTCCAGCAAACGGCCGGTGCCGGCGACCACGCCGTAGCGCCGACCCGCGGGAAGGCGGCGGGCGAACAGTTCGAACGTGGTCCGGCGCGCTGCCGTGCCGTCGCGCAGCGCCGCTGCCAGCATCGTCAACTCGTACTTATCGGTTAACAGCCCAGCTAAGGCCGGCTCGTTCATTCTCCCAACGGTAACGGCTGGCGGCGGGCGGCCGGTCTCTCGGTATCCTGGAGGCCATGGTTGCTGCGTCAGCGCCCACCAAGCCCGGCACCACCGGGCAACGCGAGTCCGCTCCGGTCGAGGTGACCGCCAGTCCGTGGGTCACCATCGTGTGGGACGACCCCGTCAATTTGATGACCTACGTGACGTATGTGTTCCAGAAGTTGTTCGGCTACAGCGAGCCGCACGCCACCAAACTTATGCTGCAGGTGCACAACGAAGGCAAGGCAGTGGTGTCGGCGGGTAGCCGTGAGTCGATGGAAATTGACGTGTCCAAGCTGCACGCCGCCGGTTTGTGGGCGACGCTGCAGCAGGACCGCTGAGATCCGAGGGGCATCCGGGATTTCCAGTGCGCAAATGGAAGCGGGTTGAGACCGCCGAGGGTCCCCGTTTCCGGTCCTCCTTGGCTCCGCACGAGGCGGAGCTGCTGAGGAATCTGGTCGGCGCGTTGATCGGCTTGCTCGACGAGCGCGAATCCTCTTCGCCATCAGATGAACTCGAGGAGATCACCGGCATCAAGACCGGAAATGCCGAACCGCCTGAAGACCCGACGCTGCGCCGGCTGCTGCCGGACTTCTTCCGGCCCGACGACGAGGACTCGTCGAGCACCGGGTCGCAAGCACCCCTGAACTCCGCGCTGCGCAGTCTGCACGAGCCGGAGATTATCGACGCCAAACGTGCTGCGGCACAGCAGTTGTTACGCACAATTCCGGATAGTGGCGGACGGTTCGAGCTGAGCGAGGACCAGGCCAACGCCTGGATCTCAGCCGTCAACGACATTCGGCTGGCGCTGGGAGTCATGCTCGAAATCGGGCCGGACGGGCCGGAACGGCTGCCGGCCGACCATCCGATGGCCACCCATTTCGACGTCTACCAGTGGCTGACCGTGCTGCAGGAGTACCTGGTGTTGGTGCTGATGGGGCCCCGGTCATCTTGACGCGGGGGCCGATGAACGCGCTCACCGATGTCGGCGGCATCCGCATCGGCCACTATCAGCGCCTGGATCCGGACGCGGCGTTGGGCGCCGGGTGGGCCACCGGCGTCACCGTGGTGTTGACCCCGCCGGGGACGGTCGGCGCGGTCGATTGCCGCGGCGGCGCGCCCGGCACCCGGGAGACCGAACTGCTGGACCCGGCCAATTCGGTGCGGTTCGTCGACGCGGTCCTGCTGGCTGGCGGCAGCGCCTACGGTTTGGCGGCCGCCGACGGCGTGATGCGCTGGCTGGAAGAACACGAGCGTGGCGTGGCGATGAAGGGCGGATTGGTGCCCATCGTCCCGAGTGCGGTGATCTTCGACCTACCGGTCGGCGGCTGGGATTGCCGGCCGACGGCGGAGTTCGGCCACGCCGCCTGCGAGGCCGCCGGCGCGACGGTGGCCGTCGGCACGGTCGGCGCCGGGGTGGGGGCTCGGGCCGGCGTGCTCAAGGGCGGCATCGGCACGGCGTCGACGATGCTGCCGTCGGGCGTCACCGTCGGCGCGGTCGTCGCGGTCAATTCCGCCGGCGAGGTCGTCGACCGGACCACCGGCCTGCCGTGGATGGCGGATGCGATCAAGGAGTTGGCGTTGACGCCGCCGCCGGCCGACCAGATTGAGGCGCTCGCGCGGCTTCCTTCGCCGCTGGAACCGCTCAACACGACGATCGCGGTGGTCGCAACCGACGCGGCGCTGAGCTCCGCGGCGTGCCGGCGCGTCGCGATCGCCGCCCATGACGGCCTGGCCCGCACCATCCGCCCGGCGCACACCCCGCTGGACGGCGACACCGTGTTCGCGCTGGCGACCGGGGCGGTTGAGGTGCCCCCGCCGGCCGATGCGCCCGCGGCGATGTCGCCGGAGACGCGGCTGGTCACCGAGGTGGGCGCGGCCGCGGCCGATTGTCTGGCGCGTGCGGTGCTGGTCGGGGTGTTGTCGGCCGAGTCGGTCGCCGGAATACCGACCTACCGCGACACCTTGCCCGGTGCATTCCGGGCGGGGAGCTGACGTGTTGGTGATCCGCTCCGATGTGGTGGAGGCGGTCCGTCGCAGCCGAGGGCTCCGATCGTCCGCAGCGCCATCTCCCGCGATGGTCAACGACCGGCCCCTGGGCCGGTAGCCTGGATGATGCCGAGGACGCTCTAGAAGTGCAGTTATGGGTATGAGCCGCGCCGGCGACGATGCAGAGCGTAGCGATGAGGAGGAGCGGCGCGCATGAGCCCGGCCGGCGACGATGCAGAGCGTAGCGATGAGGAGGAGCGGCGCGCATGAATAGTGCACAGCAACGCGTACCCGCTACACGGAAAAAGCGGCCCGAGTGGGTGGTGGGCGGGGCCACGATCCTCACCTTTGTCGCGCTGCTCTACCTGATCGAACTGTTCGACCAACTGTCGCGGCATTCCCTGGACGCAAACGGCATCAGGCCGCTGGAAACCGACGGCCTGTGGGGGATCGTCTTCGCGCCCGTGCTGCATGCCAACTGGCAGCACCTGATGGCCAATACGGTCCCCCTGCTAGTGCTCGGATTTTTGATGACGCTGGCCGGTTTGTCCCGCTTCGTGTGGGCGACCGCGATCGTGTGGATCGTGGGCGGCTTCGGCACCTGGCTGATCGGCAACTGGGGCAGCAACTGCGGGCCGACGGACCATATCGGGGCCTCCGGGCTGATCTTCGGCTGGCTGGCCTTTCTGCTGGTCTTCGGAATATTCGTGCGCCGGTTCGTCGACATCGTCATCGGCCTGGTGGTGCTGTTCATCTACGGTGGCGTGCTGCTCGGCGCGATGCCGGTGCTCGGTCAATGCGGCGGGGTGTCCTGGCAGGGTCACCTATGTGGCGCCATCGCAGGCGTCGTCGCCGCGTATCTGTTGTCCGCTCCTGAGCGCAAGGCCCGGGCTAAGCGAAAAGCCGGCAACGCGCCGCGGCTGAAGACGTGAGCTCACCTTTGGCGCCCGTCGGGGTCTTCGACTCCGGCGTCGGGGGACTGACGGTCGCTCGCGCGATCATCGACCAATTGCCGGACGAGGACATCGTCTACGTCGGCGACACCGGCAACGGCCCCTACGGCCCGCTCACCATTCCCGAGGTGCGCGCTCACGCGCTGGCCATCGGTGACGATCTGGTGGGCCGCGGCGTGAAGGCGTTGGTGATCGCCTGCAACACCGCGTCGGCGGCCTGCCTGCGCGATGCCCGCGAGCGCTACGACGTGCCCGTCGTCGAGGTGATCCTGCCGGCCGTGCGCCGCGCCGTGGCCACCACCCGCAACGGCCGCATCGGCGTGATCGGCACCCAGGCAACCATCACGTCGCACGCCTACCAGGACGCGTTCGCCGCCGCCCGTGACACCGAGATCACCGCGGTGGCCTGCCCGCGCTTCGTCGACTTCGTCGAGCGGGGCGTGACGAGCGGGCGTCAAGTCTTGGGCCTGGCCGAGGGATACCTGGAGCCGCTGCAACGGGCCCAAATCGACACGCTGGTGCTGGGCTGCACGCACTACCCACTGCTGTCGGGGTTGATTCAGCTGGCCATGGGCGAAAACGTGACGCTGGTTTCCAGCGCCGAGGAAACCGCGAAGGAAGTGCTCCGGATGCTCACCGAACAGGATTTGCTGCGCCCGCACGACGCGGCGCCGGCGACGCGACACTTCGAAGCCACCGGCGACCCCGAGGCCTTCACCAAACTGGCGGCGCGATTCCTGGGGCCAGCCGTCAGCGGCGTCCGGCCAGTGCACCACTCGCCGATTGGCTAGCTCGCCGAGATTCTCATCACATCAATCGCGCGATGTTTTTCTCATGGTGCTTCCGGGCATGGCACAGTAGTGCCTGTGCGAATAACCGTGCTCGGCTGCTCGGGCAGCGTGGTCGGTCCGGACTCGCCAGCGTCGGGTTATTTGCTTCGGGCTCCGGACACTCCGCCGCTGGTCCTGGACTTTGGCGGGGGTGTGCTCGGCGCCTTGCAGCGCCACGCCGACCCGGCTTCCGTGCACGTGCTGTTGTCCCACCTGCATGCCGACCATTGTCTGGATATGCCGGGGCTGTTCGTGTGGCGCCGCTACCACCCGTCGTCGCGTCCGCTCGGCAAGGCGATGTTGTACGGCCCGAGCGACACCTGGTCGCGGTTGGGCGCCGCGTCGTCGCCGTACGGCGGTGAAATCGACGACTGCTCGGACATATTCGACGTCCATCACTGGGTCGACGGCGAGCCGGTCGAGGTCGGGGCACTGTCCGTGACACCGCGCATAGTCGCACATCCCACCGAGTCCTACGGGTTGCGAATCACCGATCCCAGCGGAGCGTCGTTCGTTTACAGCGGGGACACCGGAGTCTGCGATCAGCTCGTCGAGCTGGCTCGCGACGCCGACGTGTTCCTGTGCGAGGCGTCCTGGACGCACGCCCCGGATCGTCCGCCCGCCCTGCACTTGTCGGGCACCGAAGCCGGCCGGGTCGCGGCGCAGGCCGGCGTCCGCGAGCTGCTGCTGACCCACATCCCGCCGTGGACCTCGCGGGAGGACGTGATCAGCGAGGCCAAGGCCGAGTTCGACGGTCCCGTGCACGCCGTGGTGTGCAACGAGACATTTGACGTTCGGCACTCCGAACGAGTCTGATTCAGCCGACCTGCCTGCGTGACGCACCGGCGGCCCAGGGTGGCTAGGGTGATTGGGTGTCAAAACGAGAAGACGGTCGCAATGACGACGAGCTTCGCCCAGTGGTCATCACGCGCGGCTTCACCGAGAATCCCGCGGGTTCGGTCCTGATCGGATTCGGTGGGACCAAAGTCCTGTGCACGGCGAGTGTCACCGAGGGAGTACCGCGCTGGCGCAAGGGGACTGGCCTGGGTTGGCTGACCGCGGAGTACGCCATGCTGCCGTCCGCCACCCACACTCGCTCCGACCGGGAATCGGTGAAGGGCCGGCTGTCCGGGCGCACCCAGGAAATCAGTCGGCTGATCGGTCGATCGCTGCGCGCGTGCATCGATCTGGCGGCGTTGGGGGAGAACACGATCGCCGTCGATTGCGATGTGCTGCAGGCCGACGGCGGTACCCGCACGGCGGCGATCACGGGTGCCTACGTGGCGCTGGCCGACGCAGTGACCTACCTGTCGGCGGCGGGCAAGCTGTCGGATCCGCGGCCGTTGTCGTGCGCGATCGCGGCGGTCAGCGTCGGTGTGGTCGACGGCAGGATCCGCGTCGACCTACCCTACGAGGAGGATTCGCGCGCCGAGGTCGACATGAACGTCGTCGCCACCGATACCGGAACCCTGGTCGAGATTCAGGGCACCGGCGAGGGTGCGACCTTCCCGCGCTCGACGCTGGACAAGCTGCTTGATATGGCGCTCGGGGCCTGCGACACGTTGTTCGCCGCCCAGCGCGAGGCGCTGGAGTTGCCGTACCCGGGCGTGCTGCCCGAAGGCCCGAACGCGCCGAAGGCGTTCGGCAGCTGACCGTGCCGGATGGTGACGACCCGCCGCGCCCGGCTTCGCCGCCCTTGCGATCGTCACGGCTGCTGGTGGCCAGCCGCAACCCCAAGAAGCTGGCCGAACTGCGCCGGGTGCTGGACGGCGCCGGGCTCTCGGGGCTGACGCTGGTGTCGCTCAACGACGTGGCGCCCTTCGACGAGGCGCCGGAAACCGGTGCGACGTTCGAGGACAACGCGTTGGCCAAGGCGCGGGATGCGTTCGCGGCCACCGGGTTGGCGACCGTCGCCGACGATTCCGGTCTGGAGGTCGCGGCGTTGCGTGGCATGCCTGGCGTGCTGTCGGCCCGCTGGGCGGGCACTCACGGCGACGACGCCGCCAATACCGCGCTGTTGCTTGCCCAGTTGCGTGATGTGCCCGACGAACGGCGTTCCGCGGCATTTGTGTCCGCCTGCGCGCTGGTGTCGGACGGCGGCGAAGTCGTCGTGCGCGGCGAGTGGCCCGGCACGATCGCCCGCGAGCCGCGTGGCAACGGCGGGTTCGGCTACGATCCGGTCTTCATTCCGGGCGGCTCCGAGCGCTCCGCGGCGGAGTTGAGCCCCGCGGAGAAGGACGCGGCCTCGCATCGTGGTCGCGCGCTGGCGCTGCTGCTGCCGGCGTTGCGCGCGTTGGCCTGAGCGCGGTCGGCCTACAGCCCGAAGCGGGCCTTGATGTCCTTGGTCTGGAAGTGCTCAACGATGATGCCCAGCAGCGGGATGGTGCCGGCCAGCAGCACACCAATCGTCTTGCCGATCGGCCAGCGGACCTTGATCGCTAGATTGAAAGCCGTTAGCACGTAAGCGAAATACACCCAGCCGTGCACGATCCCGATCCACCGGATCTCGTGGCCGAACACCAGATGCGAGACGATCTCGTAGCACAGTGCGATCAGCCACAGACCCGTCGTCCACGTCATGATCCGGTAGCCGAGCAGGGCTGGGCGGATGCGATCGGCGGAGACGCTTGTTTCGGAGGGTGTCTCGGGCGTGGTCATGCGGTGGTCCTGTTCTGCTTTTCGGCATCTTGGGCTGCGAGCTGGGCCAGATAAGCGTTGTACTCCCGCAAGGCGGGGTCGTCGTCGGGTGGTTGCTGCGCGGGCGCGGGCCGCTCGGGTAGCAGCCCGGCCGGGATCTCGGTGACCGCGCCGTGGTCGCGCGGCCGCGGCGGTGCCTGTTCGTAGCGGACGAAATTGCGGTACGCATAGACGCAGAACCACGCGAATAACGGCCACTGCAATGCGTAGCCGAGGTTTTGGAAGGTGCCCGACGGCGACTCAAACCGTGTCCATTGCCACCAGCCCAAGGCCAGGCAGCCACCGGCCGCGACGATCGCCAAAACAATCAGTGCGGGCCGGTGATGGCGCTTCGGACGGGCCTCACTGGACACCCCTCGACGGTACCGCGCGCTCTTGACGCCCAGTGACAACAGCGCGGTGGGTTCGCTGGGCACCCGGTGTGGCGAAACTCTCAACGCTCAATAAAAGGCTAGGCTTGCCTTACTTAGGCGTGTAAGGTCCGTCGCCATGGCCTCCTCTTCCGCCGCGGTGACCGCTGCGCTGCAAAGCATTCTGCGTGACGACCTCAACGTCGACATGGCCCGGGTTACGCCCGACGCCAGGTTGGTCGACGATGTCGGTTTGGATTCGGTGGCCTTTGCTGTAGGCATGGTTGCCATCGAAGAGCGGCTCGGCGTCGCGCTGTCCGAGGAAGAACTACTGACCTGTGACACAGTCGGCGATCTGGACGCGGCGATCGCGGCGAAAACACCGTAATGAGCCAACTTGCGGCGGCGATCACGCGGTCAATGCGGACCGCTACCTCCGAATTGGCTGTCTTCGACAAGGAGACCTCGGACTGGAAACGGCTCCCGTGGCCGGACGTGCACGGGTTAGCCGAAGGGGTTGCGGCCTGGCTCCTTGACCATGACCGACCCGCCGCGGTCGGTCTCGTCGGCGAGCCAACCGTGGAGTTCATCGCGGCGATCCAGGGTTCATGGCTAACCGGCGCGGCCATCTCGATCCTGCCGGGACCGGTGCGAGGTGCGGACGCTCAGTACTGGGCGGAGTCGACGCTGCACCGGTTTGCCGGCATCGGGGTGGGCGCGGTGCTAAGCCACGGCTCGCACTTGGAAAGCCTGCGAGCGGTTGCGCGCGCGGGCATTGTCACCGAAGACCTCGCCACTGCGGCGCGCACCGACCGCTCGGCGTCGGGTATCCCGCATGCCGACCCGATTGGCCCGGCCATTCTGCAGGGAACGGCGGGATCGACCGGATCGCCCAAAACCGCGATGCTTTCGCCGGGCGCGGTGCTCAGTAACATGCGCGGTCTCGATCAACGATTCAGCTTCGATGCGTCGCGCGACGTTGTGTGCTCTTGGCTGCCGCTGTTTCACGACATGGGGCTTACCTGCGTGCTCGCCTCGATGATGGCCGGGCTGCCGCTGTGGCTGTCTTCTCCCACGGCGTTCTCCGCGTCGCCGTTCAACTGGCTGAAGTGGCTCTCGGAAAGCCGTGCGACGCTCACCGCCGCACCCAACCTCGCCTACAACATCCTCGGCAAGTACGCGACGCTGGTGTCCGGCGTCGATCTCAGCGCCATGCGGGTCGCCATCAACGGTGGCGAACCGGTGGACTGTGACGGCTTTGCGCGGTTCGCAGAAGCCATGGCGCCGTTCGGATTTGACGCCGGTGCGCTGGCGCCGTCGTACGGCCTTGCCGAGTCCACCTGCGCGGTCGCCTTGCCCGCACCCGGTACCGGATTGACCTTCGCCACCGTCTCGGACGAGCGCGGTCCGCGCAAGTACGCCGTCCTGGGACAGGCGCTTGCGGGCATGGAAATCCGGGTCGTATCCAGCGATCGCTACACCGACACGGCGGACCGCGAGATCGGTGAGATCGAGATTCGCGGCTCGTCGATGATGGATGGCTACCTGGGGCACCCGACCATCGATCGCGAAGGCTGGTTTCCCACCGGCGATTTGGGCTTCTTCGACGACGGTGGCCTGGTCGTGTGTGGCCGGGCCAAGGAAATCATCTCGATCGCGGGACGCAACATCTTCCCGACGGAGATCGAACTGATCGCCGCCCAGGTCACCGGGGTACGGGAAGGCTGCGTAGTCGCCCTGGGCACCGGCGAGCGGTCCGCTCGCCCCGGGCTGGTCGTCGCGGCCGAGTTCAAAGGTGATGACCAGACGCGGGCCCGCACCGAAGTGATTCAGCGCATCGCGTCGGTGTGCGGCATCGTGCCGGCCGACGTGGTTTTCATGTCGCCGGGTTCCCTGCCGCGCACCTCGTCGGGCAAACTGCGCCGGCTGGAAGTGCGGCGCACCCTCGAGCTGGTGGACTGACGTGACCGCGACAGGCCAGACGGTTTTCGATGCCGACTACCGCGCGCTGCTCGCCGAGGCGTTCGACGACCGCGTCATCGTTTGGACGTCCGAAGCCGAAGCGCAGCAACGCTTTCCGCGCAAGCTGATCGAGCATCTGGGAGCAAGCGATGTCTTCAGCGCGAAGTGGACCGACCAGGTCCAACCCGACGTCGGCAAGCTCATCGAACTCGCCCTGGCGCTGGGCCACCTGGCGTCGGCCGGTATCGGAGTGGGCGTCAGCCTGCACGACTCGGCCATTGCCGTGCTGCGCCGGTTCGGCAAATCGGACTACCTGAAGGACATCTGTGAGAAGGCGATTCGCGGCGAGGCCGTGCTCTGCATCGGCGCCTCGGAAGAATCCGGCGGATCGGATCTGCAGATAGTTGAAACCGAGGTTCGCTCGCACGACGGCGGTTTCGCGGTCCGTGGCATCAAGAAGTTCGTCTCGCTGTCTCCGATCGCCGACCACATCATGGTCGTGGCGCGCAGCGTCGACCACGACTCGTCCAGCCGGCACGGCAACGTCGTCGTGGTGGCGGTGCCGACCACACACGTCGACGTGCAGCGGCCCTACAACAAAGTGGGCGCCGGGCCGCTGGACACCGCGGCGGTCCACATCGATACCTGGGTCCCGGCCGACGCGATGGTCGCGCGGGCCGGCACCGGGCTGGCGGCCATCAGTTGGGGATTGGCGCACGAGCGCATGTCGATCGCCGGCCAGATCGCGGCGTCGTGCCAGCGGGTGATCGGAATTACGTTGGCCCGCATGATGAATCGGCGCCAATTCGGCAACACGCTGTTCGAGCATCAGGCGTTGCGGCTGCGGATGGCCGACCTGCAGGCGCGGGTCGACCAGCTGCGCTTCGCGCTGCACGGCATCGCCGCTGCGGGGCGGCTGGATCTGCGGGCGGCCGCGGGCATCAAGGTCACCGCGGCTCGCCTCGGCGAAGAAGTCATCGGCGAGTGTATGCACATTTTCGGCGGGTCCGGCTATCTCGTCGACGAAACACCGCTGGGCCGGGTTTGGCGGGACATGAAGCTGGCCCGGGTCGGCGGCGGCACCGACGAAGTGCTCTGGGAATTGGTCGCGGCCGGCATGAAGGCCGACCACGTCGGCTACCAGGATTGGGTTGTACGGTCCAACGCGTAGAGCACCATCCGCCGGTTCGGCGCGTCGTGCTCACCCAGCGACCGGCATCCGACGAACTCGCACAGCCGGCGCACGGTGGTGTTGCGGTGATCCGGATCGAACATGATCCGCTCGCAGCGCGGTTCTTGTACGAACACGCTGGCCACGATTCGCGGTAGCACCCGCGGGCCGAAGCCGCGATTGACCAACCTCAGATCCGCGATGGCCGCATGGAGCCCAATGTCGTAGGGATGAGCATCGTAGTGACGCGAGATCATGTCCTTTGCTGCCCAATAGATCTCGAGGTAGGCGCACTCTTCGCCGCGCAGGGCGGCGATCAGCGGCAGCGAGTAGGTCCCCTCGAGCTGTGCATCAAGGTGCTGGCGCCAGCGCGACACCGGCCAGGCGTACTCCCAGGTCTCGGCGAGATGAGGGCGATTCATCCACTCCGACACCATTTCTGCGTCACCGCTGACCGCGGCGCGCATCCCGTATGGCGAGTCCAGTGCGGGGACCGGAAGCGGGCCAACGCGCTGGACCTCTTGGGAGAGATCCTTGCGCTCACGCTTCAGCACCTGGGTCGACGAATCATCGGTCTGGGTGTTTGAGGCTCCGTTCATCGTTTGCTGACCTTACCCGACCCGGCTTTCGGAGTTAGGTTAGGCATGCCAAATACGTGCTCGAGTTGATCGGCCAGGCCGCGGTCGGACTTCCGTCCGTACGGGCGCCGGAGCGGTATTATCGCTACGCCCGGGCGCGAGTGGCGGAATTGGTAGACGCGCTGGATTTAGGTTCCAGTGTCTTAGGACGTGGGGGTTCGAGTCCCCCCTTGCGCACTCCCGGCGTTCGGCCGTCGTGCCCGGATCCGATCGCAGCCGCGTCATTCAGCGAACAAGTGTTTAGTGAACATCACAGCGGGTAGCCGAGGGAGAACCGTGCCTCAGCCGATCCACGGTGATCCGACCAAGACGTTGGGACGACGTATGGGTTCTACGCTGCACAGCCTGACTCGATGGAGCAAGGCGCCCGCCAAGGGCGTCACCGCCGCCAAGTCCTGGGTCAACGTGCCCCGCGGATTGGCCGCCCGCGCGACCACCCCATTGCTACCGGACGACTACCTCAAGATGCTTAATCCCTTGTGGTCGGCGCGCGAGCTGCGCGGCCTCATCGTCGACGTGCACCCGGAGACCGCGGATTCCGCGACCGTGACCATCAAGCCCGGGTGGGGCTTCTCCGGGAGATATCGGCCGGGCCAGTACGTCGGCATCGGACTGCGAATCGACGGACGGTGGCATTGGCGCTCATACTCGCTGACCTCAATTCCGCAGCGCGACAACAAGAACATCACGATCACCGTCAAGGCGACGCCCGAGGGCTTCCTGTCCACGCACCTGGTCAACGGCGTGGAACCGGGCACCATCGTGCGGTTGGCGACTCCGAAGGGAGAGTTCGCACTGCCCGACCCGCCACCGGCGAAAATCCTGTTCGTCACGGCCGGCAGCGGGATCACACCGGTGATGGCGATGTTGCGCACCCTGAAGTCGAGGGGACACAGCGCCGACATTGTGCACATTCACTCCGCACCGACGCCCGACGATGTGATTTTTCACGACGAACTGCGCGAGCTCGAGAACAGTGAGCCCCGGTACCGACTTCACTTGCAGCTCACCGAGACTGCGGGTCACCTCGATTTCAGCGACCTGACCGGCATCGTGGGTGACTGGAAACAACGCCCTACGTGGGCATGTGGGCCGCCCGCCCTACTCGACACCGTCGAACGGGTCTGGAAGGACGCGGGTCACAGCGACCAGCTGCATATGGAGCGTTTCACCATCGCCGCCACTGACAAAGGCGGCGAAGGCGGCACCGTCAACTTCGCGATATCCGACAAGTCGATCGAAATCGATGGTGCCACATCACTTTTGGAGGCAGGCGAGAAAGTTGGCATCCAGATGCCGTTCGGCTGCCGAATGGGCATTTGTCAAACCTGTGTGCTCCCACTAGAGGCAGGGCACGTCCGCGACTTGCGGTCCGGGACCGAACACGGCGAGGGCGACCGCATCCAGACGTGCATCTCGACGGCATCCGGCGACTGCACTCTCAAGATCTGAGGAGGAATCCGATGGCAATTACCGACGTGACACAATACGCACATCTCAGCGACGAGGACGTCGAGGCGCTCGGACGCGAACTCGACGCGATCCGCGCCGATATCGAGGAGTCGCGCGGCGAACGCGATGCCCGCTACATCCGGCGAGCCGTGCACCTCCAACGAACATTGGTCGTCGGTGCCCGAATCTTGTTGATGGCCAGCAACAATCGGTTAGCCTGGGTTGCCGGGACGGCGATGTTGGGTACCGGCAAGATCATCGAGAACATGGAACTGGGCCACAACATCACTCACGGTCAGTGGGACTGGATGAATGATCCGGAAATCCATTCGACCGAATGGGAATGGGACACAACCTCACCGAGCGTGCACTGGAAGAAGTCGCACAACTTCATCCACCACAAGTACACCAACATCGTCGGCATGGACGACGATGTCGGTTACGGCATCATGCGGGTCACCCGCGACGAGCCCTGGGCGCGGTGGATGATCGGCAACCCGATCTACAACCTGCTGCTGGGCACCCTGTTCGAATGGGGTGTGGCGGCGCACGGGCTGGAGCTTTCCCGGGTCCGCAGACACGAGAAGACGTGGGCCGAAGTCCGCAAGGATCTGCGCATCATCGCCAAGAAGGTCGGTAGGCAGGTCGGCAAGGACTACATCGTGTTTCCGGCGTTGGCCGGACGTAACTGGAAGCACACGCTGCGGGCCAACGCGGTCGCCAACCTGATTCGCAACTACTGGTCCTACATGGTCATCTTCTGCGGTCACTTCC
The DNA here is from genome assembly GCF_022374895.2 of Mycobacterium lentiflavum. Classification (NCBI taxonomy): domain Bacteria; kingdom Bacillati; phylum Actinomycetota; class Actinomycetes; order Mycobacteriales; family Mycobacteriaceae; genus Mycobacterium; species Mycobacterium lentiflavum. The sequence continues at coordinate 4,309,059 of NZ_CP092423.2, read as the reverse complement.
CCGACGGCGCAGAGAAGTTCACCAAAGAAGAGTTCGAGAACGAGACGCAAGCGCAGTGGTACCTGCGCCAGATGCTCGGTTCGGCGAACTTCCACGCCGGTCCGGTGATGGCTTTCATCAGCGGCAACCTGTGCTATCAAATCGAGCATCACCTCTTCCCGGATCTGCCGAGCAATCGCTATGCCGAGATCTCTGTACGGGTGCGCGAGCTGTGTGAGAAGTACGACCTGCCCTACACCACCGGATCGCTTGGCCGGCAGTACTGGCAGTCGTTCTGGACGATCCTCAAGCTCGCCCTGCCCGACAAACTGCTCAAGGGCACGCCCGACGATGCCCCGGAGACTCACTCCGAGTTGAAGTTCCGCGTACGCGAGGGGCTCAGGGACAGCTTCGTCGACCCCGCGACCGGCAAACGGCGGGGCCTGCGCACCGCCCTGCGCGAACTGCAGGCGGCCCCAGTCGCCCCCTGACGCGCGGCGACGCTCCCGCGGCGTACCGGACGACCGTGCCTCGACCGCTCTCCTGGCTTCAGCTATGGTAAGGCAACCCTTAGTTTGAGGCGAATCACGACCAGGGTGGAGAGGACCGCTGATGGCCCGCGGGTTCCAGGGCGCGATATTGCGCGGATTCGGTGCGCGCGATCACGTCGCAACCGTGCTCGAAACCGTTTACATCGCACCGCATTTCGTACGGGTCCGGATGGAGTCGGCAACCCTGTTCGACGACGTCGAGGCCGAGCCCGCCGCGTGGCTGCGGTTCTGGTTCCCCGACCCGGCCGGATCGGACACCGAGTTCCAGCGCGGCTACACGATCTCCGAGGCCGATGCCCCGACCGGCCGCTTCGCGGTCGACGTCGTGTTGCACGAACCCGCTGGCCCGGCCTCGACGTGGGCCCGCACCGTCGAGCCCGGCACCACGATCGCGGTGATGTCGCTGATGGGCTCGTCGCGGTTCGACCCGCCCGAAGAGCAGCCGGCCGGTTACCTGCTGATCGGCGACTCGGCGTCGATCCCCGGGATGAACGGCATCGTCGCCACGATTCCCGACGACGTACCGATCGAGATGTACCTCGAGCAGCACGACGATCACGACACGGCGATCCCGATCACGCGGCATCCCCGGCTGCGGGTGCACTGGGTGCCGCGCAGGGACGAGAAATCGCTGGCCGACGCCATCGAGGATCGCGACTGGTCGAACTGGTATGCCTGGGCGACACCCGAGGCCACCACCCTGAAGAACGTGCGTAAGCGGCTGAAGGAAGCCTTCGGCTTTCCCAAGTCCGAGGTTCACGCGCAGGCGTACTGGAGCGCCGGGCGCGAAATGGGCACCACCCGCGGTGGCGACGCGGCGACCAACTCGGCGTCCGCCGACGACTCCACGCCGAAAAGCGTTGCGGCACCGCCTGACACGGCACCGACCGCCGTTGATGCCGTCCCGGCGAACCCCGGCAACTGGCGCGCTCGGGCCGCCGGCCGGTTACTCGCGCCGCTGCGTTCGGCGCTGATCCTCTCGGGCGTGCTACAGGCCGTGATCACGCTGGTGCAGCTCACGCCGTTCGTGCTGCTGGTCGAGCTCGCCCGTCTCCTGGTGACCGGCGCCGCGGCGTCGCGGTTGTGGGAGGTGGGAATTGCCGCCGTCTTCCTGCTCGGTTTGGGCACGCTGCTGGGCGCCGCCCTCACCCTATGGCTGCACGTGATCGACGCCCGGTTCGCCAGCGAACTGCGCTCGCGATTGCTGGCCAAGATGTCGCGGCTGCCGCTGGGCTGGTTCACCTCCCGTGGGTCGGGCTCGATCAAGCAGCTGGTTACCGACGACACCCTGTCGCTGCACTATCTGGTCACGCACGCGATCCCGGACGCGGTCAATGCGATCGTCGCGCCGGTGGCGGTGCTGGTGTATTTGTTTGCCGTCGACTGGCAAGTGGCGCTGGTCTTGTTCGGACCGGTGCTGGTCTATCTCGTGATGGCGTCGGCACTGTCGATCCAATCCGGCCCGAAGATCGCGCAGTCGGCGCGCTGGGCCGAACGGATGACCTCCGAGGCCGGTGCTTACCTCGAGGGTCAGCCGGTGATCCGCGTATTCGGTGGCGCGGCCGCGTCGAGCTTCCGGCGCCGGCTGGACGAGTACGTCGGATTCCTGGTGGCCTGGCAGCGCCCGCTGGCCGGCAAGAAAACCGCGATGGATCTGGCCACCCGCCCGTCCACCTTCCTGTGGCTGATCTCGGCGATCGGCACGCTGCTGGTCGTCACGCACCGGATGGATCCGGTCAACCTGCTGCCGTTCTTGTTGCTGGGCACCACTTTCGGTGTCCGGCTGCTCGGCGTCGCATACGGGCTCGGCGGCATTCGCACCGGAATGCTCGCCGCCCGACGCCTGCAAATCGCGCTCGACGAGCAAGACCTCGGGGTGCAGGAGCAGCCGGGTGCGGTGGCCGGCGACATGGTGGACACCGTGGTGTTCGACCGCGTCGGCTTCAGTTATCGCCCCGGGGTTCCGGTGATCCAGGACGTTTCGTTGGAACTTCGCCCGGGAACGGTGACCGCGCTCGTCGGGCCGTCCGGATCCGGCAAGTCGACGCTGGCGGCTCTGCTGGCCCGGTTCCACGACGTCGATCACGGCGCGATACGTGTTGGGGGACAAGACATCCGGTCGTTGACCGCCGATGAGCTCTACACCCGGGTCGGGTTCGTGCTGCAGGAAACTCAGCTGGTGCAGGGCACCGTCGCGCAGAACATCGCGCTGGCCGTCCCGGACGCCACCCTCGAACAGATCCAGGCCGCTGCCCGCGAGGCGCAGATCCACGACCGGATACTGCGGCTGCCGCAGGGCTACGACACCATGCTGAGCGCGAATGCCGCACTCTCGGGCGGTGAGCGCCAACGCCTCACCATCGCCCGCGCGATGCTCGCCGACACCGGAGTCCTGATTCTGGACGAGGCCACCGCTTTCGCCGATCCTGAGTCGGAATACCTTGTGCAGCAAGCACTTAACCGGCTGACCCACGACCGGACCGTGTTGGTGATCGCGCACCGGCTGCACACCATCACCCGGGCCGACCAGATCATCGTGCTCGACCACGGGCAGGTCGCCGAACGCGGCACCCACGAGCAGTTGCTCGGCGCCGACGGCCGGTATCGCCGGTTGTGGGATACCGGTCAGGGCACTGCCGTGGCCGCGACCGGCGCGGCACAGGAGGGCGCGCGATGATTCGCACCTGGATAAGCCTCGTGCCGGCGCACAGCCGCGCGAAGGTGACCGCCTACGGGCTACTCGCGCTCATCTCGGTCGTGGTGCGCGCTGTCGGCGCCGTCCTGCTCGTCCCGCTGGTGGGCGCACTGTTCAGTGACACACCGCAGCGTGCACTGGCGTGGCTGGGCTGGCTGACCGCCGCGACCGTCACCGGATGGATCGTCGACACCATGACCGCGCGCACCAGCTTCGACTTGGGTTTCGCGGTGCTCGACCATTCGCAGCACGACGTGGCCGACCGGCTTCCCGGGGTTCGGCTGGACTGGTTCACCGCAGACAACACCGCGACGGCCCGTCAGGCGATCGCGGCAACCGGCCCGGAACTGGTCGGTTTGGTGGTCAACCTGCTGACGCCGCTGACGACGTCGATTCTGCTGCCCGCGGTCATCGGCCTGGCGCTGTTGGCGATCTCGTGGCCGCTCGGTGTGGCGGCGCTGGCCGGTGTGCCGCTGCTGCTCGGCGCGCTGTGGGCGTCGCTTCGGTTGACGCGCCGCGCCGACGCGGCCGCCGGCGACGCCAATACCGCACTCACCGAACGGATCATCGAGTTCGCGCGGACCCAGCAGGCGCTGCGGGCCGCGCGGCGGGTCGAGCCGGCCCGCAGCCTGGTGGGTTCCGCGCTCGCCGAGCAACACAGCGCGACGATGCGGCTGCTCGGCATGCAAATCCCGGGCCAGCTGCTGTTCAGCGTCGCCAGCCAGCTGGCCCTGATCGCGCTGGCCGGCGCCACCACGGCGCTGACCATGAACGGCACGCTCACCGCGGCGGAGGCGGTGGCCCTGATCGTCGTGATCGCCCGCTACCTGGAGCCGTTCACCACCGTCAGCGAGCTGGCACCGGCGCTGGAGAGCACCCGCGCCACCCTCGACCGCATCCGTCGCGTGCTCACCGCACCGGCCGTGGCGGCAGGCGCCGCCGACCTGCCGGACGCTGTGGTCGCCCCGCGCATCCGGCTCGATGACGTCGCCTTCGGCTACGACGGCGCCAGCACGCCGGTGCTCGACGGGGTCAGCTTCGCCTTAGAGCCCGCAACGACGACCGCGATCGTCGGGCCGTCGGGTTCCGGAAAGAGCACGATTCTGGCGCTGATCGCCGGGCTGCACCAACCGGCCCGCGGCCGCGTCGTCATCGACGGCATCGACGCCGCCACGCTGAACGCGCCGGCGCGCCGCGCGGTCAGCAGTGTCGTGTTCCAGCACCCGTACCTATTCCACGGGACGATCCGCGACAACATCCTCGCCGGCAACCCGACCGCGGGCGAGGAGCAGTTCGACCGCGCCGTCGCACTGGCCCGGGTCGACGAGCTGATCGACCGGTTGCCCGACGGCGCCGACACCGTCGTCGGCGAGGCCGGCTCGGCCTTGTCCGGCGGCGAGCGGCAACGGGTCAGCATCGCGCGGGCGCTGCTGAAGGCCGCTCCCGTGCTGCTGGTCGACGAGGCGACCAGCGCCCTGGACACCGAGAACGAGGTTGCCGTGGTCGACGCGCTCACCGCCGACCCCCGGGCGCGCACCCGCGTGATCGTCGCTCATCGGCTGGCGAGCATCCGCCACGCCGATCGTGTGCTGTTCGTCGACAACGGGCGGGTCGCCGAGGACGGTTCGATCGACGAATTGCTCGCTGCGGGTGGCCGATTCAGCGAATTCTGGCGCCAGCAGCACGAGGCCGCCGACTGGCACATCGTTTCTGAGTAAGTCGCTGAGTAAGTCGCCGATTAGACCAGGGCGGGTGGCACTTGCCGAATGCCTTACAGTAGATCAGTCAGTCAGCTGGTTCGGTCCTGGAGGCATGGTTGCTTATGAGTGCTGTGGTGTCGATTCCGCGGTACCCCGGCGATGTGACACCCGCATGGCTATCCGCAGCACTGAGCGAACGCCACGCACCGGTCGAGGTGTCTCACGTCGACGTGGTGGCCATCGGCACCGGCCAGACCGGAGCGACCTATCGCGTGACGGTCCAATACGCCGCCGCTGCGGGCGAGCTGCCACAGACTTTCGTGATCAAGCTACCCGCTCAAGACGACACCGTGCGCGACCGCGTCGTCATCGGCTACCGCAGCGAGTGCGCGTTCTATACCACGGTGGCCGACCGTGTCCAGGTGCCGACTCCGAGCTGCTTTTACTGCCAGATCACCGACGACGCCATGGAATACGCGCTGTTGCTGGCCGACCAGGCGCCCGCCGTGCAGGGAGACCAGATCGCGGGCTGCGGCGAGCAGGAGGCGCGGCTCTCGGTGCTGGCGCTCGCCGGCCTACACGGGCCCAGCTGGTGCGACCCGTTCTGGCTGGATCTGCCCGGGCTGGCGTTTCCCCGCCCCGACGATGCTGGGGCGCAGGGCCTGGGCGACGTGGCGAAGATGAGCGCCGACATCACCCTGGAAAAGCTGGGTGACCGGATGAGTGCGGAAGACCGCGAGACCTTCACCGCGACAATGGGGTTGGTGACTCCATGGCTGTCCGCCGAGCGGGACCGTTTCGCGCTACTGCACGGTGACTACCGGCTCGACAATCTGCTGTTCGACCCCGCGCACACCTGGGTCAGCGTGGTCGACTGGCAGACGCTCGGCGTGGGTCTTCCCGCGCGCGATCTGGCGTATTTCACTGCAACGAGTTTGAATTCGGAGCTGCGGTCGGAAATCGAGAAGGATCTCGTCGACGACTATCATCAAGCGCTGTTGGGCTATGGCGTCACCGGCTACGACCGCGAAACATGTTGGCGGGATTACCGACTCGGGATGCCGCAGGCCCTGCTGATCTCCGCGCTCGGGTTCGCGTTCGCCGCCTCCACCGAACGCGGTGACGACATGGTGCTGGCCATGCTCAGCCGCGGCTGCCGGGCGGTGCGGGATCTGGGGACGCTGGAACTGCTCGGCTGAACCCGGTTAGCGGTTGAATCGACCGTCGAGATACTCGGCCCGGCACGCGTTGCGGGCGAGTTTACCGCTGGTGGTGCGCGGAATCGCGCCGGCGGCAACGAGTCGCAGGTCGGCCACCCGAACCTGATGCTCGCGTGCCACCGCTGCCCGCACGGCCGCGGCAATCGCCTCGGGATCCGCGCGTCCGACACCCGCGGCGCGTTCGGCGACGATGACAAGTTGCTCGGCCGAGCCGCCGTCGGCGGCGTCGGCCGGCACCGAGAACGCGGCCACGTAGCCGGTCCTGATGGCCCGCGACGAATTGCTGACCGTGGTCTCGATGTCGTGCGGGTAGTGGTTGCGACCGTCGATGATGATGAGGTCTTTGATCCGGCCGGTCAGGTAGATCTCGCCGTCGATGTACACGCCGAGATCGCCGGTGGCCAGCCAGTAACAGTTGTCCGGTGCGCCTTCGGCGTGGCTGCCCCGCTCCAGCCGGGATTGCAGCTTGTTGCCGAACGTGCGCTGCGATTCTTCCTCGCGTCCGAAGTAGCCACGGGCGATGTTGTTGCCGTGCAGCCAGATCTCCCCGACCGAGCTATCCGGCACCTCGCCGCCGTCCGGGCTGGCGATCACCGCCCAGAGGTCACGGAACGGGTGGCCGCAGGACACGTAGGCGACCGCACCCTCGGCGTCCGGCTCGACGACCACCGCGCGCCCCGCGGCGAGCTCGGCACGGTCGACGTAGACCGCTTTGTATCCCGAATGCGGTGGGGTACTGGCAACCCCCAGTGTCGCCTCCGCCATGCCGTAGGACGGTTTGACCGCCGTCGCGGGCAGGCCGTAGGGCGCGAACGCGTTGGTGAACTTCTCGATGGCGGCGATGGTCACCGGCTCGGACCCGTTGAGCAGGCCGACCACGTTGTGCAGGTCGATCTCCACGCCCTCGGGCGGCAGCCCGCGCTCGGCGGCCAACTCGAAGGCGAAATTGGGTGCCGCGGCGAACGTCGGGCCGTTGGCCGCCTCGGCGCTCAGTTCCTTGATCCATCGGAACGGCCGGCGCACGAAGGCCATGGGATCCAGCAGCGTCAGGTATTCGCCACCGCACAGCGCCGGGAACATGATCATGATCAGTCCCATGTCGTGATACAGCGGCAGCCAGCTCACGCTGTGGGTGTTTCGGTGCAGGTCACCGGCCAGGATCATCTGCAGCACGTTCGTGCAGACGGCGCGATGCGTGACTTCGACGCCGGCCGGGCTGCGCGTCGACCCCGACGTGTATTGCAGATAGGCAATGTCGTCCGTGCCGATCGTCGGCTCGACGAACATCGAGGCCAGCGACGACGGGATCGCGTCGACCGCGATCAAGCGCGGCCGCCCGGCCACCGGGTGCGTCCGCAGCGATTCGCGCACGGACTCCGCGGCCGCCGTGGTCGTCAGCACCACGGCGGGCCGGGCGTCGGCCAACACCGCGGTCAACCGCTCGGTATGGCCGGCGAGCGTCGGCGCAAACAGCGGGACCGCGATATTGCCCGCGTGGACCGCGGCGAAGAAAGAGGCCACGTACTCCAGGCCCTGCGGAGCCAGGATCGCGACCCGGTCGCCGGGCTTGGCGACTTGCTGCAGGCGAGCGCCGATCGAACGGACCTGGGTCCACAGGTCGTTCCAGCTCAGCTCGAGGACGCGCCCGTCCTGCTCTTTCGCGTAGTCGACGAACCGGTATGACGGACGGTCACCGAATGCTGCCCGGTTTTGATCGAAGAACGCTGTGAGCGTCAACCCGTCGGGCAGGACAATCGTGCCGTCGGCGCGGACGTAATCGTTTATGTCAGCTGCTGGTGGCTCAACAGCATCAATCGACAAATGGGGCCGTCCCATGTTGAGAGAATAAGTAACCCTCTTAGTCTTTTGCTCCACCGGGTGGGTGTGTCGCCCGCGACGTTCCATAACGATGTGATCTACATCACATCACGGAGCCGTAATGATCAGCGGATTCAGTCGGAAATGAGTCGCGGTATCCGCCGCTGTCGGCGTGAAATATGTTGGCGCGTTTCGCAGCTCGGAATGGGTTACGCGTCAGTATTGGCTGGACCCCTGATCCACGCGAATCTGGGCCGCGGTGACCTTGCGCGACTCGTCGCTGGCCAGCCAGCAGACGGCGTCGGCGATCTCTTCGGGTTCGGCGACCCAGTCGGGCAGAAACGGCGTCAGGACGTGCGCCAGCTGGGGGTTGGTTTCCATCGCCCGGGCCACCGCCTCGACCATGTCGCCGGAGCCCATCGGCGTGTTCACCGGGCCGGGGTGGACGCTGTTGACGCGGATCGAGTGCTTGCCCAATTCGGCCGCGAAGGCCCGGGCCAGCCCCGTGACGGCGTGCTTACTGGCGGTGTAATGCACCATGAACGGCTGCTGCTTTGCCCCGGCCGCCGAGCTGATCAGAATGATCGAGCCGCCGCGTCCGCCTTCGATGATCTTGTCCGCGCCGGCCATCACGGTGTTCCAGGTGCCCGTCACGTTGATGTCCAGCACGTGGCCGAAGTCTTCGGGCGTGATCTCGTTCCACGGCTGCGGGGCCGCCACTCCGGCGTTGGCCACGATGATGTCCAGGCGTCCGAATGCGGCGACGCCGTCGTCGACGGCCTCGCGCAGCGCTTGCAGGTCGCGAGTGTCGACGACCGAGGCGAGGATGCGACGGTTGGTTTCTTCGACCAGGCGCACGGTTTCGGCCAGGTCCTCTTCTGTCGCCGGGTCGTAGGGAACGCAGGACGGCAGCTTGCCGGCGATATCGACGGCGATGATGTCGGCGCCTTCGGCGGCCATGCGCACCGCATGGGCGCGGCCCTGGCCGCGCGCGGCTCCGGTGATGAAGGCGACTCGCCCCTCGAGCTTGCCTGCCATTAGCGCTCCTTCTTCGTCGCTCGTCCGGCCGCCTTGACCAGGTTCGAACCGATGATCAGACGCTGAATCTCACTGGTGCCCTCGTACAGCCGCAGCAGGCGCACGTCGCGGTAGATGCGTTCGACGGCAACGCCACGCATGTAACCACTCCCACCGTGAATCTGCACCGCGAGATCGGCTACTCTGCCGGCCATTTCGGTGCAGAAGAGCTTTGCCGACGACGGTGCCACCCGGCGGTCCTCGTCGGTCACCCACAGCCGGGCGGCCTCGCGGACCAACGCGCGGCCGGCCATCACCTCGGTCTGTTGGTCGGCCAGCATCGCCTGCACCAACTGGAAGCTGCCGATCGGCTCACCGCCCTGCGTCGCGGTGGCTGCGTAGGCGACGGACTCGTCGAGCGCGCGCGTCGCGGCGCCGACCGCCAGCGCGGCGATGTGGACTCGGCCCCGCGCCAGCGAAGTCATCGCGGCCCGATAACCCACGTCTTCGCTGCCACCGACGAGGGCATCGGGTCCGACGCGGACGTCGGTGAAGTTGACGTCGGCCGTCCACGCGCCTTCCTGACCCATCTTGGCGTCCTTGACGCCCACCTCGACGCCCGCGGCGTCCGCGGGAACCAAGAAGACCGCGATCCCCGGGCCCTGCTCGTCGGCCGGGCGGGTGCGCGCGAACACCACGAACAGATCGGCGACGGGCGCATTGGTGATGAAGCGCTTCTGGCCCGAGATTATCCAATCCTCGTTGGCTCGACCGGCTTTGGTGCGCAAGCCGGCCGGGTTGGATCCGGCGCCGGGTTCGGTCAGTGCGAACGAGGCGACGACGTCGCCGGAGGCTATCGATGCCAGCCAGCGGGATTTCTGTTCTTCGGTGCCGAACCCAACCAACACTTGCCCGGCGATGCCGTTGTTGGTGCCGAACATCGAACGCAGGGCCAGCGATGTGTAGCCCAGCTCCATCGCGAGCTCGACGTCTTGCATCAGGTTGAGGCCAAGACCGCCCCACTCCTGGGGAATCGCGTAGCCGAACAGCCCCATCTTCTTGGCCTCATCGCGCAGGTCGTCGGGGACGCGATCCTCGTCGAGGATCTCCTGTTCCCGGGGAACGACGGCGGTGCGCACGAATTGCCTTGTCTGAGCCAGGATCTCGCGAAAGTCCTCGTCGCTGACTTCCGCGGATTCGGCGATGGACATTGGCTTCACACTCCTCTCCCGGGCCGGACACCCCGGTCCAGGGCAGGATCCTATATCAAATATGATATTTGCCTGGAACGTGCCCGGTGGTGGTGAGAACAGTGAAGGATGTGGATCCAGATGTCGTTGTTGACAGGTCAGACGGCGGTAATCACAGGCGGAGCGCAGGGGCTGGGTCTGGCCATCGCGGAGCGGTTTGTGGCCGAGGGCGCGCGCGTGGTGCTCGGCGACGTCAACCTCGAGGAAACCCAAGTCGTGGCCAAGCAGCTGGGCGGTGACGACGTCGCCGTCGCGGTGCGATGCGATGTCACGCAATCGTCCGACGTCGAGGCCCTGATTCAGACCGCGGTGCAACATTTCGGTGGCCTGGACATCATGGTCAACAACGCCGGTATCACCCGCGACGCCACCATGCGCAAGATGACCGAGGAGCAGTTCGATCAGGTCATCAACGTCCATTTGAAGGGAACCTGGAACGGCACCCGGCTGGCCGCGGCGATCATGCGGGAAAACAAGCGGGGCGCGATCATCAACATGTCCTCGGTGTCGGGGAAGGTCGGCATGGTCGGTCAGACCAACTACTCGGCGGCCAAGGCCGGCATCGTCGGCATGACCAAGGCGGCCGCCAAGGAGTTGGCCTACCTGGGCGTGCGGGTGAACGCCATCGCGCCGGGTTTGATCCGTTCCGCCATGACAGAGGCTATGCCGCAACGGATTTGGGACTCGAAGGTCGCCGAGGTGCCGATGGGCCGGGCCGGCGAGCCCAGTGAGGTCGCGAGCGTGGCGCTGTTCCTGGCATCCGACCTGTCGTCGTACATGACCGGCACCGTCATGGAAATCACCGGTGGCCGGCACCTATGAGTGCCGAGGTCGTCATCTGCGAGCCCGTCCGCACGCCGATCGGCCGCTACGGCGGAATGTTCAAGTCTCTCAGCGCCGTTGACCTCGGGGTCACCGCGCTCAAAGGTCTGCTGGAGCGGACCGGGCTGGCTCCCGATGCCGTGCAGGACGTGATCCTTGGTCACTGCTATCCCAACAGCGATGCGCCCGCGATCGGACGGGTGGTGGCCTTGGACGCCGGTTTGCCGGTGACGGTGCCCGGCATGCAGGTGGACCGTCGCTGTGGGTCGGGCCTGCAGGCCGTCATTCAGGCCTGCCTGCAGGTGGGCGCCGGCGACCATGACCTCGTCGTCGCCGGAGGATGCGAAAGCATGAGCAACGTCGCCTTCTACTCCACCGACATGCGTTGGGGCGCCCGCAACGGCGTCCAGGTGCATGACGGGCTGGCGCGCGGGCGCACGACCGCCGGTGGCCGTCGCTACCCGGTTGCGGGTGGGATGCTCGAGACCGCGGAGAACCTGCGCCGCCAATACGGCATTTCACGCCAGGAGCAGGACGAGCTCGCGGTGCGGTCGCATCAGCGCGCCGTCGCCGCGCAGAAGGACGGCGTGCTGGTCGATGAGATTATCCCGGTCGCGGTAGCCACCCGCGGCGTCGAGGAAGTCGTCGACACCGACGAGCATCCCCGCGCCGACACCTCGGTCGAGTCGCTGAGCAAGCTCAAACCGGTTCTGCGGAAGGATGATCCGGAGGCGACGGTCACGGCCGGCAACGCCAGCGGGCAGAACGACGCCGCAGCCATGTGTGTGGTGACCACGCGCGAGAAGGCGGACGAGTATGGCCTGACACCCCTGGTCCGCATGGTGTCGTGGGGCCTGGCGGGGGTGGCGCCCAACGTCATGGGTATCGGTCCGGTGCCTGCTACCGAGGCCGCGCTGGCCAAGGCCGGCTTGCAACTGTGCGACATCGATCTCATCGAACTCAACGAAGCCTTTGCCGCCCAAGCCCTTGCGGTGACGCGAGAATGGAAGTTCGGCGCCGCCGATTTCGACCGAACCAATGTGCACGGCTCGGGAATCTCACTGGGCCACCCGGTCGGCGCGACCGGCGGGCGGATGCTCGCCACCTTGGCGCGTGAACTCGACCGTCGCCAGGCGCGCTACGGGCTGGAGACCATGTGCATCGGCGGCGGCCAAGGGCTGGCCGCGATCTTCGAACGGGTCAGCCATCGATGAGCGCCCCCGGGTTGCCACTGGCTGGTCTCACCGTGGTCGAGGTGTCCAGTTTCGTCGCCGCACCACTGTGTGGCATGACCCTGAGTCAGCTTGGCGCGGAGGTCATCCGCGTCGATCCGATCGGCGGCGCTTCCGACGTCCAGCGCTGGCCACTGTCGGCGGACGGCACCTCGATCTATTGGACAGGCCTGAACAAGGGAAAGCGTTCGGCCACCATCGATATGCGTTCGCCCGAGGGTCAGGAACTGGTTGTCCGGCTGATCACCGAGGGCGACGGGATTGTGGTGACCAATGCCGCCGGCCTGTCCTGGCTGAGCCATGATGTGCTGGCAGCCAAGCGATCCGACGTGATCCACGCCCAGTTGCTCGGGCGCGGTGACGGCTCCACCGGGGTGGATTATACGGTGAACGCGGGCATCGGCTATCCGCTCGTCACGGGCCCGGCCGATCAGGCCGGTCCGATCAATCACGTGTTGCCGGCCTGGGATGTGTGCTGCGGACTGTACGCCGCGTTGGCGGTCGTCACCGCCGTCCGTCGTCGCGAGCAGTCCGGGGCCGGGGCGCAGATCAGCCTGGCGTTGGAGGATGTCGCGCTGGCCACCGCCGCCAATCTCGGCTTGTTGACCGAACCTCAAGTCAACGGGACACAGCGCGCGCGGCTGGGCAATGCCATCTATGGTCAGTACGGGCAGGACTTCACCAGCTGTGACGGGGCCCGGTTCATGGTTGTCCTGTTGACCGGCAAGCACTTTCGCGACTTGCTCAAGGTGACGGGCACGGGCGCCGCGGTGTCTGCGCTCGCCGAGGCGCTGGGGGTGGATTTCGGGTCTGAGGGTGATCGCTACCGATACCGAGACGCGCTTTCCGGCCTGTTCGCCACCTGGTTCGCCGAACATACCGCCGACGAAATCACCGCCGCGCTGTCGGACACCACGGTGTTGTTCGAGCGCTACCGCACCTTCGCCGAGGTTGCCTCCGGACCGAAAGTCACTGCCAATCCCTTATTTTCGCCTCTGCGGCAACCCGGTCTGGGCGACTACCTGGCACCGGGCCTGCCGGCCGCGTTCGACGGTGCGCATCCGGGCCCCGCACCCGCACCCGCCCTGGGGCAAGACACCGCCGACATCCTGCGGGGCCTGGGCCTGACCACCGCCGACATCGAGCGTCTCACCAACGCGAACACCGTCGCCTGCTGAGCAGGAAGGAAATACAGCTCATGACCAAGCTCGCCCAAACCCTCGGGCTCACCGAATTCCAGAGCGAGATCATCGCCGCGGTGCGCCAATTCGTCGAGAAAGAAGTCATCCCCAGCGCGGCCGAACTCGAACGCGCCGACACCTACCCGCAGCACATCGTCGACCAGATGCGCGAGATGGGCCTGTTCGGACTGATGATTCCGCAAGAGTACGGCGGCCTGGGGGAGTCGCTGCTGACCTACGCGCTGTGCGTCGAGGAGCTGGCGCGGGGCTGGATGAGTGTATCCGGGGTGCTCAACACCCACTTCATCGTGGCGTACATGCTGCGCCAGCACGGTACCGACGAGCAGAAGCGGCGGTTCCTGCCCCGGATGGCGGCCGGCGAGACCCGGGGTGCGTTTTCGATGTCGGAGCCGGAGCTGGGTTCTGATGTGGCGGCGATCCGCACCCGGGCCCGCCGCGATGCCGACGGCACGTACACCATCAACGGCCAGAAGATGTGGCTGACCAACGGCGCCACCTCCACACTGGTGGCGGTCCTGGTGCGCACCGACGAAGGCTCGGACAAACCGCACCGCAACCTGACCGCGTTCCTGGTCGAGAAGCCGGTCGGATTCGGCGAAGTCGTTGCAGGCCTGCATATTCCGGGCAAGATAGACAAGCTTGGTTACAAGGGCATCGAAACCACCGAGATGATTTTCGACGGTTACCGGGCCAGCGCCGACGATGTGCTCGGGGGCACCACCGGGCAGGGCTTCTTCCAGATGATGGACGGCATCGAGGTCGGCCGGGTCAACGTGTCGGCACGCGCGTGTGGCGTCGGATTGCGTGCCTTCGAGCTCGCGGTGCGCTACGCGCAACAGCGCCAGACGTTTGGAAAGCCGATCGCCGAGCACCAGGCCATCGCGTTTCAGCTTGCCGAGATGGCGACCAAAGTCGAAGCGGCACACCTGATGATGGTCAACGCGGCGCGACTGAAGGATTCGGGCGAGCGCAACGACGTCGCTGCCGGCATGGCCAAGTACCTGTGCAGTGAGTACTGCACCGAGGTTACCCAGCAAAGCTTCCGGATCCACGGTGGCTACGGCTATTCCAAGGAATACGAGATCGAGCGGTTGATGCGCGACGCGCCGTTTTTGCTGATCGGCGAGGGAACCAGCGAGATCCAGAAGAACATCATCAGCAAGCGATTGCTGACGGAATACCAGGTGTAGGCAGATGAGCGTTCCGGATTTCGCTGCGCGGCCTCAACTTTCCGAGGACGTCGCGCGGATTATCCGTGGGCGGATATTCGACGGCGGCTATACCGCGGGTTCTTATATTCGTCTGGACCAACTGGCGGCCGAGTTGGGGATCAGTGTCACGCCGGTCCGTGAGGCACTGTTCGCACTGCGCGCCGAGGGGCTGATCGCCCAGCAGCCCCGCCGCGGCTTCGTGGTATTGCCGGTCACCGGCCGAGACGTCACCGACGTCGCGAACGTGCAGGCACATGTCGGTGGGGAGCTGGCCGCGCGGGCCGCGGTCAACATCACTTCCGAGCAGCTGCATGAACTTAAGCAGCTGCAGGCTCAGCTGGAACAGGCCTATGCCGGCGATGACCACGAGCGAACGGTCCGGCTGAACCACGAGTTTCACCGGGCCATCAACGTCGCGGCGGACTCGCCGAAACTCGCTCAGTTGATGTCGCAGATCACCAGATACGCGCCCGAATCGGTGTTTCCCTCGATCGAGGGCTGGCCCAGCCAGTCGATCAAGGACCATCGGGAGATCTTGACCGCGCTTGAGATTCACGACGACAAACGTGCCCGCGCGGCGATGTCGGAACATCTTGCCGCCGGTGCTGTTCCGTTGATCGACCACCTCGTCGCGCGCGGTGTGGTGAGTGGCCCGCGTCCTCAGCAAGATCGAAGCGGCACGGCTTAGCTGCTTTGGTCGCGAAACGTCTGTCGATAACTCTGCGGCGATACTCCGGACAGCCGACGGAATTGCTCGCGGAAATTCGTCGCTGACGCGAAACCTACTCGACGCGAAATCGTTTCGACGCTGTCGGCAGTTCTCTCCAGCAGCTGCTGCGCATGCCGGACCCGAACGTTGTTGACCCACTGCATGGGCGTCTGACCGGTCTCGAGCTTGAACCGGCGATTGATCGTCCGTTCGCTGCTGGCTGCCTGGCGGGCAATGTCGCGCAGCGTCAGTGGTAGGTGCGCATTGTTCTCGATCCAGATCAATAGGCCGTCGAGTTCGGTGTTGGATATGCGGCGATTGCGGATGATGAATTGTGCTTGGCCGCCGCTGCGGTGCAGCGGGGCGACGGCCAGGCGGGCGGCGTCAGCGGCGGCGGCAGAGCCGTAATCGCGGGCGACCATGTGCAGGCACAGATCCAGTCCGGCCGATGCTCCGGCCGAGCTGAGGACTTGGCCTTCGTCGACGTAGAGCGCATCGGCATCGAGCCTGACATCCGGGTAGGTCGCCGAAAACAGTTCCGCCGCAAGCCAGTGCGTGGTCGCCCGTTTGCCGTCGAGGATGCCCGCCGCGGCGACGGTAAAAGCTCCGCTACAGATCGATGCGATTCGAATTCCCTTGTGGTAAGCGGACTTCAATGCTGCGATCACGTCGGCGCGGACTGCAGCAGCGGCATCATTGCGGCCCGGCACGATGATGGTGTCGGCGTTGGCGAGCTCGGCTAGGCCGAAGTCCGTCGCGATCCGGATCGGCCCCGCTGCAACCAGGGGCTCGCAGCCACATACTCGAACCCGGTAGCCCGGCGCTGCGTTGTCGAGCCAGACCCGGCCGAAGACCTCGACCGCGATCGCGAGGTCGAACGCGATGGCGTCGGGCTCGGCCAGCACAGCGACGGAATGCATGGTTTGGCAATATACCGTCGCAACGTGGCAATCCAGCCACTGGCCTCGGTTACCGCTACCGGCGAACATAGCCGGGTGCATGCGCAAATTGTGTTGTACGACGGGTTTGACCCGTTGGACGTGATCGCGCCGTTCGAAGTTCTTTCCGCCGGCTCGGATATGGTCGCGGGCGAGCTGTGGGTGACATTGGTGGCGGCGGAAGGCCCTCGCCGCGTGACGAGCGGCACCCGCGGTTTGGCGCTGACCGCCACCGCCGTGCTCGATCCGTCCGAACCCGGGTATGTGATCGTGCCCGGTGCCAGTGGACCCATCGCCGGCGATCCCGATGACGGCGTCGAGACCATCCCGGTGTTGTTGGCACGGGCGGCTCAGACCGAACTGACTCCGCTGCTGCACAAGGCATTTGCCAATCCCGAGGTGACCATGGCGGCGGTGTGTGGTGGTTCGGTGGTGATGGCGATGTCAGGCCTGATCGAAGGACGGCACGCCGTCACGCATCGTTTGGGCCTGGGTCTGCTCGAGGCTGCCGGTGTGTACCCGGTTGCCGCCCGCGTCGTTGACGACGGAGATCTGGTGACCGCCGGCGGCGTGACGTCCGGGCTCGACCTGGCCCTGCATCTGCTCGATCGCTGCTACGGTCCTCGAATCGCCCACGCCGTGGAGGAACTCTTCGAATACGAGCGGCGGGGCACCGTATGGCGGCCCGTGGGACGAGAACCAGTGGAGGTTTAGGTTGAGCATCGAAGGGGACTGGGACGTGACGATCAAGACCCCGATCGGGACACTGGCGGTGCTCTACGCGTTCACGCAGCTGCGCGATGGGCTCGCCGGAACGGCGACCTACAAAGATGAAACCGTTGCGTTGCAAGATGTTACGAGCGAGCCGACGGATGGTGGCACTCGGCTCACCTGGCGTCAGTCGGTGACCAGGCCCATGCGGCTGAATCTGGCTTTCGACGTGCTGGTCCACGGTGATGTCCTGAGCGGACACTCGCGCGCGGGCCGGTTGCCACGCTCGACGGTATCCGGGGTTCGCCGGTAGCCGTCGCCATCTCTTGTTGCTCGGGCGGGGCGGGCATACGCTGCCATCAGGGTGGGCAACGAATGGAGAGAAGAAGATGACTCCAACGCTTCGGGTATCGGCTCTCTTCGTTGCCACCGCGGCGGCGATCGCGTGCGCGGCACCGGCGCATGCGGATTTGCTCGACCCGATCCCCGGCAATGGTGTCTTTGTCGTCGGGCCCGACATCGCGCCGGGTCTCTACCACACGGGCGGGTCGGGCTCGGCGTTTGGCGTGTGGATCAACAACGTGCCGACCCAGGACTCGATGTGCTCATGGTTCACCTACAGCACGCCCGATGCGAACAAGGACCATGTGCTGCAGACGAACACCTCGATCGGCCCGATGTTCGCGAATATCAACACTTCGGTGAAGGCCTTCGAGTCGCTGAACTGTCAACCCTGGACGCGGGTGCCCTAAGACCCGTCGGTCAGCATCTCGCGCAGCCGGTGGATGTCGACCTTGCCGGTGCCGCCACGCGGAACGTCGTCGTTGGAGTCCAGCAGCAGCCATACCGTCGGAACCTTGAAGGAACTCAGCAGCGTGCGTGCCTGGCCGCGCAACTGTTCGGTGTCCACCCCCGGGTCGCCGCGCACCACCGCCGCGCCCACCCGCTCACCCGCGGTGCCTGGCACATTGGTGACGAAGGCGTTGTCGATGCC
Organism: Mycobacterium lentiflavum; assembly: GCF_022374895.2. Taxonomy (NCBI): domain Bacteria; kingdom Bacillati; phylum Actinomycetota; class Actinomycetes; order Mycobacteriales; family Mycobacteriaceae; genus Mycobacterium; species Mycobacterium lentiflavum. The sequence continues at coordinate 4,291,010 of NZ_CP092423.2, read as the reverse complement.
ATCGATCATGCGCAACGCTCGCTCGACTTCACTCGGATACACCGTGGCGCCGCTGACTTTGAACATGTCGTCGGATCTGCCGTGGTAGAACAGGAATCCGTCCTTGTCGAGATGGCCGAGGTCGCCGGTTGGGTAGAAGCCGTCGGCGGTGAACAGCTCTTCGCGACTGCGACCGCAGATGCCGCGCATCGTGTGCGCTCCACGAAGCTGGATCATGCCGGCGGTTCCCGCCGCGACGGGCTCGCCGCTATCGATGTCGACGGTGCGAACTTCCATGCCATCGAACGGTTTTCCGCAGCTGCCCCATGCCGTCCTCGGCATGTCGGTGTCGGCGGGGTAGCCGCAGTACGGCCCGAAAGCCTCGGTCATCCCGAACAGCGTGGCCCGTGCTCCCGGCTGCGCCCGCTGCTCGGGGGGCAGCAGGGCTGCCAGGCTGCCCGGCCGCAGTGCCGAGAGGTCAACGCCGGCCGCACTCGCGTGCCGGGCCAGTGCTTCGGCCTGATCGGGCCAGCCGCGAAACAGGTTGACGCGCTCGCGCTCCAGCAGTCGCAGCGTGGTTTCGGGCCGAGGGATTTCTTCGGTCACCAGGGTGGCGCCGGCCAGCAGTGCGGACAGTATTCCGCTGCCGAAACCGCCCACCCAGAAGAACGGCATCGGCAGATACAGGCGGGTTTGCGAAGTGATGCACCGTGCCGCAAGACCCGACTGTACGGCGCCCAACGCGTTGCCATGGGAGTGCACGACTCCCTTGGGTGGTCCGCTGCTGCCGGAGGTGAACATGATGACCAGCGGGTCGGCGGGGGTGACCGTTGCGGTCATGGCGTCGATGATCTGGCGCGCGCGAGCGGTCGCGGTTGCGTCGTCAAGCTGCCCGGTCGACCAAACCTGGCGTAGCGCGGGCAGTTCGGACTGCGGTACCGCCTTCAGGTCGTCGAGATACCGGTGGCCCCGGAATTCGCGGACGCTCACCAGGAACTGCACCGCCGCGGCGCGCAGCTGCGCAACGAGTTCCCGGGCCTGCAGCAAGGTACTCAACGGAACCAGCACCGCGCCAATGCGGGTCAACGCGATGGAGATCTGCACCCAACGGGCGCTGTTGGGCATGATCAATCCGACCCGGGTGCCCTTGCCCACGCCGGCTTCGACGAACGCTGCAGCCAAATCGCGTGTGGTCGACTCGAGTTCGCGGTAGCCAATCCGAGACGTGGGATCGATCACCATCGGCGTGTCCCCGTCGTGGTCGGCTCGAAGCCGGACCAGCCGGTCGATGGTGCTAGGCATCGAAGAGCTTCCTGAGTTGCGGCAGGTCGACCTTGCCGCTGGACAGCAGCGGCACGTCGGCGCGCGGCAGGCTGATGAACCGTTTGGGGATCTTGTACACGGACAGTTCGGATTTGAGTTGTTCGCTTAACGCTGCGTCGTCGGACGCCGTGGCGCCGTCCGGCCGGACCACCACCGCGGCCACGAGTTGACCGCGCCGCGGGTCGGGTAGGCCGAAGACGTAGGCCGGCGCCCCGCCGGTGACCTTGGTGATGGCCTTCTCCACCTCTGCCGCCGAGACATTGGCGCCGGCCGTTTTGATCATCGCGCCCAGGCGTCCGACGAAATAAACGAAGCCGTCGGGATCCGTGCGCACCAAATCGCCGGTGTGCAGCCAGCCGTCGGCGTCGAAGCACTCTTCTCGCGCGCGCTTGTAATAGCCTTGCATCACATACGGCCCGCGGATGCAGAGTTCGCCGACCTCTCCCACGGCGACGTGTTCCATCGTGTCGGGGTTGATCAGCATCGTCTCAAATCCGGGTGCGGGCTTGCCGAATGACCCGCGCCGGGCTTCGGGCTGATCGGATTCGTCGCCGGAGATCAGCACGACACTGCCTGCCTCGGTCATTCCCAGCATGTTGTGCCGCAGCTCGGGGTCGGCCGGCCTGGTGTCGGGGGCCATGATCGGGTAGAGGTTGCCGCGCCGCATCGACGACAGATCACGCCCGGGGTAGCTCGGGTGGTCGGCCAGGGCAGCGATGCCGGCCGCGAATCCGTTGGTCATCGTTGGCTTTTCGGCTTCCAGCAAGTCCAGCATCGCCCCAGCGTCGACGGCGTTGGAGCACACCAAGGTCGAACCGGCCACCAGGGTGGCGAGCAGACCGAACGCGAACCCCCCGATCCAGAAGAACGGCGAATTGCAGAACAGTTTGTCCGCCGCGGTCAACCCGCGAATCGTGTTGAGGTTTCGCTGATGTCCGAGCAGTCCGGCATGGGTGTGCACCACGCCCTTGGGAGCACTGGTCGATCCCGACGTGTAGACGATCGCCAGCGGATCGCAGCCGTAGACGTCGGCCTCCATCGCCCGCAGCAGCTCGGAGTCGACGGTGCCGGCTCGTCGGAACACCGTCTCCTGAGCGATCGCGACGTGGCGCAGTTGCGGGGCGGCGGGTGAAAACAACCGGGAATCGAGATCGGCGTCCGAGAGGACCTCGGCCAATCGTTGCGCGTAGTCGTGGGAGCGAAAAGACCGCGCGGTCAACAGTATTTCGACGTCGCTGTCGACCAGCTGCTCGCGCATCTCGCGAGCTGTGACGAAAGTCGAGAGCGGGACCACTACCGCACCGATCCGGGCGGCGGCCAGCATCGCGACCACGAACTCGGTGCCGTTGGGGTAGAGCAGTCCCACATGTGTCCCCTTGCCCGCGCCGAGGGCGATCAGCCCACGAGCGAGCTCCGCCGACGCGACGTCAGCTTCGGCATAGCTGAGGCGCTCTGCGTCGCACACCAGAAGCGTGTGGTTGTCGCGCGCGCCGGCTTGCTGTCGCAGGACTTCGGCGACCGTCCAATCACCGGGCATGATCGCGCTGCGCCGCGGATTCGTCGAAGTAGCGCCGGATCTCGCTCAGGTCGGCTTTACCCGAGGGGGTGCGCGGAATCGCGCCGACGATCGCGATCTTGGTCGGAATTTCGTAGCGGGCCAACCGCGTTCGCAGATAGTCGACCAATGCGTCGGTATCGGTGTCCGGGGAGTCGCGCAGCTCCACCATCGCGACCGGCGTCTCGCCGAGGCGGGCGTCGGGTCGCCCGATCACGGCCGCGCCCGCCACCGCCGGATGGCTCTCCAGTGCGACACGGACGTCGTCGGGCATCACCTTGAAGCCGCCGCGGATGATCGCCTGATCGGCCCGCCCGACGATCCAGAGGAAGCCGTCGGCGTCGATGCGCGCCAAATCCGTGGTCCGCATCCACAGCACCGAGCACCCTAGCTGTGCCGGCTTGACCTCGAGCAGCCCGACCTGGTCGGCTCCCAGCGGCGTGCCGGCATCGTCGACCACCCGCAGCTGGGCGCCCGGGTTGGCCCGCCCGACGCTGCCGCGTTTGGCGATCCAATGCTTCTGGTGGTCGGCCAGGGTCCAGCCGGCCACGCCGCCGCCGAATTCTGTTGCAGCGTAGGAAGTTAAAACGGGTATGCCGTATTTCTCGGTGAAGGCGTCGGCGTCGTCGGCCGACAGCGGGGCGGTGCCACAGGTGACCGCGCGGATACCGTCCAGATCGGCGCGCGAGAGGTCGGAATGCAGCACCGTCCGCAACGCGGCCGGCACCAGCGACACCGCGCGGGGCCGGTGGGTGCGCACCGCCTGCGCCCACGCGTTGAGTTCGAAGCGTTCCAGCAACACAAAGGATCTCGCTTCGGTGACGCATTGCAGCACCCGGAACACTCCGCCGATGTGCACCAGCGGTGAGTTCATGATCGCGACACCGCGGCGCAGTTCCTGCGGCGCCTGATCGGGGTCCGTACCCATCACGCTGCGCGCCAGCATGTCGTAGCTGAGGTCGATTCGCTTGGGCGGACCCGTCGTTCCGCTGGTCAGCATCCGCACCGCGATTGGTGTTGCGGCAGTGGGACCGTCGTGGTGCCCTACCGATTCGCCCGGATCGGCGAGGCGTCCGGAGATCGGCATGGTCGGCGTGCCGGGGGCGACCAGTGTGGCCAGGTCGTCGGGCTCGCCGACCACCAGGGGCAGTTGGAGTGCGGCGATATCGGCTCGGGTGCGCTCGTCGCCGCGCGACGGATTGATGGTGACCACGGTGCCACCACCGACCAGCACACCGAGGAACGCCGCCACCTGGCCCGGCCGGTTGCGCAGCAGCATCCCGATCGCGGGGTTGTCGCGGTGTTCGGCCGTCACCGACGCCATGCGCCGCGCCGCATCGCCGATCTGGCCCCACGACAGCCATCGACCGTCGTACTCGATCGCGGGCGCGCTCGGCTGCAGATCCAGCACGTCGGCGATGCGTCGACTCAGCGGGTGCTGGCCCATCAGCGAATCTTTGGATCGCTGCCGACGGCCTTGCCGCCCGCATCCTGCTGCGCCGCCAGTTCGGCGATGCCCAGCGGGTTGCCCAGCCGGGTGTAGATCAACCCCTGCTCCAAGGCGGCGCGGTAGGGCTTGTCCAGCGATTCCCAGATCGCCTTGACGGTGCCCTGCGTCGCCGACGGCGGCTTGGCCGCGATGGCCGCGGCGATCTCGTGGGCTCGGCTCCAGAGCCGGCCGGTCGCGACGACCTCGGACACCAGGCCGATCCGCAACGCGGTGTCGGCGCTCACCCGCTCGTCATTGCCCATCAAGGCGATGCGCAGCGTCTCGCCCAGGCCGATGCGGCGCATCAGCCCGATCGGCTCCAGCGCGCAGACCAGGCCGGCCGAGACGTGCGAGTCGAAAAACGTTGCTTCTTCTGCGCAGATGACCACATCAGACTCGTTGATGAAGTAGAACGCGCCCGCCGTGCACATGCCCTGGACGGCGCACACCACCGGCTTCCACAACTTCTGCCACTTGGGGCTGAGCAGTTCGCCGGGATCCTCATGATTCCATACGTTTTCGGGTTGCCCGTAGGGTGTCTTGATATCCAGCCCCGCGCTGAAGGCCCGGTTGCCGGCGGCGCGCAGCACCACTGCGTGCACCGACTCGTCGAGTTTGACGGTGCGCCATGCCTCGGCCATCTCCTCACACATCTGGCGGTTGAACGCATTCAGCTGCTCGGGACGATTCAGCGTGATGGTCGCGACGTGGTCGCTCGCGTCGACGTCGAGGAGAATGGTTTCGAAACGTGGGGTACTCAACGGCACTGCCAATTTGGTTTGCGCTTTTCCACAAAGGCTTTGGGGCCTTCGGCGGCGTCCTCGGTGCGCAACACCCGCTCGCGGAAGGTTTCGGCCATGATCTCGGCCTCGTGCAGCGGCACGTTCAGACCCTTCAGGATCGCCATGCGGGTGCCCCGAACCGCCAGTGGTGCATTGGAGTTGACGATATCGGCGATCTCACGGGCCCGGTCCAAAAGCTGGTCGTGCTCGACGACCTCACTGATCAATCCCAGCTCGTAGGCGCGCCCAGCGCTCATCCGCTCGTGCTTGCCCATCAAGGCCATTCGCAGGGCGATCGTACGGGGCAGCACCCGGGAGATCCGTACCAATTCACGGCCGGCCACCAGCCCGATGCTGACGTGCGGATCGAAAAACGTCGCCTGTTCGGATGCGATGACAATGTCGGTCGTGGTGACCCAATCCATGCCTGCGCCACAACAGATTCCGTTCACCGCGGTGATCACGGGCTTGGCCATTGTGCGAAACGGGGGAGTACCTTCCTGCGGGGCCTCCCATTGGTCGTAGGTCGACAGATACGGTCGCTCGTAAATCACCTTGCCGTCTTCGGGAATCTCCCTGACGTCCGCGCCGCTGCAGAACGCGCGACCGGTGCCCGTCACGATGGTTAGCCAGACGTTGTCGTCGTTTTCGGCCTCGTGGTAGGCGGCCCGCAGCTCGGAGACCATGTGCGGGCTCAGCGCGTTGAGCGCTTCCGGCCGGTTGAGTGTGATCGTTGCGGTGTGCCCGTCGACCTCGTATTTGATGGTGTCGAACGCAGGCATAGTGTTCCCTTCAGCGTCCATCGAATTTCGGCGTGCGTCGTTGCCGAAAGGCTTCCAGGCCTTCTTTAAAATCTCTTGTACGACAAGACAGTTCCAGGTTGAACAGCTCCTGTGTCATGGACTGGCTCAGCGACGCGTGCTGGCCGTAGTTGAGGGCTTGCTTGGCCAGCCCGAGCGCGACGGTTGGCCCGTCGGCAAGACGCACGAGCAGCTGCTCGACGCTGTCGTCGAGGTCGGCCGGGTCGGCGGCTTGGTGGATCAACCCCCAGTCGGCCGCCGTGGCTCCGCTCACCTTCTCGCCGAGCAGCAGCATGCGCCGGGCCCGCGCCACCCCAACCAGGCGGGGCAGCAGCCAGGTTGCACCGGAATCCGGGCTGAATCCCCGTTCGATGAACGGCTCCCAGAACACGGCGTCGTTGGCCGCCACGGCGAAGTCGGCGGCCAGAGCAAGATTGCAGCCCATACCCACCGCCCAGCCCCGAACGGTGCAGACCACCGGGAGCTGGATGGTTTGTACCAGCTCGATCAGCCGGTGTGCGGCGTGCGGAATCCGGCGCACCAGGTCCCCGGTGCGCGGCCGCTGTCCGTTGTTGGTGGCGACCCAGTCGGCGCCCGAACAGAAGTCTTCCCCGGCGCCGCGCAGGTGGATCGCGCGCAGCGAGTCGTCGGTGGCGGCTTCGGTCAGCGCGCGAACCAAAGCTTCGATCATTAAGTGGGTCAACGAATTACGCCGCTGCGGACGGTCAAGAGTCAGCCGCAGAATCGCGCCGTCCCGGCGGGGGATCACCGACCCCTCGGCGTCGGCCGCATCGGCGTCGTGACTCACCGTCGGATCCGGCCTTTCTCAGCGATACGGTTACCCATACAGTAGGCAATACGATTGGTACGCTGTATAAGTTATCAAGGAAACGCTGCCGACGGAACAACCGGGTCACACCCGGTGGGAGAAGGTCGCATGGGCCGCGCCGACGACGATGCAGTGGGGGCACGCCCCCGCAAGCGGGAGGTACCCCCACCCGCTTGCGGAGCACCGAGCGATGAAGAGGAGCGGCGTTAATGGGCGAAGCGACACCGGTACGCGCCGACGACGCAAAATTCGGCGAGATGCCGCTTACTCAAACCGTGGCGGCCGCCGGCGCGATGCGACGGCTGAGCTCACTGCTGCTCTCCCTGGAACATCCGCACCCGACGGTCGATGCGATGCTGGCGAAGTTCGTCGAATGGGAAGGCGAGCTCGCCAGCGCCGCGCCGGTGGATTACGCGCCCCGGATCGGTGAGGTCGACGACGATCGGCGGCGGGTTTATCTCAACCACGCCACCGACATCGGCGCCTACAACCCGTCCTTTCCCGAGTACTCCTTCGACTACCTCGACGCCGACAACGCCGAGGGTCGCGTTTCTTTCCCGGTCGTCTACGAAGGGCCGCCGGGACTGGTGCACGGCGGCTTTCTGTCGGTGTTCTTCGACTGCGTGATCCAGCACCACAGTTGCGTCATGGGACTGTCCGGCAAGACGCGATCGCTGCACGTGAGCTTCCGGCGGCCGACGCCGCTGCTGACCGAGCTGCGGTTCGACATCGCCCGGTCGCAGGTCGAGCGGGGAATCGAGTCGACCGCACGGCTGCTGCTCGGCGACGATGTGCTGTGCAGTGGCCAGGTCAACACCCTGGCGTCGCAACCGGACAAGCTGACCGGCTACAGATTCGGCAGGCGGCGAAAGGAATCCGCGACATGACCGCCCCGCACGACGATCGCGTGCTTTTCGAGGTCGATCCCGGCAAGCGGATCGCGACGATCACACTGAACAATCCCAAGCAGCGCAACTCCTATGACGCCACCATGCGCGAAGCCGTCGGCCGCTGCCTGGATCAGGTGGCCGACGACGACGATTTGACCGTGGTGTTGCTGCGCGGAGCGCAGGGAGTCTTCTCCACCGGGGCAGACATGAACAACGCATACGGCTGGTATGGCGACAAGTCCAAGGCGCCCGACGAGGCCGCGGCCAAGCGCCGGCCCAGTCAGCGTAGGCGACTTGCGGTGGACCGCAAGTCGTTTAGCTTCTACCACAACTTCATGGGCTTCCCGAAGGTGACGGTGGGAGAGATCTCCGGCTACGCGTTGGGCGGTGGCTTCGAGATGGCGCTGATGACCGACATCTCGGTGATCGCGCGCGACACGAAGATCGGCATGCCGGCGACGCGCTTCCTGGGACCCGCGCTGGGCAGCTTGCACATGTTCTTCCACCGGTTGGGGCCGGTCCTGGCCCGCCGCCTGCTATTGACCGGTGACGTGATCGAAGCGGTCGAGCTCGAGCATCTCGGAATATTCACCGACACATGCGATCCCGGCGCGGTGACCGCACGCGCCCGGTATTGGGCGGAGAAGGCCGCGAAGATGCCCGCCGACGGAGTTGTGATCGCCAAGGAAGCCTTCCGCCTCGTCGAGCAGTCCCAGGCGTACAACGGTGAGGAAGTCGCAAGCTATCTGTTCCACGCCTACGGCACCAACCTGCAATTCGGGCCGGACGAATTCAACTTCGTCAAAACCCGCGCCCAGCACGGCACCAAGGAAGCGTTCCGGCTACGCGACGAGCACTTCCATGTGCCGGAACCCGAAGCCTAATAACGGAATTCGCGCCTAGCGGTCGGCAGTTGCCCGGGCACGCGGAGAGGCGGACTTCGTCGCCTTGCGCGGCCGCGATGCGGTCGACTTGGCGGCTTTTGACCCCTCGTCGATCAACCGGTTGGCGTGGTCGAGGATGCAGGTGAGGCCGTACTCGAAATTGGTTTCATCGGGCGCCCCGATCCGGTGACCTATCCGGCTTACCTGGGCGAGCAGCGGAGTCTTTTCGGGGTCGATCGCGACGGCGTCCTCGATGGCGCGCGGGCCGACGTCGGAGGACTGGTTCTTTTCGTAGAGCCGCTGCAGTACTACCGAGCCGCGGACGTGTACCGAAACCGCCGAATAGGTATCGAAGGCGTCTTCGGGCGTGAGACCGGCCTCGACCAGATTGGAGATCGCCTTTTCCATCTCGAGGGCGCCCAGTCGGGCCGCCTTGGGGCTCAGCGCCGCGCGAATCAAAATCAGGTCGCACAGAATTGGGTTGCCCATAAACGTCTTACGCATTGAGCGCGCATGGTTACGCAGGGTTTCGCGCCAATCGCTGGCTTCGACATAGGGCGTGGCGAACACGTATTTGCTCAATGCGCGGTCGGTCATCGCGTTGAGCAAGTCGTCCTTCTTGCGGAAATACCAGTAGATGCTGGTAACTCCCACGCCGAGGTGTTTGCCGAGCAGCGGCATGCTCAAGTTGTCGATTGAGACTTGCTCGGCGAGTTCGAATGCGCCGCTGATGATGTCGTCGGGGTTGATGGACCCGCGTTCGCGTCGTTGACGCTTATCAGCGGTTGCTTGCTTTGCCACTACGGGCACCTCCATCAAACTGTATCCTGCGCGTACGGTCTGGAAACCGTGCCACCGATTGCACCAAATCTACTCCGCAGATGTACTCCCACCTGCGTATATGTAGGCGTGTCGCCATTCGGGTATGACCGTCAACCGGGCTCTCGTGCGCTTTTCCATCTGCTACTGTAATACCTATCGTAGGCTTTTTGGTATACAAGGCTGGACGGCAAAGATGACCGGACGCAAGCCATCGGCTGCCGCAGCGCACGAGCCGCGGAAATCGCCATGGATCTAGGTCTGGCGAATGCGACAGCAGTAGTTGTCGATGGTAGCCGGGGCACGGGATTGGCCGCGTCCCGTTGCCTGGCCTCCGACGGCGCCCGGGTGGCGCTGGTCGGTCGAACTCAAGCCCGCATCGACAGCGCAGTGGCGGATCTCACTGAACACGGCAGTCCGGACGCCGTTGGGTTTGCGGTCGACATCGGTGACGCCGCGGAGGTCGACAAGGTATTCGCCGCGATGTGCGCCCGATGCAACGGCGAACTCAACGTTCTGATCAATACGGTCGGGCCGGGAGCGCCGGGCGGCTTGGAAGATCTGACCGACGACCAGTGGCGTGCGGCCGTCGAAGACGGCGCGATGGGAATGCTGCGCCGTGTGCCCGTCGTCGCATTTCTCGCATCCGGCGCAACTCCTACCAGCGCCAACGTCAAGGTCAACGTCGACGGTGGTTGCGACTTCACCTGAACTCAAATCGCTTGTCCGACAAAAGGAGTGGATCGTGGCAACAGCTACTGAGGCGCGCACCTGGGCGCGCGGAGCGTTGCGGGGAATCGGAGACTCCCTCTACACGCCGTTTTGCGGTCCCGACGGCGACGACATCGATTGGGATGCCTACCGGACGCTGGTGCGGTACTGCGTCGGTGATCTCGGGCACCCGATGTTGTGGTGCACCAGCGGACTTTCCGAGTTCTGGTCGCTGACCAACGGCGAGCGCAAGCGCCTGCTGGAAGTGGCGATCGAGGAGGCGCGTCGCATCAATCCCGATGTGGTGGTGCAGTCCTGCACCGCGGCCATGTCGGCGAAGGACTGTCTGGATTTGACGCTGCACGCCCAGGAGGCGGGCGCGGACATCGTCTACATTCAAACACCGATGATGGAGGCACACGGCGGCGAGGGCGTGCTGCGCTTCTTCAAATACGTTGCGGCCCGCACGGATATCGCGTTAGGCATGTTCAATTCCCCGTCCTCGGGTTATGTGTTGAGCCCGGCCGAGAGCGCCCGCATTTACGCCGAGGTGCCCGCGGTGTGCGCCACCAAGGAGGGCGCGTTCCGACCGTCGGCCAGCAGGATGCTGCATGAACTGGCGCCCGGTCTGGCGGTGTGGGAATGCGACAAGACGGTGTATCGGGCCGGATGGCTGCGCGACGGAATCGTCTGCCCGGCTCAATTGGGTACCGCCGGATACCTGTTCGAGACCCCACAGCGGCGACTGTTTTCCGAGTATTGGGATCTGGTGATGTCCGACAAGCTGCTCGAAGCAATGGATTACGGCCGCGAGTCCGGTCTGGACCAGTTCGATCTCGACATTGGTCCGTGGTGGACCTGCTATCCGGGACGATCGGACTACTTCACCCACTGGGGAGGGGCGTTCAAGTACGCCGCTTCGCTATTGGGCCTGCCGATAGGCTCCTATCCGCATTCCCGGCCTCCGCAGGCCGAGCTGCCGCCCGGGGCCAAAGCCCAAATGGAGACGGCGTATCGCAAGCTCGGGCTGATCAACTAACAACCGAGCGCCTAAAGCCGTTGTGCCCCAAGCCCATGCGAAGGCCCGGCCACCGAGGGGGTGACCGGGCCTTGCGAACGCGGACGTTGGCTAGTTCTGTTCGGCGCGTTGACGCGCCTTGTGAACTTTCGCTTCGGCGCGCGCCTTGTCGGCCTCAGCCGCCTTCTTCGAGGCATTGCGCAGCGCTTCTGCTTTGTCTTGCTGCGCCTGGCCTTCCGTGATCCAGTCGTTGCGACCCGCGACCGTACCGACTACCTCCTTGGCCTTGCCGACAACGTCTTCCACGACGCCCCTGATGACGTCAACCATTGGCGATTCCCTCCTCCTGCCTAGTGGGTGCCATTACTTCCTCTTCCCAACCGCCGGACGGGCGAAAACACTGTCGGTACGTGGCACTCGCCACAGTGTCAGTGCGCCAGCCCATCTCCGGCAGCTGCCGAAGCCGCGGTGACCGGTACGTTGCCGTCGGCTTCGACTTCGGCGTCCGTGGCGTTCGGCGCTCGGGTGTCCGGCTGCGCCGGCTCGTTGTTGTTTCGGCGCCGTCGTGCCCACAAGACGAGCGCGATCAGCACGCCCAGCGGCCCCAACCCAAGCAGGAATTGCGTGCCCGCCCACGCCGCTTCGACCTTCAACAGCGCGGACCGCGCCTGCTTCAACCGATGCACGACCGCCCTGATCGTCGATTTCACGACTGGTCCCCCTAGCTGCCAGATGTTCACGTCCTTCCGTGCCGGTAACCCGGCGAGTCGCGATCCCAAACAACGCGGTGCGCTTTGTTGCCGAAGATTTCGGCTTCCCGTCGCCTCCGCGGACCCGCTCTCCGCGACCTTCCGGACCGTGATCGCCCATCGCGAATCCGCTGTTTGGCGTGGGTTCGCGGGACCGCAGGGATAGTTGTGGAATGCGGTACCGATAGGTATACAGTATGGGTACAAAGCCCACTGAAATCCGTCGTCAAGCCCATGAGGAGGTGCCGCGGAAGATGTCCGCAAGCAACGGCGCCTCCCAGGACTCTCAAGCCGACGACGCGGTGTTGTACGAGACCACTGACAGCGGCGTCGCCATCCTGACGTTCAATCGGCCGGACCGCCTCAACGCGTGGGGTCCTGACATTGCGGCCGGGTTCTATGCCGCCGTCGACCGCGCCGAATCCGACCCCGCGATCAGGGCGACAGTGCTGACCGGTCGGGGCAGAGGGTTCTGCGCCGGCGCCTATCTGGGCGCGCCGAGCGAGGCGACCAAGGTCGGCGAATCGATGGAGAAGGCCGGTGAGACGAACCTGGCCGAATTGGTTGGTGAACGACCGCCGCACTTTGTGACCACGCTGCGTAAGCCCGTCATCGCGGCCATCAACGGTGCCTGTGTCGGCATCGGTCTGACCCAGGCGCTGATGTGCGACGTGCGGTTCGCCGCTGCCGGGGCCAAATTCGGCGCCGTGTTCGCTCGCCGGGGACTGATCGCCGAATTCGGCATCTCCTGGATTCTGCCGCGCCTGACCAGCATGGGAATCGCGCTCGATCTGTTGCTGAGTGCGCGTACCTTTCTTGCCGAGGAGGCCGCCGAGCTGGGTCTGGTCAAAGAGGTCGTGGCGGCCGACGACCTGATGAAGCGGGCTGTGCAGTACGCCGAGGACATGGCCGAGCACTGTTCACCGGCATCGATGGCCGTTATCAAACGGCAGGTCTACGGCGACGACATCCGCGACGTCGTGGACGCGAATGCCCGTTCCGAAGTCTTGGTGCACGAGGCGATGTCGCGGCCGGACGTCATCGAAGGAATCACGAGTTTCCTCGAGAAGCGGCCCCCGAAGTTTCCTTCGCTGAGCCCAACAGACGCGTAGTTCCCGGGAAGGAAGGTCATGCATAGCTTGAGCTACAAGGCGATTGATGTCGACAACCACTACTACGAACCGCTGGACGCGTTCACCCGCCACCTGGACAAGGCGTTCAAGAGCCGCGGCGTGCAGATGGTCACCCAGGGCAAGCGCACCTTGGCCATCATCGGAGGCCAGGTCAATCACTTCATTCCCAACCCCACGTTCGACCCGATCATCGTGCCCGGTTGCCTTGACCTGTTGTTCCGCGGTGAGATTCCCGAGGGTGTCGATCCGGCGTCGCTGATGAAGGTCGAGCGGCTCGGCGAACACCCCGAGTACCAGAATCGCGACGCTCGCATCACGGTGATGGACACCCAGGACATCGACACCGTCTTCATGTTGCCGACATTCGGGTGCGGAGTCGAAGAAGCGCTCAAGCACGACATCGACGCGACGATGGCATCGGTGCACGCGTTCAACCTGTGGCTCGACGAGGACTGGGGCTTCGACCGGCCGGATCGCCGAATCATTGCCGCCCCGATCATCTCGTTGGCCGACTCGGTCAAGGCGCTCGAGGAAGTCGACTTCGTGTTGGCGCGCGGCGCCAAGCTGGTGCTGGTTCGTCCGGCGCCGGTGCCCGGCTTGGTCAAGCCGCGGTCGCTGGGGCATCCCAGCCACGACCCGGTGTGGGCCCGGCTGGCCGAGGCGGGAGTGCCGGTGGGATTCCATCTCAGCGACAGCGGCTATCTGCACATCGCGGCGGCCTGGGGCGGAAAGGCGACGTTCGAAGGGTTTGGCGCCAAGGATCCGTTGGACAATGTGCTCCTCGACGACCGTGCCATTCACGACACGATGGCCTCGATGATCGTGCACGGTGTGTTCACCCGCCACCCGAAACTGAAGGCGGTCAGCATCGAAAACGGTTCGTACTTTGTGCATCGGCTCGTCAAGCGACTGAAGAAGGCGGCCAACACCCAGCCGCGCGACTTCCCCGAGGATCCGGTGGAGCAGTTGCGCAACAACGTATGGATCGCCCCGTACTACGAGGACGACCTACCGGAGCTGGCCGAAGTCATCGGCGTCGACAAGATCCTGTTCGGCTCCGATTGGCCGCACGGCGAAGGCCTCGAGTCGCCGGTTTCGTTCGCCGAGGAACTCACCGCCTTCAGCGAGTCGGATATCCGAAAGATTATGCGCGACAACGCGTTAGATCTGCTCGGCGTCAAAGCCACCGTGGCGGCCTAGGCGGCCCGGGCAGTGAGTGAATGGACCGTCGGGGCGGTTCTCGATGCCATCGCCGACGTCATCCCCAACCGTGTGATGACGGTGTGCGGATCGCGCCGCAGCACCTTCGCGGAGTCGGCAGAACGAACCAGTCGATTGGCGAACTTCCTGAGCGCCAACGGTTTCGGGGCGCACCGTGAGCGGGACACGCTGAACCGCTGGGAATGCGGCCAAGACCGGGTCGCGCTGCTGATGTACAACGATCTGTACCCGGACGCGGTGATCGCGTGCCTGAAAGCCCGCGTGGTTCCGGTCAACGTGAACTACAGCTATTCGCCGCGGGAGATCGCCGACTTACTCTCCTACGTCCGGCCGCGCGGCATCATCTATCACCGATCCCTGGGCGCGCGGTGCGCCGAGGTGCTGCCGTCACCCGGTGCCGAGCTGCTGATCTCCATCGACGACGGCAGCGGCGCCGCCGAGTTGCCCGGTGCGGTATCGCTGGAAGATGCACTGGCACAAGGCGGTTCGGGCAATCCGGCGCCGGGATCACCCGACGATTTGATCATGATGTGCACCGGCGGAACGACCGGCCGTCCCAAAGGCGTCCTGTGGCGCCAAAGCGACATGTACGTGGCATCGATGGTCGGGGCCGACCACGCCAGCGTCGACGAGATCCATGCCAAGGTACGCGGCGGCGGTCAGCCGTGGTTCGCGGTCTCGCCGCTGATGCATGCCGCCGGCATGTGGACCGCCTTCGCGGCGATCATGGGCGGGTTCACCGCCGTGCTCTACGACGGCCGGGGCAAACTCGACGCGCGCGCGGTGTGGAAGACCGCCGAGCGCGAAGGGGTCGGCATGATGACCATGGTGGGTGACGCGTATGCCGGCCCGCTGGTCGCCGAGCTGCAACGAGGTTCCTACAACCTGTCGACGCTGAATGGCATCGGCACCGGCGGGGCCGCAACGAATCCCAAGTTCAAGCGTGCGTTGATGGAAAAGCTGCCGCAGGTCACCATCATCGATGGTTACGGCTCGTCGGAATCCGGCAACATGGGATTCGGGCACAGTCAGCGCGGCACGCAGAGCGAGACCTTTCACCTCCGCGAGGGCGGAGCGGTGGTGTCGGAGGATCGCAGCAGGTTCTTGGCGCCCGGCGATCCCGAGATCGGCTGGGTGGCACGAAGCGGCCGGATTCCGTTGGGCTACTTCGACGACGCCGAGGCCACCGAGCGCACCTTCCCGGTGATCGAAGGCACCAGGGTGGTGATACCCGGCGACCGGGCCAGTATCGAATCCGACGGCACCCTGCGCCTGTACGGGCGCGATTCGCTGGTGGTGAACACCGGCGGTGAAAAGGTTTTCGTCGAAGAGGTCGAAGAGGTGCTGCGTACCCATCCCGGCGTCGCCGACGCGCTGGTGGTGGGGCGCCCCAGCGATCGCTGGGGCCAGGAAGTCGTCGCGCTGGTCGCGCTGGCGCCGGGCGCCGCCACCGTCGAAGGAGCCGAGCTGGCAGCGTTGTGCAAGTCGCAGCTGGCGCACTTCAAAGCGCCCAAGGCCATTCTGTTCGTCGAGCAGGTTCTGCGACTCGGCAATGGCAAGCCAAACTACCGGTGGGCTAAACAGGCTGCCGCAGAACAGCTTCCGGTCACAGCATTGGCCGGCGCCGAGGCAGAAGGGTCACCGTGAACGACAAAGCGATCGACTGCCTGGTCAACGTGCATTTCGGAGAGGTCGACTCTCAGCCCACCTGGATGCTCAAGGTCCGCGACGACTACTTCAAGGGCCCGCAGTCGATGTTCGCGCCGGTCGACTTGGCCGAGCTACTCGACGAAATGGATGCCCACGGGGTGCGCAAGGCCGTCCTGATGGATAACCTCGCCAGCCCGTCGACCACCGCGCGCAAATTCGTCGAAGCCAAGCCGGACCGTTTTGCGCTGGCCATGGGTGGTGTGAACCTGTTGCGCCCGGTGGGGCCGTTGCGCGAATTGACCGCTGTCATGCGCGACCTGCCGGTCGCGTATGCCGTAGTGGGACCGAGCTTTTGGGCCGACGGCCAGTACCCGCCCAGCGACGCCGTCTACTACCCGCTGTACGCCAAGTGCGCGGAACTCAACCTGCCGCTATGCGTCAACACCGGTATTCCGGGGCCGCCGATTCCCGGCGAGGTGCAGAACCCCATTCACCTCGACCGGGTGTGCGTGCGGTTTCCCGAGCTCAAGCTGTGCATGATCCACGGCGCCGATCCATGGTGGGATGTCGCGATCAGGCTGATGCTCAAGTATGAAAACCTGCGCCTGATGACCTCGGCGTGGTCGCCCAAGCGGTTGCCGGAAAGCCTGTTGCACTACATGCGGACCCGCGGCCCGAACAAGGTGATCTACGCATCCGACTGGCCGGTTCTGCGGATGCACCGGGTGATCCCCGAAGCCCGCGCGCTGGACCTGCCCGCCGAGGTACTGGACAACTACCTGTACAACAACGCACAGGAGTTTTTCTTCGGCGACCGAGCCTGAGATACGACAGGAGCACAGAGATGGACCGCTTCGAGCTGCGCAGACTGGACTACAGCCTGTCCGATCACCATGTGGATCTGCAGAATGCCTACAAGCAGTTCTTCAAGACCCACTGTTCCATCGAAACGGTCCGCGCCGCAGAACCTTTTGGATTCGACAAGAACCTGTGGGAGCGTTTGTGCGCGATGGGCGCGACGACGATGGCGTTGCCCGAGTCCTGCGGCGGCGACGGGGCGACGCTCGTCGACCTTACGCTGGTGGCCGAGGAGATCGGGCGCTCGCTGGCGCCTGTTCCGTGGGTCGATCACGTCTGCGCGGCGCGGCTGCTGGGCCGGCTCGGCGGCCTGGGCGAAGATACCGCCGGTATCACCGACGGTGAGCAGCTCGTGGGCATCGACGCGCGGATCGACAGCGCACCGGGCTTGCGGCTGATCCCGACCGGATCGATCGCCGACCACATCATCGTCCGCGACGGCGATCAGGTGGTGCGCCTGACCTTCGGGACCCGGCCCGCCAAGGTCGACAACCTCGGCCGGCTGCCGATGGCCTGGGTCGACCCGGCCGGCGCCGACACCCGCACGGTTGTGGCGCAGGGGCCCGAAGCGCTGGCGAACTACGAACTGGCACTGGACGAATGGCGACTGCTGACCGCGGCTGCCCTGGTAGGCCTGGTCGAGGAGACGATGACCATCGCGGCCGAATTCGCCAAGACCCGTTACACATTGGGTGTCCCGATCTCGACGCTGCAGGCCATTTCGCATCCGCTGGCTAACATGGCCATCACCGTTGCGGGCGGACGCAACCTGGCCCGGCGGGCGGCCTGGTTCCTGGACCACGAACCGCGGGAACGGGCGGAGCTGGCGCCGTCGGCTTTCGTGTTCATGGCGGAGGAGGCCGCCAAGGCGGCGACCATGGCTGTCCATATCCAAGGTGGACTTGGTGTTTCGTCCGAAGCCGCGGCGACGGCCTACCTGGTGCGTGCCCGGGGATGGCCGCTGGCGGCCGGAGATCCGGGTGCCACCGCGAAACGCGTCGCCGAGATTGTGACCGCTCGCGAGAGCGCCGCGGCAGCCGTCTAGGACAGGAGCAAGACATGGACTTCTCCCGGGTCGAGCTATCCGACGAGGACAAGGCTTTTCGCGAGGAATTGCGCAGCTTCCTGAAAACCCAGGTAACTGACGAAGTTCTGCGGCGCGACCGCGAGACCGGTGACAACTTCGACGAGGGTGTGCATCTGGCACTCGGGGCTGCGGGGTATCTGGCGCGGGAATGGAAGCCGGAATCCGAGGGCGGATTCAGTCGGGTGCGCCGGCGCATCTACGAGCTGGAGAAACGCCGCGCCCACGTTCCTTGGGTGACTTGGGGGACCACCGCCATGGTCGCCCGGTCGGTCGCGAGGTTCGGCTCGGCCGAACTGCAGGACGAGGTCATGCCGCGTGTCTTTAGCGGCGAGGTCAGGCTCTGCCTCGGTTACACCGAGCCTGAGGGCGGTTCCGACATCGCGACCTGCAAAACCCGCGCCGTACGCGACGGCGACAACTGGGTGATCAACGGTTCGAAGATGTTCACCACGGGCGCGCACAACTGCCAGTACGTCTTCCTGATCACCAACACCGCCCCGGATGCGCCAAAGCACAAGAGCCTGACCATGTTTCTGGTGCCATTGGACTCCCCGGGCATCGAGATCCAGGGCATCCGCACCGTGGACGGCGACCGGACCAACATCGTCTACTACAGCGATGTCCGCGTCGACGACAAGTACCGGCTGGGCGACGTCAACGCGGGCTGGACGGTGCTGCGCGAGCCGCTCAACACCGAGCACGGCGCGGTCGCGGCCGCGCCCGACGGCTTGCAGGACACGTCGATCATGATGCACCAGGCCGGTTCGATGGCCCTGGCGGTCGACAACGCCGTGCAGGCCGTGGCGCGGCCGGATCCCAATGGGCGCAAGCTCGTTGACGACCAATCGGTCGCATACCGGTTGGGCCGCAGCGTCGCCCGCTTGGAGGCGGCATTGTCATCCCCGAACATCTACGGGCGAGTCGCGATTGCGCAGACGATGCGTGACATCTCCCCGGACCTGATGGACATCCACGGCGCGGCGTCGACCCTGCCGTTCGGCACCGACGGGGCCGCCGATGACGGCAGCGCCGAATACGTCTACCGCTTCGCGCCGCTGGTCGGGATCTACGGTGGCACCCTCGAGGTGTTCCGCAACATGATCGGCCAGTACACGCTCGGGCTGGGCAAGCCCAACTACTCACCGCCGATCAAGAAGGTTTCCTGACCCCGCGCCACACACCAACCCCGCGTCGAGTGTGAACTGGCGGCGCTGTTTGGCGGCGTGTCGCCGCCACCACGTCACACTCGAGCGGGCGAGGAGGTATGCGCGCCGCCCGGCACGGCACTGCACGACACTGCACGGCATTGCACGGCACTGCGGAATACCCCCCGGGGGATGATGGCTTATATTGGCATATAACAAGCGAGGGGACCGTGATGGTTGGAGACGAAGACAGCATCGCTGCCGTGTTGAATCGGTTGCGCCGGGCACAAGGACAGCTGGCGGGCGTGATCTCGATGATAGAGCAGGGCCGCGACTGCAAGGACGTGGTCACGCAGCTCGCCGCCGTGTCGCGCGCGCTCGATCGCGCCGGATTCAAAATCGTGGCCACGGGCATGCGCGAATGCACAACCGGAAAAGCCGCAAAGGGCAAGAAGCCGTTGACGGAAGACGAGCTGGAGAAGCTCTTCCTCGCGTTGGCCTGACCCAGTCGATTCTTTGGCGCAGCCACCGCATGGCTGCATTTTGAGAAACCACCAGTAGCGCCCTGAGCTGGGCAAAGTATCTCCATTTGTCTATTCCTATACCATACTGGGTAGGGTATATAACGTACCGATTCGCGCTCGGGGCTGGGCGGGGGAGCCCTGGCGCGAAACCGACGACACGAGGCGGAAGAGAACACACCGATGTTGACCTTCTTGAAACGAACATGGGTGCCGATCGTGGTCGTGGTGGCGGTTGCCGTCGGTGGTGTCGCCGTCGCACGGCTGCGCAGCGTCTTCGGCTCCGACGCGATCTTCACGGCGACCGGAAGTAGCGCCGAACCGCTTGAGCCTTCGTATGTCAAGCGGGTGACCTATGAGGTGTACGGACCCAGCGACACGGCGGGAAGCGTGAGTTACCTCGATAAGAAGGCTCAGCCGGAATGGGCGAATTTCACCGGCTTGCCCTGGACAGTGACGGTCACCACGACGGTGCCGGCGGTAATCGCAAGCGTGGTGGCACAGGGCAATAGCGATAGCATCGGGTGCCGCATTACGGTCAACGGCGAGGTCAAAGACGAGAAATCCTCGGCCGGACGCGACGCGCAAGCCTCCTGTTTGGTGAAAGCCGCATGAGCACCGATCGCGATGCCCGTCCGAAATTCATGCGGTTTGTCCGCAGGTTCGCGGTGCCGATCCTCATAGCTTGGCTGCTGTTGACCGTTGCCCTGAACGTGCTTGTGCCGCCGATCGAATCGGTAGCGCGCAACCACGCGGTGACGATGTCGCCACAAGATGCGCCGGCGATGATCGCTGCGAAACGGATCGGCGCAACCTTTCACGAATCCGATTCCGACAGCACCGCGATGATCGTCGTGGAAAGCGACAAGCCTCTCGCAGATGAGGCGCACCGCTATTACGACGGATTGGTGAACAAACTGCTGGCCGACCCCAGGCACGTGCAGCACGTGCACAACGTGTGGGGAGACCCGCTCACCGCCGCCGGCGTGCAGAGCCGGGACGGCAAAGCCGCTTACGTCCAACTCAATTTGGCCGGCAACCAGGGCAGCACCCAGGGCAACGAGTCCGTCAAAGCCGTGCGCGAGACCGTCGACAAGTCAGCACCGCCCGACGGGATCAAGGTCTACGTGACGGGTCCGGCACCGCTCACCACCGACATGAATGAGGCCGCCGACAAGAGCATGCTCAAAATGATGGGTGTGACGGGCCTGGTCATCATGATCATGCTGTTCATTGCCTATCGTTCGGTCAGCACAGTGCTGCTGGTCCTCGTCATGGTCGGTTTCGAAATGGGCACGGCCAGAGGGCTTATCGCGCTACTCGGCAACTACGGGCTGTTGGGCTTCTCGACGTTCGTCGTCGCGATGTTGTCCTCGCTGGCGATCGCAGCGGGAACCGACTATGCGATATTTCTGATCGGTCGCTATCAGGAGGCCCGCCAAGCCGGTCAGGATCGAGAGACCGCTTACTACACGATGTTTCGCGGGACCTTTCACATCATCTTGGGCTCGGGGTTGACGATCGCCGGCGCCACCTTCTGCCTCCACCTGGCGCGACTGTCGTACTTCAAGGCGTTGGGGATTCCGTCGGCTCTGGGATTGCTCGTGGTGGTCGCGGGTGCGCTCACCGCGGCCCCGGCCGTGGTCGCGGTCGCGACTCGATTCGGTTTGCTCGACCCGAGACGGATGATCAAGACGCGTGGGTGGCGGCGCATTGGGACCGCGACGGTCCGCTGGCCAGGCCCCGTGTTCGCCGCCTCGCTGATCATCGCGATCGTTGGCATCCTGATCATGCCGAGCATGAAGGTCAGCTATAACGACCGCTTCTATATACCCGGCACGCTGCCATCGAACGTCGGATATGCCGCCGCAGAGCGCCATTTCAGCGCCGCCACCATGAATCCCGATGTCCTGATGGTCGAGGGCGACCACGACATGCGGAACAGCGGCGACATGATCATTTTGGACAGAATTGCCAACGATGTCTTTCGCTCCCCGGGGATCGCGATGGTGCAAAGCATTACCCGACCGTTGGGTGGCCCGATTGAGCACACGTCGATACCGTTCCAGATCAGTGCCCAGTCGATCCCGATCCAGCAGAACCTCCAATTCATGAGGGACCGCACGGCCGACATGCTCACGATGAGCGACGACCTCGGCGCGATGGTCGGCTCGATGGAGCGGATGCAGGGTTTGCTCGGGCAGATGAGCAGCACGACGCACCACATGGTCGGCGACATGGGCGAGATGCAAGCCACGCTGAACGAGATGCGCGACCATCTGGCGGATTTCGACGACTTCGCAAGACCGTTCCGCAGCTACTTATATTGGGAACAACACTGTTTCAACATCCCCGTGTGCTGGGCGTCGAGGTCGGTGTTCGAGGCGATCGATGGTGTGGACAAGTTCAGCGAGACCATGAGCGCGCTGATCAAGGACATGGGCAACGTCGACGCGATCATGCCCCAGATGCTCGCCCAGTTCCCACCGATCATCGCGGTCGCGAAATCGATGCAAGCGACCCTGCTCACCATGCACAGCAGCTTCTCGGGTCTGGTCACGCAAATGGCTCAGATGACCGATACCGCCAGCGCGATGGGTCAGGCCTTCGACGCATCTCGCAGTGGCGACTACTTCTACCTGCCGCCGGAAGCGTTCCAGAATCCTGACTTCCAGCGGGGCCTGCGGCTTTTCCTGTCACCGGACGGCAAGGCCGCGCGCTTCATCATCACTCATGACGCCGACCCGGCCACCCCGGCAGGCATTTCTGCGGTCAAGCCGGAACTGGCCGCCGCGCATCAAGCGGTGAAGGGCACGGCCCTGACCGATGCCAAGTTCTACCTCGCCGGGACGGCGGCTATCTACCGTGACATCCAGTCGGGTTCCTCCTACGATCTGTTGATCGTCGGAATCGCCGCTCTGACACTAATTTTCGCGGTCATGGTGATCATCACCCGGGCGCTGGTCGCGTCTCTGGTGATCGTCGGTACGGTGCTGTTGTCGCTGGGCGCGGCCTTCGGCCTCTCGGTCTTGGTGTGGCAGCATCTCTTAGGCCTGGATTTGAACTGGATCGCGCCCGTGTTCGGGTTGATCATCCTGCTCGCGGTCGGCTCCGACTACAACCTGCTGCTGGTGTCCCGCTTTCAAGAGGAGATCGGAGCCGGGCTGAAAACCGGCATTGTTCGCTCGATGGGCGAGACGGGTGGGGTGGTCACCTCGGCGGGCCTGGTCTTCGCCTTCACCATGATGTCAATGGCTGCCAGCGATCTGAGCTCTATTGGACAGGCCGGCACCACAATTGGTCTGGGTCTGCTGTTCGACACCCTGATCGTGCGCTCGCTCATGACGCCGTCCATCGCGGCATTGCTGGGACGCTGGTTTTGGTGGCCGATCCGCGTGCGTCCGCGACCCGCCAGCTCGATGCTGCGGCCTTTCGGGCCGCGCCGGCTGGTTCGCTCCCTTCTATTGGGCGAGGAGGTGGCCGCGGTCAAGCGTCCTTTTGGTTCGCAGACGTTTGCGGCGCCGGCGATGGCGGGCGCTATTGGGGCCGATGGTCCCTACCGGGCGGCGGCAGATATGGGACATCATTCGAATCATGACGGATGAATCTGAATTGGCGGCTCCTCGCGCCACCACGGCCGGGCAGCCCGCTGTTGCCGAATCGCGCGACCGGCCGAGCCGGCTAGGTCAAGCCGCCGCCTGGGTGGTCATCGTCGCCGGAATCGTGTTCGTCGTTGCGGTGATCTTCTTCTCGGGACTTATGTTGGGCTGGTCTTCGGGTCATGGGCATGGTTGGGATCGAGATGGTTGGCCGGGTGGCCGCATGCATCCCGGCATGACCGGGTGCCCAATGATGGGCACCGGCGGCATGATGAGCCCCGGTGGCATGATGAGCCCAGCAGGCCCCAGCCCGTCCCAGACGCCAGGGCCGTCGATTCCGCCGCGCCCGTAATGCGGCGGCGGTAACCTTCGGGAATACCCCAGCGGGTATGGGAATTGTAGAGTATATGAGCGATCACAATCACTATCACGCAGTGTTGGACGACCTGAATCCGCAACACCGCGCGCTGCGCAAGATGATCCCGGATGTGTACCGGGGATTTGGCGAAATGAGCAAGGCGGCGCTGACTTCCGGTGCTTTGGATACCAAGACGAAGGAACTCATTGCGTTGGCAATCGGGGTGGTGGCGGAGTGTGACGGCTGCATCGCCTCGCACGCGCAGGGAGCCGTTCGTGCCGGAGCTTCCAAAGCGGAAGCCGCAGAGGCTATTGGCGTGAGCATTCTCATGCACGGCGGACCGGCGACGATCTACGGCGCACGTGCGTATGACGCGTTCTGCGAATTCATCGATGCGCAGACGGTGAACTGAAGTCGGCTCAGGCGCTGGCGAATGTCGGGGGCCTGGTGGCGTTCGGGTCGGGATTGGCGATCGGCAGGCCCATGAAACGCCGCGCATTGTCGCCCATGAAGTCGTAGGTGCGCCTTTGGTCCATGTCGTCGGCGTACTTCCAGAAACCCTTCGGCTCGGCCAGGCCTTCGGGATGCGGGTAGTCCGAGCCGAACAGCACCCGGTCCCAGCCCACCGTGTCGACGACATCGGCCACGCTTCCCTCCCAGAACGGGCTGACCCAGACGTTGCGCCGGAACACCTCATGCGGGTGCTCGGGGAAATTCTGCGGCATCTTGCGCTGCAGGTCGTCGAAGTCAGCGAACAGCGGGAAGATCCACGAGCTGCCGTTCTCGACGCTGGCGATGCGCAGCTTGGGGAATCGGGTCAGCGTGCCGTGACAAATCAGGCTGGTGATCATGTCGGCGATCTCACGGTGGCCCAATGTCATCCAGCGAAATGCGCTCTGCGCCATGAAGTTCTGCGTGTGTGGCGGTTCCCACTTGGCGACGTAGTCGTCTAACGGTGGGTAGCTGGCGTGCAGCACGATCGGCAGCCCGGCGGCCTGGACGTCACGCCAGAAGGGATCGAACTCGGGCAGCGCCGGTGAGCGCCAGCCGTGAATCCCGTTCACCGGCCCCGGTTTGACCAACGCGGCACGAACGCCGTTGTCCAGCAAGTACTCCAGTTCGCGCTGGGCTGCCTCGACTTCGGACAGATTGATGATCGGCGTGGAGAACAACCGGTTTTGGTAGTTGTACGTCCAGTGTTCGAGCATCCACTGGTTCAATGCGTGGATGATCGCGAGCGTCAACTCGGGATCGTCGGCCGACGAGTGCTCGACCAGGCTGGCCAGCGTGGGGTAGTTGAGGGCCTCGACGACGCCCTGTCGGTCGAGTTCGGCGATCCGGTCGTCGGGATTGCGGGTCGCGGCGGGCGCCGCGATCGCCGGTCCCTGCATCTCGCGCAGCGTGAGACCGTCGGCGTTCTGTCCGGCGAAGAACTTTTCGTGCGCGCCCGGTGCCGCGACACGTTCGAACGTCGGGTTCGGGATGAAGTCAGTGACCTTGTTGTTGATGACGATTCGGGTCTGACGCCCGATCTGGGCGAACTGAACGGCCCGCGCGTAGCGCTCCGGAAGATACTTCGTCAACGATTCCGGAGTTTCGTACATGTGTTGATCGGCGTCGAAAATCGGCGCCTGGGTGAACTGAGCCATCGAATCGTCCCCCGTCAGGTCGTCAGGATGGTCGCCGCGGCGGTGCCGGGAGCGCCGTACAACTGGGTGAAACCCACCTTCGGATTCCCGGGCACCTGGCGGTCGCCCGCTTCACCGCGGAGTTGGCGGACGATTTCGTGGATCTGTCGTAGCCCGGAGGCGCCGATAGGCTCGCCGTTGGCGATCAGCCCGCCGTCGGTGTTGACCGGCATCGGGCCACTGATCTCGGTGGCGCCGTCGGCCAGCAGCTTTTCCTGGTCGCCGTGCTCGCAGAACCCGCACTCGGCCAGGTGGATGATCTCGGCGCCGGCGTCGGTGTCCTGCAACTGGATCACGTCGACATCGCCGGGTGCCACGGCGGCCTTCTCGAACGCGGCGCGGGCCGCGTAAACCGTTGGTGCGACGTCTTCTTCGACTGGCGCGCAGGTGGTGTTGACCTCGTATGCGCCGTAGCGGCGGGTGCGGACTTCCACGGCCTTCAGGTACACGGGCTTGGAGGTATAGCGGTGGGCGACGTCGGCCCGACACATCACCGCCGCGGCGGCGCCTTCGTCCGGTGCGCAGAACATATATTGGGTCAGCGGATAATTGAGCATCGTCGAGTTGAGGATGTCCTCTTCGGAGATCGGCTTACGGCGAAACGCATTGGGGTTCAAGGCTCCATTGCGGAAGTTCTTGGCCGCGACCTTGGCCAGCGTCTGCTGGGAGATGTGATGTTCGTGCAGATAGCGATTGGCCTTCATGCCGAAGAACTGGGTGGTCAGATATTGCCCGTTCTGGGCATACCAGCTCGGCATGCCCACCAGTGCCGGGTCTTCGGTGAAGGCCCCGCGCGGGTGCTTGTCCAAGCCGATCGCGATGCCGATGTCGTAGTCGCCCAACCGGATTCCGTCGGCGCAGACCTTGACCGCGCTGGCCGCTGTCGCGCACGCGTTGAACACGTTGGTGAACGGGATGCCGGTGAGCCCGACCATGCCGACGATCGCGTCCGGATTGGCGACGGTCCAGCTGCCGCCGGTGGCGAATTGGACATCCTGCCAGGCGATGCCGGCGTCGGCGACCGCGGCGAGGATGGCGTCTACCCCCATCTGCATCGCCGACTTGCCCTCGAATCGGCCGAACGGGTGCAGGCCCACTCCGATGATCGCCACGTCATTCGTCATGCAATGGCTCCTGCGTTCTTGAGTTCCTCGATGCGGTCCCAATCCATCCCGATCTCCATCAAAACGATCTCGGTGTGCTCGGAGGCCTGCGGCGCCCGGGTGGTTTCCAGTGGTTCGTGGTTGAACTGGACGGGCCCGCGGACGACCTTGAACGGCGCTCCGCCGGCTGCGACTTCCACCTCGGCGATCATGTCGTTGGCGATCGCCTGCTCGTCGTTGGCAAGGTCGAGCAGGCTCTGGAACGGCGCCCACTGGCCCTTCATCGTCTTCAGGTGCTGGCGCCAGTACTCGAAGGGCTTGGCGGCGAAAGCTTTCGCGATCAATTCGGCGGCCGCGCTGGCGTTCTGAATCAACGGGAGAACCTCAGAGAAGCGCTCATCGTCGGCGGCCTCGGGGATGCCGAGGTGCTCGAACGTGTCACGGATAAGGCCCGTCGGACTGATGATGCACAGGTTGATCGTGCCGCCATCGGATGTTTCGTAGTTGCCCATGAACGGATTCACCGACATCGCGCCGGCGGAACCGGGCATGGGTGTGCGCATGACCTCTCCGGTCTCCATGCCCTGCGTCATGCTGGCGCCGGCGGCCCACCACGCCGTGCTCAACAGCGACACGTCCAGTTCGACCGCCTCACCGGTGCGTTCGCGATGCAGTAGCGCAGCCGAGATACCGCCGGCGATGAACATGCCTCCGATGGAATCGCCGAACGCTGGGATGCCTTGTCCCAGTGCGCCTCCCAGCTCCTCTGGAGTCAGCGCGTAGCCGATACCGCTGCGCGTCCAGAACGCCGTTCCGTCGTAGCCACCGACGTTGCGCTCGGCACCCTTATCGCCGTAGGCCGAACCCCGGGCATAGACGATGTTCGGGTTGACCGCGCGAATGTGCTCGAGGTCGAACTTGTGCTGTTGTCGCTGAGACGGCTTGTAGTTGGTCAGAAAAACATCGGAGGTCTTGGCCAGCTCGTAGATCACTTCCTGGCCACCGGGTGTGGACACGTCGATCCCGACGCTGCGCTTGCCTCGGTTGGGATGCTCCATCAGCGGATGCCGTTCGGGGTTGACCTGAATGCCTCCCATGTTGAGGAAGCCACGCTGCGTATCGCCCCGTAGCGGGTGCTCAACCTTGATCACGTCCGCGCCCCAGTCAGCGAGGATCGCTCCCGCCGCCGGGACGAAGGTGAACTGCGCAACCTCGAGGACACGAATGCCCTGCATTACCTTGACCATTTCTCCCACCACTCCGTCGTCGTCAGGCCGTACGTTCTTAACCGCGGACGCTACTTGGCGTCGAACGTCACGGGAAGCGCCGTCGGCGATCGGAAAGGCTGGCCGTGGATGTGCGGGTCGTCGTCGGTGAGTACCTTGAAGTTGGTCAACCGGCTCAGTAGGCATTCGACGGCTACCCGCGTCTCCAGCCGCGCCAGGTGCAGACCCAGGCAGGTGTGCTCGCCGGCGGCAAACGAGATGTGCGGGATGGCCTTACGGAAGATGTCGAATTCTTCGGCCCGCTCCCAGCGCGTTTCGTCGCGATTGGCCGAGCCGATGCACACTCCGATCACCGCGCGCGCCGGAATCGTCACGCCTTCCAGTTCGGTGTCCTCGGTAGTGAACCGCTGTACGGTGGTCAGCGGTGTTTCGTAGCGCAGGCCTTCCTCGATCGCCTGGCCGATCAGCGCGTGGTCGGCTTGTACCGCGGTGAACTGTTCGGGATGGGTGAGCAACAGATACAGCAGGTTTCCCGAGGACCGGTACGTGGTTTCCAGTCCGGCGGGCAGCAGCAGCCGCAGGAACGAATAGATGGCCTCGTCGCTTAGCTTTTCGCCGTCGATCTCGGCGGTGACCAGATCGCCGATGATGTCTTGGGTTGGTCTGGGGGTGGACTTGCGCAGCTCGATCTGCTCGACGAAGTAATCCTTCAGTGCCGCCGACGCCTCGAACGCCTTCTCGTAATTGACGTGGTAGCTGATCAATTGCACGGCGCGCTTACGGAACATCGGGAGGTCTTCGTCCGGTAGGCCCAGCAGCCGGGCGATGACGCGGGTGGGGAACTCGAACGTGTAGTTACGGATGAGGTCGGCGTTGCCGGTTTCGATGAATTCGTCGATCAACGCGTTGCAGATCGGCCGCACGATCGTCGGTTCCCACTGCGCGAGCGCGCGAGACTTGAACGCCGCCGACACCAAGTTCCGGTGTTCGCGATGCTTCTTGCCCTCCATCGCCAGGATGGTCGGGCCCATGAACAGGCCGATCGTTTTGTCGTAGGGCTTGGAGCTGAACACCCGCCCCTCCCGGAACACCGTGTTGACCGCGTTGAACGAGACCGCGGAGTACTCGTTCTTGGGCAGCATGGACTCGGGCGTCCTGGTGTAATCCATGACCGTCCCGCGGAAGACACCCGACTGACGCCGCCGGTGCGCGAAGTAGGGATAGGGGTCACGTAGATCGACGGTTTCCTCGCCGGTGCCGGCGTTGTGAACGTTTGTCGTCACCTAACTCTCCAGCATCTTCTTCCGTCTCAGCACGAACGGGCAGTCGTTACGTAAGATCGTACTGTAATTATTACAGTAGACAATATGGGCATAGGATCGGCAGCAGCATGAGCACACTCGATGAACGCGCTGACCGCACTGTCGATCAGCAGCGGGCGGATCTGGGCGCGATCCTGGCCGGGCAGCGCCGAGCATTCATCGCCGACGGACCGCCGTCGCCGGCGCTGCGACGCAACCGGATCGACCGACTGATGGCCCTCGTCCTCGACAACACCGACGCGTTCGTCGACGCGATGGCCACCGATTTCGGCACCCGGTCCAAGGCGGCGACGTTGTTCACCGAGGTCATCGGGATGATATCGGTGATTGAGCACACGAGATCCCATGTTGGGCAATGGATGCGGGCGACCAAGCTGATGCGCGCGGCGGCACTGTTCGGGCTGCGCGCCGAGGTGCAGCCGTCGCCGCTGGGCGTGGTCGGCATCATCGGTCCGTGGAACTTCCCGCTCAATCTCGTGATCCTGCCCGCCGCGACCGCGTTCGCCGCCGGCAACCGAGTGATGATCAAGATGTCGGAGGTCACCTCCCACACCGCCGAATTGATGGCGGCGACCGCGCCGAACTACTTCGATTCCGATGAACTCGCCATCGTCACCGGAGGCGCGCAAGTCGCGGCGATGTTCTCGACGCTGCCGTTCGATCACCTGTTCTTCACCGGTTCGCCCTCGGTCGGCGCCTTGGTGCAACGGGCGGCCGCGCAGAATCTGGTCCCGGTGACCCTCGAGCTCGGCGGCAAGAACCCGGTCGTCGTCGCACCCGCGGCCAACATTCGTCGGTCCGCCGCCCGGATCGCGCAAGGCCGCATGGTCAACGGGGGACAGGTGTGCGTGTGCCCCGACTACGTCTTCGTCCCCGACGCACAGATCGACGCGTTCGTCGGCGTCGCTTCCGACACGCTACGCGGCATGTTCCCCGAGATCGTCGCCAACGGCGACTACTGCTCGAGTGTCAATGAGGCCAACTTCGACCGGGTCGTCGGCCTGATCGAAGACGCACGCGCCAACGGCGCTACCGTGGAAACCGTTGCGCCGGAGGGGGAGCTATTGCCCGACCGCAGCTCCCGCAAGATCGCACCCACCATTGTGCGCGACATCGACGACACGATGAAGATCGCCACCGAAGAGATCTTCGGCCCGGTCCTTGTGGTGAAGGGATATTCGCGCCTGGGCGAGGCCATCGACTACATCAATGCGCGACCCGCGCCGCTGGTGGCGTACTGGTATGGGCCCGACGACGACGATTTCCGCAACTTCGTTCGCAACACCCGCAGCGGCGGCGTCGCTCGCAATGACTTTGCCGCGCAGATGATTCCGTCGGCCGCGCCGTTCGGCGGCGTGGGCCGCAGCGGGATGGGCGCCTATCACGGCAAGGCCGGCTTCGACGCATTCAGCCACCACCGGTCGGTGGTGGGAAGCGATCTGCCGTTCAGCGTCACCGGCAGTGCCGCGCCGCCCTTCGGGAAGTCGATGCGGATGTATGCCGACGCCATGATGCGCATGACGCGGGCCCGCACCCGTCGCCGTCTCCAGGGCAGCCCGCGCGCCTAGCGCGCGTTGGGATTCAGCCTCGCGGCGTACGCCATCAGGTCGGCGTATCGGACACCCAGCAGCCGCGGCATCGCCGCCATCACCCGTCCGTCGGGTCCGATCAGGATTCGGGCGCGGTTCTTCTCGGCTCCGCGCAGGATGGCCCGAGCGGCCTTCTCCGGCGACGTCAGTGCCATCCGGCCAAAGTACTTCGCCGCCTGCTCGGGATCCTCGGTCTGCGCGGTGCGCATGTTCGTCCCAAAGTTGGTGCGAACGACGCCCGGGTGCACGCAATGCACGGTCACCGGGTGGCGCCCGATGATCATCTCCTGGCGCAGTGCCTCGGTGAATCCCCGGACCGCGAATTTCGAAGTGCTGTAAGCACCTTGGTAGGGCACCGCGATCAGGCCGAACGCGCTGGACAGGTTGACCAATCGTGCGGGCCGCTGGGTAGTTGCGGATTCGATCAGCTGCGGCAGAAAGGCTTTGGTCCCGCTGACCACGCCACCGATGTTGATCCCGACGAGCCAGTCGAAGTCCTTCCAGGACATGTCTGCCACGCTGGCGAACAGGTCGACCCCGGCGTTGTTGAACAGCATCGACGCCGGCCCGAGGTCGCGGCGGACGTCTTGCGCGTGCGCACACACCGCGTCGCGGTCGGCGACGTCGACCTGATACGTGGTGACGTGCCCGGATGGGCAGATAGCCTGTGTTTCAGCAAGATTCGCAGTGTCGATGTCGGATGCCGCCACGTGCGCCCCGTCTTGAGTGAGGGCGTAGGTCAAGGCGCGCCCGATTCCCGACCCGGCACCGGTGACGACGGCGACACGATCCCGATACCTCATGCCTGTGCCGCTTGCTCGCGGGCCCAGCGGTAATCGGCCTTGCCCGATGGGCTGCGCTCGATGACGGGGCGAAAGACGACCGCCTTGGGAAGCTTGTAGCGAGCCAGCGATTGCGCGGCGTGCGTCACCAGATCCTGGGCATCGGCGTGCGCCCCTTCGGCCAGCGCGACTACGGCGACCACCTCTTGACCCCACCGTTCGCTGGGCCGTCCCGCGACCACCACGTCGGCCACCGCGGGATGCGACGCGATCGCGGTTTCGACCTCCTCGACGAAGATCTTCTCGCCGCCGGAGTTGATCGTCACCGAATCGCGGCCCAGCAACTCGATGCTGGCGTCCTCGCGGTGGCGGGCCCGATCGCCCGGAATCGCATACCGCACACCACCGATCACCGGGAAGGTCGCGGCGGTCTTGGCCGCATCGCCCTTGTAACCGAGTGGAATGTAACCGCGTTGGGCCAGCCAACCGATTCCGTCGTGTCCCGGCGGCAGTATCGACGACAGATCCTCGGCCGCCACGAAGGCATCGGGTCCGGCGTTGAAGGTGCCGGTGGACACCGCGCCGGACGCCGACATGTGATGCATCTGCGCACCGGTCTCCGAGGATCCGACACCGTCCACCACAACGACATTCGGCAGCGCTTCGATCAAGCGCTCCTTGACATACGGCGTCAGCACGGCACCGCCGTTGGCGATCACGCCCAGCGACGACACGTCCGCTGTCCCGTTTTCCAGGCCCTTCTCCAGGGCGGCGAGCAACGGCCTGGCCATCGCGTCCCCGACCACCGTCACCACCGAGACCCGTTCGCGCTCGATCGTGCGGACCACGTCGTCGGCGTCCAAATGGTCTACGACCGAAGGGAAGACGACGGACTGCCCGGTGGTCAGGGCGGTCATCACGCTCCACTGCGCCGCGCCGTGGATCAGCGGCGGCAAGATCATCAATTTGGTTGCAGGGGCGCCGGCGGCTCGTTGCACGATCTCGTCGACCGAGCCGGCGGGTTCGCCGGTCATCAGATTGCGGCCGCCGAAAGAAGTCATGAAGATGTCGTGCTGGCGCCACAACACCCCCTTGGGCATCCCCGTGGTGCCGCCGGTGTAGAGGACGTACAGGTCGTCTGGGGAGTGCTGCACCGGCGGCGGCGTCGACGGGCTCGATCTGATGATGGTGTCGTAATCGACTGCGCCGTGCACCAAGTCGTTGCCGGAGTCGTCGGCGATCTGGATCAGCACGCGTAGCTTCGGCAGGTCGGGCAGGACCTCGGCCACCCGTGGCGCGAACGCGGCGTGGTAGACCAGCGCTGTCGCGCCCGAATCCGCGAGCAGATACTGCAGCTCGCTTTTGACGTAGCGGAAGTTGACGTTGAACGGTGCCACGCGGGCTCCGAAGGCGCCGAGCAACGACTCGACGAATTCGTTTCCGTTGTAGGCGTATAGGCCGAGCAGGTCCTGGCCGACCTCATGGCCGGCCAGCGCGGAGCGCTCGGTGTGAGCACCCAGGCCCCGGGAGTGCAGATACGACGCGAGACGGTTGGACCGCTCGATGGTCTGCGCGTAGCTGAGTCGCCGATCGCCCTGGATCAGCAGCTCGCGGTCGCCGATCGCGCCCGCGACCGCCCGGGCGACGGCGGGGACCGTGAATTGTGTTGCGGTGTCTGACATCTTTTCCTTCAAGTGCCTCTCAGGGCTGGTGGGGTAGCAGGCGGACCATCAGGCCGTTGGCTTCACTGAGCAGCGACCCGTCGGCCGACGTCATCGTCGAGGAGATGAAGACCTTCCTGCCTTCGGTATTGCCGATTCGTCCTTTGGCGATCAACGGTTCGTCGATCGGGGTGATCTTGCGGTAGTCGACGTGCAGGTAGGCGGTGCGGGTCGGGTGAATGCCCGCGGTGGAGACCACCATGCCGAACATCCAGTCGTAGAACAGCGGGATCATGCCACCGTGCACGGCATTGTTGCCACCCACGTGGGATTGGGTGAAGTGTCCTTGCATCGTCACGCCGTCGGGCCCGGATTCGGTCACCAGCCAGGGCGGCATCAAGGGGTGGGCCAGCCCGGGCAGGCTCAGCACCCGGCCGGCCACCGCCTCGGTCTCCGGAACCTGGTTACCGTCCAGCAAGGCACAGGCGTTCTGCAGGTGGGTGGTCGCGGCGGCCCACAGCGCTGGTTCCGGGTTGGTGGACACGGTCAGGTCTTGCAGTCGCCGCAGCGCCGCGACGAACGGGCCGAGCTCGGAGGGCGCACCCGCGACGGGCTTGACGTCGGGAAACCCGCCGCGGGTGGTGGGTGCCGTGTCGGTCATGGGGATCCTTGCGTCTGCTGCTGCCATATCTGGAGCAGGTCGTCGGTCGTGGTGATCGTTGCCAGCAGCGACAGCGTGTTGGCGATCATCGCAGCACCGTACTCGGTGGGAATGCCGGCGACGGCGTCGCGGGGAACGACCACGCGGTAGGCGGCGTTGACCGCATCCATCACGACGTTGGGTATCGCGATGTTCAGCGAAACGCCGACCACGACGATCGTGGACACCTCGAGGTTGCGCAGCACCGCGTCCAGGTCGGTGCCGCCCATCGGTCCCACCCCGTGCCAGCGGCGCAGCACCAAATCCGTTGGATCGGGCCCTAATTCGGGCAACACTTCGGCGCCTGGCGTACCGGGAGTGATGTCCACCTGGTCGCCGCCGCTCATTGCGAAGATCTTGGCGTTGTGGTTGGACCCGAGCCCGTCGGGGCGGCGCTGCACCAGGCAGTGCACCACATGCACGCCGGCCGCCCGGGCCGCCGGCAACAGCCGCACGATGTTGGGCAGTGCCTCGCGGCGTGCTTCCTCGGCGAGCATGGCCAGCCCCGCGTCCGGGCCCATCACGGCGCCCTGACACTCCTGGGCGACGATCGCGGTGTGTGCGGGAGCAACGAGGTCGGCGAGGTGTGGCTTCATGCCGGGACGTCGTAGAACTGGGTCGCCCATTTTCGCAGTGCCATATAGCCTTTCGCGTCGACCTTGGACAGTGCCGGATTTTCGACGTACTTCTGGTAGCGCCAGATTTGCAGGTCGTCGAAGACGGTGGACAGGAATTGCTTTTCGATCAGGTCGCGCAGTTTGGCCTCGGGTACATCGGAGTCATCACCGGGGATGCGCGGCCACCAGATCGAATAGAACAGGTCCGAGCACTCGTCGTCGACCGGCGTGCAGGTGAAGATCAGGCGATGGTTCTGCGCGCCCTCGAAAACGCTGATCGCCCCGCCGAGACCGAACAGGTGGCTGTGGAACCGCAATGCGAGGTCGTCCGGGTTGTCGCTGCGCGCATCAGGCCAGCCCGCGATGAATTGCCATTCTTGGTCGACGATCTTCCAGTCCAGCACCCGCGGAGTCACCGTCGCGTGGTGGACGTACTCGAAATGGGCGCTGTCGGGTGCATTCTCCGCGACGATCTGCGGATGCACCGGTTCGCGCTCGGCACGCCGGGAGAACTCCGGATACGCCCGGTAGTAGCCGGCCGGATCCGTCTCGAACTGCGGGAACTTGCGGAAGATGTCCGGCATTTCCCACTGCGGTTCCTTGCCGTCGGGGTGATGCCAGACGAATACGCAGTCGTATTGTTCCTGGACGGGATAGGACTTGAGCCGCAGCGCCTTGTTCGGACGGTCCGGCTGATAGGGGATGTAGCGGTTGGTGCCGTCCGGGCCCCAGCGCCAGCCGTGGAAGGGGCACTCGACGCAGTCGCCGACCACCTTGCCGCCGTGGCCGATGTGGGCGCCGAGGTGTTTGCAATGTCCTTCCAGCACGTGCAGCTCGCCCGACTCGTCTCGATAGGCGACCAGCTCCTCGCCGAAGTACTGCAGCGGCCGAACCTCGCCGGCGGGGAACTCTGGGGACCACCCGACCATAAACCACCCGGTGACCTTCCAGGTAAACGGGACTTTCACGGCGGCTCCTCCCACGTTCTGCTAGATACTAAGCCCGTTACAGTATAGATTTCAGCAGGTCCTCAGAAGTTCGTCCAGGGCGCGGCAGGGAGCGTGATGACGCGGGCGGTTGTCTCGGTGGCTGATGAGCTGGCAGAGCCCCGGAAATCCACGGCGCGGTGCGGCCGTTCACTGGAGACCAAAGATGCCGGATCCCGGCGGATCAGCGGAGGTGACGATGCCTGAGGCGGATCGATCCGTCGACGTCCTGGTGATCGGCGCCGGGTTCTCCGGCCTGTACATGCTGCATCGGTTGCGGCAGCTCGGAATCCGCACCCGAGTGCTCGAGATGGCCGACAACGTCGGGGGTACCTGGCTGTTCAACCGCTACCCCGGAGCGCGATGCGACATCGAAAGCATCGAGTACTCCTACAGCTTCTCCGAAGACATTCAGCAGGAATGGGTCTGGACCGAGTCGATGCCGGCCCAGCCGGAGATCGAGGCGTACCTGAATTTCGTCGCCGACCGGTTGGACCTGCGTCGCGATATTGCGTTCCATACCAAGGTCGTCGCGATGGAGTTCGACGAAGACGCGGCGGTGTGGCTGGTACGCACCGAATCCGGCGAGACCTTCGTGGCACCGTTCGTCGTCGCCGCCTCCGGCATCCTCTCGGTGCCGCTGGAGCCCGATATCCCCGGAATGGGGACATTCGCCGGAACCTCGCTGTTCACCAGCCGCTGGCCCAAGGAAGGATTCGACCTCACCGGAAAACGGGTCGGCGTGATCGGCACCGGCTCGACCGGAGTTCAGCTGATCCCCGTGGTGGCTCAACAAGCCTTGAAACTCTGCGTGTTTCAGCGTTCACCCGCCTACACGCTGCCCTGGCGGGTGCACCGGTTCGAGCCTGGCGAGCTCGACGAGCTGAAGGGGCGCTACGACGAGATCCGCGAAGCCCAGCGGGCCCACCCGATCGGGGCGGCGCGGCTGAGCGCCTTTTCCGTCCTGCTGGAAATGCTGAGCAGCCCGGCGATCAAGTCGGCATCGCGCGAAGAGCAACTGCGCGCCATCGAGGAAAACGGCGTGATGGGTGCGCTCAACTGGAGCGACATCTTCTTCGACATCGA
Source organism: Mycobacterium lentiflavum (assembly GCF_022374895.2). Classification (NCBI taxonomy): domain Bacteria; kingdom Bacillati; phylum Actinomycetota; class Actinomycetes; order Mycobacteriales; family Mycobacteriaceae; genus Mycobacterium; species Mycobacterium lentiflavum. The sequence goes on along the minus strand of NZ_CP092423.2, from coordinate 4,254,850 downwards.
AGCCAACCGGATGGCCGCCCGGCTCTACGGCGAAGCGGTGGCCCGTATCGTCAAGGACCCGCAGACGGCGGCGTCGCTGGTGCCGGTGCATCCGTTCGCGTGTAAGCGGCCCATCATCGACCAGGGCTACTACCAGACCTACAACCGCGACAACGTCACGCTCGTCGACCTGCGCAAGTCACCGATGCGCGAAGTAACCGCGAACGGCATCCGCACCGAAACCGATGAGTACGAGCTCGACGTGATCATCTACGCCACCGGATTCGACGCGATGACCGGGGCGCTGTCCCGCATCGACATCCGGGGCCGCGACGCGATGTCGCTCGGCGAATTCTGGGCCACCGAGGGGCCGCTGTCCTACCTCGGGCTGGCGGTCGCCGGCTTCCCGAATCTGTTCACCATCCAGGGCCCGGGCAGTCCGAGCGCCGCCACGAACTTCGTCGCGGCACTGGAGCAACATGTGGAGTGGATCGGTGATTGCATCGCGCATCTGCGCGACAACGGAATACGCACGATCGAGGCGCTGACTACCGCGCAACAGGAATGGATCGACCACGCCACCGCGCTCGTCGAGCCCACGGTGTTGGTTCACCCGTCCTGCAACTCCTGGTACAACGGCGGCAACGTGCCCGGCAAGAAGCGGATGTACATGGGTTACACCGGTGGGATCCCCGAATATCGGCGCCGCTGCGACGAAATCGCCGCCGCCGGATATGCCGGTTTCAAGTTGGCGTGATTGATTCGGGGCTGGTTTAAGGTGAGCGGCATGGCTGGATTTTCGCTGGTGAAACGTTCCTTCGACATCGGCCGCGAACTGGGCATGGTGCTGCCCCGCACTGTCGCCGGTCTCAACGAATCGACGGGCTGGGTACCGGCTTCGCGGCGAGGAGTGCGCCAGTTCGGCGAGGTCATGTTGGACGAACTTGTCTTAAGTGGCTTTACGTTGCTGGGCGCAAACCTGACCAAAGAGGTCCGGCCGCTCAGCGCGTGCGCACCGGCGGCCGAGGAGTTGTCGACGCTGGGTATCGACGGTGCCCATACCGCACCAAAACCGTTGCAGGTGAAGTCGATACGACGACACCGGATGGGCGGATTGGCGTACGAACGGATGACGTTCGAGCACGACCCGCAGCTCCCGGAGACGTTGGCGGCCGAGGGCCTCAGTGGTCCGGCGCGCGCGGTGGTGCACTTGTGCCGTCACCGCGACCGGCCGCGGCCGTGGCTGATCTGGGTGCACGGAGCCGGTCAGGGCGGCACCGAGGATTTGTTGCTGTCCCGCATCGGCCATATTCACCACACGTTAGGGTTCAATGTCGCGATGCCAGTGCAGCCCGGCCACGGGTGCCGGCGCCGCGAATGGCCGGCCTACCCCGACATGGATCCACTCGGCAACGTCGCGGGCATGATGCGCTCGGTGTCGGAGGTACGCGCCGTGGTGCGCTGGGTCCAACCGCAGGCCAGTACCGTTGTGGTGTCCGGTATTTCGATGGGTACCCCGGTCGCCGCACTGGTTTCGCACCTGGAGCGCCAAATCGATGCGGTGGCGCTGTACACCCCGATTCTGGGGCTTAACGCGATGATCGCCCGGCACCTCTCGCGCTGGGGATCGGCGCGCGACGGATTCCGGGACCTGCTGGGGTCCCCGGTGGTCGCGCAGCTGACATCGGTAATCGATCCGCTGGCGGTCGATCCGGCACCGCCGCCGCGGCGCCGGCTGATCGTCGGGGCGTGGCATGACCGCATGGCGATGCGTGAGCCCACCGACGCGTTGCAGGAACGCTGGGGTGGTCAGCTGTACTGGTACGAGGGCAGCCACGTGGGTCACATCTTCTCCCGGCGCGTGCAAAAGGTTTCCGATCGATTCCTGCGCGAGGTGGTCTCGCAAAACGGGCCAGAACCGGTGTCCCAGCGGTGATGGCGGTTCGGACGGCGCGCGAAGTCGTCGAACTCTACAACCTCGTGGTCTGGAACGAATGCGACATCGAACTGGCCGAGGAGTTGTTGGGGGACACTGTCATCCGGCACGAGGTTGGTACGGCACGAACACTCACTCATGCCGAGGCCGTTGCCCGGGTCACCGACATGTGGGCGCAAGTCGAGTCATTGCACTTTGACCTCAACGTCGTTATCGCCAACGAGGACGGCGAGCACGTCGCGATCGTCTACGACTCGACCATCACCACCAACGACGGCAACGAAACCCACATCGCCAGCATCGAGGTGTTCCGCGTTGTTGCCGGCCGGATCACCGAAGTCTGGAATTGCGGCTACCACCAAGGAGTTTGGAATTGACTGATCGCGTGCTCGACGAATTGGGCTATTACCTGCTGGCCGGCGCCGGAGGTGAGGGCCCGGCGACTTTGATGGACGAAGCGCGCCGCGGGGAGGAGCTCGGCTTCGGCACCGCGTTCATCTCCGAGCGCTGGAACGTCAAGGAAGCGTCGTCACTGGTCGGGGCGGCCTGCGCGGTGACCAACCGGATGCAGATCGCCACTGCTGCAACCAATCACAACACCCGCCATCCGCTGATCACCGGGTCGTGGGCGACCACGATGCACCGGCTGTCCCGCGGACGGTTCACGCTGGGCATCGGCCGTGGCATCGGCGCGATCTACGGCGCCTTCGGCATCCCGGCGGTCACGACGGCACAGATGGAGGACTGGGCCCAGGTGATGCGCCGACTGTTCCGCGGCGAGCTGATCTTCAACCACGAAGGCCCGATGGGCAAATATCCGATCCTGTTTCTCGATCCGGACTTCGACGAGAACATCCGACTCGCGCTGGTGGCGTTCGGGCCCAACACCCTCGCGCTGGGCGGACGAGCGTTCGACGATGTCATCCTGCACACCTACTTCACGCCGGAGACGTTGCAGCGCTGCGTCAAAACCGTCAAGACCGCGGCGGAGAAGGCGGGCCGCGACCCCGATAGCGTGCGGGTGTGGTCGTGTTTCGCGACGGTCGGTGACCATCTTCCCGAAGAGCTGCGGCTGAAGAAAACCGTGGCCCGGCTGGCCACCTACCTGCAGGGGTACGGCGACTTAATGGTGCAGACCAACGACTGGGATCCGGCTGTGCTGGAACGCTTCCGGGCCGACTCCGTCGTCACCTCGATCGCCGGCGGGATCGACCACAAGGCCACGGCGGAGCAGATCGAGCACATCGCGACGTTGATTCCCGACGAGTGGCTGCAGCCGTCGGCGACCGGTTCAGCTCGACAGTGTGCGGATCGCATCCGCAAGGAGTTCGAATACGGGGCCGACGCGCTGATCATGCACGGCGCGACACCTGACGAGCTGGAGCCCGTCGTCGCCGCCTACCGGGCGGGGGGCTAGTACCACTTACGGCATGATGACGGTCCGGCTCACCGGCTGGGCGGCGGCCTGGCGGGCCGACAGACCCCGAAGCAGGGAAGCCAGCAAGGCGTCGCGAGTCTCGCGGGGATCGATGAGTTCGTCGAATCCCATGCTTTCGGCCGAGCGAAACGACGCCTGCAACTCGGCGTCACGCAACTTCGCGGTGACGTCCTCGCCGGCGTGCGTAGCCCGGCCCAGCGCCGCCGCGCTCATGGCGCCCATCGTCGCGCCGGGGTAGGCGAAGGTCGCCGACTGGCTGTCGAAACCCAGCAGCGACATGACCATCGAGCCGAACCCGTATGCCTTGCGCAGCGTCACATGCAGCTTGACGGTGGTGGCCGCCGTCTGGGCGGCGAACATCCGGGCCCCGGCGCGCAGCACGCCGCTGCGCTCGGACCGGCTTCCGGGCAGCATGCCGGGATTGTCCGCAAAGAAGATGAGTGGCAGGTGGAATGAGTCGGCCACCATGATGAAATGCGCCGCCTTGTCCGCGGCGTCGGCGTCGATGGAGCCGGCCAGCACGTTGGGCTGGTTCGCGACGACCGCGACCGGATGACCACCGAGATGGGCCAGCGCGCAGATGATCGCCTTGCCGTACTGCGGCTGCACCTCGAACCAGTCCGGCCGGTCGAAGACCACGTCGAGCACCGCGCGCATGTCGTAGACGCGGCGGTTGTCGCGCGACACGATGTCGAGTAGTTCCGGCGTGGGCCGTGGCTCGCTGTCTTCGTCGCGGGGCAGCGGGGTGGGGTAAGACCATGCGCTCGGCGGGAAGTACGACAGGTAGCGCCGGATGTCGGCGATGACGGCCTCGTCGTCGTCGGCCACATTGTGGATCACTCCGCTGGGCAACGCGGTGCCGGGTCCGCCCAGGTCCTCCTTCGAAATATCTTCTCCCGTCGACTCTTTCACGACCGGAGGCCCGGCCGTGAAGATCGCGCCCTGGCGGCTCATGATCCGGAAGTCGCACACCGGTGCCACCAGCGCGCCATGTCCGGCCGAGGGGCCCAACACCGCGGCGACCGTCGGCACCTTGCCCGAGCACTGCGCCTGCGCGAGCAGGTCGGTGGGGGCGCGCCCGTAGTGTCCCCCGCCGGGGCGGAAGCCGGCGCCTTCGAGCAGCATCACCAGCGGAGTCTTGTCGCGCAGCGCCAATTCGGCGATGCGGTAGCGCTTCGAGTTGCCGCCGGGTCCGATGCTGCCGGCCATCGTGGTGAAGTCCTCGGCGCCCAGCATCACCGGTGAGCCGTTGATCGAGCCCGAACCCACGATCAGCGCGTCGGCCGCGACCTCGCCGCCGACCAGTGTGCCGATTTCGCGGAAGGTGCCCGGGTCGAGGAGTCGCTCGATGCGCGCGCGGGCGTCGAGCTTGCCCTTGCCGCGGTGCTTGTCGAGCCGCTCCGGGCCGCCCATGCCCCGCGCGCGCTGACGCCGACGGGCGAGGTCTTCGAGCGTTTCCTCCCAATCCGGGGGTTTTGTCATGCGTCAGTCCTACCTCTCGCGGATGCGATCGCGCGCGCCTAGTCCAATGGTGACGACCCGCTGCACCCGGCTACGCCGCGCTTACGATCGTCCCTAGATCTGCAGGGTCACATACTGGATTGCTTACTGTAAAGTTACCCGCATGCCTGACGGCTCCCGGCTCAAGATCGACGGCGGCATCCCCAATCGCCTCGACCGCGTGGTGGAAGCAGTGGGCAACCTGGAACAGAGCGGTTACGACGGTGGCTGGACGGCCGAGACCAGTCACGACCCGTTTCTGCCGTTGCTGCTGGCCGCCGAGCACACGTCGGGGCTCGAACTGGGCACCAACATCGCGGTGGCGTTCGCGCGCAATCCGATGACCGTCGCCAACGTCGCGTGGGACTTGCAGGCGTACTCGCGGGGCCGCTTCATTCTCGGTTTGGGCACCCAGATCCAGCCGCACATCGAGAAGCGATTCAGCATGCCGTGGAGTCATCCGGCCCGCCGGATGCGCGAGTTCGTCTCCGCGTTGCGCGCCATCTGGTCGGCGTGGAACGGCGAAGCCAAGCTGACTTTCGAGGGCGACTTCTATACCCACAAGATCATGACGCCGATGTTCACGCCGGAACCGCACCCGTACCCGGTGCCGAAGGTGTTCATTGCGGCGGTCGGTGAAGTGATGACCGAGATGTGCGGCGAGGTCGCCGACGGTCACCTCGGCCACCCGATGGTTTCGCAGCGCTACCTCAACGAGGTGACAGTCCCGGCGCTGTTGCGCGGGGCGCAGCGTGCCGGACGGGGTCGTTCGGATTTCGAAGTCTGCGCCGAGGTCATGGTCGCGACCGGCGAAAACGACGCCGAACTGGAAACGGCCATGACGGCTGCCCGCAAGCAGATCGCGTTCTACGGCTCCACGCCGGCATACCGCAAAGTGCTCGAATTGCACGGCTGGGGCGAGCTGCACACCGAGCTGAATCATCTTTCCAAGCAAGGCGAATGGGACGCGATGGGAGCGCTGATCGACGACGAAATGCTGGGTGCTTTCGCCGTCGTCGGTCCCGTCGACAGAGTCGGAGCCGCGCTGCGTAGCCGGTGTGCGGGCGTCGATCGCGTGCTGCCGATCTTCTACGACGCTTCTCAATCCTGTATTACCGCCGCAATGAAGGAGTTTCGCCAGTGAGCACAACGACGATGGACGACGCCGGAAAGTCTCTGGCAGATCCGTTGGCGTACACCGACGAGAAGCGGCTGCACGCGGCGCTGACTCACTTGCGTGCCACCGCGCCGGTGTCGTGGGTGGAGGTGCCGGACTACAAGCCGTTCTGGGCTATCACCAAACACGCCGACATCATGGACATCGAGCGCGAGAATATGAAGTTCACCAACTGGCCGCGCCCGGTGCTGACCACCACCGTGGGCGACGAGCTGCAAGCCAACGCCGGGGTGCGCACGCTGATTCACATGGACGACCCGCAGCACCGGGTGGTACGCGCGATCGGCTCGGACTGGTTTCGGCCAAAGGCCATGCGCGCGATGAAGATGCGCGTCGACGAACTCGCCAGGATCTACGTCGACAAGATGCTGGCCGTCGGACCGGAATGCGACTTCGTCCAGCAGGTCGCGGTGAACTATCCGCTCTATGTGATCATGTCCTTGCTCGGCATCCCGGAGGCCGACTTCGCCCGCATGCTCAAGCTCACTCAGGAGCTGTTCGGGAGCGAAGACAGCGAATTCAAGCGCGGCACCTCGAATGAGGACCAGATCCCGGCACTGCTCGACATGTTCGGCTACTTCAACGACGTGACGGCGTCGCGCCGGGAGAACCCGACCGAGGATCTTGCCTCGGCGATCGCCAACGCCCGCGTCGACGGCGAGCCGCTGTCCGACATCGACACCGTGTCCTACTACCTGATCGTGGCCACCGCGGGTCACGACACCACCAGCGCGACCATTTCCGGTGGCATGCAGGCACTGATCGAGAATCCCGCCCAGCTCGACCGCTTGCGCAACAATCTCGACCTGATGCCGTTGGCCACCGAGGAGATGATCCGTTGGGTCACCCCGGTCAAGGAATTCATGCGGACCGCCAACGCGGACACCACGGTTCGCGGAGTGCCGATTGCCGCCGGGGATTCCCTGCTGCTGTCCTATGTGTCGGGTAATCGTGACGAGGATGTCTTCGACGACCCGTTCCGCTTCGACATATCGCGCGATCCCAACAAGCACCTGGCCTTCGGCTACGGCGTGCACTTCTGCATGGGCGCGGCGCTGGCCCGAATGGAAGTCAACAGCTTCTTCTCCGAGCTGCTGCCCAGGCTCAAATCGATTGAGCTGACCGGTGATCCCGAACTGGTTGCGACGACATTCGTCGGCGGCCTCAAGCACCTGCCGGTACGATACTCGCTGGTTTGAGGTTCAAACGCAGGAGGTAACTTGTGCTCGGTGTCCACCATTCGGCGATCTGCACCTCCAATGTCGAACTCTCGCTTCGGTTCTGGTGCGACGGCCTCGGCTTGACCCAGTTGATGGACTACGAGTTCACCGGCGATTGGCCGGAGCTGTTCGGCGCTACGTCCGATCGGCTGCGGTCGATCTTTCTCGGCGATCCGGACAAACCGGGCAGCGGGAGCGTCGAACTCGTGGAATTGGCGGGCGCCGACGCGGCACTACCGGAATCCACTGCGCTGCGGCACGGCTTCATGTTGCTCTCGTTGCAGCGCGAGGTCGATGAGACGCTCGAGACCTTGGCGACCTTGGGTTTCACCGATGGCGTCCGTCGCATCGATGTCGTGGCCCCGGACGGAAGGACGGTCGCGATGGCGGTGATCACCGCGCCGGACGGCGTGCTCGTCGAGTTGATCGGACGCGCGAAGTGAGCACCGCACTGGTCACCGGTGGCGCGTCCGGCATCGGACGTGAAGTCGCAAAGCGGCTGCACGACTTGGGCCACGACGTCGTGGTGTGGGACTTGGTCGACGGCGACATCGATTGCGACATCAGCGATCCCATCGCAGTCTCGGCGGCGATGGAACGAACCGTGCAAGAACATGGCGTGCCCACCCGCGTGGTTACCTGCGCCGCGATCGGCGCGGCGGGTGTGTTGCTCGAACAGTCACCCGCGGAGTGGGAGCGGGTGATCGGGGTCAATCTGACCGGCACCTGGTTGACGATCCGCGCGGCGGCCCAGGCCATGATCGATGCCGGGGAGAGCGGTTCGATTGTCGCGGTGTCCAGCATCAGCGGTTCGATCGCCGATCGCGACATGGGCGCCTATTGCGTATCGAAGGCCGGCGTGGACATGTTGGTCAAGGTCGCCGCCGTGGAGTGGGGGACACACGGCATCCGGGTGAATGCGGTCGGGCCCGGTGTCACCCGGACGCCGATGCTGCCCAATCCGGAAGCACTACCCGGCTGGGTCGAAGGGTTGACCGAACGCACCGCACTAGGCGGCCTGGGCCAAGCCGAGGACGTGGCCGGGGCCATCGTGGGTGTGCTCGAATTGCCTTGGGTGACAGGCCAGGTCGTGCATGCCGACGGCGGCCTCTCCCTGCACAGCCCGATCGACTCCTATGGCCAGATGCAGCGAGTGATAGGCCGCCGAAAGTAGCAGCTATTCGATCCCGAAATCGATGACGCCCCGGACGATTTTGCCGTTCAGCAGGTCGTCGTAAGCGTCGTTGATGTCATCGAGTCGATAACGCCGGGTGATCATCTCGTCGAGCTGTAGCTGCCCGGACTGGTACAGCCGGGCCAGCCGAAAGACGTCGGCTTTCGGGTTGCACGAACCGAATACGGTACCGGCGAGCGATTTGTTGGACAGGATGAAATCCTGCAGATCGATCTTGACTGAGCTGGTCAGCTGCGAGGTCATCCCGGTCAGCACACAGGTTCCGCCTTTGCGGGTGAGCCGCACCGCGTCGCGGACGTCGTCGGGTGTGATCAGCGATGGCGAGACCACCACGGCGTCCGCCATGACTCCGTAGGTCAGTTCTCGCACCAGATCCATGGCCTCGACCGCGGCTGCGGCGGTGTGGGTGGCGCCGAACTGCAACGCCGACTTCTGTTTGAACTCCACCGGATCGACCGCGACGATCTGCGCGGCGCCGCCGACCCGGGCGCCCTGAATCGCACCCGTGCCGATTCCGCCGACACCGATCACGACGACGGTGTCACCCGGTCGCATATTGGAGCGGTTGGCCACCGAGCCGAATCCGGTCGGTATCGCGCAGGACAACAGCGCGCTGGGTACCAACGGCAGGTGCGGCTCGATCTTCACCAGCGAGTTCGTCGACACCACAGTGTGTTTGGCAAACGCGCCCACCTTGGCCAGATGACCCAGCGGCTTGCCTTCGGCGGTGTGATGGCGGTAGGTGCCGTCGGTGGGCATGCCCGGCGTCAGCACGCCGGCACCCATGTCGCAGATGTACTCCATGCCACTTGCGCACCAGCGGCACTGTCCGCACACGGCGACGAACGACATCACCACGTGGTCGCCGGGCACGAATTCCGTTACGCCGGGCCCGACTTCGCGTACCACACCGGAACCCTCGTGACCGCCGATCATCGGGAACATGGTGGGCAATCCCAGCGAGCGCAGCATCTCGTTGGGCGCCGACATGTCGCCCTTGAGGATGTGATCGTCGGAGTGACACATCCCGGCCGCGGCCATTTCGACCAGCACCTCCCCGGCCCGCGGTGCGTCCAGTTCGAAATCCTCGACGGACCACGGCCCGCCGACATCGTGCAGGATCGCCGCGCGGCTTTTCATGCGGCGGGGGTGAAGGTGACGGGAAGCTTGTTCGGCGACCGGAAGGTCAGGCCGATGATCCTGGACTCCTCGCCGGTGCCGTCGTCGTGAACAAAGCTGAGGTTCGAAACCCGGTCGAGCAGGCTGTTCAACATGACCCGGGTTTCCAACCGGGCCAAGTGCATTCCGAGACACATGTGGATGCCGCCCGCGAACGCGATGTGGGCTTGGCGCGGCCGATGGATGTCGAAGCGATCGGGGTCGGGCCAACGGCTTTCGTCGCGGTTGGCCGAGCCCATGCACATGTCGATCTGAGCATCGGCGGGGATTGTCTTGCCGCCGATTTCGACTTCTTCGGTGGTGGTGCGCATGACCATGGTCAGTGGCGTCTCGACCCGCAGACCTTCTTCGATGGCGGCGGGGATCAGCGACCGGTCCTGCCGGACCATCTCCAGTTGTTCGGGGTGGGTCAGCAGTAGGTACAACAGGTTGCCCGACGAACGGTAGGTCGTCTCCAGTCCGGCGGGCAGCAGCAAGCGCAGGAATGCGATGATCGCGTCGTCGGTGAGCTTCTCGCCGTTGATCTCGGCGGCGACCAGGTCGCCGATGATGTCGTTGGTGAGCTTTCGACGCCGCTGCTCGACCTGCTCGAGGAAGTAGCCGTGCAACTCGGTCGCGGCGTTGAGCCCCGCCATGATGTCGGTCGGAATCGAGATGAGGTCAAGCGACAGCCGTCGGAACATGTCGAGATCCTCCGGGGGAAGCCCGAGCAGCACCGAGATGATCCGAGTGGGGAACTCGAACGTCAGCGCCTTGACCAGGTCGGCGTGACAGTCGTTTTTGATTTCGTCGATCAGCTGATCGCACACCGGCCCGATGACCGACGGCTCCCACCGTTCTAGCGCCGTAGCCCGAAATGCCTTGGCCACCAGGCTGCGGTGGTCGTGATGTTCCTTGCCGCCCATCGCCAGAATGGTGTGCCCCATGACCAATCCGATGGTTTTCTCGTAGGCGGCCGACGTGAAGATCCGGTCGTCGCGGAAGGCTTGGAACACACCGTCGTAGCCGAACAGCACCCACTCGTCGTTCGGCCGCAGCTCCTCGGGCATCTGGGAGTGGTCCCCGAGCGCGCCGTGCCAGACCGGGTCGGTGCGCCGCATGTATTCGTAGAACGGATAGGGGCTGGTTTCACCGGTGTAATCGAGGGTGACGGGCGGGCCGACGTTGTCGGTGCTTAAGGGCATCAGCGCTCCTCCTGAGCAACCGGTAAGGCCGTTGACGCGGGCCGGGTCCTGACCGCCCCGGCGTCTTCGGCGGGTGTTCCGAGCGGATTTTCGCTATCATAGTATAAATAGCAAGGCTTGTGATGGTTACCGTAACGGGCTCAGTATTGATCCGGGTTGGTTCAACGAGGCGGTGATTCTCAGGTGGCCCAGCGGCGATTCGTGTGCTCGGTCGACGAACTCCCGCCCGGCGGGATGAAGCTCGTCGATGTCGGCAAGTTCGGCGTGGGCGTGTACAACGTGCAGGGCGCGCTGTACGCGATCGTGAATTACTGCTCCCACGAGGGCGCCCCCTTATGCCTGGGCCTGCTCGGAGGCACTACCGAAGCGGCGCCCGGGCAGCCCGGCGGGATCCGTCGAGTGCGCGACGGGCAGATCGTTCGATGCCCTTGGCACAACTGGGAATTCGACGTCACTACGGGTCAAAGCGTCGCCGATCCGCGTCGTCGTATCCGTACCTACGAAGTCGACGTCACCGATGGGCAGGTGTATGTGACCGCATGATTGTCGACACCAATGTGCAACCGCACTTCCGCTACAACGCCGAGATCCGGCGCTACCTCCCGGACGCCTACCAACTGCGCGCGGTCCCCGACGTCGAACAGCAGTGGTACCAAGCGCCCGGGGGCGACTACCGCCAAGACCTCTACGCAGAGCACTACCCGGGCTCGGATCCCGACACCGTCAGTCGGCACTTGTTCGAAGACGCCGGAGTCGACTACGCCATCCTGAATCCGTTGACTCGCGGCAACATCGCCGACTACCTGCTCAACACCGGCATCTGCGCCGCCGTCAACGACTGGCTGCTGGACCGATGGATCGAACCCGACACCTCCGACCGGTTCCGGGGCACGATCAGGGTCAACCCCGAAGACCCCCGTGGCGCCGTCGCGGAGATCGAACGCCTGGCCGGCCATCCGAAGCTGGTGCAGGTCGGCATTCCGATGCAGTCCCGCGAGCCGTACGGCAAGCCGATGTTCGAACCGATCTGGGAGGCAGCGGCCGCGCATGGGCTGCCGGTCGCGGTGCATATCAACGGTGGCAACGGCGTCGACCATGCCCCGACGTTCGCCGGTCACGCGCACACCTACCCTGGCTATGCGTCGTTCATGCCGCTGAATTATTTCGTGCATCTGGCCACCCTGATCATCGAGGGCGTGTTCGGCCGGCTTCCCGGCCTCAAGTTCGTTTTCGCCGACGGCGGCTACGACATCCTCACCCCGTTGATGTGGCGGCTGGACACCTTCTGGTTGTCGATGCGCGACCAAACCCCATGGGTCGACCGGTATCCCAGCGAATACCTGCCCGACCATGTCCGGTTCTGCTCATCGGCATTCGACGGGCCTGTCGAGGCGGCCCACATGCAGCGCTGGATGGAATTCAGTGGCAAGACCGACCTGCTGATGTACGGATCGAGCTACCCGCACTGGTCGACGTCGTCGCCCGAGGTGGCGGCCCAGGGGCTCGACGCAGCGCAGCGCGAGCAGGTGTTGTGGCGAAACGCCAGTGAGCTTTACGGGCTTGGAGCAAAGGAGCGAGCGCAATGACCACCATCGAACGAGTCGAATCGCAGACCCGCCGCGACGACCACATCGCGGTCACCATCGTCGACACCGACGTCCACCCGTTGCCGGTGTCGACCGATGTGCTCAAGTCCTACGCGCCGGCCGAATGGGTGGACAAGATCTGGCCGAGCGGCAATGCGGTGAGCCCGGTGTCGTATTTCTACGACACCCCGGATGCGTTCAAGACGTCGTCGCTGCGCATGGACTCGTGGCCGCCGGGCGGCGGGGTCGCCGGCAGCGACCCGGACTACGCCGCCAAGCAACTGCTGGTCGATGCGGGCGTCAGCATCGCGTCGCTGGAGCCGATGTGCGACGCCCAGCTACCCCAGGCCGAGCACGTGCTCAAATCCACCTACAACGACTGGCTCGCCGACGTGTGGCTGGACAAGCACAACGCGCACGGCCGCTGGCGCGGGTCGATCAGCGTCAGCGCGCAGACCCCGGAGCAGGCGGCGCGCGAGGTCGAGCGATGGGCCGGCCACCCCTACATGGCCCAGGTGCTGATGACACCCCAGACCCGCGGAATCCCGTTCGGCAACCCGCATTTCGATCCGCTGTACGAGGCCGCATCCCGCAACGGGCTACCGATCTCAACGCATCTGATGGGTCAGACGCCGTTCGAATTGATCCCGCTGTATCCCGTCGGCAATCCCGCGCACTGGCACGACTTCTTCGCATCCTGGCCGCTGCTGTACGTCTCGCACCTGATGAGCCTGGTTTTCGACGGCGCCTTCGATCGGCACCCCGACCTGCGGGTGGTCTTCATCGAGGGTGGCTTCACCTGGGCGATGCCGGTGATGTCACGGATGGACCGGATCTGGGAGGCTCGCCGCGCCGACTTGCCGCAGGTACGACGCCGTCCGTCGGACTACGTGCGCGAGCATGTCCGCTTCACCACCCAGCCCTTGGAAGACGTCGACACCGTAGAGTTCCGCGAGTACCTGGAAATGATGGACCTGGGCGACAATCTCATGTTCTCGACGGACTATCCGCATTGGAGCTATGACTCGCCGACGTACGCGATCAACAGGTTCCCCGCCGACCAGCGGGAGCGGATCATGCGCGACAACGCAACGGCTTTGTACGGGTTGCCGGCGACCGTCCAGGCGCTCCCCGGCGAGCCCGCCGCGCCGCGGAGCTGAGCCGCGCCGGGCCGCTCCGCAGGCTCTGATCAGCGAATATCACCAGAAGTCCCCGTCGCTCGAAGCCGCCGGCCGCACGCGGCTGCGGCAGTGTGACGGCTCGTGGCTGACCAGGTCTACCTTGAATATGGTTTCCGACATGGCCTCCCGCCAGGCCTGGACGGCGGCCCGCACCATGAACCCGGAAGTTGAGAGGGTATGACGCAAACGGATCTGACCCGCCCGCAAGGCATTAACCGCCTCGACCCGGTACTGCGCGACGCCGCGAGCCAGGTGGGCATCGTCGAATTCCGTGCCGAGACACTGGCCGCCGAACGAGAGCAGGCCGACCGGGCGGCGGCCGAGCGTGCCGCGGCAGTCGACACCGAGGGCGTCGCCGTCGAAACCCGCTCGATCTCCGGACCCGGCGGCCAGCAGCTGAACCTCCGCTTCTACCGAGGCCACATCGAGGGTGACTCGGGAGCGCCGTTGCTGGTCTACGCGCACGGCGGCGGCTTCGTGTCCGGCAACCTCGACACCGACCACGCGGCGTGCGTGGAGCTCGCTCGGGAGGGCGGTTGTCTGGTGGTTTCGGTCGACTACCGGCTGGCCCCGGAGAATCCGGCTCCGGCGGCACTCGACGACGTCGAGGCGGGTATGTACTACGCCATCCGGAATTGCGCGGAGCTGAACATCGACTCCCGCCGGCTGGCCGTGATGGGCCGGGATGCGGGTGCCGCCCTGGTCGCGAGCCTGGCGCAGCGGATGTTCGACGCCGAGGGGCCACAGATCCGGATGCAGATCCTGCACCAGCCGATGCTGGACAGCGATGCCACGCCGTCGCGGCGCGAGTTTCAGCGCACGCCGGGGCTCAACGGTCCGGCGGTGAGCCGGGCGTGGGGTCACTACCTGGGTCCGGCCAGCGCCAGTGGTCAATATGTTCCGGCGCACCGGGCGAATCTGGAGGGCCTGCCGCCCACGTTCATCAGCTGCTCGGAGATCGACCCATGCCGCGACGAAGCCATCGACTACGCCAACCGGCTGCTGCATGCCTTCGTGCACACCGAATTGCACGTCATCGCGGCGACATTCAACGGATTCGATTCGCTGGTGCCCGATTGGGTCGTCTCCGAAGAGAACCGGGCCCTGCACGCCCAGTCGGTGCGCCGCGTGTTCGCGATGTAGCTGCTCGATCGCGTGTAACGGCTGAACTCCGGTAGCGCTTACGGTATTGGCATTTGCTAATATCGAGAACGTGATTCTTGGCGACGGCTACCGAACGCTGTGGAAGGGTCGGTCGGTGTCATGACGGCCGTGGACTCGCCTGAGAAGGCACTCTTCGTCTCGACGACCCAATCGTTTCTGCAGAAGGAAGCGCCGCTGTCTCGCGTCCGGGAGCTGCACGCGGCGGGGGCTTCCTTCGACCCGGCCTGGTGGCGGCGCGCCGCGGAGCTCGGCTGGACCGGCCTGCTGGTTCCGGAGGAGTTGGGCGGCGGCAGCGCCTCGGACAGCGGTGTCGAGGATTTGGCCTCGGTCGCCGAATTGCTCGGCAAGACCGTCGCGCCCGGCCCGCTGTACCCGGTCAGCGTCGTGCTCACCGCGCTGGCCGAATGCGCCGATGCGCAGTCGCACGCGGCGGTCATCGAGGCGCTGATCTCCGGCGAAACCGTTGCGTCCTGGGCGGTCTCGGAACCCGGCCGCGGCTGGGAGCCGCTGGACCCGTCGGTGACCGCGACCCAGACCGACGCGGGCTGTCGCACGTACCGTCTTGATGGCACCAAGGACCGCGTCGAGGCGGGCGCCCAGAGCGGCCTTCTGCTCGTGGTGGCGCGCTGCGGCGGCGAAGTTCGTCAGTTCCTGGTCCCGACGGACGCGCCCGGGGTTCGGGTCGAGCCGCAGCAGTCGGTCGATCTGGTCAAGCAATACGCGCGTGTGCATCTCGACGGGGTGGTCGTGGACTCGTCCGCGAGCATCGGCAGCGCCGCCGAGACCGCGGCGTTGATCGACCGGCAGAGCCAGATCGCTCAGGTGCTGCAATGCGCCGAGGTGGTCGGCGTCGTGCAAACGGTGTTCGACTTCACCGTTCAGTGGGCGCTGGACCGGCACACGTTCGGCCGTCCGCTGGCGTCCTACCAAGCGCTCAAACACGGCTTCGCCGACATGAAGCTGTGGCTGGAAGCATGTCGCGCCACCACGGCCGCGGCGGTTGCCGACATCGCGGCCCGCTCACCCGCCGCGAGCCTGTCGGCCAGCGTCGCGAAGTCCTACGTCTCAGAGATGGCGGGGCGGATCGTCCAGGGCTGCGTGCAGATGCATGGCGGCATCGGGGTCACCTGGGAACACGATCTGCACCTCTACCTGAGGCGAGTTACGTTGTACCGCTCCTTGTTCGGCACCCCGGAAGAACATAACTTGCGGGTGTATGAGTCAGAGAAAGCCGGCCGTACCGCGAAATGACGCAAGACCAGATCACCGAATCCGTCGCAGAGTTCGCCGCCCGCGCCCGCGTGTGGTTGGCGGACAACATGCCGCGCATTGACCCCGATTCACCGCCGCCGGCGCCGCGCGACGACGAGGACGCCTGGAAACGTGCCCGGGAACTGCAAAAGCGGCTCTACGAAGGCGGATTCGCCGGCATCTGCTTCCCGCGAGAATACGGCGGCCTGGGTCTGGATTACGCCTACCAGAAGGCGTTCGACGACGAATCCCTTTGCTACGAGCTGCCGTTGATCCTCAACATACCGACGTTCACCATCTGCTGCGCCACCCTTCTCGACACCGGCAGCGAAGAGCAGAAGAGGCAGCACATCGCCGCGGCGCTGCGCGGTGACGAGGTGCTGGTGCAGCTGCTGAGCGAACCCAGCGGCGGATCGGATCTGGCCGGCGTCATCACCCGGGCCGAACGCCAGGGTGACCGATGGGTGATCAACGGCGCCAAGACCTGGAGCACCAGTGCGTTCGCCGCCGACTACGGCCTGTGCCTGGCCCGCACCAACTGGGATGTGCCCAAACACGAAGGCTTGACCATGTTCCTGGTGCCGATCGATCACCCGGGAATCACGTTGCGCCGCATCACAATGCTCAGCGGCTCCACGGAGTTTTGCGAGGAGTTCTTCGACGGCGTGGACGTCGGCGACGACGCGGTGGTGGGGGAGGTCAACGGCGGCTGGACGGTGGCCTCACGTCAGCTGTACCACGAGCGGCGGGCGGTCGGCCAGGGTTCGGAGTTCGCCAGCGGCAGCGGCAGCGAGGGCGGCAACGCCAATCCCGTTGACTACGTTGGGCTTTTAGAGAAGACCGGTCAGGCCGACAACGAACGCGTGCGGGAGATGGCCGGCCGGGCGTTGGTGCACCGGACGGTGGCCGAGCAGCTGATCGATCACGTGTCGCGCAATGTCCGCGACGGTGTGCTGCCACCGGCGGCCGGCACGCTGATTCGGCTGTTCCACGCCGAGACCGTACAGGTGGACCTCGACACCGCGATGGCGGTCGCGGGAGCAGCCGGTGTGGTCGGGGAGATCGGCGACGGTCTAGAGACCGGGCTGCGGTATTTGGTGCGCCAAAGCGTCGCCATCGGAGGCGGCACAACCGAGATGGCGCGCAACGTGATCGGGGAGCGGGTGCTGGGCTTTCCGCGCGAATACGCCGCCGACCGAGGGGTGCCGTTCAATCAGGTGCGGCACGGGAAGAACTAGTCTTCGGCGAAGACGTTCTCGCTGTCGCCGCTGCTGACGGGTATCTGGACCATCGACAAGATGTGATGCGCGGGGCTGCCGGGCGGGGCGATCACCACGCAGTCGCCACCCTGCCGCAACGCCCGGTCACGGGCGGCTGCCAGCGCGCTGACGCCGGCGGACCCCAGGTGGGTGACGGCGCTGAGGTCGATCGTCAAAGGTGCTATGCCCGAACGACTTTCGACGGCAATCAGGCGGTCGAGAGTGGACGCGGTGTTGGAGTCGACGTCACCGCTGACGACGATGTGGCCGGACTCGCGCACGGTCGAGACGAATTCGTTGTCGGTGGCCCGGCGGTAGGCGGCCCGGCTGACGATCGTGTCGGTGACGAAGTTGGCCGGTCGGGATAGACGGTGTGTCACGCTGGCGGTCGTCCCAGCGTCGCTGCGGGTGATGAGGGCCTCGGAAACCAACGCCTCGGCCATCGCGAGCCCGCGCCCGCGCCCGTGTTCACCTTCACGGTGATCCTTCCACTGTCCGCGGTCGATCACCGAGGCATGCATGTTGCCATCGCCGGACAGCGATGCCTCGACGACGATGCCGTCGGAAACCTCGGTGCCGTAACCATGTTCGACCGCGTTCTCGACGAACTCGGAGATCGCGTGCACGACGTCGGAGATGTCGTCGGCGTCGGCACCGACCTCGGAGAGCCAGCCGCGAAGCCGGGAGCGCACGGTACGTGCGGCGTGGATCGTCGCGTCCAGCGTCATGTGCAGCGGAGCCGGGGGAGTGCGGCGCTGCGCGGCAAGCAGTGTGACGTCGTCGCTGTAGCCGGTTGACCGGAGCAGCAATTCGAGCGTCTCCGAACAGATGCGGTCGATGGTTCGTGTCGGCGCATCGATGACGAACCCGCCGACACCGGCGGAGATGTTGGCGGCCAAGTCGGCGAACTCCGCGGTGCTGGCGCCCAATGGGCGCCCGGGCCGCTCGATCAGGCCATCGGAATACAGCAGGATCGAATCGCCGATGTCCAGCATTTCGCTGCGCACCGGAAAACCGACGCGGCTGCCAAGCGGACCGGCGCCCGACGGTTCCACGTAGCGTGCGGCCGAGGCGGCGCTCACCACCAGTGGCGGCGGATGCCCGGCGGTGCAGTACTGGAATTCACCGGTGGCGTAATCGAGCGAGCCCACGCACAACGTGGCCGACCTCGACCCCGGCACGTGCTCGTGGAAGCGGTCGACGGCTTCGAGCGCTTCGGTGATGCCGTAGCCCTGCGATATCTGCATCCGCAGCGCGGTGCGCAACTGCGACATGACCGCCGCGGCTTCGACGCCGTGCCCGACCACATCGCCGACGACGAGCACCAGCCGGTCCCCGAGGGGTATCGCGTCAAACCAGTCGCCGCCGGCCGCGGTGTCTTCGGTGGCGACAAGGTACTGCGCGGTGATGTCGGCGAATGGGACCACCGGGACCGACGAGGCCAGCAGGGCCTGCTGCATGACGATGGCGGAATCGCGGACGTTGCGATAGCGCTCGGAGAGTTCCTCGATGCGGGCCTCGGTGGCCAACCGCGCCCGCACGCGATCCGTGACGTCGTCGAAGATGATCTGCACGCCCTCGATCGCTCCGCCCTTGCGGCGGCGCGGCGTCACGAGGAAGTCGAAGTAGCGCTCCTCGACTCCGGTTCCTTCGAAGTCGGCCTGCAGCCGCCACTCCGCCCCGGATTGCGGCTCGCCGGTCTCGTAGACCCGATCGAGCATCTGGAAGATTTGCTGGCTCTCCAGCTCGGGATACACGTCGCGAGCCAGCATGCCTACCGGGTTGAGCGCCGGATTCAGGGCGCGGTAGGCGGCGTTGGCCGCGACAAAGCGATGTTCCGGCCCTTCCAGACCGATCAGCATCGCGGGGACCTTTTCGAAGATGCGACGCACGTCGTCAGCCGCACCAACAATCTTGTCCCAGTCTTTTTCGGCCACCATATGGCCGTCCCTCCTGAGCCTGCCTGCGGGCCGTTCTCTGGACCGAGAAATCCAACAATGCGCGGTCCTATTCGACACAAGCAAGTAATCAGATTAGCAATTGCTGGGGGCTACCTAGCGCATCAGTTTGCTAACGGGCGGCGACCTCGATAACTCGCTCTCAGGCCACCGACGTGGCCAGCGCGGTGTCGATGGTCGGATGGAGGGGCAATACGCCGCCGAGATTGCACGCCTGGATGACGCGCGCAACGCCGGGGTCGCAGCTGACCAGCCGTAATGCGAGGCCGCGAGCCCGGCATCGTTCGGATTCGGCGGCCAGGACGGCGAACGCGCAGCACCCCATGAAATCAAGGCCGCTGATGTCGACGATGAAGGGGCCCGGTGCCGTGGCCACCGCGGCCGCCTCCTCGACCAGCCCCCGCCAGGTGTGCTCGTTGGAGGCGTCGACCTCGCCGCCGGCGCGGATGATCACCACCGCGCCGCTGCGCTGGGTTGCCGCCCGTAGCGTGCTGTGCGGATCGCCCAGTTCGGAAACCAGCCGGGGGCTTAGCGTCACTCTGGTCACTGATGATTCGACCGGAGCCAGATTCATCGTGCGCTCCTTACCCGGAGTGAAGATTCTTTTCTATAGCAAGGTCGAAGGCCGCGTCTATAGTCCCGCTTTTGACGGGACACAAAAAAGTGCCCACCTCCGAGCGACAACGTGGACGGGATGTCGCTCGGAGGCGGGCGCTGCGTGTGGTTACGGGATCAGGCCCCGATCAGGCGTTGACGGGTTTCTTGGCCGGCTGGGAGACCTTCATCAGCTCCATCAGGTTGCCGCCCATGATCTTCGCCTTGTCCTCGTCGCTGAAGTCGGCGAGCTCGTCGACGAAAGTGATCGGGTCTTTCAGGCCCTCGGGGTGCGGCCAGTCCGATCCGAAGACCACCCGGTCGGTGCCGACCATGTTGACGATCTCGGCGAACCGGTCCTCCCAGAACGGGCTGACGTAGACGCACCGCTTGAACGTCTCGATCGGGTCCTCGGTGAACGCCTGCGGCATCTTCTTGTAGACGCCCTTGAGGCCTCGGAACAGCGTCGGCACCCAGTCGGCGCCGTTCTCGATGGACAGGATCCGCAGGTCGGGGTTGCGCGAAAGGGCGCCGTGGCAGATCAGGGCACCGAACGCGTCCTCGATCGGACGGTGGCCCATCGCCAGGCTACGGAAGGCGGTCGGCTTGAACGGCAGGAACTCGTCGCCGGGCTCCCAGATGTTGAGCAGCTCGGAGTAGCCGCTGTCGGAGGCGTGCATCGAGACCGGGATCTCGGCACGCACGCAGGCCTGCCAGAACGGATCGAATTCCTCCAGACCGAATGACCGGCTGCCGCGATAGCCGGGCACCGGCGCCGGGCGGACCAGAACGGTGCGGGCGCCGCGCTCCAGGCACCATTCCAGCTCTTCGAGCGCGCGGTCGACGATCGGCAGGGTGATGACCGGAGTGGCGAAGATGCGGTCCTTGTAGTTGAACGACCACTGCTCGTGCATCCACTCGTTGAGCGCGTGGATGACGTCGTGGGTCATCTCCGGGTCGTCTTTCATGCGTTCTTCGACCAGGCTGGCCAGCGTCGGGAACATCAGCGCGTAGTCGATACCCAGCTCGTCCATCACCTCGAGGCGCGCGCCGGGCTCGCGGAACGCGGGGATGGCCTTCATCGGTTCGCCGAGGATCTCGCGGTAGCTCTTGCCCTGCGAGCCGTTGCGGAAGTAGTCCTCCTGGGCGCCCGGACGGGCCACCACCTCGAAGGTGGGGTTGGGGATGTAGTCACTGATGTGTCCGCGCACCACGATCTTGGTGCGACCGCGAACCTGCACGTAGTCGATGACGTTTTTGCGCTTCTCCGGCAGGAACTTGGTCAGCGCCTCCTGCGGCTCGTACATGTGGTTATCGGCGTCGAATACGGGGAAGGGAAGCTCGCGAGACGGCATAGCGATCTCCTTGAGGGCTGGATTCTCGTTGGGTGGTAATGACGTTACCACTCTTGCGCAATACCGTGTACCGGCGTTAGGTGTCCGCCCGCAGACCCTTGGGTGTCGCGCCGTTGATGATGGCGAAATTCACCGTCGCCGTCGCGGCCACCTCGTCGTCACCGTCGCCGTAGATGTCGACCTGCATGACCATCGCCCGCCGGCCGGCGCGCAGCATCCGGGGCACCGCGAACGCGGCGCCTTGGCGGATCGGGCGCAGGTAGCGGACGAACAGATCCGCGGTCGTCATGGTGGTGCCCGGCTCCAGAAAATCCAGCCCATACTGGCCGCCCGCGACGTCGACGAGGGTGGCGATCAGCCCACCCTGCAGCGCCCCAGAAGTGTTGACCACGTTCGGACTTACCGGCATTGTCATCGCGAATTCGCCGTTGCGGGAGCCCGCCCGCAGGCCGATTTGGGCGAACAGCTCGGCCAGGGTGGGCGGGCCGGTTTCGTCGTCGGTGTCGCGGATGCCGAGCGCGCGGCTGATGAAGTCGTACAGCTGGCCGGCGTCGACCGGGGTTCCGTTCAACTCGGTGCCCAGCCAATGCAACCGCTGCCCTCCCACCATCGCCTGCATGACGATGGCCGCCGACGCGCCGACATCGAGCCCCGGGTTGAACACCCCCTCGGTGATGCCTTGCCCGACGATGTCGCGAATCAGTTGGTGTAAGGGGGATAGCACGCGCGCGTATTCGCGGGGACGGGTTTCCGCCAGATGTTGGTTATACAGGCCCAACGCCCGGTTGAGGCTGTCCTGCGTGCTCGATTCCGGTTGCTGGCTAATGCGGTCGAGCAACAGCTTCAGCGCGGATGTGCTGTCCAGCCCGTCGGTCTCGGCACGCCAGGTCTGAACCGATTGCGAAATGGTCCTGTCGAAAAGCGCGAGCAGCAGCTCGTCCTTGCTGCTGAAATGCTGGTAGAAGGCCCGTAGCGAGGTCTTGGAGCGGGCGACGATCTCCTGGACGGTGAAGTCGGTGCGCCCGGTCTCACGCAGGATCTCCACGGCCGTCTTGATGAAGCGGTCGCCGCGCGTCACCTCGGCTTCATCGCTGGGGGCGGTCATGTGCGCTAGGTCCCCTTCCGTCGCGCATGCGTGCGCGTCGAGAATGAGGTTACCGCGCGGGCCAGGGCGTCGTGAGGTGTCGGCCGCCGGGGTGCCCGGCCGCCGGGGGAGGGCGGACGCCTATTCGGGGGTTTCGGTCTCGATGTCGATCGTCTCGATCACGGTTGCGCCCTCGGTTTCGGGCTCGGGAGACCGCTTCTTCAGTTTGCTGGCGAGCAGCGCGACACCGCCGGCAGCGAGCAGAATGGGCCATTCGACGACGGCGATCAGGCCGACGGCCGCGGCGACGACGGCGGTCCGGGGGCGGATGTGGCCCTCCCGCATTCCGGCGCGAATGTCCCTCGTCGTAACAACGACGCCCTCGGCGACCGCGGTCCCGATCTGGCTAACTGTTGAAACCGTTTGGTCGGCAACCGAGTTCGCCGATTTCGTGGCTCGTTCGATGAGCGTCACTGTGACCTCCCAAGATTCGAATTGTTGCGCGCGTGGCCAATAATTTGTCGTCCGTTTGCTTTTCGGAAGCTCTAAGTCGCGCTCTTAGATCCTCTTAGTCCTTACGGTGTAGCACGCACGTACTACTTCGACGAGTCTGCTGCGTGAATCTGCAATGTCAAAGCTAACTATCGCGAGAGGGCGTAAAGCGCACTATGGTCATCGAGCCGATCGTCTCGGGGCTTCGAATGGTGGTCGCAGGCGGCGCAGCCGCGGCAGCTGAGTTGTTGGGCGGGGACCGTCCCCGCCGCCGCTGGTCCGGCAATGGCCGGGGGTGGATCGAGCTGCGTATGCCTGAGGGTGCCCGCTCGTCCGAGTACGAGACCGTCCTGCAGAGGACGATCGGCAGCACCATCGGTGTCGCACGCACCCAGGTGAACTGGCCGCTGTCGCGCCTGATCGTCGACATTGACGAAAATGGGCCTACCGTAGACGATTTGGCGCTGATGGTGGAGGCAATCGAGCGGGCCTTCACCGCCAAAGCCGATCGAAACATGCCGGCTGACGAGCCCCCACGGACTCCTGACCGGTTGCCGGTGATCGATATCCCCGGGGACGGCGCGGAGGTCGTCAACCGGATGAGCCTGCTGGGGGCCAAGGCCATCTCGCTCGGCGTGACCACGTTCTTGCAGGTGACGCGGATGCCGAGATTGCCGCGGGCCTTCGCCGCCGCGACCACTTTCGCCGAGGCGCAGCCCGACGTCCGACGGGTGTTCGAGCGGGCCCTCGGGCGCGGGCGCGCCGATGCACTGCTCGCGTTGGGCACCGCCGTCACCCAGTCGCTCGGCCACACCCCGTCGGTGATCGCCGCCGACATGTGCCTTCGTAGCCTGCGCCTCATTGAGGCGCTGTCGGCCGTGGAAGCCTGGAACGAGCACGAACCCCACCTGGCGCTCAGCGCGCAGTGTGACCCGCACCCGGAAACGTCACGGCCCCGCCCGGTGCCGGACACCTCGTCGGAGAACTACGCCCGTGCAGCAACCGCGGCGGGCCTTGCCGGCGCCATCGCCCTGACCGTCAGCGGCGGCGCGATGCTGGCCAGCGAGGCGGTCATCGTCGCCGCGCCGCGCGCCCTGAACTACGCCCGTGAGTCGTTCGCCACCACGTTCTGCGCCGGCCTGAACCGCTACCACCACACCCTGGTGATGCGACCCGACGCGATCCGCCGCCTCGACGGTGTCGATGTGCTGATCGTCGAGCCCGCGGTGCTGATCGGTGAGACCATGCGCGTCGCCGAGATCAGCGGCGTCGACGGCGAACTGCGCACGAAGGTATGGCAGTGCGCCCAAACGGATGTCAACGACGGCCTGCTCGGCCCGGGCGTGCACACCGGCTGCTCGTTGTCGCCCGCGCATCAGCTGCCCGAGCTGGAGGACCTCGAGGTCGTGGTGGCGCGCAACGCCGACCCGTACGCCGAACCGCTGATGGCCGCGGCGCGTGCCGCCGATCTCCGGCTCATCTCGGTTGATCAGGCCGATGCTGGCCATCTGCGCGGGACATTCGACGAACTGCTGCCGTTCGACAGCGACGACGTCGACCTCACCATCTTCGGGGCGGTCCGGCAATTGCAGGCCGACGGGAAGATCGTCGCCGTGATCGGGCGTGACCTTCGGCTTGCCTTCGCGGCCGCGGACCTCGCGCTGGGGGTTTGGCCCGCTGGGCGGGCGGCACCCGCGTGGACGGCCGACGTCCTGATCCCGAATCTGAAGGTTGCCTGCCGAATTATCGATGCGATCCCCGCGGCCAAATCGGCCGCGCGGCGAGGCGTCGAGTTGGCGGCCGCCGGAACGCTTCTGGGTTCGCTGACGCTGTTGCCCGGGGTTCGGGCAGCGGGCGTGCGCCCCAGCATCGCGGCGGCCGCCATCGCGCTCATCCCCGGATACGTGATCGGGCGGGGTGTGGCGATGCAGCCCGATCCGGCCGCCGCCTCTGACACCGAATGGCATGCGCTGGATGCCGACCAGGCGCAGGAACAGATTCGGGTGCTGTGGCCTGAACTCGCCGACTCCACCGGTCCCGTCGCTGCGGTGGCACAGCTGCCGAAGACCGGGATGCAGGCGCTGGCCGCCAGATTCGCGGACAGCGGTAGAGAAGTCGTGGACGCGATGTGGCACGAGATGCAGGATCCGCTCACCCCGATCCTTGCCACCGGTGCCATGGCGAGCGCGCTCGTCGGTTCGCCGATGGACGGTGTGCTCGTCGGGATCGTGCTCGTTGGTAGCGCCGCGATTGCCGCGGCGCAGCGCCTCAGCTCGGATCGTCAGCTGAACAGGATGCTCAGTGCCCAGACGCCGCCGGCGCGCATCGTTACCGGCGCCGACCAGTTCGAGTTGATACCCACCGAGCAATTGACGCCGGGAACCATCATCGAGGTCCGGTCCGGCGAGCTGGTCCCCGCCGATGCCCGGGTGCTGAGCGCGGTTGCGGTCGAGGTCGACGAATCGTCGCTGACCGGTGAGTCGTTGCCGGTGACCAAGCACCCCGCACCGACGCCGGGTCGTCCGCTGGCCGAACGCGCCTGCATGATCTATGAGGGCTCGACCGTACTCAGCGGCGTGTGTCGCGCGGTGGTCGTCGCGGTCGGCGACGCGACCGCGGCGGGCCGGGCCATGGCGCTGGCTCCGCGGCGGCGCGACGAGGTGGGGCTGCACGCGCAACTGGCCGCGGTCACCGCGAAAGTGCTGCCGTGGACCCTCACCGGTGGTGTGGGCGTGATCGCCACCGCATTGCTGCGAGGATCGGGCATCAAGGAGGCCGTTACCAGCGGGGTGTACTGCGCGGTTGCCGCGGTGCCGGAAGGCCTCCCGTTGGTGGCGACGTTGGCTCAGCGCGAGGCGGCCAGGCGATTGACCGAGCGCAACGTTCTGGTCCGCGCGCCGCGGTCGGTCGAGACGCTGGGTCGCGTCGAGGTGGTCTGCTTCGACAAGACCGGAACGCTCAGCGAAAACCGGTTGGTGGTAACGAATATCTCCGCACAGCCGGGTTTCGACGAGGACGTGATTCTCGAGCGAGCGGCGCTGGCGACCCCGGTGGCGCTGACCGAGCACGCTCCGCTGCAGGCGACGGACGCCGCGGTGGTAAACCGGGCCGGAAGCCAGCCGAAGCGCGACCGCGAATTGCCGTTCCGCGCCGGCCGGGCCTACGCGGCAGGACTGGACGGTGACACCCTGGCGGTCAAGGGTGGACCGGAAATCGTCCTCTCGGCATGCGTCGAGGGTCAAGACGACGACCTTCGCGAGGAGCTGTTGGCACACGTCCACGGGATGGCGACGCAGGGCCTTCGGGTGATCGCGGTCGCCGACAAGACGCTGACGGAGGATGAGCTCGAGGTCGCGCAGGAGAAGGGGCTGGAACCGTTGTGCCGCAGCGGACTTCGCCTGCTGGGCTTCCTCGGGATCACCGACACACCGCGGTCCGACGCCCGGGAGCTCCTGCTCGGGTTGGCTAAGCGGGACATCGGTGTGCGCGTGATCACCGGTGACCACCCGGCCACCGCCCGCGCCATCGCCCGCGAGATCGGGCTCGACGTCCCCGAGGACTGCATCATCACCGGGGCGCGCTGGGAGCGGTTGTCGATCGCCGAGCGGGCCGAGGTCGTCAAGACCAACGTGATCTATGCGCGTATGTCGCCCGAGCAGAAGGTCCAGATCGTCCAGCAGATCAGCAATTCCGGGATCGTGACCGCGATGGTGGGCGACGGCGCGAATGACGCCGCGGCCATCCGTGCAGCGGCCGTGGGCGTGGGTGTGTCCTCGCACGGCAGCGACCCGGCGCGCGGCGCCGCGGACGTGGTGCTGACCGAGGGTCGCGTCGGAAGCCTTCTCGAGGCGATCGAGGAGGGACACCGGCTGTGGCAGCAGGCGCAGGCCGCGGTTGGAATGTTGTTGGGCGGCAATGCCGGTGAAGTGGCTTTCAACATGTACGGGACGATGGTCCGGGGCATGGCGCCGCTGACCGCACGGCAGATCCTGCTGGTGAACATCCTGACCGACGTGTTCCCCACGACGGCCGTCGCGGTGAGCGCGGTGCGCAACATGCGACCGCCGTCGGAGCGCGGGATCAACATGGACGATCTGATGGAGACGGTCGCTATCCGGGGTGCCGCCACCACGATTGGAGCAAGCGCCTCGTGGAGCCTGGCCACCTTTACCCGCGCCGCCCCGCAGCGTGCGGCGACGGTCGGTCTGGTGGGCCTGGTCACCACGCAGCTCGGGCAGACGTTGCTGGATTCGCGCGATCCGCTCGTGGTCAGCACTGTCGCAGGCACTTTCGTTGCGATGGCCGCACTGATCACTACCCCGGGTCTGAGCCAACTCGTCGGTTGCGTGCCGCTGGGTCCGCTCGGGTGGATCGAAGGTGTGGCCCCGGCCGCGGCGCTGACCGTGCTCACGGCCGCCAAGCCGGACCTGTTGATCCGGATGGCGTCGATGATCGGGAAACGCGTCTCGAAGTACGGCGGGGAGGCCGACAACGTCTTGAACAACATGGTGGGCTCGCTCACGACGTGGGCCCAGGAGCTCCCGGGTATGGACAGCGGCAATGGCGCCAAGGGTGACCGGGCACCCCAACTGGAACTCACACCAGCCGGTTGACCGACGACACAACGAAGAGAGACTGACATGACCACGCTGGACGAAGACAAAAAGGACAACGACGCCGACGAAATCAACTCGGCTGCAACGGATTCCGACTCAGACAAGTTACATGACGAACTGCACGACGAGTTGCACGAAGAGCTGCACGACGAGCTGCATGATGAGCTCCACGACGAGTTGCACGAAGAGCTACAGGAAGAGCTGCAAGAAGAGCTCCGTTTCGGACCCAGTTTCGCGCAGCGGTGGGCGGCCTACGCCGAGGCGCACCCGAACTCCAAGCGTGCCCGGAGCCTGCGCACCCTGCGGGAGCTGGAGTCACGGGCGATCGACTTGCCAACCATCGGAAAGTTCCACCGGCCCGACAAGCACGATATCGTCTACGTCGCGGGACTGACTGCGCTGCTGGCATTTGGGGCCGTCGAGCTGCCGATCGCGCTCGTCGTACTGGGTGGCCATGTACTCGTCAAGCAGCACTCCAGCCGTTCGCTGGCGGCGGTCGGTGAAGTCATGGAAGACGTCTTCGGCCACCACATCTAAAAGGGCGGTGGCTCGCCGTCGGGCGGGCGACACTGTGAGATGAGTTGTGTTGCGGCCGAACTATTTTTGTCCCGGATTCGCCGGTTACGGCGTCGTTCGGCGGTGACGTAGTCGGCGCGGTTCTCGGCCCGGGTGCGCCGCCGGCGCGGCATCATGGCGTCGCGATCGGTGCAGGGGCCGGGCCGAATGTGCGCAGTTACCTCCGCGGTGGGTGCGCACAAGTCGGGAAACAGCAACGCGCTGCCCGGCGCGGTCACATAGGTGCGCCCGGATGGCGACGTCCAGATCACCGTGCCGTCGGAAAATTGTCGATCGCGCCACCCCCAGAAGGTTTTCATCAAATGATGTTGGCGGCAAAGGCATTTCAGGTTCGATGCGTGGGTGGCGCCGCCTTGCGCATGCGGGATGGTGTGGTCGAGATCGGTCTCGGTGGCCGGCTTCTCGCAGCCGGGGAACCGGCAGGTCAGATCGCGGCAGCGCACGAAATCGGCCAGTGCCCGCGACGGGACGTACCCGCGTTCGGGCGGTGCAGTTCCGGGATGCACCAGCGGCCGCAGCCTGGCCGACTCGGCCAATTGCGTAATCAGCTCGGCCGGGATCAGAGTGTCAGTGCCGATGACCGCGCCGGGTTCAGGCGCAGTGCCGTCGACGGTGGACTGGTTGGCGACGACGTGGATCACCACCGGACTGGGCGGCGCGGGTGACGCGGCGGACGGACATGTCGGTTGCCCGCATCGGCATTGCAGTCTTTCCGCACCGGCCGCCAACGCCGCCAAGGCATCGGCGCGGCGCTGCTTTACAGTGCGCGTATCTCCGTCACACACGCTGTGCACCAATGCATTTAACCGTGCATCCACCACGCGGGCGTCAGTGGTGACGAGTCGGCCGAACACCTCGGTCAAGCCGTTGCCGCCGTCCCAGAGGGAGAACTCGCGATCCGTCTGCTGCTCGCGAACGCGGCGCACCGCGTCGCGGTCCGCCCGCGCGACGACTCGATCCACCGCCGCGCTTAGTCGGCCGCGAGTCATCGACGGCCATCGTTGTACCCGCCTCGCGAGCTCCGCGTCGACTGCTGCCAGGACGTCGGAGTCGGCGATCAAGTCCGTGCGATACACGATCGTCTGGAACGTCGAATAGCTGATCTCTCCGGCGATCAACGCGGCGCCGATGCGGGGCAGCCGATTTCGCATGGCGCGTGAATAGTTGAGATAACTCGAGGCGAGCGCTTGACTGATATTCAGCGCCGCCGCGACCTCCGCCGAAATCGCGTCCCAGGTGTCACTCACCCAGGACTCCCGCTCCCCGCACTCGCGCAGCCGCAGCACGTCGAGTTCTCCGATCGCTTTAAGCCGCGCACCGGCCGCCCGGTTCTCCGCAAGCGACGCCGCGCAGATCCGATCGATCACGGCTGCGGCATCCTCGGAACTCTCGAACATAAGTTTGAATATACGAGTCGGGTCCGACAAACTTTGGTGGTGGTTGCTGATCGTTCCGGTAATCGGTGGGATCGCGGTCGCCGGGTTCATGATGATCGCCGGAAGTCGCGCCGACCATGCGGCGATCACCGTCGAGACAGCCGTCGCGCCGCGGGGCATATCCGAACTCAGCCCTCCCGGGCCTTGATCATCGCCGAGCGATTGACCTTCGTCGCTGCGGTCCGAGGTATCGCGTCGACGAACTCGACCGTCTTGGGCGCCTTGTAGGGCGCCAGCCGGTTTTTGGCGTACTCGATCACATGTTGCTCGGTGAGCTCCACGCCCTCGGCGGCCTGCACCACCGCGTGCACGCGGCGTCCCCACCGTTCGTCGGCCAGTCCGATGACCACGACGTCGGCGATGTCGGGGTGCCCCGCGAGCGCCGACTCGACCTCGGCGGGAAAGACGTTCGCCCCGCCGCTGACGATCATGTCGACCCGGCGGTCGACGATGTAGAGGAAGCCGTCCTCGTCCAAATGCCCGATGTCTCCGGCGGACCGGAATCCGTCGTCGGTCGACGGCAGCGGCGGCGCCCCACCCAGATAGCGGTAGCCCGCGCTCATCACCGAGCGCAGGTAGACCTCACCGTGTTCGCCGGGGCCCAGCGGGTTCTTGTCGGCATCCAGGATCCGGATCTCGGTGTCGCGGAAACCGCGACCGACGCTGCCGGGATGCGCCAGCCACTCGTCGCCGCGCAACGCGGTGAGGCCGAGATTCTCGGTCATGCCGTAGGCCGTCACGATCTGCTCGGGGCTGAGCAGATCGAACCAGGTGTGCAGCAGCGACGGTGGCATCACCGCGGCGCCCTGCAGGATGAACACGACGCTGGACAGGTCGCGCTGCCGAATGTCGGGCAGCGCCGCGATGCGCGCCAGCATCGTCGGCGTGGCCGTAAAGTTGGTGATCCGATAGCGCTCGATCGCATCGACAAACACTGCCGCATCGAACTTTTCGAGGATCACCAGATGGTCGCCGCTGAGCAGCATCAGGAAGGTCGCGAAGCCGTTGGTGTGATACATCGGCGCGGGCACCAGGATGGTCTGTGGCTTGGCCACCGGCGTCCAGTTGGACAGAAACGGTTCGCCGTGCTGCGGTATCCACAGCGACGGAGCCAAACTGAGGATCACCTTGGGTACGCCCGTCGACCCGCTGCTACAGATTCCGTTGGCGTGAGGGGAAACGGCCTCGGGCAGGGGACTGGTCGATTCCCCGGCGGCCCGGGCATCCAACTCCCATCGGGTGTCTTCGTCGACGACGACGGCGGGGTCGATCACCGCGCGCACCCGATCCCGCTCCCATTCGGGCAGATCCCAGTGCATGGGAATCGGGACCGCGCCGATTTTCCAACACCCCAGCGTGGCCAGCACCAGATGTTGTGAGTTTGGGATGGCAAGCGCGACAAGTGAACCCGTTTCGGCCCCGCGGGCGGCCAGGGCCCGCCCCCACTGGTTGGCGCGGGCGCCGAGCTCGCGAAAACTCAGCGTCTGGGCGGTGCCGTCCAGCGCGACAGTCGTCACCGCCGGCTGGTCACCCCGCTCCTCGGCGAGCTCGGCCAGTTTGGTGCCGAACGGGACTCCGTCTTCGAACGGGTTCGGCGTCACCCCGGCCGTGGCTGACTCCGTCGTCATATGGGCTCCGAAACCGGTTCGCTGAACAGGGTCTCCAGCGAGCCGTCGCGGACGTCGGCGATCAGGCGCAGCCCGAGCGCCTCGGCGCCCAGGGGAAGGCGGATCAGCGGCTGGGTGTGCCGGTCTAGCACGCTGACATCGGACTCGTCGCAGAAGCCCAGGGCGCCAAGCAGCTGGTGCGAGGTGCGCAGCACTTGCCGTGCCGTGTCGGTGGCCTTGAACCGCAGCACCAGCGCGTCGGCGGAATGCACCTGCACCGGCAGCGATTCGGGCCGGCAAATGGTGTACTTCGCCAATTCGTGCAGACCGCGTACCGCGACGGAGGCATCCGCGACGGCGAACCGGACGGCCTGGAAGTCCGCCAGCGGCTTGCCGAACTGGATGCGGGCCTGCACGTGGTCGGTGACGATCTGCAGCGAGCGCTGCATCGCTCCCAGAATCCGCCATGATCCCAGCACGAGATGAAGATTAACGTCGGCGGCCGGAACTGTCCCGTCGGCTGCGTTGATTGTGGCCGGCACCAGGAACGGCCCCAATTTGGCGCTGGTCCGCGACGCGATCTGCACCCGGTAGCGATTGCCGTCCAGGTCGGCGGCGATCCAGTCGCCGGGCAGGTCGCCGTGGTCGATGCGCGGCGCCTCGGGGTTGACCAGGGCCAGCCGGGCACCGTCGATCGCCAGCAGCTCCTCGACGAGGGGATAGGGCAGCGCGTGCGCGCCGGCGGTTTGGCACAGCACCGCCGCGGCCAACACGTCGTCGGGACCGGACCGCACGTCGAGTTCGAACGCGCCTAGCTCGCTCAGGGCACCGCGCGCCGCGTCCCGGACGCTGTCGTCTTGCTCGGCCCGCAGGGCGGCCGGTGGCCCGCCCAGCCGGTCGAACCGTTTGGCGGCGACCGCCGCGAAGTCGCTAATATCTTGTGGCAGTGTGGTTTTCACCGGCGTTCTCCGAGAGCGTCTCGTGCCACCAACATGCGCTGCACCTCGATGGTGCCCGATGCCACGGTGGCTGCTTGTGCGTAGCGCCAATGGTCTTCAATCGCCCCGTGCAGTGCCGACGACGCCCCGCTGTCCAGCGCGACCGGCCCGAGCACGTCGAACAGCAGCTCGGCGACCTGTTGATCGCAGGTGGTGGTCGCGATGCGAGCGGCGCTGGCCGCCGCCCCGGCCGATGGGTCGTCCTGCAGCGACACCGCGCGGTATGCCAGCAGCCGGGCCACTCGCAAGTCGACAAGTGCCCGGACCCACCGGGCCCGAAGTGATTCGGGCAGCCGGTCCCAGTCATCGCCGAGCTCGCGTTGCATGCGGTGCAGCAGCGACTCGCAGCGTGCGTAGCGTGCGATGCCGACGCGCTCGAACGCGAGCGCTTCGCGCATCACCCGCCAGCCGTCACCGGGCTCACCGAGCACGTCACCGGGATACGCCGGCACATCGTCGAGGAACATCTCATTGAGGTGATGCGGGCCCAACATCGACGGGATCGGCCGCACCGTCAAACCGGGCCGATCCATCGGTATCAGAAAAAGGGTGAGCCGCTTGTGCTTTGGCGCGTCGGGGTCGGTGCAGGTCGCCAGTACGCACCACGACGCCATCTGAGCGTACGACGTCCACACCTTCTGGCCGGTGATGCGCCACCCGTCGCCGTCGGGCACGGCGCGGGTACGCAACGAGACCAGGTCGGATCCGGCCTCCGGTTCGGAAAAGCCCTGGCACCAAATCACATCGCCGGAGGCGATGGCCGCCAGGTGTTTGGTCTTCTGCTCTTCGGTGCCATAGCGCATCAGTGCCGGGCCGACCCAGTTGATGCCCATGTATTGCGGACCGCGGGGCTCGTGCTGGGCCCACATCTCTTCGCGTAGCACGGTCTGCTGCCAGACCGAACCACCCCCGCCGCCATGCTCTTTCGGCCAGGCCAGCGCCAACAGCCCCTCGACGGCCAGCAGCTTGCAGAACGTCTCGGTAGTGGCGAGGTCCGCCGGATCCTCCGTACAGGCCCCGAGGAAGTCGGGTGGCACGTGGTGAGCGATCAACTCCCGCAGGCGGTGTCGCAGTTCGACGGCGTCGTCGCCGAGGTCGTAATCCATCATTATCCCTTCGGCAGCCCGAGCAGTCGCTCGGCGATGATGTTGCGCTGCACCTCCGACGTTCCGCCGTAGATGGTGGCGGCGAGCGCGTCCTGGCGCTCGAACAACAGATCCGGATCGCTGGCCGAGCTCGGTCCTTCGCCGGCGGCTGCGAGCTCCCAAACCCGTTGCAAGGTAACCGATCCGAGCAGCTTCATAATGTCGGCTTCGGGGCTGTTCCGGCCGGCCAGTTCGTTGCCCAGCGCTCGGTATCCGGTGGCCCGCAGTGCTTCGGCGTCGGCAAGCAGCGACCCGAGTTCGGCGCACAGATCCTGGCGTTCCTCGCCGGCACCGCCGTGACGTGCCCCGCGCACCGCGTTGAGTCCGCGCTTGATTTCGACCCAGTTCATGATCCAGATCATCTGGCGTTCGTGGTGCAGCGACGACAGCGCGACGTTCCAGCCCCCGTTGAGCGGGCCCAGCAGATTCTCCAATGGGATCTCGACGTCGTCGAGGAAGACTTCGCAGAACGTCTCATCGGAGATCGACGACATTCGGATGGGTTCGATGCGCACGCCGGGGGAGTGCAGGTCGAGGATCAGGCACGAGATGCCACGGTGTTTGGGCGCGTTCGGGTCCGTGCGGGCATAGAGCGTGCACCACCGTGATTCGTGGGCCTGTGTGGTCCAAATCTTGTGACCGTTGACCCGGAAGACGTCTGTGTCCTGCTCGGCGCGGGTGCGCAGTCCGGCGAAATCCGATCCGGCTTCCGGTTCGGACATGCCGAGCGCCCACCACTCGTCGCCGCGCAGCAGCGGCACCAGCAGGCGCTCGATCTGGGCGGGCGTGCCGAACTGGCGGATGCCGGGTGCGGCGACGCCCGGCCCTTGAACGTTGGGCAGCTTGGGCGCCGACCGCAAGGCGCCCTCGATGCGTATCTCCATCGCGTCGCGCAGGCCCAACGATCGGCCGCCATGCTCGCGCGGCCAGGTCGGCTGGATCCACCCGGCCTCGAACGCGGCCCGCTGATGGTCGCGGCGCAGCGGGATGTCCCAGCGATACCGTCGGTAGTTCTCGTAGTAGTCGGCGGGCAGGAATGCGGCCAACCAGTCGACGTACTCGGCGACCACTTCGGATGGAGTCGTCATGCCGCACCGCCGGCGACGAAGCGGCAGCCCACCTCGTGGTAGAGCGCGCGACTGTCGCCCAACTGCGCCGCACCCTGCCAGGCATGCCGGACATAGAGGTGGGCGTCGTGCTCCCAGGTCTGCCCCAGCGCGCCGTGCACCTGGACGGCGGTGCGGGCACAGGTGGCCGCGGCGTCGCCGGCCGCCGCCTTGGCCAATGCCGCGGCAGTCCAGGCGTCCGCGGGTGCGGTGTTCGCATCGGCGAGGCCGGCTGCGGCCGCGTAGGTGAGGCTGCGGGCGCGCTCGACGGCGACATAGTTGTCGGCCAGCGCGTGCTTGATTCCCTGAAACGACCCGATCGGGGCTCCGAACTGACGGCGCGACTTCGCGTGCTCGACGGACAGGTGCAAGGCGGCGCCGGCGGTGCCGACCAGATCGGCGGCGACGGCCACCATCGGTGCGGTCAGCGCCGACTCGAGGTCGACGGGCGCGAAGGCGACGGGTTCGGCCTCGATTTCGACGTCGGCGACCGGGTGCGCGGGGTCGGTGGATTCGCCCGCGGTGATCGTCACGCCGTCGCCGGTGCGCACCACCACGGCGACATAACCGTCGAGCGATTTGGCCAGCGTGACGATCAGCTCTGCCCGACCCGCGTCGGGGACCGCGACCGCCCGGCCGCGCACCCGTCCGTCGCGCAAGGTCAGCGGCCCGGGCAGCCGAGATCCCTTGGCGTGCACCGCAAGGGTGGCAACGACGCCGCCGGCGATATCGGCGAGCATCTTGTCCAGACCACCGGCCCGCAAGACACCCGCGGCCAAACCTACGCTGCTGAGCAACGGAATTGGGGCCAACGCGGCACCGCACTCCTCGAGAACAACTGCCTGCTCGACGGGCCCGAAGTCACCGCCTGCCGGTGCGGCGAGTTCGGTCCAACCCAAGTCGACTACGGTCTTCCACAGAGCGCGCCAGCGCTCCGGGTCCGTCAGGGCCTGCCGCGTGACACCGGGAGGACATTCGGTACGCAAAATGTCGCGCACGGTGTCGCGCAGCGACAGCTGATCCGAAGTCAGTCCGACATCCATAAGACCCCTAACATAATAAAGATAGTAAACTAGCCGCGCTGTTGCAATCGGCACGAGCATAGGTGGCGCATGGTCGAGTGGTATCTGTTCCTGCCGCAGGTGCGGTTGTCGGTGGGCGACATCACGGAACGAGCGCGGGCTGCCGAAGCCAGTGGCTTCGACGGAATGGCGTTCATCGATCACCTCGAGGCGCCCGGGTTGCCCGGCGAAAGCATTTGGGAGGCAATGGCCGTCGCTACCTGGGTGGCGGCCAAGACGGAGCGGCTGCGGATCGGACATCTGGTGCTGTGCGACGCTTTTCGGCATCCCGCCGTGCTCGCCAAACAAGCCGTCACGCTGTCGGACGCATCGGGCGGCAGGTTCGATCTGGGCCTGGGTTCGGGGTCCTGGCCCGCCGAGTTCACCAGATTCGATGTCGGTCAGCAGGATCCGGTTGCCCGCGTTGCGCAGCTTGGCCGTCATCTGGCGCTGATCAGACAGTACTGGGGCGATGAAACCAAGGGGGCGGCCGGCGACGACGCAGCGGTTCAATTGCCCAGGCGCAACCATCCGATACCGCTGGTTCTGGGTGGCAGCGGGCGTCGGATGATGGAACTTGTTCGCAATCACGCGGATTGGTGGAACCTGCAGGCCGACCACATCGACCGGTTGTCCAAGCTGGCCCCGTCGGCGGGCAGCGCCCGCATCTCGGTGCAGCAGATGATCGGGTTCGCCCACTCTGGCGCCGACCCCGAGACCGTGCGCGAGGTCAGCACCCGGCGCTTCGGCGCGCTCGGGGCGGGTCTGGTGTGCGGTGACGCGGGCGAGCTGACCCAGCATTTCGCGGGCCTGGCCGCCCAGGGAGTCGAGCGCTTCTATGTGTGGTTCGCTGATTTCGCGAAGCCGGAGTCGCTGCACGAGTTCGGCGAAACAGTGATCAAGCCGTTCCCTGACGCCGGCGGCGCGCTTCGTTAGGAACGACCGGCGGGCGAGCGTACGGACCTCGCTGCACCGCGGACAGCCGGATCTCCGGCAGATCGACGGACGGGTCCACGGTGTCCAGCCAGGCGACCGCTTCGGCGACATCGGAGATCTGAATCGCGAACATCTCGAAGGGAACGTCGGCCAGCATCTCGGTTTCCACCGGGCCCGGCGTGACGATGTGCACGGCGATGCCGTCGCGGTCGACTTCGAGCGCCAGGGCACGGGCGAACGCGTTCATGCCGGCTTTCGACGCGGAGTAGGCGGTGCGGGCCATCATCGGCTCGTGTGCGGCCGACGACGAGATGAATACGAATCGGGATCCGGCGCGCATCCGCGGCAGCACCGCGGCGGTCACCACGAAGCACGAATCCAGGTTGGCCGAGATGATGGTCTGCCACTGCTCGAAAGTCTGCTTGCGCGCATATGTTCCGCCGAGCGCGCCGGCGGCGTGAACGACAAGGTCGATCGTTTCCAAAGTGCTCATCGCAGCGGCGAATCCGTCCGGATCGGATGCGTCGGCCACGATGTGACGGGCCCCGATCTCCTCGGCGGCCGCGCGTAACGGATCCTCGCGGCGAGCCACCAGGACCACGTCGTAACCGAGTTCGGCGAGCTTGCGCCCGCAGCCCTTTCCGATCCCGCCGCTGCCGCCGGTGACCAACGCGGTTCGCATACCGATGGGTGGCTTCCTCAGGACTGCCGGAGATCGCGCGGGCGTGCCCCTGAACGAGAATGAGCCTGCGGCGAAAGGGCATAGATCCGTTGGCTGGGCCGGCCGGCCAGCACATAGGTCTGCGTGTCGGCGAGGTGACGTCCCGCGATGCGCCGTGCCCGGTCGACGTCGCCCTCGGCAATGGTCTCGGCGAGCTTGACGTGGGTGTTGAGGACCGCACGCCGCTGGGTCAGCGAGGGATAGGTGCCGCGCGCCGCGCTCTCGTCGGCCCATTGACGCTCGTGGCTGCTCCACAGCGTCTCCAGGCTGCCGACGACCGCGATGATGGTGTGGTTTCCGCAGCCCTGCACGATGAGATCGTGGAACTGGCGGCCGATTTCGGTGAACAGTCGCCCGTCGTCGAGATGTTCGGCCATCGAATCGTTGACCTGCTTGAGTTCTGGCACCAGGGTGTCCGCCCGGTCCGGCCGCTGAGCCGCGAGCGCGGCGCACGCGGGCTCGAGTTCCTGCAACGCCATGCCCAGGTCTTCGACCTGAACGGCCTCGCTCTGCAGCAACAGCCCGAGCATGTAGGCCGCGCTGGTCTTGGCCGGTGCGTGCACGACGGCGCCGCCACGGTTACCGCGGCGCACCGACACCAAACCCTCGGTTTCTAGAATGCGCAATGCTTCGCGCAGCGAGACCAGGCTGACGTTGAACTGTTCGACCAGTACTTCCTGGCGCGGCAGGAGATCGCCGTCGGCAAGCTCGCCGTCGATGATCTGCCGGCGCAGTTCGTCGGCTACGATTTCGGCGATCCTCGGCGCCGACAACCGGCGACGTGCATCGGGCCCGATTCCCAGGGTGGTCATCCAATCCTCGCAGGAGCAGCGGGAAGAGCGGCGAGCGCGCACTCAGCTGGCTTAGCTATTTTAGCAGTAATGATATAAATAGCATCTCTGATCGCGTGTCGATCGGAAGGACGGATGCAATTGAGCCAGGGGTCTGACGACCGTCCGACACCGCTGCACGAGCTGCGGGTGGTCGAGATCAGCGACCGGATAGCTGGCAGCTACTGCGGCAAGTTGCTGGTCGACGCCGGGGCGCGGGTGCGCAAAATCGAACCGCCGCAAGGCGATTGGCTGCGGGGTTATTCGGCGTCAGGTTCGTCGGTGCCCGACGGCCAGGCGTCGCCGTTCTACAGCTACCTCAACGCCGGCAAGCAGAGCATGACCTTTGCGCCCGGCTCGCAGCGTCTGCGGGCCGAATTGGCGGGCGCCGACGTGATCATCCTCACCGCCGGCCGGTCCCGCGCCGCAGCGCTGGGTATCGATCCGCGCCGGCTGCTCACAGACGCGCCGCAGGCGGTCGTCGTCACGATCTCCGACTTCGGCTGGACCGGACCATATGCCGACCGTGCCGCCAGCGAGTTCACCCTGCAGGCCTGGGCCGGCTCGCCGGGTTTCCGCGGCGATCCGGCCGGGCCCCCGATCTCGATCGGCGGCGACCTGGGCGAGTACATGGGCGGCGTGTTCGCCGCGTTTGGCGCGCTGGCCGTGCGTCGTCGCGTCGAGCACGGCGGTCCCGGTGAGCACCTCGACCTCTCGATGCTCGAGGCGATGACGTTGATGCAGAGCAGCGAATGGCTGCATTCACAGTTGTTGCGGGTGCCGCCGATCAGCCGTACCACCGAAGTCCCGTCGATCGAGCCGGCCAAGGATGGCTACGTCGGGATCACCATGGTGACCGGTCAGCAATGGCTCGACTTCCTGGCGATGGTCGAGTGCCCGGCGCTTGAAGAGATTGAGCAGCTGCGTTTTCAGATCGGCCGGTGGGCTTATCGCGACCTGATCCGCGAGCAGATCGGCCCGTGGCTGGCCGAACGCACCGTCGCGGAGATCGTCGAGCTCGGCCAACTGTTCCGACTGCCGATCGCGGCACTGGGTAACGGTGCCACGATCCGGGAAACGGAATACGCCACCGAACGCGGGGTATTCCGGCGCAACCCCGCGGGCTTTCATCAGCCCCGCCCGCCGTGGCTGATGTCGGCGTGCGCGGCGGCCCCGGTGGGCGAGACCGCCGCTGCGGGTGCCGACAACGACGAATCGCCCTGGCACACAAGGAGACCCGAAGTCGGGGCGGCATCGCGGACCCGTCCGCTGGAAGGTGTGCGCATCGTCGACCTGACCGCGTTCTGGGCCGGGCCGGCGGCAACCCACCTGCTGGCTGCGTTCGGCGCGGAGGTGATCAAGCTCGAGTCGATCCAGCGTCCCGACGGCATTCGGTACTCCGGCGGAATGCGCAAGGACGTGGACGACTGGTGGGAGTACGGCTGGGTGTTCCACGCGATGAACACCAACAAGCGTTCGGTCACATTGGATTTGGGCTCCGAAGAGGGGCGGCGGCTGTTCAAGAAACTGGCGGCCGGCGCCGACGTCGTGATCGAGAACTTCTCACCGCGCGTGATGGACCAATTCGGCCTGACCGCCGACGTGCTGCTCGAGGTCAATCCCAAACTCGTCGTCGCCCGGATGCCCGCGTTCGGGCTGGACGGCCCGTGGCGCGACCGGGTCGGATTTGCCCCCACGATGGAACAGCTCGCCGGGCTGGCCTGGGTGACCGGCCTGCCCGATGGCCCGCCGGTGGCCCCGCGCGGCGCCTGCGACCCGCTGGCCGGGGTGCACGCCGCCTTCGCCGTGCTGGCCGCGCTGAGCTTCACCGAACGCACCGGAACGGGTCAGCAGCTGGAGCTGCCGATGCTCGAGACGGTGCTCAACGCCGCCGCGATACAGGCGATCGAATACGAAGTTTATGGAAAAACGCTGAGCCGCAATGGAAATCGTGGTTTCGGGGGGTCGATTCAGAACCTCTACCGGTGCACGGGAGACGACGAATGGATAGCGGTCACCGTGCGCGACGACCTGCAGTGGGCCGCGCTCGTCGATGTGATGGGGCGCCCGGCCTGGTGTGACGAGGGTCTGGGCACCACCGCCGGGCGACGCGAGCACGCCGACGACATCGACGACCGGCTGCGGCAGTGGTTCGCCGGGCAGCCTCTGGAGTCGACGGTGGAGCGGCTGGCGAGCGCGGGTGTGCCTGCGGCGCCGGTGGTCTCGCCGTCGCTGGTGACCGAGAATCCCCAACTGCACGACCGGGGGTTTTTCGAAGAGCTGCGGCATTCGAGCATCGGGTCAGCCCTGTATCCATGCCCGCCGTTCGCCTCGCTTACCGGACAGGATCGGTGGCTGCTTCGCCCACCGCCGCTACTAGGCGAGCACAATGGAGAAGTACTGCGCGATCGGTGCGGGCTGACCGACGAAGATCTGGCGAACCTCGCTGCCGGCGGGGTGATCGGAACCCGCCCGAAGGGCCTATAAGGAGGCAACTGATGCGCGTGACCGTCGACGAGACCTTGTGCGAGGCCAACGGCTTTTGTGAATCGCTCGCCCAGGATATCTTCGAACTGGGCGACGAGGACGTGGTGCAGATTGCGGACGCACCGGTGCCGCCCGATCGCGAGATCGATGTGCGCGCCGCCGTAGAGCAGTGCCCCAAGGCCGCACTGCGCTTGCAGGACTGAATCGCCGGAGGACCGGCTGGTTGAGCGGGCCGTCGGCCGCGGTGAACGATTCGGTGTCGCGGTGCCGGCGGACCGCTTGCCGGTGCTTGGTCGCGACCCAGAATCGGCGCTTGACCGTGTCGGCGACACCCGGTGTCAGGTCGTGCCGGAAAAGGGTCTGGTGTGCCGCGAATCGGCGAACAACGCGTCGGGAAAACCGTTACGCCACAAGGCGAAATCGGATAGGTCCACTGCGCCGGCAGTCATGCGCAACCCCGCTCGCTCTGCTGCCTAGCGGCGACCGGCTGGAGCCGCGTTGACGTTCAATGCTTAAAATAGTAAAAATAGACTTGAATCGTCGAAACGCGGTGAGGTAACAGCGGCCCCAAATGCGCCTGGCCGCGTGGGAAACGGAGTTCTCGTGACGCAAACGATTTCAGAGCAAGACCCGTCGGAACGCGAGTTCGGGCAGTCCGGCATTGCGTTGTCCACCTATCGATTCCCGACCGGGTGGTTCATCGTCGCCTTCGCCAGCGACGTCAAGCCCGGCGACGTCAAGCGCCTGCACTACTTCGGTGAGGAGCTGGTGTTGTTCCGCACCGCCTCCGGCAAGGTCAATGTGCTGGACGCCTACTGCCAGCACCTCGGCGCCAACATGGGCGTCGGCGGCACCGTCGACAACGAGAACATCGTCTGCCCGTGGCACGGCTGGCAATGGCGCGGCGACGGCAGCAACGCGCTGATCCCTTACAGCAAGATCGGCTGCAAGAACAACGTCCGCATCCGGACCTACCCGACCATGGAGTGGTATGGCTTCATCCTGGTCTGGCACGAACGCCACGGCCGGGCGCCCTACTGGCAGCCGCCGGCGCTGCCCGAATTGGAGACCGGCGAGTACTACCCGCTGCACCCGCACAGCCGGATGCTCAACCGGGTCAAGGTGCACGCGCAGATGATCATCGAGAATGCGGCCGACCCGTATCACGTGCAGTACGTGCACAAGGCCGCCAACCCCGCCAACACGGCCTCGTTCGAGGTGGCGGGCTATCACCTGCACGCCACTGTCAACGCGCACTTTGGTGGGGGCCGGGCCAAGACGTGGCTGACCCCCAACGGGCCGGTCGACGCCAAGATCATCTACGACAACTACTCGTTGGGGCTGGGGCTGGTCCGCTTCCCGAGTGACCTGGTGGCCACCATCGAGGTCACCGGTCAGACGCCGGTCGACGAGGACTACACCGACTACTTCTATACCCAGGCTTCCGTCCGCGAGCCCGGCGACACCGGCGACAAGCCCACCGGCCGGGCGGCGAAATTCCTCGCGCTGCAACAAGAAGTCATCAAACAGGACTTCTTCACCTGGGAGAACATGAAGTACTTGGAGAAGCCGAACCTGGCTCCCGAGGAGGCACGCGACTATGCGGCGCTGCGGCGCTGGGCGCACCGCTTCTATCCGGACGCCGAGCCGTCGCCGAACGACTTCGGGTACACCGCCGGCGGCGAGCCCGACCCGGCGGCCGCGAAAGCCTAAGCGATGCATTCGGTTCGGAGTAAGCCCCCGGGCCCCTCCGATTTCGGCGTGGATCGTTTCAGCGTTCCGGACGTGTTGGATCGCCGGGCCGATCAGTACCCCGATCGGGTGATGATGTCGATCGCCGGGACCGAGGTGACGTTCGAGCAAATGCGGCAGCGCTCCTGCGCGGCGGCGAACATGCTCGGCGAATTAGGGGTGGGCCGCGGCGACGGGGTGGCGTTGTTCACCGGAACCTGCCCGGAATGGGTGTACTTCTGGCTGGGCGCGGCCCGCATCGGCGCGGTGAGCGCGGCGGTCAACGCCGCGAACAAGGGAGACTTCCTGCTGCATACCTTGCAGTTGGCGCGGCCCAAGGTGATTCTCACCGACGCCGAGCGGCTTGCGCGCGTCGACGAAGTTGTGGACCGGCTGGACACGGTGACCGGCACTGTGGTGCAAGACGATTCACTTCGTGCGGCCCTGAACGCCGGGGCTGCCCGCTGTGCGGACAACCCGGCGCAGGAGGGGGAGCAAGAGGGGCAGGTGGGGGCGTTGTTCTATACGTCGGGCACCACCGGTCCGTCGAAAGCCGTTGCCACGAGCTGGAATTACTTGTTCTCGGTGGCCGCGACCGTTGCGTCGGCCTGGGAGTTGCAGGCGGGGGAGGCGTTGTGGACGGCGATGCCGTTGTTCCACTTGAGTGCCGCGCCCAGCGTTCTGGCTCCGATGCTGGTGGGCGCGACGACTGTGTTGGCACAGTCGTTCCATCCCGGTCAGGTGTGGAATGACATCCGCACCCACGACGCGGTCGGCTTTGCCGGGGCGGGCGCGATGGTGTCGATGCTGTACAACCAGCCCCCCGATCCGAGCGATGCGGAGCTGCCGCTGCGGTTCATCTCCGCCGCGCCGATCGACGCCGGCTGCTACCACGACATCGAAAAGCGTTACGGCTGCCGCATTGTCACGATGTACGGGATGACCGAGGCTTTCCCGATCGCGGTCAAGGGCGTGGCCGACGAGGGGGTGCCCGGGACATCGGGCCGGCCCAATCCCAACTTCGACGTGCGCGTCGTCGACGACGACGGCAACCCGCTGCCCGCCGGCGCCGTGGGCGAGATCGCTTGCCGGCCGCGGCACCCGCACGTGATGAGCGAGGGCTATGTCGGCCAGGACGCCCGGGTGGACCCGCACCCGGAATGGTTTCGCACCGGTGATCTCGGCCGACTCG
This sequence comes from Mycobacterium lentiflavum, assembly GCF_022374895.2. Taxonomy (NCBI): domain Bacteria; kingdom Bacillati; phylum Actinomycetota; class Actinomycetes; order Mycobacteriales; family Mycobacteriaceae; genus Mycobacterium; species Mycobacterium lentiflavum. The sequence continues at coordinate 4,211,676 of NZ_CP092423.2, read as the reverse complement.
ACGCCGATCAGAACCTGACGTATGTGGACCGGATCAAGGATTCGCTGCGCAGGCGCGGCGAGAACATCTCCTCGGTCGAAGTGGAACGGGTCGTGCTGGGTCATCCCGCGGTGGCTGAGGCCGCAGCGATCGGGGTGCCCAGCGAATTGGGCGAGGACGACATCCTGCTCGTGGTCGCGCCGCATGCGGACGCGGCGCTGGATTGCGCCGCGTTGCTCGACTTCTGCGCCGACCGGATGCCCTACTTCTGCGTGCCGCGGTACGTCGACCAGGTCAACGAACTCCCGAAGAACGTCATCGGACGGGTACGTAAAGATTTATTGCGAGCCAAAGGTTTAAGTTCGGGGGTCTGGGATCGAGAAGAATACGGATATATTGTTAAGCGGTAAGTAAAGTCGATGTTACGTAGTACGTTTCTTTTTTCCTTCGGGGAGAGGCTGGCGAGTAGAAATGACGTTGTCCTACCAGCAGGAACAGTTCCTGCACGCTGCGACCGGCCGCGATGCGATCTTGAATCTGAACGCCCGGCACAATCGCGCATACTCTGACGGCGACCGCGATAGCTGGATCGCGACGTTTCGTCATTCCGGTGCCAGCTTCGTCCGTGACGGCGAACTGTTTGCCGACCTGCGTCTGGCCTTCGACGGGGGCGAGGGGCAACGGTGGGTGACCATCGATCACGAGATCGCGGTCGACGGTGTCCACGCGATGCAGCGTTGTGTCGCGGTGCTGTTCTCGGCCGCCTTCGGCGACACCACGCTGCGCGCCACCGGGACATACCGCGATGAGCTGATCTACGAGCGCGGCGGCTGGTACTACACGTCGCGCAATCTCTCCTGGGATGTGGTGCCGAGCCGGCATCCTCTTGTCATGTAAGCGGCACCGATACGTGGATTCGGATCTCAGCTACCAATTAGCCTTCGGCACATACGAAGACGCGCTGCGGATGGTCGGCGCGGCCAGCGAACCGCGGACCGCGGTGAACCCGGTCGGCGGCGCGCGTATTCAGTTGTATGCCTCGATGATTCACGACGGCAATCGGTCGTACTGGGACCCGGAATTCGCCCGGCAGCGGTGGGGCGGCCTGCTCGCCCCGCCGGGTCTGCTGATGGGATGGCTGATACCCCCGCCATGGGAGCCCGGCGGCCGGCGGCCGGCCGCGTCGCTGATCTTGCGAGTGCCGTTGCCGGGCACCACATTCATCAATGCCGCCAACGACGTCGAGTTCACCGAACCCATCATCGAGGGTGACGTGCTCACCAGCGTCGAGGAACTGGTCTCGGTGTCACCGGAGAAGCGGACCCGGCTGGGTGTCGGCCATTTCATCGAGACGCTGGAGACCTATCGCCGTCAGGACGCAACGGTCGTCGCCCGATCGCGAAACACGTTGTTCCGCTTCACCCCGGCAGCGTCGGCATGAACCTTGCCGAATTGGATTGGAACGAGATCACCGTTCCCGTCGAGTTGCCGGAGGTGATCGACGAAATCAGCTACCAGCGGGTGGTCGAGAACGCCGGTGCGACCTGGGACTACTTCCCGGGCCACTTCGATCCCGTCTACGCCGAAAGTCAGGGTAACCCAACGATTTACCTCAACACCATGCATCTCGCCGGGTTCGCCGATCGCGTCGCGACCGATTGGGCCGGGCCGAGCAGCCGGGTGGTGCGGCGTTCGCTGCGGCTGGCCGGTTCGATCTACGCGGGTGACACGATGATCGGCCGGGGCCGGGCGGTGGCCAAGCGGCTAGACACTTCGGTGGACCCACCGCGCCGGCTGCTCGACCTCACGATCGAAGTGACCAACCAACACGGCGTCCTGTGCTGCCCGGTCGAGCTCACGTTGCAGATGCCGCAACGTGGTTGATGACGCAGCCGAACTGCATCTGGCCGTGTGTCGACGGTTCGGCGAGGCGGTCGCCGCGGCCGACGGCAAATGGCTCCGATCGCGGTGGCGGCGACAGTCATGCGCAGGCGAAACTTCTTGCGCGCCTTGGTGATGACCCCGCATGGCGGTCGGAGCGCACTAGCTCATAGCGGCGGCATCTGCCCCTTGGCGATCACGGTCTGCAGCTCGACGTATTCGTCGAGACCTTCCGGTCCGAACTCCCGGCCGATGCCCGAGTGCTTGAACCCGCCGAACGGACTTCCGATGTCGAGGGTGTACATGTTGATGCCGTAGGTGCCCGCCCGCACACTGGCGGCGACGTCCAGGCCGTGGGCGATGTCCGACGTCCAGACCGAGCCGGCCAGGCCGTAGTTGCTCTCGTTGGCGATCCGGACCGCGTCGGCTTCGTCGCGATACCGCAGTACGGTCAAAACCGGGCCGAAAATTTCCTCGCGGGCGATGCGCATGTCGTTGGTCGCGTCGACGAAAAGCGTTGGCCGCACGTACCAGCCGCGCTCGGCCGGACTGTCTTGTGCGCTATTGAGGCCACCGAGCACGATGCGGGCACCTTCGGTTTGTCCAGACTGGATGTACTCCTGTACCTGACGTTGATGTCGTTGAGCGAAAAGCGGTCCGATGTCGGTTGCCTCGTCGGTCGGATCCCCGACATTGAGTTCCGACATCATCTCGGCCAGCGCGTCGACGAATTCGTCGTGCCGTCGATCGCTGACCAAGAGCCGGGTCTGCGCGACGCAGGCTTGTCCGTTGTTCATCAGGCTGGCCGACTTCAGCCCGGCCACCGTCTTCGGGATATCGGCGTCGTCCAGAATGATCGCCGCCGACTTGCCGCCCAGTTCCAGGCTCACCCGCTTGAGCTGCTCGCCGCAGAGCGTGGCGATGCGGCGTCCGACCGCGCTGGACCCGGTGAAAGAGATCTTGTCCACGCCGGGATGACGCACCAGCGCCTCACCGACGTCGGTACCGCCCGGCAGCACCGATACCACGCCGTCAGGCAGGTCGAGCTGCTCGATCATTTCGGCCAACCACAAAGCGTCCAAAGGTGTTTCGGGTGCCGGCTTGATGATGACCGGGCAGCCGGCGATCAGGGCCGGAATGAGCTTGGGCATGATCAGGAATTGCGGCACGTTCCACGGCACGATCGCCCCGACCACACCGACCGGCGCCCGGCGCAGGTGCACTTCGCCGAGCACACCTTGGCGGCGTTCCGTCCAGGGGAAATCGCGGGCGGCGGCCAGCGTGAGGTGGATCAACGCCGCGGCCGCTGCACCCTGGCCCATCCGGCTGAAGGTGCGCGGCGACCCCATCTCGTCGGTGATCAGATCGGCCATCTCATCGACGTGGCCGGCATAGATCGCGGCAAGCTCTTCGACCTTGGCCATCCGTTCGGCGTGGGTCAATCGTGGCCACGGCCCGTGGTCGAAGGCGTGGCGCGCGGCGGCAACCGCGGCATCGACGTCCTCGGGCCCGGCGACTTGGACGTGGCCGATCGGCTCTTCGGTATGCGGCGAGATCACGGCCAGTTGTTGCGGATTGGCGGGCTTGCGCCACTGCCCTCCGATGAACAGTTCGGAGTAGGTCCGATGGTCGGATTGTTCTGTCATCGGGGCACTTCCTTGGGCCGGGGATGAGGGCGTGGCCGTAACTTCGCTATTGACGCTAACATAGCAAAGAATAAGGATAGCGCCGTGGCAAGGAAGCCGAAATGAACACCGATTGGCGCAGTTACCCGTATCAGTTGGTGCCCGGGGATAGCCAGCTGAATTTCCCCGAGGCCGAGGGCGAACATCCCGACCAGGAGTCCGACACCTGGTTCATCGCCGGACAACTGCAGGCCGTCGAGAGCGACCGGTCGTTTGCGTTCCTGACCATCTTCAACAAGAACCAGCCCGGGGGCACGGTGGTCGCCGACTTCTACACGATGGCGATGTTCGACCTGGATACCGGTGACTACGGCACTTACACCGACTACGACATGCCGCCGAAGAACATGGAACCGGGCGCGCAGCGCAAATTGTCCATGGCCGCAGGCTATCTCGACATCAGCTATCAGAGCAGTGCCGGCACCGCGTCGTGGACGACATGCCGCGACGCCGATGGCGAATTGCTGCCCTACACGTATCGAGTCAGCCTGGTGGGCCAGGATCACCAGGGCCGGTCCATGCGGCTGGATTTGGTCGTTACCCCGACACGCGGGCCGACGCCGGTGGGGGCGTCGACCTACAACGGCAAGATCGTCTGCTTCGGTCAAGACGACACGTACTCGTATTTCCAGACCGGCATGTCGATGACCGGAACGCTGCGCTGGGGCGAGACGATCGAGGAGGTCTCCGGCAGCGCCGGACATGTCGACCGGCAGTGGTTCCCGCAATACGCGGGCGGCGGCGGATCAGGGGGAGACCCGCGAGCCCGCTCGCACGAATGGCGCACGATCAATTTCGACAACGGCGTCGACCTGAGTATCTGGAGGCAGTTCGACCGCACGAACGGCAATGCGCTGCAACCGTTTACCGGCGTGACGACGAGTCATCCCGACCCTGCCATAGCGCCGGAGTGTGCCGAGGACGTAGAGGTCACCGTCAGCAGCTACGTGCGATGGCCGGAAACCATGCGGCCGCTGGTACGTCCGCTGGCCCCGGCCCGGTACATGCCAGACCGGCACCGAATTACTTGCGCCACACTGCAACTCGACGTCATCGGTGAGCCGCTGGTGCCGGCCCCCGCGCACGGTCTGCCGATCGAGTATATGGAGGGCCCGTACCGCTACCAGGGCACGCTATGGGGAAAACCGGTGAGCGGCTTCGCGTTCAACGAGCGTTCGTTCGCGCTGTACCGGGACTGGGAGCTGGCCGAGGTGCTGGCCACTACCGTCGCCGACGTCGAACCCGGTTTGCAGTCGGTGGTTGACGCGCTGGTGCCGTTGGTTGCGGCGGGTCGTCGCGGTGCGGCGGCCGAACTGCTGGCCGGGGCACTTCCTGTGCAAAACACTGCGCTTGCAACGCTTCTCGGTGATCTGATCGCGGTGCTGTCGCAGGACTCAGCCGACGGCAGCTGAGGCGGCCAGCGCCTCGGCCCACGCGATGTGGCGATGCTGCAGCCCCGGCTCGTTGCGGCCGAACACCAGATGATCGCGTGCGCCCGAGCTGAGATTGGCCTGCAGCGCCTCAACCAGCTTGTAGTCCTCGTCGCGCACCGTGGCGTGCGCGTACTCGAACACGGCCTGGGCGCCGGCCGCTACGGATTCCTCGGAAAGGTCCAGCGGCGTGGAGTTTTGGTGCACAGTGATCGACCTGCCGGGCTCGTCGCCGGGGTAGATCCGGAACAGCTCGCCGTTGGCGATCGTCACCGAGATCACGATGTTGGGGAACAACGCGTAGATCACCACCATGTTGTGGAACGGGTCCCACTGCTCCTCGGGAACATTCTCGAGCTCCAGAATCGCGTTGAGCGGGAAGATCAACCGATGGTGCGGCCCATACGCGTCGAACACCGTGCAGTTGCTGCGGGCGATCGTGGCGAAGGTGTCCCGGTGCACGGTGGCGAAGTGGTAGTTCTCGGCGAAGGTGTCGACAGCCAGCTTCCAGTTGATCGAGGTGTCGAGGACCTTTTCACCCAACGGAGACCACCGGCCGATGCCCCACGAGTCGAGCTCGTCGGCCAGCGGTCCCAAGTGCGCGGCGACGTCCAGGGTGGCGTCTTTGTCCAGTGCCACCCAGAGGAACCCGGCGAACTCGGCGGCGGGGAGTTCGGTCAAGGAGTCGGACTTGACCGTCGTATCCGGAAAGCCCTCGCGGCCCGGCAGGCCGACCAGCTTGCCGCTGTTGTCGTAGGTCCAGGCGTGGTACGGACAGCTGAACCGCTTCGCGGAGCCGCACCCCGTCACGACGGGGGATTGGCGGTGCAGGCAGACATTGTCGAAGGCGTGGACCGACCCGTCGGACGTTCGCGTCAGCAGGATCGATCGCCCCATCACGGTCTTGGTGCAGTAGGCGCCGGGTGCGGGCAGCTCGCTGACGTAGCCGACCAGTTGCGGGCTGGCCAGCAGCAACGCCCGGTCACTGAGGTGTCGCTCCCGCGATGTGTAATCGCCGGCGTCGACGGTGTACGGCTGCGGAGCCAGATCGGTGGTCTTGTCGCGGGCCAGCTTCAAGGCCCGTCGGGTCAGGTCGATGAGCTGGTCATGGTCCATTCCGAAGCCCCCTGCGGTTGAGCGCGTCTCGTCCCCTGACGCTAACTTTATAAACTTAATAGTGACAATAAAAATTGGGGACACTCAACGGGTAACGGGACTGCTGCGAACCAAACGCACGATGCCCAGAAGACACAAACCTGTGACCAGTGTGATTGATGTGTCTACTGATGTTTTTGTCGTACCCTTGCCGATGTGTCGCTTTCGCGTCGTGACGTGCTCAAATTCGCCGCCGCGACCCCGGCTCTGGTTGGCCTGGGCGCCGCGGCGGCGTCGCTGTGCGCGCCGACCGCCTCCGCCTCGCTGGGCACGCTGCTGGACTACGCTGCGGGCGTCATCCCGGCCAGTCAGATCCGGGCCGCCGGCGCCGTGGGGTCGATCCGCTATGTCTCCGACCGGCGGCCGGGGGGTAACTGGATGCTGGGCAAGCCGATCCAGCTCGCCGAGGCGCGTGACCTGCACAGCAGCGGGCTCAAGATCGTCTCCTGCTATCAGTACGGCAAGGGCAACTCCGCCGACTGGCTGGGCGGCGCCAACGCCGGGCTGCAGCACGCCAAGCGGGGCATGGAGCTACACGAGGCGGCCGGTGGTCCCCCCGACGCGCCGATTTACGCCTCGATCGACGACGACCCGTCCTACGAGCAGTACAAAAGCCAGATCGCTCCATACCTGCGGTCCTGGGAATCGGTGATCGGGCACCAGCGGACGGGCGTTTACGCCAACTCCAAAACGATCGACTGGGCGCTGCATGACGGCCTGGGCTCCTGCTTCTGGCAGCACAACTGGGGTTCGCCCAAGGGCTATGCCCATCCGGCGGCAAATTTGCACCAGGTCGAGATCGATAAGCGCAGCGTGGGCGGCGTTGGGGTGGACATCAACGAGATCCTCAAGCCCCAATTCGGGCAGTGGGCCTAGCACTCTCACGGCGTCGCCAATATTCCTGACCGTGTAGCTCATCCGGGCGCGCTGGCGCAAGCCGACTCCAGCAAACACTCGTTCGCCGTTTGTCGCGCCGTGTCGGCGGCGGCGAGTGCGAGACGGCGGCAGCCCCGCGGCGCCAGCGGCGGCGCGCACCACAATTTCTTAACATAACGATTTGATAACAATGCCGCCTTGAACAGCGCAGTTATAGCTACTCGACCGTAACCACCTGCATGCAGGACGTTTGTTCTGGATACCCGGAAGGCCGGTTAATCCCGGTGTTACCCACGACACGGTTACCCGTGCGTAGAACTCACCAGTAACCGATCTGCGCTGAAAAACGACCCGAATCCTTATGACACTCTTAGTACAGCCGATGCAGTCCGCCGCGCCGCTTGGTCGAGCTGAGTGGCCGCCGACAACACACCGGTCAGCCGATATTCGGGCTGCGATTCAAAGCGGAATCGACCTAGAGCCAGCTAGGGCCCGCCCGCCGGGGCTCTCCGCAGGCCGCACGAACCGATACGTGAAGACGCATACAGGGAGATATACAAGGTGACGATCCACGAGCACGACCGGGTGTCCGCTGACCGCGACGGCCAAGGCCCGCACAGCACCCATGCTCTGGTCGACCGTCTCACGGCCGGCGAGCCGTACGCTGTCGCGTTCGGTGGTCAGGGCAGCGATTGGCTGGAGACCCTTGAAGAGCTGGTGTCCTCGGCCGGCATCGAGACCGACATCGCCACGCTGGTCGGCGAGGCGGAGCTGCTGCTCGAGCCGGTGGCCAAAGAGCTGGTGGTGGTGCGACCGATCGGCTTCGAGCCGTTGCGATGGGTGCGCGCGCTCGCGGCCGAGGACCCGACGCCCGCGGGCAAGCACCTGACGTCGGCCGCGGTGTCGATGCCGGGCGTGCTGCTCACCCAGATCGCGGCCGTCCGTGCCCTGGCGCGACAGGGCATGGACTGGACCGCGACCCCGCCGGTTGCCGTCGCCGGCCACTCCCAGGGCGTGCTCGCCGTCGAGGCGTTCAAGGCCCTAAAGGACGGGGCCGCCGCTCGCGACGTCGAGCTGCTGGCCCTGGCCCAGCTGATTGGCGCGGCCGGCACGCTGGTGGCCCGCCGCCGCGGCATCTCCGTGCTCGGCGATCGCCCGCCGATGGTCTCGGTCACCAACGCCGATCCCGACCGTATTCAGCGGCTGCTCGAGGAGTTCGCCCAGGATGTTCGGACCGTGCTGCCCCCGGTGCTGTCCATTCGCAACGGCCGTCGTTCGGTCGTCATCACCGGCACGCCAGAGCAACTCTCCCGCTTCGAGCTGTACTGCCAGCAGATCTCCGAGAAAGAAGAAGCCGACCGCAAGAACAAGCTGCGTGGCGGCGACGTCTTCGCGCCCGTCTTCGACCCGGTGCAGGTCGAGGTGGGCTTCCACACCCCGCGGCTGGCCGACGGCATCGACATCGTCGGCGGCTGGGCCGAAAAGGTCGGCCTCGATGTCGAGCTGGCCCGGCGCCTGACCGACGCCATCCTGGTGAGCGGCGTCGACTGGGTGGAAGAGATCACCGCGGTACATAACGCCGGCGCGCGCTGGATTCTCGACCTGGGTCCCGGCGACATCCTGACTCGACTCACCGCGCCGGTGATCCGCGGCCTCGGTGTCGGCATCGTGCCCGCCGCCACCCGCGGCGGTCAGCGCAACCTGTTCACCGTCGGCGCTACCCCCGAGGTGGCACGGCCCTGGTCGAGCTATGCGCCGACCGTCGTGACCCTGCCCGACGGCCGCGTCAAGCTCTCGACGAAGTTCACCCGGCTCACCGGGCGCTCGCCGATCCTGCTGGCGGGCATGACCCCGACCACGGTCGACGCCAAGATCGTCGCCGCCGCGGCCAACGCCGGACACTGGGCCGAGCTGGCCGGTGGCGGTCAGGTCACCGAAGAGATCTTCGGCGCCCGCATCGAGGAGCTGGCCGGGTTGCTCGAGCCGGGCCGCACCTATCAGTTCAACACCCTGTTCCTCGACCCCTACCTGTGGAAGCTTCAGGTTGGCGGTAAGCGCCTGGTGCAGAAGGCCCGTCAGGCCGGCGCCGCGATCGACGGCCTGGTGATCAGCGCCGGCATCCCGGACCTCGAGGAAGCCGTCGCACTGATCGACGAGCTCAACGACGTGGGCATCAGCCACGTCGTGTTCAAACCCGGCACCATCGAGCAGATCCGCTCGGTCATCCGCATCGCGACCGAGGCGCCGACCAAATCGGTGATCGTGCACATCGAGGGCGGACGTGCCGGCGGCCACCATTCGTGGGAAGACCTCGACGACCTGCTGCTGGCGACCTACTCGGAGCTGCGCTCGCGCTCAAACATCACCGTGTGCGTCGGCGGCGGCATCGGCACGCCCGAGCGCGCCGCCGAGTACCTGTCCGGCCGGTGGTCGCAGTCGTACGGCTTTCCGTCGATGCCGATCGACGGCATCCTGGTCGGCACCGCGGCGATGGCCACGCTGGAGGCGACCACGTCGCCGTCGGTCAAGCAGATGCTGGTCGAGACCACCGGCACCGACCAGTGGATCGGCGCCGGAAAAGCCCAGGGCGGCATGGCTTCCAGCCGCAGCCAGCTCGGCGCCGACATCCACGAGATCGACAACACCGCCTCGCGTTGCGGCCGACTGCTCGACGAGGTAGCCGGTGACGCGGACGCCGTCGCCGAGCGTCGTGACGAGATCATCGCCGCGATGGCCGGCACCGCCAAGCCCTACTTCGGCGATGTCCGGGAAATGACCTACCTGCAGTGGCTGCAGCGCTACGTCGAGCTCACGATCGGTGCGGGCAACTCGACCGCGGACACCGCCAGGCCCGGTAGCCCATGGCTGGCCGACACCTGGCGCGACCGCTTCCAGCAAATGCTGCAGCGCGCTGAGGCCCGGTTGCACCAGCGGGACCACGGCCCGATCGAGACGCTGTTCAACGACGATGCGCTGCTGGAGCACCCGCAGGAGGCGATCGAACGGCTGCTCGCGAGCTACCCCGACGCCGAAACCGTCGTGCTGCACCCGGCCGACGTGCCGTTCTTCGTGACGCTGTGCAAGACGCTGGGCAAGCCGGTCAACTTCGTGCCGGTCATCGACAAGGACGTGCGCCGCTGGTGGCGCAGCGACTCGCTGTGGCAGGCGCACGACGCCCGCTACGACGCCGACCAGGTATGCATCATCCCCGGCACCGCCGCGGTCGCCGGCATCACCCGGGTCGACGAGCCCGTCGGTGAACTGCTCGACCGCTTCGAGCAGGCCGCGATCGACGACGTGCTGGCCGCCGGCGGCGAGGCGAAAGCCGTCCGCTCGCGCCGGCTGGGCCGCCCGGATGTGACCGGGCCCCTGGCCGTCGTGCTGGATGCCCCCGATGTGCTGTGGGCCGGGCGCACCGCCACCAACCCGGTTCACCGCATCGCCGATCCGGCCGACTGGCTGGTCCACGAAGGTCAGCGCGCCACGCACTCGTCCACTGGTGCTCGCCTGCAGGTCCAGTCCGAGGATCGCGTCGTTCTGAGCGTCCCGGTGTCCGGGGTCTGGATCGACATCCCGTTCACGTTGCACCCCAATACCGTTGACGGCGGTGCGCCGGTGGTCTCCACCGACGACGCCATCGCCGCGATGCGCGCGGTGCTGGCGATCGCCGCCGGTGTCGGGGATGGTCAAGGGCCGGAATCCCTGCCGACGGTCACCGACGGGACCGCGACAGTGACCGTCGACTGGGACCCCGAGCGGGTCGCCGACCACACCGGCGTCACCGCCACCTTCGGCGAGCGGCTGGCACCCAGCCTCACCACCGTGCCCGACGCGCTGGTCGGCCTGTGCTGGCCCGCGGTCTTCTCAACGATCGGCGCCGCGGTCACCGAGGCCGGCGTGCCGGTCATCGAGGGCCTGCTGAGCCTGGTCCACCTCGACCACGCCGCTCATGTGGTCGGCAAGCTGCCCGCGCAACCGGCCCAATTGACCGTTACCGCAACGGCTTCGGCGGCGATCGACACCGACATGGGCCGGGTTGTCCCGGTCTCGGTGACGGTGGCCGGGCCCGACGGCAAGACCATCGCGACCCTCGAGGAGCGATTCGCGATCCTTGGGCGTACCGGTGCCGCCGAACTCACCGACCCGCCCCGGGCCGGGGGCGCGGTGTCGGAGAACACCACCGACACCCCGCGCCGCCGCCGTCGGGACGTGAAGATGACCGCGCCGGTCGACATGCGTCCGTTCGCCGTGGTGTCCGGTGACCACAACCCGATCCACACCGATCGGGCCGCCGCGCTGCTGGCCGGCCTGGAATCGCCCATCGTGCACGGCATGTGGCTGTCGGCCGCCGCGCAGCACACCGTGACCGCGACTGACGGCCAGGCTCGCCCGCCGGCCCGCCTGATCGGCTGGACCGCGCGCTTCCTGGGTATGGTGCGCCCGGGCGACGAGGTCGACTTCCGGGTCGATCGCGTCGGAATCGACCAGGGTGCGGAGGTTTTGGAGGTCACCGCCAAGGTTGGAACGGACCTGGTGATGTCGGCGACCGCGCGACTGGCCGCACCCAAGACGGTCTACGCGTTCCCCGGTCAGGGCATTCAGCACAAGGGCATGGGCATGGAGGTTCGCGCCCGCTCCAAGGCCGCCCGCAAGATCTGGGACGATGCGGACAAGTTCACCCGCGAGACCCTGGGCTTCTCGGTGCTGCACGTGGTGCGCGACAACCCGACCAGCCTGATCGCCAGCGGTGTGCACTACCACCACCCCGATGGTGTGCTGTACCTGACGCAGTTCACTCAGGTCGCGATGGCGACCGTGGCGGCCGCGCAGGTCGCAGAGATGCGCGAGCAGGGTGCGTTCGTCGAGGGTGCCATCGCGTGCGGTCACTCGGTCGGCGAATACACCGCGCTGGCCTGCGTGCTGGGCGTCTACGAGCTGGAAGCCTTGCTGGAGACCGTGTTCCACCGCGGGTCGAACATGCACGACATCGTGCCGCGCGATGAGATGGGCCGCTCCAACTACCGGTTGGCCGCGATCCGCCCCTCGCAGATCGACCTGCCCGACGACGAGGTGACCGACTTCGTCGCCGAAATCGCCGAGCGCACCGGGGAATTCCTGGAGATCGTCAACTTCAACCTGCGTGGCTCGCAGTACGCGATCGCCGGCACGGTACGCGGTCTCGAGGCCCTCGAGGAAGAAGTGGAGAAGCGCCGCGAGATCAGTGGCGGCAAGCGCTCTTTCATCCTGGTGCCGGGCATCGACGTGCCCTTCCACTCGCGGGTGCTGCGGGTCGGGGTTGCCGACTTCCGCCGCTCGCTGGAACGGGTCATGCCGCGCGACCAGGATCCCGAGCTGGTCATCGGGCGCTACATCCCCAACCTGGTGCCGCGGCCGTTCACGCTGGACCGCGACTTCATCCAGGAGATCCGCGACCTGGTCCCGGCCGAACCACTGGACCCGATCCTGGCCGATTACGACACCTGGCTCGCCGAGCGGCCGCGTGAGATGGCCCGCACGGTCTTCATCGAGCTGTTGGCGTGGCAGTTCGCCAGTCCGGTGCGCTGGATCGAAACCCAGGACCTGCTCTTCATCGAGGAGGCCGCCGGTGGTCTGGGCGTGGAGCGGTTCGTCGAGATCGGCGTGAAGTCCGCACCGACCGTCGCAGGGCTGGCCACCAACACCCTCAAGCTGCCCGAATACGCGCACAGCACGGTCGAAGTGCTCAACGCCGAGCGCGACGCGGCAGTGCTGTTCGCCAACGACACCGACCCCGAGCCGGAGGCCGAGGACGAGCAGAGTGATTCCGACGCTGCCGCGTCGGACGGCGCGCTCAACCCCAATGTCGCACCCGCCGTCGCTCCGGCTGCCGCCGGAGCTCCGTCGGGTGCTCCGCGGCCCGACGACATCGGATTCGACGCGGCCGACGCCACTTTGGCGCTGATCGCGTTGTCGGCCAAGATGCGCATCGACCAGATCGAGCAGCTGGACTCCATCGAGTCCATCACCGACGGTGCGTCGTCGCGGCGTAACCAGCTGCTGGTCGACCTGGGTTCGGAGCTCAACCTGGGCGCCATCGACGGTGCCGCAGAGGCCGACCTGGCCGGGCTGCGGTCGCAGGTGACCAAGCTGGCGCGCACCTACAAGCCTTACGGGCCAGTGCTTTCCGATGCGATCAACGACCAGCTGCGCACGGTCCTCGGGCCGTCCGGCAAGCGGCCGGCCGCGATCACCGAGCGGGTCACCAAGACCTGGGAGCTCGGCGAGGGGTGGGCCAAGCACGTCGTCGTCGAGGTCGCGCTGGGAACCCGCGAGGGCACCAGCGTCCGCGGCGGTGCCCTCGGGCACCTGCACGAGGGCGCGCTGGGCGACGCCGCGTCGGTCGACAAGGCCATCGACGCCGCGGTCGCCTCGGTCGCTGCGCGCCATGGTGTTTCGGTGTCGCTGCCTGCGGCGGGTGGTGGTGGCGGGGCGACGATCGACGCCGCCGCACTGTCGGAGTTCACCGATCAGATCACCGGCCGTGACGGCGTGCTGGCTTCGGCGGCCCGCCTGGTGCTGGGTCAGCTGGGTCTCGACGACACGGTCAGCGCATCGCCGGTGGCCACCGACGCCGAGCTGATCGACCTGATTACCGCCGAATTAGGTTCGGAATGGCCACGTTTGGTGGCGCCGGCGTTCGAGGCCAAGAAGGCGGTCGTGTTCGACGACCGCTGGGCCAGCGCCCGCGAGGACCTGGTCAAGCTGTGGCTGACCGACGAGGGCGACATCGACGCCGATTGGGTGCGCCTGTCGGAGCGCTTCGAGGGTGCCGGCCACGTCGTCGCCACCCAGGCGACTTGGTGGCAAGGCAAGGCGCTGGCCGCGGGCCAGCAGATCCACGCCTCGCTGTTTGGCCGCATCGCCGCGGGCGCCGAGAACCCGGACCCCGGCCGCTACAGCAGCGAAGTCGCGGTCGTCACCGGGGCGTCGAAGGGTTCGATCGCCGCGTCGGTCGTGGCGCGTCTGCTCGACGGCGGTGCCACCGTCATCGCCACGACGTCCAAGCTTGACGATGAGCGGCTGGCGTTCTACCGCAACCTGTACCGCGACCACGCCCGGTTCGGTGCGACGCTGTGGGTGGTCGCGGCCAACATGGCCTCCTACGCCGACATCGACGCCCTGGTCGAATGGGTCGGTACCGAGCAGAGCGAAAGCCTTGGGCCGCAGTCGATTCACATCAAGGATGCTCAGACCCCGACACTGCTGTTCCCGTTCGCGGCACCGCGGGTGGCCGGCGATCTGTCGGAGGCCGGTTCACGCTCCGAGATGGAGATGAAGGTTCTGCTGTGGGCCGTGCAGCGGCTGATCGGCGGCCTGTCTAAGATCGGCGCCGAGCGCGACATCGCGTCACGCCTGCACGTGGTGCTGCCGGGCTCGCCCAACCGCGGAATGTTCGGCGGTGACGGCGCTTACGGAGAGGCCAAGGCCGCGCTGGACGCGCTGGTGAGCCGCTGGCACGCCGAATCCTCGTGGGCCGCGCGAGTCAGCTTGGCGCACGCGCTGATTGGCTGGACCCGCGGCACCGGACTGATGGGTCACAACGACGCCATCGTCACCGCCGTCGAGGAGGCCGGTGTCACCACCTACTCCACCGACGAGATGGCCGGGATGCTGCTGGCCCTCTGCGACGTGGAGTCGAAGGTGGCCGCGGCGGGCAAGCCGATCGAGGCGGATCTGACCGGCGGCCTCGGTGACGTCGAACTCGACATGGCCGAGTTGGCCGCCAAGGCGCGCGAGGAGATGTCTTCGGAGGCAGTCGAAGACGACGAGAGCGGCCGGGGTAACCCGGAGACCGTTGCCGCGCTGCCGTCCCCGCCGCGCGGATTCACCCCGGCGCCGCCGCCGGAATGGGCCGACCTCGATCTCGACCCGGCCGACCTCGTGGTGATCGTCGGCGGCGCCGAACTCGGCCCGTACGGATCCTCGCGCACCCGCTTCGAGATGGAGGTCGACAACGAGCTGTCGGCCGCGGGTGTCCTCGAGCTGGC
Organism: Mycobacterium lentiflavum; assembly: GCF_022374895.2. NCBI lineage: Bacteria > Bacillati > Actinomycetota > Actinomycetes > Mycobacteriales > Mycobacteriaceae > Mycobacterium > Mycobacterium lentiflavum. Next base: position 4,196,643 of record NZ_CP092423.2, on the reverse strand, counting down.
CTGGACCACCGGGTTGATCCGCTGGGAGGACGACCCTCAACCGGGTTGGTATGACACGGCTTCCGGTGACCTGATCGACGAGGCCGACCTGGTCGAGCGCTACCACGACATCGTCGTCGAGCGCTGCGGCATCCGGGAGTTCGTCGACGACGGCTCGATCGACCCGGACCACGCGTCGCCGCTGCTGGTGTCGGTGTTCCTGGACAAGGACTTCGCGTTCGTCGTCTCGTCCGAGGCCGACGCCCGCGCGTTCGCCGAGTTCGACCCCGAGCACACGGTGATCCGGCCGGTGCCCGACTCGAGCGACTGGCAGGTTATCCGCAAGGCGGGCACCGAGATTCGGGTGCCGCGGAAGAACAAGCTGTCGCGTGTGGTCGGCGGCCAGGTCCCGACCGGGTTCGACCCGACCGTGTGGGGCATCAGCGCGGACATGGCCAGTTCCATCGACCGCCTTGCGGTGTGGAACATCGTCGCGACCGTCGACGCGTTCCTGTCCGCCGGGTTCAGTCCCGCCGAAGTGATGCGCTACGTGCACCCGAGCCTGGTGGCCAACACCATGGGCACCGGTATGGGTGGTGGCAGCTCTATGCAGACGATGTACCACGGAAACCTGTTGGGCCGTAACAAGCCGAACGACATCTTCCAGGAAGTTCTGCCGAACATCGTTGCCGCGCACGTGGTTCAGTCCTACATCGGCAGCTACGGCTCGATGATTCACCCCGTCGCCGCGTGCGCGACGGCAGCGGTGTCGGTCGAGGAGGGCGTCGACAAGATCCGGTTGGGTAAGGCCGAGATGGTCGTGGCCGGCGGTATCGACGACTTGACGCTGGAAGGCATCATCGGCTTCGGTGACATGGCGGCCACCGCCAGCACCGAGATGATGCGCGACCGCGGCATCGCGGACTCGAAGTTCTCGCGGCCCAACGACCGTCGGCGGCTCGGCTTCGTCGAAGCCCAGGGTGGCGGCACCATCCTGCTGGCGCGCGGTGACCTGGCGCTGAAGATGGGTCTGCCGGTGCTCGCGGTGGTGGGCTTCGCGCAGTCCTTTGGAGACGGTGTGCACACCTCGATCCCGGCCCCCGGCCTGGGTGCACTCGGCGCAGGCCGCGGCGGCAAGGAGTCGCCACTGGCACGCGAATTGGCCAAGCTGGGTGTCGGCCCCGACGACATCGCGGTGATCTCCAAGCACGACACGTCGACGCTGGCCAACGATCCCAACGAGACCGAGCTGCACGAGCGGCTGGCCGACTCGCTGGGGCGCTCCGAGGGTGCTCCGCTGTTCATCGTGTCGCAGAAGAGCCTCACCGGGCACGCCAAGGGTGGAGCGGCGGTCTTCCAGATGATGGGGCTGTGCCAGATGCTGCGCGACGGCGTGATCCCGCCGAACCGCAGCCTGGACTGCGTCGACGACGAGCTGTCCGGTTCGGCCCACTTCGTCTGGGTGCGCGACACCTTGCGCCTCGGCGGGAAGTTCCCGCTCAAGGCCGGGATGCTGACCAGCCTCGGGTTCGGTCACGTGTCCGGGCTGGTCGCGCTGGTGCACCCGCAGGCGTTCATCGCCACGTTGGACCCGGGCGAGCGCGAGGACTACCAGCGGCGCGCGGAGGCACGCGTGCTGGCCGGTCAGCGCCGGTTGGTGTCGGCCATCGCCGGCGGCGAGCCGATGTACCAGCGGCCCCCGGACCGTCGTTTCGATCACAGCTCGCCGGAGAAGCGCCAGGAGGCTTCGATGCTGCTGAACCCGGTCGCGCGACTGGGCGACGACGACGCCTACGAGGTGCCTGCCGGATGACTTTGGCGATCGGTTAACCTGGCCAGCCATGGGCATTGTCGGTGTGGGGATCGATCTCGTCTCCATTCCGGATTTCGCCGACCAGGTTGACCAACCGGGAACGGTGTTCTCCGAAACATTTACGCCGGGTGAGCGTCGTGACGCCTCCGACAAGAGTTCGTCGGCGGCGCGTCACTTGGCCGCCCGATGGGCCGCCAAGGAAGCCGTGATCAAGGCCTGGTCCGGGTCACGGTTCTCCCAGCGGCCGATCCTGCGCGAGGACATTCACCGCGACATCGAGGTCGTCACCGACATGTGGGGACGGCCGCGGGTGCGGTTGACCGGAGACATCGCCAAGCATCTGGCCGACGTCACGATCCATGTGTCGCTGACCCACGAAGGGGATACCGCGGCTGCGGTCGCCATCCTCGAAACGTCCTGAGCGGCCTGGCCGCGCCGACGAGCTAGCCTCGAGATCATGAGCGATCTTGTCGAACGCGTCCGCGAAATCTTGCCGTCGGTGCGCCGCGATCTCGAGGACCTGGTGCGGATCGAATCGGTGTGGGCCGATCCGGGCCGCCGTGACGAGGTGCATCGCAGCGCGCATGCAGTGGCGGATCTGTTGTCCCAGGCCGGTTTTAGCGATGTCCATATCGTCAGCGAGGGCGGCGCTCCGGCTGTCATCGCGCATCATCCGGCACCGGCCGGCGCGCCCACCGTGCTGCTTTATGCTCACCACGACGTGCAGCCCGAAGGCGACCGCGAGCAGTGGTCATCGCCGCCGTTCGAGCCGACCGAGCGCGACGGACGGCTGTACGGGCGCGGCAGCGCCGACGACAAGGCCGGTATCGCAACGCATTTGGCCGCATTCCGGGCGCACGGCGGCCAACCGCCGGTGGGCGTGACGGTCTTCGTCGAAGGCGAAGAGGAATCCGGGTCGCCGTCGCTGGGCCGGCTGCTGGCCGCCCACCGCGATGCGCTGGCCGCCGACGTGATCGTCATTGCCGACTCGGACAACTGGAGCACCGAAACCCCGGCGCTCACCGTGACGCTGCGTGGCCTGGTCGACTGCGTGGTCGAAGTGGCCACCCTCGACCACGGCCTGCACTCGGGCATTTGGGGCGGCGTGGTGCCCGACGCGCTGAGCGTGCTGGTGCGACTGCTGGCCAGCCTGCACGACGACGACGGCAACGTGGCCGTCACCGGCTTACACGAAAGCACCGCCGCCGCAGTGGATTACCCGCCCGAGCGGGTGCGAGCCGACTCCGGCCTGCTGGACGGGGTGTCCGAGATCGGTTCGGGTTCGGCGCCGCAGCGGCTTTGGGCCAAACCCGCGATCACCGTGATCGGCATCGACACCACGCCGATCGACAAGGCGTCGAACACGCTGATCCCGCGCGCGGCCGCCAAGATCAGCATGCGGGTGGCGCCCGGCGGCGACGCGGCCGCACACCTGGACGCGTTGACCGCGCACCTGCAACAGCACACCCCGTGGGGCGCGCAGATCAGCGTCACCCGCGGCGACATCGGTGAGCCCTACGCCATCGATGCCAGCGGCAGCGTCTACGACGCCGCGCGCCAGGCGTTCCGGCAGGCGTGGGGCACCGACGCGATCGACATGGGCATGGGTGGGTCGATCCCGTTCATCGCGGAGTTCGCCGAGGCGTTCCCGCAGGCGAAAATCCTGGTGACCGGAGTCGAAGATCCCGCAACCCAGGCACACAGCATCAACGAGAGTCTGCACTTGGGCGTGCTGGAACGCGCGGCCATAGCCGAGGCCCTGCTGTTAGCCAAGCTGGCCTAGCCGCCCAGCTCGACGCCGCTCCTAGTCGTCGGCGATCCCGGGTGCGCTCAGCGGGGCGACCGTGTCTTCCCGCTGCAGCACCGAGCGCGCGGCCACCGCAAACTGGTTGAGCTTGTCGATGACGGTCTGCCCTTCCGGCTGGTGCCCCCAGATGCTGATTCCCTGGTGCGTGGTGGGGCTCCACGTGGATTCGTCGACCACGATCGGGTTCCACCCGACCTCCCACTCGAATCCCGACGGCGTCATGGCGTAGTAAGACAGTTCCTTGTCGTTGGTGTGCTGGCCCACCGACAGCGCGATGCCGAATCCCAGTTCCTTGCTTCGCTGATAGGAACCGACCATGTCGTCGAGTGTGGCCACCTGGACGTTGACGTGTTGGACGCGGGTGCGAATCGGGTTGATTGGCAAGGCATTCACCGACGCGATCGCCACGGAATGGTGTCGTTCGTTGACCCGGAGGAATCGGATCTTGAACTTCATTCCGCTGATCGTTTCGTCGATGTAGTCCGAAAGCCTCGCATCGAACACGTGGTTGTAGTAGCCACGCACTTGGTGTGGCTTCTTGGTCGCGAGGGCGACGTGGCCCATTCCACCTGCGCCCGTGACGAATCCGCTTCCCGGTATGTCCAGGGACAACGGCGCGGTGCGGGCGGTGGTGTAAACCTCTTGGGCGAGCCCATGCGGGCCGGGAAACCGCAGGAAGCGCTCGACACCACGCAGCTTCTCTTCTTCTTCGGTTCCCTCGACGCTGGGCACTGCGTGGTCGGCGACGCGGCGACCGATCTCGTCGAAGGTCGCATGCCCGTCGAGCTGCCAACCCAGCGCGACGACATCCTCGGCTGGCCCCCGCCGGAGCAGCACTCGACATTCGTTGTCGTCAAGGCGGAATCGGACAGTGTCGGGCGTCAGCTCGTCGAGGTGCATGCCGACCGCGTCGCGGCCGAACCGTATCCAGTCGCCGATCTTGTTGGTTTCGATCACGACATAACCCAGCTGAACGTTGCCGAACACCGAAGATGGTTGAGCGGTAGACATTTTGATCCTCAGCTTTTCAGAAATGCAGTGGTGACTGCGTTGAATAGTTCGGCGCGCTCCCACTGCACCCAGTGCCCGGTGCGCGCGGCGAGCAGGACGTCGGCGTTGGGCATCCGGTCTGCCAGCATCGCCGCGCCGCCGGGTTTATTGACCTTGTCGTCACGCCCCCAGATGATCAGCGTTGGCGTGGCGAGGCTGCCGAGTCTGCGGTCGCGGGTGAAGTCCATGCGCCACAGGGTGCGTAACCCGGACGGGCGTTGCAGGGGAGGGTTGGCAACGACCTCGGGATCGATCGACGCCTGGTAACGCGACTCGATCAGCGCGTCGGGCACCGCGTCCGCGTCATGCACCAGGTAGGAGCGGATGAACGCGCGCAGCTTCTGCCGGCTCGGTCCGTCGCCGCCGTAGTACGCCAGCAGCTTGCGCAACCCCTCGCTGGGCAATCCGCGGCTGGTTCCGACGCCGCCGGGACCCATCAGCACAAGCTTGTCGACTCGGTCCGGAGTGTCTAGGGCCAGTCGCAGCGCGCACGAGCCGCCGTAGGAATTTCCGACCAGATGCGCACTGCCGATGCCGAGCTCGTCGAGCATGCCCCGGATGTGATCGGCGAGGTATCCGAACGGATCTCGGCGGTCGACACCCTTGGTGGAGCGTCCATAGCCCGGCATGTCTGGAACGAGGACGCGGAAGTTTGCGGCCAGCGCGTCGACGTTGCGGACGTAATTCGACATGCCCGACGCGCCCGGGCCGCCGCCGTGCAGCAAGACGACGGCAGGGCCGGTGCCGCTCTCGGCAACGAAGATCTCTTTTCCGTGGACACGTATGGTGCGTTCGGTGATGGTGCCGATACTCATTGTTTCTCCTTACGACTTGAAGCCGGGCGGCGGTGGGGGCAAGGGCTGGCGATCACCGGCGCCGGCGTAGACGAAGCCATCGGGCCGAACGGCCACCACCGAGGCGCCCTTCTTGCCGAGCCAGGCGATGAGCGACCCGTCGTTGTCGACGACGCAGTCCGCACGCGGAACGCTCCCGGGCGAGGTGACCTGCAGGACGGGCACGCCGGCTGCCCGCCAGTCCGGACATTGGGCTGCGCGCCCGGTGTGCAGCACCGTCCAGCGGCCGCCGATTACGTCATCGAGACGGACGTTGTCGCCTTTTTCGTCGAGGACGCACGGTTGCGGGATGAGCCAGCCGACGGCCCCGTTTCCGTTGTGCGCCAGTAGGCCGTCGCGGTAGCGCGCGTCGGGCAGCCACCGGTGATTGCGCAACCAGCTGGGAAAGTACGGCACCTTGCTGGCTGTGCGGAAGAAATGATTGCGCGCCTTTGCCCGCAACCGATTTCGCTCAATGATGAGGTTGCCGGTCTTGACCGCGCGGTTGGTTACCTCTTTGACATGGGGTAAGCGCTCGGCCTGGTAGGTGTCGAGCACGGATTCCGGCAGCGACCCGTTCAGCACGGCGCCGAGCTTCCAGCACAGGTTCGCCACATCGCGCACACCCGCACACATACCCTGGCCGATCCACGGAGGCATCGCGTGTGCGGCGTCTCCGGCCAAAAATATCCGGCCCGCCCGCCACCGGTCGGCGAAGCGGACATGGTGGCTGTAGCAGGCGAAGCCGAGGATACGCACGTTGTCGGGCGATATTCCCTGGCGGCTCAACACCTTCCAGATCGCCTCCTCGTTCAGGAAGTCGTTCTCGTCTTCCTCGTCACGCACCGGGAACTCCCAGCGGTGGTGTCCCAGCGGGGTGGGACAGTCCACGGTCGGCCGGTCGGGGTTGCAATGGAACCGAAGCCGGTCGTGGCCGGGCCACTCCTGGAGCACTTTGGTGTCGATGACGATCCAGCGCTCGGCGTAGGTGCGGCCGGTGAACCCGACACCCAGCTGGGCACGAATGGCACTTGAGCCGCCGTCGGCGGCGATCACGTAGGAGGCACGGATCCGGCGGAACTCGTCGGTGGTGAGGTCGGCCAGCATCAATTCGATCCCGTCGTCTTGGGGGATGAGCCGCAGACATTCGTGGTTGAGCAGAACGGACACGTTGGGGAAGCGGTCGACCCCTTCGCGCAGCACCTTCTCCAGCGCGGGTTGATAGATGAACTGTTGCGGCGGGTGACCGTTGCCCCGCGACACGGGCGTCAGCCTGACGAACGGCACGCCGTTGGCGTCGACGAACGCCGCCCCGGAGCCGGGCTGCATATCGGCGTTGAGGCGATCGGCCAGCCCGACCTGCTGCCAGATGCGAACGACTTCCTCGTCGGTGGAGATGGCGCGCGCACGGGCATAGATGTTGGGGTCGCGCTCCACCACTACGACATTGAGGCCCAGTTGGCCTAGCAGGTTCGCTGCGGTGCAGCCGACCGGGCCATAGCCGACGATCGCCACGTCATAGGTTTTTTGGTCTTTCATGTCGGCCCCTTCGCCGCTTGTTAATGTAGTGATCCATACAGTAAGCTCTTATAGCGTGACCGTCAACACCCCGAAGGAGGCATCGTGACGACAGGCACCGACGCAGGCGAACCTCGCGCCCGCAGACGCACCCGCGCCAACGGGGAACAGTCGCGCGAGCGCATCCTCGATGCGGCGACCGAGGTCGCCACCGAACGCGGTTACGAAGGCACGACGATCTCGCTGGTCAGCAAGAAAAGCGGCCTGCCCCCGACGTCGATCTATTGGCACTTCACCGACAAGGACGACCTGATAGCCGCGGTCATCGAGCGAAGTTTCGGCCGGTGGCTGGCCGCGCTGGAGCTGCCGGGCGAGCCGATGGTCCGCGAGCGGGTGGTCGACCTCGGCACGCAGGTGGCCAAGGCGCTACTTGATGCGCCCGACTTCATCCGCCTGGGGCTGATGCTCGCGCTGGAGCGTCGACCCGTCGAGCCGCGGGCCCGGGAGATGTTCCTGGAGGTGCGCGACCGGGCCTTTCACCGATTCGAGACGATCGTGCGCGATGTCGCACCCGACCTCGACGAGGACAGTGTGCGGCTGCTGACGACGTACGCGATCGCCGGTGCCGACGGGCTGTTCATCGCCAAGGAGGTCGGCGGCGACTCGGTTGACCTGATCAAGCTGTTCGAACTGCACGCCCGCCTGGTCTTCGACTCGGCGACTCAGCTCTTAGGGTCCGGGGACCTCACATGACCAATGTGATCGCTGAGGAATCCCAGCTGGACGCGGCGGCTCAGCGGTTGTACGCCGCGCAGTTGAGCGCCAGCCCAATCCCACCGCTGACCGTGTCGTACCCCAATCTCGATGTGGCTCGGGCATATTGGGTGCAGCGGCGCAATCTGGCCCGTCATGTCGGCGCGGGCGCCCAGTTGCGCGGCCATAAGATCGGGCTGACCTCGGCGCCAATGCAAACCCTGTTGGGCGTCAATGAGCCTGACTTCGGCTACGTCCTGGACACGATGATGCTGGCCGACGGGACGACGGTGCCCAGGGGTGGTTTCTGCGCGCCGCGGGTGGAGCCCGAGGTGGCGTTTCTGCTGCGGGCGCCGCTGCGCGGCCCGGGGGTGACGGTCGACGAGGTGCTGGCGGCCACCGAAGCAGTGGCCGCAGCGCTGGAAGTCGTGGACAGCCGCATCGCCGATTGGCGGATCACTTTGGCGGACACCGTCGCCGACAACGCCAGCTCCGGTGCGGTGGTGCTGGGCAAATGGGTGCCGATGTCCGACGCGCCTGCGCTGCGCGCCACCACCGCGGCGCTGTACCGCAACGATGCGCTCGTCGAAACCGGGCAGGGCACCGCCGTGATGGGTGATCCGGCCGCAGCCGTCGCGTGGCTGGCCAACGCGTTGTCCGAGTACGGAACCGCAATCGAGGCCGGACAATTCGTGATGTCCGGCTCCTACACGACAGCGGCGTTTGTCGAGGCCGGCGACCGAGCATCCGCCACGATCACCGGCCTCGGCACGGTCGGCCTCAGTTTCGCGTAGATCGAAAGGAAACCCCATGACCGGTCCAGCTTTTCGGGTGGCGATCATCGGGTCGGGCAACATCGGCACCGACCTCATGCTCAAGATCCTGCGCAGCGGGGGACCGCTGACCATGGCAGCGATGATCGGTGTCGACCCGGCTTCTGACGGGCTGGCACGGGCGAAACACGCTGGTGTGCTGACATCCTCGGAGGGGGTCGACGGGTTGCTCGCCCTCCCCGGCTTCAATGAGATTCGGTTGGTATTCGACGCCAGCTCTGCCGAGGCCCACCCGAGGCACTGGGAGGCGTTGCGTCACAGCGGTGTACGACTGCTCGACCTCACCCCGGCTGCCATCGGCCCATTCTGCGTTCCGGTGGTCAATCTCGAAGACCACATAGACGCGCCGAACCTCAACATGGTGACGTGTGGCGGGCAGGCAACGGTGCCGATCGTGGCCGCGGTCAACCAAGTTGCGCCGGTGTCCTACGCCGAGATCGTGTCATCGATCTCGTCGAAGTCGGCCGGGCCCGGGACCCGTGCGAACATCGACGAGTTCACCGAGACCACCGCCACCGCTTTGCGCGTCGTCGGCGGAGCCCAACGAGGCAAAGCGGTGATCGTCCTCAACCCGGCCGAACCGCCGATCCTGATGCGCAACACGGTGTACTGCCTGGTCGAGGGCGACTGCGACCACGTCGCCATCGAGGCGGCCATTGCGGCGATGGTCGAGCGGGTCCAGCGTTACGTACCCGGATACCGGCTCAAACAGCCGGTGCAGTTCGAGGCTTTCGGTCCGGACAACGCGCTCTACATTCCCGAGACCGGGAAGTTCATCGGCACCAGGATCACCAGCCTGCTGCAGGTGACGGGCGCCGCCGATTACTTGCCCGCCCATGCCGGAAACCTCGACATCATGACATCGGCGGCCCTGGCGACCGCCAAAAGCATTGCGGCACATGCGATGAAGAAGGTGGGTGTCTGACCATGGGTAGCACTGAGACTGGGCGGCTCTACATCAGTGACGTTACCTTGCGTGACGGGATGCACGCGGTGCGCCACCAATACAGTCTGCGGCAGGTCACCGACATCGCGGCGGCGCTGGACGCCGCGGGTGTGGACTCGATCGAGGTCGCTCACGGCGACGGGCTCGGCGGGTCCAGCTGCGTCTACGGGTTTGGTGCACACACGGATTTGGAGTGGATCGAGGCGGTCGCCGCTGTGGTGCGACGCGCCAAGATCGCGACCCTTATCCTGCCGGGAATCGGTACCATCCGAAATCTCGCCGCCGCACACCGGGCGGGTGCCAGCGTGGTGCGCGTCGCCACCCACTGCACCGAGGCCGATATCTCCGCGCACCACATCGCGGCCGCCCGCGACATGGGCATGGACACCGTCGGCTTCTTGATGATGAGTCACATGACAACTCCGCAGGCGCTGGCTGAGCAGGCCGCGTTGATGGAGGGCTTTGGCGCCGGCTGTGTGTACGTCGTCGACTCCGGCGGCGCCATGACCATGCGCGATGTCGCCGAGCGTGTCGACGCGGTGCGCCAAAAGCTATGTCCGGAAACAGAAGTCGGCATCCACGCCCACCACAACCTGTCGCTGGGGGTGGCGAACTCGATGGTGGCTGTCGAGCATGGGTGTCGCCGCGTGGATGCGTCACTGGCCGGTATGGGTGCGGGTGCGGGCAACGCCCCTCTGGAGGTGTTCATCGCGGCCGCTAACCGCATGAATTGGCAGCACGCCTGCGATCTCAACGCCCTCGAGGATGCCGCCGAAGACCTGATTCGCCCGCTTCAGCAACGTCCGGTGCGCGTCGATCGCGAGACGCTCACCCTCGGTTATGCCGGTGTGTACTCCAGCTTCCTACGGCACGCGGAGGTGGCGGCCGAACGCTTCGGTGTGGACGCACGAACGCTTCTCGTCGAGGCCGGGCGTCGTGGGATGGTTGGCGGGCAGGAGGACATGCTCGTCGACATCGCCCTGGACCTGTCGGGCGCGACCGCGCATTGACGTTCGCCGCAAGGGCTTTCGGCACCTTTACCGTCCGTGCATCAACGGGGGCGTGGGCGCTGAAAAACGGTGGTGCCGCGTCTAGATCACGACATTTCACGGCCAGGGGAAGCCGGGTGCCGGTGCGGGTACGTCTGCCGGATTGGCCTCCTCGAAGTGGTACACCGGGCCGGACGGGCCGTTGGTCACGGTGACGGCGAACCAGTGGCACACACTCAGATCGAATCCCGGCGGTATCGGAACGGTGTATCCCCATTTCTGGCCGGGGCAGTAATGCCAATAGGACGGCCCGGCCTGGGCGGGTGCGGCCAGGCCCAGGCCGGCCACGGCTACGCCAGCGGATGTCAGCGCGCCCGCGACCATCCGACCTAAGGTGCGAGGTGTATTCATCAGTAGTCCTTTCGCTGCCAATTGCGCCATACATCACGGCAATCCATTACCGAAAATTCTGACGATCGCGGCCGGCTACCGATCCCAATTGGGGTCCAGAATTACTTTGTAGACGGACCGTCTCGCCGCATACTGCTTCTATAGGCAGCCGCTCGTCCGCAGGAGAGGCCACGGTGACTACGGAAGACACACTGACCGACACGGCAGATAAGGCCGGCAAGACCAACCGTTACCACTTTGATCGGCACACTCCGGAGTACCGCGAACGGTTCACCGCGATCACCGAGGAGATGCATGCCACCTGCCCGCTGGCGTGGACCGACACCTATGACGGACATTGGGTGGCCGCGGGCAACCGGGAAGTCTTCGAGCTCGCTCGATGCCCGCACGTGTCCAACGATCACGACGTGACCGGCGAAGGCACCGGCTATAAGGGCATCACGATTCCCACGCTGCCGCAGGGAACCGGCGTCCGCGGCGGCATGCTCGAGATGGACGAACCCGAGCACTCCGCCTACCGCAGCATCCTCAACCCCTACCTGTCCCCGGCAGCCGTCAAGCGCTGGAAGCCGTTTGTCGACGAGATCGTGCGGGCGAGCATCGACGAGAAAATCGAAGGAGGGCGGATCGACTTCGTCGACGATCTCGCGAACGTCGTGCCCGCCGTCTTGACCCTGGCGATGATGGGCGTTCCGCTGAAGAAGTGGCAGCTCTATTGCGAACCGGCCCACGCCAACGTTTACACCCCCGCCGATTCCCCGGACGCACCAAGGGTTTTGGAGCAAACCATGGCAATGGGGGCGGACCTGTTCAATCACCTCCTCGAGATCCGGGAGAACCCGCGCCCCGGCCTGGTGGATGCGTTGGCAAGACTTCAGATCGACGGCGAACCCGCCCCCGACAGCGAGCTGCTCGGAATGCTCGGCTTGATCATTGGCGGAGGCTTCGACACGACGACCGCGCTGACCGCGCACGCACTCGAATGGCTCGGCGAAAATCCCGAGCAGCGCGAGCTGCTCCGGCGCGAATCGGACACGCTGCTCGACTCGGCGACCGAAGAGTTCCTGCGGTACTTCACGCCTGCTCCGGGCGACGGTCGCACGATCGCCGCCGATCTCGAAATAGCGGGCACACGCTTCAAGGAAGGCGATCGCCTGTGGCTGTCCTGGGCGATGGCCAACCGCGACCCCTCGGTGTTTCCCGATCCGAATCGTTTGGACCTCGGCCGTAAGAACAATCGGCACTTCAGCTTCGGGCTCGGCATCCACCGCTGCATCGGCTCCAATGTCGCGCGCGTGGTGTTCAAGTCGATGCTTACGGCGGTGCTCGACCGGATGCCCGACTACCGCTGCGACCCCGAGGGCACCGTGCACTATCCGACCATCGGCGTGATCCAGGGCATGCAGCACCTGCCGGCCACCTTCACCCCCGGCAAGCGGCTCGGGTCGGGGCTCGACGAGACGCTGGACAAGCTGCAGCGGGTCTGCGACGAACAGGGCTGCGCGCGGCCCATCACCGAGCACACGGCGGCGGCCGTCATCGGCGACTGATGCGTTTCTTTGCCTGCCCACTTCCGGGCCGCTGTCGTCGGACTTGTCGAAACGGCAAAACCGGTGCAGAGTAGCCATCAGCGGGGGCAAATAGAGGAGCGCCGATGCGTAGGACAAGGTTTGCTGCAGCCGCCGCGTTAGTAGTGGGAGTGTCACTCTCGACCGCGCCGGGCGCGGTGGCCGCGGTGGGCGACGCGGTTGGGTATACCGTGACCTCGGATGCCCCGCTGGCGGTGGTTACGTACTACGACGCAGCGGGCGTCATGCAGAGGCTGACCAATCAGCCGGTCCCGTGGTCTTTCTCGTTTATGAACAAGGACGCCAGCCCCACGTCGATGTTCGTCGTGACCGCGAATCCCACCGGCCAGAAGACGGCATGCACGGTTAGCGTCAACGGAACGGTCAAGGACACCAAGTCCGGCACCGGGGCGGGCGAGGACAACATGGTCCAGTGCTCGACGATCGGTAACCCGTAGTCAGAACGCTTGTGTCCCAGTCGGTTACACCGACAGATCGCGTCTTAGCTTGGCGACGTGCCCGGTGGCCTTCACGTTGTACTGCGCGACGGCGATCTTGCCTTTTTCGTCGACGACGAAGGTAGACCGGATGACGCCGGTGACCGTCTTGCCGTACATCTGCTTTTCGCCGTAGGCACCGTAGGCCGTCAGCACCTTGCGCTCGGGATCGGACAGCAGCGGAAACGTCAGCCCCTCCGCATCGCGGAACTTGGCGAGCTTCTCCGGCTTGTCGGGGGAGATCCCGACGACGTCGATGCCGGCCTCGTTGAGCTCGGCGAGGCTGTCGCGGAAGTCGCAGGCCTGCTTGGTGCACCCCGGCGTCGAGGCCGCCGGGTAGAAGTACACGACGACACGGCGTCCCTTGTAGTCGGCCAGCGACACCTTGTTTCCGTCGGCGTCGGGAAGGCTGAAGGCGGGCGCTTTGTCGCCCGGCGCCAGCCGCGTGGTCTCGGTCAACGTGGGTCCTTTCTGTTCCCGGCGCGCTGGCATCAAGGCCAGCTGATCTAGGGTAGTGCCTCAGGTGCACAACGCCGACTATGGAGTACTTGGAGGACAGGACCGTGGCCGACCGGGACCCCGAAGCCATCAAGCAGGAGATCGACCTCGCCCGCGACCAGCTCGCGGCAACCGTCGACTCACTCGCCGAGCGTGCTAACCCTCGCCGTCTTGCCGACGATCTCAAAATCCGGGTGATCGGGTTTGTCACCAAGCCCGCCGTCGTCGTCACTCTGGCCGGTGTCGGTGCGATCGTCGTCGTGATCGTGGTGCGCCGGGTCAGGAACCGCTGACGCGGCCCAGCCCCTCAAGCGCGGCCGTCGACTGTGACTCCGTGGCTTTGGCTGTGCGGCCCGGGCGCGAAAATCACCGAATCGTCGCCGTAGCCGCACACTCGATTCGGGCCATGCCGGCGCCGGCTATTGTCGTCGGCGCGTGGCGACCGCTGAGTCAGGCGGCGTCGGCTGCGGCGCTGCGCTGCACGTGCACCGGGAGATCGTCGGCCCACGGTTGGGTGGTGACCATGTCGTCGACGTCGATGTAGCCTCGCTCGAATTCACCCGTCGCCGCATCCACCAGCCGATATTCCTGCCGCTGCCGCTGGATGGGCTGCGCGTCGAGGATCACCACCCGCACGTCGCCGGGCTGGAAGCCGCAGCGCTGCTGGAGCGCCTCGATGAGGCACTCGTTGTGCATATGGCCGTCGCCGAAGTTCCAACCCAGCACCATCGAGCACAGCACCTCGCCCTCGCACAGGTTGTAGTCGTCCTCGTCGTAGCCGGCCAGCGCCCGGTGCACCAGTGTCAGCAGCGCCCGCCCGTGGGTGTTCATGCCGCGGAACGCCAGCGCGAGGTGCAGGGGAATCAGCGTCTCCTCCTTGCTGCCGTACAGCCGCTCGAGTTGCAGGTGCTGCATCGGGCCCAGCGCACGGGACCCGGTGCGGAACTTGTCGTCCACCGCGGGCTTGACGCACCACACCGTGGTGTCCCAGTTGCCGGCGTAGTAACGCATGCCGGGCAGGAATGAAACCTTGCGCGGGAACAGGTTTCCCACCACGACGACCGTCGTGATGACCGCGAACAGCACGATGGGCCAGGGGCTGGTCAGGTCCGACAAACCGATTTGTGCGTGCGCCACGAACAGCCACAGCACACCGAAGATCATGAACACGTTCCACTCCAGCGGTACCCCCATCGGAAATGCCAGCAGGATGTTCAGGTGAAACACGATCATCACGAACGCGGCGATCGCGGTCGGCCAGCCGCCGTGGGAGAAGAGCAGCGCTAGTGGCACTAAACCTTCGATCGCAGTGGAGAAGTGCGCGATGAAACCCGACAACGCGCTGGGCCTCAGGTCGTCCGGATAACGCTTGAACAGCGATCGCTTGAGCACGCCCGAGGGCAGGAACGGATTGTTGGCCAACATTGTCGAGATCACAAACGGGAAGTGTCTGGTGATCTTCGATGTGGCCGCGCCCAGCCAGATCACCATGAAGACGAGCTTGGCTCCGATGACGATGTCGGTCCCGACGAACAGGAACGCCAGCGCCAGCGGCCCGTACACCTCGGAGCGGGCGGCCAGGAAGATCACCTTGTCGCGCAGGCTGATTGCGGCCAACACCGCGAGGATCGCGATGGTCTGCCACCGCGGCAGCACGCCAATTACCGTGCCCAGAGCCGGAATTGGGCCGGACCCGTCAGATACCAGTGCCATCGTCAGCAATACCAGCAGCGCGCCGTACAGCAACGCGTCGAACGGGGTCCGGTCGATGCCCTTGGTCAGCGGCACTCGCTTCGGCCAGGGGGGCAGCCGGATGGTGCCGGGCCGCAGCCAATACAGGATCGATCCCATCGGCGGGAAGTAGCGCCCGGCCAGCGGCCCGAAACAACAACCCAGACCGACGACTTCGAACAGCATGGTGAACAGCACGGCCTTCTGGAACACAATCGGTTCCGACCACCACGTGCGGACGTCGCCGAAGCCGCCGATGCCCGTGGTGCACCATCCGAAGAACCAGCCGCCAAGGATGTAGAGCGCGATCTTCACGCCGTACATCAAATGCATGATCAGGGGAGTGCCGAAACCGTTCTCGGCGACATGGCGTTGCATCGGGATGATCCGCTGGGCGCGAGGCAACTTGCTCCACTCGGCCAGGTCGACGACGGGCAGGTTGGGTTTAATGAACCCCATTGCGGCTCCTTCGGCGCGGCTAGTTCACCAGGGGTGCCAGTCATCAGCCAGGCACCGAGGAAAAAAACTACTCCCGCCAACCATCGCGCGATAGGATTTGCCAGGCAGACAATGACGACCCAATGCGTTCGGGGTTCTAGTGGAGCGCCGTCAGGGTTTCGAAGCCCGGACCCGCTGATCGAGAGAACGCGGCCCGGTTAACGACTGGTGGCGTCCCCGAATTCGCTGCGACGGTCGAGTTGGACCGGCGCACAGAGACTCGCAAGTTGACAGCCGAAAGCTTCGCGGAGGCAAGTCCATGCGTCACACCACACACAACCTGTCACAAGATCACAAACAACTGTGCGCCAGCGACTTTCACTCGCTCGGCGTCCGTGATCTGCTGGATGCCCGCGACCAGTTTCACGTGCACCTCGCACACAAAACGAACGTATTCTCCACCGCGATTGGGCGCTACCTCATCCGTGACACCGACCGTGACGTGCACGAAGCGGGCACTGGTAAGGCCCACGAACGCCACCCCAAGGCACCACCGCGCACCCTGCTGAATTCCACAGTAACGAGATGGTCGTGGCCGTGCATTCTGGTGTTTGTCAAGCAATGGCAAACCCTCGAGGACCTGATCAAACGGCCCGAGGATGTGGTTCCACCGTTTGTGTATATGGCGGACGGGCGCATTGTTCCGGTTTGCGTGGTCCTCGCGGAGTCCGCCGATCTCCCGGCCCGCGCGCTCGACCCGAGCCTGCTCGCGGCCAGTTCGCTCGGCGTCGGTTCGCCTGTTTATGTCGACGCCCAGGGCATGCGCCGGATGGGCACGATTGCCTGCATGGTTTCGGATGGCAGTGACTTCTATGTCCTGACCAACACCCACCTCGCCGGCGAGGTGGGGCGGCCCGTACGAGCTTTAATACGCGGTGTTCCCATGGTGGTCGGGAGCACTCTTGGAACGCCCAACCTGACGGAGCGCACATTTTCGGATGTGTACCCCAGCCTGCCCGGCAGAGACGCCGTAGTGAACATTGATGCCGCCATCGTCCGGCTGGAAGATGCCAACATTTGGCAGGCGGACGCGCTCACTCAATCGATCGGCGACGTGGCGGATTTCAGCGCCGGCACCGCCTCGCTGTCCTGGATCGGGAAGCCGGTGGCCGGGCGTGGCGCCGCCAGCGGAGAAATGCGCGGAGAGGTCAAAGCCCTTTTCTATCGATACAAGTCGGTCGGTGGGCGGGACTATGTCGCCAATTTCGTCATCGGCACGCGATCGGATGACACGGGCCCGCTGGTCACGCAGCCGGGCGATTCCGGGTCGCTGTGGTGCCTGGACGGAGTCGTGGAGCCGGACAAGCGTTCGCCGTTCGGGCTGGAGTGGGGCGGCCAGCGAATCAGCAACGGTCCGGGTGCCGGCCAATTCCTGCAGTTCTCGCTGGCGACGTCGATGGCAGTGATCCTGCGGGAACTCAATCTCGATCTGCTCGCCGGACCCGCGGCCGAACGCTTTCAGTATTGGGGACCGGTGGGGCACTTTAAAATCGGTCAGCAGGCTTGCTTCCTGGTGGGAAACCAGGCGTTGCAGAAATTCTTCATTGCCAACATCAACAACCTCAGTTTCAGCAGCGACGAGCAACTCGCACTGGCGACACATCTGCAGGCCAAGGATTTCGTCCCGCTCAGCGACGTGCCGGACGTGGTGTGGAAGACGAATATCAACCGGGTCAAGCCGGAAGTCGCGCGGGCGATGGAGAACTGGAACCACTACGCCGATATCGATCTTCCCGGCGGCGACGGCCAAACGCTGATTGCGCGCTATGAAGCCGACGAGGACTCGCTGAATCACAGCACCTGGCTGAGCTTCTATCAAGATGCGCCGCTTCCCAGTGCGTCGACAGCAAGGTCCAATAACCAAGGGGCGCTACCATTTCGCGTCTGGCAGGTCTTCGCCCAGATTGTGGAATTCGCGAAGAACGGAGACGGCGCAAGTTTTCTCGCCGCGGCCGGCTGCCTGGCGCATTATGTGGGCGACGCCTGCCAGCCGTTGCATTCCTCCCAACACTCCGATGGGTTGAATGGGGCCAGCACCGGCGTGCATGCCACGTATGAGGACCACATGGTGGACGCGCATGCCGACGACATCGCGGCCCGGATCGGCGATGCCATCAAGAACCTGAGCTTCACGCCCCGCGCGATTCACAGTCCGCGCGACGCCGCGAAGGCGGCAATGGATTTGATGATTTTCGCCCAGCAGACGCTGCCTCCCGAGACGATCTGCCAGATCTACGACGACGCCCGCCCAGGCGGAGGCAAGAGCGCCACCAAGGCCGCCGCGGTTCTGGACGCGCTCTGGGAGAACTGCGGCGAGCAGACCATCGAAGTCATTGCGGCGGGAGCCGTGACGCTTGGCGCGATGTGGGCGGCCGCCTGGAAGCTCTCCGGCGCGTCAAAAAGCTCGGCATGGCTGACCACGGTTTTCGACGGCGCCACTGACTTGATGCCGATCTACGAGGACAAGGATTTTCTGCGGTCGCTACACCTTGCCTATTTGGGACAGGACGACCTTCCAGGATCCGACGCTCCGCAGCATCCGCCTCCGGCTCCCCACGGCGACGCCCCAGCCCGCAGTTCTCCCAAGAACAAGACTGCTCAGAAGCGGGCGGCGACGAAAGCCCGGGGAGTCAAGGCCACGGCGAAGCGACCGGCGCCCAAGCGATAAGAGCGAAGGGTCAGCGGCCAGCCCTGGTCATCAGCCATGGGAGACAAACCCACTACCCGGCCTCGCGACTCAGTGCCCCGTTGGAGTATGCGAGTCGGCACATACGTCATCATGCTTCCGGACCGAGAGCAACTCCGGTGCGGCGCAATTCGTAGTCGCCGGGGTTTGGGCGGTTGGTCCATCTCCAATAGTCGAAGATCCGGAACCCATACAACGTCGGCACGTGGCCCGCGGCGTTCTTGTAGTAGCTGCTGGAGACCGCCGGGTGGGTGTACACCATCTCCTTGAGCCGTTGCTGGCTGCGGCGGTTGTAGTCGTCGCACACGTCCGCGCGTACCGTTGCGGAGCCGAAACCGCCCGCCAGCACCATGTCGATGCAGCCCATGATGTAGCGCATCTGGCATTCCGAGTTGTAAATAATGCTGGCCCCGTTCACAGCGTTGGTGCCGGGGCCGAACATGCAGAAGAAGTTGGGGAACCCGGGCACGGTGACACCCAGGTAGGCGTACGCGGAATCGCCCCAGGCTTCGTTCAGCTCTAGTCCGTCGAGTCCCCGGACATTGATGGGCCCGAGTTGGTGATTGACGTCGAAACCGGTCGCCCACACCAGCACATCGGCGGGTCGATGTATGCCATCCGCGGTGCGTACGCCGTCAGCCGTAATCTCCGCGATGCCGTCGGTGATCAGCTCGACGTCGTCGCGTTGAAGTGTGGTGAGCCAGGTTCCGTTGTCCTGCAATGTTCGCTTGCCCATCGGGGGATAGTTCGGGGTCACCTTCGCGAGGAGTCCCTCATCGGTGCAGAAGACCCGCATCCAGGCGATGAACATCTCGCGAATCGCGTGGTTCGACTCACTGCAAGAGAGTCCGCCGTCGTCCCAGTGCGGGTCGATCCTCACCTGCTCGTCGAGTGCGTCGGCGATCGGCCACCACGACACGAACCGTGACCACCTTCCGTAGTAGGGCAGATGGCGGATCGCCCACCTGGCGCCCTCGGGGATGGCCTCGTGGTAGATCGGGTTGGGCGCCATCCACTGCGGGGTGCGCTGGTAGACGTCGACGTGCTGAGTCGAGTCGGCGATCGCGGGCACGAGCTGGAATCCGCTGGCGCCTGCTCCGATGACCGCTACCCGCTTACCTGTCAGGTCGATGTCGTCGCGCCAGTCGGCTGTGTGGAAGGATGGCCCGCGAAAATCGCTGGCCCCCTTGATATCCGGAATCACCGAGTTGCTGAACTGGCCGACCGCGCAGATCAGGGCGCGCGCGCTCAGTGTCTCCTCGGTACCGTCCGCCGCTCGGATCGCCACCCGCCAGGTTGCCGATTCCTCGTCCCAGTCCGCACCGGTCACCTCGGTGTTGAATCGCACGTCGGGTGCGATGTTGTAGCGCGTGGCAACGCCGTCCAGGTACCGCAGGATCTCGGGCTGCTCGGAGAAGTAATGCGTCCAATGGTCAAGTGGCTCAAACGAGTACGCGTAATACTGGTTGGCGATGTCCACTCGACAGCCCGGATAGCGGTTGGCCAACCAGGTTCCACCCACCGCCGACTGCTTTTCGATGATCGTGAACGGCAGGCCGGCCGCCTGGAGCTTGATGCCGGCCAGCAGGCCGGCCTCGCCACACCCGATGACGACCACGGGGAACGCTTCCCGCTGCTCGGGCGTGGACTCGAGTACCGGCCCGCATTGATCGGCATCGCTGAACCGCAGGTCCGCGGCGACGTAGTCCAGATACTCCTCGGTGACCTGCCCGGCCGATATCGCCTCGAACATCACCCGCATCTGTTCGGCATTCGGAATGAACGGCGGGGGACAGCCGCGGTCGCGGTAGTCGCGGATCACCTCGAAGGCGCGGTTACGCACCAACTCTTTGTCGGGCTCGCTCATCGCGCCCTGCAGATCCATCGCGATCAGCATGAATGGTCGCGGAAGTTCCTCCAGTAAGCCCATATCGCCGGTCATGTGCACCATCGACATCAACAACGCCGGAACACTCGCCTGGTCGACGGCGTCCCGGATGACGTCATCGGCGTCATCGAACGGGAGACCGAGCAATCGGCCGAGGTCTGTCGATTCCGATGACGAAGCAGTCACCTGCACAATGCCTCCGCATGACTAGACAGATCATCATTTATGTCTAGCCGTACGTTAGCATCATGTCGGATACAGCTGAAGGAGGTCGAATGGCAGCGGTCCATGAGCCCACGCCCTTCAAGGTCTCGGTCGCCGACGGTGATTTGGACGATCTGCGGCGGCGCCTCGAATCCGCCCGGTGGCCCGACGAACTCGACGGAGCCGGATGGGATTACGGAACCGAGCAGGCGGCGCTCCGGTCGCTCATCGACCGTTGGCGTGACGGCTATGACTGGCGGGCCACCGAAGCCGAACTCAACGGGTGGGGATCTTTTATTGCGACTGCCGCTGGACAGCGGGTGCACCTGCTGCACGTTCCATCGGCTGATAACAGCGCGATTCCGTTGGTGCTGATCCACGGATGGCCCGGTTCGATCGTCGAATTCTTCGATGTTCTTCCGCTGCTCCGTGAGCAGTTCCATGTCGTCGTGTTCTCCATGCCGGGTTATGGATTCTCCGGGCCGACTACCGAACGGGGTGTGGACACGGCGAAGGTCGCGGCCGCAGTGGACGACGTGATGGGTCAACTCGGATATTCGCGATACGTGGCGCAAGGCGGCGACTGGGGCGCGCTCGTCGTCCGCTACCTAGGCGAGCACTTCTCGCACCGGGTGGCCGCCATCCACACCAACATGCTGTTCTCGCCATTCGACGGTGACGGCTCCGACGCGATGACCGGCGTGACCGAGACTGAACTGGCTGCGATGATCACGTCTGCGGAGCGGATGGCCGGCGGCACGGCCTACATGGAACTGCAAGGGACCCGACCGCACTCGCTGGGTTTCGGACTAAATGATTCACCGCTCGGCCTCGCCGGCTGGATCCTGGAGAAGTTTCATGCGTGGAGCGACATCCGCGACGGGATGCCAATCCGAACTGACCGGCTGATCGACAACCTGATGTTGTACTGGCTCACCGGTACCGCAACGTCTGCGGCCAGGTTGTACGCCGAAGCGGCGCGAGCGGGCACCGGCGCCCTGAGCGAGTGGACGGGCCGGGTCGACGTTCCGACCGGCTACGCCGTGTATCCGTATGAACTGATGCGGGTCCCGAGAGTATGGGCCGAGAAGCGCTACAACCTGCTGCATTACACCGTCCAGGAGCGAGGCGGTCACTTCGCGGCTTTCGAGCAGCCGCATCTCTTTGCGGCCGACGTCAACGCATTTGGGCAGACGCTGCGAGAACAAGGGATCTTCTGACTCACCTAACGGATTTTGGCCTTGGTGCGTGACTTCGTCTGCGGGGCACCCTTAGTCGTCTTTTTGTTCGGTCGGGCGGCCGGACTGAGCGGAGCGTTGAGGGAGATCGCCGGCGCAACCCACCTGCGCAGGAACGCTCGCAATTCCTGGCCTCGATGTGGCGGGCGCCCAGGATCGATGACCAACGATTGGAAGATCCGCAGCATGAACTCGACCAGCCGATCGAGTTCATCGCCGACGAGCCCTGCACTGTCCCAGTCAACGTTGAACCTCTCGACTATTGAGCGTCCGAACGCCATCGCGACGTCAGAGGTGACGCCGGCCGAAAATGTGCTGGCCTTGCCCGGGGTCAACAGCAGGCTCAGGTACCGCTCGTGGGGAAGCCTTTCCAGCGTGTGGGCGATTCCCTCGACTACCGCTTCGGCCGGGTCGTGGATCTTGTGCACGTGGGCGGCCAAGCTGTCCAGGAACGGGCCGACTTCCGCGATCGACGTCGCGAACAACAGTGCTTCGGTGCTGGGGAAGTAGCGATAGACAGTCTGACGGGTGACGCCGACGTCCTTCGCCACGTCGGAAATGCCGAAGTCCGTGCCGGATAGATCGATCCGGCGCCGTGCGGCGTCGAGGATACGGGCGATTGCCTCCTCATCGTCGGCCGGCGTGGCGCCCGACCACCCATGTGTTCGCATCAGCAACAGGATTCCATACGTCCACTGCAGCGCGTTGCCGTGATCGCCCACGACCCCAACGAAGGGGCAGTGCACGCGGCGGCGGGCGATGAAGACTTCGCGAGCTACCGCAAAGCGGACAGGGCGTCCGCCATGGCCAGCATGATCATATGATCATCGGCCGCAACGAGATTGGCGTTCAGCACATGGTCCGCGTTTTCGCCCAGGAATTGGGTAGAGCGCTGGGCTGACTGCACCTCACCGACGCGCAAATCCGTTCGCGTTCTCGTCGGCGGCGCCGCTGCGCGCGGTGGACGCCGGCGCCACGGCAGGTGATCGCCGGCCGGCGCGCAGGAAGCTGCCGGTACGCACCTTCCCGAGGATGTCGGTGGGTACGCCGTTTGCCACCACCTGCCGGCCGCCGACGAACACCGCGACGACGGTGGCGTCGTTGCGATTCACCATGCGGGACAACCCGCCGTACTGTTCTACGCGTTCTTCGGCGTACTCCTCCAGGGAGTCATCGAGACGCTCGGGATCGATGATCGACAGGTCCGCCCGATCGCCGATGCGCAGGTGGCCGGCGTCGATCCCATACCAGTCGGCGATTTCGCCACTGAGGCGATGTACGGCGTGTTCGACTGTCATGAAAGGTCTTCCGGCCTTTGCCGCGTCCTGCACGTGCTTGAGCAGCCGCAGGCCCATGTTGTAGAAAGCCATATTCCGAAGGTGCGCACCGGCATCCGAGAATCCCAACTGGGTGTAGGGCTCGGTGGCGAACTTCTTGAGTACTTCGGGGCGGTGGTTGGAGATAGTGGTGAACCAGCGAAGTTTGGTGCCGTGTTCGAGTACCAGGTCGAGGAATGCGTCGACGGGGTGCAGGCCGCCGCGATCAATGCCGACCTCGCCGAACGACTTTCCGACGACTGACCGATCCGGGCAATCCGTGATCATCGCGTCGAAAAAGTCGCGGTGCCACACCCGAATTCCGAACTTCTGGTCGTAGTCTTTGCGGAACCGCCGGCGGTAGGCCTCGTCGCGCATCAACTCGTCGCGTTCCAGACAGTCTGCCAGGTGCATCGCTTCCTGCCCCGATCCGAACTCCTCAAAGATGACGAAGTCGATGCCGTCGGCGTAGACGGTGAACGGTACCGGCAGATGCTGAAAGCGGAAGTCAGCGCCGAGCCCATTGACCGCGGTGGCCAGTCCCTTGAGGAAGTAGAACGCGACAGGATTTGACTTGGCGTCCGCCGCAGCCAGCAGGCTGGTCTTCAGCGGCGTGCGAAACAACCCGATCGACTGCACTGCCTGGACCACCATCCGCAGCGGCATGCCGATGTCGGGAGCCGATTGCAGGACGCGGCCCCGGGTGCGCACCAGCGTCTGCAGTCGGCGGTTCTCTTGCCATTTAGCGTAGGTGGACGGCAGTGTGCGCGACCGGCACGTCTGCCCGTCGAGTTTGTCGAACCGGAGCTGATTAGTCGACAAACCGATGAAGCCGGCATCGAGCGCCTCGGTCAGCATCCGCTCCATGCGCGCCACTTCGGCGCGGGTCGGCTTGACGTCGTCGTTGGTGGAGCGGTCGAGCCCCATGGTGACGGTGCGGATATCCGAATGTCCAATGAAGGAGCACAGATTCGGGCCCAGCGGCAGTCCCTCGATCGCCGCGATGTACTCCTCGCCGTTGCGCCACGTCTTGTGCGCGCCGATCGACTTGATCACATATTCGCGAGGGATCGCCTCGACTCGGCCGAAGAGGTCGCCGGCTTCTTCGGCATCGACGTGAATGGTTGATATCGAGCACGATCCCGTTGCCACGGTTGTCACGCCGTGCCTGACCGACTCTGCCAACCCGGGGCCTTCGAGGACCTCGATGTCGTAGTGCGTGTGAATGTC
This sequence comes from Mycobacterium lentiflavum, assembly GCF_022374895.2. Lineage (NCBI taxonomy): Bacteria > Bacillati > Actinomycetota > Actinomycetes > Mycobacteriales > Mycobacteriaceae > Mycobacterium > Mycobacterium lentiflavum. Next base: position 4,172,357 of record NZ_CP092423.2, on the reverse strand, counting down.
GAGGAACCCGGGGACAACCCACTTTCCGGATGCGTCAATGACGTTGGGGCAACCGGCTTCGTCGAGGTTGTCGGTCGAGACTGCGGTCACGTGCCCGCCCGAAATTCCGATATTGCGGATGGCCGAGGGCGCTCCAGTCCCGTCAAACCACCGTCCGTTTCGGATGATCGTGTCGTATGACATACCCGTCCCTCGCCATCTAGATCGGCAGTCGCGCCTGGCGCTGCTCACCTGCTCGCTTGACCATACGCTGCTGACGTACGTGGATGGTGATGAACTCCGCAGCAGGCCGAAAATCACACCATACAAAAGTCTAAAGTGTATGATCGTGCGCAGACCCTCGACGAGCCTGGGGATGCGCAGATGACTGATCTGGTGATTCGCAAGTTGCCGTGGACCTTCGATGACACAGTCCCGTTTCAGTGGCAGCCGGCGAACCCGATGTTTGGGATATTCGGCAACCTGTTCACTTTTTTCGCCGTCCCCTTCGAGCAGTACATCATCAACGCGCTGAGGGACGCCAAGGATCGAGTCACTGACCCTAAGGTCGCCGAGGAGATGGAGGCCTTCGTGCGGCAGGAGGGCCAGCACTCATGGGCACACCGTAAGCACATGAACACCCTGATCAAGCAGTATCCAGGACTAAAGGAAACTCAACGGGAGGTCACGGATCTCTTCGATTCGTTACTCGCGAGCCGATCCACTGAGTTCCACGTCTCCTACGTGGCGAACATCGAAGCCACCTTCACGCCGCTGTTCAAGGTCTTCCTGGACCACCGTGATTCGATCTTCGGCGGCGGCGATCCGCGAATCGCATCGTTGATCTTGTGGCACTTCGTCGAGGAGATTGAGCACCGCAGTTCCGGCCTCATCATCTGCGATCACCTGACGCGTCATCGATGGAGCCGGTCGAGGTACACCTTTGCGACGGCCAAACATGTGATGTCGGTGGTCGAGGCGATCGCGCACGGTTTCGATCGCCACGTGCCCGCCACCGATCGAGGAGGGCTGTCCGCCCACCGGACCATGACGTCCGGCGTGGTAGTCACCGAACTGAAGCGCCGGCTGCGGCTCCGATTCGTAGGACCATCGCGCAAAGTATTGCCCCCCAGCATGTTTCACGATGTCCCATCGCGCGAACTGGTAGCAATGATATTGCGGCTCATCATGTCGCAGGCTCCGTACCACAATCCGGCAGACCAGCCGTTGCCGCAGTGGGCCGCGGTGTGGATGGCGGAATACGAGCGTGGCGTCGACATGACGACATTCTTCGATGCGCCGGCCAAGGCCGCTGCGCCTCCTGACCGCGACTAGGGTCGTGCGGCCGTCGCTCCGGGCGTGGGTTTCGCCAACTGGTCGGGACGACTTGTTCGTAAGTAGGCACCGACGGTCAGGGCAACGGATATCCCGGCCATCGTCAAGGCGAACGGCAACGATCCCGTTCGTGCGCCGGTCGCGGTGAAACCGTCTGTCGCACTGAAGTAGTCGGGCAGCGTCGCAGCCCAGCACACCGCCGATACGGCGAGATACACACCCACCAGACCCAATGCGAAATGGCCGCGATCAACGCCCGCAGGTATCTTCCGGTCGATCGGCGCCTGGTTGGCGAGGGCGTCCTGACCGTCGACCATACACATAGGGCAATGTGGTTTGTCTAGAGCAGATACGGCGTCGACCGCGTCTGCTCTTTCGGCTGACGATTTAGGACGGTGCGACTCTTCGACGAAGGTCGGGCGCGCCACCCAGGCTCTGCCGTGCCGCCGAAATGGCCCGCGGAGACATGCTCGGCTGGCGGGGTTGGTGCGATTGCGCCCGCGAAGCGGCGGGTGCAGCGGAACTGCGGTTGTGCGCCGTCAGGGTTTCGAACCCCGGACCCGCTGATTAAGAGTCAGCTGCTCTACCAACTGAGCTAACGGCGCTTGGTCAGCCGAGATTGCGTTGCGACTTTAACAGGCATCCTGTCGCAGCGCGAAATCGCTGGATCTTTCAGTGTAGAGCCTGCGCGGCGTGTGTTTTGCGGGCCTTGCGCTGCTGCCTTAAGGTCATCGGGCTGAGTTGCCATGAGCACACGGCGTAACCCATTAGAATATTTGCAAGTATTCTCCGGTCAGCGGTGACCGTACATAAGCATCAATATTGTGGAAGGTCACTTGATGGCGCCTTTGCGTAGACGTCGATCGTGGCTGGCTGCTGGGTTAGTGATGTTTGCCGTGGTCGGCGTCTCCTGTAGCGGCAACCACGCTGCCGCGCCGCCGAAGATCATCTTCGACAAGGGCACACCGTTTGCCGACCTGCTGGTCCCCAAGCTGACCTCCTCGGTGTCGGACGGCGCCGTCGGCGTCACGGTCGATGCGCCGGTCACGGTGAACGTTGCCGACGGTGTGCTGGCGTCGGTCACGATGGTCAACGACAACGGCCGGGCGATCAACGGTCAACTCAGCCCGGATGGGCTGCGCTGGTCGACCACCGAGCAGCTCGGCTACAACCGGCACTACACGCTGAACGTCAAGGCGACCGGGCTCGGTGGCGCGGCGAGCCGCCAGATGAGCTTCGCGACCAGTTCACCCGCACACCTGACGATGCCCTATGTCGCCCCGGGCGATGGTGAGGTCGTCGGCATCGGCGAGCCGGTGGCGATTCGGTTCGACGAGAACATCGCCGACCGCGCCGCCGCCCAGAGGGCGATCAAAATCACCACCAACCCACCGGTCGAGGGCGCGTTCTATTGGCTGAATAATCGCGAAGTGCGTTGGCGCCCAGAGCATTTCTGGAAGTCGGGGACCGCGGTCGACGTCGCGGTCAACACTTACGGCGTCGATTTGGGCGACGGGATGTTCGGCGAGGACAACGTCAAGACCCACTTCACGATTGGCGACGAGGTCATCTCGACCGCCGACGACACCACCAAGATGGTGACCGTCCGGGTCAACGGTGAGGTCGTCAAGACGATGCCGACGTCGATGGGTAAGGACAGCACCCCGACGGCCAACGGCTTCTACATCATCGGCGGCCGGTACAAGCACATCATCATGGACTCGTCGACTTACGGGGTTCCGGTCAACTCACCCAACGGATATCGCACCGAAGTCGACTGGGCCACCCAGATGTCCTACAGCGGTGTCTTCGTCCACTCCGCGCCGTGGTCGGTCGGTGCCCAGGGCCACACCAACACCAGCCACGGCTGCCTGAACGTCAGCCCGAGCAATGCCGAGTGGTTCTACGACCACAGCAAGAGCGGGGACATCGTCGAGGTCGTCAATACGGTCGGGTCGACGCTTCCCGGCACCGAGGGCCTGGGCGACTGGAACATCCCCTGGCCGCAGTGGAAAGCCGGCAACGCCAACACCTGACGCGGCTAGTCCACGGGTTTGCGGCCGAGGCTGCCGGCGTGCTCGAGTCGCTGGTCGACGATCGCCTGCATCGCGTCCTGAGTGGTCGAATTTCCGGTGACGGCGCTCAGGAAATCTTCCCGGCGCAGCCGCCACAGGGCGCCCGCCTGCAGGCATCGCACGGTGGCGGTGCGCGGCACGTCGAACAGCAGGGCGATCTCGCCGAAGTGGTCACCGTTGTGCAGCGTTCGCACCGGCCGGCCGTCGACGACGGTTTCGAAGACGCCGGAGCCGATCAGGAACATGTCGTCGGCGGAGTCGCCTTGCCGGACAACGACATCGCCTTCGGCGGCCGCGACGGCGATCAAGGCCGAGGCAAGCTGGTCGGCGGCCGCGACAGACAACGGCCGAAACGCCGCCACGCTTCTGATGGCGTCCAATTCCGCGCGCTGCACCGGCGAGCGCCGTTCCACCCGCAGGACGCGCCACAGGCCGTAGATCGCGCCGAGCAGCGCCAAACCGGCTGCCACGCGCAGCGTTCCGCGCACTCCGATCGCGGCGTTGATCTCGGCGGCGCAGAACCCGGCCACGCCGACGACCGAGACGGCGATTACCGCGTTGATTCCGGCGAGCAGGTCCAGCGACCGTCCGGACGCGCTGCGTTGCAACAGGGTGCGCCCGCACACGATTTGGTAGGCGATCCCGATGCCGAACGCGCTCAGCAGCGGGATGGCCAAAGCCTGCGCCGAGGTCACCGCGAGGACGAGCAAGACCAGGGCGCAGGCCAGAAATCCGGCGACCATCGGCAGCGACATCGAATGACGGCCCAGCGAGAGGCTCGCGATGCCGCCGACCAGTCCGCCGATTCCGACCGCTCCGATCAGCACCGGGGTCCCCGACTCGCCCATATGCAGCAGCTCGGTCGCAATGCTGGCGACGATGCTTTGCGCGGTACCGGTCAGCGACGCGGTGATGGCCATGGCGGCGACCACTACCCGGGCATTCGTCGACCGCCGCAGTACGCCGATGCCGCCGGCGAGTTCGTTGACAACTCGCGAGCCCTCGTTGCGCACCCGGGTGTCGATCCCGCGAATGGTGAAAAGCGGCGATGCCCCCAGCGCGCAGAACACCACGATGGTCACCAAAGCGGCGGTGGGTCCGGCGGACCCCAATGCCGCGGCGGCCACCCCCGCGCCCACCAACACCCCGGAGGTCTCGAGCAGGGCGGAAACGGCGTTCGCGGCGACCAGCTGGGCCGGAGAGTCGGCCAGCCACGGCATGAGCGCGTCGTTCAGTGCCTTCGGGGCGGACTGGGTGAATCCTTCCAGTGCGATCACCGCAAACAGCAGCGTGGTCGCCGTGTGGTGTCCCAACAGCGGAATCACAAGCGCCACCGCGATTCCGCGAGCGACGATGGAGCCGGCCAGCACGCGCTCGCGCCGGAACCGGCCCGCCAGGGCGGCATACACGGGGGCGCTGATCGCCCCGGTGATCTGGCGAACGATCAGGAACCAGCCGGGGCCTACCGGGCCCAACAGATCGAAGGTGACGACCAACATCGTCGAGACCCAGGCCACATGGGCCACGACGCCGGCGGCGATCGATGATTCCGCTCTGGCGATATTGGCATTGGAAAGGGCATTGCGAAATGCAGCCCACCGACTCGCTCGTGCCGGCGCCTCGGCCATCGGGTCAGCATATCTTTCGGCTGACATGTCCGCTCGAGATTCGCTCTGCAGCTTGAATTAGTTGCAGCGCAATGGATTACAACGAAAATGCTATGCGCAGGTGAAGAACGGGTCGCATACGAGGGTGGCCGTGCACCCCGATGCTGCCGGGGCGGTGAACGCGAGAACCAGGACGAGGACGACCTTGTACTTCAGAACAGACATAACCACTCCGAACTTATGCAATGGGGTGATAGTACGCCATGGATCGTGGGGAAGGGCGGGCGCTGGCAAATATCGGTACCGGGTTGATGTCGGGATTTGGCGTGCGCAGCCAACAATTCTGGTCGGCGTCGCAAGGTCATTGCGCCACAGTGCAATAGGTCGCGAGCCGACAGCTAGATCGGCGGCCGATCAGCGGCGGTTCGCTGGCCGCTGTGCTTGCGATTGCCCCGGAGAAGCAAAAAAGGTCAGAGGGCAAAATGCCCTCTGACCTGTGGGGTGAGTGACGGGACTCGAACCCGCGACATTCAGGATCACAACCTGACGCTCTACCAGCTGAACTACACCCACCACGGCCGCCTGCTAGAAGCGGCGACTGTCGATACTAGCGGTTCGGGGGCTCGGCGGCCGAATCAATTGTCTGCGCAGCGCCGTCGTGGCCCTGTAGTTCGGCGGCCACCGCCGCGATCTCGCTGGTAGAAGGCCCGGGAAGGGGCACGAAGGCGGTGCGGCGGTAGAACTGCAGCTCGCGGATCGACTCGCGGATGTCGGCGAGCGCCCGGTGGGACAGCCCCTTGGCCGGCTGGCCGTAGTACACACGGGGGTACCAGCGGCGGCAGAGTTCCTTGATCGAGCTGACGTCGATCATCCGGTAATGCAGAAACGAGTCCAGGGCCGGCATATCGCGGGCGATGAACGAACGATCGGTGGCTATCGAATTGCCGGCCAGCGGTGCCGTCTTGGGCGACTTGACGTGCTTGCCGACGTATTCGAGCACCATCGCCTCGGCCGTAGCCAGGTCGACGGTAGACGCCCGCACCTCGTTGATCAGCCCCGAGCGGGTGTGCATTTCGGTGACCACGTCGATCATCGACGACAGGGCGGCGTCATCGGCGTGGATGACCACGTCGACGCCGTCGCCGAGGATGTTGAGATCGGCGTCGGTGACCAGGGCCGCGATCTCGATCAACTTGTCCGAGCCCAGATCCAGCCCGGTCATCTCGCAGTCGATCCACACCAATTCATCGCGCACAGCGCTCAGCGTAAGCCCACGTGAGCCCTGCCACCGTCGGCCCCTGGCAGTACTGTTGAGCGTTGCAACTTTCTCCTGGGAGGGCCCCGCAGCGATGACCACCGAATCAGCGGCCGACGGACCCGCCCGGCGCATCGCCAGCGGCTATGCCGTCGAAGGCCAGGCGTTGGAATTGGGCACCGTCGTCATCGACGGCAACGCGGACCCGAGCGCGCAGATTCGCATCCCGCTGTCCACCGTCAACAGGCACGGTCTGGTGGCGGGGGCGACCGGTACCGGCAAGACCAAGACGCTGCAGCTGATCGCCGAACAGCTCAGCGCGGCCGGGGTTCCGGTTTTGATGGCCGATGTGAAGGGCGACCTATCAGGACTATCGCGGCCGGGGCAGGCTAACGACAAAACGGCGGCGCGCGCCAAAGACACCGGCGACAATTGGGCGGCGACCGGCTTTCCGGTGGAGTTCTTGTCGTTGGGCACCGACGGGCTCGGCGTGCCGATCCGCGCGACCGTTGCCAGTTTCGGGCCGGTCTTGCTGTCAAAAGTGTTGGGGCTCAATGCTACTCAAGAGTCGACTCTGGGTCTGATCTTCCACTGGGCGAGGGAGAACAACCGCCCGTTGGTCACCCTGGACCAACTTCGCAACGTCATCAGCCACCTGACCGGCGACGAGGGCAAGGCTGACCTGAAATCCCTGGGCGGCGTGTCGTCCACGACGGCCGGCGTCATCCTGCGCTCCCTGGTGAACCTGGAAGGCGAGGGCGGCGACACGTTCTTCGGCGAGCCGAAGCTCGATCCGCGTGACCTGCTGCGTGTCGACGACCAGAAACACGGCACGATCTCGCTGCTCGAGTTCAGCGGTCAGTCATTGCGTCCGGTGATCTTCTCCACGTTCCTGATGTGGTTACTCGCCGACCTGTTCAACGAACTGCCCGAGGTCGGCGACATCGACAAACCCAAGTTGGTGTTCTTTTTCGACGAGGCGCATCTGTTGTTCACCGATGCGTCGAAAGCGTTCCTCGACCAGGTTGAGCAGACCGTCAAGCTGATCCGCTCCAAGGGCGTCGGGGTCTTCTTCTGCACCCAGTTGCCCACCGATCTACCCAACGACGTGCTGTCCCAGCTGGGTGCGCGAATTCAGCACGCCCTGCGCGCGTTCACCCCCGATGACCAGAAGGCACTGTCCAAGACCGTCCGGACCTATCCCAAAACCGATGTCTACGACCTGGAGTCGGCGTTGACCTCGCTGGGCATCGGTGAGGCGGTCGTGACCGTGCTGTCCGAGAAGGGCGCACCGACGCCGGTTGCCTGGACGCGGATGCGGGTTCCACGGTCGCTGATGGGCGCCATCGGCGCCGATGAGATCGCCAAGGCCGCGAAAGACAGCCCGCTGCAAGCAAAATACGGCCAGACGATTCAGCAGCCGTCGGAACCTGAAGTGCGCCAACCTCGCCCACCGTCACCGCAGGCCCCGGCGCCGCGAGACCTGCCTTCTTATCCAGACCCTTACGAGATACCGCCGATGCCCGCGCCGGCCGAGCCCAAGGGTCCGGCCATGTGGGAGGAAGTGCTGCAGAATCCGACTGTGAAGAGCGGCATCAACACCGCGATTCGCGAAGCCGTCAAGAGCATCTTCGGGACGGGCCGGCGCCGCAGATAGGGCCGCAGATAGGGTTAGCCGCCGCCGAGCTTCTTGTAGAACGCTCCGGCAATCGGCGCGACGATCGCGCGGGGGGCATACCCGCTTCCGACCGACATCGCCTTGGAGGTCAGGCCGGGAACGACGCGCATTTTGTTGCGCTCCAACGCATCCAGCGAGAGCCGAGCGGTGTGCTCGGTGGAGATCCACAGGAAGTCGGGCACCAGCCGTTCGACCAATGACCGCTCGGCGTCCTCGGGCAGATCGGTGCGCACCGGGCCCGGCGCCAGCAGCGTAACGTGCACACCCGAACGGCGAAGTTCACCGCGCAACGACTCGCTGAAGGTGTTGACGAACGCCTTTGAGGCGGCATAGGTCGCGTTGTAGGGAATCGGCGAATTGCCGGCCGCTGAACCGGAAATCAAGATGCCGCCCGCGCCGCGCTCGACCATCCCGGGCAGCACGGCCAACGTAAGGTCATGCACCGCTACGGCATTCAGTTGCACCTGAGCCTTTTCGCCCGCGGGGTCGAGGCCGGCGAGCGGACCGAACGTTCCGGTGCCCGCGTTGGCGCACAGGATGGAGATGTTGCGGGTCGCCAATTCGTCGCACAGTTTGGCCCGTTCGGCCGGGTCGGCGAGGTCGGCGGGCCGCACTTCCGCGGTGACGCCGTACTTCTCGGCTAGCCGAGCGGCGAGGTCGTTGAGTTTGTCCTCGCGTCGCGCGGTGACGATCAGGTGGTGCCCGCGCGCTGCCAATTCGGTGGCCAGCGCTTCGCCGATGTTTTGCGAAGCTCCAGTGACAACAGCGCGCGCATCGGGGCTGGGGGCGGGTACTGGCATGCGCCAATCGTAGACAGCGGCCAAATCTGTCCGGCAACGGCGCAACCGGGCGCGGCGGCTTGTCGGCTTAACAAATAGAGTGCCGGGCATGGGTCAGCCGGAACCGGGGGCGGGCGGGGTCGCGCGATCTCGGGTGGTGGCGTGGGCGCTGTGGGACTGCGGGTCGACGGGTCTGAACGCGATCGTGGCGACCTTCGTCTTCTCCGTCTACCTGACCAGCAGCGTGGGAGCGGGGCTGCCCGGCAGGACCACACCGGAGAGTTGGCTGGGCCGCGCGGGGGCGCTCGCCGGATTGACGGTCGCACTGCTGGCGCCGCTGGTCGGCGTGTGGGTGGAGTCGCCGCATCGCCGGCGCGTGGCCCTGAGCGTGTTGACCGGCCTGGCGGTGACGCTGACCTGCTCGATGTTCCTGATCCACGACCGGCCCGCCTACCTGTGGGCCGGGCTGGTGCTGCTGGGCGCGACGGCGGCCTGCGGTGACCTGGCGAGCGTCCCGTACAACGCGATGCTGCGTCAGCTCTCGACCCCGCAGACGGCCGGCCGGATCTCCGGTTTGGGCTGGGCGTCGGGCTATCTCGGCAGCGTGCTGCTGCTGTTGCTGATCTACACCGGCTTCATCGCCGGCTCCGGCTCCGGACCCGACGCGGTGCGGGGGCTGCTGCGCGTGCCCGTGGCCGACGGGCTCTACGTCCGGGAGGCCATGCTGGCCGCCGCGGCCTGGCTGGCGGTATTGGGGCTGCCGCTGCTCCTTGTCGCGCACCGGATGCCCGACAGCGGGGAGGTGCACCAGCCGACGACCATGCTCGGCGGCTACCGCAAGCTGTGGACCGAGATCTCCGCGGAATGGCGCCGGGACCGCAACCTGGTCTACTTCCTGGGCGCCAGCGCGCTGTTCCGTGACGGGCTCGCGGCGATCTTCGCCTTCGGCGCCGTGCTGGGGGTCAACGTGTACGGCATCTCGCAGGCCAACGTGCTGATCTTCGGGGTGGCGGCCAGCATCGTCGCCGCCGTCGGCGCCGTCGCGGGGGGTTTTGTCGATCACCGGATCGGGTCCAAGCCGGTCATCGTCGGGTCGCTGGTGGCGATCGTCGCCTCGGCGCTGACCATGATGGTGCTCTCCGGTCCGGTGGCCTTCTGGGTGTGCGGGCTGACGCTGTGCCTGTTCATCGGGCCGTCGCAGTCCTCGGCGCGTGCCCTGTTGCTGCAGATGGCCCACAACGGCAGGGAAGGCGTGGCGTTCGGCCTGTACACGATGACGGGCCGGGCCGTCGCGTTCGTGGCGCCCTGGCTGTTCTCAGTGTTTGTCGACGTCTTCGGCGCGGTGCGCGCCGGGCTGGGCGGGATATCGCTGGTGCTGATCGCCGGGCTGGTCGCGATGATCGCGGTCCGGGTCCCGCCGCGTCACACCGCTGTGGCCCTACCGATCGAACAGACTTAGCGTCCGGCGGCGTCGCAGACGGTGATGCCGGCCCCGAGGTGCTGGCGCACCTGAACGCCGTCCACCGTCACCGAGCAGGTGACGTTGTGGCCGATGTTGATGATGGTGACGCTGGCCGGATGCGCAGCCGACTGTGACAGGCTGACCTGCTTGGTCCACGGCAACGAGACATTGAACTCAGTCTGGATCACGTCGCCGGTGTCCCAGTAGGTGATGCTGATCGCCCGGCCCTCGCCGCTGACGGTGTAGACGACGTTTTGCATCGCGCCCGGCGTGGGCGCGGGACCGGCCGATCCGCTGGGCGGCGGCACCGGCAGCAGCGTCTGCGGCGGCGGTGATGCCCGGGCCGACGTGCGAGGTGTCGGGCTTTGCGCACTCGATGTGGGCATGGCCGGCAACGGCGGCACGGCGGTCTGGGTCTTCAGCGCGCCGTTGGTGAGGATCAGCGCGATCAACAGCGCAACCACCAACAGCACCGCCGCGCCGGCGCCGATCAACAACCAGCGCGGCGATCTCGGACCTTCCGGCGGCGGGGGAGGCATGCCCCCAGGCGGCACCCCGCCCGGCGGCGGCTGGTCCTGGTCTTGCTGCCAGTACGCCGGCAGGCGTCGGGTCGTGTTGGTCTCGTTCACGCTCGGCGCCCACTGCGGCACGTACCCGCCGTAGGCAGGCGCATACGGCGCTTGGTCGGCGTAGGCCGGATCAGCGAGCGGCGCATTCCGCGGGCCAATCGGCCCGGTCGGTTCGGACCCCGCTTGAGGGGGACCAAACCGGTCGGGTCGACGTGGATCGTTCATGTCCACCTCACAGATTGCAGGGTACCTAAGCCGAGCGGCTGGGCGTGGAATCTCCGGACGGCGCCCAATTCAGCCGGCTTGGCCGCCGGCCCCCAGCGCGGCGATCGTCATGGCCCGCATGACGGCGCGCGACCGGGCCCCACGGGCCGGCTTCTCCGCTGCCTTGATGCTGTGCTGCGTCGAGTTCAGCAAGCCGAACACCGCGTGCGCCGCCAGCCGGGCATCGGCTTCGGCCAGCGCGGGGTCCAGCTCGCGCAGCACGCCGACCCATACCTCTACATACTGGCGTTGCGCTTTGCGCACCTGGCGCTCGGCGGCGGTGGGCAGGTGCGCCAGGTCGCGGTCCTGGATGCGGATCAGATCGGGCTCGCCGAATGCGAAGTCGAGGTGAAAATCGATCAGCCCTTCCAGCGCGTCGGCCGCGTCGGTGCTGCGGGCGGTCACTTCGCGGGCCCCGGCGAGCAGCCGGGCACTGATGCCGACCAGCAACTCGACCAGCATCGACTCCTTGTTGGGGAAGTGGCGGTAGATGGCCGGGCCGCTCACCCCGGTGGCGGCGCCGATGTCTTCGAGCCGTACCGCGAGAAATCCACGCTCGGCGAAGAGCCGTTCGGCGGCTGCCAGGAGTTGCAGTCGCCGGTCGGATTTCAACTGGCTGCGGCGGTTTGGCGGTTCGGATTGCCCGGGCGGGGTGTCCGGGGTGGTCGCTGTCATGACGGCCTAACTCCGGGATTTCGGTTAATCGTCACTAACGTAGCACGAGTGGTGGTCGTCCCTGGACGAGCAAGCACACCCGATGGTATCCTCGCCGAGTTAATGATCATTAACTGAAGTCGCGTGACGGCGAGGAGGCCTGTCGTGACTGTGACCGCAAAGGTCGCACCGTCGTTCGCCGATGAGCACCGCCGGCTCGTCGATGAGTTGAACGCCAAGCTGGCGACCGCGGCGTTGGGCGGTAATGAGCGTGCACGGGAGCGTCACGTCAGCCGCGGCAAGCTGCTGCCGCGCGAACGGGTGGACCGGCTGCTCGATCCCGGCAGCCCGTTTCTGGAGCTGACCCCGCTCGCCGCGAACGGGATGTACGACGACGAATCCCCCGGGGCTGGGATCATCACCGGCATCGGGCGGGTATCGGAGCGCGAGTGTGTGATCGTCGCGAACGACGCGACGGTCAAGGGCGGCACCTACTACCCGATCACGGTCAAGAAGCACCTGCGCGCTCAAGAAGTCGCGTTGCAGAATCGACTGCCGTGCATCTACCTGGTCGACTCCGGTGGCGCCTTCTTGCCCCGCCAAGACGAGGTGTTCCCCGACCGCGAGCATTTCGGGCGAATCTTCTACAACCAGGCGACGATGAGCGCCAAGGAAATCCCTCAGGTCGCCGCGGTGCTCGGCTCGTGCACGGCAGGCGGCGCCTATGTGCCGGCGATGAGCGACGAGGCGGTGATCGTCCGCGAGCAGGGCACGATCTTCCTCGGCGGCCCACCACTGGTGAAAGCCGCTACCGGAGAGATCGTTTCGGCTGAAGACCTCGGCGGCGGCGACCTGCACTCGCGCGTCTCCGGCGTCACCGACCATCTCGCCGACGACGACGAGCATGCGTTACGCATCGTGCGGGCGATCGCGGCCACGTTCGGTCCGCGCGAGCCCAGCCCGTGGGAGGTGCTGCCCACGGTCGAGCCCAACCATGCGCAGACCGAGCTCTACGACGTCGTCCCGCCGGATCCGCGGGTGCCTTACGACGTGCACGAGGTCATCGTGCGGCTGGTCGACGGCAGCGAATTCAGCGAGTTCAAGGCGAAATACGGCAAGACGCTGGTGACCGGATTCGCGCGCATCCATGGTCACCCGGTCGGGATCATCGCCAACAATGGCGTGCTGTTCAGCGAATCCGCGCTCAAGGGAGCGCATTTCATCGAGCTGTGCGACAAGCGCAAGATTCCGCTGGTGTTCCTGCAGAACATCGCGGGCTTCATGGTGGGCCGCGACTACGAGGCCGGCGGCATCGCCAAGCACGGCGCCAAGATGGTCACCGCGGTGGCGTGCGCCCGGGTGCCCAAACTGACCGTCGTGATCGGCGGATCCTACGGCGCGGGCAACTATTCGATGTGCGGGCGGGCGTACTCGCCCCGTTTTCTATGGATGTGGCCCAATGCCCGGATCTCGGTGATGGGTGGCGAGCAGGCGGCCTCCGTACTGGCCACGGTGCGCGGCGAACAGCTCGGCGCCTCGGGCAAACCGTGGACTCCCGACGAAGAAGAAACATTCAAGGCGCCGATCCGCGCCCAGTACGAGGACCAGGGCAACCCGTACTACTCCACGGCCCGGCTCTGGGACGATGGCATCATCGACCCGGCTGATACGAGAACTTTTGTCGGGCTTGCCCTTTCGGTGTGCGCCCAGGCGCCGCTGGAACCGGTCTCCTACGGCGTCTTCCGGATGTGAGTGCATTGTTCGACACCGTCTTAGTGGCCAACCGCGGCGAGATCGCCGTGCGGGTGATCCGTACCTTGCGCCGGCTCGGTATCCGGTCGGTGGCCGTCTACAGCGATCCCGATGCCGAGGCGCGGCATGTGCAAGAAGCCGACACGGCGGTGCGGCTGGGGCCGGCGCCGGCGCGCGCGAGCTACCTCGATATCGAAAAGGTGCTCGATGCGGCGGCCCGCACCGGCGCTGCGGCGATCCACCCGGGCTACGGATTCCTTTCCGAGAACGCTCAATTCGCGGCCGCGTGCGAGCGCGCTGAAGTGGTGTTCCTGGGCCCGCCGGCCCGTGCGATCGAGGTGATGGGCGACAAGATCACCGCCAAGAACGCGGTCGCCGCTTTCGACGTTCCGGTGGTGCCCGGGGTGGCGAAATCGGGACTGACCGACGACGAGCTCGTCGCCGCGGCTGCCGAGGTCGGTTACCCGGTGTTGATCAAGCCGTCGGCCGGCGGCGGAGGTAAGGGCATGCGGCTGGTCGAAGACCCGGCCCGGCTGCCCGAGGCGCTGGTCGGCGCGCGCCGGGAGGCCGCGTCGTCGTTCGGCGACGACACGCTCTTCCTGGAGCGATTCGTATTGCGGCCCAGGCATATCGAGGTACAGGTCCTTGCCGACGGCCACGGCAACGTGGTGCATCTCGGCGAGCGTGAATGCAGCCTGCAGCGGCGTCACCAGAAAGTCATCGAAGAGGCGCCGTCGCCGTTGCTCGACCCGCAGACCCGCGCGCGGATCGGGACCGCAGCCTGCAACACCGCCCGCAGCGTCGACTACATCGGCGCCGGCACGGTGGAGTTCATCGTCTCCGCCGAGCAACCCGACGAGTTTTTCTTCATGGAGATGAACACCCGCTTGCAGGTGGAGCACCCCGTCACCGAGGCGGTCACCGGCCTCGACCTCGTCGAGTGGCAGCTGCGGGTGGGCGCCGGCGAGAAGCTCACCTTCGCCCAGGACGACATCGAGCTGAGCGGGCACGCGATCGAGGCGCGGGTGTACGCCGAGGATCCGGGGCGGGGTTTTCTGCCCACCGGCGGCCGGGTGCTCGACGTCTTCGAACCCTCGGGTTCCGGTGTGCGAGTGGACTCTTCGTTGCTGGCGGGCACGGTGGTGGGTAGCGACTACGACCCGATGCTGAGCAAGGTGATCGCCCACGGCGCCGATCGCGACGAGGCGCTCGCCGAACTCGATCGGGCGCTGGCGCAGACGACGATTCTGGGCGTGCAGACCAACATCGAGTTCCTCCGTTTCCTGCTCGCCGACGAGCGCGTGCGAGCCGGCGACCTGGACACCGCACTGCTCGAGGAGCGGCTGCCGGACTTCGCGCCGCTGCCGGCGCCCGACGACGTGCTCGCGGCCGGGGGGCTGTACCGCCAGTGGGTGTTGACCCGCCGCGCCCGGGACAACGTGTGGGCGCAGCCCTCGGGTTGGCGCGTCGGCGCCGACGCCGCGCCGGTGCGAACCGCGATGCGCACGCCGCTGCGCACCGAGACGGTCTCGGTGTCCGGTTTGCCGAGTGCCGCCACCGTACAGGTAGGTGACGGTGAAACCTGTTCGGCAAGTGTGGAAGTCGAACGTCGCAGCATGAGCGTGACGCTGGACGGGCTGCGCCGCGCGTACCGGTGGGCTGAAGCGGATCGCCATCTGTGGATCGCCGACGAGCGCGGTACCTGGCACCTGCGCGAGGCCGAGGAAACCAAGATTCACCGCGCGTCCGACGCCAGGCAGGCCGAGATTCTCAGTCCGATGCCCGGCAGTGTGATCGCCGTGCAGGTCGACTCCGGCGCCGAGGTGTCCGAGGGCGACGTGGTCGTGGTCGTCGAGGCAATGAAGATGGAACACTCTTTGGCCGCACCGGTTTCGGGACGCGTCGAGCTGCTGGTGTCGGTCGGCGATCAGGTGACGGTTGACCAGGTGCTGGCCCGCCTGGTCCCAGACTCCGAAGAGAAGAAGGATTAGCGCATCATGACGACAACGATTACCGCGGGGACGTTACCCAAAGAGTACGAAGACCTTCGCGCCACCGTCGCCGATTTCGCGCGGACCGTGGTCGCTCCCGTTTCGGCCAAACACGATGAGGAGCACAGCTTTCCGTACCAGGTCGTCGCCAAGATGGGGGAGATGGGGCTGTTCGGGCTGCCGTTCCCCGAAGAGTACGGCGGCATGGGCGGCGACTACTTCGCGTTGTCGCTGGCCCTCGAGGAGCTCGGCAAGGTCGACCAGTCCGTGGCGATCACCCTGGAGGCCGGGGTGGGTCTCGGGGCCATGCCGATCTTCCGATTCGGCACCGACGAACAGAAGCAGAAGTGGCTACCGGACCTGGTGGCCGGTCGCGCGTTGGCCGGTTTCGGGCTGACCGAGCCCGGCGCGGGTTCGGACGCCGGCGGCACCCGCACCACAGCCAAACTCGACGACGGTGAGTGGGTGATCAACGGCTCCAAGCAGTTCATCACGAATTCAGGCACCGACATCACCTCCCTGGTTACCGTCACCGCGGTTACCGGCACGCTTGCCGGCGACAAGAAGGAGATCTCGACGATCATCGTGCCTAACGGCACACCCGGGTTCACCGTCGGGCAGGCCTACAGCAAGGTCGGCTGGAACGCGTCGGACACCCACCCGTTGACTTTCGAGGACGCCCGCGTTCCGGAAGAGAATCTGCTGGGCGCCCGCGGCCGGGGATACGCCGGCTTCCTGTCGATCCTCGACGAAGGCAGAATCGCGATCGCCGCACTGGCCACCGGTGCGGCGCAGGGCTGCGTCGACGAGAGCGTCAAGTACTCCAAGCAGCGTCAGTCGTTCGGCCAGCCGATCGGCTCCTATCAGGCGATCAGCTTCAAAATCGCCCGGATGGAGGCGCGTGCACACGTCGCGCGCACGGCTTACTACGATGCGGCTGCAAAGATGTTGGCGGGCAAGCCATTCAAGAAGGAGGCGGCGATCGCGAAGATGATCGCGTCGGAGGCGGCGATGGACAATGCCCGCGACGCCACCCAGATTCACGGCGGATACGGCTTCATGAACGAGTACCCCGTGGCGCGTCACTACCGCGACAGTAAGATCCTCGAGATCGGTGAGGGCACCACCGAGGTGCAACTGATGCTGATTGCGCGATCGCTGGGGCTGTCATGAGTGTGCCGGACCAGGTGGGCAAGTCGGTTGTCCAGCGCGGCTTGTGGTTTGAGGAATTCGAGATCGGTACCACCTACTTGCACCGCCCCGGCCGCACCGTCACCGAGGCCGACAACGTGCTGTTCACCACGCTGACCATGAACACCCAGCCGCTGCACCTCGACGCGGCGTGGGCCGCCGAACAACCGGGCTTTCGCGGTGAGCGGCTGGTGAACTCGATGTTCACCCTGTCGACGTTGGTCGGCCTGTCCGTCACGCAGCTGACGCTGGGCACCATCGTGGCCAACCTCGGTTTCTCGGAGGTGTCGTTCCCCAAGCCGCTCTTCCACGGCGACACACTGTATGCAGAGACCGTGTGCACCGATAAGCGCGAGTCGAAGAGCCGCCCGGGAGATGGCATCGTGAGCCTCCAACACACCGGGCGCAATCAGCACGGCGACGTCGTCGCGCGCGCGGTTCGTAAGACCCTGGTGCAAAAGCAACCGTCCGACAAGGAGCCCCGATGAACCTAGGCACCGCCGGCCCCGGTTGGCTGTTCTGCCCCGCCGACCGACCCGAGCGGTTCGCGAAGGCCGCCGCCGCGGCCGACGTCGTGATCCTCGACCTCGAGGACGGCGTGGCGGAGGCGGACAAGCCCGCCGCCCGGAAGGCCCTGCAGGACACTCCGCTGGACCCCGAGCGCACCGTGGTGCGGATCAACGCGGCCGACACCGAGGAATACTCGCGCGATCTCGAGGCCCTGAAAGCGACGCCCTACACGACGGTGATGCTGTCCAAGACCGAATCGGCGGCGCAGGTGACGGCGCTGGCCCCGCTCGAGGTGATCGCGCTGCTAGAGACCCCACGCGGCGCGGTGTTCGCGACCGAAATCGCCGCGGCACCGGGCACGGTGGCGCTGATGTGGGGCGCCGAGGATCTGGTCGCCGCGCTGGGTGGCAGCTCCAGCCGCATGCCCGACGGCACCTATCGCGATGTCGCCCGTCACGTGCGGTCGACGGCGTTGCTCACGGCGTCGGCGTTCGGTTTGGCCGTGCTCGACGCGGTGCACCTGGACATCGGCGACCTCGACGGCCTACGCGCCGAAGCCGAAGACGCCGTGGCGCTGGGCTTCGCCGGAACGGTCTGCATTCACCCGACCCAGATTCCCGTGGTGCGCAACGCCTTTCGGCCCACTGAGGAGAAGCTGGACTGGGCGCGCCGGGTTCTGGCGGCGGCGCGCGGCGAGCGCGGGGTGTTCGCTTTCGAAGGACAGATGGTCGACTCGCCGGTGCTCAAACACGCGGCGGCCCTGGTCCGGCGAGCCGGAGATCCCGCCTAGCCGGCCATCACGGGTGCGGCGGTACGGGACACCAAAACAGTCCGCAGTTGAAATCCGGCTGGCGAAACGGCGGTGGCGGCGGGTAGGTCGGCGGATGCTCGGGTGCAGTCCGGTCGCTACTGCACCGATATCTCCCTTCCCGTCGACGCGGGCTACACGGTGAAATAACGGTCGTTGCGGCATTGCGTACCCGGTGTTTCGCGTCTTAACGAGATCGCAAAAAAGCGGAAACATTCGCGAACGCCCAGGCCGCAAATCTGTCGTAATCTTTGATCCACCAGAACAGTTGCTCGCTGCACTGACTAGCTCCACGGAAGGAACCAAATCATGACCATCGCCCGGGGCTTCGCCGCAACGGTTGTCTGCGCCGGATTAGCTGTCGGCTCAGCCGGCACAGCGTGGGCTGACACACCGACGATGAGTGGCAGCTACACCGAGACCGTGACGACGCCGGGCGGCCACAGCATAGACAACAGCTGGACGATCAACTCCTGCGGGAATGGATGCCTCTGGATCAAGGCCGGGCTGGGGGCTAGCCAGGCAACGTTGGTCGATGGTCAATGGGTCATGGACACGATGAGCAACGTCAGTTGCGTGGGCGGTGGTTACACCCTCTACGGCACGACCACTCACACGGTGTGGGATCCCAACACGCTGACCGGCACGGCCGCACACACCTACATCACGGGAGCCTGCGGCAACCCGCCCGGGTACACCCAGGTCGACCAGATTTCGATCAAGTCGGCGTCCTGACGCATTCTTGCTCTCAAAACCCCTGAATCCCTTGGGATTTCAGGGGTTTTGAGGTATCGCGACGGCTGCTTGACGTCGGCCAGGTGGATGCCCGCCGCGCACATGACTGCTGCATAAGGCAAGCTAACTAATTGTGCCGATCAAGCGGCGCGACGACACCGTGGAGCGTCATGGGCAACCAGTACTTTCCGTTTGTCATCGCGGTGGTCATGCTCGCCCTCGGGCTGACCCTGACCGTGGACGACTTCAAGCGGGCCGCCACGATGCGGCGGCCGCTGGCGGTGGCGCTGATCTGCCAGTCCCTTGTGTTGCCGAGTCTGTGCCTGCTGATCGCCGAAGCCTTCCATCTGGAGCCGCATCTGGCGGTCGGCCTGATGCTGATGGCTGCCACGCCGGGCGGGACGATGGCGAACATCGTCAGTCACCTGTTCAACGGAGATCTGGCGCTCAACCTGACCCTGGCCGCGATCAACGCCGCGCTGTCGATCGTGGCCCTGCCGGCCATCCTGGCCGCGTCCATGACCTGGTTCCTCGGCGAGGGCCGCTTCATCCCGCTACAGCTGGACAAGTTCGTCACGGTGTTCGCGCTGGTGCTTATCCCCACCGCGATCGGTATTGCGATACGCCACCGCTTCCCCGAGCTGGCCCGGCGATTGAAAACGCCCGTCAAGGTCGTCGCGGTACTGCTGCTGATTGCCGCCATCGGCGGGGCGATCGCCCAAGGCGAGACGACTTTGTTGCACAACTTCGGCGTGGTGAGCGGGGCGGTCGTGTCCTTCTGCGCGGTCAGCCTGACCGTCGGCTATCTGGTACCGCGGTTGATGCGTCTGGGTCCACCGCAGGCAATTGCCATCAGCCTGGAGATCGGTCTGCACAACACCGTGGTGGCCCTCGGCGTGGCGCTCAGCCCGCAACTGCTCAACAGTGTCGAAATGGCAACTCCGGTAGCGATTTACGGCGCTCTCTCACCGCTGATGGCCCTGACGTTCATCGGGGCGGTACGCCTGCTGGACCCCGCGTTTCGCGTGAAGGCGCAGCCCGAGACCGTCGCGAGCGAACCCGCCGCTTAAGCCTCACCTGCGCTGGGCCGCGGCCAGCCGCTCGGCGAACTCCGGTGACTGGATCGACGACACCTGGGGCCCCAGTTCGGTGCGCATCGCGAACTCGTGGTCGTCGTTGTCCAGCGATCCCGGACTCGCGGTGGCCCGCATGCTGGCCTTGGTCGCCAACACCACCTGGCGCGGAGCGGACGCCGGGCCGGCGGCAAGCTTCAATGCCGCGGCGACGGGATCGTCGGCAACGCTGAGTGCCAACCCGTGCCGCACGGCGGATTCGGCGTCGAAGCGCATGCCGAACAGCAGGGCCGCGCGAGCGACTTGCGGACCCACCGCCCGCTGCAGCATCCACGTCGCACCGCCGCCGGGGTGCAACCCCAGCTTCTGGAATCGGGGATCGAACAATGCGCCGGGCCCCGCGATGCGCACGTCGGCGGCCAGGGCCAGATTCAGGCCCGCACCGACCGCGGGGCCGTTCACCGCGGCGACGGTCGGCAGCGTGCAACGACCCAGGGCCATGAAGCCGTCATAGAGCTGCTGCAGACCCGATTCCGCCGCTCCGGCGCCTGCGGCCGCCAGGGCGCTCAGGTCCGCGCCGGCG
Organism: Mycobacterium lentiflavum; assembly: GCF_022374895.2. Taxonomy (NCBI): domain Bacteria; kingdom Bacillati; phylum Actinomycetota; class Actinomycetes; order Mycobacteriales; family Mycobacteriaceae; genus Mycobacterium; species Mycobacterium lentiflavum. Next base: position 4,152,057 of record NZ_CP092423.2, on the reverse strand, counting down.
CAAAACGCCCGGCCGGCCCCGGTGACCACGACCGCGTGCACCTCCGGATCGGCTTCGGCTCGCTCGACCGCGGCGCGCAGCTGGGCCGAGCTCTCGCCAGTCAGCGCGTTGCGTCGGGCGGGGTCGTTGATGGTGATCAGTGCGACGCGATTGTCCACGCCGAACAGGACGGGGTCGGACTGGGCCATCGGGGCACCTCCGCGGTCGACGACGTCATTGGCGAGCTAAGGGTACTTGGGGCCACCGCGTCAAGAATTCGCCAAGGATCCCGCAAGCCTGGCCGCCGAGCCTGAAGACACTAGCGAGCGGCACCACGACGAGGGGGTATCCATGAGCATTACGACGATCATCGGCACCAAATCGCAGGCGATCCGCTGGGTGATCTTCTCGGCGGTAGTGCTGGGTCTGCTCGCGCTCGGTCTCGGTGTCGCACAGGCCAACCCGCCGCTGCACGACCAACAGTGTTCCCTGCGGTACGCGACGATGCGCGACGCGGACGGACACATGATGCAGTGCGAGCGGATGACGAACGGGAATCACGGACTGGTGTGGCAGTACGCCCCGGGGTCGTGATCGTGGCTAATCTGGCCGGGTGAGCGGCAACCAGGTGCCCGGTGGGGTGGTGCACGAGCTGCCCGCGGATTTGCGCGAGGCATTGACCGGTAACTCAGCTGCGCTAGCGGCGTGGAAGGACATCACGCCCCTGGCGCGCAACGAGTTCATCTGCTGGGTCGAGGACGCCAAGCAACAGGCGACCCGAGAGCGCCGCATCCGCCGGACCCAGGAGGAGCTGGAAGAAGGCCAACGCCGGCCCTGTTGCTGGCCAGGATGCAAGCACCGCGAACGTACCGGCCGGCCGTAATACTGAAACTGGCTGTCCGCCAACGGCTTTGCCTGTCGTCGTCAGAAGTTGGCAAAACAGCTGTCCTGGCTGCCGCCCCCGGCCGGAATGGTGGCGTTATTGGTCGAGAAGCTCGCCTCGACACCGCTATCGGTCACCTTGACGCTGTCGGCGTGGATGCCCAACGGATAATTGTTGGCCTTCGAAGTGAGCTCATCCAGGCTCTTCTGCACGCTATCCGTGGACATCGTGGAGCCCAGCGCGGTCAGGCTGACCACCTGGAGCGAGAGCCCGTTGTTGACGATCTGCGGCTTGACCGTGGCGCTGTCCAGCAGGCCTTTCAGCGATACGGTGCTTTCGCCGGGGTTGGTGGTCACTTCGCCGGTGACAAGACTGCCAATTGTCGGGATGGCGTCCTGGATCGACTGCTTGATGCCATCTGTTGACCAGGTGATGGTGCCCTTCAACGACTCGATCGTGCCCGCGGAGTTGTTGGCCTGGTTCAGCCGAATGTTGCGGATGTCGATGCTGACCTTCATGCCCTTGACGCTGCGGACCTGGTTACCGGCGGTCTGGACGGCGATGTCGGGGTAGTGCTTGGTCAGGAACTGCCACAGGACCGGCGGCGCCGTGGCAAAGGAGACGGCCGCGCTGTCCTGGACCTCGCATTGCACCGCGTTTGCCACCCTGCTGCTTGCCTCGTGTCGGGCATACAACTCGCCGCCGACCAGGGCGGCCACCACGACGGCGACCACGACGCCGAGGATCACGGCGATGGACCACTTCCGCCTGCGCAGCAACCCCCGCTTCTTGGCCGGCGGTGTGTCTTCTGGCTGCGAGAACGTGGGCAGCCGGGTGGTGGCCGCTTCCTGCTGGGGCGGCGCGGCGGGCTGAGGTGGCGGTGGCCCGGGTTGCTGCGCCCGGATATTCGGCGGCAGCCCCGGCGGTTGCGGCGGCCGCCCCTGCGGCGGCCGACCCGGTGGCTGCCCCTGCGGCGGCCGGCCCGGTGGCTGCGGCGGCAGACCCGGTGGGGGCTGACCCTGAGGGGGCCGCAGGCGCCGCGAGCCGTGAACGGTGGGTGGCTCTTGCGGAACGTCGCGCAGCGGGATGCGGCGAGTTTCTGATTCCGAGGGCGGGCCGGGAACCTGAGGCCGTTGGGGTGCCGGTCGATTGGCGGGCCCGCCCGGCATGGGCGGACGAGCCCGTTCCGGCGGTTCGCCGCCCGAGGGTCCTCGCGGAGTCGTCACCAGCGCGATTGTGCCTCATCGGCGGCGCGAAGGGAAAGGCGCGGTGTCAGAGATGGCTTGCCACGAAAGTCGCGGCCTGACTGGGCATTCCGGACTGCGCGTACGACAGGTGAACCGGCGAGAAGAGCTCGTCGTGTGAGGGCAGCGCCAGCGCCCCGCCCGGCGTGCACACCGGATCGCCGGCAGCGCACAGGTCAATGGCCTTGGCGCCGTACCACGGGCTGACCTCGCTGACGGGTGCCCCGAGGTACCGATCCGACGGATTACCGAACAGAGCGAGCGCCGCAACGTGGTCGGCTTGGTCGGCGGTGAGTATGTCGGGGATCAAGCCGGCGATCGGTGCCCGGGCGATGGTGGCCTCATCGATGGCCATGGCGCCCAGGGAATATCCGCCAAGCACGAGCTTGGTGCTGGGACAGGTCGCGACCATCGATTGAACGTGAGCGTGTACATCGCTGCCGCCGGCGGATGCGGACGGAGCGAAATCCTCGCTCGCGGGGTAGTTGACGGCATACACCCCAAGGGACCGGCCGCCTATCTGCGGGCGCAGTGCATCGACGAACTGCTGGCCGACCACGCCGACGCCGGGTGCCTCATTGGTGGCGCGCGCGAAGGTCACTTCGATGTCGGGGCAGGGGGCAGCGGACGCGGGGGCGATGACCAGGGGTGCGTTCAGCAGCGTGGCCCAGGTCGTCACCGCTGCGGCACCCAGCGCAGTAGCGAACCGGCGTGCGTTCACGTCCTCATGCTGACACATCGCGGAAGAGCCGCAGCGGCGCCCTTGCCCGGGTCCAGGCGGGGGCCTTAGGCCAACGCGATGGGGTCCAAGCCGAAATCGGTTCGTACCGCCTCGACAAAGTCACTGACGGCCGCACTCGCGGCCTGGTTCCAGTTATTCGACGGTGCGCCGACCTCGGAGATAAGGGCGGCGAAAAGGGTGAGAACCGCGGCGTACTTAGCTTTTTGCAGAATGTCGTTGGGCATTATCAACTTCATTTCCGCCATAACGCTGTTCAAGTCAACCATTGAAGGCGTCGCGACGAGTGCCGCGCGGAACGTCGGGGCTGCAATTTGCTCGGCCATGGCAAGAGTCGGTTCCGTTGCGTGCGAGAGCAGCTCGAGCGCGGGGGAAGCTGTGGTCGTGGCCGCACCGCCGGTCCCCTGCTCGACGAGGTGCCTGACCTCTTGATTGGACGACACCAGCTCATCGAATTCCGCAGATAATCCCTTGAACTTCGAAGAACTAACCTCGCCCTGCACGATATCCAGATTTTTCACGAAGCGAACCGATACATCGCGCATCAACGAGTCGTGCTGCCTTTTGGTCTCAAGGGTTTCGCCTCGGTGAAATGCGGCTTTCGAAGACATGAACGTCGTCAAACCACCAACGCCGGCACCTAGCAACGTCGCAAGCGAAGTGAGAACAGCCTGATCCATGTGCATGTGTGAATCCTATCCCTGAGAATTTTAACTAGGCGCCATTGGGTCCAAACCGAAGTTGCTTCGTACCGCCTCGACAAAGTCCGCGACGGCCGCACTCGAGGCCTGGCTCCAGTTGCTGGTCGGCGTGTCGGCTTCGGAAACATGGGCCGCAAAAAGCGTCGCGATCGCTGCGTATTGAGCTTTTAGCAATACATCGCGAGGCATAATGAACTTCATTTCGGTCATCAGGCTGTTCAGTTCAGCCATTTGAGGTGCCGCGCGGAACGCGGCCGCGGCGATCTGGTCAAGCGTGGCCGCAGTCGATTGCCCTGTGCCGGTGAGGAGCTCGAGCGCCTGATGGGCGGTGGACGCGGTCGCGCCGGCTTGTACCTGCCCGAAGAGACTTCTGGCAGCCTCGTTGGACGACACTAATTTATCAAGTCCCGCAGATAGTTCTAAAGCCGACAACGAACCAATCCCGGCCTGTACCACATCCAGGCTTTTCGCGAATCGCAGCGACGCATCGCGCACTAATGCTTCATGCTGTATTTTTGTTACAACAGTTTCGCCGCGATAAAATGTGGGTTTGGTGTTGACGAATGCGGTGAGGCCACCGCCACCACCGGCGCCCAATAGCGTCGCACCCGAAGTCAGTGCAACCCGATCTGTGTGCACGAACGGCTGCCAGCCCACCTGGTCCCCGAGCGCCACGTTGGGCGCGGCCCCGGCGGGCTGGTGTACCTCCGTCACGAACTGCATCGGATCCCCCACGGGGGCCGCCGGCACCGCCGGCACCACGCCGCCGGCACCCCCAAGAGGCGCCAGCGGCGAAGTTATTCCCGGTACGGCTTGCGGCGCTGCCAGCCCGGGCGCAGCCTGCGCCACCGAAGCCGGTTGTGCCTGAATCCCCGGAGTCGACTGCGGCTGGACGCCCGGAACCTGCTCCGCGGGCACCGACGTGGTCCCCGACGTCGTGCCCGACGTCGTTCCAGATGTCGATCCGGACGTAGATGTCCCCGCCGTCGACGAGGACGTCGTCGCCGACGTCGCTGGGGCCGTTGAAGTTGTCGTCGCCGCCGGCGCCGCTGCTGCCGGCGTCGCTGTGGTTGCCGGTGTGACCGGCGCGACCGGGGTGATGGAGCCTTCGAAAACGCTGACGGTGGCACCCTGAACGCCGCCGGTGAGGGTGCCCCCGGGTCCGACTGTCACCGTGGAGCCCGGGCCGACGGTGACGGAGCCGGTCGCGACGCTGAAGTTCACGGTGCCGAAATTCTCGGGCAGCGCGTAGGTGCCCTCGGGGACGCTGACGAAGAAGGGGGGTAAGTCCCCGTAGCTGACGGTGCCGGTGGTGTTAGGGCCGACAGTGACGATCGAGCCCGGGGGAAGGTAGCCGGTGGAGCCCGGGCCGACGGTGAGGGTGCCGCCGTTGACGCCGACCGTGGCGCCGTTTTCACCGCCGGCGTAGGCCGAGCCAGGGTCGATGGTGGTGGTGGGTTTTTCTCTCGTCGGCTGCATCGACCGCATCAGGGATTGGGTGCGATTGGTGGCGGTCTTGCCGGCGTCTTGGGCCTGCGCGCGGGCCTGGTCTAGCGGACCGTCGGACTTAGTGGTCTGTGGCGGCTCGTCGAATGCGGTCAGGGCGCTGGCGGCCTCCGAGCCGGCTGCGTAGCCGTACATCGCGGCGGCGTCCTGAGCCCACATCGCCATGTACTGGGCTTCGCAGGCCGCGATCGCCGGGGTGTTCTGGCCGAAAAAGTTGGTCGCGATCAACGCCATCAGCAGCGTACGGTTGGCCGCGATCACCGGCGGGGGCACCGTCATCGCGTACGCGGCTTCATAGGAAGCCACCGCCGCATACGCCTGCGCAGAGGTCTCCGCGGCCTGGGCGGCTGTGGCGTATAGCCAAGCCACGTAAGGGGCGGCTGCCGCGGCCATCCGCATCGACGACGGGCCAAACCAGGTCAGGGTTAGACCCGAGACCGCCGAAGACCAGCCGCCGGCGGTGGACTCCAATTGCCCGGCCACCACGTCCCAGCTCGCGGCGGCAGCGAGCAGCGGCCCCGAACCGGGGCCCGTGTACATGAGGCCGGAGTTGATCTCCGGCGGCAAAAGAGCAAAATCGGGCATGTCATTTCGCTTTGAGGGGTCAAGCGCGCTGATTTGTCAGCAGGAGCGTACTCGGGAATGATGCGATTTGAAACGGCTCAGAGAAACCCCACGTAACGGCACGATTAACGATTAAATTCCGTGGTAACCATCGTGTTGACACTGAAAATAATTCGGCCGCTGGATCTTTCGGGGCTGCGCCGCTCGGCGGTCGGCGCCGACTTCACGTGCGCGTCACCGTGTGCGCCGGTCCATCACCGATCCTCGGCGCACGGCGGGCCGAAAGGCCAGACTTTATGCGCCCTGGCCCGATTCTTAACGACCCCGGCCGCGCGGCCGTCGACCGGCAGCAAACGATCGGGCGTCACCCGACCAGGCTATCCGCAACTCTGCGGAGCAGGTTCGCGATTGCCGGTCCTTCCGGCAGGGGTGCTTGATTTTCCAGATCTGTTGCGGCGTCCCTCAGCTGGTCAGCGGTTTCGAACACCTCGAGAAGTCTGCTGCGTACCGCGCCCCGGGTCGGCGGGAGGCTCAAGGCCTGTTCAATTTCGTCAGCAGAGCCGATGAGGTGAATCCGCCTGGTGCCGACTTCATGTATTACGTAGATGTCGCCGAGGAGTTCGACCTCGTGGACGAAAGCATTGGGAGTCATCGACTGAGTCCTTGTCGACTTCTTGACCAGCGCGAACGGGCAGAAGTCGGGGTAGGTAACGGTCGCAAAACAGGTGCGCCGCCCGAACGGCGCATACCAGAGATTCGATGCCAGGTGCCTGTCGGACGGGTGCGAATCGGGACCGATTGCTGGGTGCAAGGTGTTCGCAGCACGCTTTTCCTGGTCAGGAAGGGTGCCGGTGGTGAAGTGTCGATATTGAGTGCCCCCGGCACGACTCGAACGTGCGACCTAGGGATTAGAAGGCCCTTGCTCTATCCACCTGAGCTACGGAGGCAATGCGCAGGTCAGTCTATCCAACAAACGACAACACCCCGACTCGCCGACGCGACACGCGCGAAAAGCCTTGCACCGCTAATGAAATCAGTTAGTGTATAGAACCTCGACACACGTACAACATCAGCTGGTAAGCAGCTGTTAACCGCAACGAGGCGTGTGCACAAGGTCGAGGAGACCATTGCAATGGGCGTGGCCATGAGTATGACTGCGCGTTACGCGAGGGCGGGTTCCCAAGCGTTTCGCCTGGTAGCTGATGCCAGAGGTGCCTCAAAGGCCGCAGGTCTGCTGCTGCGTGGATCGCCGTTTGCGCTGGGCTGGTTCGCCGGTTGGTTGACCACGGAGTTTCCTCCGCATGTGGTGACCGGGCACGCGTTGTCCCGGGTATCGGCGCCCTCCATCGGTCGCATCGGCGCGTCCTGGGCCGGGCAGCGCGCCGAGCAGACGCTGACCGCCGCCCTCGAAGCATCCTTCGGGCCGGACTACGCCGACCTGGTCAGCCACCCGGCCTGCGAAGAATCCGAGTGCGCGCCGCGCGGCGGGCTGTTGCACCGGCCGGGGCCGCACGCGCGCTATGCGGCTCAGACATCCGACATTTCGTATGGCCCGGGCGGTCGTGACAACCTGCTGGACATCTGGCGCCGACACGACCTGGCGCCGGGCCGTCGCGCGCCGGTGCTGATCCAGGTTCCGGGCGGGGCGTGGGCCGTGAACGGCAAACGCGGCCAGGCCTACACGCTGATGAGCCGGATGGTCGAACTCGGCTGGATCTGCGTGTCGATCGACTACAGCAAGAGCCCGCGTTCGACGTTTCCGGCGCACCTGATCGACGTGAAGCGGGCGATCGCCTGGGTCCGCGAGAACATCGCCGACTACGGCGGCGACCCCGGCTTCATCGCGATCACCGGCGGCTCCGCCGGCGGCCACCTGGCCTCGCTGGCCGCGCTGACTCCCAACGACCCACGGTTTCAGCCCGGGTTCGAACACGCCGACACCACGGTCCAGGCGGCGGTGCCCTACTACGGCGTCTACGACTTCACCAACGCCGAGGTCATGCACGAACTGATGCTGCCGTTCCTCGAGCAGTTCGTCATGCGCGCTCGCTACGCGGAGACGCCTGAGCGATTCGCCGCGGCTTCGCCGATCAACTATGTGCACGACGAGGCGCCCCCGTTCTTCGTGCTGCACGGCGAGAGGGACGAGCTGGTTCCCTGCACGCAAGCCCGCACCTTCTGCGCTGCGATGCGCGACGCCGGAGCCCCGCTCGTGGCGTACGCCGAGCTCGCCAACGCCCACCACGCATTCGACATCTTGTCCACGGCCCGCTCGCGGCTGGCCGCCAAGGCCGTCGCGGACTTCTTGGGCATCGTCTACGGGCGCCGGGCCATCGCACTGCTCGATTCGTGGCCGTTGTCGGCGACGTCGGCCAGCTGAGTCGCGCAGATCAACTGCCTGCCACAACGTTTCATCCGCCGGTTCGCTGCGCGCACCGCAGCTACTGAATCGTGCCTTTCACCAGCGGGTCAACGCGACTAGCGTTGGTGGAGCTATCCGGTTGGCGGAGCTGAGGCAGGAGGCTTGACGGCGGTGACAAGGTTGGCGCGTCGATCCGGCGATCATGGCTGAGCCCGAGGGCCTCGGATTGTCCGACGAACTCGGGCCGGTCGACTATCTGCTGCATCGAGGCGAAGCGAACCCGCGGACCCGGTCGGGCATCATGGCGCTCGAACTTCTCGACACCACGCCGGACTGGGAGCGGTTCCGCACCCGATTCGAGAATGCGTCGCGAAAGGTGTTGCGGCTGCGACAGAAAGTCGTCGTGCCGACGTTGCCGACGGCCAATCCGCGCTGGGTGGTGGACCCCGACTTCAACCTGGACTTCCACGTCCGGCGGGTACGGGTGTCCGAACCGGGCACGCTGCGCGAAGTATTCGATCTCGCAGAGCTGATCCTGCAGTCACCGCTGGACATCTCGCGGCCGCTGTGGACCGCGACCCTGGTCGAGGGGCTGCCGGACGGCAAGGCCGCAACGTTGCTGCACGTCAGTCACGCCGTCACCGACGGTGTCGGCGGTGTCGAGATGTTCGCCGAGATCTACGACCTCGAGCGTGATCCACCGGCCCGGCCGACGCCGCCGCTGCCGGTCCCGCAGGATCTGTCGCCCAACGATCTGATGCGAGAGGGCTTCAACCACTTGCCGTTCGCGCTGATCGGCGGCGTCGTGGGCGCGGTCTCCGGAGCGGTGTCGGCGGCCGGGCGCGTGCTGATGGAACCGGTATCGACGGTGTCGGGGATCGTCAACTACGCCATCTCCGGCATCCGGGTCGTCAATCGGGCCGCCGAGCCCTCGCCGCTGCTGCGCCGGCGCAGTCTGGCCACCCGGTCCGAAGCGATCGACATCCCGCTCGCCGATCTGCACAAGGCCGCGAAAGCCGGCGGCGGATCGATCAACGACGCCTATCTGGCCGGACTGTGCGGCGCCTTGCAGCGCTACCACCAAGCGCTCGGTGTCCCGATCGGATCGCTGCCGATGGCGGTGCCGGTCAGCCTGCGGGCCGATGCCGACACGGCCGGTGGCAACCGGTTCATTGGCGTCAATCTGTCGGCGCCGGTGGGTGCCGGAGACCCGATCGCCCGGATGCGCAAGATTCGCGCCCAGATGACGCAGCGGCGAGACGAACCCGCGATGAACATCATCGGCTCGATGGCGCCGGTGCTCAGCGTGCTCCCGACGGCGGTGCTGGAGGGGATTACCGGCTCGGTAGTCGGCGCCGACGTGCAGGCCAGCAATGTCCCCGTTTACCCGGGTGACACCTACATCGCGGGTGCAAAGGTATTGCGGCAGTACGGTATCGGTCCACTTCCCGGTGTGGCGATGATGGTGGTGCTAATTTCGCGTGGCGGGTGGTGCACCATCACGGTGCGCTACGACAGAGCATCGGTACGAAAGGAAGCCTTGTTCGCTCAGTGCCTGTTGGAGGGCTTCGACGAGATTCTCGCGCTGGCCGGTGACCCGGCGCCGCACGCGGTGCCGGCATCGTTTTCTGCGCAGCCCGATGTGCTGGCTCAATCGGTGTCGGGCTCATGAGCGTTGCCAAAGACCGCGGGATACCAACGCCCCCAAAGGATTTACGACTGCCCGGCTCGGTCGCCGAAATTCGCGCCAGCGCCCCCGGCCCCAAAGTCGGTGCATTCTTCGACATGGACGGAACGCTGGTCGCCGGGTTCACCGCGGTCATCCTCACCCAGGAGCGCCTGCGCAAACGCGACATGGGGGTGGGGGAGCTGCTCAGCATGGTTCAGGCCGGCCTGAACCACCGGCTCGGGCGTCTCGAGTTCGAAGATCTGATCAATAAGGCATCCGAGGCGCTACGCGGCCGGATGCTGAGCGACCTGGAAGAGATCGGCGAGCGGCTCTTCGCCCAACGGATCGAGTCGCGGATTTACCCGGAGATGCGCGAGCTGGTGCGCGCCCACGTCGCTCGCGGCCACACGGTGGTGCTTAGCTCGTCGGCGCTGACCATCCAGGTCAATCCGGTAGCCCGTTTCCTCGGGATCGCCAACACACTCACCAATAAGTTCGCGGTCAACGACGACGGGATGCTGACCGGCGAGGTTGTCGAGCCGATTCTGTGGGGGCCGGGCAAAGCCGATGCGGTACAACGGTTTGCGGCCGAGCACGGCATCGACCTGAAGGACAGCTACTTCTACGCCGACGGCGACGAGGACGTCGCGTTGATGTACCTGGTCGGCAACCCACGGCCCACCAACCCCGAGGGCAAGATGGCCGCCGTCGCCAAGCGTCGGGGGTGGCCGGTCCTGGAATTCAACAGCAGGGGCACCGTGGGCATCCGGCCGCAAGTGCGCACGCTGGCCGGCATCAGCTCGATGCTCCCGGTCGCGGCCGGCGCACTGGGTGTCGGCTTGCTGACGCTGAGCCGGCGGCGGGGGGTGAACTTCTTCACCTCGATGTTCCCCCAGACATTGTTGGCTGCGAGCGGAGTCAACCTGAACGTCATCGGCAAAGAGCATCTGACCGCACAGCGTCCCGCGGTGTTTATCTTCAACCACCGCAACCAGGTTGACCCCGTCATCGCCGGCGCATTGGTGCGCGACAACTGGGTCGCCGTCGCCAAAAAGGAGCTGCAGAAGGACCCGCTGGTGGGCACCCTCGGCAAGCTCACCGATGGTGTGTTCATCGACCGCGATGACCCGATCGCCGCGATGGAGACGATGGCCGAGGTTGAGGAGCGCGCCAAGAAGGGCCTGTCGATCCTGATCGCGCCGGAAGGTACCCGCATCGACACCACCGAGGTCGGGCCGTTCAAGAAGGGGCCGTTCCGCATCGCGATGGCCGCGGGAATTCCGATCGTACCCATCGTGATTCGCAACGCGGAGATCGTCGCCGCCCGCAACTCCACCACGATCAATCCGGGCACGGTCGACGTCGCGGTGTTCCCGCCGATCTCGGTGACGGACTGGACCGTTGAGACGCTGCCCGACCACATCGCCGAGGTGCGTCAGCTTTATCTGGACACCTTGGCCAACTGGCCCGACGCCGAACTGCCCGACGCCGAACTGCCCGACGCCGAACTGCCCGACGACGAACTGCCGGACGCTGCGAAGAAGGCGGCCAAAAAGGCGCCGGCCAAGCCGGCCGCCAAAGCCACCGCGACCAAAGCAACCAAGGTGCCGGCTAAGAAAGCGCCCGCGAAGAAGGCCGCAGCCCGGAAATCTGCGGGTAAGACGGCTAAGCCCGCAGCCAATTCACAACCAGCGCAGCCGAATCCGAATGAATCTGAGGTCGCGCTCAACGACGCTGAGACGGCACAGCCCGGTGCGGACCAGCCCGGTGGCGCCGAGTCGACGTCTCGGCCCCAAGGGCGCACGTGACCCAACCGGCCGCAAACACCAGCGCAGTCCTGACCGCGCAAGATTCGCTGGTGTTGGCGTCGATGGAGTCCGGCATCGAGACGCAGTTGGTGTTGGAATGGCTGAGCCGGCAGCGAGCCGGCAATCCGGATGTGACATTCGATGTGCTCAAATTGCCTCCCGGCGACGCGCCGCCGACGGCGCTGAATCTGCTTGTCGACCAACTCGAGTCCGGCGAAGACCGCTCGATCGTGCCGGTGCGGGTGTTTTGGCTCCCGGCTCCCGACCGCGGTAGGGCCGCGAAGCTGGCCGGGTTGCTTCCCGGCTGGGATCCCTACCACCCCAACCAACGTCGGCAGCGCCAGATCCTGCACAAGGATCGCCACCGTGCCCGGGTGGTGACCGGCGAAGCGGCCACGGTGTCCGAACTCCGACAGCAGTGGCGCGATACCACGGTCGGCGGGGATGAGCGAGATTTCGCCCAATTCGTAATGCGCCGAGCAATTTTGGCGTTGGAGCGGGCCGAATACCGAATCCTCGGGCCGCAGTACAAGTCTCCGCGGCTGATGAAGCCGGAGATTTTGGCGTCCACTCGGTTTCGGGCGGGGCTGAAGAAGATTCCAGGTGCCACCGTCGAGGAAGCCGGCAAGATGCTCGACGAGTTGGCCACCGGATGGAGCCGGGTGTCGGTCGACCTGGTTTCCGTTCTCGCCAGGGCGATTTGCCGCGGATTCGAACCCGAGATCGACTACGACGCGTTTCAGATCGCCGCGATGCGCACCGGGCTGGAACTCCATCCGGCGGTGCTGCTGTTCTCACACCGGTCCTACATCGACGGCGCGGTGGTGCCGGTCGCGATGCAGGAGAACCGGTTGCCGCCGGTGCACGTGTTCGCCGGTATCAACCTGTCGTTCGGATTGATGGGCCCGCTGCTGCGCCGCTCCGGCGTCATCTTCATCCGGCGCGATATCGCCGACAATCCGCTCTACAAATACGTTCTGCGCGAGTACGTCGGCTACATCGTCGAGAAGCGGTTCAACCTCAGCTGGTCCATCGAGGGCACTCGCTCGCGCACCGGCAAGATGCTGCCGCCCAAGCTCGGCCTGATGTCCTATGTGGCCAACGCGTATCTGGACGGCCGCAGCGAAGATATTCTGCTGCAACCGGTTTCGATCGGCTTCGACCAGCTGCACGAGACCGCCGAATACGCGGCCTACGCCCGCGGCGGAGAGAAGACGCCCGAGGGCGTGCTGTGGCTGTACAACTTCATCAAGGCACAGGGCGAGCGCAACTACGGCAAGATTTACGTCCGCTTCCCCGAGGCGGTCTCGATGCGCCAGTACCTCGGTCCGCCGCATGGCCCGCTGGCCCAAGATGACGACGCCAAACGTCTTGCGCTGCAGAAGATGTCGTTCGAAGTTGCATGGCGGATCCTGCGCGCGACACCGGTGACGGCGACGGGTCTGGTGTGCGCACTGCTGCTCACCACCCGCGGCGCGGCGCTGACGCTCGACCAACTTCACCACACCTTGCAGGACTCATTGGATTACCTGGAGCGCAAGAACACCCCGGTGTCCAACAGTGCGTTGCGGCTGCGCACCCGCGACGGTGTGCGCGCGGCGGTCGACGCATTGTCCAACGGGCACCCGATCACTCGCGTCGACAGTGGCCGCGAACCGGTGTGGCTGATCGCGCCCGACAAGGAGCACGCCGCGGCGTTCTACCGGAATTCGGTCATCCACGCCTTCCTGGAGACCTCAATCGTCGAACTCGCTTTGGCGCATGCCCGGCACACCGAAGGCGACCGCATGGAAGCCTTCTGGTCTCAGGCGATGCGGCTGCGCGATCTGCTCAAATTCGACTTCTACTTCGCCGATTCGACGGCCTTCCGCGACAACATTGCCGAAGAGATGGCATGGCATGACGATTGGGAGGCTCACGTCGCGACCGGCGGCGCCGCGATCGATGCGCTGCTCTTCGCCAAGCGGCCGTTGATGTCCGACGCGATGCTTCGGGTGTTCTTCGAGGCCTACGAGATCGTCGCCGACGTCTTGCGTGATGCGCCCGCCGACGTCGGCCAAAAGGAACTCACCGAGTCCGCACTCGGGGTCGGCCAGCAGTACGTCGCGCAGACCCGGGTACGCAGCAGCGAGTCGGTGTCGACCCTGCTATTTGCCACCGCGCGTCAGGTCGTCGCCGATCAGGATCTGATCGCGGCCGCCCCGGATCTGGCCGAGCGCCGAATCGCCTTCCGGCGGGAACTGCGGGCGATCCTGCGGGATTTCGGCTACGTCGAGCACATCGCCCGCAACCAATTCGTGGCCCGCGAATTCCAGGCACGTGAGGAGCGCATCGCTCGCCCGGCCGGGTAGCGCGGGCTTTGCCGATGCCCGCCAATACCCTGGGTGTATGACGGTTGGCCAGTCCACAGCCAAGGCCAGGGAGCTGGTGTGGCCGCTGCTTACCGGCGTCGCGATGCTGGCCGGCTGCACGGCCGCCGGCATCGGGGCGTTGTCGTTGGCCGATGCGCTGACGGCCACCGGACTGCCGAATCCGGGCCCGGCGACCACCCTAGGCCTGCCGTTTGTCCGGGCGGCGGGCGAGATCGCCGCGGTACTGGCGGTGGGGTCGTTTCTCTGCGCGGCGTTTCTGGTGCCGCCGCAAAGCTCCGGCGTGCTCGACGCCGGCGGTTACCGGGCGCTGCGGCTCGGGACGGTCGCGTCCGGCGTGTGGGCGGTGTGCGCCGCGCTGCTGATTCCGCTCACCATTTCCGACGTCTCCGGTCATCGGTTGGCCGAGATGCTCGATCCTGTGCGGCTCTGGTCGTTGGCGAGCCTGGTCAACACCGCCTCCTCGTGGCGCTGGACGGCGTTCCTGGCCGCCGGCGTCACGCTGGCCAGCTTGGCGGTGCTGCGCTGGTCGTGGACGCCGCTGTTGCTGGCCGGTTCGTTGATCACGTTGATCCCGCTGGGGCTGACCGGCCACTCGTCGGCCGGCGGCTCGCATGACCTGGCCACCAACAGCCTGCTGATCCACCTCGTCGGCGCGAGCCTGTGGGCCGGTGGGCTGCTGGCCCTGCTGGCGCACGCGCTGCGCGGCGGTGACCACCTGGCCCTTGCGGCCCGGCGGTTCTCGGTGATTGCGTTGTGGTGCTGGGTCGCGATGGCGCTCAGCGGAGTGATGAACGCCCTGGTGCGGGTGTTGCCGTCGGACTTGCTGACCACCACTTACGGGCGGCTGGTGCTGGCCAAGTTCGTCGCGCTGTGTGCACTGGGCGTGCTGGGCTGGCGCCAGCGCCGCACTGGAGTCGTTGCGCTGCAACGTGATCCCACTTCACGCAGCGCCCTGATCCGGCTCGCGCTCGTCGAGGCGGTCCTGTTCAGCGTGACGTTCGGCATCGCTGTCGGGCTGGGCCGCACCCCCCCGCCACCACCGCCGATCCGGCTGCCGTCGATTCCCGAGGCCGAAATCGGTTACGACTTCGATGGCCCGCCGACGGTGGCGCGCATCCTGCTGGATTGGCGTTTCGATCTAATCTTCGGCACGGCGGCAATCATTTTGGCCGCGCTGTATGTCGCCGCTGTGCTGCGGCTGCGCCGGCGTGGCGACCACTGGCCCTCCGGCCGGATCCTGGCCTGGCTGCTGGGCTGCCTGACCCTGCTGTTCGTGACGTCGTCCGGGGTCGGCCGCTACATGCCGGCCATGTTCAGCATGCACATGGCCGCGCACATGGGGCTGTCGATGCTGGTACCGATCCTGCTGGTGCTGGGGGCGCCGGTCAGCCTCGCGCTGCGGGCACTGCCCGCCGCCGGCCGCGACGATCCGCCGGCCATGCGCGAATGGCTGTTGGCCGCGCTGCACAGCCGGTTGTCCCGCGTCCTGACCAATCCGATCGTGGCCACGGTGCTGTTCGTCGCGGGCTTCTACGGCCTGTACTTCGGCAGCATCTTCAACGACGCGGTGGGCAGCCATGCCGGGCACCTGGCGATGAACGTGCATTTCCTGGTCAGCGGCTACCTTTTCTACTGGGTGGTGATCGGCGTGGACCCGACGCCGCGGCCGATCCCACCGCTGGCCAAGGTGGGCGTGGTGTTCGCGTCGCTGCCCATGCATGCGTTCTTCGGCGTGGAACTGATGGGCACCCCGACCGTGCTGGGCGAGGCCTACTACCGATCGCTGGGCTTGAGTTGGCATACCGATCTGCTGGGGGATCAGCGCTTGGGCGGTGGAATCGCTTGGGCGGCAGGCGAAGTGCCGCTCGTGATCGTGATGCTCGCGTTGCTGGCGCAGTGGGCCCGCAGCGACGCGCGCACCGCGCGTCGTCTGGACCGAGCCGCCGACCGCGACGACGACGCCGATCTGACCGCGTACAACGCCATGTTGGCCGAACTGGCCCGGGGGCCGAAGCCGGCGTCGCAGGGGCCCGCGTCGCCCGATCCGCGAGCGTAACGACAAGGCGATCTCCGGCGCGGTTTTTCGCCGTGACGTTCCGCTCGCGCATCACCGTGGGTCCGTCGAGGACCCCGGGTTTCGACGGCCGGAGCCGACGCATGTCAAACCGAACTTGGCTCAGGTTAGTGCAGGTGTTGCCGACGCCAACGAATCGTGTTATGCGCCAACCTGTTTGGGCTTTGATCCGGTGCTGCTACCACCGTGGATGCGTCAGTTATGTGGTGGTTGTTGTGGGTGAAAGGGTTGATACCACCACCAGTGGGCGCGTTCGCCGGTGGGCCCGGGGCACGGTGGGACGGCGGGCGGGGGCCGGTTGGGGGGCCGCGCCAGCGATCTGCTGCTGAGCTGTCGGCCGGCGCTGTCGGTGACGATGAGGTGGTCTGCGGGTCCGGTGATGGTGATGAGGCCGCGGTGGTGCAGCCGGTGGTGGTAGGGGCATACCAGCACCAGGTTGGACAACTCGGTGGGTCCGCCGTCTTCCCAGTGCCGGAGATGGTGCGCGTGCAAACCGCGGGTCGCCCCACAGCCGGGGACCGCGCAGGTGGGGTGGCGGTGCTCGAGTGCGCGGCGAAGCCGTCGGTTGATCTGGCGGGTCGTTCGACCGGCGCCGATGACTTGGCCGTCCCGTTCGAACCACACCTCGAAGGCCGCATCACACGTCAGGTATCGCCGTTCGGCGTCGGTGAGCAGCGGTCCCAGGTGCAGCGCCGCGGCGCGTTGCGCAACGTCGACGTGGACCACCACGGTGGTGTGCTGCCCGTGCGGGCGGCTGGCCGCCTCGGCATCCCACCCGGCCTCGACCAGACGCATAAACGCGTCGGTGGCGTTCGGGAACGGGGGCCGCCGATCTGATTGACGGTCGCCGTGGTCGCGTTTCCACTGGCCGATCAGCGCGTCCCGATGACACGCCAGCGCCGCCTCGAACTTCGCCGCGTCCAGGTGGGCAAGTTTGATCCGCCAACAGCTGGACTGCTCGTCGGAGGTCATGGTGACCGACGGCTGCGGTTTCGGCCGAGGACCAGGGTGGGGTCGCGGTTCCAGCTTGACCGCGGTGCGCAATTGGCTGACCGTCGCTACCTCGGCCAGCGCCGCGTAGTGCTCATCGGATCCCTCGCCGGCGGATCCCGCGATGACGCCGAGCTGATCCAGCGACAGCCGACCCTGGGCCATCGCCTGCACACAGCGGGGAAACTCCTGCCGCCGACGCGCCACCGTGGCGATCGTGTGGGCGTTTGCCGACGACGAGCCAAGCTTCCAGGCCACCAACGCCGCCACCGACCGCGCGCCCGTCGCGCCGCACAGCTCGTCGCGGTCGAGCTCGGCAACGATCTCCACGATGCGACCATCGATCGCGTTGCGCTGACCCGCCAACTCCGCTAGCTCCTCAAACAACACCCCCACACGCTCGGCGGGGCTCACTGCCGCGGCAGGCGATGCGGTCGAAGACATAACGCCACCATCGCAGCCAGGTACGACAAAGTTCGGCGCCATCACGCCCCCCGCCCGGCGCCTCGCGCCCTTATCCACAGCCAGGAGTTTGTCCACAGACCCTGCCGGCCATCGCATCGGATTGCGGCTGACTCGTCGGTGTCTGCGCGCTCAATGAGCGGCAAGCACGAGCAACACCTGAGACATCTGCGAAAGGAAATTGAGCCCATGTTCGAAACCCAGCTGACCGTCGTCGGTCATATCGTCAACGATCTGCAGCGCCGCAACGTCGGCGGGCAGGAACTCATCAAGTTCCGGGTGGCCAGCAATTCCCGCCGGCGCACCGGCGCGGGGAGTTGGGAGCCGGGAAACTCGCTGTTCGTCACCGTCAACTGCTGGGGAAAGCTGGTCACCGGGGTCGGGGCTGCGCTGGGCAAGGGCGCGCCGGTGATCGTGGTGGGCCACGTGTACACCAGCGAGTACGAGGACCGCGACGGCAATCGCCGTTCGTCGCTCGAGATGCGCGCGACGTCGGTCGGCCCGGACTGCTCGCGCGCGATCGTGCGCATCGAAAAGCCCGGCTACGCCGGACCCGGCGCTGAACTGGCGCCGGCCCACGCTGCAGAGCCGGCAACCGGGGATAAGGAGGTCGAATCCGACGACCGCGCCGAGGACCCCGGCCCGCTGTCGCTGTCGGCATAGCTGACGGCGTCGGGTCGGCACCGTCCGGTGATGCCTAGGATGGTCCGCGAGATCATTCTCGAAGACCAGAAAGGCAAAACCGCGGCATGGCTGAGTTCATCTACACGATGAAAAAGGTCCGCAAGGCGCACGGCGACAAGGTGATCCTGGATGACGTCACGCTGAGCTTCTTCCCGGGCGCCAAGATCGGTGTCGTCGGGCCTAACGGCGCCGGCAAGTCGAGCGTCTTGCGGATCATGGCCGGACTGGACAAGCCGAACAACGGCGACGCGTTCCTGGCCAACGATGCCACGGTCGGCATCCTGCAACAGGAGCCGCCGTTGAACGAGGAGAAGACCGTTCGCGGCAACGTGGAGGAGGGCTTGGGCGAGATCAAGGTCAAGCTCGACCGCTTCAACGAGGTCGCCGAGCTGATGGCCACCGACTACTCCGACGAGCTGATGGAGGAGATGGGCCGGCTGCAAGAGGAGCTGGACCATGCCGATGCGTGGGACCTCGACTCGCAGCTGGAGCAGGCGATGGACGCCCTGCGCTGCCCGCCGCCCGACGAGCCGGTGACCAACCTGTCCGGTGGTGAGCGCCGCCGGGTTGCGCTGTGCAAACTGCTGCTGTCCAAGCCCGATCTGCTGCTGCTCGACGAGCCGACCAACCACCTCGACGCCGAGAGCGTGCAGTGGCTCGAACAGCATCTGGCCAGCTATGCCGGCGCGATCCTGGCCGTCACCCACGACCGCTACTTCCTGGACAACGTCGCCGAATGGATCCTGGAACTCGACCGCGGCCGCGCCTATCCCTACGAGGGCAACTACTCGACCTACCTGGAGAAGAAGGCCGAGCGGATCGCGGTTCAGGGTCGCAAGGACGCCAAGCTGCAGAAGCGGCTGCAAGAGGAACTGGCCTGGGTGCGCTCGGGCGCCAAGGCGCGCCAGGCCAAAAGCAAGGCCCGCCTGCAGCGCTACGAAGAAATGGCCGCCGAGGCGGAAAAGACGCGCAAGCTCGACTTCGAGGAGATCCAGATCCCGGTCGGGCCGCGGCTGGGCAATGTAGTGGTCGAGGTCGACCACCTGGACAAGGGCTACGACGGACGCACCCTGATCAAGGATCTGTCATTCACCTTGCCCCGCAACGGCATCGTCGGCGTCATCGGTCCCAACGGCGTCGGTAAGACCACGCTGTTCAAAACGATCGTCGGTCTCGAGGAGCCGGACAGCGGCACGGTGAAGGTCGGCGAGACCGTCAAGCTGAGTTACGTCGATCAGAGCCGCGCCGGCATCGATCCGAAGAAAACCGTCTGGGAAGTCGTCTCCGACGGGCTGGACCACATTGTCGTCGGCCAGAGCGAAGTGCCGTCGCGGGCGTACGTGTCGGCGTTCGGATTCAAGGGCCCCGATCAGCAGAAGCCGGCGGGTGTGCTGTCCGGTGGTGAGCGCAACCGGCTCAACCTCGCGCTGACGCTGAAGCAGGGCGGAAACCTGATCCTGCTCGACGAGCCGACCAACGACCTCGACGTCGAAACGTTGGGTTCGCTGGAGAACGCCCTCGAACAATTTCCCGGCTGCGCGGTGGTGATTTCGCACGACCGCTGGTTCCTCGACCGCACCTGCACGCACATCCTGGCTTGGGAGGGCGACGATGACAACGAGGCCAAATGGTTCTGGTTCGAAGGCAACTTCGGCGCATACGAGGAAAACAAGGTCGAACGACTCGGAGCCGAAGCCGCCAGGCCGCACCGGGTGACGCACCGCAAGCTGACGCGGGACTAGTGTCACCTGTGCCAGCAGCCCCGCAACGACGCGGCCGGGTCGGTCGCCGAGAAGTGGGGTGACTGAGCGTAGTGCCATCCGTCCTGAGTAGGGAGCTAGCGGCATGACGATCGGTTCCGGACCGAAGCAGGCGACTACCCCGTGGACCGCGTTCTCCACGATGTCGGACGTTCCTGACTGGATTTCCAAGGCCTACATCGAGACTTATCGCGGCCCCCACGACAAAGAACCCGGAACCCTCGAAACCGGCGTCATCGACCTGACCATCCCGGCCGCCATCCTCACCCCGGCGTTGCTGAGCGCGCACTACCGGCTGGGCCGGCACCGGCCGCCCGGCGAGAACTGTGTCGCGGTCTACCCGCCCGACGATCCCGCGGGCTTCGGACCCGCGCTGCAGGTCGTCACCGACCACGGCGGCATGCTGATGGACTCCGTCACGGTGCTGCTGCACCGGCTCGGTGTCTCCTACTCCGCGCTGATGACTCCGGTGTTCGATGTGCAGCGCAACCCGGCGGGGGACTTGGTCAGCATCGAACCCAAGGCGCCCGGCACTCCGCAATACGTCGGCGAGGCGTGGATCCACATCCAGTTCGTGCCGTCCGTCGACACCAAGGCGCTCGCCGAGGTCGAGACGGTGCTGCCCAAGGTGCTCAGCGACGTCCAACAGGTGGCCGCCGACGCCGCAGCGATCATCGCCGCCCTGAGCAACCTGGCCGCAGACGTCGAAAACAACCCCGGCGGGCGCTTCACGGCGCCCGACCGTGAGGATGTCGCGGCGCTGCTGCGGTGGCTGGGTGAGGGGAACTTCCTGCTGCTGGGCTACCAGCGATGCCGGGTGCACGACGGTCTGGTCTCCGGCGACGGGACCAGCGAGCTCGGCGTGCTGCGCAACCGGCCCGGTTCGCGCCCGCGGCTGACCGACGACGACAAACTGCTGGTGCTGGCCCAGGCCACCGTCGGCAGCTACCTGCGCTACGGCGCCTATCCCTATGCCATCGGGGTGCGCGAGTACGTCGACGGTAGCGTGATCGAGCACCGCTTCGTCGGGCTGTTCACCGTCGCCGCCATGAACGCCGATGTGCTGGAGATCCCGTCGATTTCGCGCCGGGTCCGCGAGGCGCTGGCGATGGCCGACAGCGACCCCGTCCACCCGGCCCAGTTGATCCTCGACGTGATCCAGACCGTCCCGCGTTCGGAGTTGTTCGCCCTCAGCGGCGAGCGACTTTTCACGATGGCCAAAGCCGTGGTGGATCTGGGATCCCAGCGCAGAGCTTTGTTGTTCGTACGGGACGACCGGCTGCGCTACTTCGTCTCCTGCCTGGTCTATGTGCCCCGCGATCGCTACACGACGGCCGTGCGGTTGCAGATCGAGGACATCCTGGTCCGCGAATTCGGTGGGACGCGATTGGAATTCACCGCGCGAGTCAGCGAATCTCCTTGGGCGCTAATGCATTTCAGGGTGCGTCTGCCCGAAGACGCGGGCCCGGTCGATGTCTCCGAAAAGAACCGGATGCGAATCCAGGCGCTGATCAGCGAGGCCGCGCGCACCTGGTCCGACCGGCTCGTCGCCGCCGCACCCACCGGAACGATCTCGCATGCCGACGCCGAGCACTACGCCGACGTCTTCTCCGAGGCGTACAAGTCGGCGGTGACCCCGGCCGATGCGATCGGCCATGTCAACATCATTAACGAGCTGACCGACGATTCGGTCAAGCTGGTGTTCACCGATCGCGGCGAGGAAACCGCGCAGCTGACCTGGTTCCTGGGCGGGCACAGCGCCTCGCTGAGCCAGCTGCTGCCGATGCTGCAGAGCATGGGCGTCGTCGTGCTCGAGGAACGCCCGTTCACGGTCATCCGGCCGGACGGATTGCCGGTGTGGATCTATCAGTTCCGGATCTCGCCGCACCAGACCATCCAGCTGGCCCGCGCGCAAGCCGACCGCGACGCGACGGCGGAACGATTCGCCGAGGCCGTCACCGCGATTTGGCACGGCCGGGTGGAAGTCGACCGGTTCAACGAGCTGGTGATGCGCGCCGGGCTGAGCTGGCAGCAGGTTGTGCTGTTGCGCGCCTACGCAAAGTACTTGCGGCAAGCCAACTTTCCCTACAGCCAGTCCTATATCGAATCGGTGCTCAACGAGCATCCCTCGACCGCGCGATCGCTGGTGCGCCTGTTTGAGGCGTTGTTCGATCCCAGCGGATCGGCGACGAGCCGCGACGCGCAAACGGCCGCCGCCGCCGTCGCCGCGGACATCGACGCGTTGGTCAGCCTGGACACCGACCGCATCCTGCGTGCCTTCGCGTCACTGGTGCAGGCCACGCTGCGCACGAATTACTTTGTGACACGCGAGGGTTCGGCCCGGGCCCGCAACGTGCTGGCGATCAAGCTGGATGCCCAGCTGGTCGACGAGCTCCCGCTGCCGCGACCCAAGTACGAGATCTTCATCTACTCACCGCGCGTCGAGGGCGTTCACCTGCGGTTCGGCCCGGTGGCCCGCGGCGGGCTGCGCTGGTCGGACCGGCGCGACGATTTCCGCACCGAGATCCTGGGCCTGGTCAAGGCGCAGGCGGTGAAGAACGCCGTCATCGTTCCGGTCGGGGCCAAGGGCGGTTTCGTCCTCAAGCGTCCGCCACTGCCCACCGGCGACGCCGCGGCCGACCGCGACGCGACCCGCGCCGAGGGCGTCGCCTGCTATCAGCTCTTCATCTCCGGGTTGCTGGATGTCACCGACAATGTCGACCATTCAACCGGAAAGGTAAGCCCCCCAACGCAAGTAACGCGCCGCGACGGTGACGACGCCTACCTGGTGGTCGCCGCGGACAAGGGTACCGCGACCTTCTCGGACATCGCCAACGACGTCGCCCACGCCTACGGGTTCTGGCTGGGCGATGCCTTCGCTTCCGGCGGATCGGTCGGCTACGACCACAAGGCCATGGGAATCACTGCCAAGGGCGCCTGGGAAGCCGTCAAACGACACTTCCGCGAGATGGGCGTCGACACCCAGACCGAGGACTTCACGGTGGTGGGCGTCGGCGACATGAGCGGTGACGTGTTCGGCAACGGCATGCTGCTGAGCAAGCACATCAGGCTGGTTGCCGCGTTCGATCACCGGCACATCTTCCTAGACCCCGACCCCGACGCGGCGAGGACATGGCCGGAGCGCCAGCGGATGTTCGACCTGCCACGGTCCAGTTGGGAGGATTACGACAAGTCGCTGATCAGCGAGGGCGGCGGGGTGTACAGCCGCGAGCAGAAGTCGATCCCGATCACCCCGCAGGTGCGTCTGGCCCTCGGCATCGACGAGGAGGTCACCGAGATGGCCCCGCCCAACCTGATCAAGGCAATCCTGCTCGCGCCGGTGGACCTACTGTTCAACGGTGGCATCGGCACCTACGTCAAAGCCGAATCCGAGTCCGACGCCGACGTCGGCGACCGGGCCAACGACCCGGTGCGTGTCAACGGAAACCAGTTGCGCGCCAAGGTGATCGGTGAGGGCGGCAACCTCGGCGTGACGGCGCTGGGCCGCGTCGAGTTCGACCTCGCGGGTGGGCGGGTCAACACCGACGCGATGGACAACTCCGCCGGGGTGGATTGCTCCGACCACGAGGTCAACATCAAGATCCTGATCGACTCGCTGGTCACCGCCGGCAAGGTCAAGGCCGACGAGCGCAGCGCGCTGCTGGAATCGATGACCGACGAGGTCGCCAAACTGGTGCTCGCCGACAACGAGGACCAGAACGACCTGATGGGCACCAGCCGCGCCAACGCCCCCAGCCTGCTGCCGGTGCACGCGTTGCAGATCAAGTTCCTCGAAGAAAACGGCGTCGACCGCGAACTGGAAGCGTTGCCGTCCGAGAAGGAAATCGCGCGGCGCACCGAAGCCGGTCTCGGGCTGACCTCACCCGAGCTCTGCACGCTGATGGCTCACGTCAAGCTGCTCCTGAAAGCGGAAATGCTGACCACTGAACTGCCGGAGCAGGACGTCTTCGCGTCGAGGTTGCCCCGTTATTTCCCGACACCGTTGCGGGAGCGGTTCACCCCGGAGATCCGCACTCATCAGCTGCGCCGCGAAATCGTCACGACGATGCTGATCAACGACATGGTGGACGCTGCCGGCATCAGCTACGCCTACCGGCTCACCCAGGACGTCGGCGTCGGGCACACCGACGCGATACGCACCTGGGTCGCCACCGACGCCATCTTCGGGATCGACGAGATCTGGCGCGGTATCCGCGCGGCGGATATCCCGGTCGAGCTGTCGGACAAAATGACCCTGGACACCAGACGTTTGATCGACCGCGCCGGACGCTGGCTGCTCAACTACCGTCCGCAGCCGCTGGCCGTCGGCGCCGAGATCAACCGCTTCGCCGCCAAGGTCAAAGCGCTAACCCCCCGGATGTCGGAATGGCTGCGCGGTGACGACAAGGCCATCGTCGAACAGGAAGCCGCAGCGTTCGCCGCCGAGGGTGCGCCGAAAGAGTTGGCCTACCTGGTAGCGGCCGGTCTCTACCGCTTCAGCCTGCTCGACATCATCGACATCGCCGACATCACCGAGACCGAAACCGCCGACGTCGCGGACACGTATTTCGCGCTGATGGACCGGCTGGGCACCGACGGCCTGCTCACCGCGATATCCGCGCTGCCCCGAGACGACCGCTGGCATTCCTTGGCGCGCTTGGCAATTCGCGACGATATCTACGCGTCGCTGCGGTCGCTGTGTCTCGACGTGCTGGCGGTGGGAGAGCCGGACGAAAGTGGGGAAGAGAAGATCGCGGAGTGGGAGCACATCAGTGCGTCCCGAGTGGAGCGGGCCAGGCGAACGCTCACCGAAATCTATGCAAGCGGCGGCAAGGATCTCGCGACGCTGTCGGTGGCCGCGCGACAGATCCGCCGCATGACCCGCACCAGTGGACGGGGGACTTCGGGGTGACCGTCGGATTCGTCGCCCAGGTGCCGGTGCGCTGGTCGGACATCGACATGTACCAGCACGTCAACCACGCCACGATGGTCACGCTGCTGGAAGAGGCGCGGGTTCCGTTCCTCAAACCGGCTTTCGAGGTCGACATCTTGGAGATCGGGCTGCTGATCGCCGACGTACGGGTGACCTACAAGGCACAGCTGAAGTTGGTCGATTCGCCCCTGCAGGTGACCGTTTGGACCAAACAGCTGCGGACTGTCGACTTCACGCTCGGTTACGAGGTGCGTTCGGTCGGCGCCGATCCGCAGTCCAAACCGGCCGTCATCGCCGAGTCGCAGCTGGCCGCGGTTCACATCCAGGAGCAGCGGCTGGTGCGCCTGGGACCACAGCATCGGGAGTACTTGCAACGGTGGCTGCGTTAGCTGATCGCGGGTTGTGGCTGGGCCCGGCATCGATGGCGGCCCATCGCGCCGACCTGGCTGCGTTCATCGATCGTGCTCTGCACCTCGACGATGCCGCGGTCATTCGGTTGCGTACTCGCTCATCCGGTTTGCTAACAGCCTGGATGGCAACGGGTTTCGACGTGCTCGCCAGCCGGGTAGTGCTGGGCCGGGTGAGCCCGGACGACATGACGGTCGCTGCGGACGGGTTGGCCCGCGGGCTGTCGGCGATGGACGACACCGGCTACGTCGACCCGGGTTTCGCGATGGACTCGTCGTGGCGCAGTGCACTGCCGCCGGAGTCCGGCTTCACCCACCTCGACGACGTGCCGGCCCAGGTGGTGCTGGATCTGGCGCACGAAGGCGCACGGCTGGCCAAGGAGCACAGCAGCTCGCACGGCCCGCCGGCCTCGCTGCTCGACCAGGAGGTGATCCGGGTCAGCTCGGCCGACGCCAGCGTCGGGCTACCGATGCGTTGTGTGTTCGCGTTGACAGCAATGGGTTTCCTGCCGCAGTCAAGGGATGCAATCGACGCGAGCGAAATCATCCGGGTTCGCACCCTTCCGGCCTGGTTGCGTCTGGACGCCCGCTTCGGCTCGGTGTACCGCCGGCGCGGTGAAGCGGCGATGGTGCTGCGCTGAGCGGTGGCTCAGGTCGGGTATAACAACCACAACGGCAAGACGGCATCCAGGTAATCCATGAACTTCTTGAGCCCCACTCGGTATTGCCCGAATCCGTATGGATCTTCGGCATATTCCGGAAACGCGATGCCCAGCCCGAAGAGTCCCGGGGCAAGGATTCCGTTTCTCCGGTTGTAATCCAGCGGGCCCCACTGCGGTGTCTCGGGCAGCTTTCGGCGCTCGAAGCCGACGGTATAGACCACGCGATCGCATTGTGCGAGTGTGTCGTCGAATTCCGGGCTTGAAACCCAGCACCTATCCAGTCGCTCCGGATGGACGCCGTCGATGTTCTCCCGCGCCCACGCCGCCGCCCGGCCTTTGAGGCCGGTGTCGTCGAACAGAATCCAATTATCCAGATACACAGCGTATTTCAGCGGGCTCTGGTAGAAGTTGATCACCCGTTTGACGGGTTGGCGCAACAGATTCGGCAGCACGATCATCGAGGAGTGCGACGAGCCGAAGACGGCGACCGTCGTGCCGTCGAGCGACTGCTCGGCCAACCGGTCGGGATCCAGCGCGACCTCCACGGCAATCTCCTCGAGGCCAGGATAAGCAAGCTTCTTGGGCACCGCGCCGACGGCCAGGATCACATTTTCGGAGACGACTTCTTGTTGTTCGGTTTCAATTCTCCATTGCCTATTGCCCAGAAAAAGGGCGGTCGCTGTGGTCTGAAAGACGTGTACCCGCTCACGCAGGTGCGCAGTAATCCACACCAACGGATCGGCCACCAGGTCAAGGGCGCACGTCTCGCTCGGCTCGACATCGTGCAACGGAAGCTGCGGTGCTTCCGAGAACCGAAATGCCGCAGAGCTATTCAGGAAGTGCAGGAATGTTTCGGCGATGGTATTACTCGATACCGCCCGCCACTTCTGGCCGAAATCGCCTGCCGCAAAAGCCGGATCGATCCAGGCGATCGACTCCGCCGCGATGCCCCGATCTAAAAGCCTTCCCACCGCAGCAATTCCGGCGGGGCCGGCTCCGATCACTGCCCACGCATACGCTGCCATGTAACACATATAGGCCAGCGCGGGCCGCGGCGCGAATTGGTCCCCGGGGCAGGTTAGACCAACCAGGCCGCGGCGTCGGTCGGCAACTGACCGTCGACCAACGGCGCACTGGCGAAAATGAGTTCGCCGGCGGGCAGTGCCATCGGACGCTTTCCGGTGTTCAGCGCGCACACCAGGCCCCCGGGTCGCCGGAATACCAGCGCATCGTCGGTTGCGGTCAGCCACTCCAGCTCGACGCCGTCGAATTCAGCGCGCTCCCTGCGCAATTTGAGCACCGTGCGGAAAAACGTCAACGTCGAGTCGGGATCGGCGTCCTGCTTTTCGACCGTCAGCGACGCCCAGTCGGCCGGCATCGGCAACCAGGTGTCGGGCGAACTGGAGAACCCGAACGGGGGAGTATCGCCCGACCACGGCAGCGGAACCCGGACCTTGTCGCGGCCCCGCTCGGTGTGCCCGGAGCGTTCCCAGGTCGGGTCCTGCAGCACCTCTTCGGGCAGGTCCAGCACGTCGGGCAGCCCGAGCTCCTCGCCGTTGTAGATGAACACAGTGCCGGGCAGGGCCAGCATCACCATCGCCATCGCTCGCGCCCGGCGCAGCCCGATTTCGCCGCCGCCGTAGCGGGTGACCTCCCGGTCAATGTCGTGGTTGGACAGCGTCCAGGTCGGAACGGAGTCATAGATGGCGGTGGCCTTCAGCGAGTTCTCGACGGCGTCGTGAATTTGGTGGGCGACGAAGGCGACCTTGGTCAGCCGGAAGTTGAAGCCGAGATGCAGTTCGTCGGGCCGGAGGTACTCGGCCCAGAGCATGTTGTCCAGCACCCACACTTCGCCAATGGTCACCGCACCGTCGTACTCGTCGACGATCTTGCGGATCTTGCGATGGATGTCGTGCACGGCCGCGTTGTTGAAGCGCGGGTCGTCGTCGCTGTGCGACAACACCTTGACGGCTTCCTTCGCGTCGGGCAGGCCGGCCGGCTTGGCCATCCCGTGCGCTACGTCGATGCGGAAGCCGTCCACGCCACGCTCCAGCCAGAACCGCAGCGAAGCCTCGAAGTCGTCGAACACTTCAGGGTTGTCCCAGTTCAGGTCCGGCTGGTGGGTGTCGAACAGGTGTAGGTAGTACTGGCCGGGATTGCCGTCGGGCTCGACCACCCGCTCCCAGGCCGGGCCGCCGAAGACCGACGTCCAGTTATTCGGGGGCAGCGCACCGTCGGGCCCCTTGCCGTCGCGGAAGTAGTAACGCTCCCGGGCATCGGTGCCGGGACCGGCGGCCAGCGCGGCCTGGAACCACGCGTGCTGGGAGCTGGTGTGGTTGGGCACCACGTCCATGGTGATCTTGATGTTGCGCTCGTGGGCTGCCGTGATCAGCCGTTCGATCGCGGGCATCCCGCCGAACAGCGGGTCGATGTCGCGCGGATCGGCGACGTCGTAGCCGTGGTCGGCCATTGGCGAGACGGTGACTGGGCTGAGCCAGATCGCGTCGATGCCCAGCCGCACCAGGTGATCGAGATGGGCAACGATGCCGTCGATGTCGCCGACGCCGTCGCCGTTGCTGTCGGCGAAGGACCGTGGATAGACCTGGTAAAAGACCGCGTTCGACCACCATGCTGCGGGGCTCATATTGCTCCGTTCGGTTGCGAGGTATCTACAAGGGTGAATTGACGAGTGAGTGTGCAGCCATTTCCAGATAGTTGAGCAGCTCTCGGCGATGCTCGTCGTCGAGAGTCTGTGCATCGATCGACGCGACGGCGGTGTGCATGCAGCGCAGCCACGCATCGCGCTCGATCGGGGTGATCCGGAACGGCACATGACGCATCCGCAGCCGCGGGTGTCCGCGCTGGTCGGAGTAGGTGCGCGGACCGCCCCAGTACTGCTCGAGGAACATGCGCAGCCGCTCTTCGGCGCCGCTGAGGTCGTCCAGCGGATACAGCTCACGCAGGATTTCGTCCTCGGGGACCTGCGCGTAAAAGCGCGCCACGATCGTTTTGAAGGTCTCGGCACCGCCGACGGCGTCGTAGAAGGACTGTTGTACCTGATCCATCACCCTCCATTGTGGTGCATCGGCATGCTGGCGCAGTCAAACGGGCGGGAGTCGCCCTGCTGTTCACCGGTTCGACACGGCGTGCAGCAACAATTAGGCGTGCGATTGGCGACGAATCATGGTGGACTATCCGCGGAGGATTTATGGCGCAGGGCAAGAGACGCCGCAGCCACCGAAGTTCAGGGGCCGCGGCAGGGCTAACCGGACCCACAACCGCGTCGTCCCTGCACAGCGTTTCCCACCGTCCCGCCCCGGGCGCCGATACCCATCCGTCCAACCGGCACGAAAGCGCTTCGATCTGGAGTCGCCGCCGGGTTCTGCTGCTGAATTCCACCTACGAACCGCTGACCGCACTGCCGATGCGGCGCGCGATCGTGATGGTGATCTGCGGCAAGGCCGATGTGGTGCACCACGACCCGTCCGGCCCGGTCATCCACTCGGCGAGCGAGTCGATCCTGGTGCCGTCGGTGATCCAGCTGCGGACCTACGTCCGGGTTCCCTACCGGGCCCGGGTCCCGATGACCCGCGCCGCGCTGATGCACCGCGACCGCTTCTGCTGCGCCTACTGCGGAGCGAAGGCCGACACCGTCGACCACGTCGTGCCGCGCAGCCGCGGCGGCGGACACTCGTGGGAGAACTGCGTCGCCTGCTGCTCGACCTGCAATCACCGCAAGGGCGACAAGCTGCTCGCCGAACTCGGTTGGTCACTGCGCCGGGCTCCGCTGCCGCCCACCGGGCAGCATTGGCGACTGCTTTCCACGGTCAAGGAAATGGATCCGTCGTGGGTCCGTTACCTCGGCGAGGGCGCGGCCTGACCGCCAATCTTGTGTCCAAGCGCGCCGTGGGATCACTCGGTGGGATACGGTTTCCGTCGTGAGCGCTATGGAGATTCACCTGTACGTGGTTGGAATCCCGGTGTTGCTGGTGATCGTGCTGGCGGCGCTGATCTGGTCGCGCAAGGGGCCGCACCCGGCGACCTACAAGATGTCCGAGCCGTGGACGCATCCGCCGATTCTGTGGGCTGCCACCGACGAATTCGTCGGCCACTCGCACGGTCATCACGCATCGGAGTTCTCGGTCGGAGGTGGCGCCAGTGGCACATGGTGAGGTAGCGACGAAAGCACCGGCGGAACTGCCCGTCGGCTTCGCGGTCACCAGCAGCGGACGGGTTTCCGGCGTCACCGAGCCCGGTGAGCTGTCGGTGCACTACCCGTTCCCGATCGCGGACCTGGTCGCCATTGATGACGCCCTGAAATACGGCTCGCGCCAGTCGATGACGCGGTTCGCCGTCTACATCGGCGACCTGGGCAGTGACACCGCGGCCCGGGCGCGCGAGATCCTGGCCGACGTGCCGACGCCGAACAACGCAGTGCTGCTGGCGGTCTCGCCCGACCAAGCCGTCATCGAGGTGGTCTACGGCTCCGAAGTCCGCGGACGCGGCGCCGAGTCGGCTGCCCCGCTGGGCGTGGCCGCTGCCTCGGCGGCGTTCGAGCAGGGGCATTTGGTCGACGGTCTGGTCAGCGCGATCCGCGTGCTCAGCTCCGGTATCACCCCGGCTTAGCGAGGCATGAGCCACTTCACGTCCGGGTTGCGACCACGGGTCGTGCGGTCGTCGCGCTGACGTTGGTTCTGCTGCTCCTGCTCAGTGGCCTCGGCCTACGCCCGGCGCTCGCCGAGCGTCTCAATGACAGCGGCACCGAACGGGGCCGCGACCTACAGGTGCCCATCTCGCAGTGCATGTCGGCTCGGAGCGCCGACGAGATGACGGTGACCTCAGCAACCGTCCAGTAGCGCTGCAATGGCGCTCGCGGTTATTGCTGACCCGCGTCGAAGGTGCGGGCCCGCAACGCCCGCTTCACCCCGGCCTGGCCCTCCAGCACCAGCCGGCGCAGGGCCGGAGGCACCTCGGAGTCGGGCGCGGACAGGAACTCGTCGGCGGCGGCGATGCCCTCCTCGCTGATGTTCCAGGACGGGTAGAGCCCGATCACCACGGTTTGCGCGACCTCGCTGGAGCGCCGCGCCCAGACGCCGGGAATGGCCTGGAAATAGCGCGCGGTGAACGGCTTGAGCAACTCACCCTGGCCGGGCGCCCCGAATCCCCCGACGATCGAGCGCGCCGCCGTGTTGGGCACGGTGTCGTCCTCAACCACCGTGATGAACGCCTGCTCCTTGACCTCGAGTTGCGGGCGGGCCGCGGCAGCCTGGGCGCCGTGACGCTTGCCGGTCGCGGTCGGGTCGCGCCGCACCTCGGCATCGATGAACGGCGTCTCGATGCCGTCCGCGTCGATGTCACCGGCGGTGGCCAACGCGGTCACGATGCGCCAGCGTAGGTCGGTGTCGATCTCGAGGCCCGCCAGCCCCAATTCGGACGGATCCCGATCGAGCAGATCGGCGAGCGCCGCGATGTGCCGGTCGGACAGCACCGACGAGCACAGCGTGTTGACGAAGGCGAGCTGGTGATCCGATCCCGGTTCGGCGGCCCGCGCCAGCGCCAGCACCCGATCGGCGAACTGCGGCCAGCCGTGCTCGCGTGCCCAGCCCGGCTCGGCGTAGGAGCCCAGCGCCGTCTGTGCCTGCATCAGCAGCCGTTGTGCCACACCGACTTCCGTCTCTGCCTGCACACCACCGGAGACGAGGGCGACGAAGTCGCGGGCGCGCAGTTCGGCGTCGCGGGTCATCTCCCACGCCGCCGACCACACCAGCGAGCGGGGCAGCGCCTCGGCGATGTCGGCGATGCGCTCCAGCGCGGTCCGCAACGACTGCGGATCCAGACGCAACGAGCAATAGGTCAGGTCGTCATCGTTGACCAGAATCAGCTTGCCGGACGAAACACCAACCAGCCCAGGAACTTCCGTCTCCGGACCGTCGACGTCGAGTTCCTCTCGGTGCACCCGCACCAGCTTGCCCGCGCCGTCGTCGTCATAGACCCCGACCGCCAGCCGATGCACCCGGGTCTCGCCGGCGCCCGGCGCCGCGCCGCTTTGCGTCAGCACGAACCGAGTGAACTTCCCGTCGCCATCGGTGTCGAATTCCGGGCGCAGCGTGTTCAGGCCGGTGGTTTTCAACCACTGCTGTCCCCAATTCGACAGGTCACGACCTGATGCCTGCTCCAGCGCGGACAGCAGATCGTCGAAGGTGGCGTTGCCGAATGCGTGCGTGCGGAAGTAGTCGCGCAGCCCGGCCAGGAAGTGCTCCAGCCCGACATAGGCGACCAGCTGCTTGAGCACCGAGGCGCCCTTGGCGTAGGTGATGCCGTCAAAATTCACCTCCACCGCGTGCAGGTCGGGGATGTCGGCGGCGATCGGGTGCGTCGAGGGCAGCTGGTCCTGGCGATAGGCCCACGATTTCTCAACGGTGGCGAAGGTTGTCCACGCCGTGGTGTATTCAGTCGCTTCGGCCTGGCAGAGCACGGAGGCGAACGTGGCGAAGGATTCGTTGAGCCACAAGTCATCCCACCAGGTCATGGTGACCAGATCGCCGAACCACATGTGCGCCATCTCGTGTAGCACCGTCTCGGCGCGCCGCTCGTAAGACGCGCGGGTGACCTTGCTGCGGAACACGTAATCCTCGAGGAAGGTCACCGCCCCGGCGTTTTCCATTGCGCCGGCGTTGAATTCAGGGACGAACAGCTGATCGTACTTGCCGAACGCGTATGGCACGCCAAAGTTCTTGTGGTAGAAGCCAAATCCCTGCTTGGTCTCGGTGAACAACCGCTCGGCGTCCATATGCTGCGCCAGTGAGGTCCGGCAGTAGATGCCCAGCGGGATCTCGCCGTGTTCGTCGCGGTAGGAGTCCTTCCACTCGGCATACGGGCCCGCGATCAACGCCACCAGATAGGTGCTCATCCGCGGTGTGATCGCGAAACTGTGCACGCCGCCCTCGACCGAGGTGGTGGGGGCGTTGGAGATCACCTTCCAGTGCGCGGGTGCGGCCACCCGCAGGTCGAACGTGGCCTTGAGGTCGGGTTGGTCGAAGCAGGCGAACATGCGCTTGGCGTCCGCAGTTTCGAACTGCGAATACAGGTAGGTCTCGTTGTCGACCGGGTCAACGAAGCGATGCAGTCCCTCGCCGGTGTTGGAGTAGCGGCAGTCGGCGTCGACGACGACGACGTTGCGGTCGGCCAGTCCCCGCAACGGGATGCCGGTCGACTCGTCGTATCCGGAGACGTCCACGTCGCGTCCGTTGAGGGTGGCACTGCGAACGGTCTCGGCCGCCAGGTCGATGACCGTGTCGGCGCCCGCGAGTGCGTCGAACACGACGGTGGTGGTGGAGCGGAATGTTCGTTCGCCGGGCCCGCCTCCAGGTCCCGAGCCGTCGGTGACGTCGAGGCTGATCTGGTAGCTGTCGACGGTGATCAGAGCCGCGCGTTCGACGGCTTGGTCGCGGGTGAGGTTAGGAAGGGCCACCCGTCCAACTTAGTAGCGTCACGAGCTCCCAGCGCGGAACGGGAACACGCGCGCGGCGACTACGGTTGTGCACAACGGTGTGCTAACCGTTTCCCGATCTCTCTCCGAGAGGACTGCGCAATGTCCGAGAAGGCCCCCGCGAAAAACAAGGCCGATTTCTGGTTCGACCCGCTGTGCCCATGGGCATGGATCACGTCGCGCTGGATCCTCGAAGTCGAAAAGGTTCGCGACATCGAGGTGAACTTCCACGTGATGAGCCTGGCAGTGCTCAACGAGAACCGCGAAGACCTGCCCGAGCAGTACCGCGAGAACATGAAGCGGGCCTGGGGCCCGGTGCGGGTGGCGATCGCCGCCGAGCAGGCTCACGGCGCCGAGGTGCTCGCCCCGCTCTACACCGCAATGGGCACCCAGATTCACAACAAGGGCAACAAGGAACTCGACGACGTCATCAAGCTGGCGCTGGACGAGGTCGGCCTGCCGGCCGAACTCGCCGCCGCCGCCGAGAGCGATTCCTACGACGAGGCGCTGCGCAAGAGCCACCACGCCGGCATGGACGCCGTCGGCGACGACGTCGGAACGCCCACCATCCACGTCAACGACGTCGCGTTCTTCGGGCCGGTGCTGTCGCGGATCCCGCGCGGCGAGGAAGCCGGCAAGCTGTGGGACGCCTCGGTGACCTTCGCCGCCTACCCGCACTTCTTCGAGCTCAAGCGGTCGCGCCACGAAAAGCCCGAGTTCGACTGACAACCGGTTAATCCCGCGGGTGTCGAGTGTGAATTTCACGACGCGACACGCCGGATACGCGTCGCGCAGTTCACTCTCGGTCGACGGTGGCGGGATTGCCTCGGGCCTCCTCGTGCACAATGACGGTCATGCGCGTCTACCTGGGTTCAGACCATGCTGGATTCGAGCTCAAGCAAGCGATCATCGACCACCTCAAGAAGACCGGACACGAGCCGATCGACTGCGGCGCCTTCACCTACGACGCCGAGGATGACTACCCCGCGTTTTGCATCGACGCCGCAAGCCGCGCGGTGGCCGACCCCGACAGCCTGGGCATCGTGATCGGGGGATCGGGCAACGGTGAACAGATCGCGGCCAATAAGGTGCCGGGCGCCAGGTGCGCGCTGGCGTGGAGCGTCGAGACCGCCTCGCTGGCGCGTCAGCACAACAACGCGCAGCTGATCGGCATCGGCGGTCGGATGCACACCGTGACCGAGGCGCTGACGTTCGTCGACGCCTTCCTCACCACGCCGTGGTCGAAAGCCGAACGCCACCAACGGCGTATCGACATTCTCGACGAGTACGAGCGCACTCACCAGGCCCCGCCGGTGCCCGGCGCGCAGGCGTAGGGTGCCCGAAGGGCATACGCTGCACCGCTTGGCGCGGTTGCACCAACGCCGCTTCGGCGGCGCGCCGGTCGCGGTGTCCAGTCCGCAGGGCCGCTTCGCCGACGCGGCGGCAACGGTCGACGGCCACGTGTTGCGCAAGTCCAACGCCTGGGGCAAGCATCTGTTCCACCACTACGCCGGCGGACCGATCGTGCACGTGCACCTGGGTCTCTACGGCACCTTCACCGAGTGGAAACGCGGCGACGAGCTTCCCGAACCGGTTGGACAGGTCCGAATGCGGATGGTTGGCGCCGAGTACGGAACCGACCTGCGCGGCCCGACGGTGTGCGAGGTGATCGACGAGGCTCAGGTCAGCGACGTCGTCGCGAAGCTCGGTCCCGATCCGTTGCGCAGCGACGCCGACCCGGCGTGGGCGTGGAACCGAATCATGAAGTCCCGCAGGCCTATTGGTGCGTTGTTGATGGACCAGGGCGTCATCGCCGGGGTGGGCAATGTGTATCGAAGCGAGTTGTTGTTCCGTCATCGCATCGATCCGTACCGGCCCGGTCGAGGGGTCAGCGAAGCGGAGTTCGACGCCGCATGGACCGATCTGGTCGCGCTGATGAAGGTCGGCTTGCGGGGCGGCAAGATCGTCGTGGTGCGCCCCGTTCACGATCACGGCCCGCCGTCCTATGCACCCGACCGGCCCCGCACGTATGTGTACCGGCGCGCCGGCGAGGCGTGTCGCGTGTGCGGCGGGCCGATCAGCACCGCAGTCCTCGAGGGCCGCAACGTGTTCTGGTGCCCGAACTGCCAGAAGTGATGCTTTGGATTTGTCAGGAAACTGACAGGAAGAAACGCTGGCGTCTATAGTTTTCCATCGCGTTATCGTGGGTAGAAGTTGCGCTTGTGAAACCGATACCGCGTTTAGCTGCAACGATTTTCGCGGGGGCCGCGTTGGCTCTGGCGGCTGTGGGCGTGGCCGCCGAGGCGGCCGCGCAGCCCGGTCCGTTCCCGCGATGGTGCCCGGGGGAGTGGTGGGACCCGGGCTGGGGCAACAACTGGGACTGGAACAACTGCCACGACTGGCGTGGAGGCCCGCCGGGGCCGCCTGGAAATCCGTGGGACCGTGGGCCGGGGTGGGGACCGCCCGGACCGCCGCCACCGCCGCCGTGGGGACCGCCGCCGCCTCCTGGATGGCACCCCTGATCGCGTCCATACCGACAACTGCGCCCTGCCGGCATAAGTTCGGCAGGGCGCGGCTATCTCGGGTGACTCAGCAGACGTCGACACCCAGCGCGGCGTACACCTCGTTAGACAGGGCGAGGCTGCGTGGGTCCGCGTTGGCCTTGGTCGCGTCGAAGCGATTCGCCACATACGCGTAGCCGATGCCGTGCTCCAAGTCGACGAAGCCGAACGAGCCGCCCAGCCCACCGTGGCCGAAGATGCGCGGGCTGGGTCCGTTGACGCAACGCTGGTTGAGCATGTAACCCAGGCCCCAGCCGTGGTCGGCGACGCGGGGGCCGAGCACCAGGTCGTTCTCCAGGCCGCCCTGCGGCACCCGGATCAGATCCATGTGTTCTCGGCTGAGCAGCTTCTCCTGGGCGAGCGCGTTGTAGAACGTGGCCAATCCCAGGGCCGACACCTGGCCGTTGGTGCCCGGGAATTCGAGCCGGCGCCACAGGTTGAGGTCGTAGGAGCTGACCTCATCGTCGGGCGCGAAGCCCATGGCGACCGCGAGCCCCGCCTTGGGGTGGTCGGCGAGGCTGGTCGGGTCGCTGGGGATATGGGTGAGCAGGTCACGCATATGCGGCTTGTTCACCCGCTCGGCGCAACGCCGTTGCTCGGCGTCGGACAGGCCGATGTGGACGTCGGCGCCCAGCGGCTCGGCGATCTCGGTGCGCAGGTAATGACCGATCGTGCGGCCGGTCGTGCGGCGGAAGACCTCGCCACAGATGAAACCGAAGGTCGTCATGTGGTAGCCCTGCGCGGTGCCCGGCTCCCACCATGGTTCGGCGGCGGCGATCTGTTCGCACGCGTAGTCCCAGTCGGTGACCTGTTGCCAGCTCATCGGCGTCCGCGGTCCGATGACGCCGGACCGGTGGCTCATCACCATGGCCAGCGTGATGTCCTGCTTGCCTGCCTGGCCGAACTCGGGCCAATACCGTGCTACCGGCGCGTACAGGTCCAGTTCACCGCGGTCGATGAGCTGGTGCATGCAGGTGGCCGACAGTCCCTTGGTGCCGGACAGCACGGTGGTCAGCGTGTCTTGCTCCCAGGGCCGGGTGCCGGCCGCGTCGGCCCAGCCGCCCCAGAGGTTGACGACGAGGTCGCCGTCGACCCAGACGGCGACGGCCGCGCCTTGCTCCAGACGCTCCGCAAAGTTGCGCTCGAACGCATCGCGGACACCGGCGAAGTCCGGCGCGCATGAGCCCTTGATGTCCACGTCCAGTTTCAGGTCGCTCATGGCGTCTTTCTGCGGAGCACTACTTACCCGGAGCGGGCGACGGGAATCGAACCCGCGTAGCTAGTTTGGAAGACTAGGGCTCTACCATTGAGCTACGCCCGCATGTATTAGTCGAGCGTGACTGTATCTGGCGGCGAACATCAAATCTAATCGACGCGGCCTTGTGACCGCTTTGTTAGGTCTGCGAGGCCGTTGGTGGGCCGACGCCGTCGCGCCGTAGGATCGCGAGGTCAGCGCGGGGTGTAGCGCAGCTTGGTAGCGCATCCGCTTTGGGAGCGGAAGGCCGCAGGTTCAAATCCTGTCACCCCGACCACGCGCCGCACCACCGAGAACAAAGAACGAGGAGCACACCCGTGAAAAGCAGCGTCGAGCAGTTGAGCCCCACCCGGGTGCGCATCAACGTTGAGGTGCCGTTCACCGAACTCGAGCCTGACTTCCAGCGCGCGTACAAGGAGCTGGCCAGGCAGGTCCGGCTACCCGGGTTCCGGCCCGGCAAGGTGCCGATGAAGTTGCTGGAGGCGCGTTTCGGCCGCGAGGAGATGCTCGACCAGGTCGTCAACGAGGCGCTGCCCACCCGGTATGGACAAGCGGTCACCGAGACCGAGGTGCATCCGATCGGCCGGCCCGAAATCGAGGTGACCAAGAAGGAGTACGGCGCGGACCTCGCCTTCACCGCCGAGGTCGATGTCCGCCCCAAGATCACCCTCCCGGACCTCAGTGGGCTGAAGGTGTCGGTGGATCCGATCGCGATCAGCGACGACGACGTCGATGCCGAGCTGCAGTCGCTGCGGGCTCGGTTCGGCACCCTGACCGGAGTGGATCGTCCGGCCGCCGAGGGCGACTTTGTCTCGATCGACCTGTCGGCGACGATCGACGGCGAAGAGATTCCGGGCGCCGCCGCGCAGGGCCTGTCGCATGAGGTTGGCTCCGGCCGGCTGATCGAAGGCCTCGACGACGCGATCGTCGGCCTGTCCGTCGACGAGTCCAAGGAGTTCACCGCCAAGCTGGCCACCGGCGAACACGCCGGCAAGGACGCGCAGGTGACCGTGACCGTCAAGACGATCAAGCAACGCGAACTGCCCGAGCCCGATGACGAATTTGCGCAATTGGCAAGCGAATTCGACACTATCGATGAGCTGCGCAGCAACCTGCGCGACCAAGTGGCCAACCTCAAGCGCGCCGAGCAGGCCGGCAAGATCCAGGAAGCCACGATGGACGCGCTGCTCGAGCAGGTCGACGTGCCACTGCCCGAGGGCATCGTCGCCGAGCAGTTCGACAGCGCCATGCACGGCGCCATCGACAGCGTCAACCATGACGAAGCCAAGTTCGCCGAGGTGCTTGCCGAACAGGGCAAAACGCGCGAGGAGTTCGAAACCGAGACGCGCACCGCGGTAGAGAAGGACGTCCAGCGCCAGCTGCTGTTCGACGCGCTGGCCGATGAATTGGGAGTCCAGGTCGGCCAGGATGACCTGACCGAGCGACTGGTGGCCACATCGCGGCAGTACGGCATCGAGCCGCAACAGTTGTTCTCCTACCTTCAGGAAAACAACCAGCTGCCGGCCATGTTCGCCGATGTGCGGCGCGGTCTGGCGATCGCCGCGGTGGTCGCCAAGGCGACGGTCACCGACACCGACGGCAACACCATCGACACGAGCGAGTTCTTCCCGGACCGCACCAAGAACGACGCTGACGCGCAGGACGCAACGGACGCTGCAACGGACGCTGACGACACGGCCGAAGAGTCCAGCGAGGAATGACCCGAGCGTGACGCTGTGAGCGAACGCGCCCGTTTCGGGGGTGCGTGGCCGCGAAACGGTGCGCTTGGTTGGTTAGTGTCGTCAGTACAGATCGCAAAGAAAGCAGGTAACCCAGTCGTGACTGATATGCGTTCGAATTCGGTGGGTCTCAACCTCACGGACTCGGTCTATGAGCGCTTGCTCTCCGAGCGCATCATCTTCCTGGGTTCGGAGGTGAACGACGAGGTCGCCAACCGGCTGTGCGCGCAGATTCTGCTGCTCGCCGCCGAGGACAGCGACAAGGACATCAACCTCTACATCAACTCCCCGGGCGGATCGATCAGCGCGGGGATGGCGATCTACGACACGATGGTGCTGGCGCCTTGTGACATCGCTACTTATGCGATGGGCATGGCCGCCTCGATGGGCGAGTTCCTGTTGGCGGCGGGGACCAAGGGCAAGCGCTACGCGCTGCCGCACGCCCGCATCCTGATGCACCAGCCGCTGGGTGGGGTGACCGGTAGCGCGGCCGACATCGCCATCCAGGCCGAGCAGTTCCACGTCATCAAGAAGGAGATGTTCCGGCTCAACGCCGAGTTCACCGGCCAGTCGATCGAACGCATCGAGGCCGACTCCGATCGCGACCGGTGGTTCACCGCGCAGGAGGCCCTGGAATACGGCTTCGTCGACCACATCATCACTCGCGCCGCCCACATCACCAATGGAGAAGCCCGATGAGTTTCCAGCACCCCGAAACCCAGCCCCAGGCGCGCTACATCCTGCCGTCGTTCATCGAGCACTCGAGCTTCGGCGTCAAGGAGTCCAACCCGTACAACAAGCTGTTCGAGGAACGCATCATCTTCCTCGGTGTGCAGGTCGACGACGCCTCGGCCAACGACATCATGGCGCAGCTGCTGGTGTTGGAGTCGCTGGACCCCGACCGCGACATCACCATGTACATCAACTCGCCCGGTGGCGGATTCACCTCGCTGATGGCGATTTACGACACCATGCAGTACGTGCGCGCCGACATCCAGACGGTGTGCCTGGGTCAGGCCGCCTCCGCCGCGGCGGTGCTGCTGGCCGCCGGTACGCCGGGTAAGCGGATGGCGCTGCCCAACGCGCGGGTGCTGATCCACCAGCCGTCGCTGCAGGGTGTGATCCAGGGGCAGTTCTCCGACCTGGAGATCCAGGCCGCCGAGATCGAGCGGATGCGCACCTTGATGGAGACCACGCTGGCCCGGCACACCAACAAGGAGCCCTCGGTCATCCGCAAGGACACCGACCGGGACAAGATCCTGACCGCCGAAGAGGCCAAGGACTACGGGATCATCGACACCGTTCTCGAGTACCGCAAGCTTTCGGCTCAAACCGCGTGAGTTTGCGCCGAACGTGCGCTCACTGCGAATTTTCGGCTGATTTTTCGCGCTGAGTGCACACTCGTCGAACATCGTCGTTGGCCGCTGTTCGGGTAGGCGATCAATCGGCTGCACCGCGACGATTTCGGCCGGGGCATCGGCCAGCAGCCGCGCAGACCACAGCGGGCCGGACAGGTCGTGCCCGCTTGCTTCCAGCTCGGTGGCCAGGCCGCCGTCGCTGATCAGGATCGATTCGCCAGCCCTGAAAATTCCCCCGGCCAATCCCACCTCGCCACTGTATGGTGGTGGCCTGGCAACCAGCTTGGTGTTAGCAGCCTCGGTGGGGTAACGACCGCGACACGCCAAAGACACGGAAAGCGCGTCTGCGGCAGTGACGGGGGTTGTCGGGCTATATGTTTTCGGACAGGCATGAATACCACCGACGCGATTCGGCGCTAATGGTCGCGGCGGGCCCGATCCAACGGGTAGCGTCGGGGGAATACATGCGGCACGTTAAAAGACGTACGGCAACAGGAAGTAGGCACTGAGGCACCATGGCGCGCATCGGAGACGGCGGTGATCTGCTGAAGTGCTCGTTCTGCGGAAAGAGTCAGAAGCAGGTCAAGAAACTCATTGCGGGCCCG
Source organism: Mycobacterium lentiflavum (assembly GCF_022374895.2). Lineage (NCBI taxonomy): Bacteria > Bacillati > Actinomycetota > Actinomycetes > Mycobacteriales > Mycobacteriaceae > Mycobacterium > Mycobacterium lentiflavum. Next base: position 4,111,251 of record NZ_CP092423.2, on the reverse strand, counting down.
GGGGTCTACATCTGCGATGAGTGCATCGATCTTTGTAACGAGATCATCGAGGAGGAGCTGGCTGACGCCGACGACGTCAAGCTCGACGAGCTCCCCAAGCCCGCGGAGATCCGGGAGTTCCTCGAGGGCTACGTGATCGGGCAGGACACCGCTAAGCGCACGCTGGCCGTCGCGGTCTACAACCACTACAAGCGGATTCAGGCCGGCGAAAAGGGTCGTGACTCCCGGTGCGAGCCGGTCGAGCTGACCAAATCCAACATCTTGATGCTCGGCCCCACCGGCTGCGGCAAGACCTACCTGGCCCAGACCCTGGCCAAGATGCTCAACGTGCCGTTCGCCATTGCGGACGCCACCGCGCTGACCGAAGCCGGTTACGTCGGTGAGGACGTCGAGAACATTCTGCTCAAACTGATCCAGGCCGCCGACTACGACGTCAAGCGCGCCGAGACCGGCATCATCTACATCGACGAGGTGGACAAGATCGCCCGCAAGAGCGAGAACCCGTCGATCACTCGTGATGTCTCGGGCGAGGGTGTGCAGCAGGCCCTGCTGAAAATCCTGGAGGGCACGCAGGCGTCGGTTCCCCCGCAGGGCGGCCGCAAGCACCCGCACCAGGAGTTCATCCAGATCGACACCACCAACGTGCTGTTCATCGTCGCGGGTGCGTTCGCCGGCCTGGAGAAGATCATCTACGAGCGCGTCGGCAAGCGCGGCCTGGGCTTCGGTGCCGAGGTTCGTTCCAAGGCCGAGATCGACACCACCGACCACTTCGCCGACGTGATGCCCGAGGACCTGATCAAGTTCGGTCTGATCCCCGAGTTCATCGGCCGCCTCCCGGTCGTCGCCTCGGTCACCAACCTCGACATGGAGTCGCTGGTCAAGATCCTGTCCGAGCCCAAGAACGCGCTGGTCAAGCAGTACACCCGCCTGTTCGAGATGGACGGTGTGGAGCTCGAGTTCAGTGACGATGCGCTCGAGGCGATCGCCGACCAGGCGATCCACCGCGGCACGGGTGCCCGTGGCCTGCGCGCCATCATGGAGGAAGTCCTGCTGCCGGTGATGTATGACATCCCGAGCCGCGACGACGTCGCCAAAGTGGTGGTTACCAAGGAGACCGTGCAGGACAACGTCTTGCCGACCATCGTGCCGCGCAAGCCGTCGCGTACCGAGCGTCGCGACAAGAGCGCCTAGCCAACACGTCTGTTGCGGTCGGGTCGTTCCGACCAATCCCCTTCGGGTTCTATTCGGGTGCCTGGTTTGGCGTCCAAAGAACGACGGTGCGGACAACGTCCGATTACGGTTCGATAGCGACGTGACCAAGACCACAGTTTTGTGTCGTACTCGTCGGTAGCCCTCGCTGACTACGTGTTTTGCTTAAGATATTGGTAAGTACGCGTAGCCGAGGACGTCCTTTTGACCCGAAAACCAGTGCAATAATTGGTACTAGCAGTCTCATACACTCGTGTGAGCGCGGGACTCCCTTTGACGGCGCGTAACCTGAAACTTCGGCAGAGTGCCTGTCCGGTTAACAAATGGAAGGCGGAGACGTGGATCCGAACGGCAGTGGAGCCGGGTCAGATTCTCATGGCGGGTCCCCTTCTGTTGGGTCGGACCGCCAACGCCTGGAACAGGTCGTCATCCGATTCGCCGGTGACTCCGGCGACGGTATGCAGCTGACCGGTGACCGGTTCACCTCGGAGGCCGCGCTCTTCGGCAACGACCTCGCGACCCAGCCGAACTATCCCGCCGAGATCCGAGCCCCCGCAGGCACATTGCCCGGGGTCTCGTCATTCCAGATTCAAATCGCCGACTATGACATCCTGACCGCCGGCGACCGGCCTGACGTGCTCGTCGCGATGAACCCGGCCGCGCTGAAGGCAAACATCGGCGACCTGCCGCGCGGCGGAATGGTGATCGCGAACTCCGACGAATTCACCAAGCGCAACCTGACCAAGGTCGGTTACGTAGCAAACCCGCTGGAGACCGACGAGCTGTCCGACTACGTGGTGCACTCCGTCGCGATGACCACGCTGACGCTCGGCGCCGTCGAGACGATCGGCGCGTCCAAGAAAGACGGGCAGCGCGCCAAGAACATGTTCGCCCTCGGCCTGCTGTCGTGGATGTACGGGCGACCGATCCAGACCAGCGAGAACTTCATCAGGGAGAAGTTCGTCCGTAAGCCCGACGTCGCCGAGGCCAACGTGCTCGCGCTGAAGGCGGGCTGGAACTACGGCGAAACCACCGAGGCCTTCGGCACCACCTATGAGGTGTCCCGGGCGACCTTGCCCACCGGCGAATACCGCCAGATCTCCGGCAACACCGCGCTGGCCTACGGCATCGTGGCGGCGGGCCAGCTGTCCGGCATTCAGGTCATGCTCGGCAGCTACCCGATCACTCCGGCGTCGGACATCCTGCACGAGCTGTCCAAGCACAAAAACTTCAACGTCATCACGTTCCAGGCCGAGGACGAGATCGGCGGTATCTGCGCCGCGATCGGTGCCTCGTATGGCGGCGCGCTGGGAGTGACCAGCACCTCCGGTCCGGGCATCTCGCTGAAGTCCGAGGCGCTCGGCTTAGCCGTGATGACCGAACTGCCGCTGCTGGTCATCGACGTGCAGCGAGGCGGACCGTCGACCGGTCTGCCCACCAAGACCGAGCAGGCCGACCTGCTGCAGGCGCTCTTTGGCCGCAATGGCGAGTCGCCGGTTGCGGTGCTGGCGCCGCGGTCGCCGTCCGACTGCTTTGAGACCGCGCTGGAGGCGGTACGCATCGCGGTGTCCTACCACACGCCGGTGATCCTGCTGTCCGACGGTGCGATCGCCAACGGCTCGGAGCCGTGGAAGATCCCGGACGTCTCGACGCTGACGCCGATCACGCACACCTTCGCCAAGCCCGACGAGCCCTTCCAGCCGTACGCGCGGGACCCGGAGACGCTGGCCCGCCAGTTCGCCGTTCCGGGCACGCCTGGTCTGGAACACCGGATCGGTGGCCTGGAGGCCGCAAACGGTTCGGGCGCAATCTCTTACGAGCCGGTCAACCACGACCTGATGGTTCGGTTGCGCCAGGCCAAGATCGACGGCATCTCGGTGCCCGACCTGGAGGTCGACGACCCGACCGGTGACGCCGAGCTGTTGCTGATCGGCTGGGGCAGCTCATATGGCCCGATCGGTGAAGCCTGCCGGCGCGCCCGGCGCAAGGGCATCAAGGTCGCCCACGCCCACCTGCGTTATCTCAATCCGTTCCCCGCCAACCTCGGCGACGTGCTGCGTCGGTACCCGAGGGTGGTGGCACCGGAGATGAATCTGGGTCAGCTGGCGATGCTGCTGCGCGCCAAGTACCTGGTCGACGTGCAGTCGGTCACCAAGGTGCACGGCGTTGCCTTCCTCGCCGACGAGGTCGTACGGGTCATCCGCGGGGCACTGGCCGGGTCACTGGCCGAGATCGAGCAAGACAAAGCGATGGTCGCCAGAATGGCGGCGGCAACGGTTGGAGCTAACGCATGACGCACGTCGGCGATGATGCAGTAGGGGCACCGCCCGCTTGCGGGGGACGAAGCGATGAGGAGGAGCGGCGCTCGTGACTAACGCGATCGGCAGCGACCTGGCGGGCACGGACCTCGGCTTGACTCCGAGGTTGAAAAAGAACGATGGTGTGCCCACTTTGTCTGTTGAAGACCAGCCGCAGAAGGGCAAGGACTTCACCAGTGACCAGGAGGTCCGCTGGTGCCCGGGCTGCGGTGACTACGTCATCCTCAACACGATCCGCAACTTCCTGCCGGACCTCGGCCTGCGCCGCGAGAACATCGTGTTCATCAGCGGCATCGGCTGCTCCAGTCGCTTCCCCTACTACCTCGAGACCTACGGGTTCCACTCGATTCACGGCCGCGCGCCGGCGATCGCGACCGGCCTGGCGCTTTCTCGCGAGGACCTGTCGGTCTGGGTGGTCACCGGCGACGGCGACGCGCTGTCGATCGGCGGCAACCACCTGATCCACGCGCTGCGCCGCAACGTCAACATCACGATCCTGCTGTTCAACAACCGGATCTACGGGCTGACCAAGGGTCAGTACTCGCCGACCTCCGAGGTCGGCAAGATCACCAAATCCACCCCGATGGGTTCGCTGGACCATCCGTTCAACCCGGTGTCGCTGGCGCTGGGCGCCGAGGCGACGTTCGTCGGTCGCGCGCTGGACTCCGACCGCGCCGGGCTGACCGAGGTGTTGCGCGGAGCCGCCGAGCACCGCGGGGCCTCGGTGGTCGAGATCCTGCAGGACTGCCCGATCTTCAACGACGGCTCGTTCGACGCGCTGCGCAAAGAGGGTGCCGAGGACCGCGTGATCAACGTGCGTCACGGTGAGCCAATTGTGTTCGGCGCCAACGGCGAATACTGCGTGGTGAAGTCGGGCTTCAGCCTCGAGGCCGCCAAGACCGCCGACGTGGCCGTCGGGGAGATCGTCAAGCACGACGCGCACACCGACGACCCGGCCTATGCATTCGCGCTGTCGCGGCTGTCGGATCAGAACCTCGATCACACCGTGCTGGGCATCTTCCGGGATGTCTCCCGGCCCACCTACGACGACGCGGCCCGCGCTCAGGTCGCCGCGGCCCGGGCCGCAACGCCGTACGACGCGGCCGCGCTGCAGTCTCTCCTGCGCGGGCGTGACACCTGGACCGTCGACTAAGGGGCTGCGCTCGTGTCCGATGCAGTGTCATTGGCCGCAGTAGTACTCGCCGGTGGCGAATCGCGGCGGATGGGCCGCGACAAGGCCACCCTGCCGGGTCCTGGCGGAGCCGCCACGATGGCCGAGTTTGTCGTCGGTGTCGTGGCGCAGCGCTGCGAGCCCGTATTCGTCGTCGCCGCCCCCGGCCAACCGCTGCCCAAGCTAGCGGCGCATGTCATCCGTGACGAGATTCAGGGACTTGGGCCGCTGGCGGCGACCGGGCGAGGCCTGCGCGCCGCCGCGCAGGCGGGCGCCCAATTCGCCTTCGTCTGCGCGGTCGACATGCCGCTGCTGACACCGGAATTGATCGACGACCTGATGGCGTTGGCCACCAAGACCGACGCCGAAGTGATCGTGCCGTGGGATGGTCGCAGCCATTTCCTGGCTGCCGTGTACCGCACCGCGTTGGCCGACCGTATCGATGCACTGGTGGCCGCCGGTGAGCGCAGAATGAGCGCCCTGATCGACGCGTCGGACGCCCAGCAGATCGTGCTGCCGGATTCGCGTGCGTTGACCAACGTCAACACCGACGCCGAGTTCCGCGCCCTGGTGCTCCCCGGCGCCTGATCGGCTCGGCGAGCTTCGCCATTCTTCAGATTAATTGTTCGGATTATCTCAATTCATCGAGATAAACGCATCGCTTAAATGCTAGGCCAGTTAACCGTTTGTTGATCGTGATTGGCATTGCGAATGAAACGAATATCCCGCTGGTTTGTGGAGTTATTGCCGCATTGTCCGGATCGAGGCAGTTCCGGGTGCAACGGATCACGTTGCGGCACAGTAGTTTTCGAATAACGTTTGGCCCGCCGGCGGGGCGGGTCGCCGCCGCCGCGGTGATGTGGGCCGTCGAAGTAAGTCGGGTGAAATTCCCCAGCAAATTGGTTTGTGCAAATGTGGGCAGTATGCGCAGCGCGGTCTCATCACTGGTGTGAAGGCGCGTCGCATCGCGCGGGCGCCGCGGCTCCTCCACTCGTGGGTCTCGCTAAACGCCTTGAACCACTGCGTAACTCGTCTGAAACGGTTGTCGAGACGCGTTTACGCGATGCTAACGCCCGTCGCTCGGGTGTCCTTTTCCGGCATCGACGAACGACGTTGTGGAAGAGCATGTTTGGGCTGATAGAGACGCATATTTCGAGACTTTCCCGCTCGAACTGAACCGATCAAGATCATTGCTCTTGGCTCGGCGGATCGCTCGCGACCGGGTCTTCTGGCGAGCGAACCGGGCCAGGGATCGATCGGCTGGCAAATGCGTGGCCCAGCTCACAAAATGAGCGTGATTCGAGTCACGATTACGCCATGATCTTGACCTGGGAGTTTGCAAAGAAAAGGCGTGGCTGACCTGCAAAAACAATTTCCGCATCATGTCGTGATCTGCTCGTTATTGTTCCGAGATATCGGCGTGTCGGATATGACGAATGCGTCGCGGTCCCATACGGTGCCTTTTAGCCCGAAGGGGTTAAACCAAATTTAATCCACGTACCCGTGTGTGAGCGGGGCTGCCGGACGGCTATCGCCGCCCGGCAGCCAGCAGCTTTGTGCCTGCTGGGCAGATCATGTCCTCGCTGTCGTGCCGAACCGAGACGGCACGGTCCAAGGCACCTATTTCCACCACATGAACCACCTAAACCCATCCGTGGGTTTGCTTTGGCGCGCGCGCTCGCGAAAGGAACGCTTTGAACAACGTCCGCAAAACGCTCATCCTCGCTGCTATCACAGGTTCGCTGGTGACGCTTCCGTCCGGCACCGCGAGCGCGGATGTGCCCCCGCCGCCGGCTCCTGACGCCCCGGCGCCCGCCGCGCCTGCGGGCTTCGACGTTCCGCCGGCCCCGGCACCGGACGCCCCGCCGCCTGCCCCAGTGGGCTTTGACCCGAACGTCCCGCCGCCTCCGGCACCGGACGCCCCGCCGCCCGCCCCGGTGGGCTTTGACGCCCCGCCGCCCCCCGCACCGGACGCTCCGGCGCCGATCAAGGCGTACAGCGTGAACTGGGATGCCATCGCACAGTGCGAGTCGGGTGGCAACTGGGGGATCAGCACCGGTAACGGCTTCGCCGGTGGCCTGCAGTTCACCCCGAGCACCTGGCGTGCCAACGGCGGGTCGGGTTCCCCGGCCGGCGCGAGCCGCGAGGAGCAGATCCGGGTGGCCGAGAACGTGCTGCACTCGCAGGGGATCGGCGCGTGGCCGGTCTGCGGCCGTCGCGGCTGATCTCAAACACCACAGAAAATGCCGGGCCTTTGTGCCCGGCATTTTCTGTTGAGCAGGCTGCGGGTACGCGCGGCCACGGAGCAGCCGATGTCGATCCGGTACCGTCGCGACGATGACCGCATCGGGGCGTGAATTCGACATCGTGCTGTACGGGGCGACCGGCTTCGTCGGCAAGCTCACTGCCGAATACCTGGCACGCGCCGGAGCCGGTGCCCGGATCGCCCTGGCCGGCAGGTCGGCAGATCGCTTGCACGCCGTTCGCGACAGCCTCGGCGAGGCCGCGCAGTCCTGGCCGGTGCTGAACGCCGACGCGGCGTCGCCCGCCACCCTGGACGAGATGGCCGCCCGCACCCGGGTCGTCGTCACCACGGTCGGGCCCTACGCCCGCTATGGAATGCCGTTGGTGGCCGCCTGCGCCGCGGCGGGCACCGACTACGCGGATCTGACCGGGGAGGCGATGTTCATCCGCGAGGCCATCGACCTGTATCACAAGCAAGCCGCCGACAACGGCGCTCGCATCGTGCATAGCTGCGGGTTCGATTCCGTCCCCTCGGATCTGACGGTGTACGCGCTGTACCGGACGGCACAGGACGAGGGCACCGGTGAGCTCGGCGATACCAACTTCGTGATGCGCGCGTTGATGGGCGGGTTCTCCGGCGGGACGGTCGCGTCGCTCATGGGCGTGCTACGAGCCGCGTCCAGTGACCCGGGTGTCCGCAGGTTGCTTGCCGACCCGTACACGCTGAGCACCGATCGCGGCGCCGAACCCGAACTAGGTCGGCAGCCCGATCTGCCGTGGCGGCGCGGTCGCGACATCGCGCCGGAGCTGACCGGAGTCTGGACAGCCGGATTTCTGATGTCGTCGATCAACACCCGAATCGTGCGTCGCAGCAACGCATTACTGGATTGGGCATACGGTCGGCGCTTCCGCTACACCGAACACATGAGCCTGGGCTCGTCGCCGCTGGCGCCGGTGGCGTCGGCCGTCATGGCCGGGATCGGCAACGCGTCGTTTGAACTGGGCAGTCGCTATATGCGGCTGTTGCCGGGCGCGCTGGTGGACCGCATCACACCCAAACCCGGCACCGGTCCGAGTGCCAAGGCGCGCGATCGCGGCTATTACCGGCTCGAGACATACACCACCACAACCAGCGGTGCGCGCTATGTGGCGAGGATGCAGCAGCGGGGAGACCCCGGCTACAAGGCGACGGCGGTGTTGCTGGGGGAGTGCGGCCTGGCCCTCGCGCTGGACCGGGACAAGCTCACCGACCTGCGCGGTGTGCTCACTCCGGCGGTCGCGATGGGTGACGTTTTGCTGACCCGGCTGCCCGCTGCCGGCGTGTCGCTGCGGACCGAGCGGCTGGATTAAGCCTGTGCCACAACGGCTTTCGATCGGCGCCGTATCGGACTGATCTTGTAGTCGACTTGCCTGAACATCCGTGCCATCAATGTGAGATCCCGATGACGCATTACGTGTGGAGGTTCGTCCTCGACTCCTGATGGTTTCGATCGCGCCGAGGGAGGTATGCCAGCTCCGACCGATTTTCAGTGGGCGCCCACTCACCGGGCACCGGCAGACGCGTCCGGGGTCAGCACGCCGGACGAGATGACGCGAGGGAAAAGGCATGTCAGACACGCTTACTGAAGGACAACAGTTGCAGCGGGGGCAATCGCTCGCCTCCACTAACGGGGCCTACACCCTGACGCTGCAAGACGACGGCAACCTGGTGCTGGCCGCGCGCGGCGAAGCGCTGTGGGCGACGGCGACCAACGGCCAAGACGTGCAGCGTGCCGAGGTGCAGCGCGACGGCAATTTCGTGCTGTACACGTCGGACAAGCCGGTTTGGCATACCGACACCAAGGGCAAGAAGGACGTGCGGCTCGTGCTTCAGGACGACGGCAACCTCGTGCTCTACGCCGCGGACGGACCGGCGTGGTCCAGCCACACCCAGACCGACGGTCCGCCCCCTCCGGCGCCGGCCGCCGAGCCCGCGGATGTGCTGCCCGACCCGGCACAGCCCGTCGCCGAGCCCGCGCCCGATCCGATGTCCGGGCCCGTCGGCGGCACCCCGGATCCCGCGCCGCACGCCGCTCCCGAGCCCGCACCGCGCACCTACACCGTCGTGTCCGGCGACACGATGTGGGCCATCGCGGAGCGGTATTACGGCGACGGAAGCAAGTATCAGGTGATCGCGGACGCCAGCGGTGTCGCCGATCCCGACCTGCTCCACCCCGGCCAGGTACTCACGATTCCCTGATCGGGCGGCGGCACCGAGAGTGACCGAGCACACGCGTGTTCGGGCGCTTACACGCGTGCCCGTCGCGGTTCCTAGAATTGACCGGTGACCGCCAGCCCCCGCTCCGCCGCCGACCTGCCCAAGTCGTGGGATCCCGGTGCGCAGGAGACGGCGATCTACCAGAGGTGGGTGGATGCCGGTTACTTCAAGGCGGACCCGACTAGCTCCAAGCCCGGGTACTCGATTGTGCTGCCGCCGCCGAACGTCACGGGCAGCCTGCACATGGGCCACGCGCTGGAACACACGATGATGGACGCCCTGACCCGCCGCAAGCGCATGCAGGGATACGAGGTGCTGTGGCAGCCCGGGACGGATCACGCCGGCATCGCGACGCAGAGCGTGGTGGAAAAGCAGCTCGCGGTCGACGGCAAAACCAAAGAGGACTTCGGTCGCGAGCTCTTCGTCGACAAGGTCTGGGACTGGAAGCATGAGTCCGGCGGCGCCATCGGCGGCCAAATGCGGCGCCTCGGCGACGGGGTGGATTGGGACCGCGACCGGTTCACGATGGACGAGGGCCTGTCCCGCGCGGTGCGGACGATCTTCAAGCGGCTCTACGACGCGGGGCTGATCTATCAGGCCGAGCGACTCGTCAACTGGTCGCCGGTGCTCGAAACGGCGATCTCGGATCTCGAGGTCAATTACCTCGACGTCGAGGGCGAACTTGTGTCGTTCCGGTACGGCTCGCTCGACGACTCGCAACCGCACATCGTGGTCGCCACCACCCGCGTCGAGACGATGCTCGGTGACACGGCGGTCGCGGTGCATCCCGATGACGAGCGCTACCGCCACCTGGTCGGCACCACGCTGCCGCATCCATTCATCGATCGGCAGCTGATCATCGTCGCCGACGAGCACGTGGACCCCGAATTCGGTACCGGCGCAGTCAAAGTCACGCCCGCGCACGACCCGAACGACTTCGAGATCGGGCTGCGCCACGAGTTGCCGATGATCTCGATCCTCGACACCAAGGGCCGGATCGTCGACACCGGAACACAATTCGACGGCATGGACCGCTTCGAAGCTCGTGTCGCCGTCCGTGAGGCGCTGGCGGCGCAGGGCCGGGTAGTCGCGGAGAAGCGGCCCTACCTGCACAGCGTGGGGCACTCGGAGCGCAGTGGCGAACCGATCGAGCCCCGGCTGTCGCTGCAGTGGTGGGTCAGGGTGGAATCGCTGGCCAAGGCCGCCGGCGACGCGGTGCGCAACGGGGACACCGTGATTCACCCGGCCAGCCTGGAGCCGCGCTGGTTCGCCTGGGTCGACGACATGCACGATTGGTGCATCTCGCGACAGCTGTGGTGGGGTCACCGCATCCCGATCTGGTATGGGCCCGACGGCAAAAAGGTGTGCGTCGGACCGGACGAGATCCCGCCGGAGGGCTGGGAGCAAGACCCCGACGTGTTGGACACCTGGTTTTCGTCGGCGCTGTGGCCGTTCTCCACCCTGGGCTGGCCGTCGCAGACTCCCGATCTTGAAAAGTTTTATCCGACAAGTGTTTTGGTGACCGGATACGACATCCTGTTCTTCTGGGTGGCGCGGATGATGATGTTTGGTACCTTCGTCGGCGGCGACGACGCGATCACGCTCGGCGGTGCCCGCGGCCCGCAGGTGCCGTTCACCGACGTCTTCCTGCACGGGCTGATCCGCGACGAGTTCGGCCGCAAGATGAGTAAGTCCAAGGGCAACGTGATCGACCCCCTGGACTGGCTGGAGATGTTCGGGGCCGACGCGCTGCGGTTCACCCTCGCTCGTGGCGCCAGTCCCGGTGGCGACCTGTCCGTCGGCGAGGATGCCGTCCGAGCGTCACGCAACTTCGTCACCAAGCTGTTCAATGCCACTCGCTTCGCGTTACTCAACGGCGCGCAACTGGCACCCCTGCCGTCGGTCGCCGAGCTGACCGACGCCGACCGGTGGATCCTGGGACGGTTGGAAGAGGTTCGCGCCGAAGTGGATTCGGCGTTCGACAGCTTCGAGTTCAGCCGCGCCTGCGAGGCGCTCTATCACTTCGCGTGGGACGAATTCTGTGACTGGTATCTCGAAGTGGCCAAGGTGCAGATTGCCGACGGGCTCACCCATACCACCGCGGTGCTGGCCGCGGGCCTCGACACGCTACTGCGGTTGTTGCAGCCGGTCATCCCGTTTGTTACCGAGGAGCTATGGCAGGCGTTGACGGGGGAGGAGTCCCTGGTCATCGCCGAGTGGCCGAAGCCGTCCGGCATCAGCCTGGATCCTGGTGCGGTGCAGCGTGTCAGCGATATGCAGCGGCTGGTCACCGAGGTTCGCCGGTTCCGCAGCGACCAGGGTCTGGCGGACCGGCAGAAAGTCCCGGCGCGGCTGGCCGGTGTCGAGGACAGCGATCTGAGCACCCAGGCGTCCGCGGTGACGTCGCTGGCGTGGCTCACCGCGCCGGGCCCCGAGTTCAACCCGTCGGCATCCGTGGAAGTTCGGTTGAGTGGTGGCACCGTCGTCGTCGAGCTCGACACGTCGGGCACCATCGACGTCGCCGCCGAGCGCCGCCGCCTGGAAAAGGACTTGGCTGCAGCGCAGAAGGAATTAGCCTCCACCGCAGCAAAATTGGATAACCAGGACTTCCTGGCCAAGGCGCCGGAACAGGTCGTCACCAAGATCCGCGATCGTCAGCGCCTGGCCCAAGAGGAAACCGAGCGGATCAACGCCAGGCTGGCCGGGCTGCAATGACCGACGAGCCCGACTGGCTCGACGAATCCGGGGCCACCAGCTCTGCTCCGGCGCCGGACGAGGCTCCGACGCCGGACGAGATCGCGTCCCTGTTGCAGGTCGAGCATCTGCTGGACCAGCGTTGGCCCGAGACGAAAATCGAACCGAGCCTGACCCGTATCAGCGCCCTGATGGATCTGCTCGGCTCGCCGCAGCTCGGCTATCCGTCGATCCACGTCGCGGGTACCAACGGAAAAACCTCGGTGGTGCGTATCATCGACGCGCTGCTGACCGCGCTGCACCGGCGCACCGGCCGCACTACCAGCCCGCACCTGCAGTCGGCGATCGAACGCATCGCGATCGACGGAAAGCCAATCAGCCCAGCGCAATACGTGGCGACCTACCGGGAGATCGAGCCGTTCGTGCAGATGATCGACGCGCAGTCACAGGCTGGTGTTTTCGGGGGGCAGGGCCCCCGTGTGAGCAAGTTCGAGGTGCTGACCGCGATGGCCTTCGCGGCCTTCGCCGATGCGCCGGTCGAGGTCGCGGTCGTCGAGGTCGGCATGGGCGGTCGCTGGGATGCCACCAACGTGATTAACGCGCCCGTCGCGGTCATCACCCCGATCGGCATCGACCACGTCGAATACCTCGGTGAGGACATCGCCGCGATCGCCGGCGAGAAGGCGGGCATCATCACCAGAGCCCCGGAAGGCGCGCCCGACACCGTCGCGGTCATCGCGCGCCAAGCGCCCGAGGCGATGGAAGTGATTCTGGCGCAGTCTGTTCCGGCCGACGCCGCTGTAGCGCGTGAGGACTCGGAGTTCGCGGTGCTGGGCCGGCAGGTCGCGATCGGCGGGCAGGTGCTGCAGCTGCAGGGCCTCGGCGGGGTGTACTCCGACATGTACCTGCCGCTGCACGGTGAGCACCAGGCGCACAACGCGGTAGTGGCTCTGGCGGCGGTCGAGGCCTTCTTCGGCGCTGGCGCGCAGCGTCAGCTCGACGTCGAGGCAGTGCGGGCCGGTTTCGCTGCCGTCACGAGTCCGGGCCGGCTGGAGCGAATGCGCAGCGCGCCAACGGTTTTCATCGATGCCGCGCACAATCCCGCCGGAGCTGCGGCGCTAGCGCAGACCCTGGACAGCGAATTCGACTTTCGCTACCTGGTCGGGGTCCTCAGCGTAATGGCCGACAAGGACGTCGACGGCATCCTGGCTGCGCTGGAGCCGGCGTTCGATTCCGTCGTCGTGACGCACAACGGATCGCCGCGGGCACTGGATGTCGAGGCGCTGTCGCTGGCGGCCCAGCAGCGATTCGGACCCGATCGGGTGCTGACCGCCGAAAACCTGCGTGACGCGATCGACGTCGCGACCGCGCTGGTCGACGACGCCGCCGCCGAGGGCGAAGCGGAAGAGTTTGCCGGCACCGGAATGGTGATCACCGGCTCGGTGTTCACCGCCGGGGCCGCGCGTACCTTGTTTGGTCGTGACCCCCAATGACCGATAGCGAGCAGAACTCGCCGCCGGCTGACCCCTGGAAGAGCTTCGGCGCCGTGATGGCCGCCACGCTGCTCTTGGAAGCCATCGTCGTATTGCTGGCGATCCCCGTGGTCGGCGCGGTCGGCGGCGGACTGACCTCGGTGTCCCTGGGCTACCTGGTCAGCGTGGCCGGGCTGCTCATCGTGCTGTGCGGGGTGCAGCGCAAACCCTGGGCGATCTGGGTGAACCTGGCCGCTCAGCTGCTCCTACTCGTCGGCTTCGCGGTGTACCCGGGCGTCGGATTCATCGGGGTGCTGTTCACCGGCTTGTGGCTGCTGATCGCGTACTTCCGCGCCGAGGTCCGACGGCGTCAGAGGCAACCACCGCCGGGCTGAGTCGCGATTCTTTCGGTACGCTGACCGCCGTGACGGAACGGACCCTGGTTCTGATCAAGCCCGACGGCGTCGAACGGCGGCTAATCGGTGAGATCATCAGCCGCATCGAGCGCAAGGGCCTCGCGATTGTGGCGCTCGAGTTGCGCAGCGTAACCAAAGAGTTGGCTACGCAGCACTACGCCGAGCACGACGGTAAGCCGTTCTTCGAGTCGCTACTCGACTTCATCACGTCGGGACCGGTCGTAGCGGCGATCGTCGAGGGGCCGCGCGCCATTGCGGCGTTTCGGCAGCTCGCGGGCGGTACCGACCCGGTGGAGAAGGCTACAACGGGCAGTATTCGTGGCGATTTCGGGCTGGAAACGCAGCTGAATCTGGTGCACGGATCCGATTCAATCGATTCAGCCAAGCGCGAAATCGCGCTATGGTTTCCCGGCGCTTAGGCCCGTAGACCTTCACCCCGGTGCCGGGGTTCCAGGTCAGGCTCGTTTGGGCCCGCGGCGTGATGTGGGATACTGACTGCGGGTGAACGTCGCCGGACCGGCGTCAGACACTCGAATGAAGACTTAGACAAGCGCGACCATTGCCAGCTCGCGATGTTGCGCGGCATGTCAGGCCGACATTCAGCACGGCGCCGAGTGGGTTCAAGCCGAGTCGCTCGGGGCAAGACCATCACAAGTCCGGGAGAAGTGACCCGGGCACATAGCGAAGCCCTCGCGTGGCCGCGTCGACATGACGCGCCCGGGGGCTTGAGGAGAATACGTGATAGACGGTGACCAAACTTCAGGTCCTTCACCTACGCCGGCTCAGGAAGACCTGCCGGATCGTTTGAGAGTCCACTCCCTGGCACGAGCGCTGGGAACCACCAGCAAGCGGGTGGTCGACGCGCTCAGCGCGTTGGACGGACGCATCCGCAGCGCGCATTCCGGTGTGGACTACGAGGACGCGATTCGGGTGCGTGATCTGCTGTCGCCCCGGCCCCCGGAGAACTTCGTGGCCTTCAGCAGCGCCGAGGTCGCCTCACCCGGGGCATCTGAGTCCCGGGTAGCGGTCGAGAACGTGATCGACCGCCCCGCGTACATGCCGCTGTTCGTGGCGCCACAGCCCGTCGCGACCGACGTTCAAGCCCGCGCTGACGACAGCACCGACACCGACGCCGACGACGATTCCGATGACGGTGACGACGACGAGGAACAGGCCGATCGGCCGGCTAACCGGCGCCGCCGCCGGGGCCGGCGGGGCCGCGGCCGCGGCCGTGGCGACCAGGGCGGGCCCGACCAGGACGACGACGGTGACGGCGAGCAGCGCGGCCAGAAATCCGCTGACTCGGACGACGACGCCGACGACCCCGACGACCAGGACTCGGATGACTCCGACGACGACAACGGCGCCGACGACGGTTCGCCGGACGCCGCCACCCGGCGCCGTCGCAGGCGTCGTCGTCGCAAGTCGGGTTCGGGTGACGACAACGACGACGCCTCGCCGGACGATCCGCCGAACACCGTCGTGCACGAGCGGGCACCGCGCGGCAAGGGGGGATCTTCCGACGACGGCGGCAGAGGCAATAACGGCTCGAGCAATGCCGAGATCAAGGGCATCGACGGCTCAACGCGGCTGGAGGCCAAGCGGCAGCGCCGCCGCGACGGGCGGGACGCCGGACGGCGCCGCCCGCCGGTGCTGACCGAGGCCGAATTCCTGGCGCGCCGCGAGGCCGTCGAACGGGTCATGGTGGTGCGCGACCGGGTCCGCACCGACCCGCCGCACCCCGGTGCGCGCTACACGCAGATCGCCGTGCTCGAGGACGGCATCGTCGTCGAGCATTTCGTGACGTCGGCTGCGTCGGCGTCACTGGTCGGCAACATCTACCTCGGCATCGTGCAGAACGTGCTGCCCTCGATGGAGGCGGCGTTCGTCGACATCGGTCGGGGCCGCAACGGCGTGCTATACGCCGGCGAGGTCAACTGGGAGGCGGCGGGGCTGGGCGGTGCCGAGCGCAAGATCGAAAAGGCGCTTAAGCCAGGCGATTACGTCGTCGTCCAGGTCAGCAAGGACCCGGTCGGACACAAGGGCGCACGGTTGACCACCCAGGTCTCACTGGCCGGCCGCTACCTGGTTTATGTGCCGGGCGCGTCGTCGACCGGGATCAGCCGCAAGCTGCCCGACACCGAACGCCAGCGTCTCAAGGAGATCCTGCGTGAGGTGGTGCCGTCGAACGCCGGAGTGATCATCCGGACCGCGTCCGAGGGTGTCAAAGAGGAAGACATCCGCCACGATGTCACCCGCCTGCAGGAGCGATGGGAGCAGATCGAGGCCAAGGCGGGCGAGACCAAACAGAAGGCCGCGGGCGCGGCGGTCGCGCTGTACGAAGAGCCCGATGTGTTGGTCAAGGTCATCCGCGACCTGTTCAACGAGGACTTCGCCGGTCTCATCGTCTCCGGTGACGAGGCGTGGAACACCATCAACGACTACGTGAATTCCGTTGCGCCCGATCTAGTTTCGAAGCTGACGAAATACGAGCCCCCGGCCGGAGCGGAAGGGCAGCCCGGCCCGGACGTGTTCGCGGTGCACCGCATCGACGAGCAGCTGACCAAGGCGATGGAGCGCAAGGTGTGGCTGCCTTCGGGCGGCACGCTGGTCATCGACCGCACCGAGGCAATGACCGTGGTCGACGTCAACACCGGCAAGTTCACCGGATCCGGCGGCAACCTCGAGCAGACGGTCACCAAGAACAACCTGGAGGCGGCCGAGGAGATCGTGCGTCAGCTGCGGCTGCGCGACATCGGCGGCATCGTGGTCATCGACTTCATCGACATGGTGCTCGAATCCAACCGCGACCTGGTGCTGCGCCGGCTCACCGAGGCGCTGGCCCGGGACCGCACCCGCCACCAGGTGTCCGAGGTGACATCGTTAGGCCTGGTGCAATTGACCCGCAAGCGCTTGGGAACCGGTCTGATCGAGGCGTTTTCGACGTCGTGCCCGAACTGTGGCGGCCGCGGGATCCTGCTGCACGCCGACCCGGTCGACTCGGCCCCGACGATCGGGCGCAAGTCCGAGTCGGGCGGCGGCCGTCGCGGCAAGCGGTCGAAGAAGAACCGATCCGAAGAGCCCGCCGATCAGCCGGCCGTCGCCAAGGTGCCCGTGCATGCGCCGGGTGAGCATCCGATGTTCAAGGCGATGGCCACCCGCGACAACGGTGATGCCGACGAGGCCGGCGAGGACGTCGTCGCCGAGATCGACGAGCAGACTCAGGAGGGTCCGGCCGACCTGGAGGACGCCGACTCCGAGGCCTTCGAGGACGACGACACGGATCAGGACACCGACGAGGTCGACGAGGAGGACTCGGTCGACGAGGATCTCGACGACGAGGATCTCGACGATGACGACGAAGACCTCGACGACGATGAGGATCTCGACCTCGATGATGAGGACGAGGATCTGGACGACGACGAGGATTCAGACGACGACGAGGATTCAGACGACGAACACGGTTCGTCGAACGGGGCCGACGCCGACTCGGGCTTCGGACGTCCACGTCGCCGGCGCGCGGCGGGCAGGCCGGCAGGTCCGCCCATCCACGCTGACTAACCCGCGGCGACCGCGAAATCGACAGCTGCTACCTGGACGGCCTACCGTCAGAGGTTAGCTAACAGGCAATAAATACCTGGAAAGAGCGGTTCTTAACGTTGCCGGGCCCCGCCTCGGGGGGTGCTGACCAGGCCTGGAGCCTGCCGCGGCTCGCCCGGGTGCCGGTTTGACCCTGTAGCCGCTGGTCACGTACCCTTGGACAGTTGTCGTCAAGCCGGGCGGCTGACTTCGGCGGACGACAGGCGGGAAGATTCTCCCGCTCCCCAGACCCACCACGCGCATCGCGGTTTGCACGCGCGCGGAAGACGTAAGGAAGAGGCAGGAGCAACGATGGCGACCTACGCAATCGTCAAGGCCGGTGGCAAGCAGTACAAGGTTGCCGTCGGTGACGTGGTCAAGGTCGAGAAGCTCGAATCCGAGCCCGGCGCCCAGGTGTCGTTGCCGGTGGCGCTGGTGGTTGACGGTGCGACCGTCACTTCCGACGCTGCCGCGCTGGCCAAGGTAGCCGTGACCGGCGAAGTGCTCGAGCACACCAAGGGCCCGAAGATCCGTATCCACAAGTTCAAGAACAAGACCGGCTACCACAAGCGTCAGGGCCACCGTCAGCAGTTGACGGTCCTGAAGGTCACCGGAATCGCGTGACCGGCCCGTCCGGCGAAGAACAGACAGAACCGACAGCACTGAGCGGAGGCTCATAGACATGGCACACAAGAAGGGCGCTTCCAGCTCGCGCAACGGTCGCGACTCCGCCGCTCAGCGGCTGGGCGTCAAGCGATTCGGCGGCCAGATCGTGAAGGCCGGCGAAATCATCGTCCGCCAGCGTGGCACCCACTTCCACCCCGGCGTCAATGTCGGGCGTGGCGGCGACGACACGTTGTTCGCCAAGGAAGCCGGCGCCGTCCAGTTCGGCCTCAAGCGCGGCCGTAAGACCGTCAGCATCGTCGCGGCCGGGCAGACCACCGACTAAGGTCGCTGCGCCCGTGCATGCGGGTAGCTGAGAGGACCCCCGATGCCTCGGTTTGTCGATCGAGTCGTCATCCACGCCCGAGCGGGCTCCGGCGGTAACGGCTGCGCCTCGGTTCATCGCGAGAAGTTCAAGCCGCTCGGCGGCCCCGACGGCGGGAATGGCGGCCGTGGCGGCAGCATCGTCTTTGTTGTCGATCCCGCCGTACACACGCTGCTGGATTACCATTTCCGGCCGCACGTCACCGCTCCCAACGGCAAGCAGGGGGCGGGCAGCAACCGCGACGGCGCGGCGGGTGCGGATCTGGAAGTCAAGGTCCCCGACGGCACCGTCGTGCTGGACGAAAACGGCCGCCTGCTGGCCGATTTGGTCGGTGTGGGCACCCGCTTCGAAGCCGCCGCGGGCGGCCGCGGCGGGCTGGGCAACGCGGCGCTCGCGTCCCGGGCGCGCAAGGCACCCGGCTTCGCGCTGCTGGGTGAGCCCGGCCAGGCCCGCGATCTCACCCTTGAGCTCAAGACTGTCGCGGACGTCGGGCTGGTCGGCTTTCCGTCGGCGGGCAAGTCGTCGCTGGTATCGGTCATCTCGGCGGCCAAACCCAAGGTCGCCGACTATCCGTTCACCACACTGGTTCCCAATCTCGGCGTCGTCTCGGCCGGCGAGCAGTCGTTCACCGTCGCCGACGTGCCCGGCTTGATCCCGGGCGCGTCGCAAGGCCGCGGCCTTGGGCTGGATTTCCTGCGCCACATCGAACGATGCGCGGTGCTGGTGCATGTTGTCGACTGCGCCACTGCCGAGCCCGGCCGCGACCCGATCTCCGACATCGACGCGCTGGAAGCCGAACTCGCCGCTTACACGCCGACCCTGCAAGGCGATGCGGCGCTGGTCGACCTGGCCGAGCGGCCGCGGGCGGTGGTACTGAACAAGATTGACGTACCCGAGGCGCGTGAGCTTGCCGAGTTCGTCCGCGACGAGATCGCCGAGCGCGGCTGGCCGGTGTTCCTGGTATCGACAGTAACCCGGGAAGGGTTGCAGCCGTTGATCTTTGGGCTATCGAAGATGATCTCGGAGTACAACGCCTCGCGCCCGGCGCCGGTGGCGCGACGCCCGGTGATCCGCCCGGTGCCCGTGGACGACAGCGGTTTCACCGTCGAGTCCGACGGGGAGGGCGGTTTCGTGGTCACCGGGGCCCGGCCCGAACGCTGGATCGGCCAGACCAATTTCGACAACGACGAAGCGGTGGGCTACCTGGCCGACCGCCTCGCCCGCCTCGGCGTCGAGGAGGAGCTGTTGCGGCTGGGCGCACAGCCCGGCTGCGCGGTGACCATCGGCGAAATGACATTTGATTGGGAGCCGCAAACGCCGGCGGGCCAACAGGTTCCGCTGACGGGCCGCGGCACCGACGCACGGCTTGAACGCACCGAGCGCATCGGCGCCGACGAGCGCAAGGCGGCCCGCCGTCGGCGGCGTGAACGCGGTGACGAGCTGTGAGTGCCCACCGCGAAGCCATCCGCACCGCTCGTAGTCTGGTCGTCAAGATTGGCACCAACGCGCTGACCGCACCGTCCGGGGTGTTCGACGCCGGCCGACTGGCCGGTCTGGCCGATGCAATCGAGGCGCGCATGAAAGCGGGTACCGACGTCGTCATCGTGTCCTCGGGTGCGATCGCCGCGGGCATTGAGCCGCTCGGATTATCCCGTCGCCCAAAGGACTTGGCGACCAAGCAGGCCGCCGCCAGCGTGGGCCAGGTCGCGCTGGTGAACGCGTGGAGTGCCGCGTTCGCTCGCTACGGTCGTACGGTCGGGCAGGTACTGCTGACCGCGCACGACATTTCGATGCGGGCACAGCACACCAACGCCCAGCGCACCCTGGACCGGTTGCGCGCGCTGCACGCGGTCGCGATCGTCAACGAAAACGACACGGTGGCCACCAACGAGATCCGGTTCGGCGACAACGACCGCCTGTCGGCACTGGTGGCCCACCTGGTAGGCGCCGAGGCGCTGGTGCTGCTCTCCGACATCGACGGCCTCTACGACACCGATCCGCGAAAGGCCAAGGGGGCCCGCTTCATTCCCGAAGTAGCCGCGGCGTCGGACCTGGTCGGTGTGGTGGCCGGTCCGGGCAGCCCGTTGGGCACCGGCGGCATGGCGTCGAAGATGTCCTCGGCGCTGCTGGCCGCCGACGCCGGGGTGCCGGTGCTGCTGGCCGGGGCGTCGGATGCCGCGACGGCTCTCACCGACGCCTCGTCGGGCACGGTGTTCGCCGCCCGGCCCGCGCGGATGTCGGCCCGCCGGTTCTGGGTGCGATATGCCGCCGAGTCCACCGGTTCGCTCAGCCTCGACGCGGGCGCGGTGCGTGCGGTGGTGCAGCACCGCCGCTCGCTGCTGGCCGCCGGCATCACCGCGGTGACGGGCCGGTTCTACGGGGGCGACGTCGTCGAATTGCACGGACCGGACGCGACGATGGTGGCCCGCGGCGTGGTCGCCTACGACGCGGCCGAGCTGGCGACCATGATGGGCCGGTCGACCTCCGAGCTGCCCGACGAGTTGCGCCGGCCCGCGGTGCATGCCGACGACCTGGTCGCAGTCTGACCTATCAGCCTGCCGACAGCGGCTTGAGATACAAAGTGGCCCAGATGATTTCGGACAACGTCGTCGCCAGTTCGGCATCATAGGAGTTCGGCGCGCCCGGAAGATTCTGCTGGCACGCCCGCTCGGCCATCCAAGTCAAAGCGCTGGCCGTGGTGGCTGCGGATAGCTCCGGGCGGATCGAACCGTCGGCCTGGCCCTCTTCGATCACGCGGGTCAATCGCCCGGTGATCGCGGTCAACAGATTGCGGTACGTCGCGCCGACTACCGGGTCGTAGCCCGACATTTCGTTCAGCGCGACGAGCACCGGCTGATGGCGGCGATAGCTGGCCACCAGGCTCGTCATCGCCGCGCGCACATCCGCCGGATCGTGGCGTCCCGCTACGCTCCACCACCGATTCGCGCTTTCAGCCAGATCGGCGAACACCTGTCCGGCGAGCCGGCGCAGCAGGTGGCCCTTGTCCTCGAAGTAGATGTAGAAGCTCGCCCGCGAGATGCCGGCCGCCGTCGACAGCCGGTCCACGCTGAGCTCGGTGAAACTGGCCCCGCCGAGCATCAACCGCTCGGTGGCGTCGAGCAGGCGGCGCTCCATCTCCTCACGCCGCTGCTGGCGCGACTGCTCGCGCTTGGGCTGCGGCCTGCGGGTGACCGAGGGCATTTGCCGAGCATAACCGACATTTCAACATATTGACTAGACATAGTGTCTAGGCATAATGTTCGTCGCAGTTGACGACGTGATGGAGGGCAAACGATGGCAGTACTGACCGGGCGGTCCGGCCGTCCACGCGCCTACGACGCGATTGATCTGTCCTCGCGCGAGTTCTGGTCGACGACGGCCGCCGACCGGGAACGCTCGTTTGCGGAGTTGCGGGCCGAGCGGCCGGTGAGCTGGCATCCCCCCGTCGAAGACGCCCTGATGCCAGACCCCGACGACCCCGGCTATTGGGCGGTCACCCGCCGCGCGGACATCGTCACGGTCAGTCGCGACAGCGACGTCTTCCTGTCCGGCAAGGGGGTGATGTTCGAGAGCATTCCGATGGAGCTGCTCGAGGCGTCCCAGTCGTTCCTGGCGATGGACCCGCCGCGGCACACCAAGCTGCGCAAGCTCGCCCACGCCGCCTTCACGCCGCGGCAGGTCCGCCGCATCGAGGAATCGATCCAGGCGAACGCGAAGACGATCGTGGCGGAGCTCCGCGACGCCGGCAGCGGTGCGGATTTCGTCGACCTCTGCGCCAAGGAGTTGCCCATCCGCACGCTGTCGGACATGGTGGGCATTCCAGAGTCCGAGCGCGAGCGCATGGCACATGCCACCGACGCGCTGGTGTCGTGGGCCGACCCCGACTTTCTCAATGGGCGCCCCGCACTGCAGGTCATCTTCGAACAGCAGATGTACCTGCACCAGGTCGTCGGCACGCTCGCCGCGCAGCGCCGCGAGAACCCGGGCGAAGACCTGATCAGCAGCCTGGTGCACGCCGAGGTGGACGGCGACCGGTTGACCGACGCGGAGGTGGCCGCGTTCTTCGTGTTGCTTTCGGTGGCGGGCAATGACACCACGCGTCAGACCATGAGTCACACCATGAAAGCGCTCACCGACTTCCCGGCCCAACGAGCTTGGTTGCTGGACGATTACGAGGACAGGATCGGAGTGGCGGTCGAGGAGTTCGTGCGTTGGGCGACACCGGTCATGACCTTCCGCCGCACGGCGGCAACCGATTTCGAACTCGGTGGCCAGCGGATCGCGGCGGGCGAGAAGGTGGTGATGTTCTATTCGTCGGGCAACTGGGACACCGATGCCTTCCAGCATCCGGATCACTTCGACCTGGGCCGCAGCCCCAATCCCCATGTCGGATTCGGCGGCGGCGGACTGCATTTCTGCCTCGGTGCCCACGTGGCGCGCGCGCAACTGCGCGCCTTCTTCGGTGAGCTGCTGCGTCAGCTGCCCGACATTCAGGCGAGCGAGGCGACGTACGTGGCGGGTAACTTCGTGCACGCGGTGCGCCGCCTGCCCTGCACGTTTTAGTGCAGGGCCAGCGGCGCCAGCTCGTCTCCTAGTTCCGAGGCAAGCAGCACCAGCAGTTCCGAGCACCCGCCGTCGAGTTTGACGGTGGCCAGTTCGTCACCGCGGGTGGGTCCGCGGTTGACGATGGCGACCGGGATGCCGCGTGCGGCAGCGTGCCGCACGAATCGGTAGCCGGAGAATACGGTCAGCGACGAGCCCGCGACCAACAGTGCATCGGACTCATCGATCATCGAAAAAGCTTGTGTCACAGTGTCTTTAGGAACGCTTTCGCCGAAGTATACGATATCGGGCTTGAGCATGCCGGCGCAGCGCGGACAGTCCAGATAGTGGAATGACGTGGTATCGGCGACGACGGCGTCGGCGTCGGGTGCCACCGCCAGGCCACCGATGGCCTCGGCGCGTTCGATGAATCCCGGGTTCAGTACCTCGAGTTCGTCGGCCAACGCGGCGCGACTCATGGTGTGGCCGCAGCTCAGGCAGATCACCTGCGCGTAGGTGCCGTGCAGATTGATCACGTTGTCACTGCCGGCCTTGGTGTGCAGCAGATCGACGTTCTGGGTGACCACGCCGGTGACCACCCCGGCAAGCTCTAGCGCGGCCAGCGCCCGATGCCCCGCATTCGGCTGCGTCGCGTCCATGTGCCGCCAGCCCACGTGATTGCGGGCCCAGTACCGCTGGCGGAACGCCGGATCCGAGGTGAACTGACGAATCGTCATCGGGTTGCTCGGTGGCGAATCCGGTCCCCGGTAATCGGGAATGCCCGAGTCGGTGGAAATCCCCGCGCCGGTCAGCACCGCGATCCGGCGTCCAGTCAACAGCGCGACCAGCTCCGGAGATTCGGGTTGGCGAGGCACGTATTCGAGAGTACGGGTCCATCAAGCAGCGATGCCGACGCCAGTGGAGTAGTCGATTACTCATCCCGGTAGTAGGGCTGCGTACCCATACTTGACGCCTCTGCACCGAAAGGCGGGATCATGTCCGATTCCCAGTCCCCGCGGGTGGAAGCCTGCGACCTTTGCATCATCGGAGCCGGCATCGCCGGGCTGAACGCTCTGTTCGCGGCGAGCCGGTACCTGTCGCGGTACCAAAAGGTGATCCTGATCGATCGTCGGCCGCGCCCGGGCGGCATGTGGGTCGACGTGTATTCGTATGTGCGCCTGCATCAACCGCATCCGATGTTCACCGCGGGCAACATCGAGTGGACCCTCGATCGGGACCGCGCTCCTTTGGCGACCAAAAGGGAGGTGCTCGACCACCTTCGGTACTGCGTCGACGTGATCGCCGAACGCGTGCCGGTCGACGAGTACTTCGGCTGGGAATTCGAGTCTCAGGAGGAAGCGAACGGAGTCGTGCGGGCCACCTGTCGGGCTGCTGACGGCCGGATGCTCGTCGTTGAGGCCAAGCGATTGATCAAGGCATTCGGTCTGGCAGTCACGCCCAACCAACCTCTGGACATCTCCAGCAGACGGGTCCATTCGGTGTCGCCCGATTATTGCGACATCCGGGCGGGCGACATCAGGGAAAGCCGTGCGCCGGTGTGGATCATCGGTGGCGGAAAAACCGCGATGGACACCGCTCACGCACTGATTACGGCCTACCCGGGTCGCGAGGTAAATCTGGTCGCCGGCCGAGGAACATTCTTCTCCAGCCGCGACCGGCTCTTGCCGAGTGGCTCCCGGAGGTGGTGGACGGGCACCGTGCCGAGCACTGTTGCCGCACAGCTGAGTCGCCGGTTCGACGGCACGAACGAATCGGAGGTCCAGGATTGGTACCGCGCAACCTACGGCACGTTCTTGACGCCGCAATCGGACAACTTTGTGTTGGGGGTGTTATCGGAGGCGGAGAACGACACGATCTCTGCCGGCCTCAACGACGTCGTCATGGATTATCTCGAAGACGTCGTCGATTGCAACGGCACGACCGAGCTGCTACTCCGAAGCGGATCGACGAAGGCGATCGAGCCGGGCAGCTGGGTGGTCAACTGCACGGGATACCTCAACGCCGCCGATGAATACCCGTACGAGCCCTACGTTTCGCCCAGTGGCGCAATCGTTTCGATCAATGTGCGCTCGGCTGTCCTGCATCTGCCCGCATTCATGGGGTACTTCCTGGGTCATCTGCTGTTCTTGGACAAGCTCAGGGAGATACCGCTTTACGAACTCGACTGGCAGGGACTCAGGGACACGGCGCCGATCGCATTTCCGTATGTGCTTTTCGCGCATGTCCAGCACAACCTCAGCCTGATTTATGAGAACGTCCCAAGAGCTGTGTTCAGGGAGAACGGTCTCGATTTCGATAAGTGGTACCCGCTGCCGCGCCGCCTGCCGGGCCTGACACGGTTCGTGCTGACGCACCGCCGCGAACGCGAGCGGCAGCGCCGTGTTCTCAATACGGTGCGGGAGCGATTCGACATCCGGTGCGGGCCGATTAATGAGCAGCGCGTAACCCGCGCCAAAATGTACCGGTGAGAGCGGCCGAATATGTTGGCACGTCGAATATTTCGTGGTCCCGTTCAGGGGATGAGGATGTAGCTCATTCCCGGTGCCTGTGCGACGCTGCGCGTGTCGAACTGGTGGAAGCCCGTGGTTCGGAATCCGTTGGTCGCGGTGGCCCCGTAACCCATGTTCATTTCGGTGATCGTGAGGTGGTTGCCGTCGACGGCGTCGACCCAGGCGACGTGTCCGACGCCGCCGACGAGTGCGCTGCTGAAGACCACGATCGAGTGGGGCTGCGCATCGTTGCCGACCGTCCAGCCTGCCACTCGGGCTTGGTTAGCCCATTCTTCGGCGTTTCCGGTGAGCGCTTTGATGTAGTAGCCGGTATGGGCGTGAATCTGTTCTTGGGCGCCCCACGTGCAGTACCCCTCGTAGTCGCCGCTAAAGGGGTTGTGGTCGATCGTGCGGCCTACGCTTGCCGCCGGATCTCCGCTGGCCGGCGCCGGAGCCATTGACGCCCCCAGCGAAAGTGCGCTACTCACGGCGACTGCGGCCATAATTGCGCTGCGCTTCATGCGCGTCCTCTCGCCGGCCCATCAACCCGTTACCTTCCTGTTATCGCGGCGAGATCAGAATTCGTTTCACGGTCTCGGCTTCGAGCGGTCAGTCGCCGGTGCGTTCGAATTTCACGGTTTCGTCATACGAGCCCGCACAGCCATCGGTGCCGGTTACCTGCTTGTGGCCGTGTCCGGTCAACAGCGCGATCGGGTCTTGCGGTGGTTGGGGCAAGGGAAATTCCCAATGGAAGGTCGTCGTATCCCTTGTTTCCGATTTTTCGCACGTCCGCTTGGTGTCAAGGTCGAATACCCATTTACCGTTCGAAAAGTGGTAGATGTCGTAGCCAACCCTGCTGATGCAGCGTTCGCCGGTGCGCAGGCAGTCTGTCGAAACAAGGGGTTCCCAGGTGCCCGTTTTGTGAGTGTCGAGCGGCGTCTGCGTCGCGTGGTAGCGGCCGTGGAATGCGGTGGCCGCGGACCCGACAGGTGCCGGTTGGCTGGCCGGGTCCGGAAGCGTGTTGACATCGACGTCGCCGATCCGGGTAAAGGTGACGGTGCGCTCGGTCTCGCACTCAGGGGGCCCCGTTGCACGGTACTGGCCGCCGATTGTTCCGTCGGGACGCTGTTGAAGCGTGATGACCGTCCAGTATTCGGCGGGGAACTGGCACCCGGTGAAGCCCGACACGCCCGGCGGCGGCGAGGCTACCGGGTATGCGCCGACCGCACGCCACTGCCCGCCAACGTCATCGAAGACAAACGACGACTGCAGGGTGGCCCCGCCCGTGGCCGTCGCCGTTGCCACGCAGCCCGCTGAACCGCATGCCGAACGAACAGACCACTGCCCGGTTGAGGGCGTCCCTCCGTCATCCGGCTTCCCGTTGGTGGCCGAGGGGCCGAAGTCGGCGCGATACACGCCCGTGAACGGCCCGGTGTTAGGAGCTGCGGCGGGCTTTGGGGCATCGCGTGGCTTGTCGGAGGATCCGACGTTGGTGAACGCCATGACAAGTACGACGACGACCGCCGCGGCCGCCGCCACGCCGCCCGCCAGCGCGATCCGGCGGCGTTTCAGGCTTCGTCCGTCCGCAGCGGGTGGCGCCGGAGGCGAGGTGGCGTCGGTCTGTGGACCGAACTGGGTGGGCGCCGTCGAAGACGCGTAAGCGGTCGCCGGCAGGCGGGGATCTGGTGCCCGCATCGTTGCCGGCTGCGCCGCGGCCGTCGGCGTCCCGATGCGGTCGGTGACCGCGTCGCGAGCGGCGTTGGCCAACTCCACCGTGGTCGCATAGCGCTGCTCAGGATCTTTGGCCATGCCGGTCGCGATCACCTCGTCGACCTCTGCGGGCACGTCGGGTTGGGTGGTTGAGGGTCGAGGCGGCGGGGTGTGCAGATGTGCGGTAATCAGGTGCGCCGCTGAACTACCGGGAAAAGGCGGCTGCCCGGTGAGAGATTCATAGAGCACACACGCCAACGAGTAGATGTCGGCGCGGGAGTCTTCGTGCGCGGTGGCGTCCAGACGCTCGGGTGCAATGTATTGGAAGGTGCCAATTGTGTCGCCGGACTTGGTCATTCGTGTTTCTTCGATCGCGCGGGCGATACCGAAGTCGATCAGGTAGGCGAAATCATCGTGGTCCAGCAGGATATTGGAGGGCTTGATGTCGCGGTGCAGCAGCCCAACCCGGTGGGCCGCCTGCAGGGCATTGGCGACCTGCTCGATGATGCGTACCGCGCGTACCGGATCCAACGGCCCGTCGGCCAGGACGCTCTGCAGATCGCGACCCTCGATGAGCCGCATATCGACATAGAGCTGGCCGTCGATTTCGCCGTAGTTATGAATCGGGATGACGTGTGGGTTGTTCAGTCGGGCCGCGGCGTGGGCTTCCCGGCGGAAACGCTGTTGGAACTCCTCATCGTCAGACAAGAACGCGGGCAAGAGTTTGATCGCGACAATGCGATCGGTGCCGGTGTCGTGAGCGCGCCACACCTCGCCCATGCCGCCGCGACCCAACAACTCCACCAAGCGATATCGCCCGAACGGGGTCCCATCCATTTCAGCCTCCCGGCAGCGCACGGTCGAGAACACGATAAATCGGGCGACGGCCTCGTACCCAGGAAATGCAATTCCCGAACCTCGGTGTTTAAGGCCATTCTCATTCCTGGGTCATAGAAAATCGGGTGCGAGGTGCCGGACTCCTCGCGCCTCATCGAAGGCGGAGCGGCCGGATCACTAATTGCGATCCCGTTCGCTACTCAGGAATCATCAAGGCATGTCCGTGGTCCGTGCGGGCCTGGCCGAAGGGTTCTACTTTGGCGAGGACGCTGTGTTGTTGGCCTTGGATGTCGAGGGGTTGAATGCCTTCCTTGTAGCGCTGATTCACGCACAGGAAAAGGGGTCGTCGCGGCTAGACGTCGACGGAACGATTCACGAGTTCCTCATCGAGGGCACTGCGTCCGACATTGAGTTCCATGATGATGACGGCAGAGCGGGTGTGGCACCTCAGCGACGCCAAGGCGCAAGAAATTATCGAGCTGTTGACGGACATGAGTCAGCACCCTGGCAGGGGTCACTATTACGTCGATATGTTCACACCCGCAGGACACTGGTGATTTCGCTCAACGAGTACACCTAGCGGCGGCTGGTGCAGCTACCCCTGCTCGTCAACGTGCTCGGGAACCAGCAGGCTTCCTCCAACACCGTAACGGCCGATCTTCGACTGTATGGAGCGCATTAGCGGTGCCGCCTCGTCGTCGTGAAAGTTGGATCTGAAATCTAGGCCGGAGCCAACTAAGTTGCTCGCCCAGGAAACCTCGGTGAGAAATACCGCGCGAGCCCAGTCAACTTTCGAGAGGGGCTCGCTCCGAGATATAGCCTTTCTGAGTCGGGCGACAAGGGTGTCGAAGCTTGCGCTGTCGGGCAGACCTAGAGCCCGGACCATGACCTCTTGATTGCGGATCGGCCCACCATATTCGTTGAGGCCGTGGGAAAGTAGGTCGCGCTCATCGTCGGTCAGCTCTATGTCGATGAGCTCCGTCGTGGTCATGGAATCAGCCTAACTAGGTGGTGGGGCATCAATGGTGGTCGTCTTCCCACGGTTCTTCGGCGGCGTCGCCAAGCACGTGTGGACCGTGCCAATGCGGGGGTGGTGCCAACGTGGGCCCAAAGGGTGCGCCTGGGCCACCGGGAAGCATTGGTCCTTCCTTAATCGGGGGCGCTGCCGGCTTGGGGGCCGGTTGAGCTGGAACTGGTGGACGCGGGGCGGCAGGTGGCGCCGACTCAGTTGGGGCAGGTCGTGGCGCCGGAAGAGGGCCGTCTGATAGTTGGCCAGGCGGAATGGATGGTTCGCGGGCGACAATTTTTGGCCGATTGTTCTCGTCGCCTAACACATACCCGATACCGTCGTGCGGCTTAAAGACGGTTCCGCAGTCGGGGCCGCCCGGATCACGAATGACAATCACATTATTTTTCGGGTCATACAGCACGGGGGCACCGTCTCGGGCTCGCCCAACTATCAGATCCTTGGGATCGCGCGTGAACATGTTGCGTATGAGGTCGGCAAGCTGATCCTTAGTCATCCCGGAGAACTCAGCCAGGTGCCCGTCGGGCCCACTTGCATGTCCATAGGCGATTTTTTGCGCAGCCCGCATCAGCGGGTCTTCGCTCCACCCACCCGGCGGAGGTTCGGGTTCCGGATTCGGAGCATCTTTGAACGTATGCAGATCAACTGCCTGAATTTTCGGATTGTTGTCGCCCGGCGCGGATGGTGGCTCGTCGAAGGCCACCGCGTTAAGCGGCGCGGCGGCCGCGGTTATTTTGGCGGCGATCTCTTGGTCGTGGGCGGCCAATTGGACAGCGCGCTCTTGGATACGGGCGGCGTACATCTGCGCTTGGGCCTGAGCAGCTGCGCCACCGCGCGTCGGCGTTACCGAGAGGTCTTCTCCCACTACATAGCCGGCGGCACTGGCGTCCTTGACCGAATCCAGCGCACTTTGTTTCGCCGAATAGATGATCTCGGCTCCGCGGTGCGCTATCGCAGCGGATTCGTGGAGGGCATCGGCTAGTCCGCGGACTTTCACGAGATCGGCGAAGGCCCTTGCCTGGGCGGCCTCGGCCGCGGTACCTTCCCACACGGTCCCGCCTGGAGACACCGATGCCCGATGAATCGAGGTAAATGATGTTTCCCAGTGTTGGGCGGTAGTGGTCCAGTCTTTGGCGGCATTTTCGAGGTGAGCGACATCCCAGGCTTGTATCTCCGACAAGCTGGGCGCGCCTACACCAACGACCCCGACCAACGGTCACACCTGCGTGATCGACGCCACGGCGTGTGCGCCGGCGCCATCAGTGGCAATAAACTCACCGTTCGATAGAGCGGCTTTGGTTGCACTTGTCTGGGCGCGCCGCGCCAGGGTGGTGATCACCCCATCGATTGCCGCACATGCGGATCCGACGGCGCCAGAAGTCGCTTGCACTGGTAGTCCGACGCTGGCCGGCGGGGTCGCTGCTATCAAACTCGCCGCCACCGCGCCGCAATGTGCTGCCAGTACCTGCAGCCCTTGATCTCTGACCCGGAGCACATCCGCCACCTCGTTGAGTCTAGAGCTCGCGTGGGAATAGTCGAGTCACTTAGCTACGGATCACGTGGTGCGCCAAGTTCGCGGTGGGGAGTTTGGCTACTTGCATTGCGCCCCAACCTATTTGGATGGAAAGCCCAGTCTGATTCGACTCTTACTTGAGGCAGTTTGCCGCGGTCGTCAGGTCCGCAGACATGTTGCGTTCCATCATCTTGCATGCTGCCGCGCCGAGTTCTTCGTCGATGTGGGCGACGGCGTCCGTGGGAATGACTACCTGAAAAT
The DNA here is from genome assembly GCF_022374895.2 of Mycobacterium lentiflavum. Lineage (NCBI taxonomy): Bacteria > Bacillati > Actinomycetota > Actinomycetes > Mycobacteriales > Mycobacteriaceae > Mycobacterium > Mycobacterium lentiflavum. The sequence goes on along the minus strand of NZ_CP092423.2, from coordinate 4,080,503 downwards.
GGCGCACATAGGCATCCAGTGCGCTGTAGAGGATGCACTGCTCGGTGACCTGTCCGGTCAGAACCAACCGCTCGGTGCCGAGGCGATTGAGTAGGTACGCCAGTGACGTCGAATAGAACGCGCTGTGGCGGACCTTGGTCATTAGCCGGCTACCCTTGGCCGGCACGATCGGCTCCACCAGGTCGGGCCGTGCCCCGTGGCATGCGGAGTCGACGATGTCGGCGAACTCGGCGGTGAAGTCGCCGTAGTTGTCGTTGACGTAGATCAAGGCTACGTCGTCGGATTCACGCGCGCGGCGCACCAAATCGGTCAGCGGGTCGATGATCTTGTCGACGTTGGGTATCAGTAGTTCAGCGTCGGGATGCTGATAGCTGTTCATCATGTCGACCACCAAGACTGCGGTATCACTCATGCCGAGGTGATACCCGGCGCATGCTTGTTGACACCGATCAGGCGACAATGGAAGGGCGATGGACTTTTACAACAGCTACCGCCACGGATTTGTCCGGGTTGCCGCGTGCACGCACCACACGACGATCGGCGACCCGGCGGCCAACGCGGCCTCGGTGCTGCGGCTGGCAGCCCAGTGTCACGACGAGGGTGTCGCGCTGGCCGTCTTCCCGGAACTGACGCTGTCCGGGTACTCCATCGAGGACATCGTCCTACAGGACCTATTGCTTGACGATGTCGAAACAGCGCTGGCCGACATCGTCGCCGCATCCAGCGACCTGCTGCCGATCTTGGTGGTCGGCGCTCCGCTGCGCTATCGGCAGCGCATCTACAACACCGCCGTCGTCATCCACCGCGGCGTGGTGCTCGGGGTGGCGCCCAAGTCCTACCTGCCCACCTACCGCGAGTTCTACGAGCACCGCCAGATCGCGCCCGGCGACGACGAGCACGGCATCATCCGGATCGGCGACATCGAGGCGCCGTTTGGGCCCGATCTGCTCTTCGCGGCCTCCGACTATCCCGATTTCGTCCTGCACGTCGAAATCTGCGAGGACATGTTCGTGCCGATTCCGCCCAGCGCGCAAGCGGCGCTGGCTGGAGCGACGGTGCTGGCCAACCTGTCCGGCAGCCCGATCACGATCGGGCGGGCCGAGGACCGTCGGCTGCTGGCTCGCTCGGCGTCGTCGCGATGCCTGGCCGCCTACGTTTACGCTGCCGCGGGCGAGGGCGAATCGACGACCGACCTGGCCTGGGACGGGCAGACGATGATCTTCGAAAACGGGGTGCTGCTGGCCGAATCCGAGCGGTTCCCCAAGGGGGAGCGGCGGTCGGTGGCGGACGTCGACACCGGGCTGCTGCGCTCGGAGCGGCTGCGCATAGGCACTTTCGACGACAACCGGCGCCATCACCGGCCGTTGTCGGACTCGTTCCGGCTCATCGAGTTTCAGCTGGACCCGCCCGTGGGCGACATCGGGCTGAGGCGAACGATCGAGCGTTTCCCATTCGTTCCCGCCGATCCGCAACGGCTGCAACAGGATTGCTACGAGGCCTACAACATCCAGGTCTCGGGCCTCGAACAGCGGCTGCGCGCGCTGAACTATCCCAAGGTCGTCATCGGGATTTCCGGTGGGCTGGATTCGACGCACGCGCTGATTGTCGCCGCGCGGGCGATGGACCGCGAAAACCGGCCGCGCGGCGATATTCTGGCGTTCACCCTGCCGGGGTTTGCGACGGGTGAGCGCACCAAACGCAACGCGATCGAGCTGTGCCGCGCGCTCGGCGTGACTTTCGCCGAGATCGACATCCGCGATACCGCGGCACTGATGCTCAAGGAGATGGATCATCCGTTCTCCCGCGGCGAGAAAGTCTACGACGTCACATTCGAAAACGTCCAGGCCGGATTGCGCACCGACTACCTGTTCCGGCTAGCCAATCAGCGTGGCGGGATCGTGCTGGGCACCGGAGATCTCTCCGAGCTCGGCCTGGGCTGGTCGACCTATGGCGTCGGCGACCAGATGTCGCACTACAACGTCAACGCGGGCGTGCCCAAAACACTGATCCAGCATCTGATCCGCTGGGTCATCAGGTCGGGGGAGTTCGAGTCCGAGGTCGACGAGGTGCTGCAGTCGGTGCTCGACACCGAGATAACTCCTGAACTCGTCCCCACCGGCGAGGAAGAAGAACTGCAGAGCAGCGAGGCCAAGATCGGACCCTATGCGCTGCAAGACTTTTCGCTGTTCCACGTACTACGCTACGGGTTCCGGCCGTCGAAGATCGCGTTCCTGGCCTGGCACGCCTGGACCGACCCCGAGCGGGGCAACTGGCCGCCCGGATTCCCCGAAGACAAGCGACCGTCCTATCAGCTCAAGGAGATCCGGCACTGGCTGCAGGTTTTCGTGCAGCGGTTCTACTCATTCAGTCAGTTCAAACGCTCGGCATTGCCCAACGGCCCCAAGGTGTCCCACGGCGGCGCGCTGTCGCCGCGCGGAGACTGGCGCGCCCCGTCGGACATGTCCGGGCGCATCTGGCTCGAGGAAATCGACCGAGAGGTGCCCGAGGACTAGCGCCGCTCGAAGCCCGCCCGGGTACCGAGCGGGCTGAGCGATTGGAGCTAGGTCCTAGCGCGGCGCCAGCCCTGATATTGCAGCTCCGCGAAGAGCAGCGTGTAGATGCCGGATCCCAAGGTGAGAATCACGCCGGTGGCGGTCAACGGGAAGACATCGGCGAGCACCAGCGCGACGGCGGCCACCGTGTAGAGCAGGTTGCCGAGCACGACGGCCATGCCGACGCGGCGCACCGATGGCAGTGAGGCCAGCCAGAGCACCAGCACGCCGTAACTGATCAAGAAGCCGGCCATGCCGTACTCGAACGCCTTGGTGATGCCGGAGGCCTGGGCCAGGTACCCGGCCAGCGGGACGCCGGCCAGGCCGACCAGGCCGCTGATGGCGGCGTCGGCGCGCATCGCGAGGCGCAGAAATCCGTCGCGAGTCGCGGTGCCGTCAATAGTGGTGGCGGACATGAGGTTCCTTTCTGATTCGGTTACCGATGCTGTTGACGTTGCTCGCAAAGCACTGCCAGATCGACGCCAGGCGCTGCCAGTTGCTGCCAACCGCAGGTCAGCCGGTGTTCGGCGGCCGCTGACGCCTCGCGTTCGGTACCGCGCTGCTACGCGTCAACCGGCTCGCGTTCGTAGCGGAGCGGCCACCTCACTACCTGCCGATTCTGTTGTCGCCGAGCCGCCAGTTGGGTGTCGGCGAGTCAGTCGGCCGTCGAGTTGGAAACGGGCGACGGCCCGGCGATCGCGCACGACGTGCGGCGAGACGCGCCCTAACGAATCAGGCCGACGCCCGGGACGAAGCGGCCGACGGTGGCCGCATAGGCCCGGTACGCGTCACGGTGGGCGCGCAGCAAGTGCGGCTCCTCCACACGGCGGACCTGTAGCTCGACGGTTGCGACGAGCAGGATAAAGCCGGCAAAAGCAACGACATTCGGCGTCGCCAGCGTGACCCCGAAGCCGAACGTGAACATGGCGGTGTAGATCGGGTTGCGCACCTGCCTGAACACACCGGTGTGTACCAAGGTCGTGGTTTCGCGTTCGTCCACCCCGATCCGCCAGGAATCACCCATCTCGAGTTGCGCGTATACGGTCGCGGCGATGCCCAGGATCGCGACCACGATCCCGACGTACTGGATCCATCCGGCGGTCAGTGCACGCAACGGCGCAACCACGTGGCAAAGCTGCAGGATCGGCGCGCTCGCCGCTACCGCCAGTGCGACGGCAAAGCCCGCGCCCGCGACCCATTCCGTCACCCCGCCGCGGATGCGGCGAAAGCCGGTAGATCCCGTGCGGCGATGCTGTAACCAACTGCGCCAACCGAATCCGAAAACCCCGAAAACGGCAAAGAGTGCCAGGGCGACGACGGCGACGCCGTTCATCACGTGGGCCCGGGCATTGCCGCGTCAATGGCGTTGGCATCCGGCGCGCAGTCACCGGCCCCCGGCACAGTTGTCGACAGCGCGGCCGCGGTACAGGCCCGCTCCAACGCAGCCAATCGCTCGGCCCGCCGACCCGGGTCGCGCGGCCAGCTCGCTGCCAGCACTCCGGCAAACACGTCACCGGCACCGGTGGTGTCCACCGGGTGGACCGTGGGCGCGGGTACCCAGAGCTCGTCGTCGGGGCTGACATAGTGGGCGCCGCGGGCACCGAGGGTTGTCACCAAATGATGTGGCCGCCAAGGTAACTCCTCGGTTTCGCTTTCGTTGGCGATCACCACGTCCGCGAGATCCCCCAGTTCGGCGAGTGCGGTTCGCACCTGTTGGCACGGCGACGCGTTGACGATGACGACCGCTCCCGCCGCCTTGGCTTCGCGCGCCGCGGCCACCGCGGTGGCGATCGGGATCTCCAACTGGGTCAACAACACATCGCTGTCGGTGATCACCCGGGTGGCCGTCGTGCTCAGGGTGAGCTGTCCGTTGGCACCCGGCGCCACCACGATGGTGTTCTCGGCGCTGGTATCCACCACGATGATCGCCGTGCCACTGGGACCGGGGACGGCCACCGTCGCGTCCAGCCCAACGCCGTTGGCCACCAGATGCCCCCGCAAGCCTGCGGCCGCGGCGTCGTCGCCGAGCGCCCCGACGAATTGCACGTGCGCGCCCGCGCGTGCCGCGGCCACGGCCTGGTTGCCGCCTTTGCCGCCGGGTGCGTAACTGAGCGATGACGCGAGCACCGTCTCGCCCGGGCGGGGAAGCGCGGCGACGTCGCAGGTGATGTCAATGTTCACGCTGCCCACCACACAGACCCGAGCCATCTGTTCAACGTTAGTCACGGGTTGCCGGCCTTTTCCACGGCGATCGCAGGCCTCAAACGCCGATTTTGTGATGTCCGCGCGCTAGTGTGCTGCGTGAACAGCGCCTCGTTGGGAAGGGAAGCCAGTGACATCGAGTGAGCTGACCGACGCCGAATCGGCCACCGAATCCATCCCGGCCAACGAGGCAGTGACCCAGGAGGGTGCGTCTCACACGAGTCGCAGGTTTCGGCGCCGGCGTTTCTTGCGGGTTGGCATCCAGTCCAAGCTGTTGATGACGCTGTTGATTTGCAGCATCTTTTCGGTGGCGGTCGTCGGCCTGATCGGGGCCCTCACCGGCCGCAGCGCGCTACGGCAAGTCGAGTCGGAACGGCTGACCGAGTTGCGCGAGTCCCAGAAGCGGCAACTGGATTCGCTGTTCAAGCAGATGACGAACTCGCTCATCGTCTACAGCGGCGGTTTCAGCGTTGTCCAGGCCCTGGAAGCTTTCACCGCCGGCTTCAACCAGTTGGGCAACGCGACAATCACCCCCGCGCAGCAACAGTCGCTCGTCAACTACTACGACAACCAGATGATCAAACCGATCAAACGCATTACCGGCGACACGATCGACATCAATGCCGTGATGCCGAGTTCCAATGCGCAGAAATACCTTCAGGCGAACTACACCGCGCCGCCCAGGACCGGTGCTGACGGGTTGCCCGTCACGGACGCGGGCGACGGCAGCGCCTGGTCGGCGGCTAACGCCCGATTCGACTTCTACATGCGCGGCATCGTCACCCGCTTCGACTATCGAGACGTGCTGTTGCTCGACAACGGCGGCAATGTCGTCTACTCCGTGGCCAAGGGTCCCGACCTGGGTACCAACATCTTCACCGGCCCCTATCGCGAATCCAACTTGCGCGATGCCTACCAAAAAGCCTTGCGGTCCAACGATGTCGATTTCGTCTGGATCACCGACTTCCAGACGTATCAACCGGCGCTGGATGCTCCCACCGGTTGGGTGGTGTCGCCGATCGGCATGAACGGCAAGATCGACGGCGTAATGGCTTGGCCGCTGCCAACTCCGAAGATCAACCGGATCATGACTGCGGACAAACAATGGGAAGCCGCCGGCATGGGGCCGTCGACCGAATCTTACTTGGTGGGTTCCGACGGCCTGATGCGCTCCGATTCCCGACTATTCCTCGAGGATCCGGAGGAATATCGCAAGGAAGCCATCGCGGCCGGAACTCCGCCCGACGTGGTGAACAGGGCGATTCAGTTGGGGACGACGATTCTGGTGCAGCCGGCCGAAACGTCAGGCTTTCGGGCGTCCCAACGCGGGCAGACCGGAACCGTCACCGGCACCGACTACACGGGCAATAACGAGATGGAAGCCTATACCCCATTGAACTTGCCGAATTCCGATCTGCACTGGTCGATTTTGGTGACGCGCGACGACTCGGATGCCTTTGCGCGGCTCGGCAAATTCAGCCAAACGCTGGTCGTAGGCGTCGCATCAATGATCTTCGTCGTGTGTGTCGCCTCGATGCTGCTTGCCCAGATCATGCTGCGACCCGTGCGGCGGCTACAGGCCGGTACCCAGAAGATCAGCTCCGGAGACTACGAGGTCAGCATCCCGGTCACATCGCGCGACGAAATCGGCGACCTCACCCAGGCTTTCAACGAGATGAGCCGGAACCTGGCGATCAAGGACGAGCTGCTCAACGAGCAACGCAAAGAGAACAATCGCCTTCTGCTGGCACTGATGCCCGAGTCGGTGGCGCAACGCTATCGCGAAGGTCAGGAGACCATCGCCCAGAAGCACCAGGACGTCGCCATCATCTTCGCCGATATCGTTGGCCTGGACGAGATTTCGATCGATCTATCCGGCGACGAACTGGTGGGCATCGTCGACGAACTATTCCGCCAGTTCGATTCTGCGGCCGAAGCCCTCGGCGTCGAACGGATTCGCACCTTCCACAACGGCTACCTCGCCAGCTGCGGGGTCGTGACGCCGCGACTGGACAGCATTTATCGAAGCCTTGACTTCGCCTTGGAGATGCGGCAGATCATCGATCGATTCAACAGCCAGACCTCACACGAACTGAAGCTGCGGGTCGGCATCAACACTGGCAACGTGACCAGCGGACTGGTGGGACGATCAAGTCTCGTCTACGACATGTGGGGCGGCGCGGTAAGCCTGGCCTACCAAATGCACAGTGGTGCACCGCAACCCGGCATCTACGTCACCTCCAGTGTGTACGAGGCGATGCGGGATGTCCGGCAGTTCACGCCGGCGGGCACGATCTCGGTCGGTGGACAAGATCAGGCGATCTATCGGCTTTCGGAGCGGTAATGAACACCTTCCATTCATCGTGGTTCTACTGGGCCATCGGCGTCGCGATCGGATTCCCCGTCGCGTTGATCCTGCTGACCGAGCTGCACCACGCACTGCTTCGCCGAAGCAATCGCCTGGCCCGCCAAGTCAGCCTGCTCCGCAACTTTTTACTGCCGCTGGGCGCACTGTTGGTGCTGCTGGTCAACGCCGCACAGGTCTCCGCCGCAGATGGCCTGGTACGCATCCTGTCGACGCTGTTCGGCTTCCTGGTGCTGGTCATGTTGCTGTCCGGGCTCAACGCAACCGTATTCGAGGGCGCGCCCCAAGGCAGCTGGCGCAAACGACTGCCCACGATTTTCCTCGACGTGGCCCGGTTCGCGCTGATCGGTGTGGGGCTGGCCGTCATCTTGTCCGCCATCTGGGGTGTCCGGGTCGGTGGTCTGTTCACCGCGTTGGGTGTGACGTCGGTCGTCCTCGGTTTGATGCTGCAAAACTCCGTCGGCCAGATCGTGTCCGGCCTGTTCATGTTGTTTGAGCAGCCCTTCCGCATCGACGATTGGCTCGATGCGTCCAACGAGCGCGGACGCGTCGTCGAGGTCAACTGGCGGGCCGTGCACATCCAAACCGGCAGCGGGATCCGGGTCGTGCCGAACTCGATGCTGGCCAGTACCTCGTTCACTAATCTCAGCCGTCCGCCCGGCACCCACAAGCTGTCGATCAAGACGAATTTTGCGGCCGCGGATCCGCCGGATCGGGTCTGCGCCATGCTGACGCGTGTCGCCAGCGAGCTGCCGCAGCTCAAGACCGGCAGCGTGCCCCGGTCGGTTCCCGTCGGCAACGGCGAGTACGCGACCAGTCTTGGGCTGAATTCGCCCGCCGAGGATGGCGCCGCGCGATCGACCTTCCTGCGCTGGATCTGGTACGCCGCCCGGCGCGAAGAACTGCACCTCGACGACGCCGACGACGACTACTCGACCAAGGAACGGGTCGAAGACGCGTTGCGAACCGTAGTGGCGCCGGCGTTGCGGCTCAGCGTCGCCGATCAGCAGGCGCTGCATTCCTCGGCGCGAATCGTCCTGTACGGCGCGGACGAAATTGTCGAGTACGCGGGGCAGGTGCCAGCGGGGATGACGTTCGTGATCGCCGGGCGGGTGCAGATGATGGCCACGGCCGAGGACGGGTCGGTCGTGCCGATCAGCACGCTGGAGGCGGGCTCCTTCCTGGGTCTGACCGCGCTCACCCGGCAACCCAACCTCGCCAGCGCGTATGCCCTGGAAGAGGTCACGGCGTTGATCATCGATCGCGACCACCTCGAGCACCTGGTCATGCGTGAACCCTTGCTGCTGCAGGACTTTGGCAACATCCTCGAAGAGCGGCAGAGCAAGGTGCGCCAAGCCGAACGTGGTGAGCGCGTCGGTTGAGCCCGATCGCCACCCAGGCCGCCTTACTTGGCCAGCTCAAGCCCGATACCCTGGATCGATGAGTCTGCAAGCACCATCGCGCCCTGACTTGCGTCAGGAGGTCCACAACGCCGCGCGTCGCGCCCGCGCGGCGTCCCGCGCGCTGGCGTTGTTGCCGACGGTTGCCAAGGACCAAGCGCTGCAGTCCGCGGCCGATGCGATCATCGCCAGCACCCGCCAGATCCTGGCGGCCAACGCCGAGGATCTGAAGGTCGCCCGGTCCGCCGGGACGCCGAACGCGATGCTCGACAGGTTGGCGCTGGACGCCAAGCGCGTGGACGGAATCGCCGCTGGCCTGCACCAGGTCGCGGGCCTGCCCGACCCGGTCGGCGAGGTACTGCGCGGCTACACGCTGCCCAATGGGTTGCAACTGCGCCAGCAGCGGGTTCCGCTCGGCGTGATCGGCATGATCTACGAGGGCCGGCCCAATGTCACCGTTGACGCCTTCGGGCTGGCGCTCAAGTCCGGCAATGCGGTGCTGCTGCGCGGCAGTTCGTCGGCGGCGCGATCCAACCAGGCGCTGGTCGAGGCGTTGCGGGCGTCACTGGTCAGCGAAGACTTGCCCGCCGACACGGTCCAGTTGCTCTCGGCCGACGACCGGTGCACGGTCACGCACCTGATCCAGGCGCGTGGCCTGGTCGACGTGGTGATCCCGCGCGGGGGAGCGAGCCTGATCGACGCGGTAGTCCGCGACGCCCAGGTGCCCACTATTGAGACCGGTGTGGGCAACTGTCACGTCTACGTGGACGGTGGCGCTGACCTGGATGTGGCAGAACGGGTTCTGCTGAACTCCAAGACCCGCCGGCCCAGCGTCTGCAACGCCGCCGAGACCCTGTTGGTGGACGCCGCGATCGCCGGAACCGCGGTGCCCCGGCTGGTGGGCGTCCTGCAAGATGCCGGGGTAACGGTTCATCTCGACGCGGGCGAGGACGACCTGCGTCGCGAGTACCTGTCGATGGACATCGCGGTGGCGGTGGTCGACGGCGTCGACGCCGCGATCGCCCACATCAACGAATACGGCACTGGGCACACTGAGGCCATCGTGACCACCAATATGGCTGCGGCCCAACGATTTTCCGACGGTGTCGATGCGGCCGCCGTGATGGTCAACGCATCGACGTCCTTCACCGACGGCGAGCAATTCGGCTTCGGTGCCGAGATCGGCATCTCGACGCAGAAGCTGCATGCCCGCGGTCCGATGGGCCTGCCCGAACTGACATCGACAAAATGGATCGCATGGGGTGACGGCCAGATTCGTCCGGCCTGACCCCGATCTAGTTTTAGGAGAACTGAGATTGTGAGCGTGCCCGCCCGGCCCACCCCGCTGTTCGCGGACATCAGCGACGTCTCGCGACGGTTGGCCGAGACTGGTTATCTGCCCGACACGGCCACCGCGACCGCCGTGTTCCTCGCCGATCGGCTGGGCAAGCCGCTGCTGGTCGAGGGTCCCGCCGGCGTGGGCAAGACCGAGCTGGCGCGCGCCATCGCGCAGGCCACCGGCTCGGGTCTGGTTCGGCTGCAGTGCTACGAGGGCGTCGACGAGGCTCGCGCACTCTACGAGTGGAACCACGCCAAGCAGATCCTCCGTATTCAGGCCGGCTCGGGCGACTGGGACCAGACCAAGGACGACGTGTTCAGCGAGGAGTTCTTGCTGCAGCGTCCGCTGCTGACGGCGATCCGGCGCACCGAGCCGACGGTGCTGCTGATCGACGAAACCGACAAGGCCGACATCGAAATCGAGGGTCTGCTGCTCGAGGTGCTCTCCGATTTCGCGGTGACCGTCCCGGAGCTGGGCACGATCACCGCCGAGCGAACGCCGCTGGTGGTGCTGACGTCCAACGCCACCCGCGAGCTGTCCGAGGCGCTCAAGCGTCGCTGCCTGTTCCTGCACATCGACTTCCCCACGCCCGACCTGGAACGGCGCATCCTGTTGTCCCGGGTTCCCGAGTTGCCCGCGCATCTCGCCGAGGAGTTGGTGCGCATCATCGGCGTCCTGCGCGGCATGCAGCTCAAGAAGGTGCCGTCCATCGCCGAGACCATCGACTGGGGCCGCACGCTGCTGGCGCTGGGGCTGGACACCATTGACGACGCGGTGGTAGCCCAGACGCTCGGCGTGGTCCTCAAACACCAATCCGACCAGCAACGCGCGGCCGGGGAACTGAGGCTCAATTAATGATGAGGCTCAACTGATGGCCCCGCGCCGCATCCGCCCCAAACGGCCACTCGCCCCGCACGGGTTGCCGGGCCACTTGGTGGGCTTCGTGGAAGCGCTTCGCGGAAGCGGGATTTCGGTGGGCCCGTCGGAGACGGTGGACGCCGGCCGGGTGATGGCCACGCTCGGCCTGAGCGATCGCGACGTGCTCCGGGAAGGCATCGCGTGTGCGGTGCTGCGCCAGCCCGATCACCGCGACACCTACGATGCGATGTTCGACCTGTGGTTCCCTGCGGCGATGGGTGCGCGGGCGGTGGTCGTCGAAGACGAGGGTGGGGCCGGCCAAGACAACGACGCCCTGCCCGCCGACGACGTCGACGCGATGCGGCAGATGCTGCTCGATCTGCTGACCCAGAACGAAGATCTGGCCGACATGGACGAACGACTCGTTGCGATGATCGCGCGAATCGTGGAGGCCTACGGCAAGTACAGTTCCAGCCGCGGCCCGTCGTTCTCGTCGTATCAGGCGCTCAAGGCGATGGCGCTGGACGAGCTGGAGGGCAAGCTGCTCGCCGGGCTTCTCGCCCCTTACGGCGACGAACCGAGTCCCACGCAAGAGCAGATCGCCAAAGCGCTTGCGGCGCAGCGGATCACCCAGCTGCGCAAGCTGGTTGACGCCGAGACCAAGCGGCGTACCGCCGAGCAGCTCGGCCGTGATCACGTCCAGATGTACGGCATTCCACAGCTTGCCGAGAACGTCGAGTTCCTACGGGCCTCCGGCGACCAGCTGCGCCAGATGCAGCGAGTCGTGGCACCACTGGCCCGTACCCTCGCGACCCGACTGGCGGCCCGGCGGCGCCGCAGTCGCGCGGGGACGATCGACCTGCGCAAGACGCTGCGCAAATCGATGTCCACCGGCGGTGTGCCGATCGACGTGGTACTGGCCAAACCCCGTCCGGCCCGTCCGGAATTGGTCGTGCTGTGCGATGTGTCCGGCTCGGTGGCCGGGTTCAGTCACTTCACCCTGCTGCTGGTTCATGCGTTGCGCCAACAGTTCTCGCGGGTTCGGGTGTTTGCCTTCATCGACACCACCGACGAGGTGACCCACATGTTCGGGCCGGAATGCGATCTGGCCGTGGCGATCCAGCGGATCACCCGCGAAGCCGGCGTCTACAGCCGCGACGGCCACTCCGACTACGGCAATGCGTTCGTCTCGTTCCTTCAGGCCAATCCGAATGTGTTGTCGCCACGCAGCTCGCTGCTGGTGCTCGGCGACGGGCGCACCAACTATCGCGACCCCGCCATCGACGTGCTGTCCGACATGGTCAACGCCGCCCGGCACGCGCACTGGCTCAACCCCGAGCCCAGACACCTTTGGGGCAGCGGAGATTCGGCGGTGCCACGCTACGAAGAAGTGATCACCATGCACGAATGCCGGTCCGCCAAGCAGCTCGCCACGGTGATCGACCAACTGCTGCCCGTCTGATCACGTCGTCTTCTGATAGACGAGCCAGCGCATCTCGATCGGGCGTGCGTCGCGGTCGATGGTGAACACGTCAAGGCCGCTGACCCAGTCGGCGTACCAACTGGTTTGCGGCCAGACGCCGTCGGGCAGGTGCTCCTTCTCGTAGTCGTACACCGAGTCGTCGGCGATGAGCTCAAGGGGCAGTCTCGCTGCGGCACTTGCTATCTCGTCCCGGGTGAAGATCGTTGTGTACACCTGGTGTCCGAACTCACGCGCGGCGTTGTCGGGTGTGTAGTCACCACACGGCAGGAATACGTTGAACACCAGGCGCCCGCCAGGGGCCAGGCGTTGGGCGGCGAGCTCGAAGAGGCCGTGTAACTGCTGTGTCGACCGGAAGTCGGAGACCACCTCGGAGAGCGCGATCAGCTGATAGTCGCGCCGCAGGTCATCCGTGGCAGCAAACACGTCGCGCACGATGACGCGCACATCGAGGGACTCGCGCTGCGCCTTGGTGCGGATCAGGTCGGCGAACTTCGGGGTCATCTCCACCACGTCGATGGGATGGCCACGGCGGGCGAGCGGCAGGGCGTTACGTCCGGTTCCCCCTCCGATCTCGAGCACGCGGAACGCCCGGGGCTCGGCAGCGTCGTTGGCGAGGTCCCATACCCGGGCGTCGGGTTCGGTGCCGAACAACGGCGGCTCCCGGTCGTTGAGCCAGTTTTCGTAGGCGCTCTCCACCGTCAGCCAGGTGGCTCTGACGTGGTAACGCATCAGGGACCCGGCCGGACCTTCGTAGGAGATGACAATGTTCGACCGCGTGGACTTCGAGTAGGCCTCCGCTAACTGGGTCTCTAATATGCGCCGCAGGTGGGCGAGCTCGTCGTCCTCGAACGTCCGCCCGACGGCAGTGACGATGGCGGCGCACATCGACACGTACTCGTCGATCAGCCCGGGAACTGCCGGCAGCGTGATCTGACCCTTGACCACCGACTGGGTATAGAACCGCCGGTTCAGGGCGTGCCGTATCTCTTGCTTCTGATCGGCGGAGACGAGCAGCAACTCCTCCACACCGCTTCTTCTACATGACGGACGGCTCGTTGTCGCGGCGTGCCCCCGGAAAGAAGTGAACTTCTGATAGACGGCCCAGCGCATTCGATCGCGCTCATCTCGCGATAGGAGTCCGGTTGCTTGCCGACCGCGACGGCCCGGGGCGGGTCAGCCACCGCGCGACGGCGCCGACGCCTTAGCCAACGCGGAGGCTGATGTGGCGTATGTGACCACAGCGCGGCGACGGCCCGGGTCGAGCGGCCCGGTAAGCTGGCAAATCGTGCAAAAGCGCCGCCGCAGGCTGGGAGTGATGGGTGGGACATTCGACCCCATCCATTACGGGCACCTGGTCGCCGCCAGTGAGGTGGCCGACCTGTTCGACCTCGACGAAGTGGTGTTCGTACCCAGCGGTCAGCCGTGGCAGAAGGCCCGCAATGTCTCCGCCGCCGAGGACCGGTACCTGATGACGGTGATCGCCACCGCGTCCAATCCCCGGTTTTCGGTCAGCCGGGTCGACATCGACCGCGCCGGCCCCACCTACACCAAGGACACCTTGCAGGACCTGCACGCCCTCAACCCGGACTCCGAGCTGTTCTTCATCACCGGAGCCGACGCCCTGTCATCCATCCTGTCCTGGCAGGGCTGGGAAGTGGTGTTCCAGTTGGCGCGATTCATCGGTGTCAGCCGCCCCGGCTACGAGCTGCGCCACGAGCACATCACCGAAGTGCTCGGCGAGCTGGCCAAGGATGCGCTGACTTTGGTTGAGGTTCCGGCGCTGGCGATCTCGTCGACCGACTGTCGCGAGCGTGCCGCTCAGCGCCGTCCGCTGTGGTACCTGATGCCCGACGGCGTCGTGCAATACGTCTCCAAACGCCGGCTCTACCGCGCCCCCGTTGAGGGAGAGGCCAAAGCGACGCTCGGCCCCACGCCGTCGCGCCTTCCGGCGGGGAACAACCCATGAGCGCCACGCAGGAAGCCGTTGACATGGCGACGATCGCGGCGAACGCGGCGGCCGCCAAGCTCGCCAACGACGTTGTGGTGATCGATGTTTCGGGGCAATTGGTCATCACCGACTGCTTCGTCATCGCTTCGGCGTCCAACGAGCGGCAGGTCAATGCGATCGTCGACGAGGTCGAGGAGAAAATGCAGCAGGCTGGCTACAAGCCCGCACGCCGCGAGGGTGCTCGGGAGGGACGCTGGACGCTGCTGGATTACCGCGACATCGTCGTGCACATTCAGCACCAGGACGATCGCAACTTCTACGCCCTCGACCGGTTGTGGGGTGACTGCCCGGTCATTCCGGTGGATTTGTCGGGCGGTTCGCACGATTCGGCGAGCGCGCAGTGAGTATCCGTCGTCTGTTGATGTTGCGGCATGGGCAAACCGACTTCAATGCCGGCAGCCGGATGCAGGGGCAGTTGGACTCCGCGCTCACCGAACTGGGCCGGGCGCAGGCGACCGCCGCGGCCGAGGTGCTCGGCAAGTTGCAGCCGTTGCTGATCGTGTCGTCGGATCTGCATCGCGCCTACGACACCGCGGTCATGCTGGGGGAGCGGACCGGGTTGCCGGTCCGGGTGGACGAGCGGCTGCGCGAGACGCATTTGGGCGACTGGCAGGGCCTGACCCACACCGAGGTTGACGGGCAGGCCCCGGGTGCCCGGCTCAGCTGGCGCGACGACGCCACCTGGGCACCGCACGGCGGGGAAAGCAGGGTCGACGTCGCCGCCCGCAGCGTGCCGCTGGTCGCCGAGCTGGTGGCCGGCGAACCGGAATGGGGAGACGCGGACGAGCCGGGCCGGCCGGTGGTGCTGGTGGCCCACGGCGGCCTGATCGCCGCGTTATCGGCTGCGCTGCTGAAACTTCCGGTCGCCAATTGGCCGATCCTGGGCGGGATGGGCAATGCTAGCTGGGTGCAGCTCTCCGGCCACTCCCACCACTCCGACGGCGACTTCGACAGCATCCGCTGGCGCCTGGACGTGTGGAACGCCTCGGCGCAGGTCTCCAACGATGTCCTCTGACGTCCGACCGACGCTGCTGGTCTTCGCCGACTCGCTTTCCTACTACGGCCCCACCGGGGGACTGCCCGCCGACGATCCCCGCATCTGGCCCAATATCGTTGCCTCGCAACTGGGTTGGGATATGGAGTTGATCGGCCGCATTGGCTGGACTTGCCGTGACGTGTGGTGGGCCGCCACGCAGGACCCACGGTCATGGGCGGCGTTGCCCAGGGCGGGTGCGGTGATCTTCGCGACCTGCGGGATGGATTCGCTGCCGTCGGTGCTGCCGACGGCGTTGCGCGAGCTGATCCGCTACGTCCGCCCGCCGTGGCTGCGGCGCTGGGTCCGCGACGGCTACGGCTGGGTGCAGCCCAGGCTGTCGCCGGTGGCCCGGCCCGCGTTGCCACCGCATTTGACCGCCGACTATCTCGAACAGACCCGGGCCGCAATCGATTTCAACCGGCCGGGCATTCCGATCGTCGCGTCGCTGCCGTCGGTGCACATCGCCGAGACCTACGGCAAGGCCCACCACGGCCGTGCCGGCACCGTAGCGGCGATCACGCAATGGGCGCAACAGCACGACATTCCACTGGTCGATCTCAAAGCCGCCGTGGCCGAACAGGTGATGAGTGGACGCGGCAATCCCGACGGCATCCACTGGAATTTCGAAGCCCACCAAGCCGTCGCGGAACTGATGCTCAAGGCGCTCGCCGAGGCCGGCGTGGCGACGATGCAGTGGGGGCACCTCCCGCTTGCGGGGGACGCGCCGCGCGATGAGGTGGGGGCACCTCCCGCTTGCGGGGGAGAGCCGCGCAATCAGCCCCCGGTATCCGACGAGAAGTCGCGCGGTTAACGGATGGCCGTCGTGGTGGTGACCGATGCCTCGTCGCGCCTGCCAGCCGATCTGCTCGAAAAGTGGGCGATACGCGTTGTCCCGCTGCATGTCCTGCTCGACGGCGTCGACCTGCGCGACGGTGTGGACGAGATGCCCGACGACGTCTACGCGCACCACGCCACGACCGCGGCGGCCACCCCTGCCGAACTCGGCGCCGCCTACCGCAAGGCGCTGGCCGACTCCGGCGGCGATGGCGTGGTGGCAGTGCATATCTCGGCGGCGCTATCGGGCACCTGTGGCGTGGGTGAACGGGCCGCAGCTGAAATCGGCCCGGGCGTGCGCGTCATCGACTCGCGGTCGGCCGCGATGGGCACCGGGTTCGTCGCACTGGCGGCGGCGCGGTCCGCGGCCAGCGGTGCGAACCTCGAAACCGTGGTGGCCGCCGCGAACTCGGCGGTACACCGCAGTCACGCGTTCATCGTGGTGCACGGTTTGGACAATCTACGGCGCAGCGGCCGGATCGGTGGCGCCAAGGCGTGGCTGGGCACCGCGTTGTCGCTGAAGCCGCTGCTGCGCATTGACGATGGCAAACTCGTTCTGGCCCAACGGGTACGGACGGTCAGCAAGGCGACGACGGCGATGCTCGACCGGGTCTGCGAGATCGTCGGCGACAATTCCGCGGCCGTTGCGGTGCACCACGTCGTCAACCCGGACGGCGCGAACGAAGTGGCGGCCGCGTTGGCCCAGCGGCTACCGGCCTGCGAGCCCGCGATCGTCACCTCGCTGGGGCCGGTGCTGGGCGTGCATGTCGGTCCCGGCGCCGTCGCGGTGTGCCTGGACCTAGCTCCTGGCAGCTGACGCGGCCGGCGCCGCCGAAACCGGCGGCAGACCGTAATCGCCGCGCGGATGCACGACTTGCGGCCACCAGAACCAGCGTCCGAGCAGCGTGGCGATGGACGGCATCAACAACGTGCGCACGATCAGCGTGTCGAGCAGCAGACCGATGCAGACGGTGGAACCGAATTGGCCCAGCACCCGCAGGTCACTGCCCAGCATTGACGCCATCGTGAACGCGAACACCAGACCCGCGGCCGTCACCACTCCACCGGTGCCGGCCATCGACCGGATGATGCCGGTCTTGAGTCCGTTGTGAATCTCTTCTCGGAAGCGGGAGACCAGCAGCAGGTTGTAGTCAGAGCCGACGGCCAACAGGATGATCACCGAGAGCGCGGCGACGATCCAGTGGATCTTGATGCCGAACAGATCCTGCCAAATCAGCACGGACAGACCGAATGAGGCGGCGATGGAACTGGCCGCGGTGCCGACGATGACCAGCGCGGCCACCACACTGCGGGTGAGCAGCAACATGATCATGAAGATCAGCGTCAGCGCGGATACCACCGCGATCATCAGGTCGTACTTCTCGCCGTCGGCCATGTCCCTGAAGGTCGCGGCGGTTCCACCGAGATACACCCTGGCGTCGGACAGCGAGGATTGCTTCAGGCCTTCCTGCGCGGCGGTGCGTTCGGCGTCGACCCGCGAAATCCCTTCCGGCGTCATCGGATCGCCCTGATGGGTGATGAAGAAACGCGCCGACTTACCGTCCGGCGACAAGAACATCCGCAGACCCGTCTGGAAGTCCGGGTTGTCGAACGCCTCAGGTGGCAGATAGAAGAAGTCGTCGTTCTTCGACTGGTCGAAGCTCTGCCCCATCACGATGGCGGTGTTGCTCATCGCCTCCATCTGGTTGATCATCGCCTTGAACGTCTGGTAGAGCGTCAGCGTGATGCCCCTGGTCGTTTTCAGGGTGGTGATTAGCGTGGGAAACAGCGCATTCAGGTCGTGGGTGGCCTGGGCGGTGTGCTTGATGTCGGCCGTCAGGTAGTGGAACTGCTCGGCGAGCTGGTCGAAGCCGTCCAACGTGTCAAACAGCGACCGCAGCCCGAAGCACAGTGGAATATCGAAACAGTGCTTCTCCCAATAGAAGTACGTCCGCACCGGCCGGAAGGTGTCGTCGAAATCCGCGATGTGGTTGCGCAGGTTGTCAGTGATCTCCGAGGTCACCGCCGTGGTGTTGGCGCTGTCGTCGGCGGCATGAGCCAGGTCAAGAGACACCTCGTACTGGCGCTGCGTGGTGTCGATCTGGGTCTGCAGGTCGTCGGCCATCTTGAGGATGTCGTTCATGCGCTCCTTGAGGAAGCCCATGTTCTGCATCGTGGTCTGGCTTTGAATGCTGTTCTGGAACGGAATCGAGCTGTGCTGAATCGGAATGCCCAGCGGCCTGGTGATGTCCTGGACCATGGCGATGCCGAGCGTGCGCATCTCGTTTTTGGCCACCCGGTCCAACACCAGCATGTCGGCCGTGTTGCGCATGTCGTGGTCGGATTCGACCATCAACAGGTCGGGGTTCATCCGGGCCTCGGAGAAGTGCCGGTTCGCGGCCTCTTGTCCTTGGTTGGAGGGTGCCGAGAGCGGTAGGTAGTAACGGTCGTTGTAGCTCGTCACATAGCTCGGCAGGGCGATCATGCCGACCAGCACGACCGCGGCGCTGACGGCCAAAATGGGTGCGGGCCAACGCACTACGGCGGTGCCCACGCGGCGCCACAGGCGCCCTTGCTTGGCCGCCCGTTTGGTTTCGAACAGGTGAAAGCGACTGCCGACGAAGATGACGGCGGGACCCAGGGTAAGCCCGGCCAAGACCACGACCAGCATGCCGATCGCCACTGGTGCGCCCATGGTGTTGAACCAGGGCAGCCGCGAGAAACTCAGGCAGTAGGTCGCCCCGGCAATCGTCAGGCCCGAGCCCAAGACGACCGGCGCGACTCCCTTAAATGTGGTGTAGTACGCGGATTCTCGATCCTCGCCCGCACGCAAGGCTTCTTGATAGCGGCCGACGAGAAAGATCCCGTAGTCCGTGCCCGCCGCGATCGCCAGCATGGTGAGGATGTTGGCGGCAAACGTCGTGAGCCCGAATGCGTTGTGATAGGCCAGAACCGCGACCACTCCACGTGAACAGGCCAGCGCGACAAGGGTCATGAACAGCTGGACCAGCGTGGTGACGATGGACCGGTAGACCAGCAGCAACATGATTGCGATGGCGCCCAGGGTGAACAGCGTGATGGTCGCCAGGCTGGCGTTACCGATCAGGTGCATGTCGTCGGACAGCGCCGCGGGACCGGTGACGTAGGCCTTCACCCCGGGCGGCGCCTTGTTCTCGTCGATCACCTTGCGGACGGCGTCGACGGACTCGTTGGCCAGCGTGGTGCCTTGGTTACCGGCGAGATTGATCTGTACGTACGCGCCCTTGGCGTCGGCACTCTGGGCGCCCGCCGCCGTCAGTCGGTCCCCCCAGAAGTCCTGAATGTGCTGGACGTGCTTGGGATCCTGGCGCAGTTGCCGAATCAGCCTGTCGTAGTACTGGTGTGCTTCGGGTCCCAGCGGCTGTTGGCCCTCCAGCACGATCATCACCGTGCTGTTGGAATCGAATTCGTGGAAGTTGTGGCCCATCCGCATCATCGCCTTCATCGACGGCGCGTCCAGCGGCGTCATCGGCGCTGAGTGGGCCTCGCCGACGACTTCCAGGGTGGGAACGATGACGTTCACCAACACCGTCACGGCGACCCAGACCAGGATGATCGGCACCGCGAAGATGCGGATGGTGTGCGGGAGATAGGGGCGGTGCCCGCGTTCGGGCTTACCCGAACTCGGTGTGCTGATCGGCCCGGTGGCGGCGGCGTCGTCGACATCCAGGTGGCTTTTGCTATTGAGATCGCTCATGCGGATTTCACCAAGCAGAAGGTTTGGGCGTTGTGGCCATCGGAGTTTTGCGTGTCGCGGACGACGCCGTCCACGGTGATCTTGCAGACGATTCGGCTTCCGTCACTTTGCGCCATGATGTTGGCGCTGACGGACGGCAGCGTGGTCGAGATCGTGGTCGTCCAGGGCAGCGGCGCATTGTTGACCTGGTGAGTGTTGGCGTCCGCGTCCCAGTAGTTGATATTCGCGGTGGCACCCGGCGGGCCGGAGATCTCGTAGACGACCACCTTCGGATTGAACTGCACGATCTCGATCCCCTTGCCGGCATTCGCGTTGAGGTCCTGCGAGCCAAACATCTTGTGCAGCCGCGACACGACCAACGCCGAGACTGCCAGTACCACAATCAGCAGTAGCGGAATCCACGCCCGTTTGAGCACCTGGGATATGGCATCCGAGTTCGGCGAACCGCTCACCTTGACCGCCCTTCCGCTCACCGCCGCGCGGCCCGCCGTCCTGCCTTGGAAAGCTCACCACCGTGTCGACAACCTTAATTGTCGGCGGAACCTTTGCTCGGCTAAGTACTCTAAACCTTAGAGGACGCAACCGTTCCTCCGGGGTGCCCTGTTTATGGCCAATGTCATATGGTCAGCGAGCCACGCGGCCCGTGACCGGTGGCAAGTCGGCAAGCGTCATGATCCCCGGCTTGGCGGCCACCACCGCGGGGACGGCGTTGGTGACCGGCATCGCGGTATAGATCATGCCGAGGCCCATGAACCCGGGCTCGGTCCAATCCTTCGGCGGCAGGCAATGCAGGACGGTGCGCATGTTGGGCATTCCGAAGACCTGAATGACGTGGCCGTGTTCTAGTGGCTTAGGTGGGACGACGTGGTTACCCATGGTCCAGTTGAATCCGACGCTGACGACGTTGCGGTCGCCTTCCCAGCCGCGGTGGAAGCCGTACACACCGCCGACCGTACCCGCGGGGATCTTCATGAAGCCCAGATCGGAGTCACCGGTGGCCGCGGTGAACGTGACATCGAAGGTCATCTTGTCCAGCTTGGCGCCGATCGCGTCGGCCATCATCGCCGCCGATTCGGCGAAGACCTCGCTTTCCCGACGGACGTTCTCCGCCAATCCAGGCGTGTCGGGGTCTTGTGAGAACCCCATCGCCGTCTGGGTTTCCGCGGATTCGTAGGTCGAGCAGTCCACCGATTCGGTGATCCGGATTTCGTCCACACGCTCGCAGGAGGCGGACAGCACCATTCCGACCATGTTCGTCATGCCGGGATGCGCGCCGCTGCCGAAAATCGTCGAATTGCCCTTCTGGCACGCATCTTCGATGCGTTTGCGATCCTCCGGGGTCTGCTTGCCGCCGGTGATCCAGGCCGCGCTGGAGCACACGTTGACGCCCGACTCCAGTAGTCGTACCAATTCGTCGATGTTGGGCCACAACGGGTTATAGCAACACGCGTCGGCGCCCAGCGCGATCAGCGCGTCGATGTCGTTGGTGGCTTGCACCCCGGTCGGCTCCGGCCAGCCGGAGAGTTCGGCGGCATCGACACCGACCTTGTTCGCCCCGTGCGCGTACACCCCGACCAGTTCCATGTCGGGCCTGCCGATGATGGCGTGCAGCGAGCGCCGCCCAATGTTGCCGGTCGTCCACTGAATGACACGTAACGGACGGTCTGGGCTGGCTGTGCTCATCGTGGCTCCTTTGCCGCTGCGGGGGTGGAACCATTATGCGAAGGGTGCAACGCGCGTACTGGTCGGGGTCTTAGGCGTCCAGCCGAATGAATTGGTCCCGGCGATACTGCTCGACGCAGGCGGCGCGGCGGATCTTGCCGCTCGTCGTGGTGGGGATCGACCCGGCGGCTACCAGCACGACGTCCCCGACATTGAGACCGTGCGCATTGGATATCGCCGAGGTGACCTCGCGTTTGACACCGCTGAGCCATCGCTTAGCGTCCTCGTCGAAGTCGGCTCGCTTCTTGAGCTCGACGACGGTAACCAGTTGCTCGGTACCATCCACCGGGACCGCAATCGCCGCGACCCGGCCACGCGTGATCTGTTGGATCGTGGTCTCGATGTCCTCGGGATAGTGATTGCGCCCGCGGATGATCAACAGATCCTTGATGCGCCCGACGATGAACAGCTCACCGGAGTAGATGAAACCCAGGTCCCCGGTCCGCAACCACGGACCATCCGGTGTGCCGGGCGACGGGTCGACGAGCGTTGCGCCAAAGCAGCGCTGCTCGGAAGGTGGCTTGCGCCAATAGCCGTCGGCGACATTCTCGCCATGCACCCAGATCTCGCCGATCGAGTCCGTTCGGCATTCCCGATTGGTCTCACCGTCGACGATGCGCAGCGTAGGGGATTGCGGTACCCGGTATTTGACCAGCGCCGTGCCCTTCCTGGCTGGGCACGGCTCAACCCGGCCCGCGCCGAGCGCTTCGGCATCGAAGTGCGCCGCTGGCGACGATTCACTCCAGATGCCGGCCGTGACGAACACGGTGGCCTCGGCCATGCCGTAGGAAGGACGCATCATGTGGTCTTGAAAGTTGAAGTGCGCGAACCGATCTACGAAGCGCCGCAAGGTGGCCGGCTCGACACGCTCGGCGCCGCTGATGATGCCCAGCACCCCGCCGAGGTCGAGCCCGGCCAGGTCTTTGTCGGTGGTCTTGCGAGCGGCCAAGTCGAAGGCGAAGTTGGGCGCCGACGACCAGGTGTGCGGATTTTCGGCCAGCGCTCGTACCCACCTGGCCGGTCGCTCCAAGAATCCGACCGGACTGGTCAACTCGGCACGATGGCCGCTCAGGATCGGAGCGCAGACTCCCAGCACCAGACCCATGTCGTGGTAGAAGGGCAACCACGACACGAGGGTGAGGTCCGACGGGATTGTGGTTCGCGAGGCCGCGAAGAAGCTGTGCATCAGCTGCTCGAAATTCACTTCGAGGTTTCGGTGCGAGATCCGCACGCCGGTCGGCGTTCGGGTCGAACCCGAGCTGTACTGCAAGTACGCGATGCTCGGCAAATCGGCTGTCCGAGCGCTTGTTTCGACGTCGGCGTCTAGATTCAGCGAATCGATTTCGACGATCTTCGGCACATCGTCCATATGTGCTTGGTCGACGAATTCGGCGACGTCTTCAGCGAAGGCGGATGTGGTGAGCACCACCGATGGCGACGTGTCGGTCAGCACAGCGCTTACCCGCTCGTGACTCGAGCCGCGATGCGGCAGCGGAAGTGGAACGGCGATCAGCCCCGCCTGCATGGATCCCAGGAACGCCGCGATGTAGTCAAGACCCTGGGGGGCCAGGATGACCGCCCTGTCTCCGACCGACCCGTGCGGACCGAGATCGCTTGCCACATTGAGTGTTCGGCGAGATACCTGCGACCACGAGAGGCTCTCGCGAACGCCCTCCCAGTTACCCTCGTAGTCGGTGAACGTGTACGCCACGTCATCCGGCCGCAGGCTGGCGCGCCCATGCAACATGGCGAGAATCGATGATCCGGACATACGCGCGTTGTCAGCCGGTGCCGTGGGACAACACGGACGTGGCACCGGCGACAATCTGTGACAGCGGATCTGCGCCGCCGCCGAACGTCGCCTGGTTGGCCGGTGCCGTGACTTCGGCTGGGTCAAACCCGTGCACCGGGTCGACCTGAACCGGAGCGGTCGCCGGGTCGTCGTTTCGCGAGTAGCCCGCGTTCACCCGGGGGATCAGGATCGCGTCGAGCTTGTTGAGCGTGTCTTCGTCGATCCCGACGTATTTCAGCGGCATGACAAGCGGAAGGTGCTTTTCGGGGACCATGATCGTCGTGTCCCTGGCGCCCCTGGAGTTGATCGTCGTCCTGATGTTCTGCGGCGGCACCATGCTCGGATTCGTAAAGGCGACCGCGGTGTGACCGGTGGCCAGGCCCAGCAGCGTATTGGCGAGCGCGAACAGGTTGTCGGGCCGGTCGGGGAAGTCCGCGATCGAGTCGTACGCGGCCACGAACCTGTTTGTGTCGTACTGACTTTCGTACGGCGGCGGCATGGTGTAGTCCAGAGCGGGGACGGTGCTGCCGACCGGGAACATGGCGCTCAGGAAGCTCTGACCGAAGGCGTGGCGCCCGATCGGGTCGCCGAAGGTGGCGAAATTCAGCCGGTCCGGTGGGGGAGCGGTCGGGTCATTGGCGAGCCGCGCCTGCTCGCCGTCGACCACGAACCCGCCCTCGGACAAACCGATCGCGGTTCCGGGGCGACCGGCGCGGATCGCCGCATCGAGGTTGTTTACTCCGACGTCGACCGACTCGCCGACGCTGGGGCCGTCCAGACCCAGGCCCGGGAAGAGTTCATCGAAGCGGCCGATGCCCGGAAAGAGCCGTTCCAGCACGTGGCCCTGGACCTGGCCCGCCGGGTAGCGGACGATTTCGCGCTGCTGGCCGGGGAACCACTGCGCGCCCTCTTGGCGGATGTACTCGTCGTAGGGGATGCCCAGCACGTGAGCGCCGCCGAGTGCGAATGCGGTCTGGTCACCCGGCGCGCCGGGGGTCGGCGGTCCGCCGATCGGCGTGTCGTCAGCCGACGCGGTTCCGACGCCGAAATACCCTGTGGCGCCGACAGTTACCAACGCCGAAACTCCTGCAAGTAGCTTCTTCATTCCTGATCCTGACCGCTCGGATTCGTCTCGTAGTCTCACATAGATCATGCGTACCCCCTAACCGGTTGCGGCTCGGCGCGTCGGCGCACGACCACTCGCGATGGCCACCAGTTCGCCCGCCCGACCAGCGCGGCGATGGCGGGAACCGTGACGGTGCGCACCAAGAAGGTGTCCAGCAAAATCCCCACCCCGATCACGAAACCGCCCTGGACCACGGTGCCGATGCCGGAGAACAACAGACCGCACATCGACGCAGCGAAGATCAGGCCAGCGGCGGTGATCACGCCGCCTGTCGAACTGAGCGTACGAATGATGCTGTAGCGCATGCTGTGTCCAGACTCCTCACGCATTCGCGAAACGAGCAGCATGTTGTAGTCGGCCCCGACCGCGACCAGCACCACGAACGCCAGCGGTGGCACGCTCCAATGCAATTGCTGGCCCAGTAGGTATTGAAATACCAGTACGCCGATACCTACCGCCGATAAATAGGAAATGACTACGGAAGCAACCAGATACAGCGGCGCAACGATCGCACGAAGCAGTGCGATCAAGGTCACCAGTACGACGAGCAGGGTTACCGCGATGATGAACCGGATGTCGTGCTGGTAATAGTCGCGGGTGTCCTTCAGACCAACGGTGTACCCCGCCATCGAAATCGTGGCGTCGGACAGCGCGGTATTCGGTTGTGCTCCGCGCGCGGCCGCAGTGATCGCGTTGACCTGATCCATCGCTTCGGTGCTGAACGGATTCAGTTTGGTTTGAACCAAATACCGCACCGAGTGGCCGTCCGGCGAAATGAATACCTTGGCCGCCTTCTGGAACTCCTCTAAGTGCAGCAGCTGGGGCGGGATATTGAATCCCGCCATGGCCGGTTGTGCCGCATCGCGTTTGAGTGACAACAGGAATGCCGCGGATTCACCGAGCCCGGAACCGAGCTGTTTGACTTGGTCGACGAGCGCAGCCACGGCGTCGGCTATTTGCCGGCTGCCGCCGGCGAGCCGGTTCGCGCCGTCTTGCACGCTATTCAAATTCGCTTGCAGGCCACCGGGTTTGTCCATGCCCATCGAATGCATCACCTTGGTGAGCTTCCCCAGCGCGGCGCGCACCCGGTCCGTCGACGACTTCAGTGCCCTTTTGTCCTGGTAATCCTGAAGTTGGTGGGCCAAATCGTTGATCGCGTCGAGGTCCGCCTGATCGCGGGAACCGACCAGCTGCTCGAACGTCCCGCGAGTCGCGCTACACGATTGATCGGCATCGCAGATCGGGTTGCCCTGCAGCGCTGCCAGCACCGGGCCTATCCAGGCGAACACGTTCCTGGCTGCCGAGAAATTCCAGCCCATGGCGTTGCTGAGCGAGTTGACGTGATCGACGAGCTGGGCCGCGATGTCGACCTGTTTGACCAGCGCGTCGCCGCTGTACTGGCTCTTCGCCGACGAGAAGGCACTTTGCAGTTCCTCCAAGCTGGCCGCGAGCTGGCTGACCTGCCCGCGGACCTCGCCGAGGCTGTTGGCCAGCGTGCCGCTCCCCGCGACCAGCCGGTTGAGATCACCGGTGTGGTCGTTGATCATGGTGGACCCGCCGGCCAGCAGGGTGCCGATGGCACCCGCCTGATAGGTGGCCCGGAATTGTTCGGGCACGTTTCCGGTAGGACGCGTAATGCCGCTGACCGCAGCGATATTCGGCAGTTGGCTGACTCGGTCCGCCATCTGCTCCAAGTCCGCCAGGGCTTTCGGCGTGCGAAGGTCATGCGGCGATTGGATGAGGATGTACTGCGGAATGGATTGATTCACCGGGAAATGCCGATCCAGCGCGGCATAGCCGACGGAGCTAGCAGCGGACGCCGGCAGGGCCTTGCGGTCGTCGTAGTTGTAGCGCACCAGCCCCGCGCAGCTGGCCAGGATGATCAGCACCAGCACACTGGCGACCAGATTGGCCCTGGGCCGTCGCACGATGCGGATCCCCGAACGCCGCCAGAACCGGGCGGTCAGTTCGCGACGTGGCTTGACCCAGCCGCGCGGCCCCGCGATTACCAGAATCGCCGGCAGCAGTGTCAGCGCGGCGAGGAAGGCGACGCCGATCCCGATCGCCGACGACGCGCCGACCGTCTTGAACACTCCCATTCGGGCAAAGCTGATCAGGAGAAAAGTGATGCCGACGGTGGCGGCGGATGCGCCGATGACTTTGCCGATCGAAATCATCGCGCGTTTGATCGCCTGATCGGAATCCGCCCCCGAGCGCAAATAGTCGTGATAACGACTGATCAGGAAGACCGCGTAATCCGTTCCGGCGCCCGCCATTATGGCGCTCAGAAATACGATGGACTGGTTCGAGACGCCGGCTCCGGTAAACAGGGAGTAAGCCGCCACCGCCGCCTGCGCGATGACCAGCGATATCCCGATCGTCAGCAACGGCAGCAGCATCGTGACCGCACTGCGATAAATCACCAGCAGGACGATCAGCACCAGAACGGCGATCGCCAGCTCGATCGGAAGCCGGTCCTTGTCGCCGGCGACCGTGAGGTCGGCGACGGTCGCTGCGGGGCCGGTGACGTTGACCGTCAGGGGCGTTCCCGCGACGCAGTGTGTGACGATGTCGCTGATCCGGTTGAACGCGGCGTAGGACTGTGGTGTGCCCAGCTCGCCGGCGACGCCGACCGGTAGCACCCACGCTTTGTGATCCTTGCTGGTCACGACCGAGCGCAGCGGCGGCGTGCTGATGAAATCCTGCACCATCAAGACATCTCGGGTGTCTTGGCGCAGCGTGTCCACCAGTTTGCGGTAGACGGCTTCGTCGGCCGGGCCGAGCCCCTTGTCGTCCGTCAGCACCACCAACAACAGGTCCTCTGAACCTGATTCGTGAAACGCCTTGGTCATCTCGCGCGCGCTGATGCTCGACGGCGCGTCGTTGGGCAGTAACGCGAGCGGATGCCTCTGGGCCATCTCGCCCAGCGAGGGCAAAGTCAGGGGAAGAGCGACCGCCACCGCGACCCAGAGCCCGATCACTACCCAGGGCCACCGCACCACGAAATCGGTCAGCCGTCGCATATCGTCCTCGCCCCTGGTCGGCGCAGTCGGGTGCGCCCGCCGGCGCCGCTCGCCGACGCTCTGTCACGCCGCGCTCGTTCGTACCGTGCCCGACCGGAGTTCGCGCACTGCAGAAAAGCTCTAGCTTCGGATGGACTCACGCTACGCGACGCGCCCCCAGTGCCCGCTGCCAGCGACCCGGCCGCACACGGACTTCATCGCCGCCATGTAGCGGCGTACGGATTTCAGGGCGACCGGATTGTCGGGATGCATGATCGCCATGACGGTGCCCTCGCCGTACCGGAATACATAAATGGTCAGCTGATAGGAATACCGGCCGTCGGGATAGATCCCGATATTTTCCGCGAGGCCCAGGTCGGCCGCGGCAAGAATCGCATTGAGCGGAGCAGCGCCGCCATGAAAGAAGTTCGACACCGGAAAGTTTGGCCGCGGCCAGCGCAACCACGGCGCTAATTCCAGTACGCGGTAGTACGGCACCTTCGCCATGTCCAGACCGGAATCAAAAGAGGCCTGCGCTGCCCATGCCGCATCACCGAAAGAGGTGGCGGCGATGGGCACGGTGATTGGAATCAAGCCGGTAAACCAGCCCTGTGTCATGAAATTGTCCGCGGCCGTCCGCGAATCTCTAGGGGTGAGACCGTAATACGTCAGAGCGCCGGTGAACTCATGCTCCAGCAGGGCGAAGCAGGCGAACAGGCCACCGACGAAGCGTGCCCCGGCGGCGGTGCAGGCGGATTCGAATCGCTCCGTCTGGGCCACGTCCATCAGAAGTTCGGAGGTCATCTGACTGCGACTGGACTCCAACGGGTTGCCCAGTGGGAGCGGGAATTCTGGGAAACCGCCATTGTTGTTGTCGGCGAAGTCAATCCACGCGCGTACCTCGGGCGAATCAAGGGTCAGCGTCGACGTGTACTCGCGTTCGCGGGTGCAGAAATCGTCGAAGCTACCGGCATCGGGAAGAGCCAGCGCCTCACCGCCGCTGCTCAACGCCGAATACATTCCGTTGGCTTCCATCATCGTTGTGCCGATCAGCGTCGCGTCCCCGTGCACGTGATCCATCGCGGCAAAAAATGTGAAATGGCTCTCGTTTTGGATGATCCCGAAGGTGAAACAGCCCCACTGCAGCGGGTTCGGTATGGCCACGACATGAGCGTGTATCTCGTCAACTGTCATCTGGCCGTGGTTGATTGGCGCGAACTCAATATCAGCCGGATCGCGCAGCGTATGCCGGACGAACTCACCGGTGCCGGTGTGCTCGAACCAACTGCGGAACGTGTCGTGTCGCCGCAGATAGGCGTTGACCGCATGGTTCATCGCCGCGACATCACAAGTCCCAGGTAACTCACAGGTCGCGATGATCTGCCGGGAGAAGTTCAGCCCCGCGGCTGTCCGCTCACAGTAGTTCCGAAGATGCTGGCCCTGCATGTAACTGACCGGCACCGAGCTGACCGGCGCTTGTCGGACCTTGTCTTTTGCCGCATCCGTCGGGTGCCACGAAGTGACCGAGCCCGGAGTCAGCGTCCAATCATCGAGCGCGCCGATCGTGATTTTCCCGATGCGCAAAACTACATCCCCCTCGGTGTAAACGGTCCCGGTCCGGCCACTGGCGGAGCCACCAAGATAACCCGCCGGGCGATTGCCTCCGCGGACACGCGCGGGCCACGGCCTACACTCACTCACGGGTCCGGCGTGCGATGGTGGCGATCGAACGGCCGGGCGGGAGGCGCAGAGCGGCGGACACAGTGGCCGCCGTTGCGCGGTGCGGGTGCTGCAATTGCAGTGCTGGCCTTCGGAAATTGACTCTGAAGCGCAACCGGGCCGCCCGTGGGGACCCAGTCTTCATTCGCCAACGCAGGGGAGGTCAAGGAAATGGCATCCGTCGAAGACGAGCCGGCTTCGGGTTTTGCGATCGTCGGCTACGCCGCTCGTTTTCCGGGTGCCGCGGACGCGGATGAGTTCTGGGATGTGTTGCGGCACGGCCGGGACGCGATATCCGAGGTGCCGCAGGACCGCTGGGACGTCGACGAATTCTTCGACCCAGAACCCGGCGCACCGGGCAAGGTCGTGACGCGTCGGGCGGGATTCGTCGATGATGTGGCGGGCTTCGACGCGCCGTTTTTCAATATGTCGACGCGCGAGGTCAGATTGATGGACCCGCAGCACCGGATCTTGCTGGAGACGGCATGGCGTGCGGTGGAGCATTCGGGCACCGCGCCAACGGCCCTGGCTAACAGCAACACTGGTGTGTTCGTCGGTCTGGCCACCCACGACTACCTCGGAATGGCGTCCGACGAACTGACTTACCCCGAGATCGAGGCCTACATGGCCATCGGTACGTCAAATGCCGCTGCGGCGGGCCGCATCAGCTATCGGCTGGGGCTGCAGGGTCCCGCGGTCGCCGTCGACACGGCGTGCAGCTCGTCGCTGGTGGCAATCCATCAGGCGTGCCAAGCGCTCCGCCTCAAAGAATGCGACCTCGCGCTGGCCGGGGGTGCGAACGTCCTGCTCACCCCGGCAACCATGATCACGTTCTCCAGCGCTCACATGCTCGCGCCGGACGGCCGGTGCAAGACCTTCGACGCGGCCGCCGACGGTTATGTGCGTGGCGAGGGATGCGGCGTCATCGTGATCAAGCGCCTGCACGACGCGATTCGCGACGGCGACCGGATTCGGGCCGTGATCCGCGGCAGCGCGATCAACCAGGACGGCGCATCGGGTGGATTGACGGTGCCGAACGGCGTTGCCCAGCAACGGGTCATCGCGGAGGCGCTGAAGCGCGCCGACCTCGAACCCCGCGACGTCGGGTACTTGGAAGCGCATGGCACCGGGACATCGCTGGGCGACCCCATCGAGGCCCAGGCCGCCGGTGCGGCGCTCGGCGCCGGCCGTGAAGCCAGCCAACCGCTGCTGATGGGTTCGGTGAAGACCAACATCGGTCACCTGGAAGCGGCCGCGGGTATCGCGGGTGTGATCAAAGTTATTCTCGCGCTCGAGAACGAGTTACTGCCGCGGCACCTGCACTTTGAGAACCCGTCGCCGCATATTCCCTGGGACCGGCTTGCGGTGCAGGTGGTCGACGAGGCCACTGCCTGGGAACGCAACGGTCGGCCGCGCATTGCCGGGATCAGCTCATTTGGCTTCGCGGGGACAAACGCTCACGTCATCCTCTCCGAGGCCCCCGTGCCTGCGGCAGCGCCCCTCGCCGCGCCGGTTCCGGTTGAGCAGCCCGGGGACCGACGGTTCAGCCTTCTTCCGCTCTCGGCCCGAACGCCCGCCGCGTTGGTGCGGCTCGCCGGCGAATACCGCGACTGGTTGAGCGCGCACCCGGAGGCCACCCTGGCCGACGTCTGCTTCACCGCGGGCACGGGGCGGGCCCACTTGGAGCACCGCGCCGCGCTGGTGGTCAATTCGCGAGAATCCGCGATGGAGCTGCTCGGCGCACTCGCCGACGATCGCCCGGCGCCCGGTTTGTTCCGCGGCGAATCCCATGACACACCGAAGACGGCGTGGCTGTTCACCGGCCAAGGCAGCCAATACCCCGGCATGGCAAGGGAGTTGTTCGACACCGAGCCGGTGTTCGCCGAGACGCTGAATCGCTGCGCGGCCGCGGTCGCTTCGATTCTCGAAAAGCCATTGCTGGAAGTTGTTTTCGATATCGACGGCCCCGATAGCGAAGCGATGCTGCGGCAGACTCGTTACGCACAGCCCGCCTTGTTCGCGGTGGAGATGGGCCTGGCCCGCCTTTGGCAGTCGTGGGGCTTCGAGCCGGACATCGTGCTGGGGCACAGCGTCGGCCAGTATTCGGCGGCCTGCGTCGCGGGCGTGGTCGGTCTCGAGGATGGCGCGGTGCTGATGGCCGAACGCGGTCGTCTCTTCGCAAGCTTGCCCGCCGGCGGCCGGATGGTCGCGGTGTTCACCGCCGCCGGCCGTGTCGAGAACCTGACCAATGATTTCCCGAGACTGTCGGTCGCCGCCTACAACGGCGCGAACACCGTGTTATCTGGGCCCGCAGGGGATCTGGAGCGGGCGGTCGCTGGACTGGCGGCCGACGGTGTGCGGTGCGACTGGCTAGACACCAGCCACGCGTTCCACTCGGCCCTGCTGGACCCGATTCTGGACGACTTCGAGTCGTTTGCGGATCGGTTCAATTACGCTGCACCACAACGGGTTTTGATTGACAACCGAACCGGCGCCGCGCTCGGCCGCAGCGTGCGGCTCGACGGTGCCTACTGGCGCCGGCACGCACGTCAACCAGTGCAATTCGCCAAGAGCGTGCACACCCTGGCCGGGCTCAATTGCAAAGTGTTGCTCGAGGTCGGCCCGCGACCGGTGCTTACCGCGGCCGCGCTGAGCTGCTGGCCCGACCCGGCCACCGTGCCGCGGGCGATCGCATCGTTGCGGCGCAACACCGCCGACCATCGACAGATCACCGAAGCCGTTGCCGAAGCGTATGTGGTGGGCCACCTGCCCGAATTCGCCGCCTTCCGGCGGGCGCACACGGGCAAATTGGACCTGCCCACCTATCCGTTCGAGCATCGCCAATACTGGTTCCGCGACGACCGGGACCGTCCCGACCCACGACAGCAGCCCGGCGGCCCGCGTACCGAAGCCGTCCGCCTGCTCGAGGAGGGCCGGATCGAGGAGCTGGTGGCCCTGCTCGACGCCGACTGCGACGATCCTCAAACCGTGCGTGTACTGGCCAAGCTTGCGGCACAACATAACCAAGAACGCACCACCCGGTCCATCGCCGACGACCGTTACGAGATCCGGTGGAAGAAAGCCGCTGCCGCGCCTTCCGGTGTGGGAGCCGGCGAGGGAGCCAGCTGGCTTCTGATCGGCGAGGATTGCCCGGCGCTTGCGCCGTTGGTCAACGAACTCATCCAACGCGGACAGCAGCATCGGTTCCTCGGATTGCCGACATCCGACGCCGACGAGGAACAGCTCGCCGACACGTTGCGCGCTGCGGCGGCCCAGGATTTGCCGCTTCGCATCGTGAGCGTCGCGGCGGTCGACGCGGATCTCGGATTCAAGACCGCGCCGTCGATGCAGTCGCTGTTGCGCATGCAACACCGGATTCTGGGCGGAACGCGGCGGCTTTTCCGCGCCGCGGCCGCCGCCGACTTGCGGACCCCCGTCTGGCTGGTCACTCGTGGCGCGCAGCGGGTCACCGACGGGGACACCGTGGCGCCGGAGCAGAGCTCGCTGTGGGGTTTCGGACGTGCCGTGTCGCTGGAACATCCGCAGCTTTGGGGCGGACTGGCGGATCTGGCGGAGGGCACCGCCGACGAGTGGGCTCGCTTCATCGGCTGGGTCTCGGTGTCGCACGACGCGGTGTCGCACGATTCGGCGTCGCGCGAAGACCAAGTGGCGCTGCGTGATCAAGCCGTCTACGTGCCGCGGCTCGTTCGACGGGAGGGGCAGCCGAGCGGAACTCCGCTGGAAATACGCCCCGAGGCAACGTATTTGGTGACAGGCGGGCTGGGTTCGATCGGACTGGAGATCGCCGGCTACCTGGCCACCCACGGCGCCAAGCATCTAGTCTTGACCAGCCGCCGTTCCCCCGGCGAGGACGTGCAAAAGCGCATCGACGCACTGGCCGCGCAGCATGGCTGCGAGATCCAAGCGATCGCCGCCGATGTCGCCGACGCCCACGACGTCACCCGGCTATTGGCCGGCGTGCAGCCGCCGTTGGCCGGCATCGTCCACGCCGCCGGCGAGATCGGCACCACCCCGCTGAGCAACCTCGATGACGCCGAAGTCGATCGTGTCTTCGCCGGGAAGGTCTGGGGTGCTTGGCATTTGAGCGAGGCCGCGGCTGACCTGGGGCTGGACTTCTTCCTCAGCACGTCCTCGATCGCGTCGGTGTGGGGTGGATACGGTCAGAGCGCCTACGGCGCGGCCAACGCGTTCCTCGACGGGCTGGCCTGGCGCCTGCGCGAACGAGGCGTCCGTGGGACAAGCGTCAACTTCGGACCCTGGTCGGCGGGTATGGCCGACGCGCAGTCCCGTGCGCGACTGGATCAGCGCGGCATCCGTACGCTGTCACCCGCCGATGCGCTGGCGGGGTTGGCCGATGCCGCGGCGTCGTCGTCGGCGCAGGGCGTGGTGGCCCGGATCGACTGGGCCCGCTTCCTGCCGCTCTACGAACAGGCCGGCCGACGGGCATTCCTGACGGAATTGGAGCGCGAGGTACCCGATGCGGTGCCGCCCGTGACGCCGTCGGGCACGACCCAACTCGTCGAGCAACTCACCAATGCCCCACTGCAGCAACGTAAGCGGCTGCTCACCGATTACCTGCGTGACGCGGTCGCCGAGGTGACGCGGGTCGATGTCGCGGAGATCCGCGAGGACGCAGGTTTCTTCGACCTCGGCATGGACTCCCTGATGGCCGTCGAATTGCGGCGCCGCATTGAGAACACAGTGGGCCGGGAGATCCCCATCACCCTGGTGATGGATCACCCGCGGCTGTCCGATGTGGCCGACTACCTGCTCGGCGATGTCCTCGAGCTCAGCGCGCAGGCGGCG
This sequence comes from Mycobacterium lentiflavum, assembly GCF_022374895.2. Lineage (NCBI taxonomy): Bacteria > Bacillati > Actinomycetota > Actinomycetes > Mycobacteriales > Mycobacteriaceae > Mycobacterium > Mycobacterium lentiflavum. The sequence continues at coordinate 4,046,502 of NZ_CP092423.2, read as the reverse complement.
GCGTCTCAGCCGGCCGCGACGGTCACGGCGCGCACCGACGAACCGATCGCGATCGTCGCGGTCTCGTGCCGGTTCCCCGGAGCACCCGACCCGGATGCTTTCTGGGAGTTGCTGTCCGGCGGTGTCGATGCGATCCGGGAAGTCCCGGAGGACCGCTTCGACATCGACGAGTTCTATGACCCGGACCCCGAGACACCGGGCAAGACCTACACGCGCTTCGGCGGATTCCTGGACGAGATCGACGGATTCGATCCGGAATTCTTCGGCATCTCGCCGCGCGAGGCGGTGTGGATCGAGCCGCAGCAGCGGCTGATGCTCGAAACGGTATGGGAGGGGCTGGAACGCGCCGGGTACTCGCCGGGTGCGCTGCGCGGCAGCCGAACCGGCATCTTCGCAGGGGTGGCCGCCAACGAGTATGCGCACCTGCTGTCCGCGGAGCCGATCGACAAGATCGAGCCGTACTTCATCACCGGCAATGCGCTCAATGCCATTTCCGGTCGGGTCGCCTTCGCGCTCGGAGTCGAAGGGCCGGCGGTGGCGATCGATACCGCATGCAGTTCGGCCCTGGTGGCCGTCCATCAGGCGTGCCAGGCCTTGCATTCCGGCGATTGTGACCTCGCGTTGGCCGGCGGCGTGAATGTTCTGCTGTCTCCGGTGACCGTTATTGCGGCCTCGCGCGCCCGGATGCTCTCGCCGGTTGGCCGATGCAAGACCTTCGACGCCTCCGCCGACGGCTACGTGCGCAGTGAGGGCTGCGGAATTCTAGTGCTCAAGAGGCTGAACGACGCGGAACGCGACGGTGATCGGGTCCTCGCCGTCATTGCCGGCAGCGCGGTCAATCAGGATGGTGCTTCGAGTGGTCTGACGGTACCCAATGGCGGTGCGCAGCAACGACTCATCGGGGCAGCGTTGAGCCGCGCCGGTCTGGCCGGCGGGGACGTCGACTACCTCGAGGCGCACGGGACCGGCACTCCGCTTGGCGATCCGATCGAGGTGCAGGCCGCCGCGGCCGCGTACGGAGGTTCGCGTACCGCGGACCGACCATTGCTGATGGGATCGGTGAAGACCAACATCGGACACACCGAGTCGGCATCGGGCGCGGCGGGTCTGATCAAGGTCGTGTTGTCGCTTCAGCACGAATTGCTGCCGCAGAGCCTGCATTTCGACACGCCGTCGCCGCATATCCCCTGGGACTCGTTGCCGGTGCGGGTGGTGCGCGAGTCGACGCCGTGGCAGGCCAACGGCAGACCACGGCGCGCCGGCGTGAGCTCCTTCGGGTTCACCGGCACCAACGCACACGTGCTGATCGAGGAGGCGCCGACCCGTACGGGATCGCCCGCCGAAGATCCGGCACCCGATGCCGCGGCCGTCGACACCGGCGAGGTCAATGTGCTCGCGCTGTCGGCCCGATCACCGGAAGCGTTGCTGGCATTGGCGCAACGCTATGAGGCCTGGCTGAGCGCACATCCGGATGTGGACCTCGCCGACGTGTGCCGCACCGCCGGCATGGGCCGTTCGCATTTCGAGCACCGCGCCGCGCTGGTCGTCGATTCGGTCGAGGCCGCGCGGGCGGGCCTGGCCGAACTAGCCGAGAACCGGCTGCGGCCCGGCGTGGTCCGTGGCGAGCACACCCACCACCCGACGACGGCGTGGTTGTTCACCGGGCAAGGCAGCCAGTATCCCGGCATGGCACGTGAATTATTCGACACCGAACCGGTTTTCGCCGACACCGTGACGCGGTGTGCGGACGCGGTCAAGGACATGCTGCCGCGGCCGCTACTGGATGTGCTGTTCGCCACCGACCGTAGAGCGCCGGAGGACGCCCAAGAAACACTGCGGCACACGTCGTTTGCCCAGCCGGCGCTGTTCGCCATCGAGATGGGCCTGGCGAGGCTCTGGCAGTCGTGGGGCATCGAGCCCGACGTGGTGCTGGGGCATAGCGTGGGCCAGTACGCGGCGGCCTGTGTGGCCGGTGTATTCAGCCTCGAGGACGGAGCCCGGCTGATGGCCGAGCGCGGCCGGATGTTCGGCAGCCTGCCCGAAGGCGGGCGAATGGTGGCGGTGTTCACCGACGCCAAGCAGGTAGAGCAGATCGCCGGTGAGTTCCCGCACGTGTCGGTCGGCGCCTACAACGGACCCAACACGGTGCTCTCGGGTCCGGGCGACGATCTCGAACAGATCGTCGCCACGTTCAGCGACGAAGGGGTCCGCTGCACCTGGCTGGAGACCAGCCACGCCTTCCACTCCGAACTGCTGGATCCCGTGCTCGACGAATTCGAGTCGTATGCAGCGCAATTCGAGTTCGCTACGCCGACGTTGCCGTTGGTCTGCAACCGCACCGGCGCTGTGCTCACGGCGCAGACCCCGCTCGATGCCCAGTATTGGCGCCGGCATTCCCGCCAGCCGGTGCAGTTCGCCGAAAGTGTGCGCACCGTGGCGGCGCTCGGCTGCTCGGTGGTGATGGAGATCGGGCCGCAACCGGTGTTGACCGCGGCTGCGGTGCAGGTCTGGCCGGAGCACCTGGCGGCGCCGCGCGCGATCGTGTCGCTGCGCAAAGGCGTCGGCGACCGGCGCCAGATCGCTGACGCGCAGGCCGCGGCGTACATCGGCGGGCACCTACCCGATTTCGCTGCGTTGCACCGTCAAACCGGTCGCCGACTCGAGCTGCCCACCTATCCGTTCCAGCGCCGCCGGTTCTGGCCCAAGTCGTCCGGAATCGCCATCGACGGACCGGCGGTGTCCGGAATCCTGGGCAGCGCAAAAGATCTCGCCTCCGGTGACTCCGTCTACACCAGCAGGTTGTCGGTCAAATCTCAGCCGTGGCTTTCCGACCACGTCATCTACGGCACCGTCGTCGTCCCCGGAGCGACGTATGCCGCGATGGCCTTGGCCGCGGTCGGTACCCCGGCGCGGGCCAAGGACGTCTTCTTCTACGAGCCGATCATCTTGCCCGAGAAGAGTTCTCGTGAGGTGCAACTGACGCTGCACCCGCAGGAGGGCGGCGACGGGTGGAAATTCCAGGTACACAGCCGACCCTACGGTGAACGCGGCGCCGAATGGTCGCTGAACGCCGAAGGCTCGGTGATTGCCGGCGCCGACGGCGAGCCGGAATCCGACGATGATCCGGTCGACGAAGCGCTCGAGCGGCTGAACCGGATGCGGCCGCAAGAGTTGTTCGAGACCTTCGCCGACCTGGAGTTGGTCTGGGGCCCGACCTGGTCCGGTTCGCTGAAGTCGCTGTGGCTCGGTGCGGGCGAGGCGATCGGCGACATCGTCGTCGGCGAAGAGCTCTCCGAGCAACTCGGCGCCGAGCCGATGCACCCGGTGCTGATGGACCTGTGCACCGGCGTCGCTTTCCCGGCGTTCCCGGCACTCCTCGCGGCCGAACAAGGCGTCAACGATCTGTTCCTGCCGCTGCGGTATGGGCAGGTGACACTGCGGGAGAAGATGCCGCGACGGTTCTACTGCCGGGCGAAGTGGCACGCCAGCGCGCTGGACAGCGAAACCCAGGTATTCGATCTCGAGTACCTCGACCGAGATGGCCGGCACTTGGGTGGGATTCGCGAGTTCACGGTCAAACGGGCACCGCGGGAGGCCTTGTTGCGCGGCCTGGGCGGCGACGCCACCCGGCTGCTCTACACCCTCGGCTGGCACGAGGTACCGCTGCCGGCATCGAGCGACGATGCCAGCCGCGTCAGCGGCACCTGGCTGATCGCCGGATTCGAAGAACTGGCCGCCAACGTTGCGGGCTGCATTTCCTTCGACCGGAACACTGATCCGGAGCTGTTGGGTGAACTGTTGGCACAGGCCCACGAGCGTGGTCTGCCGTTCGCCGGCGTCGTCTGGCGCAGCGCCGCGCCGAGCGGAACCGAGTCGAGCACCGACGGCGCCGCGCGGGTCGAGACCGAGATCGCCCACTTGCTCAGTGCCGTGCACACGGTGCAACACGGCTCACAAAACGGCAGCGTGAAACTGCCTGGCGGACTGTGGATCACGACCGAACGGGGCGTGGCCACCGAATCCGGCGAGCCGGTTGATCCGGTCCAGGCGGCGCTGTGGGGCTTCGGGCGTACCGCGATCAACGAGGAACCGGCTTTGCGCTGCAAGCTCGTCGACTGTGACGGGTCCGAGCAAGCCGTGCAAGCGTTGGCCGCTCTGTTGGCCACACCGGACTCGTCCCTCGAGGAGCATGAGCTCGCTTTGCGACAAGGGAAGCTGCTGGTCTCCCGGTTGTTGCCATGGTCGCGCAGCGGTCATCTGACGGTGCCTCGCTCGTCCGACTACGTCCTGGCGCCCACCGAACGCGGCGCAATCGACAACCTGCGGCTGACCGAGGCGGAGGTACCGGCGCCGGACGAGGGTTATGTGCAGGTTCGGGTGGAGGCCGCCGGCCTCAACTTCCGGGATGTGCTCAACGTCCTTGGCCTCTACCCCGGTGATCCGGGACCGATCGGCGGTGACTTCGCCGGAACCGTCACCCAATTGGGTAGTGGCGTCACCGGACTCGAGGTGGGCCAGCGTGTCTACGGCTTCATGCAGGGCGCGTTCGCCAGCCGGTTCAACGTGCCGGCCCAGCTGCTGGCGCCGATTCCCGACGGAGTGGGGGCGGTCGCTGCGGCGACCATCCCCGCCGCGGCGTTGACGGTCCGGCTCGCGTTCGACTGGGCGCAGGTGCAGCCCGGGGATCGGGTGCTCATCCACGCCGCCAGTGGTGGTGTCGGCCTGGCAGCGATCCAGCTGGCACAGCAGTGCGGTGCCACGGTCTTCGCCACGGCCAGCACCTACAAACGTGCGACGCTGCGCAAGCTGGGTGTGCAGTACGTGTACGACTCGCGCACTACGGATTTCGCCGACCAGATCCTCGCGGACACCGACGGTGCCGGTGTCGACGTGGTGCTCAACAGCCTGACGAACGAAGGATTCCTCGAGGCGACCGTGCGGGCAACCGCGCAGAATGGTCGGTTCGCCGAGATCGCCAAACGCGACATCTGGACACCTGAGCAGATGGCGGACGTCCGCCCCGACATCGCCTACGAGATCGTGGCGCTGGACACGGTGACCTTCCAGGAGCCCGAGCGTATTCGCGGCTTGTTGACCGAGGTATCCGAGGGTCTGGGCAAGGGCGAATGGGCGCCACTGCCCGCCGAGATCTACCCGCTGACCGAGGCGAGGGCCGCGTTCCGGCGCATGCAGCAGGCCCGGCACATCGGAAAGATCGTGGTGCAGATGCCGAATCCGCTTCAGCCACGCCCAGATCGGAGCTACTTGATCACCGGCGGACTCGGTGCGATCGGTCTGCACACGGCGTCGTATCTGGCCCAACTGGGTGCCGGCGACATCGTGTTGACCAGCCGGCGCGAACCCGATGCGGACGCACAACGCGAAATCGAGGAGATCGCCGAGCGCTTCAAATGCCGCGTCCACGTCTTCGCGGCCGATGTCAGCGACGAGTCCGAGGTTGACAAGCTGCTGGAACGGATCCGCGCCGAACTGCCGCCGCTTGCGGGTGTGGTGCATCTGGCCGGGGTGCTCGACGACGCGCTGCTGTCTGCGCAGACCCCGCAGCGATTCCGAACGACATTGGCGCCCAAGGCGTTCGGTGCTTGCCACTTGGACAGGCTGACGAAGGACGACGAGCTGGACTTCTTCATCGTGTCCTCCTCGGTGTCCAGTTTGTTCGGGTCACCCGGTCAGTCCAACTACGCGACTGCCAACGCGTTGCTCGACGGTCTGGTCGCGCAACGAAGGGCGCAAGGCCTGCCCGCCACGGGTGTCAACTTCGGCCCCTGGGCCCAGGGCGGCATGGCCTCATCGGAGGCCGCAATCGCGAATATCACCGCGCAGGGCCTGATTCCGCTGGAACCCTCGGCAGCGCTGAGCGCGCTCGCGGAGGTCGTCGCGAACGGGACCGGCCAGGCCACCGTCCTCAAAGCCAACTGGCAGCGTGCCGCGAAGGTGCTGGGCAGTTCGCGTCCACCGATTCTCGACCTCGTATTGCCCAGTGCCGTCGGGGAAGTCACCGGTGACAGCGAGCTGCTCAAGCAGCTGATGGAGATACCCGTGCCGCAACGCGCGGCCTTCGTGACCGAGTTCCTGCAACGCGAGGTGCAGCACTTCCTGCGGCTCGCGCAGCCGCCGGCGGCGAGCAGTCGGTTCCTGGACCTGGGCACGGATTCGCTGATGGCGATAGAACTGCGCAACCGATTGCACAGTCAGTTCGGCGGCAAGTTCACGATCAACGCCACCGCGGTCTTCGACTATCCGACCATCGGAGGGCTCGCCGAATATCTGGTGGCTCAGCTACCCGACGCGGAATCGGTCGTGGTGCCAGAGGCGAGTTGAGTCAGGCCGTTGTCGACGACGAACCACACCGGGGCCACCAGCGGCCTGTCGTCGGCGGCGAGATACCCCAGCAATCCACGGTGCGGGCAGCCCCGAAAAACACCGACAGGAACTCGACGACCCGCTCGGACGGCTCAACCGTCGCTAGAGCCGGGCCAAGTCGTACTCACCGAGGTGGTCGATCAGGTTGTGCACGTGATCGCCCGAGGTGCCCAGGGTGTGCTCGACGGCGGTGAGCCGAGCGGCGTAGTGGCTCACCGGATATTCGGCGGTCACACCGATTCCACCGTGCATCTGGATCGACTCCTGCGCGATGTGCCGGCCCGAGCGGCCGATCTGCACCTTGGCCCGCGACGCGATCAGCGGGTCGAGGTTGCCGTCGGCGATCGACATCGCTGCGTACAGGCTCATGCTGCGTGCCATCTCGAGCGAGACGTACATGTCGGCGGCTCGCTGCGTAAGCGCCTGGAACTTGTTGAGAGTGACGCCGAACTGCTTGCGGGACTTGAGGTAATCGGTGGTCAGCCGCAGCGCTTCCTCCATCGCCCCGACCGCTTCGGCGCACAGCGCCGACTGGATGCGAACGAGGGCACCGCTGATGGCGCCCGACGCGTCGACCGCGTCGCCCAACGGCTCGGCCGCCGCGCCGTCCAAATCGACCTGCGCGCCGCGCTGACCGTCGAAGGTCCGGAACCGATGACGGGCGATTGAGGTGTTTTCGGAGCCGCCGTCGACCAGGAACAGGCCGGTGCCGCCGTCCGGCAATGCGGCGCTGACCACCAATGCATCGGCGCAGTCACCGGCGAGAACCGGATTCTTGCGGCCGGTCAACGTCCACGAATCACCTTGCCGCACAGCCCGAGTCGTGACCGCTGTGGTTGGCTTGCGATGCCCGGGCTCCAGGTGGGCGAAGGCCAGCAGCCGTTGGCCCGCCGCGACGTCGTCGAGTTGTTCTTTCTGCGCGTCGGTGCCCTGCTCGGCGATCAGCGCACCCGGCGCCAGCGCGGCGTGCAAAATCGGTTCGGGGGCCAACCGGCGCCCGGCCTCGGCGAGCACGACCATGATCTCGATCTGGCCGGCCTCTTCCGGGTCGAAGCCCAGGCCCAGGATCCCGGTGTCGGCAAGCTGACTCCATACCTCGCGGCTCCAACCGAGATCAGACCCGATGACCTTGATGCGGCTCTCCGGGTCGTAGGTACGAGACAGCAGATCGCGGGTGGTGTCGCGCAGCAGGCCCTGCTCGTCGGTCAACTGAAAGTCCATGGCTGCCTCACAATCCCAGAATGGTGGACGCGATGATGTTGCGCTGTACCTCGCTACTGCCGCCGTAGATCGTCGTCTTGCGGTAGTTGAGGTAGCGCGGCGCACTGTGTTGCGCCCAGTCCGGAGACGCGATGCCGTCCCCGTCGGCGGGCAGCGCGTCCGGGCCGGCGACCTCGACCAGGAGCTCGGTGGCGGTCTGCTGCAACTGACTGCCGCGCAGCTTGAGCACCGACGACGCCGGGTTAGGCTGGCCGTCCGCGGAATCCGTCACCACTCGCGACTGCGTGAGTTCCAGTGCCAGCAGCTCGTTTTCGGCCTCGGCCAGCCGGGCGGCGAACAGCGGATCGGCGATGATGCCGGTTTCGGTGGCTAACTTCTTCACCTCGGCGAGGCGCACTTTTGTCCGCCCGACGCCGGCGATGCCGGTGCGCTCGTTGCCCAGCAGGAACTTCGCGTAGGTCCAGCCCTTATTCTCTTCTCCGACAAGCTGATTGGCGGGAACCCGGACGTCTTCGAAGAACAACTCGTTGACCTCGTGGCCGCCGTCGATCGTCTTGATGGGCCGTACGGTGATGCCCGGCGTCTTCATGTCGAAGAGCAGGAACGAGATGCCGGCCTGGCGCTTGGGCGCCTGCGGGTCGGTGCGTACCAGGCAGAAGATCCAGTCGGCGTACTGGCCGAGCGTGGTCCAGGTCTTCTGCCCGTTGACGACGTAGCTGTCGCCGTCGCGCACCGCCGTGGTGCGCAGCGACGCGAGGTCGGAGCCGGCTTCGGGTTCGGAAAAGCCCTGGCACCACCAGATGTCGAGGCTGGCCGTCGGCGGCAGGAAGCGCTCCTTGATCTCCTGAGATCCGAATTCGGCGATCACCGGGCCCACCATCTTGGTGTTGAAGTTCAATGGTTCCGGGACACACGCCAGCTGCATTTCGTCGGCCCAGATCTGGTGCTGGGTCGGCGTCCAGTCCTTGCCGCCCCACTCGACCGGCCAGCTCGGCACGGCCAGACCGTGCTCGTGCAGGATCTTGTGGCTGGTGACCACGTCGTCGTGCACCACCTCGGCCGAGCCCTGGCGTACCCGGTCACGCGCGTCTTGGGGGATCTTGGTCGTGAAAATGGTGCGGAGCTCGTCGCGGAACGCGGCTTCCTCCGGCGTCAGCGCCAGTTGCATGCAGACTCCTTTGCCTGGGTTGAGCGTGGCGACCGGTATTCCGACGGATGGGCGCCCCCGTCCGGTCGTGTGCTCCGAGTTCCATCTTGACCCATCCCTGGCTGTGCTTGTCCACAGCCTCCGATTAATCCACAGCGAGCGGTCGAGACGGCGTCGGGCGCAGCCGTGGTGGCGGTCGGCGCGCCTACCGTCGGCGCATGCGAACAGAACTTCCCGCCGAGCGGCTACAGCGACGCCTCTGCGCCGACCCGGATGGCGATTCGGGCACCGAGCAGCCGGGCCAGGACGTACCGGACGAGGACCAGAACTCGTTGCTGCCGCGTTGGCTTCCCGACGCGGCAGACGGAGGGAACTGGCGGGCCCGGCTGCGTGCGGATCCGGGCCGCGCCGGCGCGATCGCGTTGGCTGTGATCGCTGCCCTGGCCGTGCTGATCACGATATTCACGCTGGTCCGCGACCACCCCGCGCCGGTGATGTCCGCGAAGCTGCCCCCGGTCGAGAAGGCGTCCACGGCAAGCCCCAAGTCCTCGGCGACTCCGGGTCCCGACCGGCCGGTGGTGGTCAGCGTTGTCGGCCTGGTGCACAAGCCGGGTCTGGTGACGTTGACGCCGGGCGCGCGCATCGCCGATGCGTTGCAGGCCGCCGGCGGTGCGATGGACGGCGCCGACACCATCGGCTTGAACATGGCCCGCCCGCTCGGTGATGGTGAGCAGATCGTGGTCGGGCTGACACCGCTGTCCGGGCAGCCGACCGCGCTGGGCAGCTCCGTGACGCCCGGCTCGCCGCCGTCCGCCAAGACGCCAACGCCGACGGGGTCGGTCAAGGCACCCGGGCGGCCGAAGGCGGGCGAGGCGCTCGACCTCAATACCGCGACCGTGCAGCAGCTGGACGACCTGCCCGGGGTTGGGCCGGTCACCGCCGCCGCGATCGTGAGTTGGCGGCAGGCCAACGGCAGGTTCACCAGCGTCGATCAGCTCGCCGATGTCGACGGCATCGGACCGTCGCGGCTGGACAAGCTGCGCGCCCTGGTTCGTGTCTGACGTGCCGGCGCAGGCGCGGTCGCAGCTCGCCCGCCTCGATGTGCGGTTGCTCCCCGCCGCACTCACCGGCTGGATCGTCACCGCCTCGGGCATCGTGTGGCCGGTTGGCCGGGCGCTGGCCTGGTGCTGTGTCGCGTTGGTCGCCGCGGCCGCCATGCTGGCCTGGCATGCGCAGCGACGGGCGGTCCGGCCCCGGCGGCTGCGGGCCGTGGGGGCCGGTCTGGTGGCGATCGGCGTGGTCGGCGCGGGATTCGGCTTCGCGATCGCGCTGCGCGCCGACGCGGTGGCTCGGCATCCGATCACCGCGGCATTCGGGACGGTCGCCGCGGTGACGGTGACGCCCAGCGAGAGCGCGCAGTCGTTGGGCGCGGGCCGGCTGATGTTTCGTGCCACCTTGCTACGGCTGCGCGACGACGAGATATCCGGCCGGGTCATCGTTTTCGCGCGGGCGTCGGACTTCGACGTGATGGTCGGCCAACCGGTGCGGTTCTCGGCGCGGATCAGCCGCCCCACTCGCCACGACCTGACCGTTGCGGTGCTCAACGCGGCGGGCCGGCCCGTTACGGGCCGGGCGGGGGCGGTGCAGCGGGCCGCGCACGCGGTGCGCGGCCGCTTTGCCGCCGCCGCGCACGAAGTGCTGCCCGCCGCGCAGGCGGCGATGCTGCCGGCGCTGGTCCTGGGCGATACCTCGGCGCTCACCGCCGATACCGGCCGCGAATTCCGGGCGGCCGGCATGACGCACCTGACGGCCGTCTCGGGAGCCAACGTCACGATCGTGTGCGCCGCGGTGCTGTTCTCTGCCCGGCTCATCGGTCCGCGCGCGGCCGTGCTGCTCGCCGCTCTGGCATTGGTGGCGTTCGTGATCGTCGTCCAACCGACGCCCAGCGTGTTGCGGGCGGCGGTGATGGGCGCCATCGCGCTGGCCGGGATGCTGACTGCACGCCGGCGGCAAGCGATGCCGGCGCTGTCGGCCACGGTGTTGCTATTGCTTGCCATCGCTCCCCAGCTCGCTGTCGACGCCGGTTTCGCGCTGTCGGTGCTGGCGACGGGCGCGCTGGTGGTCATCGCGCCGGTCTGGTCGCGTCGACTGGCGGCCAAGGGTTGCCCCAAGCCGCTCGCGGATGCGCTCGCGGTCGCGGTGGTGGCGCAGCTGGTCACCGCGCCCCTGGTGGCCGGCATCTCGGGTCGGTTCAGCGTGGTGGCCGTCGCCGCGAATCTGGCCGCCGCGCCGGTCATCGCACCCATCACCGTGCTGGGCAGCGCGGCGGCCGTCATGTGCGTGCTCTGGCTGCCAGGGGCGCAGCTGCTGATGCGCTTCACCGGCCCGGAGGTGTGGTGGGTGTCGAAGGTGGCGCACCTCGCGGCCGGCGCGCCCGCGGCCACCGTGCCGGTACCCGACGGCCTGGCCGGCGTGCTGCTGATTTGCTGTGCCACCGCGCTGCTACTCGCGCTCGCGGTGCGGCTCTGGCGACGGCCATGGTTTCGCGCGTCGACCCGGGTGGCCGGGCTGGTCGCGGTGGTATGTGCGCTGGCCTGGTCGGCGTCCGAGCTGCTGGATCCCCGAGCGGATTGGTCGGCCCTTCGTGACACCATCGTGGGGTGAGTGAGGCATCGCCGTTGCACTTGGTCCTCGGCGACGAGGAACTGCTGGTCGAACGGGCCGTCGCGGACGTGCTGCGGGCGGCGCGCAAGCGTGCCGGCACCGACGACATCCCGGTCAACCGGATGCGGGCCGGCGACGTCAGTACGTTTGAGCTTGCCGAGCTGCTGAGTCCGTCGCTGTTCGCCGACGAACGCATCGTCGTGCTGGAGGCCGCGGCCGAAGCGGGCAAGGACGCGGTCGCGATGATCGCCGCGGCGGCCGCCGACCTGCCGCCGGCCACGATGCTGGTGGTGGTGCACTCGGGCGGCGGGCGCGCCAAGGCACTGGCCGACCAGCTGAAGTCGCTGGGCGCCGAGGTTCATCCCTGTGCGCGGATCACCAAGTTGAGTGAACGCATCGACTTCATCCGCAAGGAGTTCCGCGCGCTGCGGGTCAAGGTGGACGAGGACACCGTCACCGCCCTGTTGGACGCCGTCGGCTCCGACGTGCGCGAGCTCGCGTCGGCCTGTTCGCAGCTGGTCGCCGACACCGGCGGACAGGTCGACGAGGCCGCGGTGCGCCGCTATCACAGCGGTAAAGCCGAGGTGAAGGGATTCGATATCGCGGACAAGGCCGTGGCCGGCGATGTCGCGGGCGCGGCCGAGGCGCTGCGGTGGGCGATGATGCGCGGCGAGCCGCTGGTGGTGCTGGCCGATGCACTGGCCGAAGCCATCCACACTATCGGGCGGGTCGGTCCGCTCTCCGGCGACCCCTACCGACTGGCCGGGCAGCTGGGGATGCCGCCCTGGCGGGTGCAGAAGGCTCAGAAGCAGGCCCGGCGCTGGTCGCGCGACAGTGTGGCAACCGCGATGAAAGTGGTCGCCGACCTCAACGCCGACGTCAAGGGAGCCGCCGCGGACGCCGACTACGCGCTGGAGTCAGCGGTCAGAAAGGTGGCCGAGCTGGTCGCCGACCGGGGCCGATAGGCCGCGGGGCTCAGATCTTGTTGAGGGACCGCGCCAGCGCCGACTTCTTGTTGGCGGCCTGGTTCTTGTGGATGACGCCCTTGGTGGCCGCCTTGTCCAGCTTGCGGTTGGTCGACACCAGCAACTCCGCGGCCTTGTCCTTGTCGCCGGCCTCGGCGGCCTCACGGAACGCGCGCACGGCGGTGCGCAGCGACGACTTCACCGACTTGTTGCGCAGTCGGGCGCGCTCGTTGGTCTTGATGCGCTTCTGCTGCGACTTGATGTTGGCCACGCGGAACTTTCCTTCGTCGTTTTTGGTGTTTGCAAGTGTTCGTCTCGGGGGGCGACCCGCACCCGATTGCGACTGCTCAGGTTAGCAGTCGGTTACGTTTTCTCCCAAAACGGGAACTCGTGGCCAGCCATAACGTCGATTTGAGGCAGCATCCTAAAAGTGAGTCTTCCGAACCAGGTTGAAACGGCCAGGCGGGGTTCGCGCGGCGCTGCACCGGCGCTGGCGCGCTCCGAGCGCATCTTCCGCGGGTACAACTCGTCGGACGCCTACCAGATGGCCTTCGACGAAATGTTCGACGCGCAAGGCAACGTGCGTGGCCCGTACAAGGGCATCTACGCCGAGCTGGCACCGTCGGACGCCTCGGACCTGCGGGCCCGCGCTGACGCCCTGGCCCGCGCGTTCATCGACCAGGGCATCACGTTCTCGTTGTCGGGCCAGGAACGGCCCTTTCCGCTGGACCTGGTGCCGCGGGTGATCTCCGCCGCTGAATGGAACCGGCTCGAGCGCGGCATCGTCCAACGGGTCAAAGCCCTGGAGATGTATCTCGACGACATCTACGGCGATCAGGAGATCCTGAATGACGGGGTGATTCCGCGCCGCCTGGTCACCTCCTGCGAGCACTTTCACCGCCAGGCCGTCGGCATCGTCCCGCCCAACGGGGTGCGCATCCATGTTGCCGGCATCGACCTGATCCGCGACGAGAAGGGCACCTGGCGGGTCCTCGAGGACAACCTGCGCTCGCCCTCGGGCGTGTCGTACGTCATGGAGAACCGGCGCACGATGGCGCGGGTCTTCCCCAACCTGTTCGCCACCCACCGGGTGCGTGCCGTCGACGACTATGCCTCGCACCTGCTGCGGGCGCTGCGCAATTCCGCGGCGACCAACGAGGCCGACCCGACCGTGGTAGTGCTGACACCCGGCGTCTACAACTCCGCCTACTTCGAGCATTCGCTGCTCGCCCGGCAGATGGGTGTCGAGCTGGTCGAGGGCCGCGACCTGTTCTGCCGCGACAACCAGGTGTACATGCGCACCACCGAGGGGGAGCGCCAGGTCGACGTCATCTATCGGCGCATCGACGACATCTTCCTCGACCCGCTGCAGTTCCGCGCCGACTCGGTGCTCGGGGTGGCCGGTCTGGTCAACGCCGCCCGCGCCGGCAACGTGGTGATCTCCAGCGCGATCGGCAACGGCGTCGGCGACGACAAGCTGGTCTACACCTATGTGCCGACCATGATCGAGTACTACCTCGGCGAGAAGCCGCTGCTGGCCAACGTGGACACCTACCGGTGCTGGCTCGACGACGAACGCGAGGAGGTGCTCGACCGGGTCGGCGAGCTGGTCATCAAGCCGGTCGAGGGATCCGGCGGGTACGGCATCGTCTTCGGCCCGGACGCTTCCGACAAAGAATTGGCGGCGGTCAGCAAGAAGATTCGCGATGATCCCCGGAGTTGGATCGCGCAGCCGATGATGGAGCTGTCCACTGTGCCGACGCGGATCGGCAACGCGCTGGCGCCGCGCTACGTCGACCTGCGACCGTTCGCGGTCAACGACGGCGACGACGTGTGGGTGCTGCCGGGCGGGTTGAGCCGAGTGGCCTTGGTCGAGGGCTCGCGGGTGGTCAACTCCAGCCAGGGCGGCGGCTCGAAAGACACCTGGGTGCTGGCACCGCGCACGTCGGGCGCCGATCGCGAGCTGGGTGCCGCCGAAGTCGTGCGGTCGTTGCCTAAGTCCATGTCGGATCCCGAGACCGACGACTCGCCGGGCTCGTCGCGTCGGCAGCCGCTGCACAGCGAGCAACCGCAGGACGAGAAGCCGCCGAAAAAGCAAAAGCAGAAACAACAGCAGCAGCAACAACAGCAGAGGTCGGTCCGCTGATGTTGGCCCGAAATGCCGAGGCGCTCTACTGGATTGGCCGTTATGTCGAGCGGGCCGATGACACCGCGCGCATTCTGGATGTGGCGCTGCACCAGTTGCTGGAGGACTCCAGCGTCGACCCCGACCAGGCGTCCCGGCTGCTGTTGCGGGTGCTCGGCATCGAGGCGCCGGAGCAGGATTTGGACGTCTGGTCGCTGACCGACATGGTGGCCTACAGCACCGACAACAAGGGCGGTTCCTCGATCGTCGACGCAATCACCGCGGCGCGCGAAAACGCGAAGTCCGCGCGCGAGGTGACATCCAGCGAAATCTGGGAATGCCTCAACACCACCTACCACGCCCTACCCGAACGCGAACGCGCCGCCAAACGCCTTGGGCCACACGAGTTTCTGTCGTTCATCGAGGGCAGGGCCGCGATGTTCGCCGGCCTGGCGGACTCGACTCTTTCGCGTGACGACGGATACCGATTCATGTTGTTGGGCCGCGCAATTGAGCGCGTCGACATGACGGTGCGGCTCTTGCTGTCTCGGGTGGGGGACAGCGCGTCCTCGCCGGCCTGGGTAACCCTGCTGCGCTCGGCGGGCGCTCACGACACCTATCTGCGTACCTATCGTGGGGTGCTGGACGCCGGCCGGGTGGTCGAGTTCATGATGCTCGACCGATTGTTCCCGCGGTCGGTGTTCTACTCGCTCAAGCTCGCCGAAGAAAGCATCGAAGAGTTGGTGCGTAATCCGATGAGCCGGGTCGGGGCCACCGCTGAGGCGCAGCGACTGCTCGGACAGGCCCGAAGCGAACTGGAATTCCTGCCGCCGGGGGTGCTGCTCGACACGCTCGAGACTCGTTTGGCCGGTCTGCAGACAACCTGCCGAGATGTCGGAGATGCGTTGTCGCAGCAGTACTTCCATGTCACGCCATGGGTGGCATGGTCGGATGCGGGGAATAGTGCCAGCCTGGTCGCCCGGAACGGGGATACCTGATGTGGCGGCTGCGCGTGGTGCACACGACCGGGTTCGCGTACCAATCGGCGGTGACCGCCTCCTATAACGAGGCCAGGCTGACCCCGAGTTCAGACACCCGGCAAAACGTCATCCTCAACCGAGTCGAAACCATTCCGGCAACCCGGTCCTACCGGTACATCGACTACTGGGGCACCGCCGTCACCGCGTTCGACCTGCACGCCCCGCACACCGATCTGACGGTGACGTCGTCATCGGTCGTCGAGACCGAACAGCCGGAGCCGGCCGCGAAGGATGTCAGCTGGAAGGACCTGCAGTCCGCCGCGGTGATCGATCGGTTCGACGAATTTCTGCAGCCCACCGACTACACGCCGGCGAGCAAGCGGCTTAGCTCGGTCGGCAAAAAGATCATCAAAAGCCATGAGCCGCAAGAAGCCGTGATCGCCGCGGCCAACTGGGTGCACGGCGAGCTGGAATACCTTCCGGGGACCACCGGGGTGCACACGCCCGGGATCGACGCGCTCAAGGCGGGCAAGGGTGTCTGCCAGGACTTCGTTCACCTGTCGCTAATGCTGTTGCGCGAGATGGGAATTCCGGCCCGCTACGTGTCGGGTTATTTGCACCCCAAACGGAACGCCGTCGTCGGAGACACGGTGGACGGGAGAAGCCACGCCTGGATTCAGGCCTGGACCGGTGGCTGGTGGAACTACGACCCCACCAACGACACCGAGATCACCGAGCAATACGTCAGCGTCGGCGTCGGCCGTGACTACACCGATGTGTCCCCGTTGAAGGGCATCTTCTCGGGGCGGGGCGCAACCGACCTCGACGTGGTCGTCGAGGTCACCCGACTGGCCTAGCGGCCGCCGATCCGGGCGGTAGCGCTTCGCGCCGATCGCGCTGCGTCAGGGGCCTTGCTGCATTACGATGAGCCTCGCTCACGCGGCCCGGCCGTCGGCGAGCGTCTTTTACCTTGCTTCTCGTGTAAACGGCTTCGGCGCCGAAGGAGAGTCGTCCATGGCTGAGATGCTGAAGGTCGAGTACGACGAGCTGATGGCCAGGGCCGCCGAACTCGAGGTCCCGTTGCCTGCCCCGCCGCCGGGGAGCGCGCGGCCCCCCTGCGCCATTTCTTTTGTCGTCGATTCCGGCACGCAGCTGGATTACTCCGCCAGCGCGATTCGCGAAAGCATCAAGCGAGCCGAAGCGGAATATCTGGTGTTGGCGGAGTCGCTGCGAAACGCGGCGCTGGCCTACGAGGAAGCCGATCAGGCGGCCGCGGACGCCCTCACCGAGGGGTCGTCCGCCACGCCCGAGTCCGCGAGCACGCCTCCTGCGCAGAAAACCGGAGGAGGCGAGAGTTTCGCGGCGCCACCGGAGACGCCTGGATATGACGGCTATTACGACCTCAGGAAGGCGATCGAGGATATCGAGGCTCCCGATCAGGGCCCCGCGTACACCAAGTTCGAGGCCGACTGGAACAGCTATGTGTTGGCGTTGCAAGCCGACGTCGTGATGCGGCGGTTCCGTCCCTTCGAGTATTGGGAGGGCGAGTCCGCGGCGGCGGTCGAAGCGAACTTCGAATCGCAGAAGAAGTGGTTGATCCAGCTGGGCAATAGCTCGTGCTTCCAGATCGCCAGTCAGGCCAGAGGCGTGGTGGACGCCCACAAATGGGCCGTCACGGTCCACCCCACGTCCTACGACCTATACGTCACCGACTACTGGTACGACGAGTACGGGAGGAGGGGAGACATCACCAGACAGAGTGAAGTTCTTGCGTGGTACGTGGACATGCAGGAAAGGTCGGAGACGGTGCTGGCCGATTACAACCAGCGCGCCGCGGTGCCGCTATCGCTGGTGTATCCCTCCAATCCGCCGGCCGCGGTCGCCATCAAGGCGCCGCTGCAGATACCGGACAACGCCGGCGAAATCATCCGTGGCGCCATCGGTGGTGTCGTCGACGCGGGGACCGGGGGTACCAGCCCCGGGGCCCTTGCGTCGCAGCTGGGCAACGCCAATGTCGCGGACACGGTGAGCAGCCTCAGCAACATGGCGTCCAGCCAAAGCGACACGGCCAGTGACCCGTTCGCCACCACGCCGTCGACACCACTGCCGACGGGAATGCCCGGGCTGCCGAAGGCGGGCGGGGTCAAGCCGGCGTCGTTCGGGGGCGGCGGCATGCCGTCGATGCCGTTGCAGTCTGCGACGGACGCGGGAGCGGGCTCGGGTGGTTCGACACGACCCGCGGCCAGCGGGGTTGGTGCGGGCCCGGGCGCGGGCGGCGCAACGGCCGGCCGCGGCGCCATGGGCGGCGGGATGCCGATGGGCGCCGGCGCCGGGCAGGGCCAGGGTAAGGACTCGAAGGCCAAGCGCTACGGCGAGGAAGAGGATATCTACACCGAAGAGCGGCCGTGGACCTCGTCGGTCATCGGTGTCCGCCGTCGCAACGACGCACCCGAGTGATCGCGTTGCTCAGGTGCTGGTATGCCAGCAAAGATGAACGACAGGGAACCCGACAGCGGCGAATCGGTGTCGAGCAATGAAAGTGCCTGGTGCACAGCAGGATTGGATGCACGACGACCGGTACGCTGTTAGACTTCAATCGAATAGCCAAGTGGCCCCAGGGAAATTGGGAGAAAAGTAGCCATGCCGAAAACCTCAGACAGCTGGAAGCCCGGCTTCAGCACGGTCGCAGGGATCAAAGCTATCGCGGCGGGTAATTACGTTGACGGTGTGTTCAACCTTGGGTTGGCGTTGGGCCAGGCTGGGTACGCGGTCGGCAAAAACTATATCCCCGAAGGCAAGTTCGGTCCTCGTAAGGACGATGGCGAGTCGTTGGCCAAGGCGTTCGGAGTCGAGGCCCAGATCCTGGAGCGCGGAATACAAATCGTCACCGCTCTGACGCTATTGCTCGGAAGCGGCAAGGAACAGGGTCAAACGTATGAGGCGGCATCGAGTTACTTCAAATTAGCCTGGGAAAACCTGAAAGACGCGACCGTCGCCGACGATTCCTGGTCGGGCACGGCTGCCGACGCCTATAACGCACGAAACGCCCAGCAGATAGAATTAGCGACTATCCTAGCGGACCTCGATCTGCAGGTCGCTGCTCTCCTCCAGCAGAATTCCGACACGCTCGGGATTTGCAAGGTGACCCTGACAGGGGTCAGGGCCTTGTACACCGTGTGTGTTCCCATAGCGTCCGCGATCAGATGGTGGTACGGCCCGGCGGGAGTGGCGATGTCGATCACGTTCCAGTGGGCGGTGTTGCTTATAGGTTTGCCAATTGCCCTCTCTGCTTGCGTTGTCGCTTTCAGCCAAGCGGCGGAGAACGGGGCTTCACTCACGGCCATCACCGAGGGCTACACGGCCGCTGCCGCGAGCGCGACTGTAACGGGTGCGGAATACGCGGCGCCCAAACAAGCGCCTGCGTCGAAGTCCATGGTGAGCGAGTTCGACCAACTCAGCGGCGCCGGGTCGTCAGCAGCGGTTTCGGGTGGTTTCGACGAACTTGCTTCCCTGCCCACCGGTGCCCCCAGTCGGTCTACGGGGGACACGAGCTACGCCGGTGGAATTCCCAAGGACGAGTCGCCGGGGGCACCGTCAGGAAGTGCGGTGCCGCAGACCACCGGCGCACCGGCCTACGCGGCAGCCGGGCTGGGCCAGGTGCCCAGCCAGCCGCCAGGCTCACGAGCCTCGTCGGTGTCGTCGGCCGTGAGCGGGGCGAAGGGGGCTGACGCGCGAGACGCGGGCGTCGATAAGGAAGTCGACAAGGAAGACTTTACCGCGAGGGATGTCCAAGGGGCGGCCGCCGGCGCCGAAGCCGGAGAAAGCGCGCCGGTCGACACCGCAGCCGACGGTGCTAAACGAGAGCGCGAAGGCGTCCGCTGAGGCGCATGCCGCGGCCGTACCCAAGCCATTAGCGTAGAAGAGGAAATACCATGCCAGACAATAGTTTACAAGTAACCTCCGCATACCTCGAACAATTGGCGGTCGAACAGGAAGAAGCCGCCGCCGAAATCAACAGTGCCATGGCGGAAACCGATGGGTTAGCCTACAAATTGATTTGGGACCATGGCTTCATCTCAGCGGTGTTCTGGGGGGCCATGTTCATTACGGAAAAAGAACGCGAAGCCGCCTGCACCAACATGGTCGCCGTGTCCAACGAAATGGCCGCCAATTTGCGTGCCGCCAGGACCGCCTATACCGGCACCGACACCCAGTCGAGCGAGGATCTCAGCCAACAGATGATGCCCGGCTGATCGACGCTTACCGCTGAAAGTTCGGAAGGAGAGCCAGCAGAGTGGACACCACGCAGCACGGGCACGGCGATGACGGGAATAGCGCTGCCTGGGATTTCGGCGATAACCCCGGACCCGAAGGCGGTGCGCACCAGGACTTCGGTGATGGTTTTGGCCAGGAGAGCGGCTCGTTCCTGGATTTCGGCGACGGGGTCGGCCGCGATAGCGCCGAGCCGTCGCTTATCGACTCATTGGCCGTCGGCGAGCCGGCCCCGCTCGCCGATTCCGAAGGCGAATTGATCGATGCGCTGGCCGAGAACGACGGCGACCTCGAGGCCGCCGACGCCGGGGACGACGATGACGCGATGCCGACGGCCAAGGTGACGAACCCCCCCGAGTCCGTTTCGGTGACGGCGACCATGGACGGCAGAATCTCGCTGGTCGAGCTGTCAGCGGACGCGGGCAAGATGACCGAATCCCAGCTTGCCGAGGAGATCCTTGTCATCGCGGACCTCGCCCGGCAACGCGCCTTGTCGATTCAGCACTCATTCGTGCTCGACGCTTTTCGGCACTTGGGGGTTACCGATCACGAGGAGCAAGAGCTCATCAGCGAAGGACTGGAGACCGGTATGGCGCAACTGCGGTCGCCGGATCAGGCTATTCGCGCGCAGGCAGACGTGTTCGCCACGCGATACGGCAACGAGTAGTAGGGACGCCACATGAACACCGAGATGCACCCGGTAGTGGCTGAAATGCTGCGTATGGCGCAGCAGGTTCAGTCGATGGGGGACGCGCAGGCGGACAATCTGAACGCCGAATCCTTCAGGGGCTCCGATGAGTCCGGGACCGTTCAGGTGACGGTCGACGGGCACCAATGGCTTACCAGCTTGCACATCGAGGACGGGCTGCTGCGACTGGGCATCGAGACGGTGGCGCTGCGGGTCAACGAGGCGATACAAAACGCGCAAGCCACGGCGGCGGTAGTGGTCGAGGCCGAAAATGAAAGATTGCTCGAGTCGCTGGGGCAGCTGGCCGACTCGATCACCGCAGCGACGAGCGCGATTCAAGCCAAACCCGAGTAGCCGCAACGCTTTTGGTGTGCCGCAGCGGTCAGGGTTTGACCGGCACCTTCGGTGCTGACGGGGCGACAGCGACGTCGAGTAATTCGGTGACGTGCTTCCAGTACAGCCAGTCTGCGACGGCCAAACGTTGGGCAACCGGGTCGGCCGCCGACCTCGCCTCGCCGAGGATCACCTCTTGCGCGTGGGCGGCGTAGCCGCGGAATGCCCGCAAGTGTGCTGCGGATCGCCCCGTCGCCCGGCTAGCCAACGGTCTGATCACCTCGAGCCACAACTTCGAGCGCCCGTCGGTGGGCGCGGTGGCCGGCGGCGCGGGCAACAGGCTGGCCAACCGCGAATCGGGAGTTTCCGCCAGGCGCTCTGCCGCCGCAGGATCAACGACCTCCAGCCGGGACCGGCCGGCCATCGCGCCGCTTTGTGGGATGTCCTCGGGTTTCAGCACGACTTTGGCCACCCCGGGGTCCGAATCGGCGAACTGCTCGTCGGTCGCAATCACCGCTCGCAGCTTGGTATTTCGGTGTTCGGCCCAACCTTGCACCGCGATCGTCGGGTAGGTGGCCCAGCGCGCCCGCTCGGTGGCCGGGATCGCCTGCTCGGCGCTGGCCATGCGTACCTGTTCGGGCAACCGCACCCCGTCGGGGATGTAAGCCAGTCCGTAATTGTTGGCCACCACGATGACGCCCTCGGTGGTCACCGCCGTTACCCAGAAGAACTTCAAATGGTTTGCGCCGCCGCTATCCGGCGCATTGAGCGCGGCCGCGATGCGCCGCGCCAGCACTAGCGGATCGGCTTCGCCGCGGCGCGTCGCGTCGGCGGCGGCGTCGCGTTCGGCGCGTGCTGCCGAAACCGGAACTGCCGCACCAGCATCCGAGTCGGTGTGCTGAGCCGCAGCCGGCTTCGGGCGCGCGGCGGCCGCGCTGCGCGGTGACGAATGGGCCGACGCCGGCCGGGTACTGGGCGACGCACCGGAAGGGTTCTGCCCGACCGGCGCATTCGATCCCGCTCCCGCGCTCGATCCCGCGGCGGCACCGCGCGGTCCGGCCGGTGCCGCCGGCATGCCGGTCGCCGACGCGGGCGCCATCGCGGGACCGGTGTCCCGCGGCCCCGCGAACTGCGCAGCCGGCGCCGCCGGCGCGGCAGGCATGCCGGTGTTGCGGCCGCCCGCGCCGACAGGTGGCGCGGACTCCGCCGGGCTCAACGGTTTCGGTGCGCTCGGCGGCACTGCCGGGGCGGTCCCGCCAGTGCTGGCTGCCGGCGCTGGCGGCGCAACCGGGGCCGGGGCCATGACCGTTGCCGGCGGTGGGGCGGTGGTTGGCGGGGGAGCCGCAGTCGACGGCTGCGCGGCGCCATCCGGTGAACCCTGTCCCCAGGAACGGCCGTCCCGGTCGCGATCACCCAGCAGTGGGTCGCGAGGCGAGGAGTCCGGCGGTGCTTTCTGGTCGAGCAGATCCTGCAGCGCGCGCTCGGGCGGCTTCCAGTCCTTGCTCTCCAGAATCTGCTCCGCAGTGCCCTGGACCACGCTGACGTTGGCGGTACGCGTCGCGGCGACGACCGAATTGATGGCGGCGGTTCGTTCGGCGGGTTCCAGTTTGGAATCCTGCTCGATCAGCTTGATCTGCCGGTGCGCAGCCTCCACGTTGTCGCCGATGTCCAATTTCGCCTGCTCGATCGATCCGGCGACTTTGCGCTGCCAGGTGATCGCGGTGGCCAAATCGTTTTGCAGCGTTACCAATTCGTCGATGTTGGATTCGACCTGGCCGTTGGCGGCTGCGGCGGCGCCGCCCGACCAGAGGCCACTGGCGAAGATCTCGCCCTGCTGCTGTCGGAAGGTGTCCAGGACGTCGGTTACTTGCCGCAACACCTGCATGTACTGCCGGGCTCGGTCGTAAAACGCGTCTTCTGCGACATCGGGCCATCCGCCGCCGTCGAGCATGCCTTCGGCAAACCCGCCCGTCGGCCTGACGATGCCCATACCCTAGGTCCTCTCCCGATGCCGAACCCCCGCATCGGGGCCGGCGGCCAGCAACTTAACGGTCGCGGGCTTGGCGCGCTTGGTCAATAAGCTTAATCGAGGCGAGGGCAAGGTAATTCCGCCAAAATGCGCCAGCGGACTCATCGTCGCGAGCCGGATTTCGGTTAACGGGAGATGAGCAACGGCCATGGTTTAGACCTGTTCGTCGGCGATGTCTTCCAATGCAGCGAGCACCTCGTCGACGCCGATGTCGGCCATCCGTCGCTGATCGAGGTGCCGGTGTGGCCCGAATCTGAATCCCCATGTCGCCGATCGCGTCGGCCCGAACAGTCCAACGCCCGGAACCTGCGCCAGATCGGCGGCATGCAGCATGCAGGAGTCAATACCCAGGAAGAGATCCGCGTGGGCCACCATGCTCATGCTCAGATCGAGCGGAAGCCCGAGATGGGAGATGATGCGGTCGCGTTCGCGCCCGGCGTTGAGGTCCTCGTGTCCCATCCCGACGACCCAAGCCACGAAGTCGGGCCGCCGCGACAAGAACCGGTTCAGCAGATCGATGAATCGTGTAACGGGCCAACGTTTTTCCTTCCAATCGGTATCGGCGTGCACGGCCAACACCTTGGTCTCGGCCGGTACCGCGGCACGCATCGACCGGGCAGTCTCGGTTACCGACGGCGCGATGGCCACCGGCTGGGCGTAGTCCTCGATCCGCAGCGACGGGTCGAACAGCCGCGCCAACTTGAACAGCAGGTCGCAGGCGTGCCACGCCTGTTTGGGAATCGTGATGTCGTATTCGGCGTAGTCACCGGCGAAGCCGATCGTGGTGGTGGGGGCAACGCGGCGTTGCAGATCCCGAAACGTGTCCATGGGCAGGTTGGTGCTGACGGCGTTGATGAGCACGTCGACGGGGCCGAGCCGTGCGGCCAAGGCCGCAGAGTCGGGGGATCGAACGGGAAGCGCGGTCGGCCCCGTCTCCGGTACGCCGGTGACGTCGACGAGGCGGGGGCACACCTCGCCAAAACAGAGGTCGAAGGAGACCTTGGGAGAGAGCACCGTCAGCGGGGCGTCGAACATTGCGCTCAATGCGCGCACGGTCGGCAGCGTCATGACCGAGTCGCCGATGTTGGCGGTGAAATACAACGCGGGCCTGCGTGCCCGCAGCAGATGGGCCAGCGTGCCGGGTTCGACGTCTGCCCAATGCTCGTCGTCGTGAGGCGCACGTGCGCTCGGGCCACCACCCATGGCTACGGGCGCGGCGCGACTTCGACCCGGTGCAAGTCGTCGCCGAGCTCGATGCGCCCGCCGAATTCCTGGGCGGCCAGCGTCCGCCACTGTTCTTCTTGTCCCGGCAGCAGCGCCGGCACATAGTGCGTCATGACCAGCGTGCCGACCCCCGCGCGGGCTGCGGTGGCCGCGGCCTCTTCGACCGACGAGTGGTAGTCGCAGATGTCCTGCAGCCGCTGCTGCGGGATCTGGGTGACGATGTCCTTACGGATCACGGTGTGCACCAACGCGCCTGCCCCGGCCGCCAGCTCGTCCAGACTCGCACACGGCACCGTGTCCCCGGCCAGCACCACCGAGGCGCCATCGGCGTCGACCCGGAACCCGATGGTCGGCGCGACCGGCCGGTGGTCGGTGGGAGCCACTCGAATCGAGACGCCATCGCGGTCCCACACCGGGCCCTCGGTGTACTCGTGTACCTCGATCGCCGGCGGCGTGTTCAGGTCGTCGTGATGGGCGATCCGGTAACCGATGTCGTGGCCGAACGCCTTCAGCGTCGCCTCGACCGTCTCCGCGGTGCCGGGCGGCCCGATGATCGGGAACGGCGCCGGGTCGGGCGTGAACGTGGTGATCCACCGCGTGATCAGCAGGTCGCCGAGATCGCCGATGTGGTCGCTGTGCAGGTGGGTGAGCAGCAGGGCCGACAACCCCGCGGCGCCCACGCCGACGGCCGCCGCGCGCTGTAGGACGCCGCGCCCGCAATCCACCAGGAACACCTGTCCACCGGCCCGCACCAGCGTCGCCGGTCCCGCACGGTTCGGGTCGGGTATAGGACTGCCGGTGCCCAACAGGGTGATCTCGATCATGGCCCTCATCCTTCAAGACGCGTCGGCGGATTGTGGCCCATTCAGTTGAACAATGGGATCGGCCGTTGTCAGACACGCGTTTGCCCGCGGATCCGCGGGTTCGATCGCTGATCGGCGGCCGGTTTTCGCGTTGGCTTTCCCGCCGCGCGAGATAGCCGTAGCCTATGTGAAGCAGATCACAACCAGCTGGAGGCTTGATGCGGATAGCGGACGTTTTGCGGAACAAGGGCGCGGCGGTCACCACGATCAATCCCGACGCGACGGTTCGGGAATTGCTCGCCGGCCTCGCCGAGCAAAACATCGGCGCCATGGTGGTGGTCGGCGATGAGGGAGTGGTCGGCATCGTGTCCGAGCGCGACGTCGTGCGCCAACTGCACGCGCATGGCCCCAGCATGCTCACCCGCCCGATCTCCAAGATCATGACCGCGACCGTTGCGACGTGCACCAAGTCCGACACGGTCGACGAGGTCAGCGTGCTGATGACCAAGAACCGGGTGCGTCACGTGCCCGTGCTCGACGGCAAGAAGCTGATCGGCATCGTCAGCATCGGGGACGTCGTCAAGACGCGCATGGAAGAGCTCCAGGCCGAACAGCAGCAGCTGCAGTCCTACATCACCCAGGGCTGAGCGCGCGTCTCGCCGAGCGTGCTCTCAGTGCGAAAGTTCCGCCGATTCTTGGCGGTGGTTGCACGCTGGGCGGACCGGACTGATCAGCGCCAGGCGTAGTCGGTACGCAGGCGCGCGGCCACCACGTCGAAGACCTCGCGTTTCAGGATCGCGCCCTCACGGCGAATGCCCTCTTCGGGCACGTCGAGCACCCGATCCAGCCGCACCCAGCTCTCCCTGCCCTCGTAATCCCAGTCGCCGGCGCCGATCCCGACCCAATCCGGGTCGGAGGCACAGCGCGCCTGGCTGGACAGCATGAGTCCGAGCAGGACGCTGCGGTCGCGGCCGACGACGAGGACCGGGCGGTCCTTGCCTTGGGTGGGGTCGTCCTCGTAGGCCACCCACGTCCAGACGATCTCCCCGGGATCGGCTCGCCCGTCCAGGTCCGGGGCGTACACCACTTTGCGGGCCCGTTGCGCGGTCGGAAAGCTGTCGCTGGTCACCGGCCGGCCCGCGGTGATCGACGTCGCCTGCGAGTCGCCGCTGGAGGCCCGCGCGTTCGCGGTGGTTTTGACGACTTGCTCTATCTCGCGGTAGACCGCGTGCGCGGTCTGAACCTGCTGGATGAATCGCGGAACCCCGTAGACGACGACGTTCTGGGCAAACCGCTGGAAGGTCTTCCACTGCGATTTCCGGCTGGACGCCATAGTCGCAGCATAGTCGTCGGGGACGGGTGCGACTGTGTCCGAGTGTGTCCCGACCAGCTCGCATAGATACCCTGGACGTACCCGCGAACCGCCGGTCAACCAGCATCAACAGCACCCGCCAGGAGATCCCCATCAGCAGTTTCGCCGACCAGACCTTCACCGCGCCGGCGCAGATCAGGAACTTCTGCATCATCGCTCACATCGACCATGGCAAGTCCACCCTGGCCGACCGGATGCTTCAGCTCACCGGCGTCGTCGACGAGCGGTCCATGCGTGCGCAGTACCTGGACCGGATGGACATCGAGCGGGAACGCGGCATCACCATCAAGGCGCAGAACGTCCGGCTGCCCTGGAAGCTCGACGGCACCGACTACGTCCTGCACCTGATCGACACCCCGGGCCACGTCGACTTCACCTACGAGGTGTCCCGCGCGCTGGAGGCGTGCGAGGGCGCGGTGCTGTTGGTCGACGCGGCACAGGGCATCGAGGCCCAGACCCTGGCAAACCTCTACCTGGCGCTGGACCGCGACCTGCACATCATCCCGGTGCTCAACAAGATCGACCTCCCGGCCGCCGACCCGGACCGCTATGCCGGCGAGATCGCACACATCATCGGCTGCGAACCCGGCGACGTACTGCGGGTCTCCGGCAAGACCGGCGAGGGCGTGGCCGACTTGCTCGACCACCTGGTGCGCGAGGTGCCGCCGCCGCAGGGTGACGCCGACGCGCCGCTGCGCGCGATGATCTTCGACTCCGTCTACGACATTTACCGCGGCGTGGTCACCTACGTCCGCGTGGTGGACGGCAAGATCACGCCCCGCGAGCGCATCGCGATGATGTCCACCGGTGCCACCCACGAGCTGCTCGAGGTCGGCATCGTCTCGCCCGAACCCAAGCCCAGCGCGGGCCTGGGGGTCGGGGAGGTGGGCTACCTGATCACCGGCGTCAAGGACGTTCGCCAGTCGAAGGTCGGTGACACCGTGACGACGGCCCGCCACGGCGCCAAAGAAGCGCTCACCGGGTATCGCGAACCCAAGCCAATGGTCTACTCGGGGCTGTACCCGGTGGACGGGTCGGATTACCCGGATCTGCGCGATGCCCTGGAGAAGCTGCAACTCAACGACGCCGCCCTGACCTACGAACCGGAGACGTCGGTGGCACTGGGCTTCGGATTCCGTTGTGGCTTTTTGGGTTTGCTGCACATGGAGATCACCCGCGAACGCTTGGAGCGCGAGTTCGATTTGGATCTCATCTCGACGTCGCCCAACGTCGTGTACCGGGTGATCAAAGAGGATGACAGCGAGATCGTGGTGACCAACCCGTCGGACTGGCCCGAAGGAAAGGTCCGCGAGGTGTACGAGCCGGTGGTCAAGACCACCGTCATCGCGCCCAGCGAGTTCATCGGCACCATCATGGAGCTCTGCCAGTCGCGCCGCGGGGAGCTGGGCGGCATGGACTACCTGTCACCGGAGCGCGTCGAACTGCGTTACACGATGCCGTTGGGCGAGATCATCTTCGACTTCTTCGACTCGCTAAAGTCGCGCACCCGCGGCTACGCCAGCCTGGATTACGAAGAGGCCGGTGAGCAGGAGGCGTCGTTGGTCAAGGTCGACATCTTGCTGCAAGGCGAGGCGGTAGACGCGTTTTCCGCGATCGTGCACAAGGATTCGGCGTTCGCTTATGGAAACAAGATGACCACCAAGCTCAAAGAGCTGATTCCGCGCCAGCAGTTCGAGGTGCCGGTGCAGGCCGCCATCGGATCGAAAATCATTGCGCGCGAGAACATCCGCGCGATTCGCAAAGACGTGCTCTCCAAGTGCTATGGGGGAGACATCACCCGCAAGCGCAAACTTCTGGAAAAGCAGAAGGAAGGCAAGAAGCGGATGAAAACCATTGGGCGCGTGGATGTCCCGCAGGAGGCGTTTGTGGCGGCGCTGTCCACCGACGCCGCGGGGGACAAAGCCAAGAAATGAGCAGCCGGTGGTGCATCGTGGCGCCGCTGACAGCTGTCTTGCTGACCACCGGGTGTACTTCGGCGATCAGCCATGTCAACGCCCAGCAGAAATTAAGGTGATCGACACCGAGATGTCACGGGCGTCATCCGTCGTCGCCAGCTGACGCTCACCGAGTATCTAGACCGTCGCTCAGGCGGGCCGTTCCCGCTCTACGCGCCCCGCGTCATCGGCGTTCGAGAAGGTCGCCGACGGCCGGGGATTTGCTCAAGGGGTTCGCTGTGGCGACCACATGTCGTTCGAGATCGGTGAACTCCCGGCTGGCCGGGAGTTTTCCTGCCGCCTCTTGGGTATATGGGTGCGAGTTGAGGAAGTATCGACCACATCCTGGGGGACAGCATGACTGATGTTGAGGTTGAGGTTGAGGTTCGTTGCCTGCTGGACAAGGTGACACCGGCCGCCAAGCAAGCTCGAGACCTGGCCGGAAGGCACCCTGAAAGTGAGCATCTTTACGAGGCGTGGAAAAGCCTCGACGCATCGCATACTCTGCTGCACCGCTATCTGCGGCTCAAACGAGAAGCGCAAGAAGCTCGGGAAGCGCAACGATGAGGTACGGGATTCTGATCGGGATCGCCGCCTACATTGTGACAGTGGTCACCACGGAGCGGGGCTGGCGTTCCCTCACCACACTCCTCGGAGGCACCACCCGCACCGAACGCACTCAACGCGGCAAAGTCGAAGGATTACTCGACGAGCTGGAACAGGTCTCGTCCAGACTCCAACTCGAGGGTGATCTTGCGAAGAAGCAGGGCGTCGACCTCGCCCTCTTCCATGTCAGAAGCCGGTTAACCTGACGCGGATCTCGTTGTCGTGGCAACTGTTTCGAGTGCTCACCGAGAACGCAAGCCCTCGAGGCCGTTCTACACCTGTTTATTGGCGATCACGACGCCGGACACCGCGTCGATCGTGACCCGGTGCTCGACGATGTAGCTGTCCCAGGCCACGGCTTGCCACGCGGTGGTGCCGTTGCTGTCGCCCAGGCTCAGCTCGCTGATCGAGGCGCCCGCGATGGTTGCCAGAATTTTTTCCGCCGCGGCACGGTAATCCATCTTCGCGGCCTGCACCCGAGCGCGGGTTTGGGCTTTGTCGGAGTCGCTCTGGTTCGCCGGCGTCGGACCGACCATCAGGGTGACGCCGTCGTCGGACACATCCATCGATTGGTTCGTTCCGTCGTTCGTGGCCACCAAGACCCGCCACGATCCGGTCTCTTGGGATCTGATCAACGTCAGCGTGCCATTCGGAACCGCCGCCACCGCAACCGATCCCGCGTGCAGTAACGTCTGCGGGTCGGGCGGTGCGGCCGGACGCGTCCAGTTGGAGTGCGGCTTGCTGGTTGTCGCCGAGCTGGACGTCGCGGTCGAGTCGCCACTATCAGCGCCACACCCGGTCAGCCACGCGATCGTCGCGCACGCCAGGGCCACCGTCTTTATCGCCGCGCTCATCGCCCGCCCATCGTGTCGAGTGTATTACCTTGCTGAGTAATGACTTTCGCTACATGGGCGCGTTGGCGGGCTGGAACATCCCGGAGCCGTCGGACTCCTCCTCGGCGCGAATCACGTGTACGACCGCGTTGATCAGCGCCAGATGGGTGAACGCTTGTGGGAAGTTGCCCAGGTGCCGGCCGGTGCGCGGTTCGATCTCCTCGGCGTAGAGATGCAGCGAACTGGCGTAGGACAGCAGCCGCTCGCACAACCGCTTGGCCCTGGCCACCTCGCCGATCTCGACCAGTGCGGACACCAGCCAGAACGAGCAAATCGTGAACGTGCCTTCCTCTCCGGACAGCCCGTCGTCGGTCTGCTCGACCCGGTAGCGCAGCACCAGGCCTTCCTCGGTGAGTTCGTTGGCGATGGCCAGCACCGTGTTGCGTACCCGCGGGTCATCGGGCGGCAGGAATCGCGTCAGCACCACCAGCAGCAGCGAGGCATCCAGCGCGTCACTGCCGTAGCGCTGGGTGAACACACCGCGGGAGTCCACGCCGTTCTTGAGAATGTCGGCCTTGATCTCCTCGGCGATGACCCGCCACTGCTGGGCATAGCTCTTCTCGCCCTGCCGCTCGGCCAGTTTGGATCCGCGGTCGAGTGCCACCCAGCACATGACCTTCGACGACGTGAAGTGCTGCGGCTCCCCGCGCACTTCCCAGATGCCGCGATCGGGCTCGCGCCAGTGCGCGATCGCCTCTTCCACCTGCTTCTTGAGCACCGGCCACAACGTCTCGGGAACCTGTTCGCGTGACTTGGCGTGCAGATAGAACGAATCCAGTATCGAGCCCCAAATGTCGTGCTGGATCTGGTCATAGGCGCCGTTGCCGATCCGCACCGGCCGCGCGTGGTCGTAACCCGAAAGATGGTTCAGTTCCTCTTCGACCAGGCTGCGCTCGCCACCGACTCCGTACATCACCTGCAGCGGATGACGCTCGTTGTTGTTGGCGCCGGACACGTCGGCGATGAACGCGAAGAAGTCGTCGGCCTCACGATCCAGGCCCAGCGTGTACAGGCCCCACAACGCGAAGGTCGAGTCGCGGATCCACGCGTAGCGGTAGTCCCAGTTGCGCTCACCCTGCGGGGTCTCCGGCAGCGAAGTGGTGCTGGCGGCCAGCAGCGCGCCGGTGGGGGAGTAGGTCAAGCCCTTCAGAGTGAGCGCGCTGCGCTGCAGATAGGCCCGCCACGGATGGTCGGGGAAGTTGCCGATGTTGATCCACTGCCGCCAGCACTCGGTGGTCTGCCACATTTTGTCGGCGGCTTCTTCGAATGTCTGCGGCGCCGGGTGCTTGGTCCAGCTGAGGGCGACGAACACGTCGTCACCCTCCTTCATTCGGGTGCGTGCCCGCGCTTCGCGGCCCTCCAGCCCGATGTTCAGGTTGCTGGTCAGGCGCAGCTGCGGATGGTCGTCGGGTTGCTTGCTGGCGCGAGCGAGCGCCTCGCCGTAGGCGTGGGCGGAGTACTCCCACGCGGGGCCGATGCGGTGGTAGTCGAACGCCGGTTCGCAGCTCATCACTAACTCGACGGTGCCGCTGACGCAGCGCACCGTGCGCAGCAGGATGTGCTCGGCATCCCAGTCCATCGGCGTACGGCGGTGGGTCTTCGACCGGCGCTCGATGTCGTGCCAGGGACCCATCACCAGCGCGTCGCGCACGATCAGCCAGCCGGTATGGGTCTGCCACGTGGTCTCCATGATCAGGCTGCCGGGCAGGTACCGGCGGGCCGAGGGCACCGAGACGCCGTACGGGCCGAGCCGGAAATGGCCGGCGCTGCGGTCCAGGATCGCGCCGAACACGCTCGGCGAGTCCGGCCGGGGCACGCACAGCCACTCGACCGAACCGGCGGGGGAGATCAGGCACGTCGTTTCCCAGTCGGACAAGAAGGCGTAGTCGGCGATCGGCGGAAATGGGTTGCGCAGCGCGCTGCTGGAGGTGAACGGGGCCGAGGCGCTGAAGTCGAGCGGCGAGGCCAGCGCTGATTGGCGCGCGGACCCCAACGCCTGCTCGGGCTCCCCGTTGGCGGGCTGGTCGGCGGGTTCGGCGTGCATGACCATCTCGACATCATCATCTGTCGAACCGCTTGCCGTCCATTTTTTGTCCGGCGGCCGCGGTGCAGCCACGGTCGGCGGATTACCCGTTCGGCCGGGCAAATTTCGGTGCGTGCTCGGGCAGTGGACCGATCGCCACGAGGTAGGCAACGAATCGCCGCAACGACGGCAGCCGGCCGGCCAGTCGCACGCCCCGGGGGGCTTCGGCAGTGCTGCCGGCCACCACGTCGGCGACCACTTGGGCGTGGATCGTCCGTTGCACCGCCTGGATGATCGCCGTAGGTACCCAGCGGCGCACCTGCACCCGTAACAGCTCCAGGGTGGAAACCCGGCCGGCTCGCAGCGGATCGGCCAGCAGGCGCGCGGTGGCGACGGCGTCGGCGACGGCGAGGTTGATCCCGACGCCGCCGACCGGTGACATCGCATGTGCGGCGTCGCCGATGCACAGGGCGCCGTCGGTGTACCACCGGCGGAGCCGATTGAGTTGCACGTCAAGCAGTTTCACGTCATCGAACGACGTCAGCGTGCCGACTCGGTCGGCCAGCCAGGGCACCAGATCCACCAGCACCCGGTGTAACGCTTCGATGCCCTGGCGTCGTAGGTCGGCGTCGGCGCCCTTGGGAATGATGTAGGCGATCTGGTAGTAGTCGCCGCGGTCGATCATGATGATCCCGTGCCCGGCCACGAACGTGCCGGCAAGCCCGCTGCGGTCGTCGGCATGACGGGGCAACCGGAACCACCACACGTCCATCGGGGCGCCGAACCGCCGCGGTTGGAATCCGAGCGCGGAGCGGACCGTGGACCCGCGCCCGTCGCAGGCCACCGTCAGCACGGCGCGCATTTGCTTGCTGTCGCCGTTGGAGTCGCGATAGGTGACGCCGGTGACGCGGTTGCCGTCGCGCACCACCCCGGTCACTTCGGTGCTGCGCAGCAACCGGAAAGTGGGTTCCGCCTCGGCCGCGGTGGCCAACATCTCCAGGAAGTCCCACTGCGGCACCAGCGCGATGTGCTGGTGCGCACCCGGAAGCCGGGACAAGTCGAGGTTCAGCGGTTGGTCCTGCATCTGCAAGTGGATGGTGTCGATCAGGCGATGCGGAAGCTGGGTGAAGCGCGAACCCAAACCGAGTTCGTCGAGCAGGCGTAGCGTGCTTGCGTGCACGGTGTCGCCTCGGAAGTCGCGCAAGAAGTCGGCGTGTTTTTCCATCACCGTGACTCGTACACCGGCCCGCGCTAACAGCAGGCCGAGCACCATTCCGGCCGGACCGCCGCCGGCGATGACACAAGTGGTTTTCTCGGATGCGACCGGCACCCGCCGATCTTGCCACATTGGTGTTTCCACAGCTCGGACGCCTAGTGTGAGCCGGGTGAACGGGTTTCTCAACTGGTGGGACGGAAATGAGCTGTGGATTTCCGGACTTCCCTTCGTGCTGCAGGCCATGGTGGTGATGCCCGTCGTGCTGGCGGTCGCCTACATCGCGGCGGTGGCGCTGGACGCCGTGCTCAGCAAAGGCATCGAACTGATGCAGCGCGCGCGTCAGACCGACGGGACGCCCAGGTAACCGGCGATGCCTCGTTCTCACGTGACGTTGGTTCTCGTCACGCTCGTAGTACTGGTGATCGTCGCGTGGTGGGTGACGCACTGAGGCGGGCGCGCCGACTTGCCATGCCACCCGGTCCGGTGGCGGGTCGGCGAATTCCTGTTAGGCTTCGCGCCATGCACCTGACATCCGAAGCCCCGGAATGTGATGTCCTCGTGCACTGTTGTCGCTGACTACCACCCGTGCGCGGTTTGGTAGGGAGTTCGCGAATTCCCCTGACGTTTTGATTGCCTTTCCGCAGCAACGGACCGATATCCGTAAGCCCGCACCGAAAGGCCGTCAATGCTTATCGACAACGCCGGCGCACCGCGTTGGCGGTCTTTCGTCGCGCTCGCACTGATCGTCGGTGTCGTTGCGGCCTGTGGCGGCGGCCCCAGCGATGTAGTCGGCGGCAGCGGGCCCTCGGGCGCGCATACCACGATCACCCTGGTCGCCTACTCCGCTCCAGAACCCGGCTGGAGCAAGGTGATTCCCGCATTCAACAACTCCGAAGAGGGCAAGAGTGTGCAGGTGATCACCTCGTACGGCGCCTCCGGTGACCAGTCCCGTGGAGTTGCCGAAGGCAAGCCGGCCGACCTGGTGAACTTCTCGGTGGAGCCGGATGTGACCCGATTGGTCAAGGCGGGCAAGGTTTCCAAAGACTGGAACACCGACGCAACCAAGGGCATCCCGTTCGGCTCGGTGGTGACTTTCGTAGTGCGCAAGGGCAATCCGAAGAACATCAAAGATTGGGATGACCTGCTGCGGCCCGGCGTCGAGGTCATCACGCCCAGCCCGTTGAGTTCCGGCTCGGCCAAATGGAATCTGCTCGCCCCATATGCCGCTAAGAGTGAGGGCGGCCGCAATGGCCAAGCGGGAATCGACTTCATCAGCAACTTGGTGCGAGACCACGTGAAATTGCGGCCCGGGTCGGGACGAGAAGCCACCGACGTTTTCGTCCAGGGCAGCGGCGACGTGTTGATCAGTTACGAGAACGAGGCCATCGCCACTGAGCGACAAGGCAAGCCGGTCGAGCACATCACCCCACCGCAGACCTTCAAGATCGAAAACCCGCTGGCGCTGGTGATTACGAGCCCGCACCAAGACGTGGCCACCGCGTTCCGCAACTTTCAATACACGGCCGCGGCGCAGAAGTTGTGGGCGCAGGCCGGTTTTCGGCCCGTCGACCCGTCGGTCGCCGCCGAATTCGCCGACCAGTTCCCGTTGCCGCCGAAGCTTTGGACGATCGCTGACCTGGGCGGCTGGGCCACGGTCGATCCGCAGCTTTTCGACAAGAGCAACGGCAGCATTACCAAGATCTATACGAAGGCCACCGGATGACCGTGACGACAACCCCGGACCCAGAAGCGGTTCGGCCCGAGCCCGACGAACCCGGCGATCTACTGGTCGCGCGGTCTTTCGGGCGCCGCGGCACCTCGTCGCTGCGCGTCGGGGTGGCGACGCTGTGGCTCTCGGTGATCGTGCTGCTGCCGCTGGCTGCCATTGTGTGGCAGGCTGCCGGTGGCGGCTGGCGGGCGTTCGCGGAGGCCGTGACGTCGCATGCCGCGATCGACTCGTTTCGGGTGACGCTCACCATCTCCGTCGCCGTCACGGTGGTCAATCTGTTATTCGGCCTGCTGATCGCCTGGGTGTTGGTGCGTGACGACTTCCCCGGAAAGCGTCTCGTCGACGCGGTCATCGACCTGCCGTTCGCGTTGCCGACCATCGTGGCCAGCCTGGTCATGCTGGCTCTCTACGGGAAAAACAGCCCGGTCGGCCTGCATCTTCAGCACACCGCGTGGGGTGTGGCGGTGGCGCTGGCGTTCGTCACGCTGCCCTTCGTGGTGCGCGCCGTTCAACCGGTGCTACTGGAAATCGACCGGGAAACCGAGGAGGCCGCCGCCTCGCTGGGCGCCAGCGGCCCGAAGGTCTTCACGTCGGTCGTGTTGCCGTCGCTGCTGCCGTCATTGTTGTCCGGTGCCGGCCTGGCTTTTTCACGGGCCATCGGCGAATTCGGTTCGGTGGTACTGATCGGCGGCGCGGTGCCGGGCAAGACCGAAGTGTCGTCGCAGTGGATCCGCACGTTGATCGAGAACGACGACCGCACCGGAGCGGCAGCGATATCGATTGTGTTGCTTCTGCTTTCGTTTGTGGTGCTGTTCGCCCTACGCCTGGTCGGTGCGCGGGCGGCCCGGCACGAGGAGCGGGCGCAGTGACATCGTCTGGCTGGGTTCGTTACCTCACTCGGTATGTCGCGTTGGCCTACGTCGCGGTGCTGCTGATCATCCCGGTGTCGGTGATCTTGTGGCGGACGTTTGCCCCCGGGTTCGGTCAGTTCGTCGACTGGATCAGCACCCCGGCCGCGATATCGGCGCTGGACTTGTCGCTGCTGGTGGTGGC
Organism: Mycobacterium lentiflavum; assembly: GCF_022374895.2. NCBI lineage: Bacteria > Bacillati > Actinomycetota > Actinomycetes > Mycobacteriales > Mycobacteriaceae > Mycobacterium > Mycobacterium lentiflavum. Next base: position 4,010,820 of record NZ_CP092423.2, on the reverse strand, counting down.
CATCGTGGTGCCACTAAACGTGTTCTTCGGAATTCCCACCGCACTTGTGTTGGCGCGCAACAGATTCCGCGGTAAGGGTGTGCTGCAGGCGGTTATCGACCTGCCGTTCGCCGTCTCGCCCGTCGTGGTGGGTGTCGCGTTGATCGTGCTGTGGGGTTCGGCCGGTGCGCTTGGCTTCGTGGAACGAGACCTGGGTTTCAAAATCATCTTCGGCCTGCCCGGCATCGTACTTGCCAGCATCTTCGTCACGCTGCCGTTCGTGGTGCGCGAGGTCGAGCCGGTGCTGCATGAGCTGGGAACCGACCAGGAGGAAGCCGCGGCCACCCTGGGTTCTGGCTGGTGGCAAACGTTTTGGCGGATCACGCTGCCGTCCATCCGGTGGGGCCTGACCTACGGCATCGTGCTGACCATCGCTCGCACTCTGGGCGAATACGGTGCGGTGACCATCGTGTCGTCCAATCTCCCGGGCAAGTCGCAGACACTGACGCTGCTGGTCTCGGATCGCTACAACCGCGGGGCCGAATACGGCGCCTATGCGTTGTCGACGTTGTTGATGGGCGTTGCCGTGGCCGTGCTCATCGTCCAGGTGATTCTCGATGCCCGCCGGGCACGAGCGGCGAGCTAGGCCTGACAAGGAGATTCGGACATGACCGACGCCAAAACCGGCGACCTCGCGATCACCGTGCGCGACGTCAATAAGCGCTATGGCGATTTCGTCGCATTGCAGCATGTGGACTTCGTGGTCCCCACCGGCTCGCTGACGGCCCTGCTCGGCCCCAGCGGTTCCGGCAAGTCGACCCTGCTGCGCACCATCGCCGGTCTCGACCAGCCCGACACCGGCACGATCACGATCAACGGCCGTGATGTCACCCGGGTGCCACCGCAGCGGCGCGGCATCGGATTCGTGTTCCAGCATTACGCCGCGTTCAAGCACATGACGGTGCGCGACAACGTCGCGTACGGATTGAAGATTCGCAAGCGGCCCAAAGCCGAAATCAAGGAGAAGGTCGACAACCTGCTGGAAGTCGTGGGGCTCAGCGGATTTCAGGGTCGTTACCCCAACCAGCTCTCCGGCGGTCAGCGACAGCGGATGGCGCTCGCACGCGCGTTGGCCGTCGACCCGCAGGTGCTGCTGCTCGACGAACCGTTCGGGGCGCTGGACGCCAAGGTTCGCGAGGATCTGCGGGCCTGGCTGCGCCGGCTGCATGACGAGGTCCACGTCACCACGGTGTTGGTCACTCACGACCAGGCCGAGGCGCTCGACGTCGCCGATCGGATCGCGGTGCTCAACAAGGGCCGTATTGAGCAGGTCGGGTCCCCGACCGAGGTTTACGACGCCCCGGCGAACGCGTTCGTCATGTCGTTCCTTGGTGCGGTCTCGACCCTGAACGGCAGTTTGGTTCGCCCGCATGACATTCGGGTCGGTCGCAATCCCGAGATGGCGATCGCCGGCGGTGACGGCACCGCCGAATCCATCGGAGTCGTCCGCGCTACCGTCGACCGCGTCGTGGCACTGGGATTCGAGGTGCGCGTCGAGTTGACCAGCGCGGCCACCGGCGGCAGTTTCACCGCGCAAATCACCCGGGGTGACGCCGAGGCGCTGGCCCTCAAGGACGGGGACACCGTCTATGTGCGCGCCACCCGCGTGCCGCCCGTCATCGCGGATGCCGTTCCGGCGGGCGAAGATCAGAGCACACTGACCTCGGCCTGACTACGGCCCCGCCGCCCAGTAGGGCGGTTGCTGGGTCACCCGCTCGATGTATTCGGTGACCGTCAGCTCGTCGGATTCGGCGGTGTCGTCGCCATGGGCAAAGGGGCACCTTCGCGGATCGGTTTCGATGATCCACACCGCTTCGAGTTCCACCTCGGGGACCGGGGCGCCCGGCGCCGGTGAAATCAGGTCCGCGGCGAATCCTTCGGCGCCCGGCCACGTCAGGCCGTCGCTGTAGATGACCTCGTTGTTCCGGTTCAGGGCGACGACGTGGAAGTGGGGCAGGCCGGCCAGATGCTCGGCAAGGCCGTGCGCGCCGCGATCGCCCATTGCGCCATGTTAGTGCGGCAGGTGACGTTGATGTACTGTCAGGCCGCGATCTGGGCGGCGGTCGCCGCAGCGAAGCGATCCAGCACCGTCTCGGCCACCAAGCGGTGGGCTCCCAGCGGGGCCGCCATCTCGATGCCGGTCTTGGTTGCGAATCTCTGCACCCGATCGGGGATCAGTCCCGGCGCCAGGAACCACGGCGCGACGACCACGCGCTGGGCGCCTTGGCGGCGCAACCTGCCCAGCGCTTCGGAGAGCGAACGTTCTTGTTGGGTGGCGAACGCGGTGGTTGCCCCCGCCCAACCCGTGTCCGCCAACAGCTTTGGTGCCACCCGGCCGGTGCGCGCGTTGACCGCCGGGTCCGATGTGCCGATCGCCACCACGAGGACACCGACGCTGTCATCGAGGCGCGAGACACCCAACTCCGTGACGCGCCGGCGCAGCACTGACACCAGCCGGTCGTCCTCGCCGAGCACCGATGCCTGACACACTTGTTGTGTCGTACCGCAATTGGCGATCTGGGCGGGGATGTCGACGCGGGCGTGGTAGGCGCTGGCCAACAGCAACGGGGTGACGACCCCCGGTCCATCCGCCGACGTGAGTACGTCGGCCAGGCTCGGTGAGCTGTGTTCCAGGAATGCCAGTCGCACATCCAGCTTCGGCCGCAATCGCACCAGCTGGTCGGCGACGGCCCGGGCATTGGCCCGCGACCGTGGATCCTTGCTCCCGTGTGCGGTCAGCACGAGCGTGGGGTTGATGGCGCCACTCCTCCTCATCGCTACGCTCTGCATCGTCGCCGGCGCGTCACGACGCGTGCAGTCCGCATTCGGTTTTGGCCTGCCCCTGCCAGCGTCCGCTGCGCGGGTCGGCGCCCTCGACGGGCTTGGCCGTGCAGGGAGCGCAGCCGATCGACGGATAGCCTTCGTAGACAAGCGGATTAACCAGCACATCGTGTTCTTCGATGTAGTTCTGCATGTCCTCGTCGGTCCAGGCCGCCAGCGGGTTGATCTTCACCAGCTTGAATGCCTCGTCGAAGCTGATCAGTGGCGCGTTCGCGCGCGTGGGTGCCTCGACCCGGCGCAGCCCGGTCACCCAGGCGGAGTAACCACGCAACGTTTTGCCCAGGGGGAGGACCTTGCGCAGCCGGCAGCACTCGCCGGGGTCCCGCGCGAATAGGTCCTTACCCTTCAGTTCGTCCTGCTCGGCCACCGTGTGCTCCGGCGTGACATTGAGAACCCGCACGTCATAGACGGATTCGATCGCATCACGGGTGCCGACGGTTTCGACGAAGTGATAGCCGGTGTCCAGGAACAGCACCGGCACGCCGGGGCGCACCTTGGACGCCAGATCCACCAGCACGGCGTCTTGCATATTGGAGGCGACGACGTAGTTGCAGGTCGCCCAGCCGCGCGGGCCGTTGATACCGCCGAAGTTCTCATCTGTCCAGCGCAACAGGTCGGTGGCGCTGGCGCCCTCGAGTTCGGCCGCGCCCCGGGCGGCCAGCTCACGCAGTGCGGCGTATTCCGGGTCGGTCGTTTCGGTGCTCATCGCAGATCGCCCTCCTCGGCGCGAAGTGCCCACTGCGCGAATCGCTCTCCCTCGCTGCGGTGCTTGACGAAGTTGCGCACCACCCGATCGATGTAGTCGCCCAGCTCGTCGCTGGTCACCTTGTGCTGGCGCAGCTTTCGACCGAATCCGCTGTCCAGCCCGAGGCTGCCGCCCAAATGTACCTGGAAGCCCTCGACCGAGTTTCCATCGCCGTCGTCGACCATCTGGCCCTTGAAGCCGATGTCGGCGACCTGAATTCGCGCACACGAGTTGGGGCAGCCGTTGATGTTGACGGTGATCGGCACGTCGAGTCGCGAGTTGATGTCATCGAGGCGCTTTTCCAGCTCTGGCACCAGAGTCTGTGCCTTGACCCGGGTTTCGGCGAAGGACAACTTGCAGAACTCAATCCCGGTGCAGGCCATCAGGTTCCGGCGCCAGTGCGATGGGTTCGCTTGCAGCCCAAGTGCCTCGAGGCCCGCGACGAACTCGTCGAGTTTGTCGTCGGGGATGTCGAGGATGACCAGCTTCTGGTAGGGGGTGAACCGGATCCGGTCCGAACCCGCCTGTTCGGCCAGGTCGGCCACCGCGGAAAGGATGGTGCCGGAAACCCGGCCCGCGATCGCGGCGACGCCGACCGCGTTGAGTCCGTTCTTGAGCCGCTGCACTCCGACGTGGTCGATCGGGTGTGTGACCGGCTCGGGGGCCGGGCCATCGATCAGCGGGCGCTTGAGGTACTCCTGCTCGAGAACTTCACGGAATTTTTCTACGCCCCAGTCCTTGAGTAGGAACTTCAGCCGCGCCTTGGCCCGCAACCGCCGGTACCCGTAGTCGCGGAACACCGAGGTGACCGCGGCCCAGACCTCCGGCACCTCGTCGAGCGGCACCCACGCGCCGAGGCGCTGGCCCAGCATCGGGTTGGTGGACAACCCGCCGCCGACCCACACGTCCAGACCGGGGCCGTGCTCCGGGTGGTTGACACCGATGAACGCGATGTCGTTGACCTCGTGCACCACGTCCTGCAAACCCGAGATCGCGGTCTTGTACTTGCGCGGTAGGTCGGCGAATTCGGGCTGGCCGATGTAGCGCTTGACGATCTCCTCGATCGCCCAGGTCGGGTCGAGCACCTCGTCGAGGGACTCACCGGCCAGCGGTGAGCCGAGGATCACGCGCGGGCAGTCGCCGCACGCCTCGGCGGTCTGCAATCCGACCTCGGCCAGCCGCCGCCAGATCTCGGGGACGTCCTCCACCTGGATCCAGTGGTATTGCACGTTCTCCCGGTCGGAGATGTCGGCGGTGTCGCGGGCGAACTTGGTGGAAATCTGGCCCAGCGTGCGCAATGCGCCGGCCGACAGGGCGCCGCCGTCGCAGCGCACCCGCATCATGAAGTACCGGGCCTCGAGCTTGTCCATGTTCTCGTCGCCGGTCCAACTGCCGTCGTAACCCTGCTCACGCTGGGTGTACAAACCCCACCAGCGCATCCGGCCACGAAGGTCGTTCTTCTCGATGCTGTCGAAGCCGTCCTTGGCATAGGTGTTCAAGATGCGGTCGCGCACTTCGAGCGGGGGGCCGGCCTGCTTGAACTCCTCGTTGGGGTTCAGCGGCTCGCGCTCTCCCAGTGCCCACTGGCCCTCACTGCGAGGCGCCTTGGCGGGACGGGCTGTGGTCATTCGAAGATCTCCTTCGCGGGCTGTGCAGGCGTGGAAGCGCGACTCACCGGTCCAATGACGGCGGCGCAGATCCGGCGCCAGCTGGACGTACAGGTGGGCGGGTCTACGACATCAAGCCGGACAGCTACCGCTGCAGACACGTTTGAGATCGATGTGCCGCCGAACCACCAGCGCGATGCGCTGGCTGGGCTGGGAGGCGGTCACGCGCCCATTCTGCCATGGATACCGGCGGCCAGCGCCACCAGGTCAAATTTGCCCTCACGGTGAGCAAAACTACCCGGCAATCCTGGGTAATCAAATAGACAAAACCGAGAAATCCCTGAGAGGCCAATGCACCCAGCGTCTGACGTGGTCAATCGGCCTCCGGCCGGGGTGAACAGCGCCGATCGCGTCCGCACGCGGTAGTGCAGAGCTGGCCGACGCCGCCGCGCCAGGGCGCCGGGTGAATTTGCTCACCCACGCGTTGCTCGAGCCGCCGGCCGGACCTGGCGAACGTGCAATCATTTGGCATGGCCCTTCGCGCGGCACCGGTCGAGCTACCCGGCATACAGCGGAGTCCTGGACGGTCGTTTGGGATGTACCTCCACGTCCCGTTCTGCATAACCCGGTGCGGGTATTGCGATTTCAACACCTACACGCCCGCCGAGCTGGGCGGCGTCAACCCGGACGCCTGGCTGCAGGCGCTGCGCAGCGAGTTGGCGCTGGCCGCCGCGCGGCTGGATGCACCGACGGTGAACACCGTGTTCGTCGGCGGCGGGACGCCATCCCTGCTGGGCCCTGCGCGCATCGTCGCGCTGCTCGACATGGTCCGCGAGCACTTCGTGCTGGCGCCGGATGCCGAGGTCACCACGGAGGCCAACCCGGAGTCGGCCTGGCCGGACTTCTTCGAGGCCGCCCGAGCGGCCGGGTACACCCGGGTGTCGCTCGGCATGCAGTCGGTGTCCCCTTTCGTGCTGGGCGTCCTCGACCGGATTCACACGCCGAACCGGTCGGCGGCCGCGGCCCGCGAGGCGCTGGAGGCCGGCTTCGAGCACGTCAGCCTTGACCTGATCTACGGCACGCCGGGGGAGACCGACGACGAGCTGTTGCGCTCGGTCGATACGGCGATCGCGACCGGCGTCGACCACGTGTCCGCGTATGCGCTGGTCGTCGAGAAAGGGACCGCGCTGGCGCGTCGGGTACGCAGCGGTGAGCTGGCCGCACCCGACGACGACGTGCTGGCCCACCGCTACGAGCTGCTCGACGAGCGGCTGTCCGCGGCCGGATTCGATTGGTACGAGGTGTCCAACTGGTCTCGGCCGGGCGGCGAGTGCCGGCACAACGTCAGCTACTGGGATGGTGGCCAGTGGTGGGGTGCGGGACCGGGTGCGCACGGGTACGTCGGCGCGACCCGCTGGTGGAACGTCAAGCACCCCAACGCATACGCGCAGCTACTGGCGGATTCCGCGCTACCCGTGGCGGGCTTCGAGCAATTGGACGCCGAGGCATCGCACACCGAGGACGTGCTATTGAAAACCCGGATGCGCCAAGGGCTTCCGCTGGACAGGCTGAACGCCGCCGAACGCGAACGAGCCGAAACCGTGGTCGCTGACGGCTTGTTGGTGGCCGACGGCGACCGGCTGGTCCTCACCCCGCGCGGCCGGCTATTGGCCGACGCGGTCGTGCGGACCCTGCTGGGGTGAGGGCGTCAAACGCCGAACCACCCTTCGACGACGCGGGCGATCTCGATGTAGAGCGGGATGCCGATCGTGACGTTATAGGAGAACGTCAGACCCAATGACGCGGCCAACGGCAGCGTCGGGCTCGCTTCGGGGATTGCCAATCGCTGGACCGCCGGCACCGCGATATAGGACGCCGCGCCGCACAAGACCGCGAACAGCACATAGGTGCCCGTCTTGAAGTCGGTGTGGGTCAGGCTCGCGTAGAAGCAGGCGACGATGATCCCCAGCGTGGCAAAGACATTCGGGGCCAGCACCGCGAAGAAGATGAAACCGGGTCCCGCCGTTCGCAGGTCCTTCAACTTGCGCGAGGCCGTCATGCCCATCTCGAGCAGGAACAGACACAGCACGCCCTGGAATGCCAGGACGAAGAACTTGTCGTCGTCCTGCACGACCTTTTGGCCCTGCAGACCACTGATCAGGCCGATCACAATCCCGCCGATCAGCAGCACCAGCCCGGGGTTGAGGAACACCTCCCGGAACAACTCGCGGGAGAAGATGGACGGCTTCTTCGTGGCGAGCTGCACGCCCGGGCTGACGTCGAGTTCGTCTGTGCGCTCGCCCTTTTCCAGCGAGAGCTCGAGTTCCTCCTCGATCGCACGCTCGGTCTCCAGGCTCTGGCCCTGCGGAGGCCGTGCCGCGGTGCCGGGCCCGACGCCGACCTTGACCGGCGCGTAGCCGGGCTCGTCGGCCATGTTGCCCGCCGCGTCCATTCCTTGGTGCCGCAGGTGAGCCACCAAGTAGAGCGCCACCAGGCAGCCGGGAATCTCCATGACGGCCAGCATCACCGGCATGTACGCATTGAAGGCGATGTTCACCGCGGCCAGGACCGCCACACACGTGGCGAACGTCCCGGCAGAGTCCGACCCGTAGTAGCCGGCGACCGTCGCACGGTCGATCCTGCGCAATTTGGTCAGCCAACCGAGCAGGTAATAAGCGACGATGCCGATCGCGAAGTTGAGTACGAAGCCCAGCACCATGAATCCGACGATCGCCCCAACGCTGGAGGCATTGACCTCGGCGAGTTCCTCACCACCGTGCCAGCCGATAGCCAGCAGCAGGTACATGGTGAGGCCTTGATAGATCACATAGGGGAACTCGAATCGCACCTTCAAGATCGGAATCAGGAATCCGAAGTAGAAGAAAAGCAGAAGCGGTTTGAACAGGTTATGCGTGAAGTTATGCCAGAACTCTTGCAGCATTGGTGCCTCTCTTTTTCCGTCCGGTGGTCCGGGGGAAGCACCGTCCGCAAGCGGGGGCTACCACGAACGTCCCGACGACCGTGGAAAATTTAGCTCTGCCGCTGCCAAACCGCCACTCGGATCTGACCCGAATTGTGCATGTCGTTCCAAGCCGCGCCGAAATGGCCGTGGATCCCAAAACCCGTGGTCACAGCGGTGCTGGTAGGACCGGGTAAGGTGGGATTAGCGTGAATCTGGTGTGAGTTCGCTGTGCATTTACTGTCAGGATTAGCGTGTCGCCGCTCAACCGGATATTAGCGAGGGCCGGACGCCGGCGCCCCGTTTGCGGTGGGTCACCGACAGCCATGCGGACGGCGAGTAATGCGTCGTAATTTCTTCGAATCCATCGACCCGGGAAACCGTAAGCACGCCTGTTTCCTGGTTAATTTCGAGCTCGTCGCCGTCCGATGCCTGGACTTCCTCGCCGTTCGCGAGCCTGATCACGAACATAATGTTCCTCTCAGTCGATGGGTTTTAATCGCGAGCGGGCATTTGCTGGGTGGTCCGCACCGGCCGGATTAAACCTTCGTTACGTTTTTCTGTCAGCGGCCGTAGGAAACGTCCGGCACGGGTGGTCCGGCACCGGAATTCGTGGGTGGTCCGAATCCTTCGAGGTAGAGGTTCACCGGACTACCCCCTTCTGGCCCCTGCCGGGCCCCTTCTCCGCGCCGGTCGGCCTGGCGAGCCCCCATGCAGTCCGCGTCGGAGCCAGTGATGGTACGGGGAACACAGCCATGGTAGCCCTTTCCTATGCGCTAGGCAGGTGAACCAGGGGCAAACGTTTAGGCCTCACGCTGGCTCCGGGAGGTCCGCTCAACGGATTCTCATGCCATGGCTTTCGCGGCGCCTGCCTGCGGAAACGGCGCGGCCGCAGAACTCGGGCGGCGGATCGCCCGGCTGGTCCGAAGAGGCGATGCCGGATTAATTCCAGGCGCGACCGATCCGGGTGGAGCGACCCGGCAGGTTCCAACTTTCTCAGTTGGCTTTGCGGCGGCGTGCCGACAACTCGTCGGGCGGCGCCTCGGTTCCGGCTTCCGGTGAGCGTTCGAGGTAGTCGGTCAGGATGCGGCCGGCCAATGACTCGATGTTCGATTCGATCGACGACGCGAGCGTTGCGGTGACGGTCGCCACCGCCTGAGTGCGGAACCGGACCAGCATCGTGATCAACTCGGCGATTTCGGCATCCGCGGGCAGCGCCTGGCCGGGTTTGATTTTGTCGATGACATGTTCGGCGCCCGCGCGCACCAACAGGTCGCTGATCTTGTCGATCTCGGGCACGATCTGCTCGTGCAGGTCGACGAGCTTCTCCAATTTGACGCCGTAGCCGCGGATCTCGTTGAACGCTTCAATCAGTTTGGGCCGGGTCACGGTGGCTTGCGGGCCGTCGACGCGGATCACCTGCAAGGCGACCAGCCGGTCGAAACCGGCCGGGTCGTCGACCAGCCGCTGGGCGTCGGCGACCGGCATGGTCTGCGGCTGCTCGGTGGTCCAGCTGCCCACGATGGCTGTCTCGAGGCCCAGCACGTCGCCGAGGCTTTTGCCTTCTTCCCAGGCGCCCAGCATTTCCCGCACATGGGCGATGTTGTAGCCGCGGTCGAGCATCGAGGTGATCAGCCGCAGCCGGGTGAGATGCGTGTCGTTGAACAAGGCGATGCGCCCCACCCGCAATGGCGGCGGCAGCAGCCCGCGATCCCGGTAGACCCGGATGTTGCGGGTGGTGGTGCCGGCCAGTCGGGCCAGGTCGTCGATCCGGTACTCCCCGGACCCCGCGTCGCCGTTCGGGTGACGCGCAGCCGCGTCGAACAGCTGCGACACCGCGGTCTCGATGAAGTCCCGCGATTGGCGCCGAACGCGTTTGGGCGCCCGTCGCACGTTGTACAGGACGCTGGCGATCGTGCCGGGTTCCGGTTTCTGTGCCATCTCAATGCGTCAGCTTAGGCCGACGAGGTGACGCACGCGGTTGCCCCGCGCGCCACCGCCTGGTAGTCCGCATGGCGGAAATCGCTCATCTGGCGGAGATACTGGGTCGCGAAACCCGGGTACATCGAGCCGTTGAATCCGTCCTTGGTGAGATACCAACTGCGACAACCCGACATCCAAGTCGTCTTGGTGAGCCGGCGCTGAATGTTCGCGTTGTGGCGCAGTTGGACGTCTTCGCGTACGTCGAGATAGCGCAGGTCGTCGTCAAGGATGGTGCGGATGCCGCGCACCGCGTAATCGAGTTGGCCCTCGATGTAGACCAGCAGGGAGTTGTGACCCGGCCCGGAGTTGGGACCGGTCATGAAGAACAGGTTCGGGTAACCGTGCGCATTGATGCTCTTGTAAGCCTGTGCACCATCGGCCCATTCGTCGGCCAGCGACCGTCCGCCGAGGCCGGTGACGGCGAACGGCGGGCCGGTGAGGTGGACGTCGTACCCGGTGGCGAACACGATGCAGTCGAGGTGGTGTTCGATGCCGTCGCTGGTGCGGATGCCGACGGGGCAAAGCGTCGCGATCGGCCAGGAGATCAGCTTGCAGTTGTCGCGCTGCAGCGCGGGGTAGTAGTCGCTGGAGACCAGCATCCGCTTGCAGCCGGGAGCGAAATCGGGGGTCAGTTGTCGGCGCAGCCACGGGTCCTTGACGGTGGCACGCAGATGGGCCTGCCCGAGCCGGGCCACCAGGGCGGTCAGCGGGGTATCCCACACCAGGGCGGTGGCGCTGGCTTCGTGTCCCCAGAACAGGGCCTGGCGGGCAAGTTGTTGGACGGCAGGCACTTTGGCGAACAAGGCTTGCACGGCCGAAGGGGTCGCCATATCGAGGCGGGGCAGCACCCAGCCCGGCGTGCGCTGGAACACCTTGACGAACCCAGCCTGCTTGACCAGTTCGGGAATGATCTGGATCGCGCTGGCGCCGGTGCCGATGACCGCGACGCGCTTGTCCGTGAAGTCGTAGTCGTGATCCCAGCGCGCACTGTGGATTTTGTGTCCCTGGTAGGTGTTGAGACCGCGGATGTTCGGGAAACTGACATCCGAGAGGGGGCCGGAGGCCAACACGACGGTACGGGCGCGAAACTTCCTGCGGTTCTTGGTCTTCGCCGTCCACACGCCGGCGTCCTCGTCGAAAGTCAGATCCTCGACCTCGTGTCCGAAGCGGATGTGTGGACGGATGGCGAACTTGGTCGCCATGTATTCGAGGTGCCGGCAGATCTCGGCGGCGGGTGAGTACGTCCGCGACCACGTCGGGTTTTTCACGAACGAGTAGGAGTACAGCAGTGACGGAACGTCACAGCTTGCTCCCGGGTAGGTGGTGTCGCGCCAGGTTCCACCCACCCGGTCGGCACGCTCCAGGATGACGAAGTCGGTAATTCCTGCCTCGGCCAACCGAATGGCGGTACCGAGTCCGGTGAAGCCGGCTCCGATGATCAGCGTTGCGTAGGTGTGGTCGTTTGCCATGGTCACGCCGCCGGGTCGTGGGTGAGTTCCTTCGACCAGCTCGGTGCCGGCCTCAGTAGCGGCTTGGGATAGAAATCCGACAGCCACACCATGGAATTGGCCAGCAGTTGATAGGGGTGCCTTGGGTTCACCACCCACATGCCGTGGCGCTTGAGCAACTTGTAGGTAGGCACCCGCCGGGTCCGCTCACCCCGGTCGCCGAGTTGCTTGAAACGGTTGACCGCGTTGAACAATCGCTCCGAATCCATCCCCATCCCGGCCATCTCGTTGCGAATACGGTTCAGCAGCGGCACGTACATGATCATCCCGAGGATCAGGCCGGGAGAGGCGAATCGGCCGACGAATTCGATGGCGAGCCGCCGAGCAGTGGCGTTGCCGATCATCTCCAACACCTCGAAATCGACTGCAATGTGTCGGGATTCGTCATTGTTGATCTTCTCGAACACTTGATGGCAGACGGGGTCCGCCACGGTGTCGAGGAGGAACTTCAACAGCGCACCGTCGAGTGCGACCTCCAGCATCGGGATCACGGTGCCCAGCACCGACAGCGGCATGTCGTCGGCGAAGGTGTCCAGCCACTCGATGGCCAACTTGATGTTGACGTTGGGTTCGGGGACCTCGCCCTCGTCGAGCATGCCCCAGCGCTTCATCAGCGCGAGTTCGGCGTTGGCATGCCGCTGTTCCTCGGCGTGGAAGTACCGGTAGATCTCGGCGATGGTGGGGTTCGGTGCCTTCTTGGCGAGCGCCGCAAAGCCCCGGGCGCCGATGTTCTCGATCCAGCACAGGTCGGCCATGAAGGCTCGGAGCTTGGGCCGAAACTCGGGCTTGATGGTGTCGGCTCCCGGTGCGTCCCAATCGATATCGGCGAGCGCCCACTGGCGATCCTTGATCTTGACAAGCATGGCTTCCATGTCGATGGCCACCAGCAGCCCCCTTCCCTTTGCGTTATCCGTGCATGTTTGCCCGCGACACCAGGCCAACCGCGCGGGTATAGGACTGGGGCGCAAGACGTTTGATGTTCCAGCCGATCTTGGCGTCGATTTGTGGCATGCAGTAAAGCTCACCGCGATCGTGAGCATCCAGGCAGATCCGGGCGACCTTCTGCGCTGAGAACCCGGTCCAGCGCATCAGTTTGGTGGCGAGGTCACTGGATTCCTGGCTGATCCGGCCCGATTCCACGATGTTGGTCTTGACGAACGTCGGGCACAATACGGTGACCCGGATGCCGGTGCCGGACAATTCGGCGGCCAGCGTTTCGGAAAGCGAAAGCACCCCGGCCTTGCTGACGTTGTAGGCGGCCATGCCGGGAGCGGCACCGAACGCCGCCGCCGAGGCGACGTTGATGATGCCTCGTGGCGCGTGACCGGGCTCACGCAGGATCGGGGTGAACACGTGGCAGCCGTGAATCGGGCCCCACAGGTTGATGCCCAGCGTCCACATCCAATCGTCCAGGGGCACATCGCCGATGGCCGCGCCGCCGGCGCCGACACCGGCGTTGTTGATGACCAGGGTGGGCGCGGCCCCGAAGAAGTACTGTGCTTCATCGGCGAGCGCGCGAACGTCGTCGATTCGCGAGACGTCGCAGCGGATCGCGATTGCCTTCGCGCCACGCTCGGCAATCGCATCGGCGGTCTCTTGGGCGGCGGCTTCGTCGATGTCGCTGCACACCACCGTGCCGCCGCGTCGGCCGAGTTCGACGGCGAACGCGGCGCCGATGCCGCTGCCGGCCCCGGTCACCACGGCCAATGCGCTGCGGCTGGTGGTCTTCGCCGCGCCGAGCAGTTTGCCCCGTGGTCTGAGCATGTCAGCCCACCTCGTCAACCATGACGCGGGCATCTTGCAACGCGTGGGCGATGAACCGTGCGACGTAGGCCATCGCCTTTGCGGCTTCGGGTGTCATGCGCGGAAGTGCTTGGAAGACATGAACTTGGTGCGGCCACACCTGTAGCTCGCAGCGCCCACCCGCCGCTTTGATGTCGGCGGCCAGCTGCCGTGCATCGTCCTGCAGCATTTCGGCCCCGCCGGCCTGAACCAGCGTCGGCGGCAGCGTCGCTCCGCCGGCGACGTCGAGTGTCAACCGGGGATGGGTGAGATCGATGCCCGGGTGATAGAGCGCGACCAGACGAGCAGCGTCGCGCACCCGGATAGCGGGGTCGCGGCGTATCTTCTCGCGAGCGAGCGAGAGCGCGAAGGTCATGTCGATCAGCGGCGAGAACAGCACCACCGCGGCAGGGGAGTTCGCGGCGACCTCGGGCTGCAACAGCATGTCGACCGTCAGGTGACCACCCGCCGAATCACCGGCTATCACAATGTTTTTCGCTGTCACATCACACGTTTGCACCAGCCAGTCCCAGCCCGCCCGGACATCGTCGGCGGCGGTCGGGAAGCGATAGCGCGGCGCCAACCGGTAGTCGACGCTGAACACCGGCAAGCCGGTTAGCGATGACAGCCAGGATGTCAAGCGCCGGTGCGTCTTTGGCGAGCACACGGCATAACCGCTGCCGTGCACGTAGTAGACCGCTTCGGTGACGGTCGACGAGCGGGCTTGCCCGCGAGAAGAGCCGGCGCCCGTCGGCTCAGCTTTTGTCGACGACCGCGTGGTCTCGCTCGTCGGCGTGCGGGGCCCGTACACCCATTCGCCCTTGACCCGGCGACCGTCGGGCAGTCGCGTGTCGACCTGTTCAACGCGGGTGCCCGACAGCGAGGGGCCGAAGGTGGCCATGACGCGCGCGATCAGCTGGCGCGACAGCCAGATTCCCCACGCCCGCTCGGGCGGCACCAGCCCGCTGAACGGTCGCATTGTGTACGTGCTTACCGCCGCTGCGCCGCGGGACCGCAATGACCCACGGGCCGGAACGATGTCCGCCATGCCACGAAGTCAACCGCAAATGGTGACATTCGTCAATGGCAGCTTTGGTACGCAGTGGTCGCGCGGGGCGGTGACCAGGGGTCGTCCGCGGGCCGGAAAACGATGGCTGTCAAGCACGGTAGCCGAGATAGCTTGGCGCGCAGAACCATTCGCCCGTGACGCGGGGGCGGTCGGGCTCCGGCTTGGAAAAGTGAATTGCCAGCTAACCGAGCCGGGTTCATGATGCTAGATGCCCGGGCCGCCCAACGCGGTCACTCGGTCGGGCCGGCACCATAAAGGAGTAGGACGTGAAGCTCGCAGAGGCGTTGTCGCTTCGCGCGACCGCGGCGCGGCGGATCGAGCAGCTACGCACGCGCATCGTGAACAACGCTCGATACCAGGAAGGCGAAGAGCCCGCTGAGGACGCGTCGGGCCTGCTGACCGAAGTCGGCGAGGTGCTCGATGAGTTCGAAACTCTGATCCGGCGTATCAATCGCACCAACGCGGCCACCGCGATCGACCCTGATGGCACCCTGACCGATGCGTTAGCACGCCGGGACGCGTTGCGTCACCGTCACTATGTGGTGACCGCGGCGGCAGACGCGGCCGCCGGCACCAACCAGCCCAGCTACTCGCGGCAGCTGCGGTCCGAGCTGAAAATGCAGTCTGCGTTACCCGTCGCCGAATTGCGCGCGCAGGCCGACGTGCTGGCGCGAGAGCTTCGTGAGCTGGACGTGCGGATCCAACGCTCCAACTGGCAGGTAGAGCTGCTGGATTGAGGGGCGCAGTGGAGCAGGTAGTTGTCGCGAAGGCGTGCACAAGCCTTGATCGGCGGGCAAAGTCCGGTCTCTCCTGGCGCACGAAGGGCAGTGCAGAGGGTCCGATTCCCTCATCACATCGCAGCCCAGCATTGCGCACCGGTGACGGCACACAGCACACAGCACATCACCGCGTGCAGATTCGTGACGATGAGGGCGGGCACGGGGCATCCACTATCGCCAGCGCCGGCCGGAATTTCACGGATAATCACCTCGATGGCCGAGACGCGGCCGCAAGGGGAGAGTGTGGCGATGATCCACGGGAAGTCGGTCGTTGTAACGGGTTCCACGTCGGGTATAGGTCTTGCGATCGCACGGGCCTTCGCCGCCGAGGGCGCGAACGTGACCCTCAATGGCTTCGGTGACCCGGAGGCTGTCGAGCAGCAGCGGTCGGGTATCGAAGAGACTTTCGGGGTGACGGCGGCCTATTCGGGTGCCGACGTGACCAAGCCGGTCGAGATCGCCGAGATGATCGGCGACGCCGAACGGACCTTCGGATCGGTCGATGTCCTCGTCAACAATGCCGGCGTCCAGTTCGTGGCGAAGCTGGAGGACTTTCCGATCGAGAAGTGGGACGCGGTGATCGCGACAAATTTGTCGGCCGTTTTCCACACGTCCCGGTGCGCACTGCCCGGGATGAAACGCCGCGGCTGGGGCCGAATCATCAATATCGCCTCGGCGCACGGCCTTGTCGCGAGCGCCGAGAAGTCGGCCTATGTCGCGGCCAAGCACGGCGTTGTCGGGCTGACCAAAGTGGCGGCGATCGAAACCGCCGACCACGGCATCACCTGCAACGCAATCTGTCCCGGGTGGGTGCTGACCCCGCTGATCGAGCAGCAAATCGAAGAGTTCGCCAAGTCAGCCGGAAAGTCCTTTAACGAAGCCAAGCAGGAATTCGTCGCCGACAAGCAGCCGATGGCCCGCTTCACCCGACCGGAAGACATTGGCGCACTTGCAGTTTTCCTGGCCGGCGATGCGGCTGCCACCATCACCGGTGCCAGCTACTCGATCGACGGCGGCTGGACCGCCCAATGAAGCGCTAGATGGTTTGTGCCTGCGGCAGCGGACGGGAACGCACCAGCGTCGGCCACCAGAACCACGGACCGAGGATTCGCAGGATGCACGGCACCACGAACGAACGCACGATCAAGGTGTCCAGCAGCAGGCCGATGCACACGGTGGAACCCACCTGACCGATCGTCCTGAGGTCGCTTGTCAGCATTGCCAGCATCGTGAAGGCGAACACCAACCCCGCGGACGTCACCACGCCGCCCGTACTGCCGAGCGCGCGGATCAGGCCGGTGTGGATTCCGGCGTGCAGCTCCTCTTTGACACGCAGGATCAACAGCAGGTTGTAGTCCGAACCCACCGCCACCAGGATGATGAACGTCAGCGGCAATATCAGCCAATGCAGCGGCAGTCCGATCAGATGCTGCCAGACGAGTATGGAGAGCCCGAACGCGCCGGCGTACGAGAAGGCCACCGTGAGAGGAATGACCAAGGCGGCCATCAGACTTCGCGTCAAGAACAACATGATCAAGAAGATCAGCACGAAGGCGGCGATCGCCACTATCAGCAAATCGGACGCGGCGTATTGCTTGATGTCCTTGTTGGTTGCTCCGGACCCACCGATATAAACCTTCGATCCGGCCAGCGAGGTCTCCTTGAGCGCCACCGTTATCGCGTTGGGGAACTGTTCGACGTGCTGCACACCCTCCGGGCCATTGGCGTCTCCCTCGTGGGTGACGATGATGCGGGCGGCCTTACCATCCGGCGACATCAGCAGCTGCATACCGGTTTTGACGTCGTCGTTGTCGAACCCCTCGTGGGGGATATAGAAGAAGTCATCGCTGCGGGACTGGTCGAAGTCGAGCCCGACATTGATCTGGTCGTCGAATGTCTGGTCGGTCTGGGTGGTCTGCAGAGACGACTGACCGTAGGTGCTGACCAACAGACTCGCCAAAGCCTCCGAGTCGTCGGCGGTGAGTTTCAGCTGCGTGATGATTTGCGGCAAGGTTCTGTCGATGACCTCGAGCGAGGCCACGGCGTCCTTGATGTCATCGGCCATCTTGTCGAGGCCGTCGATCGACTCGAACAGCGACCTGAACGCGTAACAGACCGGAATGTCGAAACAGTGCTTCTCCCAATAGAAATAGCTGCGCATGGGCCGGAAGAAGTCTTCGAGGTTGGCGAGGTTTGACCTCAACTCGTCGGTGACCTTTTGCATGTCCTCCATCGTGAGGACCGTCTTGTGCATCTCGTCCGACATCGTCTGGAAGAAGCCAATCTCCTTGCGCAAGACCGCGACCGTGTGCTGCGTGATCTCGGCCTGCTCGCTGGTATTGGCGTTTTGCCGCTGGGTGAACGGGAGCTGTTGGCCGAGACCGCTGCCCTGTGTGGTGAACAGGTAGGGGATATGGGCATGTTCCAAAGCTCGACCCATGGGCCTGGTGATGCTTTGCACCATCGCAACACCGGGCAGCCGTTCGAGCGCCTTGGCCGCGCGGTCCAACGAGATGAAGTCGGCCGAATTTCGCAGGTCGTGATCCGACTCGATCATCAACATCTCGGAAAATAGCTTGCTCTTCGGGAAGTGCCGATCCGCCGCCTGGAAACCAAGATTGGCGGGGGAATTATGCGGCTGGTACTGACGGTCGTCGTAGTTCTGGCGGTACGTCGGCACGAAGATCGCCCCGAGCATGACGGCGGCGGTACTGGCCACCAGGATCGGCACCGGCCATCGGACCACGCTCGTCCCGATTCGTCGATACAGGTGCGCCTTGGCCTTGCTTTTCGGGTCGAAGAGCCCAAAAAGGCTGCCGACGGTCAAGAACGCCGGACCGAGCGTCAGCGCTGCGGCGATGGTGAACAGCATGCTGATCGCGACCGCTGGCCCCATGGTGTGGAAGTAGTTGAGTCGCGCGAACGTCAAGCAGTAGCAGGCCCCCGCGATCGTCAGACCCGATCCAAGGATGACGGGCGTGACGCTCTTGTATGCGGTGTAGAACGCCTGCTCCCTGCCTTCGCCGTCGTGTCGCGCCTCGTGGTAGCGGCCCATCAAGAAGATGCCGTAGTCCGTCCCCGCTCCCAGGGTCAGCGCGACGACGATGTTCACCGCGAACGACGAAAGTTCGATGTAGCCAAGGTGACCGAGGGTTGCGATGACCCCCTTCGCGACCAACATCTCGAACAGAACTCCGGCCAACGGCACGAACAGGGTGACGATGGAGCGGTACACCAGCAGCAACATCGCGATGATCAGAAAGATCGTTACGATCGTGATGTCGTTCAAGCTCGAATTCGCAATGGCCACCGTGTCTGAGGCCAGCGGTGCGGCGCCGCTGACGTAGACCTTGAGCCCGGGTGGCGGTGTGTCCTTCGCGACGATATCCCGAACGGCCGCAACGGATTCATTCGCTTGCATCTGGCCGATATCGCCGGCGAGACGCAACAGCACGTATGCGCACTTGCCGTCGAGGCTCTGCGCCCCCGCCGCGGTGATCGGCTTCCCCCACAAGTCCATGGCGTACTGCACATGCTTGGGGTCTTGTTTGAACCGGCGCATCAGATCGTCGTAATACAGATGATCCGCGTCGCCCAGCGGCCGGTTGGCCTCCAGCACGATCATGGCCAAGCTGGTCGAATTGGACTCGCGGAACTTCGCACCGATGGACAACAACGCCCGCTGCGACGGCGCGTAGTGCGGGACTACCGGCCCGGCGAGTTCTTCGGCGACCCTCTCCACCTGCGGCATAAAGGTGTTCGTCGACACCGCCAGCAGGCCCCAAAAGGCGATGATCGGTATCGCGAAGATGCGGACCATTCTGGGAACGAAGGGTCGTTTCGCCGGACGCTCCGACCGGTGCTCGCTCATGCGGATTTCACTAGGCAAAAGACGTGCGCGTCCTGGTGGTCATCGGATTGTTCAGCGCGGACAACGCCATTCACCCGCAGCCGGCAGCCGACTTGACCACCCTGAACCTGCGCCGAGATGCTGCCGGACACCACGGTGAGTGTGGTCGACTCCGTGTGCGACCACGGCAGGGTCGTGAGATCAACCCGATGCGGATGTCCGTTGACGTCCACCCAGACGAGCATCCCGCCCTGCCCGACGGAGCCGAACAACTCATACGTGAGCCGTTTGATACTGAACTCCGGCGGTGCCGCGGGCTCATTGACGGTGATGACGGGCGGGGGATCGGAAAATTGGTGCACCTTCCACATGGCTACCCCACCGACAGCGAGCGCGATGACCGCAACCAAAGGCATCCAGGCTCGTGCCAAGACGGTCCTGCCGGCTGAACGAGGGCTCACTCGATCACCCTTCCGGGCGTCGCCCCCGCACCCTGTGCTCTCATCCCAACCCCACCTCTGGCCCGAATAGTAGACGGTCATGTACTCAATGAGATGGACTGACCGTACAGGATGACTACGGACGTTTCCATCCACCGGGGCCCTCGGCAATAGCGGCGAGCCGCCCCGGGAATCGGCGAAAGTGCCGCCATTCCGAATGGGCGTGACCGCGCCTTTTGCTGGCAATCACGCCGCCGACAGAAAATGGCACGTCAGAACAGTCATGAACGACGCCGTGCGCGTTGCGTCACGACATTTTCCGCAGACGCCTTTTCAACCTCGCGCTGCGCAGAATCTGGGTCGTGAAGTTCAGGGAGGCGAGCATCGGAAACACCCCGAGGAAGGTCCGCTCGGAGGGTGTCGCTCCATGCAGGTGGTACAGGCTCCCGAACACGTAAAAGCATCCGAGCATGAATAAGGCCCCGGGAATGCAGAACGTCATCGCCGAGCTGCGGTCCGCGACGATCTGCTTGGCATAGTCCAGCTCATCCTTGGACAGTGGTTCGCGTTTACGCACCTTCACGGTGACCGTTCTGGCGATGCCAATTTCATCGCTGATCGGAGTAGGAGTTCGGTCCCCCAGGCGTTTGACGTATACGGCAGCGCCGGTGGCGAACACCAGAGCCAGCACCAGGGCGACCACGGTCAGCAGTCCATAAAGCCCTTGCGCCATAACCCGCTCCTTCGCTCGCCCGTTGTGGACGCTATCGATCACTAGCTTAGGACCGCGCCGATGTCGTGGGAATTTCGCTGTCAGCGTTCGGTCAGGAGCGGGTAACGGTTCGGGCTCGTTTCGGTGATGCCGCCGCACGTCGGGCGCTGCCACGGATCGCGGGGTTTAACAATGCGGGACATGACGCAATCGCGGGAGTCCGACGATGGCGCGTGAGATCTCACGGCAGACGTTTCTGCGCGGTGCCGCTGGAGCGCTGGCGGCCGGCGCGGTGTTCGGCGCGGGCCGGTTCGGTTCGGCACCAGCTGAAGCCGCTCCGAATGCCACTGGCTGGGAAGGACTTTCGTCCGCGCTCGGTGGCAAGGTGCTGCTCCCGGACAGCCCGCAATTCGGCTCGGCGAAGCAGGTTTTCAACACCAACTACAACGGTCTGACCCCGGCGGCGATCGTCACACCGACCTCGGCGGGCGACGTGCAAAAGGCGATGGCCTTCGCCGCCGCTAATCACCTCAAGGTCGCGCCGCGCAGTGGTGGGCACTCCTATATCGGCGCCTCGACGGCCAACGGCGCCATGGTGTTCGACCTGCGTCAGCTGCCCGGGGGAGTCAACTACGACGCCGCCACCGGGCAGGTCACGGTGCCGCCGGCGACGAGTCTGTATTCGATGCACGAGACGCTGGCCGGTGCCGGCCGGGGCTTGCCGACGGGTACCTGCCCATCGGTGGGCGCCGCGGGCCACGCGCTGGGCGGCGGGATGGGTGCGGACTCCCGGCACGCCGGCCTGCTCTGTGACCAGTTGACCTCGGCGCAGGTGGTGCTGCCCGGCGGCCAGGCGGTCACCGCGTCCGCCAACAGCAACCCCGACCTGTTCTGGGCGCTGCGCGGTGGCGGGGGTGGCAACTTCGGGGTGACCACCTCGCTGACCTTCAACACCTTCCCCACGCACGACGTCGACGCCGTGAACCTCAACTTCCCGGCGCAGTCGTTCGCGCAGGTGCTGGTCGGCTGGGCCAACTGGCTGCGCACCGCGGACCGCAACAGCTGGGCACTGGCGGACAGCACCACCGACGGGATGGGCACCGCGTGCCGCATCCTGGCGACCTGCCCGGCCGGATCGGGTCCGAGCGTCGCGAATGCCATCGTGGCCGCCGTCGGCATGCAGCCGACCGGGACCGAGAACCACACGTTCAACCGCATGGACCTGGTCCGGTATCTGGCGGTCAACAACCTGAACCCGCAGCCGCTCGGCTACGTCGGCGGGTCGGATGTGTTTCAGAGCCTCACTCCGGCCGCCGCTCAGGGAATTGCCGCCGCGGTCAACGCATTTCCGCGTGGTGCGGGCCGCATGTTGGCGATCATGCACGCCCTGGACGGCGCGCTGGCGAGCGTGGCGCCGGGGGCGACCGCATATCCGTGGCGCCAGCAGGCCGCGCTAGTGCAGTGGTACGTCGAAACGGGCGACCCGGCGGCGGCGACCAATTGGCTCAGCACGGCGCACCAGGCGGTTCGGCCGTATTCGGTTGGCGGCTATGTGAACTACATCGAGGCTAACCAGCCGCCGGCGCGCTATTTCGGCCAGAACCTGTCCCGGCTGTCGGCCGTGCGACAGAAGTTCGACCCGGGCCGGGTCATGTTCTCCGGGCTGAACTACTAGCCGCTCTGTCGAGTGCGCACTGGCGGCGTCGAGTGTGCACTGGCGGCGCCGACGCGCCGGCGCAGCCCACCGTCAGCGCACACTCAAGCCGCCGACGATGAATGCAGAGCCGACGAGCGGCGCCATTGACACCCGCGGCGCGTTTTCATAACAATTATCAAAAATCGTATCGGTTGGCGGGAGCGACAATGGTCGAGCACAAGGTCACCTGCCCGTTGTGTGAGGCGATGTGCGGGCTGCGCGTTCAGGTCAGCCAAGGCCGCGTCGAGGGTATCCGCGCCAACCGCGACGATGTATGGTCTCGAGGGCATCTGTGTCCAAAAGGGGCCTCGCTCAACCACATTCACACCGACCCCGATCGATTGCGCCGACCGCTGGTCCGTCGGCCCGACGGCGGCCACACGGAGGTCTCCTGGGACGACGCCTTCGCCGAGGCCGAACGAGTGCTGCGGCCCGTGCTCGACACCGACGGCGCCGGGGCCCTGACGGTGTACGTCGGCAACCCGGTCGCCCACAACCACGCGCTGGCCACCCACATCGGGGCGCTGATCGGTTTCGCTCAGGCGGCCGGCATGCAGGCCTACTACTCCCCGGGCACCGTCGACCAGTGGCCGCTGAACGTGGTGGGAACGCTGGTCTTCGGGACGATGTGGAACGCGCCGATTCCCGATCTGCCCCGCACCGATCACCTGATGATCCTGGGCGCGAACCCGTCGGCATCTCAGGGATCGATGTTGTCCGCGCCCGACATCATGGGGTTGCTGGCCGACATCGCGGTACGCGGACGCGTCGTGGTCGTGGACCCGCGCCGCACCCAAACCGCGCGCCGCGCCAGCGAATGGGTGCCGATTCAGCCCGGCACCGACGCGCTGCTGCTGTTCGCGATCCTTCGCACGCTGCACGAAAACGGTTGGGTCCGCCGTCCGGAACACCTGCGCGACCGCGTCGTGGGTCTTGACGACGTCATTGCGCTGGCCGAGCCGTTCACCCCCGAGCGCGTCGGGCCGGTCACCGGCGTCGCGCCGGCAACGATCCGCCGCCTGGCCGAAGAGCTTGCGCGCGCGGACAATCCGGTGCTGTACAGCCGAATCGGCGCCTGCACACAGGAATTCGGCACCCTGGCAACGTGGCTCGTGTTCGTCATCAACACCGCCCTAGGCGCACTGGACCGCGCCGGTGGCGCGGTGTTTCCCAAGGCCCCGGTGTGGTCACCGATGTTCACCAAACCACCCGACCAGGACGGCGAGGGGTGGCAGTTCGGCCGCTTCCACAGCCGCGTGCGGGGTGCACCGGAAGTGCTGGGGCAGTATCCGATTGGTTGCCTCGCCGAGGAGATCGACACCCCCGGGCCGGGCCGGCTGCGGGCACTGATCACCGTCGCGGGCAACCCCGCGGTATCGGCTCCCGGCGCGGGGCGTCTGGCGTCGGCGCTGACCCGACTCGACGCGATGATCGCGATCGACAACTGGCTCAACGAGACCACCCGGCACGCCCATGTGATCCTGCCCGGCCTGTCGCCGCTGGAGCGCTCGCACATCGACGACTTGTATTGGATGTATTCCGTGGCGTCCTGCGTGAAGTGGTCGGACGCCGTCTTCGAGCCCGAGCCCGATCGGCCGGGCGAGTGGGAGCTATTGATCCGCCTGGGCGGTGCGATGTTCGGCACGCCGGTCGGCGAGGTCGACGTGACCGCGCTCGACGACCTCTACGTCGGCGGTTTGATCGCCACGATGTCGGTGCTGCCGCGGAATCCGCTGACCGGATGTGACGCCGAAGCGCTGCTGCGGGCGTTACCCGATCACGGACCGAAGCGGTTGGCGGACTTGGGGATTCGCGTTGGTCCATGGGGCGACCGGTTCGGTGAGAACCCCGACGGCCTGACACTGGCCAAAGTGCGCGAACACCCGGACGGGATCCGCTTGGCCGAGTTGGAGGGCGGTCGCCTCGACGAGTCGGTGTGCACCCCGTCGGGCAAGGTCGAGCTGTTCCATGCCCGACTGGCCGACGACGTTCCCCGGCTCGCGGCCCGGCTGGAACGACCGAAGCCGCCGATGGTTCTGGTCTCCCGGCGACACCTGCGGTCGAACAACTCGTGGCTGCACAACGTCCCGTCGCTGATGCGTGGCCGGGATCGCTGCACGCTGCTGATCCATCCAGACGACGCGGCGCGGATCGGCCTGGCCGACGGTCAGCCGGCGCGGGTCAGCACGTCGGAGGGCACGGTGACCGTCGCGGCCGAAGTCAGCGACGAGATGATGCCGGGCGTGGTATCGCTGCCGCACGGTTGGGGCCACGGCCTGCACGGCACCCAACTCGCGACGGCCAACGCTCATCCCGGGGTCAACAACAACTTGCTCAACCCGATCGACGTGATCGACGTTCCGAGCAACACTCACGCCGTCAACGGGGTGCCGTGTCAGGTGCGCGCCGCCGAGCCCGGTGCCGAGACCAGCGACGAACGTCTGGCGGCATCGATATGAGACAGGACGCACCGCGGCGCGGTCGTCCGCCGAGCATCGACCGTGCGGCCATCGCCGAGGCGGTGCTGGAACTGGGTACCGCGAACGCCAGCATGCGACGCGTCGCGGAGCGGCTCGGTGTCAGCCTGCCCGGGCTCTACCACCACGTCAAGAACAAGGACGAACTGCTGCGCATCGCAGCCCAGCACGCGTTGGCCGGCAATCCGCCACCCCGCTACGCAGGGCAGCACTGGGCGCAATGGCTGCGCACCTATGCCGCCTACGTCTGCACCGCCTTGTCCACGGAACCCGCCCTGCTGGAGAAGTTCCTCAGCGGGGGAGTCAAAGACGACGGGCAGCTCGAGTACATCGGCCACGCGCTCGAGGCGTTACGCGCTCAGGGCCTCGAGCCCGACCAGGCGATGTCGGTGTGGGCGGCCGTCACGGCGCTGGCGATGGGGACGGTCACCGAATCCCACCGCGAGCGCATTCAAGCCGAGCGGGGCCAACCCTGGCTGGCCCGGATCTTCGGCCTGACCGCCCGTAGCGCACCCGAGGACTATCCGACCCTGCGCGCTATCGCCGCGTCACACTACGACCCATTCGGCGACTCCTCTTTCGAGGAGCGAATCACTCTGCTGCTCAACGGGGTAGCCGCGCAGTACGGATTACCCAGCCCTTAACCGGGAGCGCGCTGGTGGCGTCGAGGGTGCGCTCAGGGCGTCGACACGCCGGGGCGCCCCGCCGGCGGCTCACACTCGATGCCGCATCAGCGGCTCGGCAGGCGGGAACGACCCAAAAACCACGTTGTGTCCGGGATCACCCGGGCTCCTTTGCGGGGGCTTGGTAGCAACGCCGCAGGGAGAGGGGATAGGGTAACCAAAAAAATTAGGGCAGCCTGTGCTAATTCAGGGAGGTTTCGTGGAGCGTGCCCCCGCGTGCTCGGAGAACATCCGTGCGGAGGTAGCCGAATTGATCGGCGTCGGTGTCGACGCAGTTCAGCAAGCTGACAACCTGCGGTGTCGGGGCCTGGGCCCGCTCCCGGTGACGGCGCCGGCGGGCCGGTCGTGGCTGGTATCGGCAGGCGCTCACGCTGCGCCCGCCCACTTGGCCCGCGCCGACGGCGTCGCCGCCCATGCATCCGGTGAGCACCATGACATTCCGTGACCTGATCAGCATGCCCTCCACATTTGCGTCTTGGATCAAACTGGTTCCCGGGCGCGGCGAGAGCCCGGCTGACGGCGCCACGGTGGTGTTTCCGCACGCCGGCGCGGCCGCCGCGAGCTACCGGCTGCTGGCCGCCGCACTGGCTGCCGGGGGCGACATCTACATCGTCCAGTACCCGCAGCGCGCCGACCGGCTCGCCGAACCTGCCCACGAGACCGTGCATGACCTGGCCCTCGGGCTGTTTGAGGCCGGGCCGTGGCGCAGCGTCGCGCCGCTGCGGTTGTTCGGGCACAGCATGGGCGCCGTGGTGGCGTTCGAATTTGCTCGGGTGGCCGAAGAGCGGGGCGTCGCCGTGCAGAAGCTCTGGGCTTCCGCGGGTCCGCCACCGTGTGTCGTCGCCGACATGCCCGAGCTGCCGACCAGCGATGACGGCGTACTCGCCGAGATCGCCGACCTCGGCGGTACCGATCCCGAATTGCTCGCCGACGAGGAATTCTCCGAGCTGATCACCACCGCGATGCGCGCCGACTATCAGGCCTTCAATCGCTACGACCCCAGTCCCGATACCCGCATCGGTGCCGACATCCACGTCCTGGGCGGCCGTGACGATCACCGCATCGCGATCGACGTGCTGCGCCAGTGGGAACGGCATACCGGCGGGTCCTTCGAGCTGTCGCTGTACGACGGCGGCCACTTCTACGTCTACGACCACGTCGATGCGATCGCCACACAGGTGAACGCCGATGTCTGACAACGGGGTCGAAGCCGTCGCGATCGATCCGGTCGTGATCGTCGGGATGGCCGTCGAAGCGCCCGGCGGTATCGACACCGCCGACAGTTATTGGGACCTATTGGCGCACGGCCGCGAGGCCTTAGGCCCGTTTCCGACCGACCGGGGCTGGTCCGTCGCCGAACTGCTCGCCGGGTCACGCCGCAGTGGATTCAAACAGATCCACGACCGCGGTGGATTCCTCAGCGGGGCAGCCACATTCGACCCCGAGTTCTTCGGCATCTCGCCTCGCGAAGCGATCGCGATGGACCCACAGCAGCGGGTGACGCTGCGGGTGTCCTGGCGCGCGCTAGAGAACAGCGGCATCAACCCCGACGACCTGGCCGGCCACGATGTGGGCTGCTTTGTCGGCGCATCGATGACCGGGTACGGGCCCGAGATGGCCGAATTCTCGCGGCACAGTGGCCATCTGCTCGCCGGCACGGCGCTGAGCGTGATCTCGGGCCGGGTGGCGTACACGCTCGGGTTGACCGGTCCGGCGCTCACCCTCGACTCGTCGTGCGCGTCGGCGCTGGTGGCCTTCCACGTTGCGGTGCGTGCCCTGCGGGACGGCGATTGCGATCTGGCGCTGGCCGGTGGGGTCAACGTATTGGGCTCGCCCGGTTTCTTCGTCGAGTTCTCCAAGCAGCACGCCCTCTCCGACGACGGCTACTGCCGCCCGTACAGCGCGCAGGCCAGCGGAACGGTCTGGGCCGAGGGATCGGCAATGTTTGTGCTGCAACGTAAATCGGCGGCGCTGCGGGCCGGTCGGCAGATCATCGCCGAAGTCCGCGCCACCGCCGTCAACCAGGACGGTCGCAGTGCCGGTCTGTCCGCCCCCAGCGAGGACGCGCAGGTCCGGCTGTTCCGCCGCGCGATCACCCAGGCCGGAATCAAGCCCGAGGAAGTGGGCATGATTGAAGGGCACGGCACCGGCACCCGGCTCGGCGATCGCACCGAATTACGTTCGCTGGCAGGAACTTACGGGAACACCGAACCCGGTGCCGGGGCGCTGCTGGGTTCGGTCAAGTCCAACCTGGGTCACTCGTTGGCCGCTGCCGGTGCGCTCGGGTTGGCCAAGGTTCTCGTCGCGGCCGAACACGGCGCGATACCGCCCACCCTGCACGCCGACGAGGCTAGTCCTGAAATCGATTGGGATGGGCAAGGTCTACGTCTGGCGCAGACGCTGACTGCGTGGCCGGCTATTGCCGGACAACGGACGGCCGTGGCGTCGGCCTTCGGGATCGCGGGTACCAACGCGCATCTGATCGTTTCCATGCCAGAGGTCGCATAGTGCCCGATCACATGTTGCCGGACGGCCGTGTCCCGGTGCTGCTCACCTCGCACGACAAAGAGCTGATTCGCCGGGACGCCGCGGCGATCCTGGACTACTTGGACCGCAACGGGGACAGAGCACCGGATCTCGTGGCGTCGGTCGCGTCGACCCTGCTGGGGCTGCGGCGGCTGCGACGTCACCGCGCGGTGGTGCGGGCAGCCGACTCCGCCGAGCTCGTCGACAGCTTGTCGGCGCTGGCCCGCGACGACGAGCACCCCCTGATCAGCTGGTCGTCGAAGAGCTCGGCGCCGCGCATCGCTTTCGTGTTTCCGGGCCAGGGCAGTCAATGGCAGGCGATGGGATCCGACGCCTACCGGCGGCTGCCGGCCTATCGGGAGACCGCGGACGAGTGCGGACGGGCGTTCGTCGCGGCCGGGTTGCCCGCGCCGCTGCCTTACCTGGTGGGGGAGCTGGAGCAGAACTGGTCGCGCACGCAGATTCAGGGCGCCCAGTTCACGCACGCGGTCAGCCTGGCCGCGGCATGGCGAAACTACGGGGTGGTTCCCGAGGTCACCATCGGGCACAGCCTCGGTGAGGTGGCGGCGGCGTATGTGGCCGCCACGATCACGTTGCCCGACGCGGTCAGGTTGGTCGGCGCGCGCGCGACCGTCGTCGACCGGCTCACCGGCCGGTACGCGATGGCGGTGCTGGGGGTCGGCCTCGAAGAGGCGGAGTCGGTGCTGGCGGATGCGCCGGGCTGGCTGGAAGTGTCGGCCGTCAACGGACCGTCGTCGACCGTGGTGTCCGGCGAGCACGACGCCGTGGCCGCTGCGGTGCAACTGGCGGGGCGCCGCGGCATCTTCAATCATCAACTGTCCGTCGACTATCCGGGCCACACCAGCGCACTACGGCCGTTGCGGACTCCGTTGATCGAGCTGATACCCGATTCGGCCTTCCGGCCCGGCGAGGCGCGGTTCGTCGGCTCCACCTTCGGCACCGAGGTGGATGGCGGCATCGACTTCTCCGAATACTGGTACGAGAACCTTTGTGGCACGGTGCGATTCGATCGGGCGGTGCGACACGCGCAGAAACTGGGCGTCGACACGTTCGTCGAGCTGTCCGCACACCCGTCGCTGCTCTATCCGCTCGCCGACATCGTCGACGAGGATTCGGCGGTGGTCGTCGGATCGGGACATCGCGACAAACCCATCACCGAGGCGCTCTCGGCGAACGTCGCCGCCGTCGCGACCGCCGACCCCGGTAGCCCATGGGCCCAGGCCATCCCCGGCGGTATCCGGCCGCCGCTGCCGAGGTTCCCGAACGCGCCGATGCGGGCGGTGCACCTGTGGGCGACGCCGGAACCGCTGACCGACTTGCTCGCGGTGCCAGCGCTGACCGCCGCCGTTGAGGACTGGCAGCAGGTGACGTCCACGGCTGGCGTAACTCGTTGTGCTATCGGTTTTTTCGGCGAGGACGCTGCGGGTGTGTTGACGCAACGACTGATCGACGCCGTCGCCGCGCACCACGGTTGCCAGGCGGTGCCGCTCGGCGAAGCCGAAATAGTGGTGGTGGTCGCCCCGGAACTCGACCAGCTGGATCCGCTCGCCGCGATCGAGCAGATCGGTGCGCGATCCGACGCGGGGCTACCCGACTACGCCGCGATCATCGGCCCACGATGCCGGGCCGTCTGGTTGCTGACCGCCGGCGCCGAGCAGGTCGAGCAAGAGGATCCGAATGTCTCGCCGGCACAGGCCGCCCTGGCCGCGATGCACCGCAGCGTCGGGTTCGAATTCCCGGACCAGATCTTCGGGCACCTGGACCTGCCCAGCCGCGATGTCGACGCCGCGACCGCGCGCGCGGTCGTCGAAGCGCTGATCGGCGACGGGGCCGAGATCGCGGTGCGGGGGACCCAATCGCCCCGATGCTATGTCCGGACATTCCGGGAGTGCCGCGATTCGGCAACCAGCCGGCCATTGGATGGCGCCGCACTGGACAACGTGGTGATCACCGGCGGCAGCGGAGCGATCGGCCTGCAGTACGCGCGGTACTGCATCGAGCGCGGCGCACGGACGGTCACCTTGTTGAGCCGCAACGGCGTCGACCTCGATGCGATGGCACGGCTGGCCGAAAATCATGACGCGGTGGTCCACGCCCCGCGGTGCGACATCACCGACCGCGTCGCGTTGTCCGCCGCCGCGCTCGCATATGCCGGCTCCGGCGCGTCACTGCTGATACACACCGCCGGCATTGCCAAAGCGGTTGTGCGCGAGGATCTCACCGGCACGGATGTGGCCGCGGTATGCCACGCGAAAGTTCGCGGGCTGGCGCTGCTGGCCGAGGTCTGGCCGATGCGGCCCGACTGCCGGATTCTGGCCTGCTCGTCGGTGTTTGGTGTGTGGGGCGGCTACCACCATGCGGCATACGCGGCATCCAACCGGATGCTCGACGTGCTAGCCGCCCAGTTGCGGGCCAGCGGCCGAGACTGCACGGCGATTCGATGGGGACTATGGCAGGCCGCCGGTGTGGTGGCGGCCAGCGAGATCACCCGCACCGAGCGTTCGGGTCTGATCGCCATGGACCCCGAATTGGCGATCGAGGCCGGCCTGTACCGTTACGACGGCGATCCCCTGATCTTCGACGCGGATTTCGACCGGCTCTCGGTCTTTTTCGAAAGCCAGGGAATGCCAATGCCGTTCAGCGGCGTCGGCGGCGGCGAGAGCTCCGAGCATGGCAACGGCTCCGCTGCGAAACCGGTCGCCGACGTGGTGCGTGCCGAGCTGGCCGCGACATTGCACCTGGGTGATTCGTCCTCGATTGATTCGAGTGCCTCGCTGATCGACCTCGGTGTGGACTCGTTGCTCGCGCTGGATCTGCGCAAGCGGCTGCGCCGGACGGTGGGGAACTCGGTTCCGGTGGCCCGCATGCTCGGCGGCATCACCGTGCACGAATTGATCGATGCGGTGGGCGCCGGCTCAACCGGCGGCCCGAAAGCCCCATCGCGGCTGGATGCCGCCGCAGCTCCGATCGGGGCGCCACATTCGACGCTCGCGATGCTAGAAAGGTTGGACTCCTAGCGTGACAGAAACCAATGCCA
Organism: Mycobacterium lentiflavum; assembly: GCF_022374895.2. Lineage (NCBI taxonomy): Bacteria > Bacillati > Actinomycetota > Actinomycetes > Mycobacteriales > Mycobacteriaceae > Mycobacterium > Mycobacterium lentiflavum. Next base: position 3,980,066 of record NZ_CP092423.2, on the reverse strand, counting down.
GCGCCCAGCTCGACGAAAAGCGCCTGGAGTTGTTGCGCCGCAAGCTCGCTGAACGCGGCCTGACCCGGCCCGAAGCCGAAGGGTCGGTGGCGACCCTCGACGAGCCGCGCATGTCCGGCGGTCAGCACCGGATGTGGTTCGTGCAGTCGGTCGACCCCGACACCGCGCTGCTCAACGTCTGCGTCTCGTATCGGGTAACCGGCACGGTCGACGTAGCGCGGCTGGAGGACGCCGTCACTGCCGTGGCCGCGCGGCATCAAGTGCTGCACACGACCTACGAGACCGACGCCGACGGCCTTCCGTATCCGGTGGTCCGCGCGGATCTTCGGCCGGCATGGGCTCAGCACGACCTGTCGGATCTGTCCGATCAGTCGCGGCGCTTGCGGCTGGACGTGCTGGCGCAGCGGGACTTCTGCCGCCCCTTCGACCTGGCCAAGGATTCGCCACTGCGGGTCACCGTGGCGCGCTTGTCTGCCGACGAACTGATGCTGCTGTTCACCGCCCACCACATCGCGTGGGACGACGGGTCATGGGCGCCGTTTTTCGCCGATCTGACCCACGCCTACACCGACCCGGACGGATTCGCCGCCGCGCCGGTGGTGCCCGCCCCCGCGGTCGAGCCGGCCTTCACCGACACCGCCAGCCATAACGAGGACGCGGACTACTGGCGGCCACTGATCACGAACCTGCCGGAGCCACTTGAGCTTCCGGGGCCCAACGGTTCGGTGGTGCCCAGCACCTGGCGTGCGCAGCGCGCGACGACGCGGTTGTCGGCCGACGTCGTCGATCGGGTTGCGGCATTGGCCCGGGAGACCGGCGCCACCCCGTACATGGTGCTGATGTCCGCCTTCGCGGCACTGGTCCAGCGCTACACCCAGTCGAGCGACTTTCTGGTCGCCGTGCCGGTGCTGAATCGCGGCGTCGGGACCGAGGATGCCATTGGTTATTACGGCAACACCGTGGTGATTCGGCTCCAACCGCACTCCCACCAGACATTCCGCGAACTGCTCGCCCAAACGCGCGACAGCGCCGTCGGCGCCTTCGCGCATTCCCGCGCCGACCTGGATTGGCTAGTGCGCGAATCGAATCCCGATCGCCGCCACGGCGCGGACCGGATGACCCGGGTGAGCTTCGGACAGCGAGACGCCGACGGCGCCGGCTTCTGCCCGCCGGGTGTGCAATGCGCGCGCGCCGAGTTGCGCGGTCACTTCAACCAGCTGCCACTGAGTTTCATGGTGGAGCTGCAGCGAGGGGGGAACGGCGGGCTCGTCGAGGCCGAATACCTCGTCGAGGTGCTCGATCGCCCGCTGGTGGAACAGCTGCTGCGACACTACGTCGTCTTGCTGGACAGCGCGCTGAGCAACCCCGACGCGACGCTGTCGGCATGCACACTGATGAGCCGCGAAGACGCCGAATGGCTACGCCAGGTGTCGACGGGCGAAGAGTTCACCACCGCGGCGGCCACGTTGCCGGAGTTGGTCACTCGGCGCGCGAGTTCCGCGCCCGATGCCATCGCCGTCGGCTACGAAGGCCGCGACTATAGCTACCGGGAGATCGACGAAGAGTCGAACCGGGTGGCGCACTGGCTCATCGAACAAGGGATCGGCACCGAAGACCGAGTCGCGCTACTGCTGGACAAGTCGCCCGAACTGGTCATCACGGCGCTGGGCATCCTCAAAGCGGGTGGGGTCTACCTGCCGGTGGACCCCACCTACCCGCAGGATCGCATCGCGTTCATCCTGGGTGATGCGGACGCCAAACTGGTGCTGCGCGAACCGGTTACCGGCCTGTCGAACTACCCGGTGACCGCGCCCGAGCTGATTCGGCCACTGACCCCGCACAACACCGCCTACCTGATCTACACCTCCGGTTCGACCGGGCTGCCTAAGGGTGTTCCGGTTCCGCACGCGCCGATCGCCGAGTACTTCGTCTGGTTCGGCGACGAATACCAGGTCGACGCAACGGAATCGTTGCTGCAGGTCGCCTCGCCCAGCTTCGACGTGTCGATGGGCGAGATTTTCGGCACCCTGATCATGGGCGCGCGGCTGGTCATTCCGAGGCCCGACGGGTTGCGCGACATCGGCTACCTGACGGACCTGCTCCGCCGCGAAGGCATCACCTCGATGCACTTCGTGCCGTCGCTGCTCGGCCTGTTTCTGTCGCTGCCCGGCGTCAACCAATGGCGAACGCTGCGGCGGGTCCCGATCGGCGGCGAGGCCCTGCCGGGCGAGATCGCCGACAAGTTCCACGCCACCTTCGATGCGCTGCTGTACAACTTCTACGGCCCGACCGAGACCGTCGTCAACTGCACCAGCTACCCGGTGCAGGGCACGCAGGGCACCCGCATCGTGCCGATCGGCCGGCCGAAGATCAACACGCAGGTGTATCTGCTCGACGATGCGCTGCAACCGGTCCCCGTCGGCGTGATTGGCGAAATATACATCGCCGGAACGCATGTCGCGCAGGGATATCACCGTAGGCCGGGGCTGACGGCCGAACGGTTCGTCGCCGACCCGTTCACCGCGGGCGGGCGGATGTATCGCTCCGGTGACCTGGCCCGCCGCAACGCCGACGGAGACATCGAATTCGTCGGCCGCGCGGACGAGCAGGTAAAAATCCGCGGCTTCCGCATCGAGCTCGGTGAAATCGCCGCCGCCATCTCGGTCGACCCCAGCGTTGGACAGGCGGTGGTGCTGGCGGTGGATCTGCCCCGACTGGGTAAGAGCCTGGTCGGCTATGTGACCCCGGCGCCGGACTGCGGCACCGAATCCGTTGACGTCGAGCGGATCCGGGCCCGGGTGGCCGCCGCACTGCCGGACTATATGACGCCGGCCGGCTACGTCGTGCTCGACGAGATTCCGATCACCGCGCACGGCAAGATCGACCGCGTCGCGCTTCCGCAACCGGAGATCGCCGCCGGCGCCGAATATCGCGACCCGACGACGCCAACCGAACGCCGCATCGCCGCGCTGTTTGCCACCCTGCTCGGCCACGACCGGGTGGGTGTCGACGACTCGTTCTTCGATTTGGGCGGCCACTCTCTGGTGGCCACCAAACTGGTCACCGCGATCCGGTCGGATTGCGGTGTGGAGGTTGGCATCCGCGATGTCTTCGAGCTGGGGACGGTGGGCCGGCTGGCCGAGCGGGTCGACGAGCTCGGGTCCGGCGAGCTCGTCGAGTCTCGGCCCAAGTTGATCGCGACCGCTCACGAGGAGCCCCAGCCGCTGTCGGCGTCACAGCTGCGCAGCTGGTTCGCCTACCGCATCGACGGTCCCAGCTGGGTCAACAACATTCCGTTCGCCGCGAAACTGAGCGGTCCGTGGGATATCGAGGCGCTGATCGCGGCCATCGGTGACGTCGTCGCACGTCACGAAATCCTGCGCACCAGCTACATCGAAATCGACGGCGTGCCGTATCAAGTGGTCAATCCGGCCGGCGATCTGCCGATCCGCCGCGCGTCCTTCGACGGTGCCGACCAGCACAGCGAAGCCTGGCTGCAAGAGCAGCTTGACCAAGAGCGTCGGCACTGCTTCGAGCTCGATGCCGAACGCCCAATCCGTATTGCGTTGCTGCGCAACGGCATTGACGGCGAGTACGTGATGTCATTCGTGGTCCATCACATCGCCTCCGACCACTGGTCCGCGGGCGTGCTGTTCTCAGATGTACTCACCGCGTACCGGGCCCGGCGGGCCGGGGAGGTGCCGTCGTGGGCACCGCTTCGGGTGCAGTATGCCGACTACGCGGCATGGCAGGGCGCGTTCCTGGGGGACTCCACCGGCCAGGAGTCCGCGATTGCCGCCGAGCAGCGCGAGTACTGGATCCGGCAATTGGCGGCGATGCCTGAAGACACCGGACTGCGGCCGGACTTCGCTCGCCGGCCGGTGCCCAGCGGCGCGGGTGAATCCGTCGCCTTCCGCATCGACTCGACCACCCGCGCCAAGCTCGCCGAGTTATGCCGCGAGTTGGGTATCACCGAATTCATGCTGCTGCAAACGGCCGTTGCCGTGGTGCTGCATAAGGCCGGTGGTGGCGTCGACATCCCGTTAGGCACCCCGGTTGCCGGACGCACCGAGGCCGAATTGGATCAGCTGATCGGCTTTTTCGTCAACATCCTGGTGCTGCGCAACGACCTGGACGGCAACCCGACGTTGCGCGAAGCACTGGCCCGGGCGCGCGAGACGGCGCTGGCCGCTTACGCCCATCAGGATCTGCCGTTCGACCGGGTGGTCGACAGCGTGAGCCCGGTGCGTTCGCTGTCGCGCAACCCGTTGTTCCAGGTCGTGGTGCACGTGCGCGATCAGTTGCCGGCCACCCGCGTCATCGATTCGGGGCCAGCGGCCGGTGCCGGCGAGGACACGGTGTGCACCTCGCTGGACCCGATCTTCGATATGGCGCATGCCGACCTCAGCGTCAACTTTCTGGGCGCCGACGGTGCTGACGGCGCCGGATACAACTGCGACGTCATCTACCGCACCGAGCTGTACCGCCGGTCGACGATCGAGCGACTGGCGGGCTGGCTGGCCCGGATCATCTCCGAGTTCGCCGACAACGTCGACCAAACCCTGCGCGACGTTGCGGTGATCGATGCCGACGAGCAGCACCGGATCCTCGACGCGTGGAGCCGCGGCACCCCGGCGCCGGCCGACCGGCCGCGCACCATTGCGGAGTTACTCGCGCCCAGCCGCAGTTGGGGACCCGACCGGATCGCGGTGCGCTGCGGCAGTGAGCAGCTCGATTACCATGCGCTGCACCGCCGTTCGGACAACCTGGCGGGGCTGCTCGTCGAACACGGTGTGACACCGGGATCGCTGGTCGGGCTCTCGACGCGGCGCGGCATCGACATGGTGGTGGCGCTGGTGGCCATCATGAAAGCCGGCGGCGGTTACTTCCCGATCGATCCTGGCTATCCGCTGGCGCGCAAGCAGTTCATGCTCGACGACGTGGTGCCGCCGGTAGTACTGGCGACGGCCGAGGCCGTGGACAGCACGCCCGAAGTGCCTGGGGTAAAGGTCATTTCGCTGGGCGACCCGCAGGTACGCACGGTGGTCGAGAACGGCACCGTTCGTCCGGACCTACCGGTGCCGCATCCTGACGACCCGATGTATTTGGTGTTCACGTCCGGCTCGACCGGCAAGCCGAAGGGCGCGGTGGGCACGCATCGATCGATGTCGGCCCGGCTGGATTGGCAGTTGCGGCATTACCCGCCCTGCACCAACGACATTCGACTCGCCCAGGCCTCGATCACCTTCCTCGAGGGCGGTATGGAGATGCTGGCCGGTTTGGCGGCCGGGGCCACGATGATCCTCGCCGACGATGCCGAGCACCGGGACGCCGAAGCGCTCGCGGCGCTGATGGACCGGCATGCGGTGGCGCAGGTCACCGCGGTGCCCAGCCTGGTCTCGGCGCTGGTGGACATCCGGCCCGACGGGGTGCGATCCCTGTCGCGGCTGGTGTGCGGTGGCGAGCCGGTGAGCACGTCGCTGCTGGAGCGCCTGGTCACCGCGTGTGCGGGCAATACAGACATCCAGCTGTTGAACAACATCGGCTCCACCGAGACCTCCGGTGCGGTGTCGCGCGGGCCGCTCGGTCTGCCGAATCCGCTTGTGGGCAGGCCGGTCCCGGGTAGCGATGCCTACCTGCTCGACGACGGCCTGCGCCCGGTGCCGGTCGGTGTGGTCGGCGAACTGTATTACGCCGGCGACCAACTGGCCCGTGGCTACTGGAAGCGGCCCGGTCTGACCGCGTCGCGGTTCATTGCCAATCCCTATGCGGCCGAACCTGGTTCGCGAATGTACCGCAGTGGCGACCTGGCCCGGTGGACCGAGGACGGCCAGCTGGAGTTCGCCGGCCGGGCCGACCATCAGGTCAACGTGCGCGGTTTCCGCGTCGAGTTGGCCGAGGTCGAAATTGCACTGGCGGCCGCCGACGGCGTCGCCGCGGCCGCCGCCCGTACCTGGGAGATGCACGGAGGTCTCTCGCTGGCCGGATATGTTGTGCCGCAACGGCCGATCGTCGACGATTCCGAGAAGGCTGCCTTCGCGAGCGCGGTGCGCGCCGCGGTCGCGACGACGCTGCCCGGCTACATGATGCCGTCGTCGCTGACCGTGCTGGACGCGATGCCCAAGACCGATTCGGGCAAGCTGAACCGGCCCGGGCTACCGAAGCCGGCGGTCAGCACCGGCGGACAGCTCGAACCGTCGCGCACCGACACCGAACGGGCGCTCGCCAAGGTGTTCGCCGAACTGCTCTGCACCCCGGAAGTCGGCCGCTACGACGACTTCTTTGCCCTCGGCGGCGACAGCATCCTGTCGGTGCAACTGTCATCGCGCGCCCGCGCGGCCGGCCTGGCGGTCAGCCCGCGCATGGTGTTCGAGCATCCGACCGTGGCGCAGTTGGCCGCCGCCCTGGACGCTTTGGGCGAAGGCAACGCCCACACCGAGCCGGCCGAGGCGCCGGCCGATACCCACTTCGAGCCGATGGCCGCGTCCGGACTGTCGGCCGACGACCTGGCCGCCGTGGCGCAGCTGTGGTCGTCGTCGCGGGACGGGACGTCATGACCGCTATCAAAACCGATGTCGCACCTGACATCGAGGACGTGATGGCGTTGAGCCCCTTGCAAGAGGGCTTGTATTCGCTGAGCGCGCTCACCGAATTCGTCGACGGCGAAGCGGCCGACGATCCCTACATGATCGGCATGGCCGCGGATATCTCTGGCGTACTGGACATCGAGCTGTTGCGCGATTGTGCGACAAAGATGTTGGCCCGACACCCGAACCTGAGGGCCAGCTTCTTCAGCCGGGGCATTGCCCGCCCGGTGCAGATCGTGCCCTCCCGAGTCGAGTTGCCCTGGCAACTGGTCACGGCCTCACCCGACGAAGTACCGGCGCTGGAGGTCGGCGAACGGCGGCGACCGTTCGATTTGGAACGCGGGCCGGCCATTCGATTCCTGCTGATCGAATTGCCGGGCCCACAATGGCGTTTGGTGATCACCGCCCACCATATCGTGATCGACGGGTGGTCGTTGCCGGTGTTCGTCAACGAGATGATGATCCTGTACGCCGCCGGCGGAGACCCCACGGCGCTTCCGGTGGCGCCGCGGCCGTACCGGGACTACATCGGGTGGCTCGCGAGTCGCGATCCGGAGGCCAGCCAACAGGTTTGGCGCCAGCACCTGGCCGGGCTGGCCGGCCCCACCCTGCTGGCCGCCGCGCTCGGCTCGGCTGAGGGGCAGCCGGCAGGCCTGCCGCGCACCACCGAACTGCGGTTGCCGCCCGAAGTCGCCGAGCGGCTCGTCGAGGGCGCCCGGTCGCGCGGCATCACCATCAGCACCCTGATGCAAATGGCGTGGGCCCTGGTGTTGTCGCGACTGACCGACACCCACGACGTGGTCTTCGGAGTCACCGTCTCCGGCCGGCCGGCCGAACTCGCCGGCGTCGAGACAATGATCGGTCTGTTCATCAACACGGTGCCGATGCGGGTGCAGCTGGACCCGGCCGCCGGCGTGGGCGACCAATGCCGCACTGTGCAACGCAATGCCGCGCTGCTGCGCGAACACGGCTATCTCGGGCACGCACAGCTGCGCGCGCTGGGCGGCGTGGGCGAGATGTTCGACACCTTGCTGGTCTACGAGAACTTCCCGATGGACGGGCTGGTCGCCGGCGGCGAATTGACCGCGGGCAGTGCGACATTCCGGCCATCCGCGCTGGAGAGCCTGTCACACTTCCCGATCGCGATCGCCGCCCACATGCAGGGCCGCGAACTGGTGGTGCTGGTCGAGGTGTTGGACGGCGCGCTGGGTGCCACCTCCGCCGAGCGGCTGGGCCGGCGGGTGATGGCCACCGCCGAGCGACTGCTGTGGGGCTGGGATCGGCCGTTGCGTGAGGTCAGCGTGCTCTTCGACGACGAGGCCGGCACGGCTGCCGGCGCGGCGGCCCCGCCCGCGGTCGGCATCCACACCCGGTTCGCCGCGATCGCGGCGACAACGCCCGATAACGTCGCGGTCAGCTGGGCCGGCGGCACGCTGAGCTACCGCGAGCTCGACGGTCGCGCCAATGGGCTGGCCGCCCGGCTCGCCGAGCGCGGGGTGAGGTCCGAAACCCCAGTGGCCATCCGGCTTTTCCGCGGCCCGGAGTACATCGTTGCGATTCTCGCGGTGCTCAAAGCCGGCGGCATCTGCGTGCCGATGGAGCCGGGGCTGCCCCCCGAGCGGGCGGAGTCGATTCTGCGCCAGACCGGGGCGTCGATCATCGTCGACGAGGAGCTGCTGCGGACCGCGAAACACGACGGCGCCGACTTCCACCCCGTCGAGCCGCCGCCGGAGCAGGCCGCATACGTCGTCTTCACATCGGGGACCACGGGAGAACCCAAGGGCGTCATCGGAACTCACGCAGCCGTCGGCGCGTACGCCGACGATCATCTGGATAGCGTGTTGCGGCCCGCGGCTGCCCGGCTGGGCCGCCCGCTGCGCATCGCACACGCGTGGTCGTTCGCCTTCGACGCCGCCTGGCAGCCCCTGGTCGCGCTGCTCGACGGCCACGGCGTGCACGTCGTCGACGAGCGGACCCAGACCGACGCCGAGGCCTTGGTCGCCGCGATCGCCGAGCACGGCGTCGACATGATCGACACCACCCCGTCGATGTTCGCCCAACTCACCGCTTGCGGATTGCTCACGACGGTTCCGCTGACGGTATTGGCACTGGGCGGGGAAGCGCTGGGGAAGTCCGCATGGACCCTGATCCGCGGCGAGTGCGCACGAACCCGGTTGCGCGCCTACAACTGCTACGGCCCGACCGAAACCACGGTCGAGGCGGTGGTGGCCGCGATCACGGATTACGACGAGCCGGCGATCGGACGGCCGACCCACTACACCCGCGGATACGTGCTCGATTCCGGGTTGCGTCCGGTGCCCGTCGGGGCGACCGGCGAGCTCTACCTGGCCGGTGCGCAGTTGGCCCGCGGCTATCTGGGCCGCCCGGGGGAGACGAGCCAGCGCTTCGTCGCCGATCCATTTGTCGCCGGCGAGCGGATGTACCGCACCGGCGACGTGGTGCGCAGGGGTGTCGACGGCTCGCTGCAGTACGTGGGGCGCGCCGACGCGCAGGTGAAGATTCGCGGCTACCGGGTCGAGCCGGGTGAGATCGCGGCGGCGCTCGAGTCGCACCCCGCCGTCCGGCACGCCGGTGTCCTGGTGCGGCGCCTGCCAACCGGAGCGCGGCTGAGCGCCTACGTGGTGATCCCCGACGCGCACCCCCTTCCGACCGTGGAGCTGCGTGCCATGCTCGCTACCCGGTTGCCGCGCTATATGATTCCGCAACGCATCATCAGGGTCGACGAAATCCCGCTGACCGCCAACGGCAAACTCGACGAGGCCGCGCTGAGCGCATTCGATGCGGCCGACACCGCGAGCTCCGCCGGGGCCGAGCCCGAAACGCCCACGGAAACCCTACTGGCCGAAGTGCTTTCGGAGCTGCTCCACCTGCCCACGGTCGACGTCGCCGCGGACTTCTTGCAGCTGGGCCTGGACAGCATCATGGCGTTGTCGGTGGTGCAGGCCGCGCGGGCACGGGGTCTGGCGTTGCGGGCCAGGCTGATCCTCGACTGCGTCAATGTCCGGGAACTGGCGGAGGCTATCGACTCCGAAAGTGCTTACGCGGCAAGCAATGTCGAAGACAGCGTTGGGCCGATGCCGGTACTGCCCAACGGCCGCTGGCTCTACGAATACGGCGAGCCTCGTCGGCTGGCACAGACCGAAGCTATCCGGCTGCCCGACGACGTCAGCCGCGAACACCTGGATGCCGCGCTGGCGAGCGTCGTCGCCGGGCACGAAGTGCTGCGCACCCGACTGGACCGCGCCACGATGACCCTGGTACCGACGCCGGCCAATGCGACTCTGGTCGACGAGGTGACGGTTTCCGGTGATCTGCACGCCGTCGTCCCCGGGCATGTCGCGGCGGCCGTCGAACGTCTCGATCCCGAGCGCGCAGTGCTGCTGGCCGCGGTCTGGCTTCGCCCCCCGACCGGACCGAGCGTTCTGCTTCTGGCCGCCCACGTGTTGGCAATGGACCCGGCGTCGTGGCGGGTCCTTCTCGGCGAATTGGACGCGGCGCTGCAGGCTTTGGCCACCGGCCACTCGCCCGCGCCGATCCGGGAGCACACCAGCTACCGGCGGTGGGCCCAAGCGCTGGCGCAGCGGGCCGAGAAGTTGGACACCACGCCGTTCTGGGCGGCACAGCTCGAAGGCGACGATCCCAATCTCGGTGCCCGACGGGTTGATCCGGGCCGTGACCGGGCCGGCGATCTGATCGTCCGGATGGTCGCCGCCGATGCGGACACCACCCACCGGCTCCTGAATTCCGGGCTGCCGCTGCCGCATCTGCTGGTCGCCGCCACCGCGGCGATGGTCACGTGCTGGCGCCAGCAGCGAAACCAGGCCACGCCGCCGCCACTGCTGGCGCTGGAAACCCACGGGCGCGCAGACACTTTGGTCGACGACACCACCGACACAGGCGACACGATCGGACTGCTCAGTTCCATCTATCCGGTGCGGGTGGCCTCGGCCGACCCGCGGCAGGTCGGGAAGCAGTTGGCGGCCATCCCGGGCGACGGCCTCGATTACGGCCTGCTGCGTTATCTGCGCTCCGACACCGCCGAGCGGCTGGCCCCGCTGCCCAGTCCGCAGGTGCTGCTGAACTACCTCGGGGCGGCCCACACCGGCGGTGGCACCGTGCTGAAGCCGGAGCGCGGATTGCTGGCCGGGGTATCGCCGCAGCCGGAACCTGATCTGGCGGTGCGCCACGAACTCACGATCATGGCCACCGTGTTGCCCTTCGACGGTCAACGTGTTCTGGCCGCGCAGTGGCGCGCGCTGCCCGGCATTCTCGATGACGCGGACATCTCTGCGTTGCAACAACTTTGGATGGATTCACTGCGGGAGGTGGTGACATGAGCACGTTGGCGATCCTGGGCGCCGGCGCCAAGGCGGTGGCCGTGGCGGCCAAGGCCAAGGCATTGCGCGACATGGGCCCCGATATCCCAGAGGTCCCCGACGTGATCGCCGTCGAACGCACCGGAGTCGGGGCGAACTGGCAGGCGAGCGGCGGCTGGACCGACGGGGCGCACCGGCTCGGAACCAGTCCGGAAAAAGATGTCGGCTTTCCCTACCGGTCGGCGTTGGTGCCGCGCCGCAACGGCGAGCTCGACGAGCTGATGACCCGGTACAGCTGGCAGTCCTACCTGATCGCGACCGCGTCGTTCGCCGAGTGGATCGACCGCGGCAGACCCGCTCCGCCGCATCGCAAATGGAGCCAATACCTGGGCTGGGTCGCCGACCAGGTCGGCATGCAAGTGGTGCACGGCGAGGTCGACGGGCTCGGCGTCGTCGGCGACCGGTGGGCACTGCACACCCGCGAGACCACCGTGCACGCGGATGCGTTGATGATCACCGGACCAGGTCAGGCCGAGAAATCGTTGTTGCCCGGCAACCCGCGCATGATGTCGATTGCGCAGTTCTGGGATCGCGCGGCCGGCCACGACCGCATCGACGCCGAGCGGGTCGCGGTGATCGGCGGCGGTGAGACGGCCGCCTCGATGCTCAATGAGCTTTTCCGGCATCGGGTTTCGACGATCACGGTCATCTCGCCGCAGGTGACGTTGTTCACCCGCGGCGAGAGCTTCTTCGAGAACTCATTGTTCTCCGACCCCACCGACTGGACGGCCCTGACGCTGGACGAGCGCCGCGACGCGCTGGCCCGCACCGACCGCGGCGTGTTCTCGGCGAACGTGCAGGAAGCGTTGCTGGCCGACGACCGCATCCATCACCTGCGCGGCCGGGTCGCGCACGCGGTCGGCCGCGACGGGCAGATCCGGCTGACGCTGTCCACCAACCGGTTCAGCGAGAACCTGGAGACGGTGCACGGATTCGACCTCGTCATTGACGGCTCCGGCGCCGATGCGCTCTGGTTCACCTCACTGTTCAACCAGGACGCGCTCGATCTGCTCGAGCTGGGTCTGGGCGGACCACTGGCGTCCGATCGCCTGCAGGAGGGGATCGGCTACGACCTGTCCGTCAGCGACGTCACCCCCAAACTGTTCCTGCCCAACCTGTCCGGCCTCACCCAGGGGCCCGGTTTTCCGAACCTGAGCTGTCTCGGCCTGTTGTCGGACCGGGTGTTGGGGTCCTGGGTCGGTCCGGCGGGTGGTCTGTCCAGATTGGCGATGGTGGAGAAGCGATGAGTACTAACCCTTTCGACGACGACAACGGCACCTTCGTCGTGTTGGTCAACGAGGAAGAACAGCACAGCCTGTGGCCGGTGTTCACCGACGTCCCGGCGGGCTGGCGGGTGGTCTACGGCGAAGCGACCCGCGCCGAATGCCTGGACTATGTCGAACTACACTGGCCCGACATCCGTCCGAAGAGCTTGCGTGCATCCGTCTCCGGTCCGGCTGGTTAAGCGGCAAAGCCCGATTCTGGGCTGCTACATAGGTTGCGCACAGATTAGTCGGGGTGATCCCGCGTAGCATCTGTCACAAGGTGCACAACCACACCATCTACACCAACTGCGGGCACGGGTGACATTCCGTCACGTCGTTGCACTCGAAGGGGGAATCATGAAATCTCTGAAAGTCATTAAAAGCGTTGTCACGGGTGTGGCCGCCCTGGGCGCCGTCGGCGCCGCGGCCATCGGCGTCACCTCGGTCGCGTCCATTCCGGCGGTTAGCGCGGTACAGCTGGCCGCCGTCGGCGCCCCGTTGCCGCAGGACCCACCGTCGGTGCCGGCTCCCGCCGTCGACGTTCCGACCGCCGACCAGCTGACCGGGCTGCTCAACACCCTCGCCGACCCCAGCGTGTCGTTCACGAACAAGGGCAATCTGGTCGAAGGCGGCGTCAGCGGGACCGTGGCCCACATCGCGGACAAGAAGCTGCAGAAGGCGGCGAAGAACGGCGACCTGCCGTTGTCGTTCACCATCACCGACATTGCTCCGGCCGCCGCGGGATCGGTAACGGCGGATGTCGCGGTTTCAGGCCCCAAGCTGACCAACCCGGTGATGCAGAACGTCACCTTCGTCAACCAGGGCAGCTGGATGTTGTCGCGCTCGTCGGCGATGGAGCTGCTGCAAGCCGCCGGACAGTGAGTAGCATCCGTCAGGTTGGCCTGAACCGGGCCGCTAAAGGGGGAAACGTGAAATCCGTAGCTATCAGCGCGGCGGCGCTGGCCGTCATCGGCGGCGCGGCCGTCGGCATCGCTTCCGTCGCAACGCCAGTGCCTGCAGTGCAACTGGCCGCGGTCGGGGCGCCGCTGCCGCAGGAGCCGCCGCCTCCCCCCGCGCCTGCGCCGGTGGGCCCGGGCCTTCCGACGGCTGAGCAGTTGAGCAACCTGTGCCTGCAGGCCACCGATCCTGGCGTGGGCTACTCCGTCAAGGTCGGCCTGGTCGAAAACGGCATCAATCCCGACGAGGGCCACGTTGCCGACCACGACCTGCGTAAGGCCTACCGCAACGGCAACTTCCCGGAGACGTTCACCGTGACGAACATCGTGCCGGCCGGGCCCAATACGGCCGCCGCCCAGGTGGCCATCGCGGGCCCGAAGTTCGCCGGGCCGGTCAGCAAGCAACTGGTGTTCGTCCAACAGGGTGGCAACTGGGTGCTCCAACACGACGCCGCGCTCGCTTTGCTGCAGGCGGCGACCGCGGTCAACTAGCCGGCCACGGCTTTCAGGTCGAGCCGGGCGATGCGCTCCGGGTCGGCCAGCACGTCGATGGCGGCGATCACGCCGTCGCGCACCACGAACGCCATGATCGCGGTGGGCCGGCCGGTGACGAAGACGACCCCGCCGGCCGCGCCGTTGACAATCGCGGCGCGGACCTCGCGCTCGGGCGCTGCGTAGCCGCGGGCCAGCTCGGCTACCGACGACGCACCCTCGGCGTGGAAAAGCCCTGCGCCGGAACCGAAGTCACCACGCAACACGACGTCGGGATGCAGCACCGACACCAGCCGGTCGAAATCGCCGGAGCGCCCCGCCGCAAAGAAGGCGTCGACGGCTTCGCGCTGCGCGGCGATGTCGGGGTCGGGCAGCGGGTCCGCGTCCCGGATTCGCCGGCGTGCGCGGCTGGCCAGCTTGCGCGTCGCCTCCGGGGTGCGCTCGACGATCGGTGCGATCTCGTCGAACGGGACGGCGAACACGTCGTGCAGGACGAACGCCAACCGCTCCGGCGGTGCCAAGGTGTCCAGCACGACGAACAACGCCAGGCCGACCGCGTCGGCCAGCATCGCGCGGTGCTCGGGGTCGAATTCGCCGTGGGCGTCCACGATCGGATCCGGCAACTGGGCGACGGGTTCCTCGCGATGCCGGGAGTGGCGGTCGCGCAAGGTGTTCAGGCAGATGCGGGCCACCACGGTGGTCAGCCACGCGTCCAGGTTGGCGATGTCGTCGGTGGGGCTACGGTCCAGCCGCAGCCAGGCTTCCTGCACGGCGTCCTGCGCGTCGTCGATCGAGCCCAACATGCGGTAGGCGAGGGCGCCCAGCTGCGGGCGGGCCGCCTCGAACCGTGCCGTCAGTGCAGCCGTCACGCGCGACCGGATTCGGGCAGGGCGCACACCCGGTTGCCGGAGAAGCCGGACGAGCCGATGCCGAGTGCGACATTGAACCGGGCCCGCAGGTTGCCCAGGTTGATGACGTGGGTGAGGGCGACCAGCTGCGCCGTGTCGAAGTGGGCGCGCAGCGCGTCGAACAGCTCGTCGGTCACCTCGAGCGGGGTCCGGCTCATCGCGGTGGCGTACTCGAGGATCAGCTTGTCGACGTCGTCGAAGCACGCCGCGTTGCGGTAGTCGGCCATCCCCAGCAGTTCCTCGTCGGTGATGCCCCACTGGCGCGCGATCTGCGAGCCGAGGTCGACGCAGTACTCGCAGCGCACCGTCGTGGCCGCCTTCAGCTCGGCCAGCGCGCGGTGGCGCGGGCGCAGGATGTCCAGCTTCGATTCGGCCATTTCCAGCTTGCCGATGGCGCTGAGCAATGCGGGGATGTGGGCATACATGCGCAGCGGCTCGAGCATGCCGGCCGTTTCCAGCCCGGCCATCTGCGCGAGCTTGCGTTTGGTGAAGAAGAAGGCGATCTTGGCGCCCAGACTGGCGTCGCGGTCGGAGACTCCCTGAAGCCGGGGCATGGCGGACCTCCCGAATCGTCCTGAATCATCAACGTGCGGACCTTGTTGGCCCTCATTACGTCGACACCCGGCGACGCGCAAACGTGACCGGGCTAATGCCCGAACGTCGAACCCGATCCCTGCGTCTGCTGGCTCAGCGGTACGTCCATGTCGTACACCCGGGCATGGAACACGGTGCGATTCCGCAGCGCGGCTTGGACCGCGCGATGCAGGCCGTCCTCGAGGTAGATGACGCCTTTCCACCGCACGGCGTGCGGGAACAGGTCGCCGTAGAAGGTGGAGTCCTCGGAGAGCAGCCGGTCCAGGGCCAGCACGGTTGTCGTGGTGACCAATTCGTCGAGCCGGATCTGCTGCGGCGGTATCTGGGACCAGTCCCGGTAGGAGAGCCCGTGTTCGGGGTAGGGCTTCCCTTCTCGTACGCCCTTGAAAATCATTGGCAGATCTTCTCCGATGCGTCGTCGAGCCCCGTGCACATACCTGCTGGACAGGCTAGCCGCAAAGTCGCCGAAAGTGCGCGGCGGACGCTCGCGCAGCGAGGTCAGCGCGTCGTGTGAGACCGTAAAATGGACACGATCAAGGAGGTAGCAACCAATGGGCAGTGCTGACGACCGTCGCTTCGAGGTGCTGCGTGCCATCGTCGCCGACTTCGTCGCCACCAAAGAACCCATCGGTTCGAAGTCGCTCGTCGAGCGGCACAACCTCGGCGTATCCAGCGCCACCATCCGCAACGACATGGCGGTGCTGGAGGCCGAGGGCTACATCACCCAGCCCCACACCAGCTCCGGGCGGGTGCCCACCGAGAAGGGCTACCGCGAGTTCGTCGACCGGATCGACGACGTCAAGCCGTTGTCGTCGGCCGAGCGGCGGGCGATCCACAGCTTCTTGGAATCCGGCGTCGACCTCGACGACGTCCTGCGCCGTGCGGTGCGGCTGCTGGCTCAGCTGACGCGTCAGGTGGCGGTAGTGCAGTACCCGACGCTGTCGACGTCGACGGTTCGGCATCTGGAAGTGATCGCGCTGACGCCGGCGCGGCTGTTGATGGTGGTCATCACCGAATCCGGCCGGGTGGATCAGCGCATCGTCGAGCTCGGCGACGTCATCGACGATCACCAGCTCTCCCAGCTGCGCGAGATCCTGGGCCAGGCGCTGGAAGGCAAGAAGCTCTCCGCGGCCTCGGTCGCGGTCGCCGACCTCGCCTCGCAGCTGGGCGGCCACGGCGGGCTGGGCGACGCGATCGGCCGGTCGGCGACGGTGTTGCTGGAGTCGCTGGTGGAGCACACCGAAGAGCGCCTGCTGATGGGCGGCACCGCGAACCTGACCCGCAACTCCGCGGACTTTGGCGGTTCACTGCGCTCCATCCTGGAGGCGCTCGAGGAGCAGGTGGTGGTGCTGCGGTTGCTGGCGGCTCAGCAGGAGGCCGGCAAGGTGACGGTGCGCATCGGGCATGAAACGGCGGTCGAGCAGATGGCGGGGACGTCGATGGTGTCTACCGCGTACGGCACCATGGACACCGTGTACGGCGGGATGGGTGTGCTGGGGCCCACTCGAATGGACTATCCGGGAACTATCGCCAGCGTGGCCGCGGTTGCTCTTTATATTGGCGAAGTCCTGGGTGCTCGATGATCGCGCATCCCAGGGTTTGTGGACACACGTGGTAACGCGGCCTTAAAAGGGCCAAGAAAGGTCAAGCGTGGCACGCGACTATTACGGGCTGCTGGGCGTGAGCAAAAACGCCGGCGACGCGGAGATCAAACGCGCATACCGAAAGCTGGCGCGCGAACTGCATCCCGACATCAACCCCGACGAGGCCGCGCAGGCGAAGTTCAAGGAAATCAGCGTCGCCTACGAAGTGCTCAGCGACCCGGAGAAACGCCGGATCGTCGACCTCGGCGGGGATCCGCTGGAGAACGCGGCCGCCGGCGGCGGCTTCGGCGGCTTCGGCGGCCTGGGTGACGTGTTCGAGGCGTTCTTCGGCGGCGGCTTCAGCGGGGGCGGGACGTCGCGCGGTCCGATCGGCCGCGTTCGGCCGGGCTCGGACTCGCTGCTACGGATGCGGCTGGACCTCGAGGAGTGCGCGACCGGCGTGACCAAGCAGGTCACCGTCGACACCGCCGTGCTGTGTGACCGCTGCCAGGGCAAGGGCACCAACGGCGATTCCGCGCCGATCCCGTGTGACACCTGCGGCGGTCGCGGCGAGGTGCAATCGGTACAGCGCTCGCTGCTGGGTCAGATGGTGACGTCGCGGCCGTGCCCGACCTGTCGCGGCGTCGGCGTGGTCATCCCCGACCCGTGCCATCAGTGCATGGGCGACGGCCGGGTGCGGGCGCGCCGCGAAATCAGCGTCAAGATTCCCGCCGGCGTCGGCGACGGCATGCGGGTCAGGCTGGCCGCTCAGGGTGAGGTCGGGCCCGGGGGAGGGCCGGCCGGCGACCTCTACGTCGAGGTGCACGAGCAGGCCCACGACATCTTCGTCCGGGACGGCGACGACCTGCACTGCACGGTTTCGGTGCCGATGGTCGACGCCGCACTGGGCGCCACCGTCAGCGTCGACGCCATCCTCGACGGCACCAGCGAGATCACCATTCCGCCTGGCACACAACCGGGTTCGGTCATCACGCTGCGCGGCCACGGGATGCCCCAGCTGCGCTCGACGACGCGGGGCAATCTGCACGTCCACGTCGAGGTGGTGGTTCCCACCCGGCTGGACGGCCACGACAGCGAACTGTTGCGCGAGTTGAAGAACCGCCGCAGCCGCGACGTGCCCGAGGTTCGCTCAACGCACGCCGGCGGCGGGCTGTTCAGCCGGCTGCGTGAGACCTTCACCGGGCGCTAGCCACGACCTGAGGGGCCCCGCACATGGTGGCTAGAATTTCTCAGCTGTTCTACGTCGAAGCACTGCCCGACACCGGTGGGCTGGCCGTCGTCGACGGCGACGAGGGGTTCCACGCCGCGACGGTGCGCCGGATCCGGCCCGGGGAGGAGCTGGTGCTCGGCGACGGCGCCGGGAACCTGGCCCGCTGCGTGGTCGAGCAATCCGGGCGCGACGGCTTACGGGCCCGGGTGCTGGACCGCTGGACCGCCGAGCCCGCTGCACCGCCGGTGACGGTGGTGCAGGCGCTGCCCAAATCCGAGCGCTCGGAGTTGGCGATCGAATTGGCCACCGAGGCCGGCGCGGATGCATTCTTGGCCTGGCAGGCGGCCCGCTGCGTGGCCAGCTGGCAGGGCGCCCGCGTCGAGAAGGGGCTGCGCCGCTGGCGTGCCGTGGCCCGGTCGGCGGCCCGGCAATCGCGACGGGCCTACCTCCCACCCGTTGACGGCGTGTTGTCGACGGCGGCACTGGTCCAGCGGATTCGCGACGAGGTGGCCGCCGGCGCGGCGGTCACCGTCTTGCACGAGTCGGCGACCGAAGGGATTGCGGACATCGCGGTGACGGGGGCGAGCTCGCTGCTCCTGGTCGTCGGTCCCGAGGGAGGTATCGCGCCGGATGAGCTCGCGTTGCTGACCGACGCCGGCGCCGTCGCGATCCGGCTGGGCCCGCAGGTGCTGCGGACTTCGACGGCCGCCGCGGTGGCCCTGGGCGCGCTCGGCGTGCTCACCGCGCGATGGGAGCGAACCGCCGAGGTCGAGTCGGCGGAACCGCTCGGAGCTGACCAGACGGAGCCCTCGGCGTAGACTGAGGCATCCGATCAACCCTGACGAGCCGAGAAGGCAGGCACCGGAAACCACGTGACGTCACGCGAGACCAACGCTGCTGACGCAGCTGGGGCCCTGCAGGCCGACGCTCAGGTTCGCAGCAGCATCGACATCCCTCCTGATCTCGTCGTGGGCTTGCTGGGCTCGTCGGACGAGAACCTGCGCGCCCTCGAACGCATCCTGGCCGCCGATCTCCACGTTCGCGGCAACGCGGTCACCCTCTCGGGTGAACCGGCCGACGTCGCGCTGGCCGAGCGCGCGATCTCCGAACTGATCGCGATCGTGGCCAGCGGCCAACCGCTGACCCCGGAGGTGGTGCGCCACAGCGTCGCGATGCTGGTCGGCACCGGCGACGAGTCACCCGCCGAGGTGCTCACCCTCGACATCCTGGCCCGGCGCGGCAAGACCATCCGTCCCAAGACCCTTAACCAGAAGCGTTACGTCGACGCCATCGACGCCCACACCATCGTGTTCGGGGTCGGCCCGGCCGGTACCGGCAAGACCTACCTGGCCATGGCCAAGGCGGTCCACGCGCTGCAGTCGAAGCAGGTCAGCCGGATCATCCTGACCCGGCCCGCGGTGGAAGCCGGTGAGCGACTCGGCTTTTTGCCAGGCACGCTGAGCGAGAAGATCGATCCGTATCTGCGTCCGTTGTATGACGCGCTCTACGACATGATGGACCCCGAGCTGATTCCGAAGCTGATGTCCGCCGGGGTCATCGAGGTGGCGCCGCTGGCGTACATGCGGGGACGGACGCTCAACTCCGCATTCATCGTTCTCGACGAGGCACAGAACACGACCGCCGAACAGATGAAGATGTTCCTCACCCGACTTGGCTTCGGGTCCAAGATCGTCGTGACCGGGGACATGACCCAGGTCGACCTGCCGGGCGGCGCCCGGTCCGGCTTGCGGTCGGCCGTCGACATTCTCGATGACGTCGACGACATCTACATAGCCGAGCTGACCAGCGTGGATGTGGTGCGCCATCGGCTGGTCTCGGAGATCGTCGACGCCTATGCGAGGTTTGAGGAACCCAATTCGGGCATGAATCGGGCTGCTCGGCGGGCCTCCGGAACCCGAAGTCGCCGATGATGACGCGGTGAGCAGGCCATGACGATCGAGGTGTCCAACGAATCCGGCATCGACATCTCCGAAGCGGAGTTGGTGAGCGTCGCGCGCTTCGTCATCGCCAAAATGGACGTCAATCCGGGCGCCGAGCTGTCGATGGTGCTGCTGGACACCGCGGCGATGGCCGACCTGCACATGCGTTGGATGGACCTGCCCGGCCCGACCGACGTGATGAGTTTCCCCATGGACGAGCTCGAGCCCGGTGGCCGTCCGGACGCACCCGAGCCGGGGCCGTCGATGCTGGGCGACATCGTGCTCTGCCCGGAATTCGCCGCCGCGCAGGCCGCCGCGGCGGGCCACAGTCTCGGACAAGAGTTGGCGCTGTTGACGATTCACGGCGTGCTGCACCTGCTCGGCTACGACCACGCCGAGCACGACGAGGAGAAGGAGATGTTCGCCCTGCAGGGGCGGCTTCTCGAAGAGTGGGTAGCCGACCAGGTCGAGGCGTACCACTACGACCGGCAGGACGAGCGAGACCGCCGGTTGCTGGACAAGTCAAGGTATTTCGACAATTGAGCCCTTTAAAGCGAGCACTCTGGATCGCGGTTTCGGCCGCCATAGCCTTTGCACCCTCAGTGGTGCTGGTCAGCATGCCCGGCGTGGCGGCGGCGTCTCCGTGCGCCGGCGAGGGGGCCAACCCCGTGTCCTGCCAGCACTGCATGTTCTATGTGGAGGCGTATCACACCGCGAACGTGTGCAACGCCCCGGCGCCGCGGCCGGCCCCCGCACCGACGAGTATCCCGGTGTATATCCCCGAGCCGCCGCCGCTGCCCCTGCCGGCGAGTCCCACGCGCCCGGCGCCGACGCCGGTGCAGACCCCGAAGATCAATCCGCCGGCCCCGGGCGCGCCACGAAACGTCGGGGTGGTGACTCCGCCGAAGAAGCTGGATGCACCGCCGCAGGCGATCGCGGAGGCCAAGGCCGCACCGGTGGCGCGGCTCAATCCCGCCGACCCGCCGAAACCGCCGACCTCGACGGACTTCAACCAGCAGGTCCAGAACGTCGTCAGCAACCACAGCGAAAACATCGATCAGATCAGGGCCGACAACAAGGTGCTGGTCCGCCCCCGGCACTGGGACTTCGTCGACTACGACGAGGATCACCGCCCGACCCTGTACAACCCGCTGAGCCAGGCGATGACCTTCCGTTACACCTATGACGGCGCGTCGCGGGACGCGTACCTGCCGGCCGGTGGCCGGATCGTGCTGGATGCCGGCGTCGCGGGCCTGGTCCCGTTCACCGCGGTCGGCGAGAGCTATCTGGTCGCCGGCAGCTTCTACGGCGGGGCCTTCGTACCGCCGCCCAACTCGCAGGGCCCGCCGCCGCCGGAATACGCCGCGCCGGCGCCCCCGACGCTGTATCAGAACGTCCTGGCCGAAATCCCCGCCGACAACCAGCTGGTGCAAGTCGGCCAGGTGGCGGTACTGGGCCGCGACGAAAGCCAACCCGTGGGCAGCCAGGACAGCTTCCTGCTCGACGACACCACCGTGGCCTGGGGTCAGGTGACCGATCCCGCCAGCGGTGCGCAGATCAGGGTCAGCAAAACCCAGTCACTGCCGGGCTTCGGGCCGACCGACAACGGTGACTTCTTGGTGACGCTGGCCGTCCGCGGAGACCAAACCCAACCCGCTCAGCCTGCCCCGCCCGCCCAGGCCTGGTGGCCGTGGGCGGTGCGGTATGGGCTGCTGGTGCTGGTCGTTGTCCTCATCGCCGGCTTACTCAACCGGCGAGCCAAGAGCGACGAGGCCAAGAAAGAGTCCGCGACCGAGCCAAGGCATTAGCACCGTTGACCGGGATATCTCAGCTCCTCGGTGCGCTCGCGTTGATTGTTCTGGGTGGGGTGTTCGCGGCGATCGACGGAGCTATCAGCACGGTGTCGCTGGCCCGGGTGGCCGAGCTGGTGCGCGACGAGCGGCCCGGCGCGCGATCGCTGTCGAAGGTGATGGCCGACCGGCCGCGCTACATCAACCTGGTGGTGCTGTTGCGCATCACGTGCGAGGTCACCGCGACCGTACTGCTGGTGGTCTTTCTGTACGACAACTTCGGCCTGAACTGGGCGGTGTTCGGCGCCGCCACCATCATGGTGCTGACCAGCTTCATCGTCATCGGGGTGGGCCCGCGTACCCTCGGCCGTCAGCACGCGTATCAGATCTCACTGGTGCTGGCCATTCCGCTGCAGGTGATTTCGTCGTTGCTGATGCCGGTCAGCCGCCTGCTGGTGGTCATCGGCAACGCGCTCACCCCGGGTCGCGGCCTGCGCAACGGACCGTTCGCCTCCGAGATCGAGTTGCGCGAAGTCGTCGACCTGGCCCAGCAGCGCGGCGTCGTCGCCGCCGACGAGCGCCGGATGATCGAGTCGGTGTTCGAACTCGGCGACACCCCGGCACGCGAGGTGATGGTGCCGCGCACCGAGATGATCTGGATCGAGAGTGACAAATTCGCCAGCCAGGCGATGAACTTGGCGGTGCGCAGCGGACATTCCCGCATCCCGGTGATCGGCGAGAACGTCGACGACATCGTCGGCGTGGTCTATCTGAAAGACCTTGTCGAGCAGACGTTGTTGGCCGCGGACGGTGGTCGCGGCATCAAGGTGGCGCAGGTGATGCGCCCGGCCGTCTTCGTACCCGACTCCAAGCCGCTGGATGCGCTATTGCGCGAAATGCAGCGCGACCGCAACCACATGGCACTGCTCGTCGACGAGTACGGCGCGATCGCCGGTTTGGTCAGCATCGAAGACGTGCTGGAGGAGATCGTCGGGGAGATTGCCGACGAATATGACGAGGCCGAGGTAGCGCCGATAGAAGACTTGGGCGACAAGCGCTTTCGAGTGTCGTCGCGGCTGCCGATCGAAGACCTCGGCGAACTCTACGACGTCGAATTCGACGACGATCTCGACGTCGACACGGTGGGCGGCCTGCTGGCACTGGAGTTGGGCCGGGTTCCGCTGCCCGGTGCCGAGGTGGTCTCGCACGGCCTGCGGCTGCGCGCCGAGGGCGGCCCCGACCATCGCGGGCGGGTGCGGATCGGCACTGTGCTGCTGAGCCCGGCCGAGCCGGCGGACCACGAACTCGAGGGCACGCATCGTGGCTGAGCAACTCGACTCCGAGGACACCAAGCTGGTCGTGCTGGCCCGGGCCGCGATGGCCCGCGCCCAGGCCCGCAGCGCCGCCTCGGTGCGCGACGTCGACGGCCGCACGTATGGGGCTGCGCCCGTGGACTTGTCGGCGCTGCGGCTCACCGGACTGCAGGCCGCGGTGGCGGCGGCCGTATCCAGCGGCGCGACGGGCCTGGAGGCCGCCGTGCTGGTGGCGGGGTCGGCCGACGACCCCGGCATCGCCGCGGTGCGCGAGCTCAGCCCCACCGCGGCGATCATCCTGACCGATCGCGGCGGCACCCCGCTATGAGCGAATTCCGTTCGGGCTTCGTATGTTTGGTGGGCCGGCCGAATACCGGCAAGTCGACGCTGACGAATGCTCTGGTCGGCACCAAGGTGGCGATCACCTCGAAGCGCCCGCAGACCACCCGTCACACCATCCGAGGCATCGTGCACCGGGCGAACTTTCAGATGATTCTGGTCGACACCCCGGGCCTGCACCGGCCGCGCACCCTGCTCGGCAAGCGGCTCAACGAATTGGTCCGGGACACCTACGCGGGCGTCGACGTGATCGGGCTGTGCATCCCGGCCGACGAGGCCATCGGACCCGGAGACCGCTGGATCCTCGACCAGATTCGTTCGGTCGCCCCGAAGACCACCCTCGTCGTGATCGTCACCAAAATCGACAAGGTGCCCAAGGACCGGGTGGCCGCCCAGCTCCTCGCCGTCAGTGAACTCGTCGACGGCGCGGCCGAAATCGTTCCGGTGTCAGCGGTGGCCGGCACCCAGGTCGACGTGCTGATCGACGTGCTGGCCGCCGCGCTGCCCCCCGGCCCGGCGTATTACCCCGACGGCGAGCTGACCGACGAGCCCGAAGAGATCTTGATGGCCGAGCTGATCCGTGAGGCCGCACTCGACGGTGTTCGCGACGAACTTCCGCATTCGCTGGCGGTGGTGATCGACGAGGTCAACCCGCGCGAGGACCGCGACGACCTGATCGACGTGCACGCGTTGCTCTATGTCGAGCGGGACAGCCAGAAGGGCATCATCATCGGCAAGGGCGGGGCCCGGCTGCGCGAAGTGGGCACGGCGGCGCGGGGGCAAATCGAGAAACTGCTGGGCACCAAGGTGTATCTCGACCTGCGCGTCAAGGTTGCCAAGAACTGGCAGAGCGACCCTAAACAGCTTGGGCGACTGGGCTTTTAGCGAAATCAGGTTTCGCGGCCGACGGGCGCAGCGGCTGGTGCCCAGCAGCTGCGCCGGTCCGCTGGACGAATCGAGCCGATCCGCTCCAAGAATCCTTTGAGGGCTCTCCCCGATGGTTCCCCTAGCGGCCGAAGAGATATCGGCCGACGGGTTCCAGACACCAGCAGGAGGATCGCGCGCGATGACGCAACCGTTGACGGTCAATGTCGAGAAGCAAGAACTTCTGGCCCGGGCCAACGAGCTGGAGCAACTGATCCCGGGTCTGCCCTCCGAATTGCAAGCCCTGCAGGCGCCGTGCAACCTTGCGCCGATCGTCGCGGCGGCCGAACAACTTGTGTTGTCCGCCAACAACATGCGGATCTATTTGGCGGTGGGCGAAAAGGAGCGGGCAAATTTGGCGGAGACGCTGCGTAACGCGGCCGATGCCTACGAGGACGCGGACGAGGGCGCCGCGCAGGCTCTGCGTGACGGAACCTCCGTGTCGAACCGGCCGGTGCAGCACGCCGATCAGGCGGTGGACCGAGCCTCGCTGAAGGACACCCGCCTGGCGGCCGACCCGTTGCCGGGCGAATTTCAGGCGGTCAAACAACGGGCGTTCGACTTGGAGCAACCCGACCAGGGTGCCGCATTTCTCGCCTTCGCGGATGCATGGGCGGCCCATCGGGTGGCGCTGCTGCAAGCCGTCGTTCGCTTTCGGCCTTTCACCGAATGGTCGGGCCCGGCGTGCTCGGCCGTTGAGGCGAACTTCGATCAACAGCGATCGTGGTTGACCGGGATGGCGGAATTGTGCAACCAGCTGGTCACTCAGGCCCACGCCGTCGTAGACGCGCACCGCTGGATGCGCGGCGCGCACATCGTATTTCCCGATCTCAACCCCGCCGGCGGTGACTACGTCCTCGACTACGCGGAAATTCTGCGTTGCGAAGAAACCTGGGAACGAATTTGGGACGACCCCGCGCAGGCCGCATACAAGCAGTCTTACATCGAGTTTTTCCAGAAGGCTCAGGAGAAGTCGGACGAGCTCGTTGCGCAGTACCAGCAGAAGGCGAACCTGCCGTTAGCTCCGATCAACCCCCCGACGCCGCCGGCGGCCACCGCAATCCAGCCACCGTCGGACGACAACCTGCCTGACGGCGGCGGGTCACTGTATCCGGACGGCTCAGCTGCCGATGCACCGGCCGGGGTACCTAGCGTCCCCAGCATCCCGAGTCTGCCGATGGGCGCCTCCCCGAAGACCCCGGCGCAGCCCGGTCCGGCCTTGGCGGGCAGCAAAGACACCAAAGTCCCGGGCCTGCCCAAAGCGGGTGCGCCGGGGCTCAAGCCGGCGTCGGTCGGCCTCGGCGGGCCCGCAATGCCGTCGGCACCGTTGCAGGACCCGCACTACACCACGGCGTCGCCAGGCGCCGCGGCGAAGGGCCCCGAGGGCCCCGGCCTTGCGGTGCCTGGCCGGGGCGCGGGCGGTGCGATGGGTGGTGGCGGCATGGGCGCGGCCCCACTGGGCGCCCAGGGCGATCGAGGTGCCGGCAAGGGCAAGCGCCTGCAGCAAGACGACGACGCGATCTATACCGAGAACCGGGCATGGACCGAGGGCATCATCGGGCGACTTCCGGCGGCGAAGAGCGCTGCCGACCAGAAAGGCCAGAAGCCGTGAGCATCGTGAAGCCGACGGGTCAGTATGCCGAGCAGATGCTGGGGCCGAACGGATGGCCGCAGGTCGATGAGGACACCTTCTATGACCGGGCCCGAGAGTACACGCGGGTGATGTCGGAGATCACCGCAGTCCTGGAAGCCTGCCAGCACGAGCAGATTTCGATCTTCGAGACCGGTGTCTGGACGGGCGGGGCGGCCGGCGCCGCCGGCGGCGAGCTTGCCACACGTATCGACGAGCTGACCACACTGCAGCGCCATCTGGTGAGAGTGGTTGCCTGGCAACGGGATATCGCCGGGTCGGTGGTTCGAGCCAAGTCGGAAATCGGCGACAACGTGGAGCTCGCTCACCGGCAGATCAACGAACTGGAGAACGACTCCCGCCTCGAGGCGGCCGAGCGAACCGACGCGATCGACACGCTGGTGAGTGCGACGCTGGCGGCCAATGTCGGCGTGGTGAGCGACACGGCCGAGCAGATTCGGGCCATCAAGCAGACAACGCCGCCGGCCAGTGCGCCGCGGATCCTGCTGAGCCAGCAGGCATTAGCGCCCGCCGACCACGATTCCCAGGCAGACGCTCCCGATCGGACGGCTTCGCTAGCGCCGGTGCGCGTGGCGCCGGCAACGCTGCTGTCGTCGATTCAGGGGGTGGGCCCGCGGTCCACTCCTCGGCCGCCTTCGTTGGGCGGGACCACAACGGTGTCGCCGTCTTCGGCCCCCGCATCGGTGGCGGTAACGCCGGCGGCCGCCGGGCGCCCCACCATGCCGGGGACTTCCGGCGGGGGACCGGCCGTCACGAAAAGCTCGGCGACACATCTGATTTCGCATGGTGGCGAACGAAGCAAGGGTGAGGTGTCGGTTCGACCCTCGTCGGGCGACCCGTCGGCGACGCAGGCCGAAGAGGCCGCCGTTATGTCGGGCATGCCCATGGCACCGGCCGCGCCGACGACGCCGGTCGCGGCCGGTGGCAACCAGGGCTCGGGTTCGCGTCCTGCAATCGGGCAGACCCGGTCGGCCAACTCCGCGGTGCGCCCGGCCGCAACTAACAGGGCAGCCCCGCGGCAAGCGACCGCTTCGCGCCGGGAACCGGTCGAGTGCACACCGGATACCGTTGCAGTGCAGCTTGTTTCGATTTCAGCGGCGCGGGCCGCGCGTGATGCCATCGCCGATGCCACCGTGGGTAACGCGGCGCGTGACGTCGGCCGGCTGCGGTTGGCGCGTCAGATCGCGGCGGCTTTGAACGCGCCGGTCGCCGGCAGCACACCGGATTTGGGTTTCTTCTGGCTGACCGCCCTGACCGTCGACGGCGAGATCGTGGTGGCCAACAGCTACGGGCTGGCCTACCTTCCCGACGGCGTGCAGTTGCCCGAGAAGGTCCACATGGCCAGCGCCGACGAGGGGATTCCGGTCGCCGAGCGGGCGCGCTGGGCAACTTATCCGGTGCTGGCCGTGCAGGCCTGGGCGAGCCATCATGGCACCCAGCTGCGGGCGGTGATCGGGACCGAGAAGCAATTGGCCAATTGCGATCCCGGGGTGGCCAAGATCGTCCTGAGCTCTGATGACATTCCGGACAGCGGCGCGATGGTGGGGCGAACCCGGCTCGAAGTGGTGAACCCGCAAGCGGCTGATCGGTTGGCAGCGACCCCGGATCGGGACCTGCTCGAATTGCTATGTCCGGCACCGGCCGGCGATCCGCCGGCCGATCGACGTGCCGCGTTGTGGATCGCCGTGATGCAGCCCCTGGCCAGCCAACTTGCCGGGCGCCAAGCCGCACATCTGCGGGCCATGCATGCCTACGCCGTGCACACCCAGGAGTTACTCCTGAACCGGGCCCGCGCCACGGTGGATCCGGCCGCCCAGCGCAACACCGTCGGTGATTGGCTGTACTGGAATCACCTCGCCGGGCGACTCGACCACACCCTCGCCGAGGCCGCGTAATTCGCGGAATTCGTTCCAAGAATCTGTCAAGGGCAATCGCCGAAAATTTACTTAACGGCCCGCCGGCCGGGTTCATCGCCGAACCGCACCAAGCGTATCGAGAGCAAGGAAACACAGATGAACGTATTCGTAGATGCCGCAAGACTGATCGCCAATCTGGGCGGTATAGGCGCACAATTCAACGGCGCAGGCAGCGCGAGTTATGGCGGTGAATACATTGCGTCGAGTGTGACCAGTATGAGCGCGGACGCGCTGTCCGGCGGCCTGGTCGGCTACAAGATGGTTCAGCAATATCGACTGTCTCAGAATATGTCTCCCGAAGAGTTGGAAGAGATGAACAAGGGGATGAAAGACAGCACCAGTCTCATCCTCAAGACCCTCACCGTCGTCGACCTCGTGGAACTGATGACCGGATTCGGGCCGCCTTGCGACGGAGCCGATTTCGCCGCAGGCTCGCAACAGCTCATCGAAATCTCCGACCAACTGAGGTCGGCGCTCCCGGACGACGACTGGCAGGGCGACGCGTCGCAGGCCTATGCCCAACAGGTAACGGCACTGCGGACTCTCGCGCAGGAGATGGCTGAGCTGGACCGCCAGCTTGCCGACATCACCAAGAATCAGGCCGAGTGGGTTACCCATATGCGGTTGGCCTTCGGGATATTGAAGGACCTCCTGATGGCGGCATTTGCCATTGAGTTGGCCCTGAAGATATCGGTGCCTCAGCCGGCCGGCCTCGCCCTGGCCCAGACATTCGCCACCACGGTTGCCGTCCTGGGGATCGGCGCTGCCAGCTCTTTCGTTTTGACGCTGTTCCGCTACTCGCAAGACAATGCGGACAAGGCGAACGAAATGATTTCCAAGTACCAAAAGCTGGCACCGGTTTCCACGGGTGCCACGCCGGCCGAGTCGCACGTGGCCGCCGCGCCGAGGTCCATCACGCCCGACTTCGCGGAGGTCTCGAGCAAGACGACCGACGTGTTCAGTGCGGTCGAGGTCGCCCCGGCACGCCCGGATGCTTCGACGAAGCAAAGCAACCCCGCCGGCGCAGCTGACACCTCTGAGCGACGGCGCGTGTTGGAGGCGCGCGATGAGGCGGCGCCCGCGGCCGCGTTGTCATCCAGCGCGCCGACGTTGGCTGCGGTTGCTCAAATGCCAGGGAAGGCGGCACAACTGGGTCAGAGTGCGGGACCGCGGCCGATTTACCCAGTGTCCCGGACGGGCCAGCAGGCGGGTCTGATCGAGGACAAGGGGCTTGCCGACGACGTCGCCGACGCCGCAGCGGCACCGGGTACTGAGGGCGTCGAGCGCGCACCGATCGAGTTCGCGGCGGCCGAGGCCATCGTACGACGCGCCGGGTAAAGCCGGCGAAACAGCCAAAACCGTTGTGCAATAACCAATACCGACTCGAAAATCACAAAGGAGAACAAAACCATGTCCGATTTAGTCGTCACGCCGAACTACCTCGACCAGCTGGCCACAATTGAGAACCAAACATCCGCCAAGATCGGATCGGCGGCCGAGGTGACCAAAGGGATCAGCTCCCAAGTCTGGCTCACCCACGGTGTGGGCAGCGAGCCCTCCAATATTGCGCTGACTCGTGTCGAGGGCGCGCGCCGTCGTGCGGTCGAAGCAATGCAAGGTGTCTGCCAGGACCTCGCCGTCAAGCTGGGCACGGCCGCCGCCGCCTACGCCAGCACCGACGAGCAGGCGGCCGGCAACATCGACAAGCAACTCGTGGCCCGCTGAGCAGATGAGGCCCTCCTACCGCCGGAGGGCCTCATTGGCGATTCGCCAGAAGCGGAGAAGGGTTGAGCCCCAAATATTCCAGAGCTCCACCGGTACAGCGCCATTGGCTGACGTTTTTTGGCTGACGTTTTAGTGTCCTTAGCCCGGGTACCACTCACCGACCGATACAGCCCCAATCGGAAGGCAAGGCATGGATGCATTAACGTTTCTCCGTCAAGACCACGAAAGCGTGCTCGGATTGTTCGAGACGCTCGATGGCGCACCGTCGGGCTCCGGCGCTGAAGTCAGCGGCCTGGAAACCATGGTGAACAACCTGATCATCGCCGAGTCACAGCACGAAGCGATCGAAGAGCAGTTCTTCTGGCCCGCGGTGCGTGAGGCGCTCGGTGATGCGTTCGCCGACAAGGCGATCGAACAGGAGCAGACCGGCAAGAAATTGCTGCAGCGCCTCGAAGACGGCAAGCCCGGCGACCCGGATTATCACGAAGCCCTGCAGCAATTCGTCGAAGCGGGCCGGGAACACATCGCCTACGAGCAGGAGGTGGTGTGGCCGCAGGTCGAACAGGTGATCAGCCGCGAGGATCTGGAGAAGATCGGCGAAAAGCTGGAAGCCGCAAAGAAAATCGCGCCCACCAGGCCGCACCCCGACACTCCGTCCAACTCTGCCGTGCAGAAGACGATGGGAGTGGGCGCGGCGATAGTGGACCACGTGCGCGATGCGGTCACCGGCCGTAGCCAAGACAACCCGCCGGACCCGCAGGTCCATTAGGCCGGTCCATTACCCAACGAAGACTGGGCATCGGAGCATCCGATGCCCAGTCTTCGTTGTTAGCCGATTAGGTTGTGGGCGAGTGCTGTTCGTGCGTGAACGGCTTTTCGGCCTCGACTGCCGGCGAGCCCTGAGGATTCTGTTCGGTCCCCTTGTTTTGGCGCGTCTGGCCGCCCAGCCATTGCTGTTCGGGCTTTTCCACGTAGTCCCATTCCATGCCCTGCGGCCACGGACCCTGCCCCTGGTTCCACGGCCCACGTATCGACTCGCCGCCGCCGTTGGACATGTTGAACGCCACATTTTGGAAGCGGGGATCGCCTGCCAACTGCCCGGGCGGAAAGTTGACCGGAAGTTCGTTGAGCGCAGCGGTGAATTGCTGATAGTGCGCCACCTCACGCGTCATCAAGAAGGTCAGGGTTTCCTGCACGCCCGGGTCATCGGTGAACTGCTTGAGGTACTCGTAGACGACTTTGGCTCGGGACTCGGCGGCGACGTTGTTGCGCAGGTCAACGGTGGGATCGCCGTTGGCATCAATGAACGCCCCGGTCCAGTTGTTGCCTGCGGAATCCTTGACGTCGGGTCCACCGCCGCTGAGCACCAGGAACATTGGGTTGACGGCGACCTGATGAATGATGTTGTCGCGCCCGTCGGTACTGGCGACGGCCGGCATCCAGTCGCACCGTTGATTCGCGATCTTGAGATTGTCGCTGAGTCCGTCGAGCAACATGGTGATCATCGATCCGACCATCTCGAGATGGCTGAGCTCCTCGGTCGCGATGTCCATGAACAGGTCGTACATCTTGGGGTTCTTTTGGCGCAGCACGAATGCTTGGGTGAAGTACTGCAGCGCCGCGGTGAGTTCGCCGTTGGCACCGCCGAATTGCTCCATGAGCAGCGACGCGAATCGTGGGTCGGGTTCGGTGACTCGTACTTCGAACTGCAGATCTTTGTTATGCGTGAACATTGATTGCCTCCTGGGGTGTCGGCGCGGCTGGTGTGCGCAGCCGGGTACCCGGGGCATTGGGCACCAAACGCGGTTATCCAGGTACCCGTAGAGACCGTTTGCGCATGCCGGCCGCGGGTAGCCTTCCCGACGGCGTCAAAACACTTCTGAGCAGGCTCATTTCGATACCCATCGGTCGCTAATGCGTTGGGTGCGTGAGCTTTTTATGCTTGGCCCGAGTCGTGTGAACGGAGGTGGTCGTGCTCCCACCAGACCTTCGGCTGCTTGGCGGCCCAGCCGCAGACGGCTTCCAGCTCGGCGGCCAGCGAGATCAGCATGCCCTCGCTGTTCGCCGGGCCCATCAATTGCACACCGATCGGCAGGCCGTCCGCGGTGAACCCGGCCGGCACGTTGATCGACGGCCAGCCCAATACATTCCACGGCCAGGTCGCCGGGCATGCCTTGATCATGGCCCGGTCGGTGCCCAAGCCGCTGAGCCGGTCGAAGGATCGGGCCAGTGGCGGTGGCTGCGCGGTGGTCGGCGCGACGACCACGTCGACGATGTCGAAAATCGAGCCCACCCGCCGCTGTAGCGCGGCTTCGTGCGCCCGCGCGTTGCGCAGGATCGCCTGGCCCAGCACATGGCCCATCCGCAGGTTGGACAGGGTGCGGGGGTCCAACACGACGCCGTCGCCCAACCGCTCCTCCCAATCCCGCAGTCCCGCAGTCGATCTGGCCAGAAAATCCCACCCCAGCCGCACCCCGTAGTCCGGATTCCCGCTCACCACCGTGTGGCCGAGCAATTGCAGCTGCTCGCCCATTGCTCGGGTCGCGGCCAGGATCTCCGGATGCAACTTGGCCCGAAAGAAGGTGTACGGGAATCGGGTTGACAGTGCGATGTTCAGCGGCCCGGGCGCGATACTGACGTAGTCGGACGCCCGCAGCGGCGGCGGCTTGTGCCGGTCACCCTCGACATTGCCCGACGCCGCGTCGAGCACCAGTGCCGCGTCGGCGACCGTGCGGGCCAGCACGCCGTTGACCGTGATCCCGTTGAACGATTCCGGTAGCGGCCAGGTCGAGATGCGGCCGCGCTGCGGCTTGATGCCGACCAGATGCGTCCACGCCGCCGGGATGCGGATGCTGCCGGCGCCGTCGGAGCCGATCGCCGCGGTGACCAGACCGGCGGCCACCGCGGCGGCGCTACCGCCCGACGAGCCGCCCGGGGTGTGGCGCCGCGACCACGGATTGCGGGTATGCCCGAACCCGGGCCCGCTGGTGAATGGCCACTGTCCTAGCTCGCAGGTGTTGGTCTTGCCGACGATCACCGCTCCGGCGGCCTTGAGGCGGCGCACCACCTCGGAGTCCGCAGTGGCGGGGCGCACCTGACCGTCGGTGCCGAAAGCGGTGGGCACGCCAGCAACATCGACGTCGTCCTTGACCGCGATCGGGACGCCCAGCAACGGCGCCGTTTCACCGGCGGCTCGTCGCCGGTCGGCCTCGGCCGCGTCGGCCAGCGCCGACTCCGTCAGGACCACCCGGAACGCGTTCAGCGTGGACTGGCTGGTGTCGATCGCGTGCAGCGAACGACGCACCAATGTGTCGGATGTCACCGCGCGGCTGTTCAGCTGATACAGCAGGTCAGTAAGTGTGGGCAGGCGCGTGCCGCGGAACCCGGAAACGGACCCAGAACCGGGTCCAGGAGCGCCAATCACGGGGTACGAGACTATCGGCGCGGATCCCCGCGATGTCGCGGCGGGGTGCAAAACTATTGATATGCGGCTGTATCGAGACCGAGCGGTAGTGCTGCGCCAGCACAAGCTCGGCGAAGCAGACCGAATCGTGACCCTGCTGACCCGTGATCACGGATTGGTCCGTGCGGTGGCCAAGGGGGTGCGCCGCACCCGCAGCAAATTCGGGGCGCGGCTGGAGCCGTTCGCGCACATCGACGTGCAGCTGCATCCCGGCCGCAATCTGGACATCGTCACCCAGGTTGTTTCCATCGACGCGTTCGCCACCGACATCGTCAGCGACTACGGCCGGTACACCTGCGGGTGCGCGATGCTGGAAACCGCCGAGCGCCTCGCCGGTGAGGAGCGCGCGCCCGTCCCGGCGCTGTACCGGCTCACGGTGGGCGCGCTGCGGGCGGTGGCCGACGGACGGCGCTCTCGTGACCTGCTCCTGGACGCCTACCTGCTGCGGGCCATGGGCATCGCCGGCTGGGCGCCGGCGCTGACCGAGTGTGCCCGCTGTGCCACGCCCGGCCCACATCGGGCATTTCACATCGCCGCCGGGGGCAGCGTCTGCCCGCATTGCCGTCCCGCGGGCTCCACGACACCGCCGCTGGGCGTGCTGGAACTGATGTCCGCGCTGCACGATGGCGATTGGCCGGCAGCCGAAGCGACGCCGCAATCCCACCGCAGCCATGTCAGCGGATTGGTGGCCGCCCACCTGCAATGGCATCTGGAACGCCAGCTCAAGACGTTGCCGCTGGTAGAGCGCAATTATCGGGTCGACCGTCCCCCGCACGCGGGTGGCGCCGCCGCGGAGCCGGGGAGTGCCCCCACCATCGCCGATCAGCGCGCCGTGCTGATCGGGCAGGATGAGGCCTGTGGCTAGGAACCACGAGCGCACCTTGAGGTCCCGGGACTCTCCGGCCTTCCCGCAACTGCCCGCTGCGCCCGCGGACTATCCGACTTTTCCCGACAAGTCGACGTGGCCGGTGGTGTTCCCCGAGTTGCCGCCGTCTGCGGACGGCGGACCGAGCCGGCCGCCGCAACACATCTCGAAGGCGGTCGCACCGCGGATCCCGGCGGATCGACTGCCCAACCACGTGGCGATCGTGATGGACGGTAACGGCCGTTGGGCCACCCAACAAGGCCTGACCCGCACCGACGGCCACAAGGCGGGGGAGGCCGTCGTCATCGACGTTGTCTGCGGCGCAATCGAAATCGGGATCAAGTGGCTCAGCCTGTACGCCTTCTCGACCGAAAACTGGAAGCGGTCTCCCGAGGAGGTCCGCTTCCTGATGGGCTTCAACCGTGACGTGGTGCGCATGCGCCGGGTCAACCTCAAGGCGATCGGGGTCAAGATCCGCTGGGTGGGCTCGCGGCCTCGCTTGTGGCGCAGCGTGATCAATGAATTAGCGGTCGCCGAGGAGATGACGAAGGGCAACGACGTCATCACCGTCAACTACTGCGTCAACTACGGCGGCCGCGCCGAAATCGCGGAATCTGCAAGGGAAATCGCACGTTTGGCGGCTGCCGGCCGGCTGAACCCCGAGCGCATCACCGAGGCGACGGTGGCGAATCACCTGCAGCGGCCCGACATCCCCGACGTGGATCTGTTTCTGCGGACTTCGGGAGAGCAACGCTCCAGCAATTTCATGCTGTGGCAGGCGGCGTATGCCGAATACATTTTTCAGGACAAGCTGTGGCCCGACTACGACCGTCGCGACCTGTGGGCGGCCTGCGCGGAATACGCGGACCGCAACCGACGGTTTGGGAGCGCCTGATGCCATCTCTACAAGAGCGCCTCGGGTCGATTCTGCGCGACGTGCTGACCGTCGAGGACGAACCCGACGGCGGGCTCACGGTGCACCACGACGGCACCTTCGCGTCGCTGCGAGTGGTGAACATCGCCGAGGGACTCGACCTGGTGTCGCTCACCCAGGTCGTGGCGTGGAATCTGCCACTGACCAAGAAACTCAGCGATCAGGTGGCCAAACAGGCCCACGACAGCAACTTCGGCAATGTGACCGTCGTCGAGAAGGTCAGCGACAAGGCCGCGCAGCGCAACTCCGGCAAGGGCGCGGCCAAAACCGCGGACGTGATGCTGCGCTACAACTTCCCCGGGGCGGGCCTGGCCGACGACGCCCTGCGCACCCTGATCCTGCTGGTGCTCGATTCGGGCGCTCAGATGCGGCGTGTCCTGACGGCCTGACTTCCCGCCGAGTGTGCGGCCGGCCGCACGTTCGGCGGCCAGTGTGCGGTCAGCGGCCGCAGTCCGAGCAGGTCCCGAAGATCTCGATGGTGTGGCTGACCTCGGAGTAGCCATGCTTGGCGGCGACTTGCGACGCCCACTCCTCGACCTCGTGGTCACCCACCTCGATGGTGGACCCGCAGTGGCGGCACACCAGATGGTGGTGATGGTGCTCCGAGCAGCGCCGGTAGACGGACTCGCCGGTGTCGGTGCGCAGCGTGTCCACCATGCCCGCCGATGCCATGGACTGCAGCGTCCGGTAGACCGTGGTCAGCCCGATGTTCTCGCCGCGGCGGCGCAGCTCGTCGTGTAGCTCCTGGGCCGAGCGGAATTCGTCGAGCGTTTCCAGCAGTGTCGAGATCGCCGCTCGCTGACGGGTGGAACGGACGCTCGGTCCGGTCATTGGCGCCACTCTCCTCCGCAAGCGGGAGGTGTCCCCACCTCATCGCTGCGCTCTGCATCGTCGCAGACGCGCGTCATGGCGTGCCCTCGCTGGCGTGGGCGACGGCGTCGACGACGATGTGTGCCAGGTGGTGGTCGGCCAGTCGGTACAGCACCTCGCGGCCGGACCGCTCCCCGGCGACCACTCCCGCCGCCTTGAGAATCTTCAAATGCTGGCTGACCAGCGGTTGTGGCACGCCCAGTGCGTCGACCAGCTCGTGCACGCAGCGCTGGGATTCGCGTAGTTGCAGCACGATGGCGATCCGTACCGGTGCGGCCAGGGCCCGCAGCAGCTCACCGGCGTCATCCAGGACTTCTCGCGACGGCGGCTCGGGATATTCGGCGAAGGGCGCGTGCTCGCCGGCGCCCGTCTCGCCGTGCCGGTGGGCAACCA
This sequence comes from Mycobacterium lentiflavum, assembly GCF_022374895.2. NCBI lineage: Bacteria > Bacillati > Actinomycetota > Actinomycetes > Mycobacteriales > Mycobacteriaceae > Mycobacterium > Mycobacterium lentiflavum. Next base: position 3,943,930 of record NZ_CP092423.2, on the reverse strand, counting down.
GATCTGAAGAGGAGCCAGTGGCGGCGTTCGGCGATGAGGAGGGCATCACCATGCAAGCGTCATCTCCTCAAGGTGCCGAGTAGGTGGAGTGCCCACTATAGGGAACGACTTCCACTGTCACATGCATGATGATGCATGTCAAAGACCACGGCCCTGTCGATACGATTGCTGATGTTTCGCGGGCGACGATTCGCCGCCCGCTTCTTCAGTCATCCGAAAGGGAGTGGACCACCGCGTGGCGTCCGTCATCGACACCGTCGTTAACCTGGCCAAACGGCGTGGATTCGTCTATCCCTCGGGTGAGATCTACGGCGGCACCAAGTCGGCGTGGGACTACGGGCCGCTGGGTGTCGAACTCAAGGAGAACATCAAGCGGCAGTGGTGGCGCGCCGTGGTCACCGGTCGCGACGACGTCGTAGGACTCGACTCGTCGATCATCCTGCCGCGGCAGGTCTGGGTGGCCTCCGGCCACGTCGAGGTGTTCCACGACCCGCTGGTGGAATCGCTGATCACCCACAAGCGCTATCGCGCCGACCACCTGATCGAGGCCTACGAGGCCAAACACGGGCATCCGCCGCCCAACGGACTGGCCGATATCCGCGACCCCGAGACTGGGGAGCCAGGTCAGTGGACCGAGCCGCGCGAATTCAACATGATGCTCAAGACCTACCTCGGCCCGATCGAGACCGAGGAAGGGCTGCACTACCTGCGGCCCGAAACCGCCCAGGGCATCTTCGTCAACTTCGCCAACGTGGTGACCACCGCGCGGCGCAAGCCGCCATTCGGCATCGGGCAGATCGGTAAGAGCTTTCGCAACGAGATCACCCCGGGGAACTTCATCTTCCGCACCCGCGAGTTCGAGCAGATGGAGATGGAGTTCTTCGTCGAGCCGTCGACCGCCAAACAGTGGCACCAGTACTGGATCGACACCCGGCACCAGTGGTACACCGACCTCGGCATCACCCCCGAGAACCTGCGGCTCTACGAGCACCCCAAGGACAAGCTGTCGCACTATTCCGACCGCACCGTTGACATCGAGTACAAGTTCGGGTTCCAGGGCAACCCGTGGGGTGAGCTGGAGGGCATCGCCAACCGGACCGATTTCGACTTGTCAACGCACGCAAAACATTCCGGCGCCGACCTGTCCTTCTATGATCAGGCCAGCGACACCCGCTACACGCCGTACGTGATTGAACCCGCGGCCGGACTGACCCGGTCGTTCATGGCGTTTTTGATCGATGCCTATGCCGAGGACGAAGCCCCCAACGCCAAGGGCGGCGTGGACAAGCGCACCGTGCTTCGCCTGGACCACCGGCTGGCCCCGGTCAAGGCGGCGGTGCTGCCGTTGTCCCGGCATGCCGACCTGAGCCCCAAGGCGCGGGACCTGGCCGCCGAATTGCGGAAGTCGTGGAACATCGATTTCGACGACGCCGGCGCGATCGGGCGCCGCTACCGGCGCCAGGACGAGGTCGGCACGCCGTTCTGTGTGACGGTGGATTTCGACTCCTTGGAGGACAACGCCGTCACCGTGCGGGAACGCGACGCGATGACGCAGGAGCGGGTGGCCATGGATGCTGTCGCCGACTACTTGGCGGTTCGACTCAAGGGCGCCTAACGGTCGTTTAACCGACTATTTCGACAAACCGGGCCATTTTGGTGTAGTGCTGCCCTACGATCCGGCCTTAGTGTTATACGCAGTGTCCAGTCGCTGTGACTGTCGGGGTGCAGTTGTAAAGCCGTTGAAACGGCTGGTCGTGTCGAGGTAGTAGATGGTTCTGGATTTTGCGTTTTTGCCGCCGGAGATCAACTCGGCCCTGATGTACGGAGGAGCAGGCTCAGGGCCGCTGTTGGCTGCGGCCGCTGCCTGGGACGGCCTGGCCGCCGACATGTGGGCGTCGGCGTCGTCCTTCGATTCCGTGGTCTCGGGCCTGGCCTCGAACGGGCAGTGGACAGGCCCGTCGTCGGAGTCGATGACGCAGGCGGCTGCGCCGTATTTGCAGTGGTTGCACACCGCAGCGGCGCACGCCTCGATGTCGGCCGTGCAGGCCCGGGTGGCGGCGACGTCGTACGAGTCGGCATTCGCCGCGACGGTGCCTCCCGCGGCGATCGCAGCGAACCGTATCCAGCTAATGGTGTTGATCGCGACGAACATTCTGGGCCAGAACACGGCGGCAATCGCGGCCACCGAATTCGAATACATGGAAATGTGGCTTCAGGACGTGATGGCGATGTTCGGGTATCACGCTGGGGCGCAATCCGTCATGGCGGCGTTGCCGTCGATCAGTTCGGCACCGTCGAGTCTGGCCGGATTGCTGACAACGCCGCTGAGCACGTTGGCGGCGCAATTCACCGGGGCGTTGTCGTCGGTGGGGGGTCAGATATTCGGCCCGGGCTTTTCTTCGGCGGTGACCGCGATTCAGTCCGCGTTGACCCAGGTGGGGTCGATAGTCACGTCGGCGCCGGTTTCGTCGTTGATGTCGGTGGCCCAGATCGGGGTGTATCCGGCGACCGCGTTGCCGCCGATGATGGCGCTGGCCCAAGGGACCGCGCCGGTGACGTCGCTGGCCGGTGCGACGAATATGGCGGCCCCGGGCGCGTCCCAGACCGTCAGTTCGACCGCCCCGGCGATGAGAATGATGAGCGGCGACGGGAGTTGGGGCTCCTCCATCTCGGCCAGTCTGGGTAGGGCGCGGTTGGTGGGCGCGATATCGGTGCCCCCGGTCTGGCAGGGCTCGACGCCGGCCCCGATCGTCAGCTCGGCGATGGCGGGTGCCGGCGCATCCGGCGCCGTGGCGGAGCCGGTCGGATCGACCAGCGGCGTGCCGATGCCGGCGCGGGCGGCCGCGGGTGATGACAAACCGGCCGAAATGGTGGGCCGGGCCGGAACGAGTGCGACCCACGTGGTGGCGTCGCGGCCCAAGGTGGTGCCTAGAAAGGGCGCGTGAAGGGGCGTGGGCGAACCCGGGGGCAATTGCCGGGGTGGTCATACGAATGAATCGAGCGTGTCGCAGATTTCTCTCCGTGTAGCCAACTCCTATTCATCGGTTACCCGCTTAATCAAACTATTAGGTACGGTTTTCGCCGGCGAATGATTCCGGCCGCGCGCAATGTTCGTCAGAACACGCGTTCCCGCAGGCAGCCCTATCGTCGGGTGCCGGTACTGTGCTCGAGTCTCACGGGTCTGAAACTGTGGTGGTCGCCGCCGAGGACATGCGGCAACCTCTGCCACGAACGGACCTGACGCCCGCCCGCAGAATCCCTGTCGAGCAACGGTTTTCGCGCTCACGTCCCCCGGCCTGCTTGGTAATGCGCGCCACCCCGGACGGTTGCGTCCGGCAATGCCGCGACCGGCCCGGCCGAGCCGATCGCGTTGCCGGGTTACGGGCTGGCCGAATTTCGTGATTAACGTGGACCGAAAATCGTAAAGTTCCAACAATTGTCCTTAGCTTTGCTTTAGTATGAAAAATACTCGGCGGTGATTTGCGCCGTTGGGGTCTGTGTGAACAGAGTTTCGGGTGTGGAAAGGGGGCATCATGCTTTTGCCTCTTGGTTCACCTCTGCCGGAAGATTCAGTGGCGGCAGTTCGAGGTGAGTCAGGCATGCTCGGTCGCTTGACGGTTCCGCTCAGTTGGGGCGTGGCCGTTCCGCCGGACGACTACGACCATTGGGCACCGGAGCGCGAAGAGCTCTCCGTGGCCAATGAGAAGACGACCGACGGGCCGGATTCAGAGGTGGCTGCCGACGGCATGAGTGAAAAGAAGGAATGGGGGCATTGGAACGAATGGGAAGGCGACGCCGAACCTCGTTTCGAAGCGCCACGAACCGGCCGCGTTGTACCGCATTCTCCGTGGGCCGGTTGAGACGGAAAGACGGTCGGCCAACCGGTCGGCAGGTCAGAGGATTTATGTCCGCTTAGCTAAGGAACAGGCAGTATGGCAACACGTTTTATGACCGACCCGCACGCGATGCGTGCGATGGCGGGCCGTTTTGAGATGCACGCGCAGACGGTGTCGGATGAGGCTCGCAAGATGTGGGCGTCGTCGATGAACATCGCCGGTGCGGGCTGGAGCGGTCAGGCTCAGGCCACGTCGTACGACACGATGGGTCAGATGAACCAGGCGTTCAACAACATTGTCAACATGCTCCACGGCGTGCGTGACGGACTGATCCGTGACGCCAACAACTACGAGACGCAAGAGCAGGCCTCGCAGCAGGCCCTCAGCCACTAGCCACCAGGAAATTTGGAGACGTAGACGATGTCGATCAATTACCAGTTCGGAGATGTGGACGCGCACGGTGCGTTGATCCGCGCGCAGGCCGCTTCGTTGGAGGCCGAGCACCAGGCCATCGTGCGTGATGTGCTGGCTGCCGGTGACTTCTGGGGTGGCGCCGGTTCGGTGGCGTGCCAGGAGTTCATCACCCAGTTGGGTCGCAACTTCCAGGTGATCTACGAGCAGGCCAACCAGCACGGGCAGAAGGTGCAGACCGCGGGCAACAACATGGCCAGCACCGACAGCGCCGTCGGGTCCAGCTGGGCCTGACAGATCTCGAGTAGCAGGGGCGGACCGAGCAATCGGTGCGCCCCTACTACTTTTTAGGGCTCAGAAACGTCCGCCGCCGCCCATGAAGCCGCCGTCGGAGCCGCCCGGCGACGAGTTCGACGAGCCGCCGAACGACGTCGAGCTCCACCCGCCGAATCCGCCCCGCACTCCTCCGCTGAGCAGGTCGCCGATGATGATCCCGCCCAGCATCGCGCCGGTGTCGCCCCCGCTGCTCCTGGTGTAGGCACGCTGAGCCGAGACCACATCGGAGTTGGCCAGCGACTGCGCATTGGCCGCCAGTGTCGACGCCGCGTTGGCGTGCGTGATCGCCTCGGCCGGGTTGGTCGATCTTGCGGCCTGCGCGGCCTCGAGATGTCGTTGGGCCTCGGCGAGCCGGGTGCGAGCGTCCGGACCGACGCTGCCGCGGCGGGTGTCGATGTACTCCGAGACTCCGCGCACCCGCGCCTGGGCGGTGAACAAGGCCTGTTCGAGTGACCGGTTGAGCCGTTCGGCGTCCGCCTGTTCCTTGGCCACCATGGCCAGCAGCCGGTTGAGGTCGGAGTCGGCCTTGGCGAGCTGCGCGAAAGTGCCCAGCGGATCGGCGGATCCACCGCCGGCGGCGTCGACGGCTCGATTGGCGGCAGCACGGGCCGCGGCGAGCTCGCCGGCATGCGCGGTTTTCGCGTCCTGCCCTTGCAGCTGCGCGGTGGCGTGTTCGATGCCGGCCTGGATGTCGGTCATCACCGCCGGTAACCGCTCAACGGCACGCCGGATGTCCCCGGCCGCGTTGTCCACCGCATCGAGCAGCGCGCGAGCTTGCCCGAGGGCCGACTCGCTGGCACGCACCGCATCGACCAAACCGCTCTGCTGTCCACTGACCGCATTGCCGGCCAGCGCACGTGCCGCGCTGATGTTGCGATCGGCGAACGCCAGCCGTTCTTTGGCCGTGGCGACATTGCCCGACACCGAAGTCAGTGCCGCAGGGCCGAATTCATTGTTCAACTCGGCCAGTCGCCGTTCGGCCGGCTCGATGCGGCTGGTGAGTTCGACGACCTGCTGGGTCAGCGAATCCAGGCGGGTGGCGGCGTTGACCACCAGATCGCGGAGCTGCTCGAACGCCGCTTTCTGCGCGTCCAGTTCGCGGTCGGCGTTGGCCGCCGACACGATTACCTGGGTGAGCAGGTAACGCTGCTGCTCGGGCGTCTCGGGCATGGCGTCATCAAGTTGCTGACGTATCGTAAAGGCTTGGGATAGCGCGGCTTTGGCGTTGTCGACGGCCCGGGTAAAGGGTTCGGTGCGCTCGGCGCCGAACTCGTCGATGGCCAGGGCGAGCTCGTTGGAGCTGGTGCGCACCGCGTTGTCGACCTCCACCACCATCGAACGCGACAGGTCGTCAAGGGCGGTCAGTGGTACTGCTGCCAGCGCGGTCGCGTTGGTGGGGTCCACTCGGCGTGCGGCAGCAAGATCGGCGCGGCGGCGCAACCGACGGCGATAACGCATGACGAACACCAGGGCCACCACCGCGACGATGATCAGGCCGAGGGCGGCCAACAGCCATAATCGGTTCGACGAATTCGGTTGCGCATTCAGGCCATTCGCCGCGGAGACTGCGGCACCGCGCCAGTCTCCTTCGCGCAGAGCGGGTTCGATTTCGTTGCGGCGCAGCTCGTCCACCTGAGTTTGGGTCACGCCTTTCACCCCGGACGGCACCAGGAACGCACACGCGCGTCCGGTGGTGGCCACCGCGAGCAGCGCGTCGTAAGTACCCAGATCGCTTTCGCGAATTGTGCGCTGCGCCCAAGTCACTGAGTTCTGGCCGGAGAAGTCGTCGACATACACCACCCACAGCCGGATGTGGCGGTCGCTGTACAGCTTGTCGATGGCCTCGCTCACTTCGGTGCGGCCAGACGGCGACAGCGCGCCCGCGTTGTCGGTGACGTACCCCGGCAGCCGGAACGGGGGCTGTGCGTCGGCGGTCGATGCCACCAGCAGCCCGGCGATGAGCATCGTCAGGATCACACCGATGAAGCGGGCAATGCGCATAGGTCAATTTAGCCCCGTGGGAGAGCTGGGCCATGTACCGGCAAATCCCTGGCAGTCCCTGGCAGACTGTGCTCCGGTGAATGAGAAGGTGATCACGAACGTGCATGACCCATACGACGACTTCGACCGTCAACGGCGGGTGGCCGAAGCGCCGAAGACGGCGGGTCTGCCGGGCACGGAAGGTCAGCACCGCACCGACTTCGCCCGGGACCGGGCCCGCGTGTTGCACAGTGCCGCGCTGCGCCGCTTGGCCGACAAGACGCAAGTCGTCGGGCCCCGCGAAGGGGACACCCCGCGCACCCGGCTGACGCACTCGCTCGAGGTCGCGCAGATCGGCCGCGGCATGGCGATCGGGCTGGGCTGCGATCTCGACCTCGTCGAGCTCGCGGGGCTGGCTCACGACATCGGTCACCCGCCCTACGGGCACAACGGCGAGCGCGCACTCAACGAGGTCGCCGACGAGTACGGCGGATTCGAAGGCAATGCCCAGAACTTTCGCATCCTCAACAGCCTTGAGCCCAAAGTGCTTGACGAGCACGGCAATAGCGCGGGGTTGAACCTGACCCGCGCTTCGCTGGATGCGGTCACGAAATATCCGTGGACCCGTCGTGCGGGCGTGCGCAAATTCGGGTTCTACGAAGAGGATCGCGAGGCTGCGGACTGGATGCGCGCGGGGGCGCCGCAGGACCGAATGTGTCTGGAAGCGCAGGTGATGGACTGGGCCGACGACGTCGCCTATTCGGTGCACGACGTCGAGGACGGTGTCGTCTCACAGCGCATCGATTTGCGGGTACTCGCCGACGACGACGAGGCTGCGGCGCTGGCCAAGCTGGGGGAGAGCGAGTTCTCCCGGGTGAGCGCCGACGATTTCATGGCGGCCGCGCGCCGGCTGTCGGGGCTGCCCGTGGTCGCCGCGGTCGGCAAGTACGACGCCACGCTGGCGGCGTCGGTCGCCCTCAAGCGGTTGACCAGTGAATTGGTGGGCAGATTCGCCTCGGCCGCGATCGCGACCACGCGTGCGGTGGCGGGCGCGGGGCCGCTGGTGCGTTTCCAAGCCGACTTGCAGGTGCCCGACTTGGTGCGGGCCGAGGTCGCGTTGCTGAAGATTCTGGCGCTGCAGTTCATCATGTCCGACCCGCGGCATCTGGAGACTCAGGCCCGGCAGCGCGACCGCATTCATCAAGTGGCGCAGTGGTTGTACGCCGGAGCGCCCCGCACGCTTGACCCATTCTTCGCCTCCGCATTCACCACCGCCGCCGACGACGGCGCCCGCCTGCGGGTGATCGTCGATCAAATCGCCTCCTTCACCGAAGGCCGGCTGGAACGAATCGATGCCGGCCCGGCGAATCCGTGACGGCCTTGTGGCACCCGTTAGGCTGCGGACATGAGTAGAAACACCGCCGTTGCCGCCGCCCTGTTGTCGCTGCCGATTGTGGCCATCACCGCGTGCAGCTCGCCTCAGCATGCGAGCACTCAGCCCGGCACCACGCCGCCGGTGCTCAGCGGGTCCCCGGGCTCGTCGACGACACCGAGTGCGGCGCCGAGCGGCCAAGCCCTTTCGGCTCAACTCAAAGCACCCGACGGCCGGCAAGTGGCCACCGCCACCTTCGAGGTGACCAACGGCTACCTCACGATCACCGTCAAGACGGACACCCCCGGCATTCTGGCGCCCGGCCTGCACGGGATGCACGTGCATGAGATTGGCAAGTGTGAGCCGAACTCGGTTGCCCCGACCGGTGGCGCGCCCGGGAATTTCCTGTCGGCAGGGGGTCACTATCAGGCGCCTGGTCACACCGGAAAGCCCGAGAGCGGCGACCTGTCGTCGCTTGATGTGCGGCAGGACGGCTCTGCTTACCTGGTGACCACCACCGACGCGTTCACCAGGGATGAGCTGTTGGCAGGCAGTAAGACCGCCCTGATGCTGCACGGCGTCCAGGACAGCGACATGGCGATGGAGCGCGTTGCGTGCGGCGTGATCGGTCCGGCCAGCTGAGCTGGTCCGCACCGCAGCCGTAGCCGGCGTCCTAGACTGAGCCGATGGCTGGCCGGATCTCCGATCGTGATATCGCCGCCATCCGTGAACGCGCCCGCATCGAAGAAGTCGTCGGCGACTACGTCCAGCTGCGCCGCGCGGGCGCCGACTCGCTGAAGGGCTTGTGCCCCTTCCACAACGAGAAGTCCCCGTCGTTTCACGTCCGCCCCAACCACGGCCACTTCCACTGCTTCGGCTGCGGCGAAGGCGGCGACGTGTACGCGTTCATCCAGAAGATCGAGCACGTCAGCTTCGTCGAAGCCGTCGAACTGCTCGCCGACCGGATCGGCCACACGATCTCCTACACCGGTGCCGCGGCCACCAACGTGCAACGCGATCGCGGCAGCCGCAGCAGGCTCATCGCGGCGAACGCGGCGGCGGCCGAGTTCTATGCGGCGGAGCTGGAGTCCGACGAGGCGGCGCCGGCGCGTCAGTATCTGAAGGAGCGCAACTTCGACGCCGAGGCGGCCCGTCGCTTCGGCTGCGGATTCGCGCCGTCGGGCTGGGAGAAGCTGACAAAGCATTTGCAGCGCAAGGGTTTCGAGTTCAAGGAGCTGGAGGCCGCGGGCCTGTCCCGGGAGGGACGCCGTGGGCCGATGGACCGCTTCCACCGCCGGCTGCTGTGGCCCATCCGCAGTTCGGCCGGTGAGGTGATCGGGTTCGGGGCCCGGCGGCTGTTCGACGACGACCCGATGGAAGCCAAGTACGTCAACACGCCCGAGACGCTGTTGTACAAGAAGTCGTCGGTGATGTTCGGCCTCGACTTGGCCAAGCGCGACATCGCCCGGGGCCACCAGGCCGTCGTCGTCGAGGGTTACACCGACGTGATGGCGATGCATCTGGCCGGCGTCACCACGGCGGTCGCGTCGTGCGGCACCGCGTTCGGCGAGGAGCATCTGTCCATGCTGCGCCGGCTGATGATGGACGACAGTTTCTTCCGCGGTGAATTGATCTACGTCTTCGACGGCGACGAGGCCGGCCGCGCGGCCGCGCTCAAGGCCTTCGGCGGTGAGCAGAATCTGGCGGGGCAGTCGTTCGTCGCGGTCGCCCCGGACGGAATGGATCCCTGCGACCTACGCCTGGCGTCCGGCGATGGCGCGCTGCGAGACCTGGTGGCACGACGAACGCCGTTGTTCGAGTTCGCGATTCGCACGGCGATCGCCGGGTTCGACCTGGACAACGCGGAAGGCAGGGTCGCCGCGCTGCGCCGCTGCGTGCCGATGGTGGGCCAGATCAAGGACTCCACGCTGCGCGACGAATATGCCCGCCAGCTCGCCGGCTGGGTGGGTTGGGACGACGTCGCGCAGGTCATCGACCGGGTGCGGACCGAGGCCAAGAAACCCACGGCTTCGGCTCAGCCGAGTTCGCGTGGGCAGGCGGCGGCCACCGGCAAAGCGGTCTCCGCCGAAGCCGCTCCGGTCGACCGCACCGCCGGACGCCCCGACCCGCGCGACCCGACGCTGTGGCCACAGCGCGAGGCGCTCAAGTCGGCGTTGCAGTACCCGGCGTTTGCCGGCCCGGTATTTGACACGCTGACCGTCGAGAGCTTCACCCATCCCGGGTATGCGGCCGTGCGTGCGGCCATCGACGCCGCCGGCGGCACGTCGACCGGTATCACCGGCGCACAGTGGATCGAGGCGGTACGGCACCACACCACCTCGACCCTGACCGCCGGCCTGATCAACGAGCTCGGCGTCGAGAGCGTCGCCGTCGACGACGAGAAACTGCCCCGCTACATCGCCGGGGTGCTGGCGCGTCTGCAGGAAGTCTGGATGGGCCGCCAGATCGCCGAGGTCAAGTCCAAGCTGCAGCGCATGTCACCGATCGACCAGGGCGACGAGTACCACGCGCTGTTCGGCGACCTGGTTGCCATGGAGGCATACCGGCGCAGCCTGCTGGAGCAGGCTAACGGCGACGATCTGACGGCGTAAGGGCCTCGTCGGCCGGCCGATCGACCTCGCGCTGCACGACGGCCGTCTCGTCGTCGATCTCGGCCACGGTCACAAAACCCGCGTCGGGCGAGATCGTGTTCGCGATCTTGCGCCGACCCCCTTCGATCATCGACCGGGCCATCGGACTGCTGGTCAGCGCGCGATAGGTACCAACGAGCTGCTCATACCGGCGACGGCCGGCTTTCGAGCCCAGCACGTAGCCCAGTCCGAGCACGACGACATATCGAATCAAAGCGTCCCTCCCCACGACGGTGCGGATGGCTCCATCCTGCCTCACCCGGCGCAGTGCGTGCGCTCCCGATCGGTCGAGCCGGGCGCGCACGGCCGGCCGGCGAACTTGGGCGCGGCCATGCCAGTACGCTAGAGTCGTCCAGCGATCCGCGCCAGATTTCGCGCGGGCCAGGTTAATCCCCTGTAGCTCAATTGGCAGAGCATTCGGCTGTTAACCGAAGGGTTGGTGGTTCGAGTCCACCCGGGGGAGCAGGCAACGGCGCATCGTTAGCGCGCATCTTCAGCTCAGTGTGCTCAGGGGCGCCGGCGACGGGGGGCTCGGCATCCGATGGTTCGAAATTTGACATGTGTACAGAGCATGGTGCGTTTACGTCACCGTCAGTTAAGTAGCGATGCATACGGTTTGACCGTCGCATTCGTGTGTGCCCGCACATGACGGCAGGAGGGGGGTGTCGCACGGTGCCGTTGAGCGGATTGGTGACCACATTCGACGCTGTCATTCGCGCCGGCTACCCGCATGGGGTGCCGTACTCCGACTACGTCCCGCTGCTGGCGCTGCTGCGGCGGCGCATGCCCGACAACGCGGTGGCCGCCGTGGCGACCCACGTGGCGACCAGCGGCGACCTGAACATCAATGCCGCCGACATCCGTGCCGCCATCACCCGCGTCGCGGCCGAACTGCCGTGTGCGGCCGATCTCGAACGTGTCCAGGGCCGGCTCGCGGCGATCGTCGAATTGACCCAACAGTCCGCGTAGTGACGGGTCTAGTCGTATCTCGGTCGCCACATCGTGTCGAGGGCGGCTTGGCGCGGGTCCTCATGTGTTCGGGTGGCCACCCCGTCGGCGACGGCGGCGTGATAGACCGCCTCGGCGACCGCCGACGAGACGGCGCACAAGTTCTGCACATCCGGCAGCAGTGAGTCCCCGAGTTTCGTGGGACTAGCCTGTCCCGCAATGGCTTTCGCGGCCGCGTGCAACATGGCCCGGGTCAGCCGCCGTGCCCCGGCCACGATGATGCCCAGCCCGAGCCCGGGGAACACCAGCACGTTGTTGGCCTGGCCGATGCTGTACGTGACGCCGTTGTATTCGGTAGGGGCGACCGGGGTTCCGGTCGCCACCAGCGCCCGGCCGTTCGACCACGCCAACACGTCGGCCGGCATGGCTTCCATCCGTGAGGTCGGGTTGGACAGCGGGAAGATCATCGGGCGTTCGCAGGCGGCTGCCATCGCCTCCACGACCTCGCGGGTGAATGCCCCGAAAACAGTTGAGCAGCCCAGCAGTAGCGTGGGGGAGGCCAATTTGATGGCCTCGACCAGCCCGACCCGTTCCCCGGCCGGTACGCCCAGCTGTTGACGGTTCTTGGCGTAGGGCACCTGGAAGTCGCGCAGGTCGTTCATGTCGTCGAACAGCAAGCCCTGCTTGTCGATGGCCCAGATCGCAGCCGTGGCTTGTTCGACGCTGGCGCCGTCGTCGACCATCGCGTCGCGGATCTGGTCGGCGACACCGACTCCGGCGGTTCCGGCGCCGAACACGATCGTCTTCTGCTCGCGCAGCGGCACCCCGGTGACATGGGCTGCGCCGTGCGCGGCGGCTACCACCACGGCGCCGGTGCCCTGCACGTCGTCGTTGAACACGCAGTAGTCGTCGCCGTAGGTCCGCAGGATCTTTCGCGCGTTGATCGGCCCGAAGTCCTCGAAATGAAGGATGGCGTTGGGAAACAACCGATTGGCGGTTTCGATGTAGCGCTTGATGAAGTCGTCGTATTCGGCGCCCTGGCGCCGCGCGTGGCGATTCCCCAGATAGAACGGATCCTGCAGCAGTTGTTCGTTATTCGTGCCGACATCGAGTGAGACCGGAATGCAGCGGCGTGGATCGATACCGCCGCCGGCGGTGTAGAGCGCCAACTTGCCCACCGCGATTTGAATGCCTCCGACGCCCCAGTCGCCGATGCCGAGGATGGCCTCGGCGTCGGTGCACACGATCAGGTCGACGTCGTCGGGTCCTAACCCGAACGTTTGGAAGGCCTCGGCGATCTCGTCGGGTTCGTCGATGCTCAGAAACAGGCCGCGCTGGCCGCGGTATTCGTCGGAGAAGCGTTGGATGGCCTCGCCGACCGTGGGTGTGTAGACCACCGGCATCAGCTCGGGCAGGTGATCTTCGAGCACCTTGTAGTACAGCAACTCGTGGCGGTAGTGCAGCTGCTCGAGGAGCAGATTTCGCCCGAGATCTGTTGACATGCTTTGTAATTGATGCCACACCCGGCCGGCTTGCTCTTCGAGTGTCAGTACCGCCGATGGAAGTCGCCCGGTCAGCCCGAGCCGCCGTCGTTCTTCGTGAGTGAAGCCGACACCACGGTTGAGGCTGGGCGAGGACATCGCTATCGGAATCCGTGGCACGTGGCCGTCGCTCATCGGAAGCCTCCGTCGTCGAGTCGTACGTCAAGTCACGGTAGCGCTGCTCGCGGTAAACGTATCTTGAAGAGCAACTGACGACGCAGTCAGATGGAGAAGTCCTCGCCGTGCCATACCCCGGCTTCGGGTGGCCGGATCACCCGGCCGGTTTCGGTAACGGTGTCGTCATCGCTGAGGGCTTCGAGCTTGGCCACGCGGGTGAGCAGGGACTGCAGGCTGACCCCGACCAGATCGGGCATCATTGCGTCGTCCTCGTGGCCGCGGGCCAGGCGGGTAACGACCTGGCCGGGAACGCCGACGACGACGGAGCTGGTCGGTACCTCTTTGACGACGACGGCATTGGCGCCGATCCGGCTGTCGTCGCCGATTTTGATCGGGCCCAGGACCTTGGCGCCGGCGCCGATGATCACGCGGTCACCGATCGTGGGGTGGCGTTTGCCGATATCCGCGCCGGTGCCGCCGAGGGTGACGCCGTGATAGATCGTGACGTCGTCGCCGACCTCCGCGGTTTCCCCGATCACGATGCCGGTGGCGTGGTCGATGAACAGGCCGGAGCCGAGAATCGCGCCCGGGTGGATCTCGACCCCGGTCAGGATGCGGGTGAATTCCGCCAGCACCCGCGCGGCCAGCCGCGCGCCGCGGTTCCACAGCCGCTGGCTGATCCGATGGCCCCAGATCGCGTGCACGCCCGGGTAAGCGAAGATGACCTGCAGCGTCGTCGGCCTGGCCGGATCTCGCTCCTTGGCCGCCCGGATGTCTCGCCGCATGGTCTCGAACATGGCTAGTCGGCCAAGTCCGCGAACAACGGCGTGCTGAGGTAGCGCTCGCCGAAGGACGGCAATATGACGACGACAAGCTTGCCGGCGTTTTCCGGCCGGCGGGCCACTTGCAGAGCGGCGGCGACGGCCGCACCGGACGAGATGCCGACCAGTAGGCCCTCCTCGCGGGCCAGCCGCCTTGCCAGGTTGATCGAGTCGTCATTGCCGACGGTGATGATCTCGTCGATCAGATCTAGGTCGAGCACCGGCGGGATGAACCCGGCGCCGATGCCCTGAATAGGGTGCGGGCCCTTCTGGCCGCCGGACAGCACCGGCGACGCGGACGGTTCCACGGCGACGAATTGCACCGAGGGCTTGCGCTCCTTGATGACCTGCGCGACTCCGGTGATGGTGCCGCCGGTGCCGACCCCCGCGACGAAAAAGTCGATCTTGCCTTCGGTGTCTTGCCACACCTCTTCGGCGGTGGTCTTGCGGTGGATCGCTGGATTCGCGGGGTTCTCGAACTGCTGCGGGATGAAATACCGCTGGTCGGTTTTGGCCAGTTCCTCGGCCTTGGCAATGGCGCCCGGCATTCCCTCGGCACCCGGGGTCAGGATGATTTCGGCGCCGTAGGCGCGCAGCACCTTGCGCCGCTCGACGCTCATCGTCTCGGGCATGGTCAGCACCAGCTTGTAGCCGCGCGCCGCGGCCACCATCGCGAGGGCGATCCCGGTGTTTCCACTGGTCGGCTCGAGGATGATCGTGTCCGGCTTGATCAGACCGGCCTCCTCGGCTGCGTCGATCAGGGACACCCCGATGCGATCCTTGACGCTGGCCGCCGGGTTGAACGATTCCAACTTGGCGACAACGTCCGCGCCCGCGCCGTCCGTCACCCGGTTCAGCCGGACCAGCGGTGTATGTCCGACGAGCTGCGTGATGTTCTCGGCGATGCTCATGAAACTTCCTCCACGATATCGATACAAGACTCATCGGCCGGCCAGGTGATTTCGAATTCGACGGCCACGTCTGTGGGTACGGTCAGGGCGATCGGTGTGAATCGTTGCGACGCCTCCTCTAGCGCCACTCCAGTCAGGACTCGTCCCTTGAGGTTATGCGGTGTTGTCGCGGTCAGTGTGGTGGCGCGGGTACCCGGGGCGGGACGCAGATAAAAGTCCCGGCCGGGTGAAACCATGTCTCGGATGGTTCGGCCGTCGGCGTCGACCAGTGTGTGCCCGTCAGTGACGTTGAGCGTCAATGGGATTGGCACTTGGAACGGTCCTACGAGTTCGGAGTCGGCTGTTGCGTGCGTATCAACAAGTTGGGCGTCGTCGGTATCGGGTGCGGCCTTGTTCGCGCCGGTCAGTAGGTAATTGTAGAGGTGCACGATTCGGTCGGCGTTGCGGTAGTGGCGACTACCGGTGAGCCAGAAGCGGACATAGTCGATGGTCGGGTTGTCAGCGTGGGTGGCCGCGACGAGCCGGTAATAGCGGTAGCCGCGTCCCCCGATGCCGTGGCTGCTGGCCGACACCGTGCTGCCCACGCCGAGTGTGCGTTGGTGGCGGCCACTTCCGGTGGCCACGGTCAACCGCGAACCCGAAATATCTTGCCAGACAACGCCATCAGCAGACTTTTGCAGCTTCAAAGTGGTGGGCGCCTCGGCATCGGTCCACACCGAGTAGCCACCCAGTTGCGGCTCGCCGTCGAACTCGAACGTGGTCGTGCCGCCCGGCTGCCGCTGCACCGCCAGGGGTACGTTCAGCGGGCGGGTGTGCAGATCGAGGCCGTTGGTGAAATGCCAGATCGCGGCCTGAGTTGCGGCGATGGCCTCATGTTCGCTGATGTTGGCGCGCCCCAGCGGGTAGCCCGCCTCGCGTACGCGCCTGCTGAGTTCGGCAATCGGCAGCACTGGGTACGAGTGGCGCAGAATCCAATCCACCTCGGCTTCGTAGCCACGAGTGTGCAGGTGCGGCACTGCCGACCAGGTCCCCAGCCGGTAGCGCGACGGGCGATGCGGCGCGATGCCGGTGAAATCCAGCGAATAGGCCTGCAGGTTGGGGTGCAGCCGGATCAGATCGGTGCGCGCCCAGCTGCCGTCGGCAAACACGATCTTGTCGATGGTGTGCGAGTACGTGCCCCCGCGGTAGCGCGTCATATGGCTGAGTTGAGTGGCCGGGCGCACGAGTACGCGCCGGCGGGTAGCCACCCGCGCCAGGGCGCGAGTGGGCATGGATAACACGGTCATGAGCGGTTGATCTTCCTGAAAGTAGCTGGCACGCATATCTGTGACCCCGGCTGGCTGGTGGTCCAACCCGCCTGCGGGTAGCGCGAGGATTTCTACAGCGGCAGAGGCGTCAGGAAATCAACAACAGCAACAACAACAGCACACGGCGAGGCAGCGCGAAGGAACGAAGCGCAGCTGAAAGGCCTGTGGCATAGCCCCACTATAGGGCATCGGCAACTTGCGGCACTTCTGCTCACGCCCGGTCTAACTCTGTCCGATCCCGCCGGCCTGCGCCTACGCTCAGCGCGCGGCCGGGCACCTGGTGATGGATCATGGGTCTACCCGACGTCGCCGCAGTATTCGGCCAGGCACGGAAGGATCACGATGACAGCAGCCAGCTCGGGGGCACAAAACGAGTCTCAGGCACTTGGCGATCTCGCCGCCCGCCAGCTTGCCAACGCGACCAAAACTGTTCCGCAGCTCTCGACGATCACGCCCCGGTGGCTGCTGCATCTGCTCAGCTGGGTCCCGGTCGAGGCCGGTCTCTACCGGGTGAACCGGGTGATCAACCCGGAGCAGGTCGCGATCAAGGCCGAAGAGGGGGCCGGCACCGAAGAGCCGCTGCCCGAGACCTATGTCGACTACGAGACCAGCCCGCGCGAGTACACGCTGCGCACGATTTCGACGCTGCTCGACATCCACACCCGGGTTTCCGACCTGTACTCCAGCCCGCACGACCAGGTCGCCCAGCAGTTGCGGCTGACCATCGAGACGATCAAGGAGCGCCAGGAATTCGAGCTGGTCAACAGCCCGGAGTACGGCTTGCTGGCCCAGGCGACTCCAGAGCAGACCATTCAGACGGTGGGTGGCGCGCCGACCCCGGACGACCTGGACGCGCTGATCACCAAGGTCTGGAAGACGCCGAGCTTCTTCCTGACCCACCCGTTGGGCATCGCCGCGTTCGGGCGGGAGGCCACCTTCCGCGGCGTGCCGCCGCCGGTGGTCAGCCTGTTCGGGGCGCAGTTCATCACCTGGCGGGGCATTCCGCTGATCCCGTCGGACAAGGTTCCGGTCGAGGACGGCAAGACCAAGTTCATCCTGGTGCGCACCGGTGAGGAACGTCAGGGCGTGGTGGGACTGTTCCAGCCGGGCCTCGTCGGCGAGCAGGCTCCAGGGCTGTCGGTACGATTTACCGGCATCAACCAGTCGGCCATCGCGACCTACCTGGTCACCCTCTACACGTCCCTTGCTGTCCTCACCGACGACGCGCTCGCCGTGCTCGACGACGTCGCCGTGGACCAGTTCCATGAGTACAAGTGAGTACCGGTCGGTAGACGCCGAAAGCGAGCTGCCCATCAGCGCCACGGAACTCGCGGCACTGGCCACGCAGTTGTATGCGGCCAGCATTCGGCCCGGACCCGACAGCCCGCCGCAGACGGCACCGGTTGCACCGCGGGGCAGCGTGCCGGATACCACCGCGGCCACGTCGGCCGCTCACACCGCCGGAGGCTCGTCGGACCTGTATTCGGCGCCCGTCCCGCTGATCGGTGTCACCGACATCTACGTGCCGGCGCCGACGTCGCCGGAGCCTGAAGGTCTGCCGCAGACTGCGCCGGTCGCTCCGCGCGGCAGCGTGCCCGATACGACGGCCGCGCCGGCGGTGGCCGCGGGTAGCATCGCCAACCCCTACCTGCCGCCCGGACTCAGTGACCTCAGTGCCTTCGCAGTCCCCAGCCAGGGCATCGTCGCAACGGTGCCCGGTGTGCTGGCCGGAACGACGCCGACCGTTGCGGTGGCCCCGCGTGGCTCGGCACCGGGGGTCGGGTGGTCGCCGGCGGCGCCGTCGGTTCCCGACCTGGGCTGGTCCGACACGGCCTCCCTCGCACCGAACCCGCCGACCGGCGACGACCACAATTACTACTTCCTCACCGACGCCGGCCCCGTCCCTCGGCTAGCGGACGACCACGAGGTCTTCGACGTCAACGCGATACGGGCGGACTTCCCGATCCTGAAGGAAACGGTCAACGGAAAGCCGCTGATCTGGTTCGACAACGCCGCGACCACCCAGAAGCCCCAGGTGGTGATCGACCGGCTCTCGTACTTCTACGCCCACGAGAACTCCAACATCCACCGCGCGGCACACGAATTGGCGGCGCGCGCGACGGACGCCTACGAAGAAGCCCGCGAAACCGTGCGCAGGTTCATCGGCGCCGAGAAGGCGGAGCAGAACATCTTCGTGCGTGGCACCACCGAGGCGATCAACCTGGTCGCGTACGCTTGGGGCGGCAAGCATTTGGGTCCCGGCGACGAGATCGTCATCACCCACCTCGAACACCACGCCAATATCGTTCCGTGGCAACTGCTCTCACAGCAGACCGGGGCGGTGCTCAAAGTCGCACCGGTCGACGACGCGGGTAATCTGCTGCTCTCCGAGTTCGAGCACCTACTGGGTCCGCGCACGAAGCTGGTTGCGGCGACTCAAGTTTCGAACGCGCTGGGCACGGTGACGCCGGTCGAGAAGATCGTCGAGCTGGGCCACCGTTATGGGGCGCGGGTGCTGATCGACGGTGCGCAGTCGATCCCGCACATTCCCGTCGACGTCGCGGAGCTCGGCGTGGACTTCTTCGTGTTCTCCGGCCACAAGATCTACGGTCCCACCGGGATCGGGGTGCTGTACGGAACCGAGGAGGCGCTGGCCGAGACTCCGCCCTGGCAGGGTGGCGGCAACATGATCGCCGACGTCACGCTGGAACGTTCTCTTTACCAAGGACTTCCGAATAAGTTCGAGGCGGGCACCGGCAACATCGCCGATGCGGTCGGTCTCGGTGAGGCGCTGCGCTACGTGGAGCGGGTCGGCATCGAGCGCATCGCCGCGCACGAGCACGCGTTGCTCGACTACGCGACGCCACGCCTGGCCGATATCCCCGGCGTTCGCCTGGTTGGCACCGCGGACGAGAAGGCCAGCGTGTTGTCCTTCGTGCTGGCGGGTCACGAGCCGCTCGAGGTCGGTAAGGCGCTCAACGCCGAAGGAATCGCGGTGCGTGCCGGACACCACTGTGCCCAACCGATTTTGCGTCGGTACGGGCTGGAGGCAACGGTCCGCCCGTCGTTCGCCTTCTACAACACGTTCGAGGAGATCGACGTCTTCCTGCGGGCCGTGCGCCGAATTGCCGAGGGCGGCACAAACGTCGGTTAGGGCAATTGGCGCGGCGTTGACTGTGCGCTCAGCGATTTCGGTGTGCGCCCACGGTGGCGTAGGGCGGCGTGTCGCCGCCCTTGCCGCACAGACGTCGGGGATCAGCCACCGAAATGTCGTGGTCTGAACCGCTTTTGCGCTCTCCCTGAATGAAACCCTTGTCTTGTGAAAGGCCTGTCGCCGACTGTTGCAGTCTGCGGCGGCAGCAAACACCTGGCCGCGAACTCTCGAATGGGTCCTATGACGGAAAGACATTCGCGCGGCGGTGTCGAAGCCGGCGGTGCGGTGATTGCGTGCTCGCCGTTCCGGCAGCGCTGCCGCGCCCCACCGTGGCCGTAGAAACCTCCACGTCCTGACGTAGCGGCTGCAAGCACGGCCGCGTCCGGGCCGATGTCGCGGTCGTGCGGCCCGGTCACATTTCATCTGGGTGATTGCAAACCTAACGCCGGGGATCGCTTTGCCTCTAAATTTCTGCAATGTTCCATGCGTGCACGCAGGCGGCGCGGTCCGCAGGTAGACAACGCTGAGCGGTTGTCGCCCAGCTAATTACGGATGAGTGAAGATTGTGACGAAAATGGGGGACCGCATGAGGCGAACGGAGCGCCGCCGGTCTAAGCGGGGCCTATGAACGGCACGGCCATCGCCAAGCCCATGAATGCGCTGGGTGAATTCTTCATGCTCAGCGCCGAGGCATTGGTGACTGCGCTGCGACGCCCGTGGGCCTGGCGCGAGATTCTCGAGCAGATCTGGTTCGTCGCGCGGGTGTCGATCTTCCCGACGATCATGCTCTCGATTCCGTACACGGTGCTGATCGTGTTCGTCCTCAACATTCTGCTCGTTGAGATTGGTGCAGGAGACTTGTCCGGTGCAGGCGCGGGCCTGGCCTCGGTCACCCAGGTCGGACCGGTTGTCACGGCGATGGTGGTCTCGGGTGCCGGGTCGACCGCCATGTGCGCCGACTTGGGTGCTCGCACCATCCGTGAGGAAATCGACGCGATGAAGGTCATCGGCGTCAACCCGGTTCAGGCACTGGTGGTTCCGCGCATCATTGCCGCCACCTTCGTCGCGGTGCTGCTCTACTCGGTGGTCGCGGTGACCGGATTGACGGGCAGCTACATCTTCGTGGTGTTCGTGCAGCACGTCACGCCCGGCGCGTTCATCGCGGGCATGACGCTGGTCACCGGTCTTCCGCAGGTGGTGATCTCGCTGATCAAGGCGACCCTGTTCGGGCTGTCTGCCGGCCTGATCGCCTGCTACAAGGGACTTTCGGTGGGCGGTGGCCCGACCGGCGTCGGGAACGCGGTCAACGAGACGGTGGTCTTCTCCTTTATGGCGTTGTTCTTCATCAACATCGTGACCACCGCGCTCGGTGTGAAAGTGACTGCCAAATGACCGATCTCGCACGCGGTCCGTCGTGGCTGGAAGCCCTCGGCCCAAGGCTGGTGGCCTACACCCGCAAGCTGGGGGAGCAGACCGAGTTCTATGGCAAGTCGTTGGCGGCCACGGTTGACGCGGTCCGGCGCTACCCCAACGAGCTGCTGCGGCTGATTGCCGAGATGGGCATGGGCACCGGCGCACTGGCGGTGATCGGCGGCACCGTAGGCATCATCGGATTCTTGACCCTGACCACCGGCGCTCTGGTCGCGGTGCAGGGCTACGACACGCTGTCCAACATCGGCGTCGAAGCGCTGACCGGGTTTCTGTCGGCGTTTCTGAACGTCCGGATGATCGCGCCCTGCACGGCCGGCTTGGCACTGGCGGCCACGATCGGCGCGGGCGCGACGGCACAGCTGGGTGCGATGCGCATCAACGAGGAGATCGATGCGCTGGAAGTCATGGGCATCCGCTCGATCACCTATCTGGCCTCTACGCGGATCATCGCGGGCGTCCTGGTCGTCATTCCGCTCTACGCCGTCGCGGTGCTGATGTCGTTCGTCGCGGCGAAGTTCCTCACGATCTACGCCTACGGCCAGTCGCGGGGCGTGTACGAGCACTACTTCTCCACCTTCTTGCGTCCCAACGACTTGATGTGGTCGTTCCTTTCGGCGCTGACGATGGCGACGGGTGTGATGGTCGTGCACACGTATTACGGCTTTACCGCGACAGGTGGCCCCGCCGGAGTGGGGGAGGCTGTCGGTCGTTCAGTGCGGTCGTCGATGATCGTCACGGCGTTCGTCTGCCTGATGATCTCGCTGTCCGTCTACGGGCAGTCCGGCAACTTCAACCTGTCCGGGTAGTAGATGAGCAACCACAGGGAAAGCGGACCCGGTAGACCAAATAGAGTCCGCGCCAGCAGGATCGACCCGATCTGGTGGGCGCCGACGTTATTCATCCTGATCGGCGGGCTGATCGTGATGACCGCCGGTTCGTTCTCCGGAAAGTTTCAGGATTTCGTCCCGCTCACGTTGGTGTCGGATCGGGCCGGGCTGGTGATGGAACCGGGCGCCAAGGTGAAGTTGCGCGGGGTGCAGGTCGGCACGGTCGCCTCGATCGGCACCGACGTGAAAGCGGCCCAGCTGCAACTGAAGATGGATCCCGGCTCGTTCAAGTATCTACCCAGCAACCTCGAGGCCGAGATCAAGTCGACCACCGCGTTCGGCTCCAAGTACGTCGACCTGATCGTGCCCGAGCAGGCCAGCCACACCCCGTTGCAGCCCGGGGCGGTGGTGCGCTCACGCAATGTCACCGTTGAGGTCAATACGGTCTTCGAAAACCTGCAATCGGTGGTCCAGGCGCTCGACCCGGCCAAGCTGAATGCGATCCTGTCGGCCTTCGCGCAATCGGTACGCGGTAAGGGCGATCGGCTCGGACAGGCGATCACCGATTCGAACAACCTGCTGCTCACCGTCAACCCGCGCATGGACACCATCCACCGGGACTGGCAGTTATTCGGCAAGACCACTGCCATCTATTCCGATGCCGCGCAAGACATCCTGTCGATCCTAGACTCCGCGGCGACCACCAGCACCACCCTGACCGAAAACCAGCGGTCGCTCGACTCGCTGCTGCTGTCCGCGATCGGCTTCAGCCAGACCGGTATCAACGTGATCGGCAGAAACGAACCCAACATCGTGCGGTCGATGAGCCTGCTCGACCCGACCTTGACTCTGTTCAACAAGTACTCGCCGACCTACACGTGCCTGTTTCAGGGGGCGCAGTGGTACGTCGACCACGGTGGTCGAGATGCGCTGGGCGGCAACGGGTATTCGGTGATTCTCGATGCTGCGTTGCTCTTCGGCGACGACCCGTACCGGTTTCCGAAGCACCTTCCGAAGGTCAACGCCACCGGCGGGCCGGGCGGTAGACCCAGCTGCGGTTCGCTACCCGACCCGAGCGCGAACTTCCCGGTGCGCGCGCTGGTCACCGACACCGGTTGGGGCGCGGCGCCGAACGAGATCCGCACCAACGTGGCCGCCGGAAACCCATGGTGGGCAAACTACTTCCCGACCACGAAGAACCCTCCCGAACCGCCACGCTACTTCTGGCGCGGGGGGCAACCGCCACCATGAGAAGGAAACTCTCGAGCATCATCGCCCGTGTCGCAATCTTCACGCTGGTGTGCCTGCTCTTCACCTTTTCGCTGATCGCGGTGTTCGGACAGCTGCGCTTTGAGGACCGCACCGACTTTTCTGCGGTCTTCACGAACATCTCCGGTCTGAAGTCCGGCAACTTTGTTCGCATCGCCGGGGTGGAGGTCGGCAAGGTCGGCGATCTCACTTTGCACCGCGACGGCACCGTCACGGTCGGCTTCGCGATCGACAACGGGATCCGGCTCACCGAGGGCACCAAGGCTGTCGTGCGGTACGAAAACCTAATCGGTGACCGCTATCTCGCGCTCGAAGAAGCGCCGGGGCCGCCGCGCCGGTTGCCGCCGGGCTCGACGATTCCGCTGGCGCGGACGTCGCCCGCTCTTGACATCGATGCGCTTATCGGTGGTTTCCGCCCGTTGTTCCGGGCGCTGGATCCCGATCAGGTCAACGCACTGTCCGGTCAGCTCCTTCGAATCTTCCAGGGACAGGGCGGCACGCTGGCGTCGGTGCTGTCGCAGACCTCGATGCTGACCTCGACGCTGGCCGGGCGCAGCCAATTGATCGGCGAGCTGATCACCAACCTGAATACGGTGCTGCACACTTTCGCCGCGCGCGACCGCGAGTTCTCCGACGGCCTGGACAAACTGGCTCAGTTCGTGGAGGGCCTGGCACAGCGCAAGGACGACATCTCCACCGGGCTGGCCTATGTCAACGCGGCCGCCGGTTCCGTCGCCGATCTGCTTGTCCAGTCCCGGCAGCCGATCAAGGACGTGGTGCACGAGACCGACCGCGTATCCGCACAGGTGGTTTCCGACCGCGACTATGTCGACAAACTGCTCAAGGACCTTCCCGATATCTATCAGGTGCTGGCCCGCCAGGGACTCAACGGTGACTACTTCGGCTTCTACTTCTGCGAGGTTCTGCTGAAGGTCAACGGCAAGGGGGGCAACCCGATCTTCGTCAAACTTCTGGGACAGCCCAGCGGGCGGTGCACGCCCCAATGACAAAGCTGCCCAAGATCAAGCCGCTTGGCCGCCGGAGCCCGTTCGCGCTAGGACTGATGGGCACCGTAATTCTGGCCTGCATCACAGTCGTCGCATTTCAGTACAACAAGCTGCCTTTCGTCAAAAATACGGATGACTACGCCGCCTACTTCTCCGAGGCTGGTGGCATCAAACCCGGCAATACAGTGCGGGTTTCGGGGCTGGGAGTCGGCCGCGTCTCCGATATCCGGCTGGAGGGCACCAAGGTCCGGATCGGCTTCACCGTTCGCCAGGGCATCGAGCTGGGCGACCGCACCGAGGCGGCGATCAAGACCGAAACGATCCTGGGCTCCAAGATGCTGGAGCTCACACCGCGTGGCGAAGGGCGGTTGTCGGGCCCCATTCCGCTGTCCCGCACACACTCGCCTTATGACCTGCCCGACGCGCTGGGCGACCTGACCACCACGATCAGCGGGCTGGACACCGCTCAATTGTCCTCGGCGCTGACGACGTTGGCGGATACCTTCAAGGAGACACCGCCGAACCTACGGCCCGCCTTGGAAGGTGTGGCCCGGTTCTCCGACACTCTCAACGGTCGTGACGCGCAGCTGCGCAACCTGCTCGGCAACGCCAACAAGGTGTCGACCGTGCTGGGCAAGCGCAGTCAGCAGATCGCCGGCCTGGTCGCGAACTCCAACGCGCTATTGGCCGCGTTGCTCGACGAGCGGGATTCGCTGGACGCCCTGATGAACAACCTCACCGCGGTGTCGCATCAAATCTCCGGTTTGGTCGCCGACAACAGAACCCAACTCAAGCCGGCCCTGGACAAGCTCAACGGTGTGCTCGAGATCTTGGACAACCGCAAGGAAGATATTCAGCGCACCTTGCCGAAGTTCAAGCGATACGCGATGTCGTTCGGCGAATGCCTGGGTTCTGGGCCATTTTTCAAGGCCTACGTGGCGAACCTGCTTCCCGGCCAGATCGGTGGGCCGGTCCTGGACGCGGACATGTATGACCGTTTCCTGGATCCCGATCAGAAGTTGCCCTCGGAAGCGGTGGATCCGCCCACCGGAACGCCGCCCGTGCCGCCGGAGAACGCACCGGTCCCGCTGTGGTCGCAGCCGCCTTCACCGCCGCCCTCGACGCCGCCGGTGCGGACCATCCCGCCGCCGTCACCGCATGAATTCGACGGCCCATGAACATGAGTCGAGACACCCTACGGAAGGCCACCGCGATCAGCCTGGTGCTGACGCTGGCCGCGGCGTCGTTCCTGGTCGCCAGGAATCTGTGGAAAGAGGTCGAAAAGAACACGTACTCTGCGTATTTCACGGAGGCCAACGGCCTGTTCGTCGGCGACGAGATTCGCATCCTCGGTGTGGCGGTCGGCGTGGTGGACAAGATTGAGCCGCAGCCCACCAGCTCCAAGGTGACGTTCTCCGTCGACAAGCAGTACCCGGTTCCGGCCGATGCCCGTGCCGCGATCCTGTCCCCGTCGCTGGTGACTTCGCGAGCTATTCAACTCGTCCCGGCATACTCCGGCGGACCCAAACTGAGTCCTGGCGCGTCGATTCCGTTGAACCGCACCGCGGTGCCGGTCGAATGGGACGACTTTCGCAAACAGCTGGAGAAGCTGACCGAGGCGTTACAGCCGACCACTCCGGGCGGGGTCAACTCCGTCGGCGAGTTCGTCAACTCGGCCGCTGATAACCTACGCGGCCAGGGGGACACTGCGCGCGACACCGTCATCAAGCTGTCCCAAGCCATTTCGGCGCTCGGCGATCACGCCGACGACATCTTCAGCACGGTGCGCAATCTGCAGCTCCTGGTCTCGGCCCTGTACTCCAGCAGCGATCTGCTGGCCTCGTTCAACCGGAATCTGGCCAGCGTGACGACGGTACTGACGAACAGCCCCAATGAAATCGGCAATGCGCTCAAGGCTTTGGATGGCGCACTGGTTGATGTACGCGACTTCCTCGCCGAGAACCGGGAATCGATGGGCGTCACGTTCGACCGGCTGGGGTCGATCACGACCGCGCTGAACGACAGCCGCGGCGACATCAAGCAAATCCTGCACATCGCCCCGACGGTGTTCCAGAACTTCCTGAACATCTATCAACCCGCACAGAGCGCGATGACCGGCATCTTGGCGTTGAACAACTTCGCCGACATTCCGCAGTTCATTTGCAGCTCGATCGAAGCGGCATCCCGGGCACGCCTGGCCAGGGTGTCGAAGCTGTGCCTGCAGTACATCAACCCGATCATCAAGAACCGCATCTACAACTACATCCCGGCCGGCATCAATCCGTTTGTCGGGACGCAGGCCCGGCCGAGCGAGATCACCTACAGCGAGGACTGGCTGCGGCCCGGGAACCCGCCCCCGCCACCACCCGAGGCGCCATCGTCGCCCGACGCACCACCACCTGCGGGGCCGCCGCCGGTGCAGGTCGAGGCGCCGCCGCCGCCGAGTGCCGGCATGAGCTCGATTCAGGTGTTGCAGAACCTGATGCTGCCGACGGGGCCTGAATCATGAGACGGGCGATGGCCGCAGTGCTCGGTTTGGTATGTCTCGCTGCGCTTTCCGGGTGCGGATGGCGAGGACTGAATTCGTTCACCCTGCCCGGTACCTCCGGTGGTGGGCCCGGCGCCTACACGATCCAGGCGCAAATGCCCGACGTGGTGACCATTCAGCAGAACACGCGTGTTCGGGTCGACGACGTCAACGTCGGTAACGTCACCAAGATCGAGCTGCAGGATTGGCACGCGCTGGTCACCATGCGCATCAACGGTGATGTGCGCTTGCCGGCCAATTCCACCGCAAAGCTGGGCCAGACCAGCCTGCTCGGTTCGATGCACATTGAGCTCACGCCGCCCAAGGACGAGCCTCCGGTGGGCCAACTCAAAAACGGATCGGTCATCCCGCTGTCGCGTGCGAGCTTGTACCCGACTACCGAGCAGACGTTGGCGTCGGTGTCAATCCTGCTCAACGGCGGGGGAATTGGGCAGTTACAAGAGATCAACCAGGCCGTCGCCAAGGCGTTCGCGGGCCGCGAAAACGACATGCGCAGCCTGCTGAACCAACTGGATGAGTTCATCGCGAAGACCAACGATCAGACCGACGACATCATTGCCGCCGCCGAGAACCTCAACGCTCTGGCGGGCCAGGTTGCCGCCAACGACCCGGTCGTCGACAAGGCCCTGATGACGGTCCCCAAAGCGCTGGCGGTGTTGGCGGCCGAACGCACCCAGATCGCCGAAACCATCGACCAGGTGGGCAAGTTCAGCGCGATCGCGGCCGACACCATTCACCAGAGCAGGGAGTCCCTGGTCAACAATCTGCGCAATATCGCGCCGGTACTGCGCTCGCTTGCCGACGCGGGGCCCTCGCTCACCAGGGGTCTCGATGGCCTGGCGACGTACCCCTGGCCGACGTCCACGGTGCGCAACTGGTTCCGCGGCGACTACGCCAACCTGACCCTGGTCGTCGACTTGACGTTGAGCCGTATCGACCAGGGACTGTTCACCGGCTCGCGATGGGAAGGCAACCTGACTCAACTCGAACTGCTGTGGGGACGCACGATCGGCATGCAGCCCAGCCCGGTCACCGGTGGCAACCCGCTGACCTACCCCTATCACTTCGGGGGGTACTAGATGCTGCGTCTGAATCGCCGTACCTGGATCCAGTTGGCCGTTTTAACCCTGGTCACCGTGGTTTCTTGTGGCGCAATGGCATTCAACTTCATGAAGCTGCCGGCAACGCTGTTCGGCATCGGCGAGTACAGCGTCATTGTCGACCTGCCGCAATCGGGCGGTCTGTACCAGACGTCGGTCGTCACCTACCGCGGCACCGACGTGGGTCAGGTTAAATCGGTCGATGTCACCGCAACCGGGGTGCGCGCGGTGCTCGCGATGCGATCCGGGGTCAAAGTGCCTGCCAATGTTCAGGCTTCGGTGCACAGCCGCTCGGCGATCGGTGAGCAATATATCGAATTGACCCCGCAGCAGGGCAAGGACGGTGAGCAATCCCGGCCGCTGCAGGCCGGCGACGTCATCCCGGCCGGTCACGTCGACGTACCCGTCGACATCGGCCACCTGCTGGACATGACGAACCGCGCGCTGCAAGCGATTCCGCGGGACAATTTGCACACGGTGATCGACGAGACCAACCGGGCGGTCGGCGGACTGGGCCCCGAGCTATCTCGGATCCTCGACGGGTCAACAGCATTGGCCATTGCGGGTGGTCAGACGCTCGACCCGCTCGCCACGCTGATCGACCAATCACCCGCGGTGCTGAGCACACAGGTGCAGACATCGGATGCGATCGCCACCTGGGCCAGTCGAACATCGGCCCTGATGGCGCAGTTCAAGGCACAGGACGCCGCAGTGCGAGATCTGCTGACACAAGGCACTTCTGGCGTCGAAGAGGGGCGCGCATTGCTCGACCGGGTATCGCCGGCACTGCCGGTGCTGTTCGCCAACCTGGTGAGCCTCGGCGACATCGCCGTCGTCTATCGCCACGACATCGAACAACTGCTGGTGCTGCTCCCGCAGGGCATCGCCGCCATGGCGGCGATCATCGTGCCGAGCTCGAACACCAAACAGGAGTACCGGGGCGCGCAGTTGGACTTCAACCTCAACCTCAACCTGCCGCCGCCGTGCACCACCGGGTATCTGCCCCCACAGCAGCGTCGTTCACCGGCCAGCGTCGATGCACCCGACCGCCCGGCAGCAGACCTGTTCTGCCGGCTGCCGCAGGACTCCGAGCTCAATGTCCGCGGCGTACGCAATATTCCGTGTGAGGCCAAACCATGGAAGCGCGCGCCGACGATCGAGCTGTGTGAAAGCGACGAGGAGTATGTGCCGCTCAACGAGGGCTATAACTGGAAGGGCGATCCCAACGCCACCACCAGCGGCCAGGGCGTGCCGATGTACCCGCCGGGACAGGATCCGCGGCTACCACCGCCGCGGGGCACCGCGCCACCGGCCCCGCCGCTCGCGGTCAGCACCTATGACCCGGCCACGGGCGACTACATAGGTCCCGACGGGCGGCATTACACCGAATCCGACTTGGCGCACCCGCGTGCCAAAAACTGGCAATCACTACTGGTGCCGCCAGCTTAGAAGTGAAGGAGAAACCATGGCCGATGAGCCAGATACCCCAGAGACCGAAGAAAAGGTCACTGAGCCAACGGGTGCCTACGCCGAGGACTACGACACGGTCGAAGACGACGCGCCCGCCGACGAGGCCGACAAGAGTGAAGGCCGGTTCGCCCGCTGCCGGCAGCGGCTCACCCGTCGCCGGCTTTCCCGCACCGGAGCGGCACTGGTCACGGGCACCGCAATCCTGGCATTGCTGACCGGGCTGACCGGCTGGCTGGGATACGCGGCTTACCAAAAGCACCAAGCCCAGGCCCAGCGTGAGCAATTCATTCAAGTCGCCCGCCAGGGCGCGGTGAACCTCACCACGATCAACTACACCGAGGTCGATGCGGACGTGCAGCGAATTCTCGATCAGGCCACCGGGGCCTTCCGCGAAGATTTCGAGCAGCGGGCCAAGCCATTCGTCGAGGTCGTCAAGGCGGCGCAGTCGAAATCGGAGGGCACGGTGACCGATGCGGGTCTGGAATCGCAGCGGGGAGATTCGGCTCAGGTATTGGTGGCGGTCGCGGTGAAGTCGCGGACTGCCGGCGGCGAAGAAGCACCGAGGGAATGGCGGATGCGCATCGAGGTCCGCTCAGTCGGCAACGACACCAAGGTCTCCAACGTGGTGTTCGTCCCATGACAACACTCACCGAAGACATCGACGCGGCGACCACCGACGACGAGATCGTCCAGGAAGCAACAGAATCAGCTGAGGCAGCGGCCCCACCTGGACCGCGGCGGATTCCCTGGACGCGGGTGTTTGCCTACGGAGTGCTACCAGCGCTCGCTTTGCTACTCGCACTGGGGGCCGGCTATTTTCGATGGTTGGTCGGGTCCATCGATGACCTCGCACTGGCCCGTACCGAATCCGTCCGGGCCGCAAGCGAAGGCGCAGCCGCTTTGCTGTCCTACCAGGCGGACTCGGCCGACAAGGATCTCGGCGCGGCACGCGAGCGGCTGACCGGCGAGTTCAAGGACGCCTACGGAGAACTGATCCGCCAGGTGGTGATCCCGGGCGCCAAGGAAAAGCACATCTCATCGGTGGCCAAAGTGAGTGCGGCATCCTCAGTGTCGGTAACGGACAACCATGCGGTGGCACTGCTGTTCGTCAACCAGACGGTGACCATCGGCGACGGCGCTCCCACCGATACCCAGCCCGTGATCAAGGTGACGTTGGACAAGGTCAACGGCCGATGGCTGGTCTCGCGCTTCGATCCGGTGTGATTCGAGGAGGTCACCTGACCGTGTGGAAACGCTTGCTGCCGGTAATCGCGCTGCTGTTGATGATCGGCGCGTGGGCGGCCCCGGCCGCGCATGCCGACAATAAGCGGCTCAACAGTGCTGTCGTCTCCGCCGTCTATACCCTGCAGCACCAGGCGGGTTGCACGAACGACGTCATCCGGAACAACGCGTTGACCCTGGCCGCCCAATGGCACGCCGATGACATGATCAATAACCGAAACATCAACGACGACATCGGATCCGATGGATCGACACCGCAAGACCGGGCCAACGCCGCCGGTTTCCGCGGCAAGGCCGCCGAGACGGTGGCAATCAATCCGGCCATTGCGATCAGCAGCCTCGAGCTGGTCAACCAGTGGTACTACAACCCCGCGGACATGGCCATCATTCGCGACTGCGCCAACAACAACATCGGTGTGTGGTCGGACAACAGCCTGGACCGCACCGTCGTCGTTGCGGTGTACGGGCAGCCGACACCGCCCGGCCGATAAGGTTTCAGTCGTAGACCGGGGCCTAGGTGGTTTCGGTCACCGTCTGCACGACATCGGCGTCGTCGTCCAAGCGCTGGGCTACGGCAGGGCCGTGTTCATCCACGACATCGAACGGGACGTTGTAAGACCCGGCGATGTGCGAGGTTTCGAACTCGGCGGGCGTCCGGACATCGATGACCCGTGGGGCCGTGGGCGATTCCAGCAACGTCCGAAGCTCTGGCGACGTGATGACATCGGCGCTCGATGCGTTCATTGTCAACTCCTGTATTAGGCGGCAATGAGTTATCACTACCCGGGCCCGTCGGGAACTACAGGTTTTACTTCAGAATGAGTTTTTGCCCGCCTCACCCGCTGGACGCGGTATCCCGATCTTTTCGGCGTTGCTGAAATCGTCGTCGATCAGCACGACGCGCAGATCGTGCCGGTCCAGCAGCGCGGCGGCGATCGACGCACGATAGCCGCTCGCGCAATGGATCCAGACCTCGCGGTCGGGCGGGATTTCGGTAATGCGTCCGGTCAGTTGGTGCAGTGCGACATTGAGCGCGCCGCGCACATGACCGCGCTCGAATTCCCCCCGCTGGCGCACGTCCAGCACCAGAACCCGGTCGAGCACGCCGGCAAGTTCGCCGAAGTCGGCGACGCGGTAGCTCCGCAGGTCCGCTGCACCGGCGAGCTCGCGGATGTCGCCGCTGGCGCTGCCGGTGAGGTGATCGACGCCGATGCGGGAAAGTTCACGCTGCGCCTCGGCGATCTGCTTGGCGTCGTCGCCGATCAGGGTCAGCGGCGCGCCCCAACTGTAGAGCCAGCCCAGATAGTTGACGAACGAGCCGGACAGCTCGAAGCCGTATGTGCCCGAGAGATGTCCAGCCGCGAACGCGGTGCGGTTGCGTAGGTCGACGACCCATTCACCGGCGTCGATTCGCCTGCGCAGCCCACCTGGTTCGACCGGCGTGAGCGGCGAAAGATCAGCTGCCGCAGGGCCGTTCCGATTGATCACACCCATGTGTGCGTAGTAAGCCGGGAAGTCGGCCAGACCATCGAGCAGGTTGTCCACATAGTCCTGCTCATCCTGCGTCAGCGCGGGATTCTTGCCACGTTGATCTCCGATGGTGGAATCGTTGCCGTCGGTGGGTGCGGCCGAGCAGAAGCTGCCGAATCCGTGAGTGGGGTAGACGGGCGTCGATGGGGGCAGCTCATCGGCGAGGCGTCGAACCGAATGGTATTGCAGCCGAGTCAATTCCTCGGTGTGCTCGTCGCCGAGCAGGTCCGTTCTTCCGGTGCTGCCGAAGAGCATCGACCCCCCGCTGAATACGCCGAGGGTGTCCCCGGATTCGTCGCGGAGCACGTAGCTGACGTGATGGTGTGTGTGCCCCGGAGTGAACAGGGTTTCCAGGTGAATTCCGCCGGTATCGATGCGGTCGCCGTCACTGGCTGCGCGGCAAGAGAATTCGACGTCTTCGCCGGCCGGAAGAACGTATTCGGCTCCGGTCGCCGCGGAAAGCGCGAGTCCGCCGGTCACGTAGTCGTTGTGGACGTGTGTCTCGAGGACATGCGTGATCCGCGCGTCGCCGACAAGCTCCAGCACGCGATCGATATCGCGCTGAGGGTCGATGACGACGGCGACCTCGCCGTCACTCACCAGATAGCTGCGATCGCCCAGCCCGGAGGTCTCGACAATCGATACGTCCACCATGCTTGTGCCCCATCTACCGTCGTTGCCTGACGGTACGGCGGGACCGCTTGACGTGCACGGTTGCGAACACCGTCGTGGGGATGTGCGATTGACAATCGCGGCGGTTTGCTATCCGTCGTTTCTGCCCCGGCACGGCGCCGGCCCCGCGCGTGCTACCCCTCGATCGTCGCGCGATGGCATGCCCAGGACATGATCAACAACCGAAACATCAACGCCGACATCGGATCCGACGGATCGACGCCGCAGGGCCAACGCCGGATTTCACGGCGAGGCCGCCGAGACGGTGGGAATCACGTCGAATAAAACAGGAGTGGAAAGGGGTCGAAGTTGAACACGAGCTGAGCGTGCCGCGGCGGCACGGTTACGTGCGGGCGTTCACCGGTCAAACCCGCTGGCGCATTGCCAAATTCGTGCATTGCGACGGGTCGCTACCCTGCTAGCCTACTAATCAGCCATCAATGCGCGCGAGCAGCGACACAGGAGTACGCGGCCATGCCTGAAATATCAGATTGGGCCAAGGGGCCTTTCGCGGCCGTTGGTTCTATTCCGGCTTTCACTCAAGGGGACTACGAAAAAGGCGTGCAGGGCCTAGTAAACTCGGGTGGATTCCTGGCGTATGCGGCCTACCGGTACAAGGGCAGTAAAGCAAACCAAGAGGCTTTTAAAGTAGAAACGAAGATCCTCTGGGCCGGCATCATTTACATCATGGCCCTTCAGCTGCTTTACATGAAGGCTACCGATAGCGGAAAGGAATACAACACCGCCAAGGGCGACTTTGATGCAGCGGGTGAATCACTCGCGGCCGCCGCTGCGCAGGCGTGGGGCGGATGGGTGGGCGACGCCGCCGACGCCTACAACAAGCAAAATAATCTGCAAGTTACCCGCACGGCGGATATGTCCGAATGCGATGCCGAAATTGCTGCGATTTTGGCCAAGGAGTCCCAACAGGTCAAAAGGTCGTACATGAACCTCGGCTGGGAACAGACGGCCCTTACTATCATGATCCCCATTTGTTCCCTAATTTTTGTATCCGACCCCGTGCGGTCACAATTGATCCAATTGGCCGCAGTTATCGCCACCGTGGCAAAAAGCCTCGATATCGTCTCGGACATGATCTATGCATCGAAAGACAACGCAGCCGACATAAAAGCGGTCATGGAGAGATACCGTGAATTGGGCGACGGCGCGGCGGCATCGCTCCAAGCGGTCCGCCCCGGCACCATTGCTCAGGATGCGATGGCCTTTGCTGCCCCGAGCACCGTGGGCCAGTTCGACACCCTCAACGGCGCCGCCTCCTTTACCGCTTCCTCGTCGGTATCCCCGCGTCCGGACGTACCGGGCTCCCGGGGCGGGAGCGTCGAAAACACCGGCGCGAGCGCTACTTCCGGATCGGCTCCCGAAAGCGAGTCGGAGATTGCGATCCCATCGCCGTACGCGATGCCCACCATGAGCCAGGTGGCGACCCGGCCATCCCGAGCCTCGACGCAGGACGCGCAGTCGGGCGACTCGACGGCCCACTCGCCAGCGTCCGCGGAAGCCGTCGTCGCGGAGAATGAGGCGGCCGCCGGCGCCGAGGGAGCCGAACGTGCACCCATCGATATCGCATCGGGTGCGACCGACCCGGCGCGCCCGCCCCAGTCAAATTTTAGCCAGTAGAAAAGTGAGCGCCGAGGAGGCAAATCCATGGCGGACTTGAGTGTTAATGCAGCTTATCTGACGGACTTGGCGAGGCAGCAGGACCGAGCCGCGGGGGAGATCGGATCCGGCACAAAGGCGGTCGAAGGGACCGCCGAAAAACTATGGTATGACCACGGTCCAATTTGTGGGTACGCCGCGCAGGCCATGACAGATTGCGAACGCGTCCGGCAAAACACTGGGAACACGATGAAAAAGGTGTCCGAGGCATTAGCCGAAGACTTGCGTAACGCGGCCGCTAGGTATGTCGCCACCGATGACGCGGCAGGCGGCGCTGTCGATCAACAAGTGGTTCGCGGCTGATCATGTCCCGCCCATCCACGAAAACCGCTAAAAGCCAAGAAGGAACGGCACCATAGTGGATGCCATACACCGTAGCGACGACGACAGCGATAATCTCAACGCCCTGGATTTCGGTGAAGAGTCCGGTTACGAAAGCGGCGCGGTTCTGGATTACGGGGACGAGACCGGCCGCGGTATGCACGACGCCCTTGATTTCGGTGAAGAGTCCGGTTACGAAAGCGGCGGGGTTCCGGGTACCGGCGATAAGTCCGGCCGCGACCCCGGCGAGCAGCCGACCATGGTCGCTCGGTACACCGACGAGCAGGCCGAGCTCCCGGACACCACAGCCGGGCTGCGCACCACCGACTCGTTGCACGGGGACGGTGGCGAAACCCGGGACACCGATGCCGAGGAGGACGAATTTCACTGGGAGCGGACCACGGTCACCAACCCTCCCCAGACCGTGTCGGTGACCGCCCTCATGGACGGCAAGATCCAAAAGGTCGAGCTGTCAGCGGCGGTGGCGAGCATGACCGAATCGGAGCTCGCCGAAGAGATCCTCATCGTCGCGGACGTGGCCAGTCAGCGGGCATCGTCCGTCTTGCACACCTTGCTGCTCGAGAGCATGAAGGCGCAAGGGCTAGGCGGCGACGGGCCTTTGGCTGACATCTTCGGCAGTCGCTCCCTGGACTTGAGGCCGCCGGAACAGGCCGTCAAGGCAGAGGCAGAAGCGTTCGCCACCCGCTACACCAGCCACGATGCTGACGCGCAGGCCACGCAATCATCGATCCATGCCGCAGGTTCCTAGACAGTAAGGACGGCAAATGAGCACCGAGATCCACTCGCTACTGGACGAGGTGTTGCACCAGACGCGGCACATCGGGTCCGCCCTGGACGAGCACCTGCACCAGCTCAACAACAGAACATTCAATGGCACGGACGAAGCCAAGACCGTCGTCGTGACCCTCGATGGACGCCAGCGGCTTGCCGGCCTGCGTATCGAGGACGGTCTCCTTCGGCTGGGCGCCGAAACGGTGGCGCGGCGCATCAACGAGGCGATAGTCAACGCGCAAGCCGACGCGACCGCAGCCAGCGAAGCCGACGGGGAGCAATTCGTTGAGCTGTTGAATCACGCCGCCGGTTCCCTCAAAGACATCTTGGGCGCCACCGAAGCGAAATCGGGCTAGCGGCAACGATTTCGGTGGGTGTGCACCCGACAGCCAGCGGCTAGCCCGCTTCGGCGTCGAGTGGATCGTAGTGCGCGTCGACGTCGGAGTCATGTGCGTGCGAGCGTAACGAGCACCAGCGCTTGCGGGTGAGGTGCTGCACGTAGACCTTGTCACGCTGTAGGGGGGAGAACGCAAAATCCAGGTTGATCGGCAATCCCGCCCACGCAACTTCGCCCGACGGCAATTCCTGGTCACCGAGGTGTTCGTCAGTCGCCATGCGGGCACCCCTCCATCCAGTACGCACCTGTTGTTGAGCACATGGTGCGACAGCGATGTTTCAGCCACGCTTGTCCGGCGTTTCCGCCGTATTACGAAGTCCTAGTAGACGTCGCGGTGGTAGCGCTTGTCGGCGCTGAGCGACTGGACGTAGTCTTTCGCGTCGTCCAAGTCGAGGTTGCCGTGCTCGGCCGCGATCTCGCACAGCGCGCGGTCGACGTCCTTGGCCATCGGGTCGGCACTCCCGCAGACATACAGCTGGGCGCCGTCCTGCAGCCAACTCCACAGCTGGGCGCCACGCTTGCGCATCAGGTGCTGGACGTACACCTTCTCTTGCTGGTCCCGAGAGAACGCCAGGTCCAGCTCGGTGAGGAGGCCGTCGGCGTGCATCTTCTCGATCTCGTCGCGGTAGTAGTAGTCGGTCTCGGCGTGCTGTTCGCCGAAAAACAGCCAGTTGGGCCCGGTGTGGCCGAGGGCACGGCGCTCCTGCAGGAAGCCGCGGAAGGGTGCGATACCGGTTCCGGGGCCGATCATGATCATCGGCGTCTCTGACTCAGTCGGCGGCCGGAAATTGCTCGACGGTTGCAGGTAGACAGCCACTCGATCGCCGGGGGAGCGGTCGGCAAGGTAGGTCGAACACACCCCGCGCCGGGGAACGCCCTGGAAGTTGTAGCGCACCGGAGAGACGGTCAGATGAGCTTCGCCCGGGCACTCCTTGGGGCTCGACGAGATCGAGTACAGCCGCGGTTGCAGGCGTTTGAGGACCCGCAGCCACTCATGGGCCGATGCGTAGACCGGCAGCTGCGCCAGCAGGTCGACGGACTGGCGTCCCCACGTCCAATTGTTCAGGGCGGCTTTGTTTTCCGGCCTCAGCAGTTCCGCGAGCTTCGGGTCGCCGGTGCGCTCCTGCACGAACCGCACCAGGTCCCGGCTGATGTGGGCGATCTCGATTCGCTCGGTGAGCGCGGAACGCAGCGACATCAGGCCGTGCTCGCCGACCTCGACCGGGGTCTGCCCGTTCAGTCCGGTGACCGACAGCCATTCGTCGACCAGCTGGTCGCTGTTGCGCGGCCACACCCCGAGCGCGTCGCCCGCTTCATAGCTGGCGGCCTCGTCGGAAACGTCGAAGACGATCTGCCGCACGTCTTTTGCCGAGTTCGGCCCGCTCAGGGTGATGTTGCTGATCATGTCGGTGACCAGCGGGCGCTTCTTGTTGTATGCAGGCGTCTGGGGGCGGGCTGTCGGACGGGGTGCAGACGTGCCGGGCGCCGGCGCCGGAGCGCCGACGCGGGTGGGGGTGCGCCGCAGCGCCTGGATCACCCCGCTCATCCACCCGGCGGCGGCCTGCTCGTAGTCGGGTTCGCAGTCGACGCGGCTGACGATCCGGGTCGCGCCCAGCTCCGCCAGCCGCTCGTCGAGCTTGCGACCGTAACCGCAGAAGTCGTCGTAATTGGAGTCGCCCAGGGCCAGCACGGCGTAGCGGGTGCCGGACAACCGCGGTGCGCCGTCGCCGGTCAGCGCGCGCCACAGCGCGGCGCCGTTGTCGGGTGCGTCGCCGTCGCCGGTGGTGCTGGTGATCACCAACAGTTCCCGCGTGGTGGCCAGGTCGGCCACCGTGAAGTCGTCCATGCTGTGCACCACGACCTGCAGCGACGCCACCTCGAGCTGGGCGACGCACTCGGCGGCGAGTTCTTCGGCGTTGCCCGTCTGCGACGCCCACAACACCACCACCGGAGCCTGCTCCGGTGCTGCTGCGGTTACCGGGGCCGCGGGTGGGTCGGCCGGTGTCTGGGCGGCGGGGGACGCCGGCGTGAAAGCCGGCATCGACGCCGGCGCCTCGGTACGCGCGAACATCCCCGCGAACAGGCCGTCCACCCACAACCGGGTGTTGGCGTCGAGTGGGGCGTTGAGCGGCAGGGTGGGCACCCCGGCCGTTCGGCGGCCGGCTTCCGAACGCAATCCGGCCAGCACCCCCGCCAGGTAGGTGCGGCCGAGCGGACCCAGCTGGGGAGCCGGTTCGTTTGCGACACCGAGGATTTCGGCGAGGGCGTCAACCTGTGACACGCTGATTTCCGCAACTTCCGCTGTAGCGGGCTCTACCGTGCCGGTGGCCACCGAAGGCTCGGGCTCGGTGTTTGCGTCCGGTGTGGCGGCGGCGATCTTGGTGACGGTGATCGCGCACGCCTTGAACTCGGGCTGGAAGGACAGCGGGTCCACGGCGTCATTGGTGACCGCGTTGATCGACAGGTATTCGCCGAACGCGTCGTTCCAGTGGAAGGGCGCAAAACAGTTGCCCGGCCGCACCCGGTCGGTGACCACCGCGGGAAGCACGGCTCGCCCACGGCGCGAAGCGATTTCGACGCGATCGTGATCGGCGATCTCGAGCCGTGCGGCGTCGTCGGGGTGGATTTCGACGAACGGTCCGGAGTTGAGTTTGTTGAGCTTGGCCACCTTGCCGGTTTTGGTCATGGTGTGCCATTGGTGCGGCAGACGACCGGTGTTGAGCAGGAACGGGTAGTCGTCATCCGGCATCTCGTCGGGCGACAGGTGCGGTCGGGCGAAGAACATCGCGCGACCATTCGGCGTGGCGAAGGCCAACCGGGGCACGGTGCCGTCCTCGCGGACCAGCTGCGTCTGGCTGACGCCGTCGTTGCGGTAGCGGATCGGGTTGCGGTCATCGGCGCCATCGGGCGGGCACGGCCACTGCAACGGATTCTGCCGCAGTCGGTCATAGCTCGCACCGCGCAGGTCGTAGCCCGTCTTGGGATTCCAGAACCGCTTGATCTCCTCGAACACGTCCTCGGCGCAGTCATAGCTGAAGGAATCCGAAAAGCCCATTTCGCAAGCGATTCGGGCGATGATCTGCCAGTCCGGCATCGCCTGCCCGGGTGCTTGCATGGCCGGCTGGAACAGGGTCAGGTTGCGCTCGGAGTTGACCATCACGCCCTCGGACTCGGTCCACAGGGCGGCGGGCAGCAACACGTCGGCGTAGCCGTTGGTCTCGGTCTCGAAGAAGGCGTCCTGGGCGATCACCAGCTCGGCGTTTTCCAGACCGGCCAGCACCGTCTTCCGATTGGCAACGCTGGCAACGGGATTGGTGCAGATGATCCAGCAGGCCTTGATCTCTCCATTGGCCATGCGGGAGAACATGTCGACGGTGCCGGTACCGACCTCGGTACGCAGCGTTCCGCGGGGGATGCCCCACTGTTCCTCGACGAATTCGCGGTCGGCCGCCGACGTCACCACGCGCTGGCCCGGCAGACCCGGCCCCATGTAACCCATTTCGCGCCCGCCCATCGCATTGGGCTGCCCGGTCAGCGAGAACGGGCCACTGCCCGGCTTGCAGATTGCCCCGGTCGCCAAGTGCAGGTTGCAGATCGCGTTGGTGCTCCAGGTGCCGTGGGTGCTCTGGTTGAGGCCCATCGTCCAGCAGGTGACGAAGTTCTCGGCTTCGCCGATCCAGCGGGCCGCGGTCCGGATGTCGTCGGCGGGTAGGTCAGTGGTCTTGCTGACCCGTTCCGGCGTGAAGTGCTCGAGGAAACTCGGCATCTCCTCCCAGCCCTCGGTGAACTCGGCGATGAAATCCGGGTCGGTGTGGCCGTTTTGGACGATCAGGTGCAGCAGACCGTTGAGCAGAGCGAGGTCTGTGCCAGACGAGATCTGCAGGAAGAGGTCGGCCTTTTCCGCGGTCGCGGTGCGACGCGGGTCGACGACGATCAGCTTCGCGCCGGCCTTGACCCGGTCCATCATCCGCAGGAACAGGATCGGATGGCAGTCGGCCATATTGGCGCCGATGACGAGGAAGACGTCGGCCTTCTCGAAATCCTGATAGGACCCCGGCGGTCCGTCCGCGCCCAGCGACAGCTTGTAGCCGGACCCCGCGCTGGCCATGCACAGTCGTGAGTTCGACTCGATCTGGTTGGTGCCGATGAACCCCTTGGTCAGCTTGTTCGCGAGGTACTGCGCCTCCAGCGACATCTGCCCGGACACGTACATGGCAAACGCGTCGGGGCCATGCTCGTCGATGACGGCCCGCAACTGCTTGGCGGACTGGGTGATCGCGTTGTCGATGTCGATCTGCGCCAGGGATTCGCCACGGTCGGCGCGCCAATAAGCCGAACCCATCCGGCCCGGTGCGGCCAGCATGTCCGCGGTGGTACTGCCTTTGGTGCACAGGCGGCCGAAGTTGGCCGGGTGGCTTTTGTCGCCAACAGATTTCGCAACGTGACGGCGGTCGCTCTTCGGATCGGTTGTGATCTGCAGCACCATGCCGCAGCCCACGCCGCAGTAGGCGCACATGCTGTTGACGGTGTCCTCACCGCGGTCTGCAGCCACGCCTACGTCCTCCTTCCGGGCGCGCAAGGGCCTATCGGCTAAATCGTGCGACAAGGATGTTTCGGCATCGGGCGTCCGATGTTTCCGCCGTTTTACGGCTTGATCTCACCGGCGCCGGACGCAAATGTGAGATGTCCGGGAAATCCACCGCCAAGCGCGTAGTCGCAGGTCAGCATTGATCCGCGATGGGGGCCAGATTACCCACGGATCCCTCGGAATTTCCCCTCAGAACAGGGGTTCCGACCAAACAAATGGCACATTCACAGTTTTCGCTAAGCTCACAATGTGCGTCGTCACTTTGTGATTTTTCTGGCTTTCTTGGCCGCGTCTTGCGGCGGAAAACCAGCGGCACCGCCGGCGTCGTCGCGAGCGGACACCTGCAAGGAGTCCGACGGGCCGAGCGCGGCGACCGTGCGTCAGGCAATCGCCGCTGTTCCCATCGAGGTTGCCGGCTCGAGTTGGGTCGAGATCGGTCGTGGGCACACCAAGAATTGCCGGTTGTACTGGGTGCAGATCATCCCGACCATTGCCAGCGAGTCGACTCCCCAGCAGCTGGTGTTCTTCGACCACGACAGGCCACTGGGTACACCGACGCCGAACCCCAAGCCGTACATCACCGTGTTGCCCGGCGGCGACAACGATGCGGTCACGGTTCAGTACCAATGGCAGACCGGGAACGAAGAGCCCTGTTGTCCCAAGGGAATCGGCACCGTTAAGTTCCACATCGGGCCCGACGGCACATTGCAAGCACTCGGCAAGATTCCGCACCAATAGGTCTACCGCACATCATGTTCCGACATTCCGCCACATTAGGTCTTGGTATCGAAGGGATTACCGTGCCCGAACGGGCAAGTCAACATGCTTCGAACGGTCAAGCGGGTGGTTAGGTCACGTCACCTCTCGCATTGGGACGCAGAAGATCTCGAAGCGTGGGAGGCGGGCGGCAAGACCATCGCCCGACGCAACCTGTTCTGGTCCGCGGTGATCGTGCACCTGGGTTATGCGATATGGGCGCTCTGGCCGGTGATGGCATTGTTCATGCCCCGGGACGTCTATGGCTTTTCCGCCGGCGACAAGCTGCTGCTCGGTGTCACCGCCACCCTGGTCGGGGCATGCCTGCGGCCGACGTACGCCGTGGCAACGGCGATCTTCGGTGGCCGCAACGTGGCCATGTTCTCGGCCTTCGTCCTGGTGGTCCCGGTCATCGGCGCCATGGTGTTGCTGGCTCATCCGGGGCTGCCGTTGTGGCCGTACCTGGTCTGCGCGGCCTTGTCCGGTATGGGCGGCGGCAATTTCGCGGCCTCGGCGAGCAACGCCAACTCCTTCTACCCACACCGGCTCAAGGGCGCGGCGCTGGGCGTCGCCGGTGGGATCGGCAATCTCGGCGTGCCGATGATCCAGATCGTCGGGCTGGTGGTCATCGCCGCCGCGGGCGACCGGCAGCCGTACTGGGTGTGCGGCCTGTACCTGGTGCTGTTGATGGTCGCGGGCATCGGCGCCACGTTCTTCATGAACAACGTCGCCCAGCACCGGGTGGAACCCGGCCGGTTGCGATCGATCCTGTCCGCGGTGCTTTCCACCCGCGACACCTGGCTGCTCTCGCTGCTCTATCTCGGCACCTTCGGGACGTTCATCGGGTTCTCGTTCGCTTTCGCCCAGGTACTGCAGACCAGCTTCGTGGCCGGCGGGCAAACCAACTCCCAGGCCGCGCTGCATGCCGCCGAACTGGCCTTCATCGGACCGCTGCTGGCCGCGGTATCCCGCATCTACGGCGGCCGGCTGGCCGACCGACTAGGCGGGGGCCGTGTCACATTCTTCGTGTTCGTCAGCATGGTTGTGGCCGCCGGGCTGCTGATCACGGTCGGCACCATCGAGGATCCGCACGCCGGGCCGGTCAGCCGTTCGGCGATGGCCGGCTACGTCACCTGCTTCATCACCTTGTTCACCTTGGCCGGGTTGGGCAATGGATCGGTCTACAAGATGATTCCGACCATCTTCGAAACGTGCGGCCGCAACCTGGATATGGACGAGGCCGCCCAGCGGCAGTGGTCCCGCGTGATCTCGGGCATCGTCATCGGTTTCGTCGCCGGCGCTGGGTCCTTGGGTGGTGTCGGGATCAACCTGGCGTTGCGCCAGTCCTACGTCAGCACCGGCACGATGACGTCGGCGTTCTGGGTCTTCCTGTCCGTTTACGTCGCCGCCGCACTGTTGACCTGGGTCAGATACGTGCGGCCGCTGAGCATTCCCGCAGGCGGCGGCCTAGCCGATGCGGTCGACGGCGGTTGAGCCGAGGGTTCAGTTCGTTTCGGGCAGGTTTTCCGGGTGCAGCATCTCGGCGTAGCGCAACGGCTCCGGTATGCCGAAGCCGTCAACCAGCGTCTTGGCATGCGGTCGCAGGGCCCGGCACCGATCGTTGATGCCCCTGGTCACCGCCTTGGCCCGGCCGGTCGACAGGTAGCCATGCTCGATATACCAGGCCTTGTCTTCTTCGATCACCGACAGCGCGTACAGGTCGCAGACGATCTCCAATAGCTCACGGGCCGCGTCGTTTTCGCAGGCGTCGATACCGGCGACGAATGCTTCCAACACGATCCGGTCGATGTGTGCGCTCGCGGCGTGCAGCACGTGATCCTGCACGGCGTTGAAGGCGTCGAACTCCGACATCTCCTTGGACTTGCCCTGGAGGCGACGCGCCACCGAAGACAGCAGGTATTCCTCGCGCTCTTCGAACATGTTCACCTGGGTGCCGCGGTTGAACAGACTGCCCTCTTCTTCGCTGTCCTGACGAGCGTCGACGATGGTTTGCATAATCGCTTCGGCCGCAGTACGTTTCATCACTCGTTCGCCAACGGTGTTGGCGGCGAACCGAACCCAGTCGACCGGGCTCATACTCTTGATGTCGTCGGCGTAGGCGGTCAGCAGTTCCTTGGCCACCAGTTGGGTCAGCACGTGGTTGTCGCCCTCGAAGGTGGTGAACACGTCGGTGTCGGCCCGCAGAGCGATCAGCCGGTTCTCGGCCATGTAGCCTGCGCCGCCACACGCTTCGCGCGCCTCCTGAATGGCGCGGCTGGCATGCCAGGTGTTGGCCGCCTTCAGGCCGGCGGCACGCGATTCCAGCTCGCGCTGCTCCTCGGCATCGGGAAAGTCCGACGTCTGCAGGTCGTGACACTTGGATACCAGCTCGTTCTGGGCGAACTGCAGCGCGTACGACTTGGCTATCAACGGGAATAGTCGCCGCTGGTGCACCAGGTAGTCCATGATCACGACTTCGGCCTCGTCGCCGGGTGCGCTGAACTGCCTGCGCTGCAACGCATATCGCGTGGCGATGTCCAACGCGACGCGAGCGGCGTTACCGGCACTGCCGCCGACCGTGACCCGGCCACGGATCAACGTGCCGATCATCGTGAAGAACCGGCGGTTCGCGTTGTCGATCGGGGAGCTGTAGGTGCCGTCTGCCGCGACGTCGCCATACTTGTTCAACAGGTTCACCCGCGGGACGCGGACATGGTCGAACATGATGCGGCCGTTGTCCACACCGGGCAGGCCGCCCTTGTAATGACAGTCCGACGTCGTCACCCCGGGCAGATCGTTGCCGTCGGCGTCGCGGATCGGCACCAGGACACAGTGCACGCCGTGGTTGACCGGCTCGCCGTCCTCGGTAGTGATCAGCTGCGCGAAAACTGCTGCGACCGTTGCGGTCTCGGCAGCCCCGCCGATGTAGTCCTTACGGGCAGTCGGGGTGGGGGAGTCGATGATGAACTCTTCGGTTTCCGCGTCGTAGGTCGCTGTTGTCTCTAGCGCCTGTACGTCGCTGCCGTGTCCGGTCTCCGTCATCGCGAAACAGCCGCGCAGCTCGAGGCTGATGACCTTCTTCACGTACGGCTCGTGATGGCGCTCGGTGCCCAGGTTTTCGACGGCCCCACCGAACAGGCCCCACTGCACCCCGGCCTTGACCATCAGGGACAGATCCGACATCGCCAGCATCTCGATCATCGTGATCGCCGCGCCGACGTCGCCGGTGCCACCGTGCTCCTTGCGGAATCCTTCGTCGGGGATGCCTGCGGCGGCGATGAGCTTCATTTGCTCGAACACCTTGGCACGAGCCAGGACCGTGTTCGGCGTGTAATGGGGCCGGAACTGATCCTGGCTTAGCCATTTGCGGGTCTCGTTCTTCGCGTCCCGGAAACGTCCGTCCAACGCGTCGCGCAGGTGCTCGGCAGTGTTCTTCGTATCTGGCGCCATACCCGACGGTAACCTGCCGCCGGCTGCGCGGGAACACCCGCAGGTGTCGATCGTGTGGCGCTGCGATCGGCGTTGCAGACCCGGCCGGATGCGATTAGATGACCTCATGTGCCAGCCCGACACCTCGTCCCAGCACCCGGCGTCAGACGTCGGGCTCCCGCTCGGTCTGCGTGCGGCGGCAGTCGCTTGATGCTGGCCCGGTTGCTCGCGGTTTTGGGGTTATGTCTTGCCTGGTTGCTCTCCGGCTGCGATGCGCGCCCTTCGGCTCCGCCGGGCCCGCCGCGGCCGGTGCTGGCGTATCTCGGCCAGGCACAGGTCGCCTTCGGCACGACTTTCGCGAACACCGTGATCGGCGGCTTGTCCGCACTCAGCTACGACCCGGAGCGCCGGCTCTACTACGTGATCAGCGACGACCGTTCGGAGAAAAACCCCGTTCGGTTCTACGCCGTGCAATTGTCATTGTCGGACAAGGGAATCG
This sequence comes from Mycobacterium lentiflavum, assembly GCF_022374895.2. NCBI lineage: Bacteria > Bacillati > Actinomycetota > Actinomycetes > Mycobacteriales > Mycobacteriaceae > Mycobacterium > Mycobacterium lentiflavum. The sequence continues at coordinate 3,898,990 of NZ_CP092423.2, read as the reverse complement.
ACGGGGCTAGCTTCACCGCTACCCACCCGCTGTTGGACCAGTCGGGCCAGCCTTTTCGGCCGCAGGCGCTGGACACCACGCCGCCGGTGGTTCCTCCCGACCCGGAGGGCATCGCGTTCGACCGCGTCCGGCAACAGTTGTATTGGAGTTCGGAAGGCGAGCGGCTGACCGAGGGCCCGGTGCTGCTGGACCCTTGGGTCAGGACCGCCGGACTCGACGGGGCCTATCTGGGTCAGTTCACCTTGCCGGTCAATCTGGCCATGTCCGCCCAGAAGACCGGGCCGCGGCGCAACCGGGCGCTCGAGGGTGTGACACTGACACCCGACGGCCGATCGGTGTTCGCCTCGATGGAGGACCCGGGCTACAACGACGGCCCCGAGACCGGCGACGGGCACCGGGTGTTGACCCGGTTCACGCAATTCGACGTCGCCACCGGGAACCCCATCGCCCAGTACGCCTACCCGATGGAGCCGCCCGCACCGCCGGCCGAGGAGAACGGGGTCTCGGATCTGGTCGCGCTGACGGATACGACGTTTCTGGTGATCGAGCGGACCGATTCAATGCCGCAGACCATCCGTGTCTACCGGGCCGGGATCGGTTCTGCCACAAACGTATTGGACATGCCGTCGATGACGAACGTGATGTTGACGCCGATGACGAAGTCGTTGGCCGTCGACATGACGACGACACCGGGCCTATGGCCGCTGGGCAACATCGAAGGCATCACCCTTGGACCGAAATTGGCCGATGGCCGTCAATCGGTCGTATTTGTGAGCGACAACAACTTCTCACCCAGGGGGATCACTCAGTTCCTGCTGTTCGCGATGTAGCGGCCGCGGACCGATTTCGCGGGCCGGCGGCCGAAGCCGGTACCGAGCAAAGCCGGCCCACAGCGCGCCGAAGCTGCCGAGCACAATGATGTCGAACATCCACCAGCCTGCATAGTGCGTCCAGACCAAAATGTCGGCGGCTTGGGCATCGACCCGGTGCAGGTCGACGGTCGAGGCGGATGCCGCGAAGCCCCACTGCGCCGGGACGAACCAGGAAATCTGGTCGTAGCCCCAGGTGCCCACCAATGTGATCAGGCCCCCCGCGAACAGCGCCGAGGCCAGGATCACCGGCACGACCAGTGGCAGAACCTCGCGCAGCGACTTGCCCAGCGTGGATAGCGCCAGGCCCACGATCGCCGAGACGATGGCCGTCAGCGCCACGCTGACATACAGCTCGGCAGTGGCGTTTTGCAGCAACACGGAGCCGCGGGTCGGCTGGCCCTTGGCGGCGACGACGATCGCGAACACGATGGCGGTCAGCGCGGCCGCGACCACGCTGAAGAAGACGATCTTGGCCGCCAGATACGCGGACGTCGAAAGCCCAACGGCTTGCTCGCGCCGGAAGACGCGCCGCTCACCAACCAGTTCCCGAATGGTCAGCGCGGTGCCCAGGATGACCGCGGCGATGTTGAGTGCGGCCAGGAGCTCGACGGCTTCATGCAGGTTGCGGCTCGTGGGGCCGGGGCGCCCCAGGCCGGAGTCGCCGGGAATCAGCAAGGCCAAGCCCGCCAACGCGAACGGCAGCGCCACGAAGAACAAGCTGTAAAGCGGGTCAGCGACCAGCAGTCGCAGTTGGCGGCGTGCGACCAACCAGGCCTGCCGCGTCAGGGTCGGCGTCCGCTGCGGTGGCCAGGGTGCCGCGACCTCGGGCGGTTCCGTCGGACCTTGGGTCGGTTGCCGTGCGCTGAACGCGCGGTGCGCCCCGTCGGGATCGGCGCTTACCCGCGCGAGAGCTTCGGACCAGTCCGCGGTACCCAGCGCGGCCTCGATCTGCGGGGGCGCTCCGGCGAAGGCCATCGTCCCGGCGGCCGTGAGCACCAGGACCTGGTCGCAGATGGTGAGGTGGGTCGGTGTCGTGGTGGTCACCACGACGACACAGCCAAGGTTGGCCTGACGCCGCAGCACCGCCATCACGTGATCTTCTTGCTCCTGATCAAGTCCGACGCCCGGCTCGTCGATCACAAGCAGGCTCGGCCGGGTGATCAGTTCGATCGCCACCGATGCGCACCGGCGTAGTTCCGGGGAGAGCTTGCCGATCCGGGTCGTGCGGTGCGACGTGAGCTCGACCTCTTCGAGCACCTGATCGACCACCCGGGCGCGATGCTCACTTGGGGTGTCGGGCGGCAGCCGCAGCTCGGCGGTGTAGCTCAGGGCTCGTTCGACGGTCAGCCGGCGGTGCACGGTTTCGTCGCGCCCAACGATCCCGATGCGGGTGCGCATCGAGTCGGGCTCGCCGTACACGTCGTGGCTGTCGACGGTGAGCTGTCCGGTGCTGGGCGCTCGGGTGCCGGCGAGGATTCCCAGCAGTGCCGAATTGCGGGCGGCCGATGGGCCGGTGACGGCGGTTAGCGTGCCCGGACATGCCGTGAATGACACGTCAGTGAGCACTTCGTGGCCGTCGGTGCTGAGGCCCAGCCGGTAGGCGTTGACGCCGACCGTGCGGGCACCGGTGGCCAGCGGCAGCCGATAGGTCGTGGTGGGCTCCTCGGTGCGGATGTTCGTGGTGACCTCGGCGGGACGGCTTGCGCGCAGCTTGCGGGTCGCGTCGGTCATCCGCTCGATCAGGCCACGGCCCCTGGCCTGTCCCCCCGGCGCGACGGTCTGCTCTCGCGGCGCGGCTGGCGGCGGTAATGGTGGCGGAGGCGGCCCGACCGGGGGCGGCAGTGGGGCGGGCGGCGCGGCCGGTGGTGGCGGCGCGGGTGGTGGTGGCGCGAGTGGCCCGACCGGGGGCGGCAGTGGGGCGGGCGGCGCGGCCGGTGGTGGCGGCGCGGGTGGCCCGACCGGGGCCGGCGGTGCCGGAGGGATGCGCTGCTCGACCGTCGGCTGTCGCGTCGGCCCGATCTGGATGCGCTGGGTTTCGCGCTGCGTCGGAATCGGCGGCGCGACGGACGGGGGCTGCTGCGGCAGTGGCGGCTGCGGCGGGGGCGACGTTGGTGGCCGCTGCCGTGGTGGGACGGGCGGTGGCTGCATCGGCGGCGCGACGGACTGGGACGACTGGGGCTGCTGTTGCGGCGGCGGCGGCGGTGGCGGCGGTGGCATTGGCGGACGCCGCACGGGCGGCGGCTGCGGCGCACGTTGCGGGGGACCGGACGGTGGCCCCGGTGGGTTGGCCGGCGAGCCGAGCCGGAACATCAGCCGGGGCCCGCGCTGGGGATCGCCGAGCGCGATCGCCAGGCCGTCGCGGATGTCGACCGTCGGCACCCGAACGCCGTCGACGAAAACACCGCTGCGGCTCCTATCGATCGCTACCCAGCGCGTTTCGGCAAAGCGCAGCACCAGATCGGGTTGCGGAATCGGCGGTGGCGGGGCGGCGAAGCCCAGGCGCTCCAGCGGGATGTCGCACCAGTCCCCGTACGCCACGACCACGTCGCGGCCCGGGACAAACACGTACCGCATCGAGCCGACGAAGACGGTGAGCGGTGAGGCTGGGAAGGCGGAAGCCACTGACTAAGTGTCTACCCGCGGCCGGTCGCTGCCCCACAAGGGGTGCGCGCCGTCACAGTGTGTTGCGGCGCGGCGTCGCTGCGGCATTGTCGAGCAGCCGGCGCAGCACCTGGACCGCCTCGGCGAGCACCTCGCGGTCGGCGGGCTCGAGCATCGCCAGCTGCGGTTCGATCGCGGCGGCACGGTCGGCGCGAACCGCGTTCAGGGTGCGTCGGCCTTCGGGGGTGATGCGGATCCGGACCGCACGAGCATCGCCGGGGTCGACAGTTCGGCTAACCAGTCCGGCGTCCTCGAGTCGACGCACCTGGGTGGTCATCGTGGGTTGAGAGCAGTGGTCGACGGCGGCAAGGTCGCCGATGCGCGCTTCTCCGTGCACCTCGACGGTCGCAAGCAGTCTGGCCTGCGCCGCGGGCAGCGGCATCTGGATGCGCTGCGTTGCCAGTCGGTTCAGCCGCGCGACCACAGCGAGCAAGTCTGCGCCCAGTCCCTGCTGCGGCGCGACGTTTGCGGTGTCGACGACGTTGTCCATGCATCCATGCTTGCATAGCTTTGCTATGCGAGACCAACCGCTGTCGCCCCGGCGCCCAGGAATCGTCACCGGCCAGCAAAGGGCCACTAACTGAGGGCGCCCGGTGTGTCGGCCTGGCACAATCGAGAAAGTGACCGCGCGCCCCCTTCGGCACAGTACGAGTGGACCGCTGCAGCCGAACGAATTAGCTCAGGCCGCGGTGATGGGGGCGCTCTGTTCGGTGACCGCAATCATCGCCGCGGTCATCCCGTTCGCTCAGGGCCTCGGCGTGCTGGGTACGGTGCCGATGGGGTTGCTCGCCTATCGCTTCCGTCCTCGGGTGCTGATCGCCTCGGCCGTCGCCGCGACGGTGATCGCATTCTTGGTCTCCGGATTGGGCAGTTCGGCGATGGTTGTCGACGCCGCCTGGGTCGGCGGGATTTGCGGCATCGTCAAACGCAAGGGCCGTGGCGTACCCACGGTGATCTTCTCGTCCCTGGTCGCGGGCTTGATCTGGGGTGCGGCCTGGGTCGGCGTGTTCGCGGTGCTAACTCGGTTGCGGCAGTTGATCTTTGGCGTACTGACCGCGAACGTCAACGGCGTCGCCGCATTCCTGCGCTGGATACACCTGCCGAATGTCGCCGAAACCATGAAGCGCTACGTCGCCGTGGGGCTGCAGTACTGGCCGTGGTTGGTGCTGCCCTATTTGGTTTTCGTGGTCGTGATTGTGACGCTGATCGGTTGGTCGGCGTTGTCTCGTCTGCTGGAACGGATGGGCGACATTCCCGATGTGCACAAATTGGATCCACCCGATGGTGAAGACCCGCACGATGACGGGATCGGACCGGTGCCAGTACGGCTGGACCGAGTGCGGTTCCGTTACCCCAACGCCGCTCAAGACGCACTGCGCGAAGTCAGCCTGGAGGTGCGAAGCGGGGAGCACGTCGCGATCACCGGCGCCAACGGCTCCGGCAAGACCACGCTGATGCTGATCCTGGCCGGCCGGCAACCGACATCGGGAACCGTGCAGCGCCCCGGCACGGTGGGTTTGGGCCGGCCCGGCGGCACCGCGCTTGTCTTGCAACACCCGAAGAGCCAGGTGCTGGGTTCCAGAGTCGCCGACGATGTGGTGTGGGGTTTGCCCCCGGATGCCAAGGTCGATGTGAGCCGGTTGCTGCGTGAGGTCGGCCTCGAGGAACTCGCCGAAAGCGACACCTCGAGTTTGTCCGGCGGCCAGCTGCAGCGCCTGGCGCTGGCCGGGGCGCTTGCCCGGGAGCCCGCCCTGCTGATCGCCGACGAGGTCACCTCGATGATCGATCAGCAGGGCCGCGACGCCTTGCTGGGCGTCATGTCGGGCCTCACCAAACGGCACCGGACTGCCCTGGTGCACATCACCCACTTCGACAACGAGGCCGCGTCCGCCGACCGCACGATCAATCTCGTTGAATCCTCGGACAACACCGCCGCGGTGGGCAGCGCGGACGCGCCGGTGTCGAGTCACGATGTGCGGCAACGGCATAACGCGGGAACGATCGAGCTGCTCGGCGTCGGGCACGAATATGCCAGTGGCACACCGTGGGCCAAGACCGCGTTGCGCGACATCAACTTTGTCGCCGAGCAGGGTGACGGTGTCCTGATCCACGGCGATAACGGCTCGGGCAAGTCGACGCTGGGGTGGATCATGGCCGGATTGACCATCCCTACCACCGGCTCCTGCCTGATCGACGGCGAGCCCACCCACGAGCACGTCGGCGAGGTAGCGTTGGCATTCCAGTCGGCCCGCCTGCAATTGATGCGCAGTCACGTCAACCTGGAAGTGGCTTCGGCGGCCGGCTTTTCACACGAAGACGAAGACCGTGTCGCCGCGGTATTGGGTTTGGTCGGGTTGCAGCCCGCGTTGGCCCAACGGCGCATCGACCAGCTCAGCGGTGGCCAGATGCGGCGCGTGGTGCTGGCCGGACTCTTGGCGCGATCGCCGCGAGCGCTGATTCTCGACGAGCCGCTGGCGGGATTGGACGTCGCCAGTCAACGCGGCCTGCTGACGCTCCTGGAGCGCTTGCGCCGCGAGCAGGGCCTGACGCTGGTGGTCATTTCGCACGACAGCATCGGCATGGAAGGGATTTGCCCGCGCATGTTGCATTTGCGCGACGGTGTGCTGGAAACGGTGCCGACCACGACGGGCGGTGTGGCATGACCGAGACCGAGTCACCCGCCGCCAAAGGGCAGACCAAGCGCCAGCCACGTCCGGTGGTGCTGTTGGTTCCGGTGCCCGGCAATACCGTCATGCACCGGCTGTGGGCCGGCACCAAACTGCTCGTCGTCGTCGGCACCGCAGTGCTGCTGACCTTCTATCCGGGTTGGGTGACCATCGGACTGCTCGGCGCCCTGACGGTGGCTGCGGTGTGGCTTGCCCACATCCCACATGGCGCCCTGCCTTCGGTACCGCGCTGGCTGTGGCTGGTGATCGGGTTCGGCTTTGTGACCGCCGCGCTCGCCGGCGGTAGCCCCGTGATTTCGGTCGGCGGGCTGCACGTCGCCCTGGGCGGATCACTGCACTTCATGCGGATGACCGCGCTGACGATCTTGCTGATCGCTCTGGGCGCGATCGTCTCCTGGACGACCAATGTCGCCGAAATCGGCCCCGCACTAGCAACTTTGGGCCGCCCGTTCAAGATATTCCGGATTCCGGTCGACGAATGGGCCGCCGCGTTGGCGCTCGCGTTGCGCGCCTTCCCGATGCTGATCGAGGAATTCCAGGTGCTCTACGCCGCCCGCCGGTTGCGTCCGAAGGAGGTGCCTCCCAGTCGCCGGGCGCGGCGCAAGCAACAGGGCCGGGAGCTGATCGACCTGCTCGCGACGGCGATGGTCGTGACGTTGCGGCGCGCCGACGAGATGGGCGACGCGATCACCGCTCGCGGCGGTGCGGGTCAACTGTCGGCATCTCCGGCCCGGCCGAAACTGGCGGACTGGGTGACGCTGGCCCTCTTTTTCGCGGCGGGGGCCGCCTCGGTGGTGATCGAGACAATGCTGCATACCACCCCGATTTGAGGCTCGTCGCGTAGCGTAAGCGCGTGGCCGACATCCAGCGCACTCGTATCATTGCCGCTCGCGTGCAAGAAGTCTGGAATGTCCTGGCGGACTTCGGCGCCATCGTTTCCTGGGCCGACAACGTCGACCACTCGTGCATCTTGTCTTCGGGGGCCGACGGAGCACCGATCGGCACCACGAGACGAGTCCAGGTCCGACGCGACACCCTGGTCGAGCGCATCACCGAGTTCGACCCGCCGCACGCGCTGGCCTACGACATCGAGGGCCTGCCCCGGTTGCTGGGCCGGGTGGCCAACCGCTGGACGCTCGCGGCGCGCTCGCGCGATTCGACCGTGGTGACGCTGACCAGCACGGTCGAGATCGGGCCTTGGCCGCCGCAACAGCTTGCCGAGCGTGTCGTGTGTCAAGTCCTTGCACGACAGTCCGATTCGATGCTCGCCGGCCTTGCGAACCGATTGGAGAATGTGCGTGTCTGATCGCCCCGACATCGTCATCCTGATGACCGACGAGGAACGTGCGGTCCCGCCGTACGAAACGCCGGGCGTGCTGGCGTGGCGCGACCGAATACTGACGGGCCGCAAGTGGTTCGACGACCACGGCGTCAGTTTCGGCCGCCACTACACTGGCTCGCTTGCCTGCGTGCCCAGCCGCCCGACCATTTTCACCGGGCAGTACCCGGACTTGCATGGTGTCACCCAGACCGACGGCATCGGGAAGACGGCAGACGATTCCCGGATGCGCTGGCTTCGCCCGGGCGAGGTGCCCACCCTCGGCAACTGGTTTCGCGCGGCGGGATACGACACCCACTACGACGGCAAGTGGCACATCTCGCACGCGGATCTCGAAGACCCGGACACCGGCCGTTCCCTGGCGACCAACGACGACGAAGGCGTCGTCGACCCGGTCGCGGTGCAACGCTACCTCGACGCGGATCCGCTTGGGCCGTATGGCTTTTCCGGATGGGTCGGCCCGGAGCCGCACGGCGCGCTGCTGGGCAATGCCGGGATTCGCCGCGATCCGCTGATCGCCGATCGCGTGGTCGCGTGGCTCACCGACCGTTACGCGCGCCGCCGCGCCGGCGACCCGTCCGCGCTGCGCCCGTTCCTGCTGGTGGCCAGCTTCGTCAACCCGCACGACATCGTGCTGTTCCCGCTGTGGTCGCGCCGCAGCCCGGTCAAGCCGTCGCCGCTGGACCCGCCACCGGTCGCGGCGGCGCCCACCGCCGACGAAGACCTGTCGACCAAGCCTGCCGCGCAAATCGCCTTCCGCGAGGCCTACTACTCCGGCTACGGTCCGGCGCCCGCGATCGACCGGACCTACGAGCGCGGCGCGCAGCGCTACCGCGACCTTTACTACCGCCTGCACGCCGAGGTGGACGGCCCGATCGACCGCGTCAGACGGGCCGTCACCGAAGGTGGTTCGGACGACGCCGTTTTGGTGCGCACCGCCGATCACGGCGATCTGCTCGGCGCCCACGGCGGGCTGCATCAAAAATGGTTCAACCTCTACGACGAGGCCACCCGAGTTCCGTTCGTCATCGCCCGCATCGGTGCGCGCGCGACGCAGCCCCGGGTGGTCACGTCGCCCACATCGCATGTCGACCTGGTCCCGACGCTGCTCGGCGCCGCCGGCGTCGATATCGCGGAAGCCGCTGCCACACTGGCGGAGTCGTTCTCCGAGGTCCATGAACTGCCGGGCCGCGATCTGATGCCTGTCGTCGACGGCGCACCCGCCGACGACACCCGGGCCGTCTACCTGATGACCCGCGACAACATGCTCGAAGGGGATAGCGGCGCATCGGGTCTGGCGCGGCGGCTGAAGCAGACGGTCAATCCGCCTGCGCCCCTGCGTATCCGGGTCCCGGCGCACACCGCGTCGAATTTCGAGGGCCTGGTTGTCCGGGTTGAGGAGGCCGGCGGCGACGGGCACCTGTGGAAGCTGGTTCGCACCTTCGACGACCCGGGAACCTGGACCGAGCCGGGTGTCCGCCATCTGGCGGCCAATGGCATTGGGGGAGAGGCATATCGGACGTCTCCGCTCGACGATCAGTGGGAACTCTACGACCTCACCGCCGACCCGATCGAAGCAATCAACCGCTGGACGGATCCCGATCTGCACGACCTGCGGCAGCATCTGCGGATGCAGCTCAAGCAGGCCCGGGCGAGTTCGGTGCCGGAACGAAATCAGCCCTGGCCCTATGCAACTCGCCGGCCGGCGGCTCGGCCCGCGCGGCGGCGGATGCTGACGTTCAAGCCGCGAGCCTAACGCCACGCTGAGTCCGCGGCTGAAACCGCCAGCGTTGCGTCAGGGCGAAAAATCCGCCGAAATCCCGCCCCGGTACAACACTCGCGGGCGTGGCGCAACACTCGCGGCCCCGGTGCAACACTCGCAGACGCGAGCAACACGCGCGAGCGCCGGCGCTCGCTAGGTTCGCATTCGGTCAATCAGGTTTGACAGCACCACGATGCTCTCGCTGCGTTCGATGTCGGCACTCTCCCGGATGCGTTCGAGCGCCGACTCCAGGTGGCGCATATCGCGGGCGAGCACATGCAGGATCGCGTCGGACGTACCGGTCACCGTCGCGGCGCTGACGACCTCGGGCATCTCCACCCACGCCGCCCGCAGCTGATCGGGCGCGATCGTGCCGTGGCAGTACACCTGCACATAGGCTTCGGTGTTCCAGCCCAGCGCATTGCGGTCGACGATGGTGGTGAAGCCCCTGATCACGCCGTTATCGAGCATGCGGTCAACGCGACGTTTCACCGCCGGCGCGGACAAATTCACCTTCTCGCCGATCTCGGCGAAGGTAGCCCGCGCATGCTCGGTGAGCTCGGTGAGGATGCGCTCGTCGGTGTCATCCAGGCGGTCCATCGCCCCCCATTTCAAGCCTGCGCAATAAATCGCTGTCTCAACCACTCTAGCGCAATAAATCGTTCATAGACACGCAATAATCGGCGTTTGATTGTGCACTAGCGTCTAAATACCCTTTATCTATGACGGATTACTACGTCGCCGACCCGGCCCCGCACGCCCGGCCCGAGGCATGGCAAGACGCCGCCATCAAGCGAACGGCTCAGACTCGTCGGTACGCGATGACGCCGCCGACCTACTTCGCGGTCGAGTACGCGATCAACCCGTGGATGGACACCAGTGCGCCCGTGGACGTCGTCGTCGCACGCGCGCAGTGGGAAGTCCTTCGGCAGACCTATCTCGGGCTCGGCCATCGCGTGGACATCGTCGAGCCGGTATTAGGTTTGCCCGATATGGTCTACGCCGCCAATGGCGGGTTCGTCGCCGGTGACGTCGCCGTCGTCGCCCGATTCCGCTACGAAGAGCGGGCCGCCGAGGCGGTGGCTTATGGCGAGTGGATGTCATCGATGGGCTACCAGCCAGTCACGACCCGCCACATCAACGAGGGGCAGGGTGACCTGCTGCTCGTCGGGGAAATGGTGTTGGCGGGCTTCGGCTTTCGCACCGACCGGCGCGCCCATGCCGAGATCTCGGCGGCACTGCGCATGCCGGTGGTCTCCCTCGAGTTGGTGGACCCGCGGTTCTATCACCTCGATACCGCTCTGGCCGTCCTTGACGATCACACGATCGCCTACTATCCGCCGGCGTTCAGCGCAGCGGCACAGGAGCAACTGCACGCGCTGTTTCCCGACGCTATCGTGGTGGGAAGCGCGGACGCCTACGTGCTTGGCCTCAACGTGGTGTCAGACGGCCTGCATGTCGTGTTTCCTTGCGCCGCAACGAGTTTCGCCGCACAGTTGCGGGAAACGGGCTTCGAGCCCGTCGGCGTTGACCTTTCCGAGCTGCTCAAGGGGGGCGGTTCAGTCAAGTGCTGCACATTGGAGGTGTTTGAATGACGATCCTCGACCACCCGACTTCGTTGGCCGGCAACGACGCGATATCGCTCGTCGAAGAATATGCAGCACACAACTATTCGCCGCTGCCCGTGGTCGCCGCCAGCGCCGAGGGCGCCTGGATCACCGATGTCGACGGTCGGCGTTACCTGGATTGCCTGGCCGCGTACTCGGCGGTCAACTTCGGCCACCGCAACCCGGAGATCACCGCGACCGCGCACGCCCAGCTGGACACCGTCACGCTGGTCAGCCGCGCATTCCACGCCGCGAACCTGGGGCCGTTCTGCGCCGGGCTCGCTCGGTTGTGCGGCAAAGACATGGTGCTGCCGATGAACTCGGGCGCCGAAGCCGTCGAGAGTGGCCTCAAGGTCGCGCGCAAGTGGGGCGAAGACGTCAAGGGCGTGCCCGAGGGCCGCGCGAACATCGTGGTGGCCGAGAACAATTTCCACGGCCGCACGATCAGCATCGTCAGCTTCTCCTCGGACCCGACGGCGCGGGGTGGCTTCGGTCCGTTTACCCCCGGCTTCCGTGCGGTGCCCTTCGGTGACGTCTCGGCGTTGGCCGACGCGGTCGACGAGAACACCGTTGCGGTGCTGCTCGAACCGATCCAGGGCGAGGCCGGCATCGTCGTCCCGCCCGACGACTACCTACCGGCCGTTCGTGCGCTGTGCACCCAACGCAACGTGCTGATGATCGCCGACGAGATCCAGTCGGGCCTCGCGCGCACCGGCTACACGTTCGCCTGCGACCGGTGGGGCGTCGTGCCCGACGTCTACCTGCTCGGCAAGGCGCTGGGCGGCGGCATCGTTGCGCTGTCGGCGGTGGTCGCAAACCGCGACATCCTCGGCGTGCTGCACCCGGGCGAGCACGGCTCGACGTTCGGGGGCAACCCGCTGGCCGCCGCGATCGGCACCACGGTGGTCGCCATGCTGGGACGGGGCGAATTCCAGGCCCGCTCGGCCGAATTGGGCGCGCACCTGCACGGGCGGTTGCGGGACCTGATCGGCGACGGTGTGATCGCGGTGCGTGGCTTCGGCCTATGGGCCGGCGTCGACATCGAGCCCACCCTGGCAACCGGCAAGGAGATCAGCCTGCGCCTGGCCGAGCGCGGTGTGTTGGTCAAAGACACCCACGGTTCGACGCTGCGGTTCGCGCCACCGCTGGTGATTACCGAGCAGGAGATCGACTGGGCCGTCGACCAGTTCGCTGGGGTATTGCGAGAGGCTGCATAATCAGCTGATCCAGCATGAGGGGGGCATTTGCCAGCCAGCTCGATCAGTCTGAGCCAACAGATGCTACGGCGCCGCCCGGTGATCGACGCGCCCGTCGCGCATGGGACCGCGGTACACCTCAAACGCGGCATTACCGCGTTCCAACTGACCATGTTCGGGGTCGGCTCGACGATCGGCACCGGCATTTTCTTCGTGCTCTCGCAAGCGGTCCCGGAAGCCGGACCGTCGGTGATCGTCTCGTTCATCATCGCGGGCATCGCGGCCGGCCTCGCCGCCATCTGCTACGCCGAATTGGCATCGGCGGTACCGGTTTCGGGATCGTCGTATTCATACGCGTACGCGACGCTGGGTGAGGTCGTCGCGATGGCGGTCGCGGCCTGCCTGCTGCTCGAATACGGAGTCGCCACGGCCGCGGTCTCGGTGGGCTGGAGTGGCTACGTCAACAAGCTGCTGCACAACTTGTTCGGCTTCGAGCTGCCGCATGCGTTGTCGGAGGCACCCTGGGATTCGGACCCCGGCTACGTGAATCTGCCGGCGATCATCCTGGTCGCCATGTGTGCGGTATTGCTGATCCGCGGCGCCAGCGAATCGGCGCGGGTCAACGCGATCATGGTGATGATCAAGCTGGGTGTGCTGGGCATGTTCGCGATCATCGCGTTCACGGCTTTCGACGCCAATCAGCTCAAGGACTTTGCCCCATTCGGCGCTGCGGGCGTCGGCTCGGCGGCGGGCACGATCTTCTTCTCGTACATCGGCCTGGACGCGGTGTCGACGGCCGGCGAGGAGGTAAAGGACCCGCAGAAGACCATGCCGCGCGCCCTGATCGCGGCGCTCGCGATCGTCACCGCCGTCTACGTCCTCGTCGCGCTCGCCGCGCTGGGTACCCAGCCGTGGCAGGCCTTCGCCGGGCAAGAGGACGCCGGACTGGCCACCATCCTGGACAACGTGACACACCACGGCTGGGCCAGCACGATTCTGTGCGCGGGCGCGGTGATCTCGATCTTCACCGTCACGCTGATCACGATGTACGGCCAGACCCGCATCTTGTACGCGATGGGCCGCGACGGGCTGCTGCCCTCGAGGTTCGCGTCGATCAACAGGCGCACGCTGACTCCGGTGTGGAACACGACGATCGTCGCCATCGCCGCCGGAACGCTGGGTGGCCTCGTCCCGCTGGACAAGCTGGCGGACATGGTGTCCATCGGGACGCTGACCGCGTTCATCGTCGTCGCGGTCGGCGTGATCATCCTGCGGGTGCGCGAACCGGACCTGCCGCGCGCGTTCAAAGTGCCCTTCTACCCTGTCACACCGGTACTTTCGGTGCTGGCCTGCGGATACATCCTGGCCAGCCTGCACTGGTACACCTGGATCGCATTCAGTGGCTGGATCTTCCTGGCGTTGATCTTCTACTTCGTGTGGGGCCGCCACCACAGCGCGCTCAACAGTGCCTCGTCGTGATCGCCGAGTGTCACGCCAGCGTGGCTGTGACCGTCGAGCGTCACGTTAGCGTGACGGCCGGCGAAGCCGACTAACGTTGGGCGGCGGCATTGGCCGCCGCCTGGGCCTGCGCGAGTGTGGTCGCGACATCGCCGCGGCCCAGGAACATCTCGTCGAAATAGCCTTGCAGCGCGGCGTCTCCGGCGGCGAAGCCCGGACCGCCCGGAGCCGGAATGCGCGGGCCGTCCAGGACGGAGAAGAAGGGTTGGACGTCGACGCCGTGCGCCGCCCAGTATGTGAAGTAGCCCTGCTGAGCCGAACGCACCGCGGGAATCGCCGCGCCCTGATCGCCCAGATAGGCATTGCCCTCGCTGCTGCCCATCCAGGCCAGCACCTGACGCACGGCATCGGGATGCTTGGTGGCCGAATTCCCCGCTGCGGCAATGCCGTTGGTGACACTGATCCGGCCCGCGGGCCCGATCGGCAGCATCGCGATGCCCCAGCGGAATCGGGCGTCGCGCGCGATCGCCGCGAGGTTGTAGGTGCCGGATTGGAACAACGCCATCCGTCCGGCCAGGAACTGGTTACGGGAGAAGTCACCGTTGGTGTTGGTGTCCGACGCCGGTGGCGCGACGTGGTCGTTGTTGATCAGAGCGACCACGTAGCGGAAGGCCGCGACGGCCTCGGGGTTGTCGAACGCGAACTCGTCGCCGCGCTGGAACACCCCGCCCGCCGAGCCGATGTAGTTGAGGTAGATCGCCTGTGCGTCGTTGGCCGCGTTGTAGCCCCACTGTCGAATCCGCCCGGGATCGAAACCTGGTGTACCCGCTGCCTTTCCGTCGGCATCGATGGTGAGGCGGGCGGCCGTAGGGCGCAGGGTGTCGTCGCCGTTGGGATCCCACCGCAGGCTGTTCAGCTGACCGGGATCGATGTCCGCGGCGGCGAGCAGGTCCGCGTTGTAGTACACCGCGATACCGCCGTCCGTCAGCTGCGGCACACCCCACAGCGAGCCGTTGCGGGTGAACTGGTCGACGACCGCGGGTTCCCAGCCCGAAATCGTCTCCGGGTTAACGGTTTTGCTGATATTCAGTAAGCGGCCGTTGTCGGCGTAGCGGGCGAAATAGGCGTTGGACAGCCAGAAGATGTCGTCGGCGCTGCCGCCCGCGACGTCGGTGCGCAGCGTGGTGAAGTACGTCGCGTAGGCCACCAGGTCGACGCGCACTTCGATATCGGGATGCGTGCGGTTGAATTCGGCGAACGACTGCCGGTAGGCGTCGGCGATCGGGCTGCCCCAGACCCGTACCCGCACCACGATCTTGTTGCCGTGCGGTTCGCCGGAATAGTTCAGCAGCAAGGCGACTGCGGCCAGCAGCACCGCGACCAGTCCGAGCGCACCGGCGGCCAGGGTGGAAGAGCGGGGCCGGTTCACTTAACCCCCGACAGGACGATCGAGGAGACGATGTGTCGCTGGGAGGCGATGAACAGCAGGGCCAGCGGGACGATCGCGATCGTGGTCGCGGCCATCACCAGCGTCCACTGCGCATTGAATCGGGACTGCAGTTCCGCGGTCGCCACGGTGAGCACCCGCCACTTGTGACCGCTGGTGATCACCAACGGCCACATGAAGTTGTTCCATTGCGAGACCACGGTGATCAGCGTCAGCGTCGCCAGCACCGGGCGACTGGACGGAACGACGACGTGGGTGATGACGTCGAGGGTGTTGGCGCCGTCGAGGCGTGCGGCGTTGATCAAGTCGTGGGGGATGAGGCGAAAGTGCTCGCGCAGCAAGAAGATCGCGTAAGGGGAGCCGAACATGAACGGCAGCACCAACGCCCAGAACGTGTTGCGCAGTCCCGCCTCGGCCATCATCAGATACAGCGGCACCACGGTGACCGTCCCGGGCACCATCAAGGTCGCGATGTACACCCAGAACAACACATCACGTCCCGGGAATTCCAGGTGCGCAAACGCGTAGCCGGCCAGCACCGAGAAGGTCAGCTGGCCGACCAGGATCACCGCCGTCATCAACGCCGTCACCGCCGCGGCGCGGCCGAATCCGGCACCGGCCAGGTCGCCGTAGTTGGACAGGGTGGGTGGGTGGGGCAGCTGCAGCGGGGTGCCCGTCGCGAACTGGTGTGCCGAGGTGAACGAGGTCAGCAGGCCAAGTGCGAAGGGCAGCAACGTGATCAGCGCACCGACGGTCATGCCGGCGTAGATCAGCGCGTTCGCGACGCGACTAGACGAGGTCATAGGTGATCCGTCGCCGGAAATACAGATGCTGAACGATCGTGATGCCGACCAGGATCACGAACAGCACC
The DNA here is from genome assembly GCF_022374895.2 of Mycobacterium lentiflavum. NCBI lineage: Bacteria > Bacillati > Actinomycetota > Actinomycetes > Mycobacteriales > Mycobacteriaceae > Mycobacterium > Mycobacterium lentiflavum. The sequence goes on along the minus strand of NZ_CP092423.2, from coordinate 3,883,090 downwards.
ACCGCCATCACCGACGCCCGGCCGATGGCCGCCGAACCGAACGCCTCGGCGTAGATGCGGTGCGCCACCAGGTCGGTGCTGCCGCCCGGCCCGCCGTCGGTCAACGCGTACACGGTGTCGAAAACCTGCGCCGTGCTGACAATCCCGGTCACCAACACGAAGAACATCGTCGGGCGCAGCATCGGCAGGGTGATGCGCCAGAACCGCTGCCACGCGTTGGCGCCGTCAGTGCGCGCGGCGGCATGAATGTCGTTAGGGATGGCCAGCAGTCCGGCCAGGAAGGACAGCGAGTTATAGCCCACGTTCATCCAGACGACGACCGCCGACACCAGGGGCAACGCGAAGGTGGGGTCGGAAAGCCATTCGATGCTGTGGCCCAGCAGCGTCGCGATCGCGCCGTCGGTGGGCGCCAGGATCCAGCGCCACAACACGGCGATGGCCAGCGGCGCGCAGATCCACGGCAGCACGAACACCGTCCGGAAGAAGCCGGTGCCCGGAAGCAGCCGGGCCAGCATCGCGGCGGCCGCCAACCCCAGCACGGTCTGCGTCGGGACCACGATCACCACGAAGATCGCCGTGACGAACAGCGAGTGCCCGAAGTCGTCGTCGGTCAGCACCGAGCGCCAGTTCTCCAGGCCCACGAACCGCAGCGGACCCAGCAGATCCCACCGGTACAGGCTGAGCCAGATCACCACGAGGATGGGCAGCAGCAGGAAGGTGACGACACCGAACAGGCTCGGCGCCAGCAGCCCATAGGCCAACACGCGGGATCGCGGCTGACTCCGGCTGGCCATGCAGCTAATTAAAGCGGGCACCGCCGGGGTTTGGAGTGCACAGTCGTTACGGTGGGAGCCGTGACACCGAATCGGGGGATCGATGCCGACTTCCTGGCCCTGCCGCGACACGAGCTCGCCGAAGCCGCGTTGTCGGCGGCCACGACGGCCGGGGCCAGCTACGCGGACCTGCGCATTCACCGCATCAACACCGAGATCATCCAGCTGCGCGACGGTGAGCTCGAGACCGCGGTCCTCAGCCGTGAGGTTGGTTTGGCGGTGCGGGTCATCGTCGACGGGACCTGGGGTTTCGCCTCCCACGCGGAGCTGGCGTCCTCGGTCGCGGCCGACACGGCGCGCCGCGCGGTGCACGTGGCCACCACGTTGGCGGCGCTGAACCGTGAGCGCGTCGAGCTGGCACCCGAGCCGGTGTACGCCGACGCCACCTGGGTGTCGAACTACCGGATCGACCCGTTCGACATCCCCGCCGCCGACAAGATCGGCGTGCTCGAGGAGTACTCCGGACGGCTGCTGAGCGCCGACGGGGTCGACCACGTCTCCGCCGGCCTGACTGCCGTCAAGGAGCAGACGTTCTACGCCGACACCTTCGGGTCGGCGATCACCCAGCAGCGGGTGCGGGTGATGCCGTCGCTGGAGGCGGTGACCGTCGATCCCGCGGCGGGCAGTTTCGACTCGATGCGCACCCTGGCGCCGCCGATGGGACGCGGCTGGGAGGTGCTGGTTGGCGACGAGGTGTGGAACTGGACCGACGAGCTCGCGCAGCTGCCGGCTCTGCTGGCCGAGAAGGTCAAGTCGCCCAGCGTGACGGCGGGGCCCACCGACCTGGTGATCGACCCGACCAACTTGTGGCTGACCATTCACGAATCCATCGGTCACGCAACCGAATACGACCGGGCGATCGGTTACGAGGCCGCCTACGCCGGCACGTCGTTCGCCACTCCGGACAAACTCGGCACCATGCGCTACGGCTCGTCGGTGATGAACGTGACCGCCGACCGCACCGTCGAATTCGGTTTGGCCACTATCGGTTACGACGACGACGGCGTGGCCGCGCAGAGCTGGGACCTGGTGCGCGACGGGATGTTCCTCGGCTACCAGCTTGATCGGGTGTTCGCGCCACGACTGGGACAGTCGCGTTCCAACGGCTGCTCGTATGCCGACTCGCCGCATCACGTGCCGATCCAGCGGATGGCCAACGTGTCGCTGCAGCCCGGTCCCGACGACCTTTCCACCGATGACCTGATCGGCCGGGTTCAGGACGGCATCTACATCGTCGGTGACAAATCCTGGTCAATCGACATGCAGCGGTACAACTTTCAGTTCACCGGCCAGCGTTTCTTCCGCATACGCGACGGTCGCCTGGACGGCCAGTTGCGCGACGTGGCCTACCAGGCCACTACCACCGATTTCTGGAACTCGATGGAAGCCGTGGGCGGACACTCGACTTGGCGGCTGGGCGGTGCGTTCAACTGCGGCAAGGCGCAGCCCGGCCAGGTCGCCGCGGTCAGCCACGGTTGCCCGTCGGCGTTGTTCCGCGGCGTCAACGTGCTCAACACCCGGACCGAGGGCGGCCGATGATCACCCCGCAGCATGTCGTCAACCTCGTCTTGGAGCAGGCAGCGAAACGGGGCCGCGCCGATGAGACCATGGTGCTGGTCACCGACAAGGTCGAGGCGACGCTGCGGTGGGCCGGCAATTCGATGACCACCAATGGGGTTTCGCACAGCCGCGACATCACCGTCATTTCTATTGTGCGCAAGGGCGATAGCGCGTCGTTGGGCACGGTGACGTCGGCCGAGGTGGACCCGCGGGTGATCCCGGGCCTGGTAGCGGCCTCGCAAGAGGCGGCCGCTGCCGCCCCGGAGGCCGGCGATGCCGCGCCGTTGCTGGCCGATACCGGGGTGCCCGCCGATTGGGATGCGCCGGTGCCCGGCACCGGGGCCGAGGTGTTCGCCGACGTGGCCGGTTCGCTGAGCCGCGGATTCGCCGGTACCGATCGGTTGTATGGCTTTGCGCACCATAGTGTTTCGACGACATTCCTGGCGTCGTCGACGGGCCTGCGCCGCCGTTTCACCCAGCCCGCCGGGGCGGTGGAGATCAATGGCAAACGCGGTGACGCGAGCGCCTGGGCCGGTATCGGGACAGCCGATTTCGTTGACGTGCCGACGGATTCGCTGCTCGAGGACCTGTCGCTGCGACTGGGCTGGGCGGAGCGCACCGTTGCGCTGCCGCCCGGGCGCTACGAGACGATCATGCCGCCGTCGACGGTGGCCGACATGATGATCTACCTGGGCTGGTCAATGGCCGGCCGAGGCGCGCAGGAGGGGCGCACCGCGTTCTCGGCGCCGGGCGGCGGTACCCGGGTGGGGGAGCGGCTCACCGATCTGCCGTTGACGTTGTTCTCCGACCCGATGGCGCCGGGGCTGGCATGCACGCCCTTTGTGGCGACGAGCAGTTCCACGGAGACCGTATCGGTGTTCGACAACGGTATGGAGCTCAGCCAGATCGACTGGATCCGCAATGGGGTGATCAACGCGCTGGCCTATCCGCGCGCCGCCGCCGCCAAGTTCGACGCTCCGGTGGCCGTCGCCGCGGACAACCTGGTGATGACCGGCGGGTCCAACGATCTTGCCGACATGATCGCAGGCACCGAGCGCGGGCTGCTGCTGACCACACTGTGGTACATCCGCGAGGTCGATCCCACCACGCTGTTGCTGACGGGACTGACCCGCGACGGGGTGTACCTGATCGAGGACGGCGAGGTCACCGCGGCGGTCAACAACTTCCGGTTCAACGAGAGCCCGCTGGATCTGCTGCGACGCGCGACCGAGGCCGGCGTCAGCGAGAAGACGCTGCCGCGAGAGTGGGGCGACTGGGTGACCCGGTCGGCGATGCCGACGCTGCGGATCCCGGATTTCCACATGTCTTCGGTGAGCCAGGCGCAGTAGTCGTAACGTATCGGGAATGGTGGTTCCGGCTACGGTTCGAAATGGTCAGCTGACGCGGTTGGTTTCTCTGGCGTTGCCCGACGGCCGTCTGGTGGGCCTGGTGCGGCGGGTCTGTGCGCAGACGATGTCGTTGCCGCCGCTGCCGGTCGAGGTGTCGGTTTCCGAGCCGGCGTCCGACCCGGTGTCGGACGTCGAGGCCGTCGTCGCCGAGTTCGCCGAGCAGTTCAGTGCCGACGTTTCCGCGGTCACCGCCGAGCAGCGGTCGCGGTTGTTTAAGGCCTTGGGGGACAACACTTTTGGTGTCGTGGTGGCGATGTACATCGCCGACCTCGTGCCGCGGGTGCGGGCCGGACTGGAAGCGTTGGGCGTCGGCGACAGTTTTCTCGGGTGGACGCGCGAGCCGATCGAGTGGGATCACGCCACGGACCCGTCCGCGGAGGTGTTCAACGAGTTCCTGCCGTCGGTGGGGCGGATGCGCTCGCTTGATCCGGTGACCTCCGAGCTGGTTCGGCTGCGGGGGGCCGCTGCGCACAACTGTCGGCTGTGCAAGTCGGTGCGCGAGAGCAGGGCTCTGGATGCGGGCGGTTCGGAGACGCTGTACGACGACATCGCGCAGTTCGAGCAGTCGGAGCTGATCGATGCTCGTGCAAAAGCAGCGCTGCGGTATGTAGATGGGTTAATTTGGACACCGTCGCACCTCGCCGCCGATGACGTCGCCGAGGTGCGCGCCCGTTTTTCCGAGGCCGAGGCCGTCGAGCTCACCCTCGATGTGATGCGTAATGCCAGCAATAAAATCGCTGTCTCGCTGGGCGGGGACGCGCCCCGGGTTTCCGAAGGTACCGAGACCTACCTGCTCGATGTCGACGGTCAGACCGTCTTCAGCTGAGAAGAAGTGATCGTGTCGGTGATCATGCCCCATCAAAAACACGGGTGACGCAAACCGAAGTTTCGAACGCATGTGCGATGGATATTCCTTGCCTTATGACCGATGACACGCGGCGCGCGCCGCAGGAGAACCCCGAAAAAGACCCGTCCGAATGGGCCACTGGTGACGAGCCGATGACCGGCCCGCAGCGCAGTTACCTGCACACGCTGGCCCAGGAGGCCGATCGCGAGGTTCCCGACGACCTAACGAAAGCGCAGGCTTCGGAGCTGATCGATGCGCTGCAACAACAGACCGGCCGCGGCACCGACTAGCGAGAAACCTTCGTGCAAAACCGTCAACAGAGGCGAGTTCGCTATCGGCATCCATGCCGGCCCCGCAATCGACGCACACTGACTACGCTTTAGCCGTGACGCTCCGACGGTTCAGCCCCTATCGCGGTCGGCATCTCCGGTGGGACGAGGCCATCTTTGAACGCGCGGCCATGACTCGCGTCGGCTCTGCGCTCGGCAAGCATCTGGCGCCGCGCTTCGACAAGGTCGTGATCCCGCTGACCAACGGACGCTTCAGCACGATGGGGATCGACAAGGTCGGACTCGTCACGACCACCGGAGCGAAGTCGGGTCAGCCCCGCTCGCAGCCGCTGGCGTTGCTGAACGACGGCGACGGGCTGCTCGCGATCGGGTCGAATTATGGCCAGGAAAAGCATCCCGGCTGGAGCGCAAACCTGCTGGCGCATCCCGAGTGCACGGTCGAGCTCAACGGCCCGCCGAGGCCATACCGGGCCGAACTGCTGGAGGGCGACGAGCGCGCCGCCGCTTGGGCGATGGCCAACGACGTCTACGCCGGATACGAGAACTACCGCAAGAATTGTGCGCCCCGGCAGATCCGGATCTTCCGCCTTCGCCCGGTGGCCGGCGAGTCTGGCAGTGGCAGCTGACGCTAAGGGGACTTTTACAGAATCCCGAAGCCGCGCAGGGCTTTGATCCCCAGCCAGATGCCGAACACCAGGCCCGTGGCGACCGTGATGGGCCGCTCATGCTTTTGTAGCCAGCTCAATGTCGGGGCCAGCAGGGCACGTGACCGCTGCGGGAAGAACGCAGCCAGACCGATGATGAGCAGATTCCCGCTCGCGGCGAGCAACACAAAGCCGATGTAGGAGACGATGTGGGCGACCCGCCCGATGTCGGCGTTGCCGATCACGCCGATGGCGGCCAGCGTAAACACCCAGGCCTTGACCGAGACCGTCATGAGACCCGTGCCGATTAAGAAGGCGTTGGTGGGTGTGGCTGACATCAGGATGGTCATCCATTTCGACGGCGGGGCATCGGGATCGTCGTCGGTAAGCACCGCTCGCGCCGCGGTGACCAGAAACAGCAGTGCCACAACCAAGAGGACGGTCGACACGATCCAGTGGTGCTCATGCTTAGAGTCGGCGCCGCGCGCCCCCCAGTGCAGAATCGTCCCGAAGACAAGACCCTGAAGCAGACGCATCGTGACATGCCCACCGACCCAGGCGCCGGCAGCGCGAAGGTGCGAAGGCGTGCCTAGCAGCATGATCGTGATCACGAGTTCGATCGGTTCGAGCGCAGACCCAAGTACCAGTGGGACGAGGCTGCTCCACATGTCCAGCATCGGTTGCTGACCAGTTTTCGTAGCTACTGCGCGCCCATGGCGGCGTGCAGTTCGGCCTCGGCGAGTGCCGCCGCCAAGTCAGCGGGCTGAGGTTCGACGGTGGCATCGATTCGATCGATACGCCCCGTGAATCGGAAATCGTGACCGTAGGGAGCCACGGGCGAGCCGCTGTCGGTGCCGACGTCCAAGGTTTCTCCGCTCATCGAGAAGCGGAAGGGAACCGTCCGCTCGATGCGGCCGCTGGCCACCTCGATTTCGTTGACGCGCACCGAAACCGAGGCGCCCTTGCCCAGCCCGCCGCCGTCGTAATCGAACGAAAGGCCAACCAGGACAGGGCCTTCCGGGAGCGGCTCGGCACCCGCAACCGTGGTGAGCTGGTGGCCTAGGTAGTTATAGGTAAAGCGTGGAATGCCATCTTGGACGTACAGCGACCAGCCGGCCATGGACCCGCCGATGCAGATGATCACGCCCTGTACGCCTCCCGGCGGTATCTGCGCCTGTGCCCGCAGCTGGAATGACGTGCTGGTGTAACTCAGCGTCGCCGTTTCGGGGATGCGCACGTGACCGGCGTAGTAGGTGACCGTGGTGCGATCGGCGAGCGGGCTTGGCCGGTTGGCGGGCAGTGCGCGCAGCACCGTCGCATCGCTGAGTGGGTAGACGTTGTATTTGCGTGCTTCGGCGTCGAAGACCGCCTGCAGCTCGGTCAGCTTGTCCGGGTATTGCTCCGCCAGGTCGAGGCCCTGGCTGAAGTCGTCGGCGAGATGGTAGAGCTCCCAGCGCTCGCTTGCGCCGAACGGGTTGGTCTTTTGGGTGCGCACCCAGGGCAGCCGCCCATGGAAGCAGGACGCGATCCAACCCTCGTGGTAAACGGCGCGATTGCCGAAAATCTCGAAATACTGTGTGGTGCGGTGGCTTTCGGCGGCAGCGTCGTCGAACGAGTACCGCATGCTGACGCCCTCGACAGGCCTTTGCTCGATACCGTTGACGCTCGTGGGCATCTCGATGCCGGCGGCGTCGAGGATGGTCGGTGCGATGTCGATGACATGGTGGAACTGACTGCGCTGCTCGCCTGCTGCGCCGATGCCCTGCGGCCACGAGATGGCCAGCCCATTGCGGGTCCCGCCGAAGTGGGAGGCGATCTGCTTCATCCACTGAAACGGTGCGTCGAGCGCCCAGGCCCAGCCGACGTTGTAGTGGTTCTCGGCGCGTGCGGTGCCGAAGTCGGCCATGTGGGCCAGCAGCCATTCGGGATCCTCGGGCAGCCCGTTTTGAAACGCCGGCGAGCTCCACGCGCCGTGCACCGTTCCCTCGGCCGACGCGCCGTTGTCACCGCAGACGTAGATGAACAGCGTGTTGTCCCATTGCCCCAACTCGTCGATGGCGTCGATGACCCGCCCGATCTGAGCGTCGGTGTGGGCCAAGAAGCCCGCGTAGACCTCCATCAGACGCCGGGCGACCGGCCGGTAGCGCTCGTCGTAGTCCGCCCATGCCGGTATCTGTTCGGGCCGCGGCGTCAACCGGGCGTCAGCAGGAATGATGCCCATCTCGATTTGGCGCCCATATATTGTGTCCCGCAACGCATCCCAGCCGTCGTCGAACTGCCCGGCGAACCGGTCCGACCATTCGGGCCACACCTGGTGGGGGCTGTGGGTGGCCCCGGGCGCGAAATACACGAAGAACGGCTTGTCCGGCGCCGACGTCTTCTGCAACCGAATCCAGTCGATCGCTTTCTCGGCGAGATCCTCGGTGAGGTGGTAGTCGTCGCGGTCCAAGTAGGGCTCGATGGGTGTCGTCTGGTCGTAGAGCGCCGGTTCGTACTGCGACGTGTCGCCGCCCAGGAAGCCGTAGAAGCGTTCGAACCCGAGTCCGGTCGGCCAGCGATCGAACGGACCGGCCGGACCCAGCTCCCAGGTGGGGGTGACGTGCGCCTTGCCGAACAACGCGGTGCTGTAACCATTCATCCGCAGCACCTGTGCGATGGTGGCCGTGCTCTGCGGTATCACGCTGTCGTAACCGGGGAATCCGTAGGCGATCTCACAGATGGTGCCCATGTGCGCACTGTGGTGGTTGCGTCCGGTCAACAGGGCGGCGCGTGTCGGCGAGCACAGCGCGGTCGTGTGAAATTGGTTGTAGCGCAAGCCCGCACCGGCGACGCGTTCCAGTGCCGGTGTCGGAACCGGCCCGCCGAAAGTGGACGCGGCACCAAAGCCGACATCATCGAGGAGAACGACGACAACGTTGGGGGCACCCGGGCGCGGGTGGGTGATCGACGGCACGACCGGAGTGGAATCGGCCAGCGAGGGATTGATGACGCCGGTGAACTCTTGGGGGGCGCGCGGTAGCTCGACCATCTTGTCTCCTGTGGATCTCCGTCGTCAGCCGGATTTACTCCGGGGCAAGATGCCGTGAATTGCTTTCAATGGGGCTGAGCGCCTTGGATGATATGGCGGCCAAACAATCTCGTCAATGGCACTAAATTCTCATTCCCCGAGACGCTGCCGGCGGATTGAACACCGCGTAACTGTCGTCTTACTTTCTGCCTTTTACGCGAATTGCGGATCAGGGGCGGGTCGCCCAATTTCGTTTTTTCAACAGATCCCGTGTTGACGGGGCCCTCTCATCGGAGCTGGATCGTGACCTCGTTGATGGTGCTGTTGAACGGGAAGGTGCCTTCGTAGGTATCGGCAGCTGGTGTTCCGCCGTCCATACCGATGTCGACTCCCTCGTCGGCGCTGAACCCGAATGGGACGGTGCGTTCGATGCGCGACTCACCGACGTGGCGACCGTCGAGTAGCAGCCTTGCCACGCCGCCGTTGCCCAGACCGCCACCGTCGTAATCGAATTCGATCGAGACGGTGGCTTCACCGGCAGGCAGGAGTTCGGATGCGGTCACGGTGGTGTAGGTCGAGCCGAAATAGTTGTAGGTGAACCTGGGCAGTCCCTGCTGCACATACAGCGACAGTCCCGCGAAATATCCGCCGGCTGCCAGCAGCACACCTTCGACAGTGGCGCCGCCCGGCGTGTCGATTGCGGCCGTGATCGAGTACGACCGATTGAACGTGCTGCGAATGATGTCCTCGGGCATGCGGATAGCGCCGGCTGCGAACGAGATCGAAGTCCGCTCACCGAGAATGGTGGGACGGGCATCCATCGCGCGGATCGGTCCGCGGTCATCGAGCGGAAAGACGTCGTTGTTCTCGGCTTCGGCTTCGAACAATGCCTGTAATTCGGCGAGCTTGTCCGGGTGCTCGGCGGCTAGGTCGACGGCCTGGCTGTAGTCGCGGCTCAGGTCGTAGAGCTCCCAACGATCGTCGCTGAACGCCGGCAGTGGGCTTTTCTTCCACTGGATCTTGCCGTGGTAGGTGCACGCGATCCAATCCTCGTGATAGATCCCGCGGGTGCCCTGGATCTCGAAGTATTGGGTGCGGCGACGGTCTTGGGCCGCGGCACTGTCGAAGGTGTACGCCACGCTGATGCCGTCGTAGGGTCTTTGGTCCACACCGTTGACCACTGTCGGTGCCGGGATGCCGGCGGCTTCCAGGATGGTGGGGGCGATGTCGATGACGTGGTGGAACTGGGAACGCAGCCCGCCCTTGTCGGTGATGCGCTCGGGCCAGGTGACGATCATCGGGTTGCGGGTGCCGCCGAAGTGGCTGGCGAACTGCTTGGTGAACTGAAACGGCGTGCTCATCGCCCACGCGAATCCCACCGGATACTCGTTGCTGGCCTTCGGACCGCCGAATTCGTCCATCTTCGACAGCACGACCGCGACATCCTCTTGGAGTCCGTTCAGCGCCACCATTTCGTTGAAGACACCATCGATCCCACCCGCGGGCGCGGCCCCGTTGTCTCCGATGATGTAGAAGAACAGCGTGTTGTCCCACTCGGACATGTCCTTGAGCGCCAAAATCATTCGCCCGATCTCGTCGTCGGTGTGGGCCAAGAACCCCGCGTAGACCTCCATCAGCCGTGCCGCGATGCGCTGGCGATCCGGCGAGATCGAGTCCCACGCGGGAATAGACGGATGGCGTGGCGTCAATTCAGCGTCCGCGGGGATCACCCCCAGCTGTTTCTGGCGGGCAAATGTCTCTTCGCGCAGTGTGTCCCAGCCTTGGTCAAACTGACCTCGGAAGGGCTCGCTCCAGTGGGGTGCGACGTGGTGGGGTGCGTGGGTCGCGCCGGGTGCCCAGTACACGAAAAATGGCCGGTCCGGCGAGATGGACCGCTGCCGATGCACCCATTCGGTCATCCGATCGGCGAGATCGGTTGTCAGGTGGTAGTTCTCGACGTTTTCGGGACGTTCGACCGGTGTCGTCCCGTGATAGAGCCCGGGATTGTATTGGTGTGCTTCGCCGCCCATGAAGCCGTAAAACTCTTCGAAGCCCATGCTGGTCGGCCACCGGTCGAACGGGCCGCTCGGGCTCACTTCCCAGACCGGGGTGTTGTGCCATTTGCCGAATGCTGCGGTGCTGTAGCCATTGAGCCGCAACGTCTCGGCGACAGTGGCGGCCGATCTCGGGATGATGCTGTTGTATCCGTCGTATCCGGTGGCCCACTCGGTGATGTTGCCGGTGTTGACCACGTGATGATTCCGGCCCGTGAGCAACGCCGCCCGCGTCGGCGAGCACAGCGCAGTGGTATGGAAGCGGTTGTACCGCAGACCTTCCTGCGCCAACGCGTCACCGGCCGGCGATGGAACCGGACCACCGAATGTCGCGGTGGCCCCGAATCCCACGTCGTCAAGCAGCACGATCACGACATTCGGTGCGCCCTGCGGCGGCCGGATGGGCGTGATGACCGGCATCACCGACTCGGCAATCGTCCGTGCCGCCCGGCCGCCCGTCGGCGTGTCAGGAAGCGGCAACCGGGTGCGATCGAGGTTTCCTATCGCGTCGTGCGTCATGGGTACCGCACCCTACAACCGTTTGGGCTTGTGCAGCTGAACGGACCGTTACCGCGAGGATCCGCAAACTGGCTAACAGAGGCGGGGTCCCATTACGAACTTGGTACCCTGCGCAGTGACGATCCGGCGGGCGTGGCCGATGGTTCGGCAAGCCCAGTTCAGGTATTGCCGGAAAACATACCCGCGGCTCGTCAGTACAAGGGGCGGTAGCTCAGTTGGTTAGAGCCGCGGACTCATAATCCGTTGGTCGCGGGTTCGAGCCCCGCCCGCCCCACTTCAGAGCCTGTATGACCTCGGTTGATGCTTGACATTTTGTCTTCGGGTAATGCCTGACAGTGTTTCGGCTCATGGTTGACAGTTACTTCGGTTGATCCTTGACACTCCCGAGATGAGGGAGTTGAGCGTGGCCGAGCAGCGGTATGCGGCGGTGATGGCCGTGGTTATACGGGGCGGTCCAACAGCGCGGCTCGACGGCCGCCAGAAATGACGGCCTAGTCGATACCTTGTTGGCCCGCGGATCGCAACGATCGACTACGCGGATACGTCGTTCGACGTGCCTCGAGGAGGCATTGCAGGCGATGCGGTTGCGCGGTGGGAGCGTTACCGCGATCGCAGCGCAACAGGTTGCCGCATCCGTCCAGCTATGAACTGATCGAAAGCGTCGGCCGCGGTGAGACGACTGCGGACGAGGCGGTGCTCGCTCCTTCTTGCACGCTTTGTCGGTAATACTCGGAGTCAAGTTGGTTAGCTAAACCGCAAGGGAGACGAATGTCTTGCAAACCTTACATAACCGGTGTCCGATGGCCGCCGAATTCCCCCACGACCTCCCCTTCGTCGGCGACCTAAGCGTGGCGGCCGACAGCGAAGACGTGCCGCCGGTTGGAAGGCCGGTCGAACACCGAGGGTCGGAGCTCCGCGTCTGCCTGGACCTCCTGCCGTGAAAGCCAAAGACTTCGCTTCGCGAATCGACGACCTGCGCACCGAGCTGACCAAGCTGACCAAGGAGCGGCCGAGCCTGGTCCAGGACGACTACGAGGAGCGCGTTGCGTCATGGGAGGGCAAGCTATCGGAGGCGTGGGAGCACTGCATCACCGGCGATATCCTCAACCAGCTCTTCGATCGAGGTGGGGCGGATGTGCTGATGGAGAAGTTCCGCGTGCTCGCCCCGGTGACCGAGGTCGACGATCAGGATCTGCAAGACCGTTACGAAGCGACATCGGAGTGGGTCCAGCGCCAAGATAAGGCGGAGAAAACCAACTGCTTGGCACCCGAGCCGGCCGACCTCGAAAGCGAACTTAACCGGCTTGTCGAGTGGCAGAAGCGAATTGAGAAGTACCGAAACAGCAGTTGAGTCGAGTACTCGCGTATGGACAGGTCGACATGATGCGGGGCCGAGGTTGCGCAGGTGGATGCCCGATCGGAAGCTTTGCCGGCGAGCTCTCCGAATCCGATCCGCTAGCACGCGCCCAATTGGCGCGGTCCTTCGCCTTGTGGGAGAGGATTCGCGACGGACTGACCGTGATCCGCACTCGGCGAGTTGCGTGACGGCACCGATGCCGACCGCCTGGCACGAGTTACTGCGATGGCTGCACCTGGGCCTCGGCGGAATGGCTGATCAATACATAAATGCTCGATGAGATGCTTTCGCGCAGTGGCTAATTCGGTGGCATATCAGTCGCTGCCGCCCAACAAGCTGACTGTGAACACCCGTCCGTCTCGCCTTGATGCATCTGGTAGTGGAGCGCGCCAACCGCGCGGGTCCAGGCACGTCGATAAGCTCGGGGTGACCTTCCTAGTTCCCCGTTCGAAACTCACCGCCGTGATGCCCGCCCTGGTACCTCGGCGAGGGAGAATCTTAAAACATGACCAAGAACATCGGAATCGTGCTGTTCGACGGCGTGGAGGAGCTGGACGCGGTCGGCCCATGGGAAGTCTGGTCGTCGTGGGCCCACCACTTTCCCGGTGACGGCTACACGGTGTCGTGTCTGTCGCCTTCCGGTGGCTTGGTGAGCTGTGCCAAGGGCTTGGTGTTGCAAGCTCACCATTCCTTCGACGACGCGCCGCAGCTTGACGTGCTTTTGCACCCGGGTGGACAGGGCGTGCGCCCACTCGCGCAGGATGAAACTTGGTTGGATTGGGTCCGGCGTCAACGCGCCGCCGTGCCGCTGATGACCAGCGTGTGCACCGGCTCCCTGGTGTACGCCGCCGCCGGACTGCTCTCCCACCGCCCCGCCACTACCCACTGGGCCTCACTGGACCTGCTGACCACGCTGGATCCGACCATCGATGTCCGACGCGAGGAGCGCTTCGTCGACGACGGTGACATCGTCACTTCCTCGGGGGTATCCGCGGGAATCGATATGGCCCTACACCTCGTCAGCCGACTCGCCGGCGTTGAGCGTGCCCGTGACGTCCGCCGCTACATTCAGTACGACCCGGAACCACCGGTTTAATACTCGATCGCGGCCCGCAGACCAAAGTCGTTCAGCGCCGCATCCACCACCTCCGCGAGTGCCGCTTTCGTATTGGTCTTGCCGGTTTCCCACGACGCGACACTGAACCACACCTTGCCCCGAAGCGATGCGGCTGAGACCAGCAGATGCCCGCCCAACCGCTCCAAGATTGCTGGCGTGATTCCGGCTTCACCCCCGCGGATGCCGAAGAAGTCCGCATCGGTACCGTCGGGCCGGTTCACCTCGGACGGCATTTCGCCGATGTTGGTGCAGCCCACGTGTTTACTCACATTGACCGCCGACCTCTCTCGATGGCGAATAAACGCCTTGGGGGTGAAGGGAATCAACGCCATTGGCGCCTCTAACGCAGAGCCGGTTTCCGCAAGTTCGACGAAAGCTTGCTTTAGAGCCCCGCGAAGTCGGGCGAGGTTCTGCGTGACCTCATTTGCGTTCGCGCGCACGGGAATCACCGTGTGCGAATTGGCTCGCGTGTCGCCATCGGTGTGATCGCTCACCGGCACCAACAGCACAACGCTTCCTTCGTGGTTGGCCCGGCCAAGTCGATAGCCGAGCCGAGTGGAGAAACCGGCGAACAGCACGTTGCGTGTTCCGCCCAGGGCTCCAGCACGCTCATCCCAGTCTTGAGCGTCGACATAGCCGTAAACCCTTGGTACCACCAGTCGCTCCCCGCGCGCCGGCGCCGATGGCGCCGGCGCTGCCGGGCTGGCCGGCGCCGCTGCTGCCGAGCTGGCCGACGTCGACGGGTAGTCGGGCTGTTGGCGCGCAAGTCGCGCGCCCGCGGCGATGGCCGCCGGTACGTCCAACGCCGAGCGAGCAGTAACCGCGATGTCCTGCCGAAGCGATTGTCGGCGACTGCGTGCTCCAGGTGGCGGAAATCCGTAGTCGCGACGGGTGCCGTTGACAGCATCCGCGATGGCCAGTATCCCGGCCACGGCGTCCGCCGTGGTGTGCGAAACGGCCAGCGACACGGCGGCACCACCACCGATGAGAGGCTGCACCCCGAAGTGCCAGGGCGGCCCCAGTTCGGGATCGATCGCGACGAAGGACCGCTCGTCGACCCAGTCCCAGACTTCGTCACGGCGCCGCTGCGCGACGGCGATGTCGAGGTCGGCCGGCCCGTCGTAAGACACCCACCGAGGCCTGCCAAAGGGCAGGGGCGAGCGCTCGATCAAGCGAGTCACCAGCGTGTGCTGAAGGTTGCGCTGAAACCGGCGCAGGCCCTCGAGATTGACACCGTTCTCGTAGATCCAGATGTACTGGATGACATGTCCTCTGCCCAGCGCACGCACGAACAAGAAGTAACTCTGGTCCATGTAGGTCAGCGTGTTGTCGATGGGAGTGCTCATGTGGCCCTTCGTAGAAGCAGATCCGGCGCCACGACAGGCAGCCGGTGCGGGCTGGGCGCGGCCCTCAATGTACCTATCGACGGCGGCTTTTCCACGCGAAGGGAGACTCGCGAGAGCTTTCGAATTCGCTGGGAACTCAACGTCGATATTCGACGACTAATACACACGGGCAAACCATGGGGGTGGATTGCTGACCGACAACCGGGGGTGGACGAGGAGACTCTTGGTGCAGTTCATCAGCAGATCCAACGAACAATCGTGTGTCGAGGTGCACCACTTCGATCCGGCGATGGCAACCAGCGATGACATCCAGTTGCTTCGACACCACATCTACACTGACAAACTCGTCATCCTCAAAGCCCAAGACCTGAAGCCAGCTGCGTTCGTCGAACTCGGGCAACACTTCGGAACGCCGGTTTCGTACTACGAACCGATGTATCACCATCCGGAAAACGGCCTCATCTTCGTCTCCTCGAACCTCACCCGGCCGGAGGGTCAGATCGGCGTGCCGAGGACCGGCGGATTCTGGCATGCCGATTACCAGTTCATGCCGAAGCCGTTCGCGTTCACACTCTTCTATCCGCAGAAGTTGCCCACTGGTACCCGAGGTACCCGCTTCATCAACATGGCCAGCGCCTACGAGCGACTGACTCCGCGACTCAAGGAAGCCATCGCGGACACTTTCGGCAAGCACAGCGCTCGGCGCTACGTCAAGATCCGGCCCTCGGATGTCTACCGTCCGATCGGTGACATCCGGGCCGAAATCGAGCGGGTCACACCGCCGCAAACGTGGCCGACGGTGCTCATCCACCCGGTCACGGGCGAGCGGATTCTCTACATATCGGAGGCTTTCACGTACGCGATCGAAGACTCTCAGGGCGGTGCACTGCCGACCTCCTTGCTCGACGAAATCCTTGACGCTTCAGGACAACTCGACGAGTCCTACGAACACCCGAACATCTTCGTACAGACCTATGAGCCTGGCGATCTCGTGCTGTGGGATAACCGCACCCTGATCCACCGCGCTCTGCACAATCCAAACAACGAACCAACGGAGTCCTACCGCGTGACCGTCACCGACGAATACCCGCTCGGCGCCGAGGTCGCCGCATGACGCAAACATCGCAACCCAGCCTCGCCGAATTCCTGCTGGACGACACCGTGCTGCTCGATCGCACCATGACCCCGTACGTCCGCAAGGACACCGTCTACCTCAAGCAAGCGACGGTTGTGCGCCGCGGCGAGATCATCGTCGGTTCCGGTGATTTGGGATTCGACCACTCCTGCTACATCGAGGAAACCGGCCACTTCAACGCGGTCGAGTTCGTCATTTCCTATAACCAGCTGATCTACTTCACGCTCGCGGCTTCGGTTCGCGACCAACTCATCCCCGAGCTGAGCGGCTGGACGATGGACGACTACTGGCAACGTCAACTGCCTTCAGTGCTGATCAGCAAGATGACCACCCGATTCCGGCAACCGATCAATTCCCGGTCTTATCGCGGTGTTCTGAGGATCATCGACATCGAATTCCGCAACCGGTCTCGACCGCTCTTGGCAATGCAGACCACGATCGAGTTCACCGACGACGGCGGCGGGAGCGCCCTCGGCGAGGTCGAAATCGTGTTGGTGGACCTGCCCGCGCAATCATAATGGCGGGAGGCTATTTCGACCTCATCGCTCGTCTGGAGCAGAACTCCCGCATCGGCGGCGGTCGCATTGCCTTGATCTTCGGGTCGGCACGGGTGTCCTTCGGCGAACTCGCGCGGCGATCGGTGTCGGTTTCCCGGGCGCTTGCCAGTGCCGGTGTCGGTCCCGGCGACCGGATCGGCCACGTCGCCGCTGACTCCCCGGCGCTGTACGAGTTGCTTTATGGCTGTGCACGTCTCGGTGCCGTTTTGGTACCGGTTAACTGGCGCTTGGCTGCCGACGAGGTCGACTACATCGTCGACCACGCCGGGGCTCGCGTCCTGATCACCGACCGCACCGACTTAACAGCCGAAACTGTGATCAACGTCGAGAACTTCGCCGCATGGCGTGACCGAGCACCCGCCGTTGAACTTCCCGAGATCGTTGTCGATCGCGATACCCCGATCGTGCAGATGTACACCAGCGGAACGACGGGCCGTCCCAAAGGTGTTGTGCTAGGACAGCGTACCTTCACCGCGGTGCGTGAACTTTTAGACGATGCCGGCTTGGATTGGATCGATTGGCGGGACGGCGATGTCAGTCTGATCGCGCTACCGGGATTCCACATCGGCGGTATGTGGTGGGCGACGCAGGCCCTCAACAAGGGGATACCGAGCGTCGTGATCCCACGGTTCAAGGCGCTCGATGCCGTTACGGCTATCCGTGAAAATGGGGTCACTGTAAGCTGTTTCGTTCCGGCGATGCTGCTCATGATGTTGTCCGAGCCCGGCCTGACCAAGTCGGATTTCGCCACGATTCGCAAGATCGCCTATGGGGGCTCCCCGATCGGCCCGGACCTGCTTTCCCAAGCGCTCGACACGTTCGGCTGCGATTTCGCACAGATCTACGGTTTGACCGAAACGGGAAACACCGCGGTATGCCTACCACCGAGCGAGCACCTGCCGGGCCGGGCCCGTCTGCACGCCGCAGGCCGACCCTATCCCGGCGTAGGAGTCGCCATCCGCGGCCCCGACGGCACCGAACTTCCACCCGGACGCTGCGGCGAAGTCTATCTCCGCAGCCCGGCGCAAATGCTCGAGTATTTCGACAACCCGGCCGCTACCAGGCAAACCATTGTCGACGGCTGGATTCGCACGGGCGACGCGGGATATCTCGACGACGACGGCTTTCTGGTGATACGGGACCGCGTCAAAGATCTCATCATCGTCACCGGCGAAAACGTCTACCCCGCAGAGGTCGAAAAGACCATCAACGCTCACCCGGCGGTACACGACAGCGCGGTAGTGGGCGCACCGGATTTCTTGCGGGGCGAATCCATTCACGCATTCGTTGTTGCCAAACAGGATGAAGTACTGCAGCTCGACGACCTCGAGCGGTTTCTCGCTCGGCGGCTCGCTCGCTTCAAGGTGCCCGGCACGTTCCACGTCACCGATGCAATCCCGCGGAACCCCAGCGGGAAGATCCTGCGCCGGACATTAAGGGAGCAGTTTTGGGCTGGCCTAGAACGGCAGATCAACTGATCACCCCTCGGGCGGGCGGTCGGGGCATGTAAGCCTTGACGAAAAGCTTCTGCGGTATTGGTCGGGCGGAATACCGATTCGGCGAATGAAGTTGCGGCGCATCGTCTCCGATGTCCCAAAACCACACCGCTAA
The DNA here is from genome assembly GCF_022374895.2 of Mycobacterium lentiflavum. NCBI lineage: Bacteria > Bacillati > Actinomycetota > Actinomycetes > Mycobacteriales > Mycobacteriaceae > Mycobacterium > Mycobacterium lentiflavum. Next base: position 3,864,804 of record NZ_CP092423.2, on the reverse strand, counting down.
GCAATGGCGGCGACGGCATCGTCAGTCTCCTCGAGCTGACGGCGAGCGGACTCGGTGCGGATCGTTCGACGTAAGCCCCAGGAGCCTCGCCGACCTCGTTGGTAAAAACCCGGGTCAAGGGTCGCGGGCTCATCGCTGCTCGCCGCGCCAGGTCGGAGATGCTTTGGGCAGCACCGGGTTCGGCTTCGATCGCTTCCTGCACGCCCCACACACATCCCTCAATTGGCGGGTACGAGAGAGCGATCTTGCGGCTGCGTTTGGGCTGGCGCAGCCGAAGCCCGATCAGGGCGCGTGAGTACTCTCAACGGCCACCAGAACCAGCGACCCAGTAACGCGGCGATGGACGGCGTCATGAATGCGCGCACGATCAAGGTGTCGAACATCAGGCCCAGGCCGATGGTGGTGCCGAGCTGACCAATCATTTTCACGTCGCTGACGATCATGGACGCCATCGTGAATGCGAACACCAAGCCGGCGTTCGTCACGACTTTTCCGGTGCCGCCCATGGATCGGATGATGCCGGTGTTGAGACCGGCGGGTATCTCCTGTCTGAACCGAGAGACCAGTAGCAGGTTATAGTCCGATCCCACTGCGAGCAGGACGATGACGGACATGGCGAGCACCAGCCAGTGCAGCGGGGTGCCGATGATGTACTGCCAAACCAGCACCGACAACCCGAATGAGGCGCCGAGCGACATCGCGACCGTCCCGACGATCACGCCGGCCGGCACCAGCGCACGGGTGAAGATCAGCATGATGATGAAAATCAGGCACAGCGAAGAAATGCCCGCGATCACGAGATCCCATTTGGCGCCTTCGGAGATGTCTTTGAAGACGGCGCCAATGCCGGCGACGTAGATCTTGCTGCTCTCCAACGGAGTTCCCTTGAGCGACTCTTCAGCTGCGGTGCGTATTGCGTCGATACTCGCAATGCCTTCATCCGACGCGGGGTCACCCCGGTGCAAAATTATGAAGCGTGCCGCGTGGCCGTCCGATGACAGGAAGTTACTCATCGCCCGCTGAAAGTCCTTGTTTTCAAATACTTCCGGCGGAAGGTAGAACGAGTCGTCGTTCTTGGAACCGTCAAACGCACGACCCATCGCCGAGGCATGTCTGGTCATGTCGTCCATCTGGTTGAAGATGCCGGACATCGTGCTGTGCAGCGTCAGCATCATGGTCCGCATATTCGCCATGGTCTCGATCATGGGTGGCAGTTGGGCAATCATCTCCGGCATGAGCCGATCGAAGTCCCTGACGTCAGCCAGCAGGGTGTTCAGTTTGTCGTCGATCTGGTCGACGCCGTCAACCGCGTCGAACATCGAGTGCACCGACCAGCACATCGGAATGTCGTAACAGTGCTTCTCCCAATAGAAGTACGACCGGACGGGTCGCCAGAAATCGTCGAAGTCGGCGATGCGATCGCGTAGGTCGTTCGTGATCTGTTGCATCTCTTCGGTATCGCCGACCACCCGATGCGTGGTGGCCGCAAACCTCTCCATCAAGTCGTACATCCGCTGCATCGTGGCGACCGTCTTGGTCATCTCGTCGGCTTGCTTCAGCATGTCGTCCATCCGATCACGCTGAAACTTCATGTCCTGCGCCATCCCCGCGTTCTGCATGCTGAGCTGGAACGGTATCGAGGTGTGGTCCATCGTCGCCCCGTCCGGCCTGGTGATGGCCTGCACGCGTGAGATCCCCTGAACGTGAAAGATGCCTCTGGCCAACTTGTCCAAGATCAGAAAGTCCGTTGGATTACGCATATCGTGATCGGTCTCGAGCATGAGTATCTCTGGCTTCATCCGCGCTTGGGGAAAGTGGCGATCCGCGATCGCTAAGCCTTGATTGGCCGGGATGAAGCTGGGTAGGTAGGCCCGGTCGTCGTAGCTGGGCCGGTAGCCCGGCAGGCTGATGAGGCCGACGAGGGCGACCGCGAATGTAACGGCCAGAACGGGTAGCGGCCAGCGCACGACCACCGTGCCGACTCGCCGCCAGCCACGCACCTCGAGCCGCCGCTTCGGGTCGCAGAGACCGAACCGGCTGCCGACGGCCAGGACCGCCGGTCCGAGTGTCAGCGCGACGAGAACCGCAACCAGCATCCCCACCGCGCAGGGAATACCCAGCGTTTGGAAGTACGGCATCCGGGCGAAGCTCAGGCATAAGGTCGCGGCGGCGATCGTGATTCCTGAGCCCAAGATGACGTGGGCCGTCCCTCGGTACATGGTATGGAAGGCCGCTTCCCGGTCCTCGCCGGCCTGACGGGCCTCTTGGTAGCGTCCGAACAGAAAAATTCCGTAGTCGGTTCCGGCGGCGATCGCCAGCGATGTGAGCAAGCTGACCGCAAAGGCCGAAAGCCCGACCAATCCGCCGTGTGCGATGAGCGCGACAACTCCTCGTGCTGTGGACAATTCAACGCCAACCGTGAGCAACAGCAGAATCACGGTGGGAAGTGATCGATAGACCAGGAGCAACATGGCGAAGATCGCCGCGACGGAGACGAGGGTGATCTTCGCGATGGATTTGTCGCTGCTGTGATGCAGATCCGAGGCCAGCGCGGACGGCCCGGTGACGTAGGCCTTGATCCCGGGTGGCGCTGGCGTGCTATCCACGGTACCGCGGACAGCGTCAACGGAATCGTTGGCGAGCTGCTCGCCTTGGTTCCCGGCGAGGTTGACTTGAAGGTATGCGGCCTTGCCGTCGTTGCTCTGCGAGCCCGCCGCCAACAACGGATCTCCCCACAGGTCTTGGACACCGACCACGTGTTGTTTGTCCGCGCGCAGTTTGCGAACCAGGACGTCGTAGTATTTGTGGGCATCGTCGCGGAGGGGCTTGTCGCCCTCGAGCAAGATCAGCGCCACACTGTCGGTATCTCCCTCGTTGAAAACGTGACCGATGCGTTTGAGCGCCACCAACGACGGTGCGTCCGTGGGGCTTAGCGCCACCGATCGCTCTTGTCCGACGACCTCCAGTGGGGGAACGAACACTGTGAGGATGACGACGACTGCCAGCCAGAACAGGATGATCGGCACCGCAAGGGCGTGAATCGTCCTGGCGATCACGGACCGTTCGGCGTGGATGGAGTCGGTCGACTCGCAAAGCGTTGCACTCATGCGGAACCCGGCTTCGGCGTGGTGGTCCACCGAAGTCGGCCCCCGCCACTGTCGTTGTCGCCTTGGACCACAGGTGCGCTTAGAAGCGCGTGTACCGAAAGGGGGAGTGCGTCGAGCTCGGTGACCGAATCCACACCCAGGGCAATGGTCGCCCGATCGGCGAGGTACTCCGCGTAGGAACGCGCACCCAATCTCATCCCCAAGGTGAACCACCCATCTACCACCGACCACCTTCGTAAGTTTCTCTTTGCCCAAGCGCTTTGATCCAGGCGATGTTTCCACTCGATAGGGTCGAGTTCGTCGAAACCGTACTCACCGAGAAAGTCTGCGTAGGATATAGCTTCGCCGCGCGTCACGGTGATGCCGCGTCCCAAGCTTGCTGACCCACCTCGCTCGGTGAGCATGCCCAAGAGGGCACTTCCTACGGCTTGGGCGGTGGTGACCTCTTCGGTCAATGCCACTGAAGGATAAGCCCGTAACGCTGTACAGCCGTCAACGACCGAAATCAAGACGTCGGCGGAGTCCTGCAATTGATGGCCGTCACCAAGCACGCGCGGCAAGCGGACGATCGTGAAATTGAGTTCTCGCGACGACGCGGCCAGTGCCAGCTCCGCAACTGATTTCGACGCCGCATACGGGTAGGGCGCCTGACGGGGGTCGGCAACTTCGGGCCCGGCGGCCTGCCCGTTGACCACGAAGGTGGACAGATGCACCAGTCGAGTCCCGTGACGCGCGCACACTTCGGCCAGGGCGCAGACAATTTCCACATTCGCCGGCCGAAGTTCGCGGTAGGGCACCAGCACGTTGGTGTTGCCGACGCAGTTGATGACGGTTCCGGCGTCAGTCCCGCGTATCAGGGCCTCTAGTGTTGCTGTGTCAAACTCAGCAGGGAGCAGGTCGATCCGCACCCTATCGACGTTTCGCAGTGTCGTCCATGGATCATGATCGGGGAGGGGGGATCTCGTCGCCAGAACCACTTCCGGAAGTGCCACTCCCGACAGCCGTCGATCGAGGACCGCGCGGGCGAATCCGGTGCCGAGAATTCCGGACGCGCCCAGCACCACGATTGCCCGTTCGTCGTGTTGGTTCGGGCACGGTGCGTCGCTCGCCGGCGCCGGCTGCCGTTGCCCGCACAGCTCGGCGAGATCGCGTTCGATCTCGGCAGCGGTAGTGGCGTCCATCCACGAATCAGTTGTCGGTACCGTGTCGCCGAAGTCGGTGACCAGGTTGACTGCGTTGTCGGCGCTGATGAGATCCAGAACCGAAATCTGGCGATTCAGATAGCTGCGAGTGTCGGGCAGAATTCGAATGAGATCCAACGAGCCGATACCTTCGCTCAGCAGCGATGTGGAAGGTGCTACCACCCGCCCGAGATGCACGCTCCAGAGCTCGGCCAAGTCGGCTGCTCGCTGACCGGTCTCGGCGTCGCCGGGCAGCGCGGCCACCACCTGCGGCATCGCTCGCAGACTGTCGCTGTCGACTTTCCCGTTGATTTTGCGCGGGATGCTCGGCACCGCGAGGACGAAAAACGATGCCACCCCGAGGCTTACGAGGATGAGCCTGATACGTGTCGCCGTTGCCGCATCCTCCTTGGCCTCGCGGGCCCGGTGCGATTCGAACCACACCCCGAGCCGACCGCTGTGCAGTTCGACGGCGACATCGGCCACCGCGGGATCCTCGAGGACTCGTTTCGTCACCACGGCGGTGTCGATCCGCTTGCCGGAGATCTTGACGACGGCGTCTCTACGGCCCGCGAAGACGGGGAAGCCGTCGTCGTCGATGGTGACCCGGTCGGCAGTGGCGAACGCGCGTTGGCGCGAACCGTCGCTGGTGGTCACGGCGCCGAATCCGGGGCCGTCGATACCCAGATACCCCGCCGATACCAGATCTCCGACGATGACCAGTTCACCGAAAGCAATGAACACCGTGCCCGGGGCGATCGGTCGGCCCAGCCTCAGACGATCGGCGGGCGCAGCCGCCGTCCCGTCGCCGACGAGCGGCAGGTAGGCGACGACGACCGTGCTCTCCGTCGGGCCATAGGTCGACATAACCGATATCCGTTGTAGGTCATCGGAATCGACCCACTTGTCGACCGCGGCGGACCGAATGGCCTCCCCGCCGATGACGATCTGGCGCAGGCGCGAACGGCGCATCGCGTCGAGCGCGTCGTCGTCCTCGCACAGGAGATGCCAGATCGCAGTGGGCAGGTCGATCAGTGTTGCTTCGGTGGTGAGGAGGTCGCTTGTAAGGGCGGCAAAGTCGCCGGCCCGCATGGCCGGGGATCGGATGAGCTCCGCTCCGGCAGTTGCTGCGCCGAAGATCTCCTCGACACTGATGTCCGAAGTCAGTGGCGCGCATTGCAGGATGGTGTCGTCCGGTCCCCATCCGTAGGTTCGTGTGGCCGCATCGCAGAAAAGCGCGAGCGACCCGTGGGAGATGTGCACGAGCTTGGGCTGCCCCGTCGACCCTGAGGTCGGCATGATGTACGCGGTCTTGGTGGACAGACCTTCATCCCGGGCAACTTGTTCCATGCGCGCGTCGACGATCGTGCGTAGTTCGTCGTCGACCGGTGCCAGTCGGACGGCGCCGACGTCGACCACATGCGCCGAAATTCCACCTCCGTGCTCGGCAATTGCGCTCGCGCGCAAGGGCACATCTTCGGCAAGATCGCAGGAGCTGTAGCCGCATCCGGCAAGGTGACAGGCGACCAGCAGGTCGATGGTCTTGTCGGTATCGTCGTCGGCGAACACCAGGACGTCACCAGGTGCGCTGCCATGCCGGACCAACCAGGCAACCCACGGATAAACGTAACGACGCCCGTCGAGGAATCGCTGGACGCCGCCCGCGGACGGTAGAAACCACGCGCGAGCCGCTTTCCGCGCCTCGATTGCTCCGCTGCCCGAGCGGCGCGCGCCGTCGGCGCCGATGCCGAACCACTCGTCGACGGCGATGGCGATCGGCTGATCCCACAGCGTCGGCATCGATTCCAGCGCCGCCGCAATGCGCTTCGCGACGCCGGGATGCGTCCGCTGCGGCGACAAGTCTGCCCTGTTCCAGATCGCCAGGTTCAGAGTGCGCTCGTCTTCGTCCAGAACCGACGCCACCGTCATGCCTTCGACCGGGCCGATATCGGTGGCAATCGGTGCCTCTGCCAAGAAGGGGCGCAGGGTGCGCGCGCATGACTCGCGGATGAAATTGAGCGTCAACGCGTCGACGTGGGCGGTGTGGTTGATCGCCAAGTACATTCGGCGGTAGTGCTCCTCGCGGAACCACCGGCGTCTGACCGCTTTGACGTATCCGCGGTCGAGCGTTCGGACGACATCCTCCACCGAGGCGAATGGCGGAAAACGGGTCGAGTGCGCAACCGAATTAACCAGACATGTCGCGACATTCAGATCAGGGTCGCCAAAGCGGTTGTCCACCGCGTGAACCAGTAGACTTTCGGTGCATTGTCGAAGGCTCGCGTCCACTGCAACCGCGGCCGCGGCCACCAGCACGTTGAGCGGGATCTGCTTCGTGTCTGACAGCGCGAGAATCGCATCGTAGGCCACGCCGGATAACTGCACGGACTCACAGAGCACCCCCTTGGCGGCGCTCCCGATCGTGTTGTCCGAGACAAGACCGTGCCCGCCGTGCCGCGCCTCGTCGGTGAGCTCGCGCTGCACGACTTCGGAGAGGCGCTGCAACGATTCCTCGACCCGGGTTGTCTCGCAAAGATTCGCGTCTTTGATCTTGGCCAGCCCCCGCGCCACACACGGAGTTTCAGCAGAACCACCAATGGTGAGGTTTCGAGCCAGATCGGCCTCGATAATGCCCGTTCCGCCACCGTCAATCAGGATGTGATGGGTGCATACGTCGAGTCTGGACACGCAGCCAGCTCTGTCGGTCCGCACGGCATACGCGACAAGCGGTTTGGTGAAGATGCCGGAAGACCAAAGGCGCATGAGTTCGTCGACACAGTGGTCTGACTGGCCCTGATTGTCCGGCCCGACGTGCACGATGTCACTGGGTTGCAGCCTTGCCACGAGATCTGGGTAGTCCACCCCCGGCGGTGGCGCCTCGAGAACACACAGCTGCACCGGGTTTTCGAGGATCGTTGTCTCAAGGGCAGTCAGGAATTTCGGCAGCTCCAACGGATGGAAACGATAGCGCTTGCGAATCAGGTACAGGCCCGGATCGTTGTCGTGGATCACCCCGTTGTAGAGGTTCTGCTGAGACCTGCTGAGGGGAACTCGATCCACGGGGGCGTCGTCGGGCACGGTCACGCCGATTTTTCCAGCTCGAATCTCTCGAGCTCCTCGACCCAGCCAACAAGCGACAGCTTCTCGGCCAGCCGGGATGGCAGCTCGGACTCTCGTTCCACGCCAAGGCGTTTCAGCAAAAGGACGAAACGAACCGAATCCAGACCAAGTTCCCGCAGGTCGGTCGCGTCGCCGTCAATGAGATCCGCTTCATCGATATATAACACCTCGCAGAGCGCGGCGAAGACTCGTGCTCTCGTCGTCTCAGCCACGTACCACCACTCCGGTCTGGTCGCTACTGATCGTGGCGGCCAGCGATGTTCGCATCACCTTGCCGGATTGAGTGCGGGGAATGTCGGCGACGATCACGATGTTCGATGGCCGCGCCATCGATTCGGACTGATCCCGATAGCGGGACGCGATCGACTGTTTGAGCTTGCGGGCCTCTGACTGGTCCAGGTCTGCGGTGGGGACCACCGCCAGGCCGACCAGTGCGCCGAACTCGTCGTCGGGAATCTCGTAACACGCGGCCTCGCGGACCCCTACAATGCCTTCGGCGATCCGATCGACCTCGTCGGGCACGATGTTGACGCCGCCGGAGATGATCATCTCCGACGACCTTCCTTTGATATAGAAGAACCCGTCCTCGTGACGCTCCAGCAGGTCGCCGGTGTTCACCCATCCGTCGACGAATACTTCCCGGGTGCGTTCGGGATTGTTCCAGTACCCCAACATGTTTGCGGGTGACTTGATCCACAGCGTGCCGAACGAGGCCGAGGGCGGTGCGTCGGGGGAGGTCGGTCCGCGACCATCCGGACCGGCCAGATAAACGTCGACGCCCGGGTACGGGCGCCCCACTGCGCCCTCCTCGATCTTCGAGATCGAGTCGTCATCGGTCGGCAGGCACAGGGCGGTACAACCCGTTTCGCTCAGGCCGTAGACCTGCACGGTGTGGATGCCGGCCGCTTCGATGAAGCGCAGATCGGCCGCGATCGCACGGGAGCCGCCGTATCCGAGTTCCCGCAGCGACAGGACCGGTGTGTTCCCGGTCTTCAATTCGGAAACGAGTTTCGAAATCAGAAACGGCACCAGGCAGGTCGTTGTGACCGTATTCGCGTTCAGAATCTCCAATAGGGACGTCGTGTTCTCCCCACCGGTGATGCACAGCATGCCGTGCGCGAGACAGGTGAGGATCCACCACAGCCCACCGACATGGGTTGCCGGCAGCGGTGAGTAGGTGGTCTCGCCGGTGACCCACGTGATCCAGTTCAGACCCTCTTTTTCTAGGATATCCGGTATAGCAAAGAAGGTTCGGTTGGCGAGCAAAACGGCTTTGGGTTCGCCCGTGGTGCCGCTGGTGAACACCATCGCGAGCGGATCATCGGCGCCCAATATTGGCGTTCCGGCGAGCCAATCCGGGTCGACGGTTTGTGCTGCGCTGTCGGCGTTGGACGCAATGTCGACGGTGATCGTCGCTATCGGGGCGAGCGTTTCCGGCAGATCCGAAGATCGGACCCTGCTTCCTGGCGCGATGAGGACCGCGCGTGGGTCAGCGATTTGACTGAAACGCTCGATGGTTGCTGGTGGAAGGTTGCCGTCCGCCATGACCGCGATAGCTCCGAGCTTTGCGCACGCTAGCACCGAGAGGTAGGTTTCGGGTCCGTTATCCGAAATGACGAGCACGCGGGACCCGCGTTCTACAGACTGCGTGCGAAGAGTCGCGGCGTATCTGTCCACTTCTGCCAGGAGTTCTGCGTATCGCATTGCGCTCGTCCCGTCGCACCGGCGGATCGCGATCGCTTCGGGCCGTTGGAGTGCCTGCTCGAAAACACGCTGCAGCACGGTGGCGGGCAAGTGAGACGTGTCCATAAGTGCCTACCTCCAGCGGGTCAGGGGATATTGAGGGCCGCGAGTTCGACCTCGCCGGACGCAGCTCCGCCGTCCTCGTCCCAGAACTCGATGGCGCACGGGATCAAGAGATAGCGCCAGGCCCGTTCGACAACCCGGAAGTTTTGGCACATCAGGCGTGCGGAGAACTTCTGGGCGTTGATCGGTTTTCTGAATCGCGACGATGCGCTCTTGATCAACATGGCCGGCAGCTGGTTGTCGAAGAAATCCTCGATCGAATAACCCGGAACGGCGGGGATCTGCTTGTTGATGACGGCCGGCGCGAAGGCGCAATAGGCGAGCTGGTTAAAGCAGATCATCATTTCGGCTGCATTGAAGTGTCCCGTGCTTCGAATATAGGCGGACTCGGCAATGCTGAAATTCCCATATGCCATCACGTGGTTGGGGCCGGCGCCGTACTGCGCGTCCAGCAGGTAGCGGCACCCTTTGTGGGAATAGGGTTCCAGGACCTCACTGAGGAGTTCCTCTGACACGGGAACCGTGGCCAGCAGGTCCGCTTCGTCCGGCGCGGTCGGGGCCGGCGCGGCCGGGCTCAATTCGGTGCTCATACCGCGTACCCCGGTGTCTTGAGGCCGTCAAGCATGGTGAGCCGGTGGGTCGTCAGGGTGCCGTCGGCTGTGCCGTGCTTAGCCCGGTGAATGAGAACCCGGTTGTCCCACAGGACGATGTCGCCGACTTCGTAGTGTTGGGTATGTATGAATGGCGATTTGTACTCGGGATCAAGCTGCCCCGTCGCGTTCATGAGTTCCTGCAGAATTGCCGGATCAAGCACATTCCCGTCCTTGTCCTCGATCTTGTTGGTGGCCAAAGCACAGATGTAGAGAATCTCCTGGCCGGTCTTGGGATGCCTGATGATGGTGGGCCACTGTCGTGGCGGCGTGGTCCGGGTGATCTCGTCCCAAATGTCTCCGATGGGCTTGTGAACGTCGCTCGGGCGGATCTTGATATAGCGCCGAGGGTCGTGGGTGCTGACTGTTCCGCGGACGGGATCCTGCTTGGCGGCGGGAAGCGATTCCCACACCTTGTTGAGATCGATGAAGTACGTCCCGCGGTCGGCCCCGGGCACGGCGAGAGGTACCACCATAGAGAACGCGATGGGTTCCGGCATAAAACCGTAATCGATATGCCAGAAAGCGCCGGTCCGTGGAACTCCCTGACCCTCCACAGTGGAAGAAACAAAGATCTCCGGATGCTGCTTGTGGTGATACATGGGCTCGTAATAGGGCACGATTGTGCCGAGGATTTTGCCCAGCTGGATGAATTGCACCGGTGACGGATGGACGTCTTTCAGAACGACGAGTTTATGCTCGTAAACGAGATCGCGAATCTCGTCGGTCGAGACATTGTCCAGGTCACTGGGATCAAGCCCGGTGATCTGCGCACCGAGGCCCTCGCCCTTCACGTTAAGCGTCATAGGATCTCCTGCTTCTATAGCTGTTTGGGCCAACTCACAGACTGTTCATTTACTGCCGGTGCCGGGATAAGGCGCACAAAATATCGTCGGACATCCTTAGCCGAGGCGATCCACTGATATCTCCGTGGCGAGATCCCCCCGGCGCTTAATACCTCCTTTGTGAGCCCCCCGGCACTTCGGCTTCTGTGAGTTCAGCTACAGAAGCAGTACAAAAAATTGGATGTGGAATGTTCGCCTAATGGTGTCCTGATGTTTTGTCGACCTCGTTTGTCCAGGTCGAGGGGAGTAGTGGAACGACTGCCGTGCTGCTGTCGGTTGACAGTTGGACCATTCCGGCCGGAACCTCGGTGTCGGCGGTGGGCACGACGCCGGAAGAGCCGAAGCGGTCGGCGCCCGAGCCGCTTGCCGTATGTGCGATGGGTTCCGGTGGCGCGGACCCATTCGTCGCGGGGCCAAGGGTGTCGGTCGCCTGAAGAAATTCGTCGCGGAATCCGCGCAGCCCGCCTTTGGCCTTGCTTCGCCTCCGGTGTGGGGCCTGAGCGGGGGCGCCTCTCTTGGCCAGTGCGGCGGCAGCGACGCTGGCGGCCACGGCATCGGTCATCTTGGAGTCGGCTCTTGGACCGAAGCTGACCCCGGGTGGGGCCAGGCCGGGTACCGCCCAGTCGAGGGCTGGTGTCGGTGCGGCGTTGGCCGGAGCTGAGGTGGGCGCGCTAATTGTCGAAGCCGGGCTGCCGGTTTGGGCGCTGCCGGTGGGCACGGTCGGCGGGGTCGCCGCGACTGCGGTAATCACGCTCGATGCGGCGTCGTGATGGGCGGGGCTCGACGGTGCCGGCTCGGGAAACGGCTCGTCGAACAGATCGTCGTCCAAGAACAGGAAGATCAATGCACTCAATGCGCTCAACGCGGGAGCGAAAAAGGGGAGAAGTAGGAGAGCATAGGAGGCGTAGTACGGATACCAAAGAATGTCAAAAAGCAGCAGTGCGATGAATGCCAAAATGATCGCGGTGCCGGGGTGAAATCCGAGGCGCTCGAAAAACTGGCGGAAATATTTCAGCGGATCGGCAAAGAAATTCAGAATATCCCGAATGAACTGACCAATTGCATCCCATATGTTTCCGGCGGTGGATTGTCCGCTTTGGGCCTGGGCGCCGAACGCCAGGATGGACGGCGCTGGTTGCGGAGTCGGTATCGCTGAACTCACCGCTTCGGTGATGGCCTGATAGGCGGCCATCGTGTCGGCGGCTTGAATCCACATACGGGCGTAGTCGGCTTCATTGAGTGCGATGGGGATTGTGTTGATCCCGAAGAAATTCGTGGCGATCAGCGCGCCATGAGTCGCGTGATTGGCGGCCAGTTCCGCGAGCGTGGGCATCGCGGCCAGGGCGCTGGCGAAAGCGGCGGCCGCCGCCTCGTGCTGTGCGGCGGTGATCGCACTGTCGATTGAGGCCTGCTCGAGCCAAGCCAGGTAGGGGGCGTGTGCATGCACGTAATCTGCCGCGGTGTTCCCCTGCCAGGCGCTGGCATATGCCTCGGTCAGCAGCTGGGCAAGCTCGACCGCGGTCTGACCATACTGTTTGCTGAGCTCCTGCCACTGGGTGGCGGCAGCCAGCATCGATCCCGGACCTGGCCCAGTGCTCAACAGAGTTGAGTGCACTTCGGGAGGCACGGCCATCCATATTGGGGCCGTCAAGTGCCACCTCCTAAGTGCGAGCATCGAGCGCGTTGTTCACAGGCCCAACCGCTTCGCTCCTGGCGATGCAAGCCAAAGGTGAGTCTGCTTGGGTTGCGATATAGTCGGCTGCCGCAAGCGAAAAGTTCCCCCACCGCCAAAAGAATCTTTATGTCGCGCTAGCAAACAGAGCTGATTGCTGTGGCAAACGATGGAAGTCGTGCCCGGGACGGCCGGTCGCAGTACAGTCGGGTCCATGCCAGTTGTCGATGCCCGCCATCTCAGCGGGATCTCCGAAACGGCCCTTCTCACCCTGCATCACCGGGCGACCGAGGCGGCGCGGGCCGGTGGCCTTCTCAAAGACCCCATGGCCATCACACTGCGTGACAGCATCGACTATGACTACGATCACTTCGGCCGTACGCACCAGCTAACCGCACTGCGAGCCTTGTTGTTCGACAACGCTTCTCGCGATTATTTAAAGACGCAACCACGTGCGACCGTCGTCTCCCTCGCAGAGGGTTTGCAGACCAGCTTCTGGCGCCTCGACAATGGCGAGTTGACCTGGCTTTCAGTCGACCTCGAGCCAATCGTGCACCTGCGCGAGCAGCTGCTGCCGACATCGAATCGGCTGCACTATTGCGCGCAGTCTGCGCTCAACTACTCCTGGATGGAGCGAGTCGACGACTCGCAAGGAGTGCTGATAACCGCAGAAGGGCTGCTCCAGTACCTCGAGCGCGATGTGGTGTTCGACTTGATCGTGGCTTGCGCCAAGCGGTTTCCGAACGGGCGGCTGGTATTCGACAGCGTCCCGTGGTTCTTGAGCGTGTATTCGAGGCGGGTCGGTTTCAAGCTCAGTAAGGAATACACCGCGCCCCCGATGCCCTTCTGGTTCACTGCCAACGAGTACAACGGGCTGCGCGCGGTCCCCGGGATCCGTGCGGTGCGCGAGTTGCGGTATCCACCGGGGCGCGGCAGGTTGCTGAGTTGGGCCGTTCCGCTTGTGTACGGCTCGTCCTGGTTCGTCCGTCTCAGGCCGACTGTCACGATCGTCGAATTCGGTTGATTCACAAGCGTTCAGCGTCGCCGAGCAGGTTCGCGCCTTCCGACGAGGGCTCGATGCGGGCGGAAGTCGATCCAGTTACTCGGTGTGCGGGCGCTCTTTTTGCTCACGGTTGTAGGACTATAGAGAAGTGAATTGCGATGTGGCCCGCGAAGCGCTGTCGGCCCGCCTCGACGGCGAGCGGGAGCCCGTGCCGTCGGCGCGTGTCGATGAGCACCTCGAGGTGTGCGTCGCGTGCCGCGCTTGGCTTGATCAGACGAAGACTCAAGCGGACGGGTTGCGTCGTCTGGTCGAGACTCGACCGGTTGTCACTCCCGCAATTCCCATCGAGCTCGAACATGCGCTGCTACGGTGGCGTCCGCGCATGGGCTGGCAACAGTGGGCCCTTCTCGGTGTCGGCGTGGTGCAGCTCGTGTTGGCGATAAGGGTCGGCCTGACCCAGGCTCACGCAGCGGGACTGAACGAATCGATGGTGTGGTCGGGCGCGCTCGGTGTGGCCATGGTGGGGGCGGCCGTGTGGCCGCGTGGAGCTGTCGGCGTCGCGGGTGCGCTGACGGTGTTCGTGGCCGTCTCAGCGGTATTGGTCGCTGTCGATGAGGTGTCGGCTGCGGCGGTGCGGATGGTGACTCAATTGGCGGCGGTGATCGGTGCAGCCCTCGCTATCTTGGTGTGGCGCAGCACCTCAGCAGCCCAATCGAAGATGGATGCGATCGCGCCCGAACCCGATATTGTGCTGCCCCAGAATGCATCTCGTGGCCGACGGCGGGGCCATTTGTGGCCCACTGATGACTCGGCGGCGTAGTCGGCCGCTACAACATTGTTCCGTATGTGATCGCCATACCCACGGCCATCATCGCCTGGCGGAACGCATCGAGGATGTCATTCCGTGGCTGGGACAACTCATGTTTGGGCAACTCATGTTTGTGGGGGCCGCGGGATCGATATAGCCACCACACGGTGGCGATCGCGAAAACTATTGTCCAGAACCAGTTGACCGCCTCGATCCACCCGGGGTAACCATTGCTCGGCGATGACATATCCATGCCCGACATGTCCATGCCCGGCATGTCCATGTCGGGCATGTTCGTGTGCGGCGACGTCATGTGGTGTGCGCCTTGGGCAGTGCCGGCCTGACCGGCCAGCCAACCGCCATTCATCACGGCGTACATCCATGACATCGCAAACATCTTCAATGCGTGGTAGCCGTTGATAACGCGGTGGTCGGCGTCGGAAAACCCAACGGCCAGGAACCAGAAGCCGGCAAGAAGAAAGAACACCAGGGGACCAGCGGTGGGAAGTGTTGCGCCCCAAGGCCAAACCATAACTAGCATTGCGATCGACATGATCAGCTGCAGCGCGACGCCGGCAACCTGGGTCCAGGAGCGGCGGCCGGTCGCGATCGCATGGACGCACACGACGGCGCTCAGAACGAACAGCACGGTGGCGATCCAGCGCAGGAAGATGTCCTGGATCATTGCGACACCTGCTCGATGACGTCGTCGTCCCGGTCGGCGCCTTCGGGATCGAAGGGCTCCGCGAATCAGCTTCTCACGAAATTGGGCTGCTTTCGGCCGGGACAGGGGTTTGTGTGCAATGGTCGGCACTGATTGGCAAAAAGTTCCAGTTGTCGGTCACCTACGACGTCGGGTCGTAGAGTGGTAGACAGTGCATAGTCTTTGGAAAGGTCGCGGCGACGGTGCAGTCGGATCGGATGCGTCTGTCGCTGCCGGCAGACCGAAATGTGCCGCTTCTGGCGTTGCTCGCCGGATCTGTAGCGGCATTGCTCGGCCTGGTCGGCTATGCGCTTGTTTCAGCCACGCGCGTGTACAGCGCCAGTGGCGAGCAGTATCCGGGCGCCGTGACCGCGGTGGCCGAGCCGGTCGGCTACTTCATCGCGACGTTGGCCGGTTGCATCTGCTTCGGAGGTCTGCTGTACGTCATCGTCGTTGCATGTCCCGACGCTGACGGCGTGATCGACGAGGGCGCATTCCGCGTACATCTGGTGACCGAGTACTTGTCGGTGGTGTGGGCGGCCTCCGCGATTGTGATGGTGGCGATTCAGGCTGCCAGTTCCGCGGGTGTGTCGGTAACCGAACTAGTCGGCAGCGGGGCCATGGTCGATGCCATCGAGGTTTCCGAGACCTCGCGCGCCTGGGTTGCCGTCGCTCTGGGTGCTGTTGTCGTGGCAGTCTGCGTGCGTCTGTCCGTGCGGTGGGTGAACCACGTCGTACTGCTGCCGCCCGCGCTGATCGGGGTAGTTGCCTTGCCGGTCAGCGGCAATGCCGGGCAGGGGCCCGATCATGACTACGCGACAAGTGCCGCGATCGTGGTCGCGGTGGCGGTCGCAGCGCTGACGGGCGCCAAGGCGGCCGCGGTGATAGCCCCACCAGCCGCTAGTCTGGCGCGCCGAGTACTCGCGTTTGAAATCGTCTGTGGAGCAGTCGCTCTCGGCTACGGCGCCTCATTGCTCTGGATATTGACCGGGCCGGGGGATCTGACTGGTACCGGATTCGGCCGTGCGGGCGCGGCCGCTGCGCTGATGCTCGGTGTTGTGTGGCTCGTCGACGTCGCTTCGCTGGCGTCGGCACGGCGGCGCGCGATGCCGGAGTCTGGGACCCGCGATGTGTTGGCTGCGTTGGCGATGATCGCGGTCGTTGCGTTGATCGCGTCGATGGCAACGCAGACTGCGCCGCGGCTACTGAGTCATCGGTTCACCACCTGGGACGTCTTCCTGGGCTACGCGTTACCGAATCCACCGAGCGTGCTGACGATGCTGACCGTATGGAGGTTCGACGGGTTCATCGCCGTCGGCGCCCTGGTGTTGGCGCTGGGTTACGTACTCGGCTATCTGCGCTTGCGCCGGCGTGGCGACGGTTGGCCCGTCGGTCGCCTGGTGGCGTGGGTGGCGGGGTGCCTGACGCTGTTGTTTGTCAGCAGTTCCGGCGTCAAAGCCTATGGGTCGGCCATGTTCAGCGTTCACATGGCCGATCACATGACGATGAACATGTTCATCCCGGTGTTACTGGTGTTGGGTGGACCGGTGACCTTGGCGCTGCGTGCGTTGATACCGGCCGGGCACGATCAGCCACCGGGCCCAAGGGAGTGGCTGTTGTGGCTTGTTCACTCAAAAGCAACTGCTTTTCTCGCACACCCGGTCACGGCCTTCGTCCTCTTCGTGGGCTCGGTGTACGTCGTCTACTTCACTCCACTGTTCAACACGCTGGTGCGTTACCACTGGGGCCACGAGCTGATGAGCATGCACTTCCTGCTGGTCGGCTACCTGTTCTTCTGGGGCATCATCGGCATCGACCCGGGCCCGCGAAAACTGCCCTTCCTGGGCCGGCTTGGGCTGCTGTTCGCGGTCATGCCTTTCCACGCGTTCTTCGGTATCGCGACCATGACGATGACGTCGGTCATCGGCGGACAGTTCTATCGCTACGTCGGCCTGCCCTGGCTGCCCAGCCTTCAGGGCGACCAGCATCTCGGTGGGGCGATCGCCTGGGGAACCAGTGAATTGCCGGTGGTGTTGGTGGTTGTTGCGCTGGTCGCACAGTGGGCGCGTGAAGATCGCCGGGTCGCGTCCCGTTCGGATCGGCATGCCGATTCCGGCTATGCCGACGACGATCTCGACGCCTACAACGCCATGTTGCGTGAGCTGTCGCGCAATCGGCGGACCTAGCGCCAATGGAACTGAGGTGGGGGTTGACCCGACCAACGTACAAGGGCGTCGACCCCGCACGGCCGCGGCGAGAGGAGCTGGGTGACCGACCAGCGGTATTTCATCAGCCATGAACACACGTTCCGGTCGATCGAAAGTCGGGTGCTCGATCAGGTTTGGGTTAGCCGGGTCTGGCGGGCCGCCGGCGTCTCGGTGACCGCTGTGTCCACGATTGCGGCGCTGGTTTGGTGGCATGGCGCGCATGTGAAGTCGTCGGGCGCCGCGGACGGTGTGGCTACGGTCCCTGTGGCGCTACTCGTAGCCGCTTCCGTCTTGTCGGCGCTCGCGCTCTGGCTGCGACGCTACCGCTGGTGTTGCGCCGCGGCTTACTGCTGCGGCCTGGGTGCCGTGACCGGAATCGGCGCATTTTGGTGGGTGCGGACCGGCCCCACGCGAATCGGGATCTCCTGGTTGGTGCTCGCCGATCTAGCCGTCGTGACGCTGACGGTGGGATGGCTGGCGGTGATCGTCACCCCGCTCGAGCGTTCCCAGCCGGACATGCGCCGGCATTTTGCTCGCCGGCGCAATTAAAAGATCCGTGTGCCAACCTGATTGAGCGTCCGCTTCCGCTCTCGGACGACTCAGGCGGGTACTTTTTCCATCGGCTTGTCGCAGCACACTTCAGTGTGGTTGCGTTCGTCGCAGCAGGGACAGCTCTTCTCGTAGACGATTGTGGACCCACACTCGCTGCATGCGTAGCGATCTCCGGCCTCGCGTCCCATGGTCGTATCCTCGTCGCGGCTCGCCTGTGCCCGCGCGAGCGATGTCGCCCTTTTGGCGGTTGGACTCGATTTTGCACCCCGACGGGTTCTGTGGGCCGTCCGACCAAGGCTGTCTGCGGTCAAACGGCTTCGGCGTGATCCGGAACGGGGGAGCGGCGACTGGAACCGTCCGGTGCCGCACCAAAGTTCCTCAACCGCAAGCTGTTTGATACGACGAAAAACGACGAGAACGCCATCGCCGCACCCGCCACGAGAGGATTGAGCAAACCGGCTGCCGCAATCGGGATTGCCGCAATGTTGTAACCGAATGCCCACACCATGTTGAGCCTGATCGTGCGCATGGTGGCACTGGCCAGACCAAGCGCCAGGGGTACGACATTGAGGTTGTCTCGGACCAAAATGATGTCGGCGGCACCGATTGCCACGTCGGTGCCACGTCCAATGGCCATACCCAGATCGGCGCAAACGAGTGCGGGCCCGTCGTTGATGCCGTCACCGACCATGGCCACCACGTGGCCGCGGTCTCGCAGCTGCTCGATGATGTCGACCTTGCCTTCCGGCAGGACGTCGGCGATCACCTCGTCGATACCGACGCGGGCGCCCACCGCCGCGGCGGACGCTGAGTTGTCTCCGGTCAGCAACACGGTGCGAAAGCCGGCGTGGTGCAGGGCTGCCACGGCGCTCTCCGCCGAGTCCTTCACGGCGTCAGCGACTGCGATCAGCCCGCATAGTTGACCATCGGCTTCTACGAATACTGCTGTCTCACCGCGTGATTCGGCATCACGACGAGCTGCGACCAACGTCGTCGGGCTGTTCGCCGACGCAAGCCACGACGGCTTACCAACCCGTACCGCGCGACCGGCCACAGTGCCGCTGACTCCGAGGCCGGGCTTTGCGTGAAAGTCGGCTACGGGTTCCGTTTGGGAGGTTGCCGCTGTGATCGCGATCGCGACTGCGTGCTCCGAGGCTGCCTCGACCGACGCCGCAAGCCTTAGTACCTCGTCGGTTTCCCAGCCCGGAGCCGCCACGACCACGCTAATGGTCAACCGTCCAGTCGTCAGGGTGCCGGTCTTGTCGAACACGATGGTGTCCACGGCGCGGGTGGCCTCCAGCGAGCTGTGGCCTTTGAGGAATATTCCGAGCTGAGCGCCGCGGCCGGACGCCACCATCATGGCCGTTGGGGTCGCCAATCCAAGCGCGCAGGGGCAGGCGATCACCAGCACAGCAAGAGCGGAGGAGAAGGCGCGAACCTGTCCCTCGCCCGCCACCAGCCATCCGACGGCGGTCAGCGCCGCGATCGCGAACACACACGGAACGAACACCGAGGCGATGCGGTCAGCCAGTCGCTGTGCCCTAGCCTTCTGCGACTGTGCCTGTTCGACAAGGCGAACCATGCCCGCGAACTGGGTGTCCTCACCGACGGCCGCGGCCTCCACGATCAGCCTGCCGTCTAGCACCACCGTGCCTCCGATGACGCTCGCGCCTGGAGTAGCCCGGAGGGGTTTGGCCTCGCCGGTCATTGCGCTCATGTCGACAGCTGCCGAGCCCTCGATGACAAGTCCGTCTGCGGCGATCGTCTGTCCCGGACGGACTACGAACCGGTGCTGCTCCTTGAGTTCTTCGGCGGGAATGACCATCTCGGACCCGTCGGGCTGCAGGACTGCGACATCCTTAGCGCTCAGTGCCGCCAGAGCCCGCAGCGCGCTGCCCGCCTTCGACTTGGCACGGGCTTCGAAATACCGTCCAGCGAGCACGAACACCGTGACACCCGCGGCGACCTCGAAGTAGATGGCGTCGCTTCCCAGCAGGGCTTGCCATATGCCCTTTCGGTCGGACGAATGGTGCTGACCGAACACGGTGAACAGCGACCAGGTGGTGGCGGCGGTGATCCCGACCGAGATTAGCGTTTCCATGGACGCTCCGTGGTGCATCGCATTGCGGATCGCGACTCGGTGGAACGGCCACGCCGCCCACGTCACCACCGGGATCGCCAATGCGGTAAGCACCCACGCCCAGGCAGCGAAGCGGGTGCTGGGCACGACCGCGAACATCACCGATAGATCGGCCAACGGCACGAAGAGCACCGCGGCGACCGCCAAGCGGACCAACAGGTAGCGCGCGTGATCGGCGTCGGGATCAGCATCGGTGAGGCCTCGCTTTTGAAGCGGCTCGGCTTGAAACCCGGCGCGCTCGATCGCCTCGCACAGCCCATCGGCCGTGGCATCCGCACCGGCATCGATGGTGGCTACGCGGGTGGCGAAATTTACCGACGCCCGCACGCCCTCCAGCTTGTTGAGCACCGATTCGATTCGCCGGGCGCAAGCCCCGCAGGACATTCCGGTGATCTCGAGTTCCATCCGCTGGATGGGAGCCGAGTGCTCGTCAGTTGCCTCGATCGTCGCCGACATTGTGGCGCTTTACCTCCTGTAAGCCCCCCGTGGCATCGACATATAGTCGTTGAGCCTCAGCAAGGAGTTCCCGACGTGTGCAAAGTCCTGGCAGCGGGTTGCTCCGTTCAGCTCGGACTCGCGGCTCGGACGCGAGTTCTTTAGAGCGGACAACTGCGTGCCCATCACAGCACGTCGAGTGCAGGCGATCCCATGGCTGCTGATGCCTGCGAAACTCTTGCCCCGCCTCAGCTCGTCCTCTATTCGTCGTTTATGGCCGAAAAGGTATGGGAATCAACCGCAACGATGAGTATCTAATGGTCAACGTAATCGCTTGGTAGACAGGAGAATACAGGATTTGTTGGCATGCAACGCGGACGGCGGCGCGCTAATCCGTTGTCGCGGGTTCGAGCCCCGCCCGCCCCACCCGATATCTGTCCGGCTCGTTCTCACCGATGTGCTCCCACGACTAAGTGGTGGGCAAACTGTTAACCTGCTCGATGCACGGTCCCGGGAGGACGATGAGCACGGACACCGCCGTACGTACCGCCGTGGTCTTTGTGCACGGTCTGCGCGAGCGCCGGCCCATGGACACCTTCGACGACTTCGCCAAGACGGTATTGCCCCCGTGCGGCGAAGGTTGGGAGTACTACTCCCAGCCCATCGAGATCACGGACTCCTACGAGGCGCGCCGCTATATAGCGCCGTCGATCGGAGTCGAACTCTTCGAGTACGACTGGTCGTTTCTGATGACGAGTGCCCGATATGCGGGATGCATGGCCGCGCTCGCACGGGTCTTCCTCCGCCGACCCCGCCACGTGGCCGACCAATTATTCGGCATCTGGCGCCTGGTCTGGTTGGCTCTGCTCGTCCCGCTAACCGTGCTGGTGGGGCTGTTTGTGGTGGGTGGTTACTTCCTGCACACCGGGGTGGCCGGATGGATCATCGGGCTTGCCACCAGCGTGGTGGTGGTGACCATCGGGCTGGCCTTGCTTCGCGCCGCGCCGCGCGCGTTGACCCGCAGCTTTCTCACGACCGGCTTCGTCAACGTCGCCCGTTACTTTGATCCCGTGCCGGAGTCCCATGCGGCCCGGCGGGCGATCCGGGGTGGGCTCGTCGACCTGTTGTACACACTGCACCAAGGCCGTTACGCACGCGTCGTCCTGGTGGGACACGGCATCGGCGGCTATATCGCCTATGACGCGCTGACGACGTTGTGGGATGAAATGCACGAACTCCGCGCAGCGCCGGCCGAGAGTCCCGGTGGCCTCACGTCGTTGGACGGCCTCGAGAAAGCTGCCGACCGGCTGGCGGCCGATGCGGACTCGCAGGGTGCACTCGACGATTTCCAGGCAATGCAGTTCGGCCTGTGGCATGACGTTAGGGCGCAGGGAAACCCTTGGCGAATAACAGATTTCGTGACGGTTGGTACACCGATGGCGCTGGCCGACCTGTTCGTAGCCCGCCCGCCGATTCTTGGCGGTCTGAGCCCCTCCGACGGTCGGCGGCGCGAGTTGTTCGACAGGCTGACCCGCAGGGGTGTGGTGGTCAGTTGCCCACCTCGTTCGGAAGGGTTACCGGTCGATGCCGTCGGAGACGGGCCGGCGAGCTACGGTGCGCCGGGTGTGCTGGGAGCGCAGTCCCCATTCGCGGTGACCCGTTGGACCAACATCTGGTTCCCGGTGCGCCGAGGTAGCGTCCGCGGTGACTGGTTCGGCGGCGTGCTTCGCCCGTTGTTCGGACCGGGCATCCGCGAGATCGCGGTCAGCGGTAACCGGCCCGAACGGCTTCGCCCAGGGGCGGCGCACACCCAGTACTTCAAGCACCCCGATCGCGACACCGAGGGCGACGTGGCGTTTCATCTCCGCGAAGTTCTCGGCTTCGAAGACCATTCGGGCCTCGACGCCTCGATGACTGCACCTGAACCCGATCCCGCGACGGTCGGTCGGATCGTGTATCGGTCGTGGCAGCGCAGTATGTGACTATCCACGGCGGCTGTGCACGTCGGCGAAGCACGTTCACCGGGCCAACGCGGCGCGGTTCAGCTCTAAGGTGCGGGCCTATGACGCAAGACGTTACAAGAAAGCTCGATCGCACCAGGCTGCCGCTCCCTGACACCGACGGGAGGCGTCACTGCCGGCGTTCAGCGATGATCGTTGGGAGCTCTACGGCCCTGGCACGGCCACGCGCCAATTTTTTTGGGGTCATCGGTCGCGAATCGCGGGGTCACCACGTTGCAGCTCGACCTCGTAGTCAGCGATCAGCAACCGTGCGCCGGCCCTGCAGCTGCACTGCACACTCAAGTCCACCGAGTCATGCCTTGGCACGTTCGCCATCCCATCGCATAATGGCCGCACGCCAAGCCTTGGTCATGGTCTGCGACTCCGGTTGTGGCGCATCCGTTTGTGGCTGATTGGGGTGTCATGTGTGGGTGGCAGTGAGGAGGAGTTGCGTGGTGTCTGCGGCGGAGAGAGGCATCCCGAGGTAGTAACCCTGTCCAATATCGCAACCGTGCTCACCTAGCCAGGCTGTGGTTGCCGCGTCCTCGATGCCCTCGGCTACCACGGTGATGCCCAGTTCGTGGGTGAGGTCGATGATCGCGCGTACCACGATGGCGGCCCGCTCGTCGCTAGCCACCGACGCGATGAAGTGGCGGTCGAGTTCACGTCGTCGCTGGGGAGATCGTGGAGATAACTCAGCGCTGAATAGCCGCTGCCGAAGTCATCGATGGCCACGCGGATGCCGTGTTCACGCAACCGGCGCAGCACCGCCGTGACCTGCCCCATCCCGGCGAGAACCGCATCTTCGGTGATCTCGATGGTCAGCACCTCTGGGGGAAGGTGATGGGCGTCAAGAGCACCGAAGAGCGCGTCGGGGCGGTGGGACTCGCACAGCAGAGGCGCGAAAAGGTTCACCGCCACCGAGGTGGGCGCTCCCAGCACCGCCCACCGCGCCGCGTCGTCGAGGGCTTTGTCCAGCACCAGATCCGACACCGGCCGCATCAGTCCGTGCTGGCGCACCAGCGACAGGAATGCCTGCGGCCGTAATTCACCGCGCTGCGGATGCGGCCACCGCAACAGTGCTTCCACCCGCACGATGCGGCGGGTGCTCAGCTCTATTTCAGGCTGATAGACCACGGTGAGTTCGCCGTGCTCGATGGCGTAACGCAACTGCCGCAACAGGCCAATCTGCGCCGCGGCAGCGTGGGTTGGCCGGCGAGCAGTGCGGTCCGCCAATGCCACCAGATCGGGATCGATCAACGTCATCTCCGGGCTGAAAGTCTGCACCTGCGAGCTGCGCGAACGTTTGGCGGCATACATCGCGATATCGGCGCGTTGCACCAGCGCGACGGGGCTCAGGTCCGGTTCGGATGACGAGGCGATCGCCATCCCGACGCTGGGATACAGCAATATCTCGTGCCCGTCGACAATGATTGGCTCGTCGAACGCCTCGACAAGCCTCGAGGCGACCAGATGGCCACTATCGGCCCCACCCCCGAGTAGAACAGCGAACTCGTCTCCACCCAGACGCGCAACCAAATCGCCAGGTCGTATGCAACCAGCCAGCCGCTGGCCCACACCCGCCAGCACGCTGTCGGCCACCGGATGCCCCAAGGTGTCGTTGACCATTTTGAAGTCATCGATGTCGAGCACCACCACCGCTACCGAACGATCATCGCGCTGGCGCTGTGCCATCACGCGGGACAACTGGTCGTAAAACAGAGTCCGGTTGGCCAGCCCGGTCAACGGATCATGCGATGCTTGCTCGGCTGCCGCGCGCAGCAGCTGCTGGTTTTCCCGCGCGGCGAAGGACTGCCGGATGAAAACGAGCGTGATGAGCGTCGGAATCCCGACCTGCAGCGGACCGGTGAGAACAAAGGCCGACCCGATGGTGACGGCGATCAGCAGCGGCAGGTTGGGCAGCCACGGCGATTTCTGCGAGAGCAATGGATCGATGACGCGGACCCGATCGATCGGTTGCGACCTCCGAGCCATCAAAGCTGCCGCACCCAGAACGACCAGCGACGTCGCCCAGCCGATACCGATCGCAGACCCGACGTTGTAGCGGCTGGTCGTCATCTCATATGTGACCGCGAGATCGCAGAGCTCCCTGAGCGCGAAGGCAGCGGCAAGCAACCCAAGCACACCACGCTGCCCGACCCCGGGACGCGCCAGGAACCGCGCCGCGACCATGAGCACGAAAAGATCGAGCGCCGAACAGACCCCCACCACGGCCCCGCCCTCGCCATGCGCCCGGTACACGCTTTCGGGAAGGGCGGCCCACAACAGCAGCACTAGCGCGACAGCCCTAACCAGGCAATCCAAGAGCAGGCGTATCCGGGCGGGTGCCGTCAGCTCGGTCGGGAACTGAGCGATCGCCACGGCGGCAAGAACGCAGAAGGCCATATATAGTGCGTCTGCCGGTGACGGCGATGAAAATCTATGCAGGACAAGGGAATAGAACGACCAGATCAGCTCGGCCATCACCAACGCTGCCAGTGCCACCGACATCATGGTCCACGCGGTACGCGCGCGACCGTGGGTGGACCGCACCGCCACCAGCGAACACACGCACGCATACATCGCCAACACGCCAAAACCGACAGGGTCGACGCCAAAATCAGCACCACCACCCCAGCCGAAAATAATGCGCCACAAAACAACGCCCAAGCACGCCAGTAGCGACAGCACACACGCCAGCGCAGCGTGCCGTGGGAATCGGCGAATAATCAACACAGCGACACCGCCTCCCACCAGACCTAGATATAGCTAGGCAGATACAGCTTGGCTCATGTCCCGCAATTATTAAGTTGTTTCACGGACTGGCACCAATGACCATTGCAAGGTTTGCTATGCGGCAGTGACCCGTTGATGGGCGGTGAGGAGCAGGTGGTCATAGGCGGCGCGGGCGGGCAGGATCTCGTCGTAGGCCAGTTCGAGGAAGTCAGCGGCGAGCTGTTCGGCGAAAGGGCGAAGTTTGACGTTGGTTTCCTGTGATCGCCATTTAAGGATGTCGAACGCCTTGTTGGCGTCGAGGCGGTAGATCAGCATCAGCATTCCCTTGGTTTGCTCGATCACTCCACGATTTGTGGCGATTTCTGCGATCGCGTCGCTGATTGCGTCCTGCAAGGTTGGCGTCACGTCAAGGTAGTAACCGTGAGTGCCGACGACTTCGCCGAGGTCGTCGTGGAGTTGCTCGCCGACGACGACCACGTCGCGGGTGCGGCCCTGGGTGTCGATGATGCGGTGCCGGGAGCTGATCGGCGCGCGCGTCTGCCGCACTTGGTCGAGCAGTGCGGCCATTTTCGGCTTGTCGTCGGCGTACTTATGCGCCATTACCAGGTCGGTGGTCACCGTGACCGAGCCCGGCTCGTATCCATGGATCTGGTCGACTTCGGGGGACCATTCCCACCGTTCGTCGGCGAAGTAGAAACGAAACCAGCCCGCGCGAAGAGCAGTGCCGTCGGCAGACAATTCGCCCGCTGAGGGATCGTCGCCTTCCGTCACTGTCGGCTCCTTGTCAGGCTCGGCAGGGGTAGCTAACGCAGCCACGGGTGAGGGAAATCGGTTCGGCCACGGGGCAGGCTACGGCAAGGGTGGTGTCCACGTCATTCAGTCATGCGGTCACTCGGTATTTTTACCTTTTGTGATTAAGCGACGCTACTTAAAGGTTAAATTTCTTAAAGTTGCGCTGGCCGCCGCCAGCTTGTCTTTCAGGCTTGATCGTTGCGAGAACTTCGCCGTCGCAGGCGATACTGACACCGATGATGTAGCGAGCTTTGTCGTTGCGCGGGCACCATCCCGGTTTCGATGGTGCCCGTCGAGGTCGATGCGTGCGCCGCGACTGCCGAACCGGGCTGCTTGCGAAGTGCCGTACCACACCGCGAAGTTCTTACTGATTGAGTATGCCGCGACGAGATGTGGTGCCGTCCGCGGCGGTATGGAAGATGGCCCCTGCTCACGGCCTGCCGGTTGCGCAAATCAGCGACTGGCTTGTGAGTTCGCGGTTGGCTCCGATCACAAACGTGAAGCCCGGATCATCGCGGTGTAGGTTAGAGCGTCTAAGCTTGCCGTCTAAGCTAATTCATCGAGTAGCCTTCGCCCCTGGTTAGGAAAGCGCCCATGACGACCACCAAGCCATGGACAGAGTCGCGAGATCCGCAGGTTCCCCCAGCCCGCGAGGAAGAACCCGTGCCCCAGCGCGGCGGCCGGAAAAAGGGCCTGTTCAGCCGGTTCTGGCTCATCCTCACCATCGCAGCCGTCGTCGCACTATCGGGTTTCATGGTTTACCGACTGCACGGAATCTTCGGTGTCCATAGTGGTTCGTTCGGCGGCGGCACGTCGGGCGAAGTCCTCGACCAGTTCAACGCCAAGACCATCACACTCGAGGTCTGGGGCTCACCGGGCAGCACGGCGACCATCAACTACCTCGACGAGAACTCCCACCCGCAGCAGGCCCTCAACGTCCCCTTGCCCTGGAGCACAGTATTGAGTTCAACGAAGCCCGGCATTCCGGCAAACCTGGTAGCGCAAGGAGACGGGAGTTGGATCGCCTGCCATTTCGTCGTGGACAACCACGACGGGCGCGGTGCGGTGATCAAGGGTGCTAATCAATCGCCCGCCAACGAAAACGTCAATGCCATGGTCTTCTGCCTGGACAAGTCCGCATGAGCGAGACCACTGAGCCTGTGCCGCGCGTCGATCAGCCGCTGATCCCGCCGTTCCTGCCGCGGATGATTCATCGGCTTGCGCTGCCGATAGTCCTGGTGTGGTTGGGCATCGTCTTCGTCACCAACACCATTTCCCCGCAGCTCGAGGTCGTCTCCAAGCGCCAATCGGTGTCGCAGAGTCCCACGGACGCGGTGTCGTTCCAGTCGATGATGCACGTCGGATCGACGTTCAAAGAGTTCAGTACCGACAGTTCCGCGATGATCCTGCTGGAGGGCGACAAGCCGCTGGGGGCCGAGGCGCACCGCTACTACGACGAGATCGTCAAGCGACTCGAGCAGGACAAGAAGCACGTTCAGCACATCCAGGATTTCTGGAGTGATCCGCTGACCGCCGCGGGCTCCCAGAGCCACGACCAGAAGGCCGCGTACGTCCAGGTCTACCTCGCCGGCAATATGGGGAGCGCCATGTCCGGCGAATCCACCGAAGCCGTCCGCAAGATCGTCAACTCGGTGCCGGCGCCGCCGGGAATCAAGGCCTATGTCACCGGGGCGGGTCCGCTGTTTGCCGATCAGTCCCACGCGGGTGAGAAGGGCGTCGCGAAGGTCACCATGATCACCTTCCTGGTGATCATTGTGATGCTGCTGTGGGTCTATCGGTCGGTGATCACCATGCTGATCATGCTGGTCATGGTCTTCATCGAATTGGCCGCCGCGCGCGGCGTCGTCGCGACGCTGGGCAACTACGGCATCATGGGGCTTTCCACGTTCGCCAATAACATGCTCGTGCTGATGGCGATCGCGGCCGGAACGGACTACGCGATCTTTGTGGTCGGCCGCTACCACGAGGCCCGCGGTCAGGGCGAAGACCGCGTAAAAGCGTTTTACACGATGTTCCACAGCACGGCGCATGTCGTGCTGGGTTCGGGGCTGACCATCGCCGGCGCGATGTACTGCCTGAGCTTCTGCCGGTTGCCCTATTTTTCCTCCCTCGGCATACCCTGCGCCGTCGGCATGCTGGTTGCGGTCCTCGCGGCCTTGACGCTGGCACCGGCGATCCTGACCGTGGCAACGTTCTTCAAGCTGCTGGACCCGAAGCGAAAGCTGCAGACCCGGGGCTGGCGACGCCTCGGCACCGCCGTAGTCCGCTGGCCCGCACCGGTTCTCGCGGTGACGATCGCCGCCGCACTCGTCGGTCTGCTCACTCTGCCCGGGTACAAGACGGACTACGACACCCGCCACTTCCTGCCGGCAGACACCCCGGCCAATGTCGGTTATGCGGCTGCCGACCGGCACTTCAACCAGGCTCGCCTCAATCCCGAGCTGTTGATGATCGAAACCGATCACGATCTGCGTAACCCGGCCGACTTCATCGTCTTGGACAAGGTCGCCAAGGCGATCTTCCATATCCCCGGTATCGGCCGAGTCCAGACCATCACCCGGCCGTTGGGCACGCCGCTGGACCACAGCACCCTCGGTTTTCAGATGGGTGCACAAGCCGCAGGGCGGCTCCAGACGCAGCACTATCAGGAAGAGCAAGCGAGAAACCTGCTGAACCAGGCGGACGAGCTCAAGAAAACTATGGCAACGCTGCATGAGCAGATGCAGGTCACCCAGGATCTGAGCAACACCACGCACGAAACCACCAAGCTCACCAAGCAAACCGTGGAGATCACCGAGAAGTTGCGCGACGACATCGCCAACTTCGACGACTTCCTCCGGCCGATCCGTAGCTACTTCTACTGGGAGAAGCACTGTTACGACATCCCGGCCTGCTGGGCGATCCGATCGGTCTTCAACGCGCTCGACGGCATCGACCAGGTGGCCGAGAACATCGTGAATCTCAGCGCGAATCTCGACAAGCTGGATCAGATCCAGCCGAAACTGGTGGCACTGATACCGCCGCAGATCGAGAGCCAGCAGCACAACCTCGACACCATCATGTCGAACTACGCGATCACCAAGGGTCTTAACGACCAGGCGAAAGCGCAGGCCGACAACGCCACCGCGCAGGGCGATGCCTTCGACAAAGCGAAGAACGACGACACGTTCTACCTTCCGCCGGAGGCGTTCAAGAGCCCGGATTTCGCGCGGGGTCTCAAACAGTTCATCTCACCCGACGGGCATGCTGTCCGATTGATCATCTCGCATGAAGGCGACCCGGCGACTCCCGAAGGCGTCAGCCACATCGAGCCGATCAAGCAGGCCGTGCACGAGGCGATCAAAGGCACGCCCTGGGAGGGTGCCAACGTCTACCTCGGCGGTACCGCCGCGACGTACAAGGACATGCACGACGGCTCCAACATCGACCTGTTGATCGCCGGAATTGCCGCGGCCACACTGATTTTCGTCATCATGTTGGTGATCACCCGAAGCGTCGTCGCGGCCTGCGTGATCGTGGGGACGGTGTTGCTGTCGCTGGGCGCCTCGTTCGGGCTCTCCGTGCTGCTATGGCAGTACGTCCTGGGGATCAAGTTGCACTGGATGGTGCTGGCGATGGCGGTCATCTTGCTGCTCGCGGTCGGCTCGGACTACAACCTGCTGCTGATATCGCGGTTCAAGGAGGAAATTCACGCCGGGCTCAAGACGGGGACCATCCGCGCGATGGCCGGTTCGGGCTCGGTGGTGACCGCCGCCGGTCTGGTGTTCGCCGCCACCATGGCCACGTTCGCCTTCAGCCCGCTGCGGGTCATGGCCCAGGTGGGTACGACGATCGCGCTGGGTCTGTTGTTCGACACCTTGATCGTGCGGTCGTTCATGACACCGTCGCTGGCCACCTTGCTCGGGCGCTGGTTCTGGTGGCCGCAGCACGTGCGTCCACGGCCGGCCAGCACGATGCTGCGACCGTACGGACCGCGTCCTGTTGTGCGCGCGCTGATCCTCAACGACGTTGACGAAACCCCACCGGGCGGACTGGTCAAAAAGCGCTAAAGCTATGTCCGAAAACGTAATCGGGCGCCGAGAGCTGGCAACGTAGCCGTCCCTGGGTTGTCAACCATCGCGCTGCGAGCCATCTAGACGCAATACCGGGTCGACGCAGCGACCCGAAGCGGTGGCCCGACATGGTCAGCCGCGAAGGATCTTGTCGAGGTTCTCGGCCGACTGAGTGTCGTGTCCCGCATACGCGTGGTCGGCGGTGTGCAGCTTGACGCCGAGGTCGGTGGCGACATTTCATGTCGGCCGCCCAGGTAGTTGCCAGCTTCGCGTTCAATATCGCAGTGGTCAAGGCTGCGGCGCGCGCCGGGCAGGCTGACCCAGGCCGAGGTTTTAGCCTCGGTGGCCACCCTAGCCGCTGCTTCGATCTGTGTGGCGGTCGTGTTCAGTCCTATGCTTTGAAGTCGTCTCCCTTATAGGGAGGCCCGAATCCCGTCGTAAGCTCCACGACCTCAACCAGATTGAGTGTCAGGAGGATGAGGTAGGGGCCTGCATCGACCATGACGCCGTTGTTGCATTGGGGCACAGCTGGTCTCGTGACCGTTCGATGAAGTGACGCCGCCGCTGGTTCGATGAGTCTTGGGCAGGCGCGTGGCGTGCCGAAGGTTGCGAAAAGGCTTGCTGAGGTCTCTCAAAGAGACGAGCCGTTTGGCGAAGCCGCCTCATTCGCGGTGCAACAGCTATTCGCTAGGGGAGAGTGGCCGACCTTGTATCTGTCTTGGTCACTCTTCTTGAACGGCGGACATTGAAGATTCACCTTTTGGGCGTTATTCACCAAAATGTTTTCACCTCCGCATCTGTCGCAATATACTTTCATCCATATTTCGAACAGGGTCCCGGGAAGGGGCATCGCCAATGGAGGCGACTATGGCCGAGTCGGACACCGAAAATCCGCTGCGTAGTGAGCACGGCGTTCAAGGTAATGGCCACCCCGACAACGGCGATCCTGATCAGACCGAAACGGTCGCGACCGAAGAGTCGGAGTCCGCGGGTGTAGAAACCAGACCGTTGACCGAATTCGACCCTGTCGCAACAGATCCAGCAGATCCTGACGGGGATGAGCATGCTAAGAGCTGCTGCTTCCGGCGAGCATGGAACCGACTTAG
Source organism: Mycobacterium lentiflavum (assembly GCF_022374895.2). Taxonomy (NCBI): domain Bacteria; kingdom Bacillati; phylum Actinomycetota; class Actinomycetes; order Mycobacteriales; family Mycobacteriaceae; genus Mycobacterium; species Mycobacterium lentiflavum. Next base: position 3,833,868 of record NZ_CP092423.2, on the reverse strand, counting down.
TGGCACTTCTACGGCCCAGCCTGGGGGGCCAACCCCTCCTGTTAAATGGATTGGGTTCAGGCTGTACCTGCACCAAAACTGGTCACATCTGAGCGCACCTTGGCGGCAAGACGTTCAACGAACGCGAATCATGCTCCTCGGCGATCTATTGCGCCTCGAACCCAATGAAGACCGCAAACGTGAGCGCGTGCTTCTTTACGCGCTCCTCGAAGACGCCAGCCACGCATCAAGGGCGAGAGTAAATTTTCGGAAGTGGTGGTTCGGCACGGAGATCGAACGAGCGTGGAGGAACCTCCATGAGGTTGGACAACGACTCATCGAAATCCTCCCCGATCGGGACGTCCTAGCTCGTGCGAACTTCGCCGCAGAACGCGGACGCCGCTATCTGCGGGATGGCGACAAGCGGCTACAACATCTTGAGACTCTGCGCGTACAGGCTGGTGCAGAGCCAGAGCAACTGCGCCCGGCCATCGTAGAGGTCATGCGCGCAACGCAGGCCGCGTCTGACCGTACCAACCAAGAGGCACGTTACTTCCGGAACCGGCTCCTAATCGCCTCAGTCGTCAGCCTGTTGTTCGCGGTCACACTCGTCGTCGTCCAGTGGCGCCTCGGCGACGACGCCCGGTTGCTATACCCGCCTGCCGACTGGCACGGCCCGGCCTGGGCGTTCCTCATCACCGTCATGATGTTTGGCAGTGTGGGCGCTTTGTTCACGACAATCCCGGCGATGGCCAAGATTCCCTCGGATTTCAGCGCATTCAACTTGCCGTACCAGCAGGCAATGCTCAAAATCGTTTTCGGCCAACTCGTTGCGGTAATCGGCATCGCAATACTCAGTGTTGACACGCAGCACTCGGTGGTACCGAAGACATGGCCGGCACTCCTGCTGTCGCCGTGGCGTTCGGAGCCGCCCAGCAGGCAGTTACGCGGTACGTCGACCAACGTGCAAGCTCAATCCTGGAGGCAATAGCACCCGCGTCGACAAGAGATACGGCCTGAGTGTGTGTTAATCGAATGTATCTGCACACCAGGGCCATCAGTTGAACTATCAAAGGGCAGAGTTGCCCGCTACGCAATCATCAAGCGGGCGTGGTCCATCAACCATCGGACGATCAGGCGGCGGTGAGATGCCGTGCCGGCCGTAGCGGTATGGAGATGGCGAGTTCGGTTCCGGGAGATGTCGAGCGCACGTCGAACTGTCCGCCGGAGGCGAGCACCCGCGCGCGCATCGATGTCATTCCGATGTGACCCTCGTCGGCCTTTCGCGCGATAGCCGCCTCCGAGATGCCCACTCCGTCATCGGCAACACGCAGCGAGGCCAACCCGTCGCTGTGTTGTAAATCGATCCAAATCTTGTGCGCCCGTGCATGTTTGATGACATTGTTCGACGCCTCACGCGCAGCGTTGTATGGCACGTCATCCGCGTCGGTGCGCAGGCCATCGGGCCAACTGGCCGCGTCGAAATCGACGGTGAGCCCGGCCCGGGAACCAAGACTTTCGGCGAGGGCGGACAGCGCTGATTTCAATCCCATCCGCACCAGCACGTCTGGATGCAGTTCACGGACCACGTCGCGCAGCAGCCCCGAACACTCGGCGAGCGCGGACGCCACCCGGTCCGCGGCATCGGCCGAGCCTTCTCGCACATCCTCGATGTCTTGGCGCGCAACCAAGATGTATTGCAGGGCGCCATCGTGCAGACGTTCTGAAATTGCTTGCCGCTCATGCCTTTCCACTTCCAGCAATTCTTCCAACAGCTGGCGCCGTTGCCGCGCCAAGTCCGCGATCATGTCTACTCTGGACCGCTGGATGAACGACAGGACCACCGACCCGCCGGCCAGCGCGGCCAAGACGAACGAGCTCAGCAGGATCGACGCCCACGGCTCCTGGTTGGCCGACCTGGTGATCCAGCACGTCAAAACGAATACGGACAGAGTCGGAATCGCCACCGCCGCACTGATCTTGGGATCCAGCTGCGCAGCCGCGATCAACGGAATCAGGAAGAAGCCATTCCTCATCACGTCCGATGTCCAGTCCTGCGGGGACGTCACGCCGGCGAGTATCGACAAGACAGAAACCATCGTGACGTCGGCGGTCAGCATCAGCAGCGGTACCAGCGTCCGGGTGGATGCCGTCGTCGGCGCCCGATGCCGCAGCGTCCACGCAGTCCAGCATCCGAGGACGACCACATATACCAGCGGGATGGTCACACAGACCCACTCGTAATGGTCCGGCGGCTCCAGCAACAACGTCGCAACGACCAAGACGATCAGCACCGAGCGCAATCCAAACTGCAGCAAAGTGCCTAGCCACAACGTTCGCCCGACGTCCGGTACAACCTGCTGCGCGCGCAGATCGACCACACGCTGATGATCATCCCCGGGCATGGGCGGCTCCTGTCGTCTCGCGATGGCGAGATCATAACCGCCGATTACCGGCAACAATGGAGGCTGCGGCAAACGGATTGGACGCTGGCCAAGGCGTCAGCGCGGTGTGGGCCGGAAGGCTAAGGCTTCGGGGCAGCAGGCGCAGCTGCAACGCCACGCATGCAATCCTGAAACTCAGGACTAGCCGGCGCGAAGTCGAAGCCGCAGTTGCACTCATGGGCTTGCTGGGGTTTGGGAAGAGAATCGCAATACGGGGTGCCGGCCGAGGCCGGTGCTGCCGTCCACATAACACCGGCGGTCAAGGCTGCCGACGCGGCGCCGAGGGTGGCCATCAATAGTGACGTCTTCATGCTGGATTCCTTTTCGTCGAAGACGACGGCACTGCCGCCCCGGGTCTCAGCGATGACTACATCTGCAGCACCGCGCTAGCCGAATAGTAGGGTCCGCAGCGCTTGCTCGCGATTCGAAAAGCGTGCCGGCAGCGTTTCCCGAAAGCGCGTTATCGTCTGCAGGTGCCCATATCTGCTCCCATAAGCGCAACGCTTGCGACATTGCTGGCGATAACCGCGTGCGCGACAGCGCCCACCGGCAACGCCGACCCGACGACCCAGCAGTCGCCGTTCCCCACCGGGAAGTCCGGCGCGACCATCCATGTCACGGAGTACAGCACCGCGACCGCCGACGTCACGCTGAACAACGCGACCTGGGTCTCGTCGGGCTGCATCAGCGGCGGTGGGGGCGGCTGCAACGTCATCGAGCTCACCATCGTCGGCAAGTCCGACACGCCATTTAGCTATAGCGAGAGGTCCATAACAGCCGCCTCCACTCCGTGGCGGCAAGACCCATACCGGGATATCCAGGGCGGCTCATCCATGGTCGATTACCAGACGATTGGCAAGACGCCGCCGCTGCGCTCGGGCACCGTCGCCAACGGCCAAACCGCGCACGGATTCATCGCCTACGACAGCAACGTGAAACAAGGCGATTTTTATATCGAGTTCAACGATCCCAACGCCCCGGCGGCACCGACCCCACTGGCTGGCTGGAAGGCACACACCTAGCGTCAACACCCGCGCACTCCCCACCAGCGGCGGTATTGGTGGAAGTGTTGACGCACATACAAATTGGCTCCCGCCGACCCACGCCAGATCACACGTCAAGAGACCAATTGTCGCATTCCTGCTACCCGAGCATGAACCACGCGATAGTGTTCCGACGCTCGTTGCGATCGGCGACGGTTGCACACCGGGGAAGCAAAAGGGGAGGCCGGATGAAGTTTCGTGTGCTTATTGCGGCGGCGGTGATGCTGCTCCCGGCGGCATGCGGTTCGAATTCGACAGGCGGCAGCACCGGGGCCACCTCCAGCAATCTCGGCACCGCGCCCCCGACGTCCGAAGTGACCTTGTCGGAGACCGGTTCCAACAATCTGTACCCGCTGATGAGCTCGTGGGCCGGGGTCTTTCACTCGAAATACCCCAACGTCACGATCAATACCGACAGCGCCCTATCCGGCGTCGGGATCGCCCAAGCCGCTGCCGGCGCGGTGAACATCGGCGCCTCGGACGCCTATTTGTCCGATGCTGACATCGCCGCGCACCAGGGCCTGATGAACATCGCGATGGCGGTTTCCTCCGTGCACGTGAACTACAACCTGCCCGGTGTCACCAAGCACCTCAAGCTCAACGGCAAAGTACTGGCAGCCATGTACCAGGGAACAATCAAATCCTGGAACGACCCGCAGATTGCCGCGATCAACCCCGAGGTGAAACTGCCGGCCATCCCGGTAGTCCCGCTCCACCGCTCCGACGGTCAAAGCAGCGACACTTTCCTCTTCACCCAGTACTTGGCTAGGCAAGACCCCGACGGCTGGGGTAAGTCGCCCGGCTTCGGCACCACCGTCAACTTTCCCACGGTGTCGAACGCGGTAGGCGCCGCGGGCCAATCAGGCATGTTGGGTAACTGTGTAAAGTCTCCCGGCTGCGTGGCCTACATCGGCACCCGGTTCTACGACGACGCCATGGAGAAGGGGCTCGGCGACGCTCAGTTGGGCAATGCCTCAGGCAATTTCGTGCTGGCCAGCCCCCAGAGCGTTGACACCGAAGCGTCGGGCTTCGTCTCGCAGACACCGGCCAACGAGGTGATCTCACTGGTCAACGGACCCGCTCCGGACGGATACCCGATCGTCGGTTACGAATACGCGGTGGTCTACAGCAAGCAGAAGGATCCCGCCGTCGCGCAGACGATCCGGGCTTTCCTGCACTGGGCGGTCACCGCAGGCAGCTCGCCAAGGTACCTGCGCAGGCCACACCTTTACGCTCAGCCGCTGCCGGGAGCCGTGGTGAAGCTGTCTGACGCCCAGATCGCCACCATCACCAGCTAGCCGGCGGACCCCGACGAAGCACTGCTTTCCCGTTGGATTAGGCAAGTAGCGGCGCCAGTTCGGACCGGGGCACTGTGATTTTGTGCGGCCCGGCGTTGTCCTGCACCACTTGGTCTTGGCCGAAGAAGAAGATCACCGCTTCGTTCGTCATGGCGAAGTTTTGGTACGTCGTGTCGTCGAGATCGGCTGTCGGCGCATTGAATTGGCGCGCCACGATCGGGTTGAGCACTTCCAGCGGTTTCGTCCCGGGCTTGAACAGCGTGTCGAAGGTGATCGGGACGCGCCTGCCGACGTCGAAGTTGAACGATCGGAATGTGGTGTTGGGGTGGCCTTCATGGGCGAAACCGGTGTCGTTGTCGATTTTGAGCACCAGGCTTTGGGTGCCTGAGTCCGCCGGCCCGGAACGGAATGTCATGGCGGTGACGCGGTACTCGTACGGCCGGCCACGCCTATCCGAGGGCCCGAATTTAGCAACCCAGTCGAGGAATTCATCGCGGTTACGCTTCAGGAAGTCGGTCACCGGCGATATGTCCGGGTAGTCGATAGGGAAACTCATCTCGATCGTGTAGTCCGACGTCGCACCATGAACATGGCAACTCCGGTCGGCACCAATGGTTCCGTGCAACTCTGAGCACGCCGATTGCCCTTGCACTACAACCGATGTGGTCGCCGTCGCAGACGATGCCGTCGATGTGGTCTGTTGCGGGCCATGGGACGTGTCGCACCCCGCCGCACTCGCGATCACGGTCGCGGCCACAACCGCGTTCAGCGCGCCCCGATACGACATCGCCATCATCGCAGTTCGAGGATGCGGAAGTGCAGGCCGTCGTTCAGGTACACGCTGCCCGTGGCGTCCACGGCCACGCCGGGACCGGTGGTGGAACACCCCACCGTCGACGCCGCCGCGGCGATTCCGACCGTCATGGTCAGGGCGACAAGGCCACGCATCAGCCCACCGCCAACTTCACGACCTGGCCAAAGCCGCTACGGTCGAGGACGTACACGTTGCCGGTACCATCTACCGCCACCGCGGTCGGCCCGTTGAGACCGGTGAACGGCAACTCGGTCCCGTCCTTGGAGCCGGCCGGGAATTTCAGCACTCGCTTGTTCTCGCTGTCGCAGAGGTACACGGCGCCGGCGGGGTCCACCGCGATGGAGCCGCCATGACTGCCGACCGATAACACGGTCTGGACGTCAGAGCCGCTCGCCAGCGTGAGAATCCGCTTGTTGCTGGGGTCGAAGACGAAAACGTTGCCCGCGCCGTCCACTGCCAAACCGCCGGGCCACCGCAGGCCCGTGAACGGCAGCACGGTCTGCTCGTGGGATCCGCTCGCCAGCTTGATGACTCGCACCTTGTTGTCGGTGACGTAGACATTGCCGTGGCCGTCCACCGCGACATCGCCGGGACTGTCCAGCCCCGTGAATGGCAGCACCGTCTGTTGGTTGGATCCGGCCAGCAGCTCCAGCACCCGGTTGTTGGCCGCGTCGGCGACGAACACATCGCCGGCGCCGTCCACCGCCACGCCGCCGGGTTTCGCAAGACCGGCGAACGGCAACACCATCGGTCCGCTCGCCCCAGCCGCTAACTTCAGCACGCGGTCGTTCCATGAGTCGGTGACGTAGACGTTGCCCTGCCCGTCCACCGCGATGTCGCGCGGATAGGTGACACCGGGGAAGGGCAGCAGTGTTTGTCTGCCCGCCGGTATGGGGGCACTCGACGGCGTCGTCGACTCCTTCAAGACGGTGAAGGGCAGGCTCGCTTTACCGATCTGGACAAGGGGATCCGGCGTGACCACCGTTGCTTCCACGCCGCCCTTGCCCGCGGTCATCGAATGGTCGAGGGCAACGCGGTAGCGCAGCGTGACGGCCTTGCCCTTCGGTAAAGCCTGGACATTCGCGAAGGTGCCGAGGTAATCCATGCCCGTTCCGATGACCGGATAGTCCATCTCGATCCAGCCCCCAGTCGCAGGGTCAAAGCGCTCGACGGTGCCGTCGGGGAGCCCCATCGGGTTGGTCGCGCAGCTGCAGCGCTCGAGCACCAGCACGACGCCGACCTTCGGGTAGTCGACCGCCGAGTTATTGCACAGTGTCACGTCGACCTCCGCCGGCACGCCGCCCGGCTTGACGATGCCCGACGTGATGCCGGTCAGTGCGACGGAAATTCGGCCCACCGCCGGCACCGGTCGCATGGGTTCGGCGCTCGGCATCGGCACCGACGACGGGTTGACCTCGCAACTGCTGGGCTGACCGGTCGTCGGTGCACTCGAAATCGACTGCGGCGCAGTGCTCGTCGAGCATGCGGCGAGGAGGGCGACGGCTGCGATCGTCGCCGCGGTGATCCAGACGATCCACCATTGGTGGAGAACAGTTTTCGTCATGTCGGTGTCCGTCCACTACCTCTGGCCCGGGTAGGGCACTGCGCTGACGACTCCGCCGCCGTTGACGGTCGGCCCGAGCAGCACCGTCGAGGTGCCGGCCGTGGGGTTGTAGTCGATCAGTGACTGGCCGCTCCCGCAGCCGGCTCGGGCTTGGAGATCGAGGTCACCGCCGTTGACGCCGACGACGACGACGCTGCCGCTTTTCACGTCAGGCACCGCCACCGGTGAGGTCGTGCCGTCGTCGTTGAGCTTGGCGACGTACACGACGCCGCACGCGCCGGCGGCCTGCAGGAAGGTTCCTGCCGGAAGCTGCCACGCGTTCAAGTCACCGTAGTCAGGGCCGTGGCCGTCGTTGGGCGCGGTGAGCGCGGTCGGTGTCTGGCCGTCGATGGGGACCAGCCACAGCTGTGACCCCTTGGAACTACCGCAGCGGGTGAGGGCGATCTTCGAGTCCGGGTCCCACCACCGCATCGGTGTGCAGTCCTTCTGGCCGGCGAGCGGCAAAGCGTTGCCGGGGGTCCCGTCGTTGCTCATCAGGGTGAGACCGGACTTCGTGCCCAGCACCAACTGGGTGCCGTCCCGGGTGGACAGAAAACCCTGGACGTGTTGGTCCACCGGATATGTCAGCTGGTGGCTGCCCGCGAGGTCGACGCGTTCGAGCGATTCGGGCTCCGAGGCGTTCCACCTGTCCAGCAGGATTGCCTTGCCGTCGGGGCGCGTATAGCTCGCGGCGACGTTGTTGCCTTCGACGGTGAACGTCTTCTTGGCGCCGGTGCGCAGGTCGACTTCGGTGATCGCCCGGTGGCTTTTCTCGCCGGTGACGAACAGGGCGCGGGTGCCGTCGCCCGACCAGTCGACCAACTTCGGGCTCGAACCCTCACCCGGCGGCGGGAAGGTAGTGATCGGGTAGCGGCCACCCGCGGGATCGACCAGGTACAACGTCGTGCTGGCCGTCTGCCAGGTCGGTGAACCGGGCGGTGGCATTTCCCCGGGGTGCAAGCCTGGAACCGGGCTCCACATCGCGAGCATCCACCCCGGACCCACCTGCGACCAGGGAACGGTCTCGAGAGGGGCCTCGATGCCGTGGGCGGCCATTGCCGGCGCGGGCTCGGCATGTGCGGTCGGCGACGGGGCGATCCCCGCCGCGAGCGTCGTCATTGCCGTCAGCGCGAGCGTCGTCATCTCCATCCGTCGCCTAAACCCGCTGCGCGAACGGGCGTTACGCGGGGCGCCGTTTCGCGGCGCGGGGTGTGCGTGATGCGATGTCGTGATCATATTGGTGTCCTTAAAATCGTGGCCGGATCTGGGCTCCGGTGGGCGGGTTATTTGCCAGCGGGCTGCGGTGCCCGGTCACCTAGACGCTGCGCCGGATGCCTTGCGCGTTTCTTGCGTTGGGCTTGTGTCGGGGCGTCGACCCGCAGCCCAGGCTTGCGCAGCAAATGGGTGCATTGGCGGGCCGTGAGCGAGATACTGCGTCGGTATCCGAAGGAATCAAGGGGATAGCCGTGGACTCGCGCGTCGGTATGACGTTCGGCAAATACAACCTCACGCGCCTGCTCGGCAAGGGCGGGGGCGGGGCGGTCTACGAAGCCCTCGACACCGGCAAGCAGCGAACGGTCGCGGTCAAGATCCTGGCCGACGAGCTTTCGACCAATCCCACATTTCGCACCCGATTTCAGCGAGAGTCGCAGGCAGCGGCGATTCTGCAGGAACCACACGTCATTCCGATCCACGACTGGGGCGAGATCGACGGCAGTCTCTATATCGAGATGCGCTTGGTACAGGGACAGACGCTGCTCGACTTGATCGCGAACGGCCCGCTGGCTCCCTTACGCGCGGTGGCCATCATCAGTCAGGTCGCTGCCGCTCTGGATGCGGCCCACGCCGAGGGATTGATCCATCGAGACGTCAAGCCGCAGAACATCATCGTCACCCCCGCCGATTTCGTGTATCTCGTCGACTTCGGAATCGCCGAGGGCAGGGGCGATCCGCGGTTGACGACGGTCGGGACGCAGATCGGCACCTTGAATTACATGGCGCCCGAACGGTTCCGCGACGCGATAGCCACGCCCGCGGTCGACGTCTATTCATTGGCATGCGTGTTGTACGAGGCGCTCACGGCCGACGCCCCGTTTGCCGGTGACAGCATTGAGCATCTGGTGGCGGCCCACCTTGCTTTGCCACCGCCACGGCCGAGCGCGGCGAATCCGCGGGTTCCGGTCGCGCTGGACGACGTCATCGCCCGCGGGATGGCCAAACACCCCGAAGACCGCTACGGGACGGCGGGCGCTCTGGCCCGGGCGGCGCAGCGCGCGTTGGGAAGTGGAGACGACCTGACCGACGTCATGGCGTCGGCGGTCGGCGCATTGGTAGAAGACACTCGGCCGATTGCCGCGGACGTCCCGTCAATGCATGTGGGGCCGCGCGACCCGAATCCAGGCAAGCGTCGGTGGGTGCTGCCCGCCGTGATCGCGGCCACGGCGGCTCTGGTGCTCGGGGGCATCGCCTTGGACATCGGCCTGTTCGCGCGAGGGCCGGCCGCGCAGCGGGACACGCCGGCCGCACGTGCCGCGCAGCCCCCATTGGTGACCGGTCCCGACCTGAGCACCCTGCATCAGTCCTGCGATCAGGGCTTCTCCTTGCCGAACGCCACGGGCTTTGGCAGCCGAGCCGGCCGTGGGACACCCGAGACCTCATGTCTTTTCGCCAACAGCGTGCTGACCACCTACTGGGCTGAATACGGCAACGCCAGCCCGCTACCACGGGCCGTGTCGGCGCCCGGTGCCGTTGACTGCAAGTCCGTCCCCGGCGCGCTGTGCAACGGCTCCAACTTCCTGATGCACTGCCAGCAACAGCCGGGGGACAGCTGGATCACCTGTATCGGCGGAAGCAGCGCGCGTGTGTACCTGTGGTGAGTGCTGATGAACCACGGTGCGCTCCGGTTTGGGCTCTTGGGGCCGTTGCAGGTGGGCGCCGACGGTACCGATCTGCCGCTGGGCCCGGCAAAACAGCGTGCGGTGTTGGCCGTGTTGCTGATCAACCGAAACCGCACCGTTGCGATTGACTCGTTGATCGACGCTGCGTGGCAACAAGACCCGCCGCCCGAGGCTCGAGCGAGCCTGCATGCACACGTCTCCAGGATCCGCCGGTTGATAGGCAGCGCCGGCGTGGATCCCGCCGCGATCCTGACCAGTGCCCAGCCGGGGTATCGGTTGGAAGTATCTGAAAAGGATTGCGATTTCGGACGTTTCGCCATCGAACAAAAAGCAGGAATCGAGGACGCGGCCGCCGGCCGGTTCGAACAGGCCAGCGTCCACTTGTCGGCAGCCCTGGCCGAGTGGCGCGGGCCCGTGCTCGAGGATTTGCGCGACTTTCAATTCGTGGAGGCCTTCGCCGCGGCACTGGCGGAGGACAAGCTGGTGGCACTGACCGCCCGGGCGGAATCCGAAATAGCCTGCGGACGAACGTATTCCGTAATCGGAGAACTCGAAGCTCTGGTGGCCGAGCATCCGTACCGAGAACCGCTGTGGGCACAGTTGATGACCGCCTACTACCGGGCGGAACGCCAATACGATGCGCTCGGCGCCTACGGTCGGCTGAAGGCCGCGCTCGCCGACGATTTGGGGATCGACCCCGGCCCCGCATTGCAACGCCTTCATCAGCGGATCCTTCGCCAAGAGCCGCTAGACGTTCAACAGGCAGCGCGCGCAACGGCCAAACGTGCTGCCGCGACTCGGCGCCGGCTGACCGACGTTGAGCAGGGGTCGGTCGTCGCACACCTACGCGACGCCCGCGGAAATCGTCATCCGCTGCGAGGAACGGTCACCCGGATCGGCCGCCTGCCCGATAACGAGATCGTCATCGACGATGACACCGTCAGCCGCTACCACGCGGTAATCGTCGACACCGGCAACAGCTTTGTCATCACCGATCTCCGGTCAGCAAACGGGATCGACGTCGCGGATCAGCGCGTTCGCGCCAGCGCGACGCTGGCCGATGGTGATCGCATCTGCATCTGCGGGCACGAATTCGTCTTCGAAATGTGTGGAAGTTGATGACGAAGGACTATTTCAACCTCAGACCACGTTCCCCCATCAGAATGCCGAGGGCTGTCGCCATGTCCGGATGAACTGACATTGCCACGACGTCTCCCTCGTCGGCATTCACGCGCACGGAGGAGTCGAACCTATGAACACGCGGCCTTTGCACTTCAACGCTTTCATCTGGCCGAACGGCTACCACGAGGCCGCGTGGCGCGTCGTCGACGGCGATGTGCGCAATGTCCTGGGCCTGTCCTATTACACGGACATCGCGCGGATCGCTGAACGCGGATTGATGGACTCGATCTTTTTGGCCGACAACCTCGCCATCGCCGAATATCGCGCCACGTACCTGCCCCAGACGCAGTTCGACCCGATATCGGTGCTCTCGGCGCAGGCGGCGGTCACCGACCGCATCGGGCTGATCGGGACGGGCTCGACGACCTACAGCAAGCCGTGGGAGCTGGCCCGACGATTCGCGACGCTGGATCACCTCAGCGGCGGCCGCGCCGGCTGGAATATCGTCACCACGGTCACGCCGCTGGCCGCGGCCGCGTTCGGCGAGCGGTTCCACCCCGAGCACGCCGACCGCTACGCGCAGGCCCACGAATTCGTCGACGCCGTCACCCAGGTATGGGACAGCTGGGAGGACGATGCGGTCATCGGAGACCGCGAACGCGGCGTGTGGGCAGACCGCGCGAAGTTGCACGCACCGCGCTTCCACGGCGAGTACTTCGACGTCGAAGGCGTCCAGCCGTTTCCGCGTAGCCCACAGGGGCACCCAGTGCTCGTCCAAGCCGGACAGTCTGTGGCGGGCGTCGGGCTTGCCGCGCGATACGCCGAGGTGGTTTTCTCCGGACCTCCCTCGCTCGAGGCGGCAGTGGCCTTCCGGGCCAACCTTCACGAGCAGGCCGCGGCCATCGGCCGAAAACCCGATCAGGTGCTGGTGTTGCCCGCGTTGATGATCACGCTCGGCGGCACCGAGGCTGAAGCCCGGGCCCGGGCACAGCGCCTCGAAGACCTGGAGAACCCTGAGTTTCGTTGGCAGAACACTCTTTACACGGCGGGGCTCGACCCCGACGGCTTCGACCCCGACGCGGCGCTGCCCGCCGAACTTTGGACGGAGCGGTCGGCGCCATCAAGCCGGGCCGAGCAGCTCTTTGCGGCTTCGCGTGCGCGGCCCCAGGCTTCCTTACGGGAGATCGCCCAGGAGGTTACTGGCGGGCTGGCGGGGCAGACGCATTTCATCGGCACGCCCGAGCAGCTGGCCGATCACGTGATTGCGTGGCAGGACGCCGGCGCGGTCGACGGCTTCACGATTATGGGATCGACATTGCCGCACGAGCTCACCACGTTCGTCGAGCATGTGGTGCCCATCCTGCAGCGGCGCGGCCGATTCCGCACCGAGTACGCCGGGCCCACCTTGCGCGATCATCTCGGGCTCGAGCGGCCGGCCAAATAGCCTGTTCCTTACACTTCCTCGCGATCAACGACGAAGCGAACCTGGCAGCATTTGTGAATGTTGCCGGGGCGGAAGCCCACGATTTCGGTGTCTACGGTCCGGAAGCCAAGGCTACTAAATATCGAATGCCATTCGCTGACCCGCTTGAACTGAAAGCCGAAATTCATATCGACGAGGCCCTGGGCAACGGCATTGCCGAAGAAATCAATCAGCATGAGCGCCCGGAATTGATCACTGTCATTCAGTTTGTTGAATTCAGCCAATTCAGCCTGTTTTCTTAAAGCTCCGAGGCGCGCTGGGCGGACGGCGTAAGTGTCCTCCTCGATGATCAACCGCCGTGCAACACGCCGCAAATTCATCAGCAGCGGAAGCAGGTCGGGCTCGTCAACGTGATGGAGCACCGTTTTGACAATCGCACTGTCGAACGAGTCGTCCGGGTAGGGGACGTCAACAGGTGACGCCATCTGCCGGAAGGGTAGGACACCAGCCTCCTCGCCGCGGTAGTCCATGACGTCGGTCGTGTAGCAGTCAAAGCCGGCACGGGCGATCAGTGCCGCTAAATGACCTCGGCCACAGCCAAAGTCGAGCACGGTGCTGCCTTTGATGGCGTCCGCGAGATGATTGAAATCCTGTATCGGCTTGCGTAGTGACTTGTACCTCGAGTAGCCCTCGCTGAACCATGACCCGGATCCCTGGGGTGTGAAGAACTGCTCATGCACCTCTGCGCATACCTGGTATAAATCATGTCCGTCGCTTGCTCCCAGCAGATACTTCCACGCGTTCTCCAGGAGGGCACTCACCTCGCTGACGTGGTCCGGGAAGTGAGATTTGTAACTTTTTTCGAACAGTGACGTGGTGAAATCCAGTGCTGCTGTTCCGTGCTGCAAAGTCTCGTGAATCAACTCGTATTGAGCTTGTTTGGTGGCTGTTGGCACCAAGAAATCCTTTCGTCGCCCACGCTGAAAATGCCTGACGCTGCGTCGTTGGGTAGCGGCAGGCAGAGGGCCAAGCGGTTGATTGAACGTATGATATCAGGGCAACGCGAATGGCACGTATTAGGACAAAAGTAGCGGAATTTCCTTTGACGCACCTTTACAAAAGGGAGTAACTCGCGTATTAGCAACGTTGACCAACCCCGCGGGATGGCGCCTCCCGTTCGCCTCGACGCCGTCTCGAAGAACCGGGTTGACGTGCGGGTATCGGGCAGAACGGTCGATTGATGCCGGCCTGGACATCGCCCGTCGCCATCGTCGATGGCAAACCCAGGCCGACCGCATCCGCCCTCGAGCCTCTGGTCGCCGGGTCCGACGACGGGTGAAAGACCCGCTGACCGCGCCTGTTCCGTACGACACACCGACGGCTGCACGGGCGCTACCGCATTAGGGTTGCAGTCGATGGCGGTTCTGCGCGGCAAGAGAGTCCTGTTCGACATCGATGGCACCTTGGTTGATTCAACCGCCACAGTCGAACGCTCCTGGGGCACCTGGGCCGACGAATACGGCGTCGCCTATGACGAGGTTCTCAAGGTCTGTCACGGCAGGCGAACCGAAGACACTGTCGCGCACTTCGTCGCACCGCAGCAGCGATCCGCAGCGACAGCGCGACTGCTCGCGCTGCAAGCGTCGGCGGATCTCGATGGTGTCGTCGCGCTACCGGGAGCCCACCGCGTGCTCGATGCCCTACCGCATGGTCACTGGGCGGCGGTGACCTCCGGGCCCCGTTCGTTGATGGCGGCTCGACTCGCGGCCGCGCGGCTCCCAGCGCCGATGTTGCTGATCGGCGCGGAAGACGTGTCAATCGGCAAGCCCGACCCCGAGAGCTACCTGAAGGCGGCCGCTGCGCTGGGCTTCGAGGCACACGAGTGTCTGGTAGTGGAGGATGCGCCCGCGGGCGTCGGTGCCGGCCGAGCCGCAGGGGCGCAAGTGCTAGCCGTCACGACGACTCACGGCGCGGCCGAACTCGCCGACGCCGACGCCGTCGTCACCGATCTCTCCTGCGTCAGTGTCGAAGTCACTGACAGCGGTGTCGCCTTGCTGATCGCGTAAAGCGTTTCACGGCATGCCATTTGACCTTGCGAATCACGCGTAACGCTTGCTTCTCAGGCGGTGCGCGGCCAGAAGCGGTACGCCACCAGCATCGGCACGATGAGCCAGGGGAGGTTGAGTGGCAGGTAGGTCCCCAGGTGTGAGGGGCTGTCAGGTCCGAGGAATGTCTGCATGAAGTAGAAGTACATATTCATCACGGCGCTGACGGCGTAGGCCATTGCCAGTGCGCTCAGCCACGACCAGGATTTGAGCTTCCAGACGCCGATGGTGAGCAAAACGAGCAGTGGAAGTTGAACGAAACCGTCGTACAGGAGCGAGGCCCGCAAAGCGGGCGGCATGACGAGGTGTTGCGGTTCTTGCTCGACAGCCCAGGTGTGTAGGGCACGCAAAGGTGGCCACGGGCTGTCGGAGGCGACGGGAACACCAAGGGCCTCCGGCAGACTCAACAAGGTGGCGTTGATGATGCCGAGCACGAAGGCTGGCAGCAGCAGGTAGTCGAGCCGATGCCGGACCAGGCTCTGGGAGTTCACGGTGAAGCCGACTTCGGGCGTGCGCAAATATTGGCCAGGAGATCGTGCTGCATTTGCTCATCTTGCATCACGGTCGCGAGGTTTCGATTGTCAGGCCCGTATAGACGCGCGGCACAGCCCATTGAGCCGAGGTCGAGTAGTCCACTACTCGTGAAACGATCGGGAACCCAATACTGGGCTTTTCGTGGATGCCAGTGCGAACAAAGCCAACAATGTCCAAGATGCCAACACCGGTGACACTTCGATCAGGACCACACATCACGCAGCGAAGCATTGTCGGACCATTGTTCTCGAGCGCCATGGCATTGACCAGTTTGGGGCTTGGCACCGGCAGCGCGCAGGCCGACCCGTCAACGCACATCTGCAACCGGCTGGCGATGTGCAGCCGACTTTGGTGTCCCGGCAGTCCTCTGCCGCAGCCGGACGTGGTTTGGGACGACGTGGTTTGGGACATGGATATGTGCCACCACTACTACCGCGGCAGTCTCGGCCAGCCGGGGACCGCGGGCGGCATTCCAGTCGGTGCGCACATTCTGGAAGGGGAACCTGCCCGGGAGAACACCTGCAACGGGACGCTCATCCGCGTGTCGGGCGGCAAGGTCGGCTGCCGGAAGTCATGAGCTGTAAACGGTTGGTGGCCATTGTGATTGGGATAACTCACCGACAGTAGCGGTGCAACACACTCCCGCCTGCTGCACCGCGGAGACGCATGATCTCGGCCATCGGTGGGCGGCGGGCTAGATTACCCGTATGCGAATCGTTCGCCTGGTCGGTGTAGTCCTGACGATCCTGCTGGCGGCCCTGCTGCCGGCAACGCCCGCCGGCGCGCAACCGCCGACCAAGCTCACCGATCACATCACCGACAACACCCAGGTTTTGACCGATTCCGATCGGGCGACGATCAGCTCGGCGATCGACCGGCTCTATCAGGATCAGCACGTTCAACTGTGGGTGGTCTATGTCGACAACTTCTCCAGGTATAAACCTGAGAACTGGGCCGACAAAACCCGCACCGCCAGCGGGATGGACGATCATGACGCGCTGCTGGCAGTGGCCACCAATACCAAGGCGTATGCGTTCTCGGTGCCGGGGAAGGTCCCCGGTCTCACGGCTGCCGACTTGAACAGTCTGCGCAGCAACAAGATTGAACCGGCGGTGAGCGCTAAAGACTTCAGCGGTGCCGCCGTCGCAGCGGCCGCCGGATTGGACCAGTCGGCACCGGCGGCCAAACCGCCGGCACCGAATAATGCGCCCGGCCCGTCGAACCGGATCTGGCTGTGGATCGCGATCGGCGGCATCGTCGTCGTGGTCATCGTCGTGGTGGTCGTTCTGCTATATCGCGCCCGACGCCGGCGCTCCGCGCGCCCGGTCGACCACCGCGATGGGCAGCGCGTCGAGTCGTTGGGGCAGGCATTGCCCATCGCGGACGCTCGATTGCGCCAAGTCTCCGAGTACGTCGCCAAGCACCGCGAGAGCATCGGAGCCGAGGCCCAGAGCCGATTCGAAGAGGCGAAACGGCACTTGGCGGCCGCACGCGACAAGGAAGCGAGCAACGAGGCGGAGGCAATCGCGCATGCCAACGGGGCATCGACGCTGGCCGCGCATGCGCAAACGCTGGCAAACGCCGACGTGCTTGCCGCCCACCGCGCCCCACGACGCCGCGGCACCACCTCTGCTCGATGAGCAAGGGCATCGGTGACTGTCGATCGGTTCTGACCCGGGCGCGGGCCGCCGGACCGTAGGGTTGATGCGTGCTGGCAAACGGGTCCCTGGTCTGCGGATACCGCATCCAGGCGGTGCTGGGCAGTGGGGGCATGGGAACTGTGTACTTGGCCGCCGACCCGGCATTGCCTCGCCACGTCGCGCTCAAAGTGCTGTCGGCCGAGCTGTCGCGCGATCGGGATTTTCGAGCACGTTTCATCCGCGAAGCCGACACCGCGGCCGCCCTGGCGCACCCCCAGATCGTGTCGGTCTACACCCGCGGACAAACCGACGAAGGCCAGCTGTGGATCGCGATGCAGTTCGTCGACGGCACGGATGCCGAGGCCGCGCTGTGCGACGGAACGATGACCCCGCAGCGCGCGGTACACATCATCACCCAGGTCGCTCGGGCGCTCGATTTCGCCCACGCCAACCACGTCATTCACCGCGATGTCAAACCGGGCAACTTCATGCTGTCGGGCCCCGTCGGCCCCAACGAGCGAGTTCTGCTGGGCGACTTCGGGATTGCTCGCGCTCTGGACGACGTTGGGCTGACCGCCACGGGGGCGGTGGTGGCTACAATCGGTTACGCCGCACCCGAGGTGCTGTCGAATGGACGCATCGACGGACGGGTCGACATCTATTCACTGGGTTGCACGCTGTATCGGTTGCTCACCGGCAACACGCCTTTCGCGGCGACCAACGGGGCCGCGGCCGTGATGATGGCCCACTTGTTCCAGCCGCCGCCGCGAGTCACCGACGCGGTGCCATCGCTTCCTCCCGCCCTCGACCACGTGATCGCGGTCGCGATGGCAAAAGATCCCGCCGCCCGGTTCCCGACGGCGAGCGCCCTCGCCGACGCCGCGGTTTCGGCGCTGCACGAGCGCAACCGCTACGCGCCGCTGCCGTCGATACCCAGTGGCGCCGTCCGCTCCTACCCGCATACCTCGCAGCCGCCGACGGTGTCCGCGTGGCGGGGCTCCCCGACACCCGGTCCGTTCCCGCCGGCCGGTCCGGCTAAGCGTCGGCGCGCTCTGATCGCCGCCGCGCTGGCCGGTGTAGTGCTGTTGGGCGCCACGGTCGCCATGCTGGTCTGGCCCGACGCCGCGGGACCAAGCGCTGGCTCCCGCCCGGGCTCTGGATCGCCGGGTGCGCCGGCGTCACCTCAGGGGCCGCCGGCCACCAACGTCGCGCCCGCTCAATTGCGCGCCATTTTGCTGTCCGCGGCGCAGCTTCCGGTCGCGGCCAATGGGGATCCGCTGGTTCTGGAGCAAGACAGCGCCAGCCTGCTCGACGATTCCGCGGCGGTCGACAACCAGCAATGCCTCGGCGCGTGGGCACCCGCGCAGCAGAACGTCGACGGACAAAAGGGGTATACGGGTGTGGCCGTACAAACGTTGCGCGGCATGAACGAACAGGCTTGGCAGGACAGCGTCACCCAAGCGGTTATCGCTTTCCAAAGAGACAACGCCGTGTCCGCCCTTACTTCTCAGGAGGGGCAGTGGTCCTTGTGTGGTGGAAAATCCATCACCGTGACCGAACCGGGCACTCCCGCCAAAACCTGGGACTTCGGCCAGCCGCAGACCACCGCTGGCGTGCTGACCCTGGCGGCGACCCTACGCGGCGGCGGATCGTGTGATCACGGAATGATGGTGCGCGGCAACGTCTTAGTCGATATTCGCCAATGTAGTGCGGCGGGAGGGGCCGACATCGCCGCGTTGGTCAGCGCCACCGCCAACAAAGTGCCTCGACAATAGGGCGACAAGGGGGGAGATCGATGAATACTTTCGTGCCGGTCGTTGCCCGGCTGGGGGCCATCGGTATAGCCGCTGGGCTGGCGACCTCGTGTACGACGGTGACCGGGGGCTCGGCGCTGCCCCAGAAGACGGGTGTCTCGGCCTCACCGACCGTCGCGGCCCCGTCCGGTCGCCCGGCACCACCGGCCCCCTCGGCCACGCCTTCCGCCGAGGATCAGATCCGCGAGACCCTGATGGCGTTTCAGGATGCGTACAACACCCAAAATTGGGACGCCTACCTGCAATTGATGTGTACCGCGATGAGGAGCCAATTCAGCGGCACCGCAATCAATTACGTTAAGAAGAGCCGCGCCCAAAACGGCGTCACCACGATCAAGAACATCACCAACATCGCGATCACCGGTGACACCGCCGATGCCACGTTCGAGGGGCAAAACGAGACCATGGGTACTCGCACCGTCAGCTTGCCGTTGAAACTCGAAGACGGGTGGAAGATCTGCAAGACATCGTGACCAGTCTCTCAAGCCCCGGGCCGATATGAAAACTACACTGCCACAACTAAACCCAAGGATTCTTAGCGTGCTTCTGGCGCTGGTGCTGGTGGGCTGCAGCCACACCACCGGCGGAGAAGCCACCCGCGCGCCCGAGTCGAGGTCATCGGCCACGGCACCGGTGAACGCTTCCTCGCTCGACCCTGGGAACTATCCCGTCATGCCGCAGCCGCCGCTGGGCAATGCCGGCTCCGACCACGCGGGGCGGCTCGTCGAAGGCCACCGGATGGCTGCCTACGTCGTCGGTCCCTGGGAAGTTGAGCCCTCGCTGATCGGCCTGAGCTCGTCCGGCCCGGCTGTCATCGCCGAATCCAAGGGCCTGACGCGAGCGGTGTGGGCGCCGATCGGCGGCGGCGCGTACAACTTGTCGTTGGTGGTCGGATTCGTGACTGAGCGACAAAGCCCGGGCCCCAATCCGCAGCTGGCGCTGCGCAATTCCGTGCTGCGATTCGCCAGCCCCGCGGAGGCTTCGCAGGCGGCTCAGAACATGACCACGGCGGCCAGGCATATGCCCCGAGATCCCACCGCCACTCCGATCGTGACAGAACCGGAAAGCCCCCTGCCCATTCCAGGACATCCCGACGCCAATGGCACGGTGCTTACTTTTCAGGAGGGCACCCAAACCGTTCGGGAACTGACGGCGCTTACCGCACGTGGTCCCTACGTACTCGTTCAAGTGGTGCGGTGTGCGGCCGGCCCGGACTGTGAAGCCCAGCTCGCTGGGCGCACACTGGATCGTCAGGTTCCGCTCATCGACACCTTTGTGCCAACCGAAGCCGTCGAGTTCCCCACCCTTGCACTGGATCCCACGGGCCTTGTCGCTCGCACCTTGGCGCCGCCAGCCGACCAGACCACTTCGATGTCCGGAGCCGCGTATCCGCCCGCGGGTGCGCTGCACCTCGAAGACGACCCCGTGCAAACCGGGCCGCTGCTTTCCGCCGCGGGTGTGGACTTCGTTTCGGTGAACCTGACCACCGTTTACCAGACCAAAGACCCCACGGCAGCGCAGACTCTCGCCCAAGCCTACAGCGATCTCGCCGCTAAAACTCCTGCTGCACAGGCGGCTTCACCAGTTCCCGGTCTTCCGGACAGTCACTGCACCCGCGTCGCCGGATCCAACGGCCTGGTGCCCCGCTACTGGTGTCTGGCCGCTGCGGGCCGCTACACGATCAAAACCGTTGCCCGCCAACTCGACAACGTCCAACAGGAGATGGCAGCCCAGTATCGGATCCTGACCGGGAGTTGATCCCTGGAGGCGAAGCTATTTTCGCCAGGGTGCGGTGGAGTCGAGGCGAGCGGTCACTGCTTCCCAGCCCGCCGCCGATTGAGCGGGGACTCGGGACGGGGACCGGTATACCTGCGCCTCGGGCTCCGGTAGGGCGGCATTGCGGTCGGGTCGCCGCGGTCCGTCGGACGTCGCACACCCCGGCGGGGTGTGGAAATTCGGTGTCCGGGTACCCCATCGTGCGTATGAGCACAGCACGGACGCAACCGGATCAGCGCGAACTCGACGGCGTACGGGAAATCGTAGACGCCATCTCGGCGGCATTCACAGCCAAGATTGTCGGCCAGCGCGACCTCAGGGAGTCGCTGCTGATTGGCCTGTTGACGGGCGGTCACATCTTGCTCGAAAGCGTGCCTGGCCTGGCCAAGACCACCGCCGCCAAGGTGCTCGCCGAGTCGATCGATGGCCGCTTCCACCGCATTCAATGCACCCCCGACCTGCTGCCCAGCGACATCATTGGCACGCAAATCTATGACTCCGCGACAAACGCGTTCGTTACTCGGCTGGGGCCGGTGCACGCCAACATCGTGCTGCTCGACGAGATCAACCGGTCAAGTGCCAAGACCCAGAGCGCGATGCTCGAGGCGATGGAGGAGCGGCAGACCACGATCGCCGGACAGGAACACCCGATTGCGGATCCGTTCCTCGTCCTGGCTACCCAGAACCCCGTCGACCAGGAAGGCACGTATCCGCTGTCGGAGGCCCAGACCGACCGCTTCCTGCTCAAGGAGATCGTGCGCTACCCCTCCCCGGAGGAGGAGGTGGAAGTGATGGCACGGATCGACGCCGGCATCTACGACAAGGAGCATCCCAGCGCGCCGGTGGTCAGCCTCGAAGACGTGCTGGGCCTGCAGAAGCTGGTGCGCCACGTCCACATGGATCGTGCGCTGATGCTTTATGCCAGCCAACTGGTCGACGCGACTCGCTACCCCACGCGGGCGTTACCCAAGCAGATCGCTCGGCTGGTCGAGTACGGTGCCAGCCCACGCGCCACGATCGCGTTCTGCAGGGCGGCCCGGGCGCAGGCGGTGCTGTCCGGACGTGCGTATGTGCTGCCCGAGGACATCGCGAAGCTTGCCCACCGGGTGCTGCGGCACCGGCTCATCCTCGGATTCGAAGCGGCCAGTGCCGGTATCACTCCCGAGGTCGTGGTGGACGCCGCGCTGCGGGCCGTCAGGGTCCCCTGAGGTGCCCTGAAGTCGTCATGGGTAAGCACCTCAACCGGGCAAAGGCCCACTTTGGCGGCGACACGCGTGGCCTGCTCGAAGGCGGACGTTACGCGTTGTTGCACACGCGCAGTATGGAATTCGACGACCTACGCCCGTATGTTCCCGGTGACGACGTCCGCGATATCGACTGGAAGGCTTCTGCGCGGTCGGGCAGTGTGCTCATCAAACGGTTCGTCTCCGAAAAGCATCACAAGATCCTGCTCGTCGCCGACGCCGGTCGCAATATGTCGGCGCTCGCCCCGAGCGGCGAGTGCAAGCGCGACATAGCCGCGCACCTCATGGGCGCGGTGGGGTTGATCGGCCTGCGGCGCTCGGATCAAATCGGCATGGTCTACGGCGACCGCCGCGGCTGCGTGAACATCACTCAGCAGCGCGGTGAGTCGCACGTCGAGGGACTACTGCACCGGTGGTACCAGCACACCACGACCGACCCCGGTTCCAGTGATATCACCGCCCAACTCGATTACGTGGCAACGCATTACCGACACACCATGCTGATCATCGTAATGTCCGACGAACCCGACATCGACGACCGGCTCAGCACGGTGCTCACCCGGCTGAGCGCCCGCCACGACATCATGTGGGCAATGGTGTCGGACATGCCCGCGGTGGGACCCGACAACACCGACGGGTACGACGTCGCCACCGGTCGCTTCGTCCTGAACGGAGCCGACCTCGGCCCGCGAGTCGTGGCCGCCTACCGCCGAGCCGAGCAGGCCCGCCGCGCTCGTCTCGGTGCGTTTCTGACCGGACATGCGATTCCTCACGCCACCATTGGTGCTAGCAGCGACATCCGGCGCGAACTCGTCGGCCTCACCGAGGTGTCTGTTGGTGCCGGATAACCTGCTGCGTCACGTGTTCGGCCCGCAGCCATACTCGGCGTGGTGGCTGGTATGGGCCATCTTGTTGGTTCTCGTCGTTATCGCTTGGTATTCAGTAATTTTCGTGTGGACCCTGCCATCGCACCGGTTGCGGCATATCCCCGTGGTGCGACGCATGCATGCCCGGATCGTCCGCAACCGGTACGCCCGTTGTGCGCAGCGCATTGCCGGCGAGTACTACGCGGGCCGGGCCTCGGCTACGGAGGCGTGTGCGGCTATTAGCCGGACGCTTCGCAGCTTCCTGCACCAGGCGACCGGCGAGCGCGCCCAGTACCTGCACGTGGGCGAGGTGGCCGACGGGGATCTCGCCGCGGCCGCGCCCTTGCTGACTCGCCTGGGTGACGCGCAGTTCAACGCCGAGACGCAGATCGACATCGGTGATGTGAGCGCCTCGGCGCAGGAGTTGATCCGCTCGTGGACCTGATGTGGTGGCCGGTTGCGGCCATCGGATTGACTTGCCTGGCTGCGGTCGTGGCGCTGGCGGCGTTGCTACCCATGACCGCCGCCCGCCGGCGGCTGCGGCCGTTGGCCAACGTCGCGCGCCTCACCCGATTGCCCGAGTACGCGAAAGTGGCACGGCTGCGTTCACTTTCGACGATCGTGACGCTGGTGGTGCTGACGACCATGTTCGGCGCTGCCACCTGGGCGGCGGCCCGTCCCATCGAGGCTAGCGACGACTTCGACGTCGTGCACGCCGAGGACATCATGCTGTGCGTCGCGCAGCCCGCGACGGATGCGTCGACGGCTGAACTGCTCGACTATTTCGCTCGGCAGATCACCGCCTCGCCGCAGACCCAACGCATCGGCCTGACATCGGCGAACCGCCGTCTGGTGCCGCTGACGCGTGACCATCAATACGCGGCATCACGATTCGGCGACTACGCCGTAGCACGCGAGACGCAGGTGGCGTCGTTCGCTCTGCCGGTGCCTTACACGGACTACGCCGCGAGCGTGAATGATGTACTGGCGCTGTGCCTCTCCGGGTTTCCCGCCACGGAGCAGCGAAACAAGCACCGGCGCTCGGTGATCTATCTCGGGCCGTCGGAGCTTCGCGCGGCCGGGGAGTCGCGCGCCTCGCTGTTTAGCGACAACTCTGTGCGAGAACTGGCCAAACGCACTGGTGCTCAAGTCAATGCGATCGACACGTCACCGTCCTCGACGAGCGCTGAGTTGGTCGCGCTCACCCAGCAGACCGGTGGCCGGCACTTCAATGCTGGGACGAATTCAGTCACCAAGGCGCTCAGCGAGATTCGGGCGCACACCCCAGCGGCGCGTCTCGCGGACGGCACCGTCGTCACTGCGGACCACCATGATGCGCCGGTGCTACCGCTGGCGATCGCCTTGTTGTCGGCGGCCGTGCTCTCGGTAGCTCTACTGGTATTGCGCCGATGACGTTTCAACCCGTGTTGCCCTGGCCAATCCTCGCGGTTGTCGCCACCGCGCTTGCTCTGGCTCGCGGCGTAGCACTGTGGCGGGTGCTGGTATCGGCGGGACTACGACGCAAAAGCGCGGTGCTGCGTTGGGGTGGGGTCACTTTGGCGGTGTCGCTGCTCATCTTGGCGACCACCAGACCCGCACTTGCACGCGACGAAAGTCAGAGGGGGACAACGCCCGCGACCGGCGCCAATCTGAACTTCTTCCTCGTCGTCGATCGGTCCGCGGACTCGGATGTCGACGATTACGGCACCGGTGAACCGCGGATTGCCGGGATGCGCGACGACATCGCGGCATTGATCAAACAGTATCCGGCGGCGCGGTATGCGTTGATCGCCTTCGATTCGAAGGCCTCGCTGGACTGGCCGTTGTCCGACGATGGCTGGAGTCTGCGGCCGACCGTCGCTGCCCTGAGTGCCAACCGGAAAAGTGTTGAGGTGAATGCGGCGGCAGCGGCCAACATGTTGCGATACCAACTGCCGCAGGCCGCTCAGCAATATCCGGGCTCGCGAAACGTGCTCTTGTACTTCGGTTCGCGCGCGCCGCAGGGCGATTTCGACATCAGCCCGCCGGCCGCGGGAGCGGTGCTGGCCTACGGCCGTGCTGATGCGATCGACGAACCCGAATTGCGGGAAATCGCTCGACACCTCAATATGCCCTACCTACACCGGGATCCCGGTCAGCCTTTCCGGGTAGAGCTTCCCGACACCGGGCACGGCACTGACATCGAGGCCGAACGGATCCAGCTGTACTGGTTACCCGCGCTGGTCGCGGCGGGTTTGCTGCTCGCCGAGATCTACCTCTCGGTGCGCGATTTCCGGCGCGGCCGCATTGCGGGGCGAGACTTGGCATCATGACGCGTACACCGGCAAGACTGCGGCTGCGTCGGCGGCTGCTGATCTACTCGGCCCCGCTGACCGCCGTTGCATTTTTGGTGATCGTCAAGCTGATTTCGGTGGTGGTGGCGGGTAATTCGGCCGCGACATCGTTCGCCCGCGGCGACGCAAGTGCGGTCCAAGCCGATGCGGAGGTTCTCGGCGTTGCCAACGTGGTGGAACCGGCGAAGGCTCCGTTCGCCGCGGGTGTCGCCGCCGTTTTCGACGGCCGACTCGACGACGCCGACTCGCACTTCTCGGCCGCGCTCGCGCGCACCGATCCGGCTGATGCCTGCCCGGTGCGGGTCAACCTCGAACTGGTCCGCGAATCTCAGGGTGATCGGGCCGCGGCGGCGGGGGACCGGGCCCGTGCCGACGAACGCTATCGAAGCGCGTTGACCGTCGTCGACGCCGCAGCGCCAGAATGCTTCTCGGGCAACAACGACTCGGACCCGCAGCGGCGGGCCATTCGGCAGGACACCGCGAACCGATTGGCGGCCAAGCTCACCGCCCCACCCCCGGGGGCGCCAGCGCCTCCGCCACCACCGCCCCCGGCGGCGCCACCCCCACCGCCGCCGCTTGCCGTCATCACACCCGACGGCCGGGAGATTCCGCCACGTCGGCTCGACCCGGCCGGCGGCGATCCGCTCGACAAGTTGCAGCAGGTACTGCAGGACGCGGCGGGCGCCGCAGGACCGTAAGCGTCTGTCAGGCTGTTGACGTGGACGAAATCCTCGGGCCGCCGTGTCCTTGTGGCAGAGGCGATGGCTACCGCGCGTGTTGCGGGCCGTTGCACGCGGGCGAGTCGCAGGCTCGATCGGCCGAGGAATTGATGCGTTCGAGGTATTCGGCATTCTCCTACCGGGATGCGGCATATCTATTTCGCACCTGGCACCCGCGAACCCGGCCGGCCGAGGTGATCGTCGACCCCGGCATCACCTGGACGGGTCTCGAGGTGATCGACACCGTCGCGGGTGGTCCCGACGACGACCGCGGTGAGGTCGAGTTCATCGCCTTGTTCGAGTCCGGGGGCTGCGCCGAGCGCCTGCATGAGCGCAGTCGCTTCGAGCGCCGGGCCGGCCGATGGTTTTATGTCGACGCCATTGGAGACCGGGCAGCGGAAGATTCCTGACCCGGTTCGGCGTTCACGCTCAGGCAGACCGACGACAGAAACGAGGCACCGACTATGACCGCAGATCTACCTGGCGAAGCACTGGAGCTGCGTTCGCTGGTGACCTCCGATGGCACGCTCGAACTTTCGCTGCATGAAGTTCCCGTCCCAACGCCCGGAGCCAACGAGGTGCTGGTGCGAGTGGAGGCGTCGCCGATCAACCCGTCGGATCTGGGTCTTCTGGTCGCCAGTGCCGACATGACCAAGGCGACGGTCGCGGGCACCGCCGAACGCCCCGTCGTCACCGCCTCCCTCGGGGAGGCCGCCCTGGGCGCACTGTCGGCGCGACTCGACAAGTCGCTTCCGGTGGGCAATGAAGGCGCGGGCACCGTGGTGGCGGCAGGGTCGTCGGACGCGGCCCAGGCCCTCGTCGGAAAGACCGTGGCGATCGTGGGCGGCGCGATGTACTCGCAATACCGAGCGGTCGACGCGTCGGCCTGTCTGGTCCTGCCCGACGGGGCCACGGCGCGCGACGGTGCGTCGTCGTTCGTCAATCCCATGACGGCACTGGGAATGACGGAAACCATGCGCCGCGAAGGACATTCGGCCCTCGTACACACCGCCGCGGCGTCGAACCTCGGACAAATGCTGGTCAAGCTCTGCCGCAAAGACGGGATACCACTGGTCAATATCGTCCGCAAGCTCGAGCAAGAGGAGCTGCTGCGCGCACTGGGTGCAACCCATGTCCTCAACTCGTCCTCGCCCTCATTCACGGACGACCTCGTCGAAGCCCTCACAGAGACCTCCGCCACGCTGGCTTTCGATGCGACCGGTGGTGGCACGTTGGCCAGCCAGATCCTCAACGCGATGGAGAAGGCAGCCAATGCGGCCGCGGCGGAATACTCACGCTACGGATCGAGCGTCCACAAGCAGGTGTATATCTACGGTGCGCTCGACCCCAGCCCGACTGTGCTGAAAAGGAACTTCGGCATGGCGTGGGGCGTCGGAGGGTGGCTGCTGACGCCGTTCATTCAAAGCGCAGGGGCCGAGACCTTTGGCAGGTTGCGCGCACGGGTGGCCGCGGAGCTCACGACGACGTTCGCGAGCAACTACACCCGGGAGGTGTCGCTCGCCGGCATGCTGCAACCCGAGGCATTCAACGAATACGTCAAGCGTGCGACCGGCGAGAAGTTCCTGGTGACGCCGAACGCCGGTCCCGGCGACCGTCGGGGCTACTGACCGCCGCTCGTGCGTTCGTGAAAGAGCTTGTAGACGTCGAGCGCGTCGTCGTAGGGCTCATAACGCATCGGCAGACGACGCTGGTCCCACGGCTTGGCGTACTCACCGTAGAAACTGTCGGGTTCGAAGTACTTGTTGTAGCCGCCGGCCAGGTACGGCCCAGTATCCTCGCGGCTGGCCGTAAAGACGACTTCGTCCGGCGCGCAGGAATACAACGCCCCCAGGCACATCGGGCACGGATGGGCGATGGCGTAGACCGTACACCCGGTCAGGTATTCGGTGCCCAGCTTCCGGCATGCTTCGCGGATGGCGCGAATCTCCGCATGGTCGGTCGGGTCATGGGTCTCAGGGACGAGATTTCGGCCCTCGGCGAGGATTTCCCCGTCCTTGACGATGACGGTCCCGAACGGCAGCCCACCCTCGGCGACACTGGCGCGGGCGATGTCAATGGCGCGCTGTGCGAAATCCATGGGAGTCCTCGAATCGGACGTCATCCGAGCGGCTTTGGGCGTACTGGGCACGCTATCGCATCCTCCAGCCGCGACGGGCCGATTCCTTTAGCCGGGTCGGTCTTCCACGGCCAGTCGTTGGAGCGGAACGGCACCAGGGGTGGCAGTAACGCCTCCTTGCCCCGGTCGGCCATCTCACGTTCGATCGCGGCGCGGCCGCCACCACCGAGGAGCTCGACGTCCATGAGGAAGTAATCACGGAAGAAGACCTGACCCAGTGAGCGGTCGGCGACGATGCGGCCAAGCACGTCGAGCATCTTCTCGGGGGTGGTCTCGAATTCCGGTGTCTCGATGAGCAATAGCCGGTCACCCATGGTCTCGGTGCCCATGAATTGGACGAGGACGCTGAAGAGGATGTTGTTCTGCCGCGCGACGTAGAGCGAGTTGCTGACCCCGTAGGTGCGCTCCCAGTCGTCGCCAAGCTTGGTCTTCCATCCTTCGATGACCCTCATCCAGTGGCCTACCTGGGCGCTCGAGGCGACGCCGATCGTCTTCGCCGAATGGGGTGTGGTGTCGCGGATGTAGTTCTCGACGTCGTCGTAGCTGTAGCCCCCTCGGGTGACGCACTCGTCCATGAAGGCCAGGTTGTTCTGCAGAATCGTGCGCAGCAGGGAGCGCTCATCGTCGGAAACATTTAGGGCGTCAAGGCTTTCCAGAGCGGTCCGGTTTTGCGCCCGGTACATCTCTAGCGGGGGCCGCCACAGCTGATTCTCGTAGGCGTTTGACACGTAGGGCGAGACGATCTCGTAGATGGCCATGGTGCTGTGGCCGACCGACTTGAACAGTTGGTACACGATCGGCACCGACGGCGCGACTTCGGCCGGCTGTCCCGGCGGGTACAGGATCATCTGTCCGCCCTGCCCGGTGAATAGCGCCAGGATGATGGGCACCTGGTCGCGCATGTTCTTTTTGAAAATCTCCAGGGATGCGTCGTAGATGGTCAACATGGACTCGTTCAGGGCGAGGACCGCGCGCTCGGCCACGGCGCGCGCGCTCGCCGGTGGCTCGTCGGCGACTACTGGGCGCATGAAGTCCGGCACCGTGCTGGCGTTGGATTCGGTCATGGTGGTCACTTCCCTTTCTCGGCTATGCCGCAGGCAAAGACGTCATCTGTTTTCGATCCGTGTCGGCGCGCGGTTCTCACGGCAGCGTCCAGAACACCGTGGTCACCAGCCAGAACAGCACTACCCAAAACCCTATCAACGTGGTGATCAGCAAGGCTGCGCGAACGTTGATCGCCGACTTCGGTGTGTCGGCGGTCGGGTACAGCCACCGTCTCAACAACCGGTTCACATAAAACGGCATCGTGAAAAAGGTCATGATGCAGCTGGAGATTAGATTTGAGATCAGCATTCCCTGCCAAAGTGGCAGCCTTGCCGGCGCCATCGCGAGAGTGAGCAGCATCGCTGTCGGATACAAGCCGACCCACACTGAAATCGCCGTCTTCGCCTGCGATGGACCACGCGCCTGGCCGGCGGGTTCGTCGAAGGTAAACCAACTGCCGAAGGAGTTGTCGAGCGTGCGTAACCGAAAGTCGCTGAACTTCTTTCCCTCGTCGAGAAGCTGTTGACGCTCCGCCGACATCAGCCACCTGTCCAGGTCAGCAGCGCTGTCATAGCGGTAGAGCGCTGTCCATTCGTCTTGCACGCCCTCGATCGGTCGAAAGATCTCAGAACCACGGAAGCCCGGAAATTTGCTCTCCGCCAATCGAAGTCGCTCCTGCCAGGACAGGAATTCGTCGACATGCTCGGGTGTGACGCGATGGGTCACCACCGTTGTGACCAAAGTGTCGGGCGGTGTCGCACCGCCTGTGATGACCTGTTGGGTGGACGGGCACTCGAGGTAGCGCTGCCCTTCAGTCAGCCCGTCCTGACGCGTGGCGCTGTTGATCCATGCCCGCAGATTCGGCAGTGAATCAAAGCGGTAGATCAGCGACCACTGCGGCTGCAATGGCGTCGGCGGATTGATTTCCGCGGCAATGAATCCCGGGTAGTGCGACGCCGCGATGTTGAGCCGCTGCTGCCAGGTGAGAAACGCCTCTTCGCAACCGGGTCGGACTGTTTCGCCGATGATCACTGTGGCGACGTTGTCGGTAGTTTCCTTGGAGGTCATTAGATGTCCGTTGCGCTCAGACGGTCGGGATCATTTGGCGTGACTGCAGGGCCGCAAAGATCCGGTCCGGGGTTAACGGCAGCTCACGGTATCGGACACCGGTCGCGTCGTACACCGCGTTGGCCATGGCGGGCGCGACCGGGTTGATGCACATTTCGGCGATCCCCTTGGACCTCAGGGGGCCCGCCGAGTCGGTGGAGTCGACCAGGATTACCTCCGTACGTGGCGCGTCGGCATAGGTCGGGATGCGGTAGTTGCGCAGCGTCGGATTGATCATCACGCCGTCCTCGTCGATCATGTGGTGCTCGGTCAGCACGAAGCCAAGGCCCTGGGTCACGCCGCCTTCGATCTGTCCGCGAACCTGTTGCGGATTGATCACCACTCCGGCATCGGTGGCGTGCACGCTGTAGAGGACGCGAATCTCCCCGGTTATCCGGTGCACCGCGATACGAAATCCGTGCGCATTGCAGGCGAGACTGCGCGGCGAACCATATGCCTTGCGCGATTCGGTCAACAGCACGCCGCGGCCCGCGGCGGCGGCCACCAGTTCCGTCAGCAGCACCCGGGCTTCGCCGCAGCGCACCGCGTCATCGTCCATCGTGCACGACGCCAGGTCGACGCCGGTGTGCGCGGACGCGAAGCGCAAGATGCGGTCGCGCAGCGCGATCGACGTCCGCAACACGGCGTTGCCGGCGACGAACAGTCCGGCGCTGGCGAATGCCCCGGTATCGAACCCGGTGCGGTCGGTGTCGGACTGCACCAGCCGGATCCGCTCTGCGGTGGTGCTCAGCGCGGCCGCGGCGATCTGGGCGTGGGCGGTCGACGTTCCTTCGCCGAATTCGCAAGTGCCTATCGCGATCTCGTATATCCCGTCTTCGCCTAGGGTGGCGAGCCCAACAGAGATGTGCTCGGTGGGCGGCGCGGTTTCGTGTATCGAACCGGCTGCGCCGGTGCCGATCAGCCAGTCCTCACCTAACGCCTCCCCGTTGGGCTGGGAACGCAGCGCGGCGTCGACACGATCGATACACGTAGACAGTGTGTCCTCGGTGAACTCCACGTCGTCCGCCTCTACGTGGATCGCCAGCAACGGGTCCCCGGGACGAACGATGTTGCGCCGCCGCAACTCCAGCGAATCGATGCCCAGCGCGACGGCTAGCTCGTCCATTGCCGACTCCACCGCAAACGCGGGTTGAGTCATGCCGTAACCGCGCAACGCGCCACTGGGCACGGTATTGGTGTACACCGCGTAGGCGTCGAATTTCTTGTTAGGACAGCGGTAGATCGCGACCGCGGCGGCTCCGGCGAACGCGGTCTCCCCGCCGTGATTGCCGTAGGCGCCGGTGTTGGACACGTTGCGGAAGTGGAAGGCGGTCAGCGTGCCGTCGGCGCGCGCACCGAGCTTCACGGTGATCTTCATCGGGTGCCGGGGCGAGGCTGTGGTGAATTCCTCTTCGCGGGTGTATTCCCAGGATGTCGGTCGGCCGGTGTCCAGCGTGGCCAGCGCCACCAAATCCTCGCTGATCACTTCCTGCTTTCCGCCGAAACCGCCACCGACGCGCTTGCAGAAGACCCGGACTTGATCCGGGCGCAAGTTGAACAGGTGCTCCAGCTTGCCCTTGCAGACCCACGGGGACTGCGAGCTGGTCCGTACGTGCAGCCGGCCATCTTCCGTCCAGGCAATTGACCCGTGCGTCTCCAAATGTGCGTGCTGCACTCGCGGCGTGAAGTACGTGCCTTCATGAATGACGTCGGCTTCGGCGAAACCCTTTGCCACATCACCGATCTCACCGTGCAGCTCGACCAGGATGTTATGTACGGGGTCCTGAATGAACGGGTCGGCGGAACCGTGCAGCTGCGGCGCACCGAGCTTCATCGCCTCGTCGGGATCGAACACCGGGGGCAGCAGTTCGTACTCGACCACGACCTTGCGGCAGCCCTCTTCGGCGGCGCCGATGGTATCGGCCAGCACCGCGACCACCCGCTGGCCCACGAAGCGCACCACGTTGTCCAGTAGGTAGGTATCGTCGGGGTCGACAAGATGATCCGTGTGGATCGCGGTGCTGAATAGCTTGCGGGGCACGTCTTCCCAGGTGTACACGCGGTGCACCCCGGGCACGGCCAGGGCTGCCGACTTGTCGATGGAGACGATGCGCGCATGCGCGTGCGGTGAGTGCAGGATCTTGAGATGGAGCATGTCGTCCATCTCGGTGTCCATGGTGTATTCGGCGCGTCCGGTCACTACGTCGGTGCCTGCGGGTGCGCCCACACTCGTGCCGATCGCCTCACCGGGCGCTGCCTCTTCGACCGCGGCCACGCCGTTGACGGCATCTTCGATCGCCCGATAGCCGGTACAGCGGCACAGGTTGCCTTTCAACGCATGCGGCAAGTCCTTCTTTTGTTCATCGGTCAAGGCGGCTGCCGTCATGATCATGCCGGGAGTGCAAAAGCCGCATTGAAATCCGGGGGCGTCGCGGAATTGCCTTTGCATCGGGTGCAGGTTTTCGGGTGAACCCAGCCCCTCGATCGTGGTCACCTGATGCCCGTCGGCGCGGAAAGCAGGTGTGATGCAGCTGTGCACCGCGCGGCCGTCGAGCCAGACTGTGCATGCGCCGCAATCGCCTGCGTCACAACCCTTTTTAACCCCGTACCAGCCCAAGCGACGCAGGAAGGTCCGCAGGCACTGGCCTGGCTGTGGCTCCTGCGAGAACGTCGTGCCGTTGACGGTGTAGCTCATCGCGTACCCCCGAGCTCGGCCCGGATTTCTTCGGCGTAGTGCTTGGTCAGGTGTCGCCGGTGCGCTGGCGTCCCGTTGGGGTCGGCGAACCAGAACTCCGTTGGGATCGCATCCACGAGTCGTTGCAACGTGTCGGCGTCGGGCACGGTGCCGAATTCCAGCACCAGCGGATGCGTGGTCGCCGCTGTAATAGTGAGCATCAGATCGTCGGCGCCCGGCGTTTGGGTGGCCACCAGGAATACGGTGGAGCGGCCGAGCTTAGTGAGCGTGAAGCGCCGATAGGTATAGCGCCTGCCAAGGCTGTGTTCGGGGACGTGAACGCTGCGCAAGATCTCCCCGGGCCCCAGCACATTTTGGTGGTCGCCGATAACGAAATCCTTTGCCGCAACCGTCCGTTCTGTCCCGTCGGCAGCCCACAGTAGGTAGGTCGCCTGCAGTGCTACGGCCATGGTGATCATTGGTCCTGCGGGCAGGGACATGCAGATGTTGCCGCCCACCGTGGCGGCATTCCACACCTTGAGCGGCGCGAGGAACATCTCGCAGCTGGTCTGCAGCAGCCCCCCGGCGAGCCAGTCGACGGGCGGCACAAATTCGTAGAGCTCTCTGACCGTGCACGTCGCGGCGATCTCGAGTCCTTCGGAGTTGGACACCAGGCTGGGCCAGCCAAGCCCGGCGAGGTCGACCAGTCGGTTCACGGCAGGCTGCGGCTGGGAGAACAGCCACGTTCCGCCTGCCAGCCACGCATCACCGGTGCGCCAGGCGGCACCCGGGCGATCGGACGGTCGGCGGACAACGTCGACGACGGTGTTGAGATCCATGCGACCCCCCCGGGGCTTCTGGCTGAGCACGCTGAGCGGCCCAACTCTAGATACCCGGCTCGATCTAGGGAGAGTTTCGGGCAATTTGGCGCGCCACGGTGTCCGACGCCGCGCGAGGGCGCCCTGAATGACCACTGGTCATTCACGCAATAACTTCCGCCACAACACAATTAGCGAGTATTTAACAGTCGGCGGACACCGCCGTTGGGCGCCCGGTGGCATACTGACGCCGCCGGCGCTCGGGAGACGGCGGTATCGATCGTGGCCGACCTCATCGCCCAGGGCTGAGGCGGCGGCCGTCCGCTGACCGGAATCGCGCGGCCTTACTCCTTGGAGCGAGTGACGGGACTCGAACCCGTGTATACGGCTTTGCAGGCCGCTGCCTAGCCGCTCAGCCACACCCGCATGAGGGCTTACCATGCCAGCACAAGGTGCTGGAGCCCAGTATTTTTCTCGGCCCGATCATTTCGGTCTAGCGGTGCCGCGGGCCGCGACAGTAAGGTCGCAAAATGACCAACGGTCGTCTCGCCGATCCCGATTGTTCCCTGCGAACCGACCCGCGCGCAGACCCGCGAATGGTCAAAGCTCTCGCACCATTCGGTCTTGACGGCAATGCGCCGACGGTGGCACTGACACGGGATGCGCCGCTCGAGGAACTGCTGGCCTATGCCGCGATGGCCGAGGAAGGGATGGGCGCCGTGCTCGGTGCGTTCGCGGCGGGTGTTCCGGACGCGGATGGCGTGACCACCACGGCGACGACGATCACCGGCGAAGACGGCAACGACGTAACGCTCTACGTCAGCCGCCCCGATGTGGATGGGCCATTGCCTGCCGTGGTGCACCTGCACGGTGGCGGCATGGCCATCGCAAGCGCCGCCGACGCAACGTACACGCGGCTGCGCGAGTACATCGCGGGCACCGGACTTGTCGTCGTCGGCGTCGAGTTCCGCAATTCCGGCGGAAAACTCGGCCCGCACCCCTTTCCCGCCGGACTGAACGACAGCGCGGCCGCTGTTCGTTGGGTGGCATCGCGTCGTGCAGAACTCGGCGTTACCCACCTGGTCGTCGCAGGCGAGTCCGGCGGCGGCAATCTCACGCTGACCGTGGCGCATAAGGCGAAACGCGAGGGGTGGCTGCACGAAATCGCGGGGTTTTACGCGCAATGTCCGTACATCTCTAATCGATGGCATGACGTCCCCGATGAATTGCCTTCACTGCGAGAATGCGACGGCTACTTCATCAGTCTTCAACAGTTGGAGCTACTGGGTTCGCTTTACGATCCCGACGATGAGAACTCGAACGACCCCACCTGTTTTGCCGGCGTTGCGACCGACGAGGATCTGAATGGCCTTCCACCACATGTGATCTCGGTCAACGAACTCGACCCGTTGCGCGACGAGGGACTGGATTACTACCGCCGTCTGGTGCGCGCGGGTGTACCCACTGTGGGCCGGTTGGTCGCGGGCACCTGTCACGGGGGCGATCTGATATTCGCGGGCGCGATGCCCGAGGTGTTCGTGGCCAGCATCCGCGATCTCAGCGGCTTCACCAAGAGCCTCGCTTAGGCGCCTAGGCCGATCGGCGCGGGCGTAACCGCAGGCCGAAAAATCAGCCCGATTCTCGGCGTGACGACGCTCGCGGCCCGATCAAAGCCCGATGTAGACAGCCTTGGTGTTGAAGTAAGCCTCGATGCCCTTGCGGCCACGCTCGCCGCCCCAACCCGATTGCTTGTGGCCACTGATCGGCATCGACGGGTCGGCCGCGAGCGAGGAGTTCACCCAAATCTGGCCTGCGCGAAGCTCATTCACGACACGATGGGCCCGGCTGAGGTTCTCGGTCCAAATCGAGCCGGCCAGCCCGTAGTGCGTGTCGTTCGCGGCGGCGATCACCTCGTCCTCGTCGTCGAACGGAATCACGCAGCCGACCGGACCGAAGATCTCCTCCTTGATGAGCCGCATGTCGGGTGTGGTGTTGGTGACGATCGTCGCCTCGTAGAAGTAGCCCTTGCGGTCCATTGGTTTGCCGCCGGTGATCACCTGCGCGCCGCCGGCGACGCCGTCGTTGACGATGCCCTCCACGCGCTTGCGCTGCTTGTCACTGATCAGCGGCCCGAGCACGGAGTCGGGATCGTCGCTGCCACCCATCGGCAGCATCTGAGCAAAGCCGGCGAGCCCTTGGACCACCTGGTCGTAGATGCCGCGTTGCACGTAGATGCGCGAGGTACACGAGCAGTTCTGCCCCGAACCGGCCAGCAGGCCCATGCCGGCCCCCATGATCGCCTTGTCGAGATTGGCGTCGTCGAACATGATCAGCGGCGACTTGCCGCCGAGCTCGAGCGTGAGGCGCTTGAGGTTGCCCGCCGCCGCCTTGACGATCAGCCGTCCGACCTCCGTCGATCCCGTGAACGAGATCTTGTCGATGTCCGGGTGCGCGGTCATTGCCGCACCCGTGGTCTCGCCGTAGCCAGTGATGACATTGAGGACGCCGTCGGGCAGGCCTGCCTCGCGGAAGATCTCTTCGAGCTTCAACGCGGTGAGCGGCGTCTCCTCGGCGGGCTTGAGGACCGCGCTGCAACCCGCCGCCAAGGCGGGCGCGACCTTGAGCATCGCGACGAAGAAGGGCCCGTTCCACGGAATGATCAGGCCGACGACGCCGACCGGCTCGAGCTGGGTGAACGTGTGGTAGGTCTCCCAGGTGCCGAGCAGGCCGTCGGACACGAGGTTCGCCGACTCGCCGTGGATCTTGCCGACCCAGCCGGCGTAGTACTTCAGCATGTCGACCGACACCGGGATGATGTGACGCGCGGCGGTCAGGTTCATGCCGTTGTCCTGGCCCTCGAGCGCGGCGAGTTCGTCGGTGCGCGCCTCGATAATGCGAGCGGCGCGGAAGAGCACGTTCGCGCGGTGTGACGCGGGCGCCTTGCGCCACACACCCGACTCGAAGGTCTCGCGCGCGCGGGCCACGGCCGCGTCGACGGCCGCTTGGTCGGAGTCGGGGACCTCGGTGATCAGCTCTTCGTTGGAGGGGTTGTAGACCGCGATGGCGTCAGCCAATGTCCTTCATCCTTTCGGCGAGCCGCCGGAGTGGGGTCGTCGCTCGACAGAGGTTACGCGCGTAACTAGTGAGTGTCTAGTACGGCTCAGGTGGAGTCGCGGATGACCAGCGACGCGATGTCCCGGCCGGCCGGAGGGGATTCGTCGGGTAAGCGCAGCTCGGTCAAAACCGCTGACAGTGCCACCTCGGCGATTGCCGTGCGGTCGAACACCACGGTCGTCAACGCGGGGACGCTGAACGGGGACAGGGCCGTGGCGTCGACACCGATGACCGCGAGGTCGTCCGGGCAACGAAGTCCGGCGCGCCGAATGCCGTCGAGCACCACGAAGGCCACCTCGTCGCTTTGTGCGCAGACCGCGGTGACGCCCGCGTCGTGCAATTCGCGGACCGGTGTAGCGCTGTCGTCCGGCGTTAACGCGGTCACGACGACGTCGGGCAGACCGTGCTGGTGCGCCGCGCGTCGGACGCCGTCGATCCAGTAATCGCCAACAGCGCGCCATCGACGATCGCCGGAGTAGGCAAATCCGAGGTTGCGATGACCCCGAGAGACGAGGTGGTCGACACGCATCTGTCCGACCGAGTACTGCGGGTCGCCGAGCCCCGACAGGGTATGCACGCAGATGTGAGGGATGGCTGCGTCCTTCACGGCGCCAGATGCCTTGCGGCCCAACGGAAAAAGGCTCGTCACGGCGATCGGCTGGAGATGATTGATGGCGTCGGCGACCGCGTCGTCGTGCTCGGTCTCGAACAGCTGAACCTGCATGATGCCACGGCGGGTCAACTCGGTGGTCATGTACGTGCCCACCTGCATGGGCATCTCACCGCCGGCGAGCCGCGGCACGATGTACAAGATCACGCCGCTTTTCCCGCGGGCGAGGTTGCGGGCGGCAAGGTTGGGCCGGTACCCCAATTCCGCGGCGGCACTGTGGACGGCGGCGCGGGTCTGCGCCGAAATGGTGCGCCCGACGGAGTTGTTCAGCACGTAGCTGACCGTCGCGGTCGACACGTTCGCCATGCGCGCGACGTCGGCCTTGGTGGGCCTGCCCTTCACGCTCAGATCGACCTCCCAGCCAGCAGTCGCGAGTGACGACTTAGATTACGTCGATGGAGGCGCGCTGCCTGCGCATTCAATCTCTGGTTTGGCCGCCCATTGAAGTCACGCGGTCGGATGCGAAAGACTCGGTACGGGCCGACCAGCCGCAGAACTACCCGTAATCGTTGGTGGTGGACGCAATGAACCGTAGACATGTGTGCGCCGCGCCGGTTGCCTTCGCGATGATCGTGGTCGCAACCGTCGGCTGTGGGCAGTCGGCAGCGGCACCGGCGATGGTCGCCGAGGCGCCGGGGGTGCGCCTCGGCGTGCAGCCGCAGCTGGCATCCGACCCCGCGCAGCTGGCCAAAGATCTCGTCGCCGACGAACTCGCGCTGCGTGACCCGTCGACGCCGGAGGCAGCGCTGGCCGCGGCGGCGCACCGAGAGCAAGCGGCTTACCGGGCCATCGGGCGGCACCCGGAATGGGATGCGACCGTCCGACCGCTCGTCCCGGCGTCGATAATCGATGTCTACGACCGCAATGTCGACGCCCGCCGACAGCTCCAGGCGATGGCACAAGTTCGGGACACCGTGCCGGCCTGGCGCATCGACCCGCCGGCTCCGGCCGATGAGTTGATGGGTTACTACCACGCGGCGGAAGCCGAGTCCGGCGTCGGCTGGAACTACCTGGCCGCGATCAACCTGGTCGAGACCCGTTTCGGCAGCATCAACGGCGTGAGCACCGCCGGCGCCCAAGGTCCCATGCAGTTCTTGCCTTCGACGTTCGCCTCCTACGGACAGGGCGGCGACGTCAACTCGCTCCACGACAGCATCATGGCGGCGGGCCGGATGCTCAACGCCAACGGATTTGCCGACGACCGCGATCGCGCCATCTACAGCTACAACCACGCGCACCAGTATGTGCAGGCGGTCGACGACTACGCCGCGTTGATCGGGGCTGATCCCGCGGCGTTTGCAACGTTCTACCGCTGGGACGTCTACTACGTCACGACCGCCGGCGATGTGTTGCTGCCAATCGGTTACGCCGCGTCGTCACCGATCCCCGTCGCCGACTATCTGGCCGCCCACGCGCAGTAGCGTCGCGGGTGCAAACCGGATAGTCGAACTTACCGAACCCGCCCGCCCGCGTAAACGTCACAATTGTGGACTATCCAGCGAAAAACTGGCGACGAGACCTTTGTCGATGGTTCGCTATGAGGGAGCCGCTACGGGCAGCGGTAACCGACCATCTCTGGGTCTGAGCACATTCGGAAGGGATGTCAGTGGTTTTCCGGGCAGACCAGGAGATCGGTCTCGATCTGGCCGCCGTTGACTGGGCGGCCACCCCGCTCGGGCCAGTCGAACATTGGCCGCAAAGCCTGCGCACTGCCGTCAACATCCTGCTGTCGTCGCGGTTCTCGATGTGGATGGCGTGGGGTCCGGAGCTGACCTTCTTCTGCAATGCCGCCTATCGCCGGGACACGCTGGGCCGCAAGTACCCCTGGGCGCTGGGCCGCCCGGCCAGCGAGGTGTGGGCCGAGATCTGGGACGACATCGGTCCGCGGATCGCGAGCGTGTTGGTGACCGGGGAGCCCACCTGGGACGAGGGCTTGATGCTCATCATCGAAAGGTCGGGATACCCCGAGGAGTCGTACCACACGTTCTCCTACAGCGCGCTGCGCGACGAGGACGCCAGCATCGTGGGGATGCTCTGCGTGGTCCGGGAAGACACCGATCGGGTGATCGCTCAGCGGCGGATGGCAACGCTGCGCGACCTGGGTTCGGATCCGAGCGTCGTGCGAACCGAACGTCAGATGCTGGACCACGCGGCCCGGCAACTCGCGAACAATCCCTACGACCTTCCCTTCACGACGATCTATCTGTTCGGCGAGCACGGTGAGGCGCTGCTGGCCGGGGTCAGCGGAATCGAGCCCGGGCATCCCGCGGCGCCGAAAGTACTTCCCGCCGGGGGCCTTTCCGACTGGCCCACCGCCACGTTGGCGCAGGGCATGACCCAACTGATCGACCTCGACAACGACGCACAGGATCTGCCTACCGGCGCCTGGCTCGAGCCGCCCACTCAGGCGCTCGTGGTCCCGCTCCTGCAACAGGGCGGGGAGCCCGTCGGCTTCCTGGTGGCCGGGCTCAATCGGTACCGCCAGTTCGACGACGGCTACCGCGGCTTCGTCGAACTGGTGGCCGGCTACGTCGCGGCAGGCATTGGCAGCGCCCGCAGCTATCGGGCTCAGCAACAGCGGGCCGAGGAGCTGGCCGAGCTTGACCGAGCGAAAACGGCGTTCTTCTCGAACGTGAGCCACGAATTCCGCACCCCGCTCGCGTTGATTCTCGGACCGGTCGACGAGTTGCGCGGCCGGCCAGTCGGGTTGGACGAGCGGGCGCGCCAGGAGCTGGAACTGGTGCACCGCAACGGTTTACGGCTGTCCAAGCTGGTCAACACGTTGCTGGACTTTTCCCGCATCGAGGCGGGGCGGATGCGCGCCCGATTCGAGCCCGTCGACTTGTCAACCGTCACAGCCGATTTGGCGAGTGTGTTCCGATCGGCGATCGACCGGGCCGGTGTGACGTTCTCGGTGGACTGTCCGCCGCTCGACGAACCGGTCTATCTGGATCACGAGATGTGGGAAAAGGTGATCCTCAACCTGCTCTCGAACGCGCTGAAGTTCACCTTCGACGGCACCATCCGGGTCGCGGTGAGCCGCGATGACACCGATGCCATCGTCACGGTGTCCGACACCGGGGTCGGGGTGCCCGCCGCCGAAATGCCCCGGCTTTTCGAGCGTTTCCACCGCATCGAAAGCGCACGCGCGCGCTCCACAGAGGGCAGCGGAATCGGGTTGGCTCTGGTCAAAGAACTCGTCGGACTGCACGGCGGCACTATCTCGGTCGAAAGTCAGGAAGGCGTCGGCACCACCTTCACCATCCGGCTGGCATTCGGCTCGGCCCATCTGCCGACCGACGAAGTCGCGGGGCCACCGGCAACACGTCCCACCTCCGGTGTGATCGCCGAACCGTTTGTACAGGAAGCCTTGCGCTGGCTGCCCGGCGACACCGGCGCCGCAGCGTCGGACGCCAGCAGCACCGCGATGATGACCGCCGTCGCCCCCGCCGGAAAAGACGGCGAACGGACACACGTGCTGGTCGCCGACGACAACGCCGATATGCGTGAATACCTGATTAGACTGCTGCGGGCGTCGGGTTACCAGGTCACTGCCGTCACCGATGGGCAGCAGGCGCTCGACGCCATCCGTGCGCAGGTTCCCGACCTTGTCATCAGCGACGTGATGATGCCCGGGCTGGATGGTCTACAACTGCTGGCGACCCTGCGCGGTGACTCGCGCACCGCGGCTTTACCCGTGCTGTTGCTGTCGGCTCGCGCCGGGCAAGAAGCCTCGATCGAAGGCTTGCTGGCCGGTGCCGACGACTATCTCGTCAAGCCATTTGCCGCCGCCGAGCTCCTGGCCCGGGTGCGCGCCAATGTCGAACTGTCGCGGTTGCGCGGCCATCACAACCGGTGGCGCGCCGCCCTGGTTGATTCGCTGCAGGAAGGGTTCTTCGTCTGCGACGAAAACGGTGCCGTCATCGAGATCAACGCCGCGTTCGGCGAGATCTTGGGCTACGGACCCGAACAGCTGCCCTATGCCCCGCCGCACCCGTGGTGGCCGGGCGCCGAAACCGACCCGGAATCGCTCCGTCACGTCGAGGGGGTCTTCGAGCAGCTGCTGAACGAAACCCAGGGCGCTTTCACTGCCCCGGTGGTCCACCGGGACGGGCACCGCCTGTGGGTCGCGGCCAACTTCAACCACGTGGACGACCCAGACACCGGCCGCCGAATAATGGTCGGCACCCTGCGTGACATCACGACCGAGCACTACATTGTGCAGAGTCAGCTTGCCCTGGCTGCACTGAATCAGCAACTAGCACAAGCGGATACGCTTGATGACACGCTGCGCGGCGCGGTCGGAGAACTACGACAGACGTGGGATGCGCGCCGCGTCCTGGCCGCAACGTTCGCCCGCGACCCTGCCCAGGACGACACCCCGGCACTGGTGTGCGCCGGCGAGCCGTGTGATTGGGACGAACTGCCGCCGGGTCACCGGCTGCTGATCGGGTCGCTGCGAGATTCCGATCTGCTGACCACGGTCGCCGGCGAGCCTGGCACCGCGGGCATCTCGTTGCAGCATCCTCGTGGAGTCCTCGTTGTGTGGATTGAGTTGGCCGAGCAGCGCCCGTTCACCCCGGAGGATCACAACTTGCTGAAGGTCCTGGGTGGACGGCTCAGTCAAGGTCTGCACCGCGTCTATCTGTTGGACGAGCAACGCGAGACCGCTCTGGCGCTGCAGCACGCGATGCTCGGCCCGGCGAATCTGCCGGGCGGCTTTGCGGTGCGGTATCACCCGGCCAGCCATCCGCTACAGGTCGGCGGTGACTGGTATGACGTCGTCGATCTCGACGACGGGCGGGTTGCGTTGATCGTCGGCGACTGCGTCGGTCACGGCCTTGCCGCGGCGACGGTGATGGGTCAGCTCCGCAGCGCGTGCCGGGCCCTGCTGCTCGACCAGGCCGGTCCCAGTGCAGTGCTCGCTGGGTTGGACCGCTTCGCCGCGCGACTGCCCGGAGCCCGCTGTACCACCGCATTCTGCGCGGTGCTCACCCTCGACACAGGTGAGCTGGTGTACTCGAATGCCGGCCATCCGCCACCGATCATGGTGCACGCCAACGGAACTACCGAACAGTTGGATGGCGAACATGGGCTTCCGCTGGCGCTCCGGCCGGACTGGGCCCGGCCCGAAGTCCGCGTGACAATGCGGCCCCGGTCGACGTTGTTGCTCTACACCGATGGCCTGGTCGAACGCCGCGGCCGTTCGATCGACGAAGGCATCGCCAGTGCGACGGATCTGATTCAGGTCGGTCGGTCCCAGTCGCTCGATGAGGTGGCAGACGATCTCATGGTCGGGCTCGAACCTGGCGGCGGCTATTCGGACGACGTGGCCATGTTGCTCTATCGGCAGCCCGCGCCCTTGTCGATGAAATTCGCCGCCGACGTCGATCACCTCGCGCCGAGCCGTGATGCATTGCGCAGCTGGCTGATTCAGGCAGGCGTAGAGCCCGATCAAATTGCATACCTGCTCACCGCCGTCGGTGAAGCTGTCGCCAACGCCATCGAACACGGCTACCGCGATCAACGCGAGGGCACCGTCTCGTTGCGCGCGACCGCGGTCGTCGACGCACTGCACGTGACCGTCACCGACGGCGGCACCTGGAAGACACCGCGCACCATCCCTGGAGCCAACCGGGGCCGCGGCATCACCCTGATGCGAGGTCTGGTGGAGGACATCACAATTCGCTCCACCGAGGCCGGCACCACAGTTCACTTGTACGCGAGGATCGCCTAATGCCCGCACAGCTCACGCTGAACACCGACCAAGGCCCTGACGGAACGCCCTGGGTGACCGCGACGGGGGAGATTGACCTCAGCAACGTCGCCCAGCTCGTCGAGGCACTCAACACCGCTAGCGCGGGGACCCGAAGTCCGATCACCATCGATCTCAGGACGGTCAAGTATCTCGACAGTGCAGGAATCAACGCGCTTTTCGACCACGCCGACAAGGTCGACGGGCTGCACGTCATCGTCCACCGCTTGCTGGTTCGGGTCCTCACGATCAGCGGCCTGGACAAGGTTGCGACCCTGGAAGCCGCATCGGCAGGCGACGCCGGTTAGGGACCAGTTCCTCTCGATTGCTCAGTTGCACAAGCTATATCGATCGAGATACCCGTTAGGTAGTGTCGGCATACGCCTTCGCCACTCGGGTGACGAACTGGTAGACGGCCTCCTCATCCGGGGCTAGCGGGCCCGGACGGGCGAGCGGAGAGGCGAGGCCGCCTTGCACCGGCTCGCAGCCTCTCGCGGCAGCATGCGCGATCGACCGAACGGCGCTAACGCCGCGGCAAGGGGAAAAGCAGCGTCAGTCGCCAGCCTCGGCCGGTAGCAGTGAGTGGGCGACGTGTGCGCCCTCGTAACGGAATTCGTGTGCAGGGCGCCGCAGCGGCTCGATGGTGTTGTCGGTGTGCACGACGACTGCGCCCCCGGACGGGATTCCCAGCCCGGTGGCGGCGCCGTCGAGCGAGGCGATCGCGCGTGA
The DNA here is from genome assembly GCF_022374895.2 of Mycobacterium lentiflavum. Taxonomy (NCBI): domain Bacteria; kingdom Bacillati; phylum Actinomycetota; class Actinomycetes; order Mycobacteriales; family Mycobacteriaceae; genus Mycobacterium; species Mycobacterium lentiflavum. Next base: position 3,790,166 of record NZ_CP092423.2, on the reverse strand, counting down.
CAGCCGCGCCCAGTCAGCCTGCTCGTCGTGGGTGTCGACGACCGCGGGGACGAGATTGAACACATCGAGCAATTCGGTGGCAGCAGATTTCGGCGACTCGACTATTCCATACCGTCCGAGCTGGACCGCGCCGGCTGATATGCCCACCAGGATCGCACCACGGGTATACCGGTCCAGCACCAGGTCTCTCATCCCGGTTTCCTCGAACGTCATCCAACCTAGGCGCACATCACCGCCCGCGAGGACGATCAACTGCGCGCCTTCCAGGAAGGTGCGGTCGGCTGGACCGAACGACGAATCGATCATGCGGCGGTCCGGGATTCCGATCGCATCCATCGCCGCCTCGAAGATGTCGTAGAACTCCGGACGGTCGCCGTTGGAGGCTCCGATGTACGCCGCGCTAAGGCGTGTGTCGCGAGCCAATCCGTCAAGTGCCGCCTCGAGCAACGGGCGGCCACGGTGCTTCCAGAACAGGAGCTGACTGTCCGCGAGCAGATACAGCGGTTGCAGTGGTTTCCGATCGGCATCGGACATGACAGTCACCCTATCGGCGAAGTGCTGCTGCGCGCGGCTCGGTTCCCAGGCGACGCTGATGTGCGTGTCCAAGTGGTGCGGTTACTACCAGAATCGTTGTCTCACAGGGAATACGGAGCAGGTCGATCCGTGTTCGGCGATACGGGCCGTGATCGGCTTCCCGTCGGGTGCCCGGGCATGTTCTGGGTTGGCTCCATGATGCGAGGGTTGGGTGTACGTGTCATAAACTTCTAATTCTTGATAGAACGCGGGACGCCTTGCCCGCACGTTAGATAGCGCCAGTCAGCTTCGTCGCTGGGCACTGGCCGGACAGAGGGGCTGTCGACCATCGATCATGTGGTGATTCAGGACCAAGAGCGCAAACCGTCGACGTGGGCGCCCTTGCGCAACCGCGTGTACCGAGGCCTGTTCGTCGCCCAGTTCATCTCCAATATCGGAACGTGGATGCAGGCGGTGGCGGCGCAATGGTTCCTGGTGGAAAGCCACAGTCCGGACGTCATCGTGGCGCTGGTTCAGACGGCAAGTCTGGGGCCGACGCTGCTTTTGGGGTTATTCGCCGGCGTGCTCGCCGATCTATTCGACCGCCGTCGCCTTCTGATATTTCTGCAAACATATGCTGTGCTGGTGGCGCTTGCGCTGGCGCTGCTGACGAACCTGGGTCGCCTCACCCCGACCGCCCTGTTGATGTTTACCTTGGCCATCGGGTTCGCTTCCGCGTTGACCGGGCCAGCCTGGCAGGCGATTCAGCCCGAGGTTGTTCCGCGCCAGCAGATACCGGCGGTTTCGGTTTTGGGCAGCGTCTCGGCGAACTCCACCCGAGCGATTGGGCCGGCGATCGGCGGTATCGTCGTGGCTTGGCTCGGCCCAGCGGCGGTCTTCGCGATCAACGCGGTGTCGTTCTCGGCGATCATCTTCGCTTTGCGGGCGTGGAATCGGCCGAAGCAAATTGTGCCGGTCGAGCGAGAACGCGTCGGCCAGGCCATTCTGACCGGGCTGCAATACGTCGAGAATAGTCCAATTTTTCGCAGGATCCTCTTGCGCACAGCCCTTTTCCTGTTCCCAGCGTCGGCAATACTCGCACTTCTGCCGGTTGCCGCCGCGCACACGTGGCGCCTGGGAGCCGGCGGCTACGGTGTGGCGCTGGGAGCCATTGGTTTGGGCGCGATACTAGCTGTGATAGCTGCCGAACCGTTGCATGCGCGAATATCGGACAACCGGCTGCTGGCGATCTCTGCCGCGGCGTACGGCCTCGCGCCGGTAGCGGTGGTCTGGCTGCCATTCGGGGCCGCGATTCCGTTTCTGGTGCTGTCGGGGACGGCGTGGCTGATCACGTTGACGACGTTGAACGCCGCAGCGCAACTGTCGCTGCCGCGATGGGTTCGGGCCCGTGGACTGTCGGTGTATCTGTTGGTCTCGACCGGATCTCAGGCGCTCGGCGCCTATGTGTGGGGTCTCCTTGCCACCCGGTGGGGACTTGACGTCGCGATGCTGTGGTCGGCCGTGGTGCTGGGCGTCGCTGCCCTCAGTGTTGCCGTGCTGCCGCTGCGGCCGTGCACCGGGACAGAGAGTGTCGAGGTTTCCAGCGCCTGGCCGACGCCGACGCTCGTGTTCGAACCGTGCCCACAGGATGGACCGGTGCTCGTAGCCGTCCGCTACCAGGTGCCGCCCGAGAACCTCGACGAATTCATCGAAGCGATGCGGGAGGTCAGGCAGTCACGGCTGCGGACGGGCGGGCACAGTTGGCGGCTCTATCACAATGTCGAGGAACCCAACTCGTTCCTCGAGAGGTTCACCGTGACGTCCTGGAGCGAATTTGAGCGGCAACGCACCGAGCGATGGGTAGATGTCGACCATGACGGCGTAACGAAGGCGGTCAGTTACACCGTCGACAACACCCGGCGACACGAGTACTACGTCGCGTTGCGCACGCGCAAGTGAGAGCGGTTATGCGGCTGCGCCGCAACATAATCGCCAATCAGCCGATTGGCCGCGGCGGTCCCAGCGGCTCGCCGGGGCCTAGATCGAGTTGCATCCACGCGACGTCGTGCCAGCGGTCGTTCTTGAAATAGACACGCGGCCAGGCGCCGATATCTTCGAATCCGAAGGATCGGTGAAATGCGTTGCTGGCCTCGTTGGGTTGGGTAATGCCGGCGAAGATTCGCCGGTATCCGCGCTCAGCGAGGCGGTGCAGCACTTCGGCATAAAGTCTGCGGCCCCAACCCGCGCGGTGACGGTCGCCGCTGATGTAGATGCCGGTCTCGGCGGACCAGCTGAAGGAAGGCAGACTGATCAGCGCGTGGCCGTAGGCGAAGCCGATGACCTGATCGTCATGTTCGAGAACGAGCCATTCGTGCGCCCGTTGGGCGTTGGCGATACGCGACGCCATCTCGTCTGGGCTCGGTGCCTCGAGTTCCCAACTGATCAGCGTGTTCTCGACGTACGGCCGGTAGATCGCCACGCAGGCGGCTGCGTCCTGCGGCGTAGCCGAACGCACAGTGCCGCTGATCGCTTGCATGCCAGCAGTCTTGCAGCCGCTCGGTTTGCCCGCGAATCGCGGGTCCAGATTCCGCTGCGTCGTCATCGGCACACAAGACTTGCGATCGCGGAAACGGCCGCCGGGTCATGGACCCGACGGCCGTATCACAGTTTGTCGCAGTGTGCTTGCGAAGGTGGTGGTCTCCGCCTCGGCTCAATCGCCTGGGCGGGACGAACGTCGTGCAACTCCTAGCGCCCCCCGATCACTGGGTGAGAGTTGAAGGGGCGCAGAGGAAAAGTATGAGATTTAGCGGCCGCCGCCGGCGCCGCCGCCGCGGCCACCACCAGCGCCACCACCACGGCCGCCGCCGGCGCCACCGCCGCGGCCACCACCAGCGCCACCACCACGGCCGCCGCCGGCGCCACCGCCGTAGCCGATGAACATTGTCTCGATGCTGTTGTTGATCATGACCCTTACCCTATCGCCGAATCAGGCATGGCGGCAATACGATTCACGGCGCTCATCGGCCCCGGTCGGCAGGTGAACGCAGACCGCAATTCCGTTGAACAAACAGGGGCGCGGGTCGTTGGTGGCGCCCGCTGTTCGCGTTGCTCGGGCCCTTTGAAACAGGTTTGGGCGAGCCCACAGTTCACGAGGCTGCGCGGACCAAATGGGGGATCCGGCACGCAAATCAGGCGATCGACGTGGTTTGCTGTCATGCTCTTGCATGGCGGCCAACCCGCCGTCTACGCGCGAGATGGCGACGTGAACCTCGCGAACCAGGTCGTCGTGACGCAGGGCACGACCTGCCGTTCGTGACCACGCCCAGGTCGTTCGGCCGACTGACCCTGACTGATCTGCTGGGCGCAGGCAGCTCCGATGCGGTGGCGATCGACGAGCGTCCCGCAATGCAGGGGTGTACGGACGACCTGTTCGCGGTCTTCGACGCCGCCGGCGGCGAACCGCGGGGTCTCGACGAAATCAACAGCCACAGCTGATTGGCAAGGGCGATCGTCACTCGGGCTCGGCCTGGTTGCTTACCGGGCGAGCTCATCGAATCGGGCGAGGGCGGCGTCGAGGTCGGACTCGTCGAACATCTCGACGCGGTTCAGCAAGTTGCCGTCGACGGTGATGACGTTGGTTACACGCCACTCGACGTCCAAACCCTCTGGTGTCGTCCCTTTCGCCACATGGGTGACGACCGCGGCGTCGTCAGTCAGCCGGTGAACGGCGACAATACGGAGGGAGTTGTTCTCCGTCTCGTCGAAGGCGACTCGGAGGTAGTCGATCAGGTCGCCGGGTGCCATCGTCGCACCACTGCGGTGATCGATATCCGCGAAATCCACTGTCGTTGGCGGGATGTCACCCCGATTGAGCGCACCATACGCGTCCGTAATGGTCGACCAGGTGTGTGGATGCGCCGCGGCTTCCCCGACGAGGTAACGAGCTTCGAGTTCGGCAAAGGCGGCAGCCATGTCGTCAGGGTCGAAGGCGACGCGTGCCAATATCCTTTCGCCGGAGTCGATCTCCGTGATGCTGAGCAGCTCAACACCGAATTCGCCGTGCCGCAGTGCGCGGTTGGAAGAGTAGAAGCGGGTGAGCGCGAGGCGCTCACCGCGGGTCGCGATAACGGCCAATGTCGTATTCGCCCCGCCGTCTACCGCCAAGGCTTTCATTTTCTCGACGACTTCGTCGCGACCGTGCCAAATCCCCGCATTCACCACGTGCCGACGATCCTCGACCAAAGTATCGGCGGCCAAGGTATGGGCTACCGCCGGCCAGTTGCGTTGCCCCAAATTTGCCACGAAGTGCTTGTCCACTCGGGTTGCCGCGTTTTCCAGCCGTCGCGCTGGTGGGCGCAGTTCCTCAAACCGCGCGAGCGCGGCGTCAATGTCTGCCTCGTCGAAGACCTCGCAGCGGTTGACCATTGCACCCTCGACCGTCAGCAGGGCGATGCCACGCCACTCGGCATTGAAGCCGTCGCGCGAAGTTTCCTCTGCGGAGTATGTGATTAACGATCCGATATTGCTCAGCCGATGCACTTCCTCGACATGGATGTTGATGTCTTGCTTGGAATCCCATCCTGCGTTGATATAGGCGACGACGTCGCCCGGGCCGAAAGCCGTCTCCCGTCGGTGGTCGATGCTCACACAGTCTTGGGCCATCGGCGGCAGCTCACGGCGGTTCAGTGCCGCGTAGCTGGCCGCAACGACTGACCATACGCGCGCGCAGGCTCTGGCTTCGCCAACGACATATCGTGCATCGAGCTCTGCGAGCGCGCCCTGGATATCGTCAGGGTCGAACACGATCCGCCTCACGATCCGGTCATCGGCGTCGATTTCAATGACGTCAAGAACATCGGTATGGAAAGCGCCGCGAGCATGGTCCCAATCCGCATAGCGCAAACGGGTGAGGATGAGCCGTGTGCCGCGCGTCGCAACGACCGTCGACGTCATGTTCGTCCCGCCGAGTTCGGCGACGACGCGCATGCTCGCGATCTCTGCCTCTCGACCCTGTCGGGCTTCAACGCCAACCAACCGACGGCGATCCTCAGTGGAAAAGTCGTCCGCCAGCAGTTCCGCCAATGCGTCCCAGTCGTGCGCGGTGAACCGTGCCAGGAAGCGCTCTGCCACTTGACTTGCGGCGTTTTCAGGTCGCGCTGCAGGCCGGGTTAGTTGTTCGAACCTCGCGAGTGCGGCGTCCAAGTCTGCCTCGTCGAAAAGCTCGCAGCGGTTCAGAATTTCACCTTCTATCGTTAGTAGAAAGACTTCCCGCCACTCTGCGTCGAAGCCCTCTCGTGAGCTGCCATTCATCGCATTGGTTACGACTACTCCACGATCACACAACCGATGCACGGCTTCGACATAGATCTCGGACTTTGGCGTGATATCCCAGGTCGCATGGGTGTATCTAAACAACTCGCCAGGCGCGAAAGCTCTTCCTTGCCGGTGGTCGATATTCACCCAATCTGGCGTCGTCGATGGGAGTTCGTGTCGATTAACCGCGGCGTAGGCGCACAGAATAGCCGACCACGTGTGTGCATGGACGCGCCCTTCCCCGGCGAGGTAACGGGATTCGAGTTCGGCGACGGCCGTCGTGAAGTCGTCGGGGTCGAATGTGATGAGGGCCGTGATCCGCCCCTCGGCGTTGATTTCGACGATATTGAGGACATCGGTGCGGAATGAATCGGGTCTCTGGTCGTGGCCCGAAGCATGCGAACGGTTGAGGAGGAGACGGCCGCCTCGGATTGCAATGATGTCTGAATCGAGGCGCTTTACCCCGATTTCGGCGAGTGCCGACATCTCGGCGATCACGGCATCGCGGCCCTCTCGCAGCCCCACACCGACCACTAGTCGACGATCGTCGTGGAAAGCGTTCTCAGCCAGGGTTTCCGACATGGCATTCCAGTCGCGGGCGGCGAATTGTGACCGGAGGCGCCCGAAGGCGAGCGTTGCCGGATTTTCCAGCCGTGGCGATTGCCGGGTGAGCTGTTCGAACCGCGCGAGTGCGGCATCCAAGTGCGCCTCGTCGAAAATCTCTCCACGACTGAGCATTTCATTTTCGACTGTCAGCAGTTCGATCATCCGCCACTCGGCATCAAAGCCCTCTTGCGAGGTTCCATGCGCAGCATGGGTGAGAACTGCCCCGCTGTCGGAAAGCTCATGCACCACCTCCACATAGAGGCTCACCCCCGGGAGAGCACCCCACGAGGAACGGAGATATGTCTCCAGATCATCTGGACCGATCGCGATGACAGGCCGGTGGTCGACTGTTATCCAATCACGCGTCATCGGGGGGATTTCGTGCCGGTTGAGCGTTGCAAAGGCGTCGGCGATGACCGACCACGTGCGTGCGTAAGCACCCGCTTCACCTGCCAGGTAGCGGGATTCGAGATCGGCAATGGCAGTCGCGAACTCTTCGACATCGAAGACATTGACCGACGCGATCAGCCCGTCCGCGTCGACCTCGACGACGTTGAGGGCATCGTTCTGGATCGTCTCAGGGTCGCGGCCGGCGGCGCGCACACATGCGAGGGCCAGCCGCTCACCGCGGATCGCCACGACGTCCACCATCGATATTGTGAAGCCGAGATCGGCAGCCGCCCGCAGACCGTCGATCGCGGCATCTCGACCGTGTTGGGCCCCAGCATTCACGACCCGCCGATGATCGATGCTGGAAACGTTGCGGCCCATGGTTTCAGCCAGCGCATCCCAGTCGCGGGCGGCGAAGTAGGACCAGAACCGTTGGAATATTCGCGTTGCTGCGTTCTCGAGCCTGGCTGTGCCCTTTTCATCGAACCGAGCCTGCGTGGCATCGAGTTCGGCCATCGCGTCGTCGACGTCGTCGACGTCGAACCAAATCTGCAGCGCCACTTGACCGTTTTCGTTGATGGCGTACAGCTGAAGAAGTTCGTCCTGCGGCGCTCCAGGGCTCGCGTCGGCGGTTGTCGTCATCAATTTAGACAGAGCCAATCGATCGCCTCGCGCCGCTACCATCACATGGTCGATCCGCACCGCGCCCGTCTCCATCTCGCTTCTTATCCCACGGCGTATCGCGGCCGATGGGAGTGTGAGGCCGACGATCTTGCGGCGACTTTCCACCACGGCATCCGGCGCGAACAATCGCTCGAATTCGTCCCAGTCCTGACGGTGGATAGCGGCCATCACGCGTTCGCCCACTCGCACGCATTCGCTGTCCAGCTCGCTGGTGGGTGCTTCGGTCGGGGGAGCGGCGATCGGCACGACCGGCTCCCCGAGCAGACCCCGCGCCAGCTCGGTCAGTGCCACCGCACCTTTGCGTTCGTAGAGGGCGACCGCTTGTTCGGCGGCGGCCCGCGCTCCGGCGGTATTGCCGGCGGCGGCCAAAACGGTTGCGAGCGTGAGGCACGCGTCACCGTGATCGACCAGGGCATCGGTCCGCTCGGCCAACGCCACCGCGGCCTCGGCGACGCGCCGCGCCGCTACGTGGTCGGCGCCGCGGGCCAGCAGGTGCGCCCGAAGCGTACGCCACCCCATCGACGCCTTCAACGCATGGCCGGCGAGACGTTCACTCTCCGTGCATAATTCGTCAGCTTCTGCAAAACGATCCAGCGCGAGGCACGCCCGGCCCAGCAGCGCGGCGGTCTCGGCAGTGTCGGCGTCGAGACCCATGCGACGAAAGCCGTTGTACGCCTTGCGTAGATGCGGCTCCGCCGCTGCAGGGTCATTGACGATGAGTTCGACGATCCCGGCGAACTGCTCAACTTCGAGCCGTGCGTGGCGCAAGCCGAGCTCGGTGACGGTGCGCCTGGCCGAGTCGATCATCCGCCGGGCCGCGGCGGCGCGCCCCCGGAATGCCTCCAACACGGCTTGACACCGCGTCGAGGTGGCCTCGACGGCGGGGGAGTCGGTCGTGATGCGAAGCAGCCGGACCACGTCGAGACACCGTCCACCCGCCCGCGGAACGGGGTTGGGTCCCCACAACGCCGCGAGTGGTGCGCCCGCCAACACCGCGTTCACACTGCGGTGTTCGCGCGCCCGGCGCGCCGCGGTCAGCGCGTCGTCGAGAGCGATTTCGCAGTCGGCCATTCGGCCCAGACGGGCGAGGCACCCCGCGCGGACGGTGTGTGCCTTGGCTTCTCCGGCGGCATCGTCGAGTTGGGCGAGTTTGGCGGCGGCCGCGCTCAGCTCGGATTCGGCCTCGTCCAAACGCTCGGGGTGAATCAACAACGAGAGTTGGCCGTCGAAGCATGCGGCCCACGCCGCGAACCGGGCCGAATCGACTGTCGTTTGCTGCAATTGAGCGACCGCGGCCGCCGCCGACGTCACATCGCCCGCGGCGAGCAGGGCCTCGCAGCGCGCAACCAGAAGCTCGGCCGCTTGGGTGTCGCGGTCGGGCAACTCGTCGTCAATTTCCTCCAGCGCGTGCAGGGCCTGGTGATACAGGTCGGCCGCACCTTCGTAGGCAAGTCGCGCCATCGCCTGGTCCGCGGCACGCCGGCAGTAGAAGACGGCCTTGGCCGCGTTTCCCGCCCAAGCACATTCGAAGTAGTGGTGAGCCAGTTCGGCCAACGGTTCGTCGTCGGCGCCCGGCCGCGTCTCCAGCGTCGCGGCGATGCGCTGGTGCAGTCGCATGCGCCGCACCGATGCCAATTCGGCCAACAGCGACTGGCGCACGATCGCATGGTTGAACCGGTAATTTCCGCCGGGCTCTTCGATGACGATGCCGGCCTGGCACGCCTCGTCGAACGCATCGATCAAGTCGTTTCCGACGACCTGCTCGACCAGTTCCACGGCGAACCTGCTGCCGACCACGGCGGCGGCGGCGAGAGCTTTGTTGGTCTCGACCGGGAGCCGAGAAAGTCTGCGGCTGATCGCTTCTCGTACGCCCTGCGGCAGGGTGCTCTGATCCCACACGCCGCCACTCTCGTCGACGTGGCGCAACGCCTCGATCAGGAAGAAGGGGTTACCGCCCGTGACCGACGCCAATGCGTGAGCGAGGTCCTCGTCGTCGTAGCCGGCCTCGACGACGTATGCGGTCACATCGTCCTCGTCGAGTCCGCTGAGGCTCAAGCGGTTTGCGGTGCCAGACGGGGCACCGCGGTGCAGATCGGCAAGCATCGCGGCCAGCGGATGGGAACGGTCGAGGTCGGTGCTGCGGTAGGTGCCGACGATCTGCATGCGCGCGTGGTCGCCGAAGCGCAGCAGATGCCGTAGCAGCAGCAGCGTCGGCTTGGCCGCCCAGTGCAGGTCGTCGAGGATCAGCAGGACCGGCGCACTCTTGGATGCGATTTCCAGCAGCGCCACCACGGCATCGAAAAGTGCGTAGCGCTCGGTGTCGGGATCCGGGTGAGGCCGGGAAACCAGATCGGGCAGGACATCGGTCAGCCCGGGGGCCAGCGGTAGCAGCGATTCGACGCCGCGCAGTCCCCGCAGTCGGTCAGCACCCATGCAAGGCACGAGCGAACGCAGCGCTTCGGCGAACGGCTGGTAGGGCGCGCCGAGGTCCTCGTCAGACCGGCCGTACAACACGATCGCTCCCTGCGCGTAAGCCCGCTGCGACCATTCACCGGCCAGTCGTGTCTTTCCGACCCCCGGTTCGCCGGCGATCAGCACTGTGGGCACACCACCTGCGAGCGCGGTCTGCCACACCGACAGCAGCTGCTCGAGCTCGCGGCCCCGTCCGACGAACGGCCCGGGTCCGACGAGGACGGCGGGGAGGCCGGGTCGCTCCATCGGCGGTTCGGCTGTCTGCGGTTGGGGCCGGGCCGCGGCGGTTTCGAGGCGCAGCTCGAAAACATGCTCGGGGCGCGCGAGGTTCTTCAGCTGACGCGTCCCGAGGTCGTTGAGCATGACGTCGTCGGCCAGCGAGTCGATGACGAGTTCGGCGGTCGCACCGGAGCACAGGATCTGGCCTCCCTCGGCCAGCGAGCGCAAACGCGCCACCCGGTTGACCGCCCGGCCGAAGTAGTCGCCGTCGCGAAGCTCGACCTCACCGGTGTGTAGCGCCATCCGGACGCGGATGGGCTCCCGAGACGCCCACGGTTCGCACGTGATTGCGTCTTGCAACTCAATTGCCGCGGCGGCAGCTGCGGACGGCCGCTCGAACACCGAGAACGTCGCGTCGCCCTCGCCACGTGTCTTGATCAGCCGACCACCGCGTGAGGTGACGACCTGCTCGACCAGCTCGTCGTGACGAGCGAGGGCGATCGCCATGGCGTCGGCGTCGGCCTCCCAGGCAGCGGTCGATCCCTCGATATCGGTGAGCAGGAAGGTCACAGCACGGGTCACCGACGGAAGATGCTGGGTCACAGCAACGTCCAGCGACGAATCCTGACCAACGATCGCGGTTTCGAGGCGTCGAAGCTCCGGACCGGGATCGACGCCCAGTTCGTCGGCGAGCAGCGACCGCACCCGTTGATAGGCCCCGAGGGCGTCACCTTGCCGGCCGGCCCGGTACAGGGCGAGCATCAGCTGGCCCCATCGTCTTTCACGCAGTGGCGCCTCGGCGACGGCCGCCTCGAGGTCGCCGATGACCTCCGCGGCGCGGCCGGCGGCCAGCAGCGCGTCCGCCCGATCCTCGACGAGTGCGGCGTGGCTTTCGATCCAGCGCGTCTTCTCGGAGACACCCCGCTGGCCGTCGGGCAGTTCGGGGATTCCGCGCCAGAGGACGAGCGCGTCCTCCAAGCACATCACCGCTTGGCTGGTGTCGCCGACGGCAGCGGCATCGCGTCCCGTCTTGGCCGCCGATTTGTAGCGCGACGCATCCACGTCGGCGCCGTCGAGCCGCCAGCCCGCTCCCTCGGTGACCACGAAGCCGTCGCCAAGCGCGCGGCGCAGCGCGGAGATATGGGTTTGCAGGGCCTTCGCGGCGGTGCGCGGTGGATCGTCACCCCACAGCAACTTGATCAATGCGTCGGCGGGCACAACCGATCCGTCGTGCAGTCCGAGCATCGTCAGGATGGCGCGCGGCTTGGCGCCCGGAATAGCGACGGGCGTTCCGTCCTGCCGGACCTGGAGAGGTCCCAAAACCCCCAGTTCCACCGAAGAAAGGGTACTCACGTCAGCCATCGTCGGTGGCCGAATTCAATACCTGGTCAAGATCGAGTAAAGGTGCCGCACCCAATTCGCGGCTGTCTCAACCCGGCGCGCTAGCTAATGCCTTTACTCCTGCGGCGCAGGCGTCATGGACGCGATGTAGTAGACCTCGTTGCCCTTGGGATATCCGCCCCCGCCAGTGGCGATATGGACGTGGTCGTAATGGTTGGCGGTTTCGGAACCAAGGTCGGCTGTCCAGGCCCCTGAATTGGGGCCCGGGTAGATCTTCTGCCGCCAGATCACGTGGTTGATGCCCCAGCGCTTCGCATTCGCCAGTGCATATCCGGCGATCTGATTGCCGAGTTCGATGCCTTCGGGGCTGCCATGGTCCGGGATCATCACGTCGATCGCCAACCCGTTGGGGTGCCACGGCAACGGATCTTGCCGGTACCCGTAGATGGTCTTGATCTGCGGGAACAACACGCTGATGACGCGAGCCGCCCAGATTGTCTTGACCTGCAACCGGTCCTCGGACGCGACGCCGGCGGGTAACGGGAATTGGAAGCTCTGCGCCCCGGTAGGCGCGGTCACGGCCAGGGCCGCCAGTGCTTCGGCCTCCGCGGGAGTGGCGACGTGCGGGCCGAGTCCCGTCGCCGGGTCTTTCGGGGGCGGGGCGGCGGTTACCGTCGGGGTTGCGGTCGGGGGTTCGACGTAGCTCGGGGACTTCGTTCCCTGGGCGTAAATCATGCCGGCAGAAACGACGAGCGAGGCCGCGATCGCCATCCAGCGGCTCCGGCCGATGGCTAACACGTTCCTACTCACGCAGAGCACTTTAGTGTCGCGTGCGACGTGTGTGGCGATCTTTGTCGTTTCTTGTCGGTTCGCTACCAACGGATCATGGCGACACGGCCCGAGTTATGGTGGCTGCTATCGATCTTCTGCTCTCTGGGCCGGTTTCAGGATGGGGTAACGGTGTCATCGGATCACGCAGCGCGCACCGAAGGGGACAGTTGGGATCTCGCGTCCAGTGTGGGAGCGACGGCGACGATGGTGGCCGCATCTCGCGCGCTGGCATCACGTGGACCGGATCCGCTGCTCGACGATCGGTTCGCCGAGCCGTTGGTGCGGGCGGTGGGGCACCCGTTCTTCACCCGCATGCTCGACGGCGATATTCCGCTGGACGACGAGGACGTGCCCCTGACCGCACAGCAGCGCTGCGAGCAGATGGCCGTGCGCACAAGGTTTTTCGATAACTTCTTTCTTGCAGCAGCCGCGAGTGGGATCCGTCAGGCCGTCATCTTGGCGGCTGGGCTCGACGCCCGGGCCTACCGGTTGCCGTGGCCGGCGGGCACGGTGGTCTTCGAGGTGGACCAGCCGGAGGTGATTTTGTTCAAGGGCACCACGTTGGCTCAGATCGGCGCCGAACCGACCGCCGAGCGCCGAGCGGTGGGCGTCGACCTGCGCGATGACTGGCCTAGCGCCTTGCGCGACAACTTCTTTGACACCGCGGCCCCGACAGCGTGGATCGCTGAGGGCCTGCTGCCCTATCTGCCACCGGATGCCCAGGACCGGCTGCTGGACAACATCACCGCACTCAGCGCCCCCGGCAGCCGGCTGGCCACCGAGAACATCGCCGACATGCGCGTGTTCACCGACGAGCGTGCGCGGGCGTTACGCAGCGGTTGGCAAAAGCACGGACTCGATTTCGACGTCGCCGATTTGGTGTGGGTCGGTGAGCGCCGTCAAGCCGGCGAGCACCTGGCGGGAACCGGCTGGAGTGTCACCCGGCACCTCACCGAAGACCTTTACGCCGAAAACGGATTCGAGCTGCCGGATCACGAACTGCTGGCCGAGTTTCGGCGCACCATCAGCTACCTGAGCGCAGAACTGGGCTGACCACGCGCCCGGCGGTCCGCTCCGGGCCGGCAAGTCCCTCGAGGAGATCGGCCGCGGTGGCAACGCTCGCATCGGGTTTGCTCATCCGAGTCGCGAATTCGCGGGCTCGGGTCACGCACTCCGGGCTGAGGATCTTGCGCAGATCGGCGACCAACGATTCGCGGGTCGTGTTCGCAAACCGCCGGGCGGCACCGACCTTCAGGCGGGTGATCTGAGTTCCCCAGATCGTCTGAACGAGGTCCATCGACAGGACCAACGTGGGAACTCCTGCGCGCAGACCCGCGGCCGTGGTGCCCGTGCCGCCGTGGTGCACTACCGCTCGGCAAGCGGGAAAGATTGCCGCATAGTTGACTTCGCCGACCACCTTGACGTTGTCGAAATGCGGCACGTCGCCGAAGTCGCTCCACCCGGAGCACATCAACGCCCGCTCACCGAGTTCCGCGCATGCCGCGCTGATCATTTCGACCGTCTCGGCCGGAGATTCGACGCGCATGCTGCCGAAGCCGAAGCAGATCGGCGACGTTCCGGCGGCGATCCACGACGCGACTTCCTCGTCGGCATCGGTCATCAATTCCAATGTCAGCGCGCCGACGAAGGGTCGCTGCCCCTTCCATTTCGCCCATTCGGCTTCCAGGCCCGGAAAACAAGCGTCGTCGTAGGCCTGGATTTCCAGCGATCCACGGTCGGTGATGCGTCGCGAGGCGGGACGAGTTGCCTTGGGCAGGCCCAATTCACGGCGCTGCGCATCCTCGAGGTGTTTCGTCATCCGCCACGTGACCCAGTTGGACACGCTCATGGCCGAGCGCGCCACTGGCGGGGGCACGATCGGGACGAGCTGGCCGTTGGACCGGATCGGGAGGTAGTGCAGAGTGGCCAGCGGCAGGTCGTAGTACTCCGCGACGTTGGCCGCGGTTTCCATGAAGCTCTCGCCAGTGAACAGCACGTCGGCCCCGTCGGCCAGCGGTGTCAGCGTCTCGCTCATCTGCACCCAGCTGCGGATGACGGAATCGCGAAGTTCGCGCCACATCCCGATCAGAGCGGGGACTTTCCATGCATTGTGGAAGGCGGACGCCCAGAAGTCGCGGTAGGTATCCAGCCATTCCTGGGTGTCGAGCCCATAGCCGACCGCGGAAAGCCCGGCGGCCTCGGCGAAGTCAACGAGATCCGGCGAGACGGCCATCTGCACGTCGTGCCCTCGGCGCAGCAGCTCGCGGCCGACAGCGACTGACGGCTCGATATCCCCCCGAGTTCCATAACTTGCGAGCACAAATTTCATTGCGGATCCCGGATCTTCAGTTGTGGTGCCTATTCCGACCTCAGGGGGCATCGGTGGAGTGGTGCCGGCTCAGCGTAACGTGCTCCGCTAGCAAACTGGAGCAGGTTTTGGTAGCGCATGCGATATCGCGTTGGTGAACGGCCACACCCCGGTGGTGACGTATAAGAATCGCGGTGCACCTTCACTGCTCGGTACCGCGCGAAATGCGGTCGGCGCGCCAACACCATGCGCGCATCGGGATATCGATCGCGTCGGCACCGGGAAAGCGTGCCTGCATCGCCGAGCGCGCTGCGTCGAGCGTCTGGGTGCGGTCCTCCGGGGAGGCGATGATCGCGCGGCTGTAAGTCGCCAGCATCGCGACGGCGTCCTCGAGCGTCATCGTCCGCACGAACGGGAAGATTTCGCGCTCGATGTTGTGAAAGATCTGCGGCTCGGGAAGCTCGAAGTGCAGACGCTGCCGGAAGCGATCGACCGATCGGACTTCTTCGAGGTCCTGGCCGGGCAGCCGGCCGAGGTCACGCACCCAGTCGACCTCGCGGTCGCGGCTGGTCCAGATCAGGCCGAAGCGACCGCCGTCACGCAGCACCCGACCAATCTCGGGCAGGGCCCGTCCGTGATCCATCCAGTGCCACGCCGACGAAACGAACACCGCGTCCGCGGCGGCGTCCGGAAGCGGGATCGATTCGCCGCGCCCCTCGAGCGCACGGATTTCCGGAGACCGCTCGGTCAGCACCTTGCGCATTCGCGCGTCGGGCTCCACCGCGATGACGTCTGCCGCCTTGTCCACCAGGGTGCGGCTGAATAGTCCGGTACCCGCCCCGACGTCGACGGCAACCCCGCAACCGGGCGGCACCAGCCAGTCCACCGCTTCCTGCGGGGCCTGGGGCCGCAGCCCGTCGTAGTCTTCGGCGATCGATCCGAAGGACATTGCGCGTTCTCGGCGGTCAGTCACACCGCCACGCTAATCCGCTTACCTGTGTCTGAACTTAGCGATTGCCATGTGCTGCAAGCGTTTAGTGCAATCGACTGACGGATCCCCATAGATAGAACTCGGGTAGTCCCCGTAACAAGCCCGAGCGGTAGATTCCAACGCCGACGACCGGCGAATCGTCACTGAGGTGCGGGGCCTGGACTGCTTGGGCCTTGCGAAAAAGTTCGTCGGCGGAAAAGGCGGAGCCGTTGTCGGCGTCGACTCGCCGTCCTGGTTTGGTGCCGCCACCGGGTCCGAAGGGCGCCAAAGCGATATGGGCAACGCTCAGCGCTGGTCGAGCCATGACCGGTGGCCCGGCGGGATCCGACGACCACGTGATCGCGGCGTCTTGCAGTGCGGCGAAAGGGAGGTCGGGCCGGTGCAATGCCCGCTCGTCGTCGGTGAGCGGATCGGACCGTAGCTGCGTCGCCTTCTCTACCAGGGTGGCCACGGTGGTGACGTAGTAGGTGATGCGCTTGCGCTTGACCGCGGCGAGGTCCGCCAGGCCCCAGCCGTTCTGGTGTGGCCACCAGACGTCGTACATCACGACATCGCCGTCGTGGAGCAGGACTCGGTTGGGCCGCTCATCGTGCGGGAATCGGAACACTGCCCCGAGCTGGATCTTGGACGCATCCATGGGCCGCAGCGTAGCGGCCATCGTCGGCCATCGCCTTCGGGCGAAGCCTGCCACGATGCAGCCGGCGAATCCGGACCGCAAACGCCTCGGCTGGCGCACAATGTTGTTTCCGGCCGCTGGCCGGATGTTTTCGGGGAGGAGAAACGATATGACCAAGACGTTGACAGCGTCCAACCGCCCGCGACTGCTACGGCGTTGCGCGGTAGGCGTGTTCGCGCTTGTGTTGGCCGGGCTGCCGATGGCCTGGATCGCTGCTCCCGGGACCAGCCGGGCGGACCCGTATTGCGCGCCGGGGTGGGCCTGGAGCGTCGAACTGAACCAATGCGTGTTCGTGCTTCCGGCCGCAAATGGGCCGGGCGGTCCCGGCGGACCGGCTGGCCCGGGCGGACCTGGTGGACCCGGCGGACCGGGTGGGCCCGGGGGCCCCGGCGGACCCGGAGCGCCGGGTCACCACTAGACATGTTGTATGACCGCACCGCGCCGCCGGGGGTTCAACAGCGCCATCACCGGGCTGTGGAGTTTCCTGGCTCCCGCGTACGACCATCCAACTTTGCAGCAGTGGGTATACCGCCCGCCACACGACGAGGTGATCGCGCGACTGCGTGACCATCAAGCACGCCGGATCGCTGACATCGCCTGTGGGACGGGCATTCTCAGTGATCGTATCGAGCGTGAACTGCACCCCGAGGCGATCTCCGGGGTGGACATGTCGGACGGCATGCTCGCCCAGGCCCGCGCCAGATCCGATCGGGTGCAATGGTTGCGCGGCCCAGCCGAGCAGCTGCCTTTTGACGATGGCGCCCTCGACGCGGTCGTGACGACGTCGGCTTTCCACTTCTTCGACCAGCCGGCTGCGCTCCGGGAGTTCCATCGCGTACTGGCTCCGGGCGGACTAGCGGTCGTCTCCGCGCTGAGTACGCGACAAACGGTGCTGCATATGTCGACGAATAGGTGGAAACCGCAGCACAACGCTTCGCCGCCCGAGGTGCGGTCGATCTTCGAGGGCGCCGGATTCACCGTCGTCGATCAACACCGGGTCCCGCGGCCCTTCTGGCTGCGGTTCGTTTCCGACGTGGTAACCGTCGGCCTCAAGAGCTGAGGCCGGTTCAGGAAATCAGCACGGCGGGGGATCGGCATCCCATTCGGTCATAGTCCAGCCGTCGGACGGATTTCCGGTAAGGACCACGTGGCCGACGTTGGTCAGCGACTTGGTCTTCAGCAACGACGGATCGGCATTGCGCGCGTTCATCAGGACCCAGAACATGATCGCCGCGCTGTGTGAGAACGCGACCGGATTCTGCTCGCCGCTGTCGTAGATGCGTTGAACGGCTTCGGTGAACCGCCCGTTGAACTCGTTGCCATCCACCGAGCCGGGGATTCGCGCGCTGCGATCACCCTGCAGCCAACGCGCCGGAGCGGCGAAGTAGGTCTGCTGGATGTCGGCCTCGGGTGTGCCCTCGAACTTGCCGGCCTCGATCTCGCGCAGCCCGGGCAGCACGGTGATCTGTTCGCCCAGCAATTGCGAGGTCGGCGTGGCCGTCTCCTGGGTGCGGATCATGGTCGAGGCGTAGATACCGTCGTAATGGTTGGGCGCCAATTGCCCAGCTGCCACGTCTGCCTGGCAGAACCCTCGGGGCGAAAGTTCAGGGCCCGGGACCGTGGTGTCGATTAATCCCGAGGCATTGGCCGCCGACTGGGCATGTCGCACCAGCGTCAACGTGATAGTGCGATTACCGGCGGCCCGCGCCGGCGCCCAGCTCGTCGCCAGCATCGCAACGACGACGATGGCAACGAAACTTCGTATGGTCAACGTGATTTCACGCGCGCGCCGACGTTGGCGATCATCCGCAGTTTTCACGCGAGAAGTGTAAGGCGTTCCGGTCGCCCGCGCTGCGCGAGCCCGGCAAACATCGGTTTGTCACCGCGGGATCCAGACTGCAGATAGCACGACGCCCGCCTCGCCATCGGCGAAACGGGCGTCGTGATGGGTCGTTGGTCAGCTATTTACAGCGGAATCCACACTCCGAAGAACCAGAAACCCCATGCGTTGAAGCCGGGATCCCATACAGGGGTTTCCTGGTAGCCCCAGTAGTTGATCGGGCCGTAGTTCCACGGACCCCCGGGCGGCGGGAGCGGTCGATCCCACATTGGTCGAGGCGGCTCACCCGGTCCCCAAGGGCCGGGCCCATCGCCCCACGGCGCGTTGTTGAAGTAACCCCGATGGGGATCCCCGTGCCACGGGCTGCCGGGGCCACCAGGCCCGCCCGGTCCGTTGAAGCCGGGGCCGCCTGGGTGTCCGGGCCCGCCTGGGCCACCAGGCCCGCCGGGACCGTTTGGACCACCGGGGCCACCAGGCCCACCGGGACCGTTTGGACCGCCGGGTCCGTCCGGGCCGTGCTCGCCTGGACCACCCGGTCCACCGGGGCCGCCGGGACCACCGGGGCCCGGACCACCCGGTCCACCGGGGCCGCCGGGGCCCGGACCACCCGGGCCGCCAGGGCCACCGGGATCGTTTGGCCCGTTCGGAGCATGGCCGCCGCCGGGTCCGGGAGCGCCATGGCCTCCCGGAGCCGAGGGTGGTGAACCAGGAGCGGCATTTGCCAAACCGGCGCCCACGCCCAGCGCTGCCGCGCTAACGGCACCGGCCAGCGTGCCCGCCGCAATCAGTTGTTTGAATTTCATACTTATTCCCCCCACTCATTAATTGGTGGATATATCGAATGCTGACCCCCACCTCACTCGACGCTAGATAGCCTGGCTATGAGTCGGCTGTGGCCTGCCCCTGCGACGGCTTTAATTGATCCTCGGCCTTCGGCGCCCGGCGGATGGGCCAGCGGCCAACCGGCTTGCGCCGGATAGTCAATACTGCTGTGCGCGTTGAATTTTGACTCAAAAGGCGCACGCGCATCGCGCGACCAGGAAGACGAACTGTAACATCTACTGTTGCTCACCTCAGAGGAGGAAACTTGATGAAAGCCCGGTTCGTGCGGAGAGTTACGTGGTGACCGAACCGAATATCCGGCCGGATGACCTCGATTCGACGCCGTACTTCATGCGCGACGAGAGTCGTTACGTGCCAACGGTGGTAGCGCGCGGCGGCTGGGGCCCGACAATGAGCGGGCATGTGGTCGGTGGCATCCTGGCCGCGGTCCTCGGGGGTACAGCCGACGACCCGGAGTTGCAGCCTGCGCGGCTGACCGTCGACTTGCCCGCGCCGGCTGCGCTGGAGCCGTTCGAGGTGCACACCAAGGTCCAGCACGAACGTCGGCGATTGCGCTTGGTCGAGGCGCTTCTGATCCAGCGTGGCGAACCGGTTGCGCGAGCGAGCGCGCTGTTTCTGCGGCGTGGCCCGCAGCCCGAAGGCAAGGTGTGGTCACAATCCGTGCAGATGCCGCGGCTGCCCATCGAGCATGACGGCGATAAGCCGACGCTGTTTCTACGGACCTATGGCTGGGGCGGAGACCTCCAGAATCCCGATCCCGAGTGGGACATGACCGGACCGAAGTACACGTGGCTACATGAAACGCGTCCGTTGATCGACGACGAGCCGCTCACACCGTTTACTCGGGCGGCGCTGTGTGCCGACGTCACCGCCGCGATCGCCAACTGGGGTACGAAGGCGCTGGAGTTCATCAACGTGGACTACACGCTCACCCTGAGCCGACTGCCCGATGGACCTCATATCGGGCTGGCCGCCCTGACCCATTACAGCGACAACGGCGTGGCCAACGGGTCAGCCGTTGTTCTAGACCGCCTCGGTCCGATCGGCAGCGCGGTGTCGGTGTCCATCGCGCACTCCGGATTTCGACCACCCTCGGACCTGCCGTCGGTCTGATGGCGACCGGTACGGACGTCACCTTCTGGACGTTGATCGCCGAAGCGGCACAGCGCCAGCCGGATCGGGTGCTGTTCGCCGACGACTATGGCCGGAACCTGACCGCACTCGAGCTTCGCGATGCAGCATGCGCGACGGCCGCCGCGTTCGCCGAACGTGGGATCGGCGCGGGAACCGTGGTGTCCTGGCAGCTGCCAACCACGCTCGAGACCGTGGTTGTCATGGCGGCGCTGGCTCGGCTCGGCGCGGTGCAGAACCCGATCATCCCGATCCTGCGGGAGCGTGAGGTCGGTTTCATCACCGGACAGCTGTCGACCGAATTCCTTGTGGTGTCCGAAGTTTGGCGCGGATTCGATCACGGCGCGCTCGCCCGGTCGTTGGCCTCGACTCAGGGCTTCGAGGTCATCTCGGTCGATCTGGCAACACCTCCCGAGGCCAACGAGCTGCGGCTGCCGCGTGGCGGCGCCGATGCACCCGCGACGGCGCCCAGTGGCGACAACCAGTGGATCTACTACTCGTCGGGAACCACCGCGGCGCCCAAGGGAATTCGTCACACCGACAGCACCCTGATCGCCGGCTCGCGAGGGATGGTGAGCGCGATGGGTATCACCGCCGGTGATGTGGATCCGATCGCCTTCCCCATCGCCCATATCGGCGGGGCCGCGATGGTGGCCGCCGCGCTGATGACCGGTATGCGCCTGGCGCTCTTCGAGGTGTTCGATCCGGCCGCGACACCGCTGGCCATCGCGGCCCACAACCCGACATTCCTGGGCACCGCCACACCGTTTTTCGTGGCTTTTCTGGAAGCACAACGGGCCCATGGCGATAAGCCCCTCTTCGGCGCACTGCGGGGCTGCATAGCCGGGGGTGCGCCCATCACCGCCGAACTGGGGCGACAGGTCCGTGAGACCTTCGGAGTGGCCGGAATTGCCAATGCCTGGGGGATGACCGAGTTTCCCGTGGCGACGTCACCGCCGCTCGACGCCGCGCCCGAGGTGCTCGACTACACCGTCGGCGCACCGGTACCCGGGGTTAGCGTGCGCGTCGTCGACAACTGGGACAGTGAGCTGCCCGTCGGACAAGAAGGGGAACTGCGGCTCAAGGGACCACAATGCTTCCTCGGCTACGCAGACGCCGCACTGGACGCCGGCGCATTCGACCGCGACGGCTGGTTGCGCACCGGGGATCTCGGGTTGATCGACGCCGACGGCAACGTCCGCGTTACCGGCCGAATCAAGGACGCGATCATCCGCAATGCGGAGAACATCTCGGCCCTCGAGATTGAAAACGTGCTAGCCACCCATCCCGCGGTTGCCGATGTCGCAGTCATCGGAGTTCCGGACTACAGCTCAGGGGAGCGGGTGTGCGCCGTCGTGGTGCCCGCGTCGGCCGACGGCGTGTCATTGGAATCCGTGGTGCAGCACTGTCATTCGCTGGGTCTGGCCCGCTACAAACATCCCGAGCGCCTCGTCATCGTTGACACACTGCCGCGCAACCAGTTCGGCAAAGTCATCAAGAAGGATCTGCGCGAGGCGTTCGGCCGCCCGTAGTCCATCGGATCCTCGATCACATCGGACGCACCCGTACCAAAAACATTGGACTATAACGGTTTTAACACGCGATATCGGATACGCTATCGCGATTGTAGAAGATGCGGTCCAGACCTTCGCGGTGCTGATGTGGCGCCTGTGACTGTGCGACGAGGGCTTGCGGCGGCACGGCGAAACATGGCGCGAGCCTACAAACCCTTAGGCGCATCGCGGACGGTCTGCACCGCGGACGCATCGCCGTCGAACTCGACGCGAGCTTCGCGCCCGACGGAGAACAGCAGCAGCTCTTCGGCCGTACCGGTCACCGTGACGGCCGGGCCACTGCCCGCGATCAGCACCGTCTTGCCCTCTGGGGTGCGCAAGGCGACCCGGCCCGGAACTTTCGCCAGCGTCATCCGGGCCATCAACGGCAGCGTGCGTCGCAGGCTTTTGGCCAGCTTCGGTTCCAGGACGCGCGGCGCCCAGTTCGGCTGCGCGCGCCGCACGTCCTCGTGGTGGATGAACATCTCGCCAACGTTGGCCACCGGGTCGAGCAGCTTCAGCGGCGAGTAGACCGGGGGACCGGACGCGACTTTGCTCAGCAGCGCATCCCACTCGGTCCGCTCGGCCACCTCGTTTTGCACTTTGGCGGTGTGGGCGGCGAAGCGCGGGATCAGGATGCCGGGTGCGGCATCCGCACGATATTCACGAATCACAAGGTGGGCGGCCAGATCTCGCGTGGTCCAGCCGTCGCACAGGGTGGGCGCATCCGGCCCGACGCTGCGCATGGTGTCGACGAGGGCGGCACGTTCGCGTTGAGCAACAGACACCTGAGTTCCCTTCACCGGGTGGGCTGACCTGTTCAGGGTAGGCAGGCCGGACCCCTAGACGTTAACGATTCCCAACTCGGTAAATTTGAACCCATGAATGCCGGTGTTGAGCAGTTAGAGTTCCAGGCCGAGGCGCGCCAACTTCTCGACCTGATGGTCCATTCGGTCTACTCCAACAAGGACTCGTTTCTGCGGGAGCTGATCTCGAACGCCTCGGACGCGCTGGACAAGCTTCGGCTGGAGGCGTTCCGCAACAAAGACCTCGACGTCGACACGTCTGACCTCCACATCGAGATCGAGGTGGACAAGGGCGCGCGCACCCTGACTATCCGCGACAACGGCATCGGCATGACGCGCGAAGAGGTCATCGGCCTGATCGGCACCCTCGCCAAATCGGGCACCGCCGAGCTGCGCCAGCAGCTCAGGGAGGCCAAGAACGAGGCGGCATCGGAAGAGCTGATCGGTCAGTTCGGTATCGGCTTCTACTCGTCATTCATGGTGGCCGACAAGGTCGAGCTGCTGACGCGCAAGGCCGGCGAAAGCGACGCCACCAGGTGGGAGTCGACCGGCGAGGGCACCTACACCATCGAATCCGTCGCAGATGCCCCGCAGGGCACTGCCGTCACCCTGCATCTCAAACCCGAAGACGCCGAAGACGAGCTCCACGACTACACCTCGGAGTGGAAGCTGCGGAGCCTCGTGAAGCAGTACTCCGACTTCATCGCGTGGCCTATCCGAATGCAGGTCGAGCGGCGTACTCCGCCCGAAGAGGAGGGCGGCGAAGAGGTCGTCACCATCGAGACCGAGACCTTGAATTCCATGAAGGCACTGTGGGCCAGGCCTAAGGACGACGTGTCCGACGAGGAATACAAGGAGTTCTACAAGCACATCGCGCACGCCTGGGACGACCCGCTCGAGGTCATCGTGATGAAGGCCGAGGGCACCTTCGAGTACCAGGCCCTGCTTTTCATTCCGTCGCACGCGCCGTTCGACCTGTTCAACCGGGACGCCCAAATCGGCGTGCAGCTGTACGTCAAGCGGGTGTTCATCATGGGCGACTGCGACCAGCTCATGCCGGAGTACCTGCGGTTCATCAAGGGTGTGGTCGACGCACAAGACTTGTCGCTCAACGTTTCTCGCGAAATCCTGCAGCAGGATCGGCAGATCAACGCGATTCGCCGCCGCCTGACCAAGAAGGTCCTGTCCACGATCAAAGAGCTGCAGTCGGAGCGGCCCGAGGACTATCGCACCTTCTGGACCCAGTTCGGCCGGGTTCTCAAAGAGGGGTTGCTATCCGATGCCGACAACCAGGAAACCTTGCTGCAAATCTCCTCGTTCGCGTCGACGCACAGCGAGGAGGACGCAACCACGCTGGCCGAATACGTCGAGCGCATGAAGGATGGCCAGGAGCAGATCTTCTACGCCACCGGCGAGACGCGGCAGCAAATCCTGAAGTCTCCGCATCTGGAGGCATTCAAGGCCAAGGGCTACGAGGTCCTGGTGCTCACCGACCCCGTCGACGAGGTCTGGGTGGGCACCGTGACCGAATTCGACGGCAAACCCTTGCAGTCGGTGGCCAAGGGCGAGGTGGACCTGGATTCCGGCGAGGAGTCCAGCGACGCCGAACGTGAGGAGCGGGAGAAAGAATTCGCCGACCTGCTGACCTGGTTGAAAGAGACCTTGACCGACCACGTCAAGGAGGTCAGGCTATCCACTCGCCTGACCGAATCGCCGGCGTGCCTGATCACCGACGCCTTCGGGATAAGTCCCGCGCTCGCGCGCATCTACCAGGCCTCCGGGCAGAACATCCCGATCGGAAAGCGGATCCTGGAAGTCAATCCGGACCATCCACTGATCACCGGGCTGCGCAAGGCTCACCAAGAGCGTGCCGACGATCCGACGGTCGCCGAGACCGCCGAATTGTTGTACGGAACCGCGCTATTGGCCGAGGGCGGCGCTCTCGAGGATCCGGCCAGATTCGCCGAGTTACTGGCGAATCAGTTGACTCGCACGCTGTAAGCAGGAAAAGCGCGCCCCGTCGGTCGAAATTGCGTGCGATTGAAACTTGACCGAAGGGGATAATCACATCGCATGCCCACGTTTCGAGCTATCGACCCACATGGCGAGATAGTCGCAGCGAGGAATTTCGACAGCGCAGAAGCGGCACACGCATGGTTTCTGGACACCCTCGCCGGCAGGTCTGAGCTGGGATGGCGCATGGAGGTCGACGACAACGGTTCCTGGGCGTTTTTCGACGACACCGGCGGGTTTACCGCCCCCGTGAGCCGTCGTCCACGCAAACTTCGAATACCAGCGCCCCGGTGCAGCTAGTCGGCGGTGGATAGCCGTTTCTCCGTGCGCGTCAGGTGCACGGGGAACTCGTCACCCGGCTCGGGCCACGGCTGACGCGCCAGCATGTCTTCGACGTTGACATAGCCTTCCTCGATCACCCCGGCCTTGGCGTCCGCGATGCGATACCACTGCCGTTGAGTCTGGATCGGTTGGCCTTCCAGGATGACCACCCGCACGTCGCCCTCGTCGAACTGACAGCGCCGCTGCAGGGCCTCCAGCAGTTGCTCGTTGTGCAGGTGGCCTTCGCCGAAGTTCCAGCCGACCAGGGGACCGGCGACGACTTCACCCTCGCGCATCCGGTAGTCGGCTTCGTTGTCGATGGCGCGAGGCAGCAACCCGTTGAGGGCGCGACCATGGGTGTGCATGGATCGGAAGGCGCCGGCCTTGTCGATGGTGATCTCGGCGGTCGCCTCGTCGTACAGCCTGGCCAGTTGCTTGGCAGTCAGCGCTGAGCTTTTCACGACGCCCTCTTCGATCTTCTCCTCGGCTCCGGCGCGGAAGCACCAAACGCTGGTCGCCCAGTTGCCGGCGTAGTAGCGCATCGCGGGCAGGAACGAAAACTGCTGGGGGAAAAGGTTTCCCAGAATTGGGACAACGGCCAGCGCGACGACGAGGATGGCCAGCAACAGCGGCGACTGCAGGTCTGTAGCGTGAATTTCGTTGTAGTGCCCGAACAGATAGAACAGCGAGAAGATCAGGAATACATTCCACTCCAACGGAACTCCCATCGGGAGGTTGGAAATGATGTTGAGGTGGAAGATCACCATGAAGGCGATCAGGAACCACGCCCAGCGATGGCCATCGGCGAAGAAGACCAGGACCAGGGGCACCAGAAATTCGGCCGTAGTGCCGCCGACATGGGCCATGATTTTCGGTACCCAGGAGGGACGTATGTCATTGACCGGGTCCAGGTAGAGCCGGCGTTTGACCCAGTTGAACATTTTGCTGCGCAACAGCGGGTGGTTGCTGGTCATCGCCGCCACGACGTACGGGAAGTGGTGGTTGAGCTTGGAGGTCGCCGCTCCCCACCACAGCGCGAGCATGACGATCTTGAAACCCGCGATCTGATCGGTGAAGGGGAAAAAGAAGACAAACAGTGTCAGCCAGTAGTGCTCGCCGCGCGCCGCTAAAAACACCGTCTTGTCACGCAGGCCCAGTAACGCCAGGGCGACGATCAGCGGCACCACCACCATCGGGTCGAGCAGGCCGACATCGCCGGCCGCGGTAACCGGGCCGCCACGGCCGGGCGAGAGTAGCGCCCAGGTCCCGGAGGCCAGGACGATCGCATAGAGCGCCACGTCGACGATCGAACGACTATCTCCGCGGGTGAAGGGAATCGCGCGCGGCCAGGGTGGTAGGCGAATCGTGTTGGGTCGCAACCAGAACAAGAAACCTCCGATGGGCGGCCAGAACCGTGCCGTCAGCGGCCCGGATCCGCAGCCCAGGCCGAGGACCTCGAATAGCAACGTGAACACCACGACCTTCTGGTACACGATCGGTTGGGTCCACCACTGCGCGAGGCGATCGAGGCCGCCTAGGCCTGGGGTCAACGCGATGACCGCCACGGCCCCGCCCGCGTACGCGGCCATCTTCAGCACATACAGCAGATAGATCGCCGACGGCGTGCCGAAGCCGTGTTCCACCCAATGCCTCGTGACTACTTGCATCCGCGTGGACCTTGGCAGCGAGGGCCAGGTGTCGTGGTCGACGTCTGGGAGGTCCGGCGTGATGAATCCCATGATGGCCTCGTTCCGCGTTGAACCTAGTAGGCGATTAATCAATGTAACGCGACCACGCGATTTAGTCGTGAATGCCTCGATCAAACTCGACGGGCGAACGACAACACGCGTTGCCTTCTGAGGAAGAGGTCATCGTGAGCATTCGCTGGCACGCCGCTTCGAAATAGGCTGTCGTGACACGATTTCCCCGCACGCCAACGCACCCCACTCTATGCGCTGGTGCTCACGCCCGCAGGTGTTCGATTCGGTGGCCGCCGGCATGACGGTCAGCCGTTCGGGCTAGCCGTCAGATGCCGTCGACCTGGAGCAGGGCGTGGGCCTTCAACGTCTGTTGGGCGTGGTCCACGAACCGTTTTCGCGCCTCGCTTAGTGCTGCCAGTTGGTTGTCGACGGCGAGGCGACTCTGGTGAACGTGTTGCTCGGGTGCTGAGGATCGGATGGTTTCGCGGTGGGTGTTGGCGGGTTCGACCACTCGATCGGCCGCGTGACGGATCTCCGCGCAGCTGGCCGCCAGTTCGGGAAATCCGATGAGGCTCAAGCTGTCTGCGGTGGCTGACAGCCGCCGGATTTCACCCGCCAGGGTGAGCATGTTCTGGGTGAACACTTCGTCGTTGGTGGCAAAGGAGCGCACGTTGTAGAGGCGGTCGATCTCGAATGCGTGCCCAGCGGCGTGCGATCCGAGCTGCAATAGCGTTTCTCGTAACCACTTCTGGTGGTCAAGTATGCGCGCCGATCGGATGGCGGCGCGGCTGTTTTTGTTGTTGATCATGACGCCGAGGAATGCGGTCGCGGTGACGAGTATTGACCCCAGCAGGGGCAGCCAGGGTATCCACCAATGCGTGTTGTCCATGGTGTGCCAGTATCCCTGGTCCGCGGTCTCGGCACGGGTCGACAGCGCTCGTTAGTAGCCGATCGACGCCAAGAAGGAACCGCGCGGCTCCTGGTAGTCGCCCAGCGCCATCATGTTCAGCAGGTAGACGACGCGCGGGCCGTGGTCGGAACACCATCGCAGCAACTCGGCGTTGCGCAGCTCAACACTGCCTCCGTCATGGAACGTATGCGGGTCATCTGGTGTTCCGCTATCCGTCTCCCGCACTAACGACGCAGCCTACTAACTGACCGACGGCCAAACACCCTGCGGTCAAAAGGTTTACCATTCCAGAAGGGAGCCGGCCCCTCTCAAGGATGCGAAAACACAAGGGGGAGAGCCGGGTACGTGCCCTAGTTGCCGATCACGAAACAGCGGCCACTGGTCGACGCGAGCAGCACCTCCTGAACCGTCGACTTATCAATGGTCGGGAATTCGAAGCGATGCGTTTGTTGGCCGGCCTCGATGGCTGCATCTTGAGACTCGTTGGTGCCGTCCTTCTTACGCACTATTGCCGTGACCTTGTCCGGCTTCGACATGTTCTGCGGTTCGTGGAAGTACCAAACTTCGATTCCCGCCCCGGCTGAATTCGATTGCCAACCATCGGAGTAGTAACACGCGGGATTCCCCTCGGCGTCCGGCGGTGGCGGTGTGCAGATCGACAATCCGACACAATCGGGCGGTGCACTGCTCGTCGGCGCCGGCGCACCGGTCGTAGTGGCAGGGGGAGCAGCGGTAATGCTGCTGCTCGCCAACGTTTTCGGCGAACTGGAGCCGGACGTGCTCGGGCCGGACGCCTGGTGCGAGCCGCATGCCGTTATGGCGACACAGCACATCGCGCCGGTCACGATCAATCGGAACATGGGTGCCCTCTCAATGGCATATCTCGTCAATGGCATATCTCGCAGGCAATGCCGTCGCTGTCACGGTCGAGAGGGGGCCGATAGCCCGGCTGCCCCCGATAAATCGGAGCCGCACCGGCATCGCAGGCGGCCTTGCAGTTCGGGTAATAGACGCTCGAACCCGTCGTCGGTGCAGGAGACGTTGTAGTGGTGGACGGGGCCGCGTGAGCTGCGGGCGCCACCGCTATCCCTAGCGCAATTGCTACCACGGTGAACATCTGACGAAGCATCGGGCAAAGCCTCTCACTAGCCAAACAGCATTGGTTGCTAACGAGTACAGAGCTAACACCTCGACGCACTTGCATGGCAAGGGGCGAAGCGCCGGGGCAGCGGGCTCCCTAGGAGTGGTCGGCGATCCAGGTGGTGGTGAAGCGCTGCACCGCGGGGATGCTGTCAGACAAACCTGCGCCGAGAGTCTTCTCGAGTTTGCCGCCCACCAATGGGATTTTGACGTGCACTTTGACCGCGAACCGCAACTGTGTGCCGTCGCCGATGGGCTCCAGCCAAGCTTCCGCGCGGGCCCCGCCTACCCCGGGCGAAGTCGAGACGTTGACCTGCCCGAGCACCTGGCCGTCGCCGTTGGGTTTCCACGTCTCCTCATGGACGAGTTTCAGCTCGCCGGGTGCGAATTTGGCGACCGGGCCGGGCAGTAGCTGGCGTCCCACGTGCTGCGTTACCCGCACCGTCACCCTGCCGGCGGGGTCGACATCCAGCGAGTCCAGTGTGGTGGTCGCGGCGTCCCCCAGGGCGATCCGGGCCAGCCAGTAGTCCTCGCGACTGAACGCCCAATAGATCTGTTCAACGCTGGCGGGCGATTCGGTCGAGACGTCGAATGAGCGCGGCATAGCAACCCATTCTTACCAAAGTCTCGGCTGTCGTGTCGGGCTTGCTCGAATCGACTGAACGCCAGGGGAACTGACGCGCGACGGCTACTGCTTGTCGACTTTGGCCGCGATCTGTTTGGCGACGCTGACGCCAGCGTCACCCGGATCCTTACGGCACGCTTCGGTGTCGATCACGACGTTGTTGCGTACCGTCAGCGCACGTTGGCAGCTCTGAGCCATTGTGTCGCTGCCCTTGCTCAGACTCACGCTCACCGTGGTGCTCAGGATTCCGTTGCTGTTGGAAACCGGTCCGACCTTCCACTGAATGTCCGGGGCGTCCGGATCCCCGCCGGCGGGGACGGTTTCCTGGTGGTTGGCGCAGGCGGGCCAACGCTGGGCGGATGTGTTGAAGAAGGCATTTGCCTGGTCGGCGGACGGAAACAGCACCACGAATTGGCTGATGTCAGGGTTGGGATCATTCGACCCCGCGGGGATCGGCGCAATGTCACGCTCCCCGTGTACCGCGGTGTTGCCGCTGCCGGTGTAAACGGGCGTCAAACCCTCGCCGGTGATGTAGAGGCACTCGGCGGGGAACTTGTATCCCTTGGGGAACACCTCAGTGCTTTTGTCCTCTTGGAGCGTGTCGAATGTCTTGTCGGTCTTTGAACCCGTGACACCCAGCACGCTGTCGACTTCGGCGGGAGTGAGCAAGAGACTCGCCAGCGCGGCCTGCGCCAGGGGAGGCTTCGACGAGGTCGTGGTGGTGGTCGACGGCGAAGCGCTGCCACCGCCGTTGCTACCGCCGCAGGCAGCGACCAGTATTCCGGTAGTCGCGACGGCGGCGGCGACTGCAAATGGACGCATCGTTGGTGCCTTCCTGGCTGGGGTCGAGCGTTGCGCGCACTACGCGCGTGGCTATTCAGAGGGTGTTTGCGGATGGAGCATACGGCAGCGGCGCAGGACTGAATTCAAGCCGAGGCCGCAGCGCCTACTGTTTGTCGACTTTGCCGGCGATTAGATTGGCGATGTCGACGCCCACGTTGCCGGGGTTTTGGCGACAGCCGTCAACGTCGATCGCGACGTTGTTGCGTACGGTCAGCGCTCTTTGGCACGTCTTGACGATGTGCTCGCCATCCTTGATGAGGTTTACGGACACGGTCGTGCTCAGAACTCCGTTTTGATTGGAAACCGGACCCACCGTCCATTGGAAGCCCGGGGAATTCGCGCCGTCGGGAACGGTGCCTTGGCGGTTGGCACACGCGGGCCAGCGCTGGGCGGAGGTGCTGAAGAAGGCGCTCGCCTGCTGGGCGGCCGGAAACATCACCACATACTGGTTTGCATCAGGGCTCGACTCACCCGATCCGCCCGTGGGTTCGGTGATTCTCTCGCCGTGCACCGATGTGCTCCCGCTGTTGGCGTATACCGGCGCGAGGGCAGGTCCGGTGATGTACAAGCATTCCTCCGGGAACCTGAAGCCCTTCGGGCCCATCCCGGCGGTTGGGTCTTCTTGCAGCGAGTCGGACACCTTGTCGGTCCTCGAGCCGGTAACTCCGAGAACACTGTCGACGTCGGCGGGAGTGAGCAAGAGGTCCACGAGTGCCGCCGGCGCGACCGCTTGTTTCGAGGCGCTCGTTGGGGGCGACGATAAGGAGGGGGTGCCGGTGCCACCCCCGTTGCTGTCGCAAGCCGCCGCCAGCATCACGGTGGCGGCGACTGCGGCGAAGGCTGGTAGCTGACTCGTCATTGAGTGCCTTCCTGCTGCGGTCGACTCGGGTGGAGCATACGACAGCGTTCGCCGGCGCCATCGGCACGACCGAGCTGACAGACTCAAGTTGTGCCCGAAATCGATTTCGCCTCGGTGGCCCCGATCATTCCCGTTCGAGATCTCGACATCGCCTTGGACCGTTACCGGCGACTCGGTTTCGATGCCCACAGCTACGAAGGTCCGGAGCGCTACGGCTTCGTCGACCGCGGCTCGGTGTCGATGCACCTCAGCGAGTGGGCCGAACACGATCCGCTGCGCACGGCATCCAGCGTGTACTTCTATGTCAGCGACGCCGACGCCCTTTACGGGGAGTGGGCGGCGCTGCAGGATCTCGAGGGCCGCCTGGTGGAACCGGTCGATACACCTTATGGCTTACGGGAATTCGCCTACATCGATCCCGACGGGACCTTACACCGGATCGGTTCGCCGAGAAGTTGATCGGACGTCGGTCGAAGCATCGGTGGCCGGGACTTCGGCGGCCTGGCTGCGCGCCAGCGCCACTGCCGCGGCGATCATCACCGCCACCGACATACCGAGCACAACCATGCCGACGTGGTTGGTGCTCAACGTCTCGCCCAGCACGGTGACGCCGAGCACCGAGCCGACGAGCGGCTCGGCGACCGTCACCGCGGGCAGCGACGCGGTCAGCGGGCCGGCCCGAAACGCCGACTGCTCCCAGGCCGTCGCGGCGATCCCCAGCACCGCCCACACATACAACTCCGGCGTTCGCAACAGCTCCGGAATGCCGCGGCCGAGTTGGTCCACCACGCCCTTCGTCAGCACCGAAAAAAGGCCCCACAGCGCGCCCGACATGAGACCCAGCAGCAACGCGCTGAGCCAGCCCGAGGACAAGCGAGCACCGATCACACACACGATCAGGGCTGGGCCCAGGATCAAGGCCACGATCACCCATGTCTTGATCGACCCGCGGGGAGTGCCGGCCTGCGGGTTGCCGACGGTCACCACCACTGCGACGGCAGCAACGAGCAGTACGGCCCAAATAGCTTGCCAGCGTGATATTTTGCGGTGATTCGCCGTGCTGCTGATGAGCAGCGCGAACAGCAGCGAAGTCACCGACAGCGCCTGCACGAGAACCACCGAACCTAGGCCGAGCGCCGCGGCCTGCAGCCCGAACCCGGCGGCGGCCACGAGACTGCCTAGCCACCAACGGCGATCGCGCAGCAGGCGATGGAATAGCGCCGGGGTGCTGACCGGTTTATCGGTGACCTGCCTAGCGGATCGCTGTTCTAGGACGTCTCCGATGCCGATCATCAAGGCGGCCGCCAACGCGAGTAGCACCGCGATTCCGGTGGTTTTCATCGAATGCTCCGGTTAGCTGTTGCGCATGATTTTCAGCGCCGTGGTGATCATCGGAATCTGAAGCGGCAGCCGGGCGAAGGCGGCGATGCGCATCGGCCACGGCTTGTTCCACCACAACCGGCACATGTTGACATTGGCCGGGAAGACCCCGATGAACAGTAGGACGGCGGCCAGCGCGGCGAACCGGCGAGTCTGTCGCGGCACCAGCAAGGCGCCGGTGGCAATCTCGGCGACACCCGATGCGTAGGTGTAGAAGCGCGGATCTCCCGGCAGCTCGACGGGGACGATTGTGTCGAACGGTTTGGGGGCGAGGAAGTGCACGGTGCCGACACCCAGCAACATCGCTGCGATTCGGTATGCGGCGGTCTGGGCCTCACGCTGGGCTACGGGGGTGGTCATGGACTCATTGTGCTCACGCCAGGCCCGCGAGCGTAACGCCACGTCGGGATTCCGCCGAATTTTTCACCGTGCCGTTACGCTCGCGGCAAAGCGGCGCGATCAAACCCTGTCGGCGTCGGTGAAACGGATGACGCCGCGAATGTTGCGGCCCTCGAGCATGTCGCGATACCCATCGTTGACCTGCTCGAGGCGGTATTCACGGGTCACCATGTCGTCGAGGTTGATCTGACCCAGTTGGTAAAGCTGGAGAATCGCCGGGATGTCGTGTTGTGGGTTGCCTCCGCCAAAGATGCTGCCCTGCAAGCTTTTCTGGAGCAGCGACAGCCCGGCCAGATTCAGCGTGACGTCGGTGTCCATCACGCCCCCCATCGCGGTGAGGCAACACACCCCGCCCTTGGCGGTCAGGCCCATCCAGGATTCGACTTCGCTGCCCTCGGTGCGGCCGACGGTGACGATCACCTTGTGGCACATGAAGCCGCGCGTCGCCTCCGCGATGCGGGCGAAGGCGCTGGCGACATCGGCGAAAGCCGCTGTGGCGCCGAACTTCAACGCCTGCTCACGCTTCCAGTCGAACGGATCGACCGCGAATATCCTTCGGGCCCCCGCGATTCGGGCGCCTTGCAATGCGGCGACACCCACACCACCGATGCCGATGACCGCGACGTCCTCGCCGGGTTTGACCGCCGCGCTGCGCACCGCCGAGCCAAAGCCGGTAGTCACCCCGCAGCCCACCAGGCAGGCGACTTCGAACGGGATCGTCGGATCGACCTTGACCACCGAGGTGTGATGCACCACCACGTAGGGCGAGAAGGTCCCCAGTAGTGACATAGGCAGGACGTTCTGGCCTTTCGCGGTCACCCGATAGGACCCGTCGGATACTGATTGGCCGGACAACAGGCCCATACCGAGGTCGCACAGGTTGCGCAGCCCCGTCTGGCACGGCTGGCACGTTCCGCACGACGGGATGAACGACATCACCACGTGGTCGCCGACGGCCAGATTCTCGACGCCCTCCCCGATCTCGGTGATGATGCCGGCGCCCTCATGACCGCCCAGGACCGGAAAGCTCGGGATGGGGAAGTCGCCGGTCAACAAATGTTGGTCGGAGTGACACAGGCCGGCCGTCTCGAGCTGGACGGTCACCTCACCGCGGCGGGGATCGCCGATCTCGATCTCGTCGATCGACCACGGCTGGTTCAATTCCCAGACCAGCGCACCTTTGGTCTTCAACGGTCGGCCTCCGTCTTTTACCCGAAACGCTTAATTGTTAGCGCCGTCACAGACCCCGGCGTACCGAATTTAGACCATTACTATTGCCTATACAGTATTTGATACGATTCGCGTCGTCTGACCGCCCACCGCAGCGAGGTTAAGAACATGGGTACACCCGTCATCGTCGGAGCTGTCCGGACGGCCATTGGCCGTTCGTTCAAAGGGACGCTGGTCAACACACCGCCGGAGACCCTGATCACCGCGGTGCTCCCGGAGGCGGTCCGCCGGTCCGGCGTCGACCCATCCGACATCGACGACATCATCTTCGCCGAATCACATTACGGTGGTGGGGATTTGGCGCGCTACGCCGCCACCGCTACCGGTCTCGAGCACGTTCCCGGTCAGTCGGTCAACCGGCACTGCGCGGGCAGCCTGACGGCCATCGGCAACGCCTCGGCGCAGATCGGCTCGGGTATGGAGCGGGTGCTGATCGCCGGCGGTGTGCAGTCGCTGTCGATGACGCCGCTGACGAACTGGCGCA
Source organism: Mycobacterium lentiflavum (assembly GCF_022374895.2). Lineage (NCBI taxonomy): Bacteria > Bacillati > Actinomycetota > Actinomycetes > Mycobacteriales > Mycobacteriaceae > Mycobacterium > Mycobacterium lentiflavum. Next base: position 3,755,745 of record NZ_CP092423.2, on the reverse strand, counting down.
TCCCGGGACCGGAGCTGAAGTTCGAAGAGCGGTGGATGCCGCCGACGCATGTCGAGACGCCGGATGCGCCCGCCAAGGACATGTCGATCACCGTCGGTTGGAACACCGCGCAGAGCGTCGGGATCACCCGCGAGGAGATGGACGCCTGGGCGGCCCGTTCGCACCAGCGCGCCATCGCGGCCCAGGACGCCGGCAAGTTCGCCGACGAGATCTTGCCGCTGAAGATCACCCAGTTCGACGGCTCGGTCACCGAGTTCGCCGTGGACGAGCACCCGCGTCGTGACACCACCATCGAGAAGCTCGCCGGCCTGAAGGTGCTGCACCCGGAGATCGAAGGCTTCTCGATCACCGCGGGCAACAGCAGCGGCACCAACGACGCCGCTGCGGCCGTCGCGCTTGTGGACAGCGACTACGCCAAAGCCAACAAGCTCAACGTGATGGGCACGGTGAAGGCGTGGGCTGCCGCGGGTGTGCCGGCGCGGGACTGCGGTCTGGGCGCGGTGAAGGTCATCGGCAAGGTGCTGCAGCGGGCCGGCTTGTCGCCGTCGGATGTGGCGCTGTGGGAGATCAACGAGGCGTTCGCCTCGGTGCCGATCGCGGCCTGCCGGGAGTACGGCCTGGACGAGGAAAAGGTCAACTTCTCCGGTAGTGGCTGCAGCCTCGGCCACCCCATCGCCGCCTCGGGCGCGCGCATGGTCACGACGCTGGTCTACGAGCTGGCTCGCCGCGGTGGCGGCATCGGTGTTGCCGCGATGTGCGCGGGCGGTGGCCAGGGCGGTGCCGTCGTCGTCGAGGTCTAAGCGAGTTCTCGCTCTGCCGAACGTGCTCTGACGGCGGGATTTTGCCGATTTTTCCGCAGTGCGAGCACGTTCGGCGCGTCTGCGGTACCAGAGACGTTTCAGTTGCAGAACGTGTAGCCGATGAACTCGGTCTGGCGGGTATCGCTGGGCGAGTAGTTGACGAAGTGCACCGCGGGCATTCCGTGGTACTGAGTATTGATCTGTTGGGCGTTGGGGGGCGGGACGTCCTTGGGGAAGGCCAGGATCATGTCGCTGAAAATCTTGAGGCCGGCCACGCAAATAGCATCGGGACGTGGCTTCTGCGCATTCCACGCATGAACGACAACCGGTTCCGTGAGTTGGGCGCCGGTGGCGCAATTCGGATCGCACAACTTGAAAACGGCGGTTCCGGTGCCGTCGGCGCCCTGCGGTCCCCACGAACTCCACGACATGTCTTGCAGCGCAACGGCAACACCCGCACATCCCAGGACAGTGAGCTTCTTCGGACGCGGGCTCGGCTGGACCGACGGGTTGTAGCAGCCCGGAATGGCGTAGCTGTCCGGCGGGGCGGGTGGTTGGCTGATGGACTGGGCCGTCGTGCTCTGCTGGCCCTGGGTCAGTTTCACGCCGGCGAAGATCAGCACACCCACCAGTAGAAGGGCCACGACGATGCCGATCGCCGTCAGCCGCCCCCGCGGAATGTGCCGCAACCCGCCCGTTTCAAAGACGTTGCCGCTCACGTTCTCCAGGTTATGTCAGATGCCGATGGCGGGGTGCCGGCTGCGTCAAGCACCTTGGCACGGTAAATTTGGTCAACGCTACCAACATAGGGAAGTATTGACACTCTCGCGACGGATTAGGAGTAACCGATGAATGACCACGCACTGGCCGCGCGTTTGGCCACCGAGGCGGGGCAGCTGTTGCTCGGGGTCCGCGAGGAATTCGCCGAGGTCGACGCGAGCGAACGGAAAGCAGCGGGGGACAAGCGATCCCACGACTTTCTGATGCAAGCACTCGGCGCCGAGCGGCCCCAGGATGCCGTCCTGTCCGAAGAGGGCGCCGACGACCCGGTGCGGCTGCGCTCGGAGCGGGTATGGATCGTTGACCCGCTGGACGGCACGCGGGAATTCTCCGAGCTCGGACGCGACGACTGGGCGGTGCATGTCGCGCTCTGGCAGGCCGGTGAGCTAGTCGCCGGCGCCGTGGCGCTGCCGGCCCAGGGCGTCACGTTGGCGACGCCCGACGTTGCCGCGCCGCCCGCCGCGCCGGCCAAGCCGCGCATCGTCGTATCACGAACTCGTCCACCGGCGATCGCTCTGGAAGTCCGCGACGCGTTGGGCGGCACACTGGTCGAAATGGGTTCTGCCGGAGCCAAAGTCGCATCTGTGATCCAGGGTCGGTCGGATGTCTACGTTCACGCCGGCGGACAGTTCGAGTGGGACTCGGCCGCTCCCGTCGCGGTGGCGCGTGCGGCCGGCTTGCACACCTCCCGCATCGACGGGTCGGCGCTGCGCTACAACCAGGCCGATCCGAAGTTGCCGGACGTGGTGGTCTGCCGCCCCGAGCTGGCGAAAGCGGTCCTCGCCGTCACCGGCTAACGCCGCCACGCGGATTCAGCCCCTGGTGATCTCCACCTGGGGCTGATTATGCGCCTCATGAGGCCTTGACTCATCCTCATGAGGCCGCAACAATCAGATCTTACACCAGACGTAACTCTGTATAATGATGTTTCGCGGGAATGGACCAGTGACTGATCTCGAGGTGCGACGTCCGAAGTTCGACTTCACCGACGACGTCCCATGGGCTTGGCATCCGGAGAACCCCGCCTTTTCCTTCTTCATGAACGCCACGTCGATCATCGCCATCTGCTTCGAGCAGATGATCGTGGCCGCGGTGCAGGAGGCCAAACCACGGATGACCGACGCCGCTGTGGTAACGGAGGCGACCGCGTTCTTGCGCCAGGAGGCGCAACACTCCAGCTCGCACCGCAAGCATGTCAACGCACTGATCAAGCGCTATCCGGGCCTGCAGCAGACCTTCGACGATGTGATGGCGTGCTTCGACACGCTCACCGCGACGAAATCTCTCAAATTCCGACTGGCCTACATCGCCGATCTGGAGGCCACCTTCACGCCGTCGTTCAAGCTGATGCTCGACAACGAGGCGACACTGTTCCGTCCGGGCGACGACCGAGTGGCGTCATTGTTCTTGTGGCACTTCGTCGAAGAGGTCGAGCACCGCAGCTCGGCACTGGTGATTTACGACGCCGTCGTCGGCGACAACTGGTATCGCATTCGTGTCTTGCCGGCAGTGGTCAAGCATCTGCTGCGGGTCATGGCTGTCATCGTCGACGGTGTCAACGTGCACGTGCCACTAAGCGATCGCAAGGTCGACGCGCGAATGCTCCTTCCCGCCTACGGGGCCTGGGAGAACCTCAAGAGCAAGCTGGCGTCGGGCAGTCGACCGGTTCCGTCGGCCTTCGCGAGCGTGCCGCGCAAGCAGATACTTGTCGCGGCAGGACGTGTGCTGATGAGCCAAACTCCTTATCACAAACCGGAACACGAGCCGCTGCCGAAATTCGCCGATCAGTGGTTCGAGCGTTGGAAGCACGGCGGGGACGTCGTTCGGTGGTACACCGCGGTTAGCTAGGGAGGTCGTTCTCGCCGGGACCGCAACGGCGTCGCGCCAGGCGGCTACGCCGAGCTCGCGGCAGCCGGTTTGACGAACCGCTCGACGTACGGGGCGAACCGCCGACGCAGCTCGTCCTTGTCGAGCTCCAGGTCTTCGGGATGGTACTCGACGCGACCCAGCCGACCGCGCTCATGGCCGGCCACGTACTGTGCCACAGCCTTTCTCGACTCCTCGGACGGTGAGTAGCCGGCCGTGTCCCAGACCCGTTGTGCCATCGCCAGGTCGTCGGCCATGAACTCGTCGAAGCGGACGTCGATGGTGCGGTCGGCGGGCAGCCGATCATGGTCACGCATGCACGCGCTGAGCAGCTCGTCGATGCGGGTGATCCAGTATTCGGCCACGGTGTGCACGTCAACCTCGTCGACGCTCATACGCATGGTGTAGGTCATCATCGTGGCCATCGACACCGCGACATCGACGGGGTCGCGGTGGGTGACGATGAACGTTGCGTCGGGAAATACGTTGAGGATTGGGATGAACTGCTCGAGATGCTGCGGCGACTTGAGCACCCAGCGGCGCTGGTAGCCGTCTTGATGCTGCAGCACCTGCAGCATCATGCGCAGAAACTGGTAGGCCGGGGTCTGGTCGTGCTCGCGCAGGTAATCCGACCAGCGCGGCAGATGGGTGAGCGTGGTGAAGAAGCCGCTCGAAAAATCCTGCACCATCAGCCCGATGTCTTCGTGGATATGGTCGGTCGTCATCTCGTGCATCAGCGTGAAGTACGGCATCAGCGTGTTGGAGATGGTGAGGGCGTCGCCGGTGCGCTGGCGACGAGGCTCAATGGTGCCTTCCTCGCCGGGCGCGGGCAGTGGCTCCTGGGCTTCCCAGTACGGAAGTGAGCGCAGCGCAGGATCGGCCGCCAACAGGCTGTGCAGATGAGTGGTGCCGGTGCGCGGCAGCCCGGCGATCACCATGGGCGCTTCGATGCGGACGTCGAAGATCTCGGGGTGCCGCTTGAGATGGTCGATGACCCGCAGCCTGCCCTTGAGGAACGTCAGCATCAGCGAGAACGCGTAGGTGCGGCCGAACGGGGTCAGCCGCGGCAATTCGTGGAACGCCTCGAGCAGGACCGCCATCCGCTCCCGATAATCCTGTTCGCCGAAGTCGGTCAAACCCGTCTGGGCCGTGGCTTGTTCGTGCAGGGCATCGGTGCTCAGCGGACAATAGTCGGCCATCGCGGCCATGCCGTCGATGATTGCCTGGGCTTCGGGCGTGAATGTCGGCTTGGCGAGATCGGTGATGTGGATCGCGTCGCTCACCTCCGGACCATACCTACGTCGTTACACATTTTACAAGGGACGTTGTGCTGTATTTTGAGGCCCGCTTATGATGCTGCTCATGGCCAATCCACAAAGCTCAGCCGCATGGCGCGAACTGCTCACCGCCTTCGCTGATTTCGAGAATCTGTTCCTCGAAGGCCCCAAGGCGGTGCGCGGAGAATTGGCCGTCGCCGAGGGCTACGAGTTCCTCGCCACAATGCTGGGCTTGTCGTTGGACGTGACGTTGTTCGCGGACCCGGTGGCGCCTCGGTTCCACGATGTGCTGACGCCGTTTCGCCGTGACCGCCGCTGGGGCGGGGACAACACCGACGCGTATTACAGCTACGTCGTCATCGACCCGCGGCGCACCTACCGCATCAGCGGAACGCCGAACGAGAGCGTGATGTACTCGGTCGCTGTGTACAACGAACCCGAACCCGGGGCATGGCCCAACCGCACCATCGGCGTGCTCCACGACGAGGACATGCCGCTAGATGAGGACCGGCGCTTCTCCTGCATCCTGGGCCCCGAACGTCCGCGGGACTACGACGGGCCCTTCATCGCTCTCGACGAGGACGCGCATGGGGTGCTCACCCGGGACTACCACGAAGACCCCGCTCACAGCCGACGCGTCGACTGGTCGATCGAGGTCATCTACCACGGCGACTTGCCTGTCCAGCCACTGAAAACCGATGCGGCAGTGGCTCAGTCGTTGCGCTCGGCGCTGCGCTACACCCAGGACATGTTCGCGATCGTGCCGCTGGTGCTGCAAGAGCGCAAGCCGACCGAACTCGCCGACGGGCAAAACCTCTCGCACAATGTTCTTGCCCCGCCGTACCGGGCCGGTGCCGCCACGCACGGTTACTCGATGCAAAACGCGGTCTACAGCCTGGGCGCGTACGCTCTCGAGCCCGGCGAGGCGCTGGTGATCACGTCGCACCACCCGAAGTGCCGGTTCTGGAACCTCACGCTGTGGAACCAGTACATGGCAGCACCCGACCTCGAATACGGCCGTGGCGGAATCAATTCCGGCACCGCTGTACCTAACCGGGACGGCAGTATCACCATCGTGATCAGCCGCGAAGAGCTCGACCACCCCAACGCCATCTCGACCAAGGATCACCCGGAAGGGTTGATGTCGTTTCGCTGGTTCCACGCCGACGACTTGCCCGAACAACCGGCCGCGGCGGTCGTCCCAATCTCCGAGGCGCCGCGCAAGCCGTCCTAGCGCTTCTTGCGGGCCGGCGGAGTCTTCACCACCGGCCCGATCCAATGCCGCAGCACGGCGCGTAACTGTCCCGCCGACCGTGGCGGGTCCGACGGGACCAGAACCATCGACTGGATGATGCGCAGCAGGTACTCGACCAGATCGTCGAAATCTCTGCCACGATAACCCAATGCAGCCCAATCGATTTCGGTGCGCTCGAGGATCACGCGTGATCGCCGGATGGATTCGCCCAACACCATCTGCCGACTCATCAGCCGGCTCTGGTCGGTCTCCAGCAGCATCATCAGCACCGGCTCATTGGGCAATTGCTCCACGAGGTAGGCGACGGCCTCGACCAACAGCTCGACCGGCTCACCATTGCCTGCGGTGAGATCGGCGATCCGCGCGGTCCAGCCTCCCAGGGCGACGTCGCTTGCCGCCGTTACCAACTCGTCCAAAGTGGCGAAGTAGCGGTAGACGGTGGGGCGCGTGACGCCGAGGTCGTCCGCGATCACGGACAGGCTGGTGTGTTTTGGCCCCCGCCGCTCCATGCTGCGCAGGGCCGCATCGATGATGCGCTTGCGCGCTTCCTCATCATCAGCGGGTGGCGCTCCGCCCCAACCTTTTCGACCCATTGCGGACCGTCCTAACGTAGTCCGGCACGGGGATCAGCGATCATACAGAGAGTCTAGTGTTGTCAAATGAATCTGGCCATTCGTGCTATTGGCGGTTTCGCCTTCGGCGTCGACGGCCCTTCGCTTCTTCGGTCCACTCCTTTTCCACCCGTCCGATCTCCAGCGAAAGCTGCATCAGAGTCGGGTTATCGCAGTGGACTTCGTGGGCGGTGCGAAACTTGGCCGCTTCGCCGGTGGTCGGTAGGTGGGGCCGCAAGCCCTCGAACCACTCGTCGCCGACGACGTTGGGCGGATCGTCGACGCGCGGTCCGCAGGCCCACTGCCGGTAGGCATCACGAGCCCCGGCCAGGCCGCTGCGCCATTGTTGGATCGCATCGCATCGCTGCGAATGTATTTGGCTCCGCATCTGATGCTTGTTGTTGCCGTTTAGCGCCATCCCGGGGAGCAGGTGGTCGACGGTCGACTTCGCGATGCCCGCGATGCCCATGGCCGAAGCACCCACCACCGTGCCCATCAGGCCCATCGTCATCATGTCCATTGGCTGATCGTTGCACTCGAGGTCCGGCGACAACAGAAAAATTGTCCGGCGGCGGGACAACGAGCGATCAGTTCAGCCGCGCGGTCAGCGGGGTCGTCATGCGCGGTGTCGCGCGACTAGCCGACGCCCGGTGACGTTTCATAGCAAGGGCTTCTGCCAGGCGAGGACCCGTTCGGCCAGTTCGGGCCCGCTGTCTTCCTGGATGAAGTGACTAGCCCGGATGCGGGCATGAGGCTGGCCGGCCGCCCCCGGGACGTGCTTGATCAGGGGCCGGTCGGCCTGCCCCAGAATCGGGTCGCGAGCCCCGAAGATGGCGAGGAAGGGTTTCTCCCATCGGCCCAGCGCGTCCCAGGCGGCGCGATTGGCCGGAACGGCCGGGTCGTCGGGTGAAGTCGGGACCAGCTGCGGAAATGCCCGGGCCCCGGCTTGATACGTCTTGTCCGGAAAGGGGGCGTCATAGCCGGCGCGCACCTTGGGCGGAACCCTGCGGACGGTGCCCGCCGCCACGATGCGACCCGCGGGCAGCACGGGGGAGTAGCGCGCAAAGGCCCGCCACGCCAGGAACCCCGGAGAGGGCTTCCGCTGGACCGCGGGCAGAAAGCCGTTCGCCACGACGATGCGCGCGATCCGTTCACCCTGCTCGGCGGCGATGCGCAGACCGATCAGCGATCCCCAGTCCTGGACGAACAGCGTGACTTCCTTCAGGCGCAGCCGCTCGAACCATGCCGTCACCCACTCGACATGGCGCAGGTAGGTGTAATCCTCGATCCGGCTGGGCTTGTCGGAGCGGCCAAAGCCGATCAGGTCGGGCGCGAGCACGCGGTTTCCCGCATCAACCAGCGGCGGAATCATCGTGCGGTACAGATAGCTCCAGGTGGGCTCGCCGTGCAGTAGCACGATCGGCGGGCCGTCGGCCGGCCCCTCGTCGAGAAAGTGCATGCGCACCGGCGGGGAATCGCTTGCCGCCACCTCAATGTAGTTCGCTACGAACGGATAGCCTTCCAAGTTTTCGAATCGGGAGTCCGGGGTTCGCAGCACATCCATATTCAGCTCCTCCGGTGAACGGGCACCCCTGCTAGCCTCTCTCCGCTACGCCGCTTCGTCCAGTACGAAATTTCATTGGGGGAGAACCTGGCAGGCCACCAAACTAGCGAATTTATGGCCATCCGGCGCGGCGTGCTGCTGATCGCGGACATCATGTGCTGATGACGGACGCCGTCGTCCAAGGTCTCGACGACTCGGTCCGCAAGCTTTGCCGGCCGTTGACCCACGAGGGGATCGGAGAAACGTCGACACACTACATCGATCTGTCGGTCTCCGAGGTGCCACCGCTGTTGGCAAAACGCAGCTTGTCCGGACGCCTCGGCGCCAAGGCGAAATTCGAGCTGAATTCGTTGCCCTTCATCCTGGGCTTCGAGAAGCCGGCCGAGGGATTCCGCAATTTGGGCCGCGGCACCGAGGAAATTTCCCTATAGATGAAAGACGTTGTCGCGCAGTATTACTGGGCGTCGACGAGTGCACGGCCCATGCGTGATACCGCCTCGGTGAGAATCGCTTGCGAGGTAGCGAAATTCAGCCGCACATGGCCGGCGCCGCCGGTGCCGAACACATGGCCGGAGCTGAGCGCGACACGGGCGTGGTCGAGAAACCAGCGAGCCGGCCCGGACAGGTCGGCCACCACCGCGAGGCCATCGTCGGCATCCTCGGTGAAGCCGAGCCGGCGGCAATCAAGCCAGGCCAGGTAAGTGCCCTGTGTGCCTTGATATTCCACTTGTGGAAGGTGTTGGGCGACCAGGTCGCTGAGTAACGTCCGGTTGGCGTCCAGGCCCTGCAGTAGCGCGTCGAGCCAGTCGTCGCCGGTCCGGAACGCTTCCGCGTGCGCGATGACGCCCAGGTGGCTCGGTCCGTGGCTGACTTCTTCCGGCATCCGCTGCAGATCCGCCGCCGCCTCCGGCCCGGCGATGGCCAGGGCCGCCTTGAGTCCGGAAAGGTTCCACGCCTTCGAGGCGGAGGTCAGGGCGAACGCGTCCTCGGCACCCGGCACACTCAGGTACGGCGTGAATTGCGATCCGGCCAGGATCACTGGTGCGTGAATCTCGTCCGCGACCACCCGCACACGCGACCGCCGCGCGCAGTCGGCCACCCCGCGCAACTCGTCGACGGTGTGTACCGTTCCCGTCGGATTGTGGGGATTGCACAGCAAGTACGCGACCTTTCGGCCCGACGCCCGTGCCCGGGTGAACGCTTCCTCCAACGCATCCAACGCAATTCGCCCGTCGGGATCGAGCGGCGCCTCGATCACCCGCCGACCCGAGTGTGACACGAAAGCGTAAAACGGCGCGTACACCGGAGAATTGACGACGACCGCATCGCCGGGGTCGGTGATAAGCCGCAGCGTCTCAACGATTCCGAGCATGACGTCGGGGACGATCGTCGTACGGGTGACCTCGAGGTCGTCCCATTGCCAACGCCGCGAGGCGAATTCACCGACGGCCTCGGCGAGTGCGGTGCCCGACGGGTAGCCGGTATCGCCGATGTCGATCGCCTCGCGCAGGGCGTCGGCGACCGTGGGAGGCAGCTTGACGTCCATCTCGGCAACCCACAACGGCAGGACATCGGCTGGATGCGCGCGCCACTTCATGCTGGTGCGCAGTTGCAGTTGGCCCAGCGTGAGTTCCTCGAGGGGATTGACCGTCATTCCCGCCAGACTAAGCCGCGGGTGCCGCGTGCCGGCTCAGCCGGTCACAAACGCACCCGTGGGGATCGTCAGCGGCAAGTCGACCGAACTCAACAGTCCGGGCTCGGCGGCGACGACATAGGGCACGGCATTGACGACGCGCAGGGCGGTGGCAACCATGGCGCCCGCCCCGGACGTCATGCCCCCGACGCCGGCCTTTCGCGGGTCCTTCAGCGTTGCCGCGAGCGTGCAGTCGATATCGGGATCACCACTGATCTGGACGCGGTAGGACAGGTCCCCGATGCCTTCCGGCCAATCCGGGGCGACGTCGTGCGCGAGTCGCGTGACGTGCTCGATGATGATGGCTTCACGACCGTCGACGATGCCGGTGGCCCGCATGCGCAGCGCGCCGCAGGTTCCCGCCTCGACGGTACCCATCGCGACCTCCAGCGTCCGGTCGGTGACCGCGCGGTCGAAATACTCACGGACCTCCTGGACTTCGACTCCCAGCGCTTCTGCGATCAACCGGATCTGCCCCTGCCATTCGCCGGCGATCGCGCCCGGGAAGCCGATCCACGGTTGGTAGTCGAGCGGCCGGCCGAAGCCCAACGCGTCGCTCATGATGTCGGGCACGCCGTAGTCGTCGTACAGGCCGATCTCCCACGCGTGAATCTGGTCGATGGACGACGACTGCGTGGACAACACCAACGGCAGATAGTCGGCGGCGAAGCCCGGCTCGATCCCCGAGGCGTAGAGCGACGCCTGGCCCTGCTTGGCCGCGGCCACCAGCTGGTCGCGCCACTCGGCGGGTTCGTAGGCGTGCGGATTCACCAGGCGCGTCGTGCTCGTCGTGACCACGTTGATGCCGGCCTCGAGCAGCCGGACGTAGTCCGGAATGGCCAGGGCGTCGCGTTCGGGGCCGCTGGCCGCGTAGATCACGCAATCCGGCTTGCACGCGATCAGCGCATCGGCGTCGGTGGTGGCCTTCAGGCCGATCGGCTCACCGCTGGCGAGTTCGCCGGCATCCTTGCCGTCCTTCTCCGGGGAGTGCACCCACACCCCGACCAATTCCAGATTGGGGCGACGATCGATCGCGCGGATGGCGATCGAACCGATTCCGCCCGTTGCCCATACCACTACCCGCTGAGCCGTCATGTCGTTCCTCCTCAGTTGCACGCGTGATGAAAGCTGAGGCGGCCGTTGCCCTTACGCCGGCAGTTACCCAACGTTCGAAACGGAAGCTAACAGCCGCGAGCCAACACGGTCAAGGGTTTAAGAGAGTAAGTACTATCCTAAAGAACAAATCTTAGGTTAAGGTGCGGGTTGAGGGTCGACCGGCGGGAAATGGATCACCTGGCGCGCTGATGTTCACACTGAGGTTCGACATGCGCGCCCCGGCATGGGCTGGTCCGGCCGCCGATCTGTACGCGGCGGCCATCGACATGTGCGCGTGGGCAGAGACCCGCGGCGTCGCACCCGATGTGGCGTGGCCGTACCTCGAACGCGCCGCGGCCGCCGCGGCCAGGACCAACCGGGCAACGAGAGTGAATCTGACGACGCTGCGGCGGCGTGTCGCGTCGCAGGATTCACACTCGACATCCGCGACCACGCTGCCGCTTTACGCCTTCGATCAGACGTGTAACGTGCATCACAACGATTAGGCCATCTAGGAGTTTGCCGTGTACACACTGCGCTTCGACATGCGCGCCCCCGAGTGGGCTGCGCCCCCCGCCGATCTGTACGCCGCGGCGCCCGAGATGTGTGCGTGGGCAGAGGATCACGGTGGTCTGGCCGCCGTTATCTGCGAGCATCACGGCTCGGAGGACGGCTACCTGCCGTCCCCGTTTTTGCTGGCGTCGGCGGTGGCCTCGCGAACGCAGCGGCTGGCGCTGAGCATGATTCTGATCCTGCCGTTCTACGAAACCGTGCGCCTGGCCGAGGACATGGCGGTGCTCGACATCATCAGCAATGGGCGGGCGTCATACATCCTGGCGCTGGGTTACCGGCCCGAGGAGTTCGAGCACTTCGGCGTGCCGATCAAGAAGCGCGGCCGCGTCTGCGACGAGAAGCTTTCGCTGTTACGGCGACTGCTTGCCGGCGAAACCGTCGAAGAAGACGGACGGCGGATCACGGTGACGCCGCGCCCACTGACCGCCGGCGGGCCGGGATTGATGTGGGGCGGTGGCACGGTGGCCGCGGCCCGTCGTGCCGGCCGATACGGGCTGGGCATGCTCGGGAATGCAAACGAGCCCGGCATGCAAGAGGCCTACGAGCAGGCCTGTCGTGAGCACGGCCATCAGCCCGGTCCGACAATGTTTCCTGACCGCAACACGCCGTCGGTCGTGTTCGTCGCCGACGATCTGGACCAGGCGTGGAAGGAGATCGGGGAGCATCTGCTGCACGACGTGCAAACCTATGCGGCGTGGAATCCCGGGGACGAGACTACGGCGGGCTTCTCGCACGTGAAGACCGTCGACGAACTGCGCGCCAAGCCAACGTCGCACATCATTATCTCGGTGCCAGAAGCGATTTCGCGGGTCCGCGCCGGCCAGATGCTCAATTTGTCGCCGCTGTGCGGCGGGCTGCCGCCGGACATCGCGTGGCGGTATCTCAAACGGGTGGGCGACGAGGTGCTGCCCGCGGCGCTGGGCTGAGCGCTTACTTGGGTTGGTTCGGTACGCCTGGATACAGCTGCTCGGTCGGTCCCGCGGTCACATAGCCGCCCAGCTTCGTAATGAGATGGGGCGCAAAGACCGCGCCGTACACCACGTGTCCGACGACGATGACCGCCACGATGGACAACACCGCGGACTGCCCCCGGCTCTTCGATCTCTTGTCGGCCCACATATCGATGACATTGCGTCCTTGTCCATCGGTGCGGCCGAGCAGATAGGTGAAGATCATCATCTGGATGCCCATCGCGAGCGAGTCATACAGCGGGTATTGGTGCTTGGTCCCCTCGAAGATCGCCAGGCCGGGAATCACGTAGCCGTAGTAGAAGTTGCCGAGCTGGGCTCCGGTAAAGGCGTTGAAAAACAGTGCCCAGCAGAACCCGACGATGAGGCCGACCACCAGAAGGGTAATCGGCCTGCGCCAGTTGAACTTTGCGCTCAGCCGGCGTCCCAGGGCCGACGCGGTGACGGCGGGAATGATGAAGTAGGAGACGTAGCCGATCGGCACCGCCAACGGCAACCCGCCCCACGTCATGTTCAGCGGCCACCAGGACGGCATGCGGGGCAGCGCCGGCGGAAACTGTGCGTACATCGCCCAGTCGTAGGGAGATTCGATCCACGAGAACGAGATTGCCGAAACGCCAAGTAGCAACAGCGGATGGATGCGGCGGCGGCGGTAGCTCAGATAGATGCCGACCACTAGGAACGTGATGCTGGCGACGTAGGAAAAGTACTGAGCCCCGGCCATCACCGGCGTCATTTCGGTGTTCACCGGCGGTCCTTTTCGCTCGGCGTGCGCCGGGCTTCGGGATCGAACCGGACTACCAGCCCGAAGATCAGGATGATCAGGCCGAACAGCGTGCCGAGCATGATGACAGCGCCCATGGTGTCACCCTTTCGATGATGCGCATCGTTAAGGTAGTGGATACTATCCTATCTAGATAGTGGATACTATCCCCGAGGCGTGAGGTTGGGAGGAGTGGACATCGGTGCCCCAGCGAGCGACTAAGCCGCCGACACCGGCGACGGTGGCGCGTCGGCCCCGCGGAGAGCCGCGCAGGCTGCTGCTCGACGCTGCCCGGGCGCTTTTCGCCGGTCAGGACTACCGCAGCACCACAACGCGGGAGATCGCTCAGGCCGCCGGTGTCACCGAGCACCTGCTGTTCCGCAATTTCGGCTCGAAGGCGGCGCTGTTCCGCGAGGCACTCGTGGTGCCCTTCGTGAGCTTCGTCGACGAATTCGGCAAGACCTGGCAATCGGTGGTCCCCGAGGAGACCGACGAGGAGGAGCTGACTCGGCTTTTCGTGTCGCGGCTCTACGACGTGTTCGTCGAACACCAGGGCCTGCTGCTGACACTGATGGCGGCCGAAAATCTCAGCGACGAGGAAAAGACGGACGCCGGCATCGCCGAGATCCGCCGGGCGGTCACGGTGCTCGGCCAAATCAGCGTCGAGGGAATGCAATTGCGCGGGTTGCGGTCGGACCATCCCGACTTGCCGGCGCACTCAACGGTTTCGATGATCGCGGGCATGGCCGCGCTGCGTTCGACCTACTTCGGGGACACGCCACCGCCGCGGGAGGTGATCGTTGAGGAACTCGTTCAAGCGCTCTTGCACGGCTTCTTGCACCGCAACGTCTGAGTTAGGGATCCGATTATGACAAGCGCCAATGCCGTTGAGTTGTATTACGACCCATTCGACGTCGAGATCGACTCGAACCCATATCCGGTGTGGAAGCGGATGCGCGAAGAAGCGCCGCTGTACTACAACGAGAAATACAACTTCTACGCGCTGAGCCGCTACGACGACGTGGTCCGCGAACTGCCGAACTGGGAGACCTACCGCTCCGGCCGGGGCACCACCGCCGATATCTTGTTCGCGAATATCGAAGTGCCACCGGGCATTCTGCTGTTCGAGGATCCTCCGCTGCACGATCTGCACCGCAAACTGCTGTCCCGGGTTTTCACCCCCAGGCGCATGTTGGCCGTCGAGTCGATGGTTCGTGGATTCTGCATCCGTGAGCTGGACCCCCTGGTCGGCGGGAGCGGGTTCGATTTCATCGCAGACCTAGGCGCGATGATGCCGATGCGAACCATCGGCTATCTCTTGGGCATCCCCGAAGAGGATCAAGAGAAGATCCGCGACCGCAGCGTCGCCAACATCGAATTGTCCAAGGACAGTGACCCCGCTGCGATCGATGCGAACGTCTTCGCGAATTCCATCGCGTTGTTCGCCGACTACATCGAATGGCGGGCCAGTCATCCTTCCGACGACCTGATGACCGAACTACTGGGCGCCGAGATCGACGAACCGGACGGGACGCGTCGACCCCTATCCCGGACCGAGGTGCTGGCTTATACCGCGATGATCGCTGGTGCCGGTAACGAAACCACCGCTCGCTTAATCGGTTTCATGGGGCAGTTGCTGTCGGATCACCCCGATCAACGCCGTGAGCTCGTCGCGGACCCGTCACTGATCCCCGGCGCGATCGAGGAGACACTGCGCTACGAGCCGCCGTCTCCGGTGCAGGCCCGCTATGTCGCACGCGATGCCGAGCACTACGGTCGCGTGGTACCCGAGGGGTCGTTCATGCTGCTGCTGAACGCGTCCGCCAACCGCGACGAAAACCACTTCACGGATCCGGATCGTTACGACATCCACCGCCGCGGCAGTCATCTCAGCTTCGGGCAAGGCCTGCATTTCTGCTTGGGCTCCGCGCTGGCCAGGTTGGAAGCGCGGGTAGCCTTCGAAGAGGTTCTCAAGCGCTGGCCCGACTGGGAAGTCGACTACCCGAACGCCCAGCGGGCGCATACTGCGAGCGTGCGCGGCTGGGCGCGCTTGCCTGTTTTGGTGGGGTGACTACCGCCCACTCGAACGCGAACGTGCGGCTGGCGTCACACTCGCGCCGGGCTGCGGCGCCGGCCCCCAGCGTTCGGGCCAGAAACGTGGGCAGCACCGAGGTCGTCAGGTTGCGCGGACATAGCAGCGAGATAACCACGGTTCGGCAAAACCGACGAATTCAACGTTAGAGAATGCTTTGATCCACCAGCACCGCGCCGTCGGGCTGGTTCCCGAGGGTGTGCAGCGGAATGTCCTCTTCCTGGACCGTCAGCAGGACAATCTGGGCCAATTGCCGGGCAGCGTCGCACTGCACGTAGTGATCGGCGCCCGGCACCACCCAGTAGCGATTTCGGCCGGGCTTGGCCTTGAGGTACGTCTGCCACACGTGGTTGGGGACGCGCAGCGGCGCGACGTTGTCGTGCAGTCCCCACACCACGGTGGTGTTCACCTGGCTGGTGGAAAGTGCTTCTAGCCAACTGGTTTCGTCTGCGGCGCGCTCGTTCAGATATTGGATGGTGTCCGGCAGTACCCGGATCCCGTCCTTGTAGGCAAAACACTTGGCCAGCGCGTCGATTTCAGGGTCGGTCAATTTCCTTCTCGGCATGAAGGTGCTGGCGCCCATGCCGGCCGCCAGCGTCTCCGGTGTGGTCGCGGCCGCGGTGGCTCGCCCCGTTTCGGGATCGAGCAGCGCGGTTTGGAACAGCGTCAGATTCGCCAGCGGCAGGTAGATGTTGGCGTTGGTCAAGATGAGGTCGAGAGGGGCCACCGGCGGGTCCAACGCCGCCAACATGCCCAGCGCGATCATGCCGACGCTGCTGCCGCGATCATGGGTGAGCATGCGAAATTCGGTCAGTCGCCACACGTCGGTGATCGCGTGCACGAGCAGACGCGCATCGTCGTACAACGAATAGACGTAGGGCTCCGGCGGTTTGTCCGACAATCCGTAACCCGGAAAGTCCAACAGGTAGATGTCGAAGTCGGAGCTCAGCTCGTGGGCCAACTCGAAGTAATCGATGCTCGACGTCGGAAAGCCATGAACGAGCACGAGCGGCGGTGCCCCAGCCGTGCCGCTGCGGCGGCTGAACACCCCCACTTCCTGCCCGTCGTTGGCGGCGGTAGTCGACCGCCAGCGAAGTTCCGTCCCGCCCTTTTGCCACTCCGTGAAGATGTCCAAGATGCCAGCATCTCAGAGGCGATCGTGGTTAGACAACCGATGTTTCGCGGATCAGGCGTTCACGGGCAAGTCAGGTGTATCCCGAATGTGATCTGACGCATCCCGGTTTGGCCGGGCATGGTTCCCTGGCCGTTGCCGGTGATCGTGTACTTCGGGCCGTCTTTGGTGACCATCACCTGGTTCACGGATTGGGTCGGTTGATAGGGCAGCTGGTACTCGCCGTTTCCGACTTTCAGCGAAATCGAAAACCCGTCAACGCTGGGCGGCTTCTCGTCCGACAGCGCGAAGGACAGCGATGCCGAATCGTCGTGGACGCTGATTCGCGTCGTCAGATCACCCGATTCCGGAGGTGTCGCGTGCGGTGCCGAGGCCGAGCTGGTGCAGCTGACTTTGGAAGTGATCGTGTGGGTGTGCTGGTCCAGCATCAAGATCGTGTTCGACGGTGGCGCACTCGAGCTCGTCGGCGACGCGGGCTTGCTGCCGGTGTTGGAACACGCCGCCAGGACGACAGCCAACACGACCGCGCCGAGCCCGGTAACACCGCGGCTGATTCGCCGCCGAGTGTCCGGATTCTTCATCGCAAGTCCTCCTAGAGGTCTTTCTCCGAAGGCGCGCACCGCGCCGTGCCTACCGTAGCCGCGAAGGCGCTGTTCAGCGCGTGCCGGCCCCCATCGGGCTACGGCCAGGCTTCCCAATGGATCATCGTGCGCAGCGGACCGGCGAATACGGGGCGCACCGCGTGGGTTCGCCACCGTTCCTCGACGAGCGGTGCGAGGGCCCGTGTTGTGCTCAGCGGGTCCCCGTCGAGGTAAACGACGGTGATGTATTGGTGGTCGGCTCGCCACCCCCGCGGTAAATGGCTCCATCCGGTGCTCGAACCGAACATCCAGGCGCCCGCGGTGCCCGGCGTGGCGAGCAAGGCCGGAAAGTGTTCGGCGTGCAGCCATTGCAGCCATTCGTTCGAACGGCCGTCGGTGGGCTCCTCGACGATCAACAGAATTCCGCGGTGCGGCCGGAACGGCACGACCTCGGCGGACACGAGAGCCTGCGGCGAGGAGTGCCACTGCAGCAGACGCAGTCCCGCGATTTGCAGTAACGGCCGGGCGACCGGGAAGCGACCGTTCTCCCGCAGTTCACGGCCGAGCGCCACGAAGTCATCGAATGTTTCTTCGGCGGGGTCGCCGACCAGATAGTGCACGACGTTGCCGACCTCGCCCAGTGGTCCGCCCGTCGCGAGGCGATGGTTGAGGTAATCGCCGTCTGCGATCCAGCGCAATCCGTGCACGATGCCTGGGAGTTGATACTGCTCCGGCATGTGATCAAGCAGGTGCCAACGCAGGTAACCGTTTTCGTCGTCGGACGGTGCGGTGAGGCTGAAAATGCCGGCCTTGACCCGGTTCATGCGGCACCGCCTGGGGGATGGAGTTCGGCCAGGGCGTGCAGGTTCTCCAGATAGTGCTGCACCGAGGTATGGGTGAACCAGGTGGTAATGGTGGTCGCGCCGTGCGCGCCGCTGTCGGCGAGTATCTCGCGGGTGCGTTCGGGATCGTTGATCGGGTCCAGGGGGGCCGGCGGCGGTAACACCACCTCGAAGCCGGCCGGAATTTCGAAGCGGCCCAGCCATTCTCGGGTCTGCTGCAACGTCACATTGAAAGGCGCCCACCCGTCGGCCAGGGTGACGGCGCGGCGCAGTGATCGCAGCGTGCGTCCGCCAATCCAGATGGGAACATGATCCTGAACCGCGCACGGGTCGACGACCAGGCCGTCGAACGAATAAAACTCGCCGTGGTAGGCGGGTTCTGAGACCGACAGGGATGCGCGTAGCGCTCGCAGCGCGTCGTCGCCGCGCGGTCCGCGGTCGTCGTAAGGGGCACCGAGAAGGTCGAATTCCTGTTTGAGGCTGCCCACGCCGACGCCGAGGATGAGCCGGCCATTGCTGAGTTTGTCCAACGTGCCATAGCGCTTAGCGATTTCGAGCGGGTGGTGGTAGCCGAGGACTAACACGTGGGTGGCCAACCGGATGCGCTGCGTGCGCGCGGCCAGGTAGCCCAACGTCGCCAGCGGATCCCAGTACCGCATACCGCGGCGTTGACCTTCCACCGCAGGCAACGCGATGTGCTCGCTGCAGGTCAGGTGGTGATAGCCCAACCGGTCTGCGGTTTCGGCGATCTGGGCCAGCTCCTCGATCGAAGCATCCTGCTCCCAGGCCGCACTGGCGCCGGGCATCGTGATCACAACCGGTGTGGACAGCGACAGCTTTACCGATGAGGTGCTCATCCCTGCATATACCCTCCGGCGTCGACGGGGATCGATTGTCCGGTGATGGTTCGGCTCTCGTCACTGGCCAAGAACAACGCGAGGTTGGCCACATCGTCGGGCGACGAAATATCGCGCAGAGCAACATCTTTGAGAGATTTCGCACGCACGGCCTCGACCTCGACGCCCTGCTCGTCGGCGGTGCGCTGCAACCAATTGCGATATAGGTCCGTATCGATCGCGCCCGGCACGATGCAATTGCAGCGGATCCCGTGCGGACCGACTTCGAGCGCAACGGTCTTGGTGAAAGCACGCAGTGATGCCTTCGCGGTCACGTAGTGGGTTTTGCGGACGATGCCGTGATAGCCCGCGGTAGAGGAGAAATTCAGGATGACTCCGCTGCGGCGTTGCAGCATCGACTGGTTGAGCACTTCGCGGGTGCACAGCATCGCCGCGGTGACATCGATGGCGATCGTGGCATTCCAGTTGTCGAGCGTCTGCTCCCAGATCCAGTGGTCTTTTCCGGGTGCGGCGGCATTGTTGCAGAGGATGTCGACGTGTCCGAACTCGCCGACCGCGCGTGCCACCATGGCCGCGACGTCCTCCTCGTCGGTGACGTCGGCCCGCATCGCGATCGCGCCAGGCCCTGCCGCCGCCGCGGCCTCGCGGACCAGCTCCTCGCGCCGGGCGGCGAGCAGTACCCGCGCACCTTCGCGGACGAACACCGATCCCAGAACTGGTCCCAGGCCGGTGCTTGCCCCGGTGATGATCGCCACCTTGCCCGCCAACCGGCCCGTCATTGCGCAAATATTACATAGCCGATTCGTTGGCTACGGAGGCCCGATACCGGGTAGATTCGAGCGGTGCTCGAATTTCTTTTTAACGACGTTCGAAACTGATGGGAAATGACGTAGTGGTGGCAACCGGAAATCAGGTCACAGCGCCGGCCGGCGCGCGCCGTGCCTACGGCGGCCTCGATCGCGACGAGGTGGTGGTCGCGTTGCGTGAGTTGGCGAAGCGGGTCGGTGTGCAGCGCGTGACAATGCGTGAACTGGCCACTGAGCTCGGCGCGGCCGTGCCCTCGGTGTACTACCACGTCCCCAGTAAGCAGACCGCTCTGGAACTCGTTGCCGAGTCCGTACTCGCCGAGATACCCGTCCCGGACGCGGGACGATGGGACACCAGACTGGTCGAGCTCTATTGCGCTGCCAGGGAAATAATCCTGGGAGTCCCCGGTGTCGCGAGCATCCTGCAGACCAGCGTCGGGAACGAGCCCGCCCGCCGTCTCGATCGACACAGCCGCGGCCTGCTCGCCGAGGCGGGCCTCGCGAAAGCCACTGCGGCCGCGGCTCATACGGTCTTGTACACATACCTGCTGGGCTCGATTGCTCTGGAGGAAACACGCTCTGCTGACGCCACACCCCGTGTTAAACGCCAGCTGGCCACCCACTTTCGCGCCGGTCTGGATGTGATCGTCGCCGGAATCAAGTCGTCGTCCTAGGTGCTCCGATGAGTATTCCCAAGCCGAATATGTTGGGGTCCCTGGTCGTCGAGAACCAGCAGACCGCTTACGATCGCGATGCCGCGGCGGTGCTCGATCCCGACACCTTCGTCGGCGGCGCCCCGTTCGACGCGATGACCCGGTTACGGGCCGGCTCACCGGTGCACCCGGTGCAGTTACCTGGACTACCCAAAGCGTGGCTACTCACCAAGCACGCCGATGTGCGGCTGGTCAGCCGGGACACCGATACCTTCACCAGCAGCAAGGGCAACACCCTCGTGGAGGTCGAGGCGGCGCCGAACTCGGCGCTACTGCCCGGCATCGACCCGCCACGGCACGTCCTGTACCGCAAGCTGATCAACCAGGGTTTTACCGTCCGAAATGTGCAGCGGCTGGAACCGCACATGCGTAAGGTCGCCCAAGGCATCGTCGCCGACATCACGGCCAAGGGTGAATTCGATGCCGTGACAGACATTTCCGCGGAGATGTCGCTACAGGTGATCGCCGACGTGCTCGGGGTGCCCGCCGAAGACCGGATGGAGGTCTTCCGGTGGAGTAACGCCATCGGAAGCCTGGGCATCGAAGACCCCGACTACGCCCCGACTCCGGAAGCCCTTGGGCAGGCCGCTGCCGAAATGTTTTCCTACTGCGGCGAATTGGTGGCCCACCGACGCAAGTACGGGCTCACCGACGACATCTTGTCGGCGCTGCTGGCCGCGGAGGTCGACGGCGAAAAGCTGAACCGCGACCAGCTGAACGAGTTCTTCCTGCTGCTGGCGATCGCCGGCAACGAAACCACCCGCAATACCCTGAGCCACGGGGTGTTGGCGCTATCAGAGCACCCGGAGCAGCAGGCCCTGCTGGCCCGTGACCGCGAGGCTGTCAAGCCCGCCGTGGAGGAACTGCTGCGCTGGGCCTCACCGGTCATGCTTTTTCGTCGTACCGTGACCCGTGACGTCGAAATCCGGGGCCAGCACATTCCCGCCGGCGATTGGGTATTGCTGCATTACCTGTCGGCCAATCGCGACGAGGACGTGTTCGATCGGGCCGGCGAATTCGACGTCACTCGCCCGGACGCCGGTCATGCCGCGTTCGGTGGCGGGGGAGTGCACTTCTGCCTCGGCGCTCAGCTCGCCCGCCTGGAATTGCGCGTCATGCTCGAAGAGCTGTACCCAAATGTGCCGGGCCTGACGGTCACTGGGCCGCCCGACCGGTTACGCTCGTCGTTCTTCCACGGCATCAAGCGTCTGCCGTGTAGTGCGCAATGAGGGTACGTCTGCCAGCCACGCGTGAATTCGTGCGGCCACCAACGCCCATCCCGGCTCGACCATCATGTTGTGGCCCATGTTGGGAAAGATCTCCGCTGTGGTGCCATAGGCCCGCGCGGTCTGATGCACTTCCCGCGGGGTGAAGCACCCGTCGTCTTCGGCGCCCAAAACCAATACCGCAGTGTTGACCTGATCAGGTTTGGGCAGGTTGAGGAGCAACATATCGAGGAACCATCTGCCCGCATATTCTTCGCCCAGCGGTGCGGTATAGCGCACCACGTCGGCCTCTGGGGTGTATCGAGAATAAAAGTGCTCGCGGGCCAATTTGGGTGTGCCGCCTACACCGTGTAAAGACTTGGTAGTCAACAGGGTTCGCGCGGTATGCCACGGATGCCGCCTGCCGAGGCGCAACATGAATCCGGTGACCCCGCTGGGTGGTGCGGAGGCGAGCAACACGGCGGCTGGCGCTTCGTGTGACTCCAGGTACTTCTGGACTACGAACCCGCCCAACGAGTGGCCGACCACTATCGGCGGAGTAGGCAAGGCGTTGGCAACGGATGCGACATCGTCGACGTAGTCGGCGATCGAACAGAAGAGATTTCGCTTCGGCTCGGCGCTCTTTCCGTGACTGCGAAGGCTTACCGCAAGCGATCGATAGCCCTTTTCCGCGAAGAAGTCCAAGAAGTGCTCGTCCCAATACCAAGCGCCATGCCAAGCGCCGTGGACAAAAAGCACCGGCGGTTTCGCAGAATCGCGGCCCGGACCCTTTTCAATCACCTCGAGCATGGGCAGACTCCTTTGTCGCGCCCTGAGACTAGCGTCTGGCCATCCTTAACGAGGGAAAAAGACGATAATGGTGGGTGCCGCCGAATCTGAGGAGTGCCCCACGTGACGGTGGATTCGTCCGAACAACGCACGCTGGTCTTGACGGCCTTTCCTGTCGAGGCAGATGAGGTGCTCTCCCACACCACACTGGACCTCGATCCCGTAGTGGTCGCCGACCGTCGGCATTTCTATCTCGGTTCGATCCACGGCAAGAAGGTCATCGTGGCGATGACCGGCATTGGCATGGTCAACGCTACCGAGGCCACCGATACCGCGTTGACCTACTTCTCCAGCATCGTTGGCGCGGTGGTGTTTTCGGGCGTGGCGGGCGGTGCCGGGCGGACCGGCATTGCCGATGTGGCCGTACCGGCGCGCTGGACGCTGGACAACGGCAAGACTTTTCGTCCTGTCGACGCCGACATGTTGGCTGCTGCCGAGACCCTGTCCGTCACACTGGAAAGCGTAAAACGGATGCGGCATGAGCCGCAGCTGCTGGTCGGTGGTGACGGCTGCAGCTACGACAACAACAATGGGCGGGCATTCCCGGGTATCCCGCTCGGTGGCACGGTGTTCGGCTGCCAACCGCGGACGGCACCAGATCGCTCGTTCTTCCACACCGGCAATTTCTTTCAGGCCGCGTGGCCGTGGCTGAGGCACGGCCTGATCAGCAACGCGAAGGTCGTTTCGGCGGCGGATCCGGCCTTCGATGCCACCGACAGTGAGACCGCGGCGGCCCAGGCCGTCGCGGACGCGCGTGGCGTGCCGTTCCTGGGGATCCGCGCCATGTCGGACGGACCGGGCGATCCACTTCGGTTGCCGGGCTTTCCGTTTCAGTTCTTCGTCTACAAGCGGGTCGCCGCGGTCAACGCCGCGCGAGTGACCGCGGCGTTTCTGCGGCGCTGGCCGGGTGCCTGATCTATTCGGGCCCGCGAGCGACGGGGCGGCTCGGATCCGACGACCATTCGGACCACGACCCCGGATACAGCGCGCTCTCGCGACCCGTCGCGGCGAGCGCCGCGACCGCGATGGTGGCGGTCACCCCGGAGCCGCAATAGGCGCCCAACGGGCCGCTGCCGTCGATGCCACGATCGGACAACTGCTGGGCGAGCGCATCGTCACCGAGAAACGTGCCGTCGGCCGCCAGCACCGAGCCGCTGGGCAGGTTCCGTGCCCCCGGGATGTGACCCGCGACCGCGTCGACGGGTTCGGAGTCGCCGCGGTAGCGATCCGGTGCGCGCGCATCGAGCAGCGCCACCGCGCCCGCGCCGGCTTGTTCGGCCGTCAGGGTGGGCAGCGCTCCGGCGTACAAATCCTCGTGGGGCACAGTCACATTCCCCGCCTCCCGAGTGACCTCGCCCGTCTCTAGGCTTAGTCCGGCGGCCCGCCATGCGCCCAGTCCGCCGTCCAGAATGCGGACGTTCGCGAGCCCGGCCGCGGTCAACACCCACCATGCTCGCGCAGAACCCGCGCGATTCCAGTCGTCATAGACCACGACCAACGAGTCCTGCTGGACACCCCAGCGGCGTGCGGCGGCCTGCAGGCTTCGTCCCGACGGCAGCGGGTGACGGCCGCGGCCGGACACGGTGTGATCGCTGAGTTCGTCGTCGAGCGACACATAGACCGCGCCCGGCAGGTGGCCGTCCAGATAGGTCGCTCGCCCGTCGGGTTGGTCGAGCCGCCAACGGACATCCAATATGGTCAGCGGATGGTCGGCCTCGATCAGGTCGGCCAGCTCCTTGGCGGTGATCAACACCCGGTCGCGCGGTTGCACGGTCCACCTCCTCGTCGTCTCCAGCGACACTAGCCCTCGGACCGAAACCGTCTCCGTCTCAGCAAACAACGGCGTAGGGTCGGCGATCATCACCGGCCGTCGATGGGAGCCGATATGGGCAACATCTATCGGGCAGCGCTCGCGGCGGCCATCGCGCTGGCTGTCGTGACGGCGATTCCGGCCAATGCGATGCCCAATACCCAGTGCACGCTGGCGACACCGGTGACCGAAGTGCACAGCCTGTCGCAGTTACCGCCGGTACTCGTGAAGCTCTTGCCGCCCATCGCCGACGTCGGCGCGCCGTTCAACAAGACCGATTCCGTCAACGATCCCTCGTTGCCGTTTCGGCGCCTGATCCGCGCCGGCAACCGGGACGCCGACTGGTTCCTCTGGTACGAGCACGGCGGCGCGGGCTACTTCTGGCAAGCCGTGGTGGCCCGCCTCGCACCCGGGAGCCCGGCGACGGTGATAGCGAACGCGGGAACCATCACCGACACGCTGTGCACTCTCACCGACGGCGCTTTTGCCGGCCACGTGCCGCCCTACCCACCGGGTTCGTGGGGCGCGTCCGACTTTAGGCGGCGTCGTCGTCCGGCCCGTCGACGGGCCCCAACGTCGCCAGCATGCCGGCGGCCGCGCGCTGCCAGGTGAAGTTCTCCGCCCGGCGCCGCGCGCAGGTCCGGCGGTGGTATTCGGGCAGGCTGATGACCGTGCCGACCGCCCTGGCGATGGCCTCCGGGTGGTTGTCGGCCGACGCGCCGCTGTCCGGGGTGATGATCTCGGTGAGCGCCGAGGTGCGAGAGACCACCGCCGGCGTGCCGCAGGCCAGCGATTCCAGCGCGGCCAACCCGAATGTTTCGTGCGGCCCCGGAGCCAGGGTGACGTCTGCGGAGGCCAGCAGCCCGGCGACGGTGTCCCGGTTGGAGACGAACCCGGTGAAGTCGATCGGCAGCCCGGTGGCCTGGCGTTGCAGCTTGGCCCGCATCGGTCCCTCACCCATGACGACCAGTCGGGCATCGACGCCGAAGTCGCACAGCGCGGCCAGCGCGTCGATGCTGCGGTCGGCCCGCTTCTCCACCGACAGCCGGCCGCAGTGCACAAGCAGGAGTTGTTGTGGGGTGGCCCATTGCCGGCGGACCACGGGAGAGTGCCGACTCGGGTGGAAAGTCTTCAGGTCCACACCCAGCGGCACGGTGACGACGTTCTTGGCGCCGATCCGGTCGAATTCTTCGCGCGCGAAACCGGTAGTGCAGACCACGGTGTCGTAGTCGGCGGCCGTGCGGCCATTGGCAAAGTCGGCGAGGCTGCGGGCCGGTCGCTTCGGAAGTACTTGTCCGGCAAGGCGATCCAGCCGCTCATGCGAGATCATCACGGTTGTGGCGCCGTGTTCGCGGCCCCAGCGGCCCAGTGACCTCAGTGTCAGCCGGTCGGAAACTTCCAACGCGTCGGGTTGCAGCGCTTCCAGCAGCGCCTTGACCGGACCGGGCATCACCGCGCGGTAACCGCCGGTGAAGGGAATCAGCCAGGCGGGCATGGTGATTCGCACCACACCCGTCGGAAGCAGGGTACGTTCTGCGCGCGGGCCGGGAACGACCAAGAACACTTCGTGGCCGTTGGCGCTGTATTCCGCGCCCAGCCGATCCACCGCGGTACGAAGGCCGCCGGACCGCGGGCCATAGAAGTTGGCGACCTGTACAACGCGCATATGCAGAGGACACGCGGCGCTTGTGTGCACTCAACGATGCAGAACTAACGTGTGCCTTAACAGTCCATGAATTCCCCTGCTCAACGGCGTTACGGAGATTGGCTGTGAGTTCAGCGTTTTCCCCAGTCCCAGCGCGGTGTGCTGAGCAGGTTCTGGCCGGTGATCCGGGTTTCGCCCCAGTCCTTGTAGAGCTCGATCTCGACGGCTTCGCTGCCATCGCTCTGGGCGACCGGCACCGCGTCCAGAAACTTCAGCAACGACCGCGAGTGCGTCACGACCACAACCTGAGCCTGCTCGGCCGCGGCGCGGATCAGCGTGGCAAGCGGTCGTACCAAGTCGGGGTGCAGCGAGGTCTCCGGCTCGTTGAGCACCATCAGCGACGGCACTTCCGGGCTCAACAGCGCGGCCGTCCACAGCAGGAATCGCAGTGTGCCATCGGACAATTCGGCCGCGCGCAGCGGACGCAGCATGCCGCGCTGGCGCAGCTGAAGGTCGAACAACCCGTCGTGAATCGCGACCGAGATCGTGGCGCCGTCGAAAGCGTCTGCGATTACCCGACTTAACTCGTCGGATCCCGATTCGAGGATGGTTTGAATCGCCGCGGCCAAGTCGCTGCCGTCGTCAGTCAGCACCGGGGTACGAGTGCCCACCTGCGGATGCCGGGCGGATGCTCCGCCGTCGACGCGGAACCCGTCGTAGAACCGCCACCCGCGCAGTCGCTCCCGCACCGCCGCGAGTTCGGGAAGCGCGTGCGGGTTGGCGTACTCGGCAAGCACGCTGCGGTATAGGGGCAGCGATCGGCTCAGCTCGTCGAAACCGTTGTCGGCGTTGACGGCCTCGGCGAAAGCCCGGGATCGGCTTACCAGCGTCGCGCTGGGCCGCAGCACCGGCCCGGCGAATATTATCTCCCGCTTGATCTCGGGATCGCGGGCAAAGACGGACTTGCCCGCCGACTGGGGGAGGCCCAGATCTACGAGGTAGCCGAAATCATCTGCGGCGAAGCCCATTTCGAGCGAGACGGGCCGGGTGCGGACGGTGCCTTGGGTCTTCTGGGAGCGTCGCGCGCCCTTGAGTTGCTCGGGCCCGGCCCACAGCACCGATTGCAACCCACCCTCGCGGGCCAGTGAGCCGATGACCTCGCCCCGACCGCAGTCCGCCAACAGCCGCAGCGCGCGGTAGACCGACGACTTTCCGACGCCGTTGGCACCGGTAATGAGCGACAGCCGCCCCAGCGGCAGGATGACCTCGCGCAGCGAGCGATACCCGCGGATCGCGACCGTCTGCAACATGCCGCCGACTGTACGGTCACCCTCTGACGCGTTGTCAGCTGTCGGCGGTGTCGAGCAGTTGCACCTCTTCGAGATCCATCTCGGACTGCAATTCGCGCAGCACGATGTCGTCGATGACCCGTTGATTGCGCAGCGTGGTGATGGCCCGGCGCTTGTGCTCGAGCACGCCAAGGCGCACCCGTCGAACCAGCTCGTTGCGCTCCGTCAAGGTGTTGGTCGAATCGTCGCCGTTCTCCGCGATCAGCGCGGCGTGCTCTTCGTATTCCTTTTGCAAGCGGGCCAACAGCTTTGGGCTGGCTCCGAGCTCGGCGGCCACCACGGGTAATGCCTCGAGGGCAGCTTGGGTCCCGCGACAGCGGGCCAGCTGCAGCTCGTTGGCGTACTCGACATCGTCGGGCATGCGCGCCCAGCGAACGATCGCGGGCAACGTGATGCCTTGGACCAAGACGGTCGTGAGGATGACAACGACCACGATGAAGATCAGCAGGCTGCGGTCGGGGAACGGCGCGCCGCTCAGCGTGGCCGTCGGGACGGCGAGCGCAGCCGCAAGCGACACGGCGCCGCGGAATCCGGCCCAGGCGGTGACGAAGCGCTGGCGGAACGGCACACGGCGTTCCCGTTGTGCCTGCCGGCGGTCGATCAGTCGCAGTAACAGCGTGGTGAGTTCGCCCCAGAAGATGCGGGACAGGATCACGACAGCGGTGACGGCGAGCGCGATGAACAGTGCATGGCGGATTCCGCCGTCGACGCCGTTGATGCCGCGCACCGCGCCGGGGATCTGCACCCCGACGAACACCCACAGCGAACCGTTGATCAGGAATGTCGCCATGTCCCAGAATCCGTAGGACAACAGCCGGGAGCGGGCCCGGATCACCACCGGCCCTGAGTAGGCGAGCACCAGGGCGGATACCAGGACCGCGACCACGCCGCTGCAGTCCAGCGCTTGGGCCAGTAAGAACGCCGCGAACGGCGTCAGCAGGCTCATGGCTCCTTCTTCTTGCGGCGCGTCGATTCGTTTGCGCGCCAGGGTCACCAACCCGCCGACCAGCAGCCCGGCCGCGATACCGCCGAGGTAGGAGACGACGAAGCGGAGGACCAGGTCGGGCGGGGTGATCTCGGCGCCACCGATCGCGACGTGGACGGTCACAAAGAACAGCACCAGCGCCGTTCCGTCGTTGATGAGGCTTTCGCCGCGCAGCACGGTGAGCGTGCGGCGGGGCAACTTTTTCGCCAGCCCCGCGACGGCGGCGGCGTCGGTGGGTGAGAGCACGGCGCCCAGGACCGCGGCCGCGTGGGATTCCATGCCGAGGGCCCGTGCCGTCCAGGACACGCCGACCGCGGTCACGATCACCAGCAAGACGCTTAACAAAATGATGATCCGGGCGTTCGCACGCAGCTCCCGGATGCTGGTGCCCAGGCCCTCCCAGTACAGGATCGCCGGCAAGAACAGCAGCAGGACGATCTCGCCGTTGATGTGAATATGCGCGAAGGCCGGGATCAGACCCAGCAGCGTGCCGAGAAAAATGAGCAACACCGGCGGGCCCACCCGATAGCGGCGGCCCAGCACCGTTCCGACGATGACGGCCGACACGAGCGCAACGATGACTTCGAGCCCAAACACGTGCCCATCCTGCCGTACTAGACGGCGTCTAGTTACCTGGGCCGAAACACGTCACAAACACGTCATGGCGCAACGGGTTCGACGTGCTGCCTTACGAGCAGTCGCAGCAGTCTCCACAGTCGCAGCAGCACTCGCAGCCATCGCAGCAGCAGATGCAGGTGCCGTCACCGCGCCCGCCCTTGCGCTTGTTGCCGGGATTAGGCGTCTCGCCCTCGGGGTTCTCGCCGGTCGGATAGCCGGCACCGGCGGGCTGGTTGCCGAAGTTGATGCCTTCCTGCTGGCCGTGCGGGGTGCCGCAGGTCGGATGACCGGACCGGCTGAAGGTGCGCGTGATCGCCCGTCGTACCTCGCGGGTCAGCAACCGCTGCGCCAGGCGGCCGTCGGTGAACTCGACTTCGGCCAAGGCCAATTCGATGCCGAGCGCCGCGTCGTCGCACAGGACGCGGGCCTGCTCCATCGGAGTTTCAGTGGCGGCCAACGGGTTCCACTTACCACGGGCGAGGTCGTCGTCGTAATCCTCGACCGCGTCGAGCAGGTGCGCGACCCGCCCGAACAGCTGACCGATCTCGCGCAGCGGTGCCTCGTTGTCCGGGCGACCGGCCAGCACCGCGGTGTGGGCGAACGCTTCGGCGACCGCGGTTTCGGTGGGCTCGGTCACCAGCAGCAGCGAGCTGCCCGGTCCGGCCGCCGCCTCGAGCTCGGCCTGGCGGTCCATCGCCGCGACCAGCACGGCCGTGTCGAATCCCAGGGTGTGACCGGTGTCGGTGCCCTGGCGCACCCAGCGCTCGGCGATGCGGCGCGCGGCCGGTCGCACCCCGGCGGCACCGACCATGCCGTCGTGATCGTCGACGTGATCGCGGACCCGCGCCGCGGCCAGTGCCAGCGACACGACGGCGGCCAGTCGTGCGCAGTCGCCGGTGGCCACGTCGGCCCGCCGCATACCACGCCCGGGGCACGGCCCGGCCTTGCGGCGGGTGGGCTGCTCCGGGGACTGCGCCTCGACCAGCAGCGACACCACGAGGCCGTCGTAATTGGTGGCGATCCGCGCGGACTGCCCATAGTCGTCGCGCAGTGTCAGACACAGTCCGCACAATTGGGCGGTCCAGGCCGCTGCGAGCTCACTGCCGAGTCGATGACGGCAGGGCCGGATGATGCCGAACATGCACAGAAGCTACCCGACCCACAGCAAACGCGCGCCAGAAAACGCCGGCCTTACTTTGGCGCGGGGCAGGGCTTGGGGAAGGTGACCGGCTTACCCACCCGATCCATCGCGGTCCGGAGCTGCCGCATGCCCGCCTGATACATCTCGGGGGTCGCGGCCGACCAGGTCGTCGAGGTGCACGTGGCGGTGTCGCAGCCGCCGCCGAACGTGATCGACGGGCCCGTTTTGACCGTCACGCATTGGCACTTGGCCCGGGCGGGGTTGGCCGCATCGATCTCGCATTCCACGTCGAGGCAGTTCGCCCAGGCCGCGCCGGACGGGCAGCTCAGCACGGCGAAGTTCGCGTTGATGTTGACCGTCGAGAAGGCCGAGCGGATCTTGTTACCGGATTGAGCCCGGTCGGTGCAGTTCTTGGATCCGATCGAGTTGCCGTTGACGACAACGCAGTCGCACACCGAGATGGTCGGATCGGTCGGCGAGGGCACACACGGCGCGGTGGTGCACAGCGCGAAGGTTTGGTCGCACATCCAGACGTCTTCGACCCGGAGGGCTTTGGCGTCGCTCTTGGTGTCCGAATCGCAGGCGGCGGCGGTGGCGGCGACGACGGGAAGGACGCTGGCCCGCTGCAGCAACCGCCGCCGGCTGAGCCCGGCCTGATCGGAGATCCGGACGGCGCGGTCGACGAGATCCCGGATGGCTCGGGCACCGCGCGCGATGTCGGACCTGCGGCCTTTGTCGATCAGCACCGCGCTGGGCGTGGCGGTGATGCCGAAAGCGGCAAACGCGGCCCTCGACTCGTCGACGAGTTCGATCGGGACGCGGTGGCCCGCGGGGCCGCCGTTGACGAGGGCGACACTGACGTGCCCGCTCAGTTCGTCCTGCCATCGCGCCACCTCGGGGAGCAACAGATCGCATGCGCCGCAACCGGGCTGGCTGAAGACGAGCACGAGCGGGCGACGGGATTGCAGTAGCGCGTCCAGGGTCCAGATGTTGCCGGCTCGATCCGGCAGCGCCAGGCCGTCGGCAGCACCCGCGCGTGCCGTCCAGCGCCGCCGCACCGCCGCGCCGAGCCATAGGGCGAGCATCACGACGCCGAAAGCGGTTAAGGGCCAGCCGAATCGCCCGTCCAATGCGACGAACGCCGCGAGCGCTGCGAAGCACCCGTTTCTGGCCAGCGTCGGCCAGCCGAGCGGTTCTGAGGACAGCTGTCCAAAGCAGTGACATTCCGGGCGTCGGCCCCGCGCGAGACTCACCAGCACCACCGCCGCGAATCCCGCGAGTATCGCGAACGCCATGACCGCGCCGGCTCGGGTTCCGGCGATCAAGAGCGTCGCGATGCCGAACTCGGTCGCGATCAGCGCGGTCCCCACGATGGCCGCAGCCGCCTGCGGTACGCCCAATGCGGTGACCGCTCGTCGCGCGCCGCTGCGATCTGCCAGCTTCGCCAACGCCGCTACGGCAAAGATTGCGGTGAGGGAAAGTCGCGCTGCCAACATGGTGATCATCACAATCCTTCGGCCGGGACGCTGAACGGGAACATTCTGCGCCCCGCCATAATGGAGGCGATGACTTTCGTGAAGATCAGGCTTTTGGTGACCGTCGCGATTCTCGTCTCGTCGATGTTGGTGGGTTGCCACTTCGAGAGCAGAAACCCGCCGACGGCCAAGGCCCTCGTGGTTCCGATGGATCAGGTGCTGAAGCAGAACAGCATCACTCAGAACGTCACGTTGGCGGTGGGCAACACGCTGAAACTGCAGCTGGGCTCGAATTACAGCACTCCGTTCCGGTGGCAGGCTGACACGAAGATCGCCGACGGTTCGGTCATCGAGCAAACCAGTCATCAGTACGTGCAGCCGAGCACCGACGCGATGGGCGCGCCCGGTACCGAGGTCTGGATGTTCACGGCGCTCAAGCCGGGGACGACGACGATTTCCACCTATTACTCCAGCTTCGTGGGCAAGAACAACGCGCCGGTGTGCCAGTACACCGCGATCGTGACTGTGCAGTAAAACACTGCGGACGAGCGCAGCCTCAGCTACCGTCTGGCTGTGCTTGGCTTACTTCGCAAGTGGTCGCAATTGACCAATCTGCCCGCCGAGCTGCACGACGAGCTCGAGGCCGAGGGGCTTATCTTTCTGGCCAGCCGGGTCGGCGTCGTGCGGCATTTCAGCGGGCATGTCCCGGGCGTCTTTTCGGCCTCGGGTGTCTCGCGCTATGTGGGCGCGTTCGCCTTCAGTGCCGCGCGGCTCGTCGCCACTTTCCCGACACGTGGGGACGCCAATCTGCGGTCCATCGACTGTCCGTGGGACACCAACAAGGGTCCGGCTGCCGCGACGATCACCAAGAAGGGTCTGCTGATCGACATCGACCTGCGCGGTGTGGATCGCGCCTTCAGCGGCTCGATGAAACTGCATTACAAGCGGCACGTGCCCGACGAGGTGCTGGATCGGGTGCCGACCACCTCACTGCGGTTCCCGGTTGACCCGGTATTCGTGTATCGCGCCGCGGGAGTGCGCCCCGAGTCGTAGGGTCAACAGATGGACACCGTCGTGGACTTCCACTTCGACCCGATGTGCCCCTTCGCGTTTCAGACGTCGCTGTGGATCCGCGACGTGCGTGAACAACTGGGCATCACCGTCAATTGGCGGTTCTTCAGCCTGGAAGAGATCAATCGGGCCGACGGCAAGAAGCATCCCTGGGAGCGCGACTGGTCCTACGGCTGGTCGCTGATGCGGATCGGCGCGCTGCTGCGCCGATCCGACATGGCGTTGCTGGACCGGTGGTACGCCGCGATCGGCCGCGAATTGCATACCCTCGGCGGCAAGCCGCACGAGCCCGCGGTGGCGCGAAAGTTGTTGAACGACATCGGCGTCGACGACGTCAATCTCGATGTGGCACTTGACGACCCGACCACCCACGACGAGGTTCGCGCCGAGCATCAGCGCGTGGTGGATGCCGGTGGCTACGGTGTCCCGACGCTGTTCATCGACGAACAGTGCCTGTTCGGTCCGGTATTAGTGGATCCGCCCACCGGCCCGGCGGCACTGAAACTGTGGGATGTCGTGACCGGGATGGCCGAGCTGCCGCATGTCTACGAGCTTCAACGGCCCAAGTCGGCCGCCGACGTCGAGCTGATCGGAAAGAGTCTGCGTCCGTACCTCGACGGTCGCGATTGGGTCAGCATCAATCGCGGTGAAGTCATCGACGTCGACCGGCTCACCAGTGGATCTTCGGGTTGAAATACCGCGATGGCCGATGTTTGGCTGGACACGCAAGAGCGCCTAGAGCTCTGCGATCTGTTCGACGAGCTCGGCCCGTCGGTCCCGACGCTTCTTGAAGGCTGGACTGCCCGCGATCTCGCCGCGCATCTTGTGTTGCGGGAGCGTGACCTCCTTGCCGGGCCGTGCCTCGTGTTACCCGGTCCTTTTGGCCGGTTCGCCGAGCGGCGCAGAGCGAGATTGGCTCGCCGCGAGGACTTCTCGTGGCTCGTCGCGCGAATTCGGTCCGGACCGCCCGTCGGGTTCTTCCGCCTCGGATGGGTTCGCGCGATGGCGAATCTCAATGAATTCTTCGTTCATCACGAGGACCTGCGCCGAGCGAATGGGCAAGGCGCTCGCAGCCTCACGCCCGCAATGGATGCCGCGTTGTGGCGAAATGTACGCCGCGGTGGTCGCTATCTGAGTAGACGTCTTCAGGGCGTTGGGCTCGAGTTGCGATGGGCCGGAACCAGCGAGAGGGTGACGGCGGTAGCAGGAGAGCCGAGGGTTGTGCTCAGCGGTGCGCCGGGCGAGCTTCTGCTTTACGTATTCGGGCGCCAGGCCGCGGCGGAGGTCGAGGTCAGCGGCCCCCCGGAAGCCGTTGCGGCCGTGCATGGCACGCACTTTGGTATGTGACGAATCAGGCGCGCAGCCGACGGGGATGTGTGCGCAATAGTTCAGAAGCGCGGATGTAGCGGCCAGGATTTGTCGGTGGTGGCTGCGATGATGAGGTCATGTCTTCGACCGCATCCGCCGGCGCTGTGGTGGTGGGTTCTGGCGAGCGGCTGGAGGTGTTGTTCGAGGAGTTGGCGGAGTTGACGGGTCAGCGTAATGCGATTGATGGGCGCATCGTGGAGATCGTGGCCGAGATTGATCGCGACGAGCTGTGTGGCGTGACGGGCGCGCGGTCGGTGGCGGCGTTGGTGGCCTGGAAGCTCGGTTGCTCGTCGGCAAATGCTCACACGATCGCCACGATCGCGGGCCGGCTGGCGGAGTTTCCGCGCTGTGCTCAGGGTATGCGGGAGGGGCGTTTGTCGGCCGATCAGGTCGGGGTGATCGCGGCGCGGGCCGGGGCGGGGTCTGATGAGCACTATGCGGCGCTGGCTGCGGTGGCGACGGTCAGCCAGTTGCGCACCGCGGTCAAGCTGGAACCGCGACCCGAGCCTCAGCCGCAACCTCAACCTTCGATTACCAAAACCTCCGACGAGGAGTTCACGTGTTGGCGGATCAAACTGCCACACCACGACGCCGCAAAGTTCGACGCCGCCTTGGCGTCTCATCGTGAGGCGCTGATCGCCGAGTGGAAGCTTGCGCACGGCAAGGGTGACGGCGCGTCAGATCTGCGGCCGCCGGTGCCGGGCACCGCCGATGCGTTGATGCGCCTGGTCGAGACGGGGTGGGACGCCGAGGCCGCCCGCCGCCCGCATGGGCAGCACACCACCGTGGTGGTGCACGTCGATGTGGAGCAGCGCGCCGCGGCGCTGCATCTGGGTCCGCTGCTGTCCGACGCCGAGCGCCGCTACCTGAGCTGTGATGCCAGCTGTGAAGTGTGGTTCGAACGTGACGGCGAGGTCATTGGTGCCGGCCGATCGACGCGGGTGGTCAACCGGCGGCTTCGGCGTGCGCTCGAGTATCGCCATCCCACGTGCGCGGTTCCTGGCTGTGGCGCCACGCGTGGTCTGCACGCCCATCACATCCGGCACTGGGAAGACGGCGGCCCCACCGAGTTGGTCAAGGTTAGATGCTGCTAATATACCCCCATGGCGAAGATGAAATCCGCTGGTCAGCGGGCTGGGGTGCGGTCGGCGGCGATTTACGCGCGTATCTCGGCTGATGTGGAGGGCACCGGGTTGGGGGTGGCGCGGCAGTTGGAGGATTGCCGCAAGCTGTCTGCTGACCGCGGTTGGCCGGTTGGCGATGAGTATGTCGATAACGATGTGTCGGCGTTCTCGGGCAAGCCGCGTCGGCAGTATGCGCGGATGCTGGCCGATCTGGCATCAGGGGCGCGGGATGCGGTGATCGTCTACAACTTGGACCGGTTGCATCGCCGACCGGTGGAGTTGGAAGAGTTTGTCGCTTTGTGTGAGTCGGTGGGTGTGCGAGACGTGGCTACCGTGACCGCCGATATTGACCTGGGTAACGATGACGGGTTGTTCATGGCCCGGATTTTCGCCGCGTTCGCCGCCAAGGAGTCCGGGCGCAAGTCCGCACGTATTCGCCGCAAGATGTTGCAGAACGCCGAACAGGGACTACCGCACGGCTCGGTGCGCCCGTTCGGCTACGAGGACGACAAGATCACGCTGCGGACGTCGGAGGCGGCGGTGGTGCGTGAGATGGTGGACCGCTACTTGGCGGGCCAGTCGTTGTTGTCGTTGACGGTGTGGCTCAACGACTCCGGCGTTTCCCCGGCGGTGGCCAAGTCGTGGCAGACCTCGGCGGTGCGCCAGATCCTGTGCTCGGGCCGTATCGCCGGGCTGCGGGAGCATCGTGGTGAGGTGATCGGGCCTGCGAAATGGCCGGCGATCATTACGCCGGCGGAGCGGGACCGGATCTTGGCGCGTATCGCGGCGCGGTCGGTGACCAAGACGCGGGCGGCGCGCACATATGTGTTGTCAGGGATGCTGCGGTGTGGGCGTTGCGGTAATCGGCTGTATTCGCAAGCCCGGCACAGTAATCCCGATCATCGGGTGCGCCGCTATGTTTGTCTGAAAGGACCCGATCATGGCGGCTGTGGTCGGCTGACGGTGGTCGCCGAACCGGTTGAGGCTTTGTTGACTGATGCGGTGTTGACCCGCCTGGATTCTCGGGATCTGGCGAAGGTGTTGGCCGGCAAAGCCAGCCCTAATCATGATGTGGCTGCGTTGGCGGCGGCCGTGGAGGCCGATCAAACGCGCCTCGATGAGCTGGCCGGTTTGTATGCCGACGGCGCGATCAGCGCGCGGGAGTGGATCGCGGCCCGCGACCCGATCACCAGCCGCATCCAGCAGGCCAGGCGTGACATCGCTGAGGCCACCGATACCAGTGAGGTTTATGAGTTGGCGGGCACCGGCGGGGCGTTGCGCGGCCAATGGCCGGACCTCGACGTGGAACGCCAGCGGAGCATCGTCAAATCGATCCTGGATCACGCGGTGATCGCACCGGGCACCCCCGGTTCCCGCAGTCTCGACATTAACCGCGTGCAACCCCATTGGCGCATCTAGGTTTTCGGCGTCGCGGATGCTCCCTGGCGAGTGCCGAGTGTGTGTCTGGGCTGGTGGGCCGTCAAGGCCAAAGCCGCACGCGGTCGAAGCCAGCTTCGAGCCTGGACGGCCCACCAGCCCAGACACCAGGAATGCTCTTATCGCCGGGAAGGGTTGTGTTGAAATAACTTTCGTCGTCTATCCGGTTGGCCGGTGACGGTACGGTGCCTTTGCGTGCTCAGCGCAGGAGGGTTGCGATGGCAGCCAGGGTGGTGGGGTCGGTGACGGTGACGGATAGGGCTTGGCGTTCACATGAGGCGGTCAGCCAGGCTATGAACTCCGGGCGCTCGTGCAGCGGGACCGCGCCGGCATCGTGGTTGTTGGCGGCGCCGCCCGCGGGCGTCGTGGCCATCACCCTGCCCCGCGTGGTGGCGGCGAGATGCGGGTGGAGACAGTCCGGGATTCGGTGATACCGGTGATGCGGGCGCTGATGTGGCGCAGGGCTGCGGAGATGACCAGGACGCGGTCACCGGCGCTGGCGTGTCCGGCGCGGTCGAACTCCCACAGCATCTCATCGGTGTCGATCGGTTGCTGCTGCCTGCCGGTGCTCGCCGTCACGTCGTCAGCGAAATGGGCGGATTGCGTATCGTCCTGTCGCCCTGAATGTTTGGCTATCTGGTTACGGGTCCAGGTGGCGCGGGCGGCGCGCAGGGCACCCATGGTGGTCGAATAGCGCCGCGATTTGGTAGTGATGTGGCCGCGGTAGCCCAGGGTGTGCAGCCAGCGCCCAATCCCCGCCAACGACGGACCCGCGGACGCTGGGTGTTCGGCGAGTCCGGCGATGGTGGACAGGATGGCCCGCACATGTTCAGTAACGTCGAGTTCGCCGATCGCTTCTGCGGACAGCCGGCGCGCGGTGATGCCGAAGTCGTGCAGGGATTTGGTGACGTATTTCGCCAGATATGCCGCAACCCTGCGCGGCGACAACCGCGAGGCCGAAGCGACTGCGGTGTCGTCGACTTCGGAATCGCTTGCGGTTATTGGTTCGGGTGTCAATGGTTGGGTATCAATTTGGGTGCCGAACCGCACCGTGCGCACCCCGCCCGGGTTGGCGTAATCGTCGTCGCCGGCGGGCACGTCGATACTGACGCGACTGGCAGCGTGTTGGATCAAGGCGGCCAGCTCGGCGGCGGTGATCGCTGACGACCAGCCGGGATGCTGCTCGGCTACCGGACGAGACAACCTGCCACCCCGCGGGGCGGCGGGGCCGTGACGATCGTGGTCACCTGATTTCGTGGTGTCGTTGGTGGCGGGTGGCGGGTCGAGGCGGATCAGGGCATGGATGTGGGGTATGGCGCGGGCTTGCAATTCAACGACTTTGACGAAGCTGACCCGCACCGAGCCGGGCTTGACGCCAACTGTTTTCAGGTGCGTCGCCACGGCGCGCCGTAGTGCGATGGTGAACCGCCGCCACAGCTCGGGCAGATGCCAGGTGAACAAGATATGTCCCAGATAGTCGTAG
The DNA here is from genome assembly GCF_022374895.2 of Mycobacterium lentiflavum. Lineage (NCBI taxonomy): Bacteria > Bacillati > Actinomycetota > Actinomycetes > Mycobacteriales > Mycobacteriaceae > Mycobacterium > Mycobacterium lentiflavum. The sequence continues at coordinate 3,717,917 of NZ_CP092423.2, read as the reverse complement.
CAGTCCGCGCACAATGGTTGGCCCACCAGAGGGTCATCGACACTGTGGATTATGGTGCAGCGCAGGCAGTTTCCGTGCCGGCAGCGGCCCGCCGACCTGTTGGGTATGGCGTGACACGGAGTTCCGGTGGCGTTGTGCACGGCCCCGTAGCTGGGGGCGGTCAAGGTGGTGAACACTTGCGGACGGTTGGCGACCTCGACGGGTATGTCGTGGTGGCCGCCGGCGGCTCCGGCGTGCACGAGTTGCCAGGTGTCGCGGGCGTAGAGGTCTGAGCATGACGGGCACACCGCGTGACGGCGGTTGTTGCAGCGCGTCCACACCGTGTGCTGACGCCCGGCGGTGTCGACACCGAGCAGCTGGATCGGGTGGGCGCAGTAACCGACCGATTCCACTCGCCGCCACCACGACCCGAAACCGGGTGAGGAGGCGCGCCGGCACATCTGGGTGACCACCGCATCGGCATCGATGGTGGCCGGCAGGCCCGGCAGCACGATCACCGGGCTCTGCGTCGTTACGGTCTTCACCGATTTCCCTGTTCGCCTGAACGCGGTGCCCGAAAGGTGCGGGCCAACAAGGTGATATCGCGATCGGTGACGTGAAAGGCCCGGACCCGTATCGGGTCGGCGGTGCCATCGATCATCACGTACCCGATGCCGGGGGTGGTATCAGCGATCAGGTCGCATTCGGCGCCGGCATCGCGGGCTCCTTGGCCCAAGACCATGGCGGTTTGGGTAGCCTCGGTCATCCGCAGCCCGATCCGCACGGTGAACAACTGCCGTACCGGCAGGGTGTCTTTGGCCGGGTCTTGCACCGCGGCTACCACCGATATCCCGACCGCACGCCCTTGGGATAACAGCAGGCCGAGGAGTTGTTCTGTCTCGGCGCGGAGTTTGCGGTCGGTGACATAGGCGGTCAGCGCGGCGATCTCATCAATGATCAGCACGATCAACGGCTCAGCGAGGGCGGGGGTGTGCAGGCGGGTGTGCCCGCGCAGCCGGGTGGCGCGGGTCTGCATCAGCTTCACCAGCTCGCGCAGCAGTTCCACGGTGGGCTGACCGGTGTGGTAGCAGAACCGGGCGAACAGCGGCGCGCCAGCACCGAGTTCCATGCCGCCTTTGGGGTCGATCACCCACAACCGCACCCGCCCCGTTTTAACGTGGGGTGCCAGCCCGGCGATCAGCGACCACAACACCGAGCCTTTGCCGGCTCCGGTGGCACCGGCGGCCAGGATGTGCTGGCCCAACACCGGTAGGTGCCACCAGCGCCGCGATTCGGTGACCCCGACCCGCACCGCGCCCAGATCGACCGCCGAACCCGGGGTTGGCATGGGCACCGCGATCGGCTGGCCGAGCACATCCCCGCGGCCGATGATGATCCGCAGCTGGCCCGGCGTGGTGGCGCGGATCGTCAACCGCTGCGCGTCCCAGGTCGCCGCCAGTGCGAGGGCGCGTTTCTGCCAGTCGGCAATCGACTGGCCGGTCACCACCTTGACGATCAGCACGTCGGCGTGATGGCCGATCCGCACCGATTGCAGGGCAGGCACCAACGTGCGTTCACCCAGTTTGGCGGTCAGGCCGTGCAGGGCGCAGACCGATTCCCAGTTGCGGTGATAACGCCACCACGCCCAGAAACGCTGCCGCAGCGGAGCGCTGACCCACCGGGTGAATGAGGCCGGCTGGCACACCCACCAGCCGAGGTATGCCACGGCCTCCACAACGGCGGTCAAAACGCCGGCTCGGGCGCCGTGACTGAAACCGACCCAGATGGCGACGACGGTGGGAATGCTCAGGGAGGGAAACAGGATTGCCCACCACAGCAGATACCCGGCGGCTTTGAGTAGTCCGACGATCAGCTCGCCGATCCAGTCATCATCGGGTGATGGATTGTTGTTGTGGTTCTTACGGTTTGGACTATTCGACATGACGGTCTGCCTTCACTTACGACGGGGAAAGAAGGGGCGGGAGCGTCGGCCCGGCAGCCCATAGGCGCACGCTGTCGCGGGGCTGCCGGGCCGGCCTGCGGTTACCGGGCCTGCTGGCCCGTCTTGACGGTGGCGAGGTCGGTGGCGGTGATGGCTTCGGCGCGGTACGCGATGCCCGAGCGGCCGTCTTGCGACCACGGCAACGCCACCAGACCCGTCACAGACACCGGCTGGCCGACAACGACTTTCGGTTCCCCGACCACGGTGACCGCCAGCACTTCACCGCCGGTGGCGTCCAGGGCGATCAGCTGCACCTGCCACAACGCCTGCCCGGTGGCCTTGTCCACGCGCGGTGCACCGGTGTCGAAATTCGTGCGCTGCTCGGGAATCCGAGTACAGAGGAACGTCACCCCGGTGGTGTCGATACGTAACTTCATGGATTGCTGTCCTTCCTTGCGGTGTTGGCGCGGTCTGTTCGGCCGCGACTCAAGGACAGCGCCATCCCGGATGCGCCCGGAAGTGACAGGCAGTGATACTGGTGATGACCGCACACGCGCACACGTAGCTGACCTGCGCTGATGTATGCGGCATGATCGAAGCCATGGCCGCAGTCGACCCGATCCGGGCACTCAATGCGCAGCGGCTCAGCCAAGCCCGCAAACGCTACGGCTACAGCTTGCGTGAGTTGGCGATCGAGGTCGAAAACGTGCGCAAGCTACGCGGCGACCCCGACCTGCCCGCGCGGGAATCCCTGCGGCAAAAAATCGCCCAGATCGAGCGGACCGGAATGCTCGGCCCGCTGTGGCGTGAAGACCTGGCCGCGGTGTTCGGCGTCGAACCCGACGAAATGTTCAGCGTGCCGATCGCCACCGAGCTGCCGCACCCGCTGCTGATACAACTACCCGTCGACCGTGACGTACTCGCCGTCATCGAGGCCCAGCAACATGCCCACATCCAAGCTGAGCACACCTTCGGCCCCCAACACGCCCGCCCCCTGGTGGAATCCGATCTGGTCACCATCGAATCCCTGATTGCCCACGCACCCTCGCAGGTCAAGGCAGAGATGCGGCGCGCCGCTGGGGCTATCGCCGAAGTTGCCGGGTGGATCGCCCAAGACCTCGGAGATCACGCCGCCGCGGAGAAGCTCACCCACACCGCAGCCCTGCACCTACGTACGGCCGGCCCGCCATTCAACGCCATAATCTTGATGCGCCAATCCAACATTCTCACCCGCACCAACCCCGACCTGGCCACCGCCTTGGCCACCGATGCCGCCGACCTCATCGACGGCCACGACGTGGGTCGCCTGGCCGCCAGCATCGCCCGCCAACAGGCCCTTGCCGAGCTGGCCAATCACAATGAGCGGGGATTTCATCGCTACGCCGCCGCAGCCCTCGAACTCGGTGACCTGCAACCCCACCCGCATGATCATGCGATCTATGCCCACGGCGCCTACGTCGCCAGCGAGATCGCCTCCGGCTACCTGCGCATCGGTGACCCGGATAAAGCCCTAACCCTGCTCGCCGGGCACCATCACGCCTGGACATCACAGCAGCACCGCGATCAGACCGTGGCCGATATGCGACTCCTGCACGCCTACATCGCCACCGGCGAATACCAGCAAGCACTGGCACTGACCGCCGCAGCGATCCCGGGCTACCTGGCCGCGCCCTCGCAGCGAGCCAGGATTCATCTGGCCAGGGCAGGCACAATCGTGCGAGACCGTCGACGGCGAAACAAAGACCCGATCCTGCAACAGCTCGCCGGCCGCATCAAAAACGCCACCCAAGGAGTCACCCCGTGAGCCGTCGAATCATCCCCGACACCACCACCACCACCGACCCCGCGGCCACCCACACGGTCGCGGTGCTGCCGGTCGGCTCATTCGAACAACACGGCCCCTACCTTCCGCTGGGCACCGACACCCTCATCGCCACTGCCATCGCATCCGCAATCAATCAGCACCACAACGTATTTCAGCTACCACCGGTCGCGTTCAGCTGCTCCCACGAACACGCCGCCTACCCCGGCACCATCAGCATCAGCGCCACCACCTTGGCCGCGATCGTCGCTGACATCATCGAATCGCTGGCACAGCAGAACATCGCCGGGCTGATCGTCGTCAACGGCCACGGCGGCAACGCCGTACTCACCAACGTCGTCCAACAAGCCAACCACCCCAACAACCCCGTCAAGGTTGGGCTCTACCCCAGCCGCGAAGACTGGACCGAAGCCCGCACCGCCGCAGGAATCCACAGCAGCAACCACGACGACATGCACGCCGGCGAACTAGAGACCTCCATCCTGCTCGCCACCCATCCCGACTACCTGCGCGACGGCTGGCAGACCAGCGACCACACAGCCAACGACCGCCGCTACCTCACCAGCCTCGGCATCCACGCCTACACGCCCACCGGCGTCATCGGCTCACCATCCCAGGCCACCGCCGCCAAGGGCAGCAGTGCCCTCGACCACCTCGGCCGCAACGCCGACACCCTGATCGAACTCCTCACCACACGTTGAGCACAAGCGACAGCTCGGCGGCTACCTTCCGGGCTTCGCTGCGCTCCCTTCGCTTCCGTCCGCTGGCGCTCCCGTCCGCGCCGGTCGCTCCACTGCGCCCTGCGTCCGCCGCCGAGCACCAGACCAGCGCCCACCACTCAGTGAGAACACCGGCCGTGTTCGCGCCTGCCACCGCCAGGCCAACGGCGTTTGCGCCTCTCGCGCGGCGACCAGAGCCGGGCCAGACCGCCGGCCACCGTGGGACACATGCCCTGACCTCGCACGTGAGGACTTTCTTTACTGCTATTAAAGAACTACCGGCGTTTCCGCGGCCTCGCGAAGCGGGGCGTCGGTAGGGTCCGCGTCCGAACCGGTGCGGTCTGACTCATTTCTTTACCGGCCGCGAGCAGTGTGGCGTGCCTGCAATCGTCAGATCCGTCGACCGTGCCTGGTTCGGCGCGGAACCGCCGGACGGAATGACCTGATAGGAGCGCGACCAAGCATCCCGTAGCAGTATCGTCCCCGCCCGACGGCTTCGCCCTTTCACCCCATCCAGGAAATCCCGGTCACAGGAAGGCCGCAATGCAATCCACCATCGCCGCATCCACCCAACCACAGGTCACCGTCGGTGTCGACACGCACAAGCAGTTCCACGTCGCCCACGCCGCCGATCAGCTGGGCCGTCCGCTGGGCAGCCACCGCATGGCAGCCAGCACCGCCGGGTACCGCCAATTCGTGTCCTGGGCTCACGGGCTGGGCCAGCTTGTCATCGTCGGTATCGAAGGCCCCGGCCACTACGGCGCGGGCCTGGCCCGGTATCTGCGCGCCGAGGGCATCCCGGTCACCGAGGTCGGCCGCCCCAAACGGCAGCGCCGGGCACGCTACGGCAAATCCGACGATGCTGATGCGGCCGGAGCCGCCGCGATCGTGTTGGCCGGCGAAGCCCTCGGCGACCCCAAGTCCGCCGACGGTGCTGCCGAAATGGTGCGGGTGCTGCGGGTGGCCCGTACCAGTGCGGTGCGCGCCCGCGCCAAGGCCTACACCGCCCTGCAGGACCTTTTGGTCACCGCTCCCGCAGCGCTGCGTGAACAGCTGGCCGGCCTCTACAAAAAGCGTCTCATCCAGGCCTGCAAACAGTTGTCTGAGTCCGAAACGCCAAGCAGTCCAACCGATGCCATCACGATGGCGATCAAATCACTGGCGGCGCGCTGCGAGCAACTCGACGTCGAAGCCGCCCGGCTCAAACACCACATCGACACCATCACCGCCACCGCCGCACCGCAGTTGCGCGCCGTCTACGGTGTTGGCCCCGACACCGCCGCCACGCTGCTGGCAGCGATCGGCGACAACCACGATCGGATCAACGGCGATGGCGCCTTCGCTAAACTCTGCGGAGTCAGCCCGCTGCAGGCCTCCAGCGGCAAAACCGTCCGACACCGACTCAACCGCGGCGGCAACCGTGATGCCAACCGGGCGCTGCATGTCATCCTGGTCGTGCGGCTGCGCCGCCACCAACCCACCCGTGACTACATGGCGCGCCGCCTCGCCGAAGGCAAAACCAAAAACGAGGTCATGCGCTGTCTCAAGCGCTACCTCGCCCGCGAAATCTTCCACGCCATTCAGCCGTCAAGAAAGGCAACAAAAATCGTTGCCTGAATATAGGAGCATCTGCTATCAAGCTCGCCGGCGCGGGGCTGCTGCTCGAGCAGTTCGTCGACTTCGCCGATGCGGCCGATACCGACACGATCACGACAGAGCTGGCGGTGCAGTGGGCCACAATGCCGCCGGGTAGCTCCTCAACCTGGCACGCGCAACGGCTGAGCGTGGTGCGCTGTTTCGCCCGCTGGGTGCAGGCCTTCGATCCGGCCGTCGAGGTGCCGCCGGTCGATGTGCTGCCGACCCGCACCAGGCGCGCCACGCCGTATCTGTATTCCGACGCCGATGTCGCCGCCTTGATGGCCGGGGCCGGGCGGCTGCGCTCACCGCTGGCCGCCGCGACGATGCAGACATTCATCGGGCTGGTGTTCGCCACGGGGCTGCGGCGCGGGGAGGCGCTGAGTCTGGACCGCGGCGATTTCGACCCGGCCACCGGCGTGTTGACGATACGTGAGGCGAAATTCCACAAGCCCCGACAACTGCCGTTGCACCCCTCCACCACGGCCGCGCTCACCGCCTACGCAGCGCGCCGGGACCGGCTGTGTCCGCATCCGCGCACGGGCGCGTTGTTGGTGTCCACCACCGGTGCCCGACTGGCGGCCACCACGGTGTCACAGACGTTCCGAACGCTGTTGCGCGAGAACGGGATCGGGCAACACTGCCCGGCATGTCGCCCGCGCATTCACGACGCCCGGCACACCTTCGCGGTAAACACTTTGCTCGACTGGTATCGCGATGATGCCGACGTGCAGGCACGGCTGCCGCTGCTGTCTACCTACCTCGGCCACACCGACCCACGGCACACCTACTGGTACCTCTCGGCCGCGCCAGAACTGCTCGCCCTCGCCGCCGACCGGATGCAGCGCCACGCCGGAGCGACCTCATGACCGCGCTCGCCCCGACCCTGCAGGCCTTCTTCACCGAACGCCTCGCCCGGCAGAAGAACGCCAGCCCACACACCGTCGCCTCCTACCGCGACACACTGCGGCTGCTGCTCGGTTTCGTCGCGGAGCGCACCGGCACACCGCCGGCCCGAATGCAGATCGAGGACCTCGACGCCCCGCTGATCGGCGCGTTCCTCGACCACCTCGAATACCAGCGCGCCAACAGCGTGCGCAGCCGCAACACCCGCCTGGCCGCGATCCACTCGCTATTCCGATTCGCCGCACTGCAACACCCCGAGCACGCCGCGCTCATCGCTCGGGTGCTGGCCATCCCACCCAAACGCTGCAACCGTGCTGTCGTGTCCTTCCTCAACGACCAGGAAATCGACGCGCTACTCGCCGCTCCGGACACCAGCCGGTGGATAGGCCGTCGCGACCACGCGCTGCTGCTGGTCGCGGTCCAGACCGGGCTGCGGGTCTCCGAGTTGACCGGGCTGTGCTGCGGAGACGTCCATCTCGGAGCGGGGGCCCACGTGCGCTGTGTCGGCAAGGGACGTAAACAGCGCTGCACGCCGCTCACTGCCGAGACGGTCGCGGTGCTGCGGGGCTGGCTGGCCGAACGACGAGGCCGACCCGAGGATCCGTTGTTCCCGACCAGCCGCGGTCGACCGCTCAGTCGTGACGCGGTCGCGCTGCTCGTCACCAACCACGCGATCACGGCGCGGCAGCGCTGCCCCTCCATCGATGCCAAAACGATCACCCCGCACGTCCTGCGCCACTCGACGGCCATGACCCTATTGCGCGCAGGCGTGGACACATCAGTGATCGCGCTCTGGCTCGGCCACGAGAAAACAGACACGGTCCAGATCTATCTGCACGCAGATCTCCGCCTGAAAGAACGCGCCCTCGCTCGCACCACCCCCGTCCATGCGACCCCGGGCCGATACCGACCCCCCGACACCCTGCTCGCGTTCCTCGAGGCGCTTTGATTATGCCGAGTGCATGGACACAGATCCCTTACCGCGCAGACGATTCAGCGGCGTCCTCGGCATAATCCGGTGCTCGGCATAGTGGGTGTTATCCCGATGTCGGGATAACACCCACAGGACCACTGATCGCTTGAGGACATCACGCTCCATCCGCAGCTCAGCGTTCTCGCTGCGCAGGCGTTTGAGCTCCTCAACGTCGTCGCGGGTCAACTCCCCGCGGCCCTCGCGGGCCTCACGGTCCCGGGCAACCCAATTGCCCAGAGTGCCCTCATGGACCCCAAGGTCCCGCGCCACCGCGGCGATCGACTTACCCGTCTCCCGCACGATCCGAACAGCCCCCTCACGGAACTCCCGGGGCCTGGCCGTCGGCGACCGCGTCCGCATCCACGCACTCATGAAAATCGAAACAACCCCCGGCGGCGCCGTCAAAACCACCTACATCGCCCACGCCGTCTACCGGCTCAACGACTAAAACTGAGCTTCACAGGCGGCTTTCGACTCGTCCTTCGTGGCCGCAGGCACCCCTCCGACCGTTTGCGGGGCTGTCTGATTAACGGTGGATCCGACCTTGGCATTTGTTAGTTGCCGGTCGGGGTGATCCGGCCGTTGAAGGTGATTGCGAACGCGTTGAGTGCGGGCTTCCACCTCATTGCCCATCGTGCCCTACCTCGCCCGGTCGGATCTAGTGATCGGGTAACGAGATACAGGCATTTCAGGGCAGCTTGGTCGGTAGGGAAATGCCCGCGGGCGCGAATCGCGCGCCGGTAGCGGGCGTTGATCGACTCCACGGCGTTGGTACCCGGTATGAAATGGGGTGGAGGCCCACGTGGTTCTGTCTTGCCTGGTCAGACGTACTAGGCATACGGTGCGACCGTCCGGAACAGGGGCCTTCGGGGAACACGTATGGGCAGGCCGTTCTTGCTCGATGGGCTGCGAGCCCGTGTTAGTAGTTGGCCGCCCCTGCGACTTGTCCGGCTGCGCTGCGAGCGCGTATCCGTAGGTGTCGTTCCGTCCCAGCGGTTCCCCGGCCAAGTGATCAGCACGGAAGGGAGAACCAGGCGGTGGTCAGATATGTCGGCATGGATGTGCACCGCGAGTTCGCGCAGCTGGCGGTGGTCGAGGACGGGATCCTCCGCGACGAAGGCAAGATCGGAGTGACGCCAGAAGCATTGCGGGCGTGGGCGTCTGAACTACGCCCGGATGATGAGGTGGCGTTGGAGGCCACCGGAAACAGCGATGCGATCGCTACTCTGCTCACACCGCTGGTGGCCCGTGTGGTGGTGTCGAACCCGTCGAAGACGCGGGCGATCGCCGAGGCGAAGGTGAAAACCGACAAGGTCGATGCGCGGATCTTGGCGCAGTTGCTGGCAGCGGATTTTCTGCCACCGGTGTGGCTGCCCGACGATCGGACCCGCAGTCTGCGCCGGCAGGTGATGCGTCGTGCTCACGTGGTGCGTCAACGGACTCGGCTGAAGAATCAGGTGCACGCGATCCTGGCCCGTAACCTCGCACCGACGCCGCCGGTGTCGGATTTGTTTGGCAAGACCGGTCGGCACTGGCTCTCGCGTCAGCCGTTACCTGCCGATGAACGCGCCAGCGTGCAGGCGTTGTTGCGTCAGTTGGACTTTCACGCCCATGAACTCGCTTTGGTCGATAGAGAGCTGGCCCAAGAAGCGCTCACCGATCCGATGGTGGCCCGGTTGATGACCATCCCTGGTGTCGATGCGATCGCCGGCATCTCCATTGTGGCCGCGGTCGGCGACTTCTCTCGGTTCGACGATCCCGACAAGTTAGTGGCCTATATCGGGCTCAACCCGAAGGTGCGCCAGTCCGGGAATTCCGCGCCGGTGCACGGTCGGATCAGCAAAGCCGGCCGCGCCCATGTGCGTGGTGTGCTGGTGGAGGCGGCCTGGTCGGCCAGTCGCGCACCAGGGCCCTTGCGTGCGTTCTATCAGCGCATCAAATCCCGACGCGGATTTCAGACCGCGATCGTGGCCACCGCCCGCAAGATGACGGTGCTCGCATGGCATTTGGTGACCAAGGACCAGGACTACGCCTTCGCTCGACCAGGGCTGGTCACCCACAAGCGCCGAAAGCTCGAACTGGCCGCCGGGGCGCCGTCACGCCGCGGCAACTACCGCCAGCCCGGCGCGGCCTATAACAGCAAGCACCGCCGCGACGAAGAGAACGCGGTCGTCGAACAGGCCGAACGTGCCTACGAAGTCCTCGTCGCCCACTGGCAACCCCGCAAACCCGCCACCAATCACCGCTCACCTTGACGATTTCATCCGTGGAGCAGATGACCCGACGTATCTCGACGTCGTAGTCCAGGAAGGGCACGAACTCGCTCCAGGCGTTCTCCCAGAGCCGGATGATCGCCGGGTACTGGGGACCCCATTTCGCGGTGAATTCGACGAAGCGTTCCTTGGCCGCGGCCTCGGTCGCCGCGGTATAGACCGGCCGAATGTCGCGGGCGATCTGATCCCAGTACTTGCGGGACGCGTAGCGAAAGGTGTTGCGCAACAGATGAATGACGCACGTTTGGATGATCGCTCGGTCCCAGACGGTGTTGACTGCCTCGGGCAATCCTTTCAATCCGTCACAGACCACGATGCACACATCGCCGGTGCCGCGGTTCTTGATCTCGGTGAGCACCGACAGCCAGAACTTGGCGCCTTCGCTGCCCTCGCCGGCCCACAGCCCGAGGATGTCGCGCTCGCCTGCGCAGGTGACCCCCACGGCCACGTAGATGGGCCGGTTGGTGACCTGCCCGTCGCGGATCTTGACGAAGATGGCGTCGATGAAGACCACTGGATATACCGCTTCCAGCGGCCGGTTGCACCATTCGGCCATCTCGCCGACCACCTTGTCGGTGATCCGGCTGATGGTGTCTTTGCTGACGGTGGCGCCGTAGACGTCGGCGAAGTGTGCCGCGACCTCGCCGGTCGTCAATCCTTTTGCCGTCAACGACAATACGATCTCATCAATACCGGTCAGGCGACGCTGTCGTTTCTTGACGATCTGCGGGTCGAAGCTGCTGTTGGTGTCACGGGGCACCTCGATCTCGACGGGCCCGATCTCGGTGAGCACCGTCTTGGCCCGGGTGCCGTTTCGGGAATTGCCGCTGCCACGGCCCGCTGGGTCATGCTTGTCATAACCCAGGTGCTCGGCCATCTCCGCGTCCAGCGCGGTCTCAAGCACGTTCTTGGTCAACTGATTGAGCAGCCCGTTGGGGCCGACCAATTCGACTCCTTGTTCCTTCGCCTGCGCCAGCAGCTGCTCAGCCAGCTGCCGTTGATCCAGTTCCATCGCCACAGGATCGAGTGTTTCTGACATCGTCAGTCCTTCCCGCCAAGCACCGCTCGGCGTGTCAGACCAAGATCAGATCCACCGTTGTTCGGACAGTCCCCCGTTTGCGGCTGTGGCAGATGCCGATGTTGTTGGCGGGGGCGTTACCCGACGGGCCCGGCGCGGCGATGCAGTTCACCGCGGGCGGTGGCCGGGCGGGTGCGGGGGTGTGGTCGAGGGCGGTGTGTTGGGCCACCAGCTGGCTTGGCGTAGGAGTGTGGCGATGGCGGGGACGGTGAGGGTGCGCACGAGGAAAGTGTCGAGCAGCAGTCCGCAGCCGATGATGAATCCGGCTTGGACCATGATGGCCACCGAGCCGACCATCAGGCCAAACATGCTGGCGGCGAAGATGAGTCCCGCTGAGGTGATGACCGAGCCGGTGTTGGCAACGGTACGTAGTACGCCGACGCGGATATTGCGTCCTGATTCTTCACGCAGCCGCGACACGAGAAGCATGTTGTAGTCGGCGCCGACCGCGACCAGGATGATGAACGCCACCAGGGGCACCGGCCAGGCGATGGGATAGCCCAGCTCCCATTGGAATAGAAGCACGCCGATGCCCAGTGCGGCGAGGTAGTTGAGCACCACGGTGCCCAGCAGGTAGAGCGGGGCCAGCACAGCGCGCAGCAGCAGTACCAGGATGAGCCCGACGATGAGCAGGGTAGCGATGGCCAGTTGGGCGAAGTCGGCGCGCAGCAGGCGTTGGATGTCGGAGTTGACGGCGGGGAATCCGGCCACTGACATGGTGGCGTGGGCTAACGCGGTGTTGGGCCGGGCGGCGTTGGCGATGTCGGTGATCTGGTGGGCGAGGTGGATTGCTTCGGCGCTGTAGGGGTCGAAATTGGATTCGATGGCAAAGCGCGCGGTTTTACCGTCTGGGGAGACAAATTGCTTTGCCACGTCGGCGAATTGGCGGTTTTCGAAGACGTTGCCAGGTAGGTAGAAGCCGCTGGAGGAATCCGAGCGGGCGCTGGCCCGGGCAGAGTTTTGCAGCTGGATGGCGATCTGGCTCATCCCGTAGAGCATGTCGATGTTGCTGTCGGCCAGGGTGTGCACGCCGGTCGCCAGTGCTTGGGCGCCCGAGGCAAGCTGGCCGACGCCGTCTGAAAGGCGCCGTATGTTGCCGGCAAGGTCGGCGGGGTCCCCGAGGGTTCCGAAGGCTTTGTCCAGTGCGCCGACGGCGGACTGGACGTTGGTGAGGGTGCCGGTGACGGTGGCGTTGGTGGCGGGGTTGTAGCGGTCGCCGAGGTCGGCGACCTCGGTGAAGAACCCATTGTCACGCAGGCTCACCAGAATCTGGACTTGGTCACGGATCTGGGTGCACTGCGGTGTGGTGGCACACCACGGGGAGCTGTTGAGGGCGCCGGCGAGGGGGTCGAGGACGGCGATGGCGTTTTGAGCTTGGTCGGCCAACGGGCGCAGCCCGGGGCCGGATTGGATGGCTTGATCGACGGCGGGGGCGGTGGCCGAAAGCTGTTGCAGCAAAGGCCGCAACTGCTGGGCCTGGGTGGCGGCAGACTGGGCCTGGGTGAGTATTCCGGTTAGCGGAGTCAGGGCGGTGCGCAGGGTGGTGTCGAGTTGGGCCAGGCCCTCCGCGAGTTGGCTGGCGCCGTTGGTGAGTTTGGTGAGGTCGTCTTTTCGGGTGTTGCCGTCGGCGACGGCGCGGGCCATCTTGTCGCCGATCTGAGCGTTTTGCCATGAGAGTTGGGCTTGTTCGAGGCGGGTTCCGGTGGGGCGGGTGACTCCGGATACTTTGGTGACGCCGGGGATTTGCGCGATGCGGGAGGCCATTTCGTCGAGGTCGGCCAGCCCCTTTGCGGTGCGCATGTCGGTCGGGTTTTCCACGACCAGGAATTCGGTGACGATGCTGTCTTTGCGGAAGTGGCGGTCCAGCAGGCGGTAGCCCTGGTTGCTGGCGGTGCCGGCCGGCTGGCCTTTGCGGTCGTCGTAGCTGATCTTCATGGTCGCCGCGACCGCGGTCAGGGCCAGCAGGATGACCAGGCTGGTGATCAACAGCGGTACCGGCCGGCGGACCACCGCGACTGCGACGCTGTTCCAGTAGCGCCGGGTGCGGTCAGATTTGGGTTCGCCGATGCCTCTTTTAGCGGCCAGTGACAGCACCGGTGGCAGCAGCGTGATGGTGGCTGCGAACCCGACCAGCACGGCGACCGCGCAGGCCGGACCGAGGGCGGCGAACACGCTCAGGCGGGCGAACACCATGGTCAAGAAGGCGAACGCCACGGTGGCCGCCGAGGCCAGGATCACCCGGCCGATGCTGGCGGTGGCGTGGATGACGGCTTGATCGGCGGGAACCTGGGCGCGGCGCTGCTCGTGGTATCGGCTGATCAAAAACACCGTGTAGTCGGTGCCCGCGCCGAGCAGGATCGCGGTCATAAACGCCACAGTGAACTGGGAGACAGGCATGCCGATTTCGCCGAGCGCGGACAGTACACCGCGCCCCACGGCCAGGCTTGTCCCGATCACCAACAGCGGCAGCAGCGCGGTGAACACCGACCGGTAGACGATCAGCAGGATCAACGCGATCAGCCCGGCCGTTGCGATCGAGATCAGCAGTAGATCGTGTTCGGCAGAGGCGATCATGTCACTGAACGTCGTCGGCGGGCCCGTCACGTACGCGGTGGTCGACGAGCCGGCGAACACCTCTGCGACGAGGGCGCGCACCGCCTGCACCGATGCGGCCGCGGTGGGATCGCCCAACGTGCCGGCCACACCCACCGGCAGGTACCACGCCTTGCCGTCGCGGCTGACTGCCTGGGACGCGGTGACCGGATCGGCCAGCAAGTCTTTCACCAGCAAGACATGGCCGGTGTCGGCGCGCAGCCGCGCCAGCAGCTGGTCGTAGCGCTGCCGCGCCGAGGCAGTCAACCCGGCGGGGTCTTCCATCGCGACGAACACCACCGTCTTGGAACCCTGTTCACCGAAGGCCGCGCTCATCCGGTCCACTGTTTGCAACGACGGAACATCTCGCGGGAGAAGGTTCACCGACTGCTTGCGCACCACCGTCTCCAGCTGGGGAAACAGCACGGCCAGCAGCACGGCGACCAGCACCCAGGATCCGATCACCAGCGCCTTGTGCCTGACGGCGAATCCAGCCAGGCTCGCCAACCGCAGGCTGTATTCGCGTGATCCCACGAAACCGGCCGGTGGGGCGGGTCGGGAAAGGAGTGCAGTCGCACTTTCTGTGGAACCGACGGTCACATACACCTCCAGCCGAAAGCGAGACTAGTAGTCTCGCTACGCTACTATCAGTACCACAGCGGGGGGTCGCGCGGCGATTCAGGTGTCGCTTCATCTCACCGATCGGCCATCGCGCGGCTGGCACGTCGGGATCGGTCCGTATTTCTGGCGAAGTACCTGGCCAAAAGGCTTCGCGATTATCCTTTCGACTATGCCCAGTGAGTCCCTCCGAATGTCGTTTCGCCGGCACATGCGCGAACAAGTGTTGGACGCTGCGCGGGCCCTGACGATCGAGAAGGGCTGGGAGCGAGTACGGGTGAGTGAAGTCGCCGAGCTGGTGGGTGTCTCTCGTCCGACGCTGTACAAGGAGTTCACCGACAAGAAAGGACTCGGCGACGCGCTGATCGTCCGCGAAGGCGAGCAATTCTTGGATGGCGTTCGCGCGGTGCTCGAAGAGCATGCCCGCGACGCCGGTGCAGGCATCATGGCCGCCGTCCGCTACACCCTGGACGAGGCGGAGTCCAGCCCGTTGCTGAAAGCGGTACTGACCTCCAACCGGGGGACCGACGCCGGGCCCGGGTCGCCCGACACCGGGGTGTTGCCGCTGCTGCCGACATCGGCGTCGCTGCTCGAGTTGTCCTCGGCAACGATGATCAAGTGGTTCATCGGCCATTTCCCGGGGCTCGACGCCCAGGATGTACGGGATGTCGTCGACGCCTTGGTCCGGCTGACCGTCAGCCACCTGGTATTGCCCACTGACGACGCCGCAGCCACAGCGGGGCGTATTTCGCAGGTCGCGTTGCGGTATCTGCGACTGGACCACCCATCTGTGACAGATTGAGCCGAACTGTCTGAAGCTTGACATTTAACTGATCCCTGTAAATGATTTGGGGTATCGCCGGTTAGGCGCAGTCACGCGAGAACTGCCAGCGGTCGATGGCGATCTGTGTGTTCAGAGAAGTGCGAAGGAATGCTCATGACTGGGTTGTTGCACGCTCCGGTCGATAAGGCCCGCGAGCGCTTGTCGTCGGTGATTTTGGTTCCGGCCCCCCGCCGCGTCGAGGACGACTGGCGAGAGCTGAGCCGGCGGTGGCCGGTGCGCGATTTGGCGGCTCCACCGGCTGGCAGCGGTCTCAAGCCGGTTCCTGGTGACCCTGGGCTGCCTTTCGTTGGGCACACCTTGGACTACATCCGCTTTGGTTCCGAACTCGGCCGCGAACGCTATGCACGGCTTGGGCCGGTGACCTGGATGGGAGCTTTCGGCACCAAGATGGTGGTTATCGCCGGACCGGAGGCCACCCAACAGGCGCTGACCAGTAACGCAAAGGCGTTCTCGCAAGACGGCTGGAGCTTCCTCATCGATGCGTTTTTTCATCGCGGACTGATGTTGATGAGCTTCGATGAACACCGGATGCACCGGCGCATCATGCAGGAGGCGTTCACCCGGCCCCGGCTGGCCGGATACGTCAAACAGGTCGCCCCGTGCGTGCGCGCCACCGTTCCGGCCTGGCCGACCGGGCCATCGACTCGCCTGTATCGCCTGCTGAAGAACCTGACACTCGACGTCGCCACCGATGTGTTCATGGGCGGCCGCGGCAAGGACGAAAGCGATGCGGTCAATCGGGCTTTCATCGCGACCGTCCGCGCTGCTAGCGCCATCGTCCGCGCGCCGCTGCCCGGCACCCGGTATCGGGCCGGGATCCGTGGTCGACGGGTTCTGGAAGATTATTTCACCCGTCACCTGCCGCAGGCTCGCTCCGGAGGCAGCGACGACTTGTTCACCGCGCTGTGTCAGGCCCGCACAGAAGACGGCGAACAGTTCACCGACGCCGACGTCATCAACCACATGATCTTTTTGATGATGGCTGCCCACGACACCTCGACCATCACCACCACCGCCGTCGCCTACTTTTTGGCCAAACATCCCGATTGGCAGGACCGGGTGCGCGCCCAATCCGACGTCTTCGGCGACAAGGTTCTCGATATCGACGATTTGGAGGGCTTGACCGACCTCGACCTCGTCATCAAGGAGTCGCTGCGCCTTCTCGCCCCGGTGCCCCTGGTGATGCGAAAAACCGTCGAAGACACCGCCATTGCCGGCTACTACATCCCGGCCGGCACCCTGGTGGCCATCACTCCGGCGGTCAACCACTACGTCACCGACGTCTGGACCGAGCCCGACCGCTTCGATCCCCTGCGCTTCGACTCACAGCGGCGCGAGGACAACGCGCACCGTTTCGCCTGGATCCCCTTCGGCGGAGGCGCCCACAAGTGCATCGGGATGCATTTCGGCATGCTCGAAGTCAAGGCCATCTTGCACCAGATGCTGCGCACCTACACCTGGAGTGTGCGGCCCGACTACACCGCCAGGTGGGACAACACCTCGCTGCCCATCCCCGTCGACGGCCTTCCCGTCGACTTGCGCAGGCGATGAGCACGCAGGTGACAGTTCCACGCCCGCACTGTCTCTTGGCGGGCCGATATTGTCCCTAGCTCATTTCGACACGATTCTGCCCGGGCTGGCGTCGGCGCGAAATCCGCTGCGGTACAAGCAAACGTAGCCGCACAGCCGCCAGGCGATTCTGACGCCGAACTGATTTTTGACAGCGAATCTCGACAGGCTCGACAGCAGAAAGGCTTCTTGATGAACCTCAACTCGCCCTGGCGCACTTCAGAACTCGACGCAGTCCGCGAGCTGGCTGCCAAGTTCTGCGCCACTGAACTCGCACCTCACCGGGAGCGGTTCGCCCAACAGCACCACGTTGACCGGGCGTTGTGGCAGCGCGCCGGAGATCTCGGCCTGCTGTGTATGTCGATACCGGTCGAATACGGCGGTGGCGGCGGAACTTTCGCCCACGAAGCAGTGTTACTCGAAGAGCAAGCCCGCATCGCTGACAGCTCGTGGGGCGCGGGCCTGCACAGCGGCATCGTCGCGCACTACGTCCTTCAGTATGCCCAAGAAGAATTAAAGCAGCGCTGGCTGCCTAAAATGGCTTCCGGCGAACTTATCGGTGCGATCGCGATGACCGAGCCCGGCACCGGCTCCGATCTGCAGAATATCACCACGCGAGCAGTAGCGGAGGGCGACGACTATGTGATCAGTGGCTCCAAAACTTTTATCACCAACGGTCAACAAGCTGACCTCGTAATCGTCGTCGCCAAAACTGATCCAAATCACGGAGCCAGCGGCATCTCGTTGATCGTCGTGGAGGCCGACCGGCCCGGGTTCCGCCGCGGGCACGTCTTGAACAAGATCGGCCAGCACGGCCAAGACACCTCCGAACTGTTTTTTGACGCGGTGCGCGTGCCCAAGTCCCACCTGCTCGGCGAAACCGAAGGTCAGGGTTTCATCCAGCTGATGACTCAGCTGCCACAGGAGCGGTTGATCGTCGCAGTCGGTGCCGTCGCCGCCATGGAAACGGCGTTGCAGCACACCTTGCGTTACACCCACGAACGAGAAGCGTTCGGCCGCAATCTGTTCAGCTTTCAGAATACCAAGTTCACGTTGGCTGAAGCCGCCACCGAAACCCGCATCGCGCGTGTCTTCCTCGACCACTGCATCTGTTTGCATCTCGACGGCAAGCTCGATGTGCAAACCGTAGCGATGGCGAAGTGGTGGACGACAGACCACGCGATGACCGTCATCGATAATTGCTTGCAGCTGCATGGCGGCTACGGATACATGAACGACTACCCGATTTCTCGTCTCTGGGTCGACCAGAGAGTCCAGAAAATCTACGCCGGAACTAACGAAATCATGAAAGAGATCATCGCGCGATCCCTGTAGCCTGAGCTACCTTGCGCCCCCGCAAATCGCCATGCCGACTACCCTCTCAGCGACCACCGCGTCGCGCTGAGAAGGTCATGACCCGCAGTGGCGGTACCCGCGCTCACGTCACGAGATTTCCTCAACGCTGGGGGCGGATGATCGCTGACCTACACCGGCCCAGACTTCACCCATCGGATGACGGCTCGCAACTGAACGTGCCTCTTGCACAGTCTATTTCGACTCGGAAAGCCTCCCCCGCGGCATTGACTGTGACCTGCATCATGCTACAATGACCAGTGGTCATTATTTTTGACGGATCGCGACAAGGAGGTGGGATGCCGACGGTTACGTGGGCGCGTGTCGATCCAGCCCGTCGCGCAGCCGTGATAGAGGCGGCCGAAGCCGAGTTCGCGGCGCATGGGTTTTCAGGCGGCAGCCTGAACGTGATCGCACGCCGTGCGCTAGTGGCCAAGGGGAGCCTCTTTCAGTATTTCGCTGACAAACGCGACTTGTACGCATTCGTCGCCGACGTGGCTAGCCAGCGGGTGCGGTCGTATCTGGAGGTCCGTATCCGCGAACTCGATTCGAGCCGGCCGTTCTTCGACTTCCTCACCGACCTGCTCGACGATTGGATCACGTATTTCGCCGAGCATCCTCGCGAACGTGCTTTGCACGCTGCCGCGAGCTTGGAAGTCGATAGTGAGGCCCGCGTCAGCGTGCAGACGGTGGTTCACCGCCACTACCTCGAAGTGTTGCGCCCTTTGGTGCGTGACGCGCACACGCGCGGTGACCTGAACGCCGATGCTGATACGGCCGTCTTGTTGTCCTTGCTGCTGCTGTTGTTTCCGCATCTGGCGCTGGCGCCGCACGTCCGCGGGATGGATCCGGTCCTCGGCCTTGATGAGCCCACACCGGAGCAGCCGCATCTGGCGGTGCGCCGCCTGGTGTCAGTCATGGTGGCCGCGTTCGCGCCGTCATCCTCGCCACGCAGCGGTCCATGCGATGCCATGACTGAGCTGTCCCGCAGGCAGACAGCAGCGTGCACATGATGTGAAGGAGGCCCGAATCCACGTACCGCAAAAGTCCTACGCACTAATTTTCCTACGATGACAAGGAGGTCACAATCATGACGAGGTCCGATTATGGTTCGCTCGCAGAGGGCGGGCTCAACTGGGATAGTCTGCCGCTCAAGCTTTTCGCCGGCGGTAACGCGAAATTTTGGGACCCGGCGGCCATCGACTTCTCCCGCGACCGGGCGGACTGGGAGACATTGTCAGACAGCGAACGGGACTTGGCGGTGCGGCTGTGCGCGGCTTTTTTGGCCGGCGAAGAAGCGGTCACACAGGACATCCAGCCGTTCATGGCTGCGATGCGGGCCGAGGGCCGGCTGGGTGACGAGATGTATCTGACCCAGTTCGCGTTCGAGGAGGCCAAGCACACGCAGGGATTTCGGTTATGGCTTGATGCCATGGGGATTACCGACGACCTGCACGGCTATCACTCCCCGATTTACCGGAAGATCTTCAACGAGGAGCTGTCCGAATCACTCGGCGCCTTGGTCGCGGATCCGTCACCCGCTGCCCAAATCCGTGCGGCCACAACTTACAACCACATCGTTGAGGGGATGCTGGCGCTGACCGGCTACTACGCCTGGCATAAAATCTGTGTAGACCGCGGCATTCTTCCCGGTATGCAGGAGTTCATTGGCCGTATCGGTGACGACGAGCGCCGCCACATGGCGTGGGGCACGTTCACTTGCCGGCGTCACATCGCCGCCGACGACACGAACTGGTCGGTGTTCGAAACGCGAATGCAGGAGCTGATCCCGCTGGGCGTGCAGATGATCGAAGACCTCCTGGCCCCCTACGGCGAGCACATCCCGTTCGGCCTGACCGTCGACGAGTTGGCCAAGTACGCGACCGATAAAGGGATGCGCAGGTTGGGGACCATCGAGAGTGCCCGAGGACGCCCCGTCGCCGACATCGACGTCGACTACACGCCGGTGCAACTCGAAGACGAATTCGCCGATGAAGACCGCAAAGCGCTGGCCGGCGCTTCAGCCTGAGCTGTCGGGCTAGACAGCGACCCTCCCGGGCTGAGCAATCCCGTGCGGCCGCACCACTCAGTCAGCAACGTTCGCAAGCCGATTGTTGACGAAACGGCGTGTTGCTGCCTGGGTGCGGCCCAGCGGGCACCGCGCCGCCGGCGTTGCTGGTGTCGTGTTATCGGTCCGCCGGATGTCGTAATCAAGCTGCGGTTCACAAGGCCGTGCAATTAGTTGTTCCGACGAGATGAGGTTGAAATGGCTGTTTTTGCTGATGAGGATGAGGTTTACGCCTATCTGGGTGGGATTTTCCGACGTGGGCTGGATAAGGAGGGGTTGGCTGACAAGCTGGCGGGTTCGGGGGTGGTGTTGCGGGTTCATTACACCGATCCGGATGCGGTGGTGACGGTGGATATGCCTAATAAGGTCGTCGAGACCGGTGCGTCGAGTGCGGCGGTGCCCAATGTGGAGTTGTTCATGTCGGCGGACATGGGAAACAGGTTCTGGTTGGGGAAGGTGAACTTGACGGTCGCGATGGCCACGGGCACGGTGCGGGCCAAGGGTCCGGTGGCCAAGTTGATCAAGCTGATACCGCAGGCCAAGAATTTGTTTCCGGAGTATCGGCTGATGTTGGAGGCCGCGCAGCGTCGGGACCTCATCGATGCGTGAGCCGCAGCCCTGGACTGGTTTGCTGAGCGCGGTGGTGCCGCGGTGAAATCGACGATGCAGGACGTTCAGTTGGGTGTCGCCGGGATCGTCGGGCATGCGGCGACGGTGCATGGCGAGCGGGAGGTGTTCAGCGCGCGCGGTCCCGGCGACATTTCTCGGGTGACTTACCGGGAGTTGGCGGTTCGGGCGGCCCGGCTGGCCAACGCGTTGCGTCAGGTCGGTGTGCGCGGTGATGAGCGGGTCGCGACGTTGCAGTGGAGCAATCAAGAGCACCTGGACAGTTACGCCGCGGTGCCGTCGATGGGCGCGGTGCTGCACACGTTGAATCTGCGGTTGCCGCCGCAGCAGTTGGCGTGGATCGCCAACGATGCCGATGACCGGGTGGTCATCGTCGATGACACGGTGCTGGGCGTGCTGGCGGCGGCGCTGCCGACGATGGCGTCGGTTCATACGGTGCTGGTCACCGGTGAGGGTGATCTGGCGCTGTTGGATGGTTGCGGGAAAACCGTGCTGCGCTACGAGGAGCTGGTGGCGGGCCAGCCGGAGACCTTCGACTGGCCCGATCTTGACGAGCGCGCCGCCGCGGCGATGTGCTATACGAGCGGCACCACCGGTCACCCGAAAGGAGTGGTTTACAGCCATCGCTCGACGTGGCTGCATTCGCAGGCCGCCTGCACGGCGAACGCGTTGGGCATCGGTCATGACGACACGGTGTTGGCCATTGTGCCGATGTTTCACGCCAACGCCTGGGGGCTGCCCTATGCGGCGATGATGGCCGGCGCGCAGCTGGTGTTGCCGGATCGGTTCTTGCAGGCCGCGCCGCTGGTGGAGATGATCGAGGCGACGAGGACGACGATGTCGGGTGCGGTGCCGACGATTTGGACCGACATCTTGCACTACCTGGGCGACAATCCCGGCCATGACTTGAGTTCGTTGAAGTTGGTGGCGTGCGGGGGATCTGCGGTGCCGCGGTCGTTGATGAGCGCGTTTGACGAGTTGGGCATCCGGATCGTGCAGGCGTGGGGTATGACAGAAACCTCGCCGCTGGCCTCGGTGGCCCTGCCGCGCCACACCGACCCCGCCGATACCGCGCAGCGACTGCGGGCGACGCAGGGTCGGGTGGTGGCCGGCGTGCAATCCCGCATCGTCGACGACACGGGCGTCGAACAGCCTTGGGACGGCGAGTCGGTCGGGGAGATCCAGGTGCGCGGTCCGTGGATCACCGAACGCTACTACGGCCAGGACACCGCAGCGGTTACTGCCGACGGGTGGCTGCCGACCGGTGATGTCGGCACGATCTCTGAGGATGCGTTCATCACGTTGACCGACCGGGCCAAAGACGTGATCAAGTCCGGCGGTGAATGGATTTCCTCGGTGGAACTGGAAAACGAATTGGCCGCGCACCCCGGGGTGCGTACCGCGGCGGTCATCTCCGTGCCCGACCCCAAATGGCAGGAACGGCCGCTGGCGGTCATCGTGCCACACGCCGGGCACACAGTCACCGCCGCGCAACTGGCGGACTTTCTGCGCGACCGAGTGGCCAAGTGGTGGCTGCCGGAGCGGTGGACGTTCGTCGCCGAGGTCCCGTTGACTTCGACCGGCAAGTTCGACAAAAAAACACTCCGCCGGCAGCACGCCGACGGCGCGTTGGTCATCGAGACCCTCGGTTGATCTTGTCCCGTCGATAAATAGGAACATCCAGTGCAAGGAGTGAAACGGTGAAGACACGCGCAGCGATTCTGTGGGATCTGGGCCAGAAATGGGAGGTCGAGGAGGTTGAGCTCGATCCCCCCGGTCCCGACGAGGTGCTGGTCCGGTTGACCGCGACCGGGTTGTGTCACTCCGATGAACACCTGGTCACCGGCGACCTGCCCATCCCGCTGCCGGTGGTGGGCGGACACGAAGGTGCCGGCACTGTGGCCGCGGTCGGGCCCGGCGTCGACGACGTCGCAGAGGGCGATTCGGTCGTTTTGACGTTCCTGCCCGCGTGCGGACGCTGCTCGTATTGTGCGCGCGGCATGGGCAACCTGTGCGAGATGGGTGCGGCGATCATGATGGGACCCCAGATCGACGGCACCTACCGCTTCCACGCCCGCGGCCAGGACATCGGTCAGATGTGTTTGTTGGGAACGTTTTCCGAGTACACCGTGGTGCCGCAAGCCTCACTGGTCAAAATCGACGCCGCAACCCCGCTGGACAAAGCAGCCTTGATCGGGTGCGGTGTCACCACCGGGTACGGGTCGGCGGTGCGCACCGGGGAGGTGCGCGCCGGGGACACCGTGGTCGTGGTGGGGGCGGGCGGTATCGGCATGAACGCCATCCAGGGCGCCCGCATCGCCGGAGCGTTGACGATCGTCGCGGTCGACCCGGTCGCGTTCAAACGCGAGCAGGCCGCCCGCTTCGGCGCGACGCACACTGCTGCCACGATCGATCAGGCGTGGGCATTGGTCAGCGATCTGACCCGAGGCAAACTCGCCGACGTGTGCGTGTTGACCACCGACGTGGCCGAGGCGTCCTACATCGGTGAGGCGCTGTCATTGGTGGGAAAGCGGGGCCGGGTGGTGGTGACCGCGATCGGGCACCCCGACGACGCCTCGATGTCGGGATCGCTGCTGGAATTGACGTTGTACGAGAAGCAGATCCGCG
This sequence comes from Mycobacterium lentiflavum, assembly GCF_022374895.2. Lineage (NCBI taxonomy): Bacteria > Bacillati > Actinomycetota > Actinomycetes > Mycobacteriales > Mycobacteriaceae > Mycobacterium > Mycobacterium lentiflavum. The sequence goes on along the minus strand of NZ_CP092423.2, from coordinate 3,694,291 downwards.
GCGCGCTGTACGGGTCGTCCAACGCCGTCCACGACATCCCGCGGCTGGTCGAACTCTACAACGCCGGGCAACTCAAACTCGACGAGCTGATCACCCGGGAATACACCCTCGAGCAGATCAACGAGGGATACGACGACATGAGATCAGGCCGCAACATCCGCGGACTCATCCGATTCTGACGAGCGAAAGGCGCGAAAGGCTTTGGGCACAGGACAGATCGCCTACCGGCACCGAATGGGTGGGCACTGCGGGTCGTCGGCGCTGCGGGACCTCACCGAATGGGCCGAACTCGGCTGGGGATCTGAGCCGCCAACCGAGGGGCTGGTGTTCGCTCTCGGTGGTGCCGTGGACTTCAGCTACATCCGCTGCGCCCGGTTGCGGCCGCAGATCTATCTGGTGGGGCGTGGAGGCGGGCTGGAAGAGGACTACCTGACCCGTATCGGCGCCGGGCTGCGGGTGGCCTCGACTGATGACGCCGACGTCGGCTGGGCATGGGTGACCGGCGAGATCGACGCCGGCCGGCCGGTGATGGTGTGGGCCGACATCGCCGAGCTGCCCTATCTTCGGGTGCGGTTGAGCATGAGCCGCCACGATGTCGTGATCGTCGGCTACGACGACGATCATCAACTGGCCTATGTTGTCGACAACGACCGGGACACCATCCAAAGCGTTCCGTATGAGAACCTGCGACGCGCCCGGTGCTCGACCGGGTTCCCGGTGCCGACCCGTCACACCACCTATCTGATCGACTGGCCACGCCACGTTCCCGAACTGGCCGTGATCAGCGGGCCCGCGCTGGCAGCCAGCGCGGCGTCGATGCGCGGCGAGGCCGACGGGCCGCCGCTTCTAAATTTCAACGACGCCGACCTGGCAGGGGTCGGGTTACCTGGTGTGCGGGTTTTCGCCGACGACGTGCGCTGCTGGCCTGACTATTTCGACGACGATGCGCTCGCAGAAGCACTGTTCGGGCTTGGCGCGTTCATCGAAAAGGCCGGTACCGGTGGCGGACTGTTCCGCCGCCTGCAAGCTCACGGCTGCCAGCACATCGCCGAGTTGCTGGACAACGACGCGGTCGCCATCGCGGCAGCAGCGGCCCGTGGAGCAGCCGACCTGTGGACCGCTGTCGCCGAGAAAGCCATGGACAACAGCCTTTCGGTGCGGGACCGCTGTGCTGCGGCGGCCCATCTGGCCGCCGGACTGCCCGAAGCCGAGCGGTGTCTTGCCGAGGCCTTGGACCACGCGGCGCGATCGCTGACAGGCCATATCGCGATCGAGGCGAGGACAAAAGGCGCTCAGTGACCGACACATCCACCGGGCAGCACCCGAGTTTTCTGGCAACGACGGAGTTCCTGGACTGGCGCCACGACAATGTTCAGCGCTTCACCCGGGCGGCGATCGGCGACAGCCACGATCCGGTGACACGAGCCCAACGCATCTTCACCGCTGTCCGCGACACGATTTGGTACGACCCCTACAGCGTCGATGACGATCCCGGTCACTACCGAGCCAGCTACGTCGCCACCGCTACCCGCGCCTACTGCGTCCCCAAGGCGGTCCTGCTCACCGCGGCGGCCCGCGCCGCGGGTATACCAGCCCGACTGGGTTTCGCCGATGTGCGCAACCACCTACAAACCGACACGCTGCGGGCCCGCATGGGCGGTACCGACCTGTTCGTCTACCACGGCTACAGCGAACTTTTCGTCAACAACCGCTGGGTCAAGGCGACACCGGCGTTCAACGCCGAACTATGCGCCCGATTCGGTGTGCCCCCAATCGACTTCGACGGCGAACACGACGCACTCCTGCACGCCTTCGACAGCGAAGGCCACCACCACATGGAATACCTTCACGACCGCGGCTGGTACCACGACCTGCCCTTCACCGAAATCATCAACGAACTCCGACAGCGCTACGGCCCGCTCATGCACACCCACCCCACCGAGCACGACACCTTCGCCCGATAAGCGGCAGCCGCCTGGCAGCGGGAATGAAAGTCGCTCACGTCAGAACATGCCGAAATAGGTTGCAGCACGGCGTGATTGACTGTACCCCTGTATCGGCGGTGGCAGCTTCGACGTCGGGGATCCGGTTACCGGCGTGTTTGTCTCTGGATGAGACTAGGCCCTTGGCGCGTCGGCCGGCTGCCCGATCCGCTGGGCGCCGTCGGCGTCGAACAACTCGGCTGCCCAGCGGCGCAGGACGTCGGCGCTGTCCCAGTCGTCAGGGTGAAACCCGGGGCAAGTGTAAGAACGGAAGCGTTGCACCGCCTCGGGACTGAACATGGGGGAACGACGAAATGCCCTCAGGCTGGCCCTCATTCGTCTCGGATGATATGCAGCACGGTCAGTCGCCATAGACCGGAGCGTTTGGGCGATCAACTCGGTGAACAAGATCAGCGAAGCGACGCGCATTCCCCAGACGCGGGTGCGTTCGGTGGCCCCGATCGTCCGTAAGACATCAAAAGCAACGGCCTTGTGCTCGGACTCCTCGAACGCATGCCACAGCAGGATCGGCCGGACCTCGGTGTCGCCGATCAGTTTCTGGGCTTCATCACTGGTCAAGATGATCTCGGCCAGTGTCGCCGTGTAGTGCTCGAGAGCGGCGGTGACAGCCAGGCGCAGGACCGGGGAGAAGCGCTGCTCCAACCGGGCAACCAATTTTTTGATGTGCCGATCGATCCGGTCGGTCGGATAACCCATCGCCTGCAACCGCTCGTTGAGCAGCCGATGCTGATAACGGTGGGTGGCCTCCTGCGCGATGAATCCCGTGACCGCCTCCTGAAGGTCAGGGTCGCTGATCTGGTCACGGTACTGGCGCACTGACCGAATAAAAAAGTCTTCGCCTTCGGGAAACGTTGCCGACAAGGTCGAAATAAAGTGACTCATCACCAGCTCGCCGCCCACGAAATGCTGGCGAGTGGTGCCCGAAGGCAATGCGAAACGGACCCGGCGGGCCTTGGGCAGCACCCGTGTTCTCGACGATATCGACGACTCGTTGCTCATCACGCTGCCCCTTGTTCGTAGTGGACAAATCTGACTTTACGTCTAGTCAGATGTGGGTGCAAGACTATGCGTGTGCGTTCGGTCCGGGTGTACAGCGGAATGTCGGCCGAGCAGCGTCATCGCCGCCGCCGCGAGCGCTTGATCAATGCTGCCGTGGAGTTGATCGGCACCCGGGGCGTGACGGCGGCCACGGTGACGGCGGTGTGTGCAACCTCGGGGGTAACCTCGCGGTACTTCTATCAACACTTCACCGATCGGGACGAGCTGTTGCGGGCGGTCTACCAGCAGCTCTACGCCACCTTCCAGGAGGTAATAGTCCAAGCGATCCCCGACGCGGGAGCGACCCCCGAGGTGTTGGCACACGCTCCGATTCGCGCGCTGATCACGATGATCGAAAGCGACCGGCGGCTGGGCCGGCTTTTGTTTGTCGAATCGGCAACCGAACCGCTGCTACGTGAATTGCGCAGCCAACTCATGGCTGGATTCGCCGACCTCGTGCTGCGCGAGGCTAGAGTGCGCCTCGATATTCCAGACTCCGCAGTAAGCGTCGCCCATCTGGCGTCGACCCTGGGGGTGGGCGGGCTGTTCGAGGTGCTGCGCCGCTGGCTCGACGACGAACTCGACTTCCGCACCGACGAACTCGTGGCCCACTGCGCAGGCTTCCTCGGAAGCCTCGGCGCCTACGTGCTGTCACTCAATACCAGTGAGACCACGCCGGCAGCCACTCACCGTCGCGCCGGCGGCGCAGCGGCAGGCGACTCGCAGTAGGGATGGGTTCAGCGGGCAGCGTCACGACTTTGCCGCAATGGTGCGGTCCAGAAAGTCCGCGACTGCCGCGGTGAAGGCGTCGTTGTCGTCGCCGGCGACCATGTGGGCTGTGCCCGAGACGTCCACTGTCTGGGCATGCGGTACGACCTGCAGGAATTCATCGACCGATTGCTGCGATGTGACGTCGGAGAGCACACCGCGCACCAGCAGCGTCGGCGCCCGTACGCGGCGGGCTCCGTCGACCAGCAGGTCGGTGATGGCGTTGAACTCCTCGGCACCGGCCGCGGGATCGCCGCGCAAGAAGTGGAAGTTGGAGGTCACGAAAGCCGGGTCCCATCGCCAGATCCACCGATTGTCCTCGCGCTGCCGTAACACTTTGCGGAGTCCGTTCAGACTGCGCGGCCGTGCGCGGTGTGGGTTGTATTCGGCGATGGATTCGGCCGCCTCGTCGAGGCTGCCGAATCCATCAGGGTGGGCGGCCATGAACGATACGACACGGCGTGCTCCGTCGAACTCGATGCGCGGGGTGATGTCGACCAGGATTACTGCGGCCCACAGGTCTGCGGCTGCGAGTCGGTGCGCCCCGAGAACGGTCATGCCGCCCAGAGACGCACCCACCACCGCTACGGGGCGGTCGCTTGACGCTTGCGCACGTACGGCCAGAAGATCCGACGCCAGCACGTCGAGATCGTAGTGTCCGGTGGGATCCCAGGCGCTGTCTCCGTGACCACGGGCGTCATAGGCGATGACGGTGTAGCCAGCTTCGTGTAACTGGTGCGCGGTGGCCGCCCACGCCTGGCGGTTTTGACCTCCGCCGTGTAGCAGGAGGACGACAGCGGGGGAATCGGGATGCCGGTAACAATCCGCGGCAAGCCTAACACCGTCGTTGCCGTTGAAGTGCGTGAGCGTCATCGGCGCAGCCGTGCGAATCGGGCAGCTAGAGCCGTCAGGGGAATGCTGACTTTCGCGCTCACGTCGACCCCGGTCGTTGGGCGCACCACGGTTACGGTTCCTTGGGCGGCGCGCACTGCGCTCCCGTCGTTGCTGATGTCGATTCTGCCGACCCCGCTACGCTTTTCCAGCGCGATGATCTCGACCACGGCGACGCACACGCGGTGTGACACGGGCGCAAGCCGTTTCAGCTTGAACTCCGTGATCGCGGCCCATGATCCGGCCGGGATGACTGGATAGAACACCACACCCAGGCAGTGGTCGACCATCGCGGTCGGGCATCCGCCGAGCGGATCGCCGAACGCAGTCAAACAGGTCAGCGCGGGCATCCATCTCCACCACCAGTCGCCCGGCGCTGAACTCGGTGTGGCGAAACCCAGATAACCGGATAGCCTCTTCCGCGACCGCCAAAGCGTTCTGCGCAAACTGCACGGTTAGCGCTCTCGAGCGGCGTCGGAGTCAATCGTCATGACTTAAGACACTACTTAAGATTTGTTGCATGCCGCCAGACTCGGCGGTGGAAAGCAACGACGGCAGCAGGAAACGGCGCAGGAAGGTGTTCACGCCGTCGGGACTGCGCTGGCGGGGGCCGCGCACCGCGATCAGACTGAGGATGACGCGCAGAATCCACTCGGCGGCGTCGTCAACTGACACCCCCGACCCTAATTGATCCCCACCACTCTTTGAAGACCGGTCGTAGGAATTCGGCGACGAGGTCGAATAGTGCCACCGACGTGCCTTCGGCCAACCCGACACCGGCTAAATCGTTGGCGCTGCCGAACAACACACCGATGATCGGCTCGCGGTGAGCCGCCCGTACCGTCTCCTCGACGAAATCGACGCTCGCCGGACCTAAATCGGCATGTTCAGCGATGCGCGGAGCAATGCGTCGCAGGTAGCGCTCCGTTGCCCGCAGGATGAAACCGGACACGACGGACTCGCGATTGGAGAAGTAGCGGTACACCGTGGCGCGCGAGACCCCGGCACGCCCCGCGATGTCCTCCATGGTGGTGCCCGACTGCCCCCTATCCCGCAAACAGTCTTCGGCGGCGTCGAGCAGGCGATCCGTGGGGCCACCGCTCGGGTGGCCGCAGGCGCCTGACCCCGCCGCGATGATGTCATCGCCACGATGCACCTGACTCGAACCGACCAGCGACGTAACGAAAGCGAATTGGCGGCCCTCCCGCTTTCGGATGCGACATCATCAGTCTTCTGTCGCATTGCCACAGACTCCGGCCACCACCGACAAGGCCCTCGGCGATGCCGCAACGATGCGCATGCCCAATACCGTCGCCTTGGGTCACGGTCGTCGGGCCGTTGATGACAATGCCAGATTGGCCAATATCCGCCGGGTGGCTCGAGTGATGCGATCGCGGGTCTGTGACGCCGAGGCCCGTCGGCCGATGAAAGCGGTCAAATTCGCCAGCCAGATGTCGGCGATGACCCCGGCGACACGTCGATCGAGAAGGCTGGGCGTGCCGCCGGCGAGGGTGCCGCCAGGAGATCTTCGATGACCCCGGCGGCCTCGTTCACCACGTCAGCCGCGGTGCTGTCAGTGACCCGGAAAGCCTTGACCATGGCTTCGGTAAGCAGTGGATCGCGCTGCCAGCGGTCGTGCAGATAGGCGCTGAGCCGGTCTAGGGCGTGTCTGACAAAGATTTGGGGTGTTGTGCCTGAGGCTTGAGCTATGTCGCGGTTTCAGTTGCTCACCGATGCTCAGTGGTCCTTGATCGAAGATCTGCTTCCGGCTCGGACAGGTAAGCGGGGCAGGCCCTTTCAGAATGCCCGCTCGATGGTCGAGGGCATCATTTACCGTTACCCGGTGCGGCATGTCAACGGCGGGGACACGGGGTCAGTTTTCAGACGACGCCAACACGGCATTGCCTGGCGAGACGTGCCCGATGTGTTCGGGCCATGGCAGTCGATCTGGACCTGGCATCGAAGAATGAGTGCCGAAGGCACCTGGGATGTCGTGCTGGCCCGGTTGCTGACCGCCGCCGCCGACGCCGGGATCATCGACTGGGCTGTGGCGGTGGATTCCACGATCGCTCGTGCTCACCAACACGCCACGAACATCACCCGCGACACGGGGGGCTGGGTCGAATTACACGAATCTGACGATCGAGCCGCCTGACCACGGCATTGGCCGCTCCCGCGGCGGATTGACCAGCAAAATTCATCATCTCGTCGACGGCCGCGGACGACCCTTGGTGGTGCTCGTGGGCGCCGGCCACGCCCACGACGGACCGGTGTTGGAGCATTTGCTCGCACACTTGAAAGTGGACCGCCGCCGCGGCGGCCGACCACGGACCCGCCCCGATCGCCTCCGCGGCGATAAGGCCTACTCCAGCCGAGCAACACGAACACGGCTACGCCGCCGCGGCATCGGTGCGGTCATTCCCGAACCATCCGATCAGATCGCCCACCGCAAGCGCCGAGGTGCACGTGGCGGCCGGCCCCCAGCCTTTAACGCCGAGGATTACAAGGGCCGCAACGTCGTTGAACGAAACTTCAATGACGTCAAGCAATGGCGCGGGCTGGCCACTCGCTACGACAAACTCGCCCTCGTCTACCGCGGCGCAGCGGTCCTGCGCGCCATCACCCTCTGGCTATCCCATTTGTCAGACACGCCCTAGTTGTACCCGGTCATGACGTTGGTAGCAGGCGTGTCGGCTTGATGTGAGGAGAACCCCCGGGTGGGGTGTGGCTTGTCGAGGTCCATCACCGTCCGGAGGTTCTCATGTCTCACCGTAATGCCCGTACCACCTTTCGCGGCCGGCTGCTGATCGTGCAACGGCATCGAGCGGGTTGGGCCAAAGCTCGTATCGCCGAGGCGATGGGCTTGTCGCGCAAGTGCGTGCATACCTGGATCACCCGGTTCGATGCTGACGGACAAGCGGGTTTATTTGACCGGTCCTCGCGGCCTCACACGATGCCCACACGAACCCCGCAAAGCCTGGAGAACCGGATCGTAGCCTCGCGCCAGCGCCACCGGTGCGGCCCGGATGAGATCGCAGAAAAGCTCGGTGTGAGCGCCCGTACTGTGTCACGGGTGCTCCGCCGACGCGGGGTGCCGTATCTGCGGGACTGCGACCCGATGACGGGCGAGCTGATACGTTCCTCGAAGTCCACGGCCGTGCGCTATGAGCGGCTGCGACCGGGCGAGCTGGTCCACATGGACGTCAAAAAGCTCGGCTGCGTCCCCGAAGGCGGGGGTTGGCGGGCTCTTGGCCGTGCCAATAGGGTGCGAGACCACAAGGCGGGCATCGGCTTTGACTACGTCCACTCTCTAGTCGACGACTATTCCCGGCTGGCCTACAGCGAGATTCTTCCCGACGAGAAAGGCCCAACTTGCGCCGCCTTTTTGCAGCGGGCAGCCGCGTACTTTCGCGATCACGGCATCCCCGCCATCGAATGCGTCATGACCGACAACGCCTGGGCCTATCGCTGGTCGCTGCGCGCGATCTGCGCCGAGATCGGCGCCAGTCAGATCTTCATCAAGCCGCACTGCCCTTGGCAGAATGGCAAGGTCGAGCGCCTAAACCGCACCCTGCAAACCGAATGGGCCTACCGACAGGTCTTCACCTCCAACGCCCAGCGTGCCGCAGCCCTTGCCCCCTGGCTCAAGCACTACAACACTGAACGCCGTCACAGCGCACTCGGCGGGCTACCGCCCGTCAGCAGACTGCGACCAACCTTATGACCAGGTACACCCAGTCGCTGCGCGGGCGTAGCGGCGCCGGCCGTCCAGTGCCAGCCTGCCTCCACACGGTGAAATTGACGCGTCAGCGCGACCGCCAGCAGGTAATTCTTCGACGGAACGTAGCGATACAACGTGCCCACGGCCATGCCGGCATGTTTGGCAACTGCGCGCATTTGCACGGCGTCGTAGCCGCCCACCGACGCCAATCTCACCGCCTCATCCAGCAACGCTTCCCATCGCTCCGCTGCCAGGTGCGGTGCGGCGCTCACGCCGCGCGCAGGCGACGCATTGGCGCCAAATTTCTTCGTGGCTGGGTGAGCGCGCAAGTCCGGTGAGCTCATCGAGCCAGGCCGTTTCGGGACACCCCATCGCGACCGAATTGCTCCAGCAGGCCGCCAAAACCGGACACGTCGCCGTGAGCGGCGAAATGTTCGGCGTCGACCAGCACGAACACCGCATCGGCGGTGAAGCGGATGATCCCATCGCCGCCGACGCCAGCGGCTCTGACGTGCAACGCGCGGCCCTGTCGCATCTCAATGTGGGCCGTGATCCGATGAGGCTGGTTCAGTGGAACCGGCAGCAAGTACTCGACAGTCAGGCGGCGAGTGACTGCCGGGGCTCCAATGAGCCACGGCGTAAAACCCAGCACGTCGTCGCACGCCGCAGCAACAGCACCACCGTGGGCAAGCCCGGGAGCGCCGACGTGGCGGTCGGTGAACGTCACATCGGCGTATACCGAATCGCCACTGCGATGTGCCACCAAATGCAGGCCATGCGGATTCTGCGGCCCACAACCCAAACATGTCGAAGTGTGGTAGGGCAGCAATTGCGGGACCGACACCGGCAAGTCGCCGGGCGCGCTACCCTCGTCGACCAAGCGATCAGACAAACTAACGGCCTTTCGCTACCATCGGTTTCGCTCCGATACTGCCGGAACTATAGCGGGCTCCACATGGAACCGTCAGCCAGGAGCATGGTCAACCGCGAAGCGAGGAAGAATGAGCAGCCTGCCGCAAGCCCACAGCGCCGGCGTCGACGATGTCGACCCGCGGCGAACTCGATCCCGCAACCGGCTTCTCGACGCCGCAACAGCCTTGCTCACCAGCGGCGGCATCGAAGCCGTCACCGTCGACGCGGTGACCAAAGCCTCCAAAGTCGCCAAAACCACCCTTTACCGCCAATTCAACAGCTCGTCACACCTGCTCGCGGCCACTTTCGAACGGCTACTTCCCCAAGTCGAATCACTGCTACCCGCCCCAGGCTTGCTGCGCGAACAACTCATTGAGCTGCTGACCCGCCAGGCCGGCGTCTTCGCTGAGGCGCCGCTGCACGTCACCGTCCTGGCCTGGCTCGCGCTTGGCCCCGCCGCGCCAGCTGAACAGCACGCCTCCACGGCCCTGCGCGCCCGCGTCATCGAGCAGTACCGCTGGCCCTTCGACGCCGTTCTGCAACACGCCACAGCACGAGCCGAACTCGACGACTTCGACCCACAACTGGCTTTGTGCCAACTCATCGGCCCGCTGGCATTCGCGCGAATAACCGGCCTGCGCGCCACCACCGCCGACGACTGCGCACGCATCGCCGACGACTTCCTAGCCGCTCACCGATCTGTCGACAGCCCAGCACGCGGGACTATCTCGCTAACGGTGTTTCCGGCGGTTTCCATCAGTAGGTTTCGGCTGCCGGGAATCGGTCGCCGAAAGTGATTGCAAACGCATTCAGCGCTGGCTTCCACCGCATCATCCATCGTGCCCTGCCAACACCGGTCGGGTCCAGGGATCGGGTCACGAGATATAGGCACTTCAACGCGGCCTGCTCAGACGGGAAATGCCCTCGTGCCTTGATCGCTCGCCGGTAGCGGGCGTTGAGGGACTCGATGGCGTTGGTACCCGGTATGAAATGGGGTGGAGGCCCACGTGGTTCTGTCTTGCCTGGTCAGACGTACTAGGCATACGGTGCGACCGTCCGGAACAGGGGCCTTCGGGGAACACGTATGGGCAGGCCGTTCTTGCTCGATGGGCTGCGAGCCCGTGTTAGTAGTTGGCCGCCCCTGCGACTTGTCCGGCTGCGCTGCGAGCGCGTATCCGTAGGTGTCGTTCCGTCCCAGCGGTTCCCCGGCCAAGTGATCAGCACGGAAGGGAGAACCAGGCGGTGGTCAGATATGTCGGCATGGATGTGCACCGCGAGTTCGCGCAGCTGGCGGTGGTCGAGGACGGGATCCTCCGCGACGAAGGCAAGATCGGAGTGACGCCAGAAGCATTGCGGGCGTGGGCGTCTGAACTACGCCCGGATGATGAGGTGGCGTTGGAGGCCACCGGAAACAGCGATGCGATCGCTACTCTGCTCACACCGCTGGTGGCCCGTGTGGTGGTGTCGAACCCGTCGAAGACGCGGGCGATCGCCGAGGCGAAGGTGAAAACCGACAAGGTCGATGCGCGGATCTTGGCGCAGTTGCTGGCAGCGGATTTTCTGCCACCGGTGTGGCTGCCCGACGATCGGACCCGCAGTCTGCGCCGGCAGGTGATGCGTCGTGCTCACGTGGTGCGTCAACGGACTCGGCTGAAGAATCAGGTGCACGCGATCCTGGCCCGTAACCTCGCACCGACGCCGCCGGTGTCGGATTTGTTTGGCAAGACCGGTCGGCACTGGCTCTCGCGTCAGCCGTTACCTGCCGATGAACGCGCCAGCGTGCAGGCGTTGTTGCGTCAGTTGGACTTTCACGCCCATGAACTCGCTTTGGTCGATAGAGAGCTGGCCCAAGAAGCGCTCACCGATCCGATGGTGGCCCGGTTGATGACCATCCCTGGTGTCGATGCGATCGCCGGCATCTCCATTGTGGCCGCGGTCGGCGACTTCTCTCGGTTCGACGATCCCGACAAGTTAGTGGCCTATATCGGGCTCAACCCGAAGGTGCGCCAGTCCGGGAATTCCGCGCCGGTGCACGGTCGGATCAGCAAAGCCGGCCGCGCCCATGTGCGTGGTGTGCTGGTGGAGGCGGCCTGGTCGGCCAGTCGCGCACCAGGGCCCTTGCGTGCGTTCTATCAGCGCATCAAATCCCGACGCGGATTTCAGACCGCGATCGTGGCCACCGCCCGCAAGATGACGGTGCTCGCATGGCATTTGGTGACCAAGGACCAGGACTACGCCTTCGCTCGACCAGGGCTGGTCACCCACAAGCGCCGAAAGCTCGAACTGGCCGCCGGGGCGCCGTCACGCCGCGGCAACTACCGCCAGCCCGGCGCGGCCTATAACAGCAAGCACCGCCGCGACGAAGAGAACGCGGTCGTCGAACAGGCCGAACGTGCCTACGAAGTCCTCGTCGCCCACTGGCAACCCCGCAAACCCGCCACCAATCACCGCTCACCTTGACGATTTCATCCGTCGAGCAGATCACCCGGCGGATCTCCACGTCGTAGTCCAGGAACGGGATGAACTCGTTCCAGGCGTTATCCCAGAGCCGGATCACCGCTGGGTAACGCTGTCCCCACTTCTCGGCCAGCTCGTCGAAGGCTGTGCGGGCCGCGGTGGCGTTGACCGCGGTGTAGATCGGTTTGATATCACGTTTGATCTCGTCCCAGTATTTACGGGAGGTGAGCCGAAACGTGTTGCGTATCAGGTGAATAATGCAGGTCTGCACGATCGCCTGCGGCCAGACGTTACCGACCACTTCGGGCAGCCCTTTGAGTCCGTCGCAGACGACGAAGAACACGTCCTTGATGCCACGGTTGCGCAGATCGGTGAGCACGCTCATCCAGAACTTCGCGCCCTCACCACCAGTGCCTGCCCATAGGCCCAGGATGTCGCGTTCGCCGGCCAGGGTGACGCCAATGGCAGCGTAGAACGGTCGGTTGGCGACCTGACCGTCGCGGACCTTCACCACGATCGCGTCAATGAAGATCGCCGCGTAGGTCTCATCCAGTGGCCGCACCGCCCAGTCATTCATCTCGTCGATGACTTTGTCGGTGATCCGGCTGATCGTCTCCTTGGATACCGAAGCGCCATAGATTTCGGCGAAATGCGCTGAAATCTCGCCGGTGGTCAAGCCTTTGGCGTACAGCGACAACACCACCTCATCGACGCCTGAGAGCCGTCGTTGGCGCTTTTTGACGATCTGGGGCTCGAACGTCGCGGCCCGATCTCGTGGCACATCGAGCTCAACGGGGCCGGTGGTGTCGGTCAGCACCGTCTTGGCGCGGGTGCCGTTACGGATGTTGCCCGCGCCCACTCCGGCCGGGTCATGTTTCTCATAACCCAGGTGCTCGGTCATCTCCTCGTTGAGTGCGGTCTCGATCACCGTCTTGGTCAGCTGCTTGAGCAGCCCGTCCGGTCCGGTCAGCGACAGCCCCTGCTCCTGCGCCAACCGGACCAGCTCGGCCGCAGCCTGCTGCTCGGCCGATTGCTCAGCCTGCTTCTTCTTGGTCACATCATCCAGTGTCGTCATCACGGCACCTTCCTCGCCGAGGAACCCTCAGCGTGTTAGGCCGGAAACACCGTTAAATCCACAGTCCCGCACGCATCAACACCACGAAGTGTGACGTGGCGGGGCTGTCTGATTAACGGTGGATCCGACCTTGGCATTTGTTAGTTGCCGGTCGGGGTGATCCGGCCGTTGAAGGTGATTGCGAACGCGTTGAGTGCGGGCTTCCACCTCATTGCCCATCGTGCCCTACCTCGCCCGGTCGGATCTAGTGATCGGGTAACGAGATACAGGCATTTCAGGGCAGCTTGGTCGGTAGGGAAATGCCCGCGGGCGCGAATCGCGCGCCGGTAGCGGGCGTTGATCGACTCCACGGCGTTGGTACCCGGTATGAAATGGGGTGGAGGCCCACGTGGTTCTGTCTTGCCTGGTCAGACGTACTAGGCATACGGTGCGACCGTCCGGAACAGGGGCCTTCGGGGAACACGTATGGGCAGGCCGTTCTTGCTCGATGGGCTGCGAGCCCGTGTTAGTAGTTGGCCGCCCCTGCGACTTGTCCGGCTGCGCTGCGAGCGCGTATCCGTAGGTGTCGTTCCGTCCCAGCGGTTCCCCGGCCAAGTGATCAGCACGGAAGGGAGAACCAGGCGGTGGTCAGATATGTCGGCATGGATGTGCACCGCGAGTTCGCGCAGCTGGCGGTGGTCGAGGACGGGATCCTCCGCGACGAAGGCAAGATCGGAGTGACGCCAGAAGCATTGCGGGCGTGGGCGTCTGAACTACGCCCGGATGATGAGGTGGCGTTGGAGGCCACCGGAAACAGCGATGCGATCGCTACTCTGCTCACACCGCTGGTGGCCCGTGTGGTGGTGTCGAACCCGTCGAAGACGCGGGCGATCGCCGAGGCGAAGGTGAAAACCGACAAGGTCGATGCGCGGATCTTGGCGCAGTTGCTGGCAGCGGATTTTCTGCCACCGGTGTGGCTGCCCGACGATCGGACCCGCAGTCTGCGCCGGCAGGTGATGCGTCGTGCTCACGTGGTGCGTCAACGGACTCGGCTGAAGAATCAGGTGCACGCGATCCTGGCCCGTAACCTCGCACCGACGCCGCCGGTGTCGGATTTGTTTGGCAAGACCGGTCGGCACTGGCTCTCGCGTCAGCCGTTACCTGCCGATGAACGCGCCAGCGTGCAGGCGTTGTTGCGTCAGTTGGACTTTCACGCCCATGAACTCGCTTTGGTCGATAGAGAGCTGGCCCAAGAAGCGCTCACCGATCCGATGGTGGCCCGGTTGATGACCATCCCTGGTGTCGATGCGATCGCCGGCATCTCCATTGTGGCCGCGGTCGGCGACTTCTCTCGGTTCGACGATCCCGACAAGTTAGTGGCCTATATCGGGCTCAACCCGAAGGTGCGCCAGTCCGGGAATTCCGCGCCGGTGCACGGTCGGATCAGCAAAGCCGGCCGCGCCCATGTGCGTGGTGTGCTGGTGGAGGCGGCCTGGTCGGCCAGTCGCGCACCAGGGCCCTTGCGTGCGTTCTATCAGCGCATCAAATCCCGACGCGGATTTCAGACCGCGATCGTGGCCACCGCCCGCAAGATGACGGTGCTCGCATGGCATTTGGTGACCAAGGACCAGGACTACGCCTTCGCTCGACCAGGGCTGGTCACCCACAAGCGCCGAAAGCTCGAACTGGCCGCCGGGGCGCCGTCACGCCGCGGCAACTACCGCCAGCCCGGCGCGGCCTATAACAGCAAGCACCGCCGCGACGAAGAGAACGCGGTCGTCGAACAGGCCGAACGTGCCTACGAAGTCCTCGTCGCCCACTGGCAACCCCGCAAACCCGCCACCAATCACCGCTCACCTTGACGATTTCATCCGTCGAGCAGATCACCCGGCGGATCTCCACGTCGTAGTCCAGGAACGGGATGAACTCGTTCCAGGCGTTCTCCCAGAGCCGGATGATCGCCGGGTACTGGGGACCCCATTTCGCGGTGAATTCGACGAAGCGTTCCTTGGCCGCGGCCTCGGTCGCCGCGGTATAGACCGGCCGAATGTCGCGGGCGATCTGATCCCAGTACTTGCGGGACGCGTAGCGAAAGGTGTTGCGCAACAGATGAATGACGCACGTTTGGATGATCGCTCGGTCCCAGACGGTGTTGACTGCCTCGGGCAATCCTTTCAATCCGTCACAGACCACGATGCACACATCGCCGGTGCCGCGGTTCTTGATCTCGGTGAGCACCGACAGCCAGAACTTGGCGCCTTCGCTGCCCTCGCCGGCCCACAGCCCGAGGATGTCGCGCTCGCCTGCGCAGGTGACCCCCACGGCCACGTAGATGGGCCGGTTGGTGACCTGCCCGTCGCGGATCTTGACGAAGATGGCGTCGATGAAGACCACTGGATATACCGCTTCCAGCGGCCGGTTGCACCATTCGGCCATCTCGCCGACCACCTTGTCGGTGATCCGGCTGATGGTGTCTTTGCTGACGGTGGCGCCGTAGACGTCGGCGAAGTGTGCCGCGACCTCGCCGGTCGTCAATCCTTTTGCCGTCAACGACAATACGATCTCATCAATACCGGTCAGGCGACGCTGTCGTTTCTTGACGATCTGCGGGTCGAAGCTGCTGTTGGTGTCACGGGGCACCTCGATCTCGACGGGCCCGATCTCGGTGAGCACCGTCTTGGCCCGGGTGCCGTTTCGGGAATTGCCGCTGCCACGGCCCGCTGGGTCATGCTTGTCATAACCCAGGTGCTCGGCCATCTCCGCGTCCAGCGCGGTCTCAAGCACGTTCTTGGTCAACTGATTGAGCAGCCCGTTGGGGCCGACCAATTCGACTCCTTGTTCCTTCGCCTGCGCCAGCAGCTGCTCAGCCAGCTGCCGTTGATCCAGTTCCATCGCCACAGGATCGAGTGTTTCTGACATCGTCAGTCCTTCCCGCCAAGCACCGCTCGGCGTGTCAGACCAAGATCAGATCCACCGTTGTTCGGACAGTCCCGACGTGGCCATCCCGCTCGACCCAGGGTCCCGGAAAAGTCACATCTCATGAGGTTAGGACCAATTTGAGGGCGTGATCGGGGTGTCTGGTGTGGTGGCGTAGGCCGGCGGCGATGTTGTCCCATCCGGTGGTTCGGAGCATGCCGATAACGAGGTTGCGGCAGGTGGCCATCACTCGTGGCGCTTGGCCGGTACGTATCCCTGATCCGTCCTCGGCGAAAGTGACGTCTTGGACCCAGTGAAGGCGATTTTCTATGCTCCAGCGGCCTTGTACCCAGGCGGCGGGTCGCTTCAGCGGCGCCGTCGTGTGGTTTGCTGAGGTGATCAGGTAGTCGACCTCGACGGTTATGGCTCCGTTATCGGTGACGGTGCGGCGTAGTTGGGAGACTTGGGCTGCGTCGGGGAAGTCGATCCAGGCGGGAACGTCGGCGACCTTGATCGTTCGGGTGATGCGCCGGCCACGCTCAGTGTTACGGGTCGTGTGCGCGGGCATGTCCTTGCAGGGCAGCTTCTTGAGCTTGTAAGTGCAGGGTGGGCATGTTCGCCTTGACCGTGAACACGTAGTCCCCACCGGCGCCGTTGATGGTGGTGGCGGTCTGGGTGTGTATCGCATCGAGGGTCGCCACCGCATTGTCGAGATCGAGGTGTCCCAACAGTGTTCGGGCGGCGCGTATTTCGTTGCTCTTGGCGTTGACGGCGACCTGTCCCAGCACGGCTCCGACACCGTGGTCGAATGCGGCGATCAGGTGCGGCGCCTTACCGCCGGGGTGAGTGCGCGCACCGCGGATCGTCTTGCCGTCGATGGCGATCACGCGGCGCTGCTCGCCGGGGCAGATTCCGGTGAAAGTTGGCGTCCATATCCACTCGCCCAGCGCCCGGTCGAGGGCGTCGGCATCAATGCGCGCGAACAGCTTGCGCAACGTCGATTCGTCCGGGGCCCGAACAAGGCCAGGTTGTCAATTGCGGTCTCGGCGGCCTACTGACCCGTCGCCGCGAACGACCGGCACCCAGCCAAGGTAGCTGTGACCGCCAGCGCGAGCACTCCGACCAGCGGGTAGCGCACCCCGCGCCGGTCGCGTGGGTCGGGCACCCTCTGAAGGGCTTCCCGCAGTCGTTCGTGGCGCGTCCGGTTTGCATCGGCATGCGGGTGTGACCTCGAGTTCGGATGGTTGGCTTCGTAACCTGCATCCAAACCCTTTGGTCACACCCGTCACAGTAGTCACGCCGGTCACGCGGCGACAACGGCCAAGGTCGCAACACTACGCATCAACTTTTCCGGCACCCACCCTGGGTGATGTCCGGCATCGACAGCTGGAAGGGTCAAGGATAATTCTGCTGATGACGCGGGTGTGCCCGATATTCCATGGAGTCTTTGCGGCAAACCACGGCGGCCCTATTTCGGTCGGTGTGTGAAGCGTGGATCTAATAGCCGCTGGTCCCACGCTGCCAGGCGGGACATCTGTTCCCGCAACGCTTGTTGTCACCGACGGGAACGATTTCACTGAACCGCCCATGGGACAGCCCTTTGGCCCGTAGCCCTTGTGCGAGGCGATCGTTAGGGATCGCTGCGGTGCCCGGTTGGACACGGGTTGCAGGTTCAGCTTGAACTCGGTGGTCGTCGCGACCCACGATCGCGCCGGAATGACTGGGTAGAACACGATCCCGAGACAATGGTCGACCCTCGCGGACAGACATCCGTAGCGCAGGTTGCCGAACGGTGTTAGCGGTTCGGCACGCGTTTCCATCTCTGCCACCAGCCGACCGGAAGTGAGTTTCGTGTGCCGAAAGTCCAGAAACGTCGACAGTCCCCCCGCTGAGTTCGCCGATCTGCTCATCAAAGGTGCGCGAACTTCACAGGTACCACCACATGTCATTCTCCTGCGCGTCATGCGTTAATCCCCGCCCTCCTCAGCGAACCGTTTGAGCATGTCGCCGAACGCGCCGAGGTCACCGTGCGCGGCGAAGTGCTCAACGTCCACTGCGATGAACCTCGCTGTAGCGGTGAAGCGCACGACGCCGGCCTCGCCGGTTCCCGTCGCACTGACGTGTAGGGAGCGACCTTCGCGGGCGTGAACGTGTGCGGTTATGCGGTGCGGTTGACGTAGCGGCACTGGTTGGAGGTAATCGACCGCCAGATTGCGGGTGACCGCCGGTGCGCCGGCGATCCAGAGGGTGAAGCCGAACAGGTCGTCGCAGGCCGCGGCGATCGCGCCGCCGTGCGCGAGGCCCGGTGCGCCTGCGTGCCTTTCGTCGAAGACCACGTCGGTGTACACCTGCTGTCCGGATCGAAACACCTTCATCTGCAGGCCGTTGGGGTTGTCGGGGCCGCACCCCATGCACGTGGGGGTGTGCGGTGGTAACTGCTCCGGCTCAACGCGCACTATCTCGCTCATGACGTCGTCGATTCTGCAAAGGTGTCGATGTGCGATCTGGTGTTCGTCTCAACCCCCAGGCGTTGCCGAGCGGTTGTGGACGGACGGCCGCGTGCCCAGGTGTCGAGGATGACTGCGCTGACGGCAGTGATTGGTGAGAGCGCCAGAGCGGCTTGGCTTTTGCCGTGCGCGATCGCCTCGCGTGCGATGTCGGCGAGGTGCTGAGCGCATGGACCTGGCTGCTCGGCGACCTGTAGCGCGGCGGCCAACGAGTCCGACAAGGGCTGGTGCGCCGGTGATGGAACTGTGGGCAGCACGGGTTGGATGCGATAGACATACCCGGCGGTCAGAACGCTGCCGGCGACGGCTACTCCGATGGCGGCTCCGATTTCGCAGATGGCGTCATTGACTGCGGCGGCTACGCCGTGTTTCTCCACCGGCGTCGCTGCGACGATGGCTGTGGTCGCTGGGGCGGTGATCAGACCCAGCCCAGCGCCCATGGCCAACAACGGCGACAGAAAGTCGGGGTAGGTGGCGTTGACGCCTGACCGGCGCACGTCCACCCATCCCCGCGAAGACGTCTTCACAGGCGCGGTGATCGGCTTCGTCGTGGCGCCGGGGGCTCGCCGCTCGGCTGAACTCGTCATCAGGGGTGCATTGGTGCACATCTCAACTCCAAAGAACGCAGAAGTCTTCGCCGTGACGTTCACCTAGCAGCTTCTGCAGAGGATCGTTTCTTTCTTTGTGATTTTGATCAGTACGGTTGAGTCGACCCGCTGTGGCAGTGGCGCCAGAGACGACCGACGGCAGCCGCTCGCGCCCCTTTTGCCAGCGGGAGCTGGATGACGGTTGTCCACTGACGTTGCTCTGCGAACTGCGGTCCGCAATCGCTGTTGTCGTACCCATCGCCCCGAGGGCCCGTCACCTCAGGCCGATCCGGCGAGCGCCAGTTCGGCCCGGTCGACGGGGACTTCGTGGGTAATGGCCCGCTTGCTGAACATGAAGTCGCGGGGGCGGTTGATGCAGTCGGCGGCAATGAACCCGCCGGCACGGAGGTAGAAGCAGGTGAAGTGGCGGTCCCGGGTCGGGTCGCCGTTGAGGACGACTTCGTCGTATCCGGTGTTGAGGCCGGCGATCTGGAGCTTGAGGTTGTACTGATCTGACCAAAACCATGGGAGCGCCACGATTTTCTTTGACTTAGCGCACATGGTCGCCGCAGCTACTTTGGCCTGTTCGCCTGCGCTCGGCACGGATTCCAGGCGGATGCGACGCCCGTAACGGGCCATGTGGTGGCTGGCGCAGTCCCCGGCAGCCACGATGTCGGGGTCGCTGGTCCGGGCCTGGTCGTCAATCACGACGCCGTTGTCGACGGCCAGGCCCGCGGCGGTAGCAAGCTCGATGTTCGGCTCAACGCCGATGCCGACAATGACGAGGTCGGCGGGAATTGATTCGCCACTGGCCAGGAATACTTCGCGGACCATGCCGTCGCCGGACAGGGCATCGACCAGCGTGCCCGTCCGGATGTTGACGCCCTCCTCCCGGTGGACCCGGTCGAAGAACGCCGATACCTCGGGGGCGGTGACCCGTTCGAGAACGCGCTCGGTCGCCTCGAGCACGGTGACCTCCATACCCAGTCCACGCAACGAGGCGGCGGTCTCCAGTCCGATGTAACCGCCGCCGACGATCACGGCCCGACCGCCGGCAGTGGTGCCCTTGCGGATCATCTCGACGTCTGCGGCGGTGCGTAGGTAGAAAACTCCGGCCAGGTCGGCTCCCGGTGTGCAAAGACGCCGAGGGCGGGCGCCAGTGCACAGTGCGAGCTTGTCGTAAGGCAGTACTTCGCCGGTATTCAGCACGACGTGACCAGCCGGGCGGTCGATCGCCTCCACCGTCGCATCCAGGAGTTGTATTCGCTGCTTGGCGTAGAAACCCGAGCTACGAATCGCGAGATCGTCGAGTGTGCTCTTCCCGGCCAGGTATGCCTTCGACAGCGGGGGCCGCTGGTAGGGCAACGCCGACTCCTCGCCGACGAGGACGATCTCACCGTCCCACCCTTCTTGGCGAAGACTGGCCGCGAGCTGGGCGCCCGCGTGGCTGGCCCCCACGATGACCGCTCGCTGCAAGGTCATGCGCCAACTTTCGGGGTGAGGCGGACCATCAGCTTGCTGATACCCCTCACGAAGTTGGACTGCACGTACTCGGGCTCACCGAGGACTTCGATGTTCTCGAACCGCGGAAGCAACTCCTCCCACAGGATCCGCAACTGCATCTCGGCCAGCCGGTTGCCCATGCAGCGGTGGACGCCGAAGCCGAAGGAGATGTGGTTGCGGGCGTTGGCCCGATCGATGATCAGCTCATCGGGCCGCTCGAACACGCGCTCGTCGCGGTTGCCCGAGGCGTACCACATCACGACCTTGTCGCCCTTGCGGATGAACTGCCCGTTGAGCACGGTGTCGGCCTTGGCGATCCGACGCATATAGGCCAACGGTGTTTGCCACCGGATGATCTCCGAGACCATGTTGGGGATCAGGTCGGCGTTCGCCTTCAGTTTCTCGAACTGGTCAGGGAACTCATTCAGCGCTAGAACACCACCGCTCATCGAGTTTCTGGTCGTATCGTTGCCGCCCACGATCAGCAACACGAGGTTGCCCAAGAACTCCATCGGGCGGTCGATCAGATCCTTGGTGCTCTCGTCGCTCTGCAACATGGTGATCAGATCGAAGCCGGGCTGCTCCCCGGCAGCTGTCCGGGCTGCCTTGTCCCGCCAGTGAGCGCTGAGACCTCGAGCCATTTCGACCATGCCACGAAACACCTCGTCGTTGTCCGAGGGTCCACCGTTGGCTTGCTCCATCGAGGTGGCAAGATCGGACCATTCGACGAGCTTGCGCCGTTGCTCGAACGGGAAGTCCAGCAGCGTCGCCAGCATGCGCGCGGTCAACTCGATCGAGACGTGTTGCACCCAGTTGAACGGTTCGCCAAGCGGGAGATCGTCGAGCACGTCTCGGACGCGCTCCCGGATGACGCTTTCCATCTCACGCAGGTTCTTCGGTGCCACCACGCCCTGGACAGCCTGCCGTTGCACGTCGTGGCGTGGTGGATCCATCGCGATGAACATCGCCAAGTCGAGGAAACGCGGCGGGGTTCCGATGATGATGAACGGCTCGGCGGAGAAGACCTCGTGGTTCTTGTCGACGGCCACGATGTCGGCATGGCGCGTCACCGACCAGAACGGGCCGAATGCGCTGTGGGCCTGATAGTGCACAGGAGCCTCGTTGCGCAGGCGCTCGTAGTAGGACTTCCAACGCCCCTGCCGGTAGAGGAACGGATTGCTGAGGTCGATGTCGGTCAGTTTGACCTCGTCAGCGGGCGGGATCGGTCGCTCGGTAAAAATCTGCTGACCATTGGTGCCGGTGACCCAGCGCCGAGTCTTGTCGTAGAGGTGCGCGCCCTTGATCAGTGGGACCATAGGGATGGCTCCCTGGGCCTTGGCGGTGACTGCGTCAAGAATATTCGTCACGTCTTCGTGTCCTCTCGTCGTTACATCTGAAACTCTGGCAGGTGGACGGTCAAGCCGTCCCACGCCTCAGAAACCGGCATCTGGCAGGACAGCCGGGAGGTCGGCTGACGCTCGGGGTTCATCGCGAGCATCTCTTCTTCATCGGCCCCGGAGGGGCCGACCTGATCGGTCCATTGCGGATCGACGATCACATGGCAGGTGCCGCACGCGGCTTCGCCTCCGCAGTCGCCGTCGATGCCGGGCACCGCGTTGTTGGTCGCGACCCGCATCAATGACTGACCTGCCTCAAGAGGCGCCTCGTACTTCTCGCCGTCGTGGGAGATGAAGGTGACAACGGCCATAACCAACTCCTAATACGTTGTCCTCAACGTGAATGCTGTTGTTAACAGCGTTGTCGAGGACGAGCGCTTAGGCTATGTTTACCCGGACCAGGAACTTGTGAATTTAGCTCAAAGGGGTCTTGGCCAGTGGACCTCAATAACGCAGGCGTGCCCCCACTCGCGTTCGCGCAACTGCTCGAGAGCCAGGCACTCGCCCCAGACGCAGTCGTGCTACTTCGCAACATCATGTCTCGCGAAGGAGTCGACGAGGCGACGCTGATCCGGCGCGATGTCCAAGCCCCGCTACGATGGCTTCGCGAGGTCTACCCCGAACTCGCCGTCGAACAGGCAACCCTCCTCGGCTTCGCGTTCGCTGGACAGGCACAGTTGACGTCCTTCGGCCCGTTGAGCGTTCCGCTGGTCAGCGCAGGCTCGGTAGCCGAGGTCGTGGAGTTGCTCACCTATCTGCCGTTGATCACAACGGCTGTCAATCCACAGTTCCATCTAAATGACCACGGCCTCACCGTCGTGCTCTGCGGACACACAAGCGATCCGGCACTGGACTGCCTGGCCATCACATACGCCGGGTCGGCGTTGTTGCGACTGCTGGACATGCTCGTCGGTGACGCGCCGAGCGCCACACTCCACCTGAGTTGGCCAGCGCCCGTCACCCTGAACGATCTCGACGAAGACGTGGTGCTAGCCGGGCGCCTGTTCTTTGACGCATCGATGTCCTACCTTCGCGTTCCCGCCGACACGCTCGATGAGGTGTGCCGGTTCTCCGATCCCCTCGCATATCGACTCGCCGTCGCCCAGCTGAACTCGGCTCTCAACCAGCGGAGCGGAGCCACGTCCTTTTCGGAGAAGGTGAGACAGCTGTTGGAGAAGGATCCCGGACATCGAAGTAGCCAGTGGGTCGCAGACGAACTTTCGTTATCCACAAGCACACTTAAACGGCGGCTCTCCCAAGAGGGGACCACCTTTCGCGCGTTGCGCCAGTCGTGTTTGCGCGAGAGCGCGATGATGCTTTTACTCACCCGATTGATGTCGGCGAGCCAGATCGCCACCAAGCTCGGATACAATGACCTCGCCAGCTTCTCACACGCCTTCAAGCGATGGACTGGCCGCTCTCCGAGCGAGTTTGGGATCTCACAACGCTGAGCCGCCCCAGCGAGTCCGGAGATTCCAGACCTTGGAGCGTTTTTCTACAGCGTCGCCTCGGCCCCGGTTTCAACTGCTGCATCAGAATCGGACGAGCGCTCGGATGTTGCGGCCTGAGCGCATGTCTGCGCCAGGCGTTCGCGGTCACGTAATTTCCCCCAGGGGTGGCCGTCACGTAATTCCCTTGGGTGTAACGCTGCTGAGAGTGAGGGTAGCCGGGCTGGTTGCGTCCAGCGGAGTGGTGGTGTGCGAGCCGGACCTGATCGTGAGTGCCGGCGTGTCGTAGCCGAGTGATTGAGCACTGTCCACGATATCGATCTTGGGAACCTAGAGAATTACCATTATGTCCCTGCCGGACAGGCACTTTCGCGAATCTAAGCACCTAGACCGCGCTTGATGCAACACCGAGGCTAGCTGCTCAGCAGCGCTGCGCTCCGCCGACAGTGAACGGAAATTGCCCTGGTGCACTGGTTAGGTGTGTGGCTGGGCGGTTGTGTCCGCCGGTGGTCGGGGTGATGCTGATGGGGTGTTTCAGTCGAACCCGTTCGCTCTATGTTGCCATGTGAGCCCGCAGACTAGCTTGGGGGGCGGAGGGCACGATTCTTATCCACGGGAACTGCGCTCAAAGAGACTTTCGTTGTAGGGATTGACCTCAAATTAGGGCCCCCGGCGTGCACCAGATCGTGGCCTTGGTCCTAACTGGCGCGTTCCGAAATTGTCGGGATCACGTTCCCAACCTCAATGCCTACCACCAGCCACCAGGCGCCGAATAATTTTCGTCACCTCCCAGCCGACCCGAGGGCACCACCGTCGGACTGGAGTGTGAGGCCCTGACGCCGCCATCCGAGCCGATCTGCTCACTGGCTTCCCTGAGCACGGCAGGGCGATCTATTTTCGGTGAAGTGAGCGCCACCGATGGATGACCGATCGGCACCGGTCTGGTCGCGATGGTGGGCCACACAGGAAGCCGACGTTGCAGCGACCTACGCAGCACGTCGCATCAACATCCGTAGGGACGTTGGCATGCTTGAAGAAGCGGGAAGCACGCACCTGAAACCGCCGGTTGAAGTGTCATGTGAAGTCTCAGGAGATGAGTTACGCATCGTCCTCGGGACTTACTTGACATAGCATCGGCGAATTGTGAAGCTTGCTCGCCGTGGCGGCTGTCGGTGGTGACTCTGGTGATCGAGAGTGGTTGGTAGAGCAGCGATATCGTGCGGTGCTCGAGGTGTTGGACGGCTCACCGGTCGGCGAGGTGGCCGTCCGGTACGGGGTGTCACGGCAGAGTGTGCACGCCTGGAAGGGCAAGTACTTGGCGGGCGGGATCGAGGCGCTGCGCGAGGCGTCACGCCGACCCAGGACCAGCCCGACCCGGGTGGAGTCCGCGGTGGAGGCGCTGGTGTGTGAGATGCGGCGAGCTCATCCACGCTGGGGCGCACGGCGGATCACTTTCGAACTCGCGCAGTCGGGTGTGCCTGCGCCGCCGTCGCGGGCCACGGTGCACCGGATCCTGGTTCGCAACGGGATGGTGCGTGCCCAGCCGCAACAGCACCGCCGCAAGTACCGTCGCTGGCAGCGTGAGGCGCCGATGCACCTGTGGCAGTTGGATCTGGTCGGCGGGTTGTTCTTGGCCGATGGGCGCGAATGCAAGATGCTCACCGGTATCGACGACCACTCTCGGTTCGTCGTGGTCGCCGCCGTGCTTGCCGTACCCTCGGGCCGGGCGGTGGCTGATGCGTTCCTCAAAGCGATGCGCGTCTACGGTGTGCCCTCAGAAGTGTTGACCGACAACGGCAAGCAGTTCACCGGCCGGTTCACCAAACCGAGGCCGGCGGAGGTGCTGTTCGAGCGGGTCTGCCGCGAGAACGGGATCACCGCCCGACTCACCAAGCCCCACTCACCCACCACGACCGGCAAGATCGAGCGCTGGCATCAGACCCTGCGCCGCGAACTCCTCGATCCGGCCGGACCATTCGTGGACCTACCGTCTGCGCAGGCGGCGATCAGCGCCTGGGTGCACACCTACAACCATGCCCGACCCCACCAATCGCTGGACATGGCAACCCCGGCGAGCCTGTTTCGGCCCAACGCCCAACCCGAACCCCTAGTGCTCACCGCACGGCCAGACGCCCCGGGCGGTCAATACGCAGCCGACACGGTCGAGACAACCGCCACGACCGACGCCGAAGGCGCCGACAGCGGGCTGGTGTTGCTGCCCTCGGCCGGTGCGGTCGAGTTCGACACCGTCATCGCCGCCAGCGGCCTCCTGGCGGTCATCCCCTCGGTGCAGCGGATCAGCCTGGGCCCCAACCGCGCTGGCCAACGCGCGCACGTTTGGGTCGACGAGTACACCGTCCATGTCCTCATCGACGGTGCGCTGGTCAAGACGGTGCCCTCCAACCTGAGCGCCGAAGACCTCCGCATCCTGAGCATGCGCGGCGCGCGCCCGGCCGGAGCGCCGCCGGCCACAGCATCGGTGACCCGCGCCGGCAGCCTCCCGGCGGCGACCGTGATCGAAGTTGATCGCTTCGTCGATATCAACGGCAACGCCGAGCTGGCCAAGCATCGCCTGAAAATCGGCGCCGAACTCGCCCGACGCAAAGTCACGCTTCGCCTCGACGGACACCTCATCCACGTCGTCTACAACGACCTACTCGCCAAGACGCTGCCCTCACCTATCCCGGCCGATCAGTACACCAAAATCCGCGGCGCCCGGATCGCCGCCAGTCAATCGCCGCCCCCCGCACCCGGCCCGATCAGCGTCCAACGCAAGGTCCCTCGAGACGGCGTCGTCATGGTCGCGCGCCAACGCCTGCGCGTCGGACGCACCTACACCGGCAAGATCGTCACCATCCACGTCGAGGACACCCACTTTCGCGTCACCTGCGACGGCGCCCAGCTGTCCATCCACCCGCGCACCACCGATCTCCCAATCCGCCGCTGGAAAGCCAAGATTCACGCTCCGCGCCCAAATCCGCCCATGTAAAGGATGTCGTGAGACTGTAAACCATGTCCTGCGACAAAGGAGTTAAGCACGTCCTGAGACCTGACACGACAGTTGAAGCGGTCGGGCCGCACTACGCCAATTCTTCAAGCTCTGTGAGCCGTCCCGGCGTTTCCGGAGACTCCCGATCTTGGGAGGATCTGGGTTATGGGACGTGTCAGCAAGTACCCCGACGAGCTTCGTGAACGTGCGGTGCGCATGGTCGCTGAGGTGCGCCCGCAGTACCCGTCGCAGTGGGCGGCGATCACGGCGGTCACGGGCATGTTGGGGATCGGCACACCGGAGACGTTGCGGACCTGGATCCGCCGCTCGGAGGTCGATACCGGCCAGCGGCCGGGTGTGACCTCCGCGATGGCCGAGGAGAACAAGGCGCTGCGCAAGGAGATTGCCGAGCTGCGCCGGGCCAATGTTATCTTGGGCGGGCTCGACTGTTTGGGGGCGTGATCTGGGTGTTTGTGTCGTGGACGGTGTCCGTGATGTGGGTGTCGGCGATGCGGTTGGCGCGGAGCTGTCCGTGCAGGAGTGCGATCTGGTTTCGTAGTTGACGGTTTTCGTTGTCGAGTTCGCGGATGCGTTCGTGTGCGAGGGTGAGGCGTTGGCGCAGGGAGGCGTCGGAGCCGCGCTCGACTGGGGCAGGTGGTGCCGGCTCGGGCGTCTCCGATATGGCGGTCAGTCGGCGGAGTTGGTCGCGCAGTGCGGGCTGGGCATACAGCCATGAGCGGGAGACGCCGGCGAGGGCGGCGATCTGTGTGATAGTGCGCCGCTGGCCGGTTTCGCCGAGTTCCTGCAGGGCTTGCCGGGCGCGTTGGAGGGTGTCGGCGCGGCGGCGTTGGGCAGCGGCGAGGAGGTAGTGGCTGTTGTCATGGCGCATCGGATGGTTCCTTTCCGCAGCATGTTTCGCTGCCCGCTGCAGCGCACCGGCAGTCGCGTTGGTCGGTTTCGAGGGTGGCGATGATGGTAAGCAGGTTGGTTTCGACGGTGTGGTTCATCTCGGCCAGGCGGGTGTGGCCGTCGGTTTGAGCACGCGAGATCAACGTGCGGGTGTCATCGAGCTGCTTGCGGTGTTGGGGTAGGAATTCGGCGGTCGTGATGAACAGCGGACAAGTCAAACATGCGTTGGCGTGCGGGCACGATTTCTGTAGTGGCAGACCACAATAGCCGTTGGGCAGCGCTATTTTCGCGCGTGCAAGGTTCTGCTTCATCCACTCGCCATCGGCGAGGGGCCCGTCGACGGTGATGTCGACCGGCTCACCGTGGATGTTGATCTTCTGGGCGCGTTCCCACTGCTCTCGTATGGTGGTGTCGGCCAATCGGGCATACACGGCGGTCATGGTGTGGCTGGTGTGGTCGAGCAGGCGTCGGACCACTTCCTGCGGCACCTCATGGTTGATCCATCGTGTGGCCGCCGTGTGCCGGAACTGATGAGCGGTGATATGCGCTGGCTGACCGAGTTCATCTGTGACACCACATGTTTCGAGCCACTGCCCGAGCTGGAGGTGGAACGTCACGGTGGGAATGGGCAGCCGTCCGTCGGGGTTGGCGCTGCTGCGCGGCAGCAACACGGCGGTGGTTGGAAACCGCTGCCGGGTGCGCTCCTGCTGCGTCTGGATCATGGCGGTGAGTTCGTCGTCGATGGGCACCACCGCGTCGCGGCGCATCTTATGGTTGCGGTAGCGCAAATAGACCGCGCCCTGCGGGTCGCGAACCAGACAGTCCAGCGCCAGCCGGGTGGCGTCGCCAATGCGCAGGCCGGTGCGGATGAGGACCTCCACCAGCAGCCGGATCCGCGGGTCGCTGATCCGGTCGAGGTTGGCCGGGCTTTCCAACTGGCCCATGACGAACTCGGGAATCGCCCGCGGTGCCGGTGTCTCGTCACGGCGGGGCTGGTCGCTGGGATACAGCTGCGCCTCGGCCGGCAGCGATGCCCACCGGTGCTGGCGAACGGCATTCAGAAACCCGGTCACACAGCCGATCTCGGCGCTGCGGGTCTTCGGTTGTGGGATCTCAACGGCCAGTCGAGCCAGGTAGGCCTCCAGCGCTGCCCGCTCGAGCGCACCCGGGCCCGACGAGCTCGCTAGTCCGGGCATGAACTGCGACAAACGAACGAGCGCGAGGCGATCACTGCGTAGCTGCCCCAGCCCGACTCCGCACGACATGCGCCACCGGCACCATCGTTTGGCCAGCTCTCGAAGCCAGACTGGGTGCACCGCAGTGAAATCCAGTTTGGCCCCGTCATGGCCGGAAACACCGAGCCGCCGTAGCCGCCACACGTCACGCTGGTATTCGCTGTCCCAGCCGGTCCCGTCGCGCAAATCGAGCACGCACTCGATCGCGTAACCGAGGAACGCGCGCGGGGTGTTGACCGACGCCGCGGCCGGCAGCCCGGCCAGCCAGTCGGCCAGCGGACGATCCAGCAGCGACTCGGCCCCGGTTGCCGACAAGTGGTCCAGCAGCGGCTTGATCGATCGCGGTGTGGTGCGGGTTCGGTTCAGGTCGACGCGGCATTGCAGCGCGTAGCCGATCTCCAGCCGCAACTGCGGCCGCAGCGGCCGCAAGTCGAAGCGATCCTCGCCGTAGCTGGCGCAGTAGGCGATGAACTCCGCCGCCGACGGGCGACCACGCAGCCGCCACCGCCGGTGGTGGGAATGACACCACCCGGCGTCCAGTTCGGCCCACAACATGCACCCCGGGATGGCGCACACCGCTGCCGGCGTGCCGGCCACGTCCGGCTTCCACCGATCCACCACTGGGCGTCCGGCCTTGTCCCAGGCGTGGGAATGCGTGTAGCACAACCGATACCGATGCTGCCCGAAGCCGCAACCGGGCACCAGGCACGATTGCAGCGGCCGGTACCCCATCACCTCTGGATCAGCGGTCGCCGCCCACGCCCGTCGGTCATCCGGGCGACCCGCCTTTCTCCACCGGCCCAGATGGGCCGGGCAGAGCCCGGCGTAGCGACTCGAACGCACACACCCGGGCACCGCGCATGCCGGCGACCCGAGAATCGGATCCGCGACGGCGGGCACCAGCACCTCGACCCGGAACTCCGCACGCACCGCTGCGCCCAAACGCGCAACCCAGCCGGGCTCAATCGGCGGCGCCAGCACCTCGACGCTCACCACGACCCATCCCGGTCCGCCAGCCACCCCGCGGCCACCAACGCGCGGCGGGTGTCCTCGACCTTCAGATGCGCGTACGCGTCACTGGTCGTCGCGATCGACGCGTGCCCCAACAGATGGGCCACCACCTCGACCGGCACCTGGCGGCGCAACAACTCTGTCGCATACGAGTGGCGAAAAGTATGCGGCCCGAACATGATTCCGGTCCGCTCCCGCAATCGGCAGACCAAATCGTAGACGCTGGCATACGTCAACGGATACCCAATAGGACCGGACCACAAGTTGACGAATACGTAATCGCTGTCCAGCTCGCCGTACTCGCCATGCAGATAATCCGCATACAGCCGGATCACCGCGCCCGGCACCGGCACCTGGCGACCCCCGCCCTTGGCTCGGGCACGATTCGTATTCACCCTCGGCACCACCGTCACCAGCCGAGCAGCCGCATCGATGTCGCTGTGCCGCAACCCCAACGCCTCACCAACCCGCAGCCCGGATGCAGCCAGCAGAGAAAACAGGAACCGATCCCGCAGCCGATCACAGGCCGCCACGATCGCCGCGACCAGTTCCGTGTCCAGCGTGTCCGGGATGCGCCGCTGGGCCCGTAACCGGATCCGCCTGCTGCGCTCCGGTCGAGATCCCAGGTGCGCCAGCAGTGGTCGCCACGATCCACCATGTCCCTTATGCCGCTGCCAGGTCGTCAACAGATCACCCAGGTCCACTCCGTGGCGCTGATGGAATTCATAAAACGCCGAGATTGCCGATAGCTTGCGGTTCACCGTGGCCTCCGAGCACATGCTCTCCGCCGTCGGCAGCGCTGACACATTGCCCACTCGCCCCGCCGCGGGTAGTCGCAGCCACGCCACGAACCGGCCCACCTCCTCCAGTCGCACCCGCGACCACACCAGGCCGCCCCGATCGAGGAACTCGAACCAATCCCGCAGATCATGGGCATAGGCCTTGACCGTGTTCGGTGAGCGCTCGATCGCGTGCAGATGCGACAAGAACGCCTCGACCGGCTCCACCACCACCGCATCCTGATCCACCAGCGTCCACGATTCGCGGTCGCCGAACGGCATCACCACCGACTGCACCCGCAGCCCAGGACTCGTCACAGACACCGAAGATAACTGGTCCACAACGCATTTCCCGGCATCTCCGAACGCGTGTCGTCTACATGGTGAACAGCTTCCTCACGGCCTCAGATAACCAACGAGATCTTGAAAGCAGCGGCGATTTTCTTCGGGGCCGAGCTCGACCGGCCCGGGAGACGGTGATCCGGTTCATCGCCGAACACAAGGACCACCAGGTGGCCGGCCCCAACGGCGGGGCCGGGCTGCGCTGGGGTGTCGAGCCCATGTGTGCGGTGCTGTCTGAGCATGGCGTGCCGATCAGCCCGTCGACCTACTACGAGTGGATCAACAAGACCCCGACACGACGGCAGATCCATGACGCCGAGCTGGTCGAGATCATCACCGCGGCGCGGGAAGACAAGAAAAAGGGCAAGTTCGTCCAGACGCTGGGGTCACGCAAGTTGTGGATCTGGCTACGCAGCCAGGGTCACGATGTCGCCCGGTGCACGGTGGAGCGGATCATGCGCGAGAACGGTTGGGAGGGCGCGCGGTACGGATCCAAGCACAAGACCACCATCGCCGACGACACTCATCGGCGATACCCGGATCTGGTGGACCGCCGCTTTTATGCCGCGGCGCCAAATCGGTTGTGGGTGGCCGACTTTACGTATGTGTCGACCTGGATGGGATTCGTCTACGTCGCATTCGTCATCGACGCCTACAGCCGCCGGATCCTAGGCTGGCGGGCCGCCAGATCCATGACCACCGATCTGGTCCTCGACGCTATCGAGCATGCGTTCTTCACTCGCGCCCAGGACGGCACCACCAGTCTGCACGGGCTGATTGCGCACAGCGACGCGGGCAGTCAATACACCTCGGTGGCCTTCACCCAGCGGCTCATCGATGAGGGCGTGGATCCCTCCGTCGGCTCGGTTGGCGATGCGCTGGACAATGCGCTGGCCGAGACCACCGTCGGCTCGTTCAAGAACGAACTTATCCGCCGGCAAGGCCCGTGGCGCGACGTCAACCAGGTCGAGCTGGCGACCGCTGAATGGGTGGTCTGGTTCAACACCGAACGCCCCCACGAGTACCTCGACGACTTCACTCCCGAGGCCGTCGAGACGCTCTACTACGATCACAAACGCACCCCACCAAAGGCAGGGTGATTCAACGAATGCAGTCTCCGGACTCACCGGGACGGCTCACACGTCGGCGTGGTCGTCTGGTGGGTTCAAAGACCGACAACGAACACGGAGGTGGTTGTGCCACAGCAACTATGGGCGGGTGTGGATGCCGGCAAGTCAGAGCACCATTGCGTCGTCGTCGACGTTGATGGCAGGAGGGTGCTCTCGCGGCGGGTAGCCAACGATGGCGACACTAAACGAGTTGATCAACGCGGTCACCACGCTCGCTGATGGGGGCGACCTCACCTAGGCGATCGACCTGGCCGGTGGTGGTGCTGCGTTGCTGATCACGCTGCTGCTGGACGCCTCCCAGCGGCTGCTCTACATCCCGGGCCGCAGTGTCTATTACGCATCGGGCGCCTATCGCGGCGACGCGAAAAGCGACGCCAAAGACGCGGCGATCATCGCCGATCAAGCCCGGATGCGCCGTGATCTACAGCCGCTGCGTTCCGGTGATCAGATCACCGTGCAGCTGCGCATCCTGACCGCTCGGCGCGCTGATCTGGTCGCCGATCGCACCCGAGCGCTAAACCGGCTGCGCGCTCAGCTGCTGGAGTACTTTCCCGCCCTCGAGCGGGCGTTTGACTACGGTCAACACAAGGCTGCGCTGATCTTGCTCACCGGTTACCAAACCCCCGAGGCACTGCGTCGCGCGGGCGCCGCGCGGCTGGTGGCCTGGCTGCGCAAACGCAAGGCCCGCACCGCCGAGGCGGTCGCCGCCGCCGCACTCGAAGCTGCCCACGCTCAGCACACTGTGCTGCCCGGACAAGACCTGGCCGCCGCCATGGTGGCCCGGCTAGCCCAGGAGGTGATCACCCTCAACACCGAAATCGCCGACACCGAGACGATGCTCGAGGAACGATTTCGCCGCCACCGCCACGCCGAAATCATCCTGAGCATGCCCGGCTTCGGGGTCATCCTCGGCGCCGAATTCCTCGCCGCAACAAGGGGAGACATGAGCGCTTTCGACTCCGCCGATCGTCTGGCCGGCATCTGCGGGCTGGCGCCGGTACCGCGCGACTCCGGGCGCATCAGCGGCAACCTCAAACGCCCCCGCCGCTACCACCGACGACTCCTGCGCACCTGCTACCTGGCCGCCCAAAGCGCCGCCCGCACCGACCCGGCGTCTCGCGCCTACTACGAACGCAAACGCGCTGAGGGCAAACACCACCGACAAGCCGTCCTAGCCCTGGCCCGCCGACGCCTCAACGTCCTGTGGGCCATGCTGCGCGACCACACCACCTACCAAATCCCAACCGCCGCAGCGGCTTGACAAACCCATTGAGAATCGAATGGGTCACACGAGGCTGCAGCTGACCACGTTTTAGCCGCTAGACGGTACGGTACTGGACTGTACTACGGCGACGGTTCTATCGTGGGCGCTGTGTCTCGGATTGCCGATCACCCCGCGGAGTCCGCGCCGTGGTCGCCGCGGGAGGCCGAGTTGCTTGCGGTGACATTATGGCTGCTGCAGCAACACGGGTATGACCGGTTGACGGTGGACGCGGTGGCGGCCACCGCCCGCGCCAGCAAGGCGACGGTGTACCGGCGATGGCCATCGAAAGCCGAACTGGTATTGGCCGCGTTCATCGAGGGGACCCGCCAGGTCGTGGTCCCGCCCGATACCGGCACACTGCGGGGAGATTTGCTGGAACTTGGGGAGTTGGTGAGCCAACAGGCCCGCCAGCACGCCAGCACCATCCGCGCGGTGCTTGTCGAGGTGTCGCGTAACGCCGCGCTCAACGAGGCGATACGGCATCAGTTCCTCGAGCAGTGGAAAGCCTTGATCCAGCACATCCTGAAGCAGGCCGTTGACCGAGGTGATATCGCGGGCGCCGCCATCGACGACGAACTTTGGGACCTACTTCCCGGCTACCTAATGTTCCGGTCCATCATCTCTAGCCGACCCCCCACCCGTCGCACCGTGCAAGCCCTGGTCCTTGACTTCATCATCCCCAGCCTCACCTGATCCACCGGGTAGGGCGGTTTAGCCCCTGTTGTCTTCGGCGACGCCTCGCAGGCGTGAAAATGTGGTCGGGTTGCCCACCGACGCCGACTTTCACTCTGGTTTGTGGGCCCGTGGTTTAGCCTGGCGCCGGGCCCGACCTGGGAGGGTCACGCACTGTTGCTTCGAGCAGCCGGTCAGAATTTCGGTTCCTCGACCGAGGCCCCAGCAACCTCCCCATGAAATATCGATGTGATGGGAGGACAAGCGAAGTGAAATGGTCAACGTCCGCGACGTGAACAACGACACGGTGGACGCGGTGTGGCTGGTCACGTTCACAGAAGGGCGTGCTGCGGCCATCGTTCGTGCCGGCACCGGCGCGGCGGCTGCACGATGACACCCGGCTACGGGTCGACTGACCGGCGAACGCGCCCGCTACTGGGAGCGGCTCGAGAAGCTGCTCGAGGACGCGTTGATTTAAAGTGTCGGCGGTGGCGCGTAGAAGCTAGACACCGTCTCGGTTCGCGACATGCTTGAGGTGTTGATCGCTGGCGAGCGCGACGCCGGACAACTCGCTGATCTGGCCCGCCGCCGGGTGCGGGTCGAACACGGCGCCTTGGTCGAGGCTTGACGGGCCGATTTCGATGACCACCACGCGGAGCGGAGCCGGATGCTTGCTCACCCGATTGACACCCTCAGCGCGTGGATCGAACCCTAACCACTCGTATCGACGACCAACTGAGCGTCCTGATCGACGTGGCAGCCACAGCGGCGACACCAACGCGAGCGCGGCCGGCGGCGGGCCAGGCCAGATCATCGTCGACGACACCATGGCTGCCCGACAGACGCTTGCGGCGATCGAGTGTCTCGACGAGATCGCCGGCGTCGGGCGGCTCGGCGTACAGCTGATCCTGGCCGCATCGGCGCCGATATGGCCCCAATTCCCGACCGCCGCGCGCCTGGTGCAAACGGCAGTCGCTACCGGATTGGTTCGCGGTCAGCCCGCGGTTCAGTACGCGTTTCCGCACAGCGGCGGGACGCAGGTGCGTGGCGGCCACCCGTCCAGGTCTCCTCCGGGGCTATCTGTCGTTGCCGATCTCGTGGTCGGCGAATTGGCCATACTCGGGTAGCCGGAGCGGCTGCTGCGGGAAGCTGGTTTGCGGAGGGTGAGGGGGGCCTACGTTGCGGGCTCATCGGCATGGCGGCGGTGCGCGGCAAGGAAGTCATCGACGATGCGCTCACAGTCTTGACGATCGATGGCACGCAGGCCGGTGAGTCGAGCGAACGCGAGTGGCCCCACGAGTTGACACAGGATCAGCTGCGGGTCGAATTCATCGAGGTCGGCGCGGGCTTTGGGGCTTTGCAAAAGGCGATCGAACGGCTGGCGATACTGGTCGACGATTCGTGTCCGCAGCGCGTGCCGATCGTAGGTTTCCTGGGTGCTGTTCGGTGTTGGGCCAAGCGCGACCCAGGCCAGTGTGGTGACGTGCAGCGGTGCCTCCTGGAACAGCGTGGCTTGTCGGCTCAACAGTTCGATGAGTTGGTCGCGCAACGGTCCCGTCCCCGGCGGAGGGTGGACTTGCGGCAGCAGCCGTTCAAATGTGGCGGCCAGCAGTTGAGTGGAGCTGCTGAAGTGGCGATACAGGGTCGTGCGCGCGACTTTGGAGGCTTTGGTGACCGCGTCGATGGTGACGGCTTCGATGCCGCCGGCGCTGAGGAGTTCGGTGGCCGCATCCAATAGCCGGGTCCGTGAGCGTAGCCGGCGTGGGTCGACGTCGTCATCGTCGTCGACGGGGAATTCAAGGGCGTCGCGCTCCATGTAGTCACCGTAAGCCCCGCCCGTACCTGGCCCGCACCGAATCGTGCCTGCATCGGGCGATTGACCCGTCCGCAACGCAATTAACACTACTGGTAGTGGTGTAGCGCTACTAGTAGTAGTGTAGCGCTACTAGTAGTCCACTTATGCATATCCGTCTTTGCGCCCGGGGGAGGATTCATGTCAGGCAACGGGCCGAACGATCCCTGGTTCACAAGCTCCTCGATGCTGCCACTACATGCCATGTCGTCTGGCTGTCGAACGAACTTTCCGAGTTGTGCGAGCGAAATCGCGCAGACGAAGAGCGATGGTCCGCGATGAGTGTGCTGCTTGCGCCAACCAAGCCTCACGTGTGGACGCGTGCGGTTCGGGCTTTCAAGCGCACCGGCCGCGCGATTACCAGTGGCGTGCACCGACCGCCGCCGGTCGAGCAAGGCCGCGTGCGTCCACGTCATTACCCGCCTCGCTGCTGCTCATACCTCGACGACGACCTAATGAACCGCGAAATGTATGACCACTTGCGCGAGGAGCCGATCAGACTAACCTCCCGGCTGGCATTTCGCCTACGCCGCTCATGAAACTAACAAGGTTTCGACGATGGTGCATCGGGATCGTCAAACCACCTGCGCGCCAAGGGCGTTACGTGCTGTTGGTTAGGACTCAGACCAACGCCCCGCGGACGCCGCCGTATAAGTGGATTGCAGTCGCGACGCTGCTCGTACTCGCGGTGATTTTAGCCTCGGTGTACGGGCAATTCCGCGGTGCCTTCACCGAAAAGACGCAGCTGACCATGATCGCCGCCCGCGCCGGGCTGCTGATGGATCCGGGTTCGAAGGTGACCTATAACGGGGTGCAGATCGGCCGGGTGGGGTCGATTTCGGAAACCGTTCGCGACGGCAAGCCCGCCGCGAAGTTCACCTTGGAGGTGTATCCGCGGTATTTGGCGTTGATTCCATCGAACGTGAACGCCGATATCAAGGCGACGACGGTGTTCGGTGGTAAGTATGTGGCGTTGACGACGCCGGCCAATCCGTCGCCGCAGAAGATCTCGACGCACACGGTGATCGATGCCCGCTCGGTGACCACCGAGATCAACACGCTGTTTCAGACGATCACCTCGATCGCGGAGAAGGTGGATCCGGTCAAGCTGAATTTGACGTTGAGCGCGGCGGCGCAGTCGTTGACGGGGCTGGGGGAGAAGTTCGGTCAGTCGGTGACCAACGCCAACGCGTTGCTTGATGATGTGAATCCGCAGATGCCGCAGGCGCGCAGGGATATTGCGCGGTTGGCGGCGCTGGGGGATACCTATGCGAACGCGTCGCCGGATTTGTTGGATTTCTTGGACGACGCGGTGATCACCTCGCGCACCATCAATGCCCAGCAGAAGGATTTGGATCAGGCGTTGCTGGCGGCGGCCGGGTTCGGCAACACCGGTGCGGAGTTGTTCAACAAGGGCGGGCCGTATTTGGCGCGCGGTGCCGCCGATCTGGTGCCCTCGGCGCAGCTGCTGGACACCTACAGCCCCGAACTGTTCTGCGCCCTGCGCAACTACCACGACATCGTGCCCATCACCGGTGCCTCGGAGGGCGGATTCAACGGCTACTCGTTGAACATGGACACCGAGGTGCTCTCCGGGCTGGGACTGATCGCGAACCCGGTGTCCGCGGCGCCCGTCATCGCTTCGCTGGTGGGCGGTGTCGCCGGGGTGGTCGGTGGGGCGCCCAACCCCTACATCTACCCCGAAAATTTGCCGCGGGTGAACGCCCGCGGTGGGCCCGGCGGTGCGCCGGGGTGCTGGCAGCCGATCACCCACGACTTGTGGCCCGCACCGGAGTTGGTGATGGACTCCGGCAACAGCCTTGCGCCGTACAACCACCTGGACACCGGATCGCCGTATGCGATCGAATACGTCTGGGGCCGCCAGGTAGGGGATAACACAATCAACCCATAAAAATGGGCATTGCCGCATAGAGTGGGCGATGATCTTTTGTGGTGGGAGGGTTTTCGTGTGCGAGCCCAGTCAGCATCCGGGACAGCTCTCGACGCAATCCCGCGCCGACGCCGATCTGGTCATCCAGCAGATCCCGGCGATGCAGCATCACGTGGTGCAGATCCCAGTCAGGCTCATCCAGGGCGCAAGCAATATCGGCCAGTGGTGATTGGCTTCGCGGGGCGCAGCCGATTCGCGAGCCGGAATTCCACTGCGGCCTTTGTTGAACACTCGCGTGGAATCGATGAGCATTCGCATGGAATGATCGAGGCGACGACCCGCACTTGGCATCATGCCGCCAAAACCGCTAAATGTCGCACCGGAGCGAATGACACACTGTAGTGGCGCCGCAAAAGGGTAATCGCAGACCGGGCCGCCCGCCTGCCGCGACCGCCGGCGACGCGCGCGAGCGAATTATCCGAGCTGCTCGTTTGGTGTTTAGCGCACGCGGCTACGACGGCGCGACGCTCCAAGACATCGCCGCGCGCGCCGACCTGAGCCGGCCGGCGATCAACCACTACTTCTCGAGCAAGCGAGCGTTGTATCAGGAAGTGCTGGTTGAGACCAACGAATGCGTCATCGGAGCCGGTGTTAAACATGCGGACATCGAGAATTCGCTGGTGGCTCGCCTGATGGCGTTCATCTCCGCGATGAGAGCCGGTTCGGAAAATTTCGCCGGGTCTGCGTTTTTGGTCACTGGCGTACTCGAATCGCAGCGCCATCCCGAATTGGTTGGCACCGAAAACGATCCCCTTTGGATCATTCGGAAAGTATTGACACGCTTCGTCAACGATGCGATTGAGCGCGGCGAACTCGCTGCGGATATTGATGCATCGGCAATGGTCGAACCGCTGCTCGTCGTGGGTTGCGGCGTGGGGGTATACGCGGGCTACGTCCGGACTTACCCAGAGATGGTGGCCATGACCCCAATGCTGCGCCAACTCGTGGAAGGGGCGCTTTGCCCGCCCACCCGAGGACTAGCGGGACGGCCGTTACGGTGGTGACCCGTTGTGCTCAGCCGTGCTGAAGCCGACCATCCCCCGTCGAAGATCGCCAAAAACTCACCCGACGCCACCACGGTGATGGACGGCACCGCCCCCAACGACGCCGTCCCGCTCATCCGCTTCCTGGTCAGCGATCCTGATTCGGTACATGCGGCCGCGCCTAGGCAGGCTGACCCTTTTGCAGCGCGAACGCCTGACTGGTTTCTTTGGCTGGTTCATCGACATCGCACGGGGCGCAGCGCCCCGCCCCCTGAAGGCCTGCAGGACTGGCCTGTCAAACTACGGTCGGCTCGTCCTCATGCGTTATAAGAGTCTCTGAAGGGACAGCTTGGATGCTGGGTCGTCACTGGTGCCGTCAAGCGCGGATACGTTTTTCCGACATGACGACCAAGCAGACCGCGCTCGAGAGGACGACACCCACCGGAATCCGGGCCGGACGATACGAAACAGCCGACGACACTCTCCTTGCCTTCCTCCAAGCCCTCTGATTATGCCGACCTCACGGCTGCGGGCACCGCCTCCACCAGGCGCAACACCGACCATGTCGGCAGAACCCAGACGTCGTCATAAAAGGGATCCATCACCGCCGCCTCGGGCAGTTCGGTGGTGGTGGCGGTCTTGAATCCGGAGAATCCGTCCATGGCAACGACGTCCACACCATCGCGCCAGTCCTGTGGCCGGTCGGCCAGCCAGTCGGCGAATGCTCGTTTGGAGCGTCCTTCGACCATGTCGAGCAACCGCGCCGGACCGGTCTTGTCGCGCACGGGGGTCAAGTCGATGATGACGGTGACGTACTTGTCGGCGCGACGGGTGTGCCGCCACACATGCTCGTCGACGCCGATCACCGCGACCCCGTCGAAGCGGGCCGCATCGGCGATGAGCACCCGGCGGCCTTCGGCCAACACCGCGTTGTTAGCGGTGTTCCACGACACCGCGAGCGCTTCGGCGACTCGGGCCACCGACAGATGTTGGCAGACCAGGGCTTCCAGTGCCCACCGCAGGCCCCGGCGGGACAGCTTGGCCCGCGGCTCGGCGGCCTTGCTGGTGTCTTGGCGCCACACATGAGCGCAGCCGGCGCACCGATACCGGCGGATCGTGACCAGCAAGCATGTGGGCCGCCACCCGAACGGCTCATGAGCCAGTTGCCGGGTCACGGTGTCACGCACCGCGCCCTGCTCGCCGCAGCGGCGACACCACGAGTCGTCGTCGATAATCCGGCAAGCCAACACCGCCCGGTCCGGCTCCAGGCGTTGTCCGGTCACCTCCAACCCGAGCTCGTCAAGGCGGCAGAATGTGCTCAGATCAGGGCACGCGAAGGTAGCGTCAGGCACGTCGAGGTCTTTCAGATGGGCGGTGTGAGAACTCCCATCATCGGAAGACCTCGACCCCTATCCCGGCAGCGACGCGCCGACCACCTCTACACCCTCAACTGCGAAGAGCCGTCAACGCGTCCAACAGGCCACCTGCGACATCGCGGCCGCACCAGGGATCCGCTCTACGGCGTGCGCCGCACCCTGCGCACCCGATTCCCGCTGCTCACCGCCCGCCAACGCACCCGCCTGGAGGCGGTGTTCGCCGACGACAACCACCTCCCCGTGCAGCTCACCTGGGGCGTCTACCAGCGCATCATCGCGGCCTACAGCCACCCCGACCGGCGGCGCGGCAAGACCATGATGACCGCCATCATCAATGAGCCCCTTTGTCGCTAGGACTATTTGTCCACCGTATTCGGCGACGCTGCCATCGAGAAGAAAGAGCCGTTCTTAATGCTTCTGTGGATTACAAGAAATTGTCCTGGCGCGCTCGCAACTGAAAGTAGCTCGTAGTCAAGCTCAAGCTCACCGAAGTCTCTATGTCGGAGCTGCTTGACCTTGCCGTCGGAGACATTGACATCGTGGCTGTTCCACATCTGGACGAAGTCGCTGCTCTTTTTGGAAAGTTCGAGGACGATATCGGTGATATCTGGCTGATCAATATCGATACCTGCGGTGCGGTGCACGGTGGCGATGGCGGTTTTGACGTATGATTCCCAGTTCACCCAGAGGGTTTTCGCCTCGGGATCCAGGAACAGTAAGCGCAAAACGTTCCCTGTGATCGTGAATTGGGAGAAGAGCTCTGAGGCTTGCGGGTTTTCGGCCAGCACATCGCACCGGCGGTTGACTATGTAGGCCGGACCGAGTGTCCAGGCTTGCATGATGAGAAGCAAATACTCAGCCGGGTTTTGCTGCGAACTGGCCTTCTGCCGCCAGCGGTGTCGCGGGGTCGCGAGGTCATACAGATAGGTCGCCTCACTGGGAGACAGGCCGAGCGCGATCACCAAGGCGTCCAATATCCGCGCGGACGGGTGGTTTTCTCGTCCTTGTTCCAACCGCGCGTAGTAGTCGGCACTGATGCCGGCCCGCACGGCCACCTCCTCGCGGCGCAGCCCAGGGGTGCGCCGCCGTCTCGCAAGATCGCCGTGGCGCTGCTGGTTGGGTGTGATCGCCTCGCGGCGCGCCCGAAGAAATTCTCCCAGTGTCTTGGTCACGAAGCGATGCTAGCCAGCGCGGCGTCCTGGGTGTCAAATTCCTAGGTTAAGCTCCCCCTTCCGCGACCTGCGGTTCCTCGCCACCATATGTACTCGTGGCATCAATCGACCGCTTGGCCGAAGGGAACAGGGTTTTAGGCCGCTTGCTGATATCGACACGGGCGGAGGATGGGCCTGAGCATGGGCGGGGCTACCCAGCGCGGATACGGCGGTACGGCGAAGGGTCGGTTCGTTGCCTGGTCGCGACCACACCGACGACGTACTCGGGTCAACGCCCCAAACGTAGCAGCCTGGAGTGACAGCAACCCGAACCGGAAGGACAACGACTTTGCTGGGCATTCTCAAGCGGGCGTGGATTCCGCTGGTGATCGTCGCGGTTGCGGCCGTCGGGGGCTTCGTGGCTTACCGATTGCAGGGTGTGTTCGGCTCGCACCGAGTCGCGGAGGTGGGCCCGGTCGAGCAGATTGTGCCGATCAACGTCAAGCGCGTGGTTTACGAGGTTACCGGGCCCCCGGGCACGGCGGGTGTGGTCAATTACCTGGACGAGAACGCTCAGCCTCAGCGCGCAAGTTTCACCACCTTGCCGTGGTCATACACCGTGACCACGACCATGCCGGGAATGTTCGCCAACGTGGTGGCACAAGGGGACAGCAACATGCTCGGTTGCCGGATTCTGGTCAACGGTGTGGTGCGCGACCAGCAGTCCGTAGCCCGTTTCGACGCACAGGTTTTCTGCTTGGATAAAGCCGCATGAGCGGCGGCCACGCCGAGCGGCCTCTTGCGGCGCGGATGTTGCGGCGGTTGGCGGTGCCGATCGTGTTGGGTTGGCTGGTGTTCGCCGTCGTCGTCAGCGTCTTCGTGCCTCGACTGGATCTGGTGGAACGGCAGAACTCGGTCGGCCTGTTGCCTAAGGATGCTCCGTCGCTGATCGCGATGAAGCGCATGGGCAAAGTTTTTCACGAGTTCGACTCCGACAGCGTCGCGATGGTGGTGCTGGTGGGCGACAAACCGCTGGGCGACGAGGCGCGTCGCTTCTACGACGATCTGGTGCGCCGGCTCGAGCGCGACACCGCGCATGT
The DNA here is from genome assembly GCF_022374895.2 of Mycobacterium lentiflavum. Taxonomy (NCBI): domain Bacteria; kingdom Bacillati; phylum Actinomycetota; class Actinomycetes; order Mycobacteriales; family Mycobacteriaceae; genus Mycobacterium; species Mycobacterium lentiflavum. Next base: position 3,652,345 of record NZ_CP092423.2, on the reverse strand, counting down.
CGAGAAAGTGCAGAACTATTGGGGGGAATTGGTCACGGCGGGCGGCGAGCAGAGCGCCGATAGTAAGGCCGCTTACGTGCAGCTCAACCTCGCCGGCGACCAAGGCTCCTCGCGGGCGGATGAGTCGGTGCACTCAGTCGAGCAGATCGTGGCGCACTCTCATCCGCCGCCGGGTATCAAAGCATATGTGACCGGTCAGGCGCCGCTGACCACAGACTTGACTGAAGCCGGCGACCGGGGTCTGGCCAAGCGCACGGCGATCACGATCGCCGTGGCCGCGCTGATGTTGCTCATCGCTTACCGGTCGATAGCCACCTTGCTGATCGTGCTGGTGGTGATTTTTGTCGAACTGGCCACCGCGCGGGGAATCGTGGCATTCATCGGCAACTTTCACGTGATCGGCTTCACCACGTTCGCGGTCAGTCTGCTCATGGCGCTGGCCATCGCGGCCGGCACGGACTACGCGATCTTTTTTCTCGGCCGCTATCACGAAGCCCGTCAAAGCGGCGAAGACCGTGAAACCGCTTACTACACGACATACCGTGGAGTTGCCCATGTCGTGTTGGGTTCCGGGCTAACGATCGCCGGCGCGATGCTGTGTCTGCGGTTGGTCCGGCTGCCCTACCTCAATACGTTGGCGATTCCGTGCGCGGTGGCACTGGTCATCGTGATCGCGGCCTCGCTGACGTTGATGCCGGCTCTGCTGGCCATCGACGCGCGGTTCGGCTTACTCGACGCGAAGCGAAAGACCAATATTTACCGGTGGCGGCGACTAGCGACGGCCACGGTGCGCTGGCCCGCCCCGATCCTTGCCAGCGCTGTGGTTGTCTCAATAGTCGGGGGGCTGACCCTGCCGGGGTATCACACAAACTACGACGACCGCTATTACGTTCCCGCGAGCCTAGCGTCCAACGTCGGCGACCGTGCCGCCATCCAGCATTTCACCCATGCCCGGCTGAATCCGGACCTGTTGCTGGTCGAAGCCGACCACGACCTGCGTAACCCGGTGGACATGCTCGACCTGGATAGGATTGCGGCGAGTATCTTCCGGGTGCCGGGCATCGCGCGGGTGCAAAGCATCACCAGGCCGCTGGGATACAACATCGAGCACGGCACCATACCGTTCGCGATCGGCATGCAGCCCGTCCCGATCCGGGAGAACCTGCAGTATCTGAAGGACCGCTTGGCCGATATCCTGCGGCTGACTCGAGATGACCTCGGCGTCCAGATCGCGACGTTAGAGCGCATGTACACCGTGGAAAAGGAACTATCCGGGTCGATTAGCGACAGCGCTCGCGTCACAACTGACACCGCTGCAATCACGGATGGAATACGTGACCATCTCGCAGATTTTGACGATTTCTGGCGGCCACTTCGCAGTTACTTCTACTGGGAAAAGCACTGCTTCGACGTTCCGATATGTTGGTCACTGCGCTCCGTCTTCGACGCGTTGGATGGCTTCGACAAACTCGCCGAGAATTTCCACAAGCTGGCCAAGGACCTCCAACAAAGCGCTGACGCAACACAAGAGATGGTGACGTTGATACCGCCGATCATCGACGTTGCAAAGTCTATGCAGACTACCTTCTTCACGCTCTACAGCAGTTTTTCGGGGCTGATCACTCAAATGGACCGCATGACCGACACCAGCACACTCATGGGCGAATTCTTCGACAAAGCAAAAATTGACGGCCTCTTCTACATCGCGCCAGAAGTGTTCGACAGCCCTGACTTTAAGACCGGCCTCAGGCTGCTGGTTTCCCCCGACGGCAAATCCACCCGTATGATCATCACCCACAACATCGACCCCGCCAGCCCCGAGGCGATCTCCCACGTCGACGCAGAACTCAAGGCCGCACGCGAGGCGGTCAAAGAAACCCCCTTGGCCAGTGCGAAGTTATACCTGGGTGGCACGGCGGCTACTTACCGAGATATCCAAGAATCCACCAAATACGACGTCATGACCGAGGCCATCGCCGCGCTCATCCTGATCTTCATCGTCATGCTGGTCATCACCCGCGCGCTAGTCGCCTCGATGGTCATCGTCGGCACAGTCGTGCTCTCGCTAGCGACCGGCTTCGGCCTGTCGGTGCTGTTTTGGCAACACATCTATGGCTTGGAACTGCACTGGATCACCTTGCCTTTCGCAGTCACCATTTTGCTGGCCGTGGGATCTGACTACAACCTGTTGCTGGTCTCGCGGTTCAAGGAAGAAATCGGCGCAGGACTGAAGACCGGCATCATCCGGTCCGTAGGCGGCACCGGCGGAGTCGTGACCACGGCCGGCTTGGTGTTCGCCTTCACCATGGCCTCTTTGGCGGTCAACGAGCTGTACACGCTCAAACAGGGCGGCACCACCATCGGGCTGGGCCTGCTCATCGACACGCTGATCGTGCGCTCGCTGATGATCCCATCCACCGCTACCCTGTTGGGGCGCTGGTTCTGGTGGCCGCTACGGGTACGCTCCCGCCCAGCCAGCGAACTGCTCCGATCTGTGGGCCCCCGTCCACTGGTGCGCGCCCTGCTCCTGAGGGGGTAGTTTCCCGACTTGCCACTAACCTGGTCTTGGTGTGCCCGTATCACCATCGGTTGCACCATCGAGGCGTTATCACCATCGCCGGAACCGCAGACGCCCTGATCGTCACCGACCACACCGGCCGACGGCTACGCGCAGGATCGCTGGCGCGCCCACCAACCCAACCCCCACCCGCGGTCGCGCCCTGCCCGGGACCCACCGGCGAACGCGCCCAGTGGTGGTGGTACCAACCCTTCCAACCCCAACCACCACCAACACACAACTAGCCCGGGGGCCGGGCACTACCGGCAATGTATCGAAACTCAAACATATTGAGGTATCGAAAGATTCACACTATCCGGCCCAACCATGCCGTGGACCAGTTCATGGGGTCCGGTCATTGACGCAGCTGGCGGGCGACCTCTCCATACCGCTCGAAACGCTCGTGATCGCCCAGGGCATTGTAAAGGGCTACGCGCGTGGCGATTCCGCCGTACTTCTGGGTCAGCGCGTCGGCCAGGCCATCCCACGTCGACTCGGTCGCGAACGCCGCGATGTGCTCGTCGCTGATCTGGGCCGCCATGCCCGCGAAATCGCCGGCCTTCTGCTTCTCGCGGATGCGGGCCGTGGTGCCCTCGAACCCAGCCTCGTCCCAGATGAACGCGTAGTTGGGGGTGCTGCCGTAGAAGGCCATGCTGGTACGCACGGTCTCGCGCTGCGAGGCGCGGTCTTCGTCGCTGTCGCCGACGATCGTCATGGCCGGAACGATGATCGCGATGTCCGACGGTGAGCGCCCGGCCTTCTCCGCGCCGGTGGCGATGTTGGGTAGCACATGCCGCTTGAGATAACCGAGCTCGCCGAGTGGATGCACGTGCACCCCGTCGGCCACTTCACCGGCCATCCGCAGCATCCACGGATTGACCGCCGCGACATCAACTTTCGGATCGGGCTCGTCGATCGGGCCGGCGCTCCACTGCGGCGTGATGAAGTCGAGGTCGTAGAACTCGCCATGGTGATCCAGCTTGCCGGTGCGGAAGGCGGAGAAGCACGCCTTGACTGCCAGCACGTAGTCGCGCAGCCGCGGGCCGGGGCGTTCGAAGGGGACGCCGTAACGGCGCACGACATGCGTGCGCACCTGGGTGCCCAGACCAAGCCGGAAGTTGCCGCCGGTCGCCTCCTGGAGCTCCCACGCCGCGGCGGCGGTGACGAACGGGCTGCGCGGGAAGGCCACCGCGACACCGGTGGACAACTGGAGTCCGGGAGCGGCCTGCGAGGCCACCGCGGCGTTGAGGTAGGCGGTGCGGCCGGTCTCGGTGAACAGCATGCCGGAGAAGCCCGCAGCCTGAGTGCGCTGGGCCACGCCGCCGATCTGAGTCAACGGTTGCGGAACCGTCATCACGTCAATGTGCACGGCGCAACCCTATGCCTTGGCGTGATTACTGGGCCGCGAGCGTGGCGTTCTGAGGAACATGCGGAATCTCGGAGGCAGGCACCGGGGGACAGAAGAAGTTGCCCTGCACCGCGTCGCAACCGTATTCCTTAAGCCGCAGGGCTGTTTCCGCGTCTCCGACACCTTCGGCGATCGTGGCGATGCCGAATTTCGTCGTCAACTCGATCACCGACTGGGCGATCGTGGCGGCGCGTTCGTCGTGCAGGATCGGCGCGATGAAGAGGCGGTCGAGTTTGACGTCGTCGATGGGCAATTCGCGCAGGTAGGTGAGTGAGGCGTAACCGCTGCCGAAGTCGTCGATCGCCACCCGGATACCGGCCTCGCGCAAGCGATTGAGTACCGCGCGGGCCTTCGCGAGGTCGGCCACCAGCAGGTCCTCGGTGATCTCGACCGTGAGCGAGCTGGCGGACATGCGGCGCGCCTCGAGCACCGACATGATGCGATCGGGCAGGGCGTCTTCGTCCAGCGAGGGCGCCCACAGGTTGATCGCGACGGGGATAGCCGCGCCGGCCGCGTACCAATCTGACGCGTCTGCGACCGCCCGGGACAGCACCAGGTCCGTCACAGCGTCCATGAGCCCGTGGTCGCGGACCAACGGTAAGAATTCGCCGGGCTCCAGCGTGCCGAGTTCGGGGTGCTCCCATCGCACCAATGCTTCGGCGCCGCAGACGGATCCGGTCGCCATGTCGAATTTCGGCTGGTAAAGCAGCGTCAGCAGGCGATCGTCGATGGCCCGTCGCAGTTCGCCCAGCAGTTGCAGACGGGCCATGCTGTCGTCGTGTGTCGGTTGTTTGCCGAGCTGGGCGGTCATGCCGGGGGTGAAGGTCTGCACATCGGTCGAGCTGGCCTGTTGAGCCCACCTCCGAGCCGCGCTGGCCTGCTCGAGAAGCTCGCCCGGCATCAGCGCCGAGCCAGGTTCGGTTCCGACCGAGGCGACGCCAATGTTGAGATGTATGTGCAGCCGGTGGTTCTCGAGTTCGAGAGGCTCGGCGAAGGCGTAGACGAGTTTCCTCGCGACCTGTGCCGCGACCTCGGGGCGGTCTTCGACGAGGATGGCGAAGTCGTCGCCGTTCATCCGGGCGACTGTGTCGGCGGGGCGGACGTTGGCCTGGAGCCGCTCGCCGACGCTGCGCAGTAGCTCGTCGCCGACGGCATAACCGAGCGTGTCATTCACCATCTTGAAATCACTGACGTTGAGCGCCATTACGCTGACCGGGACGCCGTGGTGAATGTGCAGGCGGGCCGCGTGCGCGAGCCGATCATTGAATAGTTGCTGATTGGCTAACCCGGTCAATGGGTCCCGCAGGGCCGCTTCAGACAGTGCGGCGGCCAGATGTTGTTTGCGGTCGAGCAATAACAAATGGCGGGCGACGGTGGTGAGGAATAGCACCACGCAGACCGAGAAAATGAATGCCTCGGCCCGAGTTGTGGGCCAAAAGTGCACAGCACCCACGGCAATTGCCAACAGCACCGGCCCATACGGCAACCACAGCGACGTTCTCGGCAGCTGCTGAGAAAAACCGAGATCGAGCTCGGGCCCGGGCCGAGATGCAATTGCCGATAGGGCGATGAAATACATTCCGACCGCCCAGCCAAAGATGACAAGGTCATCTGGCACTCGGTCGGGATGATTGTCCCAGACGTGGATGATTCCGGCCGTCGCAATGGCCGCCCAGCCCAGGGTCATAAATGTCGGGGAGAGTTTGCGGCCCGGCTCGGCTTTCCCCACGGTGATGGTCGACATGACGAAAAGCCCGACGTACACCGCGGTGGCTGCGGCCAACAACATCAAGGGCATGGTGACGATTTGTTCGGGTTGGCCGAAGTGGCCCAGCACCAGAATGGCCAACACGATCAGAAACGACGCGGCGACGAGGATGCCGTCGAGCAGCAGTCCCATTCCGAATCGGGAGTCGTCGCGGCTGGGAATCGTGGTGGCGGTGGCCAGCGCGCATAGGGGCAAGATGACGAACCCCAAGTTGGCCGCCGAGATGCCCATCATCGGCGGAATGCCGCCCAGGGCGACGTACCACCACACTGCCTGGCCGGCTGTCCAAGCGGCCAAGCCGATGCTCAGCACGGTCCACGCGAGCCGTTGGCGGCCGCGGCCGATCCGCGCGGCGACGACGGCGCAGCCGTTCGAAAACACGCTCAGAATCCAGAGTCCGACCGGACCGGTGAGCGCTCGATCCGATGGGCCACTTCTGGTGAACAACAACACGCCATACACGAGCAGACCGACAGTCGCCAACAGGGCGAGCGCAGTTCGGCGTCGTGTCGGTGAGAACATTTCTCCTTGCCCTGTCGTATGCGGTTGTCCGAAGCAGGATAAGGCACGGTGCGGGCGCGCGTGATCTCTATAGTGGCCCTTTTAACAATTTCGTTAAAACGTCTCCGGGTCGTGACGCAGTGGGTTCTCGTCCCTACCAGAACTACTCATGTGATCGCGATTGGGGAATGAATTCGAAATCGGTGATGCGGCGTCACTGGCGTTCTGCGGCAAAGACGACATCGGGGTTGAGGATGCCGGCGGGGTCGAAGGACTCCTTGATCCGGTGCAGTAGGTCGACCTTGACCGGGTCTTCGAGCTCGCGCCAGTACGGCGCCTTGGCGCGGCCCAGGCCGTGCTCGCCAGAGATCGCGCCGCCCAATTCCATTGCGAGAGAGAAGATATCGGTTAGCAGCTTCTTGCGTGTGTCGGGGTCGTTGCAGAAGATCGCCAGGTGTACGTTGCCGTCGCCGGCATGACCACAGCCCGCCGCGCCGCCGCCGGCCGCCGTCGCCAGGCCGCGCACGGCCTCGAGGAACTTCGGCATGGCCCCGCGCGGTACGACGGTGTCGATCAAGTCGTCGGCGCCGATCGCCTTCAGCGTCCAGAACGCGTTCTCACGCGCCTCGATCAGCTTGCGGGCCGAACCGCCTTCCAACACATAGGCATCCACGGCTCCGAGCTCGGCGAGCAGCTCACCGGCCCGCTCGACATCCTCGTCGAGGCGGTCTGCGGTCCGATTCTCAAGTCCCACAACAAGATAGGCCTGACAGCTGTCGCGGATCTTGTCCGGGATACCGAGTTCCAGATGCTGGGTGTGCACGAGCGCGGCCATCGTCAGATTGTCGATGTATTCAAGGATGTAAGGCCCCAGGCCGCTGGCGATGACCTGCGGCACCGCCTCCATGACCTGGTCGAAATCGGCGAACGGCGCGAGCACGGTGGCGCTGTGGTCAAGGCGCGGATGCAGCTTGACGATCACCTCGGTGGCCAACGCGAGCGTGCCTTCGGAGCCGACGATGAGTTGCGTCAGGTCGTAGCCAGTGGACACCTTGGCGATCTTGCCGCCGGTGCGGATGATCTCGCCGGTCGGCAGCACGGCTTGCAGCCCGAGCACATTGTGGCGGGCGATCCCGTATTTGACCGCGCGCATCCCGCCGGCGTTGGTCCCGACATTGCCGCCAACGCTGGACGACAGCTCTCCGGGCTGGACCATATAGCGCAGGCCTGCGTCTGCGGTGGCGGCGTCGAGCTCGGTGAGCGTCACGCCGGGTTGGACGACGGCGACCTGATTGGTGGTATCGACCTCGAGGACTTTGTTCATGTGCTCGAACGAGATGACCAACCCGTCCTCGCGTGGCATCGCCGCACCCGACAAGCCGGTTCCGGATCCGCGCGCCGTCACCGGAACCTGGTGCTCCGTAGCCACTTTCAACAGCCGCGATACCTCTTCGGCGGTGGCGGGTTTGGCGACGTAGGCCGGACGCTGCGGCGGTTGATTCAGCTCCTCGTCGTGCCAATAGTCGTCGGGGATCGCGTCGCCTTCCAAGAGGTTGTGGGTTCCGACGATTTTCCGCAGACGGTTCGCGATGTCGTTCATGAAGGATTTTCTAGCAGTCGCAAGGGATGCAGGCCGTCGACCGCGCCGACGAACGGTGGGTGGATGCTGTAGCCGATCATGCGCTGGATGTCGGCGGAGAGCCGTCGCGCGACGTCCTGCGGGACCGACAGTGTGAAGGCCTCCATCGTCCGCAGCCAGGGTTGGCAGTATTGGGCGGTCACGGCAAGCCGTGACTGCTCGGTGGTGTTGGCGCCGCCGCCGTGCCAGAGCGTTCCGACGAAGAAGACGCAGGAGCCGGCGGGCATGACGACGGGCATCGACTTGTCGTCGGGCCCGGGCGCGCGGGCGGGCCAGCGATGGCTGCCGGGGAAGACCACGGTCGAGCCGTTGTCGGCGGTGAAGTCGTCGATCGCCCAGATCGTCGCGGCGGCCAGCGGCGCCCGCGGCCGCGGAATCGGGTAAAAGCCGTCGTCGTGGTGGGGCAGCTGCGCGGCCTCGCCGGGCTGAATGTTGATGGCCTGCAACGCCGAAAGCAAGTAGTTGGGCATCAGCAGCCGATCTAGGACGGCGAGCACGCGCGGATGCTCGACCAGTCGGTCGCACTGGCGGGTCCTGCTCAGGACGCTGTAGATGCGCTGGGTTTTTCGGCCTTCGAAGGAGTTGCGTCCGGTGTGCTCCAGCCACGGTGTGACGGTGTCGCGGATCTGCCGGCACTCGTCCGCGCTGAGCAGGTTCTCCCAGATGACGTAGCCGTCGCGATCGAGGGCCGCCATGTCGGCGTCGACGATCGCGGAGTCGACGGAAGCGCCGCTGCTCGGCGTCCATTTGTGCCGGCCCGCCAGGTCGTTCTTGAGGTCGTCCAGCGTCGTGACGGGCTCGTTCATGTCTCCGACAGTGGACCTCGGTTGACCGCTGGTCAAGCAGGCCACGCGTGGTGGCCGACGTTTCAGTTTCGGTATCTCGGGTTAAACCAGGAGACTGCCATTAATTGCGGAACCGAACGGCGGGATCGACCTGAAGCTCGACGGTACTCAGCGTCACCGCGCCCAGGACACCGACGAGGTGCCTACTTCCACGGGCGCGGTTGTCGTCGGCGGCCGCTACGAACTGCGCGGTCTGCTTGGTCGCGGCGCGATGGCCGAGGTACGCGACGGATGGGATATGAAGTTGAGCCGCCCCGTCGCCGTCAAGCTGCTCTATCCCGGGGTGAGTGCTCGGCCGGACAGCCGTCCCCGGTTCGAGATGGAGGCGCGGGCGGCCGCGCAGCTGACCGGTCGGCACGTCGTCGTGGTCCATGACGTGGGGGAGCACAAAGGGTTGCCGTTCATCGTGATGGAGCGGCTGCCCGGTATGTCGCTGGCCGACCACATCGCGCGCGGGCCGCTGCCGGTGCCGTTCGTGCAAGCCGTCCTCGACGGGGTGCTAGACGCACTCGCCGAGGCGCACAACATCGGCATTCTGCACCGCGACGTCAAGCCGGGCAACATCTTGTTCACCGCCGCCGGCGAACCCAAGCTCGCGGATTTCGGCATCGCCAAGACATCCGGCGCCGCCTACACGCGAGCCGGCGAAATCATCGGCAGCATGGCCTATTTGAGCCCCGACCGGCTCGCCGCCAAGCCGGCCACGGTGGCCGACGACCTGTATGCGCTCGGCGTGGTGGGGTACGAGGCGCTGACCGCACGGCGGCCGTTTCCGCAGGAGGACCTCGGTCCGTTGGCCCACGCGATCCTGCACGAGGCGCCGCCGCCGATTGCCGCGCTGCGCCCGGATGTGCCACCGAGCCTTGCCGGCACGATCGAACGCGCGATGGCGCGCGACCCGGCATGGCGGTACGAGCATGCCAACGCGATGCGAGCCGCGCTGGCCGGCGCGTATTCGCCGCCGCCTCCCGTGCGGGTGCCGACTCGGGTCATGCCGGCGCCGCTGCCCGCGCTGACGGGCTATACGCCCGCGGGCCCCGGCCCGTCACGACGCAAACTGTGGATCGCGGCGATTATTGCCTTGTTCGTGCTGGGGTTCATGCTGGTCATGATCGATCCGCCGTTTTCGTCGACGCCGCCGGCGCCGGTCGACACGACGACGCCCACGCCGCCGCCACCGACGACCACCAGCATCACCACCACCACACCGAGCAGCAGCCTCGAGCAACCACCGCCGCCACCGCCAAAGCGGCCGAAGAAGCACAAAGGCGGAGAAGGGCCGTGAGTGTCGCTCAGCCGCGCCGGGTTCCGGGCGTGAACGTGACCGGCAGCTTGCTCAGCCCCGTCATGCTCGGGTTGCCCAGGTATTGGTGAGCTTCTTCTTCGTTGACCCGGTAGTCGGGGATCCGGTCGAGGACCGTCTTGACCATCACCTCGGACATCAGCCGTGCCAGGTGCGAGCCGATGCATCTGTGGGGTCCGAGCCCAAAGGCTAAGTGGCGGTTAGGGGTTCGGTCCAGGATGACATCGTCGGGATTTTCGAATTCTTTTTCGTCGTGGTTCGCCGAGACCCAGCTGATGATGAGCCGATCGTTCTTCTTCAGCTGTTGGCCATAGAGCTCGACGTCCTTGGTGACGGTCCGGCTCAGCGAGCGGTTGACGCTGAAGTAGCGCAGGAATTCGTCGGTGGCGGTGCGGTAGAGCTCGGGGTGGTTTATCAGTTGTTGTCTGAGTTCCGGGTGCGTGCCGAGGTGTTTGAGCGTGAGCGCGGTTTGTGAGGTGGTGGTGTCGACACCGCCGGCGATCAGGTTCCAGAGGATGTTGAGCAGCTGTTCGTCGGTGAGGTGCTGCCCGTCGAACTCGAATTGAATCAGGAAGCTGGTCAAGTCTTCTCGTTTGTCGGCGCGTCGTTGCGCGGCGTGCTGGAGAACTTCTTCCATCATGGCCGGGACTTTGCCGATGGCTTCGGCGTATTCGGGGCTGTCTTGCGGGACGGCCATGACGTTGTGGAACATGCTGGCGTAGATGTGCCAGTTGTCGAGCGGCAGGCCCATCAACTTCATCGTGAGGATGGCCGGCACCGGGCTGGCGTAGTCGAGCACCAGATCCATCTCGCCGTCTTCGATGTGCTGGTCGAGGAACTGGTGGGCTTTTTCCTCCATGAACGGCTTCATCTTTTCGACGGCGCCGGGGGAGAAGAACGGGGCGAGCGCGTGCCGTAGGGCCAGGTGATAGGGGCCGTCTATTTCGCCGATACCGAGCGCCGGCTGACCTTCGGGGCGCGGGACGCCCATTTCGCCTTGGTAATCGACGCCGTCGTCAGCGTTCGGTTCGTACTTGTGGGCGAAGGTGTCGCCGTCTCTTGCCGTCGTGCTCACGGCGTCGTAGCTGCTGAGGTACCAGAAGCCGTCGTATTGCGTGTTCCACGCGACCGGACACTTTTGCCTGAGGTACGCGTTGACGGTCTCCGGGTTGAGGTTGAATTCGTCGGAGTGATGGTCGAAGTCGACTATCGCGTCTGGGGCGACGCCGGGGCGGTGAGTCAATGGGTTGCCTTCCTGGCTATCTTTGCATTATTACGCTTTTGGGCCGGGCGACTGAAGTAGGAGCGATGAGCAGCTACCGAACGACCTTCAATCACGTGGGCTTGTGCGTCGCCGATACCGAGCGGTCGCGCCGGTTCTACGAGGAAGTGCTCGGTTTCCAGTTCTGGTGGGAGCTCGAACCGCCCGACAACCTCACCGCCCAGGTGGTGCAGCTTCCCGCGCCGCTCGGGGTCAAGGCGTCGTATCTAGTTCGCGACGGCTTTGTGCTGGAGTTGATCGACTACTCCAAGCGGCAGGTGCACGCCGGCCCTCGGCGCGTCATGGATGAGGTTGGGCTGACCCACATTTCAATGTCGGTGTCTGACCTCGGCGCAGTATTGGCCAAGGTTCCGGAGTTCGGGGGATCGGTGGTCGAGGAAGCGGTGTCCGACATGATGGGCATCATCCGCGACCCCGACGGGCAGATCATCGAGCTGGTCACGGATGACTGGCTGGCGGCATTGCCGCCGAGGCCCTAGGGAGAGACGGGGGCTCAAACGCGCCGGCCTCGAGCCCCCAATCAACTGCTGATACGCGGCTAAACGCATTCATGCGACTGTGAACTGCCGATAGCGGGAAAGCCACCGCCTGGGGCTGCCAAGGGCGGGATGTATCCCGAAGGAGGATCAGGATTGGCACCGGCCTGCTGACTCCCCGTGGCTGTGCTCTCATGTTGTTGGGCCCAATCAACGCGGGGAGCATCCGGTGGCGTTATCCGAATACGAGCAGGAACAGCTCGCGAAGGTCGCCGCGCATAAGGAGCGTGTCCTCGGTCGTAAGTCACGCCGATTCCTACCCTTCAACGTCAGAGGCATTGGTCCCGGGCTGGTCAACAAGATGGTGAAGCTGCCGGGTGTCAAGACGGTGACCGAACCCGTCGTGGCAGTGGTGGACGCAACGACCGAGGCCGCGGGCAAGGTCATGAGCAAGACGAGTCAACTCACGACCTCTGCTACTCGCGTCATCAGTGCCTACGCGAAGAAAGGTCATGCGGTAGCACACCTCGACGACATCGGGAAGCTCGACCTGAAGACGATCGACGATGTGGCGCCCTTCACGCTCCTGCAGCACGCCTACTCTCTGTCGGCAGCCGCAGAAGGTGCGGCAGCCGGCCTCGTCATCAGCGGCGGCGAGGCGGTGACAGCCGCGGGCGCGGCGGCAACTGCTGGAGCCGCGGCCGTTCCCGGATTGGGCGCGGTCGCTACGGCGATGGGTGTCGATGCCGCAGCGCTGTTGACCGCGTGCACTGGGGTGGTGGCTCAGCATGCGCTCTATTACGGCTACGACCCGCGCGAACCCGCCGAAGAGATCTTCATGATGCAAGTCATCGGATTGGGATTGGCAGGCTCAGTATCGGCGAAAGCCGCTGCCTACCAACAGCTTGCACTATTGACCGAAAGCCTTGCTCGAGACGAGGCCTGGCAGGAACTCGACCAACAGACATTCGCCAAAGTGGTTCAGAAGTTCGCCGTGAACTTCGCCGAGTCGCTGGCGACCAAAAAGCTCGGTCAGCTGGTACCCGTCATCGGAGTCGGTATCGGCGCAGCCTTGAACTGGAAGGCGGTCACCGCGATTGCCGATGCCGCCTATTGGACGTACCGCGAGCGCTTCTTGTACGAAAAGAGCGGCGAAGTCGACTCCCCTGCAATTAATGTCGATCTCGCCGACGACGATCTACCGGCGATTGATGTTGTCGACATCCTGAAGTCGGAAGGTATCCACCCCGGCAAGTGAAAGGATCGGCGCATTGGACCCCATTGCTGTGGCAGACGCAATTGCGGCCGAGGCGCATGCGGGCCAGGTCGACAAGGCCGGCATGCCCTATGTGGGACACGTCCGTCGGGTGGCGTCTTACGTGGATCCCTCCAACACCGATGCCGTGGTGGCGGCCTTGCTGCACGACGTCATTGAGGACACCGGCATCACCGCGGCGGAACTGAGCGATCGCGGCATCCCGCAGGCGGCAATCGACGCGATCGAGCTGCTCACCCGCCGCAGCGACCAGCCGTCCGCCAGTTACTACCAGCGCATCAGCGAGCACCCGACCGCCCGGGAAGTGAAGCTCGCGGATCTGGCCGACAACACCGATCCCGAACGCATGGCGACCCTGACCGAGTCCGACCGTGCCCGACTGACACATAAGTACGCGGGCGCCTACGCCGCGCTCGGCGCCGACTTTGACGACGGGGCCCGGCGCAGATCACTTGCGGCGCAATGAATTTAGTTGTCGACGTATCGCGCGATCGTGTCCACGAGCGCCTTGACGGCGCCGGTTTGCGACTCCGCGGAAGCCAGATACAGCGTCCACGTCAGCGGCGGGTGGTCGACGTGCGCACCGTGAAGACCGCCTAAGGCGCATGACGGCGTGGCGCGGCGTCGGGCACCTGTTGGCAGTTGATGACGGCCACTTCCCGGCGCGGATCGACGCCCGAAAGTTGTCGTACCCCGATGTGATGATGTCGTTATGTCTTTGACTGCATCGGCTGCCGCAGGGGTGGGTCCTGGCGAGCGGCTGGAGGTGTTGTTCGAGGAGTTGGCGGAGTTGACGGGTCAGCGTAATGCGATTGATGGGCGCATCGTGGAGATCGTGGCCGAGATTGATCGCGACCAATTGTGTGGCGTGACGGGCGCGCGGTCGGTGGCGGCGTTGGTGGCCTGGAAGCTCGGTTGCTCGTCGGCAAATGCTCACGCGATCGCCGCCGTCGCGGGCCGGCTGGCGGAGTTTCCGCGCTGTGCTCAGGGTATGCGGGAGGGGCGGCTGTCGTTGGATCAGGTCGGTGTGATCGCGGCGCGGGCCGGGGCGGGGTCTGATGAGCACTATGCGGAGCTGGCTGCGGTGGCGACGGTCAGCCAGTTGCGCACGGCGGTCAAGCTGGAACCGCGACCCGAAGCCGAGCCTCAGCCCGAGCCCGAGCGCTCGATCACCACGACCACCACCCAGCAGGGCAGCTGCTACCGCATCACTCTGGGCCACCACGACGCCGCAAAGTTCGACGCCGCCTTGGTGTCTCATCGTGAGGCGCTGATCGCCGAGTGGAAGCTTGCGCACGGCAAGGGTGACGGCGCGTCAGATCAGGTGCCGCCGGTGCCGGGCACTGTCGAGGCGTTGATGCGCCTGGTCGAGACGGGGTGGGACGCCGAGGCGGCCCGCCGCCCGCATGGGCAGCACACCACTGTGGTGGTGCACGTCGATGTGGAGCAGCGTGTTGCGGCGCTGCATTTGGGTCCGCTGCTGTCCGAGGCCGAGCGCCGCTATCTGACCTGTGATGCCAGCTGTGAGGTGTGGTTCGAACGTGACGGCGAGGTCATCGGTGCCGGCCGGTCGACGCGGCTGATCAGCCGGCGGCTTCGGCGTGCGCTTGAGTATCGCCATCCCACGTGCGCGGTTCCTGGCTGTGGGGCCACGCGTGGTCTGCACGCCCATCACATCCGGCACTGGGAAGACGGCGGCTCCACGGAGTTGGTCAACCTGGTGTTGGTGTGCCCGTATCACCATCGGTTGCACCATCGGGGCGTTATCACCATCGCCGGAACCGCAGACGCCCTCATCGTCACCGACCACGCCGGCCGACCGCTCAGCCCGGGATCGCTGGCGCGCCCACCAACCCAACCCCCACCCGCGGTCGCGCCATGCCCCGGGCCCACCGGCGAACGCGCCCACTGGTGGTGGTACCAACCCTTCCAACCACAACCACCACCAACACACAACTAGGTAGCTCACCGCCGCCGGTCATGACCAGCACCGGATCAACGCTCAAACGGGTTGCGGCATCAAGAAATTCGTTCGCGATCCGCGCTGCAACTGCATCGTGAAACGACGTTGACAACCAGACCCGCACCGCCGGCCCGCCACCCCGACGACCTCGGCAATACCCTCACCGCGATCCGCGCCGACGTGCGCACTAACGTGCCAACTCGGTGCCGAACTCGAGGACGGGGCTCGGCGCAGATCGCGCGCGGCACAGTGACTCCGGTTGTGCTGTGATGATGCGGGAACAACCACATGGGAGCAGCGGGTGGCGCTATCTGGCTACGAGCAAGAACAGCTCAAGAAGGTCACCGCGCATAAGCAGCGCAGCCTTCGTCCGCCACGTCGCCTGATTCCCGCAATTCCCGACCGGGTCCGAGGCATTGGCCCCGACCTGGTCAACAAGGCGCTGAAGGTGTCGGGGCTTGACAAGGTGGCCGACTCCGGCGCGGCGCTGCTCGGCACCACGGCCGCGAACGCCGGCAAGTTCATGACCAAGACCGGTCAAATGACGACGTCGCCCAGCCTGGTGATCGGCGCTTACGCGCGGAAAGGTCACGCCGTAGAACATCTCGATGACATCCGCAAGCTCGACCTCAGAACCATCGACGACGTGGCGGCGTTTGCTTTCACGCGTCACGCCTACTCGATATCCGCAGCAGTCGAAGGTGCTGCGGCCGGCCTCGCCATCAGCAGTGGTGAGGCGGTAGCAACTGTCGGTGCGGCCGGAACCGCCGGCGTCGCAGCCGGGCCGGGACTCGGCACCGTCGTCACGGCCATGGGTGTCGACGCCGCAGTGCTTTTGACAGCGTGCAGCAGCGTTGTAGCGCAGGATGCTCTGTATTACGGCTATGACCCGTTCGATCCCGCCGAAGAGATTTTCATGATGCAAGTCATCGGATTGGGACTCGCCGGAACACCGTCGGCGAAAGCCGCTGCCTACCAACAGCTTGCGGTCTTGACGGAAAGACTTGCCCGAAACGCGGCCTGGCACGAGCTTGATGAGCAGACCTTCGCCAAGGTGGCTCAGAAGTTCGCCGTCAAGTTCACCGAGAAGCTGGCCCGGTCAAAAGTCTTTCAGCTTGCGCCCGTCGTCGGAGTCGGGATTGGCGCCGCCTTGAACTGGAAGACAGTCGCCGACATTGCCGATGCCGCGTACTGGGCCTACCGCGAGCGCTTCTTGTATGACAAGAGCGGCAACGTCGAGCCCATCGATGTCGATGCCGCCGACGATAGCGACGACGAAGCGCTTGACCTCATCGACATCCTCAATTCGGAAGGCATCGACGTCGACGGCGCCGATACCGACGAAGATGAGTGACGGAGGAACAGCCATGCGGGCGTTGCGTTTCGACACGTTCGGTGACCCCACCGTTCTGCACATTGCCGATCTGCCCGACCCGTCGGCGACCCCGCGGGAAGCGGTGATCCGCGTCGAAGCCGCATCGGTCAACCCATCCGATGTGAAAAACGTTGCCGGCCTGATGGACTGGACGGTGCTGCCGCGCACCCCCGGACGCGACTTCGCCGGGGTGGTCGTGAGCGGTCCACCCGAATGGGAAGGCGCCGAAGTGTGGGGCACCGGTGGCGACGTCCGTTTTACCCGCGACGGCTCGCACGCCGAGCTCATCAAGGTCCCCGTCGAAGCGCTGGCGCGAAAGCCGAAAAAACTCAGCTTCGACGAGGCCGCCGCCGTCGGCGTCAACTTCGTCACCGCTTGGTCGGGCGCGGTCGAGACAGCACAGCTGGCTAACGGCGAGACGATCGCCATCTTCGGTGTCTCCGGGGGAGTGGGTGGTGCCGTCGCGCAGATCGCGCACGCGCTCGGCGCCCGGGTAATCGGCGCGAGTCGCCGCAAACCCGACCCGGAGACTCCCGCCGCCACAGTCATCGACGAATTCGTCTTCCTCGACAACGATGCCGCCACCGAGATCAAACGACTCACCGACGGTAAGGGTGTCGATGTCGTGTACGACGCGGTAGGCGGCGGGACTACACAGGCCGCGCTGGCCTCGCTCGCCCGGCGCGGCAGGCTGGTCATCATCAGCGCCGTCGGCTCGCCAACAGTCGAGATCGATATACGGGCCCTGTACCGCAACGAAACCCGCATCCTGGGCGTCGACAGCGGCAAACTCAGCGTCGTCGACTGCGCGCAGCTACTGCAAAAGATGTTGCCCCACTTCGAATCCGGCGAGTTCCGCCCACTGCCCATCACCGCCCGCTACGACCTCGAAAACAGCGCAGCAGCCTACAATGCGGTCGCCAGCCACATCCCGGGCCGCGTCGTGATCAATCCCTAAGAGAGGCAACCACAATGGCAACCGATCTGAACGAACACACCATCACCGACGAAGTGCTCAAGACCTTCGACACGTCCACCGACGAACGCTTTCGCCAAGTTTTCCGAAGCCTGGTGCAGCACCTGCACGACTTCGCCCGCGAGGTGCGGCTGACCGGCGACGAGTGGTTCACCGCGATGGACTTCATCGAACGGCTCGGCAAGATCTCCAGCCCCACCCGCCAGGAGGTGGTGCTGCTCTCCGACATCCTCGGCCTGTCGATGCTGCTGGACAAAATCAACGAGCAGACCGGCGGATCGTCCACCGACTCGGCGCTGCTGGGCCCGTTCTATGTCAAGGACCGTCCGACCGCACCCAATGGCGCCGACATCTCCAATGGCGTTGCGGGAACACCGATGTTCATGACCGGTCGGGTCGTCGACGAACAGGGCAGGCCGATCGCCGGCGCGCAGGTGGACACCTGGCACAGCGACGGCACCGGGTTCTACGACGTGCAAATGACCGAACCACTGCACGGCGAGTTCGCCATGCGCGCGCTGCTGACCACGGATCACGACGGCAAATTCTGGTACCGCTCGATCACGCCCCGCTACTACCCGGTGCCCACCGACGGCCCGTGCGGGGAAATCCTGCGCGCCGCCAATCGATCCGTGATGCGACCCCAACATGTGCACTTCTGGTTCCACGCCGACGGCTACCAACCACTGATCACGCAGCTATTCCTCAAAGACGACCCCTACATCGATTGCGATGCCGTGTTCTCGGCGCAGGAATCCCTGAAGGCCGACTTCGTGCGCCACGAACCGGGCGTCGCGCCGGATGGAACGACAGTCGACGAACCGTTCGTCACCCTGGACTGGACGTTCACGCTCGCGGCAAAGTGAAACCATGACACGAATCGCGCTCGCCGACCTCGACCAGCAGCCCGAGTCAACCCGCGAGTGGGCGGCCCGTCGCGGCAACCTCAACGTCTTCCGGCTACTCGCCAACGCGCCCAACGTATTTCCCGGCTGGACACAGCAGATGGACGAGCTGTACGCCAGCCCGACCTTCAGCGCGCGGATGCGCGAGGTGATCGTCCTACGGGTGGCCAACCTGCAGGGTTCGGCCTACGAACTCGCCCAACACCTGCCGCTTAATTTTCCACAAGCCTAACGATGCGGACCTGATTGGCCGTAACGTTGCACGACGTGGCCGCGCGTAAGCCCTCGACGCGCCTGTCAGCCGACGACTGGCTGCAGGCCGGCTACACCTTGCTCGCCGAGGAGGGGGCGCGCGCCCTCAAGATCGAACGCCTCTGTCGACAAGTCGGCGCCACCCGCGGCAGCTTCTATTGGCACTTCGAGGACATGGACGGTTACCGCGCCGCACTGGTCGACTCGTGGAATGCGTTCCGCGAGGAGGATCGGCAAAGCTTGGCCGAGATCGACACACTTCCGCCCCGGGAACGCCTGTCCGCCATGATGATTTCCTTGGTCAGGCCGCAACACTGGATGCTCGAACGCGCGATGCGGGAATGGGCCCGCACCGATCAAACCGCCGCCGCGAACATCCGGGACGCGGATCGCCGCCTGCTTCGCGCCGTCACAAAGGCCTATGGCGACTGCGGATTCAGCCACGAGGACGCCAAACTGCGGGCGGAGCTGACCTTCGCGGCGGGCATCGGGCTACTGCACCTCACCGCCTCGCCCGGCCAGGCGCAGAAGCTGGCTCGACACGAACGCTTCCTGGACCTGATGCTGGCCGGTTCGAAATAGTCACACCATCGCGATCGGCGAGATCTTGGCGCCAATCGCCAACGCTCCGGCCAACTCCCGGCTCACGTCATAGTCGAACACCACATGGCCCGCGGCAATGTCCACGTCGCGCTTGGCGCGCTGCAATGGGCTTGACAAGAAGTGAGCGCTCGCGCCGGCGGCCTCCAGCAGATCGGCGATTATCGCCCGGCACTCATGCACGGTGTACGCCGCGGCCAGCCGGGCGTTGGCCCGTTCCGATCGGTGCACCCGTTCACCGCTGACCACCAGCGCGTCGATGGTCGCAGCAGTCTCGGCCACCAGCGCCCGCAGCGCGCGCAGCCGCGCGGTCGCGTCGCCCAGCCTGATCTGCGCGGCGGGCTGATCCTTTTGCGCCACACCGCTATACGCCAGCACGCGGCCGCTCAGCCGCTCGGCGAACAGCTCGGTCACCCGCTCGGCGGTACCGAGCACTGGCATCGATGCCACCAACGCGAGCGCGGGCACCAGCGGCCACCGATAGGTAGCGACCCCGTGCACAGCCGCGCCCGGGGCCGTGCCGCCATAGATGTCGGCCACGCTGGCGATGCGGTGTTCGGGGACGAAGACGTCGGTCGCGATCAGGTCGTGGGAGCCGGTGGCCCGCATGCCCGCGGTATGCCATACGTCGTCGACCTCGACCTGGCCGGCGGGCAGCACCGCGAGCGCCGGAAGGATGCCGTCGTCGCTCTCGACCAGCGCACCCACGATCACCCAATCGGCGTCCATCGCACCCGTCGCCCATGACCATCGGCCGGTCAGGCGCACGCCGCCTTCGGTCGGATGGCCACGGCCGGTCGGGGCCAACGGAGCCGGCGCCAGCACCGGACCCGAGGCGAACACTTCTTCCTGAAGCCGCGGGTCGAACAGTGACAGCATCCAGTTATGCAGCGCGTAGAACCCCAATGTCCACGCGCTCGATGCGCAGCCGTGCGCCATCAACCGAATCGGTTCCAGCACTTCGGGAAACGATGCTTGGATACCACCGAACCGGGCGGGCAGCAGCAGCCGGAACAGGTCCGTCTGCCTGAACTCGCTCACCGTCGCCGTCGGAAGCCGGCGCAGCTGCTCGGCTTCCTCAGCACGCTGCGCTAACCGCGTGACGAATTCGTCGGTGATTCCGTGCAGCGAGCGGCTTTCGACCGCAGACATGCGGTCACCGTAACATACCTTTTAGTATGTAAACCCGGTCAGTTGCCGAATCCGGTGCCGGTGGGCGCGTGCGCAACGACGGTCGGTCCGCCGGCGGCCTCGTCGAGTCGGCTCGCGGCGAACGCCGCCCCCTTGTCGATGTACGCTCCGCCGTCTGCGTAGGTGTCGTGGGCGGCGAAGTTCATGCCGTCCGAACACACCGGGTCGTCGGTGGCGCAGACCTTGAGGGTCTTGCCCACGTAGCTCGGTCCGATGACCAGCGGCGGTTGGCCCAGGAAGTTCATGGCCCGCACGTTGGGCGTGCCGAAGAGCACCACCGCGGCGACGTGGTCGGCGATTTCGGGCGCCAGTGGCTTTGGCACGGTCGCGGGATCGACGCCATCGGGAACCGACGCCGAGGTGACGAAGCCCATCACGGCCGCGCCCTGGGAAAAGCCGCTGAGCACCATCTTGGTCTTGGGGCAGCTGTTCGCCATCGACACGACGTGCGCGCCGGCGTCTCGGATGCCGTCGAGCCCAGTCTGCCACTCATTGCTGGCGGGGTAGTTGACGGCGTAGACGTCGACGGACTTTCCGGCTTCGCGCCCGCGCAAGTTATCGACGAAGGCCTGCCCGGTCGGGCCGATACCTTCCGGCTCGCCGGTGCCACGCGCGAACACCACTTGGGCGTCCGGACACGGCTCGGCCAAAGCCGACGGAGTAGGGGAGACAAGGAAACTGGTACCAAGTCCCACGGCTGCTAGTGCCGTTGGTTTGACGATTCGAGTGATGTGACCGGCGATCATGCCGAAATAAATTCCCATCGGTGCCCATCCCAAACATCTGAGTTCCACGACCAGTTGACCACCGTTGCCAATGACCACAAAAGCGACACGCAGAAGTGCGGCAGTGGTCTTATTTGGCGCGATATCCCCGGTCAATACCGAAGGACTGCTGGCAGGTCCCGACGTCGTGCCTTTACCAATCAATCGGCTTGATCTCGAGGATAGCGCGGGATTGTTACCATCGCGCGGTGAGCGATCCGCCTGCGCATCGAGGGTTCGCCCGGGTGAAATCTGTTTCCAGACGCGACGCCCTGAAACTTGCCGGTGTGACCCCAGCACTGCTCGGTCTGACAACGCTTGTTGCCCCGCGCGCTTCCGCCGGGCTCGCCGGCTCATCCGTCTTCCTCGACGCGGGCCACAACGCCGTGAATGACGCCTCGATAAACGAGCAAGTCCCGAATGGCCGGGGCGGCACCAAAGCCTGCCAAACGTCGGGCGCCGCGACCAACGGCGGCTATCCGGAGCATGCGTTCAATTGGGCCGTCGTCGGCCTGATCAATGACTCGCTGCGGCAAATGGGCGTCAATACCGCGCTGTCTCGCGACAACGACAGCTCCGTCGGCCCCTGCGTGGACCAGCGCGCCGCGCAGGCGAATGCGATGCATCCCAATGCGATCGTGAGCATTCACGCCGACGGCGGTCCGGCGTCCGGCAGCGGATTTCACGTCAACTACTCGGCCCCACCGCTCAACGACGTCCAGGCGGGCCCGGCCGTGCAACTGGCACATACGATGCGAGATGCCCTGGTGCAAGCGGGGTTTCATCCCTCCACCTACATCGGGGCGGATGGCCTCTACGGGCGCGCCGACCTGGCCGGCCTGAACCTGGCCCAGTACCCGGCGGTGCTCGTCGAACTCGGCAACATGAAGAATCCGGAGGAAGCGGCGCTGATGGAAAGCGCGGACGGGCGGGCGAAATACGCCGCCGCCGTCACGCAGGGGATCGTTGCGTTTCTGAACGGCCGGTGAAACTTAGCCTGGGACAGCTTCTTTGGGGACATCCGTCGGCCAATCGGCGAGGGTGTCCAGATAGAGCTGACGCACCTCGGCAATGTGATCCGGCAGCGTCTGCAGCGTCCACTCGTCGACCGGGATCGGCGGCAGCACGGCAACGTCGACCGTGCCCGGGGTGATCTTGAGCGAGTTCTTTGCGGCGATGATCTCGGCGTTGCGGATCACGATCGGCACGATCGGAATGCCCGCGGCCATCGCGATCCGGAACGCCCCCTTCTTGAACGGCCCCACCCCCGTCATGGTGTCGCGCGAGGTGCCTTCCGGGGCGATCAGGATGGACAGGCCGCCCTTCGCGCGTTCCTCGACTTCGTGCAGGGTTTCCACCGCGGCGGCCGGGTCGTCTCGGTCGAGGAAGACGCCCTCGTTGAACTTGAGCAGCGTGCCGATGATCGGGTCGCTCGCCAATTCCTTCTTCGCGATTTTGATCCAGTCGTCGCGCAGCAACGCGGCGGCGATGAAGGGGTCGACTCCGTTGCGGTGGTTGTAGAGGAACACGGCCGGGCGCTGTGCCGTCAAATTCTCGGCGCCGATCACGCGGTAGCGAATGCCGTTAGTGGCGAGCAATAACCGGGGCCAGGTGGACCGGAAGAAGTTCAGCCCGCGCCGACGGCTGCGGGTCAGCAGGCCAACACCCAGCGCGCCCGCGCCGACCGGCAGGGCCAGGCCGAAGCCGGCGACCAGATTTCCCTGCCTGCGCAGGCGGACTCCGCGCGATGTCTCCGGCAAACCTGTCGTCGTCATTTCAAGCCTCCAAGATGTCGCGCTGCATCCACGTGGCAGGCCGATTGTAAGGAGCTATTCAGCGAAGCCGCATCCGCAGCGTTGCAGCGAAAAGTTATGGTAAACAGCACGTTTGGAGATGGTGAACGCAAAGGGTAGGTGAAAGGTCGCTACACCAGCTGCGCTGCCGTGGCCATGACGATGAGCAGCAACGTGGCGATCCCGATGATGTAGACGGGGCGACGAGGGCTGATGTGGGCCGGAAGCGGTCGGCGCTGCAATATCGCCTGTCGCCGGAAGGCGATCAGGTAGGTACACGTCGCGGCAAGCAGAGCCACACCCGCCGGGATCAATGGCACCCAGCCCCGTGCGCCGTGGATTTCCTTGATGGCCAGCAGCACGCCGTTGGCCAGGAACGCGAACGATGTCCGGGACCAGGCGAGCGTCGTGCGTTCGGCCTGGAGCCCGCGGACGGGATTTCCGTGCGCCGCCGTCAACCCGAGACGACCTTCAGAACGACCAACCCGAGTGCGACAAGGCCGACCAGGCTGAGACCCACCGCGAGGTAGGCCGGCGAGGGATGCCGGGGCAGGGGCTCGCCGCGGCGCATCGCGTGATCCGCTTGCTGCCAGCGCAGCAGCCCCATCCCGCTGGTGAGGATCGCCAGCACCACGAGGCCCAGGCCGAGCAGCCGGCGGGCACCGGGCACCGTCATCTCTGGAACGAGCTGCACCAGTGCGACGGCGGCCGCGAGTAGACCCAGTGCGGTGCGCTGCCAGGCCAGGAAGGTGCGTTCGTTGGCCATGGTGAACCGATAGTCAGGCTCGCTCTCTTCCGCGTGGTCCTCGGGGTGGCGCTCGGTGATGGCCTTGTCGGACACGCGTACCTCGCAGAGCAGATGGGAACAAGCTTTTCTTTACCGATGATTTTAACCAACCGCGTGGCTCACCACGGCGCCTTGCGCCGCGCCGTTGCATGATGAAGGTTGTGGTTAAGGCGTTGTTGTTCGACGTGCAGGGCACCGCGACGGACTTCCATTCGACGGTCTGCGGCGAGGCGCAACGGATCAGCGCGGGACGTCACCCGGACGTCGATTGGCCCGACCTGGTCCGGCGTTGGCGGGCAGGCTACTTCGCCACGCTCGAGGACACGCGCAGCCGCCAGAGTGGATGGGTGTCGGTGCACTCGGTATACCGCACCGCGCTCGATACCCTGCTGGACGAGTGCGGCATCGTCGGCTTCACCGATGCCGAGCGCGAGGATCTCACCCTGGCCTGGCAACGACTCGAGCCCTGGCCGGATGTCGCACCCGGGCTCTCCTGGTTGAAGAGCGACTTCACCTTGGCGACGCTGTCGAACGCCGACGTGTCCGCGGTCATCAATATCTCCAAGCGCGCGCGATTGCCCTGGGACGCGATCTTCGCCGCCGAGATGGCCGGCGTTTTCAAGCCGGACCCGGCGATCTATCGGATGGCCGCGACCTACCTGGGCCTGGAACCCGCCGAGATCATGATGGTGGCCAGCCACAAATACGACCTCCGCGCCGCGGCCGAACTCGGCTTTCGCACGGCGTTCATCGCGCGTCCGCTGGAATTCGGCGCCGACGGCGATCCCGATGTGGAGTATTCGGACGAGTTCGACATCAACGCGCCGGACTTCCTCGACCTCGCCGATCAGCTGGGCGTCTGGTGGCCGTCTTAACGCGTCCGCATGGCGACCGCTAGCTCGCTCGGGTGAAGGCCGGCGCCACGGTGTTGGTCAGCGCCGGGTCCGGCTTCGCCGAAGACATCGACAACAGGCCGCGCACCGCGCGGGCGCCCAGCAGCCAGTTCGACGGCTTCTTCATGTCCAGCCCGCCGAGGAGCTGTTTGATCATCGTCAGCGTGTCGAAGTAAATGCGTTCGCAGACAAGCGTTTCGGTGTCGTCGAACACGAAGTACGCGTTCATGCGCACCCGGAACCGGCTGCCGGTGGGCGGCACCTTGCCCAGGAAACCCCGATGTGTGCCCATCAACCAGAACTCGACGATCACCGCGTCGGCACTGTGCCGCAGCGCGATGATCTCGTGGTCCTGATCGGGGAACGCGGTGCGCGTGTAGTTGTAGTAGCCACGCACCGCGTCGTTTCCATCGTGGATGACCATCTGCGGGATCAGCTCGTAGTGGGGGTGCGGAAAGGTCGCCAGCACGTCGTCCCAGTCCTGGCGGACCTCGTCGTGGAAGTGGTCGAGCACGAGTTTCTGGCGCGCGGCCAGCACTTCGGGGGCGGGAAACGCGGGGGCTGTCATCGGGTCAGCGTAATCCCAGGCCGTGCTTCCGATATCGCGCCCGCAATCGGGGCCCGCGATGAAACGGGCTTAACCCCGGGGAGTCCAGGACACCGGCAGGGTCTTGATGCCGTGAATGAATTGGGACAGCAACCGCGCCGGTTTGCCGGTCACGGTCATGTCGGGGATCTCGCGGCGCAGTTCGTCGAAGACGACCCGGATCTCGCGGCGAGCCAGGTTGGCGCCCAAGCAGAAATGTGCGCCACCGCCCCCGAAACCCAGATGCGGATTCGGGTTGCGCGCGACATCGAAAGCCCACGGATTGTCGAACCGTGACTCGTCACGGTTGGCCGAGTTGTAGTACAGCGCAACCTTGTCGCCTTCGGCCATCCTGACGCCGCTCAATTCGAAATCCCGCGTCAGGGTGCGGCGCATGTAGATCACCGGGGAGGCCCACCGCACGATCTCCTCGACCGCGGTGGGCGTCAGGGCCTCGAAGTCGGACCACCACCTCTCCCGTTGCTCGGGGAAGCGGGACAAGGCCAGCACGCCATGGCTGATCGCATTGCGCGTGGTTTCGTTGCCGGCCACCACCAGCAGGATGAAGAACGACGCGATCTCCTGGGAGGTCAGCCGATCGCCGTCGACCTCGGCTTCGACCAGGGCGGTGGTCAGGTCGTCGTGGTGGTTGGACCGGCGGTCCTCGGCCAGCGCGGTGGCGTAGGCGCCAATGTCCATCGACACCTGCATGAACTCTTCGAAATCCAAGGTCAGATCGGGGTCGCCGAAGCCGAGAATCACGTTGGTCCAGTGGAAGATTCGCTGATGGTCCGCTTCGGGAATGCCCATCATGTCGCAGATGACCTGCAGCGGCAGCGGCCCCGCGAGCTCGGTGACGAGATCGGCCTGGCCGTCGGGATTCTCGGTGCGCAGCGAGGTGACCAGTCGGTGCGCACGTTCGCGCACCGAAGCCTCAATGCGGGCAACCACTTTCGGGGTGAACGCCCGGCTGACGATCGAACGCAGCCGCTGGTGTCGCGGGTCGTCCATCACGATCATCGAGCCGAAATACTCGGCCAATTCCGGTGTCTGGTCGTTGATCGTGATGCCGCTGGCGGAGCTGAAGATGTCGGGATGACGGCTGGCGAAGTGGACGTCGTCGAGCTTGGTCAGCGCCCAATACCCATTGCCGGTCTCAAACCCCTCGTACTTAATCGGCGACCAAAACGATATCGGGGCCTCCCGGCGCAAGGTGGCGAAAGCCGCGTCGCGCAGGTCGTCGTTGCGCACCCAGAAATCGAGCGATTCGAGTTGGACATCGGCAAGCGGGAGTTCGGGCGGGGGTGTCCCGTTCGGTCGCGACGCCATGTCGGTCTCAAGGCTCACGTGGCTTCCCTTCGCCGTCGAACGGGATCTGAAGAGGTGACACTGGGGAGCCTAGACCCGGATCAGTGCGTACAGACGGTTCTCGCGGGAACGCCCGTCGTCGCCGTCGCGGCGCTGACTACGTTGCCGTCCATCAAAATCTTGCAGGAGATGGGACCCGGGCCCTGGGCGCTGATCGTGAACACCTGACCGCCGAACGCGGTGAACTCCGTCGACCAGGGCAGCGGCGCATTCACTTGGTGCAGCTGCCCGGTGTCGGTTTGGTAGTAGATGAACTGGGCGACCGCCGGGCCATTGACTTCGTAACGGACCTGGGGCATCTGGGGGATGGCGTGGGCGACGCCGCAGGCATTTGCGAACCCGAAACCGATAGCCAGCAGCATCGACGGTGCGGCGAGGTGCGTTCTCATGAATTGCATCGTGTCACCACGGGCGACGGTAGGGAAGCGGTTGGCGTCCGACGCCTTCAGGAAACTGGCCCGGTGCGGCGCCGGCGAACGGCCAGGGCGCCCAGCAGAACAACAGCGCATGCCGCCCCGACCACACCCGAGATCAGCAACGGCAGCCGACCGTCGGCGCCCCACGAGAAGCCGGCCCACAGGCCCGCAGCCAGCACCGCGCACCCACTGAGCCCCTGAAAGACGCCTTGGGCGCTCGATTGCAGCGCTTCCCCGACGAGCGTCGATATCCAGGCCTTCGCGACGCCGTCATAGCAGGCGGTGAACAACCCGTAGGCGACGATCAGGGCTGAGGCGATCGCCGCGTCTGTGGTGATGCCCAGACCGACATAGCCGATCGCGAAGAACACCAGACCGGCTCCGTAGGTGACTGGACGACCGAAACGGTCCGCCAGCCACCCGGCCGGGAAGCTCGCCACCGCGTAGACCAGGTTGTAGCCGACATAGGCCAAGATGACGTCGGCCACCGAAAAGCCGATCTCCTTGAGCCGCAACAGAAGTAGCGCGTCAGGGAAGTTTACCAAGCTGAACACCACCAGAAAGGAAACCACCGCCCAGTACCGGCGGGGCAGCAGACGGGTCTGGGCGAACACCCGCACCCTGGTTGCTCGCCGCGCGTCTCGCGGTCGTTCCCGGACCCAGGCGATCACCAGCACGCTGAGCACCGCGGGGATCACCGCCAGATAGAGGACCGGACCGATCTGGTGATGGAACAGCTCGTATCCGGCCAGCCCGAGCAGCGGCCCGATGACCGCACCGAGTGTGTCCCACGCGCGGTGGAACCCGAACACCCGGCCGCGCGCGGCCGAATCGATTCCGTCGATCAGCAGTGCATCGCGCGGCGCACCGCGCAGTCCCTTGCCCAATCGGTCGACAACCCGCCCGAGCAACACACCGGGCCACGCGCTGGCGACGGCGACGAGGACCTTGCCGAGTGCTGCCATCCCGTATCCGGTCGCGATCAGCGGTCGGCGGGAAAACCGATCGCCCAACGGGCCCGACACCAGCTTGGTGATCGACGCGGCGCCCTCCGCCGCGCCTTCCACCGCCCCGACGACCGACGGCGGCGCACCCAACACGGTCGTCAAGTAAATCGGCAGCAGCGGGTAAAGCAACTCGCTCGCCGCATCTTGCAGCAGTGACACCAGCGACAGCACCCACACATTCCGGGTGAGCCAGATCGGGCCCTTACGAATAACCGTGTCGGGGCGGCTCATCGCGGCATCATCGTTCGCACAGTCAGATGTTAGGTGCCACACCGGTCACCCACTTAATGTGAAGCGGGGGGCTGGTGACCGGAAGGTTGGGTATGTCGATAAGCGGCTCAAAGCGCGTGGTGGTGTTCGGTACCGGCTTCGTGGGCAGGATGGTGATCCCCGAGATCGTCAAGCACCCGCTGTTTGAGTTGGTCGGCGTCGGCGTCAGCAATCCGGACAAGGTCGGCCGCGACGTCGGCGACATCTGCGGCATGTCCGAGAAGGTCGGCATCACCGCCACCGACGACATGGACGCGCTGATCGCGCTGAAGCCGGACGCGCTGGTGCACTACGGCCCGACGGCGATGCACGCCAAGGAGAACATCAAGCTGATCACCAGCTTCCTGCGCGCCGGCATCGACGTGTGCTCGACGGCCATGACGCCGTGGGTGTGGCCGACGATGCACCTGAACCCGCCGAACTGGATCGAGCCCATCACCGAAGCCTGTGAGCTCGGCGAGTCGTCGTGCTTCACCACCGGCATCGACCCCGGATTCGCCAACGACATGTTCCCGATGACGCTGATGGGTCTGTGTTCGGAGATCCGTAAGGTGCGGGCGTCCGAGTTGCTCGACTACACCAATTACGAGGGCGACTACGAGTTCGAGATGGGCATCGGCCGCGAGCCCGAATTCAAGCCGATGCTCGAAGATCGCGACATGCTGATCTTCGCCTGGGGTGCGACCGTCCCGATGATCGCGCACGCCGCCGGGATCATGCTCGACGAGATCACCACCACCTGGGACAAGTGGGTGACACCGACCGAACGTAACTCGGCGCGCGGCGTCATCAAGCCCGGGCACGTCGCCGCTGTGCGGTTCACCATCAACGGCGTCTACCAGGGCGAGACCCGCATCCAGCTCGAGCACGTCAACCGCATCGGGCTCGACGCCGCCCCCGACTGGCCGACCGGTCACGACAACGACGTCTACCGGGTGGACATCGAAGGAACCCCGAGCATCTTTCAGGAGACCGCGTTCCGATTCACCGACGGCTCCGGGCGGGACGCCGCCGCGGCCGGGTGTCTGGCGACCGGGCTGCGGGCACTGAATGCGGTGCCGGCGGTCAACGACTTGCGGCCCGGCTGGGTCACCCCGCTGGACCTTCCGCTTATCGCCGGAGCCGGCAACATACGGTGACCAGGGCTTATACTGAGGCCGCGACGTTATACAGCTCACGCATAGCCAGCGCAGAGATTGGCTATATGTATAACCGACAAAATCGGGGATAGGCGGATGCGGGGGCATACCGCTCGATAACGGGGATGGGGCCATGTCAGACGG
Source organism: Mycobacterium lentiflavum (assembly GCF_022374895.2). Lineage (NCBI taxonomy): Bacteria > Bacillati > Actinomycetota > Actinomycetes > Mycobacteriales > Mycobacteriaceae > Mycobacterium > Mycobacterium lentiflavum. The sequence goes on along the minus strand of NZ_CP092423.2, from coordinate 3,622,861 downwards.
AGCTACGCCCGCGCTGGGGCTCTCGATCGGCGCCACCAACTTCGCCGCGGTCACCGCCGACCAGGCCATCACGCGCAAGCCCGTTATGACGCTGTTCCGCGAGCGCGTGCCCGAGATCGGGGTGCCGGGTGAGAACCCCCGGCTGGACCAGCCGGGCCTGGTGATCACCGACTTCGTCGATCGCGTGGGCGACCCGATCGGCATCGTCGCGGCCGACGGCTCCGTGCACCGCAGCGAGGTCCTGGCGGCCGACGGGCTGCGCGCCCTGGCCTACGCCGCCACCAACGGCGCGGACCTTCCGGAGAACGTCGCGGTAACGCACCCCGCACACTGGGGATCGAACGCCGTCGACGCGCTGGGTTCCGCGCTGAGCCGGGTGCCCGAATGGGCGAACCGCGACCGGCCGCTGACGTTGATCCCGGACGCCGCCGCGACGCTGTTCGCCGCGCGGGCCAACCCCGGCATCCCGGCGCGCGGCACCGTGGCGGTGTGCGACTTCGGCGGCAGCGGCAGCAGCATCACGCTGATGGACGCCGCGGGTGACTACCAGCCGCTCGCGCCGACCGTGCGCCACCTCGACTTCTCCGGAGACCTGATCGATCAGGCTCTGTTGACGACCGTGTTGGCCAACCTGCCCAGCGCCGATTCTTTCGATCCGTCCGGCACTTCGGCGATCGGACCGCTGAGCCGGCTGCGCACCGGCTGCCGCACCGCCAAGGAACAGCTGTCGACGAGCACGGTCGCGACGCTGGCCGAGGGGCTGCCGGGCATACCCGGCGAAATCCGGCTCACCCGCAACGAACTCGACGACGCAATCCGGACCTCCCTGACCAACTTCGTCGCGGTGCTGGATGAAACGCTGGCGCGCAACGGGATTCGTGATCTGGTCGCGGTGGTGTCGGTCGGCGGCGGCGCAAACATCCCGGCGGTCACCACGATGCTCTCCGGCCACCTGAGGGTTCCGGTCGTGACGACGCCGCGACCGCAGCTGGCCCCGGCCATCGGTGCGGCGTTGCGTGCGACGCGTGGGCCGGCGGAGACCAGCGCAACGTTGCTGACCCCGTCGGTGTCCCGCGCGACCGCGGCCGCCATGGCGGCCGCACCGGCAGCACCGGTGGCGGTCGAGGAGCGACAGCCCGTGCTCACCCACGCCTCGGAACCGGTATCGAGCCTGATGCCGGCGCTGGCGTGGTCGGAGGCCGCTGACGAGTCGCGCATGATGCCCGCCGCGGCCGCGCAGATTCCGAATCATGTTGGCGGGTCCGGGTATACGTCGGCGCGACCGGCGTTGAACTTCGAGCAGCCCGCACAGCCACGCCGGGAGAAAAAGGCTCCGGTCGTTCCGTGGTCGCGATTGCCGGGCATGGTCGTCATCGGTACGGCTGTGGCGGTACTGCTGGTCGGCATCGCGTTGGCGATCGGCCTGTCCGACGACAAACCGGCCACCACGCCCAACCCGGGTGTCAAGACGTCTCCGGCTACCGCGCCACCGGCTAACGGCGCTGGGCCGCAACCCGTGCCGCCGAGCCAGGCGCCGATCACGGGTCAGGCCGCGCCCCAACCCGCCGCGCCGCCGCCGACGGCCGACGCTCCGGCTCCCGCGGCAGTCGACACACCGCCGCCCGCGGCAGTCGACACACCACCGCCCGCGGCGATCGATACCCCGGTCCCGGCGGCACCACCGCCGCCTCCCGTGGAGGCTCCGGCACCGCCGCCGGTGCCCCAGATACCGGCACCCGCACCTCACGTCCCGCCGATTCCCGCGATTCCGCCCATCCCGCGAATCCCCGGACTGGGCTTGCCAATTCCCGGATTCGGTGGTTAGTACGGGTTATTTTTTACGGGAGTTGGGGGGCTTTTCGCCCTTGTTTTCCTCGTCGGCGAGTTTCCGGAGTTCTTCGTTTAACGTCTTGTCTTTCTCGACTTGCTGCTGCCACTCTTTGTCGCCTGAACGATCGTCGCCCGATTCATCGCTGTACTTGGGGTTGCCATCCTCGTCGATCCAATCGTTGACCGCCGTACCCGAGATTGCTCCGCCGGAACCCGGCAGCACCAGCGTAGGCCGGTCCTCGTAGGCCACCATCATCTCCGCGGCTTTTTGCTTCGCGTCATCGTCAGGCTCGGGCTTCTCGGATAATTGCCCGGTCTCCTCGGATACCTGCTGCTTGTCGTCTTGACCGGCTGCTTCGTCTTGACCGGCTGCTCTGTCTTGACCGGCTGTTTTGTCGTCCTGCACGCTCATCCGTGTTCCCCCTTTGAGTCGCAGTGTCGACCGCAACTCGCTGTCGGTTACCCGTTGCCGCGCTGTGTCGAAACTCTCGTTACCGCAATCATTTTTGTCTGACCAGCGGTCACTAGGCGGGCGAGACCGCATATGCGCGCGACTGCGTTTGACAAATGCCCGCGTCGGCTTTGAGGAAAAGCGTTGTATCGGTTACCAGTTGATTGGTGGGTAGCTGACCTTCGTGAGTTCCTCGGAAATCTCCCACAGTCGCCGGCAATCGTCGTCGTTGCGGGCGCGCGCGGGCGTTTTGGCTACTTTGACGCCACCGCCGGCCAGCTCCATGAAGCCTCGGGGTCCGTAGAACTCGCCGCCCTCGGCCTGCGGCGTGGCCGCCGCGTACAGGGCGGGCAGGATTCCCTCGTCGATCTCCTGCCACAGGAACGGCGTGAAGCGCCACGACGCCTTGTACAAGCGCTCCATCAGCGCCGGCTTTTCGCGGCCGTACGACGGCCCGCTGATTTGCAGGTTGGTCTTGGTCAGCCCGGGATGTGCGGCGTTGGAGACGATGCCCCAGCCGCCGGCGCGGCTACGCTTGTCCAATTCGCGGGCGAACATCAGCACCGCGATCTTCGACTGGCCGTAGGCCGACATCGCCGCGTAGGACTTTTCGAACTGCAGATCGTCGAAGTGGATCTTGCCGCTTTGGCTGGCCGCGAGGCTGCTCAGCGACACGACGCGGGCACGCTGCGCGGCGCGCAACAGCGGCAGCACATGCCCGGTCAGCGCGAAGTGCCCGAGATGGTTACTGCCGAACTGCAATTCGAAGCCGTCGGCGGTGGTGTCGCGTTCTGGGGGCGTCATCACCCCGGCGTTGTTGATCAGAATGTCGATCGGGCGGCCCTCGGCGTTGAGTTGCTCGCCCAGCGCGGCGACCGATGCCAGCGACGACAGGTCGAGGGACTTGATGGTCAGCTTCGCGTCGGGCACGCTGTGGCGGATCTCTTCGATCGCGGCCTCACCCTTGGCCCGATTGCGGATGGCCATGACCACATCGGCGCCGGCCGCGGAGAGTCGTCTGGCCAACCCGAAGCCCAGACCGCTGTTGGCCCCGGTGATGACGACAAGCTTGCCGGTGAGGTCCGGCACCGTGGCGACGAGATCGTTCGACATGGGTATCAGTGTGCTCTTTCACTGGCCCAGGGTCACTAGCGGTGACACACTCCGGGAATGTGGAGCAGACTGCCCGCCAAGATTTCATTTATCTCTGCCATCGTCGTCACGATCATGTCGCTGGCCGGCATCGTCGTCGCCATCGTGCTCAACGTATTTTTCCTGGACGACTACAACGCGTACGGCGAGGTTCCGGTCCCCGGGTCGGGCAGCCTGCATCTGCCGCAAGGTGAAGTCACCGTCAGCCTGCACACCGTCGTGATCGGCAGCCCCGACGGCGGCTTGCCGGTGCCGCCGCTCGGCGTCACGATTTCGCCGCCCGACGGCGTCGCCCAGCCGACGATGACGGAAAGCATCGGCAGCACAACCTCAGTCAACAATGACGCGCACGTGCGGGTGTGGGTGGCGCAGATTCCGGCTGAGGGCACCTACAACATCACGACGGACGGCCAGGTCAACGGATTCATTGCACCGCGACTTGCCTTTGGCCACTCGACCTCCTACGGATTTCTGATCTGGCTGTTCGTCGGCATGTTCGTGGTGGGCCTGGCCGCTTCGATTCCGGCGGGGCGTTGGCTGCGCAGCACCCGGCGCAAGGCGGCGACGGCCGTCGTGGAGGGGTCATGGCCCGTCGTTTCCGTCGCGGCACCCCAGCAGTCGCCCACCACGGCGTACGAACCCAGCGACCAGGGTGTTCGTCTTGAGCGCCTCAAAACGCTTGCGGCGCTGCGGGATTCCGGGGCGTTGACCGAAGAGGAGTTCCAGAACGAGAAGCGGCGGATCCTCGAAGGGCACTGAGTGGGCCGCGGGCCTAATGGCCGCGGGCGACCCACTCCTCGTAGTGCACGATCTCGTCGCCGATGATGGTGCTGTCGCCGTGGCCGGTATGCACGACGGTCTCACCCGGCAACGCCCCCAACCGCTCGGAGATCGACTTCAGAATGGTCGGGAAGTCGGAGTACGAACGGCCCGTCGCGCCGGGCCCGCCGGAGAACAGGGTGTCGCCGCTGAACACCACGCCGAGGTCGTGCACGTACCAACACACCGATCCGGGGGAGTGTCCGGGCGTGTGGATCGCGGTCAGTTCGGTGCCGTCGATCTTCAACTTCTCCCCGTCGGACACGGCGCGAAAGTCGCTGTCCGGGTGGGTCATTCGCCACAGAACCTCGTCGGCGGGATGCAGCAGCACCGGTGCGTCCAGTGTCTTACCGAGTTCGGGCGCCACCGTGACGTGGTCGTTGTGCCCGTGCGTGCACACCACCGCCACCACGTGGCGCCCGCCGACGGCTTCGACGATGGGTGCCGCGTCGTGGGCCGCATCGAACACCACGACGTTGGAGTTGTCGCCGATGACCCAGATGTTGTTGTCGACTTCCCAACTGCCACCGTCGAGTTCGAAGGTGCCGTGGGTAACCACGCGGTCGATTTGAACCATCAGAGCATCACCACCGAACGCAATACCTTGCCGCCGTGCATCTTCTCGAACGCCTCCTCGATGTCGTCTAACCCGATTCGTTCGGAGACAAACTTCTCCAGCGGGAGCCGGCCCTGCAGATAGAGGTCGATCAGGGTGGGGAAGTCGCGTTCGGGCAGGCAGTCGCCGTACCAGGAGGACTTCAACGATCCGCCGCGGGAGAAGAAGTCGACCAGCGGCATCTCCAGTTTCATGTCCGGCGTCGGCACACCCACCAGCACCACCGTTCCGGCAAGGTCTCGAGCGTAGAAGGCCTGCTTCCAGGTCTCGGGCCGGCCCACCGCGTCGATGATGACGTCGACGCCGAAGCCGTCGGTGAGGTCCTGGATGGTTTCGACTAAGTCGGCGTCGAGTTCGCGGGCATTGACGGTGTGGGTGGCGCCGAACTTGCGGGCCCAGTCCAGCTTGGTGTTATCGGTGTCGACCGCGATGATCTTCTTCGCACCGACCAGCGCGGCGCCCGCCACCGCGGCGTCGCCCACACCGCCGCAGCCGATCACCGCCACGGTGTCGTCGCGGGTGACGGCGCCGGTGTTGATGGCCGCGCCGATCCCGGCCATCACTCCGCAGCCCAGCAGCCCGGCGGCCGCGGGGTCGGCCTCGGGATTGACCTTGGTGCATTGGCCGGCGGCCACCAGCGTCTTGTCGGCGAACGCCCCGATGCCCAGCGCGGGCGTCAGTTCGGTGCCGTCGGTCAGCGTCATCTTCTGGGTGGCGTTGAACGTGTCGAAGCACAGCTGCGGCTTGCCGCGCTTGCAGGCGCGGCACTGGCCGCAGACCGCGCGCCAGTTCAGGATCACAAAGTCGCCCGGCGCCACCGACGTCACGCCCGGCCCGACGGCCTCGACCGTGCCCGCGGCCTCGTGGCCGAGCAGGAACGGGTACTCGTCGTTGATGCCGCCCTCCCGGTACGTCAGGTCGGTATGGCAGACCCCGCAGGCGATCACATCCACCAGGGCCTCGCCCGGGCCGGGGTCCGGGACGACGATGTCCACCAATTCGACGGGTTGGCCCTTCTTGCGTGAAATCACTCCGCGCACTGTCTGACTCATGGGCTCCAACCTACTGTGAGGGCCATACACACTGCAGCCCGGCGTCCACCCATAAGCAAGGGCCGTTCCGGGGGCGGCGAACCGGGTGTAGCGTCTGCAGAGCGTGACGACACTCGACAAGAGTTCGGACGGCGCACCGCGCCAAAGTCAAGAGACTGTCGAAGATTTCGCGGGACGAATGGTCTCGACAATCGACAGCGCGAGCCTGGCAATCCTGCTGAGTATCGGACACCAGACCGGCCTGCTGGACACGATGGCCGGACTCGGTTCGGCCACCAGCGCGCAGCTCGCCGACGCCGCGGGCCTCAACGAGCGTTACGTCCGGGAGTGGTTGGGCGGCATGACAACCGGACATGTCGTCGACTACGACCCGGGCAACGGAACCTACTCGCTGCCGGCCCATCGCGCGTCGGTGCTGACCCGTGCCGCCGGGCCCGACAACCTGGCTTTGGTGGCGATGTTCCTGCCGCAACTCGGCGAGGTGGAGCAGAAAATCATCGGCTGCTTCCGTGCGGGTGGCGGGCTGCCCTACAGCGAGTTCCCCCGGTTCCACGCGCTGATGGCCGAGCAGAGCGCGGCGGTGTTCGACATCGCGCTGGTCGATGTCGTGCTGCCGTTGGTGGACGGCCTGCCGGACCGGCTGCGCTCCGGTGCCGACGTCGCCGATTTCGGGTGCGGCAGCGGTCACGCGATCAACGTGATGGCAAAGGCATTTCCGGCAAGCCGGTTCACCGGTATCGATTTCTCCGAGCAGGCGATCGCGACGGGTATCGCCGAGGCGGCCGGCCTGGGCCTGACCAATGCGAGCTTCGAGGCCCACAACCTGACCGATCTGGACAAGAGGGACGCCTACGACGTCATCACCGTGTTCGACGCGATCCACGATCAGGCGCAGCCGGCCCGGGTGCTGGAGAACATCCAACGTGCGCTGCGACCCGGCGGTGTGTTGTTGATGGCCGACATCAAGGCATCCAGCCGGCTCGAGGAGAACGTCGACGTCCCGATGAGCACCTACCTCTACACCGTCTCGCTGATGCACTGCATGACGGTGTCGCTGGCGCTGGGCGGCGCCGGACTCGGTACGGTCTGGGGCACGCAGCTGGCCACCTCGATGCTCGTCGACGCCGGATTCGACGACGTCCGGGTGCTCGAGATCGACTCCGACCCGATCAACAACTACTACATCGCGACAAAGTGACCGCCGATAGGCACTAACCTCGTGGCGGTGACCATGCACCAGGACTACGACGCTATTCGCGCGGAGGAGATCCAGCCGGGTGACAACATCGAGTTCCCTGCCGAGCACCCGGACGTGCAATGGCGCGTCGAAGAGGACAGGGCAACTAAGCCGCCTTCTAACGAGCCGGGCGTGTTGTGGTACGTCGAGGAACAGATGGGCGACGTGTTTCCCAGCCCGCTGGGTGACCTGTACAAATTCACGGTGAAGGCGGTCGGGGCGGCGGGAGTCGAAGTCGGTGTCCTCATCCGCGGCCACGTGCCGGTCCGCCGCTACCGGCGACGTTAGTGACCCGACCGATCTGATGGCCGCTCTCGATGCGCTCGACGATTGGCCGGTGTCGGCTGCCGCGGCCGCGGTGATCGGACCGGACGGGGTGCTGGCCACGCACGGCGACACCGAGCGGGTGTTCACGCTGGCGTCGGTCACCAAGCCGCTGGCGGCCCGTGCCGCGCAGGTCGCGATCGAAGAGGGCGTCGTCGAGCTGGATACCCCGGCCGGCCCGCCCGGCGCGACGGTCCGGCATCTGCTGTCGCACGCGTCGGGCCTGGCGATGCTGGACGGTCGGGTGCTGGCCAAGCCCGGTACCCGGCGCATGTATTCCAACTACGGCTTCGCGGTGCTGGCCGAGACCGTGGAGCGTGAGTCGGGCATCGACTTCAGTCGCTACCTCACCGAGGCGGTCTGCGAGCCGCTCAGCATGCGCGCGACCCGGCTGGACGGCGGCGCGGCGGAGGCCGGGTACGGCGCCACCTCGACGATTGCTGACCTGGCGGCTTTTGCCGGCGACCTGTTGCGCCCGTCGACCGTGTCGGCCGAGATGCACGCCGCGGCGACGATCGTGCAGTTTCCCGGCCTGGACGGGGTGCTGCCCGGCTACGGCGTGCAGCGGCCCAACGATTGGGGCCTGGGTTTCGAGATCCGGGATGGGAAATCGCCGCACTGGACCGGGGCGCGCAACTCGGCGCGAACTTACGGCCATTTCGGCCAAGCAGGCGGTTTCATCTGGGCAGATCCCGACGCGGACCTGGCGCTGGTCGTGCTCACGAACCGCGATTTCGGCGACTGGGCGCTGGACTTGTGGCCGGCCCTCGCCGACGCGGTCCTACACCAATACATCAAATAGGCATCGAGCACTAGCGCAACACGGGTATCACAGGGCACAATAGACACGCACGAAACAAAATATCTGCTTGTCGGGTTCGCCAGGTCGTTGGGGAAGACGTCCCTCGTGGAACCGAAGGAGCAGGTAAATGCGTGCGTCGAATCAATTCGCCGACGTGACGGCAGGTGTGGTGTACATCCATGCCTCGCCCGCGGCGGTATGCCCGCATGTTGAGTGGGCGTTGTCGTCGACCCTGCAGTCCAAGGCCAACCTGGTCTGGACACCGCAGCCGGCGATGCCGGGACAGCTGCGTGCTGTCACCAACTGGGTCGGTCCGGTGGGTACCGGTGCCCGGCTGGCCAACGCGCTGCGGTCCTGGTCAGTGCTGCGGTTCGAGGTCACCGAGGACCCGAGCCCCGGCGTCGACGGCCACCGGTTCAGCCACACGCCGCAACTGGGCTTGTGGACCGGGGCGATGAGCGCCAACGGCGACATCATGGTTGGGGAGATGCGGCTGCGGTCGATGATGGCGCAGGGCGCCGACACGCTGGCCGCCGAGCTGGACTCGGTGCTGGGCACCGCTTGGGACGAGGCGCTCGAGGTCTACCGCGACGGCGGCGACGGCGGCGAAGTCACCTGGCTCAGCCGGGGCGTCGGCTAAACGACCGGCGTAATCGCCACTTTAGGCGGGGGCCGCAGATACCGGCATGTCGACGTTGCCGTGACACGCACCGCTGGTGATGTCGGTGTGAAAGACACCGGACAGTGTCCCGTCGGCGCCCGGCGTGAAGGCGACAACCGATTTTGCCGGGTCGTATTCGATTGTCCCGTCCGGGAGTTGGCAGTCCCATTGCCAGGTGGTGGTGCGCACCCACTGAGAACCGTTCCAGGTGTAGGTGATCGGGCGCGGGATATACGGATTCTTCGGTGGCGGCGCGTCATACACCGTGGCGACACAGGTCCCGGTTGAGCAGCTGGACCTGAAGGCGTAGTCGACGACGCTATTGCCCTCCGGTGTTCCGGCGGCAGCGCTGGTGCCCGTCTTGGCGGTGCCGGCAAAGGTCACCTGATATTTGCCATTCCACACTGGATCGGCCGCGAAAGCCGTGGGGGCCGCCGCAAGCGAGCCGCCCAGGGCGGCGGCCACGGTGATAAGCACGGTTATGCGATGTCCCGACATTGTTCCTCCCAGGTTCCTCCCAGGTTCCTCCCAGGTTCTCCCAGGTTCTCCCAGGGCTGGCTCCCACGGCGCACGTCTGCCCCTGATGTCGCGTTTGCCACACGAGTTGTTACACCGGTGGGCGCAGGATCTGCAGTGCGCCAGGCACCGCGGCGAGCTCCGCGGGCAGCGGGCACGCGTAGTCGCCGTCGGCGTAGACGTTGATGCCGGGGCATTCGACGTGGATGGTCTTGGCGCGCGCCGTGGTGACCTCGTCGAGCTGGACGTGGGTTCCCTTCAACACGGTCGGGAACAGCCGGACGAATTTCGTCCGGGATGCGGTGTGCGCCATCGTGATGTCGAGCAGGCCGTCGGTGTAATCCGCGTCCGGACAGATCAGCAAACCCCCGCCGTAGCTTCGGGTATTGCCGAAGGCCGCCAGCGTGATGTCGGCGTTGATCTCCTCGGTGCCGTCGAGCACCAAGCGAAACGGCAACATCCGCAGTTGGGTGAGTTCGGCGAGCATCGCGACGTAGTAGCGCAGCCGTCCGTGCGGCCAGCTCATCCGGTTGGCGCGATCGGTGACCAGGGAATCGAATCCGGCGGCCGCCACGGTGCCGAACCACTTGGCCTCTGTTGTGCGGCCGTTGCCGCGCTGGATGCGGCCCAGGTCGATGGTCTGGGTCCAGCCTTCGACGACGATGTCCGCGGCGGCCTCGGGATCCCTTGTGGGGATGCCGAATTCGCGCGCATGGTCGTTGCCGGTGCCCGCCGGGATGATGCCCAGCGGAATGTCGGTGCCCGCCAGCACTTGCAGCGCGTTGGAGATGACCCCGTCGCCACCGGTCGCCACCAGCGCGTCGGTGCCGCGTTCGATCGCCGCGGCGGCGAGATGGCGGGCGTCTTCGGCGTCGTCGCCGATGATCTCGTTGACTTCGACCCCGCGGGCATGCAGTCGTGCGATGGCGGCCTGCGCCACGCGCACGGCGGTGCCATGCCCCGACAGGGGATTGGTCAGCGCGGTCACCTTGGCGATCTCGCGGCGATTCACGGAATCAGCTTGCCGGGATTGAGGATTCCCGCCGGATCCAGGGTGGCCTTGACCGCGCGCAGCACCTGCACGCCGAGATCGCCCACCTCGTCGCACATCCAGGGCCGGTGATCGGCACCGACCGCATGGTGATGGGTGATGGTGCCGCCGGCGGCGATGATCGCGTCCGACGCGGCCTTTTTGGCGGCCTGCCACTGCTCGATCGGATTGCCCCGCTGCCCGGCGACGACGGTGAAGTACAACGATGCGCCGGTGGGGTACACGTGCGAAATGTGGCACAACACCAGCGCCGGTGTCCCGGTTTCGGCCAACGCGGTGGTCAGTGCCTCGGTGACGTCGGCCTTGAGGGCGCCGATGTTGGACCAGTCGGTGGCGGTCTCCAGCGTCTCGCAGAGTGCGCCCGCGGCGAGCAGCGAGTCGCGCAGGTATGGCGCGCCGAACCGGCCGCGCTCCCAGGCCTGCGCGGGACCCTCACCCAACGACGTGCCGCCCTTTTTGACCAGCAATTCGCGGGTTTCGGCGTGCCGGCTCTCGACGTGTTCCTTGGTGCCCTCGAAGACCGTGATGCCCAGGCAGCCGCCGGTGATCTGGTTCTCGCCGATCGACTCGGTGGTAGCCAGGTTGACTCCGGTCTCGGCCTCGTCGGAAAGCCGAATCACGGTGGGGCCGGTCGCATTTTGGGTGACCGCCCGTAAAGCGGCCGCTCCGGTCGCGAAGTCGGGGAACGACCAGGCTTCGTAGCTGACGGCCTCGGGTACCGGATGCACCCGCAGTCGCACCTGGGTGATCACGCCGAAGGTGCCCTCCGAGCCGATCAGCAGCTGACGCAGATCGGGCCCGGCCGCTGACTCCGGTCCTCGGCCCAGGTCCAGCGTTCCGGCTGGAGTGATCGCCCGCAGCCCGCGCACCATGTCGTTGAAGCGGCCGTAGCCGGCCGAGTCCTGACCCGAGGACCGGGTCGCGGCGAAGCCTCCAATGGTGGCGAACTGGAAGCTCTGCGGGAAGTGTCCGAGCGAGAAGCCGCGCTCGCCGAGCAGGCGTTCGGCGTCGGGACCGGTGAGGCCCGCTCCGAGGACGGCCTGCCCGGACTCCTCGTCGAGGGAGACGAGTTGGTCGAAGCGACGCAGGTCGAGTGAGATCACGGCGGTGAAGTCGCCGCGGATGGGGTCGAGGCCGCCGACCACGCTGGTGCCGCCGCCGAACGGAACGACGGCGATGCCGTGCTCGGAGCAATAGCGCAGGATCTCGGCAACCGCGTCGTCGTCGCCGGGCAGCAGGATGGCGTCGGGCGCGTCCTGTTCAGCGGCTTTTCGCTTCAGCAGGTCGAGGGTGGACTTGCCGCCGGCGTGCAGCAGGCGATCGTGATCGTCGGTGCGGCAATACTCGGCGCCGACGATCGCGGCGAGCGCGTCCCGATCCTGCGTCGAGAGCGCCGACGGACGCAGCTGCACCTGATCGGGGCCGAGTTCGGCTTGATTCGAATCGTCCAGGCCGACAGCCTGTTTCAGCAGCGACCGAACGCCGTCGGAGAGCGGTTTGGCGCTAGCGGGATCTCCCCACGCGTTCCATTTCATCGGCGGAAGGAGTTGCTCGGTCCCAAGATCATGCGTCATGCGTTACAGTATTACACATGCTGTCAATCAGTAACGCAGGTTTGGATGTGGCCGACCGGATCCTCGCGGCGGCCGCCAGTTGTGTGGTCGATTTCGGGGTCGACCGGGTGACCCTCGCCGAAATCGCCCGGCGCGCGGGTGTCAGCCGGCCGACCGTATACCGCCGTTGGCCGGACACGCCCGCGGTCGTGGCCGCGCTGCTGACCCAACGGATCACCGCTGTGATGCAAGAGGCGCCACTGCTGGGAGAAGACCGCGAATCGCTTGTGCGCCAAATTGTTTCGGTGGCCAATCTGTTGCGCCGCGACGAGCTGATCATGTCGGTGATGCACTCGCACCTGGCGCCGATCTACATCACCGAGCGGCTCGGCGAAAGCCAGCAGATGCTGATCGGCGCGCTTGCCGACCGGTTGCGGGTGGCCCAGCGCCACGGCAGTGTGCGCGCGGGCGATCCGTTGCAGATGGCCACCATGGTGTTGCTGATCGCACAGTCGACGATTCAGTCCGAGCGGATCGTGCGTCCGATTCTCGATGCCGATGCGCTGGCCGCCGAACTCACTCATTCGCTGAACGGATACCTGTCCTCATGACCGCTTTGAATGCGCCGCGTCGTGCCGCCGACCTGAACTCGCTGGCCGACGGCGCGCCGTTGGACGTGCTCGTGATCGGCGGCGGCATCACCGGGGCCGGGATTGCGCTGGACGCCGCGTCGCGTGGCCTGCGGGTGGCGCTGGTGGACAAACACGATTTGGCATTCGGGACCAGCCGGTGGAGCTCGAAACTGGTCCATGGCGGTCTGCGCTACCTGGCGACCGGCAATGTGGGCATCGCTCGGCGCAGCGCGATCGAACGCGGAATCCTGATGACGCACAACGCCCCTCATCTCGTGCACGCGATGCCGCAACTGGTGCCGTTGCTGCCGTCGCTGAGTCACCCGAAGCGGGCGCTGGTGCGTGCGGGATTCCTGGCCGGTGACGCGTTGCGTGCGCTGGCAGGAACACCGTCGTCGACGCTGCCGCGCTCGCGCCGGGTGTCCGCCCAGCGGGTGGCCGAGATGGCGCCCACGGTGCGTCGCGAAGGTCTGGACGGCGGACTGCTGGCCTACGACGGGCAGTTGATCGACGACGCGCGCCTGGTCATAGCGGTCGCACGGACCGCGGCCCAGCACGGCGCCCGGATCCTGACCTACGTCGCCGCATCCGAGGCCACCGGCACATCGGCGCGGCTGACCGATCAGCGCACGGGTCAGTCGTTCGACGTGTCCGCCCGTGCGGTGATCAATGCCGCCGGGGTGTGGGCGGCCGATATCGACGGCTCACTACGACTGCGGCCCAGCCGTGGGACACACTTGGTCTTCGACGCCGGTGCCTTCGGGAATCCGACTGCGGCGCTGACGATTCCGATTCCCGGCGAGCTCAACCGCTTCGTGTTCGCGATGCCCGAGCAACTGGGCCGGGTTTACCTCGGGCTCACCGATGAAGCCGCGCCGGGCCCTATTCCCGATGTGCCGGTGCCGTCGGCCGGCGAGGTCGAATTCCTGCTGGACACGGTCAACACCGCCTTGGGGACCGCGCTGCAGCCCGCCGACGTGATCGGCTCCTACGCCGGCCTGCGGCCGCTGATCGACACCGGGGAGGGCCGTACCGCCGACGTGTCGCGCGAGCACGCCGTCGTCGAGTCGCCCGCCGGGGTGATCAGCGTGATCGGCGGCAAGCTGACCGAATACCGGTTCATGGCCCAGGACGTCCTGGACCGCGCGGTCAGCCTGCGGCACCTAGCGGCCGCCAACTGCCGGACCCACAATCTGCCGTTGATCGGGGCGCCGGCCAACCCCGGGCCGGTTGCGGGTTCCCCGGCCGGGCTGCCCGCCTCGCTGATCGCCCGCTACGGCGCCGAGGCGCCGACCGTCGTCGCGACCGCCACCTGCCAGCGCCCGACCGAGCCCGTCGCCGAGGGCATCGACGTGACCCGCGCGGAGTTCGAATACGCGGTCACCCACGAGGGTGCGCTCGACATCGACGACATTCTCGATCGCCGAACCCGGATCGGCCTGGTGCCCCGCGATCGCGAGCGGGTAGTGGCCGAGGCGGCGGAGTTCCTGGCGGGGGTCGCCGGAAGTTAGCCTTCGTCAAATATGACATCCACTATCATTTTATAGTGGCCGTCATATTGCGGGTTCCGGTCCTGATCGTCGGCGCCGGCGCGGGCGGCCTGGCGAGTTGGTGGAGGAGTTGCGCGGCCAGCCGGGCACCCGGGTGCCACACGTGTGGGTGCGCGACGGAGTCTCGACGCTTGATCTGATCGGCGGCGAATTCACCGTGCTCAGCGGCGACGAGCGATGGTGCGCCGCCGCGGCTTCGGCGTCGATCGCCGCCCATCGCATCGACGGCGACGAGTGGGCCGCGGTGACCGGACTCTCGCCGGAAGGCGCGTTGCTCATCCGCCCCGACGACTTCGTCGGCTGGCGTGTCGAGAAGCTGCCCGCCGACCCGGAAGGCGAACTACGCCAGGTGCTTTCGACGATTCTCGCGCAAGCCGGGGACACGTCCCGCTAGCGGGGGCAACGCCACGCGGAGATTCGGCGTGAATTGCCCGCGTGGCGTTACGCTGGCGTTGACAAATTACAGCGGGATGTTCTTGTGGCGACCGCGGCGTGCGGGGGCCTCGGCCAGCGCCTCGCAGAGCTTGCTGCGGGTGTGTGCCGGGTCGATCTTCTCGTCGACCACGCCGATCTCGATGGCGCTGTCGACGCCGCCGGCGATCCGCTCGTGCTCGGCGGCCAACTCGTCGTGCAGCGCCTCGCGCTCGTGGTCGGGCGCGGCGGCCAGCTTGCGCTTGTGCAGGATGCCGACCGCGGCCTTGGCGCCCATCACGGCGACCTCGGCCTCCGGCCACGCGAACACCTTGGTCGCGTTCAGCGAGCGGGAGTTCATCGCAATGTAGGCCCCGCCGTAGATCTTTCGGGTCACCAGTGTGACTCGGGGGACGGTGCACTCGCCGAAGGCGTGCAACAGCTTCGCGCCGCGGCGCACCACGCCGCCCCATTCCTGGTCGACACCGGGCAGGTAGCCGGGCACGTCGACGATCACGACCAGCGGAATACCGAACGCGTCGCACAGCCGCACGAAACGTGCCGCCTTCTCCGCACTTTCGGAGTTCAGACAGCCACCCAGGCGCAACGGGTTGTTGGCCAGCACACCGACGGTGCGACCCGATAACCGGCCCAGCCCGACCACCATTGACGGCGCCCACTTTTCCTGGAACTCCTCGAACGGAGTGTCCTGGTCGAGAATCGCGGTCACGATCGGGTGCACGTCGTAGGCCCGCCGCGCCGACTCGGGCAGCAGCGCCTTGATGTCGGTGTCACCGGCCTCGGCCTTGGTGCGGTCGAAAAGCCCTTGCTGGCAAAACAATCCGACCAACCGACGGCCGCGCGCGTAGGCGTCGAGCTCGTCGTCGGCGACGATGTGGCAGACGCCGGACTTCTTGTGGTGGGTCTCCGGGCCGCCGAGCGAGGCCATGTCCACGTCCTCGCCGGTGACGCTGCGCACCACGTCAGGACCGGTGACGAACACCCGGCCCTCCGGCGCCATGATGATCACGTCGGTCAGCGCCGGCCCGTAGGCGGCCCCGCCGGCGGCAAAGCCGACTACCACCGAGATCTGCGGGACATAACCCGACGCGCGGATCATCGCCTCGAAAACCGTTCCGACGGCGTGCAATGCCTTGACACCCTCGGCCAGCCGTGCCCCGCCAGAGTGCCAGATTCCCACGATCGGGCTCTGCTCCTCGATGGCGGTGTCGTAGGCGTTGACGATGTGCTGGCATCCCTCGATGCCCATCGCGCCGCCCATCACGGTGCCGTCCGTGCAGAACGCGACGGTGCGTACGCCGTTGACGGTGCCCGCAGCGGAGAGCACACCCGAGCGGTCACGCTCGTGCAGCAGCTCGACGCTGCCGTCGTCGAAGAAGTTGCTCAGACGCAGCAACGGGTCTCGGGGGTCGAGCGACTCGCCGACCGCCTCGGGGGCCATGAGTGTCATCGCAGATCTCCTGTTTCCGGTGAGCTTGGGGTTCAATACCGCTGGGTTCTAATACCGTCCAAAGGTGATCGCCACGTTGTGACCGCCGAATCCGAACGAGTTGTTGATCGCGTACCGGTAGTTGCCCGGCCGCGGCTTACCCGCCACCACGTCCAAATCGATTTCCGGATCGAGGTTTTCCAAATTCAGTGTCGGCGGGATTACCTGCTCCCGCAACGCGAGGACCGTCAAGATCGATTCCAACGCGCCGACCGCCCCCACCGAGTGACCCAGCGCCGCCTTGGGCGCGTAGATCGCGGGGTGGTTGCCGCCCAAGGCCCGGTTGATGGCCTTGCTTTCGGCGAGGTCGCCGACCTGGGTGCCGGTGGCGTGGGCGTTGATGTGGTCGATTTCGGCTGGGGTGATGTCCGCGAGCTGGATCGCCCGCTGCATCGCGTGCGCGGCGCGTTCCCCGTTGGGATCCGGTGCCACCATGTGGAACCCGTCCGAGGTCACGCTGGCGCCCATGATGCGGGCCAGGATGTTGGCGCCGCGAGCCTTCGCGTGCTCCTCGGTCTCGATGACCATCAGCGCGCCGGCCTCGCCGAACACGAAGCCGTTGCGGTCCTTGTCGAACGGGCGGCACGCGCCGGCGGGGTTGTCGTTAGTGGTCGACATCACGACGCGCATCGCGGCGAACGCCGCGATCGGCACCGCCTCGATCTGGGTCTCGACGCCACCGCAGATCGCGATGTCGGCTTCACCGAGCACGATCTGCTGCCAGGCCCGGGCGATGCCCTCGTTACCGGACGCGCACGCCGAAACCGGCGTCATCACACCGGCTTTGGCGTGCCGTTCCAGCCCGACCGCCGCGGCCGCACCGTTGGGCATGTACTTCTGCACGCCCAACGGGGAGACCGCTTTCATGCCACGCTGGCGCATGTCGTCGTAGCTGAACACCAATTCCTCGGACGAGCCGAGGCCGGTGCCGATCGACACCGCCAAGCGGTTGGTGTCGACTTCCGGCGAACCTGCGTTCTCCCACACCCGGCGGCCCAGGATGGTCGACATTCTCTGCAGATAACCGGTGCGACGCAACTCGATACGAGTGAGCTGACTGTCGAACTCCTCCACGAGATGTCCGCCGATGCGCACGGGCAGGTTGTACTCCTCAACGAACGGGTCGGTGAGGGTGCGGATTCCACTCTGGCCGTCTAGCAACAACTTCCAGGTTTCTTCCACGTCGGGTGCCAAGGCAGTCGTCGCGGCGATGCCGGTGACGACTACGTTGGGGAAAGCTTTCCCCGTAACAAGTTCTGTCATGGGAGTGGCGAACGTTCCTTCCGTATTCGTCCGGCTCCTCCTCGGGCCGATTGCGGCCCGCATCGTCGCCGGACGTCGTGCTCTTAGTAACGCCCGAAGGCGAGGGCCACGTTGTGGCCGCCGAACCCGAATGAGTTGTTGATCGCGTAATGGAAATCGCCGGTGCGAGGTTCGCCCGCGACGATGTCCAACGAAATCTCGGGATCGGGGGTTTCGTAGTTGAGGGTTGGCGGGATGACGCCATCCCGCAGGGTCAGCACTGTCAGCACCGACTCGAGCGCCCCGACTGCGCCGATTGAGTGCCCCAGCGCCGATTTCGGCGCATACACGGCGGCCCGCTCGCATCCGGCGACGCGGATGGCATTGGCCTCTGCGGTGTCGCCGATCGGCGTCGCCGTCCCGTGGGCGTTGATGTGGTCGACGTCCTTGGGGGACAGGCCGGCCAGCTCCAGCGCCCGGGTCATGGCCCGACCAGCACGGATGCCATTCGGGTCGGGCGCAACCATGTGGAAGGCGTCCGAGGTGATACCAGAACCCAACAACCGGGCCAACGGCTTGGCGCCGCGGGCCTTGGCATGCTCTTCGGTCTCGATGAGCATTAGGGCCCCGGCCTCGCCGAACACGAACCCGTCGCGGTCCTTGTCGAACGGCCGCGACGCACGCTCGGGCTGGTCGTTGCGGGTCGACATGGCCCGCATCATCGAGAACGCCGCGATGGGCAGCGCCTCGATCGGTCCCTCGACACCGCCGCAGACGGCGACCTCGGCGTCACCCATGACGATCTGGCGCCAGGCGTGCGCGATGGCCTCGGAGCCCGACGAGCACGCGGATACCGGGGTGATGACCCCGGCGCGCGCTCCGAGCTCCAGGCCGACTACGGCAGCGGCGCCGTTGGGCATGATCATCTGAACGGCGAGCGGCGACACCTTGCGGGGGCCACCCTCGTTCATCAGGTCATAGCTCTCAACGATCCGCTCGGCGCCGCCCAGACCGGTACCCACGACGACGGTGAACCGGTCCGGATCGAGTTCCGGGCTGCCGGCCGACTCCCACAACTGGCCGCTGAGATATTTGGCCAGGCGCTGGACATACGACATACGCCGTAGGTCCAGTCGCCCCATGTGGTTGTCGATCGGCTCCTTGAGATGCCCCCCGATTTTGACCGGGAGGTCCCATTTGTCGACGAACTCGTCTTCGAGGACGCGGATGCCGCTCTCGCCGGCCAGCAAGCCCTTCCACGTGCTCTCGATGTCCGGCGCGATCGATGTCGTCGCCGCGACAGCGGTTACCACAACACTGGGGTAACCGCCGTTAGCAGTGGAAGGCTTGGTCACTTGCTGTCCGCTTCCAGCCTCGCCTGAACGTTGGCAGCAGCCTCGGGGTTCTCGGCGACTAGCTTGGAGCGCAGCGCCTCGGCGGCCTCGGGGTTCTCTTCCTCGAGCTTCTGGATGTAGGAGACGACGTCACCGACGGTGCGCAGACCGGCGAGGTCCTCGTCCGGGATCTTCACGCCGTACTTGTCCTCGGTCTGCACGGCGATCTCGACCATCGACAGCGAGTCGATGTCCAGGTCGTCGACGAACGACTTCTCCGGGGTGACCTCAGAGGGCTCAATACCGGTGACCTCTTCGATGATCTCGGCGATACCGGCGATGATTTCTTCCTGCGAAACGGCCACAGCCTTTACTTCCCTTCGTAATGTGTTGTGTTGCAATCGGTTTGATGTGCTTTTATGCGGTTGTACTGGCCGCGGCTGTTGTCAGATGTCAGCCAGCCCGTCCAGGTCTGCGGGCGACTTGACGGCACTTACCGTTACCCCCCGAAGCTCACGCTTGGCGATGCCGGCGAGGGTGCCCGCGGGCGGGAACTCCACAATCGCCTTGACATCGTGCTCAGCCAGCGTTGCGGTGCATAGATCCCATCGCACCGGCTGGACCAGCTGAGCGACCAGCGTTTCCATCGCCACTGCCGCCGAAGCGACCGGTTTTCCGTCGCGGTTGGACAGCAGCGTGGCAGTGGGCTCGGCGGTCGCAATGGCGGCCGCCGCGGCGGCGTAGCCCTCCATAGCGGACGCCATGTACTTGGTGTGGAACGCTCCGGCCACGCCGAGCGCCCGCACCCGGGCCTTGGCCGGCGGGTCTTCGGCGAGCTTTTCCAGCGCGGTCAGCGGACCGGCGGCGACGATCTGGCCGGCGGCGTTGCGGTTCGCGGGGAACAGGTCCAGCTGCTCGAGGCGGGCCAGGACTTCGGTCTCGTCCCCGCCCAGCACCGCGGACATGCCGGTCGGCTCGGCGGCACACGCCTTGGCCATCTCGGCGCCGCGGGTGGCCGCCAGGGCGACGGCGTCATCGGCGGCCATCACACCAGCGATTGCATAGGCTGCGATCTCGCCGACCGAGTGACCGGCCACGATGACGTCTTCTGGACCGTTTTGGGCGAGCAGCCCGCGCTTGGTCAGCTCCTGGTGTGCGAGCAGGGTGGTCGCGACGACCAGAGGCTGAGTGACCGACGTGTCGGTGATCTCTTCGCTCGATGCGGTGGTGCCCAGTCGAACCAGGTCCAAGCCGCTGGCCTTGGACCACAGAGTCATCTGCTCGGTCGCCCCCGGCAATTCCAGCCACGGCGAGAGCATTCCCTCAGTCTGCGAGCCCTGTCCGGGCGCCAGTAATGCAATCACGTGTCTAAGAGAACACTGTGGAAACGGTTTTGGCGGGTGTAACAGATTATGAACCTCGTCTTAGGTTTTTGTAGATACTCCACAAAACCGCTCCACAAGCTACGTATTCGATACCGCGCCGCGATCTGTTGCCTGGATCACTATCGCACGGATGACGCCGCAGAACCTCCTCTGACCGGCAGCGGAACCGCCGTTGCCGGGCTGTTACCAACACTAGAGGGGTTGGTGGGGTAGTTGAGTTGGCCGACTGTCGCGGCGACTCGCAACACGTACGCATCGCGTGGCTGAGTCGGATCGCGCCCGGTGAAGTCGGTGATGCGCTTGAGCCGGTAGCGCACGGTGTTTGGATGAACGAACAACTTGCGCGCGCAGGCCTCAATCGCGCCGCCGCAATCTAAGTAAGCGTCAAGAGTTTCGATAAGAGTGGGCCCGGCATCGGCCAGGGGTCCCATCACGTCGGTATGCAACGCGACGATGGCCGAGGCATCTCCCATCAGGGCACGTTCGGGCAGCAGCTCCCGGGCGTGCACCGGCCGCGGTGCACCGGCCCAGCCCGCAGCGGCATTCATTCCGGAGATCGCCTCGCTGGCGCTGTGATAGGCCGCGGTCAGCATCGGTGCGGTGGGCCCGATGACGACCGGGCCGTCGGCGAATGCGCTCAACAGATCGCCCAGAAACTTGTCGGTCGGGGACAACTGCCCCGACACGATGGCCACCAGCCAGGTGCCGTGCACGTCGGTGAGGGCATTGCGGCCGTGACGAGCGGCGGTGTCGCGGACGATTTGGCTGGCTCGCTCGCTGGCGACCTCGCCGTTGGTGTTGTCGCGGCTGGGCGCTGGGGTACCGACCACTACCGTCGCTGGCGCGGTGGTGTCCCAGTTCAGCGCGGCCGCGCGGGATAGCAGCTCGGGGCCGGTATCGCCGCGCACTACCGCGTCGACGACGCTGGCCTCCATCCGGCTGTCCCAGCTGCCCCGGGCCTCGGCCGCGTCCGCATAGGCCGAGGCGAAGCTGAACGCCAAGTCGCGGCTGTACTTCAAGATGCCCACCGTGAGGGCGGTCAGCTGCTCCTCGGAGCGGGCCAGTAGCGGCACGACTTCTTCGAAGAACTCCATGGTCACCCGGACCATGTCCACGCTGTGGCGCAACGCGATGCGGCGGGTGAGCTCCTGGGGGACCAATTCGAAGGCCTGCGCCGTGTAGCTGACGTTGCTGTGGGGGTCCTGCATCCACTCGACGAAGTTCACGACGGCCGTCTGTACCACGAGCGCCACGCTGGCCCGCTGCGACGCTTCCAGCTCGGCGAAGAAGGGCAACCGTTCGCCCATGGCCGTGACGGCCTCGGTGGCCAGCCGGCCGGAGTACTGCTTGAGCCGCCGCAGCACGGAGTCGGGGACCGTGTCCAGGGTCTCGAGGGGCGACCTCGGATGCTTGGCGAACGGGCCGGCGAAGGGGTTGTCATTCACCCCTAAAACCTACGCCCGATTTATGGAACTTTCCGCCAAAGCGGGTCGGGTGTCGGGGCGCGAACGGCCCGGCTGGCCGCGCGCTCGGCGCTCAGGACTCGACGCCGCATGCCACGCCAGCGTGACGCTCGGCGGGATGCGGCGCGGCGTGGCCGACGGGCGGGCGTTCGGCGGGTCGGCGGCCTGGGCCCGGCTCGCCGCGCAGTGGACTTGGTCGCGTGGTGCACCGCAGTTGCTAAACATTGTCAGGCGATGTTTGCCATCGGCGTTGCGCGGTCGCGGGCCACGGGTGGGGCTCGCGGCCTGTGATGGATAGGCCTATACGGAGAACGTGACTCTTAAAAGCCTTGCACTACTGCTATTCTCGCGTGCCTTGTGACCCTGCTCTTCTCGTGATGCGGTGAGTGCGTCTGTTCGCTACGATTGCGCCGATATCGGTGAGCTCATATTTGCGAAATAGGGAGCACGGCTATGGATTTGGTTTGCTGCCGCCAGAGGTCAATTCGGGGCTGATGTATACCGGGCCGGGGTCGGGGCCGATGCTCGCTGCCGCGGCCGGCTGGGAGGCGACGGCCGCCCAGCTGGAGGCTGCCGCGAGGGGTTGTTCCTCGGAGAATTCCGCACTGGTCGGCCGGTGGTTGGGCCCCTCCTCGATGAGGATGGCCGCCGCGGCCTCCCGGCATGTGGCGTGGCTGCAGGTCAGCGCCATTCGCGCCGCGCAGACCGCGACCCAGGCCTACGGCGCGGCAGCGGCGTACGAGGCGGCGTTCGCGATGACGGTGCCCCCGCCGGCGATCGCCGCCAATCGGGCCCGGCTGATGGTACTGGTGGCGACCAACTTTTTCGGTCAGAACACCGCGGCGATCGCGGCCACCGAGGCCGAGTACCTGGGCATGTGGGTCCAGGATGCGACCGCGATGTACGGCTACGCCGTCGCCTCGGAAACCGCAAGCAGCCTGGAACCATTCGACGAACCGTCCCAGACCACTAACCCCAACGGGCAGAACGACGAGGTCAACGCCGTCACCCGGGCCGCCAGCCAGGCCACCAGCGGACGCACCCAATCGGCGATTCAGCTTGCCTCGAACAACGCCTCAGCGCACACCGCCGGCGCGACCCCCGTCGACCCGGGGACCACCGTCACCGCGCCACCCGGGAGCACCCTCAGCCTCGGCGACAGCGTGGACGTCTCCGTCAATCCCGGGTCGGGACTCGTCACCGTTGGCAGCTTGGGCCTGGCCGACACCCAAATCAGCACCAACGGCTCCATCGTCGTCAACCTCGGCGGCAAGGTCACCCTGATATCCAACGCCCTGGTGAACGGTGTCCCGTCCGGCGGAGGAATGTTTTTCTGGGCCGAAACCGCGCCCATCACCGTGACCCCGGTGGATTCGGTCAACCCAGCAGCACTCTTCCTCAACTCCGGCTCCGTCACACTAGCCACCGGTGCCGCTCCGTCCCAGATCTTCACCTTCGGCGACGGCGTTACCGTCACGGTGGGTGCCGCCAACGCCTCCATCACCAATGTGTCCGGCACCGTCACCCTTGCCACGCTCGCGCCCGCCACCGGCGCTCCTACCGGGCTGGGGGCGGTGTCGCCGCTGAGTGCTTCGCCGGGTCTGGCGGGGACCGCGGCGATTCAACCGCAGGTCAACGTGGACTTGCTGACCCAGGGTCTATCCGGTGTCGACCTCGCCGCCGCTGACTTGGCGGTAGCGGTCGGATGACCCGGATGACGTTGTAATCCGCGGCCTAGGCGACGCCGGGGTCGGACGTCTGCTTCGGCGCGGCCTGGACGTCGTCGATCCGGTACTGACGCGCCGCCGCGAGCGGCACCGACGGGTCGATCTCGCCGTCGCGGGCCAGCGCCTCGAGCACCGCCACCACCTGCGACTCCGCGTCGGTGTTGAAGAACCGCCGGGCCGCCGGGCGGGTGTCGGAGAAGCCGAACCCGTCGGTGCCCAGCGTGACGAAGGTATTCGGCACCCACTGCCGGATCTGCTCGGGCACCCCACGCATCCAGTCCGACACGGCGATCACCGGCCCGGTGGCGCCTTCGAGCGCTTTCGTGATGTACGGGACGCCGGCCGGCTTGTCGGGATAACGCAGCTGGGCCTGCTGGATCGCCAGCCCGTCGCGATTGAGCTCACCCCAACTGGTCACCGACCACACGTCGGCGGCGACGTCCCACTCGGCGGCCAGCATCTCGGCCGCCTTCACCGCCGACGGCATCGCCACCCCGGAGGCCAGGATCTGCGCGGTGTTGGTGCGCCGCTCGCTGGCCATCTGGTACCGGTAGATTCCGCGCAGCACGCCCTCGGGATCGAGGTTGTGCGGCTCGGCCGGCTGTACGTAGGGCTCGTTGTAGATGGTGATGTAGAAGTAGATGTTCTCCGGGTTGGGGCCGAACATCCGCGCCAGCCCGCTCTCGACGATGTAGGCGATCTCGTAGGCGAACGCCGGGTCGTACGAGACGACCGCCGGGTTCGTGGCGGCCAGCAGTAGCGAGTGACCGTCGGCGTGCTGCAGGCCCTCGCCGGTCAGCGTGGTGCGACCGGCGGTGGCCCCCAACACAAATCCGCGCGCCATCTGGTCGGCCGCAGCCCAGAACCCGTCGCCGGTGCGCTGGAACCCGAACATCGAGTAGAAGATGTAGAGCGGGATCATCGGCTCGTTGTGCGTCGCGTACGACGTGCCGGCCGCGGTGAACGACGCAGTCGAGCCGGCCTCGTTGATGCCCTCGTGCAGGATCTGCCCGATTTCACTTTCCTTGTACGCCAACATCAAATCGGCGTCCACCGCCGTGTAGAGCTGGCCGAGGCGGTTGTAGATCTTCAGCGACGGGAACCACGAGTCCATGCCGAACGTGCGGGCCTCGTCGGGAATGATCGGCACGATACGCGGGCCAATCTCCTTGTCCCGCATCACTTCTTTGAAGGTGCGCACCAGTGCCATCGTGGTGGCGACCTCTTGGTGCCCCGAGCCCTTCTTCAGCGGTGCGTAGATGTCGCGGCTGGGAAGCTTGAGCGCCTTGGCTTTCGTCGGGCGCTCGGGCAGGAAGCCGCCTAGCTGGCGACGCCGGTCCAGCATGTAGCGGATCTCGGGGGCATCGGGTCCGGGGTGATAGTAGGGCGGCAGGTAGGGGTCTTCCTCCAGTTGAGCGTCGCTGATCGGAATCCGGATGGCGTCGCGGAAATACTTAAGGTCTTCTATCGCAAGCTTTTTCATCTGATGCGTGGCGTTACGACCCTGGAAGTGCGCGCCCAGCGAGTAGCCCTTGATGGTCTTGGCCAGGATCACCGTCGGCTGTCCCTTGTGGTCGACGGCGGCGCGGTAGGCGGCATAGACCTTGCGGTAGTCGTGGCCACCGCGCTTGAGATTCCAGATCTCGGAATCGGTCATCGATTCGACGAGCGCCTTGGTGCGCGGATCGCGGCCGAAGAAGTGGTCGCGGACGTAGGCGCCGTCGTTAGCCTTGTAGGTCTGGTAGTCGCCGTCGGGCGTGGTGTTCATCAGGTTCACCAGCGCGCCGTCGCGGTCGGCGTGCAGCAGGGCGTCCCACTCGCGGCCCCAGACCACCTTGATCACGTTCCATCCGGCGCCGCGGAAGAACGACTCCAGTTCCTGAATGATCTTGCCGTTTCCGCGCACCGGACCGTCGAGGCGCTGCAGGTTGCAGTTGATGACGAACGTCAAATTGTCCAGCGCCTCGTTGGCGGCCACCTGGATCAGGCCGCGGCTCTCCGGTTCGTCCATCTCGCCGTCGCCGAGGAACGCCCACACATGCTGATCCGAGGTGTCCTTGATGCCGCGGTCGTGCAGGTAGTGGTTGAAGCGGGCCTGGTAGATGGCGTTCATCGGGCCCAGGCCCATCGACACCGTCGGGAACTCCCAGAAGTCGGGCATCAGCCGCGGGTGGGGATACGACGGCAGCCCGCCGCCCGGGTGGCTGTGCTCCTGCCGAAAGCCGTCGAGTCGGTCAGCGGTCAGCCGGCCTTCCAGGAACGCGCGCGCGTAAATCCCGGGGGACGCGTGGCCCTGGATGAACACCTGGTCGCCGCCGCCCGGGTGCGCCTTGCCGCGGAAGAAGTGGTTGAAACCGACCTCGTACAGCGCCGCCGACGAGGCGTACGTCGAAATGTGGCCGCCCACGCCGATTCCCGGACGCTGGGCGCGGTGCACCATGATCGCGGCGTTCCAGCGGATCCAGGCCCGGAAGCGACGTTCGACGTCCTCGTCGCCGGGGAACCACGGTTCCAGCTCGGTCGGGATGGTGTTCACGTAGTCGGTGGACGTCAGCGCCGGCAGCGACACCCGCTGTTCGCCCGCGCGTTCCAGCAACCGCAACATCAGGTAGCGGGCCCGGCCCGGACCCGAGCGCTCCAGCAGTTCATCGAAGGACTCCAGCCACTCCGACGTTTCCTCGGGATCGATGTCGGGCAGATACGACGCGACACCGTCTCGGATCACCCGGACGCGATCGGGTTCGCTTCCGTTGCTTGGGGTTTTGGCCAGATCGTGGCGCGCGAACTCGGTCGTCAACTTCGGCTCCTGTTGTCGGCGGTCACCTGCACGGGTGTCCGTCTCCCTATCGTGCCGTACCGGCGCCTCGGGCGGGTAGCCGCAATCGGATCGCTGGCGAACATCACCCGGCGACACGAAACCGCGATGCGTTGACGGCACCGGCAATCGCCACCCGGTAACGTCACAAACCGTGCTCACCGGATGGAAAGTCGTCCCTCGCACGCACGGGGGAGAATTCCCCAAGCGTGGCGTGCTGGCGGTTGGCTGCATCGCCGCCGCGTTGATGGGCATCGTGGGGTGCACCACCGTCACGAACGGCACCGCCACACCCGACACGAAGGTCGCTCCGGCCTACCGGCAATCGGTCTCGTCGTCGGTGTCGGCCTCGATCGCGACGTCCAGCGTCCGGGAGTCCCAGCGGCAACAATCGCTGACCACCAAGGCGGTCCGCAGTTCGTGCGACTCGCTGGCCACCACCAGCAAGGAAGCCATCGACAAAGTGAACGCCTACGTCGGGGCGTTCAACGGGGGCCGCGGCACCGGCCCGTTCGAGGGCCCGGCCATCGACGCTCTCAACAACAGCGCCTCCACGGTGAGCAACAATTTCAACGATGCGCTATCGGCCCAGCTGAAGGACGCGTTCAACGCTTACATCGACGCCGCGCGCGGCGTGGCCAACGCGATCGGCACTCACGCGGCGACCGGTGAATTCAACCGTCGGGTCGATCAACTCAACGACACCAAAACCAAGGCGCTGAAATTGTGCCTGGCGTCCTTCTGAGGCGGAGTGTGAACCAGCTTCTGGCTGTGCGACGATAATCCCCAATCGCATGGCGCGCAGGTTGTTGTTGAAGGAGGTCCACGGTGGTCGCGGCGGATGACGCCTCGAACTACGCTCGCAAGCTGGGCGTCCAACGAGACCAGGTTGTCCAGGAGTTCGGTTGGGACGAGGACACCGATGACGACATCCGCGCGGCGGTCGAGGAGGCCTGCGGCTCCGAGTTGCTCGATGAGGACACCGACGAGGTGGTCGACGTCGTCCTGCTCTGGTGGCGCGACGGCGACGGTGACCTGGTGGACACCCTGATGGACGCCATCAGCCCGCTGGCCGAGGACGGCGTGATCTGGGTGCTGACACCCAAGACCGGCAAGCCCGGCCACGTGCTGCCCGCCGAGATCGCCGAAGCGGCTCCGACCGCCGGCCTGATGCCGACGTCGTCGGTCAACCTGGGGGACTGGAGCGCCAGCCGGCTGGTGCAGCCGAAGTCGCGCGCCGGGAAGCGTTAATGCTGCCTGTCGGGACGACGGCCCCCGATTTCACTCTGCGCGACCAGAACCAGCAGCGCGTCACCCTGAGCAGCTATCGCGGCGACAAGAACGTACTGCTGGTGTTCTTCCCGTTGGCGTTTACCGGGATTTGCCAGGGTGAGCTGGACCTGCTGCGCGATCACCTGCCCGAATTCGAAAACGACGAGAGCGTGGTGCTGGCGATCTCGGTGGGGCCCCCGCCCACGCACAAGGTCTGGTCGATCGAAAGCGGCTTCCTGTTTCCGGTGCTGTCGGACTTTTGGCCGCACGGCGAGGTCTGTCAGGCCTACGGCGTGTTCAACGACCACGCCGGTTATCCGAACCGCGGCACGTTCGTGGTCGACCGGTCCGGGATCATCCGGTTCGCCGAGATGAAAGAACCGGGTGAAGCGCGCGATCAGCGATTGTGGACCGAGGCGCTGGACGCTTTGCGGGCCTGAGAGTTTGAGCTCCCGGCCGTCGGGCGTGTAGCCTGCGGCGGGCATAGAGGGCGCGTAGCTCAGTGGTAGAGCTCTGGTTTTACACACCAGCGGTCGGCGGTTCGATACCGTCCGCGCCCACCATCCCAAGTCCCCGATCAGAGGTGCGGCTCACTTCCTGCCCACCGTCAATCCTCCAGCGCGTGCCCGATGCGTTGCATGACATGGGTGGTGGCGCGGTCGAGCACATCCGGTGTCAACCGCAGTCTGCCGACGACGTCGCCGTTCAACGCACCGGCAAGTCCGTGCATCGAAGACCAAATGAACAGCGCGTCGAGGTCAACCTGATCTGAGCTCGACGTTGCGGGGCCGTGGATGCGACGCAAGGCTTGCCGTAGTACGTCAAATGCGTGAATCGCGTCACGCACCAACTCGGGGCCTTCGGCCGTTTCCGGCCAGGGGGTGGAGAACATCAGCCGATATTCCAATGGGTGCTGTTGGGCGTAGCTGAGGTAGCGGCGTCCCAGCGAGGCTAATTCGTCGCCGGGGTCATCGAAATGCTCTCGGGCGTCCAGATACTCGGCGAACCGTTGAAAGCAGCGGCGCATCACCTCGGCAAGCAGATGGTCGCGGCTGGGGTAATGCTTGTACGGCGCCTGATGAGAGACGCCGAGTTTGCGTGCCACCTCGCGCAGGCTCAGATTCTCCACACCGCGTTCTGCGATCACTTGCTGAGCCGCCACGATGTAGGCCTCACGGGCGCTGGCAGTGTTGTCTGACTGGCTGGCGGTCACGACCTAGATTAACGAGGCGGGCGCCGGCTGCGGCTTTTCTGCGTCGACCGCCATCGATTTCATCACCTGCGCCAACACCAGGACCTGCAACGGTCGCGGCAGCAGCGACAGTGACCAGCCCAGTAGCTTCGCCAGCCCTCCGGGACGTGTGGTGGTGCGATGGCCCAGGGCGTGCAAGGTTGCGCGGGCAACCACCGCGGGTTTCGTCGCGGCGGCGATGTGCATATTCGCGCGAGCCGCGAAAACCGCTGTGTACCGGCCCGGGCGCGGACGAGATGACGTCGACGCCCATGGGGGCGAATTCTCGGCTCAGGCCCTCGGCGAGGCTTTGAATATAGGCTTTGGTGGCGGCGTAGTTGGCGGCTTGTGGAACGCCGGCGAAACCCAGCAACGAGCTCATGAGGACGATGCCACCGCGGCCCCGCTCGGCAAGCCGGCGCCCGTAGTGCCACGTCATCTCAAGTACCGCAGCGCAATTCACGGTCAACAGCTCGACTTCGGCAGTCAAAGGTGCGTCGATCAATCGCCCTGATGTCCCAAAGCCGGCCGCCGCCACAACGAGTCCTATATCGAGGTCGCTGGTTGCTGCGACCAGCCGGTCGACTGAGTGGGGTTGCGCCAAGTCCAAAGGGACCACACGGCACGAAACATGTTGGTGCGCAACGAGTTCAGCGGACAAGGCCTCCAGCATCGCCGCGCGGCGGGCCACCAGAACGACATTCAAACCTCGTGCCGCCAACTGAGTGACGAACTCGCGGCCGATGCCGTCGCTGGCGCCGGTCACAAGCGCCCACGGTCCATAGCGACGCGCAAACGCCGACGTCGTCGCAGTCGCTCTAGTCTGCATGGCTGCTCCCGTTTCCCGAGCGTGGTTGACACTGTCTACCAGGGTAGGCACCATGGTTGACACTGTCAACCAGCTCAGGATGGTGCGCATGCTTCCCGCGGTGCTGCCCGGCCGCCGCGTCCGCCGACATGCCAGCGCAGGGCCGCCGTCCACCAATGTTCGTCTCGTTCAGCGTCATCGTGCGCGATCGCTAGCATGGTTTTGAGTGGCCGTCGTGCCGGGTAGCCGGAAGGGCACCGTTACACAAAGGTGCAACATGTCATCTGAACAGGCGCCGCCCCCGCCCAAATCGGCGCCGGGATGGTACCCAGACCCTGCCGGGGTCGGCCATGGGTTGCAGCGGTACTTCGACGGCCGGCAGTGGACCAGCGAGTGGGCTTTCGCCGCGGAGGCGCTCAAGGACTCACCCGCGGACCCGTCGAAGAAGGACATCTCGAGAAAGGCGGCCCTGGCCGTGGCGGCACTCGTCGCGCTCGGTCTGCTCATCATCATCGGCAAAAGCTGGGGTTTCGACGATAGGAATGACAGCCAGGCGACGTCGTCGTCGAGCGGTCCGGCCGCGGCTGGACCGTCGACACTAACCGAGGCGATGCCACCGACCCCGACCGGCCCCAAGAAGCCAGACGGAGTGGCCTTCGCCATTTCTGCTGGCCCGAATGGCGACGTCGTCGACGCCCGATTTGCCATTCGGGACAATTACACCGAGACGATGATCAAAGACGGTGCGCGGCACGACACCATCGACATTCTCCGATACGCACGAGCGACCTACCCGGACGCTTCCGCCGTGAACGTGCAGGGCACCTTCCCGATGACCGACCCATACGGCAATACCGCGACTCACGTTGCCATCGATCTCACGTATTCGCGAGAAACGTTGAATAAGATCAACTTTGATGGCGTGAGCAAGAACAGTATCTGGGAGATTCGCGATTCCGGCTCTATTCTTCCTGCTTTTCAGCCCTAGCCGTGAAGCCCATGTCGAGGTGCGTTCCGGTGGCAGCGCTCGCCGGCCGCGTGGTCGCGGAATGGCCACCGGGTGTTCTGCTGCACGACCGTGGCTGCCCGAGCTCGAGCCGATTCCGTCGATCAGTTCGCGGGGCGGGACCGACGATGAGGGAAACTATGTGACGCTGCTGGCTAACGATAGCGAGGGCAATGCCGTGGTCTTCTCGGAATACGACAACTACTAGCAGGAGCGTCTGTGAAGTTCGTGCTGGCCGGCTACGGCACTCGCGGCGATGTCGAGCCGTTCGCCGCGCTCGCTCGCGAGCTGCGCAGCCGGGGTCACGACGTGTGCCTGGCGGTCCCGCCCTGGATGCTCGGCTTCGTCGAGTCGACGGGGCTTGCCGCGGTCGCGTTCGGCACGAATCCGCCGCCGCTGGGCGGCGTGGACGACGTCGTGCGGCGCGTCACCCAGATCCTGGCGGACTGGAGCACGGGCTTCAAGGCGCTGGCGAATGGGGCCGACCTGCTGGTGACGGGCAAGGGCGAGCAACGCGTGGCCGCCAATGTCGCGGAATACTACGGAATCCCGCATGCGGCATTGCATTTCTTCCCTGGCGACCCCACGATCCCGGGCGGCCTGATGGGGGAGCTGACCCAGCAGGCGCACAACGCTCAACGTCGCGATCTGAGCCTGCCCGACGTCGCCGCGCCCGCGCGAGAACCCTTGGAAATCCAGGCATATGACGAGTTCTGCTTTCCCGGGCTGGCCACCGAATGGGCGCAACGGGGTAAGCGACGGCCCTTCGTCGGGGCACTGACGATGGAGTTGCCGACGGACGCCGACGCGGAGGTGTTGTCGTGGATCGCCGCGGGAACGCCGCCGATCTACTTCGGGTTCGGCGGCGCCATGACGCTGCCCAATCCCGCCGAGACGGTGGCCGTGATCACCGCGGCCTGTGCGCAGTTGGGGGAGCGGGCGTTGATCGGTGGCGGGCCGCCCGGCATTGCACCTGCCGGTCACGTGAAGTTGGTGGACGCGGTGAATCATGCGGCGGTTTTCCCGGCCTGTCGGGCGGTCGTCCACCATGGCGGTGCCGGAACCACGGCCACTGCGATGCGCGCCGGCGTTCCGACGTTGATCCTGTGGCATGCCGGCGACGATCAGCCGGTGTGGGCGGCGGCGGTCACCCGGCTGGGAGTCGGCTTCGGGCGCGAATTCTGGTCCACCACTCCGGATTTACTGATCGCGGGGCTGCGCTCGATTCTCGCGCCGGACTGCGTTGCGCGGGCCCGCGAGTTGGCGACCACGACGACCGAACCCGCCGAAAGCGTTGCGAGGGCAGCCGATCTTCTCGAGGACGCCGCCGGTGCAGGACGGGGCGGCTAGGCCGCGACGACGGGTGAATGCGCGGTAGCCGTTCGGATAACGCGGCGTTCCGTTGTCGCTGCTTGCCTGGGTATGGCATTGTCTGGGAGCGTGAGCGAGGTACCCGGTTCTCAGAGCGCCAGTGCGGCCCACACGGCACCTGGCGTCGGGCCGCTGTCGGCGGCGAATCAACCGGCTACCAAGGCCGATCTGTACGCCGCCGTCGATGCCTTGCGCGCCGACATGCGCGAGCTGATGAACGAGGTCCGCAAGCTGATTCAGGAAGCGGATCGTCAGGTGACCGACGCCGAGCGCGCGACGGGCGACGATCGCGACGGTCTCGACGACGCGTGGTGATGGGTCTCCGTCGGCGGGATCGTCGCGCTGTGCCGGTGTTATAGCACCCTAACCAGCCGATTCGCCGCTCGAAAGACGTTCTTTCAGTTGATGTTTCACAATCGGCAAAACATCTTTCGCAGCTCGTACTCACAGTCAGCCAACGCCGAGCGCCGGCGGTACGATCTTGCTATGTCGTTGGCCAGCGGCAGTGCGATTGCCAGGCGCATCGTCCTGCGGCTGCTGGGATGCATTGAGATGGACGAAGTTCACTTCGCCCGTCATCTCCGTTTGCCCGGCGGCACATCGCTCAGAATACCGAGCACCGGCGACTTCGCCGGACGACGCCTACTGCCGATGCCTCCTGAGAGACGGATCCGGCGCCCGTCAACGACGACACCCGCAGGCGATCACACCTGCGGCCTAGGTGATTATCCGAAGTCCGTCGGGACGGGCTCTTGCAGAATGGAAGCCCTCTCATGTTAACCGGCACCTACCGATTCAATGGCATCACCAGCTATGTCGGCATTCCGATTGCCGCCATCGCGTTGCTCGGCGGCGTTGCAATAGTGCGCGGCGGTGCAGCAGCGGCTGACCCAAACGACGACAAATTTCTGGCGCTTCTCGATGATGAAGGCGTCCCCGCCGTGGCAGGCGTGCCAAGCCTCGTCGAGACGGCTCACAAGGTTTGTCAGGCACTGGATAACGGCACGCCGGCGAACCGCGTTGTGGACACTCTGGTTGACAATGCCGTGAGCGATGATCCGTCCCAGAGCCAGATCGCCCGCGGCCCCCTCACACGCACCGAGGGGCGCTTCGTCATTGCAGCAGTCGGGGCCTACTGCCCATACGACAAGAGCAAACTCGCGGTCCTCATCACCCGTCCCAAAGCGGGATGGAATGAGCCGACCCGGCGGGCCGCCGACGGCATTCACCCGGCGGGTTTTCAGGTTCATGGCAGCGCGCCCGTCTCGCTGATCGGAATTGTTCGCCCCGCAGGGATCGCCGATCCGGACCCGCCGACGATTCCCGAACCACCGCCTTTGGCGCACCTCCAGGCACCACCGCCGCCGATCGCGGCACCGCCTCGACCACAGCAGCCGTTACCTCAACGTTTGCCTGCGCCTCCGCCACAGGAGCCACCGCCTCCGCAACAGTTGCCTGCGCCTCCGCAGCAGCTGCCGCCCGCGCCGCAGGAGCCGCCGCCGCCTCCGCAACAAGTGGCTCCGCCTCCGCCACAGGAACCGCCGCCGCCTCCTCCGCAACAGTTGCCGCCGCCCTCGCCGCCCGCGCCACCGCCTCCGCCGACTTCGCCACCGAAGGAGCCGGGGTTGATCAGGGTCGCACCTTGAGACCGGGCAGTGCCAACCCCGACCAGCAGCCCGCTCTATTCGCAGAGATCCTCGGTTGGCGGTCGCACCGCGACGGTGTGAAAGATCGGCAGCAGCTGCGTGACGTCCCCTTCCCAGGGCAGGGTCGCCAGCTGACGCCGGCTGCGCCGCCCGCCGAAGACGCGTAGCGCCTCGAAATCGCTGAGCTCAACCGCGATTTGGCCGGGCGCCTTGGCGGGGTCGCCGAGCTGCGTGGTTCCCGTGGTCGGGGTCGTCAGTTGCAGGCATGGAAGCGCATTGCGCCGGATGGTCCGGTCGATCATCGTCGTCAAGAATCCGACGGCCACGGCGAACGCCGGATCCGCTGTCCGAGAACCGGGTTCGGCGAGCGCGCCGCGGATGTCGTGTTCATGGATGAGGGCATCGAAAACTGCTTGGGCACCAACGAGTTTCGGGCTCGCCGCCAAGAATTCGGTGACCGCCTCGGTCGCCGTCGCCCACAGGTCCAGCACCTCGTCGAGGCGGCGGCCGGCCAGACGGTCGAGCTGGGCCTGGGTCCATTCGTCGGTGCCCGCGTTGTCGAGGTTTGCCGCGACCGCGTCCTCGGCGGTACCGGCCAGGTGGCAAACGGTCTGGCGAATCGACCACGCGGGACAGGCCGGCACGACGCGCTCGCATACGTCGGTGCGGCCCCGCAGCAGCGCATCGACGCGGCCCTGCACGAGGCGGTACGCCGCCGCGGCGTCGGCGCTGGAGCGCAGGTGGCTTCGCACGCCGGTCGCGTCGGTCATGGCGGACACCTTACCCAAATATTAAGAGAACGGTAAGAGCGACGCGGCCGCGGGGGCGGCTGTCGCCGGGTTCGCCCACGGCGGCACTATGAGTGCGTGAAGCCGTTTCGAATCGACGTTCCCGACGACGTACTCGACGATCTGCGGTCGCGCCTCGCGCGCACTCGATGGCCGGAAGCCGAATGCGTGGACGACTGGAGTCAGGGCATTCCGCTGGCCTACACCCGCGAGCTGGCCGACTACTGGGCCAACGAATACGACTGGCGGTCTCGTGAGGCCGCGCTCAATCGCTTCGACCAGTTCGTCACCGATATCGACGGGCTGGACATTCATTTCATTCACCAGCGGTCCCCGCACTCCGACGCCTTCCCGCTGGTGATCACGCATGGCTGGCCGGGCTCAATTGTGGAGTTCCACAAGGTGATTGAGCCACTGACCAATCCGCCGTCCGGGCGTGCCGAGGATGCCTTTCATGTCGTGTGTCCGTCGCTGCCCGGCTACGGCTTTTCCGGCAAGCCCACCCGCACCGGGTGGGGCGTGGAGAAGATCGCGCAGGCCTGGGAGCAGCTGATGCGCCGGCTCGGCTACGACCGCTACGGCGCTCAGGGCGGCGATTGGGGTGCCGCCGTCACCACGCAGATCGGCCGAAACGGTGGCCATTGCGCGGGGATTCACCTGAACATGCCGATCGGCCGTCCGGGTAACCTCGACAATCCGACCGAGCAGGAGAAAGCCGCTCTGGCCGGGCTGGCCAACCACCGCAAGTGGGGCACCGGCTATTCCAAGCAGCAGTCCACTCGGCCGCAGACGCTCGGCTACGGTCTGGCCGACTCGCCCGTCGGGCAGCTGGCGTGGATCGTCGAGAAGTTCTGGGACTGGGCCGATTGCGACGGTCACCCCGAGAACGCGGTGAGCCGAGACGAGCTGCTCGACAACGTGATGGTGTACTGGGTGACCAACACCGCCGCGTCGTCGGCCCGGCTGTACTGGGAGAGCTTCAGCGTCTGGGGCGGGGGTGGCCGCGTCGAATTGCCCACCGGCGTAGCCGCTTTCCCGGGTGAGCTGCTGAAGTCACCCCGCATCTGGTGCGAGCCGAACTACCACATCACGCACTGGACCGACATGCCGCGCGGCGGTCACTTCGCCGCGTTCGAACAACCCGAGCTGTTCGTCGAGGACCTGCGTACGTTTTTCGGCACGGTTCGCTAAGAGCTCAGCCGTCCACGCTGCCCGAGTGTGCATTTCACGACGCAACACGCCGGGTGTGCGTCGTGGAGTTCACGCTCGGTGGGTGCGGGGCCCGCTGCGTCACCCCGGCGGGCGAAGAACTCCAGCGCGATGCAGGTGACGATGGTGGCCTTTGCTGCTCGTGCCGGCGTCGCCATCTAGACGATCCGCCAGCCGCGGCGTGCCCGAAATCGCATGTCCCACAGGTAAAGCTGATAACCGAAGATCCACGCGCGGTGCGGGATGAACAGATCGGCCAGCCGCAACGCGGACAGCAGCCACTCGAACCGCCGCTGCTGACGCTGCGACCAGTCCAGTTGCATCATCGCCCGGAACTCCGGGGCCAAGAACCCCGTCGTCGCGAACAGGTTGAGCGGACGGGCCAGCATCCGCAGCGGCCACGGCAGAAACGCCATGGCGGCCACGCCGCGCAGGTGCTCGCGCACCGGCGGGTCGATGCGCAGCTGGTCGAGCGAACGCTTCCAGTACTCGTCGAACGCGACGAGGTCCGGCGGCCACATCCGCTCGGGCACCTGCAATGTCGTGCCCAACCGCTTGGCGTCCTGATAGAC
Organism: Mycobacterium lentiflavum; assembly: GCF_022374895.2. Lineage (NCBI taxonomy): Bacteria > Bacillati > Actinomycetota > Actinomycetes > Mycobacteriales > Mycobacteriaceae > Mycobacterium > Mycobacterium lentiflavum. Next base: position 3,586,825 of record NZ_CP092423.2, on the reverse strand, counting down.
CGCCTCGGCGCTGGCCTCGTCCAGGGGACCATTGAGGAACTCGTGCTGATCGACGAAGTAGCGATACAGGCAGGCGGCCACCCACAGCTGCAGCTTGGGGTCGAACGCGTTGTAGGACACCGGGCTGACCGCCGTGGACCGCACCTGGCGATGTGCGACGTCGACGGCGTCGCGGATCAGCGCGCGGTCGGACTCGGTCCCGATGGTCGCCACCGCCAGGTAGGTGCCGGTGGTGCGGGCCCGTTTGAACGGGTGTTTGTAGACGTTGCCGCTGTCGACCGGACTTTCCAGCACGCCGTAGCCGACGCCCGGCAGGGACAGCTGCATGATCACGTTCGCGGCGGGCAGCAGCGGTGCCGCCGCGTTGAGCAGGTCGGCCACCCGGGTCACGGCCTTCATATAGGCGAGTAGACCACGTCGACGGCCCAGACGTCAGGTCCCGCCCGAAGTGGGCAGACCTCAGTGATGCGATCCGGAAGGCGCATGTGAGACGCTGCCGAAGTGCTTGTGACGCGGACCCGGATCGTCGGCGTGCTGGTCGGCTGCCTGGCCGATCTCGCGCTGAGCGATCCGAAACGGGGCCATCCCGTCGCGGCATTCGGCGACGCGGCCGCCTGGCTGGAGCGGTTCACCTACCGCGACGCGAAGATCGCGGGCGCACTTCACGTCAGTCTCGCCGTCGGCACGGTGGGGCTGATCGGCACGGCCGTACAGCGGGCCACCACACACCGCGACCCGCTGTGGCCGATCGCCGCCACCGCCACCGCGACCTGGGTCGCGCTGGGCGGAACGTCGCTGGCGCGCACCGGCCTGGACATGGCGCGGCTGCTCGACCGCAACGACATCGACGCCGCGCGGCAGCTGCTGCCGTCGCTGTGTGGGCGCGACCCGTCCCGGCTGGACGGCTCGGGGCTGACCCGCGCGGCGCTGGAGTCCGTCGCCGAGAACACCTCCGATGCGCAAGTGGCCCCGCTGCTGTGGGCGAGCGCGAGCGGGGTGCCCGGTGTGCTGATGTATCGAGCGATCAACACCCTGGACGCGATGATCGGCCACCGCTCGCCGCGTTACATCCGATTCGGTTGGGCTGCAGCACGATTGGACGACTTGGCCAACTACGTCGCGGCCCGGGTGACCGCGGTGCTGGTGGTGGTGTGCGCACCACTGGTCGGCGGGTCGGCATTGGGCGCGGTTGCGGCCTGGCACCGCGACGCGGTTCGCCATCCCAGTCCCAACGCCGGCGTCGTCGAGGCGGCTTTCGCCGGCGCGCTGGGGGTGCGGCTGGGCGGGCCCACGCAGTATCACCACGAGCTGCAGATCCGCCCGACCCTGGGCGACGGGCGCCAGCCCGGTGCGGCCGATCTGCGCCGCGCGGTCGCGCTGTCGCGAATTGTGCAGCTGGGGGCCGCGGCGTTGCTGGCCGCGGTATCGAGTGTGCGCCCAGGGCGTTGAGTGCGCGCGGACGGCGGCCAGTGCGCGGCTGGGGCGCCCGCACGGCACACTCAACGGCGGCGGCCGTAGCGGTCGGCGAGTTTCTCCTCGACGGTCATCGGGGTTTCAGGCGCTTTCGCTTGCTTTTCCTGACGCCGGATCCGGATTTCGGAGTAGGCGAAATAGCCCAGCCCGATCGGGGCCAGGATGCCGAACGAAATCCACTGGATGCCGTAGGACAGGAACGGTCCGGCGTCCAGGTGCGGCACGCCGATCAAGCCAAGACCGCCCGGCTGGTCTTCGACGAGCTGTAGATACGACCCGGCCAGCGGCACCTTGGTCAACACCGAGACCTGATCGGTGTTGATCGAATACACTTGCTGCACACCGTCTCTGGAGAACGGCTCCTTGTCGGTAACCGCGGGCTCGGAGTCACGCAGCCGCGCCGTGATCGTCACCTTGTCCTGCGGCGGGCGGGGGATCGGCGGGACGTGCGAGCCGGGCTCGGGGCGCACGTAACCGCGATCGACGAGCACGGTCGGCCCGTCGTCGACGACAAATGGGACCAGCACCTCAAAGGCCTGATCGCCCTCGACGACCCGCAAGCGGGCCAGCACCTCGACGTCGGGCAGGTAATGCCCCGTCGCGGTCACGCGTCGCCACTGCGCGGCCTGCGCCGACGAATCCTGCTGCGGCAACAAGGTTTTCAACGGCACCGGCGCGGTGTTCAGCGAGTTCTCGATCTGGTGGTTTTCGCGTGACGTGCGGGCGTTCTTTCCCAGCTGCCACGGCGCGAGCACCATGAAACACAGGTAGGTGAAGGCGATGACCACCAGGATCAGCGCTACCCAGCCGGGCCGGAGCAGGAATGCCAACCGTGCGAGAAAGCGATGCATCAACCGTGCCCGTTCTGCGCCAGCTGTTCGTCGACCCAGTCGTGCAGGCCGGGCAGCGCGGCCTCGATGACGGCCAACACCTCTTCGAAGTCCGCGTGGTCGCCGTAGTAGGGATCCTCGACGTCGAGGGCATGGGCGCCCGATCGCGGGTCGAACGAGCGCAGCATCCTGACCCGGTCGCTCTCCACACCGAGCTGCTGCAACATCCGAAGGTGGTTGCGGCCCAGGGCCACCACCAGGTCGGCACCCAGGTGGTCGTCGTTGACCTGCGCGGCGCGGTGCGCGGTGGAGTAGCCGTGGGCCCGCAGCACCTTGGCCGCCCGCTCGTCGGCGCCACTGCCGACGTGCCAGTTGCCGGTGCCCGCACTGGTCACCCGGACCGCATCGGCGAGACCACGCTGCCGCAGCTGGTCGGCGAACATCTTCTCGGCCATTGGCGAGCGACAGATGTTGCCGCTGCAGACGAAGGTCACGTGCAAGGGATCAGACACCCAACGCCCTCCGCAGCTCGGAGATCGTCGCGGCATGCGTCACGCCGTGGTAGCCGTCGGCGAAATCGGCCTTGCCGTAGCCCCAACCGACCACCACGGTGTCGATACCGTGCGCGGCCGCGCCGTCGACGTCGTGGCTGCGGTCGCCGACCATCAGCACTCGCTCGGGCAGCGGCTGCAGTTGGGCCAGCGCGTGCGCCAGCACCTCCTCCTTGCTGCGGCGCGACCCGTCCGGGCACGCGCCCGCGATGACCTCGAAATGGTGATCGAGCGCGAAGTGGGCAAGCACGCGGCGTGCCGTCGGCTCCAGCTTGGAGGTGGCCACGGCCAGCCGCACCCCGGCGGCGCGCAGATCGGCCAGCAGCGGCTCGATCCCGTCGAACAGGCTGTTGTTCGACCAGCCCCGGGCGCCGTATTCGGCCCGGAACGCCGCGAACGCCGCGTCGGCGTCCTCGCCGAGCATCAATTGAAACGTTTCGTCCATCGGCGGGCCGACGATCTGCGCGGCCAGGTCACCCTCGGGCACCTTCGCGCCAACGTGCTCGAGCGCATGGGTGAAGCTGGCGACGATCCCCGCCGCGGAATCGGTCAAAGTGCCGTCGAGATCGAAGATCACCAGCTGCGGGGCCTGGCCATCGGCCGAAACTGCTCCTGTCACGTCACCATTGTCCTAGATGGGCGGCGTCACGGTGTGACGGTGTTCCTGCCGGGCGCCCAGGACGGCGCACTAGTGTTTCACGGATGGCGAGTCCAGACCCGAGCCCGCTTGCGATGGCGCGCTATCACGGTGATCAGGCCGCCACGCCGGGCATGCTGGACTTCGCGGTCAACGTCCGTCACGGTCAGCCACCGCACTGGCTGATCGAGCGGCTGGCCGCGCGGCTGCCGGACCTGGCGCGCTACCCCAGCTCCGAGGATCTGCACCGGGCGCAGGACGCGGTCGCGCGGCGGCACGGCCGGGCCCGCGACGAGGTGCTGCCGCTGGCCGGGGGCGCCGAAGGGTTCGCGTTGTTGCCCAACCTGCGGCCGGCGCTGGCCGCGCTGATCGCGCCGTCGTTCACCGAGCCGGCCGTCGCGCTGGCCGCGGCCGGCGTGCCGGTGCACCACGTCGTCGTCGAAGCGCCGTTCGGCCTCGACGGCGCTGGCGTGCCCCCGGACGCCGACCTCGTCGTGGTGGGCAATCCGACCAACCCGACCGGGGTGCTGCACCGCCGCGAACAGCTGCTCGCGTTGCGGCGGCCCGGACGGATCCTGGTGGTCGACGAGGCGTTCGCCGATTCGATTCCGGGCGAGCCGGAGTCGCTCGCCGCTGATGCGCCGGGCGATGTGCTGGTGCTGCGCAGTCTGACCAAGACCTGGGCGCTGGCCGGATTGCGGGTGGGCTATGCGCTGGGCGCCCCAGAGGTGTTGGCGCGGTTGACCGCCCGGCGCGCGCACTGGCCGGTGGGCACACTGCAACTGGCGGCCATCGACGCCTGCTGTGCCGCGGATGCGGTGGCCGATGCGCAAGCCGACGCCGCGCGGCTGGTGTCCGTGCGCACCGAGATGGTGGCCGCTCTGACGGCGCTGGGCGCCGACGTGGTCGATGGCCGGGCGCCGTTTGTGCTGTTCCGCATCCCGGATGCTGTTCGGATACGAAACAGTCTGCACGACAAGGGGATTGCCGTGCGCCGCGGTGACACGTTCGTCGGCCTCGACCAGTGCTATCTGCGAGCCGCGGTGCGCCCGGAGTGGCCGCTGCTGGTCCAGGCGATCTCGGAGTCCATGCCGGTCTCGCAGAGTGGGGGGCGACGGTGAGTGCACGGCTATCCGACGTGATCGAGGTCCTGGACGAGGCCTACCCGCCCCGGCTTGCCCAATCGTGGGATTCGGTTGGCCTGGTCTGTGGCGATCCCGACGACGTGCTGGATTCGGTGACGATCGCCGTCGATGCGACGCCGGAGGTCGTCGACGAGGTTCCCGAAGCGGGCCTGCTGCTGGCTCATCACCCGCTGCTGTTGCGCGGGGTCGACACGGTCGCCGCCAACACGCCCAAGGGCGCGCTGGTGCACCGGCTGATCCGAAGCGGGCGTTCGCTGTTCACCGCGCACACCAACGCCGACTCGGCATCGCCCGGGGTTTCCGATGCGCTCGCAGACGCTCTTGGTCTCACCGTCGAGGCCGTGCTCGAACCGCTGTCAGGGCCTAGTGATCTCGACAAGTGGGTGATCTACGTGCCGCGCGCGAACGCAGAAGCGGTGCAGGCGGCCGTGTTCGACGCCGGTGCCGGCCATATCGGCAACTACTCGCACTGCAGCTGGTGCGTCAGCGGGATCGGGCAGTTCCTGCCGCACGACGGGGCCACACCCGCGGTGGGCAGCGTCGGGACCGTCGAGCGTTTGGACGAAGACCGGTTCGAGGTCGTGGCACCCGCGCGGGCCCGGGCGGCCGTGTTGGCCGCGATGCGCGCCGCCCACCCGTACGAAGAGCCGGCATTCGACATCCTCGCTTTGGTGCCCGCGCCCGGCGATACCGGATTGGGCCGTATCGGAACGCTGGCGCAACCCGAATCGTTGCGCGCCTTCGTGTCCCGCGTCGGTGCCGCGTTGCCGCAGACGTCCTGGGGCGTGCGCGCCGCCGGCGACCCCGACGGGGTCGTGTCACGGGTCGCGGTGTGCGGCGGCGCCGGAGATTCGCTGCTGAGCCTCGTTGCCCGCGCCGACGTCCAGGTCTATGTGACCGCCGACCTGCGCCACCATCCGGCCGACGAGCATCGCCGGGCTTCGGAGGTGGCGCTGATCGACGTCGCACATTGGGCCAGCGAATTCCCCTGGTGCACACAAGCCGCCGAGGTGCTGCGGTCCCGATTCGGTGGGGACCTGCCGGTGCACGTGTCCACCACTCGCACCGACCCGTGGAATCTCGGCCAGCAAGCATGTGGAGATCAATCATGAAAGCCGAAGTAGCACAGCAACGTTCGCTCTTGGAGTTGTCAGAGCTGGACGCCGAGCTGTCCCGGATCGCGCATCGGGCCACCCGGCTGCCGCAGCGGGAGGCGATCGAGCGGATGCGCCGCGAACACGACGCGGCCAATGACCGGCTGGGCGCGGCACGAATTGCGTTGGAGGACTTTGACACTCAGATCTCACGCTACGAGTCGGAAATCGCGGCGGTGCGCCAGCGCGAAGATCGCGACCGGTCGTTGCTGGAGTCGGGAGCCACCGACGCCAAGCAGTTGTCGGATCTGCAGCACGAACTGGAAACTCTGACGCGCCGTCAGGGCAGCCTGGAAGATTCGCTGCTGGAAGTCATGGAACGTCGTGAGGAGTTGCAGGCCCAGATGACCGCCGAGCAGGACGCGATGGAGGCACTGCAGGCCGAGCTGGCCGGCGCGCAGCAGGGCCTCGACGCCGCCCTGGCCGAAATCGACCAGACCCGCCAGGCCCACGCGTCGCAACGGGACCGGCTGGCCGCGGCGCTGGATCCCGACTTGTCCGCCCTCTACGAGCGGCAGCGCGCCGGCGGCGGACCGGGTGCCGGCCCGCTGCTCGGGCATCGATGCGGCGCGTGCCGGATCGAGATCGACCGGGGAGAGCTGGCCCGTATCTCGGCGGCCGCCGACGACGACGTGGTGCGCTGCCCGGAATGTGGCGCGATCCTGTTGCGGGTCAAGGGGCCCGGCCAGTGAAGGTTGTCATCGAAGCCGACGGCGGGTCGCGCGGCAATCCCGGGCCGGCCGGCTACGGCGCGGTGGTGCACGACGAGGATCGCGGCACGGTGCTGGCCGAAAGCAAGCAGGCCATCGGCCGGGCGACCAACAACGTCGCCGAATACCGCGGGCTGATAGCCGGTTTGGAAGACGCCGTCAAGCTCGGTTCCCGTGAGGCCGACGTCTTCATGGATTCCAAGCTCGTGGTGGAGCAGATGTCCGGGCGGTGGAAAGTCAAGCACCCCGACCTGATTGAGTTGCACGCCCAGGCCCGAAAGCTCGCGGCGCGCTTCGACCGGATCAGCTACACGTGGATTCCGCGCGAACGCAACAAACACGCCGACCGGCTGGCCAATGAAGCGATGGACGCCGCGGCCGAGGTCAGCGCCGAGATCTCCGAGCCGCGGGTCTCCGAGCCGGTGCCGACCGAGCCCGCGATAGCCCCGGGTGCGAAATCCGCTGCGACGCAACCATCGTCGCCACCGGGCTGGACCGGAGCGCGTGGTACCCCGACCAGGCTGCTGTTGTTGCGCCACGGGCAGACCGCGCTGTCGGTGCAGCGGCGCTATTCCGGGCGCGGTAATCCGGAACTGACCGACTTGGGCCGCCGGCAGGCCCAAGCGGCGGCACGGTATCTGGCCGAGCGGGGGGGCATCGCCGCGGTGATCTCCTCGCCACTGCAGCGTGCCTACGACACCGCGTCCGCGGCGGCCAAGGCGCTGGGCCTGGACGTGACCGTGGACGACGACCTGATCGAAACCGACTTCGGTGGCTGGGAGGGGCTGACGTTCGCCGAGGCCGCCGAACGCGATCCCGAATTACACACCCGCTGGCTGCGCGACACCAGCACGGAGCCGCCGGGCGGCGAGAGCTTCGATGCCGCGCTCGAACGGGTGTACCAGGCGCGGGAGCGCATCCTGGCCACCCATCCTGGCGCCACGGTGCTGGTCGTCTCGCACGTCACGCCGATCAAGATGTTGCTGCGCCTGGCGCTGGATGCCGGACCCGAGATCCTGTACAGATTGCACCTTGACCTGGCATCCTTGAGCATCGCTGAGTTCTATTCGGATGGGGCATCTTCGGTGCGACTCGTGAATCAGACCGGCTACCTTTAGCCGCTAGGAGTAGTCCATGCCGCCGGATCAACCACCCGACGAATTGCCGGACGCCGTTCCGGCAGAGATCCGGGCGCAGGTGATGCCGGCGGTGCTCGACGAGTTGGCCCGCTGGGGCGTCGAGCGATTCAGCATCGAGGCGCTGGCCGAGCGCCATCGCATCGAGGCGGAAATGATTTACCGCCACTGGGGCGATCGTCAACGGCTGATCGTCGATGCGGCGCTCGCTGATCTCGAGACCTGGGGTGACGTGCCGGATACGGGCTCGTTGCATGGGGACCTGGAAGCATTGGCCATCAGCGTCGCCAAGCGCGTCAACACCGAAGTGGGCCGCGCATTCTTGCGGGCGTTGGTAATGGGGCCGCGTGGGCGTCACGACGAAGAAACCCGAATGATGTTCTGGCGGGCTCGTTTCGCGGTGGTGCGCCGGATAATCGACAGGGCCAGGCGGCGCGGCGAACTCCGCGACGGAATCACCACGGTGGCTGCCACCCAGATCCTCCTGGCGCCGATTAACATTCGCGCACTGTACTCCGACGCTCCGATCGAAAAGGAATACTGCGCGGCGATCGTCGACATGGTCTACCACGCGATTGCCCGCGATTAGGCATTGAGCGTGCATCCTGGGTGGCCGGGGCGCACACTCCTAGCCGTCAGCGCGACAGCGTGATCGCTTGCTCAGGGCAGTTTTTCTCCCCGACGGCGGCCTGCTCTTCCAGCGCACCCGAGACGTCCTCGACGAGCACCACGCAATGGCCGACGTCGTCGGCGTCGAAGACCTCGGGCGCCAGGCTGTAGCAGCGTCCGTGCCCGGTGCACAGGTCGGGGTCGACGGACACCCGGCTCATGACACTTCGAAGACCAGCGGTAGCGACTCCACCGATCTCAGTGCGGCCGTGTACGTCAGCTGGGTCCCCGGTTTGATCTCGTAATCCGGTATGCGCCGGTGGAATTCGCGTAAGGCAACCCGCAGCTCCATGCGGGCCAGGTGAGATCCGAGGCAGCGGTGCGGCCCACCGCCGAACGCGCGGTGCCGGTTCGGATTGCGATTGAAGTCCACCACCTCGGGGTTGGGGAATTCGGCGGGGTCGGTGTTGGCGGCGCCGAGCAACGGGCTGACCCGCTCACCCTTGCTGATCGGGCATCCGCCCACCTCGACGTCTTGCATGGCAACCCGAGCAACACCGGGAACCGGTGTCTCCCAACGCAATAACTCTTCGATTGCATGGGGGAGAACGTCGGGTTGCTCGACGAGTTGGTGTCGGTGGTCGGGATGGCGGGCCAGGTAGACGAAGAAACAGTCCAGCGAGTCGGTGACCGTGTCCAGGCCCGCGATCAGGAACAGGAAACAGATGTCGAGCACCTCCTCGCGCGACAACGCCCGACCACCCTCGCTGTCCACCTTCGCGTTGATCAGCGCCGACAGTACGTCGTCGCGTGGGCTGGCGATGTGGTCGTCGATGGCACGGTCGAAGTATTCGTAGATCTGTTGTGCCACGGGCGCTGAACTCTCGTGGCGGCGGTCGAACCCGGAGTCGCCCTCCGGTCGGATCACGCCGTCCTTCCATTCCAGGAATTTGTCGAGGTCTTCCAATGGCAGGCCGAGCAACTGCAGGAACACGGTACAGGGCAGGGGCACCGCGAACTCTTCGTGGAAGTCGCATTCGCCCCGCCCGGCGAAGCGGTCGATCATCTCGTTGACCAGCTCCGTGACGCGTGGTTCACGCCGGGCCATCTCGCGCGGGGTGAACAGCGGGTCGAGGACACGGCGGTACTTCGCGTGCTCGGGCGGATCGACTTGCAACGGAATCAGCGGTCGAATGTTGCCGAGGTTGACCGCGTCCATATTCGACGAGAACAGCTCGGTGTGCTTCAGCGCCATCTCGATGTCGGCCAGGCGGCTGAGCACCACCGCCTGCTCCGACCGGAATACCGGGTTCGATTCGCGCAACACCTTGTACATGGGTTGCGGCTCCGCGAGGCCCGTGACCGACTGGTCGACGAATCCTTGGGCTTCTGTCATGCGGTCAGCGTGGCACCAACTTCTTATTTAAGCAATGATGGGAAAAATTGGGCAATAGCCAGGCTCCGGCGATCGGCCGCCCGCACCGCCGTTGTGCCGCTGGCCAGGAGATTAACCAGCGAGTACCGTGTTCGTGCGGACGAGTTGGCTGGGCGGCCGCGGCTCGCGCTGACGAGTCGAGGAAAGTCCGGACTTCACAGAGCAGGGTGATTGCTAACAGCAATCCGAGGCGACTCGCGGGAAAGTGCCACAGAAAACAAACCGCCACCCTCGCGGTGGTAAGGGTGAAACGGTGCGGTAAGAGCGCACCAGCATCCCGGGTGACCGGGGTGGCTAGGCAAACCCCACCCGAAGCAAGGTCAAGAAGGCCGCACCGAAAGGTGCGGCCGCGCAGGCGATTGAGGGTAGCTCGCCCGAGCCTGCGGGTAGGCCGCTCGAGGCACCCGGCAACGGAGTGTCCAGATGGATGGTCGCCGCCGTGCCGCCGTTGCTTATGCCGCGGCGGTGGGGAACAGAATCCGGCTTACAGGCCAACTCGCCCGCCTTTAGTCAGCGCTAGTCAGCGCGCTTTTTTCACCGACTTGTCGAGCTTGCGCAGCGCCTCGTCGAGCTGCTGGCGGCAGCTCTCGGCCAGATCGGACTCCTGCTGGTACAGCAGACCGTAGGTGAAGGTGTCCTCGCCCGCGGCGTGCGCGGCATCGGCCTGCTGCAGCAGGTGGTCGCGGCTGACCACGCTGTCTTGATGATCGCCGAGCAACGTTTGGATGGCCTTGGCCTGCTTGGAGACGTCCTCCGCCCCGGTCGCCGCCGCCGTGTAGCGAAGTCGCTTGGCGCGCTTACGAATTACGTGCAGCGCCTCGTCGCGATCGTGCTCTTCGTCGTCATCGTGGTCCTCGTCGGCCCCGGCGGCGACCTGCTCCTCGTGCGCTTGGGCGGCCTGGTCCGCTTCGGCGGCCGCCTTGGCGGCCTTGCGCACCTTCTTGTACGCGGCGTCGATGGTGACCGGCGCCGGTTGTTCTCCGGTAGCGGTCGTCGGGCGTTGGGCCACTATCGAATCGAGCGCGTCGAGCAGCCGGAAGTAGCGCTGCGACCGCATCGCGATCAGCGACCGCCGCAGCCCCGACTGGTAGCGGCGCTTGGCGCCCTCGACCAGGCGTTCGCGCACCGGTCCACGCACCAACTCCGGCGAGAGCCGGTCCAGCTCCTGCTCGTAGCGCTGCGCGAGCACCTCGGCATCGCGTGCCACGCCCAAGATTCCGGCGAGCTCGCGCAGTTCGTCGAGGACCCAGGCGTGGGTGTCGTCGGACAATCCCGCCTGGGCGTCCTTGAGCAGGCTGCGGATCTTGCGGGTGGTGACCCGCATCTGGTGCACGGAGTCGAAGACGTCGGCGCGCACCGCGCGGTCCCACACCACCAGCTCGTCGATTTGCTCGGCGATCGCCCGCCGCACCGGATCTTCGGGTGGTTCAGACCCGTTGGTCGGCACCGGGGTGCCGAGGACTCGCGCCAGCTTGGACGCATGATTTGCGGGTTCGCCGCCGGCGTCCAGTAACCGGTTGCTCAACCGGCTCAGCAGCTCGGTGTCGGTCGCCCCACGCGATTCGTCGAGCTCGAGTTCCCACTCGCGCCACTCCTGGACGACGGGCTCCGCGTCGGGGCTGTCTGTCGCATTGGCCGACCAGGCGCGGACGTGGTCGTTGCTGAACTCCGCGAACGGCGCGCCCTCGTTGCTGTACAGCACCTGGCTTTCACGTTGAGTCGTGATCCTGGCAACGGGTCGCAGCGGCCGGTCGCGGACGATGGCGAGCACCACGTCCAGCAGTTCGCCGGGCACGGTGTCGTCGTCCGCGGAGCCCAGGGGCATGCGGATCTCGGTGCGGGCGTCGGGCCCGGCCGGCAACTTGAGGTGCCAGCCGGCATCGTGGCCGCCGGTGCGGCGACGCAGTGTGATCTTGTTGCGGGCGAGGTCCTGCGTCTGCGTGTCGAAGTACATCGCGTCCAGCGATTGCGTCGGCAACTTCTCTACCCGGGCCACCGTCGCGATGCCTTCGAACGACGGCGTGACCGTCGAATCGAGGACGTCGAACTTGCGCTCGACCTCCAGATGGCGCGAGGTTTCTGGCATTTTTGCGGCTCCGTAGGAGGGCGCGCCGACGCGGCATTACACGGTCATCGACGCTCGTAAATGGTTACCCATAGGGTGCCACACCACTCTTGCACCGCCCGCAGAGATCGTTGCTGCGGCGTGTCCGCGACCGCTGACCCGGGCGGACGTATTCGACCGCCGGGCGATCGACTACGGCGGCGGGGGAGGCGGCGGAGTGTCCTCCGGCATCGGTGCGTAATCCGCCGGCGGCGGCACGTAGCGCTGGATCGCGTCGCCGACGTTGGCGCAACCGCTGACCGACACACGTCGGCCCACCCCGACACAGACCGTGGCTTGCGCCTGCCCGGCGGATCCCGTCGCGACAACGATTCCGGGAATTGGCATCATCGCCAACACTGCCAGCAGTGTGGCGATCCAGCGGCGCCGATTCATTTCGCAAGCATATCGGCCCCGGCGGCCACCGCGGCGGGTTTTGCTTCTTTGCCACCTGAATGGATTTGGTCCATGGAATCGCCGAAACCGCCTATGGTTTGCGTGCGGGTAAGTATCGGATACCTGATGGAGGAGCTAACGATGGTGTTTTTCGCTCTCGCCACTTCGCGCGCGGTCATCGGCGGAATTGCTGCCGGCGCTATCGGCGGTGCAATGCTTTTGGCCGCCGTGGGCTCGGCTCAAGCGGACCCGGAGCCCGGGCCGCCGCCACCGAACTGCACGGCGGCCGATCTCGCCCAGGTCTCGTCGGGCGTTGCGGCCGCGACCTCGGTGTATCTGTTCAGCCACCCGGACGTCAACGCGTACTTCACCAGCCTGAAAGGCCAGCCGCGCAGCGAGATTGGCGATCAAATCAAGCAGTACATGGACGCCAACCCGCAGGCACACGCCGACCTCGAAGCAATTCGGCAGCCGCTGACCGACTTCAAGAGTCGATGCCAAATGCAGTAGCTCAGAAGCAGTGTTCGTCGGCGGGAAAAACTCCGCCGGCCACTTCTTGCGCGTATTGAGTCGCGGCCCGGCGCAATTCGTCGCCGACGTTCGCGAATCGCTTGACGAATCGTGCTGACTTGCCGCTGCTCATTCCGGCCATGTCCTGCCAGACCAGCACCTGCGCGTCGCAGTTCGGGCCGGCGCCGATCCCAACGGTCGGGATGGTCAGCTTGCCGGTGATCTGGGTGGCCAATTCGGCGGGCACCATTTCCATCACGACGGAGAATGCGCCGGCTTCGGCCACGGCGATCGCATCGTGCACGGTCTGCTCGGCCGCGTCGCCGCGGCCCTGCACCTTGAAGCCGCCCAGGCTGTTGACGCTCTGCGGCGTGAAGCCGATGTGGGCCATCACCGGAATGCCGGCCGCGGTCAGGCAGGCGATCTGCTCGGCCACCCGCTCGCCGCCCTCGAGCTTGACGGCGTGCGCGCCGCCTTCCTTCATGAAGCGGGTGGCGCTGGCCAGCGCCGCGGCGGGCCCGGCCTCGTAGCTGCCGAACGGCAGGTCGGCGACGACCAGGGCGTGTGGTGCGCCCCGGACAACCCCGCGGACCAGCGGGATCAGCTCGTCGATGGAGACCGGCACCGTGGTGTCGTAGCCGTACACGACGTTGGCCGCCGAGTCGCCGACCAGCAGGACCGGAATGCCGGCCTCGTCGAAAACGCGGGCGGTCGAATAGTCGTAGGCCGTGAGCATGGCCCACTTGTGGCCTTCGGCCTTCATTTTTTGTAAGTGATGGGTGCGGATTTTGGTTCGGGGCGCTTTGGACGCTTCACCCGCCGCGTTTGCACCGTAAACGTTGTGCTCAGACATCATTGTCCCTAAATGGTGGTCGGGTCGATCCTCGTGGCCTTTCAAAGGTCCCCGGGTTCGTCTGACCGTCGCTATTCTGCCATCTCTGAGGGGCAGTTGCACCGTCGCGGCAGTGTGAGACGTGCCATTCCGCACGCCGGCGTGACCCGCAGTGACCCGGAGTGACCCGGAGCGACCCGGAGTGACCCTGCATAACGACTGGTAGCCGACCTGCCGCGGCCGCACACGAAAGTCTCAGGTTCTCTCTGGCACCATGTGTTGGCATGAGTCTGACTCGCCGCGACAGGTTCGCGCGCATGCTTGCGGTCTCGACAGCGATCGCTGCCGTGACGCTGCTGCTGGGGGGCTGCGTACGCGTTGTCGCCGGACATCCGCTGATGGCGGGTCCCAAATTGGGGCAGCCGGTGGAGTGGACGCCGTGTCGCGTTGTCAGCGGATCGGTGAAGCTTCCCGGCGGCGCGATGTGCGGCAAGCTCGCCGTGCCGGTCGACTACGACCACCCGGGCGGCCCCAACGCCGAGGTCGCGACGCTGGCGATGATTCGTTTCCCGGCGACAGGCGACAAGCTCGGCTCGCTGGTGATCAACCCCGGCGGGCCCGGCGAATCCGGCATCGAGGCCGCGCTCGGCGTCGTCCAGTCGTTGCCCAAGCGGGTCCGCGAGCGGTTCGACCTGGTCGGGTTCGACCCGCGCGGCGTGGGGTCGTCGCGCCCGGCGATCTGGTGTAACTCCGATGCCGACAACGACCGGCTGCGCACCGAGCCGAACGTCGACTACAGCCCGGCCGGCGTCTCGCACATGGAGGACGAGACCAAGCAGTTCGTCGGCCGGTGCGTCGACAAGATGGGCAAAGACTTTCTGGCCAACGTCGGGACCGTCAACGTCGCCAAGGATCTGGACGCCATCCGCACGGCCCTCGGCGACGACAAACTGACCTACCTGGGCTACTCATACGGCACCCGGATCGGGGCGGCGTACGCCGAGGCCTTCCCGCACAACGTGCGGGCGATGATCCTCGACGGCGCCGTCGACCCCAACGCCGACCCGATCGAGGCCGATCTGCGGCAGGCCAAGGGATTCCAGGACGCGTTCAAGGATTACGCCGCCGACTGCGCCAAGCAGGCGAACTGCCCGCTGGGTACCGATGCGGCCAAGGCCGTCGACGTCTACCACAGCCTGATCGATCCGATGGTCGACCCGAACAATGAACTTGTTGGCAGGCCGATCCCGACCAAGGACCCGCGCGGGTTGAGCTACAGCGACGCCGTCGTGGGCACGATCATGGCGCTGTATTCGCCGACGCTGTGGCACCACCTCACCGACGGTCTGCGGGAGTTGACCGACAACCACGGCGACACGATGCTGGCCCTGGCCGACATGTACATGCGTCGCGACCAGAAGGGGCACTACACTAACGCCACCGACGCGCGGGTCGCGATCAACTGCGTCGACCAGCCACCAATTACCGACCGCGCCAAGGTAATTGACGAAGATCGCCGCTCCCGCGAGATCGCCCCGTTCATGAGCTATGGCACGTTCACCGGTGACGCTCCGCTGGGGACCTGCGCGTTCTGGCCGGTGCCGCCCACCAGCAAGCCGCATTCGGTCTCTGCGCCGGGCCTCGCCCCGACCGTAGTGGTGTCAACCACACACGATCCGGCGACGCCGTACAAGGCCGGCGTCGATCTGGCCAACCAGCTGCGCGGCTCGTTGCTCACCTTCGACGGCACTCAGCACACGGTCGTGTTCCAGGGCGACAGTTGCGTCGACGATTACGTGACGGCGTATCTGATCGGCGGCACCACCCCGCCGAGCGGGGCGAAGTGTTAGTGGCACCCGAAAGCTGATTCGCCGTGGCGACGCGCCGTCCCCGAGACCAAGGCGTGACCGATTCGCGCCGTCACAGGTACCGAAGGCTGCGACGATTGACAGCCATGTCGCGCCTGAGATCGCTGAGCTCGGTGCTGCTGTCGTTAGGCCTCTTGGTTGCCGTCCAACCTGCTCTGCCCATGGCCGGCGCAACGCCGGAACCCGGGGCCGGCCAGACGCCGAACCCGGCGCCGCCGGCCGCGGCGTCGCCGCCGAACTGGGGTAGTTGCAGCCAAGTTCTGACCGACAGCAGCGACGTTCCGACCGCACAGTGCACCACCGTGTCGGTCCCGATCGATTACAACAATCCCACTGGGGCACAAGCGAAGTTGGCCGTGATTCGGGTGCCGGCGACCGGTCAGCGGATCGGGTCGCTGTTGGTCAATCCGGGCGGACCCGGTGGGTCGGCCGTGGACATGGTCGCCGGGATGGCGCCGGATCTGCAGAACAGTGACATCACCCGCCACTTCGATCTGGTCGGGTTCGATCCGCGCGGCGTCGGGCACTCCACGCCCGCGCTGCGCTGCCGCACCGACGCCGAGTTTGACGCCTACCGAACCGAACCGATGGTCGACTACAGCCCGACGGGCGTGGCGCACATCGAGCAGATTTACCGGCAATTGGCCCAGGAATGTGTGAGCCGGATGGGCAAAGACTTCTTGGCCAACGCCGGCACCGCGTCCGTCGCGCGCGACATGGATATGGTGCGTCAGGCCCTGGGCGACGAGCAGATCAACTATCTCGGCTTCAGCTACGGCACCGAGCTGGGCACCATGTACCTCGAGCACTTCGCCGACCACGTGCGGACGATGGTGCTCGACGGTGCCATCGACCCGACCGTCGACCCGATCCAGGAAAACATCAGCCAGACCGCGGGATTCCAAACGGCTTTCAACGACTACGCCGCGGACTGCGCTCGCTCGCCGGCGTGTCCGCTGGGCACCGACCCGGCCCAGTTCGTCAACCGCTACCAGGCACTGATCGACCCGCTCGTCGCCAAGCCGGGGCGCACTTCGGACCCGCGCGGCCTGAGCTATGCCGACGCGACCACCGGCACGATCAATGCCCTTTACACCCCGCAGCATTGGAAGTACCTGACGAGTGGTCTGCTCGGGTTGCAGCGCGGCAGCGACGCGGGCGACCTGCTACTGCTCGCCGACGACTACCAGGGCCGCGACAAGCAGGGGCACTACGACAACGACCAAGACGCGTTCAACGCGATCCGCTGTGTCGATGCGCCGGCGCCGACGGATCCCTCGGCCTGGATTGCCGCCGACCAACAGATCCGCCAGGCCGCGCCATTCCTCAGCTACGGGCAGTTCACCGGCAACGCCCCGCGCGATCTGTGCGGACTGTGGCCCGTGCCGGCGACATCCGCTCCGCACGCTGCTCCGGCGATGCCGCCCGGCAAGGTCGTCGTGGTCTCCACCACGCACGATCCGGCAACTCCGTATCAGGCGGGCGTGAGCTTGGCCCGCCAGCTAGATGCGCCGCTGATCACCTTCGACGGGACGCAGCACACCGCGGTATTCGGTGGGAACCAATGCGTGGATAGCGCTGTCATGCACTATTTCGTAACGGGGACACCGCCACCGGCATTGCATTGCCGACCCTGAGCCGACCGACGAATCGGGGACCCTGAGCGTCCTGCAACCCCCCGGTGGATCTGCTCTGGTCTCACCTGTTGAGCGCGTCTTGCAGACCCTGATTGATCCGGTCCTCGGTCGTCTGACCCGGCACTGGCGGCGGCGCCTGGCAGGTGCAGCTGAGGTCGTTGAACGCGGGATCCGCCACGACGGGTGCGGCCTGGCTCGGGCCTTGTCCCAGGACGACACCGAGACCGATAGCTGCGACGGCGAGAAGTTTGGTGATCACGTTCGGTACCTCCTGGTAATGCCTCGTACTGCGTGTAACCACTTTAATAGGTTACATCTTTCGGACCAAGAACGGTAACCACACGAGTCGGTTACGGGTGTCGTGGGTGCCGCGGTGGGACCCGTAGGCCCGGGGGTGTTCTTGGTGCCCGACGGTACGCAGTCGTGGCTGAGCCGGCGCTGAGGAATCATCGGCATCCGGCCGGCGCGGGCACGGTTGCGACAGTGCTGCGGACGACACGCCAGGCGTCTCGCGGCGGTGGGGCCCGCCGGGGCGCCGGGTGCGGCTGTTTGCGCTGGTGGCTTTAACAAGGGTGCCGAGCACTAAGCACCCGTGTAACACGGAATTAACAGCAATTGCCTACTGTTCGACGTATGGATCGACAGAAGGAATTCGTCCTGCGCACGCTCGAGGAACGGGACATTCGCTTCGTCCGGTTGTGGTTCACGGACGTGCTCGGCTACCTGAAGTCGGTCGCCATCGCCCCGGCCGAACTCGAGGGCGCTTTCGAAGAAGGCATCGGCTTCGACGGGTCCTCGATCGAAGGCTTTTCGCGCGTCTCGGAATCCGACACCGTGGCCAACCCCGATCCGTCGACCTTCCAGGTGCTGCCCTGGGCCTCGCCCAGCGGCCACCACCACTCGGCGCGGATGTTCTGCGACATCACCATGCCCGACGGCTCGCCGTCCTGGGCCGATCCGCGGCACGTGCTGCGACGTCAGCTGCAGAAGGCCAATGACCTTGGTTTCTCCTGCTACGTACACCCCGAGATCGAATTTTTCTTGCTGAAGCCCGGCCCCAACGACGGAACCCGGCCGGAGCCCGTCGACAACGCCGGCTACTTCGACCAGGCGATCCACGACTCCGCGTCCAACTTCCGCCGGCACGCCATCGAGGCGCTCGAATTCATGGGCATCTCAGTGGAGTTCAGCCACCACGAGGGCGCGCCCGGCCAGCAGGAGATCGACCTGCGTTTCGCCGACGCGCTCTCCATGGCGGACAACGTGATGACGTTCCGCTACGTCATTAAAGAAGTCGCGATCGAAAATGGCGCGCGGGCGTCGTTCATGCCCAAGCCGTTCGGCGAACACCCCGGCTCGGCCATGCACACCCACATGAGCCTGTTCGAGGGTGACGTCAACGCCTTCCACAGCCCGGACGACCCGCTGCAGCTGTCGGATGTGGGCAAGTCGTTCATCGCGGGGATCCTCGAGCATGCCTCGGAGATCAGCGCGGTCACCAACCAATGGGTCAACTCTTACAAGCGTCTGGTGCATGGCGGCGAGGCGCCCACCGCGGCGTCGTGGGGCGCGGCCAACCGGTCCGCGCTGGTGCGGGTGCCGATGTACACGCCGCACAAGACGTCGTCTCGGCGCATCGAAGTCCGCAGCCCCGATTCGGCGTGCAACCCCTATCTGGCATTCGCCGTGTTGCTGGCCGCCGGTCTGCGCGGGGTGGAGAAGGGCTATGTGCTCGGTCCGCAGGCCGAGGACAACGTCTGGGACCTCACCCCCGAAGAGCGCCGCACGATGGGTTACCGCGAGCTACCCACCAGCCTCGACAGCGCGCTACACGCCATGGAGGCCTCCGAGCTTGTTGCGGAAACGTTGGGGGAGCACGTTTTTGACTTCTTCCTGCGCAACAAGCGCACGGAGTGGGCGAACTACCGCAGCCACGTCACGCCCTTCGAGCTGAGCACCTACCTGTCGCTGTAGCTCACACAGGCTGCCGGTTGGTCTGAGAGATCGGCAGGTTGCGCTACCGTTTTGGTCGTGACCGGACCCACGACCGAGCGTCCCCGGCTGCCCAGCGTCGGGCGCCTCGGTTTGGTGGATCCGCCCGCCGGTGACCGCCTGGCGCAATTGGGCTGGACGGCCCGGGACGACAAGGCGCATGTCGACCTGTTGTGGGCGTTGTCGCGAGCACCCGACCCGGACGCCGCGCTGCGGGCATTGGTTCGGCTCTCGGAGAACCCGGACACCGGATGGGACGAACTCAACGCCGCGCTGCTCAACGAGCGCAGTTTGCGCGGGCGACTGTTCTCGGTGCTGGGCTCGTCGCTGGCGCTGGGTGATCATCTGGTCGCAAACCCGAAGTCGTGGAAGCTGCTGCGGGGCAATGTCAAACTGCCGACGCGCGACGAGTTGCACGAAGCGTTCATCGGGTGCGTCGAAGACGCGCTGGCCGTGCCGAATTCGGTGGTGCCGCGGTTGTCCACGTTGTACCGCGACCACCTGCTGGTGCTGGCTGCGCTCGACCTGGCGGCGACGGTCGAGGACGAGCCGGTGGTGCCGTTCACCGTGGTCGGCGCCCAGCTGGCCGACACCGCCGACGCCGTGCTGGCGGCCTCGCTGCGGGCCGCGGAGGCCACCGTCTGCGGCGACAAGACGCCACCGCGGCTGGCGGTGATCGCGATGGGCAAATGCGGTGCCCGCGAATTGAACTACGTCAGCGACGTCGACATCATTTTCGTCGCCGAGCGGGCCGACGGGCTGTCCACCCGGGTGGCCACCGAGATGATGCGGGTCGCGTCGACCGCATGCTTCCAAGTCGACGCCGGCCTGCGCCCGGAGGGCCGCAGCGGTGAGTTGGTCCGCACGGTCGAATCGCACGTCGCCTATTACCAGCGCTGGGCGAAGACCTGGGAGTTCCAGGCACTGCTGAAAGCCCGCGCCGCCGTGGGTGATGCCGAACTGGGCAAGCGCTACCTCGACGAGTTGATGCCGATGGTCTGGATCGCCTGCGAGCGCGAGGACTTCGTGGGCGAAGTGCAGGCCATGCGGCGACGGGTGGAGCAGCTGGTGCCCTCCGAGGTCCGCGCTCGCGAGCTCAAACTCGGTAGTGGCGGACTGCGCGATGTCGAGTTCGCCGTGCAGCTACTGCAGTTGGTGCACGGCCGCGGCGACGAGTCCCTGCACGTGGCCTCCACGGTCGACGCGCTGACCGCGTTGGGTGCGGGTGGCTACGTCGGACGCGAGGACGCCGCGAACCTGACTGCCTCCTACGAGTTTCTGCGGTTGCTCGAACACCGGCTGCAGCTGCAGCGGCTCAAGCGCACGCACCTGCTGCCGGAGGCCGACGACGAGGAGGCGGTGCGCTGGCTGGCGCGCGCGGCCCACATCCGTCCGGACGGCCGCAACGACGCGGCCGGGGTGCTGCGCGAGGAGCTCAAGCATCAGAACGTGCGGGTGTCCCAGCTGCACGCCAAGCTCTTCTACCAGCCGCTGCTGGAGTCGATCGGGCCGCCCGGCCTGCAGATCTCGCACGGCATGACGTCGGAAGCCGCCGAGCGCCAGCTGGCCGCGCTGGGCTACGAGGGGCCGCAGACCGCGCTGAATCACATGTCGGCGTTGGTGAACCAAAGCGGTCGCCGCGGCCGGGTGCAGTCGGTGCTGCTGCCCAGGCTGCTGAACTGGATGTCGTACACGCCGGATCCCGACGCCGGATTGCTGGCCTACCGGCGCCTGTCCGAGGCGCTGGCTTCCGAGACCTGGTACCTGGCCACGCTGCGCGACAAGCCCGCGGTGGCCCGGCGGCTGATGAACGTGCTGGGCACCTCCACCTACGTGCCGGACCTGTTGATGCGCGCGCCCAGGGTGATTCAGGACTACGGCGACGCGCCCAGCGGCCCGAAGCTGATCGAGACCGAGCCCGCCGTGGTGGCACGCGGGCTGATCGCGTCGGCGGCCCGTCATCCCGACCCGGTGCGCGCCATCGCCGCCGCCCGCACGCTGCGTCGCCGAGAACTGGCCCGCATCGGTTCGGCGGATCTGCTCGGCATGCTCGAGGTACGAGACGTCTGCGAGGCGCTGACGTCGGTGTGGGTGGCAGTGCTGCAGTCCGCACTGGATGCGCTGACCCGGGCCAACCTCCCCGACGACGCCCGGGCGCCCGCGGCGATCGCGGTCATCGGCATGGGCAGGTTGGGCGGCGCCGAGCTGGGCTACGGCTCGGACGCCGACGTGATGTTCGTCTGCGAACCGGCCAGTGGCGTCGAAGATTCCGCGGCGGTCAAGTGGGCGACCACGATCGCCGAGCAGGTGCGCACCCTGTTGGGGACACCGAGCGTCGACCCGCCGCTGGAAGTCGACGCGAACCTGCGACCCGAGGGCCGCAGCGGTGCGCTGGTCCGCACCCTGGGCTCCTACGCCGCCTACTACGACCAGTGGGCACAGCCGTGGGAGATCCAGGCACTGCTGCGCGCCCACGCCGTGGCCGGTGACGCCGAATTGGGTCAGCGATTCTTGCTGATGGCCGACAAGACGCGCTACCCGGCCGACGGCGTGTCCGCCGAGACGGTGCACGAGATCCGCCGGATGAAGGCCCGCGTCGAATCGGAACGATTGCCGCGTGGCGCCGACCCCAAAACCCATACCAAGCTGGGTCGCGGGGGACTGGCCGACGTCGAGTGGACGGTGCAGCTGCTGCAACTGCAGCACGCGCACGAGATCCCGGCGCTGCACAATACGTCGACGCTGGAATCGCTTGACGTGATCGCCGAGACGGGGCTGGTGCCGGCGGACGAGGTGGACCTGCTGCGCCAGGCCTGGCTGACCGCCACCCGTGCCCGCAACGCGCTGGTGCTGGTGCGGGGCAAGGCGACCGATCAGCTGCCAGGACCCGGACGTCAGCTGAATGCGGTCGCGGTCGCGGCGGGCTGGCACAACGATGATGGAAGTGAGTTCTTGGACAACTATTTGCGGGTGACGCGACGTGCAAAAGCGGTGGTGCGCAAGGTGTTCGGGAGTTGAGTCAGGGAGCCGGCGCGTTCGAGGCGATGTTCGAGGTGCTCAGCACCGCAGAGGCTGATCGGGTGACGGGTCGCTACGCGCCGTTGGCCGACGCGGTTCGCGAGCTCATCGACGCCACCATCCGGACCGACGCCGACGACGATGCCGTCGCTCACGCGCGCACCGAGATCGAGGCCGTCACCCGGTTGCTGCGCCAACGGACCAGGCCGGTCGGTGTCAGCTTTCGGGTGGCTGGCCGTCCGCTGCCGCTGGGCAATGCCGTCGTCGGCGCGTGCAATCCGATCGCGCCACCCGTCGTCGTCCAACATGACGGAGACGGGCGCTGCCACAGCGAGTTCGTGCTGGGAACCGCGTACGAGGGCCCGCCCGGCCTGGTGCACGGCGGCGTCAGCGCCTTGGTGCTCGACCACATGCTCGGCGAGGCGGCCAGTGAGGGATTGTCCCGGGCGCGCTTCACCGGAACTATCACCGTGAAGTACCTGCGCGGCACCCCGTTGGGCCCGCTTCGTTGTGACGCCTGGATCGACCGCACCGAAGGCGCCAAAGCCTTTGCGAGGGGCACTATTTCGGATGCGAAAGGGGTGACCGTGGAGGCCGACGGCGTCTTCATCGAACCGGCGTGGGCGCGGGACGGCCAATGAAGTTCTACGTCAGCAGTGCGTTTTTGAACACCCGGGAGATCATCGAGATCGCCAGGGCCGCAGACGAACTCGGTTACGACGGTATCGGTATACCCGATCATGTCGTGAACCTGGAGACCCTCGACACGCCGTACCCGTACACCAAAGACGGGGAACGGCGCTGGCAGCCGTTCACGGACTGGCTCGATCCGTGGGTGTTGGCCGGCGCGCTGGCCCAGGTCACCACTCGGCTGCGGTTCGTCACCACGGTCTACATCCCCGCGATGCGCAATCCGTACTCGGCGGCCAAAGCCATTGCCACCGCGGCTGTTTTGGCGTCGGGACGTCTTGAGCTCGGCATCGGAGTCGGCTGGTGCCGTGAGGAATTCGCGCTGATGGGCGAACAATTCGACCGCCGCGGCAAGCGCACCGACGAGATGATCGAATTGATGCGGGCGCTGTGGTCGCCGGGCTGGACGGAGTTCGACGGCGAGTTCTACCAGACGCCGCGGCTGGAGATGCAACCGACTCCGCCGCCGATACCGGTCTACGTCGGCGGGCTCAGTGATGCCGCATTGCGCCGGGCCGCGCGCAACGACGGTTGGATCGGCGACCTGATCAAGACCGAGCACGCGATCGAGGCAGTCGGCAAGCTGCGTGAGCTGCGCGCTCAAAAGGGTTTGACGATGCATGATTTCACCATTCTCACGCCGCTGACAGACGCCTTCACCACCGCCGACTATCAACGCGTCGCCGATGCCGGTATCACCGGGATCATCACGATGCCGTGGATGTTCTACTCCGGACCCGACGCGACGCTCGACGACAAGATCGACGGCCTGCAGCGCTTCCGCAAGGATCTCGCGCTCGACGGCTAGACGGCGAGTTCGGTCACGGCCATACTCGAACGCATGCCTTTCACGGTGGTGTTCAGCAACGGCGAACCGCGCGACTACGGCGTATTCGACAAGTACGAAGTCACGGATGCGGGCGTGCTGGTCATCGACATGCATCGGGCGGACGTCAAGCGGCACTACATCGCTCCGGGAAGTTGGCTCGAGCTTGTCGACATGGCCGACGGACAGCCCGCAGGCACATCGCGCGGGATCTTGGGTGTCAGACCGACTCGTTAGACCTGGCCTCAGGCCGAAGATCGCCCGAAGGGGAGGACGTGAGACGTCAGAGGTATGTCGCGGCGGTCGTCGCGATGACCGTGGCTGTGGCCAACCTCGACTGCGGCCACCGCCAATAACGAACTAGCTGCAGGAGAATCGTGACACAACGTGGCCGGGGCTTTGCCCTGATCCCGATCAGCGTGGCGCTGGCTTTGCTGTTCGCGCCGTCCGCCGTGGCCGACACCTACACGGATCGGGTGGTGGCGCGCTTCAACTCGCAGACGCACGTGGTGGCGGACTCGGCGGGCAGGCCGCCGCTGCAGAACGCCGACCAGGTCAACCGGCAGATCCTGACCACCCGTTGGGCGTGGAGCAGTGCACCGCCGCTGTGGGTTGCGGCGGTTGCGCCCGACCAGACCGGGGTGACCACACCGGACGCCATCCATGACGTCATCCTGGGTCGGCATCCCGATTTCAGTGGCGTCATCTTGGTCATCGACGCCAAGGGTTACCACGTGCGCGCCTATAACGTGCCGAAGCCCGTTGCGGACAACGTCGACCCACTTCTGAGTCAGTCGGCCAGAGATCACCGCAATGATCCCTTCGGTGCGACCAGTGAGTTCGTCGGGAAGCTGGCGAACGTCGACGTGGCATCCGGTTCACATGTCACCACGTCTCCTGTTTCGAGCCAGAAGCACACTAGCTGGGCGTGGCTGTGGACGATGCTGATCGTCGTCGGCGTTGTGCTGGCGTTGGTGGGTCTGATGGTGTTCGCAGTAAGCCGAAATAGTAAGCGCCGCAGGGACGCCGAGGCGAAAGACCAAATAAAGCAAGAGTTGATCAACGCCGAATCCGGCGTCACCGATATCAACAATGCGCTGGTCACCGGCAGCGATGTCGACGTCAGTGCCGAGGCGACGAAGGCTAATTCCAGCCTCTACGAGGCGCGGCACGCCTACCAGTCCGGCGACTACTCGGCCGCGCGGGCGCACCTGCGGGTCGTGCAGGCGACGGTGGCCAGGGCCTACCAAAAGCTGTACCCGGACGCCAAACCCGATGTGGACGCTGTGAATTCAGTCCCGGTGGCGGAGCGCAAGCAGGCGAGCGTGCAGACGACCAACCCGGAAACCGGTCAGAGCGTGACGATCAACAACAACAACTACAGCACCTCGCCGCAGCCGGGATACCCGCACTACTACGGCGGTGGCTACTACAACGGGATGTTTTTCTATCCGGGCTTTTATCCGTACGCCTTTTGGGGGCCGGGCTGGAGCTGGGGGCTCACCGATGTGCTGCTGATGGATGCGGTCCTGGACGACCATTGGGGCGGCAGCTACGAGCGAGGCTTCGAGGCGGGTCGCGACTCGGCATGGACGGACACCGGCTACGGCGGCGGCCAGGACGTTGACTACGACAGCCAGCAGGGAAACGTCGGGTTCGACGGAAGCTACCAAGGCTCGGGCGATTCCTACTCCGGCGGCGGCGACGTCAGCTTCGCCGGTGGCAGTGACGGCGGGGGTTACGACTCCGGTGGCAGCGTTGACTTCGGCGGCGGATTCGATTCGGGTGGTGGCGGATTCGACTCTGGCGGCGGATTCGACTCTGGCGGTGGAGGAGACTCGGGATTCTGAGCACTTACGGGTATGCGGTGGGGTCGATACCCGGAGACAGGCAGTGTCAAGCAGTCTCGAAAGCCCGTGTCACTGCTTGACGTTGTTGGCCATCTGATCGGTGATCTCGACACCGCGGTTCTGGACGACGGGTGCGCAGGCCACCACGTCGAGGACAACACTGGACACCGCGCTCAGCACGCGCTGGCATTGATTGGTGCCATCCTTACGGGTGCGTTCCAGCGTAATCTTCGGGGCGGCCCCGGCAGGGTTCCCGAAATTCCAGTGAGCCGTTCCGGCGGACGCGGTTACGGTCACGGTTGAGCCGGCGCACGCCTTCCAATTGTTCGCCGATGCGGCCACAAAGGCGTTGGCCGCCTCGGCGGTCGGAAAACTCACCGCGGCCTCGTAAACTCGATAATCGGCGCCGGCATGCAACAACTGACCGCGCACCCCGGTGAAGCCGCTGCCCGCGTAGGCCGGATCCTGGGTGGGATAAAACGCGTTGAGGCAGTTCGGGTTTGACAGTTGCCATTCCGGGGCCATTTGCTGTGTCTGATTGCCGATGTCCAGATTCGGTACCCCCATGATCGTGGCGACTTCCGGAGCGCCCAGCAGGACAGAGTCCAGGGGGGTGGGCTGTGTCGGCGCGGGGACCTCGCTGCCCGGCGCTGCCGGAGGTGCTCCGCCCGGCGCGGCGGAGCCGGGCGGTGTTGGTGCCGGATGCGCGGCTCTCGGCGTCGCCGCCGGCTTCTTTCCAGAGCTCTGGGTGACGAGCACGATCGCCACGACGATCGCGGCGACGAGTGCGGCAGCGGCCCCGCCGATGATGACCAGTCGCTTGCGGGAATCCTGGGTGGCACTTGTGCTTCGGGCTTGTGTCGATGAACGTCCCTGTGCTGCAGGTAAAGTAGCCGCATCCGGGCTGCCGTCGCGCGGGCCGGCCGTATTGGGTTGGGTAGCGATCATCGACGCTTCGATGGTGGCCGATGAACCGGAGTCGGAAGGCTCGATCGAAGCCAGCACATTGTCGATGTCGTTTCGCGTACGGTAGGTAACGTCGTGCCGCATACGCATCATCCGCAGCAGTTGGGCGATATCGCTGCGGGCGCTGGGGTCGTCGCCGTCCTCGTCGAGTCCGGATCTCAGTTCGACCAAGAGTTGCAGCTGCTGCTGCGGGCTCAGCTCCTTTTCGGAGAGCTGGTTGCCTAACCGCGTGATATAGCCGAACGGGACCGGCGGCTCGTCGGGCAGCGGATCGGGCAGCGGTTGGGGTTTACTGACGAGCGAGTGGATGGCGGTGACCAATTGGATGCCGGCGTCAACCGTCGGGTCCCGGTAGTCGATGATCTGCAGCGCGGCAAGGGGATTGACACGCATGCTGCCGATGTCACCAATCCGAACGGGAAGGATCGGCCGGTTCAAGGCCTGCGCGTAACGCAGCTCGGACTGGCTGGGCTTGGACTGTAACCAGTTGCTGGACAGGGCAACAACGAACACATCGGAGGCGCGGATCTGCTCCAGGATCTGGGCCCACCAGGAATCGCCGCCGCCGAGCTCTTGGTCTAACCAAACCTGTTGATGGGCCCGCCGAAGAGTTGCCGCCAGCGCGTCGACCGTTGACCGATCTTGGCTCGAATAGCTCACGAACAAAGTCATTGCGGTTTCCTCAGGTTACGACTGAATTCGGTGTGTTGGCGAAAGTCAGTGGATCATTGATATTGGGCAGCCCACCATTGGTACACGTTGTCGAGGCTCACATTTGGTGGCTGGCCTCGTGCGTCACCGGTCACCAGTTGGGATTGAATCGTCCACATCACTTCGAATCCGTCACTGACGAGGCACCCCACCTGACCCTCTGTGTGCTGGGCCGAAGGGCGTTGCCACGGTTGGGGCGACGCGGCCGCTCCCGGGCACGGCACAAAGTTGAGGCTTTGGAAGGCGTTGTTCTGCGTGGCTTGGTCCGGAAATAGGTGATACACCAACTCCAAATAGCCGTTGTTGCTTATCGCCGTCGGGCAATGTACAGCCGCCAGCGACCCGGGGTGGGCCGGCGCAACGGGCGTGCAGCGTTCGCTGTTGGGCACCACGGCCAGCAATCGCGACACGGGGTTGCCCACCGGCGCTGTCCCCGTACCGCGGGCCGTCGAAACTCGCGATGACGACGCGACTCCACCGCCCGACGATGACGTCGTTGCGATGACGATGGCCACGACTGCGGTCGCGACGGCGAGCAGGCTGACCGCACCGACGACGAGCTTGGTACGTCCGGACGAGGCCGGAATCGGTGGGGGAGGTTGAGTCGTGTTCAGGACCGGAGCGAATTGGGTGGGTACGCCCGCGGTCGCCGAATTCTGGGGCGAGTCCGCCTCGCGTGGACCCGAGGTGGTCAGCGCGGCGCGCGCGGCTTGGGCGAGGTCCTTAGCCGTCGCGTACCGGTGGTCGGGATCTTTGGCCATGCCGGTGGCGACGACGGCGTCCATCGCTTCCGGCACTCCCGTTTGCAGCGTGGAAGGCCGAGGCGGAGGCGAGGTCAGGTGCCCGACGAGCTGTTGTTCGAGGCTTTCACCCGGGAAGGGGCGTTGGCCGGTCAGCGCTTCATGCAGTACGCAGGCCAAGGCGTAGATATCAGCGCGAGCGTCGGCGCGGCCTGCGTTGAGCCGCTCCGGTGACATGTAAGCCGGCGTACCCATCGTCGCGCCGGTGATGGTCATGCTGGATTCCGCTGCGGCTCGGGCAATTCCGAAGTCGATCAGATAGGCGAAGTCGTCTTCGGCAACCAAGATGTTGGACGGTTTGACGTCACGGTGCACAAGCCCAATTTCGTGCGCGGCGTGCAGCGCCGAGGCGATCTGTTCGATGATCCCGACGGCACGGGCTGGCGGCAACGGACCGTCGTTGAGCAGGTCGCGCAGGTCGCTGCCGTGGATCAGCCGCATGGTCACGTACAGGCGACCGTCGACCTCACCGAAGTCGTGTATCGGGACCACATGCGGTTCATCGAGCCCGGCGGCTGATCGTGCTTCGCGGCGGAACCGCTCTTGGAACGCCTGATCGTCGGCAAAGCTGGGCGCCAACACTTTCAGCGCCACAACGCGGTTCATTTCCGGGTCGTAAGCGCGCCACACCTCGCCCATGCCGCCGCGGCCCAGCAACTCGGTCAGCCGGTAGCGGCCGAACGGCGTTCCGTCCACTGCTCCCCTTCCGACGTCATCGACGATCAGGGATAACGCGACCTTAAGCTCTGTTCCTTGCGCTCGCTGCATTTCGGCAGAGTCGGTGCGAGGCCGTGGCCAGCACCAGATGAGCGCTGATACCGAATCGGGGAGTACCGCCCCGGCGCCGGTCCCGGGCGGCGAGGCGGCATCGGCAGGAATTGATCCGCACGACGACAACACCCGCGCGGCGACTGCCACGCGGGTGTTGTCGTTAAGCCGACTTAGACGTCCTTAAACGTCTGTCTAGACGTCCTTAAACGTCGTAGTACAGCGCGAACTCGTAGGGGTGCGGCCGGATCTGGACCGGCAGAATCTCGTTCTCGCGCTTGAAGTTGATCCACGTCTCAATCAGGTCGGGCGTGAAAACGCCTCCCTCGGTGAGGTATTCGTGGTCTTCTTCCAGGCGGTCGATCACCGCGGACAGCTGAGTGGGCGCCTGCGGGATGTTGGCGGCCTCTTCCGGCGGCAGCTCGTAGAGGTCCTTGTCGACCGGTGCCTGCGGCTCGATCTTGTTCTTGATGCCGTCCAGGCCGGCCATCAGCATGGCCGCGAATGCCAGGTACGGGTTACCCGACGAGTCGGGGCAACGGAACTCGAGCCGCTTGGCCTTCGGGTTGCTGCCGGTGATCGGGATACGCACACACGCCGACCGGTTGCGCTGGCTGTAGACCAGGTTGATCGGGGCTTCGTAGCCGGGCACCAGCCGCTTGTAGGAGTTCACCGTCGGGTTGGTGAACGCCAGCAGCGACGGCGCGTGGTGCAGCAGTCCGCCGATGTAGTGACGCGCGGTGTCCGACAGGCCGGCGTAGCCGGTCTCGTCGTACATCAACGGGCTGCCGTCCTTCCACAGCGACTGGTGGGTGTGCATGCCGGAGCCGTTGTCACCGAACAGCGGCTTGGGCATGAACGTGACGGTCTTGCCGTTCTGCCACGCGGTGTTCTTGACGATGTACTTGTACAGCTGCATGTCGTCGGCCGCGTGCAGCAGGGTGTTGAACTTGTAGTTGATCTCGGCCTGCCCGCCGGTGCCCACCTCGTGATGGCCCTTCTCCAGGCTGAAGCCCGCCTTGATGAGGTTCGACAGCATCTGGGCGCGCAGATCGACGTAGTGGTCGACGGGGGCCACCGGGAAGTACCCACCCTTGGGGCGGACCTTGTAGCCGCGGTTGGGCGAACCGTCGTTCTCGCTGGGCTCGCCGGTGTTCCACCAGCCTGAGATCGCGTCCACCTCGTAGAACGAGCCGTTGGTGCGCGAGTCGAAGCTCACCGAGTCGAAGATGTAGAACTCGGCTTCAGCGCCGAAGTAGGCCGTGTCGGCGACACCGGTGCTGATCAGGTAGTTCTCCGCCTTGCGGGCGACGTTGCGCGGGTCGCGCGAGTACGCCTCCAGGGTGAACGGGTCATGCACGAAGAAGTTGAGGTTCAGCGTCTTGTGTTCGGTGAACAGGTCGATCTGCGCGGTCGCGGGGTCGGGCAGGAGCAACATGTCCGACTCGTGGATCGACTGGAAGCCGCGAATCGACGAGCCGTCGAAGGCCAAGCCGTCTTCGAAGATGCTCTCGTCGAAGAACGAAATCGGAATCGTGAAGTGCTGCATGATGCCGGGCAGGTCACAGAACCGGACGTCGACGAATTCGACGTTTTCGTCCTTGGCGAGTTTGAAGACGTCATCCTGCGTCTTTTCCGTCACTGATTGCTCCTTTGCTTGGTAATCCGCGGCCTGACGCTATGAAGATGATGTTGCCCGCCCATCAACCCCGTGTTGCGCGGAGGTTACGTGACCACGCGTCCCACAGATCGGAGTGGAGCAACGGCGGGTTCTATTGTGAGGCCCATGGACCGCAAAATCGTATCTGGTCGGCCGTGCGGGCGCAGCAACCCGTGCCTGCCCCGTGCGGCCAGCCCCGACCCGGCGAAGGGGCGATGATGTCCGAGTCGCGCCCGGCGTACTCGGGCGAGACGCTCGGCCTGCCGAAGGCCGGCCCGGGCTCACTGGCGTCGATGGGACGCCGGCTGGCGGCATTGATGGTGGACTGGCTGATCGCTTACGGTCTGGCGGCGCTGGCGATGGCGTTCGGGGTGATTTCCGAACGGATGTTGTCGACGGCGGTGCTGGTGATCTGGTTTCTGCTCGGTGTGGTGGCGGTGCGGCTGTACGGATTCACGCCCGGTCAGCTGGCACTCGGCCTTCGGGTGACCGCACTGGACGGACGCCTGGGCGTGGGTCGCGTGCTGGCGCGCGGGCTGCTGGTCGCCCTGGTGGTGCCGGCGTTGTTCACCGACTGGGACGGGCGGGGCATTCAGGATCGGGTGACGAACACCGCCGTAGTTCGGCGGTAGCGCGCCTACTTGCGGCGCACCGTCCGCTGCACGCCGCGCATCTTGCCGGAATTGGGCAGCGGCCCCTTTGGCAGGACGGCGGCTCCAGCGCGCGAACCCAGCGCGGCCAGCCTCGACTCCAGGGTGTCCATCTGCTTGACGCTGATGTTGGCCGGCAGCTTGGTCAGGTGACGCTCCAGCTTGGACAGCGGAACCTCGCCCTCGCCGTTGCCGACGACGATGTCGTAGATCGGGATGTCGCCGACCAGCCGCGCGGTGCGTTTCTTCTCTTGGGCCAGAAGCGGTTTGACGCGGGTCGTCGCCCCCTCGCCGACGAAGACGACACCGGGCCGGCCGATCACCCGGTGCACCGCGTCGAAGTGGCCGGTCGCGGCCACTCCCGGCGTGACCCGCCACTTGCCGCGCATGTTGTCCAGCACCCAGGCCGCCGCACCGGTTTGCCCCTCGGCCTGGCGGTAGATCGATTTCTGGGCCCGGCGCCCGAAGATGATGAAGGCCACCAGCGCGCCTAGCACCACGCCGAGCGGGATCAGGGTGAACATGGTGAACCCGCCGACCAGCACACCGACCGTCGTCGAGACGGCCACGATCGCGACGAAGGCGCCGATCATGTAGGGGAGCAGGCGCTTGTCCTGCTTGCGCTGAACGTTGAACGCCTGCCATAGCTGGCCGCGGCGCTCCTTGGCCGCGGCCTTGCGTTCGGCGGCCGCCGCTGCCCGGGCGGCCTTGTTCTCGGCGGTATTGCGGGGTTTAGCCATAATCACCAAGGATACGAGGCGACGGCACCGAGTTACCCCAGGGCGTCGGCGGCCCGGCTGCGTACCACCTGCTCGTAGAGGCGGCCGGCCCGATACGACGAGCGCACCAGCGGCCCGGCCAGCACTCCTGCGAAGCCCAGCCCCACGGCGTACTGCGCGAACTCGTCGAACTCCTCGGGTTTCACCCAGCGCTGAACCGGGTGGTGGCGCGCCGACGGGCGCAGGTACTGGGTGATCGTGATGATGTCGCAGCCGGCGTCGCGCAGATCGGCCAGCGCGATGCGCACCTCGTCGGGAGTCTCGCCGAGGCCGAGGATCAGGTTGCTCTTGGTGACCAGCCCGTCCTCGCGTGCCGCGGTGAGCACGCTCAGGCTGCGCTGGTAGGTGAACGCCGGCCGAATCCGCTTGAAGATACGCGGGACCGTTTCGACGTTGTGCGCCAACACTTCTGGGCGCGACTCGAACACCTCGGCCAGGCGGGCGGGCTCACCGTTGAAGTCGGGAACCAACAGCTCGACACCGGTCGACGGGTTGAGCTCCTTGATGGCGCGCACGGTTTCGGCGTACAGCCACGCCCCGCCGTCGGGCAGATCGTCGCGGGCGACGCCGGTGACGGTGGCGTAGCGCAACCCCATCGTCTGCACGCTTTCGGCGACGCGCCTAGGCTCGTCGCGGTCCAGCGCGGCGGGCTTGCCGGTGTCGATCTGGCAGAAGTCGCAGCGGCGGGTGCACTGGTCGCCGCCGATCAGGAAGGTGGCTTCCCGGTCCTCCCAGCATTCGAAGATGTTGGGGCAGCCGGCCTCTTCGCAGACGGTGTGCAGCCCTTCCCGTTTGACCAGGCTTTTGAGCTCGGTGTACTCCGGTCCCATCCGGACCCGCGTCTTGATCCACGGCGGCTTGCGCTCGATCGGGGTCTGCGCGTTGCGCACTTCCAGCCGCAGCAGTTTGCGGCCTTCCGGAACGACAGTCACATGCCTGATGTTACGCGGGCGGCGTCGTGTGCCCCCACCGGTAAGACCCCGTCCAGGGCGTCGCACACGGCCGCGGCGACGGCCGCGCGGACGTCGCCGACGGTCACCGTGCGCCCGAGTTCTGCGGACAACGACGTCACCCCGGCATCGGTGATGCCGCAGGGCACGATGGCCCCGAATGCGTCCAGATCGCAGTTGCAGTTGAGCGCGAACCCGTGCAGGGCGGTCGCCCGGGAGACCCGCACGCCGATCGCCGCGATCTTGCGGTCGGGCCGACCGGGCAGCCAGACGCCGGAGCGGCCGTCGACCCGGCCCGCATCCAGTCCCAGATCGCGGCACACCTTGATCAGCGACTCCTCAAGGCGCCGAACGTAATTCACCACATCCAGGGGTTCGGCCAGCCCGATCACCGGGTAGCCGACCAACTGTCCCGGCCCGTGCCAGGTGATCTTGCCGCCGCGGTCGGTGTCGACGACGGGAGTTCCGTCCACCGGTCGCTCGTGCGGCTCGGTGCGCCGCCCGGCCGTGTAGACCGCCGGATGTTCCAACAGCAACAAGGTGTCACTGCCGCCGGCGACCCTGGTGTCGGCCAGGTCGCGCTGCAGCTGCCAGGCGGTGCGGTATTCGACCGTCCCCAGTTGACGGACGTCGATCGCCCTGGTCTGCGACCGGATGGAGCTTGTCACGGTGGCGAGGTTACGCTCCGCGCGAACCTGGCGCGGATCCAGCGTCACACCGGTGGGTGATTTGCCCGCCTCGCAGCGACAATCGATGATTACCGGCAATGACCGAAATACCTTGCACCACTTTGGTTCCAGTGGTCACAAGGCGGCATTTTCTGTCGGTGCCCGCGGATAGTTTCACGGTATGAGTTCTGCGGCTGTCATGGATCGTGAGGCGGTCACGGCGGCCTTCGACGCGCTCGATGCCGCCCTGGACGACGTGGTGGGCCTGGAGACCGAGATGCTGTGCACCCGCGAGCGGTTGGTGCTGTTGGAGCGCACCGAGCGAGTGCGGCGGCGCTTGCCGGCCCTCGAGCATCGGCTGATCAACCAGATTGCCCGTCAAGCCACGCCGGCGGAGTTGGGCGGCAAATTGTCGCATGCGATCGCGGAGTGGACGTTGATCAGCCGCGCCGAGGCCGGCAGGCGGGTACGCGAGGCGGCTGATCTCGGTGAGCGCCGCGCCCTGACCGGTGAGCCGTTGGCGCCGGTGCTGGCCGCCACCGCCAAAGCCCAGCGCGCCGGACAGCTGGGTTCTGGGCAGGTCGCGGTGATCCGGCGGTTCTATCACCAGCTGCCCGGCTGGATCGACACCGAAACCCGCACCCAGGTCGAGGCGAAGCTGGCCACCGAGGGCACCCGGTACCGCCCCGAGCAGTTGGCCGGGCTGGCCGACACACTGGCCGACTGCCTCCACCCCGACGGCAACTACACCGACGACGACCGCGCCCGGCGCCGCGGGGTGACCCTGGGCCACCAGCAACCCGACGGCATGTCGGCGCTGAGTGGCTGGTTGACGCCGGAACTGCGGGCAAGTTTGGAGGCGGTGCTGGCCAAACTGGCCGCCCC
Source organism: Mycobacterium lentiflavum (assembly GCF_022374895.2). Lineage (NCBI taxonomy): Bacteria > Bacillati > Actinomycetota > Actinomycetes > Mycobacteriales > Mycobacteriaceae > Mycobacterium > Mycobacterium lentiflavum. The sequence continues at coordinate 3,552,585 of NZ_CP092423.2, read as the reverse complement.
CGGCATGTGCAACCCCGACGACGACACCCCGTGTGTGGACGGCACCCCCAGCCAAGACGCCATCGACCACGACCCCCGCAGCGCGGCCCAGCGCCACCACGATGGGTTGAACGCCGCGCTGCGCGCGGTCCTGGCCTCCGGCGAGTTGGGCCAGCACAATGGGCTGCCCGCCACGATCATCGTGTCGACCACCCTGACCGAGTTGGAAGCCGCCGCCGGAAACGGCCGCACCGGCGGCGGCACCCGCCTGCCGATCAGCGACGTCATCCGCCTGGCCCGCCACGCCCACCACTACCTCGCCGTCTTCGACCACAGCAAACCCCTCGCGCTCTACCACAGCAAACGCCTGGCCTCACCCGGCCAACGAATCGTGTTGTACGCCAAGGACCGCGGCTGCACCGCCCCCGGCTGCGACGTGGGCGGCTACTACTGCGAAGTCCACCACATCACCGACTACGCGACATGCCACAGCACCGACATCGACAACCTCACCCTGGCCTGCGGACCGCATCACCGACTGCTCCAACCCCGCGGCTGGACCACCAGAAAACACCCCAACGGCCACACCCAATGGATCCCGCCCCCGCACCTGGATCGCGGCCAACCCCGCACCAACACCTACCACCCCCCCCACAAACTGCTACGCAACGAAGACGACGACCCCGACGCCGCGTAGGCGCTAGTCCTGGTCGCGTCGGGCGGTGGCGTAGGCCAGCGCCTCGCCAATTGTGTTGTGGTGGAACTGAAATCCGGCGCGCTCCAGTGCCGACGGGATGGCTCGCTGCCCGGTCAGCAGGCCCTCGTCGGCGAATTCCCCGAGCGCGGCGCGCACCGCGAAGGCCGGCAGCATCATCGGGGTCGGACGGTTGACCGCGCTGCCGAATGCCGTGGTGAACTCGGCGTTGGTGACGGGCGCGGGCCCGGTCATGTTCACCGGGCCGGACAGCGACGGATGCCCGATGGCGAAAAGCAGCGCCCGCACTTCGTCTTCCAGGCTGATCCACGACATGTACTGACGGCCGTTCCCCAGCCGAGCGCCCAGGCCCACCGAGAACAGTGGGCGCATCCGGCGCAACGCTCCGCCCGCCGCGGCCATCACCAGACCGGTGCGGGCCAGCACCACACGGGCACCGCCGTATTGGGCCGGCAGCGTCGCGGCCTCCCAATCTTCGCAGAGCCGGGCGAGGAAACCCGCTCCGGCGCGGTCGTTTTCGTCGACCACGCGGTCTTTGGTGTTGCCGTAGTAGCCCACGGCACTGGCGTTGATCAGGGTTTCGACGCCGGCGTCGGCGACCGCGGTGGCCAACACCTCGGTGGGCGTGATGCGGCTGTCGCGCAGGCTCTGCTTGAACGCGCCCGACCACCGGCGCTTGCCGACGTTGACACCACACAGGTTGACGACGGCGTCGACCTCGCTCAGCGCGTCGGGATCGAACTCACCGCTCTCCGGATTCCAGTGCAGCTCATAGGGATTCGCCGGTGTCCGGCGCACGATGCGCAGCACCCGATGGTCGGCGGCGCGCAGGGCCGCAGCCAAGGCTGAGCCAATCAGACCGGAGGAACCCGCAATCGCGACGACGGGCTTGGCCAACGTGCTCAAGCCTCTCTAAAGCCCCAGGTCGGCCTCGAACGCTCCCTCTTCAAGCCGGTGCTTGATCGTGGTGAGGAATCGTCCGGCATCGGCCCCGTCGATCAGCCGGTGGTCGTAGGTCAGCGGCAGGTAGCAGATCGAGCGCACGCCGATCGATTCGTTACCGCTCTCGTCGACCACCACCCGCGGGCGCTTGACGATCGCCCCGGTGCCCAGCATGGCGGCCTGCGGCGGAACCAGGATCGGGGTGTCGAACAGCGCGCCCTGGCTGCCGATATTGGTGATGGTGAAGGTGCCGCCGGATAGCTCGTCCGGTTTCAGGTTGCCCGTCCGGGCCCGCTCGGCGATGTCGGCGATCGCGCGGGCCAGCCCGGCCAGTGACAGGTCGCCGGCGTTGTGGACCACGGGGGAGAGCAGGCCCTGCTCGGTGTCGACGGCGAAACCGAGGTGCTCGGCGTCGTAGTAGGTGATCTCCTTGGAGTCCTCGTTGTAGCTGGCGTTGATGTTGGGGTGAATCTTCAGCGCGTCGATCACCGCCTTGGCGATGAACGGCAGGTAGGTCAGATTCACGCCCTCACGCTCGGCGAACGACGTCTTGGCCTTCGCGCGCAGCCCCACGATCTTGGTCATGTCGACCTCGTGGGTCTGGGTGAGCTGCGCGGTGGCCTGCAGGGATTCGCGGGTCTTCTTGGCGGTGATCTGCCGGATCCGGTTGGCCTTCTGCGTGGTGCCGCGCAAGTGTGCCAACGCCGCTGCCGGAGCCGGCGCCGCAGGAGCCTTGTCGGCCGGTGCGGTGGGAGCCTGAGCGGCCGGAGCGGGGGTCTTCGCCGCCTCTTGCTTGCGCTGCGCGGCGGCCAGCACGTCCTGCTTGCGGATGCGGCCACCGACGCCGGTGCCCTTCACCGCGGCAAGGTCGATGTCGTTTTCGTTGGCCAGTTTGCGCACCAGCGGGGTCACGTACGGGCTCCCGTCACCCTGGGGCTCGGCCAGCTCCGACGGTGCGGTCTTGGCAGCCGGGGTCGGCTCGGGCTTGGGCTCGGGCTCCGGGGCGGGCTTCGGGGCCGGCGGGGTCTCGGCCTTAGGCGCCGGTGCCGGTTCGGGTTTTGGCTCGGGCTTGGGCTCCGGCTTGGGCGCGGGCGGCGGCGTGGCGGCCGCCGCGGAACCGCTGCCGATCCGGGCCAGCTCGCCGCCGACCGGCACGGTGGCATCCTCGTCGGCGGTGATGCTGACCAGGACTCCGGCCACCGGCGACGGAATCTCGGTGTCCACCTTGTCGGTGGAGACCTCGACCAGTGCCTCGTCGACCTGGACCGAATCGCCGACCTTCTTGAGCCAGCGCGTCACGGTCCCCTCGGTGACCGACTCGCCGAGCTCGGGCATCAGGACCGGGGTGGCACTGCCGTTGCCCGAACTCGCGGCCTGCGCGGCGGGTTCGGGCTGACGCTCGGGTTCTGGCTGGGCCTCGGGTTCTGGCTGGGCCTCGGCCTCCGGCTGGGCCTCCGGCTGGGGCTCGGGCTCTGGTTCAGGCGCGGATTCGGCTGCCGGTTGGCTTGGCGCCGCGGCGGGCGCGGCGGAGGCGCCGTTCTCCGAGGCGTCGCCGATGACGGCGAGCTCGCCGCCGACCTCGACGGTGTCGTCCTCCTGGGCGACGATCTTGGTCAGCACACCCGCGGCGGGCGAGGGGATTTCGGTATCGACCTTGTCGGTCGACACCTCGACAAGCGGTTCGTCGAGCTCGACCGTGTCGCCTTCTTGCTTAAGCCAGCGGGTGACCGTCCCCTCGGTGACGCTCTCACCGAGTGCCGGCATTTGGACGGAGAAGGCCATGTCTTTTGACTCCTCGATCGCTCGTGGGTCTGCGCAGGTCAACATCTGACTTACCACACCGCGGTGTACTGCAAGTTGACGTCGAAACTATCCTGTCATTGCCTCTGCGTCGGCACACAACCAGGGCTGACCCGCTCGCTACAGTGTGCCGAGTTGTCAGGGGGGCGGTCATCGCTAGATCGCGGGGAGGGGTTCGATGCCGGCACTACAGCAGTTCGTCGACAGCGCGGACGGTGTCCGCATTGCCGTCTACGAGGAAGGCAACCCCGACGGTCCAACCGTCGTACTGGTGCACGGGTGGCCCGATTCGCACGTGCTCTGGGACGGCGTCGTACCACTGCTGGCGCAGCGGTTCCGGGTGATCCGCTACGACAACCGCGGCGTCGGGCGGTCGGGGTCGCCCAAGAAAGTCTCGTCGTACACGATGGCGCACTTTGCCGACGACTTCGCGGCGGTGACCAGCCAACTGAGCTCCGGGGCGCCGGTCCACGTCCTGGCCCACGACTGGGGTTCGGTGGGTATCTGGGAGTACCTGAAACGCCCGGGCGCCGGTGACCGGGTGGCCTCGTTCACCTCGGTGTCGGGCCAAAGCCACGAGCAGCTGGTGCAATACATCTTCAGCGGCCTGCGCCAACCGTGGCGCCCGCGTCGGTTCGCCCGCTCGATCAGTCAGGCACTGCGGCTGACCTACATGCTCTTCTTCTCGATCCCGGTGCTGGCGCCGCTGTTGATTCGGGCCGCCTTCTCGGTGCGCGCGCTGCGACGCATGGTGGTCGATAACATTCCCGCTGAGCAGATCCACCACTCGCCGAACATGGCCGCGGATGCGGCCACCTCGGTTAAAACCTATCCCGCCAACTACTTTCGGTCCTTCTCCGTGCGCGGCCAACCCATCGGTGTCGTCGACGTGCCGGTGCAGCTGATCGTCAACACCCGCGATCAATACGTCCGGCCGTACGGCTACGACGAGACCGGGCGGTGGGTGCCGCGGCTGTGGCGGCGCGACATCAGGGCCGGGCATTTTTCGCCGATGTCCCACCCGCAAGTGATGGCGGCCGCCGTGCACGAGTTCGCCGACCTGACCGACGGTAAGGCGCCCAGCCGTGCGCTGCTGCGTGCGCAGGTGGGCCGTCCCCGGCGGCCCTTCGGCGACACGCTGGTCTCGGTCACCGGCGCCGGCAGCGGTATCGGGCGCGCGACCGCGTACGCCTTCGCCGGCGACGGAGCGGAGCTGATCGTCAGCGACATCGACGAAGCCGCCGTCAAGGAGACCGCGGCCGCGATCGCCGCACGCGGCGGGGTCGCGCACGCCTACGTGCTCGACGTGTCCGACACCGATGCGGTCGAGTCGTTCGCCGAGCGGGTCTGCGCCGCACACGGTGTGCCCGATGTCGTGGTCAACAACGCGGGTATCGGGCAGGCCGGCCAGTTCCTGGACACACCCGCCGAACAGTTCGACCGGGTGCTCGATGTCAACCTTGGCGGCGTGGTGAACGGCAGCCGGGCATTCGGGCGGCGCCTGGTCGAGCGCGGCACCGGCGGGCACATCGTCAACGTGTCGTCGATGGCCGCCTACGCGCCGCTGCAGTCGCTGAACGCCTACTGCACGTCCAAAGCCGCGACGTACATGTTCTCCGACTGCCTGCGCGCCGAACTCGACGCCGCCAACGTGGGGCTGACCACGATCTGCCCGGGTCTGATCGACACCAACATCATCAACACCACCCGATTCGACGCGGCCGCCGGCAAGCACGACGAGCACGTCGAAGGCCGGCGGGGTCAGCTGGGCAAGATGTTCGCGCTGCGCCGCTACGGGCCCGAGAAGGTCGCCGACGCGATCCTGTCGTCGGTCCGCAAAAACAAGCCGATTCGCCCCGTGGCACCGGAAGCCTATGCGCTGTACGCGATTTCGCGACTGCTGCCACAAGCGCTGCGCAGCACCGCGCGCTTCCGGGTGATCTGACCCGCGCGGCCTGAAGTTGGTTCAGGCTCGGGCGTGAAATGGCTCGGCTGAGGCTGCCGGCTGAGGCTGCCGGCTGAGGCTGCCGGCTGAGGCTGCCGGCTCAGACCGCCGGCGCTCCCTCGCGACGCACGAGCAACGTACCCGCAATCGCGACGAGCCCGATCACCGTCAACGGGATCGTCCAGGTGCGTCGGCTGCCCAGCTCCGACTCGCAGCGCGCCACATAGTCGGTATGCGGCACCACCTGGTTGACGATCGGGATGTTCGCCACGCTCTTGTCGTTGGCGTTGCGCGCCGCGGTGAGATCCGCGACGACCGCGTTCCCGCACCCCAAGGACCCGCCGTTGCCGTCGGATACCGACACCGGCACCAAAAGCCCGATCACGCCTGCCAGCAGCAGCACGGCGGCCACAGCAAGAATCAACCGACGCACCGTCATGATTCGCCTCCCGTTCGAGTACTGATCGGTGGGGAGGTTATCCACCGCAAGGGGTGGCTAAACGGTGATCTGCTTGGGCCGTACTTCCCGGGGTATCCGAGCCGAGACCCCGATGTGAAGGACTGCTCATGACGTCAAAGGAACAGATGGCCACCAGCCGGGAGGTGCGGGCTTCCCGCCAGCAGGTCTGGGACGCGATGGCCAACGGATGGACCTACACCCAATGGGTGGTGGGCAACAGCCGCACCCGTGCCGTCGATGCGGACTGGCCACAGCCTGGCTCGGCGATCCGGCACTCGGTGGGTGTGTGGCCATTGGTGATCAATGACAAGACCGTCGTCGAAAGCTGCACGCCGGGCGAGGAACTCGTGCTCCGTGCTCACCTGGGCGCCCTCGGTGCTGCCCGGATTACGCTGCGGCTCACCGAAATTGGCGATGGATGCCGGATCGACATGATCGAGGTGCCCGCAGCGGGCCCGATGAGGATCGTCCCCGATCGGCTGGCGTTGGCCGCCGTCTACCCGCGCAACCGGGAGTGCCTGTTGCGGCTGGCGGCGCTGGCCGAACGCCTTGAGCCGAGCCAGGTCAAGTAGCGCGTGGCCGCGGATACGGCAGACGCGGTCGTCATCGGAGCCCGTTTACCAGCCGCTTACTAGCCGTGTTCAGCGATGTCCTCGAGCACCGCGAACATCGTGCGGGTCGGCACGCCGGTGGAACCCTTCGGGGAGTAGCCCCACGGGCTGCCGGTGTTGAAGGCCGGCCCCGCCACATCGATGTGCGCCCAACTCACCCCGTCGGCGACGAACTCGCGCAGGAACACCCCGGCCACCAGCATGCCGGCGAAGCGCTGCCCGCTGACGTTGGACAAGTCGGCGACCTGCGACTTCAGGTCGTCCTTGAGCTCGTCGGGCAGCGGCATCGGCCAGCCGTTCTCGCCCACCCGCTGCGAGATCGCGGCGACCCGGTCGCGGAATTCGTCGCTGCCCATCACCCCGGGGATGCGGGCGCCCAGCGCCACCGTCTGCGCACCCGTCAGCGTGGACGTCTCGATCAGATAGTCCGGGTTGTCCTCACACGCCCGAACGATGGCGTCGGCCAGGATGAGCCGGCCCTCGGCGTCGGTGTTTTGCACCTCGACGGTGATCCCGCCGTACTGGGTGAGCACGTCGCCGGGCCGCTGCGCGGTCGCCGACGGCATGTTCTCGGCCATCGGCACGGTCGCGATCACGTCGATCGGCAGTTCGAGCTGTGCGGCCAGCGTGACCGTCGCGATCACCGCGGCGGCCCCGCCCATGTCCGAGGTCATGTGATGCATTGAGGCGGCGGGCTTGATCGAGATGCCGCCGGTGTCGAACGTGACGCCCTTGCCGACCAGCGCCACTCGCTTTGCGGCCTTGCCCTTCTTCGCTTTGGCCAGCTTCGAGCCGCGGTGGATCAGCCGCACCAGCCGCGGGGGACGCGACGAGCCCTGGCCGACCCCGACAATGCCGCCGTAGCCACCCTTCTTCAGCTCCTTGTCGTCGAGCACCTCTACTTCGAGGCCGACCGACTCGCCCAACGCCCTTGCGCGTTTGGCGAATTCGGCGGGGAACAGGTGACTCGGCGGGGTGTTGACGAAGTCGCGCGCGGTGGCGACGGCGGTCGCGACGGCCGCACCGTGCGCGACCTGCTTCTTGGCGTCCTTGGCGGTCGCAAGCATCGTGATCTTGCTCAGGCCTTTGTCTTTGGGCGCGGTCTTGTCGCTGCGGAAGGTGGTGAACCGGTAGCTGCCCAGGATCAGTCCCTCGACCGCGGCGGCGGCGACGCCCTCGCCGGGCAGCTCGGCCAGCGTGGTGATCACCGACTCGGCCTTGCCCAGCGAGCGCGCGGCCACTCCGGCGGCGCGCCGGACGGTCTCGGCGGGCCATTCGGATTGCGGCTTCCCGAGGCCGACGGTGAGCACGCTGGCTACCGGAAGCGACGACACCACCAGCCGGTGCACCTGCTCGCTGGCGCCGGTGGCTTCCAGTGCCTGCAGGCCGGAAAGAATCTCGGCGACGGCTTCCTCGGACAGGAAGGGTTCGGCGGCCGCGACGGTCGCGCCCGGCCGGTCTTCGTCACCGGTCGAGACGACCGGCAAGACCAATACCGACGAACCCGCACCGCGTTTGGACAGCGACGTGGCGACAGTGACAGAAGGAGCCTGGTATCCCGGTTCGGTACTCACGCGTAAACACCCTAGTCACCGGGGGTGGGCCTTAGCTCGGCAGCGTCCCCGCACTCAGGTCGAAAGCCGGCACCGGGTCGTCGAATCCCTTGAGCGCCAACGGGCCACACGCGACCGCGGGCACATCGGGTAGTTCGTCGCGCAACTCGGAGGTGGCCAGGATCTGTTCTGGGGCCGCTGCCGCCACAAGTCGGGCGGCCAGGTTGACCGGGTTGCCGAAGTAGTCGCCGTTGATGGCAACGACGGTGCCGTACGCGAGGCCGGCGCGGACCTGCAATCCTTCGTCGCGGGCTTTGGGGTGCTCCACCAGATGGACCGCCGCCCGCAGCAACTGCTCGGGCGCCGAACTCACCCACATCACCTCGTCGCCGATGAACTTCACCACCCGGCCGCCGTCGGAGTGCACCACATCCGAGACGGTGCCGGCGAACTCGTTGAGCAAATGCGACAGCTGCTCCGGCGTCAGCGCCTGAGTCAGCGCGGTGAAGCCGGACAGATCCGCAAAACCGACACCACAGACCACCGAGCCCGACGTGTCGCGCAGAACGCCTTCGAAATGCGTTCGAGCGCTGGTCAGATGGTGGCGGTGCACGATGTCGATCAGGGCGCCGAGCCGGGGGACGAACTCGGCGACGGAGCGGTAGGCCTGCGCCGTGGCGAGCTCGTCACGGGTGTGGGTCATCTGAATATCCGGCGTCCCGGCGCGAATCATCGTCGACTCGGCTTCCGCCAACCGGGCCATCGCGGCGCCCAGCACCCGCAACAGACCGAAGGCACCTTCCCGCCCGACTACGGCCCTGATCGCCAGCCAGGTCGCCAGGGCGTCGACGTCCGCCTGGCTGAGCACCGGAATATCCGGACCGGCGACGGTCAGACCGAGTAAAGCCCAGGCGCGTGCGACGTCTTCGGCTGTTATTCCGAGTTCCTCGGCCGCGGTCTGCAACGTGTAAATCGGTCGCCCCGACCACGACAAAACGTCACCGGCCAAGCCGAACAACCGGCCGCGGAGTTCGGCTTCCGCCATCTCGTCGACCGTGAAGCCAAGGTCGTCCAGATATTTGATCAGGTCGGCCCGCTCGCGCGCGTTCGCTACCCCAGCGGCCTCTAGCGCCTCGAAATCCAGGGAATCGGACACCTAGAGAAGTCTGCCAGGTGCAGACACGATTAGGGTGGATCGTCGTGAGCGATGCGACGGAGCCACTCAAGGGACCGCTGGAAGATCGTCATCGTGAGTTGGGCGCCAGTTTCGCCGAATTCGGCGGCTGGCTGATGCCGGTGTCGTACGCGGGCACCGTCAGCGAGCACCACGCGACGCGAAATGCCGTGGGCCTGTTCGACGTCAGCCATCTCGGCAAGGCGTTGGTTCGCGGTCCGGGTGCCGCGCAGTTCGTCAACTCAAGGCTGACCAACGACCTCGGTCGCATCGAACCGGGTAAGGCGCAATACACGTTGTGCTGCACCGAATCTGGCGGCGTTATCGACGACCTGATCGCGTACTACGTCGACGACGACGAGATTTTTCTGGTGCCCAATGCCGCCAATACGGCCGCGGTGGTCGAGGCGCTGCAGGCCTCGCTGACCGGAGCTGCGCCCGACGGCCTGACCATCACCAACGAGCATCGCGGCTACGCAGTGCTGGCGGTGCAGGGCCCGCGCTCGTCCGACGTGCTCGCCGAGTTGGGGCTGCCGACGGAGATGGACTACATGGCCTACGCCGACGCCTCCTTCGCGGGAGTGCCGGTGCGGGTCTGCCGCACCGGGTATACCGGCGAACACGGCTACGAACTGCTGCCGCCCTGGGACACCGCCGGTGTGGTGTTCGACGCTCTGGTGACGGCGGTGTCGAACGCGGGCGGCGAACCGGCCGGTCTGGGCGCCCGCGACACCCTGCGAACCGAGATGGGTTATCCGTTGCACGGCCACGAGTTGTCGCTCGACATCTCGCCGCTGCAGGCGCGCTGCGGCTGGGCGATCGGCTGGAAAAAGGACGAGTTCTTCGGTCGCGATGCGCTGCTGGCCGAGAAGTCGGCGGGGCCGCGACGGCTGCTGCGGGGTCTGAAAATGCTGGGCCGCGGTGTATTGCGGCCCGGGCTGACGGTGCAGGTCGGGGAGAACCCGGTGGGGCTCACCACATCCGGGACGTTTTCGCCGACGCTGCAGACCGGCATCGCGCTGGCGTTGATCGACACCGACGCCGGGGTCGAAGACGGCCAGCGGGTCACCGTCGACGTGCGCGGCCGCGCGGCGGAGTGCGAAGTGGTACGCCCGCCGTTCGTCGAGCTGAAAACGCGCTAGCCACCGCCGCTTCATGCGGGAAAAACCTGTTGGTATACGCATATACAATCGGCGCATGACGAGCGGCCTGCTAGAGTTCACCGTTCAACACGCGTCTAATCCCGCTAGTGGCGCAGAACGTGACTCCATCCTGGCCGACCCCGGATTCGGCAAGTTCTTCACCGACCACATGGTTTCGGTCGATTACGACGGAACCGGTCAAGGCCAGGGCTGGCACAACGCCCGGGTGATCCCGTACGGCCCAATCCAGCTGGACCCGTCCGCGATCGTGCTGCACTACGCGCAGGAAGTGTTCGAGGGGCTCAAGGTATACCGCTGGGCCGACGGCTCGGTCGTGTCATTTCGCCCGGAAGCCAACGCCGCCCGGATGCGCGGGTCCGCGCGGCGCATCGCCATTCCCGAGCTGCCCGACGAGCTCTTCCTCGAATCCCTGCGCCAGCTCATTGCTGTCGACAACGCGTGGGTGCCCAGGGCGGGCGGCGAAGAGGCGCTGTATCTGCGGCCGTTCATCTTCGCGACCGAGCCGGGGCTGGGGGTGCGGCCGGCCAAGCACTACCGGTACCTGCTGATCGCTTCGCCCGCCGGCGCGTACTTCAAAAACGGCATCAACCCCGTCGACGTTTGGGTGTCAACGGATTACGTGCGGGCCTGCCCGGGCGGTACCGGTGCGGCCAAGTTCGGCGGCAACTACGCCGCGTCGCTGGTGGCTCAGGTCGAAGCCGCGGAAAACGGTTGCGACCAAGTGGTTTGGCTCGATGCAGTCGAGCGTCGCTTCATCGAAGAGATGGGCGGCATGAACCTGTTCTTCGTGCTGGGCAGCGGCGGCACCTCTCGGCTGGTCACCCCGGAGCTGTCCGGCTCGCTGCTGCCGGGCATAACGCGGGATTCGTTGCTGCAGTTGGCACTTGACGCAGGTTTCACGGTCGAAGAGCGCAAGATCGATATCGACGAGTGGCAGAAGAAGGCCGCCGCTGGGGAGATCACCGAAGTATTTGCTTGCGGCACCGCGGCGGTCATCACGCCGGTCGGGCGGGTGAAGTACGCCGACACCGAGTTCACCATCGGCGACGGCCGGCCGGGTGAGGTGACGATGGCGCTGCGCAACACGCTGACCCGCATTCAGCGGGGGACCTTCGCCGACACGCACGGCTGGATGACGCGGCTTGGCTAACGCACTCGGCGGGTGTGCCGCTGACGTGCCCAGCATGAAGTCAGTTTCACGGTTGGACTAACGAAGTGCGGCAAGCGCCACGGCGCTGACCGTCGTGGTCAGTTCGATTGCGGCGCCGAGCACGTCGCCGCTGATGCCGCCGAAGCGGCGCACGCAGTGCGCGACCAGCACCGCGCCGCAGCACAACGCCAGCAGCACCGCGGCCGGCCCCTGCCACGGTCGCGGAGCCGCCACCAGCGAAGCCCCCAGCAGCGCCACGATCCAGCCGGCGACGACCGGCAGTGGCTGAGTGCCGGCGACGTGGGCGCCCAGGGTGCTCCCGTCGGCCGCCGCCACCGAGCGGCGGCAGGCCAGCACGGCGCTGACCCGGCCGGCGGCAACCGCCACGCCGATCGCGGGAAGCCCGTGCCGCCAGGTCGCGCCGAGCGCCGAAAATGCCAAGCCCTGCAACAGGATCACCAGTACGACGGCCGCGACTCCGAAAGGTCCCGTCGACCCGTCGCGCATCACCGCCAGGGCACGCGGCGGCGGCCCGTAGCAGCCCAGCCCGTCGGCGGTGTCGGCGACGCCGTCGATGTGCAGTCCGCGGGTCGCGAGTGCAAGTGCCGCCACGGCAAGCAATCCCGGCAGCGGGCTGGATGCACCGAAGGTCAGCGAGCCGCCCCAGGTGATGCCCGCGGCCAGTACTCCCAGGGCCGCACCGACTACCGGCAGCGCGGTCATCGCGCCGCGGCCCATCGGGGCGCCGCCTCGCCCGGGTAGTACCGTTCCGAATGCGAAAGCCGTTGCCAGCGAGCGGATCACGGGGACGTCGTGGCGTCGTCGGGCCGGTTCGAAACACCGGCTTCGGAGAACGTCGCCATCGACGACAGCGTGGCCACCGCGGCGCGCAGCACCGGCACGGCCAGCGTCGCGCCGCTACCCTCGCCCAGCCGCATCCGCAGGTCCAGGATCGGGTCCAGGTCCAGCGCGGTCAGCGCTAGCGCATGACCCGGCTCGGTGGATCGATGGCCGGCCTGCCACCACTGCCGCGCGCCCGGTGCCAGGCGTTCGGCGACCAGCGCGGCGGCCGTCACCGCCATGCCGTCGAGCAGCACCGGGGTGCGCCGCACCGCGGCTTGAGCGCAAAAGCCGGCCATCGCGGCCAGATCCGCGCCGCCGCAGCAGCGCAGCAAGGCGACCGGGTCGGGCAGCACCGGCCGGGTCCGGTACAACGCGTCGCGGACCGCGGCCGTCTTGCGGGCCCAGCCGGCGTCGTCGATACCGGAGCCGAAGCCGACCACCGCGACCGGCTCGGCGTTCGTCAGCGCTGCCACCAGAACGGCTGCGGCGGTAGTGTTTCCGATGCCCATGTCGCCGGCGATCAACAGGTCGGCGCCGGCGTCGACCTCTTCGTCGGCGATGCGCTGGCCCGCCGCGATCGCGCTGGCGGTCTCCTCGTCGGTCAGCGCGTCCTGCACCGCGATGTCGCCGCTGGCGCGCCGCACCTTGTGCGCGCCGATCTGCTCCGAGAGCGGCTCGGCGTCCACCGCCACGTCGGCGATGCGCACCGTCGCGTCCGCGATCGCGGCCAGCGTGTTGATCGCCGCGCCGCCGGCCTCGATGTTGGCGACCATCTGTGCGGTCACCTCCGGCGGGTACGCCGACACCCCGGATTTGGCGATGCCGTGATCGCCGGCGAACACCACCACCCGAGCGCGTGCGAATTGCATTGGCGGGCAATGCCCTTGGCACGACGCGATCCACACGGACAGGTCCTCGAGACGGCCCAGCGCGCCGCGCGGTTTGGTCAGGGTGTCCTGCCGGGCGCGGGCAGCAGCGGCCACGGCCGCGTCGGGGGCGGAGATCAGCGCGAATTCCATCATGTTCCTGACGGTTTGATCGATAGCGGCTGACCGGCCACCACCAACACCACTTGATCGCACAATGCCGCGACGCGCTGGTTGAGGCAGCCCAGCTCGTCGGCGAAACGGCGCCCGGACGCGGTGGCGGGCACGAGGGTCAGCCCGACCTCGGGACTGACCAGCACCAGCGTGGATTCGAACGCGCCGACGGCGTCAAGCATCGCGTCGACCGGAGCGGCCACCGATCCGTGCACCCAGGCCTGGTGGCGATCCAGGGTCCCGGTCAGCCAGGTGCCGAGGTCGTCGACCAGGGTCGGCGTGTCCGGGGACTGCTGCAATTCGGTGGTGATGTCCAAGGTCTCGACCGTCGACCAGTGCGCGGGCCGGCGCCCGCGGTGTTTCGCGATCCGATCAACCCAGTCCGCATCGCTGTCGTCGCTCAGTCCGGCGGCCAGGTAACGGACCGGTTGCCCGGACGGCACCGACGCGGCGATGGCTTCCTCGGCCCACTCGGATTTGCCCGACCTGATCCCGCCGAGCACCAGGGTGCGCACTGGGGTCAGGAGGCTTTCCGGCAACGGCTAGCCGACACTGCTGCCGCGCTTGACCTGAGGCCGCGGCGCCCGCATGCGGCGCATCTGGGATGCCCGGCTGGCGGCGTAAATGCCAAGTTTCCAACGGCTTTCGGTGTTGCTGGGGAACTTCTCGTCGACCAGCCTGCTGACTTTGCGGCCCAGGATCAGGCCGTCGATGGCCATGATCGCGGTGATCACCAGCATCGCGGGGGAGATGTAGAGCTGCAGCTGCGGAGCCCCGAACATGACGAACAGCAGACCCAGCGTCGACGGCATGAACAGGCCGAGCAGGTTGCGCCGGGCATCGACCACGTCGCGCACGTAGCGGCGGATCGGACCCTGGTCGCGCGGCAACAGGTAGGCCTCTTCGCCGGCCATCATGCGTTCCCGGCGGTCGGTCATCCGGGCCCGGCCGGCGGTGCGCTCGGCCTTGCGCTCCTCACGGCTGAGCTTCTGGCCGGCCAGCGATTTGCGGCGAGCCCGCGCTTCGGCGGCGGTCTTGGGCGCCGGGGCGACGGGGCCCTTCCTCGCGTTGCGCCGGCCGGCTTCGCGCTTGGGTGTGGGCCGGCCCTTGGGGCCGGTCGTGCGCGACCCGCGCGGCGCCGCCTCCTGGGCGGCATCGGACACAACCGGTGTCACAAGATCGCCGTCGCCGACCTCTTCATGGGTTTTCTTACGGCCCAACAACTTCACAACCGCCAGGTTACTTCGCGACTCGCCCGGTTCGGTGAATGGGCCCGTCAGGCATCGCGATAGCTCTGCGGCCGCAGGTTAGTTGGACCTACCCTTAACAGTGATGAACGGCTACGGGTGATGGACAACGGCTCGATGGCCTCGGACGATGTTGCCACTGGTCTTTCTCCGGGTCGTTTGCAATTGCCGGCGATGCGGGTGTTGGTGGCCCCGGACTGCTACGGCGACAGTCTTTCGGCGCTGGAAGCTGCCGCCGCTATCGCGACCGGCTGGACACGGTCCCGCCCGGGTGACCAGTTCATCGTCGCCCCGCAGTCCGACGGCGGCCCCGGTTTCATCGAGGTGCTGGCCAACCGGCTAGGGGAGAAGCGGCGCGTCGAGGTCGCCGGGCCGCTGGACACGACGGTCGAAGCCGAGTGGGTCTGGGAGCCGGAGACGGCGACCGCCTACCTGGAAATTGCGCAGGCCTGCGGTCTGGCACTGCTCGGCCGTCCCGCCGACCCCGAGACGGCGCTGACGGCGCACAGCAGGGGAGTCGGGCAGCTGATCGCCGAGGCGCTGCGCGCCGGGGCGAGGCGCATCGTGGTGGGACTGGGCGGCAGCGCGTGCAGCGACGGCGGGCAGGGCATGATCGCCGAGCTGGGCGGCCTGGAGATCGCCCGGCATCAACTGGCCGATGTCGAGCTGATCGCCGCCTCGGACACGGAATATCCGCTGGTGGGGCCGTGGGGCGCGGCCCGGGTGTTCGGGCCGCAGAAGGGCGCCGACACGGCGACCGTCGCGGCGCTGGAAGTCCGCCTCGAGGCGTGGGCGCTGCAACTGGAAGCGGTGGCCGGTCGCGATGTGAGCTCGGAGCCCGGGGCCGCCGCCGCCGGGGGTATCGGCGCGGGTTTGCTTGCGCTCGGGGGCCGCTGCGAGTCCGGCGCGGCGATCATCGCCGAGCACACCCATCTGGCCGACGACCTCGACATTGCCGAGCTGATCGTCACCGGCGAAGGCAAGTTCGACGAGCAGTCGCTGCACGGAAAGGTGGTCGGTTCGCTCGCCGCGGCGGCCGGCCCGCTGGGAATTCCGGTGATCGTGCTGGCCGGGCAGGTGGGCCTGGAGAAGACGGCGGTGCGAACGGCGGGCATCATGTCCGCGCTGTCCATGGCCGAGTACGCCGGTTCGGTGGGATTGGCGCTGGCCGACGCCGCAAACCAGCTGATGGGATTAGCGTCACAGGTGGCGGCGCGACTCGGGAATAGCGGTCCCGCGAGGTACCGTTGACGCATTGGGTTTTACCCGAGTGGTTCGGGTGCCCGGGCACCTACCCAACGACAGGCATGTAGGAGAAGTAATGACGGTGCAAAACGAGTCGAGCGCCACGACCACCCACGGCGTAATCCTGACCGAGGCCGCCGCCACCAAGGCGAAGTCCCTGCTGGACCAAGAGGGACGCGACGACCTGGCGCTGCGTATCGCCGTTCAGCCGGGCGGATGCGCCGGCCTGCGCTACAACCTGTTCTTCGACGACCGTTCGCTGGAAGGCGATCTGACCGCCGACTTCGGTGGCGTGACGCTGACGGTGGACCGGATGAGCGCTCCGTATGTCGAAGGCGCCTCGATCGACTTCGTGGACACCATCGAGAAGCAGGGCTTCACCATCGACAACCCGAACGCCACGGGTTCATGCGCCTGCGGGGATTCCTTCAACTAACAGCGGCGTGTGATCCGTCGGGCTAGTACGAGCCCCCGGTACGCAGCACGTAGGAGCACACCAGGATCTCGCCGCGCTGGAACAACAGCTGCGCGACGCCCTGAACCTGTCCGCGCATTGGGCCGCCGGCGGCAGGTGATACCTGCATCGTGAACAGCGCCTGAGCCTGGTACTGCGACAGGTACACGATCTTGTCGATCGATGTCAGCTGGACCTGGGAGAACTGCTTACGGAACGCGTCGCTGCTCAGCTTGGCCAGCGCTTGGTCGGACCGGCGGTCGCGGACGCCGTCGTAGAGGCCGCACAGCGCGTTGCGGGCGATCTCGTCGGTGTTGCGGTTCTCCAGCGCGTCCAGGTAGCCCTGGATCGCCGTCTTGGCCGAGGCTTCGGAGAACGAGGCGCCGGTGTTGGCCCCGTTGGTGCGGACGCCGTACACGATCGCCGCCGTCATCGCCGCGACCAGTGCGATGGCCGCTAGCACCCCGATGACCAACCGTCGCGTTGAACGCCGCTTCGGGTAGCCCGGCGGCGGCGTTGGGCCGGGGTAGCCGCCCGGGGCATGCTGGTTGCCCGGCCCCGGCGCGAAGGCGGTTTCGCCAACCGGGGGATCGTGCGGGAAGTCGACCGGCTCGGTGTAGGGCACCGGTCGGTCACCGCCGACAGCGTGGTTCGGCGAATGCGGACCGCCCATCGTGGTTCTCCTACGTTGGTCGACACCGACCACGAGCGGGTACCGCCCGAGTATTCGGCCCCGGCGACTTCAGTGAGTTCCCTAGGGAGGCTAGCGCACCCCCGTGCGCCGACTGCGGACGCCGGCGCTGTCTGGTTGGCCTCGAAACACGCCGTCTAAACACCTGGGTAGGCTAGACGCGCTTACCGATGAAGGGTGGACATTTCGTGACGATCGCGGTGACCGGTTCGATTGCGACCGACAATCTGATGCGTTTTCCCGGCCGGTTTTCCGAGCATCTGCTGGCCGAACATCTGCAGAAGGTTTCGCTCAGCTTCCTGGTCGACGACCTGGTGATTCACCGTGGCGGCGTGGCAGGCAACATCGCCTTCGCCATCGGCGTGCTCGGCGGTGACGTCGCGCTGGTCGGCGCGGCCGGCCACGACTTCGGCGAATACCGCGAATGGCTGGAGCGCCACGGGGTCAACTGCGAGAACGTGCTGATCTCCAAGACCGCGCACACCGCCCGGTTCACCTGCACCACCGACGAGGACATGGCCCAGATCGCGTCGTTCTACCCGGGCGCCATGTCGGAGGCCCGCAACATCAAGCTCTCCGACGTCGTGTCATCGGTCGGCAAGCCGGACCTGGTCATCATCGGGGCCAACGACCCCGACGCGATGGTGGTGCACACCGAGGAGTGCCGCAAGCTCGGCCTGGAGTTCGCCGCCGACCCGTCCCAGCAGCTGCCGCGCCTGTCCGGCGAGGAGATCAACAAGCTGATCGACGGGGCCGCCTACCTGTTCACCAATGACTACGAATGGGAGCTGATGCTCAACAAGACCGGCTGGTCGGAGAACGAGGTGCAGGAAAAGGTCGGCCTGCGGGTGACGACGCTGGGCGCCAAGGGCGTGGACATCGTCGAGCGCGACGGCACCACCACCCACGTCGGCGTGGTGCCGGAGAAGAGTCAGACCGACCCCACCGGCGTCGGCGACGCGTTCCGGGCCGGTTTCCTCACCGGGCGCAGCGCCGGACTGAGCCTGGAGCGTTCGGCGCAGCTGGGCTCG
Organism: Mycobacterium lentiflavum; assembly: GCF_022374895.2. Taxonomy (NCBI): domain Bacteria; kingdom Bacillati; phylum Actinomycetota; class Actinomycetes; order Mycobacteriales; family Mycobacteriaceae; genus Mycobacterium; species Mycobacterium lentiflavum. The sequence continues at coordinate 3,534,542 of NZ_CP092423.2, read as the reverse complement.
CTGGTGGCCGTGCTGGTGCTGGAATCGACCGGCACGCAGGAGTGGACGTGGGACCACGCGGAAGCCAAGACGCGGCTGGCGGATGCCTACGGCGACGAGGCGGCCGCCGAGATCGCCTCCGTACTGGCCTAGTGCCGGCCTGAGTTCGCGCAGCTGCTAGAGCTGGACGGGGTAGACCGGCTCGCTGATCTGGGGCACCACGGTGTGCTCGACGAAGATCGCGTGCCAGAGCATGAAGATCAACACCGTCCAGAGCCGCCGGCTGTGATCGCTGGTGCCGCCGCGGTGTTCGTCGAGCATCCGGCGCACGGCGGCGGTGTCGACCAGCTGACCGGCCTGCGACGCGTCGACGGTCGCGTAGGCCCACTCCAGCAGTTCGCCGGCGCGCAACCAGTGCCTGATGGGCACCGGAAAGCCCAGTTTGGGCCGGTGTAGCACGTGGGTGGGGACGATCGGTTCCAGCGCGCGCCGCAGCGCGTATTTGGTGGTCGTACGGGTGATCTTCGCCTCGACGGGTAGCCGCGACGCGACGGCGAACACCTCCGGATCCAGGAACGGCACCCGCAGCTCCAGCGAGTTGGCCATCGTCATCTTGTCGGCCTTGACCAGGATGTCGCCGCGCAGCCAGGTGAACAGGTCGACATGCTGCATCCGGGCTACCGGGTCCCAGCCCGCCGATTCGGCGTACACCGAGGCCGTCACGTCGGTATGCGTCCACTGCTCGCGGAACCCGGTCAACACGTCGCGCAGCTGCGCGTCCGAGAAACTGCGGGCGTTGCCGTAGTAGCGCTCCTCGAGGGTCAGCGAACCGCGATGCAGCAGGCTCTTGCCGCGCATCCCGTCGGGCAGCGGCTTGCTCATCTTGCCCATCGACCGCCGCAGCGGCCGCGGCAGATAGTCAAAAGGCCTCAGCGACAACGGTTCTCGATAGATCGTGTAGCCGCCGAACAGCTCGTCGGCGCCTTCGCCGGAGAGCACCACCTTGACGTGCTTGCGGGCCTCACGCGCGACGAAGAACAGCGGCACCAGCGCCGGGTCGGCGACCGGTTCGTCGAGGTACCAGACGATCTCGGGTAGGGCGGCGACGAACTCGCCGGCGCTGACCACCTTGGCGATGTGCCGGGCCCCGATCGCCTCGGCGGAGGCGACCGCGATGTCGATCTCCGAGAAGCCCTCGCGCTCGAATCCGGTGGTGAACGTGATCAGCCGCGGGTTGTGCCGGATGGCCAGGGCGGCGATCGCGGTGGAGTCGATGCCGCCGGACAGGAACGCCCCGACGGTCACGTCGGCCCGCATGTGCTTGGCCACCGAGTCCTCGAGCACCGCGGTGATCTCGTCGTAGCGGGCCTGCTCGGTGTCGCGGGTCAACGGCACGGCGGCGAACCGCGGCGTGAAGTAGCGGGTGACCTGCGGCGGCGATCCGGGCCGGATCCGCGCGTAGCAGCCCGATTCCAGCCGGCGCACCCCGCGGTGCAGCGTCTCGGGCTCCGGCACGTACTGCAGCACGGTGTAGTGCTGCACCGCGCGCTCGTCGATCGCGGTGTCGAACCCGACCAGATCGACGAGATCCAGCAGGCATTTCTTCTCGCTGGCCACCGCCGTGCCGCCGGTGCCGGTCGCCATGAACAGCGGCTTGATGCCGAAAGGATCGCGGGCGCAGAACAATTCGCGGGTGGCGGTGTCCCACAGCGCGAAGGCGAACATGCCGCGCAGCCGTGTCAGCACCTCGGTGCCCCAGTGGTGGTAGCCGGCGACGATGGCCTCGCCGTCACCGTCGGTGGCGAAGGCGGCGCCGTACTGGGCGGCCAGTTCGTCACGCAGCTCGAGGTAGTTGTAGATCTCGCCGTTGAACACCAGCACGTAGCGGTCGGGCGCCTCGGGCGGTCCCCAGCGCAGCGGCTGATGCGAATGCGCGATGTCGATGAACGACAGCCGGTTGAAGCCGAACACGACGGCCCCGTCCTGGGCCGGGTCGAACAAACCGCCGGGCTCGTCGGGTCCCCGGTGCCGCATCAGGCGTAGCGAGCGGGTGACGGCGTCATCCGTCCCGGTAGCGGCGGGTCCGGCCGCCTGGTCGTTCAGGCCGGCCGGGTCCGCGACGAACGCCAGCAGTCCACACACGGCCACCAATATGCCGTACTTCGGCGAGGCTTGTGGGCGCCGCACCGGGCCGTCCCAACGACGCGGCCCCCGACCGGCCGGGGTTTAGTCGCCGCGCCGAGCGGCGTGGTCTACGCTGCGTAGTATTCGACGTTCGAGCAGGAGGCGCCAACGTGACACCCGGCGGGCAGTTCCGTTCGCAGCGTTTGTCGCATCGCATATTTCGACCGCTGGCGCTGGCCGCAACGCTGGGAGTGCTGGCGGTCACGCTTAGTGGTTGCAGCTGGCAAACGGTGTTTGCCCTGGGCTGGCCCGAGGGCATTACCCCCCAGGCTCACCTCAACCGGGAGCTGTGGATCGGCGCGGTCATCGCTTCGCTCGTCGTCGGGGTCATCGTCTGGGGTCTGATCTTCTGGTCGGCGGCGTTTCACCGGAAGAAGGCCACCGACACCGAACTGCCGCGGCAGTTCGGCTACAACATGCCGCTAGAGCTGGTGCTCACGGTGACGCCGTTCCTGATCATCTCGGTGCTGTTCTACTTCACCGTTGTGGTGCAGGAGAAGATGCTGCACCTGGACAAGAACCCCGAGGTTGTGATCGACGTCACGGCCTTCCAGTGGAACTGGAAGTTCGGTTATCAGAGCGTCAATTTCAAGGACGGCACGCTGACCTACGACGGCGCCGACGAGGCCCGCAAGAAGGCGATGGTCTCCAAGCCCGAGGGCAAGGACGAGCACGGCGAAGAGCGCGTCGGCCCGGTGCGCGGCATCAACACCGAAGACCGGTCCTACCTGAACTTCGACAAGATCGAGACGCTGGGAACGCAGACCGAGATTCCGGTACTGGTGCTACCGGCCGGCAAGCGTATCGAATTCGTGTTGAATTCAGCCGATGTCATCCACGCTTTCTGGGTGCCGGAATTCCTCTTCAAGCGCGACGTGATGGCCTACCCCAAACAGAACAACTCGGTCAATGTGTTCCAGGTCGAAGAGATCCAAAAGACCGGGGCATTCGTCGGCCACTGTGCGGAGATGTGCGGCACGTATCACTCGATGATGAACTTCGAGGTCCGTGTCGTTGAGCCCAATGACTTCAAGGCGTATTTGCAGCAACGCAGCGAGGGAAAGACGAACGCCCAGGCGTTGCAGGCGATCGCCCAGTCTCCGGTAGCGGTGACCACTCATCCGTTCGACACTCGCCGCGGCGAACAGACCCAACCAGTCGGTTAGGACACGCAATGCATATCGAAGCGAGGCTGTTCGAATTCGTCGCCGCGTTCTTCGTCTTTTGCGCGGTGCTCTACGGGGTACTGACCGCGCTGTACGCCACCGGCGGCGAGGAATGGGCCGGTACCACCGCACTGGCGCTGACCGGCGGTCTGGCGTTGATCACGGCTACCTTCTTCCGGTTCGTGGCCCGTCGCCTCGACACCCGGCCCGAGGACTACGAGGGCGCTGAAATCAGCGACGGTGCAGGCGAATTGGGATTCTTCGCCCCGCACAGCTGGTGGCCGCTGATGCTCGCATTGTCGGGCTCGGTCGCCGCGGTCGGTATCGCGCTGTGGCTGCCGTGGCTGATCGTCGCCGGCGTGGTGTTCATCCTTGCTTCGGCCGCCGGCTTGGTCTTTGAGTACTACGTGGGTCCCGAGAAGCACTGATTTGCGTCTCAAAGGTAACAATCTGGGCATCAGTTGAGCCGTCGCCCGTTTGCCAAGACTTCTTTGCGCCACCCGGTTCGGTAGGGTTTGCGCAAGCACATGAGAATCTCCCGAGCGCGTGCGACACGAGGTACCCCTGAAGCCGCGTGCGCAGGTGACGCAGTTGGACAGGGCAGGCAGACATGAGCGGGCCGAAACCCCCGGGATGGGAACCCGAAGAATCCGATTCGGCCAGTGACCTCACCCACGAGCCGAATTCCGGCGGCGAGCCCGACGACGAATTAGACGAGCACCATGACGAATTAGACGTGCGCGGCGAATTGCATGGCCGTCACGAACTCGAGCCCTTCGGCGACAGCGGCGCAATACCGGCGGCAGATCAGACCGGCGAGACGGACGCATATTCGCGCGCCTACTCCGCCCCGGAGGCCGAGCATTTCATCAGCGGCCCGTATGTGCCGGCCGATCTGAGGCTGTACGACTACGAGGATTACGACGACTCGGCCGACGACGCTGACGACGCAGGCGCCCCACGCTGGCCGTGGGTGGTCGGCGTCGCCGCCATCGTGGCCGCGATCGCCCTGGTGGTTTCGGTGTCGCTGCTGTTCGCGCGCACCGACACCAGCCAACTCGCCAATCCGGGCACCACGTCCTCGACGCCGCCGGTGCAGGACGAGATCACCACGACCAAGCCGCCACCGCCGCCGACCACCACCGAAGTGCCGCCGCCACCGCCCCCAACAGCCACGGAGACCCAGACAGTGACGGTGACGCCGCCGCCCCCGCCACCGCCGCCGCCACCCGCGCCGTCGACCACACCGCCGCCGGCCACGACGTCGGCTACCGCGGCCCCGCCGCCAGCGCCGCCACCATCGACGACGCCGGCCGGTCCACGTCAGGTCACCTATTCGGTGACCGGGACCAAGGCGCCGGGCGACATCATCTCGGTGACCTACGTCGACGCCTCCGGCCGCTCACGCACCCAGCACAACGTCTACATCCCGTGGTCGATGACGGTCACACCGATCTCGCAATCCGACGTCGGCTCCGTGCAGGCGTCCAGCCTCTTCCGGGTTAGCCGGCTCAATTGCTCGATCACCACCAGTGACGGAACGGTGCTGTCGTCGAACAATGCTGACCAACCCCAGACGAGCTGTTGATGGTCAGCAGATACGCCGCGTATCGAAGCGGTGACGACACCGTTCCGCCCGATGTCATCGATCGCCTCCTGCTGGGGACGTGCGCCGCGATCTGGCTGCTGTTGCTGGGCGTCAGCGTGGCCGCCGCCGTCGCGCTGGCCGACCTTGGCCGTGGGCTGCACAGCGCCGCCCGGAATCCGCACAGCACGCCCTGGGTGCTGTACACCGTCATCGTCGTGTCCGCGTTGATCATCGCCGGGGCCATCCCGGTGCTGCTGCGGGCCCGCCGGATGACCAAGGCCGAACCGCCGATCGTTCGGTCGACGGCGCTGCAGGGACGGCCGCCGAGCCGGCCGCCCGCCACGCGCACCGTGGTCGAACGGGTGCGCCCGCAGCGCGCACCGACCGCCGGCGCGAACGGGGCGTGGTCCGGGGAGGCCGTGGACCGAATCTGGTTGCGCGGCACCGTCGTCCTGACCGGCACGATGGGCATCGCACTCATTGCCGTCGCCGCGGCGACGTACTCGATGGCGGTCGGGCATGACGGTCCGTCCTGGGTCGGCTACGCGCTGGCCGCGGCCGTCACCGCGGCGATGCCCGCAGTCGAATGGCTCTACGTTCGGCAGCTACGCCGCGAAGTCGCGGCAACCTAGCCGGGGCGGGTGTCACGAAGCCTTGGCGTACCGGCGGACCAACTCGCCGTCCCGGAACGTGCTGGTGTGCTGCAGACCCCCGTCGTCCCGGCAGAAAAACGTCCACTGTCGCGGACCCGTGTGCGGTGAGCCGATCATCTTGACCGTGTAGCGCATACCGGTGGGGCGAATCGTCCCGATGACGTCACCCACTCGAATCTGCGACGGATGAATCTCGGGTGCGTCGTTCCAGTCTTGAATTGCCATTGGACAGCCATCCCCACTTTCGGGCCGCGTCACGCAGTCATATTCGGGAATCGCCTACCTGTGGCGTAGCGTCAAGCGTGAGTTGGCCTCGTTGTCAGCGGTGGTACAACCGCATCGGCGCCCCGCTCCGCCGCCCCCGACTTTGAGGGCGATGTCGACGGTGAAGGGATCGCCCATGAAGTGTATGTCACTCAGCAGCGCAAGCCGACATCCGCGATGAGCCGTCCCTTCGGTCGAGGCCGAGCGAAACCCATCCGGTTATCGGTGGCTCGTGAGCTCGGCCGCGTCATCGATGGCGCGTGGTGGCCGCGCGCTGACCGCATGAGCATTGAGTTGCCCGACCTGGTCGCCCTCTTGACCCCGATGCTGGGCGACATCACGTCGATCAACGTCAATTGGCAACCGCTGCAACGACCACCGGACTTCAATTGGCCGGGATGGGACCAAAAGCGCCACCACATCATCACCATCGCGGCTGGCGACCGTCACGCCAACCTGCTGGTCATCCCGTATGCGACCTACAACGCGCTGGCGCTCATGGTGTTGCGCTGCGCAGCTGACCTCCCGGTTTGTCCCGCCGACCAGGAGAAGCCCGCCTTCATGACCGCGGGATCGATCCTGCGCGCCGCCCAACAGCAGCGCGCCGCCGACTGACACTAGCCGTAGCGGCTAGTGTTCCCCGTTAGTGGAGCCGTTGGTTTCTTGGCGTTCCCGCAGCGCGGTGAGCGCGCGTTGCTCCGAGGCGTGGGCCGCCTCACGCAGCGCGGCATCCTCGGACACCGGGTCGGCGAACAAGAAGCTGCCGCTGCCCGGCGTACCGCCCGAGCCCAGCTTGTTCATCTTGTTGGGAATCGCCGCGCCTGCGTATTCCAGCGGAATCGGGTGGCCGTGGTCGTCGACCGGGCCGAGCGGCTGGTGCAGCTCGATGTAGGCACCGTGCGGCAGCCGCTTGATGATGCCGGTCTCGACGCCGTGCTCAAGCAACGCCCGGTCGCTGCGCTGCAGCCCAATGCACCAGCGGTAGCTGATGAAGAAGACGAACGGCGGCAGGATCACCATGCCGATACGCCCGATCCACGTCGTCGCGTTCAGCGAGATGTGGAACGTGAACGCGATGATGTCGTTCATCGCGCACAGCGTCAGCAGCATGTAGAAGGCGATCGCCATCGCGCCGATCGAGGTGCGCACCGGCACGTCGCGCGGCCGCTGCAGCAGGTTGTGGTGGGCCTTGTCGCCGCTGAACCGCTTCTCCAGGAACGGGTAGATGATCAGCAGCATGAAAACGGCACCCATGATCAGCGCCACCCAGACCACGGCCGGAACGGTGTGGTGCCAGAAGTAGAACTCCCATGGCGGCCAGATACGCGCCAGGCCTTCGGTCCACATCATGTAGAAGTCGGGCTGCGAGCCGGCCGACACCTGAGATGGCTTGTACGGACCCAGGTTCCAGATCGGGTTGATCTGCAGCAGACCGCCCATCAGGCCCAGCACCCCGACGATGGCCGCGAAGAACGCGCCGGACTTGACCGCGAACACCGGCATGACGCGCACGCCGACGACGTTGTGCTCGGTGCGTCCGGGCCCGGGGAACTGGGTGTGTTTCTGGAACCACACCATGGCCAGGTGCAACCCGATCAGCGCCAGGATGATGCCCGGGATCAGCAGGATGTGCAGGGCGTACATCCGGGGGATCAGGATGGTGCCGGGGAAGTCACCGCCGAACAATGCCCAGTGCAGCCAGGTTCCGATCACCGGCATGCCCAGGGTGATCGACGAGAGCGCAGCCCGCAGACCGATACCGGAGAGCAGGTCGTCGGGCAGGGAGTAGCCAAAGTAGCCCTCGAACATCGACAGGATCAGCAACAGCGAGCCGATCACCCAGTTGGCCTCGCGGGGCCGGCGGAACGCGCCGGTGAAGAAGATGCGCGCCAGGTGCACCATGATCGACGCCGAGAACATCAGCGCGGCCCAGTGGTGGATCTGGCGGACGAACAGGCCGCCGCGGACCTCGAAGGAGATGTCGAGTGCCGACTGGTAGGCCCGCGACATCTCGACGCCGCGCAGCGGCTGGTACACGCCGTTGTAGGTGACGTCGACCATCGACGGGTCGAAGAACAGCGTCAGGTACACGCCGGTGATCAGCAGCACGAAGAAGCTGTACATCGCGATCTCACCGAGCAGGAACGACCAGTGCGTCGGGAAGACCTTGTTGAGCTGCCGGCGGACCGCGGCCGACGGGTGATACCGGGTGTCGATGTCCTCGCCCTGGCGGGCCAGGACATCGCCGATCTTCGGGGGACTCAGTTTCGGACTCATGTTGTCGTCCTCTCCCAGAATGCAGGACCGACGGGCTCGATGAAGTCACCGTTGGCAACCAGATACCCGTTGGAGTCAATGGTGATCGGCAGTTGCGCCAACGCACGGGCCGCCGGGCCGAAGATCGGCTTGGCGAAGTGCAGAGCGTCGAACTGCGATTGGTGGCAGGGGCACAGGATTCGGTATGACTGCTGCTCGTACAGCGACGACGGGCAGCCCAGGTGCGAGCAGACCTTAGTGAATGCGAAGAACTCGCCGAAGTTGAAGCTTTCCTGGTTCTGACGCTTGACCACCCGCGGCATGTCGGTGGGCCGAATCCGGATGAGCATCACGGGATTACGGACACCCATCTTGATGCCGATCAGCTTTTCGTGCGATTCCACCGTGGTGCCGTCGCCGTCGGACTCGCGCCACGGGAACACGGTCTCCATGCCGCCGGCGGCCATATCCTCGGGGCGCATCTTGACGAACGGCGCACCCTCGGTGGCGCCGGTGGCACGCGCCAGGAAGATCGTCTCGCCGTGGTAGCGCGGGGTCCAGCCCGACGTCCACAGCACCGCTTTCATGCCGTCGGCGGTGGGCACGACCGGCTTCCACGGGTTCTTGATCAGACCGCCGGCAAACGCCACCAGGGTGCCAAGCCCGAACGCGCCCATGCCCAGGCCGAACGACGCTCCGATCAGCTTGCGGCGCCCGATCGTCGACGTCTCGTAGGCATCGGTCAGGTTCGCGACGACCGTCTTGCGGTCGATGTCGCGCGAGGCGCCGTCATGGCGGTCCTGGATCGAAATCTCTTCCGGGATAAAGCGTTTCTGGTACAGGATCGCGCCGATGCCGATCGACAGGACCGACATGCCGAAGGTGAAGCCGTACAGCGGCGTGGCCAGCGAGTAGAGGAAGTTGCCGGCCTGCCCGTTCGATTTGTACTCCCACGGCCAGAACAGGAAGATCAGCAGCAGGGCCAACCCGAACCCGCCGCCCAGCAAAAGCCACAGGGCCACACCGCGCTCGGCACGTTTCTCGGCCTTGGTGCCCTCGACCGGCCAGCGCGGTTCCTTGAAGACGGTCTCGACGCCGTCGATCTTGCCGCCCAGCTCGAGCAGTTCCTGGTTGGACATCGCGGCCAGTGCGGCCTGGTCCGGCTCTTTACCGACGCCGGTGCTTTCCGAGCTCATGCCCGTGCCCCAATCCACAATGCCAACGCGATGGCCGCGACCATCCCGATGATCCACGCCGCCATGCCCTCGGGCGCCGGTCCAAACCCGCCGAGGCCGTAGCCACCCGGCGACCGCTCCTCGGTGACGTTCTTGACGTAGCCGATGATGTCCTTCTTGGCCTCGAAGGATAGCTGGCGGTCGTCGAACTTCGGCATGTTCTGCGGGCCGGTCAGCATCGCGGTCAGGATCTGCTGCTCGTTGGCCTCACCCAGGTCGGGCGCGTACTTGCCCGACGACAGCGCGCCGCCCTTACCGGTGAAGTTGTGGCACGAGGCGCAGTTGAGGCGGAACAGATCGCCACCGCGGCCGAGGTCGTCGCCGCGCAACGAGTGCATCGCGATGCTGCCGTCGGGGTTGCGGACCACGGTGGGGCCGCCACCGTTGGCCTGGACGTAGGCCCCGAGTGCGTCGATCTGGGCCTCGTCGAAGATCGGCGCTTTACGCGGGGCCTGGGCCTCGCCGCGCATGGCCGGCATGCGGCCGCTGGACACCTGGAAGTACACCGCCGCTTCGCCGACACCGATCAGGCTGGGCCCGTGGTCCGGCACGCCCTGCAGGTTGGCGCCGTGGCAGGACACACAGGACGTGTCGAACAGCTGCTTACCGTTGCGCAGCAGCGCCGAGTTCGACTCGTCGGCGACCGCGACCTGTGGGGTGGGGGTCAGCACTGCGGCCAGCCCGCCGGAGATGGTCAGCGCGATCATCAGCAGCAGCCCGCCCGACAGCCGACGGCGCAGGCGCCGCCTGCTCTGCTCCGGCAGGGCTTTTTTGCGAGGCTGACTCTGCGGCTTACGGCCGCGAGATCGGATGAACCCCAGGTTCTTCAACCGAGCACTCCTGTCTATTTCCCTGTATTCGGAGCCGCCGGCTCATCGGATGAAATAGATCACGGTGAACAGCGCGATCCACACGATGTCGACGAAATGCCAGTAGTAGGAGACGACGATGCTGGCCGTCGCCTGCGCCGGGGTGAACTTACTCATCCCGGTTCGGGCCAGCAGGAAGATGAAGGCGATGAGCCCGCCGGTCACGTGGAGGCCGTGGAAGCCGGTGGCCAGATAGAACACGCTGCCGTAGGCGCTGCCGTGAATGGTCGTCCCGTGGGTGCCCAGGTGGAAGTACTCGTAGGCCTGCCCGAGGACGAAGAACAGTCCCATCAGGAAGGTGATCACGTACCACCGGCGCAGGCCGAAGACGTCGCCGCGCTCGGCGGCGAACACGCCCATCTGGCAGGTGAACGACGACGCGATCAACACCAACGTCACCGGCACGGCCTGGTACAGATTCAGCTCGGTCGGCGGCGGCGGCCAGTTCCCACCCGCCTGCGCCCGCGCCGTGAAATAGAACGCGAACAGGCCAGCAAAGAACATGAGCTCGCTGGACAGCCACACTATGGTGCCGACACTGACCATGTTGGGCCGATTCAGCGAATGAACTCGCGACGTGATCGCGGTCCCCGAGGTCCCTACAGCACTCGTCACATCCGCAAGTATGACGCTTTGTAGTTGTTGAACTCTACCCGGGGCGGAAATTCGTCTGCGCGCGTCGTTTTTGTGGAACTTTTTCCGGCCCCGAAACGACGGTTGGGTGTCGGTTGGTCCACGTGGGACCATCGGCGCGTGGCTGGATCATCTGAGGCTTCCTCGGAGCCTCCCTCGCTTCGGGCGTTTTCCGCGACTGCTCCCGGGGCCACCCCGACCTGGCCGCAGCTGCTGGGCCGGTTGACCGACGGGCAGAACCTGGCCCGCGGTCAAGCCGCGTGGGCGATGGACCAGATCATGACGGGCAATGCGCGCCCGGCCCAGATCGCCGCCTTCGCGGTCGCGATGAAGATGAAGGTGCCCACCGCCGCCGAAGTCAGCGAGCTGGCCGACGTGATGCTCGGCCACGCGCGCCGCATCCCGGCCGAAGCGATCCGCGGTGACGCCGTCGACATCGTCGGTACCGGCGGTGACGGCGTCAACACCGTCAACCTGTCCACGATGGCCGCGATCGTGGTCGCCGCCGCCGGGGTGCCGGTGGTCAAACACGGCAACCGCGCGGCGTCGTCGCTGTCCGGTGGCGCCGACACGCTCGAGGCCCTCGGCGTGCGCATCGATCTGGGGCCCGATCAGGTTGCGCGCAGTCTCGCCGAGGTCGGGATCGGGTTCTGCTTCGCGCCCACGTTTCATCCGTCCTACCGGCACGCGTCGGCGGTGCGCCGCGAGATCGGTATTCCGACGGTCTTCAATCTCCTTGGGCCGCTTACCAACCCGGCGTTGCCACGGGCCGGGTTGATCGGCTGCGCGTTCGCCAACCTCGCCGAGGTGATGGCCGGGGTGTTCGCCGCGCGCCGTGCCAGCGTGCTGGTCGTGCACGGTGACGACGGCCTCGACGAACTGACCACGACCACCACGAGCACGATCTGGCGCGTCCAGGCGGGCACGGTGGACAAGCTCACGTTCGATCCCGCGGGATTCGGGTTCGCTCGCGCCGATCTCGACCAGCTGCTGGGCGGTGACGCGTACGCCAACGCCGCGGAAGTGCGCGCCGTGCTGGGCGGCGCCAAGGGCGCGGTCCGCGACGCCGTCGTGCTCAACGCCGCCGGCGCGATCGTCGCGCACGCGGGCCTATCCAGCCGCGCCGAATGGTTGCCGGCGTGGGAGGACGGCCTGCAGCGCGCCGGCGCGGCCATCGACTCCGGGGCGGCCGAACAGCTGCTGGCGCGTTGGGTGCGGTTCAGCCAGCAGGCCTGAGTCCAGCTCTCGCGCCGCTTGTTCGCCCGCCAGCCGCGCCGAGCGCGCCGCCGCGGCCCACCCCGCCCAAGCGCCGGCCGCGTGCAGCGGCGAGGCCCAGCCGATGTCGTCGGCGACCCGCACGATGCGCACTCCCGGGGCGAGTAGCCAGCGTGCGATCAGCGCCGTCTCTTCGACCAGTGCACCGCCCAGCGGGGCCGCGGCCGGCAAAATCGTTTGAGCCCCAGCCACAATGGCGTCGATCACCGGCATCGGCGGCACTCCGCGCCGGGCGGTGCCGGCCGCGGCGAGCTGGCCGTAGCGGATCACGGCGAGGTGATAGCCCCCACTGCCGTCCGGGGCAGCGGCGATCAGCTCGGGCAGCGCGGCCAGCGCCCGCAGCCGCTGGCCCCGCCACAGCACCTCGACGGCGGTGGCGGTGCGGTCGCGCAGTCGCGCCGCGCTCTCGAAGTGCCGACGGGTGGCCAGCGCGCCGACCTGATCGACGGCCGCGCCCAGCGCGCAGTTGTCCGCGCCGTCGATCAGGGCCGCCGCGCGCTGGGTGGCCTCGGCGTACTGCGTGGCGCTCAGGTCGCGCGCGGCCGGACAGGGTGACACTTCGGCTTCGGGGCAGGCCGGTCCATGGCGGGCAGATCGGCCGAGTCTCGTTGTGCAGGTGCGGATTCCGGTGAACCTCGCCAGCAGCCGGGCGGTGTCGGCGGCGTCGGTGCGGGACCGAAACGGCCCGACGGCGCGATCGTGTCGCGGGGCCCGCACCACCGACAGCCGCGGGAACGCCTCGTCGCTCAGCGCCACCCACCACCACCGCTGCGGGAACCGCGAGCGGCGGTTGTACGGCGGCGCGTGTGCGGCCAGCATCCGCAGCTCCCGAACCCCGGCCTCCAGGGCGTGGGCGCACTCGACGTGGTCGACGGAGCCGGCCAGCGTCACCATCTCCTTGATCCGGCCCCGGGGGTCGGCGCCGGTGAAGTACTGGCTGACCCGGCGGCGCAGGTCGACGGCGGTGCCGACGTAGAGCACCTCGCCCGACGGGCCCCGGAACAGGTACACCCCGGGCCGGGGCGGGAGGTTCTCGGCGAGCACGCGCTTGCGGCGCTGGGTCGGTGTCACGTTGGGCAGATACGCGCGCAGGTCGGCGTAGGTGTGCACGCCCTGGTTGCCGACCCGCTCGATCAGCGCGTGCAGGACGTCGACGGTGGCGCGGGCGTCGTCCAGCGCCCGGTGGGTGGGCTGGGCGGCGCCCCCAACCCGATGGGCGAACAGCCGCGCCAGGGCGGCCAGTCGCACGCTGGGCGCTTCCTCGCGACTCAGCACCCGGCGGGCCAGTCGCACTGTGCACAGCACTTGCGTTCGGGGCCAACGGATTTCGCAGCGTTCGGCGGCCGCGCGCAGAAACCCGATATCGAACCCCGCGTTGTGGGCGACCAGCACCGCTGCCTGGTCCAAGCCAGCGAACTCCAAGAACATCGGCAGCACCGCGTCGATGGTCGGGGCATCACACACCATCGCCGTCGTAATGCCGGTGAGCTGCACGATCTGGGGCGGGATGCTGCGCTGCGGGTCCACCAGGGTGCCGAACTCGCCGAGCACGACGCCGCCGCGGACCTTGACCGCCCCGATCTCGGTGATGGCGTCGGCAGCCGCCCCGTCTTTTGCCCGGCTGCGTCCGCCGGTCGTCTCCAGGTCGACGATGACGAAGGTGGTCTCGCGCAGCGGGGTTTCGTCGGTGGTCGTCCAGTTGGTGTCCCCGCTGGATTTCCGGTCCATTTCCACGTCGGCAAAACTCAGTTGAGTCCCACCAGTCACACCCATGGGCGTGACGTTAAGCATCGGGACCGACACTGGCGGCGCTCCCACGCCGGGGTCGCGCGCGCCGAAAGATGTCGGTGCCCGCCGTTAGCGTTCGGGTCGAGCACGACAAGCCGGATGAGAGGACCGATTCCGATGGCCCACAGCAGACCAACCGACAGCAAAGGTGTCGCCGCGTCGGGACCGGGTGCACCGGTGGTGATCGACTGCGACGACTGCGCTGCGCGCGGCCCGGGATGCCGGGATTGCGTGGTCAGCGTGCTACTCGGGGTACCGGAAACTTTGTTGGAGGACGAGCGGGCCGCACTCGAAGTGCTCGCGGAGGTGGGGATGGCACCGCGGTTGCGTTTGGTACCGATTCATCGAAACCGCGGGTCCGGTGTCGCCTAATGGCTCTGGGTGCCAAAACCCCTGGCCGCCCCGCCCGCCCCGTCTCGTTCACATAGTTATGACAGAAATCTTTCCATTTTCTTAACGATCTTGTTTGGACAAACGCCTTTATCGTTTCGTAACCTGTCTGAGACCTAAACCCAGCTCGACCTCGAACGTCGATGGCAGTTTAAGGAAGCAATACTTTGAGTTTCGGCTCCGTGCATGTGATCTCGAGTGTCTTCACGCGGTCAGTCATCGGGATGCTGGCAGCCCTCACGGTCTTATCGGGTGTCTGTGTCGCCAATGTTTCGGCCGATCCGGCCGACGACGCCCTGGCAAAGCTGAGTGAACTGTCGCGGCAGGCGGAGCAGACCACCGAGGCCATGCACAGCGCGCAGCTCGACCTCAACGAGAAGGTCGCCGCCCAGCAGGCCGCGGAGAAGAAGCACGCTGATGACCAGGCCGCGGTGGATGGGGCGAGGGCCCGGCTGGCCAGCTTCCAGAGCGCCGTCAACAAGCTGGCCGCCGCGACCTACATGGGTGGCCGCGTCGACGGCATGGAGGCGATGCTGACCGCGCAATCGCCGCAGGGGCTGATCGACAAGTTGGCCGTCCAGCGGGTGATGGCGACCCAAATGGCAACGCAGATGGCAAGTTTCCGCCTTGCGGGTGAGCAGGCCGCCAGGGCCGAGCAGGCTTCGGCCAAGTCCGCCGCCGACGCCAAGAGCGCGGCCGAGCAGGCCGCCGCGGTGCGAGCCAGTCTGCAGTCCAAGCAGAGCCAGCTGCAGGTACAGATCGCCGTCGTGAAATCGCAGTACGTATCTCTGACGCCGCAGCAGCGCACCGCGCTGGCCGACCCCGGGCAGTTGCCCGCCGCGGCTCCGGCTCCTGGCGCGCCCGAGCCGGACGCGTTTGCGCCCGGTGCCCCGCCGGTACCCGGCGCGTTCCCCCCGGGTGACGCGCCGCCTCCGGGTGGAATGCTGCCGGGCATGCCGATGCCGGGAATGGTTCCGGGCGGCCCCGGTGGCCCCGGCGGTGACCGCGCCAACGTCGTTCAGGCCGCCCTGACCCAGGTCGGAACGCCGTACTCGTGGGGTGGTGCCGCACCCGGCGGATTCGACTGCTCGGGATTGGTGATGTGGGCCTTCCAGCAGGCCGGCGTCTCGTTGCCGCACTCCAGCCAGGCCCAGGCCAACGGCGGTCAGCCGGTGGCGCTGTCCGACCTGCAGCCCGGCGATGTGGTGACTTTCTATTCCGACGCGTCGCATAGCGGCATCTACGTCGGTGACGGCATGGTGATCCATTCCTCCACGTACGGCGTGCCGGTGCGGGTGGTGCCGATGAATGCCGCGGGCCCGATCCACGACGCCCGCCGTTACTGATCGTCCCGCGCGGGGACCATCCCGTCGGCGGCGCCGGTGGCTTCCGGTCCTGCTGGCCTGGGTTTTTGTCGTCGAGATCGTGGTGGCGGCCGCCGTGCCGCTGGACGCCCGCGCGGGCCGGATAAGACCCGCACAGCTGGTTGCGCCCCCGCCCAGCCAGCCGATCGCCGGGCGGGTGCCCCTGATCGTCGGTGACCGCCAGGTCCGCCTGATTGGCCTGGGCGGTGCGACCGCCGACCGGCTACTGGCCCGGATCGCAGCGCAGCTGCGCACCGCGATCGACAAGGTCGAGGCCTTCTGGGGCGTGGATTGGTCGCGTGACATCTCGGTGGTCGTCGCCGGATCCGACGACGAATTTCGTACCGCCGCCGGGGGCGGAGCGCCGTCGCAGTGGGCGGACATCGCGGCGATCACCGTCGCCGATCACATCGATCCGGCGCATCGCGTGGTCGTCGGCCAGCGGATCGTGTTCGCCCCGGGCGCGGCGACCATGAGCGATTCGGCGTTGCGAATTGTGTTGACCCACGAGCTTTTTCACTATGCGTCGCGCGCCGACACCGCGATCGACGCGCCGCAATGGCTGGCCGAAGGCGTCGCCGACTTCGTCGCCCGGCCCAGTGCCCCGGTCCCAGCCGAGGAGCGCTCGCGGCCCGTGTCGTTACCGTCGGACTTCGACCTGGACACCCCGGGGCCGCAGCGCTCGCTGGCCTACGATCGCGCCTGGTGGTTCGCCCGCTTCGTCGCCGATACCTTCGGGGTGCCGAAGCTGCGCGCCTACTATCTCGCCGTCTGCGGCGGCACCCACGCCGACCCGTACCAGGCCGGCCGCGACGTATTGGACATCGACCCGGCCGGCCTGCTGACGCGCTGGCAGCAATGGATGGTCGGCGGGGCCTGATGGCTTGACCTGCCCCCGCGTCGTTCCCCGCGAGCGGGCGGTTTCCCCAGCGCGGTTGGGGGTGCCCCCACCTCAGACCGCGCAAGCGGGCGGTGCCCCCAGCCCGCTCTGCATCGTCAGGCTAGCCTGACGCAAGTGAGCCGGGTCCTGCTGGTAACCAACGACTTTCCGCCGCGGCGTGGCGGCATCCAGTCCTACCTGCGCGAATTCGTCGGTCGGCTGGTGAGCACCGGGTCGCATGCGGTGCTGGTGTACGCGCCGCAATGGAAGGGTGCGGATGCCTTCGACGCCGAAGCGGCCGGTTACCGGGTGGTGCGCCATCCGGGGACGCTGATGCTGCCGGGGCCGGCGGTCGATGCCCGGATGCGCCGGCTGATCGGCGACCACGGCATCGAAACCGTGTGGTTCGGCGCGGCCGCACCGCTGGCGCTGCTGGCGGCGCGGGCCCGGCAGGCCGGGGCAACCCGGGTGCTGGCCAGCACGCACGGTCATGAGGTCGGCTGGTCGATGCTGCCGGTGGCGCGGTCGGTGCTGCGTCGCATCGGCAACGACACCGACGTGGTGACCTTCGTCAGCCGCTACACGCGGTCCCGGTTCGCGACGGCGTTCGGGCCCACGGCCTCGCTGGAGTACCTGCCGTCGGGAGTCGACACCGACCGGTTCCGGCCCGACCCGGCCGGCCGCACCGAGCTGCGCAACCGTTACGGGCTGGGGGAGCGGCCCACCGTCGTGTGCCTGTCCCGACTGGTGCCGCGCAAGGGCCAGGACATGCTGATCAAGGCGTTGCCGTCGATCCGGCAACGCGTCGACGGCGCCGCCCTGGTGATCGTCGGCAGCGGCCCGTACCTCGATCCGCTGCGCAAGCTGGCCTCCGACTGCGGCGTGGCCGATCACGTGACGTTCACCGGTGCGGTGCCGTCGGCCGAACTGCCCGCCCACTACGCACTGGCCGACGTGTTCGCGATGCCGTGCCGCACGCGCGGCGCGGGCATGGACGTCGAGGGCCTGGGCATCGTTTTCCTGGAGGCCTCGGCGACCGGCGTCCCGGTCATCGCCGGCGATTCAGGAGGAGCTCCAGAAGCCGTGCAGCACAATAAGACTGGACTGGTCGTCGACGGCAACTCGGTGCGCAACATCGGCGACGCCGTCACCGCATTGCTGGCCGACCCGGACCGGGCCGCCATGATGGGCGCCGCCGGACGCGATTGGGTGACCTCGCACTGGCGCTGGGACACGCTGGCCGCCCGGCTGGCCGACCTGCTGCGCGGTCAGCCCTCGCCGGCCACGCTGGCCTGAGGGCCGCTAGTCCTTCTGGTAGAGCGCCTCGATATCGGAGGCGAACTTCTCGGCCACGACTTTGCGCTTGAGCTTCATCGTCGGGGTCAGCTCGCCGGTGTCCTCGGTGAAGTCGACCGGCAGGATGCGGAACTTGCGGATCGACTCGGCATGCGACACCGACAGGTTGGCCTGCTTGACCGCGGCGTCGATCTCGGCAACCAGGTCGGGATCGGTGGCCAGATCGCCGACGGACGGTCCCTCGCCCTTGCCGTTGCGCTGCTTCCAGCCGTCGAAGGCCTCGGGGTCAATCGTGATCAGTGCTGCGACAAAGGGTTTGGCGTCCCCGACCACCATCGCCTGGCTGATCAACGGGTGTGCACGCAGTTGGTCTTCCAGCACCGCGGGGGCGACGTTCTTGCCGCCGGCGGTGACGATGATCTCCTTCTTACGGCCGGTGATCTTCAGGAAACCGTCCTCGTCGAGCGCGCCGAGGTCGCCGGTCTTGAACCAGCCGTCGGCGAACGCCTCGGCGGTGGCCTGCTCGTTGCGCCAGTAGCCGCTGAACACCACGCCGCCGCGCACCAACAGCTCGCCGTCGTCGGCGATGCGCATGCTGTTGCCCGGCAACAACGTTCCGACGGTCCCGACCTTGACCCTGCCCACCTGGTTGACCGTGATCGCCGAGCTGGTCTCGGTCAGGCCGTAGCCCTCGTGGATGGTCAGGCCCACGCCCCGGTAGAAGTGCCCCAGCCGGGCACCCAGCGGTGCGCCGCCGGACACCGACGCGTGGCAGTCGCCGCCCAGCGCAGCGCGCAGCTTGTAGTAGACCAGCCGGTCGAACAGCGCGTGCTTGGCGCGCAGCAGCAGCCCGGGCCCGCCAGTGTCCTGCGCCTCGCTCCAGTCGACCGCGGTTTGCACGGCGCGGGCGAAGATCGGCCCCTTGCCGTCGTTGGCGGCGTTTTGCTCGGCCGTGTTGTACACCTTCTCGAACACCCGCGGCACCGACACCACCACGGTCGGCTTGAACACCGCAAACATCGGCAGCAGGTTCTTGATGTCGGCGGTGAACCCGCAAGTCACCTTGTTGGCGAACGCGGACAGCGTCAGCGCCCGGGCCAGCACATGGGCCAGCGGCAGGAAGATCAGCAGCCGTTGCCCCTCGTGCAGCAGGGTCGGCAGGCACTCCTTGGCACCCCGGGTTTCGTAGAGCAGGTTGGAATGCGTGAGCTGGCACCCTTTGGGACGTCCGGTGGTCCCCGACGTATAGATCAGTGTCGCGGGATGCTCCGAGCGCAACGCCGCCTGCCGGGCGGTCAGTTCGTCGGGGTCGACCGACGCGCTGGCCTCGACGAGCTGGTCGAGCGCCTTGGGGCCCGACCCGTCGATGTGCAGCACCCGGCGCAGGGCGGGCAGTTCGCCGGTGAGCTCGGTGACCGTCGCGGCGTGCGCGTCGGTCTCGGCGAACGCCACCACGGCTTCGGAGTCCTTCAGCACCCAGCGCACCTGCTCGGCCGAGGAGGTCTCGTAGATCGGGACGGTGACGGCGCCGATCGACAGGATGGCCAGGTCGAGGATCGCCCACTCGTAGCGGGTAGCCGAGAAGATCGACACCCGGTCGCCGGCTTGCACGCCCAGCGAGATCAGTCCCAGTGCCGCGGAACGAATCTGCTGGGCGGCCTCGGCGCACGTGACGTCGGTCCACACCCCATCGACCTGACGTTGATAGATGACAAAGCTGGGGTCGTCGCGCTCGTGCTCGAAGACCATGGCCGCGATGTTGTCGTGCTCGCCGACGGAGAAGCGGGCAGGAACGCTGTACTCACGCACTCTTTTGACTCCGATTGATCGGGTGACCGGTGGCCGGCTTGCTGTAACTCAGACTAATCGCGGTATTCGCACAGCAACCAAGCAGTCGGTTGGGCGGCGCGGCCGGGTGCGTACGGTTGCGGCGTGCCCTCGACGGCGTGCGGCGGATATCGATATGTGAAGCTGACAGCATGCACAGCATCCAGATCGCGGACCAGACGTACGTCGCCGCCGACGGCGCACTGGTCGGCGCGGCGATCGGCGATCGGGCGTGCTGGCGACGGTGGTGGCCGGATCTGCGGCTGCAGGTCGTCGAGGACCGTGCCGAAAAAGGAATCCGCTGGGCGGTCACCGGGGCGCTGACCGGCACCATGGAGGTGTGGCTGGAGCCCGTACCGGACGGGCTGGACGGGGTGGTGCTGCACTACTTCGTGCACGCCGAACCCACTGGCGTGGCGGCCCACGAGCTGGCCAAACTGAACTTAGCGAAGATGACGCACCGCCGTCGGGTGGCGGGCAAGAAGATGGCTTTCGAGGTCAAGACGACACTGGAACGGTCACGACCGGTCGGTGTTTCTCCGGTAGTTTAACTCCGGTCAAGGTTCGCCCGGAGAGTACCGTTTCGGTCCGAAGGCGGGGTACTACCGGAGATGACCGGAGGTGGACCCCCTTGCGGGAGAGAAGGTAGCGGCCAGGTGGCGGAAAAGACGACCCAGACGATTCACATCGACGCCGACCCCGGCACAGTGCTGCAGGTGATCGCCGACATCGATTCGTACCCGGACTGGATCTCCGAGTACAAGGAAGCCGAGGTGCAGGAGCGCGGGGCCGACGGCTACCCGAAGACCGTGCGCTTCGTGATGGACGCCGGCGTCATCAAGGACACCATGGTGATGTCCTACCACTGGCCGGCCGACCACAAGTCGCTGAGCTGGACGCTGGTCTCCAGTTCGCTGCTGCGCTCCCTCGAAGGGTCATATCGGTTGGCGGCCAAGGATTCTGGGACAGATGTCACCTACGAACTCTCGGTCGACCTGGCCATCCCGATGATCGGGTTGCTCAAGCGCAAGGCCGAGCGAAGGCTGACCGACACCGCATTAAAGGACCTGAAGAAACGAGTCGAGGCTGAGTGAGTCCGTTTCACCCACCCCGCCCGCCTCGGAGTCTGTTTCCACGCCTTCTTCCAATTCCAGGGCCCGGATCAGTCTCTTCGTTGGGAAGGGTGGGGTAGGAAAATCCACCCTCGCTGCTGCCACCGCGGTCTGTGACGCGATCGAGGGGCAGCGCGTGCTGGTGGTCTCAACCGACCAGGCGCACTCGCTGGGCGACGTGCTCGGCATCCCCGTGCCGCCGAGCGGACACGGCGAACCGGTTCGGGTGCTTGCCGACCTGGAAACCGGGGGAGCCGCCAAGACGGGCAGCGGATTCCTCGACGCGATGGCGCTCGACACCCTGGCTCTGCTCGAGGCCCGCTGGCACGAGGTGGTCACTGCCCTGGATCGGCGGTTCCCCGACTCCGAGTTGAGCAGTATTGCGCCCGAGGAACTCTCGGCGTTGCCGGGCATCCAGGAGGTGCTCGGCCTGCACGCGGTCGGCGAGTTCGCGGCGTCGGGAAGATGGGATCGCGTCGTCGTGGACTGCGCCTCGACCGCGGACGCGCTGCGCATGCTGACCCTGCCCGCCACCTTCGGGCTCTACGTCGAGCGCGCCTGGCCTCGCCATCGCCGACTGTCGATCACCGCCGACGACGCCCGCTCGGCCGCGGTGGTGGAGCTCATCGAACGCATCAGCTCCAGCGTCGAGCGGCTCAGCGCACTGCTCACCGACGGCGATCTGGTCAGCGCGCACCTGGTGCTGACGCCCGAACGAGTGGTGGCCGCCGAGGCGGTCCGGACGCTGGGCTCGTTGTCGCTAATGGGGGTTCGTGTCGAGGAGCTGATCATCAATCAGGTTCTGGTCGAGGATGAGTCCTACGAGTACCGCAACCTGCCCGAGCATCCGGCGTTCTACTGGTACGGCGAGCGCATCAGTGAGCAGCGCGCGGTACTCGAGGAGCTCGATGCCACGATCGGTGACGTGGCGCTCGTGATGACCCCGCACTTGGCGGGCGAGCCGATCGGCCCCAAAGCGCTGGGCGGATTGCTTGACAGCGCCCGGCTACGGCGTGGAGCCGCCCCACCAGGACCGTTGCGTCCTATTGTGGATCTCGAATCGGGGTCGGGACTTGGGTCGATCTACCGGATGCGGCTAACGTTGCCCCAGCTCGACCCCGGATCGCTGTCGCTGGGCCGGGTGGACGACGACCTGATCATCAGTGCCGGCGGGTTGCGGCGCCGGGTTCGGTTGGCGTCGGTACTACGGCGGTGCACGGTGCTCGACGCGCATCTGCGGGGCGGTGAGCTGACAGTTCGTTTTCGACCAGATCCGGAGGTGTGGCCTAGGTGAGTAAGCCGCACCCCGATATCGGCCCGGAACTCCGCAAACTCGCCGAGGCGATTCTGAACGGAATCGACCCCGCCGTGCGCATGGCTGCCGCGATGACGGCGGGCAACGGCGTCGGCACGGGCAAGTGCCAGCAGATCTGGTGTCCGGTGTGCGCGCTGGCCGCCTTGGCGTCCGGCGACCAGCACCCCCTGCTGACCGTGATCGCCGATCACAGCATCGCACTGCTGGAGGTGATCCGCGCGATCGTCAATGACGTCAATGACATCGACCGGTCTTCGGGATCCCCACCGCAACCGCCTCCGGACGGTTCGCCCGGCGGGGGAGTGCCGGCCGAGGACCCCCGCGCCCACGAGGCCGGCGGGCGGACTCGCTACCAGCCCATCCCAGTCACAATCGAAGAGTGATCCTCAGGGTTTGAAAGTGGTCCCCTCCGTCGCGGATGGGTACAGTTGGCGCAGAACATCGGCGGGTTTCGGGCGAGAGGGAGGGCCATGGCGTACTGGCTATTCAAGTACATCCTCCTGGGCCCGCTGCTGCAATTACTTGGCCGGCCGAAAGTCGAAGGCCTGCAATATGTTCCGAGCACGGGTCCGGCGATCCTGGCCAGTAACCACCTCGCGGTGATGGACAGCTTCTTTTTGCCGCTGGTGGTGCGGCGACGCATCACCTTCCTGGCGAAGTCCGAATATTTCACCGGCACCGGAATCAAAGGCTGGTTCAGCCGCTGGTTTTTCACCGCCGTCGGCCAGGTGCCGATTGACCGGACCAACGCCGACGCCGCCCAGGCCGCGCTGCAAACCGCTCAGCGGTTGCTGGGCGAGGGCAAGTTGATGGGCATGTACCCGGAAGGCACCCGTTCGCCCGACGGCAGGCTCTACAAGGGCAAGACCGGCCTGGCCAGACTGGCGCTGGAGACCGGCGTGCCGGTGATTCCGGTCGCCATGATCGGCACCGACGTCGTCAACCCGCCGGGCACCACGATGCTGCGCTTCGGCAAGGTGACGGTCCGGTTCGGTAAGCCGATGGACTTCTCCCGATTCGAGGGCCTGGCCGGTAACCGGTTCATCGAGCGGGCCGTCGCCGACGAGGTCATCTACGAGCTGATGGGTCTGTCCGGCCAGGAGTACGTCGACGTTTACGCCTCGACCGTCAAGAACCGCAGCAACGGCTCGAACGGTCAGGGACCGGACGACGAGGCCACGCGGATCCCCGAGACCGCTGTCGGCTAGGTCGCGACGTTCGCGTCGCGCAGCAGCTGAGGGCCGGCGCCGGAATCGGTGCGCCCGCGCGCATCCCGAACCGCGACCCGGCTGGTCACCGTGAGTCCGACCGTGACGAGCACGGCCAGCGCCCACCACACGTAGCCCATCCCGAGCAGCTGACGCCACCAGTTGGCGGTCTCCTCATGGTGTTTGGGCATCAACTCAATCGGTGTCCAGTCGATGTACATCAGGGCGACTCCGGCCAGCGTCACGACCGCCAGCGCGATGTTGCGGCGCCGCCAGCCCAGGATCGTGGTCACCAGCAGCGTCGGCAGCACCCATACCCAGTGGTGTGACCACGACACCGGCGACACCATCAGTCCGAACAGGGCCACGCAGATGACCGCAAGCGCCGTCTCACCGGCCTGCAACACCCGTCGCATCGCCCAGATGGTCAGGGCCAGCACGGCCAGGCACAGGACCACCCAGAGCAGGAAACGCAGGTGCTCGGAAAGCCCGATGCGGGCCAGCGCACCCGCGATGTTCTGGTCGGTGTTCAGCGCCGCGGAGCCGATCCGGTCGGTGTGGTGCACGGTGTGTGTCCAGTACTCCCACGAGTCGTCCCAGGCCAGGATGAACCCGACCAGCGTCCAAATCGCGAAAGACGTCATGGCCGTCAGGGCGGCGCGCAAGTCGCGGCGTACCAGGAAATACAGCAGGAACACCGCCGGGGTGAGTTTGAGCGCCATGCCCAGCCCCAGCAGCAGCCCGCGTGGCCAGGGCGTGCGGCGCGGTACGCAGTCGGCGATGACCAGGGTCATCAGCACGACGTTGATCTGGCCGAACGCGAAGTTCGAGGCGATGGGTTCCAGCCAGATCGAGGAGGGCGCCACCACGACGACGGCCAGCCACCAGCGGCGCAGCCAGGCCGGCCCGGGCACCAGCGCCGAGGTGTTCCACACGTCGAGGCGGGTCAGCACGATGACCGTCGAGACGATCAGCAGCACCAGGGTCAGCGCCGTGATCGCGACGCTGGCCGCCGGCATGTGCAACCAGGCGAACGGGCAGAACACGATCGCGGCCAGCGGGGGGTAGGTGAACGGCAAATTCAGCCCGATCGGTGTGTGGAACAACACGTCACCGCGGTACAGCGGACGCCCGTCCAGCCAGGTCTGGCCGCCCATTTGATAGATGTCGATGTCGATGCGATACGGCGTGTGCGCGAACAAGCCCCAGGCCGCATAGCCCAGGGCCGCCGCGGCCAGCAGCCACAACAAGCCCCACAACAACGCCCGCCCCGGTCGGCTGCCCACAACGGGCGCCTGCGAATTATTCATCTCGCACCACAGCGTAATCGGTGTCGACGGCCGCGATGTCTCGCAGCGCGGCTCCCGCGTTGCCAGCAGGTGCGGGCGTAGGTTGCAAACGTGTTGGGATGGTTCACGCCCAGAGTGGCCCACTGGTTCTCGCACGACATCGTCGACGGCGGTCGGCTTCCCCTGCTCTGCTGCCTGGTCGCCTTCATCTTGACCTTCTTCGTCACCCGGACGTTCGTGCGCTTCATCCGGCACCGCGTTGCGTCTGGGCGCCCGGCCAGATGGTGGCAACCGCGCAACGTCCACGTCGGGGGAGTGCACATCCACCACGTGGCGTTCGGGGTGGTGTTGGTGATGATTTCCGGAGTGGCGCTGGTGACGTTGTCCGTCAACGGGCAAGAGCCCGAAAACACGGTGTCCGCAGTATTTTTCGGTATCGGTGCGGCGTTGGTACTCGACGAGTACGCGCTGATCCTGCACCTGTCCGATGTCTACTGGGAAGAGGACGGCCGCACCTCGGTGGACGCGGTGTTCGCCGCCGCGGCGGTGGCCGGATTGCTGATCATGGGGCTGCACCCATTGACGTTCTTCTTTCCTTTTTGGCACGGCACCGACTCGTTCGTCTGGCATGCCGCGGTGCTCGCGACGATGGTGATGACGCTGCCGCTGGCGGTGGTGGTGGTGCTCAAGGGCAAGGTGTGGACCGGCCTGCTCGGCATGTTCATCGTGGTCTTGCTGGTGATCGGGGCGATCCGGCTGTCGCGTCCGCACGCGCCGTGGGCGCGCTGGCGATACACCACGCAGCCGGTCAAGATGCGGCGCGCGCTGCAGCGGGAACGCAAATGGCGCCGGCCCGTAGTGCAGGCCAAGCTGTGGTTGCAGTGCGCGATCGCCGGCACGCCGCGGCTGCCCGACGAACGCCTGGTCGACGCCCAGCTAGACCACGACGTCCATGCCGCACCGCCGCCCGAGGGGACCGAGCCCATCCTGATCGGCAGCTAGCCTTTCGGAGTGCGGTACTTCTACGACACCGAATTCATCGAGGACGGCCGCACCATCGAGCTGGTCTCGATCGGGGTTGTTGCCGAAGACGGCCGTGAGTACTACGCCGTGTCCACCGAATTCGATCCCGAGCGCGCCGGGGCCTGGGTGCGCGCCAACGTGCTGCCCAAACTGCCGCCGCCCGCCTCGCAGCTGTGGCGCTCGCGCAAGCAGATTCGCCGTGAACTGGAAGAGTTCTTCGGCATCGCGGGTGGACAGGCCGCCGAGCCGATCGAGCTGTGGGCCTGGGTGGCCGCCTACGACCACGTCGCGTTGTGCCAACTGTGGGGGCCGATGCCGGGACTGCCGAAGGCGATCCCGCGCTTCACCCGGGAGCTGCGCCAGCTTTGGGAGGACCGGGGATCGCCGCCGCTGCCGCCGCGGCACCGCGACGTCCACGATGCGCTGGTGGATGCCCGCGATCAGATGCGCCGATTCCGACTGATAGTCTCCGGCGACGATGCGGGTGCGGAAGCAACCCGTTAACCATTCCCAGCCGAGCTGCTGCGCACCTGCCGAATGGCATTAGCCCAGGCTGGCCACAGATATCATGGACCGATGAACTGGACCGTCGACATACCGATCGACCAGCTGCCGCCGCTGCCTCCGCTGCCCGCTGACCTGCGGACCCGGCTGGACGCTGCGCTGGCCAAGCCGGCTGCGCAGCAACCGGCCTGGCCCGACGAACAGGCCGCGGCGATGCGCACGGTCTTGGAGAGCGTTCCGCCGGTGACGGTGCCGTCCGAAATCGTGCGGCTGCAGGACCAACTCGCGCAGGTCGCCAAGGGCGAGGCATTCCTGCTGCAGGGCGGCGACTGCGCCGAGACGTTCGTCGACAACACCGAGCCGCACATTCGCGGCAACGTTCGCACCCTGCTGCAGATGGCGGTGGTGCTGACCTACGGCGCCAGCCTGCCGGTGGTCAAGGTGGCCCGCATCGCGGGTCAGTACGCCAAGCCCCGCTCGGCCGACATCGACGCGCTGGGCCTGAAGTCCTACCGCGGCGACATGATCAATGGCTTCGCCCCGGATGTCGCTGCGCGCGAGCACGACCCGTCGCGGCTGGTGCGCGCCTACGCCAACGCCAGCGCGGCGATGAACCTGATGCGGGCGCTGACATCGTCGGGGCTGGCTTCGCTGCACGGGGTGCACGACTGGAACCGGGAGTTCGTCCGGACCTCGCCGGCCGGTGCCCGTTACGAGGCGTTGGCGGCCGAGATCGACCGCGCGCTGAGCTTCATGAGCGCCTGCGGCGTAGCCGATCGCAATCTGCAAACCGCCGAGATCTACGCCAGCCACGAGGCTCTGGTGCTCGACTACGAGCGCGCGATGCTGCGGCTGTCGGAAAGTGAAGACGGCGACCCGCAGCTCTACGACCTGTCGGCGCACACGGTGTGGATCGGGGAGCGGACCCGCCAGCTCGACGGCGCGCATATCGCGTTCGCGGAGGTGATCGCGAACCCGATCGGCGTCAAGCTCGGCCCGACGATGACGCCCGAGCTGGCGATGGAATACGTCGAGCGCCTCGACCCGCACCACAAGCCGGGCCGGCTCACGCTGGTCAGCCGGATGGGCAACAACAAGGTCCGCGACCTGCTGCCGCCGATCATCGAGAAGGTGCAGGCCACCGGTCACCAGGTGATCTGGCAGTGCGACCCGATGCACGGCAACACCCATGAGTCGTCGACCGGCTATAAGACCCGTCACTTCGACCGCATCGTCGACGAGGTGCAGGGCTTCTTCGAGGTGCACCGCGCGCTGGGCACCCATCCCGGCGGCATTCACGTCGAGATCACCGGCGAGGACGTCACCGAGTGTTTGGGTGGCGCACAAGACATTTCGGACCACGACCTGGGCGGCCGGTACGAGACGGCGTGCGACCCGCGGCTGAACACTCAGCAGTCGCTGGAGTTGGCGTTCCTGGTCGCCGAGATGCTGCGGGACTGAGAGATATCGGTCCGGTCACGTCCGTCACAGCAGCACAGCGGGGGAGGCGGCGACCGATCCGCGAATCCGATATCGCCGGCGGTATCGCTTCTGAAGCATCCTTAATGGCCGGCTTTCGGTGGCCCCGGCACTGCGGTCGCTGTTATCGCGTCGCCGCCGTTTTCGTCCGGTCGATGGCGGTGCCGGCCCGCGACGAAGGCTCGGGCGGTGACGGTGTCCGCGAAACCCGGGCCCGCAAATTGCCCCAGACGATGCGTGGCAGCAGGGCGGGATCGTGGAGCCGCGACGGCGGGTCGATGAAGTGGGAAACCCGAAAGAAGCGTTCGGTCAGCACAACGTCGTGGGCGGCGGCGTTTAGTGCCGCTCTAGTCACCCAGCCTTGCAGCCGCGCCCGCCTGGAACTCCGGTCGCGAACCGGGGAAGTGACCCGCGACCTGGCTCTGTTTGCCGCCCACATCTCGCCGATGTAGCGCGCCGTTGCACCGAAATACCGGTGTGCCAGCGCAGCATCGCCAGCCAGCAGACAATCGCGCAACGTCAGCGCTTGGAGCGCGGCGATTGTCATGCCCTGGCCGTAGGTCGGGTCGGGGGCGCACAATGCGTCGCCGAGAACCACCAAACCCGATGGGAATCGCGACATTTGGTCGTACCGGCGCCACACGGCGGCGGTGTGCTGATATGTCACGGCTTCCCCGATGGGGTGTGCCCGGCGTAGTCCTTCCACCAAGTCCGCGGGCAGGAAGGGCGCGGCCAGCGCGAGCATCGCGTCGTAATCGGTTGGCGGTTCGCCGGTTTCGGCCGGCTGGCCGATCGCCAGCATCCAGGTGTCATGTTCGTTGGCCAGCAACAGGCCGCCCGGTCGGTCGTCGCCTGGGTTGAACATCACCAGCCGCTGGGTGATCGATCCCGTGGGCATGCTCAGCTGTTGGCTCGCGTAGCTATACCTCGCGGCCATGCGGTGCTCGGTGGGCCGTTCGAAACCCAGCCTCTCCAAGAACGCCGGGGTACGTGCCGCCCGGCCCATCGCATCGACCACCAGGTCGGCGTCCAGCGTTGTCAGTAAACCGTTGTAACGCCGGATGATGCGAACGCCGTTGACGATATCGCCGGTGGTGAGCAGCTCGGACACGTCATGCCCGTCGAGGAAGGTCACGTTCGCGAGGGCCTTGACGCGGCGGCGCAGCTGAAACTCCATAAACGGCCTGCTCGCCATGTGCAGCGTCAGCGCGGCCGGATCGGCGAAGGTGCCTGCGCTTTTCAGCTGGTAACGCCCGAGGCGCACGTAGAAGTGCGACAGGTCACCGTCATCGACAACGACCGCCCCGGCCCGGGCCAGGTCGTCCAGCAGTCCGGGAAACAGCTCACCCAGTACCTGCAGGCCGCGGCTGTAGAAGTTGTGCGCGTGCCGCCCTTGGGGGATGCCCCGGCGATGACACGGATAGTCGGGCAACCTGTCCCGTTCGACCATGCTGACCGAATCGTAGAACTCTGAAAGCACCCGGGCGGCAAGCAAACCCGCCATTCCGGCACCCAGTACGACTGCGTGCTCGCCGAGCCGGTTCGGCGAGTCGACGCGATGCATTGTCGAACCCATGTAGCAGCACGCTACCCGAAAATTAAGAAAAATAAGAGAAACTTGAGATTACTTTAAGATTCGTGTCGCGACCGTGATGTCCCACCGATTACTGGCGCCCGGCCAGGGTCAGGGCTATTCTATGGCCGTTGAAAAAATATTCAATGGGCATTGAAATAGGCATGCTCGACCGCTGAAAGGGCCGTTGACATGGATTTTGCGTTGCTGCCTCCGGAGGTGAACTCCGGGCTGATGTATGCCGGTCCGGGGTCGGGGCCATTGCTGGAGGCCGCGGCGGGTTGGGACGCGCTGGCCGCCCAGCTGGAGTCGACGGCCAGCGGTTATGCGGCGCAGCTGGCCGGATTGACCGGTCAGGCGTGGTCTGGCCCCTCGTCGCTGTTGATGAGCGCGGCGGCCACGCCGTATGTGGAGTGGTTGTCTACTGCCGCTGCTCAGGCCGCGCAGACCGGGGCCCAGGCCTCCGCGGCGGCGGCGGCTTACGAGGCGGCGTTCGCGATGACGGTGCCTCCACCGGTGATCGCGGCGAACCGAGCACAGCTGATCGCGCTGGTCGCCACCAACTTCTTCGGGCAGAACACCCCGGCGATCGCGGCCACCGAAGCGCAGTACATGCAGATGTGGGTTCAGGACGCCACCGCCATGTACGGCTATGCGGCCGACTCCGAAATCGCCAGCACCCTGACCTCCTTTGACGACCCACCACAAACCACCAACCCCGTCGGGCAAGGCGCCCAGACCCAGGCCCAGACAATGGCGCAGACGACCGAGGACGCGACCAGCGCCACACAGCAGGTGGCCACGAGCAATGCCACGATGCACACGCTGAGCTCCGCCACCACCGACACCGTCGGGCCTGTTGCTCCGGACCAGACGGTGACGGCCCCGCCGGGCAGCACCATCACCCTCGGTACCAACACGGGCATGTTGATCAACAGTGGCGAGATCACAGTCACCGGCCCTGGCACTAACCTCATCACCTACGGCTCGGTAATTGTGAACCCCGGCAGCACAATTCACACGATCATCGACTGCTCCGCCGACGGTGTTCTGATTCCGGGAGGCGTTGACTTCACTGCCGGGGCCAACCCCGTCGTGCTGACTCCCGGGTCCTTCCAGGAGGTCCTGGTCGCCCTGGTCAACGGCTCTGCCACCCTGCCCGGTGTCGCCGGGGGGCAGGCCGCCATCCTGACCTTCGCAAACACCGCCACCGCCATCGTCGGCCCCGCGGGCGCGTCCATCACCAACGCGTTCGGTACGGTCACCATCGCCTCCGTCACCCCGATCGCGCCGAGTTCGTCGAGCGCGGTGGGGGCCGCCCCGGTGAGCGGGCTGGCCGCGCCGGGCCTGGCGGGCACCGCAGCCATTCAGCCGCAGCTCAATGCGGACGGGCTGCTGGAGTGGGCTCAGACGGTTGCCAGTTGAAGGTAGACGAATCGTGGTGCACCCGAAGGGTCTGGGCGACATGGATTTTGCGTTGCTGCCTCCGGAGGTGAACTCCGGGTTGATGTATGCCGGTCCGGGGTCGGGGCCATTGCTGGAGGCCGCGGCGGGTTGGGACGCGCTGGCCGCCCAGCTGGAGTCGACGGCCAGCGGTTATGCGGCGCAGCTGGCCGGATTGACCGGTCAGGCGTGGTCTGGCCCCTCGTCGCTGTTGATGAGCGCGGCGGCCACGCCGTATGTGGAGTGGTTGTCTACTGCCGCTGCTCAGGCCGCGCAGACCGGGGCCCAGGCCTCCGCGGCGGCGGCGGCTTACGAGGCGGCGTTCGCGATGACGGTGCCTCCACCGGTGATCGCGGCGAACCGAGCACAGCTGATCGCGCTGGTCGCCACCAACTTCTTCGGGCAGAACACGCCGGCGATCGCGGCCACCGAAGCGCAGTACATGCAGATGTGGGTTCAGGACGCCACCGCCATGTACGGCTATGCGGCCGACTCCGAAATCGCCAGCACCCTGGCCTCCTTTGACGACCCACCGCAGACCACGAACGAGGCGGGACAGGGTGACCAATCCAGCGCGGTGGCCCAGGCCGCCGCCAACACCAGCGCCCGCACCCAATCACTGGCGCAACTCAGCGCACAAACCAGCTCCCAGCAACTCACCACGACCGCCAGCGCCGGCGACCCCGTCCTCCCTGCTGGTAGCACCGCCAACGTCGCGCCCGGCGGAGCCGTCCTGACCACCGGCGTCACCGCCACCGCCAGCAACGGCTACCCGGTCGCATTCGCTGCAAATTCCGAGTTCTTTGCCGTCACCCAGGTGACCGTCACCGTCAACATCAACGGCGGACTACCCTTTACCTTCGCCGCCGGCACCGATGTTTCCCTTGGCGTTCCGGGCGTCGTCGACAGCGGAACCTTCACTGTCCTTTCTGGCTCCTCAGGCGTCGCTGGCACTTTCACCGTCCCGAGCGGGTCCATCACCGCGGTCGGCGCCGGCACCAACGTCACCCTCGCCAGCGGCTCCGTCATCGTCGTCAACACCGGCACGATCATCACCGGCCCCACCGTGGCGCCGGTCGCCGCCACCTCGTCCGGCGCGGCGGGAGCGGTGCCCGTGTTAGCCGGGCTGAGCAGCACACCAGGTCTGGCGGGTACCGCAGGAATTCAGCCTCAGCTCAACGTGGATGGGCTGTTGGAGAGGGCTCAAATCGCGTCCGGCTGAGAGCCGGCATGGTGGATCTAGTGACGGTCAGCCCCGACGCGAGGTGGTCAGCGGGTACAGGCGTTCACCCACCAGGTGGCACCCGGTAGGTGAACGCCCGATCGATATTGGGTCATGGCGGCGCAGCGCCAGAGGTTGGCTGTTCCTGTATTACGAAGTGCTGCTTAGGTATTCGGCGCTATGCGCCATTACCCCGCGGCAACCCCGAGTGGTGGTTCCACGCTGGCCGCCGGAACACATCCGGTCGCTGTTACGGCGGTAAACGCGAGGATCGTCGCAACGACGATCTTGGTGGCTAGACCTGACATGACGACTCCGTTCATTTGACCCCCCTGTCAGAACTCTAGATCGAAAATAGCATTTTTTCAATACGCATTGAAATACGAGAAGCTTGCAGGCATAGTTGCTACGCGGACGGGGTGATCGGCCGCGCAGTACCGGCGTTGAGGTGAACAAGTACCTTGGGGCGCATCGGCGCTCGGTCTGCGGTGTGGATCGCCTGCCGAGCGCAGGCATCGGCGGGCTGTCGCTGCTGTCCGAGCGCCCGAGACAGACACGGCCACGGGATGCGTCCAGGTGGCGACGGTGAACGAGGAAGGTAGTCACTTGACGTCTAAGGTTCCGCCGGTCAAGGTTGCGCGAGCCGTCGAGCGGGTCCGCGAGCAGCTGTCGCGGCTGCGTCAACGTTCGGCTCCGCCTGCGGCGGTGATGATGGAACTGATCTTGAATGCGTGGGTTGCTCAGGCGATCGCGTGCGCAGCGGATCTGGGCGTGGCGGACGCCTTGGCCAACGGCCCGCTATCCGGCGAGCAGTTGGCAGACCGGGTCGGCGCCGAACCCGACGCGCTGCGGCGGCTCCTGCGCGCATTGATCGGCATCGGGATTTTCAGCCAGCGCAAGGACGGGCGTTACGTGCTCAGCCCCCTCGCGGAAACACTGCGCACCGACGCGCCCGTGTCCATGGCGGGCATGGCGCGGTGGGTCGGATCGCCGCAGCACCGGGAGCATTGGAGCCACCTGACCGATGCGGTCCGGACCGGGAACCCGGTGCTTCCGGAGCTTCGCGGCAAGCCGGCCTTCGAGTACCTGGCCGACGAAGCCGAGCTGGGCGCGATTTTCAACTCCGCCATGACCAACGTGTCCGAATTCGCGACCGTGCCCCTGACCGCGGCCTACGACTTCGGCGCGTTCGGCACGATCGTCGATGTCGGCGGCGGACACGGTCGCCTGCTGGCGGCGATCCTTCAGACCGCTCCGAATTCGCGCGGCGTGCTGTTCGATCTTCCGGAGGTCGTGGCGGGCGCCCCGGAGTTGTTTCGCAAGTACGGTGTCGACGGCCGCGTCCGGATCGACGAGGGTTCCTTCTTCGATTCCGCGCCGGCGGGCGGCGACGCCTATGTGCTCAAGAACGTCATACACGACTGGCCCGAGGAAGACGCGGTCCGCATCCTGAAGAACGTCCGCGCCGCGGCCCCCGCCGGCGCGCGACTGTTGCTCTGCGAGTTCGTCATTCCCGACCACGACCGGGATTTCCATGGCAAGTGGGTGGACATCGAAATGCTCGTCGTCGCCGGCGCGCGCGAACGCACCGCGGACGAGTACCGCCGGCTATTCGATCAGGCCGGTTTCCGGTTGAACCGGGTCGTCGAAACCGTGTCGCCGCTCAGCATCATCGAGGCGACCGCGGTGTAGCCGGGGTGGCTGCGCGCGGCTTCGCCTTCTTTCGCGGCGACTTGGCAGGCAGTTGCGCGGGCTCCAGTCCCAGCTCCGCGGCGGGCGCGGTCAAGAACCGGTGCACCGCAGGCCCCAGCAACCTGACGACGTCGTCAACCCCGAGCGACGACAGCGGCGGCACCCGCATGATGTAGCGCAACATCGCGGTGCCGACGAGGTTGGTCGCGGCCAGCGTCGCGCGCAGTCGTGCTTCGTCGCCACCGCCCATGGCACCGGACACCGCGGTCAGCAGATAGTCGTGCAGGAAGACGCGGAACGCTTGGTTGGCATCGCTGTTCGACGTCGCCGACTGCACCATCGAGGCCATACTCGCGGCCGTCTCGGGTTGCTCCCAGATACTGAGGTAGGCCCGCACCACGCGGTAGCCCAAGTCGTCGTCCTTCTCGGCGACCACGGTCGTCAGCAGGTCGGCCGGCAGTACCAACTTCATCGACTCGCGAAACAACTCCGCCTTCGAGCCGAACAGATAGAGGATCATCGACGGATCGACTTGCGCATCGTCGGCAATCGCCCGCAGCGGCGTCTTGTCGTACCCGTTGATGGCGAACTGGCGCTTTGCCGCGCGCAGTACCGTGTCGCGCGATACCGGCTCGCCTTGACGTCTGCCTCGTCGCTTCGTCGTTTCCCCAGGTGAGGGCACGGGCGAACCATATCATTTCAACCGCTATTGAAAAGCTCATTCAGCAGCGCAAGGCCGCGCGTCGCCACTCACAGCAGGCCGCTCAGGTTGCTGCCCAGCGTCCATCCGGCCGTCGCGGCCAGGCCGGTCAGCGCCAGCACCAGCGCCACCCAGATCAGCACCATACGGCGGCCATTCTGACGTGCCACCGCGAATTCGCTCAGCGGGATGCCGGCGAATTCGCCTGCCACGGGCTGATATTCGTAATCGTCTTCGGGTTCGGAGTCGGCCTCGTTGCGGGGCTCCGGTTCCGGCCAGTCGCCGGGTCCGCGGGTCAGCGCACGGGTGGGCTGGCGGATTGGCGCCTGCGGTGGCGCCGCCGGGGGCCGCTGCTCGCTGCGCCGGCCGTGGTGCAGTGCCGCCGAGCGGTGCTGGGCGGAATTGCGCGGCGCCGGCACCCGGAAGTCGGGCAGGTCCAGCTCCTCGGCAATCGCCTCCACGTCGGCGAGCATCTCGATCGCGTCGGCGTAGCGCTGCGCGGGATCGCGCGCGGTCGCGCACGCCACGAAGTCGTCGAATTGCGGTGGCACGCCCTCGATCACGCTGCCGGGACGCGGCACGTCGTGGTCCAGCCGCTGGTAGGCGACCGACAGCGGGGAGTCGCCGGTGAACGGCGCAGCGCCGGTCAGCAGCTCGTACGTGACGATTCCGGCGGAGTAGACATCGCTGCGCGGGCCGG
Organism: Mycobacterium lentiflavum; assembly: GCF_022374895.2. Taxonomy (NCBI): domain Bacteria; kingdom Bacillati; phylum Actinomycetota; class Actinomycetes; order Mycobacteriales; family Mycobacteriaceae; genus Mycobacterium; species Mycobacterium lentiflavum. The sequence goes on along the minus strand of NZ_CP092423.2, from coordinate 3,499,635 downwards.
CATTGCCGTCGCGCACCTGTTCGGGCGACAAGTAGGCGGCGGTGCCCAGAATGACGCTGGTCGAGGTGATTCCGGCGGCCGCGACCGCACGCACCAGCCCGAAATCGGCGATTTTGACGTCGCCATCGTCGGAGATCAGCACGTTCTCGGGCTTGACGTCGCGATGCACCAGCCCGGCGCGATGCGCGGCGGCCAGCCCGCCCAGCACCGGCCGCAGCACCGCCACCACGGCATGGGGTGGCATCGGGCCGCGTTCGGCCAGCAACTCGCGCAGGGTGCCGCCCTCGATCAGCTCCATCACCAGAAACGGGTGACGCGCGTCCAGGCCCTGGTCGTAGACGGCGACCAGCCCCGGGTTCTTCAGTCGGGCCACCGTGCGCGCCTCGAGCTGAAACCGATGAAGGAACTGGCTGTCACCGGCATAGCGCGAATCCATCACCTTCAGCGCGACCGGACGATCGAGCCGCACGTCGAGGCCGCGGTAGACCGTCGAGGTGCCGCCGCTGGCGATCTTGTCCTGGACCAGGTAGCGGCCATCCAGCAACGTGCTGTCCAACGGGTCGCCCGTCCCGGGTCTGGTCACGGGGCCATCGTAGGTGCGGGCCGGCGCATGGCGAGGAGAACATCCGCTCAAGGCGCCGCCGCACCCGACTAGCACGGCCTACACTTGCGCCGTGGGCAGTATTCCGGCCGGCGACGACGTTCTGGATCCCGACGAGCCAACCTACGACCTGCCCCGGGTCGCCGAATTGCTCGGCGTGCCGGTGAGCAAGGTGCAGCAGCAGCTGCGAGAAGGTCACCTACTTGCGGTGCGCCGCGCCGGCGGGGTGGTGATACCGCAGGTCTTCTTTACGAATTCCGGCGAGGTGGTCAAGAGCCTGCCGGGGTTGCTGACGATCCTGCACGACGGCGGCTATCACGAGACCGAGATCGTGCGCTGGCTGTTCACCCCCGATGCGTCGCTGACGGTGACGCGCGACGGCAGCAGGGATGCGCTCAGCAACGCTCGTCCCGTCGACGCGTTGCACGCCCATCAGGCCCGTGAGGTGGTGCGCCGGGCCCAGGCGATGGCGTACTAAAAGGCGTACTAAAAGGCGTACTAAAAGGCGTACTAAGCGGCCAGAGGTTCTTCGGCCTGCTCAGCGGGTGCTTCCGGGGCTCGGTACAGCGCCCGCCAGGCAATCAGCGCCGCCGCCGTGGCCATCGCGAAGTGCGTCCAGGAATACATCCCGTGCGATCCGTCGGGCTTGAAGATCACCATGGCCCAGGTCGAGAGCCCACCGATGACCGCGATCCACCGTCGCGACTGCGCCAGCGGGGAAGCCACCGCCAGCGGCCAGGAGTAGTACCACGGCAGGGCGGCCGGTACGAACAGCACCACGATCAACATTGACCACGCCATCCCGGTCAGCGCGCCCCGGTCGTCGCGGCGGTACCGCCACCACAGCAGGGGCAGGGACACCGCGATGATGAGGATGCCGATGAAGCGGGTGACGCGCAGCGTGGCATAGAAGTCGACCGGAACGAAACCGTTGACGGCCCAATGGATCACATTCGCAGCCGCGGTCGGCACGGTCAGCCAGTTGATGATCTTCACCGAGCCGGCCAGCGCGGTCAGCCAGCCCAGGCCGACGCCGGCCACCGCGGACAGGATGCCGAACACCGCGACGAAGATCAGCAGGCCCATCGCGGTGGCCACCGCGAACGCCCGCACCGGCTGATAGCCGCGTTGGTCGCGCAGGTGCCGCATCCACACCCAGACCAAAAACGGCAACGCCAGTGCGGCAGTGGCTTTGACCGCCACCGCGATCGTGACCAGGGTAATGCCCAGGGCGTGACGGCGTGCGAAGGTGAGCGCGATACCGGCGGTCATCAGACCTACCATCAGCATCTCGTTGTGCACCCCGCCCATCAGATGGATCAGCACCAGCGGGTTCAGCACACAGATCCACAATGCGGTCGCGCCGCTGGTGCCGATGTGGTGGGCCAGCCGGGGAGCGGCCCAGATCAACAGCGCCAAGCCGGGCAGCATGCACAACCGCAGCAGCATGGTGCCGAGGATCACATGATTTCCGGCCACCACCGTGACGAGCTTGGCAATGAGAATGAACACCGGACCATACGGCGCGGTGGTGATCGTCCAAATCGGGCTTACGTTGTCCAGCAACACATTCGGATTCGCCACCGGACCAACCGCGTAGGGATCGAAACCGTCGCGCAGCAGCGCACCCTGGGCCAGATAGGAATAGGTGTCGCGGCTGAACACCGGCACCGAGAGCAGCAGCGGTGCCAGCCAGAAGCCGGTGGTGGCGCGCATCATGAATTCGGTGGTTTCACCGGCCATCACGCGGCGGCCCAGCGCCAGCCACGCGATCAGCATCAGCGCCACGCCAGTCCACAGCAAGATCGACGACAGCACCAGACCGTGGCCAAATCGCAGCCAGGACATGTGGATTGACTCCAGCACGGGATCGTGCGGCTTGGTGCTTCCCGCCCCCAGTCCGCCGGCGGTGATCAGCAGTGAACCCAGGAAGCCCAGCTTCGCGGGGCGGGCCTGCGGCGCCGAAGCGAATTCCTTTAGCTCCGAAAGGCGCTGCGCAACAGATCGTTTCACCGTTGGCGTGCCGGTGTCCGGTGTGGTCATCGACTTAGGCGGACCGGTCGGTGGCCATTCTGGCCAGTTCGGAGAGTCCCGCCTTGGCGGCATCGCTGATGGGAGCGGCGGCGAGATCGGCCAGCGCCCGCTGGGTCAGCGTGGCGATCCGCTGCTCGGCCGCGGCAAGCGCGCCCACCGACTCGATCACGTCGCGCAGCTCGGCCACTTGCGGGTCGGTCAACGGCGCGCCGATCGAACTCCGTAACAGGTTGGCGGCCAAGGGGTTTGAATTGTCGGCTAACTCCATTGCCTCGGCCAGCAGCACCGTGCGCTTGCCGGAGCGCAGGTCGTCACCCGACGGCTTGCCTGTCACCCTCGGATCGCCGAATACTCCCAGCACGTCGTCGCGCAGCTGGAACGCCACGCCGAGGTCGGTCCCGAACCGCTGGAAGACGGCCTGCACGTCCGGGCGATCGGCGGCGACCGCGGCGCCGAGTTGCAGCGGTCGCGTCACCGTGTAACAGGCGGTCTTGAACGTGGCGACGTTCATCGGCGACGCGATCGACTCCGAGGCGCTGGCCTCCGCGACGATGTCTAGGTACTGGCCACCGAGCACCTCGGTGCGGATATCGGCCCAGATCCGCCGGACCCGGCGCTGCGTATCCGCAGGCAGGTCGGCCCCGAACACGATGTCGTCGGCCCAGGCCAGGGCGACGTCGCCGAGCAGGATGGCCGCCGAAATTCCGAACCGTTCTGCCGAGCCCCGCCACTGCCGGGCGCGGTGTGCCGCAGCGAAATGGACGTGCACCGTCGGACGGCCACGGCGGGTGGAGGAGTCGTCGATGACGTCGTCGTGCACCAATGCGCAGGCCTGCAGCAGCTCCAGCGCGGAAAACAGCAGCAGCACTTGCGTATCGGGTTCGGTGTCGGCCACCGCACGCCATCCCCAATACGCGAAGGCGGGACGCAGCCGTTTGCCCCCGTTGAGCACGAAGTCTTCGAGAGCGGAGATCAATGCGGTGTAGTCGGCGCCGATGTAGGCAGTCTCCGCACGCCGCTCGTGCAGGTACCGGCGAAGTTGCTCGCCGATCGCGCCGGTCAACTCGACGGTTGCCGCTTCTGCTGGGGTTTGCAGGCTCAGCGCGGCGCCCCTTTCTCCCTCGGCATGCCCTGGTGTCTGCTAGGCCCGACCAGTGTATTCGGCGTCATAGTGATCGGCGTCTCCCCATAACCACCGGTCCCCGCCAAGCCGGGCGGTAATTCGACGCCCCTATGCTGGCGAGGTGCGATTCGTCCGATGGATCCGATGGAAAGGAGCCGCGTGACTCTCAACACCGTCGCGCTCGAGCTGGTGCCGCCGAACGTGGACGAGGGTCGGGAGCGGGCGCTAGAGGAGGCGCGCAAGGTGCTGCGGTACTCCGCGGAGTCCGGTCTGACCGGCCGCATTCGTCATGTGATGATTCCGGGCATCATCGCCGAGGACGACGACCGGCCCATCGCGATGAAGCCAAAGTTCGACGTCCTGGACTTCTGGTCGGTGATCAAGCCCGAACTGCCGGGGATCAGCGGCCTCTGCACGCAGGTCACCGCGTTCTCAGACGAATCGACGCTGCGTGCGCGGCTCACGTCGCTCACCGACTCCGGCATGGAAGGCGTCGTGTTCGTCGGCGTCCCGCGCACCATGAACGACGGCGAGGGCTCCGGCGTCGCGCCGACCGACGCCCTGTCGATCTATCGCGACCTGGTGCCCAATCGCGGCGTGATCCTGATCCCGACCCGCGACGGTGAACACGGCCGGTTCAACTTCAAATGCGATCGGGGCGCCACCTACGGCATGACCCAGTTGCTGTATTCGGATGCGATCGTGGGCTTTTTGGCCGAGTTCGCCAAGACCACCGATCATCGGCCCGAGATCCTGCTGTCGTTCGGCTTCGTGCCGAAGATGGAGAACAAGACCGGCCTGATCAACTGGCTTATTCAGGACCCGGGCAACGCCGCGGTGGCCGCCGAGCAGGACTTCGTCAAGGAGCTGGCCGGCCGCGAACCGCCCCAGAAGCGCCAGATGATGCTCGACCTGTACAAGCGCGTGGTGGACGGCGTCGCCGAGCTCGGCTTTCCGCTGAGTGTCCACCTGGAGGCGACGTACGGGCTGTCCAGCCCGGCGTTTGCGACCTTCGCCGAGATGATCAACTACTGGGCGCCTGCCCAGCGCGTCTAGCTCGGCGGCTGATTGCCCGGCGTGGTGAACCGCTCGGAGCGGTCGCGGCTCATCCAGGCCAGGAGGGCGACCACGCCCGCGGCCGCGAACGAGGCGATGCCCAGCCATACCCCGGCGCCGGTGAAGGAACGGGTGTTGGGGTCGGTGTAGCGCGCCTGGGCGGTCATCGTGCTGACCACGCCCGGCTTGAGCTTCCACGACACCGCATCGGGATCGACGCGGTCGCCGTTGGTCGACGTCACGACCCCGGGAAAGGCGACGGTCAGCTCGACATCGGCATCCGGATCGGTCAGCGATGTCAGATCCGCGCGGCCTTCCAGGATCACCACGTTGCCGTTGCGGCGCAGTGACACATTCACGCCGGCCGCGTCGGAGTTCATGTTGGCCAGCTGCGGCAACTCGCCGAACGTTAGGTCCGAGAACACCGCCTGCGACCCGACGTAGCCGTCGCTGTCGTAGTTCGACACCGCGACCTTCTGGTTGAACGGCAGGTTGTTGGTGTCGAGCTGCGGGCCGGTGTCCTTCGGCGTCTTCGGTTTGGCTGCCGCGATGATCTCCCCGGACACCAGGTCGTCGGGCGAGATCGTCAGCGAGGCTCTGGCCCGCAGGCATCCGGTCGCCAGCGGGACCAGCAGCATCAGCATCGCGATGGCCAGCACGCGAGTGGATGCACGGGTTCGACGTGGGACAGAGCTGGCGCGCACCAGGTTATCGTGCCAGATCTGGCGTGACGCCTGCCCACGTCTTCGGCTTGCGAGTCCACCGGCAAGGCTGTCAGAGCGGCAGCGGGCGCCCCAGGATCGCGAATGCCCGTGGGTCACCGGCGAAGTGGTAGCGGCGGATGATGTCGTTGAAGCCCAACCGCCGATACAACCGCCAGGCACGATTGGCCTCGCCGTTGGTTTCCGGCGTCGAGAGCAGGACATTGCGCTCGCAGCGGCCGGCGAGCAGCCGGCGGGCCAGCGCCTCGCCGATGCCGCGGCCCTGGGCGCGCGGATGAATGTGCAGCTCGGTCAGCTCGAAATAGCTGTCCATCAACTGCGTGATCTGCTGCGGGGGCAAGCCGCCGCGTTGCATGCCCAAGACAACCTGCTGCTGCCACCACTGGCCCGGCGCCCCCGGGTAGCCGTAGGCCACCCCGAGCAACGGCGCTTGGCTGAGTTCGGACGCCGACGGCACGGCGCCGCCCTGGTCCGCGTCCGCCTCTACCGCGGCCGCCGCCTGCCACCCGCGCCGGCGGATGTGTTCGAGCCACATGGCCGCACGCTGGTTCTCGGTACCCCGCGGGTAGCGCATCGCGTCGACGTAGACCCCGAGGGCGTCACTGAGACGGCGCTCCATATCGTTCGGCGGCAGATCGATGAGGAATATCGCCAACTCGCGGTGTCCTCCTCGTCACAGTCAGTGGCTTCCGTTGGCTTCCGTTGGCTTCCGGTGGGCTTCCGGTGGGCCTCATGCACTTGATCGCCGTCGGTCCCCGGGCCCGTATCGCCATTATCGGGTCCGGAGCCGAACGGCTGCCGGGCGGTGGTGGCAACCAGCCGACCGCTGCGTCGGTTTCGGCAAGGGTTTCGGCAAGGGTTTCGGCAAGGGTGTTGTAACGCATCGGCGTTGCGGCCCGATGATTGTCGGGAAGCAACGAAGATAGAATCGCGGGCGAACCAGTGGTACGGGTCAGATTGACCTCGTATCATTTGACTTAGTTGCCTATACCATGGGCATCCGCGTGCTATCGATAGTTACGTGTCAAACTGTCGGCAAGGAGGGACGAATGCCACTCTCCGATCATGAGCAGCGGATGCTCGATCAGATCGAGAGCGCTCTCTACGCCGAGGATCCCAAGTTCGCTTCGAGCGTACGGGGTGGGGGGTTCCGCGCACCGACCGCGCGGCGCCGTCTGCAGGGTGCGGCGCTCTTCGTTATCGGTCTGGCGATGCTGGTTTCCGGCGTGGCGTTCAAGGCCACGATGATTGGCAACTTCCCGATTCTCAGCGTCGTTGGCTTCGTTGTGATGTTCGGTGGTGTCGTGTTCGCCATCACCGGTCCGCGGATGTCCGGGCGCCCCAGCCCGTCCGGGCCGGCGCAGGGCTCGCGCCCACGCCGCAACAAAGGCGGCGGCGGCTCGTTCACGAGCCGCATGGAAGATCGCTTCCGCCGCCGCTTCGACGAGTAATCGAACCACCGAACACCAGACCTTAAGGGGTAGCCGAAGCGGCTACCCCTTGTTTTTGTGCGGGTAGCCCGATTCGAGTCCTAATCGAGGCCAATCCGAGCCCCACTTCGCCCCACCACGCGACCCACTTCGCCCCACTGGCCGACTTAGTGGTCTGAAATGCGGTTTCCCGAGGCCGCCAGCGATGCCCGAGATGGCGGTCTACGGCCGCCCGCCGGTGCCTGGTGGCAAATGAGCAGCGAAACACCCCGACGACACTTCTTTTATGGGGCAAAGTGGGGGACTGTGGGGTATGGTGGCTGAAGTGTTTGGGCGAGCCGAGACCCGGCCTCGACAGGAGGTGAGCTGGTGTTTCTCGGCACCTACACGCCCAAGCTCGACGACAAAGGGCGACTGACGTTGCCCGCCAAGTTCCGCGACGCGCTGGCAGGGGGGTTGATGGTCACCAAGAGCCAGGATCACAGCCTCGCCGTCTACCCGCGGACGGAATTCGAGCAGCTGGCCCGCCGGGCGAGCAAGACGTCTCGAAGCAACCCGGAAGCCAGGGCGTTCCTGCGCAATCTGGCCGCCGGCACCGATGAACAACACCCCGACGCCCAGGGCCGCATCACCTTGTCGTCCGACCACCGCCGCTACGCGAACCTATCCAAGGACTGCGTGGTGATCGGTGCGGTCGACTACCTGGAAATCTGGGATGCCCAGGCCTGGCAGGACTACCAGCAAACGCACGAAGAGAACTTCTCCGCGGCCAGCGATGAAGCACTCGGCGACATCATCTGAGGCGCATGCCCGTGCATCGTGGCCTCTGCCCGAACCGACCCTGGCGTACTTCCCCAACGCCTGGTTCGTAACTTCGGACAGGGACCTCGGTGCAGGGGCGCGTCTTTCTCAGGCCGTCCCTCGATCTGAGGAATTTCTCCAGACCCGGGGAGGTGTTGCGTTGGCTGACAGAGACTTCGGGCACGTGCCCGTGCTGCTGGAGCGCTGTGTCGAACTGCTGACCCCGGCGTTGACCCGCCAGCACGCCGACGGATCCGGCGCGGTGCTCGTCGACGCCACCGTTGGTGCGGGCGGGCACGCGCAACGATTCCTGAGCGACCTGCCGGGCCTGAAGCTGATCGGCCTCGACCGCGATCCCAGCGCGCTGGACATCGCCGGCGCGCGGCTGGCGCCGTTCGCCGACCGAATCACCCTGGTGCACACCCGATATGACGGCATCGACGCGGCGCTGGCCCAATCCGGTTATGCCGCAAACGAATCGATCGACGGGGTGTTGTTCGATCTGGGCGTCTCCTCAATGCAGCTCGACCGCGCCGAGCGGGGTTTCGCCTACGCCCAGGACGCGCCGCTGGACATGCGAATGGATCCGTCGTCGCCGCTGACCGCGGCCGAGATCGTCAACACCTACGACGAGGCCGAGCTGGCGAACATCTTGCACCGCTACGGCGAGGAGCGGTTCGCGCGCCGGATCGCCAGCCACATCGTGCGTCGGCGGGCCCGCACCCCGTTCACCACGACCGCCGAGCTGGTCGAGTTGCTGTACCAGGCCATTCCGGCCGCGGCCCGGCGCACCGGCGGACATCCGGCCAAGCGCACCTTCCAGGCGCTGCGCATCGCGGTCAACGACGAGCTGGACACGCTGCGCCGGGCCATTCCGGCCGCGCTGGACGCCCTGGCCGTCGCCGGGCGCATCGTGGTGCTGGCCTACCAGTCGCTGGAAGACCGGATCGTCAAGCGCGAGTTCGCCGATGCGGTGGCCTCCCGCACGCCGTTGGATCTCCCGTTCGAGCTGCCCGGCCGCGGTCCGCGATTCCAATCGCTGACCCGCGGTGCCGAGCGCGCCGGCGCCGACGAAATCGAACGTAACCCTCGCAGCACCGCCGTGCGACTACGGGCCTTGCAACGGCTGGAATCCGAGGGACAACCACAGCAGCGGGTGACCAAGAAGGGCGACTCATGAAAGCGAAAGCCAAGCGCGAGGCGCCGAGACGCCGGGGCGGCAGCGACCGTCGCGGTGGGCGCGACGTTGCGGCCCGCAAGACCCGGCGCAACGCGGCCGACTCGACGGCGCGGCGCACCCGCCCGGCGCAGGGTTCCACGACCGGTCGCGAGGCGCGGGCGCCGAAATCCGGCCCGCAGACCAGCCCGAATACGCGGCCGGTCGAGCGGACGGCTCGCCCCAAGAGCAGCGGCCAGGCCAAGGCTCGCGCGAAGGCGCGCAAGGCCAAGGCGCCCAAGGTTATTCGGCCCCGCCTGACCGAGCGGATTGCCATCCGGCTGGCCTCGATCGACCTGCGGCCGCAGACCCTGCTGGCCAAGGTCCCGTTCGTCGTGCTGATCATCGGCGCGCTCGGTGCCGGGCTGGCGCTGACGCTGTGGCTGTCCACCGACGCCGCCGAACGCTCCTACCAGTTGAGTCACGCGCGCGAGAAGAGCCGGATGCTGCAGCAGCAGAAGGAGGCGCTGGAACGCGATGTGCGCGAGGCCGAAGCCGCGCCGGCGCTCGCCGAGGCCGCGCGCAAGCAGGGCATGATCCCGACGCGCGACACCGCTCACCTGGTCCAGGATCCGTCCGGTAGCTGGGTGGTGGTCGGCACGCCCAAGCCGGCCGACGGCGTTCCGCCGCCGCCGCTGAACACCAAGCTGCCCGACGAAGGCCCGCAGCCGCTGCCGAAACCGGCGGCAGCCCCGCCGGAAGTCCCGGTTCGCGTGCAACCGGATCCCGGTGCCGCTCTGGTGCCGGGCCGGCCGGTTGGGCCCGAAGCGTTGCTGCGCGCGCCGGATGGTTCGACGACGGTGGGCGGCCAGCACTTGCCGCCGGCCGCGCCGCTGGTACCCGGCGCGCCCGGTGTGCCCGGTGGCCCGGTTGGCGGGCAATTCCCGGGTATGCTGCCGACGCCGGGGTTGCCGGCGCAAGGACTGCCGACCCAAGGACTTCCCACGCAAGTACTTCCGACGCAAGGACTTCCGGCACAGCCGTGGCCGGCCCAAGGGCTGCCGATGCCGGGGCTGCCCGCGCCGGCGGGTCCAGCGGCCGATCCGGTGCCTGCCGAAGTGCCGATTCCTGTTGGTGGACTGCCCCTTTCGGTACCGCCCGCGCCGTTGCCGGCCGAAATACCGGTCCCCGTGCAACGGGCGCCGCAGGCCGCGGTCCCGGCCGCGCCCGGACTGCCGGGGCCGCAAGCCGCACCGGTGATCGCACCGAATAGCGGCGCGCCGCCCGCCGCCGTGTTGCCGGGGCCCGCGCGGTGAGTCGCGACGAGGACGGCCGCACCCGACGGTCGCGGCCGACGCGCGGTTCAGGTAAACCGCGGGGGACCCGGGACGTCCGGCAACCCGCTCGAACTCGGAAGCCGGAGAAGGCGCAACAGGGCCGAGACGCGAAGGAAACAACGGGATTCCGCAAGGCCAAGAAATCCGGCGAGGCGCCGCTCGGCCGTTCGGCCAGCGAGCGACGCACCCGGCAGGCCGTCGAGGCCGGCACCCGGGGCGCGTCGTTCGTCTTTCGGCATCGCGCCGGCAATGTGGTCATCTTGGCGCTGACGCTGGTGGCGGCCGCCCAGCTGTTCGTCCTGCAGGTCACCAACGCGCCGAAGCTGCGCGCCCAGGCCGCGGGCCAGCTCAGGGTCACCGACGTCTCAAAGGCCATCCGCGGCAGCATCGTTGACCGCAATAACCAGCAGCTGGCGTTCACCATCGAGTCGCGCGCCCTGACGTTTCAGCCGAAGAAGATCCGCCAGCAATTGGAAGAGGCCAAGAAGAAGAACCCGGCCGCTCCCGATCCGCAGGCGCGGCTGCGCGACATCGCAAAAGAGGTTTCCAGCCGGCTGAACAACAAGCCGGACTACGCGACGGTGCTGAAGAAGCTGCAAACCGACGACAACTTCGTCTATTTGGCGCGTGCCGTCGACCCGGCGGTCGCCAGCGCGATCTCGGACAAGTACCCCGAGGTCGGCTCCGAGCGGCAGGATCTGCGCCAATATCCGGGCGGATCGCTGGCGGCCAACATCGTCGGCGGCATCGACTGGGACGGCCACGGTCTGCTCGGACTCGAAGACAGCATGGACTCCGTGCTGTCGGGAACCGACGGCTCGGTCACCTACGACCGCGGCTCGGACGGCGTGGTCATCCCCGGCAGCTACCGCAACCGGCACCGGGCGGTCAACGGTTCGACCGTCCAGCTGACCATCGACGACGACATCCAGTTCTACGTGCAGCAGCAGGTCCAGCAGGCCAAGAACATGTCTGGGGCGCACAATGTCTCGGCCGTCGTGCTCGACGCCAAGACCGGTGACGTGCTGGCCATGGCCAACGACAACACCTTCGACCCGTCGCAGGACATCGGGCGCCAGGGCGACCGGCAACTCGGCAATCTCGCGGTGTCCTCGCCGTTCGAGCCGGGCTCGGTGAACAAGATCGTCACCGCGTCCTCGGTCATCGAATACGGCCTGTCCAACCCCGACGAGGTGCTGCAGGTGCCGGGCTCCATCAACATGGGTGGCGTCAACATCCACGACGCGTGGGAGCACGGCGTGATGCCGTACACCACCACCGGCGTGTTCGGGAAGTCGTCCAACGTCGGAACGCTGATGCTGGCCCAACGCGTTGGCCCGGAACGGTTTTACGACATGGTCCGCAAATTCGGGCTGGGGCAGCGGACCAACGTCGGGTTGCCCGGTGAGAGCGCCGGCCTGGTGCCGCCGATCGACCAGTGGTCGGGTAGCACGTTCTCCAACCTGCCGATCGGTCAAGGTCTTTCGATGACCCTGCTGCAGATGACCGACATGTACCAGACGATCGCCAACGACGGCCTGCGGATACCGCCGCGAATCATCAAGGCCACCATCGCCCCCGACGGCACCCGCACCGAAGAAGCGCGCCCGGAAGGTGTTCGGGTCGTTTCGCCGCAGACCGCGCAGACCGTGCGGCAGATGCTGCGCGCCGTCGTGCAACACGACCCGATGGGTTACCAGCAGGGCACCGGACCGGCGGCCGCGGTGCCCGGCTACCAGATGGCCGGTAAGACCGGCACCGCTCAGCAGATCAACCCGGGCTGCGGCTGCTACTTCGACAACGTGTACTGGATCACGTTCGCCGGGATGGCCACCGTCGACAATCCGCGCTACGTGATCGGCATCATGATGGACAACCCGGACCGCAACGCCGACGGTACGCCCGGCCACTCGGCGGCCCCGCTGTTCCACAACATCGCCGGTTGGCTGATGCAACGCGAAAACGTCCCGCTCTCACCGGATCCCGGGCCGCCGCTGACCCTGCAGGCCACCTAGCGGTCCGCGTTCAACTCAGGGCGCTGAACTCGCGGTTGCGCGCGTCGATCTGCTCCTGGGTGGCCGGGACCAAGCGGTCACCGCCCGGTGCCGCGGTCGCCTGCGAGCGAGCGGCGTGCGGCCGTTGGTCGTGTTCGTATTGCGCGAATGCATGGGGTAAGTCGGTGGGTTGATCGCGCAGCGCCTGTGCTAGGAACCAGGCGCCGGTCAGCGCCAGGGCGGTGCCGCGTCCGGAAAGGGGCGAGGCGCAGTGCGCGGCGTCGCCGACCAGGACGACGCGACCGCGATGCCAACTCGGCAGGTGGATCTGGCTCACCGAATCGAAGTAGAGCTCGGGGTCGGCAATCGCCGCGTCGACCAACTCGGGCACTCTCCACTCCCAGTGACCGGCGAACGCATCGGCGAGAATTTGCTTCTGCGCCGCCAGATCGTGGTAGTCGTACTCGATCCAGGGTGAGCGAAAAATCAAGACTGCCAACGCTTTATCGCGATAGGTGGCGATGCCGGCCAGGTGGCCCGGGAAGTTGTACATCGGATTGATTCGTCCGGACGGGACGTAGCCGGGCAGATCGGCCAGCGCGGTGTAGAAGCCGAGGTGGTGTACGAATTGCTGTTCGGGCCCGAACACCAGCCGGCGCACCGCCGAGTGCATCCCGTCCGCACCCACCACCACGTCATACCGATCGCGCGCACCCGAGGCGAAGCCGACTTCGACGCCGCGGTTGTCGGCGTCGATCTTGGTGACGTACTCGCAGAACCGCAGGTCGACGGACGGCCCGAGGTGGTTGTGCAGGATCTTGGTGAGGTCTTCCCGGGGAATCTCGATGTCGTCGGGGGAATCGCCGATGTCCTCGGGCAGTTCGGCCGCCACGGCGCCGTCGCGGTCGACGAATTGCACTCGTTCGGTCATGTCGATTTGGCATTCGCGGATCTGGCCGAGCACGCCCATCTTGTCGGCCACGGCGATCGAGTCGCCGCGAATGTCGATCGGGGACCCGTTGACTCGCAGGTGATCGGCGCGCTCGACCACGGTGACATCGTGGCCGTCGGCCCCAAGGTTGATCGCCGTGCTAAGGCCTGCGACGCCGGCACCGGACACCAGAATGCGCATCGGACGAACTCCTTCACGTTTAAGATACGGTTTGTACCCTAGAACATAGATCCGGATTTTAGGAAACGCAATGTCTCTTAACGCGGGTGTGTCGAAGCGGCGCCGCGGCCGCGCACTGGAAGAGGCGCTGTTGGACGCGGCCTGGGCCGAGCTGACCGAGCGTGGGTACGACGACTTCACGATCGACGCCGCGGCCGCCCGGGCGGCGACCAGTCGCGCCGTGCTCTACCGGCGCTGGCCAAGAAAGCAGGAACTGGTGGTCGCCGCCTTGGCGCATGCGGCGGGCAAGGATGAAGTGGTCGCCCCCGACACCGGCAGCCTGCGTGGCGACGTCATCGGGCTGCTGCGGCGGGCCAACAAGGTCAGGATCGGGTTGGCGGCACAGGTGTTCATCCAGCTCGGCAGCCTCTACCGCGAAACCGGCACCAGCCTGGCCGATCTCAGCGCTTTCGTCCGGGGCGGCCGGGACACCGCGATGGAGCAGGCAATCCAGCGCGCCATCGATCGCGGCGAAATCGACGCCGAATGCGTGACCGAGCGCATCGCGCGGTTACCCGCCGACCTGTGGCGTCACGAAATCTTGATGACGCTGCAACCGTTGCCCGACGCGGCCATCGAAGAAATCGTCGACACGATCTTTCTGCCGCTGCTGGCGCCGCGGTGCGCCCCCGGGCGCGGTAGAACCGGACCAGCCGGTGGGTCTGGGTAGGGTGTCATGGCTGATCATGGGGATGAAGCGGCGACGGGAGGAGGTGTGTAATGCAGGCACCCACTGAGCTGCGCCCGGACCAGGGCGCGGGCGTGCCACTGGCTGCGCTGGCCGCCCAGGTGGGCGCGGTGGCGGCCGACGGCGCCGCCGTCCCGGATCTGCCGATCACCGGCGTGACGCTGCGTGCCCAGGATGTGCGGCCCGGCGACCTGTTCGCCGGGCTGCCCGGCTCGGCCACCCACGGCGCCCGCTATGCCGTCGACGCGATCGGCCGCGGCGCCGTCGCGGTGCTCACCGACGCTGCCGGAGTCGACGAGATGGGCGCCGCCGCGGTGCCGACGCTGGTGCATCCCGCGCCGCGCAGCGTGCTCGGTGGCCTGGCCGCCACCGTGTACGCAAACCCGTCCGACCGGGTAACGGTCGTCGGCATCACCGGCACCTCCGGGAAAACCACGACCAGCTATCTGGTCGAGTCGGGGTTGCGCGCCGGCGGCCACACCGCGGGGCTGATCGGCACCATTGGCATCCGCATCGACGGCGCTGACATCCCCAGCGCCCTGACCACTCCGGAAGCCCCTGCGCTGCAGGCGATGTTGGCCGCGATGGCCGAGCGCGGGGTGGACACCGTCGTCATGGAGGTCTCCAGTCACGCTCTGACACTGGGCCGCGTCGACGGAACCCGTTTCGCGGTAGGCGGTTTCACCAACTTGTCCCGTGACCACCTCGACTTTCATCCCACCATGGCCGACTACTTCGACGCGAAAGCCCTTCTGTTCGACCCGAATTCGCCGCTGCGGGCCGGAAAGTCCGTGGTGTGCATCGACGACGACGCCGGGCGCGCGATGGCGCAGCGGGCCATCGATGCGATCACGGTCAGCGCCACCGGCCTGCCGGCGCACTGGCGCGCGACGGATGTGACGCCGCTGGGAGTGGGGCAAGAGTTCACCGCCGTGGACCCCGCCGGCGGTCAACACCGGATCCGCATTCGGCTCACTGGCGCCTACAACATCGCGAATTGCCTTGTGGCACTGGCGATCCTCGACGCGGTTGGCGTCTCGCCGGAGCAGGCGGCGGACGGGCTGCGCAACACCCGCGTTCCGGGGCGGCTGGAAGAAATCGATCGCGGCCAGAATTTCCTGGCCCTCGTCGACTACGCCCACAAGCCGGGCGCGCTGCGGGCGGTGTTGACCACCCTGCGGCAGCCGGGCCGGCGGCTGGCGGTGGTGTTCGGCGCCGGGGGCGATCGCGACCCCGGCAAACGGCGGCCGATGGGCGCCGTCGCCGCCGAACTGGCCGACCTGGTCGTGGTCACCGACGACAACCCGCGCAGCGAGGACCCCGCGTCCATCCGCCGCGAGATCCTCGACGGAGCGGCCGGGTTCGGCGCGGAGGTGGTCGAGATCGGCGACCGGCGTGCCGCGATCAGGCATGCGGTCGACTGGGCCGGCCCGGGCGACGTGGTGCTGGTCGCCGGCAAAGGCCACGAAACCGGCCAGCGCACCGGCCATGTGGTTCGCCCGTTCGACGACCGTGTCGAACTCGCGCAGGCGTTGGAAGACCGCCGATGATCGAGCTGACCGTCGCGCAGATCGCCGAGATCGTCGGCGGCACCCTGGCCGACATCACGCCGCAGGACGCCGCCGAGCGGCACGTCACCGGGACG
The DNA here is from genome assembly GCF_022374895.2 of Mycobacterium lentiflavum. NCBI lineage: Bacteria > Bacillati > Actinomycetota > Actinomycetes > Mycobacteriales > Mycobacteriaceae > Mycobacterium > Mycobacterium lentiflavum. Next base: position 3,483,877 of record NZ_CP092423.2, on the reverse strand, counting down.
GTCGAATTCGACTCCCGCGCCGTCGGCCCCGGCGGGTTGTTTCTGGCGCTGCCGGGCGCCCGCTCGGACGGACACGACCACGCCGCCTCGGCCGTCGCGGCCGGTGCTGTCGCGGTGCTGGCCGCGCGGCCGGTCGGGGTGCCCGCCATCGTCGTCGCCCCGCAAGGCGCCTCGGGCTCGCGGGCCGGCGTGCTCGAGCACGACCCGGACGGCTCGGGCGCGGCGGTGCTGGACGCGCTTGCCAAGCTGGCCACAGTGGTGGCCGAGGAGCTGGTGGCCGGCGGACTGACGATCATCGGGATCACCGGCTCGTCGGGCAAGACGTCGACCAAAGACCTGGTCGCCGCGGTGCTCGAGCCGCTGGGTGAGGTGGTGGCGCCGCCGGGGTCGTTCAACAACGAGCTGGGTCATCCCTGGACGGTGCTGCGGGCGACCCGGCGCACCGACTACCTGGTGTTGGAGATGTCGGCACGCCATCCCGGCAATATCGCCGCGCTGGCGCGGATCGCCCCGCCTACCATCGGCGTGGTGCTCAACGTGGGCACCGCGCACCTCGGTGAGTTCGGCTCGCGAGAGGCCATCGCACGCACTAAATCCGAACTGCCACAAGCTGTTCCGTCGTCCGGAGTGGTCATTCTCAACGTCGACGACCCATCGGTGGCGGCGATGGCGAACGTCAGCTCGGGATGGGTGGTTCGGGTCAGCCGATCCAGCGAGACCGATTCGGGACCCAGCGACGTCTGGGCCGAGGGCGTGTCGCTGGACGAATTGGCCAGGCCGCGCTTTACCCTGCACGCGATGGACGCGCGCGGCGCTCTGGAGGTCGAAGTGCGACTCGGCGTGTACGGCGAACACCAGGTCACCAATGCGCTGTGTGCCAGCGCGGTCGCCCTGCAGTGCGGCGCCAGCGTCGAGCAGATTGCCGCATCGCTGGCCGCGGCGGGCCCGGTGTCGCGGCACCGCATGCAGGTGACCAACCGCGCCGACGGGGTGACCGTCATCGACGACGCCTACAACGCCAACCCCGACTCGATGCGCGCGGGCCTGCAGGCGCTGGCTCAGATCGCCCGCGGCGGGGGGCCCGGGCCGGCCGAGAAGCGCAGGAGCTGGGCGGTGCTCGGCGAGATGGCCGAGCTGGGGCGGGACGCAATAACCGAGCACGATGCCATCGGCCGGCTGGCGGTGCGCTTAGATGTGTCTCGACTCGTTGTCGTGGGAATGGGGAGGTCGGTAACCGCCATGCACCACGCTGCGGTCCTAGAAGGGGCGTGGGGCTCGTGGGGCTCTTCCGGTGATAGAGGGGCGGTGCAGGTGGCCGACGGCGACGCCGCCCTCGAAGTGTTGCGGGCCGAACTGCGGCCCGGCGACGTGGTCCTGGTGAAGGCGTCGAATGCCGCCGGACTGGGCACACTGGCCGAGGCACTGGTCACCGAAGGTCCAGCGGGCCGGGCGGGCGAGGTCCGTCCGTGAGGCAGATTCTCGTCGCCGTCGCGATCGCCCTGACCGTCTCGATTCTGCTGACCCCCGCGCTCATCCGGTTGTTCACCAAGCAGGGCTTCGGCCACCAGATCCGCGAGGACGGGCCGCCGAGCCACCACACCAAACGAGGCACCCCGTCGATGGGCGGCGTGGCGATCGTGGCGGGCATCTGGGCCGGCTACCTGGGCACCCACCTCGCCGGGCTGGCGTTCGACGGCGAGGGCGCCTCCGCGTCCGGTCTGCTGGTGCTCGGCTTGGCCACCATGCTGGGTGGCGTCGGCTTCCTCGACGACCTGATCAAAATCCGCAGGTCGCGCAACCTGGGCTTGAACAAGACGGCCAAGACGGTCGGGCAGATCGTGGCGGCGGTGCTGTTCGCCGTGTTGGTCCTGCAGTTTCACAACGCCAACGGCCTGACGCCGGCCAGCGCGGATCTGTCCTACGTGCGCGAAATCGCCACCGTCACACTGGCTCCCGGACTGTTCGTGCTGTTCTGCGTGCTCGTCGTCAGCGCCTGGTCTAACGCGGTCAACTTCACCGACGGTCTCGACGGGCTGGCCGCCGGCTGCATGGCGATGGTCACCGGCGCCTACGTGTTGATCACCTTCTGGCAGTACCGCAACGCGTGCGCCACCGCGCCCGGCCTGGGCTGCTACAACGTGCGCGACCCGCTGGACCTGGCGCTGGTCGCCGCCGCGACCGCGGGCGCCTGCATCGGCTTTCTGTGGTGGAATGCCGCGCCCGCCAAGATCTTCATGGGCGACACCGGTTCGCTGGCGCTGGGCGGCATCATCGCCGGTCTGTCCGTGGCGAGCCGCACCGAGCTGCTCGCGGTGGTGCTGGGCTCGCTGTTCGTCGCCGAGGTCGTCTCGGTGGTGCTGCAGATCCTCACCTTCCGGACCACCGGTCGCCGGGTGTTTCGGATGGCGCCCTTCCATCACCATTTCGAGTTGGGCGGCTGGGCCGAAACCACGGTCATCATCCGCTTCTGGCTGCTCACCGCGATCGCGTGCGGGCTGGGAGTGGCGCTGTTCTACGGTGAGTGGCTCGCCACGATCGGCGCGTGACATGTCCGGGCTCGAACCCTTGGCTCCGCTGTCTGCGGGCGCGCCCGTCCTGATCGCCGGCGCCCGGGTGACCGGCAGGGCGATCCTGGGTGCGCTGACCCGGTTCGGCGCCGTGGCCACGCTGTGCGACGACGATGCGGCCATGCTGGCGCCGTACGCCGAAAACGGGATCCCCACAATCGATCCCACGACCGCGGTGCAGCAGATCGCGGACTATCCGCTGGTCGTCACCAGCCCGGGATTCCGGCCGTCGGCGCCCGTGCTGGCGGCTGCCGCGGCGGCGGGAGTGCCGATCTGGGGCGACGTGGAACTGGCCTGGCGGCTAGACGCCGCGGGGTGCTACGGCACGCCGCGGCGCTGGCTGGTCGTGACCGGCACCAACGGCAAGACCACCACGACGTCGATGCTGCACGCCATGTTGATCGCCGGCGGGCGGCGCAGCCTGCTGTGCGGCAATATCGGCGACCCGGTGCTCGACGTCCTGGACCAGCCGGCCGACCTGCTGGCCGTCGAACTGTCCAGCTTCCAGCTGTTCTGGGCACCGTCGCTGCGGCCCGAGGCGGGCGTCGTGCTCAATATCGCCGAGGACCACCTGGACTGGCACGCGTCGATGGCCGAGTACACCGCGGCCAAGGCCCGGGTGCTGGATGGCCGGGTCGCGGTGGTCGGGCTGGACGACAATCGGGCCGCTGCGCTGCTGAGCACCGCCGCGGCACCGGTGCGGGCGGGTTTCCGGCTCGGCGAGCCGGGGGCGGGGGAGCTCGGGGTGCGCGACGGCCAGCTGGTCGACCGCGCGTTTGCCGACGATCTGACCCTGCTGTCGGCCGCGTCCATCCCGGTGCCGGGCCCGGTCGGCGTGCTCGACACCCTGGCCGCGGCGGCGCTGGCCCGCAGCGTCGACGTGCCCGCCGCCGCGATCGCGGACGCCATCTCGACGTTTCAGCCGGGCCGACACCGGTCCGAAGTCGTCGCGGTGGCCGACGGCATCCGATACGTCGACGATTCGAAGGCGACCAACCCGCACGCCGCCGAGGCGTCGGTGATGGCCTACCCGCGGGTGGTGTGGGTGGCCGGCGGTTTGCTGAAGGGCGCAACGCTGGACGCGGAGGTGGCCAGAATGGCATCTCGGCTGGTCGGCGCGGTGCTCATCGGCCGGGACCGCCAAGAGGTTGCCGAGGCGTTATCGCGACACGCGCCCGATGTCCCCGTGGTCCAGGTTGTGACAGGCGAGGATGCTGGTATGTATGCGACTGCTGATACTAATGTGACAAAAGTTGACAGTGTGGGGGATAGTCTCGGCGCTCGCGTGATGACCGCTGCTGTGGCGGCGGCTCGTACTTTGGCCAGGTCGGGTGACACGGTGCTGCTGGCACCGGCGGGGGCCTCGTTTGACCAGTTCAGCAGCTACGCCGACCGTGGTGACGCATTCGCGGCCGCCGTACGCGCGGCGCTGCGGTAGGCGGGTGTGGGTAACGCGCTGACCCGGCGCCTACGCCGGGGCAAGAAGAAAATCGAGGCCCCGCCGGCCGAGGCGGCGGACGCCGTCCCGGAAAGCACCGGCGCCGACACCGTGACGGATGCCGAGGCGCCGACGGATGCGACGCAGGCCCCCGAGGCGTCCGGCGCCCCCGGGCCGGACCAGACCCCGGAGCAGCCGCCAGCGGCGGCAAAAGTCCAGTTCAAGGATCCGCAGGAGAGTCCGCGCGCCCGGTTCGGCGCGTGGCTGCACCGCCCGATGACGTCTTTTCACCTGATCGTCGCGATCGCCGGATTGCTGACCACGCTGGGCCTGACCATGGTGCTGTCGGCCTCGGGTGTGCGGTCCTACGGCGACGACGGCTCGGCGTGGGTGATCTTCGGCAAACAGGTCCTGTGGACGGTCATCGGGGTCTTCGGGGCCTATGTGTCGATGCGGATGCCGGTGCGCTTCCTGCGTCGGGTGGCCTTCCCGGGCTACGTCGTCACCATCATCCTGCTGGTGCTGGTGCTCGTGCCCGGCATCGGAAACCTCGCCAACGGGTCGCGGAAGTGGTTCGTCGTCGCTGGCTTCTCGATGCAGCCCTCTGAGCTGGCCAAGATCGCATTCGCCATCTGGGGTGCGCACCTGCTGGCTTCGCGGCGCATGGAGCGGGCCTCGCTGCGCGAGATGCTGATCCCGCTGGTGCCGGCGGCGGTCATCGCGCTCGGGCTGATCGTCGCCCAGCCCGACCTCGGGCAGACGGTGTCGATGGGCATCATCCTGCTGGCCCTGCTGTGGTACGCCGGCCTGCCGCTGCGAGTCTTCGGCGCCTCGCTGCTCGCGGTCTTCATGGCCGGCGCGGTGCTGGCCATGTCCGCCGGTTACCGGTCGGACCGGGTGCGCTCCTGGATCAACCCGGAGAACGACCCGCAGGACACCGGCTACCAGGCGCGTCAGGCGAAGTTCGCGCTGGCCCACGGCGGCATCTTCGGCGACGGCCTCGGCCAGGGCACCGCGAAATGGAACTACCTGCCCAATGCGCACAACGACTTCATCTTCGCGATCATCGGCGAGGAGCTGGGCTTCATCGGCGCCTTCGGGCTGCTGGCGCTGTTCGGGTTGTTCGCCTATACCGGGATGCGGATCGCGCGCCGCTCGGCCGACCCCTTCCTGCGGCTGCTGACCGCCACCACCACGATGTGGATCCTCGGTCAGGCCTTCATCAACATCGGCTACGTGATCGGCGTGCTGCCGGTGACCGGTCTGCAGCTGCCATTGATATCGGCGGGCGGAACATCCACGGCTGCAACGCTATTCATGATCGGCATCATGTGTAACGCGGCGCGCCATGAGCCCGAAGCGGTGGCGGCACTGCGCGCCGGGCGCGATGACAAGATGAACCGGCTGCTGCGGTTGCCGCTGCCCGAGCCGTATTCGCCGACTCGCCTCGAGTCGTTCCGCGACCGCAAGTCGCAGCCGCGAGCGCCGCGACCGCCCGCCCCGGCACGTGGGCGTCAGGCCCCGGCCCGGAAAGCCGAGCCACCTGCGCGTAGGGCACGCCGAGAGCCCGAGCCGCCCCTGCGACCGGTTTTTCCGCGGACACCTGTCCGCGCCGAACCCCGCTCAAGGCATCATGGATCTGATCAGCGCAACCCCAGACAGGGAGCCGGTCAGCGTCAAACACGGCGCGCTCGCGCACTGGAAGGTCAGCGTTACGGGTGAACCACACGGTCACGCAGCCGACCGGCGGGCAGGGGGCAAGTCCCTCGCCCGCCGGTGCCCTGTCGGTGGTGCTGGCCGGCGGCGGCACGGCCGGCCATGTGGAGCCCGCGATGGCCGTCGCCGATGCCCTGAGCGCGCTGGATCCCCAGGTCCGAATCACCGCGCTGGGCACCGCGCGTGGGCTTGAGACCCGGCTGGTGCCCGAACGCGGCTACCACCTCGAGCTGATCACCCCGGTGCCGCTGCCCCGCAAACCCAGCGGTGACCTGGCCCGGCTGCCGCCACGGGTATGGCGCGCCGTGCGCGAGACCCGCTCGGTGCTTGACGTCGTCGACGCCGACGTGGTGGTGGGTTTCGGCGGCTACGTCGCCCTGCCGGCCTATCTCGCCGCCCGCGGTTTCCCCAGGTTCCGGCGTCGTATCCCGGTGCTCATCCATGAGGCCAACGCCCGCGCCGGGTTGGCGAATCGCGTCGGTGCCCGCTCGGCGGACCGGGTGCTGTCCGCGGTGCCGGATTCCGGGCTGCGCCGCGCCGAGGTGGTCGGGGTGCCGGTGCGCGCGACGATCGCCTCGCTGGATCGCGCGTCGCTGCGGGGCCAGGCGCGCCGGCACTTCGGATTCGCCGACGACGCGCGGGTGCTGCTGGTGTTCGGCGGTTCGCAGGGCGCGGTCTCGCTCAACCGGGCGGTCTCGGGGGCCGCCGCGGAGCTGGCCGCCGCGGGCGTGTCCGTGCTGCACGCGCACGGGCCCAAGAACACCCTCGAGCTGCGCGAACCCCGCGGCGGCGATCCGCCGTACCGGGCGGTGCCGTATCTGGACCGGATGGACCTGGCGTATGCGGCCGCCGACCTGGTCATCTGCCGCTCCGGGGCGATGACGGTCGCCGAGGTGTCGGCGGTGGGCCTGCCGGCCATCTACGTTCCGCTCCCGATCGGCAACGGCGAGCAGCGACTCAACGCGCTGCCGGTGGTCAACGCCGGCGGTGGCACGGTCGTCTCCGACGCCGTCCTGACGCCGGCCCTGGTGGCCCGGGAGGTGAGCGGGCTGCTTAGCGACCCGCCGCGGCTGGCGGCGATGACCGCGGCCGCCGCCCGGGTAGGGCATCCGGACGCGGCGCGCCAGGTCGCCGCGGCGGCCCTGGACATCGCGCGACAAGCACGGGCTACGGGGCCGAGGTCTGGCCGGAGGGCCGGGAGAACGCCGTGACGGCCGACCAGATGCCGCCGGAGCTACCCCCCGAGCTACCCCCGGAGCTACCCCCCGAGCTTCAAAGGGTGCACATGGTGGGTATCGGGGGAGCCGGCATGTCGGGCATCGCCCGCATCCTGCTGGACCGCGGCGCGCAGGTATCCGGGTCCGACGCCAAGGAATCTCGCGGTGTGCGCGCGCTGCAAGCCCGGGGCGCCCAGATCCGCATCGGGCACGATCCGTCGTCGCTGGATCTGCTGCCCGGCGGACCGACCGCGGTCATCACCACTCACGCCGCGATCCCGAAGACCAACCCCGAGCTGGTCGAGGCCCGGCGCCGCGGCATTCCGGTGGTGTTGCGGCCGACCGTGCTGGCCAGGCTGATGGACGGGCGGACCACGCTGATGGTCACCGGTACCCACGGCAAGACCACGACCACGTCGATGCTGATCGTGGCGCTGCAGCAGTGCGGGCGCGACCCGTCGTTCGCGGTGGGTGGGGATTTCGGCGAGGCCGGCACCAACGCCCACCACGGCAGCGGCGACTGTTTCGTCGCCGAGGCCGACGAAAGCGACGGCTCGCTGCTCGAATACACGCCCAACGTCGCGGTGGTCACCAACATCGAGACCGATCACCTGGACTTCTACGGCAGCGAAGACGCCTACGTCGCGGTGTTCGACGCGTTCGTCGAGCGGCTGGCCCCGGGCGGAGCGCTGGTGGTCTGCAGCGACGACCCGGGCGCCGCCGCGCTGGCGCAGCGCAGCAGCGAACTGGGAATCCGGGTGCTGCGCTACGGATCTGTCCCTGACCAGCAGGCCCCCGCAAGCGGGCAGTACCCCCAGGCCGGCACGCTGCTGTCCTGGGAGCAGCAGGGCACCGGAGCCGTCGCGCATATCCGGTTGGGTGACGAACCCGTGCGCGCGATGCGGCTTTCGGTACCCGGACGGCACATGGCGCTCAACGCGTTGGGTGCATTGCTGGCCGCGATCGAGGTCGGCGCCCCGCCCGACGAGGTGCTCGACGGGCTGGCCGGCTTCGAGGGGGTGCGTCGCCGGTTCGAACTGGTCGGAACGGTCGGCTCGGTGCGGGTGTTCGACGACTACGCCCACCATCCCACCGAGATCGCTGCCACGCTGGCGGCGGTCCGCACGGTCGTCGAGCAGGGCGGCGAGGGTCGCTCGCTGGTGGTGTTTCAGCCCCACTTATATTCGCGCACAAAGACTTTCGCTGCCGAGTTCGGCCACGCCCTGGACGCCGCCGACGAGGTGTTCGTGCTCGACGTGTACGGCGCGCGCGAAAAGCCGTTGGCCGGTGTCAGCGGGGCCAGCGTCGCCGAGCATGTCAGCGTGCCGGCGCGCTACCTGCCGGATTTCTCCGCGGTCGCCGAGCAGGTCGCCGCGGCCGCCGGTCCCGGGGACGTAATCGTGACGATGGGCGCCGGCGACGTGACGCTGCTGGGCGCCGAAATCGTGAACGCGCTGCGGGTGCGGGCCAATCGCAGCGCGCCCGGCCAGTCCGGGGTATTGCGATGACCGAGCCCAACGACGCCCCATCCACCGACCTGGCCGCCGACTCTGCTGAACTCACCCGGCCGGTCGACGAGAACGCGATCACCGAACCGATCCCCGTCGAAGAAGCCCAGCCGGGAACACAATCCGAGGACGAGCCCGTCGAATTCGAGGGACCGCGCCGGCGGGCCCGCCGCGAACGAGCCGAGCGCCGCGCCGCGCAGGAACGGGCCACCGCGATCGAGGAAGCGCGCCGCGAAGCCAAGCGCCGGGCCAGTGGGCGGATCGACGGGACCAACGCCCCCAAGAAACCTGCGCGCGGCGTCGTCCGGGGCCTCAAGATGCTCCTCGCGACCATGATGTTGGTCGTCGTCGGGGTCGGATTGGCGCTGATCCTCTACTTCACGCCGGTGATGTCGGCGCGCAATATCGTGGTCACCGGCACCGGCGCGGTAACCCGCGAAGAGGTCCTTGACGCGGCGCAGGTACGGGTCGGCACGCCGCTGCTGCAGATCAACACCAACCAGGTCGCCGACCGAGTGGCCGCGATCCGCCGGGTGGCCAGCGCCCGGGTGCAGCGCCAGTACCCGTCCGCGCTGCGGATCACGATCATCGAGCGAGTTCCCGTGGTGGTGAAGGACTTCCCCGACGGGCCGCACCTGTTCGATCGCGACGGTGTCGACTTCGCGACCGGTCCGCCACCCCCGGCGTTGCCGTATATCGACGTCGCCAGTCCCGGGCCGACCGACCCGACGACCAAGGCCGCGCTGCAGGTGCTACTGGCACTGCGCCCCGAGGTCGCGGGGCAAGTGGGCCGGATCGCGGCGCCGTCGCTGGCCTCGATCACCCTGACCCTCGGCGATGGGCGAGTGGTGATTTGGGGGACGACCGACCGCACGGATGAGAAGGCCGAAAAGCTCGCCGCCCTGCTCACACAGCCGGGCAAGACCTACGACGTGTCCAGCCCGGATCTGCCCACCGTCAAGTAGTTAAGCCGTGCTCGCGAGCAGCTCGATGCGGGAACTTGACCAAAATTTGCGCGCGGCGCGTCGGCGCGCCTGCGGGGTTAGTGCGCGTCGTACCCATACCGTTCTGGTTGCGCGGAACTACTTGACATAACTCTAACTCTATGGTTGAGGTTGAGAGTTTGCCCCGGAGGAACCGCGCATGTACCGGTAAGAACCGAATCCCCACCAGGGAGGAAGACGAGATGATGACCCCCCCGCATAACTACCTGGCCGTCATCAAGGTTGTGGGTATCGGTGGCGGCGGCGTCAACGCCGTCAACCGGATGATTGAACAGGGCCTCAAAGGCGTCGAGTTCATCGCGATCAACACCGACGCGCAGGCACTGTTGATGAGCGACGCCGACGTCAAGCTCGACGTGGGCCGCGATTCCACCCGCGGATTGGGCGCCGGCGCCGATCCCGAGGTCGGGCGAAAGGCCGCCGAGGACGCCAAGGACGAGATCGAGGAGCTGCTGCGCGGCGCGGACATGGTGTTCGTGACCGCCGGTGAGGGCGGCGGAACCGGTACCGGCGGGGCGCCCGTCGTCGCCAGCATCGCGCGCAAACTGGGCGCGCTGACCGTCGGCGTGGTCACCCGGCCGTTCTCGTTTGAGGGCAAACGACGTAGCAACCAGGCCGAAAACGGCATCAGCTCGCTGCGCGAGAGTTGCGACACCCTGATCGTGATCCCCAACGACCGCCTGCTGCAGATGGGCGACGCCGCCGTGTCGCTGATGGACGCGTTCCGCAGCGCCGACGAGGTGCTGCTCAACGGTGTCCAGGGCATCACGGACCTGATCACCACGCCCGGTCTGATCAACGTCGACTTCGCCGACGTCAAGGGCATCATGTCCGGCGCGGGAACCGCGTTGATGGGCATCGGCTCGGCCCGCGGTGAAGGCCGTTCGCTCAAGGCCGCCGAGATCGCCATCAACTCCCCGCTGCTGGAAGCCTCGATGGAGGGCGCCCAGGGCGTGCTGATGTCGATCGCCGGCGGTAGTGACCTGGGCCTGTTCGAGATCAACGAAGCGGCTTCGCTGGTGCAGGACGCCGCCCACCAGGACGCCAACATCATCTTCGGAACCGTGATCGACGACTCGCTGGGCGACGAGGTGCGCGTCACCGTCATCGCCGCGGGCTTCGATGCGCAGGGGCCCGGGCGCAAACCCGTGGTCGGCGCCGGTGCCGACAAGGGGGAGAAGGCCGGCGGTGCGCACCGGATCGAGTCGGCGAAGGCGGGCAAGCTCACCTCGACGCTGTTCGAGCCGGTCGACGCCGTCAGCGTCCCGGTCCACACCAACGGCGCGACGCTGAGTATCGGTGGCGATGACGACGACGTCGATGTGCCGCCCTTCATGCGCCGCTGACGCCGAGCAGCGGAAACCCGACGCTCCGGATACTGGTCTGGTGAGCGTTCGCGTCCGGCGAGTGACGACCACCCGCGCGGGCGGCGTCTCGAAGCCGCCCTTCGACACCTTCAACCTCGGCGACCATGTCGGCGACGACCCGGCGGCGGTGGCCGCCAACCGCGCCCGGCTGGCCCGCGCCATCGGCCTGGGTGCCGACCGGGTGGTGTGGATGAACCAGGTCCACGGCGACCGGGTCGAGGTCGTCGACGAGGCGCGGGATACCGCCTTCGACGACACCGATGCCTTGGTGACGCGCACCCCCCGGCTGGCCTTGGCGGTGGTGACCGCCGACTGTGTGCCGGTGTTGTTGGCCGATGCGCGCGCGGGGGTGGCCGCGGCGATCCACGCCGGGCGCGTCGGTGCGCAGCGGGGCGTCGTGCTGCGCACGGTGGAGGCGATGCGCAAGCTGGGCGCCCAGCCCCACGACATCTCGGCGCTGCTCGGTCCGGCGGTCTCCGGGCGCAACTACGAAGTGCCCGCGGCGATGGCCGACGAGGTCGAGGCGGCGCTGCCGGGCAGCCGCGCCACCACCGCGAATGGCCAGCCAGGTCTCGACCTTCGGGCCGGAATCGCCTGCCAGCTAAAGGATTTGGGCGTCACATCGATCGACATCGATCCGCGCTGCACGGTTGCCGACGCCGCCCTGTTCAGTCATCGCCGCGACGCCCCGACCGGGCGGCTGGCGTCGCTGGTCTGGATGGAGTGACCGCGATGGCGGTTGGAATGGCGGACGCGGCGTCGAGTCAGGGCAACCGCGAAACTGAATTGACTCACGCGTTGGCCGCCGTGCGTTCGCGACTAGCGGCGGCCGCGGAAGCGGCGGGACGCAATGTCGGCGAAATTGAACTTCTGCCAATTACCAAATTCTTTCCGGCAAGCGATGTCGCGATTTTGTCTCGATTGGGTTGTCGATCGGTAGGCGAATCCCGGGAACAAGAAGCGGCCGCAAAGGTGGCGGAACTCACTCGCTTGGCTACGGCTTCTGTAACTTCCGGGCGGTCGGAATCGCGAGAGTTGCACTGGCACATGGTTGGACGCATTCAGCGCAAGAAGGCGCGTTCGCTGGCCCGCTGGGCGCACACCGCCCATTCGGTCGACAGCTCGCAACTGGTAACGGCGCTGGAACGGGCGGTGACGGCAACGTTGGCTGACGGTGGCCGGCAGCACCCGTTGCGCGTCTACGTTCAGGTCAGTCTGGACGGCGACGTCTCGCGCGGGGGCGTCGACATCACGACGCCGCAGCGCCTCGACGAACTGTGTGCGCAGGTCGAGGAGTCGCGAGGCCTGGAATTGGTCGGGCTGATGGGCATTCCGCCGCTGGGCGCCGACCCTGAAGCGGCCTTTGAGCGGCTGCAATCCGAACACCGGCGGGTGCTGGAAGCGCACCCGCGTGCGGTCGGTTTGTCCGCCGGTATGTCCAACGATTTCGAAATTGCCGTAAAACACGGTTCGACGTGTGTGCGTGTCGGTACCGCGCTATTGGGCCCACGGCGGCTACCGTCACCGTGAGTAGTCACTGTAGTCACACCTTCATCACAGACAACAAAAATCCCGGGGCTAGAAGGGGTCGTACGCAATGAGCACACTGCACAAGGTCAAGGCCTATTTCGGTATGGCCCCAATGGACGACTACGAAGACGAGTACTACGACGACCGCGCGCCGTCGCGCGGATTCCCCCGTGCTCGCTTCGACGAGGATTACGGCCGTGGCTATGACCGGCCCGAATACGACGACCCACGTGGCGAGGCCGGCGACTATGCGCCTCCGGGCTACCGCGGTGGCTACGCCGACGAACCGCCGCCGTTCCGTGGCCGTGAGTTCGACCGCCCGGAGATGGGCCGCCCGCGGCTGGGGTCCTTCCTCCGCGGTGGCGGCACCCGCGGCGCCCTGGCCATGGACCCGCGCCGGATGGCGATGATGTTCGAGGACGGCCACCCGCTGTCAAAGATCACGACGCTGCGGCCCAAGGACTACAGCGAGGCCCGCACCATCGGCGAGCGGTTCCGCGACGGCACCCCGGTCATCATGGACCTGGTGTCGATGGATAACGCCGACGCCAAGCGGCTCGTCGATTTCGCGGCTGGGCTGGCCTTCGCCCTGCGTGGCTCGTTCGACAAGGTCGCGACCAAAGTGTTCCTGCTGTCGCCCGCCGACGTCGATGTCTCGCCCGAGGAGCGCCGCCGGATCGCCGAAACCGGCTTCTACGCTTACCAATAGCCAGATCTGCCCCGGCGGAGCGCCGGGTCAGGTGTCCATCACCCGCCTGCCGATGCGGCGCATCTGAGATGTCCGCTCAAGGGTGAGTCGGTACTCTTGCGATGTCCGCGCTATCGCGCGGCGGTTGACGTCTCATCGGTAAGGTCGGGCTCTCGTTGGTGCTGTTCTTTCAGATCCTTGGGTTTGCGCTATTCATCTTTTGGCTGCTGCTTATCGCTCGGGTCGTCGTCGAGTTCATTCGCTCGTTCAGCCGTGACTGGCATCCCACCGGCATCACCGTGGTGGTCCTGGAGATCATCATGTCGATCACGGATCCGCCGGTGAAGCTGCTGCGCCGGCTGATCCCTCAGCTCACGATCGGAGCGGTCCGCTTCGACCTATCCATCATGGTGCTTCTGCTGGTCGCGTTCATCGGCATGCAGCTCGCATTCGGCGCTGCGGCGTGAGCCGCGTTATGTATCGGCGGCTCTAAGCGACGGTTTGGCCACGGATCGGCCTCGGTTTGATGCGCGCGATTTGCAAATTCTAAGGATTGGGATTTTATGACTCTTAGTGTTTGAAATTGGTTCTTATTTATTGGGCGAATCGGCAACCGCCGGGTCTGGTGTGACAGGATGGGCGGCAGTTGCACAACCGCTGCCACTCCGTTCTACACTTTCGAGAACGTTTGACAGGAACTTGAGGGGACGAAACAATGCCGCTTACACCAGCCGACGTCCACAATGTGGCGTTCAGTAAGCCGCCTATTGGCAAGCGCGGTTACAACGAGGACGAGGTCGACGCGTTCCTCGACCTGGTGGAAAACGAGCTGACGCGGCTCATCGAAGAGAACTCCGATCTGCGCCAGCGAGTCGAGGAGCTGGACCGGGAATTGGCCGCCGGAGGCGGCGCCGCTGCTGCCGCCCCTGCCGCTGCGCCCGCCCCTGTTGCCCCTGTCTTCGAGCCCGAGCCGGAGCCCGAACCGGTCAGGGCGGCGCCCGCGCCGGCGGCCGTAGCCGGGACCACCGAGGAGCAGGCCCTCAAGGCGGCACGCGTGCTGAGCCTGGCCCAAGACACCGCGGACCGGCTGACCAGCACCGCGCAGGCCGAGTCGGACAAGCTGCTGTCCGACGCGCGCGCCAACGCCGACCATATCCTGACCGAGGCCCGGCAGACCGCCGAAGCCACCGTCACCGAAGCCCGTCAGCGCGCCGACGCGATGCTGGCCGACGCGCAAACCCGTTCCGAGACGCAGTTGCGCCAGGCCCAGGAGAAGGCCGATGCCCTGCAGGCCGACGCCGAACGCAAGCACTCCGAGATCATGGGCACCATCAACCAGCAGCGCACCGTGCTGGAAGGCCGTCTCGAGCAGCTCCGCACCTTCGAACGCGAATACCGCACCCGCCTCAAGACCTACCTCGAGTCGCAGCTGGAGGAACTCGGCCAGCGCGGATCGGCGGCTCCCGTCGACTCCAGTGCCGATGCCGGTGGGTTCGACCAATTCAATCGGGGTAATAACTAGGCGGGAATAGTGCCGGACGACCTGTCCGGCACACTTATGTGCACTGGACCTGGCTGTCCCGCCCTTCCGCTGGAGGATGACCGATGCTGATCATTGCGCTGGTACTGGCCCTGATCGGGCTTGTTGCGCTGGTGTTCGCAGTCGTGACCAGCAACGAACTGGTCGCCTGGGTGTGCATCGGCGCCAGCGTCCTGGGTGTCGTGCTGCTGATTGTCGACGCACTGCGGGAACGGCAGCGCCGTGACGCGAGTGACGAAGCCCACGAAGAGCAGCCGGCGGCGGACGAGGCCGTCGACTACCCGGAGGAAGTTCCGGACGAAGCCGCCGAGCAGCCGGCCGACGAGACGGTCGCGGCCGACACCCGCGGCGAGGACCCGGCCAAATAGCCTCAGCGCGTCGGCGTAGTCAGCAGCTGGCGCACCTCATGATCGCTGACCTGATGAAAGTCGCCGTAGACCTGTCCTACGGCTTCGAATCCCGGTGGCATCGTTGTGCATACGACGTTGTCGGCCACCCGCGCGAGTTCGCGGCAAACCGACCGCGGCCCGACCGGGACGGCGACGACGATGGACTGCGGCCCGGCGGCCCGAATAGCCCGGACGGCCGCCAGCATGCTTGCGCCCGTGGCGATGCCGTCGTCGACCAGGATCACGGTCTTGCCGTGCGGGTCCGCGATCGGGCGGTCGCCCCGATACGCGTGCTCGCGTCGCGCCAATTCGGCCGTCTCGCTGTCGATGACCTCTCGCACCTGCTCGTCGGTGATGTGCAGGCTGGAGACCACGTTGTCGTTCATCACCACGCCGCCGCCGCTGGCCAGGGCGCCCATCGCGAGCTCCGACCAGCGCGGCACCCCCAGCTTGCGAACCAGGAACACATCCAGCTCAGCGGGTAGCGCCGAGGCGATCTCCCAGGCGACCGGAAGGCCGCCGCGCGCCAGGCCGAGCACCAGCACGTTGTCCTTGCCGCGGTAGGCGGTTAGCTGCTGAGCCAGCGCGCGTCCGGCTTCGTGGCGGTCCTTGAAGGACCGCGAGGATCGCGTCGCGGTGCGCCGCAGGGAGCCATTTCGTGGGTTCATGGGTCGTATTCAGCCTACTCCGCAGCCGCGATTCTCCCGAGAAATCGGGCCGAATAGATTGAATAGTGTTGTGCGGCAGGTGAATTGGATCCCAGGACGGAGTCGGCAGGCGCCGTGCGTCGGTGTCGTCTTGCTGCCTTTGAAAGAGAACCGCCGTGCGCGCACACGGGTGAAATCTCTTGCGCCACTGTGGTTTCTGTAGCAGTTCTAGCACCAGCTGACCGGCTGGAGCGAAGTTGGCTCAGGACTGGCGCAACCAAAACAAAAACCCCGGCCGATAGCCCGGGAATCTGTTACCCATGACCCGACTCATCTGTCACCGATGACTCGACTCATCACATGTGTGTGATCGCGGCTTCGCCGCTCAACACACTCCATCGGCTCGGACATGAACGCAGGCGTTCATGCCGCTCGCCTCAGGGTCGGGTGTCCGAGGGGGTGTGTGAGTTCACGACATAGGTGACAGATGAGTCGCGTCATGGGTTACACCTGTGTCGATACCTGATGAGTCGCGTCATAGGTGACAGTCATGGTGGATGTCCAAAGCGCGTGTGGTCGTCCTTGAAGTCGTTAGTGGTCATCTGTCGGTGAGCGCGGCAGCCCGGGTCTATGGCATGTCGCGGCAACATATTTATCGGCTGGTCGGTCGCTACCAGCGGGGCGGTTTGGAAGCGGTGGATCCGCGGTCTCGACGCCCGGCCAGCAACCCTCGCGCCGTGTCTGATGAAGTGATCGCGGCGATCGTGTTACTGCGAGAAAAGCTCACCATCGAAGGCCTCGACGCCGGCCCGCTGACTCTGCAGTGGCATCTGACGCAACAGGGCTTTGCATCGCCGTCGACCTCGACCATCCGACGCATCCTGCATCACCATGGCCTGATCGTCCCGGCGCCGCGTAAACGCCCCAAAAGCTCCTATCACCGCTTTGCCGCTGAGCAGCCCAACGAATGCTGGCAATCGGATTTCACCCATTGGAGCCTGGCCGATGGCAGTGGTGTGGAAATCCTCAACTGGCTCGATGATCACTCCCGATTTCTGCTGGCGACCACCGCTTATCGGCGCGTGGGTGGCTCCGACGTCGTGGCCAGCTTCACCACCACCGCCACACACTATGGTCTGCCGGCCTCCACCTTGACCGACAACGGATCGGTTTACACCTCACGATTCACCCACGGCTACAACGACTTCGAACGCCTCCTGGCCAGCCTGGGCATCACCCAGAAAAACGGTCACCCCGGACATCCCCAAACCCAAGGCAAAATCGAACGCTTCCACCAAACCCTCAAACGCTGGCTAGCCCCTCGACCCCGGCCAGCCACCGTAGCCGCCATGCAAACCCTGCTCGACGACTTCACCGTCATCTACAACACCCAACGCACGCACCGCGCCTTACCCGCGGCCACCACTCCCGCCCAGGCCTACACCGCTCGCCCCAAAGCCAGCCCACCGCACAGTCCCACCGGACACTTCCGCATCCGCCACGACACCGTCGACCAATTCGGCAAACTCACCCTGCGCCACGGCAGCCACCTGCACCACCTGGGCATCGGCCGCACCCACGCCGGCATCGCCGTGCTCATCTTGGTGACCACCAACACCGTCACGGTCATCAGCAAAAGCCAGCACCGAGTCCTCAGCAGCCACCACATCGACCCCGCCGCAAACTACTGGCGCAACCAAAACAAAAACCCCGGCCGATGGCCGGGGAATCTGTAACCCATGACCCGACTCATCTGTCACCGATGACTCGACTCATCACAGGGTGTCCGAGGGGGGACTTGAACCCCCACGCCCATTAGTAGGGCACTAGCACCTCAAGCTAGCGCGTCTGCCATTCCGCCACTCGGACCAGGCCAACGAGAGTTGGCAGCTAAGGCTAGCGGATCGGCCCGCGCGGACCCAAGTTAGCTCGCCGACGGCGGTCTGAATCGACGGCGCGCTAGCGGTGGCGGTGGCGTACGCGACAGGGCCGCGGCGTTTCCAGGCCGCATCGTGGGCCGACTGGCCTCCGCTGCCTGAGCCGGGCAACCCGGGCAGTGGTAGGAAAGGTGGTTGTGACAGTTGAGAACGGAGTTCCCAACCATCCGAGCGACGATGTGGTCGAAGTTGTCAGCAGGCTGATCCGGTTCGACACCACCAACACCGGTGACCCCGAGACCACCCACGGCGAGGCCGAATGCGCCCACTGGGTTGCCGAGCAGCTCGCCGAGGTCGGCTACCAGCCCGAATACCTCGAATCCGGCGCCCCTGGGCGGGGCAATGTGTTCGTCCGCCTCAAGGGCGCCGACAGCTCGCGGGGAGCGCTGCTGATCCATGGGCATCTCGACGTCGTGCCGGCCGAACCCGCCGATTGGAGCGTTCATCCGTTTTCCGGCGCGGTCGAGGGCGGCTATGTCTGGGGCCGCGGCGCGGTCGACATGAAAGACATGGTCGGCATGATGATCGTCGTCGCGCGCCAGTTGAAGCAGGCCGGCATCGTGCCGCCACGCGATTTGCTGTTCGCGTTCGTGGCCGACGAGGAGCACGGCGGCAAGTACGGGTCACACTGGCTGGTCGACAACCGCCCGGAGCTGTTCGAGGGTGTCACCGAGGCGATCGGCGAGGTGGGCGGGTTCTCGCTGACCGTGCCGCGTCGTGACGGCGGCGAACGCCGGCTGTATCTGATCGAGACGGCCGAGAAGGGCATCCAGTGGATGAAGCTGACCGCCCGGGGCCAGGCGGGGCACGGTTCGATGGCCAACGACCGCAACGCGGTAACGCTGCTCGCTGAGGCCGTTGCCCGGATCGGCCGGCACCAGTTTCCGCTGGTAATGACCGACACTGTCGCCGAGTTTCTGGCCGCCATCAGTGACGAGACCGGCCTGACCTTCGACACCGACTCCGGCGATCTGGAGGGCGTGATCGAAAAACTTGGCCCGATGGCCCGCATGCTGAAGGCGATCGTGCGTGACACCGCCAACCCGACGATGCTCAAGGCGGGGTACAAGGCCAACGTGATCCCCGGCAGTGCCGAGGCGGTGATCGACTGCCGCGTACTGCCCGGCCGGCAGGCCGCGTTCGAGGCCGAGATCGACGAGTTGCTCGGCCCGGATGTGACCCGGGAGTGGATCCGGGACTTGCCGTCGTACGAGACCAATTTCGACGGCGATCTGGTCGACGCGATGAACGCCGCGGTGCTTGCGGTCGATCCGGACGGCCGCACCGTGCCCTACATGTTGTCCGGCGGTACCGACGCAAAAGCTTTCGCGCGCATAGGTATTCGGTGCTTCGGCTTCGCGCCGCTGAAGTTGCCGCCGGAATTGGATTTCGCTTCGCTGTTCCACGGCGTCGATGAGCGGGTACCCGTGGACGCGCTGAGGTTCGGCACCAACGTGCTGGCCCGCTTCCTGACCCACTGTTAGAGAAAACCGAAACGAGAGGATCGCCAATGAGCGTGCCGTCCGACCCGTATGACGCGCTGCCCAAGCTGCCGTCGTTCACCTTGACCTCGAACTCGATCACCGACGGTCAGCCGCTGGCCATGCCGCAGGTCAGCGGCATCATGGGCGCCGGGGGAGAAGACGTGAGCCCGCAGCTGAGCTGGTCGGGATTCCCCGCGGAGACGCGCAGCTTCGCGGTTACCGTCTATGACCCCGATGCCCCGACGCTGTCCGGGTTCTGGCACTGGGCCGTGGCCAACCTGCCGGCCGACGTCACCGAGCTGCCCGAGGACGCGGGCGACGGCCGCGAACTGCCCGGCGGCGCGCAGCAGCTGGTCAACGACGCCGGCATGCGGCGCTATATCGGCGCCGCGCCGCCGCCCGGACACGGTCCGCATCGCTACTACGTCGCGGTGCACGCCGTCGACGTCGACAAGATCGACCTCACCGAGGACGCGAGCCCGGCGTTCCTCGGCTTCAACCTGTTCCAGCACGCGATCGCGCGGGCCTACATCTACGGCACCTACGAACAGTAGGTGAAACCTCGCGCGATCGTGCTCGTCCTACCGGGCGGGCGGGTGCGCAGCGACGAGGCGTCGCGGTGGTGGCAGCTGGCCAACGTCCGGATGATGTTGGTCGCTGCCGCCCTGCGGTGGCGGCTGGGCCGCGGCGTCGAGGTGCGACGCGTCCAGTACCGCCTTCGTGGCTGGAACAGCCCGCGATACGACGCGGTGGTCGACGCCACCGCGGTGCTTGACTCCGTTCGTCGTCGGTTCGATGCGAAAAACATTGTGCTGGTCGGCCATTCGATGGGCGGTCGAGTCGCGACTCGGCTTGCTGCCGGTGGGCAGGTCGGTGCGGTGGTAGCGCTGGCACCGTATTGGCCCCGCGATGACGGCGATCTGATTCCGCCGTCGACCCGGCTGCTGGTGGTGCACGGCACCGCCGACGCCCGCACCGACCCCGAAGCCTCGCGCATCCAGACGCTACGAGCCCGCGAACGTGGGCTGGACGCTCAATGGGTGGGCATCGCGGGTGCGGGCCATTCGATGCTGCGACCGTACTTTGAATGGCACCGTCGCACAGTCGATTTCGTAAGCGATTACCTTCAGTAAGTGTTCAACATAGGGCACATTTGCTTGAGCCAGTTGGCAATTGAGCTGCGATTGACGTCGAGAGTGGGATCGCTGGGCTGGGCGCCGACCGTGGTGACGAAATGCTCGATCGCGGCTTTAACCGCGTCGGGAGGGCTGTAGTTCTCCAGCGTGTCGGCAGCTTTGCGGGCGGTTTCCGGCTTCGACGCGAGCATGAGGTTGTCCTTGGCGCCGCCGAGGTCGTAACACGTGGAGGTGTCGGGCGGCTCGCCGTTGGCCGTGCCGGCGAAGCAGCCCGCGATAACCACTGCCATGGCAGTCGTTGCGACGATCGTCAATCGGTTGAATCGCACCGGCGGCCTCCTCGGGAGGGTCGATTGTGGTGCGGTCAACATACAGCTGTAACCAGGGTGCTCGGCTGGCAGTCTGCCAGCGCTGGATTTCGGCCCTGATCGAAACCCCAGAGAAGGCACGCGGACCCAAATCACTTGATTCACTTTGGTTTCAGTGGTTTCAGTGGTTTCAAGGCGGACCTTCTTGTCGTAGGGCAGGAATATCATTCGAACATGAGTTCGAGTAGTCGCGAGGAGATCCAAGCGGACTTCGACGCACTGCGCAGCGCGGTGTCGCGCGTTGTGGGGCACACGTTCGACGTGTTGACCACTCCGGAGCGGCTGGCACTGCTGGAGCGACTCGAACACGAGACTCGGCGCTTGCGGGTCCCGGGGCAGGAATTGATCAACCAGCTCGGCGAACAGTCCGACTCCGGTGAGCTGGGTGGAACCCTGACCGCGGCGCTGGCCGACCGGCTGCGGATCACGCGAAGTGAGGCCGGCCGGCGTATTGCTGAGGCGGCCGATCTGGGCCCGCGGCGTGCAATCAGCGGCGAGCCGCTGCCGCCGCAATTGACCGCGACGGCAAAAGCCCAGCGCGACGGCAAGATCGGCCCATCCCATGTCGCGGTGATCCGCCAGTTCTTCGAACGCTTGCCGCAGTGGGTGGACATCGATACCCGGGAATGCGCCGAGAAGGATCTGGCCGAACACGCCACCCACTATCGGCCCGACCAGGTGGCCAAGCTCGCCGACCGGCTGGCCGCCTGCCTGAATCCCGACGGGAGCTACACCGACGCCGACCGCGTCCGCCGGCGCGGAGTGACCCTGGGCAAGCAGGATATCGACGGCATGTCGCGGTTGTCCGGCTGGCTGACCCCCGAAACGCGCGCCACGGTCGAGGCCGTACTGGCCAAAACCGCTTCGCCCGGCATGTGCAATCCCGAGGACAACCTGCCCGTCGTGGACGGCACACCGGCCGCCGATGTCGCGCGCCGTGATATCCGCACTGCCGCCCAGCGCAACCATGACGGCCTCAATGCCGCGCTACGGGCGCTGTTGGCGAGCGGGAAGCTGGGTCAGCACAACGGATTACCCGCGACCATCATCGTCACGACCAGCCTCAAAGACCTGGACGCCGCGGACGGCAGCGGGCTGACGGGCGGTGGCACGGTGCTTCCGATGTCCGACGTGATCCGGCTGGCCCGCCACGCCCACCACTACCTGGCGGTCTTCGACGACGCCAAGCCGGTCGCGCTGTACCACACCAAACGGCTGGCCTCGGTCGGTCAGCGAATCGTCTTGTACGCCAAGGATCGTGGCTGTACCCGTCCGGGCTGCGACGTACCCGGGTACTGGTGCGAGGTGCACCACGTCGAAGACTGGGCGACCACGCATTGCACCGACATCGACCGGCTCGCCCTGGCCTGCGGCCCCGATCACAAGCTCAACGAGCAGGGTTGGGCAACCCGAAAACGTGCCAACGGCGACACGGAGTGGATCCCTCCGCCGCATCTCGATCGAGATCAGCCCCGGGTCAACACGTTTCATCACCCGGAGCGGCTCCTAGCCGCCGAGGCAGACGGAGCGGGCGGCGCGGCCTAGGGCGGACGGGCCTAGCCGGGCAGCGGGTCCGGCTTGGCCGCCGACCCGACCGCATCGCTCAGTGAGGCGAAACCGCCGTCGTGCAGCCGCCTCGCGATGCCGTCGTGAATGTGCTTGGGCCACAAGCCGCCTCCGTAGACGAAGCCGGTATAGCCCTGCAGCAGTGAGGCGCCCGCGATGATGCGCTCCCACGCGTCGTCGGCGGTCTCGATGCCGCCGACGCTGATCAGCACCAGGCGATTGCCGACCCGGCGGTAGAGCCGGCGCAGCACCTCGACGGCGCGGTGGGCCACCGGCGGCCCGGAGATGCCGCCGGGCCCCAGCTCGTCGACTCCCGGGGTGCGCAGACCCTCTCGCGACACCGTGGTGTTGGTCGCGACGATGCCGGCCAGTCCCAGCTCGACGGCGAGGTCCGCGATGTCGTCGACGTCGGAATCGCTGACATCCGGGGCGATCTTGACCAACACCGGGACCGACGTCTCGGCGAGGACCGCGGCCAGGATGGGTCGCAACGATTCGACCGCCTGCAGATCGCGTAACCCCGGCGTGTTTGGCGAGCTGACGTTGACCACCAGATACGACGCCAGCGGGCCGACCAGCCGCGCGCTGGCCCGGTAGTCTTCAACGGCCTCGGCGGCCGGTGTGACCTTCGTCTTGCCGATGTTCACCCCGATCGGCACGTCCGGCCGATGGCGGGCCAGCCGGGTGGCCAGCTCGCCGGCGCCGTGATTGTTGAACCCCATCCGGTTCAGCAACGCCCGATCCTCTGGCAGCCGGAACAGGCGTGGTGCCGGGTTGCCGGGCTGTGGTTGCGCGGTGACGGTGCCGACCTCGGCATACCCGAAACCCAAGGCGCCCCAAGTGCGCAGCCCCATGCCGTCCTTGTCGAAGCCGGCGGCCAGCCCCAGCGGCGCGGGGAAGCGCACGCCGAACACCGTGCTGGCCAGCACCGGATCGCTCGGCCCCAGGAGCCGGTGCAGCAGCCGGCGCGGCGCCCCGACGGCGGTCGCGACGCGCAGCGCGGCGAAGACCAGCGTGTGAATCCGCTCGGGCGGGATCAAGAAGAACAGGCGGCGCAGCAGCCCGTACAGACCGTTATCCACCGTCACAGTTCCGGCTGATCGGGCCGTCGATCAGTGATACGAGTTTTCTTGCGGCGCAACAACACTCGTCTGCTGCCGTCGTTGTACAGCCGCACCCGGGTGAGCTCCCAGCCACGGTATTCGGCCTCGATGGACAGCCGGATCGAGGCGCTGAGCCTGGTCACCTCCGGGGGCAGGCGCAGCGGCACCCATTCGTAGTCGTCGGACATGTCCGAAACCCAGCCCGCCGGGAGGCGACTCCACCGCGGCGCCGTCAACGCGTTCCCGCCGCGCGTTCGATGACCTGGACCCCCGCACCGGACCCCGACGCCACGTACAAGGTGTCCGATGCCTCGTCAAAGGCCAACGAGTTGGGTTGCTGCACAGTTGGGTAACGCACCTTTTCGACGGGAATTCCGGTTGATAAATCGTAACCAATAACCATATTCGATGCGGTTTGTGACACCCAGGCCAAATCCCGAGAGCCGGCCAGTCCGTACGGGGCCTGCCGCACCGGGTAGGCCTGCCGCAGGATCAGCGGGTCGACGCCGTACACCAGCAGTTCGTCGCCGCGGGTGTCGGCCACCAGGACCCGACCCACGGGATCGGCGGCCATCGTGGTCGCGCCCGCGCCGGCCCGCAGCGACTGTGCGACACGGCCGTCGGCGCCGATCGTCGTCACCGAGGTCTGTCCACGATCCAGCACCACCGTCGTATTTCCCTGTGTCACAAGCCCGTCAACGCGGGCGAAAATCTTCGTCCGGTTCTGCACCGTCGCCGCGCCCGCGCTTGGCGGGGCGACGGTGTACACGGCGCCATCGGCGCTGCCCAGCATCAGCTTGCCGTCGGCCCGGCGCGCGATCGCGGTGAAGTCCACGCCGGCTGAATCGGCGACGTCGACCCGCGTGGTGTGGCCGCCGGCCAGATCCAGCGCCACGTAGCCGCCGCGGGCGGCGAGGTAGGCCGTGCCGTGGCCGTCGCTGGTCAGCGCGGTCGCCGGGCCCGGCAGCCCGATCACCCGCGGCGCGAGGGGCCCGGGGCCGAACACCGCGACACTGGCGGGCGCTCCCGGATCGGCGCCGGGGGTCAGCACCGCCAGCTGGTGGCTGCCGTCGTCGAAGACCGTCGCCGCGGCGTGATCGGGCAGTGGCCGCAACGTGCCGGCCGGGTGCTGCGAGACCGGCGGTGACTCGGCGGGATGTGCGGATTCGATGGTCGGCGGGGCGCTGTCGAGCGGATTCGATGAACAACCACCGACTAATGCCAGCAAAGTGACCAGTCCAACAAAAGATCGTTGAGCTGTTCGTTTCTTAGCCTTACGACGTGATAGCAACAACCAACCTTGAATCGGCGGACACGGAATACAAATTCTAAGGAACGCTTGCGCATCCAATAGGGCCATGTTGCCGACATGCGCCCGTACTGGGGAGGTATGGTCGGATTATGACCGTCATCGCTGACCGGCATACCGCGCACAAAGAGTTTGCTGTCGAGGACATTTCGACAGGCATCTTTGCGAGCGGATACGGACAAGTTGGTGACGGACGCAGTTTTTCGTTTCACATCGAGCATCGCTCGCTCGTCGTCGAAATTTACCGTCCGTGCCTCGCCGGGCCCGTTCCGCAGGCCGAGGACGTGGTCGCTACGGCGGTGCGCGGTCTGGTCGACATCGACCTCACCGACGAGCGCAGTCTAACCGCGGCGGTGCGCGACTCGGTTGCCGCAGCGGTCCCCGTCGCTCGTTAGTCACTTCCGAGCGCGGCGATTCGCACCGGGTACGGTCGTCGTCGTGACACAAACGGTGGCCGCGACGTGACGGTGATCCTGTTGCGCCACGGCCGGTCGACCTCGAACACCGCGGGCATCCTGGCCGGCCGTTCCGAGGGCGTCGACCTCGACGACAAGGGCCGCGAGCAGGCTGTGGGCCTGATCGACCGGATCGGCGACCTGCCCATCCGCGCGGTGATCACCTCGCCGCTGCTGCGTTGCCGGAACACGGTCGCGCCGCTGGCCGAGGCGCTGTGCCTGGCGCCGTTCGTCGAAGACCGGCTCGCCGAGGTGGACTACGGCGAGTGGACCGGCCGCAAGATCGGCGAGCTCGGCAAGGAGCCGCTGTGGCGGGTCGTCCAGGCGCACCCCAGCGCGGCGGTGTTTCCCGGTGGCGAGGGGTTAGCCCAAGTGCAGACGCGTGCGGTGGCCGCGGTGCGCGAACACGACCGGCGGCTGAGCGAGGAGCACGGCGGTGATGTGCTCTGGGTGGCTTGCACTCACGGTGATGTCATCAAGTCGTTGATCGCCGATGCGTACGGCATGCACCTGGACGGCTTCCAGCGCGTCACCGCCGACCCGGCATCGGTGAGCGTCATCCGGTACACCCCGCTGCGGCCGTTCGTGCTGCATGTCAACCACACCGGTCGGCGGCTCGCCGCGGCGCTGCGGGCCGGCCCGCCACCCAAGACGGGCGACGAGAGCGACAAATCAGAAGAGCCGCAACAACAACC
The DNA here is from genome assembly GCF_022374895.2 of Mycobacterium lentiflavum. Taxonomy (NCBI): domain Bacteria; kingdom Bacillati; phylum Actinomycetota; class Actinomycetes; order Mycobacteriales; family Mycobacteriaceae; genus Mycobacterium; species Mycobacterium lentiflavum. The sequence continues at coordinate 3,458,213 of NZ_CP092423.2, read as the reverse complement.
GGCCGAAGCGGAGCCGTCGAGCGACGCGGTCGTCGGGGGATCCACTGACTAAGTCGGTTGCGGCAACCGAATCGAATCGCCTTGCGACGGCAACAGCCGGTATTTTGGAGGTGCCATGGCTCGCGCAATCCATGTATTCCGCACTCCCGACCGCTTCGTGGCCGGGACCGTCGGTCAGCCCGGAAATCGGACCTTCTACATCCAAGCGGTGGGCGATTCCCGGGTGGTGTCGGTGGTCCTGGAGAAGCAACAGGTGGCGGTGCTCGCCGAACGCATCGGCGCGCTATTGCTCGAGGTGAACCGCCGGTTCGGGACGCCGGTCCCGCCGGAGCCGTCCGAGGTCGACGATCTCAACCCGCTCATCACGCCCGTCGACGCGGAGTTCCGGGTCGGGACCATGGGCCTGGGCTGGGACTCGGAGGCCCAGACCGTCGTGGTCGAACTGTTGGCCGTCACCGACGCCGAGTTCGACGCCTCGGTGGTGCTTGATGACACCGACGAAGGCCCGGACGCGGTCCGCGTGTTCTTGACCCCGGAGTCGGCGCGGCAGTTCGCCACCCGATCCAATCGCGTGATCTCGGCGGGACGCCCGCCATGCCCCCTGTGCGAGGAACCGCTGGACCCCGAGGGCCACATCTGCCCGCGCGCCAACGGTTACAAGCGCAGCGCGCTACTCGGGTCCACCGATGACCCCCCGGAATAACACGAATGACGATCGCGAGGTGTTGCGGGACGGCGAGCTGACGGTTCTCGGACGGATCCGCTCGGCCAGTAACGCCACCTTCCTGTGCGAGGCCACGCTGGGCGAGTCCAGCGTGCACTGCGTCTACAAGCCGATCTCCGGCGAACAGCCGCTGTGGGACTTCCCGGACGGGACGCTGGCCGGCCGCGAGCTTGCCGCGTACCAGGTATCGGCACAGCTGGGCTGGAACCTGGTGCCCTACACCATCATTCGTCACGGTCCGGCGGGACCGGGCATGCTGCAGCTGTGGGTGAAGCAGCCCGGCGACGAGGTGGACAGCGATCCGCGGCCGGGGCCGGATCTGGTGGACCTGTTTCCCGCCGGCCGGCAGCAGCCGGGTTATCTGCCGGTGCTGCGCGCCCAGGACTACCGCGGCGACGAGGTCATCCTGATGCACGCCGACGACATTCGCCTGTGGCGGATGGCGGTGTTCGACGTGCTGGTCAACAACGCCGACCGCAAGGGCGGGCACGTTCTGCGCGATCTCGAGGGCCACATCTACGGCGTCGACCACGGCGTGTGCCTGCACGTCGAGAACAAGCTGCGCACAGTGTTGTGGGGCTGGGCCGGCAAGCCGATCGACGATCAGACGTGCGAGGCCATCGCCGGCCTGTGTGACGCGCTGGACGATGAATTCCGCGATGCGCTGGCGGGCCAGATCACCCGAAGCGAGGTCGCGGCGCTGGGCATGCGGGCGCACGCGCTGCTGGACAACCCGGTGATGCCCGTCCCCAATCGGCATCGCCCGATTCCCTGGCCCGCCTTTTAGGGTCCGGCATCGCCGTCGGCGATACTGAAACGGTGAGCCCGGCCTCCCAGGACCAATCGGCGGAGATGACTGACGCCGAATTGGCCGCCGATCTCGCCGCCGACGCCGGGGAGCTGCTGCTCAAAGTCCGCGAGGAGATCGGCTTCGGTCATCCGTGGATGCTCGGCGACGCGGGTGACAGCCTGGCCAACGAGCTGATCCTGCGCCGGCTGCGGGCCGAGCGCCCCGACGATGCCGTGCTCAGCGAGGAAGCCTACGACGATCTGAAGCGGCTCGAGCACGACCGGGTGTGGATCATCGACCCGGTCGACGGCACCCGCGAGTTCTCCACGCCGGGACGTGACGACTGGGCGGTGCACATCGCGCTGTGGCAGCGTCCGGTCGATGGTCGACCCGAAATCACCGATGCGGCAGTCTCTTTGCCGGCGCGGGACAACATCGTGTACCGCAGCGACACGGTGAACGACAGCCAGGCACGGGCCGGGATTCCGCATACGCTGCGCATCGCCGTCAGCGCCACCCGGCCACCGGCCGTGCTGCACCGCATCCGGCAATCGCTGGCGATCCAGCCGGTGGGGATCGGTTCGGCAGGCGCCAAGGCGATGGCCATCATCGACGGCGACGTCGACGCCTATCTGCACGCCGGCGGCCAATGGGAGTGGGACTCGGCGGCGCCGGCCGGGGTGGTGATGGCGGCCGGTATGCACGCCTCGCGGCTGGACGGCTCGCCGATGCGCTACAACCAGGAAGACCCGTACCTGCCCGACTTCGTCATGTGTCGTGCGGAGGTGGCGCCGATCCTGCTCGGCGCCATCCGCGACGCGTGGCGCTGACCCCCGGGCCTGGCCCGATTGCCCGCCTTCTCAACGGCCCGCTGCGCGGGCCGCATCGTCACCGGGCCTGGCCCGATTGCCCGCCTTCTCAACGGCCCGCTGCGCGGGCCGCACCGTCACCGGGCCTAAAGTCGACAGCATGCAGTCGTGGTCTCCCGCACAGGTTCCGGAGCTGCCCGGACGCGGCCCGGAGCTTCGGCTTTACGACACCTCCGATCGCCAGGTCCGCCCGGTGGCGGCCGGGTCTGGTCCTGGTTCAGTCGCCACCATGTACGTCTGCGGGATCACTCCGTACGACGCCACGCATTTGGGCCACGCGGCCACCTATCTCGCGTTCGACCTGATTCACCGGCTGTGGCTGGATCTGGGGCACGACGTGCACTACGTGCAGAACGTCACCGACGTCGATGACCCGCTGTTCGAGCGGGCCGCGCGCGACGGCATCGACTGGCGTGAGCTCGGCGATCGCGAGGTGGCGCTGTTCCGCGAGGACATGGCCGCGCTGCGGGTGTTGCCGCCGCGCGAGTATGTCGGCGCGACCGAAGCCATTCCCGAAGTGGTGGAGCTGGTCGAAAAGATGCTGGCGTCGGGGGCGGCGTACGTCATCGACCCAGACGTAGGCGAATATCCAGACGTCTACTACCGCGCGGATGCCACGCCGCAGTTCGGCTACGAGTCGGGCTATGACCGCGACACCATGCTGCGGCTGTTCGCCGAGCGCGGTGGCGACCCCGACCGCACCGGCAAGACCGACCAACTCGACGCGCTGCTGTGGCGGGCCGAGCGGCCCGGGGAGCCCAGCTGGCCTTCACCGTTCGGTCCCGGGCGGCCCGGCTGGCACGTCGAGTGTGCGGCGATCGCACTTAGCCGCATCGGCAGCGGCCTAGACATTCAGGGCGGCGGCCGCGACCTGATCTTCCCGCATCACGAATTCACCGCCGCACACGCCGAATGTGTAAGGGGCGAAAGGCGATTCGCCCGGCATTATGTGCATGCCGGGATGATCGGCTGGGACGGGCACAAGATGTCGAAGAGCCGCGGCAACCTGGTGCTGGTGTCGGTGCTGCGTGCGCAAGGCGCCCCGCCGGCCGCTATTCGGCTTGGTCTGCTGGCCGGTCACTACCGCGCTGACCGGTCGTGGAGCCAGCAACTGCTCGACGAGTCGGCCGCGCGGCTGCAGCGCTGGCGCACCGCGACGACGCTGCCCGCCGGCCCGGATGCCGCCGACGTCATCGCGCGGGTGCGCAAGTACCTGGCCGACGACCTCGACACTCCCAAAGCGATTGCGGCACTTGATGGTTGGACCACCGACGCACTCGAGTACGGCGGACACGACGAGGGTGCGCCGAAGTTGGTGGCCACCGCAATCGATGCGCTGCTCGGGGTGGAACTGTGATCGCTGTGAAAGGTAGTTGACGGCCATGACTTCGGTGCAGGGCAAAGTCGTTCTCATCACCGGGGGTGCCCGGGGAATCGGCGCCGAGGTCGCCCGCCGGCTGCGCCACCAGGGCGCCAAGCTCGTCCTGACCGATCTCGACAGAGCCGCGCTGGACACCCTGGCCGCCGAACTCGGTGGCGACGAACACGTGCTGACCGCCGTCGCCGACGTGCGTGACCTGCCCGCCATGCAGGCCGTCGTCGACCACGCGGTGCAACGCTTCGGCGGCCTCGACGTTGCCGTGGCCAATGCCGGCATCGCCAGCTACGGCTCGGTGTTGCAGGTCGACCCGGAGGCATTCAAGCGGGTGCTGGACGTCAACCTGCTCGGTGTCTTTCACACCGCGCGCGCCGCACTGCCCGCGCTGATCGACCGCCGCGGTTACCTCCTGATCGTGTCGTCGCTCGCGGCGTTCGCTGCGGCCCCGGGAATGGCTTCCTACGACATGTCGAAGGCCGGCAACGAGCACTTGGCCAATGCGCTGCGACTCGAGGTCGCTCATCGCGGCGTCGGAATCGGGGTGGCGCACATGTCGTGGATCGACACGGCGCTGGTGCGCGACACCAAGGCCGACCTGCCTGCGTTCACCACGTTGCTCAAGAAACTGCCGTGGCCGTTGAGCAAGACCACCGACGTGGACAGCTGCGCGACCGCCTTCGTCAAGGGCATCGAGGGCCGCAAGGACCGGGTCTACTGCCCGGGCTGGGTGGTCGCGTTCCGCTGGCTCAAGCCGGTGCTGTCCACCCGCGTCGGCGAACTCCCGATTCGCCGAACCGCCGCGGAACTGCTGCCCCAGATGGACGCCGAGGTTGCCGCGCTTGGCCGTTCCACCAGCGCCTACAACCAGGAGCTGGGCCAGGCCTAGCGCCCGCTCACCAGTGCGTGGGGGAAGCCGCGACCCGCTTGCGCACCGCGAACCAGCCCACCACCAGCGCCGGACCGATCACCAGCAACGAGCCCACGGTAAACATGCCGACCGGTTTGTCGAAGGCCATCAGCACCACGACGCAGACCAGGAACACCAAGGTGAGGTAGCCGCTGTACGGGGTGAACGGCATCCGGAATCGTGGGCGCTCCAGGATCCCGGCCTGGGTCTTCTTGTAGAACTGGAGCTGGCACAACACGATCATGGCCCAGGACGCCACGATGCCCAGCGAGGCGCTGTGCAGCACGATCTCGAAGGCTTTACCGGGATTGAAGGCGTTGAGCGCGACGCCGAAAAGACAGATGACGGCGGTCATCGCGATTCCGCCGAAGGGCACGCCACGTTTGGTCATCCGTTTCGCGAACTGGGGGCCGCTGCCGCTCATCGCGAGGGAGTGCATGACGCGGCCGGTCGAATACAGTCCCGCGTTCAGACTGGACAGCGCCGCGGTGAGGACCACGATGTTCATCAAATCGCCGGCACCGTGGAAGCCGATGCTGGAGAAGAACGTGACGAATGGGCTTTCGCCGGCCTTGAATGCGGTGTAGGGCAACATCACCCCCAGCAGGGCAACCGAACCGACGTAGAACACCGCGACTCGCGCGATCACCGAGTTGATCGCCCGCGGCATGATCTTCTCGGGCTCGGCGGTCTCGCCGGCCGCGATCCCCACCAATTCGACTGCGGCATAAGCGAATACCACCCCTGAGGTCGTCACTAGCAGTGCTATCGCACCGGCCGGGAACAGGCCGCCATGGTCGGACCAGATGCCGGGCCCGGTGTCGTGCCCCTGGATTTGAAATCGCCCGGCCAGGAACACGAGTGCGATGATCAGAAAGGCGACGAGCGCGAACACCTTGATCAACGCCGCCCAAAACTCGAGCTCACCGAACCACTCGACGGAGATCAGGTTCATCGACAACACCACCACCAGGGCTGCCAGGGCGAGAACCCATTGGGGGACAACCGCGATCGCCGTCCAGTGGCGCAGGTAGGTGGCGATCGCGGTGGTGTCGACGATCGACGTCATCGCCCAGTTCAGGAAGTACATCCAACCCACCACGTAGGCGGCCTTCTCGCCGAAGAACTCGCGCGCGTAGGACACGAACGAGCCCGACGACGGGCGGTGCAGCACCAGCTCGCCCAGTGCGCGCAGTATCAGGAAGACGAAGACGCCGCACACGCCGTACACGATGAACAGCCCGGGCCCGGCGTTGGCCAGACGCCCGCCGGCGCCCAGGAACAGGCCGGTTCCGATCGCGCCGCCGATCGCGATCATCTGCAACTGGCGAGGTTTCAGTCCCTTGTGATAGCCGGCTTCCTCGTTGAGAATCGCCGGCGGGACATCGGGTTGAGGCGTGTCAGGCAGGGCGGTCATCGAGGTCCAATCGTCGTCGTTCGCCCAACCTGCGCGGTGGTCTCGAATCGCCAAGACCGGGGCTGTCAATCCGGTTGGTTTGCCAGCGATCTTGTCGCAGTCGGCCCGGGAGGGCAACAGGACAAGCCCGTCAATTACTTACCGAATCCCGGGCGGCGGCGGCGCAGGTAGCGCTCGAACTCGGCGGCCAGGGCGTCGCCGTCGATCTTGCCCAGGGCTTCGTTCACATCGACCTCGGCATCGCCGCGTTGCTCCAGCGACAGCACGTATTCGGCCAAGTCCTCGTCCTCGGTGGCCATCTCGGTGACCGCCAGCTCCCACTCCTCGGCCTGGGCGGGCAGATCGGCCAGTGGAACCTCGATATCCAGCACGTCTTCGACGCGGCGCAGTAGCGCCACCGTCGCCTTCGGGTTGGGCGGGTGCGACACGTAGTGCGGCACCGCGGCCCAGAACGTCACCGCCGGGATCCCGGCGGCCACGCAGGCGTCCTGAAACACCCCGGCGATCCCGGTCGGCCCTTCGTAGCGGGTCTCCTGCAGGCCGAAACGTTCCGCCGACTCGGGCGAGTAGGCCGCGCCCGATACCGGGACCGGCCGCGTGTGCGGGGTGTCGGCCAGCAGCGCGCCGAGGATCACCACCGTGTCGACGTTGAGCTTGTCGGCGATTGCCACCAGCTCGGCGCAGAACGTGCGCCAGCGCATGTTGGGCTCCACGCCGTGCATCAACACGATGTCACGGTCGCTGCCGGGCGGCCGGCAGTGCGTGATCCGCATCGCCGGCCACACCAGTTCGCGGGTCACCCCGTCGACCTGACGGATGACCGGGCGGTTCACCTGGTAGTCGTAATACGCCTCGTCGTCGATCTCGACGATCGGGTGGGCTTCCCAGATCGCGTCGAGGTGCTCCAGCGCATCGCTGGCCGCGTCGCCGGCGTCGTTCCAGCCCTCGAACGCCGCGACAACAATCGTGTTGCGGAGGTCGGGCAGCGCTGAGGCTTCCGGGCCACGATCGGGCGGAGTCACAGAATCAGCCTAAGGCCTGCGCGCCCGGCGACGACTCCCAGCCGCGCGGTCAGCCAGCGCAGCTGGGCATTCGCATAGGCCGACTATCGTTGTGGCGTGGCTGCTACCAGCGAACACGACTTCGTCACCGGCCCCCTCGACGCGGTCGACACGAAATACGCTTGGCAGCAAACTGGTTAACATTGGTAATTACTACTGTGCCGACACGATCCGCGATCACCGAGTGGATCGGATCGAGCTGGGCGTCCAGACGTCGGGGGAGGACGTAGACTTTTCTGGTCGAGAGGCGTTGCAACGGTTCGCCGGTTCCTGCCGGTAGCCGCCACGCTCGGCAGAGTCAAGGACGCCTTCCGCTATGGAAGGAACGTACGTGAACGACGCTGAGACGAAGGCCTTCGCGCCGAACATCCGCCCCGACTGCACGGACGAACTGACGGCGGCGCTGCGCCAGCGGATCATGGTGATCGACGGTGCGATGGGCACGGCGATCCAGCGGGACCGGCCGGACGAGGCCGGCTACCGCGGCGACCGGTTCACCGAGTGGCCGACGGCTCTTCAGGGCAACAACGACCTTCTCACGCTGACGCAGCCGCAGATCATCGAGGGCATCCACCGTGAGTACCTCGAGGCGGGCGCGGACATCCTCGAGACCAACACCTTCAACGCGAACGCTATCTCGCTCTCCGACTACGACATGGCCGAGCTGGCCTACGAACTGAACTACGCCGGCGCCGCCCTGGCCCGTAAGGCCGCCGACGAGTACAGCACCCCGGAGAAGCCTCGTTACGTCGCCGGGGCGATCGGGCCGACGACGCGGACCGCGTCGATCTCGCCGGACGTCAACGACCCCGGAGCCCGCAACGTCTCCTACGACCAGCTGGCTGCCGCGTATCTGGAATCCGTCAACGGCCTGGTCGACGGCGGCGCCGACCTCCTCATCATCGAGACGATCTTCGATTCGCTGAACGCCAAGGCCGCGGTGTTCGCCGTCGAGACACTGTTCGAGGAGCGCGGACGGCGCTGGCCATTGATCATCTCGGGCACGATCACCGATGCATCGGGGCGCACGCTGTCCGGCCAGGTCACCGAGGCTTTCTGGAATGCGATCAGGCACGCGAAGCCGCTCGCGGTGGGCCTCAACTGCGCCCTGGGTGCGCCGGAGATGCGGCCCTACATCGCCGAGGTGTCGCGGATCGCGGACACCTTCGTCTCCTGCTACCCGAATGCCGGTCTGCCCAACGCCTTTGGCGAGTACGACGAGTCCCCGGAGCGTCAGGCCGGCTACATCGCAGACTTCGCCGAGGCCGGCCTGGTCAACCTGGTCGGTGGCTGCTGCGGAACCGCGCCGCCGCACATCGCCGAGATCGCCAAGGTCGTCGAGGGCAAGCCGCCGCGCGAGCTGCCGGAGATCCCGGTGGCGACCCGGCTGTCGGGCCTGGAGCCGCTCAACATCACCGACGACTCCCTGTTCGTGAACATCGGTGAGCGCACCAACATCACCGGCTCCGCCCGCTTCCGCAACCTGATCAAGGCCGAGGATTACGACACCGCGCTGTCGGTCGCCCTGCAGCAGGTCGAGGTCGGTGCGCAGGTCATCGACATCAACATGGACGAGGGCATGATCGACGGCGTCGCCGCGATGGATCGGTTCACCAAGCTGATCGCGGCCGAACCGGACATCAGCCGCGTCCCGGTGATGATCGACTCCTCCAAATGGGAGGTCATCGAGGCGGGCCTGAAGAACGTGCAGGGCAAGCCGATCGTCAACTCGATCTCGATGAAGGAGGGCGAGGAGAAGTTCATCCGCGAAGCCCGGCTGTGCCGCAAGTACGGTGCGGCCGTCGTCGTGATGGCCTTCGACGAGCAGGGGCAGGCGGACAATCTGGAGCGCCGCAAGGAGATCTGCGGGCGCGCCTACCGGATCCTGACCGAAGAGGTCGGCTTCCCGGCCGAGGACATCATCTTCGACCCGAACTGCTTCGCACTGGCGACCGGTATCGAGGAGCACGCGACCTACGGGATCGACTTCATCGAGGCCTGCGCCTGGATCAAGGAGAACCTGCCCGGGGTGCACATCTCCGGCGGTATCTCGAACGTGTCGTTCTCGTTCCGGGGCAACAACCCTGTCCGCGAGGCGATCCACGCGGTGTTCCTGTTCCACGCCATCAAGGCAGGCCTGGACATGGGCATCGTCAACGCCGGCGCCCTGGTGCCCTACGACTCGATCGACCCCGAGCTGCGCGACCGCATCGAGGACGTGGTGCTGAACCGCCGCGAGGATGCGGCCGAACGGCTGCTGGAGATCGCGGAACGGTTCAACAGCACCGAAAAAGCGGACGACCCGGCGGTCGCCGAGTGGCGATCGTTGCCGGTCCGCGAGCGGATCACGCACGCCCTGGTCAAGGGGATCGACGCCCACGTCGACGACGACACCGAGGAACTGCGGGCCGAGATCGCCGCGGCCGGGGGCCGCCCGATCGAGGTGATCGAGGGCCCGCTGATGGACGGCATGAACGTCGTCGGTGATCTGTTCGGGTCGGGCAAGATGTTTTTGCCCCAGGTGGTGAAGTCGGCCCGGGTGATGAAGAAGGCCGTGGCGTACCTGCTGCCGTTCATCGAGGCGGAGAAGGCCGAGCCCCTGCCCGGGGAGGCCGCGAAGAAGGACACCAACGGCACGATCATCATGGCGACGGTGAAGGGGGACGTCCACGACATCGGCAAGAACATCGTCGGAGTCGTCCTGCAGTGCAACAACTTCGAAGTGATCGACCTCGGTGTGATGGTGCCCGCCGAAAAGATCCTGGCCGCGGCGAAAAAGCACGACGCCGACATCATCGGGCTGTCCGGACTGATCACCCCGTCCCTGGACGAGATGTCCAACTTCGCCGTCGAGATGGAACGTGAAGGCCTCGAGATCCCGCTGCTGATCGGTGGCGCGACCACCTCGCGGGCTCACACGGCCGTGAAGATATCACCGCGCCGGACGGGTCCGGTGGTGTGGGTCAAGGACGCGTCCCGCTCGGTACCGGTCGCCGCGGCGTTGCTCGACGACAAGCAGCGGCCGGGCCTGCTGGAGGCCACCGAGAAGGACTACGCAGCCCTTCGCGAGCGGCACTCCCAGAAGAACGAGCGGCCGATGCTGACTCTGGAGAAGGCCCGCGCGAACCGGACGCCGATCGAGTGGGACGACTACACGCCGCCGGTGCCCGCGATAGGTGCGGGAATACGAGAATTTCAGGACTACGACCTCGCCGAGTTGCGCGAATACATTGACTGGCAGCCGTTTTTCAACGCCTGGGAGATGAAGGGCCGGTTCCCCGACATCCTCAACAATCCAACCTCGGGCGAGGCTGCCCGCAAGCTGTACGACGAAGCCCAGGAGATGCTCGACAGCCTGATCAAGGAGAAGTGGCTGACGGCCAACGGGGTGATCGGGTTCTTCCCGGCGAATGCGGTCGGGGACGACATCGAGGTCTACACCGACGACACCCGCAGCGAGGTGCTGACCAGGCTGCACAACCTGCGCCAGCAGGGCGAGCACCGCGACGGCATCCCGAACCGCTCGCTGGGCGACTACATCGCCCCCAAAGAGACGGGCCTGCGGGACTACGTCGGCGCCTTCGCCGTCACCGCGGGGCTTGGCAGCGGGGAGAAGATCGCGGAGTTCAAGGCGGCCAACGACGACTACAGCGCGATCCTGCTGGAGTCGCTCGCCGACCGGCTGGCGGAGGCGTTCGCCGAACGGATGCACCAGCGGGTCCGCCAGGAGTTCTGGGGATTCCAGCCCGACGAGCAGCTGGACAACGAGGCACTCATCGGCGAGAAGTACGTGGGAATCCGCCCTGCCCCCGGCTACCCGGCTTGCCCGGAGCACACCGAGAAGGTGACCCTCTGGGAGTTGATGGACGTCAAGGAGCGGACCGGGATCGAGCTGACCGAGTCGATGGCGATGTGGCCCGGTGCCGCCGTCAGCGGCTGGTATTTCTCGCACCCGCAGTCGCAGTATTTCGTGATCGGCCGGCTGGCCCAGGACCAGGTCGCCGACTATGCCAAGCGCAAGGGCTGGACCCTGGCCGAAGCCGAACGCTGGCTCGGCCCCAACCTCGGCTACAACCCGGAGGATTGAGCCGGGCCGGGTACGTCAACGTTCAAGCTCGAGGGGACATCAGGAGAGGGATGTTCGTGCTGGTGCGAGAGTTGAACCGCAGCGCCGAGGTGATCTCGATCGACCTGCGTCGCCGTCGGGCGAACTGAAAACCTCAGCGGATCGGCATTTCGGCGGCAGCCTGAAAAACGGCGGCGATCTCGGCGACTCGTGGGTCGACGCGCAGCTGCTCGAGTGTCTTCGGCAGCGGCAGCCGCCAATTCGGGTATTCGTCGATGGTCCCGGGCAAGTTGGGCTGGCGCGGCTCGGCGACGATGTCGTACGGCGAGATCAGCTTCAGCCGGCTCGGGGTCGCCGCCAAGAAGCGATGCATGGCCGAGATGATCGTGGCCTCATCCGGATCGGCCGGCAATAACCCTTCGGCGTGTAACAATGCCAGCCACTCCGCTTTTTCCTTGTCGGCCGCGGCTTGTTCGGCCGCAACGTCGTTGAGAAGGTCGAGTTCCGCGCGGGCGCGCACATGTTCGCCACGCAAAAAACCCGCCGCGGTGGGCAAGTCGTGCGTGGAGAGGCTGGCGGCCACCCGCGTCGGCCATTTCGACGCCGGCAGCAACGGTTGGTCGGGCTCGGATTCGTTCCGGGTGAACCAGGACACGGCGCAGCCCAGCATGCCGTTGGCGCCCAGTGCCTCGGTGACCTCGGCTTCGACGGTGCCCAGGTCCTCGCCGACGACGGTCGCACCCGCCCGGTGTGCTTCCAGCGCCAGCACCGCGAGCATGACATCGGCGTCGTAGTGCACGTAGGTGCCACGGTCGGGGGTGTCGCCGGGAGGAATCCACCACAGTCGCCACAACCCGGCGACATGGTCGATCCGTAGGCCGTCGGCGTGAACCAGTGTGGCGCACAACATGTCTCGAAACGCGGCGTATCCGGTGTCGGCGAGCCGGTCTGGGCGCCACGGAGGCAATCCCCAATCTTGGCCGCGCGGGGTGAAGTTGTCCGGAGGTACACCGACGTGGACCCCGGTGGCCAGCATGTCGGCCAGTGCCCACGCGTCGGCGCCGTCCGAGTCGACTCCCACCGGCAGGTCGTGCAGAACACCCAGCGCCATGCCCGCATCGCGCGCGGTGTTGCGCACTGCGCCGAGCTGCTCCGCGCAGCGCTGCTGGACCCATGCGTGGAAGGCGACCCGGGGCGCCAGCTGCGTGCGGGCCGCGCTCACGGCCGGGCCGTTGACATCTCGTAGGGGTTGCGGCCATTGCGGCCAGCGACCACCGTGCCGCTCCGCAAGTGCGCAGTATGTGGCCCAGTCGCGCAGCGCGGTGGACGCCCCCCGCTCGTCCAGGGGGTTAGGTCGGCCTTGGGCGCGCCACAGCAATTCCAGCGCGCCGCGCTTGGCGACCCACACGAGATCATGGTCGACGCGCCCGGTATCGGGTGCGACACGCAGCGCATCCACTTCCGTGCGCGTCGCCGGGTCGGCCCGACGGTACGCATCGAGATCCTCGATGCGCAGCGCCAGCGGATTGGCGAATCGTCTGCTGGACGGCGTGTAGGGCGAGGGCTGCACCGGGTGCGTCGGCCCGGGCGCATTCAGCGGGTTCAGCAAGACCGCGCCCGCGCCATGCTCGGCAGCGGTCCACTCGATGAACTCGCGCAGGTCGGCCAAATCGCCGATGCCCCAAGAGCCAGCGGAACGCAGCGCGTAAAGCTGCAGCATCCATCCCCAGGTCGCCGGTGTCTGCGGCACCTGCGGCGGGGCCGCCACCAGGGTGGTTTCCTGGCCGTCGCGGGTATGCAGGCGGTACCAGCCCGGGGACAGATCGGCTGGTAATTCGTCGCGCAGGTTGCGTTCGGCGCCGTCCTCGCTGACCAATCCCACCGCACCGGGAAACGGCTGGGTTCGGCCGCCGACCCGGACGGCGACGGTGGGCGACAGGACTCCTTCGCGGTCGGCTAGCTTGTCCAACTCCCGACGCCGATCCGCAGCGGTCGCGGCATCCACCTCGAGCAGCGAAAGCACTTTGACCACGACCTCGGGGTCGACTTCGACCGGTTCGCGTCGTTCATTGCGGTAAAAGGTCGCCACCCCATGGGCTTTGGCGAGTTTTCGTAGATCGTCGGGCACCGGAGACACGACCGGGGTGTACCCGCGTGCGCTCCGCTTACACGGACCGCTCCGGCCGGGCGTGTCAGCCCAGCACGGCCGTCAGGTAACCGGACGCCGCGCCGAACGAGGCCAGCTCGTCCTGCGGCACCTGAAAACCGTTGGCGGCGAAAGCCTGCTCGGTCGTGGTGATGTCGACCCGCCAACCGCGCTCGGCGAGGTAGTCACCGGCGGCGTTGCGATCGCCGGTGTAGAACAACTCGGCCAGATTGATCTTCGAGCCGATGCGCCGCGACCTCTCGGTGAGCTTTTCGGCCCAATCCGCGGGAATGTTGCGGAAATCCATGTGCTCGCAGGCGATCCGGCTGCCCGGCGCCGACAGTGCGGCGACGTTGTCGAACAAGCGGTCCTGCGCCTCGGGTGGCAAGTAGACCAGCAGGCCTTCGGCGCTCCACGCGGTCGGCTTCGAGGTGTCCAGTCCGGCTTCGACGAGCGCGGCGGGCCAGTCCTCGCGCAGATCGATCGCGACGGTGCGGCGTTCGGCGGGCGGCTGCGCACCCAGGTCGGCCAGCGTGCGGGTCTTGAAGTCGATCACGCCCGGCTGGTCGATCTCGTAGACCACGGTGTCCGCCGGCCAGGACAGCCGGTAGGCGCGGGTGTCCAGGCCGGACGCCAGAATCACGGCCTGCCGCACGCCCGCCTCGGCGGATTGCTGGAAAAACTCGTCGAAGTACCGGGTGCGCACGGTGATCTGCTCGATCACGGCCTGCCGGTTCATCACCGGATCGTCGGTGTCGCCGAGCTTTCCGTCGATCAGCTTGACGAAGGTGTCGCTGCCCACCGCGCGCACTAGGGGATCGGCCCAGGGGTCGTTGAGCAGCGCGTCCGGCCCCTGCGACGCCATCGCGCGCTGCGTCGCGACTGCCGTCGCGGTCGCGCCGACGCTGGACGCCAGATCCCAGGTGTCATTCTCGGTGCGGGCCATGGGTGTTCCTCCGCGGTGTCTCTGCATTAGTTAGGTGACTTAACCACCGCCACTGTACGCGGGCACCGGCGGGACCGCCGACTAGATGCGCAGCACCGGCGCCAATGCCGAGAGCGGGATGTGGGCCTGCACGGTGCCGCCGTCCATGTACCACTGCGGCAGGCCCGGTGAGAAGTTGATCGGCTCGTCATGGCCGACGGGATAGTCCGGCATGTAGAGGATCAACTCGTCGGGGGTCAGCGCCCACGCCTTGTACGCGCCGGAGTACACCTTGTCCGGCGTCCAGCGGTCGACGATGAACGGGTAGGTCCCCGGATCGTGCGGCGGCGGTGCTTGATTGAGCGCGGTTTCGATGAAGGGCTGCGCCAGCGGCGGGATCGCGGTCAGCGGATTCGGCGTCGTCACATCCGACAGCTGCAGCCGGCGCCCGCTGGCCAGGTCGAACGTGAAGGTGCGGTAGGCATTGTTCGGCTTGGGCCCGTCGGCGTGGTAGTCCTCGTGGAACACCGCGCTGAGCAGGTTGGCGTGCCGGAAGATTTCGTAGTTCTCCTCGCCATAGCTGTCGGCGGCCATGTGGGTGTTGGCGTTACGCCAGTTGTTGACCAGCGTGTGCAGATAGTCGCGCACCACACCACTGGTGACGGGGTTGTCGATCAGCTCGCCGGGCAGGGCCACCTTGATGTCACGGACGGCATTGCGTTCCGAGGTCACCGTGGTGTGGCAGTACTGGCCGTCCCAGTCGCCGCCGAGCTCGCCGCAGAACGACGGGGCCGAGGCCCGCGCGACGGCCGCACCGGGAATCGCCGTCGCGGCGGAGGCCAATAAAAGCGTCGCGAGGAGTCGTCCGATCACAGCAGCTGCACCTTGCTGGCCCGCCAGCGGCCATCGACCTTCTCCATCGTCATTTTGATCCGGCTGCGGTCGATGCGTGGATCGGGCGACTGCGAATTGGCCACGGTTTGGTCGATAAAGACAAGTACCACAACCTTATTCGTGGATGCGGACTGAATCGCCGAATCCACCACCACGCCGTGGGCGCTCGCCTTGTTGTCGATCAGCAGCTGCCGAAGTTGCACGCTGGACTGGGTGTACATGTCTTTGAACTCGCCGGTCGCGCCGTCGAGCACCTGCCGGAAGTTCTCGTCGACCTTGTTGGAGTCGATGCTCGTCAGCACCTGCGCGTAGGTGATCGCGGCCTGTTGAGCCTGCTGGCCCGCCTCCTTCACCTGATGCTCTTGCCACAGCGTCCAGCCGAGCAAGCCGTTAACCGCAAGCGAGGCAATGAGTAACAGCGGCAGCGCGCTGCGGCGCAGATAGTGCCCCCAGGGCCGGCTGCGCAGCGGGATCTTGTCGCCGTTGTTATTGGCCTTGCGCCCGAACGGGATGTCCTCGTCGTCCGCGTCGATCGCTTCGGTGTCCTTGCCGTCCGTGCCGTCCGTGCCGTCCGTGCCGTCCTTGACGTCTTCGTCGTCAACGTCGACGTCTTCGTCTTTGACGTCGGCGCCCTCGACGTCTTCGGGTTCTGAGCTTGGCGCGTGGGGCATTTCGGCCTCGGCAACTTTCTCGGATGCGGCGGTCATTATCGACTCCTCGGTCAGAGTTTAGGTTGGTCTCAGTGGGGCGGTTCGATCGGCAGCGGGGGTCCGCCGTACGGCGTGGGAATCGTGAAGCGGCCCTTGGGAGTTGGGTCGGTTCGGCGCCCCAGGTCCGCTCCTGGCGGCGGACCGGCGGTGTCATCGCCGCCCGGACGCGGCGCGTTCTTGGCCCCGCGGATCGACACGGCGGGGTCGGTGTCGCGGCAATAGGTGTACATGAACGGCTCGTAGTAGTCCGCGGCCGACGGTGGGTGCGCGGGCGTCCCGTAATCGCACACGTAGCGGGGGTAGAGGTCGGCGATTGCCCAGACTCCCTGGTCGTGGAAGGCGCTCGACACCGCGTCCAGCACCGAGCCGCGATAGTCGGGGAACAGCGCGTTCAGTGCCGGCACCCGCTGGTAGAGCAATTGCGACATGGTGGCCATGCTGCCCAGCAGCTGCACCATCGTGTCGGAATTGTCGGAGAACAAATTATCGACCGCCGACAGCGTCTGCGGTGTCTGCGCGGTCAGCCGCCGGTAGCCGGCCTGCATGCGCGCAACCCCGGACAACGTCCGGTTGAGTTCGGTTGCGGTGGAAGCTAATCCGGCGTTCTTATCACTCGTCAGGGTGAGTACCACCCGGCTGGTCTTGATGATGCTGGTGGTTTGGGGCAGCACCGAATCGAGTGTCGACAACAGGAACGTGCCGCCGTCAACGATGGCGGCCAGCTTCGCCGGACCCTCGGCGCTCAGGCTCAGTTCCTTCTTGATCAGCTCGACCTTGCGGCGATCGACCTGGGCCAGCATCCCGTCGGCGTCACCGAGCAATTGCGCCAGGCTGACCGGAACACTGGTGTGGGCCAGTGCGATCAGGCTGCCGTCGTGCAGATACGGCCCGGCATCGGATTCGGCTAGCAAGTCGATGTACTGCTCGCCGGCCGGTGAGAGCGCCGACACGCGCGCGACGCTGTTGGCCGGAACCCGCACCTTCGACGAGATGCTGGCGATCGCATTGACTCCGCTGTCGGTGATCTGCAACGACTCGACGCGGCCAATCCGCACGCCACGCAACGCCACATCCTGATTGGGCAGCAGGCCACCGGATTCCGGTAGCTGGACGGTGACCCGGTAGGACGACGCGAACGGTGTCACCCGCAACGCCCCGATCAGCAGGTAAGCGGTTCCGACCACCAGGGTGAGCACCAGTCCGGCCACCGACAGCCAGACCTGTTGGCGGTGCGCGGCGCGCACCACTTTGACCACGACGTTGGCGGCTCCGGCGATCACGGTGGCGGTCCCGGCGCGGGCAGGGGAGGACCGGGGGCGATATCGATTTGGCCCGGGATGTTCGGATCGGGCATGACGGGAACCTGCGGTGCGTTCGGCCCCCGCCCGACCACGCGTTCTTGCAAGCGCCACAGGGTGTATTTCAGGGTGCCGACGAGAAGGTTCATGTTGTAGTGGTGCGGCCCGTGTAGCCCGATATCGCCGGGATATCCGATGTCGGGCAGCGATCCGAGGATCAGCTTGTCGACGCCCACGTGCACCGAAATCGCGCTCCCTGACGTCGATTTGACCAATGGGGGGATCATCCGGTTGATCGCGTAAAAGCTGGTATCCGGGCTCACGGCAACGTCGTTGGCGGCCCCGGCAATCGTGTTGAGGTCACCGATGATGCTGCGGCCGCTGGTGTCGGTGCCCCCGATCGACGGGAATCTGGCCAGCAACCGGGAGGTGTTGCCCACCTGCACCGCTAGATCCGACAGCTGGGTGGTGTTGTCGGCCAGGGCGGAGACGGCGGGCCGGGCCGCGGTCATCAGGTCGGTGATGGCGGCGTCCTTGGCGTCGAGTTGGTCTGCCAGACGGGATAATTCGGTCAACGCGCCCGAGATCTGGTCGGATCTGGCGTCGAGCGTTGCGACCAGTTGGTTGGACTTGCGGATCAGCTCACCGAACGCCTGGCCCTGATCACCGGTGGCCTTCCCGAAACCGTTGATGATGTTGGTGAAATTGCGCACCGCTCCGCCGTTGACCAGGATCGCCGCCGAGCTCAGAACCGATTCGACGGTCGCTGCCGCGGCTGTCGAATCCAGGCCGATGGTGTCGCCGCCCCGCAGCATCGGATCGTCGGCGGGATCGTCGGCGGGTGGCTTCAGGGCCACGAACACGTCGCCCAGCGGTGTGGCGGTGCGCAATTCGGCGGTACTGCCGCGGGGCAGCCGCACCCCGTTTCTGATCCGCAGCGTGGTGACCGCGGTGTAGTTGCGTGCGACCATCGCTTCGACCTGCCCGACGTCGGCGCCGGCGAGCTTCACCTTCGCGTTCATCGGAAGGTTCAGCGCGTTGGAGAACACCGCGGTCAAGGTGTATCCGCCCGAACCCAGCCCCGGAGCCGGAAGAGGCAGGCTGGCAAGACCATTCGTGCCGCATCCGGAGGCGATCAGCGCCGTGGCCGCCATGGCCAGCGCGACGCGGACGCGGGCGGTGATCATTTCTGCCCCATCGCGGCCATGCCGTCCAATACGTAGGTCAACCCGAAATCCGGTCCGAAGTCCTGGATCGTTCCGGTGCTGCATCCGAGTTGCCGAAGGCCCATCAAGTTGCAGATCTCTTTGGTGTATTGGCTGTCGAACACCAATCGGTCGGTGAGGAAACGGGCGCGCACGGCACCGTTGGCGCGGTCGATCATGTTGTAGGCGTTGTCGGCCAGCATCGGCGCCACATCGAGGAGCTCGGCGAGGTCGCGGCGCTGGTTGGTCACCATCGTCAGCATCTTGTTGCCGTGGAGCAGACTCGTCTTGATGGTGTCCCGGTTGGCGTCGAGCAGCTCGCCGGCTCGTTGCACCAGCTGGTCGAATCTTCGTCCGGTACTGCCGCCGCCGATATCCTCGTCGGCCATGATCTGGCTGACTTGGTGAATGGTGGAAGCGAATTCGCGCAGCTTGCCGTCGTTGGCGGCCACCGCGTCGAACAGCGAGCTGATGTTCTTGACGATCGTGGTGATCTGCTCGCGGGTCGCCGCGCCGCCGTCGCTGGACAGGCGCAGCGCCCGGGACAGCTCGTCGAGCGCCGATTTGATCTGCCCGCCGTTGCCTTCGATAACCAAGGTCCCGTTGTTCAGTACGTCGGCGACGGGGCCGCCGCCACGGCCGTCTCCCTCGAGCGACTTGGTGACCTTGTCGAGAACGCTGAGCACCCGGCTGAATTCGACGGGGGTCTTGGTCCGGGTCAAGCCGATGGTGTCGTGGTTCTCCAGGACGGGACCGCCATGGTAGGGCGGCGTGAGTTCGATCTGCCGGTCGGTGAGGATCGAGGTGGACACGGTGACGGCTTGGGCGGTAGCGGGGACCTTGACGTGGCGATCGACGGTGAATTCGACTTCGACGTAGCCGCCCTTGGCGTTGATCTTGGTGATCTTGCCCACCGGCATTCCCAGTACCGCGACCACATTGCCCTGGTAAAGTCCTGAGGCGCTGTCGAATTGGGCCGTCACCGTGATGCTGTCCTGATCGGGCGCCAGGTACCACCAGCCGACCCCGACGGCCGCGGTCACCAACATCAGGGCCGCGATGGTAGCCACTGCCCTGGCCCGGATCTTCGACGCCATCACTTGCAGTCCTTGAAGTATTGGACCATCCCGAACTGCTTGGCGCGGCCACTGATGGCGCACATCCACGAGTCGACGAGCGGGACGTTGTTGGCGTTGAAATTGATTGCGTTGCCCTCGCCGGTGAGGTTGGTGGCCTCACGGAAGAAGATTGGGCTGATTTGCAGCAGGTTGCTCAGCAGGTCGTCGTGCTTGGCCATCATGGCGGTGAAGTCGCGCATGTCGGCGATCAGCGAGTCAAGACCCGACCGGTCGGTGACCACGATCTGGCTCATGGTGTCGACGATGTTGGTCAGCGATTGCATCATCGCGTGGAAAACGGCTCGCCGCGCGACGAATTGGCCCAGCAGGTCCTGTCCCTGGTTGATCAGATTGCCGAGGCCGGCCTGCTGGCGCCGCAACGTGTTGGTCACTCGTTCGGTGCTTCCCAGCAGCTGACCCAGTTGGTCGCGTCGCACCGCGATGATGGACGACAGCGATCGAATGTTCGTCATCGCCTGTGGCACCACCGCGGGCAGGCCCTCGAGTTGCTTGCCCAGCACGGCAAGCGATTGCGCGAACCGGTCGGAGTCGACCTGCTCGAACGTCGTGGTGGCATCCTGTAATGCGGATTGCAAGTCGTAGGGAACCTCGGTGTGCGCGAGGTCAAAGGTGCCGTGGGGCAGCGCCGCCGAGCCGTTGGGCTGCACCGAGAGATAACGCGATCCCAGGATCGTGGTGACCTTGATCGTGGCTCGAGAATCCTTGCCCAGCACGATATTGTCGCGAATCTTCAGTCCGGCCTCGACGTGGTCGCCGTCGAGTTTCATGCTGGTGACTTCGCCGACCGGGATCCCCGCGACGACGATCGGATTGCCGGCCCGCAGTGCGGCGGCCTGCAGAAATTCGGCGGTGTAGTGCCGGTAGCCGGCACCGAGCGCGTGCACCGCCAGCATGGCGCCGATCACGGCAGCCACCACCGCGACGGCGATAGACCCCATCCAGGTGGTGTTGTAGCTCTCCAGCGGACGCTTCCTCAACCGCTGCCAGACCGACGAATCAGCCACCGGCGGTGCTCCTGCATCTCGGTGTGTGCCACGTCTTGTTTCCCGGCGTGGCCGCGGCGACGATGATCGGCACGACGTCGTTGAGGCCGGGGAAGAAGCCCATGAAGTTGACGTCGCACACGTAGGCGTTGCCGTAAGCACCCTGGTTACCCACTCGGACAAGGCCTTTGAGTAATAGCGGGATGTTGTCGCCGAAGAACGCCACCTGCGGTTCGACGTCCATCAGGTGCCGGGCCACGCCGGGTTTGCGGTCGATGAATTCGCGCAGCGCCGGGTATACGTCGTTGGCCGATGTCGAGAGCCGGCCCATCACTCGGGACAGTGAACCCACCGAGCCCACCAGTTCCGGGCGACGCCGGTCGAGTCGATCGACCACCTCGCGGGTTTCGGTGATGACCCCGTCGAAATTGTCGTTTTGCCGCGCAAGGTTGCCGACCACCTTGTTGAGGTTGGTGATCACGTCGCCGAGGGCTTGATCTCGTCCGGCGAAAGTCTGTGTGAGCGTTGATGTTTGGCTGATCAGCGTGGTCAGCGATGCGGAGTCGCCCTGCAGCGACGCGATGATTCCCTTGGTGAGGTTGTCGGCGTCCTGCGGGTTGAGCAGGCTGAACAGCGGCTCGTAGCCGTTGAGCAGCGCGGTGACATCAAAAGATGGTTCGGTGCGTTCCAGCGGCAGCACACTGCCCGGCGGGAGCAGGCTCCGATTCCCCTCCGGCCCCAAAGACAGCCCGAGATACCGTTGTCCGACGATGTTTTGGTAGGTCACCGACGCGACGGTGTTGCCGTACAGGTGCTGATCGGTTTGCACGACGAATGCGACTCTGGCGAGTTTCCCGTCGAGTTCCACGCTCTCCACCCGGCCCACCCGCACCCCGGCCATCCGGACGTCGTCGCCTTCGCGTAGCCCGTAGACATCGGTGAACAGTGCCGAATACCTGGCGGTCTCGCCGGCGACGTCACGTCGCAGGCTGACGTACACCAGCCAGGTCAGCGTCAACGCGACGACCATGAACAGGGTGAGCCCGATCAACGGGCCGCGAAATCTCATTTCGCCCCTCCGGGTGCAGGTTTCGGTGCATGACTTAAAGAGACGGTGGATCCGCGGGCCACCGGTCCCAGCAGTAGCTCGGTGGCCGGCGTGGCCGCCTGCCCGGTGATCACGCTGAGCATGTTTCGCTCGTATTGGCTGCCGACGGGCCCGACGTTGCCTCCGAAAGACGATTGCGGGATCCACGGCGCCTTCGGCGCCACGGGTGCGACCCACGGCGCGTTCGGTGCAGGAGTCGCGGGAGCCCCGGGCGATGGGTTATCGGGGTTGGCGCTGCCCGGCACCGGAGGCGACGGCGTAATCCCCGGGGCCAGTGGGGGATTGGGATCGGTCAGATCGGGGTTCGGGTTGATCAGCGGCGGTCCGACAGCGACGAGATTCCCGTCCGGGCCGATGACCGTACCCGGCGGCGGCGCCAGATCCTTGGGCGGCTGATAGTTCTGCGGCAGCAGCACTTCCGGCATATCGGGACGCACCGGGATCAGCGGTGCGGTAAAGCAGCTGGGCCCCTTCAGGTCTCCGTAATGCGGGCAGTCCGCACGGGTGTAGGTGGAGCTAGGGGTAAAGGTCAGCATTGCGCGCATATTGCCGACATCTTGGCCCGGTACCCACACTTCCTCCATGAACCTGTTGGCCAGGTTGTCCAACTTGGTGACGGCGGGCACGAAATTGTTGGACTTCATCGCCAACACGCCCAGCACCGGGGTGAAATCGCTGGTGATGTGGATGAGTTGGTCGATGTGGCGGTCGAAGGATTGGTGCACCGTCCCGACGGTGTCTTCGGCGCCGGAGAGCAGCGAGGTCAACTGCTCTCGCGTCTCGGCGAAGGTTTGCATCGGTTCGACGGCCTGGTGCAAGGCGTCGAGCAGATCGGGTGCGGTGGCCTGCAGCCCACGGGCCGCATCGACGAGCGCGGACACGGTCGACGGCCCCGTATCGGTGCTGACGATCGAATTTAGTTGGTCGAGAAGGCGATTCAGCTGTGCGCCGGCGTTCAGCAAAGGGACGCGGCGGTGGTCGGTGGCCGCCCCGAGTGCGGCCAAAATCCCGATGGATCTGTCGTCGCGGCCACGGCCGGCGGCCGCCAGCAGGTCGCGCAACTTGCTGACGGTGGTCTGAAACAGCACGGTCGGAAGCCGGGTGTCTTCCGGGATGTGCGCGCCGGCGCGGATCGCCCCGTCCCGGCCGTCCTGTCGCGGCGAGCCCACCAGCTGCACCGACGACACCGCGAAAACGTTGCTGGGCACCACGCGAGCGGTGACCCCGGCCGGAATCGACTTGGCGTACTCGGTTTTGAGATCGATATGGACGTAGTTGGGTTTTCCGTTGGACGCGGGAACCACATCATCGACCGTCCCGACGAGCACGCCGTGATACTTGACGTCGGACTTCTGCGGTAGCCCGTCCCCGACGTTGACCAGATCGGCGACCACCCGGACATAGTCGTTGAGCCGGCCGGTGGACTTGAGCAACATCGCGACGGTAAGCAGTGCCGCGACCACTACCACCGCCGCACCGGTGAGAAGCAACTGCCGGTCCGAGGGCCCACGGCCGTCCAGCTCAAAGGAATTCGGCTTGCCGCTCAACCTAACCACCAAACCTTGCGCCGGCGTCGACCCCCCACAACGCCATGGTGAGCAGCATGTTCACCATGATCACGACGGTGATGCTGGCCCGCATTCCATGCCCGGCGGCCACCCCGACGCCCTCGGGGCCGCCGGTCGCGTAGTAGCCGTAGTAGCACTGAATCGTGGACGCGATCCACACGAAGATCACGGCCTTGATCAACGAGAAGACGATGTCTTGGCCGGCCAGCATCAGCGTGAAGTAATGCAGGTAGGAGCCCGTCGAGCCACCGCTGCTGATCCCCACCACGACCTGGGTGGTCAGATAGCCGATCGCCAGGCACGCCACATACAGCGGGACGATGGCCGCGACCGACGCGATCAGCCGCGTCGTCACCAGATACGGAATCGGGCGGATCGCAATGGATTCCAGCGCGTCGATCTCCTCGGCGATCCGCATCGACCCCAACTGGGCGGTGAAGCGGCAACCGCCCTGCATGGCGAACGCCAGTGACGCCATCAGCGGTGCCAGCTCGCGGGTGTTGACCAACGAGGAGACGAAGCCGGTGGCCGGTCCGAGGCCCAGCAGGTCCAGGAAGTTGTAGCCCTCGATGCCGACCAGGGCGCCGACGGTCATGCCGAGAACGACGGCCACACCGGCGGTTCCGCCACCCACCACGATTGAGCCGTTGCCCCAGGTGATGTTCGACAGCAGCCGCAGGAACTCGCCGCGGTACTGGCGCAACGCGAGTGGCACCGCGACCAGCGCCTGGATGAAAAAGACCAGCAAATGGCCCAGCCGGATGATCGGCACCGTGCCCCGACGGTACAGCCGCAGAATCGGGACCGTGATGGGGGCGAACGGCAGGTAGGGGGCGGCCGCCATGTCAGAGCCCCGTCCTGGGCACCAACATGATGTAGAGCTGGCTGATCGCGACATTGACGATCATCAGCAGCAGGATGGCTTCGACGACAGCGGCATTGACCGAGTTCGCGACACCCGTCGGGCCACCGACGGTGGACAGGCCTTTCTGCGCCGACACGACGGCGACGATGGCACCGAAGATGACCGCTTTGACCAACGCCAAAATCATGTCGTCGGTCGTCGCGAACGACGCGAAGGTCGACACGAAGCTGCCGGGAGCGCCGTTCTGGAAATACACGTTGAACATGTAGCTCGCGAAAAATCCTACGAAGCACACCACACCGGTGAGCGCGACGCCGATCATGATCGCCGCGGCAAAGCGCGGCACCACCAGGCGGCGGATCACCGATACGCCCATCACCTCCATCGCGTCGGTTTCCTCGCGCATGGTTCGTGACCCCAGGTCGGCGGTGATCGCCGAACCGACCGCGGAGGCCATCAACACGGCGGCGACCAGCGACGCGCCTTGCCGGATGACGGCCAGACCGCTGGCCGCGCCGGCCAGCGAGGTGGCACCCACTTGCCCGGCGAGCAGGGCGAATTGAATGGACAGGGTGACGCTGATCGGCAATGACACCAGAATCGTCGGCAATACCGCGGTGCCCGCCATGAACGCACCCTGGCGAACAAACTCCTGCCATTGAAATCGGCCCGTCACGAGGTCGAAAAAGAAGTACTGAATGGTGCGCACGCCAAGGACGAACTGCTCGCCGACGGTCGTAAGCGATGCGATCGGATGACGTTTGACGTAGCCGACGGACCAGTTCTGGATGGCGATGACGCCGTCTTCTCGGGTCGTCATCGGCGCGCCACCGGTAGTCGGTCCAGCAAACCTGATCTACCGGTCATTGCGCACCAGCTGCCGCCTCCATTGGCGTTCCCCCCACCAATAAGTTCTCGAGTGCAGAACAGGAGGGGCCGGGTGCCGTGCAACGCATCTGCATAAAGATAGTGTCACGGGGCTCTGTGAACTGCGGTTCTCGGTGTGTGCTGAGTCACACTAGCCTACTTGATAGGGACTTTCAATAGTGTAGAGTCACTCACCTGCGATCGTCACCGGACGGCACCGACGCGTTGGAATGTCAGCTCGACGAAGGTTATGGGCATGCCCTCAGCAAACACCGGCTCATTGCGGGACCGGCGCCGCGCGGAATTGCTCACACAGATCCAGCACACCGCGTTCGAGCTTTTCGCCGAGCACGGATTCGATGCCGTCACTACCGAGGAGATCGCCGCGGCCGCCGGAATTTCTATCAGTACCTATTTCCGGCATGCGCCCACAAAAGAAGGCCTGCTGGTCGATCCCGTCCGGGCGGCGATCGGCGAAATCGTTCGTTCGTACAGCGCGAGACCGCCTGCCGAGTCGGCCGTTGAGGCATTGATTCAGGTATTCGTCACACGTGCCCGCGATGCGGATGAACTCGACAATTTGGATACCTGGCGCCGTGCCATCGCCACCGCGCCACACCTGTTGAGTAAAACGGCGCTGGTCAGCGAGACCGATCGCGATAAGTTCCTCGAGCAGGTCGCTTGCCGCTTGGGCCTCGATGCGAAGGCCGATGCAAAGGTCGATGCGAAGGCCGATGAAAAGGCCGATGCAAAGGTCGATGCAAAGGCCGACGTCCGACCCGCTCTGCTGGTTCACACGAGTTTGGCCACAGTCAAATTCGTCCTCGACCGCTGGCTGAACCCGGATGCCGCCCCGAACGGACCGTTCAATGTCCAATTGGAGGATGCGCTGCGCACCACGCTCGCCGGGTTCGGCTAACGGTTCTGCGCACCGCGAAACAGCCTGTGGGGCTTCGGGATCGCCGGTCGGCGTCGTCACCTCGAGAAACCGAGGTGACTTTGCTCGCCGCCTCGTGAAACAATCGCTGGCCGTGAAGACATTCGAGGATCTGTTCGCCGAGCTCGGCGATCGTGCCCGCACCCGACCGGCCGGCAGTGCGACGGTCGCCGCGCTCGACGGCGGGATTCATGGGCTGGGCAAGAAGATCCTGGAAGAGGCCGGCGAGGTGTGGCTGGCTGCCGAGCACGAATCCAACGACGCATTGGCCGAAGAGATCAGCCAGTTGCTGTATTGGGCGCAGGTGCTGATGATCGCGCGTGGACTGTCCCTCGACGACGTCTATCGGAAGCTATGAGCATGTTGCGAGTCGCCGTACCGAACAAGGGCACGCTGAGCGAGCCGGCCAGTGAGATCCTCTCGGAGGCCGGCTACCGGCGGCGCACCGATTCCAAAGACCTCACCGTCATCGACCGCGCCAACCAGGTCGAGTTCTTCTTCTTGCGGCCCAAAGACATTGCCATCTACGTCGGTTCGGGACAGCTCGACTTCGGCATCACCGGACGCGACCTCGTGCTCGACTCCGATGCGCCGGTGCGAGAGCGCCTGGCGCTGGGTTTCGGGTCGTCCAGCTTCCGCTATGCGGGACCGGCCGGGCTCGACTGGACGACGGCCGATCTGGCCGGCAAGCGGATTGCCACCGCCTACCCGAATCTAGTGCGAAAAGATCTGGCGGACAGGGGAATTGAAGCAACCGTCATCAGGCTCGACGGCGCCGTGGAGATTTCGGTGCAACTCGGCGTGGCCGACGCGATCGCCGACGTGGTCGGGTCCGGGCGCACCCTGAGCCTGCACGATCTGGTGGCCTTCGGTGAGCCGCTGTGTGATTCGGAGGCGGTGCTGATCGAGCGCGCCGCCGCGGACCGCGACGGCGCACAGCAGGCGGCACGCGATCAGCTGGTCGCCCGGATTCAGGGTGTGGTGTTCGGGCAACAGTATTTGATGCTCGACTACGACTGCCCGCGCTCGGTGCTGGACAAGGCGACGTCGATCACGCCGGGTCTGGAGTCACCGACCATCGCCCCGCTCGCCGACCCGGACTGGGTCGCGATCCGTGCGCTGGTGCCGCGTCGGGGCGTCAACGAGATCATGGACGAGCTCGCGGCCATCGGTGCCAAAGCGATCCTGGCTTCCGATATCAGGTTCTGCCGATTCTGATCTCACCAGCCCGGCCCCGGCTGTGTTAGCGTCCGGCTAGAGGATGGGGACCCGTACGGCCGCCCCCTCTTAGGTTGCCGCACTGTTCATCCCCAGGAGGGTCGCCGTGACACATGTCCTTGTTTTGTTGCTGGCTTTGCTGATTGGCGTTGTCGCCGGGTTGCGCTCCCTGACGGCTCCCGCGGTGGTCGCGTGGGCCGCGTACCTCGGCTGGATCGACCTGCACGGCACCTGGGCATCGTGGATGGGCAACATCATCACGGTCGTCATCTTCAGCGTGCTGGCCGTCGGCGAACTGGTGAACGACAAGCTGCCCAAGACGCCGCCGCGGACGGCGCCACCGGTCTTCGCGGCCCGGCTCCTGATGGGCGGGCTCGCGGGCGCGGCGCTGGGCGCGTGGCCGCACTGGACCTTCACCGCGCTCGGGGCCGGCATCATCGGCGCGGTGCTCGGCACCCTCGGCGGCTATCAGGCACGCAAGCGTCTGGTGGCGGTCAGCGGCGGGCGCGACCTGCCGATCGCGCTGCTCGAGGATGCGGTCGCGATCCTGGGCGGGTTCGCCATCGCGGCGCTGACGGGCCACGTGTTGACGGAATACCTGATCTCGGCCGTTAAGTGAGCGCGCATTTCGACGCGGTCATCGTCGGCGCCGGACAGGCCGGGCCGTCACTTGCGGGTCGGCTGACCGCGGCGGGGCAGCGCGTCGCGATCGTCGAGCGCAAACTGATCGGCGGCACCTGCGTCAACAACGGATGCATCCCGACCAAGACGCTGGTCGCCAGTGCGCATGTCGCCCAACTGGCCCGTCGCAGCAGCGAATACGGAGTGGCGACCGGGTGGATCAGCGTGGACATGGCGAAAATCAAAGACCGCAAAGACGGCATCGTGCTCGCCGACCGCAACGGTGTCGAGGACTGGCTCGAGGGCATGGACGGCTGCACCGTCGTTCGCGGCCACGCCCGTTTCATTGACCCGCACACCGTGGCCGTTGACGACCAGGAGTTGCACGCCGAGCGGATCTTCCTCAACGTCGGCGGCCGCGCGGTTGTGCCCGACATCCCGGGGCTGGACGAGGTCGACTATCTCACCAACGTGTCCATCCTCGAACTCGACACGCTGCCAACGCATCTCGTCATCGTCGGTGGCAGCTACATCGCGCTGGAGTTCGCCCAGATGTACCGGCGCTTCGGCTCGGCGGTCACCGTGGTGGAGCGGGGCCCGCGATTGGCCTCGCGCGAGGACGAGGACGTATCGGCCACCATCAAGGAAATCCTGGAGGCTGAAGGCATCGAGATCATCGTCAATGCCGACGATGTGCGGATCGCCAAGACAGACAACGGATTCGAGCTCACTGCGCGTGCCGGTGCCGATCCGATCCCGGGCAGCCACCTGTTGCTGGCGGTGGGACGGCGGCCCAACACCGACGATCTGGGACTCGATGCCGCCGGTGTGCAGACGGACGCCCGCGGCTACATCGTCGTCGACGATGCGCTCAAGACCAACGTCGACCACATCTGGGCGATGGGCGACTGCAACGGTAAGGGCGCCTTCACTCACACCTCGTACAACGACTATGAGATCGTGGCCGCCAACCTGCTCGACGACGATCCACGCCGGGTCAGCGACCGCATCACCACCTACGCGCTCTACATCGATCCACCGCTTGGCCGCGCCGGGATGACCGTCGGCGAGGTCCGCGCGTCGGGTCGCAAGGCGCTGATCGGTAGGCGGCCGATGACCAAAGTTGGCCGAGCCGTGGAAAAGGGTGAGACGCAAGGCTTTATGCAGGTCGTCGTCGACGCGGAAACCGACCAGATCATCGGGGCGACCATCCTCGGGGTCGGCGGTGACGAGGCGATTCACGCCATCCTGGACGTGATGTCGGCTAAGGCGCCGTACACCACGCTGTCGCGCACGATGCACATCCATCCGACAGTCAGCGAGCTCATTCCCACAGTGCTGCAGGAGATGACACCGCTCAAGTAACCGGTGGCGACTAGGCCGCCGGTTCGCTCGAACACGAAAGAGCTTGCGCCCCAACGTTGTCCGGCCAGCCAGGGTAGGGCGGCGGGGTGCCACCGAAAACCGGGCAGAACTCCTGGTGTGGACACCAGTCGCACAACCGTGATTGGCTGGGGCGGAAATCGCCTGTCTGCCCGGCAGATTGGATGGCACGCCAGATCGCCATCAACGTCTTCTCGAAGCGCTCCAGCTCGTCGAGTTCGGGTGAGTAGTCCAGCACCTGGCCGTCGGCCAGGTAGATGAGCCGCAGCCGGGTCGGCGGCACCCCGCGGGTGCGCAGCAGCGCCACCGCATAGAACTTCATCTGAAACATCGCCTTGAACTCGGCGAGTGCGCGCGCCTCCGGCGGTGCCTTGCCGGTCTTGTAGTCGACCACCCGCAGCTCGCCGGTCGCGGCGACGTCGATCCGGTCGATGAAGCCTCGCAGCAGCGTTCCATCGGCGAGTTCCACCTCCACCCGCTGCTCGCAGCACTGCGGGTCGAATCGGGTCGGGTCTTCCAGCCGGTAATAGCCGGACAGCAGCGCGCGAGCCTCGTCGAGTACCTGGGAGCGCTGCCCGGCGTCCAGCTCGCCGAACCGGTCGGGTTCGGCGGCGATCACCTGCTCCCACGCGGGCTCCAGCAGCGAGATCGCGGTCTGGGGATCGCGCGCTGCCGCGGGCAGCCCGTAGAGCTGCTCGAGCGCGGCGTGCACGACCGACCCGCGGATCTGCGCCGTCGACGGCGGCTCGGGCAGCCGGTCGATCGCCCGGAACCGGTACAGCAACGGGCACTGCTTGAAGTCGGCCGCTCGCGACGGCGACAGGGCCGGCCTCGAGGCCGGTCTGGAAGCCGCCCGCGCCTGCTCTTCTGGCTGGTCGGTCATATTCGCAGCCTAGGACGCCGTGCCGACAACCCCGAGCATCGCCGACGGCGAGTCGGCTGGCACGCTGAACGGCGTGTCCCACCCCGGTCGATTCGTCGGTCCATTCGTCGTCGGCGAGCGCGTTCAGCTCACCGACGCCAAGGGCCGCCACTACACGGTGGAGCTGACCGAAGGTGCGGAGTTCCACACCCATCGCGGCGCCATCCCGCACGACACGATCATCGGGCTGCAACAGGGCAGCGTGGTCAAATCCAGCAACGGCAACCCATACCTGGTGCTGCGCCCGCTGCTGGTCGACTACATCATGTCGATGCCTCGGGGGCCCCAGGTCATCTATCCCAAGGACGCCGCTCAGATCGTGCACGAGGGCGACATCTTTCCGGGGGCCCGCGTGCTGGAGGCCGGAGCCGGGTCCGGGGCGCTGACCTGTTCGCTGTTGCGTGCGGTGGGACCCGACGGGCGGGTGGTGTCCTACGAAGTGCGCGCCGATCACGCCGAGCATGCGCGGCGCAACGTGGACGTGTTCTTCGGCGCAGCTCCGGCAAATTGGGAGCTGATCATCGGCGATGTCGTCGACTCCGTGCTGCCCGACAGCTCCTTCGACCGGGCCGTGCTGGACATGCTCTCGCCGTGGGAGGTGCTGGACGCGGTATCGCGCCTCGTCGTCGCCGGCGGGGTGCTGCTGATCTACGTGGCCACGGTCACCCAGCTGTCGAAGGTGGTGGAGGCGCTGCGGGCCCAGGGATCCTGGACCGAACCGCGCGCCTGGGAGACGATGCAGCGCGGTTGGCATGTCGTCGGCCTGGCGGTGCGGCCGCAGCACACCATGCGCGGTCACACCGCGTTCCTGGTGGCGTCGCGACGACTCGCGCCGGGCACGGTGGCCCCGATGCCGTTGGGCCGCAAGCGGGCAGGCAGGGACGGCTAGGCCCGCTAGTCGTCGTCCTCGCTGCGCGCCAGCGATCGTCGCACCGACAGCACCTCGAACTCGGGATGCGCGGCGACCAGACGTTCGGCCGCGTCCAGGACTTCGACCGCATGCGCCCGGTCACCCGACACGACGGCCACCCCGATCCTCGCTCGCCGATACAGATCCTGCGAACCGGTCTCGGCGGCCGATACGCTGAACTTGCGGCGCAACTCGGCGACGACGGGACGGATCATCGAGCGCTTCTCCTTGAGCGATCGCACCCCAAGCTCCCGGCCCAGCAGCACGTCGAATTCGAGCCAGGCGATCCACATCAGCCGGGCGCAGGTGGCGCGGGCTCGGAAGGCGGCGCGGACTCGGAAGGCGGCGCGGGCTTCGGTGGCGGGGCGGGCGCAGGCGGCGGAGCCGGGGCGGCTGACGGTGGAGCCGGCGGCGGTGACGGCGGCTGGACCGGTTCGGGTGGCGGGGGCAGCGGAAGCGTCGGGCTGGGTGGCGGGGGCGGCGGGGCCGGCGAGTTGCCCAGCGCCAACAGCATTTCCGCGGTCTTGCGGGAAAGCTGCCAGCCGCCCGCCAAGGCGGCGAACTCCATCGGGAAGGTGAACGCCCCGTTGGGTCCTTTGGCGGTGTTGACGCTGACCGTGGCCACCACGTTCGCCGGATTCTTGTCCGACCACGCGATGTTGTTCGCCACGAACGTCATCGGCAGGTAGCCGTTGTCGCGCAGCGCGTTGATGAACTTGTCCAGCGTGGCCGCACTTTCCGGCGTCGCGCCTTCGACGAGGTTCACCTTGTTGACGCCCGGGACGTTCGGATCGACCAGCCGGTTCAGCACCTCGACCAGAGCTTCGGGTACCGGCAGCGGCGCCGTCGGGGGAGCCGCGACGAGCAACGGACTCGACGTCGGCACCGGCACCGCCGCATTCGACGACGGCAGCACCTTGGGTTCGCTGTGCGAGCAGGCCGCGAGCCCGAAGGCCGCCACGGCGGTGGCGGCGCTCAACGCTACGGACAGGTGTCGGTGCATCCCTTGAACCGGCCCCGCTATTCGGCGCCGTCTGATTCGAGGCCTGATTCTTGGAGGGCGGTGGTTGCTGCGATCTGGCCAACTGGTGCAATGGAAGTCACAGTTGGAAACATTGCGTTGATGACCGCGACCACGGCAAGGCCTGTGGTGAGGGGTTTTGCGGTCAAGGGGTGTCCTTTCGGTGGTCCCAAATCGACGCCGAGGTTACCAGCGGGAGTAAAGACGCGACTTTTGATGGCTTTTGAGTTCACGCATGAACGGCCAATCGCCGGTAGCGTTGTAAGGATCCACCGCATCAATTCGGGGCGGGAAAGGAGCGCAACATGGGTGAGTCAGAGCGTTCTGAAGCATTCGGGATCAATCATGAAACCGGCATGTCCAGCAGCGATGCTGCCGAGCTGGAGCAGCTGCGCCGCGAGGCCGCGGTGCTGCGCGAGCAACTCGAGCAAGCGGCTGAATCGCCGCCCGGCGCGCGCTCGGCACGCGATGTGCATCAACTCGAAGCGCGGATCGACTCGCTTGCGGCCCGCAATTCCAAATTAATGGAAACTCTTAAAGAGGCCCGGCAACAACTGCTGGCCCTGCGGGAGGAAGTCGACCGGCTAGGGCAGCCGCCGAGCGGTTACGGCGTTTTGCTCGCGACGCACGAGGACGAAACCGTCGACGTCTTCACCTCGGGTCGCAAGATGCGCTTGACGTGCTCGCCCAACATCGAAGTGTCCGTGCTGCGCAAGGGACAGACGGTCCGGCTCAACGAAGCCCTGACCGTCGTCGAGGCGGGGACGTTCGAATCCGTGGGTGAGATTTCGACTTTGCGTGAGGTGCTCAACGACGGCCACCGCGCTTTGGTCGTGGGCCACGCCGACGAGGAACGGATCGTGTGGCTTGCCGAGCCCCTGGTGGCAGAGGACTTGCCCGACGGCGTTCCCGACGCACTCAACGATGACACCAGGCCGCGCAAGTTGCGGCCTGGCGATTCTTTGCTGGTCGACACCAAGGCCGGCTACGCGTTCGAGCGCATTCCCAAGGCCGAGGTCGAGGACCTGGTTCTCGAAGAGGTGCCCGACGTCAGCTACCAGGACATCGGTGGTCTGACCCGCCAGATCGAGCAGATCCGCGACGCCGTCGAGCTCCCATTCCTGCACAAGGAGCTCTACCGGGAGTACGCGCTGCGTCCGCCCAAGGGTGTGTTGCTCTACGGCCCGCCCGGGTGCGGTAAGACGCTGATCGCCAAGGCGGTCGCCAACTCGCTGGCCAAGAAGATGGCCGAGGTGCGTGGCGACGACGCCCGCGAGGCGAAGTCCTACTTCCTCAACATCAAAGGCCCCGAGCTGCTCAACAAGTTCGTCGGTGAGACCGAGCGTCACATCCGGCTGATCTTCCAGCGGGCCCGGGAGAAGGCGTCCGAGGGAACACCGGTGATCGTGTTCTTCGACGAGATGGACTCGATCTTCCGCACCCGTGGTACCGGTGTGTCGTCGGACGTCGAGACCACGGTGGTCCCGCAGCTGCTGAGCGAGATCGACGGTGTCGAGGGTCTGGAGAACGTCATCGTGATCGGTGCCTCCAACCGCGAGGACATGATCGACCCCGCGATCCTGCGGCCCGGACGCCTCGACGTGAAGATCAAGATCGAGCGGCCCGATGCCGAAGCGGCACAAGACATCTTCTCGAAGTATCTGGTCGAGACGCTGCCGGTGCACGCCGACGATCTCGCCGAGTTCGACGGCGACCGGGCGGCCTGCATCCACGCGATGATCGAGAAGGTCGTCGAGCGGATGTACGCCGAGATCGACGACAACCGGTTCCTGGAGGTCACCTACGCCAACGGTGACAAGGAAGTCATGTACTTCAAGGACTTCAACTCCGGGGCGATGATCCAGAACGTCGTCGACCGCGCGAAGAAGAACGCGATCAAGTCGGTGCTCGAGACCGGTCAGCCCGGTCTGCGGATTCAGCACCTGCTCGACTCGATCGTCGACGAGTTCGCCGAGAACGAGGACCTGCCCAACACCACCAACCCGGATGACTGGGCGCGGATCTCGGGCAAGAAGGGCGAGCGGATCGTGTACATCCGCACCCTGGTCACCGGCAAGTCGTCGAGCGCGTCGCGGGCCATCGACACCGAATCGAACCTCGGCCAGTACCTCTAGGGGTCCAATCCCTAAGCAGCTCAGTCGAATTCGAACGAGTAGCTGTTCGTCAGGTCGTCCTGCGTCACGCGGGCGGGGCGCGTCGTGGTGTCGACCCGCAACGTCTGGTCGAGCACGCGCGGCTGATAGCTCCACCCCTCGGGCAGTGTCAGTCGCTCGGCCAGCCCGGCCAGGTCGGCCCGCGACAGGTTGGGGTCGGCGACCTGGCTCCAGGTCTGCATGACCCAGCGCCTGCCGTCGGGATCGATCAGCTCGTAAATCTCTTCGCCGGCGTTGAAGACGAAGACCGTATTGCGGGTCACTTCGTTGACGGTGTAGGGCGCGGGGTTCATCGACGACAGCGCCACGGTGGCCTGCTTGATCATCTCGATGCCGCCGAACGTCTTCCGCTCCTGCGGACCGTCGGCCTGCTTTTCGATGGCGTTCATCAGCCAGTAGCGCGGGCCGTTGAGCAAGGCCGCGGCGACGCCGTGTTCGGCCGCGATGGCCTGCGGGTCGAGTTTGGACCACAACTCGGCCGGACAGTCGTTGAGTCCGAAGCTGTTGTAGACGGTGGCTTGTGGGCCGGATTCGCCCACCTCGACGAGAAGTACTTCGCCATAACGCTTTCCGGACAGGTCGGTCACTTGCCTACTCGCTTTCTGTCGTTGTGTCAGATTCGTCGGCGACGTTGCCCAGATAGCGGTTTCGAGCGGCCAGGGCGGTATGCAGGTCGTCGATCAGCGGGTCGAGGAACATCCCCCGGTACTCGTCGTCGTCGACCGCTCGGGCACTGATGTACATGAACGTCAGCGCACCCAGGAACAGGCACATGTGGATCAGCGAGTCGGGGGCGGGGAACGTGAAGCCGAACACCGTCGAGGTGGTGGCGGTGTTGTGTGCCCATTCCTTGAGCAGCGGCGGCGTCAGGATGATCAGCCCGAGGATGAGATACATCGTGGCACCGACGGCGGCCACCACCAGGATCTCGATGAGCTGCGAGGTCGCCAGCAGGAACACCACATTCAGGCGTTCGGCGCGCTTCAGCGGTGAGCCGGCCGAGGGATCAGGCATCGCGGCGAAAGGCGTGCCGGCGAGGTAGTCGCTGCCTTCGGGCAGTGACGCCGTAGATTTCAGCAGCGGCCGGACCCGTTCGACGGTCTTGGAGACCACGAAGGTCCCCGCAATGCCGAGCAGAAAGAAGATGGCCAGCGAGAGCCGCTCGCCGTTGATGTTCGCGGCCATCAGCCAGACGTAGGTGTTGAAGAACACCAACGCGGTCAGCAGCACGATCGGCAGCGCGCGGACCGCCAGCGTGCCGACCGTGGACAGATGCTCCAGCGTCATGCGCACCGCCCAGGCCAGCACCGACCCGACGCCCGCGCCGGTCAGCAGCAGCACCAGCAGCAGGATGACGCCATCGCGGGTCAGTTGGACGGGGCCGGATTCGATGAGGCCGCACGAGACCGCGACGGCCAACGCCGCGGTCGCGACGGTCGTGCGAGAGCGTCCGCTCGATATGCGGGACACCAGCCACCCGAGCAGGGCGGCCAGCGGGAGAGCGACGGCGAGCAGCGCGAGGATCACCCACTGGTGGGTTGTCGGCGTTCCGTTGATGAAGACCTCGTTGCCGTCGCTGACGAAATAGACGCCGAGTAGGCAAGCTTCCACGGCTGCCCAGGCGGTCAGCATCGGAGCGCACCGCGGCCAGAGTCGTCGCCAGCGGCCCCGCGTTGTGAGCACCGACGGCAAACCGCGCTCCAGGAACCACCTTTCAGCCGCGGCCGTCGTTGCCTTTTGGCTGTTCGGCGTGCGGCGCGCAGTTACCTCCACACCGGCACACCCTAGTGGCGCAGCAATCTCTGTGCTTGCCGTTTGGCGCAGGTCAGCATTTGTTCAGGAGAAGGGCCGGCGATTGGGGCGAATCACCTTTAACCAAGCGGTGTTTCGACGGTTGGCAGCTCCCCGGCGCGGAGCGCCACGTCGGCGGGCCTACGCTTAACGCATGCAACGGATTATCGGGACGGAGGTCGAGTACGGTATTTCGTCGCCGACCGACCCGACCGCCAACCCGATCCTTACTTCAACTCAGGCGGTGTTGGCCTATGCGGCCGCCGCCGGCATTCAGCGCGCCAAGCGCACCCGCTGGGACTACGAGGTGGAGTCGCCGCTGCGCGACGCCCGCGGTTTCGACCTGAGCCGCTCGGCCGGCCCGCCGCCGGTGGTCGACGCCGACGAGGTCGGTGCGGCCAACATGATCCTGACCAACGGGGCACGGCTCTACGTCGACCATGCACACCCCGAGTACTCCGCACCCGAGTGCACCGACCCACTGGACGCGGTGATCTGGGACAAGGCCGGTGAACGGGTGATGGAGGCCGCCGCGCGCCACGTCGCCAGCGTGCCGGGAGCCGCCAAGCTGCAGCTCTACAAGAACAACGTCGACGGCAAGGGCGCCTCGTACGGATCGCACGAGAACTACCTGATGAGCCGGCAGACGCCGTTCTCGGCCATCATCGCCGGTCTGACGCCGTTTTTGGTGTCCCGGCAGGTGGTCACCGGCTCCGGGCGGGTCGGCATCGGCCCGTCGGGCGACGAGCCCGGCTTCCAGCTGTCCCAGCGCTCCGACTACATCGAGGTCGAGGTCGGGCTGGAGACCACGCTCAAGCGCGGCATCATCAACACCCGCGACGAGCCGCACGCCGACGCCGACCGGTATCGCCGGCTGCACGTGATCATCGGCGACGCCAACCTCGCCGAGACGTCGACCTACCTGAAACTGGGCACCACGGCGCTGGTGCTCGACCTGATCGAAGAGGGCCCGCAGCACGGCATCGACCTGAGCGATCTCGCGTTGGCCCGACCGGTGCACGCGGTCCACGCGATCAGCCGCGACCCGTCGCTGCGCGTCGCGGTGGCCATGGCCGACGGCCGGGAGCTGACAGCGCTTGCGCTGCAACGGATCTACCTCGATCGAGTGGCCAAACTGGTCGACGGCCGCGACCCGGACCCGCGGGCAGCAAACGTTGTCGAGACCTGGGCGAACGTGCTGGACCTGCTCGAGCGCGACCCGATGGAGTGCGCGGAGCTGCTGGACTGGCCCGCCAAGCTGCGACTGCTCGAGGGGTTCCGGCAGCGCGAGAACCTGAGCTGGTCGGCGCCCCGGCTGCACCTGGTGGACCTGCAATATTCGGATGTCCGCCTGGACAAGGGCTTGTACAACCGGCTGGTCGCGCGCGGCTCGATGAAGCGTCTGGTCAGCGAACATCAAGTGCTCGAGGCGGTGGACAACCCACCGACCGACACCCGCGCGTACTTCCGTGGCGAATGCCTGCGCCGGTTCGGCGCCGACATCGCCGCGGCCAGTTGGGACTCGGTGATTTTCGATCTTGGTGGCGATTCGCTGGTGCGCATCCCGACGCTGGAGCCGTTACGGGGCAGCAAAGCGCACGTCGGAGCCCTGCTGGACTCCGTGCACAGCGCCGTCGAACTGGTGGAACAACTGACGAGCTGAGGCTTGTTAACCAAAGAACCTCGGCTTTGACCGGTAGGGTAGAGATACCAACGGGCGGCTTAAGCGGCCAGTAAGCAAGCCCAGACATAGCAGGAGGCGGCGATGGCGCAGGAGCAAACGAAACGTGGCGGTGGCGGCGGCGACGAAGATGACGTCGTCGGCACCACGGCTGCGGGCCAAGAGCGTCGCGAGAAACTGACCGAGGAAACCGACGATCTGCTCGACGAGATTGACGACGTCCTGGAGGAAAACGCGGAGGACTTCGTCCGTGCGTATGTCCAAAAGGGCGGACAGTGACCTGGCCTTTTCCCGAACGCCTGTCCACTAACTCGGCACTACCCGGATTTTCTGCTGTAAATACGTCCTCATTCGCGGATCTGTTGCGCCGTCAGGCCCCCGAGTTGCTCCCGGCCGTCCTGGGCGGTAGCGGCGGCCAATCCAGGGGTGACGCCGGCCTGCCGCACGGCACCACGATCGTCGCCCTGAAATACCCCGGCGGTGTCGTGATCGCCGGTGACCGACGCTCCACGCAGGGCAACATGATCGCGGGTCGGGACGTCAAGAAGGTCTACATCACCGACGACTACACCGCGACCGGCATTGCCGGCACCGCCGCGATCGCCGTCGAATTTGCCCGCCTGTACGCAGTCGAGCTCGAGCATTACGAGAAGCTGGAAGGCGTCCCGCTGACGTTCGCCGGCAAGGTCAACCGCCTCGCGATCATGGTGCGTGGCAACCTGGCCGCCGCGATGCAGGGGCTGGTCGCGCTGCCGCTGCTGGCGGGATACGACATCCACGCGGCCGACCCGGAAAGCGCCGGGCGCATAGTCTCATTCGACGCGGCGGGCGGCTGGAACATCGAGGAAGAGGGCTACCAGTCGGTCGGCTCGGGCTCGATCTTCGCCAAGTCATCGATCAAGAAGCTGTACGCCCAAGTCAGCGACGTCGACTCCGCGCTGCGGGTAGCCGTGGAGTCGCTATACGACGCCGCCGACGACGATTCCGCCACCGGCGGACCGGATCTGGTGCGCGGCATCTTCCCGACGGCGGTCACCATCGGCGCCGAAGGGGCGGCCGACGTGCCCGAGAGCCGCATCGCCGAATTGGCCCGCGAGGTCATCGAAAGTCGCTCGCGCGCCGACACTTTCGGCCCGGACGGCGGTGAGAAGTGAGCTTCCCGTACTTCATCTCGCCTGAGCAGGCGATGCGTGAGCGCAGCGAGCTCGCGCGCAAGGGCATCGCCCGGGGCCGCAGCGTGGTGGCGCTGGCCTACGCCGGCGGTGTGCTGTTCGTCGCGGAGAACCCGTCGCGGTCCCTGCAGAAGATCAGCGAACTCTACGACCGCGTGGGCTTTGCCGCCGCGGGCAAGTTCAACGAGTTCGACAACCTGCGGCGCGGCGGCATCCAGTTCGCCGACACCCGCGGCTACGCCTACGACCGCCGCGACGTCACGGGCCGGCAGCTGGCCAACGTCTACGCGCAGACCCTCGGCACCATCTTCACCGAGCAGGCCAAGCCGTACGAGGTCGAGTTGTGCGTCGCCGAGGTCGCGCACTACGGCGAGACCAGACCGCCTGAGATGTACCGGATCACCTACGACGGGTCGATCAACGACGAGCCGCACTTCGTGGTGATGGGCGGCACCACCGAACCGATCACCACCGCTCTCAAGGAGACCTACGCCGAAAACGCCGACCTGCACGATGCTTTGGGCATCGCGTTGGATGCACTCAGGGCCGGCAGCGCCAACGGCAACGACGAACCCAGCCTCGACGTGGCCAGCCTCGAGGTGGCCATTCTGGACGTCAACCGCCCGCGGCGAGCGTTCCGGCGGATCGGCCGATCGACCCTGGAAAACCTTCTGAAGGATTCGAAGGGCTCGAAATCAGAGGGCGATTCCCCGGATTCTGACGACGACTCGTAGCCCGTGGGCGCGGCTG
Organism: Mycobacterium lentiflavum; assembly: GCF_022374895.2. NCBI lineage: Bacteria > Bacillati > Actinomycetota > Actinomycetes > Mycobacteriales > Mycobacteriaceae > Mycobacterium > Mycobacterium lentiflavum. The sequence continues at coordinate 3,418,713 of NZ_CP092423.2, read as the reverse complement.
CTGACCCTCGCGCTCACACAACCAGTACCCTCGATGATGTGCAGCGACGAATCATGGGCATCGAGACCGAGTTCGGTGTCACCTGCACGTTCCACGGCCATCGCCGCCTGTCCCCGGACGAGGTAGCCCGCTACCTTTTCCGCCGGGTGGTGTCATGGGGTCGCAGCTCCAACGTGTTCTTGCGTAACGGCGCTCGGCTGTACCTCGATGTGGGCAGCCACCCCGAGTACGCCACCGCCGAGTGTGACAGCCTGGTGCAGCTGGTCACCCACGACCGGGCCGGGGAATGGGTGCTGGAAGACCTACTCGTAGATGCCGAGCAGCGGCTTGCCGACGAAGGCATCGGCGGCGACATTTACCTGTTCAAGAACAACACCGACTCGGCCGGCAACTCCTACGGGTGCCACGAGAATTACCTGATCGTGCGGGCCGGTGAGTTCTCCCGGATCTCCGACGTGCTGCTGCCCTTCCTGGTCACCCGCCAGCTGATCTGCGGGGCCGGCAAGGTGCTGCAGACCCCCAAGGCCGCGACGTTCTGCCTGTCGCAGCGCGCCGAGCACATCTGGGAAGGCGTTTCGTCGGCCACCACCCGCAGCCGCCCGATCATCAACACCCGCGACGAGCCGCACGCCGACGCCGAGAAGTACCGGCGGCTGCACGTCATCGTCGGCGACTCGAACATGTGCGAGACCACCACCATGCTCAAGGTGGGCACCGCCGCACTGGTGCTGGAGATGATCGAATCCGGTGTGCCGTTCCGCGATTTCTCGCTGGACAATCCGATCCGAGCCATCCGTGAGGTCAGCCACGACATCACCGGTCGTCGTCCGGTGCGGCTGGCCGGCGGGCGTCAGGCCAGCGCGCTGGACATCCAGCGCGAGTACTACACCCGCGCCGTCGAGCACCTGCAGACCCGCGAGCCCAACGCGCAGATCGAGCAGGTCGTCGACCTGTGGGGCCGTCAGCTCGACGCCGTCGAGAGCCAGGACTTCGCCAAGGTCGACACCGAGATCGACTGGGTGATCAAGCGCAAGCTGTTCCAGCGCTACCAGGACCGCTACAACATGGAGCTGTCCGACCCCAAGATCGCGCAGCTGGACCTGGCATACCACGACATCAAGCGCGGTCGCGGCGTGTTCGACCTGCTGCAGCGCAAGGGCCTCGCGACGCGCGTCACCACCGACGAGGAGATCGCCGAGGCGGTCGACAACCCCCCGCAGACCACCCGGGCGCGGCTGCGCGGCGAGTTCATCAGCGCCGCCCAGGCGGCCGGTCGCGACTTCACCGTCGACTGGGTGCACCTCAAGCTCAACGACCAGGCCCAGCGCACCGTGCTGTGCAAGGACCCGTTCCGGGCGGTCGACGAGCGGGTCAAGCGGCTCATCGCCAGCATGTAGCCGTTGCCTACCCGCCTCACCGCCGCCGCCTGCCCGTCACACCAGTCACACCGGCACCGCCATGGGTTGGCCTAGTCGAAGTCCAAACGCGATATCGCATGCGCTATCACATTTCAAAAGCACCTGTGCCCTCCGAAATTGAAACGCGTGTGGCCAGTGTGGCGATGGCGAGTCGGTGCGCGCGCCGAGAACGGGCCATCTAACCTAAAGCAAATGGCGACCTCGAAAGTCGAACGTCTGGTCAATCTCGTCATCGCCCTGCTGTCCACTCGCGGCTACATCACCGCGGAAAAGATCAGGTCCAGCGTGGCGGGTTATTCGGAAAGCCCGAGCCTCGAGGCGTTTTCCCGGATGTTCGAGCGCGACAAGAACGAATTGCGCGACCTCGGCATCCCGCTCGAGGTCGGCCGGGTGTCGGCGTTGGACCCCAGCGAGGGGTACCGCATCAACCGTGACGCCTACTCGCTGCCGCCGGTCGAGCTGACCCCGGATGAGGCGGCCGCGGTCGCCGTCGCCACCCAGTTGTGGGAGTCACCGGAACTGATCACCGCGACGCAGGGCGCGCTGCTCAAGCTGCGTGCCGCCGGTGTCGACGTCGACCCCGAGGCGCCGGTGGCCATCGCCTCCCCGGAGGGCGTGCCGGGTCTGCGCGGCTCCGAGGATGTACTCGGAATCCTGTTGTCCGCCATCGATTCCCGACAGGCCGTGCAGTTTCCGCACCGGCCATCGCGTGCCGAGCCCTACACGATGCGCACGGTCGAGCCGTGGGGTGTGGTCACCGAGAAGGGCCGCTGGTATCTGGTCGGCCACGACCGTGACCGCGATGCCACCCGCACCTTCCGGCTCTCCCGCATCGGCGCCGACGTCGAGCCGATCGGCCCGGCCGGCGCCGTCACCGTCCCCGACGGCGTCGACCTGCGCAAGATCGTCGCGCAAACGGTCACGGACGTTTCAGGGACACCGACCGGTGCGCAGGCGCTGGTGTGGGTCGCCGCCGGGCGGGCGACCGCATTGCGTCGCGCTGGACGGTCCACCGGTACCCGCCAACTGGGCGGCCGTGACGGCGAGGTGATCGAGCTCGAGATCAGCTCGAGCGATCGGCTGGCCCGCGAAATCGCCGGATACGGGGTCGACGCCGTCGTACTCGAGCCCCGAACACTGCGCGACGATGTGCTGGCCCGGTTGCGCGCCCACGCGGAGACACCGGCATGACGCGCGCCGGCGACGATGCAGAGCGAAGCGATGAGGAGGAGTGGCGCCAATGACTCCCGTCTCCACTCGCCTGGTCCGGCTGCTCAACATGGTGCCGTACTTCCAGGCCAATCCGCGGATCACGCGCGCCGAGGCCGCCGCCAAGCTGGGCGTCTCGGACAAGCAGCTCGAGGAGGATCTCAACCAGCTGTGGATGTGCGGTCTTCCCGGCTACTCCCCGGGTGATCTCATCGACTTCGAGTTCTCCGGCGACACCATCGAGGTGACGTTCTCGGCGGGCATCGACCGCCCGCTCAAGCTCACCTCGCCGGAGGCGACGGGCCTGCTGGTCGCGCTGCGGGCGCTGGCCGACATCCCGGGCGTGGTCGATCCGGAGGCGGCCCGCAGCGCGATCGCCAAGATCGCCGCCGCGGCCGGGGCCGTCGGGCAGGACGCAACGGGTACGGTCACCGCGATCGACGAGCCGGCGCCCATCGAAAACCGCGCCGCGGCCACCGTGCGCACGGCCGTGCAGTACAAACACGCGCTGGCCATCGACTACTACTCGGCCTCGCACGACACCCTGACCAGCCGGATCGTCGACCCCATCCGGGTGCTGCTGATCGGCGGACACAGTTATCTAGAGGCGTGGTCCCGCGAAGCCGAGGGCGTGCGGCTGTTCCGCTTCGACCGGATCGTCGAGGCCAGCGAGCTGGGCGAGCCGTCCGCCCCACCCCAGCCGGCGCTGCAGGCGCCGCCGGACACCTCGCTGTTCGACGGCGATCCGTCGCTGCCGTCGGCCAGGCTGCGGGTGGCGCCGGCCGCGTCGTGGATGTTCGAGTACTACCCGATGCGCGACGTCCGCGAGTTGCCGGACGGATCGTGCGAGGCGGTCATGACGTATGCCTCCGAGGAGTGGATGACACGCCTGGTGCTCGGTTTCGGGGCGGACGTGCGCGTGGTTGAACCACGCTCCCTTGCCGAGCGTGTACGGGATGCCGCGGCGGCGGCACTGGAGTCCTACCAGGCAGTGACGTCCTGACCCTACGGCGCGGGCACACCGGCACAACGCCGCGCTGCGGTAGCATCGGGTAGACGTCTGGAGGTAATAAAAGTGGGCAGTCTTAGTCCCTGGCACTGGGCGATCCTCGCGGTCGTCGTGATTCTGCTGTTCGGTGCCAAGAAGCTCCCGGATGCGGCGCGCTCGCTGGGCAAATCGATGCGCATCTTCAAGTCCGAGCTGCGCGAGATGCAGACGGAGAACAAGTCCGACGCGCCGTCCATCGAAAGCCCCGCGGCGGCGCCCCAGCCCGTCCAGTCGCAGCGGGTCGACCCGTCGGCGGCAACCGAGCAGGGCCACACCGAAGCGCGTCCCGCGTAGCCGGGAATCGGCTTCGTTGGCCAAGATGGTGCCCGAGCGCCACTGACCGACCGTCGTGAAAGCATTCAAGATTCCAGCGCGCACTGCTGCGTTTCTGAAGCACCTCAACCCGCGCAACAGGCGCAGCCGGACCAATCCCGACGCGACGATGTCGCTGGTCGATCACCTGACCGAACTGCGCACCCGACTGCTGATCTCGCTGGCCGCGATCCTGGTCACCACGATTCTCGGCTTCGTCTGGTACGGGCATCCTTTGTTCGGGCTTCAGAGCCTGGGCGAGTGGCTCCGCCATCCTTATTGCTCACTGCCGCAGTCGGCGCGCGCGGACATCAGCGCCGACGGGCAATGCCGGTTGCTGGCCACCGCGCCGTTCGACCAGTTCATGCTGCGGCTCAAGGTCGGGATGACGGCCGGGATCGTGATGGCCTGCCCGGTGTGGTTCTACGAGCTGTGGGCGTTCATCACGCCCGGGTTGTATCAAAAGGAACGCCGCTTCGCGATCGGGTTCGTGATTCCCGCCGCGTTGCTGTTCGTCGGCGGTGCGATCCTGGCTTATTTCGTGCTGTCCCAGGCGCTGGGCTTCCTGCTGACCGTCGGCAGCGACGTGCAGGTGACCGCGCTGTCGGGCGATCGCTATTTCGGCTTCCTGATCAACCTGCTGCTGGTGTTCGGATTCAGCTTCGAATTCCCGCTGCTGATCGTCATGCTCAACATGGTTGGTGTGCTGCCCTACGAGAAGCTCAAGGCGTGGCGGCGCGGCCTGATCTTCGCGATGTTCGTGTTCGCGGCGGTGTTCACCCCCGGCTCCGACCCGTTTTCGATGACCGCGCTGGGCGTCGCGCTGTCCGTGCTGCAAGAGCTGGCCATCCAGATCGCCCGCGTCCACGACAAGCGAAAAGCCAAGCGCGAAGCCCAGACCGCGATCCCCGACGACCAAGCGTCGGTCATCGAGCCGGCCGGACCCCTATCCGAGGCCCCGTCCCACCTGCAGCCCGAGCCGTCGTTGCGCGTCGGGCAACACGACGACGTCACGTAGATGACTGCACCACCGGACGGCGGCGTGACCGAACTGACTGAGCTGCCACGGTTCACCGCGGAATTGCCATTTCGGCTCGACGATTTCCAGACCCGGGCCTGTGCGGCGCTAGAGCGCGGTCACGGCGTATTGGTTTGCGCCCCAACGGGTGCCGGCAAGACGGTGGTCGGCGAATTCGCCGTCCACCTGGCGCTGGCCGCCGGCAGCAAGTGCTTCTACACCACTCCGATCAAGGCGTTGAGCAACCAGAAGCACACCGACCTGACGGCACGCTATGGACGCGACCGGATCGGGTTGTTGACCGGCGATGTGTCGCTGAACGCCGATGCGCCCGTGGTGGTGATGACCACCGAGGTGCTGCGCAACATGCTTTACGCTGATTCGGCTGCGCTGCAAGGACTTTCCCATGTGGTGATGGATGAGGTGCATTTCCTTGCCGATCGGATGCGGGGTCCGGTGTGGGAGGAGGTGATCCTGCATCTGCCCGACGAAGTACGGCTGGTGAGCCTGTCGGCGACGGTGAGCAACGCCGAGGAGTTCGGCGGCTGGATCCAGACCGTGCGCGGCGACACCACGGTCGTGGTCGACGAGCATCGGCCGGTGCCGCTATGGCAACACGTATTGGTCGGCAGGCGCCTGCTGGATCTGTTCGACTATGAGAACCAGAAGCCGGCCGCGGATCGTCATCCGCGGGTGAATCCCGAACTGCTGCGCCATATTGCGCACCGCCGCGAGGCCGACCGGATGGGTGATTGGCGTGGTCCCCGCCGGCAGACGGGCAGGGGCAGGCCGGACCGGCCGCGCTTCTACCGGCCGCCGGCACGGCCGGACGTGATCGCGACGCTGGACTCCGAGGGGCTGTTGCCGGCCATCACGTTCGTGTTCTCCCGCGCGGGGTGCGATGCCGCGGTGCAGCAGTGCCTGCGCTCGCCGCTGCGGCTCACCAGCGAGGAGGAACGCGCCCAGATCGCCGAGGTGATCGAACACCGGTGTGGCGACCTCGACGACGCCGACCTCGCGGTGCTCGGCTACTACGAGTGGCGGGAGGGGTTGCTGCGCGGGTTGGCGGCCCACCACGCCGGCATGTTGCCGGCCTTCCGGCATACGGTCGAGGAGCTGTTCACGGCCGGCCTGGTCAAGGCCGTGTTCGCCACCGAAACCCTGGCGCTGGGCATCAACATGCCCGCCCGCACGGTGGTGCTCGAGCGGCTGGTGAAGTTCAACGGCGAGGCGCACGTGCCGCTGACGCCGGGGGAGTACACGCAGTTGACCGGACGGGCCGGCCGGCGCGGGATCGACGTCGAGGGCCACGCGGTGGTGCTCTGGCATCCCGCCGAGGAGACCTCCGAACCGTCGGCGGTGGCCGGGCTCGCGTCCACCCGGACGTTCCCGCTGAAAAGCTCGTTCGCGCCGTCGTACAACATGACGATCAACCTGGTCCAGCACATGGGTCCGGAGCAGGCGCACCAACTTTTGGAGCAGTCGTTCGCGCAGTACCAGGCCGACCGGTCTGTCGTCGGATTGGTAAAAGGCATCGACCGCGGCAAGCGGGTGCAGGACGAAATCGCCGCCGAACTCGGTGGGGCCGACGCGCCGATCCTGGAATACGCCCGGATGCGCGCACGGATTACCGAGATGGAACGCGCGCAGTCCCGGGCGTCGCGGCTGCACCGGCGCCAGGCGGCCAACGAGGCGCTGGCCGGACTGCGCCGCGGCGACATCATCACGATCACCAACGGCCGGCACAGCGGCCTGGCGGTGGTGCTGGAATCGGCGCGCGACGGCGACGACCCGCGGCCGCTGGTGCTCACCGAACACCGTTGGGCGGGCCGGATTTCGTCGGCCGACTACTCGGGGGCCACCGCGCCGCTGGGGTCGATGTCATTGCCCAAGCGTGTCGAACATCGCCAGCCAAGGGTCCGTCGCGATCTGGCCTCGGCGCTGCGATCGGCCGCCGCTCCGCTCGACGTTCCGTCGCGTCGTCGCGCCGCGAATTCTGACGGCGGCTTCCACGACCCGGAGCTGGCGTCGTTACGGGAGGAGTTGCGCCGCCACCCGGCCCATAGCAGCCCCGGCGTCGAGGCGCAGGTTCGTGAGGCCGAGCGCTATCTGCGCATCGAACGCGACAACGCGCAGCTGGAAAAGAAGGTCGCTGCCGCCACCAACTCGCTGGCGCGCACGTTCGACCGGATCGTCGGGCTGCTCACCGAGCGCGAGTTCATCCAGGCCGCCGGGGGTGATCCGCGCGTCACCGACGACGGCCGGTTGTTGGCCCGCATCTACAGCGAGAGCGACCTGCTGGTCGCCGAATGCCTGCGCACCGGCGCGTGGGCGGAGCTCAAGCCCGCCGAGTTGGCCGCCGTCGTCTCGTCGGTGCTGTACGAGACCCGCGGCGGTGACGGCCCCAGCGCCCCGTTTGCCGCCGAGGCGCCCACACCGCGTTTACGACAGGCGTTGCTGCAGACAGCGAAGTTGTCGTTCGCGCTGCGCGCCGACGAGCAAACACACCGGATCGCGCCGAGCCGCGAACCCGACGACGGCTTTGTCGCCGTCGTCTACCGCTGGGCCCGGACCGGCGATCTGGCCGCCTCGTTGTCCGCGGCCGACGCGACCGGCGGCGGTTCGCCGTTGTTGGCAGGCGATTTCGTACGGTGGTGTCGCCAGGTGCTCGACTTGTTGGACCAGGTTCGCAATGCCGCGCCGGATGCTGAACTGCGGGCGACGGCGAAGCGCGCTATCAACGATGTTCGGCGCGGCGTCGTCGCAGTTGACGCCGGGTAGGCTGGCTCCGAGCTACCGTTACAGGGCCAAAACACGAGGCGATTGAGGAGACATGATGAGCGGACCGCACGGATCGGACCCGGGCCAGCAGTGGCACCCGCCCGCCGAGGGTGGCGATCGCTCCCAGGAACCGACTCAGGTGGGTCAGGTGGGCTCGCCCTGGCAACAGCAGCAACCGCCGACCCAGGAGGGTACCTGGCAGGCGCCGGCGTATACGCCGCCCGCCGAGTACCCCCAGTACCAGCAGCCGTATCCCCAGCAACAGCAGCCGGGCTACGGGCAGCCCGAGCAGCCGCAGTACGGTCAGCCCGGCCAGTATGGCCAGCCGGGGCAATATGGCCAACCCGGTCAGTACGGCCAGCCTGGTCAGTACGGTCAGCAGCCCGGTCAGTACGGCCAATACGGGCAACCGGGCCAGTACGGCCAGCCCGGCCAGTACCCGCAGCAGTACCCCGCTCAGCCGCAGAAGAAGCGTTCGATGGCGCTGATCGGCGGCATAGCTGGTGCGGTCGCCTTCCTGCTGATCGCGATCGTATTGGTGCTCGGTTTCTGGGAGCCCGGCTTCTTCGTCACCACCAAGCTGGACGTCAACAAAGCGCAGGCCGGTGTGCAGCAGGTCCTGACCGACGAAACCAACGGCTACGGCGCCAAGAACGTCAAGGACGTCAAGTGCAACAACGGCGCCGACCCGACCGTGACGAAGGGCGCCACCTTTGACTGCGCCGTCAGCATCGACGGGGCTCAGAAGCGCGTGACGGTGACCTTCCAGGACGACAAGGGCACTTACGAGGTCGGCCGGCCGCAGTAATTCACTGCGGCAACGAGTCGAGCGCTTTCTGCAGTCGGGCGATCGAGGACCCCACGCCGAATTCCGTGGCCAGCGCCGCGGTGCGCTGCGGGTCGGCGGCGACCAGCGGTAGTTCGTCGGTGGGCGTCGACCAGGTGATCGGTGCATCGGTGGCCACCCGCACCACCTGGCCGGCGGCCTCGATGTAGTCGGTCGCGCCCAGCAATTTGGCTCGCAATCCCTTGGCGAGTTTGGATTTCGGGTCGTGGGCGGCGGCCAGGATCCGATCCAGCGAGCCGTGCTGGGCCAGCAGGGTGGCGGCCGTCTTCTCACCGACGCCCGGCACACCCGGCAGGCCATCAGACGGGTCGCCGCGCAGCAGCGCGAGTTCGGCGTAGGCCGGCCCGGCGTTTTCCGCCGGAACGCCGTACTGCTCGGCCACTTCGGCGGGCCCGAACAGGGTGGCTTTGGCCAGGCCGCGGCCCAGGTAGAGCACCCGAACCGGGACCGGGTCGTCGGACACCACTTGCAGCAGGTCGCGGTCTCCGCTGACCACGACGACCGGGTCGTCGCGTTCCTGTGCGGCCAGCGTGCCCAGTACGTCGTCGGCCTCGAAGCCTTCCGAACCGGCCGTCGAAATCCCAAAGGCGTCCAGCAGTTGCATGATCATGTCCACCTGCGGCGTCAGGTCGTCGGGCACTTCCTCGATGTCGGGCGTGCCTTCGGGTTCGGGTTCGGCCACCCGATGCGCCTTGTACGACGGAATCAGGTCAACCCGAAACTGCGGGCGCCAGTCCAGGTCGAGGCAGACCGCCAACCGTTTCGGCCGCTGTTGAGTGATCACGACGGCCATCGAGTCGATGAATCCGCGGACGGCGTTGACCGGGCGCCCGTCGGGGGCGGTGATCGACGACGGCACCCCGAAATACGAGCGGAACCACATGCTGGCGCCGTCCAGCAGCAACACAGGTGCAGGCATGCGGCTATCCTGCCAGCGCGGTTAGCCTGGCTGCCATGGACTCTCACCGATTCGACGCCGACGTCTACGCCCGGCGCCTGGCGGCGGCCGCCGCGGCGACCGCCGAGGCCGGACTCGGCGGCCTGGTGATTACGCCCGGATACGACCTGCGCTACCTCAGCGGTTCGCGCGCGCAGACCTTCGAGCGGCTGACTGCGCTGGTGGTGCCGGCCTCCGGTGATCCGACCGTCGTGGTGCCGCGGCTGGAGCTGGCCTCGCTCAAAGGATCGGCGATTGCGGAACTGGGCTTGGCGGTGCGCGATTGGGTCGACGGCGACGACCCCTACCAGTTGGTTCTCGCGGCGCTGGGCGGTCCGGCTGCTGTTGCCGTCACCGATTCGATGCCGGCGCTGCATCTGTTGCCGTTAGCCGGGCTGCTCGGCGTGTCACCGGTGTTGGCCACCGACATCCTGCGCACGCTGCGGATGGTCAAGGAAGAGTGTGAGATTGACGCGCTGCGCAAGGCCGGTTCGGCTATCGACCGGGTGCACGCCCGGGTGCCCGAGTTTTTGATCCCGGGCCGCACCGAGGCCGACGTTGCTGCCGATATCGCCGAAGCCATTGTCGCCGAAGGGCATTCGGATGTATCGTTCATCATCGTCGGCTCCGGGCCACACGGGGCCGACCCGCACCACAGCTATTCTGATCGCGAACTGCAGGCCGGCGACCTCGTTGTCGTCGACATCGGGGGAGCCTACGAGCCGGGCTACCATTCCGACTCGACGCGGACCTATAGCCTGGGTGAGCCTGATGCCGTTGTCGCAGAACAGTATTCGCTGCTGCAACGGGCGCAGCGAGCGGCTTATGATGCGGTTCGCCCGGGCGTGACCGCCTCGCAGGTCGATGCCGCGGCGCGCGATGTGCTGACCGAGGCCGGGCTGGGTGAGTTTTTCGTGCACCGCACCGGTCACGGCATCGGGCTCTCGGTGCACGAAGAGCCGTACATCGTCAAGGGCAATGATCTGCCTTTGACTGCGGGAATGGCCTTTTCGATCGAACCGGGCATCTACTTCCCGGGCCGCTGGGGGGCTCGCATCGAAGACATTGTCGTCGTGACCGAGGACGGCGCGCTGCCCGTCAACAACCGGCCGCACGAACTCGTGGTGGTGCCGGTGCCCTAGGTGGGGTGTTAGCGGGTCCTCGGGTGGCCTGTAACGGTAGCGCCCGCTCGAGCACCAACGTGGCTACCGCGATCGGCCCTTCGTGTGTAAACAAGTACCAGGGATTTCTTCTATTACCGGTCGTGACACCTCCGGTACCTTTGGTTTATCGCATTTTGCAGTTCGAAATGGGGCGGTTGTGAACGAAGATGCAGCGGGTGGTGCGCGCCCACCGAGTTACCGGATGCCGAGCGGATCCCCCGCGCCGCCGCCTTTACATTTTGGCCCGCCGTTTCCGCCAGGAGGACATCCACCGCCAGTTGACGCGGCGTGGCGCGGGAACGGGTTAAATCTGGGCCCGCCCGCGATGGGCATTGGGGCGCCAACGGGCTACGGAGATTGGGTACCGGCCGGCAAACCCCGTCGTACACGGCGATGGTGGCTGCTCGGCGGCCTAGCGGTATTTGTCGTTGCGGCCGTAGTAGCTGGCCTTGTTGTCGTCAAATTTTCGGGCAATTCTGATTCCCGGCAGGCGACCATGAACACCACCGTGCCGTCGACCTCGTCTGTGCCGCCAGTTCCGATAACTGCGCTCGACGGCCTGCTGGCAAGCCCGGCTGACGTCGCTGCTGCGGTGTCGGCACCCCCGTTGGTCTCTCTCACAAAGCCCGCAGAGTCTCATTCGTTTTTCGATGACGAGATCGCCGACAATAATTGTGTTGGCGTGATTTTAGCGGTAGTCCAGTCCTTTTATGACGGTACTGGTTGGGTCTCCATGCGCAGGCAAGAGTTAGCGGATGCGCCGGACAGTGCTGCAATAAAGTATTCCGTGGTCGAAGCGGTGGTTGCCTATCAGGATGCTGGGGCTGCGGCCAAGTTCTACCAGCGAGCGACGGATAGATTTCACCAGTGCGCAAATCGGACTCTCAACGTCCGCGAGGTTAATGTGCCTAATTCCAGAGCAGCGTTCGAGATGGTCGGCCAGGTGTCCGAGAAAGACGGGATAGTCTCCACGTCGCTGCTGTGGGAGGGCGGCGATGGCAGGAACTGTCAACGTGGTGTATCTGTGCGCAACAACGTCATTATTGACGTTTCCGACTGCGGGTACAACGTGTCCGATTCTGTTGTACCGGCTCTGATCAAACCGATTGCGGCCAAGATCGACGCGGCACGATGACGGCCGAAGCTAACCTGACACCGCGACGACCCGACTGCTGAACGTCACATGGTGCCGGTCGGACGACGACGCTTGCTAACCCACTGCAAAGCGCTGACGCGGTGAGTTTGGCTCTGCCCGAACCGATTCCAAGCGGTGCCGCGAACCATAACTTCGTCACAGGGTTTGTCACCGCCCGCAGAGCGATGACAAAGGAACTGATAAATATGGTGTTGCGCTTCGCCACACCGGAAGACGCGATGGCCGCTGCCGCCGATATGAGTGCAAAGAGCGCGAGTATCCAAACGAGGTATAGCGGGCCGCAGCCGACTCACCCCATTCCGATTCCTCGCCATCCGGGCGCTACTGCCTATACGTACGAGGCGACTTCGCAAGTAAATGTTTTCGCATATACCGCACACGGACCCTACGTTCTATCCCAACATGCCGATGGCACCGAGGGAGCCGATGCGCTCGTCAACATGGTGGCTGCGACGCTCGACCTCCAAGGGCCGCTAATTGATCAGTTTTCGCCGACCCCGGTCGAACAGCTTCCTGATTTGCAAATCGACCCCTCGGGGCTCTGGGCGCGTACCTTGTCGGAAGAAACGACCACCGTTGACGAAGGCGTCTATGATTCGCGCGCGATATTGCATTTCCAGGAGAACCCGCCGCGCTCGAAGCAGCTGTTCGATTCCGTTGGTTTGCAATACGGTTCAGTTGGCAAAGACAATGTTTACCAGATGCCGGATGCCCCAGCGGCGGCGCGGGCTCTGGAGGGTTTCGTTGCGGACGCGGTAGCTCACGGGACCGCGGCCGCGGGGGTGCGGGGGCTGCCTGCCGCCAAATGTTTCAAGCTTAAGGACGCAGCGTCTCAAAATTTTTACTGCGTGGCGCAGGCCGACAGGTATGTGATCGAGGTGTCCGACTCTGATCCCGACGTTCGCGAAATGGTAGCAGCGCAGTACCTGATGTTGATCACCGCCAAATGAGTCGCGGATATGATGTCGCCCAGCGCTAGATACGCCGGGTAGCAGATGCTTATGTCACGGAGTCAGGTCGCACGGCCCGCAAGTCTGCGGAGTTGTGCGATTCCATATCGGTGAAGCCCGTGGCGGCCCGGAATGCCTTGCCGCCGATATCGATGAGCGTTTCGCCATGGGCCTGAAGGTTTTTCACGTGCTTGCCGTGGGCCACACTCACCGCATCATGGAACGCGTCGGCGGCGGAGAAGTCACCGAACATTCCAGACATCACGGGTCCTCGCGCCAGGCGATCAGCCGCGTCTTGGGCATGCCCGCCCGCGCGCTGTGTCTGGCTGCCGCCTGAGTGCAGTAATCCCGTGTCGACGAACATCGCTGCCCTCCTTACTGGCTCATCGTGGTGCTGCAGGCCCGGAACCAGGCGAGGTGATAGTTAGCTTCCGACTTGTTGCCGGCCACCAGGGCTTCGATCGCGGCCAGCAGCTGCCAGTTGCCGATATCGTGGCAGTCCACGTCGTCGGGGTAGTTGTCCAGAACGCGGGTGCTGACTTCGCGCAGATGCGTCTGAAGAAGTTCGACTTCCTTTTCCAGCACTCCGGTGCCGCTGGTGGCAGCCTTGGCCAGGGTGTGGGCGAGCCTTGGTAGACCGTCGCGCCACTGGGTCGCTTGGTTGAGTTCCCAACCGAGTTCGTCAATTTCGGGCACCCGTCGCGGGCGCGGCGAGGTGGGTATCGGTTCGTCTTCCTCGGGGACGGCGTGGATCGGGGTGTAGCCGGCGGCGAGGGTGACTTCGCCGAGCAGCGTTTCGATATCGCCGCGGCGGCGTTCGGGGGAGAGCAGCGTGACCGCAGCCGGAAGCTGGATGCCCGGTGGAATCCAGCCGCTCGCGAGATCGGTTATCAGCACGGTGGTTTCGTCAGGTCGATCTCCTGCGGCCCAGGCCAATCGAGGTTGCTGACGGGCGACCGCGGCGACGAGACGTTCCAGCCGCGCCCGCTCGGCGGCGCTGGCCGATGCCGCTCCGGCGACCGCTCCGGTGGCGGTGGCAGCGGCGGCCTCGGTTCCCAAACTCGACGGCGACGATGGAGGCGGCGGGGTGGGCGCCTGACGCACGACCGCGGGTCCGGCGGGGCTCGCCTGTCCCGCCGAGGGGTGTACCGGTGCCGAGCTTGCCATCGCCGAGGGCGGTGCGCTCGACGGGACAACAGGGGCGGAGGCCGCGGGGACCGCCGGCCGAATGTCGGAGGCATAAGCGGGCAGCGGGCCCGCGGGTGTAGGTGTGGCCGCGGCGGCGGGTGCCGATGGTCCCGCAACGACCTGCGGTGCCGGGGTCGCATCAGGGGCTGCCGCGTGGGCGACCGGGGCGGGGGAGTCATATGCCGCTGCGTTGACCGGAACGCTGCCCATCCCCGATGTGGGCGTTGTCGGCGGGGCTTGCGGCTCCGCGGGTTGAGGTGGCGGCATTGCGCCGGCTGTCGCCGAAATCGGTGTTCCCGCTTGCATTCCCTTATCGAAGCTATGCATCAAGTCGCCCGGGGTGACCGGTTGAACCGGGCTCGCCGGTGCGGTTGGTGCGCCCGCCGCACTGGTCAGGGGGGACACCGAAGTGGAGGGCAGATGCGGGGCGCCACCCGCTGCCATCGATGGAGTCGGCCCGGACGGTGCTATGGGCGCTGGTGCGTTGCTGGAATAGCTCGCTGAAGGCACGGGCGTTCCACGAAGGCCTGGTAACGTTGGACCTCCTGGCGTGCCGACCTGCGGTGGCAACTTGGAGCCGGTCGCGAAGGTTGTCTGTGGCGGCTGCTCGGTTGGTGTGTTTCCTCCGGCTGCGCCGAGTTGTGGCGGCGCAGAATCAGTACTGAACGATGCCGGTTGCGGGCCCCCAGTTGGGGTACCGCCCCCGGATGCGCCGAGTTGTGGCGGCGCGGACCCTGGCGGATCTGTAGACCCGGGGTTGGATGAACCGGCTTCACCTAATTGGCGTCGTACCTGCTCTTCGAGATCGTTTTGGCCCTTAAACATACGACCGACATCGAGGCCATGGTCTTGTGCGAACTGACGAGCCGACTGCCCATGTCCCTCTCCGGCCAGGATGCGCTGCATTGCATCTAGTACATTGCCGCTATATTTCGCAGCTGCAAGATTCGATAGCGCTTGATATTGGTGTACCGCGGCGATGATTTGCGGAACTTTGGCTTCCGCAGGCTCTTTGGACTGTTGGATTTTGTCGATCTGCTTATTTCCCTCTTCGGCCAAGGTGGTCAGATCGTGTTGGAGGCCCATCATGCTGTCATAGGCCGTGCTATACGCGTATTCCTTAGTGCCATTCTTATCGGCAACCTCGCGCGCTCGGATCTCACCTTGGCTGAAAGCATTTCGAAGATCGTCGATCGTATAACCTTGCTGCTGGGCAAGCGGACCGGACCGAGCATTGCGCAGCATCTCAGCAAAATCGATAAAATCCGATTTGATTTGTCCGCGATTCAGCCTGCCGTGCGATAATGCCATCAAATCCTGATCATAAGGCCATTGATGGCCTACAAGGAGCATGGACCACTCGCCGGGAGGAAATGGACTCATTTGCAAAGGCCGTAAACTGCCGTGCCGGCGTTGCTAACCGCATCGCGCGATGTTTGTTGTTCAGAGTCGGGGGCATCGGACAGAAAATCGATCGCCAGTTTCTGATACGAATTAACCAGCGTATTTATTGCTTTTGTTAGCTCAGGTGGGGCCGCTGGTTCTTGCCTCAACGCTTTCGAAAGGTAATCTCCGCCGTTATAGAGTGCAGCTCGTGCATTCGCAGCTACAGCGAGGGTTGCAGTGGGGTCATCGCCGCCGTTGCGGCTCGTATTGGTAACAACGGCCTTACGTACCTGCTCATAGGTGGAACACACCTTCGCTTTAGCTTCCGCGATCTGTTGATCGGTGTATGTCGTCGGCCCCGGAGATTTAGCCGGTACGGGTCGGAACCATCCGACAATGGCGACACCGAGCGTCAACAGCAAGGCGACGAGTAGGAAGGTGAACATCGGCCACTGCCGCGTGCGTGGGGGCGGCAGCCCTTCTGGCCAGGGCGGCGGAACAGGCGACGAAGAAAGCGGTCCGAAGTTCGACACGGCATTTATCGTATCGTCCTGTCGCGATACCGGTAGTCACTTAAGGCTTCGCAACGGCAGCGCAATTGGCGCACCAACTTGGCCAGTACATGACCTTCAGACTGGAGCACATCAATCGTTCGGCTCCAATGCCGCAGCCAACGAAATCAGCCGTAACATGCTCTCGGGCAAAGATTTCCGTGATGCCGACGGTGGTGAGCGATCGCCCGACAAGCGTCACAAATTGTTCGCGTCCGTGTCATCGTCATCCCGCGTCCGGGCGCATTGACAGGGACGCTGCCCATGCCGGACGTTGGCGTTGTCGGTGGGGCTTGCGGCTCTGGGGGCTGAGGCGGCGGCACGGCGCCAGCCGTCGCCGAAATCGGTGTTCCCGCTTGCATTCCCTTGTCGAAGCTATGCACCAAGTCGGCCGGGATGACCGGTTGAACCGGGCTTGCAGGCGCGGTTGGTGCGCCCGTTAGGGGTGTTGCCGTGACGGGCGGAACGCTTTGGGCGCCTCCACCTGCTGGCACCCCTAATGATGGGGTGCCCCCGTGCGACAGCGAGGGCGCGCCAGGCATAGGCCCCGTGGCTGGGGCGGGGGTAGCTGGTGCTGCTGAAACGGGCGGCGCGGGCGGCCGGTTGACACCTGGCATCAGGCGTGGCGGCGAGCCTGGAGCAACTGGAGCTTGCTGTCCCTGGGCGGTGGGAGCTGGTGTGTTTAGCCCTGTCGGCGAGGTCGAGGCCGGCGGACGGGTATTGAGATCTGGCGGCAGGCCACCGGTTGTGTGGCTGCTGTTGAGGATTCCCTTAACCTGCTCCTGAAGATTCTCCTGATTCGGTCCCCTGAACATCTGGCCCATTTCGAGGCCGTGCGACTGGGCGAATTGGCGACCGGATTGCCCGGGCATGCCGGCGTTGAGAACCTTCTGCATTGCATCAGAAACGTTTCCGCTGTACTTGGCTGCGACTATATTTGCCTGAGCTCGGTAGCGGTGGATCGCCTCGACGATTCTGTGGCACTTTGATTTCAACCGGTTGTTTTGAGTTTTGAATTTCTTTGATTTGCTGATTGCCTTCATCGGCCACATTAGCTAGAGCATGCTGGAGGCTTACCATGCTGTCGAAGGCGGTACCATACGCGCTCTCTCTTTGGCACCGTTCTTCTCGGCTACCTCTCGAGCGTGCTCCTCGCCTCGGCTAAAGGCGCTGCGGAGGTCGTCGATCGTATAGCCCTCGTGTTGGGACAGCGGTCCGGTTTGGGCGCCACGCAACAGATCCGCAAAGTGCATGAAACCCGACTTGATCTGTCCGCGATTTAGCTTGCCGTGAGATAGTGCGCCAAGTCCTCGTCATAAGGCCATTGTTTGCCGATTAGCAGAAAAGACCATTCGTCTGGAGGAAAAATCATTTGCAAAGTCTTTGAACGGCCACCGCAGTATCATCGGCGGCGCGCACCGTCGGTGCCTCTTCTGAATCTGGCAAGTTATTTTGATATTCAATGACGAGCTCTTGATAAATGTCCGTTAATTGTCGAATCGTTTTGGCTAGTTCGCTTGAAGTTGCCGGCTCTTGAGCAAGCGTGGTTCGAAGGTACTCGCTTCCAGTAAAAATCGCCTGCTGTCCGTTAATGGCGAACACGAGCTGGGACGTGGGATCGGCGCCTCTGTCTCGCGCTGTACTCGCACTTATCGAGTTGCGTACTTTTTCGTATGCTGCGCACACCTTGGCTTTGGCCTTAGCAACCTGTTGGTCGGTGTACGTAGGCGCGGCGGGCGGCTTTGCTGGCGCAGGTCGGAACCAGCCGACGATCGCAACGGCGAGGGTCACTAAGAGTGCAACTGTGAAAAATGCAAACATCGGCCACTGTCGCGTAGGCCGAACGGGTAGCGATGGCTGCCAAGGCTGTGGGAGTGGCGGCATCGGTGGAGGTGGAGTGAGGTCCGTCACAGCCCGATCCTATCGCCCGTCCACGATTGCGGAAGGTATCTGATTCTCGGCGCCGCCGCAGGGCTCTGACTGACTAAGTCGCAATGAGTATCGAAATGCGTTCCAGCGAAGGTGATCTGGTGTGCAACTAACGGCGTGCACCGTTCTTCTAACGGTTTGAGTCTGAATCATCGTCATCCCGCGTCCGGTCCGGCAAGATGATGCGGCGGCTCGCAACCGGTTTACCCTCAACACGTTTTACGACCTCTGCCACGGGCGGAGGCGTCGTGATTCGGCCCTGGACCGGAGCCCCATTCTTCACAGACGGCGCGACAATGCGTTTGGTATCGGGCTTCTCATCCTTGCCGCCGCCACCGGCTCCATGCATCGCACCGGGCGGCATCATCGGCATCGCGCCCATCCCGCCCCTCGATGCACTCGTCGGCGCCGCGGGGCTTGGTGGTGGTATCGACGTGGAGCGCGCTGACGCGGGCTCAGTGCCGGCTGATGGTGCGGGCAGTGGATTGAGGCCTCCTGTCGGCGTGGTGGCGCCGCCGAGTCCGCCGCCGCCCACACCGCCACCGCGCGCGCCTGCACCGGCGCCGCTGGTCGATCCCGTCAGTTCACCCGGGATGGCCGCCGCTTCTCCGGCGCCGTGCTGCATCGCCCCCATGCCGGCTTGCATCATCTGCTGTCCGATTTGAGCAGCCTGCTGCGGAAGCTGGCTTAACGGTTGCAGCAAACCTTGCATGGCACCCGAGATACCGCCGGCGACTCCGGAGATCATCTGCGGGATCTGCTGAGCCATCTCGGCGGGGCTGCCGGCACCGCCTAACTTCCCGGCTGACTCTGCTTCGTTTGCAGGGAATTTGGCCAGAGCGTCACCGGTTTTCGTGCTTCGTTCGGCATAGCCGGACTCGGTACCAGACATGTCGGCGGGATCACCCGTATTAGCAGCTATCCCAAAGATTCTCAGTAATTGGCTCATGAGCGAGCGGCCTGTAGCGAGCTGATCGGGCGTTATCCCCGGAGGTGGCGGCCCGCCGCCCAATTTCGCCAGCGAATCGAGGTCTATTTGTATCCGGTCGCCGGTCATTTCGACCTCCCACACGGAACTGTGGGGAGCAGGGCAGTGTCGACGACCATGTCACCCTCCCGGCTACCACGATTTACGTGCCCCCATGCCTTAGTGGCGAGGTTAACGGCGGTGTGAATGCTGGTCAATTCACTACGCCGCTGGCGGTCGCAGACACCTGGCCCAGACGCCGCCGACATCCCCGACGCCACTGGCAATCAATGAGTTGCGGGTGAATAGCGTCGACGGCCTGCCCAGGCAAAAATCTCGCGTGTGGCCCCTATTGCTGTCGACCCAGACGCGCTGTCCGCTGCGGGCAGCGCCGTGCTTGCGGCGGGCGACGGTCTGGACGCGGCCATGACCGTGTTGGCGGCGGGTTTTAGCGCCAACACGGGTCTGGATGTCGCCGGTGAGGTGTTTGGGCTGTCGTATCAGGCGTCAGCGGAGTCGTTGTTGAATGCTGCTGCGGCAGCGATCAATGCGTGTCGGCGCAATGGCGTCATGATCCAAGTCGACGCGTCGAACTGGTCGACGGCCGAAGCTGCCTCGAAGCTTGGCGGCGGTGCCAGTGTGCTGCCGGCGCCAGCGGAGCCGACCAAGATCGGCGCTCCCGGGCCACCGGCAACATTGGGCCCAGGGGAGCCCCCGCCACTGTTGTGGGCGGTCGTGCAGTCATTCGTCGACGATGTGTGGCCTAACGGCGACGTGGCGGGGTTGCACGCGGCAGCCGGGTGCTGGCGCACGTTCGCTTCGGCGGTGAGCGGAATGCAAGGGGCCCTGAATGGGTCCAGGACGCTAGTGGGTGCCCAGCAGATCCCCGAGGGCGAAAAGATAGATCACGTGCTGTCCGTCATAGGCGGCAATATGACGAAGTTGGGCGCGCAGTGCGGGGAATTGGCAGGCAAACTCGACGACTTTGCCAACGAGGTTGTCCGTGCGCAAAACGACATCCGAAACCTGTTGCACCGCTTGGAGTCGCTGACTGACGTCTGGCATGACGTCGTCTCGATACTCGACGGCGATGCGCTCGAAGAAGTCAAAGAGATCGCGCGTGACGTCAACGCCGTATTGCACGACTTGGGACGGCAAGCGCGAGAATTCGAGCACGGGATCAGACTGCTGATGCAGGTCGCCGACGGCCTGGTCGTAGACATGGAGAAGTTCACGCGCGGCCAGTTCACCCACTTCCTGGGCGACGCAGTCGGAAACCAGGCCGCCACTGTTTTCGACACTTTCGTCAACGCAAATGAGGGAGTTGTCAAAGGAGCCGCCCAAACGGCCCTAGGCCTAAGCGATTTAGCAGCACCGTGGTTGCTCCTCGATCCCAAGGGAGCGGAGACCACGTGGCAGGACATGGTGCAGAGCCAGTTCAAAGCAGGCACGCTTAACCTCATTCTGCATCCACGGGAAGGCGGGACTGCTGACCTGCAGATGTGGAAATCCCTTCTGCACCTTGATGATTGGAGCACAGCTCGGCCGGGCTTGGGAGTCGGGGAGAACGTCTTCGATGGCGCGACCTTATTTCTGCCTGGATTCGGAGAGGCCGGCGTGGGGGCGAAAGCAGGATCTGCGGCTGCGCGTGGCGCCGAAGACGCCGCAGAAAGCGCAGGCGCGGCAGGGCGGGTCGGCGAGGTCGGGGAGTTTGCGTCGACGACCGGTGCGCTAGGCGACATTGGCAAGGTCGGCACCGACCTGACGAGAGACCTCGACAACCTCAAACTTGATTTGCCCAAGACAGACCTTCCGGCTGGCGGCCGTCCGGTCAGCGCGCCACCGGCTGAGGTTCCACACGCGCCGCAACCGCGGCCCGTGGAATCTGCCCCGCCAGGTACGCCAGCACCTCATTCGCCAACAGCGCCGGGTGGTTCGGCCCCGGGTCGCCCAGAGTCGCCGGTCGTTCCGCACGAACCAGTGTCAGCGCCCCCGGCCGGCCCACGAGAGCCCGCACCGGTGTCGGCCGCATCGACCGAGCACTTGCCGTCACGCAATCCGCAGCCCGAAGAACCCAATCCGTCTCGCGTCCCGCTGGCGGCCGATGGTGCTCCGCTTGAAACATCGCCAGCCGCGCCCTCAGCGCAGCACGCACCGGCGCTCCCATCGGCGGCGCCCAACGGATCAGTTCCACATCTTGCGGCACCGCCAGGCGGCGGCCATCCGCCAGAATTGCCCGCACCGGGTGGACGGAGCTGGCATGAGCCGGGCGGCGGCGCACCGGGCGGTGGAAGACCGAATGAACTCGGCGATGGCAGCCCTTCTGGCGGCCATGGTGATGGGCCGCCGACACATGATCTTGGGGGCCCGCGGGACGATGAGCCAAAAGATCCGGTGCATTCCCACGAGCCTTCGGGCAATGGATGGCATCGACTTCCGGATGAACAGATCGACCCGCATTATGGCGAGCCTCTGCCTGAACATTGGGACTTCGTAGAGAGCCCCGCCGATCCAGACACCATCACGCCGTCGGTCGCGAGTCTGATGCGTGATCCGGAGGCACCTTTTGGGCGCGACCCACTAGGTCACGCATATACTGAGCAGCAATACGCCGAGCGTTTCAATAAATTGAGCCCGACAGGCGATCAATGGATGAATTTTCCAGGTAACGCTGGTGCAGTTCCGGGTACAAAAGTTGCTTTTACGGATCTAGATCAGTTCGCTAAGTTCTACGGCAGAGAGTTAGATCGAATTGGTAAAGACTCGGGTAAGTTTTTGGCAGCGATGGAAGACGGTCGACCGGTGTCATGGGAGGAGCGCGCGCTCCATGTCAACAGCCTCGCCGATCCGTACCATGCCTATGTGCTCGAAAATGTTCCGAAGGGCTGGAAAATTGAAGTTTCGGAAGTCGCTCCTGGGTTGGGCCAACCGGGTGGGTCGATTCAAGTTCGAATACTCGACAGTGCGGGAAGGGCGATGACGGTCGAAGAACTAATCGAGATCGGGGGCGTGTTGCGATGACTGAGCCCGTAGAAATCGCACCGGAACTGGCGGCTTGGGCCAAGGTTGCAGGTTATAGTGTTGCCCACGGATCCCAGACGGCGGATGGACGAGCAACATTCTCGGCGTCCTTAGGTGAGATTCGTCTTCTGATAGGCCGCCGAAGTGAGAATGGCCTTTTTGTCATCACAGACTCCGACCGGATGGGTCCTGAACAATTTATATTGGCTGCGCCTTTAATGAGAACCATTGAGCGATATCTATTTGGCAGATTTGGTTTGGAGATAAGAAGTCAGCGAAGCTTGCCTCGGGTAAAGGTGCCAACCTCACGGGAGGAATTGTCGCCCGGCTTCAATATTGAGATGCGAGGATTCGATGATGTTGAACACTGGGCTTTAATCAAGGCAGATAGCACTCTCGTCGCTATTGGCAGTACGGATCAAACAACTGGAACTGCCGATCTCGTCAAACTGTCTTTATATCTGACGGCAACAATTGAAGACATCTGCACCGCTGTTCTCGATCCGGACGGAAAGCCGATCTTTGAACTCCGATAATTCTGGAGGGCTATCCGCCTTAAACTACTCGCCGCTGCGGTCGAGTAGGTCTGGCGACCTCAGCAGCCGGAATGTTGGCCGAGAACGTCGTAGGCCAGGTTCACGCCGTTATCGAATCGAATCGATCGTACCGATAACGTCTAGGGAACTCGAACTACCATGGCTATGGATAACCCGAATGCGACTAAAATTATGATCATTGACCGTGAGACGGTTCTGTGACGACTAGCTTCGAGCGCTGAGAAGCTGAACCTTGAACCCAGACACCCTTAACTCCGCGATCATCGTCGCTGTGAAAGACACCGCTATTCCAGGGGTAGATAAAACTAAGCTGCTCCAAGTTTTTGGATCAGCCGAGGCAGCAATGCAGAGCATGTGGGTTTCCGATCTCCATTCGCGCGGCTGTGAGTATGCCCATCGAATGGGGCAGCATGACGTTGGAAGAAGGGCTTAACAATATCTTAAGGCGACTTCACGAGCGGCATCCGGAGCTATCGGCAGAAGTGCTTCACGAGGTAGGGCGACGCGTAGGGTGGAACTCTCGGTGATCGTATGGAGGCTGCGAAAATCGTATGAAATTTGAAGACACGTACTTTTCGAGAGACGACAGATACTCAATCGGAATCGAGTCCGTCTCCGGTCGACATTATGCGTCAATACCGGTAAGCAATGGCATCGTTGACTACGAAGAGTATTATGAACTAACGCCAGATCAATATCGCAATTTTCTAGGTGACCGCACAGCGGCGATCGAATTCGTACAGGCTTGTCGTAAGCATGAGCACGATGATCTACTGCTACAAAGGCCCGGCAATAATCGTGGAACCCCTGTGTAGAGAGGTAAACGAGATTGGCTTACTCGCCGCCACGGTCGAGCAGATCTGAGGACCCAAGCACCCGCTCGATCTGCACCTCGATGACCACGCGTCGTGGATTCGGCCGGGGCGTGCGGTAGCGCTGCGCATACCGCAGCTCGGCATCGCGCACGGCATCGGCATCGTTGTTGACCTTGGACCGGCCCTCGAGTGATATCCATCGTGCGCCATCGACCTGGCTGAGCACGGCCACCCCGGCACGGTCGGCGTTGACAGCCTTCTGCGTGCCCCCACTCGTGATCACCCGCGCGATGTGAGTCGTGGGATCGAAGGTGAATCCGACGGCCACCACGTGCGGCGAGTTGTCCGCCCGCAGCGTCGTCAGCATCGCCAGATGACGTTCGGACAGAAAGGCCAAAGCGTCGTTGGTGAGCCGCGTCGTGGTGTTCGCCATCACCGTCCACGCTAGCGCAGGTGATAATCGCAGCCGTGGACGACACGGGCGCAGGTCCAGTTCTAATTCTCGGCGGCCGCAGCGAGATCGGCATTGAACTCGCATGCCACCTTGCGAAAGGAGCAACGGTGGTGCTGGCCGCGCGCCGAGCCGATCAGCTCGACGAGCAGGTCACCGCGGTCAAAACTGCCGGCGCGAAGGCGGTCCACACCCGTGAATTCGACGCCGACGACCTGGCCTCGCACGGCCCGCTGGTCGCCGAAGTCATCGCCGAGCACGGGCCCATCGGCACCGCCGTGCTGGCCTTCGGGATCCTCGGCGATCAGGCCCGCGCCGAGGCCGATGCCGACCACGCCGTGGCCGTCGTGCACACCGACTACGTCGCCCAGGTCAGCATGCTTACTCATCTGGCCAACGCCATGCGCGCCTCAAACCGCGGATCGTTGGTGGTGTTCTCCTCGATCGCCGGCGCCCGCGTGCGTCGGGCCAATTACGTCTACGGTTCGGCCAAGGCCGGGCTCGACGGCTTCGCCAGCGGCCTAGCCGACGCGCTGCACGGCACCGGCGTGCACCTGCTCATCTCGCGCCCGGGATTCGTCATCGGGCGTATGACAGAGGGCATGACCCCGGCTCCGCTATCCAGCACCCCGGAACAGGTGGCCGCCGCGACGGCCCGGGCCCTCACCAAGGGCCGGCGCACGGTGTGGATCCCGTGGGCGTTGGGACCCGCGGCGGCCGTCATGCGGATGCTGCCGCAGTTCGTCTGGCGCAGGATGCCGCGATGATCGTCGTGGTCGGCATCGGCGCCGACGGCATGGCCGGTCTCTCCGCAAAATCAAGACGCGAATTGCAAACGGCCACAGTTATTTACGGTGCCGAAAGGCAACTCGCATTGCTCGACGACACACTCGCCGCCAAGCGCATCGAGTGGCCGTCGCCGATGCTGCCTGCGCTGCAAGCACTTCCGGTCGACGGCCCAGACATCCACATCGTCGCTAGCGGCGACCCGCTCATGCACGGTATCGGCGGCACCCTGATCCGCATCTACGGCACCGAAAACGTCCGCGTAGTACCGCACGTCTCATCGGTGACGCTGGCCTGCGCCCGAATGGGGTGGAACGTCCACGACACCGAGGTGATCAGCCTGGTCACCGCTCCGCCGAGCACCGCGGTACGCCGCGGCGGCCAAGCGATCGTGCTGTCGCAAAGCAGCGCAACACCACGAGCCCTCACAGAATTGCTCACTGCACACGGCCGCGGCGACTCCGAAATCAGCGTGCTCGAACAACTGGGCGGCCCGGCCGAACGCCGCCGCGACGGCGTCGCCCGCAACTGGGTCAACAGCAACGTCGACGACCTCAACGTGATCGCCATCCGCTACCTGCCCGACGAACGCGTCACGCCATTGCCCGACGAAGCGTTCGCACACGACGGACAGATCACCAAGCACGGCATCCGGGCGGTCACCCTCGCGGCCCTCCAGCCTCGGCCCGGCGAGCGGTTGTGGGACGTCGGCGCTGGGGCGGGCAGCATCGCCGTCGAGTGGTGTCGCAGTTGGCCCACCTGCACCGCCGTGGCCTTCGAGCAAGACGAGAAACGTTGCGCCAACATCGAATTCAATGCCGTCGCCTTCGGCGTCACGATCGACGTGCGCGGCCAAGCGCCGGGCGAGTTCGACGGTGCCCCGACGCCCGACGCCATCTTCATCGGTGGCGGACTTACCCATCCCGGCCTTCTCGATGCCTGCCTTGACCGCCTTCCACCAGGCGGCCGACTGGTCGCCAACGTCGTGACCACAGAATCGGAAGCTGAACTGCTACGCGCGCACTCGACAATCGGCGGTGAACTGCGACGCTTTCAGCTCTACCAGGGCGAACCGCTGGGCGACTTCACCGGCTGGCGCCCGCAATACCCGGTCACGCAGTGGGCGGTGACGAAGTGACCGTTTACTTCATCGGCGCCGGCCCCGGGGCCGCCGACCTGATCACCGTTCGCGGCCAACGACTTCTGCAACGATGCGAAACGTGCCTGTACGCGGGTTCGATCATGCCGGACGAGCTGCTGGCCCTGTGTCCGCCCGGCGCGAAAATCGTTGACACCGGTCCGTTGACGCTCGAGCAGATCGTCGCTGAACTCGCCGATTCGAGTGACAAAGGTCACGACGTCGCCCGGCTGCACTCCGGTGATCCGTCGCTGTACAGCGCCCTTGCCGAGCAGTGCCGACGACTCGACGCGCTGGGAATCGGCTACGAAATCGTGCCTGGTGTACCGGCTTTCGCCGCAGCGGCCGCCGCCCTCAACCGCGAGCTCACCGTCCCGGGAGTGGCGCAGACCGTCACGCTGACCCGGGTATCGACGCTGTCGACCGCCATGCCGGCCGGCGAAGACCTGCATACCCTCGCCCAATCGGGCGGCACACTGGTACTGCATCTGGCTGCTGCCCAGATCGACACCATTGTTCCGCAACTCCTTAAAGCCGGCTACCGGCCCGAAACCCCAACAGCGGTCGTTGCTTTCGCGAGCTGGCCGCAAGAAGTAACCTTGCGCGGCACGCTGTCCGACATCGCCGACCAGATGCACGAGGCCGACATCACCAAGACCGCCGTCATCATCGTCGGCGACGTGCTTGCCGCCGAAGGCTTTACCGACAGCTACCTATACTCGACCGCGCGCCGAGCAAAAGGCCCACACTGATGCGAGTGCTGCTGCTCGGGGGCACCGCCGAGGGCCGCGCGCTCGCCAAGACCTTGCACCCCGATGTCGACGTGATCAGCTCACTGGCCGGGCGGGTCCCCGACCCGGCGCTGCCCGTCGGTGAAGTGCGCATCGGCGGGTTCGGCGGTGTAGACGGCCTCAAAAGCTGGTTGCGAGAACACGACATCGACGCGGTTGTCGACGCCACCCACCCGTTCGCGGCGACCATGACCGCGCACGCCGCGCAGGCCTGTAAAGAACTGCGCATCAATCACCTGGTGCTGGCCCGCCCGCCCTGGGATCACGGCGCCGCAACAGTCGTCACATCCGACAGCGAAGCCGCGAAAGCCGTTGCTGCCCAACGCTATGAACGGATATTTCTCACCACCGGCCGCTCGGGCACCAGCGCCTTCGTCGGCAGCGACGCGTGGTTTTTGATCCGCGCGGTCACCGAACCCGATGTCCATGCCTTACCCCGAAACCACCAGTTGCTGTTGTCCCGGGGGCCATATGACTACGACAGCGAAATCGCGATCATGCGCGAGCACCGCATCGACGCCCTGGTGACCAAGAACAGCGGTGGCGACATGACGAAGGCGAAGTTGGATGCCGCTGTGGCACTGGACATCCCGGTGGTCATGGTGGACCGCCCGCCGCTGCCGAAGGACGTGCACAAGGCCGACACCGTCGAACAAGCCGCGGATTGGGTTGCGCGCCAAGCCTAACCGGTCAGGTCGTCGCGTTCCGCGTCGGCCAGCAGCGCATCGCGGGCCCGGGCGACACGGGACCGGATGGTGCCCACCGGGCAGCCGCACACGGCGGCGGCGTCGGCGTAGGGCAGCCCGAGCAGCTGGGTCAGCAGCAGCGCCTCGCGTTGCTCGGGAGCGAGGTTGGCGATCATCGTCGTCACCTCGACCACGTCCTCGAATCCGCGCGCGTGCCGGTCGCCGTTGCGCACGTGCTCGGGGTTGGCACCCGGGGTGGCGCGTGGCCGCGACTGGATGTGGCGAATGTGATCGGCGACCACGCGGCGCGCGATGGACAGCAGCCAGGTGCGGGCGCTGGAGCGGCCGGCGAACCGCTCGATCGCCCCGATTGCCCGCAGGAAGGTTTCCTGAGTCAGATCGTCGGCGCTGCCCGCGTCGGAAAGGTAGGTGACGAACCGCCATACGTCTTGCTGGGTGGCCTTGATGAAGGCTTCGAGAGCTCGCTCGTTCCCGCGCGCGGCTGCCAAGGCCAGTTCGGTTACGGCCTCGTCGTTGCTGGACGCGGTCATGGCCAACCACCTTAGTTGCGCGGGTCCGGTCAGTCTACGACAGGTCGTCGTAGAGTTTGCGGCGAGGTCCGACGGAGACCGATTGATCGGCCGCAGATGGCCGCGGCGACGAGTGGGGAAACTGGCGGGCAGCTGGCCTTCGAAAGCGTCGAAGTCGGACTCGCCTGACCCGCGACCGCCGGTTCGTTCGCGCGCCACCAGCACCGCGAACGCCAGCCCCAGCAGCACGGGCACGTGACTTGCGACGCGCGTCGCGGTCACCTGGCCGTCCAGGGCGTCGGCGGCCACGTAACAGATCAGCCCTAGGGAATACGCACCCGCTATCGCCGCTACGCCGGTCGCCATCACGGGCCAGACGCCGGCCGCGATCATGGCTGTCCCCAACGCCAGCAACCAGGCCGTGGACTCGTGCAGCAGGTGCTCGCCGGACATCGCGCCGTGCATGTGATGCGACACCATGCCGAAGTTCACTCCGCCAATCTGAGCAGCCGCGAGCACTACCTGAAAGGCACCCACCGCGATGAGTCCCCACCGCGCGTAGCGCGCCCGTACGGCACGCATCCAGCCATGACGTGCTGCGGGGTCCTCGTCGATGCTCGCCATGATCCGCGCGACCAGGTCCGGGCCGTCACCGGGCTCGATCGAGGCCAGCCGACGAGTCTGCGTGGCCGCGC
Organism: Mycobacterium lentiflavum; assembly: GCF_022374895.2. Lineage (NCBI taxonomy): Bacteria > Bacillati > Actinomycetota > Actinomycetes > Mycobacteriales > Mycobacteriaceae > Mycobacterium > Mycobacterium lentiflavum. Next base: position 3,390,383 of record NZ_CP092423.2, on the reverse strand, counting down.
CGATCAACCAGGTGCGGCACCCGCGGCACGTCTCCAGATGGGCATCCACCTGCTGGACGGGCACGTCTGTTCGCTCGCCGTCCAATCGGGCGGAAAGCGCTTCACGCGCAACATCACACCGCATCCCTGCATCGTTGCGCATGCGTGCGCCGCGCGCAAAGAAGAAACCCGGTGGGAACTAAATCGCGCGGCGCGACGACCACTAAGCACAGCCCACATCGCCCCGGAAGGCCCGCTTCAATGACCGCCCCCGTCTGGCTCGCGTTTCCACCAGAGGTGCATTCCACGCTGTTGAGCAGTGGGCCCGGGCCGGGGCCACTGTTGGCCGCGGCCGGTGCGTGGTCGGCGCTGAGCACCGAATACGCCGACGCCGCCGACGAACTCACCGGGCTGCTCGGTGCGGTGCAGGCCGGAGAGTGGCAAGGCCCGAGCGCGCAGCAGTACGTCGCCGCCCACGCCCCGTATCTGACCTGGCTGCTGACCAGCTCCGCGGACAGCACGGCCGCGGCTGCGTTGCACGAAACGGCCGCCGGCGCCTACACCGCCGCGCTGGCCGCCATGCCCACGATGGGCGAGCTCGCCGCGAACCACGCGATTCACGGCGCCCTGGTCGCGACGAACTTCTTCGGCATCAACACGATCCCGATCGCCGTGAACGAGGCCGACTATGCGCGGATGTGGGTGCAGGCCGCCACGACGATGAGCACCTACGAGGCCGTCAGCGAATCCGCGCTCGCCGCGGTGCCGCCGTCGACGCCCGCGCCGCAGATCATGGTGGCGGCCGCCAACACGTCGACCACCCAGCAGCAAGCGACCACGGCGGCGCAGCAGTACCCGTCCTGGATGGATCAGCTCGAGGCGTGGATTCGGCAGTACACGACCAGTTTTGCGTGGCCGGTGTCCAAGGACCTCAACCCCGGCGGCTGGCCCTTCCCGCCGGTGCCCTGGGTCAACAGCCTCGCCTCCTTCTTCACGCAGTTGGGGCTGTCGCCCACGCTGGCCAGCGCCATGGGCTGGGCCATCTTCCACACGCTGATGATCTTCTGGCCGTTCATTCAGGTGGCGGTTCAACTGGCCGTCGTCGCCATCCCGGCCATGATGGTCGTCGCCGCGGCCGGCGCTGCCGGGGCAGCAGCGGGCGCCGCGGCGATTGCGGTGAGCACCGCGGTTCCCCTGGCGATCCAGCCGCCGTTGCCCGCAATGGCACCGACGCCGATGCCCACCACGCCGGCCCCAGCGGGATTCGGCAATGTGCCGACCAGTTCGAGCGCCACCGCCCCCGCGCCTGCCCCCGCTTCCGCGACCGCCGCCCCGGCGAGCGGCGCCCCGCCGGCCGGCGCCCCACCCGGCGTCGGCTTCGGCCCGACCAGCACGACCGGACTCGGCGCGGGCCTGTCTGACGCGCTGTACGCCGTTGGGCTGTCCGGACTTTCGGGGAGCGCCAGCGCGCGGAACCGGTCCCGCCGCAAGACCGAGGAGCCGGCGCCGGACGATGCCGACGCCCCGGCAGCCGCCGCGTCGGCTGCCGGAAAGCAGAAAGTGAAGGCCCGCCGCCGTCGCGGCGGAACCGCGAAGGACAAGGCCTACCGCTACGAGTACATGGACCTCGAGGACGTGGCCCCCGGCCCCGACGAGGAGCCCGTCACCACGGCCGGGGGGTCCGGCGCCGGGCCGCTCGGATTCGCCGGTGCCGCAGCCAAATCCGGCGCGGACCACGCCGCAGGACTGACGACGCTGACCGGTGACCAGCTGAATGACGGTCCGTCCGTGCCGATGCTGCCGAGCAGCTGGGGTAGCGACTAGCCCGGGTAGCGCCGCGGCGTGAACACCTTGTCACCGGAATCGTCTGTGTACCACTGGGTTTGAGACGACCCAACGATCAGCAGGCAGCGCATGTCGACGTCGGCCGGATCAAGGTCGGCGAGCCGCACCACGCGGACGTTCTCGTCGGGACCGGACACGTTGCGGCCGATGACCACCGGCGTTCCCGGTTCGCGATGGGTCAGCAGGATGTCTCGCATGGCGCCGACCTGCCAGGTCCGGCTCTTGGACGCCGGGTTGTAGATGGCCAGCACCAGATCGGCCGCCGCCGCGGCCGTCAGGCGCGTCTCGATCACGTCCCACGGCTTGAGCCGATCCGACAGCGACAGCACCGCATAGTCGTGACCCAGCGGCGCACCGACGCGGCTGGCGACGGCCTGCGCCGCGGTCATCGCCGGGATCACGCGCACCTGGACGCCGGGCCATTGTTTGGCCTCTTCCAGCACGGCGGTGGCCATCGCGAACACGCCCGGATCGCCCGACGACACCACCGCCACCGCGCGGCCCTGTTCGGCCAGCGCGCAGGCCAGGCGGGCCCGCGCGGGTTCGTCGGTGTTATCGCTGGGGTGGCGCTGCTGCCCGTCGCGCACCGGGACGCGATCGAGGTAGTTGCCGTAGCCGATCAGGTCGGTCGCGGCGGCCAGCTCTCGCCGGCTCTGTGGCGTCATCCAGTCGTGGTCTCCCGGGCCCAGTCCCACGACGGCGACCCCCCCGACCGGCGAGCGTTCCTCGAACCGGCGTCCGCCCGGCAGCATGGCCAGGGAGAAGTAGGGCACGCTGGCCTCGTCGACGTCGGCGGCCGGCGAGATCCGTTGCGCGGCAGTGCTGGCCCGCTCCACGTAGAACGCTTCGCCCAGTCGCCCGGATGCCGAAAGAGCTTCCCGCACAGCGTGATACGAACGACCCAGCTTGAGCACCACAGCGGCGTCCGCGTCGGCGAGCCGGCGGGTCAGCTCGGCGACGGGCAGGGTTCCCGGCAGCACCGTCAGCACCTCGTCGCCGGCCACCAGTGGGGTTGCGACGGCCGCCGACGCGGCGCTTACCGATGTCACGCCGGGCACTATGACGGCGTCGAACCGCTGTGTCAGCCGGGTGTGCAGATGCATATACGAGCTGTAGAACAGCGGATCGCCTTCGGCCAGCAGCGCCACATTGCGCCCCGCGTCGAGGTGCCCGGCGATGCGCTGGGTGGCCTCGATATAGAAGTCCTCGATCGCCCCGGCGTAGCCGCCGGGATGATCGGTCACTTCGGTGGTCACCGGATAGACGAGGTGCTCCTCGATCTGACCTGGCCGCAGATACGGTTCGGCGATGCCGCGGGCGATGCTGCGGCCGTGCCGGGCGCTGTGGTAGGCGACGACGTCAGCCTCGCCGATCACCCGCGCCGCCTTGACGGTCACCAGCTCCGGATCGCCGGGGCCCAGGCCGACGCCCCACAGCGTGCCCCGGGTGGTCATTCGGTGTCGCTCGCGATTGCGTTGACGGCGGCGGCGGCCATCGCGCTGCCGCCGCGGCGGCCCCGCACCACCAGATACGACATCCCGCGTGGGCGTTCGATCAGCTCCACCTTGGACTGTGCCGAGCCGACGAATCCCACCGGTCCACCCAGCACCGCCACCGGCGCCGCGGCGCCCTCGTCGATCAGCTCGAGCAGCCGGAACAGCGCGGTTGGCGCATTGCCGATGGCCAACACCGCGCCGTCGAGCCGGTCGGCCCACAGTTCCACGCCCGCCGCGGAGCGGGTGATCTGTCGTCGCGCGGCCAACTCGGGTGCGCGAGGGTCGGCCACCAACGACACGACCTGGTTTCCGGCGGGCAACCGTGCTTTGGTGATCCCGGCGGCCACCATCGACGAGTCGCACAGCACGGGAGCGCCATCTCGCAGTGCGGCGCCGGTCCGCGCCACCACGTCCCGGGTGAAGGCCACATGCTCGGCGACGTCGACCTGCCCGCAGGTATGGATCAACCGGACGACGACCTGCGCCACATCGGCGGGGAATCGGGCCAAGTCGGCTTCGGCGCGGATGATCGCGAACGACTGGCGATAGATCTCCGCCGCGTCGCGGATGTAGTCGAGCACCTGCTCACCCTACGGCCGAAGCAGCCGGTATCCGTCGCCGGTAGCGACCAGCACCTGTCCGGTCGGCGGGCTGCCGCAGGCGCGTTCGCAGCCGACGTAGTGACGATGCACCGACGAATCCGTCCCGACAAGGTTCGCCGCGTCCGCCCGCACGTCCGTGGCCGAGCGCGCGCAGCCCGGGCTGCCCGTGCAGGCGCTGATGTCGAGCCAGGGGGAGTTCTCGTCGAACACCAGACCCAGCGGTGCCAGCACCCGCAGCGCGGCGTCGGCCACGCCCTCGTCGAGGTCGCACACCAGCACCGAGCGCCACGGCGTGATCACCATCGGGGCCTCGATCACGGCGAGATACTCCGCGACTTGCGCGGGCAGCACACCCAGCGGTACCGCGGCGCCCAACGCAACCCGGCCTTCCTGACCTGGCCGGTCCTGGGCTATCCAGCCCACCGGTGGTTTGGAGACCGGCGCAACCGGGGCGGCACCGAAATCGGCGCCGGGCACTAGATCTTCGATGTCGTCCAGTTCATTGATACGCCAAGCACTTTCGCGTATTTCGGTGAACCGGACGGCGACCCCGACCAGCGTGGTGACCACGTCGTCGGCCGTCATACGCAGGCCGGTGTCGCGTCCCATCAGCAGTAGCGCGTACCCGTCCTCGCACACGTGCACGCCGACGTCGGCGCCCAGTCCGGACACGTCGCCACGGCCGTCGTCGATGCTGAACCAAAACCGGCCGCCCAGATCCACCAGCGTGGGCTCGGCGCAGATCGCCGCATCCAGCGCGCTCACCCAGGCCCGCACGTCCGTACGTCCGCCCGCGCGCCCGGACAGCGGCGAGGCGACGATGTTTCGCACCCGTTCGTGCGTCGCGGACGGCAGCAGCCCGGCCTCGGCGATGCCCTCAGCGACGGCCGCCACGTCGGTGATCGCGCGCAACTGCACGTTGCCGCGCGCGGTCAGTTCCAAGGTTCCCGAGCCGAAGCCGCTGGACAGGCCGGCCAGCGCCGCCAGCTGCGCGGCAGTGATCATCCCGCCGGGCAGTCGCACGCGCACCAGAGCGCCGTCGGCGGCCTGATGCACCTGCAGCGCACCGGGGCAGGCATCGCTGTCTCGGGTTCGGTCCACGTCTCCACGTTAAGGGAGATTCAGAACGGCGGCGCTTGATTTCGTTCGGCGACGTGAGCGGCGTTGAGGGAACGCTCGGCGTTGATGCGGCAGAGGCGATCTTGCTCTCGGGAGCGCCGCCGCTGGGGCATCATCACCCCGCGGCAGCCGAGCCGATCGTCAGCGCTTGGCGCGCTGGGTAATTCGCCTGTTGACACGCACAGCGTCGGAAACAGCAGGCGACTGCCGGGCCGGGTGGTGTAGGTGTGCCCACTGGGCGAAGTCCAGACAACCGCTCCGTCCGGGCTCTGCTCGTCGCGCCAGGCCGTCCAAAAAGTCTTGAGCAGATGATGTTTTCGGCACAGGCACTTGAGATTTGACGGATGCGTGGGGCCGAACGGATAGGGGATCGTATGGTCGATGTCGCAGATCTCGGCGGGACGATCGCAATTAGGGAATCGACAGGTCAGGTCGCGGCATCGCACAAATGCGTCTAGCGCCGCCGAGGGGCGATAACTCGACTCGGCCGCGATGTCGTTGCCGGGATGACGCAACGGCCGCACCTTCGCACCCTCCCGGGCGAGCTCGGCCAGCCGTGGCGCGGGAACCGTTCCGCCACCGGCGATCAACGCGGAGGGCCGGTTGACGCCCGAGGTTGCGGGTTCACTCTCCAACGCCGATGCCTCGGCGACGACGTGGATGACGACACCCGTCGCGCGCTCGTCGCACTCTGGGCGCGCCGCGCATTCGGCGTTGTCGCAGCCGCAGCGGAGCCGCTGCGCTCCCGCGGCGAGCGCGCCCAACGCATCGGCCCGGCGCTGCGCGAGGGTGCGCGGGTCGTCGTCGCAGACAGCGAGGGCCATGTCCAGGAGGCGTCTGTCCAAAGCCGCGGCGTCGGTGGCATACAGCCGACCCCACACCGCGGCGGTTCCCGACTCGTCGTTTGCCAGGTCGACCACCAAGTCGCGGCTGCGCGCGGCCGCCCGGATCCGCCGCAAGGCACCGGGGTCGTAGCGGTCGACGATCGCGTCGATGGCCTGTGCCGTCTTGTTCGCCGACAGCGGCCCATATCGGGCCGCATTCTTGGCCAGTGCCGTATCGACCAGTCGCAGTGTGTCCGGATCCTTGATCAAATCCGTGTGCCACACGATGGCCGCGACCAACCGCGCGCCGATTGCGCCGTCATAGAAGAGGGCAGCTACTTGCGGTAGCCGGTCGCGCAGTGCGACAGCCAGATACATCTGACCGGACGCCGTGCCGTGGCTAATGCCTTGTGCAGCAGCGACTTCGGCGGCCATCGCATCCCAGTTGTCACACGACCACATGGCATGGTCGACGGGGCCCATCGCGTGGCGGCGCACCAGTTCGGCAATGGCCGCCAGCCGGCGCGACGAAGCGGCGGCTTCGGCTCGCGTCCAATCCCCGATCGCCGCGACCACGGTCGCGTCGTCAGCGCGCGCCAGCTCAGCTGTGTCCTGCAAGCCATCGAACATACTTTCGATCGTAGCGACGGCCACCGACAGAAGATTTGCCGCGGGTCGCGCTGGGCACCCTCCGGTAATGCAGACGATGGAGTACGCCCCGGGACGCTTGGCCGATGTCTTCGGTGACCCGAATCAACCGGCAGTTCTCGTATGGCACGGCATGCAGGCCAATGCCCGCGCCGTCGTCCGGCCACTGGCCCGCTTGCTGGCCGGCCACGGTGCCACGGTCGTGGTGGTGGATTGGGATTCCCACTCCCGCGACGGTGGCCGCGCGGACTTGTTGGGATCGGTCGAATTCATGCAGCAGCGCAGCGACCGCTTCGTGCTCGTCGGGTGGTCAATGGGCGGCCTTGCGGCGGCAGGTCTGACCCTTGCTTGCCGGGATGTCCGACTGACCCATACTGTCTGTCTGGCAGGCGCTTTCACGGCCCCCGACCCGATCACGGGTCGCCTCCCGGGCGACGAACTGACTCCCGGCCGGAGCGGTCCGCCGTTCACCTTGCTGCATGGCCGGGACGACGACGTGGTTCCGGTGACGGCCAGCCGCGACTTCGCCGCCCAGCTCGCAGGGGTCGGGTGGCCCGCGCAGCTGGTGGAGTTGGCGGCCGATCACGGGTCGATCGCCGGGGCGGCGTACGACCCGGCCGCCGATCGCTACCACGCGGCCGAGCCGGCAAACGTGACCGGCGAGGTCGCCGCACGAATCGTGGCTGTACTCAATTGAAAACAGCATGAACACGCGCGGCCCAGCGCCATTTGTGGCAATGTTTGCTGAGGGGGGAATTGGTCCGCACGGAGGGCTGTGATGTTCGGGATAGCGAATCGCTTAGCACTCATCCTCCCGGCCGCGTTCGCGCTCGCCGTTACCGCGACGGCGATGTCGCCGGCGATAAGTCGAGCGGCCCAATGTGGCGAAGGGACCGTCTACGACGCGCCAACCAACACGTGCGTCGTCGCCGCGCAGGGCCCGCCTCCGGCACCCCCGGCTGCTCCGCCACCCCCGCCGCCTCCCCCGGCGTGGTCCGGCCCACGGCCGCACGTCTGGGTCAGCATCTGCGCGCCGATACGTTTCATCAGCATCTGTACCGGGACCTGAGCGGGCGCTGTCCGCCCACCGGTCGCGTTACGGTACGAATGATGGGTGGCTGAGCCGACGATCGTCCTGCTGTCGACATCCGACACCGACTTGATCAGCGCGCGTTCCAGCGGAAAAAACTATCGGTGGGCCAACCCCGCGCGGCTATCCGATGAAGAGCTGCCCGACCTGTTAGCCGGCGCGGAAATTGTGGTGGTCCGGATCCTCGGCGGCTATCGCGCCTGGCAAAGCGGCATCGACACCGTCATCGCAAGTGGCATTCCGGCGATCCTGGTCAGCGGCGAGCAGGCCGCCGACGCCGAGTTGACCGGACTGTCCACCCTGGCCGCCGGAATCGCGGTGCAGGCGCACATCTACCTGGCGCACGGTGGCGTGGAGAACCTGCGCCAGCTGCACGCCTTCCTGTCCGACACCGTACTGATGACCGGAGTCGGCTTCACCGAGCCGGTGGTGACCCCGACCTGGGGCGAACTCGAGCGGCCTGCGCCGCAGCAGACGTCGGGCCCCACGATCGCGGTGCTCTACTACCGCGCGCAACATCTGGCCGGCAACACCGCCTACATCGACGCGCTGTGCACGGCGATCGAGGAAGCCGGCGGACGACCGCTGCCCGTCTACTGCGCGTCGCTGCGTACCGCCGAGCCCGAGCTGCTGCAACGGCTCGGCGAGGCCGACGCCATGGTGGTCACGGTGCTGGCCGCCGGGGGACTCAAGCCCGCGACCGTGTCGGCCGGTGGGGACGACGACAGCTGGAACGTCGAACACCTTGCCGCCCTTGATATTCCGATCTTGCAGGGGCTGTGCCTGACGACCTCGCGGGATCAGTGGAGCCAGAACGACGACGGTCTGTCCCCGCTCGATGTGGCCACTCAGGTGGCGGTGCCCGAGTTCGACGGGCGCATCATCACGGTTCCGTTCTCGTTCAAAGAGATCGACGACGACGGGCTGATCTCTTATGCGGCCGACGCCGAACGTTGTGCGCGGGTCGCGGGCCTGGCCATCCGGCACGCGCAGCTGCGACACGTCGCTCCCGCCGACAAGCGGGTGGCCCTGGTGTTCTCGGCGTATCCCACCAAGCACGCCCGCATCGGCAACGCGGTGGGACTGGACACCCCGGCCAGCGCGGTGGCCTTGGTGCGGGCGATGCGCGACCGCGGCTACCGGGTCGGCGATCTGCCCGGAATCGACGCCAACGACGGCGACGCGCTGGTCCACGCGCTGATCGAACGCGGTGGGCAAGACCCCGACTGGCTGACCGAAGAGAAGCTGGCCGGCAACCCCGTCAGGATTTCGGCCTCGGACTACCGCGCCTGGTTCGCTACCTTGCCGGAAGAATTCCGCGAGGCCGTCGAAACCCATTGGGGCGCGGCGCCCGGAGAGTTGTTCGTCGATCGCAGCCACGATCCCGACGGTGAGATCGTCATCGCCGCAATGCAATCCGACAACCTGGTACTGCTGGTACAGCCGCCGCGCGGGTTCGGCGAGAACCCTGTTGCCATCTATCACGATCCGGACCTGCCACCGAGTCACCACTATCTGGCCGCCTACCGCTGGCTCGACGCCGGATTCGGATCGCACGCGGTGGTGCACCTGGGCAAGCACGGAAACCTGGAGTGGCTGCCGGGAAAGACGCTGGGCATGTCGGCGGCTTGCGGATCCGACGCCGCACTGGGCAACCTGCCGCTGATTTACCCGTTCCTCGTCAACGATCCCGGCGAGGGCACTCAGGCCAAGCGCCGGGCGCACGCGGTGCTCGTCGACCATCTGATTCCGCCGATGGCCCGTGCCGAAAGCTACGGCGACATCGCCCGTTTGGAGCAACTGCTCGACGAGCACGCCAACGTCGCCGCCCTGGATCCCGGCAAGCTGCCCGCCATCCGCCAGCAGATCTGGACGCTGATCCGGGCCGCCAAGATGGACCATGATCTGGGCCTGACCGAACGGCCCGAAGAAGACTCGTTCGACGACATGCTGCTGCACGTCGACGGCTGGCTGTGTGAGATCAAGGATGTCCAGATCCGCGACGGGCTGCACATCCTCGGGCAAAAGCCCACCGGGGAAGCAGAACTCAACCTGGTACTCGCCATTCTTCGAGCCCGCCAGCTGTTCGGTGGCGAGCAGGCGATCCCCGGTTTGCGACAAGCACTCGGTCTTGCCGAAGACGGCACCGACGAGCGGACGACGGTCGATCAAACCGAGGCCCTCGCCCGCGAATTGGTCGCATCGCTGCAAGCCGGCGGCTGGGACCCCGATGTCGCCGACACGATCACCGACAACGCCGACGTGGCCACGGTGCTGCGATTCGCGGCCACCGAAGTAGTGCCCCGGCTGGCCGGCACCGCAGCCGAAATCGACCAGGTGTTGCGGGCACTCGACGGCCGGTTCATACCGGCAGGACCGTCCGGTTCCCCGCTGCGCGGCCTGGTCAATGTGCTGCCCACCGGCCGCAACTTCTACTCCGTCGACCCCAAGGCGGTGCCGTCGCGGCTGGCCTGGGAAGCCGGTGTCGCGCTGGCGGATTCCCTGCTGGACCGGTATCGCAACGACCATGGAGAGTGGCCGCAATCGGTCGGGCTGTCGGTGTGGGGCACCTCGGCGATGCGCACCTCCGGCGACGACATCGCCGAAGTGCTTGCGCTGCTGGGCGTTCGGCCGGTCTGGGACGACGCATCGCGCCGGGTCGTCGGACTCACGCCCATTTCGTTGGCCGAGCTGGACCGCCCGCGCATCGACGTGACGGTGCGCATTTCGGGATTCTTCCGCGACGCATTCCCGCATGTCGTCACGATGCTTGACGACGCGGTGTGCTTGGTCGCCGGACTCGACGAGCCCGTCGAGGCCAACTACGTCCGAGCGCACGCGCAGGCCGACCTGTCCCAGCATGGCGACCAACGGCGCGCTACCACAAGGATTTTCGGTTCTAAACCGGGCACGTATGGCGCGGGGCTGCTGCAGCTTATCGACAGCCGGAACTGGCGCGACGACGCCGACCTCGCCCAGGTGTACACGGCCTGGGGCGGGTTCGCTTACGGACGCGACCTCGACGGTCGCGAGGCGGTCGACGACATGAACCGCCAGTACCGGCGAATTGTTGTGGCCGCCAAGAACACCGACACCCGCGAGCACGACATCGCCGACTCCGACGACTATTTCCAGTACCACGGCGGCATGGTCGCCACCGTGCGCGCGCTGACCGGCACGGCGCCCGCCGCCTACATCGGCGACAACACCCGACCCGACGCGATCCGCACCCGCACGCTGTCCGAGGAGACCACGCGGGTGTTTCGCGCCCGGGTGGTCAACCCCCGCTGGATGGCCGCGATGCGCCGGCACGGCTACAAGGGCGCATTCGAGATGGCGGCCACCGTCGACTACCTCTTCGGCTACGACGCCACCGCCGGGGTGATGGCGGACTGGATGTACGAGCAGCTGACCGAGCGCTACGTGCTGGATGCGGAGAACCGCAAATTCATGACGGAGTCCAACCCGTGGGCGCTGCACGGCATGGCCGAACGGCTGCTGGAGGCGGCCGGGCGCGGCATGTGGGCCGAGCCGACGCAGCAAACCCTGGACGGGCTGCGCCAGGCGCTGCTGGAGACCGAGGGTGACTTGGAGAGCTGATGCGGCCCGCTAGATGAAGTCGGATCCGCCGTCCACGTTCACCGTCGCCCCGGTGACGTAGCCGTTGCGCCGGGAGGCCAAGTAGGCGGTGATGGACGCGACCTCTTCTGGAAGCCCGGCGCGACCAAGGTCGCAGGGTTGATGAAAGTTGTTGTCGATCCAGGTCATGACGTCGTGCGGGTCGGTGGCGTCCAGGCCGTCGGCCGCCAGGATGTCCTTCAGGTTTTCGGTGAAGCTGGCTGTCACGATGGTTCCCGGACACACACAGTTGACCAAGATGCCATCGGCGGCAAGGCTTTTCGACAGATTCTTGGTGACGCTGGCCAACGCCGCCTTGGACGCGGTGTAGGCCACGATGCGTGGGTTCTGCCGTTGAATGGAGTGCGCGGACAGCGTCACGATGCGGGCCCAGTCCGCCGCGCGCAGCAGTGGCAACGCCGCGCGAATCGACCGCACGCCCGACATGGTGCCCAGCGTGAACGCCTCGTCCCATTGCGTGTCGTCCATCTGCTCGAAGTAACCGTCGCCCGGTCCGATGGTGTGGACCAGGCTGTTGAGTCGACCCCAGCGCTCGGAAACGGCGGCGAAACCGTTGGCGATCGATTCCGCGTCACGCATGTCCACGCTGATTCCCACGGCGTCGGGAGCCCCGGCTTCCAGAAGCGATTCCACCGCGGCATTGAGCGCTTCCCGGCTCCGTGCCATCACCGCCACGCTGGCACCTTCGGCCGCAAGCGTTTCGGCGATGGCCAGTCCCATCCCTTTGCTGCCACCGGTCACCACCGCCGTCGATCCGGCAAAACCCAGGTCCATCGATACTCCCTCAGTCAGTCGTTGAACAGGTCTGGTTGATCGCAGCGAGGGCTACGCCCAACGCACGTAAGCAGAACCGGAGCGCGTCGCCGCGGACTTCGGTGCGGTCGCAATCGCCGGTTCGCCACTGCCGGTTGATGCTTGCCCACACCACGCCCTGGATGAACTCCGCGTCGTTGACCGGGTCGATGTGGTGGAACACCCCGGCCTGCAATCCCCGCCGCAACGCATCGCTGAGCGGCTTGAGCATCTCGGCGTACGCGGGCTGAATCAGGCTGGGGGAGATCGAGGTTTGCGATTGCGCTTCCAGCGACAGCCGCCGCAAATCGGATTTGATGTTGTCGTCGAACGCCAGGTCGAGCCGCCCGTCGATCCAGGCAGCGACCGCTTCAATCTCCGTGGCGGCGCCCGACATTCGCCGTTGCAACCGTCGCCTCTCCGCGCGGGCGGTCTCCAGGAACACCGCCGCGACCAGTTCGTCCTTCGAGTCGAAATGCCGGTAGAAGGCGCGGGTACTCAACTTGGCGCGGTCCAGCACCGCGGCAATGCTCAAGCCGGGAACCCCCTGCTCGCGCAGGGTCGCCGACGCGGCCGCCAGGATCTCGCGGCGCACCGCCGGATCCGGCTCCAGCTTGTCGCGGCGCCGGGTTCGAGGAGCGCTCGCGCTGTCAGGCGGTCGCATCGTAGGCGGCGCGGTAGTCCGCGAAGCGTTCGCGAACCCCTTCCGATGTCAGGCCGTACTCGGCGAGGTCATAGTCATGCGCGCCGCGCGAGCCGGGTTTGTGCCCTTCGGCCCATCGCCTGACCGCGTTCGACGCGGCGTCGGTGAAGCTCAGCCCCAGGCGTTCGTAACCGGCCTGCAGCGTGCGCACCGGATCGGTTTGCAAATCGGCGAAGGAGACGTCGGCGAAGCGGTCATTCCCCATTCGGGAACGGAAATCCATTGCTCGCCGGACGGCTTCGACCCAGCTGTCGAGTTGCTCGGCGCCCAGCTCATGCGGATCGTTGCGATCGCTGCTCCAGCTGCGGACGTACTGGATCAGGCTGCACACCGAACCCAGCACCTTGGCCGGATCGCGGTGACTCCACAGGAATTTGGCGTTCGGGTAGGCCTCGACGAGCGCGTCGAGCGCGAACATGTGCACCGGGGTCTTGAGGTGCCACAGGGTCGGCGGGCAGTGCCATTGCAACAGGCGCAACACCCGCCGGTGAAAGATGTACGTCTCGCGCATGTCGCAGTCCATCAGCCACGCCAGATATCCGGGGGCGCGCACCGCGCCGTCAAAGTGGAAGGTACGAAAGCTCATTCCCATCAGGTCCTGGCATTCGGTCGCGGCCGTCGCTTCGGAGTTGTGCATCGTCTTCATCAACGGAAACATGTCGTCGAGCATCTTCAGGCCCGCCTCGGCCTGCGCGATTCGCGGATCGGTGTGCTGTGTCGCGGCCTCCGGCGGCGGGGTGGGCGCCTGAGATTCCCACGTCCGCAGCGACCGGAATTGCGGATCGGCGGCGATCAGTTGGCTCAATGCCGTGGTGCCCGTGCGAGGCAGGCCGATCACGAACACCGGGCCGTCGACCACCTGGTCGTCGATCTCGGGATGTTGTCGGTAGGTGTCCTCGATTTTCAGACGCTGAATCAACGCGTTGCTGATGGTCGCGTGCTGGATGACCGCGCCGATCTCGTTGAGGTCAGCCTCGGTGTTCAGCGCGTCGACGATACGGTCGAGTCCCTCGCGGTAGTACGAGGATCCGAAATCGTCGAGACCTGTTGCGGCGCGGGCGCCGGTTTCCAAATCGTCGGCGTCAAACGTCATTGGTCGAACCTTTCTCGCACGGCGGTGCGGCGCGCCGCGATGATGCCCGCGCGCTGCTCGGGCGTCACCATTGCGGTGTCCGGGGGCAACGCCGCGTGAATGTCGTCGAACGGCACGACTCGCGTCGACGGCGTCGGCGCCGTTTTGGTTCGTACGCAACGCAAGATGATCGGCCCATTGCTGAAGCCTGCGGTGTCAAGCCAATTCGCGACGCCCGGGTCTTGCGAGCACAGCACCACCCGTACCAGACCGTCGGAATCCACGGCAGCCTGGAAGGCATTCAGGCTGGATTGATGACGACCGTAATGAATCGTCTCCCACCACGGATTGCCGATCGAGAAACTCCAGTAAATCCCTTCGGGCGGTTCGGATTCCACGATCAGTGCCTCACCCGGGCCCAGCTCCCACCGGCCGATCACCGGCCGGTTTTCGGCGGCCGCGCCGATATCGGAGCGGTCGATCGGCGGCAGGAATCCGTTCGTCGGTGCCGCGGCGCCGAACTGCAGAAAGAACGCGAGGTTGTCCTGCACGAAATCGCCGAGGGCGATCAGCTGGCGTGACAAAGCCAGCGCCGGATCGACCGCGCGGCCGGCTGCCCCCACCGGGTCGCCGATCCGTTCGATGCGCAACGACGACGCGACTTCGGTGTTCCAGTCGTAGAAGAAGTGGCGCACCGTCAATGTCGGATTATCGCCGTCGAGCCGCATCCAATTGCCCGCCGACTGCTCCGCAGCGGACAGCACCACCTCGAAGTCCCCGTCGGCATCCACCTCGAGTTCGTCGACCAGTTCGTTGGCGGTTGCGACGATGCCGTTCATCGTCTGCAGACCGACGTAGCGTGCGGTGCCCCGATTGCCGAACAACCGATAACTTTCACCCCCGCGTAGCACGGCGCTGGTGTAGATGCAGTCCGGGCACTCCATTCCCCAGGTCACGAGATCGTCGGTGCTGGTGCGTTGCACACACAGGATGGGATCGGGATCGAACCGCAGCACCTGGTGAATGCCGGCGGTGAGCAGCACCAGCAGGTGGCGCATTCCCGCTGCGAGGTCGACCCGATTTCGGCCGGCCGGGTCCGATTGCACGATCCGCGCCGCGTCGCCCAGTCGGTCCTGCAGATACGACCACGCCTGGGACAGGTCGACATCGTCGGCGTCGGAGCCGGTCAGCGCTGCCTCGTTGATCGAGAACGGCAGCCATGCCATGGGCGTGTTCGGATCGCGCACGCGGGTCCTCGCTCGGGTCGTCGCGACAGATGCTTAAACGAAAACAATGTTTTCACTTAACACCATGGCAGCTGACTGCTGAGAATGTCAACGTTCACAGGTAGGTTGAGACCGTGACGCCCACTTTTGCCGACCTCGCCAAGGCGCAATACATCCTGCTGACCACCTTCACCAAGGACGGTCGAGCCAAGCCAACCCCGATCTGGACCGCTCCGGACCGGGACCGCCTGCTAGTGATCACGCAGGCAAACTCCTGGAAGGTCAAGCGGATTCGTAATACACCCCGCGTGACGATGGCGACCTGCACCATGCGTGGTCGCCCGACCAGCGAGGCGGTCGAGGGCACCGCGGCCCTGCTCGACAAGTCGGACACCGGCGCCGTTTACGACGCGATCGGCAAGCGCTACGGCATCGTTGGCAGGGTCTTCAACTTCTTCAGCAAGCTGCGCGGCGGTATGGAAAGCAACATCGGCCTCGAACTCCGAGTTGCCCAAGGCTAGGAAGGCCGCAGGGCGCTGATGAGTACGGTGCTCATCCCGATCCCGGACCGTGACTTCGACCCGACCGAGGTCGCCGTCAGCTGGCGGGTCTTGACCGACAACGGTCACCGAGTGATCTTCGCGACCGAAAGCGGCGCGCCCGGCGTGGCAGACGACATCATGGTGACCGGTCGAGGACTGGACATCTGGTCCGCGCTGCCGGTACTGGGCGCACTGCCATTCATCGGGCTGGCACTGCGCGCCGACAAGAACGGTCGCGACGCCTACGCCGCCATGCTGGATTCACCGGAGCATCGGCATTCCGTCAGCTGGACTGCGGCCACGCTGGACGGCGTCGACGCGGTGCTGCTGCCCGGCGGTCATCGCGCCCGCGGGATGCGTAGCTACATCGACAGCGACATCCTGCAGCGCCTCGTCGTCGAGGCCTTTGCCCGCGACATGATCGTGGCGGCGATTTGTCACGGTGTGCTGCTGGCCGCGCGCAGTGTCGATCCCAACACGGGTCGCTCGGTGCTCTACGGACGCAAGACCACGGCGCTCACCTGGGCGATGGAGCGGTTGGCCTGGCGGCTGACCCGGATCACCCGATTCTGGGATCCCGATTACTACCGGACCTACACCGAAGCGCCCGGCCAGGTGCAGGGCTACATGTCCGTGCAGTCGGAAGTCACACGCGCGCTTGAAGATCCGACGGATTTCCGCGACGTCACACGCGGTACGCCGCACTGGCGGCGCAAGTCGTCCGGGATAGCGCGGGACACGGCGACCGACTCGCGGCCCGCGTTCGTCGTCGACGACGGCAACTACATCTCGGCGCGTTGGCCCGGCGACACCCACACCTTCGCGGGCATCGTGTCCGACAAACTACGTCTTTAGATGCTCGCCGAAGAATGAGAAGACGCGGCTCCAGGCGTCTTCGGTCGCGGCGTCGTCGTAGCCGAAGCCGGCGATGCGCAGCAGTGGTTGGGTGGGAAGCGTATTCGCGAAACTGTGCCCGGCGTCGGGGTAAACCTTGACGTCACTGGTGATCTGCTTGGCCGCAATCACTTCGCGCAACTTCTCAGGTGCACCCTTGCCCAGCGGGTCGCGCCCGCCGAAGCTTGCCACGATCGGGCACGCCCCCTCCAGCGTGTCGCTCAGGTGCCGGGGCAGGGGAGCGCCGTAGAACGGAGCGGAAGCGCCAAAACCCTTGGGCGACATGACGAGTGCAAACTGTCCGCCCATGCAGAAGCCGGCGATCCCAACCTGCCCGCTGCAATCCGGCCGCTTGAGCAGGTGATCGCGGGCCGCAAGAATGTCGTCGAGAGCGCGGCCACGTTGTGTCATCAGCTCACGCATCACCCGGGTGATGCAACGGATGCGGCCGCCCCGCGCGTACATGTTCGGAGTAAGCGCGAGATAGCCCGCCCGCGCGATGCGGTCGTTGGTCTGCTCCTTGTCACGGCCGTAGCCGAAGGCGTCATGGATCACCACCACACCCGGCCAGGGGCCATCACCGGCTGGAATGTTCAGGAGCGCATCGATCGGTCCATCCGGCGTATCGATCTCAATCGTGGTCATATCGTCATCTAACTGCAGCCGCCACACCGATCACCAGGGGAACTCGAGTGCAATGCACGGACGTTGGCATCACATGGTGAGCCGGTTGTTACTCGTTTACGCCGTCGTTGAACTGGCGGCGGTCTTCGCCCTGGTCTGGACGGTCGGGTGGGGCTGGACCCTGCTGGGCCTGCTGGTCACGTTCGTTCTCGGCTGGGGCCTGCTGGCTCCGATCGCGGGGTCTCAGCTGATTCGCGACATCGGGCGGATGCGCTCCGGTCTCAAGGAACCTCGCACCACCCTGGGTGACGGCGCGCTGGTGACGATGGCGACGGCGCTGGTCCTGGCCCCGGGATTCGTCACGACGGCGTTGGGTACGTTGCTGCTCCTGCCGCCGGTGCGTGCGGCCGCCGGGCCCGGATTGACCAGGATGGCGCTGCGGAGTTTCCAGCGAAAGGCGCCGCTGGTCATGGCCGAGTTCACCTCCGATCGCGGGGACTACATCGACGGCGAGGTCATCGACGTCTACGACGTCGAGCCGGCCGCGCTGCCGAAGAACCGCCCCGCCGACGACCATTGGGGCGGGCCCCGCTACGCGTCCGGCCCGAACTGATGGGCTCTTGCTCCACGTAGTTTTGCGCTGTGATTCCGATTCCGACCACGCTGCTGCTCAACGGGCGGGTGCACAGCCCTACCCATCCAGACGCGACCGCGATGGCGGTGCGCGGCGAGGTGGTCGCGTGGCTGGGCAGCGACGACGTCGGTCGCCGGCAATTTCCCGACGCCGAGGTGATGGACCTCGAGGGTGGCTTCGTGGCCCCGGGATTCGTCGATAGCCACATCCATGTGACCGCGACCGGCCTCACCCTCAGCGGCCTGGATCTGCGGGGGGCCACCTCGCGCGGGCAGTGCCTGCGGATGGTTGCCGACTATGCCGCCGCCCACCCCGGCGAGCCGATCTGGGGGCACGGCTGGGACGAGTCGTCGTGGCCCGAAAACTGCCCGCCGTCCACGGCCGAGCTCGACGCGGTGGTCGGTGACCGGCCGGCCTACCTGGCTCGCGTCGACGTCCACTCCGCGCTGGCCTCCACCGGGCTGCGCACGCTGGTTGCAGACCTGGCGGCCGCGCGCGGTTTCACCGCCGACCGGCCGCTGGCCGCAGATGCGCACCACCTGGTCCGGGCCGTGGCCCGCGGCCTGCTCACGCCCGCACAGTTAGCGCAGGCCAGAACCGCCGCGCTGGGAGCCGCGGCCGCGGCCGGCATCGTCTCCGTCCACGAATGCGCGGGACCCGACATCGGTGGCCTCGACGACTGGCTGCAACTGAACGCCTTCGACCACGGCGTCGAGGTGATCGGCTATTGGGGTGAGGCGGTCGCCACCCCCGCGCAGGCCCGCGCGCTGATGGAGCAGACCGGTGCCCGAGGGCTGGCCGGTGACCTGTTCGTCGACGGCGCGCTGGGCTCACACACCGCCTGGCTGCACGAGCCCTACACCGACGCCCCAGACCGCGTCGGCACCTGCTACCTGGACGCCGAGGTCATCGAAGCTCACCTGCGGGCATGCACCGAGGCGCAGGTGACGGCGGGCTTCCATGTCATCGGCGATGCCGCGGTCTCGGCGGCCGTCGACGCGTTCGAACGCGTCGTCGCCGACCTCGGGGTGGTTGCCGTCGCCCGCTGCGGGCACCGGCTGGAGCACCTGGAGATGGTGACCGCCGACCAGGCCGCCAAACTGGGCGCATGGGGCGTCATCGCCAGCATTCAGCCCAATTTTGATGCCCGCTGGGGCGGTCCCGACGGCATGTATGCCGACCGTCTTGGCCCAGAACGAGGCAGCCGGCTCAACCCACTCGCGCTGTTAGCATCCCAAGGCGTGCCACTCGCGCTAGGTTCCGACGCCCCGGTGACCGGGCTTGACCCCTGGGGGAGTGTGCGCGCGGCCGTCCATCACCACACCGCCGGCAGTGGCGTATCGGCCCGGGCGGCCTTCGCCGGTGCCACTCGCGGCGGGTGGCGCGCGTGTGGTGTCCGTGACGAGAACATGGGCGCCCTGGTGCCGGGTGCTCCGGCCTCCTACGCGGTCTGGGACGCCGGAGACCTCGACGTCCACGCCCCGGACGACACTGTGCAGCGGTGGTCGACCGATCCGCGGTCGCGGGTTCCCGCGTTGCCGCGCCTGGACCCGGACGACGAGCTCCCGCGGTGCCGGCGCACCGTCCACCGAGGTGCTGTTATCCATGGCTAGGGAGGAACCGCGGCCGGTCGACGACGCGGCCGAGGATTACGACGAAGCCGAGGAAGAGCGGGAACCCGACCAGCCGAAGCCCGACCAGCGGGAGCCCGACCGTGCAGGCCGGGCCCGTCGAATGGCCGCCGCCACCGGCCACGGACTAGCGCGGCTGGGCACGGGGGCGATCGCCCGGCTCCCCGGCGTGGGGGCCGCGCTGGCACCCCGGGTGCCGAGGCTGGTGGCCACCATCGGGGGTGGAGCGCTGCTGTGTGCCAGCTTCCCGTCGGTGAACTGGTGGTGGGCGGCCGTCGTCGCCGCCGCGTTGCTGGCCTGGGTGCTCAAACACCCCGGTACGACACTGGCGGGCGGATCCGGTTACGGATTCCTGTTCGGGCTCGCGTTCTATGTCCCGCTGCTGCCATGGATCAGCCTGCTGGTCGGCGCCGTCCCGTGGCTGACGTTGGCCACGATGTGCGCGCTGTTCTGCGGCCTGTTCGGTTTCTTCGCCGTCGTGGTGCGTCGACTGCCCGGGTGGCCGCTCTGGTTCGCAGTGCTGTGGACGGCCCAGGAGTGGCTGAAGTCGATCGTCCCGTTCGGCGGCTTTCCCTGGGGCGCGGTGGCCTACGGCCAGGCCGACGGCCCACTGCTGCCGTTGGTCCAGCTCGGCGGGGTGGCGCTGCTTTCCATGGGGGTCGTGCTGCTGGGCTTCAGCGCGACCGCGATCGCGCTGGAAATCGTCAAGTGGTGGCGGACCGGCGGCCGCGCGCGCGGCGACGCCTCGGCCGGCGAGACCGGCGTAGCAGCGGCCCCGCCGCCCGCGGTCGTGCTGCCCGGCGTCTGCTTCTGTCTGGTGCTCTTCGCCGCGGTCATGGTCTGGCCACCGGTGCGGCACTCCGGCGCCGGATCGGGGGGCGAACCGACGGTCACGGTCGCGGCCGTGCAGGGCAACGTGCCCAGGCTCGGCCTCGGCTTCAACGAACAACGGCGCGCGGTGCTCGACAACCACGTCGACGAGACCCTGCGGCTGGCCGAGGACGTCCGGGCGGGGGCGGCCCCGCAACCCCAGTTCGTGATCTGGCCTGAGGATTCCTCCGACATCGACCCCTTCGTCAACGCCGATGCCGCCCAGCGCATCGCGGAGGCGGCGCACGCGATCAACGCGCCGATCCTGATTGGTTCGGTACTCGCGGTGCCGGGCCACGACCAGGGACCCGGCCCCGAGCAGTACACCAACACCGCCATCGTCTGGAATCCGGTCACCGGCCCGGCCGATCGCCACGACAAAGAGATCGTCCAGCCGTTCGGCGAATACCTGCCCATGCGGTGGCTTTTCGAGCATCTGTCCAGCAAGGCCGGCCTGGCGGGCAATTTCGTCCCCGGCAAGGGCACGGACGTGGTGCAGATCGCCGGCGTCCCCGTCGGCGTGGCCACCTGCTGGGAGGTGATCTTCGACCGGGTGCCGCGCAAGGCCGTACTCAACGGTGCCCAGCTGTTGGCGGTGCCTGCCAACAATGCCACCTTCAACAAGCGCATGAGTGAGCAACAACTCGCATTCGCCAAGGTGCGCGCCGTCGAGCACGACCGATACGTCGTGGTCGCCGGTACCACCGGGATCAGTGCGGTGATCGCTCCCGACGGTGCCGAGCTGGTCCGTACCGACTTCTTCCAGCCCGCTTACCTGGACATCCAGGTGCGCCTCAAGACGATGCTGACGCCGGCGACTCGGTGGGCCCCGATTGTGCAGTGGGTCTTGGTCGCGGCGGCCGGAGCGGTCATTCTGGCCGGAATACGGCACAATGGGAGCTTCCCGCGTTCGATTCGCCTGCGGTCCAGGCCACCGGCTGAATCGGCAGACGTCGGGGCAGCCCCGGAAGAACCCGGGCCCGACGAGGAAGTCCTGGCGGCCGCGCACGACGCTCCGCCGGACACCGACGGCGACTACACTCCGCTCCACCAAAAGGGCGGCCGACAACCGCGGTATCTCGGGCGACACAGAGGAGATAAATGACCACCGGCGAGCAGGCGACCCGGGCTCCGGGCAATCGTGGAAGCCAGCGTGTCCTGGTTATCATCCCGACCTTCAATGAGCGGGAGAACCTACCCCTGATCCATCGGCGGCTGACGGACGCCTGCCCCGATGTGCACGTGCTGATCGTCGACGACGGCAGCCCCGACGGGACCGGCGAACTCGCCGACGAGCTGGCCGCCGCCGACGGTGGTCGCACCCACGTCATGCACCGCACGGCCAAGGACGGCCTGGGCGCCGCTTACCTTGCCGGTTTCGGCTGGGGTTTGAGTCGGGGCTACGCGGTCCTCGTCGAGATGGACGCCGACGGCAGTCACGCACCCGAACAGCTGCACCGTCTGCTGGACGCCGTCGACGCCGGGGCCGACCTGGCCATCGGTTCGCGCTACGTCGAGGGCGGAGCGGTGCGAAATTGGCCGAAGCGGCGCTGGGCCCTGTCCTGGACCGCCAACACCTACGCACGCCTGGCGCTCGACATCGACATCCATGACATCACCGCCGGCTACCGGGCCTACCGCCGCGAGGTGCTCGAAGCGATCGATCTCGACGGCGTGGACTCCAAGGGCTACTGCTTCCAGATCGATTTGACCCGGCGCACCCTGGACAACGGATTCATCGTCGTCGAGGTGCCGATCACCTTCACCGAGCGCGAACTCGGCGTCTCCAAAATGAGTGGGTCCAACATTCGCGAGGCGCTGGTGAAGGTCGCTAAATGGGGCATTGAGAGCCGCCGGCACGGCGCTCGGGCCGCTCGCGCGGCCAACCACAGCTAGCCGACCGGGCGCACCGCCCGGGTCAGCCGCGTCGCTTCGAGCGGATCAGCTCGAGGCGCTCCTTGAGCAGTTCTTCGAGTTCTTCGACGGAGCGGCGCTCCAGCAGCATGTCCCAGTGGGTGCGCGGCGGCTTGACCTTTTTCGGCTCGGGCAGGTCACCCTCGATCAGAGTGCCTTCCATGCCGTTGCGGCACAGCCAGGTGCCGGGGATGTCGGCGTCGTCGGCGAACGGAACCTCGAATTCCTCGCCGTTCTCGGTGCGGTACTTCGCGAGCTGGCGGGGCGCCAGGTCGTGGTTGCGGTCGGTCTCATAGCTCACGGCTCCGAGGCGACTGCCCCTCAGTACACGATCAGCCATGGCTGTTACTCCTTTTAATGGCTCTGAGCTCTAGGCTCCGGTGACGCGATTCTATTCGCATAGCAAACGTTAGGCCGTTGTGCGTAGTTCCCGAGTCGACACGCGGCATACGCGACTCGACCGTCAATGATACCGGGATCGCGCAGTGGGGCCGACTAAAGTCGGCAGGCGTGAGCCGCCGTTCCCACCCACAACCATGCCGCTGGTGCGGTCGAGACGTTACCGACGTCGGGATGGGTCGGCGCCGACAATACTGTCGGCAGTCTTGCCGGCAGCGGGCCTACGAGCAGCGGGCCTCCATCAACCGGGGCGAGGTGACGGCCCTACCGGTCGATGCCGTGGTGCTGTCGGCCGACGATGCATCCGACCTATCAGATCGCGTCTACCAGGTCCGATGCGCCGCGGAGGATGTCGCGACAGCGTTGGAGGAAGGCGCCGAGGCGACCGAACTGCGCGAGCTCTGCGAAGTGCTGATCCGCGCGGCCCAGGCCGCCGACGGCTGGCGTCGAGCCGTCGTCTGACCGCACTCGACCACGACAAATGGTGAGCCGGGTACAGTCGCGCCATGGACGGGCGGCCGTTCCTGCGGATTACGGGACGTTTTGAAATCCTGTCGGAGTTGGCCATACTCACCAGCGACATCTTGGGTCGTAGCAGCACGACGACGTCGTTCGTGTCGCAACTGCCGTGACGCGGCATCCGGTGGTTGAACGGCCAATGTTAGGCAAGGGGTACTGAGGTGGATCAACTCCAGCATGCGACCGAGGCGCTGCGGAAAGCGCTGGTCCAGGTTGAACGCCTGAAGCGCACCAACCGTGCGCTGCTGGAGCGCTCGAGCGAGCCGATCGCGATCGTCGGCATGTCCTGCCGCTTCCCGGGCGGGGTCGATACCCCCGAGCGGCTGTGGCAAATGGTGGCCGACGGCCGCGACGTCATCTCGGACTTTCCGACCGATCGCGGCTGGGATCTGGCGGGGCTGTACGACCCCGACCCCGACGCGCGGCACAAGACATACGCGCGCACCGGAGGCTTCGTCGACGACGTCGCGGACTTCGACCCCGCGTTCTTCGGTATCGCGCCCACCGAGGCGCTCGCGATGGACCCCCAGCATCGAATGCTGCTGGAACTGTCGTGGGAGGCATTGGAGCGGGGCGGGATCGACCCCAGCGGGTTGCGCGGCAGCGCCACCGGGGTCTTCGCCGGACTCATCGTGCAGGGCTACGGCATGCTCGCCGAGGAGATCGAGGGCTACCGCCTGACCGGGATGACCTCCAGCGTCGCCTCCGGGCGGGTGTCCTACGTGCTGGGGCTGGAGGGCCCGGCGGTGTCGGTGGACACGGCGTGCTCGTCGTCGTTGGTGGCCCTGCACATGGCGGTGCAGTCGCTGCGGTCCGGCGAGTGCGACCTGGCTCTGGCCGGCGGCGCGACCGTCAATGCCACGCCCACGGTTTTCATCGAGTTCAGCCGCCACCGGGGGCTCGCCCCGGACGGCCGGTGCAAGGCCTACGCCGGCGCGGCCGACGGGGTCGGCTGGTCCGAGGGCGGCGCCATGCTGGTCGTGGAGCGGTTGTCGGATGCACGCCGGCTCGGTCATCCGGTGCTGGCGCTGGTGCGCGGCTCCGCGGTCAACCAGGACGGCGCTTCCAACGGGTTGACCGCGCCGAACGGTCCGTCTCAGCAGCGGGTGGTGCGCGCGGCGTTGGCCAACGCTGGGTTGTCGGCCACCGAGGTCGATGTCGTGGAGGGCCACGGCACCGGCACCACCTTGGGCGATCCCATTGAGGCCCAAGCGTTGTTGGCGACCTACGGCCAGGATCGTACCGAGCCGCTGTGGCTGGGCTCGATCAAGTCGAACATGGGTCACACTCAGGCCGCCGCCGGGGTGGCAGGCGTGATCAAGATGGTGCAGGCGATGCACCATGAGACGCTGCCCGCGACGTTGCACGTGGATCAGCCCAGCCCGCACGTCGATTGGTCGGCGGGCGCGGTGTCGTTGCTGAGCGAGGCGCGGCCCTGGGAGGTTAAGTCGGCCGCGGATCACGCACGCCGCGCGGGGATCTCGTCGTTCGGGATCAGCGGCACCAACGCCCACGTGATCGTCGAATCCGCCCCGCCGCAAGAACCGCGGGAACCCGCGCCGACCCCCGCGGTCGTGCCATGGGTGTTATCGGCAAAGTCGTTGCGGGCGTTGGCGTCTCAGGCTTCACGGTTGGCTGCGCACGTTGCCGCCGATGACGGGCTCGACATCGCCGACGTGGCGTGGTCATTGGCGGGCCGGGCGACCTTCGAGCACCGGGCCGTTGTGGTCGGTGGTGACCGCGACCGGTTGCTGGCCGCGCTGGAGGAACTGGCCGGCGACGATCCGGGCGCCTCGATCATCCGGGGCACCGCGTTGCCCGCAGGCAAACACGTCTTCGTCTTTCCGGGCCAGGGCTCGCAATGGGTCGGCATGGGCATCGAATTGCTCGATACCGCGCCGGTTTTCGCCCAGCACATCGAGGCGTGCGCGGACGCGTTCGCCGAGTTCGTCGACTGGTCGCTGATCGACGTCCTGCGCGGGGCGCCGGGGGCTCCGGGTATGGACCGCGTCGACGTGGTGCAGCCGGTGCTGTTCGCGGTGATGGTGTCGCTGGCCGAATTGTGGAAGTCGGTCGGAGTCAACCCCGACGCGGTGATCGGCCACTCTCAGGGCGAGATTGCCGCGGCGCATGTCGCCGGTGCGCTGTCGTTGCACGACGCCGCCCGCGTGGTGACGCTGCGCAGCAAACTGCTGCGCTCGCTGGCCCACCCCGGCGGCATGGTTTCGATCGCGTGCAGCACCGAGCGTGCTCGAGAATTGCTGGCGCCCTACGGCAACCGGATCAGCATCGCCGCGGTCAATGGCCCGTCCGCAATCGTGGTGTCGGGTGAGGTCGCCGCGTTGGAGGAACTCATCGGTTTCTGCGCCGATCTCGATCTGCGGACCCGCCGTATCGACGTGGACTACGCATCCCATTCGATCGAGGTCGAGGCGATTCGTGACGAGCTGACCGCGGCGCTGGCCGGCATCGAACCGCGCACCTCGCGGGTCGCCTTCTTCTCCACCGTATCCGGAACTCGTTTGGACACGGCCGGTTTGGATCCCGCCTACTGGTACCGCAACATCCGACAGACCGTGCAATTCGAGCAAGCGGTGCGTACCGCCTGCGAACACGGATACCGGACGTTCATCGAATCCAGTCCGCATCCGGCGTTGATCGCCGGCATCGAGGACACCTTCAACCACAGCAACACCGCCGGCGACACCGAGGCCATCGTCATTCCCACCCTCGGCCGTGACGACGGCGGACTCGAGCGGTTCCTGACCTCGGCCGCCGCCGCCTTCACGGCGGGCGTCAACGTGAACTGGCGCGGGGTCCTCGACGGAGCCGGCTTCGTCGAGCTGCCCACGTATGCCTTTGACCGACGCAGGTTTTGGCTTTCGGGCGAAGGCATCGGCGCCGACGTCGCGGGCTTGGGGCTGGGCACCAGCGAGCACGCGCTGCTGTCCGCGGTCGTCGAGCTGCCGGCTTCGGGTGGAGTGGCGCTGACCGGCCGCCTGTCACCCAGCACGCAGAGCTGGCTGGCCGATCACGCCGTGTCCGGCACGGTGGTGTTCCCCGGCGCCGGGTTCGTGGAGCTCGCCATCCGCGCCGGCGACGAAGTCGGTTATTCGACGGTCGACGAGCTGACGCTGCAGGCGCCGTTGCTACTGCCGGTCGGCGACTCCGGATTCGGTTCCGTGGCAGTGCAAGTCGTGGTGGGCCCGGCCGAAGAATCGGGGCAGCGCAGTGTCGCGATTTTCTCGCGCGCCGACGCCGACTCCTCGTGGGTGTGCCACGCCGAGGGGGCGTTGAGCTCCGCGCCGGTCGAGCCGGGTACCGACTTGTCGGTGTGGCCCCCGGCGGGCGCGATCGCGGTGAACGCGGCCGACGGCTACCAGAAGCTGGCGGCCCGCGGGTACGGCTACGGCCCGGCGTTCCAGGGCTTGACCGCGACCTGGGTCCGTGGCGATGAGGTGTTCGCCGAAGTGCGACTGCCGGACGCGGCGGGCGGCGTCAGCGGGTTCGGAGTGCACCCCGCATTGCTCGACGCGGCAATGCATTCCATGGTCATGGCACAGGAGGCCGACGGCCAGGCCACCGATGTCGTGTTGCCTTTCGCCTGGCAGCGAATATCGTTGCACGCGGCGGGCGCGTCGGCGGTGCGCGCACGCATTGCGCCGGCGGGGCCTTCGGGATTCTCGATCGAGCTTGCCGACGGGCTCGGGTTGCCGGTGCTCTCGGTGGGCAACGTGGTCGCCCGCCCCGTCAACGAACAGCAACTTCGCGCGGCGATCTCGAGCTCCGGCCCGGACCGGCTGTTCGAGGTGGTGTGGACACCCGCGCCGACAGCCGCCACCGCTCACGGATCCTCCCACCAGCTGTTTGAATCCGTTGCCGCGGAAGGCGATCCGGTGGCGGCCACGTATCTGCGCACCCACCACGCGTTGGCGGCCGTGCAGTCGTGGCTGACCGAACACGACTCGGGCGTCCTGGTCGTGGCCACCCGCGGTGCGATGGGAATGCCGGGGGAGGACATCACCGATTTGCCGGGCGCCGCGGTGTGGGGCCTGGTGCGATCGGCGCAGACCGAGCACCCGGGCCGGATCGTGCTGGTGGATTCCGATGCGCCCCTTGACGATGACACGACAGCCGCGGTCGTGGCGGCCGGCGAGCCTCAGGTATTGCTACGTGGCGCAACGCTTTACACCCCACGAGTACACGGCAGCCGCGCGGTCGACGATATCTTGGTGCCGCCCGCCGAGGGGCCCTGGCGCCTGGGCATCGGCAGCGCAGGCACCTTCGAAAACCTATGCCTGGAGCCGGTTCCCAACGCTGGAGCACCGTTGGAACCGGGCCAGGTTCGGGTGGCACTGCGGGCTATCGCCACCAACTTCCGCGACGTCATGATCACTCTGGGCATGTTCACCCACGACGCCCTGCTCGGCGGCGAGGGGGCCGGCGTGGTGGTTGAAGTCGGTCCGGGCGTCACCGAATTCGCGGTCGGCGATTCCGTCTACGGATTCTTCCCCGACGGCAGCGGCACGCTGGTGCCCGGCGATACCCGGCTGCTGCTGCCCAAGCCCGCCGACTGGTCCTACGCCGAAGCCGCCGCCATCTCGGCGGTTTTCACCACCGCGTACATGGCGTTCATCCATCTTGCCGACGTCAAACCTGGTCAGCGGGTGTTGGTGCACGCGGCCGCCGGCGGCGTGGGTATGGCCGCCGTACAGCTCGGCCGGCACCTGGGTCTGGAGATTTTCGCCACCGCCAGCCGCGGCAAGTGGGACACCTTGCGGGCCATGGGCTTTGACGACGACCACATCGGCGACTCGCGCAGCCTGGACTTCGAGGACAAATTCCGCGCGGTCACCGCGGGGCGCGGCATGGATGTGGTATTGGACTCGCTGGCCGGTGAATTCGTCGACGCATCGCTGCGTCTGGTCGCTCCCGGCGGTGTGTTCTTGGAGATGGGCAAGACCGACATCCGCGATCCCGGTGTAGTCGCCCGGGAGTACCCGGGCGTGCGCTACCGCGCCTTCGACTTGTTCGAGCCGGGCCGTCCCCGGATGCACGAGTGGATGCTCGAGCTTGCGGAACTGTTCGACACGGGCGTGCTACGGCCGCTGCCGGTAACGACTTTCGATGTGCGACGGGCCCGTTCGGCGTTGCGGTACCTGAGCCAGGCCCGCCACATCGGCAAGGTCGTCATGACTCTTCCTTGCGCGACCGGTGGTGGGCTGGGTGCCGGCACCGTACTGATCACCGGCGGGACCGGGATGGCGGGCTCGACGCTCGCCCGTCACCTGGTGGCGCACCACGGCGTGCAGAACCTGGTGCTGTTGAGCCGGCGTGGCCCGGATGCGCAAGGATCCGCCGAGCTGGTCGCCGAATTGGAGGCGGCCGGCGCCCGGGTGAAGGTGGCCGCCTGCGACGCGGCCGACCGCGCCGCACTGGCCGCGGTGATCGCCGAGATCCCGGCGCAGCAGCCACTGTCCGCCGTGATTCACGCCGCCGGTGTGCTCGACGACGCCGTGGTGACCTCCCTGACGCCCGAGCGGGTGGATGCGGTGTTGCGGGCCAAGGTGGCTGCGGCCTGGAACCTGCATGAGCTTACTCGCGAACTGGATGTGTCTGCGTTCGTGATGTTTTCGTCGATGGCCGGCCTGGTGGGTTCGTCGGGCCAGGCCAACTACGCTGCGGGCAACACGTTCCTGGACGGGTTGGCCGCGCATCGCCGGGCGCACGGATTGCCGGCCATCTCGCTGGGGTGGGGGCTGTGGGACCAGGCCAGCGCCATGACCGGTGGACTCGACGCCGCCGACCTCGCCCGGTTGAGCCGCGATGGCATTCGGGCGTTGTCGTCGGACGAAGCGATGGAACTGTTCGACACCGCGTTGATTGTCGACGAGGCATTCCTCGCACCCGCCCGCATCGACCTGGCCGCGCTGCGGGCCCATGCCTCCGCCGTACCGCCGATGTTCACCGACCTGCTCAATGCGCCGGCCCGTCGCCAGGTCGACGACTCGCTGGCCGCCGCGAAGTCGAAATCTGCTCTGGCGCACCGGCTGCACGGGCTCGCCGAGCCCGAACAGCATGCGGTGCTGTTGGATCTAGTCCGCTCGCACATCGCGACCGTGCTGGGCAACACGACCGTCGAGGCGATCGACCCGGACAAGGCGTTCCAGGACCTGGGCTTCGACTCGCTGACCGCGGTCGAAATGCGCAACCGGCTGAAAACCGCGACGGGACTGGCGCTTTCGCCCACATTGATCTTCGACTACCCGACGCCCAATGGACTGGCCGGCTACATCCGCAAGGAACTCGCCGGGGTTCCGCAAGAAATCGTGGCCCCCTCGGCCGTTGCGGTCACCGGAGACGACCCGATCGTGATCGTGGGCATGTCGTGCCGCTACCCGGGTGGGGTGACCTCTCCCGAGGACCTGTGGGAGATGCTGACCGAGCGCCGTGATGTGCTCACCGAATTCCCGAGCGACCGCGGCTGGGATATCGCCGGCGTCTACAACCCGGACCCCGATGTTCCGGGCACCTGCTACACCCGCACCGGCGGCTTCGTGGAGGGGGTCGGGGACTTTGATCCCGCCTTCTTCGGCATCACGCCCACCGAGGCACTCGCGATGGACCCGCAACAGCGGATGTTCCTCGAACTTTCGTGGGAAGCGTTGGAACGAGCTGGGATTGAGCCCGGCGCGTTGCGCGGCAGCGCCACGGGCATGTTCGCCGGGGTCTACACGCAGGGTTACGGAATCGGCGCCGCGCCGACCGCGGAGGGTTTCCGGCTGACCGGTCAATCCTCGAGCGTCGCGTCGGGCCGGGTGTCCTACGTGCTGGGGCTGGAGGGTCCCGCGGTGTCGGTGGACACCGCGTGCTCGTCGTCGTTGGTCGCGCTGCACATGGCCGCACAGTCGCTGCGGTCTGGCGAGTGCGACCTGGCCCTGGCCGGCGGTGTCACGGTCAACGCCACCCCCGACATCTTCGTGGAGTTCAGCCGGATGCGCGGCTTGTCCGTCGACGGTCGGTGCAAGGCGTACGCGGGAGCCGCCGACGGCACCGGATTCTCCGAAGGCGGCGGCATGCTCGTCGTCGAGCGGCTGTCGGACGCCCGTCGGCTGGGTCATCCGGTACTGGCGGTGGTACGCGGTTCGGCCATCAATCAGGACGGTGCCTCCAACGGGTTGACCGCGCCCAACGGCCCGTCGCAGCAACGTGTGGTGCGCGCCGCATTGGCCAGCGCCGGGTTGTCGACGGCCGACGTCGACGTGGTGGAGGGCCACGGCACCGGCACCACCTTGGGCGACCCCATTGAGGCCCAGGCTTTGTTGGCGACCTACGGGCAGCACCGCACCGAGCCGCTCCTGCTGGGCTCGATCAAGTCGAACATGGGGCACACCCAGGCCGCTGCGGGCGTGGCCGGTGTGATCAAGATGGTGCTCGCGATGCGCCACGAGCTGTTGCCGGCGACCTTGCACGTGGATCAGCCCAGCCCGCATGTGGATTGGTCGGCGGGTGCGGTGTCGTTGCTGACCGAGGCGCGGCCTTGGAAGGTTAAGTCGGCCGCGGATCACCCACGCCGCGCCGGGATCTCCTCGTTCGGCATCAGCGGCACCAATGCCCACGTCATCATCGAGGCTGCCCCCACTGACGTTGACGACGCCGTCGAGCGCGCAGCAGCACCGGTGCTGCCGTGGGTGGTCTCGGCAAAGTCGTTGTCGGCGTTGGGCTCTCACGTGTCCCGGCTGGCCGCGCACCTGCGTGCTCACCGTGACCTCGAGTCCGCCGATGTGGCGTGGTCACTTGCCGGCCGGTCGCACTTCGAACATCGGGCCGTCATCGCCGGCACCGATCGCGATCAGTTGCTGGCCGGTCTGGACGAATTGGCCACCGGTGAGGCAGCTTCGGTGATTCGCGGCAGTGCCACGACAGGCAAGTCCGTCTTCGTCTTCCCCGGTCAGGGCTCCCAGGTGCTGGGAATGGGAATGGGATTGCACGCCGGGTACCCGGTGTTTGCCGAGGCGTTCAACGCTGTGGTGGCCGAACTCGACCGGCACCTGCTGCGCCCGCTGCGCGACGTCATGTGGGGTCACGACGAAGACCTGCTCAACACCACCGAATTCGCCCAACCCGCCTTGTTCGCGGTGGAAGTCGCCCTGTTCCGGCTGCTCGAATCCTGGGGTGTGCGACCCGACTTCGTGATCGGTCATTCGATCGGCGAGGTGGCCGCCGCGCACGTCGCCGGTGTCTTGTCCCTGGAGAACGCCGCGGTACTGGTGGCCGCCCGCGGTCGCTTCATGCAAGCGCTGCCCGCGGGCGGGGCGATGCTGGCCGTGCAGGCCACCGAAGAAGAGGTGCGCCCGTTGCTGACCGCCGATACCGGCATCGCGGCGGTCAATGCGCCGGGCTCCGTGGTGATTTCGGGCGGCGAAGACGGGGTCACCGCGATCGCCGAGCGGCTTCGTTCCGACGGCCGCCGTGTGCACCAACTGGCCGTCTCGCACGCGTTCCACTCGCCGTTGATGGATCCGATGATAGACGAATTCGGCACGGTCGCGGCCGGACTCGCCATCGGCAAGCCCACCATCCCGATCATGTCGAATGTGACCGGGCAGCTGGCCGGCGACGACTTCGCCACTGCGGCGTACTGGAAGCGGCACGTACGCGAGGCGGTGCGATTCGCTGACAGCATCCGGTTCGTGAACGCCGCTGGTGCAACCCGGTTCCTCGAAGTCGGACCCAGCGGCGGCCTGACGGCATCGATCGAAGAATCGCTTCCCGATGCACCGATCGTCACGATGTCCGCGCTGCGCAAAGACCGTCCGGAGCCGCAAACTCTGGCCACGGCGATCGCGCAGGGGTACGTCGCCGGCATCGACGTGGACTGGCGCGCCGCCATCGGCCGGGCCAAATTCGTCGAGCTTCCCACCTATGCCTTTGAGCGACGGCGTTTTTGGCTCGCCGGTGACAAAGGCCCGGCCGACGCGGCCGGCCTGGGCCTGGCGGCCAGCGAACATCCATTGCTGGGCGCGGTGGTCGAGTTGCCGGCCTCGGGCGGGGTGGTGCTCACCGGCCGGCTATCGCCGGGCGTGCAGACCTGGTTGAACGACCACGCCGTCGGTGGCGTCGTCCTGTTCCCCGGAGCCGGATTCGTCGAGCTGGCGATCCGCGCCGGCGACGAGGTCGGCTGTGGAGTCGTCGACGAATTGAATCTCGCGGCGCCCTTGGTGTTACCGGCCGGCGGATCGGTCGCGGTCCAGGTGGTGGTCGACGGTGCCGACGAGGCAGGTGCTCGTGCGGTGTCGGTGTTCTCCCGCGGCGAGGCCGGTTCCGGCTGGTCGTTGCACGCCGAGGGCGTGCTGCGCGCGGCCTCGCCCGAACCGAGCGCCGACCTGTCGGCCTGGCCGCCGGTCGGTGCGGTTGCGGTCGACATCGGCGACGGCTATGAGCGGCTGGCCGAACGCGGATACGGCTACGGGCCCGCGTTCCGCGGCTTGACCGCGATGTGGCGTCGCGGTGATGAGGTGTTCGCCGAAGTGACGCTGCCTTCGGACGCCGGGGTGTCGGTGGCCGGATTCGGCGTTCACCCGGTGATGCTCGACGCCGCGCTGCACGCGGTGATCCTGGCTTCTGATGGCGACGAACTCGCCGAGGGTTCGATGCTGGTGCCGTTCTCCTGGCAGCGGGTCGCGCTGCACGCCGCGGGTGCGGCGGCAGTGCGGGCGCGGATCGTGCCGGTAGGAGATTCTGCCGTGTCCATCGAGCTGGCGGACGGCCTTGGGCTGCCGGTGCTTTCGGTGGCGTCGATGGTCGCCCGGCCCGTCACCGATCAACAGTTGCTGGCCGCGGTCTCGAACTCGGGCCCGGACCGGCTCTTCGAAGTCGACTGGATCGTGCAGCCGTCATCCTCGGTACAACCGGTCTCGGTGTCCGCTTGGGGCGCAACGGAATCGGAGTCCGTGGAGGGACAACGGTCGGCGGTGGTGTTCGAGTCGGCACCGGTCGCCGACGACATTCTGGCCGGGGTGTACGCCGCCACCCGCGCGGTGCTGCCGGTGCTGCAGTCGTGGTTGGCCCGTGAGGGCGCAGGCACGCTGGTGGTGGTGACCCGGGGCGCGATGACGTTGCCGGGGGAGGACATCACCGATCTGGCCGGTGCTGCGGTGTGGGGCCTGGTGCGGTCGGCGCAGACCGAGCATCCCGGTCGGATCGTGCTGGCCGACACCGACGGACCGCTCGACGACGAGGCGGTCGCCGCGGTACTGGCCGCCGGCGAGCCGCAGGTGTTACTGCGTGGTGCAAAGGTTTACATCGCCCGTGTCCACGGCAGCCGTGCGGTCGGCGGTCTCCTGGTGCCACCGGGCGAGGGCCCGTGGCGGCTGGGCATGAGCAGTCGCGGCACCTTCGAGAACCTGCGATTGGAACGGATCCCCGACGCCGACGCTCCGCTGGGGCCCGGGCAGGTTCGGGTAGCGCTGTCGGCCATCGCGGCCAACTTCCGCGACGTGATGATCGCGCTCGGTCTCTACCCCGACCCTGATGCGGTCATGGGTATCGAGGCATCCGGCGTCGTCTTAGAAACGGGGCCCGAAACCGCCTCGCCGGACCGCCGTTTCGCGGTCGGCGACCGCGTCATGGGCCTGTTCCCGGATGGCACCGGAACCATCGCCGCTACCGACCAGCGACTGCTGGCCAAGGTGCCGGCCGGCTGGTCGCACACCGCCGCCGCAACCACCACGGTGGTTTTCGCCACCGCCTACTACGCCCTGACCGATCTGGCCGCGGCCAAGCCCGGCCAGCGGGTGTTGGTGCACGCGGCCGCCGGCGGCGTCGGGATGGCTGCCGTGCAGCTGGCCCGCCACCTGGGTTTGGAGGTCTTCGCGACCGCCAGCCGCGGTAAGTGGGACACGTTGCGGGCCATGGGCTTTGATGACGACCACATCGGCGACTCGCGCAGCCTGGACTTCGAGGACAAATTCCGCGCGGTCACCGCGGGGCGCGGCATGGATGTGGTACTGGATTCGCTGGCAGGCGATTTTGTCGACGCTTCACTGCGGCTGGTGGCCCCCGGCGGAATCTTCCTGGAGATGGGTAAGACCGACATCCGTGAGCCCGGTGCGGTCGCCCGTGAGCATCCGGGTGTGCGCTACCGTGCGTTCGATCTCTTCGAGGCGGGACCCGAGCGCATCCAACAGATGCTGGACGAGCTGACCGCTCTGTTCGGCGACGACGTGCTACGGCCGTTGCCGGCCACCAGGTTTGACGTGCGACGCGCTCCGGCGGCGTTGCGGTACCTGAGCCAGGCGCGCCATATCGGCAAGGTCGTGATGACGCTGCCTTTCGGGCCCGGTAGTGGGCTCGCATCCGGCACCGTGCTGATCACCGGAGGGACCGGGATGGCGGGCTCGGCATTGGCCCGTCATGTGGTGTCGCGGCATGGTGCCCGCAATGTGGTGTTGGTGAGCCGGCGTGGTCTGGATGCGCCCGGAGCCGCGGAGCTAATGGCCGAGCTCAGCGCGACCGGGGCCCAGGTGCAGGTGGTGGCATGTGACGTGGCCGATCGCGAGGCGCTGGCCAAGGTGATCGCCGATATCCCGGTGACGCGACCGCTGTCCGGCGTGATTCACGCGGCCGGGATGCTCGACGACGCCGTCATCTCCTCGTTGACCCCGGAACGGGTGGATGCGGTGTTGCGGGCCAAGGTCGATGGCGCGTGGAACCTGCACGAGTTGACCCGCGACTTGGATGTGTCTGCCTTTGTGCTGTTTTCATCAATGGCCGGGTTGGCCGGAGCGTCCGGCCAGGCCAACTACGCGGCCGCTAACTCGTTCCTGGACGGGTTGGCGCTGCACCGGCGCAGGTGCGGATTGCCGGCGATGTCGTTGGGCTGGGGTCTGTGGGACCAGACCAGCGCCATGACCGGTGCGCTGGGTGCCGCGGATCGTGCCCGGTTCGGCCGGGACGGCATCGTCGCGATGTCCTCCGACCAGGCACTGGACTTGATGGACACCGCGCTGATCGTCGACGAGCCGTTCCTGCTGCCGGCCCACATCGACCTCGCGGCGCTGCGGGTGAAGTTCGACGGGGGAACGCTGCCGCCGATGTTCATCGATCTGATCAACGCGCCCACCCGGCGCCAGGTCGACGATTCGCTGGCCGCGGCAAAGTCGAAATCAGCTCTGCTGCAACGCCTCGAAGGCCTGCCCGAAGATGAGCAATACGCCGTGCTGCTGGATCTGGTGCGTTCCAATATCGCCACGGTGCTGGGGAGCTCAAGCCCGGAGTCCATCGATCCGGACCGGGCGTTCCAGGAGCTCGGCTTTGACTCGCTGACCGCGGTCGAGATGCGTAACCGGTTGAAGTCCGCGACCGGCCTGGCACTTTCGCCCACACTGATCTTCGACTACCCGAACTGCGCCGCGCTGGCCGGCTACATGCACTCCGAGCTCATCGGAACCGATCCGCAAAGTACTCCGGCCGCCGCGCCCGGGGAAGCCGACATCCAGCGTGTGGTGGGCTCGATTCCGGTGAAGCGACTCCGGCAGGCGGGCGTGCTGGAGTTGTTGCTCGCGTTGGCAACCGAAGACACAAGCGCGCCGGTGCCGGCCGCAGGGCTGAGCGCCGAAAAGGACATCGCGGACATGGACCTCGAGGACCTGCTCAATGCCGCGTTGAGCGACGACGACGAATAGCGAAAGTCGGAAGTCAGTGAGAATTGCGGTCACCGGTGCCAGCGGTGTGCTCGGCCGCGGTCTGTCCGCCCGGCTACTCAGCCAGGGTCACGAGGTCGTAGGGATCGCGCGGCGCCGACCCCAAAGCTGGTCGAGTGCGGCTGATTTCATCGAGGCAGACATCCGGGACGCGAGCGCTGTGAAACGTGGCATCGGGGGCGCGGACGTCGTCGCGCATCTCGCCTGGGCACGCTGCCCCGGACCTGACGGACGTATCGGCCATGAGGTCAACGTCGGTGGCACGGCCAACGTCCTGGAAGCGATGGCCGAGACCGGTTCCAGGCGCATTGTTTTCGCCTCGTCCGCGCATGTCTACGGCAGAGCCGGCGGGCCGAATCGCGAGCAGCAGCCGATCGTTCCGGTGCTGGCCGACGGCGTGCATCAGGCCCGAGTCGAGGATCTGCTGGGCGCGTCGGACGCCGAGTGGGTCGCGATCCGCTCGGCGCTGATCGTCGGGCGCAGCGTCGACAATTGGGTGCGCGGGCTGCTGGCGTCGCCGGTGTTTCCCGACGGATCTGACGATCGCCCCATACAGGTCGTCCACCTCGACGACGCACTGCGCCTGTTCACCCGCGCCGTGGTGGACGCCGGCATCGCCAGCGGCCCAGTCAATCTCGCCGCCGCGGGTGAGCAGACGTTCCGTCAGATCGCCGCCGCGCTGGGTCGCCCGATCGTACGGCTGCGCGGGCCGTTGCTGCCTTGGGGACGACGCGGCGAGCTGGAGCTGGTGCGCGGCGCCCCGCTGATGGATACCGCGCGGTTGCGTGAGCAGTGGGGATTCGAGCCGGCGTGGAACTGCGACGAATGTATCGAGGACTTCGCGGTGGCGGTGCGCGGCCGCATCGCGCTGGGTAACCGGGTCGTATCGCTGCCGTGGCGGCTGGCCAACGTCGCGGACCTGCCGGCCGTCGATGCGCCAGCCGAGGATGGGGAGATCCCCAGATTGGCTGGCCCACCGGGGGATAACGGGGAGTTCGACACCCCGATCGATCCGCGCTTTCCTACCTTCCTGGCCACTAATTTGTCCGAGGCGCTGCCGGGCCCGTTTTCGCCCGCTTCGGCGTCGGCGACCGTCCGCGGGTTGCGCGCCGGCGGTGCCATCATTGCCGAGCGGCTGCGTCCGGGCGGGATGGTCCAGCGCGAAATCGCAATGCGCACCGTCGCGGTGTTCGCCCATCGGTTGTACGGGGCGATTACGTCGGCACACTTCATGGCCGAAACCGTGCCGTTCGCCAAGCCGTCGATGATCGTGAGCAACAGCGGGTTCTTCGGCCCCAGCATGGCCTCGCTGCCTGTGTTCGGCGAGCAGCGCCCTGCCGAAATCGGCCGGGCCCGAAGGCTACTGCGTAATGCTCGCAATATCGGAGTGTTCGGTGTCAATCTCGTCGGCCTGAGCTCCGGGGCATCCCGCGATACCGACGACTTCATCGCCGACGTCGACCGCCTGGAACGGCTGGCCGAAGATGTGACCCAGCTCGACGAACGCCGACTGCTCAGCCTGATCGTGTTGGCCCGCGACGAGGTTGTGCACGGTTGGGTGCTGGCCTCGGCGTCGTTCATGCTGTGCGCCGCGTTCAATGTGTTGCTGCGCGGCTTGTGTGGGCGCGACACCTCTGCAGCCGCGGGGCCGGAACTGGTCAGTGCGCGATCGGTCGAAGCCATGCAACGGTTGGTCCTTGCGGCACAACGTGATCCGAATGTGGTTCGGCTGTTGGCCGAACCGGGGGAGCGGCTCGACAAGCTGGCCGTCGACGCGCCGCAATTCCACGCCGCGGTGCTGGCCGAGCTCGCGTTGATCGGTCACCGCGGCCCCGCAGAGCTCGAGATGCTCTCAACAAGCTATGCCGATGACCCCGAGTTGCTGATTCGAATGGTCGCCAGGGCAATGAGCGCTCCCACGGCGCCTCAGCCGCAACACCCGCGAATTCCGCTGCGCGCCAAGCCGGTCGCGCGCCTGGCCGCACGCCAGCTCCGCGACCGCGAGGCCCGTCGCGACAAAGTGGTGCGCGCCAACTGGGTGCTGCGTTCGCTGCTGCGCGAGTACGGGCGCAGGATGGTCGACGCCGGGGTCTTCGACGCCGCCGACGACGTGTTCTACCTGCTGGTCGACGAACTCGACGCCCTGCCGCCCGACGTCAAAAAGCTGGTGGCGCGCCGCCGGGCCGAACAGCGCCGCCTGGTCACCGTCGCTCCGCCAACGGTATTCAGCGGGAGCTGGGAGCCGTCCACCACGTCGGCGCCGGCTCTTTCCAGCGGA
Organism: Mycobacterium lentiflavum; assembly: GCF_022374895.2. Taxonomy (NCBI): domain Bacteria; kingdom Bacillati; phylum Actinomycetota; class Actinomycetes; order Mycobacteriales; family Mycobacteriaceae; genus Mycobacterium; species Mycobacterium lentiflavum. Next base: position 3,352,339 of record NZ_CP092423.2, on the reverse strand, counting down.
GACACCCTGCGCGGCGTCGGTGTGTGCGGGGGACGGGTGCGGGGCCGGGTGCGGATCGTGCGGCCCGAAACGATCGACGATCTGCGACCGGGTGAGATTCTGGTCGCGGAGGTTACCGACGTCGGGTACACCGCCGCTTTCTGCTACGCCGCGGCGGTCGTGACAGAACTCGGCGGCCCGATGTCACACGCCGCCGTAGTGGCCCGCGAGTTCGGGTTCCCCTGTGTGGTCGATGTTCACGGGGCAACCACCTCATTGCCGCCGGGCGCGCTGATCGAGGTCGACGGAACGACGGGCGAAATTCAGGTGCTCTAGTCGGCCGTTGCAGACGAGCGAGCCGGTCGTCGTGAATGCTGACGAGCTCGCATTCCCAACGCGTCCCCAACGGTGGCTCTGCCTCCGGCGCCCCTTACGCCGGTTTCCAGAGGGCGATACAGTAACCACCACGGGAAGGACGACTTAACGATGCGCAGAGTGATCCAATTTTCCACTGGGAATGTGGGCCGGCATTCGCTGCGGGCGATTATCGGCCGGCCGGACCTCGAACTTGTCGGCGTGCACGCCGCAAGCGCAGACAAGATCGGCATGGACGCGGCCCAGCTGTGCGGACTCGAGGCACCGACCGGCATCGTCGCCACCGACGACATCGATGCCCTGGTGAACCTCGGTGCCGATTGTGTGGTGTACACGTCGCAGGGCGAGACCCGGCCGATGGAAGCGATCGAGCAGATCTCCAAGTTCCTCGCCGCGGGCACCAATGTCGTCGGTACCTCGATGGTCTGGTTGGTTACACCACGACACGCTGAAGACTGGTTGCGCGAGCCCCTGGAGCGCGCCTGCGCGGAGGGCAACACCTCGCTTTACGTCAACGGCGTCGACCCCGGCTTCTCCGGCGATACGCTCGTTCATGCGGCGGTCAGCCTGACGACTCGTGTCGATTCGATCACCGTGCAGGAGATCTTCGATTACGGGAACTACGACGATGCCGAGTTTACCGGCGCTGCAATGGGGTTCGGATCGACGGAAGATGACGATTCGCCGATGATGTTTCTGCCCGGGGTGATTGTGTCGATGTGGGGTGGTCAGGCCCGGGGTCTGGCGGACAATCTGGACATCAAGGTCGACGAGGTGCGCCAGCGCGTCGAGCCCTGGTACACGCCACAACGAATCGACTGCACGATGATGACGGTCGAGCCGGGACAGATGGCTGCGGTGCGTTTTGCGACCGAAGGCGTGCGCGACGGCAAGCCGGTGATCACGCTCGAGCATGTCACCAGGCTCACCAACGCGGCGGCACCGGACTGGGAATTCCCGCCCGGGGGTCACACCGGGGTGCACCGTGTCGTCGTGGAGGGCGAGCCGCGCGTCGAGATCAACACCCACCTTTCGCACCCGGTGCTGGATTCCACTGACGCAGGCTGCATTTCGACGGCGGGTCGCGTGGTCAACGCGATCGAGTGGGTGTGTCGCGCACCGCAGGGACTCGTTGCGGTGGAGGACATTTCGCTGTCCGCGACGATGCGCGGCACGATGTGGGCCGAGGGTTAACCGCTACAGCGGCCAGTCGTCCGGGTCGATTGCGCGGAAAGTGGCCGCCGGCGGAAGCGGCCGTCGTTCACCGGTCGATATCGCGTCGAGCATCAGCGCCACGTAGCGCCGCCAACCATCGCTAAACGGCTCCATCGTCGACAGCACGCTGTACAGCATTCCGATCAGGCGCAACAGGTCCGCCGCTACCAACTCGGCGCGGATGACGCCGTCCTGCTGACCGCGCCGTACAAGCTCGTTGAGCGCTTCGTTCAGTGAGTCGGACATGTCGGCACTCAGCGACCCCGCTCGTTGCGCGGCGATCAACAGGTTCTGCTCGCGCGAGCCCAACGCAATCGTCGCTTCGAACAGCTGGGTGAGGCCGCGCAGCGCGTCCTCACACTTGCGGGCGTCGGCAATGACGGGCATCAGGTCTTCGGCTATGCCATGATCCAATGCCGCCCGCACCAGGTCGGCCTTTGCGGGAAACCGGCGATAGAGCGTTCGCTCGCCGACTCCGGCCCGGCGTGCGACCGCCTCCACCGGCGCGTCGGGTCCCAGCTCGCTGTAAACGTCCCGAGCGGCTCGCAGGATCCGCTCAACGTTGCGAGCCGCGTCCGCGCGCAAGGCTCGGTCGGCAACCGCCGTCATCCCCACAGCTTAACTTCTCGTTGACTGCCAGTCCGTTAGGTCCTACGCTAATGCAAATGGCAGCCAACTGACACTTATGGGGAAACGCGGCTAATGTCAATCGCTTTCGAAACCTCCGAACCCAGCCTTCCCGTCATACCCGTTCAACGTGCGACGCAGTGCCCGCTCCACCCGCCGGCCGAGTTCGTCAGCTGGCGCGACGAGCCCGGACTGCGCAAGGCGATGTATCACGGCCACCCGGCCTGGGTGGTGAGCCGCTATCAGGACATCAGGGCGGCGCTGCTCGACCCGCGCCTGTCCGCCGACACCATCCCCGCCTCGCTGAAGCCCGAGAGCCCGGACAGTACCGTGCCGGTGATGTTCGCGCGCATCGACGATCCCGAACACAATCGGTTGCGCCGGATGTTGGTGCGCGACTTCACCTTCCGGCGTTGCGAGTCGCTGCGGCCGCAGATCCAGGAAATGGTCGACGAATTCATCGAACAGATGATCGGCAATGGGCCGCCCGCCGACCTGGTCAGCGACTTCGCGCTGCCCATCCCGTCACTGGTTATAGCGCTGTTGCTGGGTGTGCCGCCCGAAGACCTGGAACTGTTCCAGCGCAATTCGACGCTGGGGCTTGAGGTCGCCACACCCGACGAGGTCAGGGCACAGGCCTTCGCCGAGATGTACGCCTACATAGAGGACTTGGTGGAACGCCGGACGCACGACCCGGGCGACGACATGATCAGCCGCCTTGTCACCGACTACGTCGCGACGGGCCAGCTCACCCGCGAGACCGCGGCGATGAACGGCGTGGTGATGATGCTTGCCGGTCACGAAACCAGCGCGAATATGATCTCGCTGGGAACTGTTGCGCTGCTGGAGCATCCGGAGGTCTACGAACGTCTGGGCCGTACCGACGACAATTCGGTCATCGCCAACATCGTCGAAGAGTTGATGCGGTATCTCAGCATCGTGCACAGCCAGGTGGACCGGGTGGCGACCGAAGACTTCGTTCTCGGCGGTCAGATGATCCGGGCCGGTGACATGGTCTTGATGAACATACCCGCCGGAAACTGGGACGCCGGGTTCGTCGATAACCCTGAACGGTTCGACCCTGAACGGAATACGCATGGGCACTTGGGGTTTGGCTACGGCGCGCATCAGTGTATCGGACAGAATCTGGCCCGTGTCGAGATGCAGGTCGCGTTCGCGACGTTGGCACGACGACTGCCCGGACTCACATTGGCAGTCCCCCCAGACAAGCTGAAGTTCAAAGAAGCGGACATCTACGGCATGAAGGAACTGCCGGTCAGTTGGTGAATGAGCTGAGGTTCGACGATCAGGTTGCCGTCGTCACCGGCGCCGGTGGCGGCCTGGGCAAGCAATACGCGCTGCTGCTGGCGTCTCGGGGTGCGCGGGTCGTCGTCAACGACATCGGTGGCTCGGTGACAGGAGATGGCTCGAGCAACGAAGCGGCCGACGCTGCTGCACAGGAGATTCGCGAGCTGGGCGGCCAGGCCGTCGCGGACAGCCACAGCGTGACCAGTGTCGAAGGGGGACAAGCGATTATCGACACTGCCCTGAGCACATGGGGCCGCGTCGACATCCTGATCAACAATGCCGGAATCGTGCGGGATGCGCCGTTCGAGGAGATGACTGCCGAGCGGTTCGAGCCGCTGCTGGATGTGCATTTGCGGGGCGCGTTCCACGTGACGAGACCGGCCTGGAAGGCGATGTGCGAGCAGGGGTATGGCCGCATCCTCAATACCACTTCGGCCGCCGGCATCCTGGGCAACGTCGGAATGAGTAACTACGGCTCGGCCAAGACCGGGCTGCTCGGCCTGACCCGCGTCCTGGCCGCCGAAGGTTCCGACCGCAACATCAAGGTCAACGCCGTCGCCCCGATCGCCTACACGCGGATGTTGACGCACTCGATCGACAGTGCCGCACCCCCGGCCGATGCGGCGGCCCAAGCCGTGCTGAACGACCTGACGAACCAATACCTCAAGAAGCTGGATCCGGCATTGGTCGCTCCGGTGGCGGCCTTCTTGACCCATCGCGATTGCCCGGTGTCCGGTGAGGTCTATACCGTTGGTGCAGGCCATGTTTCGCGATTCTTCATCGGACGGACCAAGGGCTTCTACAGCCCCGAATTGTCAATCGAAGAGGTGCGGGACCACCTGGGGCAGATCCGCGACGAAGCCGGCTACACGGTGCCCGGCGGACCCGCCGACGAGATGGCCGAGCTCTTCGCCATGATCATGGCCGAGCACTAACGGCGCGCCCGACCGGCCGTGATCAGCAGCCGAATGCAATGCCGATGCCGTCGGGCGGCGGGACCGACCGCAGACAGCCGAACTGCTGGATGCCGGCACCGCTGAACCGGACGGCCGACTGGCGGGCGTAATTGACGCAGAACAGGCCGGCTTGGTCGGCGCGGCAGCGGTAGTCGTCATAGGACAACGTGTCCCCGGCCGCCAATTCGGCCCCATTGCCGTTGACGAACGGGCCCGGGTCGGCACGGGCCGCCCCGACCTGCAGGTTCGTCCCGTCGAAGGTGACCCAACCGCCTTTCCATTCGCCGTAGGCCGTGTCCGGCCGGGGCGGGGGACTGGACAGATCGACCAGACAGGTCAACGCGCCGCCGGTGTGCGCGGAATCCGTCGTGCACGCGACGGGGCGGCCTGGAGGGCTGGCCGCCACGGTGAAGGCGACGTCGTTTCCGAGTTGGGTGGTGACGCCGTCGCGGGTGACGGCGTGATAGTGGGCCGGATCGGCGGCATGACCCGCCTCGATCCATGCGATGACGTCCGAGATCGGCGCGCCGGCCGCCGGTGGGGCCGATGGCCCGGGCGGTTTGCTTCCCGGTGCGGCCGGGCTGGTCGGCGAGAAACCCGACACCGCCGTCGTGTTCGGCGTCTGGCTGCTCGCCGATTGACCCCCGCCGCTGTGCGAGCATCCGGCAAGCAATACCGAGAGTGTGACCAAGACGGCCGTTCGCATGCCGACAGGCTATCCGTCACACCGTGGATTTCGCCGCTACGCGCGCCCTGCATACGTAGTGTCGGCTACCGTCGGCGTATGCACGAGCGCACTATCCGCGCACGCACCGCAAGCGGCATCGTCGAAGGCTTCACCCGCGACGGCGTCAACCGCTGGCGATCCATTCCCTACGCCCGGCCGCCGGTTGGCCGACTGCGGTTGCGGGCGCCGCAGCCGGCGCAGGCCTGGTCGGGGGTGCGGCATTGCCACGGTTTCACCAACTGCGCGCCCCAGCAGCGCCGCTACACGATGCTGGGTGTCGGCAGATATCAGCCGATGAGCGAGGATTGCCTCACCCTCAACGTCGTTGCGCCGGAGTCCGGGCATGACGAACCGCTGCCGGTCATGGTGTTCATTCACGGCGGCGGATACATCCTGGGCAGCTCCGCGGTCCCGCTGTACGACGGCGCGGCGCTGGCCCGTCGCGGCTGCGTGTACGTGTCGGTCAACTACCGGCTGGGTGCCCTGGGATGTCTTGACCTGTCGTCGTTGTCGACCGCGGACACCACCATCGACAGCAATCTGTACCTGCGCGACCTGGTGATGGCGCTGCAGTGGATTCGGGAGAACATCGCGGGATTCGGCGGCGATCCCGGCAACGTCACCATCTTCGGCGAAAGCGCCGGCGCGTGTATCACCGCCACGTTGTTGGCGGTGCCGGCGGCCGAAGGCCTGTTCGCGCGGGCGATCGCCGAAAGCCCGGCGTCGGGCCTGGTTCGATCGAAGGAGATTTCGGCCCAGTTCGCGACGAGATTCGCCGACTTGCTGGGCGCGCGCCCCGAGGACGCCGCGAACGCGCTCATGCAGGCATCCCCGGCACAACTCGTCGAGACCCAACACCGGCTGATCGACCAGGGCATGCAGAACAGGCTGGGCGCCTTCCCGATCGGCCCGGTGACCGGCGACGACTGCCTGCCCGAAGACCCCGTGGTGGCGATGCAGAACGGTCGGGCGCATCGCGTCCCGCTGATCGTAGGCACCAACGCCGAAGAAGGCCGGTTGTTCACCAGGTTCCTCAAGATGCTGCCCACCAATAAGTCAATGATCGAGGAGTTGCTGGCCGACGCGGAACCGGTTGCCCGCGAACGTATTACGGCCGCTTACCCGGGTTACCCGTCATCCTCGGCGTGCATCCAGCTGGGCGGGGACTTCGCCTTCAGCTCGGCGGCCTGGCAGCTCGCCGAGGCGCACAGCGATCACGCACCGACATATCTGTATCGCTACGACTACGCACCGCGGATGCTGCGCTGGTCGGGGTTAGGCGCGACCCACGCCACCGAGTTGTTGGCCGTTTTCGACTTCTATCGAACCCGGCTCGGCGCGTTGTTGACCGCGGCGGCCGATCAGCGCGCCGCACTTCGGGTGAGCGACCATGTGCAGCGCCGTTGGCGAGCGTTCAGTCGCGGCGGGGTCCCGGGGGAGGACTGGCCCGCCTACACCGTCGACGACCGCGCGGTAATGGTCTTCGACCGGAAGAGCCGTATCGAATTCGATCCGCACCCGCATCGCCGGATGGCCTGGGCGGGCTTCTCATTGGCGCAGTGACCTGGCACGCTGACGTGGCACGCTGAACCCGTCAGCGAGAATTCGGCAGAGGACGTCAATGCAGACCCAGCCAGTCGAACGACCCAGTGATCTCACCGCTTCGTGGTTGACCGCCACGATCGGCGCCGGCGAGGTCGCCGACTTTGAAACCGAACGCATCGGCACCGGCCAGATGAGCGAGTGCTACCGGGTGCGGCTGCACTACGCCGATGGGGCCGTGGGACCGGAGTCGGTGGTGTTGAAGGTCGCGGCCAGCGATCCGATCAGTCGGCAAACCGGGTTGGCGCTGGGCCTCTACGAGCGTGAAGTCCGCTTCTACGGCGATATCGCGCCACGCCTGGGCGGGCCGATCGCACCGTGCTATCACGCCGCGATCGACACCGCGGCCGGTGTCTTCGATCTGCTGCTCGGCGACGCGGTTCCGGCAATTGTCGGTAACGAAATCGCAGGTGCCACAATCGAACAGGCCACCGTCGCGGTAGTCGAGTTGGGTCGGCTGCACGGCCCGCTGCTCGGCGACACGACGCTGGCCGAAGCGCCCTGGCTCAACCGGGGCGCTCCGCTCAACCAGGCCCTGGTCGCACCGCTGTACGCCGGCTTTCTCGAGCGCTACGGCGACCAGATCGCGCCGGCGCACCGCATGGTGTGCGAACGCCTGGTCGGAGCGTTCGACGCCTATCTGGCCGCCGAGACGGAACGAAATCAGATCCTGGGCCTGGTGCACGGCGACTATCGGCTGGACAATCTGTTGTTCGGCGGGGCCGATCGCGCGCTGACCGTCGTCGACTGGCAGACCGTCTCCTGGGGTGCGCCGTTCACCGACCTGTCCTACTTCCTCGGCTGCGCGCTGCCGACGCAGGATCGTCGCGCGCACTACGACGCGTTGCTGCGGGCTTACCACGAGGCGCTCGGTCCCCAACCGCCGATCACGCTCGCCGACGTCACCGAAGGTGTTCGGCGGCAAAGCTTTTTCGGCGTGATGATGGCCATCGTGTCGTCGATGCTGGTGGAACGCACCGAGCGCGGCGACCAGATGTTCATGACGATGCTGGCGCGGCACTGCGATCATGTGCTCGATACCGACGCGCTGGCGACGCTGCCCAATGCGGTCGCGCCCGAACCGCTGCGGCCGACCGACGACGATGAACTCGCGCACGTGCCGACCGACGAACCCCTATGGAGCGAGAGCTGGTATGCCGACTTCGTCGATGCGGCACAGGGATTCGGCGGCTGGTTCCGCATCGGTTTGGTCGCCAACCAGCAAGCCGCCTGGGTTCAGGTGCTGCTGTGCGGGCCGGACCTGCCCACCGTGGCGGTGCTCGATTACGAAGTTCCGCTGCCCGAAGACCCGTGGGTGCTGCGCACCGACGCCTTCGAAATCAGCCACGCCGCCAGCGCACCACTGCAGACCTACCGGGTCGACGTGCGGGCCAACGGGCAGTCCTACGCGGACCCGTCGGCAATATTGCGCGGCGAACCGGGAACACCCGTCGACCTAACAATGAATCTGGTGTGGACCACCGACGGTGCCCCATATAAATACCGGGTGACGACGCGCTACGAAATCCCATGCACCGTAACCGGAACCGTCACCGTCAACGGCACCACCTATCAGATGAATTCGGTTGCGGGACAGCGTGATCACTCGTGGGGTGTCCGCGACTGGTGGAGCATGGACTGGATGTGGAGCGCGCTGCACCTGGGCGATGGCACGCACCTGCACGGGTTGGACATCGACATCCCGAACGTTCCCCCGGTGGGTATCGGCTACATCCAGGACGCCGAGCGCAACGTCACCGAACTGCACACCGTGACCAACCCGCGAGCCTTCGGCGCCAACGGTTTACCGCTCAACATGACTTTGAGCCTCGAGCCCGGCGGGCTCAGCGGCGACGTCGACATCCGTGGCCACGCACCGGTGCTGCTGACCAGTCCGGACGGACAGGTCAGCGAGTTCGCGCGCGCCTGGGTCAGCATCGACACCACGGACGGGCGCACCGGCGTCGGCTGGATGGAATGGAACCGCAACCTCGAGCGACAGACTTAGGCGCGGTGCCGACGGCTGCGGTGCCACCCGTCGTGGTAATGGGTGTCTCGGGATCGGGCAAGTCGACGGTGGGCTCCGCGCTCGCGCAGCGGCTGCGGGTGGCCTTTGTCGACGCCGACGGTCTGCATCCGCCGGCCAACGTGGCCAAGATGGCCGCCGGGCGACCGCTTACCGACGAGGATCGCCGTCCGTGGCTGGAATGCATCGGGGACTGGCTGGCCGATCACCGTGACGGTGGGGTGGTGAGTTGCTCGGCGCTCAAGCGCAGCTACCGCGACCGGTTGCGCGCACATTGTCCGGGCGTCGAGTTCCTGTATCTGAGCGGCTCACCGGAACTGATCGGGGCGCGGCTGGCGGCCAGGTCAGACCATTTCATGCCGGCCGCATTGCTGCGGTCGCAATTCGACGCATTGGAACCACTGGGGGCCGACGAGCCCGGGCGCACCATCGACATTGATCAAGGTGTCGACGCTATCGTCGACACCTTCCTGGCGGGTTAGCCGCTACCAGGGACGACGACGGGGTTTGACCTGGCCGCCGACCCGGTCGCGCGCCGCGTCGGCGAACTGGCTGCCGTGCGTGCGTGCGGATTCGGCGATTTCTTCGCTACGCACCCGAGCCTTCTTGGCCAGTTTCTCGCTACGCTTGCGCGCCTTCTTCGCCAGCGGTCCGGCCTTCTGGGCGGCCTCTTCCGCCAGCTTTTCGCTGCGCTTGCGGGCCTTTTCGGCTCGCTCGGCCACCTCGTCGGCCAGCTGGTCGGCCAGCTGTTCACCGCGCTTGCGTGCCTTCTTGGCCAGCGGCTCGGCGCGTTCGGCGGCGGCACTGGCCAGTTCGCGACCGCGGTCCAGGGCGAGCTCGGCGTACGGCGCGCCGCGCTCGGCAGCGGTGTTGGCCAGTTCGCGACCACGGTCGAGGGCGGCCTCGGCATACGGGGCGCTTCGTTCGGCTGCCGTGCTGGCCAGTTCGCGACCGCGTTCGGCGCCAACGTGCAACCCGTGCGCGATCTTTTCGCCGAGCTCACCGAAGTCGGTGTCGAACAACGTGTCGTCGGAGCCGGGCAGCGCCGAGGACACCCGGTCGGACAGACGCTCGGCTGCCTTGCGGCCGCGCCATCCCAACGACGGCTTGCCGGCGGTGTCGGCGGACGCGATCATCAGTCCCCCCAGCAGGCTCAGGTCTTTCAGGAACTCGCGGCGTCGCTCGGCTTTGCGCACCGGGTCGCTCTCGTTCCAGAACGAGTAGGAGCCCAAGTTGGCCGGCAGCACCGTTAGTGCAAGCACGGCCGACGCGACGCGCGGCATCTTGCCGGTCGCGAGCAGCAGCCCGCCGCCGATCTGAACACCGGCGGTTATCTGGGCGAACGTCTGGGGGTCGTTGGGCATGCTGCGGGCCACCTGGTCCGGCAACGCCTGCAGGCCATCGACCGCGGGCGCCGCGGCCTCCGCCGCGGCCTTGGGATTAAGCAGGGATTCAATTCCTTGCCCGATAAAGGCAACCGACAACAGCGGGCGTGCGATTCTGCGGATCACCATGGCAGGGGGTTACCCGGCGAATCGGCAAACAAACCGGGCCGCCCATCGCCGCAGTTGACGGCGATATGGTGGAGCGCGTGCGAGCGTTGATCATCGTCGACGTGCAAAACGACTTTTGCGCAGGAGGCTCGCTGCCCGTTAGCGGCGGCGCCGAACTGGCCGGCGCCATCAACGACTATCTGGCCCGCGCGCCCGGCTACCAACACGTTGTGGCCACCCAGGATTTCCATATCGACCCGGGCGCCCACTTCTCCGACCACCCCGACTATTCGTCGTCCTGGCCGCCGCACTGCGTTGCCGGAAGTCCGGGAGTGGAATTTCCTCCCGACCTCGACACCCGGTCGATCGAGGCGGTATTTCGCAAGGGCGCCCGCGCGGCGGCCTACAGCGGCTTCGACGGTGCCGAGGAGAACGGGACGTCGCTACTCGATTGGTTGCGGCAGCGCGGCGTCGACGAGGTCGACATCGTCGGCATTGCCACCGATCACTGCGTCCGGCGAACCGCCGAGGACGCGGCGCGCAACGGTTTGCGCACCCGGGTGCTGCTCGACCTGACCGCGGCGGTGTCGCCGAGTTCGGCCTCACAAGCTCTGGTCGAGATGCGAAGTGCCGGAATCGAATTGATCGAGGGCGTCTGATGGTGGTGCCACTGGATCGAGAGTCCCTGTTGGCTGCGGTGGAGCGCTCGCCTCGGGCGGCCGCCGCGCACGACCGCGCCGGTTGGGTGGGGTTGTTCACCGAGGACGGCCGCATCGAAGACCCGGTCGGCTCGCGACCGCACCGGGGCCGGGTCCAGATCGGGAACTTCTACGACACCTTCATCGGCCCGCGTGCGATCAAGTTCCATCGCGATCTCGACATCGTCTTCGGCACGGTCGTGCTGCGCGACCTCGAGCTCGAGGTGTCGATGGGTACGGCCGTCACGATGTACATACCCGCGTTCCTGCGTTACGACCTGCGAGAAGCGAACGGCCAGTGGCAGATTGCTCATCTGCGGGCGTACTGGGAGCTACCGGCGATGATGCTGCAGTTCCTGCGGACCGGATCGCAAGCGGTCTCGCCCGCAATGGCACTGTCGCGAGATCTACTGAACAACCAAGGGCTGCCTGGAACTGCGGGCTTCATGACCGGCTTTCGCCGGCCGGGTGCCCGGCACAAGAGGCTGGTGCAGACATTCCTCGGCGCTGTTTCGCGCGGCGATACGTTAGCTGCAGCTCACGCGCTATCGCCTGCTGCCGCAATCACTTTAGGTGAGAATGACCCGCTCGACATCGCCGAATTCGCAGCGGAACTCTCGCAGGCGAACTGGAGCAAGATGATCGGTGCGGGGTCCACGATCACCGTCTCGGTCAATTCGGCTCACGGGCGCGGCATCATCTTCGCCGACCTGGGCCGACGGGGCAAGGCGATCGATCACATCCGCTATTTTCCGGCCTGAGCGGGTGCCCCGATCGGCGCGCTACCAGCGTTGCATGTATTGCCGAGAACCTGATAGGTGCCGTAGAAATAGCTGTCATGAAACGTAGGCAAGCGATGAGTGTGGTAAAAACCGTCGGCGTTGGGGTGGCGATCAGCGCCTTGCTGACCGTCACAGCCTGTGGCAAAGACGAAAAGTCATCTTCCCCGTCATCGTCGTCGACGTCCTCGTCGACCTCGGCGGCGTCGTCGAGTTCGGCAACGTCCTCATCCGCGTCGAGCGCGGCGCCTTCGGGAACCGCGCCACTGGCCGACTACTCCAACTTGCTGGTCACGGCCGCCGACATCGGCGCCGACACCACACTGGGTCCGCCCGAGCAGAACCCCGGCGGCGTGGCCGGGGTGGCGGTGACCTTCAGCAACACCTCCAAGACCCACACCATCACCGACCTCCTCGTGGTCTTTACCGACGCGGCATCGGCCGCCCAAGGGGCCAAAGACCGCCCGGCCTCGCTGGGCAAATACGTCACCGGTGCCCCGCAGCCGTTCGCGGTGGGGACTAACGGGGTCATCGTCGTCGGCCCGTCGCCTGATAACACCAAATCGGTGACCTACGTGGTGTTCTCCGAGGGCAAGGTCATCGTCGACCTGGAGTTCGACAGCGGACCCAACGACGCCGCTCCGCAGGACTTCGTGCTGGACGTGGCAAAAAAGCAGGACGACGCGGTCAAGACCCGCATGACCAGCTAGTAGCGCTCACTCACCAGCAGCGCCAGCGACGCTGCGGACAGGCACAGGAACGCGCCCGGAAAGGCGATGTTGTACCAGACGTGTGCCCTGATGTGAGTCAGCACCGCCCCGACAAAGAACAGGACCAGGCCGGCCGCGGCCGCGATGCCCAACGCCGGCAGACCCACTAGCCCGGCGACCAGTCCCACGGCCCCGGCCAGCTTCGTCAACGCCAACGCCGGTATCCACGAACGGGGCACGCCGACCTCGGCCGAGTTTGCCAACACGAATTTCGCGGGGATGAGGTCGGCGACGGCGATCGCGCCGGTGGCGATCACGGTGATCAGGGTGATCACCAGGTATGCGAGGTGCATGCCAATCAGGTCCTTTCCTTCGTTCAAACCGTTGTGGTACAGCTGTTTCCGCGCAGCGAGCCACCTGGCTGCGGTGCGCGCCGCGCCGCAGAATCGGTAGGGTCATGGTGCTGGTCTCTTTGGTGCAGAGAGTTCGATCGATGCGGTCATCTTCTTGACGACTCCCGTGCGGAAAAGGTGACCCATGAACGCAACCGAAAATCTGGTGAACCTCGCCGATCTGGCGCAGCGGTTCGACGCCGATCGTCAGCACTTGCGGGCGGTGGCGTTCCGGCTGCTCGGCTCGACCGCGGATGCCGACGACGCGGTACAGTCCGCGTGGCTGAAGGCCAGCCGGGCTGACGGCATCGGCGACGTCGGCAACCTGACCGGGTGGTTCACCACGATTACCGCGCACGAGGCATTCGACCAGCTGCGCGCGCGAAAGCGCCGCGCCGAGCAGCCGGTGGCCGACGCGCATGAATTCGACCGGCTGGCAGCTACCACGTCGGCGTCGGCGGACGAGGACGCGCTGCTGGCCGACTCGGTCGGCACCGCGATGCTGGTGGTGCTGGATCGCCTCTCGCCCGCGCAGCGCGTCGCGTTCGTCCTGCACGACCTGTTCGCGGTGCCGTTCGAGACGATCGGTGACGTGCTGGACCGGTCACCGACTGCCGCGAAGAAGCTGGCGAGTCGGGCCCGCTCGCGACTGCACGGTGGCTCGCCCGCCCAACCGCGCCACCTGGCCGGGCACCTCGAGATCGTCGAAGCGTTTCTGACCGCATCTCGCGGCGGTGATATCGCCACTTTGCTCGAGTTGCTGGCGCCCGATGTGGTGCGCAGGGTCGATCGCGTGTTGGTTCCCGATGACGTCGCCGTCGAGCTGCGCGGGGCCCGCCAGGTCGCCGAGGAGACGCGTCGATTCGCGCAGCGTGCGCGAGCCGGCGTGGTGATGCTGATCGACGGGGCTCCGGGCATCGTGATCGCGTCGCGCGGGCGAGCGCAGATCCTGTTGCGGCTCGGCATCGGCGCCGACAATCGCATTCACACCATCGACATCACCGCCGACGGCGGCAGTCCGCGCCCGGCCGTGTTCGCGCTCCCGCAGTGGCCGTCTCAGACATATCCCAGCCCCATCCGGTACCAAGGACATGGGACACGGCCGGCGGGGGCGTCGGCGACGGGGCGAGAACGGAAGCACGATGCTCGATAAGCCGTTCGGACGGCGCAGCTTGGTGCGGGGCGCTGGCGCGCTTACGGCCGCGGCCGTGGCGCCGTGGGCCAGCGGATGTGCTTCCGACGACGACGCGTTGACGTTCTTCTTCGCCGCCAACCCGGACGAGGCCGCCGCCCGCCTGCGTGTCGTCGCTGAGTTCGAGCGCCGCCACCCCGACATCAAGGTTCGGGCCGTGCGGTCCGGGCCCGGAGTGATGCAGCAGTTGTCCACGTTCTGCGCCGGAGGCAAATGCCCGGACGTGCTGCAGACGTGGGAGTTGAGCTATGCCGAACTGGCCGCCCGGGGGGTGTTGCTGGACTTGAACGACCGGTTGGGGCGCGATCAAGCCTTCGCCGCCCAGTTCAAGGCGGACAGCGTTGGGCCGCTGTATGACACCTTCACGTTCAATGATCAGCAATCGGCTTTTCCGGAGCAGTGGTCGGGAAACTTCTTGTTTTACAACAGGCGGCTGTTCGCCGACGCCGGCGTGGCGGCCCCGCCGACGTCGTGGGGCAAGACGTGGACGTTCGCCGAATTCCTCGACACGGCCCAGGCGTTGACCAAGTGTGATGGATCGGGACGAGTCACGCAGTGGGGCTTCGTCAACACCTTCGTCTCGTATTACTCGGCTGGACTGTTCGCGATGAACAATGGCGTACCGTGGTCGACGCCGATTCGCAATCCGACCCATTTCAATTTCGACAACCCGGCGTTCATGGAGGCCGTGCAGTTCTACGCCGACCTCGCCAACAAACACAAGGTGGCACCCAATGCCTCCGAGGTGCAATCGATGTCGACTTCAGATCTGTTCGCCGCGGGCAAGGCGGCCATGGCGCTGGGCGGCCACTGGCGGTACCAGACCTTTATTCGCGCCGAGGGATTGGATTTCGACGTCGCGCCCCTGCCGGTGGGCCCATCGTTGCCCAGCGGACAGAGCGCCTGCTCCAACATCGGCACCACCGGGCTGTCTATCTCGGCGAGTAGCCGACATCAGGACCAGGCATGGCAATTCGTCCAATTCGCCTGCGGTCCCGTGGGTCAAGCGATCATCGCGCAATCCTGCCTCTTCGTGCCGGTGTTGCGATCCGTGCTCGGCTCGGACGGCTTCGCCCAGGCCCACCAGAGGATTCGCAACCTCGCGGTGCTCACCGAAGGACCCTCTTATTCCAAAGGCCTGCCTGTCACCCCGGTTTGGGAAAAGGTCGTTGCGCTGATGGATCGCAACATGGGGCCCGTCTTGCGTGGCTCGCGCCCCGCGACATCGCTGAGCGGGTTGTCGGTCGCAGTTGACGAGGTGCTGCGCAACCCATGACAGCGGTCAACAGATCAGCCGTGCTCACCCCGGCCACCGCGAAACGCCGTCCCCAGGGGCCGTATCCGTCCCGGCGGCGAGCCTGGGCGGGACGCATGTTCGTGGCACCGAACCTGGCCGCGGTCGCGGTGTTCATGCTCTTTCCGCTCGGGTTCTCGCTTTACATGAGTTTCCAGCGATGGGACGTGTTCAGGCCGCCAAAGTTCGTGGGCCTCAAGAACTTCGAAGACCTTTTCACGTCAGACCCGCTGTTCCTCATCGCGATCCGCAACACCATCGTCTTCACCCTAGGAACGGTCATACCCACCGTCGTCATCAGTCTCATCGTGGCGGCCGTGCTGAACCGGAAAGCCAAGGGCATCGCCATCGTTCGGACAATCGTCTTCATGCCCCTGGCGATCTCGTCGGTGGTGCTGGCGGTCGTCTGGCAGTTCGTCTTCAACACCGACAACGGTCTGCTCAACATCATGCTTGGCTGGGTGGGACTCGGTCCGGTTCCGTGGCTTGTCGACCCCAATTGGGCGATGGCCTCGCTCTGCGTGGTCGCCGTGTGGCGCAGTGTGCCGTTCGCGACCATCATCCTGCTCGCGGCAATGCAAGGAGTGCCGCAAACCGTCTACGAGGCAGCCAAAATCGACGGGGCGGGCGAGATACGGCAGTTCTGGTCGATCACGGTCCCGCTGATCCGGGGCTCGGTGTCCTTCGTCGTCGTCATTTCAATCATCCACGCGTTCCAGGCGTTTGACATGATCTACGTTCTCAATGGTTCGAATGGCGGCCCGGAGACATCGACCTACGTGCTGGGCATCATGCTGTTCCAGCATGCCTTCTCCTTCCTGGAATTCGGGTACGCGTCAGCGCTGGCCTGGGTGATGTTCGCGATTTTGCTCGTATTGACCTTCGTACAGTTGCGGCTGACGCATCGGCGATCGTGGGAGGCTTCGCGTGGCCTTAGCTGAGGGGGTGTTCAAGCGCAGCGCTTTACGCGCCGTGGTGGTCTACACACTGCTGATCACCATCGCCTGGTGCTGGCTTTTCCCGGTCGCCTGGGCGGTGTCGGGTTCGCTGAAGCGGGAGGGTGAGATCAGCGAGCCGAAGCTGCTGCCGTCCCATCCGCGGTGGTCGAACTACGCCGAGGTGTTCAATGTGATGCCTTTCTGGCGAATGTTTTTCAATACCGTGTTGTACGCCGGATGCGTGACCGCGGGGCAGGTTTTCTTCTGCTCGCTGGCCGGATATGCCTTCGCGCGACTGCAATTCCGGGGCCGTGACACGTTGTTCGTGTTGTACCTGGGGACGCTGATGGTACCGCTGACCGTGACGGTGATTCCGCAGTTCATCCTGATGCGGACCGCGGGATGGGTCGACACGCCCTGGGCGATGATCGTGCCTGGCCTGTTCGGCAGCGCGTTCGGCACCTACCTGATGCGGCAGTTCTTCCAAACGCTGCCCGCCGATCTCGAGGAAGCCGCGATACTCGACGGTTGTACGCCGTGGCAGATCTACTGGAGGATTCTGTTGCCCCATGCCAGGCCCGCCGTGATGGTGCTTGCCGTGCTCACCTGGGTCAACGTCTGGAACGACTTTTTGTGGCCACTGTTGATGATTCAGCGCGACAGCCTGGCCACGCTGACGCTCGGCCTGGTGCGGCTGCGCGGAGAGTACGTTGCCCGCTGGCCGATCATCATGGCGGCCTCGGTCATCATCATGGTGCCGCTGGTGATCATCTATGCGGTCGCACAGCGTTCCTTCGTGCGCGGCATCGCGGTGACCGGACTTGGTGGGTGAATCGTGGCGTCAGTGAGTTGGGAGCAGGCGACGCGGCACTTCCCGGGCGCGGAACGCCCGGCCCTGGACGGCCTCGACCTGTCGGTCGGCGACGGCGAGTTCGTCGTCCTGGTCGGGCCGTCGGGATGCGGCAAGACGACCTCGTTGCGGATGGTCGCTGGACTGGAAACGCTGGACGCCGGATGCGTCCGCATCGGTGAGCGCGACGTGACCCATGTCGATCCCAAGGATCGCGACGTGGCGATGGTGTTCCAGAACTACGCGCTGTACCCGCATATGACGGTCGCGCAGAACATGGGTTTCGCGTTGAAGGTCGCGAAAACGAACAAGGCAGAGATCACCGACCGGGTGCTCGCCGCGGCGAAACTGCTTGATCTGGAACCATATCTGGATCGCAAACCCAAGGACCTCTCCGGCGGGCAACGCCAGCGCGTGGCGATGGGACGCGCGATCGTGCGGCGCCCGCACGTCTTCCTGATGGACGAGCCGCTGTCTAATCTCGACGCCAAACTCCGGGTGCAAACCCGCAATCAGATCGCCGCGCTGCAGCGGCGGCTTCAGACCACGACCGTTTACGTCACCCACGACCAGGTCGAGGCCATGACGATGGGGGACCGCGTGGCGGTGCTGCGCGACGGTGTGCTGCAGCAATTCGCGGCGCCACGCGAGCTCTACCGCAACCCCGCCAACGTGTTCGTGGCCGGATTCATCGGGTCGCCGGCAATGAACCTGTTTACTCTGCCCATCGTCGATTCCGCTGTGTCGCTGGGGGATTGGCCGATCCCATTGCCGCGTGAGATCGCCAACAGTGCGAGTGAGATCGTGGTCGGCGTCCGGCCCGAGCACTTCGAGCTGGGCGGCCTCGGTGTCGAGATGGAGGTCGACGTCGTCGAGGAGCTCGGTGCCGACGCCTACCTGTATGGCCGAATCACCTACTCCGCGAAGGCAATCGACCAAGACGTCGTCGCTCGCGCCGATGGGCGCAATCCGCCCCAAAAGGGCAGCCGGGTGCGGTTGCATCCGGAACCCGGACATGTGCACTTCTTCGCGACCGACGGGCGCCGGATCTCATGAGCAGGGCGCCCGTTGATCTGGTTTGTCAGGGCGGCGGCGTCCGGGGTATCGGCCTGGTCGGGGCGGTGGACGCGCTGGCCGCGGCCGGCTACCGATTCCCTCGCGTCGCCGGGGCGAGCGCGGGCGCGATCGTCGCGTCGCTGGTGGCCGCCCTGCAGGCGGCGGGCGAACCACTCGCCAGGCTCGCCGAGATCATGCGTTCGCTCGACTACCGAAAGTTTCTGGACCGCAACCTGATCGGGCATGTGCCGCTGATCGGTGGGGGGCTGTCACTGCTGGTCTCGGATGGGGTCTACCGCGGCGCCTATCTCGAACACCTGCTGGCCGGCTTGCTGGCCGATCTGGGTGTGCGGACCTTCGGCGACCTGCGCACCGGTGAAGAACCTGAACAATTTGCGTGGTCGCTGGTCGTCACCGCCAGCGATCTGTCCCGGCGCCGGCTGGTGCGCATCCCATGGGACCTGGACTTGTATGGAATCGACCCGAACGACTTCTCCGTGGCACGCGCCGTGCACGCCTCGGCGGCGATTCCCTACGTGTTCGAACCGGTTCGAGTGGCCGGCGCAACCTGGGTGGATGGCGGGTTGTTGTCGAGCTTTCCGGTGGAGCTGTTCGACCGGGCTCAGCCGCGGTGGCCGACGTTCGGGATCCGGCTATCAGCGCGCCCGGGCATTGCGCCCACCCATCCGGTGCACGGGCCGGTGTCGTTGGGTATCGCCGCGATAGAGACCCTGGTGAGCAATCAGGACAACGCCTACATCGACGATCCGTGCACGGTGCGACGCACCATCTTCGTGCCCGCCGACGAGGTGAGCCCAATCGACTTCGACATCACCGCCGCGCAGCGCGACGCTCTCTACCAGCGCGGATTGGTCGCGGGCCAGGAGTTCTTGAAGACGTGGAACTATGCCGACTATTTGGCGGCCTGCGGCGGGCCGGTCGCACAGGATTAACGCCGTGCGCACCCGATCGCATCGAGTCTTTGCTCGACGCGCGCGATGTCGTCCAGCGAGGGCATCTCATTCGTGATCCGAAAGATAGCGACTCCGACATCGACGGTGCGGACCGGCCCCGCTTTGCGTGCCATGAATTCACTTGTGATGGTCGTGATTTCGTCATCGGTGACGCGACGGCGCAGCAGGGCCAGCAGCGGCACGTAGCCGCGGTCCGGCGCCCCGGTCGGGTAGCCGGCGCGCAGAAACGCGACAGCCTTCGATACCAGGCCGGCAATCCCCATTGCTTCCACCTCGTCAACTGCTTGCGCGCTACGCGCACCTAATTAACGTAGCAGTAAGCTTCTCATTCGCGGGCGGGCAACGCGATCCTTACGCTCACGGCCTCGATCTTTCCGCTTTATTTGCGCCCGCCGGCACGCGTTCATGGCGCGCCGATCACCGATTTCGGCCGCGAGTGTTCTTAGTATTGCCCGCGTGATGGATCGCTACGGAACGGACGTGCTGGCCGCCGGTCGGCGCAAGCCGCGCTCGACCGAACACCCCGCTGACCTGGGACTTGTTGTCGAGGATGTCGAGACCGGTTACGTCGGTGCGGTGGTGCGGGTCGAGTACGGGCGCATCGACCTGGAAGATCGGCATGGCCACGTCCGTGGCTTTCCGCTGGGGCCCGGATACCTGCTGGAGGGGCGTCCGGTGATCCTCACCGAGCCGCGCCGCGCCGTACCGGCCGCCGCGAGCCGTACCGCCTCGGGCTCCGTCGCGGTATCGGGCGCGCGCGCTCGAGTCGCGCGCGCCAGCCGGATCTACGTCGAAGGCCGTCACGATGCCGAACTCATTGCCCAGGTCTGGGGCGAGGACCTGCGTATCGAAGGTGTCGTCGTCGAGCAACTCGGTGGCGTCGACGATTTGGTGGACATCGTGGCAGAGTTCGCTCCCGGTCCGGGGCGACGGCTCGGTGTTCTCGTCGATCACCTCGTCACGGGTTCGAAAGAGGCACGGATTGCCGAGGCGGTGCGCCGGAGTCCCGGCGGGCCCGACACGCTGGTCGTCGGCCACCCTTACGTCGACATCTGGCAGGCGGTGAAGCCGCAGCGGCTCGGCCTGACGGCCTGGCCCGAGGTGCCCCGGCACATCGACTGGAAGCACGGCGCGTGCCAGGCGCTTCGATTGCCGCACGCTAGCCAGGCCGACATCGCCCGGGCGTGGCAGCGCATCCGGTCGCGTGTGCGCGACTGGAACGACCTGGAACCCGCGCTGATCAGTAGAGTCGAAGAACTCATCGACTTCGTGACCGAGCCTGGTCGCTGACACGGGTCCGTCCAATGCCAGCCACCGCTCTAAAACGCGACGCAAACTTAGGCTAGGCTAAGTCGAAGGTCCCGATCCACGGGATGGGAATCGGACGTATGCAAGGCGTATTCGGCGTTTTCCTCGGCACATTCCTCATTGGCCTGCGCGAAGGCCTGGAGGCGACGCTCATCGTGAGCATCGTCGCGGCCTTCCTCAAGCGAAATGGGCAGGCGACCCGTCCGATGTTTGGCGGCGTGGCCTTGGCGGTGCTGATCAGCGTTGCGGTCGGCGTCGGTCTGGATCTGTTCTCGGCGACACTTCCACAGGCCCAGCAGGAGATGATGGAGACGGTCATCAACGCCATTGCCGTGGTGTTTGTGACCTCGATGATCATCTGGATGAACCGCAATTCCATGCGGCTCAAGGGCGAACTCGAGCGCGAAGCTCAACAGGCGCTCAACCGTGGTGGGTCACTTGCGCTCGTCGCCATGGCGTTCCTGGCCGTCCTCAAGGAAGGCTTCGAGACGTCGGTGTTCCTGCTGGCGGCCGCACAGACGTCGCACGGCAACCGGTGGTTCGCCGTGCTGGGCGGCGCGGTCGGGCTCGGGGTGTCGATACTGCTGGGTGTCGGTCTGTACTTCGGCGGTCTGAAGCTCAATCTCGGCCGCTTCTTCCGAATCACCGGGGTGTTCCTGGTGCTGATCGCCGCCGGGCTGGTGCTGGGCGCGCTGCGTACCGCACACGAGGCGGGCTGGGTGACCATCGGCCAGCAGCAGGTGCTCGATTTCTCGGCCTGGATACCGAGCCAGTCCGTGCTGGGCGCGTTGCTCGCCGGCGTGTTCGGCATCCCCACCGACCCTCGCCTCATCGAGGTGCTGGGCTGGCTGCTATACGCGGTGCCCGTGCTCGTCGCCTTCCTTTGGCCTGCGCGCCTGGCGGCGACGCCGCGAGCCCGCTGCCGGCTGCAGCTGGCAGCCGCGGCGGTGCTGGTCATCGTCGCGGCGATGCTGGCGACCATGACGCCCGCCGATAGCTCGTCGCCGAGCGCGCTGCCGCGCACCGTCACTGACCACTCCGGCCGCACCGCCCGGGTGTCGATCACGACCGGCCCGCACGGACGTGAGCTGACCGTCGCCGCCGACGACACCTCGACCGTCCGCCGCATCCCGCTGATCCCGGCGGACGACCAAACCGTGGACGGTTTGCCGGTCCAGGCATGGCAGGCTTCAGAACCCGCCGGCGCCGATGGTGCGCCGGCGGTCACGCTGGATCAATTGCGAAACATGGCGGGGGGCCGGCTGCCGGTCGGTCTGGCGGCCGGCCGCACCCCGGGGCCGTTTGTGGGGCAGTGGGCAACGACTACGGTGTATACCGTTCTCGCGCAAGGTGATTCCGTCATCAGTGCGCAAGCGACGAGCAACCGCACGGCGATCTTGACCGGCGGTGGGCTGACCGGGGCTAAGACCGTCAGCCTTGGTGGGCTACCGACGGACTGGTCGACCACCGCCGCCGAAGACCAGTCGACCGCCGGGCAGATCGCCGCCGGCACCCAGAAACACGCCGAGCGACAGCTATGGCTGGTCTGGCTTCCGTTGGTACTAGCCTGCTTTGCGCTGGCTTGTGCCCTTGGCGCCATAATCTCGATGCGCAGTGACGCGCGAGCCGAACAGGAGAGGAAAACGAGTGATAGCGAATCGCACCGCCCGGGCAAGGTCGCGGTCTCGTGAATTCTGGCTGGTCGCACCGGCTTTGGTAGCCATCACGGTATTGGCCGCGACCGGCTGCAACCACTCGAATCCAGCCTCGAGCCCCCCGACATCTCGGCAAGCCAGTGCACCCGGCGGGACGAACGCTGTCAAAGTAACGATGGCCAACAGCGGCGGCAAAGACGGTTGCGCGCTGGACACCACCAGCGTGCCGGCCGGGCCGGTGACCTTCACCGTCGTCAACACCAGCGCGCCGGGCATCACCGAGATGGAGTTGCTCCGAGATCAGCGCATCGTTGGCGAGAAGGAGAACCTCGCACCCGGGTTGAACCCGGTGTCGTTCACGGTCACTCTGGACGGCGGCTCGTATCAGCTGTATTGCCCCGGAGCGAGTGCGGAATACCAAACCCTGACGGTGACGGGTCAGGCGCCGGCAGGGCCGGCGGGTACGGTGGCGAGCATCCTCGGTCAGGGCACCAAGGACTACGCGACCTACATCGTGACTCAGATCGGCCAGCTCAGTGACGGAGTGAAAGCACTCGATGCGGCGATCCAGTCCGGCAACCTCGACGCCGCCAAGGCGGCCTACGCCAAAGCCCGACTGTTCTATGAGCGCGCGGAATCCAGCGTCGAGGGCTTCGTCCTGCCGGGCTTCGCGGTCGGCGACAACGCGGGCAGCCTGGACTATCTGATCGATATGCGCGCTTCGACTCCCGTCGACGCCAAGGTCGGTTGGAAGGGCTTCCACGCCATCGAGCGCGACCTCTGGCAGGGTAACGCGATCACCCCCGGTACCAAGGCCTTGAGCACCGAATTGGTCGGTAACGTAGGCAAATTGAAAGATGTGGTCGCCGGCCTGCAATACAAGCCGGAAGACTTGGCTAACGGCGCAAGCGATTTGATCGAAGAGGTGCAGAACACCAAGATCACCGGCGAGGAAGAGGCATTCAGCCACATTGATCTGGTTGATTTTTCGGGAAACGTCGAAGGCGCCCAACAGGCTTATGCGTCGCTTCGGCCGGGCCTGGAGAAGATCGACGCCAACTTGGTCAGTCAGATCGATCAGCAGTTCCGTGCGGTGCTCAGTGTGCTGGACGGCTACCGCGACCCGGCCGCGCTGGGCGGTTACCGGACGTACACTCCGGTACTGCAGGGCAGCGATGCGCCGAAACTGACCGCGGTGATTCAGCCGCTGCATCAGAGCCTGTCGATGGTCGCTCAAAAAGTGGTCTCCGCCAACTGATCATGGCTGACGACGAGGTGGCTGTCGACGGCGTCGAGACGCCGGCCGATGACGCGTCGGTATCGCGGCGGCGAATGCTCGGCGGCGCGATGCTGGCCGGTCTCACCGGGGCCGCGGTCGGTGCCGTCGGTGGCGGGTTCGCCGGCTACGCGTCTGCGACCGCGCACCACGGCGACGATGACGACATCGTGGACATGCGCCGCAGCTATCCCTTCTACGGCCAGCTGCACCAGGGCGGAATCGCCACGCTCCCACAGCGTTACGCCGTCTTTATGTCGTTTTCGTTGGCTTCGGCCGCCGCTCGTGCCGATGTCCAGGCGCTGCTGGCGCGCTGGTCGGCCGCGGTGGCGGTGCTGCAGCAGGGTAAGCCCGTCGGAACGGTCCAGCCGCAGGTCGAGGTGCAGCCTCCCACCGATACCGGGGAGGCCTACGGGCTGAGCCCTGCCAGTCTCACCGTCACGATCGGATTGGGGCCGTCGCTGTTCGGTGATCGGTTCGGTCTTGCCGCACGGCGTCCGGCGGTATTTACCGATCTGCCGCCGCTCAACGGGGACAACCTCGATCCGAGGCTGCACGGCGGCGATCTGTCGGTGCAAGCCTGCGCCGACGACCCGCAGGTCTGCTACCACGCGGTGCGTAATCTGGCCCGTCTCGGCCGCAATATCGTGTCCCCGTTCTGGGCGGTGCTGGGCTTCGGCCGAGCATCGGCCGGCTCCGGTCAGCAGACCCCGCGAAACCTGTTGGGATTCAAGGACGGTACCCGCAACGTCGCCACCGAGACCGAGTATGAACGTTTCGTCTGGGTCGACAACAGCGACCAGTCGTGGATGAACGGCGGCACGTATCAGGTCGTTCGCAAGATCCGGATGCTGCTGGAGACGTGGGACGTCGACCGGATCGGCAACCAGCAGAAGATCTTCGGCCGGACCAAGCAGGAAGGGGCGCCGCTTGGCGGCAAGGCCGAATTCGACACGCCGAACTTCGCCGCCAACGGCGCCGACGGCGAACCGCTGATCGATCCGCGCTCACACGTCGGCTTGGCGGCCCGGGAAAACAATGACGGCATCATGATTCGCCGCCGCTCCTACAATTACACCGACGGCCTGGACCCCAATGGCCAACTGAACGCTGGACTGCTGTTCGTCTCGTATCAAAATGATCCGCAAAATTTTATTCGTTTGCAGAACCGGCTGGGCGCCAACGACCTCCTCAATGAGTACATCCGTCACATCGGATCAGCTATCTTCGCAGTTCCGCCCGCGCCGGCAGAGGGCCACTACATCGCGCAAAGTCTGTTCGGCTGAGCAAATTTCGCTCGCGCTCGGCGGTCACTGCGGCGACGGCAGTTCGGGCGTGTGATGTCGCGTGTGGATCCCGTACATCAAACTGACCCGCCGTCACGGACGGGCGAGAACCGGAGCACTCCATGAGCGACGCGCTCGTCATCGACGCGGAAGGGCTTGCAACGAGTTCAAGGACCGCCAACACCGATAGCTCGACGCCGGGCGCCGCAACGGGAACACCGGTCGACCCGTGACCACCTCGCGAAGGTCCTGAAGTCCCGGTGGTTGGGGACCAAAGCCTCACGACCGACACCCTGCCGGTCAATAGCGTTACTCCTGACGAAAGGAGTACGAAATGTCGGCACCTGTCAAACCACTCGGTATCGTTGTCGCGGTCGATGGCTCAGCCGCATCGGACACCGCCGTTGTCTGGGCGGCCCGGGACGCGGCGATGCACCACATTCCGCTGACCCTTTTCCACGCGGTGGTGACTCCCACCACTACTTGGCCGCCGGTTCCCTATCCCGACTCCGTGTTGGTAAAGCTGGAAGACGATTGCCGCCAGCAACTCGCTCACGCCTTCAAATTGGCCGAGGAGGCGATGCCGGCGGGCCATCAGGTCACCATCACCAAGGAGTTCGTCTATTCGACTCCCGCGCTGGCCCTGATCAAGATGTCCGACGACGCCGAGATGATCGTCGTGGGCAGCTCGGGTCGCGGGCTGCTGGCGCGCGGGGTGCTCGGTTCGGTTAGTTCAACTGTGGTGCGCCACGCTAAGTGCCCGGTCGCGGTCATCCGCGACGAAGACGTGCCGGACCCGCAGCACGGCCCCGTTCTGGTGGGAATCGACGGTTCACCGGCGTCGGAACTCGCGACGGCGATCGCGTTCGATCAAGCGTCTCGCCGGGGAGTCGATCTGGTCGCTCTGCACGCATGGAGTGACGTCGCAATTCTCGAACTTCCAGCATTCGACTGGGAGTCGGTCGAGGCCGAGGCCGAGCGCAGTCTCACCGAAAGGCTGGCCGGTTGGCACGAACAATATCCCGATGTCACAGTGCGTCGGCTCCTGGTTCGGGATCTGCCCGCCCAACAGATCATTCAACAGACGAAGTCCTTAGAGGCGCAGCTGGTGGTGGTGGGCAGTCACGGCCGCGGTGGTCTCACCGGTCTGATCCTGGGGTCGGTCAGCAATACCGTCCTGCATTCGGTGTTGGTACCGGTCATCGTCGCGCGCCCGACTTAAGCGTCGGACTGAACCGGCCATCCACGATGCCGCATGCCCATGCGCACAGCGCGCCGACGTCGCGCCCAGCGCGCATGACCGCCCGATCCGGGCGGACCAGCGCGGCCGCGGCGTGGCCGTCGCGCAGCCAGTGCGCGAGTTCGTCGCCTGGCTGGGTAACCAGCACGATGAAGCCGCGCTGCGCAAGCGCGGCTTCATCGGCGGCGTTTGGGCTGCGGGTGGTGATCAGGCCGAAGCCGCTGCCCAACACCTCGTCGAGCCGCTGATCATCGGCCAGCCGTGGGTTTGGGCATAGCGTGCCGGCCAGCTGGCCGGGTCGGCGTGATCTGCACACCAACGCAGAAGATCGCAGTGCCGGTGTGGTGGAGTCGACCACTTTGTCGCGCAATCCAGGGAGCAGCCGCAGTCGGGGCAGGACCACGCGGCGCAGCACGTTGCCCACTCGGGCGCCCCCGGTCATCGCGCGACCGACGTTGAGTGCCAACCGAATCAGGCTTCGGGCGTGCGGTTTACGTTCCTGCTCATAGGTATCCAGAACGGCCGGAGCGAGGTTGCCATGGTGAACTCCGGCGATCTTCCAGGCGAGATTCATCGCGTCGCGCATCCCGGCTCCCATGCCTTGGCCGATAAACGGGGGAGTCAGGTGCGCCGCGTCACCGAGGATGAAGATGTTGGCCCGGCGCCAGCGCTCGGCGATCTGAGCGCGAAACGTGTACTCCGTGACGCGTAGCAGCACCAGTTCATGGTCCTCGACACCGGCAGTCCAAGGTGCGATCAGCGGCCGCAGGGCAGTCAGAGTGCCGAATTCATCGGCACATTCGCCGTCGAGCAACTGAAACTCCCAGCGGTAGCGTGACGCTCCGATGCGCATGTAGGTACCCGCGCGAGTCGGATCGCACACTTGGTGCACGCCTTCCCACTGGCGCAGGTCGGCGTCGGTGGCGACGTCGATGACCAGCCAGCGCTGTTCGAAGTTCAAATCCCGCATGGCTGACCCTATTTGGGCGCGCACCAGGCTGTTGGCTCCGTCGCAACCCAGCAGATAGTCGGTATCGACCTGGTGCACGGTGCCGTCGGTATGGTCGGTGAAGGTGACGCGCACGCATTGTCCGGTGTCGGTCACGTCGGTAACCTCGACGTCGCCGCGCAGCTCAGCCGGTGGGTGCCGCTCGAGGTTTGACCGCAGCAGTGCCTCCAACTCCGGTTGGTCGAACATGTTGGCCTGCGGAAATCCGTTGCGGCTGCGGGCCGTATCGCGAGTGAATTCGGCGAGGACGCGCAGGCATCCGTCGAGCAATCGCAAGCCCAGCGCCGGCCGCGAAATAGCGGCGAACTCGTCGGCGATGCCAAGCCGGGCGATAACGCGGTAAACCTCGTCGTCCAGGTGGACGGCGCGCGGTTGTGGATAGACGCCGCGCCAGCGATCGAGGACCAGGCTGTCCACGCCGTACTGAGCCAACAGGGTAGCGGCGGTGATGCCGGTGGGTCCGGCGCCGACGATCACAACGGGAACGCGCCGAATAGCCTTAGCGCTCAAGCGAATCGGACTGCGTTGCGCTGTGATCCGAGGTCGACGGCTCCGTCGTCGGTGGCGACCGACGCCTCGACGATGTCACCGTGTCGCAGATATTTCGGGTTGCCGGCCTGACGGCTGAAGAACACCCTCCACTTCAGCGAGGTCGGTAGCAGGTTCCCGATCATCGCCAGCGGCTTGGGTGGAGCGCTGAGCGCGGTGCCGGCCGGGGTGCCGGTGAGCACCAAGTCGCCCGGGGCGAGTTCCTGGAACTGGGTGAGTGACTGCAGAGCTTGCAGCGGCCGATACAACATGTCCCCGTCGACCAGAGCGTTCTGCCGTTCGACGCCATTGACACTCAGACGCAGCCGCAGATCGCCGAAGCGGTCGAGCTCGTCGGGCGTCAGCAACACCAGCTCCGGTCCCACCGGGGTGAACGTCGGGTACGACTTGGCCTCGTAGAACTGGGTTTGCGGAAGCTGGACGTCGCGGGCCGAAACGTCATTGGTGACCACCAATCCGGCGATGAACTCGGCCAGGTTCGCCTCGGAAATGGTGGTGCCGACCGGGATTGCGCGCCCGATCACCAGCCCGATTTCCACCTCGTAGTCGAGCAGCTGAACGTGTGGCGGTTTGACGATCTCGTCGTACGGACCGGTGATCGATGCAGAGGCCTTGCGAAAGAACGTCAGCGGAACCGAGGCCGGGTCCATGCCCGCGTCCCTGACGTGCGACTCAAAGTTGGTCATTTGAGCCACCACTCGGCACGGCCGGGTCACCGGCGAAAGCAGCGGGAGGTCGCCTACTCCGACGGTGTCGGCATTCGCGGCGGCGTCGATTGCCGCTCGATCCGCCAGCAGTGCGCCGGTCGTCGTTGCCGCGGTGTCGATCTTCGCCGCGCTAGGCCCGGTTTTGAGCCACCAGGCGTCGGCAGTGCGCAGGACGGAAACGGTCATGATGTGGGCACCTTCAGTAGACCGATGAGGCGGTTGATATCGAATTCGTTGCGGGCGCGCAGCGCGGTGATCATCGAAACCAGTTCGTGGCGAGCTGATTTCAGATCAGTTCCCAGAAAGTCTCTGGTCGCCGCCGGTCCCCACTGGGCCAAGCCGGACGCGCGCAGCGGTGCCCAGCCGGGTTCGACGGTGTTGTCGAACAGGTCTCCGTCGGCGAAATGCTCGACCAGAAAACCGTCGGGATCGCGCCAATAGTCGAAGATCTGGCTGCCCTGGATGTGCCTGCCGATTCCCCACGACCGAACGTAGCCACACTCGCGCAGGTATTCCCCGCCCGCGGCCAGGGCATCGAGATCGCTGACCTGATAAGCGGAATGGACGTAGCGGTTCGCCGGCCCCAGAGCAACCGCCAGTGTGTGGTGATCGGCGGGAGTGGATCCTCGATCGCAACGGATGAAGCTCATGGTCGGTCCGCGTTCGCGCTGCCCCGGAAAGAACAGGAAGTCGCTGACGACCATCCCCAGATTGTCCAGATACCAGTTCAGGGTTTCGAGGTATTTCGTGGTCTGCACCACCAGGTGCCCCAGGCGCTGCACTCGTGCCGGCACCCGTGGCGGACGCTGGCAGGCATTGATGCGCCGCGGGTGGTCTCCGAAGTTGAATGTGTGGGACTGTTGGCTCGCCACTTCCGGCAGCTCGTGCATGCCGGCGACCACGCGGACCGGCATGCCGCTGGGGTCGATCAGGTCGACCTTCACACCGCCGAGAGAATCCGGCAGCGGCCGCGCGCGGGTGCCGCACCGGTCGGCCAGCCGCCGCACGTCGGCCTCATCGCCGGCCCGAAAGGCCGCGCCGGTGTACCGCGTTCGCGGTCCGCGCCGCAGGATCACGCACGGTGCACCCGCCTGGGTACCACGCAGTTGAATTTCCTCCGGGCTGCCCTGTGCCGACTGAAAGCCGAACGCCCGCGCGAATGCCTCGGAGCGGGCCAGGTCCGGCTTCTCGAATTCGAGCCACGCGATGTCGACAACCTTGATCGCCGGGTTCCGCGACCGGCCGCTGGGTTCGCCCGGGAGTGCACCCTGCTCGCTGTGCAGATCTCGGTGCGTGTCGCTGGCTTGAGAAAACATAACTGACGAAATCGTCACATACGAGACAACGCTCGGTCAAGGGTTCTGACGAAATCCTCAAAAGTGATGCATACTCTGTGGGTGAGCGTCATGCCCGAGGAAGTCGACCAGCCCAATCGTCTTCAGCGGCGCAAGCAGCGCACCAGGGCGGCGCTGATCAAGGCCGCGCAGCGGATGATCGCCGAAGGCAAACTCAACGTGCCGGTGCTAGAGATCACCCAGGCCGCCGACGTCGGAATGGGTTCTTTCTACAACCACTTCGACACCAAGGAGCAGTTGTTCGAGGCCGCGGTCGCCGACGTGCTCGATGCCCACGGGGCAATGCTGGACCGGCTCACCGAATCGATCGAGGATCCGGCCGAAACCTTCGCCGCCAGTTTCCGGCTGACCGGTCGGCTGTTTCGTCAGCGGCCCCAGGAGAGCGAGATACTGCTGGCGCATGGACCGGCCTTGCTGTCGTCCGACCGGGGCCTGGCTCCCCGGGCGCTGCGCGATATCAAAGCCGGCGTCGATGCGGGCAGGTTCGACGTCGACGACCCGGAGCTCGCCCTCGCCATGGCCGGTGGTGCGCTGCTCGGCCTCGGAAAGCTACTGCGCGACGATCCGGACCGTGACGACGCAGGTGCCGCCGACACCGTCACCGAAAACGTGTTGCGCCTGTTTGGGCTGGGTGCCGACGAGGCCCGCGAAGTCTGTCGGCGGCCGCTGCCCGACGCGTTCAGCGAGGGTTAGCGCACGCGTAATTCGGTATCACGTCGACGAATACGCGATCGTGTCGTCGCCGATCTGCCAGTTCCGAAACGGACGCTAGTCGCATTCGCCCGAGCGCGGGCTCGATCGAACCCGCTGACAACGGGCGATGTGAAGCCAGGCGTCAGTGATGACGAGTGTCGATCGACCACAAGGTCGCACAGCCCGGGCATTGCAGGTGCAGGCGCATTGCGTGATTGCTCAACAGGTACTGCCAATGGAAAGTGCAGTTGCCGCTGCCGCGGCACTGCACGCACTTGTCGCGGCCCCATTCGCAATTGGGGCAGGGCAGCCACGCACGTCGAGAAGCGTCGGCGTGCGGATCGATCGGCAATGCAAGTGTCACGGCCAAGCCTCCTGTCATGCAGAGGTTAGCCTACCCAAACTAACAGCACAATGAGCTAGGGCGTGGGTGCGGGCGTGGCGGGTCGCGAGCTGACCTGGTTGGGATGAAACGCCACCAGTAGCGCACCGACCGCGAAGACCGCGACCGTGACCCGGGCAAAGTGCCCATCCGGGGCGAACCCGTCGGCGGCGACGAACTCAAGGCCGTATGCCGCCAGCACGGCACCCAGCAACATGACCGGTTCGGCCCAGCCCAGCGGCAGCGGGATGCCGAGCAGGGGGAGTGGCGCGGCGAACAGCCGCCGTCCCCACCACAACAACACCATCTCGACCGCCGTCACGAGTCCCAGGATGGCAACCCATTGCAGCCGGCCCAGCCACCACGCGGCCGTGCCCTCCGATGGTTGCATCAACACGCCGGCCGGGTAACCGACCAGCGCCACGATCACGACGGGAATCATGTGCCACAGGTAGAGGGCCATCACATTGTTGTTGCCGACGGCGAGCACCCGTTGGATCGCGCCCGCGCGCAGGATGCGATTGAGCGCCGGTGCGGCCGCCATCGCGATTCCGGCCTGCGCGCAGCCGAATGCGAGCATGGCCACCGTCGGAGGTGAGGTGTTCTGCACGGCTTGGCCGGGGATGCCGATCATGCTCACCGGATAACCCGCCAGCCAGATCAGCAGCGCCAGTGCTACCCCGGATCCGCTGGCGAGCAGCAGGGGCCTACGGCCGGCCAATAGCCCACCATGCCAAGCGATGCCGAGCTGGTACAGCGTTCCCCAGCACAACAGGTAGTTCAGCCAACCGAGATCATGCAGCGGGCCCCGCTTCAACATGGTGTCGACCACCGTGACTGCCACTGCGATCACTACCGGCACCCAGAGCCCCCAACGGCGTTGTGCGGCAATCGCAACCGGCGTCAGCGAAACCACCAACACGTATACGGCGAGGAACCATAGGTGCATCGCGACCGCCCAGCCCGCATATTCCAGTAGCGAACCGCCGACTCCGTAGCCCGCCGCGGCCACCACGATCGCCGACACCAGCGCGACGTACACCACTGTCGGACCCAGAACGCGCGCGAGCCGACGCCGAAGCCAGGCCTGGCGCGATACCCCGCCGCTCTCGCGGTGATGCGTCCAGGACACCGCACCCGCATAACCGGCCACCAGGAAGAACACCGGCACCGCCTGAAACGGCCAGGTCAGCCACTGCGTCCAGGGCATATCGACGAGCGGATTCTGCCGTCCGAAATGCCCGTCGTGGTAGGTCACGGATCCGGCCAGCCAGTGCCCCAGCACGATCAGAATCACGCCCGAGACGCGGTAGTAATCCACCGCTAAATTGCGGTCCGGACGCGCGGTGTCTGCCTGGTCCATCAGTGCGCGGCAAGATCGAGCGGATACACAGCGCCACGGTACCCGTTCGCGGTCAAGCCACATCGAAGGTCAGGTGGGTCAGCCGAACCGACCGGAAACGCTTTGGTGCGCACCGGCATGACGGGAGCGACGAATGTCGATCCGGCACCCGACAACTGTTCGCACCGCCGTCAACCTTTGGAATCGTCCTCGGGTAGCGGGGCTTGGCGGTGGCCTGCCGGCCGCAGATCTGGCCCGCTATGGCCTGCCGGGTTGTGCTGGCGGCTTCGCCGCTCCTGGTGGTCCCGCACCCGGTTAGCAAACTCACGACACCGAACGGCCACTGCGAGCCAGCAGTCCAAAGCAGCGTCCACTGGTGCGGCCGGCGCTACTGCGGTCTGGACAAGAACCCCAATGAGTGGTTCAGGTTGTGTTCGGCGGCGTTGGTCAGTCCGTGTTGAAGTTCCCATTCGTAGCCGCGGATCGCCAGCAAACAGGCGTGAGGAACGGTTTCGAAGCACTGCTGGGTGGTGGCCAGGATTGCCGGCACCGAGATTGCGTGCGAGGTGAAGCTGAAGTCCAGCTTCGGCTCCGGACGGCTGACGGTGAACGATTTGACCGCAGGGTCTTTGGTGGCGTCCACGAACAGCACTCGCGTAAATCGGCTGATTAGATCGGCGTCTTCGAGGCTCAGCTGATAGGTACGGCGCAGGTGTGCTCGAGGCTGAGGCCGGATTTGCTCGAGCCGGTCGATGAAGGCCCAGCCCAACCCGTCGTCCTGACGTCCGGCGTTACCGATGCCGTAGATCAGCGACGTGGGATTGTCGAGCAGCGCGAGACTGACAAAGTCTGGTTCAGCGCACGTGTTCATCGAGCACCCGTCCACGCGAGTCGACAACGGTGACGACCAAAGGCATCTGCCCCAGGGCGTGGGTGGCGCAGCTCAGGCAGGGATCGTAGGCGCGGATCCCGACCTCGATGGCATTCATCATGCCCTCGGTGATCTCAGCCTGGCCGCCGAGATAATCCTCGGCGACGCTGCGTACCGTCCGGTTGAGCACCTGGTTGTTTTGGGTGGTGGCCACGATCAAGTTAGCGAAGGTGATATTGCCTTCGCGATCGGCGCGGTAGTGGTGCAACAGGCTCCCCCGGGGGGCTTCCACCACCCCGACCCCCTCTCCGGTCCAGGCGCCCGGTGACACCACGAGGTCATCCTTTTGCAGGTCGGGATCGTTGAGCAAGCCCCTGATCACCTCGGCGGCGTGGATGATTTCGATGGTGCGCGCCCAATTGGTATGCAGCGTCATATTGTTGGCGCGTCCGCCGGTGTACGCGTGAAACCTCTCCAGCGCTTCGGCGGCGATTGGTGTCGACAGGGCCTGGGTGACGTTGAGCCGGGCCAGCGGGCCTACCCGCACCGACCCGGCGTCGCGGCCGAGGTCGGTGAGGTACGGGAACTTCATGTAGGTCCACTTCTCGACACCCTCGGAGAAGTGGTCGAGATAGTCGCGGTAATCGAACTCGCGGATGAGCTGCTTGTGCTCGTCGACGACCCTGAGCCGCCCGTCGTAGTAGTCGACGTTGCCGTCATCGTCCACCAGACACATGTTCAGCGCCGCCACATTGGCGAAGCCGTCGACTTGGGCGCGGTGCTCGTCATGGAAGTCGTAGAACATCTGCAGACCCAGCTGAGCGTCGTCGATGACCTCGTCGATGGAGGACAATCCGTCCTCGCCGCGCAGCAAGCGGTTCACGTCGGCGGCTGTCAGGTTTTTGTTCACGCCACCGGGCACCGCGGAAAGGCCGTGCATGCGCTTTCCGAAGACGGCGGCGATGACCTCCTGACCCCACTTACGCAGCCGGACAACACGTTTGATGAGATCGGGGTTGGCCTCGATCAGTCCGATTAGGTTGCGCTGCTCGGGCGCGGCGTCGATCCCGAACAACATCTCCGGTACCACCAGGTAGAAGTAGGCGGTGACGTGTGATTGCAGCATCTGTGCGTAGTGACCCAGCCGGCGCATCTTGATTGCTGTCGGGGTGAGATTCGTGCCCGACGCCGGCCCGACGCCGATCATGTCGTCGAGGGCCTTGGCGCCGCCAAGGTGGTGGCTGACGAAACAGATCCCACAGATCCGCTGCATGAGAACGGGTGCTTCCCAGTACGGGTGGCCCTGAATGAACTTCTCGTAGCCGCGGAACTCCACCACGTGCAGCTTGGCATCGATGACGTTGCGCTCGTCATCGAGTTCGATGACCACCTTTCCGTGTCCTTCGATTCGGGTGACCGGATCGATTACGAGCGTCTTCGCCATACCGGCATTTCCCCGATCAGTCGAAACGGTTGAGAGACTTGGGCAGATTCACCGGACGTCCGTTGACCAGATCCTCCAGGACGTCAAGGATTGCGTCCGCCTCCGGCGGGCAGCCCGGGATGAAGTAGTCCATCTGCACGACTTCGTGGCACGGATAGACGTCGTTGGTGAGGATAGGGATCCGATGGTGGTAGGGCACCACCGGACTGGAGGCGGGCGGCGCCGTCGGGGAGTTCGTGTAGGCCTCCGCCAGACAATCCTTGAGGCCCACCAGGTTACGCAGTGCCGGGACACCACCCCAGATCGCGCAAGCGCCGACCGAGATCAGCACGTCGCAGTTGTCCCTGAAGTGCCGCAGTGTCTCGATATTGTCCTTGTTGGCGACGCCGCCCTCGATGAATCCAATCGCGCACCGCTCCGGAATGCGCTTGATGTCGGTGAAAGACGATCGCATTATTGTGATTTTGTCCAGCAGGTCGATCATCCGCTCGTCGATGTCGAGCAACGACAAGCTACATCCCCAACAGCCACAGAGGCTGATCATCGAGACCTTGATCTTGCCGGCGCGTTTGGCGGCCAGTTCCGGGTCGAGCGGGGTGGCCGGAAGTTGGTGCGATGCAAGCTCATTGATGTTCGACGTCGTCACTTGCCCTGCCTCCGTGGTGCTTCTAGCGCCCGGTCCTTCACCGATTCGACTTCGTAGCGCCGCTCGCCGATAGGCTCGTCATACCCAACCCCTTTCTCGAGTATCGTTCCGACGGGACAGATGTCGACGGCCTCGCGGACCTGTTCGACGGGCATCCTGTTGGCCAGTTCGATATCGATCTCGATGCGGGCATCCGCGCCGCGGCCGCTGATGCTGAAGATCTTTTTGCCGGTCTCGCGATCCCGGACGAACTCCACGCAACGCTGGCAGAAGATGCAGCGGTCGCGCTCCAGCCAAATCGTGTCCGCCGCATGCTCGGCAACGCGCTCGGGGAACTGGTAGGGGAAACGGGACACCATCATGTCCACCTCGTAGCCGACCGCCTGCAGCGTGCACCGCCCGGACTTTTCACAGCTGGGGCAGTTGTGGTTGCCCTCGGCGAACAGCAACTCCACCAGCGCCTTACGCGCGTCGGTGGTCTCCGGGTCGTTGACCTCCACTCGCATCCCATCGCTGACCTCGACCGCACAGGCGGCGCCGACCACGCCGTTGACCTTGACCGAACACACTCGGCAGGTACCCAGGACGGGATGTTCGGGCAGATAGCACAAGGTCGGGATGTAGACGCCCGCCTCGGCGGCGACATCGACGAGCGTCCTGCCCTCCTCGCAGGTGACGGCTTCGCCGTCGATCTCGATCCGGATGCTCACAGCGACTCCTGTGGTGCCAGTGCGGCAACGGCTTCGGCATAATCGGTCAGCTCAGCCGCTGGGTGGAAGGACGGCAGCAGGTCGCCATTTCGCTCACAAAGTCGGGCCGAATAGATTTCCGGGAACTTTTTCAACGTGGTCAGGATCGGATTGGGCGAGGTGGCACCAAGCCCGCACCGGCTGGTTTTAGCGACGATCCCACCCCAGGCAACCATGTCGTCGAGATCGGATCGGACCGCCCGACCCGCGGCTACCAGGCCGACCTTCTGCCGCAGCATCACATTGCCTGCGCGACAGGGCACACAGATGCCGCAGGACTCGGCGACAAAGAACTGCAGGAAGTCCCCGACGATTTCGAGCAGGTCGCGTTCGTGGTTGAACACCATGAAGGAGCCGTTGCAGGACACGTCGTCGTAGGCGAATCTGCGGTCGGCATCGCCGGCCACCGAGAGCATCTCCCCGGAGGGACCGCTGATCTGTACGGCCCGGGGGTTGTCGGCTCCGACCAAGTCGAGCACTTCACGCAGCGTGATGCCCCACTCCACCTCATAGATCCCGGGTGCCGCGCAGTCGCCGGCAACGCTGATTAGCCGGGTGCCGGTTGACCCAGGCACCCCCATTGCAGCGAACCACGCGGCACCCTCCTGCATGATCCGGCTCGCCGCGGCGAATGTCTCGACGTTGTTGACGACCGTCGGCTTGCCCAGGAAACCGTGCTCGACCGGGAACGGCGGCTTGAGTCGGGGCGTTCCCCGCTTGCCCTCACAGGACTCGAGTAGCGCGGACTCGTCGCCGCAGATGTAGGCCCCGGCGCCCAACTGGATGCGGATGTCGAAAGTCTCGCCGAGTACCCCGTCCTCGCGTAGCTCCACCAGTTGCTGTGCCAGGTAGTCGCGCAGATACGCGTACTCTGCGCGAAGGTAGAGGATGCCACGTCGGGCGCCGACGGCGTATGCCGCGATCGCCATGCCCGCGAATACCTGCTTGGGGGAATAGGTCAGCAACGCCCGGTCCTTGAAGGTCCCGGGCTCGCCCTCATCGGCGTTGCAGATGATGTACTTCTCGTCGCCCGCGGCCGCGTGGCAGAGCTTCCACTTGTTGCCGGTGCGGAAACCCGCGCCGCCTAGCCCCCGCAGGCCAGACTCGGAGATGGTGGCGACCACGTCCTCGGGGGCCGTCGCCCGGCAGCGGTGCAACAACGCGGTGTAGTCGGTGTCACCGCAGAAGAACACCGGCCCCGCCGTATGGACGGTCGTGCGTGTCAGCGCATCGACGTATGCCACTTCGTCGCGAGGCAGGCCAGCTGGATTGGCGATCTGGGCCGGAGAATCACCGGTTTTCAATGCCTCGATGATGTCGCCGACCAAAGCCGGTGTCAGGTCTGTGAACACGACATCGTCGATGAGCATCGCCGGTTCGTGATCGCTCAACCCGATGCAGGCGGTTTCAAACAGTCCGAAATCGGCCGAGCCGGGGCCGCCGAATCGTGTCCCGGTGTTGAGTTCGAGGGCTTCATACACCTGACGGTAGCCGTGCATCTTCGCGATGACGTTGTTGCTCAGATAAATTCGGTGACGGCCTGACGGCGTGGTGTGGAAGAAATGGTAGAACGTCGCGGTCTCCAGAACATCTTCGACGGACAGCCCGAGCCAATCGGCTATCCCGGCGGCGGATTCGGTGGAGATGTAGCCGAATTCGCGTTGTACATCCCACAAAATGTCGATGAGCCGAGTGCGGTCTGGCTCGTACCCACGGAGAATCGACGCGATACCCGAAGTCATCGTTGCTGCACCACCCTGTCACTCAGGGTATCGGGTAGTCGGTGCTGTCGGCTTGTTGTAGCGCGCTGACATAGTCCCAGCGTTCGCGGGTGGTCCCGTCGGCGCCGACGGGTACCGCGAGCAGCCCACGCAATAGCACACCCGGCCGTGGATCGCCGCGAACGGATTGTCCGTGTACACGGGCCGGTGCTCGCGAACCGGCCCGGGCCTGACCATGCAACAGGTCCGGAAGCGGCGTGAGATCGCTACTCATCGAGCCGGAACGAGTTGCTTTTCCACTTGCAGGATCTGACGTGTGGTCTTGATTACCGTGTCGGGGTTCAGACTCATCGACTCGATGCCGATCCGGACCAAGAACTCGGCCATGTCTGGGTAATCCGACGGCGCTTGCCCACACAGCCCCGAGTGAATTCCGTTGCGGCGACAGCCCTCAACGGCCAGGCGAATCATCTCCTTGACACCCTCGTCGCGTTCGTCGTAGTCGAAGGCCACGATCTCGCTGTCACGATCGACGCCGAGCGTCAGCTGAGTCAGGTCGTTGGAGCCGATGGAGAAACCGTCGAAACGCTTGGCGAATTCATCGATCAGGATCACGTTGTTCGGGATCTCGCACATCGCGTACACCTTGAGCCCGTTCTCGCCCCGGCGCAGACCGAGGTCGGCCATCGTTTGCAGCACGAGGTCCGCCTCGGCAATTCGCCGCACGAACGGGAGCATCAGAATCACGTTCGTCAGACCCATCTCGTCGCGCACACGTTGCATTGCGCGGCACTCGAGCGCGAAACCCTCAGCGTAGGCGGGATGCGCGTAGCGCGAGGCGCCGCGGAAACCGATCATCGGGTTGCTCTCCGATGGTTCGAAGGCTGCTCCGCCGATCAGGCTCGCGTACTCGTTGGTCTTGAAGTCCGACATCCGCACCACAACCGGCTTCGGCCAGAAGGCGGCGGCAATGGTGCCGATCCCTTCGGAAAGGCGTTCCACGAAGAACGCGCGGCCGTCGGGATAACCCTGCGTGAGCCGATCGATCGTCCGACGTGCCTCGGCGTCGTCGACCTTGTCGGGGTGCAGCAGTGCTAGCGGGTGAACCCGGATGTACTCGCCGATGATGAACTCCATCCGGGCGAGTCCCACGCCGTCGTTCGGCAGGAACGACGTCTTGAAGGCGAGGTCGGGGTTCCCGAGATTGATCATGATCTGGGTTCGCGGCCGCGCCAGGTCGGCCACCTCGGTTCGGTCGACATGGAAGCCCAGCTCACCCCGGTACACGCGGCCGGTGTCGCCCTCGGCGCACGACACCGTCACGACGGCGCCATCGGGCACGCACGTGGTCGCGTCTCCGGCGCCGACCACGGCGGGTATGCCGAGTTCGCGGGCGATGATCGACGCGTGGCAGGTGCGGCCGCCGCGATTGGTGACGATCGCTGCGGCGGTCTTCATGACCGGCTCCCAGTCGGGTGTGGTGGTGTCGGCGACGAGTACCTGACCGGGCTTGAATTCGTCCAGCTGCGTGAGTTTTTCGATCCGTTTGGCCGCACCCGAGGCGATCTTCTCGCCGACCGAGCGCCCCTCGGTGAGTACGTCGCCGCGGCCTTCGAGCACATAGGACTCCAGCGCCGTCGCGCTGTGCTGGGAGGCCACCGTTTCGGGGCGAGCCTGCACGATGTAGAGCTTTCCGTCCAGACCGTCCTTCGCCCATTCCATGTCCATCGGCCGCCCGTAGTGCGCCTCGATGGTGCACGCGTAGCCGGCCAGCTCCAAGACGTCGGAATCCGTGAGGCAGAACCTAGCGCGGTCGGACTTTGGTGTGGGGACGTTTCGCGTCGTGTTCTTCGTCTCGCCTTCGACGAGGATCATCTTCACTGCCTTGTCGCCGATGAGGCGGCGCAACACAGCGCGATGCCCGGAGAGATAGGTCGGCTTGTGGACGTAGAACTCGTCCGGGTCAACAGCACCCTGAACCACATTTTCGCCAAGGCCGTAGGCGCCCGTCACGAAGACGGCATCGCGAAAGCCCGACTCGGTGTCGATGGAGAACATCACACCCGACGAAGAGATGTCGGAGCGCACCATCTTCATCACGCCGATTGACAGAGAGACCTTGAAATGGTCGAAGCCCTGATCGATTCGGTAATGAATCGCGCGGTCAGTGAACAGACTGGCGAAACACCGGCGGCATGTGTCCAGCAGACTCTCTTCGCCTTTGATATTGAGATACGAATCCTGTTGGCCGGCAAAGCTCGCGGTCGGCAGGTCCTCGGCGGTCGCGGAGCTCCGCACAGCGAGACTTACCTCCTCGCCGTACTCCTGCTGAAGCTTGCGGTAGCCATCCAGAATCTCAGCGGCCAGATCGTCGGGAAGCCCGGCGCCGTAGACGATCTCACGCGCGCGCTTGCCTTTACGTGCTAGCGCGGCGACGTCGTCGGGGTCGAGCTCGTCGAGTTCGGCATGCAGACGGTCCCAGGCGCCGGCCCTGTCCAACATGTGGCGATAGGCCTGGGCGGTGATGGCGAATCCGTGTGGGACACGGACGCCCTGTCCGGACAGCTTCTGGAACATCTCGCCCAGCGACGCGTTCTTTCCGCCGACGAGTGGCACATCGTCGATGCCGAAGTCCTCAAAAAATCGGACGTATCCGGACGTGCTCATGACCTGTCCTCTCGTAGCGCGTCAAGTAGTTGGCGCGACGCGCACGTCACGCGGCGTCGAACTCGTCCGGCATCGCTCGGCCGAGCAGGAACGCGATAGTGGCACAAATGCCAACCTCGCACAGCCGCATGCGCGGTGCCAGGGCCGAAGGTCACCCGAACGGGTGGATCAACGACCCGGCCCGGGACCGAACT
The DNA here is from genome assembly GCF_022374895.2 of Mycobacterium lentiflavum. Taxonomy (NCBI): domain Bacteria; kingdom Bacillati; phylum Actinomycetota; class Actinomycetes; order Mycobacteriales; family Mycobacteriaceae; genus Mycobacterium; species Mycobacterium lentiflavum. Next base: position 3,312,054 of record NZ_CP092423.2, on the reverse strand, counting down.
TGGGCCGTCGGACGGTGATCTCCGATGCGATACCCAGGGCTTGACGGCGTTGGTGGAGACGACCCGCCATGGCCAGCGCTCGCTGCCGATGACTCGGCGCCTGAGACGGCATGCCGGGATCGCGGCTGGCTTCGTCGATTCCGTGTACGAGCAATGCGTTACGCGGCGAGGCCTCGGATGCCCTTGCCAACTCGATCGACCAGAAGCAACACTCGGCGGCAAAGATCAACCGGGAAATCGGACGGTGGTCCCGGGCATCAGTTGAACTACTCGACCGCGGCACTCCACTTCGACTCCGGCGGCGTCGCGTGGATCCACACTGATGATCACGCCCTTTCCACTGACTCGCAGGTGCAGGTGCAGACCGCGGTAGCGGATCGGGAATGCCAGCACGCCAAGTTCTTCGGGCCAATACGGCGAGAGGATGATGCGATCGGACCGGGTTTCCATCCCAGTGAAGCATCGCTGCAAGAGGTCGACGCTGCCGGCCATGGCCGCCAGATGGATGCCTTCAGACGTGGTGCCGCCCTGGATATCTGAGACGTCGGACTTCAGTGCCTGTCGGAAAAACTCCATGGCGTGACTGCGGTTGGCCCGGGCGAGCACCCAGGTATGCACGACACCGCTAAGCGTCGATCCGTGCGACGTGCGGGCCAGGTAGTAGTCAACCATTTCCGGGACCTTGTCGGGGATGAAGTGATAGCCGAGCCGGTCGAGGAGCTCACACAACTCTGTCGCGGACATCAGGTAAAGCAGCATGAGGACATCGGCTTGCTTGGACGCCTTGTACCGGTTCACGTCGTCGTTTTCCGCCTCGAGGATGCGGTCGAGGCGTTGGATATTGCCATACCGCTGCCGGTACCCGTCCCAGTCCAGTTCCTCCAACTCGCCGTATCCCTCGAACTGGCTGATGATGCCATCGTGGAACGGGACGAACATCTTTCGGCTGACCTCGTCCCAACGCGCCAGTTCCGCATTCTTCAGTCCGATTGTCTCGAGCAGATCGAGTCGGTTCGGCAGCGGTAGCAGTTTCAGTGCGTCGAGGGCGCGCATGATCACCCAGACCGCCATCACGTTGGTGTACGCGTTGTTGTCAATCCCGTCGTAAGGCGCATCGGGGTAGCCCGAGTGGAATTCATCGGGCCCGATGACCCCTCGGATGCTGTAGCGATCGCGTTCCTCGTCGTAGTCGGCCCTACTCACCCAGAAGCGTGCGATCTCCGCCAGCAGCTCCGCGCCGTAGTCGATCAGGTAGGCGAGGTCTGCGGTGACCTGATAAAACTTCCACGCGCTGTAGGCGACGGCGATGCCGATGTGGTGCGCACGAGCGCTCCCGTCGGGGTTCCACCGGCCGCTGCGCGGATTGAGGTGCAGGCGTTGGCTTTCCTCGCGCCCGTCGCTGCCGGATTGCCATGGGAACATCGCACCGGAGTAGCCTGCCGCCCGGGCGGCCTGACGCGCCTCCGGCAGGCGCCGGTAGCGGTATCCCAGCAGCGACCGGGTGATCAACGGCAGCCGCAAGTTGAGTACCGGAAAGATGAATAGCTCGTCCCAGAAGATGTGCCCGCGATATGCCTCGCCGTGCAGTCCGCGGGCCGGTATCCCGACATCGAGGTCGCAACTGTTGGGGGAGACCGTCTGCAGCAGATGCAGGAGATGCAGCCGCAGGATGCGCGATTCGTCGGTGAAGTCTTCAAACTCGATTGACAGGCGCTCCCACAGATGTATCCAGGCGTTCAGATGCCCGTCGCGCAATTCGGCAAATCTGCCGAGTCGGCTCAGCCAGCGCTCGGCATCGACAGCAGGTTCGGACGTCGCGGCGTCTCGCCCGGTGAAAAGGGTTACGGTCTTCTCCACCATCACCGTCTCACCGAGTGACAGTTCGACGGCAATATCGTGGCCGATTTCTGCTCCCTGGTCGACCAGGCGATAGGTGGCCGGGACGGGAGTCCCGTCGCGCCACACCACGCTGCGCGCCGCCATGGCAATGGGGATGCGTGATTGGGTCGTCTGAACTGACAACAGTACGGAATTGCCGGAGATCTCTCGTTTTTCCACCAACCCAAGATGACGGTTGGCCAAATCGCGATACCGCTCCACCAGCGAGTTTGTGACATCGCCGTCCAGCGTCGAGCGAATCTCGATGGTCCCTGACCAATCCTCGGCGACGATCGTCGTCTGCAGAGCGCCGACGTGGGGCATGTGCATCGCCGCGAATCGTTGCTGGGTCAGCGAACTGGTGCGTCCCGCGTCGTCACAGAAGCGCACCTCCCTGGTCAGTATCGCGCCGCGAAGGTCGAGCGTCTGCCGGTAGGACAGCACCTTGACCCTGTCGATGTCGAACCAGCTGCCGCCGTCTACGCGGAACGTCAGTGCATGCCAGTTGGGCAGGTTGACCAGACTCTCGTTGTCAATTTCAGCGCCCGAAACATCGTCGACGAGACGGTTGTAGACACCGGCGGCATACGTCCCCGGATAGTGCACCTGGTCGGCCTTCGATTCGGGCGCTGCGCCGCGGGTGGCGAAGTAGCCATTTCCCACCGTGCATAGCGACTCACGAAGCTTCTCGCTCTGCGGGTCGTAGCCGTCATAGGTGAAATCCCATGCTTTGGAAGACTTCTGATGTTTGATCGCCAGCCAATTCGACCCGCGCTGAATGAACTCCCGCACCTCATCGGGACTCCGCAGAGCGAATCGGGCCGCCGTCTTTCGATCGCCATCCTCGTCGTGCCGCACCACGATGCCGATGCCGTCGAATTGGATTGCGTCGAAAGCGTCTTCGTCGGTGAGGTCGTCGCCGATGTAGATCGGCAGCAGGGACCCGGTCGCGTCGATGCGATCGCGAATCCAGGCCAGCGTGGTCCCTTTGTTCCAGGCGATGTCCGGCCGCAGCTCGACCAGCATCCGTCCGTTGGTCACGCGTAAGCCATCTCGCTGTCCGAGCTTGTGTGTGGCAGAGACGATCCTGCCGATGTGCTCCGCTGCGACCTCGCGGTAGTGAACCGCGACGGCGAAGCGCTTGTGTTCCACGCGTACTCCGGGAATTTCAGCCAGGCTCTTGCCTAACTCGGCGGCCGCACGCTCCAAGACATCGACGGCGGCTGCGGCCGCTTCGTTGCAGTGGTATGTGCCGTCCGGCCCGGTCAGCTCAAAGCCGTGGCTGCCGGCATACCAGATACCAGGTATGGGTATCCGAGCGCGGATATCGGCGAGGTCGCGGCCGCTCAGGATGGCGACGGGGCATTGCGACGCCAAGCTTTCCAGCGCCTTCGCCGCTCCTTCGACGAGGGTGGCGGAATCGGGGTCTGCAACGATGGGGGACAAGGTTCCGTCGTAGTCGGCAAACAACACCGGTTCTCGCGCGCCGAGAACGCCGATGATCTGACCGTATGACTCCACCGCACTGGGGAGCTTCGAGATCCGCTTGTCGCCTGCGCGGACAGCGACGTCCTTCAGATCCGCGACCACGACGTCGGCCCCGCGCCCCAATAGTCGGTCGGGATCCCCGGAGCGGTCGACACCGATGGTAAGCGCAAAACCGCCGTCCTGAGCCGCCGATATCCCGGAACCGGCGTCGTCAACGACGACAGACCGTTGCGGGCGCACGCCGAGTCGGCCAACGGCTTCCGCAAGGAATGCGGTAGGGATGCCATCGACACTGACACCGAAAAGGCCATCAATTCCGGCGCACTTTAGGAGCTGTTGAGCGTCTGTGCGCAACGAATAGACAGCGGTGGCGATCCCGACCTCGAGCAGTCTTTGGACCAGATTGATCGTCGACTCGAACAGCCGAACACCGTCAACGTCGGTCAACAAAGCGTCGAGGTTGAAAATCACGGCGTCGTGGTAGCGCGGGTCCACGGTGACCAACGCCGTCATCGCGATGTCTTTACTCGAGCGGACAACCATCGGGCACGGTCGATATCTATGGGGTCGGCGACCATCTCGAAGAGCCGCTCGACATCTTCGCGGAGGCACTGCGCGGTGCCAGGCGTCAGCAGCATGGCACCGCCGGCAGCGATGCCCAGTCGCACCGCCTTGTCGAGTTGCCAGCCGCGCTTAAGGCCGACGGTGATCCCGGCGGTCATGGCGTCTCCGGCGCCCACACCGCTGCCGGAAGGCACCTCTACAGCTGAATAACGTTGGCTTCCAAGCGGTGTGGCGAGCAGAGCGCCCTCGGACCCGAGTGACACGACGACGAATTGGGCGCAGCCGCGGTCGATGAGTTCGTGTGCCGCGGCCAGCTGCTCTGACTCGCTGATGAGTTCTCGTCCGACACATTCGCGTAGTTCTCGCACGCTCGGCTTGAGCAGATAGACGCCGGAAGAGACATGTCGCAGTCCGGCCCCTGACGTGTCGAGAATCAGCGGTGCATCGCGCTCGCGACAGATGTCGGCGACCCGCTGATAGAAGTCGGCAGGCGCTCCGGGCGGCAGGCTGCCGCTCGCCACTACGAAGTCCGCGGATCCTGCTGCGGCGCTAAGCGTGTCGAGGCACTCGGTCAACTCGACATCGGTGAGCCGCGGGCCTGGGAGCACGAATCGGTACTGCTTTCCGGTGGTGCGCTCGTCCACGGTGAAGCTTTCCCTGGTGGAATTAGCCACGTTGATCCGCCGTACCGGAACCCCGGAGGCAGCGACAAGATCAGTCACCTTGTCGCCGGCATGGCCGCCCGCTGGAAAGACGGCCAATACCGACTCGCCGAGCACGTGGGCGATTCTCGCGACGTTGATTCCGCCGCCGCCAGGATCGTAGCGGGGCAGCCCGCAGCGCATTTTGTCGGTGGGGATGACCCGATCGGTGTCCGTGGTGATGTCGAGTGCCGGATTCATGGTCAGGGTAACAATTCTGGTTCCCGACTTCGCCGGTGCCTTCATTGCCATGAGTTCTGCCTTGTCGGAGGAGTAGTCGAGCTGCACCCCGAATCCGACCAGTTCACCGACGCCGGCAATAGGGACGGAAGTCCCGCGTCCGGGGGCCGTTCGTCGGCGCTGAATTCAGCGACGGTCCGGATGCCGGGTCTCCTGGTGTCGGGCCATCGGCCGTCACGCTGAAGACACTGATAAGGGCCGTCGTTCCTGGGCTGACACAATGCGAGCAACCAGCTCGCCGCCACGGATGACCTCAATCGTCTGCCCTGCCGCAACCCTGTCGAAGTAACGCCCCGCGCGCTTTCGCAATTCGTCAAGCTCGATTTGCCGACCACCGTCCGCCGGGATCGCCGTTATCCCCGAGTCATCGGCCGACACGATCCGCGCCAGCAACCGGCCGCCACGGACAACATAAATCGTCTCCCCAGCCGCAACCCGATCGAAGCACCGCCCGGCCCGCGTTCGCAGTTCGTCAAGCCCGACCCATCCACCGGTGTCCGGTGCAACGGGTTTGACAGATCCCGCTGGAATCGGAGCCACTCTCCAGTCGCCGACCGACACGATCCGTGCCACCAACTTGCCGCGCCGGACGACATCGATCGTCTCCCCGGCGGTAACCCGCTCGAGATACCCACACGTGTTACTCCGGAGTTGGCCCAGGCCAATCACTTCCGGCATTGCGCTCCGATCTCTGCAAGTCAGCGGCCGCGGTTGCACCGCGCACTCGGAGCGTTTCCGGCCGTTTCGCGCGGTCGTATCAAGTATATGACTGTACGTGCGGTCAGTGTCAACGTTCCGAGGTTAGTGAAGAATTCGTACGACGCGCTTCGCGTGCTGACCAGTGGCGCGCCGCCGAACGGGGTGCGGGATTTGGGCGAAAAGCGTTGCCAGTGAGGATGATTGAATGCATGTAACAAGGTGACGACCTGGATTCAGCCGGGTGGTGCCAGCATGTCCTTCCACCCGTCGTCGCCCGTTTTGGTCGAATTTTGGACGGAGTACTTGACACCGTCGGGCCCCACCAGTTCACCGCTTTGTGGACTGTAGACGGCCGGGGGAGGGGCGCTGGGAGCGTAGACGCAGGGATTCGGCTGTTGCCCATTGCATTGCACCGTCCCCGACCCCGGCCGCTGCAGGACATCGCTGATCGGCGGCGGTGTTCCCGCTACCCGGTCGGAAGGCGCCGGGTTGAGGCCGTTGTCGATCGACGGTGCGGGCATTACCTGGCCGGGTTTCACCGGCTGGTCGCAGCGCGCCGCGGGCGCCGGGCAGGTCAGGATTTGGTTCGGGTCGCCGTACCAGGGGTTGGTGCCCGACGGAACGTAGGGCTTGGGGTCGCGGCACTCCCGCGGGGTGGCGGCGCGCTTGCCGGGGACGTCGACACACGGGAGGTTGCGCGCACCGCGCACGGCGTTGGCCGCAGCGTCCTGCGGGATCTTGCAATACGTCCCGGACGGCATCGGCGCCAGGCTGGTATCCGCCGGAGACCGCCACTGCGATGCCGGCAAGAAGCCGGTCAGGCACGGCGGGGGTTGGTTGATCGTCAGCGAGGTGCCCAGCGCAGCGTAGCCCGGGAAAGGCGTCGTCACCGTCTGGCCTTCCGCTGCGCCCTGCGGATATGCCACCAGCAGTTGCTCGACGCCTTTGTGGTAGCGCTTGAGCATGTCCAACACGATCTCGAGATTCGCCAGTGTCTGCGGCAGCGACTCCCGGACGTCGTTGAACACCGCATCGATCTGATCGGCGGTCGGCGCGGCGTGGGTCAAAATGCTTTGCACCTGCTGGTCGTTTTCCGCGCTCTGGCCGGCCAGGAGGTCCAAATTGTGCGACCAGCGTTGGATTGAATCACCGGAATCGACCTGGCTGTCGATGATCGGCCCGGAGTTTCGGATCACGTCGTCGACGTCGCCGATGTTGGTCTTGAAGTCGCCGGCGATTGCCTGCGTCGCATCGACCAGGCGTTGCAGCGCGGGGCCCAAACCTCCTACGGCTTGCGCTGTTTCGTCAAGCAGGGAGGCGATCTTCTCCTTGGGCAGGGCGGCGAGCCCGCGGTTGGCCGCGTCCAGTGCCGGCCCGATCTCCGTGGGCACGCTGCCCTTGGTAACGGTCTGTCCCGGCGCGAAGTACGTGCCCGGGTTGCCTGCTGACACCAGATCCAGATACTGCTCACCGACCGCGGACACCGAATGCACGTTGGCCGACGCGTCGGTCGGGATCTTGTAGCTGTCGGCGATACTCATGGTCACTCGCGCGCCCGTCTCGGTCGGTTCGACCGCGGTCACCGTGCCGATCGTTTCACCGCGATAAGTCACGTTGGCGGTTTTGTACAGACCGCCCGATGCGGGCAGGTCCGCCTTCAGCGTGTACCGACCAATCCCGGCTGCGGTGGGAATTTGCAAGTAGTACCACCCCAAGGCAATCGCCGTGATCACGCTGAGGATGGTGAAGATGATCAGCTGGCGCCAGATGAAGCGCGTCAACATTGCCTATCCGCCCTTTCGACGAGCGGACCGCCCGGGGCATCGTTGGGGTTCGGCGTGTATCGGACGTCGGGGATCATCGTTTCGGGGTCACGGCCCCACGACTGCTCGAGCGCGCGCAGCCCTCCGGAGAAACCGGTCCCGGTGAGGATTGCGTTGTCGACAGAGCTGAGGGTCAGGTCGAGCGTCAGCGAAAGGTTGAAGTAGTCGCCGCGGAACGACTTCGGCACGGCGTCGACGTCGAACGGCCGGACGAGGATCAGCTTGAGGGCGCGGATCAGATACGGCGAGGCTCGGCCGAGTTCACGCAACGGGCATTGCAGGGACAGCAGGTCGGAATGCAGGTCGCTTCGCGAGCCGGAAAGATATTGGTCGGCGACTGCGCTGAGCCGTCCTGTCGCATCGACCGCGTCGACCAAAAGCTTCTGCTTGTCGGCGAAATGCTTTAGCAGCGGCGGGAACTCGGTGAGAACCCGATCCAAGACATCCGAGCGCGAGCTCACGTACGCCAACAACCTATCGGTGGAATCGATCGCTCGAGTGATGTCCTCGCGTTGCTCGTCGAGTCGGGCAGTGAAGGTGTCGAGCTTGCCCAGGAAGGAGTGGATCTGCTCGGCCCGCCCGTTGAGGATGTTGTAGACCTCGTTCTGCAGCACTTCGAGGTTCGGGATACCCCCGCCGCGCAAGATCAACGCCAGACTGGCCAGTGTCTGCTCGGTCGTGGGGTAGGCGAACGAATTCATCAGCGGGATGGTGTCGCCGTCCCTAAGCGGCTCTGCGGACGGGTTGGGCGGGGAGGTCAGCTCAATATGTTGGGAGCCCAGGAGGCTTGTCTGCCCGATCTTGGCGGTGGCGTTCTTGGGCAACTTGACGTTCTTGTCCAGCCGCAGCGTGAGCGTGGCGACCCAGTTTTTCAGCTCGATCGCGCGCACCGTGCCGACAAAGACGTCGGCCACCCGGACCCGGCTGTTGTCGTTCAGCGCCAGCGTGTCGGGCATCTGGACGTAGATGGTGTAGGAGCCGGGCCCGCTCCCCGGGCCCCCGGGCATTGGGATGTTCGCGATTCCGTGCCACTTCGAGCACGACGTCAGCGTCACTGCGGTCGCGAGCAGGGCCAGCCCCTGCCACGCGCGGTGGCGGCCGCGAGAACTCCACGCGCGCAACGTGGTTGAGCCTCTCACGAGCCAGGTCCTGTCGACGCGGCCGCCTGCGCGGGCGGTGGTGGTCCAGGTGGCGTCGGTGCGACCGGTCCCGGGATCACACCCGGCGCCGGTGGCGGTGGCGGAATCGGCACCTGCGGTGGATTCTGCCCGATGACAGGCGCTATTGGGTTCTCGTCGTAGGCATTCGGCGGTCCGGGCGGTGTCTGCAGCCCAGACGCCGGGGGCGCGATGTCAGGGCCGCCCATCAGTTCGGCCAGCGATTCTGGGGTCAACAGGCCCCCCGTGATCGGGCCCACCTGGACGCCCTGCATTCCGGGCGCGACAACCCATCCGGGCTGGGTGTTGCGGTGCGACAAAGGCGTATCGGGCACCCAGACCCCAGGAACGGTGGTGTCCTTGTACCCGTTCGGCGGTTGCAACCGGGGCTCGGAGTAGGCGACTTCCTTGGGCAGCGTCTCGGCCGTGCTGAACAGGTTCAGCCCGAACGGCAAGTAGTTGAACTTGATCGCATCGAGAATCGGCGCCAGGTACTGCGCACACAGTTCGGCGGAATCTTGATAACCCAGCCTGCTGCCGGCCTGAATCATGCTGCACATGAACTGCATTGGATTCGCGAAGTTCGGGATTGCCGGAATCGACATGACAGCTCCGTGCGTTGGGTGGTAAATCTGGCTGAGATTGGTCTCCAGCGTCGGCAGTACATGCAGCGCGGTCTCCAAACCATTCAGCGGCTCCGGTTGTACCAGCGTCGTGGTCAGGTTGGCGAGGTTAGTGATGTCATGCGCGAACACCCCACGGTTCTTGGCCAGGAACGGGCGCAGCGTCGAGAGCAGGCCATCGAATTGCTGTATCGCCGTGGCGAGTTCGGTGTCCGACCCGGTCAACTTGTCGGTGAATTGAGCCAGGTTGCGGTTCAACGCGACGAATTGTTGGTCGTCTTTGTGCAGGGCGTTGACGAACAGTGCCAGGCTGTGCACCACCGCGAAGAAGTCGCCACGGCCCTGATTCAGCGCGGTGAGCGCTTGGGACAGGCTGTTCAGCGTGGCATTGATCTGCTTGCCCTTGCCGGCCAGTCCGTCGGCATAAGCCTCGATGAGGTCACCGAAGGGACCCTTGGGCTGCTCGGGGGTCGGGCCGAGTTTGTTGATGGTGTTGGCGACGCTCTCGCGCAGTTGGTCGAACTCCGTCGGCACCTGAGTCCGCTCGATCGGGATGACCGCGTTATCGGTCATCACCGGGCCACCCTTATACGGTGGCTCTAATTGAATGCTCCTCGATGCCACCAGTGTTGGGTTCACGACCACGGCGGACGCGTTGGCGGGCACCTTGTATTTGTTGTCGTAGTGAAACGTCACCTTCATCTTGCCGCCGGCCGGCTCGATCTTGTCGACTGAACCCACCCGAACGCCCATGATCTGGACTTTGTCCCCGGAATAGAGCGCATTCGCGGTCGGGAGATAAGCGACCACGGTGTTTGTGGTCAACTTCTGGTAGAGCCGCCACCCGGCGAGCCCAGCGGCGAGGGCCAGCACCAGTACCAGCGCTCCGATCACGTTGCGGAGCCGCAAGCGGCGGAAAGCGAAGATGTTACTCAATTCTGGCTGCCTCCCGTGATCCCGCTGCCACCCGTGCCGCCGGTGTTGATGAACGGGACCGGTAGCTGCTGCCCGGGTCCCGGCGGCGCGGGTGCCCCCTGGGGCGGCCCGGGCGCGAACGTCGACGGTGCCGGCTGCAGGTTCTCCGTGCGTGCCCCCGGCGGCGCATTGAGTGGCAGCGGCACCGCAGTGCCCGGGACGTCCGGCGGCGGCTCACCCGGGCGCCCGGCGATCGGGATCCCTGGTGTCGGTGGCAGTCCGTTCGGGTTCGGTGGTGAGGTCTGCACGTCGATCGGCGCCGGGAAACTACCGCCGAACGGCCCGGTGTCTATTCCCATGCAGGGCAGCGGGTTCCACGGCCGCGGCGGCACCCCGGGCGCCGGAACGTATGAACACGCCGTTCCCGGTGGGACGGCCGGCCCCGGATGATCCGGGGTGCCTTCGGACACCGGGGGTGCGGGCGGCGGCGCGCCGTTGGGGAACCGGGTGCCGTTGGGGTCGGGCCAGCGGAATGCGGGCAGGCCGGCGCTGCGCCAGAAGTCCTCCGGGTCGATCCCGCGCTTCTTGAACGCGGCGTCGACAGACGGTTGCAAGACCCAGTACGGCAGCAGATTGGACAGGACGATCTTGAAGAACGGTCCGGATGCGACGGATTCGCCCAGTGATGCGGCGAATTGGCTTACGTACGTGAGAGTTTGAGCCAAATCATCCTTGCGCGCCACCAGCACATCGCTGAGAGCACGCAACTGCTCGAGCACGCGATTCAGGTTCGGGTTGTCGTCGATGAATCCCTGCACCTGCGTCGAGAAAGCCGAAATATTCTGCAGCAGTGCGTCGATGGCCCGGCCGCGTTCGTTGAACGCGGCCAGCAGCGTCTTGGCGTTGACGAGCAGCCGGTTGATCTGTTCGCTGCGGTCACCGAGCACGCTGGCAACCTGGTTGGCCTGAGCGAGCAGATGCTTGATCGCTTCGTCGCGCTTGCCGATGGTGTCGGAGAATTTGGCTAATCCGTCGAGGGCGGGGCTCAGGTGCGGGTACGTCTGATCGATGGTCTGGGACAACACGTTCAGCGATTGCTTGACCCTGTCGATGTCCCAGCCCGCGGCGGCCTTGTTGACATCGAAGACCGCGTCGTAGAGCTGGTAGGGGGTGGTGCTTTGGCCCAGCGGCAACACACCTCCGGGCCGCAACGTCTGGGTTCCGCGCGGCTCGATCTCGAGCACCTTCTTACCCAGGATGGTGTCGGTCTTGATCGCGAGCCGGCTTTCGGTGCCGATGGTGTTGGCGCCGATGGAGAACTTGATCACGACGTGGTCGCCGTCGATGTCGAGCCCCTGCACCGTGCCGACGTTCACACCGCTGATGCGCACCTTGTCGTTCTTGTTCAGTTGACCGGTATCGGTGAACTGCCCGTAGTAGCTGGGACTTGCGAACAGCATCGGGACACTGGTGAAGCTTTGGCCGACGGCGACGACGAGAGCGAGCACGGTGATGCCCGTCAGCCCGACGCGGCCGCGGTTGAAATCGGTCAGCGTTCTCATTGCGGTGTGCACCTACCCGTGGGCTGCTGCCACAGCCTGACCGTGCGAACCGGGCCGCCGGGCTGCAGTCCGTTCCACTTGATCGTGAGGTCGCAGAGGTAGAAATTCACCCAGTCTCCGTAGAGGCCGATGCTGCGTCCGATCAGGTTGAGGGCTGTCGGAGTCTTGCGGATCAGATCGTCGAGCTGATCGCTTCGGTCGATGAGCGGCTGCTGCAGAGCCTGCAGGTAGTTGATCTCCTTGTGCAGCAGAGCGCGGTCCTCGGCCAACAGGTCGGCCACCGTACCGGCGGCGTTGCTGATGTTCGCGGTGCCCGCCGCCAGCGGATCGGCGTGATTGGCCAGCCCCGAGATCAATTTCTCGAAATTGTCGACGGTTTGGTCGAATTCCTTGCGATGCCGAACCGTGGTGTCCAGCACGATGTTCAGGTTCTTGACCACCTCGCCGATTGCCTGGTCGCGTTCGGCCAGGTGTGCGGTCAGCCGTGCGGTCTGGTCGAGGATGTCGTTGATCGTGCCGCCCTGACCCTGAAACACAGTGATGATGGCCGACGCGATCGTGTTGACCTTTTCCGGATCGAGCGCCCGGAACAGCGGTTTGAAACCACCGATCAGGGCATCGAGATCCAGCGCCGGTGACGTTCGAGACAGCGGGATGGACCCACCCGGCGGCAGGACCCGGTCGGCGGCCTCACCTTCGCCGCGTTTGAGCTCCAGATAGCGGTCGGCGAACAGATTGAGGTAGCGGATCTGCGCGGTCGTGGACTGATAGAGCGGTATCGAGCGATCGACGGCGAAGTCCACTCGCACCCGCGTGCCGCCTTGCACCAGCTGCACCTTTTTGACCTTGCCGATTTCGACTCCCGCTGCGCGGACGAATTGGCCTTCCTTCAGCCCGGTGGCGTTGCTGAATTCCGCGGAATAGCTGTTGGTGCTGTTGAAGCGCATCTGACCGAACACCACAACGATCGACATGGTGATCAGCAGCAGCACCAACGAGACGGTGCCGAGCTTGATGGCGGGTCCGGTGATTTTCATGGGTTGATCGTGTTGTCCCCGACCTGGCGGCCCCACACGTACTCGATTGCGTACGGGGAGCCGGTTTCTAGATGGTTATATGGCGCGAGACTGGCGCCGGTGTCCACCACCAAGGACGGTGCCGGCCACAGGTCATGGGTGATGGCCTGCCAGCAACCCGGCGCGCCCCCGGGGCCGCCTCTCGCGTTTACCCGCGGCAGATTGTCGGGATACACATAGGGATTCGGTGCCCCGCCCACCACACCGGCGAGCCCGAGGAGCCCCATGGTGGCCGCGGTGCCGGCCAGCCCTGGGAGGGTCAGCAGGCCTCCCAACCCTGACGTCAGCTCCGTCATGGTGTGCAGCGCGTAGCCGTTTCCGCCGCCCGTTGTCTCGTAGGCGTGGGGCTCTTCGTCGTAGTAATTGCGGATGGTGCAGAAGATTTCGGGGCTGTAGGTGTCGAGCAGCTGCGCGGTGGGCGCCAGATCGGCGGTCCCGCGCTGCAGATAGGGCCCGCCTCGCCGGAAGATGTCTTCGCCCGTGTTGCCCAATCCGGCCGCGGCCAACAACGCGGCATCCAGGTCGGATTCCTGGCGGTGCAGCGTACGTGCCGTGATCACCGAGTTGTTGAGTGCGTCGAACAGAGCCGGTGCTGCGTCGGCATAGGTGTCGCCCAGGGCCGCCAATTGTTGGATGTCGTGCCGGATCTGGGGCATCTGCGGATTGATATCGTCGAGGATCGCGTTGCCGTTGACGATCGACTGCCCGAACTTGTCGCCCAACCCGGTGAATGCGGCCGCGGCCGCGGCCAGCGTCAGGTTCACCTTGACCGGATCCACCTTCTCCGTGATCGAGTTGAGGGTCTCGAACAACGTATTGAATTCCGTCGTCACCGATCGTGCATCAATCACTTGATTCGGTGTGATGCGTTGTGGTGAAGGGCTTTTCGGCGAGGTAAGCGACACATACTTGTTGCCGAACACCGTGGTGGCCTTGATATTGGCGTCCACATTTGCCGGAATGAGCTTGACGTATCTCGGATTGACATCCAATACGAACTTGGCTGCGGGGACACCGTCACGTTCGATCTCCGAAATGCTGGACACCCGACCGATTTCCGCGCCGTTGTAGGTGACCTTCGAACCTGGATCCATCACCAACCCGGACCGGGGAGCCAGCATCGTCAAGGTCGTCTTCGGCGAGAGCTCGCCCCGGAACTGCAACCACACGAGAGCCAACACCATCGCCGCGACCGCCAAGAACACCGCAGCCGCGGTCTTGTACGGCGGGATGCGCGGCCGATTCTCCTTGATTCTCGGGGCGGGGGCTGTCGGGGTTGTCGGGGTTGTCATGGGCGGCTACACGGTGAGGTTGAAGTTCGGGCTTTTGCCATAGACCGCCATGGCGGTCAGCACGACCACGACAACGATCGTGATCAAGGACAGCCGCATCGACCGGCCGACCGCTTCACCCACGCCGACCGGCCCACCGGTGGCGGTGTAACCGTAGTAGCAATGGGTGGTCATCACGACCACCGCAACCAGGATCACCTCTGCGAAAGACCACCCCACGTCGGTGAGGCGCAGGAACGTGTGGAAATAGTGGTTGTACGTGCCGATGGACTGCCCGTAGAAGAACACCGTGGTGACCTGCTGGGACAGGAAGGCCATGGTCATCGCGAATCCGTAGAGCGGGACGATGACGACGAGACCTGCCACCACGCGGGTCGACGCCAGAAATGCGACCGACCTGATCCCCATCACTTCCAGGGCGTCGATCTCCTCGCTGATGCGCATGGCGCCCAGTTCGGCGGTGGCCCCGGCACCGACTGTGGCGGCCAGGGCCTGACCGGCGGCGACCGGTGCTACAAACCGCACATTAACCAGTGCGGCCAAAAATCCGGTGAATGCCTCTACACCGATGTTTCCCAGCGTGGCGTAGCCCTGGATGGCGACCAGGGAGCCGGCTGACAGGGTGATGAAGCCGACGATGGCGGCAGTGCCGCCGACCACGGCCATGGCGCCCGTGCCCATCCCCATCTGGGCAACCATCCGCAGCAACTCTTTTCGGTAGTTGTGCAGCGCGTAGGGGATCTGCGCGACCGCGGTCAGCGCGAACCAGACCATCTGTCCGATCTCGACCATCAGCCGCACCGGGACGTGCCGGTATCGAACGAAGGCGGCCCGCGGGAAACGAATATGGGGCGCGGCTGCTGTCGTCATGTCAGCGCCCCGTGCCGAAGCGGACGCCGATAGTGGTCAACGCGGCGTTAACCGCGAACAGCGCGATGAAACACAGCACCACCGTCTCGTTGACGGCGGTGCCCAGACCTTTGGATCCGCCGCGGACGATCAGCCCGCGATAACAGCCCACCAGTCCGGCGATCAGTCCGAATGTCGCGGCCTTGATGAACGCGATGACCACTTCTGGTAGACCGGTGAGCGCTGTCAAGGTCGAGAGGTAAGCGCCGCTCGAGACGTGTTGCAGGTACACGCTGAACAGGTAGCCGCCGCCCAGGCCAACGGCGACCACGAGGCCGTTGAGCAGCACGGCGACGATCGTCGAGGCGACCACGCGTGGCAGGACCAGCCGGTGGATCGGGTCAATGCCGAGCACTTCGAGCGCATCGATCTCCTCGCGGATGGTGCGCGCACCGAGGTCGGCACAGATGGCGGTGCCTCCGGCGCCGGCGACCACCAGCACCGTCACGATCGGGCCGAGCTGGGTGACTGCGCCGATCGCGGCACCGGCACCCGAGACGTCGGCGGCGCCGATCTCGGCGAGCAGGAGGTTGAGTGTGAAGATGAGCAGCACGGTTTCCGGGATGGACACCGCGATGGTGGGCAGCAGCGATACCCGCATCAGGAACCAGCCGTTCCAGATGAACTCGCGCCATTCGAACGGCCGCTTGAGGGCTTTGGCCGTCAGCACACACATTCGGAAGAACCCGCCGGCAACTTCTGTGCCGGGTCGGATCCTGGCGAGTACTCTGCCGCCAATCACGCTCGAGGTTGTCATCGGCGCGACCTCCGACGTAACCACGCTCGTCGGGTCTCATTCCCGGCCGGTGTCCTCGCCGCCGTCGTCATGAGCGACCGCGATGTTGGTCTGCGGCGAAAAGCGGTCCACTGTAATGGATTCCAAGCCCAATAGGAGTGCCGGGAACTTTAATGTTGTTCGCGCCAAGTGCCGCAGTCCCGGTTTTCGCCCCCCGGATCCCTGTCGGCCGCGTTTGCTCCACGCTGCAACTATGGCATTAGACCGTACGGTCAGTCAATAAAATCGGACGGCATGTTCCCACCACCCTGACCGCCCCGCGCCGGGCAACCACCCGCTTGGTCGTAACCAGGCGTTTGTGCTTACTGGGTGGGCTCCCCGGCGCCGGACGCCCGCTGAACACGGAGCGTGTGGAGGCGAACGGCCGACGACAGCTCGGTGGTTCAAGTTAATTCCGTTGCGGCAATTCCACTGGCGCGCAGGGCATTCTGCGCGATGCGGTCAAGAGGCAGCACTCGTCACTTCGGCCAAGCAATCGCGCACCACCGAGACGACGTTCGCCGACGGGTCTGCCCACTTACTCAGCCCTAAGCGGTCGAGTAATAGTCCGCCGAGAAACACGTCGACGAACGCGGCACCGACTTGTTCGGGCGTTCGGGATTCGGCTGGATCGAACCAGACCCACATCCACTGCAATGACCCCCACAGCTGCAATGCCGCCAGTTCGACGTCCACGTTCCGGAACACGCCGCTGTCGATCCCGGTGCGGATCTCGTCATTAGCGAGAGCTTGTAATTGATGACGCAGCTTACGCACTTGTTGCATCGCCGGATCGTCGGACAACTGCACGACTTCACGCTGGCTTGCGACCGTCGCGTTGCGGGCGATCACTTGCAGCATCGCCGAGGCGTAAATGATTGCTGCGATGCGTTCGTGCGGCGCGGCCAGCCGATCCCATACCATTCGTAGCGCGTCGAGCTGCAGGCCCAGGTGGGCTTCTTCCAGCTCTCGCAACATCTGCGCTTTGGTTCCGAAGTGATGGACGATGGTGCCTTTAGACATGCCGAGCTCGTCGGCGATGTCGCCCATATTCGTTCTGTCGTAACCGCGTTCGGCGACATAGCGGACAAACGCGTCGAGAATCTCGCTACGTCTACCAGGCAATCGGGGCATCTTGAACCCTTCGGCTAACCGTACGAACGGTCTATCATAACCTCCGGGACGAGAAGAAGCCGCTACCGATCGGGCCGGCGGGGCGGTGTGTCCGGTGGTTCAGAGGGCCTTCAATGCCCGGGAGCCGGTCGCATCCGGTGCGGTGATCACATACGTGTTCGCGCCGGGTGCTGACCTGAGTTCGCCAGCGGTGTATAGGGTCATGAGCTCTCTGCCATCACCGTCAGCAATGCACACATAGGTGTCGGTCTCAGGGTCATAGTCGAAGCTGTCCCAAGCCAATACGAACGCCAAGCAATTACCTTCGCGGTCCGTGACGACCAGCTTGTGGACACCGGACTCTTTCAATATTTTGGCATCCTGCGCGCGCTGCTGAGGGGACCGATTGTGGACCGTTACGCTGTTTGTCATTGCGTACTCCTTTGCCGATGCAATTTCCGTCTGGCCCGAGCGCCCAAATACTCTCAATTTGCGTAACGTTACTCTCCGGAAATCGCCCCGACGAGGGCATTACGGCCCCTTTCTGGAGGCCGTAGGTCGCATTGCAAAGAGCCGCTTTTCGGCGGCTCAGTCGGTGAGAAAAAGTGTTATACCGCGCCGCGGTCGTCAACCAGATTCATTGGGGCTAAACGTCAGAACCTCACCCAGTGGCCGCCGCGGCGTCATCGGGGTCGCCTCGGTGGGGCCGAGTGCTTCGCCGACGCGGATCAGGAGCTGCGGCATCGCGGCCCGTCCGATCAGACTCGCGATCAGATCGCGACTGGCCCACAGTTCGGTGAGTTGGGTCAGTGTGCAGGTCGCCATCCCGGCTAACGTGCACTCCAACAGCACCGACGACAACGCTTCGCCGCACCGCAGAGCGTCAACGGGAGTGTCCTCGTCGGTCGACAGAACGAGCACGGTGGATTGGTCTTTTCCAAGCGGGGTGTGCCGCTCGTTGTGCGGACTAACGGGGAAGGCTCTTCCGATGTCGACCTGATCGTCCTCGGTTGCCGACAACAGTGAGGTGCGCGGAATTCCGTCGGCGCTCTCGAAATGACCTGTCCACCAGTCTAATTCGGTATGATACGAGGTATCGTATAGCCGCAGCGACTCGGTGAGTCGCGACGCCCGGGCTAATTGTGGCCGCAGCTCTTCGGGGATCACGTCGAGGTGAATTGTGGCGCAATCGACGGCTTTTTGCAGTCTTGCTTCCAGGGCCGTCCAGTTACTCGGTGGGGAGAAGGGGAGCCGATCGGTGCGGCGGTGTGCGATGGCGTCGGCCCGTCGGCGATTGTCGTCGGTGACGGGCCGGCGCGGGCCGAGATCGACCGATGCGAGAAGATCCGAGTTGTCCGGGTCAGGAAAGCGATCGACCTGACTTGCCCACCCTGCTGCAGCCAACGCCACGCGCAGGTGGTCGAGTACGGCGCCGCAGCTGATCAGCGCCTCGCGCCCTGATTTGTCGGCGGCTGGCAGGCTGCGGCTTTCATCGATGTAGAGGAGCAACCGTGAGCCGGTGGCAACCCACCGCCAGGGCTGGCTGTTGTGCAACGACGGGGCCCTGCAGGCCAGCTGCACGGCGTCCCTGAGTACGTCGATGTCCACCAACGCATCCGGCATGTTCGACCTCCAATCTAAGGTCAATCGTGGAACACGAGCGCGGACAGCACCAGGGTCGTTGGTCCTCGAGTGCAACATCGGCACGGTGGAACAGGAGAACGTGGCATGAAACAGGCTCACCTCGGCGACTTGCAGGTCGGGCGTATCGGCTTGGGCGCGATGGGTATGTCCGCCGCGTACTCGATCGGCGGCTTTGACGACGCCGAATCCATCCGCACGGTGCACCGCGCCATCGATCTCGGCGTCACGCTGATCGACACCGCGGAGATCTACGGCCCCTTCGTCAACGAGGAGCTGCTCGCCCGAGCCCTGAAGGGCCGGCGTGACCGCGTGGTGCTGGCCACCAAGTTCGGTCTGATCTCGCACACCGGACGCAACGGCCTAGACAGCAGCCCCGCCAGCATCCGCGTCGCGGTCGACGGATCGCTGAAAAGGCTGGCGACCGACCACATTGACCTCTACTACCAACACCGCCTTGACCGCGATACCCCGATCGAAGACACCGTTGGGGCGCTGGCCGAGCTGGTCGCCGCCGGCAAAATACGGCACATCGGTCTTTCCGAGGTCGGGGTCGGCACCATTCGCCGCGCGCACGCGGTGCACCCGCTCGCCGCCGTGCAATCGGAGTACTCGCTGTGGACCCGCGATCCCGAAGACGGGATCCTGGCAGCGCTGCGCGAACTGGGCATCGGGTTCGTCCCATACTCACCGCTGGGCCGTGGCTTCCTCACCGGCGCAATACGATCCAACGCGGAGCTGCCCGATACCGACTACCGTAAAACCAACCCGCGCTTCTTCGACGAGAACTTCCGGCACAACCTGCGCAGCGCGGACGAGCTGCGCGAGATCAGCACCGACATCGGCGCCACTCCCGCTCAGGTCGCACTGGCCTGGCTGCTGGCCAAGGGGCCCGACATCGTGCCCATTCCGGGGACCAAAAAGGTTGCGCGCCTTGAGGAAAACGTCGGTGCCGACGGCATCGAACTCTCGCCTGAGCAGCTCTCCCGGCTGGACCGACTCACCCCGGCGGCCGGAGGCCATCACGCCGAAGCGCAAATGGGGTGGATCGACCGCTAGCCGCCGCCTACAACGAACGTTTCAGCGCAGCAACGGTTTCCAGGTCGTCGAGAGCCGCGACGCCGCGCCGCAAGCCCTCTATCGCGATATCTTCGACCTGCATTCCGCCCATGCCCGCGGTGATCAACGGTGCGACATAGGCATACAGCGCACCCTGCCGGTAGCGCAGCCAGAGGTCGTCGCGGTCCAGATCGGGTCCACCGGCCGCGACCAGTGCCTGTCGATAGATGTCGAGAAGTTCGCGCTGAGTGGTCTGGCGGTCGTCGGGCGTCAGGCTGGTGATCAGGGTGTAGGCCAGTTCGCGGGACGGATGGCCGCGGCGTACCGCCTGCCAATCCAGTAGCCCGGCCTCGCCATCGCGGAAGTACATGTTGCCCGGGTGGGCGTCGCCGTGCATGACGGTATGCGGTGCAGTGTCGATCACCGCCGCGACCGCGCGATAGTTCTCGGCGATGAATCGGCCGTTCTCCACCGGGATCGAGGTCCGCCCGCTGAGTCGCTTCATCGAGGTGGTCATCAGTGAACCGGTCAACAGCGATGTGACGTCACCCGACGGCGTGTAGAGCCAATCCAGCGGCCCGCGCCCGTTGTGGCGCATGCGGTCCCAGAAGGTTCCGTGCAGGGTCGCCAGCAACTCGACGATCAGGCCGGCCTGATCGGTGGACAGCGGGTGCAACGTATCCGGGAAGACGCACGACTCGGGCAGGTCTTCCAGCACCAGCAGGTAGCGACCGGTCCAGGTGTCGAAGGCCGCGCCGTAGGCGACCGGGACGCCCGCGAGATCGGGGGCGAGCTGGCTGTAGAAGCGCACCTCGGTGTTGCCCAGCCGGCCCAGCTCACCCATCAACCGGGTGGCGGCGGTCTGCGCCGTGATCTTGACAAAGACCGACTCCGGTACGTCATCGCCCGTCAGCACCAGCCGGGCCCGCGACGAGGTGCCGGCATCGCTGGTGAGCACCCGGATCGACCTGACGTTGCGTCCTATCACACGCGAAAGCGCCGCGGTGTTTAGGTCGCCGACCGCGCGGGGCAGGCCCGCACGGCTGCCGACGACCGCGTCGGCGGTCACCCGGCCGATTCCCCGGCCGAGGTGAGCGGCCAGTCCGACGGCGGAAATGGCCTGTTCAACAGCGTTTTTCATGACTGTCCATCCCTGGGTGCGCCGCCGCCAGATCCGCGGGGTGGCGCGCGAGTACGAGTTGCCAAGACAAAAATAGCTGAATGTCTGGACATCAGACAAAGTGAGACTAATGTCTGATCTGTGGCACCAGGGCCCGTACCAGGAACTGCTCGACGAATTGGCGCTTGTCAGCCACCGGGCGCAGTCGCCATGCCGGCGCCAGCAGGAACAACGTCGTGGTGCTCAGCCATTGCACGATTGAGCGGGGGTCGAGGTCGGTGTAGAGGTTGCCGGCGTCCTTCCACCGCTGCAGCAGCGGGCCGTAGTGCGCCAACATCAGCTCCACCATCGGTTCGGACCCCAGCTGCAGAGCCGCGGGCACCGCGGTGCTCTCCGCGGCGAACAGGGCCTCGTTCAACGGGTTGCCCGCCACCGACTCAACCCGCGCCAACACCATCTCGGGTATCGAGCGCACCGGGTCGTCGGGGTGACGCAGCGAGCCGACCAACTCGCCCAAGGCCGCGTCGACCCGCGCCAGCATCAGACCCAGCAGGACCTCGTCGCGGTTGGGGAAGTACCGGTAAACCGTCGAGCGGGATACCCCGGCCTCATCGGCCACCTCGGCCATCCGGATCTGGGCGTTGCCCCGCCGCACGATGCAGCGGCCCGCAGCGTCCAGCAGGCGACGCCGGGCCTCCTCGTCATCGAGGATCGCGCGGTCGTCGCCCCACCACCGGCTCGGTTCCATTGCAGCGATAGTAGGGGATGTGTTGTGCCGTTGAGTATCTGATGCGCGAGTTTCGTAAGGAATTTTCCATCGATCTGGCGTGATTGCTAAAACCGTTCGATGGCAATCGATTTCGCAATCCGACAGAAAGGAATTCATGGGTTACGGTGCCGCCGACGAGTCATTTACCCATCAGCTGCCAACCACATTCGATCAAGTGCACGATCCCGATCCGACATGGTCGGACCGCTGCTACTTCTTCGCCGCCTCGCCGGACGGCACCCTGCTGCTGGCCAGCGGCTACGGTAACAACCCGAACACCGGCACCGGGTTGGGATACGTCAAGGTCAGCCTGGCCGACGGCCGGCACTGGGATCTGCTGGCCGGCCATCCGATCAACGGTGGTGGCCGCGGCGATCTGAGCGCCGGGCCGATGCGTTGGACGTGTGTCGAGCCCCTGAAGAAGTGGCGTCTCGACGTGGAGCCCAACGATTCCGGCATCGCGTGGGAGCTCTATTACGAGCCCACCGCGCCGATGTGGGAGCTGTTGCCGATGAAGGTGCACGGCTCCGACGGCCGGATGCTGGCCGACATGTACCACATGAAAGAGCCGGGGCGCTGGACCGGCTGGGTACAGATCGACGGCGAGCGGATCAGTGTCGACGGTTTCCATGGCGGGCGGGATCGCACCTTCGGGGTGCGTGTCTCGGACAAGATCGATTTCTGGTTGTGGCTCGACGCCGGTTTCGAAAACCGTGCGATCGAGGCATGGATCATCGAATCATCGGATGGCACAGTCAACTACGTAGATGGCGGCATCACCCACAATGATGGCACGCTGTCGAATCGGTTTGTGAAGATCGAGCACGACGTCGAATTCGACGGCGACCTCAAGCGGCCCGCCCGCGCTGTCCTCGTTTTCACCGACGGGGACGGAACGACCTACCGGGTCACGGCCGACGCGCCGCATCAACACGTCAACGCCTATTACGGCCTGCCGATGGCGCACTGCCAGTATCAGGACCTCGGCGACGGCGCGTACTTCATTCACTTCCAATGGGACAGCAACGATTCCGCGCACCTGAGCGAGACCGAGGGTAAATCGATGGCGCTGGACCAGTTGATGCGTTTTGAACTCGACGGCGACACCGGCTGGGGCATCTTCGAGTTGCTGATGGGCGGCCAGGGCTATGCGCGTTACCCGAACTGGGCGGCCATGGACATGTCGGCCTTCACCCAGGACAAAACCCCGGTCGAACGGTTGCCGGACGACGGAGTACGCCAATGATGCACGACACCAATGTCGCTGAGCGTTTGACCGCCTGGCTGCGCACCCGACTTAACGTCGCCGACGTCCGCATCGAGGGCCTCGATCGGGTGAGCTTCGGCCATTCCGCCGAGATGATGGTGCTCACGGTCGTCACCGGCGACACCCGCCGGGATGTCGTGTTGCGGTTACGCCCCAAACCGCCTGCGCTGCTGGAACCCTACGACCTCGAACGTCAATTCTGGATCCTGCGTGCGTTGCAGGACAGCGCCGTTCGTGTGCCGCCGGCGCTGTGGCTCGAGGACAGCGGCGACGTCCTGGGGCGGCCGTTCTTCGTGATGGAGCGGGTCGACGGCGACGTCTACGAAATGGAAGCACCCGCCGACGCGCCGGGCGCGATGGTGGTGCGGATGTGTCGAAGTCTGGCCGAACAGCTTGCGGCCATTCATTCGGTCGACCTCAAGCAGACCGGGCTCGACGCCCTCGACGACGGCAGCAATCACCTGCGCCGCGAACTCGACCACTGGGCGTCCGAAATGGACCGGGTCAAGCGGGATTCGCTGCCCGCGCTGGAACGGCTCCTGCAGGCACTGCGCGACAGCCAGCCGGAGCCGTGCCCGAAGGTCGCCCTGGTGCACGGGGACGCCAAGCCGGGCAACTTCGCGTTCACCGGCGGCGAGGTCAGCGCGGTCTTCGACTGGGAGATGACCACCGTCGGTGACCCCCTGACCGACATCGGCTGGCTCGAACTGCTGTGGATGCAGCCCGTCGGCATCACCAGTCACCCTGACGCACTGGACATCGAGGCACTTCTCGAGCATTACCAAACGGCCAGCGGGATCACCCTGCGGCACCGATCCTGGTATCGCGCGTTCAACGCGTACAAGATGGCCGTCATCTGCCTGATCGGCGCCATGCTCGTCGACGGCGGGCATAGTGACGATCAAAAACTCATGCTCGCCGCGTACGGCACGTCGATGCTCACCCAGGTTGGGCTGGCGGAACTGGATATCACCGAGCCGATCGACGACGGTCCGGTTCTGCCACGTGAGGAACGTATCCGGCAACTGCAGACAAACGCCCCCTAGGGCCAGCGGAATCCGTTGGGCTATTGTCCACGGGGCAATAAGGGGAGATAGCCATTACTCGCGAGAAGAAGCTCGTGATCGGAGCCAGCGGCTTTTTGGGATCACACGTCACCCGTCAGCTTGTCTCCTCGCGCGCCGACGTTCGAGTGATGTTGCGCCGCAACAGTTCCACCAAGGGCATCGATGACCTTCAGGTCGAGCGCTGCCCGGATGTGGCTGGGCGACCCAGCACCGTTGTTCCAGACGAATGTGGAGGGTCTGCGTCACGTGCTGGACGTGGCCCTGGATGCCGACCTGAAGAAGTTTGTATTCAGCTGATGTCGCCCCTAGACCACGGCAAGGCCGAACGCATACTGGGGTCGACGCCCCAACCGGTCGAAGACTCGATCCGCAAAGCCGCGTTCTTCGCGTCGCGCAACTAGTCGGCTTGCTTCTCGGCGTGAGCCAGCGCCGCCGGGCCATATTTGTTTTCGATCATCGCCCACGGGTCGGCGTAGGGACCACGGCCCTCGGCGCGGTTCTGCACCTTGATCACGATGCGCAGCACCGGCCGCAGGATCGGACCCAGCACGCGTAAGACGAAGCGCATCTTGCCCTGGGATTCAGCGACCCAGTCCATGGTCTGCTGCCAGTCGTGCTCTTGAAAGTCAAGCAGCGCTTGCGCTTCCGTGGTGTCGTACCAGCCGGTGAAACTCCAGCCCCGGTCGTCGTCGGGATCACCGGTCAGACCCACCGACGAACCGAGGCGACCCAGGCCGACAGCGGTCATCAGGTCGCCCTCGAGTTCATGCTCGAGCATGACGCACGTTTCGTTTCCGCCGATCAACAGTGCCTTGCCGGAAATCGTGGCTTCGCGATCGACGCCGTTGGCAAATGCCAGCGCCGCGTCTCGTGCGTCCACCGTGTGTAGCCGGTTGTCGACGGGCATAGAACGCATGATCACCAGATTGTCGCCGTCGACACCACCCGATTGGGTATCCGGTGAGATGACCCCGGCCAGTCGGTACAGCGCGTGTGGGAGGCCGCTGGCCCGGATCGCGGCCTCCGCCAGCACTTTGTCCTGCCCATACTGATCGATGGGGTTCACCGGGGTATCGGGGGTGATCCGTTCCGGATACCGGTACGGATTACGCGAGCCGTAGACCGCGGCGCTGGACGCCATCAGGAACAGCGGGGGCCGCGGCAGGGCGGTGGCCGCCGCCAACAGGTTCTCCGTGCCCCCGACGTTGACCTTTCGTGCCAACGCGGGATTGCGGTATGACACCGGTGCGACCACCGCGGCCAGATGAATGATGGCTCCCGGCTGGTGGGTCATGATCAGCTCGCGCACCGCTTCGGCGTCGGTCAAGTCGACGTAGGCGGCAATCAACGCCTCAGGTTTGGCGATAGCCGACAATTCTTCTTGCACCGCAACGGTTTTGTCGTTTCGAAGGTCGGTCGCGATGACCGTTCGACCCCGCTCGAGCAGAATCTGGGCGCATCGCTTGCCGACCTGTCCGAACGCGCCGGTGACCAGGATGGTGTCGACAGTCATGGAGTCTCCTATTTCTCCAGCAGCCGGTTGGCGAACCTGGCGGCAGTGTTGCGGATCCGGTTGGAGATGTAGAACGAGAAAACCGGCGTCACGATGTCCTCGCGGAGCCGAGTCAGTTTGGAGCTCTTGATAAGCCACCGCCCGGCCGTGTTCTCGTAAGTCTCGTGATAGTGGCCGTAGCCCACCAGGCTCACACCGGGCCCGAACCGCACGACGTCTTGCAGGGCCCACACCCCGCGCGCCGTCGTCGCGGAGGTGAGGTCGATCTCGGGGGCGTGTACTTGGTGGGCGGTGGCCTGCGCGGGGCGTCCGATGCTCTTACGGGTGAACGCGACGAAGTCGTCGGCGCCTTCGATCAGCTTGCCGCCCGCCTCGGAGGTGTCGCTGACGAAGTCGTCGGCGAAGATCGCACGCCACGCGGCCCAGTCCTTGGTGTCCAGGTACCGGCAATAACGGGCCTTGAGTTGCTTGATGGACTCGATCGCCAGCAGGGTGGCGGCGTGGTCGTCAGCGATCACATCGTTCGCGCGCTCAGTCATTGCGGCTCGATTCTGGTGTACCGGTTTCCTCGACGTCACGCCCAGCCTGACATTGATGCGCAAGCCGCACATCAGCGGGGCGGGTCAGGCCTTGAAGTAGACGATCTGATGCGTGGTGGCCAGCAGCGCGCCGCCGCGACTCCACACTTGCGCGCTCTGATCGGAATATCCATGGGTGAACCGATCGGCGTGAGCGCAGGCTAGGACGAAGTCGCCGCCAAGCGCGTCCAGCTCCTGCTGATCGGCATGGAAGTAGGTCGTCATCGAGATGGTCCCGACCGGGACGACGCCGCCGCGGCGCTGGAATACCCGCGGGTAGAACACGTCGCACAGGGCGGCCAGCGCAGGGTAGTCGACCGGGCGCCGCTCGCGGTCGCGCACCCATAGTGCGATCTGCGATGCCGGGCTGGGCTGGGCGTCGGGGCCGGGAAACGCGCCCTCGGCGAAGCGCATGTCGTACAGGCGCGCCCAGGCGACGACGACCTCCGGGCCGCCTCCGGGGGTGAGTTGTTCCGGGGGAGGGGCGTTCGGTGGCCGCGCTTCGGTGTCGGCCCAGGTATCGCGCCGGATGCCGAATACCGCGGTCGCGGTGGTCTTGACGTCGCCGTCCTGGCTGAGTTCGGCAATCCAGTGCTGACTGCTGCGGTTAGTGCGCGGGGTTCGAAGCGAGATGTCGAAGTCGCCGTCGGCGACGGGGCCGGCGAAGTTGACCGTCACCGCCAACGGCGCACCGATGCAGCCAGGATGAGTCTCGATGGCACGCAGCAGGATTGCGGTGGTGATACCGCCGAACGGGCCGACCATGTTGGCCCACTCCGGATGCGTCCGGCCGCGCCTGGTGTCGGCGTCGCGGACATCGAGCTCGAGGGCCCTGTCGAAAGGATGGGTCGGCGTCATGCTGACGGCAGACTACTTCGCGGCGACCCGAACGCCGGACACCGGGGTTATCACATTTGCCCCGACGCTTCCTCGCTGCGGCGCGCTTCACGATGCGGGCAACCGCGTTTTTCGCCGGCGGCAGCCCTACGAGAACGAGTACTGCGTGTGGGTGCAGGTGCAGGACGGGTTGATCGTCCGGGTCTGGAAGTACCTCGACGTTGCCCATGCGACAGGGCAATTTCAGTTCGTGATCGATCGAGACGAAGCAGGGTGTTGCGCTGACGTATGACACCATGATTACACTGTGATCTCGCTGTAAGGAAGTGCCGATGTCGCGAGTGCGACCGATGGTGAGGACCGCGATGGCATGGGATTTCGAGACCGACCCAGATTTCGCTGAAAAGCTTTCCTGGATGCGCAATTTCATCGATTCCGACGTCATCCCGCTGGAACCCATCCTGGCCGAGATTGCGCCCGACGACTGGCAGCCGGTCAAGCGTTACCTACAGGGAAAGGTCAAGGCGCAGGGGTTATGGGGTCTGTTCCTCGATCCCAGCCTGGGCGGCGCGGGATTGGGCCAACTCAAGCTCGCGCTGATGTCGGAGATCATCGGCCGGTGCATGGTCTCGATGGAGCTGTTCGGGGTCCAGGCGCCCGACAGCGGGAACATGGAGTTGCTGGCACACGGCGCGACCGACGCGCAAAAGCAGCGCTGGTTGCATCCCAATCTCGACGGGGAGATATCCAGCGCGTTCGCGCTGACCGAACCTTTTCTTGCTGGTGCCGACCCGACCGTCATCGCCACCACCGCTGTGCTCGACGGCGAAGACTGGATCATCAACGGCCACAAGTGGTTTACCACCAACGCATCCTGTGCCGACATCATCTTGGTGGTTGCCGAGACGGACCCGGCCGGCCGGCCACACCGGCACGCGTCGATATTCGTGGTACCGGTTGCAACGCCGGGGTGCAACATCGTCCGGGACATTCCGACCATGGCGCATCCCGACCCGGAGTTCGGCCGGCGTGGTAACCATGCCGAGGTGGTGTTCGCCGACTGCCGAGTTCCCGCGGATCATCTGATCGGCCCGCGTGGCGGCGGATTCGTGCTGGCGCAACAGCGTCTTGGCGGCGGCCGCATCCACCACTCGATGCGCTGGCTCGGGCAAGCGCAGCGCGCCCTGGACATCATGGGTGAGCGCGCGGTCTCGCGCCGGTCGCACGGTCGCCTGCTGGGCGAACATCAGATGGTGCAAGACTATATCGCGCTGTCGCACACCGAGATTCAGTCAGCACGATTGCTGACCTTCCAGACCGCTTGGAAGATGGACCGTTTCGGCGCGGCGGAGGTGCGTGCCGAGCTGGGCATGATCAAGGCCCATGTATCGAAGGTGGTGCTCGCCGTGCTCGATCGCACCATCCAGGTGTGCGGGGCGCTGGGGTATTCCGGTGACCTGCCGGTTGAATCCTGGTATCGGATGACGCGATTCGGATCGATCGGCGACGGTCCCGACGAGCTGCACAAGTCGGTGTTGGCCCGGCACGTGCTCAAGAAGTACCGTCCGGTGCAAGGTTGGCCGACCGATCACCTTCCTTCGCGGCGGCCGGCGGCGGAACAGAAATGGCAAGCACTGCGTCAGGAGGCCGGCGTCGCATGAGTATTCCGAATCGTCAGCGGGCCATCGTCATGACCGGGCCCGGCGAGCCCGTGCAGACCGTCGAAATGCCGGTGGGCGAGCCCGGCCCCGGGCAGGTACTGGTCAAGATCAACGCCTCGAGCCTCAACTTCCACGACAACGTCAATCTGATGGGCCTGCTGCCTGGGCCCTGGCCGCGGGTTCCGATGACCGACGGCGCCGGGGAAGTGGTGGCGATCGGGCCGGGGGTCGACGAGTTGCGGCCCGGGGATCGCGTCATGGGTGCGTTTCACCCGGGCTGGCACGACGGCCCGCCCACCCCGCAAGCCAAGCGTGAAGTGCCCGGCGACACCTGCGACGGGTGGCTGCAGCAATACCGGGTCGAACATGTCGCCGGCCTGGTCCGCACGCCTGCGCACCTCAGCGATGTCGAAGCCGCGACGATCCCATGCGCGGGTGTCACGGCGTGGAGTGCGTTGGTGGAAGCAAACATCGGCGAAGGCGACGTGGTCGTGACCCAGGGCACCGGTGGAGTATCGCTGTTTGTCGTACAACTAGCCCGGGCGCGGGGTGCCACCGTAATCCTGACCTCGTCGTCCGACGACAAGCTCAAGGTCGGATCGGATTTGGGGGCAACGCATCTGGTCAACTACCGAACCACCCCGGACTGGGAGACGCAGGTCAAGGGACTGACCGCCGGTCGTGGGGCCAAGCTGGTCGTCGACCTCGGCGGCCCCGCGACGCTGCCGCATTCGCTCCATGCGGCCGCCATGGGCGGCACGATCGCGGTGATCGGTGTGCTCAGCGGATTCGACATGGCGTCCATCGCGGTCGCCGAGGTGATGTTGAACAACCTGCGCGTCATCGGAATCACGGTGGGCAGCGTGCGCGCTCACCGCGACATGTGTGAGGTGGTGTCCAAGGCCGGCATCAAACCGCAGATCAGCCACGTTCTCGACTGGCAGCACCTCGACGAGGCGCTGCGGGTGATGCGGGCAAACGAACACATCGGCAAAATCACCCTGACTATCCGCTAGCTGCAAGGAGTGCAGACGTGCCCAGCGAACTGGAGCTCGACGCGGACCAGATCGTCGCTGCCGCAGTGGAAATCATGCGGGAAGGTGGTCTGGACGCGATCAGCATGCGCAGCGTGGCTAACCGATTGGGCGTCACGCCGCCACCGGTCTACTCCCGAATCGGCAATAAGGACGCGCTGATCGATGCGGTCGCCGAGCATGTGCTCGACGATCTCGCACCGGAGCTGAAGCGCGACGAATCCTGGCCGGACTACGCGCGCCGCTGGACCCGCCAACTTCGCGCACGACTGACCGACGCTGCCGACAGCCGGCTCTTCCTGCAGGCGAAGCGCCCGGCCTATCTGAAAGCGTCCCGTCCACTGCTCAAAAGCATGCGCCGCGACGGTATGTCGACCGATATGTCGGTGCGGGCCTGCCGGCTGCTGACGTGGGCGGCCGTGGGTTTCGTCGCGATGGACCATCCGCCCAGCACCAACTCGACGCGCCGACGGGGACGCCTCGCCGGCAGTGACCCGGCCGGCGTGACTCGCGAAGAAGTCGACGAGTTGTTCGCCGCGCACATCGACTACCTGATCGAAGGTATTCGCCGCGACAGTGCTTAGCCTGCGGTGTTGGCAGGGCCAGGGCTTGTACGATGCAGCGATGGCCAAGCCGCTGATCCCGGCCGACGACATCCTCACGCACGCGCTGGACATGTTGGATTCCGAAGGCATCGAGGCTCTGAGCGTTCGTCGATTATCGGCCGCACTCAAGATCTCACCGCGCACGCTGTATCAGCAGGTCGGCAATCGCGAAGCATTGATCAGGGCGCTGGTCGCGCGCCACTTTGCGCAGCTGAAACTCGACTTCAAGGAATACGACACCTGGGAGTCGACGGCAGTGCACTGGTGTCAGGCATTGCACAACGCCCTTCGAGCGCATCCGTTTCTGACCGAGCTGATGACCATCGACGACCGCAGTGCTGTTGCCGAGTATGTCAACGCCCTACTCAAAGCCACTCTGCAAGAAGGAATTCCACGCCCGCTCGCCACCGAGTGCTGCCGCGGCCTGGCGCACATGACAATCAACCATTCCATCGTCGAGGTGCGCGGTCTGCGTGAACCGAAGCGCTCGGACTCCGAGACGGCCAAGATCGAACAGAATTTCCCTCGGCTGGTCGAGTGGGTGATCTCCGGGGTGCGAGCCGAGGCAGGGGCCGTCGAGCGCACGGCGACCCGGTCCCGCTGATCAGCCGGAGACGCCGCCGTCAATGGTCATGAGTGAGCCGGTGGTGTAACTCGACGCGTCGGAGAGCAAATAGACGACGGCCCCGACGATCTCGCCGGGCCGGCCCACCCGCCCGAGTGCGATGCGGCGCACCAGTTCCGGCAGCAGGTCGGGGTTGCGGACGAATCCCGACGCCGCGTCGGTATCGAAGGTGCCGCAGATGATCCCGTTGACCCGCACGCCGACGCCGGCGTATTCGATGGCCGAGGCGGTGGTCAGCGCGTTCAGACCGGCTTTGGCTGCCGCGTAGACCGTGGTGACGGGCGTGGGTTTCACCGAAGCCAGCGAACTGATGTTGATGATCGATCCGCCGCCGGTCGCGGCCATTGCCGTGGCAGCCAGCGCCGTCAACCGGGTCGGGCCCTTCAAGTTGACGCCGATCACCTTGTCGAACAACATTTCTGAGGTTTCCAGCAGCGAGGGCGCGAGCGGGCTCATCCCGGCGTTGTTGACCAAGCCGTCCAGCCGGCCCCACCGGGCAACGGCGGCCTCGACGACGCCGGGCAAGGACTCCCAGTCGCCGACATGGCAGGCCAACGGGTGGGCCTGCCCGCCCGAGTCGGTGATCGTGGCGGCCAATGCGTCGCACGACTCAAATTTTCGGCTGGCGATCACCACTCGTGCGCCGCGCGCGGCCAGCCCGACACTCATCGCGGCACCCAGGCCGCGGCTGCCTCCGGTGACCAGAACGACCCGGCCGGCAACGTCGAACAGCTCGTCGGTCATTGCGCGAACCTCATTGCACGGCTGAGCAGTTCATCGATGACCGCCCCAAAGAACTCGTGGATCGGATTGCGGGACTCACCGCGCAGAAACTTCGCGTAGGACGCCTCCAGGACGATCGCCAGCTTCCACGCACTGAATACCTGGTACCAGCCGAATTGTGACAGGTCGCGGCCGGTGGCCTCGCCATAGCGCTCGATCAGTTGTTCCGGCGTCTGGCAATGGTCGCGATCGATGCCATGTGGTGCGTCCGGCGACCCCAGTGCGATGGGATTTCCGGCCTCGGGCCAGAAGATCATCGCCCATGCCAAGTCGATCAGGGGATCGCCCACCGTCGTCATCTCGAAGTCGACCACGCAGGCGATCCGCGGTGGTGGCGCGGGCGCCCAGATGACGTTGTCCAGCTTGTAGTCTCCGTGCATGACGGTGAGATCGCCGTCGTCGGGCAGGTTCTCGCGCAGCCAGCCGGCGAGCTCGTCCACGCCGTTCAGCTCGCGGGCCCGATAACGACTCAGTTGCGCGAGCCACCGATCGACCTGGCGTGGCAAAAACCCCTGCGGGTGCGATAATTCGGCCAGCGGTGTGCCCGCCCAGCCGACCGAGTGCAAAGCAACCAGGGTGTCGATCAGCTGTTCGCCGATCAAATTGTGTGCCGTCGGAGCTCTTTGCAGCGCTTCGGGAAGTCCGTCGCGGCGGATCACCCCGCCGTCGACGTACGACATCACGAAAAACGGTGCGCCCAGAATGGCGGGGTCGTCGCTGCGGGCCAGCACCGTGGGCACCGGTATCCCGGCCGCGCCCAGCGTCTCCATGATGCGCGCCTCGCGGATCACTTGGTGAGCGGTGTCAGAAACCGCGGCCAGTGGCGCCCGGCGTACCACCCACGCCCGCCCCAGCCGGTCGACGCGGAACATCTCGCAGCTGCCGCCTCCGCGAATGGGCATTACCGACACGTCCGCCGCCTCGCCTGTCGCGGCCGCCAGCCAATCGCGGAATCGGGGAACGTCGAAATCCGTTGCGGCAGCACTCATGCGCCGATCCTCCGATCGCCGATTAAAATAACGCCGATTCCGCGAACCTACCAGCCCGGATACCTAATCGGCCAGGGCGGGCGAGTGCGTCGAGCCTGCATAGGGCGCGAATTCGGAGCTTCCTCGCCGTGGGCGCAGACTCAAAGCCGTGGACGCGCACTCGTTGACCTGCGGTCGCGGGCCGGCGATGTGTACAGTCGTTAGCCGGGCGCTGTACAGTCGCCCAGCACGAGCTCGAGGTTTGGACACGACAACGGCGTCGGGAGGTCAGCGGCGATGACGCACAGACGAATTCGGCACTCCTGGTGACCGACGAGACCGTAGCGGAGTTTCGCAGCCGGGCCAGGGCATGGTTGGCCGAGAACATGCCGCGGCAGGATCCCGCAGAAGCAGCGCTTCTCGAACGTGATGCGGAGGCGTCGTGGCACCGGGCGCGCGAGCTGCAAAAGAAGTTGTATGACGGCGGTTTCGCCGGTATCTGTTTTCCCCGGGAGTACGGCGGTCTCGGGCTGGGCTACGAGTACAAGAAGGCCTTCGACGCCGAGGCGCAAGGTTATGAAACGCCGTTATTGCTCAACGTGCCCTCCTTCGCCATCTGCTGCGCCACCATCCTCGACATGGGTAGCGAGGAGCAGAAGCGCACCCACATCCGGGCGGCGCTGCGTGGCGACGAAGTGCTGGTTCAGTTGTTGTCCGAGCCGAGCGGGGGATCAGATCTCGCCGGCGTCATCACCCGTGCCGACCGCCGGGACGGGCGGTGGATCATCAACGGCGCCAAGACATGGAGCACCTGGGCGTTCGCCGCGGATTACGGGTTGTGCTTGGCCCGGACCGATTGGGACGCACCAAAACACGAGGGGCTGACAATGTTCCTGGTGCCGCTTAAGCACCCCGGAATAACGATCAACCGCATCCAGCAGATCAACGGCTCCATCGAATTCTGCGAGGAGTTCTTCGACGACGTCGAGGTGGGCGATGACGCCGTCGTCGGTGAAGCGGGCAAGGGCTGGGAAGTCGCTTCGCGACAGCTCTACCACGAACGCCGCAGCATGGGCGACGGCTCGGAGTACACCAGCGGACCGGGAATCTCTGAGGCCGAAGACGTTTCGATCGACCTGCTGGCGCTGGCCGAAAAGACTGACCAGCTGGGTAATGAACGCATCGGTGAAATGATCGGACGTGCCCTGGTCCACCGAACGGTTGCGCGTCAACTCAGCGAGCACGTCTTCCACGCGGTGGCCGGCGGCGCGCTGCCGCCGACCGCGGGATCGATCATTCGCTTGCAGATGGCCGCGGTTCACGACGTCGAAATCGATACCGCGATCGCCGTCACGGGGACGTCCGCGGTCGTCGAGGACGACGCCGAGCTGCTCGATATCGGCATCCGGTACCTCGGCCGTCAGATCGCCAGCATCGGCGGCGGCACCACCGAAATGGCGCGCAACGTGATCGGCGAGCGGGTGCTGAACTTGCCCCGCGAGTACGCCGCGGACCGCGGCGTGCCGTTCAACCAAGTGCGGCGAAACAGATCGTCCTGGCAGAAGGGGAGAGAGGTGGCCGAAAGTGAGCGACCAACTGCGTGACATCCGGGAGTTTGCCGGCGACGCCGATGCCTATCGCGATGAGCTGTACCGCCGCTGGACCGGTCTGCTCAGTTACCGCTACATCGGTCGCAGGCACTCGTCGATGGACATCGGCGACGTCGACGACACCGTCGTGATCCGCCGCGACATGCGCAATGAGGCGGGCGGAATTATGGTTGCACCGCTGGCGATCTCGTCACCCGAGGGCTGTCAGACGGACATGGTCGCGGTGCCCAATCCGGTCATCGCGTCGGTGCAGATCATCGACCCCGGCTACGACGTCTCTAGGGTCGAGATCGTCGGCTCTGGCATCGTGCACCAAGGTCGCACGATGGGGTACGGGCGGTGCAAGATCGTCGACGCCGACAACCCGGAGCGGGTGATCGCGTTCAACGAGGGTCAGGGCGCGATCATCGGGATCCCGCCGGAAGGGCTTGACAGGATGGATGTTTCGGGCACTGAGCTAATTGTCGAGGACTCGCCCGACCTGCCGCCGCTGTGGGCCGCCTTCGGTGCCTCGAGACGCGACGACGGGCACTGGATGCTGCCCGCCCTCAGCCTCGAACTCGCCTCGCCGGACGCGGCATTGCACATCGGGCCCCAGCACGTCGTGCTGGAGACCGCGGCGATCGACCTGGCTGCCGATCTCGCCGGCACCCGCCAGGTGCAGGTCGTCAGCTGGCACGTCATGTTCATGTCCCGCGGAAAGGTCGGGCCGTTCCGGGTGGAGGGCACCGCCCATGCCGGTGGTCCCGGACGTATCGGCGTGCGCATGCTGCTGCACGATGAAGGCAACGCGGACAAGGCCGTCACGTCGGCAGCGGCGATCTTCGAGGTCGTCGGCTGACCGCGCCGCAGGGCTGTTGAGATGTCGGGCTTCGGCTTCGACACGCTGGCGCTGCTGGCCGCGGTAGGTTTCGCCGGCCCGCTGGTGGCTTCGCTGCCGCGCCTGCGGATTCCGCTGATCGTCGGCGAGCTGCTCGCGGGACTCGTGCTCGGCAAGACGGGTTTCGGTGTGCTCGACGAATCGAACCCGACGTTTCAATTATTCGCGAACATCGGCTTCGCGCTGGTGATGTTTGTCGCGGGCACGCATGTGCCGGTGCGAAATCCTGAGGTGCGCGGGGCGCTGCCGCGGGCGCTGGCGCGAGCGGTGCTGTGCGGCGTTGTCGCAACGATGCTCGGCGTGGTGTTGGCGTCGTATTTCGCTACCGGCCACGCGGCACTGTACGCGGTGCTGATGACGTCGTCGTCGGCGGCGCTGGCACTGCCTGTGATCGGCTCGTTGCGCCTGCAGGGGCCGGCCGTGCTCTCGCTCACGGCGCAGATCGCTATCGCCGATACGGCATGTATCGTGTTGCTGCCCTTGGTGATCGACCTGAACAGGGCGCCGACGGCGGCCCTGGGTGCGCTGGCGGTCGCGGCGTGCGCGGGACTGGCATACCTGGTTCTACTCGCGGTCGATCGTCGGGGCTGGCGTCAACGCGCGCACAGATTTTCCGAGGAGCATAAATTCGCGCTGGAGTTGCGCACGAATCTACTGGTGTTGTTCGCACTAGCGGCACTCGCGCTGAGCACCCACGTGTCGATCATGTTGGCCGGCTTCGCACTGGGTTTGGTGATCGCGTCGGTGGGCGAGCCGCGACGGCTTGCGCGCCAGCTTTTCGGGATCACCGAGGGATTTTTCGGTCCGTTGTTCTTCATCTGGCTGGGCGCCTCGCTGCACGTGCGCGAGTTGGGCGCGCACCCGAAGTTGATTGTGCTGGGCGTCGCGCTTGGGCTCGGCGCTGTGTTGGCGCACTGCGTGGGCAGGCTGCTCGGTCAGCCGGTATCCCTGGCCGTGCTCTCGGCCGCCCAGCTCGGCGTGCCGGTCGCGGCAGCCACGATCGGAAACGAGGAAAACCTGCTCGCGCCGGGCGAGGGCTCGGCGCTGATGCTCGGCGCCTTGCTGACGGTTGCGGCCGCCTCGATCGCCGGCGCATTGGCGGCCCGCGGACAGCGAGCTACGGGCGCAGCTAGCACAGCGACGAGCGACAAACGCGAGTAACCCGCCGCTACGGTCCAAAGACCCGCGACTTACGGGTAGTACGGCACTTGCCAGGAAACTCGGTGACTGTTCGACTTTGATCACGAAAGCAGCTGTTGCCGAAGGGATCTGTCATGGGCAGCGATTCAGCTGGCCGCTTTATCCCTGCGGCGCGCTCGTTGGTCGAACCAATCTTGGCGGTATTCACGTTCGCCGCCTTGGCGGCCGGTGGCGTCGCCTGGCTGGCCAGTTGGCGGCAGGTGGCCGACGGCTGCTGGATGGCCGGTACCGCAGTCGCGATCGCGCCGGCATCGGTGTGGGTGGTGTCAGGGTTGCGGCGCAAGCGCGGCGGCGTTGACATTATCGCGGTGTTGTCGCTGGTCGGCAGTCTGTTGGTCGGCGAGTATCTGGCCGGCGCGCTGATTGCAGTGATGCTGGCCAGTGGCCGTGCGCTGGATTCGGCGGCCGAACGTCGCGCGGCACACGATTTGCGCGCCCTGCTCGAGCGCGCCCCACGATTCGCGCGGCGACGGACAGGCACGCAAGTCACGACCATACCTTTGGCGGACGTGAGTGTCGGCGACACGCTGATCGTCGGCCCCGGTGAGGTGGTGCCGGTGGACGGGCGGATCGCCGACGCAGTAGCGGTGCTCGACGAGTCGGCCCTGACGGGCGAATCGATGCACGTCGAACGCGGCATCGGCGAGCCCGTCCGCAGCGGCGTGATCAACGCAGGCAGCCCTTTCGAACTGGCTGCGACCGCAACGGCTGACCAGAGCACGTATGCGGGCATTGTGCGATTGGCGCAGCAGGCAGGCGCGGACACCGCGCCGGTTGTGCGGTTGGCGGACCGTTTCGCGACATGGTTTCTTCCTGCGGCGTTGATACTCGCTGCCGCGGCGTGGCTAGCGAGTGGGTCGGCGGTGCGCGCCGTGGCGGTGCTGGTGGTGGCGACCCCATGTCCGTTGTTGCTGGCAGCTCCGGTCGCAATTGTTTCGGGGTTGTCCCGGGCATCTCGCGACGGCGTGGTCATCCGCGGCGGCGGGGTCCTGGAAAACCTCGGCCGTGCGAAAACGTTGGTGATGGACAAGACCGGCACCCTGACGGTGGGACGGCCCACGGTGGTCGACGTGGTAGCCGCTCCTGGTTGCGACGCGACATCGCTGCTGCGACTGGCCGCTTCGGTCGACCAGCTCTCTCCGCACGTAATGGCTGAGGCCATCGTCACCGAAGCGCTCAGCCGCGGCCTGCGGCTGTCACTGCCCGCCGATGTGCTGGAGCAGCCGGGCAGCGGAGTTACCGCGACCGTCGACGGATGTCGAGTTTCCGTCGGCCAACTGCCCGCGGACGCGATGACCGCCCCCTGGACACGAACGGTGCTCAATCGTGCTCGCCTCGACAGCTCAGCCATCGCGTGGGTCTGCATCGAGAATCGGGCGGTGGGTGCGGTGTTCTTGCGAGATCCGCTGCGCCGAGAGGCGCCACGCACCGTACGGCGACTGCGGGAGGCAGGACTGAATCGGTTGATCATGTTGACCGGCGACCGATTCGAGCCCACCCGCGACATCGCTGCTGTCTTGGGGCTGGACGAGGTCTTTGCCGAACAGGCACCCGCCGACAAGTACGCCGCGGTGCGCGCCGAAAGTGAACGGGCACCCACGGTGATGGTCGGTGACGGAGTAAATGACGCTCCCGCGTTGGCCGCGGCCACCGTCGGTGTGGCAATGGGCGCCCGCGGCGCCACTGCCTCCTCCGAAGCCGCCGACGTGGTGTTGACCACCGATCGCATCGATCGCCTCGCCGATGCGATGGACACCGCCCGGTGGTCTCGCCGGATCGCGGTGCAAAGTGCGGTCATCGGTATGACTTTGTCGGTGCTCGCCATGGGGATTGCCGCCCTGGGTTGGCTCCCGCCGGCGGCGGGAGCCCTCCTGCAGGAAGGCATTGATGTCGCAGTGATCATCAACGCGTTGCGGGCTCTGCGAGGCAACCCGGCTACGGAGCTGCCGTTGGCCACCGGCACCGAAGAGCTGCTGCAACGCTTCTCCGCCGAACACGACGAACTCCGCGACGCCATCGGGCTGCTGCGCGACAGCGCGGATCGGCTTGTTGCGGGCCCCGACGCCGTGGCGTTGGAATCGCTTGCGGCGGCCCACGCCGTACTAATTGATCGGGTGCTGCCCCATGAACTAGCCGAGGAAACCCAGCTCTACCCGGCGCTGGCCAAGCCCTTGGGCAGCGAAGCCACCCCGACAATGAGCCGGACGCATGCCGAGATCCGGAGGCTTTCCGACCGCATCGGAACGCACCTGGCCATCGCGCAAGCGCAGGGGCGGATTCAGCCGGACCAAGTCGATGACTTGCTCGCGTGCCTCTACGGTCTGTACACGCTTCTGCGGCTGCACTTCGTGCAAGAAGAAGAAAACTACTTCGTTCTAGCCGCAGAGGATAAGACCAATCGCCACGAAAAGCCCTGTCCAGCAAGGTGATCCATGGCATATCGCGGCTTCGCTCTGCCGGAAACCGGGCCGGTGACTGCGGTCGTCGAAGGGCCGTGGGCCCCCGGGTACGGGGACCAAAGGCCCCCGAGGCCGGGACTTCGGCGTAGGCGGCGAGACGACCGAAGCACCCCTCGCCGGATTCGTTCGCCTCTATCGGCCGAATCGGCCAACTGGTCGGATTGATGTCAAGGCCGGTCGAGGAGGCTGCGATGAGGCTCGCAAAGCACACAACGCATGTTGAGCGGATGTATTGCGTTACCGATCGCCTGCACGGTGGCCGCACAGTTCATGTGCACGGCGACGAGATCGCCGCCATCGTCACGACGTGGCTGCGGGAGCTGGGTGCCTACAGCCCGCTGGTTGAGGACCTCGCGCGAGCGGCGTGCGTCGGCGACTGGTCGGCGGCTTACGCCGTAGGCAACCTGCTATCCGTTGAAGTGACTCTTGCCTCGGCTGCCTAACGCCTGCGCCCCGGACAGCGTGTCTTTCGCACCGGGACGCGGCCCAAAGTCCCTCGGAGTTAAGGTCGTCATCCCCTCGTCCGGCGGCGGCAAACCCGGAATCGTCGACATCAGAATTTCTAGAAAGGGGCGAACTGCGATGAACGCGCGCTTTCCCGATGCGGGCACGATCCGCACCGTCCTGGCTCTGGCATCTCGAGCCCCCTCCGTCCACAACACCCAACCTTGGCGATGGCTGGTCGGCGAGCAGAGCCTGCATCTCTACTCCGACGCAACCCGACAACTACCCAACACCGATCCGGACGGGCGGGACTTGATCTTGAGTTGTGGCGCGGCGCTGAATCACTGCGTCGTCGCATTCGCAGCGGTCGGATGGCACGCCAAAGTGTCCCGCTTGCCCAACCCAGCGGATCCGAATCACCTTGCCGCAATTGAGCTTTCACAGCATAAGTCCGACGCCTCAGACATTGCGCTCGCCGCCGCGATACCACGGCGGCGAACCGACCGCCGACGCTATAGCTCCTGGCAGGTACCCGTCGGCGACATAGCGCTGATGGCGGCGCGATCGGCGCGCCATGGTGTGACACTTTGCCAGGTCGAAGACACCGACAAGCTGCATAAGATCGTGGCGCAGTCCGTGTGGGATCACATGAACCATGACTATCTTGCTGAGCTGACGGAGTGGAGCGGCCGCTACGGCTCGCTAGCCGGCGTTCCGGCTCGCAACACGCCAAAGTCCGATCGTGATGCCGCCATTCCTGGCCGGTACTTCGCCGGTCCGGTACTCGCCGAGCCGCCCGGCTCGTCATCCGCCGAAGACAACGCAGTGGTTCTCGCGCTCGGAACGCGTGCTGACGACCGGTTGGCGCAGCTGCGCGCCGGCGAGGCCACCAGTAGTGTTCTGCTCACCGCTACGTCGACGGGCTTGGCCAGTTGCCCGGTCACCGAGCCCCTCGAGATCCCGGAAACACGCGAGGCGGTGCGCTCCGTGATTTTCGGGAGCGCCAGTTATCCGCAGATGCTGCTGCGAGTGGGTTGGGCGCCGATCAATGCGGATCCGTTGCCATCGACACCGCGGCGCGAACTCGACGATTTCGTCGGGTGGATGTCGAACCTTGCAGATGTCGGCGAGTAGGCGCCAAACCCGAAAAGCTTTGGTGTGCAGGGGACATGGAAGCTTTACTCACATTGAGTGATCAAGCGCTTGGCAGACCGGTACCCGACATGCTTGGGGTGTTCACCATCGAAGTAGCGGACACCGACAATGGCATCGGTTTGACTCCGGAGGTCGCACGCGCCGTTGGGCGAGTGATCGATATGGCAGTGGGTGAAATCAACCGCAACTAGCGTTGAGCGACGCGATCGCGGCGGTGAGCTTGGCGGTGACCTCATCGGCGATCGCGATCACCCCCGGCTCACCGGTTACCTCCACCAATAGGCTCGGATCCATCGCCTCGACGATTGTCGTGCCAGGATCGCTCGGATCGGTGCGCAGCAAGATATTGCAGGGGAGCAGCAATCCAATCTCTCGATCGATATTGATCGCCTGGTACGCCAACGCCGGGTTGCACGCACCAAGTATCAAATAGTCCTCCATATCCACACCGAGCTTCGTCTTCAGCGTCGCTTTGATGTCGATTTCGGTTAGCACGCCAAACCCGTGTTGCGCAAGGGCTTCTCGGGTGCATTTGACCGCGCGTTCAAAGTCGGTTGTTAAGTGGGTCGATAGCGCCGCGCTCATAGCAGTAATCCGATCGTCTTGCACCTCGGCTGTGGTAGGGGCGAAAGTCCCAATACGTCACGTTCTGGCTAACGAAAACTCGCAGTCCCCGCTGAGGCGATGGGTGTTGGAAGCGGGCTGGAGTGGCTGAAGCGGGACGCTCGCCGGTGAATGCGGTGCACCTGTCCCCGGGTCCGGCGCAGTCGATCCGCGACGTGCATCGGTTGCGAGTAGAACCATGTCTTGGTGATCTCCACCAAGACCATGTAGCAGAGGGTGAGTCCGACGAGCGCGGCGAAGAACTGCCACGGCAGCGGGCGGAATCCAAGGTTGGCGGCGAGTGGCGACACCGTCAGGATCACTCCGAGCGCGACGATCGACAGGGTGGCTGCGGTGAGTAGTGCGCCCGGTCTGCTGCGTAGGAACGGCACCCGCTTGGTTCGGATCGCGAAGATGATGAGCGTCTGGGTAGCAAGGGATTCGACGAACCAGCCGGTGCGAAACTCGATCGGCCCCGCGTGCAGGACACCAAGCATCAGGCCGAAGGTGAGGAAGTCGAACAACGAACTGATCGGGCCGAACGACAGCATGAACCGGCGAATGAATGCAATGTTCCAGTGTGCGGGTGCCTGTAGCTGCTCGTCGTCCACCCGGTCGGTGGGAATCGCGAGCTGCGAGCTGTCGTAGAGCAGGTTGTTGAGCAAGATTTGGCTGGGCAGCATCGGGAGGAACGAAAGAACCGCCGACGCCGCTGCGGCACTGAACATATTGCCGAAATTGCTTGAAGTGCCCATCAATACGTATTTGATGGTGTTAGCGAAGATGCGCCGGCCTTCGGCGACGCCTTCGGCCAATACGCTGAGGTCCTTCTCCAGAAGGACGACGTCGGCGGCGTCCTTGGCGACATCGGTGGCTGTGTCGACCGAGATGCCGACGTCGGCCGAATGGAGGGCCAGCGCGTCGTTCACCCCGTCGCCGAGGAATCCGACCGAGCGGTGGGATTGCCGCAACGAGGAAATGACGCGAGCTTTCTGCTCCGGCGATATGCGCGCGAAGATGGTGTGGTCGCGGGCTGCCGTGGTGAGTTCTTCGTCATTGAGCTGTTGCAACTCGGCGCCGGTGATGGTGCCCTTTGAGGTCAATCCGACGTCGGTGCATACTTTTTCGGCGACTCGGGGATTGTCGCCGGTCGCCACTTTGACCTCGATGCCCAGGGCCGTGAGCCGATCCAATGAATCGTGCACGTCGGCTTTCGGATTGTCCGCGAAGACCAGGAAGCCCTCGAGCGTCAGCCGCGCCTCGTCGGCGGCCAGCAACGTCTCCTGGCCGGGCGCCGCCTTGCTGGCTACCGCGACGACACGACGACCGTCGGCGAACAACCGCGTCAACGTTCGATTGGCGGCCTCGGGAATGGCTTCGCAGCGTGCCATCACCTGTTCGGGTGCGCCCTTGACGATGATGCGCCTAGTGCCGGCACTATCGATGAGCGCCGAGGTGGCCCGACGGGTGTGGTCGAAGGGCAGCGTCGCCAGGCGCGTGACCCCGGAAACCGGAACTTGGTTGCGCCATAGCGCGGCGTCGAGGTCGTTCGCGCTCACCCCGCCTGCCGAGGGGTCGACATCGGTGGCAAGCAATCCCGAACCCAGCACCGACTCCGCGTGCACGCCACCGACGTCGACGGTGTCGAGCAACTCGAGCCGACCATCGGTCAGCGTGCCCGTCTTGTCGGTCATCAAGATGTCGATATCGCCAAGGTCCTCGATGCACACAAGGCGCTTCACCAGTACCTTGCGGCGAGCTAGCCGTCGTGAACCCGAGGCCAGGCTTGTACTGACAACGGCGGGAAGCAGTTGGGGCGTGATGCCGACGGCGATGGCCAACCCGAACAGCGCCGAATCGATGAGCGGACGTTGCAGTAGAAGATTGGTGACGATGATGACGACGGTAAGTGTCAGGGCTACTTTCAGAAGCAGATAGGAGAAGCGCCGCAGTCCGCGCTGGAAGTCGGTCTCGGGTTGGCGCTCGCCGAGCCCGACAGCGATGCGGCCGAATTCTGCGGTGGGACCCGTCGCATAGATCACCCCAACCGCTTCGCCCGCACTGACCACTGTGCCCATGAACGCCAAACTGGATGCGTCGGTAATGGTTGCATCGGGCGCGGCGGGTTCCGCCGACTTCTCCGATGGGGTCGACTCGCCGGTGAGAATGCTTTCGTTGCACTCCAATCCGTTCACCGTGATCAGTCGCACGTCGGCCGGTACCACCTCACCGAGCTGTAATCGGATCACGTCTCCGGGGACCAGCGCGGTGACATCAACGCGAGCGAACTGGCCGTCGCGACGGACCACCGCCGTATGACGCACCCGGTCATGCAGAGCGGCCGCGGCCCGTTCTGCGCGGTATTCGTTGAAAAACGAAAGGCCAACGCTGATCAGCAAAATGGCGCCGATGATGGTAGCTTGCGTTCCGTCGCCCAGAAAGAAGGACAGTATTGCGGTAACCGCTAAGAGCATCAACACCGCATTGTTCAGCTGACGGCCAAGCACTGCTAGAGCGCTAACCCGATGTGTCCGAACCGAGTTCGGGCCGAGTGTAGCCAGCCTGGCATCCGCCTCGAGGGCGGAGAGTCCGTCTTGCGAGGTACGCAACGAGCGCATCACGTCGATCAGCGGCGCGCTCGCGACGTCCTGCAGCGATCGGGCAGAGACTCGATGGGCATCGTCGCCGAGATCCGACCCATTGGTTCTATCTGCGTAGCCGGCATGAGGGGCGCCCATGCGTCCACACTGGCCGCTGCGCCGGTGTCGCTCTAGCGCCGGAAGGCCGGTTACCTGTCGCTGAAAGTCACTAGGTGCTAGGGCACTTAGTCCCTTGTTCGGCTCAATGGGACTTCAGTCCCTTTTCAAAAGCTCGGGAAGACGATCGGATGAAGTGCGGAGGTTGCCGGCTGACCTTCGAGTCATGCAACGCACATGCTTTCGGAGGTTCCAAGGTGTCTGAGGCAATTCCGTTGGGACGGTTTGCGGGTTTCGCGGTGAAGGTCCACTGGAGCGTGATTGTGATCCTGTGGCTTTTCACGTGGAGCCTGGCGACCACATTGCCCCACACCGTGGCGGGATATTCGCGGCCGGCTTACTGGGTGGCCGGAGCGTGTGGCGCAGTGGTACTGCTGGCTTCGCTGCTGGCCCACGAACTCGCCCATGCGGTGGTGGCCCGTCGATCAGGGGTACCCGTCGACGACGTAACACTATGGCTCTTCGGCGGTGTGACGAGCTTGCAGGGAGAGGCGAAGAGTCCGAAGGCCGCCTTTCGTATCGCATTCGCGGGCCCGGCCACCAGTCTGGTCTTATCTGCGATGTTCGGCGCAGTTGCGGTGGCACTGACGACCCTGCACGCCCCGACCATCGTCGGCAGCGTCGCGTGGTGGCTGGCCAGCGTCAACTTGCTGCTCGCACTGTTCAATTTGTTGCCAGGTGCCCCATTGGACGGTGGGCGGCTGGTGCGCGCCTACTTGTGGCATCGCCATGGCGACAGTGTGCGAGCGGCGATCGGTGCCGCGCACGCCGGCCGGGTGGTCGCAATCATCCTGATTGTGCTGGGGCTGGCCGAGTTTCTGGCTGGCGGCCTGATCGGTGGCGTCTGGTTGGCGTTCATCGGCTGGTTCCTCTTCGTCGCCGCCCGCGAGGAAGAAGCGCAGGCGACCAGTCAGCAAATCTTCGCGGGCGTGCGTGTAGCCGACGCGATGACGCCGCAGCCGCACACCGCTCCCGGATGGATAACGGTCGAGGATTTCATCCAGCGTTATGTGCTCGGCGATCGGCACTCGGCGTACCCGGTTGCCGACCCGGACGGGTCGATCACCGGTTTGGTCACGTTGCGGCAGTTACGCCAACTTGCATCCCATCAGCGCACCACCACGAGTGTTGGCGAGATC
This sequence comes from Mycobacterium lentiflavum, assembly GCF_022374895.2. Classification (NCBI taxonomy): domain Bacteria; kingdom Bacillati; phylum Actinomycetota; class Actinomycetes; order Mycobacteriales; family Mycobacteriaceae; genus Mycobacterium; species Mycobacterium lentiflavum. The sequence continues at coordinate 3,267,466 of NZ_CP092423.2, read as the reverse complement.
GCCCTGCCGCTGCAGAGCGTGCCGACCGGCGCACCGCAAGAGCCGCTTCAAGATTTGTTGCGTCGGATGACGCCCGCCGGTCCTCGCAGCCGCGCTCTGGTCGTGGACGGAGGCACGGTCGTCGGCATCGTCACGCCAAGTGATGTGGCACGCCTCATCGAGGTATATCGGCTAGCCCGGCCCGCGTCGGACGGAGTCACTGATCGTCACGATGCGGACAGCTATTCCGGCCCGGGGTGAGTCGGCATCGATGGCTGGGGAAGGAGTACGGACCATGAAACCTATCGTCGTGGGTATCGACGGCTCGCGGGCCGCGATCGCCGCCGCCATCTGGGGCGTCGATGAGGCCATTGGGCGCGGTGTCCCGCTCCGGCTGATCTCGGCCATCAAACAAACACACCCATCGCCGGATGACTACGCTCGCGATCTCGAGCACGCCGAGACATCGCTTCGCGAAGCACAATCCGCGGTCGAGGCGAGTCGAAAGCCTGTCAAGATCGAAACCGATATTCCGCGCGGGCCGGCTGGATCGGTCATGGTGGAGGCGTCACGCGATGCCGAGCTGATCTGCGTCGGCTCGACGGGTATCGGACGCTACGCCCGTGCCCTCTTAGGCTCCACGGCAACGGAACTCGCCGAAAAGGCCCGCTGCTCTGTTGCGGTTTTGCGGACGGATCCGGACCAACCGCCACCCGACATCAACTGGATCGTGGTGCGGATGGCCGATGCGCCCGGCAACGACTCCGTCGTCAAATACGCTGCGTGGGAGGCAAAGTTGCGCAGGGCGCCCATGCTGGTCCTCGGGGGTCGGCCCGAAGACCTCACCGAGCAAGCCGACGGCGCTTTCGAACGGCAAGTGCAGGATTGGCGGCGCCGTCATCCCGAGGTGCGCGTATACCCAATTACCACCAAGTATGCCATCGTCAGCTTCCTACGCCTCAACGAGGAGCGAGTGCAACTCGCTGTCATCGGCGCCGCCGAGGCCGCTCAGCTGGCGCGGCTGGTAGGCCCTTCCGGGCATCCGCTCTTCCACCACCCCCAATGTTCAGTTCTCGTCGTTCGCGAGTAAGTGGGACCGCCATGAAGATCAAGCACCGAAGCGGTGAAGCCGAGACGGTGAGTGCCGGCGAGCGGGTGCTGGTCAGAAGTGATGTTCCGCTGGGACGCTTCGTCTGCGGATTCACGATGTTGTGCGTCGTGGCGTGGACGGCGGCGCTGGTCGTCAGTGACCGTTTCGGCGACCACCCGGTTGCCCGCGGCCGATTCGGTTGGTCGCTAGCGTTACTTGCCGCGGTGGCATTGATCGCGCGAGGGGTTTTTCTCGGCCGCCCGGTGACGAGTAGGCATGCGATGGCCGCGGCGGCGAGCGTGTGTTTAGGGCTCGGTGCGCATTTCTTGTCATTCGGAGCCCTGGGCAACATTCTGCTGGGTGGCAGTGGACTCGCTCTGATGTGGCCCACGACGGCGCGGCCTCAGCCCGAGCTACTGCAACAGGTGTGGACTCTCGTGGAGGCCACGCATGGGGATCCATTGGCGCCATTCGCCATGCACTCGAGCAAGAGCTATTGCTTCAACGTCGACAAGACCGCGGCTATCGCCTATCGCACTCGGCTTGGGTTCGCCGTCGTCAGCGGCGACCCGGTCGGTGACGATACCCAATTCCAGGCTTTGGTTGATGATTTCACCCACATGTGCCGCAGTCGGGGCTGGCGGATCCTCGTGTTGGCTTGTGGTGAAAGGCATCTGAAACTGTGGCGTACCAAGGTCGGTGGACGGCTGAAGCTCGAGGTCCCGATCGGGCGCGATGTCGTCGTTGACGTTCGTCACTTCAGCCTGAAGGGGCGACGCTTTCGCAACCTGCGCCAAGGTGTGCAGCGCACCCACAACTGTGGGATTACCACCGAAATCGTTGACGAGCAGGAGATTTGCGGTCGGCTGATCGGCGAACTGACCGAGGTCCTGTACGCCGCGCATCACGCGGCCGGTACGGAGCGCGGGTTTTGTATGAGTCTGGACGCAGCCTTGCAGGGCCGATTCCCGGGGGTCAAGTTGGCCATCGCTCGTGACGGCGGCGGGCGGGTCGTGGCGTTCCACCGATACGCGACTGCCGGGCACGGAACCGACGTGACACTCGATGTGCCGTATCGTCGACCAGATGCGCCCAACGGTGTTGACGAGCGGCTCACCATTGACATGATTGCCGCGGCGAAAAGCCAGAACGCAAGCCGGCTTTCGCTCGCATTCGCGGCGTTCCCGGAAATCTTTCAAGCCGCACATCCCGGCCCGATGCAGCGTGTCGCGTATCGGTTGATTCATCTGCTGGACCCGTTTATCCGGCTTGAATCTTTGTATCGCTATCTTCGCAAATACCACGCGCTGGGTGGGCGCCGATACGTCGTGCTACCTGCCCGTCAGATCCCGGCGGCGCTGCTGGTATTGCTGTCGCTGGAGTTCACGCCACGGCCGCACCACCCCCAGCGGCCGGTTCGGACCGCAGCGGTGCACGCCTAGGGCAGCCGGGGTGCTCGCTCAGATGTGAATAGACTGTTCCATTGGCGGCGAGCCGAATTGGAACCGGCGGCCCGTCACCATCTCCGGAATCACCCGTACGTAGTGCGACTTCTCGGAAGTCGTCCATGGCAACACCTGGGCACGCTCCGCATCCTCGATGTCCTCGTCGCTACGAAGAGAGCGCGCGGTGCCGCGCACGATCACACTCCAGCCCCCGGCGACGTTATGGTCGTCGACCTCGAATACCACCTCGTTGTTTATCGCGGCACTGACCAGCTTCGTGCCAGCCGCGGTGCGAAACAGGATCGTTCGCCGCTGGACGGCGTAGTTGACCGGAAAGATCTGCGGGTGCCCATCCACGCTCGTAACCAGCCGTCCCAGTGTCACACTTGAGAGCAGGTCCCAACACTCGTGCGCAGGCAAGATGATCGCGCCGTCATCGGTCTGGGTTTGATTCGTCATGGGGATGACCTTATTGACGAAAACCGTCGATCTCGCCTGCCGAAGGTCCTACCCCGTCGGGACCAAAGTCGGTCGACCCTTGGCGGTGCACCTAGCGAACCTTCAAGACGTCGTGTAGCGGGCGCCGCGGCGTGGGGGCCGCAGGATGATCCATCGACGGTGCTATGCCGACTCTGATCAGGACCTGGGGTTCGCCGGCCTGGCCGATCAGGTCGCGAACGATGTCTCGGCTTTCGTCCAGCTCGATGAGGTGCGTCAGCGGACAGGTTGCCATGCCGGCCATGGTGCATTCCAGCAATACGGTCGACAACGCTTCGCCGGATCTCAACCAGTCCGCTCTGTCGTCGTCATCGGTGCAGAGTACGAGGATTTTGGACCAGTCGGCCTCGAGCTCTGGGCGCCGATCGGTATGGATCCTGACGGGGAATTCCCGTCCGACGTCTACGCGCTGGTGTTCTTTGTCGGATGCGAGAGCGCCGGGAGGGATGCCCTCGCTGACCGCATAAGGTGTTGTCCACCAATCTAATTCGGCGAGGTAGAGCCAATCGCCGTTACGGATGTCTTCGGTGAGTTTCGCCGCTTCGGCCAGCCGAGGTCGCGAGTCATCGCCGAGCACATGCAGGTCCACTCCACTCTCATCGACCGCGTCGTATAGTGCGCGTTCGAAGAAATCCCAAAGTGCCGGTTGTCGTAGTGGAAGCCGATCGGTTCTGCGCTGCAGAATGGCTAGGGCGCGCTCACGTTGAGCGCGGGTGACGTGTGCGGCGGGGCTGAATGTCATCGATGCGAGCTCATCGGGATCGGTTTTGTCAGGGAACCGCTTGATGTCCGCTTGCCAACCTGCGGCCAGCATGGCGATACGAAGGTGATCGAGGACTGCGCCGCAACTGATGATCGCGTCGCGGTCGAAGCTGTCCGTGCCGGGGACCGTGCGCTGACGATCGATGAATAATTGCAGCGCCGCGCCTGCCACCACCCACCGCCAAGGCTGGCTGTTATGCACGGACGGAGCCCGGCACGCGACTTGCACCGCTCGTTTCAAGACCCGGGTATCCAGCGTCGGGTGCATGACGTCAACCCCTCGTCCATTGTTGTGACTCGACATCGACGCTAGGGTGTCCTCGGGCTTAACGCCTAGGGTCGTATGTCCCTGCGGTACTAGGCCGTTGGACTGCTCTGCTGGTTCTTTTCAACGTAGCTGACCAGGTCGGACAACGTCCGCAGCGACGCATAGTCGGATTCGGGGATATCCACCCGCAACCGCTGATGAATGCCGCGGAGAAAATTCAGCCAGTCCATGGAGTCCAGATCGACTTGGTCCCGGAGTAGGACGTCGTCGCGAAGGTCGTGCGGGTCGATTTCCGGAGCGATCGTGGTCAGCACCGACAGAATCGTGCCGCGGGTGTCCTCGTCAGTCATGGCTCATCACTTCTCCAAGAGGTCGGGCTGCTGCAGCAGGTCATTGATTGCGCCGAGGAACAACGCACCTCGGTGACCGTCACTCGCGCGATGGTCGGCTGCAAGCGTCGCTTCGACAGCGGTGACGACCCGGATGCCGCCGTCAATGACAGCGACTCGTTGAGTCGGCCTGCCGAAACCGACGATCGCTACCTGTGGTGGGTAGATCACGCCGAAGACCGTATCGACGCCCTGGTCGCCCAGGTTGGTGACGGTGATGGTCGGGTCGGACATCTCTGAGCTTCGCAGTGAGAAGGAGCGCGCCCGTGCCACGAGGTCGGCGAGGTCATGCATCAATTCGTCAAGCTTCTTGTCCGGAACGTCATGAATCGCCGGCGCGACGAGACCGCCGCCGCGCAGCGAGATTCCGACGCCAACATGAACTCCGGTCCCGGGCTGGAATCCGTCGTCGCGCCAGAACCCGTTGAACTCGCCGAACCGCTGCGCGGCGACGCCAACCGCCTTGAGCAATAACGCGGCAGGCAGTACGCGTTCGTCGATCGAACGTTGCGCATTTCGCGTCGTAAGCCAGGACATCGAGCTGTCCAGCAGGATTTCCTGGGCGAGGTAATAGTGCGGAATCTCGCGCTTCGCGCGGCTCATGGCGGCCGCGATCGACCTTCGCATCTGTCCGGCACGGTCGGCGGCGGTGGGCTTGGAGGTCGGCTTGCTTATCGGTTGCGCCGGCTCTTTTGGCGCAACTGCGTGCTCTACGTCGCCTATGGTGACCGCCCCCTGCGGACCGGTGCCGGTTACGGTATCGAGATCGACGCCGAGAGTTTGGGCCAGCCGTCGGGCCGCGGGTGACACCCAACGACGTCGCTGCAAGACGGACGGCGCAGTGATCACCCCGGTCGCCGTGTCTGCAGGCGTTGCCGGTCTGGCCGCTGCTTTCGTCGGATGCCGCCGCCGCCGCGGCGACTTCACCGCGGTCTCATCACGTTCCAGCAGGGTCGCCAATACCGTTCCCACTTGGACGGTTTCGCCGACCGGCACCAGCAATTCGTTGACCGTGCCTTCCTGCCAGCATTCGATTTCGACTGCGGCTTTGGTGGTGTCGACGACCGCCACGATTTGGCCTCGGGTTACCTTGTCGCCGGGCTTGACCAGCCACTCGTCGAGTGTGCCCTCGTCCATGTCGGCCCCAAGTGCCGGCATTTTGAACTCGATCATTGCCGTTCGCCGAACAGGTTCTGCACGGCCGCGACGATCTTCTGCGGCTGGGGTAAGGCGGCCTGCTCGAGGTGCTTCGCATATGGCACGGGAACCTCAGCGCTGCACACGCGAGCAACCGGGGCATCGAGGTCGTAGAACGCTTCTTCCATGATCCGCGCCGTGATCTCGGCCGCCAGACTGCCACTGCGCCAAGCTTCGTCGATCACGACCGCCCGATGTGTCTTGCGCACAGATTCGAGAAATGCGTCATCGTCAAGCGGCCGCAAGACCCGCAAATCGATGACCTCGCAGTCGATTCCGGTCAGCGACAACTCGTTGGCGGCGTCGAGCGCCTTGGGAAGACAGCCGCCGTAGGCGATCAGCGTGACGTCGGTGCCCTTGCGACGGATGGCCGCCCGCGAGATGTCGGTCGTGGCAAGAACATCGATATCGGATGAGGTGTTGTAAAGCTGGACGTGTTCGAAGATCACCACCGGATCTGGATCTGCCAGGGCCGGGGCGAGCATGCCGTAGGCATCTTCGACGGTGGCCGGTGCCAGCACTTTGATGCCCGGGATGTGGGCGTACCACGGCTCGAGGCTGTGCGAGTGCTGGGCCGCGAGCTGACGCCCGGCCCCCGTCGCCATTCGGACGACGAGCGGTACCGAGAACTGTCCGCCCGACATGTGGCGAAGGGCCGCAGCGGTGTTGACGATCTGGTCGAGCGCCAGCAGGCTGAAATTCACCGTCATGACTTCAACGATTGGGCGTAAGCCGTTGATTGCCGCGCCGATTCCGATACCGACGAACCCCAATTCCGAAAGCGGTGTGTCGCGCACGCGGTCGGGACCGAATTCTTCCAGTAACCCTTTGGAGGCGGCGTAAGTTCCGCCGTAACGTCCGACGTCTTCGCCCATCACCACCACACGCGGATCGTCGCGCAGGGCATCGCGAAGGGCGTCGTGCACAGCGGTCCGGTAGCTGGTCTTCATCGCGACGACTCCAGGGTCAGCACGTCGCGCTCGAGATCTGCCACATCTTCCCACGTTCCGGCCTCGGCGAACGCCACCGCCGCCTCGATCTCGGCTGCGGCGGCATCTTCGATCTCCTGCACGTCGGCGTCGGAGAGCACGCCACCGCGCACGCATTGCTCGGTAAACGACCGGATCGGGTCACGTTCGCGCCACCGCGCGACCTCGGCCTTATCCCGATACAGTTCTGGATCGAACATTGAATGCGCGCGGAACCGATAAGTGCGGAACTCGATAAAAAACGGCCCGCCGGTGTCGCGCACGTGATCGACACCCTGCTGGGCGGCCGCGTGGCACGCCTCCACATCCATGCCGTCGACGGCCAGCGTGGGAACTTGGTACGACGCCGCCTTGACGGTGAGATCGGTCTGCGATTGTGCGCGCTCCAAGGCAGTTCCCATGGCGTAAAGATTGTTCTCGCAACAGAACAACACCGGCAGGTTCCATAGCGCGGCCATGTTGAGCGACTCGTGAAATGCGCCCTCGGCCACCGCACCGTCACCGAAGTAGCAGGCGGTCACCCGCTTCTGCTGCAACATGGCGTCGGCGAGAGCGATGCCGACCGCGAGCGGTAGACCACCGGCGACGATCGCATTACCGCCGTAGAACCGTTTGGACGCATCGAAAAGGTGCATCGACCCTCCGCGTCCGCGTGAGCAGCCCTCCTGCTTGCCGAACATTTCGGCCATGATCGAGGTCATCGGGATGCCGCGCAGCAGTGCGTGTGCATGCTCGCGGTAGGTTGCGACGACCGCGTCATCGTCGGCCAGTGCGCGCAGTGACCCAGCGGCGACGGCCTCTTCCCCGACATACAGATGCAGGAATCCACGAATTTTGGCCGCGCTGTAGAGTTCCGCGCACTTCTCTTCCATTCGGCGCACGCGAATCATGTCCGACAGGAGTTCATGGGCCAGCTTTGTATCGGTCATGACGGCACTCCCTCGGCGCGGCGGTCAGCTTGACGCTCGATGGTCGAGGTATCACCCTCGGGCAGGCCAAGTTCGCGAGCCTTGAGCAGGCGACGCATAATTTTGCCGCTGCTCGTGTGGGGCAACGCATCTGCGAATTCGATCTCTTTGGGTGCCACCGCGGCCCCGAGCCGCTTGCGCGCGTGGCCGAGCAATTCCAGGCGCAAGTCTTCGTCACCTACCATGCCATTCTTCAGAGTGACGAAGGCTTTCACGATTTCCCCGACTGTCGGGTCGGGCTTGCCGATGACAGCGGCTTCGGCGACCGCGGGATGGTCGGTGAGCGCGCTTTCAACCTCGAACGGACCGATGAGATGTCCCGCCGACTTGATCACGTCGTCTTTGCGTCCGACGAACCAGAAGTAGCCGTCGGCATCTTTCTTGGCGAGATCTCCCGTCAGGTAAAGCCCGTCCGCAAAGGACTTTCGGTATCGGTCCTCGGCATGTAGATAGCCGCGGAACATCGACGGCCATCCCGGTTTGAGCGCGAGTTCGCCCTCGACCCCCGGCTCGTCGATGCGCGAAGTCGTGCCATTGTCGTTGTGGCGCACTATGTATGCATCCACACCGGGCAGCGGCCGGCCCATCGAACCCGGCTTGATGTCGAATGCGGGGGTGTTGGCGATCATAATGCCGCCCGTTTCCGTCTGCCACCAATTGTCGTGAATCGGCAAGCCCAGCACCCGCTTTCCCCACCAGACTGCTTCGGGGTTGAGCGGCTCACCCACGCTGGCGATGAATCGCAGTCGCGGAAAGTGGTATTGCGCCGGCATTTCCGGCCCGGCCTTGATCAGCATCCTGATTGCGGTCGGTGCCGTGTACCACACCGAGACGCCCTGATCCTGCAGAAGTCCGTACCATCGCTCGGCGTCGAACTCCGCTTCGTCGACGATGGAGGTGACGCCGTGCAGCAGTGGACTGATGATGCCGTAGGACGTTCCCGTGACCCAACCGGGATCCGCGGTGCACCAATAGATGTCGTCGGGATGGAGGTCCAGCGCATACAGACCCGTGATGTAGTGCATCGCAACGGCCCCGTGCACATGCATGGCGCCCTTGGGCGTCCCGGTGGTGCCGCTGGTGAAGTGCAGCAGCGCCGGATCCTCGGCGGTCGTCGGTTCGATCGGTGTTTCGTCGGCGGCATGCATCCGGTCCCAGAAGTTGAGCGTTCCGGGTAGTTGGCCGCCGGCTCCGTCGTCGACGACGAGGATGTGCCGAACGGAGGGCATACTTTCGCGGATCTTGGCGATCTTGCGCTGATAAATCGCCTTGGTGGTGACCAACACATCGGCTTGTCCGATATTCACTCGGGTGGCGATTGGTTCGGGGCCGAACGCTGAAAACAGTGGCGAAACGACGCTGCCGTTACGCAGTGCACCGAGCATCGTGATGTAGAGCTCGGGGACGCGGCCCATGATCGTGAACACCCGATTGCCTTTGTCGATACCGAGCGCCCGCAACACCCCCGTGAAGCGTCCGGCAAGGCGGGCGAGTTCGGCGTAGCTGAGATCCCGCGTGGCGATCGCACTGTCGCAGCCCTGGTCGGTGAGGAAGCGCAGGGCGGTGCGTTTGGCGGCCGGGCCTGCCGCGTGTCGGTCGACGGCGGCATAAGCGAGGTTGCAGCCGCCCGGACCCATCTCGCCGCAGAGGTTGGGAACGTCGGCCCAACGGAATTTTGCGCGTGCCTGCTCGTAGTCCAACAAGTTGGGCTCGACAAGGTGGTCGCGGGGCGTTTTATGAATCACATCCGCGGTCATGACCGCCTCTTTCGGTTGGTGGGCGTCTTCATCGTTTGCCGCGACTCACGCACGCACTAGAGACGAAGGTCATCAGTCGGCACGCGCTTTGTCGTCGAATGCAAGGGCGGCTTGCGACGAGCCCGCACGGGCCGGCGGCCTCTCGAAGGTCCAATGACCTGGCGCCGGGGACCAAGGACTCTGGCATCAACCGTCTGCGGGCACGAGGGTCTTAGCCAGACCGGATGAAGGGCGGCGACAATGGCGGAAACGCTGGCCGATACGAAGGTGATCACGACGGCAGTCGAGCTGGCCTGCCATGCACCCTCGCTGCACAACAGCCAGCCTTGGCATTGGATTGCCCACCGCGACAGTGTCGATCTGTTCGTTGATCCCGAGCAAAAAGTACGTGCAGCCGACAGTTCGGGTCGCGAAGCGATTATCAGCTGCGGCGCTGCGCTCGATCACTTTCGCACTGCGATGGCCGCCGGTGGGTGGGCGACGAATGTCGATCAGTTCCCCAACCCGAACGATCTCGACCACTTGGCAACCGTCAATTTTGCGCCGGTCGACTACGTGGCGCCGGCTCGGCGTGACCGCGCGAACGCGATACTGCGTCGCCGGACCAACCGATTACCGTTTGGTGCGCCGAAGCACTGGGCGTCGTTCGAACCCGTGCTGCGCAGCTCGTTCGACAATGACTTGGTCAGTTTGGATGTACTGCCCGCGGAGGTGCGACCGCGACTCGCCGAGGCAGCGCGACTCACCGAAGCCTTGCGTCGTTATGACGACCTGTATCACGCCGAGTTGCGTTGGTGGACAGGGCTGGCAGAGGGATCGGAAGGAATACCGCAAAGTGCACTGCCGTCGGAGTCCGATGATCGGAGGGTCGACGTGAACCGCCGGTTCCCGGTTGATCCGTCGAACGAGCGCAGCTCTGCGGGCACTTACGACCAAGCGAAGATTCTCATGTTGTCGACGGTCGGCGATGCTCGTGTCGATGCCCTCAACTGCGGCGAGGCGCTGTCGGCGATCCTGCTGGAGTGCACGATGGCCGGATTGGCCACCTGCCCCGTCACCCACGTCACGGAGCTGGAAGCCAGCCGGGACATGATCCGCGACCTCGCAACCGGTCTCGCTGCGGTACCGCAGGTGTTGATCAGAGTCGGCATCGAACCGGAGGGCGAGCCGGCTCCCGAACCGACGCCGCGCAAACCGGTGGACGAGGTGTTGGAGATTCGTAGCTAGGATGGCTACACATCGGAAAGGATTGGCGGGCAGCGGGTTTAGGTCTGTTCGGACTTCACCTTGAGGTAATTTTTTATTCTGAACAGGTCATAGGTGCGTCGCCGCTCGGGCCGAAGCTGGGGGGTTGCCGACGCGGCGGAGATAACTTCGGGTTCGACTACTCGATAGCTTTGCCCATCAGCCCGGATGGTCGCGTGGCCGGCGGCAAGGACATTCCGGAGCCAATCGACGTCGACCCCATAGGGCAGCGGAATGATGAACCCGTCCGACACCCGTTCCGTGGCTACCGGAGTCGCATAATGCGCGCCCGAACTCCGGCCGGTGTGCTCAATCACCGACGCATACCAGTGCTTTCGCCCGGCCAGGTGCAGCATCAGTGGATTGAGTAGACGCTTGTTGAAGACCCGGACGTGGTCGAGGATTGTCACCATCTCTGTTAATCCTTCCCGCGATATGAGAGCGAATAGTCCCGTGGCGCAGTAAAAGAGCGGACATCGCAATGGCGCAATCCGATCAGCTCGCCGCGTCCGCTGGTAGGGCCCGAAGTCCCAAAAGTTGCGTCAACCCTCGTCCGCCGAACGGACCCACAGATGAGGACCAACGCCTCTGATCTGCCAGGCCCCGACTCCGTAGCGTCCTGAAGAGCATCTCTCATCGCTACTGGTCGCCAGGAGTTCTCATGTTTGATCGGTACCCACCGAAGTCCGTCGTCGTTGGGGTGGACGGTTCGGCAGCCGCGATCCGAGCCGCTCGGTGGGCGGTCGATGAAGTCGCCGGGACCGACATTCCGCTGCGTCTGCTCTACGTCACCAAGAGCAACGACAATGCCAGTCCGCGGCAAGCGCGCCTGGCCGTGGCCGCGGCAGAGCAGCTCGTCCGCGACGCATACGACGCGGTTCAACAGATCGGCAAGCCGGTCAAGGTCGAAACTGAGATCGTCGACGGCGCACCGGTGGCGGCACTCATCGCTGCTTCGCGTGCCACGACGTTGCTGTGTGTCGGAGACACCGGGGCCTCGATGCGCCCGAACATCTGGCTGGGTTCGACTGCGAAAGAACTCGCGCAATCGAGCCACTGTTCGGTGGCCATCGTCCGGGGAGATCCTCGCGACACGGCCGACCGTTTGATCGTTGCGTTCGTAGACGAATCGCCGGATGGCATGGATGTTCTCGAGCTGGCTATTCACGAGGCCCGCCATCGCGGCGTCCCACTGCGGGCGCTGATATCGACGCCGCCGCGATCCGATGACTCGCAGCTGAAGCGTTGTACGGACAACTACCCCGAAGTCGACATCGACACGGTTATTCTGCAAGTGTCCTTGGTCGACTACCTTGCCGCGCATGCCGAAGCCATTCAGTTGGTCGTCGTCGGCGCCGCCCAGACCGAGGCAGTCGAGCAATTGCTCGGCACTCCCGGTGCGGCAGCTCTGCGGGAAAGCGACTTGTCCTTGCTTGTAGTCGGTTTCCAGCGTCCTGCCCGCTGAACGCACTCGTCGCAGCGGACGCCTCCAGCGGGAGCGCTGACAAACGACCTACGACCTTTGGGACTTCAGCCTCTTTCCCACATTTCGGCCGACTGGTCGGATAGGCATCACCAGTAATCCTCGCAATCTAGGAGACAGCGATGAACACTCTTGCCGTTCGGCGCCACCCCGCGTCGATCTTTCCTGACCTGTCAGAACTGTTCGCAGGCCTTCCCACGATGGCCGGATTGCGCCCCGCCTTCGACACCCGTGTGATGCGGCTGGAGGACGAGATGAAGGACGGCCGCTACATCGTGCGCGCGGAGCTGCCGGGGGTCGACCCGGCTAAGGACATCGACATCACAGTGCGCGAGGGGCAACTGAGCATCAAGGCCGAGCGCACCGAGAAGAAGGATTTTGATGGACGCTCGGAGTTCTCTTACGGGTCGTTCGTTCGGACCGTGTCGTTGCCGGCGGGCGCTGACGAAGACAACATCCAAGCCACCTACGACAAGGGCATCTTGACAGTTTCGATGGCGGTTTTGGAGCCGAAGGCAACCGAACGCCGCGTCACGGTGCAATCCGCGAACTGACACAGGTATGTGATGACTAGAGCAGCTGATATCACCCGGCGCTCGCCGCGCCGGGTGTTCCGCGACCGTCGCGAGGCAGGCCGGGTGCTGGCAAACCTCTTGAGCGCCTACCGCGACCAACCCAACGTCGTCGTCCTCGGGCTGGCCAGGGGCGGCCTACCGGTGGCATGGGAGGTGGCGGCAGCGCTGCACGCACCGTTGGACGCCTTTATCGTGCGAAAGCTCGGCGCTCCCGGGCATGAAGAGTTCGCGGTCGGGGCGTTGGCAAGCGGTGGCCGAGTGGTGGTCAACGACGACGTGATTCGGGCCTTGCAGATCTCGCCGGGACAATTGCGTGCCGTTGCTGAGCGTGAAGGCCGGGAGCTGGTCCGGCGTGAGGCCGCATATCGCGGCGGACGCCCGCCCCTCGACGTGACCGGCAAGACGGTTATCCTCGTCGACGACGGGTTAGCCACTGGCGCAAGCATGTTCGCGGCGGTACAAGCGCTCCGCGAATCTGAGCCCGCTCAGCTCGTAATCGCGGTGCCGGCGGCCCCGGAATCTACCTGCCGGGAATTCGCCGGCCTGGTGGACGATGTGGTCTGCGCGAGTATGCCCACCCCATTCCTCGCGGTGGGGGAGTCGTTCTGGGATTTTCGGCAGGTCACGGACGACGAGGTTCACCAGCTGCTCGCCACTGCGACGACGGATCGATCGACAACGCCGGCACGGGTGCTGACGGCTGCCGAGGTGCTCAGCAGCGTGGCCATCGATGCTCCGTCGGGTGTTCCGCCGCGCGCGACGCTGGAGGAGTTGATAGGTGACGCTCGAATCGTGCTGATCGGCGAGAGTTCGCATGGGACGCACGAGTTTTACGAGGCTCGGGCAACCATAACGAAATGGCTGATCGACGAGAAGGGATTCTGTGCTGTAGCCGCCGAGGCCGACTGGCCCGATGCGTATCGGGTGAATCGGTACGTGCGGGGTCTCGGCGTGGACGAGACGGCCGACGCAGCGTTGCTCGGGTTCGAACGATTTCCGGCCTGGATGTGGCGCAACACGGTCGTTCGCGACTTCGTCGACTGGCTGCGCGTACGCAACCAGCAGTGCGAGTCAGGACGTCAGCGGCAGGCCGGCTTTTACGGACTTGACCTCTACAGCCTGCATCGGTCCATCCAGGAAGTGGTGACCTACCTGGATAGAGTCGACCCGAAGGCGGCGATGCGAGCCCGAAATCGTTACGCATGCTTCGATCATGCTTCGGCGGATGATGGTCAGGCCTACGGCTTCGCGGCGGCGTTCGGGGCCGGTCCGTCGTGCGAAAGCGAAGCAGTCGAACAGCTGGTTGACATGCAGCGCAACGCCTTGGCCTATGCGCGCCGGGGCGGGCTGCTTGCCGAGGACGAGCTTTTCTACGCCCAGCAAAATGCACACACGGTGCGCAACGCCGAGGAGTACTACCGTGCGATGTTCAGCGGTCGGGTGAACTCGTGGAACCTGCGCGACAAGCACATGGCCGAGACTCTCGACGCGCTGTTGAGGCACCAGGACCGTCACGACGGCGCTCCACCTGCTCGAATAGTGGTGTGGGCGCACAACTCTCATGTGGGCGACGCGCGGGCCACCGAGGTGTTCTCGGAAGGACAACTCACGCTGGGGCAACTGGTCCGGCAGCGATATGGCGATGAATCACGCCTGATCGGATTCAGTACGTACGCAGGCACCGTGACCGCCGCGAGCGATTGGGGCGGAATCGCGGAACGCAAAGCTGTGCGGCCCGCGCTGAACGGCAGCATCGAAGAACTGCTACACGAGACGGGTCGAAGCTCCTTCCTGGTGTCGGCAGACCTCAGCCCGGAAGCCGCCGATCCGCTCAGCGCCGTTCGGTTGGGGCGTGCCATCGGGGTCATCTATCGGCCGGAAACGGAGCGGCAAAGTCATTACTTCCATGTTCGGCCCGCGGACCAGTTCGACGCGATGATCCATATCGACCGGACTCGAGCACTCGAACCGCTGGAGCCGACGAGTCTGTGGATCGCCGGCGAAACGCCGGAAACATACCCGTCCGGCTTGTAACGAAAAGTCAACGGATTTGGTCGTATTGGTGTCATTGGGATCGCATGGGGCGCTTCTTGTGACACCCTCTGCGAATCAACGGTTTTCGGCGATATGAGCCTCGCCTGGGACGGGTGGTTAGCGCACCAGAGGTCTAACGGCCCCTCCGCAAACGCCGCCGGCTCAATACCCTGGCATTTGAATTGCGCGTCAACCTTGGCGATTATCGATGATGTGCGATATTGAGGCAGGGGCAGGAAGGACTCGCAATGGTAAAGGTATTCCTGGTCGACGACCACGAAGTCGTTCGTCGCGGACTTGCCGACCTGCTGGCAGCTGACCCCGAGCTCGAGGTCATCGGCGACGCGGGCTCCGTATCAGAAGCGCTGGTCCGAATACCCGCGTTGCAACCCGACGTCGCAGTGCTCGACGTGCGCCTTCCGGACGGCAATGGCATCGAATTGTGCCGCGACCTGTTGTCTGACCTTCCTGAGTTGCGCTGCCTGATGTTGACATCGTTCACCTCTGATGAGGCGATGCTCGAGGCGATCCTGGCCGGCGCCAGCGGTTATGTCGTCAAAGACATCAGGGGCATGGAATTGGCGCAGGCAATCAAGGACGTCGGTGCCGGGAAGTCACTGCTCGACAACCGGGCGGCCGCCGCCTTGATGGCGAAGCTCCGGGGCAACGCCGAGCAGAAGGATCCGCTGTCGGGATTGACCGACCGCGAGCGAACCCTGCTCGGGCTGCTCAGCGAGGGATTGACCAACCGGCAGATCGCCGCACGAATGTTCCTGGCCGAGAAGACGGTGAAGAACTACGTATCCCGGTTGCTGGCCAAGCTCGGCATGGAGCGGCGGACCCAGGCAGCGGTATTCGCCTCGAAGCTGGACCAACGACCCACGCCGCCGACCACGAGTACGTAGCCTGACAGGCGCGTTACCGCAGCTAGACTGGCCCGCACGGGTTAGGCAGCGTTGACTTGTTGGGTTGCCATCTCGATACGACTAAGCTTGGCAACGGCCTTTTCGTGTTGCTCGCGGTGTAGTCGTTCGTTGGACAACACGTGGCTGCCGGGGGGGCTGAATTGCCGGAGGTGTCAGGCGAATGGCCAGCGACGATAGTGGCTCGGCGTTTGCGGGACTTGGCCAGCGTGGGCTGGTCAGCAGGATGCACCAGCAACTCGACGAGTTGCTGGCTTCGCGCGATCAGATGGAGCGGCTGCTTCAGGTGATCGTCGAGATCGGCTCCGATCTCGACGATCTCGACGCAACCCTGCGTCGCGTCGTCGTCGCGGCTCGGAAGCTGACCTCTGCGCCGTACGGCGCCCTGGCGATCCGTGACCGCGATGGAATGTTGATCTCGTTTGTTCACGAAGGAATCGATGTCGACCACACGCGACGAATCGGTCATCTGCCGGTTGGCAAGGGAGTTCTCAGCCTGTCGCTGTTCGACACGCCGGCTCTGCGTTTGGATGACCTGACACAGCACCCGGCCGCGGTTGGGTTCCCCGAGCACCATCCTGCGATGCAAGCCTTCCTCGGCGTGCCGATCACCATCCGGGGAAAGATATTCGGCAACCTCTATCTCACCCACGACGAGCCGGGTTGCTTATTCTCCGAATCCGACGAAATGGCAGCTCGAGCACTGGCGTTCGCGGCGGCGGTCGCCATCGACAACGCACAACTCTTTGAGCGTGAGCGCACGGCGGCGAAGTGGATGGCGGCAAGCCGCGAAATCACCACCGCGCTTCTGTCTACCGTCGGGCCCAGCCGGACTCCGTTGCAGATAATCGCCGAAAAAGCTTGTGCGCTAACCGAAGCCGAACAGGCGATCGTGCTTGTTCCGGACGATGAAGAATTACCGATAGACGAAATTGACACGCTGGTCATCTCTGCAGCCGTAGGACTGAACGCCTCAGAGGTCATCGGCCAACGGATTCCAGTGGATGCTTCCACCAGTGGCGCGGTGTTCCGCTCCGGTGAACCACTGATCACCGAAGCCCTGAGTTACCCCATCCAGGCATTCACCGACGTAGGGCAGCGAAGCGCAATCTTGATGCCGCTGCGCGCCCACGACCAGGTCGCCGGGGTGATTGTCGTCGCCCGCGGCTCGCAGCGACAACCGTTCGATGACACCTACCTCGACCTGGTCAGCGATTTCGCAACACACGCCGCGATAGCGCTGATGCTGGCGGCGGGTCGCGAAAACACGCGCCAACTGACGCTGGTGGCCGAGCGAGAGCGCATTGCCCACGACTTGCATGACCATGTCATCCAACGGCTATTCGCGGCGGGGATGGACCTACAGGGCACGGTCGCCCGGGTGCGTTCCACCGAGGTTGCCGACCGGCTGAACCGCACCCTCGACGATCTCCAGACGATCATCGAGGAGATCCGCACGACTATCTTCCAGCTGAAGTCGCCGTCCGGAAATGGCGGTGGCTTTCGGAATCGCATTCAACGAGCCGTTGCCGACCTCACCGAGGGCCGCGACATCGTCACGACCGTGCGAATGCACGGACCGATGACCGCTATCGGCGGCGATCTCGCCGACCACGCGGAGGCAGTGACCGCCGAAGCCGTCAGCAACGCGGTTCGCCACTCTGGCGCTTCACGTCTCACGATCGAGGTCCATGTCGGAGACATGCTGACGATTGACATCGTCGACAACGGTTGTGGCATACCCGTTGACAATCCCCGCCGCAGCGGCCTGGCGAATATGCTGTACCGCGCCGAACAGGTCGGCGGTCGCTGCGAGATCAGCAACGCGCCGGGTGGCGGTACCCGAGTCTGCTGGACCGCACCCTTGACCGATCACTGATACCCGGCGACGTCCCTGACGCCAGGGGACTCATGGACCAATGGCGCCGCAGTGGAGTCCAACGGCCCTGCCGGACAGAGCGGACCGCGAATACCCTCGTGTCAAAGCGAAGCGCGCGTGTCGGTGGCCGGTCCTGAGGAGGGCGCATGAGTCATCAGTTGGCGGAGTACGCCGCCACGGCTCGACTGCTCGACGGGCGGCTGGTGGCCCTGCGACGACTCAGCGCTCAAGACGCCGATACGACGTTGGCGCTTCATCAGCACCTCACCGAGTTTGAGCGCTATTACCGTTTCTTCACGCTGAACCGCATCGATCTCGAGCACCTCGTCCAAACGATTACCGAGCCTTCGCGCGATCGGTACTCCCTCGGCGCATTCGACGCCGGTCGATTGATCGGTGTGGCACATTATGTCGTCCGCGATGATCCCGAAGCCGCCGAAGTGGCAGTGGTGGTCGCCCATGACGATCACTCGCTCGGCGTAGGAACAGCCTTACTCAAGCATCTCGCGCAGGTCGCGCGCGCTCACGGAATTTCTCGATTCATAGCCGATATTTTGAGCGAGAATCACCTCATGCTCACCGTGCTGTTCGATCTTGGCTGGCGTTGTAAGCCAACGTATTACGGAGCAATTCACCACGTCGAGGTCGAGTTACCAGATGTCTTCGAGGACTTGCCTTCAGGCGCGCATGCGATTTCATAGCTAGGAGCACGAAATGTCGCAAACAACAAAGAAACACGGAATTCTGGTCTGCGTCGACGGATCGGAGGCATCCGACGTTGCGGTGGCCTGGGCGACCCGCGAGGCGGGTATGCGCGGCACCGCTATCACGTTGATGCATGCCGTTGCGCCCATCGTTGTCGGCTTCCCGGTCGGCCAACTGTACGACGAAATGCCGGGCTGGCAGAAGGAGGCCGGACAGCACGTCATCGACCAGGCCCAAAAAACGGTCAGCGCCAGCCTGGGCAAGTTCGAGGCACCCGAAATACGCACCGAGATGGTCTATTCCAACGTCGCTCCCGCACTGATTGAGGCATCCAAGGACGCCCGGATGATTGTCGCTGGCAGCCAGGGCCTTGGCGCGTTGGGGCGGCTACTGCTCGGCTCAATCACCACATCGCTGGTCCACCATGCGCATTGCCCGGTCGCGGTCATTCATTCCGATGGTGATGCGGCTCCTGATCCCACCGCTCCCGTGCTCGTCGGCGTCGATGGTTCACCGGCCTCGGAAGCGGCGACCGCGTTGGCTTTTGACGAGGCCTCGCGTCGAGGGGTTGGTTTGGTGGCGCTGCATGCGTGGAGCGACGTCGGGGTGTTTCCGATGCTCGGCATGGACTGGCGGGATAGCGAGGCCAACGGGGAGGAGATACTTGCCGAACGCCTCGCCGGTTGGCAAGAACAGTATCCGGATGTGCACGTGAAGCGAGTCCTCTGCTGTGATCTGCCGTCCAGATGGCTGCTAGAGGAATCGAAGCACGCGCAGCTGGTGGTGGTCGGAAGCCACGGGCGTGGGGGCTTTGCCGGCATGCTGCTGGGATCGGTCAGCTCCCATGTCGCGCAATCGGCAACCGTTCCGGTGATTGTCGTCCGGGGTGACTAGACGCGTTCGGGGAGGGTCCTTGGTCCTCGATGTTGAGGCCATCCGCCGAGTGCGGATCTAAAGTTGGCTCGCTAGCGTCAAATCCATGACGTATGTGATCGGCGCCGACTGCGTGGACGTGCTGGACAAATCCTGTGTTCAGGAGTGCCCCGTCGACTGCATCTACGAGGGCGCCCGGGCGATGTATATCAATCCCGACGAATGCGTGGACTGCGGAGCATGCAAGCCGGCATGCCGTATGGACGCGATTTACTGGGAGGGAGATCTGCCCGCCGACCAGTCGCAGCACCTGGACGACAACGCCTCCTTCTTCAGTCGTCCGCTCCCGGGTCATGTTGCGCCACTTGGCTGCCCGGGTGGGTCTGCCAATGTTGGTCCGCTCGGTGTCGACACACCGTTGGTGGCTGCGATGCCCGTACGTGAGGGCGGGTTAGACCCACACTGACGATCGACTTGTCATGGGCGCACGACGAGGACCGAGCATCCGGTGTGTCCAAAATGGGGGTTGACCGGACCCACCATACTGGCGACCTTGTCGGCGTCCGAGCTATCGACCACCGCTAGTTGTACGGGTTCTGTTGTGCTGGACAGGAATTCAGCGGCTCCACTTCGCGCGGCTGCCGGAAGGACGTGCACCTCACGATACTCAGACACCCACGCGCTGAGGCGCTGATCCAGTTGAGAATACGGGATTTCACCTAACCCCCAACGCCAGACTCCCATCGCCAAGACCGGTGCGTCGCGTAGGCGCGCTTCCCTGAAACCGTGCTCGAGCACAGCGTCGTTGTCGGGTTTGTCGTCGACGACGACGGCAACCCAACCCGAGCCGACGTCTTCGCCGTCGCGGTTGTGACGGATGATCGCCACCGGGCAATGTGCATTCTCGGCGACGGTTGCAGCGGTCGAGCCGAGTACTCTGCGGGCGACCCGTCCGATCCCGATCGAGCCCAGGCAAACCATTGCCGCGTGGGCGGATTCGTCGATCAACGCGTTCCCGATCGATCCGCGCACCAGGTCGGTTTCGACCTTGACCTGCTTACCCATCGCATTGACCGCGGCGCAGGCGGCGCGGAGCGCTGTTTCGCCGTATTCGAGATCGAGGCTGTCGTCGCGTGCGGTGCCATCGGACTCCCGTTCGGGAATCGCATGAACCAGACGCAGGGGAACGTCTCGGCTGATCGCCTCGGTCACCGCCCATCTGGCCGCATTGATGGCGGCATCAGATCCGTCGATACCCACGACGACCCGCTGCGATGATTGCGGACGATTCATTGCATTCTCCGATCGAAACCAACGCGGGCGGGAAACCCCGCTTCATCGGTGATGTTATGAGCCTTAACTGATTCTCGGCAGGGCCCTTCGGCCCGTATTTGTCGCCATTGTCCCAGGCAACGTGGGGGACCAGTTCGATGACTTTGCGGCTACCGTTCCGGGTCAAGCTTATTCGCCGGTTGCGGGTCTCTCGTCCATGCAGTTGGGGACGAAAGTCTCATGACCGATGAGTGTTTGGACCATAGCGTTCTCGATGAACGAAGGAGAAACCATGTCAGCGTCCGAGAAGCGTTACGGAATCGTCGTCGGAGTCGACGGATCACCCGCGTCGGATTTCGCGGTCTGCTGGGGTGCGCGGGACGCGACTTTGCGTGGTGTCGGGTTGACCTTGGTCCACATGGTAAACCTGGCCGCGCCGGTGTGGCCGCCGATGCCTCTCACCGCAGATACTCCGATATGGCAGGAAGACTATGGACGTCGCATCCTCGAAGAGGCGGAGAAGATCGCCGAAGATGCCTCAAAGATCCATGGCCGCATCGATATCGCTACAGAGCTGATGTTTACGTCGCCGGTTGCTGCGCTGGTCGAATTATCCGGCCAGGCAGAGATGGTCGTCGTGGGCAGTAACGGGCGCGGAGCACTGGCCCGGACGTTCCTGGGCTCGGTCAGCTCGGGCGTGGTACGCAGCGCGAGGTGCCCGGTCGCGGTCATCCGTGACGAAGATCCGTCGATGCCGAACCCGCTTGACGCGCCTGTGTTGGTGGGCGTCGACGGCTCTGTAGCGTCGGAGCTGGCGACGGCGATTGCTTTCGACGAAGCGTCCCGGCGCGGCGTCGAACTAACGGCTTTGCATGCGTGGAGCGACGTCGGATTGTTCGAACTTCCAAAGCCGCAGTGGCCCGCGGTGCGGGCCCAGGCCGAGGAGATCCTGGCCGAACGCCTTGCCGGTTGGCAAGAACGCTACCCCGACGTAATGGTGCATCGACTTGTCGTGTGCGACCAACCTGCTCGACAGCTGATCGAGCAGTCGGAGTCTGCCCAGCTGGTCGTCGTCGGCAGCCACGGCCGAGGTGGCTTGGCCGGCGCGTTGTTGGGTTCGGTCAGCAATGCGGTCCTGCATGGGGTCCGGATGCCGGTGATCGTTGCACGGCCATCTATCGGCCACCCAGATGAGGACTAAAGCCTCATGATCGACGACCGCGCAGGCAATAGCGTCTTCCATGACGGATGGAGGGCGAAATGACGCATTCGAGAAGCGCTACGGAATCGTCGTCAGAGACCGGGCCGGCAGCCACGGCCGGGGCTCCTTGTCGGAAGCGAAGCTGGGTTCGGTGAGCAACGCGGTCGTTCACTCGATCCACCCGCCGGTGGTTGTGGCGCGTCACTCCTAGAGCCCCAACGAATCCTCGTCGACAGGAATGTAGAGCCATGAACGTTACGATCGCCGCTGACCGGCCTAGCCAAGCGCCGGCGGCAGTTGCGTCGCCCCACATCGATGTCCGCGAAACCCACACCGGCATGGTGGTGCTCGCCGGGGATCGCGCCTTCAAGGCAAAGAAGCCGATCGCGACCCACTTCCTGGATTTCCGAACAACCGAGCTGCGCGAACGCGCATGCCTGCGAGAGATCGAGCTCAACGGCCGACTGTCGCCTGAAAGCTATCTTGGCATTGCGCATCTCACTGATCCCTGCGGAGGACCGGCCGAACCGATCGTCGTCATGCGGCGCTACCGCGAAGAGGACCGCCTGACCTCCTTCATAACTCGCGGCCCCGACGACGCGGCCCGCGACGTGCTGGACACCATCGCTGACGTGCTGGCCCGATTCCACGCCCGCGCCGAGCGGAGCCTCGAGATCAGCGCCGAGGGCAAGTTGTCCGCGGTTGACGGGCGCTGGCGCCAGAACTTATCGGAACTGAACAGCTTTGTGGGCAAACCGTTTTCAGAGATATCCTTCAAGCTGTTGGCGCGCGTTCAGCGCCTTGCCGCTGAATTCGTTTCGGGTCGGGCCCCGTTGTTCTCCCGTCGAGTCGAAGAAGGATGCATCGTCGACGGCCATGGCGATCTGCTCGCCGACGACATATTTTGGGCTGAAGGCAAGCCGGCGTTGCTCGACTGCCTGGAATTCGACGACAAGCTGCGCCATATCGACCGCATCGACGACGCGGCATTTTTGGCAATGGATCTGGAGTTCATGGGCCGCAAAGACCTTGGTGACTATTTCGTCCAACGCTACATCGTCCACTCGGGTGACAGGGCGCCGACATCGTTGTGGGACTTCTACATCGCGTATCGCGCGGTGGTGAGAGCCAAGGTTGACTGCATTCGGCAGTCACAAGGCAACCCGGAGGCCGCCAGAGACGCGGGGCGGCACCTGGCCATTGCCGTCCGGCATCTAGAACAC
This sequence comes from Mycobacterium lentiflavum, assembly GCF_022374895.2. Classification (NCBI taxonomy): domain Bacteria; kingdom Bacillati; phylum Actinomycetota; class Actinomycetes; order Mycobacteriales; family Mycobacteriaceae; genus Mycobacterium; species Mycobacterium lentiflavum. The sequence goes on along the minus strand of NZ_CP092423.2, from coordinate 3,244,711 downwards.
GGCAGCGTCCGCATGGCGCTGGTCGGTGGGAATCCAGGAACCGGCAAGTCGACCGTCGCGCATGCGCTCGCCGAAACGGTTGGAGCGCAAGTGATCTCGACCGATAACGTACGTAGAGAGCTAGCAGATTCGGGCGTCATCACCGGGGGCGCGGGCATACTGAATGGGGGCTTGTACCGGTCCAGGAACGTCAGGCGCGTCTACGAGGTGGCTCTGGATCGGGCCCGCGCGCTTCTCGGTGATGGTTACTCAGTCATCCTTGACGGTACCTGGCGGGACCCACATCTACGTTCTTACGCCTATTCGGTCGCATCCGAGATGTTCTCGGCTGTCGTGGAACTCATGTGTGTAGCACGCGTCGAGACCGCTGCCAAGAGAATACTGACCCGCGGGCCAGGTAACTCCGAGGTGACGCCGGAAATCGCGGCAGCGCTGGCGCGCGAACACAACGGCTGGGACACCGCGAGTGCGTTGGACACATCTGCGCCGTTAGAGCAAACCATCCAACAGGCACATGCCATCTGGCGTCGGTCGGTCGCCGCTGGAATCAGCGTGTGGCCGTGAATAACTGAACACACGTTCACCGCAGGAGTAAGGCAGATGGCTCGGCATTGGTTGGTGATGGAGGCATCCGGCGACGGCCCTCCATCACCGTTCGTCGCCCGGTTGGCAGGTGCCGGCCGGCATTTGCCTCAGACCCATCTGACCACAGACGAATTGATGGCGACCACGCGCCACCGTACCCACATCGATCTGGAACGATTGACCGGGATTCACGAGCGGCGCGTTTCGGTGGGAGACGAGGATTCCTATACCCTGGCCACCTCGGCAGCACTGAATTGTCTTGCCACCGCGCAACAGGATCCGGCATCACTTGACGTGGTTATCAGCTGTAGCATCACCAAGCTTCGTGGCGGTCTGACCCAATGGCTCGAGCCGTCGATGAGCGGCGCGATAGCCCGTGGGATTGGGGCGCCGCAGGCGATGACGTTCGATGTGTCGAACGCATGCGCCGGGATGCTCACCGGGGTAACGATTTTGAACAATTGGATCCGGCAGGGCATCGTCGAGCGCGGGCTGGTGGTCAGCGGAGAGTACATCTCCCAGCTCGGGCACAACGCGGCGCGCCATATCCGCAACATCATGAGCAAAGAACTGGCGTGCCTGACCCTCGGTGATGCCGGCGCGGCACTTCTGTTGGAGCGCGCGCCCGTCGGCTCGGCGGGGATCACCCTCGCCGGGTTCACCACGGTCGCCGATTACAGCCGACTCTGCTTGGCCTATCCAAAGGGCCACGATCCAGGCGCGCGGATGTTCACCAATTCCCGCGCCATTCAGAAGGCCGCGATCGCCAATACTCCGCTGCTCCTGCACGAAGTACTTGACACTGTTGGTCTTTCGATTCACGACATCGACCATGTCATCACACATCAGACTTCCGCACGTGCCATCCGCAAGGGGATGGCCCGAATGTCGGAGTCGTTTGGCGACAGTCCCCGGCACGACGCCGTGATCACCGTCGACCGGTACGGCAACACGGCGTCGACGACCCACACGGTGGCCCTCGTCGAGGAACTCGAGGCCGGACGAATCGAGGCTGGAGAAAGGATTGCGCTGCTCGCGTTGGCTTCGGGACTAGAGATCGGCGTGGTCTTACTGACCGTGGATGAGGATTTGGTGAGCCGTTATGGGCACAGTCATTGAACGAGCCGACGTCGCGCACTCGCGGTGGCGTGACCGGCACAGCGCGCTGCGCCTGGCGGTCAGCGTCGCCAAGGACTGTCTGCTGCACGCCGGATGCGAGCCAAATGAGTTGGATCTGGTAGTCAACGCCGGGATTTACCGCGATCGCAATCTGGGGGAGCCGGCGCTCGCCGCGCTTATTCAGGATGACATCGGAGCCAACGCCGAGGATCCGCACGCCGACGCACACGGGACTTTCTCTTTCGATATCGCCAACGGCTCCTGCGGACTACTGACGGCGCTGCAGATCGTCGACGGATTTCTGCGAACGCGCAGCATCCACCGCGCCCTTGTCGTGGCCAGTGATGCCGATCCGGGTCACGGCATGAGCGAGCACTTTCCGTTTTCGGCCGCCGGTGCGGTGCTGCTGTGCGGATGGACGGACGACAGCTATGGTCTCAGCGACGTCTCCTGGGTGAACGACGCGGTAGATAGTGACGAAATATTCTCCGCAACAGTCGGATTCGCGGACGCGCGTAACGTTCTTAGGTTCAAGCAGTCGGCCGTGATGGATGACCGATTCGCCGCGGCGGCCGCGGAGGCGGCGCGAGCATGCCTGGCTGCGCAATCGGTGCGGCTTTCCGATATCGACATGATCGTCGCCGCACCCGCGCGGCCGGTCTACCGCAGCGCATTGAGCCTCCGGCTTGGGGTGCCGATCGAGAAGATCGGTGTCGCTGACGATGAACGGATGCATACCGGCGCCCTGGCGGCTGCCTTCGAGCGGCAGGCGGCTCGGCTGCCGGCGGGTGCGCACGTACTGTTCGTCGTTGCCGGTGCGGGCGTCACCGCCGGTGCCGCCTTGTACCGCCAGCCACCGCCACCAAGGACGGTGTCGTGATGGAGCATTTGAGCGCTTTCGATGCCACGTTCCTCGAGGTCGAAGACTCCGATCCGCACGTGAGTTTGGCGATCGGCAGCGTCTCGATCATGGAAGGCCCTGCTCCGAGCTACGAGGAGTTCGTTTCGACCTTCGCCGAACGGGCACCGCAAATTCCGCGCTGCCGACAGGTCCTGCGGACGCACCCGCTAGATCTCGGCTCACCCGAATGGGCGGACGACCCGCACTTCGACGTCGCGCGGCACCTGCATCGTCTCGCCCTGCCGCACCCCGGCGACGACGCGGCGTTATTCGAGATGGTCGCGTCTGTAATGGAACGACGGCTCGATCGCGAGCGACCCCTCTGGGAGTGCTGGATCTTCGAGGGGCTGAGCGGGGACCGGTGGGCCGTTCTGACCAAAGTCCATCACTGCATGGCCGATGGGATCGCGACAACGCAGATCCTGGCAAAGTTCAGCGATAGCGGCGGCGGCGACAGCTTCGCGACCGCGATTCGTGCAGCCAGGGAGCCGGTCCGGCATGGGCTGGGCCTGCCGAAGATCAGCTTGAACCCGCTGAAATGGGTCAGCGGGATAGGACGAAGCGCGTTTGCCGCGGCAGCCGCGGTCGAACACATGGCGATGGGAGCGGTCGAGCTGACGGCCGGTGTGTTGAACACGGCGCCCGATTCGTCGCTGAACGGACCGGTTACGTCGCTGCGCCGCTACAGTGTGGCCCGGGTTCGGCTGGCTGACCTGCAGGAGGTTTCTCGGGCATTCGGCGTGACGCTCAACGATGTAGCGCTCGCGGCGATCACCGACAGTTACCGCAAGATCTTGCTGGAGCGTGGTGAGCGGCCCGGCCACAACTCGCTGCGCACGCTTGTGCCGGTTTCGGTCCGTCCGACCAATCACTTCAACATGGCCGACAACCAGGTCTCGGCAATGCTGCCGTTGCTGCCCGTCGATGAGGCGGACCCGCTGAAACAGCTGCAGCTGGTGCACAGTCGGCTTACCCGTGCCAAGGACAGCGGCCAACGTGAAGGAGGCGCGGCGCTGACTGCGGCGGCTAAGAACGTCCCGTTCGCGTTCACCGCATGGGGCATCCGATTGCTGTCCCGACTTCCGCAAAAGGCAGTGGTCGCGGTGGCCACCAACGTTCCCGGTCCCCGGGAAGGGCAGAAGCTGATGGGCCGGCGGGTGCTGGAGATCCTTCCGATCCCGCCGATCGCTCTCAACGTTCGTACCGCCGTGGCGATGCTCAGCTACGCCGACCAGTTCGTTTTCGGCATCACCGCCGACTACGACACTGCGCCCGACATCGACGCGCTGGCCGCAGGAATTGCGGACGGGGTCGCACACCTCGTCGTGGCCAGCGGCACGCACCGAGGCAGCGCACGTTCCTGACCACGCGAAGGGGTGCACGACCGTTGCGCTATAGCGGACGAAAGTCCTCCACGCTAGCGACTTCGGTCCCTTTCGAGGGCTTTCGAGAATTGCTGAGATTGAAGCTATGAGCATGGCCTTCGGCCGTTTTCGCCGGTAGAGGAGCAGCCAATCATGGCTCGTGTTGCAGGGGCGAAAGTAATTGTCCTCCAGTCACACCCGGTTTGGATTGCCGCTCAACAGCTTGCGCGCGAGCGTAGCGAAGCGATGCTCCGCCATCCTTCATTCCCCGCCCATCAGCGTGCGGTCGGCCAGGGGGATGTCGGAATTCCCGGTAGCCGCCGACAGCTTGGACGCCGCCGCTTGACGGCGTCGACGTCGCAATGCCGTTACCTGCGGCGCGGCGATTGACGGGTATGCCGTCATACATGCACGCATATATGTATGGTGACGATTGGGTCAGAGTAGCTGCTTCGGCTTAGCCGATTCAGATCTGAATTACGCACCACATGACAGGAGAACGCAGTGGCAGAACGGTTGGCGGGCAAGGTGGCGCTGATAAGTGGGGGTGCCCGGGGGATGGGTGCCTCGCATGTGCGGATGCTGGTGGACGAGGGAGCCAAGGTCGTGTTCGGCGACATCCTCGACGACGAAGGCAAGGCCGTAGCGGCGGAGGTCGGCGACTCGGCTCGTTACCTGCATCTCGATGTGACGAAGCCCGACGACTGGGATGCCGCGGTGGCCACCGCGCTGCACGAGTTCGGCAGCGTCGACGTGCTGGTGAACAACGCCGGCATCATCAACATCGGCACCCTCGAGGACTACGCGCTCACGGAATGGCAGCGGATCCTCGACATCAATTTGACCGGTGTGTTTCTCGGCATCCGCGCCGTGGTGAAACCGATGAAGGAAGCCGGACGAGGCTCGATCATCAACATCTCTTCGATCGAAGGTATTGCCGGCACGATCGCCTGCCACGGTTACACGGCAACAAAATTCGCTGTCCGGGGTTTGACAAAGTCGGCGGCGCTGGAGCTTGGACCCAGTGGAATCCGGGTGAACTCAATCCATCCCGGCCTGATCAAGACCCCGATGACCGAGTGGGTTCCCGAGGACCTCTTCCAGACCGCGCTCGGCCGGGCTGCCGACCCCAAGGAGGTCTCCAGCCTGGTGGTCTATCTGGCCAGCGACGAGTCCAGCTATTCCACGGGTTCGGAGTTCGTGGTCGACGGCGGCACCACCGCCGGCTTGGGTCACAAAGACTTTTCCGCCGTGGAGACCGATTCACAACCGGAGTGGGTTACGTAGCGGCAGTTACCGATTCGGGTTCCGCGGCGGCCTTGCCATTTGGATCAGGCCATGGCGAGGGGAGCGGGCGTTGCCGAACTCGTTGCGGCCACCAGAACCACTTGCCCAACAGCGCGGCAATCGATGGCGTCATCAGCGACCGCACGATCAGCGTGTCGAAGAGCAAGCCCAGACCGATGGTGGTACCCACTTGGCCGATGACGGTCAGCTCGCTGACCGCCATGGTGATCATCGTGAAGGCAAAGACCAAACCCGCCGAGGTGACGACCGAACCGGTACCGCCCATCGATCGGATGATTCCGGTGTTCAAGCCGGCGCGGATCTCTTCCTTGAACCGCGCGACCAGCAGCAGGTTGTAGTCAGCGCCCACGGCAAGCAGGATGATCACCGACATCGCGAGCACCATCCAGTGCAGCTCAATGCCGATGATGTGCTGCCAGATCAGCACCGACAGCCCGAACGACGCACCCAGCGAGAGCAACACGGTTCCCACGATGACCGCTGAGGCCACCACGCCTCGGGTGATGATCAACATGATGATGAAAATCAGGCAGAGCGAAGCAATTCCAGCGATCAGCAGGTCATAGGTGTTGCCGTCACTGAGGTCTTTGTATATTGCCGCGGTGCCCGCGAGGTAGATCTTGGAGCCCTCCAGCGGCGTGCCCTTGAGTGCTTCGTAGGCAGCCTTCTTGATGGCCGCGATGTGCGAAATGCCTTCTTGAGACATCGGATCGCCGTCGTGGCTGATGATGAAACGCACGGCGTGGCCGTCGGGGGAGATGAAGTTCTTCATGCCCTTTTTGAACTCGGCGTTGTTGAAGACGTCCGGCGGCAGGTAGAACGAGTCGTCGTTCTTGGACGCGTCGAACGCCTTACCCATGGCGTTCGAGTTCTTCTGGGCCTCGTTTTGCTGATCCTGCAGACCCTTTTGCGTCGAATACATGGTCAGCATCGTGGTTTTCATGGCCTTCATGTTTTCGATCATGGAAGGCATCAGCGCCACCATCTGGGGCATCAGGGTGTCGAGATGATCCATGATGGGCAACAGGCTTTCGATGTCGTCGGTCATCGTGTCGATGCCGTCGAGGCCGTCGAAGACCGAGCGAAGCGACCAGCAGATCGGGATGTCGAAGCAGTGCTTCTCCCAGTAGAGGTAGCTGCGGACCGGGCGGAAGAAGTCCTCGAAATCCGCCATGTGGTTGCGTAATTCGTTGATGTCGATGGTCATGTCGTGCATCTTTTTGACCATTTGATGCATGTCGTTGGACATCTGCACGGTGATGCTCGACATCTTCTCCATGCTGTCGATCGTCGTCTGCATCATGTCGGCCTGCTTGAGCATGTCGGCCATCTGGTCTTCTTGATACTTCTGGTTCATCTGCTGGCTGACGCCCTGCATGCTGATCTGGAACGGGATCGAGGTGTGCTCGATCGGCGTGCCCTCCGGCCTGGTAATCGACTGCACGCGGCCGATTCCCGGCACCCGGAAGATCGCCTTGGCGATCTTGTCGATGACCAGGAAGTCCGCGGAATTCCGCAGATCGTGATCACTTTCGATCATCAGCACTTCGGGGTTCATCCGCGCGTGCGAGAAGTGCCGGTCCGCGGCTTCGTAACCCTCGTTCGCGGGCAGGTCGGCAGGCAAATAGTTGCGGTCGTTGTAATTGGTGCGGTATCCCGGCAGCGTCAGCAAGCCGACCAGCGCGACCCCGATCGTCATGACCAGGATCGGCCCGGGCCACCTCACCACGACGGCGCCGACCTTGCGCCACATGCGAATACGCTGCGTGCGCTTGGGCTCCAGTGTCTTGCCGAAACGTGTTGCCACGGCGACGACGGCAGGTCCGAGCGTCAGTGCCGCTGCCACCACGACCACCATGCCGATCGCCAGCGGGATACCCAACGTTTGGAAATAGGGCAGGTTGGTGAAGTGCAGGCAGAACGTGGCGCCGGCAATGGTCAAGCCGGATCCCGCCACCACATGCGCGGTGCCGTGGAACATGTCGTAGTAAGCATCTTCGCGGGAGTTGCCTTTGCCCCGGGCCTCCTGATAGCGGCCGATCAAAAAGATCGCATAGTCAGTGGCGGCCGCGATCGCCAACGTGACCAACAGGTTGGTGGCGAAGGTGGAGAGCCCAATGATGTTGTAATAGCCCAAGAAGGCGACCATTCCGCGCGCGGCCGACAGCTCCAACACCACCATCACCAGCGTCAGCAACAGCGTAACTATCGACCGATAGACCAATAACAGCATCGCGATGATCACGGTGAACGTGCACATCGTGATGAGTTGCACGCTGCGGTCACCGGCCATGTGCTGATCGGCTGAGAGCGCGGCGGGCCCGGTAACGTAGGCCTTCACCCCGTTGGGCGGGGGCACACTTTTGACGATGTCTTGGACGGACTCGACGGAGTCGTTGGCCAACGCTTCGCCTTGATTACCGGCGAGATAGACCTGAACGTAGGCGGCCTTGCCGTCATTGCTCTGCGCGCCTGCGCCGGTCAGCGGGTCGCTCCACATGTCCTGAACGTGCTCAACGTATTTGGTGTCGGCGTCGAGCTTTTTGACGATCGTGTCGTAGTAGGCGTGAGCATCGGCGCCGAGCGGCTTTTGGCCCTCGAGAACGATCATGATCGAACTGTTGGACTTGTATTCGTTGAACACCGCGCCCATGCGTTTCGTCGCGACCACCGATTGCGCATCGTCGGGGGCCATCGAGACCGAGCGCATCTTCCCGACGGTGTCCAGGTCGGGGACGATGGTGCTGAGCACCGCGATGAGCCCGATCCAGCCGAGGATGATGACGATGGCGAATTTCCGGATGAAACGCGGGATCTTTTCCCGCACCGGCTCTGCCGCCGTCGGGAGCGCGTCGGTGCGGGCGTCGTTGAACGTTGTACTCATGCGGATTTCACCAGGCAGAAGGTCAGGGCGTGCACGCCGGTGGTTATCTTCTCGTCCTTGACTTCGTCATCGATGGTGATTCGGCAACCGAGGTAGTCGCCGTCGCTTTGCGCCGAGAGGTTCGGGAAGACCGACGGGGCAGTCGTGGTGAGGACGAGTGTCCATGGCAACGGCGCGCCGTCGACCCGTGTCGGGTCGGCGGACAAATCCAAGTAGTTCACGTTGGCGTGGCTCGCCGAGCCGAAGACCTCGTACTTGACGACCTTGGGCTTGAACGGCTTGGAGTCGTCGAGTCGCGGACTAGTCAAGACGCCGGTGTCGTGGAGGCCGAAGAAAGACTTGACCCGCACCACGGCAAAGCCGCCGACCACCACCACCGCCACGATCAAGAGCGGCAGCCATGCGTTCCGCACAATCTTCGCTAGCAGCAACTACGTGAGTCCTTTTCTCGTCACCATGGCCACCGCCCGCATAACACGCGGGCGCTCGTGCACACGAACCGCATGACTCAGCATCGGATTATCGGCCCTTGCCGCGACGTGCGCGCCCGTCGTTCCGTGCGGATGAGGCTGTCGGCGCGCGCCGGCGGCCCTTTCCGAGCCCGACGCCTGCCGTGCTTTGCGGAAGCGTCCCCGAACACCGCCACCAGCGCATACTACATGATCTGCATATCTTGCACATCATGCAAGATTTGTCTTCGGTGTTTCAGATCACTTTGTAAAGATGCTGTTCACAAGGGCGGCGGCCCGCTCGACATACGGCATCGGCGTGTCGTCGGGATCCACCGGATCGCTACTTGCCCACTTTTCGAGGCCGGAACGCACTGCGGTGAGGGCCAGCGCGGAAATCAGCGCGGCCATCTCGTCGTCCGGCTTCATACCCTGGCGGCGCACGATGATGTCGGTCAGCTGAAGCTGAAAACGCTCCAGGTCCGCGAGGAACGCGGCCAACACCGCGGGGGAGGTTTTGGCGAGCTCGAGCATATGGGCGGCCTGCTCGCGAAGGGGTGGGACGTCGCGCAGGTGGTGCGCTGCCAGGGTGATCAGCTCTGCCAGCACCACCGAGTAGGGCGCGGGTCCGGCCGCGACGAAATCCGCGACCAGCTCGGCAGGAATGTCCGATGGGCCGTAGGCGATGGCGGACTCTTTGTTGGGGAAGTAGTTGAAGAACGTGCGCGTCGAGATTCCGGCTTCGGCGCAGATTTCCTCGATGGTCACCTTGTCGAAGCCACGCTCGAGGGCCAGTCGCACCGCGGCGTCGCGGATGTCTGCGCTGGTCTCGCGCCGACGCCGCTCTCGCAGTCCCATCGGGTTGGCCATCCCCCCATAGTTGCACGTTCTGCACATTTTGCAGTCAACTAGCTCGTTTAGAGGCGGGTCTCACCCCGGCTGGTCCTCCGCGGGAGACCTCAAAGCGGCCCAGAGATGATCGCGCTCGCTGGCGAAGAATTTCGCCGAGATCGGCGCCTTTTCCACGATGTTGTCGAACGCGTGAAACGCGCCGGGGGCGATTTCCAAGTGGACGGGCACGCCCGCCTCGCGCAGCCGGCCCGGCCGCCGTCATCCCTCCCGCTCAAGGTCGAGCAGCATCCGTTTGGCGACGGGTCCGCCCCGGTAGGCGCCCACGGCTCCGTCGGATCGGATCACCCGATGACACGGCACCACGATCGGGATCGGGTTGGTCGCGCACGCGGTTCCCGCCGCGCGCACCGCCTTGGGGGAGCCGGCGAGTCGCGCTAGCGCGGCGTAGCTGGCCGTGACGCCGTAGCCGACGTCGGTATTGAGGTGCTCTAGCACTGTGCGCCGAAACCCTTGCGAGAGTGACCAATCCAACGGGACGTCGAAGGTGTGCCGGCGGCCGTCGAAGTACTCGTCGAGCTGTCGCACGATCGGGTCCAGCCGCGTCGGCGCCTCGAGCATCCGCGGGCTGATCCGCTTCGACAGCGTCAGTAGCACGCCGTCTCGGTCCTCGTTCGCGAACGCCACCCTGACCAGTCCGAGCGGGGTGGCGGCCAGCAGCAGCGGACCGACGGCGGAATCCACTGTGCGATAGGCGATGTCGAGCAGATCGCCGGCCTGGGCATCCCGTTCTAGACGGGTGTGCAGGCGCTGCAGATGATCCGCATCGACGGGGTAGAGGTCGGCGAGATCAGTCGAGGTCATGTTCATTCCTTGCGGGGTCGATTACGGGAGTCGATGAAGGGATAGGTGCGCCGCAGGGTGGCGATGCCATCCGCTGCGGCTCGGCGGGCGGCGTTAACGCTGCTGTCGAGGATCGTTGCGATCTCGGCGTAGGGCAGGCCTGCCAGGTAGTGGTAGGCCACGGCCTGACGTTGCTTGGGCGGCAGCGCACTGACGGCCGCGTCGAGGTCAAGATCGTGGCCATCGGCTCGTTGCCCGGCGGGGGAGTCGGGGGTATCGGCGACCGGGATGGCCCGCCGGGCCGCCGCGCGAGTGATGTCGATGGCTTTGCGGTGAGCAATGGTGACCAGCCACGCTTCGACATTGGCGTCGGCCGGCAGTTGCGGGTAGGCCTTCAAGGCGGCCAGGAAGGTGTCCGACCAAGCGTCGTCGGCGTCGCTGTGGCCGACCACGGCGCGCACCACCCGCAACACCGTAGCGCCGTGCCGTGCCACGACGGCCTCGAACGGCATCTTCACCTGTTGGTCGGTCTTCACCGTTGTCACCGAGGGGTATGACTGATCACGCGATCTCCTCTTGCTCCTGATGTGAAGACGTCGGCGGATCGTGAAATGTGAGACCTCAATTCGTACCCCATCTCACGCTTCCGGACTGGTCATCGTCTACAGGTAAAGGAGGTTCAACGATGACAGCACGACACGCGGTGAGCGATAGCCCTTTGGGCGAGTTGACCTTGGTCGCTGACGACGACGCCTTGACGGGTGTGTATTTCCGGCATCATTGGCGCCGGCCGACCGCGCATGCACTCGGCGAGCATGTCGAACCGGCTGCCGACGACCTGTTCCGTCGCACCGCCGAGCAGCTGAACGAGTATCTCTGCGGAGAGCGCACTAGATTCGACCTTCCAATTGCGTTGGTGGGCGACCCGCTTCGGCGCCGAATCTGGGATCGGCTTGTCGGTATCGGCTACGGCCAGACGAAGACATACGGCGAGCTGGCCGCGGAACTGGCCGGCGCCACCACCGCGTACCAAGTGGGCCAAGCGGTCGGGCGCAATCCACTGAGCATCATCGTTCCGTGTCATCGGGTCGTCGGAAAGGATGGCGCGCTAACCGGTTACGCGGGCGGATTGAAGCGCAAACGATTCTTGTTGGAGTTGGAGGCGCCGGCACCCGCGGTGGCTGGCAAGCTGTTCTGATGGTGTCGACCTGGCGCAAGCGCGTCGATGCCGCGGATTGGGACGCGGTCGCCGCCGACATGAACGATGTCGGCGGCGCACTGCTCCCAGAGCTGATCACTCCTGCCGAGTGCGCCGCGGTCATCGATTTGTTTTCTGACGACAGTCTTTTTCGCGCAATCGTCGATATGGGCCGACACCGCTACGGGCAAGGCGAGTATCGCTATTTCAAACAGCCCTACCCACGCCCGATCGAAGATCTCAAGCAGGCGCTATACCCGAGGCTGTTGCCGATCGCCCGAGACTGGTGGACAAAGCTCGGGCGCCACGCTCCGTGGCCCGACACTCTCGACGAATGGCTGGACACCTGCCATCGCGCCGGTCAAACCAAGCCCACGGCGCTGATGCTCAAGTACGGCCCAGGCGATTGGAATGCGCTGCACCGAGACCTCTACGGAGAACTCATCTTTCCGCTGCAGGTCGTCATCAATCTCAACGAGCCGGGCGTCGCGCACACCGGAGGCGAGTTCCTGCTCGTCGAGCAACGGGCCCGCGCCCAATCACGAGGGACAGCCACGACGTTGCCGCATGGACACGGCTACGTGTTCACGACCCGAGAACGGCCAGTGCGATCGACGCGAGGATGGTCGGCGGCCCCGGTACGCCACGGTGTGTCCGCGGTCCGCTCCGGCCAGCGCTACACGCTGGGACTGATCTTCCACGACGCGGCCTGAGAACATAGCCGCCGCCGGTTGCGGCACCATGGTGGCCATGGAGTTGTACGACGCTATGCGTTCTACCGGGGCCGTGCGCGAATTCACCGACGACCCGCTTCCTGATGATGTTCTCGAGCGCATCCTCGATAACGCGCGCTTCGCACCGACCGGCGGCAACCGCCAGGGCGTGCGCGTCATCGTGCTTCGCGATAAAGACACCCGATCTGCGTTGGCCGATCTAGGGCTTACTGCGGCCCGCCGCTATACGGCGCAGCTCGCTAATGGCGAGTCGCCATGGAACCCGTTGCAGCCGACCAGCTTAGATGCGTCCGCGATCGAGGCGGCGCAGGTGCCTGCGCAAATGTCGGCACCGTTTCGCGAGGCGCCGGTCGTGCTGATGTTCCTGCTGAATCTCGTCGTTGTCGCCGCGACCGATCAAAATCTCGATCGCATCGCGGTGGTACCCGGTGCTTCCGTATACCCCTTCGTGTGGAACGTGTTGCTGGCCGCGCGCAATGAAGGCTTTGGCGGAGTGCTGACAACGATGGTTGTCGCCGAGGAGCCACTGGCAAAAGATCTTCTCGGCATTCCCGACTCGTATGCCATCGCCGCACTGGTGCCATTGGGCAAGCCGGTGCGCCAACTGTCGAAGTTGCGACGCCGGCCGGTCTCCGAGTTCGCTACCTGCGACCGGTTCGACGGAGCACCCTTTGTCGGCTAGCCGGTTGTTCTCTCAGGCGAACGGACGACGGGGATTTGGGGCTATTAGGCGGCCCCCTGGCCGAGATCTTCGGTCGGCACCTCGGCAAAGGCGGCGCCTGGCGCCCTGGAATTCCGCGTCGGTCGTTGCGACCGGCTAGCCGGCCGCAACGCGATCCACCTACCGCTTGCCTGCTTTGGCAATTATGTCACTGTGACGAAAGATGTTGGGGCGCTAACCTTTCGATTGTCAGAGGCTGCGACGGCGATACAGCCTCAGGCGGTGAATATTGGCCAGAGTGGCCGGGCCGGCGAACGGCCGCAGGGCGGCATCAAGTCGAGCGCGCACGGCATCGGTGTCGAGGCCGATCCCGATGGCAACGAGGCAGTTGGCCGACAGCCCGGGCGGCGCAATCGCAAGGTGGATTGCCGTGCCGACCAGATTGACCGCATACGTCTGCGTGGTCGCGCCGTAACGCATCGCGACAGCGCCTTTGATCCGATATGCCCCGGCCGGCGGATCCTCAAGTAGGTCGATCAGCGCGCCGGGGTCGATTTCGCCCTGGCTCGTCGCGGTGACCGAATCGGCGTGTGAGTTGTCGTGGTCATGGGCGATCGGGTCGGAGGTGGCATCGACGAATAGGTCGCGCAATGAGAGCTGGCCCGTCTCCTCGGGAGTTGCGGCTACGTCGTACAACAGTGTGGGGTCGACTTGGCCGCCGACTGCTCCGACGACGGTCGCACGTGGATTACGTTCTCGCACGCGGCGTTCCACCCGCTCGACAGTCGCGGCGCGATCTTCGCGGGGGAGTCGGTCGAGTTTGTTGACGACGACGAGCGAGGCTACGCCGTAGCGGGCGGGCGAGGTATGGCCGACGTCGACGGTTTCGAAGTGGGTCGCGGCGTCGATGACATCGACGAGTCCGCCGAAGCGCACGCCCGGGACTTCGCTGAAGCCGATAATTCGCGCGACCGCAACGGGTTCGGCCAGGCCGCTGGCCTCGACGATGACCGCGTCCAGATTCAGTCGAGGGTCGGCGAGCTTGGTCAATGCCTCGTCGATCCCGCCGTCATCGGGCAGGCAGCAGATGCACCCGCCGGCGATGGACGCGGGCTCGTCGACTTGGCCTGTCACCAGCATGGCATCGACGTTGAGCTCGCCGAAGTCGTTGATAATGACCCCGATTCGCGCTCCGGGACTACGAAGCACATGATTGAGCAGACTCGTCTTGCCCGCGCCGAGATGGCCCGTCAAGCAGATGACAGGGATCGCTCGCACATTATCCTTCCGGTCGGATCGCAGCGGTAAGCGTAATGCTAATGATTTTCAATAAGCCGCACTCAGGCGGGCTCGGGTTCGGCCGGAATGCCGCAACCGATCCCGCAGGCCGATTGTGCGACGTCCTCCGGCGCCCTTATGGTCGAGGTGGCCCCAGGTGAAAACCTTGGCCGTATTCGATACCGAGATGAATCAACGTCTGCAGTTGGCGACGTGTCTCGACCGCTTCGGCCACCAGTTTCGCGTGCAGTTCGGATGCCAGCGAGTTCAGTGCGGTTGCTAACGCCCGGCGCACGGGATCGTTGTCGATTCCGGCGATCAACTCCCCGTCGATCTTGATCATGTCTGGGCGTAACCGCAGCAGTTGGGCGAAGCTGGCATATCCGGCGCCGGCGTCGTCGACTGCCACGCTTACCCCGCGATCACGCAGTGGCCGCAGGCGCGGGCCAAGGTCATCGGGAAACGGTTCGTGCTCAGTGATTTCCACGACCAACGCCCGGTCTTGCGTGGTCAGCACATCTCGAATCGCTGGCTCGAGTGCGGTGCTCGGGCTGAGGTTGACCGCGAGGGGACAATCATTGGGGATTCCCCCGGCAGCGCCGAGGATGGTGCAGAGCGCGGCATGTTCTAATTCAAGACCCCGGCCGAAGCGCCGGGCCATGCTAAACCATTGCGTTGGCGTCAACTCCGATGCGGGAAAGCGGATCAAACCTTCGTAGCCAATCGTCGTACCGCTTGGCAGATGGACGATGGGCTGAAAGGCCGCCCTGAGCGCGTTCGGCTGCGCCAACAGTACATCCATTCGAAGTTGTAGCTCTTTGGTCTCCACGGCTTCGGGCAACATCACCGAGGCGATGAATCGCTCCGTCAGGGCGCGTTGCCCGGGATGGTCGCTGTCGCTCATCACCTGGGTCAGCACCGTGGACAATTGCGACTGGGCGCCGATGACGGCGGAAACGAACTCACTGATATCGAGCATGGCATCGACGTCGGTATCAGTGAATGCACCGGTGGCTGTCGCGGCCAGCAGCAGGGAACCGATGGCGTGGTCGTTGTACGTCAGGGGAATCGCCGCCCACGACCGGGTGCCCCACTGCTTATTCATCGCACGAACACGTGCCGACAGTCGTCGATCTACCCAGGCATCGTCGATCAGCATTGGGTGTTTTTCGCGCGCCGCGCGGCCCTGCACACTGCTCCTTTTGGGCACTACAAAACCCGGCGTAGTCGCTAGCACGCCGTGACCAGAAACGGTCACGTACGCATTATCGGAGGCACGAAGTAGTGTGACGGCCGCCCCATCGGCCTTCTGCATAAACGCACAAGCCTGCTCGGCAATACGTCCCATCAAAGACACCGGGTCCATCGACGCAGCGAGTGCCTGAACCAGGCTTTCCACATTCATCCCCGTTCCCAGCAGCGTGTCGGGTGGGAGCATCACGATACTCCGCGCAACCCAACGCGGGTGATTTCAACATCACCCAATGGCCAAATGAGCGGGCCGCTGCCTATCCGGTCTGGTCGGCGACAACGTCTTTGAGGAGCAGGTCCGACCGATATTCAGGGCCGCGCCGGAGGAATGCGGTGAATTAGCAGTAAACTACGCTGTACCCGAATGTCGAATGCCGTTGTGCATCAGAAGAGTTCAGGGCCTATCTAATTTCGACCGCTGATTTGAGAGTCGTTTGATCACGAAAATTAGGAGTCCGCGATGTCGCGATGAAGAGGTCCGTTCGCTGTGGCCGGCAGTCGGACGTTACCGAATTGCTTCTCGCAGAACGGAACCCAGCCGTACCTGGTGGTGCCAGTGCAGCGGGTAGTGCAGGGTGGTGGTGGCCCGGTCGTCGTCGAAGTTTCCGGGGCTGAGGATTTCGCGGATCCGCATTGCGCGCAGGCTGTTGTTGGATTCCAGCCAGCGCTGGCGCTCATCTTCGTGGGTGGTGATGATCTGTTGAGTCATCCCAGTCGACGTAGCTGAATAGATTCTCGGTGATGGCCTCTACTACGCTGATTCGTGATTCCGGAGCGACGTCGACGCCGTGCAGTTCGTCGAACACCAGATGGGTGTGTCGTCGCTGGCCTACCCCGTGGCCGCTTATCAGCGCGTTGAGAAGGACGTCCTTGTTGGGCCAGCCGGCGGGTGCGGGTGATCGCCGCGCCGATAGTATTCACCGTGCCTCGAAGGGGTTGACGTCGTCCCCACAACGAGGCACCTAAGCCTCTCTGCTGCCTCGTTGACGTGGCGATGTCCGGCAGTAGAGTTACCCCAACCCTCCTTTCGGGCGATGTTGCGTCACCGCCGGCTCGGGTTGGCTGATCTTGAGCTGAATCGGGAGGCCACCGTGGCGACAGACGTCAAGCACTTTCACATGTTCATCGACGGCGAGCACGTCGACGCAGCCGAGCGCGACGAGATCCGCGACCCGGCGACCGAGGAGATCTACGCGACGATCGCGCGGGGCACCGCCGCCGACGCCGACGCCGCGGTGGCCGCGGCGCGCGCCGCATTCGATTCGGGTGCGTGGTCGCGATTGGCCCCTGCCGAACGGTCGGCGGTGTTGACGCGGATCGCGGAGCGCATCGGCGAGGAACTCGAAGAGCTGGTCGACCTCGAGATCCACGCCAATGGTGCCACGGTACGCCAGGCGACAGGATTTCATGTCGGTTATGCGCCCGCGCATTTCCTGTATTTCGCTGAGCTCGCAGCCAGCTACCATTGGGAGCGGCACGTGCCAACCGCGGCATACCCGACGATGTCGACCAACGTCATCCGCCGCGAACCGCTTGGGGTGTGCGCGGCGATTGTGCCGTGGAATTTTCCTCTGCTGCTAGGTATTTGGAAGATCGGCCCGGCTCTGGCCGCCGGCAACTCGGTGGTCATCAAACCAGACGAGAAGACCCCGCTGTCGTTGCTGCGGTTGTGCGAGATCGCCCACGAGTGCGGCGTCCCCGCCGGGGTGATCAACCTGGTTACCGGGCCCGGCCCCGAGGTGGGTGCGCGGCTGGCCGAGCACCCGGATGTCGACAAGGTGGCGTTCACCGGCTCCACCGCGGTCGGACGTGAAATCATGCGCCTGGCATCAGGGACGGTGAAAAATGTGTCCCTGGAGCTGGGTGGCAAAGGCGCCCAGGTCCTGCTCGATGACGCCGACCTGGATGTGGCGATCGACGGGGCGCTGTTCGGCTGCATGCTCTACTCGGGCCAGATCTGCGAATCGGGTACACGACTGTTGGTGTCGGCCAACATGTATGACCAGGTGGTGGACCGGCTGGTGGATCGTGCCTCCTCGCTCAAGCTCGGTGAGACCACCGACTTCGACACCGACCTCGGTCCGGTCATTTCTGCCCGTCAACGCGACCGGGTGCTGGGTTTCCTCGACAGCGCCAAAGACGCTGGTGCCAAAGTCGTTCTCGGTGGCGGGATTCCGCGTGGCGAACGGTTCACTAGGGGCTACTGGATCGAACCGACCATCATCGCTGAAGTCACCAACGAGATGAAGGTGGCCCGCGAGGAGATTTTCGGGCCGGTGCTGTGCGTGCTTCGCTACACCGACGAGGCGGACGCGATCCGGCAGGCCAACGACTCTCAGTACGGGTTGAGTGCGGGGGTGTGGGCTGCTGATTACGAGCGCGCCCTGGAGGTCGCTTCCCGGCTTCGCGCGGGCACCATCTGGATCAATAATTGGCATCAGATCGACCCTGCGTTGCCGTTCGGTGGCTACAAGCAAAGCGGTTTGGGCCGTGAGTTGGGCCGTGGCGCGCTAGATGAGTACACCGAGACCAAGCATGTGCACATCGATCTTACGCAGAACCTCGAGCGGCACATCTTCGATGCGCTGCTGTCGACTCCGCCGCGCAAGTAGATGGTCAGTGCATGCATGCCGGCCGATGATGCTGCGCCGTGCAGTCACTTGTCGGCTTATGAAAGTCACTGCTGCAGATCAGTTTCAGTACACTGACCGGATTACGACGGTGTATCTGTAGCCGCCAGCGGGTGCCAGAGCACACCGTGCACTTCGCGTGTTTGCCAGGCAACTACGGTGAAAAGTATTGAGCAACTGCTGAACACGTCGATGAGTAGCAGCAGCCGTGTGTCCCAGGATGCGGGATCGGCTGGTGTCAGGCATGCTGGACGGCCAGTTCCCATCGCCGTGCACTGCCCGTGCTGCGCGCGCCGCGCCGCTGTAGCGGGCGGGACCCAGTTGATCATGACCGCGGACCGTTGTCCGCGGCGCGGCAAGGTGCGGATCGGTCCTGGTATCCCATTCGGAGGACCCTGACATCCCATTCGGGAGCTAACGGCGGCCGCTAGCCAGCTGATTGGATTTCACGAGGAGGTCAGCAGACCGCTGAAGCTTCTCCGGCGAGCAGGGGAACTCGTTGATCTGAGAGTTCTGGCGTGAGCTCAGATGCGTGAAACCCGACGACGTGACGAGTTAGGGACCAACATGCATCCGGCAGCTCCCGCGGTACCTGTTCTGGATCCGCGCACCGAGCAGGTGACGGTGCCCATACCGGTATCAAGGGCTGAGACGTTGCGAAAGGTGTTAGAAGCAACGCGGTTAGCGAAACCGTTGCGGTCCATGGGCGGTTTCTTCGCGATGACTCTCGACGTGGTGGTGGGCATCTTCACCCGGCCCCTGGCCTGGCAGGAGTACCTGCACCAGTCCTGGTTCGTGGCCCGGGTCTCGTTACTGCCCGCAGTGCTGATGATGATCCCGTATTCGATGATCAACACGTTCATCTTCAACATCCTGCTCAACGAGTTCGGTGCCGCCGACTTCTCGGGTGCCGGCGCTGCGTTCTTCAACGTCAATCAGATCGGGCCGCTGGTTACGGTTTTGGTGACCGCCGGGGCCAGCGCCACCGCGATGTGCGCCGACCTCGGTGCACGCACGATCCGTGAGGAACTAGACGCGCAGCGGGTCATGGGCATCGACCCGATCCAGGCCTTGGTGATCCCCCGGGTGCTGGCGGCCACCACGGTCTCGGTCGCGCTCAACGGCGTCGTGGTCCTCGTCGGCATGACCGTCTCGCTGTTCTTCTGCTCTGATGCCCTGCATGTCTCCCCGGGCGCGTTCGTCTCGGGCATGACGGTGGTCACCGGCCTGGGCGACGTGGTCGTCTCGCTGGTCAAGTCGTTCCTGTTCGGGCTCGGCGCGGGCCTGATTGCCTGCTACAAGGGCATCTCGGTGGGGGGCGGCCCGGCCGGCGTCGGCAACGCCGTCAATGAAACCGTGGTGTTTTCCTTCATGGTCCTGTTCACGGTCAACATCATCGTGACCGCCATCGGTGTCCAGTTCACCTTGAAATGAAAAGTGTTCACGCCCAATGACACATAACTTGCCCAGCAGTCTGCTCCCGCGTCTGTCGCGACACAAGGACCGGTTGCTCAGCGAGTGGGAACGCATCGGTGACCAGACCCGCTTCTACTTCACCACCTTGGCCTGCATCCCGAGTGCGGTGATCCGCTACCGACCTGAGGTCCTGCGGCTGATCGCCCAAATGGGTTTGGGCAGTGGCGCATTGGCTGCGATCGGGGGCACCGTCGTCATCGTCGGATTCATGACCATGACCACCGGCGCGGTGGTGGCCGCTCAGGGCTACACCGAGTTTCAGTCCGTCGGTGTCGAGGCCTTCACCGGGTTCGCGTCCGCTTTTTTCATTCCGCGGCTCATCGTGCCGGGCACCGCTCAGGTCACTTTGACCGCGACCATCGGCGCGGGCGCGACCGCGCAGATGGGTGCTATGCGTATCAACGAAGAGGTCGATGCTCTCGAAGTGCTGGGTATTCGAAGCGTCACCTATCTCGCGGCGACCCGGGTGCTGGCGGCCACGGTCGTGGTGATCCCGCTGTATGCGGTCGCGTTGATGACCGGATTCTTCGCCGCTCGCGTGGGCACCGTGGCGATCTACGGACAGGGATCCGGTGTCTTCGACCACTATTTCGACACCTTCCTCAACACCACCGATCTGGTGTGGTCGTTCGTGGAGACCATCGTGATGATCGTCGTGGTCATGCTGGTGTGCACCTACTACGGCTATCACGCGAGCGGTGGACCCGCCGGCGTCGGCGAGGCCGTCGGCCGCGCGGTGCGCGCCTCCATGGTGGTCGGCGGAATCGTGCTGGTGGCGGTCACTCTGGGCGTCTACGGCCAGTCGGGCAACTTTCACCTGGCCGGGTGACAGTGATGGCGACACGAGCTGGACAGCACCGTATTTCCACCCGCTGGTGGCCCCTGGTCCTGGTGGCCGTCATCCTCGCCGGCGGGTTCGCGACCGCAGCCTCGTTCAACGGCACCTTCCGCTCCTTCGTGCCGGTCACGTTGACTTCGGAGCGCTCCGGGCTGGTTATGGAGACCGGCGCCAAAGTGAAACTGCGCGGCGTCGAAGTGGGCCGTGTCGGCCAGATCAGCGGCGGCGCAGGCGGAGCCGTGATCACGCTGGAGATCGACCCCGAGCAGATCCGCTACATCCCCGCCAACGTCGACGCGAAAATCGATGTCAACACCATCTTCGGCGCCAAGTTTGTCGATCTGGAATATCCTCAGCACCCCAGCAGCCGGCGGCTGGTCGCCGGCACGGTGCTGCACTCGAGCAACGTCACCACTGAAGTCAACACGGTCTTCGAGAACGTGGTGGACCTGCTCAACATGGTCGACCCGCTCAAACTGAACGCGGTCTTGACCGCGGTCGCCGACGCGGTGCGCGGCAAAGGTGACCGGATCGGTCAGGCCACCACCGACCTCAACGAGGTGCTGACCGCGCTCAACGCACACAACGACACCTTCCGCCGTGATGTGCGCTCGGTGAAGAAACTCGGCGACACCTACGCCGCAGCGGCCAACGACATCGTCGCCATCCTCGACGGGGCGACCACCACCTCCGCCACCATCGTCAAGCACAAGGCGCCACTGGATAGCTTGCTACTCAACGCTGTTGGGTTCTCCCAGGCCGGGATCAACTTGCTCAGCCCGAGCCGGCAGAACTTCATCACCGGGGTTAACGCGCTGGAGCCAACAACGAACCTGCTCAACATGTACAGCCCCGAGTACGCCTGCACCTTCGAGGGCGCCTCGTGGTTGATCGACCACTCGGACCCCGTGTTCGGTGGGGACGGGCGCACCTTCACCGTCGACGTGGCGCTGCTGCTGGGCAACGACCCCTACGAGTTCCCCGAAAACCTGCCCAAGGTTGCGGCCAAGGGCGGGCCCGGCGGCAAGCCCGGTTGTGGGTCGCTGCCCGATGCCACCAAGAACTTCCCAGTGCGCCAGCTGGTCACCGACACCGGATGGGGGACCGGGCTCGACATTCGGCCGAACCCAGGAATCGGGCACCCGTGCTACGAACAGTGGTTCCAAACCACCCGTGGCACACCGCAACCGCCCAGCATCCGCGAGTGCATCCCCGGGCCCGCACCTGGACCCATCCCGTACCCCGGGGCACCGCCGTATGGCGCTCCGCTGTATGGGCCAGGCGGAGTGCCGCTGTGGCCGGGGGTGCCGCCGCCCCCACCCAACCCCGCGCTCGCACCGGCGCCGCAAGGAGCGCCCCGATGATCGAAAACCTAATCCCACAACAGGAGACGCCGTGACCGACAACCTCAAAGGCGTGGTCGTGCGCCTGGCGATCTTCCTAACGATCTGCGCGCTCGCACTGTTCGCCACGGTCGCGGTGTTCGCCCAGCTGCGCTTCGGGCAGTCCAACAATACCTACACAGCAGTGTTCAGCAACGTCTCGGGGCTGCGGACCGGCAACCTGGTCCGCGAGGCCGGTGTCGAGATCGGCAAAGTCAAAGACATCTCCGTCAACTCCGACGCGACCGTGCGGGTGGAATTCAGCACCGACTCCTCAGTCGTGCTGACCGAAGCGACCCAGGCTGAAGTGCGCTACGACGACCTGATCGGTGGGCGGTTCCTCGCGCTGACCGACGGCGCCGATAACCCGAAGATCTTGCGGCCGGGCAACACGATCCCGATAGCACGCACTCACCCTGCCCTCGACCTCGACTCGGTCACCGGAGGATTCAGACCGCTGCTGCGCGCGCTGAAACCGGATCAGCTCAACGCGCTCAGCGGTGAACTCACGGCGGCGCTGCAGGGCGAAGGACCGGCCATCGGGTCGTTTCTGAACCAGGCCGCCGCGATCACCAACACCCTGGCGGACCGTGACCAGCTCATCGGCCAGGTCGTGGACAACCTCAACGCCGTGCTGGCCACCCTGGGCGGGCACACCGACCAACTCGACAAAACAGTGACTTCGCTTTCGCAGCTGGTGGGCGCTCTCGCCGAACGCAAAACCGACATCTCCAACGCGGTGGCCTACACCAACGCCGCGACCGGCGCGCTGGCCGACCTGCTTGCCCACACCCGCCCGGCGATCCGCAAAGCGGTCAGCGAAACCGACCGGGTGGCCACCAACGCGCTGGCCCAGCGCGAATACCTCGAGAACATCCTCAACACGCTGCCCGACAAATACCGGGTCCTCAACCGCCAGGCGATGTACGGCGACTACTTCAACTTCTACTTCTGCGACGTCGTCCTCAAATTCAACGGCAAAGGCGGACAACCCGTTTACGCCAAAATCGCCGGACAGTCCACGGGGCGGTGCGCACCGAAATGACCGCCAGAAAGTCGTTTTCCGAACGCAGCCCGCTGCTAGTCGGCGCCGTCGGTGTCATCGCGGTGCTGGTTACCGTGCTGATCGCGATTGAGAACCAGAAACTGCCATTCATCCACCAAAAAACAAGCTATTCAGCATATTTCAGCGACGCCGGAGGACTGTTCACCGGCGCGATCGTGCAGGTGTCCGGGTTCCCGGTCGGCAAAGTCACCGACATCGCCCTCGATGACACCGGCGCCAAGGTCACCTTCGACGTTGCTAACAACATCCACCTCGGTGACCGTACTGAGGCCGCGATTCGCACCAAAGGCCTGCTGGGCACCAAAGAACTCGACGTCACCCCCGCCGGCGACGGGCAGCTGCGCGGCACCATCCCCGTCGAGCGCACCGTGTCGCCTTACCAGTTGCCCGCTGCCCTGGGCGATCTGTCGGCCACGATCAGCGGGATCAACACCGACCAGCTTTCCGATTCCCTTGCCACACTGGCGAAAACGTTCTCCGACACCCCGCCGGAGGTCAAAAGCGCCGTGCAGGGTGTGGCGCGGTTCGCCCAAACCCTCGATGCCCGCGACGCGCACCTGCGCAGCCTACTCGACAACGCCAACAAAGCCGCCACCGTGCTGGCCAAACGCACTGACAAGATTGTGGCCCTGGTCCGCGACACCAATGCGTTGCTAGCCCAACTGCGCACCCAAAGCGCGGCGCTCGACCAGATCGCGGGCAGCATCTCCGCGGCGGCCCATCAGCTGGAGGGGTTCATCACCGATAACCGCCAGCAACTCAAACCCGCCCTCGACAAACTGAACGGCGTTCTGCAGATCGTCGACAACCGCAAAGAACGCCTGCAGCAGTCCATCAAGATGCTCAACGTGTACGCGATGGGACTCGGCGAAACGATCTCTTCCGGCCCGTTCTTCAAGGCATACGTCGTTAACTTGTTGCCCGGCCAGTTCATTCAGCCGTTCGTCGATGCGGCGTTCTCCGACCTGGGCTTGGACCCGGCGACCAAGACGCCCGCGCAGCTGACCGACCCTCAGACCGGGCAGCCCGGAACCCCGCCGCTGCCGATGCCCTACCCGCGCACCGGCCAGGGCGGCGAACCGCGCCGCACCCTGCCCGACGCGATCACCGGCAACCCGCAAGACCACCAGTGTGGGCCGGTGCCTCTGCCGGGCCCAGGCTGTTACCCCTACCGGCAACCCCCGCCGGCGCCGCCGCCGGGCGGCCCGCCACCGGGTCCGCCCGCACCCCCGCCGGCCGACCAGCACGCCGCGCCCGGCCCGCTGCCCGTACCGACTGTTATCGACGTCGGACCCCCCACCCCGCCAGGAGGCGACCGATGAGGCGATGGCCGCGCGGCAACACCGCCCTGACTGCCGCCCGCCGATGGGTCGGTGAACATACCCGCATCGCCGCGGCCGCCGCGCTGACCATGGTGCTGATCGCCGCCGGGCTGGTCGTCACCGAGGCCTTGGGTTGGACAAGCCGCACCACCGTCGTCGGCTACTTCGACAACAGCACCGGACTATTCGCCGGCGACGACGTCCGCATCCGCGGGGTGTCGGTCGGCAAGGTCGAAAAGATCGAACCCCAGCCGCTGCGCTCCAAGATCACCTTCTGGTTCGACCGCAAGTACAAGGCACCGGCTGACGCGATGGCGGTCATCCTGTCACCGCAGCTGGTGACCGGGCGCGCCATCCAACTAACCCCGCCCTACAGCGGCGGCCCGACACTCGGCGACGGCGCGGTCATCCCGCAAAACCGCACCGCGGTGCCGGTGGAGTGGGACGACGTGCGCGGCCAACTCGAACGGCTGACCGACATGCTGCAACCCACCACCCCCGGCGGGGTGAGCACCCTGGGCGCTCTGGTCAACACCGCTGCGGACAACCTGCGCGGACAAGGCCCCTCCATCCGCGACAGCGTCATCAAGCTGTCCCAGACCGTGTCTGCGCTCGGCGATCACAGCAAAGACATCTTCGGCAGCGTCAGGAATCTGTCCACCCTGGTCTCCGCGCTGCGCGACAGCTCCGGGCTGCTCAGCCAGCTCAACACCAACCTGGCCTCGGTGTCATCGCTGCTCGCCGATGACCCCAACAAGGTGAGCAAGGCCATCGAGGACCTCAACACGGTGCTGCCCGAAGCGCAGAGCTTTATCGCCGACAACCAGGAAGCAATCGGCACCACCTCCGACAAGCTGACCTCGATCAGCAACGCCGTGGTCGCCAGCCTCGACGACGTCAAACAAACACTGCACGAACTGCCCACGGTCATGGCCGACTTCAACAACATCTACGAACCGGCCAACGGCTCGCTGACGGGGGAGCTGATGGTCAACAACTTCGCCAGCCCAGTGTCATTCCTGTGCGGCGCCATCCAAGCCGCCTCACGTCTGGGCGCCGAGCAGTCCTCCAAGCTGTGCATGCAATACCTGGCGCCGATCTTGAAGAACCGGCAATACAACTTCCTACCGCTTGGCGAAGACCTGTTCGTCGGCGCCCAGGCCCGACCCAACGAAGTCACCTACAGCCAGGACTGGATGCGACCCGACTTTGTTCCACCAGCCCCCGAACCACCGCAGGCTGCGGCGGCCTCATCCCCTCCGCCGCCGCAGCCCGCGGCACCAGCACCCGCGCCGACCGCCACCAACCCCACAGCCGGACTGCCCGGGATGATGGTGCCCCCTGGAGGTGGATCATGACCCGCACCCGACGGCGTTGCGCAGCAACGGTTCTCATCACTGTGATGGCCGCGGGCCTGATTTCAGGCTGCGGATGGCGCGGAGTGAACTCGCTGCCGCTGCCCGGCACCGAAGGTAACGGCCCCGGATCGTTCACAGTGCAGGCCGAGATGCCCGATGTCAGCAACCTGCAATCAAATTCGCGGGTACGCGTCGCCGACGTCACCGTCGGTCACGTCACCAACATCCAACTCCAGCACGGTCACGCGCTGGTCACGATGCGGGTGGCCGGCGACGTGGACCTGCCGGCCAACGCCACCGCCAAGATGGGCATGACCACCATCTTCGGGTCGCTGCACATCGAGCTGGCCCCTCCCACCGACCAGCCGCCTCAAGGCCGGCTGCGCGACGGCTCGGTCATTCCCCTGGCACGCGCGGGAGCGTACCCGACACCCGAACAGACCCTGGCCGCACTTTCACTCGTCCTCAACGGCGGCGGCGTCGGCCAAGCCGGCGACATCACCGCCGCGCTGAGCACCGCCTTCCGCGGCCGCGAACACGACCTGCGCAGCCTGATCGGCCAACTCGACACCTTCGCCGGCAACCTCAACGACCAAAGCGGCGAAATCATCGCCGCCAGCGACAGCCTCAACAACCTGCTCGGCAAATTCGCCGCCCAGCAGCCCGTGCTCGACCGCGCGGTCCAAACGATCCCCAACGCCCTCGGGATCCTCAACGACGAACGCTCCAACCTCGTCGAAACCGCCGACAACCTCGGCAAATTCAGCGCACTGACCGCGGACATGATCAACCGCACCAAAACCAACCTGACTAAAGAGCTGCACGACGTCGGACCCGTCCTGGCGGCACTCGGCGACGCCGGACCCAGCGTCGTCCAGTCGCTAGGCCTGATCCCGACCTACCCGTTCCCCAACGGCACCGTCGAGAAATGGCAGCGCGGCGACTACGCCAACCTCACCGCGGTCATCGACCTCACGTTGAGCCGCATCGACGCTGGCCTGTTCACCGGCACCCGATGGGAGTGCGATTTGACCGAGCTCGAACTGCAATGGGGCCGCACCATCGGCCAGTACCCCAGCCCGTGCATGGCCGGCGGCCCCTTCAACAAGGGCAACCCGCTGACCGCGCCCTATCACTACGACCAGGGACGCTGACATGCACCTGAACCGGCAAGTCCGCATCCAGCTGGCCATCTTCACCGTCATCGCGACGGCGGCGCTAGCGCAGATGACCCTGCATTACATGAAAGTTCCGGCCACACTGTTCGGCGTCGGCCGCTACACCGTGTCGGTGCAGCTACCCCGCGCCGCCGGGCTCTACGAGTCCAGCAACGTGACCTACCGCGGCACCGAAGTCGGCCGCGTCCAGGCGCTGCATCTGACCGATAGCGGGGTCGTGGCCGAGCTGTCCCTGAAATCCGGGATCGACATCCCCTCTGACCTCAAAGCCGAAGTGCACAGCCAGTCCGCGGTCGGCGAGCAGTACGTCGAACTGTTGCCGCGCAGTGCCACCGCCCGCCCGCTGCGCGCCGGCGACGTGATCGCCGTCAAAGACACCTCGGTGCCCCGCGACATCAACTCCGTCCTGGACTCGGTGCGCACCGGGCTGCAAGCCATTCCGCATAACAACCTGAAGACCGTGATCGACGAATCCTTCACCGCGGTAGGCGGACTCGGCCCACAGCTATCCAAACTCGTCGACGGCACCATCAACCTGTCCACCGACGCCCGCGCCAACCTCGACCCCATGCTGGCGCTCATCGACAACGCCCAACCGGTGCTCGACTCCCAAGGAGAAACCTCTTCGTCGATCCAGGAATGGGCCTCGAGCCTGGCCACCGTCACCCACGAGTTGCAAACCCACGACGGCGCCCTTGCCGGCGTGATCGACCATGGCGCCCCCACCCTTAGCACCGCCCGCCAACTGGTCGAGCGGCTCCAACCCACCCTGCCCATCCTGTTGGCCAACCTGGCCAGCGTCAGCCAAGTCGCGGTCACCTATAACAACGACCTCGAAGAAATCCTGGTGCTGGCACCCCAGCTGATCGCTGTGGAGCAAGGCTCGTTCGTCGCCAACGCCAACACCAAACAGGACTACCGGGGCGCCTATCTGAGCTTCAACCTCAACGTCAACCTGCCCCCGCCATGCACCACCGGCTACCTACCGGCCCAGCAGATGCGCAACGCCGCCCTCGAGGACTACCCCGACCGCCCGGCCGGCGACCTGTACTGCCGCATCCCGCAAGACTCACCCAACGGAGTGCGCGGAGCCCGCAACACCCCGTGCGAAACCCGGCCCGGTAAACGGGCCGCGACGGTCAAGCAGTGCGAAAGCGACGAACCCTACGTGCCGCTCAACGATGGCGACAACTGGAAAGGCGACCCCAACGCCACCTACAGCGGCCAAGATATTCCGCAGCTGCCACCAGGATCACCACCACGCCCGCCGCCGGCCCTGCCGCCGGTGGCCGCCGCCCAATACAACCCCGACACCGGAACCTACATCGGGCCCGACGGACGCCAGTACACCCAATCCGATCTCGCCCACTCCGCGTCGAAAGACAAGACCTGGCAGCAAATGATGCTGCCGCCCGGCAGCTGAGCACCGCCGCCATCCCAGCCGGCACCGACCACGAAAGGAGCGCGCCATGCCGACAGCCACCGACACTGAACACCCCGTCACCGACGACGTCACCGACGACGGTGCCGTCGACACCGACACCGAAGAACCGACCGAAGAGCCGGACCAGGAGGACCAGCAGCCATCCGCGCAGGCATCGTGGACCGCGGTGCGGCGCGCCCTGTTGGCCGGTTCACTGGTCATCGTCGCGCTGGCAGCATTGTTGGGCTGGTTGGGTTTTCGCACCTACCAGTCGCACCAGAACCTGGCCGAGCGCCGCGAATTCCTGCAGACCGCCAAGCAGGGCGCGCTGAACCTGACCACCATCGACTGGCAGCACGCCGACACCGACGTGCATCGCATCCTCGACGGTGCCACCGGCGAGTTCTACGACGACTTCCTCAAACGCTCACAACCGTTCATTGAGGTCGTCAAACAAGCCAAAGCCAAGACCGTGGGCACCATCACCGAAGCCGGCCTCGAATCGTCGAACGCCTCCTCCGCGCAAGCACTGGTGACGGTGTCGGTGCAAACATCCAACGCCGTATCCGATGATCACATGCCCCGGGAATGGCGGATGCGCATCAACGTCGACAAGATCGGAGATCAGGTGAAGGTGTCCAACGTCGGGTTCGTCCCGTGATCCGCCGAGTGCTGCGCGTCGTCACAGACCGCGCCGACGACGCCGAAAAGCCGGACACTGTCGCCGAAACCGGGCGCAGTGACCCCGACCGGGACCCCTCCGCCACCGCCGCCGAGGACACCGACGACGCCCACGACAGTGACGACGACCTCGCGGCCGATGCCGCCGACGCCCATGACGGGCGGCTGCGCTTCTCACGCCTGGCCGCCTACGGGGTGCTGCCCGCGATCGCTGTGCTCATGGTGATCGCCGCAGGATTGCTGAAATGGCACGATTTTTCGGCCCGCGACAGCCAATCCGCAGGCGCTGAGGCAGTCCACGCAGCCAGCGACGCCACCATCGCGCTGCTGTCTTACAAACCTGCGACCGTCGAGAAAGATCTCGAGGCCGCCCGGGCCGGGCTGACCGGAACATTCCTGGACAGCTACACCTCGCTGACCCGCGATGTGGTCATCCCCGGGGCCAAGCAGAAGCAGATCTCCGCTGTGGCCACCGTCCCAGCCGCCGCGGCGGTGTCGGCGACCGAAAACCACGCAGTGGCAATGCTTTTCGTCAACCAGACCGTGATCATCGGCCAAGACGCCCCCACCGAGACCGCATCCAGTGTGCGGGTCACCCTCGACAGGGTCGCCGGCAGATGGCTGATCTCGCAGTTCGAGCCGATCTAACACCCAGACGGTGCACCCGACGACGATGCGCATCCACACCATCACCGCCGTTGCGGTCAGCGCCGCGGCGCTAACACTGCTGCACCCTGCCGCCGCGCGCGGCGCGCCGGCACCCGAGCTCGAATACGTCTACGACGTCACCGTTCGCCGGCACTACGACTTCGCCAGCCCCGATGCTGCTGTCGACTACGGGCACAGCATCTGCGACCGCGTGGGCAGCGGCCAGGGCTACCCCCAGGTGATGGGGCAGGTGAAAAACGAGGTGCTGCCCAACGACGAATTCGCCGCCAACTACCTGGTGTCCAATGCGGTCAATCTGTTGTGCCCAGACCTGCTCTGGCAGCTACGTAACTCCGCGGCCCACTACCAGCCACCGCCTGGCGGCTGACCCGCGAAAAGGAGACCGCGATGGTCTATCGGCACCTGGCATTCGCCGGATCGCTCGCCATGGCGCTGTGCCCGGCACTCGGTTCGCCGCACGCGCTGGCCGACGGCGACAACAACACCTTGATCCCGAACAACAAACGACTCAACGACGGTGTCGTGGCCAACGTCTACACCATCCAGCAACACGCCGGCTGCACCAACGATGTGCGGCCCAATCCCGCGCTGCAGCACGCAGCTCAACGACACGCCAACGACCTGATGGACAACCGCTACCTCGACGGCGACATCGGCTCCGATGGCTCCACCCCGCAGCAGCGCGCCGACGCCGCCGGCTTCCAGGGCCCGGTGACCGAAACGATCGCCACCAACCCTGCGCTGGCAATCAGCGGGGTCGAGCTGATCAACCAGTGGTACTACAACCCCGCTGACATGGCGATCATGTCCAACTGTGCCAACAGCAACATCGGGGTGTGGTCGCTGAACTCACCCGACCGCACCGTGGTGGTCGCTGTTTACGGTCACCCGACCGGAGGGCGCCCGCAACCCGCGCTGCCACCGGGATCGATCGCCAACAACATCCCACCCGACCCCAGCCCCGACTACGACGCCAGCGACGAGCTCGAACACGGCGTGGACTGGTTTGCCTGGATCCTGCGCGGCATCTCACCGGCCCGCGGGTACCCACCCAACTAGTCGCCGCAGAACCGACGTCCGGCCGGCTCCATTCCGCACGCGGGCGACCGCCGCGGCGCGCAGAGCGGACGCCACTCAGTCTGCGGCCGCGGTATCGCGCGACGCTCTGGTAGCGGAGTCCTTGGCCGGCACCGGTTTGCGGCCGGGCAGCGCACCGTCGGACAGCATTTTGCGGAGCACTTTCTTGTCGAATTTGCCGACGCTGGTCTTGGGAACCTCTGGGATGTAGACGTATTCGTCGGGCAGCTGCCATTTGGCGAACTGCGCCTGGATATGGGCGTTTAGGGCTTCGGGGGTAGTGAGATCCTCGGTATCGACCACCACGCACGGCAGCGGGCGTTCGGTCCAGCGCTCGTCGGGTTTGGCGATCACCGCGGCTTCGAGCACCGCCGGATGCGACATCAGCGCGTTCTCCATCTCGATCGAGGAGATCCATTCCCCGCCGGATTTGATGACGTCTTTGACGCGGTCGGTGATCTGGATATAGCCCAGCGCGTCGATGGTGGCGACGTCTCCGGTGCGCAGCCAGCCGTCACGGAACTTTTCCTCAGTCGCCGCCTCGTCGCGGTAGTAACCGGACGCGATCCACGGCCCGGCGAGTTCAAGCTCACCGGATTGTTCGCCATCCCAGGGCAATTCGGCGCCGTTGGGGTCGACGATACGGGCTTCCACCAGCGGGCTGATGCGCCCGGTCTTGGCGCGGTAACGCCATTTGTCCGCACCGGTCACACCGGCGGGGGCCTCGGCGATCGCGACGAGCGGGCTGGTCTCGGTCATGCCGAATCCTTGGATTAGGGGTGCGCCGAACGTCTCCTCGAACCGCTGCATCAACGACAGCGGCACCGCCGCCCCGCCGCACACCACACGGCGCAGCGAGGCCAGCGCCTCGGGGCGTGGGGTCGCTTTGCGCAGAACGTCGTTCCAGATCGTA
Source organism: Mycobacterium lentiflavum (assembly GCF_022374895.2). Taxonomy (NCBI): domain Bacteria; kingdom Bacillati; phylum Actinomycetota; class Actinomycetes; order Mycobacteriales; family Mycobacteriaceae; genus Mycobacterium; species Mycobacterium lentiflavum. The sequence goes on along the minus strand of NZ_CP092423.2, from coordinate 3,213,274 downwards.
GGGACCGCGGCGGCGAAACTGACCTGTTCGCAGGCGATGAGCCGCAGCAGCGGTTCGGCCTGCAGGAACCGGCCCGGCAAGATGATGGAGGCGCCAAGCATGCCGCAGGTGTAGGGCAACCCCCAGGCGTTGGCGTGAAACATCGGCACCACCGGCAGCACCCGATCGGTTGAGCGGACGTCGAGGGTATCGGTGAGGCCTTCGGCCACGGCGTGCAACACGGTCGAACGGTGCCCGTACAGAACACCTTTGGGATGTCCGGTGGTGCCACTGGTGTAGCACAGGCTCGCTGCTGCGGTGCCGTCGATGTCGGGGTAGTCGAAGCCCTCGGATTGCGCGGCGAGCAACTCCTCATAGCGCACGGCGTTCGGCAGCGTGCCGGTGCCGGCACCGATGACGATGAAGTGTTCGACCCCAGTGATAGCGGGAAGGATTTTCTCCAGCTGGGCCACCAACGATTCGTCAACGATGATGACGCGGTCCTCGGCGTGGTTGATGACGTAAGCCAATTGGTCATCGGAGAGCCGGATGTTCAACGTGTGCAGGATCGCTCCCATACACGGCACAGCCAGGTAGGCCTCCAGATGCTGCTGGGTGTTCCAAGCGAAGGTGGCGACCCGATCACCGGGGGACACGCCTAACTGCTGCAGCGCCGCGGCGAGTTTGTCGGCGCGCCGGGCCACCTCGCCATAGCTGGCGCGCGACGTACTGCCCCCGGCCTCGAGCAAGGTGACCACCTCGACGTGGGAGTTCATGGTGCGCATCCGCCGCAGTACCTGCTGCAAAGTGAGCTGGAAGCCGTTTTGAACTAGCGATTGCACGATGAGTTTCCTCGTTCCACGCGAAAGCCGGCGCACCCTCGTGGGTCACCGTGCCACGGGCGGCCGTCAACCGGGCAGACACGACGACCGTCCAAGACCATTCACGCTAAGAACCGGGATGCGGCGCGACGATCTCCCATTCGCGGTAAACGCCTCCACCGACCGGGTCGTCCTTGGCCAACCGGTGTCGCGACGGCGGTACCGTCCGCGTTAATTGACCGCGATCACCGCGCCGACTGGAGGAACACGATGAACGCTGCCCTGGATCAGATCGATCCCGAAACCGAGACGCGGTTCATCGACGTCGACGGCCACCACCTGAGAGTGTCGGTGCGCCGAGGATCCTCACCGCGCCCACCGCTGCTAATGCTCAACGGTCTGGGTGTGCGGGTGGAGGGCCTGCAACCGTTCGTCGACGCGCTGCGACCGGATGCAACGGTAATCCGCGTCGACGTCCCCGGCACCGGTGAGTCGGCCTCCCCGGCGCTTCCCTACCGGATGTGGCAGGTGGCCCGGCTGACCAGCCACGCCCTCGACGCGCTTGGCGTCGAGGAAGTCGACACCCTCGGAGTGTCCTGGGGCGGGGCTTTGGCCCAGCAGTTCGCCTTCCAATACCGGCGCCGCTGCCGGCGCCTGATCCTGGTCAGCACCGCCGCCGGCGCCCTGATCCCGGGCCGCCCGCAGGTGGTCCGCGAAATGCTGACCCGGCGTCGTTTCGACGACGCGAAACATGCCAGCCGCGTCGCGCCAATCATCTACGGCGGCAAAGCCCGTCAGGCCCCGCAGGCACTGTCGCTGTTCGACCACATGAGCACCAGTCGCCGCGGCTTGTTCTACCAGCAATTGGCCGTGCTGGGCTGGAGCAGCATCCCATTCTCGCGGCTGATCCGCCAGCCCACTCTGATCCTCACGGGCGATGACGACCCGGTCATCCCGCCGTTGAACGGCAGGCTGCTCGAGGCGATCATCCCGCACGCCCGGCTGCACATCTTCCACGACGGTCACCTCGGATTGCTCACCAGTGCAGACGAACTCGCGCCGATCGTCGAAGACTTCCTCGATCAGCCCTGACCCAGACAAAACCCCCGTTCGGGGTATGGCACTCCACCCTCCGACGGCTTGTCGAGTTCGTGGCCCCGACGCACGCTTTAGGCGTGCGAGGCACACCCGCAAGCGTTGGGGAAAGGAATTGGTGTGAGCCAAGTTCCGCAAATGCAGGAACGCACCGTCGAGCTGGTAGTGACTTCCCGCGAAGAACTCGCCGATGAGGTGATCGGTTTGGTGCTCGAAGATCCTTCCGGTGCGCAACTGCCAGACTGGAACCCCGGCGCCCACATCGACCTGTTGCTCACCGACGCGCTGGTTCGCCAGTACTCGCTGTGCTCGAGCCCCGCCGACCGGCAGCGGTGGAAAGTCGCTGTACTGCTCAACCCCCACGGTCGCGGCGGCTCCAAGCACGTACACCACGAACTGCACGAGGGCAGCACCGTCTCGGTTCGAGGGCCGCGCAACAACTTTCCGCTGAGGCGTGCCGCCCGCTACCAGTTCATCGCCGGCGGTATCGGCATCACACCGATCATGCCGATGATCGAAGCCGTCGACGCCGACGGAGCGGACTGGCACCTGCTCTACGGCGGGCGCAGCCGAACCACGATCGCGTTCTTCGATGAGTTGGCGAAATACGGTGATCGGGTCACGATCTGGCCCAGCGACGAGCGCGGCCTGCTCGATCTGCACAGCGTTCTGGGCAACCCGCGGGAAGACACCCAGGTGTACTGCTGCGGCCCAGAGGGTTTGCTCAGCGGGGTCGAACAGGCTTGCGCGTCGTGGCCCAAAGGGGCGCTGCACGTGGAGCGCTTCGCCGCCAAACCCGCCGACGGTCAATCCTCCCCGGGGGCGGTCGATGACTTCGAGGTCGTATGCAAGCGCTCCGGGATCACCATCGACGTCGGCGCCGACGACACCATCCTCGAGGCGTTACGAGAACATGGAATCAGCATGCTGGCCTCCTGCATGGAAGGCATCTGCGGGACTTGTGAAACCGCGGTTCTGGAAGGCGAACCGGATCACCGTGACTCGGTGCTCAGCGACGACGAGAAAGCCGAGAATGACTGCATGATGGTGTGCGTTTCACGGTCCCGGTCCCCACGTCTGGTGCTGGACCTGTGAGTGCCAATTACCCGCACGACTGCTGGTATGTTGCCGCCTCGACTGAGGAGGTCAGCCGCGAACCGCTGGGCCGGCGACTGCTCGACACTCCAATCATGTTGTACCGCTTGGAATCCGGGCGCGCAGTCGCACTCCACGATGCCTGCGGACACCGCGGTTACCCGCTGTCTCGAGGCCACCTCGACGGTGACGAGATCACGTGCGCCTACCACGGCATCCACTACGACGCCTCCGGTGCATGCGTGCGGGTTCCCTCCCAGCCCCGCCCACCGTACGGGGCGTGCGTGCGACAGTACCCGGTGCGCGAAGCCGGCTCGTTCGTCTGGATCTGGCTGGGGGATCCCAACCGCGCCCAACACCGTTCACTGCCAGAGCTGCCCTGGCTGACCGAACCGGGCTGGGACATCTCGGGGACCTACCTGCGCGTCAACGCCAACTACATGCTGGTCCACGAGCACTACCTCGACTTGACCCATATCCCCTGGGTGCACCCGCAGGAAACACCACAGGACATTGACCAGGTTCCCGCCCTCGACGAGATCCAGGTCTCAGAAACCTCCGTCACCTACACCCGCGGGCTGCCGCTGGCGCCGCTGGCTGACTGGGAGGCCACCGCAACCGGGCTACCCCGCGACACCGCGTACCGTCGCCGCCACCACGGCACCTTCGTCTCCCCGGCTGTGCTGGCCGAAAGCTGGGACATATACGACAGTGATGATAAACCGCTGCGGCACACCCGCATTCAGGCCGTCACCCCTGAAACCGAGACCAGCACCCACCTGTTCTGGCGGTTCGCCCACGATTATCACCTCGGCAATTCCGATGTGCGCGACCATCTGCATTCGGTGTTCGAACACGTCATGCGAGTCGACGTCGACGTGCTCGAAGCCATCGAACACAATGTCGGATACCGCGGATCGGCCAACGGGTTCCGGGTGTCTGCCGACGCCGGAGTCCTCAAAGTGCGACGCATCGTGACCGCCATGATCGATCGGGAAAACCCGGCCCTGTCAGCGGTCAACGCGGTGGTGGGGGCGCTGTGAGCGTGCTGACCGATTGCCTGTCACCACGGCTGTTGGCCGGCACCGCGGCGTTCATCACCGGCGGCGGCAGCGGCATCAACCTCGCGATCGCCCACGCTTTCGCTGAAGTGGGCGCCGACGTGGCGATCTGTGGGCGCAGCGAAGAACGCCTCGAGCGCGCCGCCCAGGAGTTGCGCGCACTGGGCGGGCGAGTCGCCACCGCCGTTGCCGACGTGCGTGACCCTGAAGCGATGAACGCCGCGATCAGCCACGCCGCCGAGAAGATCGGGCCGCTGTCGACCATCATCGCAGGCGCCGCCGGGAACTTCCTGGCACCCGCACACGACATGTCCAGCAAGGGTTTTCGCACCGTCATCGACATCGACCTGCTCGGCTCGTTTCACACCGCACGCAGCGCCTTTGACCAACTCAGAACCACCCGCGGCAACATCCAGTTCATCTCCGCCGGCCAGTCCGACAACGCCTACCTCCATCAGGCCCACGTCGGGGCCGCCAAAGCAGGCATCGACAGCCTGATGCGCCACCTAGCTGCCGAATGGGGGCCCTACGGCATCCGGTCCAACGCTTTGGTGCCCGGCCCGATCGGAGGGACCGAAGGCATGAAGCGGCTCGCCGCCCACATCGGTGAGCAGCCCTGGACCGACGGAATCGCGTTGGGCCGCTTCGGAACCCCCGGGGAAGTCGCCGCGATGGCCGTCGTGCTTGCCAGCCCGCTGGCGTCGTTCGTGACCGGGGCGCGCATCGCCATCGACGGCGGCCTGGCGCTGGCCGGTTCCGGCCTCGTCAACCGCGCCTTGGTCCAGGCCGGCACCGTTAACGGCCAAATCAGTGACGGCGCTTATAGTTCTCCGCGGCCCCAGGTGCACCCCTAACGAGGGATGCGCTTGCCTCGACTGCTGGATCGTCAAACCGTCAGCCTGCTGGAAACGTTGGGAGCCATGAGCAGCATCGCCGACCATCCCCGGATCATCAGCGACCCCGACCTGGATCTGTCGTCGCGCGCCTTTTGGGCTCAAGACTTCGAACAACGCGACAAGGCGTTCGCGCGGCTGCGTGGCGCGCCGTCGCTGTCCTATCACCGTCCGTATGAGTCGACGCTGCTGCCCCCTGATGAAGACACCCCCGGGTTCTGGTCGGTGACCAAGCACGCCGACTGCCGCTACGTCTCGCGCAACGCCAAGCTGTTCTGCTCGCGCAAGGGCGTGCTGATGGAGGACATGCCCGAAATCGTTCTCACCGCCACCGCCTCGTTTTTGGTGATGGACGGCGAGCAGCACCGCAAGATGCGCGGCATCGTCGAGCAGGCCTTCACCCCCCGTAACGTCCGCAAGCTCACCGAATGGGTGGGCCAGCACGCCCGCGACCGGCTCGACGAGATCATCGAGCGCGGCGAAGGCGACTTCTCCGAGGACTACGCCAAATATGTGCCCGGCCGTATCTTCGCCCACTTTTTCGGTCTCGACCGCGACAGCGAAGAACAGCACATCGTCATGGAAGCCGCCGAGCGGATGCTGGCCTGGGACGACCCGCGCATGGCGCTGGGCCGCGACGCGCTGACCACCCACGCCGAAGAGTCCGAACGCATTCAGGAGATCGCGCTACGGCAAGCCGAAAAGCGGCTCAAACACCCTCAGGACGACCTGATCAGCTGGGTGGTCAACGCCGAGTTCGAAGGCCAGCGACTCGACGAATGGGAGATCGGCGCATTCTTCTCGCTGCTCGGCTCGGCCGCCAACGACACCACGCGGCACTCAATCGCCCACGCGGTGCGGCTGTTCTCCGAGTTCCCCGACCAGCGCGCGCTGTTGCTCGAAGACCTCGACGGCCGAGTCGGCAGCGCTACTGAAGAGATCGTGCGCTACGCCAGCCCGGTGATGCACTTCCGACGCACGGCCACCGAGGACACCCGCATCGGTGACGCCGAGATCAAAGCCGGCGAGCACCTGGTGCTGTGGTACTGCTCGGCCAACCGCGACGCCGAACATTTCGACGAGCCCGAAAAGTTCGACATCCTGCGAAGCCCCAACGATCACATGGGTTTTGGCGCCGGCGGCCCGCACTTCTGTCTCGGTAACGCGCTGGGACGGCAGATGCTGCGTTCGGTGCTCACCGAAGTCTACACGCGCATACCCGATATCGAGCTGACCGGCGAGCCCGACTACCAGGTCAACAACTTCATCCACGGCGTGCATTCACTACCAGTGCGCTGGACACCCCCCGCCGGTAGCTGATACCGCAGTTTGGTACCACTTCGGTTGCACCGCAACCACATCCACCACCATCTCACCGTTGGAGGAGACAACCATGGCCTACTACAGCAGCGCCGAGGAGATCTACAAGTACCTCGGCGGCGTCTTCCGCGCCGCCAACGACACCGAAGTCGGCCCCAAACTCAAAGCCGCCGACATCGACCTGCAGATCTACTACACCGACCCCGACGCCGCCATGACGGTCACGTTGCGTGAGCCGACCATCGAGGTCACCGATGGTGGCGACAACGCCGACGCTGACGTCAAGCTCTACATGCCCGCCGACATCGGCGACAAATTCTGGCGCGGGGAATACAACCTCGGCGTCGGGCTGGCCAAAGGCCAGGTCAAAGCCAAAGGCCCGGTCAACAAGATCCTCAAGCTGGTACCGCTGACCAAGCCACTATTCCCAGTCTACCGCGAGCTGGTCGCCCAAAAAGACGCCGTCTAAATCCGAAGCGACACAAGGACATCCGTTGACCCACCCTGTGAGCCCCGCTGCGACCGTCGTGGATGCCGGCCGCCACTCCCGCGTCGCGCGCGCAGCGATTCTGCGCGACGCAGGCCAACCCCTGTCGTTGGAGGACGTCGAGCTCGCCGAGCTCGCCGACGACGAGGTGCTGGTACGCGTCGCCGGGGTGGGGGTGTGTCACACCGACATCTCCGCCGCCGAGGGAATGGTGCCGTTGCCGTTGCCGGCGGTGCTGGGCCACGAGGGCGCCGGCGTCGTCGTCGAGGTCGGGTCCGCGGTCACCACTCTGACCGCCGGTGATCACGTTGTGCTGAGCTACGCCTACTGCGGCGAATGCGACACCTGCCGCTCCAAGACGCCGGCGTATTGCGATCTGTTCGCGCCGCTGAACTACTTCGGTGAACGCCTCGACGGCACGGTCACTATCCGCGCCGGCGACGAGGACATCCACGGCAACTGGTTCGGCCAGTCCACGTTCGCCGGCTTGGCGATCACCTGCGCCCGCAACGCGGTCAAGGTACCCACCGACCTGCCGCTGGAGCTACTCGGCCCGCTGGGCTGTGGCCTTCAGACCGGCGCCGGCGCCGTGCTCAACGTGCTGCGCTCCGCCGCCGGGGAAAGCCTGGCCGTCTTCGGGCTCGGCGCTGTCGGACTCTCAGCCATCATGGTCGGCAAGGCCACCGGCTGCGACCCGCTGATCGCCATCGACGTCAACGAGTCGCGCCTACAAACCGCCCGCGATCTGGGCGCCACCCACACCTTCAACCCGGCCACCACAAAAGACCTGGTCTGGGACGTGATGAACATTGTGGCCACCGGCGTCGACTGCTCGCTGGACGCGGTCGGCTCGAACGCCGTGATCCGCCAGGCCCTGGAGATCCTGCGCTCACCCGGGCACTGCGCCACCGTTGGATTCCAGGGCCTCCAACACGACATCACCATCGACCAGGGGCATTTGCTGCTCGGGCGGCGGCTGTCGGGTGTCATCGAAGGCGACGCCGACCCGCAGACCTTTATCCCCGAGCTGATCAACATGTATCGGGCCGGTAAGTTCCCGTTCGACCGGCTCGTCACCACTTTTGGCTTCGAGCAGATCAACGACGCGATCGACGCGTCCAAGCGCGGCGAGGCGATCAAACCGGTCATCGTCTTCGACTGACGCGGTGACGACGGCATTTGCGTCGTCGGCGCCGCACACGGTGCTAGGTTTGTCGCATCGAAAACCGCGGTTTGGGGGCGTCCATGGCTCAAGATCCCACACCGGGAAGCCCTGAGGAGATCTCCGCGTTCACCGCCGCCGTCGACATGGCCGACCTCGGTGAACGCATCGGTCTTCGCGCCGTCGAAGTAGTCGCCGACTTGCACGACCTCGAAGACAAAGACCTCGAGCAGCTCACCGTGCAGGCCGCCTACAGCAATGTCCAAGCCGTGCTGCGCGGCTTCGCCGCTGGCGAGCAACCCTCGGCTGCCGAAGCCTCCGACACCACCTTGAACTGGGTGGCCAACCTGGCTCAGCGCGGCATCACCGTCTCCGCCATCCCGCGCTGCTATGTGACTGGGCTGGGACTTTGCGACGCTGCGATGCGCGATGCCGTCAACCATCTCGACGTGTCGGAGGAAACCAAAAAGAGACTGGCCAGCGCCGCCTCCCAGTACCTGTTCGGCTACTGCGAAAAAATCTCCGGCGACCTGGTCGATCACTATCAGCGCGAACGCGAGCTGTGGGTGCGCGGCGCGGACTCGGTGCGTGCCGAACTCGTCATGGCGATCGTGGCCGGCCGGCCGGTCGACCTGCACGTGACCAGCGCGGCGCTAAGTTACAACCTCGACCGCGGCCACGTCGCCATTATCGTCTGGACCGACCCGCTCAGCGCCGACAAACCACCCCTGCAAGCGCTCAAACGCGCCGCTAACGAGATCGCCCACCACCTCAAAGGCATCGAGATGCTTGTTGTACCCGGCGGCACCTCGATGGTGTGGGCATGGATCAGCGGGCCCAGTATCGGTGACCGCCCACCCGAGGAATGGCGACTGGATCCTCCGTTGCAGGCCGCGGTCGGGGGAATGGGCCACGGGCTGGACGGCTTCATCCAATCGCACCGCCAGGCCCGCGAGGCGCGACGCATGAGTGGGGTGTTCTCCCACCCCGCCGGCTCGGTGACCGCGTACCACGACGTCGCTCTGGATGCCCTGGTTACCTCCGATTTGTCCGCGGCCGGGGTGTTCGTCCAAGACGAACTCGGCGAGTTGGCCGATGACTCCGAACGCAGCCGTCGGCTGCGCGACACTTTGACCGCGTTCTTCGACGAAGCCATGAGCTGGGGCCGCACCGCCGAGCGCCTCGGCATCCATCAAAACACCGTGATGTACCGGGTCGGCCAAGCTAAAGAGCTCCTTGGACGCCCGATCACCGAGCGCCGCCTCGAGCTCGAGGTGGCGCTGCGCCTCGCGTCCGCCGGCCCGCATCTGAGCCCCGGCGGGCTGGCCAGCTCCGGTCACCCTGATATATAGCGGTTTGTAGCTTGGCCTGTAACGAGCTTCTAGTGCGCACACGCGAATTTGGAACGCGCTTCCATGTTCAAGTGACGGCCGTCTCTTTACGGTCGGATATGTGACTGACGCCGCTGTTGATCACGCCGATGCCGCCCGTCGTTGGGCCCCGGTACGTGAACCTGTCGAGCACCGTTCACCGATCCGCTCGATCCGCGTCCCCGACGCCGACGAGTGGGCGGTGGTCGGTGACCCGCTGCGCGACAACGCGCTGCGTGAGCGGGTGATTGCGGTACTTCACCGGGTCGGCGAGCTACCGGGCACCGCGGAATCGCCTTGCGTCGGGGACGGCCGCGACTTCCACCGGGTCCGCGCGGCACTCGATGCCGCCTACACCGTGGTCGCCGCCCGCGGCACCGGCGCCGCGGTCGCGATGCCGTCCCCGGCGGTCGCCCGGAACATCGAGCTGCTCGGCGAAATCGGCCAGCTGCGTGTCGAGGTCACCGTGACCCACGCCGCACAGCGCAACGCCCGCTACGCCGCGGTGCGCAACGCGCTGTCGCGGCTGCGTGGCGTGGACTCGGTCGAGCAGATGATCGACCGAGCCCCGGCTGAGTTGTGTCGCTGCGGCTTTGACCGGGCGATCATCTCGCGGGTGGAGGAATCGACCTGGTGGGTGGAAGCCGTGCACGTCAAGGCTGACGCCGAATGGGCCAGCGACATCGTACGGGCGGCCCGCGAGCATCCAATGCTCATCGACCACCCGCTGATCGAATCCGAAATCATGCGGCGCCGCGCGCCGGTGCTGGTCTCCGACGCCCAGCAGGACCGCCGCACCAACGCGGTGATCGGTCGGGTATCGCTGTCACGGTCCTATGTCGCCGCGCCGATCATGCCCGACGGCCGGATCATCGGGCTGCTCCACGCCGACTGCTACAACAGCCGACGCCACGTCGACGACGAGGACATGGCGGTGCTATGGATGTTCGCCGAAGGATTCGGCTACGCCTACCAGCGCACCGCGCTCAGCGAGCGGTTACGCTTCGCCCGCAACGAGATTCAGCGCATGGCCCGCGACCTCGCCAGTGCCGCCGATGAGGTGTGCACCGCGCGGACCACGCTCGGTCGGCCGCGTCACGGGCACGAGGCCGCTGGCGCCCACGCCCCGGTCGCGGCGTCGCTGGCCGCCGACTCCGGCATCGAGGACCTGCTGTCGCGACGCGAGATCGAAGTGGTCTCCCTGATGGCCCAGGGTAAGAGCAACGGCTCGATCGCCACCCACCTGGTGATCTCGGAAGGCACCGTCAAAACCCATGTCAAGCACATCCTGCGCAAACTCAAGGCCTCCAACCGCGCCGAGGCGGTGTTTCGCTACATGCGGATGACCGCGGTGCATTGGGGGCCGCCGACGATACCCCGCCGACCGACAACCGCCCCGAGTTAACGGATGTCGATGATCGCGTTGGACAGCACCGCAGTCCCGCGCTCCTTGCAGACCGCATCGATGATGACCGAACCCTTGGTGCGCCACATCCGCACCTCGATCGTTTCACCCGGATAGAGCACCCCGGCGAAACGGGCCCGGTAGCGGGCCACCGCGCTGACATCGCCGCCCAAGACCGCGTCCACACTGCCTTGCACACCATCCCGTAGCTGCACAGGCCGTGCAGGATCGGCCGCTCGAAGCCGCCGCGGCGGGCGAACACGGGATCGGCGTGAATGGGATTCATGTCGCCTGAGAGCCGGTACAGCAGAGCCTGCGAAGGCACTGTGCTGCAGGTGATTTCAGCGTCCGACGGCCCGGTGGGGGCAGGCGGCGCAGTCCCGGGCGTACGCGACGAGGCCCGGCCAAACCCGCCCTCGCCGCGCACGAACGCGCTGAACCGGTTGGTGACCAGCGGCTGAGCGGTGGCTGCCTCGGTGGTGACCGCCTCGAGCACCACCAGCGCCCCGCCGCCTTTGTCGGCGATGTCGCAGATCGTGGCCGAAGTGCACACCTCGGCATGTACCGGCAATGCCTGGTGGATCTCCAATTCCTGTTCACCGTACAGTAATTGAGCGAAATCGACGTCGATGCCGGGTACCTTGAGCATGTCAGGCAGCATCGGCACCGCCGGAATCACCCTGTAGGACGGCAACACTTTGAGGTGCGCTTCGTAGGTGTATTCCAGTTCGGCTGGATCGGTGGGCGTCGAGCCCGCACCCACGCCCAGGTGATAAAGGATCACCTCCGAGGGGGTCCAGGAACTTTGCCGCTGGGGAAGCGTCGCTCCGAGCACAGCCTCGATGTCGATGGGCATCGCACTCAGCCCTGCGACTGCTTGAGCACGTACTTGCCGGGCGCCGGCGTCAGCGGCCGGAAGTCCTTGTTGCCCAGCCGCTTCGGTGCGGCAACCTTCTCACCGGCGCGTTCGACCAGCCACGGCGCCCAGTCCTGCCACCAGGTGCCCTTGTGCATCGTCGCTGAGCGCAGCCATTCCTCGGGAGTCGCGCAGGATTCGTCGCCGAGACGGTACGACGATTTCGGGTTGCCCGGGGGGTGGATGACCGCGGCGATGTGGCCGCTGGTCGACAGCGCGAACTTTGTCTTGCCGCCAAGCATCGCGACACTGCGGTAGCAACTCGGCCACGGTGTGAGGTGATCGGTTTCCCCGCCGGCGACATAGGAGTCGCAGGTGATCTGGCGGAGGTCGATCGGGGTGCCCAGCACGGTCAGCGCGCCTGGTTCGATCAGCGGGTTGGTCATGCCGATGTCCATCAGGTCCGCGTGCAGCGCGGCGGGCATGTTCATCGAATCCTGGTTCCAGAACAGCAGATCGAATGCTGGCGGCTTGTTGCCTAGGTAGTAGTTGTTGACGAAGTTGTTCCAGATCATTTCGTTGGGCCGCAGCCAGGCGAAGGTGCGCGCCAACTCGGTGCCGGCCAGATAGCCTTTGCGACGGATCTTGGCTTTGGCGGCCTCGGCCATGTCGGGTGAGGCCATCGACAGCACCGGCCCGCCGCGACGCACATCGAGCACGGTGACCATCAGGCTCAATGTGGCGACGTGGTCGATTTTGCCCAGTGCGGCCAGATGCGCGACCGCAATGGCGGTGGCGATCCCTCCCGCGCAGAACCCGACGACGTGCACCGCGTCGGCTCCGGTGACCTCGCGGGTGGTCTCGATCGCGGCCACGATTGACTGCAGATAGTCTTCCAGGCTCCAGCCGGCGTTCTCGCGGGTCGGGTTAGCCCACGATAACGCGAACGGCTGCAGGCCGTGATCGCCGAGGAACTCCACCATGCTCTTGCCCGGCGAGAGATCGACAACGTAGTACTTGCTGATCATCGGGGGAATGAGCAGCACCGGGCTTTTGTACACTTCGTCGACGCGCGGTTCGTACTGGATCAGTTCGAAGCGCTCATCGCGGCGCACCACTGCTCCGGGAGAGGCGGCCAACGTCTCGCCGACCTTGAACGGTGACTTGTCAACGTTGGCGGGCAGCTTGACCGGTGAGCGCGCGTCGCGTAATGCGGCGCGTGCACCGGTGACGAAGTTCTCTCCGCCGCGGTCGATGGTGGTTTTCCACACCGTCGGGTTGGTCAGCGGGAAATTGGTGGGGGACAGCGCATCGATCAAGTTGTCCAGGATCAAGTGCAGGCGCTCGCGGTCAGCCCATTCCAGGTCGGGTTCATCGGCCAGGGCATGTGCGAAATCGCTTATGCTCAAATAGCTTTGGCAGATCCGGCGAAACAGCCAACTCTGTGTCCAGGCTGGGTCGCGGAACCGCGAGTCACCTTTGAGGGGTGTGCGCCCCGATTCTCCGGTGATGATCCGCGCCAGATCGCTGACCACCGTGGCGGTGTGCCCGGCGACCTTGCTTGGGCGCTTGGCCAGCCCGCCGAGCGCTTTGACGAATTCAGAGCCGGGGATGAAGCGGTTCTGCGTGTGGGCGGCCTCTGCCATCAGTTGATCGAGACCGACGTTTTGCACTTGTCCGGCGCTGTCGGTGATCTGCGGGCGCTCGGCGCGGGCTTGCTTAGCGCGGGCCGCCGACGGTTCCGGCGCTGGCGCCGCCCGCGGAGGAGTGGCCACCGATTTGGTTTTCGCGGCGGCGGAGCCGTTGCGCGACCAGGAGCGGGTGGCCTTCGACGCTGCGGGCTTGACGGTGGGGGAGTCGGCGTCCATGCCTTTACGCTAGGAAGCGCACCGGCCCTCGGGGACCGCCCATTTGCCGTAACCATGTCCCCCGAGTGGGCATTTTTGGCGCATAGTCACTGCAAACCCGGCGCACCCGCGCCACGCTTGCCACCGTGTCAGGCATTGATCCCGGCGGTCAGGATGGCGGCGAGTTCGCGGTAGGCGCTGGCGTCGTCGAGACCGGTGCTGGCGCGCACCCTGCGCTGCTGAATGCGCACCATCATCGTGGCCGCCAGATCGGCGGCGAACGCGGCATGCACGTCGCGGAACTCACCGTCGGCCACCCCGGCGGCGATCAGCTCCTGCACACGCCGGGCGGCCAGCGCGGTGTTCGTCTCGTATACCTCGCGCGCGGGGGCGAATCCGTCCAGGTCGGCCATGAACTGATCCGAGGCCGCGTCCAGAGCGGTACCGACCGCCGACAAATACGCACTGATCTGCGCGCGCGCTCCACGCACCCCGGCGACGGTGGCCTCCACGTCGTCGGTAGCTCGCCGGAAAAACAACACCGTGGCCGCACGTACCAGCTGCTCTTTGCTGTCAGCCAGGGTGTAAAGCGTCGACTTCGAACACCGCAACCGCGCAGCGATGTCATCCAATGTCAAGTGCGCAAAACCCTCACCCAGCACCAGCGTTACGAGCTCATCGAACAACGCCGCACGCCGCTGTGTCCCGAATGTCGGGGTTGTGGAACGGCTCACTCCTCGATAGTACTGCGACGCCCCGTACGGTACCCTCCCATCTGTACTGATAAATGTAATGCAGTACTATTCGGCGTATCGTTAGGAGTGCCCGGTGGCCGTTGACCGCATACTGCCCACCCAGGAGGCGCAGGCGCTCATCGAGCTGGCCCGCGACATCGGCGCCAAGACGCTGGACCCGATCGTCGATGACCACGAAGCCAAGGAGACCTATCCCTACGAGGTGTTCGGCACCTTGGGCGCCGCGGGGCTGCTGAGCCTGCCCTACCCCGAACAGTGGGGCGGCGGTGAGCAACCCTACGAGGTGTATCTACAGGTACTCGAAGAGCTCGCGGCGCACTGGGCCGCAGTCGCGGTCGCGGTAAGCGTGCACAGCCTGTCCTGTCACCCGCTGATCGCGTTCGGCACCGAAGAGCAGAAGAACGCCTGGCTGCCCGACATGCTCGGCGGATCGCAGGTCGGCGCCTACAGCCTCTCGGAATCCCAGGCCGGATCCGACCCAGCGGCGTTGACGTGCAAAGCCGTTCGCGTCGGCGGCTGGTACCGCATCTCGGGATCCAAGGCCTGGATCACCCACGGCGGCATCGCTGACTTCTACACCCTGTTCGCCCGTACCGGTGGGGACACCGGCGGCACGATCTCGTGTTTTCTGGTGCCCTCCGGTATCGAAGGCCTCAGTTTCGGCAGCCCCGAAGCCAAGATGGGCCTGCATGCGGTACCGACCACGACCGCGGCCTACGACGACGTGCAATTACCGGAGGAGCGCCGCATAGGCGCAGAGGGCCAAGGCCTGCAGATTGCGTTCAGCGCCCTGGATACCGGGCGCCTGGGCATCGCGGCATGCGCGACCGGACTCGCCCAGGCCGCACTCGATGCGGCCGTCAGCTACGCCAGCCAGCGAACCACGTTCGGCCGCAGAATCATTGAGCACCAAGGATTGGGATTCCTGCTGGCCGACATGGCCGCCGCCGTGGAATCCGCTCGCGCCACCTACCTGCACGCCGCCCGGCGCCATGACGCCGGCTTGCCATATTCGACCCAGGCCAGTATCGCCAAACTCATCGCGACCGACGCGGCGATGAAGGTCACCACCGACGCTGTTCAGGTCTTCGGCGGCGCCGGCTACACCCGCGACTACCGCGTCGAGCGCTACATGCGCGAAGCGAAGATCATGCAGATCTTCGAAGGCACCAACCAGATTCAACGACTCGTCATCGCTCGCAGCCTGACCCGCCGCTAGTCACGGCCACCTACCCGCGGCCCGCACCACACGGATCGCGAACCGAAAGGAAAACATCTTGGACATCCACGACACCGTCGCCGTGGTGACCGGTGGGGCCTCCGGGCTCGGGCTGGCCACCACCAAACGGCTCCTCGACGCCGGCGCCTCGGTCGTCGCACTCGACCTCAAGGGCGAAGACGCCGTCGCCGACCTAGGGCCGCGCGCTCATTTCGCCGAAACCGATGTCACCCAACCAGATTCGGTCACCGCCGCCCTCGACATCGCCTGGAAACTGGGCCCGGTGCGCATCGCGGTCAACTGCGCCGGGGTGGTCAATACCCTCAAAACCCTCGGCAAAGACGGCCCCTTCCCACTCGAGGACTTCCGCAAAGTCGTCGAAGTCAATCTGATCGGCACCTTCAACGTCATCCGCCTGACCGCCGAGCGGATCGCGGCGACCGACCCCATCGGCGAGGAACGCGGCGTCATCGTCAACACCGCATCGGTGGCCGCCTTCGACGGCCAGATCGGCCAAGCTGCTTACTCGGCATCCAAAGGCGGTGTGGTCGGCATGACCCTGCCGATCGCCCGAGACCTGGCCCGCAACTTCATCCGGGTGGTCACCATCGCACCCGGACTGTTCATGACACCAATGATGGCCTCGCTGCCCGAAGCCGCGCGCGCCTCACTGGGCCAGCAGGTGCCTCACCCCGCCCGCCTCGGCGACCCCGACGAGTACGGCGCCCTAGTCACCCACATCGTGGAAAACCCGATGATCAACGGTGAAGTGATCCGCCTCGACGGCGCAATCCGCATGGCACCGAGGTGATCTGATGGCCATCACCACGAAATTCACCAAAGTCTTCGGCGTCGACGCCCCGATCGCTCAGGGCGGTATGCAATGGGTGGGACGCGCCGAACTCGTAGCCGCCGTCGCCAACGCCGGCGCACTGGGCTTCATCACCGCGCTCACCCAACCCACACCCGGCGATCTGGCCAACGAGATCGCCAAAACCCGAAATCTGACCGACAAGCCATTCGGCGTCAACCTCACGATCCTGCCCTCGATCAACCCGCCGCCCTACGACGAGTACCGCAGGGTCATCGTCGACTCAGGCGTGAAAATCGTTGAGACGGCGGGTTCCAACCCTGCACCGCACCTGCCGATGTTCCACGAGCATGGCATCAAGGTGCTGCACAAATGCACCTCGGTGCGCCACGCCGTCAAAGCCCAAAGCCTCGGCGTCGACGGCATCAGCATCGACGGATTCGAATGCGCCGGACACCCCGGCGAAGACGACATCCCCGGACTGGTCCTCATCCCGGCCGCATCCCGCCAGATCGACATCCCGATGATCGCCTCCGGCGGCTTCGCGGATGCCCGCGGGTTAGTCGCGGCGATGGCGTTGGGCGCCGACGGCATCAACATGGGCACCCGGTTCATGTGCACCGCCGAATCCTGCATCCACCCCAACGTCAAACATGCCATCGTCGCCGGCGACGAACGCGCAACGGAACTGATCTTCCGGCCGCTGCGCAACACCTCCCGGGTAGCCTCCAACACGGTCTCGCGGGAAGTCGTCGAAATCCTCAACAACGGAGGACAATTCGACGACATCAGCCACCTTGTCGCCGGTGTGCGCGGCCGCAGGGTGTTCGACGACGGCGACCTCGACGCCGGCATCTGGACCGTCGGCACCTCCATGGGGCTCATCGACGACATCCCCACCTGCGCCGAACTGATCAGCCGCATCGTCGACCAAGCCGAGCAGCTCATTGCCGGGCGCCTAGCACAATCCATCACCACACCCTCGGAGGTTGCCGTATGACCGCCCCTGCCATCTCACGCTGGCTCGAATTCATCGAGCGCGGAGAACTCGACGTCCTGGACTCACTGATCGCCGACGACGCCGTTTTCTACTCCCCGGCCGTCTTCACCCCCCAGCAAGGCAAAAAACTCGTCGCCAAATATCTGCTGGCCGCCGAACGCATGTTCCATGGCACTGACTTTCACTACGTCGGGCAATGGAAAACCGAGCGCTCCGCTGTCCTGGAATTCGCGGTCAACATCGACGGCGTTCACGTCGAAGGCATCGACATCATCGCCTGGAACACCCACGACCAGATCACCTCGGTTAAGGTGATGGTTCGGCCCCTCCAAGGCCTACAGCACGTCGTCACCAAAATGGGTGAACTGCTCGCCGGCGGCACACACTGACCCCGTGCGGCGTCGCTAGACCTGCGGCGGCGGTAGCCGCGAAATACTGATGAAGCGAGCGCGGTCTTTCGGTGTTCTGCGGTAGTGATCCGATGCTGAGCGGTTCAGTCTGGAATCCGGCTAGCCTCTCGTCACGTGACGGAAGGGCGCCGTGCTCGGCCCCCGCCCGAGCAGGCTGCGCATGTAATTGGGTGGTTCGGCTGGCCGGCAGCTGGTCAATACTTCGCGGGTGAGCGTTGGGTGGCGAACGAGTCCACGCAGAACAGCCCGTACGTGAGATTCGAGGGATCCGCGTCGACGATGACTCGCAGTTGCGCTGCGATCGGGCCGGTTTCGTGGTCGGTATCAATCTACTGGCGGTCTCTTCAACCACGCAACGCTGGCATCGGCCGCGCTGTAAAGTTCAGCCTCGGCGCTTGCAACCGACGTGGCTGGGCCACAACGCGGGGGAGCGCTCGGCGGTGCTGAAAAACTGACCGCCTTCGTCGCACCAGTTACGCAGAAGCTTGACGGCCCAGTCGAATTCGGGTGACAGTTTGCACTGTTCGTCGCCGTGGTCCCGAACGCTTGGTTCCTTGGGTTCAGCGCACTGTAGAAGTGCCGTAGTTGCCGTAGGCCAGCACATGCGGATTCGGCCCAAGCCGGTCAGATCGAGCATGTCCAGGTCGCGGCGTCGGAGCCCCGTAGGCGTAGCCGATCTCGAATGCGATCGAATCACGCAGCACCGTCAGCCAACGCTTCGAACGGATATGAACGGACCCCGCGAACCGGTCAACGGCGAATGAGAGTCGGTCATCGGTGGGCACGGCTGGCAGCAAATTGGGCCAACGTCTGGTAGCCGAAGACAGAACGTCGGCGGCGGTGGTTTAGCGACTCCGCCGTCGAGCCAGGTCGGGCAATGCTGGATGAAGTGCAATCCGAGGTAGCCAGTCCATGAGCATCAGGCCATCATTGTCCCCGGGGCGACGTCGACTGAGCGGATGCGCCAGCCTGCGCCAGTGCGGACATAGGTGAGATCCATCGCAAGAAACGCCTGGCGGGTGTCACTGTCGGACTTTCCCACGACCGACATCCGCCAGCGGCCAAACGCGCGGTTTCCGTACACGTCAATGATCGGGTTGGTGAAGCTGTGCATTGAAAATGTTTGTGCCGCAGTTTCTTTGCGCACGCTGTCGATGATCGCGTCCAACCCGGTAACGCTGATATTCATGGCGGGCGCGTTCCAAGTGGCGTCCTCGGCGAAGATGTGCGGCAGCTGCGCGACGTCGACGCCACGACCGTTCCAGCCGGCGTCCACCGCGAGCGCGTACCGGGCCATCAGCTGCTGGATCGTGACCACAGCTTCGAGCCGTTCCAGTCGCTGCTCGAGTGAGGGCTGCGACGCCAGTGAGGCGACCCGGCTGAACGCCTCACGCAGCGCGGTTTCCGGGGCAACCGGGATTTCTGTTGTGCGCCAGGCGATGTAGCCGTCGGGGCGGATGAGCGTCGCGCCAGTCGGGCCCAGCCCGTAGGCCGTTGGGAAGGCGCCGTCATCCGTCACGTCGGCGCCGATCACCGTGCAAGTGATGCCCAGCCCAGCTGCGGCTTGCCGCCAGCGCGGCTCCTTGGTCAGCAGTACCCAGTCGCGCTGGAACAGATCCAGCGTCGAGAGCCGCTCGCCCAAGCGGGTCAACCAGACATGCGGCGCCCGGGTACCTGGCTGTCCCGCCCACTCGTTGGGGCGGCGGGCCGGCGGGAGGTCGGCGCCGGCCCCAATGATCGCCGAGGAGCGGTAGAGCTGGCCGAACTCCATCGCGTCGTCGTCAAGGATTTCCCCCTCGCCGATGGCGCCGTAAGCGTGGTCGGGGCGGGCGAAGATCTGCTGGTGGCGCAGCCACGCGATGGGACGGCGCTCGGCGTCGTAGCTGTCCAACAGGGCGGCGGTCGACTTCTCGTGCAGCACTGACGCCAGCTTCCAGGCCAGGTTGTTCGCATCGTCGATACCGGTGTTGGCTCCGTAGCCACCTCGGTTGGGTGGCAATGCGTGCGCGGCGTCGCCGGCCAGAAAGATGCGTCCAGATGAGAATCGGTCGGCGATCAGCCCGCTGACGTCCCACCGGCCGGTGGCGACAAGCTCGACCGGCACGTCCCCGACACCGAGGGCACGTCGCACGAAGCCGATCAGCGTGGCGTCGTCACGCTCGACGTCGTCGTCGAACATGAGGATGAACCGCCCGTCGGGGTATTGAGCGAGCAGGCCGCCGAAGTTGGGCTGCTGCACCGAAAATTGCACGATCGCGTTGGCGCGCGCTTCCTCGATGCGAGTACGTAGCTCGTCTGGGATCTCAGCGCGAAAAAGCACGCTGCGCATTGCCCGCAGTGCTCCGCGGCCGCTGCGCTCGATGCCCAGTGCCTCCCGGATCCGACTGCTGGCGCCGTCGGCGGCCACCAGGTACGACGCGCGCAGTGTCGCCTCGGCGCCGTCGGGACCGCGCAGTCGGGCGCACACCCCGGCGGGATCCTGGTCGAAATTGATGAGGGTGGTACCCATCCGAAGGTCGACGCCGAGTTCGGCGGCGCGTCGGCGGAGCAGGGGTTCGAGTTCGTCCTGCGACATGCGGGCATTTGTGTGCGGGGAGAATCGGGTGCTCGGCGTTCCGCCGTTCGGCGTCCACGGTTGTTCTTCCTGCCACGGCCCGGACAGCGTTTCGACCCGGACTCGGCGGGGCTTGCTCGCCGCGACATCGGCCTCGGGGATGTGGATCCCCACCGCGGCGAACAGTTCCATGGTGCGTGGAGTCCAGCCGACGGCCCGGGGATGCGGTGAGCTGCCTATATGCTTCTCTACCAGCACTACGGGCACTTCGCGGCAGGCTAAAAACAAGGCGGCCGATAGGCCCGTCGGGCCGCCGCCGACCACCAACACGGAATCGCTCACACCTTCTCCTTCGATACGCTGTATATGCAATATACAGTGTATCGATTGATAGGGTGTATCTCCAGAAGGGTTGGGATAATGGCAGCGAAACCGGAGAACGGCCTGCACCCGATGGCGGTCTGGGAGCGGCCCGAGCCGGTGGTCCGGCCGGCGCCGACACCGCTGAGCCGAGACGCCATTGTGGCGGCCGCGATCGCCTTGGCCGACGAGTACGGCCTCGCCGAGGTGTCGCTGCGTAAGGTTGCCGCCACGCTGGGCGTCGGCCCTATGCGGCTCTACGGCTATGTTGCGACCAAGGACGAGTTGCTACAGCTCATGGTCGACGAAATTTGGGGCGAGATCGAGGGACCGTTACCGGGTGGGTGGCGCGAGGTGCTCACCGAGGTCGCCCATCGGATCCGGGCGGCCAGCCGCACCCACTGCTGGTTCGTCGGTTTGCTAGGTGGTCGGCCCCAGTTTGGTCCCTATGCGTTTGCCCATCGTGAGGAAGTGTTCGCCGCGTTGAGCCGTAGTTTCGACAGCATCGAAGTGGTGCTGCATGCCTACCGCACGGTGCTCGCGTACGTGACGGGTGCGCTGCAAAGCGAACACCATGAGCTGCGCTCCGAACAGGATTCCGGGCTCGACGAGAGTGCCTGGCAGGTGGCGTCCTGGCCGTATCTGCGGCGCATGCTCGCAACCGGGAACTATCCGACGCTGGTCCGGATCGTGCAGGAGGCTAAACATCCACCCGTGGAGACTCAATTCGAGAATGGGCTGAACACGGTGCTTGCCGGGGTCGCGACCCAGCTACCGGCTTAAGCGGTGCCGACGATGAAGGTCTCGAGCTCAAACCTTGCGGGATGAACCGGCAACTCGTCAGCCATGTCGACAACCATCCGAGATCGTATAGACGATCGACCGAACCCGGGACAAAACCCCGCCGCCTCAATACAATTCGTCACAGTGACGTATTGCGCACGACCCGGCAGGGCGCGGCAGGGTGTGGGCTACCGGCCATGGCGCTGGGCGATCGCGGCTCGCTCAAGATTTCACCTAACACCCGAATCATTCACTAAGTGATTGAAAGGTACGGCTCGTTCGGGACTGGAGGCGCCGGAACAGTTGCCGAGAAGTACGCAGATGGGCCAATCGTCAACAGGTGCGAGCGCGTTCACTCGATGCAACTCGTAACGGTTTATGCCGATAAGCGACATTATGTCAACTAAACGTCGTCGTATCCTCTAGTGCGTCCGCGACATCTTCGTCGCCGACTGCCGTCAACTACGTGACAGTATCGGCAACGACCGCATCACCTACCACGAGCAGTCCGGAGCAATCACTACCAGTCCCTGAAGCCAAGCCCGCACGACATGCGCTGCTCAGCCACATCCAAGCCACCGTCAATGCACCACGGCACGACGACGACCGCCGCTATCGTCTCCAGTAGGAAACCTGATGGGCCACAAAGCCGCCTTCCTGCACGCCTCCACAGTCGTCTTTGGCCCCGATCAGATCCGCTTCGCTCTCTCCCACGCGCCAGAGCCATTCGCATCCGACCCCGAACCCAAGCTCTCAGGGATGAACAAATTTCAGCCGCACGCCCTGACCATATCCCGAGGCAGCCATTGGTCCGACCGCCGCCGATTCACCGACGCCGTCCTGACGCGCGCCACCGGCAGCGGCGCGATCGCGAACCGATGCGACACCGTCGCTCACGAGGAAGCCCTGTCTATCCCCGACAACCTTGACTGGCCACAGTTTCACGCTGCAATACAACGCATTTCGCGGCGGATCATCCTCGGCGACAACGCTACCGACGACGAACAAATCTCGGCACAACTGGCGACGCTTATGACTAAAGCCAACCCCCCCGGCAAGGGAGACCCCAAGCTCTTCAGCACATTCCTAGCCGCACTGGACCGCTACGTACAAGCCGCAGCAGCCAACAGTTTGGTCGGACAATTCGTCGCGGCACCCGCCAGCGACATAACTCATCCGACCCATCAAGTCATTCACTCGATGTTCGCGATGGGTGACACCCTGGCCATCAACCTCTGGCGTTGCCTAGCACTGCTAGCCGCTCACCCCGCCATTCTCGCGAAGGCGCAGAACGGCATCGACCAACAAACTAGTCACGACTACCTCATCGGCTGCCTATCCGAAGCGATGCGCCTATGGCCCAGCACACCCGTACTGGCACGAACCCTAACTCGGGCTACTGAGTGGGATGGCGCGACAGTTCCCGAAGCAACACAAGTCATGATCGTCAACACCTTTAACCACCGCGACACCAGCCGGTTCCCCGAGGCCGACCACTTCAATCCCACCGCCTGGACCGAAGGATCCGCTAAATCCTCTTGGTCATTCAACTTCTTCAGTCACGGCCCGCAAGGATGTCCCGGAGCCGACCTTGCGCTGCAACTCGGCGCCGTCGTACTGACAGCATTACTGAGCGAGCGCAGCCTCGCGGCTACCGGCCTCGACCTCAACCCACACACACCGCTGCCCTTGACGCTTGACCACTCACGCCTGCAAATTCGACTGACACCTCGACAACGAACACCCCGGCAGCGCTGCAAACCAACCTAATTCAGACGTGGCCGCGGGGCCTGATTAGCTCAGAGCCCCGCGCCGCTGTCGCGAAAACCACGTCGAGCACTCGGACACAGGCGTTTGCGCCTATACCGATATGTCATCCCGACACTCACCTATCCCCTGTTCGCAGGCTGGGCACAGGTGGTCACCGCGCCTACGGTGGGAATATGCAGGGTTACCAGTTGACGACGGCAATTGCATCTGCCCAATCAACTGTGTCGCGACGACGCGGTTGACGCTGCTCACGCGGCACGGCGTCGCCGACCGTACCTCAGCTTGTGCACCCGATGACAGGCGATTCGCCGAAAGACCCGGAGGGCAAATTCAGCCCATGTCGACCCAGGTAGTGAGGGCTAGAGCACCAGAGCCTGACACAAGCAGCAGGATTACATCGAACGGGCGAAGCCGCGGAGGTTCTGCAGCGCCGATTCGAATTTCGCGAGCGATAAGGAAAAGCGGGACCGTCACACTGATGGCGACGAAGACTCCGCCGACAATATAGAGCCAGACGAATCGCACTCCGTATTTCCTCGCTTCGACAACGATAAGGATGACGACGGACATGCTGAGCATGAGCGCGTCGGCGGTGATGTTGCGCGACGCAGCATTGACCTTGGTGTCCTGCCAGAAGGTGCCGAAGAAGGCGGCGCCGCTGTGTGTGTAAGCGACGGTCTGGCTCCATGTCGCAATAAGCGCCAGGAGCGCGATGAGCGCGTACACGGCGCACAACATTTTGCGAGCGAGGGGCATCGATGCGGGTTGAACCGTCTCGGTCGTTGTCATGGACACACGCTAGGGGAACTCCAAAGCTGGCTGCTGGAAATTGAACAGATGTGGAAGCGGTTCAGGACTTGACGCCTAATCTCATCGGAAGTCGCCGGATTATTGCGCGACGATTCGGCTGGGACCGGTTGACGAACTAGCGGCGCGTCCGGGCTGCTCGCTTCAGTTCGGGTCACTTTCCTTCGAAGCCGAGAGCCCTCCGTTCGCACCCGGGAGATCTCCGAGATGCTGCTGGAGCGCAGTGCTGAGCGCAGTGATCGTTTGCTCGAACATGTCCTCCTCGGATTCGGCGGTTTCGACGGCCGCCTCCTGCGCCTTGTGCAGGGCCTCGTTGATGCGCTGCTTCACCGTGTCGGCGCCCAGTCGCAGCAGGCCGTGCTCGATATGTAGACCGGTTAGCCAGCGCGCTCCGTTTACGGTTACCCTGACCGTCGCGGTCTCGTCTGTGGCGGTAAAGGATTTGTTGATCGTGCGGTACTGACTGTCATCGAGTGCCGAGATAACTTCCTGCGTGTGCTGCAGCACCTCGGCAAGCTGCGGGCCGGTTTCGCCGGGCATCGGAAAATCCTTACTTAAAGAAGACCGTTTGGCCGGAGCATATCGACAGGGTTCTCGGTCGGCAGCCACTCTTGGTGTACAACGCTTGAATGCTAGATGTCCCGCAGTAATTTGGCGTACGGGCTTCGATGACGCGCTGTTAAGCTCGCGAAGCAACTAGCATGACCCGATCTGCACTCCACGCACGCCGAGTGAGCCTTCGAGCGCGGTCAGATGCATCGAGTAGGAAGGGGTGACCATGCCGGCGGATGCGGCTATGGCGGCGGCGGTGCTCAGGGTCATTATTAACGTTACGACCGCGTACAAAAGCTCCGAGGATAACGATCCGGCCGGGTCGGCGGCGGCTGGATTTGCAACCTTCCAGACTGTGATGACAGAAGTCGGGAGGCAGTGGGCAAAAGGGGAACTCAAGGCGTTTCTCGACAAGAAGCCGACCGTTTTGCTAGAGAATGGCATCGCGTTAGTGTCTGCTCTGGAATTTGTCAACGGCTGGTCAACTCCTGAAAGAGCGTCGACGCTTAATACGTCCAGAGCGTTTTTCGATTCAGCTATTTCAAAGCTGGAACTGGCCGCACCGGACAAGAATCGCTGGCACGGCAAGGCCGCAATGGCGTACGGGGTAACGAACGATCGGCTAAAGGACGCTGTGCGAGCAGCGATGGAGGCAGATAAAGCCCTCCAAAACTGGGCGAAGTCACAGTCCGAGATGGTGATGGGCATTCGGTCGCAATTCTCGTATACCAGAACCGGGTTGACCGCGTGCCTTTTTGTCGCCTACGCCGTATATTCTTACGTCCTCGCGCAAACTCTGGCGGCCAGTAGTGTAATTTTTCCCATCTCGGCGGCATTGGCTCAGGAAGCCGCGCTGTCTGCTACCCGGACTTTTCAGAAGGGTGCAGTCGGAGCCGCATTGATCGCTTTGGTCGCCGAGGCAAGCTACCACATGGCCGAGATACATTCGACCACGGATGCATGGGAAAGCGACGTGCAAGCTAAGTACGACGCCGCTCTCAAAATGGTGCCGATTTTTTCCGACACCGCTCCCCAAACTGTCGCTCCCACGACACGCGCGACAACCATGCCGACCTTTCACTCGCCTAGAAGCGGTGAGGTCCCGGTGCCCTCCTCGGTGTCGTCTCCTGCGCCCGACCGCCTCAGGGGATACCCCGTTGCCGGCGGTAAGGGCGGGTACGGAGGCGACGTGACGAAGAAACCCTCGCACGCGCAAGCACCCACCGCGCCGTCCGCCCCCGACGCACCGGCCCAGCCGGCCACGCCAGTGATGACACCGGCCGCGATGAGTGCGGCGGGCAACGTGGTCCAACAGGTCGGCCAGGGGCTTCAGGGCGCCGCCTCGCAGGCCACCAACGCTTTCAAACAGACCGCAACCCCCGGGACCAAGGCCCCGGACAACGAGCTGACGCACGGCGAGAAGGTCGACGGTGCCGGTGCGGCGGTCGGCGCCGAAGGGGCAACGCGTGCTCCCGTCGATGCGGCGGTCGATCCGCAGCATCCGCACGAGCCACTCCCGCCGGTCGAATCGGCAACGCGGCCGAAGCCATAGCGAGCAACCTTCTGCCCCAATGAATTTGCACCTGAAGGAGACCGCGCCGTGCCGGACCTAGTAGTCGACCCAGACGACATCGCAAACATACGGCAATGCCTGAAAGAAGCCCGGGAGCGGATAAATGCCGCGTTTGACGCACCCGATGACGCCTTTCGAATCAAACTCAGAAATACCCACGGCATAACCTCGCGCGAGGGCGTCGACGGCATCCGGCATATATTGGCGCGGAGGCGCGAAGACGTCAGAAGCCGATTGAACCGTTCGCTAGACGACTGTGACGACGCGCTCAAAATGGCCGCCACAGCGTATCGGACGACTGATCACACCCATGGCGCCGCTCTTGACGAACAGCTTCAGAGAGGCGGCTGACTGCGATGTCGCACTCCGCGGACGACCAGGAAGATATCTCTGCGCTGGTTTTCTTCAACAGCAACCAGTCCAGTCCGAGCGATGACCTGGACCGGCAGGCCCTGATTTTTGGTGACGGCGACGACGGCAGCCAGGGGTCAGCCGCTGATGCCCTGCGCGCGCAGCTGACTGCCGAACCCCAAGACACGACAACCGACGTGGATGCGATTCGTCCGGCGACTCACGTCGCCACCGACGACTCACAGAGCGGGACGGACGGTCTGGTCAAGGTGACCAATCCTGCCGGAAGCGTATCGGCTATGGCGCTGGTGGACGGAAGTGTCGTGCTGATCGATCTGAGCCCGAAGGTGACGAAGATGTCTGAGGCAGCGCTCGCCGACGAGATCCTTGTGGTTGCCGATTTGGCCCGACAACAAGGACTGGCGGCACAACAAACCTTCATGGCTCAGGTCATGCAGGCATTACGGTCGAATATCGACCTCGGGGCCGCGGACGAGCTCGTCGCAAGTCTGAAGTTGCCGACGCAGCAGCAGGCCGATGCGGCGCAGGCGGAGGTTTTCGCCACCCGTTACGCTGCCGACACCGACTGAGCGGTCTACGTGAGCCCTCGAATTGAGGCGCGGTTCGATAACGCCCGCATTAGATTAATACCATACCCCCTATGGTATGTCTATGCGGCGAGCGCGCGGCCAGGCACTGGCTGCGGCTCCTCGCGAGCAACGCCTCCCCTGCCCTTTCTCGACCGACTCGCGGCTTCATCTGGTGAGGTATACGTCGGAACTGAATATGGCGGTTACCAGCAGAAGGCCTGAGGTTCCACACACGAGTTTGTGGGATCCTTGCGGTCGTGTGCCAATCCACGGTCTGTCATCAGCTGCATCTGCTGGTCGGTTTCTTCAGCGGCAGCCCACTGCTGATAATTGGCGGCTCGTTGATAGCCGCGATGTCCTTGTATCGGCTGGTGGTTCGCGGTCGGCTGATCCAGCTGCTGATTGCCGTCGGATTGGGGGCCATCGCCATCCTCGGCATCGTGCTGTTCTGAGCTTTCGCCACTAATGGATCACCCTATGACTCAACCCTTTTAACCATTTTTCGGTCGTCAGGGCCGCCGCCACACTTCACCACCGACACGAATACGCGGATCGGGCCTCGCCGCGCGAGCCGTAGGCGCCGCTACCCAATCGTCAAGATCGCGCTCGCGGCGACGCTAATCACCGCCACAAGCGCCACCAAAATCACCGTGATCGACGCGCGCACGATCTCTTCTTCCGTGAGTTGCCAGCGCGGCTTTAGTTCCACGACAACGGTGTCCCCGGCCTTTGCGTTCACTCTCGCGACCGCCAACAGGACGTCGGCCTGCCTGTCGGCCGCGTCGGTCTCCACGGGGTCATGCGCAGCGATTGCAGTCGTCATATCAGCCCCCCGGGCTTGCGGACGCCGATAGGCGTTATTGGAAGGCCGAAAGCTTCGGCCTGTTCGCATGTTCGAAGATACGGGTGCGAGATCACGATTGCGGTAACGATCCCTAACGGTCCCAGTACGCGGTCGATCAGTCGTGGATGGCCTCGTACCTCAGCAGGACCGTGCCGCCCGGGAAGGTGCGGTTTTCCAACAGCCGCAGCGAGATCCACGACGGCAGTGTCGGGAAAAACGGAGTGCCGCCGCCGACGGCGGTGGGCGTGACCACGATCCGGTACTCGTCAACCAGTCCGGCCTGCACGATCGGTGCCGCCAGCGTCGCCCCGCCGACCTCCAGCCTGCCGTCGGTCTCGGCTTTCAGCTTCCTTATCACCTCGACCGGGTCGCCCCGTTCCAGGCGGGAGTTCCACTCGACGGACTCTAGGGTGCGCGAGAACACCACCTTGGGCATGTTGCGCCAAATACGGGCGAAGTCGACGATCATCGGGGTGGCGTCGGGGGCTTCGTCGGCGGTCGGCCAGTACGCGGACATCAGTTCGTAGAGGCGGCGCCCGTAGAACGCGCACGCGGTCTCCCGCTCGAAGTCGTTCCAGTACTGGTGCAGTTCTTCGCTTGGATCTGTCCAACCGATATTCCGTTGCGCATCGGCGATGTACCCGTCGACCGACACGTTGAAGCCATAGATGAGTTTGCCCACGTGGATAAGACTGCACCGGAGGGCGAAACTCATCTCGACACCAACAGTTTTCAGAGGTCGAGGCTAGACCGTAGTGCACACTAGTTCGCGGATCCGACGCCTGGAGGAACGATGCCGAAATGAGCCCGGTCGCCGAATTCGACTTCATCATCGTGGGAGCAGGTAGCGCGGGCTGCCTGCTCGCCAATCGGCTCAGCGCCGACCCCGAGCGCCGTGTCCTCCTGATTGAGGCAGGCGGCACAGACGGCTGGTTCTGGATCAAGGTGCCGGTTGGTTATCTGTACACGATCGCCAACCCCCGCACCGATTGGTGCTTCACGACCGAACCCGACCCAGGCCTGGCCGGCCGAAGCATCCACTACGCGCGCGGCCGTGTGATCGGCGGTTGCTCGTCGATCAACGCGATGATCCACATGCGTGGACAGGCCAGCGACTACGACCTATGGGCGCAGGCTACCGGTGACGAGAGATGGCTTTGGGGTGGGGTGGACCGCCCAGGCGAGACGCTGGCGATCTACAAAGAGTTGGAAAACTACTTCGGTGGCGCCGACGAGTGGCACGGCGCCGACGGTGAGATCCGCGTCGAGCGGCCGCGTGTGAGCTGGAAGATCTTGAACGCCTGGCAGGCCGCCGCTGCCCAGGTGGGCATCTCCCCGGTCGATGAGTTCAACCGGGGGGTCAACGCCGGCAGTGCGTACTTTCACGTCAACCAACGACGCGGCCGCCGCTGGTCGATGGCTGATGCTTTCTTGCATCCAGTCGCCCACCGACCCAATCTCACCGTCTACACGCAGACGCAAGCCTTGCGGATTCTGATGGACGATGAGGTTCACGCGGATCAGCGTCGCGGCGCGTGGACTACGGCGCAACAACGCGTCACCGGCGTGCGGTTGCTCAAAGGTAACCAAATCGTCGATGTCCGAGTCCGCCGGGAGGTCATCCTGAGCGCCGGGGCTATTGGCTCGCCGCATCTGATGCAAGTCTCGGGTCTGGGCCCGGCCGGCCTGCTCGCCCGGCATCACGTGCCGGTCGCCGTCGACCTGCCAGGAGTGGGCGAAAACCTGCAGGATCACTTGCAGATTCGCACCATCTACCGGGTCCGGGGTGCCCCCACCGTCAACACGCTGTACCGGAATTGGATCACCAGGGCGGGCATGGGACTTCAGTACCTGCTGTTGCGATCGGGGCCGATGACGATGCCGCCCTCCACTCTGGGCGCTTTCGCCAAGAGTGACCCCGCGCTAGGCAGTGCCGATTTGGAATGGCATGTACAGCCCTTGTCGTTGCCGAAGTTCGGCGAACCCCTGCATCCCTTCGGAGCGATCACTCCCTCGGTCTGCAATTTGCGACCCAGCTCGCGCGGCCACGTGCGCATGGCCAACGCGGATCCCCTTATCAATCCGAAGATTTCTTGCAATTACCTGTCGACTGACGCCGATCGTCGAACTGCCGCGATCGGCCTACGGATGACCCGCCAGATTATGGCGGCACCGGCTCTGGCCCGCTACTCTCCCCAAGAGTTGCTTCCCGGCCCACAACTGGTGAGCGACGAAGAGTTGGAGAAGGCGGCCGGGGAACTCGGAACAACTATTTTTCATCCGGTGGGCACCTGCGCGATGGGAGCCTTTGACGCACAAGGTCATCCGCGGTCGGCCGCCACAGTGCTCGATACCGACTGTCGCGTGTATCGCGTCGCCGGCCTTCGCGTGGTTGATGCCTCGGCTATGCCCACCATCATTTCCGGCAACACCAACGCGCCGGTCATGCTTATCGCCGAGCGGGCGGCGCGGGCGATCGTGGAATAAATCGTGGCATGAGTCAGGGCACCCAGAGAATTGAATCTGCCTGTGCGCCGCGTTGTTTCGCGCGGGCTTCCGCGGTCATTGCCGAACGGTCACCACTTGGTATCGATTTAGGAATGCAACCGCGTTTCGGCTGGCGCAGGTCTATCCGTAACAACAATCACATCGTTAACATCGCGCAGTGCACAATTTGCCCCCGATGGCCAGTACCGCGCAACCGCGTGTCGTTTCCCGGCGCGACGCGCTGCGCTACGCCGCTGCGGTGGCCGGCCTGGGTGCCGCGTCAGTCGCCTGCGGCCTGCCCACGGCGGCTGCCACCGCTCCCCCTCAGCTGATTGACTTTGCCGCGCACCAGATTCCGGCGCAGCAGATCCGCGCCGCCGGCTATAGCGGGGTGGTCAACTACGTTTCGATGTCGCGTCCTGGCTCGTCGTTTGGCGCCAAACCGATCACTCGGTCCTACGCTGACTCATTGAAATCCGCGGGTCTGGTGATCGTCAGCAACTACCAATACGGCAAGCCGGGTAGCTCGGCACCGTCGGACTTCACGCGGGGCTACGCGGGCGGCGTCGCGGACGCGCGCACCGCCTGGCAGCTGCATACCACGGCGGGAGGCGGCGAGAGTGCGCCGATTTTCTTCACCATCGATGAGGACATCAATCGCGACACCTGGAATCACACTGCCCTGCAGTGGTTTCGCGGAATCAACTCGGTTCTCGGCGTTCAACGCACCGGCGTCTACGGCGGCGTCAGGGTGTGTCAGTGGGCCGCGGACGATGGCGTTGTGGGGTCTTCGAGCACACCTGGCCGCCGGTGGCTCTGGCAAACTCGTGCCTGGTCCGGCACTCAAGTCCACCCCGCCGCAGTCCTCTACCAGCGCGTCGTCAGCACTGCGTCCAATCCCGGGCCGAAGGTCGGGGGACTTGAAGTCGATGTCAACGACGTCCTGGCTCCCGACTGCGGCCAGTGGAACCTCCATGGGAGCCACCCAAGTGGCGATGTGCGATAGATCGTGCAAAGACGTCCGAGCCGCTCCCCTGTATCGCCCGGCCTGCATAGCATTCTGCGGCAACATCATTCGGGCTAGAGCCCGGACGGCACGACCTTGCCGTTTACGGTCACCTCGACCTGGCCGGTCGTCGGGTTGTACACGATCTTGCCGCGCTCGAAGGTCGACACGAGCAGATCATCGACGGTGTTCACGTCGCTAGTGGGTAAGCCCAGCGGACCCGCCGAACCGTTAGTGCCGGTGGTCGCAGGTGCGCCGTCCGGGTCGCGTGGGATATTCCAGGCCTCGCGGATCTTGCCCGTGGTGATATACGCGGGCGCGCCAGGCTGTTCATTCTTGGCGGTGATCACGCCGCCCTGGAATTGCTGGAATACCAAGCCACTCGGCCGGGTGCCGGCGTTGCGGTCACCCGTCAGTGGTTTGCCGAGAGCCTTCTTCTGATCATCAGTTGCCGACGTGTACTTGGCGGCGATCGGCCCGGTCAGAGTCACCTCGACGCCACCATCCCCGGTGAGCTTCACCTCGGTGGGCTGCGTTGGGACCTTAGATGTGGAGGTGGCGTTCACACTGGTCTGTGGCGGTGCCGACGCGTTGACGCTCTTGCCATTGCTGCAGCCGACAGTGATCAACGCGGCAGTCAGGCCGACGACTGCCGCTTGGCGGTATGCGATCGTCCTCATCGGCTTGCTCTCGCCCCTTCAGTGGTGTGGGTAAAGGTGCGGCTGACCTCATTGCGCGCGGCGCTCGAGGTCCTGGTAGCTCCGAACGAACTTACAACGCGGTCATCGGCGGCGAGCCAGAGAGGGGGCATCGCGCCATCCGCAGGACCGAAGGCACCCCGAGTCGTCAGACTTGGGCACGCGGAACACCGCTCGATCGGTTATTAATTAGCTTCTAAGTCACGCCTGCCGTGCAGTTTTTAAGGACGCGGCGGTGCGGGCGCGCCACCCTATCGGGCGGGCTAGCGTTTGTGGTGCTTGACTCCACGCGCCGGCGGCGCCTCGGTAACGGCCGTCGGGCCTCGTTGTAGAGCATGAGCAAGCTGCCCGCTGATCCAGGCGCGTGCACGCTGCTCGGGCCACCCGAGCACCTTCACCGTGAAGTGGAAGCCATTCTGCGGGCCGTAGTGGTACAGCACAATGTCAGCGAAGTCGTCGTCCGAGAAATCAGCAGGGCAGCCCCCCAATGCCCGTGCTTTACGTGCGATTTCGTGTAGCGCGGACCGATGACGATGGGTTGCCTCGATGAGTGCGGCCGCCGCTTCGCCGTCATGCGCCGCCGTGGTGACGACGATTTGGACGATATCGTCGAAACGCCGATAGAACTGGAAATAGGAGTCACCGAGAACGTCGAGGAACTCGTCGAGAGATTCGGTGGCGCCAATTCGATCGAGCGTTTCCTGGACCAGGGGTGCGGTAGTCCAAATGTCCATGAGGGACTTCAGCAGCCCTTGCTTGCCGCCGCACTGCGCATACACGGTACCCGCCGAGACGCGGCTGGCGTCTGCGATTTCGTTGATGGTGCAATTGAAGTAGCCGCGTTTAGCGAACAGCTTTCTGGCGGCGTCGATCACGGCCATTCGCGTCTGCTCGGCGTATTCGTCCCGACGAGATCGCGGTGGCGCAGCGGTCGGTTCCTCGTCAGTCATCGGCGACTGTTAGGGGACTCATAGACCCCGGATCGTAACAGACGGCGCAGTGGTGCTCAATTGATTCAAGTGACCGTCATACTACTCGACAGTAGCTTCAGCTAGTAGAGAAAATGTTCAGTCGCTATAGTGATGCTATAGCGAGTGTCCTCGATGGGCCCGCCCCGTTCCCAAGGAAGCCATGGCAGCTCACGAGTCCCGATGCGTGACCGCTCTGGAAGTTCTGCCCGTCCGTGGCCGGTCGCGCGAACTGGCCGTCATCGATACCCTTGTCGAGCGCCTGGCAGGCGGGCGGGGCTCGGTAGTTTTGATCGACGGTCCGCCGGGGATCGGCAAGACGCGTCTGCTCCGCGAGTGCGGTGAGCGCACCGTGTCGCACGGCGGGCGCCTCCTGTCGGCCACCGCGACCGAACACCAACGCGCGGTGCCGTTCGCTCCCCTGTTCAGTGCCACGTTGGCAGCTGATCCGCCGGTCGGTGACGCCGACGCGCTGCGTGCGCTGGGTTCGGTCGCCGACTTGCGTTACTGGGTGGTGCGCGAGCTGCAGTCGGCCATCGCCGAGACGGCGCGGGCGACGCCGTTGATGATCGCCATCGACGACGCTCACCTTGCGGACGCGGGTACGGTCACTGCGCTGCGCCTGTTAATGGCGGCATTGGCGGACGCGCCCGTCCTGTGGGCGCTTACCACCCGGAACGGAACGTGCGGTGCGGCGATTCGCGACGCGGTCCAAGCGCTTGGCGCCGGCGGGGTGGCCCACGCCGCCCATTTGCTGTTGCCACCCGTGGACGTCGTCGCGGCCGCCGGCATCGTCTCCGACATTTTGGGCAGCAGCGTCGATGACTCGCTGTCGCAGCTTGCTGCCCAAGCGACGGGTAATCCGTTTCTCGTCATCGAACTGCTGCACGGCCTGCGGGAGGACAATCGAATTCAATTTGCGGGCGGGCGGGCATCCGCGATCGGCCCGACGCTGCCACGGCGCATGGTCACCACGATGGAGAAACGTCTGGACAGCCTGAACCCGATGACTCGTGAACTTGTCGGGCTGGCATCGATTCTCCCCGAACGGTTTTCGGTCACACTGTTGGCCAGGATGCTCGATCGGCGACCCGCCGAGCTGGTCGGTGCGATTACCGAAGCCGTGCGCGCGGATCTGCTCATCGGCGATGAGGAGCTTTTGAAGTTCCGGCACGATCTGCTTCGAAGCGCCGCGCGCGACACACTGCCGGAGTCGCTGCGCCGCGCGTTGGAACGCGAATCGGCCGACGTTCTGCTTGACCTGGGGGCCGTGCCCGAAGACGTGGCGCCACAGTTGGCGCGCAGCGCCGAAGTCGGCGACCTCGCCGCCGTGGCATCATTGCGGTCGGCAGCACGGTCACTGGCGCGAGCCGACTGCTCGGGCGCGGCGGACATCGCCCTGCGAGCCCTCGAACTGGCCGGATGTGAGCCCGCGCTGCGCGCGGCGCTACTGGCCGAGAACGTCGAACTTTTGATTCGAGCCTCCCGATTTGACGAGGCCGAGGCGATGGCGGCGCGGGCCCTCTCGGGTGACCTGCCGCCTCAGGCCGAAGCCGACATCCGCGTCAGTCTGTCGATGCTGCCGACGCGCTGGCCACAACACCGGGCTGCAGAGAACCGCTCAGTCTTGACGCTGCCGGACCTTGCCCCCGTGACGCGCGCACGAAACCAGGCCTGGCTTGCCTCCACCATGATGCTCGACGGTCAGCTGGCGGCAGGTCCTGTCGCACGCGAAGCGCTCGAACAACTGGCACGCCTCGATGACGTCGAGACCGAGACGCTGGCCAAAACGACAGTGGCGGCCGTCGAACTGGCGACCGGATACGGACGGCGCGCGTCGGCAATCTGCGACGACGTGATGGCCGGCTCGGCGCGGCTTGGTGCCTCCTCGTCGGCCGGGCAGGCGGCAACTCGATACTGCTCGATGGTGTTGGCAGCGCTGGGTCGACTTGAGGACGCGACCGCCATCGTCGCGGTGAACCGAGCGGTCGCCGAGGCGGAGCGCAAGACGTCCACCGTCCAGCTACTCGACATGATCCAGGCCATGTGCGACGCCGCGGCGGGCCAGTTGGGCCAAGCGCGAGCCGCGTTCGCGCCTCACGTGCAGACGGTCGGCGCTCATGACTACGTGGTCGCCGATGTCGTAGCGCTGACCCACCTGGCCCTTGTCGCGGTCCACCTTGACGACAAGACCCTCATCAGGCACACCAGCAGCGCCGCTCGTGGCGTGGCCCAAGATGGCTGTACCGATTCGGCTCGGGTGCGTGCGCGTTGTGTTCTGGCCCGCGCCGCCTGGTACCGAGGGGACCTGACCAGCGCCGTCAGGCATCTGGGACAAAAGGCACCGTTGTTGCCCCTTCCGTTGTGGCCGACGGACTTCGATAACGTGGTGCTGACCGCCCGACTGGCGGCAGCCACCGGCGACGAAGTCGCGCACCGCCATGCTGGGATGACGCTCGACGTCCTGGAGAGGGAAAATCCCCGCGCTCCCTTGTTATCCGGTGTCGCTCAGTACGTGCGCGGGCTCCTCGAGCGCGATGTCGCGTCGCTCGCCGGGGCGGTCAACACCTTGAGCACCGCTGAACGGCCGATGCTGCACGCCGCGGCTCTGGAGGACCTCGGGCAGTTGCTGCGCGACGCAGACCAGCGTGATGCCGCCGCCGACACCCTCAGCCAAGCATTCGATGTGTACAGCGCGCACGGTGCCGTGGGTGACGCCCGGCGCACCGCACGCAGCCTCCACGACTTCGGCGTGAGCCGACGCATCGTTCGCACCAGAGCGAAGACGGGCTGGGAGAGCCTAACCCCCGCGGAGCTCCGAGTGGCCGAACTCGTGATCGAAGGTGCCTCCAACCCCGAAGTTGCCCAGAGACTTTCGTTGTCGCCGCATACTGTAAACACCCACCTGCGGCACGTCTACAGCAAGCTGGGCGTCAACTCGCGCACCGAGTTGAAACGCGTGGCGGCAGTCAAACGGCGCCCGACCCGATCGGCGCGGCAAAGTTCGGGTTTGCGCGCAGTGTGAGGGGCACGTCGAGCACCACCGGTTCGAGTCGCGCGCGGTAAATACCTAGCCGACGGCACGTGCCCTGACGGCCACGGGCCGAATCGACTTCGGGAATGCCCCCTTAAATATGGCCCGGCATGCGATGGCAGGGGTGAGCCGATGGGTGCGACTCTGAGTTTGTCGACCCACCGACGTCGCCACGCCAGGAGGGGACGCACTCCCGAATGTAAGTCGATGCAATGGAGGACTCATGACTCAAGCCACATCGCTGCCGCAGCAGCCGCGGACCATCACGCACGTCGGCATTACGGTCACTGACGCGCAGGCGGCCATCGACTGGTATCAACGCATCCTCGGATTCCAACTCCTGCATGAGCCTCAGGAGTACACCGCGGGCGAGGGGTATTTTGGCGGACTGGTCGCCGACATGCTCGGTCCGCATGTGGTGAGTGGGAAGATCGCGATGATGGACGCCGGAAACGGTGTGGGACTGGAACTCTTCGAGTTCTCCGACCCCAAGCCGGACCAGCGCAGTGCTGACGAGAACACTCAGTTCTATCTTCGCAAGACCGGCACCTTTCACTTCTGTGTGGTCGACCCCGACGTCGAGGGGTTGGCGCAGCGGATCGCCGACACGGGCGGGCGGAAGCGCAGTGCGGTATGGGAATTCGCTCCCGGGGCGAGCTTCTACGTGTGCTACTGCGAGGATCCGTTCGGCAATATCGTGGAGATCTATTCGCATAGCACATGCCACATCTGGAGCGCGCTGGCGCAATCGAACAAGAAGGCCGGCGCACATCAACTCTGAACACATGCCGGGGTGGGGTGTTCGGTAGGGGCCCAATAACGCTCCGCTGGGAGGGAATTCAGGAATGGCCGTTCGAGAGCAACCGACGCCGGCGGGGCCACCACGGTCATCACACGCCGGCGGCCACACCGAGATCAGGATCCGGGTCGACGACACCGACCATCGCGTGGTCGTCGACAACCGCACTACCGTGCTGGACCTGCTGCGCGAGGAATTGGGCGTCACCGCGCCCAAGAAAGGTTGCGATCATGGTCAGTGCGGGGCGTGCACTGTGTTGCTCGATGGTCGCCGTGTCGTGACGTGTCTGGCACTGGCAGTCGCTTATGACGGCGCGGTGATCGTCACCGCCGCCGGGCTCGGCGACGGCGACGCACTGCACCCCCTCGCGCGGGCCTTCGTCGAGCACGACGGGTTCCAGTGCGGCTACTGCACGCCCGGACAGATCTGCTCGGCGGTGGGTATGCTCGACGAACTTAAAGCGGGCGCCCCCAGCTACGTCACCGAGGACATCTCACGTGCGCCGGAGTTCACCGACGCCGAGATACGGGAACGTCTGAGTGGCAACTTATGCCGCTGCGGCGCCTATGCCAACATCGTGGCTGCAGTCAAGGCGGTCGGGCGATGATGCCTTTGGACTTCCACCGCGCGACCAGTGTCGCCGACGCGGTCGCCACCGTCGCCGCCCGTGCGAACGCGGTGTATCTGGGTGGCGGCACCAACCTTGTCGACCACATGAAGCTCGGCATCGTTGCACCCGCCGTCGTCGTCGATGTCACCCACCTGCCCCTCGGTGACGTCGAGTCGCTACCCGACGGGGGCGTGCGCATCGGAGCCGAGGTCCGCAACAGCGATCTTGCGGCTCACCCGCTGGTGCGCAGCACTTACCCGATGCTGGCCCGCGCCTTGCTCTCGGCGGCGTCGGGTCAGCTGCGCAACCTGGCCACCACCGCGGGAAACCTGTTGCAGCGCACCCGCTGTGTGTACTTCCAGGACCTCACCACGCCGTGCAACAAGCGCGTTCCCGGTACTGGTTGCTCGGCCATCGGCGGCTATCTGCGCTACCACGCCATCCTCGGGGCATCCGAACACTGCGTCGCCGTTCACCCGTCGGACATGGCGGTTGCGATGGCCGCCCTCGATGCGCAGGTGGTGTATGTCGATTCCAGCGGTGAACACCGTCTGGCCCTGGCCCAGTTCTACCGGTTGCCAGGTGACCGACCCGACCGCGACACCACCCTGCCCGCCGGAGCCCTGATCACGGCCGTGGAAATTCCGCGTCCGCCCGCCGGTGCCCGCTCCACTTACCTCAAAGTCCGCGACCGCGCGTCCTATGCCTTCGCGCTCACCTCGGTGGCCGCTGAAGTCGTCGTCGTGGGCGGTGTCGTGCAGTCGGCTCGGATTGCCCTCGGGGGCGTGGCCCACCAGCCGTGGCGCGCCACTCGAGTTGAGGGGGCGCTCACCGGTGAACCTGCGGCCGAGGAGATCTTCCGCCGTGCCGCCGACGCCGAGCTGCGATACGCAATGCCGTTGGCCGGCAACGCCTTCAAGGTCGATCTGACCCGCCGCGCCATCGTCGCGACGCTCACCTCAGTGACACGGGGGCACCAATAATGACCGCACTGCAGCCTCGGGCCATTGGCGCCCGAATTGCCCGCGTGGACGGGCCCGCGAAGGTCACCGGGACCGCGCCGTACGCCTACGAATACCGGGTCGAAGCACCGCTGTACCTAGTTCCGTTGCAGGCCACCATCGCACGTGGCCGCATCACGAGGATGGACACGACGCAGGCGCACGCGCTCGACGGCGTCCAGGCGGTCCTGACCGTCTTCGATGCGCCTGCGCTGGCCGACATCTCCGACGGTGACCTGACCATTCTGCAGGACGAGCAGGTGCATTATCGGGGACAGATCATCGGGGGTGTGGTCGCCGAAACAGCTGAAATCGCGCGCCTGGCAGCGCGTCTCGTCCACGTCGACTACGACAGCGCGCGCCACAACACCGAGCTTCGCCGCGACGACCCGGATACCTACGCTCCCGACGGCATCAACGGCGGTTACGTCACCGACACTCGCGACGGCGACGTCGAGGCCGAGCTCGGGGCGGCCGAGGTGGTGATCGACCAGATCTACACGACTCCCCTGGAACACAACAGTCCGATGGAGCCGCACGCCACCATCGCGTTATGGGAAGCGCACGGACCCCGACTGACACTGCACGACGCCACCCAGGGCGTGCACGTCGTGCGCGAGCGGATGGCCACCGCGTTCGGTTTGGACAAGGACCAGATCCGCGTCGTCGGCAAATACGTCGGTGGCGGATTCGGCTCTAAAGGCGCGCCTCATTCCCATAACGTGCTGGCCGTCATGGCCGCACAGCGCGTCCCCGGCCGTCATGTCAAGCTTGCCCTGACCCGCCAGCAGATGTTCGCTCTCGTCGGTTACCGCACACCGACCATCCAACGCATCCGACTGGGCGCCCGCCGCGACGGCAAGCTGACCGCGATCACCCACGATGTTCTGGAACAAACCTCGGCCGTCAAGGAATACGCCGAGCAGACCGGGGTGCTGACTCGGATGATGTATGCGGCCGGCACCCGCGCGACCACCCATCGACTGGTCAAGCGCGACGTCGCCGTCCCGTTCTGGATGCGCGCCCCGGGTGAGTGCCCCGGCGCCTTCGCCTTGGAAGCCGCGATGGACGAGCTTGCGGCGGCCTGCAGTCTGGATCCGATCGCACTGCGCGTGCGCAACGAGCCCCCGGTCGATCCCGAGAACGGCAACCCCTGGTCCGACCGGCGTCTGGTCGACTGCTTGCAGACAGGCGCCGAACGATTCGGCTGGACGCCTCGCGACCCCGCGCCGCGGCGACGTCAACAGGGCGAATGGCTGATCGGAACTGGCGTTGCTTCGGCGACGTATCCCGCCAAGCGCATGCCCGGCAACTGCGCGAGAATCGCCCACACGTCCCCGGGCTGTTTCGCCGTTCAGATCGGGGCAGCCGACATCGGCACGGGCACCTGGACCACGCTGACCCAGATCGCGGCCGACGCCCTCGGCGTGGACTTCCATGCCGTCGATCTGCAGATCGGTGACACCGACCTGCCTGCGGCCTCGGTGGAAGGCGCTTCTTCCGGTCTCAGCTCCTGGGGCGCGACCATCTGCGCTGCCGCGGCTGCCTTCCGCCGTGAACACGGCATCACGCCCGCGGTCGGGGCGAGCACGCTCACCGAGCAGCCGGACAATGACGCTGCGGAGCACTACGGGATGTATTCGTTCGGAGCGCAATTCGCCGAGGCACGGGTCAACCGCCACACCGGCGAAATCCGCGTGTCGCGGATGCTCGGTGTGTTCTCCGTCGGGCGGGTGATCAATCCGACGACTTTGCGTTCACAACTCATCGGAGGCATGACCATGGGTCTATCGATGGCGCTGCACGAGGAAAGTGTCCGAGACCATCGGTTCGGACACGTGGTCACCCAAGACTTCGCCGGGTACCACATCAGCAGTCACGCCGACATCCCGGAGATCGATGCCCTCTGGCTCGACAGCGTCGACGAGCACTCCAACCCGATGGGTTCGCGCGGCGCCGGTGAGATCGGCATCGTCGGCTCGGCCGCGGCGGTGGCCAATGCCGTTTTTCACGCTACCGGTGTGCGGGTCCGCGACCTGCCCATTACCTGCGAAAAGGTAAACGTCATCTAGAGACAGCGGGGTCGAGTCGGCGCGGACGTGGCCGCAAGCGCTCCCCAACGTCAGCGTTGGATCACTGTCAACGAGCCGTAGTTCAGGTCGCTGCTGACGTAGGCGAAGTGCGTGCTCGGGTCGACGGCGATGGCGAGCGGATTATTGCCGACGGCAAGGATTCCGGTGACGATGCGCCGAGTGGTGTCGACCACCGACACAGACCCGCCGCTGTAGTTGGCCACGTACGCCGTGTTTGTCGGCGGGTCCACCGCTACACCCGCGGGGCGTTGCCCGACGGGCACACTCGCGGTGACGCCGAGGCTGATGGTGTCGACGAAGGACACCGATGCATCATCGCCGCTGGCGATATAAGCGGTGTGCGATGCGGAATCGATGGCGATACCGGCTGGGTGGACGCGAAGCGCGACTGAACCGATGACGGATCGATTCGTGGTGTCGACGACCGTCACGGTTGGATCGGTCGTGGTG
The DNA here is from genome assembly GCF_022374895.2 of Mycobacterium lentiflavum. Lineage (NCBI taxonomy): Bacteria > Bacillati > Actinomycetota > Actinomycetes > Mycobacteriales > Mycobacteriaceae > Mycobacterium > Mycobacterium lentiflavum. Next base: position 3,172,358 of record NZ_CP092423.2, on the reverse strand, counting down.
ACAAACAAGCGGTGCGCGGTCCGATCGATGGCGACGCGGCTTGGGCCTTTTCCGGTCGGCACCGTCGCGGTCACGGTATGCGTTAGTGCGTCGATGACTGAAACCGATGCGCTATCACCGTTAGTGACATAGGCGATCGGGGCATCCGGGTCGACCACTACTCCGCCCGGATGGCTACCGACGCCTATTCGGGCGACAACCGAACCGCTGGCGGTGTCGATGACCGACACCGAGGAGTCATCGAAGTTTGTGACGTAGACGGTTCGGGTCGACGGATCCACGGCAACACCCACCGGGTGGCGTCCCACAGCGATGGTGGCCGTGACTGTGCGGCTGGCGGTATCGACCACCGAGACGGAGTTGGCACCGGTGTTCGCGACGTACGCCCTGTGTCCGGCGGAGTCAACCGCGACGCCGAAGGCGCCATTGCCTACCCGTATCGAGGCGGCGATTGTAGGCGGAGCACTCGGCACAGCCGTCGCGCCCGCACTGGGCGTGCCTCCCTCGCTCGGCGCGGACGGCGGCGGCCCGGCCGTTGTCGTCGGCGTAGACCCGGTCGTGGATGTGTGGGTGCGCAGGAGGTATACGCTCGCGCCCCCGGACACCGCCAGCACCGCGATCACCGCGGCGACTACCCATGGCCGTTTGGCGCGTTTGCGCTTCTCCACCATGGCCTGCGACGGCTCGCGGTGCGATGGTTTCTGCACGGGCTGCGTTGCTTCGCTCGGCCAGGAGGCCGCCGCTGTGGGCGCGACAGCAGTGACGGTGTGCGACTGTACATCTGGGTCCGGCGCGCGTAATGGCACCGTGATCGCATCGCGGGCGGCGCGTGCCATATCCATCGGGGTGGAGTAGCGCTGCTCAGGGTCCTTGGCCATGCCGGTCGCGATGACCGCATCGAACGCCGGCGGCGCGCCGGAGTCGGACGGTCGCGGCGGCGGGGTCGACAGGTGCCCGGCCACTTGTTGCTCGATGCTGTCACCCGGAAATGGGGCGCCTCCCGTCAAGCACTCATAGAGCACGCAGGCAAGCGCGTAGATGTCCGAGCGTGCATCAGCCTGACCGACTTTGAAGCGCTCCGGCGCCATGTAGCGCAGCGTGCCTACCACCGCGTCCGTCCCGGTCAAACCGGTCTCGCCCACAACGCGCGCGATCCCGAAATCGATCAGATACGCAAAGTCGTGCTCATCGAGCAAGATGTTGGAAGGCTTGATATCTCGGTGAACCAATCCAATCTTGTGTGCGGCGTAAACGGCTTGGGCCACCTGTTCGACGATGTGCACCGCGCGTGCCGGCGACATCGCCGCGGAGGCCAGCGCCGATGCCAGGTCGCGGCCCTCGATCAGCCGCATGTCCACGAATAGCCGCCCGTCGATCTCGCCGTAGGTGTGAATCGGCACCACGTGGGGGTTGTTCAATCGTGCCGCTGCGTGGGCCTCGCGACGGAATCGCTGTTGAAACGTCCTGTCAGCAGCAAAATGCGCTGGGAGGACTTTCAGCGCGACTATCCGATCGGTGACGGTGTCATAGGCTCGCCAGACCTCCCCCATGCCGCCTTGGCCGAGCAAAGTGATTAGGCGGTACCGGCCGAACGGGGTCCCTTCCACCGAAACCTCCCGACAGCTGCAATTCAGCAACACAATAGTCCACCGCCGGTACGGCAGACCAGCAACCGTTGCGACGTCGGCGTCGCGCATAAATGAAGATGGAGGGATGTCACCGTTGGATTCCGGAATACCATCAATTATGTTGAGGCGCAGAATAATACATCGATTGGGCTGATGCTTCTCCAATTTTTACCGCTAAAGATGCTGTCCCACAGTAGGATTACATCATCAAGAGCGAGGGCCGGGTTTACCGGCTGTGAGGCGAAAGACACCGGTTTGGCTGCGCCGCTGCTCATACATGGCCTGATCGGCGCGCTCAAGGACAGCATCTATGGATCGGCCATCTCCCGGTCGGTGTGCTGCGGAGCCGATCGTTAGGACGATAGCGAGCGCTGTGCCGTCGGCGAGCGTGATCGGAGTCCTTTGCACCCGGTCTGTTATGCGGTTGGTGAGGAGCGTGAGGGCGCGCTCGTCGATGGCGTCGGTGATAACCAGGAATTCGTCGCCACCCCAGCGGGCGACGAGGTCATCGTCTCCGATGGCCGCGAGTAGGCGGTCGGCGACCTCGATCAACAGTTCGTCGCCGGCTCGGTGGCCGCATCGATCGTTGATGGATTTGAATTGCTCGATGTCGCAGAACAGGATGCCGTAGCCGTTGTCGGCCGCGTCGAGTTGCTCGAGCTGGCTCCACGCCGCGGAGCGGTTGGCAATTTTCGTCAGGGTGTCGGTGGTGGCTTGGCGGGCCAACTCGGCCTCTCGCATGCGATCCGCGGTGACGTCGAGGATTTGTGAGACGAAGCAACGAGGCTGGTTGCGATGGCCTTGCACGAGCACGGCGGTGAGATCACACCACACGATGCGTCCATCGGCGGCGATGTAGCGCTTGTCTATGCGGTAACTGCGGCGGCGGCCCGCGAGGCACTCGGCGAGCAGAGCCAAGTCGGCATCCAGGTCCTCGGGGTGGGTGATCTCCTGGAAGGTAAGTTCTGCCAATGCCTTTCGGCTGTAGCCGAGTATTGTCCGCAGCGCCCGATTGGTGCGCTGGAACGACCCATCGAGGCCGACGACGGCCATACCGATGGGTGAATGCGTCAGCGCCAGCTCGAACCGTCGTTCTCCGAGCAGGTCGAAAACAGCGAAGGACCGATCGACCGATTCGGCGACGGCACCGCAGGCCGCAAAACCGTGCGTGTGGGACTGGGGCCTGCTGAGGTGGTAGCCCTGCGCCCAGGGGATGCCGGCAGCACTTATGGCGTCCAATTCGCCCTGGCTCTCCACGCCTTCGGCGATTACGGTCGCGCCGATCTGCGCCGCGAATTCGGCAATGGATTGAGCCAGTCGACGACGCGCGTCGTCGGCATCGATGTTGCGAGTGATCGACTGATCGATCTTGATGAATTCTGGTGCCAACTCCAGCACGTGAGAAAACGAGGAGAAGCCGGCACCCACGTCATCGACCGCCACCCGCATACCGCGTGCCCGGCATGCTTCGAGCACCTCGTCGAGAGCGTCGTAGTTCTCGACCGCATCGTGCTCGGTGATTTCGAGCACCAGACGTGACGGATCGACCTCGGCGAGCAGCTCGGTCCACGGCGTCAGCAGCACCGCCGATGGAGAGATGTTCACCGCGACGAACCCATCTTCGGGCAGCTGCGGCAGCAGCGACAGGATGCGTGCGATGACCGAAGTCTCCAATTCGATGTCCAACCCCAACAGGGCCGCCTGACCGAAAACCAGATCGGGGCGAAATGGTTCGCACGGGAAGCGCGCGAGCGCTTCGACGCCGACAACCTTGCCGGTCGAGACATCGTGCACCGCTTGGAAGACGACCTCGAAATCGCGTTCGGCCACCACTCGGCGGATCCCCTCGCGCTGCTCGGCGTGGATCTTCGTCGAGGCCACCGGTAATTCCATCAAGGCGCCGATGAGGTCGGCCATTTTGTTGACAATTCGTAAGTCGACATCGGCAAGATGCGGCTTCGCCTCCCGGCTGACCGCACCCACCATTCCGACGGTCGAGCCGTTCGGGCCGAGCAGGGGTACGCCTACATAAGCGCCCAGACCCAATTTGTGCGTTCTGGGCAGAACGGAGGCGGTTTTGTCGGCGGACGTGTCTGGGATGACGGCGGGCAGCCGCCCATCGATCACGCGGACGCTATACGACCCAGTCAACGATGATCGGTCGCCGGGCGAGACACCCAAGGCGTCGGTGTCGCCGTCGATCACCTCGAATACTTGCATCCCTTGGTAAAACGACGCGATCCACGCCGTATCTAGGCCTAGGCGACGCCGCAACAGACCCAAGAGGGTTCGAACCAACTCCTCAGAATCAGCCGGTCCGTCTCTCGCTGGGTGCACACCCTGCCCTTCGGCCCCCATAGCGATATGGTAATCCGGCACGCGGTCGAACCCTATGGATTTGGGCGCGTGATTGCAGCCCGAGTTCTATTGGGCAGCAGAGCGATTTATCGGCCGTGTAGCTCAGAAAGCTTCGTCAGATTCCACTATCCCCCGCCCGACGCCAGTTCTAATCCTATCTCGTTGTTTAGCAATGGGTTTGGCACCGTGGGACCGCCGAGCGGTCGGCGTCCATCCAGCAGTCTCAGACAGATTCGTCCAGGAATTCGGCAATATTATTGTGCAGCAACAGTATTCAGTGTCTGGTTGAAGATATGGCCAAATCGGTTAGCCCGGATGCGACCCCGAACAAATAGCCTTGTGCCAACCCGCATCCGGCCATGAATACCGTGTCCGCCTGGTCAGCGGTTTCGATCCCTTCGGCGATTACCTTGAGCCCCAGCGCTTCGCACAAGCCGATGACCGACCGGTAGAGCGTGAGGTTTCGTTCCGGTTCGACGCCCGCCGCGAGTCCTCGGTCGAGCTTGACGATTTGCACCGGCAGCTCATGCAGGTAGGTCAGCGAGTTGTACCCGGTGCCGAAATCGTCCAACGCCACTCGGATGCCTCGTTCGTTCAGACGTCTGATAGCGGCCGCTCCATCGGCGAGATCAACAATGGGGACGGTCTCGGTGATCTCCAAGACGAGTCGATGTGGCGATAGCCCATGCCGCGCGAGAATGCGGCTGATGACACGTTCGAAATCGACGCTTCCGAGCCGCGCGGCACCGATGTTGACGTGAACGTCCAGGTCGAGGCCCGCGGCTTGGATCTGCGCGCAGGCCTGATCGAGTACCAGGGCATCCAGTTGGGCCCCCATGCCGTTGGCTTCAGCCAGCGCGACGAAGGTTTGAGGAGGAATCTGTATCCCGCTTGGTGCCGTCCACCGGGCGAGTGCCTCCACCGCGACCGGTGTGCCGTCTGGGAGGGCCACCACGGGCTGATACTTGAGCTGAAAGCCTTGCGGGACAGCGCCATTCGCTTGACGCAGCGCGGTCGTAAAATCCTCCGAAACGCTGAACGCCGGGCGGTACACCACGGCCGTGTCTTTACCCAGCCGCTTTCCGGTGTACATCGAGATGTCAGCTTGCCTGAGCAGATCGTCGGAGGTCGGCGCACCCTCGTCGCAGCCGGGGCTGACTAGGCCCATGCTTGCTCGCACCCGCACCGAAGTGCCATGCACCGAGAACGGACTTCGGAGAGCGACCCGGAGCTGGTCGGCGATCAGCTCCGGTGCGTCGACAGCGCTGGCAGTGAGGATGGCGAACTCGTCTCCCCCGATACGTGCCAGCGTGTCGGGTGGGCCGAGGCAATTTTGTAGGCGCGCGCTGATTGCGCACAGCAACTCGTCGCCGGCCGCGTGCCCGAATCGGTCATTGACATCTTTGAAGTCGTCGATGTCGACGAAGATCAAGACGAACGGGCCGTCCCGGATCGCGTCGTCCAGCCGCTCGGCCAACAGCAATCGATTGGGTAGCCCGGTCAGTGCGTCGTGGTGAGCCTGATAGGCCAGCCGGCGTTTGGCGTCAACGAGCTGTGCGGTCAGCATCCGCTGCACCTGCATCGCCACCACGTAGCGGGTCGCGACGAGCAACGCCATAGCCAAATAGGTGCTGGCGAATAGTGCGTCGATCCCTCGTCCGACCAGCACTTGAAACGTGAGCAGAGCGGTGCTGCCCATGAAGCCCACATAGGGCAGGGTGAGCCGTGCCCAGTTCGTGGTCTGTTCGTCGTCGTGAGGGCGGGGCCTCGGAGGTAGTACGAGCAAGCTCCACGCGACCAACAGCGGGGCCATGACGAATCCGATGCCGACCCACAGATCCAGCGTGGTGACACCGACGCTTCGAAGGTAGGCGAGCAGCCTGTCCGAGGAGGCCAGCGTGATGACGGCGGCCGCGAGCAGCATGTAGTTCGCCCGTCCCGGCCGGTAGGGCGGATACCACATGGCCAGGAGAACCGCGCCCACCACCGTGACGAGCTCCACGCCGGCGATCCCCCATACGACCTCGGTGTTCGTTGACCGCGGCAGCGCGGCGCCGTGCTCGGCGCCCAAGCGGGCGACGTACACCAGGTGGCAAAACGCCAGCGTGCTCACCAGTCCGTCGAGAATGGTCGTGACGACTGCCGCCCAGCCGCGCACTCGTTTGGGAGCGTCGTCGTGATAACGGCCAGCGCGAACGAGGAGCAGCATCGCCGCGCAGAACAAGAGGCCGGCGACGAAGTAGCCGACGACGGCAGGCTCTGGTGCGGTTCCACCGGCGCCCCTCGCCGGCTGCGCGAGAGATTCGGCGCTCAGAAAGGTGGCTATCGCTGCCAGAAGGGATAGTCGCCACCACCGTGACAGGCCGGATACCCGGGCCACAACGATGAGCCCCACGAGTAACGCGCCAACACACAGCGCTGCTTCGAGGACAAACTGCACCCGTTGCGCCGTCGCCAGTCCCCACAGGTTCAGCGCGTTGAACGCCGCCGCGGCGACCACGACGGCAGATAGCCCTAACTGCAGGCGACGCCCCTGAAACGACAACGCGCCCCCTCCAGCCCGCGGCGTTGAAGCTCAATATCCTTGCAGATTATTTCGACGGCCGAAACCGGTATGGCTGATTTGGCATCTCTGGGTGTTCAATCGCAAATTGGTTAGCCAGTATTGAATTTCTGCGCTCGCAATTCCGTCGCAGCGCCTCGGTGTTACAGGCCGGTTCCGCTGGCGGTTAACGGTCAGCGTGGCGGGACGCTTAGAGCGAGCGTTCGTTCCAACGCACGGCTTGGCCTGCGCGCTGCTTCCGGTCGATTGCCGCGGCCACAAATACATCCGGCTCCATCGGAGTCTAAATCGACTACCTGAATTCACCCAGATCGACTTCGGCGGGTGTTATCCGCAATTCGATGGTCGATGGGGTACCACAGCGGGATGCCGTTGCAGCGCAGCGGAATTCGGTCATTCCGTACAGGGTGTCGCAGCCGAAGGTTTGTTTCCGACCGCTCACCCCGTTGGGATCCTGCGAACCCCTGATCCGGGCGGGATCAACCGGGCGGCAGCACCGGCGGGCGGCATACATTAGCGCCCGGATCCCACCACCATCCGTTGTCGCACGCGAGTGGTTGCGGCCCGACGCCGAGCGGGCGACACACATTGGCCGTCGGGTCCCACCACTGACCCGAATCACAAGCCAACGGTTGCGGCCCGACACCGAGCGGCCGGCAGACCTTGCCCGTCGGATCCCACCACTGGCCATCCTGGCAATCGGCCGAACTCACCGCCGGCGTCGCGATCGTCGCGACCGCCATCGAGGCCAGCGTCATCATGCCGACGGCAGCAAGATGGCAAACGCTCCTCACTACAGGTCTCCCCTCGCGGTCTATCGATCATAGAACCGCGCCCGGGTATAGCGGTCAACCCCGTCGTCCTCGGCGGCCACAGCAAGGTCGAGCAGCGAGGCGACTGGTCATTTTTCAATCGGCCAGAAGCGGTTGCTCATCCGGTGCGCCCTCCTAATATTGCTTCGTCGGCGCCGACCATTCGACCGAGCGGGGAGCACGTTGACCCATCTAGTGAAGCTTCCTATCCCGCTTCTGTTCGCCGTCTGCGTAGCCGGTTCGGTGTCAACCGGCGGCCCAGTCGGAGTCTCGCGAGGCGACAGCGGTGCGGCCTACCCTTTCTCGTGCCCCCGAGACTCGTTGACGGCAGATTTCGCTAGCCGCGATGCGCTGCCGCAAAGCCCAGTTCCGCTTTCCGACTGGTACCGCACGAGTGCCGAGGGGCACTACTTGAACCAGGGTTGGGGACCAGCAGCGGATGCGTTGCCTGCCCCAGCCATCCCGCAGGGCGTGGGTTGTGATGCGAACACGTGGAAGCGGGAACGAATCCTGGCGACGGCCATGCGCTACATCTACTCCCCCGACAATGCGCTGGGGCTGCAATACCGCCACCACCACATTCCCGGCTGGGACCCGCCCGCCTCGACCCATGCCGGTGCTGTCGAGGAGAATCCGGACACCGACACCCCAAATGAGCCGGTTGCCTGGAGCGCCGGGCGAGGCTTGGACTGCTCCAATTTCACTGCGTGGGTGTACAACTACGGTTTGGGGATCAAGTTCAGCGGCGATGTCCATCAGCAATACGACGGCAAAGCGGGCCCGATGGGCACTCGCATCCCCAAAGATGGCAGCTTCGCGCCGGGAGATCTAATTTATCTGCATCCCAATGGAAGTGAGAGCCAAGCGTCGCACGTAGTCATCTACATCGATGACCAACACATTATCGACAGCCGCGTAAGTGCCCAGAATGTGGTCGGAGTCCAGATTCGAAATCGGCAGGGCTGGTACCGGTCCGCTGTCCTTGGTGCGTGGCGGCCGATCAGCTGAGCGGCCCCGGGCGATGATGGCCGCGTTTAGCTAGGTGCACAGCGACGGAGCGTCGCACACGTTGCCCGGGCAATACGTCGAGTGTGCGGCGTTGACCATGGTTCCGACATCCGGCAGCGTCACGCTCCGCTTGTCCAGGTGCGCGTGGACCTCATCGGCGATCTGCTGCGGCGTCCAGCCCCAGGTGAGGTCGTAGCAGATGAGGTGCGCCTCGCCGATGAGCGCCTCTTCCGTCTGAGGCGGCCACGTCAGGCCTACGGCGCGCAATTGATTGAGGTACACCTCGTCTTGGGGAGTAACTGCGTTCGCAGTCGCCGCGCTGCTAGCCAGTGCAGCGCCAGCCATCATGGGGATCGCGAGTCCAGCGAACCAGCGAGGTGAGGGCATTTGATTCCCTTCCGTTCTTTTCGCGTTAGCACGGCCGCCAGTGCATGCAAAGCAGCGCAATTGGAGAATAGCGAATGGCCCGCCCCGGTGACTCATCAATTGACGACGTCCCGACGAATGCGGCAACTCTGCTCGGCGGCGACTGCCGTGCGCAGACGGCGACCCGTAGCCGGGCACGGTTCTGTTCTCTTGGTTCGTATTTCTTGATGGCACAGGTGGCCCAAAGCGGCAGCTCGATCAACGACGCTCGCGGGTCCGCGACGACGGAGCAGCACGTGGCTGTAGCGTGACGCCGGTGAAGTCTCTCCGGTTGTATTCCTCGATCGTGTTCGCGGGCTGCGTCGCGGCTACCGTTCTGATGCTCGCTGGATCGGGTACGGCCACCGCGGCCGGCTCGTGCCCAACCGCAGCACCGCCGGCAGGTGGAACACCTGATTGGACTCTCTCGGGGACGACCGGCAGCATCGCCGTCGTCGGACCCACGGATACGACCGCTCCCCGGGTGACGGTGACTGCACCGTTCAGCGTGAACCAGACCCAGGTACACACGCTGCATGTCGCAAATGGGCCGGTGGTCTCACCCACTGCCAAGGTCTCCGTCTGCTACATGGGCGTCAACGGCCGCGACGGGTCCGTGTTCGACAGCAGCTTCGACCGGGGCGCCCCAGTTGACTTCCCGCTTACCGGCGTCGTGCCCGGCTTCCAGAAGGCCATCGCAGGGCAGCAGGTCGGCTCAACGGTCGCTGTCGCGATGGTCCCCGCGGATGGCTACCCCGAAGGTCAGCCCAGCGCTGGCATCCGGCCGGGCGATTCGCTGATCTTCGCGATCAAAATCCTCGCCGCTGCCGGCTGAGCCGAGTAGGCACGACACGCACTGTGCCGTAACCTCCTGTCGCGCAGGCGCATGCGCCTAGCTGACTATTTCTTACAGTGGGGCATCGTAAAGCATTGCTGCATAACAGCTTTAGTTGTCTTGTCATCGATTCTTGGTGGCGACCGCGTACACGACGTTGGTCTCGGCACTCGTAATCCCAGAGGTCCGAACATAATCGAGGTTGGCGGTGTGCACTCGGTCGCGATCCTGCGGTGAGAGCTGCTCGATGGTGCCACGGTAACCTGAGCCCATTACCGCCGCCCACCACGCTTCGGGCGATGTGATTGCGTGCGCGCCGAACTCGGCGACAATCTCGGCCCCGGCTACCCCGCCCTCACGCAACGCTTCACCCAATGACGCCGGATCGCAGATGCGATCCCACGGATTGAACCCCTTGTAGAGCTCGGGCCGAACCTGGCGAATCGATTCCCAGAAAGCCGTATTGGCGGGCTCGAGGAAGCGCGGCCCCCAGGTCGTGATCGCGAGCTTGCCGCCCGGGCGCACGTTGCGCCACAACTCCCGCGCGGCGGCGCCGATGTCGGGTACGAAGAAAATACCGAAGACGCATACAACTGCGTCAAAGCTTTCGGGCGGCAGCTGAAGGTCGAGCATGTCGCCGGAGCGAAACTCGATATTGCCCAGCGCCAATCTTTCGGCCTTGGCGCGCCCCAGTGCGAGTAGCCGTTCGGCGAGATCGATACCGAGCACCGAGCCGCCGGGGCCGACGATCTGTGCCGCCGGTATCGCGGAGGCGCCGCTGCCACAACACACGTCGAGCACACGCTGGCCGGATCGCAGTGCAAGCCGGTCGACGGTCGCGTGGCCGAACCGGGCCCAGAACGTGTTCGCCGGATCGTCGAACGCATCCGCCGCCGCGTTGTACGTCGCGGCGGCCCCCGTTTGCGCGTCGCCAGAAGTGCCGGAAGACATCGGTCACGAGAGTATCTGTTCTGTTGCAATGCAGCCAGTTTCGCGGCCCTCAGCCTCCAGTCGTCATCACGTAGGCGCCGAGGTCGGCTTCCGCTACGGCGGTACCGCCACGCTCGTGATGGGCCTGCACACCTTCCCGGGCAACGGACGCTTCCCCACAACGGTTTCGACGCCGTCCGCCCCGTGCCGTGCCACCACGACGGGAGTGGCCGGGATGCCGTTGAATCGCGACGCCGAGACCATCGTGTAGGCGCCCATCAGCGGACTGACGACCACATCTCCCACTGCCAGCTGCGGCATTGGGTAGTCACGGGCCACGCCAACAAGCGCTCGCGCGATTTGTCCGCCGACTAAGCCAGGGCGTCGAACATGTGGGCCGCTTCGATACCGATCTGCTTTGCGACGTGGCTGGTGTCCCAGTACTCACGCCAGTGAGTGATGGCGCCGTCGCGGACCTCGAAGACCGCGACGACGTAGAACGTGACCGGCTCGCCGGCGCCCAATGAATTGACGTCGATTCGTTCGACGACGACAGTGTCACCCGTCGACACGATCGTGCGGATTTCGCTCCCCTCGATCATTCCCGTCGAAAGGCTGTTGTGCTTCTCCAGCTCCGCGCGCGCCGCGTCGCGTCCGGCGATCACGGGTGAGAGCGGCACATGCAGCTGCCAGATGAAGTCCTCCGCCACCAGAGCGATCGCCGCGTCGACGTCGATGGTCCGCCCGTAGAAGGCGTGGATGAAGTCGAGCACCAGCTGCTCGTTGTCGTTGTTTGCGGCAACACCGTGTGACATGTCTTCTTCCTTTGCTGTTCGCCGGTCTTATCGATTGCGGCCGGCAGGCTGCCGGCGTGGAAGCTGGCGGAAACTCTACGCCTAAATAAATTGGTTGATTTAACCACCCACTAAATCTTCTGCGGACATTCGTGGTTGTCAGCTCATTGATCCGCGGCATCGCGTCGTCGGTGATTCATAAAGTGCCAATATGTATCGTCAGATCCTCGATCCTCTTGCTCATTCACTGGGTCTGAGTTCACTCGTAGCCGCCTTGCCGCTGGCGATGCTCTTTGTGATGCTCGGCGTCTTGCGTCTGCGGGCGTGGATGGCTTCACTGATCTCGTTGGCCATCGCGATCGCGATCGCAGTTGTCGTGTACCACATGCCAATTGGTCAGGCGCTGCATGCCGGCGGCGAGGGCGCCGTCTTCGGGTTCTTCCCGATCCTCTGGATCGTGATCAATGCGATCTGGGTGTATCAGATGACGGTGCAGACAGGACATTTCGATGTACTGCGGCGAAGCTTCGCAACCATCAGCGACGACCACCGTATCCAGGCGATCATCATCGCTTTTTCGTTCGGCGCGCTGCTCGAAGCCCTGGCCGGATTCGGCGCGCCCGTGGCGGTCACCTCGGTGATGCTGCTGGCGTTGGGCTTCAGGCCGCTCAAGGCCGCCGTGCTGGCTCTCGTCGCCAACACCGCGCCCGTCGCCTACGGGGCGATGGCCACACCCATCATCGTTCTCGGTAAGGTATCCGGATTGTCGAGCGACACGCTCGGCGCGATGGTCGGGCGTCAAACTCCCATCCTTGCCGTCTTCGTCCCGTTGGCTCTGGTCGCAATCGTCAACGGCCGGAACGGAATTCGGGAGACCTGGCCCGTGGCCCTCACCGCGGGCGTCGTTTTCGGCATCGGCCAATTCGCCACCTCGAACTTCGTGTCGGTGCCGCTGGCCGACGTGGTGGCCTCGCTGCTGTCCGCTGGCGCCGTAGTGCTACTGCTGCGCGTCAAACGTCGGCAAACGGCACCGCGTACCCCGGTGGTGGCGGGGGGCGCCGCGGACTCGATGACCCCCGAATTCACCGCGAGGCTGCGTCCCGAGGCGCGCGCCGAGGTGGTCCGCGCCTACGCGCCCTACGCGATCATCATTGCCATTTTCGTGTTCTGCCAGATCCCAATCGTGAAGCAGTATCTCGACTTCGCGACCTACACCGTGCATTGGCCGGGACTGCACTTGCTCACCGCGACGGGCAGCCCATCGAGGCTTCCGACCTTCACCTTCAATCTGCTGACCACGCCCGGCACCCAGATGCTCGTCGCGGGCATCATCGCGATGGTAGTGCTGCATCTGTCGGGGGTCGGCGCGATCAAAGCTTATGGGGCGACGCTGTATCAGCTTCGCTGGGCGATCCTGACCGTAATGGCCGTGCTGGCGCTCGCTTTCGTGATGAACGCCTCCGGTCAGACGATCACGTTGGGAACATGGATGGCCGGGGCGGGTGGCGCTTTCGCGCTGTTCTCCCCCATTCTGGGCTGGCTCGGCGTTGCGGTTACCGGTTCCGACACCTCGTCGAACTCCCTATTCGGCGCCCTGCAGGTGACCGCGGCGGCCAAGGCGGGGCTCTGCCCCGTGCTGATGGCCGCGGGCAACAGCTCCGGTGGCGTGCTGGGCAAGATGATCTCGCCGCAGAACCTCGCGATCGCGGCCGCGGCGGTCGACGTACACGGCAAGGAAGGCGACATCTTTCGCCGTGTGGTCCTGTGGAGCGTAGTTTTCCTGGCCTCTATCTGCGTGCTATCCGGACTGCAAGCCTCGGTGCTGTCGTGGATGGTGTTCTGACGCAGGCCCTCGCGTGACTAGGCCCTGTTTTCGCGCCAGCCCCGCTCGAACGGCAACCGCCACGCATTCGGGGCGATCAATTGGTGAATAGCGTTGGGGCCCCACGTCCCGGGCGGGTAAACCTTGGCCGGCGGCGGGTCGTCGAGCAGCGCTTGCGAACGATCCCATAGTGATTCGATGCCTTCGGCGGTGGTGAACAGCGTGTGGTCGCCGCGCATCGCGTCGAGAATGAGCCGCTCGTAGGCCTCCAGCGTCTGGTCGGCCGTGTCGATCTCCTGCGAGGAGAACTGCATCGACAACTTGTCCAGCTTCATCCCGGGACCGGGTCGCTTGCCGTAGAAGGACAGCGAAACCTTGGAGTTGTCAGCGAGGTCGAACGTCAGGTGATCGGGACCCTGGGTCCCCACTCCCGATCCCGGTGGGAACATGCTGCGCGGGGCCTCTTTGAATGCGATCGAGATGATGCGGATGCCCTCGGCCATCTTCTTGCCGGTGCGTAGGTAGATCGGCACGCCTGCCCAGCGCCAATTGTCGATGCCGACCTTGAGCGCGATGAAGGTCTCGGTGTCGGAGTCGTTTGCCACCCCGGGCTCCTCGCGGTACCCGTTGTATTGACCGCGCACCACGTCGGAGGTCTTTACCGGCAGCATCGAGCGGAACACTTTGTTCTTCTCTTCGCTGATGGCATACGGCTCGAGGGCGGTGGGCGGCTCCATGACCACGAACGCCATCACCTGGAACAAGTGTGTGACGACCATGTCCTTGTAGGCGCCGGTGCTTTCGTAGAAATTCGCGCGCTGATCAAGACCCAGGGTTTCGGGAATGTCGATCTGGATGTGGTCGATGAAGTTGCGATTCCAGATCGGTTCGAACAGTCCATTGGCGAAGCGGAAGGCGAGGATGTTTTGCGCCGCCTCCTTGCCGAGGAAGTGGTCGATGCGGAAGATCTGCGATTCATCGAACGTCTCGTGCAGGAAGTCGTTGAGGGCCACCGCGCTTTTCAAGTTGGTGCCGAATGGCTTTTCCATCACGACTCGGGAGCGCTCGACGAGATTCGCGTCGCGCAGCGCGGTGATGACGTCGCGCGCCGCTTTCGGCGGGACGGACAGATAGTGCAGTCGCCGTACCTTCGGGCCCAGGTTGGCTTCGGCTTCGGCGACCGCGTTGGCGAGGGCCTGCGGCCCGGCGCCCTGCGGGACGTAGGTGACGTTTTTCGAGAAGTCGGCCCACTGGTCGGGCGATAGCTTGTGGGTGCCGTACGAATCGATCGCGTTCTTGGCGATATCCCGGAACTCGTCATCGCTCAGCTCTTCCAGCGATGTCGCGACGACCTGGATGTCGGGCGCGAGCTCGGACTGATCCAAGTAGGCCAGTCCCGAGATCAGCTTGCGCTTGGCCAGGTCCCCGGTCGCGCCGAACAGCACGATCACATGGGGGTCCAGCGGGTCGTAGTCGTGGCGGCGCGGACGCGATTCCGGCGCCGGGTAAGAGATCGTCTGCGGTTTCTTATCGGCCACGCCCGTGATACTTCCACTGTCGCGCTGTCTGCGCAGCCGCTGCCGTCGGATCATTTTTCGCAGAGATCAGATGTTCATCTCCGGTCGGTGGCGGTCGACGAGTATCTCTGGTTCGGCGGGCCGCTTATTTGCTTGCGCCAGGCGAGCATCGACTCGAGCTCGGAGAAGTCGTACCCGCTGTCGTCGGGATGGATTTCGGTGGTGAACAGCGTGACGCCCTCCTCGAGGAAGGCGTCGGCCGTCTTGGCATCGGTCCACGCCATCGCGCGTTCGATACCGGCCTCGTCGCGCCCGGCCTCGGTGGCCAGTCGCTTGAGGAGATCGTTCTTGCGACGGAATTCGTCGATGGGTTCGAAGCTGTGCCAGATGTGGGCGTGTCGCGCGGCGGCGGGAATGGTGCGGCGCTCGCCGCCTCCGCCGATCAGGATGGGGATCTGACGCAACGGGCTGGGAGTCAAATGGTTGAGCCGATATTCAATGCGCTGCAAGCCTTCGTCGAACTGGTCCATCCTCGATCTCACGGTGCCGTATTCGTATCCGTAGGCGATGAAGTCGTGCGGATACCAGCCGGCACCGAGACCCAGGATCAAACGCCCTCCGCTGATGTGATCGACGGTGCGTGCCATATCGGCAACCAGGTCGGGGTTGCGATACGGCATGCCACTGACCAGCAATCCGATCTCGGCTCGACTGGTGATCTCGCCCCACGACGCGAGGGCCGTCCACGCTTCGAAGTTGTTGACCTCCGGCTGTTCGTCCTGCAGCTGCGGGGCACCGTCGACGATGTCGATGAACGGCTTGTGAAAGTGGTCGTAGCCGAAGATGGCGTCAGCGCCGAGCTCTTCGGCGCGCAACACGGCCTGGCGCCACGTCGGGTAGTCCGGTGTTCCGCCCGCCCAGAGCTGGACGCCTATTCGCACCGGCCTCGGCCGGTCTACAGATGTCGCAGCGGCCGTCATCCCGCTCGTCGAGTCGGTCACGCTTCCTAGCCTTTCGAAGCCTTTCAAAGCCTTTTCAGATCCCCCAGGATGGATCGTTGCGGTGTCGGCCGGTTATTCAGTCGAACTGAGCGGACATGCGGTTCCTTCCCACCGGCGAATACCTCATTTTGTATCTGCCCCGGCCCAGCCCGTCCGCACCCGGGTAAAGCGAGCCGCCGGTGCGGTCGCCTCGGTCGGTATGTCAGCATTTGAGAATGAGTGCACTAAGGCTTGTTCGAATTGTTGGCGTCGCTACAGCGATGATGTGGGCGCTGGTTGGCACGCCGATTTCACCTATCGCGTCGGCCGATCCCTGCTCTGACGTCGAGGTGGTGTTCGCTCGAGGTACGCATCAGGAGCCCGGCCTCGGGAACATCGGTCAAGCATTCACCGACTCCCTTACTTCCCAGCTCGGCGGGAAGTCCGTCGGGGTCTACGCGGTCAACTACCCGGCCAACGACGACTACCACGCCAGCGCTCCCGCGGGCGCCGATGATGCAAGCGGTCACATCCGAGGCACCGTCGCCAACTGCCCCAACACCAAGCTCGTTCTCGGCGGATACTCGCAGGGATCGACGGTCATCGATCTGGCCACTCAGGCGATGCCGCCCACGGTGGCTGATCATGTCGCCGCAGTTGCCCTCTTCGGCGAACCGACCAGTCAATTCTCGAGCATGCTGTGGGGCGGCCAGCCGCTTCCGACGATCAACCCGATCTACACCGCCAAGACCATCAGCTTGTGTGCCCCCGACGACCCGATCTGCTCCGGCGGCGGCAACATCATGGCGCATGTTTCGTATATTCAGGCTGGAATGACCAATCAGGCCGCGACGTTCGCGGCCAACAGAATCCGCTAACGGCGCCGTCGCGCAGCGCCGCGCGGCGGATCGCAGCGAACAGAGCCGATTTGGTGCGCGGACGAGCAGCACCGCGAGTGAGGTTTCGCCGATGAAATGCGTGCTGGCCGGCTATGGGAGTCGTGGCGATGTCGAGCCGCTGGCCGCCGTCGGGCGGGAGCTGATGCGACGCGGTCACGACGTGCAGATGGCGGTCGCGCCCAACATGGTGGCCTTCGTCGAATCCGCGGGGCTGCCCGCGGTCGCCTATGGCCGGGACACGCGGGAACAGATGGACTTCGCCGCTGCGTTCTTTGGCAAGGTCTCGAATCCGGTCACCATGTGGGCCGACATCGCCCAGCACGTCAACGAGATCAAGGCCGAAAAGAGTACGGCGCTGACGGCATTGGCAGCCGGAGCCGATCTGCTGGTCGCGGCCTTCAACGAGCAGGGCCTGGCCGCCAACGTCGCGGAGTACCACGGCATTCCACTTGGCGCGCTGCACTATTTTCCGGCGCGGATTTTGGCGTCCGGCGAATTCGGCCCGCAAATCACCAAGGAGACCGACGACGCTCAGCGCCGCGCGCTCGGCTTGTCTGAGGTCGCCGGGGACTCGGCCCGGCCTACGGTAGAACTGCAGGCATATGACGAGATCTGCTTGCCGGGAACGGCAGCCGAATGGCTGGATTCGGATGCTTCGCCGCTGTTCGTCGGCGCGCTGACGCTGGGGCTGCAGGCCGATGCCGACGACGAGGTGTTGTCCTGGATCGCCGAAGGCACGCCTCCGATCTACTTTGGCTTCGGCAGCACGCCGCTTGCCTCTCCGGCGGAGACCGTCGCGGTGATCAGCGAGGCCTGCGCACGGGTCGGCGAGCGTGCGCTGATCTGCACCGGCCCGAACGACGTTGCCGGTCTCTGGGACGTCGAGCACGTGAAGGTCGTGGCCGAGGTGAACCATGCCGCCGTCTTTCCGGTGTGCCGCGCGGTCGTCCACCATGGCGGCGCCGGCGCCACGGCCGCGGGCCTGCGCGCCGGAGTTCCCACACTGATCCTGTGGTTCTGGCTGGATCAGCCGGTCTGGGCAGCAGGGGTCACAGAGCTGAAAGTTGGCTCTGGACGGGGCTTTATGGAAAGCACCCTGGACTCGGTGATCGCCGACCTGCAGGGCATCCTCACCCCAGAACGCGCGGCTCGGGCCCACGAAGTTGCCACGTTGATGAGCAAAGCTGACGAAAGCCTTGCGCGCGCTGTCGATCTCCTCGAGCAGGCCGCTGTCAAGCAACCGCGGTAACTCGGCCTACGTGATGATCACATCGTCTTCGTTAGCACGCGGTGTACCAACATCTTTGGCGGCTGGATGGCTCACGCCGGGCGCCTGGTCGCGTGCTAGCGCGACGGTGGATGCCACCATCGCGACGATCGCGACGAGCAGGCCAATCGCTGCCGAACCGCGCACCGCAAGGTGTTCGCCGAGCACGATAACGCCGAGCATCACCGCGACGACGGGCTCCCCCACCAGCATCAGCGGCACCGAGGCTTGTAAAGCGCCGGCGTGAAAGGCCGAGCTCTGCACCATGGTGACCGCCACCGCCAGCACGACCAGCAGGTACGGGGCCGGTACGGTCAGAAGTCCGTGCCATCCGCCGACGGCGTAGCGGTGCGTGCAGATCTTCGTCAACACGGCCACCATGCCCAGCAGAACCGCAACTGTGACCGCCAGCAACATGGCGCGGGTGCGGCCGTGGGTGCGCCGGGCCGCGACCAGACACACGATGACGAGCGGCGCGGTGAGCATCACCGCCATCGTCCACGACGGGATCGGCGAACGGTGATGGCCCTCGCGGGGCTGACCGACGAGCACGAACGCCGCCAGCGCCACGGTCAGCACGATCGCCCATGCCCATTCGGCTCCCGTGATGCGCTGATGGCACAGCCTCGCGCTGAGCGGCAGGGCAAACAGCAGCGACGACACCAGCAGTGGCTGCACCAGCAGCAAGGACCCATTTGCCAGGGCCAGGGCCTGGAACACATAGCCGGCGACGGCGGCGAGAATCCCGGACCACCACAACGGCTGGCGAACCACACTAGTCACCGTCGGCCGGGACAGGTCCCCGTCGGTCGGGACGCGTTGGGCGACTCGTTGTCGAACGACGATGCCGACTGCCGCCCAAAACGCGGCGAGCAACCCCGAGCAGATCGCGACGGCGTGCGAAATCACCCACCCCATGTTTCGGACTGGTACCCCGGATTGCAACGCCGCTAACTCTGGCCACACGGGATGCAGCCTTGCGTACCCGCGATCGGCGGCGGTCGCCGGGTCGCCGCGGACTAGTCTGGCGGCATGGCTATCGAGTCAACAATGCTCGCCCTCGGCACGCCCGCGCCGCCGTTCACGTTGCCCGACCCGGCAACAGGCGCCCTGGTCAGCCTCGACGAGCTCACCGGTCCGGCGCTTGTCGTCACGTTCATCTGCAACCACTGCCCGTACGTCAAGCATGTCGCGCCCGGGCTGGCCGCCCTGGGCAGAGATCTCGCCGAGCAAGGCGTCGCAATGGTGGGAATTTCCAGCAACGACGTCGCCACCTACCCGCAGGATGGCCCCGACGAGATGGTTACCGAGGCCCGCCACCATGGCTGGACGTTTCCGTACCTGTACGACGCGACGCAAGACGTTGCTCGCGCCTACTCCGCGGCGTGCACGCCGGACACGTTCGTGTTCGACGGCGAGCGCCGACTGGTCTACCGCGGCCAACTCGACGACTCCCGTCCCAAAAACGACCTGCCGGTAACGGGCGCCGACGTCCGGGCGGCCGTCGACGCGGTGCTGGCCGGACGTCCGGTCAACGCGGATCAGCGCCCGTCAATCGGGTGCGGCATCAAATGGCGTTGAGCCGACTTCACGCCGTCGAC
This sequence comes from Mycobacterium lentiflavum, assembly GCF_022374895.2. Taxonomy (NCBI): domain Bacteria; kingdom Bacillati; phylum Actinomycetota; class Actinomycetes; order Mycobacteriales; family Mycobacteriaceae; genus Mycobacterium; species Mycobacterium lentiflavum. Next base: position 3,152,939 of record NZ_CP092423.2, on the reverse strand, counting down.
GCGCGATAGATTCTCCCCTGTTCTGGTCGCTGCTGGCGACTTCCGTTGTCAGGGCTTGAAATCGACTGCGGCCGTGCGCTGTTCACACGGCAAGCAGGCCACTGAGGTTACGCTCGGTCGGTTTGCTAAGAACGCGTGTGGAATATCACTCGTTTGGTGATCGGCAGAGATGGGCATTTCTCTGGACATGATTCCCGGCTACGTCATTCGCTTCGTGGGCCCCGCGGCCGCAGTAAGTGTGAGTCTTGGTGCCTCCGTCCTCTTTTCACCCGTCCCCTGGTCCTCGGCCGCGCCATGCCCCGACGTTCAGGTGGTGTTCGCCCGCGGCACCGGCGAGCCGGAGGGGGTCGGCGCGACCGGGCAGGCCTTCATCGACAACCTGCGCGGACGCGAGGGTGGAAAGTCGGTCGACGTTTACGCCGTCAATTACCCCGCCAGCAGCGAGTGGGACACCGGGCTCGACGGCATTCGGGATGCGGGCGCGCACGTCGTGTCGATGGCCGCCAGCTGCCCCAAGACCAAGATGGTGCTCAGCGGCTTTTCTCAGGGCGCGGCGGTCATGGGTTTCGTGACGTCAGACGCGGTGCCCGCCGGCGTTGACCCCGCAACCGTGCCCAAGCCACTGGGACCCGAAATCGCCGACCACGTCGCCGCGGTGGTGCTTTTCGGCATGCCCAACGTGCGGGCCATGAACTTCCTCGGTGAGCCGCCGGTGGTCATCGGGCCGACCTACCAGGCCAAGACGATCAAGGTGTGCGCGAACGAGGATCCGGTGTGTTCGGACGGCATGAACTTCACCGCCCATAACACTTACGCCGACGACGCCACCATGATCGACAAGGGCGCGTCCTTTGCCGCCAGCCGAATCGACACCGGCCCGGCCGCGCCGGCCAGTGTGGCGCACGCGCCCAGTAGCTTCGGCAATTAGACGATTATGGGTCGAGGGTGACCCGGTCGCCCACGCGGATGACACCAGGCGTCGTGGCTGTGAAGTAGATCCCCGCGCATGCTGCCAGGCCGCAACTGCCTGCAGGCAAACGATTTTCGGCGGCCGGCGTCCGTAGCGCCTGCGGCGCCTTTGGCAGTGGCCCGTGCTCGAGTGTCGGCACCACACAACGTGGAGTGAGTTCCAGGCCGCGCAGCCGCACCGTGCCGATGCCTATTTCCCTTTCCGTCCAACCATTTTCGACATAGGGCGGGCAACCTGCTGGGGTCGCGATCACGAGGTTCGGTCGGTAACGCAACGCCTCGACCCCGATGTGATCCAAGGTGGCGGTGGTGATCGCGTGCAGTGGAGCATCGTCGGTAAACGAATCTCCTGGCGTCGCGAGTCCAATTTCCAGGATGCGGCCCGCGACTTCGGCGTCCAGCCCGAGCTCGAGCAGCTTCTCCGGGTCCGGACGCTCTACCGTCGCGCCGTCGGGGCGCTTACTGACCAGTCGGACCGAGCGCCCCAACAACCGCGAGAGCACTTCATTGACTTCCGGATCATCGGCGGCAACCGTTGTGCCGTCGGGCAACCCGATGCTGACGCGGCCGGCGTCCCCGATGGCAGTGCACTTCAACAGATCACGCCATAGCCGCGCCTGCTTGGCGCTGGCCACATGCCCCGTCGTGCTGTCCACGAGTGCGAGCCGCCGGTCTCCCTCGGCGCCGCGTTCGTCGACGAACAAGGTCTCGACTTCCTCCCCGAGCATTGATTTCACTGGATAGCGGCGCAAACTCTCGACCTGCATGCCGACCATCTTCCACCAGCTCGCCACAGCCTTCGACGCGGCTCATCGCTGCGGTTCACCCGCTGGGCGTCAGCGCGATCTGCAGGACGAACCGTGGCTTTCGGCCGCGGGCGGCGATCGCTTCGATGAACGTCACCACGCGAAATTCCAAGCCGTACTTGCGTTTGATGAGCGATTGGACGCGCCTGACCTCAGCCGGGTCGGTGATCACCTGGGCGGTCCCCGCGAAGACGGGCTGACCGGGCGTGACCTTCCCGGTTCGTCCGCACGCCACCAGCGTGACCCGGGGATCGTGCCGAACCCGCTTGACCTTCCACGAGTCCGCCGGTGTCCACACCGAGAGCCGCGCGCCGTCGCCGACGATCCACATCGGCGACGCGACCGCATCGCCGTTGCGCTTGAACGTCGTCAAGGACACGAATTTCTCGGCGCCCAACTGGGCGTTCGCATCGTCGCTCATCGACTCCCCTCTCGGCCGCGATTAGCTCGCCGGCTATCCCGTCCCCCATTGTGCGGTCAACGGCTGGGTCGTGTACAAGAGTCTGATGGAGGATCGCGACCGCAGATCTTTCGACCCGGCGATGCTGCGCGAAGCGATGGCCCGGCGGTTGCACCGACGGACGATGTCCGAAGGTCGGCTCCATGTACCGGCCGTTCCGGGCATGCTCGACGAATACGTCACAATGTGCACGACCGTCTTTGCGGGCCTGGGCATACCCTACACAGACGAAGAAACCGTTCAGCTCAGAGCGGTGCTGGACGGCGAACTAGCGAAAGCCTTCAAGGCTTCCTCGCGTTCGAACATCGTCATCGAGTTCAATTCACCGTTCGGCACAACGCTGAATTACCGTGTCAAACCTCAGTGGGCAACGATCGGGGCCGATTACGACAACTGGGTCGACACCCGCGAGGGCTCGCTGTTCGGCACCGAACCCGATGCCCGTGTCTGGTCGCTCGCCAATGAAGCCGACGACCCCAGCACCTATCGGATACTCGATGTTGGCGCCGGCACGGGGCGAAATGCCCTCGCCCTGGCCAAGCGTGGGCACCCGGTCGACGCGGTCGAGCTGGCCGGGAAGTTCGCGGACATCATTCGTGCGGAAGCTGCCCGACATTCACTTGATATCAACGTCATCCAAAGCGATGTCTTTGTGGCGATGGAGGGCGTCAGCGGCGACTTTCAGCTGGTCGTGTTCTCCGAAGTGGTGCCGGACTTCCGGACCCCCCAGGAGTTGGGCGGCATGTTCGAACTGGCCGCGCAGTGTCTGGCCGTGGGTGGACGGTTGGTGTTCAACGCGTTCTTGCCGCGCGAGGGCTACACGCCCGACGACGCGGCGCGACAACTCGGGCAGCAATGCCACACCATGATCTTCACCCGCGACGAGGTAAGCAACGCCGCCGCCGGATTGTCGCTTGAACTCGTTTCCGACGAGTCGGCGTACGAGTACGAGAAAGCCCATCTGCCAGAAGGCGCCTGGCCGCCCACGGCCTGGTTCGACGGATGGGCCAGTGGCCAAGACATTTTCGATGTCGAGCGCGAGGACTCCCCCATCGAGTTGCGCTGGCTTGTGTACCGCAAGGTGGCTTGAGTCAGTGTGGCAATCGTGTCAATAGCGTCAGTCGTGTCAGTCGTGTCAGTGGGACGCGGTCAAGTCGCGGGTGGCCGGCCCTTCCAGTAGCGTGCCGTCCGGCGCGAATCGCGACCCGTGCAATGGGCATTCCCAGGCCTGGTCGGCGTCGTTCCAATTCACTATCCCGCCAAGGTGCGGGCAGACCGGCGAAACGCGGTGTTCGGTACCGTCGACGCGACTCCTGGCTTCCAACTGCCATGGGAGTCCGCTTACGACGCCGCCCTCGTCGGGCCCGGGGCTGCGCCGGCCGATGCGGGCGACCGGAGTGATCCAGCCTTTCGCCATGTCGAATCCGACCTCGAGGTTGGCCTGCATCGCGGTCAGCAGTCCGGTCAGCTCGTGCGGGCTCCAGCTGGCGAACGCGCGTGACCAGTCCATCCGGCCACCCAGGATGCGGCCCGTCAGCGCCAGCGCCGCAGCGGCGCCGTTTGTCATGCCCCACTTGTTGAAACCCGTTGCAATATAGATGGTTTCGCTATTCGGCAGGATCGGACCTACGTATGGCAGATGGTCGATCGGCGTGTAGTCCTGTGCCGACCAAAAATGAGTCTGCTCCGCGCCCGGAAAGTGGTTGCGTGTCCACGACGAGAGTTCGTCCAGGGCCTTGGCCGGACTCTTCTTACGGCCTACGGTGTGTCCGGCACCGCCCACGATCAACAGCTCCCCGTCCGAGACCGGAGCGTAGCGCACCGAACGCGTCGGTGAGTCGGTGGAGATCATCATCGGGCGGGTGATGTCGCCCGGCACCTTGAACGCTAGGCAGTACGAGCGGCTGGGCTTCACTCGCGCGAAATATCCGCCGCGATCGAGGATCGGGATCCCGGTGGCAAGGATCAGTGTGCCGGCCTCGAGTTCGATGTCACGCTGCGCGGCGTCGTTCACCTGCACCTGCACCTTGCTGCCGCGACTGGACACCCGCCGAACCCTGGTGCGCTCTACCAGTCGTCCGCCGCGGTCGAGCAGCTCGGCGGCCAACGAGTCCAGGAACTCCATCGGGTCGAACTGCGCTTGGTTGGGCAGCCGAACCCCGCCGTGGTACGGAAACGGCACGTCGGCGTCGTCGGCCCACTCGACGGGCAGGCCAACGGCCTGGCACGCCTTCAGTTCCAACCGCGCCGACGGCACCCCCTTGGCGGACTGGGCGTAGGTGTAGGCGTCCTCGTGTTGCACGGCGATGCCGCGCGATCGGCAGTGTTCGACTATCCAGCCCTGGCCCTCCCGGTTGCCGTCCACGTAGGCGCGGGCCAGCTCCTTGCCGTGCCGCGGCAACGCCTTCGACAAATGGGTGCCCTGCAGCAGGCTGATCTTGGCGGTGGTGTTGCCGGTGGCGCAGGCGCCTACGCTGCGCGCCTCCACCACCATCACCTCCTTGCCGGCGCGGGCCAGCAAGACAGCCGTCATCAGGCCCGTGATGCCGGCGCCCACCACGATGATCTCGGCGGAGTGGGACCCATCGTCGAGGTGGCTCGCAGTCCACGGCGGTTGGGTTCGATCGGCGAGCCAAAGAGAAGTCATGGCTGGCCTGATACCCGGCGTTGCCACCCGGAAACGCGGCCGCTGCTCGGAATCCGTGGCTAGCGTTGCTGCAGGAGCGCTTTGGCTTCGCGGAGCAGTTCGGCGGCATCGTGGCTGGCTTGTTGTGCCTTGCCATAGTTCTTTTCGGCGCGGTCGAGCTCGCGTTCCGCCTTGCGGAGGTCGACAAGCGCCTCGTCACGACGCTCGCGGGCCGTCTCCCTCGCGGATTTCGATTGCGCCAGCTTGTCGTCGGCGTCGGCCTTGTCTTGCTCGGCGGCCGCAACCGCCGCGGTGAGTTTCGCCAACCGGCGCTCAAGACCCTTCTCGCGGCCCTTCTCGCGCGGTTTGGCGGGCCCCGGTTCAGCGGCATCGCCGTAAGCGCCGAAGCCCGACCATTGCTCGGGGCGGTCCAGTCGCCCCAGCCGCGCCATGACCTCGGGATCGGCGATCGCGGCCTGCAGCGTGCTCGTGACGTCCTCACGCACCGCGGCCGACGGGCTGATGCCGGCCGTGTCGAAGGCCTTACGAACCAGGTCTTGGATCAGTCGATGCTGCTCGCCGGTCAGCTCGCGGATGCGGTGGCCATCCATCGCTGCATGCGCGGCGCGCAACCGGTCGCCCAGGTCGGCAAGTCGCCGCGTGACGTCCTTGTCCCCGATCGCAAGCCGATTGACCACCCAGGCCGCGGTGGTCGGTTTGCGGCTGGCCGAGATCCGTTTGGCGGCGGCCTCGTCGCCCCGGCGCCGAGCGGCCGCGGACAATTCGGCGCGCTGGGCCGTGAAGGCACTGGGCTGCCCCGAATACAGCGTGTCGAGTTCGTCGTCGGCCATGACGCCATGATCCTCTCGCAACCGGCGAGGACGTTTCAGCCGGCGCCCGTGCGGTTACTTTTTACGCGATGTTGTCTCCGCGCGGGTTCAACCTCGAGCCGGCTGATGAGAAACCCCAAGGATGCGCATTCCGATGAACCCCAGCAACGGTGCTGAATTCCTGCGGCGGTTTCGACCGGCGCACCGGATCTTGCTGTGCGTATTCGTCATCCTTGGACTTTGCGCCACGATTCAGATCGCCATATCCCCGCGCTGCTCGGATTGCTCTGCGAAAGCGACTGAGGCTCCGGAGATTTCGATTACTCCCGGTGTCAACGCACGAGACGTCGACCCTGTTTCGCTGGTGCAGGTGAAGGCCAAGAACGGGACGCTCGCCGAGGTCCGCATGGTCAATGAGGCCGGCAAGTCCATCGAGGGAGTGATGACGCCGGACAACACTGTCTGGAAGCCCACGACTCCCCTGGGCTACGGGCGCACCTATACGCTGAACGTCAGCAGCCGGGGCCCGAGCGGCGTTGTGGCAAACCATGTTTCGTCGTTCTCCACGCTACAGCCATCAAATCAGACGAAGGTGTCGTTCACCGCCACTTCGGAGACCGCGCTGCGAGACGGCGGCACCTACGGCGTCGGCACCGTGATCGTGGCCCACTTCGATGAAAAGATCGCGGACCGCGCCGCTGCCGAGCGTCGGTTGACGGTGACCACGAACCCGGCGGTGCAGGGCTCATGGTTCTGGGTGGATGCGCAGCACGCCCACTGGCGGCCGGAGCACTACTACGCGCCCGGCACCACCGTCACCGCCGAAGCGAAGATCTACGGGATTGCCTTGGGCGACGGCCTATTCGGGCAGGAAGATAGCCGAGTGTCGTTCCGGATCGGTGACGCACACGTCTCGATCGCCGACGATGCCACCAAGATGGTGAGCGTCTTCAGCAACGGTGCTCTGGTTCGCACCATGCCCACCTCGATGGGGATGGGCGGCATCGAGACGGTCGGTGCGCAGAAGATTTCGCTGTGGACCCCCTCGGGTGTCTACACCGTGCTCGACAAAGGGAACCCCGTGGTGATGGACTCCTCGACGTTTGGGCTGCCTAAGAATTCCCGCCTCGGCTACCGGGAGACCATCAACTACGCCACCCGAATCAGCATCGACGGCATCTATCTGCACCAGCTCGACGCAACGGTGTGGGCACAGGGACACACCGATACCTCGCACGGATGCCTGAACCTCAACGGCGACAACGCGAAATGGTTCTACGACTTCTCCGTGCCCGGTGATGTGGTCGAGATCCGCAACAGCGGCGGGCCACCGTTGCGGCTGGCCCAAAACGGTGACTGGACCCTCAGCTGGGACCAGTGGCGCGGCGGCAGCGCGGTGAAGCCAGGTTCCTGACGCCAAATCTTTACGCGGTGTTGCCTGCAGAAACTCTTGACTGATTCCAGATAAGTGGGTCATATTGGCGTTGTGTCGTCAACGTCGGACTACGCGGAGCGGTTGCGTATGGCCGACCTGCGCGTGACCCGGCCCAGGATTGCCGTCCTGGAGGCAGTGCACGCCCATCCCCATGCCGACACCGAGACCATCTTCTGCTCGGTGCGGGTCGGTCTCCCCGACGTCTCCCGCCAAGCCGTGTACGACGTGCTCAATGCCCTGACGGCGGTGGGCCTGGTCCGTCGCATTCAGCCATCCGGATTGGTCGCGCGCTACGAATCCCGGGTCGGCGACAACCATCATCACGTCGTGTGTCGGTCCTGCGGCGTGATTGCCGACGTCGACTGCGCGGTCGGCGATGCGCCCTGCCTCACCCCATCGGACGACGACAACGTTCTCGATGGCTTCGTGCTCGACGAGGCCGAAGTCATCTACTGGGGGGTATGCCCCGACTGCTCGACCGAAGATTCCTGATTCACAGCCCCGATTCACCTAACACCGAAAGGAAAGTTGTGTCCGAAAGCGAAAATCCCACAATCGCTGCGCCGACCCCGAAAGAGGGGGCTCCCCGCACCAACCAGGACTGGTGGCCCAACCAGGTCGACATCTCGAGGCTGCACCCGCATGTGGCGCAGTCCAACCCGCTCGGTGAGGACTTCGACTACGCCGAGGAGTTCGCCAAGCTCGACGTCGAGGCGCTCAAAGCCGATTTGATCTCGGTGATGACGACCTCGCAGGACTGGTGGCCCGCCGACTACGGCCACTACGGCGGCTTTTTCATCCGGATGAGCTGGCACGCGGCCGGTACCTACCGCATCTACGACGGCCGCGGCGGCGCGGGCCAGGGCATGCAGCGATTCGCTCCGCTGAACAGCTGGCCGGACAATGCGAGCCTGGACAAGGCACGCAGGTTGCTGTGGCCGGTCAAGAAGAAGCACGGCAACAAGATTTCCTGGGCGGATCTGCTGGTCTTCGCCGGCAACGTGGCTCTAGAGTCGATGGGGTTCAAGACCTTTGGGTTTGCCTTCGGTCGCGAAGACGTGTGGGAGCCCGAAGAGATCCTCTTCGGCGAAGAGAACGAATGGCTGGGCACCAACAAGCGCTACTCCGGCACGCGTGATCTCGCGCAACCTTACGGTGCCACCACGATGGGTCTCATCTACGTGAATCCCGAAGGCCCCGAAGGCAAACCGGATCCCGTCGCCGCGGCGATCGACATCCGTGAGACGTTCGGCCGGATGGCGATGAACGACGAAGAGACCGCAGCACTCATCGTCGGTGGCCACAGCTTCGGTAAGACGCACGGTGCCGCCAGCGGCGATCTGGTCGGTCCCGAGCCGGAGGCCGCCCCGATCGAGCAACAAGGGCTGGGCTGGAAGAGCACCTACGGCAGCGGGTCTGGCAAGGACGCCATCACCAGTGGTCTCGAGGTGGTCTGGACGCCCACCCCGACCAAATGGGACAACACCTTCCTGGAGACCCTCTACGGATACGAGTGGGAGCTGGTGAAGAGCCCGGGCGGAGCCTGGCAGTTCACCGCGAAGGACGGCGCCGGGGCGGGCACCATCCCCGATCCGTTCGGCGGTCCGGGTCGTGCTCCGACGATGCTGGTCACCGACGTCTCGCTGCGCGAGGACCCGATCTACCGCAGGATCACCGAGCGCTGGCTGAATCACCCCGACGAGCTGGCCGACGCGTTCGCCAAGGCGTGGTACAAGCTGCTACACCGCGATATGGGGCCGCTCTCCCGCTATCTCGGCCCCTGGATCCCCGAGCCGCAGCTGTGGCAGGACCCGGTTCCCGAGGTCGACCACAAGCTGGTCAACGACAAGGACGTCGCCGCTCTGAAGAGCACCGTGCTCGAGTCCGGCCTGACCGTTCCCCAACTGGTCAAGACCGCATGGTCGGCGGCGGGCAGCTACCGCAACACCGACAAGCGTGGTGGGGCGAACGGGGCGCGGATTCGTCTTGAGCCGCAAAGGAATTGGGAGGTCAATGAGCCCTCGGAGCTGGACAAGGTGTTGCCTGTGCTGGAGAAGATCCAGCAGGACTTCAACGCCTCGGCCTCGGGGGGCAAGAAGATCTCGCTGGCCGACCTGATCGTGTTGGCCGGTTCTGCGGCAGTCGAGAAGGCGGCCAAGGAAGCCGGCTACGACATCTCGGTGCATTTCGCGCCGGGCCGCACCGATGCCTCGCAGGAGAACACCGATGTGGAGTCGTTCGCGGTACTCGAACCGCGGGCCGACGGGTTCCGCAACTACGTCCGACCGGGCGAAAAGGCCCCGTTGGAGCAGCTGCTCGTGGAGCGGGCCTACCTGCTCGGTGTGACCGGTCCGGAGTTGACGGTGCTCGTCGGCGGCCTGCGTGCTCTTGGCGCCAACCACGGCGGCAACAAGCACGGCGTGTTCACCGACAGGCCGGGCGCGTTGACCAACGACTTCTTCGTCAACCTGCTCGACATGGGCACGGAGTGGAAGCCGTCGGAAACTCAGGAGAACGTCTACGAGGGCCGTGATCGGGCCTCGGGGGCGCTGAGGTGGACCGCAACCGCGAACGACCTGGTGTTCGGGTCGAACTCGGTGCTGCGCGCGCTGGTCGAGGTCTACGCGCAGGACGACAACGCGGGCAAGTTCGTCGAGGACTTCGTCGCCGCGTGGGTCAAGGTCATGAACAACGATCGGTACGACCTGAAGTGATATCGGCCTGATCGTCAGTGCTGGACGACACCCCGTGGGCGCTGCGCTCGCGGGGTGTCGTCCGTACGCAGCCCGAAATGCGCGGCTACGTCGGGAAGGCGCGGGCACCGTCCTCGAGCGGCAGACGCAGGGCATTCACGAGATAGCTGACCGTTCGGTAGGCGCCGGCGAGCATCAGCAGCTCCAGGATGGCTTCGTCGCTGTGGTAGCTGCTCAACTCCGCCCACAAATCGTCGTCGACGGTGCAGTTGCGGTGCAGGCTGTCGCAGAAGCGGATCAGGACGCGATCGCCATCGTCCCAGCCCTCATCCTCCGGTGTCCCGATTGTCAGCGATGTGATCTGGTCCTCGGTCAGGCCCGCCTTGGCCGCGAACGTGGTCACGTGCACTCCCCACTCGTATTCGGCGCCGCAGGCCGCGGTGACCCTGTCGATGACGATCTCGCGCTGCCGAATCGTCAAATGCCCGCGGTCAAGCAAGCCGGAGTTGAAGAATTTGAAGAATAGTCGGCGGTCGCGGGCCAACGTGGTGAAGAGCACCAGCGGAGGCCTGCCGTGCATGACGGCGTCGATGGCCTGCTGGATCTCGGCTGGCAACGGCGGCGAGGCGGGCGCAATGCGCGCGCTACGATTTTTATAGCGAGTCATGCTGGCACTCTACGCGCAAGTGCTTCAAAATATGAAGCATGTCCGCTCCGCAGTTCGGGTCGCCAGTGCGAGGGTCGTCCACCGGACGGCCAATCATGGTCGCCTTTGATGCCCTTGGCCGACGGGGCGCGCTGCGCATCTTGTGGGAATTGCGTTCCGGCCCGTTGACGTTTCGTGGCCTGCAGGCGGCATCCGAGATGAATCCCGGCTCCCTGAATGCCCGGCTCAAGGAACTGCGGGCGCTGCACATCCTGGATCACTCCGATGGCGGCTACCACCTCACCCGGCAAGGGCTGTCACTCATGGCGGCATTGAAACCGCTCCAAGCCTGGGCCGACGACTGGGCGCGGCGGACCGACATTCGCCCGGAGTGAGGCCTGCCACACTATTACCCGCCAGTAACCTACGAAGGCGTAAGTTGCGTATTCTTGGGTAATCGCCGGTGTATCCAACTACCACCAAGGCTGGGGCAAGGGGTCTGATTATGAGCGAATTGAGCTACCTCGAACTCCACGGCGACCGGATCGCCTACCGGGAAGCGGGCCACGGCCATGCGCTGCTGCTGATCCACGGGATGGCCGGCAGCTCGGCCACCTGGCGTTCGATCATCCCACAGCTAGCCAAAAAATACCGGGTCATCGCACCTGACCTGCTCGGCCACGGCGAGTCGGCAAAGCCGCGCGGTGACTACTCGCTGGGTGCGTTCGCGGTCTCGCTGCGTGATCTGCTCGACGAGCTCGGCGTGTCTCGCGCGACCGTGGTCGGGCAGTCGCTCGGCGGCGGCATCGCGATGCAGTTCACTCATCAGCACCGCGACTACTGCGAGCGCCTGGCCCTAATCGGCAGCGGCGGCCTCGGTCCGGAGCTGAGCCCGGTGCTGCGAATGTTGTCCGCGCCGGGCGCGGAGTTGCTGTTGCCCGTCGTCGCGCCGCGGCCGGTGTTGAACCTCGGCAACAAACTGGGTTCGTGGCTGACCTCGGCAGGAATTCAATCGCCGCGCGCCACCGAGATGTGGCAGGCGTACTGCTCGCTGTCGGACGCGCGGACCCGCCAGGCGTTCCTGCGCACGTTGCGCTCGGTCGTGGACTACCGCGGCCAGGCCGTCAGCGCGCTCAACAAGCTGCACGTCGCCGCCGGGTTACCCACGGTGCTGATCTGGGGCGATCAGGATCGGATCATTCCCGTCGCGCACGCCTACGCCGCTCACGACGCGCTCGAGGGCAGCCGCCTCGAGGTACTCGAGGGCGTCGGGCACTTCCCTCACGTGGAGGCACCGATGGCCGTGGCGGACATCCTGGAAAACTTCATCGCCTCGACGACGCCCCAGGCGACCGGCAGTTCGGTGCCGCTGGGCATTTAGGCGCGGCTCAGCGGCCGAGATCCCACTGTCCGTAGTCGGCCGCGAGGACGTCGTCGACATCCACATTGATGCCGCCCAGCAGCGGCCCGGGATTCGATGGGCTGTTGACGACCGCCTGGTAGAGCACCGCCATCGGCTCGCGCTGGCCGTGCGACCATGACCGGGTTTGCCACGCCCAGCGATGCCCCGCGCTGGACGAGTTGCCGATCACCCCGTCCCTGATGGCCCACCCACACGCGTTGTAGTGGCCGTAGATGCCGGTGCGGCCCACGCCGAGGACCGAGTTGATTCCCCGAAACCATTCGACGGCAAGGCTATTCCAAGTGTTCTGATCGATATCGTCGTCGACGCTGAAAAAGATCGGCGCCGAGCTCGGTCCGCCTGCCGCGGCATGCAGCTGCTGAGCCGTTTGAGCGTCCGCGACACCACCGTCGTGTCCGCGGGTCAGATCCGACGGGGTGGCGGGCCATCCGGGCTTGCCGTACTGGAAGTTGCTAACGATCTGCAGGCCCGCCGCGCGTAGCGAGTCCGCGTACTCGCGGGTGATCGGCTTGGCCTCGAAATGGGCACCGGGCCGCTCGGCGGAGACGTAGTTGATCACCCCGGCGTACCCCGCCGCCTTGATCTCGTCCGGTGTGATCCTCTTCTCCGCAAAGTCAATCAGCTGGATGTCGGCGGCCGATGCTCGCTGCACGCCGAACGGCGTTGCCAGCGGGGCCAGGCTCAGCAGCGCCGGCGACAACGCGTATTTGAACGCTTCGCGTCGTGAAACAGATCGTGGCACAGCCGAATCGGGCACCGCGCGATCGTAGCAAGATCGGTGACGCCTACAGTCCTCGCTCCTGTAGCCATGACGCGATGTGATCGGCCAGGGTCGCCCACGTGGGTTCCACTGACCCACTGTGTCCCATGCCCGCGATGATCGTCGCCTGGGTGCCGTAGGCCTTTGCCGTTTTGCGCACGACCGACGGGGGATAAATCGCGTCGTGCTCGCCCCCGAGCACCAGCAGCGGCGTGGTCACCCGCGCGGTCTTGACCAGGTTGAGCGCGACCATGTCGCCGAGGATCGCCCGAGTGCTGTCCGGCTGCAGCCGCTCGGTGCCGTCGCTGATGAGGGATTCGGGTGTCTGTTCGCTGAAGAACAGCTCGCGCGCCCCTGCCACCGTCCCCCCGTAGAAGTCGCTGGGCCGGCCGCTGAAGGCGAATTTCATGCAGCCCCAGGGCCGTTGGCGCATTGTGCGCAGCATGGACCGTAGATGTCCGCGCGGCGGCGCGGATGCGAGCAGCACCCCGGCCGGTGCGTCGTTGTTTTCGAGATACTTCTGCACAATGAATCCGCTCATCGAATGTCCGATCGGATCGGTTGTGGTGCAATCCTGTTCGCGACGGAAGAAATGTCGGCGACGAAGTCCGAAATCGAACACAAACGCATCGGTCTGTCCACCGGGCTACGACCGTGGCCGCGGTAGCTGGGCGCAACGACACGAAACCCGCGCTCGGCGAAGTAGTCCAGAAAGTGCACATCCCAGCACCATGCGCCCTGGAAGCCGCCGTGCACAAAGGGCAATGAGTGCGGGTGTTCTTGGCTGGGTTCACCCTTGTCTATTACTTCCAACATGAGATCGGATTCCTATCCACGCGTTGATGATTGGTACTGTGCATTCGGAGCCGACAGCGGCGCGGACTGATCCGCACGTCAGAGCCGATGTTCGGCCTTGATGAACTGCGCGGCGCGCTCACCAATCACGACGCAAGGTGCCATCGTGTTGCCGCTGGTTATGCGCGGCATGATCGACGCGTCGGCGACGCGCAGATTCTCGACGCCGTAGACGTTGAGACGGCCGTCTACCACCGACATCGAGTCGCGGCCCATCTTCGCCGTTCCCGATTCGTGCCAATAAGTGGTCACCGCGTTGCGCAAGTACGTTTCCAGCTCGTCGCCGGTGAGTTCTCCGGGCATCACCTCGCGCGTGACAAACGGGCGAAGCTCGGCGGCATTGCCGATCTCGCGCAGGGTTTCGATGCCGGCGACTGCAGTCTTGACATCGTGCGGATCGGACAGCGCGTTGGCTTCGATCCGAATCGGATCGGTGGGACCCGGTCCCGACAAGCGCACCCGGCCAAGGCTTTTCGGATGCGTGAGTGAGCCGAATAGGCTCCAGCCGTTTTGTGGCATGACGTATTTCGCGATGTTCTCTGGCGTGGCCATCGGCAATGCCCCCAGGCACGCGAAGAGATCCGGTCCATCAGCGTCGCCGAGTCCGGAGTCCCAGAACAATGCCGCCCCCGCTTGGGTGCTGCTTTGCATGTCCTCGGGAAACTCCCATATGCAGCTGAATCCGTAGTGGTCTTGAAAGTTGCGTCCGACCCCGGGAAGGTGCTGACGGACGCTGACTCCGGCGCGGCGCAGTTCGTCGGTGTCGCCTACACCGGACCGCATCAGGACCTTGGGGGTGTGAATCGCCCCGAGGGACAAAACCACCTCGGCATTCGCGGTGATGTGGTGGACAGCGCCGTCGTGGATTGCTTCGACGCCGGAGGCCCGACCGCCCTGGAATGTCACCCGCGTCACCAGAGCATGCGGCGCCACAGTCAGGTTCGGCTTGTCCAGATGAGGCGCCGTATACGTGCGGAAAAGGGATATTCGCTTCCCGCCGCGGTATCGCACGTCGGTGATGGCGGCACCGCGCATCTCTTCCATCAGCCGGCCGTTGGGGCTCTGATAGGTCGGAATCCCCAGTGTCCTGGCGGCGTTCACCGCCGTGGTAGCGACCGGATGCGCGTCGGGCGTCGGCTGCACGAAGACCGGCCCGCCCGTGCCGCGATGGTTCGGCTCACCCATGCCGTGCCAGTCCTCGACCTGCCGGTACAAGTCCAGGACCGGCTCGTAACCCCAGGCCGGTTCACCGGATTCGGCCGCGAAAAGGTCCCAGTCGCTGCGATGTCCGCGCGCCCAGATCATCACGTTGATGCTGGAACCGCCACCGAGCACCCTACCCATCGAAAACGGGATCGAGCGGCCGTTCAGCCCCGGATCGGGCTCCGAAGCAAATCCCCAGTCGCGGTCGGTGCCCAGGTTCAGTGGCCACTGTTTGGCCTCGGTTACGCTGGGCACCTCATCGCTGCCGCCGGCCTCCAAGAGCAAGACGGTGACATCGGGATTTTCCGCCAACCGTCCAGCGATTACCGAACCCGACGACCCGGCCCCGCAGACGACGACGTCGTACCGCGGCTCTAGGGCAACATTCACGATCACTCCTCCACCCAGCTAGGTATAGCGCTTGATATCTAGCCACGCGCGGGTGAGGCGAACGGTTCACCCTTCCCGAATTCTCGTGTGACTGCCAGCAATTCGGAGTCGACGACAGAAAAGGTGTTCGCTGTGACGTGAATTACTGGCGCTCAGCGGCTTTCACGATTCGGTATACCAGGCAACCGACCACGCCACGCGACAGAATCCGCATAACTTGGGCCGTTCGGCGCACATGTTCGGTGATGGATCCCGTCCAGCGGATGTCGGTGCCGCCCGCGGGGGTCGGGCGTCAGCAGCATCTCAACCTGGTAGCCGCGTGCCCGCAATGGTGGCCCGATCGGCAGGAAATGTGCCGGTGGCCTTGTTCGTCGGCGATCGCTCCCAACTCGATTGGACGATAAGCGGTTTCGCCTAACCGCGGGCACCGTCGGTCTCCAGGCGAAACAGGGTGGCCGCCGGTGCGCTGGTGGTTCGGTTGATCTCGAAGGTGAAGACTGTGCCGCTCACCTCACCGGCTCGCGTGTGTCGTCGCGGCCGCGGGCCGCAGCATGCGGGCGCTGATTAATGCCGAAAGCCAACCGGGTGAGAAGCGGCCGCCGGCAGTCATGATCCGGTTGCGCCACCCGGGAACCGCGATGGCGCGGCCTCGGTCGAGCGCCCGCAGCCCGGCGGCCGCTACCGGTTCGGGCGTGGCCAGGTGCCGGTATATCGCGGTGTGCGAGACATCCGATCCCAGCGCATCGACGAATCCCGTCCGGGAGGGTCCTGGGCACAACGCGGTCACCGTGACGCCCGAGCCGCGGCATTCGGCCCACAGGGCCTGGCTGAGTGACAGCACGAACGCCTTCGAGGCGCCGTAGGTGGCCTGATAGGTGCCGGGCTGAAACGCGATGGTGGAGGCGACGTTGAGGATGCCGCCCCGACCTCGGGCGAGCATGCCGGGCAGTACCGCGTGGGTGAGACGGACCAGAGCGTCGACATTGACCGCCACCAGCTCGTGCTCGCGGTCGGCGTCCAGTTCTGCAAATCGCCCGTACGTGCCGAACCCGGCGTTGTTGACCAGCACCTCGATCGTCCGCCCCGCCAGGCGGGCCGCGAGAGCATCGACGCCGGCCTCGGTGCTGAGGTCGCCGACGACCAGTTCGACCTCGACGGGTGCCGCCTGACGGGCCTGCTGCGCGACGGCGTTGAGCCGGTCCTGGTCACGTCCGGCCAGCAGCAATGACAAGCCGCGCTTGGCCAACAGGTCGGCGAAGACTGCGCCGAAACCGGAGCTGGCACCCGTGATCACCGCCCAGCCGGTCCTTGATTGAGATGACATTTCCGCGTCCTTTCGAAGATGTGAATGCGATTAACATAATGCCGCATGTTAATGTCGTCAACATGTCTGGAACGAAGTCTCCGGCGACGGCGAAGGCCCGCCGGGACAGCTACCACCACGGCGACCTCAAACGAGCGCTGACCAGCGCCGCGCTGTCGCTGGTGGCCGAGCGGGGGCCAAAGGGTTTCACCTTGACCGAGGCGGCCCGGCGCGCGGGCGTCAGCGCTGCGGCGCCATACCGTCACTTCACCGACAAGGCCCACCTGCTCGCTAACGTTGCCGAGCAGGGATTTCTCGACCTCCACGCCACATTGACCGTCGGCGCCGAGGCCGCGTCAGGGCCGACCGACAAGCTGATCGAAATCGGCCGCGCTTACGTCCGCTGGGCCATCGGGCATCCGGACCAGTACCGGGTGATGTTCGGCGCGGATACCGACAAGACCAAGCATCCGAGCCTGGCTGTCGCCGCAGGTCAAGCCTTCGGAGTCTTGCTTGACGCGATCGCCGGATGCCAGGCCGCCGGGCTGCTGCGCGGCCGAGCGCCGCGCGAGATCGCCGGACCGCTCTGGTCGCTCGTGCATGGCATCGCATCCCTCGCGATCGAGGGCGAGCTACGGAATGTCGAGATCGACCAAGACCCGGAGGAGATGGTCTCCGACGCCCTGTCCGACGTGTTCGATCGCTGATGCGTCGGCGGCACCACTGGCCGACAACCCAGCAAACAAAGATGCCGTCGGGTCCAGCACTGCTCAGCCCATTGGCTCACAACATGTTCCGACTCTTGGTTGGCTCCGCACGATCGGGGACAGTTATCCAGCGGACCTCGCCGACGGACGAAAATCGCCGCTACCTAGTATTGAAGGGCACCGATGGCGCGTTGCGTCGATTAGCTGATCGAACTATAGTTTGGACACATGTCCAGTTTGCTGTCACGGAGTTCGGGAGCCCGTTGACGGCAATGGATTCGGCGCCCTCCGCGTTCGTTAACCAGCAAAGAAGAGTTGAGTATGCGAATTGCCTTGCTGTCCTACCGTAGTAAGACCCATTGCGGCGGACAGGGCGTCTATATACGACATCTCAGCCACGGTCTGGTGGAACTTGGTCACGATGTCGAAGTGTTCTCGGGGCAGCCGTATCCGGAATTGCTCGATCCTCGGGTGCGATTAACCGAGGTTCCAAGCCTCGATATGTACCGAGAGCCTGACCCGTTCCGAATCCCCCGCCCCAGCGAGATCCACGACTCGATCGACCTCCGGGAACTTCTGACGGTGTGGACGGCGGGCTTTCCCGAGCCGCGGACTTTCACGCTGCGCGCCGCGCGCCTGTTGGCCGAGCGTGCATCCGAATTCGACGTCGTCCACGACAACCAGAGTCTGGGAACCGGCCTGTTGACCATTGCCGCCACCGGAATGCCGGTCGTGGCCACCGTGCACCACCCGATCACCCGTGACCGGGTCCTCGATGTCGCCGCGGCTAAGTGGTGGCGAAAGCCGTTGGTACGCCGCTGGTATGGATTCTTGGACATGCAGCAACAAGTGGCGCGTCAGATCCCGGAGCTCTTGACGGTCTCGTCGTCGTCCGCGGCCGACATCATCTCCGATTTCGGTGTCTTGCCCGAACAGCTGCACGTGGTGCCGTTGGGGGTGAACACCGAGCTCTTCAAACCGGATTTGGGTCCACGCCGGCCCGGCCGGGTGATCGCGATCGCCAGCGCCGACACCCCGCTCAAGGGCGTCAGCACCCTGCTGCATGCGGTCGCCAAGACTCGGGTGAACCGCGATGTCGAGTTGCGGCTCGTCGCCAAGGTGGAACCCAACGGGCCCACCCACAAGCTCATCGCCGAACTGGGGATCTCGGACATTGTCCACATCTCCAGCGGGCTCACCGATGCCGAGTTGGCCGCCCTGTTCGCCTCGGCCGAGGTCGCCTGCATACCGTCGCTCTACGAAGGGTTTTCGCTGCCCGCCGTGGAGGCGATGTCGAGTGGTACCCCGATCGTCGCGAGCCGGGTAGGTGCGCTGCCCGAGGTCCTCGGGACCGACGGCGCCTGCGCCGAGTTGGTCCCGCCCGCCGATGTCGATGCGCTGACCCGCGCACTCGGCGAGCTCCTTGACTCGCCGGAAAAGCGCCGCAGCCTCGGCAAGGCGGGACGGGCGCGCGCAGTCAGCGTGTTCAGCTGGGAAGCCGTCGCCGCACAGACCGTGCGGATCTATGAGCGGGCGATCGCACGAAGTGCCCTCACCGAAGGCGAACTGCAATGCTGACGGTCGATTTCGATCGGCTCGGCATCGGCCCGTCCAGCAAGGTGATCGACGTGGGCTGCGGAGCCGGTCGGCATGCGTTCGAAGCGTATCGCCGCGGTGCCGACATCATCGCGTTCGACCGCGACGAGGCCGAGTTGAAGTCCGTGGAAACCATTCTTCGCGCGATGGCCGAAAACGGCGAAGCACCCGCTGCGGCAACGGCGGAGGCGGTCGTCGGCGATGCGTTGAGCTTGCCGTACCCAGACGAGACATTCGACTGCGTGATCGCATCCGAAATTCTGGAACACGTCACCCAAGACGATGCGGTGATCGCGGAGTTGATCCGGGTAGTCAAAGTCGGCGGGACCCTAGCGGTCTCCGTGCCCCGCTGGCTTCCCGAACAAGTGTGCTGGCTGCTGTCCGACGAATATCACGCCAATCTAGGCGGCCACATCCGTATCTACCGGGCCAGCGAGCTGCGGGACAAGATCGCGGCCAATGGCCTGGAATTGACGCATTCGCATCACGCGCATGCACTTCATTCCCCGTTCTGGTGGCTGAAGTGTGCTGTAGGAGTTGAAAACACCGATCATCCAGTGGTGACCGCCTACCACAAGCTTCTGGTCTGGGACCTCATGCAGCGGCCGCGGCTTACTCGGATCGCGGAGTCGGTGCTCAACCCGCTCGTGGGCAAGAGCGTCGCGATGTACTTCACCAAGGCACAGAAGACGGGAACCGAAGCAACCCTGGGGTATTCAGTTGCATCGATATAGGCCGCCGGCGGTTCCGGGTGTGTTGAGTCCGGAGCAGTGTCGCCAGACAGCCCTGTCCATCGCCGCCGAGCAGGAGTCATCGGGTGCCATCCCCTGGTTCCACGGCGGTCACACCGACCCGTGGGATCACGTCGAATCAGCCATGGCGCTCACCGCGGCCGGATTACTGGAACCGGCCCGAGCCGCCTATGAGTGGAGTCGCCGTAATCAGCGTTCTGACGGATCCTGGCCCCTCCAATTTCGTTCGGGGACAATCGAAGACGCCAACAGTGACAGCAATTTCTGCGCCTATATCGCCACCGGCGTCTGGCATTACGTGTTGGTCACCGGCGACAAGTCCTTCGCCGCATCGATGTGGCCGGTGGTGCACAAGGCCATCGACTTCGTCATCGACCTGCAGGTCGGTTATGGCGAGATCTGTTGGGCGCGAAGCGAAACGGGCCCGGTGCGCGAAGCTCTGCTAACCGGTTGCGCCAGCGTGTATCACAGCATTCGGTGTGCGTTGGCGCTGGCCGCTCTAGTGGACGATCCGCAACCCGAATGGGAGCTGGCCCTGGGTCGGCTGGGCCATGCGCTGGTCGCGCATCCCGAGGCGTTCACCGAAAAAGACCGCTACTCGATGGACTGGTACTACCCCATCCTCGGCAGCGCACTGCGAGGTCCGGCCGCGGCCGCCCGCATCAAGCACCGCTGGGACGACTTTGTCGTCGACGGCCTTGGCATCCGCTGCGTCGACGACCGGCCGTGGGTGACCGGCGCCGAAACCTGTGAGTTGGTCCTGGCGCTCGACGCGATGGGTCAACGGTCGGTCGCGCACCAGCAATTCGCGGCGATGCAGCACCTACGTGAAAAGGACGGCTCGTATTGGACGGGCTTGGTATTCGCCGACGGAAAGCGCTGGCCCGAAGAGCGCACGGCGTGGACGGGCGCCGCGGTTATCTTGGCGGCGGATGCGCTGTCGGACACCACCGGAGGTGCGGGGATCTTCCGTGGCGACGAGCTACCGCTGGGTCTGCAGACCGACTTCGATTGCGAGTGCGTCGCTACCGGCCCCGGGCGGTAACTTCGAGCGGCTCGCCCACCCGGCCGCTGGTGCGTTCGAGCACCCGCAGCGAGCCGATCGCGCAGATCTCGTTGAATTGGCCGGAATCTATTGCGCGGCAATAAATGTAATACGGTGGCCGCCCGCCGTCCTTTGGATCGGGAAACACGTCATGGATGACCAGGGCCCCGCCGACACTTACCCACTTTGCCCATCCGTTGAAGTCCTCGGTCGCCGCGGCCTCGGAGTGGCCACCGTCGATGAACAAGAACCGTAGCGGTGACCGCCACCCGCGGGCCACGACCGGAGACTTGCCCACGATGGCGACCACGTGGTCGTCGAGTCCGGCCGCGTCGAGCGTGCGTCGAAACGTGGGGAGGGTGTCGAACAGTCCGGTGACCTCGTCGACCAACGAGGCATCGTGGTATTCCCAGCCGGCCTGATGTTCCTCGGAGCCGTGGTGATGGTCGACCGTGTACAGCACACTGGCCGTCTGCTGTGCCGCTGCACCGAGCAGCAAGGTGGATTTGCCGCAGTAGGTACCGATCTCGACACCGACACCGCCGTCCAGATACCGCAGCGCCGCGTCATAGAGCGCGCGACCTTCGTCGTCTGGCATGAAGCCCGTCACCTGTTCGGCCAGTGCGAACAAGCGCTCGGGTGCACTCGTGTCGGTGTTGCTCATCAGGTGAACCTATCGTCCGGCATGCTTTGACCAACAGCGTGGTCAAACTCAGTACCGGGAGCAGTTCACCCAGCCGGGCGCGGGCGGCGAGTTCGTCTTAACATCATTGCTGTGCGCGCTCTATTTCTCCGTAAATCATGTGGTGTGTGCCTCGCGGCAGTCGTGATCGCAGGCGCACTGATATTGGCTCCCGCGGTCCTGCTCTCCCGGACGTCGGGTGCCCTGCCATCGGCCTCCGCCAGCTGTCCTCAGGTTCAGGTGGTGTTCGCCCGCGGTCGTTACGAGTCGCCGGGGCCCGGTGTGCTCGGCAACGCGTTCATCAACGCGCTTTCCTCCAAGGTTGGAAACCGCAGCTTCGGCTCCTATGCCGTCAAGTACCCCGCTGATACGCAGGTCGATATCGGCGCCAACGACATGAGTCACCACATCCAGGACATGGCCAACAACTGCCCGGACACCCGACTCGTGCTGGGCGGCTACTCGCTCGGCGCGGCGGTGACCGATGTGGTGCTCGCCGCGCCGATCAGCGCGTTCGGGTTCGACAGCCCCCTGCCGGCGGGCATGGATCAGCACATCGCCGCCGTCGCGCTGTTCGGCAACGGAAGTCAGTGGGTGGGGCCGATCACGAACTTCAACCCGACCTACAACGACCGGACGATCGAGTTGTGCCACGGCGCCGACCCGGTCTGCAATCCCGCGGACCCAAACACCTGGAAAGAGAACTGGCCACAGCATCTGGCCAGCGCGTACATCGACGCCGGCATGGCGAACCAGGCCGCCGACTTCGCGGCAAGCAAGCTCTAACTCAGCGGCGACCAGTCGGCGCGGGCGATCAGCACGTCGCGAAGTAGATCGGCGCGATCGGTGATGATGCCGTCGACGCCGATATCGAGCAGGGCGCGCATGGTCTCCGGGTCGTCGACCGTCCATGCGTGCACCTGACGCCCCGAGGCGTGAGCGGCCCGGACCAGCGCCGGTGTGATGACCGGCAGGCGACCCAGCCGGGGCGGCAGTTGTAAGCAGTCGCTGTCGTGCAGCATCCGCCAGGCATATGAGCGACTGGCCGTGGTCTTCGCGGCCACGAGCGCCAGGAACGCGATCGTGCCCGCCGAACTCGCGACCCGTTTTGATAGCAGGCCCAACGCGCGGCGGCGGCGGCGGTCGGAGAACGATGTGACCAGTACCCGGTCGTGTGCGTTGAGCCGCTCGATGACCTCGACTGTGGGTTCGATGGCCGACTCGGCTTTGATATCGATGTTGACCCGCATCGCCGGCAGCGCGACCAGGAGCTCCTCCAGCGACGGGATCGTCTGCCCCGCACCGAGATCCGCCGTGCGGGCATCCCGCCACGCCAGACGGTCGATCGTGCCCGCTAACCCGCACTGCGCCGGGAGTCGGCGGTCGTGCAGGATCACCGCCACACCGTCTCGGGTAGCCCGGACGTCGGTCTCGATGTAGCGGAATCCGAGCTTGGCAGCCTCGTCAAACGCGCCCATGGTGTTCATCGGAAACTTGAACGACGTGAATCCCCTGTGTGCCATGGCAATTCGCCCGGTGTGGCGAAGATACTCGCACGCTGGCTCGTCGCCGTGCCTCATGGGGCTAAGGCTACGTCGCACGACCGGGATCGGCGTAGCAAAGGACCGAATTCCATTCGTGCCCACAGCGACGGTCTCACCAGACTGTACGCAATCCGGGGGATCACATACCTGCGAACTGCGTTGACGTAGCGGCTAGGGCTGGGATTGAATGCAATTTGCACTCAGTCGAGAGGACTCGCAATGCCGCGCCTGAATCCTGTTCCCCGGGGTGAGGTCAACGACGAATTCACGCTGAAGATGTACGACTTCATGTTCGGTGATCGTGATCCGGTCGCCGAACCTGGGACCGTCGGCGGGACCCCGGGAAACTGGTGGACGGTGATGGCCCAATCCCCCGCTGCGCTGCGCCATGCCGTGCGTGGCTTTCGGCTATACCGCGAGGAAGTGAGTATCCGGCCCGATCACCGCGAGCTTGGTCAGATCAGGGCGGGCTGGGTGGTCGGCAGCAAGTTCGTCTACTCCCAACATTGTAAGGCGTGCCGGTCGGCCGGGCTGTCCGAGGAGAAGATCGCGGCGATACCGTCGTGGGAAACCGCCGACTGCTTCGATTACACCGAGCGGCTGTTGCTGGCATACGCGGATTGTCTTGCGGGCCAACATGGCCGGGTGCCCGAGCGATTGTTCACGCAACTGCGGGAGGTATTCACCGACACCGAGATCCTCGAATTCACCTACACCACCACCATGTACGTCATGCACGCGATCATGTCGCGGGCGTTGCGCCTGGAGTTCGACGACGTCGACGACCCGATCGTTGAGGTTGACGACCCCGAGGGCGGCGGCGTGCTGGATATTGGCGCCGCGACATCCGGGGGCGACTGAGATGACCGAGATGGACGGCCGATCAGACTTGGCGTACCGGCTGATCCGGCGCGCGATCGCCGAGGGCGATTTCGAGCCCGGCTCACGGCTGGTCGAACAACGCATTGGCGAGATGTTCGAGCTGTCCCGCACTCCAGTGCGAGAAGCCTTGCGGGCCTTGGCCGCCGACGGCCTGGTCGTCATCGAGCGAAACCGGGGAGCCGTCGTCGCGACGATGTCCGAGACCGACATCCGGGACCAGTATGAGCTGCGTGCCCGACTCGAGTCGCTGGCTGCCGAGCGTGCCGCGACCCGGATGGGTGCCAAGGGCATCGCCACACTCGACGCGGCGATCGCGGAGTTCGACGCGGGGATCGAGCTCGTGTCCATCGGCTCGCTGGACGCCGGTTTACGCCGAATCACAACCGCCAACAGCGCCTTTCATCAAGGCGTAGTGGAGGGGGCGCAGCACCGCAGACTTTCCGCACTGCTCGTGCATGCGGTCGACATTCCCTTGGTATATCAGGTATTCCGGCATCAGACGCGGGCCGAGAGCGAGCACTCCAACCTCTTTCATCGGATGGTGCGCGACGCGATCGCTGCCGGTGAACCCGGCCGCGCCGGCGCCCTGATGGCCGAGCACATCATGCAGGGGCGCGACGGTGTCCTGGCAGTGCGATCGCACTCTGGTCCCGAAGCCGAATCCCACGCCTCGTGACCGTTGCGGTCGCGAGCGGTTCGGGTACGGCATCGAGGTCAACGCCCTCAGGCTTCGTAGGTGACGTGGTACCAGTGCCTGACCGGCCTATCGCCCTTGTCGGCTTGACCCGCGTCCGTCGCAGTCACCACGGTGACGTCGCCCGCGTCGGGATTGTGTGCCGCGATGTAGCGCTCCAGCTCATGAATAAGCGCGCTATGTGGCTGATTCCGGATTCGCTAGGGCCTTCGTTCGGTGTGTTCGCGGCATACCGAGAATTATCCGGAATCACATCTGACCTGAAACATCCGGTAACCGCTAATCGCCGGTTATGAGTTGGTGATTGGACCGCGGCGCGGCCAGAACACAGGTATCGGGCCGGGTAAACCCTTACGCGGGAGTGTCGCCGCTCGAATAAACCGTGAAGTGACGTCCCCCAGCGGCGACCGCGTGATCAACCCCGGTAGCGCCTCGGCGGCCCCGGAATGACGGGTGACGACGCATGGATTCGGCGCACTCGCGCTCACGTCGTTGGGCCGCAATCCAAGCCGGATGTGACTGAAGGAAAATAACCGTCGAATCTGGTGCATTCGCCATGATCGTCAACTCCTCTCAGACCAACCGACTCAGCCGCAAAGCTATAGGCGTGTTATGTGTTCGTGTCCAGGATGCCCTGCCAATCCTGAGACCAAACCACGCGTGATCATGAGAATTGACCGTGAATTTTCGGGCATATACCTAGCTAATGGGTTTGACCTGGCCTGATGCATTTACGCCTGCCCCTCCGTCCGCACTGCGTCCGCAATTGCCTGCGTCCGCGCCCTGATTACGTTGCCTGCCGCCGTCCGGGTGGACTCGTCGGCATCAGGCCATAAATGGGCATAGGTGTTCAATGTCGTGCTGGCGAGGTCGTGGCGCATCCGCGCCTGCACGGTCTGAATGTCGGCGCCCTCGGCGATCAACTGCGACGCGAAGTAGTGGCGGAAATCGTGGAAGGCGAACGTTTTGGGCAGACCCTCGATCTCGCTGCGAACATCGTGGATGGCTTGATCGATAGTCCACGGGCCGCACGGCTTGCCGCGTTTGTTGGTCACCATCATTTCGCTGGGGTATTTCTGCACCGAAGCGGACAGCATCAACGACAAATCCTGTGGGATCGTAACGGGCGCATCGCTGGGGTCCCTCTTCCAGCGGCGCTCCTGCCCACTGCTGCTTGGGGTGCACGATGCCCACCATAAAGTTCACGTCCGACACTCCCAGGCCGGACACCTCCCCCACCTTCAGCCCGGCGAATGCACCCAGCAGCAACGCTGCCTTCAAGGTGTCCGGCACCGCGTCATAGATGGCCCACACCTGCTCGGTGGTAGCCACGTACACCTTCGGCTTGCCTTTGGGCTGTGCCGTTTTCTTCGAGCACGGATTACGGCCGAGGCGACCGTCGTATACGGCGTCGCTGAGGATCTGGGACAACCGGCCGTACACCACATAGATGTAGCTGGGTTCACGGCGGTTCTCCTTGAGCTTTGCGGTCCACTTTCTAATGTGTGAGGGTCGCACCGCGGACAACTGCATGCGGCCGAATTCTTCGCAGATCACCTTAAGTTTTGGGTGCGGGCGACGCGGGCGCTGCTGTCCCGATTGTTCCCGTAGCCTTCAATCCACTCATCGCACCACTGCTGCAAGGTCACCTGCGCATCGCGCGGCGGGACGTGGGTGCCGGTAAGACTTTCCTACGTTGGTGGTGAAGGGCAGAGTGCTGCTCGCCGAGGCGAAACACTCCACGCAGAGTGCGACGCTGGCCGCGGGGTAGTTCGGCACCATGCTGAACTTGACGAAGACTAAGTGTGTTCATGGCACATGGGGGCGTGGCTCGACGAAAACTTTGAACTGTCGAAGAGGACCGCGCAGTTGTACATGCGGCTCGCAAAAACGAAACGCGTTGCGGATTTAGATTCCGAGCAATCGCTGCGTGAAGCGCTGAAAGGTCGGTGTAAACCAGCCGCGAGCCCAAGGAACCCGACCTGCCGCTCGACTCTTTTCTGCGACGGCTGAAGACCTTGAGCCAAGACGCGCGCAAAATCGCTGATGCGATGGTGGACGTCTCGCCCGACAAAGCCATCGAAGTCGCCGACGCGATGGGCAGCCCAGTGGCGATAACCAGCGCGCTGCACGATCTTGCGTTGAGCGACGAAACCCACGACGCTGGAACTGCGGAACCCGTTGTGGCGATACATAAATCCGCCCGCGGCCGAAAGACCGCAGCCGTCAAAACCGTTAAGATGGAAAGACAGCTGAACTGGGGCCACATCATCGCCGACGTTGACCCCGACGATGTGCCCGCCGCCGAGTTGGCCGAAGAGATCGAATCGATCCAGCAATCGATGCGCATGATCGGCAAGTGGTTGAAAGCGCTGGTCGCTGTCCATGGTGTTCCTGTTACAAAGCCCCAGACAGTAAGCGCCCAACGCCACACATTCTTAGGTGGTGTTAGCTGTTGTCGCTCATATCGCGAGTTTATCGGCGGGCTGGTCACGGCTACGCCGAGTACGCGAATGTGCTTGCACTGGAACGCAGTAGCGCTGCGCGCGTCTATTTGGGCGGCAGTTTCAGCACCTGGTCGTGGCCCCAGTCGGCGACGTAGACGTTGCCGTTGCTGCTATCCACCGCGATGCCTGTCGGGTTGCTGAGATTGGTGAAGTCCAGCTGGGTCGGGGTGCTGTTGTCGGGTGCCACCTTGAGCACCCGGTTGCTGGAGTCGGTGATGTAGACGTGCAGGCTGCTGTCCACCGCGATGCCCTTGGGCCCGCTGAGGTTAGCGTAGGAAAAGAGTTCTATTTGGGGTGGCGCTCCATTCCGCAACGTGTACACGCGGAGGGCGTCTACGTCAGTGACGTAGACGCTGCCAACAATGTCCACCGCCACAGCGACGGGACTGGTGAGGCCGGTGAAGGGGAGCGGGGTCGGGGTGGTCGAGTCCGCCGCCACCTTTAGCACCTGGTGGTTGCCGGTGTCGGTGACGTACACGTTGCGGTTGGCGTCTACCGCAACTGCTCGGGGGCTGTTGAGGCCAGTGAGCAGGGTGGTTGGGGTCGTCGAGCCTGCGGCGAGCTTCAGTACCCGGTTGTTGCTGGTGTCAGCGACGTAGACGCTGCCAGCAGTGTCCACCGCTACACCTGAGGGCCAGTGGAGGTCGGTGAATTCTAATATCTGGGTCGGGGTGTTTGAGCCGGCTTGAAGCTTCATGATCCGGTTGTTGTCGTGGTCGGCGACGTAGAGAGAGCCGTTGTTGTCCAGCGCCAAACCGGCGGGGTGTCTGACGGTGTTGGTGTCGTGAAAATTCAGGGGGGTCTGCCGAGAAGGCGGAGGTATCGGTTCGGTCTTCCATGGCCACGGCCACACCACCCAACCGACACCCCCCGCGAGAAAGCCAGCAGCGAGAAAAAAGGCGAGAGTTCTCTTTACTTTGCCTTCGATCTCTGGCACAGACGTTCCAAGAACCGTCAAGCCTCCGAAAAACAGACCCAACAAGATGGCGACACCCAGCCCAATCACGGCTACCTGCAAAGTACCGACAACCGTCACCACGAAACCTTTCACGGCTGAGTTCTAGGCAGATCCTAGGTGGGCTTTCACCACTGGTCCAGGCCTCATCTCCGATTCGCCAACTAACCGAAGTCGGCTTGCCCTCGTGTGCAAAAATGCTTCGAGACCACCGTCTCCATACCAGCCGGCAACCCCGAAACGCGAATGCGAATGCGAGGTGGCCCGAAAGTGACTCACGCAAGGCGCCGGGTGACCATCACATGTCGTTTTGATGCTGCTTACTGCTGCGAGTTTGGGTGATTCCTGAAACATTCGTCAGCGACGGAACTGGCTGCCGAGCGCGGATGTCGGTCCGTTTCGAGTTGCAGCCCGCGTTATGGCTGAAAGTGGGATTCCCAGCGCCAGGAGAAAGCTAGCGCGGGCAGAAAAGCATAGGCGTGCTCTGCATAGGGCGGCGATGAAATTCCGCCGAGAGACTCCCTTCGAGCTCGCCACTGGATCCATCTCTAACAAGCCGAACGAGCCGGACTTCTACCTGACGGCGGTAGTGGCCGCAGCGCCACCTATCCCAGACGACTGGGCGGTGCTCATTGGCGACATCTTGACCAACGCCCGCGCTGCACTAGATCACGCGGTGTACACACATGTTCGCCCGCGGAAGCCGAAAATGAGGGACCAAGACATCAGCTATCCGATTCATAACCGGAAGGACCAGTTCGTCAGCAAGGCGGGATGGTTCGCCCCCGCTGTATCGGATCTCATCGAGAGCACGCAGCCTTACAATTCGTCCACCTCAGATGAGCATTTTCTGGCGGCGTTGCGTGACCTGGTCAATATCGATAAGCGCCGAAATCTGGTGATCGCCTACTACGCCATAAACGATAATGAAGCGTCCCCCAGGCGAATTTTATGAAGTCGTGAAGGTTGAGCTGGCGGACAAGCCGCTACAACTTGGTACGACGGCCGCCGGAGTTCACTGCCGCCTAACCAAGAACATCACGCAACGGATGCAGGTTGACCTGAACGTTCAACTTGAGCATGCAGCTCCAAATTCCTCGACCCGCACCCGGTAGCGGAGGGCGGAACATGCTCGGCACTCTCAAAGTGTTCCTCAAGAAGATCCCGCGGCTGCTCGAGGAGTTAGAAGCTCTCGGTTGCTGAAAACGAATGTGTTTGCTCCTCAACGGCGGTCGCGCAGATTGAAGTCGAGACCACGAGACGCTTCATCGTAAGACAGGCGTGACGAATCACGTCTAGACACCCGGGCCCTGCGGAACTCCAGAAACACCGAATCGATCGGCGGCCTGTGATCGCGCGGCTCGATAACTGGTGTAGTCCTCGGTCCGTAGTCGCGCCAACAGGCCGCGGTTTCTTGACGACCTGGGTGTAACGCTTGTCTCCCGGCAACTTCACGATCGTGATCCGCTCGGAGGCATCTGCGAACCCACGCAAATAGAACTGGGGCACCGTGTGGTGCAACTTTGCTACGTCACCCAACGGTTCCCCTACTGCGGAAGCCGGCCCAGCGGGCATTCAGGGTTGAAGCACCGCGTGTACCAACTGTTCCGCGAGGACCGCGGGGACTGCCCGGTAGGGGTGGTGGTCAACTGACCCCACTTGGACTGTTCGCACCGCTCACACAGTTCGTCGGTTGGCTGCCAATCCGAAGTCGCGATCGTGTCTCCTCGGCCCTGCTGACTCTTGCGGTCATGACCCTACCGAGTGGTGCCGACTGAAACGGTTTTCGAAACACCCGACCCCGTCGCCCGTCCGCAGTGCGTCCGCAGCACAGCTTCCGCCAGCTTGCACAGCTTGAACAGCTCAACGTCCTGACCAGCGGGTTCGTGATGCCACTTGCACAGCTAACGCAGCTAAACGCCCAGGTGAGAATTGACCGTGAATTCATCCCAAATCCCGAGCTCGTGCCGTTCCGCCGTCCGTTTCGGGCGACAGCGATCCGAATGCTAGCGACGGCCACCGACACAATTTCTGTTTCGACCCCGTACCGTCCGGGCTGCTATCGTCGCTTGCTTATGCCTGAGATGGACCGTCGCCGGATGATGCTGACGACAGGGATCGGCGTGCTGGCCGCTGCGCTCCCCATCCCTGAGGCCAGGGCTTATCCGCGACAGATCCCCCCGCCCAGCGCGCCCAGCGGCCAAGCCGGGAACTACATATTCTCCGACGAGTTCGACGGTCCGGCCGGTTCGGCCCCCGACCCGTCCAAGTGGGCGATCGCGAAAGCCCGCGAGACGATCAAAGACCCGACGTATTGGGAGCTGCCCGAGCACATCGGGCAGTACCGCGACGATCGCAAGAACGTGTTCGTCGACGGCAATTCCAACCTCGTCTTGCGTGCCGCAAAAGAGGGCCCCACTTACTTCAGCGGCAAGGTACAAAGCCTGTGGCGCGGTGGCGTCGGACATACCTGGGAAACCCGGGTCAAACTGAACTGCCTGACCCCCGGCGCCTGGCCCGCTTACTGGCTCGGCAACGACGATCAGGGCGAAATCGACGTGATGGAGTGGTACGGCAACGGCAGCTGGCCGTCGGCGACCACCGTCCACGCCAAGGCGAACGGCGGCGAGTGGAAGACCCACAACATCGCGGTCGACAGCGCCTGGCACACCTGGCGATGCCAGTGGGACGAAGCCGGCATCAGGTTCTGGAAGGACTATTCCGACGGTGCCCAGCCGTATTTCGACGTGCCGGCCAGCTCGCTGCCGGATTGGCCGTTCAACGGCCCCGGTTACACGGTGTATCCGGTGTTCAACCTCGCCGTTGCCGGCTCCGGCGGTGGCGATCCCGGGCCGGGCACCTACCCCGCCGACATGCTCGTCGACTGGATACGCGTCTGGTAGCCCGGTGCGTCAGCCCGGGATTCGATCCCCCGCGAACCATGCGCTCGCGACCGCGCGGGTCTGCGGTGGCGGAAGGTGGGCGCCGGGGGCGCCCAGTTGCCCGATTTTGACGGTCCACGTCGGTCCCGTGCGGTCGTCTATGCAGGTCTGAGTGGTTTGGGGACACAGGACGACGAGACCGGCGCTGGCGTTACCGCACCAGTAGCCGCCGACATACCCATCGTCTCGGCCGCCCCAGGCCCCGCCGTTGCGCAGCGAACAGCGGGTGCCGTCGTCGAGGGCCAGCGCATACGGTTCTGGTGACGCCGGGGGCCGCACCGGCGGGAGTTGGCCTTTGTAGGTGACCCGATGCAGACGTTGGTCCCAGGGATCGTCCACGCATAACAGCGATCCCGGCGTCGACGGCCAGCAGGTGCCGGCGCCGGCCGCGCTCGGAGCGCACGCGTAGACGTCATCGGCCACCGCCGAGGGCGACGCTTCGCAGCCCTCAACGACGGGGACACTGCCCTCGGGTGGTATTTCGCGGTAGCCGTTGACGGCCTGCCCCTTGGATCCGACGGCCACCGTGGTGATCTGTTGGGTAGGCGGCGGATCGGCCCATACTGGTCCGGCGAACCCGATCGTCACCATCACAACGATCGGCCCAACCGCAACTCGCCACACGTTCACCGAGCTAACGATCCTCCACGTGGGCCGCAATGTGAATGGCGAATGAGAGCGGCTTACACTGCCGCGATCGGCCGGGTGCCGGAATCCAGAGCCAGGCAGCGCTTTAGCAATGCTTCGGTTGGCGGCTGGCGGAATGCGAGCACCATCTGCTCGCAACCGAGCGAGTCGAACTCCGGCAACATCGCCAGCTGTTCATCCACCTGGCCGGCTTCGGCCGGATGCAGCGACAGCTGTGCCGAGCGCAGGATCTCGGCCGGCGCGCGCCGGGTTTCGGCACACGCCTCATCCAGCTGGGCGTTGACGGCACCCCATCGCTGCGGTCCCTCGTGTCCGGGCATGTTCCACATGTCGGCGTGACGCGCGACGACGCGCAGCATCTTGGGCTCGGTCCCGCCGATCACGATCGGCGGATGTGGCTGCTGAAGAGGTTTGGGCTTGCACAGTGCGTCCTCGAGGGTGAAGAACTGGCCGCTGAAGGTGACCGATTCCTGCGTCCAGAGCATGCGAAGCACGGTCAGCGCCTCGTCGACCATCGCGACTCGAGTGCCGGGGCCGGGAAACTCGATTCCATACGCGCGATGTTCATCCGCTATCCAGCCGGCGCCGATCCCGAAGTAGAGGCGTCCACCCGAAATGTGGTCGACGGTGACCGCCATGTTGGCCAGGACTGCCAGGTTCCGGAACGTCACGCTGGACACCAGGCAGCCGATTCGCGCTCGCTTGGTGACCGCGGCCATCGCGGCCAGGGAGGTCCAGCCCTCGTAGTTCGGGTCGGTGTTTTCCCTCGGTCCGTAGAAATGGTCGTAATCCCACACCGCTTCGAAACCCAGGCGATCCGCCATGCGCCACAACCGCTCAAGCTCGCAGTATTGGAAGCTCAGGTCGAATTTGACCGCGATCTGCATAGCGCGATCCTAAGATCGGCGGCACACTTTGGCAGGGCGAATAGTCCGCATTCCGGTCTTGTCCCCCGCTCGTAAGATGCCCGACGCGCTGCATTAACGAGATGCCCGATCGGTGGCATAAGCCGAAGGCGGCCGAAATTGTTTGCGCAAGTTAGCAGTTGGTTCAGTGAGTCAGCAGAGCCGCCGCACTCCACGGCCTGCTGCCGGGGCGGCGCGGATCTGGTTGGGGCAGCCGTGCCGCCAGACGCATGATCATCGGCAAACGGCGGAAGCGGTGGGCGGCAACAAGCAGCGATTCCACTTCGACGGTGCGCCAGCCCAGCTCTTCGAAATAGGCCACGCCATTTTCGGGGGCGAATAGGAACGGCGCATTTTCCAGGATGCCCGGCATCTTCTTGTTCATCATCTTTCGCAGACCGGGACCGGCGAAGTCGAGCATCCACCAGGCCACGGCGGGCCGGGAGATCGCCCGCGACAGCGAGACGACGTCGGCCTCGTCGAGATAGACCACTAGGCCCTCGGTCAGCACCAAAGCCTTCTGCGCGCCGTCGAGCGCGTCATCGAGGAATGCGTCCCGGGCTTGCGGGTCGGCGAGGTCGACCGCCGTACGGCTCAGCCGGCATCGAGGTGTCTGGTCGGCGAGCACTTGGGTCTTCTCCGCCAGCAACGCCGGTAAATCCGCCTCTACCCACCCGAGTTCGGCGGGAAGGTCCAACCGATAAGGCCGGGTGTCCAGGCCGGCCGCCAGGTTCAACACTCGGTCGCAACCGTTGGCGATGGCCTCGGTGATCGCGTCGTCGATCAGTTTGGTGCGCGCGACCAGCCACCAACCATTGCGCGTCGATCGGGGCAAGTTGGCGACGATTGCGCGGCCGTGTTCACCGGCCAGCATCCCAGCGAGCGAGTCATGAAATAGCGCGTCGGGGCGAGCCGACTCGGTCGCCCGATGCAATGCCGTCCACCGTGCGGTATCGGAAACGTGGGTAATCGGGTAATCCGCCATAGGTTGGGTTATAGCAGCCACCGCCGTCGGCGTAGCGTGCGCTCATGCCTGATCGAAATCGCCGCTTCCTATTGCGTGAGCGCCCCACCGGACGTATCGGCCCCAACACGTTTGAGCTCAGTGAGGAGGCGATCCCCGAGATCGGGGACGGCGAGGCGCTGGTGCGCGTCGAATGGATCTCGCTCGATCCGACCAACCGGACCTGGATCAATGACACGCCGACCTACCTGCCTCCGGTCGGTATCGGCGAGGTCATGCGTGCGGGCGGGCTCGGCCGCGTCGTCGAATCGAAGAACCCCAACTATCCGGTCGGTCAGATCGTGCAGGGTCTCGTCGGTTGGCAGGACTACGTCGTCGCGTCGGACACGATGCCGTTGTTCGGAGTCGACGTCGCCGAAGGCATCTCCCCCAGCTCCTACCTGGGCGCGCTAGGGACGACCGGGCTCACCGCGTGGGTCGGGATCCGCGATATCGGCAAGCCGCAGTCTGGCGAGACCGTCGTCGTCTCGGCAGCGGCGGGCGCGGTCGGCTCGGTTGCCGGCCAGCTCGCCAAGGTCGACGGCGCGCGCGTTGTCGGGATCGCCGGCGGCCCGGACAAGTGCCGGCTGCTCACCGAGGAGCTCGGCTTCGACGCGGCCGTCGACTACCGCGCCGACGACTGGGTTGCCCAGCTGCGAGCGGCCACGCCCAACGGCATCGACGTCGACTTCGAGAACGTCGGGGGCGTCATCATGGACGCGGTGTTCGCGCGCCTGAACATTCGGGCACGCGTGGCGCTGTGCGGTTTGATCTCCGGATACAACGAGGCCGACCCACCGCCCGGACCGCGTGCATTCGGAAATCTGCTGATCCAGCGTGCGACGCTGGAGGGCTTCATCGTCCTGGACCACCTGGGCCGCGCACCCGAGGCAATAAGCGAAATCGCCGGGCTGATCGCCGCGGGCAAGCTGACCCCGCTCGAGACCGTTGTGGAGGGTTTCGAACAGCTTCCGACGGCGATCAACATGCTGTTCGACGGCAAAAACGTCGGCAAGCTCGTGGTCAAGACGTCGAGCTAGGCCCTACAGCACCGCTACGACGAGAACGCGCGAAGGATCCGCGGGATCGACGCGCACCGGCACCTCGGCACCAACCTGGATATTCGGCACCAACCTGGATATGTGGGGCCGTCGACAGCGTGCTGTGGCCCGACCTTGTAACCCGCTGTCCCGCACTGGCTTTCTTTGCTCGCTGCAACCAGCCCATGCGCGTGAGGGTACGTCGATCGACAATCCGTGTGGTCAGGAGCGCCGCGAAACAATGGGAATTATCGTGTTTGGCTACAGCACTGGTTAGCTGGTGGCTGCCGACAGCAAACCACTAGGACGTGACACATGGCCGAGGACGTCGCCGGGCTCAATCCTGCCGTGCCCCAGCTCCACCGAGGCCTGTCCAACCGTCACATTCAGCTGATCGCGATCGGAGGCACGATCGGGACGGGTCTGTTCATGGGCGCCGGGCGAACGATCTCCCGGGCCGGCCCGTCGGTGGTCTTGGTGTACGGAATCATTGGTTTCTTCCTGTTTTTCGTGCTCCGCGCGATGGGCGAGCTGCTGTTGTCGAACCTGAACTACAAGTCCTTCGTCGACTTCGCGGCCGACCTATTGGGGCCCGCGGCAGGGTTTTTCGTCGGATGGTCGTACTGGTTCGCCTGGATCGTCACGGGCATCGCAGAACTGGTCGCGATCGCGGGCTACCTACAGTTCTGGTGGCCCGGTCTGCCGGCATGGCTGCCGGCCCTGGTCGCATGTGTGTTGATACTGCTCATCAACCTGTTCAGCGTGCGCAATTTCGGGGAGATCGAATTCTGGTTCGCTTTAATCAAAGTCGTCGCGATCATCAGCCTGATTGTCGTCGGAGCGATCCTGCTGGCCACCAATTTCGTTTCGCCGCAGGGACATCCGGCGACGATCGAAAACCTTTGGAACAACGGCGGATTCTTCGCCACGGGTTTCGCTGGCATGGTCGGTGGATTCCAGATCGCGTTTTTTGCGTTCGTGGGCGTGGAACTCGTCGGCGCCGCGGCGGCCGAGACGGCCAACCCGCGTCGCACCCTTCCTCGCGCGATCAATGCGGTGCCCCTGCGCGTGGCGATCTTCTATATCGGTGCGCTGCTGGTGATCCTCACCGTCGTCGAATGGCGGCGATTCGACAGCAACCAGTCCCCGTTTGTCGCGATGTTCTCCCTGGCCGGCCTTGGCGGTGCGGCGTCGATCATCAACTTCGTCGTGATCACCGCGGCCTCCTCCTCCGCCAACTCCGGGATGTACTCCACCAGCCGCATGCTTTACGGTCTGGCCGACGAAGGGAGCGCCCCAGCGGTTTTCCGCCGGCTGAACCGCGGCGGCGTGCCGGCAGCTGCCCTGTTCCTGACCGCCGCACTGCTGCTGACCGCTGTCCCCGTACTGCATGTCGGCGGGTCCGTGATCGGTGCATTCACGCTGGTGACCACCATTTCGGCGCTGCTGTTCATGTTCGTCTGGGCGATGATCCTGCTCAGCTACCTCGTCTATCGCCGCCGACACGCACAGCGCCACGCGGACTCCGCCTTCAAGATGCCCGGTGGGCGGGTGATGTGCTGGGCCGTTCTCGCCTTCTTCGCCTTCGTCACGTGGACGCTCACGACGGAAAAAGACACCGTGATCGCCCTGGCGTGGTTCCCCCTGTGGTTCGTGTTGCTCGCTGCCGGATGGCTGATCATCCGGCGCGGCCCCGCCCAGGCCGAGCGTTATCGCCAGTTCCTGATCGAGATTAACGGCCCGATCGAGGAAACGGCGCCGGCATCCTGACCGGCACGGGGGCCGTGGGTCAGCCGCGTTGTTGGGATCGGTAGCCGATGTGGGTGTCTGTACTTGTCGCATCGACGCCGCCAAGGAGGTGGCGCCCCACGAAAGGAAGACAGCAAATGAACATCGTGCCGACCGGCATCCAAGAGCAGATCAACCGCGTCGATCGCCAACGGAGCCTGTACCTCGGGATCAGCACCGGCCTGCTCGCAGTCTGGAGCCTGTACCGGCTGGTCTGGATGCTCTACATCGGAATGACGTTTGGCTGGTTCTTCGCAGCGATGGCTTTCCAGCTGGTGCTGTGGGGTGTGATCGGCGCCGCGGCGGCGGTGGCGTCCATCGGGTTCCTGACCCGGTACAACAGGGGTTCTTGAAGCTGAGGGGCAGATAGCTCCGAACCCGTCAGGGTTCGGAGCTATCTTGTTGTGGCGCAGGGATTTACAGCTGGGCCCAGACCGACTTCGTCTTCAGGTAGATCTCGAGACCCTCCCTGCCGAATTCGTGGCCCCAGCCGGACTGCTTGTATCCGCCGAACGGTACATCGTGGTCGAAGACCAACTGGCAGTTCACCTGAACGCTGCCGGCCTGCAGTCGCTTCATGATCCGGTGGGCCCGGCCCAGGTTCTCCGTCCACGCCGTGGCCGCCAGGCCGTACGTCGTGTCGTTGGCCATCGCGACGGCCTCGTCTTCGTCGTCGAACGGCAGGATGCTGACCACCGGCCCGAAGATCTCCTCCCGGTACAACCGCATGGCGGGGTCGACGTTGGTGAGCACCGTCGGGTGCACGAAGTAGCCCTTGCGATCCAGCCGGTGGCCGCCGGTGACCACCTCGACGCCGTCCTTGCGGCCCTCGTCGATGTAGCCCATCACCCGGGTCAGCTGCTTCTGGCTGATCAGCGGGCCGCTGACGCAGCCCTCTTCGCTCGGAGCGCCCAGCTTGAACGAGTTCGCCATCATCGAGATGCCTTCCACGACGCGGTCGAACACGCCGCGCTGCACGAAGATTCGCGACCCGCACACGCAGCCCTGGCCGGAGTGCACGAAGATACCGAGCGAGGCCATCATGATCGCCTTGTCGAGATCGGCGTCGTCGAAGATCAGCACCGGCGACTTGCCGCCGAGTTCCAGCGTGACCTTCTTCAGGTTGTCGGCCGCCGCCCGCACGATGGCCTTGCCGACCTCCGTCGAGCCGGTGAAGGCGACCTTCTGTACGTCGGGATGCGCGGTGATCGCGGCGCCCGCGGTGTGGCCGTAACCGGTCAGCAAGTTGACGACCCCCTCGGGCACGCCGGCCTCGTGGATGAGCCTGTCCAACAACACCGCTGACAGCGGCGTCTCCTCGGCAGGCTTGACCAGCAGGCTGCCGCCCGCGGCCAGGGCCGGCGCCAGCTTCGCGCTCGCATTGAAGATCGGACCGTTCCACGGGAAGATCAGGCCCACCACGCTGTACGGCTCCTTGAGCGTGTACGCGTGCATATTGACGTAGGTGTCGGTCGCGATGCCGTCGGTCTTCACGTCGTATGCGACGCCGTTGATCTTCGAACACCACCCGGCGTAGTAGCGGAAGAACTCCGAGCAGGTCGACATCTGCAACTGCGCCTGCATCAGCGGCATGCCGGTGTTGAGCGAATCGAGTTGGGCGAACTCCTCGGCGTGCTCGTCGATCAGTTCTCCGATCCGCCACAACACCTTCGCCCGCTCGCGGCCCGGTAGGTCGGACCACACACCCGACTCGAAGGATGTCTTCGCCCGCGCTGCCGCCTCGTCGACCGCGTCTGCACCGCAGTCGGTGAATTCGGTGATCGTCTCTTCGGTCGCGGGGTTGATGATCGGAATGACCTCACCCGAGCCAGGGCGCTTACCTAGGTCGTCCAGTACTGCCTGCAGCGTCATCTGTTTCCTTCCCGATCAACCCTGATCGAGCCCGGCGCGCTCCCGTGCCCGTGCATGCTGAGCACCTGCTTAGCATTCAGATCGTAGCCCGGTCAAGATTTCGCCGTGTCGCCGCCTGGGTGTCGTTTAGCGCTTGGCTGCGCTGATCGCCTCGCGCACCGCCGAAATGCATCGCAGCGCATCGGGTTCTGGCCCGAGCCCAACGTAGTAACTACCGGTTCGCTCGCCGCCGAGGCCGGTGATCGTGAATCCGGTGGGATCGCCGCAGACCGCGTCGGTGGTCATCGACGCCTGCGCCAACGGCAGGGAAATGACCGTGGTCCCGCGCTTTGCCCCGTCGGTGGCCACGAGCAGTTGCGTCGGATGCAGCACCACCGCGGTCCAGTGCTCTTCGTCGGGATCGGCCGGATTGGCGCGCCGCCGCAGCAGTTTACCGAATGCCGAACTGGCCGAGGGGTTTTCGCTATGCGTCAACCACACCTGGACATCGTTGAGGTCGACTTGATGGGACACGGCGTGCTCGGCCAACTTACCGCAAATCGGGCGCGGCAGTTCGACGATTCGCGCCGACCGGGTGTGACGCACATACAGCGGCATGGGTGCATCATGCCCGGGGGCCCACCCGGCCGCCATTCGCGCCGCGCAGTGTTCGGGTTGTCCGCACTTCGCCGGGCAAGGCTCAGTGTCCGGGCGCGATCGCCTCGCGCCACGCCAGCGGGTTGAGTCCGCGATATGGATCGGCCGCTCGAAGCTGTCGCAACTCCAGCAGGATTTGTTCGAGCGCGCGCTGAGTTTGGCCCTTCACGGCCTCGACCCATTCCGACGCTCCGATGCCGAGCGGCCTGCTGGTGTCGATCGGTGCGCCGAAGCGCAGGTACATTCGCTGCGGTCGTGGGATCAATGTCGGGCCGATCCCCCGCAGCAGCGGCATCGCCATATCCGGCCGGCCGTTCAGCCTACGGCCCAGTGCCGCACTGAATTTCGCGTAGATACCGTCGCGCGTTGTCCAACTGCGGTACACGTCGTCGCCGCCGACTAGACCGGCCGGCACGATCGGGTAGCCGTTTTCCACGGAGAGCCGTGCGAATCCCGAGCGTCCCCGCCATTGCAGCGTGTACTCCTCGCCCTTGAATTTCGCTATCTCGCGGCCTCCGCCGGGAAACACCAGAATGGTCTGGTCGTGCGCCATCAGTTCGCGCGCGGTCTCAGGTGCGCCGACCACGCCGCCGAATGCCGCGACCAGATCGGCGGGAAGTCCGCGCATGCGCCCGAAATTCCGGTCGGCCAGCGGCCGTACCCGGCTGCCGATCGTCCGCCGCACCGCGTCGGAGATCATGAATATCTCCGAGCCGGCCTGAGTGTGGTTACCCACCAACAGGAATCGTCCGTCGCCGGATAGAGTCTCCGCACCGTCGACATAGGGCCGGCAAAGCTCGACCACGGGCCGCAGCCGCTCGGTCATCGTGTCGAGCACGGTGCGCAGAGTCCGCACGCGCCGATTCGGCTCCATGATGGCCGCCAGGTCGATGCCGTCAGTCATGGTCGGGCAACTCGGCACGGGAGAAGACAACAGTGTTTGACGGCGGACCGAACCGTGTTGGTGCGGGCAATGTTTCGATTCGCATTCCCGGATCGGCGGCCCGGCCGAGCGTCTCGAGAGCCGACAGGCTGTAGGCACGCAGCGCGCTGATGAATCCGTCGTGCAGACCCGGCCAGATCCAGGACCACGGCATGAGCGCCAGACTGATCGGCAGGGCGGTCACGGGAAGCAGCAAGGTGCGCAGGGGCGACCGCCGCTTGAGGTCGATGACCAGGAACCGTTTGCCGACGCGGGTGGCCTCGGCGATTGCGCGACAAGCGATCGCCGGCGGCAGGTGGTGAAATGCAAGCGCGAACACAACCAGGTCGTAGCAGCCGTCGGGGGCATCAATCGAGGTGGCGTCGACGACCTGGGTGCGCGCCCGCGGGTGATTGCCCAGCTCGCCGGTGGCGATGTTGGCGACCGAGGTCGGGTCCAGATCACTGACCGTGACGGTAGCCGTCGGATGCAGATCCAGGATCTTCGCCGACAGCTTGCCGTGGCCCGCACCAAGTTCCAGGATGCGCGGATTCGTGAGGTGGGCAACAAGCTCCAGCGCGGTGCGCGCGTAGTTCTCGTGCTGGTTGGTCAGTGTGCCCAACCGGTCGAGCATTCCGATGACCTTCTGCTTGACCTCGTCGGGGACGTCGTCGCGGTCGAGATACTCCAACGCGTCGGTCTGAAATCGCCGGTCCAACCAAGTCGCTTCGGGGCCTCCCCGTGGCATCGTTTCAATCGCTTGCTCGAGAACATTCGCTGTACCCATGACTGCCTCACTTTCCGATTGCCACCACTATAACAAACGAACCAGTTCGTCTGCGTATGATGATTTCGTGCGAACCACGACCGAACTCCGCGACGAGATCCTCGCCGCGGCGCGCGCCGAGTTCGCCCAGTACGGGTTGGCCGGAGCGCGCGTCGACCGCATCGCGCGCGTTGCCAGCGCGAGCAAGGAACGCCTCTACGCACATTTCGGTGACAAGGAAACCCTCTTTCGCGACGTGGTCGCCACCGACGGAGCCGAGTTCTTTCGGGCCGTCGAGCTGCGCCCCGATGCGGTCCCCGAGTTCGTGGGCGGGGTCTTCGATCTCGCGCAGCGCCGGCCCGAACACATCCGGATGATCACCTGGGCGCGTTTGGAGGGCTTTGCGCTCGACAAACCTGAGGTGGACGGTGTGCACCCGCCCGAGAAGGCCATCGCCGCCCTGCGGGAGGCGCAGGCCGAAGGTCATGTCGACCCGGCGTGGGAACCGGAGCAGCTGATCGTTTTGCTGTTCGCGATTGGCTTGAGCTGGGCGCACTTTCCCGATCCCGCGCTGGCAACGACGGATCCGGCCGTTGTCGCCAGCCGCCGCGCCGCCGCCGTCGAGGCGGCCGCCCGCGTCGTCAGACCCTCCGAACGGTAGATTCCCGTCTCGATGGGGTGCTGCGAATTTCCGGCTGTGGCGCAGGGCTGCGACGGAGCCTTCACCGTCGACTCGTCCCGGATCACGTTCGGGCGCGGCTGTCTCGCGGAGTTGGGCGACCGAGCCGCCGCGCTGGGCCTGCGGCGGGTGGCCCTTTTCTCCGATGCGGGTGTGGCCGGCCTGCCCATCTTCGCGACGGCAAGCGACTCGCTGTTCGCGGCCGGTGTGGACGTGGTCACCTACACCGACGTACACGTGGAACCGACGGATGCGTCCTTCGCCGAGGCGACGCGCTTCGCCCAGGAGGCGCGACCCGACGGTTATGTCTCGCTCGGTGGCGGCTCGGTCATCGACACGTGCAAGGCGGCCAACCTCTACGCCACCCATCCGGCGGACTTCCTGGCTTACGTCAACGCGCCTATCGGCGAAGGCGCGCCGGTACCCGGACCGCTCAAGCCGCACATCGCCTGTCCCACCACCGCCGGCACCGGCAGTGAGGTCACCGGAATCGCGATATTCGATCTGTTGTCGTTGACGGTCAAGACCGGAATCGCCTCCCCCGCGTTGCGGCCCACTGAGGCGCTCGTCGATCCCGATTGCACGGCCAGCCTGCCCGCCGGGGTCGTCGCCGCGGCGGGACTCGACGTGCTGTCGCACGCCCTCGAGTCCTACACCGCGCGCCCCTACGCGCACCGCCCCGCTCCCCCGCGGCCCAGCCTGCGGCCGATGAGTCAGGGCGCCAATCCGTGGAGCGACCTGGGTTGCCGGGAGGCGCTAGGGGTGCTGGGCCGCAATTTGGAGGCAGCGGTTCGCGACGCCTCGGACAGCGAGGCGCGTGAGCAGATGATGTGGGCCGCGACGCTGGCAGGCATCGCCTTCGGCAACGCGGGCGTGCACGCGCCGCACGGCATGGCCTACGCGGTTGCCGGACTGGTACGTGACTTCCACCCCGCGGGTTACCCGGACGACGAGCCGCTGGTGCCGCACGGTATGTCCGTGATCGTCAACGCGCCCGCGGTATTTCGGTTCACCGCACCGGCCAGCCCGCAACGGCACACCGAGGCGGCCCGGCTGTTGGGCGCCGACACCCGAGACGCCGGACCCGACGACGCGGGTGAGGTCCTGGCGACCGAGCTCATCCGCATCATGCGTGCGGTGGGCATGCCCAATGGGCTTGGCGGGGTGGGTTACACACCCGACGACATCGCCGCCCTCACCGAGGGCGCCTTCCCCCAGCAGCGCCTGCTGCAGAACGCGCCGCGCGAGATGAGCAAGCCGGTTCTGGCCGATTTATTCGGCTCCGCGATGCGCTACTGGTAGCCGCGCTTACGCGCTGACGAGCTCCGGGTGGAACTTGGCGGCCATGCGCCGCATGCCGTCACGCCAGTCGACGGTCGCGGGCCCGATGAGCTCGCGCATCCGGCTGGCGTCGGTGGGGTTGCCGCGCAGCGCCTGACCGCTCTCCTCGAACACCGGCTCCTTGCCGACGAGTGATCCGAGGTAGGTGCACCACTCCTGCAGGCTGACGTTCTGTTCGCCGCACCAGTTGAGGGTGGTGGCCGGCACCGACGCAACCTCGAAAAGCTTCGGAATGGTGGCGATGATGTCATCCTCGTGGATCGGGGTGTAGCGGGCCGGCCCGCCGGCCGGGACCGGAATCGGGATGCCAGCCAGCATCATCTCCATGTGGTAGAACGGCCACCCGCCGTTGTCACCGTAGGGGACGTTGAGGCGGGCGATCGTCGTGGGTACGTCCAGGGCGCGCGCCATCGTCCGGGCGACGACCTCGCCGGCGATTTTCGAGATGGAATAGGTGGGGAACAGCGGCTTGTGGTTGTCACCCAACGCGGCGTCCTCCGTCCGGACTTCGTCGCCCGGCGGGTCATAGACAGCCCCAGACGAGCAGTGCACGAAGGCTTTTGCGTTGCGGCAATGCGCCATCAGTAGTCCGACGGATTCGGCGTTGGCGGCCAGATCCTTGTCCCAGTCACCGCTCTTGGCCACCGCGAGATTCAGGACGTAGTCGAAATCGTTTGGAAGGCCGGCGAAGTCGCCGGCGGCCAGGTTGACCGTCTGGCAGCGCACGCCCGCCTTCTCGAGATCCTCGCGAACCGCGGGATTGGTGAACCGGGCGATGCCCCACACTTCGTTGTCGGCTGCCAGCGCCTTGGCGACGGGGGTGGCAACTTGTCCGGTCGGACCGGTGATCAGGATCTTTGAGCCGCGCATCCGCTGATGGTAAGCGATGCTCGCGTGGCCGCGGCCATCGGCGTAACGTCGCGCTCG
The DNA here is from genome assembly GCF_022374895.2 of Mycobacterium lentiflavum. Lineage (NCBI taxonomy): Bacteria > Bacillati > Actinomycetota > Actinomycetes > Mycobacteriales > Mycobacteriaceae > Mycobacterium > Mycobacterium lentiflavum. The sequence continues at coordinate 3,109,707 of NZ_CP092423.2, read as the reverse complement.
TCATGCCAGATTCGGTGCGGTTCGTGGACGCGAACGGGCTCAGATTCGCCTACCTCGAGGAGGGCTCGGGGCCCCTCGCGCTGATGCTGCACGGCTTCCCCGACACCGCGCATTCCTGGGACCAGCTGCGCCCGGCACTCGCGGCCAAAGGCTATCGCGCGGTGAGTCCCTTCATGCGCGGCTATGACCCCAGCGGGATCCCGGACCGCGACCCCGATCAGCATACCCTGGCCCGCGATCCGCTGGCGTTGATCGAAGCGCTCGGGGCACGCGACGCCGTCGTGATCGGCCACGATTGGGGAGCCTTAGCTGCCTACGGCGCGGCCGCGCTGGGCCCGGATCGCGTGAAAAAGCTTTTCGTCATCGCCATTCCGCATCCGGCAGCGCTCAAACCGACGCTGCGCAAGGTCTGGGGCGTGCGCCATTTCGCGGCCTACAAGCTGCCGGGGGCACCGAACCGCTTCGCGCGCAACGACTTCGCGGCGCTACCCGCCATCTACCGGCGATGGTCCCCCACCTGGAACCCGGATCCGAGCGAATTCGATGCCGTGCGTGCAAGCTTTACGAACCCGGCGAGTCTCAACGCCGCCTTCGGGTACTACCGAAAGCTCTCCCCGATACCGAGCGCGTCGCTGAAGGCGCGGATCAAGGTGCCGACGGTTGCCTTTGCCGGACTGGACGATCCGGTCGCCGAGCCCTCGGATTATCGGGGCGCCGCCCGGATGTTCGAGGCCGACTATGTGGTCGAGGAGGTTCCCGGCGGGCATTTCATGCACCGAGAACATCCCGAGGAATTCACCGATCGGTTGTTGACTCATCTCTAAGGCGATCGCCGTTCGCTGGGTGGACGGGAATTTGTGCCTGTGGCAGCCCTTCGCCTCGGTAGAATCAATGCAATCCGCCACGGTGCCGGCGCACACAGACCTAGGAGCACGACGCACATGACATCCATGTCGCACGATCCGGCCGTTGCCATCATCGGCGGGCAATTGACGGCAATGGCTGCCAGCGCCTTGGCTTCCGGAGCCAGCGCGGCACCGATGGTGACCGCCCTGGTGCCCGCGGGCGCGGAGGAAGTCTCGATGCAGGCCGCAATGGCGTTTGCCGCCGAGGCCAGCAAGACATTGGCCGCTCACGCCGCCGCCCACCAGGAGATTTCGCGGACCGGAGCGGCGTTGGTGAACATCACCCGGATGTACGCCCAGACCGACGCGACCGCCGCGGGCGCCCTGCAAACCAACGCGGCGCGCACCACCGCCGTCGAATTCCAAAGCGCCGGCGCGCCCATGTCGAGGTCGTTGGCCAGTCCGGCTCCGGCCACCCGGCTGCTGCGTGCCGAAACGGTGCCCGGCGCGGCCGGGACGCCGGCCCGCACCCCGGCGTTGGCCAACCTGGTCGAAGGCGCGGCCGTCGCGCCGGCCCCCGCGGCCGGAGCGGCCTCGATGCCGACGGCGATGAACGCGGCATCAACGCTGCTCAGCGCCGGTAGTGCACCGTTGAGCACCCTCAGTTCGCTCGGCTCGTCGCTGGGGTCGGTCGGCCAAGGCGGCCTGGGCGGCGCTACCGCCGGCAGTGCATCGGCCGGCGGAGCAGCCGCGGGTGCAGCGGGCGCCAGTGGAGCAGCCGCGGGCGGAACGGGTCCAGCGCTGGCGTCGTCGCTGACGAACGACGACGGCACCCCGGAATCCAAAGATGCCGACGGCAAGCAGACCGGCGAGCAGGTGCTCTGAGGGGCCTACCCGGCTTATAGGCCCGGCTGGTCCTCGATGATGCCCAGCCAGATCTGCGCGCAGTCGATGGCCACCTTCTCGCTGATAAAGGCATGTTGAGTGCCGGTGTAGATATCGCGAAACGCGCGCTCGAGGCGGGTGCCCTCGCGGATCGCACTGGTCCCTGCGACGAGGTGGGCCCATTCGGCGCAGCTTCGCGCGGTATCGGTGGCGTAGACGGCGGCCACCCGCATATCCGCGCGGAGGGCCGGTGTCAGGTCTTCCCCCGCGGCCACCGCTGCCTCGGCGGTGGTGAAGGCGTCCAGCACCAGCAGGCGGGCCGCACGCCAGGCCGCGCGATGGTGCGCCAGGCCCTTTTGGAAGGTGGGGCGGCTGGCCAGGGACGCCATGTCGCTCATCCGGAATTTGGTGGCGGCAAGTTCCTGCACGTCGTCAAGCATGCTCTTGGCCACACCCAGCGCCCACGATGCGTGGCCGGCGGCGGTGACCGGCATCAGGCCCATCCGGGTGGCCGGCGACGTCCCGCGATGCGGCCGGCGGGCAAACAGTTCGAAGGTGCGGCTCGCTGGGACGAACACGTCGGTGACGCTGTAGTCGTAGGACCCGGTTCCCTTGAGTCCCTGGACATGCCATCCGTCGTTGAAGCTGACCTGGTCTCGTGGCAGCACGGCCACGTGCATCTCGGGCAGCCCTTCGCTGATCCAGCGCATCTCGCCGTTGTCCAGCGGCAGAAATCCGGCCGCGACATATTCGGAATGGCCGATGCCGGAACCGAAGCTCCACGAGCCGCTCAGCTGATAACCGCCGTCGACCACGATGCCCTGGCCGTTGGGAAAGAACTGGCCGCCCATCGTCACGCGGTTGTCGTGGGTGGTGAACACCTCGGCGAAACCCTGGTCGGGCAGATAGGCCGCCGCGGCGAACGACGACGGCAGGTTGGCGATGCCGATCCACCCGAATGAGCCATCCTGCCAAGCCATTTCGATCCAGGTCTCGATCATCTCGGTAAAGGACGGCTCGAGACCACCGGCCACCGCGGGGTTGAACGACGACATCAGCCCGCTGGCCCACATCTGGTCCACGATAGGCGGGGAAAGCGTGCGGATCCGCTCGGACTCCGCGGCTTGCTCGGCCACGAGGTCGCGCATGCCGCGAGCCAGCGAAAGCACGCGGTCGCTCGTATCGGCTAACGACGTCATTGGCGCTCTCCTTGTCGATCCCGGGAACTGATACCGGTGACCGTACCAATTACTCAAAGTGTCTAGCCATCAAAACCGCGTGTTAGTGGCCCTTTAGTGTTCAGCTCAGTCCGGGGCCAGGGATGGGGTCGACATCGCGCGCGGTGAGGGTGTTGCCGCACGCGTCGCAGGCGAGGCTGACGTGCGCCTCGCCTGCGCAGTCGCGATGGCGGAAGTGCACGGGCGGGCCGTCCGGGGCCATGTACCGATCGCCCCAGTCGCGCAGCGCCATCAATACCGGATAGACGTCCTGGCCTTTTCGGGTGAGCCGATACTCCTCGTAATTGCCATCGGAGGACTTGGTTTTGGTCAGAATCTCGTGTTCGACGAGGCGGTCGAGCCGGTCCTGCAGCCTGCTGCGCGAAATTCCGAGAGCGGTCTGGAAAGCGTTGAAACGACGGACCCCGTTGAACGCGGTCTTGAGGACCAGCAATGTCCACCGATCGCCGAGGACCACCAGCGGCCTGGTAATGGAGCAGGGAAAATCGGCAAGCTCCTCGTAGCGCATGGCATCGATCGTACCTGCGGTGGTTTCAAAGTGAGACCACTCCTGCTAGCGTTTGGTCTCGAATTGAGACTGATCGCCGGGAGGGTGTATGACCACCGCACTGGAAGAGTGGCGGCGCGGCGGAGAGGCGGTGGTCATGACCCTGCGTGGTGCGCCGCGAAGCGTCTTCGTGCGTCGGGTTGGCCAGGGCACGCCGTTGGTTTTGCTGCATGGTTTTCCCGCGTCGTCCTTCGAATGGTCGGCGATCGAGCCGCGGTTGGCACGGCACCATGAGGTGATCAGTTTTGACTTCCTGGGCTACGGCGCGAGCGACAAGCCGCTCGGACACCGCTACAGCGTGTTCGAACAGGCCGACCTCGCGCAGGCAGTCATCGCCGCATACGCTGCGTCGGCGCCGACGGTGGTCGCCTACGACTACGGCGCGATCGTGGCAACCGAGCTGCTCGCCCGTCGGGAAGAAGGGGGTGCGGACATCAAGCGATGCATCCTTCTCAACGCCGGCCTCTTCGCCGATCGATATCGGCCCCGAATCGCGCAGCGCGCCAGCCTGATTCCCGTGGTGGGGGCACTGCTTGCACGTGCCTTCACCGAATCGCTGTTTGTTCGCACCTGGGGTGAGGTGTTCTCCCCCGAGCATCCACTCGACCGCGAACTCGCCGTGTTGCACTATCGCGCGTTCCGGGAAAACGACCCCGATCGCGATATTCAGCGAAAACTGTTGCGCTACATACCAGAACGTGCCGCCAATAAGGTTCGCCTCGAACGCGCACTGACCAGCACCACCGTCCCGCTTTCGTTCCTGTGGGGCATGCGTGATCCGGTGTCGGGTGCGGCGATCGCCGAAGAACTTCACGACCAACTGCCGGCGGCCGATCTGATCGAGTACGACGACGCCGGACACTGCCCCCACATCGAGGTCCCCGAGCGAGTCGCCGCCGATATCCTCGCGCGCAGCACAGACTAGCGACGGCCCTAGTGTGGGCTGGTGCGCTGGATCGTCGACGGTATGAACGTCATCGGCAGTCGCGCCGACGGTTGGTGGAGGGATCGTGACGGTGCGATGGTCGGTTTGGTAGACAAATTGGACAGGTGGGCCAGCGGACGAGGAGACACGGTGACGGTGGTGTTCGAGCGGCCGCCTTCGACTGCCATCACGTCGACGGTGATCGAGGTCGCGCATGCGCCCAAAGCGGCAGCGAACTCGGCCGACGACGAGATCGTCCGACTGGTTCACGCCGACCCCAGACCGCACGAGATCCGGGTCGTGACGTCCGATCGGGCGCTGACCGATCGAGTGCGAAGCCTCGGTGCATCCGTCTTTGCAGCGGAGCGTTTCCGCCAGCTCGTCGATCCGCGGGACCGATGACGGCCGGCCGCGTCGAGCCCGGGACCAACCGGGTCTGCGAACTCGCGCGGATCGACATCCCGATCATCCAGGCGCCGATGACCTACATCGCCGGCGCTCAGCTCGCCGCCGCGGTATCCAATGCCGGCGCATTGGGAATCATCGAGACCACCTCCGATCAAGGGCGGGCCGACATTCAGCGGGTGCATACCCTCACCAGCGGTTCGGTGGGCGCGAATATCGCACTGCTGTTCAACCGTGACCTGACGGTCGTTGACCTGCTTGTCGCCAACGGCATTCGGTTCGTCACCACCTCGGCCGGAAGCCCCTCGCTGTTCACCGAGCGGCTGCACGACGCGGCCATCACCGTGTTCCACGTGGTCGGCACGCTGGAAGCCGCCAAGAAAGCCGTCGACGCTGGCGTGGACGGCCTCGTTGTCGAGGGGGTCGAGGGTGGCGGGTTCAAGAACCGGTTCGGGGCGTCGACGATGGTGCTGCTCCCCTTGGTGGCCGCGCACGTCGACGTTCCGATCGTGGCGGCCGGCGGAATCTGCGACGCGCGATCAATGGCCGCCGCGTTCGTACTCGGCGCCGAAGCCGTCCAGATGGGCACCCGGTTGTTGGCTTCGGCGGATTCGCCGGTGCACAGCAACCTGAAACAGGCGGTCGTGGCGGCCGACGACACCGGCACCGTGCTGCTCCCCCTGGACGGCAAGCGGATGATGCGCGTGATCCGGACGCCGGCCGCCGAAAAGCTAGATAGGTCAACCTCTTTCGAGCAAGGCAGCGCGGCGTTGCAACGCGTCCAGCAACTCTATTTCGAAGGCGATATGGACGCCAGCGTCGCCAACACCGGTCAGGTCGCCGGCCGGATCGACGACCTCCCACCGGCCGCCGAGATCATCAAGCAAATGTGGACCGGGTGCCGCGAGGTGCTTGCGGCCACCGCCGATCGGCTGCGGCCCGGCGTGCTCTAGCTTGGGTGGGTGTTGACGGCGAAGTCGACCTGCTCGCCGTTGACCTTGGTGATCTTCATGTTGGCGGTGTACTCCTTGCCCTCCGGACCGGTGAAGTGACAGTCGAACTGGACGCCGACTTTGGCCTCTACACCGTCCGGGCAGTGCACATCGGCGGGACGAAAGCCGGTCTGCTTGGCGACGACGTCGACCACCGATTGCGCTGCGCCATCGGGCTTGACGGTCGACTTGCTGCTGCAGCCGGCCAGCGGCACCGCAATCGCGCTGACGAGCACGGCCGCGGACGCGGCTTGGACGAAACGCATCATTGCGCGGTTACTCCTTTGTCTGCCGAGCCCGGGGCTAACGCGTCGGGAATCGACAGGCTAACACGCAGTGGTGTCGACGCCACAGCTCAGACGCGGCGGATGGCCCTCACTGCAAACCAATGCATTGTCCGGAAACCGGCGTCGGAGCCGGATACGGTGACCGCCAATGGCTCTCCGGCGTCTTGCGCGAGGCGGGCGGCCCGGCCCCGGGACGCCCCGGCGACGGCACGGGCGTGTACTGGCTGCCGTTTACCTGGACGCCCAGCTGAGCCGGTTCGCCCTACTGAGGCGGGATTGCCGGCGGCGGATACACGCCGCGCAGGATCCACGGGAGCCAATTGATGCCGTACTCGATCTCGTCGCTCGCGTCATAGTCGGGACTGGGATCGAGTGGGACATTCTCCTGCAGCGCTACAGCGGGCGGCGGTGCTGCCCTGGGTGGCGCGGCAACAGGGCGGTCGGGTTGTCCGTAGACGGCGACCACGACGGTGCGATCCCGCGCGTTCTCCGACCACACCCCGATCTGGCTGTTGGCGCAGTCGGACATGATCGCGAAATACGCCGGGTTGTAATACCACTGGTTGATCAGCTCGATGCCACTGATCGCTACCGCGGGATTGAGCGCGACCGTCTCGGCGACCCGCCCGTGGAAACCGGCGGCGTTCGCGCGGTCTTGCGGTGTGGACCCGTCAGAGCCGATGTCGTCGTTGAGGTTTCGGTTGGTGAGGACGTCGACCGCATGCCGTTGGGCGGCGAATTGCAATTGCGGATTGATCTTCACGTCATTGCTGCAGCCGGCCTGATGCTGAACGGTGAAGACGTTCGCCACCACGCTGTCGTTGAGTCGCTTGTTGTCGGCCTGCGCGGTGGGCACACCGAACACGGCACCGGTGGCGGTGCACAGCGATGCGAGCAGGGCCAGTGGTCGATGACGCATGTCGGTTTTCCTTCCGATTGGCTCCGTCAGCCGCCCGCGGCCGGCGGTCGGTAGTGGGCTGCGGAGTTTCGTAGTTGCCAGATCAGCGCGGGGCACAACTCGTTAGCCGCTTGGCTGATCAGGTAGGAGGCCTGATATTCGTCGGCGGTGTCGAAGTCGGCCTTCACATCGCTCATGATTTGGGCGTAGCTGCGGCCCTGAGATACCTTGTCGCAGATGCCGTGTCCGTAGTTCAAGGCAGCATCGGCGTTGGCCAAGTGATAGCCCGGCCGCATCGTCACGTTGACCAGATAGGCCACCGTGTCCGCGTGCGCGCGCGGCGCCACCGCCGTCGGGAGTAACAATGCAGTTGCCAAAGCCGCCGCCGCGAAAGGCTTTTCGGCTGGGCCCAGACGCGCTTGCATGGTCGTGCGCTCAGATCGGGTCGAATTGTGAGATCAGCCAACGTCCGTCGATCTTGTCGAGGGTCACACGGACGCTCGATGCGGTGTTGGTCGGCGCGTTCTGGCCAACGATGACGGTCTGGTTCACGAAGAGCAGCACGACGGCGTGGTCCGTGGCGGCCGATACCGACGCGGCGCCGGGGACGGTGGCCACGGCGGAGATCTGCTTCTGCTTCGAACCGGGGATCACCACGTCGTGCGTCAGTTTCGTGTAGGCGTTCAGGAATGTACCGGTCAGCCGGCCCTGCGCTGCCTCGAGATCCTGCTGCACGGTGTCGGGCCGATAGGACAGCAGCGCGACGGTGCCGTCGGTCGCGGCCTGCACGGATTGCGCACGGGCGGCGGCGTCGTCGTGCACGCAGGCCGCCCGCCATTTCAGATAACCCGCGCCGCCGGCCAGTGACAACGCCAGCGCGGGCAACAGCGCGTAGGCGATCAGTCGCGACCAGCCGATACGGCGCCGCGCCGGGCTCCGATCGGTTTCCGGTGTGTCGTCAGTTTCGGTGTCAGAACGCTCGCCCATGGGTGGCGAGTCCAGCGCGCTCACGGCACGAATCCGACATTGGAGACCTTCACCTGATCCCCCACCTTCTGGACGGTGATCCGCATCCGCCACACCCGCGGAACCGGGTCGCTTTCACCGGCATTCGAGGTCTGCACGGACACCGCAACCAGCGCGTCGGCGCCGCCGACGTTCTGTGCCTCAAGGCCCGCCTCGGTGATGGTGCCGACCGTGACGGCCTTGGCTTGCTGCAGTACCTCGATGAACGGCTGTGAGCGCTTGGAGAAGTCGTTGTAGAACTCGCCCGTCGCCCCGTCCAGAATGCGATGCACATCGGCGTCGGCATGCCGATAGTCGATGGTCGTCAGGTTCAGCGCGCCCTGCCGGGCCGCGTGCAGCAACTGACTGCGCTCGGCCTGCCCCTGCTGTGCCTGGTGAACACGAAAGCCCAACCAGCACAACAGCACCGCCAGTGTAACGGCGACGGCCACACCGAACAGTGCCGCGTGATGCGGCGCGGATCGTTTCAGCCGGGTCGGCGGCGCGGCATCCGCCTTCGCCGCATCGGGTTCGACGTGTTGGTCCCCCGGATCGGCCTCGGGGTGCTCGACCTGCACCTGTTCCGACTCAGTCAGTAGCGACATACCGTCCTCCATCCGCATCATGCTGGGTGAGTCTTGTCATCACCGTCAGTTCCCCGGCGGCAGCAGCATCGATTGCCATGTCTTGTCTTTCGGCGCGGTTTGAGCCAGGTCGGATCGCGTATATTGACGCCCGTCGGGCCCGGTGTAGGTGCCGGTCGCCGGGTCGTACTGAGCGGCCGCGATTGGCGGCGCCGGCCCGGGCGGCAGCTGCGGGATGTCCTGACCGCTCAACGTGGCGTTGGGGTCGCCCTTCCAGTTGTAGCCGTCGTTGAGCGGCACATACTGTTCGTTGCTCTCACACATTTTCACGGTCGGCGCGCGCTTGCCGGGCACGGTTTCACAGGGGATATTCCGGGCGCCACGAACATTGAGCTGCGAATCCTGCGGGACTCGGCAGTACAGGTCGCCGGCCGGGCGGCCCGGGTAGTCTTCGGCCGAGGCGACGCGCTGCTGTTGGGCCGGAAGGAATCCCGTGGTGCACGGTGGCGGCAGGTTGAGGTTCAGATTGAAGCTCAGATACTGACCGCGGTATGCCTGCTTGGTGTTCAGGTTGGCGAGAATGCCGGCCTGCTCGGCACCGATCGACATCGGGAATACCACCAGCAACTGCTCGAGGTCGTTTTGATAGGTGAGGGCGACCTGGCCGACGCTGACCAGGTTCGCCAGCAGGATCGGCAAGGTGGGTTGCACGCGCTCGATCAGTTGACGCACCTCCCCCAAGGCGGGCCCGCCCTGATCGATGACGTTGGCCACAGTTGAATCGTGGGTTTGCAATTCAGTGGTGACCGTGGCCAGGTGTGATGCCCACCCGGCAATCGCGTCCGATGTGTGGTTCTGCGAATCGAGTACCGGCTGCGCCTGGTCGATCAGCGCCGTCATCGGGTCGAGATTCTTACGAGCATCTCTCGCCAGATCCGAGGTGCCGACGATCAGCCGGGAAAGCTCCGGACCGAGCCCGCCCACCGCGGTGTACGACTCGTCGACGACGGTCTTCAAGTTCTCGTGTGGGATGGCGCCCAGCGCCGTATTCGCCGCGCCGAGAAGGGCGTTGATGTCGGGCGGCACCGTGGTATCAGCCAGCGCAATGACGTCGCCGTCCTTCAGCGGGCGCGACGTCGCGTTGCGGGGCAACAGCTCCACATAGGATTCGCCAATCGCCGTGTGGCTGTGCACCTCGGCTTTGAGGTCCGACGGAATGTCGATACCGGACTTCAGGGAAAGCACTGCCTGCACGCCGGTGTCGGTCAGGCCGACCGATTCCACCCGGCCGACTTCGAAGCCGCGATAGGTGACGTTGCCCGTGCCATAGAGGCCGCCGGATTCCGGGAGCTCCATCTTCACCGTGTAACGGCCGACGCCGAACAACATGGTCGGCAGCTTGACGAAGTGCAGGAAGGTGATCGCCAGCACGGCCAGCGCAATCACGGTGAAAGCGGCCAGCTGCACGATGATTCGTCGCGGTAGATGCAGCATCTAGGGCCCCTGATCCCAGCGATACGGCGTGGTCAGCGGATTGCCGGGGGTGCCCCGATAGCCCGCAGTGCACGGGCTGGGGAACTGGCCGATGGTACGACCCCACTGCAGCTCCAGCTGGGTCAGGTGACATTCCCATCGAGTGCCGGTCAACAGACCCTGGTCGATTCGGCTGAGCGTGAGATCGACGATCGCGGTCAGGTTGGCGTAATCGCCGCGCTGGAAATTCTGGAACGTCTCGTTCGGAAACGGGAAGGTCGCCAGCAGGGAAAGCGATCGTGTCAGGGCCGGTCCCGCGTTGGCGAGGGATTCCAGCACCGGCCCGACTTGCTGTAGCTCCTTGATCAGATTCGTCTTGGTCTTGTCGACCGAATCAACGGTCAGGGCACTGAATTTGCTCAATTGGTCCGCCGCAGCGACGAGTTTGTCGCGCTCCTCGTTGAGCACCGCGAGGGCATCGGGGACGGTCGCCAAAGCGCGGTCCAGCACCGGTTGCTGGGCGGCGAACTTGCCGACCACGCGGTTCAGGCTTTCCGTCGCCGCGATGATGTCGCCGGACTGGTCGTTGAGGTTGGCCGAGAATTTGTCCAGCTGCGAGATCAAACTGCGCACTTCGTGTTCACGACCGCGAAACGCCGTGCTCAACGCCTCGGTGATGTCCTGTACCTGACCCAGGCCGCCCCCGTTGAGCACCAACGACAGTGCCGCCAGGGTCTGCTCGGTGCTGGGGTAGGCGCCGCCGTGCGCCAGCGGAATGAGGGAGCCGTCGCGCAGTTTGCCTTGTGGTGCTTCGTCTTTCGGCGGGTTCAGTTCGATGTGGTAGGAGCCTAGCAAGCTGGTGGTGCCGATCTTGGCCGTCGCGTTGGCGGGCAGGGCGACGCCACCGTCAAGCTGCATGGTGACCAGTGCATGCCAGCCTTGACGCTCGATTTTCGTCACGTGGCCGATCGTGACGTCGGCAACGCGGACGCGTGAGTTCGGTTGAATGTTGTTCACGTCCGGCATTTGCGCCTGGATCACAAACGACCCCGGCCCTTCGCCCTGGGTTCCGGGCAGCGGCAACGAATTCAGCCCCTGCCAACCGCAGCCGGATATCGCGAACCCAACCGCCAACAAACTCGCCGCGCAACGGCGCACGGGTCTCATCAGCCACCCCCGGGCGGCATCATCATGCCGCGCAGGCCCGCGGCGGGGTCGGTCGTCCCGTCCACCGGCGGCCCGGGAGCCGGTGGTGGCGCGTTCGTGGCGGGCGGAACGAAGTCGGGCCGCATCGAATCCTCGCTGTAGGTCACCTCATTGGGCCTCGCCTGCGCGCCGACGAAGAGGTTCTCGCCAATCGGCGGGTAGTTGTATTGGCGGTTCTTCACGATCGGCGCCATGTACTGCGCGCAGAGTTTCGCCGCCTGCTCGCCTCCCAACCGCGAGGCGGCCTGAATTGCGCCGCACAGGAACGCGATTGGGTTCGCCATGTTGTTGCCGGCCAGGGCGCCGGTCAGCGCACCGTTGGATGGCTCAAAGATGTTGTTGAAATTCTGCAATACCGTCGGGCTGATGTGCAGGGTCTGCTTGATGTCGTCGAGGCTGTCGACCAGCACCTTGCTGATTGACGTGAGCCTGTCCGATGTGGTGCCGATCGCCTCGCGGTTGTCGGCGGCGAAGCTCTGCACATCTGCGACAACCGCGTTGAGGTCCACGGCCGCTTGAGCGACTTTGTTGGGATCATCAGCCAGCAGCGAGGACGCCGAGGCCAGGTTCGAGTTGAGCTGCTCGAGCAGATCCGCACTGTCGCGCAACGCCGTCACCAGTGTCGACAGATTCTTCAGGGTGGAGAAGATGTCCTTGCTGTGGTCGCCGAGCGCCGAAATTGCCTGCGACAGCTTGATAATGGCGTCGCGGATGGTAGGTCCTTGCCCGCGCAGGTTGTCGGCGGCGGTGTTGATGAGTGCACCCAGCGTGCTCACACCGCCCGGCCGGGTGGGCTTCAACAATTCGGTCAACCGCTGAACTTGTGCGCGTAGGTCGTCCCACTCGACCGGTACCACGGTGCGGTCCTGCGGTATCACCGCCCCGTCGGCCATGGTGGGCCCGCCGGCATAGGGCGGCGTCAACTGAATCGCACGGCCCGACACCAGTTGGGGCGACAGGATCGCCGCCGTGGCGTTGGCGGGGACTCGGTACCTACGGTCGAACGAGAAGGTGATCTTGGACCGCAGTGGCTGTGGCTCGATCTTGAGGATGGCGCCAACTGGCACGCCGCGGATGCGCACGTCGTCCCCGGCAAACACGCCGTTGCTGTTGTCGAAGTACGCGACCACGACGATGCGGGCGGCCGCACCCGCGCTTCTCATCGCTACGATCACGCCCGCGACGAGCACCAGGATAAGGGTGGTCGCCAACACGGTTCGAGACCGCCGGATTTTCGTTGTCACCGTTGGCCTCCCGGCGCCAATGCTGGTGGCCCGGGCGGTGGACCGCCGGGCGGCGGGGCCGGCTGCGGCTCCCGGTAGGGATAGCAGCCGGGGCCGGGCAACGGCACCCCGGGTGGCCCGCACGGATGATCGCCGGGGTTGCCGGTGATCGCATCGGGCAGATTCAACCGCGGCTCGCCGGCCTGGCCCGTCCGCGGATAAGGGACCGGCAACGCCGGGGTTCCGGGCTGGCCGGTCGGCGGGTCCGTCAGCTGCGACGGCAGCAGGGTCGCCGGATCCAGCCCCAGGTCGGAGAACGCGGCGCTGACGAACGGCTGAACGAACTGTCCCGGCAGCAGATTCACCACATACGCCTTGAAAAAGGGGCCCGACGACAGCGATTCGCCCAGCGACATGACGTAGCTGTTGATCAGCGGAATGGCCTTGCGCACCTGCTCTTTTCGGCTCTCAACGATTGCCAGAACGCCGTTGAGCTTGTCCAGGGTCGGCCGCAGCTGCTGGCGGTTCTCGGCGATAAATCCTTGCAATTGCCGCGAGACCGTCGAGATATTCGTCCAGATTTGATCCAGCGCGGAGCTTTGTGTCCGCAGCTGCGCCAACACCGCATTGGTGTCGTGCACCAACGTGACGATCTCGTCGGTCCGTTTGGCCAGCACCCCGGTGGCTTTGGCCGCGTTGTCTAGCAGGCCACGCAGTTGAGCGTCGCGCTCGTCGAGCGTTTGGGCGAGGCGGGCCACTCCTTTGAGGGCATTCCGGAAATCCGCCGGGGTGTCGGCGAAGGTCTGCGCCATGGTGTCCAGCGATTCGGACAGCCGGTTGGTGTTCAGTCCACTGATCGTGGTGGCCAAATCGCCGAGTGCGTCTGGCAATTGGTAGGGCGACGTCGTCCGATCGATCGGGATGGGTCCCTCGAGCCGGCCCTCGCCCCGCGGTATCACGTCGAGGAACTTGCTGCCCAGCAGGCCTTTGGTTTTGATCGCCACCTCGGTGCGGTTGCCCATCCGAATGTTGTCGTCAACGTTGAATGTCACCCGCACGCCGGGCCCGTCGAGCTCGATGCTGGATACCTTGCCCACCGGGTAGCCCGAGACTTCGACCGTATTGTCGGTTCGTAGCCCGCCCGCGTCCGCGAAATACGCGGAGACGGTCTTGCCCTGATCGAGGAATGGCAGGTTCTGGTATTGCAGTGCGGCCACCACCATTGCGGTGATTGCCACGATGCCGACGGCGCCGATGGCCAGCCGGTTGCGTTCGCCGAATGATTTCATTTCGGTGCACACCGTCCGGTGGCCTGACCGGCGACCTTGATGTAGACGGGTTGGCCGCCCTTACCGTTGACCTTGAGCACAACGTCGCACAGGTAGAACGCGAAGAAGTCGCCGTACATGCCCTGGCGGACGAGTGCCTGGTACTTGTCTGGCAGCGTGTTGAGCAGATTGTCGAGGTAGTCGCGATCGGCGAGAGCGATGTCGGCGACCCGATCGGTTTCGTGTACCACCTTCGAAAACGGCGCGCGAGCTTGCGACAGCAAGTCGGTGATCGAGTCGGCCGCCGCGTTCGTGTAGGCCACTGCATTGGAGATGTCGGTCTTGTGTTCGGCAAGCCCGTGCACCAATTGCGACAACGACACCACCGCTTTGTCCAACCGATCGCTCTGGCCCCCAAGCGAACCCAAAACCACGTTGAGGTTGTTGACGACCTGTCCGATCAGCTGATCGCGGTCCGCCAAGGTGTTGGTGACCGCGGCGGCCTGACCGAGAAATGACGTGATCGTGGGACCCTGCCCCTGAAACATCTGCAATAGCTGTTCGCTGAGCGCGTTCACCTGCTGGGGGTTCAGTGCACGAAACAGTGGCTTGAAACCACCGATCAGGGCATCGAGATCCAACGCAGGCTTGGTGCGGGCGAGCGGAATCGTTTGGCGCGGAGCAAGTATGGCCAGTCCGCCGGCGCCTTCTTCCAGCGCCAGGTAGCGGTCGCCGAACAGGTTGTCGTATCGGATCACCGCCTCGGTTCCCTGCGTCAGGGTCACCGAATTGTCGGCCGTGAACTCAACGTGCACCGTCGCGTCGGGGTTGATGGAGATCTTTTCGACCTTGCCGACCTCGACGCCGGCGATACGCACCAGCTTGCCCTCCCTGAGGTTGGACACGTTGGTGAACTCGGCGTAGTACGTCTTGCCGTCACCGAAACGCACTTCGCCGAAGACGGCAAACAGTAGCCCGCCGGTCAGCACGCACACCGACAAGAAGATTCCCAGGCGCAGTGCGACGCCTTTCAGGTTCTCCTGCATCGTTCCTCTCCTGCTTGGCTTTTGGTGGTCGTGCCCGGGCTCACGGCGGCGGTGGACCTGGTTCGGCGGGCGGCGGGGCAGGCGGCACCCCGGGCCACAGCGGTACTCCACCCGGTCCGTACAGCGCCGCGCCGTACGGCGGGCCTGCGGGGTTCGGCCCGATCGCCGGCCCGGGAATGCACTGGCGGATCGAGGGCGGCTTGGGCTGGGCGCGTGTCACCGGGAAGTAGTCCGCCCAGCAGGGATGCCCGAGGCCGGGGTTGGGCCTGATATCGAGCCCGGTCCCCCATCCGGTGTTGGTGACGAGCTCGCGGACCGGGAAGTTCTTGCTGGCGTCAGGCAGTGATCCGCACCCCGGCTTTCCACCGGGACCGCCTTTGGCCGCGACCAGCGGCACGTTGTCCGGAAAGACGTACGGGTCGTTGCCCAACAACAGCGCTACGTCGAGTTGCAGCGTGCGACCGTCGGCACCACCCCACGCCGAATAGCCGCCGTTGTCGAGATACCACTTGGTGCCCTGCAGGAAGCAGGTGTACTCGGGGTTGTATTTGAGGAGCAGGTTCGTGGTCGGTTCGAGGATGTTGACCGATGCGACGAGATTATCTCTGCTGTAGCCAAGCAGATTGGCCCCGGAATTGGCCACGCCAATGACGTTGAGCAGCAAGTTATCCAGTTGATTTGTGTGATTCACGACGGTCGTGCTGGTCGTACTTGCGGCATTCAGAATCGTCAGGATGTCCTGGGCGGCGGCACTATAGGTGTCGCCGAAGGTCTTAAGGGCATGCCAGTCCCCCCGGATGGTTTCGCTGCGCTCGTTGAGCGCCGCCAGCACGTCGTTGAGGTCGGTGGTGGCTTTGCCTATCCGCTCCCCCTGGCCGCGTACGGCGTCGGCTACCGCGGTCAGCACCGCGTTGAGTTTGAGCGGATCGATCATGTTGAGCAGGTCGACGACGTTCTCGAAGACGGTGTTGATCTCTGTGCTGACGTTCTTCGAATGTAGGACGGCCCCGGCGGACAACCGTGCGCGACTCGGATTCTGCGGTATCACCAGGTCGACGAACTTGGCGCCGAACGCGGTGGTGGCGCTGATCTGGGCCTCGACATTGGCTGGGATGTAACGGATTTGATCGGGCTCGATCTCGAGCTTGAGGCGGGTCCCGTTCTTGTCGTCAGCGATCTGGTTGACCCGGCCCACCTGGACACCGCGCAGCATCACCTTGGCGCCGGTATCCATCACCAGCCCGGACCGGTCCGCGGTCAGCGTCACCGGTACGTAGGACCGCAGGGTGCCGCTGAAGGACATCGCCGTCGCGAGGACAACCACACCGATCGCCCCCAACAGAATCAGCGTCCACCACGCGTCGTGCAGACGGTGTTTTCCTGGCCCGCGACTCATGCCACTAGCTCGCCAGGTGGAAGTCCGGCGACTGGCCATAGATGGCCAGCGTCATGATGACGATCGCGATCGAGGCGAGAACCATCGAGGCGCGCACGGCGCGGCCGACGGCTTCGCCGACGCCGGCAGGCCCGCCGTGTGCGGTGTACCCGTAGTAGGTACACACCAGCATGATCATCAGCGAGACGACGACAACCTCGAACGACGACCAGAGCACATCGGTCGGGCGCAGGAATGTGTTGAAGTAGTGGTCGTACACACCGGAGCTCTGCCCATAGACCGCCGTGGTCCCGATGCGGGCGGCGAGATAGGCCGTCATGAGCCCGACGCAAAACAGCGGGATCGCCACCACCACTCCCGCCAGTACCCGGGTGCTGGCGAGGTAGCTGACGCTGCGGATCCCGATCACCTCGAGCGCATCGATTTCCTCGTTGATCCGCATCGCACCCAGCTGGGCGGTGGCACCGGCGCCGACGGTGGCGGCCAGTGCGACCATGACGGTTCCCGGCTGAATCTCGCGGGTGTTGAAGAACGCCGATGCGAAGCCGGTTAGGGCTTCCACACCCACGGAGGCGAACTGGTTGTAGCCCTGCACCGCGACGATTGCGCCGGTGGTCATCGCCAAGAACCCGACGATGACGACGGTACCGCCGATCACCGCGAGAGTCCCGACACCCAAACCCATTTGCGCGATCACCCGCAGCAGTTCGCCTCGGTAGTGCATGACTGCGTCGGGGACCCCCGCGATGGTGCTGACATAGAATCGCACCTGCGAGCCCATTCGATTCCACTCGCCCGCAACAGATCTGGAAATGCGCTGTACGCTTGTCCTGCTCGGAGCGCTGACCGTCATCGGTTCACCTCACGACACCATGAACGGCATACCGACGGCGGTGACGATGATGTTGATGACGAACAAGACGATGAAGGCAAACACCACGGTCTCGTTCACCGCCCGGCCGACGCCCGCCGGGCCTCCACCGACCGACATGCCCTTGTAACAGGCGATCAGCCCCGCCATCAGCCCGAACAAAGTCGCCTTGATCATCGAGATGATCACGTCGACCGTGTGGGTAAGGGTGGTCAGACCCGCCACCCACGCACCCGCCGAGACGTGCATCAGGAATACCGAACAGAAGAACGCGCCGATCAGGCCGGTCGCGGTCACCACCGAACTCAGGGCCAAGGAGACGGTGGTGGCTGCCAACACCCGCGGAACCGCCAGCGCTTGAATCGGGTTGATGCCCATCACCCGCAGCGCGTCGAGTTCCTCGCGGATGGTGCGGGCGCCCAGATCGGCACACATGGCGGTGGCCCCCGCGCCGGCTACGACCAATACCGTGACTATCGGGGCACTTTGGTCCACGGTGAAGATCGCGCAGCCGGTGCCGGAAAAATCTGCCGCGCCGATATCGGTCAGCAGGACATTGAAAAGAAAGCCCGAAATCACCGCCCACGGGATCGTCATCAACACCCCCGGCAGTGTCGACACCCGCGCCACAAACCAGCACTGATGGAGGTACTCACGCCACGCGAACGGTGGCCGGACGATGGACACGAACGTCTCCACAGACATCACGAAGAAGTCGCCCATCGCGCGGACCGGCTTCGCTGCCTGACCGACCACCATCACCATCGCGGCGTACACCGCCTGGATTCGACGCCGTTTCGTTGGGTGGAGTTGCTCACGTGGCCCCCCGGACAGGTCGAAGTGGACGAGTGACATCCGCGAGGGTACGCGGAGGCGAGCCATCATGTCCATAGCCAATACGCATGATTAGCGCTGAAATATTCGTATATAACGAAGCAAAAGACCACTTATGCGTGATGATGTATTTTGTTAGTACCGCTGTAACGCCGGACGGGCGGCCGCGTTCCCGGCTGTCTAGGGCCCAGTTCCGAGGCCCGCCTCCGGGCCGTGTCACGTTGGTCGAATGGGTCGCTCCGGAACCAACTGCAGCGCACCCGACGGGCACAGGTTCACTGCGTTGCGCACCCGGCGCGCCAGGTCGGTGTCCGCAACTTCGTCGGAGACGAGCAGCACCACGCCGTCGTCGTCCTGATCGAAGAACTCCTCGGCGGTCATCACGCACATTCCGGCGGACATGCAGATCTCCCGGTCCGCAGCGACTTTCATAAGAAGGCCTGCAGGGTGAGCGCCGAGTTCATGAAATCCCGGAAGTGCAACCAGCGACCGTCGCGCAGCGTAATGATATGCGCGAATTCGGATTCCCATTCGTGCCCGGTGGCGAGCCGCCGGAAGCGTTGCCGGCCCCAGGTGGCGAGTTCGTCGCCTTGGGCGATGAACTTCCACTCCTCCATCTCGACGATCTCGATGTTCTCCCCGACTTTGGTGAAGAACATCGTCGCTTCGTTGATGCCGTGGTAATCGCCTGCGTAAGGGATCGTCTCGGTGCCGTAGTAGGTAATCCGCACCTCGGGATCGAGATACCTCAGCGCGGTTGGCAGATCGCCGGCGGGGACCGCGGCGTAAATGGCCCTGGTGGCCGCGATATTGCGGGACTCGTTGCTGGTCATGAAAGGTGAAGGGGCAGACGGACATAGGCGTGGGTTAGCAGGCTGGCGGTCTGCTTGGTGCCGGGGTCGTCGGTAAGACCGATCGACTGGTAACGATCGAGCACCGCATTGAGCACCGCCATAACCTCCAGGCGGGCCAGCGAAGCGCCGAGGCAGAAGTGCAGCCCGTGACCCAGCGAGAGCTGTTGGCGAATGTTCGGCCGATTGATGTCGAGTCGATCGGGATTCGCAAACACCGCGGGATCCCGGTTGGCCGAGCCGAAGAACAACGCCACCCAATCCCCTTTGCGGATCAGCTTGCCGTCGATCTCGACGTCCCGAGTGGCGATGCGGAACAGCCGTTGCGGCGGCCCGTCGAGCCGAAGTGTCTCTTCCACAAAGAGATTCAGCAGGGATCGGTCAGTGCGCAGGCGCGCCTGGACCTCGGGCTCCCGCGCCAGCGCGTGCAGCAGGTTGCCGATCAGAAAGGTCGTGGTCTCACTGCCGGCCACCACGAGGGTGACGCAGAACCGCACGATCTCCTCCGGGGTGAGACGCTGCCCGTCTACCTCGGCGCGCAGCAGCGCCGAAATCAGGTCCTCGGCGTCCTCAACTCCCTCGCTATCGTCGGCGGTCTCTTGCTCCGCCAGTCGGGCAGTGTGCTCGGCGAGTCGCGTGGCGAACGTCGTCACCATCTCCTCGTTGCTGGCGATGCGCTCTTCGGGGGTCAGCGACGACGAGAGCATGAAGGCGTTGGCCCAGCGCCGAAATCGGACGTGGTCGCCGTCGGGCAATCCCAGCAGTCGCACCATGGCCCGGGTCGGAACCTCGGCGGCGAATTCCATCACCTCCACGGTCCCGTCGCTGCCGTCACCGAGTGACTCGAGCAATTGCGGGACCAGCTCGTTCAGCCAGCCCTCGAGCTTCTTGACGCGGCGCGGGGAGAACGCCTGGCTGACCAACTTTCGTTCCACTTCGTGCGTGGGCGGGTCGGTGTTGACCAGCATCAGGCTTGGCGCCGATGAGGCCTCTTGCAGCGGGTCGCGCGACGAGAAGGTCGTGCTGTCTTTGGCGGCGTCGAAAACCTGGTCGTACCGGAACAGTGCCCACGCGGTGACGGGCTCGTCGGCTCCCGGAATGGTTCCCGGCGGCCAATCCCGGTACCCCGCAACGGGTGAGAGCTTTCTCAGCTGCTCATACAGCGGATACGGATTGGCGACGCCAACGGGGGTGGGAAGTAACTCGATGGCGGAAACCGATTCCGAAACGGGCGCTGAGGACATGAGATCAGCCTCTGCCACTCGCGGTGCCAAATCGATCCCCCGTTGGGGGGCACTCCTGACCCCGTACGAGGTGAATTTCCGATTTCGCCCCTGCCACGGTGGTTCCCGGAGGAAAGTGAGCAGCGTGATTGGTGTCAATGTCGACGACGCCGTTTCCGGCATGTCCGATCCTGACGCGTTCCCCACGCTGGCCGAAGGTAACCACCCCGGTTGGGCGTCACGTCCGGCCCGCGAATCGGACGCCGCCCGCCGCTACCGGGAGGCATTTCAGGAGTGCGAGGTGGATCCCACCGACGATCCGTTGGCGGTGGTGGCCGAGGCCATCGATAACAAAGCGGCGATCGTGCGGAGTGCGTTGGAGGCGCGCGGGGATGAGCACGCGCTCAACGCGCTCGAAGGAATGCTGGACCTGTGCTCGCTGGAGCGGGAGTTGATCGAGGACGGCGCCAAGCGGCGCACGTTCGCGTTGTTGGCGGTGCAGGAGGGCTTGAGCAAGCTGCGCGCCGTCGACGATGTGGCGACGATCGTCGATCGGGCACCCCGCGAAATGGTGGAATCGTGTGGATTCGACCGCGCCGTGCTCTTTCGCGTGCATGAGGGCCGAATGGTCATGGAATCGGCGTATTTCGGTGAGGACACCGCGGGTGCGGAGAAGATGGTCGCCTTCGCGCAGTCGGTCGCTCCGCTGCTGGATCACATGCTGATCGAAACGCAGATGATCCGTCGGCATGCGCCCGCGATCGTGCGCGACGCCCGCAACGATCCACGCGTTAATCGGCCGATCATCGATTTCTCGTTGACGCATTCGTACTGCGCGGCCCCAATCATGCCGACGGGCAAGGTGATTGGCTTCCTGCATGCCGACCGGCTCTACTCGGGCCGCATTGTCGACGAGATCGACCGCGACACGGTGTGGGCGTTCGCCGAGGGGTTCGGATACGCCTACGAACGTACGGTCCTGCTGGAGCGAATGCGGCGCCAGCACACCGAGGTCCAGCGGGCGCTGGCGTCCGCGGACGAGGCCGCCCGTGCACTGCAGGATGCGGACCTGGACTTGCGCAAGATCGAGCCGGTCGAGCGCAGCCCCGCCGCAAGGTCGTTGGCCGAGGTGCAGACCCGGGTGATGACGATGCTGACGCGCCGCGAGGTCGAGGTGCTGCGGCTGATGGCAGCCGGCCGCACCAATCAGCAGATCGCCGATGAACTGGTGATCTCGGCGGGCACCGTCAAGTCTCACGTCAAGAGGGTGCTGCGCAAGCTGAACGCGACCAACCGTGCGGAGGCGGCGTCGGCGTATGTGCGGCTTGCCAGCGTGCCCGAAGTAGGCTGACGCTCAAGCATTATCGGCGTTTCCGAGCAAGACGTCGTATGGCTTGGCCTCGCGTCCGCCGGACAAGTCCAGGTGTACCGTCTTGACGTCATGTCGTTCGTAACGCCGGTGAGAATCGTTGGCGCAACCCAGAACCCCTTGTCGAATGATTCACCCGTGATCGCTTCGCCACCGAGTGCGACGGTGGCCCCAGCCGCCCGTGCCTCGGCGATGTAGTTCAGGATGCGACTGCGCTGGGCCGCGTCGATCACCGGCCCCGACACTCGACCATTCCCGCCACACCTGGCATATGTCCATCACCGATATCGCATCTAGTAGTGCGATATCGGGTGAATGACACTGCTATCGCTTATACATTCCAAATAATGTATTTTGGCGGTAATGCGCTGAGGAGGATCCGTTCGGATGACCGATACCAAGGAAGCCAGCGAGAAGCTCGTCCGAGACTTTCTCGGGTCCTGGCAGGGGCGCAGCTTGGACAGCATCTGCGCCGGTTTTGCCGACGACGCGGTCTACCACAATGTGCCTGTCGATCCGATCGAGGGCATCGACGGTATCCGTGCGGTTTTCCAGGCGTTTCTGGACGCGTTCTCGGATGCCAAGCTGGACGTCCTCAGCCTGGCCGCCGAGCCGGGTCTGGTGCTCGCCGAACGCATCGACTACTTCACGATGAACGACGGCCGCAAAGTCATACTCCCGGTGACCGGCGTGTTCGAGGTCAAGAACGGCAAGATCGCCCGCTTCAGTGACTACTTTGATCTCGCGGACTTCGAGCGGCAGAGCGGAATGAAGCTGTAGCCGATGCATCTGGCAGGATTGATAATTCGAACGCGCACGAAGGGGGTCGGAGTCGATGGAGACCGTCTCCCAGCCCGTTAGGCGCCGCCCGAAAGACCGAAAGCAGCAGATTTTGGACCAGGCCGTCGGGCTGTTCATCGAACGCGGCTTCCATTCGGTCAAGTTAGAGGACATCGCCGAGGCGGCGGGAGTCACCGCGCGCGCGTTGTATCGCCACTACGACAGCAAGCAGGCGTTGCTCGCCGAGGCGATCCGGACCGGTCAGGATCAGTATCAGATCGCGCGTCGCCTGACCGCCGGTGAGGCCGAGCCGTCACCGCGGCCGCTCAGCGCCGATCTGCCCGACCACATCGCCGCGGCCGTGGCATCGCGGTCCCTGACCGTGTTGTGGCAGCGCGAGGCCCGTTACCTCAACGAGGCCGACCGGGCACAGGTGCGTCGCCGGATCAACACGATCGTTGCCGGAATGCGCGACAACGTGGTCCTGGAGGTGCCCGGCCTGAGCCCGCTGCACGCGGAGCTGCGCGCGTGGGCGGTCGCGAGCACGCTGACCGGCCTAGGCAGGCACAACCTCACGCTTCCGGCCGATCAACTCAAAGAGCGCCTGTACCAAGCATGTATGGCTGCGGCCAAGACGCCTCCCGTCGCGGAGTTGACACCGCTAGAGGCCGCGCGGGACGAGGACGGGGTGCTGTTCTCGCGCTACGAGACCTTGCTCGCCGCCGGTGCGCGACTGTTCCGCGCGCAGGGATATCCGGCCGTCAGCACCAGTGAAATCGGCAAGGGCGCCGGGATCGCCGGTCCTGGCCTGTATCGGTCCTTCTCATCGAAACAGGCCATCTTGGATGCGCTCATCCGCCGCCTCGACGAGTGGCGGAGCCTCGAGTGTATCCGTGCTATCCACGCGAATTCTGAAGCAGCGCAGCGTCTTCAGAGAATGGTGCAGGGGCACGTGCGGATCAGCCTGGATGCTCCCGACCTTGTTGCCGTTGCGATCACCGAAATCTCGTACGCCTCTGGCGAGGTGCGCGACGGATATCTGAGAAATCAGGCCGACCGCGAAGCCGTCTGGATCGAGCTGATCACCGAGCTGGTCCCCGAGACCACCCTCGTCGAGGGGCGGCTGCTGGTGGCGGCGGCGATCAGCTTTATCGAAGACGTCGCTCGCACATGGCATCTCACGCGATACGTCGGAGTCGCGGACGAACTCACCGCGATTGCCTTGTCCATCCTGACCAGCCGGTCCTGAATCGCGACGGTTCACCACAGCGCGGCGATGGTTCCGCCGTCGGCGATCTGCGTGGTTCCGGTGATCATCGATGCATCATCGGACAACAGGAACGCCACGATGCTGGCCATCTCCTCGGGTGCGGCCATCCGCCCCTGCAAGCGGGAAATCAGCTCGCGCGCGCCGCCGTCTCCGAGTGTCTCGTCGAACATCGTCATCGCTATCTGCTGCATCGGGGTATCAACGAATGCCGGCAACAGCGCGTTGGCGCGGATATTGGACGCACGGAGTTCCGCGGCGGTGACGCGGCTGAGGTGGCTGATGCCGGCCTTGGACACACCGTACGCCGCGCTGCCGCCCACGCCGATGTGGCCGGCAAGTGAGGACATGTTGACGATGGCTCCCCCGCCCCGCTGGATCATTCGCGGCGCCGCATGTTTGGTGCACAGCCATGCGCCGCGCAGATTGATCGCGATGACACGATCGAAATCTTCGACCCGCGTCTCGATCAGGGGGGCGAAATGAACGACACCGGCATTGGCGACTAACTTGTCCACGCCGCCGAACGATTCGACGCAGGCGTCGACCATACCGCTGACCTGTTGCTCGTCGCTGACATCGACCTGATAACCGATTGCGCCAGAACCGATCTTGGTCGCGGCGGTATCGGCGGCGCCGCCATCGATGTCCGCGCACAGCACGCCACACCCCTCGGCGACGAGTCGCTGCGCCACCGCGAGTCCGATGCCGGCTCCCGCGCCGGTGACGATCGCGGCCTTACCGGCCAGGTCTGGATGGCTCAACCCGCCGCCGCCAACGTATGAGTTCCGATGCCGTCCTCACGAATCGCCCCGAACATCACCAGGCCAAATCCTGGCATGTCGTCGGAGAGTTTGAGGGCGTACAAGCCCAGATCGCGCAAGATCCACGCGACGGTCTCTGGCATCGGGTCACCATGGGCGGCGTCGTTGCGGGCGAACAGGCCACAGGCCCGCGGCCGTCCGGATGGACGCAGGTACACAACCACACCGCTTCCCTGGGCGGACATCCGCGCCAGCGCACCATTGAGTTCCCGGCCGCATCCGCACACCTTCGAGCCGAACACATCCCCGGTCAGGCACTCGACGTGAACATGAAGCGGCACAGGCACTCCGGGGCCGGCCGAGCCGATGATCATCGCCAGATGCTCGCCACTGTCGTGTGCGTCGCGGAAGCCGATAACCCGCGATTCGCCCGCCCAGGTGGGCAGGACGGTTTGCGTCAGCCGAATCACCTGAGGTTCGGTCCGGCGCCGATACGCCACCAGCTCACCGATCGACACGATCGGCAGCCCATGTTCGACGGCAAATTCGGTCAGCTCGACGCCGGACGCCATCAGCGCGGGATGGCGCCGCGAGACGATTTCGCACAGCGCGGCAGCGCGCCGCCGGCCCGCCAAGCTCGCAAGGTCGACGGCTGCCTCGGCGGGCCGGGGCCGGACGAGCACCCCGTCCGTGCCGGCTTGCAGTGGGACCACGTGTCCGGGGCGCAGGAAATCCGAAGCCTCGGATACGGCGGATGCCAGCGCGGCGATGGTGCGCGCACGATCGCTTGCCGAGATTCCCGTGCCCGTCCCGCGAACGTCGACCGACACGCAGAGCGCCGTGCTCCGGTGGCACATCGGCGGGAGGTTCAGCCGCTCGCATTCCGAACCCGGCAGTGCGACGCGCACATAGCCGGAGGTATGGCGAATCATGAAGGCCAGCAGCGCAGGGGTTGCGGCGTCGGCGGCAAAGACAAGGTAGCCGTCGCCGCCCGAATCATCGTTGACGACAACGGGTTGGCCGGTCGCCATCGCGGTGATCGCGCGTAGCACCCGCACATCGGTGGTTTTCATCGAGAGTCCACCTACCTACTTACTCAGCCCGCCAAGGAAATCGAGCAGCAGCCGGTTGGTCTCCTCCGGCGCCTCCTGCTGAATCCAGTGCCCGACATCGGCAATCATGTGGGTCCCACGATAATTCGGCATCACTTCGGGTGCGCGGTCGACGGCCTCGGCGCCCCAGGCGGTGCCGACGTCGTACTGGCCACCGATGAACAACGCGGGCGGCGTCAGCGGCTCACCTTCCTGATCGGCCAGGTCGTGCCAGTCGTTGTCGATGTTGTGATAGAAGCTCAGCGGGCCACCGAAGCCCGAACGCTCGAACTCGCCCGCGTAGAAATCGACATCGGCGTCGGTGAGCCAATCCGGCATCGATTCCGGGTAGCTGAAGGCGTCCTTGAGCCGTGCGCCTTCGGCCATACAGAGCGGGCCGGCGCGGATCACGTCGATGGGATCCATCGATGCCAGGTCGACGCCCGCGTCGACCGCTGCTTTGGTGGCCGCGATCATCCCTTCGCCGGAGACCGTATAGGTCAACCCGATCAGCCAGCCACGCACATCCTCTTCGATCTCGGCGATGATCCCGTCCTGCGCGGAGAAGTAGTCCTGGTACCAAACCCGGCCTTCGCCCGCGAGCTCGACGTGGTAGTCATTGGGACGGTGCTCACCGAAGGGGCTGCCCGGCAAGCCAATCACGCCGCGGCCCGCGAACGGAACGCTGATCCCGACCACGCCGGCGCACCTGTCCGGATGCAGCCAGGCGAACGTCCACGCGACGGGCGCACCCCAGTCATGACCTATCACGATGGCTTTGTCGGCACCGTAAGCGTCGACGACGCCGAGCACGTCGCCGACCAATTCCTTGATGCGGTAGGCCGATTGCACGCGGTACTTCGACGAACGTCCGTAGCCGCGCTGATCGATTGCCACCACCCGGTACCCTGCGCCGGCCAGTGCGGGAATCTGATGACGCCACGAGTACCAGGACTCCGGAAAACCGTGCAGCAACACAACCAACGGACCTTCTGGGCTGGGGGGGCCGTCTTCGACGGCATGAATCCGGGTGCCTCGGCAGTCCAAGAAACGGTGAACCTGCGACATCTTCGCCTTTCTTGTCGAGGATCTATCGGGTGTGGCCCGGTGCCGAACTACCTACGGCTACGAGCGAGTTTGCGTCATCGATTGCTGGTACGGTGCGATTTTCGTAGTTGCGGGCGATCAGCGTTTTCTGCCCCGACAACCGCGTCCGCGCCCACTTACCGATGACCCGACTCGCCATCCGGGGTGTCATCAGCGCCAGCGGGGGCTTGACGAGATGCAGCACGGCCAAGAATTCGCGGTACGCGTCGAGATCGTCGTGCACCAATTCCGTCAGACGATCCATATACCAGGTGAGGATGCGGAAATAGAACGGACGCTTCTTGTCGACGTCTTTCATCCAGTCGAAGCGCAGATTCTGTTCGCGGATCACGAACCAGGCGGTGTGGGCCATCTTCGCGATCGACTTGTAGTAGCGGCGCGGCAGGTCTTGGTGTTCCGCGCCGTATTTGGCCAGCAGCAGCTGCATTTCCCGAACTTCCTTTAGCGCCAAGCTCATACCTAAGCCGGATACCGGATCGGCGCTGGTGTAGGCGTCCCCGACGGCGACTAGCGCGCGCGGCAGATGGCGCTTCTTCTCGTAGTGCAACCAGAGCATGTTCGGATAGCGGAAGTTGTATATCGCAGATGCCGGTTCCAACCCGTCGATGTTTTCGCCCACCACCGGCGAGGGCATCAGATCGGCGAATTCGCGAAACTCCCGGGCGGTGCGCGGCGGCGAGTAACAGTTGTAGGCGACCAGGGATGTCGAAAGGATGGTGCGTGAGCTGTCGGTGTAGTACTGCGCGGCGTAGGTGTCCTCGAAGGGACGATACGCGTAGCAGATCACCATGACCTTGTCCTGCCATTGCCGCTCCGGCGGAACGCGGTGCTGCATCGTCGAATAGAAGCAGTTGATGATGTCCTGTTCGACCTCCGGCGCTCCGATGCCGATGCGATCCAAGAATTCCGGCACGCGGGTGTTCTTGCCCGATGCGTCGACGACGAATTCGGCCGGCACCACCTCGAATTCACCGTCTTTACTGACGGCAACTCCGACGATGGCGTTGTTCGCGCGGTCGAATACGAGGTCGTCCACCTCGGACTCGTAGCGGAAGTCGATCTTCGGCTCGCCGTCGAGGCGGCGTCGTACGCACCACTCTAGCAACGGCCTTCCGGCACAGACGATCTCAATGTCACTGGTGCCGGGCTTCTTCCAGCTTCCGCCCAACCGGATTCGGTACTGGGCCGCCATGTCAACCTTGAACGCACCCTCACGCACCATGTCGTCGACGATGCCGGGAAAGAAGCGCTCCAACTCGATCTGACCGGCGGTCAGCAAGTGGTGCAGGTGCCAGCCCTGTGCCGCGCCCGGCCTGCCCTCTCGCCGACGGTGCGGATCGTCGGCTTCCAGAACGATGACCCGATCAAAGGTCTCACTGAGTACCTTCGCGGCGGCTATGCCCGCGATGCTGCCGCCGATGACTACCGCGGTCCCGCGGCCGCGACGGCGGACCTCGGCAATGTCGATGCTTGTCGGGTCGAGGTGAACCGGATTGCGCCGCCGCGCTGCCCCACTGGGGACGAACTTTTCGTAGTAGAGCCCCACACGATGAAAACCGTTGTTGTCCAACCATGTTCGGGTTGCTTCGACCATCGGAGCCGGGCCGCACAGATACACGTCGGCGTCACCTCCGGACAGCATCCGCTCGTCCAGGAGATCCGTGACCAGGCCGATCGGCCCTTGCCATTCAGGGCTCGGGCGCGCGACGATGACGTGCACTTCCACCGCCGTCACCCGGTCTCGCAGCGCCTTGAGTTCGTCGAGCTTGCACAGGTCTTCGCTGGACGTTACTCCGTAGAGCAGGTAGACGGGGTGGGCCGTTTCGGCACTCAGGCTCTCGGCCATCGCCAGGATCGCCGACAAACCCGTGCCGCCGGCGACCAGGATCACCGGCCGCACCACGGGGCGCAGACCGAAGCTGCCCTTGCTGCACCGCAGCGCGATACGGTCACCGGGCTGCGCGCGATCGCGCAGGTAGTTCGACATCACTCCGTCCGGCAGCAGTCGGATGATGAATTCGAGCTGACCGCTGCCGTCGGCGGGATGTGCGTAGGAGTAGTTGCGCCACGTGTTGGTGCCCGGCACCCGCAGTTGGGCGAACTGACCCGCCTGGTAGTCGAGTGCGCCCGTCCTGGACGAGACCTGCACCCGCAACACCGCGGTGCTGGGTGACAGCACGTCGACCGCGGTCACCACTGCGTCACACGCGACCAGGCGCGCCGCGTTGTCGTCGGCCGGATACTGCAGTTCGATCCGGCAATCTGAAGTGGCAAAAGTCTGACAGGTCAGGATCTTTCGTGCATCGCGCTCCACATCGGAAAGGCCCTCGGTGCGGCCCATCTCGTACTGGCCCCAGGTGCAGCTGGCCACACACGTGCCACAGATTCCGCTTTGGCATTCGCTGACGATCGCTACGCCGTGTTCTTCGGCGGCGTCAAGGACCGTCTGGTCCTCCCGCACCGGCATCGTCTTGCATGTTCCGTCCGAGTACCCAATGGTTACTTCGCGATCCGCCATTGCTTTGCTCTCTTTCGGGCGGCGACCGCTAGACGATCGCGGCGAGGGGTTTCTTGGCGATGCGGGCGTTCAGTTTGGGCATGACTTCTTCAGCTAGCAGCCTCAGGGACTCTTTCCAGGGGCCCGGGTTCTCGACATAGTCGAATCCGAGCACCAGGAGGTGCCCGAACCCGCCCACCTGGTCGTAGGTGGCCTCGAGTTTGTCGACCACCGTCTCCACGGAGCCGACCACGAAGGTGTTCTCGGCGAGGTATTCCGGCGTCACGTCCTCGTCGGGCACCGACGGGTTGTGTTTGTAGAACTTGGTCATGCCGAACATGCGGAATGTCGGCAGCACGTATTCGCGCATGTTGCGCCCCATCGTGCCGTCGACGGCGTAACGGAAGGCCTGCTCGTCGGTCTCGGCGACGAAAACCTCACGGACCAACCGCCAATCACGGCGATCTGGAGTCCGGCCACTGCGCGCCGCGCCTTCTAGCACTGCGTCCCAATGTGTGGCGACGTATTCGGTGTTGAGGTCGAGACTCATCGGTAGGTAGCCGCGCTCGCCGGCAAGCTTGAGTGTCTCGGAGCCCGCGCTGAACCCGGTAACCCCGATCGGGGGATGCGGCTTCTGGAAGGGCTTGATATGACGCTTCATCAGGCCCTCGAACATCGGGGCGATCCCGTTGGCGTTCCAGTACTTTCCGCGATGTTCCCAGGGCTGGTCTTCGGTCCAGATGCGCAACATGATTTCGAGCGCTTCACGAGTCATCTCGCGATGCTCGCCGTTCTTGCCATCGACGTCATACAGTGCCCAGTCGCCCGGAATTCCACTTGCTCCGACGCCCAACATGAATCGGCCCTGAGCAAGATGATCGAAATAGGCCACCCGATGGGCCAATTCGACCGGGTGGTGATATGGCAGCAGATGTGCGCCGGGCGCGAGCTTGATGGACTTCGTCCGCAGCAGTGCCTGCGCCAACAGCAGGTCGGGGGCGCAGATCGGCTCCCAGGGCACCGTGAAGTGTTCGCCGACCCACGCTTCGACGTACCCAAGTTGATCGGCCAGCTCGATCATGTCGAGGTCCCATTGGGTGGCGTCGTACAGCGAACGCTCCGGTGGGTGGGCCGGCATCAGGAATATTCCGATCTCCATGGGTCAACCCTTCTCGATTCTCGTGGGCCGCGAAGCTGGTGCTCTAGGTATACCACAGTACTAGCAAGATACTTCGTCACTTACAAGAGCCAATTTGCTTGGTAATTTACCCAGACGATGTCCAGATATGCGCGTATTGGCTATGGACATCTTGCGGGAGTGCCGCGTAACCTCGCACAGGTCACCCGTTCAGGGGGAAGTAGGCAGCAAAAGGAGCCGCCATGAACGTCAACGGACTCCATTCGGTCGATCGCCGGAAGAGTTCCGAGTCGCAATTCGACTTCATCGGATACGAGACGCTCGACGAGGGTCGAATCGCGGCGATCACCCTGAATCGCCCGAAACAGCGCAACGCGCAGACGCGCGGAATGCTCGTCGAGTTGGGTGCCGCCTTCGAGCTCGCCGAGGCTGACGACACGGTCCGGGTCGTGATCCTGCGGGGAGCGGGCCCCGCCTTCTCCGCCGGCCACGATCTTGGATCCGCTGACGATGTCCGTGAACGCGCACCGGGCCCGGGTCAACACCCCAGCTACCAATGCAACGGAGGAACGTTTGGCGGCGTGGAGTCGCGCAATCGTCAGGAGTGGCACTACTACTTCGAAAATACCAAGCGGTGGCGGAATCTCCGCAAGATCACCATCGCGCAGGTCCACGGCACGGTGCTGTCCGCGGGCCTGATGTTGGCCTGGTGCTGCGATCTGATCGTCGCAAGTGAGGACGCCGTGTTCGCCGACGTCGTCGGCACGCGCCTGGGCATGTGTGGCGTCGAGTATTTCGGCCACCCATGGGAGTTTGGGCCGCGCAAATCGAAGGAGCTGCTGCTCACTGGCGACTGCATCGGCGCCGACGAAGCGCACTCGCTGGGAATGGTCAGCAAGGTTTTTGCGACAAGCGAATTGAGCACCAACACAATCGAATTCGCCCGCCGCATCGCAAAGGTCCCCACCGTGGCCGCACTGCTGATCAAGGAATCGGTGAACCAGACGGTCGATGCCATGGGCTTCACCACCGCACTCGACGGCTGCTTCAAGATCCACCAGCTCAACCACGCCCACTGGGGTGAAGTCACCGGCGGGAAGCTGTCGTACGGAACGGTCGAGTACGGACTCGACGACTGGCGTGCCGCGCCGGAGATCCTGCCCGCATCCAAACAACGGCCGTGATTCAGGCCCGCAATGGACATCACTTACCCGCCCGAAGCCGAAGCATTCCGGTACCGGATTCGTGCATTACTGGCTGAACACCTCCCGGCCGGCTGGTCGGGAGCCGGCGCGTTGTCACCGGCCGAGCGCGAGGCATTCGAGTTGCGCTGGCGGCGCGCGCTTTCGGCCAGCGGCCTGGTTGCCGTGTCCTGGCCGACGGAATACGGCGGGGGCGGTCTCTCGCCCATCGAACAGGTGGTGCTCGCCGAAGAGCTTGCCCGGGCCGGTGCGCCCGAGCGTGCCGAAAACGACCTGCTGGGTATTGATTTGCTGGGCAATACACTGATCGCGTTGGGATCCGAGGCGCAAAAGCAGCATTTTCTGCCACGCATCCTCAGCGGCGAAGATCGCTGGTGCCAGGGATTCTCAGAGCCCGACGCCGGCTCGGATCTGGCATCGGTTCGGACCCGAGCCGTGCTCGACGGCGATGAGTGGTTGATCAACGGTCAGAAGATCTGGACGTCGGCCGGTCTCACCGCTAACTGGATCTTCGTGTTGGTGCGGACGAATCCCGACGTGCCCAAGCACAAAGGGCTCTCCTTCTTGCTGGTGCCGATGGAACAAACCGGCGTCGAGGTTCGCCCGATCGTCAACGCGGCGGGACACTCATCGTTCAGCGAAGTCTTCTTCACCGATGCCCGCACCGGATCCGCCAACGTAGTGGGCGGGGTGGGTAACGGATGGCCAACCGCGATGACGGCGCTCGGGTTTGAACGCAGTTCGCAACTCACCACCGCGGCCATCGATTTTGGTCGCGACTTCGAGCGGCTGTGCGCACTTGCGCGCGAACGTGGAATGAACACCGACCCGCATATCCGAGATGAGTTGGCGTGGTGCCTTTCCCGGATTCAGATCATGCGGTACCGCGGTTACCGTGGCCTCACTTTGTCGCTGAACGGGCGGTTGCCCGGTGCCGAGGCCGCGATCACCAAAGTCATTTGGAGCGAATACTTCCGGCGCTACACCGATCTCGCCGCCGAAATCCTGGAACTGGACGCGCTCGGCCCGGTCGGGCCCGGAAACGGTGGGGCGCGCCTAGTCCCGGAAGCGGGCACGCCCAACTCCCCCGCCTGCTGGATGGATGAGTTGCTCTACTCTCGGGCCGCCACGATCTATGCCGGCAGTTCGCAAATACAACGCAATCTGATCGGCGAGCGGCTACTCGGGCTCCCGAAGGAACCACGTCCGGAAGCCAGGCAGGGTTGAAACCTGAATGGACTTTCGCTACAGCACCGAACAAGACGACTTCTGCGCGTCGCTGCGTGGCTTCCTTCGCGAGCACACCCGCATCCGAGAAGCGACCTACGACGGCCGGCTCTGGAAACGGCTGTGCACCGAGCTGGAGCTGCCGGCGCTGCACACACCGCTCGAATATGGCGGCACCGGCGCCACCGTCGTCGAAACCGCCATCGCGTTCGCTGAATTGGGACGCACGCTGACTCCGGTTCCCTTCGCCGCTACGACGTTCGCGATCGAGGCGATTCTCCGGCTGGGTGATGACGAGCAACGCAAAAGCCTGCTGCCCGGCCTGCTTTCCGGCGATCAGATCGGCGCGTTCGCGGCGGGCGGCCACCGGGTGACCGACGCGTCGGCGGCGACGGTACACGCGCAGCGCCACGGCAGTCGGGTCGTGCTCACCGGCGAGTGCACCCCGGTATTGCACGGCGGGCTCGCCACTGTCTTTGTGGTGCCGGCGCTGGCCGATGACGGTGTGGTGCGTCTGCATGTCGTCAGCGCGGACTCGCCCGGGGTCGGGGTCGTCGGCCTGCCCTCCTTCGACATCACCCGCCCCGTCGCGACGCTGCGGCTGGCGCAGGCTCCGGCCGATACCTTGTCGGCGGGCTCCACCGACGACGTCGAACGGGTGCTGGACGTGGCTCGGGTGCTGCTGGCCGCCGAGATGCTCGGCGGCGCCGAGGCGTGTCTCGAGCTTGCGGTCGGATATGCCCGCAGTCGAGAGCAATTCGACCGTCCCATCGGGTCGTTTCAGGCGGTCAAGCACGCGTGCGCCGAGATGCTGATCGAGATCGATGCGACCCGCGCGGCGGTGATGTTCGCCGCGATGAGCGCTGCCCTCGGAAATGAGCTGCAGGTCGCGGCGCCGCTGGTGAAGGCCCAGGCCGCGGATACCTATGTGTTGTGCGCCGGGACCGCCATCCAAGTCCACGGCGGCATCGCCTTCACGTGGGAACACGATCTGCACCTGTACTTCCGCCGGGCCAAGAGCACCGAGGCACTGTTCGGCAGCAGCACCCGGAACCGGGCGCTGCTCGCCGACCGTGCGGGCCTGTAGGAATCCGTGGCTGACACCGGCATCACGCTCAGCGACGTGCTGGCTCGCCACGCCCGGGTGCGGCCCGACAACCTCGCGCTGGTCGATTCGCGCCGGCGGTGTACCTTCGCGCAACTCGACGATCGGACGACCCGGCTGGCGAATGTGTTGTCGGCGAACGGGGTTGCGCCGGGCGACCGCGTCGCCGTGGTCGGCTTGAATTGTCTTGAGCTAGTGGAAGTCTGGCTTGCAACGCTGCGCCTGGGCGCCGTGGCAGTGCCGGTCAACTTCCGTCTGGTCGCTGACGAGATCGCGTATGTGCTCGCTGACAGTGGCTCCGTCGTGGTGGTCGTGGACTCGGCGTGCGCACCGGCCGTCGCGCGGGCGCACACCAACGCACCGTCGGTGCGGACCGTTCTGACGATCGGCGACCACCTGGACGACCTGATCGCTGCGGCAGAGGGCCGTGCGGTCGAAGTCGCAGTCGCGGACGAGGCGTCCGCGTTCATCATGTACACCTCGGGTACGACGGGTTTTCCGAAGGGCGCGGTGATCAGCCACCGCAACCTGTACTTGCACGCGGTGAGTGTGATCGCCACCCTGGGTCTCGGTGCGGACGACAACTGCTGGATGGCGCATGCGCCGCTGTTCCATGTCGCCGGAGTCTCGGGGATGTTGCCGACGTTCCTGACCGGCGGCACCGTCGTCGTCCCGCCATCGGGCGGCTTCGACCCCGAGGCCACCATGCGGATGATCGCCGCCGAGCGAGTCACGTCGTGCTGGATGACGCCGGCCCAATGGCAGCTCGTATGTGCGCTGCCCGACCTTCGGTCCTGCGACCTCGACCGGCTGCGTCGGGTGTGGTGGGGCGCGGCGCCCGCGTCAACCACATTGCTGCGCACCATGTTCGAGACCTTTCCGCGCGCCGAGGTGATCGCCGCATTCGGTCAGACCGAGTGCAGCCCGATCACGTGCCTGCTGCGCGGCGACGACGCGATCCGCAAGATCGGGTCGGTGGGCACCCCGATGCTGGGCGTCGAGGTCCGCATCGTCGACGACGAGATGAACGACGTTGCGCGGGGCGAAGTCGGCGAGATCGTGTACCTCGGGCCGCTGCTGATGAAGGAGTACTGGAACCGGCCGATCGAGACCGCCGAGGCCTTTCGGGGCGGTTGGTTTCATTCCGGCGATCTGGTCCGCCAGGACGGCGAGGGCTACATTTATGTCGTCGACCGCAGGAAAGACATGATCATCTCGGGCGGAGAGAACATCTACAGCGCCGAGGTGGAGAACGTCGTGGCAGCGCACGACAAGGTCGCCGAGGTCGCGGTCATCGGAGCGCCCGACCCGAAATGGGGCGAGATCCCGGTCGCAGTGATCGTCCCGCGCGACCCCGCGAATCCGCCGACCGACGACGAAATCGAGACGCACTGCCGCGTGCATCTTGCTGCCTACAAACGGCCGCGCCGGGTCGCGGTTGTGGAAGCCTTGCCGCGCAACGCCAACGGCAAGGTGCTCAAAAACGAGCTGCGACTCCGGTACAGCGCCGCGGACTCCCACGACGCCGGTCCGGTCGACACTCCCCTGCTGGAAGAGACGATCGGGGCGAACTTCGAGCGCACCGTGCGCAGCCATCCGGACTCCGAGGCGCTTGTCGACGTGGCCGGCGGGCGGCGGTGGACCTATGCCGAACTCAACGCCGAGATCGATTGTGTGGCCCGCGCATTGATGGCGGTGGGCATTCAGACTGGGGACAGGGTAGGAATATGGTCGCCCAACTGCCCGGAATGGACCATCCTTCAGTACGCCACGGCAAAGGTCGGCGCGATCCTCGTCTCGGTTAATCCCGCGTACCGTACGTACGAGTTGTCGCATGTGCTGCGCGATTCGGGGACACGGCTGCTGGTGTCCGCGACGACGTTCAAAACCTCCAACTACCGGAGCATGATCGCCGAGATACGCGCCGAACTCCCCGAATTGTCGGATGTCGTGTTCCTGGGTACCGAGGACTGGGAGCGGTTGCGACTGCGAGCCGCTGCGGTAACCGGCGACCAATTGGGTTGCCGGCTGGCCGGACTGAAACCCCGGGATCCGATCAACATCCAATACACCTCGGGCACAACGGGTTCCCCCAA
The DNA here is from genome assembly GCF_022374895.2 of Mycobacterium lentiflavum. Classification (NCBI taxonomy): domain Bacteria; kingdom Bacillati; phylum Actinomycetota; class Actinomycetes; order Mycobacteriales; family Mycobacteriaceae; genus Mycobacterium; species Mycobacterium lentiflavum. The sequence continues at coordinate 3,074,062 of NZ_CP092423.2, read as the reverse complement.
GGGGGCGGTCCTGTCGCACCGCAACATCCTCAACAACGGGTACTTCGTCACCGAATGCATCGGACTTCGGCCCGGGGACCGGCTGTGCATCCCGGTGCCCTTTTACCACTGCTTCGGCATGGTGATGGGCAACCTGGGCTGCACCACGCACGCGGCCACCATGGTGATTCCGGCGCCCGGGTTCGATCCCGCCGCGACGCTGGACGCGATCGAAACCGAGCGGTGCACGGGACTCTACGGCGTGCCCACGATGTTCATCGCGATCCTCGGCCACCCCGACCTCGGCCGCCGCGACGTGTCGTCATTGCGGACTGGCATCATGGCCGGCGCGACGTGCTCGGTCGAGGTGATGCGGCGCTGCGTCGACGAACTGCACCTGTCGGAGCTGTCGATCGCCTACGGAATGACCGAGACGTCCCCGGTGTCCTGTCAGACCCGGATCGACGACGACCTCGCCCACCGAACGGAAACCGTCGGCCGCGTTCATCCGCACGTCGAGATCAAGGTCATCGACGCGAGCAGCGGTGAGATCGTCAAGCGGGGTCAGCCGGGCGAGCTGTGCACTCGCGGCTACTCGGTGATGCTCGGCTACTGGCACGATGACGGCAAGACCCGCGAGGTGATCGATCGCGACGGCTGGATGCACACCGGCGATCTCGCGGTGATGGCCGACGACGGCTACTGCGCGATCGTCGGGCGCATCAAGGACGTCGTTATCCGCGGCGGCGAGAACGTGTATCCGCGCGAGATCGAGGACTTCCTGCACACCCACCCCGACGTCGACGACGCGCAAGTCGTCGGTGTTCCCGACGCCAAGTACGGCGAGGAGATCTGTGCCTGGATCAAGATGCGGCCAGACCGCCCCCCGTTAGACGCCGAAGCCGTGCGGGCCTTCTGCGCCGGGAAACTCGCGCACTACAAGATCCCCCGCTACATCCACATCGTCGACGAGTTCCCGATGACAGTCACCGGGAAGGTTCGCAAGGTCGATATGCGGGCCGAAGCGGTCCGGCTACTGGGACTATGACCCGAGGCTAGGCGCCCAGCGCTGCCAGCGCCGCGTCGTAATCGGGCTCCTCGGCGATCTCGGGCACCAGTTGTGCGTAGGCGACGTTGCCGTCGGCGCCGATCACCACGACGGCCCGGCCGAGCAGTCCGGCCATCGGACCATCGGCGATCGTGATGCCATAGTCCTCGCCGAAGCTGTCCCGGAATGCCGAGGCCGTGGTGACGTTCTCGATGCCTTCTGCGCCGCAGAACCGCTTCTGCGCGAACGGCAGGTCCTTGGACACATTCACCACGGTCGCACCGCCGCCGGCGGCACGCTCGTTGAATTTCCGCACGCTGGTCGCGCACACCGGAGTGTCCACCGACGGAAAGATGTTCAGCAGCACGGACTTACCGCTGAACTGGTCGCTGCTGACCACACCCAGATCGGCGCCGGTCAAATTAAAGGCTGGAGCTTTAGATCCGACGGCAGGAAGCTCGCCGACAGTGTTGATCGCGTTTCCTCGCAGAGTTATCTGTGCCATGGGAACAGTCTGCCAAGGCCGGTCGAGCGGCCCGGGATCAGGTCCGATGTCCTGATTCGTGGGGTACTAGGCCTAGACGACATACCCTGGTTCGGCCAACACTGAATCCATGGTTCGCAAGGTCGTCATCGTCGGCTTTCCGGGTGTGCAGGCGCTCGACGTCGTCGGGCCCTACGACGTGTTCACCGGCGCAGCGCTGCTGACCGACGGCGGCTACGACGTCGTCCTGGCCTCGGTGCAGGGCCGGCCGATCACCACCCCGAGCGGCCTCGCGTTCGTCGGCGCCCCGCTGCCCGACCCCGACGACCAGATCGACACGGTCGTGCTGCCCGGCGGCGGCGGCGTCGACGCCGCTCGGCAAGACGCGGACCTGGTGGCCTGGATCAAAGCCGCGGCGGGCCACGCGCGCCGCGTCGTGACCGTCTGCACGGGCGCCTTCCTCGCCGCCGAGGCCGGGCTGCTCGACGGCTGCCGCGCCACCACCCACTGGGCCTTCGCCGAGCGGCTGGCCGGTGAGTTCCCCGCCATCGACGTCGATCCCGATCCGATCTTCGTGCGAAGCTCCGAGGTGGTGTGGACGGCCGCGGGTGTCGCCTCGGGTATCGATCTCGCGCTGTCCCTCGTCGAGGACGACCACGGAACCGAGACCGCGCAGACCGTCGCCCGTTGGATGGTGCTGTATCTGCGCCGCCCCGGCGGGCAGACGCAATTCGCGGCGCCGGTATGGGTGCCGCGCGCCAAACGCGTCTGCATCCGCGAGGTGCAGGAGGCCATCGAGGCGCAGCCGGGAGCCCCGCACAGCATCGGTGATCTGGCGCGCCGGGCGACGATGAGCCCGCGGCATTTCACTCGGGTGTTCACCGACGAGGTCGGCGAGGCGCCCGGCCACTACGTCGAACGGGTCCGCACCGAAGCCGCGCGCCGGCAGTTGGAAGAGACCGACGACACCGTGGTCGCGATCGCGGCCCGATGCGGCTTTGGCACCGCGGAAACCATGCGGCGCAACTTCATTCGTCGTATCGGTGTTTCTCCGGACCAGTACCGCAAGACGTTTGCCTAGTTGAATCCTGATCGGAGAGGACCGCACCGATGACCCAGATCGCCTTCGTGGCTTGCCCCGGATTCACCGCGCTGGACATGATCGGACCGTACGAAGTGCTGCGCAATCTGCCGGGTGCCGAGGTGCGGTTCGTCTGGCACGAATCCGGGCCGATCACCGCCGACTCCGGGGTACTGGTCATCGGGGCCACGCATTCGCTGGCCGAAACCCCTTCGCCCGACGTCATTCTCGTGCCCGGTGGCCCGTCGACTCCGGTGCACGCCCGCGACGGGGTGCTGCTGGACTGGCTGCGCTCGGCGCATCGAAACGCGAGCTGGACGGCGTCGGTATGCTCGGGCTCGGTGATCCTGGCCGCGGCCGGCCTGCTCGAGGGTCGGCGGGCGACGTCGCATTGGCTGGCGATCCCGCTGCTGAAGGGATTCGGCGCGATCCCGGTCAGCGACGAGCGGGTCGTGCGCCAGGACAACGTCATCACCAGTGCCGGCGTATCCGCGGGATTGGACCTCGCGTTCCGGCTGGCCGCCGAGATCGGGGGCCAGCGCCGCGCCAAGGCGATCCAGCTCGCGATCGAATACGACCCGCAGCCACCGTTCGACTCCGGTCACCTGTCGAAGGCGTCGGCAACCACGAAAGCCGCTGCCGCTGCCCTGCTCTCGAAAGACAGTGCCAAGCCGGCCAACCTCACGGCGACGACGATGATTGCCTGGGATCAGGCGCTGGCGGCGGTCCGGTCACGCCGCCGCAAGCGACAGCCGGATCTTGCCGCGGTTTCTCCGAAGGCCTAGTGCGCGTTGGGTTGCAGGAACTCGGTTGACGCGAACTGCCCGCCCGCTTCCATCCACGCCGCGACGGCACCAGGCGCATCGCGGTTGGGGTTGTAGATGTCCTCCTCGCTGGAGAACAGGCCGTTGCCGGCGTAGACCAATCGAGTCCAGTTCGGGAACCAGAACGGTTCACCGTTCGGGTCGGTCGGGTGGTCGAGCAGATTCTTGATCATGATGACGACGGCGTCATTGTCCTCGTCGTAGGCAATCCAGTCGCTGGGAAAGCGCATGTGCGGGAACGGCGCCATGACGGCGACGATCCAGTCCCGCACCGCCTCGCGGCCGTGAAAGACGCCGTAGTGGTGTTCGATGTAGACAACGTCCTCAGTGAATAAATCCGCAAATGGAGCCCAGTCGCCGGAGGCGCTGCACTCTTCGGCCACGGTTGTGTAGTGCTCGACGGCTTGCTCGATTTCGGCCCTGCTGAAGTTGCCCATAGCGGACACACTAGAACGTGTTCTGGTTTTACGGGGCTCGTCTGGATAGGGATATCGAATGAGCGTGTTGGACTTGTTTGACCTGCGCGGCAGGACGGCCCTGGTGACCGGGGCGTCCACCGGTATCGGCAAAAAAGTGGCCGAGGCCTATTTGCAAGCCGGTGCACAAGTGGCCATTGCGGCACGCCATACCGAGGTCTTGACGAAGGTCGCCGCCGAGCTCGCCGCGGCCGGTGACAAGGTCGTGCCGATCACCTGCGACGTGACCCAACCCGATCAGGTGAACCGAATGGTCGACCAGGTGATTGCGGAGATGGGCGGCATCGACATTGCCGTCTGCAATGCCGGGATCATCAATCTGAAGGCGATGCTGGACATGTCGCCGGACGAATTCCAGGCCATCCAGGACACGAATGTGAACGGCGTATTCCTCACCGCGCAGGCGGCGGCCCGCGCGATGGTCGGCCAGGGCCGCGGCGGCGCCATCATCACCACCGCCTCGATGTCCGGCCACATCATCAACGTCCCGCAGCAGGCGGGCCACTACTGCACCTCCAAGGCCGCGGTCATCCACCTGACCAAAGCGCTGGCCGTCGAGCTCGCGCCGCACAACATCCGGGTGAACAGCGTCAGCCCGGGCTACATCCTCACCGAGCTCGTCGAACCGATGGCGGAGTATCACCGGCTGTGGGAGCCCAAGATTCCGCTTGGCCGCATCGGCCGGCCGGAGGAACTCGTCGGCCTCTACGTCTACCTGGCCAGCGACGCGTCCAGCTACATGACCGGTTCGGACGTCGTGATCGACGGCGGCTACACCATCCCGTGAGAACCATCCCGTGAGAACTCACTGAACCAGGCAGGGGCGGCCGAAGCGGGTTCGCACACCCGGCGAATACAGGCCGCGCAGTCGATCGCCGGCCGGACGCACCGCACTGGCGTCGACCAGCTCGTCGCTCAGCTCGACGATGTGCGCCGCGCGCAACGGCCACGGTCCGTGCTCGTTGGGCACCCACCACGTCCGGCCGGCCCGGCGCGTGTGGGCGCCCCAGCGAGCGGTGAGCCAGACCTCCAGCGGCGTCGGCTCCACCACGTCCCCCAGGGCGACGGTCAGCCGGCTGCACAGGCCGCGGCGCGGCCAGCGGCGCACGCTGCCGTAGGTGATGTGGTCGCCGTCGCGCGTCAGCCGCATTTTGGCCCAGGTGTAGGGGACGCCGAGGCCGATCCGGGTGACGGGTACGACGGCCAGGCGAGCGGTTTCCAGCGACCGGAACAGGACACCGTGCCGGCCGGCGTCGTCGATCGAATACAGCCGGACGTTGGTCTCCAGGAACCGGCCGAAGTACGGAAGCCGCAGCGCGGTACCGACTTTCGTGCTCGCCATCATGAACGGGACCAACGCAACGTAGGTCAGCCCGTCGGCGAAGACGTCCGGCCTCGTCCCCGGTGGGTACAGGTGCGCGACGCCGTCGGGATCGACCGGCCAGTGCACGAACGTCAGGTCGCTCCACTGCTGGTCGAAGGTGACCGGGCCAGGCAGCGGTGGCGGTGTGACCGGGTAACCGGCGAGCGGCTCATCAGGTTGCCCGGTCGCGGTCATCTCATCATCGTGACACGCCCACGACTCAACGCTTCAGGAGCCGTCGATGATCCACTGCCGCGCTTGCTCGAGCTGTCCGGCTGGAAAATGCCGGATCTCGGCCGACACGAAATGCGAGGCCAGATGCTCGGCGATATCTCCCAGGTGCGAGTCGGTCACCACTCCGATTTTCTTGACGTGCCGGTGATGGTCCCGAACGAAGCGCAGGTGGGTGACCATCGACCCAAAACTGTCCCAACCCGGGAACGACGCCGCATTGACAATCAGGCCGGCAAGGTCGCCCTGGGCCTCGATCAGGGGATCAACCGCTTGCGCGAGTTCGACGAAATCTTGCTTGTCGAGCGCGGCCTTCGGCCGCACCTCCAAGATGGAATGCTCTTTGTCCAAATCGTATTCGATCATGTTGGGCTCCTTGATGATCGGTTCGTCGCCGAGGACGGCGATGCCGTCATGATGCCGCGCGCCGACAGGTGCCGATAAGGGCACAAAGGCATCACGAAGCTCCTAAAAAGGCTCTATCCCTCGATCTCGCCGGAGATTCCACGCTCGATGCTGGCCTGTGTGGTGGCGGGCAACACGATCAGCCCGTCGAGTTCTTTGCGGGCCGACTCATAGGCGCTTTGCCGCTCCTGCGGCGCGGCGGCGGCGTCGGAAGCCATCCGCAACAGGCGCTGGGCGCGGGTGATGCGCTGTTGTTCATCGCGTGAGAAGTCGTTGCGGCGTCTGCGTATTGCTTCGGCCTCGGCGACGTTGAACGCGGTCACGTAATCCTCGACGGCGACTTGATAGCGCGCGGCGGATTCGCGGTCGTCGAGCAGATCCTCGGCCTTGACGGGCCGCAACAGGTCCGCGCGCAGCTTGGCCTTGTGAAAAGCGACGGTCAGCGGATCGCGCAGATCCGTCATCAGCGGGAAGTCGAGCAGCTTGGCGAAGTCGAGTTCGTACTCCAGCCAGCGGGTGTCGGTGCGATGGTGCTCGTCGAGGATCCGTCGCAGCGAGCGCCATTGCGCGGCTTGACTGATGGCGTTGGGTTCGGGCGGCGGCGCCGGGGGCGCTGGCGCATCGGAGGCTCGCCGCTTGTTCGCGCCGAAGGCCCGCAGCGCGCCGATGGCCAGGCCCACCAGCGGCAGCAGCAGAATGAGGAGCTCCGCCAGCCGGATGATCAGACCCATGTGGCCAGGATGCCACCGGGAGCTTTGTGCGGCCGAGTTGTCAACGCGAGCCCAGTGCGCCACCGAGGTATTGAGCGCGGCAGGCCAGGCGGGCCAGCTTTCCACTGGTGGTGCGGGGAATGGCGCCGGCGGGCAACAAGCGCACGTCGGAAACGGCCAGGCCATGGCGGTGCGATACCGCGGCCTTTATCGCCTCGATCGCCGGTTGCGGATCGTCGCGACTCGTGCCCGCCGCGCGCTCGGCAATGATCACCACGCCACCGTCGTCCGGCAGCGAGAAGGCCGTCACGTAGCCGCGTCGCACCATCGGTGACGCCTCGGCGGCGGTGGCCTCGATGTCCTGCGGGTAGTGGTTGCGGCCGTCGACGACCACCAGGTCCGCGATGCGGCCGGCGACATAGAGCTCGCCGTCCACATACACGGCCAAGTCGCCGGTTCGCAGCCACGAGCTATCCGCCGCCGACCCTTCCGCACGGCTGCCTTCGGCCAGCCGCGATTGCAGGTGCGCGTGGAATGTCCGCTGGGTTTCTTCGGGGCGTCGCCAATAGCCGCGGCCCACGTTGGCGCCCTGCAACCAGACTTCGCCGACCATGCCGTCGGGCAGTTCGTCGGCGGTTTCGGGGTCGACGATCGCCGCCCGCAGGCTACGAGCCGGCCGACCGCACGATACGTGGGCCACCGCGCCGGGCGCATCCGCGCCGACGCGCACCGCGCTACCCGCGCCCAGCTGTTCGCGGTCGAGGTAGACAACCTTCGCCTCGGCGGCCGGCTCGATCGTGGAGATCAACAGCGTCGCCTCGGCGATGCCGTACGAGGGCTTGAATGCGGTGTGCGGCAACCCGTACGGCGCGAAAGTCTTGTTGAACGTCGCGATCGCCTCGATGCTGACCGGCTCGGAGCCGATGATCAGCACGACATTGCTCAGGTCGACGTCGTCGCCGGCCGCAGGCAGGCCGCGCTGTGCCGTCCACTCGTAGGCGAAGTTGGGTGCGGCGGTGACCACATTGCCTTCCCTCGACCCCGCGGCCAACGCCTGGATCCATCGCTGCGGCCGGCGCACAAACGCGGTCGGCGACATCAACGTGGAATGCCCGCCGTACACCGCGGGAAAGCCGATCATCGACAGCCCCATATCGTGGTAGAGCGGCAGCCAGCTCACCCCGTGGGTGTTCCGGTTCAACAGATCGATCGACAGAATCATTTGCGTCAGGTTGGTGCCCACGGCCCGGTGGGTGATCTCGACGCCGACCGGCGGCCGGGTCGAACCGGAGGTGTACTGCAGGTGGGAAACCCGGTCGATGTCCAGCTCTACGGGGACGAACGCCTCCCCCGCCGAGTCGGGGATCTGATCGATGACCACGACGTGCGGTTGGCGCAGCTGGGCGCACTGGGTCAGGAATTCTTCGACCGCGTCTTTCGCCGCCGCGGTCGTCAGCACCACGGTCGGCTCGGAATCGCGCAGCGCCGTCTCGAGGCGCTCGGCGTGGCCCGGGAGCTCGGGCGCGAACAATGGCACCGCGATGGTTCCCGCCTTGATTGCGGCGTAGAAGCCGGCGACGTAGTCGATGCCCTGCGGCGCCAGAACCGCCACCCGGTCGCTATTACCCGCGAACTGCTGGATGCGTCCGGCGATGGCTTCCAACCGGACACCCAATTGGGCCCAGGTCACTTCCAGGGCGTGGCCTGCTGCGCGGGCGTAGTCCAGGTAGCGGTACGCGATGGAATCACCCACATTTCGGATGTTGCGCTCGATCAGAGAAATCAGTGTGGTCCCCGGGGGCAACGAGATCTCGCCGTCGGCGTCCAGGCAATCTTCTATTCGTAGCAGGCCTTTTGGAGCCACGGAGTCCTGTCGGGAACCGTCATCCATATCCGCAGTCTAGGTGCGCCGCGACACCGCGCTTCGGATCCGGCCGTCGGCTAGAGTGCGAGTCGACACCGCCGCGGGGGCCTTGAGGAGCAACCGTGGACTCTGCCGAGCAGCACCCCGAGACGCGCGCCGGCGCACTGGCCCGAGTGCTCGCTTATCGCGCTCGGTGGCGGGCCAAGGCGCTGCCGGTTCGGGTGAGCCTCGCCGTCCTGGGCGGCGTGTTGCTCATCGCCTCGATTCCGCTGATTGTGTTGCTCCCCGAAGTCGGGATCCCCGCGCTGCTGGTCGCTTTTCGCTTGCTCGCGGTTGAAGCGCTGTGGGCTGCGCGCGCCTACGCCTGGACGGATTGGCGCTTTTCCCAAGTGCAGCACTGGTTCCATCGCCAGTCTCGTGGTGTTCGCGCCGTCATCGTGGTGAGCCTGATTCTGCTGGCGGTGGCAATCGTCGTTGTCTTTGTCTACGAGTTCATTTAAGGCCACGCGGCGCCAACCAATCTAGAGTTACCTAGGCGTTTCCACTGTTCAACGAGAGCGACGCGTGCACAGCAGCGCGATAGATTGGTTGCCGCCTTGCCCGCGCCGATGGCCCCGACCAATCTTCGTACTCGAAGACGGCCGTACGGTCACCGGGGTAACCGGCTGACGTTGGCGAAACATGTTGGTAGTCAGCTACATCCAGAGTTTCGCGATCGCACCGGCCAGGGCTTCGGGGTCCTGCTCGTCGGTGTTGCAGCTGACCGCGACGGACGTCGTGCGGTCCTTGCTCACCCGAAACGCAGTCACGAATCCCCCCCATTCGCCGTCGTGATCGAGTGTGCCGTTGGCCAGCAGGAAGATTCCCGCGCCGTAGCGGTCACCACCGCCCGGATCGGTCGGCACTGCGCCCTTCAGTTGCGCGTCGAGCAATGCGGTGCCGCCCACCCGGCCGGTACGGTAATTGTCGGCCCAGTAGACCAGTTGGGTGGGCGTGGTCTGGATGCCGCCGTCGCCGACCTGTTCCCAGCCGGTTGTGGTGGCGTGATAGTCGTCGCTGTCCGCTTCGTACCCGACGGCCTTGCCGGGAATCGGTCCGGTCGGATCCAGGACCATGGCCAAGCCGAGCGGATGGAAGATCTGTTCGGCGAGGAACTGCGGCAACGGTTCCCGCGCCACCCGGCGGACAATCTCGCCGAGCAGCAGGTAATTGGAGTTCGAGTATTCAAACTGGGAGCCGGGCGCGAACGTCAGCTTCGGCATGGCGGCCACCGCCCGCACCGCCTGATCCTGGGTGGTGCGGTCGCCGAACTGATACCCCTGCGCCTCGAGCAGTCCGACGTAGTCGGGGATGCCGCTGGTCTGGTGCATCAGTTGTCCGACGTTGACGGTCCCCGCCCAGGCCGGCAGCTCGGGCAGATGCTGGGACAGCGGGTCGTCGAGCGTCAGCCTGCCGGCGTCGACGAGCAACAGCAGCGCCGAGGCGGTGAACTGCTTGGACACCGACGCGATATCGAACAGCGTCTCCGACGTCAGCGGGGCCTCGGCCGCCACATCGGCCAGGCCGCGCACCCCGGTCCAGATGACCTGGCCCCTGACACCCACCGCGGCCGAGCACCCGGGAGCGCCTTCGTCGATCGCATCGTTCAGGACCTTCTGGCTGGCCAGCTTCGCGGCCTTAGCGTTAGCCGGTTCCGCCGAGCTGGTTTTCGGCGCGGCCGGCTGAGTGCTGCTGCAGGCGCCGAGCAACAACGCGATTGCGAGAAGGAGCGCCGGCCGTTTCGCCATACGGTGAATGATGGCGTCTCTGCACGCAATCCACTACATCCAGAGCTTCGCCAACGAGTCGGTCAGGGCTTCCGGGATCTGGTCATCGGTGTTGCAACTGACGGCGATGGACGTCTGCCGATCCTTGCTGACGCGGAATGCCGTGACGAAGCCGGGCGAGGCGCCGTCGTGGTCGAGCGTGCCGTCGGCCTTGATGTAGATCCCGGCGCCGTAGTGCACAGGGATGCCGGGCCCGATCTCCACCGCCCCGGCCAGCTGCGCCTCCAGCAGCTTGGGCCCACCCACGCGACCGGTCCGGTAATTGTCACCCCACTGAACCAGCTGGCTGGGCGAGGCTTGGACCGCGCCGTCGCCGATTTGTTCCCACGCGGAAGTGGTCATCCGGTATCCGTCGCTACCGCCGGCATAGGAGACGGCCTTGTGCGGAACCCCGCCGACGGGATCCATCACCATCCCCAGGCCGAGCGGGCCAAAGATTTCCGTGCTGAGAAACTGCGGCAGCGGCTGTCCCGACACCCGGTGCACGATCTCGCCGAGCAACAAATAGTTGGAGTCGGAGTACCGGAATTGGCTGCCCGGCTGGTAATTCAGCTTCGGCACCGCCGCCACGGCCTGCAGCGCTTGCTCCTGCGTGGTCCGGTCGCTGACCGCGAACCCCTGCTTTGCCAGCAGCCCTTCGTATTCGGGGATACCGCTGGTTTGGTGGATCAACTGGGTGATCGTGATGGTGGCGGCCCACTTGGGGAATTCCGGCAGGTGCTGGGCGAGCGTGTCGTTGAGGGTCAGCTTTCCGGCATCAACGAGCAACAGGGCGGCGGCGGCGGTGAACTGCTTGGACACCGAGCCGATATCGAACACGGTGTCAGGGGTGATCTTGTCGCCGGTCGCCGTGTCGGCGATGCCGCGCACTCCGGTCCACACCACGGTGCCCTTGGAACCCACCGCGGCCGAGCAGCCCGGTGTCGTGGCGTTGACCGCGTCGTCGAGCACCCGCTGACTGTTGGCCTTGGCCAGCGGGTTGTCGTTGGGGGTGACGGCGGCGCTGCTGGTAGAGGTGGGCGCTTTCGACGCGGGGGTGACAGTAACCTTGTCGCAGCCGCTGAGCGATAACACGACCGCGCACAACACCAGCGATATTCGCGTGTTCCGATGGGATGGCCACGCGACGCCACGCCCGGCGAAGCCAGAAGGTCCGCTCGAAATCATCTGTCCACCAAAGCTTTCCATCGCGCATTGGACTGCCCGCCCGGTGTCCGGCCGCGGTCGGCGGTAACCGCCGCACACGGTGAGTATGCACGTGCGGCCGCCGGTGTGTGCCGGATTTCACCGGCCTCGAGGCCCGCGCCGGCCCAGGTCCGCACCGCGGCGCCGGTGTCCATCGCGGTGGCGGTAGGGTACGCGGCTATGTCGGGTCGCAAGTTTTCGTTCGAGGTCAATCGGACCTGTAGCGCGCCTGCCGCAACGGTGTTCGGGCTGTTGGCGGACGGCGCCAATTGGTCGAGCTGGGCCAAGCCGGTGGTGCTGCGCTCGAGCTGGGCGCGCCAAGGTGATCCGGCGCCGGGCGGGGTCGGCGCGATTCGTCAGATCGGTGTGCCTCCGATCCTGGCGCGCGAGGAGATCGTCGAGTACGAGCAGGATCGCCGGCAGGTTTACAAGTTGGTCGGGCCGTCTCCGGCAAAGGATTACCTGGGCGAGGTGGTCTTGACGCCCAACGCGGCCGGCGGTACCGACATCCGCTGGTCGGGATCGTTCGTCGAGAGAATTCGCGGTACCGGGCCTGCGACGCGCGCGGCGCTGGGCGGTGCGGTGAAGCTTCTCGCGGATCGGCTGGTGAAGGCGGCCGAGCGCTGATCTAGCGGCGCGGGCTAGGGGTTGTTGGCCTGCTGTTCGGTCAGCTGTGCTTGCTGCATGTCTTGTTCAAACTGCTGCTGTGCCGCTTCGTTTTGTTGCTCGGCCTGCTGCTCGGACAACAGCAACTGCTGCTGGGCCAGTTGCTGTTGTAGTTGCGCGTCGTCGTTGTCGTCGGCGGCGAAGCGCACGTGGCCGAACATGTCGGTGGTGGCCTCGACAGGGGCCGCGTCGAGGAAGGCCAGTATCGCGATGCCCGCGACGCCGGCCGAGACGATCCGCATGAACTGCTTCTGACGAGGGGTGCTCATGCTCCAGGTATGCGCCGCGTTCTTAGCTCTCAACTGGGAAGCGGCTAGCGCCGCACTATGAAAACCGGCGCTGTCAGTTGCGCCGGGCGTGTCGGACCACACCCAACTATTAAGCTGGCCTAAGGGATTGACGTCGTCATCGCCGGGGCGGTCCCAACGGGCTGATGCTGGCCAGCGAACTGGCATTGAACGGGATCCGTCCGGTGGTGCTGGACCCGATGCCCGGCCCTAACCCGATGCGGTGCCGCGGAACTTCGCCGGGCACTCACGCGGTGGTCCGGGCTGTGCGCGACTACTTTTTCGCGTTGAGCTCGTCCTGGTATTTCTTGGTCATGTGCTCGACGGCCTGGTTCTGCGACTCCGCCAGCCCTTCGCGCGCTGCGCTGGCCCGGGCGGCCGCATCCAGTGTCGGCTGCGCCTGACCCTGGAAGTGCGGCATCACCTCGGCGGCGAACAATTCGGCTGACCGTTTAGTGGCCTCCGGATTGGCCCACTCGTGGCCCATCTGAAGCATGCAGCCGAAGCCACCGGACTGATCCCACATCCGCTGCACCTGCGCGCGCGCCCGCTCCGGGGTGCCGATCACGCCCGCGCCGTTCTCGTTGATGACGTCGATCATCTCGTCGATCTGCTCGCCCGGCATCGTCATCTGCGGGAACGCGGCCACCTTCTGGAAATACCGGAACCACGGCTCGAGACCGAATTTCACGTCTTCGCGCGCCTGCTTGTCGGTTTCGGCGACATGGAACGGCCCGACCAGGCTCCAGTTCCGGCGATCGACCTCGGTGCCGAATACCGCGGCGCGTTCTTCGACGATGTCCCAGTGATATTGCAGCGCATTGAAGCCCTCGATGGTCAGCGTCGCGCCGATGGAGAGCAGGCCGATGCCGTGCCTGCCGGCCAGCCGGGCGCCGGTCGGGGAAGCGACCGCGGCCACCGCCAGTGGAACCCCACCGTCGGAGTACGGGGCAAGCTGCAGCTTGGCGTTGTGGAGTTCGTGGGTGGGGGTCTTGGCGCTCACCGTTTCCCCCCGCAGCAGCCGGACCACGATGTCGAGGTTGGTGTCCAACAGCTCCCGGGTGTCGGTCGGGGTCAGCCCGATCATCGACGAGTCGCTGGGCAGCGAGCCGGGGCCCACCCCGCCGATCACCCGGCCATGGGTGAGATGGTCCAGCATCATCAGCCGGTCGGCGACCCACAGCGGGTTGTGATACGAGAGCGAGATAACCCCGGTACAGAGCTTGATCCGCTTGGTCCGCTCGGCGGCGGCGGCAATGAAGATCTCCGGGGACGCGATGATTTCGCTGCCGGCCGAGTGATGCTCGCCGATCCACGCTTCGTCGAAGCCCAGGGCGTCGAGGTGTTGGACGAACTCCAGGTCGCGCTGGATGGCCAGCGTCGGGTTGGTGCCCGCGCGGTGGAACGGCGCGATGAAATATCCGAACCTGAGCTTCGCCATTGAAGGTCTCCTTGCAGTCACGTTGCGGAGAACCATAACTCAGGCTGGCGACCCGGTGAACAGATCAACGGCGCGACGTCGTGGGTTGTCTGCGACGCCGCGTGGGGCGGAGATTTGCTCAGCCGAGGGGGTCAGGTTGACATAACCCCCTCGGCTACCGCGAGCACGTGTTAATGGCGCAAGGCGCGGTCAGGTACCACCGCAGATGTTGCCGACGCAACCGCCGCCACCACCGGGTCCGCCGCCGCCACCTCCGACGCCGGGGATACTGCCGCTACCGCCGCCGGGGCCGCCACCACCGGTGGGACCGCCCGGAACGCTGCCGCCGCCGCCGCCCGGTCCGCCGCCGCCGGTCGGTCCGCCGGGCACGGTGCCACCGCCGCCGCCCGGTCCGCCGCCGCCGGTCGGTCCGCCGGTGCCCGGGGCCGTTGACGGCGCGACGCCGGACGTCGTAGTGGTGGACGTCGTAGTGGTGGACGTCGTAGTGGTGGTGCTGCTAGGTGCTTTGTTGCCGCCTCCGCCGCAGCCAACCGTCAAAACGAGCATGGCGGCACCGCCGAAAATCGCAACTGCGGTCCGAGCTTCCGTTCTCATCAGACTCCCCTCCCGACACTCAGCGAACTCATTCGTTGGTACCCATTGGTGCCCGTCGCAAACCGCACGACTTGAAGCGGACATGCCAGTGGCCCATCTCGTAGTCGAGATGGGCCACCGGTTGCTTGGATGTGGGGTTCGTGCCTACCCGCAGTTGAGGCCCGAGATGCAGGCGACGAGGACGGCCTGGTGCACATTGCCGGGGGCGACGGCCACGTTGCGGCTCGCCGGCGTGGCGCTCGACGAAGAGTGGGTCACCGGGGCGGGCGCGGCGGCGGCCGGGCTGGGCCCGACTCCCCCGACTCCGACGACGAGTGCGAGTGCGCCCGCCGCACCAAAGGTCGTGATCGTCATCTTGGTTGAAGACTTCATCGAAGTGTCCTTTCGCCGGTCTGGTTGATCTGCTGCACGCCTGTTCAATAGCTAATGTACACCTATGCAACTGTTGCAGGAAGCGAAAATAGCCAGTGTGATCACTTTCACGTTTGGCGGGTATCACGCAACGCGTCCGGTGTGCGACGGCACAATGACGCCGTCGTCCGAACACGAAATCGTGGCGGGCCGAACCCGCGGCATCACGAAATATCAAGCCCGCCAAGTAGTTTCGCGGACCGATTGGCTGTGACGACTAGTCTTCCTTGGTGATCAGCTTGCGTAGCGCCACCCGATCCGGCTTGAGCAGCTCGGCGATGCGCGGCTTGTTCACCTCGGCGACGATGATCTCGCCCACCTCGGGGTAGACGTGGCTGAAGATCCCATGGGACTTCATCTTCTCGGTCTGATACAGGTTGTCCTCGGTCGGCGTCACGTAGTAGACCGCATCGGCCTTGAAGCGATGTACCAGCCAAAGGTGGATCAGCGTCATCAGCCGCTTCTGGCGCAGCTTCTCGCTGAAGGTGTTCTGGTCGCGCACCTGCAGGATGCTGCGGCCGTGCCGGTCCTTGATCGGGTCGACGACGACGTTGGCCAGCTGCTCCTGCGGGTCCGAGCCCTCGCCTTTGATCCCGAGCTCCAGCACGTCCGAGCCGGCGCGGCGGGGCCGCAGCGTGACCCGAAGTTTCTCGCCCAGCTGGTAGTGCTCGCTCCACAGCGCCAGCCACTCCTCCAGCAGCTTCTTAGGCACCTCCGTCTGCACCAGATGCTGGTGCTGGGTCGAGCCCTTGCCCATCGCCTTGGTGGTCGCGGTGCGGCCCGACGACGCGGCCAGCGCGGCGTCGCTGCGCGGACCACCGACCAGCGTCTGCGGCGTGCGGTAGGGCGACTCGACCAGGCGCATCTTGCGCTGCAGCCGGGCCAGCGCCAGCATGCCGTCCTGGCGCAGGTTGGTAGCGAACTCCTCGGCGGCGACGCCGTCGATCTGGTGCCCGCCATAGGTGATGAAGTTGAAGACGAAGCCCATCTTGCCCAGCTCCGCCGGGAACTGCTTCATCTCTTCGTCGGTCATGCCGGTGGTGTCCCAGTTGAACGACGGCGAGAGGTTGTACGCCAGCATCTGGTCGGGGAACTCGGCGTGAATCGCGTCGGCGAACTGCTTGGCGTCGGCCAGGTCTGCGGTCTTGGTCTCCATCCAGAGGATGTCGGCGAACGGCGCCGCCGCGAGCGATTTGGCGATCGCGTATGGAATGCCGCCGCGCACCTGGTAGTAGCCCTCGGGCGTCCTGGCCAGCTCGGGGCTCCAGTCCGGCGCGGCGCCCAGCTCGCGGGCCTTCTCGCGAGCCGCGTAATGCGACGTCCGGGCGGCGAACTTGCGCCAGTCGTCGGGACTCATGGTCGCCGGTTCGTCGTGTTCGCTTTCGCCGAATGCCAGCACTTCCGCCACCGCATCGGCGTAGGTCATCAGCCCGGCGTCGTCCTCCCATGCGGCGACGAACCGCGATTCGACCTGGTCGAAGAGGTCGTCGATCGAGTGTTGACCGTCCTGCCGCCACTGCGTGACCGCATCGGAGACCAGGCCCAGAATGCCTTGGCGCTCGAGCCAGGCGTTGGCGATGCCGTACTCGCCATCGGCGAGCGCATAGAGAAGATGACCGTTGAGCTCCTTGACGCCCAGCTCGTAGAAGCGCCGCATCAGCGCCAGGAAACAGGCCTTGTAGGACGGAATGTCCAAGTTGGTTGCGCCGAGCAGGAACGCTTGGTCGCGCTCGTCGGAGTTGCTGTCGATCAGGTTCGCCGCCTCGGCGTCGGTGCGCGCGACGATGATGCCTGGTACCCGCATGACGTCGAGCTGGAAGCGGGCGGCATTGAGGCGCTTGATCTGTTCGTCGGACGGCACCAAAACCTTGCCGCCCTGGTGACCGCACTTCTTGGTGCCCGGACGTTGGTCTTCGATGTGGTAGCCGGGCACGCCGACTTCGACGAAGCGGCGGATCAGGTTGCGCACGTGCGGGTCACCGCCGTGGCCGGTGTCGGCGTCGGCGATGATGAACGGCCGGAAGTCGTACTCCTTGGCCGCCGCGCGCTGCTGCTCGCTCATGTGCAGCCGCTGGTACTGCTGGTTTCGGTCGGCGGTCAGCAGCGCGCGCACCAGCACCGCGGCATCCTCGGGCACCTGGCTCAGTGGGTAGCTCGCCAGGTCGGGCCCCGGGTCTTCGGTGGTGGACCCCTTGGCCGAGGTTGCCCAGCCGCCGAGGTAGATCCCCTCGATGCCCATTCGCTTCATACTCACGGCCTGCCCGGGTGAGTACGGGCCGAAGGTCGTGATGCTCTTTTTTGCCGCGAAAAGCTCGCGCAGGCGGGGATAGAAGGCCGCGGCGGCTTCCCGGGCCACGGTGTAGTCGGTCGGTATCGTGCCGCGTTGCTCTGCTACCTGGCGGGCCGTATAGAGGCGGGTCTTGCCGGCAAAGCGTGGGTCGTCGAAGTATCGCTGTGTGGCGGCGACGTCTTCGTCGAATGGTGCGGGGACCTCGGTGTCCGCGTCGATGATGGCCATGGCTTTACGCTCCCCTTCCAGCGCGAGTCCGCTGAACGTGAGTCTAGCCCTGGACCTGTGATTTCAATCATGGGTAATTCGCCGCTTGCCGAGCCGGGCCAAAACTGTTGCCACACGGCGTACTCCGAATGGCTGCGCGGCGCGTCGCCGTCAGTGTGGAACATCTAAGAGATTGCGGTGCAATACTTTTCGTAAAGCATTCGCCGTGACGGTTCCGCGGAGGCCTGTTCGGCACCCGGACCAGCAAACTGCATAGACGGTTAGATGAAAAGAAAACCCGGCCTAGCCAGCAAACTTCGAGTAGGGTCGGTCCGGTGCAGACGGAATTGCGCTACGAGCGTTGGTACGTGCTGTTGTCCACCCCGCTGGGACTCGGGCCCAACACCAGCGAGGTGCGCGTTGTTGACGGGACTCTTCACGTGAAGATGGGATGGGCGTTCGACGCCCATATCCCGATCGCGTCGATCACCCGCGCCGAAGCCTCCGACGAGCGCACGTTCACCGCGGGGGTGCACTACTCGAATGGTCGCTGGCTGGTAAACGGTTCGGGCAAAGGGCTGGTGGCACTGACGATAGAGCCGCCGGTGCGGGCGAAAGTCCCGCTGAGATCGGTGGAGCTGCGCTCGTTGGTGCTCAGCGTGACCGATCCGGGCGCACTCATCGCCGCGTGCACGGCCGCGAACGCCTAGCCCGAACGTTGTTGTAGCCAGGCTCGTTGGCGGCGGATGAACTCCGTGTCGACGATCTTCCCGTGGCCCGGGACGTAGATCGTTTCTCGTCCACCGATCGCCCGCACCCGATCGAGCGTCGCCGGCCAGGCCGCCACGTCGGAGTCGGCATCGATGAACGGGTCAGCGGACTCTTCGACGAGGTCACCGGTGAACATCACCACGCGGTGATCGTGCTCGTCCAATCCGGGCACCACCACGACCAAGTCCGACGTGGTGTGGCCGCGCCCCGGGTGGGTGATTCTCACGTCGCGGTCGCCGAGGTCGACGACGGCGTCGTACAGGCCGTGCTGCGGCGGCCGCAGCGCCGCAAGTGCCCGGTCGATCTCGGCGGCGTCCGCACCATATCTCAGGGCGTGGGCTCGAATCTGGTCGTGGGCCGACGACAGGTAATCGACAACCTCCGGTGCGGAGTAAATCTCGGCGTCGGTGAAATACGAAGAACCCAGTACATGGTCGAAATGCTTGTGCGTCAACACAATATGCGTGACCGGGCCTCCGGTCAGCTGCCGGACGTCCTCGTCGATCGCGGCCGCCTCGGTCATCGTGGTGCCGCTGTCGATGAGTAATGCGCCGGCGCGTCCGCGCACCAAGCCCACGGTGACGTCGCAGAACGGAAGCCGGCAGCGGTGCACGCTGGTGGTCAGTCGTTCCCAGCTGAATCGCATAACCAGCAACCTAGCGGGCGGATGACGCAGGCGATTGACGTGTCGGGAATTTCCGACATATAGTGCCGGGCGTGGGGACTTCGGATCGCGTTTTTCTCGCCCTGGCGAATCCGGTGCGACGCGAGCTGTTGGAGATTTTGACGGGGCAGCAACTTTCCGCGGGGGAACTCAGCGAGTGTTTCGAACTCAGCCGCCCCGCGGTCGCCGAGCACCTCAAGGTGCTGCGCGACGCCGGCCTGGTCGCCGATGAGCCGCAAGGCCGCCGCCGGATCTACCGCCTCACCCCGGAGCCACTCGCCGAGCTCGGCGAGTGGCTGCACCCCTTCGAGAAGTTCTGGCGCGGACGGCTGGCCGCGCTGGCCGACGCAGCAGAGGAGCTGGAATGACCCAGACGTCAACACCTGCGACGATCACCGTCGATCAATTCGTTGCCGCACCGCCGGAGCAGGTTTGGCGACTGCTCACCGAGCCCGAGCTGATGCGGCTTTGGTGGGCCGACGGGCAAGTCGCCGCGGTGGTCGGCCACCAATTCGTCCTCGACCTGCCCGGCTACGGCAAGCAGCCCTGCAAGGTGCTAGAGGTCGACCCGCCGCACCGTTTCGTCTACACCTTCACCTCGGCGTGGACGCTCACCTGGCGCCTGGAAGCCGAGGGCACCGGCACCCGAGTGTTCTTAGAGCACAGTGGCTTTGACCTGGACGACACGAGGATGGCCCGGGGTTTCGACCGGATGGGCCCAGGGTGGCGCGACGTCATCCTCCCCCGCCTCGCCGAGTCGGCAGCACGGGCGTAGCGGAGAATCGCAATGCGCGCAGTCGTGATCACCAGGCATGGAGACCCGTCGGTCTTGCAGGTCCAGCAGCGCCCGGACCCACCCCCGCCGGGGCGGGGACAGTTGCAGGTCGCGGTCCGGGCCGCGGGAGTGAACTTCGCCGATCACCTCGCCCGCGTCGGGCTGTATCCCGATGCTCCAAGACTTCCGGCAGTCGTCGGTTACGAAGTCGCCGGCGTCGTCGCGGCCGTCGGCGAGGGCGTCGACCCGGGCCGTGTCGGCGAACGGGTTTTGGCGGGAACGCGATTCGGGGGCTACGCCGAAACCGTCAACGTGGCCGCGAGCGATTCCGTGGCACTGCCCGACGCGATGAGCTTCGAACAAGGAGCGGCGGTCCCGGTCAACTACGCAACCGCGTGGGCGGCTTTGCACGGCTACGGCTCGCTGCGCCGCGGTGAGCGGGTGTTGATTCACGCCGCGGCCGGAGGTGTCGGGACGGCGGCCGTCCAGTTCGCGAAGGCCGCCGGGGCGCAAGTGCATGGCACCGCATCGCCGGCCAAACACGGCAAGCTCGCCGAGCTCGGCGTGGACCGGGCAATCGACTACCGCCGTGACAACTGGTGGAAGGACGTCGGCCCGTACGACCTCATCCTCGACGCCCTTGGCGGCACGTCGCTGCGGCGGTCGTACCGATTGCTGCGACCCGGCGGAAGGCTTGTCGGCTACGGCGTTTCGTCGCTGCAAGAGGGTGAGAAGCGCTCGCTGCGCCGGGCGGCCCCGCAGGTGTTGTCGATGCTGCGCGGATTCAATCTGTTGGACCAGCTCTCCGAGTCGAAGACGGTGATCGGCCTGAACATGCTGCGGCTGTGGGACGACCGCGGCACGCTGGAGCCGTGGATCACTCCGTTGAACCAGGCACTGCACGACGGCACCATCGCGCCGATCGTGCATGCGGCCGTCCCGTTCGACGAAGCGCCCACCGCGCACCGGATCCTGGCGGCGCGCGAAAATATCGGGAAGGTGGTTCTGGTGCCGTAGGTCGACCCGTTTGGGCAGCTGCGGCACTGGGTTATCTTCCGAGGATGGCTGTCTCCGATTCACGCGAACTCGTTATCGAGGCGACTCCCGACGAGATCATGGACGTGCTCTTCGATATCGAATCCTTGCCCGAGTGGTCATCGGCTCATCAAAACGTCGAAGTCTTGGAGCGCGATGACCAGGGACATCCGATCCGCTCCCGGCAGGTCGTCAAGATCGTGGGAATCAGCGAAGAACAGGAGCTCGCCTACACCGTGCACGACAACGGCGTGAGCTGGACGCTGGTGAGAGCCAAACAGCAACGGGCACAGGACGCCCGGTACACGCTCACCCCCGACGGCGATTCCACCCGGGTCCGCTTCGACTTGACCGTGGATCTCACGGTGCCGGTGCCCGGGTTTCTGATCAGGAAGGGAACCAAGGGTCTGATGGACACCGCGACCAAGGGGCTTCGCGAGCGAGTGCTCGAAGTCAAAAAGGGCGGCTAGACGGCTATCTTCTCGGACCACAGTTGGCGACACTGGTCGGTATGGGGTGCAGCGTTGCTCGGCGAATCGGCGTGGCCATCGGCGGACTGGCATTGCTGTTTGTGGCCGCCGGCCACGGAGGCATCGGCGCGGCGAACGCGGCGCCGGGTGCGCCGTTGACGATCAGCAGTCCGGCCTTCGCAAACGGCGCGCCCATACCTGCGCAATACACCTGCAAAGGCGCTGACGTCGCGCCGCCGTTGACGTGGTCGGCGCCGCTGGGGGCGGCACTCGTCGTCGACGATCCGGACGCGGTCAACGGGGTGTACATCCACTGGATCGTGACCGGGATACCGCTGGGATCCGGCAGCACCTCGGACGGTCAGACGCCCGGCGGCGGGAGCACGCTGCCGAACACGGCGGGCCAGTCCGCGTATAAGGGACCCTGTCCGCCCGCGGGCACCGGCACCCATCACTACCGCTTCACGCTCTACCAGCTTCCCAACGACTACCAGCTCCCCGGCGGACTCGCCGGTGCGCGAGCCGCGCAGACCATCGCCGACGCCGCGACCGCCCAGGCGCAGCTGACCGGAACGTTCGGCGGCTGATCGGCTACCGGTCGTCCAGGATCTGATAGGCCGCGTTGTAGCCGGGAGTGAACGTAATACCCGGGCCGCCATGGCATCCCGCGCCGCCCAGGTATAGACCATCGATCGGAATCGGCATGTCCAGGAAGCCCTTCGGGCCGGGACGGTTTGGTCCCATCAAATCCGGGTGCAACAGACCGTGACAGAAGTCCCCGGCGGGGGCGCCGAACATGGTGTTCATGTGATACGGCGCGAATGTGATATGACGGATCACGATGTCTTTGAAGTTCGGCGCGAATTTGGTGATCTTGTCGATAACACGCTGTGCCATAGCGTTTTTCAGGTGGCCGTGCTGGTCGCGGTCGACTTCGACCGGAAAGGCGTAGGCATATACGCTGGCCGCGTGCTTGCCGGGTGGCGCCATCGCGGGATCGTGCACCGACGGGATTTGCATGCCCATCGACGGGTTGTCCGGAACGAGGCCCCGCCGGCAGATCTCCCACTGCCGCTGCTGGGTTTCCGGTGAGCCGAAGATCCCGACCGACTGCTGCATGCCCTCTTCGTTGAGGAACTCATACGGTGGTGCGAACTCGGGCAGTCCGTCGAGTGCGAAATGAAGCTGCACGAATGAGGCGCGATGATCGCGTCCGGACACACGTGAGACCAACTCTGCCGGAACATGTTCGGGCGCAATGAGTTCAGTGAGCGTGACATCGGGCGAAAGATTGGAGACCACGATCGGCGCCGAGATCGACGAACCGTCGCGCAGTCGTACGCCGGTCACCTTGCCGTTCTCGACGAGGATCTCCTCGACCTTGGTGCGAAAGCGGATCTCTCCGCCGTGCGAGACGAAGAGCTCGCGCAGGTGTTCGGTGAGCGCGCCGATACCGCCCTTGAGTTTGGTCATCATCGCGGTGCTGTCGTCGGGTACCGCCAGCGCGAATGCCAGGCACGCGGCGCTGCCCGGTGTGTAGGGGCCGCGGTAGGTGGAGTTGACGGCCAGGAACGCCAGCATGCCGCGCATAACCGAATGCTTGTCCTGGTCCGGCAGGTAGCGGTCGATCACGTCCATCGCCGAGCCGAACAGCATCTCGTGAATCGCCCGGCGTTCGGCGTCATTGGTTGCGCAGGCATACATTTCGTCGATCGTCTTGGGCGGCTGGCACACATCGAAGCGGCCCAGCGCCCGTGCGGGCGCCTGGCTCCAGCCGATCAGCTCTGCCATCCCCGTGACGGCTTCCATGCCGTGCTTGTCGTTCAGGTGAGCCATCAGCTGCATCGGGTCGCGATAGAAGACCATCGGCTCTTCACCGTTTTCGCCGATGTTGATCGACATCACCTCGGGCTCTATCGCGGGCAGTGTGTCAAGTCCGAGGTCCTTGGTGAGTTGGCTCGCCGTCGGAAACTGCACCGACCCCGCGATCTCGTAGCGGAAGCCGTCGATCAATTCGACCGTCGCCGCCATGCCGCCGGCGTAGGTGTTGGCTTCCAGGCACACGGTTCGCAGGCCGGCGCGCTGCAGGATCGCCGCCGCGGTCAGCCCGTTGTGGCCGGCGCCCACCACGATTGCGTCGTATGTCGTCGTGCTCATGGTCCTGGCCTGCCCTCCATCGTTGGTGTGCGCCCGACAAGCGTATGTCAGTACTGACATAATTGGAAGATGTCAGTTCTGACACAAACGGTGAGATACGATCGGCGTGCCATGACCGTTCCGATGAATCGCCACGAGCAGCGCCGCCGCTCGACGCACGAGGCGTTGCGCCAAGCCGCGCTAAAGAGCTTCGCCCGCAAAGGCTTTGCGAACGTGACGGTCACCGAGTTGGCGGCCGAGGCCGGTGTTACCGAACGCACCTTTTTCCGGCACTTCCCGACCAAGGAGTCGGTGCTGTTCCAGGACTACGAGTCGCAGTTGGAATGGCTGGCCGAGGCTCTTGAGCAGCGACCGGCCTGCGAGTCGCTATTCGACGCGGTGCAGGCCAGTGTTGCGGCCTTCCCGCACGACCTCGAAGTGGTCCGGCAGGCCGCGACGGCGCGCACCGAATTGATCACTGCCGAACGGATCGCCGGCCACCTGCGGGTGGTGCAGTCCTCATTCGCCGCCGTGCTGACCGATTTCATCAGCAAGCGGAATCCGGACGCGCCCGACATCGAATTGAGTGCCGAGGTCGCGGGCTCGGCCCTGGCGGCGGCCCTTGTTGTCGCAGTGGAGCATTGGGGCCGCAACGGCTGTACCGACGACCTCGGCCAGCTGGTGGCGGACAGTATCGATCTGGTCCGCACCGGGCTGGCGTCGCTGGCCTAATCCGCTGTCGGCCTTCGAGAAGGCCGTGGCCGCAGAGGATTTCGATACCGCTGCGATACTCGTCGGCGAGGCGATCGGACTCGTCCGCGATATTCGACCGGCCGGCGACATCGTGCGCGATATGGCGCGCGACGCCGCCCGGATTCTGGGCCGAGAGGCCTAGTACAACGGCGACCAGTCCGACGTCCGCAGCAGCCGGCTCTCCCACTGATCGCGATACTTGAGCGCTTCGAACATATAGCTGCCGGGCCCGCGGTACTCGGGAGGCACCTCTTTGGTCAGCAGATGGACGAGCGCCGCGTAGTTGTTGGAGTCGTCGATCTTCTGCCACAGCATGGCTTCTCGTCGCTGATGGCTTCCGTGCGCTACTTGGAAACAGGCCTGGATGTCCAGGATGCGCATGTGTGCCGGGGCCGCGGACAGCGGCCGATAGTAGATGTCGTTCCACGACCGGAGGTAGTCGTCGAGCGGCGCGGACGGCCAGCCGGTGTCTTCCATGAAGAGGCTGAGCGGGTGGGTTCCGGCGTCGGTGGGCACGGCCGAAAGATCAACCGACTGCAACGGCGACCACTCCACCGGCAACAGCAGCTTGCCCGTCACCTTGTGCCGCAGGTTGTCCAGTTCGCGCATCCACGGCTGCAGATCGCCATGCTGGGCGCGCTGCGCCAGACTCTCCCAGGAGGCACCGTCGGCGATGCCCGTGATTGTGACGACGGTGTAGGAAGGCCCGGTGCCGTGTGCGTGGTTGGCGTACCAGAGCAGTCGGGCGTTGTCGTCGTTGGCCAGCGTGGGCATCCAACCCTCGCGATAAGCGGCCTCGAATTCGTCTTCCCGGGTGCCCATCACCTTGTGGGTCTCATGCAGAAACAGCATGTGGACTCCTAGGTCTCGTCGGCAATCAGCGTGGCGAGCTGATCGCGGTTGACCTTGCCGGTCGTGCTGTACGGGATGTCTTCCACGATCGCCAATCGCTCGGGGAGCTTGAAGTACGCGATCAAATCCCGACAGTGAGCGCGCAACTCGTCGAGTGTCACCGGGGCGGATGCCACGATTGCCGCGCCGACTCGTTGCCCCAACTCGTCGTCGGCGATCCCGGCGACCGCGACGTCGGTGACTGCCGGATGTGAGCGCAATGCGTCCTCGACCTCGATCGGTCCGAATTTCTCTCCCCCTCGATTGATTGTGTCCTTCAGTCGGCCGCTTGGGAAGATGTAGCCATCGGCATCTTGGCGGGCGAGGTCGCCGGTGCGCAGCCAGCCCTCGGTGACGTTCTGGGAAGTGTTCACCCACAACTCGCCGACCGCCCCGACCTCGACGTCGTTGCCCGTATCGGGGTCGACCACGCGCACCTCGACTCCGGGTAACGCGCGGCCGACGGAGCCGGCGCGCGCCGGGTCGCGGTGCTCGTCGGGCATCAAAGTCGTGTAAGCGCCCAGGGTTTCGGTCTGGCCGAATACGTTGGTCAACGCGACGTGTGGCAGCGCCGCCATCGCCCTGCGCACCAGACTCAGCGGCGCGGCCGCGGCCCCGTAGGCAATGGCGATCAGAGACGACAGATCGGTGCTCGCGAAGTCGGGATGGTCGAGGATCCGCTGCAGCATCGTCGGAACCATGAAGGTCGTGCTGACGCGGTGCGCTGCCACCAGGCGCAGCCATTCGCCAGCATCGAACCGCGTTTGCACGACCGCGGTGTTGCCGGAATACAGGCTGCCAAGCACGCCCAGCACACCACCGACGTGGCACAGCGGGACGGTCAGCATGCTCACCGATGGTTTCGCGCCGGCCCGCAGCGGGCGCGACATCGCAGTGATCCGCCCGGTGAGCTGGCGGCCGCTGATGCTGACGGTTTTCGGGAGTCCCGTTGTGCCGCTGGTGAATAGGATCAACGCGTCGCGGTCGTCGGCGTCCGCGGCGACGGTGTCGCCGGTGAGAACCGGCCGGCCCAGCAGATCGGTCAGCGTCAATGCCGTGGGGACGCCGGCCGCCCGGACCCGCTCGACGTACCGTTCGCCGGCGACAGCCACGTCGGCGCAGCCGGCATTCTTGCGCAGTTCCTGCAATTCCGGCGGCGTCAGCGCAGGGTTCATCAGCGCGGGTGCGGCGCCGATGCGTGCCACACCGAGCAATGCGGCGATCGACAGCAGGCTTGCGTCGTCGACGACGGCGATGCGCTGTCCGGGCGTGACGCCGTGGCCGGCCAGGCTCGCCGCGCAC
The DNA here is from genome assembly GCF_022374895.2 of Mycobacterium lentiflavum. NCBI lineage: Bacteria > Bacillati > Actinomycetota > Actinomycetes > Mycobacteriales > Mycobacteriaceae > Mycobacterium > Mycobacterium lentiflavum. The sequence goes on along the minus strand of NZ_CP092423.2, from coordinate 3,047,893 downwards.
TGCCGTACTGCCGTCGCCAGCTCGCCATAACTGACGGTGTGCCCGCCGACGATCAGCGCGGCCCGAACGGGATCCCCGCCGGCGGCGGCATCGTGGATCGTCCCGATGTTCATAGCGGGCGCAGTACCCCCTAAAAAAGAGGTGACCACTCGGAGGTGCGCAGCAACCGGCTGGTCCACTGGTCGCGCAGGTCCAGGGCGTCATACATCCAGGTGCCTGGCGCACGGTACTCGGCGGGGATATGGCTGCGGAGCAGGTCGAGCAGCGCGTCCGGACGGCTGATGCGCTGCATCAGGATCACCTCGCGTCGCACATGGCTGCCGAGGGCGGGCTGGAATGCCGCATGCATCGTCAGCATCGAGGACGGCTCCTGGAGGCTCCTGGCGTACACCTCGCCGCAGCGGACGATGTACTCCTCGAACTTGTCCTCGTAGGGCCACATGGTGTCTTCCATGTAGAGGGTCATCTCGTGCTCTCGCCCGTCGACCGGCACCTGACCGAACTGGACGTCCAGCAGTGGTGACCAGGGCAACGGCATCAGCAGTTTTGCGACGACCTCGTGGCGGAGTTCGTCGAGCCCGCGCATCCAGTCCTGAAGATCGCCCTTCTGCACTCGCAGGGTCAACTTCTCCCACGCCGCGCCGTCGCGAACGGCGGTCACGGTCACGACCGTGTAGGCCGGGCCGCTGCCGTGCGCCTGGTTGGCGTACCAAAGCAACCGGGCATCGTCGCCGCGTCCGAGCATCGGCATCCAACCCTCACGGAACGCTGCTTCGAACTCGTCTTCCTTACGGCCGCGGACCGTGTGCAGCTCGTGCATGAACAGCACGCACAGACCTCCAATTCGCAGCGGTGGACGCAACGCCGCTCAACGGACGGTAACCCCGGCGGATTGACACGTCCAGGCCGGGTTATTCATATGCGCAATTGCGCCTAGTCGCCCGACCTAGACAGCCGACTTGAGAATCTGGTTTGCTCAACTCGGTACCGTCCTTACCGGGCAGGAGTTCTCGGATGGCAAGGCTCGACGTGCCGGAGGGCCCGGGTGGCGAGGCCGCCATGATCTGGACGCTGCGGCCACAGCTCGGCGGCATGGTCGAACGGATGATCCGCGGCGCCTATCAGCAGAGCATCCTGCCGGCCGACGAGCGCGAGCTGGCGAGAATGCGGATAGCGCAGATCAACGATTGCGTGGCCTGCTCGGGTTTTCGCGCACAGTCGGTGCTGGACGCCGGTCTCGCGCCCGAGTTGTACGACAACGTCGCCGCCTACGCCAACTACCCCGGCTACACGTCACGCCAACGCCTTGCCATCGAGTTCGCGGAGCGGTTCGCCAACGACCATGCGTCGATGGATGACGCGTTCTTCCAACGACTTCGGGAATCGTTCTCCGACGAGGAGATCCTGGATCTCACGCTGTGCGTGGCGGTATTTCTTGGCCTGGGACGTTCCCTGACCGTGCTTCGCGTCGACCAGTCCTGCGCCATCGACCTCTAACCAACTCTGAAGGAACCAATGGACTCCCAGATGGACCTAGCCACCGTCGATGAACTGCTGAGCACCACGCGGTCGGTTCGCAAGCGTCTGGACCTGACCCGGCCGGTCGGCCGCGAGGTGATTCTGGAGTGCATCCAGCTGGCGATGCAGGCGCCGACAGCCAGCAACACACAGGACTGGCGCTGGCTGGTGGTCACCGACGCGGACAAGCGCGCGGCCATCGCCGAGATCTACCGCAGCATCGGCTCTGAGTACCTGGCGCATGCGGTCGACAACGCGACCGACCCGCAGACCCAGCGGGTCTACCAGAGCGCGATGAGCCTGACGGAAACGCTGGGACAGGTTCCCGTGCACGTCATCCCCTGCCTGAACCAGCGCATCGACACGGCGGAGCCGGGCATCGCCGCGGCGGCATGGGCGTCGATCATCCCGGCGGGCTGGAGTTTCTTGCTGGCGCTGCGCTCACGCGGGCTGGGTTCGGTGTGGACGACGATGCATCTGTTCAAGGAGAAGGAGGTGGCCGAATTGCTTGGCATTCCGGCGACGGTCACGCAGGCCGCCCTGTTCCCCGTCGCCTACACGATTGGCACCGACTTCCGACCGGCTACCCGGCCGCCCGCGGAGACCATCACGTTCTGGAACAGTTGGATACCGGCTGATGGAGATAGCTGATGCAGTCCTACACCGTGCGATTCCACGTCGACGCGCCGCCGAAAAAGGTGTGGCGAGTGCTGCATCCTCCGGTGCCACCGAACGCGCCGCGCCCGCGAGTGCTCACCTGGCCGACCGGCAGCATGGAAATCCTCAACGAGGGCAACGAAGCCGGTGAAGGCCTGGTCCGCACCTGCGTCTTTCCCGTCCCGAGGTACCTGTTGTCCGGCGGCAGGGCGCGGTCGTGGGAGACGGTGACCGAAGCCGAGCTGAACAAGCTGTCGCGCTACATCGCCGTCGGCGCGCCGCTGTGGTCGCGCGCCGAGGGATATCACCAGCTCGAGGAGCAGCCCGACGGCACCACCGTGCTGACGTTCCACGAGACATATCACGCCTACAACCCGGTGCTGCGCTTCTTTCTCGAGCGCCCGGTGCACGCCAGGATTTCGCGGGACAACCTCGACACCTACGAGCACGCCCTCGGCTACGCCGGCAAGGTCCGGCGGCTGCCCTAGGCGTTCGAATGCTGTTCGGCCGATCTCACAGAGATGTGAATTAGGTTCTTGACCCCGGTACCCTCGATGTCTATGGGTGGAATACCTACTGCGGCACGGTTGGCTGCGGCGAGTCTGATGATCGCGGGCTGGGCCGCCGCGTCCACCGTCGTGGCCAGCGCCGACCCGGACGACACACGCGGTCCGGCGCCGGGGCCGGCACCGGGGCAATCAGCGCCGCCGTCACCCGCGGCGCCTGCGGCGTCGCCGTCGGCATCACCCTCACCCGCACCGCCTGGGGGCGCGCCGAAGACGGTCATGGACAAAGACGGCCTTTACGCGGTGGGTACCGACATCGTGCCGGGCATCTACAGCAGCGGCGGGCCGGTCGGGAACGGTACCTGCTACTGGAAGCGGACGGCCAACCCGGACGGCGCCCTGATCGATAACTCGCTCACCAAAAAGCCGCAGGTGGTCAAGATCGAACCGACGGACAAGGCGTTCAAGACGGACGGCTGTCAGCCCTGGCAGCTGACGCCGGACGCTGCTGCGCCCGCCGACGTCCCCGGGCCGGTTGCCGGGGCCCAATTGCAGGGCACGCTGGGCACCCTCAACGGGCTGCTAGGGCCGAACGGAATGCGGGTACCGGGCACCTGACCGTGGCCAGTACGCAACAGATTGTCGTCGTCGGTGCGGGAGTCAGCGGACTGACGTCGGCCCTATGCCTGGCCGAAGCCGGGTGGCCGGTGCGGGTCTGGACCGCCGCACTGCCCAAGCAGACGACATCGCGAGTGGCCGGTGCGGTCTGGGCTCCGCCGCGACCGGCCGAACGTGCCACCACGACAATGGCGTGGACCGAACATTCGCTGGGAGTGTTTCGCGAACTGGCCGCCGATCCCGATACCGGGGTGCAGCTGGCGCCGGCGCTCGGCGTCGGCGAACTGACCGCGACCGAGGCGATGTCGTCCGCGGCGCAGCTGATCCCGGAGTTGCGGCCGGCCGATCCGGCCGATCTGCCCGACGGATTTCAGGTCGGGTTTCGCGCGACCCTGCCGATGATCGACATGCCGCACTACCTCGACTACCTCACGCGGCGGCTCGCCGCGGCCGGCGGCCAGATCGAGGAACACCCGGTGCAGTCACTGGCCGAGGCCGCCGATGCCGCGCCGATCGTGGTCAACTGCTCCGGCCTCGGCGCGCGAGTCCTGGTGGGCGACGACACGGTGCGGCCGCTGTTCGGCCAGCATGTCATCCTCGCCAATCCTGGTCTGGGGCAACTGTTTCTAGAGATCAACAATGGCCCGGAATGGGTGTGTTACTTCCCGCACCCGCAGCGCGTGGTGTGTGGCGGGATCAGCATCCCGGATCGCTGGGACACCACCGCCGAACCCGATATCACCGAGCGCATCCTGGCGCGCTGCCGCCGGATCGAGCCGAGGCTTGGCGAGGTCGAGGTACTCGAGACGATTACCGGGCTGCGGCCCGATCGCCCCGCGGTGCGGCTAGAAGCCGAGTCACTCGGGACGGCGCGCTGCATCCACAACTACGGGCACGGTGGCAATGGCGTTACGTTGTCCTGGGGTTGCGCGCGCGATGTAATGCGGCTGGTCAATCCTGATCGCTGACCGGCGATAATGCTGTCTCCACGGACGCGTACGTCGGCAGCAGCGGATGCAGTCCGCAAGCCGCGATGGTTCGGGCCACGATGGGCTGGCTGGTAACGAGTCGCAACGTGACGCCGCGACTGCGACACTGCGCCGCCTCGTGCGCCAGCGCGGCATAACCGCACGAGCCCATGAAATCGAGGTCGCACACGTCGATGACGAACGGACCGGGTGCGACGGTTTCGGCGGCGCCGCGGCTCAGCACGTCCTGCCACGCGGTCTCGTTGCTGGCGTCGATATCGCCGCCGACCTGAACGACCACCGAGGAACCGGTGCGCCTGGTAACCGTGCGCAAGCCGCTTGGCCCGTAGCCAAGATACGACCCGTTGTTGGGCCGCGCGATTCCAATCGAAGCAGTGTCCATCTCTGCGACATCCCGTCGTCGTGGGCAGTATCGGGCGACGCCGTCCTTGTCCCGAAAAGGCCGGCAGGGTTGTCGTCAAACCGACCCCCGTCGGTTGCTAAGCGTATGTGCAATTGGGATTTATCGAGTGAATTTGCGCAAATCGGCCGGCTTTACTGCGCCCGGCGGACCGCCGAAGGTCACTGACAGTCTTACTATTTCGGAAACGGTAGCAACGACGAACTGAAACGGTGGACCAACCGTGAGCATCGATTACGCGCTTAACGCTCACATTGCCACCATTACGATCGACCGCCCCGAGACGCGCAACTCGCTGGATATGGAACATTTCCGCGATTTGGCTCACGCATGGGCCCGCTTCCGCGACGACGACGGCGCCTGGGTTGCGGTCGTCACCGGCGTGGGCCGCGATTTCTGCACCGGAGCAGATCTGAAGAAATTCATTCCCGAACTCACCGGCGACCTTCCCAGGCCCGACGGCTGGGACGCGCTCGACGCCATCCATGCGGTGTTGCATCGCTTCCCGGTGTACAAGCCGATCATCGCAGCCGTGAACGGAACGTGTGTCGCAGGTGGCTTTGAAATGTTGGGCTGCACCGACATCCGCGTCGCAGTGCCCGAAGCGCGGTTCGCCGTGCTGGAACCCAAACGTGGCCTGTTCGCCGGCGGTGGCAGTACGGTGCGGCTGCCGCGCCAGATTCCCTACGCGCTGGCGATGGAGCTGCTGCTGACCGCCGACATGGTGGACGCGCCGCGCGCGCTGGCCATGGGGCTGTTGAATCAAGTGGTGCCCGCCGAGCGGCTGATGGACACCGCCTACGAGTACGCGCGACGCATCGCCGCCAACGCGCCGCTCGCGGTCTATGCCACCAAGCAGTCTGCGGTCGAAGGGCTGACGCTCGACCTCGAAGCGGCCTATGACAACGAGACTCGGCACAGCGACCGGGTTTTCGCGACCGAGGACGCCAAGGAGGGGCCGCGCGCCTTCGCCGAGAAACGACCGCCGCGGTGGCAGGCGCGCTAAGCGGATCAGCCGCGCGTGTGCCGGTCGACGTCGCGAGCCACCAGCGACAGCAGCCAGCTCACGATCGACAACAGGATCGCGGCCCAGATCGCCGTCCACCAGAAGTGGTCGATCGCCAGTCCCCAGTGCGTGGTGTGTTCGGTGATCCATGCGGTGAGCCAGAGCATCAACGCGTTGACGACGATGTGGAACAGGCCGAGGGTCACGATGTAGAGCGGGAAGGACAAGAACGCGACGATCGGTTTGACGAACGCGTTGACCAGTCCGAAGATCACCGCCACGACGAAGATGATGCCGATCCGTTCCAGCGGCGTGTTGCCACCGACGAAGGTCAGCCCGTGAACGAAGTGGGTGACGATCCACATGGCAAAACCCGTCAAGGCGGCGCGAAGCAGAAAAGGGCCCATGCGGCAAGATCCTGCCATCCGAATTGAAGGCCCGGCAGGGCCATTCGGCCCCGTGCTAGACGTCAGTTCAGTTAAGCGCGTAAAAGCGTTGCGCGTTGCGGCTGGCGATCTTCTCTCGCGCCTCTTCGCTGATGTCCGCGCGGGTGCGCAGGTGCTTGGTGCTCTCCGGCCACTCGCCGTCCCAATGCGGGTAGTCGCTGGCGAACATGATGAAATCGGCGCCCAGCACGTCGATCACGCCGGGCAGGATCGGTTCTTCCGGCTCGCACGTCACGAAGATGTTGCCCGCGCAGAGGTATTCGTGTGGGTCGCGCCGCCAGCCGCGTTCGACCCAATCCCCTCGCTTCTCGTAGTGCTCGTGCAGGCGGTCCATGAAGAACGGAACCCAGCCGGCGCCCGCTTCCAGGAAGGCGACCCGCAGCTTGGGATGGCGCTCGAAGACGCCGCCGGAGACCATCGCTGTCATCGCCGTCATCTGGTCGAACGGAAAGCTGATGCAGTGCACCTGGATGTAATTGGTGAAGCGGTCCACGCCGATTTTCGGTAGATGAATTCCGGGGGCTCCGTGTATGCCCAGCGGCATCCCGAGTTCCACCGCGGCGGCGTAGAACGCGTCGAGGTCGGGGTGGTCCAGGTTGCGGGTCTTGAGCGCCGGCGGGACGAGCGTCGCCACCAGCCCGAGGTCCTTGGCCTCGGTCATGACGTCGATGGCCGGCTGCCCGTGCTCAATCGGGGTCACTGCCACGCCGCGCAACCGGCCGCCCGACGAGGCGCAGTAATCCGCGATCCACTGGTTGTAGAGCCGCGCGAATCCCGCGGCGAATTCCGGGTCTTCGAGGCTGGGCGCGCAGAGCCCGAGGCTCGGGTACAGGACCATCGTGTCGATGTGATCGCGGTCGGCGTCGCCCAGCACGCCGTCGGGTGACGAGCAGTTGATGTTGGGCGACTTGCTGATTCCGTGTTCGGGCGGACAGCCGGCGCCCGGGCCGCGATCCTCCGGATAGTTGCGGCCTTCGATCATCAGCCGCAGGCGCCGGTCTGTGCTGGGCTTGACGTGGTCGGGCCACCGCTTGATCGCTTCGATCGCCAGCGAGGAATTCTCGGCGACATGTCCATCGGCATCGATGATTCGCATATATCCGGAACTTACTCCGGCGCAGCGGATGGTCAAACGGCTCGCGGTGCGCCACGATGCTTCACGTGACAACTCAACGGCTCAACGCCGACCAGCGAAATTCGTTCATTGCCGCGATGCTGGGCTGGACGATGGACGCCTTCGATTACTTCATCGTCGTGTTCGTCTATGCCGATATCGCAAAGACCTTCCACATCAGTAAGGCCGAGGTCGCTTTCGTCACGACCGCCACCCTGATCATGCGCCCGGTGGGCGCCTTGCTATTCGGGTTGTGGGCCGACCGGGTCGGTCGGCGGACCCCGCTGATGGTGGACGTGATCTTTTACTCCATCGTCGGCTTCCTGTGCGCGTTCGCGCCCAACTTCACCGTGCTGATGATTCTGCGGATGCTGTACGGACTTGGCATGGGCGGTGAGTGGGGACTCGGCGCCGCGCTCGCGATGGAGAAGGTTCCCGTCGAGCGGCGCGGCTTTTTCTCAGGGCTGCTGCAGGAGGGCTACGCCTTCGGCTATCTGCTGGCCAGTGTCGGCTCACTGTTGGTGATGGACTGGCTGGGCCTGTCGTGGCGTTGGCTGTTCGGTCTGTCGATCATCCCGGCGTTGATCAGCCTGATCATCCGCTACCGGGTGCAGGAGTCCGAGGTTTGGGAAGCCGCCCAGGATCGGATGAAGCTCACCAATACCAAAATCACCGACGTGCTGCGCGACGGCAAGATCGTCCGCCGGTTCTTTTATCTGGTGGCGCTGATGACGGCGTTCAACTGGATGAGCCACGGCACGCAGGACGTCTACCCGACGTTCTTGGGGTCGACGGCCAACCACGGCGCCGGCCTCGACAGCGTGACGGTCAAGTGGATCGTGGTGGTCTACAACATCGGTGCTATCGCCGGCGGTCTGTTCTTCGGCACGATGTCGCAACGGTTCAGCCGCCGCTACACCGTGATTTTCTGCGCGATCCTGGGGTTGCCGATCGTGCCGCTGTTCGCCTACTCGCGCACCGCGGCGATGCTGTGTCTCGGTTCGTTTTTGATGCAGGTCTGCGTGCAAGGCGCCTGGGGTGTGATCCCCGCACACCTGACCGAGTTGTCGCCGGACGCCATCCGCGGCCTCTACCCCGGGGTGACCTACCAGCTCGGCAATCTGCTCGCCGCGTTCAACCTGCCCATCCAGGAACGGCTGGCCGAGACACACGGCTATCCGTTCGCGCTGGCCGCCACGATCGTGCCGGTGTTATGTGCCGTGGCAATCCTGACGTTTATCGGTAAGGACGCGACCGGCCTTCGTTTCGGCACCGCCGAAACCGCTTTCCTGCCAACGGAAGTCAAATGAGTCAGATGGCTGCTTGCTCGCTCAGCGCCCGTCGCAGCATGTGCATCGCGACCGTCGTCGAGCGTTCGCGGACATCGGAGCGGTTCCCGGGCAGTCGCAGTGTCCGGGTGTCGGTGCGCCCTTCGGCCAGTCGAACGGTGAAGCAGACCGTGCCCACCGGCTTGTCCGGCGTCGCGCCGCCGGGACCGGCGATGCCGGTGATCGCGACGGCGGTATCGGCGGCGAAACGGCGTAATGCGCCGGCCGCCATCGCCTCGGCCACCGGTTCGGACACCGCGCCGTGTGCGTCGATCAGCGCCGCATCAACGCCGAGCAGCTGCACCTTCGCATCGTTGGAGTAGCTCACCACGCCGCCCATCACGTAGTCGGAGGATCCGGGCCGGTCGGTCAGCCGCGCGGCCACCAGTCCCGCGGTACAGGACTCCGCCGTGGCGATCCGGCGGCCCGACAGTAACCGCGCGACCACATCGTCCACCTGCGATCCGTCCTCGGAGTACAGCTGTTGTCCGTGCCGGTCGCGCAGCAGCTGGGTCAGTTGGGCGTAGGCCTGCGCCGCGTCCGGCTCGTAGCGGGTGACCATCTCGATCTCGCCCCGCCGCAGGCAGGTAGTGATCTCCAGCGACTCGAATCCGGCGACGGAATTGCCCGCGTCACGCAGTGTTTCGGCCAGCCCCGACTCGGGCAGCCCGAACATCCGGATGGTGTCCTGGCGGTAGATCGTCCGGCCGGCGATCGCATGGCGCGCCGCCGGTGTCTCGATGGCCGTGTACCACATCGGCTGAAGTTCACGCGGAGGGCCGGGAAGCACGATCACCGTGGGCTTTCCGGGCACCACGACCCCCGGGGCGGTCCCCACCGGGTCGAGCACCTGCGCGCCGGCGGGAACCATGGCCTGTTTGCGGTTGGCGGCGCGCACCGCGTCGAAGCTTTCCGAATCGAAGTGCGCCATAAGCTTTTTGAGAATGTTGGCGATCTTGTCTTCGACTACTTCGTCGAGCACCAGCTCGCGTTCACAGAACCGTGCCACCACCTCGACGGTCATGTCGTCGGCTGTCGGGCCCAGTCCCCCGCTGGTGACGACCAGGTCCACGCCCTGATCGGCCAGGAAGCGCAGCTGTGCCTCGATGTCGGAAGGCCGATCGCCGCAAATGGTGATGTGGGCCAGCTCTACGCCCAGTTCGAGCAGCCGGTCGGCGATCCACGGGCCGTTTCTGTCTTGGACGCGTCCGGTGAGGACTTCGGTTCCGGTGACGACGATGCCTGCGCGTGCGCTCACCGGCATGAGCCTACTGGCGCGTGGCAGCGCTAACGGCGTCGAGTGTGCGCTGGCGGCAGCGACACGCCGGTCGCGGCCGCCCTGGACGCACACTCGAAGCTAGCCCTGGGCGAGGTAGCGCTCGACCGTCGCGACTTTCTGGTTCATGGCGTCCGTGACGCCGGCGCGCATATCCGCCTTGATCACGGTGCTGACTCTGGGGGCACGAGCGGCCACGGCCTCGACGGCGCGCTGCACGACCGCCATCACTTCCTCCCAGGTATCGCCCTCGATCACGGTGAACATCGAATCGGTCTGGTGGGGCAGCCCGGACTCGCGCACCACCCGCACCGCTTCGGCGACGATTTCGCCCACGCCCTCGCCGACACCGAGCGGGGTGACGGAGAACGCGACCAGGACAGACACCCGTCGAGCGTACCCATCGCGCCTGGCAGCATCGAAGGATGCGGGTTCTGGTGCAACGGGTCTCGTCGGCAGCGGTGGCCATCGACGGCCGGGTGGTCGGTGCCATCCGGCCCGAAAGTCAGGGGCTGCTGGCATTCGTCGGCGTCACGCACAGCGACGATGCCGACAAGGCGCGCCGCCTTGCCGAGAAGCTCTGGAACCTCCGCATTCTCGCCGACGAACGTTCCGCTTCCGATATCGATGCGCCGATCCTGGTGGTCAGCCAATTCACGCTGTATGCCGACACCGCGAAGGGCCGCCGGCCGTCCTGGAACGCGGCGGCTCCCGCTGCGGTGGCCGAGCCATTGGTCGCCGCGTTCGCGGCGGCGTTGCACGGCTTGGGCGCCCGCGTCGAGACCGGCGTGTTCGGGGCGAATATGCAGGTCGAATTGGTCAACGATGGGCCAGTGACGGTGTTTCTTGAACTCTGAACACGGCCTCGCAGGTACCTTGGATCCTGGTTGATCGGAACAGGAGGGGCGACCGTGAGCACTGCGCCGGAATCTGGGTCCGAATTCGGCTCGCTCCGTACCGACGACGACCAATGGGACATCGTCAGCAGCGTCGGTTACACCGCCCTCCTGGTGGCGGGATGGCGCGCCGTGCACGCCATGAGCGCGCAACCGCTGGTCCGCGACGAATACGCGAAGGTGTTCATCGAGGCCTCGCGGGACCCGTATTTGGCCGGTGTGCTCGCCAACCCGGGAAGGACCGACGACGAGACCGCGTTTCCGCGTCTCTACGGTGTTCAAACGCGGTTCTTCGACGACTTCTTCAGCTCCGCGACCGACGCGGGCATCCGACAAGCGGTGATCGTCGCAGCAGGATTGGACTCCCGCGCGTATCGCCTCCAATGGCCTTCCGGAACAAGGGTTTTCGAAATCGACCTGCCGAAAGTCCTGGAGTTCAAGGCTCGTGTGCTGGGCGAGCATGGCGCGGTGCCCAAGGCGTCGCGGGTTGAGGTCGCAGCGGACTTGCGCACCGACTGGTCCAGGTCCCTGGAAGCCGCCGGCTTCGACACCGAAAAGCCGAGCGCGTGGTCGGTCGAGGGGATATTGCCCTACCTCACCGACGAAGCCCAGAACGCGCTGTTCACCCGGATCAGCGGACTCAGCGCAGCCGGCAGCCGAATCGCCACCGGCGCACTGGGATCGCGCCTGGACCACGATCAGCTCGAAGCGCTGGAAACCAACCACCCTGGGGTCAACATGTCCGGCGACGTCGACTTCTCCGCCCTGACATATGAGCCGACGGGTGACCCCGCCGAACGGCTGGCCGCGCACGGCTGGAGCGTCGAGCCTGTCCGCAACACCCTGGACCTACAGGCCGGCTACGGCATGACACCGCCCGCTGTCGACGTGAAGATCGACAGTTTCATGCATTCGCAGTACATAACGGCTACCCGGAAGCGGATGGAGTCGACGTGGTGACTATGACGATGCTGTCGCCCGCTGACGCCCTCGCCGAGATCGCGGCCAGTGCACCGGGACCGCGCGTCGGCGCATTCTTCGATCTCGACGGCACTTTGGTCGACGGCTTCACGGCCGCGGTCCACGTCGGCGACCGGATCCGGCGCCGGCAGGTCGGACTCGGTGAGCTGGTCGGCGTCTTCGATGCCGCGCTGCGCTATCGATTCGGCCGCCTGGAATTCGAGCGGCTCATCGTCCGGGCCGCGGGATATCTGCAAGGCGAATCACTGCTCGAGCTCGACGAGCTGGGCGAGCGGTTGTTCGTCGAACGTGTTGCCTCACGCCTGTATTCGCACATGCGTGACATCGTGCGAGCGCATCAGGAGCGCGGTCATACCGTGGTGCTGAGTTCCTCGGCACTGTCGATTCAGGCGCTGCCGGTCGCGCGCTTTCTCGGCATCTCCAACGTGCAGTGCAACCGTTTCGAGTTGGATGCGCTCGGACGCCTCACCGGTGGAATCATCAAACCGATCGTGTGGGGTACGACGAAAGCGGCCGCGGTGCAACAGTTCTGCACTGAAAACGATGTCGCGGTGCGACGCAGCTATTTCTACGCCGATGGCGACGAGGACGCCGCGTCGATGTCGGTGGTCGGCCATCCGCGACCGGTGAATCCGCGCTCGGGCCTGGCCGCCGCGGCCGCGGCACACGGCTGGCCGGTGCTGTGGCTTGCCTCGGTGCGGCGCGGGCCGATGCGGACGCTGCGCTACCTGGCGAACCACGTTCGCCGTGAATCGCCGCGAGACGCCGATTAGGGCTTCAGCAGAATCTTCACGTCGTCACCGGATCGCGACTCGGCGGTCGCGTACCCCTTGGCCGCTTCGTCCAAAGGCATTGATGTGGTGAAGATGCCGTCGACGTCGAGTCGGCCCGATTGCAGCAGCGGGATCAACTCCGGCCAGGTGCGCTGCACCGGCGCCGTGGTGAATCGAAGGCTCGTGCTGCGAATCAGGCAGCCCAAGGCGTTGAGCGGGAAGGGATTCATATCGTGCACACCGACCACCGAGACGGTGCCCCCGGGCCGGACGATGTTGATCGCATCGGTCAGGGAGGAATCTGTGGCGACGGCGTCGATCACCGCGTCGGCGCCCCGTCCGGCGGTGGCCGCCATGATCGCCTCGAGGGCCGGTGCTTTGACCGGCGTCGCACCGCAGCTAGCCGCGCGGTCCAAGCGGCCAGCGACCTTATCGATCGCGAAAACTGTTGCAGCACCCTGGAAAAGCGCACTGCGCAGCGCGCACAAACCCACCGCGCCCAGCCCGAGGACCGCGACACTGCCGCCGAACGGAATGTCGGCACGCTGCGCCGCCGCCCAGCCGGTGGCCAGGTTGTCGGTCAGCAGCAGAGCCTGTTCGGTGCTGATGCCGTCGGGCATCTTCAGCAGCTGGAAATCGGCGGCGGGCACGGCCAGCAGATCGGCTTGCGCTCCACCGAGCAGGCCCCCACCGAAGATCTGAAAACCGGAGTAGCACATGACCGGATCGCGGCTCGCGCACCCCGCGCACTTACCGCAGCCGGTGACCGACGACACCATGACCTGATCTCCAGCCCGGACGGTGCGCACCTCGGGCCCGACCGCCACCACGGTGCCGACCGCTTCGTGGCCCAGCGCGATCGGGTCGGGCATCGGAAAGTCGGCCTCGTAGAAGTGCAGGTCGGATCCGCAGATGCCGGCGGCGGTCACTTCGACGATCGCTCCGTCGGGGCCGGGAAGGACGGGATCGGGACGGGTGTCGACCCGGATGTTGCGGGGCCCGTCGACGACTACCGTGCGCATAGTGCTGTGCTCACTTTCCTGGTCGAATTACGAACTGCGGCGTCGCACAACAAATTGGGACCAATCGGGCTCGCGCACCGCGGCCCAGTATTCGTTGAGGCGCCACGGGCTGACGGTGTGGATCTCGCCGTCGGCGTTCTTGAAGTAGGAGTGTTTGACCGCGGGATGTGACCACACCATCTTCTTGATCTGGGTCTGCGTCCGTTGGTGCCAGTCGGTTGCGGCTTCGGCCCTGGGTTCCATCGAATGCACGTCGGCATCGGCCAGTCGTGCGAGGCACTGGTCGATGTAGCGCATCTGCAGTTCCGACTGGAAGATCAGGCTGCCGCCGTGGGCGAGGTGGGTGCCGGGCCCGTAGATGATGAAGAAGTTGGGGAAATCCGGAACCGTGATGCCCAGGTAGGCATACGGGCGGCTCCCCCACAGCTCGTGTAAGTCAATTCCGTTGCGGCCGGTCACTTTTAGTGGCCACAACACGTCGGTGTGTCGGAACCCGGTGGCGTAGACGATGATGTCGACGTCGTGCTCGACGCCATCCTCGGTGACGACGCCGCGGGGCGTGATCTTCTGGATCGCGGTGCGCACCAGTTCGACGTTGTCGCGCTGTAGGGTCTGCAGCCAGCTGCCGTTGTCCTGCAGCGTGCGTTTGCCGCAGGCGGGATAGTCGGGCATCACCTTGGCCAACAGCTCTTGGGTGTCGGGGCCGTCGCCGACCTGGCTGGTGATCCACTGCGAGAACATCATTGCCGCGGCGGCATTGATGTCGCTGACGGCATCGTCGCCGGTGTAGTTCGGGTCGCCTTCGGCGGCGTCGAGGCCCTTGTCCGAGCCGGGCCACAGGACCAGGAAGCGGTACCACCGTCCATAGAACGGCAGGTTGTTCATCGCCCAGCGCACGCCGTCGCCGACTTGGTCGTGGTACATCGCGTTGGGGAACATCCACTGGGCGCTCCGCTGGAACACGGTGAGGTGCTCGACGTCCCCAGCGATGGCCGGCGCGATCTGGAAGCCGCTGGCGCCGGCGCCGATCAGGGCGACTCGCTTGCCGCTGAGGTCGACCGAGTGATCCCAGGCCGCGGAGTGGAAAGACGGCCCCGCAAAGGTGTCGGCGCCAGCGAAATCGGGAATCTGCGGCCGGTTGAGCTGACCGACCGCGGTGATCAGGGCGCGTACCTGAAGCGTGCTGGTCTGTCCGGCGGCATCACGCAGCGTTACGTTCCAGATTCCGGCGTCGTCGTCCCATTCGGCGCCGAGAACCTCGGTGTTCCAGCGGATGTGCTCGGCCAGGTCGTGTTTGTTCATCACCTTGGTGAAGTAGTGCTGCAGCTCGTTTTGCTCGGCGAAGAAGTGGGTCCAGTCGTTGTTGGGTTCGAAGCTGTAGCAGTAAAAATGGTTGGCCACGTCCACCCGGGCTCCGGGATAGCTGTTCTCCCACCACGTCCCGCCGGGCCCGGCGTTCTTCTCCACGATCGTGAATCCGAGGTTGGCTTGCTGAAGCCGGACACCGGCCAGCAGCCCTGATTCCCCGCATCCGACGACAAGGACCGGGAGTTCGGCGGCTCGCTCGGCCGGTATTGCCGCCGGGCGGCGTGGGTCGGCGCCGTCAAGGTCGAGTTCCTCGGCGACCAAGGATTGGTAGTCGTCGGGAACATGTTCGCAGGCGGCCCAGTCCATCATCTCCCGGATGAGTTCCGGGCTCAGTGGCTCCGGCTCGGGGCAGCCGCGGTCGCGATATTCGCTGATGACGGTCAGCGCCTCGGCGCGGGCACGGGCCTTGTCCTCCTCCGACATGAACCCCTGCACCTCGTTGAGGAAGATGCCCGTCTGCTTGTAGTCGCGAATGAAGCGGGGGTCGCCGGTGATGTGGACGAGCGACAACAACAGCGTGGGAATGCTGACGTCTCGCAAAGCCGCGGCAATCTCCGGCGTCGACGTGGTGAAAGGGCGGCCGGAGTAGGGGCTTCGCATCGAGCCGTTCCTTTCGGTGGACGGGGGGATCCTATTACGCTACTCGGCGTTTCGTAATTGGCAGCACTACGCTACCCGCTGGCGACGGAGCGGATCAAGGGTCGTCACCCCATCGTCCGCGGACGGCAAATTTTGGCAGGTGTGAACCTTGTTAATATTTGCTTCGTGACTGCCAGAGATGGCTGGTTAGTGCGCCGCGGACAGCGCGGCGGCGCTCCCGTTTCGTCGCGACAGATAGGAACGGAATTGAAGCGCAACCGATTTGGCAACGCGCTCAGTGTTGCGGTCACTGGTGCACTGCTCTTATCGGGATGCGGCGGCGACAACAATGCCGCGGGGAATTCGACAACGTCGACCTCGCCGGTGAAGGTGAATTGCGGCGGGAAGGCGACCCTGAGAGCGAGTGGATCGACGGCGCAGGCCAACGCAATGACTCGGTTCATCAAGGCGTTCGAACAAGCGTGCCCCGGTCAGACCTTGGACTACACCGCGAACGGCTCGGGTGCCGGGATCAGTGAATTCACGGGCAACCAAACCGATTTCGGCGGCTCGGACTCACCGCTGGCCGGCAACGAGTACGCGGCGGCCCAGGAGCGTTGCGGCTCACCGGCGTGGGACCTGCCGGTGGTATTCGGGCCGATCGCGATCACCTACAACGTCAAGGGCGTGAATTCGCTGAATCTCGATGCTCAGACGGCGGCGAAGATCTTCAAGGGAACCATCACCACGTGGAACGATCCCGCGATCCAGGCGCTCAACAAGGGCGTGACGCTGCCTGCCGAACCGATTCGCGTCGTGTTTCGCAGTGATATGTCCGGGACTACGGACAACTTTCAGAAATACCTCGACGCGGCGTCCGGGGGCGTGTGGGGAAAAGGTGCCGGGAAGGCGTTCAACGGCGGTGTCGGCGAGGGCGCCAAAGGCAACGACGGCACGTCGTCGGCGGTCAAGGCCACCGAAGGGGCGATCACCTACAACGAGTGGTCGTTCGCCGAGGCGAAGAATTTGAACATGGCGAAGATCGTCACCCCCGCCGGTCCGGACCCGGTATCGATCAGCGCCGACTCGGTCAGCAAGACGATCTCGGGCGCCGCCGTCATCGGCCGGGACAATGACATGGTGCTCGACACCGTGTCGTTCTATAACCCCACGCAGTCCGGTGCGTATCCGATTGTGATGGCGACCTATGAGATCGTCTGTTCGAAGTACGCGGACCCGCAGGTGGGAACGGCCGTGCGCGCATTCTTGGAGAGCGCTCTCGGTGCCGGTCAGGAAGGCCTGGCGGACAACGGATACATACCGATTCCCACGGCATGGAAGTCGTGGTTGTTGGCTTCGGTCAATGCGGTCGCGTGACGCTGCAGTGAAACCTGTTCCAATCGGCAGATTCGCTGGGCCGAGGTCTGTGACTATTCGGCCTGCTGCGAAACAATAAAACGACTTGTCGCCGGTGCGCGGACCCGCGGCCGACGTGTCGGTTGACGGTTGCCGTGGGGGAACCGGAGGTGGATGAGCATGGCCGCATTGCTCACCGCCTGCAGCGGCTTCCTCGTCGCGGTTTTGTGGATGGATCTGATGTTCGACGTCCAGGTTCTGGTGCATCGCTCGGCCGGCGAGGAATTGCCCGAGCCGGTGCTCGCTTCCATCGCGGGCTATTACCACCGCGCGACCACCACGTCGCGCCCGATGAGCCGGCTGATTGCGCTGGTGATGTTGACTTTGTTGGGCGCGTTCGGATTTCAGGCAACCCTGGGGCGCGATCCCGGTTGGCTACTGGTGCTGTCAGCCGGGCTGGCCGGCATCCCGATGATGCTGGCGATGGCGCAGACGGTTCCCGACGCGATTCGGCTGGGACAGCGCACCGACAGCGTGGCCGAGCAAAGCCGCCTGGCGCGATCGGTCTGCCGCGATCACCTGGTCTGCGCCGCGTGCATGCTCGCGTTCCTGCTCCTGTGGGTGGCCCGAGCCCTGGTGATCTGACTTCTTGGGGCGAAGCGTCGTAGTTGCGGGGTGCTAGTCAGGGGCCCCTGGCCTCGTCATGGGCGCGCGTACTAAACTAGAACACGTTCCAATTCGGCCGGCATCCCAGGAGTTGTAATGCACACCCCTATTTGCGACGAACTCGGCATCGAGTTCCCGATCTTCGCCTTCACGCACTGCCGCGATGTTGTGGTGGCGGTCAGCAAGGCCGGGGGGTTCGGTGTGCTCGGAGCGGTGGGCTTCACGCCCGAGCAGCTGGAGATCGAACTCAACTGGATTGACGAGAACATCGGCGACCACCCGTACGGCGTCGACATCGTGATCCCGAACAAGTACGAGGGCATGGACTCGAACCAGTCCGCAGAAGAGCTCGCCGAGACACTGCGCAAGATGGTTCCGCAGGAGCACCTGGACTTCGGCAAGAAGATCCTCGCCGACCACGGCGTGCCGATCGAGGACAGCGACGGCGATACCCTGCAGCTGCTCGGGTGGACCGAGGCCACGGCCACGCCGCAGGTCGAGGTGGCGCTCAAGCACCCGAAGGTGAAGATGATCGCCAACGCGCTGGGCACCCCGCCGGCGGACATGATCAAGCACATCCACGAGGCCGGGCTCAAGGTGGCCGCGCTGTGCGGCTCGCCCTCGCAGGCGCGCAAGCACGCCGATGCCGGCGTCGACATCATCATCGCCCAGGGCGGCGAGGCCGGCGGGCACTGCGGCGAGGTCGGCTCGATCGTGCTGTGGCCGCAGGTCGTCAAGGAGGTGGCCCCGGTCCCCGTTCTCGGCGCCGGCGGCATCGGCAGCGGCCAGCAGATCGCCGCGGCGCTGGCGCTGGGCTGCCAGGGCGCGTGGACCGGCTCGCAGTGGCTGATGGTCGAGGAATCTTCGAACACGCCGGTGCAGCAGGCGGCCTACGTCAAGGCCGGCAGCCGCGACACCGTGCGCAGCCGCTCGTTCACCGGCAAGCCGGCCCGGATGCTGCGCAACGACTGGACCGAGGCGTGGGAAAAGCCGGACAACCCGAAGCCTCTCGGAATGCCGTTGCAGTACATGGTTTCCGGCATGGCCGTGCGCGCCACGAACCGCTACCCCAACGAATCCGTCGACGTGGCGTTCAACCCGGTCGGTCAGGTCGTCGGGCAGTTCAGCAAGGTGGAGAAGACCTCGACCGTGATCGAGCGCTGGGTGCAGGAGTACCTGGAGGCGACCAACAAGCTCGACGAGCTCAATGAGGCGGCCAGCGTCTGATCGAGGCTAGTCGTCGTCCACCTCGAACTTGCCGCCGGTGAAGACTTCCTTGGTTCGTTCCACCGCGTGAGTCGCGATGTCGATCGAGTTCTCGACGATGCCGCTGACCCCGCCCTTGAGGTCGCCGCGGATGATGTCGCCGGCGTTTTCGACGATGTCCGAAGCCTTTTCGATGGCATTGGTTGCGATGTCCTTGACCGCGTCCACGGCGTCTCTGGGGTTGACCGCCACCGGAATCTCCTATCGTTGCGGGACTTGGAAAGACTTCTGGTACGACTCTAGAGGGTCAGTAATTGACCAGCGAGCGCCAATAGTCCTCGGGGATCTCGGCGCCGGAGCGCAGGATTCGCGCCAGCCCGACGGCCATCGCGATCCCGAGCAGACCCAGGCATAGCCCCGCCAACCCGATCACCGCCCAGAGCGCGGCGGTGACGGCGGGCCACGGCGACAAGACCGCAAGCACCGGAGCGAAGAAGAAACCTGTCCCGATGTACCAGGCCGAGCCGGCCCGGTCGGACTCCAGCACGAAACGCAGCCACCCGGGTATTGAACCGTGCGCCGGCCGACGTTCTTCCATGATGGCTATCCCGAAGGCGGGAAGAACCCCGCGCCGGTAAACCAGCCCTCTTGCCACCCTTGCGCGCCCAAGCAGAGCATCGGCAGTCCGCGGTCCGACTGCGCCGCGGTCTGCGGACCCGGGCACTTGGCGCCGGCCTGCTGTACTCCGTATAGCGGGTAGGAGATCACCCAGTAGCCGGTGGTCGCCGGCGGGAACTGGTTAGGCGGCGGGAAGTGACAGGCCTCGGCCTGGCCGCTGGGGCCACGGCCGAAAATGAAGCGCTCGTAGTTGTCGCACGGTGCACCCAGCGAGGCCTGATAGTTCATGTTTGGGACATCGCCTTCGTAGCCGGCTGCCGCACCCGGCGCCACGCTGATGGCCCCACCCGTGATCGCAGCGACGGCGAGTACCTCGCGAATCATGCGCCTCCCACCCTTCCGTTACCGTCACCTGCCTCTCGGTGCGCCGGTGACCTGGACAAAAGCATATCGATTGTGTCGCGGGCCACAAGATCCGGTCGACCAACCGCCGGCCGCGAACCCACTGCCGGTGTCCTGGCCGGGCCGTCCGGCGCTGGGACGACGTCGTCGCGACTCATCGACGCTGAACATGTTGCAATTCGCTCGGTCGATGTTGTGTCAATGCTTCCCAACGGTGGTGTTGCAGTGGTTTATTTGGCACAAGACGCACGACTAGAAGACTTCGTATCGAGGAGTGGGACCTTGTCAACTTCTAAGACGACCACCGAGCCGATCCCAAATTTGCCTCCGGGCTTCGATTTCACCGATCCTGACATCCACGCTGAGCGATTGCCGGTGGAGGAATTGGCCGAGCTGCGACGCACCGCGCCAATCTGGTGGAACGAACAGCCCAACGGTTGCGGCGGGTTCGACGACGGTGGGTTCTGGGTGGTCTCCAAGCACAAGGACGTCAAAGAGATTTCGCTGCGCAGCGACGTGTTTTCCAGCCTGGAGAACACCGCCTTGCCCCGCTACCGCGAGGGCACGGTCCGCGAGCAGCGCGAGACCGGCAAGTACGTGTTGCTCAATATGGACGCCCCGCAGCACACCCACCTGCGCAAAATCATCTCCCGCGGCTTCACCCCCCGTGCCGTCGAGCGGCTGCGCGAGGATCTGAACGCCCGTGCCCGGCAGATCGTCGCGACCGCGGCCGCCGAAGGCTCCGGCGATTTCGTCGAGCAGGTGTCGTGTGAGCTTCCGCTGCAGGCCATCGCCGGGCTGATGGGCGTGCCTCAGGAGGAACGCATGAAGCTGTTCCACTGGTCCAACCAAATGGTCGGCGATCAGGATCCCGAATTCGCCCGCAACGATGCGATGGGCGCCTCGGTCGAGCTGATCACCTACGCGATGCAGATGGCCGCGGACCGGGCGCAAAACCCCGGCGACGACATCGTCACCAAGCTGATCCAGGCAGACGTCGACGGCCACAAGCTCTCCGACGACGAGTTCGGTTTCTTCGTCATCTTGCTGGCGGTGGCCGGCAACGAGACGACCAGGAACTCCATCACCCAGGGGATGATGGCCTTCACCGATTTCCCCGACCAGTGGGAGCTGTACAAGCGGGAACGTCCGGCCACCACGGCCGACGAGATCGTCCGGTGGGCCACCCCGGTCACGTCATTTCAGCGCACCGCGCTTCAGGACTACGAGCTGTCTGGAGTGCAGATCAAGAAGGGCCAACGGGTCGTAATGGTCTACCGCTCGGCCAATTTCGACGAGGACGTCTTCGAGGACCCGTTTACGTTCAACATCCTGCGCAATCCGAACCCGCACGTGGGATTCGGTGGGACCGGCGCGCACTACTGCATCGGCGCGAACCTGGCGCGCATGACCATCGACCTGATGTTCAACGCGATCGCCGACGCCATGCCCGACATCAAATCCGCCGGCAAGCCGCAGCGGTTGCGGTCGGGCTGGCTCAACGGCATCAAGCACTGGCAGGTGGATTACCACACCAAGGCGTCCGGGGAATGCCCCGTCGCCCATTGACATACTGATCTGACCGGGGGTAGTCCATGCCGACACATCAAGCCGTCCAAATGCGGTCCCCTGGCGGGTCGTTGGAACTAGCAGAGGTTCAGACGAAACCACCCGGCCGTGACGAGGTGCGGCTGACGGTCACGGCTTGTGGAGTGTGCGGCACCGACCGTGCGTTCGCCAACGGCGGCTTCCCCAACATGACCTGGCCGCTCACCCTTGGGCACGAAATCGCCGGAACCATAGCCGAACTCGGTGAGGGCGTGGAGGGTTTCGCGGTCGGTGATCGTGTCGCCGTCGGCTGGTTCGGCGGAAACTGCAACCGTTGCGATGCCTGCCGCAGAGGGATCCTCATTCACTGCGCGAACATGAAAGTTCCGAGCTGGCAGTACCCCGGCGGCTACGCGCAGGCGGTGACGGTGCCCGCCAATGCGTTGGCCCGGATACCGGCCGCGCTGTCGGATGTCGAAGCGGCCCCGATGGGCTGCGCGGGTGTCACGACGTACAACGCATTGCGTCACACCAAGGCTTTGCCCGGTGACCGGGTCGCGATTCTCGGCGTCGGCGGACTCGGGCATCTCGGGGTGCAGTTCTCCCGGGCGATGGGCTTCGAGACCATTGCGATCGCCCGGGGCAGTGCCAAGGAATCCGATGCCCGGAAATTGGGCGCCCATCACTACATCGATTCCACCAGCGGTGACGTCGCGGAAGCGCTACAGGCGCTGGGCGGCGCGACGGTCGTGCTGGCCACCGCCTCGAACTCCGCGGCCATGGCCGACACCGTCGGCGGGTTGCTGCCCAGGGGCGAATTGATCACCATCGGCGTCACCACGGATCCGCTGCCGATCAGTCCGGTACAGCTGATCACGTCGGGTGTGAGCATCGTCGGGCATCCGTCCGGCACCTCGAAAGACGTCGAAGACACCATGCATTTCGCGGTGCTGTCGGGGGTGCGGGCGTGGATCGAGGAGTTGCCGCTGGCGCAGGCCGCCGACGGCTACGCGGCGATTGAGCAAGGGCGGGCGCACTACCGCACCGTTTTGACCATGTGAATACAGTCGGGATGTGACCCCGGAAAGAGGCTCGGTGTGGATGCTCGACGCCGCTGACGGCGAACTGCAACTTCGTACCGGCGTCAAGGGCCGGGCCGCGCGGATGGGCCATCGCCTCACGATCGAGATGACGCGCTGGCAGGCGACGGTGCGATGGGCCGGCTCCGACCCCGTTTCGGCCGAGCTTGCGGTCGAGGCGGACTCGTTCGAGGTGGTCGGCAGCCAGGGTGGCGTCAAGGGCCTCTCGGGTCCCGAGAAAGCGCTGGTTCGGTCCAACGCGTTGAGTTCGCTGGGCGCCGATCGCTTCCCCCACATCCGCTTCTTTGCCGACGTCATCGAAGCGAGCGAAAGCGGCTATCTTCTCACCGGCATGCTTCAGCTTCACGGGAAACAGCGCGAACACGTAATCGATTTGCACACAGAGGATCTCGGCGATTCCTGGCGAATGTCCGCCGAATCCACGGTGCGTCAATCCGACTACGGCATTAAGCCGTACTCGCTGCTGATGGGCGCGGTGCAGGTCGCCGACGACGTGACGCTGACTTTCAGCGCGGTTCACGCCAAGGACGATTGAGCTCTACTGGCCGTACCCATCGGCGCGTGTATCCTCGGTGAGGATTAGTTACCGCCGCTAAGTATTTATTACCTTGTCGCGTCGAAAGGGATCAAAATGCCTCGTACAGAGAATGATTCGTGGGACCTCGCAACCAGCGTCGGGGCGACGGCCACGATGGTGGCTGCCGGCCGGGCCGTCGCCACCAGGGCCGGCAAGCCGCTGATGGACGATCCCTTCGCCGCGCCCCTGGTGCGGGCCGTGGGTATCGAGTTCCTCACACGATGGGCTAACGGGGAGATCGACGCCGCCGACATCGACGTCGCCGACGAGGCGTGGGGGTTGCAGCGGATGGCCGACCTGATGAGTGTCCGGACACCGTACTTCGATGCGTTTTTCCGGGACGCGATGGACGCGGGTATCCGACAGGCCGTCATCCTGGCGTCGGGACTGGATGCCCGGGCCTACCGGTTGTCTTGGCCGGCCGGGGCGACGGTGTTCGAGATCGACCAGCCCGAGGTGATGCAGTTCAAGACCTCCACGCTGGCGGATCTGGATGCGCAGCCGACGGTGGAGTTGCGCGTGGTGCCGATCGATCTGCGGCACGATTGGCCAACAGCGTTGCGCGAAATGGGCTTTGATGCCGACCGGCCCAGCGCTTGGATCGCCGAGGGGTTGCTTGCGTTCCTGCCGCCGGATGCGCAGGATCGCTTGCTGGGACAACATCACTGGTCTTAGCACACCCGGAAGTCGGCTTGCTGCTGAGATATTCGGCAACCGGCCGGACGAAAACGGTGAGCCGGTACCGGACATGGTTGCAGTCGCCGGTGAGCGTTGGCGTGCGCACGGATTCGATGTGGAACTCGCCGACTTGCGCTACGACGTCGAGCGCAACGACGTTGCCGCATACCTGGATCGTCACGGCTGGCAGACGGAATCCAAGACGCTCAATGAATTGTTCGCGGCCAACGGCTTAGCCGAAATACCTGCGACCGCAGGAAGTTTGGCCGACGGCACCTACTACTGCACCGCGATTCGACAACCCTAGGGGCTTAGGGCTGCGACGGCGCGGCCGGCGTCGTCGGATCGCCGGTGTCGCCGGGGATGTGCTCGAGCACCCTGGTCAAGTAGGGCTGTGGGCTGTTCGGGTCGGGCTGCTGCTCGGCCGCGGCGGCGTCCTCCGCCGGCTTCGAAACCGGTTCGCCGGTGGCCGCCGGCCGGGGCGCGGGAGGCTCGGCCTCAGACGGTGCCACCGCGGGCGTCACGGCCGCGGCGACCTGTGGCGTCTGCTCGTGCACGACATGCTTGCCCGCGGCGCGCCCGGCGTCGGGAGCAAGCTGAATGCCCACGGCAACCGCCAGGGACGAGACAAAAGTGATGGCGCCGGCGGCCAACGCGGTCACCGCGCCGGCGTAGGACAAGTGCCCGGGTCGTCGCGGCGCCGTGGGCGGTGTGGGTTCGCTGTTCTGCGGGATCAGTCGCTCGTCGGTGAACTCGGTGCTTCGGGCCGCGGCCAGCGCCGCGCCGCGCGCGACGGTCACCTGCGCCATGGTCTGGGCGAAGACCGGTACCGGCAAAGCTTTTTCGAGTTGCCAGGAAAATCCGTCGATGTCGCTGTCCGCGCCGACGACGACTACGGCGCCCGGGCGCCATCCGCTGCGGTCGAACATTCCGGTCAGCCAGGTGCGCAGTCCGTCGAAGCCACCGGTGATGTGCTTGACGACGGTTTGGGTGTCGCCGTCATGGGTGTCGACCATGACGACCGTCGCCCATTCGTGTTCGAGCACGCATACCGCGGTCTGCTCGTACCCGATGACGGGCGCGATCGCCCGCGCGAGGGTCTCGACCGCCTCGAGCAATCGAACCGGTACCACGTTGTCGAACCCGGCGTCGGTCAACGCCTCCAACAGCAGTGCGGCTTGGGCGGCCGCTTCGTCGTTCCAGGTCACCCCCACGACGCGCAGATGGTGATCGCTCGAGTTGGCCTGCGCGTCGACCCGCAAGACCTCCTGTGCCACCTGCTCTGCGGTACCCACGGCGACCACGCCGTCTTCGGCGTGCAGCGGCGATTCCTGGTGGTCCAGGATGGTGCCATCAGCGCCGTGCCCTTCTGCGAGGACCCATCCGAAGCTGGTCGGCGTCAGTGATAGCCCTAGTACCGTGTCCAAATTTGCACCTCAATATGATCCCGGACTCCGTGGCCCTGTCGAACCATCACACACCATGAAGTCCGCGGTGCGGTGATTCGTGAGGGCCGGAACGGACCGGTTAGCGTTCGGTCTCCATCGGCTTGCTCCGAGAGAGCCTACGCGGTCGTGGAGGGTTCGGCTGCACCGATCTCAGATCCCGCGAAAATTCGCCCGGACCCAAACACCGGCGACGCAATCGAACTAATTGTCGACCGCGTCAAGCGGCCCGGCACCGGCTCGCCGGTGGTGGTCCCCCGTCGTACCACGCGTCAATCCCCCTAACCATCCGCCCGATTGGCCCGGCAGCGTGCCGCGTGTCCAAATCGGTGGACCGCCATAATTGACAATGTTTGTAGCCCAGGTTGTCGCACTCCACTCGCCTGCTACCTCGCTGTTCGTGCGCTCCCCGCTAGCTGGCGTTTTGCGCGGCAGGAGGGCCGAAGGAGGACACCGAACCGGGTGCGGGCTATCGCGATCAGTTATCGCACACGCACAATTTGTGGCGCCAGCCGAAACAAAACCGGGATGACAACGCGTCCCAATCGACATTTCAGCTATTTACACGGTAAATTCTGCCGAGGGCACCACGCGACTACGTACGACCGACAAGGGGCGCAGGTATGACAGACGTGAGCGAGAAGATCCGGGCCTGGGGGCGCCGGCTTTTGGTCGGTGCGGCAGCGGCGGTGGCCCTGCCGGGTCTGATCGGTCTTGCCGGAGGCGGTGCCACCGCGAGTGCATTCTCGCGACCTGGCCTGCCCGTCGAATACCTGCAGGTGCCGTCGGCAGGAATGGGCCGCAGCATCAAGGTCCAATTCCAGAGCGGCGGCGACGGCTCGCCCGCGGTGTACCTGCTTGACGGGTTGCGTGCCCAGGATGACTACAACGGCTGGGACATCAACACTCCCGCGTTCGAGTGGTACTACAAGTCGGGCCTGTCGGTCGTCATGCCGGTTGGTGGCCAGTCCAGCTTCTACACCGACTGGTACCGCCCGGCGTGTGGGAAGGCCGGCTGCTCGACCTACAAGTGGGAGACGTTCCTGACCAGCGAGCTGCCCGGGTATCTGTCGTCGCAGAAGGGCGTCAAGGCGAACGGCAGCGCCGCGGTCGGCATCTCCATGGCCGGTGCTTCTGCCATGAACCTGGCGATCTACCACCCAGCTCAGTTCGTGTACGCCGGTTCGCTGTCCGGCTACCTCAGCCCGTCCACCGGGCAGAGCTGGATCGGCCTGGCGATGGGTGACGCCGGCGGTTATAAGAAGGAAGACATGTGGGGCCCGGATAACGACCCCGCATGGCAACGCAACGACCCGTTGGTCAACGTAGGCCAGCTCGTCGCGAATAACACCCGCCTCTGGGTGTACTGCGGCAACGGGACGCCGAACGAACTGGGCGGCGCCAACCTTCCGGCCACGTTCCTCGAGAGCAACTTCATGATCGGCGTCAACAAGAAGTTCCAAGACGCCTACAACGCCGCGGGCGGCCACAATGCCGTGTTCAACTTCCCCAACTACGGAACCCACAGCTGGGAGTACTGGGGCGCGCAGCTGAACGCGATGAAGGGTGACCTGCAGACCACCTTGGGTGCGACCCCCGGAGGCGGCGGCTAACCCCTCATTTCGGATGTCACTACTGCGCTTGACGGCAATCGTCAGGCGCAGTGGTGCGTTAAGGGCACTGCTCGCGGCGCTGCCGGCCGCCACGCTGCTGGCGACGCCGGCGAGAGCCGACACCAGTGCGCTGACGGAGCTGGTCGATGCGGCCGCGCAACGCTTGCAGGTGGCCGAGGCGGTGGCCGCCTACAAATGGAATGCGCACGTTCCCGTCGAGGATCCGGACCGCGTGCACCAGCAACTCGCCAAGTTGAGCGCCGACGCCGCCGGTGAACACATCGACCCGAACTACGTCAGCCGGGTGTTCGGCGACCAGATCAACGCCACCGAGGCGATCGAGCACACCCGGTTCGCGGAGTGGAAGCTCGACCCGGCGAGCGCGCCCGCGGGTGCGCCCGACCTATCGGTGTCACGGTCGACGATCGACGGTCTCAACCAGACGATGCTGAACCAGATCGTGGTCCACTGGGACCTTCTGCACTCGCCGGCATGCGCCCCGCAACTCCACGCCGCGAGGGCCGTTGTGACCCGCGCCCGCCTGTTAGACAGGCTCTATCAGCAGGCCCTGGCACTGGCGACTCAGTCTTATTGCACTTAACCATCTGGCGTGCGAGAAGCCGTCGTTGGTGGGTGACATGCGGATTTCATTGCCATAGAAATGCCATAAATTTCTTATCTCGCGAATCAATCAAATCGGTAACGCTTTCTGCACACATGCCGAATTGCTTGACATGAGAAACTTGGGGAAGCCTCTCGTGAAGTACGCCGTCGTCGGCGGTTTCATCGCAGCGACGCTTGGCCCGGCGACCGCCGAGGCCGGCGCGGCGCCCACTCCCAACTGGGACGCGATCGCACAGTGCGAATCCGGCGGCAACTGGCATGCTAACACCGGAAACGGAGCATATGGCGGGCTGCAATTCAAGCCGGCCACCTGGGCAAGTTACGGCGGCGTCGGCAATCCCGCCGCAGCCTCGCGTGAGCAGCAAATCGCGGTTGCCAACCGGCTTTTCGCTGACCAGGGCGTGGAGCCGTGGCCGAAGTGCGGCGCCAACTCGGGCCTGCCGATCGGGTGGTACTCGCACCCGGCCCAGGGCATCAAGGAGATCATCAACGGCCTCATCCAGGCAGCCGTCCCGCACTGATGATCAATTCGGGCGCGGCCTAGGTTCACGCCCAGCCATGTGTTTGGATCGGGCCATGGAAGGTTCGGCGACAGTACATATGGCGGCGCCCGCGGACAAGATCTGGAACTTGATTTCCGATGTCCGCAACACCGGGAAGTTTTCACCGGAGGTCTTTGAAGCCGAGTGGCTAGGTGATGCGACAGGGCCGGCCCTCGGCGCCAAATTCCGCGGCCATGTTAAGAGAAATGAGATCGGCCCGGTTTATTGGACGGTCTGCAAAGTAACCGCCTGTGAGCCCGGCCGCGAATTCGGCTTCGCGGTCTTTCTCGGCGACAAGCCGGTCAACAACTGGCACTACCGTCTGGCGCCGTCCGGTGCCGGCACGGATGTCACCGAGTCGTTCCGGCTCAGCCCCGCGCCGTGGCTCGGGATCTACTGGTTGTTTGGTGGCTTTCTGCGTAAGCGCCGCAATATCCGCGATATGACCAAGACGCTGAACCGCATCAAAGATGTGGTCGAGGCTGGCTGAGGTGAAATCCGTCTTCATCACCGGCGCGGGCAGTGGGATGGGCCGTGAAGGTGTCAGGCTCTTCCACGCCAACGGATGGCGGGTCGGCGCCGTGGACCGCAACGCGGACGGCCTGAGCGGGCTCGTCGGAGAGCTGGGCGACGAACGCCTGTGGACGCGCACCGTCGACGTCACGGTCAAGGCGGATCTGGAGGGCGCCCTGGCCGACTTCTGCGCCGGCAATGCGGGCGGCGGGCTGGACATGATGTGGAACAACGCTGGGATCGGTGAGTCCGGCTGGTTCGAAGACGTGCCCTACGAGGCCACGATGCGCGTCGTCGAGGTGAACTACAAAGCGGTGCTGACCGGCGCCTACGGCGCACTGCCCTATCTGAAGAAGACCCCCGGCAGCCTGATGTTCTCGACGTCATCATCGTCGGCGACCTACGGGATGCCGCGCATCGCGGTCTATTCGTCGACCAAGCACGCGGTCAAGGGCCTGACCGAAGCGCTGAGCGTGGAATGGCAGCGCCATGGTGTGCGCGTCGCCGACGTGCTGCCCGGTCTGATCGACACCGCGATCCTGACGACGACGCCCAACCATTCCGCCGACGGCGGTGCGCCGATGACCGGTGAGCAGTTGCGCGCCACCGCGCCGAAGAAGGGCTTGATGCGGCTAATGCCGGCGGCCAGCGTGGCCGAAGCGGCGTGGCAGGCTTACCACCACCCCAAGCGGCTGCATTGGTACGTGCCGAAGAGCATTCGGATGATCGACCTGCTCAAGGGCCTGAGTCCCGAGTTCGTCCGAGGCCGCATCGCCAAATCGCTGCCGGGGCTGATGCCGAAGCGGCAGTAGAGGAGCTGGAATGGCGCAATACAAGTGGATTGCGGCCGCAGGTGTGCTGGCCGCTGGCGTTGCGGGCTGCGCGGAGCCCCAGACCACGCCGCGTGCCGCCGCGCATCTGACCATCAACGGGGCCGCCCATGCGGCGCGTCCGCCGGCGTGCACGCAGCTGCAGTCCTACCGGACGATCAACATTCCCGACCGCGACGGCCAGGTCGAAGCCGTGGTGCTGCTCAGCGCTGACCGGGCCATCCCGCAATGGGTGAAGATCCGCAACGTCGACGGGTTCACCGGAAGCTTTTGGCAGGGCGGAGTCGGCGACGCGCACGTCGACGTCGCCAACAGGGCGTACACCATCACCGGCAGTGCCTACGGCATCAACAGCAGCAACCCCAACAAGGTCATCACCACGGACTTCAAGATCACCGCGGAGTGCTGAGCAATCGGGTCTACGCTTTTTCGAACACCACCTATCTGCCCCGGGGAGGCACCGTGAAGGAGTGGTTGCACTGGCTCGCGATGCACGGGTTCATTCGGGCCGTCGCATTCCTCGGGGTCCGTCGCGGTGACATGCAAGCCAGGCTGATCGCCGACCCCACCGTGGCCGCCGATCCGGTGGCGTTCTGCGACGAACTGCACGCGATGGGCCCGATGGTGCGCAGCCGCGTCGGCTATTTGGCGGTCGACCACGAGGTCATCCACAGCCTGCTGCGGTCCGACGACTTCCGGGTCCTGGTGCTGGGATCGAATCTGCCGGCACCGGTGCGGTGGCTCGAGCGTCGTGCGCGCGACGATCTGCTGCATCCGCTGCGCGCCCCGTCGCTGCTTGCCACCGAGCCGCCCGAGCACACCCGCTACCGCAAGACCGTGTCGGCGGTGTTCACGTCGCGGGCGGTCGCCGCGCTGCGCGACCGAGTCCAGGAAACGGCCGCCAACCTGTTGGACGAGCTGGCCTCCGAGGCCGGCGTGGTCGACGTCGTCGGCCGATACTGCTCGCGACTTCCGGTCGCCATCATCAGCGACATCTTGGGTGTGCCCGAACAAGACCGGCCGCGTGTCCTGCAGTTCGGCGAACTGGCCGCCCCGAGTCTGGACGTCGGATTGCCGTGGCGCCAGTACCGCACGGTGCAGCAAGGGATCGCCGGATTCAACGCCTGGCTCGTCGACCATCTGCAGCACCTGCGGCGCTCCCCGGGTGACGACTTGATGAGTCAGCTGATTCAGACCGCCGAAAGCGGCGCGGACGAAACGCGGCTGGACGAACACGAACTCACCGCGATCGCCGCATTGGTGCTGGCCGCCGGCTTTGAAACCACGGTTAACCTGTTGGGCAACGGGATTCGCATGCTGCTCGACACGCCCGAGCACCTCGAGACGTTGCGTGAGCGTCCCGAGTTATGGCCCAACGCCGTCGAAGAGATATTGCGCCTGGACTCACCGGTGCAACTCACCGTGCGCAAGGCCGTTAACGACGTCGAGCTGGTGGGAAGGCCGATCAACCGCGGCGACGTGGTGTTGCTCTATCTGGCTGCCGCGAACCGGGATCCGTCCGTGTTCCCCGATCCGCATCGATTCGACATCGAACGCTCCAATGCGGGAAGGCATCTCGCGTTCTCCGGGGGTCGGCACTTCTGCCTGGGCGCCGCTCTCGCCCGCGTCGAGGGCGAGGTGGGACTGCGGGCTTTCTTCGATCGCTTCCCCGAGGTGCGGGCGGCCGGTGCCGGGACCCGCCGAGACACCCGGGTGTTGCGGGGTTGGTCGAATCTGCCGGTGGCGCTCGGGCGGGCGCGATCGATGGCTCCCGTCGACGTCTAGGGAGTCAGGTAGCGGCTCAGCCAGTCCAACAAGCGCTGCCAGCCGTCGGCTGCGGCGATAGCGCTGCAGCGGGTTCACCTTCGCGAGTATCCGCTGCGGCATCGTGGTTGACACCCGTGCGGCGAGCGAGTTTATTTGCGGCTATGACAGAAGTTTCTATGATCGCGGTCGAGGATGTCGTACTCGGGATGTGGCGGGCGCTTTCGCGGCGGGATTGGGATGCGGTCAAGACGTTCTTGGCAGACGACTGCCTCTACGTCGACATGCCGGTTCCCGCGGTGTCGGCGCGCGGACCCGAAGACACCGTGAAACGCCTCAAAATTGGACTCGAGCACCTGGCGGGTTACGAGAACCACGACGGTGTGCTGCTGTCCAACGGCACCGACGTGATGTATGAACACTCGGAAACCTGGACGTTCAGCTCGGGGGAACGAGGTGTACTGAGATTCGTCACGGTACATAAGGTCGTCGACGGCAAGATCACGGTCTGGAAAGACTATTGGGACATGAACAGCCTGGTCAGCTTCGCGCCGCCGAACCACTTCGAGGCGTTGGCGAATGCCGATACGTCCTGGGTTTTCGATGCTACGGGTCTGATCTGACCCATCTTTCATTCACTAATGGACAAATAATTGGGCTAGTGGTTACCCATGAGTATCATCTAGCGCGATACAGCAGATCTCAGTTATGATCTGCACCGGCCGAATCGGTCTGAATGCGGTGGTGGGCGCCTTCAAGCCAGCTATTTGTTGTTCGGAGTCGGGAGCGGCCATTTTTGGGCCTCCTGACGCCGAGACCCGGCTTGGCCAGAGCCGGGTGATACCTGGATGAATGGAGTGCAATGTCGCGCATAACCAGCAAAGTCGGTGTCGCCATGATCCTGGGCTTCACGGCCGTAACGGCTTCCGGATGTTCGCCGGTCCTGTCGCTTTTCTCTTTCTGATGCCCTGACCGGCGAGGAGTCTGCGGCGCTTTAGGCCGTCGTCGGCGAACACGGCCGGTGCTCGCCGACGACGAGCCAACGCCGCGGTGCGGCGCGGATCTTCGCCGACTTCCGACGCATGCGGAATGCCGTATGAGTTTGCTATAAGTGGTGTTGAAGGTAGCCCATCCCGGCGCGTTTGTTGTGTTCTGCGACGGCCGCGGCTACTCGCGGATACCTGGCACAGCAACCTATGTCGGCTCCCCTGTGCACCCGGCTCAGGCCTGAATTCGATGCTGGGCGTCTTCCTGCCAGCTACCAGCTGTGCAGAGTTCGGAGTAGCGCTTTGCGCCTCTCCTGAGGTCTCTGCCACTACGGCGTCATTCGAGCCGGGTGAGTCCTGGATGAACGGAATACTACATGTCACGCGCCGTCAGCAAATTCGGTATCCCGCTCATCCCCCGTGCCGCGATGCTGACCCTCCGGGTGTTCGCCGTCGCATTCGCTGAACTCTGTCTGAGCGTCGAGGTGATCCGGCATCCTGGCTGAGTTTTCGGCAACGCAGATTTTTGCGGAGATCAGTTCACCCGTCGACTTTCCAGCCGACAAAAGTCCACTTCATCGCCGTTTCTGGTGGTCATGTACGCGTAGACGTTGTTCGCCTCAGCGACACGTGCACATTACTTCTTGGTAAAGGTGGCATGTCTACTAGATCTCGGGTTACTATCGGCACCGGCCGAATCGGGTCTGAATGCGATGGTGGGCGCCTTCATGCCAGCTAATTGTTGTTCGGAGTCGGGAGCGGCCGTTTTTTGCGCTCCTGACGCCATAAGCCCGGCTCCAACTTGAGTCGGGTGCAAACCGGGACGAATGGAGTGCGTTATGTCACGTGTAACCAGCAAACTCAGTGTTGCCGTAATCCTTGCTGTTACCGCTGCTACGGCCACCGGCTGCACGCCGGTGTTGTCGCTCATCAACATCTCGATGTGAGCCTGCGTGGCTCGACGCGCTGTGCGCCTCTCACGCGTCGGTGAACGCTGAGTGGGCTGTTTGCTACGGTATGGGGCCTTGGGCACGACATGACGCCCTCGGGTAGGCATCAGGTGTCCGTACGGTGCGGTTGTTCGTCAACGGCTTCTCACAAGTCAGTCGCTGCACACGTCAGTCGCTGCGCGCATGGACACGCGCGCGGGGCTGGCTGATCGCCTGCGGGGTTAGCGAGCGCGCTGGGTGCCCCAAGCACCGCACGCCGGCACGTTCAACGCGTGCCTGACGGTGTCGTCGTCTGTCCGGGCCGGTTTGGTCCGCGGTCCGGACAGACCGCGCGGGGGTGCCGCTCAGGGGACGGCAGCACCATCGTGGCCGCCGCGGCGACTGGGAGGTGCGCCCGAGACCGCTGCAATTTCAGTGCGTAGGGCTGAGCGCGAAGGCAATGGAAATGGAGTTCCGATCGCCGGCGTGCGCTGGCTAACTCCTCGCAGGGCATGATATGCCGTGTTCGAAATGGTTTCGTCGTGCTGGACATCGCCGGAAACGAGATCCAACAGTGTCCGCGGGCCAACCACTACATACGGCGCGGTGATCTGCGACGCTTAAATTACTTCGCGACGGGGAGGGGGGACGTGATGGCGCGCTTTGAAACCGAAATGGAAGCCTGTCCTCATTGCCGACGGGCAGCCGAGGCGACGGTTGAGTACATCCGCGACAGTGACGGCAAGGTCATCCGCAGGCGGGTGCGGGACATCAACTGCCAATACGCCGACTGCCCGGGCAGTCAAGTGCCGCCGCACTGGGGCTAGCCACCGTTGCTCATCGCGAGAGCCGTCGCGGAGCCGCTCCCGACCGCGTTGCGGCGTCTCGGAGTGTCCCGCCGCAGTCAGGAATTTAGCCCTTGCAGCCGCCGACACGCGGTGTAGCCGCCGGGGTTCCGGTCGCGTCCCGACCGCATCCCTTTGTGCCAGCGTATTTCCCGGTGATCTTGATTTGAAATACATTGCGCAGCAACAGCTTTCGAATGGACATACCGCTTGCCTGGGAAGCGGCTCAGAATCGTACCGATTGAACGCAATAGGTGAAAAAATTTTGCGGCGATTTCGGGAAAACACTCGTGATCAAGCTATTTCGCGTCGTATTGTACGTGTGTCTCGGGCAGCAGATCGGCTCTCTGGTAACAGATTGTCCTTAGACGAACGGGGGTAACACCATGTCACGTCTCAGCAGTAAATTTGTCGTCGCCTTGATCCTCGGCTTCACCGCGCTTACGGCATCAGGGTGCACGATCCCGCTCACCATCGATCCAGGTGGCTCCGGCCTAGTCTTCACGCCATAGCGCAGCGCTTGTTAGTCGTGGGGTGAATCCGCGATAATCCCTGTGCGAGCAGGGATTATCGCGGATCCCTCGCTTTGGGCCCCTGGGCTTAGCCAACGTGTGCTGTGCAGCGCTCTTTCGGCGGGATGCATCTTACGGCAGCCCGTCTCCCGGATATGGCCTATCTCAACGCCTTTGGGCGTCTGCAGCTAGGAGCGGGCGACCTATGTACGGCTAGCTGTCTTCGTTGGCGTTAGACGCCAACGAAAGCAGTAGTGCTATGGCACAAGTACTTTCGACTTGGATTCCGGTGACCGTCACGGTTTCGGGTGCAGCTTCACGGTACGCCCGAAGCGCGCGAACCGCTTATCCGTGACCAAGATGAATCGTTGATCGCTAGCCTGGAATGCAGGTGAATTGACCGCAATCAATGGTGAGTGGGACTGTGCACCCCGATGCGGTAAGGGCGGTAAAACCGAGGATCAAGGCGACGATGATCTTGTTCGTGCAACGTGACATGGCAGTTCCCCCGTTCGTCTTTGAACGATCTATTGCCAGCTATATGGACTTGTATACGCCCGAGTGACCCGGGAAGTTTGAGTGTACGCCGCAAGCTCGCTGAACCAAAGGGTTTGGTGGTGCGGACGAGCCTCACGCAGGACCGCGCCGGCGCCGCTGCTCGTGTGTTTATCCGGCAAGCCAACGAGTTTCGTGCCGAGGGCGCCATTCATTCATTGGGCGAAATGCATAGCTAACACATGAATAGCCATTGCTATGCAGCTTTTCCGTGCTGTACACAAAGCCGGACCGGGTCGCGCTTGCATTTGACCTTCACCCAGCCATGCCGGCTGACTCGGGCGGCCGTACCGATGACAACGCGCGCTGCCGGTTGGAGACGAATCGACTAAGACTCAGCGAGTTGTTTGAGGCACCGCAGCGTGTCGGACAGCGTGCGGCCCACCTGACGCACTGCGATTCGATCGGCGATGTAGGCCAGGATTCCCCCCGGTGCCTGATATGACAGCCGGAAAGTCACTTTCGTTTGGCCGGCAGCCCCGTCTCGCAGCCGGATGCGCCCCCGCAGCGTGACGCCGGTGATACCCACCCAGGCCAGGTCGCGGCGCTCATCGAATTCGACCACCTCGATCAGGCCGCCAACCGGCACCGACCCAATCTTCCAATGGACGGTATAGCGGGCACCTACGCCGGCAGCTTGCTCGTTCGCTGCTTCCCATCGTTCGAGGTTCGTCATGAAGGTCGGGTAGCAGTCCGGGTCGCTGACGATCTTCCAAACGGCCGCGCGGTCCGCCTGGATGACGCATCGGCGTTCGACGCGCATCAGCCGATCACCGGTAGACGGCGTTTGGCGGCGAGCCGGTCGACGGCGCCCTGCAGACTGGCGATGACCTTGTCATGCACCGCTTCGTCATCGCCGTCGACGTCGATCGGTTCCTGCACCTCGATCGCGATCTTGGTGGGCAGCGGGATGTGGCCCGCCAGGTCGCCGATGTTCAAGCCCCAGGGCAGTGCCAGCGATATCGGAATGCTCTTGAGCCGCAACAATTTATCCGCCATCAGTGCTTTGGCCAGCCACTGCCCGCGGTTCAGGAACAGCGCGCTCTCCTGGCCTCCGACGGCGGCGACCGGGACGATCGGCACGCCCGCCTCCCGGGCTAGCTTCACGTATCCCATCCGGCCACCGAAGTCCACCTGGTGGCGCTGCCACGACGGCCGGAACACTTCGTAGTCGCCGCCGGGATACACCAGCAGCGCCGCGCCGGAATCCAATGCCAAACGGGCGTTCTCGGGGTTGGCGGCGACGGTGCCGAACTTGCGCAGCCAGCCCAGCGGCGGTGCTGAGACGACGAGGTTGTGGGCCAGCTGGTAGAACGGCCGCTCGACGCCGAAGTACGAACAGAACGCGAGCGTGAATACGAAGGTGTCCGGGGGCACGTTTCCGCCGCTGTGGTTGCCCACCAGCAACACCGGACCTTCGTTGGGTATCCGATCCAATCCCCGGACGTCTGCGCGGAAATACAGCGACGCGAGGAGCCAGGTGCCCGGCAGCTGGTCGCGGATGTAGTCGGGATCTCGCTGGTCGAGGTCGGCCTTGGGGACTCTGGACACGACCTGCCTGCGGGTCCAGTCAATGGCCTCTGCTACGAGCCCCATGTCCGCTTCCTGTCCTCAGCGTGCTTCGGGGTCGATTACCCGGATTACCGGTCTTTTACACCGCGATTCGTAAAGCGGCCGAAAACCGTTGCACCACAACGTTGCCCCTCGGTAACTAAGCGGCGTTAAGCAGTGGTCGTATGCGCCGGGATTCTGTTTGGTTTCGATGTAGACCGGACCGACCAGGCCGCCGTACCGCCCCCGGGATAGGTCGGCTGCGGGACCAGGTGGGTGTGATAGAAGCGGAAGCCCGCGGGGCCGGGCACAGATGCGATCCGCCGCATCTCGTGGGCGAGCAGGCAATGGTCGCTCCGGCCTGAGCGGGACCTGCGGCTACTGCCGCCAGCCCGGCCCATTTGAGGAAGTCACGTCTCTCCACGAAACGCCTTGTCTGGGGAACCGACGCTTCGCCATCTCCCCTCAGCACGATAGTCGGACTTCGGCCTCAGTGACCGGGAGCGTCGAGACGATAGACACGGGCGGCGTTCTGGTGGGAAATCAGATCGACAACCCGCATTGCGTCGCGTTCGCACCATTCGCCGTCGTCGACAAATCCGCTCAGTGTTCGGTGAATACCCCTGCGCCACAACGCCGCGCCCAAATAGTGCAATTCCACCGGCCCGAAGCCATCCGACGAATACAGGATCTTGTGAAACGGTGCCATCTCCAGCAGACGGGCGATGAACGCCGGTGCCCGGGCGCCCAGGTAGTTGATGCTCAATCCGCCGTCGAGGTAGACGTTGTTGAAAGCCTGGGCGAGGTAGCCTGCCTCGCGCTCGTAGGGGTAGCAGTGCAGCAACATGACCGGCGCATCGCCGGATTGACGCAGAAAATCGAGCAGGTACAGCGGATTAGCTTTGTGCAGGTCGCAGTCGCGGTCGCCAATCCCAACGTGGAATTGCAGCGGCTTGCCGAGACGTAATGCCTGGTGCAGCCCGAAACGCAGCAGAACTCGATCCTGTAACCGGGTTCCGCCGAGATCCCGCCACCGCTGCGCGGCCTGGGCTACTTCGGCCGCGCTCGGCTCGGTCAGGTCGCCGTCGAAACCGCCGCGGTAGGCCAGGATCGACTTCGTGCCGACCGCACCGGCGGCACGCTCGTGCAGGATCTCCGCGAATGCCGAGGCGTAATCGCCGGGCGCCCGGGCGGCCTGCTCGGCCACCTGCTCGAGGCGAACGATCTCGTGTACCCGGTTTCCTGACAGTGTGCACAATTGCGAGATATCTGTGGTGCCGGCGCCGATGCCGGTGTCCATCAGCCAGTCGCTCACTCCGGCGGCGGGCAGAAACAGGCGCGCCAGCTCGGTTTCGGTGAATGCGCTGCGGCGCTCCCAATAGTCTTGTGGATCGCCGTGTTTCGGCAATCCGAGGATGGGGCCGCAGTGGGCACGCACCGCGAAGCCCAGCTGTGAGTCGAAGCCCGAGTCGGTCAGTGGCTCGGTATTGGCCTCGTTGAGGGCGTTCTCGAACCGCTGCCGGTCCCCCGGCTCCAACCAGCAGCCGTGGACGTGGTGGTCGATCAGCGCCACTTCGCCGATGTGGTCGGCGAGAGTTGACGAGTCGGCCACCGCTACAGGCTCCACGCCATCCGGAACTTGTCGGCCAGCTGCTCGGGGCCGAGATCGCCGTAGCAGTTGTGTTCCAGGCGCCGGACCGCGACGATCACGTCGACCGCGGCGTTGCCCAAAATGGTGCGTAACAGTTCCGAATTATCCAGTGCGGCAACACTATCTGGTTGGTTTTGGGTGAGGGGTACGATGCCGATACGTTGTTGCTCCGAATCGGACAGCTTTGCCGGGTCGACGGTGATCTCCGGTGGTAGTGTCGCGTTGCGCTGGATTCCGTCGAGTGCTAGTCCCAAGATCGCGGCCGACGCGAAATACGGGTTCGCCGAGGGGTCGATGATTTTCACCTCGACATTCGCGTTGTTTCCCCCGCCTTTGATGAATCGCACTGCGGCTTCCCGATTCTCGGTACCCCAGCAGGCGTAGGCTCCCGCCCAGTTGCCCGGTTGCAGGCGCAGGCCGGACACGATCGACCCGCACAGCACGCCCTGTGCCTCCGGCAATCCGCCAAGCACTCCCGCTATCGCGCTCTGTCCCGCCTGCGTCATGCCTGCGACGCCCCCGCCACCGGAAAACAGCGGACCCTCCGGCGTTGTCAGCGAGAAGTGCTGGTGCGCACCGGATCCGACATCGTCAGCGAAGGGCACCGGCGACAGACTGACGCGCAAACCATGGCGGCGGGCGGCGCGGCTGACAATGATCCGGGTCAGTACCAATTGGTCCGCGGCGGCGACTGGTGACAGCGGCCTCAGCGAGATCTCGAACTGGTTGGCACCGTACTCCGGATGGAGTTGCTCGATCCCGACGCCGCTGCTCGCCGCCGACGCAATGACATCGCGGACGAATGCCTCGCGCTCGAGGACGCCGACCAGACCGTATTGCGCCCAGAGCGTGGACGGCAGCCGCCTACCGTCCGGATCGACCAGAACGAATTCGATTTCATGGCCGATCGTCGCCTCAATGCCGGCTGTCGCGAGTGCGGCCTCTACCCGGCGCAACGTTGTCCGGCTGCACGCGGGAACCGGCGCGCCGTCCTGTTCGAAGAACGAGCCGGGTGCCCACGCCAACCCGTCGCCGATGCCGCGCAGCGCCGACAAGTCGATGCGCACACGCTGATCACCGATCACACCAACGTCTTCGGTGAACGCGATACCGGTCTGGTCGATGGCGAACCCGTGCCATGAAGGGCTGGCGCCCAGGCCGGGGTCGACGAAGGCGTTGGTGCGCCGGATCGGCACGGCCTTGGCGTGGGTGAGGCCGGCGGGATTCACCACGGTGCCGATCACGGTATCGACGCCCTCGGCCTCCAGCTGGGCGACCGAAGCCGCGGCGAGGGGGGTGGCTGTCATCGCCGCCTCATCGGCGGATCCGGTTGGCGACTATGCCCGGCTCGGCAGGGTCAGCATGCAGGTCTGGCCGATGTCGAGGGTCCGCAGCATCCGCCCCATGCCGACCCAGAGGGCGCAGGACATGGCGAGGTCGGCGAGTAGCTCCTCGGTGAAGTGTTCGTTGGCTCGGCTCCAGAAGTCTTCGTCATCGCGCAACTTGGTGTGTTCCGTGCCGAAACGGTGCGCGAACTCGGCGGCCAGTCGCTCCTGTTCGCTGAATCCCGGCCACGTGCGCCAGTCCAGCGCATGCTCATACAGCTCTTCGTCGACGCCCGCGGCCGGCCCGTCGGCGTCGCGCGTGTTAATGCACACGGTGCACTCGTTGTCGTGGGCGATCACGGCGCGCGCGATTTCGCGGGTGCGCATCGGCAGCCGGTTCTTGGTGTACACGGCCTGGCTGAAGTTGGCGATTGCGCCGCCGAGGTCCGGAGACTTCGTGGCCCAGCTGTAGATGTCGTCGTCAGCGAATGTTCCGATTCGGCTCATGGCGTGATGGTACGCCCGCGCCCGCGATTCTTGGAACACGTTCTAGTATCTGCCGCCGGCGGCCGCCTCCAGGCGGCCGGTGTTGGGCGCGTCGTCGTGCCAATCGCGTTGAGCCAGAACGCGGTGGGCGATGTGCTGCAGCGCGATTTCGACTGCGCGGCGGTCCGGTCGGCCCTGATAACTGGGCGAACGCGACAGCTTGTCGACGATCCAGCCCAACAGCAACGAATAGACGTAGTCGACTTGCTCAGCCCCGGCCGGGGTCAGCCACATTTGATCGCCGTCGCGTTGCACGTAGCCGCTAGCGACCAAGCGACCGAAGGTGGGCTCGATGACCTCGAACGGGATCCGCATCGAGTCGCCGATATCGCTGAGGCGGGCCGTCCCATACATCTGCCCGAAGCGGTAGATGCGCATCACGCCCCACAGCCCGGCCACGTCGAGGCGACAGTCGGGTCGCATCGCGATACTGCGCAACCGTACGCCGGGGTCTCCGCGCAGCATACGCGCAATCGCGTTCTCCAACAGCCGTTCTGAAGTGTCGGTGGTCGGCATCCCGAATCCGTCACCGAGATCGACTGCGCTGTTGTGGATGTCCCGCAGAGGGATCTCACGCAAGAACAACGCGAGGACGAACCCGACCAGGGCAACCGGTGCGGCCCAGAAAAACACCTCGCTCAGTGACTCGGAATAGGCCGCCACGATCGGGGCGGCCACACTATGTGGCTGACGATGCAGGGCACCCGGTGAACTCACCGCGTCGGGCACCGCGCC
The DNA here is from genome assembly GCF_022374895.2 of Mycobacterium lentiflavum. Taxonomy (NCBI): domain Bacteria; kingdom Bacillati; phylum Actinomycetota; class Actinomycetes; order Mycobacteriales; family Mycobacteriaceae; genus Mycobacterium; species Mycobacterium lentiflavum. The sequence continues at coordinate 3,007,299 of NZ_CP092423.2, read as the reverse complement.
GCTGGCCGCCAGGGCCGCGGGCATCCGCCCGTCGAGGAAGTTCGAAAACAGCGAACCGAAGATCGCGGCGCCGAACGAACTACCGATGGTGCGGAAGAACGTCACACCCGAGGTGGCGACACCGAGATCCTCGAAGTTCGAGGTGTTCTGCACGATGAGGACCAGTACCTGCATCGACAATCCGATGCCGGCCCCCAGGATGACCAGGTAGAGGGACTGAACCAGTGCCGAGGTGGACGGGGTCATCCGCGACATCAGCAGAAACGCCAGAGCCATCAGGGCGGTACCGGTGACCGGAAAGATCTTGTAGCGGCCCGTCTTGCCGACCAGGGTGCCGCTGCCGGTCGAGGTGATCAGCATCCCGATCACCATTGGCAGCGTGCGCAGCCCCGACGTCGTCGCCGAGACTCCGTTGACGTACTGCATGTAGGTCGGCAGAAACGTCATCGCGCCCAGCATCGCGAAACCGACCACGAACGACAACACGCAGCAGACCGTGAACACCGGGCTGGCGAACAGCCGAGTCGGCAGGATCGGCTGGGGGACCCGGCTTTCGATCCAAACGAAGGCGGCCAGCGCCGCGGCGGCGCCGACGAACAATGCGATGATCGTCGGCGAGCCCCACGGGTACAGGGTGCCGCCCCAACTGGTCGCCAGGGTCACGCCGGCGGCGCCCAGTCCGACCAACACAATTCCGCCATAGTCGATGACGGGCTTGGTGGATGCCGCCAGCGCCGGAATGGCCGCTGCCGCAACGAAGATGACCAGCACCGAGATCGGAACGTTCACCCAAAACGCCCACCGCCAGGTCAGGTAGTCGGTGAAGTAGCCGCCAAGCAACGGGCCGACGACCGTCGTGACCCCGAAGACCGCGCCCAGAATGCCTTGGTAGCGGCCGCGTTCACGCAGGGGGACGACCTCACCGATCAGCGCGCTGGCCGTGACGGTGATCCCCCCACCGCCGATGCCCTGCAGCGCCCGCGACCCGACCAACATGGCCATCGATTGGGACAGCCCGCACGACACCGACCCGACGACAAAGAACACGATGGCGGCCTGAAACACGCGTTTGCGGCCGAACACGTCACCGAGCTTGCCGACCAGTGCGGTGACGATCGTCGACGCCAGCAGGTAGCTGGTGACGACCCAGGATTGATGGCCGGCGTCGCCCAGGTCGGCGACGATGGTCGGCAAGGCGGTCGCGACGATGGTCTGGTCCAGCGCGGCGAGCAGCATCCCGAGCACGATCGCGACGAAGATCAGGTTTCGACGTCGCGGGGTGATCAACGCACCGCTGGCCGTGGGATCCACCACAACGGGATTGGCTTGAGTTGCCGCGCTGGACGTTGCTCTCGGGCTCGTCATGCCTGCCTTCCCGTCGGCGTTCGATGCTAACGGGTGCCCAGGGTTAACCCGCGGCAATCGCGCCGCGGGTCAGTGAAACCAAATCGGGACTACGCGATCGAGCCCGGCGGCCGGGACACGCATTGCGCCAAGTACAGCGGCTCGCCCAGCTTCTCCATCAGCTGCAGCTGCGTCTCCAGATAGTCGACGTGGTTTTCCTCGTCGGCGATGATCTTCTCCAACAAGAAGGCGCTGGTGCTGTCTTCTTTTGCGCGGCACATGATCACGCCGGGCTTGAGCCGGGCCAAGACCTCGTATTCGATTGCCAGATCGGCCTCGAATTGCTCGCGCAGCGTCTGACCGATGCGCAACGAGAACAGGCGCTGGTAGTTCGGCAGGCCGTCCAGCAGCAAGATGCGGTCGGTGATCGCTTCGGCGTGGCGCATCTCGTCGAAGGACTCCGCGCGAGTGTGCTCGGCAATCTCGGTAAAGCCCCAGTTCTCTTGCATTTTCGAGTGCAGGAAGTACTGGTTGATCGCAGTCAGCTCACTGGTCAACTGCTCGTTGAGCAGACGCAGAACGTCGGGATCCCCTTGCATGATCACTCCTCCGGTGGTCGGGGCTGTCGTGGCTGCGCGCGGCAGGTGCGTTGCGCTGCCTCACCGCCGGCCAAGCAGCACTTTGCCACGCAAATTGGAATTGTTCCAGCAAGGTATGGCTGCGCTCACTCGCTGAAACGCCTGTTGGGAGCATAGTTAGGTTCGTCTAACCTACTTAGGATAGACTCGCTTAATGTGAGGCCTGTTCAGGCGAGTGCGGGTGAATGGGAGGACTGCTGATGTACGTGTGCTTGTGCGTCGGCGCCACCAATCACACCGTGGCTGAATGCGTGGCCCGTGGTGCCTCCACCTCGAAGGAGGTGGCGGCGCTGTGCGGTGCCGGCGGTGACTGCGGGCGGTGCCGGCGAACGCTGCGGGCGATCATCGAGGCGTCCAAGCAAGTCGACGCCGAACTCGAATCCGCGGTGTCGCGCTAGACGCGTCGCGTTTCGTTAATTCGCTCCGTTATTCAGCTGTTCTTCCGCTCCGCGAAAGAGGCCAACGCCGCGGCGTTGGCCGCAGCGCCCATCAGCTCGGCGAAATGCGCGTTCTCGCGTGCGGTTGCGGCCACGATCTCGGGCCGAATCGGTTCTGTCATAGTGTGTTTCACCGCCATCAGGCTCGAAACCGGCCGGGAAGCCAGGACTTCGGCGTATCGCCGGGTTTCGGGCAGCAGCTCTTCCGGCTCGCAGACCCGCCAGACCAGGCCCATCCGCAAGGCCTCCTGTGCATCCACCCATTCCGACGACATCAACAACCACGCGGCGTTCTGCCGGCCGATCAGCTGCGGCAGCAGATACGACGAGGCCGCTTCGGGGGCCACACCCAGGCTGGTGAACGGACACTTCAGCCGTGCCGTCGACGACATGAACGCCAGGTCGGCGTAGCCGAGGATGGTGGCGCCGATCCCGACTCCGACACCGTTCACGGCGCAAATCAGGGGTTTGGGAAACGCGCTCAGCGCGTCGATCAAGCCGGGGAATCCGTGCGTGCCCGCAGCGAAGTCGGGATCGGTGATGCGTGCCTGCATCTCGGCCAGATCGGTGCCGGCAGAAAAGCCGCGGCCGGTTCCGGTCAAGATAACGACCGCGATTTCCGGGTCCTCGGCAGCGGCCAACAGTGCCTCCGCGGTGGCGTCGTAGAGCGCTTCGTTGAAGGCGTTGAGCGCCTCGGGCCGGTTCAACGTCAGGGTGCGTACCCGGTTGGTGTCATCGATCAGCAATGTCACCGCTGCAGCCTAACCGCGCCGCGTCGCCGGCCCGAGCTCACCCGTTGCTGTAGACGCGGGTGGGCGCGATCAGCACCACGGCGCGACGTTCCATGGCCATCACGCGGTCGTATTCGTCCCAGTCGTCGTGGGTTCCGCCGGCCGTGCTGAAGACCTCGCGCAGCAGGAGCCGCAACTGGTCGCTGTCGGCAAGCCACGGTTGCGAGTCGTCGGGGCCGACCAGCTCTGCGCGGCCTTCGATAGTCGCCCATTGCCAGCCGTTGCGGAACGTGACGGCCAGTTGCGGCCGTTCCCGGAGGTTGGCGAGTTTGACTTTGCCGTAGGTGGTGAAGCCGAGGACCGACTCACCGGTATGCGGGTGGGGTAACAGGCCGACGTTGACCAGCGATGCCTGCACGGTTCCGTCGGCGCGAACCGTCGAGATCACCGCCAACCCGCTTTCCGCCGCCGCCAGCGCGACAGCGTCCTTGAGTGTTGTCATTTGCGGTCCTCACGTTCCAAAGGCTGCCTTGTATACATAGCGGCTGGTCGGCACCGTGTCGATGTTCTCGTTAGCGCCGAATGCTGTTGTACTGGCGACCATTCGGCCCAGCCGGTCCTGCAGGTCGTCGTCGTCGGCGGCCCCGAAGAATGCCTTGAGATCGGTGACCGCTTCGATCGGGAACAACTCCTCGACGATGCCCGCGATTCCCGGCGCGTCCGGAGTCAGCGCCCTCACCACCCAGTTCTGGGTATAACCGAAGGTCGACTGCGTCTCGATGGCCACCGAGGTGTGGTTGAGCTGCCAGCGGTTCAGCCACGTTGCCTGGTCCAGCCCCGCGGGCCGGCGCAGCAGCGCGATATTGGCAAAACCTGTCGTGCGGGAGCCGGGGTCACCGCCGGGATAAGGCAGCGGCACCGACTCGGTGACCAAATAGGCGGCGAGCTGTTCACATTCGGCCTCGAGGATCGCCAACGCCTTGGTCATCTGTGCGCCGTAGCACTGCTCGGTCCACATGCTCACGACGGCAACGGCCGGTGGGTCCATGGTCGTCAGCGTCATCAGCGAGTGCCGCACCCCGCTGTCTTTCACGTTGATGGCCAACCCGGGCAGGCCCAAGCCCAACAAGGCGTCCGCTACCGGACCCCGTTGGCGGGCGGTCCAATCGTCGTCCGCATCTGCGCGCCTGAGCACCGCGATCACCTTCTCCATAGGCAGAACCTACCGTCGGCGCCGCCGAACGCCGAGTGCAGTAGTCGACGCGCCGCAGCCGAATGACGCTATGTAGCCAGGCGTACTCGCTGTTCGCTGCCGACCGACTCGCCGATGATGGCGGCAAGTCGCCGATACGATTCGTCGCGGCCACTCGACGAGCGGAACACCAGGCCGATGCGCCGGCCCGGGCGCGGCGACGCGAACTGCGCGAGCCCGAGCTGGCTGCGGGCGGCCTCCACGGGTGCCGCGCTCTGTGGGATCAGCGTCACCCCGAGCCCGCCGGTCACGCACTGCACCGCGGTGGCCAGCGACGCGGCTCGGGTGTCGGCGAGTTCGGCTCGCACACCGGCCTTTTGGCAGACATCGAGGGCCTGATCGCGCAGGCAGTGTCCCTCGTCGAGTAGCAGCAGCGGCAGGTCCGCCAACGCCGAGGTGGGTACCCGGCGTTTGCCGGACAGCGGGTGGCCGGGCGGTACCGCGAGCAGGAAGTCCTCCTCGTAGATCGGCACCTCGGTGAGTCCGGTGGCGTCGGCGGGCAGCGCGATCAGGGCCGCATCCAGGGCCCCGCCGCGCAGTGCGGTCAGCAGTCGCTCGGTCTGGTCTTCGATCACCCGCAGGGTCAGGGCGGGAAGGCGATTGGAGAGGCCGGTCAGCACGGTGGGCAAGACGTAGGGCGCCACCGTGGGGATCATGCCGAGGCGCAGGGTGCCCTGCAGCGGATCCGAGGTGCCCCCCGCGGCGGCGGTGAACGCTTCCGCCGCCTCGACCACGGCTTGGGCGAGCGGCAGCAGTTGCGCGCCTTCCGGTGTCAAGCGGACACGCCGCGTCGAGCGCTCGACGAGGTGGGTGCCCAGGCCCGTTTCGAGGGCGGCGAGCGACTGCGAGAGTGTCGACTGACTGACACCGAGATCCGTTGCAGCACTGCCGAAATGATGCTTCTCGGCCACCGCCGCGAAGGCCCGAAGCCCGGCCAGGGTCGGCTGAAAACTCTTATCGGTCATGGCTATAAGTATAGTGTGATATATCACCTTTACTTCAGACACCGCTCCCGGCAACATGGTGACAGACACTTAATCTTGACTAATTCCAGATAAGGAGCGGATATGGCACTGTTGACGATCGGCGACCAGTTTCCCGCCTACGAGCTCACCGGGCTGATCGGCGGCGACCTGTCGAAGGTCGACGCCCAGCAACCGGAGGACTACTTCAAGACCTTCTCCAGCGACGGCCACGAGGGCAAGTGGCGGATCGTGTTCTTCTGGCCCAAGGACTTCACCTTTGTGTGCCCGACCGAGATCGCCGCGTTCGGCAAGCTGAACGACGAGTTCGAGGATCGCGACGCGCAGGTGCTCGGCGTGTCGGTGGACAGTGAATTCGTGCACTTCCAGTGGCGTGCCCAGCACGAGGACCTCAAGAAGCTGCCGTTCCCGATGCTGTCGGACATCAAGCGTGAACTCGCCTTGGCCACCGGTGTGCTCAATGCCGACGGTGTGGCCGACCGCGTCACCTTCATCGTGGACCCCAACAACGAGATCCAATTCGTCTCGGCGACCGCGGGATCCGTGGGGCGTAACGTGGACGAGGTGCTGCGAGTCTTGGACGCTCTGCAATCCGACGAGCTGTGTGCCTGCAACTGGCGCAAGGGCGACCCGACGCTGAACGCCGGAGAACTGCTCAAGGCCTCGGCGTAATTTCGGCTCGATCTGGAGGTTTGTGATGAGTATCGAGAATCTGAAGGAAGCGCTGCCGGAATACGCCAAGGACCTCAAGCTCAACCTGGGTTCGATCGCGCGGACCACCGTGCTCAACGACGAACAGTTGTGGGGCACGTTGCTGGCCAGTGCGGCGGCAACGCGAAACACCCAGGTGCTGGCCGAGATTGGGGCCGAGGCAGCCGACAATCTGTCTGCCGAGGCGTACCAGGCGGCTCTGGGTGCCGCGTCGATCATGGGCATGAACAACGTGTTCTACCGGGGCCGCGGGTTCTTGGACGGTAAGTACGACGACCTGCGGGCCGGACTGCGGATGAACATCATCGGCAATCCGGGGGTGGACAAGGCGAATTTCGAGCTGTGGTCGTTCGCGGTGTCATCGATCAACGGGTGTTCGCACTGCGTTGTGGCACACGAGCACACGCTTCGTGAGGCCGGCGTGGATCGTGAGGTGATCCTGGAAGCCTTGAAGGCCGCAGCGATTGTTTCTGGTGTGGCACAAGCGATCACGACCGCGCAGACACTGGCCGGCGTCGGCTGATCGTCGCCGGTGACCGCATCCTGGGTAGCGCACGCGATCTGGTGGCAGGTCTATCCCTTGGGCTTCGTGGGAGCATTTCCCACGCCCGAGGGATCGGACCCGCCGGGTCCGGGCGAACACCGGTTGCGGCGGCTTGCCGACTGGTTCGATCACGCCATCGAGCTGGGGGCATCCGGAATCGCCCTGGGGCCGATCTTCGCCTCGCGCACACACGGTTACGACACCACCGACCACTACCGGATCGACCCCCGACTCGGTGACGACGGCGATTTCGACTACCTCGTCGCCGAGGCCCGAGCCCGCGGCCTGCGGGTACTGCTCGACGGTGTCTTCAACCATGTCGGGGTGGACTTCGGGCGCTACCTCGATGCGGCGCACGACGATACGGCCGCGCGCTGGTTTCGGGGCCGTCCCGGACGGTTTCACACCTTTGAGGGGCATTCCGAGCTGATTACCCTCAATCACGACCACCCGGAAGTCGTCGACTACGTCGCCGACGTGATGTCGCACTGGTTGCAGCGGGGCGCGGACGGCTGGCGCCTGGACGCGGCTTACGCTGTGCCACAACAGTTCTGGGCGACGACGTTACCGCGGGTGCGCGAGCGGCATCCGGACGCCTGGTTCGTCGGCGAACTCATTCACGGCGACTATGCCGCGATCGTCGAGGCGGCCACCTTCGACTCCGCCACCCAGTACGAACTGTGGAAGGCGATCTGGAGCAGCCTCAACGACGGCAACTTCTTCGAGCTGAACTGGGCGCTGCAGCGCCACAGCACGTTTCTGGCCAGTTTCGCGCCGCTGACGTTCATCGGCAATCATGACGTCACCCGCATCGCCAGCCAGCTGGACAATCCCCATCACCTCGCGCACGCGCTGGTGTTGCTGTTGACCATAGGCGGTGTGCCCAGCGTATACGCCGGCGACGAGTTCGGGTTCCGCGCCGTCAAAGAAGAGCGTTACGGCGGCGACGACGCGGTGCGCCCGGAGTTCGCCTCTCCCCCTTTGCAATTGGACGACTTCGGTGCCGAGGTATGGCGACTGCACCAATTCCTGATTGGACTGCGCCGGCGCCACCCCTGGCTCCATTCCGCCACCACCACGTCGATGCGGCTGGCCAACCGGCACTACGTCTACGAGACGCGCAGCGGAAACGATGCACTAGTGGTTGCGCTCAACATCGACGACGAGCCGGTGCGGCTGGTGCTGTCGGAGCTGGGACCGGCGCGCGCCGAGGTGGTCGCCGGATCGGCAGCCCCACCCAGCGACGTCGTCGCCGAGGTGACCGTCGAACCGCACGGCTGGCGAATCCTGCGCCCCGCCTAGTCGCCCAGCTGGGCCAGCGTCAGGGCGTCCTGCTCACCGCGGTAGTAAATGTCGAGCAGCGCGAGGAAATCCTGGCGGTCATCGGTCGCCAGCGCGAACAACGTCATCGACGAACGCAGCTTGAGATCGTCCGGTGAACCGAAGATCTGCGTGATCGAGCGACCTCGCACCTGATTGACCAGCCGGGTGCACTCATGCAGCCGCGGCCCCAGCACCTCGTGCCCGAGATAGGCGCGAGCCTCCTGCAGCGACGAGATGCCGTAGTGGACGGCCGTCGGACTACTGCCCAGGCCGCGCAGCTGCGGGAACACGAACCACATCCAGTGACCACGTTTTCGTCCGGCACGCAGCTCCTCGACGACGCTGCCGTAGACCGGCTCCTGCGCGACAACGAAACGTGTCAGATCGAAGGGATCGTCCGCCGAGTCCATATGACTACGGTGACATACATGGCCGTCAAACGACGCATGCCCAAAGCCCGCGACCTGGCCCCGCTCATGCAATTCAAGCGGCCGCAGTTCAACGCGACCACACGTCGGCTCAGCGCGGCCTTCACGATCGAGGATCTGCGCCGCATCGCCAAACGCCGCACCCCGAAGGCGGCATTCGACTACACCGACGGCGCGGCCGAGGACGAGTTGTCGTTAGAGCGTGCCCGACAAGCCTTCCGCGACATCGAATTCCACCCGACGATCCTGCGCGACGTCAGCAATGTGACCCTCGGGTGGGACGTGCTGGGTCAGCCCGTCGCCTTGCCCTTCGGGATCGCGCCGACCGGATTCACCCGGTTGATGCAGACCGAAGGCGAGATCGCCGGAGCGGCGGCGGCGGCCCGGGCCGGCATCCCGTTTTCGCTCTCCACGCTCGGAACCTGCGCAATCGAAGACCTGGTGGCCGCGGTCCCGCAGGGCCGCAAATGGTTTCAGCTATATATGTGGAAGGACCGAGACCGGTCGATGGCACTGGTCAAGCGCGCCGCCGACGCCGGATTCGACACCCTGCTGGCCACCGTCGACGTGCCGGTCTCCGGGGCCCGGTTCCGGGACAGCCGCAACGGGATGACGATCCCGCCGTCGCTGACGCTGCGCACCGTGCTCGACGCGGTGCCGCACCCGAAGTGGTGGTTCGACTTGCTGACCACCGAGCCACTGGCGTTCGCGTCGCTGGATCGCTGGCCGGGCACCGTCGCCGAGTACCTGAGCACGATGTTCGACCCCAGCCTGACCTTCGACGACCTGGCCTGGATCAAGGAGCAGTGGCCCGGCAAGCTCGTGGTCAAGGGTATCCAGACCCTCGACGATGCGCGGGCTGCCGTGCAGCACGGCGTCGACGGCATCGTGTTGTCCAATCATGGTGGACGCCAACTGGATCGGGCCCCGGTGCCCTTCCATCTGTTGCCGGCGGTGGCGCGCGAGCTGGGCAAGGACACCGAAATTCTGGTAGACACCGGCATCATGTCCGGCGCCGACATCGTGGCCGCGATCGCGCTGGGCGCACGGTTCACGCTGGTTGGGCGGGCCTATCTCTACGGGCTGATGGCGGGCGGCGAGGCGGGGGTCAGCCGGGCGATCGAAATCCTGGAGAGCGGGGTGCTGCGCACGATGCGGCTGCTCGGCGTGCGGAGTCTCGAGGAGCTCTCCCCCGCCCACGTCACGCAGCTGCGGCGGCTGGGACCGGTCGAGTAGGCCAGTGCCCACGATCTGTTGCGGGGTTGGCTGAAACCTGCCAAGGTGGTTACGTGAAATTCGCGTTCGTTTGCGGCCGGGCCTGCCTCAACTTCGCGGGCACGCTGAAACACCGCAACACCTCTCGTGAAGAACGATTGACCGAACCTGCGGCGCTGTCGGAATGGGCCGTGCAGGCGGGATTGGTGGATGCCGGCATCGAGATCGCCGACGACGACCTGGCCGCCGCGATCGCCGTGCGGGAAGCGATCTACCGCACTGTCACCGCGCGGCTGGACGGCCGCCAGCCCGCGGCGGCCGATGTCGACCTGTTGAACGAGCAGGCATCGCGCCCTGCGCTGACGCCGCGGCTGCTGCCCAACGGCGACACCGCCCGCGGCGGAACCGCGCCACAACTGATCGCAAGCTTGGCCGCGGATCTGCTGGATCTGCTCGCCGGCCCCGACATCGACAACGTCAAGCGGTGCGACCACCCGAACTGCTCGCTGCTCTACGTCGACTCCTCGCGGGCGAAGAACCGGCACTGGTGCGGCATGGCCACCTGCGGCAACAAAGTCAAGGTCCAGGCCTTCCGGGCGCGCCAGCGCGCTGCGGCTAATTGAAGCCCATTGAGCCTGGTCACACCGCGGGCCCAGTTAGGTCGGGAACAAAAGCCACTCCGCAAAGGTTGAGCGCAACAGACTAAACCTTTGGAGTGCAGATGTCTGAACCTAAATCAGTGCCGGTGCTGTTCGTCACCGACACGATCGTGTTACCGGGGATGGTTGTGCCGATCGAGCTGGACGATGCCGCGCGAGCGGCCATCGACGCGGCGCGGGCCAGTGAATCCGGTGAACTGCTGATCGCGCCGCGGCTCGACGACCGGTATCCGTCCCACGGTGTGATCGCGAAGATTCTCCAAGTCGGACGCATCGCCGGCAGCGGCGGCACCGCGGCCGTCGTGCGCGGCGAGCGCCGGGCGCAGATCGGTGCGGGAGCCAGCGGCTCCGGCGCGGCGCTGTGGGTCGAGGTGACCGAAGTCGGCGACGCCGAGGCCACCGACGAGGTGAAAGCCCTTGCGGCGGAGTACAAGAAACTGCTGCTGGCCATGCTGCAACGGCGCGAGGCCTGGCAGATCATCGATTACGTCAACAGCCTGACCGATCCGTCGGCGCTGGCCGACACCTCGGGCTACGCGTCGTATCTGACCGACGTGCAGAAGCGCCAGCTGTTGGAGACCGTGGACGTCGCCGAGCGGCTGCGCGTGCTGATCGACTGGACGAGCGACCACCTCGCCGAAGTCGAGGTCAACGACAAGATCGCGGAGGACGTCCGCGATGGCATGGAGAAGACGCAGAAGGAGTTTTTGTTGCGCCAGCAGCTCGCCGCCATCCGTAAGGAACTGGGCGAGGGCGAGCCCGACGGATCCGACGATTACCGGGCCCGCATCGAGGCCGCCGAGCTGCCCGAGAAGGTGCGCGAGGCCGCGCAGCGCGAGGTCGGCAAGCTGGAACGTGCCAGCGACCAGAGCCCGGAGAGCGGCTGGATTCGTACCTGGCTGGACACCGTGCTGGACCTGCCCTGGAACGTCCGGACCGAGGACTCGACTGACCTCAAGGCGGCGAGGGAGATCCTGGATGCCGACCATCACGGGCTGGACGACGTCAAGGACCGCATCGTCGAATATCTTGCGGTGCGTTCGCGGCGCGCCGAGCGTGGGCTGCAGGTCGTGGGCGGCCGCGGCTCGGGCGCGGTGATGGTGCTGGCCGGTCCGCCCGGGGTCGGTAAGACGTCGCTGGGTGAGAGCGTGGCCAGGGCCTTGGGCCGCAAGTTCGTGCGTGTCGCGTTGGGCGGCGTACGCGACGAGGCCGAGATTCGTGGGCACCGGCGCACCTACGTGGGTGCGTTGCCCGGCCGGATCGTGCGTGCGATCGGCGAGGCGGGTTCGATGAATCCCGTTGTGCTGCTTGACGAAATCGACAAGGTTGGTTCCGATTATCGCGGCGACCCGAGCGCGGCACTGCTCGAGGTGCTGGACCCGGCGCAAAACCACACCTTCCGCGACCACTACCTGGATCTGGATCTCGACCTGTCCGACGTCGTGTTCCTGGCTACTGCCAACGTGATTGAGAACATCCCGTCGGCGCTGCTGGATCGCATGGAGCTGGTGGCTATCGACGGTTACACCGAGGACGACAAGGTCGCGATCGCCCGCGACTACCTGCTGCCGCGGCAGCGGGAGCGGGCGGCCCTGACGGATGACGAGGTCACCGTCACCGACGCCGCGCTGCGCAAGATCGCCGCCGATTACACCCGCGAGCCGGGGGTTCGGCAGTTCGAACGGCTGCTGGCCAAGGCGCTTCGCAAGGTGACGACCAAGATCGCCGATGAACCGGTGATCATCGACGAGCCCGACCTGGTGGATTACCTTGGCCGGCCGCGGTTTACGCCAGAGTCGGCCGAACGCACCGCGGTGCCGGGCGTTGCCACGGGGCTGGCTGTCACCGGCCTGGGCGGCGATGTGCTCTATATCGAAGCCGGGGCCACCGATGGTGAGCCCGGGTTGCAGCTGACCGGTCAACTGGGCGACGTGATGAAGGAGTCGGCGCAGATCGCGCTGTCCTACGTCCGCTCCCATGCGGCCGAATTGGGTGTCGACCCGACGGCGCTGGACCGGCGCATTCACGTGCACGTGCCGGCGGGCGCGGTGCCCAAGGACGGCCCGTCGGCCGGTGTCACGATGGTCACCGCGCTGGTGTCGATGGCCACCGGCCGTCAGGTTCGCTCCGACGTCGGCATGACCGGTGAGGTCACGCTGAACGGCCGGGTGCTGCCGATCGGTGGTGTGAAGCAGAAGCTGCTGGCCGCCCAACGTGCTGGTCTGTCAACGGTTTTCATCCCGCAGCGAAACGAGCCGGACCTCGACGACGTGCCTACTGAAGTGCTCGAGACGCTGACCGTCACGCCGATGACCGACGTCGCGGAGATCGTCGCGCAAGCACTGGAACCGGCGAACCAGCCGGTGACCGCAGCGGCCTGACCGCTACCCATGCTTGGCCGCCTCCTGCACAAGCTGAACGCGGGAGGACAGGCCGAGCTTGGTGAAAACGTGCGACAAGTGGGCCTGAACGGTCCGCGGGGAGATTAACAGCCGCGCGGCAATCTCCTTGTTGCCCAGCCCCTCACACACGAACCGCACGACGTCCAGTTCCGCAGGCGTCAGCGATGCCCATCCCGAATCGGGACGCTGGCGCGCGCCTCGGCCCCGGACCGCGTATGCGACCACGTCGTCGATACTCATGGCCTCGCCCGCGGACCATTCGGACTCGAATTCGTCAGGCGCTAAAGATTCCCGCAGCGAGTCCAGCAAGGCGGCATAGTCCTCGTCGCGGATCTTGAACCGAACCAACCCGCACCGCAGCCGGATCGCAGCGGTGGCCGCCAGTAGTCGTACGGCGTCGCCGAGCGCGCCTTGATGACTGACGGCAGCGGCAAGGCATTCGACTGCGTCAGGCACATTGAGATACGTCCCGCACTCTGCCGTGCACGAAAGCGCCTGCCTCGCATCCCGAACCGCGTCTGAGGGCCGGCCCTCGATCAGCGAGGTGCGAGCCCGGACGATGAGCGCGTACGCGAGGTGCCAGCCGGTGGTCATCGACACCGCCTCGTCGGCCCAGGTTCGCGCGGCGGTCAGATCGCCGGTGGCCAGCGCGGCGTCGGCGGTGCGGGCCCCTTGGCCGGCGGCCAGGACTTTCTGGGCGGACATCTGTTGCCGCGCAGTCTCGCTCGCATCCAGACTGGCCCGGGCGTCCCCCGCCGCCAGCTCGGCCGCTGCCAGCGCCGAATGGCCGATGCCCTGCGGAGACACCCCGTCGCGATCGGCTTCGGCGGCCATCGCGGCACGCGAAGCCAGGCGGGCCTCGTCGATCCGGCCGGCATAGGCGAGCGCCAACCCGAGACCGTGTAAGCAGGCGGGCAGCAGGAACAGCGCTCGAGCCGCCTCCACCTGCGCTAGAAGCTTCTGAAACTGGGCCACCGCGCCCGGGATATCCGCCTCCATCAGCAGCGCCCATCCCAGACTCAGCAGGCATTCCCGGGCGGCGCCCGCGTCTCCGATCGACTCGGCGACGTCTCGGCCCTGTTCGGCCGCGGCGCGCGCCGCGCGCGCGTCGCCGACACCGACGGCCGAATAGGCCTGCCAGGCATAGATTTGGCTGAGCCCCCACCAGTCCCCAAGCTCCCGGGCGAGGCGGCCGGCCTCATCGAAACAAGCCTGCGTCGCGGTTCCGCCGACCGCGCTCCATCCGGCGACCAACCCATACGAGGTCAGCACGCGGGTCAGCAGGGCCGGGTCGTCGACCTCGCGGGCGATCGCCAGCGCCCGCTCGGCGCGTTGCATATTGTCGAGGGCACCGAGCCAAGCACCCAGCGCCGCGGCATCGGCCAGCGCGCGTGCCCATACCGTCCGGTCTACAGCGTGGTCACCGTCGGACGACTTTTCGGCGAACACGGTGTCGAACCACGACTTGCCCTCCCAGATGCGCAGCCGTGAGCGCCAGAGCGGGAACAGCGCGGAGGCCAGTGTCAGTGCCGGCCCGATGGCGCGGGTCTCCAGGCACCATCCCAAAGCGGCCCGCAGGTTGTCCATCTCGACTTCCACTTGGTCGAGGCGGTGCTCGTAGTCGGTGCGTTGCGGGGCGTCGAGGGCAGTGGCCATCGCGAGGTAGTAATCGCGATGTCGCTCCCGCACCGCATCGGCCTGCCCCGACGCGCCAAGGTGCTCTTGGGCGTACTGGCGGATCGTCTCCAGCAGCCGGTAGCGCGTGCCCAGCCGTCCTTCCTCGGCGACCACCAGTGACTTGTCGACCAGCAGGGTCAGTTGGTCGACGACGTGGAACCGCTCGGCGCGGCCCTCCGCGCACACGAAAGACGCTGCGTCCAAATCGAATCCGCCCGCGAACACCGCCGTGCTGTGAAAAAGGCTTCTCTCCTCGTCGGTCAGCAGGGTGTGCGACCAGTCGACGGAGGCGTGCAGCGTCTGCTGTCGACGCACCGCCGTGCGGGAGCCGCCGGTGAGTAATCGGAAGCGGTCGTTGAGGCCCGCGATGATCTCGGGTAGCGACAAAGCGCGCACCCGCGCGGCGGCCAGCTCGATGGCCAGCGGCAGGCCGTCGAGCCGGCGGCACAGCTCGCGCACGACGGCGAGGTTGTCGTCGGTGACGCGGAAGTTCGGCCGCACGCGTTTCGCGCGGTCGGTGAACAGGGCGACGGCGTCGTCGTCGACCGACAGCGACGGCACGCGCCAGCTCACCTCGCCCGCAACCGCGAGGGGCTCGCGACTGGTGGCCAGCACTTTCAGGTTCGGGCACCGGCCCAGCAGTTCGGTGATGACCGAGGCGGTTCCGTCGAGCAGGTGTTCGCAGTTGTCCACCACCAGCAGGATCGTGCGGTCGCCGATGAACCGCACGATGTTGTCGAGGGTGGATATTCCCGGTTGGTCGGGCAAGCCGAGCGCGAGCGCGACCGTCACCGCGATCACGTCCGGGTGGGGGATCGGCGCCAGGTCGACACACCAGGCGCCGCCGGGGAATTCGCCGGCTACCGCCGCGGCTAGCTCGAGCGCCAGCC
This sequence comes from Mycobacterium lentiflavum, assembly GCF_022374895.2. Lineage (NCBI taxonomy): Bacteria > Bacillati > Actinomycetota > Actinomycetes > Mycobacteriales > Mycobacteriaceae > Mycobacterium > Mycobacterium lentiflavum. The sequence goes on along the minus strand of NZ_CP092423.2, from coordinate 2,992,065 downwards.
GGGTCTTGCCGACCCCGCCGGCCCCGGTCAGGGTGAGCAGACGGTTGTCCGACAGGAGATTCCGCAGCTCGCCAAGCTCGTCACCTCGGCCGATAAAGCTGGTCAACTGGACGGGCAGCCGACCGGTGACTGCGTCCTCGGCCACCCGCAGCGGCGGGAACTCGACACTGATATCTGGATGGCACAGCTGCACTACCCGTTCGGCGCGTGGCAGGTCGCGTAGCCGGTGCGTGCCCAGTTCAATCAACCACGCGTTCGGCGGAAGACAGTCGGCCGCCAGCTCGGTGGCCGCGCCCGACAGCACGATCTGTCCGCCATGCGCGAGATCGCGCAGCCGCGCCGCCTTGTTGATGGTCGATCCGATGTAGTTGCCCTCGTCGCGCAACTGGACTTCCCCGGTGTGCACCCCGATGCGCACCCTTATGGGCGCCAGCGGCTCGCGCTGCAACGCCAGAGCACACGCGACGGCGTCCGTGGCGTGGCGGAAAGCCAGAACAAAGCTGTCGCCCTCGCCTTGTTCGACGGGCCGCACCCCCCGATGCTCGGCAACGATGCGACCCAGCACCTGATCCAGTCGGGCGACCGCGTCCGCCATTTCGTCGGGAACGGTTTGCCACAGCCGAGTAGAGCCTTCGACGTCTGCCAACAACAGCGTCACCGTTCCCGTAGGCAACATCTCGGCCACAGTCAGGTCGCTTTCGTCAATTTCGCTCATGCTAGCCACGATCCACCAGGCTGCGATGACAATTCATCAGCCAAATTGCTGACGCGGCTCCCTCAGACACTCGGGGTGCGGATAGGTAATTCGGCCGATGCCCCAGCCACGTCGAGTCCGGATAGTCGACTCCGAACCGACTGCAAGGAGCGTCCCTATGACAACCCACGCTTTGCCGACCCTGGACCAGGTCGAACTCCCGGAGATCGCTTACGACGATGCCGGCACGATCGATGAGGTCCACGATGTGCTCCGGCGGGCCCGCGAGCAGGGCCCATTCGCGCTGGGACCCTTTGGCCCCGAAGTCCTTACTTATGACCTAGTACGCACGGTGCTGCGCGATTCTCGCTTCGCCATGCCGCGAGGACTTGCCCTGGCCGTCCAGGGAATCACCGGTGGACCGGTGTGGGATCGGGTGTGTCGGCTGATCATCAGCCTGGACGGCCGCGAACACCATCGCCTGCGCCGACTCGTTTCACGGGCCTTCACCCCCCGCGCTGCCGATCGAATGCGCCAGGCCTGCGTCGAGGTCATCGCCGAACTGATTGCCGCACATCGCGACGCTGGTCGCTGTGACATCGTCACCGCGATCGCTCGTCCTTACCCGGTGCCTATCATCTGCGCGATGCTCGGCGCACCGCGCTCCGACTGGCAGTTGTTCTCCGGCTGGGCCGATCACATCGGCTATGCGTTCGGCGTGGACGTCGCGCCGCACACGACCGAGATTCTGGTGGCCTGGGACGAGTTCGACGCATACCTCGACGACTTGATCGCCCGGCGCCGTCGCGACCTGTCCGATGACCTGATATCGGACCTGATCCGCGCCGAGGATCAAGGCGACCGCCTCACCCACGAGGAACTGGTCAACTTGGCCCTGATCCTGCTCAACGGCGGGACCGACACCACCCGCAATCAGTTGTCAGCCGCCGTACAGGCATTCTGCGGCCATCCTGACCAATGGGACCGCCTCGCCGCACATCCCGAGCTCGCCCCGCGGGCCGTCGAGGAGGTGATGCGCCACTCGCCGATCATTTTGAAGACGCTGCGCGTTCCCACTGAGGACCTGGCACTGGGTGGTCTCATAATCCCTGCCGGCACACCGGTTTTCGCCAACACCGCCGCAGCCAACCGGGATCCTGCGAAATACGATGCACCGGATCGCCTGGACATCACTCGCGATGGCCCGCCCGCGATGCTGACGTTCGGTGGCGGCAATCACTATTGCCTCGGCGCGCACCTGGCCCGCGTCGAGCTCGCGGAGGCGCTCGCCGCGTTGGCGCAGATGCTGACGTGTCCGCGCCGCGTTGGCGACGCCCCCTGGAAGCCGATCGCCGGGATTTCCGGGCCCACTCAACTGGTGGTGGATTACCTGCCGCGCGCACCCGGGCCTGGCGGCCGGCCTGTGGCTATTGCAGAATCGACGGCGTGACCGGCCTCGGCGATCTCAAACGGCAAGTAGTGCATCGTGTTCAACGGTTGGTGGTCAATCCGGTCGGTCGGCAATTGCCGGTGACCATGCTCGAAACGACTGGCCGCAAGAGCGGCCAGCCTCGCCGCACCCCGGTCGGCGGACGTGTGGTGGACAACCAGTTCTGGATGGTCTCCGAACACGGCGAGCACTCGGACTATGTGCGCAACATCAAGGCCAACCCCGGTGTACGGCTGCGCCTTGGTGGGCAGTGGCGAAACGGCACCGCTCACCTGTTGCCCGACGATGACGCGGTGCGCCGGCTGGACAATCTGCCGCGGCTCAACAGCGCGGTGGTGCGCATGATGGGCAGCGACCTGCTCACCATTCGGGTCGACCTGGACTGACCCGGCCGCGAATGTCGGTGCACACGATTAGCGTCGACACATGGCCTACGACCTAGAACTCGCCAACCGGATCCGCGAATTGCTGGCACCCCTGCGCGGGGTCGACGAGAAGGCGATGTTCGGCGGGCTGGCATTTCTCGTCGGCGGAAACATGGCGGTCGCGGCCAGCGGCAAGGGCGGATTGATGGTGCGGGTGCCGCCCGAGGACACGGTCAAGCTGCTGGATCGCCCCCACGTCAGCCCGATGGTGATGGCCGGCCGCGAAGCCCGGGGCTGGTTGCGGGTGGCCGCCGAGGGCGTGAAAACCAAACGCCAGCTTGCGAGTTGGGTTGACCGCGGCGTGGGGTACGCGGGCAGCCTGCCATCGAAGTAACGTTTGCCGGCGCGCGTGGCGGGTACGCGCCGAGCTATGAGCAAGTCGGACGGGTCCAAGCAGCTGGTGCGGCGCGTGCTTAAGGCCGGCGGCAGCACGTACGCGCACGAGGCGGGAATCCGGATCGGCGACAAACCGATGCCGCTGTTCCAACTGCTGGTGTTGAGCATGCTTGCCAGCAAGCCCATCGATGCCGCGATCGCGATGCGTGGGGCGCGCGAGCTGTTCAAGGCCGGCCTGCGCACGCCCAAGGCGGTCCTGGCGGCCGACCGGCACAAGATAATCGACGCGTTCGGCCGCGCGCACTACGTGCGCTACGACGAAAGTTCGGCCACCCGGCTCACCGAGATGGCGCAGCGGGTGGACGACGAGTACTTCGGCGATCTGCGTGAAATCGCCGAGCGCAGTCATCAGGACGCCGCTCAAGCGAGGCGAATGCTAAAGGAATTCAAGGGAATTGGCGATACCGGCGCCGACATCTATCTGCGCGAGGTGCAGGACGTGTGGCCGTGGGTCCGTCCGTACTTCGACGACCGTGCCACCGGGACAGCGAAGAAGCTGGGGCTACCCGCCGAACCGGCCGAGCTGGGAGCACTGGCGCCGCGGGCCAACGCGCGGTTGGCCGCCGCGCTCGTCCGGGCGTCGCTGGACAAGGAGTTGTGTAGCAGGATGGCCGGTTGACCGTTCGGATCGGCACTTCGGGGTGGTCCTACGACCACTGGGCCGACGTGCTCTACCCGCGCGGAACGGCATCCGCGCGCCGGCTCGCCCGATACGCGGAGGTTTTCGACACCGTCGAACTCAACGCCAGCTTTTACCGCTGGCCCAAGGATTCGACCTTCACCCGATGGCGCGACCAACTGTCGCCCGGCTTCACGATGTCGGTCAAGGCCCACCGCGGATTGACCCACTATCGCCGGCTGGGCTCGCCCGAGCCCTGGATCGAGCGGTTCGAACGGTGTTGGCACCTGCTGGGCGACCATCACGGTGTGCTGTTGGTCCAGGTGCATCCAGAATTGCAGCGCGACAGTGCATCTGAGACGCGACTGGATTCGTTCCTGGATCTCGTGCCGGGATCGATCCGGGTGGCCGTCGAGTTGCGCCATCCGTCCTGGGACGACCCAGCCGTCTACCAGTTGCTGGAACGCCACCGCGCCGCGTACGTGGTGATGAGTGGTGCGGGTTTGGCGTGCATACCGCGCGCCACCACCGATCTCGTCTACATCCGCATGCACGGCCCAGACCCCGATTCGCTCTACACCGGTTCCTATCCGGACGACGAGTTGCGGTCCTGGGCAGACCGGATCGTCGCATGGGACCACGAGGGCAGGGACGTGTGGATGTACTTCAACAACGACCTGGGCGGCCACGCCGTCCGCAACGCCCTCTCGGTGCGGGATCTAGTGAGTTAGTCCGGCGCGAGGAGCAGCGATCATGACGTCGGGTCGACCGGCGCCCAGTCGTGGTCGATGACATCCGGCGGGTACTGGGCTTGCAGGCGTTCCCGTTCGGCGCGGCGGCGTTTGATCCGCAGCCGGGCATCGGCCGGCATGGTGACCAGTTCATCGCAGGTCAGGTAATACACATCATCGACGACGTCGAGCAGGTCGGCCGTGACTCGCCGAGAGCCCAGTTCGCGCAACGTCATTCGAAGCTCGTGGGTGAACCGCAGGGTGGTGTCGTGGGCGAGCTCGCGTGAGACGCGGGCGTTGGTGGCGATTCGCTGGACCAGGGTCGCGGGCGGATCAGATGCGGTGGGCTCGCAAGCTGCTTCGGCGGCCCCGGCCAATAGCATCGCCGGGTCGTCGCCGAAGACTCGGCTGGCCAGCTCGGCCGCTCCGGGCCCGCGGTGCGCGAGTTGCGCGATCGCGGCATCCACCAACGCGGCGGTCGGGGGCGACAGCGCACGGATGCTGGCCAGGTTGCCTGCGGCGGCCATCGCCCGCAGTGGCGGGTCGGCACGCAGCGCCGCGGTCAGTTCGGCGAGCACGCCGGTGACGCGGTCGCTTTGCATGATCGCATTCATCCCGGGCACGCGGGAGCCCGCCGCGGTGTATTCGAGTGCCGCCGCGGTGACTCCGGAGTCGATCAACCACAGCGCCGTGAGAATCCAGCCTTGGTGAATGCGGTCTCGCAGCAACCGAACTCGTACGCCCAGGCCCGGGTCGGGCAACAAACCCAGGTGTGTGGCATCGGCATGTTCGGCGTATGCGGCGGCGCTGTAGGCCCGGGTGTCGGCCTTGAGATGACGCATCAGGGCCAGCGATCGCGTGGTGGCGACCGCCTTGGCGATCGACCCGAGCGCTCCGGCCGCCAGCCGGGGCTGACCGAATGGCAGCACGTCTGCGACCTGCGGCTGACCGACCAACGCGCGCTTGACGAGGGCCTGGTCATCCCAGCCGAGCAGCTGGCTGGCGGCGACGACGTTGGCCGAGACCCCGACGTAGGGGCGATGACCGAACACCGCGATGGCCCTGCTGCCCCATTCGTCGCCGACCACGCCGCCCAGCGTCAGCGCCTGGCCCAGCACCCGGCTGGCGGTGCGCAGTCCACTCAACTGCACGTCCAGGGTGATCGGGGTCAGCGGACCGGGCAGCGCCTCGGTGAGGCCGTCGGTGGCGAATACCGGGAATCGTGGATCGATGCGGTCGTCGAACTCGCCCTCGACGCCCTCGGGCGCGGCGCTGCGCAGTTGGTCCGACGGTGCGGGACGCGGGATGACCTCCACCGGAAGTGCCATCTGCACGCCGTGGCTGGTCGCGCCTCCGGCGCCGAGTTTGCGGCCGACGAGTCCGCGCGCGGTGTCGGCGACCGCATCGAATGCCGGCCAGCCGAACTCGAACTGCCAATCCTCTTGGGCAGCAACGATATCCACCGAAGGAATCAGCTGTGGCCAGCCGCGGATCCGATGACTTCTCGACCGGGGGTCTACGGCGCGCAACAGTCGCCACGCGGTCACCACATTGGTGGTGTCCGGAGTCGCCAGATCCACGAGTCCGGTGCGGTCGGTGTTCAGCGCCAAGACAAGAAAGCGCACCAGGTCGTCGAGGTGCAGCACTCGTATCGGTTGCGTGGACACCTTCGTGCGCAGGAGGGTGGCCACCGTGCGGCACACCATCCAGTCGAGCTGGCGGCCCACCGGCGGCGCGATCCGGATGATCAGGCTTGGTCCCAGGCTCGTGGACACCAGGTCCTCGGCCGGCTGGTAGACGTCGGCGGCCCCGGCGGCCTGGGACACGAACAGCAGGCGCGCGCCGGCGCGCGCGGCCGCATGCGTCACGTGCGCCACACCGTTGATGCCCGCGGTGCCGGGCGCATCGGGTTCGATCGGGGCCAGATGGATCACCGCGTCGGCTTCGTCGGCCAGTTCTTGCAGGATGGAGTCGTTCAGCGATGCGCAGACGAACTCGACCGCCGGGTCCAGACGGGCGTCGGGGTACTCAGAAATGCCGGTAACCGAATGTCCGGCAGCAATCAGCTGCCGTGCAACCAGCCGCCCGAGTGTGCCGGTGGCGTCGGTAACCAGGGTGTGCACCTGGGCTCACCTCCCCCAACGTCTGATTCGACAATATGCGCGCCACTATCGCTGCGCGACCGTTACTGCGTGAACGGCACTGTGGCCTGGCTTTTTAATCCACTTAATCCGCCGCCGGGCTATTGCAGCGTGGCGTTGCCGTCCGCGCTGACGGTCACCTTGGCGCCACCGATATCTTCGCGAACAGTTGCCCGCGCCGAGTCGGGGTCGGCGATGACCGCCAGCGTCCGGGATCCATCCGGTGTGCGCACAGCAACGAAAGCCTTCTCCGGTTGCCCGTCGCGATCGAACGGCGTCGTCCAGGCTTCGACCGTGCCGGCGCCTTCCCACTGCACCAACGCCTCTCGAGTCGGTTCCCTGTCCACCACGGATTGCGCATTCTCCCAACGGAATTCGTCTGGTGGCTCGGTGCCGTAGACCCCGAAGCTGTGCTTGGTCAGGTAGCCGCCGTTGGCGGTAACCAGGGCGCGTCGCCCGGGATTGGCCACCAGCAGTTCGGCCACCGTGGCAATCGAGTGCATCACATAGTTGCTCCACGGTCCGCCGGCGAAGGTCAGGCCACCGGTGACCGTCAGCGGCCGGGCGGGGTCGTCGATACTCAATCCGAGCTCGGCGGCCGCCACCTGAACGGCGGAGGGAAAGCACGAGTACAGGTCGACGTAGTCGACGTCGTCGATGCCCAGACCGGCCAGCTGCAGTGCCCGCGCACCGGCGATTCGGATGGCCGCCGACCGGTGCAGTTCGTGGCGCTCGGCGATCGACGGGGTGTCGTAGGCGTCAGTGCCGGCGTGCGGATAAATCCAGCGCTCTTCTGGGATGCGCAGACGGGTGGCCTGCTCGACCGACGTCAGGATCAGCGCGGCGCCCTGATCCACCATGTTGTTGGAGTTCATCAGCTTCGGGTAGGGCCAGCTGATCATCCGGTTGTGCGGGCCGGGCTGCACGATCTCGGCCGCGGTCGCGGGTTTGCGGATCCACGCGTGCGGATTGCCGACTGCGACGGCGTTGAAGCGCGCCCACAGCTCCCCGATGCGGTTGCGATGCTCCTCGACCGATTCGCCGTTCGCGATGCGCAGGGACTGCTCGAACAGCGGGTAGACGTAGGCCGGCCGGTCCAGCCTGATCCTGAGTTCGGCGTCGCCGGCCATCGGCACGTCCTCACCGCTGACCTGTGCCATCGGCACGGATTCGTCCTGAGCCGTCCACTCGAGCCGGCTGCCCTTGGCCTTGAGCCCTCGCCGGGTGCGCCAGGTTTCGGCGCCGGTCAGTAGCACCACACCGGCGCGACCCTGCTGGATGTCCAAGCAGGCCTGGTTCAGCAGTGTCTGCGGCACGTTGCCGCCCACCGGGCTGTACAGCGTGGTGAACTTCGGTGCGCCGATCCGCTCGCCGACCAGGAGCCCGGCGTCGCGGTAGGTCGCCGACAGGACGTTGACCACCCGGACGGAGTCCACGGCCCGCAGAACCGGGGCGTCGGCGGCCTGCTGAGCTGCGGCGACCATCAGGTCGACGGGTTCGACCGACCGTGTTTGCGGGTCGATCTCGTCGCGGCGGTTGATCTGGCCATACCCGATCAGCACCGGTGTTTTGGGGTCGACGCGCATCAGACGAATTTATCTTGGCGACGACGCGGGCCCCGCCGGCGGTGTGATTACGTGCTGTCGGCGGCCGCGAACAGCACCCGATCGGCGATCAACCGGTCGATCTCCTCGGTGCTCAGGCCGAGCAGTTTCCGGCAGAGCTCCCGGGTGTCCTGACCGGGCAGGGGTGCGGGCCGCTGGGGGGCCGGCGGAATGTGGCGGAACGGCGCCGGCCCGGTCTCGGCCGGCAGCGGGCGCTCGACCAGCGGATGCACCATGTCACTGAGCAGCTTGCGCTCGACCAGTTGCGGGTCGGCGAGGACGTCCGGCGGACGGTTCATCGGGCCGGCCGCAATCCCGGCCGCCTGCAACGCTTCGGCGGCCTGGGCCGTTGTTCGCGTGCGAGTCCAGGCGGCGACCAGCCGCACCAGCTCCGCGCGATGGGCCGTCCGCTCCTGGCCGATCGCGAAGCGCGGATCGTCAGCCAGCTCGGGCCGTTCGAAAAGTACGGTGAGACAACGCCATTCGCTGTCCGAACAGATCGAGATGACACACCACTCGTCGTCGCCGGCGCATGGGTAGACCGCGTGCACGCTGGTGTCGTCGCAGACCGCGGCTCCCGCTCCCAGTGCGGCCTGGGTGACGTACAGGGTGTCCAGCTGATTGACGACGACCTCGGCCTGCGAGATGTGCACATGGGCCGGGTCGCCGGTCCGATCGCGGCGGATCAGTGCGGCCAGTGCCGCGATCGCGGTGACCCGCCCCACGATGTGGTCGGGAAAGATCGTCGTCGCGTCGTAGAACGCATGCCGGGCGCCGGCGGCATGCGCTTCGGCGGAAGCTTCCTCGGACGTCCAGAGACTGGTCACGCCGGTGGTGGCGCGGACCAGCGGGCCGTAGCCCATCCGCCTGCTCCACGGCCCCCGGTTTCCGAACGCGCTGCTGCCCGCGAGCACGATGCGGGGGTTGATCTCGCGCAGGTTTTCGAATGAAAACCCAAGCGAGGTAAGGGTTCCCGGCTTGAAGTTGGCGAACACCGCGTCGGCCTCGGCGACCAGTCGGCCGAAGATCTCCTTGCCCTGCTCGCTGCGCAGGTCCAGGCCCAGCGCCAGGTGATTGCGGTGGGTCCAGGCGAACGACTCGCTCATCACCGCGCCGACTCGCGATTGGCGCAGCCCGTCGGGATAGGTCGCACTTTCGACCTTGATGACCTGCGCGCCCAAGTCCCCGTAGAGCCGGCTCAGCTCACCGCCGGCGACGATCACGCCCAGGTCGAGAATTCTGAGGTCCTTGAACGGATACTCGCCGGCCCCGCCCGACGGGGTTGCCGTCACCGGGTCGGCCAGCCAGCGCGGTTCGTCGGCCCCGGCGGGCGGAGCTGGAGTCCGGAAGCCGCAGCGTTCGTCGTCGACCACGAAATATCCGGTCGGCACGTCGGTGCGCACCCCGGGCACCAGCTCGGCATTGGTGATCGCGCCGACGGCCTGGAAGTGCTCGGAGGCCAGGATTCGCGACGGCGTCAGCACCGCCGAGATCGGGACTCCGTGTGCCTGACCCTCGGCAACCAGTTCCTTCATGGTCTTGTCGGCGAACAACGCGTCGACCAGCACGCTGATCTGGGGCCATGCTGCGAACCGGGCGCCCAGCGTGTCGTAGCGGGGATCCTGGAATTCCTCGGGCTCCCCCAGCCAGCGGCGCAGGCCGCGCCACTGCCTGGGTGCCATCACGCAGAGCCGGACGTAGCCGTCCCGGCACGGGCAGATCGGGTAGGGGTCCTGGTTTTTCGGCCGGCCCCGCCACGCGCTGGTGCGCTGTCCCGCGGTGGCCTGCCCATGCGCGCCGAATGCCGGGTCGAGTGCCATCACGACCGCGTCGAAACGCGAGAAGTCGATGTAATCGCCTGTGCCGCAACGTAGTCGGTCGTAATAGGCGACGAGTACCGCCCAGGCCGCCTGCACGGCGGCGGTGGCCGAGGCAATGCCGTCGGGCGGCAACACCGGGGTGCCGACGGTCGGTCCGGACCGCGACAGCGCGCCCGACATCGCGAAGAGCACCGGGTCGGTCGCACGCCACGAGGCGCGCGGACCGGTGGCGCCGAAGTCGGTGATCGATAGCACGACCAGATGCGGGTAGCAATCGACTAACTCGGCAGCCGATGTGCCGAACGCGGCCGCCTGATCTGCCGCGTCGACGACGATGTCGGCTCCCCCGACGAACTGGACGAAGCTGCGGCGGTCGTCGTCGTTGCGCGAATCCAGCACCACGCTGCGTTTGTTGGCGTTGTGCACGGCGAACGGGATGCTGGCACCGGCCAGCGTGGGCGGCTCGTGACGAGCGGGGCTGCCGCCCGGAGGTTCCACTTTGACGACGTCTGCCCCCAGGTCGGCGAGCAGGCGAGTCACCGTGTCGCTGACGCCGCCGGACAAGTCGATGACGCGCACCGCGGCGAGCAACTGATCGGCCATCCGTTCACCGTACCGGCCCCGTGTCGCCAAATGCATAGTCGCTCAAGCTGGTTCGGATCGGCTTCGGATCGGCCCAGCCGACCGGCTACGCTGCGTAGTTTGTTGTCCGCCGAGGAATGGAGGAATCGGTCCGTGAGTGCGCACTTGAGTTACGTCGAAGCGCTTTTGGTCGGCGCGGCGCAGGGCGTGACCGAGCTATTCCCGGTCTCCAGCCTCGGTCACTCGATATTGGTGCCGGCCCTGGTCGGTGGCCAGTGGGCGCGCGATTTAGACGTCTCCGCACCGCAGTCTCCGTACCTGGCGTTCATCGTCGGCCTGCACGTCGCCACCGCCGCCGCGCTGCTGGTGTTCTTCTGGCGTGATTGGCTGCGCGTGCTGGCCGGGTTCATTTCCTCGTTGCGGCACCGTCGAATCCAGACGGCCAACGAGCGGTTGGCCTGGCTGATCGTGGCCGCCACCATCCCGGTGGGCCTCGCGGGTCTGTTCCTGGAGAAGTTGTTTCGCACCACGCTGGGCAAACCGATTCCGGCCGCGGCGTTCCTGCTGCTCAATGGAATTGCCCTGTACGCCGGCGAAGTGCTGCGCCGCCGCGCCGCGGCGGATCAGCCCTCGGCGGGCGACCAATCCGCGCACGGCGGGGAGGCCGTCGACAAGCGGCTCGCCCAGGTCCCCCTCGGCCAAGGCGTCCTGATCGGCAGCGCTCAGATTCTCGCGCTACTCCCCGGGATCAGCCGGTCGGGGATCACGATCGTGGCCGGTCTGTGGCGCGGCCTGTCCCACGAAGACGCAGCGCGCTTCTCCTTCTTGCTGGCGACGCCGATCATCCTGGCCGCCGGCGTCTACAAGATCCCCGATCTGTTCGGACCGATAGGCGCCGGGATAGGCGGCCAGGTCCTGGCCGGCAGCCTCGCCTCGTTTGTCTGCGCCTATCTGGCCGTGCGGTTCCTCACCCGTTACTTCGAAACCCGTACCCTGATCCCGTTCGCCATCTACTGCGCGGTGTTCGGGGCCGGCAGCCTCGCCTGGTTGACGTTGCGGTAGGCGAAGGTACGAACCCAAGAGGTGTCTTGAGATGAGCGATCAGGAATCAGTGTGGGACTACCCGCGGCCTCCGCGCGTCGAGCCATTCACCGGCTCGATCACCGTTGAGCTGGGCGGCCACGTCATTGCCTCGACCGGCCACGCCTGGCGAGTCCTCGAGACCAGTCACCCGCCGACGTACTACCTGCCGCGTGACGCGTTCGCCGACGGCGCGGTGCGCTCCGCATCCGGTAGCTCGTGGTGCGAATGGAAAGGCCGGGCGAGCTACTACGACCTGGTCGGGGGCGACGTCGTCGCCCCCAGGGCGGCATGGAGTTATCTGAATCCGACCCCGGGCTTCGAGTCAATCGCCGGTGCGCTGGCCGTGATGGCCGCCGCCGTCGACCGGTGCACCGTCAACGGCGAGGTCGTCACCGCGCAGCCCGGTGGCTTTTACGGGGGCTGGATCACCAGCTGGGTCATCGGGCCGTTCAAGGGTGTCCCCGGTTCGGCGGGCTGGTGAAGGATCATTGCGCCGTACGACATCGAGTGCTGTGCTAGCCGGATGGCAGACAACGCGGCTCACGCTCTCAAGATTCGCGACAAGGTCATCGTGATCACCGGCGGCGCACGGGGAATCGGGCTAGCCACCGCGACCGCTTTGCACAACCTGGGCGCCAAGGTCGCGATCGGCGACGTCGACGAGGTCCGGGTCAAGGAGTCGGGCGCCGCCCTCGGACTCGACGTGTACGGCAGGCTCGATGTCACCGACCCGCACTCGTTTTCGGAATTCCTCGACGAGGTGGAGCGGCAACTCGGCCCGATCGACGTGCTGGTCAACAACGCCGGCATCATGCCGCTCGGCCGCATTATCGAGGAGTCTGATGCGGTCACCCGGCGCATTCTGGACATCAACGTCTACGGCGTCATGTTGGGCACGAAGCTGGCCCTGGAACGCATGATCCCGCGCAAGCAAGGCCACATCGTCAACGTCGCCTCGCTCGCCGGGGAGACCTACATCCCCGGCGCGGCCACCTACTGTGCCAGCAAACACGCCGTGATCGGCTACACCGACGCGGCCAGGATCGAATACCGCGGCACCGGTGTGCAGCTCTCGCTCGTCAATCCCACATTCGTTAACACCGAACTGATCGCCGGAACCCAGGGAGCCAAGGGCATCAAGAACGCGGAACCGTCCGACATCGCCGACGCGATCGTCAAACTGGTAGCCCACCCGAAGCCGCGGGTTCGGGTCACCCGGCTGGCCGGCGCGATCATCGCCTCGCAGAAGTTCCTGCCACGCGGGCTGTCGGAGGGCATCAATCGCCTCCTTGGTGGTGAGCACGTCTTCACCGACGACGTCGACGTCGAGAAGCGCAAGGCCTACGAGGACCGCGCACGCGGCGCCGGGTGACCGTCTCGCGTAGCGACTTTCATCGTCGGCGCGGACAATCGGCCAAGTGAGCCTGCAAACCCCGACGACCGCGCCCGAAGCACTCTCCGACGACGAACTCACGCTGATCGACAAGTATTGGCGGGCCGCCAACTACCTGTCTGTCGGGCAGATCTACCTCCTCGACAACCCCTTGCTCAAAGAGCCGCTGGCGGCTGACCACGTCAAACCCCGACTGCTGGGGCATTGGGGCACCACGCCCGGGCTCAACCTCATCTACGCGCACCTCAACCGGATCATCCGCAATCGCGACGCCAGCGTCATCTACGTCACCGGACCGGGTCATGGCGGTCCCGGCCTGGTCGCCAACGCCTACCTCGAAGGCACCTACACCGAGATCTACAGCGGCATCCGCGAGGACACCGAGGGATTGCGCCGGTTGTTCCGACAGTTCTCCTTCCCCGGCGGTATCCCCAGCCACGTGGCCGCACAGACCCCCGGATCGATCCACGAGGGCGGCGAACTCGGCTACGCGCTGGTGCATGCGTTCGGTGCGGCGTTCGACAACCCCGACCTGGTGGTCGCGTGCGTCATCGGCGACGGTGAAGCCGAGACGGGTCCGCTGGCGGCCGGCTGGCATTCGAACAAATTCCTCAACCCTGCCGTCGATGGGGCGGTGCTGCCGATCCTGCACCTCAACGGCTACAAGATCGCCAACCCGACCGTGCTGGCCCGCATCCCGCACGCCGAACTCGAATCGCTGCTGCGGGGCTACGGCTACCGGCCGATCACGGTCGCCGGCGATAACCCGACCTCCGTGCACCGCGAGCTGGCCGCCGCCCTCGACGACGCTTTCGACGACATCGCCGACATCCAGAGCGCTGCACGCAGCGGGCAGCAGGCCGATCGACCGGTATGGCCGATGATCGTGCTGCGCACGCCGAAAGGTTGGACCGGGCCCAAGGAGGTCGACGGCAAGCACGTCGAGGGCACGTGGCGCGCCCACCAAGTGCCGCTGTCCGAGACACACGACAACCCCGCGCACCGCGCGCAACTCGAGGAGTGGATGCGCAGCTATCGGCCCGACGAGTTGTTCGACTCCCGCGGCGTGCTGCGCCCCGAACTGCGCGCGCTCGCGCCGAAGGGGCAACGGCGGATGAGCGCCAACCCGCACGCGAACGGCGGCCTGTTGCTGCGCGAGCTGGATCTGCCGGATTTTCGGGACTACGCGGTGCCGGTCGACAAGCCGGCCGCGGCCACCCACGAGGCGACCCGGGTGCTGGGGACCTTCCTGCGCGACGTAATCACCCACAACCCCGACCGCTTCCGGCTGATGGGGCCCGACGAAACCGCGTCCAACCGGCTGTCGGCCGTGTTCGAGTCGACCGACAAGGTGTGGATGTCGCGGACCGAACCCGACGACGAGGGCCTCGCGCCCGACGGCCGGGTGATGGAGGTGCTCTCCGAGCACCTGTGCCAGGGATGGCTGGAGGGCTATTTACTCACCGGACGGCACGGGCTGTTCAACTGCTACGAGGCTTTCGTGCACATCGTCGACTCGATGCTCAACCAGCACGCGAAATGGCTGGCTACCAGCCGCGAACTGCCGTGGCGGCAGCCGATCGCGTCGCTGAACTACCTGTTGAGCTCGCATGTGTGGCGTCAGGACCACAACGGCGCCTCGCACCAGGACCCCGGGTTCATCGACCTGGTCGCCAATAAGCGGGCCGAGATCGTGCGCGTCTACCTGCCGCCGGACGGCAACACACTGCTGTCGGTGGCCGACCACTGCCTGCGCAGCCGCGACTACATCAACGTCATCGTCGCCGGCAAGCAACCCGCCCTGTCCTACCTCGGCATCGACGACGCGATCGCACACTGCACCCGCGGCCTGGGGATCTGGGACTGGGCGAGCACCGCGACCGGCGAACCCGACGTGGTGCTGGCGTGCGCCGGCGACATCCCCACCCAGGAGGCCCTGGCCGCCGCCGACATCCTGCGCCGCGAGCTGCCCGACCTGGCGGTGCGGATGGTCAACGTCGTCGACCTGATGCGCCTACAGCCGGACTCCGAACATCCACATGGATTGCCGGACAAGGAATTCGACGCGTTGTTCACCCGGGACAAGCCGGTCATCTTCGCGTATCACGGCTATCCGTGGCTGATTCATCGGCTGTGCTATCGCCGGACCAATCACCCGCACCTCCATGTCCGCGGGTTCAAGGAGCGCGGCACCACTACGACGCCGTTCGACATGGTGATGCTCAACGACCTCGACCGCTTCCATCTGGTCATTGACGTCATCGACCGGGTCGAAGGGTTGGCCGGCCGGGCCGCGCTGCTGCGGCAGCGGATGGTAGACGCGCGCCTGGCCGCCCGTCGCTACACCCGCGAGCACGGGGAGGACGATCCACAGATCGCGCACTGGCAGTGGGGATCCGAGCAGTCGTCGTGACCGGCCGGTCGCTGCGCGCAGGTAAACTCGGCCGGGATGTCCGAGCACGCCACGGCCTTCGACGCCGTTGACCTGCACCCGATGGTGTCGCAATTGGCGGCGCTGCACCGGCTGCGGCTGTACTTCGACATTGCTGTGGTGGTCGTGGTGCTGGTGCTGACGAACCTGATCGCGCACTTCACCACGCCGTGGGCGAGTGTCGCGACGGTGCCGGTGGCGGCAGTCGGGCTGGTGGTGTTGATGCGTGCCACGGGTTTGGACTGGGTCGACCTGGGCCTCGGCCGGGAGCACTGGCGCTCCGGGCTGGGCTACGCGCTGGCCGCGGTGGCCGTCGTGGCGTCGGTGATCGCCGTCGGAGTGCTGCTGCCCATGACGCGCCCGATGTTCCTCAACAACCACTACGCGACGGTCTCGGGCGCGCTGATCGCCTCGATGGTCATCATTCCGCTGCAGACCGTCATCCCCGAGGAGCTGGCCTTCCGGGGTGTGCTGCACGGCGCGCTGCACCGAGCCTGGGGATTCCGCGGGGTCGCACTGGTCGGCTCGTTGCTGTTCGGCCTGTGGCACGTCGCCACGTCGCTCGGGCTGACCAGCAACAACGTCGGCTTCACCCGACTGTTCGGCGGCGGGTTCGTCGGCATGGTGGTCGGCGTGACGTTGGCCGTGGTGGCGACCGGCAGCGCGGGCTTCGTGTTCAGCTGGTTACGACGGCGCAGCGGCAGCCTGATCGCGCCGATCGCGCTGCATTGGTCGTTGAACGGGCTGGGCGCCTTGGCGGCGGCCCTGGTCTGGCAGCTGTCGACCTGACCTACACCCGCAGCACCGCCGCCCCGGCGATGCGACCGTCGGCCAAGTCGCTCAGTGCCCGGGCGGCCTGATCGAGCGGATATTCCGGCGTCGTCACCTCGATGCGATGACGGGCGGCGAAGTCGAGAAACTCGCGCGCGTCGGCCCGGGTGTTCGACGTGACCGAGCGAATCTGACGCTCCTGGAACAGGTGACGCTGATAGTTCAGGGCCGGGATATCCGACAGGTGGATTCCGGCGATCGCCAGCGTGCCGCCGCGGTCCAGCGCCTCGCAGGCGGGCAGTACCAGCTCGCCGACCGGGGCGAACAGGATCGCGGCGTCCAGCGGCACCGGTGGCCGATCCGCCGCCCCCTGAGCCGAGGCCGCGCCGAGCGACAGCGCCAGCTCGCGGGCCTGCTCGCCGCGGGTCATCACGTGCAGTTCGGCGCCCTGGGCCAACGCGACCTGGGCGGTGATGTGCGCGCTGCCGCCGAATCCGTAAATGCCCAGCCGGCCACCTGGCGGTAGCTGCGCCCGCAGCAGCGAACGGTATCCGATGATGCCGGCGCACAACAGCGGTGCGAGCTCGCTGTCGCTGTAGCCGCGCGGCAGGTGGTGGGCGAAAGCCGCTGGCACCGTAGCGAATTCGGCGTACCCGCCGTCGGCATCCCAGCCGGTGTAGCGGGACTCCGGGCAGAGGTTCTCGTCGCCTCGGCGGCAGTATTTGCACACACCGCAGGTGTGGCGCAACCAGGCGATGCCGACCCGGTCCCCTACCGCGAACTCGGCACCGGCGTCGGCGCCCACCTCCGATCCGACCTCAACGACCTCGCCCACGACTTCGTGGCCGGGGGTGACGTGTTCGCGGTGCACCGGAAGGTCACCCTCGGTGACATGCAGGTCGGTACGGCACACCCCGCAGGCCCGCACGGCCACCAGCAACTCCGAGGGCGCCGGCCGCGGCACTTCCGCGGTGACCCGCTCCAGCGGATCGGTGTCCATCGGGCCGGGCCGACGTACCCGCCATGCGTTCATCGTGGTCGCCGCTGAGGCCATCACCCCATCATGCCGCTACGCGCCGGCGATCCGCATGGGCCCAAAGGCCTTGGTCCTACAGGGTCTTCGTGCGCGAGGTGGCGAACTTGTAGATCAACAACAGGATCACCGCGCCGACCAGCGCACCCAGGAATGAGTGCTGAATGGGCGGGTGGATATCGAACTGGTGCGGTGGGAAAACGATGCTGCCCAGGGTGCCGCCGACGTACGCGCCGACGATGCCGAGCAGTGCGGTGGCGACCCAGCCCATCGGCTGCTTGCCCGGCACCAGCAGGCGCGCGACCAAGCCGACGATCAGGCCTAAGACGATCAGCCAGATGATATGCAGAATCATGACCGGCTCCTTCTATTTAACTGACAGACGGGACGTAGGGCCGTATACCCCGTCGAAGCCAACTCAACCGTCTCGGCGAAATACCCATTCTGATGCCGTAATTCGGCTAGATGCTGCGACTCGCAGACCGCTCGGCGGGTCGCCGGTCAGCGCCGCGCTCGATTTGCCACAGACGGCCCCGCCGATCAGCTCCTGCGCACCAAGCCGACAATCCAGAGCAGAATCACCGACCCCAGCAACGCGGCGAAGAAGGTGAAGATCCAACCGCCGGCCGCGGTGTCGACGAAGAAGCTCAGCAAGAAGCCGCCGACCAGTGCACCGACGACGCCGATCACGATGTTCATCAAGATTCCGGAGCCGGAGCCCTTCATGATCTTGCCCGCGGCCCACCCGGCAAGGCCGCCGATGATGATGTAACCGATCAGGCCGACGCTTGTCGTCGTGGTCGATCGGGCCAGGTATTCGGTAGCCGCCATGAGATCCATGCGTCTCCTTCGAGTTCGCTGCCAGAACTCAGCCTAGGATTCGCGGCCGTCGTAGTGGTATACCCCGGGTTACGGGTCAGGCGCTGAACGACGTTTGTTGCGGCGCCGGGCTGGGAGTGGGAGTGACCCCGCTCGCGGGTGCTTGGCCTGGTACCTGCCCAGGCGCAGGTGCGGGGGCTCCCGGAGCCGGTGCCACCGGAGCCCCCGGAGCCGGACCAGGCGCCCCCGGCGCCGGCGGTGCGGTGAACGGCAGGATCGACTCGGCCAGTGCCTTGGCGCCGACCTTGTCTACCGGGTTGTTGCCGGTACCGAGCCACACCACAAACCAGCGCTGGGGCGGCCCGGCGCTGGCTGCGTTGGGAGCGCTGACCACACCGGTCCAGATCTGTCCATTGGGCTTGCTCGGATCACTGAACTTGACCTCGTAGAACGACGAGCTTCCGGTGATCCCGTTGGCGCCGGTCAGCGTGCCGGATTCCTGATTGATCCGGGTGCCGGGATACGGCATGAAGAACTCACCCATGTCCGACCCCAGCCGGACCGCGGCCTTGGCGTCATTGGCTTCCGCACTGGCATAGAGCTTTTGGTCCAGGCGGCCCATCACAATGCGAGTGTCGTTGGCAACCGGCGCGGGCTGACCGGGCTGCGGCGGCGGACCGACCATCTTGCTGAGCAGCGCCGAGCCGTAGTCGAGGTGCGAGGCGTCCGACTCGGCCCACCCACCGGGCAGCAGGTAGCTGAAGCCACCGACGACGTTGGTGATCCGGGCGGCATTGGGGTCGACGGGCGGCGGCGGCGCAGGTGCGTTGGGGTCCACCGGCGGGGGCGGCGCAGGCACCGGCGCGTTGGGGTCGCCGGCTGCCGGCTGTCCGGCAGGTGCCGGGACGCCCGGCGCAGGTGCCGCGGTCGTCGGCGCGGGGGCGCCCGCGGCCGGGACCGGGGCGGTGGTCGTTGCCGGCACCGGAGTCGGGACCTCGGGATCGGCATGTGCCGGGGCCGGCAACGCGAAGGTGACGGCACTGGCACTGGTCACCGTGGCGATCGCCAGCGTCGCCCACAGGCCTTTGCGACGTGTCGAGTGTGAGTCCACCTGATCCATGGCGACGAACCTACCGTGTTACCGCTGTGACGCAAGGATGCCGTGCTGGCGATGCGCGCGATGTTGCCGGAGCGCAACCTTCGGTGAGTCTGCGCAGTTCACTGGGGGTTGGCGCGTCGCGGTGCCGCCGGATACAGCGCCACTTCGAGTGCTTTGACCGAAAACCACACCCGGTCTCCGGGAGCCAGCCGCAGCTCGGCGGCGGCCTCGCCGGTGATCTCGGCGGCCAGCCCCGGGGCGCCGTCGGGCTGTTCCTCGCCACGTACCACGACCGCGGGTCCACGACTGTCCAGCGCTGACACGGTGACGTCGACGCAGTTGCGGGGGCTGCCGTGCGGCAGGTCCCGGTAGACCGCCACCGCCGTCGGGGCGAACACCGCGATCGAGGCCTGCCCGTTGGTCAGTTCGGCGTCCAACTGCCCGGCGGGGGTTCCGTGCCAGCGGGTGCCGGAGCGGGTCCGCAGAGCACCGTCGGGCCCGATGGTTCCGTTGACCAGGTTGACGCCGGCGATGCGTGCGCCGAAATGGCTGCGCGGAGCGGTGAGCACCTCGGACACCGGGCCGACTTCGGAGATCTTGCCGGCCTCGAGCACCAGCGCCCGATCGGCCAGGGTGAACACGTCGAGCAGGTCGTGGGTGATCAGGACGACCGCGCAGCCGCTGCGGGTGACCGCGGTCCGCAACACCGCGCGGATGGCCGCGGCCGCCCCGACGTCCAGCCCGCTCAGCGGTTCGTCGAGCAGCAGCACATCGGGTTCGGCGGCCAACGCCCGCGCGATCGCCACCCGCTGAGCCTGGCCGCCGGACAGCTGCCGCGGTCTGCGGTCGGCGAACTGCTCGGCATCCACCTCGCGCAGCCAGCGCAGCGCCGTCTGCTTCTCGGTGGCCCGAGTCGACCGGAACAGGCCGCGACGGCTGTGCGGCCCGAACGCCACGTTGGCGGCCACGCTCAGGTGCGGGAACAGCAGCGGGTCCTGCAGCAGCAGCCCGACCCGGCGGTTGTGCGTCGCCACGTCGACCCCGGCGGCGGTATCGGTCAACACCCGATCCCCCAACCGCACCACGCCCTCATCGGGGCGAACCAGACCGGCGATGACGTGCAAGGCGGTCGACTTTCCCGCGCCGTTGGGTCCGAGCACCGCGAGCACCTCGCCCGGGGACACCGAAAACTCCACATCCAACCGGCGGTCGGCGACGACCGCGCGCAGCTGCAGCTCGCTCACCGGCTACCTCGCCGCTGTTCCGGTCAGCCGGCGAGCGCCCAGGCCGAACACCACCAGCGCGGCCACCGCGACGAGCAGAATCGACAGTGCCACAGCGGCATTCGCGTCGGTCACCCGCTGTAGATAGATCTCCAGCGGCAGGGTGCGGGTGACCCCTTGGCGCGAACCCGCGAAGGTCAGCGTCGCGCCGAACTCGCCCAACGCGCGGGCGAACGCCAGCACCGCGCCGGACATCAGTCCGGGCAACAGCAGCGGCAGGGTCACCCGCCACCACACCGTGCTGGGGCGTGCCCCGAGGGTCGCCGCGACCACCTCATAGTTGGAGCCCGCCGTCCGGGCCGCACCCTCGAGGGAAATCACCAGAAACGGCAACGAGACGAAGGTCTGCGCCAACACCACGGCGGTGGTACTGAAAGCGATGCGCAAGCCCGCGGCTTCCAGGTACTGCCCGATCAGTCCGAGCCGGCCGAAGGCGTAGAGCAACGCGATACCGCCTACCACCGGCGGCAGCACCAGCGGGAGCAGAATCAGCGGCCGTAGCAGCCGGACCAGCAGGGCCGTGCTGCGGGCCAGCACCAGTGCCATCGGCACGCCCAACAGCACGCACAGCACGGTGCTCGCGGCCGCGGTCTTGAGGCTGAGCAGCAGCGCCGTCTTCGACGACGCGCTGGTGATCAGCGACCAGAAATTCGGCCAGTCGACCTTGATCGCGATCGCCAGCAGCGGCAACACCACGAACGCGGCTCCCACGGCGGCAGGGACATACACCCAGCGGGGCAGGTTCGTGGGCCGGCGCACGGTTGCGGGTCAGGGTTTTGCGAAGCCGTGTTGAGCCAGGATTTTCTGGCCCGCATCAGACGTCACCAGGGTCACGAACTTCTGCGCACTCGCCGGTTGCGGCGCCTTTTTCAATACCCCGATGGGATAGACATTGACCGCACCTGCGGCTTCGGGGAAGTTGACCGTCGCGACTTTGTCTTTCGCGTTCTTCGCGTCCGTGACGTAGACCAGCGCGGCGTCGGCCTGCCCGGTGGTGACCTTGTTGAGGACATCGGTGACGCTGGATTCCTCGCTGACCGGGTTGAGGTGCACCCCGGTGCCGTCTTCGATGCGGTGGGTGGCCGCCCCGCATGGCACTGGCCTCTGGCAGATCACCACGCTGACGCCCGGCTTGGCCAGATCGGCGAAGGAGCCGATGTTGCGCGGGTTTCCCGGCGCGGTGACGATGACCAGCGTGTTGGCGGCGAAATTTGTCGGGTTCCCGGCCAGCAGCCCGGCCTTGACGACGGTGTCCATCTGCGCGGTGTCTGCCGACGCGAACACGTCGGCGCTCGCACCCTGCGTGAGCTGGGTGGCGAGTTCGGAGGAGCCGGCGAAGTCGAATTCGGCGCCGCTACCGGGATTGTCGGCCTTGAACAGCTGACTGAGCTGGGTGAAGGCCGGCTTGAGCGACGCCGCGGCGAACACCACGATCGAGGCGGACGGCGACGACGACGGTTTCGAGCTGCAGGCGACCAGGCTCGCGACGAGGATCGTGCATACCAACCAGGCCAGGACCGCGATCCGACGCATGGTCAGACCCTAGCTCGCGGCGAATTGAAGCAGTGACGACCAAAGAGTTATCGAAAATTGTCCGCGCGTCGCGGCGTCCTTAGTTTCCCCTTAGAACTACTGTCCAGTAACATTCGGCGTAGATTGGCGCCATACGCGCTGAGGTCCCAGGGCATGGGCGCGGTGGGTTCAACGTGGAACACGAGGAGGATGGCTGTGGAGGTGCTGGTCACCGGCGGCGACACGGATCTGGGGCGGACAGTAGCCGAGGGATTTCGCGATGGCGGTCACAAGGTGACCCTCGTGGGCGCACGGCGCGGCGACCTCGAGGTCGCCGCCAAAGAGCTCGACGTCGACGCAATCGTCTGCGACACCACCGACCCGGCCAGCCTCGAAGAGGCTCGCGGGTTGTTCCCCCATCACCTGGACACCATCGTCAACGTTCCCGACAGCGGCTGGAGCGATGGTGACCCGCGCACTTACTCGCTGTCCGACACCGCCGCCGTATGGCGCAGTTCGCTCGAGGCGACCGTGCTGTCGGCGGTGCTGACGGTGCAAGCCGTCGGCGACCACCTGCGCTCCGGTGGCTCAATCATCAGCGTCGTGCCGGAAAACCCGCCTGCGGCCAGCGTCGACGCCGCGATCAAAGCGACGCTGTCGAGCTGGATCTCCGGACAGGCCGGCATTTTCGGCACTCGCGGGATCACGGTCAACGCCGTGGCGAGCGGGCGCAGCGCCCAGGCCGGCTACGAAGGTCTTTCGCGCACACCGCCTTCCGTCGCCGACGAGGTCGCGCGGTTGGCGTTGTTCCTGACGACCCCGGCGGCCCGCCACATCACCGGCCAGACCCTGCACGTCAGCCACGGCGCCCTCGCTCGTTTCGCCTAACGACACGGGGGCCAGATTCCCTGTGCGCCTTGGTTTTTGGGATGCGCACAACCGGAAACCGTTGCCGAACAAGATAAGAGCAAAGTTTTCGGTATGTAACCTTCGGTATGTAACCGAGGTCGCATTCGGTGCCGGACATGACGCGAATCACGTTGGGGCGACCAGCGGCAACGGATCGATTGTGGTTGATTACACAGGCTTAGTACCTGGGTTTCGGGGCGGCCGGGTGACTAGCGTTATAGCTAACTGACACCGCGCGACACGAAGCCCCACCAGGAGCACCCAAAGCAATGAGCCCCCAGCAAGAAGGCACAGCTGATCCGAAGCGACGCCATCAGGTCGTCATCATCGGGTCGGGATTCGGCGGACTCAATGCGGCAAAGAAACTCAAGCACGCCGACGTCGACATCAAATTGATCGCCCGCACCACCCATCATCTGTTCCAACCGTTGCTGTATCAGGTGGCGACCGGCATCGTGTCCGAAGGCGACATCGCCCCGCCCACCAGGGTCGTCCTGCGCAGGCAGCGCAATGTCCAGGTGCTGCTCGGGGACGTCACACACATCGATCTCGCCGGCAAGTTCGTCGTATCGGACTTGCTGGGTCACACCTACGAAACTCCTTATGACAGCCTGATCGTCGCCGCCGGGGCCGGCCAGTCCTACTTCGGCAACGACCAGTTCGCGGAGTTCGCCCCCGGCATGAAGTCGATCGATGACGCACTGGAGGTGCGGGGGCGGATCCTGAGCGCTTTCGAACAGGCCGAGCGGTCTCGCGATCCGGAACGACGGGCCAAACTCTTGACGTTCACCGTCATCGGGGCCGGACCGACCGGCGTCGAAATGGCCGGGCAGATCGCGGAATTGGCGACCCACACCTTGAAGGGTTCGTTCCGGCACATCGACTCCACCCGGGCGCGGGTGATTCTGCTCGACGCCGCGCCCGCGGTGCTGCCGCCGTTCGGTGAGAAGCTGGGGACTCGGGCGCGCGCTCGGCTGGAGAAGATGGGCGTCGAGATCCAGCTGGGCGCAATGGTCACCGACGTCGACCGCAACGGCATCACCGTCAAGGATTCCGACGGCACCATTCGACGCATCGAGTCCGCCTGCAAGGTCTGGTCCGCGGGTGTCCAGGCCAGCGGTTTGGGCAGTGATCTCGCAGACCAGTCGGCGGTCGAACTCGACCGTGCGGGGCGGGTCAAGGTGCAGCCCGACCTGTCGGTCCCCGGGTATCCGAACGTCTTCGTCATCGGCGACATGGCCGCGGTCGAGGGCGTGCCGGGAGTCGCGCAGGGCGCGATCCAGGGTGCCAAGTATGTCGCCGGCACGATCAAAGCCGAACTCGCGGGCGCCAACCCGGCCGATCGCGAGCCCTTCCAGTATTTCGACAAGGGTTCGATGGCCACCGTGTCGCGCTTTTCGGCGGTAGCCAAGGTTGGGCGGCTGGAGTTCAGCGGTTTCATCGCTTGGCTGATGTGGCTGGTGCTGCACCTGGTTTACCTGGTCGGATTCAAGACCAAGGTCAGCACGCTGCTGTCCTGGACCGTGACCTTCCTCAGCACCCAGCGTGGGCAGCTGACCATCACCGAGCAGCAGGCGTTCGCCCGCACCCGCATCGAACAACTCGCGGTGCTAGCCGCGGAGGCGAAGCGGCCCGCCGCGGCCAGACGGGCGAGTTAGCCGACGCCCGATCAGCCTTCCCGGGGCTCGAGATTCTGCAGCCGCACCTGTCCGCGGGCGACGACTTTCTGGTTGTCGTCAGTGATGGTGACCAACCACAGCTGCTGGCGCCGGCCCCGGTGAATGGGCTCGGTGACGCCATAGACGGTTCCCGAGCCGATCGAACGCAGGAAGTCTGTGTTGTTGTTCACGCCCACGACCTCGCCGCCGCCCTGGGTGGCAAGCCACGTATAGGCCGACACGCTGGCCATGCTCTCCACCATCGAGCAGTAGACACCGCCATGGACCAGGCCCATCGGCTGCAGGAGTTTGGGTGTGACCTCGAGTTGGGCGCGGGCACCGTCCGGGCCGAGCTCGGTGAATCGCAGGCCCAACTCGGTATCGAATGGTGCGGTGAAATCGGGCGGGATCACCGCGTCTGGTGACGTTGACACGCTCTGTTGTCTACACCATCGCCGAATCCGGTGATCACGGTCGGTCGTGAAGTGGTGGCAAAGAACAGGCGAGCCCCGTGCGCAAAGGCACGGGGCTCGCCGATCGAGTAGACCGGGGGTCACTGCAGCCCTCAGGACACTCCGACGGTCTGTTGCGCTCGATCTCCTTGAGTATAGGCAAGGCTGCCCTAACTTTGCAAGCGGTAAGCTGTGAACTACACCGACCGGGTGCACGTGTACCCGTGGCCGGATGACGAATAGCCCGGCTGTCTTTACGACCGCCGGTAGTAAGCCGGAGTACGCTTGTTTCAACGCTGATGGAGATGAACGAACTATGGCCAAGCT
The DNA here is from genome assembly GCF_022374895.2 of Mycobacterium lentiflavum. Classification (NCBI taxonomy): domain Bacteria; kingdom Bacillati; phylum Actinomycetota; class Actinomycetes; order Mycobacteriales; family Mycobacteriaceae; genus Mycobacterium; species Mycobacterium lentiflavum. The sequence goes on along the minus strand of NZ_CP092423.2, from coordinate 2,966,833 downwards.
GACACGGCTGGGGGATCTGGAACGCGCAGTGATGGACCACCTATGGTCCACGCCCGAACCGCAGACGGTCCGTCAGGTGCATGAAGCCCTTTCGGCGCGGCGCGACCTCGCCTACACCACGGTGATGACTGTGCTGCAGCGGCTGGCGAAGAAGAACCTGGTTTCCCAGATCCGCGACGACCGGGCCCACCGCTATGCACCCGTGCACGGCCGCGACGAGCTGGTCGCCGGGCTGATGGTGGATGCGCTATCGCAGGCCGAGGACTCCGGCGGCAGGCAAGCCGCGCTGGTGCATTTTGTCGAGCGCGTCGGCGCCGATGAAGCGGAAGCGCTGCGCCGTGCGCTCGCTGAACTGGAAGCAAATCAACGCAATACGCCATAGCTGGCGCTAGACCGGCGCCCTGAGGGACACTAGTGATGTGTCCGCGCTGGCCTTTACCTTCCTCGCGGTGCTGCTGATCGGCCCAACGCCAGCCCTTTTAGCGCGAGCGTCCTGGCCACTGCGTGCCCCGCGTGCGGCGATGGTGCTGTGGCAAGCCATCGCAGTGGCCGCCGTGCTCTCCGCGTTCAGCGCCGGTATCGCCATTGCCACCCGCATCCTCATGCCCGGCCCCGACGGTCGGCCCACCGCCAGCGTCGTCGGCGCCGCGGGGCGGCTCGGTTGGCCGCTGTGGACGGCCTATATCGCCGCCTTCGCGCTGACTGTGCTGGTCGGTGTACGTCTGGTGGTGGCCGTTCTGCGGGTCGCCATCGCCAATCGGCGCCGGCGGGCTCACCACCGAATGGTAGTCGATCTCGTCGGGGTCGGACACGAAGCGGCCCTCGCCCAACCCTGCGCCCGCACCCGCGACCTGCGCGTGTTGGAGGTGGCCGAACCGCTGGCCTACTGCTTGCCGGGCGTCCGCAGCCGGGTTGTCGTCAGCGAAGGAACACTGACCAAGCTCAACAACGACGAAGTCTCGGCCATCCTGACGCATGAGCGGGCGCATCTGCGTGCCCGGCACGACCTGGTTCTGGAAGCGTTCACCGCGGTGCATGCCGCATTCCCGCGGCTGGTCCGCAGTTCCAATGCGCTGGGCGCGGTGCAGCTGCTGGTCGAGCTGCTCGCCGATGATGCCGCGGTGCGCGCCGCCGGGCGCACTCCCCTGGCCCGCGCACTGGTGGCCTGCGCGGCCGGGCGGGCGCCGATTGGTGCGTTGGCCGCGGGTGGTCCCAGCACCGTGGTGCGGGTCCGCCGGTTGGCGGGGCAGGGCAACAGCGTGCTGTTGTCGGCGGCCGCCTATCTGGCCGCGGCGGCCGTTCTGGTGGTGCCCACCGTCGCACTCGCGGTGCCCTGGCTCACCGAGCTCAAGCGACTGTTCAACCTCTAGCGCAGCCACAGCGAATCCCTTTGGCGGACCGAAACTCCGCTGTGCCACAGTGTGACGGAAACCGTGTAGGAAAAGTGCTCCTAACTGAGAGGCGAAGACATGAGTGGCCCGGACTCCAAGGATTCGAAGACTGGTACCGCGCAGATCGGCGTCACCGGGCTGGCGGTCATGGGCTCGAATCTCGCCCGCAACTTCGCCCACCATGGCTACACCGTGGCGCTGCACAACCGGTCGATCGCCAAGACCGACGCCCTGCTCGCCGAGCACGGCGACGAGGGCAAGTTCGTGCGCTCGGAGACCATCGAAGAGTTCCTGGACGCGCTGGAGAAGCCGCGCCGGGTGATCATCATGGTCAAGGCCGGCGACCCGACCGACGCGGTGATCAATGAACTCGCCGACGCCATGGAAGACGGCGACATCATCATCGACGGCGGCAACGCCCTCTACACCGACACCATCCGCCGCGAAAAGGCGATCCGGGAGCGTGGGCTGCACTTCGTCGGCGCCGGCATCTCCGGCGGCGAAGAGGGTGCGCTGAATGGTCCGTCGATCATGCCGGGCGGACCGGCCGAGTCCTACAAATCGCTCGGGCCGCTGCTCGAGGAGATCTCCGCGCACGTCGACGGCGTGCCGTGCTGCACCCACATCGGCCCCGATGGCGCCGGGCACTTCGTGAAGATGGTGCACAACGGCATCGAGTACTCCGACATGCAGCTGATCGGCGAGGCCTACCAGCTGCTGCGCGACGGACTGGGCAAGTCCGCACCCGAGATCGCGGACATCTTCGCCGAGTGGAACAAGGGCGACCTGGACAGCTACCTCATCGAGATCACCGCCGAGGTGCTCAAACAGACCGATGCGAAGACCGGCAAGCCGCTGGTGGACCTGATCCTGGACGAGGCCGAGCAGAAGGGTACCGGTCGCTGGACGGTGAAGTCCGCGCTTGACCTCGGCGTGCCGGTCACCGGTATCGCCGAGGCGGTCTTCGCCCGGGCGCTGTCGGGTTCGGTGGCCCAGCGCAAGGCCACCACCGGACTGGCCTCCGGCGATCTCGGCACAAAGCCATCCGACGCCGCACAGTTCACCGAGGATGTGCGCCGCGCGCTGTACGCGTCGAAGATCATCGCCTACGCCCAGGGCTTCAACCAGATCCAGGCCGGCAGCATCGAGTACGACTGGAACATCACCCCCGGCGATATGGCCACCATCTGGCGCGGCGGTTGCATCATCCGGGCCAAATTCCTCAACCGCATCAAAGAGGCCTTCGACGAGAACGCCGACCTGCCGTCGCTGATCGTCGCGCCCTACTTCCGCGAAGCCATCGAGACATCGATCGACAGCTGGCGCCGCGTCGTGGTCACCGCCACGCAGCTGGGCATTCCGATCCCCGGCTTCGCCTCGGCGCTGTCCTACTACGACGCCCTGCGCACGGAGCGGCTGCCCGCCGCGCTGACCCAGGGCCTGCGCGACTTCTTCGGCGCCCACACCTACGGGCGTATCGACGACGACCCGGACAAGCGCTTCCACACGCTATGGAGTGGCGACCGCAGCGAAGTGCCGGCATAGCGGGAGATACACCAGGGGGCGAGTGCGATGAAGTTTCTGACCGGCGACCGGCCCGGCTACGACTTGACCTATAACGACGTGTTCATCGTGCCGAACCGGTCCGATATCGCGTCGCGGTTCGATGTCGACCTGTCCAGCAGCGACGGCTCCGGCACCACGATCCCGGTGGTCGTCGCCAACATGACGGCGGTGGCCGGGCGGCGGATGGCCGAGACGGTCGCGCGGCGTGGCGGCATCGTGATCTTGCCGCAGGATCTCCCGATCACGGTGGTACAACGGACCGTGGAGTTCGTGAAGAGCCGGGACCTGGTGCTCGACACCCCGGTCGTGCTGTCCCCCGACGATTCGGTCTCCGACGCGCTCGCGCTGATTCACAAGCGGGCGCACGGCGCCGCGGTGGTGGTCTTCGAGGGTCGCCCCATCGGCTTGGTCACCGAGGCGTCCTGCTTCGGCGTGGATCGTTTCGCCCGGGTGCGCGACGTCGCCGTGTCCGACTTCGTCAGCGCCCCGCTGGGCACCGAGCCGCGCAAGATCTTCGACCTGCTGGATCACGCGCCGATCGAGGTCGGCGTCATCACCACCGCGGACGGCAAGCTCGCCGGCGTGCTGACCCGGACGGGAGCGGTGCGTGCCGGTCTGTATACACCCAATACCGACGCCGTGGGCCGGCTGCGTGTCGGCGCGGCGGTCGGCATCAGCGGTGATGTGGGCGCCAAAGCCCGTTCGCTGGCCGAAGCCGGCGTCGACATGCTCGTCATCGACACCGCGCACGGGCATCAACAACGGATGCTGGACGCGATCAAGACGGTGGCATCGCAGGAACTGGGTCTGCCGCTGGCGGCCGGCAACGTCGTGTCCGCGGAGGGCACCCGTGACCTGCTGAGCGCGGGGGCCGGCATCGTCAAGGTCGGCGTCGGGCCCGGCGCGATGTGCACCACCCGGATGATGACCGGTGTCGGGCGCCCGCAGTTCTCTGCCGTGCTCGAATGTGCGGCTGCTGCAAGGGAACTCGGCGGACATGTGTGGGCCGACGGCGGGATACGGCATCCGCGTGACGTCGCGCTGGCACTGGTCGCCGGGGCGTCGAACGTCATGATCGGGTCGTGGTTCGCCGGCACCTACGAGTCGCCCGGCGACCTGATGCGCGACCGCGACGACCAGCCGTACAAGGAGAGCTACGGCATGGCGTCCAAGCGTGCGGTGGTGGCGCGCACCGCCGCGGACAGCGCGTTCGACCGCGCCCGCAAGGCGTTGTTCGAGGAGGGCATCTCGAGGTCGAGGATGAGCCTGGACCCCGACCGTGGCGGCGTCGAGGACCTGATCGACCACATCACCTCGGGCCTGCGCAGCACCTGCACCTATGTCGGTGCTACGAACCTGGCGGAGCTACACGAGCAAGCCGTCGTCGGGGTGCAGTCGGCCGCGGGCTTCGCCGAGGGGCACCCACTGCCACTGGGCTGGTAATCGCGCCAGATGTCTTCGCTACCATATGAATTTCTAGATCTGCACGCCCGCAGCAGCGCGCTGCGCGCCATCAAGCGAAAGGGATGACGTGCCGCAGGCACCCGTCGAACCCCCATGCTGACCCAAGCCATCCGGGCAAAGCGGAAACCCGCTCGACTTTCGTCTCCTGGGCCATCGCGATCGCCGCGCCCGCGATGAACCTCACCGTCACCCTCATCAGCGTGCTGGCCATCGCGCTGCTCGTCTTCGGCAACGCGATCTTCGTGGCCGCCGAATTCTCGCTGACCGCCCTGGACCGCGCCACCGTCGACGCCAACGCCCGCAAGGGCGGTCGGCGCGACCGCTACATACAGCGCGCCCAGGACCGGTTGTCCTTCCAGCTCTCGGGCGCCCAGCTGGGCATCTCGATCACCACCCTGGTGACCGGTTATCTGACCGATCCGATGGTCGCCGACCTGCCGCACCCGTGGCTGGACGCCCTTGGCGTGTCGGATCGGCTGGCCGACGGGATCACCGCGTTCATGGTGATGGTGATCGTGACGTCGGTGTCGATGGTCTTCGGCGAGCTGGTCCCGAAGTATCTGGGCGTGGCGCGGCCGCTGTCGACCGGGCGCGCCGTCGCCGGTTTCCAGCTGATGTTCTCGCTGCTGTTCACTCCGGTGATCCGGCTGACCAACGGCGCGGCGAACTGGATCGTGCGCAAGATGGGTATCGAGCCGGCCGAAGAGTTGCGGTCGGCGCGCTCACCGCAGGAGTTGCTCTCGCTGGTGCGTAGCTCGGCGCGCGCCGGCGCCCTGGATCCCGCCACCGCCGCGCTGGTCCGGCGGTCGCTGCAGTTCGGCGCCCGGACCGCCGAGGAGCTGATGACGCCGCGGTCGAAGATCGTGGCGCTGCAAACCGACGACACCGTTCGGGACCTGATCGCCACCGCCGCCGAATCCGGGTTCTCCCGGTTTCCCGTCGTCGACGGCGATCTCGACGAAACCGTGGGCATCGTGCACGTCAAGCAGGTGTTCAATGTTCCGCGCGCCGAACGCGCGTCGACGCTGCTGACCACGCTCGTGCAGACGGTGCCGGTGGTGCCGTCGACCCTGGACGGTGACGCGGTGATGGCCGAGATCCGGGCCAACCCGTTGCAGACCGCGCTGGTCGTCGACGAATACGGCGGCACCGCGGGGATCGTGACGGTCGAGGACCTGATCGAAGAGATCGTCGGCGACGTGCGCGACGAACACGACGACGCCACACCCGATGTCGTGGCGGCCGGCAACGGCTGGCAGGTTTCGGGATTGCTGCGCACCGACGAGGTGGCCGCCGCCACCGGCTACCGAGCTCCGGAAGGTCCGTACGAAACGATCGGCGGCCTGGTGCTGCGCGAACTCGGCCACATCCCGGTGGTAGGCGAAACCGTCGAGCTGACCGCGCTCGACGGAGATGGCTTGTTGGACAGCGAAATTCGCTGGCAGGCGACCGTGATCAAAATGGACGGCCGCCGGATCGATCAGGTCGTGCTGACCGAACTGAGCAGCCGTAGGGAAACACACGCGGAGCAGGGCCAGCGGTGAACGACTTGCTTGGAGTGCTGCTGGCGATCCTGCTGATCGCGACCAACGCCTTTTTCGTCGGCGCGGAGTTCTCGTTGATCTCGGCCCGGCGCGACCGGCTCGAAGCCCTGGCCGAACAGGGCAAGAAGCGAGCGGTAACCGTGATCCGCGCCGGTGAGCAGCTGGCCTCGATGCTGGCCGGTTCGCAGCTGGGCGTCACGGTGGCCTCGTTGCTGCTGGGCCGCGTCGGTGAGTCGGCGGTCGCCGACCTGTTGCATTCGGCTTTCGAGCTGACCGGGATTCCCCTGGCGTTACGACACACGTTGTCGTTCGTGATCGCGCTCGCGTTGGTGGTGATACTGCACGTGCTGTTGGGCGAGATGGTGCCGAAGAACATCGCGCTGGCCGGCCCGGAGCGCACCGCGATGCTGCTGGTGCCGCCGTACCTGGCGTACGTGCGCGTCGCCCGGCCGTTCATCGTCTTCTACAACAAATGCGCCAACGCGATCCTGCACCTGTTGCGGGTGGAACCCAAAGACGAGCTCGACAGCACGGTCTCACCCGATGAGCTGAGCGCGATGATCGCCGAATCGGTGTCCGAAGGCCTGCTGGACCCCGAGGAGCACACCCGGCTGACCCGGGCGCTGCAGATCGGCAGTCGTGTGGTCGGCGACGTGGCCGTCCCGCTCGACGAGGTCCGGGCGGTGCCGGTGGCGGCGCCGGGGTCCGGGCCGACGGTCGGCGACGTCGAAAGCGCCCTGGCGCAGACCGGCTACTCCCGCTTCCCCGTCGCGGACGCCGACGGCAGATTCATCGGGTACCTGCACATCAAGGACATGCTGCCGCTCGGCGACGACCCCCAGACGGTCATCGACCTCTCGCTGGTGCGCCCGCTGCCGCGGGTCAGCATCACGTTGCCGCTGGCCGATGCCCTGTCTCGGATGCGTCGCACCAACAGCCACCTGGCACTGGTAACCGACGGCCGCGGCGTCGTGGCCATGGTGGCGATGGAGGACCTGATGGAGGATCTGGTCGGCCAGCATGCGCGAGGCGCAGTGAAACCGCCGCCCACCAAAGAGGGGCCCGTCCAGCCCGTATGATTGAACGGCGCCAGTCCAAGAAGGGGCGAAGGGCAGGGTGCGGCGGCGGAACACGCGTTGCCAGAAGGCGCTCCCCAGGGCCCGTCGGGAAGCCCGCGGCGAAGCCCGTCAACCGCACCGTGACCTGCTATAGCGGGTTGGACGCCGGCGATCGTTCGGGCCGTGGGCCGGTAGGCTGACGGCGTAGCTAGTTGGGGCCAGTCGGGAGTCGAGTGGGACCAATGAGGCAACTATGGAGGAGAAAAATGACTGACCGCGTGCCGGCGGGGAATCTGCGCGTCGCCCGAGTGCTCTACGACTTCGTAAACAACGAGGCCCTGCCCGGCACCGACATCGACCCCGACAGCTTCTGGGCCGGCGTCGACAAGGTGGTCACCGATCTCACCCCGCAGAACCAGAGTTTGCTGAAGACCCGCGACGAGCTGCAGGCCCAGATCGACAAGTGGCACCGGCAGCGCGTCATCGAACCGCTCGACGCCGAGGCCTACCGTCAGTTCCTCACCGACATCGGGTACCTGCAGCCCGAACCCGACGACTTCACGATCACCACGTCCGGGGTGGACGACGAGATCACCACGACCGCGGGCCCACAGCTGGTGGTGCCGGTCCTCAACGCGCGCTTCGCGCTGAACGCGGCCAACGCCCGCTGGGGCTCCCTGTATGACGCTTTGTACGGCACCGACGTCATCCCGGAGAGCGACGGCGCCGAAAAAGGTAGCAGCTACAACAGGATTCGCGGCGACAAGGTGATCGCCTACGCCCGCAACTTCCTCGACCAGGCGACGCCGCTGGCGTCGGGCTCGTGGGTGGACGCCACGGGCTTGAGCATCGAAGACGGCCAGCTGAAGGTCGCTCTCGGCGCGGAGTCTACGGCGCTGGCCAGGCCGGAGAAATTCGTCGGGTACAGCGGCGAGCTCGGCTCGCCCAGCTGGTCGGTGCTGCTGGTCAACCACGGGCTGCACATCGAGATCCTGATCGACCCCGAGTCGGCGATAGGCAAGACCGACGCCGCGGGCATCAAGGACGTGGTCCTGGAATCCGCCGTCACCACGATCATGGACTTCGAGGACTCGGTGGCCGCCGTCGACGCTGACGACAAAGTGCTCGGCTACCGCAACTGGCTGGGGTTGAACAAGGGCGACCTGTCCGAAGAGGTCAGCAAGGACGGCAAGAGCTTCACTCGCGTGCTCAACGCCGACCGCACCTACGCCACCCCGGACGGCGGCGAGCTGACCCTGCCGGGGCGCAGCCTGCTGTTCGTCCGCAACGTCGGGCACCTGATGACCAACGACGCGATCGTCAGAACCGAGGCGAACGGCGAGGAAACAGAGGTGTTCGAGGGCATCATGGATGCGCTGTTCACCGGTCTGACCGCGATCCACGGCCTCAAGACCGGTGACGCCAACGGGCCGCTGACCAACAGCCGTACCGGTTCGATCTACATCGTCAAGCCGAAGATGCACGGTCCCGCCGAGGTGGCGTTCACCTGCGAGCTGTTCAGCCGCGTCGAGGACGTGCTGGGCCTGCCGCAGGGCACCATGAAGGTCGGCATCATGGACGAGGAACGCCGCACCACCGTCAACCTCAAGGCCTGCATCAAAGCGGCCGCCGACCGGGTGGTGTTCATCAACACCGGTTTCCTGGACCGCACCGGCGACGAGATCCACACCTCGATGGAGGCCGGTCCGATGATCCGCAAGGGTGCGATGAAGAACACCACTTGGATCAAGGCCTACGAGGACGCCAACGTCGACGTCGGGCTGGCGGCCGGATTCTCCGGCAAGGCCCAGATCGGCAAGGGCATGTGGGCGATGACCGAGCTGATGGCCGACATGGTCGAGCAGAAGATCGCCCAGCCGAAGGCCGGCGCCACCACCGCGTGGGTGCCGTCGCCGACGGCGGCCACCCTGCACGCGATGCACTACCACCAGGTGGACGTGTTCGCCGTGCAAAAGGAACTCGAGGGCAAGAAGCGCACGACGATCGACGAGTTGCTAACCATTCCGCTGGCCAAGGAACTGGCTTGGGCACCCGAGGAGATCCGCGAGGAAGTCGACAACAACTGCCAGTCCATCCTGGGCTACGTGGTGCGCTGGGTCGACGAGGGCGTCGGCTGCTCGAAGGTGCCCGACATCCACAACGTCGCCCTGATGGAGGACCGCGCCACGCTGCGGATCTCCAGCCAGCTGCTGGCGAACTGGCTGCGCCACGGCATCATCACCAGCGAAGATGTCCGCGCCAGCCTGGAGCGGATGGCCCCGCTGGTCGATCAGCAGAACGCCGGCGACGCGGCCTACCACCCGATGGCGCCCAACTTCGACGACAGCATCGCGTTCTTGGCCGCCCAAGAACTGATCCTTTCCGGCGGACAGCAGCCCAGCGGCTACACCGAGCCGATCCTGCATCGGCGACGGCGTGAGCTCAAAGCCCGCGCCGGTGCCTGATTCGGGCTCACCCGGACTGATGACGATTCGACGCAAAGGCAGCGGGCGCCGCGATGGGTAGGCACAGCATGCCCGGGAAGTCGTCCGACGAGCCTTCCGACGAGTCCACGACCAAGTTCACCGCCCGTGACCTGGTGTCTCGCTACCAAGAGGAACGGGACAAGCCGGATCCACGGGACCTCGACGAGGACGACGTCGACTACGACAGCGATGGCGATGGCGATGGCGATGAGCGGGATGCCGACACGCACTTCGCCGACGACGAGAAATACGAAGGCGACGCCTATCCCGACGAGGATTTCCCCGCCGGCGACGCTGACGATGACCACTATGCCGCCGACCGCGCCGACGACGAATACCCCGAATTCCCTTCTCGGCCAGCCAGTTCCGGGCCGGAGGAGCCAAAGCAGGGCCGCGTCCTCGGCGATTGGCGCGGCGGGCACCGCAGCGCCGGCGGGCGACGGGGAGTCAGCATCGGCGTGATCGTGGCCCTGGTCGCGGTGATCGTGGTGGTCGGCACCGTCATTCTGTGGAGCTTCTTCGGCGACGCGTTGTCGCATCGCTCGCACAATGCCGCTGCACGCTGCGTGGGAGGCAAGGAATCCGTTGCCGTCGTTGTCGATCCGTCGATCGTCGACCAGGTGCGGCCGTTCGCGGAGAGTTACAACTCCTCGGCCGGCCCGGTCGGTGACCACTGCATGGTGGTGGACGTCAAACCGGCCGGCTCCGACGCCGTCATCGCCGGTTTCATCGGCAAGTGGCCGGCGGATTTGGGTTCCCAACCGGCGCTGTGGATCCCGGGCAGCTCGGTGTCGGCCGCCCGGCTGGCCGCTGCCGCCGGCCAGAAGACGATCAGTGACAGCCGCTCGCTGGTGACGTCGCCGGTGTTGCTCGCCGTTCGGCCCGAACTGCAGCAGGCGCTGTCCAACCAAAACTGGGGTGCCCTGCCCGGCCTGCAAACCAATCCAAACGCGTTGGCGGGCTTGAAGTTGCCGGCGTGGGGATCGCTGCGGCTGGCGTTGCCGACGAGCGGCAACAGCGACGCGTCCTATTTGGCGGGTGAAGCGGTGGCGGCGGCGTCGGCACCTCCCGGCGCACCGCTCACCCAGGGCACCGCCGCCCTGCGCTCGTTGACGAGCGGCCAACCCAAACTGGCCGACAACTCGCTCACCGAGGCGATGAACGCACTGCTGAAGCAGGGTGACCCCGCTACCGCTGCGGTACACGCGGTGGTCACCACCGAGCAACAGCTGTTCCAGCGCGGCGAATCGCTGTCGGACGCCAAGAACACGTTGGCATCCTGGCTGCCGCAGGGACCGGCGCCGGTCGCCGACTACCCCACGGTGCTGCTCAGCGGCTCATGGCTGTCGAAGGAACAGACCTCGGCGGCCAGTGAGTTCGCCCACTTCATGCGCAAGCCCGATCAACTCGCGAAGCTGGCCAAGGCCGGGTTCCGGGTCAACGGCGTGAAACCGCCGAGCAGTCCGGTGACCAGTTTCGCCGCACTGCCTTCCACGCTCTCGGTGGGCGACGACGCCATGCGCGCCACGCTGGCCGATGTGATGGCCGCGCCGTCGAGCGGGCTGGCCGCGACGATCATGCTGGACCAGTCCATGCCCGGCGATGAAGGCGGAAAAACCCGGCTGGCCAACGTGATTGCGGCGCTGCAGGACCGGATCAAAGCGCTACCGCCGACCGCGATATTGGGACTGTGGACGTTCGACGGCCACGAGGGCCGCTCGGAGGTCGCGACGGGCCCGCTGTCCGACCCGGTCAACGGCCAGCCCCGCACCGCGGCCCTGGCGGCCGCGCTAGACAAGCAGTATTCCTCGGCCGGCGGGGCGGTTTCGTTCACCACGCTGCGCATGCTCTACCAGGATATGCAGACCAATTACCGAGCTGGACAATCGAATTCGATTCTGCTGATTACGGCGGGGCCGCATACCGACCAATCCCTCGACGGACCGGGACTGCAGAACTTCTTCCGCACCAGCGCCGACCCGGCTAAGCCGATCGCGGTCAACGTCATCGACTTCGGCGCGGACCCGGACCGCGCCACCTGGGAAGCGGTCGCCCAGCTCAGCGGTGGCAGCTACCAGAACATGGCGACCTCGGCCTCCCCTGACCTGGCCAACGCGATCAGTACATTCTTGAGCTGACGCACAGGGTTGAACGAGAAGGGCGGGTCATGAATCAGGAGTTCAAGCCGGAATTCACTCCGGATCCGCGGTTGTATCCGTTCGAGTCGCGCTGGTTCGACAGCTCGCGGGGGCGCATCCACTACGTCGACGAAGGAACCGGCCCGCCGCTGCTGCTGTGCCACGGTAACCCGACATGGAGCTTTCTGTACCGTGACATCATCACCGCCCTTCGTGGCCAATTCCGTTGCATAGCGCCGGATTATCTGGGGTTCGGGCTGTCGGATCGTCCGCCCGGATTCGGGTACAAGATCGACCAGCATGCCCAGGTGATCGGCGAGTTCGTGGATCATCTTGGGCTGGACGGCTATCTGACGATGGGTCAGGACTGGGGCGGACCGATCAGCATGGCGATCGCGGTCCAGCGTGCCGAGCGGGTGCGCGGTGTCGTGTTGGGCAACACCTGGTTCTGGCCGATCGACGTGCTGACGACCAAGATCTTTTCGCGCGTGATGTCCAGCCCCCCGATGCAGAAAGCGATCCTGCAGCGCAACTTCTTCGTGGAGCGATTGATTCCCGCGGGCACCGCGCAACGGCCTGGAACCGCGGTGATGGACCACTACCGCGGCGTGCAGCCCAGCCCGGCCGCACGCTTAGGGGTGGCCGAGATGCCCAAGGAGCTGTTGGCCGCGCGCCCGCTGCTGGAACGGCTGAGCCGCGAGGTGCCGGCCAAGCTCGGCGCCAAGCCGACGCTGCTGGTGTGGGGCATGAAAGACTTCGCGTTCCGGCCTGGTCCGACCATCCCGCGGATACGGGCGACGTTCCCCGATCACATGCTGGTCGAGCTGCCCACGGCCAAGCACTTCATCCAGGAGGATGCGCCCGAGGAGATCGCCTCGGCGATCATCAGGTGCTTCGGCTGAACGGCTGCAAATCTAGGCGGCATGCTTAGCCAGTGCGATGCCGACTCGCACTTCGATGTCGCTGACCGTGATAGTGGGTGCCCGCGGTGGGGCCGACGACCGGTAGGTCTGTCCCGTTGGCGTGGTGAAGTCGGCTGTGTGGGTGTGGGTGTGGGTGTCGTCGATACTGGTGGTGACCCGCCAGCCGTCGGCTTCCTTGGCGTAGTTGCACCGCTCGCACAAGCCGAGACCGTTGGCTGCGGTGGTCGCTCCGGCCGCGGCCCATGGTTGCGCATGGTCACGATGCCGGATCGGCGCATCGCAGTAGGGCGTGCGACAACGTTGATCGCGCAGCTCGATGAAGTTGGCCAGACCGCGCGGGAAGACCCGCGCCCGCGACTCCATCGCCACCAGCGCACCGGAGCGCGGATGAGCATAGAGCCTTCGCAGCGTCGCTCGGGACCGCCGGTCGGCGACGGCCTTAGAGACCATCGTGCGGCCGACCGCGGCCGGAACGGGACCGTAGCCGCAGATGTCGGCCGGGGTGCTGCCATCGCCCAGCAGCGTTTCGTCGGAGAGGACGAGGTTGACCGCTATCGGCATGGGGACCGCCGCGTCACGGCCGGTGACCCGTTCGACGAGGGTGTCGGCCATCACTTGTCCGCGCGAGCGTCCGTCACCGCGCGTGTCGGCTTCGCGGCGCAGTGCCGCGTACACCGAAACCCCTTGGGCCACTGGCAATAACGCGGTCAGATAGGTCATCGTGTCGGGTGCCGGCCGGATGCTGACGGTGCGCTCGTTCTCTGCCCTGGCGGCCCGTTCGACGACGGCATGTGGGTCCAGGCGGTAGGCGATCGCCTTGGCGGTGGCGGCAACTCGCGCATCGCCCATTCCGTCCAGGCCGGCCGCGTCGGCGCACATTTCGGCATCCAAAGTGCGACGGCCCTCGACGTCCAGGCAGGCGCTTTCGCGCACGATCAGGGTGGCCCGCCACTCCGAGAGTGCGCCGCCTTCGAGTGCCGCCAGAGTATGAGGCATCTCGTGCACGAGGGCTTTGGCGAGGCCGAGATGCCGGCCGCCGCGGGCCGGCGAATCCCGGCGCGCGAGTGCGATCTCGCTGGCCACCCCGCGCCCACGCTGCGCCGCGGGCATTCCGAGGGCCGCTTCGGCTGCCCGGCGCGCCGCGTCCAGTGCGGCCGCTGCCCGGGCCTGGCCCGCCGCGGCCGCGGACTTGATCCTTTCCAGTTCCGCGATGCGCTCGATCAACGCCGATTGGTCGGCCAGCGGATCGAGCACCGCAAGTTTATCGAACATATGTTCGAGTTTAGCGGTTGCCACCGACAACGACCGGTGCGGGCAAGCGTCAGCTCAGGAGTACGTGTCGATCGGCGGGCACGAGCACATGAGATTGCGGTCCCCGTAGGCGCCGTCGATGCGGCGCACCGGCGGCCACACCTTGGGCCGGAAGCCCTTGCCCAGCGGGTAGGCGGCCTCCTCGCGCGTGTACGGGTGATCCCAGTCGGAGACCAGCAGGCACTCGGCGGTGTGCGGCGCGCCCCGCAGCGGATTGTCGTCGGCGGGCCACTCCCCCGAACGGACGCGATCGATCTCAGCGCGGATGGCGATCATGGCGTCGCAGAACGCGTCAACCTCATTGAGGTCCTCGCTCTCGGTGGGCTCCACCATCAGCGTGCCGGCCACCGGGAAGCTCATGGTCGGCGCGTGAAAACCGTAGTCCGCCAGGCGCTTTGCCACGTCGTCGACGGTCACGCCGGTGGCTTTGGTGATGCCGCGCAGATCCAGGATGCACTCGTGGGCGACCATGCCGTTCTCGCCGGTGTAAAGCACCGGGAAGTACTCATCGAGCCGGCGGGCGATGTAGTTGGCCGAGGCAATCGCGGTCAGCGACGCCGCCCGCAGTCCGTCGGCGCCCATCATCCGGATGTAGGCCCAGCTGATCGGCAGGATCGACGCCGATCCGTACGGGGCGGACGACACCGGGTGTCCCTCGGGCAGTTCGGGTGCGTGCGGGTGGCCCGGCAGGAACGGCGCCAGATGCGCACGCGCGGCGACCGGACCCACACCGGGGCCACCGCCACCGTGCGGGATGCAGAACGTCTTGTGCAGGTTCAGGTGGCTCACATCGCCGCCGAACTTGCCCGGCCGGGCCAGGCCGACCAGCGCGTTGAGGTTGGCGCCGTCGACGTACACCTGGCCGCCGGCGTCGTGCACGGCCGCGCAGATCTCGGCGATGTCATGCTCGTACACCCCGTGCGTGGACGGGTAGGTGATCATCAGCGCCGACAGCCGATCGGCATGGTCGCCGATCTTGGCGCGCAGATCGTCGAGGTTGACGTCCCCGTTGTCGTGGCAGCCGACGACGACCACCCGCATACCAGCCAGGGCAGCGGACGCCGCGTTGGTGCCGTGCGCGCTGGACGGAATCAGGCACACGTCGCGCTGCGCTTCGCCGCGGCTGGCGTGATAGTCGTGGATCGCCAACAGGCCGGCGTACTCCCCCTGCGACCCGGCGTTCGGTTGCAGGGAAACCGCGTCGTAGCCGGTGATGTGCACCAGCCAGGTCTCCAGGTCGCTGATCAGCCGGCGCATTCCGGGGGTGTCGGCGGCGGGAGCGAACGGGTGCAGCCGGGAAAACTCCGGCCAGGTGATCGACTCCATTTCGGCGGCGGCATTGAGCTTCATCGTGCACGAGCCGAGCGGAATCATGCTGCGGTCCAAGGCGATGTCCTTGTCGGCAAGGGTGCGCAGGTAGCGCATCATCGCCGTCTCGGTGTGGTACTGCGTGAAGGCGGGATGGGTGAGGAATTCCGACGTGCGCGTGGCGATATCGGTGCCGGAAGGGTCGGCGGGCGACACCCCGAAGGCGTCCAGGACGATCGCCACGTGGGCGTCGGTGGTGGCCTCGTCGCAGGACACCGACACATGATCGGCGTCGACGCGCCAGAGGTTGATGCCCCTGGCCTTGGCCTTGGCCAGCACTTCGTCCGCGCGTCCCGGCACTCGGGCGAGCACCGTGTCGAAGTACCTCTCGTGCACCAGTGCTTCACCCAGTGCGGCGGCGATGGATTGGGCGCAGCCGTGCACCCGGCGGGCGATAGCGGTCAGGCCGGCGGCGCCGTGGTAACTGGCGTACATCGCGGCCATCACGGCCAGCAGTACCTGGGCGGTACAGATGTTGCTGGTCGCCTTGTCGCGGCGGATGTGCTGTTCGCGGGTCTGCAAGGCCAGACGGTAGGCCGGTGAGCCGTCGTTGTCGACCGAGACGCCGACCAGTCGGCCCGGCAGCTGACGTGCGTGCGCGGTGTGCACCGCCAGATACCCGGCGTGCGGGCCGCCGAATCCCATTGGCACACCGAATCTTTGAGTGCTACCGAACGCGATGTCGGCTCCGGTCTCGCCCGGCGGGGTGATCAACGTGCACGCCAGCAGGTCGGCGCCGATCGCGACCAGCGCGCCCCGCTCGTGAGCCTCGGCGACCAGTGCGGACCAATTGGTGATCCGGCCGCTGGCGCCGGGCAGTTGGGTGATGACACCGAAGAAGTCGCCGTCCGGCAGGCCGTCACGCAGATCAGCGGTGACGATCTCGATCCCCAACGGCTGAGCGCGAGTGGCCAGCACGGCAGCGGTCTGCGCGAAGACGTCGGCGTCGACGGCAAGCCGGTTGGTCTTGGCGCGCGACGCCCGGTGCATCAGGGTCATGGCCTCGGCGGCGGCCGTGCCTTCGTCGAGCATCGAGGCGTTGGCGATCTCGAGCCCCGTCAGATCGGCGACCATGGTCTGGAAGTTCAGCAGCGCTTCCAACCGGCCCTGGCTGATCTCCGGTTGGTACGGCGTGTAGGCCGTGTACCAAGCGGGGTTCTCCATGATGTTGCGCAGCAACACCGGCGGGGTGAGAGTGTCGTAATAACCCTGCCCGATCATCGACACCGCGACCGTGTTGGTGTCGGCCAGCGCCCGTAATTCGGCCAGCGCCTCGGCCTCGCTGGAGGCAGGCGGCAGCGCGCTCAGACCCGGCGCGAGGCCGCTGTCGGAGAGTTTGTCGAAAATGCCGGCCGGTACGGCCTGGGACGCCAGCTCGTCAAGCGAGCCGACCCCGATCGCGTCGAGCATGGCCTCGATGGCCTGGGCATCCGGCCCAATATGACGGGCGGCGAAACTGGATTTGTCGACCACGGGTACTCCTGACATCGGCAGAGGGACTATCGGCCCTCTCCCTCTGTCCTTACCCAGTCATGGGCGCCTGAGAGATTCGGCGCGTAGTCCCCCCAAGCGCCTTTCCCCATCGGCGGGTGGACCGCTCGAGGCGGCACCGCTTTCCAGAGGCATCTTCACCGTGACGCGGTCCGGGTGCCTGAGAGGTTGACGGAGAGGTGTTGCTCCTTCGGCGTCCATGGCTGGCTGCCACAGAACTCTCCCGCGCGGGCGTGATGCAACGACTAGTTTACCCGTGAGTGAAGCTCGGTACACGAATTAGCCCAACAATGCATGGCGAGACGACCAACAGTGGGTTGCTATCCGATTTTGCGGTCGCGATGCTTGCGCCGCGAGGCCAGCTCGTCCTCGGGCGCGGCAATCGACTCGCCCCCGTCGGCACGCTCACCCGGGAAGTCGGCGATGACGCCGGTCAGCTCCCGCATGGCGCCCGAGACGGCGATGCCGAACACGCCCTGACCGCCCTGCAGCAGGTCGACGACCTCTTCGGCCGATGTGCACTCGTAAACGGTGGTGCCGTCCGAGAACAGCGTGATGTTGGCTAGATCCTCGACGCCACGCTGACGCAGATGGTCGACGGCGACGCGGATGTTGTGCAGCGAAATGCCGGTGTCCAGCAGCCGCTTGACGATCTTGAGAACCAGGATGTCCTTGAAGGAGTACAGCCGCTGGCTGCCGGAACCGGCCGCACTGCGAATCGACGGCACCACCAACGAGGTGCGTGCCCAGTAGTCCAGCTGCCGGTAGGTGATTCCGGCGATCTGGCAGGCGCTTGGCCCCCGGTAGCCGACGAGCTCGTCGGGCACCGAATCGTCAGGAAACAGGCCGGGCTGCACGGGGCCGGGGGCCACGGTGACGCTAGGTTCACCATTGGTTGCGGCGTCCGCTTGGTCAGCAAGGTCCAGCTGTTCTTGACGTGGCTGGTCGCTCACAGTGAATCCTCTCGCCGATCGCGCTCTAGTCACTAGCTGCATCCACTGGCTGCCTTTACAGCCGCGTTAGCCAAGGCCCGAGTGTTAGAGAGCTTACGCTGTCCAATCGCTCCCGTGCCTTAACTTGTCCTCAAAGTATGGGGGCCATAAGGGCAAGGGCCGCGCTATCCGTCAGGCGTGTCGACATAACAGTGTCAGATGAGACGGATCCGTGATGTCGGTACCCACCTTAACCCGGGGTTTCCGGCCTAGGTGGCCTTGAAATCGTCGGGCGACACGCTGTCGAGAAACTCCTTGAATTTCTCCACCTCGTCTTCGCGAACAGCGGTGTTGGATTCCTCGTCGCTCTCGTCCGGGATTAGCAGGCCCGCCTGGGCCAGAACGGCCTCCTCGACGTAGATCGGGACTCCGACGCGAAGCGCTATCGCCACCGAGTCCGACGGGCGTGCCGACACGGTGATGTTGCGGTCGAAGACGAGGTCGGCGTAGAAAGTGCCTTCCTGCAGATCGACGATCCGGACCTCTTTGAGTGAATGCCCAAGTGCTGCAATGAGATCGCGAATCAGGTCATGCGTGAGCGGGCGGGGCGGCTCGACGCCTTGTTGTTCGAGTGCAATGGCGGCCGCTTCGGACTGCCCGATCCAAATCGGCAGGTAGCGGTCTCCGTTGGCCTCGCGCAACAACAGCACCGGCTGGTTCTGCGGCTGCTCGACGCGAATGCCGACAACACGAACTTCACCCATTTGTGTCTGCCCTCCGCACATGCCGCCGTGTCCGACTTTCACTCGGCGCGACGACCCGGTGGGGCACCATTCCTCTCCGTGTCGTGGGACGCCAAGCTGTTGAGGGAAGTCTAGTCCTCAGCGTCGCAGAACGTCGCGAACGGCGGACTTGATCAGCGACGTGTGCAAAGTAATTGCGAGCGCGGCAACCTCACGCGCCAGATCGTCGGCGCGATCGCGGGCGCCGGCCTTGTCGGCTTTGATGAGGGGCCCCGCGATCTGGGCGATCAGATCGGACTGGCGGTCCGCCGCCGAGCGGAACGCACGCAGGTGCCGTGGCTCGACGCCGTACTCGGACAGCGCCCGTGCGCACTGCAAGATCACCACGGCGTGCTCGTCGAAGAATCCGCCCGGCCCGGTGGTGATAACGCCCGCTTTGAGCAGCGAAGTCAGCAGGTCTTCGTCCACACCCGCGCGTTCGAGGAGGTCTTCTCGACTCAACCGGACGCGGGTAGGTGCCACCGCGGCCGCGTCGGGTCCGGTTTCGGGGTCGGCATCGCCGTCGCTCACCGAAACCAATCGTGGTACGCCATAAGGCGATCCGAACGGCGGCAGCTCGCCGTCGGGCTGGGCGTCGAGCTGGGCCCGGATCACCTTCAGCGGCAGGTAGTGATCGCGCTGCGCGGTGAGAATGAAGCGCAGTCGCGCACAGTCGTAAGCGGTGAATCTGCGGTATCCCGACGCGGCGCGTTGCGGCGTCACCAGTCCTTCAGCTTCCAAGAACCGAATCTTGGAAATCGTGACATCGGGGAAATCCGGCCTCAACAGGTCCAAGACCGCCCCAATCGACATCCCGGCAAGAGCCGAGCTATCGGGTGCGCTCACTAGCCTCCGGATCCTCCGTCGTCGTCACCTTTGGGTCCGGTCAGGAACACCAAGCGGAACTTGCCGATCTGTACTTCGTCACCGTTCGCCAGCACTGCCGAGTCCACCGGCTCACGATTGACGTACGTGCCGTTGAGGCTACCCACATCGACCACGTGGAATTCGTTGTTTTCCAACCTGAATTCGGCGTGGCGGCGGCTCACCGTCACGTCGTCGAGGAATATGTCGCTGTCGGGGTGCCGTCCGGCCGACGTGATGGCCTGGTCGAGCAGGAAGCGCGATCCAGCGTTGGGCCCGCGCTTGACGACCAGCAACGCCGAGCCCGCCGGAAGTCCTTCGACCCCGGAGACCGTGCTCTCGGTTCCCGAGTGGGCGGGCGCGTCCAGTTCGTTGAGGAAGTCGGCGCGGAAGACCGAAGTTGTCTCCACGGTGACTTCGTCAGAAGTCTGGTCTTCCTGACGTCCTGAGTCCATATCCGTCACGCGCTGCTCCTCACTGGCCGCTGTGGCGTTGTCTGACCGGGCCGTTCGGCCGGCTTCCCACTAGGTTGACCGTACCGCGCGGTGGTTCCGAATGCGCTAGCCACCGGCAGGATCGCCATCCGATCGTTTGGCCCCCGTGGCAGGGACATTAGCAACCGTCACTCGGTCAATGTGCCGCGGTAGGCCTCGGCATCGAGCAGCGCGGAAACGGCGGACTCCAACTCCGAGACGTCCGAGACCTGAATGTCCAGCAGCCAGCCGGCACCGTACGGGTCGGAGTTAACCAGCTGCGGGTCGCCTTCCAGTTCGCCGTTGACGGCGGTCACCTTGCCGGACAGCGGCGCGTACAGATCCGACACGGATTTCGTCGACTCCACTTCGCCAAAGGATTCGCCCGCGCTCACCTCGGTGCCGACATCGGGCAGCTGGACGAAAACCACGTCGCCCAGCGCCGATTGCGCGAAGTCGGTGATGCCGACCCGCACGGTGTCGTCACCGCTCCGGCGAACCCACTCATGTTCGGCGGTGTAGTGCAGATCGGGTGGGATATCGCTCACGGCAATCCTGTTCTTTTCGGTGTCTCACTTGACGGGCTGAGCGTATTGGTGCGGTTTTGGTTGCCGCAAGGTGGTCACGTCGATGCGGTCGCCCTGCTGCACGGACATCTTTCCGCCCACTCGCTTGATGCTGTCCTCGGCACCGCCGGGAATGTTCATCGCTGCGGCCAGCGTGGGCGGATCGCCAATCGCCAGAATCGAATACGGCGGCGACAGCGCCTTGGTGTCGATGGTCAGCGCACCGGGTGTGCCGACCACCCAGGTGTCGACACCTACCCGCACCGACTGGTGTCCGCCGTTGACCTCGATCGCCTCGGCTCCGGCGGCGCGCAACTCATTGATCACGTCGAGCATTACTTCCGGTGATATCCCTGGACCGGGATCATCGATCGTGATGGTGACGCCGGGTCCGGTCGCGCCGACGGCGCCCACCAGGATGGACAGCGCGGCCAGCCGGGCCTGGGCGCTCTGGATCGCGGCCTGGTCAGTGTTGCCGGACGCCTGCAACGAATTCAGCGTGTTCTGCAGCTCGTTGACTTCGCCGTTCAACGTGCCCTCGCGCTGCCGCAACGAATCCAGCAGCACCAGCAGATCTGCGGGGCGCGCGGTGTCCAGCGAGTCACCCGACCGGGTCTGGCGAACCTGGGTGACGATCGCGACGCCCAGCACCAGACAGAGCAGGATCGCCAGCGTTCCGAATATCAGCCGCGACCGCCCGCTGCGCAGCCTCCCGGACAACCCGGTCCGGCCTACTGCCCCGATCTCGGGGCGCGGGCGGTGCGCGGGTAATTCGTGGCGACCGCGCTGCGCGGCATCGTCGGCCCCAGGCTTGGGATCGTCGTGTCTGGTTGGCGCGTCGCGACTTTCGTCGGCCACGCCGTCGGGCTGATCCTGGCTCATTTCCATTACGCCCCGAACAGCCGGCGCCGCAACGCGGCGGCATTGCCGAAGATCCGGATGCCCAACACGACGATGATGGCCGTGGACAACTGCGTGCCCACGCCCAACTGGTCGCCGACGTAAACGATCAGCGCCGCGACAAAGACGTTGAACACGAACGAAATCACGAAGACCTTTGGGTCGAAGATTCGCTCCAGGTAGGCCCGCAGACCGCCGAAGACCGCGTCGAGCGCGGCGACCACTGCGATGGGCAGATACGGCTGGACGACCTCGGGCACGGCGGGATGGAAAACCAGGCCCAACACGATGCCGACCACAAGCGCCGCGATACCGATCATCCGAGGACTTTTCTCACTAGGGCCCAATCTGTTTGGCGAACTTGACTTCCCGGACCGATCCGGCCGGCAGCGACAGACCGTCGGAGACGTTCACCGTGATGCCGACACCGTAGGAGACCTCCAGCAGCCTCAGACGCTGCAATCCGGGGCTGTTCTCGAAGACGTCGCGCATCCCGTTCGGCGGCCCCACCGCCAGGATCGTGTACGGGCTGCTGGTGGGGTTGTTGTCGACCAGGATCGCTCCCCCGGCCTGGCGGATCGTCACATTCGGCCCGATGCGCACCCCGCCGATCGAGATCGCCTCGGCGCCGCTGGCCCACAACGAGTTGACCACGAGCTGCAGATCGCGGTCGAGGATGATTTGCCGGCTCCCGTTCACGCGCTGCTTGGACACGTCGGACAGGTTCGGGCTGGCCCCGGGATCGGTCACTTTCACGGTCAGGCCGGGACCGATGATCGCCGTGCTGGCCGCCGCCAGACTGAGCCGGTCCAGTCGGCTCAGCAGCCGCTGGCCCTCGGCGTCGTCGGCCAGCGCGAGCCGTTGCACGTCGTCGACCTTGCTCGACAGCACGCTGCGCTGCTGAGCCAATTTCGTGTCGGATTCTTCGATCGATCGCACGCTGCGTGCCAGCAGCTGCTGAGCCGTGCGCACACCCGGTTCGACCGAACGGGCTTGTGCGACCGCGGCCGCGAAGACCGTGGCGACGAGCATCGCCGCCAGGGCTTGCCAGAGCCAGCCGAACACGCGCGTGCGCCCACTCTGCGGTGTGCCCTGTCCGGCGCGCCGTTCGGCGGCCGCGGCGTAACCGGGATCCAGATGCTCCGACAGCAGCGCGCGCAACAGCGAGGGCACCGGGATCAGCGTGGGGCGCGCGGCGGCGTGCGCGCTACGGCCCGCGTTGGGGTCGTAGCCGCCGAGCAGGCGATCCGGTTCAGCCATGCGCATCGACCTTGGGCATGCGCCGCATCACCAGGACCATCTGCACGGCGTACAGGACGAATGACCACAGGTAGGCGTACATTCCCCAGATCAGAAAGCCCCAACCGCAGGCGCCGATCACCCGGCTCCACAACGCGTCCCAGGTGCCCAACAGCACGAGCGGGAAGCCGGACATCAAAGCGAACGTCGCGGCCTTGCCGAAGTAGGTCACCGGCAGCGCCGACAGCCCGCGACTGCGCAGCAGCGGCAGCGTGGCCGCCAGCAGCGCGTCGCGCGCGATCAGGGTGATGACGAACCACCACGGCACGATGCCGCTCACCGCCAGCACGACGGGCACGGTCACCATATAGAGCCGGTCGACCGCCGGGTCCAGCAGCACACCCAGCCGCGACGATTGATTCAGCGTGCGGGCGATCTTGCCGTCGGCCCAGTCGGAGGCGCCGCTGAACATCAGGATGGCCACCGCCCAGCCGTTGGCGTGGGCGACCAACAGTACGTAGATGAACACCGGGATGAGCACCAGGCGCAGCGCGCTCAGCAGGTTGGGCACTGTCAGCACCCGGTCTGGCGGAACCGGCTCCATGAGGCGTGACATTAGCTCGGTGACGATGTGGTCCGCACCGCGGGACGAGCCACGCGACGCCGTCTAGCGGAATACCCCGGGCAGGCTCAGGGTGGACAACGTGTCGTCGGACAACGGGTTGTCGTTGACCATGTAGGTCCACGTCGACGTCGGTCGGGCCAGCTTGGACAGATCCAGGCCCGGCTCTGCCTCGAGGACGTTGGCCGTTTCGAACGTCTGCTGAGCCGCTTCGATCGCGTCGGCGGCCAGCGACGCGAACGCGTCGACCGCCATGCGGTGGAATTCGTCGAGCGGGTTCTGCCGGCCCAGCGCGCGCAGGTGAATGCTCTCGCGGATGTCGGCCAGATAGGCCAGGTGATCGGCCCAGCCGCGGTCGAGGTGATAGAGCATGATCTGCCGGCAGATCGTCTCGAGGCGTTCTTCCGAGATTTCCTCCGACAGCTCCTGGTACCGCTTCGGGGCCAGTTCGGCGAGCTCTTCGCGCGCAGTTGCGGTGCGCAGCAAGGTATTTCGGCGGTCCACGATAATAGCGCGCTGCTGGGCGATCAGCTGGTTATAACGCCAGGTATTGGCGTGCACGTCCAGCATCCGGCCCTCGGCGACTCGCTGGGCATGGTCGAGCAGCCCGGCCGCCTTGGGGCTGACGATCCGGCCGTCCTCGTCGGTCTGCTCCGGCAACTTGTTGCGGTCGAGGTTGGCCACCACGACGTCGTCCTCCCAACTGGAGAAGAACACCGACGAGCCGGGGTCACCCTGACGGCCCGCGCGCCCGCGCAACTGGTTGTCCAGTCGCTCGGTGTGATGGCGGCCGGTGCCGACCACGTGCAGCCCGCCCAACTCGGCGACCCGCTCGTGGTCGGCTTCATCAGATCCGCCGAGGCGGATATCGGTGCCGCGCCCCGCCATTTGAGTGGACACCGTGACGACGCCGTACTTTCCGGCCTCCGCGATCACCTCGGCTTCCTCGGCGTCGTTCTTGGCGTTGAGCACCACCGCCGCCACGCCGCGGCGGACCAGCTGCTCGTGCAGCTCCTCGGACTCGGCGACATCGCGGGTGCCGACCAGGATCGGCTGTCCGGTCTCGTGCACCTGGGCGATGTGCTCGACGATCGCGTCGTTCTTGGCCGCGGCGGTGATGTACACCCGGTCGGGCTCGTCCTCACGAATGTTGGGCTCGTTCGGGGGAATTGGTGACACGCCGAGCTTGTAGAACTGGCGCAGCTGCTCACCGGCGGCCAGCGCGGTCCCGGTCATGCCGCACACCGTCGTGTAGCGGTTGATCAGCGCCTGCACGGTGATGGTGTCGAGCACCTCGCCGGTCTCGGTGGTCTCGATGCCCTCCTTGGCCTCGACGGCGGCCTGCAGGCCGTCCGGCCAGCGCTGCAGTTGCGCGATGCGGCCGCGCGCGGCGTTGATCAGGTGCACCGCGTCGTCGCGGACGATGTAGTGCACGTCGCGCTGCAGCAGCACGTGCGCGTGCAGTGCGACGTTTACCTCGGTGAGCGTGGTGGCGACATGCTCCTCGGAGTACAGGTCGATCCCGCCGAGCGCCTTTTCGACCTTGCGTGCGCCGACGTCGGTGAGGTGCACGTTGCGACTGTCGGAGTCGGTGTCGTAATCGGTGCCCGGGGCGAGCTCGCCGACCAGTTTGATGATCTCGAGCCGCGGCGTTTCGCGGTGCGTGGTGCCGGCCAGCACCAGCGGTACCAGCGCCTCGTCGACGAGCACCGAATCGGCCTCATCGATAAGGGCCACATCGGGATTCGGCGACACCAGGTCGTCGACGTCGGTTACCAGCTGATCCCGCAGAACGTCGAACCCGATCTCGTTGACCGAGGCGTAGGTGACGTCGCAGTCGTAGGCCGCGCGGCGTTCCTCGCTCGTCGACTCGGCGGTGATCCAGCCCACCGTCAGTCCCATCGCCTCGATCAGCGGGCCCATCCATTCCGCGTCCCGGCGGGCCAGATAGTCGTTGATGGTCACCACGTGGACGTGTCGGCCGGCGATCGCGTATCCGGCGGCCGCGATCGCGCCCGCCAGTGTTTTGCCCTCACCGGTCGCCATCTCGATCACGTCTCCATCGAGCATGCGCAGCGCGCCCAGCAGCTGAACGTCGAACGGCCGCAAGCCCGTTGACCGCTCCGCGGCTTCCCGCGCGATCGCCAGGAACTGCGAGATGTCCTCGGAGTCGGCGAGATCGTCGAGGTTGAGCAACCCGGTGGCCTTGCGCAACCGCTCGTCGGACAGGCCGGCGGCCTTCTCGTCGTATTCCGAGGAGTCGCTGACCTGCGAGAGCGAGCGCGAGCGGTTCTTTTCCGTACTGGCGCCGAGCAGCTTCCAAAATCTGCTGCTCAGGCGGCCCGGTTGGGTGCGGGTGGTCTTTGGCACAGATCAACGGTACGCGGTGACCAGCACAGCTCCGGCTAGGCCGGTCGGCGACGACGAGCTCCGCGACGCGGAGTGCGGTGGGGGTACCTCCCAGCCGCGCAGCGGCGAGGGGGCAAGCCGACCAATCAGGCCAGGTTTGATCGGCGCGGGTACGCGATGCTCGGGTCGGTGAGCACGTTGACGACCGCGGGCAGGCCGCTGGCGAACGCGCGCTCCAGCGCGGGGCGCAGCTCGACGGGCGCCGAGACCAGCTCACCGTGGCCGCCCAGGGCGCGCACCACCTCGTCGTAGCGGGTGCCCGGACGCAGCTCTGCCACCACCGAGTAGCCGTAGATCGCCTCCATCGGATGCTTTTCCAGCGCCCAGATGCCGTTGTTGCCGATCACCGATACGACCGGAACCTGGTGGCGCACTAGGGTGTCCCACTCCATGCCGCTGAAACCGAAGGCGCCGTCGCCCTGTAGCAACACGACCTGACGCTCGGGGTGGGCCAGCTTGGCGGCCAGGGCGTAGCCGGGGCCCGAGCCCAGGCAGCCGAACGGGCCACTGTCCAGCCAGCAGCCGGGCTGATAGCTGTCGATCACCCGGCCGGCGTAGGAGCCGAAGTCACCGGCGTCGATGACCACGATGGCGTCACGGTCGAGCATCGGCGCCAGTTCGGCGTAGACCCGCATCGGGTGCAGCGGGATGCGGTCGTCGCCCAGGTCGGCGGTCTCCTGATCACGGGCCGCGGTCTCGGCCGACCGCAGCGCGGCGATCCAGTCGCCGGGCTCGGCGCCGGCGCGCCCGGACAGCGCCGAGAGAATGGCCGTCAGATCGCCGTACAGGCCCGCCGCGATCGGCCGCGGATGCTCCCGATCGGGTTCGGCCCGATCCGCGACGACGAGCTGGGTTTCCGGTCCGAACACCTTGCCGAAGCCGAGCCGAAAGTCCATCGGCACCCCGACGACAAGGGCGACATCCGCTTCGCCCAGCGCCTTGGCGCGCGCCCGCGAGAACGCCAACGGGTGATCGGCGGGCACGACGCCGCGGGCCATCCCGTTCATCAGCACCGGGATCCGCCGCTGCTCGGCCAGCCCAAGCAGCGCGGCCTCGGCGTGTCCCCACCACACGTTGGTGCCGGCCATGATCACTGGCCGCCGCGCACCCGCCAGCAGGTGCGCGGCCCGGTCCAGCGCGTTGCCGTCGGGAGCCGGCGACGGTGGCGGCACGGTCAGCGCACCGGGACGGCCGTCGTCCTCGGAGACGGCGAACACGTGATCCATCGGAAAGTCGACGAATCCCACCCCCGATGGCGCGCCGACCGCGGCGCGCAGTGCCTCGTCGACCAGCAGGCCCGCGTCTTGCGCGGACTGCGCGGTGGCCGCGAAGCGGGCCAGCGGGGCCACGAACGGCACGTGGTCGATCTCCTGCAGCGAACCCATACCCCAGCGCTGGGCGGGCGCGCGTCCGCCGAGCACCACCAACGGCGACTGGTTTTGCTGCGCGGCGGCCATCGCGCTCATGCCGTTGGTGATTCCGGGCCCTGCGGTCAGGGCAGCCACGCCGGGCACCCTGGTCACCTTCGACCAACCCTCGGCGGCGAACGCCGCAGTCTGCTCGTGGCGGGTGTCGATGAGTCGAATGTCCTCGTCACGGCAGCCGTCGTAGAGGGAGAACAGGTGACCGCCCGACAACGTGAAGACGGTGTCGATACCGCTGGCCCGCAGGCGCCGGGCGATCAATCGGCCCGCATGGACAATCTGGCTTGACGGAGCGTCGATGCTCATCCTGGCAGCCTATCCGCCGGTCTCGGGTACCTTCGCGGGGAAGCATTCGCCACGAGGCTCCTCCAGATGCCTCGATAGCAAGGAGACGTCGAAGTTGGGTCCCACGCTATTCAAGCCATCCATCGACTGGTCGTCGGCACTTGTGGACTCGTTGCAATGGGTCGCCATCGCCTGGGCGGTCGGCGCAGTATGTCTGATCGTCGTGCTGACGGTGTTCAGGTTCTTCACGCCCTGGGGCCGGCAGTTCTGGCGGATCACCCGGGGGTATTTCGTCGGCCCGGCCAGCGTCAAGGTGTGGCTGGTACTCGGGGTGCTGCTGCTCTCGGTGCTGCTTGCGGTGCGGCTGACCGTGCTGCTCAGCTACCAGGGCAACGACCTGTACACGTCGGTGCAGATCGCGGTCCAGGGCACGGCTGCCGGCGACGACACCGTCAAACAGTCTGGTATTCACGGCTTTTACATGTCGCTGCTGATTTTCAGCGTGCTGGCCACGCTCTACGTCATCCGATTCATGCTCGACATCTACATCACCCAGCGGTTCATGATCGCGTGGCGCATGTGGTTGACCGCGCACCTGACCGACGACTGGCTGGACGGCAAGGCCTATTACCGGGATCTGTTCATCGACAACACGATTGACAACCCCGACCAGCGTATCCAGCAGGACATCGACATCTTCACCGCGAATGCCGGTGGAACCCCTAACAACCCGTCCAACGGCACAGGCGGCACCTTGCTGTTCGGGGCCGTCAACGCGGTCGCTTCGGTGATCTCGTTCGCCGCCATCCTGTGGAACCTGTCCGGGGACCTGACCCTGTTCGGTATCACGTTGCCACGGGCCATGTTCTGGACCGTGCTGGTCTATGTGCTGATCGCGACGGTTGTCGCGATTTGGCTTGGGCGGCCACTGATTTGGCTCAGCTTCAACAACGAGAAACTCAACGCCGCGTTCCGCTATGCCCTGGTGCGGCTGCGCGACGCCGCCGAAGCGGTCGGCTTCTACCGCGGCGAGCGGGCCGAGCGGGCGCAACTGTGGCAGCGCTTCACGCCGATCATCGACAACTACCGCAAGTTCGTCCGCCGGACCATCATCTTCAACGGCTGGAACTGGTCGGTATCGCAGGCGATCGTCCCGCTGCCGTGGATCATCCAGGCACCGCGGTTGTTCTCCGGCAAGATCAACTTCGGCGATGTCGGCCAGACCGCAACGGCATTCGGCAACATTCACGACTCGCTGTCGTTCTTCCGGAACAACTACGACGCGTTCGCCTCGTTCCGCGCGGCCATCATCCGGTTGCACGGATTGGTCGACGCCAACGCCCAGGGCCGCGCGCTGCCGGCGGTGCTGGTCAAACCGAGCCAGGACAAGGCGGTCGAGCTGGCCGGGATCGAGGTCCGCACCCCGGCGGGAGATCAGCTGATCGACTCGCTCGACATCGAGCTCGATACCGGCGACACGCTGGTGATCACCGGGCGTTCCGGCGCGGGCAAGACCACGCTGCTGCGCAGTCTGGCCGAATTGTGGCCGTACGCCTCGGGAACACTGTGCCGCCCGGACGGCGACAACGCGACGATGTTCCTCTCGCAGTTGCCGTACGTGCCGCTGGGCAGTCTGCGCGGCGTGGTGTGCTACCCGAACTCGCCGGATGACATCAGCGACGGCGAGCTGCACGAGGTGCTGACCAAGGTGGCGCTGGCCCCGCTGATCCAACGGCTCGACGAAGAGCAGGACTGGGCCAAGGTGCTGTCGCCGGGTGAGCAGCAGCGTGTTGCCTTCGCCCGGATTCTGCTCACCAAGCCGCGCGCCGTCTTCCTCGACGAGGCCACCTCCGCGCTCGACGAGGGACTGGAATTCGCGCTCTATCAACTACTGCGCAACGAACTTCCGGAGTGCGTCGTGGTCAGCGTCAGCCATCGCAACACCGTCGAGCAGCATCACGAACAAGAGCTGCAATTGCTCGGCGGCGGCCGCTGGCAGCTCGGGCCGGTCGGCCAGGAGCCCGTGACGGTCTAGCGCTGCGCGCCCACGGCCTGCTGGGCGGCGTGCGTTCCGGCGCGGCGGCCGAAGAACGAGCCCTCGCCCAGCTGGGTGCCGCTGGCGTAGCCCTTGCCGTCTTGGGCGATGTTGGAGGCACACGCCGCGACCGCGTAGAGCCCCGGCACCGGTGTGCCGTCTTCACGCAACACCTGACCGTCCACCGACGTGGCCAGGCCGCCCATCGTGAACCCCGAGTACATCGCCCGGCCCAGCGACAGATCGAACACCGCCCACGGCCCATTGTCTTGCGCCGCAAGGTATTCCGGTTGCTTGTGAAAATCCGGGTCCTCGCCCTTGGCCGCGAACTCGTTGTAGCGGTCCAGGGTCGCCGCCAGGTTGCCGGTCGGAATGCCCAGCGCGTCCTCCAATTCGGCGATGGTCTCGTAGCCGTCGATGAATTTGATCAGTGGCATTTCGGGCATCTCGGTGTGCGCCTCGTCGACGATCAGGTAGGCGGTCTGCTCCGGCTGCTCGAGGACGAATGCCGAGGTGCGCGAGTGGTAGGAGTCCTCGGTGACGAAGCGCTTGCCGTCCTTGTTGACGATCACACCGGTCAGCAGAATAGCGGGCGGGTACGCCGCCGCGGTGATGAACAAGTCGTCCATGTTCTTGGCGACTCCGCCGGCCGAGACGCCCATCCGAATGCCCAGTCCGTCGTCGTTGGGGTTGCCCAGGATGTAGGGCGCCACCGTGCCGTGATGCTTGGTTTTCCGTTCCTGGGCCAGTGCGGGAGTGTACTGGGCGACCATCTCCGGGTTCATCGCAAATCCGCCGGCGGCAATGATGACCGACTTTGCTTTGATCGCACCGGTTTCGGTGAAGTGCTTCCAGGCGACGCCGACCACCGCACCGTGGTCGTCGACGACGAGGTTGGTCGCCCCGGTCTCGTAGCGCACCTGCACTCCCAAGTCAGCGGCGCGCTTGACCAGGAGGTCGATCACCATCGCCGCGCCACCCAACTCGCCGGGCACCGGTACCGAGTGCCCGCGCGGCGCGGGCTTGGCCTGCTCGCAGAAGGGCCATACCTTTTCGTTGCCGGTGTAGCTCAGCCCCTCGGTCCCCGGTGGGACGACCACCTTGCCCGGGTAGTAGCTGCGCTCGAACTGGAAGCCAAGGTCCTCCAGCCAATCGAAGTGCTCGACGCTGTCGTCGGAGTACACCCGAATCTTCTCGAGATCCGGCTCGCGCGACACCGCGACGAGGTACTTGTACATCTCCTCGGGGGTGTCGTCCTGCCCGGTGGCCTGCTGAACCGCGGTGCCACCGCCCAGGTAGAAGTGACCGCCGGCCATGGAGGAGGTTCCGCCCGCGGCGGCAGCGCGCTCCAAGACCAGCACCCGCGCGCCGTCGGCCGCCGCACTCACCGCGGCGCAGCCACCGCCGATGCCGAAGCCGATCACCAGCACGTCGACGTCGTCCGACCACGACGTCACTGTGTCCGCCTTGACCGTTGCTGGAATCTCGGTGCTCATTGGCGCCACTCCTCTTCATCGCGGCGCTCTGCATCGTCGTCGGCGCAGCTCACCCTTGCTCCTGTTTGATGTAGTCGTAAAACGCCCTCATCTCGGGCGAGATGTACGCGATCTCCACGTACGGCACGCCCGCCTGTGGCGCTGCGACGTACGCGAATTGGATTCCGCCGGGCATCACGCCCTGCTGCACCACCGCGGCGCCGTGATTGGCGGCGTCGGCCAGTGCCGCGTCGAATCGCTCGGGGGTTTCGGCCGCCACGCAGATGTGGTGCAAACCTGGCCCGGAGTCACGAAGAAATTCACTATAGATGTTCTCCCCACTGACCGGTTCGATGAGCTCCAGCTGCATGTCGCCGAGATAGCTCAAGGAAATGTGGGCGACGAAGTCGGCCGGCTTGCCACGGTAGCTACAGCTGTCCGGAGCAAAGTGCACGTCGGGTATCCGCACCCACTTCCGGGCGCCTAACAGGCCGGTGAGAGCCGTTTCGGTGGCATCCAGATTTTGGGTGACCCAGGCGATCTGTATCGGTGATTGAACTGCAAGCGTCATCGTTTGGCAGGATAGCCCAGTCGATCGGCCCCGAGAAAGGCCCAGAGATTCTTTGCCGTGATCCGGCGCTGGGCACCCTGAGACGCGGGGTGAACACGTTCTAATTCCGGCCCAAACCGCGGGTCAGTGCTGGACGAGCATGTCCACCAGCAGTGCGAGCTGGGTGTTGAACACGGCTTCCGGATCGGTCAGGGTGTCGGCGCCGTATTGTCCGAACACCTCGAGGCTGATGGCGCCCAGCACCCCGGCCCAGAACAAGAAGCACTTGGCGATGACGGCGTCGTCGCCGGGAAAGCTGAACTCTTGCCTGATTCGGTCGAAGTCCGACGACATCGGTTGCGGGACAACGGTATTGGTCAGCCGGATGTCGCCGGTGGTGATCCCGGCGGCGATGGCGTCGAAGATGGCTCCCACCACGCGGGTGCCGACTCCGACGGTGCGTTCCGCCGGAGCGTGATAACCGGGGACCGGGCTGCCGTACAGCAGGGCCCACTGGGCGGGGTGCGCCACGGCCCAGCGCCGCGCCGCCCGGGCGATCGCGACGACGTCGTCACTCCACACTTCGTCCGCGGTGTCGCGGGCTCGGTCCACCGCGTCGGCCAGGTCGGAGTAGGCGTCGATGAGCAGTAGGGTGAGCAGTTCGTCTCGACTGGACACATACCGGTACACCGCCGAGGAGACCATGCCCAGGTCGCGAGCTATCGCGCGGAGTGACAGCCCGGCCGCGCCGCGGTCGACCAGGTGCCGCCGGCCCAGCTCGACGATGCGCGCCTCGATCTGTTCCCGTGACTCCTGGCGTTTGCCCACGTCGTCAGTCTTGCACAAACCGAGAACACCGCTCTTGATTTTCGATCGGTGTTGTGTCATCGTGACCAAGCGGAGAGCACTGCTCTCAGAATTTTCCAGGCCGGCCGAGAGGATCCTCCATGTCCACCCGCTACGAAGAACCCACCCGTGTCGCCCGCGCCGGTAACGCCGTGATTCGATGGCTCGCCGAACTCGGGGTCAGCATCGCGGGCACCCGGGCGCTGCGCGTCCGGGGGCGCACATCGGGAAAGCCGCGTGCGGTGGTGATCAACCTGTTGACCATCGACGGCGTGGATTATCTCGTTTCGCCGCGAGGCAATACCCAGTGGGCACGCAACGTGCGTGCCGCCGGTGCCGTCGAGGTGGGGCCGCGGTGGCGGCGCAAACACCTGACGGCTGCCGAGGTCGAGGACGCGGCTAAGCCCGCGGTGCTGAAGCGGTATCTAGACAGGTGGTACTGGCAGGTCAAGGGTTATGTGGGCGGCCTGACGCCGGATTCCAGCGAGGAAGAGTTCCGCGCAGGCGCCCCGTCCATACCCGTCTTCGTACTCGGGTCGCAGTGACACGCTAGCCGCCGTTGAGCTGCCCCGCCATGTCCTGGTGAACCTGTTCGGAGGTGGCCCGCCACGATACCGCCGCGGGAAAGTCGCCCCACATGCTGTTGAAGATCCCGACGATCTGCCCCGGACCGGCGGCCGAGGCCAAGTACACCGGTCCGCCGGAGTCGCCCGGATGGCTCTGGACACCGTGGGACATGGTGAACCAGCCGTTGTTCACCGCCTCGACGGTCCCGCAGGTTTCGCCGGTGGAGACGCCGAAGTGGCAGACCGCCTGCCCGGGCTGCAGCGCTACGTTCGGGCTCGACACCAGCGGCCGTCCGCCCGGCAGCATGTTGTTCAGCGGAATGTTGGGATCCAGCGCGATCACTTCGTAGTCGCTGATGGCCTGGTCGACGGCGACGGTCGAGCCGCTTGGGGTGTCGTCGCGGAAAGTCGCGAGATGGCCGATCGGGTTGCGGTTTCTGTCGGTGACGATATTTCCGGTGCTGCGGCAATGCCCGGCGGTATAGGCGATTCTCGCGGCCTGATCGACGTAGCCCAGGGTGCACAGCCGGTTGTCCTGCAGGATCTCCATGCCCGGCGACACCACCACCGGGTCGGCGTGTGCCGTGGCTGCCGGCGAGCCGGGTGTACAGGCCACGGCCGCAATCGCCGCGGCGAGTACGCGAAGTGCCATGCGATACACCATGGACGGACTCCGTTCCGTCAAGGCCGGCGGGTGCTCCGACCACAAGTTGAGATTACGTCGTTACTGTTTCGTCATCGACCTTTTCGCGCCAGCCGGGGCTGGCGTTACAGCGACATCGATTACGAGGACGTCGCCAGCCGCACGGACTCGTCGACTGCGGCGGCCGGGCGCGGAGTCCAGCCCGGCGGTCCGAATACGTAACCCAGCCGGTCGCGCAGCCGGTTCGCCGAGCGCCAGTCGCGCGCGATCGCGACGTATTCGCGGGTCTGCAGGTTCCAGATGTTAAAGGTGTCCACCTGCTTGGTGAGCCCGTAATGCGGGCGGAACAGCTCAGCCTGGAAGCTGCCGAACAGGCGGTCCCAGAGGATGAAGATGCCGCCGTAATTCTTGTCGAGGTACACCTTGTCCATGCCGTGGTGCACGCGATGGTGTGACGGCGTATTGAAAACGAACTCGATCGGTCGCGCGAGCTTGCCGATCCGCTCGGTGTGCACCCAGTACTGGTAGATCAAATTGATCGAGAACGCGAAGAACACCATCCAGGGTGGAATCCCCAACAGCGGCAGCGGAATCCACATCAGGATCTCGCCGCTGTTATTCCACTTCTGGCGAAGCGCGGTCGCGAAGTTGAAGTATTGGCTGGAGTGATGCGCCTGGTGAGTGGCCCAGATCAGCCGCACCCGGTGCGCGATGCGGTGGTAGGCGTAGTACAGCAGGTCGACGCCGACGATCGCAATGACCCAGGTGTACCACTGGTCCACCCGCAGGTGCCACGGCGCCAGGTAGGCATAAATCGCGGCATACCCGAGTAGGGCCAGAGTCTTCCAACCGGCGGTAGTCGCGATCGAAACCAGGCCCATCGAAATGCTGGCCCACGAATCGCGGGTCAAATACGCGCCCGACGCCGGCCGGGGATCCTCGGCGGCGGCCTCGAGCCGTTCGAGCTTGCGCGCCGCGGTCCACTCGAGAATCAGCAGCACCAGGAAGAACGGAATCGCGAACAGCACCGGGTCCCGCAGCTGCGGGGGCAGTACGGCTAAGAACCCGGTGATCGCGCTCACACAGACAGATTACGGCCTCGCACACGGCGGTCACCGGCCCGATCTGTTGCTCGCGCCGTCGGACAGTCCAGACTGTGGCTGATGGCAGACAAGCTGGCGGTGCTGATCATCGGCTCCGGATTTGCGGGATTGTGGGCAGCGCTGGGCGCCGCTCGGCGACTCGACGAGCTCGCGGTGCCGGCGGGGACCGTCGACGTCACTGTGCTCAGCGCTACGCCGTTCCATGACATCCGGGTCCGCAACTACGAGGCCGACTTGAGCGCCTGCCGCATCCCGCTGGCCGAGCTTTTGGATCCCGCCGGCGTGGCCCACACCGCGACCGAGGTGACCGCGATCGACGCCGGCACGCGCACGGTCCGCACGGCCGATGGTGCGACCTACGGCTACGACCGGCTGGTGCTGGCGTCGGGTAGCCGGGTGCTCAGACCCGCGGTGCCGGGGCTGCAGGAGTTCGGTTTTGACGTCGACACCTATGACGGCGCAGTCGAGCTGCAACGGCATCTGCAACGGCTCGCCGACCGTGCGCCGGCGCCCGCGACGTCGACCGTCGTCGTGGTCGGCGCCGGGCTGACCGGCATCGAAACGGCATGCGAGCTGCCGAACCGGTTGCGCGCGTTGCTCTCCGGAGACCCCCGGGTGATTCTCGTCGACCGAAATCCACTGGTCGGCTCCGACATGGGAGCTTCGGCACGGCCGGTGATTCAAAAAGCGCTGTTGGACAACGGGATTGAGACAAGGACCGGAGTTGGTGTCGACGTTGTCAGCCGCAACGGCGTGACGCTGTCCTCGGGTGAGCAGCTGGAGGCGGCCACGGTGGTGTGGTGTGCCGGGATGCGGGCGAGCTCGCTGACCGAACAACTGCCGGTCGAACGCGACCGCTCGGGCCGGGTACCCGTCGACGATTATCTGCGGGTGATCGGGGTCGGGTCGGTCTTCGCCGCCGGTGATGTGGCGGCCGCCCGCATGGACGACGAACACCTGTCGGTGATGTCGTGTCAGCATGGGCGGCCGATGGGCCGTTATGCCGGCTACAACGTTATCAGTGACCTGTTCGGCGAGCCGATGCGTGCCCTTCGAATCCCTTGGTATGTAACGGTTCTCGATCTCGGACCGGCTGGCGCCGTCTACACCGAAGGGTGGGACCGCGTGGTGGTAGCCACGGGCGCGGACGCCAAGACGACCAAGCAGACCATCAATTCCAAGCGGATCTATCCCCCACTGACCGGCATCCGCGCCGAGCTGTTGGCCGCGGCCGCACCGGAGTTGCAGGCGCGCCCGTAGTCGTCAGTCGGCACGCTCTTCGTCACCGGCATACCACTGCACCGCTCGAACACCGGGCTGCAGGGAAAGCTCGGCGACCAATCGCTCGAGCTTGGCCGGTGTATGCCCATCCACGAGAAGGTGTGCGGTCAAAGTGATCTCGTCGTCGTCGGACTGCCCGGTCTGGATGCCGCGCAGCGTCAGGTCGTTGCTGCTGGCATGCTGTACCAGCTGTGCGCGGGCGTACTTCTCGGATTTTGGGCGACAGATCGCCTGAACCAGGAAGGGTCGACGGCCTTCGTCTTCCTCAGTGTCGTTGTCGTGGTCGATGACCCGCCCCAGCGGGCGGCCCACCACGTGGATAGTGATGACGGCGACGGTGGCGATCAAGGTGAACAGCAAGTTTCCGGAGGCGGCCAGTACCCCTATCGCCGCGGAGCACCACAGGGTTGCGGCGGTGTTGAGGCCCCGGACGTTGACGCCCTCGCGCAGAATCACCCCGCCGCCGAGAAAGCCGATACCGGACACTACGTAGGACGCGACCCGGGTGGGGCTGCTGTCCGGGGTAGCGACCGCGTACAGCACGAACAAGGTGGCGCCAGCGGCCACCAGCGCGTTGGTCCGCAAACCGGCCCGGCGTGCTCGCCACTGCCGTTCGATTCCGACCAGGGCGCCGCAGCCCACCCCGACGCCCAGCCGGAGCGCGAAATCGGCGACGCTGAGCGTCTGCGACATACCGGACTCCTTCCCCCGACGGCATGGCCGCGCCGCCGCCGTGCCGATCGCGGCCAGCTAATCATGAACAGTGGGTGGATGCCAGCCAAGCTGGTTCCCGGCTGGACGTTCCCGCGCAACCTCTACGCAGCCGGGCGTTGGCGTGGCTACCCCGCCGAGGACGGTTTGTTGAGCCGTTGCGGGCAGTAGGTCCCGTCGCAAGGAAGCTGGCGTCATCGCGGCAGCACCAAGCAGTGGCCGCCTCAGTGCGGGCGCCATCGCATCACGCTTTCGAAAGTTGGTGCGGGCAATAGAACTTCGCCGATATCAGCGCGAAGTCCGATGCCATCTCCATGCTCATTCCTGGGTTGTGATTTTTCACGTCGTGCACCAGCTCCAGCCCGGACTCGCCGTTGTTCAGGCACGAGCACACCGCGCGCCCTGCCGTGACGGCTGAGGCCTCACTGGAAAAGCTGAAGCCGGCCTGGCGCAGTGTGGCCAGGAAGGCCCCGTCGTCACCGTCGGGTTCCGGCACTGGTTCGGCGTACGCCGGCCCCGCGAGGCCAATCATCGCGAACACGCCGAGTACCGCAAATAGCCGTTTCATCGGTTACCTTCTTCCGTGCTGAATGAGGTTGTTCCTCAACCGATTTGGGCATCTTCGGACGGGATGACCTTGGACTTGCCCTTCTT
This sequence comes from Mycobacterium lentiflavum, assembly GCF_022374895.2. Lineage (NCBI taxonomy): Bacteria > Bacillati > Actinomycetota > Actinomycetes > Mycobacteriales > Mycobacteriaceae > Mycobacterium > Mycobacterium lentiflavum. The sequence goes on along the minus strand of NZ_CP092423.2, from coordinate 2,929,733 downwards.
CAGGTGCACCGCGTGGATACCCGGCTTCTTGGCCAGCTGCTCGAGCAGTGCGTCGAGACCTTCCTGATCGACGTTGTGATGCTGCACGGTTTCGGGTTTCTCCGAAATCTGTGCCACCAACCGTTTCAGGTGTTCCGGCGAGCTCTTATCCTTGAGGTCTTTGAGCGGTTTCATCCGATTGCGGACGCTGGCGTTTACCACGGTGGGACCTCCGGCGCCAAGGGCGCTGCCCAGCATTCCCGCCATCCCCATCGAGCTGAACAGGCTGCCCTCGCTGAGCGCCGCCGCCGGGATGGCCTCCGGCCCGGCGGCCGTCAAGGCGGCGGCCACCGTCCTGATTGCCGGCGTCGACGAGACCCAGCTGGGCGGGACCGTCAGTGATCCGACCAGGGTGCCGCGCGCGAATCCGGCCGTCGGGGTCACCGCGTCGAACAGGGTCCCCCGGGTGAAGCCCAACGCGCCCAGACCGGCGCCCAACGCGTCTTTGGGAAGTGCACCGTAGGCCACCGGAGGCGCGAACTTGAGCCATTGCGACACAGGAAAGTTGATCAGCAACCCGATGTCGTTGAACCCGGTGGTAAAGCCGAGTGGGCCCCTGACGGCGGTGTAGAGGGCGTTCACCCACGCTGATCCGTTGGGCCCAAGGGCCGAGTTGAAGAGCCCGTTGATGAAGTTGGTGTACTCGGTCGCCAGCTGCGAGAGAAATGCCAGCGGGGTGCCCGAGGTGGCGGTTGCCGCGGCTGCTGCCGCTGGTGTCGCGGCCGCCGCGGCTGCCGCCGTCGGTGCGGCCGCCGCTTGCATCGCTGTGCCTGCGGGGTTGGTGGTCTGCGGCGCCTCGGTGAACGGCGTCAGCTCGGAGGCGGTCGCCGCGGAGGCGAAGTAGGTGTCCATTGCCTCGCCGTCCTGGGCCCACATCTCCGCGTACTGCGCCTCGGTGGCGGCGATCGCCGCGGTGTTCTGCCCGAAGAGATTGGTGGCCATCAACTGGGTCAGCAGTTCACGGTTGGCGGCGATCAGCGGCGGTGGGACATGGGCGGCGAACGCGGTTTCGTACGCGGCGGCGGCCTGCGTCAATTGGTCCGCGGTTTTGGCGGCTTGGGCCGCGGTTTGCTGCATCCACGCCACGTAGGGCGCGGCCGCGGCCGCCATGGTCAACGACGACGGACCCATCCAGGCCCCGCCGCTCAGATTCGACACCACCGACGCATAGGCGGCCGCCGCGGACTGCAGTTCGGCGGCCAGGTTCTCCCAGGCCGACGCCGCCGTCACCAACGACCCCGCACCCGGCCCGCTGTACATCCGCCCCGAATTGAACTCCGGTGGAAAGGCTGCGTAAAACATGTCGTTCAGTCCTCCAGGTCCGGAATCACGATGATGGTTGCGGCGGCCGGGTCGGCTTCGGCGACGAGGCCACCCAGTGCCGCTGCGGTCGCGGCATTGCCGCTCACCGAATGAGTAGAGGTCGCGGCAATGGCACGTCCAGCCAGGCTGGACAACGCCATTTGACTGAAGACGCCGCCCTCACCGGCGAGCGAGGCGGCCGGTAGTGCGGCCTCGGTAGCCGGCAGCACCGTCGCGAGCGTTCTGATCGCCGGGGCCGCTTCGGTCCAGCCTTGTGGCACCGACATGCTGCCGACCAAGGCCGCCCTGCCCATCGAGCCCGTCACCGGCGCGCCACCGACCGCGGAGCTCAGCATCGGATGGACGGCACTGGGCACCCTGGTCAGTGGTTCCAACGCACCCTTGATGAACTTCGGCCCGGACAGGTAGGCGGCAGCGCTCTGCCCGTTCTGGCCCCAAGCGTAGGCCTGACCGAACGACAGGAAGGGACCACCGGGTATGGAAGTCAGGCCCTGCAGGGAGTACGGGCCGGAGGCGATGGTCGCGAAGATGTTGTTCCACTCGGTTAGGGCCGGCGGCACCGGCGGCAAGGTGATGGGTGACGTCGCCGCCGGGTCCGCGGCCGCCAGTTGGACGAGTTGTGTCGCGGAGTTGGTGCCCGACGAGGTGCTCGACTGGGCCATCGCCGCAGCCTGCATCCCCGAGCCGGGCTCGTTCGTGGTCTGCGGCGGCTCGGTGAACGCCGGCAGCCGTGACGCCGTCGCCGACGACCCGGCGTACCCGTACATCGCGGCGGCGTCCTGCGCCCACATCTCCAGGTACTGGGCTTCGGTGGCCGCGATCGCCGGGGTGTTCTGTCCCAAAATGTTGGTCGCGATCAACGTCGCCAGCAGGGAGCGGTTGGCCGCGACGACGGGCGGCGGTACTGTCGCCGCGAAAGCAGCCTCGTAAGCGCCTGCAGCAAGCTTGGCCTGGATACCCGCCTGCTCGGCCTGCGCCCCCGTCGCGTTCATCCACTGCACGTACGGTGCGGCCGCGGCGGCCATCGCGATCGAGGAGGGGCCGGTCCACGGCCCGACAGAGAGGCTCTGGATCGTCGAGCCGTACAGCGCCGCCGTCGAGAACAGTTCTGCAGCTAATTCGTCCCAGGCGGCGGCGGCGGCCAACATCGGCCCCGATCCCGCACCGACATACATCCGACCGGAGTTGATCTCCGGTGGTAACGCCCCGAAGTCCAACATTTCTACCTCCGCTCCCTCATTTGGTCGCCATGGTAGGCCCGGCTTCACGGGCCCCGCCGCAAACGCGCCGCAGCTCTAATGAAATACATCGAATCCACGTTATATGACACATGTTTAGCGATCGCATGTTTGTACTCTCCCGGCTAAAATTCGTCCGGTCCTGATTCGGACGCGCGGTCACAATGTCGCGATTATTGTCGGCAAAAATTATGCGCGATGCGTTCCCTTCGGGTAATCGCGCGGTAAAAAAGAAATGTCAATGTATGGATCGCTCGTGTGAGATCATGAAAGTGATGTAGCTAACACCAACGTCGGAAAAACGCCAGGATAGACAGTATCGTGGCAGCATTCAGCCACCGTCCCCAGTAGACCCTGGATATCCAGAATTCCCATGAATGTCGTGTCTGGCCGACCCCAATCGCACTCGTGTCACCCGCTATCGAAGGCTATGGCTACCGGTGCGATCATGAGTTTTTGTTCTCCCGTAGATAATTTCAGCATAAACATATATAGAAATGGGAAAATGCCGGGATAGCGCGGGATAGCGGGTCGAATGGGCGGACTATCCGAAATGCACGTTACATTCATCTGGAATGGCGTACCTCTGCACGGTCGGTGTTTTGCGAAAATGCCGCTAGCAATTAGGACTATTCGCCCGTAGGTATTCGCGTGGCGGTATACCGTGCTCGAATTCCGGCCCGGCTGGGCAATCGACACATGATGTGCCATTGCCCTCGCGTCGTCCCGAAAGTCCCCTGCGGCAAGCACATCCCCCGGTGCCGGACTAGGGAGGATCGGCCTCGGGCGAGGCAGTCTGGGCGCGGATCAGCGCCGCACGGCCGTCGACGGCGCCGAACTGATAGGCAATGGTCATACTGAGCTCCCCTACATTTCACCTAACGTAAACATGTAGAACTGCTACCAGGCTTATTGACTTCTGGAGGTTTGCTGTGAGGGCGAGCGGTCGCGACTGCGCGCGTTCGCCGTTGCGGCGGAGCCGCCCGCACCGGCAGTTGACCACCGAAGGCCAGGCGTGCAGCAGCAACCCCTACGGCCAGAAATGCCTAGGCCGGCGGGCGCTTGTGCTCAGCTGTTGGGATAGGTGCCGGCGCTGCGGGGATCGTTGCCGCCGCTGTCGGTTGCCAGGCGTTCGGGGCAGTAGGCCATGGCGGCGGCTTTGGCGAACTGGGCGGCCTTAGCCATGGTGAAGGATGGGTTGAGATCGCGGATGTCGCGGATGATGTCGAGCTGAGACGTTCCGGAGTTGGCGAGGTCGCAGACTTTTTGGCCGGCTTTGATCGCATGCTCCGGGTCGTGGTAGGTGATGCCGGCGTTGTTGAGCGCGGCAAGGAAGGCGTCGTCAGCCGGGTCGGCGTGGGCCGGTGCGGCCAGGCCGATCAGGGCGGCGAGGCTTGTCAGCAGCGGTAGGGCTTTCATGTGTCGTTAACCGGCGGCGGGTGGGCGGCCGATGACGCGGGGCCGGAACCCGTAGATCGGGTCGGCGAATTCATCCTCGTGCGCCCCCGGAACGCCGGCTAGCGGCACGCCGGGCATGCCCACTGCTCCGGCTTCTTCCATCACCATCGGGGTGGCCGCGCCGAAGCTGTGGTAGGCCCCGGCGCCGACCTGCGTTGTGGCCGCGACGGTGCTGACGGTGGCGCCGCTGCCGGCCCAGGTCGGCGGGACCGACAGGGCCCCCACCAGACTGGCCTGCCCTACTGCGGCGGTGGCGGCCGCGCCCGGCAGGCTGGTCGTCGAGGACACCGCAGCCGCCCCACCAAGGCCGGCGGCCAGGTCCTCCAGCCCTGAGGTGGTCGCCCCTTGTACGGCGGCGTTCGCGACGGCTGTCGCGGCGGGATCTATCATTGTCGTCGGGTTCAGGATGCCGTTGGTGGTAAAGGCGTTCGACAGGCCCGAGACGCTGTTGTTGAGGAAAGCCCCCAGCAGATTCGGGTTGGAATTGCTGAAAATGTTCAGCAACCCGGAAAGTCCGGTGGTGTCTGAACCCGAGCCGGGCGTGAATATGTTGTTTCCCGCGCCGGCGGCCAACGGGGCGGCCAGGGCGTTGGCATTGGTCACCGCATCGGCCTGCAACGCCGTTGCGTCCGCGCTGGTGTCGGACTGCGGGTCGCTAAACGGCGTCATTTGCGTGGCGGCCCGCGACGCCGTGGTGTAGCTGGTCATCGCCGAGGCATCTTGGGCCCACATCTCGCCGTATTGCGCCTCGGTCGTCGCGATCGCCCCGCTGTTTTGGCCGATGATGTTGGTAGCCACCAGGTTCGCCAGCAGCGTGCGGTTAGCGGCCACCAGCGGCGGGGGCACCGTCGCGGCGAACGCGGCCTCGTAGGCGGCAGCGGCCGCGTTGGCCGCAGCGCCGGCCTGCTCGGCCTGCGTGGCGGTGGTGCTCATCCACTGCAGATACGGCTGCAGTGCCGCCGCCATCTTCGCCGACGCCGGACCCAGCCAGCCCTCACTGACCAGCGAACGGATCACCGCGTCGTAATTACTTGCCGCCGAACGCATCTCAGCAGCGATCGCGTTCCAGGCCGCCGCGGCGGCCAGCATCGACCCCGATCCAGGTCCGGCATACATCTTGGCCGAGTTGACTTCCGGCGGCAACGCCCCAAAGTTCAGCATGACATCTCCTCCTGACGTCTCTTAACCGGCGGCCGGCGGACGTGGCATGACCACGGGCCGAAACCCGTACCGGGGGATGGCGCGGCGCAACCGCTTGCCGGTGCCCCCCAGCGGCCCGGCCACCCCACCCGGCCCGCCCGCAGCCGGCGTCCCGGCCGACCCGATATCACTGAGCCCGGTGACCGGCGCCGGCCCCTGACCGGCACTGATCGTGGCCGCATTGCTCCAGCTCGGCGGCACCGACATCGAACCGACCAGATGCGCGTTACCGATTCCCGCCGACGCGCCCCCCGCGCTGACCGACCCCACCGAGTTGGCGCTCAGGCTGGTGACGGCGGCCTCGGCACCGCCGGTGAAGTCGTCCAAACCACCCAGCGTCGTCGCCGTGGTCTGCAGGAAGTTGAAGCCCTCGACGGTTGAAATGATGGATTGCGGGTTAAACGGGCCACCGGCCAGCGAACCATTCCGGATCGAGTTAGCGAAAAAGTTACTGCTCAAGAACTGGCCCGCGGCCGTGTTGTTGGTGTTGCCGAAGAATTGCGTCAGGTAATCGTAGAGCGATCCCGACGCCTGCGGAGCGGCCAGGGCGTTGACGTCATTGGCCGGGTCCGCCGACAGCAGTGACTGCGCATTGCCGGCCGCCGAGTTCAATGCCTGAGAGACCGCCTCGTTTTGCCCGGTTGCCGCATCAGGGGTCGTGTTGGTCTGCGGCGAGGTGAACGGTGTCATCTGCGCCGCGGCGTTGGAGGCGGTGGCGTAGCCGTTCATCGCGCCGGCGTCTTGCGCCCACATCTCCATATACTGGGCTTCGGTGGCCGCGATCGCCGGGGTGTTCTGCCCGAAAATGTTGGAGGCCACTAGGTTCGCCAGCAAAGTACGGTTGGCCGCAACGACCGGCGGGGGCACCGTCATCCCGAACGCCGCCTCGAAAGCGGTGGCGGCCGCATGAGCCTGCATCCCCGCCTGTTCAGCCTGCGCAGCAGTGGCGTTGAGCCACGCGAGATACTGCGCGGCCGCCGCCATCATCGACGCCGACGACGGACCAATCCAATCCGCGCTGCTCAGTTCCCGAATCACCGATTCGTAATCGGTTGCCGCGGAACGCATTTCAGCGGCCAGGGCATTCCAGGCCGCCGCAGCGGCAAGCAACGGCCCCGACCCCGGGCCGGAATACATCCTCGTCGAATTGACTTCCGGCGGTAACGCCGCAAAATCCAGCATGATTCCCCCTCGGCGCCTAGCAGGTGGCCGCTACGTTGGCTGCCTTTATAGCCGCACGCGAACCGGCAGTGGTCTGTACGTTGACAAAGGTCATCGGAGTTCTCCTCAGGAATAAGGGTGAGCCGGAAGCGCGACCCTTGCCAGGACATACACCGATTGCGCAATGTGGGTGGGCGACTCGGTGCAAGCCGATAGGCAAGCGCGAAGCCTGGGTCGGCTCGAACGAAACGTCATCGATCGAGAATAAGGACTATGGGGACTAATTTCGCTCTCACCTCCTTGCGGCCTGGGCACACCGAGATGCCTATATTCTGCACGAAGGGATGAGGACACCCGGCGCATTCACCGGATCCGGCACCCCTCTCATCAGAGCTTCGGCACCACACTGCGTATCCGGCCGAAGCCAGAAGCCACTTGGGCTCAACCCTTAAGCCGGGAAGAGCTGTCCTGACCCTGGGCGTCTTTCGACGTTTGAGGTCAGTGGCCTATATCCGTAATGGAAGCCTCACCTAACGAGGTGCTTGCACACGCCATCGTGGCATTGGAGACAGAGTCAGTCAAGCTTGCTGCGAGGTGTTCGCAACAATTCACTGGGCCGCCACACCGATTCCATTCGGGCGCCCTGACGCCGTGTTAGCGGATGTGGTGAAGACCGTTCAGCTTGACTTCTTCTCGGCGACTGCCGCGCTGAGTCCCTCAAGCAAATCATCGCCGCTGAGTTCCTTAAACCGCAGTAGCTGAAGCTCGGTGAATTCGGTGGTGTCGCTGGCCAGTACCGCGTCGAGGTCCTCGTCGTCGAGGCGGAAGCTGCGGTGGTCGCGGGCCTTCTCCACCACGTTCCGCACGAAGCCGGCATTACCGAGCGTGTCGATTCCGCGGATCAGGTCCCCGTCTTCGGAGTAGCTCTCATCGGAGTAGAACTTGGTGTACGACGGCAGCAGGGCCTCGGCCGCCTCCTCGGTGATGACGTCCTCGTTCTCCTGGCCCATCAAGCGGGTCAGCGCGACCAGCTCGTCCGGCGTGTAGCTGAAGAATTCGATCACGGTCGAAAAGCGCCGTCGCAAACCCTGGTTCACGTCGAGCATCTTGTCCATGGCCTTGGCGTAGCCGGCGCCGAACACCACCAGATCGTCGCGATGGTTCTCCATGTACAGCAGCAGGGTGTTGATGATCGCGTTGCCGTACGGGTCGCCCTGTTGGTAGCCCTTCTCGTGCAACGTGTGCATCTCGTCGAAGAACACCGCCCCGCCCAACGCTTCCTCGAGCATCTCCTCGGTGTTCTTCTCTGCGTCGGCCATGTAGCGGCCCAGCAGCTTGGTGCGGCTGGTTTCCACCACCACGGGCTTGCGCAGCACCGTCAACCCGCACAGTTGCTTGGCGAAAGCGCGCGCCACCGAGGTCTTTCCCGTTCCGGGCGGTCCCAGCAACAGGGTGTGGCGCGAGGTAACCGGCACGGGAAGACCCATCTTGGCCCGGGCCAGGTTCACCTTGGTCGTGGACTTGATGAGTTTGATTTCCCGCTTCGCCCGCTCCATGCCCAGCATGGCGTTGAGCTCCGCATCGCCCTCTTCCAAGTACTTGGCCGCCGTCTCGGCTTGCTTGGCCGCCTCGTTCTGCGCGCGGGTCGGTGCGCTGTCCGGGTCCCACGGGTCGGTGCGGGCCTCGATGGTTTCCGGATCGGTGAGCACCAACTGGTAGTTGGGATTGTCCAGGGCTTCGCGGGCGGGGGCGAACTTCGGGTCGCGCGAGTACACCCGGCGCAGCACCTCGACGGCTTCTTCCTCGCGCCCGAGGTGCCGCAGGCACATGCCCTGGGTGTACAGCGCGACGTTGGCCGCTCCCGGAACCCGATCCGCCTCGATGGCGTCTTGGCTGCGCCGCACCGCCTCCTCGAAGACGCCGAGCGACGCGAGCGCCGTGGTCGCCATGGCCGCGCCGGCCGCCTTCAATTCCGGGTTACGCCAGATCTTTACCTCGGGGAATTGCACGAGGACGTCCGGCCATCGTCCGGCGCGGAAGTAAAGAATCCCCCGCACGTAGGCGATCAGCTCTTCGTCGATGGGCTGGCGGGGTTCGACTCGGTCGAGCAGCTCGGCGGCTTCCTCGAAGCGCTTTGCCTCCGCGAGCACCGCGGCGTACGCGCACGCCAGCGATTCCACGCTGAGCACCGCCAGGCGCAGAAACAGCCCGTCGGAGACGTCGGGATGAAACTGCATTTCCGTGACACCGAGCCGACGGGTTTCCCAGCCGAACGTGCTTATCGCCGCCCAGGCTCCGGCGATCACCTCGATGCTCTGGTCACCCGCTAACAGCCGCGCCAACCAGGCGTCGCACATCGCCGGGTCGAGCGTGGTGGCCGTGGTGAACATCCGCAGTGCGACTTGCGGGTTGTGGCTGGGTTGAAGACCGTTGACGGAGATTCCCGACGCCAACAGGCCGGCAACCATTGCGTTGCGGGCGTCCTCCGCCGTCGATTGCGGGCGGCTCATTGACCCGCGAGCAAGCGCTCAGCGCCCTCCCGCACCTGGCCCACCTGAAGCACTAAGTCGTCGTCGGGCAGCAGCCCTCGGGTGGGCACGACCAGCAGTGGGCGAGTCGTCGGAGCAGGCAGGCTAGCGCGCACCGCGGCAAGCTGCCGGCCGGTGAGCCGGTTGAGTCCCGACGACACTCCCCTGGGCAACCGGCTGTCGCTGTGATAACGCACCCACCCGGAGACCTGGGGGTAGCCGTCGTCGGCGGTGAGCTGGATGGTCACCACGGTCGCCTCGGCGTCAGGCAGCCACAGCTCCTCCAGCGTCTCGGTGGTGATGTCCGACGGCGTCAACCAGAAGCTGGTCGCGAACCCGTTGAAGTGCTTGAGGTAACGCCAGCCGGGGCGGCTCCAGGTCGGCTCCAGGTCCGCCAGCACGGCGCTGTCCACCTCGGCGATCTCCTCGGAGGTCAGGGGCCGGGGCGCGCAGCCCGGTGCGTCGAGATCCTGGACCAGCCGCTCGGTGGCCGCGACCAGCGTGGAAGCCAGCGAATCGCGGGCCGCTACCGCGGCGACATTGGCCTGCGGGTTCATCCGCAGCACCAGCCAGGTGCGGCGCACGTACGAGGCGGGCTGATCGCTGACCAGTCCCCACTCCTCGGGACCCAACTTGTCGAGCTTGGACAATTCGGCGGCGTTACCGCCGCGGCGGATCTGCACCGACACGATGTCGATGCCGTCCAGGTTGACGTCGAACTGGCGCAGCCCGGTGGCAACCGATCGCACCAGCAGGCTGGCCGGCGGTGCGCTCTTCTGGCGGTGGTGGCGCGCTGCCCCGTCGTCGTCGCCGTCCAGCGCGATCACGGTGACCAGGCGGCCGTCGTACTCGCGCACCCCGACCTTGTCGCGCCCGTATCGGCGCTGGTAGTCGAGCGCTGGGGTGCAACCCGCAGCCAGCGTGGTGCCCGGGTCGGCGGACCAGTCCCAGAGCCAACCGGCCAGCCCGGACGTCACCGTGAGGCCGTGATGGGTGACCAGCGACAGCAACGTGATGATCACCGAGATGCCGACACCCACCCACCAGGCGATGTGGTACTTGCCCTGCCACGACTCGGGGCAGTGGCTGGCGATCAACAGGATCCCGACGACCACCAAGAACACGACCGTGACCCGCGCCCACGACAAAGACAACCCAAACCTGCGCTGAGCCTTCATTGCAGTTCCTGCTCCGCCCTTATTGTTGCTGCCTGCGACGCTTCATCAACGTCGCGATACCGAACACAGCGCCGCCTATCAGGAGTGCTCCGGTCAATCCCCCGGCCGCCACCCACACGGGCAGCATGTCGCGATGCGGAGGCGCCTTCGGCACGTTCAACGGTATCGACAGTTGCTGCGGCGGTTTGAGCGGGCCGTCGGGAATATCCCAGGTCAGTGCCGCTACCGGGTCGACGACACCGTAACCGAGCTGGTTGTCGACACCGCGGGCCGGTGCGCGCGCGGAGCGCTCCAGCCGGTTGATCACCTGATATGCCGACAGCTGCGGGTACTTGGCGCGCACGAGTGCGGCCACCCCGGACACGATCGCGGCCGAGAAGCTGGTGCCGCTGGGGACCAGCAGCGAATTGTCCGGTCCATCGATCGCGTTGATCAGGCCGTCGTCGCGCGGCGAGAGCCCGATGACGTCGGTTCCGGGCGCGGCGATCCCCACCCACGGTCCGGCAACGCTCGACGGGCCCTGCCCATTGCTGCCCTGGGTCTGCGGGTGACCCTCCGAATCCACCGCGCCGACGGTCAAGACGTAGTCGCTGAACCAGGAAGGCGTCACCACGGTCGTGACGGCGTTCCAGTCGCGTGGGTCTTTGGGCTTCAGCGGATCGAAGATCGGGTTCTGCTTGCAGTCCTTTTTGCTGGTGTCGCCGGCGGCGGCGACGATGACGGCATTGCGATCGACCGCCGCGTAGCGGACGGCCGCTCCCAACGCCCGCTGGTCGACGATGTTGCGCGCACTCATGCAGGTCACGTCGGAGATGTTGATCACCGAGGCCCCCATGTTGGCGGCGTGCACGATGGCCCGTGCCATCGTCTCGACGCCGGTGATCTTCGCCGAGGTTTGCGGGTCCTCATCGCCGGTGTAGGCGTCCTTGAGACCGAAGGCCTGGCTGGACTGGCGGATCGAGATGATGTCGACATCGGGGGCGATGCCGCTATAGGCATCGGGCCCCGCGGACGGGGGCGGTGCCGGGGGCGGCGGGGGTGCGGGCGTAGGCGTCGGCGCCAGCGGGTGCGGATTGCCGACTTGAATCGTCTGCCCACCGCCGGAGTAGGCCGGGATTGTCACCGTCCCGCCGCCGTGGTTGGCGGCGCCGGGAGCCGCTGGCGCCGGTGGCGGCCCCGGCGGTGCTCCCTGCGGAGCCTGCGACGGCGAGGCCGGTGCGGCAGGCGCGGCGGGTGCCGGCGCGGGCTCCGACGGCGGTGGCTGCGGTGCCCACGGTGGTGGCGGCGGGCCCTCGGATGGCGGCGTGGCCGGAACCATGGTCACCGTCTGGGGTAACGGAGACAGGGTCACCGTCTGCGGCGGTGGCGCTTTCGGCGGCGCCTCGGTGGTTGGAATCGTCACCGGCTTGCGCGGTCCCGCCACCGGCGGCGGCGCCGCGCCGTTTGCCTGTGCCGCACCGATCATCGACGCCACGATGGTGCCGTGCGCGTCGCAGTCGGACAGCCCGTCGCCGCCCATGATGTAGTCCCCGCCGGGGATCAAGTGCGGAAACCTCGGGTGCGGGGTTACGCCTGTGTCAATGACGGCGACCTTGATTCCGGCGCCGCGGCCGAACTGCCATGCCTCCTGCATGTTCAGCATGTCCATGTACTTCGGCTGCAGCTTGAAATCGGTGCCCGGCAGCACCCCGACCTCGGTGCAGTACGAGTTCTGCTTCATCGGCGCCGGCGGCCCCGGCGGACCGTCCGGCGGCACCGCCGCCGGGTCGATCGTCGGCGGCGATATTGCGTAGGCGGGTGGTAACCCGGCTAGTGAACCCGATGTGAGCAGGAGTGCGGCGATCGCCGCACGAGATGCGCGCCTACGCCACACCCTGCCGTTACCGGTACCGGATCGCTGCATAGACATTCATCAACCACAACGCCAGCGGGAAGATCGGCATCAGGCAGACGTACTCAATCCATTCCACGAACTTGCGGAACAGCGGGCTGTAGATGCTGTTCGGCACGACCGCTGCGGACACCAGGCCGGCCGCGGGCAGCACCACCAGGATCCCCACGCAGATCGACACCGACAGCGGCGACTGCAGTTCCAGCGCGTACCGCACCACGACCGTCGCGACGATCATCACGGACGTGCCGGCCAGGGTGATCGCCTGCAGGCGATCCACGTAGGAGCGACCGCGCAGCATCAGGAACCCGGCGCTGAAACCGGCCAGCAGCAGCGGCAGCCAGCGTTGCCCGGTGTGCGGGTCCGACAGCCCTGCCAACGAGACCACCATCAGCACGCCGAAGCCGAGCAGCAGGCCCGAGAGGAATGACCGGGCACGTTCGGCTTGCAGCAGCACGTCGCGCACCGACGCGGGTCCCTCGAGCACCGGCGGGCCGCCACCGGTGCGAGTCACGGTGGTGGGCAGATCGGGCCGGGCCTCGAAGACCCAGCGGCTGGTCGCCGACGGGAACACCGGCAACCGGATACCAGACAGCCGACGCGCCATGGCCGGGGCGCACTGGTAGCCGATCACGGAGACCAGCACGATGGTCGTCAACATGGTCACGGCGCTGGTCATGGCGATCATGCGAGCCAGGGCCGCAATCGTCGTCAGCGAACTGACGGTGATGATCGCGGTGTACAACCCCAGCCTGCGTCCGGTGAACCGGAGGGCGAGTATCGCGGCAATGGTGAGGACGCCGAAGCCCAACACCGCGTGCGGAGATCCCACCCCGCCGGGTGGTGCTCCGGCCGCGGCGATCGACAACGGGGCCAGGCTGCTTACCAGCATCATGTCGGCGACGCGCCGATCGGCCTGCGTCTGGGCCCGCATCAGCAGCATCATCGAAACGCCCAGGACGACCGCGGCGATGACCGCCGCGTAGATCGTGGTCAGCCACGAGTTATGGTGCCAGCGCCACCAGCCCAGCAGTAGCGTGGCGAGCAAGACGCCGCCGGACACCATCGCGGCGCCGACCTGCACGGCGACGACCGGGTCGATCGCGGCGAACCGCTTGCTCAGGTTCTGCGAGACGGCGGTGGAGATGTGCTCGATGACCTGCGAGCGCTTTTCGGTGTCGGGCACGAACCGGATCCACAACCGGTCGCCGTCGAGGACGTCCTGCTCGCTCAGCGACTGGGTGGCGCGCAACGGCGAGCCGTCGACCAGGCACAGCGCCCACTTGCCGCGGCCCGTCGCCTCCAGCGGCGTCTCGCCGAGCTCGCGCAGGCGGCTGTTGACCACCTTCAGCAGCGGGTCGGTCATCACCGACACCGGGGCGTTGGCGTCCAACAGGACGCCGATCTGGACGCCCTCGCCGGCCATGATGCCGACTACGACTGCCCGTGGCTGTGAGATTCCCTCAAGATCAGCCTGTGGCGCATCAGCTACCGCAGTCATCGGGCTGCACCCCCTGTCGTGGTGAACGTGTGGCTCCGGCTCGCCAATCGCGCGAAGGGCTCTGTCGACCTACTTACCGAGGCTTCGGAAAGTAGTAGTTCGACCTTTTCCAACTCCATTTACCCCGCCTCGCGATTGGTGAATCCGCTGACACTGACTTTTATTATTTGCTGCTTATTCATAGAGCAGTATGACCTGTTCGTGGCTTGGCCGCACCCTGAGTTCAAAAGCGTTACAAGCCTTAACATTTGATACTTCTCGTTACACCCTGCTGTGGGTCTTCCATTCGCCGTACGGAAGCGTGTCCAGCACGGTCTTGACGCCGACTTGCACTAGCTGCGGGGTCGCCGGACAGATGGCGAGCCAGGCCTCCCCCGAACCTGCGGTCCGCGCCTGTTGATAAAGGGCGATACGGCCGCCCGAACCGTCCTTTAGTGACAGCACCGAGGCGCTGGGGCCCTTGGCGTCGTCGCGGTATTGGCGCGCATACACAGCAACCTCGGCTGCCGGATCCGAAAGCGCCTGGCCCAGCGCGGCGACGGTGGCAGCGCTGATGCCCATCCGGCGCAGGTCGCCACCGGAGAACACGTTGAAGCCGGACTCTTGCCACGACTTGGTGGCTTCCAGCATGTCGTCTAGCGGAACGTTGACCGCGTTGATCGCGGCGGGCTCGGCGTGGTGAATCGACTCCAGGCCGTCCAGGACGAGGGCGGCGATCGACGCGCTGTCCGCGACGGCGACGTCGTCGACGGTGATGTCGGCGCCGACCCGCACCGCCGAGACCCAATGCTGCCCGCGGCGGGCCAACACGACCCGGAACTCGTTGTCCGGGATGTCGCGCGAGCCTGGGGGCTGGTTTTCGTCATCGACCACACCGTAGAGCAGCTTTCCCCGCGACAGTAGGGCGATGACCTCGAGATCGGGCGCGGCGAGCACCCGCATCCGCGCCGCTACTTCTTCATTGACATCGTCGCCGACGACGATGCCCTGCTCCCGCATCACCTTCATACCTGGGTGATCGTTGAGCCAGTCACTGCTATCGGTGGATACATAGGGCCGGCACCGCAGCTCGGGAGCGACGTGGCGAATGTCCAGTAACGCCTGGAGCATCCAGAAGCCGTCGACGTTGACGGTGATGTCGGTGCGTGTGCTCTGTTGGTCCATTAGTACCCCGGATGGTCGTCGTGCACGGTAACCGCAGGACGCGGCAGCACACCAGTCGTTCGGTGTGCTGCCGCGCCTGGAGTTTCGGGTGTCAGGCCCAGCTGGACCCGACGGCGCTGTCGGTGCTGGCCATGTTGTTGCCCGCGGTCTGCACCTTCTGCCCGTGCTGGTTGGCCTGCTCGTAGATCACCTGGAAGTTGCGACCCAACTGGGTGATGAACTCCTGGCACGCCACCGAACCGGCGCCACCCCAGAAGTCACCGGCAGCCAGCACATCACGCACGATGGCCTGGTGCTCGGCCTCCAACGAAGCGGCCTGCGCGCGGATCAGGGCACCGTGCGCGTCCACATCTCCGAACTGGTAGTTAATGCTCATAGCGTTTTCTCCTAATGTCTGAAGGTTACGCAGCCGTAGTTGTTACGACTAGTGGCCGAGGGCCTGCTGCGAGGCCTGCTCTTGCGTCTCGTAGTTGTTGGCGTCACGGATCAGTCCGTCACGCACGCCGTGGAGCATGTTGACAATGTTGTTGAACGCCTGGTTCATCTGACCCATCGTGTCGTACGACGTGGCCTGAGCCTGACCGCTCCAGCCCGCACCGGCGATGTTCATCGACGACGCCCACATCTTGCGAGCCTCATCCGACACCGTCTGCGCGTGCATCTCAAAACGGCCCGCCATCGCACGCATCGCGTGCGGGTCGGTCATAAAACGTGTTGCCATGTTGCCTTTCTCCTTATTTACTTGCGAGTCGAGATTTTGTTGTGTTGGACAGTGGATGGGTCCGATCAGCTACAAGCGAGACGCAACTGCCGGACCGAACACCTAAGGATGATCCCCCTCCTAGCCAGTACCCACCGGACCGTCTACATCAGCAAACGGTTTGCCCGACCGCTGGGCGGCTGGCGTGACCCACTTCGATGTGGGTGTCCTTAGCCTCAAATGCAGAAACCAGTTAGCCGGCAGCGGCCGCGTTGGCTGCTTCAGTAGCGGCGTAAGAGCCCGAGCTCATCGACAGCGTGTTCACGAACTGCTCGTGAATCGCCGTAGCCTGGGCGCTGACGGCCTGGTACATCTGCGCGTGTGCGGCAAACTGAGCCGCGGTGAGCGCTGAAACTTCGTCGGCAGCCGCCGGCACTACCCCGGTCGTCGGGGCCGCCGCAGCCGCGTTTTGGGCGCTGAGAGCAGACCCGATACCCTGCAGGGTCCCGGCTGCCGCGGCCAAAGCCTCCGGCTGTGTCGTCACGAACGACATGATTTTTCCTCCTCCATAATCCCCAAACTCTCTGATGAGAGTAGTTGACCGTGATCCACAAAGCCTGATCCGTGGACTGCCCGTTCGCAATTGTTCACGGAACGGTACGGCAAATTCACTTTTAGTAACGACACAGTAACAGCGTAAGGCCTAGTTTGCGGCCCCTGAGCAGCGAAATCACAGGACTGGCACGGTCTGACCTCCCTCGTTGTCGAAAGCCCGCAGGCAGGGACGTTGCCGTGGGTCCGTGCTGGCGGCCGCGGGCATAAAATCTCGTCGCCGGCATCGCGCCCGAGCTGCTGCTTTTGTTCAGCCGGCGAACGGTGGGCGGGCCATCACGGTGGGGCGGAAACCGTAGCGCGGGCCGGCGGCGCCGATACCGCCCTGACCGCCCATGCCGGCCAGCGGCATACCGCCGAGCAGGTTGCCCGAGCCGGCGGCTTCAGGGGCCGCACTGATGGCGCTGACGGGTACCGCCGCCGCGTGGCTGACCGCCGGCGCCGCCCCCGACCAGACGGCCGGGACCGACAGGCGGCCGACCGAGGCCGCGTTGCCCAGACCGGCCGACACCGCCGGCGCCGCGTGGGCGCCGCCGCCGAGCATGCCGCCCAGACCCGCCAGGCCCTTGGGTGCCGCGGACGCCGCGCTGGCGGCCGCACCTCCGAGGGCGCCGGTACTTTTGGCGATCTGCACACCACTGTTGCCCATACCGACACTGAAATAAGGAAGACCCTCGGTGTTGTAGGCGAAACCGACGAACGGACTCAAACCGTTCACGAAGGTGGCGAAACTGCTCGGCAGAATGGTCTGCCCGGTCAGCAGGAACCACGCCTGGGTGAACGGATCCGTGGTGGTGGTGGCGGCGGCTGCGGCCGCGGCGGGTGTCGCCGCGGCTTGCAGGGTGCTGGGTGTCTGAGTGATCGCATTGGCCGTGGTCTGCGCGGCGTTGCCAGCCGCGGAGCTCGAAGCCGCCGAGGTCGCCGCCTCCTGCTTGGCCCCGGCGTCCTGAGTCGACACTTCGGGCGCCGACTTGAACGGGGTCACCTTGGTCGCCGACGACGACTGCCCGGCGTAGTTGTACATCGTGCCGGCGTCCTGTGCCCAGAACTGACTGTATTGGGCTTCGAGTTGCGCGATCACGCCGGTGTTCTGTCCCAGCACGTTGGTTTGTAAAGCCTGGGTCAGCAGCGCCCGGTTCTGCGCGATCACCGGCGGCGGTACCACCGAGGCGAACGCGGCCTCGAACGCCGCCGAGGCTGAGGACAGTTGCTGGGCGGCCTCTTCGGCTTGGGCCGCAGTGGTTTTCACCCACGTCACATACGGCGTCAGCGCCTGGACCGCGGCGGCCGAAGCCGGGCCCAGCCACTCCTCGCTGGACAATTGGGAAATCACGCTCTCATAACCCAACGCAGCCGAATTCAGCTCGGCAGCAAGGGAATTCCATGCCGAGGCCGCCGCGATCAACGACGTCGAGCCGGCGCCCGCGTATAGACGCGCAGAGTTGACCTCTGGCGGCAACGCTCCAAAATCAATCGACATAGCTGAGCCTCCTGGATGCTGAGCGGACTGCACGGTGGTGTGAATCGCTGATGGGTGACTGCACGAGGGTGGATCGAGTGGGCACGAGTCATCCTGCCGATGGTGGTCGGATAAGGACGTTGCGTTTGAAGCCGTATTTGTGGGTGAAGCCGGTGGCGGCGCGTCGCCCCGCGCCGGTCATCGGCATGCCTTGCAGGACACCGTTGTTGGCGGGTCCGGTCGCGCTGGTGGCGTAGTTGACGGTGGTGGCATGGATGGCTTGCTCTTCGAGTGCGGCGGGTGCGGCGTTGCCCCACGCGTTGGGGACCGAGAGTCCGCCGACCTTGACCGAGGAGGCCAGGTGTGCGGTGGCCGCGAGGCCACCGGGGTGGCCACCGCCCAGCGCGGCCAGGCCGGAAAACTGCGGCGTCGGATACCACGCGCCACTGGCGCCGGCCGTCGTTCCCAAACCGAACGTCGTCTGCTGCTGGATGGAATAGCCGAAGGCGCCCAAACCCGTCCCGAAGTAGGGAAGGCCGCTGAGCTGTTTGAAGATGGTCTGCGGGACGCTGGGACCCCATCCCATCGGGTTGTCCGGAGTGGGGATGGTGAACCAATTGGACCACCACGGCGGATCGGTCGCCGTGGCCGAAGGACCGGCAGCCGCGTTGGTCGAAACTTGTTGCGCTGCTTGCGGAACGGCGTTGGTGGCGACCGCTTGCGTGGTGGTGTTGGCTGCGGTCTGCCCGGATTGACCGGCCGGCTCGGAGACCGCCTTTGCCACCGCTTGCGCCTGGTCCGTCGTCCCCTCCGGGTCGGTGGTCCGGGGGGAGGGCGTGAACGGGGTCAGTTCCGTCGCGAGCGCCGATGCGGCCGCATAGCCGAACATGGCGGCGGCGTCCTGGGCCCACATCTCCAGGTACTGGGCCTCGGTCGCCGCGATCGCCGGGGTGTTCTGGCCGAAGAAGTTGGTCGCGATCAGGGTCGCCAACAACACGCGGTTGGCCGCTATCACCGGCGGGGGCACCGTCGCCATGAACGCCGCCTCGAACGCGGCTGCGGCGGCCCGGGCCTGCGCGGCGGTCTCCTCAGCCTGGGTGCTAGCGGCACCGAGCCAACTCACGAATGGGGACACCGCCGAAATCATCGACGCCGACGTCGGACCGATCCACGGCCCGCTGGTCAGTTCGGAGATCACCGAGCTGTAGCCGCTGGCCGCGGTTGCCAGCTCTGCCGCCAACCCATCCCAGCCGGCGGCCGCGGCCATCAGCGGACCCGACCCCGGACCCGTATACATCAGGGCCGAAGTGATCTCTGGCGGAACGGCACCGTAGTCCATCTACGCAGCGCCCGGCTCGAACGGCATATGTTCCTCGCACCTGGAATTTTTCGACGACCTTGACCGAAATGGTTGGTTGCGAGGCTAAGGCGCGCGGCCCGGCGGCTGCGGCCGCGTGAGTCGGCCGATCGGGCGACGGCAGCCGGACCCGTGACGCTATCCGACAGGGGTACAAGATCACACCGGTGGCTTACCGCATCGCGAATGCGGGCCATCACCTGGGCAAATGCCAGATGCGCGGCGATGCGGCCGCCGCCGAGCGCAACGGCGACGGGTGAGACGGACGGTGCGAGAACGCGACCGGCGGATAAAAATCCGCCCGCGGATAAAACCCGCCGGGCACCGCTGCTTCCGGGGCGGCAAAATGCAGCCATGACGGTCACGTCGGCGTCAGCCCGTCGGTGCAGCGGCCGCTCGACCCGTTACCCGGCGAAGGGGGGCCGGGCCATGACCGTCGGTTTGAAGCCGTAGCGGGGGCCCGAGCCGCCGACACCGTGGGCGCCGCCCATGCCGGCCAGGGGCATGCCGCCGAGCAGGTTGCCCGAGCCGGCTTCGGGAGCCGCGCTGATGGCGCTGACCGGCACGGCCGTGGCATGGCTGATCGCCGGCGCGGCGCCGGTCCACACGGCCGGTACCGACAGGCGGCCGACCGAGGCCGCGTTGCCCAGACCGGCTGACACCGCCGGCGCCGCATGGGTCGCGCCACCGCCGAGCATGCCGCCCAAACCGGCCAAGCCCTTGGGTGCCGCCGCGGCCGCGCTGGCGGCCGCACCTCCGAGGGAGCCGGTACTTTTGGCGATCTGCACGCCGCTGTTACCCATACCAACGGAGAAGTACGGCAGACCCTCGGTGTTGTAGGCGAAACCGGCGAACGGGCTCAGACCGTTGACGAACGTGGCGAAGCTGGTGGGCAACGTCGTCTGTCCGGTCAACAGGAACCACAGTTCGGTGAACGGGTCCGTGGGCGTGGTGGCCGCCGCAGCAGCCGCCGCGGGCGTCGCCGCCGACTGCAGCGTGCTGGGTGTCTGGGTGATCGCATTGGCCGTCGAGTTCGCGGCATCGCCGGCTCCGGTTGCGGCCGCCGACGAGGTCGCCTCGCCCTGCTTTGCCTGGCCGGCGGGGTCGGTGACCTCGGGCGCCGATTTGAACGGCGTCACCTTGGTCGCGGAGGCCGACTGAGCGGCGTAGCGATACATCGTGGTGGCGTCCTGCGCCCACATCTGACCGTATTGCGACTCGAGCGAAGCGATCAGCCCGCTGTTTTGGCCGAGCACGTTGGTTGCCATGGCTTGGACCAGCAGCGCGCGATTTTGCGCGACAACCGGCGGGGGCACGGCCGAGGAAAACGCGGTCTCGAACGCCGCGGAGGCCGCGGACAGCTGCTGGGCGGCCTCTTCGGCTTGGGCCGCAGTGGTTTTCACCCACGTCACATACGGCGTCAGGGCTTGGACGGCCTTCGCCGAGGCCGGCCCCAGCCACTGCTCACTCGATAGCTGAGTGATCACGTTCTCGTAGCCTCTTGCGGCCGAATTCAACTCGGCCGCAAGGGAGTTCCACGCTGAGGATGCCGTGATCAACGACGTCGCGCCCGCACCCCCATATAGGCGCACAGAGTTGATCTCTGGCGGCAACGCCCCAAAATCAATCGACATGACTAAGCCTCCCGGATCCTGGTCAGATTGCGCGTGTCGATTCCATCGCGAATAGCCCAGCGGGTCTACGAGTTTCGGCTTGTGACGACGGGCGTTGTCGGGTGGCCGGATCCGTTGCCGCGCCGTGTGACGCGCTGGCAGTCTGGGACCTGTGACTCGGAACGTGAGAGCACTAGGGCACGTGAAACCCGCTCAACTGCGCCGGGTTTCGGTCGCTCGAACCGAGTCGGGGCAAACAAAATGCACGCATGACGACCCTGCGGCCGTCATGCGTGCATTCGCAGCGAATCAGATGGTTACCCGGCGAAGGGCGGGCGGGCCATCACGGTGGGACGGAAACCGTAGCGCGGACCCGAGGCGCCGAAACCTTGGCCGGCGCCCATGCCGGCCAGCGGCATACCACCGAGCAGGTTGCCCGAGCCGGCGGCTTCAGGGGCCGCGGTAATGGCGCTGACGGGTACCGCCGCCGCGTGGCTGACCGCCGGAGCGGCTCCGGACCACATGGCCGGCACCGACAGGCGGCCGACCGAGGCCGCGTTGCCCAGACCGGCTGACACCGCCGGCGCCGCGTGGGCGCCGCCGCCGAGCATGCCGCCCAGACCCGCCAACCCCTTGGGTGCCGCGGACGCCGCGCTGGCGGCCGCACCCCCGAGGGCACCAGTACTTTTGGCGATCTGCACGCCGCTGTTACCCATACCAACGGAGAAGTACGGCAGACCCTCGGTGTTATAGGCGAAACCGACGAACGGACTCAAACCGTTCACGAAGGTGGCAAAGCTGCTCGGCAGCACGGTCTGGCCGGTCAGCAGGAACCACCCCTGGGTAAGCAGGTCGCTGGACGAGGTCGCCGCCGCGGGTGCCGCCGCGGCCTGCAGCGCCTGCGGCGTCTGCGTGATCGCCTGCGCGGTCGTCTGCGCCGCGTTGCCCGCCCCGGTGCTGGCCGCCGCCGACGTCGCGGCATCCTGCTTGGCGCCCGCGTCCTGGGTAGAGACCTCGGGCGCCGCGGTAAACGGGGTTACCTTGGTCGCCGAAGCCGATTGCCCGGCGTAGTTGTACATCGTGCTGGCGTCCTGAGCCCACATCTGGCCGTACTGCGACTCGAGCTGTGCGATGACCCCGGTGTTCTGACCCAGCACGTTGGTTTCCATGGCCTGGGTCAGCAGTGCCCGGTTCTGCGCGATCAGCGGCGGCGGCACCGACGAGGCGAACGCCGTCTCGAAAGCCACGGCGGCCGAGTCGAGCTGCTGGGCAGCCTCCTCGGCCTGGGCCGCGGTGGTCTTCATCCAGGTCACGTACGGGGTCAGGGCCTGGACCGCCGCGGCCGAAGCCGGCCCCAGCCACTCCTCGCTCGACAGCTGGGTGATCACGTTGTCGTAGGCCAACGCGGCAGAGTTCAGCTCCGCGGCAAGCGAACGCCAGGACGAGGCCGCCGTGGTCATCGACGTCGAACCCGCACCCGAATACATGCGCGCAGAGTTCACTTCTGGAGGTAGCGCTCCGAAATCGATCATCGTGATCCCCTTAGCCCGCGGCGGCCGCGTTGGCCGCCTCTGTCAGCGCATATGATCCCGAGCTCATGCTCAACGTGTTGACGAACTGCTCGTGGATCGCGGTGGCCTGTGCACTGACCGCCTGGTACATCTGGGCGTGTGCAGCGAACTGCGCCGCGGTCAGCGCCGACACCTCGTCGGCAGCGGCCGGTACCACACCCGTTGTCGGAGCCGCGGCCGCAGCATTCTGGGCGGTCAGCGCCGAACCGATCCCCTGCAACGTGCTCGCCGCCGCCGCCAACGCTTCTGGCTGCGTTGTCACAAACGACATGTGATTCCCTCCTCGGTAACCGTCCGGTGCGCGCACCGGCGGGTTTTCTTGATGATGACGTTAGTTCGCTCGCAGTTGGACTTGCCCTGTCCATGCGAACTGTTCAGAACCGGACAATCTCTGTTCATCTGGCGGTCACTTCTGTTCCTCGAGATTCCACATGCTCATGGCCGTTATCCCGCGGACGGTGGACGGACAAGCACGTTGCGCTTGAACCCGTATTTGTGGGTGAAGCCGGTGGCGGCGCGTCGGCCGGTACCGGTCATGGGCATGCCCTGCAGGATCCCGTTGTTGGCGGGCCCGGCGGCGCTGGTGGCGTAGTTCACCGTGGTCGCATGGATGGCTGGTTCTTCGATGGCTGCGGGTGCCGCACCGGCCCAGGTGTTGGGGACCGAAAGTCCGCCGACCTTGACCGAGGAGGCCAGGTGCGCGGTGGCCGCGACGCCGCCAGGGTGGCCGCCGCCGAGCGCGGCCAAACCAGCGAACTGCGGCGTCGGGTACCACGCACCACTACCACCGGCCGTGGTACCGATACCGAAGGTCAACTGCTGCTGCATCTGGTAACCGAAGGCCCCAAGACCGACGCCGAAGTAGGCCTGCAGGCCCTGGCGCAGCGTGTTGAAGAAGCCTGGAGACCAACCATTGGGGTTGTCCGGTGTGGGGATGGTGAACCATCCCTGCCACCAGGGCGGATCCTGCGCGGCGGCGAGCTGCTGGGGCGCTGCCGCCGGGGCGTTCACCGAGGCTTGCTGCAGCATCTGCGGCACCGTGCTGTTGGAGGCCAGCTGCGTGCCGGCGTTGGCCGCCGTCTGACCCGACTGGCCCGCCGGCTCGGAGGCGGCCTTTGCCACGGCTTGCGCCTGGTTGTTCGTCCCGTCCGGGGTGGTGGTTTGCGGAGACGACGTGATCGGGGGCACTTCCGCCTCGATCGCCGACGCGGCCGCGTAGCTGTACATGGTGACGGCGTCCTGGGCCCACATCTCCATGTACTGGGCTTCGGTGACGGCGATCGCCGGGGTGTTCTGGCCGAAGAAGTTGGTCGCGATCAGGGTCGCCAGCAACACGCGGTTGGCCGCGATCACCGGCGGTGGCACCGTCGCCATGAACGCCGCCTCGAATGCGGCGGCCGCCCCCCGGGCTTGCATCGCGGTCTGCTCTGTATCGGCCGCCATCGAGCTGAGCCAGGTCATATACGGCAGCACCGCGGCGAGCATCCGCTGCGAGACGGGCCCCATCCACGGTCCGCTGGTCAGCTCGGAAATCACCGAGTTATATGCGCTGGCCGCTATGGCCAGTTCCGCCGAAAGCGCGTCCCAGCCTGCGGCGGCGGCCATCATTGGCCCCGATCCCGGGCCCGCATACATGCGACCGGAATTGATTTCGGGCGGTAACGCTCCGAAGTCCAACACCGTGTCCTCCTCAATTGGCCGGGATTGCGGTGGCAATCTCGGCTATCGCGTAAGAACCTTTACAAACCGTTAGCGGCTGCCTCAGACCTGCTATCCCCTGACCGCCGACCCCCTGGAAGCCAGTCGAACCCACGAGTTAGCAAACCCATTGAGCAGGCAATCCGGTAGGTCCTGGTGCATCCGCTCGCCATCCCCGGCACGGTGTTCGACCACCGTGTTTCCCGGACAGTTGGTCAGGAACGTCATGCCCATCCCGCCTCGATTACCCCCCACTACCAGCAACCAAGCGACAGCTCGTTTGGGCTGAACTGCCGCTCGTGAAAAACATTAATGGCTTATACCCCAGCCACCGACCGGCGAAGCCAACTATTCACACCAGGCCAGCCATTGTTCACTCCCGGCCAACTGGCGTTCATTTGCGCGGGTTGGCTGTTTACCCGGGGTTCGCCTGCCTGTTTAGGATCGGACGTCGCCGGCGGCGTTAGTCCTCGTCGAGGATGAGCGCCATCTCCGGGCAGGAGGCCACGCCGTCCCGGGTCAGCTCCACTTCCTCGGGTGGCACCTCGCGTTCTTCGAGGATCGAATAGCCCGACTCGTCGATGGGGAACAGATTGGGATCGACGGCGTAGCACTGGGCGTGGCCCACGCATTTCGATTTCTCGAGACGAACCCTCACAAGGTTCCCTCCCCCGCCGCGTCCACAAAATCGCGCCAGATCGGATTTGACGAATCGATACCGCTCTGCATTCTAAAAGATCGTTTCCACGCTAGCGGTTGGCCAGTTCCACGGTCCACCAGCCGGATTGGAGCAAGTCCGACACACGTGCGATATTGATGTGCCACCCGAAAATCCGGCGGTGACATCGTCGCAAGCCGGACTGGCCGAGTCGGGCACCAGGAACGAAATAGCAGACGACAAGCGGAGATCGAGCGCATGAGCATCTCTGGCGATTATCAGCCAGGCGACTTCTACCTACCGCGGCTCGAATACGCCAAATTGCCCATGGCCGTCGACCGAGGTGTCGGATGGAAGGTGCTCCGCGACGCAGGCCCGGTCGTCTTCATGAACGGCTTCTATTACATAACCCGGCGCGACGACGTGCTGGCCGCGCTGCGCAATCCCAAGGTCTTCTCGTCGCGGCTGGCGCTGCAGCCCCCCGGCTACCCGTTACCGGTGGTGCCGTTGGCATTCGACCCGCCCGAACACACCCGCTACCGCAAGATACTGCAGCCGTACTTCAGCCCGCACGCGCTCAGCAAGTCGCGGCCGGTGCTCGAGCGCCACGCCGCCGAGATGATCGCGCAGTTCGCCGGTCGCGGCAAGTGCGAGGCGATGGCCGAATTCGCGAACCTGTATCCCTTTCAGGTGTTCCTCGACCTCTACGGTCTCCCGCTGGAAGATCGCGACATGCTAATCGGCTGGAAAGACGCCCTGATCGCGGACAATCCCTACCTGAGCCAGGAGGACCTCAACAAGGGCCACCTGCTGTTGAACTACCTCACCGACGTGATCGCCCAACGCCGGCAAAACCCCGGCACCGACATGCTGTCCCAGGTCATGACGGGCGACGGCGAGTTCAGCGATCTCGAACTGCTGGGGATGAGCCACCTGTTGATCCTGGCCGGCTTGGACACGGTGACCGCGGCGATCGGATACGCCATCTACGAGCTCGCGCGCAGACCGCAGCTACGCGACATGCTTCGCGACAACCCAAGGCAGACAAGGGTTTTCATTGAAGAGATCGTCCGGCTGGAGCCATCGGCGCCGGTCGCTCCCCGGGTCACCACCGAGTTTGTCGAAATCGGGGGAATGACGCTACCCCCCGGCACGTCGGTGCGGTTGTGCATGGCGGCGATCAATCGCGACGGCACCGACTCGGTGTCGACCGACGACATTGTGATGGACGGAAAGGTGCACCGGCACTGGGGATTCGGCGGTGGACCGCACCGTTGCCTGGGGTCTCATCTGGCGCGCATCGAACTCACCGTCATTGTCGCCGAATGGCTCAAGCAGATTCCCGACTTCGACGTGCCGCCGGACTACACGCCCGAAATCAGGTTTCCGTCAAAGACATTCGCGCTCAAAGCATTGCCGCTGAGCTGGGACTGACCGCGGTCGACCTGCGGCATGCCCAACTCAGCGGCTGCTGTCCTACTTGTTGACCTCGGTTGCGGCCACCTGTACGAACACACCGGTGTCCTCGGCCATCAGCAGACCTCGACCGCGGGGCAGCGGGCCACCCTTCATCTTGCCGCGGATGAAGCCCTCGTCCGGGTCCGCGTCCATCACCAGCAGCGGCGTGTTCGCCTGGTGCAGGGCCCGCAGAATCGGGTCGCTGCCCGCCGACGACCAACCACCGAACGTCCTGGTGACGAGGACATGCAGGCCGACGTCGGCGGCCCGGGTCACCCATGGAGCGATCTGGTGCAGCGGCGAATCGAAGCCCGGCGGCAGCTGCTGGACGTCGTCGACGATCAGGAAGATCTCCGGACCGCTCCACCACGACCGCGACAGCAACTCCTGGGCGGATAGCCCCGGCGGAGGCTGGCGAGCGGCCAGGACCGCGGCCAGCTCGCCCACCAGCGCCTGCACACCGTCGAGGTTGTAGGCGAACTTCTCCACGTACTCGGTGCCCAGGACCGTCAGCAGCTGACGACGCGGGTCGACCAGCCAGACCTGCGCCGAGGGCTTGCCCTCCGGCGGCGTCGGTGCGGTGGTCGAGCCCGGCGCATACAGCCGGCCGATCTCGGACATGATCGTGGCCAGCGTCGTGGTACGCCCACATTCGCGGCGGCCCGTCACCATCAAGTGCGCGTTCTCGTTGAAGTTCAGGTAGACCGGCGCCAGGTCCAATTCGGAGATGGCCCAGGCGATTCCGCCAACACCAACACCCTGGCGGTGGTCGCGCGCAGCCAGCTCCCGCACCTGCTCCACGCCGAACCGTGCCGGCAGACGGCGCACCGGCGGCGCCTGGCCGCTCGCGAGCCGGCTGACGGCCGCGACCACGCTGTCGGACTCGAAGATCTTGTCGGGGGTGGTGGCCAGCGCGGGCCGGGCCACCAACGTGTGCAGGCCCGCTTGCGGGTCGCTGTCAAGTCGGACGTAGTTGACGGCGACCATGCCGCGCCCCGGCTTGACCGGGACATCCTTGGCGAACCGGGACCGCACCAGCTTGGCGTCTTCGACCGCGGCCAGGCGCAACTCGACGCGGGATCCGAATCCGCTACGCACCGGTGGCCGCAGCTCGGATTCGCGATCGGCGGTGACCACAACGTGCACCCCGAACGAGGGACCCTGGTTGATGATCTGGTTCACCTGCTCGATCAGGACCTCGTTTTCCTCGGCGAGGGCCCGGTAGTTGTCGATCACCAGGTAGACGTCGCCGAAGCCGTCGTTGGGCACCGGGCCGGCCTCGCCACCGAACTTGCGGCGGCGGAACACATCCATCGAGGCGATCCCGTACTCGAGGAAGCTGCGCTTGCGCTCGCGTACCAGCGCCAGCAGTTCGGCCACCGTCCGGCGGACGCCGTACGGATCGGTCGGACCGGCCACCTCACCCACGTGCGGCAGGCGCGCGACCGTGGTCAACGCGGTACTGCTGTAGGCCAGGCAGTAGAACTGGATCTGCTCGGGGGTGTGGGTCAGCGCGGCCGAGCAGATCAGCGTCTGCAGAGCCGTGGTCTTGCCGGCACCACCGGCACCCAGGATCAAGACGTTGGCGCCCGGCCCGGAGGTGTCCACCGTCCACGGCGGCTGGTCGTGCTTGAACGGCCGGTCGATGATCCCGATCGGGAACACCAGGTCCTTCGCCGAGCCGTAGTCCTGATCCCAGGGACGGCCCAGGAACCGGTTGACCAATTCGTCGATCGCGACGGGCTGGGTCAGCGGCGGCTGCCACAACCGGTAGGGCTCGAAGTCGATCTTGCGGAGCTGGTTGATGATCTCCGTACCGACCTTCGGCGTCCTGATGCCTTCGTCGTCATCCTCTTCGCTCTCGGCGCCGTCGGCCTCGACCACCTGGCCGTTGCCCAGGATCGGCGCCGGGTCGATGTCCGGCCCGCCGACGCTGACCTCGAGCGGGGTGAACGAGTTGGTGAACAGCTGCGGGCGAATGTAATCGATGCTGTGCACCAGCACCGGCGCTTCGTCGCCGTCGATGGTGATCCCGCGGGAGTAGTAGTCACGCCACAGGAACTCCGCCTGGAACCGGACGATGTCCTCGAGGCTACGACGGAAGTAACCCAGACCGGCTTGCGCGGGCAGGTTTACGGCGTTGGGCACACCAGCCGCCTGCGCCGCTCCGGCGGTACGCGCTTTCAGCACCAAGCGGTAGCCCATGTTCTCCATGAGCTTTTCGGCGCGGCTCTCGATGGTCTGCGAGGCCATCATCAAGTGGATCCAGTAGGCGCGTCCCTGCCGGCCGATCGAGTCGAGGACGTCGACCGCGGTCGGCATGATGCGGAACCACTCGTAGAACTCGTCGATAACCACCACCAGCATCGGCAGCGGCGGCATGTCCTGACCGCGGGCGCGCATCCTGGAGCGCACCGAGTTGTATTCCTTGGCGTCGTCGACACCGGCGTTGTCGCAGACCGCCTTGCGGCGGGCGATCTCGCCCCACAGCGCGTCGAGGAAGCGCTCCATCAGCGCCTGGTCTTCCTCGAGGTCGGTGATGATCCGGGAAACGTGCGGCACCCCGGCAAATGGCTTAACCGCCGATCCACCCTTGAGGTCGGCCAAGACGAACTGCAGCTCTTCGGGCGGGTGGGCGAGCATCAGCGACTCGATCACGGTGCGCACCAGTGTCGACTTCCCGGAACCCGTCGTTCCGGACATGACGCCGTGCGGGCCGTCACCACCTTCGTCCAGCGACTTCATATCCAGGAACAGCAGCTCGCCGTTGTCGGAGCGATTGCCGAATGGCACCCGCAACCGCGAGCGGCCCATCGTGTCGGTGCGAGCACCCCACAACGCGTCGAAGTCGATGTCGCCGGGATCGTCGACCCCGTAGTAGGCCAAGATGTCCCGCGCGCCGATGTGCGCGACGCGTTGGCCGATCTCCTCGTAAGCCTCCGCGAGACGCCAGTGCGCCATCTTCTGGCTGAACTCCTCGGCCTCGGCGGAGCTGATCTGGTCGGTCAGGGCGAAGAACCACGGCTTGTCGTCGATCACCATCCAGGTGTCGCGGTCTCGAGGCAGGGCCTCGATTACGCCCTTGTCGTCGAACCGCAGCGTCCGCTCCGGGACCGACGTCCACATGGACGCACCGGTCAGGTCGAAGAAGGTCACGCCGTCGACACCGTCGGCGCTGATCACGTATTCCCATTGCGGGTCAACGACATCGGCGATGATCACGGTGTGCGGCGTCGGCGTCTGGGCCGACGAGCTGGCATGGCGAGGCGTGAACGATCCACGGCCGGCGAACAATTCGGCCTGCTCCGCGGCGAACTCGCGCACCGAGCTGTAGACCATCCGCGCGTTACCCGCCGCGTCCTGGCGCCGGGGATCGCCGAAGTGCGGCAGCCACTTGACCCAATCCCATTCGTCCAGATCCGAACTGACCACGACCATCTGCACGTGGTCGGGGCCGTGGGAGAACGCCAGCTGACAGACGATCGCCCGCATCAATCCCAATACCTGCGGACGCTCACCGATCAGCGCATACCACGGCTCCACGAGCAGCGAAACCATCTTGGGCAGGTTGTAGACCACGCTCTGGTAGCGACCGAATTCCTGAAGCGCCTTACCGGTCACGGGCTCCAGCTCGATATCGGTCGGCATGTTCTGGGGCTCACCCCAGGTCACCTCGGGACGCGTCATACCCACGCCGACGCGGACCACACCGAAGTTGAGGTCCTTGCCGTCGGGCTTGCGCTCCCACATCCGTGGGGATCCCACTGCAGCGCTGAGCGTGTCGGGAGCGGGGTGGAACCACCGGTAGTTGGCGTCCATGCTGTCGGCCGACTCGTGGGCGGTCTCACGCAGCATGTCCAGCATCAGCATGAACTGGGCGCGCATCGAGTCGAGCTTCGGGCGGCTCATCTGCTGCTGGCCGCCGAACCGGCCGCCGAACATCATCATCGCGACGCCGCCGATCATGAAGATCGGGAAGATCGCGCCCGCGCCGCCGAACACCCGCGAGCCGCTGCTGAAGACCATGGCGACCATGCCGATCATCAGGCCGATCACCAAAACGCCGACCACGACCAGCCATACCGGCTTGCCCTCTGGCGGCGGAATGCTCAGCGGTGTCGGCAGGACGATGTTTTCCGGCTTGATGACCGGAGGCTTCTCCGGCGTCGGCCGGGCGAATCCACGCTTCACTTCGGTACCACCAACTCTGCAGGGGACATATCCATCGGGAGGGTGTCGTGCTCCACCAGCGCATCAGCCCGCGACAGCGTCGGGCCCTGCGGAAGGAGCCGGAGCGCAACCCAGGGCGCCAGGCTCGGGTTGGTCTGCAAACCCAACGCCTCACGCACATCGCGGGTGTCGTCGACACCGAATCGGGCGCCGGCATCCGTCACCCACCATAGCGATTCGGTGGTCTTGGCACCGGGATCGTTGCCGGTGACGGCCACGAAGTTGGCGAAGTTAGGACCGAAGTAGACCTGGTCGGCGGTGCGGCCGGTGGTGTCCGACTTCACCAGCGACACAATCCTTTTCGACTCGGACTGGGACACCGGGATGGTCGGTCCGGACACGACCTGGATACGGGCCCGGTTCTCGCCGCTGGTCTTCTCCCACCACCAGCAGGTCGCCGGGTTCTCCCGCAGGTCCGTGACATTCAGCGGGGTGTCCGGGTAGGACGACAGGTCCAGCTTGTTGACCACCGGCATCTTGGCCAGCGCCGCGGGTTCCACGGTCACCGGCTTACTGTTGTTGGCCCCGCCGGCGTTCTGCATGATCTGCGCGACCAACGGCGGCAGTGTCTGCACCCCTTCGGGCAAGACCAGCGAATACTGTTGGGGACCACTAATTTGCGGCGTGACGAGGATCGTTCCCACCGGGCCGGGGGCGTTGGGGAAGGTCGCAGGGCTGCCTGCGTTCTGTACCTCGGGCACCGTCAGCTCCGGGCCCACCGGCAACGCGTCAAATAGGGCGCGGCTCATCGGCTTTGCCATGCTGATTTGTTCCGGTGTCAACCCGAGCGGCAACAGCACGGAGCGGTTCGCCGCGTCGATTCGCGATCGGCGTCCTTCCCGGATTACCCAGGTGTCGCCGCTGTAGCTCAACACCACGGCGTCCGAGCCGTTCAATACGTGGCGGCGGTTGCTGAGATCGGGCGTGCCGTCGATCACCGTCACGGTCACACCCGAGGGTGCGCCGACGCCGGTCGAGCCGGCGACGGTGTCGCAGATCAGCCACGACGACATAGACGGGGTCTTGGGCCCGAAGGTCGACGGCGCGCCGGGGATACCCACCATCGGGCCACGCGGGATGTTGGCGATCTGGCTGGAGCGCACCAGGTGCGGGTTGTCGGGGCGTCCCGTGATCAACCTGGCCGAGGCCAGGTTCAGCGCCGGGTACAGCTTGTCGCCCACCCGGACGTACAGGGCACCGGAGTCGCGGTCGGCGATGATCGGCGAATCCCCCACCTGACCGGCCGGGCTGATGAAGGAGTACAACAGCGCGCCCAGGCAGATCACGGCCGCTGCGGAGACCGACGCCACGACGGCCAAGGTCTGGCGTCGTCCCGGCTCGACCTCCATCCGGACCCGCCAGCGGGTCAACGCCATCGAGGTTCGCCGCGCAAGGAACTGATAGCCGGTCACCTGCGTGCGCGTCGATAGCCCGAGGCCGTACCCCGAGCCGCGCTGCCCGCGACTCTCTTCCGCCACTAATTCACCATCCGGTCTGTTAGAACGCCTGGACATCGTCCAGCACGCGAATCACATCGACAACCGTAAGCCACCCGCAATGACCTCGCCATCTAGCGCAATGTGGCGTTCACTTCAAAGCCTCGTCACATCCATCAATCCGGCCGGGGTTAAACGGCATCGGCAACCCGTCCAGCGTCGGCAAACGCCGCTGAGCTGGCAGTTTCCAAGTTCCCCACGGGATCCCCCGGCCGGACTATTTACCTCTCCATTGGGATCGTAGCTGCGGACGGCCAACCCGTCCTGTCGAGGATGCACGTCCGCGGCGCTCCGCTGACCTGCTACGTAATCGGACGCCAGCAACATCGGCGGCGTTCGTCGCCGGGCTCGCGTCGTGCCGGGCGGGTTTTGGCAGCAAGATGAGCGGCATGACTGAGCTCGCACCTTCGTTGGTCGAACTTGCCGCAAGATTCGGCATTTCCACTTGGTTCGAGGACTGGACGGGCCGGCAAACTCAGATCTCGGAGAGCACGCTGATTGCCGTGCTCGCGGCTCTCGGCGTGGACGCCGGCACCGAGCAGGATCGCAACGAGGCCCTGGCCCGTCAGTCGCGCACCTATTGGTCGCGTCAACTGCCGGCGACCATCGTCGCCCGCACCGGCACCCCGACGCGGTTCTGGGTGCACGTCACCCACGGGGATCCCGCCGAAGTCTTGTTGCGGCTCGAGGACGGGACCGTCCACGGCGGCGTACAGCAGGTCGACAACTTCACGCCGCCGTTCAATCTGGACGGGCGATGGGTCGGAGAGGCGAGCTTTGTGCTGCCGCCGGATCTGCCGCTGGGCTACCACCGCCTGCATCTGCGATCAAGGGGAATCGAAACCAGCTCCGCGCTGATC
The DNA here is from genome assembly GCF_022374895.2 of Mycobacterium lentiflavum. Lineage (NCBI taxonomy): Bacteria > Bacillati > Actinomycetota > Actinomycetes > Mycobacteriales > Mycobacteriaceae > Mycobacterium > Mycobacterium lentiflavum. The sequence goes on along the minus strand of NZ_CP092423.2, from coordinate 2,897,340 downwards.
GTGACGCCCGACTGGCTCGGACTACCGGAGCAACTCGGCGCGCGCCGGGCCTGGGGCCTGGCCACGCAGCTTTACAGTGTGCGGTCCGAGCAGTCGTGGGGTGTCGGAGACCTCACCGATCTGACCGACCTGGCCGTCTGGTCGGCCTCGCGGCACGGCGCCGACTACCTGCTGGTCAACCCGCTGCACGCGGCCACCCCGACGATCCCGATGGAGCCTTCTCCCTATCTTCCGACGTCACGCCGCTTCTTCCATCCGCTTTATCTTCGCGTCGAATCCATTCCCGAATTCACCGACCTGGCCAAGCGCGGCCGGTTGCGGCGGCTTCGCGACGAGGTCCAACAGCGCACCGCGCGGCTCGATGCCGTCGACCGCGACAGTGCATGGAAGGCCAAGCGGGAGGCGCTGAAGCTGATTTACCGGATACCTCGGTCTGCGGGCCGGGAACTGGCCTACGCCGCCTTCCGCGAGCGTGAGGGCAGCGCGCTCGACGACTTCGCCGTCTGGTGTGCGCTGGCCGAAAAGTACGGCGGCGACTGGCATTGCTGGCCGAATTTCCTGCAGCATCCGACCGCTATCGGCGTCGCCCGGTTTGCCGAAAAGCACGCGGACGCAGTCGATTTCCACCGCTGGCTGCAATGGCAGATCGACGAACAACTCGCGGCGGCACAGTCGCAGGCGGTGCGGGCCGGCATGTCGTTGGGCATCATGCACGACCTGGCAGTCGGCGTGCACCCGAACGGGGCCGACGCCTGGGCCCTGCAGGATGTCCTGGCGCTGGGGGTTACCGCGGGCGCGCCGCCCGATGAGTTCAATCAACTCGGCCAGGATTGGTCGCAGCCACCGTGGCGCCCCGACCGCCTGGACGAGCAGGAGTATCGGCCGTTCCGCGCGCTGATCCGGGCGGTGCTAAGGCATGCCGGCGGGGTACGGATAGACCACATCATCGGGTTGTTTCGGTTGTGGTGGATCCCCGAGGGTGCACCGCCTACCGCAGGTACCTACGTGCGCTACGACCACGAGGCGATGATCGGCATCGTGGCACTGGAGGCGCACCGCGCCGGTGCGCTGGTGGTCGGCGAGGACCTCGGCACGGTCGAACCGTGGGTTCGCGATTACCTCTTACTCCGGGGGCTGCTGGGCACGTCGATTTTGTGGTTCGAGCTCGACCGCGACGGAACCGGCGGTCCGCTGCCCGCCGAGCGCTGGCGCGAGTACTGCCTGTCGTCGGTCACCACCCACGATCTGCCGCCGACGGCCGGGTACCTGGCCGGCGACCATGTCCGGCTGCGCGAGTCGCTGGGATTGCTGACCCGGCCCGTCGCCGAAGAACTCGAGTCCGACCGGACGGAATTGGCGGCCTGGATGGCCGAGCTGCGCCGGGTGGGGCTACTCGGGCAGCACGAGGACGATCCCGAACAGATCGTCCTCGCCCTCTACCGCTACCTGGGCCGCACGCCGTCGCGGTTGTTGGGCGTGGCGCTGACCGACGCGGTCGGCGATCGCCGGACGCAGAATCAACCGGGTACCACCGACGAATACCCCAACTGGCGGGTTCCGCTGACCGGCCCCGACGGCAAACCGATGATGCTTGAGGACGTATTCACCAGTCGCCGGGCCGCCGCGCTGGCCGACGCGGTGCGCAACACGCTGGCAGCGCCAACCAGCCAGCCGGGCGCCTGTTAGCTTCGGGTGCCATGACGCTGTCCGCGAACGACCGATCCGCACTAAGCGATCTGGTGCACCGCTACGCCGCCGGAGTCGACGACCGTCAATTCGAGTCTGTGGCAGCACTTTTCGCGATAGAGGCCGAACTGATGGTGCCCGAGCCGCCGGCCACCTTGACGCCGATCCACACGCATCGCGGCCGGCCGGCTATTGCGCGGGCCGTCGCGGCGGTGGCCGCGGTCGCCCGTACCGAACACGCGATCGTCGGGGAGGTGTACGACGGCGGGCCGCGTCCCGGCGCAGCGCGCGGCCGGATCGCGTGCGTCGCGCATCATTGGACTCGACGCGATGACGAGGTGTTCGACGCGGCTTGGCATTTGCGCTACGACGATGAGTACGAGTCGACGGACTCGGGGTGGCGGATCACGCGCCGGCTGTTGACCGTCAACGCCATCGAGACGCGTCCGGTGCGTCGACTGTTGTCGTGGGATCCGGACTGAACGCGTTCGCCACAGATCGAAGGTCCGGGCGCCGAAGTCGTTTGGCCACGCGGTGTTTCGGGTAGCCGCGTCGAATGGAGCACAACAGCCTCAGCACCGTTGACGATGGCCGGTATGGACCGCCGCGACAATTCGCGCGGACACCCGGAATACTCCTTGTCGGTGCGGCCGTGCTCGCGCTGGTGGTATGCATCACGGGGTTTGCCCTCGACGAGATCGGCATTGGTCTTTCGGCAGCCATCGTCGGACTGATGGCGTTGGGCGTCGGGCTGGACTGGCTTGCCATGGACGGCAGGCGAATCCGCCAGGCGGAACGGGAGTGGTTCGGACGTCATCCCGCGCGTTGACGCGTCGGTTACTGCAGTGCGGCCAGATTCTCGACCGACTTGCGCACATCGGAGCGCAGCACGCGCGCCACGACCTTGCCGACCGGACCGCTGAGCACCCCGCCACCGATGTCGGCGTTCAGGTGAAAGATCGACCCCGGCTGGGTATCGGTCACGTCCATCGCCACGGTGATCCGAATCCCACCCCTACCGCGGCCTTGCAGCTCAATCGATTTGGGCTCGTCGTAGCGGGTCACCGTCCAGTGCACGACATTGCGAAATCCTTTGACCCTGACGCACGACGACACTTTGGTGCCTTGCTCGATCGTCGATGGCATCTCACCACGCCAACCACCGAAGATCGTCATCCACTCGTCGAATCGACCGAGATCGGACGCCAATTTCCAGGCGGCACTGGGGTCCAGATCCGACGTCGTCGAAACATCTACTTGCGCCAAGGTTTGTCGCTCCTCTTGAACCGTCCTGAGCGTTCAGTCGAGGTGCTACATACCCGCCCGGGAAACCGTAAAACGCGCGACATGATTCCGGGGCCGTTGCTGGCCCCGGAAATCGATTTGCCGTGATCGGTGGTTACGTCGGGCAGACGCCCTTCACCCAGTCGCTGACGAGTTTGTTGTTTTTCGTGTAGTCCGGGTCGTCGAAGTGAGCACCGCCGGTGGTGACGAAGTGTTCGATCGCGTCCTTGACCTTGGCCGGCGGGTTGTACTTCTCGAGAGTGTCTGCCGCTTTGCGAGCGCCAGCGTTGTCCGACGCGGTCAGCAGGTCGGCGTTGGCCCCGGTGACGTCGACGCACTGGCTGATGTCCAGGGTGGTTGTCGGTGCCGCCTCGGTGGTTTCACTGGACGAGGAGCTCGACGTGGCGGACGCAGAAGTGGAATTCTTTGTCGTTGATCCGGAGGGAGTCGTCGTTTTGCTGCCGGACGAACAACCCGAGATCGCTAGTCCCGCGATCAGCGTCGCCGCGAGTAACCACCGTTGGGCCATGTGAACCTCCTATGTAGTCGAATTATCAGGCGGAAATGGGTATCGCACGGCCGTACAATAGCCCACTGGACTTTGCGGTGTGACTAATTCGTCATCCGCTCTCGGCAGTTGGATCCGTTTGCCCGGACCGCGGCTCGGCCACTGGTGGGCAGCCGGATCGTGACCGGCGCGCACCGGCGCCGGCGCGTCGACTACGGCCAGGCCTCGTTCAGTTTCTCTTCGACATCGATGACTTGGGCGGCCTGCGAGTGGGGCGCATCGATTTCGTCGGCGACGTATTGAGCGATGAATCGGCGAATCTCCCCGTCGACACCGGCCAGGATGCGCAATATCTCGCCGCGGAACGACTTCGACGACACGTTGACGGTGATATCGGAGGGCCGGGGTTTCGCGACGTCGACGATCAGAATCAGTGGCTCGGCCGCCCGTGCGGTCGCGCGCAACGCGATGTCGCCGGAAACCTGGAAACGCTGCTTGTCGAGCCGCAAATCCAGCAGCAGATCAATCGAGAGCGGAATGTGAACGACGAAGGTGATGCTGTCACCCAAGCGTCGCGTGACACGCGGGTCTTGGATCTTGACGTTTGCGCTGACCTTGGCAATCCCGCCGGGTCCCTGGGCAATCGGCTCCATCGCGAATTCGTTGCCGGCGATATCGGCGAATGCGGCGGCGACACGCTCGGGCGTGACGGCGACCTCGAAGAATCTGCGTCCGAACTCTTCGTAGGTGACGTAGTCGTGGTTTTGCATAGGCTTACACCGTCTCACGCCATTTGCCGGAAACTTCGCTGATCTGTCCGCGTCGCAGGAATTTCACCTTCATCCGCCCCCACCGTGTGGCGTTGTGAACAACGCCACACGTCGGCGCTTCGATTCGGTGTGTCGGCCGATGGCCTGGGACGCTTGACCACGGAGGTGTTGGAGTCTGATGGGCGCCCACGAAGTAATTGAGCCGCGCTCAGCCGTCTCCCGGGTCGAGGGGGTACTCGCCTGGCTTGGTGGCGGGCACTGGCGCGAGTTAAGTGAACGTCACGAGCGGTCCACCCACGCTGTCGCGGGTGCAGTGGTACTGCTCGGAGCTGTGCTGGCCTGGCTGGTCGCGTCCTTGGCGGTTAATGCGTCGGCGCGCTGGCCGCTGGTCGCGATCGTCGCACTGACGCTTGTGTTCGGCCTGCTGGTCGGGGCGGTCACGCGCGGCATCGCGAGCGGCCCGCGGCGTGGTTGGCGCGGTATCGCGGGACGGGTCGCCGTTGCGGTGGCGGTCGGCGTGGTCGTCGGCGAACTAGCCGCGCTCGTTGTCTTTTCCGGCTCGATCGATCACCATCTCGAGGACCGGGCGCTGCATACCGCCGACTCGGCACCGGCTGTCGAGCAGGCGGCGGCAGCGCTGCAACAGACCCGTGCGGCGCGTGGCGGGCTCGACGCCGCGGTCACCCAGGCCCGCAACGGCCAGGACAACGCCCTCGTCGTCGCGCGCTGCGAATACCACCCCAGCCCGGCATGCCCACAAACTCGCATCACCGGCGATCCCGGTGCCGGGCCGGAAACCCGGACGGCTAACCAGATTCTCGCCGATGCGCAGCGTGAGCTTGACAAGGCGTTGGCCGCCCGCGACAGCCAGGCACCCGCTTTGGACGCCACGATTTTCCGCGAGGAGCAGGCCGTCAACGATGCCCGCCAACGGGTGCTTGCCGATGCCGGCCCGGGTGGCCTTGGTGCGCGCTGGATGGCGATGAACGACCTCACATTCGCGAGCTCCGGGGCGTCGGTGTTGCGGCTGTTGATCATCGCGTTTTTCGCGTTCGTTTACTTGCTGCCCCTGATTCTGCGGGGGTGGCGCGGCGAGACCACCCACGATCGCCACGCCACGGCCCGCGCGGAACGTGAGCGCGCCGAACTCGATGCGGATACCGCGATCGCGATCAAGCGGGCCGAAGTCCGCCGCGAAGCCGAAATCCTCTGGGCCGAGCACCAACTCACGCAGGCGCGGCTGGCCATCGAGGCGCAGACCGAAATCGACCGGGAGCAGCAACGTCGTCGAGTAGCCGAAGCCATCGAGGGACCGCAGCCCGTTCCGCCCGTTCGGGCCTTCGAGCGGGTGAAGGAAGACATCTACCTACCGATCGCCGCCGAGGCAGAGGCCGCCAGTCGGGCTATCGCCGAATTACCCTCCGGCGCAGCGGATTCCCAAGCGATGCCGGAGGTGAAGAATCTACCGGCGGAGGTCGAGCCGGCCCGCGAGGTTGAAGTCCCGGACGAGCCGACCCCTTCGGCCATCCCGTCGCTGCCCGACGCGACCAGGGCCGCGGCGAGATGGATCCGTCCGCTGGTGCCGCCCTTCGTCGCGCGGGCCATCGACGGCTCCACCGCACCGCTGCGCACGGCGCGCCAGGTGTTCGAAGAGGTCGAGGAGATCACGTTCGCGCTCAGGCGCACGCGCAAAGTCACTTTCGACACTGAGAGCTCCGGGCCTGGCGAGAAGCCGCCGCGGTCGTCGACGACCGAGCGCCCCGAACCGATCGCCTCATCGCGCGAGCACCACAAGACTCACCACCACCCGGCACCGCAGGTGGGCGAGCAAGGCGCACCGCGGCTCTCCGTCAAGGACGCCGACGGCCGAGCGCTGGCGCCCGCCGACAGCGATAGCACACGGACGTTGACGCAACGCGAGGGCCCGCGCCAGCTTCGCCGACCCGAAGGCCCACGCCAACTGCCGCCCGGGAAATAGCCACGGATCAGCTGACGGCCAGCTCGAGTCGTTCGAGACGACGCACGAGAAGGCTGGGTAGCCATCGCCCCACGTCGGCTTGCGCGATCGTCGAGGTCCGATCCAGCAGCAGGCGCAACACGATCTTGGCTTCCAGGCGGGCCAGCGCGGCCCCGACGCAGAAGTGTGCTCCTTTGCCAAAACTGAGGTGCCCCTTGGTTTCGGCGCGATCCAGCAGGAACTCGCCGGGCCTGTCGAAGTGGGCCGGGTCGCGGTTGGCCGCGCCCCACAACAGCAACAGGTGCGAGTCTGCGGGCAGCTGGACGCCGGCCAGCACGGTGTCGTTTCGCACATGTCGGTAATGACCCCGAAACGGGGGCTCGTAGCGCAGCGTCTCCTCGATGAATGCCGTTAGTAGCGTTGGAGTTTCGCGCACCTGCTGCTGGATGTCGGGACGGTTCGCCAGAATCCAGGCCGCGCTGCCCAGCAGCGACGCGGTCGACTCTCCCCCGGCCGCAAACAAGATCACCATCATCACCTGGGCGGCGCAGGTCTCCAGCTCGCCCGAGGCGCAGGCAACGGCAAGCTCACCCAACAGATTGTCCTGCGGATCCGCCGCGGCGAGATCGAATTGCTGGTTGATATAGCCGCTCAGTTCCATGACCGCGATCCCCGCAGCGGCCAGCTGCTCATCGCTGACCAGACCTTCTACCGTCTGGGTGGCCGCGTAGCCCCACTTCATCAACTGCGCGGCGTCGGTCGTGGGTACCCCGATCAGCTCTGCCACCACCATCATCGGCAGGCGGTTGGCGATGGCGTCCATCCATTCGATGCGCCCGTCGCGTAACGCCTCGTCCCATAACCGGTCCGCGGCGTCGGCCGCGAACTGCTCGATCGCGCGAACCCGGCGGGCCGCCAACTGGCGCACCAATAGCTTGCGGTGCACGGCGTGGGCGGGATCGTCGGCGGTGGCCAGCACGTGGGTCGCTCCGCCGAGCGGTTCCATCTCGAACGCCTTGATGCCACCGTCGGCCGTGTAGGTCATTGTCGCGGTCAGGTTCGCCGAAAATTCCTCGGGCCGGCTGATGACGTCTTCAATGGCGTCCCAGCTGCATACGGCATAGAACTCGGAATTGTCTCAACGGATAACCGGCACCTGCGTCTATGGTGAGATAAATGACTCGCTCTGTCTCAGTGTGAGATAAAGGCATTCTCACTTCTCGCGACGAAGGGCGGTGAACGATGCCGCGGGACGACTGGTTGGTGGGGGGCGACCGCCGCAAAATCGCGGCCGAGCGCATCTATGCGGCCGCCACCGAGATGATCACACACGAGGGACCGGACCGCTTCGACATCGACACGCTGGCCAAGCGCGTCCACTGTTCACGGGCCACCATCTACCGCTACGCCGGCGGTAAGGCCGAAATCCGCGACGCGGTCATCACCCGCGCTGCGTCGCGCATCATCGAGACCGTGCGGCAGACCGTCGAGTCCATGAGTGGTCCGGAGCGGGTCGTCACCGCCATCACCGTGGCGCTCAAGCTGATCCGCGCCGACCCGCTGTATCAGCTGATGATCAGTCCGGTCCGGGCCGGCGATATCGCCTGGCTCACGGGATCACCGCTATTGGCCGGGTTCGCCACGGAGCTCACCGGACTCACCTACGGCGATGCACAGGGAGCGCAGTGGGTAGTTCGCGTTGTGCTGTCGCTGATGTACTGGCCCGTCGGCGACGACGAGGCCGAACGGCGGCTGGTAGAGCGCTTCGTCGCACCTGCCTATGCCGGCTGAATACGGTTATTCGTCGCCGAACGCCGCATGGAGCTCAGGCAGGAAACCAGCCAGGTGATTCATCTCCTGGGCGCAGTGCACGAGCAGATTCCGGGCGTTGGCCTCCGGGTTGCCGAGGATGCGAGATGCGATGGGGCGCAGGGCTATTGAAGCGACGCCCGGGGCGTTGCGCACCGCGATGTACGGCCCGCCCATCCAAAACCGGGACCGCATTTCGGATCCGGTCGGCGTGGACCGGACGTGATGGATGAACCATCCGACATCCACCGGAGCGTCACTGGCGCCCAGCCGGGCGCAGATCGCCACCGCATCGTCGCTGTCGGGTGGACAGTCCATCTCCGCGGGATCGACGAATTGGATTGCGCCATTGAGCATCGTCGATCCGATGTACTCGCTGATCAACGACCAGCGGCCGATGTAGCGCTGGGCGCCTCGCCGGCCGTCAGCGCCATCTTTCGAGCCGTCCTTCCAGGCCGCGGACAGGTGCGCCCGCGGATGCCACAGCTTGTATCGGCGGGTGTCACTGCCATGCCAGCCAAACCACCAGGACCACATCGCCGGAGTGACACGGGGCATGTCGGTGCGGACCGACACCTGATAGCTGCCGTCGTCGAGGACGCCGTAGCCGTTCTCGGTCTGCTGGTAGCCCGCCTCAGCGACCGTCGCGGCGTCTTCGAACGCCAGCAATGCCATCCCGCCTTGTGGACCGTGCTGTAACGCCTCAACGACATGTGTTGGCAGCGGCGCCATTTCGGGGTTGAAGAATTTGCCGAACGGCGTGTTCGCATCGTCGTTGCGATAACCCAGGTAAAGATCGCCGGCCATCAGAGTCGTCCCATCCACGCGTTGAACAGACCATCTGGGTCGTAGGCCGTTCGTATTTTATCCAGGCGGGCCATGGCCGCGTCACTGGCGAATCGGGCCGGACGCTGGCCGAGATTCTCGTCAGCGAGCTGAATGCCGGTGGCCAGATGCGACATCGCGGCCATGTTGGAACGGGCCCAGTCGCCGTACTTCGCGTCGTCGGATTCGTTCTTCCAGGCGCCGTACAGAGCCAGGTAGACCTCGTCTTCGATGCTGTAGGCCATGTCCGGGCGGGCCGGCGACGGCCCCCAGTTCAGCCACAGGAAGTGCGACGGGTGGTCGGGAATCGTGTCGATGATGTTGTGAATGCCCGGCAGCAGATCTTCGGCGGAGGCCGACGTCCACATGTTGTCGGCGGCGTAGCGGTGGTCGGGCAGGTAGTTGCTCATCACGGCGGTGTACCAGGTGGGCATATCGGTTGGCATGTAAGGAATTGCAACCAACGCCTTGTCGACAACCGGCACCGTACCGAAGATGGCCAGGGCCTCCTCGGCTTCCTTCTCGGTGTCGGCGAATGCCGGCGACGCGAAGGTGATGGCAGGCCTGTCGAGGTTCATGTTCGGGACGCTTCTGCTTGCCACGATTTGCATTTCGACGCGACGGTCCACCTCGGCGCTGACGTTGCGCGCCCACGTGTAGATCTCGTCGGCGAACTCGATCGGATACACGTAGACGCTGGTGCCGCAGACGCCGGGGCGAGGGTAGAGCTTCAGGTAGAACGAGGTGACCACGCCGAAAAAGCCCGGACCGGCGCCGCGTGCGGCCCAGTACAGGTCCGCGTGATTGTCTGCGTCGCAATGGATTTGTTCGCCCTCGGCAGTGATCACGTCCAGACCGATGACGTTTTCACACGCCAGGCCCCAGATCCGGCTGTTCCAGCCGTACCCGCCCTGCAGTAGGTATCCGCCGACGCACACACCCTTGCAGTGCCCGGCGGGGAAGAAGAGATTCTGCGCTTCCAGCTCGGCCATCAGGATGCTGCCACCCTTGCCGGGACCGACGACGGCGACGCCCTTTTCGGCATCGATATTCGCGTGGTTGATCCGGTTGACGTCGAGCAGCACGGCTCCGTCGCGCAGGTGGTTGGCCGCCCAGCTGTGGCCGCCCGACCGGATGTTCACCTTGAGGCCATTGGCCTTGGCGTAGCGCAGGGCGCTGACGATGTCGTCGGTATCGACGGCCTGAACGATCAGGTCCGGGTAGCGCGCGGGGACTCGTTGGTTCCATACCGTGCCGCGGCGGGCGTCTTCGTATCCGTCGTCGTTGCGAAAAAAGTGCCGCCCTGCAGGTAGCGCACTCATCTGGAGCTCCTTTGATCCATATTTCGGTTCTTGGCAGTCCGCAATGCGGAACACTATAGTGGAAGAGTGGCGCCCCCGGAACCCGCTTCGAATACGAATCGCGACGAAGGCATCCAGGTGTTGCGTCGTGCCGCCGCGGCATTGGACGAGATCGCTGCCGAGCCCGGCCGGCTCCGGCTGGTCGACCTCGGCGAGCGGCTCGGACTGGCCAAATCGACGGCGCGGCGCCTTCTGGTCGGGCTGGTGGAAGTCGGGCTGGCCGGGGTGGATTCACAGGGCCGTTTCTCGCTGGGCGAGCGCCTGCTCGGATTCGGCAGCGCCGCGGGACCGCACGTCTCGGCGATTTTCCGGCCGACCATCGAACGGGTAGCGCGCGCGACCGACGGCGAAACCGTCGACCTGTCCGTGTTGCGCGGCCAGCGAATGTGGTTCGTCGACCAGATCGAATCGTCCCACCGGCTCCGCGCGGTCTCCGCCATCGGCGTCCGATTCCCGCTGGAAGTGACCGCCAACGGCAAGGCCGCGCTGGCGGCGCTGGGCGACGCCGACGCGGAGGCGATGATCTCCCGGTTAAGTTCCGGCGTGGCCGAGCGGCTTCGCCGCGAGATCGCCGAGATCCGGCGCACTGGGCTCGCATTCGACCGTGGAGAACACACCCCCGGTATTTCGGCGGCCGCCATCGCGCGACGGACGTTGGGCGACAGCGTCGTCGCGATCTCGGTGCCGGCACCCACCGAGCGCTTCCTGGAGAAGGAGCAACGCATCGTCGCAGCATTGCGCACGGCGATCGACTCGCCGGCCTGGACTCGTTGACGAGGCGTGAATACGCGGTGAAGATCCGCTAGGTGTTTGGCGCCATTACTCCAAGGATGACTGGAATTCAGAAACCGACGCTGCGACTCGCCGGCCAACGGCCACAGGGTCATTCGGACGCGGCGCGTCTGCGAATATCGTGGCGAGTCCGTCGAGGGCACGATCGGCTAACGGTTGCCATTCGGTCTGCCACCGTGCCAGGACGTCGCGGTTAGCCGGATTGGCGGAGACGCTGTAGCGGACCAGCTCGGCCGACCATGCCTGGCTACGGATCGTGTCCACCCGCGACTCTTGCAGGAGTGCCGCAGTTAGCCCGTCGCCGTGTGATGCGGCCAACTCGGCCAGAGACTCCTTGAAAAACGCGTCGAGGGTTGGCTTGACAACCAAGTTCAGCGCGGCGAAGGCCTCGCCCCAGTCGTAGGCGAGCAGCAACCGTTCGAGAGTCTCCCGTGCTGGCTGCCAGGCTTCGTCCAGCTCCCAAATACGGCGTGTTGCCTCAGAGTTGGCCAGTTGCGGACCGTGGGCCAGGGACAACGACTTAGCTCGATAAGCGATCCACTGCAATGCTCGCAACTCGTCGGCGGCCTGAAAGAACGCCGCGTTGGTGATGTAGGCGCTGGGCGCAAGCTGGCCGAGGTACAGACCGGTGATCTGCAGGACGTGGTGGACGAAGCGGGCCGGCACATACACACGCTCGAGGATCGCCACCCACGCCGGGTCGAGTTGCTGGTCGTGGTTGAGGGTTTCGTAGTGGTCGACCACTCCCTCTGCATAGACCTCTCGGTCGTGCTGTAGCGCGATGTATCGCCGGTAACTGAGCGCCGCCGGGTCACGAAACCCTTCCCAGTCATCGGCGCGCAGCGGAGATCCTTCACGGTATTTGAGGTACCAGCGATTGATCGCAGTGTCGGGATCCAGGTCGAAGGGCGCGGGTTTGCGGTTGAAGTGATAGTGGAAGTTGCCGGTTGCGATTTCGTACTCGGTGGGCTTGCGCCCGGTGTTGCCGGCGATGCTCCAGGTCTTCAGTCGACGCGGCGCTGCGGTAGTCATCGTCTCAGTCCTCCCGTTCCAGGTACCAGTGCAATTCGTGGTCGCCCACATAGCGCATACGGCCAGCGAATCCGGCGATTGCGGGCTCCAGTGACGCCAGCGGGATCGATTCGCCCGCAACGTACTCCAGGCTGTCGCTGGTTACCTTGAGAAACCATGGCGCGTGGATTCGGACATAACCCGAATGATCCTCGACGACGATGTCGGCGTCCGGGTTGTCGAGCTGAATCGCCTCGGTCAGGGCGGCTACGATGTCGGGATCGAAGCCCCGAACGATCGGCCCGACGAGTTTGTGTTCATCGGTCGACGACGTCATGGCTTGCTCCCCTCTGCGGTATCGCGACCGCGATGCGATCGCCATCACGGCGTACCTGATAACACTCCAGTCGGCAGTTGTCGGGATTGAGCCCGGAGCCCGTGCTGAGGTCGAATTCCCAACTGTGCGCGGCGCAGGTCAACACGTTGCCGTCGATATCCCCATCGGCCAGCGGAAAACCTGCGTGCGGACAGTTTCCGGCAAACGCGCGAAGTTCACCGTTTCGCAAGTGCACCAGCAGGATTGGCAAATCGTCGACGTAAAATTCACCGACGTCACCAGCCCAGAGGTCATCGATAGCGGCGACGATCTTCCACTCGGGCGTCCAGCCCGGCCCGTCGTCACTCGCCATAGAACACCTCAAGATGGTCCATTGGTTCTACGCCCGAGGCGCCAATGATGGTGTCCGAGGCCAGGATCCGACCTTCATGGCGGACATGAAGCGGTGCGTCTTGACGTGGTACCCGGTGGCCGACCACGTGGTGGGCCACCTGTTGGCCCACGTGCTCGACGGTGTCGGCGTCGTCGACGGGGATAAGCAGCTCGAGGACATCACCCTCGAAGTTCGCGGTCAGTGGAAGTAGCGCCATTCAAGACTCCTCAGTGGTGCGCGGCCCAGGCATAGTCGTCGGCATCTTTGCCTTGCTCATCGGGCGAGAGGCCGAAATAATGCAGCACCGTGCCCAAGTCGGGTGGGCTGATCTCCCCGGACAGCACCCGGTCGATCAGCGACTGGTGCCCGGCAAATCGGTCGGGTCGTTGGGCGAAGATCCAGCGGCATGGTTCGGAGCAGAAGAGGTATTTGCGTCCGTTATGGACATGGACCGGTGGTGTCGCGTCGGTGTGCGCGCCGGCGATAACCCCGGCCGCCCGTACGATCGGCAGCTGGCACAGGTTGCAGGTGATGGGCAGGGTTTCGGGCAGCGTCGCGGCGATGTCGCCATTGCGAACGTTCTCGGTGATGACGTCCCACTGCCGGCCGAAGTTGCGGTTCCAGCCCGGATATTTCTCCTCCAGCCAAAGCCGCTCCGCCGGTGAGGCACCGGCGTCGGGGTTCCACCACACGGTGGGGCGGTAATACCACACGCCCAGATGAATCGCGTGGTGATACCAGGTCAGTTCGTTGATGAATTCATCCCAGTACCAAGGATATTCGAGGCCGTAATCCCGGAATTGATCAGCGAATTGCTTGACCACCCAGTCCTCGATGAACTCCTTGAACGACATCCGTCGACTTTCGAGCGGTGTGTAGTAGTCCATGGACAGTCCGGTAAGCAATGCGAAGATGCGCCAGGACCGCCAAAACATATGATCGATCAGAAATTGGCCCCACTCTTTTTCGCCGTTGTCGATGAAGACCTTGATCGTCGGTTCACCCTGCTGGGCGTGCCGCGCTTCGTCGGTTTGGATCGACGAGATCAGGGCGCCGAACTCCAGGTCGCCGACGTCGATCGCGTCCGCGGCCATGCCGAGGAATTGCAGATTGGTGAATCCGGTTTCCAGCGTGAAGGTCAGCTGTAGCGCGATGGAGGCGGCGTCGTTGGCGACGAACATGTCGTCGAACAGGTAGCGCACCGCCAGCACGATCCAGTCGTTGGTGTGATAGGCCTTCAACGCCCAGTCAGCGCGTGGCTCCCTGTCGAGTAATCCGTGGGCGAAGAAGCCTTGAATCTGGCCATGCCGGACTTCGTCGAGGGTGCCGAACGTGGCGGTGTTGCGCCAGGCCGCAGCACGTCCGAAGCGTCCCATCCTGGCTTCGGCGATGGATGCCAGATATTCGGGCATAGTGATTGCGCCATAGTGGGCGACGATCACCGATTTCCAGCCTGGATCAAGTTGGTCGAACAATTTTGACCGCCGGACGGTGTTCTTCAGCGAATAGGTCGTGGTGTCCTTGGTGACCTGGTTGTGCACGTATTCGCGGTAACTGACCTTGTAGGGCTCATCCCATTTCAACCAGCCCTCGGCGGGAACGCGGTGAGTTCCCGATAGGCCTTCGGGGAACACCTCCTCTTCGGTCACGTACCGGAAGGTCCAGTTGGTGTCGCGGGAGAGGTCATACCAGTCACTGCGCAGTAGCTTCGGCATGAGCTGAGTCCTTCTGTCGATGTTGGACCGTGCGCCGGTGCACCGGGCTGTCGATACCTGCTAGATCCTAGTTAAGATAGAAAGGAGTCCTACATATTCGATCACGCTGATTTGTACGCTCATCGCCGGGCGCCCGGTCCGCAACGATCTGGAAGAACGAATTCACCGAGGAGCCTGCCGCATGCGCCACATCGACCCGCCCGTCCGGGCAGTGCCGGCCGGCTACCCAGCCGGAGCCGACTCCTGAAGCACAACGGAGAACGCCACCCCAGTCTCGATTCGAAGATTGTCGCCGCACTCGACCGAATCGGCGATTCGTTACACGTGCTGGCGAGACGGGCGGCGGAGCGGCACGACCTATCCAGCACGCAGATGCGAGTACTCGTGTGGCTGTACGTCGGGCCTCCGCCCACCGCGCGCAGCACTGCGCTGGCCCGCGAATTGAACGTCTCGGACCCCACCGTGAGTGACGCCGTCGCCGCGCTGACGCGCAAGCAACTGGTGGCTCGACGCCGCGACCCCCTTGACGGTCGCAGCCAGCAACTGGTGCTCACCCCATCGGGACGCCGCACCGCCGCGATGGTCTCTCGATGGACGGCCCCGGCAGAGGTTGCCGCGTCACGGCTTGGTCGCGCCGACGCAGAGGTGCTCCTTGACTGTCTGGTCCGGCTCCTGGGGGAATTGCACGACGCTGATCTCGTTCCGATTAGCCGGGCGTGCAGCACATGCGTCCAGCTCGAAATACTGGACGCACAGCAGCGCAGATATTGGTGCCGGTTCTATGAGACTTCCCTGCCGGTGGACGAACTGCGCGTCGACTGCGTCGACCACGTCCCCGCACCGAGTCAGTGACGCTCGGCCGGGCCTGGGCCGCCAAATGGGTTGGCACGGCCGCGGTACCCCCCAGGGAACCCCGGCCGCGCCAAGATCGCGATCACTTCTCAACAGCTCAGTGCTGCTGCTCCGCTGAATAGTTGACCCCACTCGTGGCGGGCAGCCGACTGCGCCTCGACGAAGCTGGATGTCTTTTCGCCCTCGCCGGCCAGGTGCACAAGCGCCCAGGCCATCGCGAATACCGGAACCTTGTGACGTAGCGCCGCAGTGTGCAGTTCGTCGAACGCCGCCTCCGAACGACACCGGCGAAGTCCGATGATGATCCCCCGCGCGGTGTCGAGAATGCGGCTGGAGTTCGGTCCGCACGAGGCCTGCGCGGGAACCCAGTTCGCCATGCTCTTCCTACCTCCTGTTGCCCCCCAACGAAACCCGCTACTCGGCATAGCGGACAAGAATCCCTGGACAACGCACAACTCGCCATCGGAATTCTCAAAGGCGCACTGTGCCATGATTTGTGGATTGGCGACGTTACGCCATACCGCCGCTGACATCGATATGTGCTTGTGACCGTGTCGGTATCGGCCAGTAGTCACGCCGCCGGGGATTCAACTCCGAATTAGCTTGCGAGCGAAGTTAACTCGTCAAAGCCCGCAACGATCGCGTCGTAGAACACGTCGTAGTCGGGTATCGCGACGGTATCGACGTTGATGCCGATCGCGCAGATGTCCACGTAGGTCAGCAACGTCACATTGACCGACGCGCCGATCGTCGGGCCGAACGCGTATTGCGCGCGTACCGGCGCGCCACCGAGGAAGACCGGCACCGGGACTCCGGGCACGTCGCTGGCCACGAAATCGACGTGGCGTAGTACCGAACCGATGTACCACCGCGGCATCAGGTTCAGCGCGCCGGCAATCAACTGGGTATAGGGCAGCGATCTTTCATCGCGCACCGCGGCGGTGCGCTGGTGTATTGCCTTGATTCGTGCGGCCGGGTCGGCCTCGCTCACGGGCACGTCGAAGCGCATCAGCGTGATCCGGTTGCCTCCCATGTCGTCGGCCGCTGTGCGCAGACTGATCGGCATGGAAAGGTGCAGATCGCCGATCTCGACGCCGTGCTTCTCGTGGTATCGGCGTAACCCGCCGGCGACGCCGGCGACAAACGCATCGTTGAGCGCGCCACCGCAACGGTGCGCAGCTTCCCGAAGGAGCGACTTGGGCACCTCGTGGACGCCGAGACGCCGGATCAGGCCACGTTCGGTGACCAGCGGTGACCCGGTCCGGGCTATCGGCCGCACCGTCCGGTAGACCGATGCCGTGGTGGCCGCCGCGGATCGGACCGTCGTAAGAGGCCGCCGAACGCTGTCGACGATCAGGCGTGGGGCCGTCTTGACCACACCCATCAACGCCTTACCCATCAGGTCCGCGTCGTAGCGCCAGGAATCGCGGTAATCCCCCAGCAGCGTCGGGCTGGATCGCTGCGGCTCGGGCGGCAAGGACTCGTGCCCATAGAGCTCTTCGGAAAGGTTGAACAAGTTCATCGCGATCTGCACGCCGCCGATTCCATCGGTGAGCGCATGGTGAAACTTGCAGATCATCGCCGCGCCATCGTCTTTGAGGCCATCGAGCAGTGTCACCTCCCAGAGCGCCCGCGCCCGGTCGAAGTCCTGCATCTCGGCCAGTCGGGCCATCTCGAGTACGTCATCGAGCGTGCCGCCGCCGGGGCAGACGGCTCGACGAATGTGGTAGTCGAGGTCGAAGTCCTGGACATACTCCCACCGGGGCGGGGCCGGCGGTGGCGACGCCACTACACGCTGCCGGAACATCGGTAGTTTCCTGCTGATCAGGTCGAATCGATCACGCACCCCAGCCCAGTCCGGGGATCGATCCAGCAACACGACGCTGACGACGGTCGATCGCAGTCGTGGATCGGTTTCCATCGCCCAGGTGAAGGCGTCGCTGTTGCGCATGAAGGTGGCCATGATGTACCTCAGGCACAAAACTACGGCGGGGCGCGGCTAACGTCATCAGGTTGTTGGCAGCCAATGACTTTGGTCCTTGGAATAGGAGCCATTTGTCAACTGCCGGCGAGGCGGCCGCCGAGCGTGATCCGTCAGAGGATCGAGTTGAGGTCCTTCGCCTTTGCGATGTCGTCCCACTCGACGCCGAGTTCGAGCAAAATCTCCTCGGTGTGCTGACCATGTTCTGGAGCGCGCGCGGGAAGCGGTGGCGTTTCGTTGAATTGGACCGGCGCGGCGACGATTCGATATTCCTCACCGTAATCGTCGACGTTTGTCACCACGTAGCCGTTGGGTTCGACTTGCGGATCATTGAGCGTCTCCCGCGGTGTAGCGAGTGCACCCCACACTCCCGGTTCGCTTTCGAGCACCTTCTGCCAGTGGGCAAGGTCCTGGCTGGCAAATGTCTTCGCGACGATCTCGGTCGCCGCGGCCGCGTTCGCGATTAGATTGCTCGACGGTACGAAGCGCTCGTCGGTGGCCAACTCCGAAAGTCCCATGCGCTCACAGAAACCGGCCCAGAATTTGTCGGGCTGTAGGAAGACCAGCTGGATCCATCTACCGTCCTTCGTCTTGTACCGGTTCACCAGCGGATTGATGGCCAATCCCGGTGGCGCCCCCGGAATGCCGTCGATATCAAAGAAATCCGCGGCACAGATTGACGGCGCGATCGACCACATCGCCTGGGCCAGTAGGGAGGAGTCGACGATCGTCGGCTCGCCGGTGCGTTCCCGGTGGAACAGCGCCGCGCACACGCCACCGGCCAGCGTGGCCCCGCCCTGCAGGTCACCGAAGCCGGGGCCCTGGACTGCCGGGGTATCTGTCCCGAACGGGGTCAGGGTGTAGGCGACCCCGCCGCGGGCCAGATAGGTGGCCGCATCGAAGCCGCCGCGATCGCGGTCCGGGCCGCGCACCCCGAGGCCGGTGCCGCGCGCAATGATGATCTTCGGGTTGAACGCGCGAATGTCGTCGACGGTGAGCCGGGCGCGATCCAGTGCGCCGGGCAGCCAATTCGTCAGGAACACATCCGCGGTGGCCAACAGGCGGCCGAACAATTCCCGACCGGTCTCGGATTTGATGTCGATCGCGATGCTGCGCTTGCCGCGGTTGCCCAACTCGAGGATGAAATCAGCGTCCGGGCGGGCCGCTTCGCGGGTGAAGCCGCCGACGACTAAGGCCCGTCCGGGATCGCCGAACGCTACGCCCTCCACCTTGATGACGTCCGCGCCCCAGTCCGCCAGCGCCGCTCCAGCCGAGGGGACGTATGTCCAGGAGGCCAACTCGACTACTCGCACCCCTTGAAGGACGCCTGCCATCGCCAACCCCCTCGGTCCGCACCTGTCCTTGCTATTTTAGGTATTCTAGTTACTCTAAGGGATATTGATAGCCCGGCTACAGCCACGTGCAGGTTTTGCAGATGAGCGGTGTAGGCACTTTCGCCGGCTCGCCACACCACCGCGGTAACGAGCCCCCACGTGGGCCCCAACTTGGGTCGTTGGAAGCAGCCACCGGGACGAAGGATCAGCGATGGGCAGGGTAACGGGCAAGGTCGCCGTGATCAGCGGTGCCGCGCGAGGTCAGGGACGATCGCACGCGCGGATGTTGGCCGCCGACGGTGCGGACATCATCGCGGTGGATCTGTGCGCGGACATCGACACGAACGAGTACCCGCTGGCCCGGCCGGAGGACTTGGACGAGACGGCGCGGCTGGTCGAAAAGGAGGGACAGCGCGCGTTCACGGCGATTGCCGACGTGCGCGACCGGGTGGCCCTGTCCGCCGCGATCGATGAGGGTGTCGCTGAACTTGGACACCTCGACATCGTGGTCGCTAACGCGGGCATCTGCCCGCTCACCGCGGGACTGCCCCCGAAGGCGTTCGCCGATGCCGTGGACGTGGACCTGGTCGGCGTGCTCAATCTCGTCCACGCGAGTCTCAAACACCTACAGGCCGGCGCGTCGATCATCGTGATCGGTTCCAACGCGGCATTCATGTCGTCGATGAACACCACCGGCATCGACGGCGGTCCCGGCGGTGCGGGCTACGCTTTCGCAAAACTCGCTGCGGCGCACTATGTTAACGACTTCGCACGGTCGCTGGCACCGTTCTCCATCCGGATGAACGCGGTACATCCGACCAACGTCAACACCGACATGTTGCACAGCCCGCCGATGTATCGCGCCTTTCGCCCCGACTTGAAAGAGCCGACCCGCGAGGACGCCGAACCAGTTTTCCCGCTCGTCCAGGCGATGCCTATCCCCTACGTCGAACCCGAGGACATCAGCGAGGCGGTGCTGTTCCTCGCCTCCGACGCCGCCCGCTATATCACCGGACAACAGTTGCGCGTCGACGGCGGCGGCTTCCTCAAGGTCAAGCCATGGTCGGGCGCATGACGGCGGTGGCACCAATCGGACTGCACCACAACGGAACAACGCGATGACCGACACCGAATCCCCGGACGTCAAACGCCTCTACGCCCTGATGGTGCTGATGAAGGCGGCCGACGACCGGCTGTCCAAGGGCATTGGGACCGGCGAGTTCATGTGCGTGTACTGGCCGTCGCGTGGGCAGGAGGCGATCGCCGCCGCGATGGGTGTCACGCTGCGGCCCGACGACCAGCTGGTGACCACCTACCGCGGGCTGCACGATCTGATCGGCAAAGGCGTCCCGCTCGAGGAGATCTACGGCGAGATGATGGGACGCACCGTCGGTGCCAGCCGCGGCAAGGGCGGAACCATGCACATCGCCAAACCCGAAGTGGGCGTGATGCTTTCGACCGGGATCGTCGGCGCCGGACCGCCGGTGGCCGTGGGGCTGGCGATGGCCGCCAAACGCAAGGGGCTCGATCGCGTGACCGTGGTCAGCTTCGGCGACGGCGCCACCAATACCGGGTCCTTTCACGAGGCAGCCAACATGGCTGCGCTCTGGGATCTGCCGATGGTGTTCGTCTGCCAGAACAATCAGTACGCCGAAATGACGCCGACGCACGACACCATGAAGCTCGAGCACGTCGCCGACCGGGCCGCCGGATACGGGATGCCGGGCGTTCGGGTCGACGGCAACGACCCGCTGGCGGTGACGGCCGCGCTTGACGAGGCACTGCGGCGGGCCCGCGGCGGCGAAGGCCCCACTTTCATCGAATGCCTGACATTCCGCTTCCGCGGTCACTATTTCGGCGATCGGATGCCCTACATCCCGAAGGAACAACTGGAAGCGGCGATGGCCGCCGATCCCGTGCCGCGCTTCCGTCGGCATCTCGCCGACGCCGGCCTCGCCGACGAGCAGGAGCTCGCGCGCATAGACACCGAAGCGCTGGCCACCGTCGAGGCGGCGCTGCAGACGGTGATGAGCGCGGAGTCCCCCCTGGCCGACGAGCTCGAGCGTGACGTGTACGCAACTCCGATCAAGTTCCCGGTGTAAGGACATGGACGAGAAAGAGATGACGATGCGCGAGGCGCTGAACCTCGCGCTGGATCAGGCGCTGCAGGCCGACGACCGAGTGTTTCTGTTGGGTGAGGACATCGCCGATCCCGGCGCGTCCGGTCCGACGGCAGGATTGTCGACGAAATACGGTCACGACCGAGTTCTGGACACTCCGATCTCGGAGGCCGCGATCGTCGGTGCGGCGATCGGCGCCGCGATCGACGGACTGTTGCCGGTGGCCGAAATCATGATCATGGACTTCATCGGCATCGCCGCAGACCAGCTGATCAACAACGCCGCCAAGCTGCGGTTCATGACCGCCGGCCGCACGACGGCGCCGATCACCATTCGTACCCAGGTGTACGCGGGGCTGGCCACCGGTGCCACGCATTCGCAGAGCCTGGAGGCGTGGTTCATGCACATCCCGGGCATGAAGGTGATCGTGCCGTCCACCCCGCGCGACGGCAAAGGCCTGCTGGCCTCGGCGATCTTCGACCCCGACCCATGCCTGTTCGTCGAGACGATCCGGCTGCAAAGCAAGAAGGGGCCGGTTCCCGTTGATCCCGGGTTCTCCATCCCGCTCGGCCAGGCCGACATCAAGCGGCCGGGCACCGACGTGAGTCTGATCGGCTACGGCCGCTGCGTGCATGAGGCGCTCGCGGCGGCTGACACCCTGGACACCCACGGTGTCAGCGCCGAGGTCGTCGATCTGCGCACCCTGGTGCCGCTCGACGTCGAGACCATCGTCGAATCCGTACGGCGTACCCGCCGGGCCGTAGTCGTCCACGACGCGGTCCAATTCGCCGGCCCCGGGGCAGAGATCGCCGCGATCCTGCAATCGGAATTGTTCGGCGAGCTCGCCGCACCCGTCGAGCGGGTTGGCGCCCGGTTCGTCCCTAACCCGGCCGCCGCCGCGCTCGAGGCGCAGGTGTATCCGTCCGCGGCCGGCATCCTCGAAGCGGCCCTGCGCACCTGCAAGAGGGCGAATGCGCATGGCTGACTTCGTTATTCGTATCCCCCGCGTGTCAGTCGCGGTGTCCGAAGCCGAACTCACCGGGCTGCTGGTCGGCGCCGGCGAGCACGTCGACGCGGGAACACCGATCTATGTGATCGCCACCGAGAAGGTGGAACAGGAGATCGAAGCAGGAGCATCCGGGATCGTCCAGTGGACGGGTCAGGTCGGGACCATCTACGACATCGGCGCCGAAATCGGCGTCATCACGTCATAACGGAAGGACAAAGCATATGGACCTCAACGAGACTCGCGAACGTATCATCTACCAGAAGGATGGCCCGATCGCGAAGATCATCCTCAACTGGCCGGAGAAGGCCAATGCGCAGGACCAGAAGCTGGCCGAAGAGGTCGATGCCGCACTGCTGGACGCCGACCGCGACTACGACATCAAGGTGCTGGTGCTCAAGGCCAACGGCAAGGGTTTCTGCTCCGGGCACGCGATCGGCAACAATGCCGTCGACTACCCGTCGTTCGTGGAGAACGCGATGGTGACGGGCCACCCGTGGAAGGCACAGTCGGATCTCTTCGTCAAGCCGACGCTGAACCTCTGGGAGTTCTCCAAGCCCACCATCGCGCAGGTGCACGGCTACTGCGTGGGCGGCGGGACGCATATGGGCCTGACCACCGATATCGTCATCGCCGCCGACGACGCCTACTTCTCTTACCCGCCGCTGCAGGGTTTCGGCATGCCCTCGGGCGAATGTTCCATCGAGCCTTGGGTGTTCATGAATTGGCGCCGCGCGGCCTACTACCTGTTCACCGCTGAGGTGATCGACGCCAAGAAGGCACTGGAGGTCGGCCTGGTCAACGAGGTGGTCAAGCGCGAGGACCTGGACGACCGGGTGGACGCGATCGCCCGCCACATCGCCCAGGCGCCGTTGACGACGTTGATGCTCACCAAGGCCAATCTGAAGCGGGCCTGGGAGTTGATGGGCATGCGGGTGCACTGGCAGAGCTCCAACGATCTCGTCGCACTGGCCTCGATCAGCAAAGACGTGCAACAGCTGATCCAGACCGTCTTCAAGGACAAGGTGCTACCGGCCGAGCACGCGCGGCGTCAGGCCGCCGCCGCACAGACCGACGGCGCCGCGGCCACGTAGGTCCGCTGGTGAACATCGCCGATCATGCGATCGCGGCCGCACAGTCGCCGGCGTTGATTGCCGACGGCCGCACGATCTCGTTCGGCGAACTCTACGACCGCAGCCAACGGGTCGCCGCGGCGCTGCACGACGCGGGGCTGCGCCGCGGCGATGGGGTGGCCCTGGTCCTGCCGAATCGACCGGAATTCTTCGAAATCACCTGGGGTTGCCAGCTTTCCGGTCTCTACTACACCGCCGTCAACACCCATTTCACCCCCGACGAGGTTGCCTACGTGATCGGCGACTCGGATGCCAGGGTGGTGTTCATCGATGCCTCGATGCCCGAAGTCGCCGCCTACGTCCGCAATGTCAACACCGCCGTCGACGTCCACATCGGCGTTGGCGCAGAACTGCCCGGCTGGGCCCGGTACGAGGATGCACTGGCAGCCGCGGGCGCCGCGCCACCGTTGTCGGACGGATCCGAGATGCTCTACTCGTCCGGCACCACCGGACGGCCCAAGGCGGTCCGCCGGCCGCTGCCGTCCGACGGTAACGGCTCCTGGGCACAGTCGGTGCTCGAGCTGGCACTGATCCACAAGTACGGCATGGACCAATCGAGTGTGTACCTGTCCCCGGCGCCGCTGTATCACGCGGCCGGCGTTAACTACACGATGGCGGCCAACCGGGTGGGTGCGGCGTCGATCATCATGAAGAAGTTCGACCCCGAAGCGGTCTTGCGACTGATCGAGGCGCACCGGGTGACCCACGCCCAGTTCGTTCCGACGATGTTCGTCCGGATGCTCAAACTGCCCGAGGCGGTGCGGCGCAGCTACGACGTCTCCAGCCTGCGCTGCGTCATCCATGCGGCCGCCCCGTGCCCGGTCAACGTCAAGCACCAGATGATGGACTGGCTCGGGCCGATCATCCACGAATACTATGGCGGCACTGAAGGATTCGCGGGAACCGTGATCGGTCCCGAGGAGTGGCTGGCCCACCCGGGCTCGGTGGGCATCCCGATGGCCCCGGTGCACGTGGTCGGCGACGACGGACAAGAGCTTCCCATCGGCCAGGCCGGAGAGCTTTACTTCGAAGGTGGACCCGATTTCGAGTACTTCAAGGATCCCGCCAAGACCGCGTCGGTATACAACGACCGCGGCTGGCGCTCCCTGGGGGACATGGGATATGTCGACGAGGACGGCTACATGTACCTGACCGATCGGTCGACGTTCATGATCGTCTCCGGCGGGGTGAACATCTACCCGCAGGAGACGGAGAACCTTCTGGTCATGCATCCCAAACTGGTCGATGCCGCGGTCTTCGGCGTGCCCAACGATGAGTTCGGCGAAGAGGTCAAGGCCGTCGTGCAGCCTGTCGCCGGCGTCGAGACCGGGCCCGACCTGGAGGCCGAGCTGATCGCGTACTGCCGAGCACACCTGGCCGGCTACAAGTGCCCGCGCACAATCGAATTCGACCCGGAATTGCCGCGCGATCCGAACGGAAAGCTGTACAAGAGGCGCATTCGCGAGCGTTACTGGCAGGGGCGGGCATCGCGAATCGTGTGACGCTGACACAAGGGATGACGAGATGGCTGTAGAAACAGGTCCGAGACGTGCCCAGGCGAACTGGACGGCGTTACCGGTGCCGTGGGCCGTGGCGGCCGCCGATCGAATTCCCAAGCAGCGCTACTACGATCCGGACTTCTACGCGCTGGAGGCCGAGATGTTGTGGCCCCGGGTGTGGCAGATGGCTTGCCGGCTCGAGGAGATACCCAAGGCCGGCGACTACGTCGAGTACGAGATTCTCGACGAGTCGATCATCGTGGTGCGGGTCGACACCGAGACGGTGCGGGCCTATCACAACGCGTGTCGCCACCGCGGGGTAAAGCTGGTGGAAGGCAACGGAAATCGGCGTACCTTCGTGTGCCCTTTCCACGGCTGGTGCTGGGGCATCGACGGCCGCAACACCAACGTGGCGCGGCCCGAGGCGTTCGCCGAGGACAACATGCGCCGCGACGACCTCGAACTCGTCTCGGTCCGCTGTGAGCTCTGGGGCGGTTGCGCGTGGATCAACCTCGACGCCGGCGCGCCGGCGTTGCGGGAGTGCATGGAACCATTCGCCTCGATCTATGACGCCTGGCACGTGGAAACGCTGCGCACCGAGTGGTGGCAATCCTGCCGACTGCCGGTGAACTGGAAATTGGCGACGGCGGCATTCATGGAGGGTTACCACGTTCCGCAGACGCACCCGCAACTGCTGCCGTCGAGCATGCCTACCACCACCGCGAAGCCTGGCCTGGCGCAGACCAACCTGTATTTCATGCGCACGCTCGGCGAAGGCATGGCGGGCATGACGCACGAGAACGACGTCCGCATCGCCGAGGGCTTGCAGAACATTGAGCTGCCGGCCGATCCGGCCGAGGCCATGGTCACCTGGCGCAGGACGCTCAACGACGCCATCGTCGGCTGGCATCGCGCCCGGGGTTGCGACATGCCCGATCTCAACGAGTTGGAACGGCGCGGCATCACCGAGGCGATCAATTTCGCTTTCCCCCATTACTTTTTGCTGCCGCAATACAGCAGCGCTTCGTCGTACCGGATCCGACCGTTGGGGCCCGAGGAGACCCTGTTCGAGATCTGGTCGCTGACGCGGATCCCGCCGGACCAGGTCACCGGCAAGCCCACTCCACCCGAACCCATGGCACCCGACGACCCGCGCTGGCCGCCGATTCCGGCCCAGGACTTCTCCAACTTGCCGCGGCAGCAAAAAGGATTGCACTCCAGGGGATTTGAGTTCATGCGACTTTCCGACCAGATCGAAGGTTTGATCTCGAACTTCGAACGGGTTATTGACGGGTTCCTCGCCGGACTGCCGTATGACGCGCTGGTTCCGGCGATCCGGAAGACCAACACCACGATCGACGTGCCGATCGCGGATCTCGGCTTTCGCTCGGAGGCACAATGACGACGCAGTGGGACCGCTCGGTCGACCTGCTGATTGCGGGCAGCGGTGGCGGCGGCATGGTGGCCGGGCTTGCGGCACTGGACAGCGGGCTGGAACCCCTGATCGTCGAAAAGCAGGCCCTGGTCGGCGGATCGACCGGGCTTTCCGGCGGTATCGTCTGGCTGCCCAACAACCCGTTGATGCGCGCCGACGGCATCGCCGATTCGCACGAAGACGGCCTGGCCTATCTGGCCGATGTGGTCGGCGATATCGGTGCGGCTTCCTCACCTGCGCGCCGGGAGATGTTCCTCACCGCGGGCTACGAAATGATCAATTTCCTGATCCGCAAGGGTGTTCGGCTGATCCGCTGCGCCGGTTGGAGCGACTACTACCCGAACCACAAGGGCGGCAACGAGTCCGGCCGCGCCGTAGAGGGAATCCCGTTCGACGCTGCCGAGCTCGGCAGCTGGCACGACAAGGTGCAGCCGCCGCTGGCCAAGAACTACGGGTACGTGGTGTTGACCAACGAGCTTCGTTCGGTTCAGTACTTCAACCGTGCGCCACGCGCATTCGCGGTCGCCACCAAGGTGTTCGCGCGCACCGCCGCGGCACGAGCTCGCCGCACCCAATTGCTCACCAACGGCGCCTCACTGATCGCGCAGATGCTCAAGGCGCTGATCGACCTCGGAGGAGATCAACCGCCACTGTGGACGAACACCGCGATGGAAGACCTGATCGTCGAGGACGGCCGTGTCGTCGGTGCTCGGGTCAATCGCGACGGCGTCGCGCTGAACATCGAAGCGCGCAAGGGAGTTCTGCTGGCCGCCGGCGGCTTCGGCCACAACAAGGAGATGCGTCGCCGGTACAGCGGCGACCAGCCCAACGAAGGCCAATGGTCGATCGCCAACGCCGGTGATACCGGCGAAGTGCTCGAAACGGCAATGCGGCTGGGCGCCAAGACCGATCTGCTCGACGAAGCATGGTGGCTGCCTTCGGTTTTCATCGCCAACGGCGGTGCGGTCGCCGCGTCCCTGGGTTCGGGGCGGCAGCGGCCCGGCGCCATCTACGTCGACTCGTCCGGCCGTCGGTTCTGCAACGAGTCGAACTCCTACGTCGAGGTCGGCAAGGCGATGTACGCCAACAAGGCGGTCCCTTGCTGGATGATCTTCGACGACGGATACGTGCGTCGGTACGTCACCAGTTCCAACCCGCTGAAACGCAACCAACACCTGCCCCCGGAGCTGATCGAGAAGGGTGCGGTCAAACGCGGCGTCACGATCGCCGATCTGGCCCGCCAGATCGACCTGCCCGCCGATGAGCTGTCGCGCACCATCGAACGGTTCAACCGGTTCTCCGCTAAGGGATTGGATCCCGACTTCGGACGTGGGCAGTCGGCCTACAACGACTGCCTCGGTGATCCGGGATATCGACCGAACGCCGCGATCGGCCCACTGGACCGCGCGCCGTTCTACGCGACCCGTGTTCTGCCAGCGGATGTCGGAACATGCGGCGGTGTGATCACCAACGAATACGCGCAAGTGCTCGATCAGCAGGACCAGGTGATCGATGGCCTGTACGCGACGGGCAACACGACCGCGACGGTGATGGGCCGCACGTATCCGGGTGCGGGGGCGAGCATCGCCAGCTCGATGGTTTTCGGTTACGTCGCCGCACGGCATGCGGCCGGCCGCAGAATCGCCGGCGAGAAAAGCCGCTAGGAATCGTCGCGGTCGACGAAATCGCGTGGCTTCATGCCTGATTGCATCAGTTCGGCACGCCGCGCCTGGACATCGGTCGCGGCACCGACCATGTTGGTCAGGATGTGGCTGACCTGAAGGTGCACGCGCATACCCATCAATTCCCATGCGCGCTTGACGTTGTTCTTCACCGCCATCAGTGTGGTCAACGGGATCTGGGCGATCTTGCGCGCCATCTGTTCGACCGTGTCCTCGAGATCTTCGCGCGGCACCACCCTATTCAGCAGCCCCCACTCCAGGGCTTGTTGGGCGGACAGCGTCGGCGCCAGCAACAGCCAGTCCATGGTGCGATGCCAGTTCATCAGTAACCACGGCTCAATCATGGTGTGGCCGCCCGGTTCTCCGAGGCTTTGGGCGAGCGGCATCTGGAAATAGGCGTCGTCGGAGGCCACGCAGAAGTCGGTCAACAGCCCGAGATAGATCCCGCCGCCCATGCAATAGCCGTGAATCTGCGAGATCGTCGGCTTGGGGAACTCCCACAAGTACAGCGTGGGCCACAGAAATAGGTCCGCGGTGCCTTTGTAGAGGTCCTCGAACGTATTTCCGAAATCGGGATAAGGGTTTTCGTCAGGGCCCCAGCGCGCGACGTGGCCGCCGCAGAAACCCTTGCCGTTCGCCTTGAGAATGACGACCTTGATCTCGCTGTCTCGGTCCGCCTCGTGTAGGCAATCGTCGACTTCGGTGACGAGCACGGCATCTTTGGTATTCGCTTTGTCGACCCGATTCAAAATTATCCGCGCGATCGGCGGTTCACGTTCATAGATGATCGCCTCGAGGACGCGACGCTCCATCGCAGTGACATTACCCTGCGCGCAATTGGTTTAGCGGTTGCGTGATCTTGACGAGTGGAGTGAGCTGTATTGGGTGCGCACCGGGCTGTGCACAGGTCTAGATCGCGACGCATGATTGGAGCCGAGATGGCGACTCCTTTTGACCGCGCAGTGCAACTGGATCTGGTCGCCAGGCTCAAGTCCTCCTACCCGGAACTTCCCGACGCGCCCACCCCCGATCTCATCGATCACGAGCGATTCGCCGCGTACACCAAGACACCGCACGACGTCGGCGGCGAGCCGGATGCCCCGATCGAATACCAGAACAAGCAGTACGAGATCTGGGAAGAGAACACCTACATCATGTGCGAGGTGCTCGGCTGGCGGGGTATCTGGTTGTCGGAGGAACGGCGGCGGATGGGCAACGTCGACCTGGGCCGCGCGATCTATCTTGGTCTCCCGTATTACGTGCGCTGGCTGCTCGCCGTCGTGCGCGTGCTGGTCGAGAAACACCACATCGGGCTCAGCGAATTAGCCGAGCGCATGACCGAGGTGAAGGCCCGATACGAAGGCGGCCTGCAGGGGAAGGCATTAGAGGCCAAGCCGAAATTCGCAGGCGATCCGGCCGAGGTCAAACGCAACGAACACCACATCCGTGCCGTCGGCACCGGCGACCCGCAGATATTCGCCGGTCAGGCCGGCGAACCCAAGTTTCGGGTCGGCGACAAGGTCGTCGTGAAGGAGCTGCCGATTCTGCTCTATACCCGAACCCAGGAATATGTGCGGGGCGCGACGGGTGAAATCGCGGTGGTCACCTACGAAAGCCCCGCCGCCGAGGACGAGACCTGGGCGGGCCCCGATCAAAAACCCGAGTGGTTCTACATCGTTCGGTTCAACCTCGCCGAACTTTGGCACGGCTACACCGGTCCCTCCAACGACACCCTGCAAACCGAGATACCCGAGCGATGGCTCGAAGCGGCCGGATCCGAGAGGGCCTCAGCATGACCGCTCACGATCACGATCACGATCACGATCGCACCGCCGCGCCGATGGTGGACGAGATCACCGACTTCGAGGTCCTGGAGATCGCCCTTCGCGAATTGTGTATCGAGAAAGGGATTTTCACCGCGGAGGAACACCGGCTGATGACCGAGTACGCCGAACAGATCGGCCCGACGCCGGCCGCGCGCCTGGTGGCCCGGGCGTGGCTCGACCCCGAGTTCAAAGACTTGGTCGTTTCCGACCCGCTCGCAGCCAGCAAGGAAGTCGGCGTCGATTGGCTGCAGCCGACGGGGTTCGGAACGCCGAGCGATTTCACGGCTTTCCACGTTCTGGTGGACACGCCCACGCTGCACCACGTGATCGTGTGCACGCTGTGTTCGTGTTATCCCCGTCCGATCCTGGGCAATTCGCCCGAGTGGTACCGGACGCCCAACTTCCGGCGTCGCATCGTGCGCTGGCCGCGCCAGGTGCTCGCGGAGTTCGGGCTCTATCTTTCCGAGGACGTCGAGATCCGAGTGGAGGATTCCAACCAGAAACACCGCTTCATGGTGATGCCCGTTCGCCCCGAAGGAACCGACGGCTGGACCGAGGACCAGCTGGTCGAGATCCTCACTCGCGATTGCCTGATCGGCGTCGCGCTGCCCAAGGCCGGGGTGACGACGAACGCGATCACCGCGACCCGGCCCGCCACCCACCCGGTCGGCGACTGATCACCCAGGGCGGCCAAAGTGAACACCTCCGAACGGTCCACCATCGCGCCGTTGGCGAAAATTGTTGAACGCAACCAGGTCTGGGCCCGAATGGCGGAGAAATACGGTGTCGACAATCCGGTGCCGCCCTGGAAGACAAGCCTGGATGGCATCTGCGATGCCCTTGACCAAAGTGCTTGTGGCCCAGCAGTACTCAATTTCGTCGAGCGCCGCAACGAAGAGGATGCGCTGTCGGCGACGGTCTACGCCGACCTGCCCTACCCGGAAAGCCGATTGGTCGCCTTGGCGCACTCGCTGGTGGCACGCGGCGTCATCGACGAAGCCGAGCTGGCCGAACGACTGGCGGCAGTCAGGTCCCGGCTGGAAGCCTGACCACACTTTCCAGCGACGAACATCACACCCCTGCGGCACCGCCTAATTCGTGGCGTGCGCTAGGCTGTGGGCAACGTTGGTCTCGTCTACATCGAATGCCGACGACGTCGTGGAACGCTTCCTCATCCTCCGGTGCCAGCCCAAAATCTGAGCGCAACACCGAATCCAGATGACCGTGCATCCGCACTAGCTTGTCTCGCGGCGATCGATTTTGCCGACCGGCAATCTCGCCAACCAGTGCTGATGGCCGCACGATGTACTCGTCGCCGGCTCGGCACTACCGATGCCTGAAAGGCACCGAAAAGTGACTACCGACAAAACGTTTGCCGACCTCGGCGTGCCACGAGCAATCGTCGGCGCGCTCGCCAAGCGCGGCATCGAACATCCATTTCCGATTCAGGTCGAAACGCTTCCCGACACGCTGGCCGGCAGGGACGTGCTGGGCCGCGGGAAGACGGGCAGCGGTAAGACGCTTGCCTTCTCGATCCCGCTGGTCGGCCGGCTCACCGATGGAAACCGCCGCCCGTCGCGGCCATCGGGTTTGGTGCTTGCGCCGACCCGTGAGCTGGCGAGCCAGATCACGGCGACGCTGGAGCCGCTGGCAACCGCTTGCGGTCTGCGCGTCACGACGATCTTCGGCGGTGTATCACAATCTCGTCAGGTGAGCGCCCTCAAGGCCGGCGTCGACATCGTGGTGGCCTGCCCGGGCCGGCTCGAGGATCTGATGAAACAACGACTGGTCAGCCTCGATGCCGTCGAGATCACGGTGATCGACGAGGCCGATCACATGGCTGATCTCGGCTTTCTGCCCGGCGTCACCCGAATTCTGGCCGCGACGCCCAACGGCGGCCAGCGAATGCTGTTTTCGGCGACCCTGGACAACGGTGTCGACAAGCTCGTCACGCGGTTCCTCCGCAATGAGGTGTCGCACTCCGTCGACAGTGCCGACTCGCCGGTATCCGAGATGACGCATCACGTGTTCCACGTCGCCAACGCCGAAGCCAAGAAGGAAGTCGTGCAGCGGCTCGCTTCCGGCACCGGGCGCCGGATTCTATTCATGCGCACCAAGCATCAGGCCCGCAAGCTCGCCAAACAGCTCACCGAATCGGGAGTTCCGTCAGTCGACTTGCACGGCAACCTGTCTCAGCCCGCCCGTGAGCGCAACCTGGCGATGTTCGCCTCGGGCGGCGCCCGGGTGCTGGTGGCAACCGATATCGCCGCCCGCGGCGTGCACGTCGACGAGGTTGAACTCGTCGTGCACATCGACCCGCCCGCGGAGCACAAATCCTATCTGCACCGGTCCGGGCGCACGGCACGGGCTGGCAGCTCCGGTGACGTCGTCACCGTGGTGCTGCCCGAGCAGCGACACGACACGCAGGCATTGATGCGCAAGGCTGGCATCAAGGTCGCCCCTCAGCAGGTGACCGCGACATCGGAGGCGGTGCAAGCGCTCGTCGGCGAGGTCGCGCCCTACCAGGCCCCGGCGCCCGCCGCTGCCCCATCGCGCCCGCCCCGGCAACCCCGACCGAACTCCGGCGGGAATCGCCGCCGTCAGGGCGGCACTCGATCCGCGAAGGCCTATACCGCGCGGACCGAATCGGGGGCGTCGCACCGCACCGCGACACCGACGCGGCGGGTCGAACATCGCCGGCGATCCAGCCGCGCGCAGGGGTAGTTCGCGGGCCTTAAGCCCGTGCCAGCAGCCAGGCCAGGCCCTGGCCTTCGCCTGCGGCGATGACATCCAGTGCGCCGAACGCCACGGCGAGCTCGCCGGGCGCCGCGCGAAACGGACCGCGTTCGGCCCCGACCTCACTGAGCGCCGCCGCGGCCAGCAGGCCGCCCGGTGCCAAGCGATCGATGAAAGCCTGGTCGAGGCGGCGGTCGCTGAACTTGTGGCACAGGATCACGTCGACGGGTGGTCCATCCGGCATCCCGTCGTCGAGATCCACGACGGAGAACCGGCATCGCTCGTCGACACCGCTGTGCCGGGCCAGGTCCCGGGCTTGGCCGATGGCCACGGCGGAAACATCGAATCCGACGACCTCCAGCCCGCGCTGCGCCAGCCAGACCCCGGCGAATCCCCGGCCACAGGCGACGTCGAGGGCCCGCCCGGTCGTCGGGAAAATGTCCGCATAAGCGGCGAAGGCAGCTGGAGGCCCGACCGCTTCGCCGGACGCCGGTCCGTTACTCGCGTACCGCTCGTCCCAACGGCGCTGGTCCTCCCGGGTCACAGCCGTCACCTTACGACCCGCGCCGCCACGAGCTGGCAAGCGAAACGCAGAGCCAAAAGTTCTGGACAACTGTCTGCGTTTGACGCCGCAGGTCGACGCTGGCGTGCTCACCGGGCGGCGCTAGACAGAAGCCGTCTATGCAGTACCGGGACGTTTCCTCGCCAGGTGGCGGGTAGTTGGCCCGTGCGCATTCCGTTTCCTACACTGGACGAGTGTCTAGAGAAGTGGCGCCTGCTGCCCGGCCGGTGGTCGGTGCCGCGGGTGCCCGCCGCTCGGATCGCCGGCCAGGTCAAACGATTCGCAAGGTCCTCGACGCCGGCCTGGCGGAACTCCGCGCATCGTCGTACGCCAACCTGACGATGCGGGCCGTTGCCGCCCGTGCCGGGGTATCCCCGGCCAGCGCCTACACCTACTTCCCGTCCAAGAGCGCCCTGGTGGCTGCCGTCTATCTACGTTTTCTGCGCGCGCTGCCGCTGCACACCGACGTCAACGACACCACCAAGACCAGAGTGAGCGCGACGCTGCGGGACATGGCGGTGGCCGTCGCCGACGAGCCCGAGTTGAGTGCCGCCTGCGGAGCGGCCTTGATGGCCGACGATCCCGCCGTCGTGCCGCTGCGCGAACAGATCGGCGAAGAAGTGTCCAAGCGGATTGCCGCGGCGCTGGGCCCGGGCTGGCCGCGCGCCGTGAAGACCACCCTTCAGATGACGTTCGCCGGCGCGTTGATGACGGCGCGATTCGTCAGCTACGAGGAGATCGCCGGGCAACTCGACGAGGCAGTCAACCTCATCTTGGGCGCCTCGGTTGCCTGATTAGCCGGCCGCACAGGCGAATCGGACCAATCCAGCGTTCACCGGCCGGCAAGGCCGACTATCGGTGGGTCAGGAGGTTGCCGCCGAAAGTTAGCCCAGCGCAACAGAATTCGGCGAGACGCTGGCGTAAGCGTCCGGGCCGGGTTGCCCTCGGAGAGTGTCTTGTCTTTGGTTGATCGGACCGCGGGCCCGATTCCGGATTGGCTAAGCGCGTCAGCAACGATCGTCTAGCTGCGACGATATGATCTAGCGGTGATGAGCACCGACGACATGTTTGCCGCCCGCTAGCAATGCGCAGTCACGGTTGGGCCGGGAACACCCCTGCCTCCGATGAGGAGGCGATCGAGCGGATCCTGGACGCGGCGGACAAGATCATCGACGAGCGCGGCTCGGCCATGCGGATCGCCGACGTCGCCCGCGCTCTGGGCGTGACCAGGCAGACCGTGTACCGGTATTTCCCCGGGACCCAGGCATTGCTGGTGGCGAGCGCGATGCGATCGGCCGACGGCTTCCTCGATCATCTGGCGGCCCACCTCAAAGGCATCACCGATCCCGTCTTGGCCGTGACGGAGAGTTTTGCCTTCTGCGTCGAGCAGCTGGCTTCCGACAATCAGTTGGAGTTGGTGCTGAATCGGCGCCACCGCGGGGGTCAAACGATCTCCATCGTGTCGGATACCGCCCTGGCCTTCGGGCGATCAATGTTGCACCGCTTCGATATCGATTGGGAGCAGCACGGTTTCGACGACGCGGGCCTCGACGAGTTGAACGAGTTCACCCTTCGGCTGCTGCACTCGTTCCTCGCAGACCCCGGCCGGCCCGCGCGCAGCGGCGCGGATCTTCGGCGCTACCTGGTCCGCTGGATCGGACCGGCGATCGCCTACCCGCAAATCGCTCAGGCAATGGACCCGCTGCGGACTCCCGAGCCGCAAGCCCGGCGGCGGCCCTCGGCGGCGTCCTGATCCGGGATCAGCTGCTCAAGGAGGAGTAACCATGGTCGGACTTGGACAGCTCGCGTTGGACAGCGCGCCCGCTTTCGGCGGTGTCTTACTCGCGCTGGCGGCCGTGCAATTCCGGGGTCCCGACTATCGGCAATTGATCCAGCAGGACATGGACCTGTTGGATCGCCTGCCACCCGAGGCCACCGAGAGACGCGAAGCGCTGCGCCGCTCGATCGATGCCCGGGTCGACGACTTGGTCGACGCCGCGAATCGGAGCCGCGCAATGCGTCGGGCCGCGATGTCGTACCAGGGCAACTGGCGGGATGTGGTGGTGATGTTGTGCGCGGTGCTCTTCACGATCGTCTGGTGGGGCGTCGACCACAGCCGAGGCAACTGGTTGCCGATGTTCATCCTGCTGGTCTTGCTGTGCGTGGTGGCGGCCGGCTACGCGTTTCGTGGCGTGCTGCGTGCGGGTAGCGCGTTTCTGCACCGGCGCCATGCCGGCACCCGGGACGCACCAAAGTAGCTGCGCTCCAACGCTATAACTCATCGCTGGCCTGCCGCGGACGACACGCCAGTCGATACGGAAAGCACAGCAGGCGCTGCTGGGGAAAATGTGACAAAATTCGACACGTGAAGGCGCACGCCCTCCCCGTTTTGCTTTGTGCCGCTGCTACGTCCCCGTGGGCGCTGCTGATCGCCCCCATTCCCGCCGTGACCGCCGAACCGTGCCCCGATGTCGAGGTCGTGTTCGCCCGAGGCACCGACCAGGCACCCGGAGTCGGCGACATCGGCGAGGGCTTCGTCGATGCTCTGCGCGCGCGCCTCGGCTCGAAGTCGCTCAGCGTGTATCCGGTCGATTACCCGGCCACCATGAGCTTCCCGCGAGCGGTCGACGGCATTACCGACGCGGGCGCTCACATCCAGCAGACCGCGGCGAATTGTCCGAAAACCCAAATGGTGTTGGGCGGATATTCCCAGGGCGCGGCCGTGATGGGTTTCGTCACCGCGAACCAGGTGCCCGAGGACGCCCGCGTGGGGCAGGACCTGCAACCCATGCCCGCCGAGGTCGCCAACCACGTTGCCGCGGTCGCGCTGTTCGGGAAACCGGCGAGCCAGTTCATGAGCATGATCAACCAGCCACCGGTCACGATCGGTCCGTTGTATGCGCCGAAGGCTATCGAGTTGTGTGTCCCAAATGACCCGATCTGTGCCGGCTCTGGTGACTTCTCCGCGCATAGGCAGTACCAGCAGGCCGGGATGATCGATCAGGCGGCCGATTTCACCGCGGACCGTATTGCCCAGGCCACTGCACCGACCCCGTCGCCGACACCGGGACAAGCACACCCGCCGACGGCGACACCGGCACCGTCAGCCGTGCCGTCACCTGCGCCGGTGGCATCGCATCACCCCGGCCCGCCCCCGGGACCGGCAGCGTAGCGGACCGGAAGCAACCGGGCGCTGTCATGTCCAGGCGTTCGCGAGCTAAACGCATTGTCCCGCAGAGCGATTCACTCAGTAGCGGGGTGCCGCCTCGAGGACCTCGACGGCCGCGTCGATGTTGGGAATGATGGTCGGCCCGTATTGGCCCACGAGCTGCCCCAGCGCGCGGGCAATGTGCGGGCCGACGATCCCGGCAGCCAAGACTTCCTCGGCCAACACGATGCCATTGACGATATGACCGGCGCTCAGTCGACCGTCGGCGGTGAGTTCGTAGCGCCAGTCGCCGATCTGGACTCGCTGCGGCGCGGACCGGAACAGGCCGCGCCGCGCGGGCGTCAGAATGACGCCGGGAACGCCGCAAAACACCGTGATCACTTGTCCGACTCCGCCGGGTCCGGCCAGGGCTGCTCCGATCGCGCGGCTGGCGCGCTCAGGGTCGTAATTTGTCATCAATCACTCATCGGCAGCACGAACGACGGTGTGATGGTCTGCGGCTCACTACTGCTGCGCACGGCGGTGCCCGCTACGTAGAACTCGACGGTGTGATGCCCCCAGGCGTAATTCGAGATGGCGAAATGCACACCCACGACGCCGTTTGCACCGTCGCGTTCGGCCTCGCTCTGCATGCGCGACATGGCCAGCTCCCGCGCCTGGTAGCTGCCCTGCGTCCACTGCGGCATCTCGGCGTTGCGCCCGACCTGACTGAGTGTCCGCAGAAAGCCTTGCACGGCGACGTGAAACACACAGTTGCCCATCACGAATGCGACCGGCGCGAACCCGGAGCGCAGCAGGGTGGTCAGATCCTGGCCGGACAGGTGACTGCTGAATGCCTGCCCGTTAGGCCTTCGAAACGCTCCCGGCTTGGGGACGTATCGCACGGCGGTTCCGACCGCAATGAATTCGAGGTGTTCGCCTTCGCCTTGATGACGCCAATCGAGCCGGACGCCGACCACTCCGTCGGCGCCCAGCGCATCGGCTTCGGCCTGCATGCGCGACATCGCATTCCAGCGCGCCCGGTAGGTCGCGTCGGTGAGCACCGGCAACTCCGACTGCTGCCGGATACCGGTGAATTGATAGCCGACGTGATAGACGGAGACCCCCATCACGAGTTCCATCGGCTCGAACCCGGCGCCATGCAGCAGTGCGAACTCGTTGATCGAAAGATCAGAAGTCCATAACTTGCCGGCATGCGAGAGACGTTCGCTGGCGACGGGGTCGAGCTGGTTCGGTTCCATTGTCAATGACCCTCCTGCGGTTCGCAGCCAGCCTAGGCCGCGGTGCCTTCGGACACCCACATAACGTGCGACATTGTCGACCCAGTGGACGTGACGATGCCCTGTTTATCGGAAACCGGCTACCGTCGATGCGCTCGCGGCCTCACACATCCAGCGAGTAGCTGTCGTCGACCTGGCTGTCGCGGCACTCCAGCAACTCTTTGAGCGCATCGGGAAACGCGTCGGCCATGCCCCACAGGTCGTCCAACAGATCGGGGCAGCCGACCAGGCCGATGCCGAGTTCTCCGTTGAGCGACATCACGGTGATGTTGAGTCCGGCGTCGCCGATGATCGGGCCGAGCGGGTACATCGTGCCGACGCGGCACCCCAGGAAATACAGTTGATCCGGCGGGCCCGGCACATTCGACAGCACCAAATTGAATGCGCTGCGGTTGATCGGAATGTGCGGCAGCAGGCGCATCGCGGCACCGAACATCGTCGGGCCGCCGAACTGCGTCCAGTCGTGCAGGAGGGTTGGACCCAGAGCCGCGGTGTGCTCTTTGGCGGCCTTGTTTCCAGCGGCGATCGCGCGGATACGTTCGGCCGGATCACTGATTTGGCTTTCCACTCGGCAGAACATCCAGGTGGTCTGATTGCGCCCGGGGCGATCGGACTTGCCGTGGACCGACACGGGCACGGCAGCCACCAGCGGGTTGTCGGGCAGGTCACCGCGCTCGAGCAGGAAGCGCCGCAACGCCCCAGCGCACAACGCCACGACGACGTCGTTGACGGTCACCCCGAAGCGGTCCTTGACTCGCTTGACGTCGCGCATGTCCAGCTGCGTGTAGGCGACGTTGCGGTAGCGCGTGACGGAACCGTTGAGCGGCGACGACGGGGCGGAGAACGGCGCAGCCATCGTGCGGCCGTCGCGCGCCCGCAGCACGGTATGCGCCACCGTCAACATCGTTGCGGGCACCACGGTCGCCAACCGCAAGGGCCGGCGAGCAAAGCCGATCAGACCGGTCATGGCGATCTGCAAGGGGTGCGCGCCGCCCGCACCGGTGATTGCCTTCGGGGCCGGCGCATCGGGTTGCGCGCTGCACAGGTGGGACAGCAAATTAGCGCCCGCGACGCCGTCGACGAGCGCGTGATGAACCTTGAGCATCACCACGACCGCGTCCCTGTTGGCGCCGCCCTGCAACACCCACATCTCCCAGAGCGGTCGATCCCGGTCCAGCGGCAGCCCGGCGATATACCCGCAGATCTCGGCCAACTCTCGGCGCCCCCCGGGCGTCGGCACACCAACGTGCAGCAGATGGTGTTCCAGTCGGAACTTCTCGTCGTCCACCCAGACCGGGTGATCGAAATTCAGCTGGTTGTCGGCGAGTTTCATCCGGAATTCCGGCACCGCCGCGATGCTCTTCGCTAATGCTGCGCGAAACCCGCCGTACGTGTAGCCCCCCGGCATGGTGGACGTGTCCAACTCCAACACGCAACACACATTCAATGGCTGGGTCGGCGTCTCCAAGTAAAGAAAAAACGCATCCAGCCCGCTCAGTCGTTCCATAGCCGCCTGCTCGACTAGTGACCTTAAACCCCCCGAACCCCTAGGAGTTTAGGTAGCAGAAAAATGCAGGGCTACATCGCGAGCAAACGCTCTTGGTTAAATCTCGATGACATACCGCCACGGTATTCAACTCGCCGCAGCGGACGACACCGCCGCTCCCGGGCGCCTTGGATGAATCCATCACGGTTGGGTCTCGCTAACGCATTGGGCTACCTTGCTCCCGCTGGTCGCTCTCGTGGACACGTAAGCACGCGCGAATCGGTTCAAGGAATGGCGAACTCACACACCGCATCTCGGCCAGGCCGATCCCTTCGGACTACATGGGATGTCAATTTCGACGTTCCGGCTACCCGCCCGCACCAATCATCTTGTGCAGGTCTTCAATCCCCCAGGGCGCGGCATCATGGTGGTCGCGATAGCCCAGCAGAGACGGGACCGGGCGATCAAACCGGCCGACGAATCCGCCTGCGGCAACAAGGATCTGACCGGTCACGTCACGCGACAGGTCGCTGGCGAGGTACGCGTAGAGCGGTGCCACAAACGCGGGCGGGGCAGGATCCAGTGAGGCCTGCATCGTCACGTCGTCCAGCAATCCGCGGCGGTGCAAATCGGCGATGTGCTTTTCGTAGTCGTCTCCGGTGGAAAGGCGTGTTCGTGCGCCGGGGCACACCACGTTAGCCCGCACCCCGTTGGCTTTGAGCTCGGCGGCAATGGCCACCGTCAAGCCGTTGACGGCGCCTTTGCCCGCAGGGTAACCGGTGCCGCCGTAGTCGCCGAGAAAGGCCACCGAGCTGGTGTTGACGATCGTCCCGTATCCCTGCCCGACCATCGCGCGCGCCGCGGCCCGGCAGGTATGGAAGACCGTGCCGACGTGGGCGCCCATCAGGCGATTGAAGTCGTCAGGCGAGATGTCCAGGATCGAGGAGCCGGGCGGCTCGGCAATACCAGCACAGTTGATCAGGATGTCGAACCGTCCGAAGGTGTCACGGCAAGTCTCCACCAGCGCGCCGGCGACGGCCTCGTCGTCGGCGGCTCCGACCACCGCGGTGGCTCGCCCACCCGTCGCCGTGACCGCCGCGACGGTTTCCGTCACGGCGTCGGCATCACGACCGTTGACTACGACTGCGGCGCCCAGGTCGGCAATCAGTTCGACGACCGCACGGCCGATGCCGCGGCTTCCGCCGGACACCACCGCGCCGCGACCGGCCAGCAAACCGTGCTTGCTCATCGTGGCGGACTCCAAGCAGCGTGTTCCCGACAATGCCCAGAGGAGCGCCCGGTGACGCGGCTCACCATCTGCCGAACAGTACGCGTTGGGTGTCGACCGCCGGCAACGGTGGCGGTTCGGGCTACACGAGGTTGCTCAGCTTCCCCCAATTGGCGAACAATCGCACCATCCGGGTTCAGGGGGTAGACTCTGATCTTGAGTCCGTTCTGGACACGTCGCCGTTTAGCTAAAAGCGGTCAGCTAGCCGCACGGCTGCTGGGCTGTGGCTCCGGCGATCGACATCTTCCGGTTCCCTTCCTTCGGCGCCCCGTGCGCTGCGAACAACCGATCCGTGTCCAACCGACGGTTGCAGCGTGGTGTCGGCAGTCGACTGCGAAACCTCACTGCACGCGACTTCGAAGGAAGTACCGCAATGCGAATCCCTTTGTGCACGACTGTCTTCACACCTGTAGTGGCGAGGGGGCGGTTGTCCAGATGACCGAAGTCCTTGCTCCCCCCCGGCCCACCCGGCCGGCTAGCACTCGTAACGACGATTCCTACGACGACGTCATCGACATGTTTCTGGTGTTGCGCACCCTGCCGGCCGAATCGCACGAGTACCACCGTCAGCGCGAATGCATCGTGAGCAGATGTCTTCCGCTGGCTGACCACGTCGCTCGTCAC
Organism: Mycobacterium lentiflavum; assembly: GCF_022374895.2. Classification (NCBI taxonomy): domain Bacteria; kingdom Bacillati; phylum Actinomycetota; class Actinomycetes; order Mycobacteriales; family Mycobacteriaceae; genus Mycobacterium; species Mycobacterium lentiflavum. Next base: position 2,856,899 of record NZ_CP092423.2, on the reverse strand, counting down.
TTCGGACGGCGCGGTGAGGGTCTCGACGACCTGACCCAGGTCGCGCGGCTGGGCCTGATGAACGCCATCAACCGGTTCGACCCCGACAAAGGGCCGAGTTTCATCGGTTTCGCGATTCCCACCATGATGGGCGAGGTTCGGCGCCACTTCCGCGACTACAGCTGGGGCATGCGAGTGCCACGCCGGTTGCGTGAGCTTCATGTCCAGATCAGCAGAGCGACAGCAGATTTGGTCCAGAGGCTGGGCCGCGCACCGACGGCTCGCGAGCTGTCGGAAGAGCTCGGCGTCGCTCACGACGAGATCGTCGAATGCCTCGTTGCCGGCGACGCCTACCAGCTGGAGTCCCTGGACGCACCGGTCGGCGCCGACGCATCCGGGCGGAACCGTCTGGTCGCCGACGCGGTGGGTGCCGTCGACCCCCACATCGACCACATCACCAACCGCGAAGCGGTCCGCTCCCTGATAGCCGCGCTCCCCGCCCGCGAACAAGAGGTTCTGCACATGCGGTTCTTCGAATCGCTGACGCAGAGCCAGATCGCGAAACGAATTGGGGTGTCGCAGATGCAGGTGTCGCGCATTCTCGCGAATACCTTGGCATCCCTGCGCGATCAGCTGGAATAGCCCGCGACATCGGTGCCCAGCCGATCTGACGACATGCGCACTGTACTGTGCCTTTGGGGTGAAATCGACTCCATCGCCAGATCGAGCCTGGAAGGAGCACGATGCGATGAGACTTTCACAACCGTTGGTCGCGGGGGCCGCGGTGGCGACAGCGCTGGCGTTGACCGTGGCCGGCTGCGGCGGCAATCAGAAGCCTTCGCCGACGACGTCGGGATCGGCCACCTCGTCGACCACCAAGAGCAGCGCGGCGCCGACCTCCTCGGCGCCCGCGGCGCCGGCGGTCGATTACACGGGCTGGTTGATCCAGGTGACCGATATCGACGCGCCGGTGCCCTTCACGGGCACGCCGCCGACGAACAATCCCAACGGACAGCCCGGCGCCGCGACGACATTCAACACCCAGGACAACAGCCACACCATCAAAGCCACCATCCAGGTGCTGCCGGACGCCGATGCGGCAACCAGCGCACTGAATGCCGCGAAATCGGCACAGGGCGGTGCGATCAAGCATCCGACAACGGACGCGGTCAAGATCGGCACCGACGGAACAGTGGTGTCAGGGAATTCGCCCGACAATTCCAAGGGCATCGCGGTATTGCTGTTCACCGAGGGCAAGGCCTTTGTCACGCTGGAATTCGACGGCCCGCCGGACACGTTGCCGCCACCGGACTTCATCAACGACATCGGCCAAAAGCAGGATGCAGCGGTGAAGAAGGGGCTCGGCGGCTGAGTCAAAGTCGCCGTCTCTCGCGCCGCGCTCCAATACGAGCTGAGCGGATGGGGCGCGAATGCGAACGATGAGAGCGATAACGAAACCGATCGCCGCGGCGTGCGCTGTGCTCTTCTGCACGGTCGGGTGTGGCGGTTCCAAAAGCCAACCGGCCGAATCGCATTCGCCGACCGCGCAACCGTCGACGGAGTCCCCGAAGCAGCCGGGCGAGCCGACGCCTCCTGGGCCGGGAACGGTGAAGATCCGCTACGAAGACGCCACGACACCGCAGGCGCAGCGCGGCCGCCAACTCATGCAGGACGCGAAGGTGCTGGAAGATCTCGCACACCACATCCAGGACACCTTGGTGCTGCCGTCCGACTTGGGTGTGGTCGGCAAGCAATGCGATACGGAAAACGATTTCTACCTTCCCGATGCCAACGAGATACAGCTTTGCTACGAGGCCAGGGAGCACGCCGAGAAACTCGCCGCGGGCAGCGGAATGCCTGATCCGGTCACCCCCGCGCTCGACGAGACGATCTCAGCTGCCTACCACGAGCTCGGTCACGCCACCCTCGCCATCTATCAGCTCGCGTTTACCGGGCGCGAGGAGGACGTGGCCGATCAGCTCTCGGCGTTCATGCTGCTCAACCCCGGCGCCGACGGAAAGCCGTATCCCGATGGTGTGCGTATCGCCACCAACACCGCGGCGGAATGGAAGCTGAGCGCAAAGGAAGACGGTGACGCCAACGAGCTTCCGTTCTGGGACGGGCATTCCATGGACATCACCCGGATGTACAACTGGGAGTGCTGGATCTACGGCTCCAACCCGGAGGCCAACGCCAGCATCGTCTCCTCTGGGGACCTTCCGGAGAGTCGCGCCGGGAACTGCGAGGAAGAGTTTCAGAACATGCAACGTGGCTGGCAGTCCCTGCTGGGACCGCATATCAGGAAGCCCAGCTGAGGCGGTAACCCGGCGGAACGCGACGGGGGCACCGTCCGCGACACGCATTAAATAAATGGCTTGATTTAATCCGCCGCCCAGTGTTCACTGAGGCGGTGAAGGCCGAGCGGACCGCGCGCACCGACAGGTCGTTGGGTACGCGTGAGGCGATCTTGTCGGCCGCCGAATGGTTGTTCGCCGAGCGGGGCATGTACGCCGTCTCCAACCGGCAGATCAGCGAAGCGGCCGGGCAAGGCAACAATGCCGCAGCTTGCTATCACTTCGGCACCCGGACCGAATTGTTGCGCGCGATCGAAAGCAAACACCGTGAGCCCATCGAGGAATTGCGTGCGCAGATGTTGGACGACATCGGGGATTCGACCGACCTGCGGGACTGGGTGAGCACCCTGGTGCGGCCACTCACCGATCATTTGGCCGCGCTGGGCACGCCGAGCTGCTATGCGCGGTTTGCCGCCCAGGCGATGGCCGATCCGACCTACCACCATGTCGTCACCAAAGACGCCCTGATGTCGCCGAGGCTGGTGCAGACCGTCGACGGCATCAACCGATGCCTGCCCGACCTGCCCAAACGAGTGCGATCCGAACGGATCGTCATGGTCCGAAATCTGCTGATGCACACCTGCGCCGAGCATGAAGGCGCACTGGCCGAGCACGGACCGCGGTCGCGTTCCAGTTGGCCGGTCGCCGGCGAGGGCCTGATCGACGCGATCGTCGGGTTGTGGCGCGCGCCGGTTCATGTGGGTGCAGCGGGCGACTGACCGATCACGGGTGAAAACAAGGAGCACGATGACCGACGTCTCAACTGATCCAGCCACCGACATTCCGGACTTCCCGATGACGCGGGCCGCGAGCTGCCCCTTCGCCCCTCCCCCGGAATCGTTGGCGCTCAACGCAACCAAGCAGCTGAGCCGGGTGCGGATCTGGGACGGCAGCACACCGTGGTTGATTCATGGCTACGACGCGATCCGATCGTTGTTCACCGACTCGCGCACCAGCGTCGACGACCGGCTGCCGGGCTATCCGCACTGGAACGAGGGCATGCTGGCGACGGTGCACAAACGGCCGCGCTCGGTGTTCACCTCCGACGCCGAGGAGCACACGCGCTATCGCCGGATGCTGTCAAAACCCTTTACCTTCAAGCGGGTCGAGGGGCTGCGCCCCGCGGTACAGAAGATCGTCGACGAGCGGATCGAAGCGTTGCTGGCCGGCCCCAACCCCGGCGACATCGTGAGCACGCTGGCGCTGCCCGTCCCGACGCTGGTCATCAGCGAAATGCTGGGCGTGCCCTACGAGGACGCCGATTTCTTCCAGGAACAGGCTCAACGTGGCACCGGGCGTTACGCGACCGAGGAGGACACGGCCCAGGGCGCCGCGTCGTTGGCGAAGTACCTCGCCAAGCTGATTCGGGTCAAGATGGAAAGCCCGTCGGAGGATCTGGTGTCGGATCTGGCCGAGCGGGTCAACGCCGAAGAGATCAGCGTGCGCGAAGCCACCCAATTGGCCGTCGGCGTGCTGATCGCGGGCCACGAGACCACCGCGAACATGATCAGTCTGAGTATCGCGGCCCTGCTCGAGCATCCCGATCAGCGGCAGTTCCTGGTCGAAACCGACGATCCGAAGGCGATCGCCAATGCGGTCGAGGAGCTGATGCGGTATCTGAGCATCATCCAAACCGGTCAACGTCGCATTGCCATCGAGGACATCGAAGTCGGTGGTGAGACGATCCGCGCGGGTGAAGGCATCATCCTCGATGTCGCACCGGCCAACTGGGACAACCGCCAGTTCCCCGATGCCGACCGGCTGGACCTGACTCGCGATCAGGGTGCACACGTCGGATTCGGCTACGGCCGCCACCAGTGCGTGGGACAGCAGTTGGCCCGCATGGAATTACAGATCACGCTGCCCACGTTGCTGCGTCGGGTGCCGACCCTGCGGCTGGCCGTTGCGGTCGAGGAGCTGCCGTTCAAGCACGACACGCTGGCCTACGGTGTCTACGAGCTTCCCGTGACATGGTGAAACCGGACCTGACGCTGGCCGTCCCGGATCTGGCCGGCAAGCGTGCGGTTGTCACCGGGGCCAACAGCGGCCTGGGATTCGGGCTCGCGAAGCGGTTGGCGGCCGCGGACGCCGACGTCGTGATGGCTATCCGGAACAACGCCAAGGGCGAGACCGCCATCGCGCAGATACGCCGCGAAGTCCCCGCCGCGAAGCTCAGCATCAAGCAGCTGGATCTGGCATCGCTGGAAAGTGTTGCGGCGCTGGGCGAAGAGCTGACTGCCGAAGGCCGGCCGATCGACGTCTTGATCAACAATGCCGGCGTCATGACCCCGCCTGAGCTGCACCGCACCAGCGACGGCTTCGAGTTGCAATTCGGCGCCAACCACCTGGGCCACTTCGCCCTCACCGCGCACTTATTGCCGCTGCTGCGCGCCGCGGCGTCGTCGCGCGTTGTGACGGTGAGCAGCATCGCCGCCACCCAACCGAAACTGACCTTTGACGACCCCAACGCCCGGCACGGCTACAAACCGATGGTCTCCTACGGCATCGCCAAGCTGGCGCAGCTGATGTTCGCGGTCGAACTGAACCGGCGCAGCGGCCGGGGTGGCTGGGGCGTCATGTCCAATGCCGCGCACCCGGGACTGAGCAAAACCAACCTACTCAGCGGCGCATCGTATGGACGGGACAAACCGACACTACAGGCGAGGCTCACCCAATTGACCTGGCGCTTACTGCCTTTCATGTGGCTGGACGTCGACGAGGGCATCAAGCCGACCCTGTACGCGGCGGTCTCGCCGGATGCCGAAGGCGGCTGCTACTACGGACCGCGTGGATTCTACGAAACTGCCGGGGGCGGAGTCACATTCGCGGGCGTTCCGCGGCTGGCGGGCAGCGAAATCGAGAGGGAACGACTGTGGCAGCTCTCCGAAGAATTCACCGGCGTCAGCTATCCGGACTGACCGGGATGGCTTCAGCACAGGGAAGTGGTGAACTATGGCGTTCGTCGCCCGCTCTGACGTAAAGGATCCTGGCGCGCAGCACGACCAGTGGGAACGGTTGGCGCGCCGGCGCGAGCGACTCTATGCCGAGGATGCGCAATTCGCCGCCACCCGCCCCGACGAGCGCGTCGCCGCCGCGGCGCGCGCACCCGGGCTGCGGATCGGCGAGGTCATGGCGATCGTGTTGCAGGGCTACGCCGACCGGCCGGCGCTGGGACAGCGGGTGCGCGAAGTGGTTACGGATCCCGCGACCGGACGCTCGACACTGAACTTCCTGTCGCGCTTCGAGACCGTCAGCTACGCGCAGCTGTGGGCGCGTGTCCAAGCGGTGGCCGGTGATTGGCACCAGCACGAACAACATCCGGTGCGAACCGGCGATTTCGTGTGCGTGCTGGGTTTCGCCAGCATCGACTACACCGCGATCGAGTGCGCCTGCATTCACCTCGGCGCGGTGGTGGTGCCCTTGCAGACCAGCGCACCGGCCGCCCAGCATGCGCCGATCCTCACCGAGACCCAGCCACGGATCTTCGCCGCCGGGATCGATAACCTCGAGATCGCCTTGGAGACAGTGCTGGCGGTGGCCCCGACCGGTACCGCGCCGCAGCGGCTGATCGTGTTCGACTACGAACCACGCGACGACGATCAGCGAGCCAGCTACGAAGCCGCGCGCGACCGGCTGGCCGCTTCGGGCAGCGGGCTTGTCATCGAAACACTCGATGATGTTGTCGCGCATGGCAAATCACTGCCTACCCCGCCGCTGCACGTGGCAGCAGCCGACGAGGATCCGCTGGCTTGGGTGTTCTACACCTCCGGGAGCACCGGAACACCTAAAGGCGCGATGTTCACCGAGAGTTTGTGTATCGGCACCTGGCTCGCACAGTCGGATCAGCCGGTCATCACATTGAGCTACATGCCGATGAGTCACCTGATCGGGTACGGCTACGTGATTTTGACCTTGGCCAACGGCGGCACCAGCTATTTCGCGGCCAGGAGCGATCTGTCGACGCTGTTCGACGATTTGGCGTTGGTGCGGCCGACCTCGATGAGTCTGGTGCCGCGGGTTTGCGAGATGTTCTACCACCACTATCAGCGCGAGTCGGACCGGCGCGGCCTGGCCGGAAGCGCATCCGACGAAACGGCCGAGGAACTGACCACCGAGATCCGTGAGCAGATTCTGGGCGGCCGCGTGCTGGCGGTGGGCTGCGGATCGGCGGCGCTGTCCCCGGAGATCAAGGAGTTTATGGAGATCGTGCTCGATCAGCACCTGCTGATCGGGTATTCGTCCACCGAGATCGCCGGCGGGATGATCGTGGCCGACGAGCATGTACTGCGGCCGCCGGTGATCGACTACAAGCTGCTCGATGTTCCCGAGCTCGGCTACTTCAACACCGACAAGCCTTTTCCCCGTGGGGAACTGGCGGTCAAGTCGGCTCGCTTCATGGCCGGCTACTACAACCGTCCCGACCTGACGGCCACGATGTTCGACGAGGACGGCTACTACAAGACCGGTGACATCATGGCCGAGGTCGGGCCCGACCAATTACGCTATGTCGATCGCCGCAACAACGTCATCAAGTTGGCGCAGGGTGAATTCGTCGCCGTTTCGCGACTGGAGGCGTTGTACTCGACCAGCCCGCTGATTCACCAGATCTACATTTATGGCAACAGCGAACGTTCCTTCCTGCTTGCCGTGATCGTGCCGATCGACGCGGGTGTCGCCACCTCGATGATCGCCGACTCGCTGCGACGGATCGCGCGTGAGAACGGCCTCAACGGCTATGAGATCCCGCGCGATTTCCTGATCGAGACCGATCCGTTCAGCTTGGCCAACGGCCTGTTGTCCGGTGTCGGAAAGTTCCTGCGACCCAAGCTCAAAGAGCGCTACGGAGAGCGCCTGGAGCAGCTCTACGCTGCCATGGCCGACGATCAATTGCGGCAGCTGCGCGCCTTGCGCACGGGCGGCGCCGACCAGCCGGTGCTGGCGACCGTCAGTAAGGCGGTGCAGGCCACCCTGGGTGTTTCGGCGGCCGACGTCTCCCCCGAAGCCAGATTCTGCGATCTCGGCGGCGATTCGCTGTCCGCATTGACTTTTTCGACGCTGCTGACCGACATCTACGGGGTCGAGGTTCCGGTGGGCGTGGTGATCGACCCGACCGGCGATCTGCTCCGCATCGCCGATCACATCGAACGCCAACGCAATTCCGACGTGCGGCGACCCACCTACGCCTCCGTGCACGACAGCGCCGGCCACCGGGTGTCGGCCCGCGACCTACGCCTGGACAAGTTCATCGACGACGACATCCTGAAGGCGGCGACGTCGTTGCCCGCCCTCACCAGCGAGATCCGCACTGTTCTGCTCACCGGCTCGACCGGGTTCCTGGGGCGGTTCCTCGGGCTGGAATGGCTGCAGCGCCTGGCCGATTCGGGCGGCACGCTGGTGTGCCTGACGCGCGGCGCCGATGCCGCCCACGCTCGTCGGCGCATCGAGGCCGCTCTGGATTCCGATCCCAAGCTGCTGGACCGCTTCCGGAGCCTGGCCGACGGCCATCTCGAAGTCGTGGCCGGCGACATCGGCGAAGCCGGCTTCGGGATCCACGACGCGACCTGGCAGCGCCTGAGCGAGACCGTCGACCTGATCGTGCACCCGGCTGCCCACGTCAACCACGTGCTGCCTTATCAGCAGTTGTTCGGTCCCAATGTGGTGGGCACCGCCGAGGTGATCCGGTTGGCGATCACCACCAAACTCAAGCCGATCCACTACATCTCCACGTTGGGCGTCAGTGCCGTGGCGCACCAGCTCGTGGATGAAGACACCGACATCCGTCGCTTGGTCCCCGCGTGCGTGGTCGGCGACAGCTACGCCAACGGGTACGGGATCAGCAAGTGGGCCGGCGAGGTGTTGATGCGCGAGGCCCACGACCTATGTGGACTGCCGGTGGCGGTGTTCCGGCCGGGCATGATCCTCGCCGACAGCCGCTATGCGGGACAGCTCAACGTGCCGGACATCTTCACCCGCCTGCTGTTCAGCCTGGTGGCCACCGGCGTCGCCCCGAGGTCGTTTTACCGGGCCGGTGACGCCAGGCCGCACTACGAAGGGCTGCCGGTCGACTTCCTCGCCGAGGCGATCGCCGCGATCGGACCGCGACACGGCAGCAGCTTCGCCACGTACAACACCACCAACCCGCACGACGACGGCATCTCGATGGACACGTTCGTCGACTGGATCATCGCCGCGGGTTATTCCATCGAAAAGATCGACGACTACTCGAATTGGGTCACCCGCTTCGAGACGGCGATGGGGGCTCTGCCCGAGCAGCAGCGCGCCCAGTCGGTGCTGACCGTGCTGGACGTCTACCGTGAACCCATGCTCGCTATCGCCGGGTCACCGGTACCCGGCGCGCAATTTGAGTCCGCGGTCGAACACTCGGGTCGCGCGATCCCGCACGTCTCGCAGCAGCTGATCGAGAAGTACCTTGCCGACCTGGAACAGATCGGCGTGCTCACCCGGTGATGCGTAACGAGAAGTGATCCCGACGAAGGGACGATGATGTCCAGCCCAGCCAACACCCTCTACCCCGATGGCATGATCGGCGCGCCCAAGCACCGGCACGGCCGGGCGGCGGAATTCAACACCGGCCTGCCGGCCGGCACCGAGGTGTTCTCCGCCGACAACCACATCTCGGTGGCCGACGACATCTTCTACGAAATGTTTCCCGACGACCTCAAGGATCAGGCGCCGCGGATCTGGTACGAGGATGGCGCGTATCTGCTGGGCCAGCCAGGACAGTCCATGGTGGTCGGCGATTTCAGTGCGGTGCTGATGCAATACGACGATCTCGCCGGCGCGGCCACCAACAATGTCGAAGCCCGGATTCGCGAGCTCGCCGAGGACGGCGTCGACAAGGAACTGGCCTTCCCCAACGCGGTGCTTGCGCTGTTCCACCACCCGAACCACGAGATCCGCGAGCGCATCTTCCGTGTCTACAACGAGCACATCGCCGGGGTCCAGGAGCGCTCTCACGGCCATTGCTACGGGGTAGGGCTGATCAACTGGTGGGATCCGCGTGGGGCCCGTCGCACGTTGACGGAACTGAAATCGTTGGGGCTGAAGACATTTCTAATGCCGATCAGCCCCGGTAACGACCAAAACGGGCAGCCCATCGATTACTCCAGCACGGCGATGAGCGCGGTGTGGGACGAGATCGAGGAGGCCGCTCTGCCCATCACCCACCACATCGGTGAGAGTCAACCGAAGTTTCCCAGCGAGGTCAACAGCGTCGCGGTGGCGATGATGGTCAACATCGACTCGTTTCGGGAGATGTTCTCCAAGTACATCTTCAGCGGCATCCTGGACCGGCACCGGCGCCTGCGTGTCGGCTGGTTCGAGGGCGGAATCGCCTGGGTGCCAACGGCTCTACAGGACGCCGAACATGTGCTGGCCTCGTATCAGCACATGCTGCGGCATCAGCCCGAGCACGACATCCGCTACTACTGGGACACCCACATGTGTGCCTCGTTCATGGTTGACGGCCTTGGCCTGCGACAGATCGACGAGATCGGAATCGACAAGGTGATGTGGTCGTCCGACTATCCGCACAACGAAAGCACTTTCGGCTATTCGGAGAGGTCGCTGGCCGCGGTGGTCGACGCCGTCGGACCCGAGGACGCCGTGCGTGTCGTCGGAGGCAACATCAAGAAATTCCTGGGGATTTGATGACGAACACACTGTCCGCCCGACGCTCGGTCCTCGACGCGCCCGCCGAGCCGGACTGGGCCCGGATGCGCACGGAGGTCGGGGCACGATTGCGATCCGCGATGGCCGAGCACGGCGTCGACGCGCTGATCCTGCTGATGAACGGCTACGTCGGTTACGCCACGGGAGCCAGCTGGCCCCTGCTCGACGCCGGCCTCTCGCATGTGGAGCGCCCGGTCGCGGTGGTGCTCGCCGACGATGAGCATCCGCACCTGTTCATGCCGTTGCGCAGCGGATCATCGGCGGAGTCGCCGGTGCCCAACGACCATCTGCACGGCCCCGCCTACCTCGAATTCGACCACGGCGTCCAGGAATTCGCGCGACAGCTGGCCGATCTGATCCCGCCGGGAGCGAGCATCGCCGTCGACGAGCTCACCGGAGCAATGCGACGGGCAACACCCAAGCTCTTTCCCGGTGGCCCGCCGACGGATGCCGCGATCGTGCTCGGCACCGCGCAATTGGTGAAGACCCGCGACGAGCTGTCTTGCCTGCGCAAGGCTGCCCGCATCACCGAACAAGCCATTGTCGACGTGCAGCAGGCCCTGGTGCCGGGTGTGCGGCAGATCGATCTCTCGGCCACCTTCGTGCGTCGCGCGTTCGAGCTCGGGGCCACCACCAACATGCTGGAGGCTATCTGGCAGGTGATGCCGAGTTCACGGGAAGCCGGTGTCTGGACCACGCACGGAGATCTCGCGCTGCCGTTGCTGCCCACCGACCGCAAACTGGCGGCCGGCGATGTGTTGTGGACCGATATCAGCATCACTTTTCACGGGTACTGCTCCGACTTCGGCCGAACCTGGATTGTCGGCGAGAAACCGACCTCACGACAGCTGGATCAATTCCGGCAGTGGCGGACGGTCCTGGACGCCGTCCTCGCGGTGACCAAAGCCGGTGTGACATCAGGGGATTTGGCGCGGGCGGCGATCGCCGCCAACGGTGGCCGCAAACCGTGGCTGCCGCATTTCTATCTCGGCCACGGCATCGGCACCTACCCCGCCGAAGCGCCGATGATCGGAACCGATCTCGGCGAGGAGTTCGACGACAACTTCGTGTTTCCCCCCGGCATGGTTCTGGTTCTGGAACCCGTGATGTGGGAGGACGGAACAGGAGGATACCGCAGTGAGGAGATTGTGGTGATCACCGAAGACGGCTACGCGCCGATTACCGACTACCCCTATACGCCCTATGGCGACTGAGGTTCTGCCCGACACCCGGGCACTACGATCCGGGCGCCGGGCGCGCGCGCTGGCCCAAATGGACGAACACGGCCTCGACATCCTGGTGCTCGGCCGCCAAGCCAACATTCGCTATGTCACTGGCGCGCCCCAACTCTGGATAGCCGGGACGCGGCCGTTCGGCCCGATGTGTGTCCTGGTGCGCGCCACCGGGGATATCTACCTCAACAGCACCGACGACGAGGGGGTGCCCGAGGAAATCGACCACGATCACCTCTACGGGCTGGCCTGGAACCCGATGACCCTGATCGACGTGCTGAGGAAGGTCGACGGCGCCGAGGCCGCGCGGCGGGTCGGAACCGACGCGATCACTCCGACTTTCGCCGCATTGCTGCCCGACGCGTTCCCCAACGCGGAGCTTGTCGATGCCGAGCCGGCGATGCGCGCGGCGCGGCGCATCAAGACGCCCGACGAGATCGCGGCGATGGACAGTGCACTGCGTATTGCCGAGCACGGATTGGCAACTGCCTTGGCCGAATTGACGCCCGGTGTCTCGGAGCGGACGTTGGCCGGGGTGATGATGGAGGCGATGGCCGCGGGTGGGGTCAGCACGCCGGCCACCCAGGACGCCGCGTGGGTGACCTCGCGGGAGCGGCCGTGGCATCGCGGTGACGCCACGGCCCGGCCGGGCGACCTCGTCGCCTTCGCCGCGGGGGCGTTGGCGAATGGCTACGTCGCGGAGGTTGGCCGGACCTGGCCGGTTGGCGATTCTGCTCCTCGCGTGCTGTTCGAGCGTTCGAACATGTTGTACGACAAGATGCTTGCCGCCTGTCGGCCCGGTGCATCCACACGCGATCTGCTGGCCGCCTACGGCGCGGCGGGGGAACCGATACCGCCGATGCCGATCGCACATGGGCTGGGGCTGGGTTTCGATCCGCCAGTGGTGTCCGAAACGCTGGTGGCTGCGGGCGAAGACGACCGGCTCGAGGCCGGCATGGTGCTGGCGATCACGGGCTATGTGTGGGAGCAGGGCATCGGTGCGGTGTTCCGCCGCGACAGCGTGCACATCACCCACGACGGCGTCGACGTGCTGACGCACAGCCCGACGTGGCGGGACAGTTAGCCCCCGCCTCGTAATCCCTTGTGCTACTGCTGTTTCAGCGGTAACAATTTGCCGCTTTTTGTCGGTGGGTCTTCATAGCATTTGGGTTGTGAGTATCGATCGGGAGGCCCTGTCGGCGGCCTTCGACACCATCGACGGTGCCTTCGACGAATTGATGGCCCAAGAATGCGATGCGCTACTCACCCATGAGCAATTGGCGTTGTTGTTGCGGTGCGAGAAGATTCGGCGTCGGCTGCCGGCGGTTGAGCATCCACTGATCAACGGCCTGGTCCGCCAGGCCACTCCGCAGGAGATCGGCGGCAAACTCTCACATGCGATTGCCGAAGCTACTTTGATCAGTCGTTCCGAGGCGTCGCGGCGCATCCGGGAAGCCGCCGACTTAGGGCCGCGGCGCGGGTTGACCGGCGAACCGCTCGCACCGGTGTTGGCAGCCTCTGCCGCCAAACAGCGTCAGGGCACGCTCGGGCCCCGTCAAGTAGCCGCGATCCGAAAGTTCTACCACCAGTTGCCCGGCTGGATCGATGCTGTCACGCGTGAACAAGCGGAAGCCAAACTGGCCATGGAAGGCACCAAGTTCCGGCCCGAACAAGTCGCGGAGCTCGCTGCGATTATGTCCGATTGCCTCAATCCTGATGGCAGCTACACCGATGAGGATCGTGCGCGGCGCCGCGGACTGAGCCTGGGCAACCAAGGCCGCGACGGGATGTCGGAGTTACGGGGCTGGCTGACCCCTGAGGCCCGTGCCACTGTGGAAGCGGTGTGGGCGAAATTAGGCGCTCCGGGAATGTGCAATCCCGACGATGAAAGTCCCTGTGTGGAAGGAAATCCCGCCGAGCAGGCCATCTTGCGGGATTTTCGCAGCGCTGGACAACGCCAGCACGACGCGCTGAATGCTGCACTGAGAGGCTTACTCGCCTCAGGGGAGCTTGGACAGCACAACGGGCTGCCGGCTTCGATCATCGTCACCACCACGCTGGCCGAGCTAGAGGCCGCCGCCGGGCGGGGCCTTACCGGCGGCGGCACCATCCTCCCGATGAGCGACGTGATCCGGTTGGCGCGTCATGCGCGGCATTACCTTGCGATCTTCGACAAGGGCAAGGCATTGGCGCTGTATAGCACCAAGCGACTGGCATCGCCAGGACAGCGAATTGTTCTGTACGCCAAGGACCGCGGGTGCTCGGCGCCGGGCTGTACCGTCCCCGGGTATTACTGCGAAGTGCACCACGTCACCGATTGGGCTACGTGTCACACCACTGATGTCGACGACTTGACCTTTGCCTGCGGCGCCCAGCACCGCCTACTGCAGCCCGGCGGCTGGACCACCCGCAAGAACGCGAGGGGTGAGACCGAATGGCTTCCGCCGCCGCACCTCGATCATGGTCAGCCACGCGTAAATACGTTCCACCACCCCGAGAAGCTGCTGATGGACCGGGACGACGACGCGCCTTAGCTCAGTAACTCCCCCACGCCATAGCGCTCCCAGGCGCTCAGCAGGTTACACAACATTTGCAATGGCGCACGGACGCTTTCGTCCTCCCGGATCCGCGGGTCCTTGCGGGTGGTGGGCGGATCAGCTCCGAATCGCTTGCGGATCAAGGCCGGAACGTCCAACAGCCACGCGACTCCCATCGCGGCGGCGTAAAGCAAGGTGTGCCGGCGCAGGCGGGCCGGGTCGAGCTGCGGGCCGCCGTGACGACGGACTTCGGTGCCGAACAACTGCAACAGCGCGTCGAGATGAACGTCCCACAGCTCGGTTTCGGCACCGGACATCGCACCCCAGATGGCCATGCCGAGATTCATTTGGCTGACGCATCCCCAGTCCAGCAGGCCGCAGTGCAGCACGTCGTCGGGGTCGCGCCAAAACCACGCATTGTCGATGTTGGCGTTCCAATGGCACAGCGCGACATAGTCGGCGTCGTCGGCCAACTGGGCGGTGACGGCGTGCTCGTGGCGGGCGACCCGGGGCACATCGTCGCGCAGCCGCGCCAGGAATTCCGGCGAGCGAACATTCGCGGGCAGCAGCCCGGGATGAGTGTCGGCGAACTCGCCCAGCTGGTCCAGCCGGCGTTGCAGCTTGTCGATGGACAGCGGTGCCCGTTCCCCCACCGTCGCGGCCGGTACGTCCAGCGGAAAGCCTTCGGCGGGTAGCCGACCGGATCGATGGGTTCCGGCCAGCCGGGCCAGCGCGGTCAGCAGCGCTCGGTAATGCTCCAGGGGTTCGGGCATTTCGTAGTCGAGGCACTTGTGATACTGCCGTTCGATTCCGTTGTCGCCGAATCGGATTCGCTCGGTTATCAGTATTCCGGTACCGCTGCGATGGTGATAGTCCCCGAAGAGTGCGCTGGGCACCGCGATGGGAAAACCGGGTGTTCGCGAAAGGGAGGCGAATCGCACCTCCGGCTCCATCTGCGTCTTGCCGCGATCGCGGATTGGATCGTCGAAATCGCGCGAGAATTTCACGAAGAGGTCGGTGTGCAAATCCGCTGCGGCCGTGTCGTACTCGACTGCCAGCATGACTTTGCGGCCCGTGCTGCCGCCAGGCACCTCGCCGAAGTCGGTGACGCGGCTGACCGCATTGCCCTCGGTGAGCACACCGGACGCTCTGAACGCGTCGCTAAGAAACCGGGCTCCGCCTTCGCGCAAAGCCGCGGGGTCGGCGGGAAACGTCAGCCCGGACTGGTCACCGGTGACCCACTGCGCATTCAAATGATTACCAGGTCTGTTCCGCCGCGCGCACCAGCATGTGGTTGACGGCCACCCGGCGGTCGCGGGTCACCATGAACAGCACCGCATCGGCGATGTCCTCGGGCCGCAGCTTGACCATGCCGGCGGTTTGGCGTTCGAACGCCTCCCGCGAGCCTTCGGCCAGGTGGCTGAAGATTTCGGTATCGACGGTGCCGGGGCCTACGATGCCGACCCGGACGCGCTTGCCGAGTACCTCTTGGCGCAGCCCCTCGTTGAAGGCGTTGACGCCGAACTTGGTCAGCGAATAGACCGCGGTGTTGGGGCGGGCTACCCAGCCGGCGGTAGAACTGATGGTGACCAGGTCGGCCACGCCGCGTGGCGAATCGGCGGCCGCCTCGATCAGATGCGGCAGTGCCGCTTTGGTGGCGTAAAGCACGCCCTGCACGTTGACGGACACCATCTGGTCCCAGTCCTGCAATGGCGCCTCGGTCGCGGGCGCCGACTGCATCAGGCCGGCGTTGTTCACCAGAATGTCCAGCCGTCCCAACTCGGCGACGGTTTGCTGGACGGCGGCGGCCACTTGTTCGGCATCGGTGACGTCGGCTGGCACGACCAGCGCCGTACCGCCGCACGATTCGATCGCGGCTTTCACGTCGGTCAGCCGCTCGGCGCGGCGGGCGAGCAGCGCCACTGCTGCGCCCTCGGCCGCCAGCGCTTGAGCGGTCGCTTCGCCGATGCCGCTGCTGGCGCCGGTAACCAGTGCCACGGTCTGTGTCAGTGTTCCGGTCATAACCCGCCCAACGTCGGTGCCCCAGCGAGTATTTCGTGCAGAATGTAGTCGGTGTCCTCGCCCAGGTCGGGCGCACCTCGCTCGATGCGCGCCGGCTCGCGCGCCATCCGCCATGCCGGCCCTAGGATCGGGCGCTGGCCTTCGCGGTGATCGGAGACGAAGCGATACAACTCGCGATCCCAGAGTTGCTGATCGCCGATCACGTCGATTGCGGTGGCGCTCTTGGTGGCCGGCACTCCCGCGGCCCGCAGCCGGTGCGCGAGGGCGCCGGCATCATGGTCGCGGGTCAGCGCCGAAATGTCGCCATCGAGCGCGTCGACGTGTCTGCGTCGGCCGTCCGATGTGGCGTAGTGCGGATTGTCGGCCAGCGCGGGGCCACCGAGCACGTCGCAGAGCCGGCGCCATTCGTCGTCGCCTGCGACGGCCACGCTGACCCACGCGCCATCGGCGCAGGGGTAGCAGCCGTGCGGACACATATCAGGGTGATTGTTGCCGTCCGGTCCGAGGCGTCGTCCGGTGAGGCTTTGTTCGAGCAGGCAGTCCCCGATCATCGAGGAGAGGGTTTCGACGGCCGAGACGTCGACGAATTGTCCTGTGCCACTGAGCTCGCGATGCAGCAGCGCAACCACGGCGGCGTATGCGGCAGAGGCGCCGACCGTAGAATCTCCGTAGCGCATACTCGTTCCGAGCGGGGGCCCGCCCGGGTAGCCGACCAGTGGGGCGAGACCGGCCAGGGCGGCGAAGCATGGCGCGTAACCGGTCTGGTGACCCAGCGGCCCGTCGTTGCCCCACATTTTGATTGACACCGAGATGATGTCCGGTTTGATCTCGGTGAGCTCCTGATAGCTCAAGCCTTGGCGCTCCATCGCGCCCGGGCGCAGGTTGTTGATCACGATGTCACTGCGCGCGATCAGTTCACGCAGTTGCGCCATGCCCTCGGCTGACTTGATATCGAGGTCCACGCTGAGGATCTCGGGGTTGATGCTCAGGAAGAACGGCGCGTGGTTGATGTCGGTGCCGCCGTAGGCGCGCATCTCCTCGGGCAGTGCCGCCGTTTCGACCTTGATGACCTCGGCCCCCAGCATCGCCAGCAGCTTGCCGGCGTACGGACCCGCCCACACCTTGGTGAGCTCGACGACTCGCACCCCTTGCAATGGCCCACCCCGCGGGGTCTTCGGCGGCTTCAGCTGTGGCACTCGCACGCTAGGTGGTGTGCGTTTCGTATCGAGGCGGCTCAAGATCGCGGCGGTGTGCTGACCGAGAGCCGGTGCCGCAGCGGTTATTTCAGCTGGCGATGCGCTCAGCAAGTAGGGCACCGTGGGGTAGGCGGCATTGCCCAACACGGGATGGCTGACGTTCTGAAAGAAACCGCGGTGCCGGTACTGCGGCGATCGGTGCAGATCTGCGGCCTCATTGACCGGAACCAGCGGCACGCCCAGGCGCTGAGCTTCGTCGGCCGCCGTCTCCTTGGGCAGATCGCGGACCCACGCCGCGAAGCCCTGCTGGAACGCCTTGACCTTTTCCGCTGTGACCGAGAACTCGAGCCAGTCGTCGTCGAATTCGTCGAGCCATTCGGGTTGCCCCATCAGCTTTTTGACGCCGAGCCAGTGCGCGCGGCTGGTCATGTAGAGGTAAACGAAGCCATCGGCGCAGGCGAAGAACGACGCCGGGCCCTGCTGATCGTAGTCCTCGCGGGTGCCGTGGGCGGGGACTTCGCCGGTGATCAAGC
This sequence comes from Mycobacterium lentiflavum, assembly GCF_022374895.2. Lineage (NCBI taxonomy): Bacteria > Bacillati > Actinomycetota > Actinomycetes > Mycobacteriales > Mycobacteriaceae > Mycobacterium > Mycobacterium lentiflavum. The sequence continues at coordinate 2,839,354 of NZ_CP092423.2, read as the reverse complement.
GGCCCAAAATGCAATCGGCCCGCGAGACCAGCACGGCATGTTGGGAGATGTCGATGACCTCACCCCGGCCGTGGTGCAGCCGCCCGAACAGCGTTGAGGCCACGCAGAGTGCCGCCTCGAGTCCGGCTTCGTAGTCGACCATAAACCGGCCTGGCCCCCGCAGTGGCGGCTTACTGGCGTCCGGATGGCTGGGAGTGTGGTATCCCCAGCCGCTGGCGTGGAATACGTTGATGCTCTTGGCATTCGCGTACTCCGGTGCGGCATTCTGGCCGAACGGGGTGATCGAGCAGAAAACCACACTCGGGTACCGGGCCGCCAAGCGCGTCGCGCCGTCGTCGATCACCACGTCGGCGCCGGCGATCAACGCATGCAACCGCGGGTCGCGAGCATCAAGTTCGACGGAGTTCTTGTTCGTATTGAGATACGCGAACAAGACACTGCCGTCGGACCCCGGGGCGTCGCCCAGGATGGGCGAAAACGCCCGGGTGCAACTGCCGCACCCGGGCGCCTCGACCTTAATCACCTCGGCGCCGAAGTCGGCCAGCAGTTTTCCGCAGTACTCCCCTGCCACCGACCCAGCCAGCTCAACGACTCTGAAACCAGTCAGCGCCGACATGCGAGCCCTCCCAAGACGGTCAGGGCTTCGCGCGTCCCGAGCGGCTGAGGCGCCACTCCGGCGGGAAGTTCATGTCGTTGTCCTTCACCACGTTGTTGAGACCCTTTTCGAAGGTGCCACCCGTGAGGTCGACTTCTTCCGCGTCGTTTTTGATCATCGGCAACATGCCCTCGACCATGCCGGTCAGCAGGCTACCGAAGTATTCGCCCTTGTGTTGCTTGTAGAGCTCCAAGAACGTCTTCTGCACGGCGACCGTGTCGGTTGGACGCGATCGTGAACACGCCATTGCGTACTTGAGGGTTTCGGCTTCCAGCTTGTCGCGAGGCACCACGCTGTTGACGAATCCGCAGTCGTACATTTCTTTTGCACTGAACGGCCGTCCGGTGAACAGCATTTCGGAGAACTTGCGCAGTCCCATGGTCTCGGCCCACCACCACAGCCGAGGTCCCCAGCCGACATAGCGGAACGCCGGATGGCCGAACAGGGCATCGTCGGAGGAGATCACCAGGTCGGCGTCACCGGCCTGGTAGAAGTGCCAGCCGTAGCAGTAGCCCTTGGCCTCGATGATGCTGATCTTCCGAAGCTCCTGGAGCGGACGGTTACCGGCGCGCGCCTTGGCGTAGAAGTCGGTCACGGTGGACAGGTAACGGTACGATCCACCCGGCGGGTACTTGACGTCGTCATCGTTGATTGCGAGCTCGTGGTGCAGCGGCAGGCCGGGGTTCTCCAGCATCGGCCGCTGCTCGGGCAGGTCACCGCCGCTGCCGAAATCCTCCCCCTCACCGCGGATGACGACGACCTTGACATCGTCGTCCACATTGCACTTGTGGATCAGGTCGGCGTAGTTCTGCCGCATGCCCAGGCTGGTGGCGTTCTGCGCTTCCGGGCGGTCAAAGGTGATGTAGGCGATCCGGTTCTTCTTGTCCTTCTCGAACTTGATGTACTGCTCTGCTTCTTTCTTCAGCTTTTCGTAGTCGAATTCAGGCATGAGTTTTCTCCAGTTCGTCGTGCTTAATTGAGGATTATTTGAGCAAGCTGCCCGCATCAACGGGAAGCGAAACGCCAGTGACATAACGAGATTCGTCAGAGGCGAAAAACAAGACGGCATTGCTGATATCCACCGGGTCCACCCACGGCACCGGCAAGGTGTGCATCATCTGCGAGATCGGCGCGAAGTCTTCGGGCCCGGGCTCGGCCAGGTCCGGGCGAAAAAGCCGATAGGTGTTGTCGTTCATCACCATCGTGGTGCTGACCTGGGTCGGTAACACCGAGTTGACCCGGATCATATCCTGACCCAGTTCGACGGCGAAGGCCCGCATCAGCCCGATGACGCCGTGCTTAGCGGCGACGTAGTGGCCGGTGTTTTGGTAGGCCTTGCGCCCGCCGACCGAGCTGGTGAGCACGACCGATCCGCCCCGGCCACCCGAAAGGATATGCGGTACACCCGCTTTGACGGTGTGCCAGACACCGCTCAGGTTGATGTCGATCATGTCCTGCCACACGTTCTCGCGGATCTTGTGCAGCTTCCTGCCATCAGTACCCACGCCCGCATTGGCGACGATGATGTCGAGCCGGCCGAGTTGTTCCACCCCGCTGTCGACGGCCGCTTTGAGCGCCTCGTAGTCGCGGACGTCGACCTGCGCGGTGACGATGCGCCGGTCGAGGTTCTTGACCATGTCGGCGGTCTCGGCGAGATCCTCGGGCGTCGAATGCGGGTAGGCCAAATTGTCGATCGGCCCGCAGATGTCGATCGCGATGACGTCGGCACCCTCCTGCGCCAGGCGCACCGCGTGACTGCGGCCCTGCCCGCGGGCTGCACCGCTGATGAAGGCGACTTTGCCCTCGACGCGGCCGGGCATCAGGGCACCAGTGTCGGCAGGGTTTCCCAGCCCCGCACCGACGACGTCGGGCTGAGCGTGGCGTTGGCCAAATCGGGTTCCCACTCCGGGAAGCGCTTGAGGATTTCTTCCAGGGCGACACGGCCTTCCAGTCGGGCCAGTGCCGAGCCCAGGCAGAAGTGCGCACCGACGCTGAACGTGAGGTGCGGGCGGGGGGCGCGATGAATGTTGAATTCGCCTGCGTCCGGCCCGAACTGGCGCTCGTCGCGGCACGCGGCACCGATGAGCATCAGCATCACGCTGCCTTCCGGCACCGTCTGGCCATACAGGCTGACGTCGCGGGTCACATACCGCGCCATGTGCGGCGCGGGCGGCTCGAAGCGCAGCAGCTCCTCGATCGCCTGCGGGATCAGCGCGGGATTTTCGACGAGATCGCGACGCTGGTCTGGGTGCTCCGCGAGAACCTTTCCAGCCCAGCCGATCAGACGAGTCGTCGTCTCATTGCCCGCTCCGGCCACCACGTTGAGATACACCAAGATCTCCTCGCGGCGCAGCCGCCGGGTGGTCCCGGTCTCGTCGACGAACTCGACATTGAGCAGCTCGGTCATGATGTCGTCGGACGGGTTCTCGGCACGCCAGTCGATGTAGGCCTCGAACTGCTCGCCCACCGACAAGCCGTGCTCGGCGGCACTCATCGGCTTGCCGGGCTCGGTGCGTAGTTGCGCGTTCCCGCGATCGCGGATGTACTCCTGATCCTCTTCGGGAATCCCGAGCAAGGCACTGATGACCTTCATCGGCATGATCGCGCCCAGATCGGTGACGAAGTCGAATCGGCCCGAACCCACCAACGGATCCAGCGATTGCGCGCAGAAGTCGCGGATCATCGGCTCCAGCGCGGCGATCTTGCGCGGCGTGAACATCCGCGACAGCAACTTGCGGTGCACGTCGTGGATCGGTGGGTCTTCGAAGATCAGCATCCCCGATGGGATCTCGAGGTTGGCCTTGATCAGCTCCATGATCACGCCCCGCGCAGAGCTGTAGGTGCCGTGGTCAATGATGCCCTTGTTGACATCGGCGAATCGGCTCAGCGCGTAAAAGTCGTATTCGGAGTTGTAGTAGAGCGGCGCCTCGTCACGCAAGCGCTTGAACATCGGATACGGGTCGGCAATCAGCTCGACATCGTACGGATCAAAGCTGACGTGACTCTCGGTGCTCGCCGTCACGAAATCCCTCCTAGCGCTTCCGATTCCGGGGAGCGACATGCCCGAGACACCGTTGCAGCTGGCTGCGCGTCGGCGCCGGATCCAGGTCGGGCAATTTGTACACTCCGCTTAAATGCGTTTGCTTCGACAAACGCACGGGCTCGGCTGATAGCAGGCGTACCGACGGCCCGTGAGCGTCGGTACACTCTATTCTCGTAGAGAACCATATAGCGGATGCTGTGGCAAGACCCAAACGCACGAAACCCGGCGCGTCGTGCGTTTGTCGCCGCTCAGCCGGAGACAGCGGCCCGGCCGCCGCGGCTCGGGTGCGCCCCGGCGCCCTCGGTGAGGGCGCCCCGGTGCGGACTCTTCAGGATTCCGGTCGCGATGGCCGCCAGGATCGCGTCGAGTTGCTCGGGGGTATCGACAATCCGGTCGCCATGCGCGGCCCGCATCAGCAGACCGTTGATGAACGTCAGCGTGACGTTGCTCAGATCCTCGACCACCGCCGACTCCAGCTCGGCCCCATGGGGCATCAGCTGCACGAGGATCTCGCGGTGCAACTTGGTGAACGCATCCGTGGCCTGCTGCAGGATCGCGGCCATCGCGGGATCCCGGGCGGCCTGCATCGTCAGCTCATAGCGGGCCTTGGTCCACGACAGCTGCGGCTCGGTGCCGGCTTGAATCACCACCTGCGACAACAACGAGGGCGTGGGATTGTCTCCTGTGCTACCGGCGCTGTCGGCGATGGATTGCAGCCGTTCCAGGTCCAGCTCGGCCAGCCGTTCGGCCACCGCACGCAGCAGTGCGGACCGGGTCCGGAAATAGAAGGATGTAGTGCCGTCGGGAACGGCGGCCCTACGGTCGACCTTGAGATGGCTCAGCCCCTTGGCCCCGTCGGCGGCCAATAACTCGATCGCCGCATCGCACAGATCGCGGCGGCGCTCCGCGGGGTTGGGCTTTCGTCTTTTTGCCGGCGCAGACGGGTATCGAGCCATGAACACAGGCTTTCGTGGCAAGGATCTAAAGTGAACTTTCGCTGACGTGCAGCACGACCATACTCTATGTTCGTAGTGTCCGTAAAGCACGTCGCTCGTGCAACGGTGTCATCACGATTCACCCGAATTCTGACGTAATGGGCGACAACGAGCACTCGACCTACTTTGCTTGGGTTCGATGCCCGCTACCGCAACCGTTCGGCTGACCAGCGCCATTCTGCTCGGCGTGCTGGCGTGCGGCTGCCATACGGCCCAGCACGCGGTCCCCACCGCGCCGACCAGCACCGTCACGTCGGCGCCCCCGCCCATACCGCAGGTGGTTCGGATTGCGCCGTTGCCGGTCCGACCGGTCGAGAAATCGCAGCCGGCCTCACCCGACAAATGCCCCCCGACGAATCCGGCCGCCCCGGCACCGCCGGATAGCGTCCTGGTCACCTGCGACCTCGCCCGGACCACGCGGTATACGTTGGGACCGGAAACGATGCGACTCGAGCTGACTCACGTGGACGCACCCAAACCGCTGACAGCGGACTTCTATCAAGTGACTCTGACGATGGACCCGGCGTCGGAGACGGCTTGGGCGGCATTCACCGCGGCGCATCTGCACGCCCACGTCGCCTTCATCCGCGACGATCTGGTCCTAGAGGCGCCGATGATCGAGGATCAGGTCAGCTTTGGGCAGATCGCGCTGACGACCCAAACGGCTCCGGCTGCCGCCCAGTTGGCGCAATTGGCGAGCCGTCCGGCATGACCGAATTAGCCGTCGGCTTTCTCAATGGATTCGGCCTTCCGCCAATAGAATTCGTCGAGCTGGCGGCAGATCTTGGCTGCCGCTACATCTCCGTGGTGGTGCAGGGCGCACCCTTGGTGCCGCTCGGCTATCCGCCCTTTTCACTCAAGGACGACGCTGCGCTGCGACGCGACGTGCTCGCGGCGATGCAGCAGCGTGGTGTGGCCGCCTCCCTCGGTGACGGATTCCTGGTGCTGCCGGACACCGAAAGTCGGTCGTTCAGTGCCGATCTCGATGTATTGGCCGAATTGGGGGTGCCCCGAGTCAATGTCGTCAGTCTGGATCCCGATCTCGACCGCACCTTCGACGAGTTCGCGGCGCTGACCGAGCTCGCCGCCGAGCGTGGCATCCAGACCGTCGTCGAGCCGGTTCCCGGGCTGACGGTGGGGGATCTGCCCACCGCGCTGGCCGCACGAGAATATGTCGGGCGGCCGGACTTTCGATTGCTGATCGACACCATGCATCTGGTGCGCTCGGGGTCCAGCGCCGCCGATCTCGCGGCCGTCGACCCCGAGTACATCGGCTACGCACAACTCAACGACACGACGCTGCAGCCGCGCTTAAATAACTACATGGAAGAAGCCATGTTCGAGCGCATGGTCCCCGGCGAAGGCGAGCTTCCGCTCATCGACCTCCTGTCCGTGCTTCCCTTCGATATCGTGCTCGAAATCGAAGTACCCAGGCGGTCATTGGCGTTGGCCGGGGTCAGCCCGGTCGACCGGGTGCGCCCGTGCGTCGAGGCAGCACGCCGGCTTTTAGCCGAAATCGGCCGCTAGCGTTGACTTTTCAGCTCGGTTCACGAAGCGGCAGACCCGCCGCGCGATAGATACCGTCGATGACGGTCATGTTCTCGATCGCGTCCTGCGCGGAGGTTTTCACCGGCTCGCCGCGAAGCACCGCCGCGGCGAATGCATCGAGCTGATAGGCGTAGGAGGCGCGACGTGGAAAACTCTCCACGCGGTTGTCGTCCGCGGTTCGAACCGAGAGCCGATGGAACATCTGTGGCATCGCGGGATTGAGTAGATGGAGCTGGCCGCGTTCGCCGACCACTTTGGCACTGATATCGAAAAGGCGCCGCGACCACATCGAGCACCGGACCCGGCCGGTGTGTCCGCCGGCGAATCGCAGCTCGGCCGTCATCGCCCGGTCGATCTGAGGATTGTGCAGTTTCGCTTGCGCCGAAACGACTTCCGGGGTCGAACCGCCGAACGTACGAACCATATGGACCGTGTAGCAGCCCGCATCCATCGTCGCACCACCGGCCAGGGCGTGGTTGTACCGGATGTCGGAGAACCTCGGCAGCGGGAAACACAGCGTGGCTTCCACGTGCGTGAGCTTGCCCAGTTCCCCCGAAGCGATGATCTGCTCGGCCCGTAAGGTCTGCGGATGGTAGCGATAGTGGAAGGCTTCCATCACCACTCGATCGGACTGCGCGGCCAGCCCGGCGATCTCGCGGGCTTCGGCGGCGTTGGCGGTGAACGGCTTTTCACACAGCACGTGTTTACCGGCGGCCAGCGCGGCTCGGGTCCACTTGCCGTGCAACCCGTTTGGCAGCGGGTTGTAGATGGCGTCGAGATCCGGGTCGGCGATCAGCGAGGCGTAGTCGTCATGCACCCGGGCGATGCCGTGCTTGGCAGCGAAAGCTCGGGCACGCGCGCCATCGCGTGCGGCCACCGCGGCGACCACGACCTCGGCGTTGTTCTTGGCGGGTTTGACCAGCGCCATCGGTGCGAACGCAGCGGCGCCCAAGATGCCGATCCGCAGGTGTTCAGCCATGGACCCGACGCTACCGACGGGCGAAGGCCGGCGCGCGCTCGGGTCTGACCCCGATGAAATAGGCGGGGATGAAGGATAGCCACGCCAGGCGCTGGATCACACCCAGGACGGCCGCCGAGGTCCGTCGACGTACGTCACCGACCGCAGCAGCCCAAGGACCATTCCGGCCGGCCCGCCGCCAATCACCGCGCACGTTGTCGTCTCAGTGATCGGCCCCTAAATCTGTTGCCCCCGTGATTAACCGAGCAATTGCGGGTCGGCGTCGTACACCGAGACCGGCTCCGTGAGCACACCGTTTTCCTCGACATAGCGGTCCCACAACGCGAGCAGCTCGGCCAACTTGTCGGGACGGGTGGCCGCGAGGTCGTGGATCTCACCCCGGTCGCACGAAAGGTCGTAGAGCTGCCAGGCGCCCGGCCCGTATGGCGGGGGCAGATACAGGGCTTTCCAGTCGCCTTGTCGGATCGCGCGGCGGCCGAACAATTCCCAGCCGGTGCCGGTCTCGCCCGGGTGGACCGCTTCGGCGTCGCACGACAGGTACGGCACCAGGGAGCGCCCGAGCATCGGCTCGATGTCGCGGTCGCGGTAAGAGGCGCCGGGATGTTCGACGCCGGCCAGTTCCAGCACGGTCGGAGTGATGTCCATGACGGTCGCGAACGCGGTGCCGATCGCGTGCTGGCGCGCGAAGCCCGGCCACGTGACGAAACCCACCACCCGGATACCGCCCTCGGTGGTGAAGGCCTTGTGCAACCGCGAAGGCGCCGTGGCGGCCTGTGCCCAGCGGGGTCCGTACCAGATGAACGACGTCGGCCGGCCCAGGTTCTCCAGGCTGTTGTCACAGTTCTTTTCGATCTGCGCGGCGATCTGGGGGCCGCGCAAGGGCATCGCCTCGACGATCGCGCCCTCGGCGCCGTTGTCGGACATGAACATCACGACGGTGTTGTCCAACTCGCCGGTCTCGGCCAGGTAGTCGATCACCCGGCCGATGTTCCAGTCCATCCGGTCCACCATGCCGGCGTAGACCTCCATGGAGCGGGCCGAAATCGCGCGCTCCTCGTCTGTCATATCGGCCCACTCCGGCGCGCCATCGGCGACGACCGGATGCGGCTCGACGTCGGGCGCACAGAGACCGAGGCGCTTCAGCGCCGCCAACCGCTCCTCGCGCAACGCATCCGGGCCCGCGTCGTAGCGGCCGCGGTATTTGGCAACGGACCCATCGGGCGCCTGCAGCGGCCAGTGCGGCGCCTGAAACGGCAGGTATGCGAAGAACGGCCGGTCTCGATCTTTCGGGTCGGCCGCGCGGTCGCGGAAGTAGCCGAGCAAGGTGTCGGTGTAGGAGTCCGACGAGTAGAAGTCTTCTCCCACCGTGACGAACTGGTCGTCTTCGGTGTAAAGCGTTGGCACCGGCGAGAATCCGCGGCCGGCGGCACCGCCGTAGTGACTGGCACCGGCAGGCAGCAGCGCAAAAGAACGCTCGAAACCCCTTGCCCACGGCGATCTTTCAATCGTGTGGCCCAGATGCCATTTGCCCGACATCAGGGTGAAATAGCCGGCGTCGCGCAAGAGTTCCGGCAGCGCGACGACGCGGTCGTTGAGATAACCCTCGTAGCCGGGCGCCCCCTGGAATCCGGGGATCGCGACTTCCAGCATCGTGCCGATACCGGCGACGTGGTGGTCGGTTCCGGTCATCAGCATCGCCCGGGTCGGCGAGCAGGCCGGCGCCGAATGGAAATCGGTGAGCCTGATGCCCGCGTGGGCGAGACGGTCGAGGTTGGGCGTTTCGATTTCGCTGCCGAACGCCCCGATGTCGGAAAACCCGAGGTCGTCTGCCAGGATCACCAAAAAGTTAGGCCGCTTCACGGTGAAGCATCCTGTCAGGTCCGGCACCCGAATGGAACGTTCAAGAACTGACTACGCTCGATTCGGGAAACACTGATCCCGGAGGGGCGTCCAATGTTGGCACAGTTCGAGATGTCGATTCCGCTGGTTGCCGCCCCGATGTCGGGCGGCCCGACCACGCCGGCGATGGTGTCGGCCGCCACCGCGGCAGGCGGGCTGGGCATGCTCGCCGCGGGCTATAAGACGGTGCAGGCCGTCGAAGCCGAGCTCAAGACCGTGCGTGCCGAGGGAATCCCGTTCGGCATCAACCTGTTTGCACCCAACCCGGTGCCGGTCGACCCCGACAGCTACCGCGCTTATGCAGCGATCATCCAAAAGGAGGCCGACCAGTTCGGCCTCGCCCTGCCCGCCGACCCCATCGAGGACACCGATCGGTTCGACGAGAAGATCGCGCTGTTGCTCGATGACCCGGTGCCGATGGTGTCCTTCACGTTCGGCATCCCGCCGCGCAGCGTGATCGTCGCGCTGCAGCAGGCCAAAACCGTGGTGGTCCAAACGGTGACGACGGCGCAGGAGGCGGTGCAGGCCCGCGATGCCGGCGTGGACATGCTGGCCTTACAGGCAGCCGCCGCCGGTGGGCATTCCGGCACCCTCACACCGCTGCGACCGGTGCAGCCGGTCCCGATCGTGGACCTCGTCAAACAGGTGACCGCGACGGTGCCGCTGCCGGTACTGGCCGCCGGGGGGCTGGCAACAGCCGACGCGGTGGCGGACGTGATCCGGGCGGGAGCCGCCGCGGCTGTCGTCGGCACCGCTCTGTTGCGCGCCACCGAAAGCGGTGCGTCGGCGACCCACCAGGCCGCCCTGACCGATCCCGCTCGGACCGAGACGGTGTTGACCCATGCCTTCACCGGGCGCCCCGCCCGCGGACTGCGCAACAGGTTCATCGACGACCACGAGGAACACGCGCCGTTCGGCTATCCCGCAATTCACTACCTGACCAGCCCGCTGCGCAAAGCCGCCGCGGCTGCGGGCAAGCCCGACTACGTCCACCTGTGGGCAGGGACGGGATACCGGCACGCCGCCGCCGCACCCACCGCGGACATTCTGCGGCGGCTTGCTTCCAATCTGTGATGGTCGGCGGCTGCCGGACTCAGTTGCTCAGATATCAGTTGCTCAGGTATCAGTTGCTCAGATAGAGGTACCAAAGACCATCGGAATGCTGAACACAGGAAAAGTGAGTCCAGGTGCCGGGATGGACGACTTCGACATGCGGGCCGTCCGCCATGCACCCGGCCTCCGTCGCATAGTTGCCTTCGACGAGGATCTCGTCGGCGTTGCTGACACCCACGCCGGTGGTCATCATCGCCGAAAAGGCCAATGTAGCTGCAGCGATCAATTTCTTCACAGAATGCCTCCTGCTCGCGTCCGCCCGCTGGGTCCCGACGCCAGGGTTTGCTGAGCCTCGACGTTACCGACTGGGAATCCTCCACGCAATGACCAGATTCGCGCGGACTTCGCAGCTGGGCCACCGTGCTCCGTAGCCCGGCGATGAAATGGTGATGTATAGCCGCGTGCGCCGCCTGCGTCGTACGCTTGCACGCCTTAAATTGGGCTGATGGATGCCCCGCCGGCCGACGTAACCAGAGTCCGGCAAGTGGTCGACGCGCACCCCGATGCGGTAACCGAACTGGCTCCGAGCCCACCGCAGACCGCCGTCGGTTCTCACCAGACGACGGCACCAATCCAGCTCGCCCAGCCCACTGCGCGTTTCTGGACCAAAGAACTCGTATTAGCTCTGGCCGCAATGCTGGCCATGCTTATCACCGCCGTAGCCGCCTCGCATTACTCGTACCAAACCAGCGTTGCTACGGCCGAAAACCTGCACAAACACAGCGCAGCCGAATTTGCGCGGAATGAGCGCAAGAGCATCTATACGGATCTGCTTGCCAAGATGCAGATCATGGTGGCCATCGAGCAAGAGGTCGATGTATCTCGCTACAGCCGGGCGGCCGACCCGTTGACCGAACCAGCGTTCCTCAACGAAATAGGCAAATGGGAAGCGGCAAGCCTGGAATTGTCCAATGCCGCCGCAGCGGTCGACTTGGTCGGATCGGCATCCATGCGGCTTCGGACCCTCGCGCTGCGCGAGGCCAACAACGCCCTCGCCAGTGCTTACGCGGCACTGAATAGCGAGTATCTACGCGAGCCGACTAATCGCGAGAAGATCGAGGCGGCGGTCCGGGAATTCGATTCTCGGCGGACCGCGATGATCCGGGCACGAGTGGACCTGATCGATGAGGCTCGCGCAGACCTGGGCGTGGCGGGCAACCAGTCCTGAGATCGCCCAGAGCGCTAGAACGCAAACCGGTTCAACGTGTCGTACGGGCCGAACGGCGACGCATTGAAGAATCGGTATATCCACCGCACGACGGTGCTGTCGATCTTTTCGTAGCCGGCCTGTGCGGGTGTCTGTTCAACCAATCGCAGCTTTGGATTCCACGTTTCGATGTCACGCGCATTGCCGATCCCCCATCTGATAATGCCCCGGGTGAGCACTTTTGAGAGCAACGGCGCCAGCGCGGAGAGGGTGTCGAATTGCAGCTCCCCGCAATCGAATCGGTCCAGCACGCGCGCGAACAGCTCGCGGACGGCACTCTCCTCCACATACATCAGCAGGCCCTCGGCGACGACGAGTGTCGGGCGGCCGGTAGGAATCTGATCGAGCCAGCTCGACTCGGTGACCGACGAGCCGATCATCTTGTACCGCTCGGTTTCGTCGTAAAGCCGCCGGCGAAGCTCGATAACGCTCGGCTGGTCGAGGTCGAACCACAGCACCGCCGGCGGTAAATCCAGGCGAAAGGCCCGACCGTCGAGGCCGGCGCCCAGGTGCAAGACGACCGCGTCCGGGTGGTGCGAAAGGAAATCGGCGCACCACACGTCGAGCTGCTTCGCGCGCAGCGCGACCAGGTATTGATTGGACGCCGGCAACGAATTCCGGTGTATGCGTTTGAAGTCGTAGTCGATCCGGGCGACGGCATCCGCGGCGGCATGGTCACCGAGAATCGGATGCCGGGAACGGCTTTCGTGGGCACGCAGATACAACGTCACGAGGTTCGTCCACTCGACTGAGCCCCAGCGGACCGAAGTGAAATCAACCTTGCCCGTCGTCAAAATCCCCTCCTGCCCCGCCTGGACTAGCCGCTTACCGATAGCGAAGCGCATCCGGCCCACGATGGCTACCCCCCGAAGCACTCCGCCGGCAAACAAGCTGGTGACGTCCTGCATGCGCTTCGAATAAAGAGTTCGCCCATCCGATCGACCCGGTGCTCCGAAGAACTGTCGAGCAACGGTTGTGGCGGGTGACACCGCTAGGTCAAGAAAGGGGCCGCTCAATGCGACAGGTGACGTTCAAAATGGTCGCTGCCGGCGACGGTTCACCACCTACCTCAACCGGATACTGCTACTACCTGGTGGCCCACGCCGTGGCGACGGTCTTGCTGCTGTTGACCCTCGTTGCCGCGGTTTGGCAATTCATGGACTGGGTCGTTACGCCGTCGTGCCTGGAAGCAAGTTCAGGGTCGTCGTCAGCGGTGGCGGTGGCTGCGGGGACCGCCGCACCGCTGACGGACAAGCCGGTCCGCACCACCGCGGACGGCGCATTTCGCACCGCGGCGCGGACCGACGCGGTGGCCGACTCCGGTGACTGCCCCTGCCCGAAGAGTGCCGACTGAGCCTTCAGAACGCGTCGGGATCCTGCTGGACCGCTGCTGGCACCGGGTGCTGGTACAACCGCGACGCGTTCTCCCAGGTGAACTTGCGGATCGCGTCCGGCGGCAGGTCATCGATCTCCTCGTGGATCGTTTGTTGCGTGTGCGGCCAGGTGGAGTCGCAGTGCGGATAGTCGGCTTCGAGCATGATGTTTTCCATACCGATTCGGTCGCGCTGCACGAACGACGACTTGTCCTCCACCGCGCAGAACCAGAAGTTGCGGGTGAAAACCTCTGCGGGAGTGAGCTTCTCCCCTAGGGCCTGCCAGGTGCCGTACATAGCGTGGTAGCTGAGCATGTGATCGAGGCGATCGAGCAGGCCTGCCACCCAGCCGATTCCGCCTTCCGACAAACAGATCTTGAGATCCGGGAATCTGCTCGGCAATCCGGAGTACAACCAGTCCACGGCCGCCGAGATGGCGTAGGCGAAGAACAGCACGCCCTGTACGTCCGGCGGAGCGTCCTCGGTGGTCGACGGCGAGGAACCCGACGATCCGATATGCAGATTCACCACCGTTTCGGTGTCGGCGCATGCGGCCATGATCGGATCCCAGTGTCCTGAATGGATACTCGGCAACCCCAGCATGGCGGGGTTCTCGCTGAACGTCACCGCGTGGAAGCCGCGCGCGGCGTTCTCGTGGATCATCTTGGCGCCCAGCTCGGGGTCCAGCAGCCAGGGCAGCTGGCAGGGAATGATTCGTTCGGGATACGAACCGGCCCACACCTCGAGGTGCCAGTCGTTCCACGCCCGGACCGAGGCCAGTGCCAGATCGCGATCCTTGGTCACCTGCTGCAACCGCTGGCCGGCGAAGCCAGGCAGAAACGACGGAAAATTCAGCGACGCGTAGATGCCGTTGAGGTCCATGTCCTTGACGCGCTCATGGATATCCCATGCGCCCCTGCGCATTTCGTCGAATCGGACCGGCTCGAAGCCGTACTCGGCCACCGGGCGCCCGACCACAGCGTTGAACCCGACGTTGGGCAGTTCCTGATTGTCATAGACCCAGGTCTGTCCGCCGCTGTCGGTGTCGACGACCCGCGGCGCACGGTCGGCGAACTTTCGGGGCAGCCGGCCGGTGAAGGTGTCCGGGGGTTCCACGATGTGGTCGTCGACCGAGATCACCGTGTAGTGGCGCGGCGAACGCGGCGGGTCCGGCAGAAACGTGACCGAACGCTCGTCGCCGGTCTTGGCCGTCGTGAAATTCAGATTCGAGGCCAGCTCGTCAATCGATTTCATGGGCGGCAATCTCCTTCGGCGTCGGTGGACGGTGAATGCCGGCCGGGCTCAGCTGAGTACATCGCGATCCGCCTTGATCGTCATCCGCGCCGCGCCGGCCCAGTACACGTCAGCGGCCCGCTCGATCAGGGATCGCTGCATGCCCGCCATGTCCGACCAGTTCATCGTGACCGGCTCCTTGCCGGTGAGCATGACGTCGTAGGCCAGCTTGCACACCCGCTCGATCGACGCCGCCCGGTAGACCGCCTCGGCGAGGTTGCGGCCAGTGGCGATGACGCCGTGGTTGGCCAGGATCGTGAGGTTGGCACCGCCGATGCGCGCCGCGAGATCGGCTGCGCGGCGGGGGCTGTCGATCTCGCCATCGTATTCGGCCACCAGGCACAGGTCGTCCAGAAACAACGCGCCGGTCTGATGCACGAGTTCGGGCAGTCTGCCCAGCGCCGCGAGCACACAGACGTAATACGGATGATTGTGGATGACCACTCGGGCGTCCGCGCGGACCCGATGCAGTTCGGTATGGATGTGGATCGCAGGAGTGACGTCCCACCGACCGCGCACCACACGAGCTTCGCTGTCCACCAAGCAGATATCGGACGCGGTGAGTTCCTGCCACCACAAGCCCCAAGGATTGACCAACATGTCGGTTCGTCCGTCGAGCTGCCAGGTGATGTGTCCGGCCATGTTCTCGGAGAACCCGATACCGGCCAGATGGCGGAAGGCCACGGCGAGCGCCTGTTCCTCGGTCAGGTCGACACCGATCAGGGGTACGACGGACGGCGCCCACACCTCCAGACCACCTCGTCGTGGATCAGACGTGTTCATGCTCGGCCTCCACTCTTGCTCGAATATCTTGGCGCAGATCGCCTTTGGCGATTTTTCCGCCGGATGATCGCGGTATTTCGTCGACGACGATGAGGCGTTCGGGTAGCAGTTCTTTGGAAACCCCGAGTGTCAGTAGGTGGCTGACGAGTGCGGGCAAGTCGAGGGTCGCGGAGTCGGCGAGTTCGGCGTAGAGGCAGACCCTCTCGCCAAACATCGGATCCGGCATCGCCACCGCCGCGGCGAGCGCAATCGCGGGGTGAGTCATCACGGCGTCCTCGACCTGTGCCGCGCTGATGTTCTTGCCGGCCCGCAGGATGAAATCGGACGTTCGGCCGGTAATGGTCAAGTAGCCGTCGGCGTCGAGCTCGCAGATGTCGCCCATCAGCATCCAGCCGTCGCGAGTGAACAGCTGGTCGTGGTCGGCACCCCCGAGATAGCCGAGGCTGGTCGCTGGGCCTCGGCACGCCGGCTGACCCCGTCCCGTCGCGGTGACGTCTTGATCCCCGTCGAAGAGCCGGACCGCCATTTCGGGAACGATCCGGCCGCCGGTGCGCAGTCGACGATCCAGCGGGTCGTCCACGGTCGTCGCACTGAGCAGGCCGGTTTCATTCGAGCCGTAGAACTGCAGGATCTTCGCGCCGGTGAGCTCTTCGAATTCGGCCGCCGGCCGGTACGGAATCGCCTCACCGCCGGTGAAAACAACTCGCAGCGAGCTCAGGTCGTAATCCCTGGACGCTCGGTCAGCCATCAGCATCGTCAATTGTGAGCTGACGCAACATAATACGGTCGCTTTGTGCCGGGCTATCGCCGCACACGCCGCGTGCGCCGTGAAGCGATCCAGGATCACCGAGCTGGCGCCCAGATAGATCGGGGTGGTGTGGCTGGTCCATATTCCGAAACCGAAAGGCATGGGGATGACCGGCAAGAACACGTCGTCGGACGTCAACAACCCGTTGGCGACGGCCTTCTGGTGAAAGTAATGCCATCGATTCTGCGTATGCACGACACACTTGGGCAGGCCGGTGGTCCCCGACGTGGAGTTGATCAGGAAGACATCGTCGGGACCGAGTTGAGATTCGGCGGCGACCGCCTTGGGGCGCGCGTCGCTGTTCAGCCGCGGGGTTCCGGCTTCCTTGCCCAGGATCAGCAGGGACACCGATGACTCCGTGGTGGCCCGGGCCGCGTCATCGCTGTGCTTGGGGTCGCTGATCAGGATCTTCGGCGCCGCGTTGCGCAGCAGCGCGCCGACCTCACGGGCCCCGGCGCGCGCCCCGATGCCGACGACGACGGCACCACAACGCTCGATCGCAACGAACAGCATGTGGATCGCGCTGGAGTCGCCGTGCCACACCGCAATTCGGTCTCCGCGCCCGATGCCGATCCCGGCCAGCTGGCCCGCCAAATTATTAGCCGCAGAATCGAATTCGCGCCATGTCAGTGAAGTGCCGGGTTCGTCGGAATAGGCAACGCGGTCCGGTGATCGTTCGGCGTTACGCCGCACCGCGTCCGACAGCGTCGAGTCGGACCACCATCCGGCCGCGCGAAACAGTGCCGAGTCCTCGTCGGTGAATGCCGGCGAGCTCACGGTATCCAGCTCACCGGCGCTCATTACCAAATGATAGGAAACCTATGCGGGATACGGATGGCGGGCCAGCGCTGAGCTAACCGGCTATGGATGCTGCGGCAATGGAAGAGGATCCCCCGGACCATGCACGAGACGCGGGGGGCGCTTCGGGGGCGGCGGCCGGTCGGGATTGATGGGCCCACAGTTCAGGCCGCTGATGCAGCCACCGCCGCCGCCGGCGGGTTTGACCCGCAGGGCGCCGCCGCTATTCCCTGGCGGCGTGGGCGCCACGCTGGACGCCGGAACAGCAGTGCTGCTCGGCGACTCGTCAGCCGAGCCAATACCGCCGAACGCCAGGGCAAGTACGGCCGCACCACCGCACAACGCTGCTACCGTTCTGCCTTTGTAGATCGCCACCCCATCCACAGTAACCTCTGCGCGCATACTTGTCGGCCGACTACAGCCCGTGCGCCGGGCCGGCGCCCGGAAGTGCTGGGGCGGCCTGTGATTGCGGAAGACGCGCAGGGTTGGTGTGCACCTCACCAGGAGTCCTGGCCGTGCGATTACTCACGTGCCTAATTTTAGATCCTTTGCGGCATGCTGTGTAGAGCCACAGCCGAGGAGACGGTCGTCATGGAAATCAGGCAATCTGCCATTTTGTCGGGCCTGCAAGGTAAACGGCTCTGGCCGGGCGTGCTATGCGGCGCGGCCGCCGGCGCGGCGGGCACCACCGCACTGAATGTCATCACCTACCTCGACATCGCGGTGCGAGGCCGTCCGACCAGCAGTACGCCTGAACGAACCGTCGAAGCCATGGCGAGGCTGTTCGGCCTCACGGTTCCCGGCAGCGGCGACGTGCTCGCCAACCGGATCTCCGGCCTCGGCGCGCTGACCGGGTATGCCGCGGGCATCGGCATGGGCATCGTCCTCGGGGTGGCGTATGCCCTAGGCTGGCGGCCCGGACTACTGGTCGCCACGCTCGTCGCCTCGGCGATCGCCCTGATGGGCACGAACGGACCGATGACCGTTCTCGGGGTCACCGACCCGCTCACATGGAGCCCCGTCGACTGGATCAGCGATCTGATTCCGCATCTCGGCTACGGCGTAGTCACCGCCCTGGTGTTGCACTACCTCGCGCCACTGTGCTGGCCCGCGGGCCAGACACTTCCGTCAGGCTAGGGGTCGCGGCCTAACGCCGAACGGAAGCTTTTCGCGTGGCGTGACGTTTCATGTCTGCATGGGCACCGCAAGGACCAATCGGCTGCTTGAACGATATCGGTCATCGGGCCGTTCCTTCACCGCCGGGGGAATCGCCTCATTCGTCCTGGACGCCGGTCCGCCGGACGCACCCCCGGTGGTATGCGTGCATGGTGTGCCATCGTCGGCCTACCTCTACCGCAAAGTCGTTCCGGCGCTGGCCGGGACCGGTTTGCGCGGCATCGCAATCGACCTGCCGGGCCTCGGGTTTGCCGAACGGCCCATCGACGCCGACTACACCTGGACCGGACTTGGCCGATGGTTGCTGACGGCGATCGACGAATTGCAACTCGACCGCTTCCACTTGGTCGTGCACGACATCGGCGGGCCCATCGGCTTCGAGGTGGCCAACGCCGTACCCGAGCGGGTGCTGTCGATGACGTTGCTGAACACCATCATTGAAGTGGAGTCGTTCCACCGGCCATGGCCGATGGAACCTTTCGCCCACCGGGGTATCGGCGAAGCGTGGCTGGCATCGCTGCGCGTACCGGGCGCATTTCTGTCGATCATGCGACTCGTCGGGGTCAGCCGCCATGTTCCCGCCGCGGAGATCGCGTGTTGGGTGCCCCTGCTATTCGGCGACGACGGGGGGCGGGCGTTCCTGAAGATCATGCGCGGCTTCGAGCTGACCGCCGCGAAGGAAAAGCTCTATCTCGACGCCGTCCGGGACGGACCGTACCCCGTGCAAGTCGTGTGGGGCGCGCGCGACAGGATGCTCCCCTGGCGGCGCTGGGGGATCCAAGCGCAACGAGCCGCGGGCGCCACCGATTC
The DNA here is from genome assembly GCF_022374895.2 of Mycobacterium lentiflavum. Lineage (NCBI taxonomy): Bacteria > Bacillati > Actinomycetota > Actinomycetes > Mycobacteriales > Mycobacteriaceae > Mycobacterium > Mycobacterium lentiflavum. The sequence goes on along the minus strand of NZ_CP092423.2, from coordinate 2,820,874 downwards.
AATCCTGTTGCCGGCAAAGCACTTCCTACAGGAAGACAAGCCCCAAGAGATCGCCGATGCGGTCGAACGGTTCGTGAGCCGACACCGCTAGCCCTGGACCGCGGGCCGGATGGTGATGTCCCCGACCTCCACTTCGTCGGGCTGCTCGACGGCGAACGCGATGGCCCGTGCGACCGCGTCCGGCTGAATACCGACGTCGTTCATCGCGCGCCGGATCTGCTCGCGCAACACGACGTCGTCGATCGACTTGTCGAGTTCAGTGTCAACGAAACCCGGCGATATCGACGTCGTACGGATCACGCCATCGGTCGACTCTTGGCGCAGACCTTCCATCACCGTGCGCACCGCGTTTTTGGTCGCCGCGTAGACCGCCATGGTCGGCACGATCTTCAGCCCGGCCGTCGAGACCGTCGTCACGAAGTGTCCGCGGCCCTGTCGGCGAAACACCGGGAGTGCCGCGGCGAATCCGTGCAGCACCCCGCGAAGGTTGACGTCGATCATTGCCGCCCAGCCGTCGACGTCCAGCTCGGAGATCGGCCCGATCTTGCTGATTCCGGCGTTGCTCACCAACACGTCGAGGCGACCGAACTGGTCGACGGCGGTACTGACGAGCCGCTCGAGATCCTCCCGACGGGCGACGTCGACCCGGCAACTGACGGCCTGTCCTCCGTGATCGCATAGCTCGCCTGCGATTTCGTCAAGGCGCTCGACGCGACGGGCTCCCAGGACCAGGCGCGCGCCGCGTCCGGCGAGCAGACGCGCGGTCGCCTCGCCGATCCCGCCGCTCGCCCCGGTGACGGCCACGACCTTGCCTTCGATACCCGTCATCGCTATCCCCTCCACGCCGGTGAATGCCCCACGGCGCCATTGTCGTCCTGCGCCGCAGGCCCTGCCCACGAACTCCGCCTCGGCTACTGTCTGCACTGTGCTGATCGGATTCCTACTCGCTCTGGGTTGCTCGGTGTGCTACGGCACCGCCTCGGTACTGCAGGCTGTCGCGGCGCGGTCGGTGGAATCAGGCGGTACCTCCGGCGTCGACGCGATGCTGCTGCTACGTGCCGTACGGCAGTGGCGCTACATCGCGGGCATTGGCCTGGACGGCGTCGGTTTCCTGCTGCAGGTCGCGGCGCTTCGCCTGGTGCCGATCTACGTCGTCGCCGCAGCGCTGGCCGCCTCGATCGCGGTCACCGGCATCGTGTCGGCGTGGGTGCTCTCGACTCGGCTGTCCAAGGCCGAGTGGACCGCGGTCGGTGTGGTTTGCGTGAGCCTCTTTGCGCTCGCTTGTGCCGCCGGGCCAGGCCACTTCCAGCATGGGCCGGCCGGCCTTGGCTGGGCGCTGATCGTCGTCGCCGCCGCCATCTTCCTCGTCGGCGCCGTGGCCGGCCGGTTGCCCGACCGCGAACGTGCGCTGGTCCTGGGCCTCGGTGCCGGAAGCGGATTCGGCGTCGTCGAGATCGGAGTGCGCCTGGTCGACGAGATCGACCCGACCAAGTCCGCGTTCTACACCAGCCCGGCGCTGTACGCCGCGGCCGCGGGTGGCGCCGCGGGGTTTCTGTTGTTCACCTCCGCCCTACAGCGGGGATCCGTCACCACCACGGTGGCCGCGATGGTCGTCGGTGAAACCATCGCGCCCGCACTTGTCGGCGTGCTGTGGCTGGGTGACACCGCGCGGCCCGGTTGGGGGTGGTTGGTCATCCTGGGGTTCGTTGTGGCCGTAGGCGGCACGTTGGTCCTGGCCCGATTTGGCGAGGCGCCCAGTACCGCGCAGTGAGCTAGGACGGCGCGGCCTCTGAAACCGGTTGTGTCGCAGTCGTATACGTCGTGCCGCGCGGTTCCCTGATCAGCAGCACTCCGCCCGCAGCGTCGATGCCGGCGGCGATCAGCTCACGCTTGAGGATCTTGTTGGTGGCGGTCGTCGGAAGGTCGTCGTTGATGCGCACGTAGCGTGGCCAGGCCTTCGGTGAGAGATCGCGCTGGGTGGCCAGGAACTGCTCGAGATCGGTTGGCCGCAAATCCATTCCGCGACGAAGCACCAGCGCCGCCATTACCTGGTCGCCGACCCGCTCGTCGGGCACGGCATACACCGCGACCTGGCTGACCTGCGGCAGTCGTTCCAGGATCCGCTCGATCGGTGCCGCCGCGAGGTTCTCGCCGTCCACCCGCATCCAGTCGGCGGTGCGGCCGGCAAGGTAGATGAAGCCGTCGGCATCGCGATAGGCCAAATCGCCCGCCCAGTACATGCCGTGTCGCATCCGCTCCGCGGTGGCGTCCGGATCGTTGTAGTAGCCGACGAACGGCCCCGCTCCCGTGGTGTTCACCAGTTCGCCGACAGCGTCGTCGAAGTTGGTCAGCGCGCCGTGTTCGTCGAACTGCGCGACTGCGCACTCCGTCAAAGTTGTGGGGTCATAAATGCTGACACCGGGATACGGCTTGCCGATCGAGCCGGGCGGCGTGCCGTCCTCGCGCACCACGATCACCGCGAACTCGCTGGACCCAAAGCTGTCGACCACCCGGCAACCGAAACGCCGGGCAAATTCCGTGATATCGCGATCGGTGGCCTCGTTGCCGAACGCCATACGCAGCGTCGTGTCGGCGTCGTCGGGACGCTCGGGGGTGGAAAGGATCAGCGAAAGCGGCTTGCCGACGTAATTCAGGTAGGTCACGCCGTAGCGGCGGACATCATCGATGAACCGCGATGGCGAGAACTTGGCGGGGACCATCAGCGCCCCGCTGCCCACGGCGACGGCCCAACCGGCGGCAACGCCGTTGGAGTGAAACAGCGGCATCGCCAGATAGCAGACATCGGCCGCGGTGATGTCGTACTGAAAGACCAGGCTGGCGCCGCACATGATCGCCATTCCGTGTGCGAACCGCACGGCCTTGGGATTGCCGCTGGTTCCGGAGGTGAAGATCATCATGAACGTGTCGGCGGCGGTGACCTCGCGGTGCGCAGTCATGGGCGGCGCCGCGGCCACCAGATCGGCGTAGCGCACCGATCCCACGTTCAGAACCTGAATTCCCGCGAGATCAAGACCTTCCAACAAGGGCAGGTGCTCGTCGTCCATCAGCAGGATCTGACAGTCGGAGCGCTGGATATCGGAAAGCAGCGCGGGCCCGCGGCGGGTGGTGTTGAGCCCGCACAGCACATAGCCGCCCAGCGCGGCGGCGGCCATCGCGCGCAGCATCGGCGGTGAATTGCCCAGCGCGGCACCGACGTGTAACGGGCGGTCCGGGTCGGCGAGGGCAATCACCGCCGCCGCCTCGGCCTCGGCCTCGGCCAGGTGCTCACGCCAAGTCCAGGTGGCCTCGCCGTGTGCGATCGCGGGCGTGTCGTCATGCCTGCGCAGCCGCAATAACTGCTGAACCGTCTCCGGCACTGTCTCACTTTCCCTTTGATCTCGTCGTCAACACCAACCCGGCGTAATTGTGTTGGGCCACATCATCACAGTGGCGCCGGTAGGTACCGAACCCTCCGATATACGGCATGAAGGTGCGCTTCTTGCCTTCGATGTTGGCACCCAGATACCACGACGACGCGGCCCTCGGGAACAGCGTCCGCTCGGCGGCCTGGGCCACCTGATCGGTCCACGCCACGGCCGCGTCGAGGCGCGGCTCGACCTCGCTCGCCCCCTGTTGTCGCGCGGCGTGAATCAGGTCGATGACCCAGTCGACCTGAACCTCGGCGTGCAGCACCATGTTCGCCAGCACCGACGGACTTCCCGGCCCGCTGATCGTGAACAGATTCGGCAGACCGGGCACCATCAGACCGAGGAAGGTCAGCGGCCCGTCATGCCAGATGTCCCGCAGTCGCTCTCCCCCGGGACCGCACGGGTTTATTCGCGTCAACGCCCCCGTCATGGCGTCGAAGCCGGTGGCGAAGATCAGCACGTCGAGCGGATAGGTCGCTTCGCTGGTGCGTACCCCATGCGGGGTGATCTCTCGGATGGGCTCGCGGCGCAGGTTCACCAGCTCCACGTTGTCGCGGTTGAAGCTGGCGTAGTACCCGTTGTCCGTGCAGATCCGTTTGGTTCCGATCGGATGGTCGACCGGAATGAGATCGGTTGCGACGACGGGATCTGTGACGATTTCCCGGATCCGCTCCTCGGCGAACCGCCGGGCGACGTCGTTGGCGGCCAGATCGCTGGTCTGGTCGGGGAAAGTCTTGGCGAAAAGAACGCCACCTTCGCGCCAGCGCTTCCACAACGCCTCGGCCTGCTCCTCGGGTCCGGCGTCGACGGCGTTCTTGGGGTAGGTGCCGTGCGGTGTGCCGGCCGATGCGTACGCCGACGCCCGGCGACGCTCGGGATACTGCTCCTGGATCTCTCGTAGCTCCTCGATCGACCACGGCCGGTTGGGCATGGGAATTGTGTAGTTCGCCGATCGCTGAAACACGACGAGTTTCCGGGCTTGGGCGGCAATGATCGGCGTCACCTGGATCCCGGACGATCCCGTGCCGATCAGGCCCACCAGCTTGTCACGCAGATCGGGATCTTCGCGCGGCCACGCGGCCGTGAAATACACCTCGCCCGAAAAGTCCTCAACGCCTGCGATATTGGGCCGATTCACCGCCGACAGGCAACCGGTGGCGCATAACAGAAATCGTGCCGCATATGTTTGACCGGTCGCGGTCTGGACGTGCCAGCGACCGTCGCCCAGGTCGAACGTGGCACCGACCACGTCGAGACCGAATCGGTAATGGCGACGCAGCTCGAATCGGTCGGCGACGTGGCGCAGGTAGGCCAGGATCTCGGGCTGAGCGGCGAAGCGCTCGCTCCACTGCCAGCTCTTCTGCAGGTCGTCGTCGAAAGAGTAGGAGTAGTCCACGCTTTCGACGTCGCATCGCGCTCCCGGATAGCGATTCCAGTACCACGTGCCGCCCACATCGGGGGCCGCCTCGACGGCGATCACCGACAAGCCCGATGTCGCGAGCCGGTGCACGGCGTAGAGCCCGGCGAACCCGGCGCCGATCACGATGGCGTCGCTTACCTCGGGCATATCGAGACGTCTCGGTATGCCCGGTGCCAGCGCGGGTCGGTGGCGAGCGCGCCGCGCCGAAACCCCGCGCTCAACTGGTCGAGCATCGCCTGCACGGCATCGTCCATCTGTACCTCCGACCTCACCGTTGAGGTCACGCGGGCCGATATCGCAACAAGGTGATGCCGGCCTCGGGCAGATCGTAGAACACCGGCTCCACCCGCATACCAATCCGGATGTCGCTCGGGTCGATGTCGACCAGTTCGGTGCTGATCCGGGGTCCAGCATCCCACTGCACGACTGCGAGCAATTGCGGCACCGCATCTGCCCAGGGCGGGCCGGTGGGTCTGCGGGCAACCGTGAAGGTGTACAACGCTCCCGCACCATCGATTTCGCGCCATTCCAGGTCATCGGCCAGGGATCCCGGGGCGAGCGTGCGCGGGTAGAACACGTAGCGTCGCAGCGAGGGCGAGTACTGCACCACGATTCGGTGCTGCGCCAGGCCATCCCAGAAGGGCTTCGACACCGGGGTGGGCTCGGGAACCGGACGGGGTTCGGTACTCAAGGCGTCAGTCCCCCCGCATGATCAGCGCGACCTGCTCGCTCATGATGCCGCCGTTGCCGGTGACGAACGCGGTGTGACAGTCCGGTACCTGGGCATCGCCGGCCCGGCCCATGACCTGGCGCGCACCGTCGACGACATGGTGCATGCCGCCGGCCATGCCGGCCTGTCCGAACGACAGCTGGCCGCCGGCGGTGTTGAGCGGGAAGTCACCACGGTAGGTCAGGTCGTGCTCGGCGACCCAGGACATGCCATCGCCCTTGGCGCAGAAGCCGGCATCTTCCAGGCTCATCAGGACCGTGATCGTGTAGCAGTCGTAGATCGAGGCGACATCGACGTCCGACCGGTTCAGCCCGGACATCGCAAACGCCTTGTCGGCGGCGCGCGTGATCGGGGTGTGCAGCAAGTCCTCGGCGTAGGTCGGCGTCTTGAATGCGATGTGCTCGCCAAAACCTTTGATCCACACGGGGCGGTGACGGCTGCGGCGGGCGACGTCGGCATTGGCGAGCAGGACGCCGACTCCCCCATGCACACGCATCACCGTTTCGAGCAGGTGGATCGGATCGGCTATCATCGGGCTGGCGAGGACGTCCTCGACGGTGAGCGGGGTGCCGTGGAAAACCGCGCCGGGATGCGCACCGGCATTGGTGCGCTGGTCGACCGCGATCTTGGCGACCGCGGCGGGGTCGTAACCGAATTCCGCAGCGTAGCGCTGCGCGATCTGCGCGTACGGTGCGTTCTGGCCCAGGTTGCCGTACGGGATTTCGAACTCGGCCTGCGGCGACCCATAGTTATTCGACGATGCCCCAAACCAATTCGGGGCCGCGGCCGGTTCTGAAGATTTCCGTTCGGATTGCGGCACCGATGCCGATCCGGGCACGACGGCAAGCACGGCATCGCAGATTCCCAACTCGATCGCGGCGGCAGCCCGCCAGATCATTCCGGCGGACGTGGCCCCGCCGAGGTCGACACGCTCGCCGAAATCCAGGGCCAGGCCGAGGTATTCGCACAGCGTCGCCGGCGCGAACATCGCCGATTCCGCCACCCCATGGGTCAGCAGGCCGTTGATGCGCGCCGGATCGACACCGGCATCCTCCACGGCCATCTTCGCCAGCAGCGCGTACTGGTCGAGGGTGAACAGCGGCGGCCCGGCCGGACGGCGCTGCGCCGGCAACTCCGCGATGCCGACGATCGCGGCTTCGCCCCGCAGTCCGGTCACGACGGCGTTCCGCGCAGCGGCAGCTGAACCGTCGCGGTGCCGGGCATCAGCACGGTGTCGTCGCGGCGGCCGCCGATCTCGAGATCCACCAGCCCGGCACCGTCCGTCAGGCGCTTGCCGGTGACCACCCCGCCGAACGTCAGCGACTCACCGGGCAACGCGGTCGCCCGGTTTTGCACCGAGAAGGAGACCAGACGACCACGACCGCCGATCCAGTCGCCGAGCGCGCGGGCCAGCAGCGCCGCCTGAAGCGGACCGTGCACCAACACGTTGTCGTACCCCTCCACGTCGCGGGCCCACCCCTTGTCGTAGTGGATGCGGTGACCGTTGTAGGTGGCGGCGCTGAAGAAGAACAGCTGCGTCTCGTCGGCGGTGACGGTCAGCGTGGGGATCTGGTCGCCCACAGCGACGTCGTCGTAAAAGACCTGTGCAGTCATCACGTTCCTAGGGTCGGGCGATCATCGACGTCGACGCTTCGGCGACCAGCTCGTTGTGCTGGTTGTGGTACACCGTGCGCCAGGTGACCAACACGAATTTGCCGGAGCGACCGCGCTTTTCGACGATGGACTCGACGGTGCGCACCATTTCGATCTCGTCGCGGTGATAGGACGGCAGATGAAAGGTGAAGCTCTCACCACCGGCCATCCGTTTGGGAGCACGTGGAAACGCGAGACTTCCCGAAACCGCACCCGAGGAACCGTCCGGCCGCAACGAATCGAGTCGCGCGACGCCGAGCACCGCGTACTGCAGATACAGCGGCGGGCAAACGATGTCGCGAAAGCCGTTGGCGCGGGCGTAGTCCGGATCGAAGTACAGCGGATTGTGGTCACCGACCGCCGCCGCCCACCGCTGCCAATCACGCCGATTCACCTCGCCGGTCGCGGTCGCGGCGACGGTACCCACGCGCGACGCCGACTCGGCGTCGATCAGGGTGTCCTCACTCACGGGTTTCCTCCAACGTTTCCTCCAGCCAGACCGCGGCGACTTCTGCCCCACCGCCGAGAGTTGAACCGAGCCTTGCCCGCTCGGTCCACAAGTGCAGATCGGTTTCGGTCACGTAACCGATCCCGCCGTGCAGCTGATGCGCATCCAGCGTGACCCGCCGGGCCGCTGTCGCGGAATGCATACGCGCAATGGCGGTTTGGCGGGTCGCCGGCTGTCCTCGCCCGATCCAGAAGACGGCGGAATGCGCGGCCAATCGCGCCGCCGCCAAGGCAATGTGCATGTTGGCGATCAGATGCTGTGCCGCCTGGAACGAGGCGATCGGACGGCCGAACTGATGACGCAGCTTGGTGTACTCGACGGTGCGGTCCAGCACCGCCTGACCGACCCCGACCAGGTCAAGTGATACCAACGACACCGCCGCATTGGCCAAGCGGCGCAACGCGGTCCGATCCGGTGGGTCAGCGTCGAGCAGCGCTTCGGCGCCGACCGTCACATCGTCGAACCGGACCGTGAACGCCCGGTATCCGCCTGCCATGGCCAGCGGCTCCATGCTCACCCCGGTCGCGCGGGCGGCAACGGCGAAGACCAGCGTGCGCCCGCCCGCCGAGGCTGACACCACGATCAGGTCCGCGACGTCGGCGTCGGCGACATAGTCGGCTATTCCGTTGAGCCGCCAGCCGGATGAGCCCGAATCCGCATGCAGCTTAGGCGAAATATCCGAGGCGTCGGCGACATTCCACAACGCCGTCGTGCCGCGGACCTTCCCGCCTGCCAGACCCGGCAGCCACGCGGCCTTGACGTCCGACGAACCGAGCTGGTCGATCGCCAGCGCCGCCGCGATGGTGCTGTGCACTGCCGTGGGGCACAGGCCGCGGCCGGCCTCGGTATAGAACACGGCGAGGTCGTCCAGCGAGCCACCCGACCCGCCGTACTCCTCGGCGACGGCGAGCCCGAACACACCGGCGTCGGCCAGGGTGTTCCACAGCGCCGGGGTGCTTCGGTCGGCGCCCGGTTCAGCGAGTGCACGCACCAGACTCACCGGGCACTCCGCGGCCAGCAGGGCGCGCACCGACGAGGCGAAATCGCGCTGTTCAGCGGTGGGGATCGCTTTCACGCCTCACCGCCCATAGGACGGCATTCCATGGCCACGCTGGGCGATCACATCACGGAGCACCTCGTTGGTGCCGCCACCGAAGCGCATCAATGGAGCGGCCCGATACAGCCGCTCGAATTTGCCTGCCAGAGGGGCGCTTTCGTTGCGATGGGCGAGCAGTCCGTCGGGGCCGAGCAGATCGAGCGCCAGATCGGCGATACGCTGCCGCAGTTCACTGGTGAAGATCTTCTCGACGCTGACCTCGACGGTGGGAATCACGCCGCTGTCCAGGATCGAGGAGGCCTCGTAACCCGTCAACGTCGCCACCTCGACGTCGGCCTCGGCCTGCGCCAGCCGGCGCCGCAGGCCCGCATCGTCGGCGGGCACCGAACCGTCGCGTCGCGGGCGGCGGGCCAGGTCGCATAACTCGTCCACCGCCCGACGCAGATCGCCGGCATTGGTCAGCGCTCCGCGTTCCAGATCGAGCGCGCCGGTGATGTAAGTCCAGCCGCGGTTGACCTCTCCGATCAGGTTCGAGACAGGGACCCGCACATCGTCGAAATGGACCTCGTTGGTGCGGTAGCCCGACCACGCGTACAGCGGCCGGATCGAGACCCCCGGGCTGTCGATAGGCACGATGATGACCGAAATCCCGCGATGGCGCACACCGTTCGGATCCGTTCGCACACAGAGCCACTCGTGGGTGGCGCGCTGCGCCCCGCTGTTCCAGATCTTGCTGCCGTTGATCACCCAATGGTCGCCATCTCGCGTCGCCCGAGTCCGCAGGCTAGCCAGGTCCGTTCCGGCCTCGGCCTCGGAATAGCCGACGGCGCAGATCATTTCGCCCTTGGCGATCATCGGAAGCCATTCGGTCTTGTTCTGCTCGGTGCCGTGCCGCATGATCATCGGCGCTACCGACGTGACCGTGAGATCGGGCCCGGGCACGCCGGCGTATTCGAATTCGCTCATCAGCAGATGTTGATGCACCGCGCCGAGGCCTCCCTGTCCGGCGAGACCGCCGTACTCACGCGGCCAGTTCAGTCCGAACCAACCCTTGGCACCGATCTTGCGGCGAAAACGGGCCACCTCGCCGTTGGGCAATTCGAGATCGTGCTCGGCCAGTTCGGCCCTCAATTCCGGGGTGACGTTCTCGGAAAGGAATTCGCGAACCTCGGTCAGCCACGCGTACTGCCCGGCGTCGAGTTCGAAATCCATTCCGGCCCACCTCACCCTTTCGACCCCTTCTTCTGGCCGCGTCAGCGTAACGCCGCTGCGAGATTTCGACCGCCATTTCGCACAGAGGTTACGCCCGGGCCGGGCTTGGTCCGCCCCGCGGACTGCGTCATGAAGTTTCGCTGACAGCCGTCATTGACACCCGCCAGTGAAACCCGTACGTTTCCTGCCATGCCGTCGACGACACCGGCCTCCCGGACTACCCCGGTCGGTCGTGAGGCGCAGCGACTCCAAACGCGCGCGCGTCTTTTCGATGCTGCGGTCGCCGAGATCGGGCGATCCGGATTGGCGGGTACCGACGTCGCGGCCATCGCCGCGGCCACCGGGGTCGCGCGGGGCACCTTCTACTTCCACTTTCCGACCAAAGAGCACATCCTCGTCGAGCTGGAGCGGGCCGAAGAAACCAAAATCGTGGCCAAACTCGCCGCCAAGACGAGCGGGGCCGGCGACCTGTCGTCAATGCTGCAGCTGCTGATACGTCAGGTGCTCGCCGCCGAAGAACGGCTCGGCCCAGTGGTCTTCAGGGACATGTTGGGATTGCACTTCTCCGCGACCCGCCCCATCGAGGATGAGACCGCTGAGCATCCGTTGGCCGAATTCGTCATCGCCGCAATCAAGCAAGCCCAATCCGCGCGACAGGTGTCGTCGGATGCCAACGCCGACGAGCTCGGGGTGATCTTTTTGACCGGCCTGTTCGCCCTGTTAGTCACCGGCGGAGCGTCGAAGACGCGTGCCGGGCTGTTAGACCGCTTCGTCAAAACGATCGTCAAAGGAATGGAGCCAATATGACCGGCACAGGTATCGACGGTTACCGGGACTACCTCGCGCACCGGGACGGCGACGCCGACCTGCTGCATCGTCGGCTGGGAAACCGTGAAGACTTCTTCACGTCATTGGAAGTCGACCCGGTGCGTTCGGCTCGTCCAATCGATCGGCAGGTGTTTCTGCGGAACCTGCGCCGCCGCCGGCCCGAACCGGGCTTGTCACGGGAGATGCTGTTCCTGTTGGCCACCGCGAAGCTGAACCAGGCCGAGCGGTTCGGCGTGGACCTCGGCGACACCTACGGGCGCATCGGCGGCGAGGACGAGCCGCCCGAGCGGATCTACCTCGCGCTCGAGGAGCACTACCACACCCGGCTATTGGCCTACGTGCTCGACATTTTCGGTCTGCCGTTCCAGGTGGTGGTGCCGCCGTTCGTGATGCGCCAATTCGTCAAGATGGAAGTGTTTCTGCCCGAGCGGTTCGGGTTCCCGTTCGTCGGCGCCGCAGAAATGGCGGGCTGCATCATGTTCGACGAACTACGCCGCGTCGGCGTCGAATTGTTCGCCGACGAGCCAGACGTCGCCGCGCGAATCGAACGCCTCTACACCGAGATCCTGACCGACGAGCTGGGCCATGTCGGTTATTGCGCGGCGCGTTGCAGCAACACGGAGCGAGCCGTAATGCGTTGGCTTTACCCGACTTTCGGGCGACTGATCGCCCGTCAGACCGCCGAGATCAGCCTTCTCACCGATCGAGAACAACTGCACGCCCGCCTCGACGCGCCATTCGACGTCGCCGGGCTCGCCGCGGGTGTTCCAAACGAGACATTCGTTGCCGCACACCCGTGACCGCCGTCCACCGAGATGGTCGTTCTGTAAATACGCTGTCAAACTCCCGTTAAAACCCGTCGGCCGCGTCGCAGAAATAGGGCCGGCCTGCGATGATCTTGAAATTGGCGGATCGAAGATCGGGAGAAGTCATGCCGACTATGGAGACGCGCCTCCGCCAGGAGTTGCGCGACTACGCCGTTGAATTGCGTCGGCTGGCGTACACCCTGCCCCAGGGCATCGGCGAGCACGATCTCCTTGAGCTGTCAGATCGGATGCACGCCGCGTCCCTGCAGACGGTCCGCAAGGGAGCCTAGCCAGTACTGGCATCGCCGCCCGCCGGGTCGTGGTCAGCGCCCACCTTTGAGGCGAATCTTCCAGCGCACGAAGCTCAGATAGAACGTGCTGATTGCGATCAGCATGCCGAAGTTGAACCACCACGTTCCGGCATTGTGATGCCACAGCGCGTCCTTCGGGACCTGAGGACCGGGTTCCAACTTGGTCAGGTCGACGGTCGACGCCGATGCCGCGAAACCCCATCGTGCCGGGGTGGCCCAGGACATCTGGTCGAGTCCGATGCGGCCGGTGACCGGAATCATGCCGCCCGAGAACACCAGCTGCGACATGACCGCGACCACCAGCAGGGGCATGATCTGATCGTTGGACTTGGCGATCGCCGACAGAGCCAACCCGAGCATCGCCGAGGCGACGGTGGTCGCGGCGACGTCGACGAAAAGCTCCAGCGGCGCCTTCCCCAGCGCCGCAGCACCCCGGGTGGGACCGCCCTTGCCCAGCAGCGTGATCACGGTGACGATGCCCGACTGCACGATCGCGAACACGGTGTAGACGCAGACCTTCGCCAACAAATAGGCGGTGGTGGACAGGCCGACCGCCTGTTCTCGCAGGAAGATGGCGCGCTCGCCGATGAGATCTCGGATCGTCAACGCGGTCCCCATGAACACCGCCCCGACATTCAGCAGCACCAGGATCTGCCCGGGCTCGGTGGGAGCGTCGCCCACCGGGTTCGGAATGCCGAAGCCGACGTTGCCCGGCACCGACATCGACAGCGAACCCATGATGAACGGCAGCAACGCCAGGAAGATGAAATAGCCGCGGTCGGAGACGATCAACCGGATCTGGCGCCGCGCGATCGTGGAGAACTGCCGCAGCAGGCTGGTGTGCGACGGATCGCCGATCTCGGCCGGCTTCTCCGCCGGCGGCGGCGGTGGCGGCGGCCCGGTCCGCGCCAGGTATTTCGCCTTGGCCGCGTCGGGATCACCGGCAACCGAACTGAAGATGTCGGCCCAGTTCGTCGTCCCCATGGCCGGACCGATTTGCGCGGGTGGGCCGCAGAACGCGGTCTTGCCGCCGGGAGCCAGCAGCAGTACCTGGTCGCAGACGTCCAGGTAGGTCAGCGAGTGGGTGACCACGAGCACCACCCGACCGGCGTCGGCCAACTGCCGCAGCATCGTCATGACCTGCCGGTCCAGCGCCGGGTCCAGGCCGGACGTCGGCTCGTCGAGGATCAGCAGCGATGGCCCCGTCAGCAACTCCAGCGCCACCGAAGCGCGCTTGCGCTGACCACCGGACAGCTTGTCGACCCGGGTGTGCAGGTGCTGGGTCATCTCGAGCTCCTCGAGCACCCGGGCCACCACTTGCTCACGGTCGGCCTTGGTGGTGTCGGGCGGCAGCCGGAGCTCGGCCGCGTAGCCCAGCGCCTGCTCCACGGTCAGCTGACCGTGGACCACGTCGTCTTGCGGCACCATCCCGATCCTGCTGCGCAGTGAGGCGTATTCGGCGTGAACGTTGTGGCCCTCGAACGCGACCGTGCCGTTCGTGGGGTGGGTGTATCCGGCGACCAGCCGCGCGAAGGTCGACTTGCCCGCGCCGGACGGACCGATCACCGCGGTGAGCGTTCCGGGACTGGCGCCCAACGAAATGTCGTCGAGCAGTGTCTTGTTGTTTTCGATCGTCCAGGTCACCCCGCGCACATCCAGACCGCCGAGGCGGGTCTGCGCCGCGGTGTCGGCGTCCCGGCGGGCCAGCGTGCCGCCGGCGAACACCAGGTCGATGTTGCCGATCGTGACGACGTCGCCGTCCTTCAGCAACGCGGAGTCGACACGCTGACCATTGACGAAGGTGCCGTTGATGCTGCGGTTGTCATGGATCTCGGTGCCCGTCGGCGTCGGGATCAATGTCGCGTGGTGCCGCGAGGCCAGGACCTCGGGAATGACGATGTCGTTGTCGTTGGCACGGCCGATCTTGATCGCGCCCGGCGCGTCGACGCCCGCCTTGCCCGGCCGCAGGATCTTCATCATCGAGGTCGCCAGGTTCGAGCTGTCGCCGCCACCGACGCGGCCCGTCAGGGCGGTCGGAGGATCGACCGGCGCGGCCGGCGGAACCTGGGCCGGCTGTGGCCGGTAAATGTGCGGTGACGACATCGGTCCGCTGGCCGGGCCGGCGGGTTGGGTGCCGGTCGGGTGGTGCTGTTGCACCGGACCGGACGCGTGGCTCGGTTGCGCGCCGGTCGGGTATGTCGGAAGGGGCCCCGATGGCGGGCCGGCTTGCGATGGCGGGGTCTGATGTGTCGGCATTGGCCGTGACGGGCTCGCCGGTGGCTGCGGCGGCAGTCCCTGCGACAGCGAACCGGTCGGTGGGCGGCCCTGGGCCAGCCGCGGATCCGCCGGCCCGGCAAGCGGGTTGACGATAGGGATCGACGTCGTTAGTGGTGGCGTTCCCGCCAGACCCTGATGGCGCCCGACCTCGAAGGTCACCGTCGGCCCGTCCGGGTTGCCGATGTTGACCCGTTGACCGTCCTGGATGTCGACGGCCGGGACCCGGCGATTGTTGACGTACAAACCGTTGAGGCTGCCGTTGTCGATGGCGATCCACCGGCCCTGATCGAAGCGCAGCACCAGGTGTATTCGGGAAATCAACGGATGCGCAACGCGGACGTCCGCCCGCAAGTCACGCCCGATGACCACATCGTTGCCGGGTGCAAAGGTCCTTTCGGATCCCTCGTACCGCACGGTCAGCACAGGTGGGGCTGCTCGGCTCACGAGCCCCACTGTATCGGCGTCGGGGCCAAAGCGGGGACTGGTCGCCGATACGCGTTGCCGCCGGTGTCCGCTTTGCAGCCCTGGCACGACGAGAATGCACGGGTTTCGGGGGCGGCGGCTCGGGTAACCCGACGCGCATGCAGGAGAACGGCGAGTTCCCCGACGACGTGCCCATTGCCGACGCCGTTGAGCAACAACGCACGACCGGCGAGTCTTCATCTGACGACGACCCGGCGGCCTGGCCCTACGACACCGATGTGCCGTTGGAGGCAACGGATTTCGATTGGCAGGAACAGCGGCAGATGGTCGTCGACGACCCGGACTTCTACGAGCGCGAATGATACTGCAGCGCAGTATTATTCGCGGGCGCCACGCTATCCTGCCGCGGCGCTGACCTGTCCGCTCCCGCGGCGCCAAGACTCGGCGGTGACTTCTTTGACGAAATCCCCGAGGTACCGGATGGCCCGCCGACCCTCGGGCAGAACATCGGCCGCCAACGGAAAGTCGTGAATTTGGCCCTCCCAGACGTGCAAGTCGCAGCGGATCCCGTTGGCTGCCAAGCGTTCCGCCATCAGTTCGGCGTCCGGGAGCAGCAGCTCGTCGGCACCAGCGTGGATGGTTACAGGCGGGAGTGCCGATAAGTCGGCGTCGACCGGCGATACAACATGACCCGTCGAACGACCGACCGGCAGCTGAACCTCGCTGAGGTACCGCGAAAATATCGACAACGCCCCGGCGGTGAACATCGAGCACTTACGTGCGTTGCGGTGCTTGAGCTTTCGGGTCGGGTCCGCATCCGTGAACGGAGACACGGTGGCTACGCCGGCCGGCGTAGCCACCCGCGTGCGGATCGCGGCCAGTGTCGTCATGAACGCGAGATAACCACCCGCCGAGTCGCCCGCAACAACCACGCGGCCGGGGTCGTAGCCGCGCTGCTGTAACCAGCGCAGTCCGCAGAGGCCGTCGTCAATCGCGTCGACGATCTGGTGCGAGGGCAGTTTCCGGTATCCGACGATCAGCACGCCGGCATCGGCCATCCGCGACAAGCGACTGACCAGAGCCCGGTGGGTGTTGACGCCGCAGGTGAGAAAGGCCCCGCCGTGCAGATACAGAATTGCCCGCGTCGGCGATACACCGGGTGCGCAGACCCATTCGGCGCGGCAGTGGTCAAGGCGTACCGGCTCAACCCGGGCGGCGGATTTGGCACGAGGCAGCAAGCCCACAAATCCGTCGATCTGCCCTAAAGGCCAGTGCAGATTCGGCTGCAGCGCCCAGGCGCGCACTACGTTCTTCACGATCACACGACTGGCCATAGACACGGCGATCGATTGCGGGCTGCGACGATGGTGAATCCGACGCGTGGGTTTGCCAGCCGTTTTCAATCCACTCATAAGGGCGGCAGAATACCCATCTTGTCGCGGCAATAATCGCAGGTGAACCATTGAGGGACGCTGGCTTTCTCGCCGTTTGGCGGGCACAAGCGTGGGTACTTCCACGTTAACTTGTGCGCCGGCGCTGCCCTCGATGCCGAATGGTCTCACCGAGTGCCCGAAGATGTGAGCATGGAGCAGGCAACTGACAGCGGTGCGATGCTGGCCGACCGGGTGGCGGTGGTCACCGGCGGCGGTGGCGGCATCGGGGCGGCCACGGCGCAGTTGTTCGCCCGAAACGGTGCCCAGGTAGTGATCGCCGATATCGACGCCGGACTCGCGGGGCAGACCGCCGATCAAATCTCGGTGTCGGGTGGGGTGGCTGTGCCGATCGTTGCCGACGTACGCGACGCCGATCAGGTTGCCGCCCTGGCACGATCGGTGCTCGATCGGTTCGGCCGAATCGATGTGTTGGTCAACAATGTCGGGCATTGGCTGCGCCACCCCGGCAATTTCGTCGACACCGATCCGCAATTGTGGGACGAGCTCTACCGGATCAACCTGCACCACGTATTTCTGGTCACCCGCGCGTTCCTGCCGGCGATGGTGGGCCAACGCCGCGGCTCGATCGTCAACGTCTCCTCGGTCGAAGGGCTGCGCGGTTACCCCGAGGACCCGGTCTACGCCGCGTTCAAGGCGGCCGTCATTCATTTCACCCGCAGCCTCGCGGTTCAGGTGGGTCGGGACGGTGTGCGCGTCAACGCGATTGGCCCTGATGTCACCGAATCGCTACAGGTGCCCTACTCGCAGTGGCTGACGGCCGAGGAGCAGGCGCAATGGCCGCAGTGGGTTCCGGCCGGACGGATGGGGCTGCCCGAGGACCAGGCCCGCGTGATCCTGTTCCTGGCCTCAGACCTATCGGCCTTCGTCACGGGTCACACCATCCCCACCGACGGCGGCACCGGCGCGGCCGGCGGATGGTTCCGTTCGTCGCGGCGGGCCGACCGGGAGTGGACGAACCGGCCCATCGCCCCCTGATCGCTCAGACGTAGGTCAATGCCGCGTTTTCCAGCCGGATTCGCACGTTGAGCAGCACCGCGTTGGCGATGCTGAACACGATCGCCGTCAACCAGGCCGAATGGATCAGCGGCAGTGCCGCGACCTCCGCGACGACGGCGATGTAGTCGGGGTGACGCACCCATCGATACGGACCACGCCGCACCAGCGGCGCGCCCGGGATCACAATCAGCCGCGGATTCCAGTGCCTACCCAGCGCCGCGGCGCAGCGCCAGCGGACGACACAGCTGAGCGCCACGACGGTGAGCATCGGCCATCCCAGCCAGGGCACGAATGGGCGTCCCAGCGCCCAGACTTCCACCACACATGACGCCAGCAGCAAGGCGTGCAGGCTGACCATCGCAGGGAAGTGGTCGTGGCCGAATTCCTTGCCTCCGTGGGCGATTGCCCATTGAGCGTTTCGATGCGCGACGACCAGCCCGATCAGGCGCTCAACGCTGATCAACGCGATGAACAGCAGGTAGCAATACATGGCTTCTCCCCCTTCCTACGACGTTCTGTCTATAGCAACGAGGATCCGCATTCGACGGTTCAGCAAACGGGGCGATCGTGAACCGGCCCACACCGCGCACCGTGTGTCGACCAGGTGTCCATGGTCGTCGCGACCGGCATGCCTATTACCAGAACCGTTGTCGCGGTGACATTTTCGATACCGTCAGCCGGTCGGCGCGGCCTCGAAGCGGGCTTGATCCTCTAGGACGGTCACCGGTATCCCGTTGAGGGCGCCGTTACCGGATGGCTCGTCGACAAATGTCGGCAGGGAGAGGGCGTTGGTGTTGGCGCCCGGTGAGCTGTTGGCGACCGACATGCGCGTGCCCGGCTTGCCATGCCCCCAGCCGTGTGGCATCGACACGACACCGGGTCTGATCGCATCGGTGATCTCGACGGGCACTTTGATCTCACCGGCCTCCGATTTCACCGTCACGACGTCGTTGTCCGACACGCCGCAGCGCGCCGCGTCGTCCGGGTGGATCAGCAACGTGCACCTGTCCTTGCCCTTCATCAGTGCGGGCACGTTGTGCAGCCAGGTGTTGTTCGAGCGCAGGTGCCGTCGGCTGACCAGGACCAACGGCTCGGCCGGCCGCTCCATCCGCGCTGCCAGCCGCGGTAGGTCGTCGAGCAGGTACTGCGGAGCCAGCCGGATCTTCTTGTCCGGGGTGCCCAGGATGTCGGGAAGCTGCGGCACCATCGGCCCGAAGTCGATGCCGTTCGGATTGGCCTTGAGCAGGTCCAACGTCAGCCCGCCCGGGTTCTTGCCGTATTGATCGCCGAACGGACCGGTTCGCAGCGTAAGGTCCAGGATCCGCTCGGGCCCGCCTGTCAAACCGGCCGCGTCGTAGCGCTTGCGGATCTCGGCGCCGTCGACGCCACGGGTGAAGGCCAGGTAATCGAAGAAGCCGTCGTCGATCGCCGCGACGTCGACATCCTCGGCCGGTGTGCCGGTGCACAGGCCGGTCAGCCGGATCAGGATCTCCCATTCTTGCGGGCGATCACCGGGGTCGAACACCGGCGCCGAGTAATTCGCGATGCTGTGGATCGCGAACAGCAGGATCAGGTCGTCGTGGTGGGGCTGCTCGAGCGGTGACAGCCCAGGCAGGAACACATCGGCGTGGCGCGTCGTCTCGTTGAGCCAGAGGTCGATGGAGATCATCGCCTCGAGCATCGGCAGCACTTCGTCGAGCTTGTCGCCGCCGGGCGTGGACAGCACCGGGTTGCCCGCGACCGTGATCAGCGCCTTAAGTTGCCCGTCGCCCGGTGTGGCGATTTCCTCGGTCATGCACGACACCGGGGCCTGCCCCAGCACCTCCTTGGCGCCGCGCACCCGCGTGTGCCAGCGGCCGAATTCCGGCAGGCCGCCCTCCAGGCCGGGCAGCGGCTGCGTGGTAATCGACCAGGCCGCCGGCTTGGGGAACATCGCGCCGCCGGGGGTGTCGAAATGGCCGGTCAAGATGTTGATCACATCGACCATCCAGCTAGCCAGACTGCCAAATTCCTGGTTGCACAAGCCAATTCGGCCATACACCACGGATTTCTCGGCGCCGGCGAGTTCGCGTGCCAATCGTCGGATGGTGTCGACGTCGATGCCGGTGACATCGCTGACCCGCTCCGGCGGCCAGTCCACCGCGACTTCACGGATCGTGTCCATGCCATCTATGTGGCCATCGACGTGCGGGCCGGGATTCACCAGGTCCTCGGCGAAGAGGGTGTGCGCGACCGCCAGCAGCAGCGCCGCGTCGGTACCGGGCACGATTGGCAGCCACTGATCGGCGTGTGCCGCGGTCTGCGTGCGCACCGGGTCGATCACAATCACCTTGCCGCGTCGGCGGATTCCGTCGATCAGGCCCATCACGTCGGGCGCGGCCAAGAGCGATCCCTGCGACGCGGCGGGGTTGGCGCCCATGATGACCAGCAGGTCGGTGCGCTCGATGTCGGGCACAGGAAAGTTCCACCACAGGCCATACATCAGGTGCGACGACAGGTTCTTCGGCCATTGATCGACCGTCCCCGGTGAATACGTGACCGGCATCCCGGACATCCCCATCAGCACGCCGGCGTAGCGCGCCAGCGAAAACGAGTGTGCCAGCGGATTGCCGGTGTAGGCGGTGACCGCGCCGATCCCGTACTTCTGGATCACCGGCGTCAGCAGCTCGGTGCAGCGCCGAAACGCGGCGTCCCAGCTGACCTCCTGCCATGTCCCGTCGACCTTGATCATCGGGCTGCGGACGCGGTCCGGGTCGTGATGCACCGCACCCAGTGACACGCCCTTCGGGCAGAGATGTCCGCGGCTCCACACGTCGTCGCGGTTGCCGCGAATGCTCGTGACCGCACCTGCTTCGACGTGAATTTCTAAGCCGCACATGGCTTCACACAGCGGACAGGTCCGAATATGTTTGCCGTCAGCTCCGGGTTCCATCCACCCACTGTATTGCGATACTCCGGGTAGCGGAAGTGGCAAAAGTTCAGCTCAAGCCACCCACGGACCCATGCCGCCGACCTTCTCGATGCGGATGCGGTTGAGGTATCCAGGCGGAGCGTCGTCCGGGGGGAACTGCACATCCGGACTTCCCAGCTGGGCGTCGAGTTCCCGCAGTAATTCCGGGGCGCCGCCCTCGACAATCCGCGCCGTCCCGGCGATCGATAGGTATGGCCGGGGCCGGATGCCCTGGTCGTCTATCGCCACGATCGTCACGGCTACCCGCGGATCCTTGCGGATATTGCGCAGCTTCTTGTAGTCGGCCAGGTGTGCGCTGACGAGTTCGTCGCCGTCCGGCGTGGACTGCAAAGCGACCCAGACCAGGCTGACCTGGGGGCTGCCGTCGGGATTGATGGTGACCAGGGTGGCGTCGACACCCTTGCCGATGAGCTTTCGTGCGGCGTCGTTGAGTTCCATGCGTTGTTCTACGGCATCGCGACACGATTCATTCCCAGGCGTCGGAGTGTGTAACCCGCGGCGCTATTCCTTGAGAGACATTTGAATCTGACAAGTTACCTATACATCGACGAGGCATCAGCCCTAGCGTCATGTACGACCGAACGACCTGCCCAGGAGCTAGGAGCCGGAGGCGCGGCCATGACCGATCAGCAGCCCCCGATGAACATCGAGTACCTCCGACGTGAAGTGCTCGCCCGAATAGACGCACACCCACTCGACGACTGGTCCCCCGCCCTTTTGCGGGCCATGATAGCCGTTTTCGACTTGAACGGCGTCATGCCTAAGCCGTTGCAGCGCTTCCACCCGCGCATCGTCCAGTAGGCGCACGCGGCCGCCTGACTAAGGTGCTGTGAGAGTGCCTGCGGTCGGTGAGGAGTCGGGGTGATGGAGATGTGGGAGCTGGTGGCCCGCGAGCAGATCCGTGACACCCTCGCCCGATACAACTGGTCGGGTGACGCCGGCCGGCTCGACGGCCTGGCCGACACCTTCTGTGTCGACGGCGTTCTCGAGGTTCGTGGTGGGCAGCCGCTGCGGGGCCGATCCGAGATCTTCGAGTTCCTCGGTGGTGTCACCGGCCAGCTCGCCGTCGCGGCGAACGTCAAGCCGGTCGTTCGGCACAACGTCGCCAACATCCTGTTCACTTCGTTGACTCCCGGCGAGGCGCAGGTCTCGTGCTACTTCACCGTCGTCACCCACATTGGGCTCGACCATTTCGGCCGCTATCGCGATGTTTTGGTGCCCGACGGTGGCACCTGGCTGATCAAGCATCGCAAGGTATCGACGGATTGGGCGGCCGCCGACTCCGCCATGGCCCGGCCATCCTGAATCCTTGGCGCGCAGTCGCTTTCGTAAGGCTTGAGTGTGCATCCTGGGCGAAGGGTCGGCGAAATCCCCGCCCTGGCTGCGCACTCGAAGCAAAGAGCGCGCACACGCATTAATGCCGATCAGCGGAACACCGCTCATGCGCGTCGCGGCGACATGGCAGGGTGACATGCGTGGCCAATACTTCCGTCGAGCACGACCTGCGTGAAATCACCACCCCGAAGGGCGCTTTGCGCTACTACGACACCGGCCCGGATTCGGGCCCGGTGCTGCTGTTCCTGCACGGCTCCGGCCCCGGGGTCACCGGCTGGCGCAATTTCCGCGGGATACTACCGACATTCGCCGAGCACTTTCGCTGCCTGATCCTGGAATTCCCCGGCTTCGGGGTCACGGACGACTTCGGCGGCCATCCGATGGTCACGGCGTTCGGCGTGGTGTCGCCGTTCCTGGACGCCCTCGCAGTCGAGAGGACGCACATCGTCGGCAACTCGATGGGTGGCGGCGTCGGCATCAACTTCGCCATCGGTAACCCGGACCGCGTCGACCGGTTGGTAACCATTGGCGGCATCGGCACCAACATCTTCAGTCCCAGCCCGAGTGAAGGCATCCGGCTGTTGCAGGAGTTCGTCGAGGACCCCACCCGGCAGCGTCTCGTCGACTGGTTGAAGTCGATGGTGTACGACCAGGCCCTGGTGACCGAGGAACTCATCGAGGAGCGTTGGCAGCTGGCCACCGATCCCGTCACGCTGGACGCCGCGCGCCGGATGTACGGCAAGGCGGCGTTCGCCGCGATGAACTCCGCGATGGCTGCCTCGGACCGGCCCTTCCCGTGGGCGATGATGCACAAGCTGGCCGCCCCCACGCTGCTGACGTGGGGCCGCGACGATCGGGTGAGTCCGCCCGATATGGCGCTGATCCCAATGCGCACCATCCCCAACGCAGAGCTGCATGTTTTCCCGAACTCCGGGCACTGGGCCATGATCGAGGCCAAGGCAGCCTTCGAAAGTACGGTCCTGGGCTTCCTGTCCCGTCCCTAAATTTGCTCTCCCGCAAGGCCTTTCAGCAGCATGGCGTGCGCGTCGGGATTGCCGTCGAGCACCCGGCTGGTGCGGGTGATGATCTGCCACTGGTCGTCGATGCGGCGCAGCGCGAAATGGTGTGCGGTGGCGCGCCACACCCGGTAGGACCTTTTTTCGGAGTCTTCGCGGACGAGGACCAGCGACTCGCACACCGCGACCGCCTCGTCGCCGGTGACGGTGACGACGCATGGCCCGAGGAAGTGCGAGCAACCCTTCCTCACCAATTTCTGGTGGGCGTCCGAGCCGATCATCGCGTGCACGTCGGCACGGCCTTCCATCCGCCAGCCGTCGACGTCGTACACGCCGTCGATCGCCCACAACCGCGCGCTGGCATCCGCGTCGCCGGCGTCGACGGCCGGACCGTAGGACGCAATCAACTGCCTGATGTCGCGGTCGTCCTCGAGCCGGCGCAGCCGGGCCGTCAATTCCGCCAGATCTGTCATCGTCATCTCCTCATCGCTGGGTGGCGCCCGCGTCGACGGGCAGGACGATCGCCGTGGTGTAGCGCGCCTCGTCAGAGGCCAGGATCAGCGCGGTCTTGCTTGCCAGCCGTCCGGTCATGTCGTTTTCTGGGTCAGGCCGGCGTCGACGACGAGCTGAGTCCCGGTGATGTAGCGGCCCTGATCCGAAGCCAGGAACACGACGGCGTTGGCGATGTCGACGGGCTCCACCCACGGGACCGGCAACAGGTTGCGCGCCTGCAGTACCTCGGCCGCGTCGGCCGCCGTGGGGTTGGTCAGATCGGGCCGCAGCTTGCGGTACATCGCCTCGTTGAGCACCATCGGCGTCGCGACCGGCCCCGGGTGCACGGTGTTCACCCGGATGCCGCGGGGTCCCAGCTCGTTCGCCAGCGTGCGCGCCAACCCGACGATCGCGTGCTTGCTGGCCGTGTAGTGCGCGGTGTTCGTGGTCCCCCGAAGGCCGTTGGTAGAGCTGATCAGAATGATGGATCCACCGTCGGCGCCGATGTGCGGCACGCCGGCTCTGACGGTGTGCCAGGCCCCGGAGAGATTGATGTCGAGAGTCCGTTGCCACACCTGCGGGTCGAGTTCCCAGGACGGGCCACCCGGCAGGTGGACACCGGCGTTGGCGATGATGACGTCGAGGCGGCCCAGCGCGGCGACGCCGCTGTCGATCGCCGACGTCACCGCCGCGAGGTCGCTTACGTCCGCGATACCAGTGACGCAGCGACGGCCCCGGCGTTCGACTTCCGTTGCGGTACCGGCTAACTCGTCGGTCAGCGCCACGATGTCGAGAGCGATCACGTCGGCACCTTCTTCGGCAAAGCGCTGACAGTGCACCCGCCCGGTGCCTTTAGCGGCGCCGGTGACCACGACGACCTTGTCGAGTAACCCGGTCATCGCTTGATTAGATCGAAGCCGCGATAGCCGGCGTCGGCCACGTCGGCACAGATGTCGTTGTAGGTGGCGAATCCCCCGACGAACAGCATGAAGCCCCTGGGCTTTCCGGGCACGTTGGCCCCCATGTACCACGAGTTCGCCTTGGTGAACAACGTCGTCTCGGCACGCCGGGCGCATTCGGCGCCCCAGCCGTCCACGCTGTCCAGGGTGGCTTCGATGGCGGCGCAGCCCTGGCGGTCGAGGTAGCCGATCGCCTGGGCGATCCAGTCGACCTGCGCCTCCGCGTGGAGCACCATGTTCGCGAGCACAGCGGGAGCGCCCGGGCCTGAGATCAGGAACAGGTTGGGGAAACCGTCGACACCCAGTCCGAGATAGGTGCGCGGCCCCTGGGCCCAGTCCTCGCGCAGCGTGACGCCGTCGCGCCCGACGATATCGATGCTACTCAGTGCTCCGGTCATCGCATCGAAACCCGTTGCGAGCACGATCATGTCAAGATCGTAGTGCGAGTCGGTGGTGTTGATGCCCGCCGGGTCGATCGATTCGATCGGGGTGTCACGCAGACTGACCAGCGTCACGTTCCGTCGGTTGAATGTCTGAAAGTAGTTGCTATCGGTGCAGATTCGCTTCGCCCCGATCGGATGGTCGGTAGGGATCAGCAGGTCGGCCACCGCTGGATCGTCGATGACCGCACGCACCTTCTCCTCGTAGAATTTGCGCGCTTCTTCGTTGGCTTCCAGGTCGGTGATCTGGTCGGGGAACGTCTTCGAGAACAGCACCCCGCCCAGCTGCCATCGTCTTTCGAACGCCGCACGCCGTTCGGCCGGGCTGAATTCCATCGTCGGCTTCGCGGCGGTCTGGTGTGGAGAGCCGCCGCCGCTTCGCCACGACAAGTCGCGTCGCTGCGCGTACCCGGCCTTGATCTCGTCGAGTTCGGCGGGCGACAGCGGTGCGTTGCCCGCCGGGACGCTGTAGTTCGGGGTGCGCTGAAAGACGTACAGGTGCGCGGCTTGCTCGGCGATGATCGGAATCGATTGGATGCCCGAGGATCCGGTGCCGATCACCGCCACCCGTTTGCCGGTGAAGTCGACGGGCTCATGGGGCCAGTGCGCGGTGTGGTGGGTCTCACCGGCAAAGGTGGCCAGGCCAGGGAAATCTGGGGTCATCGCGGCGGACAGCGGCCCTGTCGCCATGACCGCGAACCGGGTCGAGAGCGCCTGCCCCGTATCGGTTCTCAGCGTCCAGCGCAGCGTTGTCTCGTCGAGCACCGCCGAAACGACGCGGGTGCCGAAGACGATGTCGCGGCGCAGGTCGAGTTTGTCGGCGACCCAGTTCAGGTATTCAAGGATCTCGGATTGGGTGGCGTACTTCTCCGTCCAGTTCCACTCCCGCTGGAGTTCGTCCGAGAACGAGTAGCAGTAGTCGACGCTTTCGACGTCACAGCGTGCGCCCGGATACCGGTTGTAATACCAGGTCCCGCCGACCTCGGGTGCGGCCTCGAGCACCCGCACCGACAGTCCCTGCCCGCGCAGCTTGTGCAAGGCGTACAAGCCGGCGAACCCGGCTCCCACCACGATCACGTCGAGAGCGTCATTCACAATCAGGCACCTTATCGGCCGGGTCCGCGCTGGGCGCCGGCGTTCCCGGTCACCGGACACGTATTTCTGCCCGCTCATCGGGATTTCCTTTGGGACGGGCGGGGACTGCGGTAGACCATTACTTAGCCCACCCACGTAAGGACAACGATATGAGCGACCGGGTACTCGACCGGGTAGTTGCCATGGCGGACCAGTTGCGCGACCAGGCCGCCGAGGCCGAACAGATCGGCCGGCTTACCGACGACACGGTCAAGCTGATGAAGAGCGCCGGCCTGATCCGGCTGCTGCAGACCAAGCAGTACCAGGGCTTCGAGGTCCACCCCCGCGAGTTCGCCGAGACGACGATGGCCACGGCGGCGCTCGATCCGGCGGCCGGCTGGATCGTCGGCGTGGTGGGCGTGCATCCCTACCAGTTGGCGTATGCGGACCCGAGGGTCGCCGCCGAGATCTGGGCCGACGACGTCGACACCTGGATGGCTTCCCCGTACGCTCCGCAGGGCGTGGCCAAGCCGGTCGACGGCGGGTACCTCTTCAGCGGCCGCTGGCAGTTCAGCTCGGGCACTGACCACTGCGACTGGATCATCCTGGGCGCGATGCGCGGTGACGAAAACGGCATTCCGTTGATGCCGCCGCAGATGCTGCACATGATCCTGCCACGCAAGGACTACGAGATCGTCGAGGATTCGTGGAATGTGGTGGGGCTGCGGGGAACCGGCTCCAAGGACGTGATCGTCAAGGACGCGTTCGTGCCGAGCTACCGGACGATGGATGCCACCAAGGTGATGGACGGCACCGCCCAGCGCGAGGCCGGGATGACCGAGCCGCTGTATCTGATGCCGTGGTCGACGATGTTCCCGCTGGGCATCTCGTCGGCGACGATCGGCATCGCCGAGGGCGCACTGGCCGCGCACCTGGACTATCAGCGCGAGCGCGTCGGCGCCACCGGAACCGCGATCAAGGACGACCCGTACGTCATGCACGCGATCGGCGAGGCCGCCGCCGACATCAACGCCGCGCGCCAGGAACTGCTGACCAACGCCGACCGCATCTACGACATGGTGGCGGCCGGTAAGGAAGTGTCGTTCGCCGACCGCGCGGCCGGACGCCGCACCCAGGTGCGCGCGGTGTGGCGCGCGGTGTCGGCCGTCGACGAGATCTTCGCCCGCTCCGGCGGCAACGCTGCCCGAATGGACAAGCCCCTGCAGCGATACTGGCGCGACGTCCACGTCGGTCAGATGCATGCCATCCATGTCCCCGGCACCACCTATCATGCGGCGGCGCTCAGTTCTCTCGGCGTCGAACCACCCGAGGGCCCGCTGCGGGCGCTGATCTGAGCGAAGGGGCAGACGTGACTGACCTGAAAAGCCTTGGCTACATTACGATCTCGACCAACGACATTGACCGTTGGCGCCGCTTTGCCTTCGGGGTCCTGGGTTTCGCCGAGGGCTCCCCTGGTCTAAAAGGCGCCGACGAGGACTCGCTCTATCTGCGGATGGACGAGCGCGCGGCCCGGTTGATCGTGGTGCCGGGTGACACCGATCGGGTGCTCACCATCGGTTGGGAGGTGCGCGATCATCCGGCGCTGCAGCGGATCAAAGCCGCCCTCGACGGGGCCGGGGTGCCGTTCAAACAGCTGTCGGTCGAGGAGGCCGAGGCCCGCCGGGTCGAAGAGGTGATCACCTTCGAGGACCCTGCCGGCACCACGCTCGAGGTCTTCCACGGCGCGGTGCTCGATCACAGCCCGGTCGTCACCCCGTTCGGCGCACGATTCGTCACCGGCGATCAGGGGATGGGCCACGTCGTGGTGCCTGCGATGGATCCCAACGGGGTGTTCGACTTCTACACCGAGGTGCTGGGTTTCCGGTCGCGCGGCGCGTTCCGGGTGCCGTTGCCGAAAGAGTTTGGCCCGGTGCGGGTTCGGTTCCTCGGAATCAACGAGCGCCATCACAGCCTGGCGATCGTGCCGGCCGCGCATATGCGTGACCCGCGTCTGGTGCACATCATGGTCGAGGTCGACAGCCTCGACGCGGTAGGCCAGGCGCTGGACCGGGTCAACGCCGAGGGTTTTCAGTTGTCGTCGACGCTCGGCCGCCACACCAACGACAAGATGATCTCCTTCTACGTCCGGGCACCCGGCGATTGGGATATCGAATTCGGCACTGACGGCATGCGAGTCGACGAAACCTATTACACCGCAGAGGAAATCACCGCCGACAGTTACTGGGGCCACCAATGGGTCGGCGAAATGCCGGCGGCGATGCGGCTGTGATGTCCAAGACACCTGATACCGACGTCACGCCGATCCCGGCGTCGTCGATCACCGCGTGGGATCACGAGGCCGATGTCGTCATCGCCGGTTACGGGGTCGCCGGTGCGGCGGCCGCGGTCGAAGCAGCGCGCTCCGGGGCCGACGTCCTGGTGCTGGAGCGCACCGGTTCATGGGGCGGCGCGGCGGCGATGGCCGGCGGATTCATCTATCTTGGCGGCGGCACGCCCTTGCAAAAGGCTTGCGGCTTCCCGGATTCCGTCGAAAACATGCGAGCGTTCCTCAACGTGGCGATGGGACCGGGCGCCGACGAAAACCGGATCGCCGATTACTGCGCCGGGAGCGTCGCCCATTTCGAATGGCTGGTCGGGTGCGGCGTCCCGTTCAAGGCGGAGTTCTTCTCCGAGCCCGGCTGGGAGCCGATGGGCGATCAGGGCCTGATGTACAGCGGCGGCGAAAACTCCTACCCGTTCAACACCATCGCCTCCCCCGCCCCGCGCGGCCACGTCCCGCAGATGCAGAACAAGAAGCAGGGCGAAGCCAGCGCCGGATACATGCTGATGAAACCGCTCGTCGAAAGCGCCACGGCGGCGGGTGCTCGCGGGCTTTACGACGTGCGAGCGCGGTGCCTGATCGTCGAGTCCGACGGCAGGGTGGCCGGGATCCGGGCCCGTCAGTACGGCACCGAGATGACGATTCGGGCGCGCACGGGCGTCGTGCTGGCGACGGGTAGCTTCGCCTACAACGAGGACATGGTGGCGCGTTACGCTCCGCGGATCGCGGGCCGTCCGGCCGCGTCGATCGAGCAGCACGACGGCCAGGCGATCCGGATGGCTCAGGCGTTGGGCGCCGATCTGGCGCACATGGACGCCACCGAGGTCGCGATCTTCATCGACCCCCAGCAACTGGTGCGCGGGATCCTGGTCAACGGCCGCGGTCAGCGCTATGTCGCCGAGGACACCTATCCGGGCCGCGTCGGGCAGCTCACTCTCTACCACCAGGACAACGTCGCCTATTTGATCATCGACAGCGATGCCCAGGAAGAGGCGATGGCGTCGTGGTCGCCCAAGTTCATGCTGCGGGAAGCGACCTGGGTCGCCGACAGCGTGGCGGACCTGGAACGCGACATCGGCCTGGCACCCGGGTCGCTGCAGGCGACCGTCGCGGCCTACAACGAAGGGGCCGCACGCGGTGAGGACCCGCTGCTGCACAAGAAGCCGGAGTGGATCAAGCCGATCGGCACCCCGGTCGGCGCGATCGACCTGCGCGAGAACACCGGCGGATTCACCCTGGGCGGGCTGGCCACCACGCTGGATGCCGAGGTGCTGCACGTCAGCGGCGAGCCGAT
The DNA here is from genome assembly GCF_022374895.2 of Mycobacterium lentiflavum. Lineage (NCBI taxonomy): Bacteria > Bacillati > Actinomycetota > Actinomycetes > Mycobacteriales > Mycobacteriaceae > Mycobacterium > Mycobacterium lentiflavum. Next base: position 2,791,849 of record NZ_CP092423.2, on the reverse strand, counting down.
CCCGGGGCTGTTCGCCGCTGGCCGTTCGACCGCCGGCCTGGCCGCCTGGGGCTATGCCAGCGGCGTCTCGCTCGGTGATGGCAGCTTCTACGGCCGCCGCGCCGGACGGTCGGCCGCCAAGGGCTGACCTGGCCCTTGCGGAGTGTTATTGACGTGGGTTCGCGGTGGGGCCATATGGCCCTATGTGCTCAGCTACGTACGACAGATGCTTGAGGGCATGAGTGACTACGACGGCGGACTGGGCTTAGGGCAGCACGCCGCGGGCGCTCAGCGGTTAGACAGTGTCGAGGCGATGCGGTTGCTGGCGAGCGTCAGCTATGGGCGGGTCTTCTTCACTCTCAACGCGCTTCCGGCGATCCGCCCGGTCAATCATCTGCTCGACCGCGGCCGGATCATCATTCGCACCCGTCTGACGGCGTCGATCTCCGCTGCCGTGCGATCCAGCGAAGGCGTCGTCGTCGCCTATGAAGCCGACAGTATCGACCCCCAGACTCGAACGGGCTGGAGTGTCGTCGTCACGGGACACGCGTACACCATCACCGATCCCGACCAGGTCTCGCGCTACGAGCAACTACTGCATCCGTGGGTCAACCACGCCGACAGGGCCGTCGCCATCGAGCCCGGCGTCATTACCGGCCTGCGCATCGCGCCGAACTGACCCACCGCCCGCCAGCGGCCTGTCTGTGACAGCGGCCACATCTGTGTGATACAAATAGATATTCCTAATAGGAATATGGCAGCCAGACACACATGGAGGACCGATGTCAGGGACCGTGCGCTCCGTCGCGACCGCAGAATCGAGCACTCCCACGGCCGTCATCGATCGCATTTCATTGGTCCTCGACGCATTCGACGGGCCGGGCCGGCTGACGCTGGCCCAGCTCGTGCGGCGCACGGGTCTGCCGCGTTCCTCGGCGCACCGGATGCTCGAGCGCCTGGTGCAGCTGCGCTGGCTGCGCCGCAGCGGGCGCGACTACGAGCTCGGGATGCGACTGGTGGAACTCGGGTCGTTGGCCGTGCATCAGGACCGCCTGGTCCGAGCAGCCGGGCCGCTGCTGGGCGAACTGCACCGCGCCACCGGGCTGGTTGCGCATCTCGCGGTGCTGGACGGACCCGACGTCGTCTACCTGGACAAGGTCGGCGACCGGATGGCCGACGCGATCCCCACCCGGGTCGGCGGCCGCCAACCCGCGCATTGCACCGCCGTGGGCAAGGCGATCCTGGCCTACCACGACGAGGACGCCCAGGTCGATCTGCGGGTCCGCAAGACCAAGTACTCGGTTTCCACCGGCTCGCAGCTGGCCGCAGAACTGGCCAAGGTGCGGGCCCACGGTGTGGCGTTCGAGCGCGAGGAATCGTTGCTTGGCTTCGGTTGTGTCGCAGCGCCTATCGGCGGACCGGGCGAAGCGGTTGCCGCGGTGTCGGTGTGCGGCCCAATGAGCCGAATGATGTTCGATCAGCGGCTGACCGCACCGGTACGCATGACGGCGATGGGCATCTGGCGCAACGCGGAGGACGGACCGCGCCGGGTGGCACCGACCCTGCAGCCGCTGCGGCCACTGCTGCCCCAGCGGCGCAACCCCGCACCCGCGCTGCAGTACGCGTGAGCCTCGACCCGCAAATCGCCGCGATCATCGAGCAACTCGATGGCGCGTTCCCACCGGTGCACCAGATGAGCGGCGCCGAGGCGCGAGCACTCATCCGGTCGAGATTGCAGCCGACCGCCCAACCCGAGGCCGTCGCCCAGGTCGTCAACCGCTCGGTCCACCGCACGGATGGACTTGTGCCGGTCCGGATATATCAACCCGACGCAGCTGGCCCACTGCCAATCCTGGTGTATGCCCATGGCGGCGGATTCGTGTTCTGCGGACTGGACAGTCACGACGAGCTCTGCCGCAGTATCGCCAATCTTATTCCTGCCGTTGTCATTTCGGTCGAATACCGGCTGGCTCCGGAGCATGCCTGGCCGTGCGCCGCGGAGGACGTCTACGACGTAACGTACTGGGCCCGCCGCAACGCCGTCGAGTTGGGCGGCGACCCCGAACGCGTGCTCGTCGGCGGTGACAGCGCCGGCGGCAACCTGGCCGCGGTCACCGCGGTCATGGCCCGCGATCGCGGCGGCCCGGCTCTCGCGGGTCAGCTGCTGCTTTACCCGGTCATCGCGGCCGACTTCGACACCGAGTCCTACCGGCTGTTCGGGAAGGGCTACTACAACCCGAAAGCAGCGATGCAGTGGTACTGGGATTGCTACGTGCCGTCGCCCGACGACCGATCGCACCCTTACGTTGCACCGCTTAACGCCGACCTGCACAGGCTCCCGCCCGCCGTCGTGGTGGTCGCCGGCCACGACCCACTGCGCGATGAAGGACTCGCTTACTGCGCCGCGCTGCATCGAGCCGGCGTGCCCATAACCCAACTCCACTTCGAGGGCGGCATTCACGGGTTTCTGACTATGCCGATGCTCGACATCGCGCATCGGGGGCGCAAACAGGCGGCCGCGGCTCTAGGTGATCTTTTGCGCGGCTAAACGTTCCCGATGGTCGGGAGTCGGCAGTCCGGCCGAATCAGGTTGCCATACGGTCGGCACATGGCCGACGCCGAAATTTTCGTAATCGACCGGGTGGAGACCCGGCCCGGATGCGCTCGCCGCTTCGTCGACACCTACCTCGCCGAGTACGTACCCGGAGCGCGGGATCGGGGCATGACACTGCGTGACATCTTGGTCAGTCCGCCGATCTGGTTCAACGACGACGCCAATGTCATCACCGTCATATGGACCCTGCCAAACGCGAAGGCTTGGTGGGAGATGACGTGGAAGGCGCGGCCGGATTCGGCGCTGGGCGAATGGTGGTCGCGGATAAGCGAATTGGTGACCACTCGGTCGCGCTCTTTCGCCGCGGCGGCGCAACACGTCGACGGGCTGTGCGATGTATAGCGTCACCCGGCTGATCGACATCACCCCGTCCGAGCACGATCGGCTTATCGGTGAGTTGCGCACCGCCGCCACATTGGCCAAGCCGCTGCACTGCGTGGTGCAGCCGACGCTGCCCGGGTCGCGCAACGGTGGTGACATTCTGGTGCACCTGCGATTCGCCACCGCGGACCAACGGGACCGTGCGGCTGACGATTTCGCCCGCCTGTTGACTGACGCGTCGGTGAGCCGGGTCAACGGCGCCGGTTACGCGGGTGCACCCGTTCGCTGCGACGAAGCATCGGGAACCGTCTACCGCGCGCTGCTGTTACGGGTGCTGCCCGACACCGATCCAGAAACCATGCGCCGCTTCGAAAGTGAGCTCACCTCGATGCCGCGCTACATATCGGGCATCAAGGCGTGGCAGCTCAGTCGCGTCGACGACGCGATCGGAACCTCGCCCTGGACGCACGTGTTCGAGCAGGAATTCGCAGATGTGAATGCCTTGATGGGCCCCTACCTGATGCACCCTATCCACTGGGCGGTGGTAGACCGTTGGTTCGATCCCGAGACCAACGACGTCATCATCCGCGATCGGGTCTGCCACAGTTTCTGTGCGATCACCGGCCGGGTGCTGGGCTAGATTCCGGCGGGGTGGACGTTGGGGTTGGCCGTCGGGGGTGGCGGCAGGGCCGGCAACACCACCGTGCCGTCCAAGGTGTGTACCGGTAATTGCTGCGACCACGGGTAATGCAGACTGAACGCGACCAGCCCCGTGCGCTGCACGGCGGGCAAATGGCACATCGCCAGCACAGTCTCGGCCAAGTATTCCACCGGCTCGGTCGGGAACGGGTCCGGGATTAGTTGTGCCGCACCGGGTGTGCGTACAGCGGTCGATGGGCCGACGCAATTCACCGCGATGTTGGCGTCAAGGAGTTCGGCCGCCACGCCCTGGGTGAAGCGGTGCAGGGCCGCCTTGCACGACGCGTAAATGACGTCCCCGGACGTTTTGTTGTACTCGCGATAGGGACGCACCGGGGCCACCCCGGTGACGGAGCCGATGTTGACGATCCAACCGGCGCCTTGCTTACGCATATGCGGCACAGCCGCTTTCGTCAGCACGAATGGGGTCCGCAGATAGTGCTCGATGGTGCGGTCGAAGGTGTCCAGGCTCATGTGCTCGACCACCGAGTAGTCCGCGAAACCGGCATTATTGACCAGGATGTCAATGCGGCCGGCACGGTCGAGCACCTCGTCGATCAGTCGATCGCGCTGTCCGGGATCCTCGAGGTCCGCCGCGACACCAAATGCCTTGCCACCGGCAGCCTCGATCAACCCGATCGTCTCGCCGATCGTGCCGGGAAGGGTGGCGACGGCACCGGCCCGAATCGACTCGGACGTCGCGTCGGAGCGCGCCGTCACCACCACCGTGGCACCCTCGGCCGCCAACCGTTGGGCGACCGCCCGTCCGATTCCGCGGCTGCTGCCAGTCACCAAAGCCGTTTTCCCGCAGAGCTTTCCCGGAATGGTTGGGATCATTCCAGCTCGAGATCGTCTTCGACGGGCGCGCGGTGGTCGCGCCAAAAGTCGACCAGCCGGTACGGGAACGCGGTCACGATCCGCCCGCCGCCGGAACGGTAGTAGGTGTGGGCTGACGGGGTGTGGCACCAGACGGTGCCGGCCATCATCGCGTCGATGTCGGCAACGTACTCGTCGTAGGCGCGTTGGGTCACCTCGAGGGTCGAGGCCTGGCGCAGCGCCATCAACTGCAGGCACTCCATGACGTAGTGCACCATCACCTCGACGCCGAAGTTGTGGCCGCCCCCGTGCCCGGGGCTGTAGTTGGGCGCCGAAGAGATGAACATATTTGGGAAGCCAGGCACCATGCCGCCGCGATAGGCCCGCGGAATATCGCCCCACTCGTCGGTCAGCTTCTTGCCGGCCCGGCCCCGAATATCTACGGTGGAAAGGAAATCCAGGTAGTACCCCGTCGCGTAGATGATGACATCGAGGTCGACCTGCCGACCGTCGGCGGTCACGATTCCCTGCTCGTTGACCTGGGCCGGTTCACTGGCCTCGACATCGACATGCTCGCGCGCCAGGGCCGCGTAGTACCCGCCCGGATCGCGAATGATGCGCTTGCCGTACGGAGCAAAATCGGGGGTTACCTTGCGCGCCAGTTCGCTGCCCGCACCAAACACGCGATCGATGTACTCCAGGCAAATCCGTAGCAGGACATCATTGGCCGGCGAAATCGACAAATGCTTGGCCGCCCAGTCGCGGTCATGCAGGATCACCGGATAGTTGTTGTCCGATGTCCCCCAATACGACTTGAGCCGAATCCAATTGGCGTAGTACGGCAACCGGGTGCCCAGCCACCGCTGGTAGGCGGGAACCTCGTCGGACGCCCGCCGTCGCGGCGCGACCCAATGCGGCTGCCGTTGGAACACCGTCAAGTGCGCGACCTGGTCCACGCACGCGTCGACGATCTGCACTGCGGTGCAGCCGGCTCCGATGATCGCGACCCGTTTGCCCGTCAGATCCAGCTCGCGATCCCACTGCGCAGAATGGACAGAGATCCCCGAAAACGTCTCGCGGCCAATTAGATCCGGCCAACGTGGCCGATTGAGGTAGCCAGCGGCCGGGATGACCACGTTGGCGTAGCTGACGTCACGGGTGCCGTCCGGGCCGACCGAATGGATCTGCCACTGCTGGCACCGCTCTTCCCACCACAACGCTTGCACCTCGGTACCGAATCGCGTGCGCTCGCGGAGACGGTTCTTGTCCGCCACCGACACGAGGTAGGCCTGATACTCCGCACCCTGCGGGTAGTAACTCGACCAGTCACCGTTGATATCACGCGACAGCGAGTAGTACGCCGAAGGCGTATCCACCCCGATGCCGGGATAGGCGGTCGTGTACCACGTGCCGCCAACCTCGGCGTTGCGTTCGATGATCTGGAAATCGATGCCAGCGTCCGTGCATGCGAGCGCGGCGGTGATCCCGGCAATACCCGCGCCTATGATGACCACTCGGAAGTCGTTGGGAAGCTTCGCGGTACGTGGCAATACGGGTTGCGAAGGCTGGAATCCACCCTGCTCAAGGAGCAGCTGGAGATACTCGGAGCCGACCTCACCGCCCAGTGCCACAGGCGCGACACGAGCAAAGAGGCTGGGATCGTCGGCGGGTAGCGCATCCGCCGGACGGGAAGCCCGCAGCGCAGCCACGATCTCCTGGATGAGCCGCTCGACAGTATCCGGATCGGTGCTGCCTGCCTGCTCCGGCGGATCGGGCACATGGGTGATCTTCGGTGCGAATCGGTCGACCACCGCCGGATCGCCGGTCAGCTGCGCCAGTACGGCGACCAGCACCCCGGGATCTGCCTGATGCAGGTTGGCCCGCAATTCGCCGACCTGTTGGGGATCCAGACCCGCCCGTCCGGCGCTCTCGGTCGTCACGGGGAAGCCAGTGCTCATGCCAACGGAGTATCGGCGTGATCGGGCGCGGTCGGCAGGGCCTTGTCTACTCAGCGGGACGCGGATGACTCGCGCCTCAGTCCCGGCGCCTACGGTGGCAGGCATGCCGTCCGATGACCTCAACGCTCTGGTTGCGCGGGCTCGTAGCCATGGCCTCGGCGAGATTCCACGCCGATCGGCCCGCCGGCACCCGGACAAAGTCGCGATCATCGACGGCGATGTCGTGCTGACTTTTGCCGAGTTCGACGACCTCGTGGACCGCGCTGCGGCCGCTTTGCACGACAACGGTTTCGATGTCGGCGATCGCATCGGCCTGTTGGCACACAACTGCTGGCAGTACGCGGTGCTGGTGTTCGCGACGGCGCGCGCCGGGGTGGTTCTGGTGCCGATCAACTACATGCTGACCGCGGAGGAGATCGCTTACCTTCTCGACCACAGTCAAGTCAGCGGATTCGTCGTCGAAGCCGACCTGACGCCGACGGCCGAAGAGGCGATGCGGCGTGGTGGAGTGGTAACGACCCAGGTCGCCCTGATACCCGGCGGACACCGGCCGGCGCCCGGGTGGGACGACTTCGCGCGATGGCTGCACACCGAGACACCGGCCCCGCATCCGCACATCGACGACGACCGGTTGGTGCGACTGATGTACACCAGCGGAACTGAATCCCGCCCCAAAGCGGCCATGCACACCAGCCGCGGCCTGATGTGGCAGTACGTCAGCACGATTGTCGCCGGCGAGATGTCGCACGACGACGTCGAGGTCCATTCGTTGCCGCTGTATCACTGTGCGCAGCTGGACAATTTTCTGGCCACCGATATCTATCTGGGGGCCACCAGCATTATCCTGCCGCGGCCCGACCCGGAAGCGGTGCTGCACACCATCGAGCGCTACCACGTCACCAGCTACTTCGCACCCCCGACGGTGTGGATCTCGCTGCTGCGCTCAACTTTGTTCGATGAAGTGGACCTGTCGAGCCTGCGTAAAGGGTATTACGGCGCCTCAGCGATGCCTGTGGAGATTCTGACCGAGATCCGGGAGCGGCTGCCGAATCTGAGGCTGTGGAACTTTTATGGCCAGACCGAGATGGCGCCGCTCGCCGCCGCGCTGGGACCCGACGAGCAAGACACACATGCCGGGTCGGCCGGGCGCCCCGTAGTCAACGTGGAAACGGTGATCCTCGACGAGGACGACAACATGGTGGCCGCGGGCCTGGTCGGCGAAATCGCGCACCGCAGCCCGCATTTGGCCACCGGCTACCTGGATGACCCGGACCGCACGGCCGAGGCCTTCCGCAGCGGCTGGTTCCACTCGGGGGACTTGGGCTACTACGACGAGCACGGCCTATTGCACGTCGTCGACCGCAAGAAGGACATGATCAAGACCGGTGGCGAAAACGTAGCCAGCCGCGAGGTCGAGGAAGTCCTATACCGACACAGTGGCATTCAGGAAGTCGCGGTCTTCGGGCTCGCGCACCCGGTCTGGGTCGAGGCGGTGGTCGCCGCGATCGTGCCACGCGAGGGCGCGACACTGACCGAATCGGACGTCATCGCGCACTGCCGAGCGTCCCTGGCCGGGTTCAAGACACCCAAGCGTGTCTTCTTCGTCGATGCGTTACCTAAGAACCCGAGCGGCAAATTGCTCAAGCGATTGTTGCGAGAACGCTTCAGCATCGAACAGCATGTGCTGAGCTAGATCCGAATCAGCTCTGCCCGAAAGGAGTTCGTCACTCGTGCATGAAGGTTATGTCGAAGGACCGGGTGAGCTCTTCGCGAATTGGCAGACACGCTGATGGCGCTCCCCCGCTTGGTGCCGCCCGCCAGCATCGACGCCGCGGCGACCCAGGACCTCCGTTTTGAGGTGCGAGAGTTCCTCGCCGAGCAGCTCGCGGCCGGGGCGTTCACGCCTTCGGTCGATGCCTGGCTGACGGGCTGGGATGAGAACTTCACTGCCGCGCTGGCCGCGCGCGGCTGGCTGGGTATGACAGTGCCGTCCGAGTACGGCGGACGCGGCCGCTCGTTCGTGGAGCGCTTCGTCGTGACCGAGGAGCTGCTGGCCGCCGGTGCACCTGTTGCCGCGCACTGGATCGCCGACCGCCAGATCGTGCCCTCGCTGCTCAAATACGGTACAGCGCAACAAAAGTCGGAGTTTCTGCCACGAATCGTGCGTGGCGAGTGCTTCCTCGGCATAGGCATGAGCGAACCCGACTCCGGGTCCGACCTGGCCAGCGTGCACACCAGGGCCGAGCGCGTCGACGGGGGCTGGTCGCTGACGGGCACCAAGGTCTGGACGTCGGGCGCACACCGGGCGCACGCGTTCATCGTGCTGGCGCGCACCGCCGCGGTGGATCCGACGCACCGCCATGCCGGGCTCAGCCAGTTCATCGTGAACCTGCGCGGACCCGGCGTCGAGATCCGCCCGATCATGTCCATGAACGGCGACCACCACTTCAACGAGGTGATCCTGGATTCGGCGTTCGTCCCCGACGCGATGGTGTTCGGGGAGATCGGCAACGGCTGGCAACAGGTGACCTCGGAACTCGCCTTCGAGCGCAGCGGGCCCGAGCGGTTCCTGTCCACCTTCGTGCTGCTGGCGGCCTGCGCAGATCGGATGGCGTCCAACGCCATCCCCCGCGATCCGAATCTGGGGCGGCTGGTGGCGCGCATCGCCGGTTTGCATCAGATGTCCACCGCCGTGGCCGGTGCGCTGGAACGAAACGAGCCCGCCGACCTGCCGGCCGCGGTGGTCAAGGTGCTGGGCACCACGACCGAGGGCGACATCGCGGAATTCGCCGACCTGCAGGACTCCCCCGATTCGGTGTTCGCCGGCCTGAAACGCGCGGCGGTGGACCAGCGACCCGGCTTTACGCTGCGCGGCGGTACCAACGAAGTGCTGCGTGGCGTCGTCGCACGCGGTTTGGGTATGCGATGACTGCCGCCGTTGACGGCGCACTCGTCGACATGATGGCGGCCGTTTTCGCCGGTCACCGTGAAAAACATCCGCCCACCACGATCGTCCGGCGGGATCCGGATTTATGGCGGCAGCTCGACGAGCTCGGTCTGGTCCGGCTGACCGGTAATGAGCAAAACGGCGGCAGCGGAGCGACCTGGTTCGAAGCGGCCGAATTGCTGACTGCCGCGGTCGGTCACGGAGTGCGAATCCCGTTGGCGGAACACGATTTATTGGCCTGTTGGCTACTCGATGCCACCGGCATGCCCGTCGGCGACGCGGTGCGGACCGTATGCGTGCTCGACAAACGGGGAGCCGCAACTCAAGTGCCATGGGCCGCTTCGGCCGACCGCGTTGTTCTCGTCTGGCGATCCAACGGCCAACATCGCGTCGCAGATGTAGCACGCGAAACACTCGCCATCACACCGGGTTTCAACCTGATCGGCGAACCACGAGACACTGTGGACGCGGATCTGGCCGCTGCGGACGGGGCTCCGGTCGGTCTTGCTCTCATCACCCAACTCCGGTTGAAGTCGGGCCTGGTGCGGTCGATCCAAGTGTGCGCGGCCCTGGACCGAATCTTGCAGCTGTGCATCGAGCACGTGACCGCACGGGCCCAGTTCGGCCGCCCGCTGGCGAAATTCCAGGCCGTGCAAAACCTGGTGTCCGACATCGCAACCGAGGCGGCCCTCGCCCGTGCGGCGACCGAGGCGGCGCTGAGCGCGTCGGTGGCCGGCCACTGGTCGGGCCCAGACCTCGGCCTGCGTGTCGCCGTCGCCCGTTCATGTGCCGGCCACGCGGCATCAGTGGTCGTCCGCAACGCTCACCAGGTGCACGGCGCCATCGGCACCACCCGTGAGCACCGGCTGCACGAGTTCACCCGAGCCGCGCTCGCCTGGCGTTCGGAGTTCGGCTCGGTGCGCTACTGGGACGAACAGGTCACCGACGCGGCGCTGTACGCGAGTGCGGGCGGGCTGTGGAGCCTGATCACCGGCTGAGTCCCAGACCGTGTTCCACTGACCGGGCAACCGTGCTGTCGACCCGGCCACATTCGGAGTTGACTGACGCCATGAGCACCGACATCAGCCTGCCCGAACTGCAGGAGTTCATCGCCGGCTTCTGGTACCACTACGACGAGGCGCACTACGACGAGCTGGCGGCCAGCTATGCGGAAGACGTCCGCTACGCGAGCCGAAGCGATTCCGGCACAAGCCCTTTCGAAGAACTGATGTCACCGGAACTGCACGGGCGCGACGCAGTGATGGAATGGCTGTCCGAGCACCGTAAGCAGAGCCCCTACCCGTTGCGCCACCACGCCACCAACGTGCACCGCAACGGCAGCGACGGTGACGTGACGAAGGCGCGGTTCTACATCCTCGTCAACCAGATCGCCGACTTCGTGCCGTTCGCGGTATCCAGCGGGGTGGTCAACGTCGCGGTCCGGCGCGGCGCCTCCGGATTGGAGTTCACCGAGATGGACGTCATCCTCGACACCACCAACTCAGTTCTGCTGTCGGAGCTGACCGCCGGCACCGCCGTCGGTTCGTGAACGTTCGGGATACCTTCGGCGGCGGTGTCGCGGTCATCACCGGTGCCGGCGCCGGAATCGGCGCCGGGTTGGCACGTTACGCCAGCCGACTGGGCATGACGGTGGTGTTGGCCGACATCGACGGCGACGCGATCGCCGCACTGCGTGACGAGCTCAGGGCGGCCGGGGACCAGTCGGTCGAGATCGTCTGCGACGTCCGCGATCCCGACGCAATGCAAGAACTCGCCGACCGGGTCTACCGCGACGTCGGTGCAGTGCGTCTGCTCGTGAACAATGCCGGCGTCGAGCAGTTCGGCTACTTGTGGGACACACCGGTGGCCAACTGGCGGCGCGTTGTCGATATCAACGTCAGCGGCGTCTTCTTCGGCATAAAGGCGTTCCTACCCAAAATGATGGCCACCGACGACCAGGCGTGGGTGTGGAACCTGTCGTCGGTCGGCGGTGTCGTCGCGATTCCTTTTCAGGCGCCCTACATCATGAGTAAGCACGCGGTGCTCGCGTTGACCGAGTGCCTATATCTCGAGGTCCAAACGGCCGGCCACGATCAGCACATCCACGTACAGGCCGTACTTCCCGGGGCCGTGGTATCCGACATCTTCGAGTCCGCTGGTGGCGTCGACCCGGCGCGGGCCACCGACGCCGGCGCAGCCGAGACCCAACGCGCCGCGATGCTGGAGGTCAAGGCCACCGCCATGGATCCGCTCAGGGCAGCCGAGGTGTTGTTCGGGCAGGCCGCGTCGGGTCGCTTCTACCTCCATACGCATCCGGATGCGGTAGGCGCGGCGATGGCCGACCGGGCGAACGTTCTTGCCGCACAGAACGCTCCGATACTGCGCACTGCCAGCCGGTTCAACTCCGCGAAGCCATGACATGGTGACGCCCGCTTTGGATCCCGATGCCGCCGCACGGATCGCCTCTTTCGGAACGGTGCCGTCGATGCGCGTGCGCGGTCTGGCCGCCCTGCGGGCCGGGCTCGAATCCGCCCCGCTGCCCGCGGAGATGCCCGAGATGGCGGCCATCACCGACTCCGCCATCCCCGGGCCCGCCGGAGACATCCCCGCCCGGATCTACCGTCCCGGAACCGCTTCCAGCGGACCGGCGCTGGTGTACTTCCACGGTGGCGGGCTGGTGATGGGTTCCAACCACTCGTTCGAGCCGTTGGCACGCGAACTGGCATCGGCGGCCGAGGCCACCGTCGTGGCCGTCGGCTACCGGCTGGCCCCGGAGGCGCCGCCGCCCGCACAGTTCGACGATGCCTATGCCGCAACCGAATGGGTGTGGCGCAACGCCGCCGATCTCGGCGTCGACGACTGCCGGCTCGCCGTGGTCGGCGACAGCGCCGGTGGATCACTGGCGGCGGGGGTCGCGCTGGCCGCCCGGGACCGCGGTGGGCCGCCGATCTGCGCGCAGGTGCTGATGTATCCCGGACTCGACCGCGACATGACCGTGCCGTCGATCGCCGCCCTGACCGATGCGCCGTTGCTCGCCCGCGACGACATCGACTATTTGCACACACTCGCTGACGGTGACGGTGGACCACCGAATGACCCGTATCTGGTTCCTGCCTACGCAACCGACTTGTCCTGGCTGCCGCCGGCGATCGTGGTGACCGCCGGTTGCGACCCCATCCGGGATTGGGGTGAACGGTATGCCGACCGGCTCCGGGACGCCGACGTACAGACCACGATCACCCGTTATCCGGGGATGTATCACGGGTTTTTGATGAGATCGGAGGCAATCGCGCGGGGCCGGCTCGCCATCGCCGAGATCGGGGCGCTGCTGCGGGCGAAGTTCGCTCACCCGCTGCGATTTTGACGTCCCGATCACCGGACATCGTCGCTGCGTCCCGCGGTCACGCTGGGCACAATCTGAAATTCACCAACGGTAGAAGGAGATGGCTGATGCTCACCGACGAGCGGCGGATGGAGCTTTCCGACGTGCTGCGACCGGCCGCCCCGCCTCGCGAGATCGACAACGTCTACACCGACGACCAGCGCGAGCGATTACTCGACGTGGTCTGGACCGAGGGCCCCTGGCGACTGATCATCGCCCAGCACTTCGCGTCGGCCGACGAGCTGATCGCCACGATGAGCGGATTGTTCCCGGAAGGGTTCACCCCATCGCTGGACCTGTTCCTCACCCCGACCTTCCGCGGCTACCTCGCGAATTACGGCGCGGTGCTCTATCCGCAGCTGCACGACTGCTTCTACAACGAACGCTTCCTGGAGCTGGCCAAGCGCTATTGGGGCGCAGCGTATGCCAAGCCCGAGCTGATGCTGTTCAACATCAATGGGCCGTGCGCCAATCGCGATCCGGGACACCTGGATTCGCCGAGCTTTCGCGGTGTCCGGCACGAGAACGCGCCGACGTGGCTGACCAGTGTGATGGGCAAGTCCGGTCTGTTCACCGACTATCTGATCAAGATGGCCCAGGTGATCACGTGGTTCTCGCTCGATGGCGGGAGCGGATTCACCTACTGGCCCGAGGGGCCGCTCAAGGCGCCCCAGCGCATCCTGCCGCCGATCAACAACCGCGGCGTCGTCGTCCAGAACGAGATGATGGTGCACCGCGGCGAGGCGAACGGGCCACTAGACCAACAGGTTCCGGCCGGCTTGGCCTTCGAGACGATCTTCAGCGGTGATCCCGACGACCGCGACCACTGGCTGCTCAAGAATGGCGATCAGGTGATCGCGCGCCACCACACCGACGAATTGCGGTTCTTGGTGCATTGGTCCGCCGAGGTGTTCACCGACTACGACGAATTGAAGAAGAACATGGAAGGCTCCGACGACCTCACCGTCGAGATGGCGATCGACATCATGGTCGACGATGTCAACTCCAAAGGCGTCAAGCTCGACATCCCCAGCGAACCGTTGCACGACCCGGAGTTCATCAGGGCGCTCAACGCCGCATATGACATCGGCGGTCCGGCCGCATATCCGGAGGAGGCACCGATCAGCGCCTTCCAGCTGACGTGACCGAAAGGTATTGCACGGTGCATCGTTTCGCGGATCGGCGGACCATCGTCACCGGAGCGGGCTCCGGCATCGGACAGGCGACCGTGGCCCGGTTGCTCGACGAGGGCGCCACCGTGGTCGCCTACGACATTTCGGCTGACGGCCTGGAGCGCACAACGGCTGCGGCCGGCGAGGCCGGCACCGGCCAGCGGCTGGCCACCGCGGTCCTCGACATCTCCGACGAGGAGGCGGTCGCTTCGGCGGTGGATGCCGCCGTCGCCGACCTCGGCGGTGTCGAGGTCTTGGTCAACGCCGCCGCCATCCAGCGCTGCGCGGATACCCACGAGCACACGTTGGCCGACTGGAATGCCACCCTGGCGGTCAACCTGACCGGAACCTTCCTGATGACCCGGCAGGCACTCCCGGCGCTGTTGGCCTCCGGGCGCGGCGTGGTCGTCAACTTCACCTCCACCGCAGCATCTTTCGCGCACCCGTACATGGCGGCGTACGCGGCCAGCAAGGGTGGGGTGTTGTCCTTCACCCATGCGCTGGCGCTCGAATATTCCAAACGGGGTCTGCGGGCGGTCAACATCCAGCCGGGTGGGGTCGCCACCGCACTGGCGATGAGCACGCTGGACAAGATGCCCGAAGGTTATGACCTCGGGCTGTGGGCTAAGCAGACTCCGCTACTGCACGGCAAGGAGAACGAGATTCTGGGTGACCCGAGTTCGGTGGCAGCGGTGGTCGCCATGGTGGCCTCTGACGACGGCGCATTCATCACCGGGACCGAGATCCGCATCGACGGTGGCGCGCACGCCTGATTACGGCGGCCCCACGGCTGGCACCGGTCACCACCGCCCCTCGCTCTGCGTTTGACGGTAGTCAGTGGTGTCGACGACCGCCAATTCTCCTGTCGCAACGGCAACCTGAATCGAGTCCCGCAAGGCGGCACATACCAGGAACGGCCCGCGGTGATGACCGGCCAGCCGTTCGGCCTCACGTCGCTGGATGCAGCGCGCCGACGCACCCGCGTTCCACTGCACGCTGGTCTGGTTCCAACTGCTTTTGCGTACCAGTACCCGGGCACCACACTCGCGACACGCTACCGGGGCCATCGGCATCTCGCGGAGCCGATTATCCTCGCGCATAGACGAGACCCGCGTCATCTGGCCCTAGCCCCCAAGTTGGCCTCGACCTCTTTCATCCACGCCTCGTGCGGCCGGGTGGTGTCCAGCTCGAACTCGAAACGGTCCACCATGTCAGGTTGAACGTCGGCAACGTCGACGTAGAACTGCTCATACCAGCGACGCAGCTGATAGACCGGCCCGTCTTCCTCGACCAGCAGCGGATTGTCGATGCGCGCCTTGTGACGCCAGATCTGCACGTCCTGCTCGAAGCCCATTTTGACGAAGTCGCCGAGGGTAATCGCGGTCTGGATGGCCAGATCTTCGGGCATCGCGTCCGACTTCTTGACGATGATGCCGTACTGCAGCACAAATGAATTCGCGTCGATCGGGTAGTGGCAGTTGATCAGCACCGTTTGGTGGTCGGCGTCCTCGTAGTGATAGGTCAGGTCGTCGATCATGAACGACGGTCCCCAATACGAGGCCACCGAGGTGGTGCCGAGCATGTTGGGGCCCTCACCGCCGAGGTCGGGACGTCCGGCGCTGTTCATGTACTGCGTCGCTACGTGACCTTCGAAGATGTTCTTGAATTGGGTGGGCAACGATCCGTGGATGTAAAAGAAGTGCGCCATATCCACCACATTGTCGATGATTTCGCGGCAGTTTGCGTTCACCACGGTGGTGTACCAGTGCCAGTCTGTCCACGCGTCGCTGGCGGCACCCTCGATGCGCGGGATCGTCACCTCCGGCGGCGGCGGCTTGCGCTCCGGGTCGTTCCAGACGAACAACATGCCGTCCTGCTGGAGCGTCGTCCAGGTCGCGGTGCGGGCCAGCTTCGGCGCGCGCCGCGCGTAAGGCACCTGCTTGCATCGGCCGTCGCCGCCCCAGCGCCAGTCGTGAAACGGGCAGGCGATCTCGTCACCCTTCACCTCACCCTGGGACAGGTCGCCGCCCATGTGCCGGCAATAGCTGTCCAGGACGTTGATCGTGCCGTCCCCGCTTCGGAAGACGACCAGCTGCTGACCGAACGCCTTGATCGCGTGTGGCTTGCCGTCACCGAAATCTCTGATCAAACCCAGGCAATGCCAGCCACGGGCAAACCGCGCCGGGGCGGCCTGGGCTTCAATAAGCCGAATTTCGTCGGTGTCATGCATGGGCATGATTCAACTCCGCACATCGCCGAGAGAGGGGATGCCTGTTCCACTCATCAGGACGACTATTCCGCCGCATCGACGCCGCGACATACCGTTCTGCGCGTGACAGCACACAGCGCGACGATCCCTGCCGGACTTTCCGTGGCCGACACCAGCGTCGACTTGCTGGTCGTGGGCTCGGGAACCGGGATGGCCGCAGCGCTGGCCGGCCACGAACTCGGGCTGTCGGTGCTGGTCGTGGAGAAGGCGTCGCACGTGGGCGGCTCGACAGCCCGCTCCGGTGGCGCGTTGTGGCTGCCCGCGGGTCCGGTGCTGGCCGAGGCGCATGCCGGCGATACGCAGGAGCAGGCGGCGACGTACCTGGACTCGGTGGTCGCGGGTTCGGCGCCGCGGCAGCGCTCGGCGGCATTTCTGACGCATGTGGGCGGGACGGTCGAAATGCTGCGGCGGACCACTCCCCTGCGATTCTTCTGGGCGCGTGACTATTCCGATTACCACCCCGAGGAGCCGGGTGGCAGCGCCGCGGGCCGCACCTGCGAATGCCACCCGTTCGACACGTCGCGGCTCGGCGCCTACCGGGCCCGGTTGGAGCCGGGCTTGATGGAGGCGAGCGTCCCGGTCCCGACGACGGGTGCCGATTACCGCTGGATGAATCTGGTGGCGCGGGTGCCGCGCAAGGGAATTCCGACGTTCGCCAAGCGAATTGCGCAAGGGGTGGGCGGCCTGATGCTGGGCCGGCGGTACGCCGCGGGTGGTCAGGGCCTGGCCGCCGGACTGTTCGCGGGGGTGCTGCGGGCCGGCATCCCGGTCTGGACCGAAACCAGCTTGTTGCGCCTGGACGTCGACGGTGACCGGGTCCGCGGCGCGGTCGTGTCGCACGGCGGCCGCGAGGTGGTGATCACCGCCCGGCGCGGGGTCGTGCTGGCCACCGGCGGTTTCGACCACAGCATGGACATGCGGTGGAAATTCCAGTCGGAGTCGCTGCGCCCCAACCTGAGTCTCGGTGCGGCAGCCAACACCGGCGACGGCATTCGCGCCGGACAGGAACTCGGCGGCGGCATCGATCTGATGGACCAGGCCTGGTGGTTTCCCGCCGTCGCGCCGCTGCCCGGTCAGCCACCCGCGGTGATGCTGGCCGAACGATCGCTGCCGGGAAGCCTGATCGTGAACCAGCACGGCCGCCGCTTCGCCAACGAGTCGTCGGACTACATGTCTTTCGGCCAGCGACTGCTCGAGCTGGAACGAGCCGGCAGCCCGGTCGAATCGATGTGGATCATTTTCGACCAGCAGTACCGCAACAGCTATGTCTTCGGCGCCCAACTGTTTCCGCGGATGCGCATCCCGCAGACGTGGTACGACGCCGGCATCGCGGTAAGTGCGGACGGCTTCGCCGAGCTGGGCGCCCGGATCGGCGTGCCGGTCCCGGAGTTCACCGCGACGGTCACCGCCTTCAACGAGAACGCCGCTGCCGGTGTCGATCCCGACTTCGGCCGGGGCCGCAGTGCCTACGACCGCTATTACGGCGACCCGACGATCGCGCCCAATCCCAACCTGCGCGCGTTGACCAAGGGACCGTTCTACGCCGTCAAGATGGTGCTCAGCGACCTGGGCACCTGCGGCGGGCTGAAAGCCGACCACCGGGGGCGGGTGCTGCGCGAGGACGGCGCGGTGATCAACGGGTTGTACGCAATCGGGAACACCGCCGCCAACGCCTTCGGTACGACGTATCCGGGGGCGGGCGCGACGATCGCGCAGGGGTTGGTCTACGGCTACATCGCCGCGCGAGACGCGGCCGGGGCTGGCTAGTCGGCTTCGCGCTTGGCCTCGACCTGCTTTTCGACCTCGCGCCAATAGCCGGGCGTCGGCCGCGGTTTACCAGCACTACCCTTCGGCGCCGTTTGCAGGATGCGGTCGGCCTCGTCGATTTCCTTCATCAGGTCCAGGGCGAACTCGCGCTCGGCGGCGTAATACTTGGCCGCCCAGCGCAGCGCGAGTACCGAGTACGCCCAGGCGGGTTCGGCTTCGGCCCCCTCGGCGTCCTCGACGGCTTTACGGTGCCTGGCTTCGGCGTAATCCACGTGTTCCTGCAGTAGTTCCTTGAGCCGCGCGGGGTTACTCAGATGCCCGAACGTCATCCGCAGCAGCACGCTGTGTTTGAGCACCGGCGGATCCACGGGCGCGTGATTTGTCCACTCGGTGATCGCGTCCATCCCCGCCGGGGTGATTTTGTACAGCCGGCGGCTGCGGGTGCCCTCGTCGCGCTCGACACGCGAGTTCACCAGGCCCAGACCCTCCAGCTTCTTCAGCTCGGTGTAGATCTGGCTGAACGACGGGCTCCAGTAATAGAGGTCGACGCTCCAGTCGATCCACTTCTTCAGGTCGTAGCCGGAGACTTCTTCTTCATAGGACATCATGCCTAGCAGCGCCCAACTAGTGGCGGCAAGCGCCGACCTGTTCAGCTTTCCGCTGGTCTGCGCCACGTCGCCAGGTTAACAACACAGGCTGGCAGCGTGCGCGGCACTGACCGCTGGCCGGGACACCGCTGGGTGGCCGATTTTGGGTGACGACGGCTGCCGGGTGGGCTTTGATTTCCTTGTCGGCCGCATTCGAGAAGGAGTTCCCGCGTGAAATTTGTCTTCCCCCTTCCGCATATGCTCCGCCTCAAGGCCACGATGCAGCCCTGGGAACCAGAGGTCACCGGGCCCGATCAGACCCGGATGGCCAAATGCGCCGATCAATGGGGATACGACATGATCGCTTTCCCGGAGCATCTCGTCATTCCGGCCGAGCATGTCGAACTGTCCGGGCCGCACTATCTGCACTCGACGGTCGCCCAAGCCCATGTCGCCGGTGCCACCGATCGCATCGCGATCAATTCCTGTGTCACCGTCTTGCCACTGCAGCATCCGATCGTGCTGGCCAAGGCGTTGGCCACCGCCGACTGGATGAGTGGGGGCCGGATGATGGTGACCTTCGGAGTGGGTTGGCTGGCACGGGAGTTCGAATTGCTCGGGGTACCGTTTCACGAGCGGGGCCGCATCGCCGACGAGTACCTCGCCGCGATCGTCGAACTGTGGACCAGCGACGCACCGCAATTCGAGGGCCGCTACGTATCCTTCGACAACATCGTGTTCGAGCCGAAACCCGTTCAGAAACCCCACCTTCCGATCTGGATCGGCGGTGACGCCGACGCCGCACTGCGCCGAGCGGCCCGGCACGCCTCGGGTTGGTGGGCGTTTCTGACACCGCCCGAGCGAATTGCCGAAAAGGTGGACTACATCAAATCCCAGCCGGGCTACGACGGTCGGCCGTTCGACGTGATGCACGGGATGGGAACCAATCGGGTCGGCGAGGGGCATGTCGTCCAGAAGGACATCCGCGACCGGCCGGGTATGAGCGCCGAGCAGATCATCGACAGGTTGAACTGGTTTGCCGAACAGGGCGTGACGGTCAGCGCCGTTCCCATTCCGGCGGTACGCGGCGTCGACGAATATCTTGACTACGCGCAGTGGGTGATCGAGGAGATCAAGCCGAACGTCCGTTAGCTGGGTTCGATCCTGCACACCGCCGTCGGCAAAAAGACCTTCGTTGTTCCGCACGAGCTCAGTTCTCGCGAAATACGTTGCATACCCGCGCCCTGCTGCGGACGGTCACCGACCGCGCCGCTTAGCAGGTCACCGGATCCGCAGACCACGCTTGCGCACCCAAAGCACCGCCGCGATGGTTCCGGCCGCCCACACCGTCAGCGCAATGCCCAGGTGCACCATGCTTTTCGTGTCGCGGCCGAACACCGGCCAGATCAGGGCGGGCACCTTTGTCCAGAGCAGCCGATGCTCCACCCCGTTCATCGGATCGGCGAAGTAATACAGCGCGTAGGGCAGTGTCAGCGCAACGATCCAGCCTCGGGTGCGGCGATGGTCGCCACGCTGCCGCCATCGCCGGGTCAGCGGCGCGACGCCGACCGGGTGCAGCACCGAGAAGAAGTTGCCTACCCCGAGCCAGGACACGATGGGCACCGCGACCGTGGGGATCGTGATGCCCAGGCGCTGCGGTGTTTCCAGCCACAGTGTGAGCACCACCGCCGTCACCAAGGTCGGCAGGCCGACGATCACCAGCAGGGTCACGTTCTTGATCACCAGCACCCGCCAGAACGGCACGCCGTCGGACATGGCCTGGATGACCCGATAATGGTCGGCACCAAGCAGATTCGTAGTGGTGACATCGGCGAGGATCCACGACGAGAAGTAGGTGCCGACCAGGACCACCCAGTCCTGGTGGCGGCCCAGCGTCAGCGGCTGCACCGCCAACCACCCCACCGCGAAGATGAAGTTCGCTACCACGCCCATCAGCCAGGTCCGGGGCGGGGCGAAGGCCCAGCGGATTTCGGCCGCAACGGCCGGCCACAGCGGGCGCGCCAACTCCTTGGCTGCCCGTTTGGCCGCGGCGGGGCGAGGTGCGGATGCCCGCACCATCGTTCGCAAGACGGCACGCAACCGTGGGTGTGTCGTCTGTTGCAGCTCCACCATGTCAACCCCCACCCGATCGACCGACCGCGCGATCACCTGCTCTGCCAATGCTTTTCGCTTCGTTGACCAAACAGGTCACTCAAGCTTGGTGATTGATGAACCGCCGGTGCAGTTCCTGGGTGAGCACATGGATCTCGCGGGTGAGCTCGGTGTTGGTCTTCAACTCCAGCTCCTGAGTCTGAAAGTCGTGGTCGGCCCTGGCCTGTTGGAAGGCTGCCTGACGGTTCTGGCCGATCATCACGAACGTCGACAGGAAGATCGCCTCGAGGGACACCACCAGAGTGAGCGTCGGCCATGGACTGGGTTCCACAAACGCCATCCACACGCCGAACAGGGCCGCGTGCAGCCAGACGAAATTCATCGATCCGGCAAATGCCGTGATCCGGTCCGCCAGCCGCAGCTGAAAGTCGGCGCTGCGCCTCTTGGCTTCGTCCAGGACAGCCGGGTGATGGACCTGTCCGCTGCGCAGCAGCCGGCGTGGGATCAATTGTGGGTTGTGTCGATGGCCGTCGGCGTGGGTCGTCATGAGCCGTTCCTTTCTGCCATGGTGATGCGCGCGCTAATGCTAGTGGCCAAATGGCCGCGCACGGCGAAGACGTTGCGGCTCAGCCGGACCTCGCCGTAACGACGATCGATTCCTCGCCCGGTTGCCAGGCTTTTGTGAAGGTGCCGACGCTGACCTGCTCGTCCGGGTGGTCGGCACCGGGGTCGTTTTGGCCGCGGCAACCGGGTCGCCGTATACGCCCGTGCTGGCGGCCACCGACGTGACCGCCGACGACGGCGCCGATGCCGTGGTCGAATGGCATCCCGACCGCGAGTTGAACCGCGAGTTGAACCGCGAGTTGAAAATGGCGCCGATCGGCTTAGTGAACCACCAATTCGCCTGCCTCGCCTGGGTTCCCCGCAACCGGCCACGGCGACCCGGGTGGCATAGTAGAACGTGTTACAGTTTGCCGATTCCGGCCGGTGGTTTTGCCAGCCGGACGTTTCACGGCGAGGAGGCCCGCATGGATTCCAGCGCCGGTGGCCGCGTGCGTCCGATTTCACGGAAACACTCTGCAGCAGAAGGGAATACGTCCTAATGGCGGCGCGCAAGCGTGTCGTCGTGGCGGGGCTGGGCGACGTGGGCCTGCTGACGGCGATCCGGCTGGCCAAGCATGCCGATGTCGTCGGAATTTCGGCCAAGTCCGCGCTGGTAAGCGGTCAGGAACTCGGCGTCCGAATCTCGCGCCCCGGCGACTGGGCACGCGATTACTGGATTCCTTTCGACCGGTTCCGCGGTTTGGATCGGGTGCGCACGGTGCAGGCCACACTGACCGGAGTGGACCTGGCTTCCCGAACGGTGTTCGGCCGCGGCGGCGACGGCGCGACTATCGCCGAGGAGTTCGACGCGCTGGTGATCTCCACTGGGGTGACGAACGGCTTCTGGCGTCAGCCGACCATGCAATCGGCCGCCGAGATCGGCGCCGGGCTGCACGCCGCGCACAACCGCCTGGCCGCAGCGGACTCGGTAATCGTGGTCGGCGGCGGGGCGGCGGCGGTCAGCAGTGCGGTCAACTTGGCAACCACCTGGCCGGACAAGCGAATTGACCTGTACTTCCCCGGCGAGGCCGCACTGGTCGGGTATCACCCCCGGACCTGGGACCGGATCCGCGGCCGGCTCACCCAACTGGGTGTGGGCGTGCATCCCGGCCACCGCGCGGTGATCTCGAACGGCGCCGCCGGCCACGAGATCACCAGCGAACCCGTCAGCTGGACCACGGGACAACCGCCGGCAACCGCGGACGCCGTGCTCTGGGCCATCGGCAAGGTACAACCCAACACCGATTGGCTGCCGCCCGAACTGCTCGACGAACACGGCTTCGTTCGGGTGTCATCCGAGCTGCAGGTGCCCGGCCATCGCGGTGTGTTCGCCGTCGGAGACGTCGCCGCCAGCGACCCCCTGCGCAGCTCCGCGCGAAACCGCGGAGATTCGTTGGTAGCGCACAACATCCGTGCCGAGTTCTCCGGTCGACGGCTGCGCACCTATCGAACGCCGGGCCGACGGTGGGGCTCGCTGGTGGGAATCCAGGCCGACGGGCTGGAGGTCTTCCTGCCCACCGGCCACGCCTTCCGGCTGCCCGCTTGGTCGGTACAGCGCGTGGTGATGCCGGGTCTCGTCCGCTGGGGCATGTATCGCGGAGTGCGGGCGAACGACCCGCTTCGATAATCGCCTGCGAGCGTGAACGTCTGATCGCGGCGGGTACTGTTCGACTTGGTTCTATGCCACGATGATCGCGTGCGCGCATTCGCCTGCCCGGTGTGCCACGGGTTTGTGACATTCGAATCGCACCGTTGCTCGAATTGCCAGGCCGCGTTGGGTTTTCACGCGCCGTCGATGGCCATGGTCGCGACCTCATCAGGTGCCGCGACGGTGGGCGGTGGCCGGTGGATCGGGTGCACGAAAGCGGGCGACCTGAGCTGCAATTGGCTCGTTCCCGCCGAACAGCCGGATCATGCCAGCCGGGGACGATGCCTGCCCGATTCACTGATCCGGCGGGAACCGGCCGCCGACGACACCATTGCGCTCGAGAAGCTGGTGTCCACCACGGTCGACCTGCGCAGGCTCATCTATCAGCTGTTGGACCTCGCACTCCCGGTGGATCCGTTCTGGCGTGCCGAGGGCGGCCTTGCCTTCGACCTGTTGTCCAGCTACAGCTCGGGGCAGAAAATCGTGATCGGCCTATGCCGGTGGGGTGATCACCATTGACCTGACGGAGTCCCTGGACGCCTACCGGGAATCACTGCGGGTGCACCTCGGCGAACCGTATCGCACGATGCTGGGCCATTTCCGGCACGAGGTTGGTCACTACTACCAGAATCTGTTGGTCGAGACCGGCCCCGGCGTGGGCTATCTGGACGAATGCCGGGAGCTGTTCGGTGATGAACGCGCCGATTACCAAGCCGCAATCGCTCGTCACTACCAGCATGGCGCGCCCGAGAACTGGGCAGAGTCGTTCATTTCGGAATACGCGACGATGCATCCGTGGGAGGACTTCGCGGAATGCTTTGCGCACTATCTGCACATCACCGACACGATCAACACCGTGCGGGAGGCCGGTTTGATTCTGGTCGCCGACCGCGCGAGCGTCGCCGTTCCTCGCGACATCGTTCCACTCGCCTCTTACGCGCAGGCCCCCATCCAGCAACTGCTCTATGACTGGCAATGGCTCGCGCTGTTTTTCAATCGCATCAACACCGCAATGGGTAAGGCGCCGTTGTACCCCTTCGAAATCCCGCCCCCGGTGATCCGCAAATTGGGCTTCGTGCACAAGGTGATATGTCAGGTCGCTCGCAACGATTACACAGGACCGCCGAATACCCTCTGAACGGCCCGATTAGGCAGCCTGACCATGCTGCTGACGGCCATGGAAGTCGAAGTGATTCCAAACGGCACCGAATGGGAATAGAGAGCGGGTGGGCGAGCCGGGGGTTAGTGCGTTTGAGAAGTTGGTGGCGCTGCTCAACTATCCGATGTTCGTGGTAACCACGCAGTCCAACGGGTCGACGGCCGGCTGCCTGGTGGGCTTCGCTTGCCAGGCCAGCATCCGTCCGCCTCGATTCCTGGTCGGGTTGTCCTCGCAAAACCACACCTTCCGCGTGGCCGCCGAGGCCACCCATCTGGCCGTACACGTGTTCGATATCGAACACATCGACTTGGTCGAGCTGTTCGGCAGCCAGACGGGCGATGAGACCAATAAATTCAACCGCTGCCGCTGGCACCGCGGCCCAGCTGAGCTACCCATCCTCGATGACGCGGCCGCCTGGTTCGTCGGCAAGATCCTCGATCGCTTCTCCCTCGGCGATCACGTCGGGCACCTGCTGGAACCGCTGGATGGCGACCCGCCGACCGAAGAGGAGCAATGGGTGTCCTTTGACGATGTTCGCTCGTTGGACCCGGGCCACGAGGCATGACGGCGTCCGATCATCACCGCAAGCAGGCGGACACGGTCAACGATGCGCCCCGCGTCGGGACCGTCAGCGACATCGCCGAACTCGCGTCGTTCTATGCCGAGCCCCCGGACGGGGTGCGCGTCAACATGATCTACAGCGCCGACGGCGCCGCGGCATTCGGCGGTCGTGCCGGCCCGTTGTCGAGCCAAACCGACCAACAGCTGCTGAAGATCCTGCGGGGATTCGCCGACGTGGTGCTGGTCGGCGCCGCCACCGCGCGCGCCGAGAACTACGGCCCGGTGCAGCTCAGCGACGCCCAACAGGCCGAACGGCAGCGCGCAGGCAGGAGCAAGCCGCCCCCGATCGCCGTGATCAGCCAGACCTGCCGGCTCCCGACCAGACTCGTCAGCGACCCGAGCCAACCGCCGCTGTTGGTGACCTGCGCGGAGTCCGCGGCGCGGCACAACCGCAGCAGCGATCAACCATGCGGCGTATTGGTCGCCGGCGAGGACACCGTCGATGTCGCGTGCGCGATTGGGCTGCTCCGCGCGCACGGACTGTCCCGGGTGTTGTGCGAGGGCGGACCGACCCTGCTCGACGAACTCGTGGACGCCGATGTCGTCGTGGAGGTCTGCGTCACGCTGGCCCCCAAGCTCGCCGCGAGCCAACCGATGGGTCACCGACGGCAGCCGTCGCGATTGCCGCTGCCGGCCGCGTTGCGGCTCGAGCACGCGCTGGCCCACGACGACTACCTTTTCTTGAAGTATCGCCGCTGATCCCGGGGCGCCGAGGGCTATCCCCGCGGATATCCGCGGCGCACGGTGCGGTCGAGAATGCCCAGCGTCGCCCGCAGTGCGCCCTCGGAGATCACCGGGAAAATCCCGGCTTCACGCCACTTCGGGTCGATCTTCGACCAGTCGTAGAACGAGGTGACCACGGTGCCCGCCGCGTCCTCGGTCGGCTCGAGCTGGAAGCCGTAGATGTGGCCGATCTGGGGGCGGAGCTGACCGAGGACCGTCCACGCGATCAGTCGGTCCCGGTCGAACTCCGTGATCTCGACGGTGACGTCGTACTTGCCGAATTGTGGGTAGTCGTTGAGGGCCTCGCGGTCCATGTGCACGACGAAGCTCTCGCCGGCCGCCGTCACCGGATCGCCGTCGGCGTCCTGCAGCATTCCCGTGGAGTCGATCGCAACATGACCTTGCGGGTCGCACAGCACCCTGAAGATGTCGGGCGCCGGCGCCGCAATGGTGCGCTGAATCTCAATGCGTTCGGTCATGCGGCCTCCCAGCCAACGTTGATGGGTCGGGAGGTTACTCTACGACGCTCACGCCGGTCGATGTCCGAAACCGGATGCCGCGCAAGGGTTGCCTCGCCGTCCCGCGGCACCTGCGCTGCGCTGCTGCGATGGCGCCAACCGGGGTGCTGTGTCACGGTGGATTGATGTGTCGATGCAGTTCCCGAATACCCGTCCGGGCCTATCCCCCGCCTTGGCCTACGACGGGCAAGTCCGGAGCATGCGCCGGGTTTCACTGCGGTGACACGAGATCAAACGGTCGTCGAATTGCCTGTGCGACATCACCTTCAGCGCACCGTCGTCGGCTTTCACGCGGTTCCAGAGGAGGAGCATCGGCCAGGTGAGCAATTCAGACGACGATGACGGCTACCGCAATATCGCGGTGAACGGGCTGCGACCCAACGAACTTCGCTGGGCGCTAAACCACGATTTCGTTCATGGCATTGCATACGCGTTCAAGAATCCCGTCGCGGTGGCCGACTCCAGCGACGATCCCGACGACGATCGGTTGACCTACTTGGTGCGGATCAGACGCGACCACCTGGCCACGGCGCTGGGAAACATCAACGAATGGATCGTCAAGAATCCCGGTAAGGCCGGGATTCACGCCTATGGGTTCCTCCGGGCACTATCGAGAGAAGGCCTCAGCGAACGCCGGACCGGTGACGAGGAACGCCGCTGATACTCGACGGCTGCTGAAAGTGCTCTTCCGGCCGCGCAACGCGCGCGCTATCGAATTAGCTGGCATTCTCCCTATTCACCGTGCCTCCGGTTGACCCAAACTATTAGCCTTATGCCTGGCACAGAGGAGTCGGCGATGGGTGACACCGCGGGTTCGCGGGAGGGCTCGCGGTTTGGGCCCTATCTGCTGCGACGGCTGGTGGGTCGCGGCGGGATGGGCGATGTCTACGAGGCCGAGGACACGGTCCGTGAGCGGGTCGTCGCGCTAAAGCTGATGTCCCAGACGCTGTCCAGCGACCCGGTCTTCCGCACCCGGATGCAACGTGAGGCCCGCACCGCGGGCCGGCTGCAGGAGCCCCATGTCGTGCCGATTCACGACTTCGGTGAGATCGACGGCCAACTCTATGTGGACATGCGCCTGATCGACGGCCGGGACGTCGCCACCATTTTGAGCCGGTACGGGCCGCTGAAACCGCCGCGGGCGGTGGCGATTGTGCGCCAGATCGGCTCTGCACTCGACGCCGCCCATGCGGCCGGTATCACGCATCGCGACGTCAAACCGGAGAACATCCTGGTGAGCGGGGACGACTTCGCCTATCTGGTGGACTTCGGGATCGCTAGCGCCACCTCCGACGAGAAGCTGACCCAATTCGGCACCACGGTGGGCACCTTCAAGTACATGGCGCCGGAGCGCTTCAGCGATAAGGACGTCACGTACCGGGCCGACATCTACGCGCTGGCCTGCGTCCTGTACGAGTGCCTGACCGGATCTCCGCCATACCAGGGCGATCAGGTCAGTGTGATGAGCGCGCATCTGCACCAGCCGATCCCACGGCCCAGCGCCGCTCGGCCGGGCATCCCGGCGGCCTTCGACCAAGTGATCGCGCGGGGCATGGCCAAAGATCCGCTGGACCGCTATCCCACCTGCGGCGATCTGTCGGCCGCCGCGTACGCCGCGCTGGCCACGCCCGATCAGGACCGGGCGACCGATATTCTGCAACGCAGCCAAGTCGCCGAACTACCGGCCGCGTACGCGAGTCAGGCGCAGCTGGGTTTTGCGTCCACCCCGCCCGCGATGGCGAACCAGGTCCCGGGTTGGCCCCCGTCGGCGACCGGGATCCCCGCTCCGCCAAGCGGACCGATCCCACAACCGACGGGATGGCCCGGCGCTCCCGGCTGGGGCGACCCCTCCAGCGTCGGCACGGCGTGGGCCCAGCCGTCGGCACCCCGGCGCGCAAGCAAAGCGTGGCTATGGGTCGGTCTGGCGAGTTTCGTCGTCGTAGCGCTGGTGGGGGCCGTTCTTGTGGTCGCCCAGCCGTGGCGATCGCCGGGACCGCCCTCGTCCAAACCGCCGACCGCGGCCGACGGGGTTGAGCTCCGCGTACTCGACGACGGCGTGTTGGTGGGCAGCGCGGCGGCACCTGTCACGATCGACATCTTCAACGAACCCATGTGCCCGCCCTGCGGCAGCTTCATCCGCTCCAATGCGGGCGACATCGAAACCGCGGTGAACAACCAGAAACTTGCGGTGCGCTATCACCTGCTGAACTTCCTCGACGACAAGTCGCACAGCAAGAACTACTCCACTCGCGCGGTGGCGGCCACGTACTGCGTCGCGGCCCAGAACGATCCGAAGCTCTACATGAACTTCTACTCGGGGATATTCGCCAGCGCCTTCCAGCCGCAAGAAGGCGCCCCCGAAGACCGGACCGACGGCGAGTTAGCGCAATTGGCCAAGACCGTCGGTGTCGACGCGAACGTGATCAACTGCATCAAAGCCGGCGACGACATGGCCACGGCCAAGACAAAGGCCGACGCCGGCGACACGACGCTGGCCGGGTTCAATGCCTCTGGGACACCGTTCGTTTGGGACGGCAACAAGTCGATCAACTACCAAGACGCGACCTGGCTGACCAAACTTCTCGGGTAGTCCCCGCGTCAGGAACGGACCGGATCGGCGCCGTTGACTGCCGACAGCGCTTCCCGCACGCCGGCCGGAACCGACGTATATACGGCGAAGAGGTCGCAAACCCCTTCTTGCATATCGCATTCGATCACCTTCACGAACGCTTGCTGGCCGGCAACCTCGAGAGCGAGGTCGTCAAACGGACAGACCGTCACTTCGGTGCGAATGCGAAGCGCTTCCACGCCGCTGGCGATCACCTCGGCGGCATGTTGTTCGCCGAGGATTTTGTCCCTGATGATGGCCATGCCAATCGGTTTCGGCACCGCGAGACTGCTCAGGACCCGGTCGGCACTGGGCAGCTGAAGGTCGTACTGGCCGGCCAGGCCTCTGACGTCGTGGACGGTCACCGGATCATTAAAGCCCTTCGCGCGGATCTGAAACGAACCCAAAGTGCTCGCGATGCCACTGATCTCGCGATGTGTCCAATCGGAGACCAGAACCTGGCCGCCGACGGTGTGCGCTTCGATGCGGGCGACCAGGTTGACCGTCTTGCCGACCGCGGTGTACTTCTGCCGTCGCCGCGAGCCGATGGTGCCGACCACGACCTCCCCGGTATGCACGCCGATCCCCAGCGCAAGCTCCGGTAGCCCCTGTTCGCGATGCCCCGCGTTGAGATCGTTCATCGCGAGCTGCAACTCGAGTGCGGCGACGACCGCATGCTCGGCGGCGTTGTCGTCGGTGATGGGTGCACCGAAGAAGACGAGCAGGCCATCGCCGAGGATTTCGTTGATCGTGCCGTTGCGGCGGAACATGACCTCGGTCGCTCGCTCGAGGAAGCCGTTGAGCACCTGGACCACCTGTTCCGGCGGAAGAACTTCGGACAAAGCGGTGAACCCACGAATGTCGGCCATCAGCACCGTGAGCGTGAGTCGCTCACTGCTCAGGTTTCCTTCCGGGCGCGCCAGTAGCCGCGCCTTGACCTCTTCGGAGACATAACGGCCGAAGATCTCCTCGACACGGCGCTTCTGTTCGGTCAGCTCCTTCGCCTGTCGCCGCGCATCCTCGCCGGCTTGCAGTTCGCGCACGATCGTGACGGCCTTGGTAATCGTGGTCCGCAGGTCTGCCACATCAAGCGGTTTGACTTGAAAGTCGAAGGCCCCCCGCATCATTGCCGCGCGCACATTCTCGAGATCGTTGTAGGCGGTGAGCACGATGGTCTTGAGCGGGCGACGCAGCTTTGTCACCTCGGTGAGCAATTCGAGGCCGTTCATCTGCGGCATGTTCAGGTCGGTGATCAAGACCTCGAGATCCGGGCTCGCATCCACCAACTTCAACGCGTACACCGGATCCGTAGTGAAGATCAGGTCGTACTCCCCGCGCTGCAACTCCTTGCGGAACCGGCCCTTGAACAGTGCCCCGACGTCTTCTTCGTCATCGACGACCAGAAGCCGCACCGGTTGATCAGTCTCTGGCACAGTGGCCCCAATCGTCGGCGCATCAACTCAATTACCTGCCGACCTGTGGGTTCGGTGTTTGTTCACCAGCTCGAAATGCATTGTGCAGCTGCATCGCGTTGCCCGCGTCGACTGAAGTTCCCCCGTATCGTAGCCGACCCCCATTGGGGTCGAGTGCGATTCCACGCCGCCGGAACCTATCTCGCAGTTGAACGCAAGGTTACATTTCGGCTTTATCCGCAGCTCCGCCCGGCGATTCAGTGCCGCAATGGAATTCGGCCGGTACGTTCTGCCGGTTGTCGCGCGTGAGCGGCAACATTGTCCATACATTGTCCATACATTGTCCCTGCAACTGCGCAGTCCCTACACTGCGCATACACACGAACACCGATGAGGCAGCGTGGAACAAGACAGCAGTGCGCCCAACGTCCGGCGGCCGTGGCCGACGACCAAGGTCTTTTGGAATCTCGCGATAGCGATGATCGGCTTTGGCATCCTCGTCGCCATCATGGGGCGAATCTCGCTGCTCGGACTGGGAATCCACCGGGATGAAGCATTTCGGGTCCAGCCTGTCGTCATCAGCATTACCGCAGGGATTCTTATCGGCCTGTTGAATTATGTGATCGTCGGCCGGGTCGTGCGCCATCGGTTACACGTGGTCTCCGATCGGCTGATGGCGGCCCAACGCGAGATCGCCGACAGCATCGGAACCGATACGTGGGAGCCGCTGACGCTGCGTTACGGCCTGCCCGTCTACAGCGACGACGAATTCGGCCGGACCGCCGCGTCGTTCAATTACCTGCTGAATTCCCTTGATTCGAGCCAGCTGGCCGAACGCGAGCTTCGCCAGAGCCTCGTCGAACAGGCCAAGCTTGCCGCGATGGGAACGCTGACCGCCGGCGTCGCCCACGAGACGAAGAATCCGCTGAACTTCGTCAAGAATTTCGCGGAGTTGAACCTCGAGCTCTGCGACGAGCTGCGAGAAGTGATCCCCGAGGACGGCGACGAGCTGGTCTGCGATGTCGAAGAGAACACCAAGAAGATCGTTCACCACGCCGACCGGGCACTCGCGGTGATGGCGACGATGCTTCAGGTCGGTCGGTCACACGCGGGCGACGCACAACCGTGTCACCTCAACAAAATCGTCGAGCAGAGCGCCGGGCTCGCCGAGCACTCGTGGCGAGCCAGCCACCAGGGCGTGCGTTGCGCAATTCGGATCAGCCTCGATGACGACGACCCGATCGTGCGCGGCTTCGAGGGCGATCTCGTCCAGGTGATGATCAATCTCGTGATGAACGGGCTCGAGGCCGCGTCGACGGACGCCGACCGGGTCGGCGAGGTGCACATCACGGTGCAGCACGACGATCGATGGACGACTGTCGTCGTGACGGACAACGGGCCGGGCGTCGACCCGGAGACCCTCCCCCGCATCTTCGAGCCGTTCTTCACCACCAAGTACCGCAGCGGAGGCACCGGCCTTGGTCTTTCCATCAGCAAGAACATCGTCGACAACCGGCATCAGGGCGAGCTGTCCGCCAGCAACGCGCCCGGGGCCGGCGCTCGGTTCGTGGTAAAACTCCCGCTGGAGGCAGTGGCCGCGAAAGCCGCCGCACCCGCCTAGAGCGATTGACACCCAACCCATTTCACGCCGATAAGGGGCAGCAGACGGATGGACGGAACTGACACCGCGGTGGCCGTGAAGGCGACTCACGTGCTCGTCGTCGACGACGAAACCGATGTCGTGACGCTGTTTCGCCAGCGCTTTCGCCGCGAACTGCGCTCGGGCCAGATCATCATGCAATTCGCCGACACCGGCCGCGCGGCCCTCGAGGTCCTCGAGATGGTCGACCCAGACGTCATCCTGATCTTCAGCGACATCGAGATGCCGGAGATGAACGGTCTCGAATTACTCGAACACGTGCGCGACAAGTGGCCGCATGTCCGCATCTACCTCGCGACCGCCTACGACAGCCCGAGTTACACCCAGCGCGCGGCCGACCTCGGCGCCCACGGCTATTTCACCAAGCCGCTGGACTTCTCGGCGCTGCGTCAGATCATGTTCGCGACTTGAGCCTCCGCCGTTGCGCCGCCGAGGTGTGGAGTCGCTTCCAGCACGGCCCGGGTGGCCACCCGCCCGGCCTCCACGGCGGCATCGATCTTCTTAAAGTCCAGCGGACCGATCGTTGAGATATCGGGCTCGATGATGGCCGCGATCCGGGGCAGCGCGCGCAGGTCTCCGGTGGAGGCCGCCAGATCGACAGTGCGCAGCAGCGTCTCTTGCAGCGGCGGCAAAGCGACATCGGTGCCGGTGAGTAGGCGCCGGACAAATCCGGGCGGCTGAACGATTGCGGGCAGCAACCCAAAGCCCTTGGACGGCAGGAACTTTCGCCGCAAGTCGACACAGATGACTTCGCCGTCACCGTCTGCGCACATCACGTCGGCGGGCAGGTTGTTCAACAGTCCCCCGTCGATCAGCAGGCGCTCGCCGTGCTGCACCGGCGGAATGAGACCCGGGATCGAGATCGACGCGCGCACCGCGAGCGTCAGCGATCCCCGACGATGGATGATCTGTTCACCGGTGATCATGTCCGCGGAGACCGAGAAGAATCCTTTGGGCAGATGCTCGATCACACTGCCGCCGAAGAACTCCTCGAGCAAACGCTCGATGCGGGTCCCCCTGGTGAGCGCGATCGCGGGGATCGTGTAATCGCCGAGCGGGCTGGTCTTTCCGACAAAGCGGTAGGCCGCGTCCGTCGCCTCGTCCGCGGTCATTCCCTGCGCGAAGGCCGCGGCGGCGATGGCACCGGCACTCGTGCCGCCAAAGCGGTCGATGACGATGCCGGCCCGGGTGAGTTCTTCGTAGACGCCGAAGTGCGCGAGCCCCCGTGCGCCGCCGCCCGCCAGCACGAGTCCATAGGACCGGCCGGCGATTCTGCGAGCCAATGCGGCGATTCCGTCGTCGTCGCCGCGATGATGCGACACCGGCTCCAGCAGATCCCACCAGCGGGTATCCGGCTCGGTCAGCGCAATCAAGTGGACCGGCCCCTGGACATTGAGCTGATCGAGCAAGTCCGGCGGCTCGGCTTGGTCGGCCAGCACCACGAGCCGATCGCTTTGCGCGACAACGTATCGCTGCCACAACTCGCCCGACCCCCCGTCGGCCACCACCAACACCCAATCGTGGCTGCGCTCGGCGCGGTCGAGGGTTTCGCTGAACGCCTCGACGAGTTCGGCGTGCGCGGTGGCCTCGGCGGTTTTCTCGGCGGGCGGCGCGACCACCGCGATCGAGCCGTATTCGCCCAGCCGCGTCGCAATCGCATCAACGAAGGGTGCCGCCACCGCATATCCGGTCGAGACGATGCCGATGACACGCGGCGCCGAAGAGACATTGGCTGACCGGGAGTCGCGCAGCATCCCGGCCATCGCCTTGACCATCGCCAGTTGCAGTTGCGGAGTGTTGGCAAGCACCTCGCTGAAGGTCTCGCCCGCGATACGCCAGACCACGCCGTCACGAAGCGCTTGGACTCCCGCCGAACGGACTGATCCGGAAATCACACCGAGGTCCCCGATGGAGTCGCCGGCCGCCATCTCGCGGATGACCTGCCCATCGGCCCCGACGGCCGCGAACCGTCCGGAGTCGATGACGTAAATGGCGTCGGATGGCTCACCCAACCGAAACAGCCATTCGTAAGCCGGGATATGCAGGCGGTCCACGGCGCTCGCCAGGTCGTTGAGTTGTTTCGCGTCGATGTCGGCGAGTATCGGAACATTCCACAGCGCCTTTCGCGCGTCGGCGACTCGCCACTGCCGCTTAGTACTCATCTAATGACCGTACGTCGATGGAGCCGGGCGAACGGACCGCCTCGGTGTCCGCAAACGGGATTGCTGCACACATGCTCCTGCTCCCCGGCGCTCCAAAAGGATTGAGGTGTCGGTCAGGAGCTTATCTGCCGACCGACGCGCCTTTCGAAATTCCGCCTGCCCTCGGCCGAAACGATCCCCCGTATGCCGCGGTCAGCGCTGCGGATGCAACGGAGTATTCGGTCGCCAATACTACGGCGACTGCCCGCCGCTCGAATCCTTTGGGGCCGAATCCAACCCGGCGTCAGGGCCGGAACGTTCGGGGGCGGAAAACGAGCGCGGGCAAACGTCATCCTTGATTAACCGGCGATTTACCCATAATTTCGCTTCTGTAGGCCATTTCTGAATTTTTGAACTCCCCGGGGTCGTTTCCGGTAATGTCCGCACCGTCACCAATCACCGGCACGAAGGACAGCCGTGAGTTCGAAGGACCAGCGAGTCGACGTGGTCGCGGCGAGTCTAATCACCGGGAAAGGCAGTTTATGGGTGACGATTGGCGAACTGGCGCCCTACCCCGGCTGATGACGGCGTGTCATGAGACCGCAGCGACGTCGTGACTGCGGAGGAGCATTGGCACCAACCGACTTTCGGGTGAGCGGACTGACACGGCGAGCAGCGAGGCAATGATGACGTCGTCTATCGGGATGCCAAGCCCGCCGCCCGGCACCCCGCTGGCCTACCTCGAATTGCGCGACGGCGGCACTGAGCACAGCGTGCCGATCATCGATCAGTTGTTCATCGGTCGAGAGTGCGCCGGAATCAGCGAGTCACGCAGGCTCGTGATCCGCGATCCCGAGATCTCCCGGACTCATCTCGAAATCCGCTTGGACGCCGTCGCCGATCAGGCTTTCGTGATCGACACCAGCACCAACGGGACACTGCTCAACGGGATGCGGCTGGAACGAGCCGTACCCCGGCCGATCCAGCCCGGTGACGAGATCCGGATCGCGGATGTGGCACTCATCTTCCGCTCGCAGCGATTCACCGCCGTCGACGCCGGAATTGCCCCGGGCCTTACCCGGACCCGAATCAGCCAGGCCGCCATGGTGATGGTGGTCGGCGACATTATCAACTACTCGACGATCTCCGAAGTGACCGAAGAAGAGGTCATCGCGCAGAGCCTGCACACGCTGTGGCACGAGGTCGGTGGTGTGCTGCACGCCCATCGCGGCACGCTGAACCACTACGCCGGCGACGCGATCTTCGCGATCTGGGAGGCGAATCGGTTTCCGGATGCCGCCGAACGCGCGATCGACTTTTCGCTCGCCGCGAACCGGCTTGTCGGAGAGCTGGGACCACGACTGCCGTTGCGCAGCCCCGACGGCTCGCCGATCCGGATGGGTTGGGGCGTGGTGGTCGGCCGGGTCGCGCTGGCCGCGATGACGAGATCGGTAGAGGCGGTGATCGGCGATTCGACCAATGTGGCGTTCCGGTTGGCCGGCCTCGCCGGGCGTCAAGGGCGCGCGTCGGTCATGGTGACCAGCGGAGTGCGCCGCACAGTCGAGAGTCACTTCACATGGGGAGAAGGCGAAGAAGTCGAGCTCAAGGGCCGAAGCGGGAAAGAGACCGTATTTCCCGTTCTCGGCCGCGGTCAGCAGACCAGCGAGTCGACGACTCTTCCGGGGAGAAACGCGGCGGTGGATCCGGGCGGTGGTCCCGAATCCACCGCGGAAATGCCCATCCGAAACGCCGACTGAGCCGCCCGCCGGCTTTCACCCCAGGGGTCAATCATGGATCTCGAAACGTCCCGTGCGCACGGGCACTCCAAAGTCGCCGACACCACGACGGGTAACGGTGCGGCGAAAGGCAATACGGCCGCGACGCGTCGGGACAACCATCCGGTGACGGGCGCACTCACCGTGCGCCGCCAACCGTCCCCGACGGCGGTGCTGTTGGTAGCGGCGTTCGGGGCCTTCCTCGCCTTCCTCGACTCGACGATCGTCAACGTCGCGTTCCCGAACATCCAGCAGTCCTTCCCCACCTACCCCATCGGCAGCCTGTCCTGGGTGCTCAACGCATACAACATCGTGTTTGCGGCGTTCCTGGTGGCGGCGGGCAAACTCGCCGACTTACTCGGGCGCAAGCGGATGTTCATCTGGGGCGTCGTACTGTTCACGGCGGCCTCGTGGCTGTGCGCGCTGGCCGCCACCGTTGAGCAACTGGTCGCGTTCCGGATCCTGCAGGGCATCGGCGCCGCGCTGCTAGTACCGGCATCCCTTGCCCTGGTCGTCGAGGGCTTCGAGGTCGCGCGTCGCGCCCACGGCGTGGGATTGTGGGGTGCCGCGGCGGCCATCGCCTCGGGCCTCGGTCCGCCGATCGGCGGGGCGATCGTGCAGGTGTCCGATTGGCGCTGGGCGTTTTTGGTGAACGTCCCGCTGGGCGTCGTCGCGGTGGTGGTGGCCCGACGCGAGCTGGTGGAAAGCCGGTCGCCCGGACAGCGACGTCTGCCCGATCTGCGCGGGGCGGTGCTGCTCGCGGCCGCACTCGGCTTGCTGACCCTCGGGTTGATCAAGGGGCCGGACTGGGGCTGGTCCAGCACCGGCGCGATCGGGTCGTTCGTCGCCGCGGCCGTCGCCCTGGTCGGGTTCGTGATCAGCTCGCGACACCACCCGTCGCCGCTGATCGAGCCCGCCTACCTGCGCGTCCAGTCCTTCGTCGCGGGCAACGCCCTGACGATCGTCGCGGGCGCGGGCTTCTACGGCTACCTCCTGACGCACGTGCTGTTCCTGAACTACGTGTGGGGCTACAACCTGCTCAAGACTGGCCTCGCGGTCGCCCCGGCCGCGCTCGTCGCGGCCGTCGTCGCGGCGAAGCTGGGCAAAATCGCCGACCGGCGCGGACACCGCGCGATCATCTTCATCGGAGCGCTGATCTGGGCCGGCAGCCTGGTCTGGTACTACCAGCGCGTTGGAACGCATCCGAACTTCCTGCGCGAGTGGCTGCCCGGCCAGCTGCTGCAGGGGCTCGGCGTCGGCGCCACGCTGCCGCTGCTCGGCAGCGCCGCCTTGGCCCGGGTCCCC
Organism: Mycobacterium lentiflavum; assembly: GCF_022374895.2. Classification (NCBI taxonomy): domain Bacteria; kingdom Bacillati; phylum Actinomycetota; class Actinomycetes; order Mycobacteriales; family Mycobacteriaceae; genus Mycobacterium; species Mycobacterium lentiflavum. Next base: position 2,755,053 of record NZ_CP092423.2, on the reverse strand, counting down.
AAGGGCGGCAGCTACGCGACCGCGTCGGCGGTGGTCAGCAGCTGCCGTCAACTCGGCGCGGTGATCGGAATCGCCTTACTGGTCGTCCTGATCGGGACACCGGCACGCGGTGAGGCCGCGGAGGCGTTGCGACGAGGCTGGGTGATGGCAGCCATCTGCTTCGCCGCGGTAGCCGTCGGGGCTTTGTTCCTGGGCCGCACCGGTCAACAGGCGGCGGCTGCCGCCGTCGTCGCCCAACCGCCACCGAAACTCGAACCACGTTCGCGCGCAACGGCGGTCGCGCGGCACGAACAGGTGCTTGCGGTCGACCGCAAAGACGACCTCCTGGAGAACCTGCCGCTGTTCGCCGGCTTGGACGCGGACGCTCTTGCCGACCTACGGCATAGCGCCGAGGAGATCGAACTTACGGCGGGCTCGTATCTGTTCCACGAGGGCGATGCGGCCGATTCCCTGTACGTGGTGCGCAACGGCCGTGTTCAAGCGCTGCAACAGGGCGTTGCGATCCGGGAACTGGGACGCGGCGACGTGATCGGCGAGCTCGCGCTGCTCACCGGCACGCCGCGATCCGCCTCCATTCGGGCAGTGCGCGACACCACCCTGGTACGGCTGACCAAGGAGCAGTTCGACAAGATCGCCGACGTCGGCATGCTCGGCGCGCTGGTGCGCTCGCTGGCCACCCGCCTGCACCAATTGCCACCGCCGACAACGGCGAACCTGACCACCTGCGATGTGGTGGTCGCGATTGTCGGTGTCGACGCCGACGCGCCCGTCACGATGGTGGCCCACGAACTGGTGCACCTGCTGTCGGGCTACGTGCGGGCGGTGCGACCGGGGCGCGTCGACCGCGCAGGGCTGGAGCGCGCCGAGCGGGCCGCGGACAAGGTGGTGTTGCAGGCGCAGGTCGACGATGGCCAATGGCGAGACTTCTGCCTGCGCGTTGCCGATCGGATCGTGCTCGTCGCCGGAAATCCGGCGCCACCGGCCGACGGCCTGCCTGAGCGCGCGGTCGGCGCAGATCTGCTGCTGGCCGGTCCGCCGGCCAGCCGGGAGCACCGGCGCGCCTGGGAAGAACTGATCACGCCGCGGTCGGTCCTGACGTTGCACACCTCCGGCTCTGCCGAAGACCTGCGGCCGCTCGCCGCGCGCATCGTCGGGCGTTCGATCGGTTTGGTCCTGGGCGGTGGGGGCGCTCGGGCGTTCGCTCATCTCGGCGTGCTCGAGGAGCTGGAAGCCGCTGGGATCGTCGTCGACCGATTCGCCGGCACCAGCATGGGCGCGATCGTCGCGGCGTTGGCGGCCAGCGGCCTGGACGCGGCGGGCGTCGACGCCTACGTGTACGAGTACTTCATCCGCACCAATCCGATTCGCGACTACACCGTGCCGATCAAGGGATTGACGCGCGGGCGGCGCATTCCGGCGCTGCTGCGTCGCGCCTATGGCGAGCGGCTGATCGAGGAACTGCCGAAGGAGTTCCGGTGCGTCAGCGTCGACCTGCTGGGGCGGCGTACCGTCGTGCATCGCCGGGGCCCGGTTGCCGACGCCGTGGGATGTTCGCTGCGGCTGCCCGGAATCTTCCCGCCCTACGTCTACGGCGGCACGCTGCACGTCGACGGAGGGGTGCTCGACAACCTTCCCGTCTCATCGCTGTCGAGCACCGAGGGCCCGCTGGTCGCGGTCGCCGTCGGTTTCGGCGGCGACGCGACGGTGTCCAGCAGCGAATTCGCCGATCCCCCACGTGTTCCCGGGATTGGCGAAACCCTCATTCGCACGATGATGATGGGCAGTGGGCTGGCCGCCGCCGCGACACTGGCTCAAGCCGACGTGGTGATCCGACCCAGCACCCGCGGTGTCGGGCTGCTGGAGTTCCATCAGATCGACCAGGCCCGTGAGGCCGGCCGAGCCGCGGCCCGCGAAGCGCTGCCCCAGATCCTGGCGCTCGCGCATCGCTGAGCACGCTAAACACGTTGCTATAAAAGGGTTTTCGTGCTCCCTTGAAGCAGGTTCGCAAGATCGCGAACTCTCGCGTTGCTTGGAATTCACCAACCGTTCGCATCGGCCGGCCGGGGCCAGCGCGAATAGCGGTGACCCGGACGAAAACACCGGTACCCGTGGGAGTAACACGATCGCGCATTTGCCACCGCGATGTTGTAGTTTTCGAGCGGTGATATTGGTCGGGGCTTACCGTCAGGTTGCCAGACCGTGAATAGGAGTCAGCGATGAGCGGCGCGCAGGGCTCGCGGTTGGGGACGATGTTCGGTCCCTACCATCTCAAACGGCTGCTGGGCCGCGGCGGCATGGGCGAGGTCTACGAGGCCGAGCACACCGTCAAACAGTGGACGGTGGCGCTCAAGCTGATGTCGCTTGCGTACAGCCAGGATCCGGTTTTTCGCAAGCGGATGGAGCGTGAGGCCCGCATCACCGGCCGTTTGCTGGAGCCCCACGTGGTGCCTATCCACGACTACGGCGAAATCGACGGGCAGCTGTATTTGGAGATGCGCCTGATCGAGGGCATCGACCTGGGCAGCCTGCTCGAGCGGGACGGGCCGCTGACTCCGCCCCGCGCGGTGGCCATCATCCTTCAGGTCGCCGCGGCATTGGATGCCGCACACGCCGCCGGGGTCACGCACCGCGACGTCAAACCGCAGAACATCCTGATCACCCGCAACGACTTCGCCTATCTCGTCGACTTCGGTATCGCCAGCGCGAAAACCGACGAGAAGCTCACCCAAATGGGCACCGCGGTGGGAACCTGGAAATACATGGCCCCGGAACGCTTTTCGAGCGACGAGGTGACCCCACGGGCCGACGTGTACGCGCTGGCGTGTGTGCTGTTCGAGTGCCTGACCGGGGCGCCGCCCTATCCCGCCGACAGCACCGGCGTGCTGGTCACCTCGCACATGATGGAACCCATCCCCCTGCCGAGCGCCCAAGGCTTCGGCGTGGACCAGGCATTCGACGCGGTAATCGCGGGCGGCATGGCGAAAAACCCGATCGAACGCTATGCCAGCGCCGGTGATCTGGCAGAGGCCGCGCACGACGCCCTTTCCCGGCCGGAGCGCGACCGCGCCGCAACCATTCTGCGGCGCAGTGAAACATCGGCGAAGCCACAAGACACCCAGCCGAACATAGGGTCCGAGTCGTCGAGCTCGCCGCACACGCGGTACAACCCGCTGACGTCCGGACCCGAGACGGAGCCGGCCAGCCCGCCGCCGCTGCTGACCAACGACGCCGGTGCGGCAGCCACCGCCGGGCAACCCAGCCCCGAAACCGTGCCGGGGGCCGCCGAATCGGTTCAGCCAGAGACGCCAGGCAAGCGCAGCCGCTGGCCGATCCTGGCCGCGGCCGGCGCCGCGGTCGTCATCGCCGTTGCCGCAGTCGGCATCTGGCTGACTATCAAGCCCTCGCCCACCCCGCAGCAACCGCCGCCCAGGGCGGGTAGCGGGAAGACCACTGCGCCGTCCAGCCAGGGCCCCAGCAACGACCAGGCCCGGCTGATCAGCCTGCTGCCGCCCGGCTACCTGGCCGGCACCTGCACGCCGGCCACCCCAGAATCGGGAAGCATCTGGACCAACGCGGTGGCGATGGTGTCGTGCGGGCAGAACACGCAGCCCGGCGGCCCGAGCAAGGCCACCTACGGCCTGTTCCCGACGCCGGACCGGCTCAAGAAGTCCTTCACCGATGACATCGCCAACGTCAGCCTGGTGAACTGCCCCGGCGAGGGTGCCTCCCCGGTGAGCTGGCACTACGACCAAACCCCCAACGAGATGGCCGGTTTGATCGCCTGCGGCACCTACAACGGCCACCCGAACGTGATCTGGACCAACGAGGAAAAGCTGATGCTCAGCGACGTCGCGGGCGATCCCGCCACCGTCGAGGACTTGCACACGTGGTGGGACGCCTACGGTTGATCGCCCAGGGGCGACACCGGGACGAGTTCCGCCGGGTTCGGCGACACTAGCGCCGAGAGCCGTTTGAGGCACACCGACGGGTCGACGTCGTGCAGGTCGATCCCGGCGAACGTGTCTGCGTCGACCCGCGCACTGATCAAGCACGGGCGGACCGGTTTATCCGTGTTCGGATCCGTCGTCTCGACCACACCGCTGAAGATCACCACCCCGAAACGGTGCTCGCTGTCGAGGGCGAAGACGGTCGCCAAAGCCAGCAGCGCCAGCTGCGCAATAGTGCTGGCGTACAACGCTTTCACCTGCCCCACCGGCCGCGCCGTCTCGACCACGGTGTCACGGCTCTTGACGTAGCGGTACGCCTTGGCCGCCGGGACAACCACCACGGTGGGCAGTTCATATTCGACGACCAATTCGCCCGTCGCCGGGGCAAACTCGACGACGGGCTTGGGGGTGATGCCGGGCGGCAACGACATTGCCGCCAGCACCGATTCGACGTGGGCCGCCAACTCGGCCGGGGCGGGCGTCGGAGCGTCGGGCAGCTGGCGCAATCCTGTTTGCAACAGCTCGGTCAGGGCGGCTACCTGGGATTCGATTTTCGCGTTCTGCCGATCCACCTGCGCGGCCACGCCGTCGAGGTCGTACACGTCGCGTTCCAGCACAACGCCTTTGGGCCAGCAGCTCTGTTGCCATTCACGGCGGCGGGCCAACTCCGCGGCTTTGGCCCGGGCTTCGGCGGCCCGCACCGCCGCGTAGAGCGCTTTGGTCGTTTCGAGTTCTTTCAATCGCTGCTGTTCGCGCACCGGGTGCCGCCGGCGGGCCAGCTGATATTGATAGCGGGCCTGCCCCAGTAGCCGCTCGGCGTCGGGCACTCGGTCGTAGGGCGGCGGCTGCACGAAGTCCGCGAGCCGGGGTAACGGTTCCGCGATCTCCAAGTAGTGGATCCGCATTTCGCAGACTTCGGCGTTGTCCCGGGCTTTGCCGACGGTGTAGTAATTCTCGAGCATCTGGCACGCCGACTCCCAGTTCTCGATGTCGGTTCGCCGCGCACAACGCCACAGGTTCCACAGCGCCTGGTAAGCCTCCAGTTCGGCGGCACGACGCTGGCCGTCGTCAAATGGCCCCATGCTCTCCCCTGACCGCGCGACTTCGTCCCTTCAGAACTTAACGCGTCCGGTGCGGCACGTGTAGCGGGAAATCGAGTCGCCGGGCGTGGGAGCCGCGGATTACCAAGCTCCGCGAGCGCGCGGTCGACCCCCACGCCCGACGACGGATCTAGAGGATGTAGAGCATCTCCTGGTAGGTGGGCAGCGGCCACAAATCGTCGGCTACAACGCCTTCCAGCGTGTCGGCCGCGGTACGCACCGCCTCCATCGCCGGCAACAGCGCCTCTTGGGCATGCGTAGCCTCGGCGAGAGCCGACTCCGCCGAGTGATCGGACAAAGCCGCCTTCAACTCGGTCAGCGCCGCGGAGAGATCGGCCAGCGGAGCCGAAACCGCTTCCAGCGCCGCCGTGCTGGCTGCGACGCCGGCCTTCTTCAGCGTCGCGACGTTCTGCGCGAGTTCGGTCTGGTAGCGGATTGCGGCCGGCAAGATGATGGTCGTCCCGATCTCGAGCGCCAACTTCGCCTCCACGGCGATCGTCAACGCGTACTGCTCCAAGCGGACCTCGTAGCGGCTGTGCAGCTCGCGTTCGTTGAACACCCCGTATTTCGCGAAGAGTTCGATCGCGTCCGGTTTGATCAGCTCCGGGATGGCGTCCAGCGTGGTCTTGAGGTTCGGCAGGCCGCGCTCGGCAGCTTCGATCTGCCAGTTCTCCGAATAACCGTCCCCGTTGAACACCACCGCGCCGTGCTCGGTAATGACTTCGGTGAGCAGCTTCTGTACAGCCTGATCGAAGTCCTCACCGTCGGCGACGGCCTGCTCCAGTACACCGGCCATGTAGTCCAACGAGTCCGCCATGATCGTGTTGAGCACGATCAGGGGCACCGCAACCGTCTGGCCGGAGCCGGGTGCCCGGAACTCGAACCGGTTCCCGGTGAAGGCGAACGGGCTGGTCCGGTTGCGGTCACCGGCATCGGTCGGCAAGGGGGGCAGGGTGTCGACGCCAATGATCATGGTGCCCTTGCCCTTCGACGAGGTGGCCGCGCCCTTGGCGATCTGGTCGAACACGTCGGCGAGCTGCTCACCCAGGAAGATCGAGATGATCGCGGGCGGTGCCTCATTGGCGCCGAGCCGGTGGTCGTTGGTGGCCGAGGCGACCGACACCCGAAGCAGGCCGGCGAATTTGTGCACCGCGCGAATCACCGCCGCGCAGAACACCAGGAATTGCGCGTTCTCGTGCGGGGTGTCGCCCGGCACCAGCAGGGAGCCCAGCTCGGAGTTGCCCATCGAGAAGTTGACGTGCTTGCCCGATCCGTTGACGCCGGCGAACGGCTTCTCGTGGAATAGGCATTCCATGCCGTGCTTCTTGGCGATCGTCTTGAAGATCGTCATCAGCAGCTGCTGGTGGTCGGAGGCGATGTTGGCCCGCTCGAACATCGGCGCGATCTCGAACTGACCGGGGGCCACCTCGTTGTGCCGGGTCTTGGCCGGGATTCCGAGTTTGAACAGCTCCCGCTCGGTGTCCATCATGAAGCCCAGGACACGCTCGGGAACCGCGCCGAAGTAGTGGTCGTCGAACTCCTGGCCCTTGGGCGGCTTGGCGCCGAACACCGTGCGACCGGCGTTGAGCAGGTCCGGCCGCGCCAGGAAGAAGTGCCGATCAACCAGGAAGTACTCCTGCTCGGGGCCGCAGAACGACACCACCTTGTTCAGGTCCTTGTGCCCGAAAAGCGTCAGGATGCGCTCCGCGTGGATACCCATCGCCTGCTGGCTGCGCAGCAGCGGCGTCTTGTAGTCCAGCGCCTCGCCGGTCATCGACACGAAAACCGTTGGGATGCACAGCGTGTTGCCGTTGGGGTTCTCCAGGACATACGCGGGACTGGTCACGTCCCAGCCGGTGTAGCCCCGGGCCTCGAAGGTGCTGCGCAACCCGCCGGAGGGGAAACTCGAGGCGTCGGGCTCACCCTGGATCAGGGTCTTACCCGCGAACTCCGCGAGTGTCTGCCCATCGGAGACGGGTTCCAAGAAGCTGTCGTGCTTCTCGGCGGTCAGGCCGGTCATCGGATAGAAGACATGGGCGTAGTGGGTGGCGCCCTTCTCCAGTGCCCAGTCCTTCATGGCCACCGCGACCGTATCGGCGACCGCCGGGTCGAGTTTGGCGCCCTTCTCGATGGTCGCCACCACCGACTTGTAGACCGACTTGGGCAGCCGTGCCTGCATTTCGGCCTTGGTGAAGACATTCGAGCCGAAGACCTCGCCGGGTGTCTCACCGGCTACGAAACTGACGGCCGGGGGGACATAGGCCTCGACGTTGTTGATCGCCTGCAGGCGCACTGCGTTTCCGCTCAATGGAGTTCCTATCGCTGAGGGGGTCAACGACCTGCCCTTGCGGGAAGGTGGACCGCCCCACACTAGGAACCTTCGATTCCGAACTTGTTACGCGTGCGTCAACGGCGCGCTTCAAGCATTGCGGAAGTGAGACGACCTCTTTACATCAGGCCGCGGCGCTGGCCCGCTTCCGGCGCACCAGCAGGCTCGTTTTGACGATGAGAAACACCACCGCCACGCCCATGAGCAGCGTGGACAGCGCATACGCGCCGTACTCGGCGCCGCGGGCGTAGCGATCGTTCACCAGCAGCGTCAGCGTTTGCGACTCCCCCGGCAAGTTCGACGAGACCATGATGACCCCGCCGAATTCGCCGAGGGTGCGCGCGGTGGTCAGCACCGTGCCGTAGATCAGGCCCCATCGGATGGTCGGCAGGGTGATCCGCCAAAACGTCTGCCATGGACCCGAACCCAGGGTTGCCGCCGCCTGTTCCTGCTCGGTGCCCACCTCCTGCAGCACCGGCTGGACCTCACGCACGACGAACGGCAAGGTGACGAAGATGCTCACCAGGATGAGCCCGGGCAAGCCGAAGATGACCTTGATTCCGAAATCGTTCTCCACGAAGCCCAGCGCACCCGCCGATCCCCACAGCAGGATCAGTGCGACTCCGACGATGATGGGCGAGACCGCGAAGGGCAGGTCGACAATCGCCTGCAGCGCGGCCCTACCGCGGAACCGGCTGCGCGCGAGCAACAATGACGTGAGCACACCGAAGACCACGTTCAGAGGCACCACAACGGCGACCACCAACAGCGACAGGTGCAGCGCCGAGATCGCCGCCGGCGTGGTGATCCATGCGTAGAACTGGCCAAACCCGGGTTTGAACGTCCGCCACACAATGATCGACGCCGGCACGATCAGCATGACGCCGATATACGCCAGCGTCACGGATCGGGTCAGGTAGCGGGCCAATGACGACGTCACGCGGCCTTTTCCTCACGTTTGGCGGTGCGCCCGCCCAGGATCCGTAACAGCACGAGTACGGTAAACGAGATCGATAGCAGCACAATGGATATCGCGGCCGCCCCGGTGCGGTCGTCGTTCTCGATCAAGGAGCGTATCCACTGCGACGAGACCTCGGTCTTGCCCGGAACCGCACCGCCGATGGTCACCACCGAGCCGAACTCGGCGATACACCGGGAGAACGCCAATCCGGCCCCGGTCAGCAACGAGGGCGCCAGCGAGGGCAGCACGATCGTAGTGAACACCTTGAGGCCGCTGGCCCCCAGCGATGCCGCCGCCTCCTCGACGTCGCGATCGATCTCCAGCAGCACCGGCTGAACGGCGCGCACCACCAACGGCAGGGTCACGAACGCCAGCGCCATCCCCACGCCGGGCGGCGTGTGCTGCAAATGGATATGCACGGGGCTGTTCTTGCCGTAGAGGGCCAGCATCACCAGGCTGGTCACGATGGTCGGCAACGCGAACGGCAGATCGATCACCGCGTCGATCAGCCCTTTGCCGACGAAACTGTCGCGCACCAACACCCACGCGGTCGCCAGCCCGAACGCCACGTCGAGAATGGTTACCACCAAGGAAATCCCGAACGTCACCTGAAACGACTGCACCGCGGCGTGCGAGGTTACCGCCAGCCAAAAGGCCTGCCATCCGCCGCCGGCGGCCTGCCACGCGATGGCGAACAACGGCAGCAGCACGATCACCGACAGCCACAGCGCCGTCACCCCGACGCGAAGTGAGGTCAGACCCGGCCTGGTCGTCGGGCGTAGCCCCTCCGGCAGCTCCGAAAGTCCGGGCGTGGCCAGCTCCGGCCGGATCGCGTCTGGATCCGGGATAAGTGCGGTCGTCATCCGGTGGCCTGCATGTAGACCCTCGTGATGCTTCCGGTGTTCTTGTCGAACAGCTGCGAATCCGCCGTGCCCCAGCCTCCGAGGTCATCGATCGTCCAGAGTTTGACCGGCACCGGATACTGACTCCGGAAACTTGCGGTGACGGCGGGGTCGATCGGCCGGAAACCTGCTTGCGCCCACAGCTTCTGCGCCACGGCGCTGTATTGGAAGTTCCGGAAGGCGGTCGCGACATCCAGGTGCGCGCTGGTGCTCACCACGGCCACCGGGTTCTCGATCTTGAACGTTTGCGACGGGATGATGTGTTCGACGGGCTTGCCCTGCCGCTCGGCGGCGATGGCCTCGTTCTCGTAGCTGATCAACACATCGCCACTACCTTCGGCGAAAACGGACGTGGCGATCCGCCCCGACCCGGGCCGCAACTTGACGTGCTCGGCTACCAATGTCCTAATGAAATCGATGCCCGCCTGCGGATCCGCGCCGCCGCGGCTCTTGGCGGCATACGGCGCGAGCAGATTCCATTTCGCCGAACCCGAACTAAGCGGGCTGGGCGTGACGACCTCGACGCCGGGCTTGAGCAGATCGTCCCAATCTCTGATGTTCTTCGGATTACCCTTGCGCACAACCAAAGTCACGATCGACCCGAATGGGTTGCCATGGCCGGCTCCCTTATCCCAATCCGCGGCCACCTTTCCCACCTTCACCAAGCGGGTGATGTCGGGTTCGACCGAGAAGTTCACGATGTCGGCCGGTTTCCCTTCGACGACCCCCCGCGACTGGTCTGCTGACGCCGCGTAAGACGTAACCACCTGGACGCCCTTGCCTTCTGCCGAGGCATTGAAGGCCGGAATTACCTTGCTCCAACCAGGTTCTGGAACCGAATAGGCGACCAGAGTGATCTTGATGTCCGCGTTGTTCAGCCCACTGCCGCCCACGGCATCGCTGGCACCGCCGGCACACGCCGCCACCAGGCCGGCGGCCGACAGCATCACGACGCCGTGGCGCCACCGGGGTCCGATACCGATGTCGTCGAGCATGAGCCGGCCTTCCAGTGCGGGACGTGGGCGCGTCGATCCCGTTGCTGCGGAAGGGCACTAAGGCATCCGAGGAATTCGCCAACTCGAGACCAGACCGCGAACGGACAGCGGAGTCAGCGACAACAGCGCACGCCGGCAAAGCGCTCCAGAGAACCGGCTGCCGCATGCATGGCGCGAGCGTAGCAAAGCACGCGTGCCCGTACGGCGCTGCCACAACACGGTATTCGCCGTTGGACGGAGGCCGCACACGGACTTTGCCGGGTGTGACGTCGACGTCGCGCGTTCCCATGAGCGGCACCCGGCGTAAAAGTCACGCTGATGAAAAGAACCGGACACCGGGCGGCAGCTGGTGGATCCGCGCGGTCTCATGCCGGCAACATTTCGGCGCGTTTGTCTACGATCTTGACCGCCGTGCCGTTTAATGCTCCGGAGAGGGCGCCTAGAAACCCTTTTCTCAATACCGTTGCGCGCCGCCACCGCGGCTCGAGAAAAGGACGCCCATGGCCCGCACCCTGACGACGAGAGCCGCCACGGCCGCTCTGTTATGGGCGACCGCCGCGACATCGGTCGGCTGGGCCACCGCTGCCCACGCCACCCCGGGCCCGCCCGCGCCGGATGCCGACCACGAGGCGACCATGTACGGCGACCCGACGGCCGCCGCCGCGCATTGGCGTCGGCAACATTCTTCGGACTGCGGCGAGATCGCGGTCGCCGACGTGGTCGGCGAGCTCACCGGCCGCCAGCCCACCGAGTGGCAGATCACCGCCGTCGCCGAAAATACCTTGGGGGCAACGGGTTCCAAGCCGATATGGAATCCGCCCGGCAACACCGATATCAGAGACTTGCCGCCGCTGCTCTGGCACTACTGGGTCAGGGCCGACAACATCCAGACCAATGTCGCAGCCTTACAACAGAATCTGGCCGACAGACGCAGGGTGATCGCCCTTGTCAACGCCGAAACCATCTGGAACCACCCGGGCAATCGCGACGTCGGGAACCACTTTGTGGTGGTCACCGGCATCGACACCAAGGCCGGTGTGGTGCATCTCAACGACAGCGGCATCGATAGCGGCCGCGACGAGCAGATACCGATCGCCACCTTCGAACGGGCATGGGCGCCCAATCACAACTCCGCGGTCGTGACCCGGTTGTGACTCGGTTGTGGCCCGGTTGTGGCCCGGTTGTGACAGGGACGCTAAACCTGGTTCAGGACAGGCTTTTCATCGACTCCGACACGATCACTGCGGACCCGCGCCGACCGTGGGCGAGGCTGCACGACTCGGCCAGCTCGGGCCCATAGACGGCCGCACCGCACTCGCATTCCCAGCAGATATGCCGGCCGCAGGAACACGGCACGGTTGCCACGATCATGTGTCCCGGCAACAGCCAGTGACCACGTGCACACCGTTGTGGTGGTCTGTCCATCCATTGGGTGCGCGAACCATGCGCCAGGTCGTTGACATGAACACTCACGGGCACCACCCTCCCACTGGCGTTGACGCCATGCCAGGGCGATGTGCGAATCGTTATCGTCTCGTTGGCCGTGTCGTTGTGGCAGATTCGCGTGACCGGTCAGTATTTCTCGAGGGTTACCTGGTTGACGCCGATCTGGCCGGTACGAAACGCGTTGGCCCGCCCGGTCAGGTAGTGCAGGTATCGCTCGTAGACTTCTTCGGACTGCATTTCGATGGCTTCGGCCCGATGCGCCTCGAGCGCCTCGGCCCACAGGTCGAGGGTCCTGACGTAATGCGGCTGCAGCGGCTCGCGCAGCTTCATCGTGAAACCCGCTCCGGCAGCGTGCTGCTCCACCGGGTCGATCGACGGGAGACCGGTGATCGTGTGCAAGAACATCACACCATCGTCCGGAAGAACGGTGTAGGCCATTTCGAAGAATTCGTCGTAGCGGTCGTAGCGGCGCTGCTCGAACGCCCCGATGGACACGATCCGGTCGACGGGCTCGGTGAACTCCTCCCAGCCCTGCAGCAGCACCCACTTGCTGCGCTCGGTGTCCATCTCGTCGAACATTTTCTGGACATGGGCGGCCTGATCGCTGGACTTCGTCAGGCCGACGACGTTGACGTCGTACTTCTCGATTGCCCGACGCATCGTGGTGCCCCAACCGCAGGCGATGTCGAGCAGCGTCATGCCGGGCCGCAGGTCCAGCTCGGCCAGCGCCAAATCGATCTTGGCGATTTGGGCCTCTTCCAGCGTCATGTCATCGCGCTCGAAGTACGCGCAACTGTAGGTCTGGGTGCGATCGAGGAACAGGCGGAAAAAGTCGTCCGACAAGTCGTACCGCGCCTGCACGTCGTCGATGTTCGGGCTCAACCCCTGAGTCATGTTGCGTCGCCTTTCCGGACCCAGGGTCCCCCCGCGTGACATCTAAAGTTTGCACATACATACCCGAGCGCGCGCGTCGCAAACCATATTCAAAGCGAGTTCTCAGCTGTGAGCAGCGGGTTTCGCGCTCGCCGGCGCTCGCCGATGAATTCCGGGCAGACGAGTTGTCAGACCTTTGAGCCGAGAGCTCCGACAGAAAGAGGGTGGATCCCATGTCCCCGAATCACACGGCGCTACCGCCCATCGTCGATGCCCCGACCTGGCGCGTCGAGCTCGATGAACTGCGCAAACGCGAGAAGGCCGCTACCCGTGAACTGGATGCGATCGCCGCGCAGCGGCGCCGTCTGCCGATGGTCGAGTTGCCCGATTACACCCTGATCGGCGCCGACGGGCCGATTCGCCTTGCCGACGTGTTCGATGGCCGATCGCAGCTCATCACCTATCACCACATGTGGTCGGACGGAGCTCAGTGGCAGTGCGCCGGGTGCACGGGTTTCACCTCGCAGTTCACCCGGCTCGAATTCCTGGACAACTACGACGCCCGGTTCGTCATTGTCACCAACGGCCCGATCGAGGAGGCGCTCGCCTACAAGCAGCGGGTCGGCAATCGGATGCAGTGGTACTCGTCGTCGCAGAGCACCTTCGGCGCCGACATGGACGCGCCCCCGGGCGGGGGCTTCGGGGTCAACGTGTTCCTGCGCGACGGCGACACGGTGTACCGCACCTGGCACACGAATGGGCGCGGCACCGAACAACTCAGCCATTCGTTCGCGCTGATCGACCTCTTGCCGTGGGGCCGTCAGGAGGAATGGCTCGATTCGCCGGCGGGTTGGCCGTCGCGGCCTACCTACTCGGGCTGGCTGGACTCCCCGGACATCGCCCGCGCCTACGGTTCTTCTTAGCCCCGCCGCCCGCTGTCGACGACCTTCACCTGCTTGTGTGGATAGCGGCGTTGCGCGTATTCCTCCGCCTTGGAGTTCGGCAGCACGTACAGGGTTTCCTTCTTGTCCTGCAACGGTTTTAGCACTAGGTCCATGAAGCTCTTGCGGTTGTCCAGATAGGGCCCGATCACGTCCTCGCCGGCCGGGCACACCGCCAGGCAGTAGGCCGCCTTGTAGTTGGGCTTGAACGACAGGCTCTGCCACATCGACGCGTTCTCGGAATCGGTTACCCGCGAACGAAAATCGGCCGCGTCCGCGCTGTCGGCGACGGTCTGCACCCAGTCCGTGAAACCGCCCATGAACTCGCGGTAGTTATGCGTAGAGCACGCCAGCCAATCGAAGCTGCCATCCTTGCCGATAGCCCCGACCGGGCACGCCGCGACACACAACTTGCATTCCAGGCAGGGGCTGTAGTCCAGCGGCTCGCCGTAGCTGCTGATCGGCGTGTCCACCAAGATCGTGCCCAGCAAGATGAAATTGCCGAACTTGGGGTGAATCACGTTGCGGTGGATGCCCATCACGCCGAGGCCGGCAGCCACGGCGACGGGTTTGTGCGCCACCACCCAGATCCGACCGGGGTAGTTGTCCATCTCCATCGGAAAGGTCGCCGACGGGTTCAGCACTCGGTGACCGGCATCCTGCAGCCGCCGGACGATGCGGTAAGCCGCCTCGTTGAGCAACTCGCCGCTGCGGTGAAACTCCTGATTGGCGACGCTGCGCGCCGTCGAGCGGATGTTGTCGCGGTTCATCCTGACCACCAGCGAGATGTAGCTCTTGGTGCCGGGCAGCGCGGCCTCGACGTGCTCGACCTCCGAGGCCAGCTCGGGGTTGTCCACGCTGGCGAAAGCCACGTCGTCGACGCCTGCCTCCAGGCACAACTCGCGCAGCCAATCCGCGTCGAGCACTGCGGGTTTCTGCAACCGGCGCGATCGCACCTTTCGCACGGTCGGGTGCTTCGCCAGCCGAGCCGGAAGTTTCTCGCTCATGCTAGGTATAGTACACGCTACTCAGCTGGTGCGCTTTCCGGAGAACTGGCGTGCTGGACCTACGGAATCAGCACGGCCTCAGGCGTGTTCGTCGTTCTCGGCGTCGGCCACTGTCAACGGCAACGCCAGCTCTTCCAGCGCGCGTTGCTCCGCGGCGATGCCGAGCCACAGCTCGACCAGGCCCGCGATCGCCATCACGATTGCCCCGATCAGGAACGACCACAGCACCTGGCCCCGATCGCCCGAGTTGATCAGCTCACCGAACAGCACGGGGCCGGTGATGCCGCCGATCGCGGTGCCCACCGCGTAGAAGAACGCGATCGCCAGCGCCCGGGTCTCCATCGGGAAGATCTCGCTGACGGTCAGGTAGGCCGCGCTGGCGCCCGCGGACGCCAGGAAGAACGCCGCCGCCAGCACGGCGATGAAGGTCCACACACCGCCGACCTGATCCACGAACAACACTGCGAGGACCACCGCGATCACCGCGGAGCCGATGTAGGTACCGGTGATCATCGGTTTGCGGCCGATGGTGTCGAACAGCCGCCCGAGAACCAGCGGGCCGAGGAAATTGCTCATCGCCCAGAAGATGAAGAACACCGGCACTTCTCCGGATGGAATGCCGTAGAACGCGCTCAACAGCGTGCCCAGATTGAACGTGACGCCGTTGTACAGGAACGCTTGGCCGATAAACAGCGCCAGCCCCAGGACCGCGCGCTTGGGATAGAGCTTGAACGCCACCCGGGCGATCTCCATGAACGAAATCGCATGGCGCTGACGAATTCTCAGCGGCTCGCCGTCCGGCTCGGGCAGCGGCTGTCCGGTTTCGCGCTGCACGTCTTGTTCGATCTCGCCGACGATCTGCTCGGCTTCCTCGTCGCGCCCGTGAATGAACAGCCAGCGCGGGCTTTCCGGAATATTGCGCCGGACCAGCAGGACGAAGATGCCGAAGATGGCTCCGATGCCGAAGGCAAGCCGCCAACCGACGTTCGCGGGGAAGTTCGACGTGTCCAGCAGGACCAATGCGCCGGCGGCTCCGGCGGCTGAACCCAACCAGTAGGTGCCGTTGATGATCAGGTCGACCCGGCCGCGCACCCGGGCCGGAATCAACTCGTCGATCGCCGAGTTGATCGCCGCGTATTCGCCGCCTATGCCGGCGCCGGTGAAAAAGCGGGCTATGAAGAAGTACCACGGCGCGAAGGCGAACGCGGTCGCGACGGTGGCGACGAGGTAGACCGCCAGGGTCAGAATGAACAGATTGCGCCGTCCGAACCGGTCGGTCAGGTGACCGAAGAACAAGGCGCCCAAGCATGCCCCGGTGATGTAGATCGCCGCCGCGTAGCCGATCTGCGCCGGATTGAGCTCGATGCCGCTGCCCTTCTCGGTGAGCCGGGCCGAGACGTTGCCGACCATCGTGACCTCGAGCCCGTCGAGGATCCAGACCCCGCCCAGCCCCACCACGACGCGCCAGTGAAACCTCGACCACGGCAGCCGGTCCAGTCGCGCCGGAACGTGCGTCGTGATGGTTTTCGTTTGCGCGCCTGGGCTCATACTGTCTCCGTTCTCGGTGGATAGAGAGATACCCGCCACCGCGCGTCGTACGCCGCGGAAAATCCAGCTCCCGGGTCGGTCGCGACCTGCGTGCGAAATGCCGAAACGGATGGCCGCGCGCAGCCTGGCATCCTGGCGGACCCTACCAGCCGGGCCGGTTCACACCGATCGACCCGGCGCGGCGTATGTGCCTGCCCGCGGGCAGGTCTGGCGCTCAGGCCGAGGGGTGAGCGTGGACGACCACCGGGGGAAATTCGGGTCGCAGCGAGGTGTGCGGATCCTCATTCTCGATGCGTGCCCACTGGTGGGACGAGAAGTACCACGTCCACTTTCCCGTGGAAGGCCCGATCTTGAGCACCGCACCATCGGTGTCGAAATGGAATTCGTCACCGTACGTAATTTCGGTGCCATCTGCCCAGGTCACTGTAAAAGCCATGGGGGCACGCTACCCGGCTGACCTATCCAATACCTGTACAAAGGCCGACAACTTATTTCTTCGGTGGGCGATCCCGGTTCAACATTCTTGGTGTTCGTGGTGCGTCACCCGGTGCGGATTTGGCCGCAGCATCGTGATGACGGCGTCGACCGTTTTCGGATCGCCGACCGGTAGATCGGGTCCCGGGCATCGTCCCCAAATCAATAGGGTCCGTGCCGCCGGATGACATTCGACGACGGGATGTAAATGGTCTGCAGAGGCGAGTTCGATTGTCGTCACCGGCCCACCTGTAACGGTGATGTCGGAGGCACCCGCTGAGCGCAGGATGACCGACTCGTATTCGCCACCGCGGGGCGGAAACACGTTCGGCTTCATGGCGGCGACCGTTGTCGCGGCATGGACGCCGATACGTGCGTCGCTCAGCGCCCGGATGCTGATTTCGTCGCCGCCGACGATGTCCCATCGGTGCAGTATCAATTCACTTTCGACGTGCAGCGTCAAGGCTCGTGCGTCCAGCACAGCACCGGTGAACGCCACGCTGCGCCCCGGGGCCTGCCGCAGTCGCTCCACGGCAACCGTCGCCTTGAGTGCTTCCTCAAAGAACCTGCGACGCAATCGTTTTGGGCTAAGCGCCCGGTATGGCGCCTCGCGCTCTTCGAAGTCGCGGGTGGGGCGGGAAGCAGCCCCGGAGAGCTCGAGCGCAACTAGATCGGCGATTTCGGCAGACCCCGCTGCCAGGTGCGCAGTGAGCTCGTGGACGGTCCATCCGGCACACCGCGTGGGTGCGTCGGGATCGGCGGCGAGCATGGCCGCCACGAAGGCGATGAACGCCCCCTGCGCGGGGGTGTTGGCCAACCGCAGCAGCCCGGGGCCGCCGGGGACGTCGGCAAGCACACGAGCGAAACCGGCTTGCACCACATGGCGCCCAAGAATTTTGGTCAAGGTCGTGTTCACAGGTGCCACAACATCACGGGCAGATGCCCACATGCTGGCGCTTTTGCGACATCAAAGTGGTGCGAGGACCAGCCCAGGAGCGCATATTATTGGCGAGTTATCGCGGCGAGACGACCGGTAAATGTTGGTGTTGTCGGCCGCTTGGGAAGCCGTGGAGTGCGGCCTTTTCGCGGAGGTAGGCATGGAACCCTCGTTCCTGCCCGACCTGCCAACCGCTGCGCCAGTCCCCAGATTCGGCGCTGCCGAGTATCTCGAAGGGATGGAGCGCCTGTTGCAGGCGGTCCAGGACCTCTCCTTGGCTCGCAGCCAGGCCGACATCCAGCGGCTCGTCTCGTCGTCGGCGCGCGAACTCACCAGTTGTGACGGCGCCACGTTGGTACTGCGCGACAACGGCAAGTGCTTTTACGCCGAAGAGAACGCGATCGGCCCGCTGTGGAAAGGCCTGCGCTTTCCGATGACGTCGTGCATCAGCGGGTGGGCGATGCTCAACCGCGATGCGGCGATCATCCCGGACATCTATCTCGACTCGCGCATCCCGCACGACGTCTACCGCCCTACGTTCGTCAAGAGCCTGGTGATGGTTCCGATCCGCAGGCGCGATCCGATCGGTGCGATCGGCAACTATTGGGCCGAGGAACATCAGCCGACCGAGCAAGAGGTCCGCTTACTGCAGGCCCTGGCCGATTCGACCTCGATCGCCATGGAGAACATCCAGGTCTACTCCGAATTGGAACAGCGGGTTCGCGACCGCACCGCCGCGCTCGAGCAGGCCAACGAAGAGATTCGCCAGCTCTCGGTGACCGACGAAATGACCGGGCTCACCAACCGTCGCGGTTTCTACCTGTTGGCAGAGCAAAAGCTTCGCGGGGCGCACTACCTCGGCCACAACAGTGTGGTCGCTTTCCTCGACGTAGACGGTCTCAAACGAGTCAACGACGAACACGGCCACGAGGTCGGCGACATGCTGATCAAAGATGTCGCCTACGTGCTGGGCGAGACACTGTGCGAGTCCGACATCCTCGCCCGCTTGGGCGGTGACGAGTTCTGCATCATGGTGACCGAAAGCGCAGGCGGCACCTCGACGCTGCGGGAGCGGGTGGCCCAGGCATTTCGGGCCTTCAACGAGAAGAGCGATCGGCCCTATCGTCTTTCGGCCAGCATCGGTCTGGTGCGCGCGTCCGCCGACGAGCCCACCACCACCGTGGACGAGCTGATCACCCTGGCCGACGAGTTGATGTACGCGGAAAAGAAGTCCAACGCAAACTCGCGTGGGTGGGCCGGCCAGGTCTGATCCGGCGGCGACTTTGCTTGGCCACGAACGGGCCTCGGCTAACTACCCGGCCCCCTTGCCGTTGTCGACCCGGTAGACGGCGCCGTGAACGGCCGCCGCGGCGTCGCTGGCCAGGAACGCGACCACATTCGCGACATCGAGGGGCTGCATCATGCCGCGTGGCGAGGCCGTCCGCATGATCAGGTCGTAGTTCGGATTCTCGGGCGCGGTGAACTGTTCGAGTTGCGGTGTGAGCATGCCGCCTGGGCATACCGCGTTGACGCGCAAGCGATCCGCGGTGTACTCCACCGCCAATGCTCGGGTCAGCCCGATGAGTCCATGCTTGGCCGCGCAGTAGCCGGCCGAATAGGCCTGCCCTTCGACACCGGCGATGGAGGCGACGTTGACGATGTTGCCGCCCCGTTCCAGCAGCTGGGGCAGCGCGGCCCGGCACAGATAGAACGGACCGTTCAGATTGACGGCGAGATCTTCTGTCCAGTCGTCGTCGGTCATCGATTCCGTTCGGCGCATCTGATGCTTGCCCGCAATGTTGATCAGGACATCGAGACCGCCGAACTCGCGGACGCACTGCTCGACGGCGTCCGTGCAGGCCTGGGCCGAGCCGACGTCGACCGACGCGTAGGAACCCCGCTCGACGCCGGCGAAAACGTCGGCTAGGCGCGCGCTATCCCGGGCTATGCCGAAAACCGTTGCGCCCTGCCGGGAAAGCAGCTTGGCCGTTTCGGCGCCCAGGCCCGACGATGCGCCGGTCACGAACGCGACCTTGCCCTGCAGTGCCGTCATCTTCGTCCTCTCAAACCGCGGTCACAGACGCGCCGCGGTTCGCGGAGCGTGCGACTAGCAAATCAACTGTCGCGCTTGCGCTTCCCACCAGGGGCCGCGAGGCACCTCACACCAAGCTGGTGCGCCTCAATACGAACGCGACGCCGTCACGCAAGAGTTCAAGCGGCTCAATGGATCTCATACCCGAAGCGCCCGTTGCGTCGCGGCTCAGGCGGTGCACCAAGACCGTGCGCCGGATCCGGCGCGCGGCCACCACCATGACGAAGCTCATCGCGAGCCTGCCTATCGCGACCCGACTGGTGCGCCGTCGCCAGGTCGGCGGCGACGAGCTCGCGCGCCGGCCCACGTAATAGCCGACGCAAGTCGTCGTCGCGAGCGCGCAGACCAGCACCAGAACCGCCATGGTGACGAGCGTCCATTGCCGTGGTCGCGGTCAGGTCACGCGCGAGATACACCTCGGCCACCAACGGCCAGGCGAGCTGTCGCCGAGGTCGCGCACCGAGGGTGGCTTGGTGCGATGATCGCCGGCTCGGCCAGCGCGCCGAGGGTGATCCCGCCGGGTCGAGCGCCGTCAGCCGGCACGCTCGTCCTCATATTCGCCGTCGTTAGCTCGCGCTTCCAGCCGCACCTCTGACGAGAATCGGAGCTCAAGTTCGCCGCGTCGCAGTGCATGCCTGAGTTGGTCGACGTAATGGCTGACCGCTTCGGCGGCCAGCATGCCATCGTGTGTGCAGTCAGTCGGGTGCACGGCGATGCGGCCCGAAACGTAGGGCCGCCAACTTTGCGCAAGGTAGGCACTGCGATCGGCCCGATCGCGTACCGCGGAGAATATCGTGATATCGCCGTCGAATACACGCGGCGTATGCGCTCGATACAGCGCCACATTTTGATTCAGGTTGTGCACCAGCAGATCGAAAAACTCCTGATACCAAGAGATGTCGATCGCACTGAGGTCGCCTACCAGTTGTTCCATCTGCTCGTAGGTCAGCGACTCGTCGTGGTCTGCATCGAAATGGAGCCCCGGCATGATGAATGTGCTGTCCGGGCCGGGTTGGGCATCGAGAACAATCAGGCCAGCGATGATCCGACCGCGTCGCTGCAGCTCGATGGCGAGCTCGTGGGCGACCAGACCCCCGAAGGACCAGCCGAGAAGATTGCAAGGACCGGTGGGATGGATCTTTTCTATCCGGTCGGCATAGCGCTCGGCCATGTCGCGAATCGACCGCGGTTCGGCTTGGCTGCCCGTCCAGACCTGCTGAATTCCGGCGACTGGGCAGTCCAGGTAGCCGCTCAGCGCCTGATAGGACCAGCTCACTCCCCCGGCCGGGTGGACGCAGAACAAAGGTATGCCGGTGCCCGTGTTCAACGTCTGGATCGGAATCACCGCGTGTGCAACCGGTGTACGCGTCCCCAACTGCTGACTCAATGTTCGTACGGTCGGTGCCTCGAACACGCTGCGGACGGCAAGCCCGGCGTCCATCTTGGTGTTCACGGCCGCGATCAGTCGCATGGCCGAAATGCTGTCGCCGCCGAGGTCGAAGAAGGAGTCGTCGACCCCAACCCGCTCGGTACCGAGGACTTCGGCGTAAATGCCGGCGAGTGTTTCCTCGATGGGGTTGGCCGGAGCCCGGTATTCACCGACGCCGCCGTATTCGGGGGCCGGCAGCGCCCGGGTGTCCAGTTTGCCGTTGACCGTCAGCGGTAGCGATTCGAGTCCCAGCACCGCCACCGGGACCATGTAGCCCGGTAGCCGCTGTGCCAGCGCGGTACGCGCCTCGGCCGCGTCGGCGGTCCCGGTGATGTAGCCCACCAGGCGTTTGTCACCGGCGCGGTCCTCTCGGGCGATCACCACCGCCTGCTCGACATCGTCGAGCGCGGCCAGAGCGGCCTGGACCTCACCGAGTTCGATGCGATACCCGCGGATCTTGACCTGCTCATCGGCGCGCCCCAAGTAACGCAACTGGCCGTCGGCGCCCCAACACACCAGATCACCGGTGCGATACATGCGAGCGCCGGGCTCGCCGAACGGGCAGGCCACAAACCGGGATGCGGTCAGACCGCTTCGGCCCAAGTACCCGGCGCCCACTCCACCGCCGGCGACATACAACTCACCGACCACCCCGGCGGACACCGGGCGCAACCAGCCATCGAGCACGAATAGCGCCGCCCCCGGCACGGGCGACCCGATCGGCACGATGCTCGACTCCGGCGACTCACCGGCTAACGGCGCACTGATCGCCACACACATCGTGGTCTCGGTCGGGCCGTAGGCGTTGACCATGACCCGGCCCGGCGCCCACCGCTGGACTATCTCGATCGGGCAGGCCTCACCCGCCATCACCAGGGTCACCGACTCCAACTTCTCGGGCGACAACATCGCCACCGCCGACGGCGTCTGCGTGAGCACGCTCACCTCTTCGGCGACCAGCAGGGCGTGCAGGTGTTGTGGTGACCGCGTCACCGACTCGGGCACTATCACCAGACGCCCGCCACGCAACAGCGCACCGAAGATCTCCCACACCGCGACGTCGAAGGCATACGAGTGACTTTGCGTCCACACCCCGGGATGCGGCAGGCCCGCGTCCAGCGATCCCAGCAGCCGGGTCACGTTCTGGTGCGTGACCGCCACTCCCTTGGGCACTCCGGAAGTTCCCGAGGTGTAGATGATGTAGGCAATGCCATCGGCGGCCGGTGACGGCAACGGCGTGCTCGGTTGGGCGTGAACTCGTTGATCCTCGATGTCGATGATCGGCAATTCGCGCGAATCCAGCCGGGATCTCAGGCCGGCCGTGGTGATCGCAGCCACCGGCGCAGCGTCGGCGAGCATGAACCTGATTCGGGCAGGCGGCGCAGCGGGGTCGATCGGCAGATAAGCCGCTCCCGTCTTCAGCACGGCCAGGATCGCAAGGATCGCCTGCGGCGACCGGGAAAACAGCAGCGCCACAGCCTGTCCCGGGCGTGCGTGCTGATCCCTCAGCTGGTGCGCCAATCGGTTGGCGGCTTCGTCTACCTCCCGGTACGTCATGGACCGGGCGCCCCAACTGATCGCCACCGCGTCCGGCGTGCGTGCCACATGCTCGGCGAACAACGCCGGAATCGACATCGGCGTCGGAACCGGCTGGGTCAGCACCGCGCGGTGACCGATCTCGTCGAGACGGCGGTGCTCCTGCTCGTCGAGCGGGTCGATCGACGACAGCCGACGGCTCGGATCGGCGCTCATCGCCGCCAGTATCCGCTGCATCCGCGCGCCCAATGCGTCGATGGTGTACGCGTCGAAAACGTCCGAGTCGTACTCCACGCGCAGGCCCAACTCGGAGCCCGACATGGCGGCTTGCATCGTCAGCGGGTAGTGGTTGTGCTCGCTGACGCTGGCTTCGGTGATGGTCAATTCGTGCTCCGCCGACAGCGCGCGGGCGTCGATCGGATAGTTCTCGAAGCCGAAAAGGGTGTCGAACAGCATGTCGTGACCGGTGATTCGGTGAATTTCGTTGAGCGCCAGGTGTTGATGCTCGAGTGTGTGGTTGAAGGCGCCTTGCAACTGTTCGATCAGGACCGCGCTGGAGGTTGTCCCGGCGATGTTGGCCCGCACCGGGACGGTGTTGATGAGCAGGCCCACCATCGATTCGGCGCCGATCAGATCGGCCGGCCTACCCGAGACCGTGGTACCGAATGCGACGTCGTGCTGTCCGGTCATCCAGCACAGCAGTTGCGCCCAGGCCGCCTGCAGCACGATGTTGAGGGTCGTGTGGCATGAGCGTGCCAGCTGGCCGAGCCCGCGTGTCGTATCCGCCGGTACCGCAAACGATGTCACGCCCCGAGCGCCCAATTGCCGACGCTGCGGGGGGCCGACCAAGGTGGGAACGTCGAAGCCGGCCAGCACGTCGCGCCAGGCTGCGCGGGCCGCGTCGAGGTCTCGATCAGACAGCCAGTTGATGAAACGGCGATAGGGCGCGGCCGCGGGCAGTCGATGCCCGTAGTAGCCGGCGAAGATCTCCCCCAGCAGGATCGGCAGCGACCAGCCGTCGATCACGATGTGGTGCATGGTGAGCACCAACCGGTAGCGCTGCTCGGCGATGCGGATCAGCGCCACCCGCAGTGGCGGCTGCTCGGCGAGGTGGTAGACCGCGGCGCGCTCGGCTGCGCAGAGCCGCCGCAGCTGTTCGTCGAGTCCGGCTTCGCCGTCGAGTTCTGGTTCATGCAAGACCATTTCGGGCTCGGCCAAGATGACTTGCACCGCTTCGTCGAACTGTTGGGTGAACCTGGCCACCAGATGCGGGTGGCGGGTGACCACGGCGTGCATGGCGTCACGCAGGCGGCCCGCGTCGAGCGCACCGGCCACGGTGAACACGGCCTGTACGACATACAGATCGTCCCCGGTTGGCTGGGCGGTGTTGGCGTGGAACAGCAGCCCCTGCTGCAGCGGGGTCAACGGCAGCACGTCGACGATCCCGTAGGTGCGCTGCAACTCCTCGATCTGAGGCTGGCTCAAGCGGGCCGGGACGATGTCCGACGGGGTCAACCCACCGCCCCCGGATCGCACATGCGCGCAGATGCCAGCCAGGGCCTCGAACCACAACCGGCTCAGCGTGGTTACCTGCTCGCGCTCGACGGCCGAGGGCGCCCAGGTCCAATTGGCGTGCAGTTGCGGGCCGGTATCGGAGTCGACGGTGACGGCGTTGAGTTCCACGGTGTGCATCAACGGCATGGGCACCGCCGTCGTGACGCCGGTGATCGCCGCCCCGTCCTCGCTGACCCGCCACAACTCGCGGGATAGCTCGGCCGCCGAACCGCCCAGTCGCCCAAGATAATTGAACCCGATCGGCGGATCGACGCCATCGAGTTCGACGTCGTCGTTCAGGTAGCGCAGCAAGCCGTAGGTCAGGCCGTCCGGTAGCGCGCGCAGCTGCTCTTTGGCCTGCTTGATCATCTCGCCCAGCGCGGCGTCGCCCCCGATCACCTGCGCCCAGGTCAATCCGCCGACCGCAAGGGACACCGGATATTTGGTGGTGAACCACCCCACGGTGCGAGACAGGTCGACGTCGGCCAGCTCCTCATGGCGCCCGTGGCCCTCGACGTCGATAGTGATCGGCAACGCGTGGTCGGGCAGGAACTCCGCCCACGCCAACCCGAACGCGATCACCAGAATGTCCTGAACCCCGGTGTGGAACGCGGCGGGCACCTCACCAATCAGCATCCGAGTGGTCTCGGCATCAAGCTGCGCCGAGAGATGTCCCGCCGTCTCGTAGGTGTCCAGCCCGGGGCGCACCGCCGGCAGCGCGCCCGCCGCCGCGGCCACGTGTTGCCAGGCGGCCGCGTGCGCCGCTACCTCCGGGCGTCCGGCGTGCTCGGCGAGTAGCGACGCCCATCTCCGGAACGAAGTGCCGCCGGATGGCAACACCACCGGCTGTCCACCACGATGCTGGGCCCAGGCGATGTTCAAGTCCTCCAACAGAATTCGCCAAGAGACGCCGTCGACCGCGAGGTGATGAACGATGACCACCAACTGGCCGGTGGAGGACACCCACAGCGCACTGAGCATGACCCCGGCCGCCGGGTTCAACTGCGACCGCGCCTCCAGCAACGCCTCGTCGGACAACACCTGTACCGAGTGCAGGGATGCGCGCACATCCACCGCGCCCACCTCCGGCACCGTCAACGACCAACCCTTGGTGTCGTCGTCCACGCGCAGGCGCAGCATGGCATGGCGATCGACCAACGCTTGCAGGACAACTGCCACGTCGGTTTCGCTCGCGCCGGCGGGTGCCTGGATCACCATCGTCTGATTGAACTCGCTCACCGGTCCGTCGACGCTGTGCAGCCACCGCATGATCGGGGTCGCCGGCAGTTGGCCGACACCCTGATCGACGATGTCGTCGGCACTGGCCGCCTCGACCACCCGGGCCAGCCGCGCCACCGTCTGCTCCACGAAAATGTCGCGCGTCTTGCAGGCCAGGCCGACCGCCCGGGCCCGGGTCACCACCTGCATCGACGAAATGCTGTCCCCGCCAAGGTCGAAGAACGAGTCGTCCGCACCGACGCGCTCCAGCCCCAGCACGTCGGCGTAGATGCCGGCGAGGATCTCCTCCACCGCGCTGCCTGGGGCCCGGTACTCACCTGCGGCGTATTCGGGTACCGGCAAGGCACGGGCATCGAGCTTGCCGTTGACCGTCAACGGCAGCGCTTCCAGCACGACGACGGCGGCCGGGACCATGTAGGACGGCAGCCGTTCGGACAGCCGAGACCGAATCTCGGATGGATCGGCCGAACCCGTCACGTAGCCGACCAGTCGCACGGCGGCGGGATGGTCTTCGCGGGCCACCACCACGGCCTGATCCACGCCATCGAGTGCCGAAAGGGCGGCCTGGATTTCGCCGAGTTCGATGCGGTAACCGCGGATCTTGACCTGATCGTCGGCGCGTCCCAGGTATTGCAGCTGCCCGTCGGCACCCCAGCAGACCAGGTCCCCGGTCCGATACATCCGTGCTCCGGGGACTCCGAACGGGCACGCCACGAACCGCGATGCGCTCAGCCCAGCGCGCCGCCAATACCCTTCTGCCACACCGGAACCGGCGAGGTATAGCTCACCGACCACACCGGCGGGCACCGGTCGCAACCACGCATCGAGCACGAACGCGGCGGCCCCCGGTACCGGCGAGCCGATCGGTACCACACCCGATCCCGGTGTCAGCGGTGCGCTGATCGCGGCGTAGACCGTGGCCTCGGTCGGGCCATAGGCATTGAGCATCGCGTGCCCCGGCGCCCAGCGCTCGACCAACTCGGCCGGACACGCCTCGCCGGCGACCACCAGGATTGTCGCGTCCAGCCCGTCCAATGCGAGCATCCCGGCCGCAGAAGGCGTCTGGCTCAGCACGGTGACCTGCTCGGCAACCAGCAACGCATGGAAATCCTGCGGCGAGCGGGCCACCTCGTCGGACACTACGACCAGCCGACCACCGTGCAGCAGGGCGCCGAAGATCTCCCACACCGAGACGTCGAAGGCCAGTGAATGCCATTGCGACCACACACCGGTCGGGTCTACGCGGGTATCGAGTGCGTCGAACAGCCGGGTCACACTGCGATGGCTGACGGCAACGCCTTTCGGTGTGCCGGTGGTGCCCGAGGTGTAGATCAGGTACGCGAGGTCATCCGGACCCGGCCCCGGCACGCCGCTGCCGGGCTCGGTGTCAGCCGCGTCATCGAAGTCGATGACCGGCACCCCATACCCGTCGAGCCGTGGGCGCAGGTCCGCAGTGGTGAGCACGGCGACCGGCGAAGCGTCGGCGAGCATGAACCGCACCCGCGCCTCGGGCAGTCCCGCGTCGATGGGCAGGTAGGCCGCCCCGGACTTGAGCACTGCGAGCAACGAGATAATCGCCTCTGCGGATCGTGAGAATAACAGCGCCACAAAGGAACCCGGTCCTGCCCCGTGGCCGGCCAACACGTGCGCCAGCCGGTTCGACACCTCGTCGAGTTCGCGATACGTCCACCGGCGCTCGCCCCAGCTCAGCGCCTCGGCCTCGGGAGTGCGCGCGGCTTGCGCGGCGAACGACGAGGGAATCGACGCCGGCGCACTGGCCGGCCCGGTCAGCGCCGCGCGGTTGCCGATCTGAGCCAGACGCGCATGCTCGGTCGCATCAAGTAATTCCACCGCCGACAACGCCTGCGCGGCATCGGTCGTCATCGCCACCAACACCCGGTACAGCCGCTGGGTGAGCGTCTGGATGCTGTGAGCGTCAAACACATCGGTGCGGAATTCCACCCTGCCGCCGATCCCGGCGGCCTCACCGGCCTCGGTCCAGCGTTCGGCTAACGAGAACGTCAGATCCATTCGCGCCGACTGGGTATCCACCGGCCTCGGCGTAACCTGAACGTCGCCCAGGGCCGGGCTGGCCGCGGAGTCGGCGCCGTGCCCGGGAAGGTTCTGCCAGGCCAGCATCACCTGGACCAGGGGATGATGACCCAACGACCGGGTGGGGTTGAGCCGCTCGACCAGCAGCTCGAAAGGCACGTCCTGATGCTCGTAGGCGGCCAGGCTGCGCTGGCGCACCTGAGCCAGCACGTCGGCGAAGCTGGGATCACCGGCGACGTCGACCCGGAGCACCAACGTGTTGACGAAGAAGCCAACCAGATCGTCGAGCGCGGGGTCTCGCCGTCCGGCGATCGGGAAGCCTACCGCCACATCGGAACTGGCGCTGATCTTGGACAGCAGCACCGCCAGCGCCGCCTGCATCACCATAAAGCTGGTCGCGTTGTGCTGACGAGCCAGGGCGACGACTCCCCGCTGCAACTCTGCCGGCCACTCGACGTCCACACTCGCGCCGCGCTGATCGGCGACCAGCGGGTAGGGACGATCGGTCGGAAGTTGCAGCCGTTCGGGCAATCCGGAGAGCGTCCGCGTCCAGTAGGCCAATTGCGCGGCGAGCAGGCTGTCGTCGTCGTCGAGGTCACCGAAATGTGCGCGCTGCCAAAGGGTGTAGTCGACATACTGCACCGGCAATTCGGCCCATCCCGGGGCCTGGCCGGCACACCGGCTGGCGTAGGCGACACCCAGGTCGCGCACCAGTGGGGTGATCGACCAGCCGTCGGCGGCGATATGGTGCACCACCGCGGCCAGCACATGCTCGCGGTCACCGATCCGGAACAGGATTGCTCGCAAGGGAATCTCGGTAGCCAGGTCAAACGTGTGGCGGGTGACCGTGTCGATGGACTCGTCGAGCTGGCGCGTCGACCATGTGCCGGCATCGATCACCTCCCACCCGAAACTGGCTTGCGCGGTGGGGACTACCACTTGCTGCGGCAGACCGTCGGGGGCCACGAACAGCGTCCGCAGGCTTTCGTGGCGGGCCACGACGTCGGTCAGCGCGGTTCCCAACGCGTCGGCATCGAGCGGCCCCTCCAGCCGCAGCGCGGTCGCGACGTTGTAAACCGGTGAGGGACCGTGCAATTGGTCGATGAACCACAACCGATGTTGGGCAAAGGACAGGGGCAACACCGTGGGCCGCGGACCGGCAACCAACGGCTGCAGCCGTCTCACCCCCGCGCCAATCCGCGGCGCAAGTTCGGCGACCGTGGGCGACTCGAAGACGACCCGCACCGCGAGGTCGGATTGCAGGCTGGTGTTGATCGCGGCGATCAGACGCATCGCCGAAATGCTGTCCCCGCCAAGGTCGAAGAACGAGTCGTCTACGCCGACGCGCTCGACACCGAGCACCTGGGCATAGATGCCGGCCACGATCTCTTCGGTGGGGCTTGCCGGGGCTCGATATCCGGCGGCGGCGTATTCGGGTGCCGGCAGGGCGCGGGTGTCGAGCTTCCCGTTGACCGTCAATGGCAGCTCCGGCACGACCACTACCGCAGCGGGCACCATGTAGGACGGCAGCAGCTCGGCCAATCGGGTCCGTGTCTGGGCGGGGTCGGCCACGCCGGTGACGTAGCTGACCAAACGCTTGTCGCCCGGCCGGTCTTCGCGGGCGATCACCGCTGCCTGCTCGACGCCGTCGATATCGGCCAGGGCCGCTTGGATTTCGCCGAGTTCGATGCGGTAGCCACGAATCTTGACCTGCTCATCCGCGCGGCCTACATAGTGCAGTTGTCCCTCGGAGCCCCAGCGCACCAGGTCCCCGGTGCGGTACATCCGCGCGCCGGGCTCGCCGAACGGGCAGGCCACAAAACGCGAAGCACTCAACGAACTCCGGCGCACATACCCGGCGCCGACGCCGCGTCCGGCCACATACAACTCCCCGACCACTCCGGCGGGCACCGGGCGCAGCCAGCCATCCAGCACGAACAACGCGGCACCAGGCACCGGCGAACCGATCGGCGGCGTCCCCGACTCCGCCGTGAGCGGTGCGCTGACGGAGGCGAATATCGTTGTCTCGGTGGGTCCGTAAACGTTGAACAGTTTCCGTCCGGATGCCCAGCGATCCACCAGCTCTGCGGACAACGGCTCGGCCCCGACGACCAACGCGGCCCCGTCCAGACCCTCGGGCGACAGATTCCGCACCGCGGACGGGGTTTGACTGAAGACCGTTACCTTCTCGGCGACCAGCAGGGCATGGAAGTCCTTTGGTGAGCGGGCCACCGACTCCGGCACCACTACCAGGCGTCCGCCGTGCAGCAGTGCACCCCAGATCTCCCAGACCGAGAAATCGAATGCGTAGGAGTGGAACTGGGTCCACACCTGTTGCGACCCGAACTCCACGCCGACCGGCGACTCGAACAACCGAGTCACGTTGTGGTGACTGACCGCCATGCCCTTGGGCTTACCGGTAGTGCCCGAGGTGTAGATGATGTGGGCGAGGTCATCCGGCAGCGGGCCCGGGGGCGCGGTGCAGGGTTGGGCGTGCACGGCCGGATCGTCGACGTCGATGACCACCAACTGCTGTCCGTCGAATCTGTCGACGAACGCGGTGGCGGTGATCGCAGCGATCGGGCGGGCGTCGTCCAGCATGAAAGCGATCCGGGCTGCCGGGTGCGCGGGATCGATCGGCAGGTAGGCCGCACCGGTTTTCAGCACGGCCAGTATCGCCGCGATCGCCTCGGCAGACCGGGTGAATAGCAGAGCCACCGATTCACCCGGACAAACCCCACGGGCAATCATCAAGTGCGCCAGCCGGTTCGAAGCCTCGTCCAGCTCTTGGTAGGTCACCGACCGACCCCGGCAGGTAATCGCCTCCGCGTCGGGAGTACGGGCCACCCACTGGGCGAACAGCGCCGGGATGGACGCGCCGGTCGCTGGCCTGGCCAGCACCGCCCGGTCGCCCCATCGGTCCAGCTGGGCGTGTTCGGCGGTGTCCAGCACGTCCATCGACGACAGACACCGCCGCGGGTCTGTGGTCATCGCGGCGAGCACGCGCCGCAATCGCCCGATCAGCGTTTCGATCGCGTGCGCGTCGAACACATCGGTGTCGAATTCGACGCGCAGGCGCAGCTCGTGGCCCGGCTGGGCTTGCACCGTCAACGGGTAGTGGGTGGACTCGCGGGTGGTGATGCCGGTGATGTTCAGCTCGTGATCGCCCAGCAACGCGCCGGTGTCGATCGGATAGTTCTCGAACGCGAACAGGGTGTCGAAAAGGTTGTCTTGAGCGGTGATTCGATGAATTTCGGTGAGCGCCAGGTGCTGGTGCTCGAGCGTGTCGTTGTAGGCACCTTGAAGTTGGTTCAACAAATCGGCGGTGGTGGTCGCGGCGGTGATACGCGCGCGCACCGGCACGGTATTGATCATCAGACCGACCATCGAGTCGGCGCCGACCAGATCGGCAGGCCTACCCGAGACTGTGGTACCGAAGACGACGTCGTTATGTCCGGTCATCCAGCACAGCAGCTGTGCGAAGGCTCCTTGCAGCACGGTGTTGACGGTGGTGTGGCACGAGCGCGCGAGCTCGCCGATCGCGCGGCTGAGATCGGCCGGCAATGCGGTTGTTTCGACACCCTGCTGCCCCCGTTTGCGACGATCTTGTGGGCCCACCAACGTCGGCGTGTCAAAGCCGGCTAACAGCGCGGACCAGGCCGTGCGGGCGGCGTCGAGGTCGCGCTCGGCCAGCCAGGAGACGAAAGTGCGGTAGGGCGCCGCGGCGGGCAACCGCTGCCCGTAGTAGCCGGCGAAGATCTCCCCCAGCAGAATCGGCATCGACCAGCCGTCGAGCACGATGTGGTGATTGGTCAGCACCAACCGGTGCCGATCGGCGGCGGTACGGATCAAAGCCACCCGGAACGGGGGCTGATCGCCGAGTTCGCACACCGCGGACCGCTCTGCGGCACAGAGCATTTCGATCTCCGGGTCGAGATCGAGCTCGAGGTAGCGCCAAGACGCAACTGGGTCGGCGGGAATAACTTGTACCGACTCGTCGAACTGGTCGCAGAAGCGCGCCACCAGATGCGGGTGTCGGCTGACGACCGTCTGCACGGCCGCGCGCAGGCGATCCGGGTCGAGCGGTCCGGTCACGCTGATGTCCAGTTGTCCCGCATACAGGTCGTCACCGGCGTGCGCGGTGTTCGCATGGAACAGCAGGCCCTGCTGCACCGGGGTCAGTGCCAGCACGTCGGCGATTCGGTGATGCCGCTGCAACTCGTCGATTTGCTGTTGGCTCAAGCGGGCCGGGACGATGTCCGACGGGGTCAACCCGCCGCCGCCACAGCGCACGTGCGCGCAGATACCGGCCAGGGCCTCGAACCACAGCCCGCTCAACCGACTGACGTGTTCGGGATCAAGTGCCGAGGGCGCCCACGTCCAATTCGCGTGCAGGCGAGGGCCGGTGTCAGTGTCGACGGTGGCGGCGCTGAGCCCCAGGGTGTGCATCAGCGGCATCGAAATGGCCGAGGCCGCGGCGGTCGCCGCCCAGCCGTCCTGCACAGGTCGCCACATCTGCTCGGAGAGCGCGGCCACACCGCCCTGGCGCCCCAGGTAATTGAATCCGATCGGGGGGTCGGCGCCGTCCAGATCGACGTCGTCGTTCAGATAGCGCAGCAGCCCGTAGGTCAGACCGTCGGGAAGGGCGCGCAGCTGTTCCTTGGCATGCTTGAGCGCAGCGCCGAGCGCCGCATCGCCGGCGGCCACGTGCGCCCAGGACAGTTCCTGGACCGTCAGCGACACCGGGTATTTGGTGGTAAACCACCCGACGGTGCGGGACAGGTCGACGTC
The DNA here is from genome assembly GCF_022374895.2 of Mycobacterium lentiflavum. Classification (NCBI taxonomy): domain Bacteria; kingdom Bacillati; phylum Actinomycetota; class Actinomycetes; order Mycobacteriales; family Mycobacteriaceae; genus Mycobacterium; species Mycobacterium lentiflavum. The sequence goes on along the minus strand of NZ_CP092423.2, from coordinate 2,722,900 downwards.
GGCCAACTCCTCGTGACGGCCGTGGCCCTCGACGTCGATACCGATCGGCGCGTCGTGGTTGCCGAGGAATTCGGCCACCGCCAAGGCCAGTGCGATCAACAGAATGTCGTCGATCCCGGCGTGGAACGCGGCGGGCACGTCAGCCAGCAGCGTCCGGGTGGTCTCGACGTCCAGCTCCGCCGAGAGGTGCCCGGCGCTCTGGTAGGTATCGACGCCGGCCTGCACGGCGGGCAACGCAGCCGGAGTCGCGGCCACGGCCTGCCAGCTGGCCGCGTGCGCCGTGATATCGGGGTGTCGGGCGTGCTCGGTGAGCAGTGCAGCCCACCTCTGGAACGACGTGCCGCCGGGCGGCAGCGCCACCGGCTGCCCGCCCTGGTGCTGAGCCCAGGCGATGTTCAAGTCCTCCAACAGGATTCGCCAGGACACGCCGTCGACGGCCAGGTGGTGAATGATCACCACCAACTGGCTGGTGGAGGTAACCCACAACGCGCTGAGCATGATCCCGGCGGCCGGATCCAGCAGGGACCGTGCCGCCACCAACGCCGCGTCGGTCAACACATCCACCGACCGCAGGCGTGCGCGTGCGTCTACCGCGCCTGCCGCGGGCACCGTCAGCGCCCAGGCGTCGTCGATGCGCGCCCGCAGCATGGGATGCCGATCCACCAACGCCTGCAACACAGTTGCGACATCGGGCTCGCACACCCCGGCGGGCGCCTGCACCACCACCGTCTGGTTGAACTGGTCCACCGGGCCGTCCACGCTGTGCAGCCACCGCATGATCGGGGTTGGGGGCAGTTCCCCTACGCCCTCGTCGATCACATCGTCGTCGCTGACCAGGCAGGCTACCCGCGCCAGCCGCGCCACGGTCTGCTCCACGAAAATATCGCGGGTCTTGCAGACCAGACCGGCCGCCCGGGCCCGGGTCACCACCTGCATCGACGAAATACTGTCCCCGCCAAGGTCGAAGAACGAATCGTCTACGCCGACGCGCTGTAGCCCGAGCACCTCGGCGTAAATGCCGGCCAAGATCTCCTCGACGGCGGTGTCGGGCGCACGATATTCGCCGGAGCCGTATTCCGGCGCAGGCAGGGCGCGAATGTCGAGTTTTCCATTGGCGGTCAGCGGAAGCGTCTCGATCGGCACCACCGCGGCCGGAATCATGTACGACGGCAGCCGCTCAGCCAGCGCCGCACGCACACCGGCCGCGTCGGCGTCGCCGGTGACATACCCCACGAGGCGCTTTTCGCCGGGGCGGTCCGCACGGGCAACCACGACGGCCTGCTGCACGCCATCCACGTTGGCCAGCGCCGCCTGAACCTCCCCGAGTTCGATCCGATAACCACGGATCTTGACCTGCTCGTCGGCACGGCCCAGGTATTGCAGCTGCCCGTCGGCACCCCAGCACACCAGGTCTCCGGTCCGATACATCCGGGCCCCGGCCGCCCCGAACGGGCACGCCACAAACCGCGCTGCCGTCAATGAGGCACGCTGCCAATACCCCACTGCCACACCGGAACCGGCGACATACAATTCGCCGACCACGCCGGCCGGGACCGGACGCAGCCATTTGTCGAGTACGAAAAGCGCAGCGCCCGGCACCGGTGAGCCGATCGGCACGACATCGGATCCCGCGGCCAGCGGTGCGCTGACGGCCGCATAGACCGTCGCCTCGGTCGGGCCGTAGGCGTTGACCATGATCCGGCCCGGCGCCCAGCGCTCGACCAGCTCGGCCGGACACGCCTCACCGGCCACCACCAATGCCGTGACGTCGAGCCCCTCGGGCGACAACATCCCTGCCGCCGAGGGAGTTTGGCTCAGCACGTTGACGTGCTCGGCGACCAGCAACGCGTGGAAGTCTTCCGGTGAGCGCGCCACCGACTCCGGCACCACGACCAGTCGGCCGCCGTGCAACAGGGCACCGAAGATCTCCCATACCGAGACGTCAAAGGCCAGCGAATGCCATTGCGACCACACCCCGCCGAAGGGTGGTTCCGAAGCCATGCCGGTGAGCAGCTGTGCGGCGTTGCGGTGGCTGACCGCAACACCTTTGGGGACACCGGTGGTGCCGGAGGTGTAGATCAAGTACGCGATATCGTCGGCGGCGGGTGCGGGCAGCGCGATACTTGGGTGCCCCTGCAACCCGGGGGCCTCGGCATCGATGATCGCGACACCGTGCCCGTCGAGCCGGTCTGCCAGCGCAGCGGTAGTGATCACCGCAACCGGCGTCGCGTCGGCCAACACGAATCCGATGCGGGCGGCCGGCAGTGCTGGATCGATCGGCAGGTAGGCTGCCCCCGATTTCAGCACCGCGATGATCGCTACGATCGCCTCGGTGGATCGCGAAAGCAGCAACGCCACAGACGAACCCGGTTTCGCCCCATGACCGACCAACAACTCCGCCATGCGGTTGGAGGTCTCGTCGAGCTCTCGGTAGGTCATCGATCGGCCGTCGCAGGTGACGGCCACGCCGTCCGGGGTGCGGCCGACCTGTTCGGCGAACAGCACCGGAATCGACGGCGTCGCGGTCGCCGGCTGGGTCAACACCGCCCGGTTTCCGAGTTCATCGAGCCGACGGTGCTCGGTCGCGTCCAGCAGGTCAACAGCCGACAACGCCTGCGTGGGATCGGCCGTGATCGCCATCAGCATCCGCCGCAACCGTTCGGTCAGCAGCGCGATGGTGCCGGCGTCGAACACATCGGAGCGGAATTCCACCGTTCCGCCGATGCCGGCGGGTTCACCGGCGTCGGTCCACCGTTCGCCCAGCGACAGGGTCAGATCCATCCGGGCCGTCTGGGTATCCACCGGCATCGGGGTGACCCGAACATCGCCCAGCGCCAACCCGGCTGTGGGGTCGTCGCTTTGCCCGGGCAGGTTCTGCCAGGCCAATAGCACCTGCACGAGCGGATGATGGGCCAGGGACCGGGTCGGGTTGAGCCGCTCGACCAGCACCTCGAATGGCACATCTTGATGTTCGTAGGCGGCCAGGCTGCGCTGTTGCACCTGGGCCAGCAGTTCGACGAAGGTGGGATCCCCGGACACATCGACGCGCAGCACCAGGGTGTTGACGAAGAAGCCGACCAGATCGTCGAGCGCGGAGTCGCGTCGTCCGGCGATCGGGAAGCCTACCGCCACATCGGAACTCGCGCTGAGCGTGGACAGCAACGCCGCCAGTGCGGCCTGCACCACCATGAACGTGGTCGCGTTGTGCGCACGGGCCAACCGGTCAACCCGCACTTGCAACTCCGCCGGCCAGCGCACGTCCACCGTGGCGCCGCGCTGATCGGCCACGACCGGGTAGGGCCGATCGGTCGGTAACTGCAGCCGCTCGGGCAGGCCCGCAAGTGTCTTCTCCCAGAAGGCGATCTGTGTCGCAATGGGGCCATCTCGGTCGTCGAGATGGCCGAATTGTGCGCGCTGCCAGAGCGTGTAGTCGACGTACTGCACCGGCAGATCAGCCCACTGCGGGCACTGCCCGGCGCAGCGGGCAGCGTAGGCCACACCGATGTCGCGGGCCAGCGGAGTGATCGACCAGCCGTCGGCGGCGATATGGTGCACCACGGCCACCAGTACATGCTCTTCCTGGGCGATGCGGAACAGCCTGGCGCGCAACGGTATTTCGGTCTCCACGTTGAACGTGTAGCGCGTCGCGGCGTCGACCGCCTCGTCACGCCGGGCCGCCGGCCATTCGCTGGCGTCGACGATCTGCCAGTCCACCTGGGCGCGATCGACGGGCACCACGACTTGCTGCGGTGTTCCCTCGGGGGCAATGAACAAGGTTCGCAGGCTTTCGTGGCGGGTCACGACATCGGTCAGTGCGGCACCCAACGCCTGCGCGTCGAGCGGCCCGTCCAGGCGCAACGCGACGGCCATGTTGTAGATCGCCGAGGGTCCTTGCAGCTGCTCGAGAAACCACAACCGGCTCTGCGCGAACGACAATGGAATCGCCGCCGGTCGCTCGACCGCTACCAGCGGCTCGAGCCAACTGGTCCCCTCATTCAGCCGGGTCGCCAACTGGGAGACGGTGGGCGACTCGAATACGGTGCGCACCACGAGGGCGGCACTGAGGGTGGTGTTGATCGCGGCGATCACCCGCATCGCCGAAATGCTGTCCCCACCAAGGTCGAAGAACGAGTCGTCGACCCCGACTCGCTCGACGCCGAGCACTTGGGCGTAAATGCCGGCCAGGATCTCCTCGACGGCATTGCCCGGCGCCCGGTATACCCCGGCGGTGTATTCGGGCGTCGGGAGGGCGCGGGTGTCGAGTTTCCCGTTGGATGTCAGCGGCAGCTCCGGCAACACCATCACTGCGGACGGCACCATGTAGGCGGGCAGCCGTTCGCCCAGCGCCGCGCGTGCCTGCGCCGGATCGATCGTCCCGGTGAGATACCCGACCAGGCGCACGGCGTCGGGGCGGTCCTGGCGGGCGATCACCACCGCCTGCTGCACGCCGTCCAGGCGGGCCAGCGCCGTCTGCACCTCGCCGAGCTCGATGCGGTAGCCGCGAATCTTGACCTGCTCGTCCGCGCGGCCCAGGTACTGCAGCTGGCCGTCGGCACCCCACCGCACCAGGTCCCCGGTGCGGTACATGCGTGTGCCCGGCTGACCGAACGGGCATGCCACGAACCGGGATGCCGTCAGCTCGGCGCGGCCGATGTACCCGGCCGCGAGCCCACCACCCGCCACGTACAACTCTCCGACCACCCCCGGTAACACCGGCCGCAGCCACTCGTCGAGCACGAACAGCGCCGCGCCCGGCACCGGCGACCCGATCGGCACCACCGCCTCGCCCGCTGCCAGCGGGGCGCTGATCGCCACGCACATCGTCGTCTCGGTCGGGCCGTAGGCATTGACCATCACCCGCCCCGGTGCCCAGCGGTCCACCACTTCGGTGGGGCAGGCCTCGCCGGCCATCACCACCGCCACCGATTCCAAGCCGTCCGTGGCGAGCACACCCACCGCGGAGGGAGTTTGGGTGAGAACCGTGACGCCTTCGTTGACGAGCAGCGTGTGGAACTCCTCGGGTGAACGGGTCACCGCTTCGGGAACCACCACGAGCCGTCCACCGCGCAGCAGCGCACCGAAGATCTCCCACACCGAGACGTCGAAGGCCAGGGAGTGGCTTTGCGTCCACACCCCGGGTACCGGCAAACCGGCATTCAACGACGCCAGCAGCTGGGTCACGTTGTGATGCGTGACCGCAGTACCTTTCGGGGTTCCGGTGGTGCCGGAGGTGTAGATCAGATAGGCGATGTCGTCGATGTTCGGCGCCGGCAAGGCCGTGCCGGGTTGGGTGTGCACCGCGGGATCGTCGACGTCGACGACGGCCACGCCATGTCCGTCGACCCGGTCGGCCAGGTCCGCGGTGGTGACTACTGCCACCGGCTCGGCATCGGCGAGCAAGAATTCGATCCGGGCGTCCGGTACCCCGGGGTCGATCGGAAGGTAGGCCGCGCCCGTCTTCAGTACGGCCACGATCGCCGCGACCGCTTCGGCCGAGCGTGAGGACAGCACTGCCACGCAGCAACCCGGGCCCGCGCCGTACTCAATCAGCAAGTGCGCCAGCCGGTTCGATACATCATCCAATTCGCGGTACGTCACCGACCGGCCACCGCAAACCAGTGCCACGGCGTTAGGCGCCAAAGTCACCTGCTCGGTGAACAACGCCGGGATCGACACCGCGGCGGCTGGCGGCGCAGCCAGCACGGCGCGATTGCCGAATTCGTCCAGCCGGGCATGCTCGGCGGCATCCAGAAGATCCACCGCGGACAAGGTCTGAGCGGGAGCGGCCGTCATCGCGACCAGTACCGCACGCAGCCGCTCGCTCCACACCTCGATGGTGTGGGCGTCGTACACGTCGGTGCGGAATTCCACCTTCCCGCCGATCCCGGCGGGTTCACCGCCCTCGCCCCAACGTTCGGCCAGCGAGAACACCAAATCCATGCGGGCGGACTCGGCGCCGATCGGCACCGACGACACCTCAAGGCCCGGCAGCGCCAACCCGGCCGCCGGGTCGTCATGCCCGGCGAAGTTCTGCCAGGCCAACATGACCTGCACCAGCGGATGATGTGTCAGGGATCGCGTCGGGTTGAGCCGCTCCACCAGTAGCTCGAACGGCACATCCTGGTGCTCGAAAGCCGCCAAGCTGCCCGCCCGAACGCGGGCGAGCAGTTCGGCAAAACTGGGATCCCCGGCGAGGTCGACACGCAACACCAAGGTGTTGACGAAGAACCCGACCAATTGATCCAACGCAGGATCACGCCGCCCGGCGATCGGGAAGCCCACCGCCACATCGGAACTGGCGCTGAGCTTCCACAGCAACACCGACAGCGCCGCCTGCACCACCATGAAGCTGGTGGCGTTGTGTTCACGAGCGACCTGCGCGATGCGCTGCTGCAAGTCCGCGGGCCAGTCCACGTCGACAGTCGCGCCGCGCAGATCGGCGGCCCGGGGGTAGGGGCGATCGGTCGGAAGCTGCAGCCGGTCGGGCATCCCGGCCAGAGCCTGCTCCCAGTAAGCCAGCTGAGCTCCGATGCGGCTGCCACTGTCGTCGAGATCGCCGAATTGCGCGTGCTGCCACAGCGTGTAATCCGCGTACTGGACCGACAACTCGGCCCAGCCCGGGGCCTGCCCGGCGCACCGGCTGGCATACGCTACACCCAAATCCGCGGCGAAGGGCGTCAGCGACAAACCATCCGCGGCGATGTGGTGCACCACGATCACCAGCACGTGTTCGTCTTTCGCTACACCGAAAAGCCTTGCCTGCAGCGGGATCTCGGCGGCTAAGTCAAACGTGCAGTGGGCCGTCGCCCTGATCGCCTCGTCCACCTGGCTCGTCGGCCATCCGTCGGCATCGATAACGTCCCAGCCGAAATCGGCTTGGGCGGCCGGTAGTACGACCTGCTGAGGCGTTCCCTCGATGGCCGGGAACACGGTGCGCAGGCTTTCGTGACGCGCCACCACATCAGCCAGCGCCGCACCGAGCGCCTGGGTGTCCAGGTGCCCGCGCAGCCGCAATGCCGCCGCCATGTTGTAGACGGGTGAGGCGCCCTGCAGTTGATCGACGAACCATAGCCGGCTCTGCGCGAACGACAACGGAATCACCGCCGGCCGCACACCTGCCGTCAGCGGGGCCACGCGTCCCGTGCTCTCGGCCAGGCGGGGCGCCAGCTGCGCAACGGTGGGCGCTTCGAATACGACGCGCACCGCAAGATCGACATTCAGCGTGGTGTTGATCGCCGCAATCAGACGCATTGTCGACAGTGAGTCGCCACCCAGGTCGAAGAACGAGTCGTCCACCCCCACCCGCTCGACACCCAGCACGTGTGCGTAAATATCGGCCAGTCGCTCCTCGACCGCGGCGCTCGGAGCGCGGTAACGATCGGTGTTCTGGTAATCCGGCGCCGGCAAGGCACGCGCGTCGAGTTTCCCGTTGACCGTAATCGGCAGTGCGGCAAGGGAAACCACTGCAGCTGGCACCATGTAGGCCGGTAGCCGCTCGGCGAGCGCGGCGCGCGCCTTGACCGGATCGGCGCTGCCGGTGACATAACCGACGAGGCGCTTATCGCCCGGACTGTCTTCGCGAGCGATCACCACCGCCTGCTCGACGCCGGCGAACTCGGACAACGCGGCCTGGATTTCGCCGAGTTCGATGCGGTAGCCGCGAATCTTGACCTGCTCGTCGGCGCGGCCGAAGTAACGCAGCTGCCCGTCGGGACCCCAGCACACCAGGTCGCCGGTGCGATACATCCGTGCTCCCGGCGCACCGAACGGGCACGCCATAAACCGCGACGCGGTCAGAGCGGGGCGGCGCCAATATCCAACGCCGACGCCGTCGCCGGCCAGATACAACTCGCCCACCACCCCGGCGGGCACCGGTCGCAACGATCCGTCCAGCACAAAGAAGGCGGCCCGCGACACCGGTGAGCCGATCGCCGGGAAACCCGATCCAGCCTTCAGCGGCGCGCTCTTAGACGCCCACATCGTGGTTTCGGTCGGACCGTAGACGTTGACCATGACCCGGCCGGGCGCCCATCGATCCACCAGCTCGGGCGGGCACGGCTCGGCACCGATCACCAGCGCCGTGGAGTCCAAGCCCTCGGTGGACAGCATTCCCACCGCCGAGGGGGTCTGGGTAAGGACGGTCACGCGTTGCCCGACCAGTAAGGCGTGGAATTCTTCGGGTGAGCGCGACACGGACTCGGGCACCACCACGAGCCGGGCGCCATGCAGCAACGCGCCCCAGATCTCCCACACCGAGAAGTCGAAGGCATAGGAGTGGAACTGCGTCCAGACCTGCTCGGGCGACAACTCGACCCCGATCTGCAGCGCGTCGAAGAGCTGAACGACGTTGTTGTGCGTCACCGCAACGCCTTTGGGAACACCCGTGGTGCCCGAGGTGTAGATGATGTGGGCGAGGTCGTCGGGCGCGGGCCCGGCGGGTGCCGTGCCGGGTTGGGCGGCCGCGGCGGAATCGGCGACATCGACGACCGCCAGGTTGAATCCCCCGAACCGCCCGGCCAATTCGGCGGTGGTGAGCGCGGCGATCGGCACGGCGTCGGTCAGCATGAATTCGATCCGGGCCGCAGGCAGCGCCGGGTCGATCGGCAGGTAGGCAGCCCCGGACTTCAGCACCGCCAATATCGCCACGATCGCCTCGGGCGACCGCGAAAACATCACCGCCACAGACGTTCCCGGACCGGCTCCCCTGCTGGTCAGCAGGTGTGCCAATCGGTTGGCCGCCTCGTCGAGTTCCCGGTACGTCAGACTGCGCCCGGCGCCGACCAGCGCCACCGCCCCCGGTGTGCGCGCTGCCTGCGCGGCGAACAACACCGGGACGGACGTGGGTGTCGTGGGCCGCGTCAACACCGATTGATTGCCCCACCGCTTCAGCCGGGCATGCTCGGCGGCATGCAGCAGATCCACGGTGGACAGTCGGCGCTGCGGTTCGGCCGTGACGGCCACCAGCACCCGGTGCAATCGATCGATCAAACCCTCAATCGTGTTCGCGTCGAAAACATCGGTGCGAAATTCCGCCATCACGGCGATACCGGCGTGCTCGCCGTCCTCGGTCCAGCGTTCGGCCAGTGAGAACGCCAAATCCATCCGGGCAGTGTGGGTATCCACCGGAGTTGGCGTGACGTGCAGATCACCCAGGATCAGCCCGTCGTTCCCGGCGAAGTTCTCCCAGCCCAACAACACCTGGATCAACGGATGACGGGTCAGGGATCGAGTCGGGTTGAGCCGCTCGACCAGCAACTCGAACGGCACGTCTTGATGCTCGAACGCGGCCAGGCTGCGTCGACGCACCTGTGCCAGCAGCTCGACGAAGCTGGGATCGCCGGACACGTCGACGCGCAGCACCAACGTGTTGACGAAGAATCCCACCAAGTCGTCCAGTACCGCCTCGCGGCGCCCGGCGATCGGGAAGCCCACGGCCACTTCGGGACTGGCACTGATCTTGGACAATAGCGTGGCGAACGCCGCCTGCACCACCATGAAGCTGGTCGCGTTGTGGGCACGGGCCACCTGCGCGATCTGCTGCTGCAGCTCGGCCGGCCAGTCCGCCGCCACCCGGGCACCGTGATGGTCGGCAACCGGTGGGTACGGGCGATCGGTCGGCAGTTGGAGCTGTTCGGGCATTCCCGCCAAGGCTTTTTCCCAGTATGCGAGCTGAGCGCCGATCGGGCTGTCGCTGTCGGCGGCGTCGCCGAGGTGGGTGCGTTGCCACAGCGCGTAATCCGCGTACTGCACGGCCAGGTCGGCCCATCCGGGTTCTTCGCCCCTGCACCGGCTGGCATAGGCGACACCCAGATCGCGCGCAAAGGGGGCGATCGACGAGCCGTCGCCGGCGATGTGGTGCACAACTGCCACCAGCACGTGCTCGTCGTCGGCAACCCTGAAAAGCTTTGCGTAAAGCGGACTCTCGCTGGCCAGGTCGAAGGCGTAGCCGGCCGCGTCCTCAATGGCTACCGCCAGCTGTCGTTGCGACCACCGGCTGGCATCGACCGCGTCATAGCAGAATTCGGCATGTTCGGCCGGGACGATGACCTGGTGCGGTATGCCGTCTGTTGAGGCGAATATCGTGCGCAGGCTTTCGTGGCGGCCCACCACGTCGGTGAGCGCGGTAGCCAGCGCGTCGGCGTCGAGCCGCCCGCGCAACCGCAACGACACCGCGATGTTGTAAATAGGCGACGGTCCCTGCAGTTGGTCGATGAACCACAACCTGCTCTGGGCGAACGACAATGGAATCACGTCCGGCCGCGCACCGGCAGCCAATGGCTCCAGCCGCGCCGCATCCCCGCCGACGCGCGGCGCCAACTGCGCGACGGTGGGCGCCTCGAAAATGGTGCGCACCGAAAGGTCGCTATCCAGGCTGGAATTGATCGCTGATATCAGGCGCATCGCCAACAGCGAGTCGCCGCCCAAGTCGAAGAACGAGTCGTCCACCCCGACTCGCTCCAGCCCCAGCACTTGGGCGTAAATGCCGGCCAGGATCTCCTGCACCGCGCCGGCCGGGGCGCGGTAACGATCGGCGTCCTGGTACTCCGGCGTCGGCAAGGCCCGGCGGTCGAGCTTGCCCGAGGCGGTCATCGGGAATTCGTCGAGGACCATGATGTGAGCCGGCACCATGTAGTCGGGCAGCCACGCGCTCAACCGCTGACGCACCGCGCTGATTTTGGTGTTCGTGCGCGGGTCGTTGGCGTATGCGCTGTTCCGCTGTGCCTTGGATGGTGGCAGGTAGAGATCGGTTACCGCCGGGGAGCTCTGACCGTCGGCGGCGCGGAAGACCGCGTCGAGGGTGCCGAGTTGGGCGCCCCAGGTGACGGCGACGTGGTATCCGGCGGTTTCCCCGAGGCGGTGCAATTCTTCTGCTACGGCGGCGTCGGAGGTTGCCCGGGCGTGGACGAGTGCATCGGCGACGGTTAGGCCGCCGGCCAGCGCCTGTTCGGCGCGGACATCGGAAACCACCCCGGCGTGCGCGATCTCGGTAATGCGCACCACCGCGGGACGGTGCGATTCCAGCCGGCTGCGCAGCCCACGCAGACCGGCACATTGAGCCCATGACCAGGTCGGCGCGTCGGCGAGCGAGCGCACCGGCGCGGGATTCTTGTGGATGACGACGTCGTAGCGATACCGGTTGAGTTCGTTGTCCCCGGATCCGCGTTTGACCTGGATGTCCAGTCCGGCCACCGACGGTCGGTCCGCAGCCAACGTGGTGAAAAACGCTGGCGCCAAGAGTAATTCGGGTTCGCTCAGGGTGGCGTGGTGCACCCGTTGCCGGATCTCGGCGGCCTGGGCATCGGGAGTACGGGCGAGCGCGATCCCGGTCTGGAATGCGCCCTGCAGACCATGGTTGCGCACATCCCCGATGAACAGCGCACCAGCCGGGGCCAGCAGCTCCATGGCGTGGTCGATCAGGTCGGCCAGGTATCCCGCGTTCGGGAAATACTGCACCACCGAGTTGACGATGATGGTGTCGAAGTAGCCTCGCGCCAGTCCCTCGGTGATGTGAGCGGGCTGGGCCCGCAATTCGACTCGATCGCGCCACGGGAGTTGTAGCTGTTCCAGCGACCGGCCGAGGTTGTCGATGGCCACCGCCGACATATCGGTGGCGACATAGTGTTCGGATCGCGGAGCGACTTGCGACAGGATCAGTCCCGTGCCCGCACCGATTTCCAGCACCCGCCTCGGGCGCAGCGCCATGATCCGATCGACCGTGGCCGTACGCCACTCGTGCATTTCCTTCAGTGGAATGGGCTCGCCCGTGTAGCTGCTGTTCCAGCCGCGGAAATCCATGCCGAACTCCGGCGCGCCGTGGTCGCCGCCGTAGAGGTCGTCGTAAATGTGTTGCCACTCTTCAACGATTTCGGCGTCGTGATCGGGAGTCTCGTCGTGATTCAGGGTCACGTAGGCGACGAGATGGGCACCGCCGGTGGCGCTGTGATGCACGGTGGTAGCGGCCTGGCTGACCTGCGGGCACGCCAGCAACGTGTTTTCGATTTCACCCAGTTCGATGCGCTGCCCGCGCAGCTTGATCTGGTTGTCCGCGCGGCCCAGATACTCCAGGGTCGCGGCGGGCGTCCAGCGCACCAGGTCGCCGGTGCGGTACATCCGCTCCCCGGCCGCCCCGTACGGGTTGGCCACGAACCGCTCAGCGGTCAGTCCGACGCGTCCCACATACCCGCTGGCCAACGCGGGACCGGCCAGGTACAGCTCGCCCACCACCCCGATCGGGGACGGCTTCAGCCAGGCGTCGAGCACCAACGCGCACACCCCGGGGATCGGGCTGCCGATCGTGACGGGCTGCCCGGCGGCGAGGGGGCCCGTGCAGGTGACCCAGATGGTCGTCTCACTCGGGCCATAGGCGTTGACCATCCGCCGGCCGGGCGCCCAGGTCGCCACCAGCTCCGCCGGCAAGGCCTCGCCCACGGTGATCAGCGTGTCCAAACTGTCCAGCCGCTCGTGATCCAGCGAGGACACCACGGTCGGCGTCAACACCGCCGCACTGACCCGCTGGCACTCGGCCAGTGCGGTCAGCGCCTCCGCGGCATAGATGTCCGGCGGCGCCACGACCAGCCTGCCCTCGGACTCCACCGCGAGCAGGACCTCGAAAAGGGACGCATCGAACGTCGGTGCGGCGACCATCAGCACCCGCGCGTCGGAGGACAGCGCGAACATCTCGCGTTGCGCGTCCACCACTCCCAGCAGACCGGCGTGGGTGACCGCCACGCCCTTGGGGGCGCCGGTGGAGCCCGACGTGAAGATCACATACGCGGTGTTGTCCACCCGCAGCGCCGCCAGCCGGTCGGCGTCGGTGATCGGTTGCGCGGAACGCTCGGACACGTCCAGATCGTCGATGCGGAGCACCGGCCGCTCCGCGGCTCCGTCCAAAGTATCTCTGCCGCAAACTAATACGCACACCGTGCCGGCGGCATCCAACACCGTGGTGATCCGCTCGACGGGTTGGGACGGATCGATCGGCACATAAATTCCGCCGGCCTTTGTCACTGCCCACCATGCGACCACCAGCTCCGCGCAGCGCTCCGTCGCGACGGCCACGGCGCGCTCCGGACCCACACCCGTGTCGATCAGCAGCCGCGCCAGTCGCGTCGACCATTCGTCGAGTGCGCGATACGACAGCTCCCGGTCGCCGTCGACCAGCGCCACCGCGTCCGGCGCCGACGCCACCGTCTGCTCCAACAACTGCGGCGCCAGCCCCACCGGCGCCCGGACGCCGGCGCCGGACCACTGCGCCAGCACCAGATCACGCTCGCCGGCATCGAGCAGATCCACCGTTGACAGCCGCCGGGTCGGATCGGCAGTCATCGCGACCAACACCCGCCGTAACCGCTCGATCAGCTTCTCGATGTCGGCCACGGTGAACACGCCAGTGTCGTATTCGACGCGCAGGTCGAGTTCGCGGCCCGGCAGCGCTTCCACGGTCAGCGGGTAGTGGTTGTATTCACGGTTCACCACGTCGGCGATGGCCAACTCGTTGACGCTGGCCAGCGCGGCAGTGTCGACCGGGTAGTTCTCGTAGACAAAGGCGGTGTCGAAAAGTCGTTCGTGGCCGGTGATCCGGTGGATCTCGTTCAGCGCGAGATGCTGATGGTCGATCGTGTCGTTGTGGTCGCTTTGCAGCTGGCGAACCAAGTCACGTGTGGTGGTTTCGGTCGTGATGGTCGCGCGCACCGGGACGGTGTTGATCAGCAGCCCCACCATGGATTCCGCGCCGGCCACTTCGAGATCGCCCGCCCGCGAGCGCGCCGTGCCGAAGACGACGTCACGCTGGCCGGTCAGCGAAATCAACAGCAGCGCATAGGCGCTTTGCAGCACGGTGCTGACGGTGGTGTGGCACACGCGCGCCAGTTCGCCGAGGGCCCGGGTGGTCTGCTCGGGCACTCGAACCGAATGGAAGCCTCGCTGTCCCAAGCCCAGTCCGTCCTCGGGGCCGAGCAGCGTAGGGGTCTCGAAGCCGGCCAGCACGTCGCCCCACGCCGCTCGGGCGGCGTCCAGGTCGCGGTTGGCGAGCCAGGTGATGAAGCTGCGATAAGGTGCGGCTGCGGGCAGACGCTGCCCGTAGTAGATCGTGAAGATCTCGCGCAACAGGATCGGCAGCGACCAGCCGTCGAGCACGATGTGGTGATTGGTCAGCACGAATTGGTGCTGTTGCTCCGCGGTGCGGATCAACAACGCACGGAAGGCGGGCTGGTCGGCGAAGTCGCATACCGCTGCACGCTCCGCCGCGCACAGCTGTTGAATCCGCTCGTCGCGATCGGTGTCGCCGGCGAAATCGAGATAGCGCCACTCGGCGGTGGGATTGGCCGGGATGATCTGCACCGGCTCGTCGTACTGGTCGCTGAATCGGGCCACCAGATGCGGATGCCGGGTCATCACCGTCTGTACCGCGTCGCGCAGCCGGTGCGGGTCGAGCGGACCGGTCACGGTGAAATCCAATTGCACCGCGTACATATCGTCGTCAGTCAGCGCCGCGCCGGAATGGAACAACAATCCCTGCTGCAGTGGGGTCAGCGGAAGAATGTCGGCAATCTCGTATTGCCTTTGTAGTTCGTCGATTTGGAGCTGAGTCAGCCGAGCCGGCGCGATATCCGACGGGGTCAGACCGCCGCCGCCGGATCGCACAAGCGCGCAGATGCCCGCCAGCGCGTCGAACCACAGCTGGCTGAGCCGGGTGACCTCGGCGGCGTCTAGCACCGAGGGCGCCCATGTCCAATTGGCATGCAGCTCTGGGCCCGTGACGGTGTCGACGGTGACGGCGTTGAGCTCGACGGTGTGCGCCAGCGGCATGGGCACTGCCGCGGCGGCACCGGTGGTCGACATACCTTCCGGACCGATCCACCACACGTCGTCGGACGCCTCGTGCACCGCGGCGCCCAGACGTCCGAGATAGTTGAACCCGATGGTCGGATCCGAACCGCCCAGGTCGACGTCGTCGTTCAGGTAGCGCAACAACCCGTAGGTCAGACCCTCGGGTACCGCACGAAGTTGCTCTTTGGCGGCCTTGATTCGCGCACCCAGTGCCGCGTCGCCGGCGGCTACCTGTGCCCAGGACAACCCGCCGACCGCCAGCGAGACAGGGTATTTGGTGGTGAACCACCCCACGGTGTGGGACAGGTCGATATCGGCGTCGAATTCCTCGTGACGTCCGTGACCCTCGACGTCGATCCCGATGGGCGACGCACCCGTGCCCAGAAACTCTGCCCACGCCAATCCGTATGCAATCAAGAGGATTTCGTGGATTCCGGCGTGAAACGCCGTCGGAACTTCAGCGAGCAGCGTGCCGGTGGTCTCCGGATCCAACGCGACCGAGAGGTTCTCGGCTGTGGCGTAGGTATCGATCTCCGGCTGCACCGCCGGCAGCGCCGCTGGGGTCGCCGCCAGATGCTTCCACGCGTCGGCATGCTCCAGCACGGCCGCGGTACCCGCATGCTCGACGAGCCCCGCCGACCACCGGGCGAACGACGTCCCTGTCGCTGGCAGCACCACCGGCTGCCCGGCGCGATGCTGAGCCCACGCCGTGTTGAGATCCTCCAGCAGGATCCACCACGACACCGCGTCGACGGCCAGGTGGTGAATGGTCAACGCCAGCTCGGAGGTGGAACCAATCCACAGCGCGGACACCATCATTCCGGCCGCCGGGTTCAACCGCGACCGTGCGTCGACCAGCGCCTCGTCGGACAAGGCGTCCACCGCATGTAGACACGCCCGCGCATCCACCGACCCCACCTCGGGCACGGTCAACGACCAACCGTCGGCGCTGTCTGCGACGCACAGCCGCAACATGGCGTGCCGGTCCAACAGGGCCTGCAACACCACGACCACGTCGGATTCGCCGGCGGCCGCGGGTGCCTGCATCAGCACCGTCTGATTGAACTGCTCGACCGGGCCCTCAA
This sequence comes from Mycobacterium lentiflavum, assembly GCF_022374895.2. Lineage (NCBI taxonomy): Bacteria > Bacillati > Actinomycetota > Actinomycetes > Mycobacteriales > Mycobacteriaceae > Mycobacterium > Mycobacterium lentiflavum. The sequence goes on along the minus strand of NZ_CP092423.2, from coordinate 2,706,986 downwards.
TACTGTTCAGCCAACACATGATTGGCGTGGTCGCGACAGGCCCGATTCCCTCGTCGACCGTACGCTCGGCACCATCGGCCACGGTGGTCACTCGGGCCAGCCCGGCCACCGTCTGCTCCACGAAGACGTCGCGCGGACGACATAGCAGTCCGGCCGCACGCGCCCGCGCCACCACCTGCATCGACAAGATGCTGTCGCCGCCGAGCTCGAAGAACGATTCGTCGACGCCGACCCGCTCCAGGCCTAGAACCTGGGCGTAGATATCGGCCAGGAGCTGCTCGACGGCACTGGCCGGGGCGCGGTAGTCGCCGCCGGTGTACCCCGGTGCCGGTAGGGCACGGGTGTCGAGTTTCCGGTTGACCGTGAGCGGGAGCTCAGACACCGTCACGATCGCGGCGGGCACCAGATAGGCGGGCAGGCGCTCGGCCAGCGCGGCCCGCACCGCGAGCGGCTCCGCGGTACCGGTCAGGTAACCGACGAGCCGCTTGTCACCGGGGCGATCCTCACGCACGATCACCGCGGCTTGCTCGACGCCGTCCAGCGCGGCCAAAGCGGTTTGCACTTCGCCGACTTCGATGCGATAACCGCGGATCTTGACCTGCTCGTCGGCGCGCCCCAGGTATTGCAGCTGCCCGTCGGGGCCCCAGCACACCAGGTCCCCGGTTCGATACATGCGCGTTCCGGGCGGCCCGTACGGACAGGCCACAAAGCGCGACGCGGTCAACGCGGACCGCCGTAGGTATCCGGTGGCCACGCCGTCACCGGCCACATACAACTCGCCGACCACCTCGGCGGGTACGGGGCGTAACCAGCTGTCGAGCACGAACAACGCCGCACCGGTCACCGGCGACCCGATCGGCGGTGCCCCGCGGCCCGCGGTCAGGGGGGCACTGATTGCCACACACATCGTCGTCTCGGTCGGGCCGTAGGCGTTGACCATCAGTCGTCCCGGCGCCCAGCGGTCGACCACCTCGGCCGGGCACGCTTCCCCGGCCATCACCAAAGACACCGACTCCAGACCCCGAGGGTCCAGCATCGCCACCGCCGAGGGGGTCTGGGTCAGCACGGAGACCGCTTCGGCGATCAGCAACGCGCGCAGATCTTCTGGAGAGCGGGTCACATCTTCGGGGACCACCACCAGTCGGCCACCGCGCAGTAGCGGACCGAAGATCTCCCACACCGAGACGTCGAAGGCCAGCGAATGATTGTGCGACCACACCCCGGCCGCCGGCAGTCCGGCATCCAATGACGTCAGCAGCTGGGTCACGTTGTGATGGCTAACCGCAACACCTTTCGGCGTGCCGGTGGTGCCCGAGGTGTAGATCAAGTAGGCAATGTCCGACGCATCCGCGGCTGCCAACGGCGTGGCGGGTTGTTTGTCAATTGCAGGGTCGTTGATATCGATGCGCGCAACCTGATGCCCATCCAGCCGGTCGGCATGCTCAGTAGTGGTGAGTGCGGCGATCGGAGCCGCGTCGGCAAGCATGAAGCCGAGACGGGTCGACGGCGATGCCGGGTCGATGGGCAGATATGTCGCACCGGCCTTCAGCACCGCCAGCATCGCCACAATCGCCTCGGCCGACCGCGAAAACAACAGAGCCACCGACTGTCCCGGCCCCGCCCCGCGTGCCGCGAGCAGGTTCGCCAACCGGTTCGATGCTTCATCCAACTCGTGATAGGTCCACCGACGCTCGCCACAGCTCAACGCCGTTGCGTCCGGGGTTAGCGCGACATGCTCGGCGAATTGTGCGGGAATCGAAACGGGCGGGGTGTTGGCTGCCGCCAACGCCGTTCGATTCCCCATTACGTCGAGATGGAGAAGGTCGGCGTCGTCGAGGGCATCGACCGACGAAAGGGGCCGGGTCGGATCGGCGCTCATCGCCGCCAACACTCGCTCGAATCGCTCGGCTAGTTCGGCGGCATCGAAGCGAGAAAATGGTTGCCCGGCGCCGACGGTGCTGAGAAAATTCTGGCCTCCATACCCGAGGAAGAACAACCCGAAGTGGGCGACCGGGCCAAACGTGGTAAAGGTTGCGGTGGCCGGAACACCGCCGAAATCCAAGGCGAGACGGGCCAGGATGAAGTTGACGACAACCCGATTCGCCGCCCGCCTGGGGTCGCGAAGGCCAGCTGTGCCCGCGGCATGCACCGGAAATCGCTGATGCCGCAGTGCTTCTCGTGTTCTGGTATCGACCTGCTGGCAGAACTCTCCGATTGTGGATGTCGGCGACGACTTCAGCACCAGCGGAACGACCCCGGTGAGCATCCCGGGAAGGATCTTTGACTCCGGCCGCACTCGCCTACTGACCGGGAAGTCGAGCACCAGTTCATCGGAACCGTCATCGGTATATGCGCGAACCAGAAGTGCACACGCCGCGGTGATGATCGCGGATTGACGAACGCCCAGCTGCTTGGCGAGGGTCTTGATTCGGCCGACGGCGGACGGGTCCAGTTGCACTGGCTCCGAGGGCCAATACGTGTCCAGCTCGTTTCCGCTCGGCGGCAGCGCGACATCGGCGCCGTCCTGAGCAGGACGGTGCTGCGCCCAGTAGGCCTGATCCTCGAGGTACTCGCTGGACGCTTCGTACTCCAGCTCAATGCCGATGAGGTCGCGCAGCGACCCGAAGAATGCGGGAGATACAGCCGAACCGGAAGCCATCGCGGTATAGATGGCTGCAATGCGACGGCCCACCAACGCGATCGCCGAGCCGTCGATGACGATGTGATGGCAGCAGGTGAACCAGTAACATTCGTCGGGCCGCGTTCGGAACAACGCAAATCTCAGGAGAAACCCATCGAGCGGCATCGGCGTGCGCTGGATCGACGTCGCCATCTCACGCGCGTCCCGCGCGGGATCCTCCGAGCCGGTCAAATCATAGACATCCAGCCTGACATCCGGATCTTCGATCGCCCGTTGGAAGACCTGGCCGTCCACTTCGAAGAAGGCCGCTCGAAGGGGTTCAGCCTCGTGGATCGCCCGGCGGATTGCCCGCTCAAGCAGATCGGCGTCGACGGTGCCCTCGACACGTACGAATTGGCCGAGCTGCCACTCCGGACCCGAAGAACCGGTGTGTTGCGCTAGCCATATATCGAGCTGACCGCGTGTTAGCGGCAGCGCTCGGTCGTCAAGTTCCACGTCGTCCCCCCGAACTGCACCGGTCCCCGCACCCGGTTGAATTACCGATCAGAAACTCGGCTGCGCCAACCGTTCCCGCAAACTCTTTGAACGAATGTCAGGCCAATTACGTTCGATGTAGTCCACACATGCTGTGCGGTCGGCCTTTCCGTAGGCCACGCGCCAACCTGCCGGGATATTGGCGAAGTCCGGCCACAGGCTGTGCTGCTCCTCGTCGTTGACCAGAACGAAGAAATCGCCGTCGTCGTCATCAAACGGATTGGTTTGCATTGAATTGACCCCCACTATCGACGAAAATTGCACAGCACTGTGCGGCACCTGAGCGAGCTCAAGGCCGACGCGGCATCACAGCATCGAAGCCATATGCGGCTCGAGCGTTTGATCGACCGTCTCGTCGACACGATATCCGTGCCGACGACCCTTGTCGTGGCAGCGCCGCCTAGACGGTCATCAAGGCGGCGGTCTGTTCCCAGCCCCGACCCACCCTAGGACGCCAAGCTGTGCGCCAGATGAGTGACATACCGGAAAGCCCCGAGGTTCTCGGTGATCGTCGCCACAAAAAAGCCGACCAACCCCAATCCGCCTCGCAATACCCCAATCGACATACATGCCGACCCCCGATCCACCTTTCGGCGCCTGATACCCGTTCGTACCAGGGCGAAACGCCCCGACGTCGTTTTACCGCGATTCGCACGAAATTCACAGCAAATCGTTTGACTCTACGCGTGCACTGTTGCGCCTACTTTGCTGCCAGCAAATCCGCATCTCTTGCGGATGCCGGGTGTGCGGCCACTTTCGCAACCGTTGTACCCCCGACTTACTTGTCCGACAACGAATGTGTCGTCGGCTACCGCCGCCACGCGGCGGGACGTTGCTCGTGCCGCCACGCAGACTGTGCCGCTCGGCGCGGTGATGCGGTGCGGGCTAACAAGTCCGACCAACCTGCATCAGCAACGGCAACCGCCCGCGGCCGCGCCCGGTTTAGGCCGGAACAGACTCGGGTAGTGCTGCGCCCATGTGGGGGTCGGTGTTTGGGCTGGCGCTGCTGGCTGCGCTCAACCCGATGCGTCTTGGCTTGGCACTACTGATGATTTCTCGGCCGCGGCCGGCGCCGAACCTGCTCGCTTACTGGCTGGGCGGCCTGACCATATGCGTTCCAGAGCTGCTGATTCCCCTCGTGGTGTTGCACTTCACCCGAACGTTCGAATCCGGTCATCGTGAGTCGAATTCCGCCACAACAGGTTCCACCCTCGCGGCACTACAGATCGGAATCGGCGTGATCGGGCTGTCGATCGCGGCCATCATGTCATTACGCGTCGTGGCGCGTCATCGTTCACCCGTACCGACACCAAGCGGCGGCACATCGGGGGTCATGCCGGATCCCGTTGGGGCACTGCCACTGCCACGGCTACTGGACCGCACACAAGACGATCCGGCGACTGGCCGATCCGTGACGCGGCGCTTGCTCGAGCGTGCCCGCATTGCATGGGAGGGCGGATCCTTATGGGTGGCATGGGCGATCGGACTCGCTTCTGTGCCCGTCGACGGAGTCCTCTTCATGGTCGCCATCATCGTGGCCTCCGGTGCAACGATGGCCACACAGATCAGCGCCGCAATCGCATTCGTCGTCGTGATGTACGCCGCGGTCGAAATCATTCTGGTCGGCTATCTGGCCACCCCGGCGAAAACCCACGCGTTGCTGCGTCTCCTACACGATTGGGTGCGAACATATCGTCGGCAGATCTTGATAGTGATGTTCACCGTCGTCGGGGTATCGCAGCTTGCTCAGGGCATCGGCAGCGGCTGAAGGCCCGTCCCGCCGGCTAGCGATTTCCGCGGAGGCGCTGCGTTCATTGGTGAACTCGGCATCGATCAACACTCCACTGTCGCCCAACCGGCCGAGTTTGCCCAGCAAATCCGTCATTCACCCGGTGGTCGGACCGCCTTCCTGCGTGTTGCCAGTAGGCACCAAACTGTCGGGGTCGTCAATTTAGTTCTCCGCCGGGCGATCTCGCGCTTCAGATCACCACGACCTCCGAGCAGCTTGCCGCGGGGTTCACCTCGAAGGCCGGCGAGGCGCTTGGTGCACACGCTCCGCGCTGATCCACGAGCGTAGCCAGGACCGACCAACTGCGTGGTGCAAGGATCAACCTGCCACCGTGGGTGCTGGCTCGGTAGCATCCAAGACGATGGTGCCGCTACATCGAGGAGAGCACGCAATGCCGGTGCGCGCCGCTGAGACGGACCGGCCGCTTTCGGTCGCGATGAAGGAAGGCTCGGCCGAAGAGCACGCCCGGGCGGAGCAGTCGCCGTTCGTGACCGAGTTGCTGGCGGGACGGGTCAACAATCACGGCTACGCCGATTACCTGCTTCGGCTGCGCGTGGTTTATGCCGCCTTGGAGGGCGCCGTCCGCGGCCGTCGCGACGATCCGTTGGTGGCCGCGGTATACGATCCGATGTTGGAGCGCCTGCCGGCCATCGAGGCGGACCTCAAACACTGGAAGCCCAACGGCGCCAGTACGATCCAGTCACCCGCCGCGGAGGCCTACCGCGACCGTATCGAGACGGCCTCGTGGGGCGGAGCGCTGGTGGCCCACCACTACACCCGCTATCTCGGGGACCTCTCCGGCGGCCAGGCCATCGGCAGAATTCTCGACCGCACATTTTCGCTCGGGGGCGCCGGGCTGGCAATGTACCGATTCCCGATGCGCCCCAAGCCTTTCAAAGACCGCTATCGGGCTCGCCTCGATGCACTGCGCCTCGGTCCCGACGCGGTTCGTCGTGCAGTCGACGAAGTCAAGATCGCGTTCGGCCTCAATCAGGCGGTGTTCGACGAACTGTCCGACAACCTGCCGGTCTACCAGCAGTAGGCACCGCGAAAGTTCGGGGACGCCAGAGGGCGACGATCGTGACGTCGTCGTCGATATTGCCCGAGTCCATCGCGGTCCAGATCCTGGAGGCCGGGGCATCGCACGCGCGACCCAGGGTCTCGGCGAGGCGGTTCAGACCTTCGTCGATCACCTCGCCGCGGCGTTCCACCAGGCCGTCGGAGTACATGACCAACCCGTTGCCGGGCTCGACGGTGAATTCGCTCGGTGCGTACGTCACGCCGCGGATGCCGATTGGCGGCGAAAGTTCGATCGGCGCAAGGACCGTCGCCGAGTTGGTCAGATACGGGATCAGGTGGCCCGCACACGCGGCCTGCACCACGCCCGAGTCGAGGTCGACCCGCGCGGCGACGACGGTGGCGAACGCGCCGGGCAGCATGTGAACACAGAAGTCGTTGAGCTGAGTGAGTGCCTCGGCCGGTGTGGCGCCCGCGAACAATTGCGCCCGCAGCGCGTTGCGTAGCTGTGCCATCGTGCCGGCCGCGGTGATGCCGTGCCCGGCGACGTCGCCGACCAACAGGATCAACCGGCCGTCGCGCAGCTCGAATGCGTCGTACCAGTCCCCGCCGACGTTACCCCCCGCGGCCGGCTCGTAATAGGCTGACAGCCGCCAACTTTCGAGCGCAGGGATCGACTCGGGCAGCAGGCTGCGCTGCACCATCTCGGCCATGCGCAACGCGCCGCGGGTGCGACGGTACAGCGACTCCACCACGTGGCGGCGCAACGACTCAGCGGACTCGCATTCGCTGGGCTTCCACGGTTCGCTGCGTTGGTGGACGATCTCGCGCCATCGGTCGAACGACTTGCGCGGGCTGAGCCGCACGCCGTCGCCCTCGCTGACCGCGATCGCCTTGTTGTACGGGTCGCCACCCCAGTCAACGGAGCGCAGCACCTCGCGACGGAACCAGACGGCGTACTGGCCGTCGGGCAAATTGATCACGAGCGCGCCGGCGGCCAACTGCGGGTCGAGGTCGAGCGCGGGGAGCTCGCTGGCCAGGCATTCACTGCTGGCGATCTCGTCGTCGGCGCCGCGTGCCCAGTCGATCACCGCGGCCACCACCCGCGGCGGCGGAACCGACCCTCGGGCCTGGCGGTCGCCCTGGATGTTGACGACAACACCTTCGGCGGGGACCAAGTCGAGCAGGTCGGGCGCCCCGAGCAGCGCCGCCGTCAGCGATTCGCCGTCGTCGAGGGTGGCAGCGGTCAGCTTGCCCAGCACCGCCTGGGCGGCCAGCCGCTTCTGCAGTTGTTCGTCCTCGAACCGGTCGACGAGCCGCAACGACAGGGTCGCGCCGAGGAACTCCGTCGCCGCCCGGGTGCCGAACGGCGGCAGATGAGTGCCTGCGTAGTGGTGGCAGGCGATGAGCCCCCACAGCCGCCCCTCGCGCAGCAGTGAGATCGACATCGACGCATGCACGCCCATGTTCTGCAGGTATTCGACGTGAATGGGCGAGACGCTGCGCAGCGTCGCGTAGGTGAGGTCCAGCGGGGTGTCGCTCGCCGGGTCCACGCTCGGCACCAGCGGTGCCGGCGCGTAGTCGACGTCGGAGATGAGCCGAATCCAGTTCTTCTCGTAGAGCGCGCGCGCCTGCGCGGGGATGTCGGTGGACGGATAGTGCAGGCCTAGAAAGGAATTGAGGTTGTCGCGTTTCGATTCGGCGACGACCTCGCCGTTGTACTCCTCGTCGTAGCGGTACACCATCACCCGGTCGAAACCGGTGAGATCGCGGACGGCCCGCGCGGCGGTGGCGTAGAGCTCGGTCAGCGTAGCGGCCCGGTTCAGCTCCTCCACGGCGCCGCGCACCGCCTGGTAGGTGTTCGGGAAGGAGAACGGCCGTGGGCCGTAGGCGATCTCGAGCTCCACCAAGAGCACCCCACCTGGCTCGCGGTGCAGGATGGCGTCGAACGCTCGTGGCTCGCCGGCCACGTCGATCACGCACTCGAGCGGATTGTGCTGGCGCAGGCTGCCGTAGCTCGCGGCCACCTGCTCGACGCGGGCGGCCTGTTGGTGGCCGATCAGGGCCGACAGATGCCGGCCCAGCACGGCGTCGACGGGGCGACCGAGCAGCTCGGCGACATTGGCGCTGACCTGACGCACCTCGAAGGCGGGCTCGCGGACCACCGCGAGCACCCCGCGGGGCTGGATGCTGCCCGGGACGTGGATCGGCTCGCGGGCGCAGTTGTCGAGGTCGATGGGCGTACCCACCGGAACGAGATCGTCGATTTGCTGGCCCTCCCCTGCCAGTCGCGGAATCCGCACCTCGTTGTCACGAGTGCGACATGCTCAAGGCCTCCTTGAGCACGCAATCGCGCGCAAGAGCATCCTTTTCATGTACCGGGAAACAGGGGCGACGGCCCGACCGTCTTAGACCAGGTTAGCGAAATTAACCTCGTGGTCAGCCAGCCGCTCCCGTGTGTCGGGCGCCAGGCGATCGGGTCAGGAAGCCATCGCGGCCGTGGGCCGCAGGCGCACGGGCAAGTGTTTGAGTCCGTGGAGCGCCATGCTGTCGTTCCAGGTCGGTTCGCCGGCCAGCACCAGATCGGGGAAACGTGCAAATAACGACTGTAGGCCGATGTGCAGCTCCATGCGCGCCAGCGTCGCGCCCAGGCAAACGTGTATGCCACTGCCGAAGCTGACGTGTTCGCGGGCGTTGGCGCGGGTGATGTCGAATTCACCGGGACGTTCGAAGACCGCCGGATCGCGATTGGCTCCGCCCAACAGCAGCAAGATGGCCTGGCCCGCGGCTACGGGGTAGCCGTCCAGGTCGAGAGCTTCGGTGGCAACCCGCACTCCCCATTGAACGGCGGTCTCATAGCGCAACATCTCTTCGACCGCGTTAGGCCAGCCCTCGGGATTTGTCCGCAGCCGGTCCAGCTGATCGGGGTGCTGTAGGAGCGTCACGATCGCCTTGCCCATGACATGGGTTGTGGTGATGAAGCCGGCGCCGAGCAGCAGCGCCGCGAACAGCCGGACCTCGTATTCGGTCAGATCACCGTCCTGCAGAACGGCCGCCAGGATGCTCTCGTCGTCGCCGCGCTGACGCAGCCGATCGACGTGCATCGCCAGGTAATGCTCGAATTCTCGCGCCGTATTGATGGACGCTTGAAAGTCCCGCCAGCCTGGCGCCGCGCTGGAGAGCAACCGGGTTGAGTCCTGCCCCACCTCGTCGAGCTGCGCAGTTTCCGCTGTTGGGATGCCCAGCATTTCCGCAATGACTTCGACGGGAACTCGAGACGCGTACGCGGCGACCAAATCGCATTCGATTGCCCCGGCCAAGCCATCCAGCAGGTCGTTGACGATCTGCTGGACGCGATCACGCAGCGCTTCCAGCGCACGCGGCGTAAAGGCCCGGGACACCAGGCGACGCAGCCGCGCGTGCTCGGGCGGATCGGTGACTAGCATCGACGGCGGCTGAATGGCATTCAATACCTTCGGATTGGTCTTGGCCAGGACCCACCGTGCGACGCGAGATGGCGCCTGATCCGCAGGCTTGATTGTCCGAAATCGATTGTCGCGCAATACTTCACGGACGATCTCCACATCAGCGGTGATCAATCCAGCACCGGGGAAAGCAGTGAGGCGGCCGCGCTGTCGTATCTCTTCGATCAGTTGATACATGTTGGCGTGCCGGTGGTTATCGATCACCAGCTGCGCCACCGCATCACCGCGCCGCGCGACCAGTTTCAGCGCCGCACGGGAAACGCCATACCCCGCCGCCCAATGAATCCGGTCCTTGATGGCCATGTTCATGCGCGCACCTCGACAATCGATTACAACGAGCGTACTCGCCGACGGCGCCAAATAGTCGCTAAAAAGGGGTTGGCGCAGGAGGCCCGTTTTCGGCCATGGCCTGGTTTCGGCAGTCATCGCGATATGCAGCAGGACAATGGAATTGGACTTATCTCCAGCGCCTGGACGTGCCTGTGGACTGGAGGCTTAGGCTTCTTCGCTCACCGCCGGTGTCTTGACAACGGCGATCCGGTCGCGGCGCACAGCAGTCTCAATCCGGGTCTGGATATCGCTCAACGCAGCAAGGACATCTCCGCGCGTCTTGAGCAGTTCCTTGACATCCGCCTCCGTGCGCTCCTTGATCGATTGCGCATCGCGCTCGGCGGAGGCTATTAAGCCGGCCGCTTTGAGACGGCCCTCCCTCTCCAGGGCCGCAAGCTGAATCTCGGCTTGCTCCCAGCGCGACTTGATTTGCTCCTCCAGGCGACGCTGGGCCTCGCGCCGACGACGTTCGTCCTCCTCGGCGAGGTGCTGTTGCATCTCGCGGCGACGGCGCTCGGCCTCTTCGGCCTCCTCGGCCAGGCGGGCGCGCTCGTCATACGCTGATTGCAGCACTTCCTCGGCTTGGGCCTTGGCCTCCGCCAACGTCTGTTCGCGGCGCGCCGCGGTGGAAGCCTGGAGCTCGGCCAGCGCTGCGCTGGCGATGGCGCGGTCCTGTCGGGCCTTCTCGACCTCCTCGCGCAGCTCACGGGTCAGCGCCTCGGCCTCTTCGCGGGCCATTGCCTTGGTGCGACGGGCTTCATCGGAGGCCACCCGCATCATTCGAGCAATGCGATCCGACATGCCTTCGACCGACTCGATCGGACCGGAAAGGCGCTGGATGTCGCCACGCAGCTGATCGATCTCGGTGTTTAGCCGTTCGCGATCGCTCTCGGCGTGCGAAGCGTTTCGCTCAAGGACCTGAATCTGATCTTGGAGAGATTCGATCTCGCCGTGAATACGGGAGACGTAGTCAGTTACCTGGGCGCGATCGAAGCCGCGCAATTGCGTCTCGAAAACCGGTATTGCGCTTGCCATCTGACCTTCTCGTATAGCTAGTGGTTGCTGCGGCAAATTTCGAACTACCCAACATCGCCAAGCAGCTCGTGAGCCCCATCAACATCGCGGGCCGAATGCGCACCGTAAGCGGAGCGTCGGTCCGAGGACGGCGAAATGGTCCGGACGGGGTCATCTTCTCCCCAGGGGCGATCCAGGGTGTTAAACGTGTCGTAGAAATCCTTAAGCTGCGCAATAACTTTCGCGCGTACCCCATTGAGCTCATCCAACTTGGCCTTCGCCGCTGCAACCTGCGCATCAACCTGACGCTGAACCCGGATCAACGCTGCCTCAGCTTGGTCCTTCGCCTCGACCAGAATCTCGGCGGCATCGGCGGCGGCCTGCTCCCGCAGGAGCGCAATGTCAGCCCGAGCCTGCTCGCACTCCGCTTCAACCTCATCCCGCATTGTGGTTGCCGACTGATACTGCCGCTGGGCGTCGGCGAGGATCTCGGCGGCGCCCTCCTCAGCGTTGACCCGAACGGTTTCCGCGAAGCGACGCGCCTCGCCCTTAATCTCCTCGGCCTCCAGGCTGGCCGCGTTGAGAATTGCGGCGAGTCGATCACCTAGGAATCCGATGTCGTCAGGGATGGCCGCGGCTACTTCGGTGAAACGGGCCGACACGGATTCCAACTCGGCATGTGACCGGCCCAGTTGATCCCGAAGCGTATCGATCCGCGAATCGCCTTGGCGGGCCAGCGCTCGCAGGTCGCTGAGCTGACTGTCTTCTTTCTCCAAGTGCCACGAAAGCCGCTTCACTACACTCGCCGACCTTCGTTCTTGTCCCCCACTCGCAATCACAGTGAGCAGCGTAGCAGACTGAGAGTCTGCTACAGACTGAAAGTCTTCTACAAACTGAAGGTCGGTTCGTCCACATTGTTAACAACGCTTGTGAATAGCCGATAGGAACCGTGTGACGGGAAGCTGAAAGTTAGTTGAGCGGCGTCTCCGCGATTACCGCGCGACGGCGATCGGTCGTGCGGTTCGCCCGTTCCAGGCGCTCGTCAAACCGTCTTCGCTTTGAGGAACACGTTGACATACCCAGAGTCTGGTCCCCACCGCCACGCACCTGGCTACGCTCTTGTCAATGGGGTATGGCAGAGCGAACCGCCGCAAGATGCAGGCGGAGCTCACCCGGACCGCAGTACTCGACGCGGCCCGGGACCTCTTTGTCGCCAAAGGCTTCGAAGCGACCTCGGTCGACGAGATCGCACGCGCATCGCAATCCAGCAAGGGCGCCGTCTACCACCACTTTCAGGACAAGCAGGCGATCTTCGCCGAAGTCTTCCGGGCCAGCCAGGCCGCCATCATGCAGGCCGTACTGCCAGCCGCCCTCGAGTCCATGCCGGATGACGCCGGCCCCTGGGAGCAGGCGTTGCTTTCGATCAGCGCCGTGCTGCGGTGTTACATCGAGGACGACGTGGCACGGATGTTGCTGCGTGAGTCGCCCGGCGCCCTGGGCTGGGACCGCAAACAAGCACTCGACGAGGAAATGGCGCTGCCACTGCTCCGCGCGGTGCTCACCGAGCTCATCAAGGCCGGTGAAGTGGCGCCGATACCGGTGGGCGTGGCCGCCGAGCTGCTCTACGCCCTGCTTAGCAAGACGGGGCCCATCATCGCCGCCGCCGAGGATCCCGCCCAAGCGGTCACCGAGATCGAGCCGGTCCTATTCAAGCTGCTCAGTGGCCTGCGCCGCGACCCGGCGCCAAAAGACAAAAGCACGCGATTGGGTTTCGCGCGACCACACGATCCCACGTGACGAGATCGCTCCGGCGCCGCGGACACTAGGCATCGACACCATCCATAGCATCGGCCACAGGGCGGGAAGCTGCGAGTCATATTGCATACCGACTATGAGTCGGTGGTTACGCTCTGGTTAATGGGGCATGGCAGAGCGAACCGCCGCGAGATGCAGGCGGAGCTCACCCGGACCGCAGTACTCGACGCGGCCCGGGACCTCTTTGTCGCCAAAGGCTTCGAAGCGACCTCGGTCGACGAGATCGCACGCGCATCGCAATCCAGCAAGGGCGCCGTCTACCACCACTTTCAGGACAAGCAGGCGATCTTCGCCGAAGTCTTCCGGGCCAGCCAGGCCGCCATCATGCAGGCCGTACTGCCAGCCGCCCTCGAGTCCATGCCGGATGACGCCAGGCCATGGGAGCAGGCGATGGACGGAATCCGCGCGGTGCTGCGGTGTTATGCCGAGGACGACGTGTTGCGGATGTTGCTGCGTGAGTCGCCCGGCGCGCTGGGCTGGGACCGCCAACAAGCACTCGACGAGGAAATGGCGCTGCCACTGCTCCGCGCGGTGCTCACCGAGCTCATCAAGGCCGGTGAAATGGCATCGGTGCCGGTCGGTGTGGCCGCCGAGCTGCTCTACGTCCTGCTTGAGAAGACGGGGCCCATCATCGCCGCCGCCGAGGATCCCGCCCAAGCGGTCACCGAGATCGAGCCGGTCCTATTCAAGCTCCTCGGTGGCCTACACCGCGACCCGACCACGCCGAAAGGCGAAAAGACGCCGCGGGGCACGCTCAGCGCCTGACGGAGTGCGAAATCCGTTATGCGACAACCGGTTTAGAGTTGCACCGGGCACACCGGTGCAACGAATCGCCGGATGCCACGCCGAACCGTCATATCCACTCGCGCCGACTTTACCTGTGAAGAAGCACACCCGGGAGTCCTTGTCGTCAGACTTGGTTGAATCCGCCGTCTGCGGTGAGCGTCGACCCGGTCGTGAAGCTGGAGAGATCGCTGGCGAGAAATACCGCGGCGTGGGCGATTTCGACGGGGTCGGCGAACCGTCCCAACGGGATCGTTGCGACACGACCGGCGCGAAACTCTTCGATCGACGCGTTCGGATTGGTTTGCGCCGCCAGTGCGTCGCTGCCCGGGGTGGCGGTGGAGCCGGCAACGACGACGTTGACGCGAATGTTGCGGTCGGCGAGTTCGCTGGCCCAGGTGCGGGCAAATGACCGTAAGGCTGCCTTGGTGGCGGCGTAGATGCTGAGCCCGGGGCGGCCGCGGTCGGCGGTGGTGGACCCGGTCAAAATGATCGACGCGTTGTCATTGAGCAGCGGCAGCGCCTTTTGGACCGTGTAGACGACGCCTTTGACGTTCGTCGTCAACAGCGTGTCGAGATCGTCATCGGTGATCTCACCCAGGCGGGAGACCCTGGTGGCGCCGGCGTTGGCCATGACGATGTCCAGACCCTTGCCAGCCTCCTCGACCTTGCCGTAGAGGCGGTCGAGGTCCTCCGGCCTTCCGACGTCGCCGCACACGGCGATTGCTCGAGAGCCCAGTTGCATTGCCGCGGAGTCTAATTCGGGTTGGCGCCGACCCGTGATGAACACTCGGTCCACACCTTCGGCTATGAAGCGCTCGGCGGTGGCCAGGCCGATACCCGAGTTGGCACCGGTAACGACAGCGGTCTTGTGGTCGAGCAGTCCCATCGAGGTCTCCTAAGGCAGCGCAGCGCTTTGCCTTTCAACGCGCATGCTGCTGCCGGCCTTCCCGGGCCAGCGCTATTGCTATTGCGTGTCGCCAATGGCATCAAGGCGCTCGCTCACCCGAGCCAGCGCCTCGTCGAAGATCTCCACCTTTTCGCCGCGCTTTTCGTTGGCCGGCTGCGCGGCGCCGCGGGCGCCTTCGGCCGCTACCCGAGCCGCACCCTGACGCCGCAACAAGCTGAAGTTCTTCTCCCGCGCTTGCCTGAGCCGGGTCTGCAAGTCCTTCAGCGACTGCTCGTCCATGCGCTGGAGAGCCTCGGGATGACTCTCGCCGATCAACGTGCTTTCCTGCGGGGTCAGGTTCACATGGTGGGTGCTCACCGTAGATTCATAGCCCGCGCCGCCCACCCCGGCGCGTCGAATCGCCAGACGTCATGCCGAACCGTCACCCCGGAGACACTTCACGTTCACGTCGTCGGGCGTGACATAACAGAGCGGTTGCTCTGTTATGGTGTCGACATGCCTCGCCCCAGGGTGCTCGATCTGTCGCAGTTGATGGATATGGCCGAGCGGCTGGCCGCAGAATCCGGACCTCGTGCCGTCACCATTCGCGCTCTTTCGGAGGCGACGTCGATATCGAATGGGGCGATCTATCACGCATTTGGCTCCCGCGCAGGGTTGCTGGGTCACGTGTGGCTGCGCGCCGCGAAGCGATATCTCAGCGTCCAGCGTACGGCGGTTGCGCACGCGTTGTCGTCGGGCACCTCGCGGGAGCCGGTTGCCGACGCGGTGGTCGCCGCTGCCCGGTGCCCCGCGACCTTCTTCAGCCAGGACCCCTGCTCGGCCCGATTCCTGCTCGCGGTGCACCGGGACGACCTCTTCGAATCCGGGGAATTACCCAGTGAATTGGCCGATGATTTGCGTCGACTCGATCACGAGCTGGGCGGTTTGCTCATCGAGCTCAGCGAGCGCATGTGGAACAGACGCGACCGTTACGCGGTGGCCGCCATCCGCGCCTGCGTTGTCGAATTGCCTACTGCCTTAGTGATTCGCGGCCAGGAGCCGCCCGACAGCTCGGCGTTGCAACGACTCGACGTCGCCGTGCGTGCCGTGCTGACGCTGACACCCCCGATCAAGGCATCCACCAAAAGAGACAAGGGAGCACACCATGACCGTGACGGTTGAACGCGACGGGTCCATCGCCATTTTGACCTTGGGCGACGATGAAAACCGTTTCTCACCAGAATGGCTCGACACGGTCAACTCTCGCCTGACGGACATCGAGAACAATGCCGAGGCTCTGGTTACCGTGGGAACCGGCAAGTTCTACTCCAACGGTCTCGACCTCGATTGGCTGTCCGCGAACAGCACCCGCGCGGATTGGTATGTCGACGCGGTGCAGGGTCTGCTTGCTCGCCTGCTTACCTTTCCGCGGCCCACGGTCGCAGCGGTCAACGGCCACGCCTTCGGCGCGGGCGCCATGTTGGGCATCGCACACGACTACCGCGTGATGCGATCCGACCGCGGCTACTACTGCTTTCCCGAAGTCGACATCAAGATCCCCTTCACCACGGGCATGGCCGCACTGGTGCAAGCCAAACTGTCGCCGCAGTCGGCGGTGACGGCCATGACGACTGGCCGCCGTTTTCCCGGACCCGATGCGCAGGCCGCCGGCCTCGTCGACGACACCGCCCCAGACGAAGAGCTGGTCAGTGCCGCCGTCAACCGGCTGCAGCCACTACTCGGAAAAGACCGCGGCACCCTCGGCGCCATCAAGTCCACGATGTATGCCTCGGTCACCGCGGCCCTGCGAGGCAACTAACGCAAGCCACCGCATGCCAGGACAAACAACCAATGGAGTAGTGAACTACTCGTGCCGTCGCGCCCGCTCTGGCGTGACAATTCTCAAACCGAAGATGCCAAGAGCTAGAACGTTATGTGCGCACAGTCCGGCCTGCATACCGAAAGTCGTTGTGCGCGAACAGGATCTGCGGTTTGGAGGTAGAGCGATGTTTGGAATCGGTAGGCACCAACGAAACGGCCCGGGCGACTCCGTGGCGACGGCGGCCAAGATAACGGGACTCTTCGCGCTGTGTGCGGCCATTATCACCGCGATCCCGCCGTCCATCAATCTGCTCAGCAGCGACAAGCAACCGCCGTTGCCGACAAACACGGCGCCGACGACCACCACGTTGCCCAAAGTGCCGGATAGCGGACTCACGTTCGGTCCGCTCAAGAACGGTAAACTCACCGTGTCGGGCTCTGCCCAAAAGGACGTCGTCGGCATGTACGTGATGATCGGTCCGAAGCCACCGGGTGGGTACGACACCGGCTGCGGAGTGGTGACCGACGGGCGGTGGCAAGTTGAGGTCCCCACCGATCCATCGTGGCCGAAATACCCACTGATGACCGTGCCCGCCTACGGCTCCTGCGCCAGTGCCGGAAGCGCGACTGGCCTCAACTTCACTGTCCGGGGCACCGGAACGACGACGCCGACACCACCTCCGGGTCAGGTATTGGATTGCACCAAACAGAACGGCCCCAGCTGCCTTACCGGTCCGGGCTTCGGACCGCCGACGGTCTACCAGCCGAATCAATGACGACGCAGCACCGGCTACTCGGTCGTGATTCCCGCCAATTCCCTTGCCACCGCGTCGAATGCGTGCAGGGTGTCCCACAGCATCTGCGGATCCCCGGCATCCGGCTGAGTGGATAGCTTGGCGGCGACCAGCTCAGCGTCCCGGTTGACGTAGATCATCTGGCCACACATTCCCTGGCACAGCACAATGTTGTTGCCCGGGTAGGGAAACCACACTTGGTTGCGGTACATGCCACCGGGCATTTGGGTGTCGTCGGGGCTGGCGGCAAACGCTGCACGTGAGTCCGGACCGCCGTCGAAGGTGTCGGCGATCCAGGCGGCCGGCACCACTGTCTGTCCGGTCAACGAGACACCGTCGTGCAAGAACAGCGACCCGAACCGGATCATGTCGGTCAAACAGGCGTTGATGCCGCCATCGAAGAATCCGGTACCGGCCGTGTCGACGGCGATGGTGGCATCGCATTGGGCGCCGATGCGGCTCCACACCAGCTCTGACATCAGGCCGGGCATCCGCTGGCCGCCGGCCACCTCGCAGATCCAACCGAGTACGTCGGTTTCACACGAGCGATATTCGAACGGGCCGCCGTGCGGCGACTTCTGCTGCAGGGTCAGCAGGAAGTCGCGCAGCGTGGACGGGACGTCCGGGCTGCTCGTCGGTGCCCATCCCATCGCCTGATCGAGAACGTGGATCTCCGCGGTCGGGTGAAGGTAGTTGTCCGAGAATGCGATACCCGACCTCATGTCGAGCAGGTGGCGCACCGTCGCGCCGGCATAACCGCAGTTCTCAAGGGCAGAAACGTATTTCGTGACCGGCGCGTCAAGCTCGATCGCACCGGCGCCGTGCAACGCGCCTACCACCGCACCCACCAGCGACTTGCTCACCGAGAACAGCAGGTGCCGGGTCTCGGCACCCATGCCGTCGAGGTACTCCTCGGCCACGATCGACCCGCGGTGGGCGACGGCCCACCCGTCGGTGGCAGTGCCGGCCATCACCGCGCCCACGGAGGTGGCCGTCCCCGCGGTGCTGGTCACCGGAATCTCGGCGATCGGTGCGCCGGCTGCGGGCAACGCCGCAACTGGTCCGTCGCCGCGCGGGATCACCGCGGTCGGCACGAAGTCGTCGATGTGCTGGAACGACCAATGCGCATACGGCGGCGACAGCCAATTGTCCAGCGAAATATCGGCCGGGCGGCTCACGCTCGTGCGACTAGCCGCGAGACGATCGGCGCGGCCGGCGTCAGGGGCGTCGAGACGAACTTCGCCTTCATCCCCTTGACCCAGCGTTGGCAGCGGTCGCTGAGCTGATAGTCGTCGGTCTGCAGGTGTGAGCGCGTGACGAGCACGCCGAGTTGGGCACCCTCGGACCGTAAGTCGCCGGGCGCTGCGACGCGCATGTAAAAGGCCTCGGAGCCGTCGAGCAGCGTGGCCCAGTCGTTGGCGGTTCGCGAAAAGGAGACCCGGCCATCGTCGTCGAGGCGCCATACCCCGGTGCGTGGCGTCGCGGTGAAGATCTCCAGATCCGGCGACGTCTCCGTGATGATCACCTGGCCCCAGACCTCGTCCTCGCCGTAGCCGCGCTCCCAGCGCGCGTTGATGTCGTCGATGTCGAGCTCGTAGTCGACGTCCATGTACTCGAGCAGATGAAAGAGAAACAGCGGCATGTCGGCGTACGCCTCGGTGGTCAGGTTGGTCATCGGACTGGCGCCACTCAGGCGCGGATTCACCTCGCCGAGGTAGAGCTCGTCGGAGTCGAGGTCATGCAGCAGGTCCACCTCGAAGTAGCCGAGGTAACCCTCGCGGCGCATGACGTCGCCCAGCTTTGTCACCATTTCTCGCGCGGCGTGGGTCTGGGCGGGCGGCAGCACCTCGTGCCAGATGTCATTGCCACACCAGCTGCCCCGGCTGGGGGTGAGCTCGGAATAGCCGACGAGGCTCGTCATTGCGGGGCCGACCACGGTGCCATGTCGGGTCACGGCGCCCTCGAGGCAGACTTCGACGTTGCGGATGCGCTTCATGACTTTGAGTTCCTGGCCGACCATGTCGCCACCGTGCTCGTCCCAGTCACGCTGACCGTGCACAAAGAACGTCCCGCTGCCGGCGTTGCCGTAGGCGATCGAGACGACCAGGTCGTCTCCCAATCCGGCGTCTTGTGCGAGCGCCAGCAGTTCGTCGTAGGAGCCGGCCCGTCCGATCGTGTTGGGCACGCTCGGTATGCCCGCCTCGTTGGCCAGGCGCGTCATGACGATCTTGGAGCCCAGGCGATTGCGCAACTCGATCGGCGGGTGCATGACGTCGAGACCCGCCTGTCGCGCGAGGCCCTGGATTTCCTCGTTCATCATCACAAAGCAACACTTGCCGCCGGGACCTTTGCCCCCGATGAAGTCCAGCGTTTCTGGATCGGACAGCAGGTGACTGCACACCTCGTCCATCGAATCGAAATCACGACGGTCGCGTCGCCGGGGCACGAACACGCGCGAATGGGTGCCCTCGAAAGAGTCAAAGTAGGTGAGGTAGAAGAAGTTTCGTATCCAGCGGTCAACGCCGAGCAAATTGAACGGAGTCGGCGAGATGAAGTACAGCGGCACCTTGTTCGTGTGAAAGAACGCGCGTATGTCCGACAGGCCGTTCAGCACGCGACGCTCGGGCTCCGGCGCCACGATCACGCCTGCCGCGGTGACGTCGAGGCTCGGGCGGCTTCGGTCAACACGGTGAGCTCACGCATCTGCATGCCCACAAGTGTGCCCGCGCCGCTGGCCGTGCGCAGCGTCTCGGCGCATAAGGGTGTCAGGGATCGTCTGTCTCACGGCGAGAGCTGGACATGGCCCCCCGGCGGCCGCGGCGACGGGGGAGGTTGCGGCGGCGGAGGTGGAGCCGGCGGCGGAGCCTGAGGCGGCGGCGCCTCCGGCGCCGGTGCGGGTCCTTGCTCTTGCGGTAAGGGTGCCTGTGGTTGCGGTTTAGGCGCTTGCGGCTGTTGTGCTCGCGGCGGCGGCGCCGCCACGGGAGGCTCGAGCGGTTTTGCCGTCGGTGCCGGGATGCCCGGCGGCGGGTCCGGTGTGATGTCCCCCGAGGGAGCCGGCGCGATCAGTCCGGTAAGCAGCCAGCCCCGCTCGCCAAATGACGAAATGTTTGCCGAATGAGCCCTGTTTGCCGTGCCCACGGCGGTCCGGTGCATCGGCCCGCTCGTCGCACCGGCCACACCCGAGCCGATCAGGGCGGCGATCACCACCAACAGAGCAGGTATCGGCCGCCCGTGGACAGCCATCGTGTGAGACGGCGCCATCCCGCTACGGTTCGATTCGGTCATACCCCTGCGCGACCGTCGCGCCCCTCCCCTAATCTGCGAGTGCACGCGAAAGCCGAGTGGTGATTCACGGTGGTAGCCAGTTACGATTTCCATCATTGCAGGCGCTGGTTGCCTCCATTGTTACCGGTTGGTGTCGAACTGATTAGACGCCGAGCAGGTGACACCGACGAAGCGGGAAACTTGCCGTGCGCATCCACATCACCAGGGTTGCAGGCGCACTGGTTAGCGCCTCGGCGATACTTGCCGCCGCGACCACGTGTGCTGGCGCGGCGGGCGCCGATGCGCAGGAAGATCAGTTTGTGGCGACGCTCGCGCAGCTACAGATTCCCGTCATCGACAACGTGCCCGGGTTGGTCTACCGGGCTCGCGAAATCTGTGGGGAACTCGATCGCGGCGGGTCGTTCCAGTCCGTCGTCGACGAGGAAACGAATACGACGTACTCGGGCAGTCCGTCGTTACACCTGGTTCCCGATCGCGTCACCCGCACCGCGGTCAAATTCGTCACGGCATCAGTGACGGTCTACTGCCCAAGCCATCAAGGCCTCATTCCGTAGCGCATAGTGTTGCAGCACAACAGGCTTCATACTCGCAGCCTATTGCCGGCATGAATCAAGGGCTACCGTCCTCGAAACACGTTGTGCCGTACCAGGATGCGTGTCAGCGGAAGCAGCGCCCGGCGAGTGTCACGGAACCGGCAGCGGTGGTCGCAACTCTGGGTCACATTTGCTGGACGGGTGATTTCATCGAGGAGCAATCAGCATGCACTCACCAGAAGCGGCCTGTCACTGGTTTGTCCACGGCGCCACCGTTTGTACTGGCCCAATTAAGGTTGCACCATGCGCCCAGCGTTCCACGAGCAGCTCGATTCGCTGACCGCGACACTGAGCGAGATGTGCCGCCTGGCGGGTGAGGCGATGGAGGGGGCGACTCACGCGCTACTACAGGCCGATCTGTCGATAGCCGAAGCTGTGATCGCGAGCCACGCGCGCCTTGCCCAGATGCGAAGTGATGCCGAGGATGCGGCATTCGTGTTGCTGGCCCTACAAGCGCCCGTCGCAAGCGATCTACGAACCGTGGTCGGTTCCATGCAAAGCGTCGCGGATGCCGAACGGATGGGGGGCTTGGCGCTGCACGTCGGCAGGATCGCACGCCGCCGACACCCGGACCGGGTATTACCCACAGAAGTGACTGGCGACTTCGCCGAGATGGGACGAATTGCGGTGGACTTGGGACGAAGCGCAAGAGATGTCGTGCTCTCACGCGATCCGGAGCAGGCGGCACAGATCAGCCGGGATGACGAAGAGATGAATCGGCTGCACCAACACCTCTTCACCGTCCTCAAAGAGAAAGACTGGCCGCACGGTGTATCGACCGCCGTCGATGTCACGCTGTTAGGCCGCTTTTACGAGCGCTTCGCCGACCACGCCGTCGAAATCGGACGTCGTGTCATATTCCAGGCAACCGGAGAAGCCCCCGATGAATGATCGGCTTACCGCACGCCAATCGAGTCTGCTTGCACGACAGTGAATTTGCAGCGTGCGCGACCGTGTCGGACACAAAGTAACCCTGTTGGCGGACACGACGTCCAGACGCGCCGGCGTTCTGCTCCTTCGAGATTTGGTGTCAGAATAAAATAGCTGCGCGGTTTCCGGCCGCCGATCGTCGTTCAGCAAAGGAGAGCTCGAGCGGATGGATCGCCCGAACAAGGGAATCAGCCGACGCGGATTGTTTTTCGCGGTCGCGGGCGCCGTCGCACTCACCGCGGTGAATCAACCGACCCAGGCGGCGGCGATTATGCAGAAGTCGTCCCCCGGCCCGGTGGGGCCCACGGAGCGCGCGGACCTGGCGGAGCGGGCGGTCATGGAGCGGCACGTGCACACGCTCTGGTGGCAGTCCGGGATGCAACTGGGCACGCTGCACTGGCCGTCTTCCCTGTTCGACCAATTGTTGTTGTTCCGTTGGTGTTACTGGTGGCAGGCGCACCTGCTGGACTGCGCGGTGGATGCCGCGTACCGCGCGCGCACCCCCGAACGCATCGACCGCATCGGCGCCGTCGCGCGCGGCATTCACACCCGCAATCTCGCCACCTGGACCAACTCGTACTGCGACGACATGTCGTGGTTGGTGTTGGCGCTCGAACGCGCCGACCGGCTGCTCGGCGTCCGGTTCGACGACGCCATTCCGAAGCTGCGGACCGCGCTGCTCGACGGCTGGAACCCCACCGTCGGCGCGGTGCCCTGGAAGATCGGCCACGATTACTACAGCACCTCCGGGATCGGTCCGACCGGCATCGCGATGGCGCGATTGGGCAACCTGTCCCGGGCCGAACGACTCGCCGATTACCTGCACAACCGGCTGCGCGACCCCGAAAGCGGTCTGATCTTCGACGGGGTGCACGAACCTAGCGGGCGGATGGACCGCTCCTTGCTGACCTACTGTCAGGGTGTGGCCATCGGGCTGGAGACCGAATTAGCGCTGCGCACAAACGATTCGACCCATCGCGACCGTGCCGCGGCGCTCGTCGCCGCTACCGCCCACAGGCTCGCCGACGGGGGTGTGATCGCCGGGTGCGCCGGGAACGACTCCGGGCTGTTCATGGGCATCCTCGCCAGGTATCTCGCTCAGACCGCAGTGGCCCTCGGCGACACCACCGCCGCCGAGCTCGTGCACGCGTCCGCGCGGGCCGCCTGGGACAACCGGGCCGAGGTGGACGGGCTGCCACTGTTCGGTGCGCATTGGAACCGCCCGGTCACTGCGCCGGCAGGTCTGGAAACCTTTACCCAGCTCGCGGACTCGTCGCGCGCGTCCCCACCGAACCCGGGCCGCGATCTCTCGGTACAGCTGAGCGCGTGGATGTTGCTCGAGGCGGATCACCAGCTCACCGCCGCCGGACACTGAGCCCGCGGCGGCTCCGAGTGGCGCAGCAACACCATCCGCTGGTCACCGCGTCCTCAGTGCCCGCTTAGCGTCAGCGTTCCCTTCGTTTGGAGCACTTTGCTGACGGTGATTTTCTCGGTCTTACGTGCCTCACGCTCCAGATAGCGCTGCTTGGATTCGTCGAATTTGTCGGAGGCTTCTTCGAGTTCCTTGACCAGTAAGGCGAGGTCGTCGCGCATCCTTGCGGCCTCGCCGGTGAAGTCTTCCCGTTCGAAGATGCGCCACTTCTTGAGCACGGGCATGACCACCTCGTTGAGATGGATGCGCGGGTCGTAAACACCGCCAACGGCGATAATTACCGCCTTGCGCCGAAACTCCGGGACCGTGAACCCGGGCATCTTGAAGTTGCGCAGGATTCGGTGCACCGATTTCATCGCCTGATTGGGCGCGATGTCCAGACCTGCAGCACTGACATCCCGATAAAAGATCATGTGCAGGTTCTCGTCGTGCGACACCCTGGCCATCAACTGTTCGGCGATCGCGTCATTGCTGACCTTGCCCGTGTTGCGATGCGAGACGCGGGTGGCTAATTCTTGAAACGAGACATACATGACCGAGTCAAACAAGCTCTCAGCAAACATATCGCCCTGTCGGTTCTGGCCGGGGCTGAAGCCCCGCGTCATTTGCTCGAGGCGGAGCTTTTCCAGCTCGACCGGGTCGACCGCGCGGGTCACCACCAGGTAATCGCGCAGCGCCGTGCTGTGCCTGTTCTCTTCCGCGGTCCACCGATTCACCCATTGCCCCCAGGGGCCGTCCATGCTGAAGTTCATCGCGATCTCACGGTGATAGGACGGTAAATTGTCCTCGGTCAGCAGGTTTTGCACCATCGCAACCTGGGCGACATCGGGGAGTCGGCTCTGTCCAGGCTCCCAATCTTGGCCGTCCAGCGCATAGAAATTTCTGCCATCCGACCACGGCACGTAATCGTGCGGATTCCATTCCTTGAACATCGACAGGTGGCGGTTGAGTAGACGTTCAACTACCGGTTCAAGTTCGCGGAGTAGCTGCACGTTAGTCAAGTCCTCGGACACGGAACTCCTTCAGTTATCTATCTGTCGCGACGTCGTAATGTATATGTGTCATGCGGTTACATTAAGATTGCACGCGCGTCGATGGGAGAAATAGGGTCCAAAGTCCTTTCCGACCCGAGCGGGTGCAACGAGTGATCAGACACCCACTGGCGCAGTCCCTTTCGCATGCCGTGCGGTCCCAAATGCTCCCCAGATGGTGCGAAGCGATGCGATGAGCAAAGGTGAGGTCATGACCGGTCGGGAGAGCGGGGCTGCAGCGGTGACCGTCAGGAGCAAAGGCCTCCGGGGCGGCGCGCTCGGGCTGCTCTCCAGCGTGGTTGTCGGGTTGGCGTCCATGGCCCCGGCCTATAGCCTCGCCGCGACGCTGGGTCTGATCGTTGCCAGTGGCGGCGCGCAACTCTGCGGCGTCAAAGCCCCAGCCGTCGTGCTCATTTCATTCATCCCGATGTACTTGATCGCCACCGCCTACCAGGAACTCAATAGGGCCATACCGGACTGCGGCACCACGTTCACCTGGGCGTCGCGGGCATTTGGACCCATCGTCGGCTGGCTGGGTGGCTGGGGCATCATCGCCGCAGAAGTGATTGTGATGGCCAACCTGGCGGAGATCTCCGCGGCTTATTCGTTCAGATTCGCCGCAGACCTGGGCTGGCTTTCGCTCGCGGACGTGGCCGGCAACGGGTTCTGGCCGACGGTGGTAGGCGTCTTCTGGATCGTAACGATGACCTATATCTGCTACCGCGGAATCCAGGTCTCGGCCAGAGTGCTGCACGCGCTGCTGGCCTTTCAAATCGTGGTGCTAGTCGTGTTCTCGGTGGTCGCACTAATTAAGACTTATACCCTTGATGCACAGGGGGTTTCGCTGCACCCGGCACTGTCCTGGTTCTGGCCCGGCGGTCTCGATTTCGGGAACACCATCGCCCCTGCAGCCCTGATGGCCATCTTCATGTACTGGGGCTGGGACACCGCCGTCGCATGCAACGAGGAATCCGACGACCCCAGCCGCACACCTGGCCGTGCCGCCATCATCTCGGCTCTCCTGCTGCTCGCGACCTACACCCTGGTGACCGTGTCGGCCATCGCGTTCGCCGGTGTCGGGACCCAGGGCATCGGGCTGAGCAACCCCCACAACTCGAAAGACACCTTCGCAGCGATTGGTCCAGCACTGTTCGGCAACGGCATCCTCGGAAGGATCGCACTGCTGTTGCTGGCGACGTCGATCCTGACATCTGCCCTGGCGTCGACGCAGACAACGATCTTGAAGACCGCGCGCACCACCCTATCGATGGGGGTATACAAGGCGCTGCCGGAGTCGTTCGCCAAGACCCACCATCGCTACCTCACACCGACCACCTCCACCATCGCGGTCGGCGTGGTGTCCGTCGTTTTCTACGTCCTTTTCACGCTCATCAGCGAGAACCTGCTCGCCGCGCTGATCGGATCGGTGGGGTTGATGATCGCGTTCTATTACGGGCTCACCGGATTTGCGTGCGCGTGGTACTACCGCAACACCCTGACCAGATCGGTGCGAAATCTTGTGGCGCGCGGCGTTATCCCGTTGCTGGGCGGCGTCACCCTACTGATCGTGCTCATCTACGGGCTCAACCAGTACGCTCGGCCCGAGTGGCTGACCGACGACAACGGCAACAACATCACGATCCTGGGAGTCGGCGCCGTCGCAGCGGTCGGCATCGGCGCGCTGCTGCTGGGATCGATCCTGATGGTGATCTGGTGGGCGATAACCCCGGACTTCTTCCGCGGCCGTACCATGACGGACGGCAGTGCAGCGGATTCCGGCGCGGACGTCGCTCAACCAGCAGGCCCCTGATTGCGTCGGGGCCGCTCGAGATGGGCTGGTCGGGCTGACCTGTGTCGGGCTGACAGGATTTGAACCTGCGACCACTTGACCCCCAGTCAAGTGCGCTACCAAACTGCGCCACAGCCCGTGTGCCGATGAGTCCACCAGCAGCAGGTCGACAGCCTACCGTAGCCGCGGCGCCTAGCCGCTATTGCCCGGCTGACCTGCGAGCCTCGTGGTCGCCGGCTTTCGCGAACCAGGCGTCGACCTTTTCGACCCAGACCAGCAGCGCCTGCGCGAGCTCGGATTCGCGGCGGTAGAACCGCTGCGACGGTACGGGCACGCTGACCGCGACCATCTCGTCGCCCACGTTCTTGAGCACCGCGCCGACCGCGCAGATCCCTTCGCTCTGCTCTTCGCGGTCATACGCCACGCCTTCGGCTTTGACGCGGTCGAGCTCTTTGCGCAACGCCGCCGGCGTCGTGATGGTGTTCGCGGTCAGCTTGGCGAGCCGACTCGGCAGCGCACGGGCTTGCTCCTCGGCCGACAGGTTGGCCAGCAGCGCCTTGCCGTTGGCGCAGCAGTGCAGCGGAAACGACTCTCCGACCGCGCTGATCGCCCGCAGCCGGTGCGGCGAGACGACCTGGTCGACGAAGGTCGCGCGGTCGCCGTCCAGGATCGACAGGTCGACCGTCTCCTCCAGTTCGCGGGACAGCTCCTCGATGAACGGGTGCACGTCGAACACGACGCTGCGGCGCACGGTGGTGGCCATGCGGGCGATCTCGGGTCCCAGCCGATAGCGACCCCGCGCCGCTCGCGACGCCACCAGGCCCTCGTCGTCGAGCGCATTGAGGATCCGGCTCACGGTCGAGCGCGCCATGCCCAGCCGCTCGCCGATCTCGGCCTGGTTCAACCCGCCGGGATGCGCTTGCAGCAGCCGTAGCATCTCGGCCGCGCGCGCGATGACCTGAATTCCGCTGCCGCGGGCCTCTTCTGCGTCCACGCTCATGTCAGGCTCCGGTCTCGAGACGATAGCTGCCGGTGGGGTCGGTGATCGCCACCAGGCGCACGATACAGCCGTCGCCGCCGACCCAGCGCCACGGGAAAGCCGCGAAGGTGACCCGCTTGCCGGTGACCTTGTCCAGGTCGCCGCCCACGTTCTCGAAGCCGTAAATCCCCTTGGACAGAATCGCGCGATGGCAGGGCTCCCATTCCGGGAAGTCGTCGAGCACCTTGTGGCCGGTTTGCTCCTCGTATTCCTTTACCGCCCAAGGCAATAGACCACCCGTATGCTCGGCGGGGCCGTGCGGGCCGATCGAGGTGGCCAACGGATGGTCCAGAGCCTGGGTATCGGTGCCGACGGCTTTGACGCCCTTGGCCGCGAACCACTCCCCGGCTTCCCTGTAGAAGCCCGGCGAGTACGCGTAGTACTCGGCGCTGTCGGCGTAGGTGTGGTGCCAGCCGGTGTTGACGATGACGATGTCGCCGGGCCGGATCTGCGGCGTGGCATTCTCCAGGTCCGCGGCGGTGACGACTTCCCACTTCCGCTTCGGGATCGACACGACGACCCCGGTGCCGAAGAACGCGCTCAGTGGAATCTCGTCTAGCAGCGGCGTGCCTTCGATCACGTGACCCGGCGCGTCGATGTGCGTGCCGGAATGCATAACCGTGGTGATCTTTTGGGTGAGGACGCGGCTTCTGGCCATGTTGTGCAGTCGTTCGATCTTGACGTCCTCGAAGTACGGCCACGCCGGCACACCATGTCCCCAGGGGTGGGACAGATCGTAGAACTCTAGCTTCGATTCGGCTTCGCCGAGCGGCCAGGTCATGGTCACGACAGTTCCTTTCGTATCAGCATGCGGTGTAGCCGCCGTCCAGGTACATCACCTGGCCGGTGTAGAAACTCGACGCGTCGCTGAGTAGATAGATCAGCGCGCCGACGAAGTCTTCCGGTTCGGCGAAGCGGCGCAACGGGATTCGTGCGAACATCGCCTCGCGGGTCTGGCGCCCCTTCTCGTCGGCGGCATACATCCACTCGGTTAGTTCCGAGCGGAAAACCGTTGGCGCCAAGGCATTTATCCGTATCCCGTGGGGACCCCACTCAGCGGCCAACGACTTGGCCAGCAGGTCGGTCGCCGCTTTCGACGGGCAGTAGGCGCTGTAGCCGGCGGGATGACCGAGGCTGCCGCGCACCGAGGAAACCAGCACGACGCTGCCTCCCCCGCCCTGCTCTAGCAGCACCCGCCCGGCCGCCTGGCATACCAGCCAGGCGCCGCGCGCGTTGGCCTTCATCACGTCGTCGAAGTCGTCGACGGCCATCTCGGTGATCGGCTGGACGTGGTTCATGCCCGAAGCAACCAGGACGCCGTCGAGCCGGCCATGCTTGGCCACCGCGGCATCGACCATGGCCTGGGCGTCGGCCGGGGTATCGGGGCGGCGGACCACCACCGCCAGGTCGTGCCGGCCTGTCTCAGCAGCCAGCTCGGCCAGACGCTCAGTGTTGCCTCCGGCCAGGGTGAGCCGCGCCCCGGCCTCGGCCAGGGCCCGGGTCGCCGCGCTGCCCAAGGCGCCGGTCGCGCCGGTGATCAGGATCGACTTGTCCTGCACGCTGAATCGCGACGCGTTCACGATGCCTCCATGCAATCCCGCAGTACGGGTATAGCAACCCGCTATACAAGAGGACGTTACTGTTAGGCCGACGCCAAAGTCAACGTTGAATCCTGTGATACAGACATCATTGACCGCATTGTGGGATCAAGCGCCCGACGCGCCGTTGAGTGTGCGGTCAGGGTGGCGAGTGTGCACTCAGGGCGCCCCAGACGCGCACTCGACGCGGACGAAAGGGGGCATACAGCGCGGCCCCGAGAGTCAGCGGCGCTTGGCGGTGCGCTTTTCGCGGACCCGCACATTGATGCGGATCGGGCTGCCGGCGAACCCGAACGTCTCGCGCAGCCGCCGCTCCAGGAAGCGTCGGTAGCCGGCTTCGAGGAAGCCGGTAGTGAAAAGGACGAACGTCGGCGGCCGGGCGGCGGCCTGGGTGGCGAACAAAATGCGCGGCTGCTTGCCGCCGCGCACCGGAGGCGGCGTGGCCGCGACGACTTCCTTGAGCCAGCTGTTCAGCGGGCCGGTCGGGATCCGGGCGTCCCACGACGCCAGCGCGGTCTCCATCGCCGGCACCAGCTTCTGCACGGCCCGTCCCGTCTTGGCGGAGATGTTGACGCGCTCCGCCCACTGCAGCTGCGCCAGCTCACGATCGATCTCGCGGTCCAGCAGCTCGCGGCGATCCTCGTCGACCAGATCCCATTTGTTGAAGGCCAGCACCAGCGCCCGGCCGGCCTCGATCACCATGCTCAGTACCCGCTGGTCCTGTTCGGTCAGCGGCTGTGACGCGTCGATCAGCACGAGCACCACCTCGGCGGAATCGATGGCCGAGTGCGTGCGCACCGACGCGTAGAACTCGTGCCCGCTGGCCTGACCGACCTTGCGGCGCAACCCCGCGGTGTCGACGAAACGCCAGATCTTGCCGCCCAATTCGATCAACGAGTCCACCGGATCGACCGTGGTTCCCGCGACGTCGTGCACGACCGAGCGCTCGTCGCCGGCAAGCTTGTTCAGCAGCGAGCTCTTGCCGACATTGGGCTTGCCAACCAGCGCCACCCGGCGCGGGCCGCCGGCCGCCGGGGCCGCCTCGGACACGGCGGGCAATGCGGCCAACACCTCGTCGAGTAGATCGGCCACACCGCGGCCGTGGATCGCGGAGACCGCATGGGGCTCGCCCAGACCCAGCGACCACAGCGCGGCCGCGTCCGATTCGACCTTCTCGCTGTCAACCTTGTTGGCAGCCAAGAAGACCGGCTTGCCGGAGCGCAGCAGGATGCGGGCGGCGGCCTCGTCGGCGCTGGTGGCACCGACCGTAGCGTCGACCACCAAAATGATCGCATCGGCGGTACGCATCGCCACCGACGCCTGTTCGGCCACCAGCTGCTGCAGACCCTTCGCGTCGGGCTCCCATCCCCCGGTGTCCTGCACGACGAACCGGCGACCGGTCCACAGCGCGTCGTAGGACACCCGGTCGCGGGTGACGCCAGGAATGTCCTGCACCACCGCTTCGCGCCGGCCCAGGATCCGGTTGACCAATGTTGACTTGCCGACGTTGGGCCGGCCGACAATGGCGACCACCGGAGCGGGACCGGGCTCGTCGAAGTCTCCCGAATCGGAATCGACTACCTCCCAATCACTTTCGTCGGACCAGGTACCGTCCTGACTCACCGCACTGCCTCGCTTCGCTGCTTGACCAACTCCAGCAGGTGATCGATCACCTGCGCCTCGGTCATGTCGCTGGTGTCGACGATCACCGCGTCCGCCGCCGGTCGCAACGGCGACAGCGTGCGGGTAGAGTCCAGATGATCCCGGCGGCGCACATCGGCCAGGACCCCGTCGTAGTCGTCGGCCAAACCAGCGGCGATGTTCTGGTCATTGCGCCGACGGGCGCGGGTCTCGGCCGACGCGGTCAGGAAGATCTTCACCGGCGCGTTCGGCAACACCACCGTCCCGATGTCACGCCCCTCGACGACGACATTGCCCGGCCCCTGGGCCATTTCGCGCTGCAAGGCGACCAGCCGGGTCCGAACGGCGGCCACCGACGACACGGCCGACACCGCGCGGGTGACCTCGTCGCCGCGAATCTCGGCCGAGACATCCTCGCCGCCAAGGAAATAACGATCACCCTCGGGGTGGTAGTCGACCGACATCTGCACCGTCTCGGCGACCCGTGCGACCGCTTCTGCATCGGCCGGGTCGATCCCGGCGCGCAACACGGCCAACGTCACCATCCGGTACATCCCGCCGGTGTCCAGGTAACGCGCCTGCAACGCTTCCGCCAATCCCTTTGACACCGAAGACTTTCCGGTTCCGGCCGGGCCGTCGATCGCCACCACCACGCCGCCCGTTCCGCTCGTTCCGCTCACAAGCCCACCGCTTGGTACAGTTGCCCGATCTCGCCCTGGCTGAGCGCCCGGATACTGCCCGGCCGCTGCTTACCCAGCGCGATCCCACCGAACTCGGTGCGTACCAGCGCCTCCACCGGGAAACCCACCCCAGCCAGCATCCGTCGCACGATCCGATTGCGTCCTTCGTGCAACGTCAAGCGCACCAACGTCTTTCCGGGAATGGCATCCACCACCGCGAAGTCGTCGACACGCGCTGGGCCGTCTTCCAACTCGATGCCGGCCCGCAATTGCTTGCCCAGCCCACGCGGTACCTTTCCGGCGACCGTCGCCAGATACGTCTTGGGCACTTCGTGGGAGGGGTGCATCAACCGGTGTGCCAACTCGCCGTCGTTGGTCAGCAGGATCAGCCCCTCGGTGTCGGCATCCAAACGTCCGACGTGAAAGAGCTTCGTGTTCCCCCGCACTCGCCGCTCGACCAGGTCACCGATGCACGGCCGGCCACGATCGTCGGACATTGTCGAGTGCATCCCGCGCGGCTTGTTCAGCGCCAGATACACCTGCGACTCGTCGAGGGCGATCCTGGCGCCGTCCACGCGGATCACGGAGGCATCGGGGTCGACGCGGGTGCCCAGCTCGGTCACCACCTGCCCGTCCACCTCGACGCGACCGTCGATGATCAACTTCTCGGCGGCCCGGCGCGACGCAATTCCGGCCTGGGACAACACTTTTTGCAGCCGGATTCCCTGATCTTCGGCCATTAATCCTGGTCCACGTCAAATGACAGCGACTGTTCGGGCGTCTGGCCGCCCGACAGTTTGATGAAACGTGGCTCGCTGTCCAGGGATTCGCTCAGATCCTCGATGGCGTCGACGTCGGGAAGCAGCGGTGCGATATCGGGCAAGTCGGTCAGCGACTCCAGCCCGAGCCGCTCCAAGAACAGCTCGGTGGTGGCGAAGGTGGCCGCGCCGCTGTCCTCGTCGACGCCGGCCTCGGTGATCAGGCCGCGCGCCAACAGGGTTCGGATGACGGCGTCGACGTTGACCCCGCGCACCGCGCTGACCCGCGCACGGGTCACGGGCTGGCGGTAGGCCACGACGGCCAGGGTCTCCAGCGCGGCCCGGGTGAGCTTGGAGCGCGCGCCGTCCAGCAGCAGCTTCTCCACGTAGGGCGCGTACTTGGCGCGGGTGTACATCCGCCAGCCCTCGCCGGTCCTACGCAGGTCGATGCCGCTGTCGCGTTGCGTGAGCTCCTCGGCCATCAGCTGCAGTTTCGCGGCTATCCGATAGACGGGTTGCCCGGTGGCGGCGCCCAGCGCCTCCTCGGCGACCGGGGTGTCCACCACCAGCAACAGCGCCTCCAGCACGCCGCGCAACTCCTCGTCGTCCAGCGGCGCTGCTTCGGCGATGTCGGGGATGCCTTCCATACCCGGGGCGAGATCGAGGTCGGGCAGGTCTTCAGTCACGAGCGCCCCTCCTCTCTCCCGCAAGCGGGCACATCGCTGCGCTCTGCATCGTCACGGCGCGAGTCATTTATTCGTCCCGTATTTCGGCGGTCGGACGCTCCCCGGTCCACGAAATCTGGAGCACGCCAAGCGGCTCCGACTGGTCGAATGCTACCGCCCGGGACCGATACAGCTCGAGCAGCGCCAAAAAGCGTCCCACCACTTCCATCGGTACCTCGCAGTCGGCGACCAGCTCGGAAAACGTGGCCCATTGGCCGCTGCCCCGCGCTTCGAGCATCGACAGCAGCTTCTGGGCCTGCTCGGGCACCGAGACCTTGAGCTCGTGCAGGTGGCCGATGGCCACCGTCGGCACCGGCCGCGGGCTGAACGCGACCGCAGCGATCTGGGCGAACCGCTCGGCGTCGACACCGATCATCACTTCAGGCAGCAGTTCGGTGAACCGGTCTTCCAGCGACACCGCGCGCGGGTAGCTGCGCAGCGCGGTGGCTTCCAGCTCGGCGAACATCTCCGCGACGTGCTTGAACGCGCGGTACTGCAGCAGCCGGGCGAAGAGCAGGTCCCGCACCTCGAGCAGGGCGAGGTCTTCCTCGTCATCGATCTGTCCGGCCGGCAGCAGCCGCGCGGCCTTGAGATCGAGCAGGGTCGCGGCAACCACGAGGAACGCGGTGGTCTCCTCCAGATCCAGCTGGGTGCCGATCTCGCGGGTGTAGGCGATGAAGTCGTCGGTGACCTGATGCAGCGCCACCTCGGTCACGTCGAGACGATGCGCGAAGATCAGCTGCAGCAGCAGGTCGAACGGCCCCTCGAAGTTGGTGAGGCGGACTTGGAAACCGGTCGAGGAGCCGTTCTGCGCTG
This sequence comes from Mycobacterium lentiflavum, assembly GCF_022374895.2. Taxonomy (NCBI): domain Bacteria; kingdom Bacillati; phylum Actinomycetota; class Actinomycetes; order Mycobacteriales; family Mycobacteriaceae; genus Mycobacterium; species Mycobacterium lentiflavum. The sequence goes on along the minus strand of NZ_CP092423.2, from coordinate 2,673,757 downwards.
CCGCCTCACCATTGGCTGTGTCGTTCACGCGCCGAAGCGGTCGATGAACTCGCGGGCCAAAGCGCGATAGGCGATGGCGCCGGTCGACTTCGGCGCCCAGGTGGTGATGGGTTCACCCGCCACACTGGTCTCCGGGAAACGCACGGTCCGGGTGATCACGGTGTCGAACACCAGGTCACCGAAGCGTTCGACGACCCGGGCCATCACCTCACGGGCGTTGACCGTGCGCGGGTCGTAGCGGGTCAGCAGGATGCCGCTGATCTCAAGCTTCGGGTTGAGCCGGTCGCGCACCTTGTCCACGGTATCGGTGAGCAGCGCCAGGCCGCGTAGCGAGAAGAACTCGCACTCGGTCGGGATGACCACGCCATCGGAGCAGGCCAGCCCGTTGACGGTGAGCAGGCCGAGCGACGGCTGGCAGTCGATCAAGACATAGTCGTAGCGGTCCAGCACCGGATGCAGCGCCCGACCCAGCGTCTGCTCCCGGCCCACCTCGTTGACCAGCTGAATCTCGGCGGCCGACAGGTCGATATTGCTGGGCACCAGGTCCAGGTACTTGACCCGGGTGGAAAGCAGCACGTCTTCGATCGACACCCGCGGCTCGACCAGCACGTTGTGAATGGTCTTTTCCAACTCGTAGTGCGGGACGCCGAGGCCCGCGGACAGCGCGCCCTGCGGATCCATGTCCACCAGCAACACCCGCCGGCCGTACTCGGCGAGCGCGGCACCCAGGTTGATCGTCGAGGTGGTTTTTCCGACGCCACCCTTCTGGTTGCACATCGCAATCACCTTTGCCGGGCCGTGCGAGGTACGCGGCTGCGGTTCCGGTATCGCCCGCGGCGGACGCCCCGTAAGGCCAATCTCGACGCCGTCGTCAGGCTGGTCGGTCATGCCCGGGGTATTGCGAAGGTGAACATCGTCCGAAAGTCTATCGGGTAGGCGCGCGTAAACCGGGCGACCCGCAGGGTGTTTCACCAGCGAATATGTGCGGATATCGCGGACGTGATGTCGTTGAATTCGCTTGCTTAACACCAGTCACACGAGCACCAGTCGAAGGGGATGCGGACGTTACCGCCGCGCGTCACTGCCGGCCGGTCTGGGTGGTCACGCCGGTTCCAGCGACTCCCGTGCGCCTGGCTCCAGGGTCAAGACGGGCCGCAGCGCATGCAGCACGTCAGGGTCCTCGATGGTGGACGGCATCTCATCGTCGTGGCCGTGCGCGATGCGGCGCATCGCCTTGCGGAGAATCTTGCCGGAGCGCGTCTTCGGCAACGCCGAGACGATGTCGACGCGCTTCAGACACGCCACCGCCCCGATCTCGTCGCGAACTAGCGCCACCAACTCGTCGGCGAGCCCGTCCCCCGGCGACCCGGCCTGCAGGACGACGAACCCGCGCGGGACCTGGCCCTTGATGTCGTCGGCGACGGCGATGACCGCCACTTCGGCCACCGCGGGGTGTGACGCCAGCACCGCTTCTATTTCGCCGGTGGAGAGCCGGTGACCGGCCACGTTGATGACATCGTCGATGCGGCCCATGACGAACAGATAGCCGTCCTGATCGACATATCCGCCGTCGCCGGTCAGGTAATAGCCGGGATGCTCGCACAAGTACGAGGCTTCGTACCGCGCGTCATCCTCCCAGAGCGTCGGGAAGGCACCAGGCGGGAGCGGCAGACTCAGGCAGATGGCGCCCTCCTCACCAGGCGAGCAGGCCGCTCCGTCCGGATTGAGGATCGCGACGTCGTAGCCCGGCATCGGCACGCCCGGCGAACCGGGCTTGATCGGCAGCGGTTCCGCACCTATCGGATTGGCTGCAATCGCCCACCCGGTCTCGGTCTGCCACCAGTGGTCGATGACTCGAACGCCGACCTTGTCCGACACCCATGAGTAAGTGTCGGGGTCGAGCCGCTCGCCGGCGAGGAACACCGATTCCAGATGGGCGCGCTCATAGCGCTGCAGCCAGGTGCCGTCGGGATCGTCCCGGCGGATCGCGCGGATTGCGGTCGGCGCGGTGAAGAAAACCTTCACCTCGTGCTCGGTGATCACACGCCAGAAAGCACCTGGGTCGGGCGTGCCCACCGGCTTTCCCTCGTAGAGCACCGTGGTGGCGCCCGCGAACAGTGGTCCGTAGACGATGTAGGAGTGCCCGACCACCCAGCCGACGTCCGACGCCGCCCAATAGACATCGCCGGGGCTGACGTCGTAAATGTGGCGCATGCTCCAAAGCAGCGCTACCGCGTGACCACCGTTGTCCCGCACCACGCCTTTGGGTCTGCCGGTGGTACCCGAGGTGTACAGGATGTACAGCGGATCCGTTGCGGCCACCGCGACTGCCGCCACTGGCTCGGCGACGCCAATCAGCTCCTGCCAGTCTCTGTCACGGCCGTCGACCATGCTGCAGCGCAGCCGGTCACGCTGCACGATGACGCAGTGCCGTGGCGGATGCGCACTGGCAGCGATCGCCGCGTCGAGCATGGGCTTGTACTCCACAACCCGGGTCGGTTCGATGCCGCAGGACGCCGAGACGACCACGGCAGGACGAGCGTCGTCGATGCGAGTGGCGAGCTCGTGCGCGGCGAATCCACCGAAGACCACGGAATGCACCGCACCGATTCGGGCGCACGCCAGCATGGCGACCACCGTTTCCGGGATCATCGGCATATAGATGACCACGCGGTCGCCTTTGCTCACCCCCAAGTTGCGCAGCACCCCGGCGAAACGCGATGTGAGATCGAGCAATTCGGCATAGGAGAGGGTGCGCTTCGTCGCTGTCACGGGTGAGTCGTAAATCAGCGCCGGCGTGCCGCCGCGGCCGGCGTCGACGTGTCGGTCGAGGGCGTTGACGCACGTGTTGAGTTCCCCGTCGGGAAACCAGCGATAGAAAGGCGGTCGGCTGTCATCGAGGATCCGCTTCGGCGCCTGGATCCACGTCACCGCCTCCGCGGCCTGCGCCCAGAATGTCCTCGGATCGTCGAGGCTGAACTGGTGAAGCTCGCGATAACCGCTCATCTGGCTCCTCCGCCGACCGCCACCGATGGCCGGACGTTATAGCCGGGACCGCGGGGACGCAAGTGTTGGACACCACCGCTGGGTCGACCATGCCTAGGGTAGGGCCTATGGACCTCAAGAGACGGATACCGCTGCTGCGATGGTCGGTGTGGCGGATGGCTGCCGGAGTTCGCAACATCACCACGACGGGCCAGATCGGCGACGGACGCGAGGCGGCCGCGGTCGACTACGTCCTCGCCCACGCCCGAGCCGGTGACATCGACGACGTGCTGGCGACCATCGACAAGTTCGCCTACGAGAAGTCGATGCTGATCAATGTCGGCGACGAGAAGGGCCTGCTGCTCGACGCCGCCGTACGCCGGGCCGACCCCGCGCTCGCGCTGGAGTTGGGCACCTACTGCGGCTACGGCGCGCTGCGGATCGCCCGGGCCGCGCCGAACGCCAAGGTGTTTTCCGTCGAGCTCGCCGAGGCCAACGCCGCTAACGCCCGGCGAATCTGGGCGCATGCCGGTGTCGCCGATCGGGTGACGTGCGTCGTCGGCACCCTCGGTGACGGCGGGCGCACGCTCGACGCGCTCGCCAGCGAACACGGATTCGCTTCTGGTGCACTCGATTTCCTGTTCCTCGACCACGACAAGGACGCCTACCTCAACGATCTGTTGAGCATCATGGACCGGGGCTGGCTGCATAAGGGCTCGATCGCGGTTGCCGACAACGTCCGGGTGCCCGGTGCGCCGAAGTACCGCGAGTACATGCGCCAGCAGCAGGGCAAGTTGTGGAACACCGTCGAGCACAAGGCCCACCTCGAATACCAGTCGATGGTGTCCGACCTGGTGCTGGAGTCCGATTACCTGCGCTGAGCTACTGCGCGCGCGGGTGGGCTCCGGCCCACACCTCGCGCAGCGCGTGCACGGTGACCAGCGTGTAGATCTGCGTGGTCGTCACCGAGGCGTGCCCGAGCAGCTCCTGCACGACGCGCACGTCGGCCCCGCCCTCCAGCAGATGCGTGGCGAACGAGTGCCGCAGCATGTGCGGCGACACCCCCGAGGTGATCCCGGCACGCTCGGCGGCGTCCTGCAGCACCTGCCATGCGCTTTGCCGCGACAGCCGTCCGCCGCGGGCGTTGAGGAAGATCGCGGCGGTGCCGCGACCCCGGCGGGCCAGCTCCGGGCGTCCGCGTACCAGGTAGGCATCGAGCGCGTGGACGGCGGGACGACCGATCGGCACCAGCCGCTGCTTGCCGCCCTTGCCGCGCAGCAGCACCGAACGGGCCTGGGTGTCGATGTCGTCGACGTCGAGGCCGACGGCTTCGGAGATGCGTGATCCGGTGGAATACAACAGCTCCAGCAGCGCCCGGTTGCGCAGCGTCAGCGGACCGTCGGACGGGCTTTCCCCGCCGGCGCCTTCCAGCAGCGCCAGCACTTCGTCGATGGTCAGGCTTTTGGGCAGCCGGCGGCCGGGGGTCGGCGGTCGCACCGCGCGCGCCACATCCAATTCGGCCAGCCCCTCGGCGGCAGCGAAGCGATGCAGGCCGCGCACCGCGATCAGCGCCCGTGCCGCCGACACCGCCGACAAGCCGACCGCTCCGGAATCGGGATCACCGCGGCGCAACGCGACCAGAAATTCGCTGACGTCGTCCTCGCCGACCTTGGCAAGATCGTGAATTCCACGGTCTTCCAAGTGCTTTGAATAGCGGCGCAGGTCGCGCCGATACGAGCTGAGCGTGTTGGCCGCGACGCCACGCTCGATCGTCAAGTGGTCGAGATAGCCCTGCATTTGCGACTCGAGGGTCAGCGCGGTCGTCATTGCGCGGCCGCTTTTCGAGCCGCGAATGCCTGGGGCTTGTCCGGCCACGGGATGTCCACCGGGCGCGGCTGGGCCAGACCCGTCGTGACGGCGTGGGCGGCCAGAATCCCCGATACGGCGATGGAATTGATGACCTCACCACTGAAGACGAGGCGCACCGCTTCCTTCATCGGGACCCAGCGCATCGTCAGGTCGGCTTCTTCGTCGTGCGCCTCGGGTCGGCCGATCTCGGTCAGATCCGTGGCCAGGAACACGCGTACCGATTCGTCGCTGTATCCGGGCGCGGTGTCGAGGTCGACGAGAACGCGCCAGGTGTCGGCGTGCAGACCGACTTCCTCCTCAAGTTCGCGTGCGGCCGTGAGGTGGGGCGCTTCGCCCGCGAGGTCGAGCAGACCCGCCGGCAGTTCCCATAGCCGCCGGCCGAAGGTGTGCCGGTACTGGTAGACCATCGCGATGCTGTGGTCCTCGCGCATCGGCACGATGGCGACGGCGCCGTAGTGTTCCAGCACCTCTCGCGCCGCGGTGTTGCCCCCGGGCATCCGCACCTCGTCGCGGCGCAGCGTGAAAATCTTTCCGGTGTAGAGCAATTCGCTCGACGCCGTCTCGAAGTCATGCTCAGCCACGAGTGGCGGGTTCAGGTATCGACCGGTCGGCACTGTCTCGATGCTGGTTGCCGTTGGACGTGTGCTCAGGGATCTCCACCGGAAGCAGCTCACCCTCTTTGTAGTCGATGGCCGCGCCGACGAATGCGACGAACAGTGGGTGTGGCCGGGTGGGCCGGCTCTTCAGTTCGGGGTGGGCCTGGGTACCGACGACGAACGGGTGAATGTCCGACGGGTATTCGACGAACTCCACCAGATGACCGTCGGGCGAGGTCCCGGAGAATCGCAGCCCGCTTTCGGCGATCTTGGCACGGTAGGCGTTGTTGACCTCGTAGCGGTGCCGGTGCCGCTCGGACACCTGAGTGGCTCCATATGCTTGGGCCACAATCGAATCCGGCTCGAGCACCGCGGGATAGGCACCCAGCCGCATGGTGCCGCCGAGGTCGGCTTCGCCGGCCACGATGTGCTCCTGATCGGCCATCGTCGAGATGACGGGATCCGGTGTGGACGGTTCGAATTCGGCCGAGTTGGCTTCGGTCAGACCGACCGAGCGAGCGGCTTCGATCACGATGCACTGCAGCCCGAGGCACAGACCGAACACCGGCAACCCGCGGGCCCGCGCATACCGGATCGCGCCGATCTTGCCCTCGATGCCGCGGATGCCGAATCCGCCGGGGATCAGCACACCGTGCACGTCGGCCAGCGCCGCCGCGGCACCGGTGGCGTTCTCGCAGTCGTCGGACGGCACCCAGACCATCTCGACCTTCGCGTGGTGCCGAAACCCGCCGGCGCGCAACGCCTCGGTCACCGAGAGGTAGGCATCGGACAGATCAACATACTTGCCCACCAAGGCAATTCGCACGGTTTCGTGCGGCTCGTGCACCCGGCGCAGCAGGTCGTTCCATTGGGTCCAGTCGACATCGCGGAACGGCAGGTTCAGCCGGCGCACCACGTACGCGTCGAGCTCCTCGCGGTGCAGCACCTTGGGGATGTCGTAGATCGAAGGCGCGTCCGGAGTGGAGATGACGCCGTCGATGTCGACGTCGCACATCAGCGCGATCTTGTTCTTCAACGGCTCGGGGACGTCGCGGTCGCAGCGCAGGATCAACGCGTCGGGCGTGATTCCGACGCTGCGCAGCGCGGCCACCGAGTGCTGCGTCGGCTTGGTCTTGAGTTCACCGGACGGCGCCAGGTAGGGCACCAGCGACACGTGCAGAAAGAAGACGTGCTCACGACCGAGATCGTGGCGGACCTGCCGCGCCGCCTCGAGAAAGGGCTGTGACTCGATGTCGCCGACCGTGCCGCCGATCTCGGTGATCACGACGTCCGGGCGGTTGCCGTTGGCGTCCGGTTCGGCGAGCGCCCGAATGCGCCGCTTGATCTCGTCGGTGATGTGCGGGATCACCTGAACGGTATCGCCGAGGTATTCGCCGCGGCGCTCCTTGGCGATGACGGTCGAATACACTTGTCCGGTAGTGACATTCGCGGAGCCGGACAGGTCGCGATCCAAGAATCGCTCGTAGTGACCGACGTCGAGGTCGGTCTCGGCACCGTCCTCGGTGACGAAGACCTCGCCGTGCTGGAACGGGTTCATCGTGCCCGGGTCCACGTTGAGATACGGGTCGAGCTTTTGCATCGTGACGTGCAGTCCGCGCGCGGTCAGTAGCTGTCCGAGGCTACTGGCGGTCAGACCCTTACCGAGTGAGGATGCGACACCACCGCTGACGAAGAGGTGCTTGGTGGTGGTTTGCGGATGCCTACGCACTAAAGCGACCTCCGTGAAGACGGGCAGGGCGTCGTTATCGTCGAACGTGACTGGCTGGGCCTGCCGACCCACGGAAATCCACCCTAACACCAGCAACCCCGCGGCGCGGCTAACACGCCCGGCAACCGGGTGGCCGACTGCGAATCGCTACTGCGCGACGGTGATCGACGTGGCGCCGTGACCGGTGCCGTACTGCCCGACATGCCCGCCGTTGAGCAGGTCATGCAGGCCCAGGATCGCGGTGATCCGACCCGGTGCGGCGTCGACGTCGTCGACGGTGCTGATCGCGGAGTTGATGCCGGCGTCGGCGCGGGCGACCGCGACCGCGGCACCGCCCGTCGACGATCCGTCGCGCCCGGCCAGCAGCGTGCCCGAGCCGTGGGGTGCCAGTGCCGCGGCGAAGCGGGCCACGCTGACTCCCTGATTGCCGGCGTCTTGCGGCAGCGCGCCACCGGTGACGATCAGCGCGGCGTTGGCCGCTGCCATGTGGTCGCTGGGTTGATATGTGACGAATCCGGTCTCGCGCAGCGCCGCCAGCACGGTGTCGCGCTGCGTCTCCGTGATTTCTGGCACGGGTGGGACCGCCGGGTTGGCGTTGAGCAGCAGGGCGATGCCCAACAGGTCACCGGCCTGTGATCCCTGGTCGACGAGTTTGGTGCTGAGTTGCTGGCCGGCCGGCAGCACCGACGAGTTCACCACGGTCCGCAGTTTCTCCGCGGAGTTGGCGTCGACGAACTCCTGCGTCAGCGCCACCGTCCCGGTGACGGTCCCGCCGGCCTGGCCGACGATCTTCGAGACCGCGGCGACGTCGTCGTCCTTGGCGTCCGGGGTGCGGAAGACGACGACGGATTTGCCTGCCAGCCCGTCATGGACGATCCGGCCCATCATCTGGTTATCGAAATTATTTGCCGCGCTGAGCTTTTCGTTGAGGACATTCTTCTGGTCATTGAGCCCGCTGATCTGCGTGTAGAGGTCGCGCTTCTCGTCACGCAGGCTGGACAGCAGGGTGTCGGACAAGAAGCCCGAACCCAGCACGACGCCGATGGCCAGCGCGAGGAAGACCGCGGCCAGCGAGAAGGCATGTTGGCGTAGCGAGATCATGAGCGCACGTCCTTCGAACTGACTAGGTGATCAAGTGCTGAATCCATAGGGAGAAGTGATTCCAGTAGTCGGTGATCCAGTGCAGCACCACGCCGTCGGTGCGCGACACCCACAGCGCGACGATGACGGCGATCAGCATCGTCAGCGCCAGTAGCGCGATGGCACCGCCGGAGATGTGATTGCGGTAGAGGGTGGCGACCGCCTTGGCGTCGACCACCTTCTCCCCGACCCGAAGCCTGGTCAAAAACGTCGACGGATTGCTCTGGGTACGCGTCCGGTCGAAGAACGTCTCGATGTTGGCGGTGTGACCGGCCGTCACGAGCAGCGCCGCGCCGTGGTGGTCGGCCAGCAGCAGGGCCAGGTCGACGGCCGAACCCGCGGCGGGGAACGTCATCGCCCCGACTCCGAGGTCCTGGATCCGCTCCAGCCCGGGCGCGTGACCGTCGGCGTCGGCCGGCAACACGACGTGGGCGCCGCACTTGAGGGCGTCGGTGCTGATCTGCTCGGGGTCGCCGACGATGAGCTGCGGACGGTAGCCGGCCTTGCGCAATACGTCGGCGCCGCTACCGACGCCGATCAGGACCGGCTGGTACTCCTTGATGAACGGCTTCAGCGAGCGCAGATCGTCGGCGGCGCTGTCCTCGTCGGCGACGATCACCACGTGGCGGCGACGCATGTCGATGTCGACGTCGGGGATGCCGATACCGTCGATCAGCAGCGGGCTCTCGCTCTTGATGAACTCGATGGTGTTGCCCGCGAACGCCTCCAGATGGGCGGCCAGGCCGCTCTTGGCCTCGCGCATCAGGTCGGCGATGTCGTGGTCGGTGCGCTCGGTGCCGCGGATCAGCCGACGCTCGCCGGCGTACACCCCGCCTTCATACAGGCGAATCTTGGAGCCGTCCTTGACCTTCTTGAAGATGTCCGGCCCGGTCTCGTCGATCAGCGTGACGCCGTTGTTGACCAACACCTCGGGGCCCATGTTCGGGTAGCGGCCGGAGACCGACGGCGATGCGTTGACGACGGCGGCGATGTCGGCCTCCACCAGTGCCTCGGCGGTGATGCGGTCCAGGTCCAGGACGTCCAGCACGACGATGTCACCCGGGCAGACCCGACGCAGCAGGCGGTCGATGTTGCGGTCGACCCGTGCGGTGCCGGTCAGACCCGGCCGGGAAGCATTACGTGTGAGCAGCCCTGACATCTTCATGGGGGCGATTCTGGCCGCGATGGACGGCTCGGGCGGGGAGGCGCGCCGTAACATTAGCCCCAGAAGTTATCTAGAGTCACATCCGTAACAGGCGGATCCCGGTATGGTCTCGCTCGACGGTCGCGCGGCTCCGCGACGGTTAGATCTCGTCATTCTGGGCGCCGTCGAGTAACTCCCGGGCGTGCGCGCGGCCGCTGTCGGATTCGCCCAGACCGGCCAGCATCCGCGCCAGCTCGGCGACCCGCTCGTCGTCGGTCACCCGCCGTACCACGCTGGTCCCCCGCGGCCCGGCCGGATGCACCACCAGGTGCACGTCGGCGTACGCCGCGACCTGTGGCAGGTGGGTCACCACGATGACCTGGTGAGTGCGTGCCAGCCGCGCCAGCCGCCGCCCGATCTGGACCGCCGCCCGGCCACCGACACCGGCGTCGATCTCGTCGAACACCATCGTGGTGCCCGCCGCCGACGCCGCCAGTACCACTTCCAAAGCCAGCATCACCCGGGACAGCTCACCGCCGGAGGCGCTCTTGGCCAGCGGCAGCACCGTCATGCCTCGGTGCGCGGCGAAGCCGAACTCGACCTGGTCGATGCCGTCGCCGCCCGCGCGGGCCAGGATGGGCCCGGCGGGCCCCATGGACACCGTGAGGGCGGCCGGGTCGTCCTTCTCGGTGGCGATGTCGGTGCTCACCTCGATCGTGAATTCGGCATCGGCCATCGCCAGCCCGGACAGCTCGGCGGTCACTTCTTTGGCCAGCTTCTTCGCCGCCTTGCGCCGGGCCTTACTGAGATCGATTGCGGCTTCTGCCAATTCGCCGGCGAGCTCGTCGGCGCGGCGTTCCAGCGCCGCCAGCCCTTCCTCGGAAACGTCGAGTTGGGCCAGCCGGTCGCGCGATTCAGCCGCCCACCGCAGCACGCCGTCGACGTCCGCGGCGTACTTGCGCGTCAGTGTCCGCAACTCGGCTTGGCGGGCCAGCTTGGATTCCAGCGCGCTGGCATCGACCGGCAGCTCTTGCAGGTAGCCGCCGAGTTCCTGGGCCGCATCGGCCACCACGGTCTGCGCCTCGCGCACCTGCTCGGCCAACGCCTGCAGCTTGGCGTCGTCGGTGGATTCCAGTGCGGCCCTTGCGCGCCCGAGAGTGTCGGCCGCGCTGTCGCCCGACAGATCCTCCGCCGAGAGCGCCTCGCGGGCGGTGGCCGCGGCCTCGCGCAGTGTGTCCAGCTCGGAGAGCCGCACGATATCGGCGACCAGAGCGTCGTCCTCGCCCGGCTGCGGGTCCACGGCATCGATCTCGTTGAGCGCGAAGCTCAGCCGATCGGCCTCCAGCGCGAGTTCGCGCATGCGGTTGCGCCGGTCGAACAGGTCGCGCCGCGCCGTCAGCCAGGCGTCGCGCACTTTGCGGTAGCGCTCCAGCGCGGCGCCGGCTTTTGCGAACCGGTCCAGCGCGCCGCGTTGCTCCTCGGGCCGCATCAGCCGCAGCTGGTCATTCTGGCCGTGCAGGGTCAGTAGCCCGGTAGTGAAGTCTCCCAACGATTTCGCGGGCACGCTGCGACCGCCGAGATAAGCCCGAGACGGCCCCTCGCGGCTGACCGAGCGCAGCGCGATCACGCTGCCGTCCTCGTCGCGTTCCGCGCCCGACGCCTCCAGCATCTCATCCAGCTGCGCGATCGCAGAGTCGTCGAGATCGGTTGTGGTGAAACGGCCTTCGACGACCGCGCGTTCGGCACCCGAACGCACCCGGTTGGCGTCGGCGCGAGCCCCGCCGAGCAGATGAAGCCCCGTCACCACCATGGTCTTGCCGGTGCCGGTCTCACCGGTCAGTACGGTCAGGCCGCGGTCGAACTCCCCGACAGCAGAGCTGATCGCACCCAGTGACTCGATGCGGATTTCGGTCAGCATGACGTCAGTACCGCTGCGGCGCCGTTACTTTCCGCGCCAACCGGTCACGGGCAAACGGAACTTACGCACCAGTCGGTCGGTGAACGGCGCGCTGTCCAGCCGGGCCCATTTCACCGCGGTGCCACAACGTTTCACCTCGAGCCGCCCTCCTGCGGGTAGCACCATTTCGCGACGGCCGTCGCAGAACACCAGGGCGTCGTTGCCACTCGCCTCGATCTCGATCGCGATCGTGGCGTCCGGACTGGTGACCATCGGTCGGCCGAACAGTGCGTGAGCGTTGTTGGGCACCACCAGGATTGCCTCGAGGTCCGGCCACAGCACCGGGCCGCCGGCGGAGAAGGCGTAGGCGGTCGATCCGGTCGGAGTCGACACCAGGACGCCGTCGCAGCCGAAGGTCGACACCGGCCGTCCCTCGATTTCGACGACCACGCCGAGCACGCCCAACCGCGGGCCCTTCTCCAGGCTGGCCTCGTTGAGCGCCCAGCCCTGATCGATCACCTGTCCGCGATGCCGCACCGCGATGTCGAGCGTCAGGCGCTCCTCCACCCGGTAGTCCTGCGCGACCACATGTTCGAGCACTCGGTCGATGGCTTCGGCCTCGGCCTCGGCCAGGAAGCCGATCCGCCCCAGGTTGACGCCCAGCACCGGAATCCCCGCGTTACGAGCAAATTCCGCCGCGCGCAGGAAGGTTCCGTCGCCGCCGAGCACCAGCACCAACTCGCAGCCTTCCGCGGCGTCGGGTTCGGCGTCGACCACCTCGATTTCGACGCCCATCGCCCGTACGTCGTCCGGAGACAGCGGCAGCGGCCCCCGATCGACGGCCTCGGCCGACAGCACGCGAAGCGCAATTCCGTTGTCGCTCAGCACTTTCTGAACGCGTTGCGCGGTCTCGGTGGCTTCCTCGCGTCCGGTGTGCACGACCAGCAGGATGGTACGTTCGACGGTCATTGCGGGCCCTCGCCCACCGCGCGCCGCACCGCATCGACGAGCCCGTCGCCGGTCAGCGCCCGATCGGTGTCGGCGCGCAGCCACAGGAAATACTCGACATTGCCCGACGGCCCCGGCAGCGGACTGGCCGTGACGTCCACGGTGTGCCAGCCCAGCTCGCCGGCACGTCCCGCTACGGCCAGCACCGAGCCGGCGCGCATCGCGGGGTCGCGGACGACCCCGCCGGCACCGACCTGGCCCTTCCCGACCTCAAACTGCGGCTTCACCATGGGAACGATATCCGCGCCGGGGTCGGCGCAACCAGCCAGCGCGGGCAACACGGTGGACAGCGAGATAAACGACAGGTCAGCCACCACGAGGTCGACACGACCGCCGATCGCCTCGGGTGACAGGTCGCGAACGTTGGTCCGCTCGACGACGATCACCCGCGAGTCCGAGCGCAGCGACCAGGCCAGCTGGCCGTAGCCCACATCGGCGGCCACCACCTCGTCGGCACCACGATCCAGCAGGACCTCGGTGAAGCCGCCGGTCGACGCGCCGGCGTCCAGGCAGCGGCGGCCCGCCACCGGGATCCCGAACGCGTCGAGCGCGCCGGTCAGCTTGTGTGCCCCGCGCGACACCCACCGCCGCTCGCCGCCGTCGGCGACGGTCAGGGCCGCGGTCGCCGCAACGGCGGTGCCGGGCTTGACCGCAGGCATGCCGTCGATGCTGACCTTGCCGGCGCCGATCAACTCGGCTGCCTGCTGACGGGATCGTGCGAGTCCGCGACGCACCAGCTCGGCGTCAACGCGGGCGCGTCGTGCCATGCCCGCACCTCAGCCCTTCTCCGCCGACTCCAGCGCGGCCAGCAGCACGTCATGGGCCTGCGAAAGCCGGCGTGCGATGTCTTCGAGCTCGGCGAGGGACGGCCCGGTCTCCCGGTTCTCCGGGTCGGCCAGGTCGGGCAGCTGCGCCAGCAGGTTGTCGATGTCGGCGCGAATCTGTGCGGGATCGATATTCATTGCGGTTCTACGGTAGTCATCCGCTAGTCCCCATGCACGAGAGACCAGCGCTCGAGCGCGTCGCGGGCCCGGTCGTCACCGGGCTGGATGCGCGCCGCGCGGCCCTGGAAATCGGAGTTATCGGCGCCCCACACCGCGCTGGCGACGGCCCGCACGATCGACAGCCCGTCCCCGTCGTCGTCTGCTTCAAAGGCGCCGCTGGCGGTGACCGTCACCGCGCCATCTGCGACGTCGATCGCCCAGCCGGGCTGCGGCCCGACCGCGAGCAGGTTGCTGCCCTGGCGCAGCGCGCGCAGGTCGTGGCCGATGTAGGTGGGCCGCTGCTTGGCGATGGCGTACACCGCGTCGCGCGCGCTGCTCACCCCGGTCAGCACCATCAGGCTGGGGAGCTTTGCGGCATTGGCGCCCTCGATGTCGGTGTCGAGGCGGTCGCCGATCACCAACGGCGCGCGGTAGTCCCCGCGGGCGACCGCATCGTCGAGCAGCGTCGGGGCAGGCTTTCCGGCCACCTTGGGTTCGGCGCCGGTCGCCGCCCGCAGTGCGGCTACCAGAGATCCGTTGCCGGGCAGCAGGCCCCGCTCGGTGGGCAGCGTCGGGTCGACATTGGCCGCCACCCACAACGCGCCGGCCCGAATGGCCAGTGCGGCCTCGGCGAGATCGGGCCAGCCGATCGTCATCGACAGTCCTTGGACGACCGCGACCGGGTTGTCGTCGAAGCGGCGCACCGGGCGCAGCCCGACCGCGGCGATCTCGTTGGCCAGCGAGTCGGTACCGACGATCAGCACGGGCGAATCCGGCGGCAGCTCACCGGAAAGCAGGTGTGCGGCACTTTGGGCACTGGTGACGACGTCGTCCCGGGTGGCGGTGAACCCGAGGTCGCGCAGGTGGGTCGCTACTTCGTCGGCGCTGCGGGATGCGTTGTTGGTGACGAACAGTTTGCGGCTGCTTACCTCGTCGAGTGTCTGCACCGCGCCGTCGGTGGCACTGTGGCCGCGAAACACCGTGCCATCCAGATCAATGAGCAGGCAATCATATTCCTGCGCAATGCTTTTCATTTGATTGAACCCAGCATTGTCAGCCCAGCTCGCTGACCCGGTCTTCGGCATCGGTCACACCGTCGACGTCGGCGGCCGCGGAGTGCAAAAACCATTGCAGCGCTTCGTCCTTGCGGTCGAGCGCCAGCAGGGTGTCGGCGTAGGCGTAGAACAGCCGGGCGGCCGTCGTGCCCGAGCGACTCGGATCCAGTTGTGGCGTGGACAACAGGGTCAGCGCCTGTTCGAGTTGCCCGAGATCGGAGCGGGCGCCGGCGACCACGATGCGCAGCTCGTCGGCGTCGTCGCCGGACAGCCGGGCCGCTTCTTCCCCGCGGGCCAGTTCGATCGCCCGCTCCGGACGGCCAAGGCCGCGTTCGCAATCCGCGATCAACGCCAGCAACGAGGACTTGCTGCCCATCCGGCGGGCGGCACGCAATTCGGACAGCGCCTGGGCCCAGTCGCCGTAGCGGTATGCGGCGATTCCGACGGCTTCGCGGATCGCGGCGATCCTGCTGGACCTGGCGCGCGCGGCACGGGCATGGTTCAGGGCGGCTTCCGGGTCTTCGTCCATCAACTCGCCGGCGGCGACCAGGTGGCGGGCCACCGCATCGGCGGTCGCGCGATCCAGGGTGCTCAATTCACCCCGGATCTCGGGGGCCAGCTGTTTGGGGTCCACGTCGGGCGGTATTGGGGGCCCGTTGTCCGCCGGGCGATCACCGTCGCCGGTGGAGTGCCGCGGTTGGGCCGAGCGCGCCCGACCCGGTCCCGACCAGCCAGACGCCGCGCGCGGACGTCGTTCACCGTTGTGACGCTGCCTGTCGTCGGCCACTCGTGTCGTTCACCTCGATTGCTCCCGTACTGCTGAAGAGGATACGGGCACCGAGGCAAGGATCTTGCTACGCCTTGAACCGGTCCGGAACCAACGGCGCAATCATCGCAGGACAGAACGTGCCGATCGCGATGATCGTGAAGATCCCCGCATTTTTCTCGGTCATCCCGCTGCCCGTGGCCACTTCCGAGACGACCGAGTCGAACGAGCCGCCCGGCTGGATGAGCATCGGGCACACTGATTGCCCCTGCGCCAGCGTCGTGGCCGGCTGAGTGACGGCGATACCCGCGTTGGTCAGCGCCGACAGGAAGGTGTTGCCCGCCATGTCGGCGCGGATGGGGGCGGCCATCGTCGCGGCTCCGGCAATCAATGCCGTGGTCAGCGCCATAAATCCGTAGGCTTTCGCCGGTGCGCCGACCCGTAAGGTCCCCTGGTGAGCCATTGATTGCGCCGTCATGTCTCGCTTCTCGTCGATTGTTCGTGGCCGCGCAAAATCACTGTGACTACAGTGGCCAACGAGTGTCACGTTTAGGACACGGCCAGGTAAAGGTTTGCACACCAACGCGTTTTGCGCCGAACTTCTTGACAACCGCCGGTGCAATATGTTTTGCCGCTGAGCGCCCGCCGCCCACGGTCGAGCAGATCGGTCCACCAAATCACTTGTGCCATAAGTGATTTGAGATCATCAGCGGCGCGGTGCCCGACGATGTTGTCCCCCTAATGGGGGACACGGGATTTCCACCGGCAATTCAACCAGTTGAGGGATACCGGCGAGCCGTCGATCCGGGAAAACTAGTTCTCACAGCGGGGATCTCGTCGCTCCTTCCAAACGAGGCTCCCCTCCTCTCATATCGGCTTCCCCTCCGATTGACGAGATCTCCGCTGAATACTTTTTCTAGACCTTTTCGATGCCGGCGATGTTGCGCTTTCCACGACGCAGCACCAGCCACCGGCCGTAGAGGAAATCCGAGTCCTGCGGCGACCACTCGTCGCTGTCAATCCGAATGTTGTTGACCGAAACGCCGCCCTCGCCGATCGTGCGTCGTGCGGCGGCCTTGCTGGCCGAAAGGCCGCTGGCCACCAACAGGTCGACGATCCCATCGGGCCCACCGGGTTTGAGCTCGGCGACCGACGTTTCGCGCAGCGCGGCGGCCAGCGTCGCTTCGTCGAGACGGTCCAGCTCGCCCTGACCGAACAGCGCCTTACTGGCGTGTTCGACGGCCGCGGTGGCCGCCTCGCCATGCACCAAGACGGTGAGTTCGGTGGCCAGCCGCCGCTGGGCCGCGCGTTGTTGCGGACGCTGCGCGGTGGCCTGTTCCAGCTCGGCCAGCTCCTCGGCGGACAAGAAGGTGAACCACCGCAGGTAGCGGATCACGTCGGCGTCAGCCGTGTTGACGAAGTACTGGTACCACGCATATGGACTGGTCAACTGCGGGTCCAGCCACAAGTTGCCACCACCGGTGGATTTGCCGAACTTGGTGCCGTCGGCCGCCGTCACCAGCGGGACCGTCAGTGCGTGCACCGTCGCGCCCAGCTTCTGGCGCACCAGCCGAACCCCGGCGATGATGTTGCCCCATTGATCCGAGCCGCCGATCTGCAGCGCACAGCCATAACGCTGGTGCAGTTCGACGTAGTCGTTGGCCTGCAAGAGCATGTAGCTGAATTCGGTGTAGGAGATCCCGTCGCCGTCGAGCCGGCGCCGGATGGTATCGCGATCCAGCATCACATTGACCGAGAAGTGCTTGCCGAGATCGCGCAGGAACTCGATCGCCGACATCGGGCCCGTCCACTCGAGGTTGTCGGCGACGATCGCGCCGGTGGGTGAGTTCCCGGAATCCGAGAAGTCGACGAAGCGTTCCAGCTGTCCGCGAATGCGTTCGGTCCATTCGGCGACGGTGCCGGCCTCATTCAGACTGCGCTCACCGACCTCACGCGGGTCCCCGATCATGCCGGTCGCCCCGCCCGCCAGCACGATGGGCCGGTGCCCGGCGCGCTGAAAACGCCGCAGTGCCAACAGCGGCACCAGGTGTCCCGCGTGCAGGCTCGGTGCGGTGGGGTCGAAGCCGGCGTACACCGTCAGTGGTCCGCGCTGCACTTCGGCGGCCAGGGCGTCGAGGTCGGTGGACTGCGCGATCAGTCCACGCCAGCCCAGCTCGTCGAGGATCATGGGGTAAGAATCTAGTCGCTGGCGCCCGGCGCGGGTGCCCGCGGACTTCGCCGGTACGCCGAGACTTCCGGTCGACCGGCAAGCCACAGCCGCCACGGCCGGTCGGCGGCGTGGCTGACGCCCACCCGCGGGCCCGCCACCGCGCCGTCGGTCGGGTTCAACGTCAGCGATACCGGGCTGTGCGGGTTGAACAGGTCAATCCCGTTGTCGGACATCGTAATTCCCAACGCTGCGCACAGATTGCCGGGACCGCGCGCCAGCGCGGTGGTACGGATGGCCGCCCCGCGGCGGCCCTGGGCGGTGTCGACGCCGTCCTCGATCACGGCCGCGCGCAGCAGCACGGCGGCGGCCGTGCCGTCGGGTCCGCACGAGACGTTGGCGCAGGTGTGGATCCCGTGGCTGAGGTAGGTGTACAGGCGTCCCGGCGGCCCGAACATCACCGCGTTGCGGCCGCTGGGTCCCCGGTAGGAGTGCGCCGCCGCATCCGGCCACGGCCCGTCGGGAACCCCGCCATAGGCCTCCACCTCGACAATGACCGCGCGCACGCCCCGGCCGGTCAGGGTGGCGCCGAGTAGCCGGTGCGCCGCCGCGACCGGGTCGACCACCAGCTCGCGTGCACCCACCCACCGAACCTACCGAGCGCCCGAACATGGCAAACTCTCCGGTTGCCGCGTGGCGAAGGAGCCCAAACAATGCATGCAATCGACCCCGCTGCCACCGCGTGGCTGCTGGCCAGTACCGCCCTGGTCCTGTTGATGACCCCGGGCCTGGCGATTTTCTACGGCGGGATGGTCCGCACCACCGGGGTGCTCAACATGATGATGATGAGCTTCGTCTCGATCCCGCTTGTCACGGTGACCTGGCTGCTGGTCGGCTACACGCTGGCGTTCTCCGAGGACGGCGCGGGCGGGTTCATCGGCAACCTCAGTCATCTCGGGATGCTCGGCATCACGCCCGACAGCCTGCACGGCACGGTTCCCGAGCTCCTCTATGCGACGTTCCAACTGACGTTCGCGATCATCACGGCAGCCCTGGTCAGTGGCGCGATCGCTGACCGTGCCAAGTTCGCCGCCTGGATGGTGTTCGTGCCGATTTGGGCGATTGTCGTGTATTCGGTTGTCGCGCACTGGGTATGGGGCCCCGGCGGCTGGCTGGCCAAGCTCGGCGTGCTCGACTACGCGGGCGGCCTGGTCGTCGAGATCGTCTCGGGTTCCTCGGCGCTGGCGCTGGCGCTGGTGCTCGGACCCCGCATCGGCTTCAAGAAAGACGCCATGCGACCGCACAATCTGCCGTTGCTCTTCGTCGGCGTGGGACTGCTGTGGTTCGGCTGGTTCGGGTTCAACGCCGGTTCCGCGTTGGCCGCCAACGGGACTGCCGCGGCCATCTTCCTCAACACGCTCGTCGCCGGCTGCCTCGGCATGCTGGGCTGGCTGACGGTCGAGCAGATCCGCGACGGCAGGCCCACGACGTTCGGCGCGGCATCCGGTGTGGTGGCCGGCCTCGTCGCGATCACGCCGTCGTGCGGCACCGTCAACACGCTTGGCGCTGCGGCCGTCGGTCTCGCCGCGGGCGTCGTCTGCGCGTTCGCGGTCACCGCGAAATTGCGCTTCAACTATGACGATTCGCTCGACGTCGTCGGTGTGCACTTCGTCGGCGGGGTGGTCGGGGTCTTCCTGATCGGGCTGCTGGCCACGGCCGTCATGACGTCGGGCCCGCAGGGCCTGTTCTACGGGGGCGGCTTCGGCCAGCTAGGCAAGCAGACCCTCGCGATCGTCGTCGTCGCGGTCTACGCGTTCGCGGTGACGTTCGTCCTCGCGACGGTGATCGAGCGGACGATGGGCTTCCGGATCAGCCCCGAAGAAGAGACAACCGGCGTCGACTTCACGCAGCACGCCGAGACCGCCTACGCCGAAGGCGTGCACGGTCATCTGCCGTTGCGCCGCCCCGGCTCCCCCAGCTGACCGGAGCCGTGCGCCCGTAGTCACATGGGTCACGTCTGTACCGCGACCTGACCATGAGGTCCTTTTCGTTTGCGATATCGCAGGTGATATCGCTTCTGAAAAGTGTCTCGTGGTCACCTGGCGGTGGCGAAGAACATACAGACCCTTGACACCCTCGCCCCGCCGGCGGATATTCATCACATGATGATTTCATCTCGTGATGAATTAATCCCCAGCGGCGGCGAAGTCGCCGTCGATATCGACCGGCTCCGCGTCATCCGCGGCAAACGCCCAGCTCTGCACGACTTTTCGGTGCAGATCGGGAAGGGCAGCATCACCGGCCTGCTCGGCCCGTCCGGCTGCGGCAAGACCACGCTGATCCGGAGCATCGTCGGCACGCAGAACGTGACGTCGGGAACCGTGACGGTGCTCGGCAGACCCGCCGGCTCCGCCGAGCTGCGCCGCCGCGTCGGCTACCTGCCCCAAGACCCGACCATCTACAACGACCTGCGGATCGTCGACAACGTCCGCTACTTCGCGTCGCTGTACGGCTTCGACGGCCAGGCCGCCGACCACGCAATCGAGCGGGTCGGGCTGACCGATCACCGGACCGCGTTCTGCGCCAACCTCTCCGGCGGCCAGCGCACCCGGGTGTCGCTGGCCTGCGCACTGGTCTGCCAGCCGGAGCTACTGGTGCTCGACGAGCCCACGGTCGGGCTCGACCCCGTGCTGCGCGCCGACCTCTGGGATCAGTTCAACGACCTCGCCCACGCCGGCACCACCCTGCTGGTCTCGAGTCACGTGATGGACGAGGCCGATCACTGCAAAGACCTATTGCTGATGCGCGACGGGAACTTGGTCGCCCACACCACGCCGACCCAACTACGAGAGGACACCGGATGCACGTCACTGGAGGACGCGTTTCTGTCCATCATCAAGCGCAACATCATGCGCGAAGCCGGTTAGGGCTCAAGGGGTATACGGCCACCACCACGCGGATACTGCGTCAGCTGGCCTCCGATCACCGCAGTGTCGCGATGATCCTCGCGGTCCCGGTTCTGGTTATCACGTTGATGTACTTCATGTTTCACAATGCCCGCCACTTGCCGGGCACGCCGGCGCCGTTCAACAACGCCTGCCTGATCCTGCTGGGCCTCTTCCCGCTGTTCGTGATGTTCATCATCACCGCGATCACCATGCAGCGCGAACGGGCCTCGGGGACGCTGGAGCGCATTCTGACCACTCCCCTGCGCCGGCTCGACCTGCTGATCGCCTACGGAACCGCCTTCTCGATCGCCGCGGCGGCGCAGGCGACGGTGGCGTGCACCGTGTCTTTCTGGTTCCTCGGCTTCGACACCAAGGGCAGCTGGGTGTGGGTATTCGTGATCGCGATCGTCAATGCGGTGCTCGGCGTCGGGCTGGGTCTGCTGTGTAGTGCGTTCGCCCGCACCGAGTTTCAGGCAGTGCAGTTCATCCCGCTGGTGATGGTGCCGCAACTGCTGCTGGCCGGCATCATCGTGCCCCGAGCGCTGATGCCAGACTGGCTGCAATGGATCAGCAATGTCATGCCGGCCAGCTACGCGCTGGAAGCCCTGCAACAGGTCAATGCCCATACCGAACTGACCGGCATCGCGGTGCGCGACATCGCCGTGGTGGCGGGTTCTGCGTTCGCGGCGTTGTGCCTGGCCGCGGCGACACTGCGGCGCCGAACGCCATAACGTGACGGCCGCCAAGACCGGGCGCCGGCGGCCCGGCCGCCCGGCCGGAAACTCCGACACCCGCGAGCGCATTCTCACCAGCGCACGAGAACTATTCGCCCGCAACGGCATTGACCGCACCTCGATACGGGCGGTGGCCGCGGGAGCCGGCGTGGATTCCGCGTTGGTGCATCACTACTTCGGGACCAAACAGCAGCTGTTCGCCGCGGCGATACATCTGCCGATCGATCCCATGACGGTGCTTGGGCCGATACGCGAGACGCCGGTCGGAGAACTCGGGCTGCGGCTCCCGTCGCTGCTGTTGCACCTCTGGGACTCCGAGCTGGGGGCCGGCTTGATCGCGACCATGCGGTCGTTGCTGTCCGGTGCCGAAGTGAGCTTGGTGCGCTCCTTTTTCCAAGAGGTGATCATCACCGAAGTGGGGCCGCGCGTCGACAATCCACCGGGTACCGGCCGCATCCGCATCCAGTTCGCCGCGTCGCAGTTGATGGGCGTGGTAATGGCCCGCTACATCCTCGAATTGGAGCCGTTCGCGTCGCTGCCGGCCGA
Source organism: Mycobacterium lentiflavum (assembly GCF_022374895.2). Lineage (NCBI taxonomy): Bacteria > Bacillati > Actinomycetota > Actinomycetes > Mycobacteriales > Mycobacteriaceae > Mycobacterium > Mycobacterium lentiflavum. The sequence continues at coordinate 2,652,190 of NZ_CP092423.2, read as the reverse complement.
ACAGATCGCGCGCACCATCGCACCGAACCTGCAGCGCTACCTCACCGGGGAGTTGCCGGACGGCCTCGTTCCATGAGACGGGCGTGCTCGTCGTCGTCGACATCGCGTGCCTCGTCGATCAACAGCACCGGGATGCCGTCCTCGATGCGGTAGGCGCGACGCAGCCGCGGGTTGTAGAGCAGTTCGTCGCCGTCTTCTTGGGACACCAGCAGCAGCGGACCGCGGTCCTGCGGACAGACCAGAATGCTCAGCAGCGTGTCGTCAACCATCGGTGCCCTTATCGTCGGTGCCCTTGTAGGTAGCGCTCAGCTCGGCCCGCACCGCCGGCGTCAGCTTGCGGTACTGCTCGCTGGTGGCATCGAAATACCAGGCATGCCGACCGGATTTGGGAATCCCGGCCGCGCGCAGGGCGCTGACGGTGGGACGGTAGGTCGCGCTCAACGTCATCTCCGGCACCACGCAAACGATGTCGGGCCCCAGCCCGACCGGCATGGCGGCGAAAGCTTCGGTCAAATCCGCCGCGGTGATGGTGGCCCCGGGCAACAACGTCACCGCCGACACCGCCACCTCGAGGTTGCCGAACGGCACGTTGTAGGTCACCGCGAGATCCACGCCGTTGATCAGGCCGAGCGCGTCGGTGACCGGCTCGGGGTAGACCAGCCCGCGCGCGGTGTGCACCACCGAGCCGCGCCGGCCCATCAGCCAGTAGTCGCCGTCCTCGTCGCGGCGGAACAGGTACTCGGTGGAGATCCAGGTGTCGGCGGGCGCGAAAACGCCCCGCTTGACCCACGCCGTCGGATCGATCGGCCCGTTGGAAGCCGCGAGCAGCACCCCGACCTGGTTGACGTCGGCGATCTGAACGAACCCCCGCTCGTCTTCCAGGATCAGATCGTGCTCGGCGTCGTAGGCACCGAGTTCTGCTCGGCCGGCGCCCGGCAGCGGCCGGCCCTTACAGCCGATCTTGGCGCCGGACACGTTGGCCAGCACCGCCTGTCCGTCCGTGGTGGCGAAGAACTCGACGACTTGCGCGGGCGCGAACGCGTCGACGACCCGATCCCACAATCCGGTCGGCATACCCGAACCGATGAACAGCCGAACGGGGTGGTTGCCGTGCAGCACAAAGGCGGGATCGTCGACGATGTCGCGCAGCATCGCCCAGGTGTAGGACACCACGGTGACGCCGTATTGCCGTATCTCGTGGACGAAGCGGTCCGAGTTCAGCCCGCGCGACAACGCGATGCGGGTACCGCCGACGACCGCGCCGGCCAGGGCGACCAACAGGGCGGACTCGTGATGCAGCGGCGTCAGGCAATATACGGTGTCGCGGCGGTCCAGGCCGGCCGCCGAAGCGGTCCCGAACGCGGACACCGCCCACCGGTAGTTGGTGATCTGCTTGGCCACCAGCTCGCCGCCGACCGCGCTGAACGCGATGAACGCCAGATCCCGGGCCAGTCCCGGGTTGGGCCGGTACCAGGCGGGCAGCTCGACGGCATCCGGGTCGATCTGCTCCATGTCGATGACCGGGTTTTGCTTGGAGCCGTCTTCGGGCAGGTGCAGGGTGCGCGCCTCACCGCCGCCGAGCACCAGCACCTGGCCCGGCCAATCGCGGACGGCCTCGAGGTTGGTGGGGTCGGTCATGATCTCGCTGACCCGCCCGAGCCGGACGGACGCGGTCAGATCGGCGTCCGGGCGCATCACCACCGCGACGGCACCGAGCCGGGACAGTGCGGCGATTGCGACCAGCGCGCTGGGCCGCGTCTCCATCAGCACGCCGACCCGGTCGCCCTGCCGCACGCCGACCTGAATCAGGCCGCGGACAACGTTGTTGATGCGGCGGTCGACCGCCTCATAGGTGTGCACGCGACCGTCGAAAAGCAGGAACTCGCCTCGCGGCGCGTTGCGCGCCTGCTCGGTGATGATGCGGCCCAACGAGATTCGGGTGTGGTCGTTGATCTGCCCCAGCCGGGCCAGCCGGGGCAGCGTACGTGCGGTCTCGACGGCCAGGGTCCGGATGGATTTGTTGGCCGCGACCACGGCGCCGGTGGCGCCGCGCACCAGCTCGATCGCCGCCTCCGACGCCTCGCCGATGCCATGCGTGAGCCGCGAACTCAGCGCGACGCCGCTGTCGGTGTGCTCTTCGGGCTGATCGGCCATCAGGTCGATGTTGTCGGGCTTGTCGCCACCGGTGGAGAGCCATTCGATCCACGCGGCGACGGTGGGCCAACCCTGTTCTGCCGCTTTGGATCCGACGACCAGGCCGAAATGACCGGTGCGGATGCGCGCTTCGTAGACCTCGGCGTCGGGTGCCGCGCGGCGGATACCGCGCACCGACGCCGGCTGGCCGATGTCATCGACCTCGCCGACGAAGGCCAGCACCGGGCAGGTGATGTCGGTGAGCGTGACCATCTGGCCGTTGACGGCGAAACCGCCGGTCATCATTCGGTTGTGCGCGATGAACTGCTTGAGCAGTTCCGAGATCGCCGGACCGGACCAGGCGATCCACCCCTCGCGCTCGAGGAATCGGCGCTGTTGTTCGCGGGGCAGCAGCGCCTCGCGGTCGTGCAGCTGGCGCACGAAGTCGACGCGCGCCTTCGCGGTCTTCAGCGGATCCAGCATCTGGAAGCCGGCCCGCGCCATCCAGCCGGGGATGGCCAGCCGGCTGAAGACGTGATCGGCCATGAAGTTGGCCACGGGCGGGGCGAAGTTTGCCGGGATGCCCATCGGCAACGCGGCCAGGGTGTCCACCGGCGATCCGAAGGTCACGATGCTGGCCAGCGCTTTGGAACGGCGGTAGGCGGCGACCTGATAGCACCACATCCCGCCCTGCGAATACCCGACCAGATGGACATCGGCGCCGGTGGCTTCGCGGACCGTATCGATCGCCTGGCTGAGCGCGACGATGTGGTCGGCCAGGTTGCGGCGCATGCCGCCCTCGACCTTGTCCGGTGAACCGAAGTCGATGACCCAGCAGTCCAGCCCGTGCGAGTGCAGGATGCCGACCGCACCGTCTTGGCGGGTCACGTCCCACATGTCCGCCGACATCATCATCGGGTGCACCATCAGCACCGGCGGGCCCACGGGACGCTGCCCGGGGCGATTGTCGGGCGGAAAGTAGCGCCGCAGCTTGTACATCGGCACGCTCTCGACGATCTGCGACGGCGACGCAACGGTGCCGGTCTCGAGGCCCCCCAGCCGCAAGACCTCCAGGCCGTTCTGGGCCGTCGCGACCAGTCGTTCCACCGGCCGCGTGATCATCGACAAGTTCAGATCCACCGCTGCTCCCCACTCTCGACAGCTGAGACATCATGGCACATCGCTGTCCTTAGCGGTTCTGGTCAGGCTGTTTGCCCGCGCGGCGTTGTCGACGGCCGCACGCGAGGCTGCATGGTTACGCGTTTACGCCCGTCCGGCCAACGCCGTCGAAACATCTCAAGCCGCGGGTCGGGTAGCTGTTAGGCTCCCGACGGCTCGGCGTTGGGTCTGCTCGCTGTTGTGGGTCGGTCACGATCGTGGTGCAATCGATGTAGTTCGCCCTGGGGGGTATCGAATGCGTTGCTACGCAAGGATTTTGGGCAAGGATTTTGGGCAATGCCTGAACACCTGATCGTCGACCCGTTCCATCTCGAGCTCGCCGGCGCCACCTTACAGAGCCAGGTGCTGCCGCAGCCGCCGCCGCCGTGGGCAGCGACCGGCGCGGATCCGGTGTCGGAAGCGATCAACGTGACGATGCCGATGATCGAGGCGCCGGTGACGGAAGGGTTGCCCGCCGCCCAAGCCGCCATCACGGCGACCGGATCAAAGATCGCTGCCGCCGCTCGCAGGTACGCCGAAACCGACCGGAAGCTGGGCGATCAACTCGACCAGGCTCAGTTCACCGGCAACAGGGACAAGGCCGCAACGCCACCGCCCAGGGTCGCGTCTTCAGCAGTGCAGGCACCGGTGCCGGGCGGCGGTCCGCAGGTGTCGTCGGCGCCACCTCCAGCGCCGGAGCAGCTTGGGCACTCCACGGGGCCGGCGGCGAGCGGTCCCAGTGCGCCGGACCCCGGCTTCGCCGGTGGCGCGGCACCGCTGAATCCGGAGGCGCCGGAGGATGCCTTCAATCCTGGACCGTCGGCAGGCCCGGCCGGTCCGGATGCCGGCGACGGCGTCGACTCCGGGGCGTGGGGCGCTCCCGCCGACCCGGACGCGTCAGACGGCGCGGTGAAGCCCGCGTCGGTGGACACGTCGACGGATGCAGGTGACGCGCCGACCGATCAGGACGTGTCCGGCGACCCGCAAAACCCCGCTGATCAGGCAATTCCGGGCGGTGCGGGAGCCGACGAAGGCCCGGGCGCCGACGAAGGCCCGGGCGCCGACGATGGTCCCGCAACGGCGGATGGACCGGTAACGGCGAATGGCCCGGGAACACCGACTGAGTCGGGCATGCAAAACGGGCCGGGGCCCGCAACGGCCGACGGTTCGAAACCACCGGGCGATCCACGAATCGCCCCGGATCCGGCAACGCAAAAGGATCGACCGGCGTCGACTCCGCCGCGGGGCGCGGGCGGTCGAGGTCTGTTTTCGGTTTCGCAAGCAGGTGGCGGCGCAGGCGGCCGCGGAATCCCGCAGTCACTCGCGGGGTCGTCGAAGCCTCCCATCGCACCCCTGCGACCGGCGGCGGGGCACCCGGCGCCGGCACACCACCCACCGGTGGCGCCCCCGCCGGCCCACGACCGGCCGGTTCGACCGATGCCGGTCGAGACGCCCGCCGCGCACACCCCGTTGAGTCCGGCGGCTCCGGCGGCTCCGCTGGGTCCGACGGCCCCTCCGACACCGCACGGTCCGGCAGCGCCGGCCATGCCCCAGCCGCCGCCACCGTCGGCGGCCCCGGATGCCGGTGGCGGCGCAACAGGTCCCGCGGTCGCGCCGACCGGCACGCCGTCGCAGGCGCCCGGCACCTCCCCCGTCGCCGCCGATCCGGCCCCGGACTCCGGATCCAAGCCGGCAAGCGGCTCGACCGCCACAACACCGGTGCCCCGCACCCGGGACGCCGTCATGGCCTCGATCCCGGTATCAGCGGCGCGGGCCGAACGCGATGCCGTCGCCGAAGCCGCCACCGCGGACGCAGCGCGGCGCGACGGGGTCGATCCGCTGCTGCTGGCCCGGCGCATCGCCGCCGCCTTGAACGTGCCGGGCGGCGACGACGACGAGGGTGATTTCGGCTTCTTCTGGGTGACCGCGGTGACGACCGACGGCGCGATTGTGTTGGCCAACAGCTACGGCATCGCGTATATCCCCGACGGAGTGCGATTGCCCGAACCGGTGTACCTGGCCAGCGCTGACGACGAGATCCCGGTCGCCGACCGGGCGAGCTGGGCGACCTACCCGGTGATCGCGGTGCAGGGCTGGGCGCAGCACCACGGGTACGAGCTGCGGGCGGTCATCGCCACCGAGGAGCAGTTGGCCGATTCCGCACCAGGGGTGGAGAAGTTCGTGCTGCAGCCGGACGACATCCCGGATAGCGGGGAGATGGTCGGCCGGTCCCGGTTGGAGGTGGTCGATCCGCAGGCGGCCGAATGGCTGGCGACCGTCCCCGATGAGAGCTTGCGCGACCGGTTGCCGCCCCCGCCCGCGGCCAGCACTGAGCCGGCCGAAGAAGGCATGTTGTGGTTCGAAGTCATGGAACCGATGTTCAGCACCGATACCGGCCGAGAGGACGCACACCTGCGGGCGTTTCACGCCTACGCATCCGCGGCCGAACAGCTTGCGCTTCGGGCCGCACACCGTCGGGTCGACGCGGAAACCCGACGTGCGGCGATCGCCGACTGGCTGTATTGGACACACCTCACCGCGCTGCACGACACCGCACTGGCAGACCCGGCTTATCGGCGGCGTACCGCCGACCTCTATGGCGAATCCGCGGCAGTCCCTGATTAACCTTTTCTACATCGCGTGTTCAATCAATTCGCCAGTGCGACTGCAGCATTGGCGCGCCCGCCGAAACTGCGTGATATCACGCCGAAAAGCCGAATGTCGATTAGGCTCCCAGGCGTCGGGTTTGTCTGGGCAGACAATTCAGCCCGGCGCAATACGGATCGCCTCGTTGCAACACTCCCATGTGCTCACCACGTCAATTCGCAGCGGTGTCAGCACGCCGATTGGTAGCAGCAGAACAGGATTGGGATGGTGAAACTACCACCGTCGTCACGCGGACTGCCGGCGATCAGTGTCCAGCAACCGAGCGTGCCGAGTGTCGTCAAGCCCCCGGAACGCCCACCATCGACGCTCAGTGTCGAGCCGCAGGAGCTGATCGACAGGGCCAAAGACCTGGCTGAGGCCATGCCGCAATGGCCCGACGACGCACCCACAGCTCCATGCGAGCTCGCGATGGTCTTCAACGCGGCCACCGTGCTGCAGCGATCCGCCCACAACGTGTCGATGGCCCTCAAGACAGGCGAAGAGCGGTGGCGGCGTCTGGCAGAGTTGCTAGTCCATGCCGCCATAAAATACGACGGCGTCGACTCGGAGGCCGCGAACAAACTGACGTCGGCCATGCCGGCTTTCTCGGCCACGCTGCGGCGCCCGTCCGCGTACCAACTCCGGCCCGACGCCGTCGGCTCGTATGTCCCCCCGCCCACCAGCCCGTCGTGGTTGGGAGACGGGACCAGAGCGTTGGTGCTGCAGGCGGACAACGTGTTTCTGCGCGTCAGAGACGCGGCGAAACAAATCAATGCGGGCGATGCGCGCGCAACGGCGTTATTCCGATTTGCCGACAACTGGGGTGCCTATGAGGGGAAACTGCGGGACGCCGCGCTGCGGTTCCGGCCCTTCGAGTCCTGGCGCGGGGCGGCGGTTACCCAGGTCGAGAAGCAGTTCGAGCTGCACCGGGTGTGGCTGAACCAGATGGCGGCCAACTGCGCGCTGCTGAGCCAACAGGCGCGGGCGCTCGCCTCAGCACATTGTGTCGCGGTCGTTCAACACCCCCGTCCGGAACAAGTGGAACCCCTGCACACCAAGTTGACTTCGAAGAGAATCTCCAGCCGCGACTACGAGGCCTATAAGCGGCTGCAGAAGATGTCCGAAGACGTGCGGGTCGAATACCGCAAACAAGCTGGTTTGCCGTGGTCGGTGATCAATCTTTCGATGCCGCCCGATCGAGCGGACGCCGATCTCCTCAAGACGCCCGAAGAGAAGGCACAGGAGATAGCGGATCGGTCACAGCAACGGGCTATGCAGCCCATGCAAGCGATGCTGAAAGCGCAGAAAGAGGAGGCGGAGAAGGGACGAGAGGAAGCGCGCAAAGCACGGCAGGAAGCACAGGAAGAGGCGCGAAAAGCGCGCGAAGAGGCGCAGGACATCGCGCGGCAGGCGCAAAAGCAAGCGCAGGAACAGCAGAAGGCGGCGACCGCGAACTTCGCCAAATCCATGAGCGCCCAGCAGGCCGCCCTTGCCAAGTCGGCAGGCGCCGGCATGCCGAAGCTGCCGCTACCGTCCCCGTCGAAGCTGATGGGCGCCGCGGGCCAGTTCGCGAACATGGCAAAAGGCGTGGGCCCCAAGCCTGCTGCGGCGGGCCCCACGCCGGGCGCGCCGTTGATCCCACCGCTGCCCCCGGGTGGGCACCCACCGCATCTGGCCCCGGCCGCTTCGGCGGGCGCTGGCGCCGGAATACCGTTGGGCGGCAGTGGAATCGGCACGCCGCCACGGTTGCAGCCACCGTTGCAACCGCCGAACGCGGCACAACCGCCTACGGGGCTGCAGATGCCGAAGGGGCAGATCGCGATGGATCCCGAGTCGGTGGCGCGGTCGGCGGCCGGATCCGGTCTGCACGGTGCGAGCTCGGGCACGCCGGGGACCGCCGGAGCAATGGGAGGCGGGGCGGCGATGGGCGGGCTCGGCGCCGGTCAGAATAAAGCGGGCGGCACGGCCAAGCGCGTGCAGCCGGACGACGCCGCTGTCTACACCGAGGAGCGGCCGTGGACCGAGGGTGTCATTGGTCGTCGCCCGCGCAAGGTCGATCCCGCTCCACCTGCGCCTCCCGCCGACGGAGCTAAGTGAAGGTCAATCGGTGTCGACGTAGCGGGTGGCGAACACGTGCGCTTGTGCCGCGTCGGCCTGGTCGGATGTCGGCAATTCCGCGGCCCCTACGATGAGTTCGTCGTCTAGTTTCATCTGCACGACGCCGCCGTCCGGGAGGGCGGCGACCGAGACGGATCCGGAAGGATTGGTCACCTGGGCCAGTCCGGGGTCGACGTCTTGCTAGCCTCGGCCCGGTGGCGCACCTTCTGGGGGCCGAGGCCGTTCACCTCGAATACCCGACTCAAGTGGTATTCGATTCGATCTCGCTCGGGGTCAATGACGGCGCGCGCATCGGCATCGTCGGTCGCAACGGCGACGGCAAGTCCAGCCTGCTGCGCCTGCTGAGCGGTCAGCTGCCGCCCAACTCCGGGCGGGTCACCCAACGCAGCGGATTGCGGGTCGGCACGCTGAGCCAGGCCGACACCCTGGACCCGCAACACACCGTCGGCTGGACGCTGGTTGGCGATCAACCCGAGCATCAGTGGGCCGGCGACCCGCGCATCCGCGATGTGGTCGGCGGTCTGGTAGCCGATATCGCTTGGGATGCAATGATTTCCACGCTCAGCGGTGGGCAACGGCGACGAGTGCAGCTGGCCAGGCTGCTGATCGGCGAGTGGGACGTTATCGCCCTCGACGAGCCGACCAACCACCTCGATATCGAGGGCATCACCTGGCTGGCCGGCCACCTCCAACAGCGCTGGGCGCGCAACACCGGCGGGCTGCTGGTGGTGACGCACGACCGATGGTTTCTCGATGAGGTCGCCACCACGACCTGGGAGGTGCACGACGGGATCGTCGAACCCTTCGAGGGCGGCTACGCGGCGTACGTGCTGCAGCGCGTCGAACGGGACCGGCAGGCCGCCGCGGTGGAGGCCAAGCGGCAGAACCTGATGCGCAAGGAGCTGGCCTGGCTGCGCCGCGGCCCGCCGGCGCGGACCTCCAAGCCGAAGTTCCGGATCGACGCCGCCAACCAGCTGATCGCCGACGTGCCGCCGCTGCGCAACACCGTCGAGCTGGCCAAGCTGGCGACGGCCCGGCTAGGCAAGGACGTGATCGACCTGCTCGACGTCTCCGTTTCATTCGGCGGGCGTCCGGTGCTGCGCGATGTCGAATGGCGGATCGCGCCTGGTGAACGGACCGGCATCGTCGGCGCCAACGGCGCGGGCAAGTCCACGCTGCTGGGGTTGATCGCCGGCACCATCGCGCCGGACACCGGGCGCGTGAAGCGCGGCAAGACCGTTGCGCTGGCGGTGCTCGATCAACAAGGCGATCGGCTAGCCGACCTTGCCGACGACCGGATCGCCGACGTGCTGGGCCGGCTGCGCGGAGGGTACGAGGTCGAGGGCCGCGAGGTCACCCCGGCCCAGCTGCTGGAGCGACTCGGCTTCACCGAGCTCTCCGCGCGAGTCGGCGAGCTGTCCGGCGGGCAGCGTCGGCGCCTGCAGCTGATGCTGACCTTGCTGTCCGAGCCGAACGTCCTGCTCCTCGACGAGCCCACCAACGACGTCGACACCGACATGCTCACGGCCACCGAGGATTTGCTCGACTCCTGGCCCGGCACCCTGATCGTCGTCTCGCACGACCGCTATCTGCTGGAACGCATCACCGATCAGCAGTACGCGATTCTCGACGGCCGGCTGCGCCACCTGCCGGGCGGCGTCGACGAATACCTGCGGTTGACTGCGGATTCCGCGCCTGGGGCGCACCCGCCGCGGGCGACCCCCGACACCGCGGCGATGAGCGGCGCGCAACGTCGCGCCGCCGAGAAGGAGCTGGCCTCGGTCGACCGCCAGCTGGCCCGGCTGGCCGACCGGATTACGGCCAAACACGTCGAACTCGCCGACCACGACCAGTCCGACCACGTCGGCATCACCCGGCTGACGAGCGAGCTGCGGGCCCTGGAAGACGAAGTCGCCACGCTGGAAAGTCGCTGGCTGGAGCTCTCGGAAATGGTCGAATAGTCACTATGAGCAAGCCACCGATCCGCTACCTGCCCGGCGAAGGGTTGCTCGCCCTATACCGGCTGCGGGGCCCGGTGATCAATTCCGGCGTCGGCCGGCACGGCTACACCTATCTGCTCGGCCCCGAGGCCAACAAATTCGTGTTCGCCAACGCCGACGCGTTCAGCTGGGCGCGGACGTTCGAGAACCTCGCATGGGTCGACGGGCCCACCGCGCTGATCGTCAGTGACGGGGACGATCACCGCCGTCGCCGCAGCGTGGTGGCCCCGGGGCTGCGCCACCGGCAGATCCAGGACTACGTGCAGACCATGGTGTCCAATATCGACGCCACGATCGACGGCTGGCGGCGGGGGCAACGGCTGGACATCTACCAGCAGTGCCGCGGCGCGGTGCGGCGCAGCACCGCGGAGAGCCTGTTCGGCTCACGCTTGGCGGCGCACTCCGACTTCCTCGGTGAGCAACTCCAGCCGCTGCTGGACCTGACCCACCAGCTGCCCCAGGTCGTGGCGCTGCAGCGGCGTCTCAACTCCCGCGGATGGCGGCGAGCGATGGCTGCCCGCCAGCGCCTCAACGACTTCATCGACAGCCTGATCGCCGACGCCCGCACCGCGCCCAGACCCGACGACCACCTGCTAACCATGTTGATCAACGGTCGCGGCGATGAGGGATATGCATTGAGCAACAACGAGATTCGCGACTCGATCATTTCGCTGATCACCGCCGGCTACGAGACCACCAGCGGCGCGCTGGCCTGGGCGATCTACACGCTGCTGACCCTGCCGGGCGCCTGGGACAACGCCGCCGACGAGGTTCGCCGGGTGCTCGGCGACGAGCCGCCCAGCGCCGCCAACCTCGGCGCGCTGACCTACCTCAACGGCGTGGTCCACGAGACGCTTCGGCTGTACTCGCCCGCGGTGATCTCCGCCCGCCGCGTGATGCGCGACCTCAGCTTCGACGGACACCGGATCCGCGCGGGTCGATTGCTGATCTTCAGCGCCTACGTCACCCATCGGCTGCCCGAGGTGTGGCCGGATCCGCGCGAGTTCCGGCCCCGACGGTGGGACCCGGATTCTCCCGATTACCGCAAGCCCGCACCGCACGAGTTCATTCCGTTCAGCGGCGGGCTGCACCGCTGCATCGGGGCGGCGATGGCGACGACCGAGATGACGACCATGCTTGCCCGGCTGGTGGCCCGAACCACCCTGCGGTTGCCCGCTCAGCGAATCCGGGCGGCCAACCTCGCCGCGCTCAGTCCCACCCCGGGGCTGGTCGTCGAAATCGCCGACTCAGTGCCAGCGCAGTAGCACGAGCTCGGAGGAGAATCCGGGGCCCATCGCGACGATCAGGCCCGGGCTGCCGCCGGCCGGCGGCTTGGCGATGGTGTCACGCAGGACGTGCAGCACCGACGCCGACGACAGGTTGGCGATCTCGCCCAGTGAGCGCCAGGTCAACTCGAGCGCCTCGGGGGGCAGCTCGAGGCTCTTGCCGATCGCATCGATCACCTTGGGACCACCGGGGTGGGCCACCCACGCCTCGATGTCGCCCCTGGTCAGGCTGTGTCCGCTGAGGAATCGGTCGACGTCGCCGGCCAGGTGCCGCTCGACGATCGTCGCCAGCTCCGGGGAGAACACCGGCTGCAGGCCGGCGGGGCCGACGTTCCACGCCATGATGTGCAGTGAGTCGGGGTAGAGGCGGCTGCGGGAATCCACGATGTCGGGGCCGCTGGCACGCAGCCGCTGGTCTTGTTCGGCGCGACGATCGCCGACGGCCACCACGGCGGCCGCCCCGTCGCCGAACATTGCGGTGGAGACCAGCCCCGATACCGTCGGCTTGACGGTCGGGAAAGTCAGCGAGCACAGCTCAACGGACACCAGCACCGCGACGCCGTCCGCCGCACCCTTCAGATAGCTGTGCAGGAAGGCCACCCCTGCCGCGCCGCCGGCGCAGCCCAGACCGAACAGCGGAATCCGGCGAACATCCGGGCGCAGGCCGATCCGCCCGGCGATGCGGGCATCCAGCGACGGCACCGCGACGCCGGTGACGGTCGTGGTGGCGATCACGTCGACGTCGTGGGGTTGCAGTCCCGCCTCGTCGAGAGCACCCAGCAAGGCCTCGCACCCGAGGTTGACGGCGTTTTCGATGAAGATTTCGTTCGTTTCGGTGAAATCGGTCAGCGACAGATACTGCTCCAGAGGCAGGACCAGGTGGCGGCTGTTGACCTTCGCCCCGGCATGCAGACGCCGGACGATCGCTTCGTGTTCCTGCAAGACCGGGAACTTGACGAATTGGTCGGTAATCTCGCCCTGGCTGTAACTGTGCGGTGGCACTGCACCGAACACACCTGCGATGACGCTCATACCTGACCTCTACCTAAAATGGTTCCCCCCATTGCACGGAAGTTTATGCGGTCTGGTTCAGGGCCGCAAAGATACGGCTATTCAACATGTGTCGGATATCACTCACGGAAAGGGACGTGTAATCAGGCTTGCCAGCGTGGATTTCGTCACTCGACATCATCCGCTTTGTCGGACTCCAGCGCCATAGCGATCAACGCATCGGGGCTCAACGAATCGATGGTGTCACTGCTGACACCGGGTTCGGCACCTGCCAGCTCCGACTCGCCCGCGAGCAGCAAGAGCTTGTCGAGCAAGCCGGTTCGCCGAAGTTCGCGTAGCGGAATTTTTTTCAGCGCCTGCCACGTCTTCTCGTCGTCGGAATCTGCGCGTTCGTCGTGCAGCAGCTGATGACGCAGTTGTTCGGCCAGCGCCGACGGGGTGGGGAAGTCGAAGATCAGCGTGCGCGATAAGGCCAAGCCGGTAGCGGCTTTCAGCCGGTTGCGCAGTTCGACGCCGGACAGCGATTCAAAACCGATGTCGGAAAAGGCGCGCTCGACCTCGATGTCACGACCGCTCGCGTGCCCCAGCACCGTTGCCGCGTGAGCGCGCACCAGTTCCACCAACTGCCGGTGTTGGTCCTCGGGGGCCAGTGCTCGCAACTGCTCGGCCAGATCCGCCGCCCGGTCGATCAACGGCGCCGGCGCGTCCGCGCGGGCGCCCAACCAAAACCGTTGCCGGGCAAAGCCATACGTCGGCAGCTCGACACGACGTCCACCCAGGCCGTTCACCATCGACGGCCAATCAACGGCTGCGCCGTGGACGAAGAGTTGCCCAGCCGCGCTCATCAGCGCCTCGATTTCGGGCTCTTCCTTGACCAGCGTGGCCACCGCGGCGGCATGCTCGTTGTTCAGCGACTGCTCCACCGCCGCGCTCAGGCCGGCTGCGGGACCCACCTCGACAAAAACGTTGGCCCCCAACGATTCCGCCAAGCGGACGCCGTCGACGAAGCGTACCGGCCGGCGCACATGTTCGACCCAGTATTCCGCCGTTGCATAGTCGGCGCCGGCTAATTCGCCAGTCACGTTGGACACCAAGCCAATCCGCGGCTCGTCGGCTTTGACGTCAGCTATCAGGCGGGCAAATTCGTCAATCATGGGTTCTACCAGGGCCGAATGAAACGCATGCGACACCGCGAGGCGGTGTACCCGCACCCCCTGCTGCGCCAACCGGTCGGCCACCGCGGCCACCGGGGCCTCGGCGCCCGAAAGCACCACGGAGTTTTGGGCATTGACCGCCGCGATGGCCACGCCGTCGGTGAGCAACGGCGTTACGGCGTCCTCGCTGGCGGCCACGGCGATCATCACGCCGCCGGCCGGCAGCGCCGCCATCAAGCGGCCCCGCGCCGCGACGAGCCGCGCGGCGTCGTCGAGCGTCAGCACGCCCGCGATGTGTGCGGCGGTGATCTCCCCCACCGAATGACCCATCACCAGATCGGGTTCGATTCCCCAGCTTTGCAGCAGTGCTGCCACTGCCACCTCGGTGGCGAACAGCGCCGGCTGTGCATATTCGGTATTCGCCAACAACTCTGCGTCGACGCCCCAGATCACCTCGCGCAATCCCGAACGCAGCGCGACATCCAACGCTTCGACGGCGTCGTCGAATGCCAAGGCGAACACCGGAAAGCGCCCGTAGAGCTGGCGGCCCATTCCCAGCCATTGCGAACCTTGGCCGGGAAATACGAACGCGGTCTTGCCGCCCGCTCGAGCGCGGCCGGCTACCGCCCCCCGGTCTCCGTTGGCCAACCGTGTCAAGCCCGCGCTGAGGGTCAGACGATCACTGCCCACCAGCACCGCCCGGTGTTCGAAGGCCGACCGCGTGGTGGCCAGCGACCACGCCACATCCGTCACGGTCGCAACGTCGTCGGACGTGAGGTGGGCGGCCAACCGCCCCGCCTGGTTGATCAGCGCCTGCTCCGAGCGCGCCGACAGCACCCACGGCAGCGGGGTGACTCGTTGTGGTTCGGCGACAACAGTTTCCGGCTGTGCGGGCGCCTGCTCGACGATCACATGCGCATTCGTCCCGCCCATTCCGAACGACGACACGCCGGCCCGGCGCGGCCGGTCCCGGATCGGCCACGCTGCCAGTGCGGTATTCACCTGCAGCCCATGGCTTCTCAGATCGTTGCCGACCGCGTTTGGGTCGTAGTTGAGACTTGGTGGAATCACCGCGTTTTCGACGGCCAGTATCGCTTTGAGCAAGCCCGCGATTCCGGCCGCACTGCCGGTGTGGCCGATGTTGGTTTTCACCGAGCCCACCCGTACCGGGTTCTGTTGGCGCGCAGCGAAGATCTCACCCAGTGCCCGCGCCTCGACCGGGTCGCCGACTTCGGTTCCGGTGCCGTGCGCCTCGACATAGTCGATGTCGTCGGCGCCCAGCCCGGCGCGGGCGAGCGCCCGCCGGATGACGTCGGCTTGCCCGGGGACCGACGGCACGGTCTGGCCGGCGGAGCTGTGGCCGGCATTGCCGACCGCACTGGCGCGGATGACGGCGCGGATTCTGTTTCCGTCCGTCAGGGCGGCGACCAACGGCTTCAACAGCACCATGCCGGCACCCTCGGACCGCACATAGCCATCCGCGCGTCCGTCGAAAGCATAGGTGTGACCGGAAGTCGACATCGCGCCGAATTCCGTTTCGAGCATCGCGGTTTCGTCGGCCAGGTTGAGGTGGATCCCACCGGCTATCGCCAGCGCCGACTCGCCCGCGCGCAGGCTTTCGCAGGCCAGGTGCACCGCGACCAGCGAGGACGATTGACCGGAATCGACGATCATGCTGGTCCCCCGCAAGCCGAGCGCGTAGGAGATCCGGTTGGCGATCATGGCGCGCGTAACCCCGCCGAAGGAGTGATGGTCGAGATTGTCCGCGCCGTCGCGAAGCGTCAGCACGGCGTAGTCGTCGGTCATCGCCCCGAGGTAGATCGAAACCTGTTCGCCGCGCAGGGTTTCCGGTATCAGAAAGGCGTCTTCGAAGAGTTCCCAGGCGAGTTCGAGTGCAATCCGCTGACGTGGATCCATCGCGCTGGCCTCGCGGGGCGACAGGTTGAAGAAGTCGGCGTCGAACTCCGCGATGTCACCGGGTAGCCGGGTGTCCTCCAACCCGTCGCGAACGAGCTCCCAAAAGCCCCGCGGGCCGGCGGCACCGGGCAATCTGCAGGCGAGGCCGATGACTGCGACGTCGGACATCAGGGGCCGAGATCGTCATCGAGGATCGCGAAGAGTTCGCGTTCGGTGGCGGTGGTGATGTCTTCGTCGATGACCTGCGATTCGCTGGTCGTCAGCGGCGACGGGGATTCCAATTCGTTCACGATGGCCTGGATGCGGGCGGCCAAGCGGGTTTTTTCGTCCGGCGTCCAATTGGGTTGGTCGACCAGTGTTTGCAACTCGCGGGCGATGTCATTGAAGCGTGCGAAACGCGCCAGCTGGTCCGATGCGGCCGCCGGCGCACCGGTGGTCACCGAGTCGAGCTGTTCGTCGATGTGTGCGGCGAGGGCCGCGGGTGTGGGGAAGTCGAAGATCAGGCTTGGGGAAAGGGTAAGCCCGGTAGCCATTTTGATGCGGTTGCGCAGTTCCACCGCGGTCAGCGAGTCGAACCCGAGGTCCTGGAACGGCAGCTGGGCCTCGATGTCGGCGTTGGACCTGCCCAGAACGGTAGCGGCGTTGGTGCACACCAGTTCCACCAACTGGTGGTGACGCTGCTCGGGGCTGAGTCCCTGCAGCCGGGTGGCCAGCCCCGACGTCGACACCGCTGCGTCGGCATCGCTGATCAGTCGCCGACCCGGCCGCCTGACCAGGTCACGCAGCACCGGCGGAACGGCACCGCCCGCGCCCAGCCCCGCCGAGTCGATGCGGGCGGCCACCAGCAGCGGGCGGTCGGCGAGCATGGCCTCGTCGAATACCTGGAGTGCGTGCGGAGTGGACAGCGGCGCCAACCCGGCCCGGCTCATCCGGGCCTTGTCGCGCTCGCTGAGGTGTTGGGTCATGCCGCTGGCCTGTTCCCACAGTCCCCAGGCGATCGACAATCCGGCCAGACCGTGCGCTCGCCGGTAGGTGGCAAGGCCGTCGAGGAAGCTGTTGGCCGCCGCATAGTTGCCCTGTCCCGGGGAGCCCACAATGCCGGCCATCGACGAGAACATCACGAACGCCGACAAATCCATTTCGCGGGTGAGCTCGTGCAGGTTCCAGGCACCGTCGACCTTGCTCCGCAAAACCGTGTCCACTCGGCCCGGCGTCAGCGACGCGATCAACCCGTCGTCGATCACTCCGGCCGCGTGGAACACGCCCTTGAGCGGATACTGCGTGGGCAGTCGAGTAAGCAGCCCCGCCAACGCATCTCGATCGGCGACATCGCAGGCCACCACCGACACCTCGGCCCCGGCGGCTTTGAGCTGATCCACCAGCTCCGGCACGCCCTCGCCGTGGGCGCCGCTGCGGCTGACCAACATCGCGTGAGCCACGCCGTAGCGCGCCACCAGGTGTGCGGCCACCGCCGAACCGGCCATCCCGGTGCCCCCGGTGATCAGCACGCTGCCCCCGGCCAGCCCGCCGGTCGAGCTCGCCAGCACCGGATCGTCCGGACCATCCGGCAGGGTCAGCACCACCTTGCCGATCTGGCGGGCCTGGCTGACGAACCGATACGCCGACGAGGCGCAGCGCACGTCGAATGTCTTGACCGGCAACGGCTTCAGCACGCCGGCCTCGAACAATGCGATCAGGTCGGACAGCATCGTGGCGATGTGGTCCGGGCCGGCCTCCATCAGGTCGAAGGCCCGGTACGTCACGGCCGGCGGCATCGACGCGGGGTCGCGAAGATCGGTCTTGCCCATCTCGATGAACCGCCCGCCCCCGACCAGCAATCGCAGCGAGGCATCCAGAAACTCGCCGGCCAGCGAGTTGAGCACCACATCGACCCCGGCCCCGCCGGTAGTCGCCAGGAACTTCTCCTCGAAATCCAGACTCCGGCTGTCGCCAATGTGATCGTCGTCAAAGCCCATCGCCCGCAACGTGTCCCACTTGCCCCGACTGGCGGTCGCGAATACCTCCGCACCCCAGTGCCGGGCCAGCTGCACCGCGGCCATCCCCACCCCGCCCGTGGCGGCGTGCACCAACACCTTCTCGCCGGCCTTGAGCCCCGCCAGCTCCGACAACCCGTACAGGGCGGTCAAGAACACCACCGGCACGCTCGCGGCCTGCGGCAGCGACCAGTCGTCCGGCACCGTCGTCACCAACCGGGCATCCACAATCGCTTCGGATCCAACGACTCCCAGCAAGCCGAGCACCGCATCGCCGACCGACAGCCCCTGGACCCCGGGCCCGACCTCGAGCACCACCCCGGCTCCCTCGGCGCCGAGCTCACCGCCACCGGGATACATCCCCAACGCCACCAACACATCCCGGAAGTTCACCCCGACCGCGGCCACCGCCACCCGCACCTGACCGGAAGCCAGCTCCGCCGGCGCGGCCGGAGCGACTACCACGTCTTCCAAGGTGCCGCCACCGCCGGCGGCCAGCCGCCAGCCGCCGGGCGGCAGCTCCAGCACGGCCCCTGCCCCGACGGCGACCAGCCGCGCCGCGTGCGCGACGCCGGACCGCACCACCAATTGCGGTTCACCGCAAGCGATCACCTCGGCAATGTCCAACGAACCGTCGTCCAGCGAACCGTCTGTATCGACCAGCACCACCCGGCCCGGCTGCTCAGCCTGCGCCGAACGCACCAACCCCCAGACCGCCGCACCCGCCAAATCCACCACATCCTCGCCGGCCAGCCCCACCGCACCACGAGTCAGCACCACCAACGGCCCCGCGTCGCCGCCGGCCAACCACGACTGCAACACACCCAACGCCTCGTGCGTGGCCGCATACACCGACTCCACCGTGACACCCGAACTCGGCTCCCACACCGTCAGGTTCTCGGTGGCAACCGCACCGGGCTCCAACGACACCGGGGTCCATGCGAGTTCGTACAGTCCGCCGCCGCCGCCGGCTGCAGCGGCTAGGGCGGCCGATAGCGCACCGATCGAAATCGGCCGAACCACCAGCTCTCGCACCGACAAGACCGGCAGACCCGTTCCGTCCGCCAGGTCCACGGACACCGCGCCGCTACCGGCCGGCGCAATGCGTACCCGGACCCGGGAGGCCCCGGCGGCATGCAAACACACGCCCTGCCAGGAGAACGGCAGCATCGTCGAATCGCCACCCTCAGCAATCCCCCAGGCGTGCAACGCGGCATCCAGCACGACGGGATGAATCCCGAAGCCGCCCATGGTCACGCCCTCGCCGGCACTCACTTCGGCAAAGACCTCGTGCCCGCGCCGCCACAGCGTTCGCAGACCGCGGAACGCCGGGCCGTAGTCGTAGCCGCGCGCCGCCAGGACCTCGTACACGTCGCCGGCCTCGACCACCGAAGCCCCGACCGGCGGCCACACCGACAAATCCGCCGCGGGTTCGGGCGCCGCGGCACTCAACGAGCCCTGGGCGTGTAGCACCCAGACCGAATCCGTGGCCGCACCACGCGAATACACCCACACGGCACGGGAGCCCGACTCCCCCGCCGCGTCGACAACGACCTGCACGCGCGCCGCGCCGCCCGGCGGCAACACCAACGGGGCCAGCAAGGTCAGCTCGTCGACCACCGAGCAGCCGACCTCGTCGCCGGCCCGCAACGCCAACTCCACGAACCCGGCGCCGGGGAACAACACCACGCCGTCGACGACGTGGTCGGCCAGCCAGGGCGATCCGCTTACCGACAACAGGCCGGTCAGTACCACACCGCCGGAGTCGGGTCGCTCCACCACCGCGCCCAGCAACGGATGCGCCGCCCGGGCCAAGCCGACACTGCTTACATTGCCCGATCCCACCGCTCCAAGGGGCAGCCAGAATCGTTGCCGGACAAAGCCATACGTGGGTAGGTCGACGCGGTGCCCGTTTCCTACCGCCGCGGCCCAGTCCACGGGGACGCCGATGGTGAACAACTGCCCGAGTGCCTTGAGTGCCGACTCCGCTTCGGGGCGGTCCTTGGCCACCGTGATCACCGATGTCGCCTGCTCGGTGGTCAACGACTGCTCGACGGCAGCGGTGAGACCGCGACCCGGACCGACCTCCACGAAAGCCCGGGCGCCCAACGACTCGGCAGCGCGCACCCCATCGGCGAAACGAACCGGCTGGCGCACATGCTCTACCCAGTACTCGGGCGATCCGTAGCCGGGCCCGGCCAGTTCGCCAGTCAGGTTGGACACCAAAGCTATTCGCGGCGGTGCGGCCGACACGCCGGCGACCAGCTGCGCGAACTCCCCGAGTATCGCCTCCATCAGCGCGGAGTGAAAGGCGTGCGAGACCGCCAGTCGATGTACCCGCCGGCCCCGGCGCGCGAGTTCGTCGGCCACCGCGGTGACCGCGGCCTCGGCACCGGAGATCACCACGGCGTTAGGGCCGTTGACCGCCGCGAGGTTCACCTCCGCACCCAGCAACGGCACGACTTCGGCTTCGCTGGCGGCAACCGCGACCATCGCACCCCCGGGCGGCAATGCCGCCATCAACCGCCCGCGGCCCGCAACGACTTTGGCCGCATCCGCGAGCGACAGCACGCCCGCCACGTAGGCCGCGGTGATCTCGCCGACGGAATGGCCGGTCACCACGTCGGGCAGCACGCCCCAATGCGCAAGCAACGCCGCGACCGCCACCTCGACGGCGAACAGCGCCGATTGCGCGAACTCGGTGCTCTGCAGCAGCTCCGCGTCCTCGCCCCAGATCACGTGCCGCAGTGGTAGCCGCAGCAGCGGATCCAGTGCGGCGACCGCCTCGTCGAATGCGCGGGCGAACTCCGGAAAGCGGTCGTAGAGCTGCTGGCCCATCCCCAGCCACTGCGACCCCTGGCCGGGAAACACGAACACGGTCTTGCCCGCCGAGCGGACCCGCCCAGCCGTGACGCCGGCACTCAGCTCACCGGCGGCCAACTCGCCCAAGCCGGCGATCAGCTGGTCCCGGTCCGCGCCGACCACCACGGCCCGATGGTCGAACACCGCGCGTGTCGTCACCAGGGACCACGCCACGTCCACCGGGCTCAGCTTCGCGTCCCCGGACACGCGGGCGAGCAACCGCTTGGCCTGATTGGCCAGGGCCTGCTCGGAGCGAGCCGACAGCACCCACGCCGTCTCGCGCGGATCCGGTTCAGCGACAACGTCTTCGGCGTCAGCCGCCGGCGGCTGCTCGATGATCACGTGCGCGTTAGTACCGCTGATCCCGAACGACGACACGCCGGCCCGGCGCGGCCCGTCGCCGCTGGGCCAGGCACGCGACTCGGTCAACAACGAAACCGCGCCCGACGACCAATCCACATGCGGCGAAGGCACATCCACGTGCAGGCTTTGCGGCAGCACACCGTGCTGGATCGCCTCGATCATCTTGATGACTCCGGCGACGCCCGCGGCGGCCGAGGTGTGACCGATGTTCGATTTGATCGACCCCAGCCACAGCGGACGGTCCGCCGGCCGATCCTGGCCATAGGTCGCCAACAACGCTTGCGCCTCAATCGGATCGCCCAGCACGGTTCCGGTGCCGTGGCCCTCGACGACATCGACGTCGGCCGCGGTCAGGCCGGCGCCGGCCAGCGCGGTGCGGATGACGCGTTGCTGGGAAGGCCCGTTCGGGGCGGTCAGCCCGTTGGACGCGCCATCCTGGTTGACGGCGGTCCCGCGCACGATCGCCAACACCGGGTGTCCCGCTCGGCGCGCGTCGGCCAACCGCTCCACCACCAGAACACCGGCGCCTTCCGACCAGGCGGTGCCGTCGGCGGCCCCGGCGTACACCTTGCAGCGGCCATCGGGGGCCAGCGCTCGCTGGCGGCTGAATTCGACGAAGGCGGCGGGTGTGGCCATGACCGTGACGCCGCCGATCAGGGCCAGATCGCATTCCCCCGAGCGCAACGACTGCGCGGCCAGGTGCAGCGCCACCAGCGACGACGAACACGCCGTATCCACCGACACGGCCGGGCCTTCCAGGCCCAGCACATACGACACCCGGCCCGAGGTCACGCTCAACGTCGAGCCGGTGAGCCCGTAGCCCTCCAGCTCGCCTTCCACCTGCCCGCCGTAGCCGGCATGGATCACACCGGCAAACACGCCCGTCGCCGACCCCCGCAACCCCAGCGGGTCAACTCCCGCGCGCTCCAACGCTTCCCACGAAAGCTCCAGCATCAAGCGCTGCTGCGGATCCATCGCCAGCGCCTCGCTCGGGCCGACCCCGAAGAACCCGGCATCGAAATCGCCGGCGTCGCCGAGAAATGATCCCTGCCGCACGTACATCTTGCCAGGGGCATCGGGGTCGGGATCGTACAACCCCGCCACGTCCCAGCCCCGGTCCGAAGGAAAATCCGACACGGCGTCACGGCCCTCAACCACCATGTCCCACAATGCTTCCGGCGAATCCACTCCACCCGGATACCGGCACGCCATCCCGACCACTGCCACCGGCTCGGACAGTTTGCCCTCGAGTTCGGCCACCCGGCGTCGCGTGCGCCGCAGATCTGCGGTCAGCCGCTTGAGGTAATCAAGATGTTTGTCGGTGTCCGACACGGGCGCTCCTTGGCGTCTTACGAGCCGAGTTCTTCGTCGAGGATGGCGAACAGTTCGCTTTCGCTGGCACTGTGGATGTCCTCGTCGTCGGCTTCCTGCTGGTCGTGCGGATCCAGGTGGGCGCCGAGCGTGGTCAGCAATGTCTGGATGCGGGTGGTCAAGTGCGGCTTGTCTTCTGGCTGCCAATCGGGTTGGTTCAGCAGTGTTTGCAACTCGCGGGTGATGTCATTGAAGCGTGCGAAACGGGCCATCAGGTTGGGCTGCTCGGTGGAGTTCGCAACACCGGGAACCACCAGCCGGGTCTCGAGGTGTTCGGCCAGGACTATCGGCGTCGGGTAGTCGAAGATCAAGGTCGGCGAAAGGGTCAGTCCCGTCGCGGTTTTGAGCCGGTTACGCAGTTCGACGGCGGTCAGCGAGTCGAACCCGAGGTCTTGGAAGACGCTGCCCGCGTTGATGTCGCCGGCGTTGGGACGGCCCAGCACGGTGGCGGCGTTGCGGCTGACCAGGTCGACCAGTTCGCTGTGCCGCTGTTCTGGGGACAGGCCCTGCAGGCGAGCGACCAGGCTGGTCATCGAGGCGGCGGTGGTGTCGGTCTCGTCGATGACACGCCGGATGGGGCGGGCGACCAGCTGACTGAGCAGCGGGGGCAGTGTCGCGCCGTTGTCGGCCAACGCGCCGGGGTCGATGCGCGCGGCGACCATCACCGGGCGTTCGGCCAGCATCGCGGTATCGAACAGTCGCAGCGCCTGCTCGGTTGCCATGGGGGCGAGCCCAATACGGCTCATCCGCGCTTTGTCGCGCTCGTCGAGGTGTCGGGTCATGCCGCTGGCCTGTTCCCAGAGTCCCCAGGCGATCGACAATCCGGCCAGGCCGTGGGCACGCCGGTAGGTGGCAAGGCCGTCGAGGAAGCTGTTGGCCGCGGCATAGTTGCCCTGTCCCGGGGAGCCCACGATGCCGGCCATCGAGGAGAACATCACGAACGCCGACAAATCCATTTCGCGGGTGAGCTCGTGCAGGTTCCAGGCGCCGTCCACCTTGGCCCGCAGCACCGGGGCCATGCGTTGCGGCGTCAGCGACGCGATCAGCCCGTCATCGAGCACCCCGGCGGCGTGGAACACGCCCTTGAGCGGATACCGTGCCGGCAACCCGGCGATCAACGCCGCCAACGCCTCTCGATCGGCGACATCGCAGGCCACCACCGACACCTCGGCCCCGGCGGCTTTGAGCTGATCCACCAGCTGCGGCACGCCCTCGCCGTCGGCGCCGCGGCGGCTGATGAGCACCACGTGGGCCACGCCGTAACGGGCCACCAGGTGCGCGGCCACCGCCGACCCGGCCATCCCGGTGCCCCCGGTGATCAGCACGCAGCCGCCGGCCAGGCCGCCACCGGACCCCGTGAGGACCGGGTCACCGGGACCGTCCGGGATCGTCAGCACCACCTTGCCGATGTGGCGGGCCTGGCTGACGAACCGATACGCCGACGAGGCCGACCGCACATTAAACATCCTGACGGGCAACGGCTTCAGCACACCGGCGTCGAACATCGCCATCAGGTCGGACAGCATGGTCGCGGTGAGGTCCGGCCCGGCCTCGATCAGGTCGAACGCCCGGTACCTCACGCCCGGCGCCATCGACGCGGGGTCACGAAGATCGGTCTTGCCCATCTCGATGAACCGCCCGCCGCCGACCAGCAACCGCAGCGAGGCATCCAGAAACTCACCGGCCAGCGAGTTGAGCACCACATCGACCCCGGCCCCGCCGGTAGTCGCCAGGAACTTCTCCTCGAAATCCAGACTCCGGCTGTCGCCCATGTGATCGTCGTCAAAACCCATCGCCCGCAACGTATCCCACTTGCCACGACTGGCAGTCGCGAATACCTCCGCACCCCAGTGCCGGGCCAACTGCACGGCCGCCATCCCCACCCCGCCGGTAGCGGCATGCACCAACACCCGCTCGCCGGCCTTCAGCCCGGCCAGCACCGACAACCCGTACAGGGCGGTCAAGAACACCACCGGCACGCTCGCGGCCTGCGGCAGCGACCAGCCGGCCGGCACCCTCGTCACCAGCCGCGCATCCACAATCGCTTCGGATCCAACGACCCCCAACAAGCCCATCACGGTGTCGCCGACGCTGAGGCCCCGGACGCCGGGACCGGCCTCGACGATCACCCCGGAACCCTCGACGCCGAGCTCGCCACCGCCGGGATACATCCCCAACGCCACCAACACATCCCGGAAATTCACCCCGACCGCAGCCACCGCCACCCGCACCTGCCCGGCAGCCACCTCTGCGCGAGGCAGCGGGCGCACGACCAGATCCTCCAGGGTGCCGCCGCCACCCACGCTCATCCGCCACTGACCCGCCGGCAACGTCGACACCGACCGCGACGGGATCAGCCGCGCCGCGTGCGCGACGCCGGACCGCACCACCAATTGCGGTTCACCGCAAGCGATCACCTCGGCAATATCCAACGAACCGTCGTCCAACGATCCATCGCTATCGACCAGCACCACCCGGCCCGGCTGCTCAGCCTGCGCCGAACGCACCAACCCCCAGACCGCCGCACCCGCCAAATCCACCACGTCCTCGCCGGCCAGCCCCACCGCACCACGAGTCAGCACCACCAACTGCCCCGAATCGCTACCGGCCAACCACGACTGCAACACACCCAACGCTTCATGCGTGGCCGCATACACCGACTCCACCGTGGCGCCCGAGCGCGGCTCCCACACCCTCACGTCTTGTCCGCCAAAAGCGTTGGGCGGCACGGCAACCGGCGACCACGTCACCTCCAGCAAGCCGCCGCCGGACCGGGGTGCCGCGGCCACCGCCGTTAGCTGGGCCGCCGAGACCGGCCGGACCACCAGCTCCCGCACCGACAGGATCGGCAGGCCGGCTCCGTCGGCCAGGTCCACCGACACCGCGCTCACCCCGACCGGTGCGATCCGCACCCGCGCCCGGGACGCGCCGGCGGCGTGCAGACACACGCCCTGCCAGGAGAACGGCAGCATGGTCTCGGCCTGGTCGCCGACCACGCCCATCGCATGCAACGCGGCGTCGACCAGCACCGGATGGATTCCGAAACTGTCGACCCTCATCCCGGCGACCTCGGGGACGGCGACTTCGGCGAAGACCTCATTGCCGAGGCGCCACATGGCCTGCAGGCCTTGAAACGCGGGACCGTATTCGTAGCCTCGCCGGGTCAGGTGCTCGTACGCGTCGGCAACGTCCACGGCCGTCGCTCCCACCGGTGGCCATACCGACAAGTTCGCGGCCGGACTGTCCGCGCCCATGCTCAACGCGCCCTCGGCATGCAGTGCCCATTCCGAATCGGGCTCCATGCCAAGGGAATACACCGATACCGCCCGGCGGCCCGAGCTACCTGGAGGCCCGACCACGACCTGAATCTGGACGCCGTCGGACGCGGGCAGCAGCAGCGGTGCCGACAGTGTCAGCTCCTCGACCACCGAGCAGCCGACCTCGTCGCCGGCCCGCAACGCCAACTCCACGAACCCGGCGCCGGGGAACAACACCACCCCGGCCACCGCGTGATCGGCCAGCCACGGCTGCGCGGCCAGCGACAGTCGGCCGGTCAGCACCACGGCACCGGAGTCGGGCCGCTGCACCACCGCGCCCAGCAGGCCGTGCTCGGCTCCGGCCAATCCCAAGCCACCGAGATCGCCGCCACCAATCCCCATCGGGGGCAGCCAGAATCGTCGGCCCTGGAAGGCATACGTCGGCAACTCCACTTGGTGGGCGCCGGAGAAGACGGGACGCCAATCCACCGCCACACCCTCGGTATACGCCTGACCCGCGGACAACCAGAACCGGTCCAGCCCGCCGTCGTCGCGGCCCAGCGACGGAATGACGACGGCATCATCGGCGACGGTGCCCTCGATGCCCGCGGCCAGCACCGGATGCGGGCTCGATTCGATGAACACCCGGTAGCCGGCGTCGCTGGCCGTACGCACCGCCCGCGCGAATTGCACGGTCTGACGGATGCTGCGGTACCAGTAGTCGGCATTCAGCCCCGCGGTATCGAGGGGCTCACCGGTGACGGTGGAGAAGAAGGTGACCGCGCAGGATCGAGGTTCAATGCCGGTGAGGGCCTGGGCAAGGGACTCACGAATGGCGTCGACCTGCGCCGAATGCGAGGCATAGTCGACGTCGATCCGGCGGGCACGCACGCCGGCACCCTCACAACGGCGGATCAGCTCCTCGAGGGCGTGCACCTCTCCGGAGACGACGATCGCCGAAACACCATTGACCGCAGCGATATTCAAGCGATCACCGGAGGGCGCCAACAGCTCGCGCGCCTGGTCCTGGCCGCACGCCATTGAGACCATGCCCCCGGCCCCCGACAGTTGCACCAGCAGCCGGCTTCGCAGCGCCACCACCCGAGCCGCGTCCTCCAGCGACAACGCACCGGCCACGTAGGCCGCGGCGATCTCGCCCTGCGAGTGGCCGATGACCGCGTCGGGCTGCACACCCATCGAGCGCCATAATTCGGCCAGCGACACCATCATTGCCCACAGCACGGGCTGCACCACGTCGACCCGATCCAGCCCCGGGGCGCCCGCCGCGCCGCGGACCACATCGATCAGCGACCACTCGACGTACTCGCCGAGCGCCTTCTCACACCGGTTCAACTGCTCGGCGAATACCGGTGCGGTGTCGAGTAATTGGGCTCCCATGCCGACCCACTGCGAGCCTTGACCCGGAAACACGAACACCGTCTTGCCGACGGCCTGTGCGCGCCCCTGCACGACGTTGACGCCCGGCTCCCCCGCCGCCAGTCCGGCCAGCCCGGCCATCAGCTCGTCGCGAGTACCGACGACCACGGCCCGATGGTCGAACGCCGAGCGGGTCGACACTAGCGACCACCCGACGTCGGCAACACCGAGCCGCGGATCGGCCTGCACGTATGCCAGCAGTCGCCGCGCCTGGCCCGCCAGCGCTTCGGGCGACCGGGCCGACAACACCCACGGCGCCACCGGCATATCGCCATCAGCCGCAACGGTTTCCACCACCGGAGCCTGCTCCAGGATCACGTGCGCATTGGTGCCGCTGATCCCGAACGACGACACCGCCGCGCGGCGCGGCCGATCCAGCGGCGGCCACGACCGCTGCTCGGTCAGCAGCGATACCGCACCCGCCGACCAATCCACATGCGGCGTAGGCACATCCACGTGCAGCGTCTGGGGCATCACGCCGTGCCGCATCGCCTGCACCAGCTTGATCACCCCGGCCACTCCCGCCGCCGCCGACGTGTGGCCCATGTTGGACTTGATCGAGCCCAGCCACAACGGCCGATCAGCCGGACGATCCTGCCCGTAGGTTGCCAAGATCGCCTGGGCTTCGATGGGATCGCCCAATGTGGTGCCGGTCCCGTGGCCCTCCACCAAATCCACGTCCGCCGTGGCCAGCCGGGCATTCTCGAGCGCCGCCCGGATCACCCGCTGCTGCGCCGGCCCGTTGGGGGTCGCCAGCCCGTTGGACGCGCCGTCCTGATTCACCGCGGAACCGCGCACCACGGCCAGCACCCGGTGCCCCAGCCGCTGCGCGTCGGCCAGTCGCTCCACCACCAGCGCGCCGACACCCTCGGAGAAGCCGGTGCCGTCGGCCGCACCGGCATACGCCTTGCACCGACCGTCGGCGGACAGCGCCCGCTGGCGGCTGAACTCCACGAACATCGCCGGGGTGGCCATTACGGTCACGCCGCCGACCAGCGCCGCATCGCACTCGCCCGCGCGCAGTGAACGCGCGGCCAGGTGCAGCGCCACCAGCGACGACGAGCACGCCGTGTCCACCGACACCGCCGGGCCCTCCAGCCCCAGCGAATACGCGACCCGGCCCGACGCGACACTGAGAGTCGAACCGCGCAAGCCATACCGCTCCAGGTCTCCGGGGACGCGGCCCTGACCGCCATACGAACCGTGGAAGATACCGACGAATACGCCCGTCGCCGATCCTCTCAGCGTGATCGGGTCAATTCCGGCCCGCTCCAACGCCTCCCACGACACCTCGAGCAGTAAGCGTTGCTGAGGATCCATCGCCAGCGCTTCACTCGGCGCGATCCCGAAGAACGCGGCGTCGAAATCGGCGACGCCGGAAAGGAATCCACCGCAACGGTTGTACGATTTGCCGGTCGCGTCGGGGTCGGGATCGAACAGCTCGGCGAGATCCCAGCCGCGGTCGGCCGGGAAGTCGGTCACCACGTCGCGGCCCTCGGCGACCATCTCCCACAAGGCTTCCGGCGAGTCCACGGCACCCGGGTACCGGCAGGCCATCCCGACGATGGCCACCGGCTCGGTCGCTTCCTGGGTTAGCAAAGCCAGGTATTCACGGTTCTCCCGCTTCAGCCGCTCGTTTTCCTTCAGCGCCGCGCGCAGCGCCTTGACCAGCTCTTCAGGAGTGCTATTCATCGGGCTACGAGACGACGCGGGATCCATACGCAGGCATCAGTGCCAGCGCAGCAAGACGAGCTCCGAGCAGAAGCCGGGCCCCATCGCGAGCATCAGACCCGGGCTTGCGCTGGGCGGCTTCTTGGCGATGGTATCGCGCAGCACGTGCAGCACCGACGCCGACGAGAGGTTGCCGATCTCGCCGAGCGACCGCCAGGTGAGTTCCAGGGCGTCGGGCGGCAGGCTTAGTGCCGCGGTGATCGCCTCGATGACCTTCGGACCACCGGGGTGGCTGACAAAGGCACCGACGTCGGTCGGGGTCAGGCCGTGCGCCCCCAGGAAACCGGTGACGTCGTCTTCGATGTACTGCTCGACGACGGCCGCGACGTCCTTGGACAGCACCAGCTCGAAGCCCTCGGTGCCGACGTCGTAGCCCATGGTGCGCAGCGAGTCCGGGTAGAGGTGGCTGCGCGAATCCAGCACGTCCGGACCGCTGGCGCCGATCTCCGCCGCGCGGTCCTCGCCGACGGCGACCACGGATGCCGCGCCGTCAGCAAACAGGGCGCTGCCGACCAGACCGGCCAGCGAGGGCTTGTACCCCGGGTAGGTCAGCGAACAGAGCTCGACGGAGATCAGGGCGGCCACGCCATCCGGGTCGCCGCGCAGATAGTCGTTCAGCCGGGCCACGCCGGCCGCCCCGGCCACGCAGCCGAGGCCGAACAGCGGCACCCGCCGCACGTCGTCGCGCAGCCCGAGCCGTCCGGCGATCCGGGCGTCGATGGAGGGGATCGCGAGCCCGGTGACCGTCGTCGTGAACAGCACGTCGACGTCGCGCGGCTGCAGCCCCGCGTCGTCCAGCGCCCCGGCCAGCGCCTCGGTACCCAGCTCAACGGCATTGTCGATGTAGATCTGGTTCGCGACGCCGAAGTCGGTCAGCCGGGGATAGCGCTCCAGCGGGATGACCAGATGGCGGCTGTTGACCTTGGCGCTGGTGTGCAGCTGCCGGACGATGTCCTCGTAGTCCGCGAAGCCGGGAATGCTGAGGAAGAAGTCAGTGAGTTCTCGTTGGGAATAGCGATACGGCGGCAATGCACCGCATACGCCTGCGATGACGCTCATTGGTCCCACCCCTTGGTGACGAA
This sequence comes from Mycobacterium lentiflavum, assembly GCF_022374895.2. Taxonomy (NCBI): domain Bacteria; kingdom Bacillati; phylum Actinomycetota; class Actinomycetes; order Mycobacteriales; family Mycobacteriaceae; genus Mycobacterium; species Mycobacterium lentiflavum. The sequence continues at coordinate 2,622,670 of NZ_CP092423.2, read as the reverse complement.
CATGCAGGTCGACGGGTTCAACCCTACGGCTTCGAGTTGCGAGTTTATTCCTCCCAAGCGAGCGGCGCCGCAATATGTGGCGACGCCGACATAGCCAAGATCACACCTGAGCACTAACGTATGCCGTCCCACAAAGCGCGTTCTGCGGCGCGCGGATCGGTGGCGATATGCGACGTGGTGTTGAAGCACATGGTCGTCCGCCGTGTCAGGTCGTACCGGGGCCACCCGCAGTCGCCCGTGCTGGCGAAGGACATCCAGGCGGCGTGCATGGTGTCGGCGAGAAGCTGCGGGGGTTCGGGCCCCAGCAGCGGCTCGGACTGCTTACCGAGGATGTCGAACACGAATGCGACTTCGAGTGCGTGGCATGCACCCAGGAGTCCGTCGAATGCCGTTGATGGCCAACCGAATTCGTACATGTAAGTGGCCGCACCAGGCCCGACGTGGGCGTCGGCGAGGCGGATGGCCGGGATGCGGCACCACCAGTCGGTCTGTACCGCCGCGAGCAGGTCACCCGGGCTCGCCTCGGGATACCGGGCCCAATAGGCGGCAAGGGCGGTGTCGACGGGAAGCCCGTAGGCCGCCAGCGACATCGAACCGAAGACCGACACCGGTCCGGTCAGGATTTGTTCGGTGATTTGCCCGATCAGGCCGCTGACCACCAGGAACAGTCGCCATTCCTCGGTGTTGCTACCGACCAGCAGGTCAACATGGGCGGCGCTGCCGGCAGCGATCCGGGCAAGCGGGCGATCCGGGATTACGTCGCCATCGACGACGGGCTGCCATAGCAGGGTGCTGGCCACCGTTTCGGCGCCCCAACGCTCGGGGTCGGGCTGTGCGAGAAGGTCGGCCTTCAGCTCAGCCTGGGCGGAAAGGAATCGGTCGGTGGCCACCGCGGCGACGGCTTCATGGGTAGCCGCCACTCCGAGCTTTTCGGCGAAGTAGCGGCCAATCCGCAAGGCGGTCGTGGCCGGAGTGGCCTGGTGAGCAGCTCCGCTCTGGGCGATGGCACGCCGGAACAGACCGTCGGCGCCGGGCATGCCGAGCAGCGTGCCGACACTCATCGCCCCGGCTGATTCTCCGAAGACGGTGACATTGTCCGGGGATCCGCCGAAGGCAGCGATGTTCTGCTGTACCCAGCGCAGGGCCGCGATCTCGTCAAGTAGGCCCAGGTTAGCGGTGCCGTCATCGAGATAGAGAAAGCCCTCCGCCCCGACGCGGTAGTTGATGGTCACGCAGACCACCCCGTCGCGGGCAAAGCGGCTGCCGTCGTACGAGGCGCCCGAACCGAACTCGAACATTCCCCCCGGAATCCACACCATGACCGGCAGCGCCGCCGATCCCAACTCCGGAGTCCAGATGTTGAGGTTCAGGCAGTCCTCACCTGAGACGGCGGGATCGGGTAGCAGCGCGGCCCAGTGCGGATTGTCGGGTTTGAGCTGCGGCACCTCCGCGCCGAACGCGGTGGCCTCACGCACCCCGCTCCACGAGTCGGGTCGCCGGGGAGGGTTGAGCCGGTCGGCGCCGAACGGTGGCGCCGCATAGGGCACCCCGAGGAATGCGTACACGCCATCAACGACCCGCCCGTGGACCCGGCCATCCCGCGTGTCGACAATGGGTCTTATTGAGTTCACACCCTCGCCCTGTGCCACCCGGCCGTCATCGGTTCGCGCAAGCCTTACTTCTTGGTGAATCGGACGCTGATGTAGGTGGCGAGCACCACCATGACGGCGAAGACGAACGCGATCAGCACCGCAGCCACTGGCCAACCCATGATTCCTCCTGGCATTCCGATGGCGAATTTGATCCGTGTCCAGCCTCTCCGCGCGGCCCGCAGTTCCACAGGGCCTTTGGTCATCGCAACCGGGGCTGAACGTATCCCTCGTGCGCCAGGCAGGAGCCGGCGTGAGTCATCTTTCGATCGCCAGCCGCGACCGAAGCTCCGCACAGCTTTCGAGGACATCGCGCAGTTGGGCGGCGACGCGGTCGGGCGCGGTGCCCCCCCGGCCGTCGCGGGAGGACACCGAGCCCTCGACGGTCAGCACCGCACGGACGTCGGGCTTCAGGGTCGGGCTGATGGCCGCCAGTTCGTCGTCGGTCAGCTCCTCGAGGCCGACGCCGCGGCCTTCGGCGGTCCGTACGGCCGCGCCCGCGGCCTCGTGCGCGGACCGAAACGGCACTCCCTGCCGCACGAGCCACTCCGCGATATCGGTGGCCAGGGTGTAGCCGGCCGGGGCCAGCGCCGCCATCCGCTCGACGTGGAACGTCAAGCTGCCCACCAGCCCGGCCATCGCCGGCAACAGCAGCTCCAGCTGAGCCACCGAATCGAACACCGGTTCCTTGTCTTCCTGCAGGTCACGGTTGTAGGCCAGCGGCTGCGCCTTCAGCGTCGCCAGCAGCCCGGCCAGGTTCCCGATCAGCCGTCCCGACTTGCCGCGGGCCAGCTCGGCGATGTCGGGGTTTTTCTTCTGCGGCATGATCGAGCTGCCGGTCGACCAGGAGTCGTGCAGCGTGACGTAGCCGAACTCGGTCGAGCTCCAGATGATGATGTCCTCGGCGAGCCGCGACAGATCGACGCCGATCATCGCGAAGACGAACGCCGCCTCGGCGGCAAAGTCGCGGGCGGCCGTCGCGTCGACGGAATTGGCGGCGGCGGTGGCGAATCCCAGGTCCGCGGCGATCGCGTCCGGATCCAAGCCCAGCGACGAACCGGCCAGCGCCCCCGAGCCATATGGGGACACCGCCGCGCGTTTGTCGAAGTCGGCGAGGCGGTCCACATCGCGCAGCAACGGATGCGCGTGCGCGAGCAGATGGTGGGCCAGCAGGATCGGCTGGGCGGACTGCATGTGCGTCTTGCCGGGCATGATCGCCGTCGGGTGGGCGTCGGCCTGCGCGGCCAGCGCGGCGACGACGTCCAGTGCCCCGGCGGCGACCCGGCGGATCGCGTCGCGCAGCCACATCCGGAACAGCGTGGCCACCTGGTCGTTGCGGGACCGCCCGGCCCGCAGCCGGCCGCCCAGCTCGGGGCCGACCCGGTCGATCAGTCCACGCTCCAGCGCGCCGTGCACGTCCTCGTCGGTGACCAGCGGGCCGAAACTGCCGTCGGCGATGTCCTGCGCCAGACTGTCCAGCCCGACCAGCAACCCGTCGCGTTGTTCCTCAGTGAGCAGCCCGGCCCGGAACAACACGATGGTGTGCGCCCGCGACGCGGTGACGTCGTAGGGCGCCAGCACCCAGTCGAAATGCGTCGACTTACTCAGCGCGACCAGCGCGTCGGACGGGCCGTCGGCGAAGCGACCGCCCCACAGTGCTCCCTCGTTGGTGCTCACCGGGCCCTCACTTCGCCCGCACGCCGCCGCGAGTGTGAACCCTGCGACGGTTTGACGGCGTGTCTCGTCGCGAAATTCACACTCACGCCTCGCTGGCCAGGTCCCGGCGGGCCGACAGCTTGGACGACAACCCGTGCACGTAGACGAAGCCCTTGGCCGCCGACTGGTCGAAGCTGTCGCCCTCGTCGTAGGTGGCCAGGTTGAAGTCGTAGAGCGATTCCGAGCTGCGGCGGCCGTTGACGGCGATGTGCCCGCCGTGCAACACCATTCGGATTTCGCCAGAAACGTGCTCTTGGGTCTTGGCAACGAAACTCTCCAGCGCGATCTTCAGCGGCGAGAACCACAGCCCGTCGTAGACAAGCTCGGCCCAGCGCTGGTCGGTGGTCCGCTTGAACCGGCCCAGCTCGCGCTCGAGGGTGACATGTTCGAGTTCGGCGTGCGCGGTGATCAACACCATCGCGCCGGGCGCCTCGTAGATCTCGCGGCTCTTGATGCCCACCAGGCGGTCTTCGACGACGTCCAGGCGCCCGACCCCTTGGGCGCCGGCCCGCCGGTTGAGCTCCACGATCGCCTCGAGCACCGACACCGGTTTGCCGTCGATGGACACCGGGACGCCCCGCTCGAAGCCGACGATCACCTCGTCGGGTGTGCTCCAGTTGAGGGTCGGGTCCTCGGTGTAGTCGTAGACATCCTTGGTGGGCGCGTTCCAAAGGTGTTCTAGGAAGCCGGTTTCCACCGCGCGACCCCACACGTTCTGGTCGATCGAGAATGGCGAGCGCTTGGTGACGTTGATCGGGATCGCGTTCTCCTCGGCGAACGCGATCGCCTTCTCCCGCGTCCACGCATAGTCACGCACCGGCGCGAGTACCTCCAAATCCGGTGCCAGCGAACCGAATCCGACCTCGAACCGGACCTGGTCGTTGCCCTTGCCGGTGCAGCCGTGCGCGACGATGCCGCCGCCGTATTTGCGGGCCGCCGCGACCAGATGCTTGACGATCAGCGGCCGGCTGATCGCGGACACCAGCGGGTAGCGGTCCATGTAGAGCGCGTTGTTCAGCACCGTCGGCAGGCAGTAGCCCTCGGCGAACTCGTCGCGGGCATCGACGACGACCGCTTCGACCGCACCGCAGTCCAGCGCCCGCTGGCGCACGAGCTCCATGTCCTCGCCGCCCTGGCCGAGGTCGATCGCGACCGCTACGACCTCACGGCCGGTCTCCTTGCCTATCCAGCTGATCGCCACCGAGGTGTCCAGACCGCCGGAATACGCCAGGATGACGCGCTCTGACATGAATCAATCTCCTAGGTTTACTTGAGCTGTTCTAAAGTTCGGGCCAGCTCGGCGCCGGTCATCGGCTCCCGCGCGGCCACGAACAGAGTGTCGTCCCCGGCGATGGTGCCGACGACGTACGGTAACGCCGCGCGATCGATTGCGCTGGCCAAATAGTCAGCTGCGCCCGGCGGAGTGCGCAGCACCGCGAGGTTCGCGCTGGCATCGGTGGACACCAGCAGCTCGCTCAGCAGTCGCGACAAGCGCGCGGTGCCGCCGGAGACGCCGCGTACCGGGCTGCCGTCCTCCGGCACGACGTAGACCCCGACGCCGCCGTCGGCGCCGCGCAGCTTCACCGCGCCGAGCTCTTCGAGATCGCGCGACAGGGTGGCCTGGGTGACATCGATGCCCTCGTCGGCCAGCAGCGCGGCGAGTTCGCTTTGGCTGCGCACCGGCGCCGACGAGAGGATCGCCACGATGCGAGCCTGACGCCCGGCCCGGGTGATGTCGGCGGTGGCCTTGCTGCGCGTCATCGCGACCGCTCCAGCAGCCACACCAGCAGCGCCTTCTGGGCATGCAGCCGATTCTCGGCCTCGTCGAAGACCACGCTGGCCGGCCCGTCCATCACCTCGTCGGTGATCTCGTCGCCGCGGTGAGCCGGAAGGCAGTGCAGCACAATGGCTTCCGGTTTCGCCAGCCCCAGCAAGCGTGCGTTGATCTGGAACGGCCGAAACGGTTTGACCCGGTCCAGCCCGTCGGCCTCCTGTCCCATCGACGTCCAGGTGTCGGTCACCAACACGTCGGCGCCCGCGGCGGCCGCGTCGGCGTCGGCGGTCACACTGACCGAAGCGCCGGTCGCCGCGGCGCGCTGCTCGGCGGCGGCCAGCACGGCCGGGTCCGGCGTGAAGCCCTCCGGCGCCGCGATCGTCACGTGCATTCCGGCGGTGACCGAGCCGAGCATCAGGGAATGCGCCATGTTGTTGGCGCCGTCGCCGAAGTAGGACAGCGACAACCCGCGCAGCGACCCCTTGTGCTCGGCGATGGTCTGCAGGTCGGCCAGCACCTGGCAGGGGTGGAACTCGTCGGACAACGCGTTGACCACCGGCACCGTCGCGGTCGAGGCCATCGCCTCCAGCCGCTCCTGACCGAAGGTCCGCCACACGATCGCGTCGACGTAGCGGGACAGCACCCGCGCAGTGTCCTGCAGCGTCTCGTCGCGGCCCAACTGTGTGCTGCTGCTGTCGACGACGACGGGGTGTCCGCCCAGCTGCGCGATACCCACCTCGAAGGAGAAGCGGGTCCGGGTGGAGTTCTTGTCGAACAACACCGCGACCCCGCGCGGCCCGTCCAGCGGGCGACGGCTGAACGGGTTCTTCTTCAGCTCGGCGGCCAGCTCGAGGACCTCGGCCTGTTCGGCCGGGGACAGGTCGTCGTCGCGCAGGAAGTGCCGGGTCATGCCGCGGCCTTGTCGAGGATCGCGGGCAGCGCGGTGAGGAAGCTGTCGATCTGGGCGTCGGTGATCACCAGCGGCGGCGCCAACCGGATGACGTTGGCTCCGGTGGCATTGACCAGGAATCCGGCCTCACGCGCGGCGGCCTCGACGTCCTTGGCCCGTGGCTCGGTCAGCACCACGCCGCACAACAGCCCGCGGCCGCGGGTGTGCTCGATCAGCGGGTGGCCCAGCGCTTCGATGCCCTGGCGCAGCGACTTGCCCAATATCTCGGCGCGCCGGATCAGGTCGTCGTCGAGGAGTACTCGCAGCACCGCGCGTGCGGCGGCGGTGCACACCGGGTTGCCGCCGAACGTGCTGCCGTGCAGGCCGGGTGTCAACAGGTCGGCAGCGGGCCCGATGGCCAGCACCGCTCCGATCGGCAGTCCGCCGCCGAGTCCCTTGGCCAGCGTCACCACATCGGGAGTGATGCCGTCGTGCTGGTGGGCGAAAAAGGCTCCGGTGCGCCCGATTCCGGTCTGCACCTCGTCGAGCACCAGCAGGGCGCCGTGTCGCGCCGTGATCTCGCGGGCCGCGGCCAGGTAGCCCGGGGGCGGGACGACGACACCGCTCTCCCCCATGATCGGCTCCAGGAATACCGCCGCGGTCTGGTCGTCGACGGCGGCCGCCAGCGCATCGGCGTCGCCGTAGGGGACATGCGTGATGTCGCCGGGCAACGGCTCGAACGGCGCCTGCTTGGCCGGCTGGCCGGTCAGCGCCAACGAGCCCATCGTTCGGCCGTGGAAACCCTCTTGCGCCGCAACCAATTTCGTACGGCCGGTCAGCCGGGACATCTTGAACGCCATCTCGTTGGCCTCGGTGCCCGAGTTGCAGAAGAAGACCCGGGTCACGGCGTCGGTGCCCAACAGGGCCACCAGTTCCTCGGCCAGCGCGACACCGGGTTCGGTAACGTACAGGTTCGACGTGTGCCCCAGCGTCGACAGCTGTTGTGTGACAGCCTCAACGACGGCCGGGTGGCCGTGGCCGAGCACGTTGACCGCGATGCCGGCGAGCAGGTCCAGGTAGCTCTTGCCGTCCACGTCGGTGACCACCGCGCCCGCACCGCTGGCCAGCGCGATCGGCGGGGTGCCGTAGTTGTTCATCATCACGGCTTCCCACCGCTGCCGCATGGTGTCGGTCTGACTCACGTCGGCACCACCTTGGTGCCGGTCCCGGCGTGGGTGAACAGCTCGACCAGCACACAGTGCTTGACCCTGCCGTCGATGACATGTGCGCTGGGCACGCCCGCGGTGACGGCCCGCAGACACGCTTCTACCTTCGGGATCATGCCCGCCTCCAAAGTGGGTAGCAGTTGCGCCAATGTGGCGGTGTCGATTTCGCTGACCAGCGAATCGCGATCCGGCCAGCTGGTGTACAGGCCCTCGACATCGGTGAGCATCAACAGCTTTTCGGCGCCCAGCGCCTCGGCCAGCGCGGCCGCGGCGGTATCGGCGTTGATGTTGTGCACCACGCCCTCGGCGTCGGGCGCAAGCGTCGAGACCACCGGAATACGCCGCGCCGCAATCAGATCCAACACTGCGGCGGTGTTGACCTTGTCGACGTCGCCGACCAGGCCGATGTCGGTGACCACACCGTCGACGGTGACGCTGCGCCGCACCGCGGTGAACAGCTGAGCGTCCTCACCGGTGATGCCGACGGCGTACGGACCGTAGGCGTTGATCAGGTTGACCAGTTCGCGGCCCACCTGTCCGAACAGCACCATCCGCGCGACGTCGAGCACTTCCGGTGTGGTGACCCGGAATCCGCCCTTAAAGCCACCCTTGTCGATGCCGAGGCGGCGCAGCATCGCGGTGATCTGCGGGCCACCGCCGTGCACGACGACGGGATGGATTCCGCAGTTGCGCAGGAATGCCATGTCGGCGGCGAAGGCCTGCCGCAGCGTCTCGTCGGTCATCGCGTTGCCGCCGTATTTGACCACGACGATCTTGCCGTGCAACTGGATGAGCCAGGGCAGCGCTTCGGCGAGCACTTGTGCTTTGACGTGAGTGGACAGTTCGTCGGTGTTGATGTTCGTCGTCATGTGCTGTAGGCCGAGTTCTCTTCGACATAGGCATGCGACAGGTCAGTGGTGCGGATCGACGCGGTGCCGTCGCCCAGGCCGAGGTCCACGGTGACGTCGATGTCGGTCCCGGACAGGTCCACGTCGCGCGAGCCCGGAGCCCCGGTCCCGTTGATGCAGACGGTAAACCCGTTGAACGACACGGTAATTCGATCGGGATCAACGAAGACCCCGGGCGCCAGGCCGACGGCGGCCACCACCCGGCCCCAGTTGGGGTCCGAGCCGAACATCGCCGTCTTGACCAGGCTGTCGCGGGCGACAGCGCGGGCGGCCGTCACAGCGTCGGCCTCGGAGGAAGCGCCGATCACCGTCACGGTGACACGCTTGGTCACCCCCTCGGCGTCGGATTGCAACTGAAGACACAGGTCGTCGCAGACCTGCCGCACGGCGTCGTCGAGCTCGGCCTGAGACGGCGTGATTCCACTGGCGCCGGAGGCCAGCAGCAGCACGGTGTCGTTGGTGGAGCAGCAGCCGTCGATGTCGAGCCGATCGAAGGTGCGCGCGGTCGCGACGCGCAACGCGTGGTCGAGTGCCGCGGAGTCGGCGACCGCGTCGGTGGTCAGGACACACAGCATGGTGGCCAGCGACGGCGCGAGCATGCCCGCGCCCTTAGCCATCCCGCCGACCGTCCAGTTGCTTTGATGATGCAGCGCAACCTTTTTCGGCACCGTGTCGGTGGTCATGATCGCCTGGGCGGCCTCGTCGCCACCACTGAGCCCGCCGTGCATCTCGTGCACGATGTGCGTGACGCCGTCGAGCACCTTGTCCATCGGCAGCCGGTCGCCGATCAACCCGGTGGAGCACACCGCGATCTCGACGGCCCCGGTCTCGGTTCCCCAGTCCGACAACGCGCTCGCAACCGCCTCCGCGGTGGCGTGAGTGTCCTGGAATCCGCCGGGCCCGGTGCAGGCGTTGGCACCGCCGGAGTTGAGGATCACCGCGCGCAGCCGACCGGTGGTGAGCACCTGCTGGGTCCACAGCACCGGCGCGGCCTTGACCTGGTTGCGGGTGACCACCCCGGCGGCCGCATAGTCGGGTCCTTCGTTGAACACCAGCGCGAGGTCACGGGCGCCGGAGGCCTTGATCCCGGCCGCGATTCCGGCCGCCCGAAAGCCGGCGGCCGCGGTGACGCCCTGGGTGCGCACCAACCGCGCAGCGGACCACTCGGCGGGCTCGTCGGCAGTGACGCCGGTCATGGCGCCACCCCGACCACCGAAAGTCCTTCAGTCTCCGGCCAACCCAGCGCCAGGTTCATCGACTGCACGGCGGCACCGCCGGTCCCCTTGACCAGATTGTCGATCGCGGCGATCGCGACGAGCGTCTCGGCGTCCTCGTCGACCGCGACGGCGACGTGCGCGGCGTTGCTGCCGATCACCGAGCCGGTGCGGGGCAGTTGCCCCTCGGGCATCAGGTAGATGAAAGGCTCGGCGTCGTAAGCCTTTTCGTATGCCGCCCGTACTTGCGACAGCGGCGCCTTGGTGCGCGCGGTGCAGGTGGCCAGGATGCCGCGGGACGTCGGGATCAGCACCGGGGTGAACGACACCGTGACGTCGCGATCGGTGACGGCCCGCAACCCCTGGGCGATCTCGGGCGTGTGCCGGTGGGCACCGGCGATGTTGTAGGCCCGCGCCGATCCCATGACCTCGGAGCCGAGCAGGTCGGGTTTGGCAGCGCGGCCGGCTCCGGAGGTGCCGCTGACCGCGACCACGGTGACGGCCGGTTCGACCAGGTCCTCGGCCACCGCGGGCAGTAATGCCAGCAGCGCCGCGGTCGGATAGCAACCCGGCACCGCGACGCGGCGCGTACCGCGCAGCCGCTCCCGGGCACCGGGCAACTCCGGCAGGCCGTAGGGCCAACTGCCGGCATGCGGGGATCCGTAAAACCGTTCCCACGCGGCCGGATCGGTGAGCCGGAAGTCCGCGCCGCAGTCGATGACCAGGGCCTCGGGGCCGAGCTGTTCGGCCAGCGGCGCCGAATGTCCATGCGGCAAGCCCAGGAAGACCACGTCGTGTCCGCGCAGCACGTCGAGCTCGGTGGGCTCGATCACGCGTCGGGCCAGCGGTGTCAGATGCGGGTGGTGCTCGCCGAGCGAGCTGCCGGCGCTCGCCGCGGCGGTCACCGAGCCGATCGTCAGCCGGCCGTCGGCGTAGGCCGGGTGCCCGAGCAGCAGGCGCAGAATCTCCCCACCGGCATAACCGCTGGCACCGGCAACCGCCACCCGTATCACGTCGGCCATTTCGCCAATTCTGCATGGTTATGCGATTCATTGCAAATTCATACCAGTCCCATTCGTCCCACCAGCACCGCTGGGCAACTATCACCCGACTTGCGGAAGTGATATCGCGGGCGATATCCAGTTCGAAGGTCGGGTCATGGTCCGGTGGCAAGGCGCAGAAGTTTTCGCTTGTCGTGAACGTTGGCGTTACTCGGCGCGGGTATGCGGGATAGGTGCGCCTGCAGACCCCGGAGTCCGTGACGCGGAACCCCAACCTGCGACGCCTGGTGGTGGGGCGCTTGCTGGCCACTGTCGCGGAATGGATGTGGTACACGGTCGCGATGGTGTACGCGTTCACCCTCTCCGGGGTGGGCGCGGTCGGGGCCATCAGCGTCGCAGCGGTGCTGCCCGCCGCGCTGCTGTCGCCCACGCTGGGCTACGTCATCGACAAGTACCCGCACGAACGCGTCCTCACCGGTGTGTTTGCGATGCGCCTGGTTTCGATCGTGGTCACGGCGGTCTCGGCGGCATTCTTCCCGGCGGTGTCCATCCTGGTCGCGGTGATCGCGGTCGAGGGCACCACCACGATGTTCGTGCGGCCGACGACCGCGGCGCTGCTGCCCTCCATCACCCAGCGACCCCAGGACCTGGTTCGGGCGCACGCGGCGCTGGGCACCACGGACAAGATGGGAATCCTGATCGGGCCGGTCGCGGGCGGCCTGATGCTGGCTTCCACGTCACCCGCCGCCGCGCTCAGCGTCTCCGCCATCTTCGCCCTTGGTGCCGTGGCCGCGGTGATGACCGTGCGGGTGGACGTCACGGAGCGCCTGCATGGCGCCGCCGGTGACGGTCCCCGGCATGCATTGGGCGAAACCGCGAAAGGGGTCCGCACCGTCGCCGGACCCCACGTGCGTTCGATCGTTGTCGTGACGGCGCTGGCGTTCCTGATGCTGGCGGCAAGCGAAGTCTTCGTCGTGCCGTTGGCGATCGACCTATTGCACTGGGGACAGGCCGGACCCGGCGTCCTCACCGCCCTGATTGCCGGGGGCGGATTGCTCGGCGGGTTGGCGCTCGGCGCGATCGGCAAGCGCCGGCTGGGCCCCTGGTTCGTCGTCGCCGGGGCCGTCATGGCGATGGCGCTGACACTGATGGCGGCCGCGCCGCACTATGTCGTGGTGCTCGCCTCCACCATCGCGTTCGGCGCCGGGAGTGCCCTGCTGATGATGGCAGGCCAAGTGCAGATCCAAAGTCTCATCCCGTTGTCCGCGGGCGGGCGGGTGCTCGGGGCGGTGGAAGGCCTGAGCCAGTTCGCGATGGCCGCGGGCGCGTGGGCCACGACACGCGTGACCCAGGGCTGGTCGCTGCGCACCAGCCTGCTGGCCCTGGCCGTGCTCACGGTGTTGGCCATGCTGGCCGTTGCGCGCTCCTTGCTGCGCACCGACGCCAGGGTCGCGGCCACGCGTGAGCGGGTGGGTGCCCTCGACGAGATCGCACTGTTTGCGCCGCTGACCAACGTGCTGCGGGAACGGATCGCCACCCAGATCTACGGCGAAGAGGTCGGCGCCGGCGAAGTCGTTACCTACCAAGGTGAGTACGGCGACTCCTTCTACATCGTCGAGTCCGGCACCCTCGACGTATGTGTCGACGGGCGTCACGTCCGCTCCCTGGGCGCGGGCGACTTCTTCGGCGAGCTCGCACTGCTGCGCGACACCACCCGCAGCGCTACCGTGCGCGCGACGTCCGACTGCCGGCTCTGGGTCCTACCGCGACGGGCGTTCCTGACGGTGCTGACCGGCTTCTACCCGACGGGTCAAACCATCGACGCGGCGTCCGCCGAGCGACAAGCGAACATGCCCGCGACGGCCAACGGTCGCGACGCCGCGCTGGCGAGTGCGCCCCTGTTGGCCGCTCTGCCCGCCGACACCATCCGCGACCTGGCGGCCTCGGCGACCACCGAGGGATATGACACCGCCACCGTCGTCTTCGGCGAGAACGACCCCGCCCGCGACGCGTACTTCATCGTCGACGGACGCGTCGACTTCGACCGGGCCGGCGAACGCATTCGCGCGCTGGGCCCGGGCCGGATTTTCGGCGAGGTCGCCGTGTTACGGCCGGGCGCGACCCGCGCCGCCACCGCCACCGCCGCCGCCGGTACCGTGCTGTGGCGATTGCCGGGCGAGCGGCTGCGTGCGGCCGTCAGCCAAAGCTGAAGCCTAGGCGCGCATTTCGGCGCCGACCACCTCGGCGGCGCGCCGCACCGCGGCATCGCGGGCCGCGCTGGCGTCGTCTTCAGTCAGCGTGCGGTCCGGGGCGCGGAACCGCAGCGCGAAGGTCAGCGACTTGCGATTCTCGCCGATCTGCGGGCCGCTGAACACGTCGAACAGCTGCATGTCTTCCAGCAGCTCGCCCGCGCCCTCGCGCACCGCGTCGGCCACCGCCTGGGCCGGCACGTCCGCCGCCACCACCAGGCTGACGTCCTGGAAGACGGCCGGGAACGGTGACACCTTGGGCGCCGGCAACAGCTCGGTGAGCGGCAGCGCGTCGAGGTTGAGCTCCAGTGCGCAGGTCCCCTTCGGCAGGCCCGACCGCTCGATGACCGCCGGATGCAATTGACCCGCGTGGCCGACGACGGCGTCGGCGACGACGACCTCGGCGCAGCGGCCGGGATGCCACGGCAGGTACTGCGCCGCGCGCAACGTGACGTCGATTCCGCTGGCGCGCGCAATGATTCGCACCGCCTCGAGGGCGTCGGCGGCGTCGACGGCACGGCCGGGGCCCCACGGGCCCCGCGGTTCGCGCAGCCCGGCCAGCACCGCGGCGACGTGCTGGGGCTGGCGGGGCAGCGAGGTGTCGAGTGTCGCGATCTCGGCGTCGGTCGGCCGGCGGTGGACGGGGATCAGCTCGACGCCGCGGGTCTGCTCGGTCGGCCGCACCACCTGCGCGACGGCATACAACGCGACATCGACAAGGCCTCGGGATACGTTGCGCCCCAATGCTTCCAGTAATCCGGGCAGCAGCGTGGTGGCCAGCTCGGGGCGATCCGCGTCCAGCGGGTTGAGCACCCGCGTCGCGGTGCGCCGCGGATCGTCGGCCGGCAGACCCCAGAGGTCGAACACACCGGCCGGCAAGAACGGGGTCGGGAGGATCTCGACATACCCCGACTGAGCGAGCGACTTCCCGATCGCGCGGCGACGCTTCTGCACCCGCGTCAGGCCGCGGCCCGCCGGCGCCGGCGGCAGCAGCGACGGAATGACCTCGAGGCCTTCCAGCCGCAGCACCTCCTCGACGAGGTCGGCGGGCTGCAACAGATCGGGCCGCCAGCTCGGCGGGGTGACGGTCAGCGTGTCACCGTTTTCGGTTACCGCGGCACCGATTTGGGTGAGTCGCCGGGTAGTGGTGCCCGCGGCGTAGGCCACGCCGGCGAACCGGTCCGCCAGGTCGGCGGCGATCGAGATCGGCGGTAGCGACCAGTCGTCGCGCGGCGGATCCCCGCGCCAATCGGTCAGCGTCGGCGATACCGCTCCCCCGGTGATGTCGGCCAGCAGCGCGGCACAGCGGTCCAGCGCGGCCACCGAAATGGCCGGGTCGACGGCGCGCTCGTAGCGACGCGCGGCCTCGCTGGGCAGGTGCAGCCGCCGCTGCGTGCGCGAAATCGCGGCCGGGTCCCACACCGCGGCTTCCAACAGCACGTCGGTGGAGTCGGCGCGCACCTCGGTGCTCGCCGCGCCCATCACGCCGCCGATCGCGGTCGTCGCGACGTCGTCGACGATCAGCACATCGGCCGGATCGAGTTTGCGCGCAATGTCATCCAGCGTGACGACGGTCTCTCCGGGCTGCGCGAAGCGCACCTTGAATCCCCCGGTGATGCGATTGCGGTCGTGGGCGTGCATCGGGTGGCCCAGTTCCAGCATCACGTAGTTGGTCACGTCCACGGCCGGCGACATCGCGCGGATGCCGGACAGCATCAGCCGGCGCTGCAACCACCACGGTGACACCGCGGCCGGATCGATCCCCGTGACCGGCCGCAGGGCGAACCGCTGCACACCGGTCCCGGCCTGCACGGTCAGCGGCCACGCCTCGCCGTCGGCCGGCAGCGGCTTGACCACGGCGTCAGAGGCCGGGTCGACGAAATTCAGGTCGTAGGCGCAGGCGATCTCGCGGGCCAGGCCGCGCACCGACATGCAGTAGCCGCGGTCCGGCGTGACGGCCAGGTTGAAGACCACGTCGTCCAGGCCGAGCACCTCGGCGCCGCCGGCACCAGGTTCGGCGGTTCCCGGTGGCAGCACCAGAATCCCGGAATGGTCTGAGCCCAAGCCGAGTTCAGATGCCGAGCAGATCATTCCGTCGGAGCTGCGGCCGTAGGTCTTGCGGGCAGTGATCGCGAATCCGCCGGGCAGCGTGCTGCCGGGCAGCGCCACCACCACCAGATCACCCACCGCGAAATTGGTTGCACCGCAGACGATTCCACGATCCTCACCCTCGCCTACGTCGACCAGGCAGGCGCGGATCGGCTTCTTGAATTCGGTGAGTTCCTCGATCGCGGACACCCGACCCACGGTCAAGGGGCCATCGACCGGGCCCAGGGTGACGACTTCCTCGACCTCGTGGCCGATGCGCACCAGCGTCTGCTCGAGCTCGTCGGCGCCGACGTCCCAGCCGGGTGTTCCGACGGCAACCACTTCGCGCAACCAGCTATACGGAATACGCATTACAGACCCACCCCGAACGGCAACGAGAACCGGATGTCACCTTCGACCATGTCGCGCATGTCGGGGATGCCGTTGCGGAACTGTAGGGTGCGCTCCAGGCCCATCCCGAATGCGAAGCCCGAGTAGACCTCGGCATCAATTCCAGCCGCGCGCAACACGTTTGGATGGACCATGCCGCAGCCGCCCCATTCCACCCACCCGGCACCGCCCTTTTTGCCGACGAACCACACGTCGACCTCGGCGGAGGGCTCGGTGAACGGGAAGAAGTGCGGCCGGATCCGGGTACGCGCCTCGGGGCCGAACTCCGCGCGCGCGAACGCATCCAGGGTCCCGCGCAGATGCGCCATCGACAAGCCGCGGTCCACCGCCAGGCCCTCGACTTGGTGGAACACCGGCGTGTGGGTGGAGTCGAGCTCGTCGGTACGGAAGGTGCGGCCGATCGAGACGACGTAGACCGGTAGTTCGCGCTCCAGCAGCGTGCGTACCTGAACGGGCGAGGTGTGGGTGCGCAGCAACTGGCGGGAATCCTCCGGCGCGACGTAGAAGGTGTCCTGCTCGCTGCGCGCCGGGTGGTCGGGCGGGAAGTTCAGGGCGTCGAAGTTGAACTGCTCGGTTTCGACCTCGGGGCCCTCGGCCAGCTCCCACCCCATCGCGATGAAGGTGTCCGCGACGTGTTCGGCCAGGATCGTGATCGGGTGTCGGGCGCCGGGAGGTTGGCGGGTCGAGGGCAGTGTGACATCGATGCTTTCGGCGACCAGCACGGCCGCGTCGCGCTCGGCACGCAGCGCCGCCAAACGTTCGTCGTAGGCACTTTGCACCTCGCCACGCGCGGTGTTCACGCGCTTGCCGGCGTCGGAGCGCTCCTCCTTGGGCAGGGTGCCCAGCGACTGTCGCGCGAGGGCGATCGGCGAACGGTCGCCGAGGTGCTCCGTTTTGATCTGTGCCAGCGCTTCCAGGCTGCCGGCCCCGGCAAGAGCCCCGCGGGCGGCATCGACCGCCTCGGCCAACGCTTCCGGCGACAGGTCGACGGGTTGATCACCCACGCGGCGACACTCTCCTTGCTGACGAGGCTGTAGGGGCTGCCCGTATTGCCAGCGAGCGGTGCTGAAAAACAGGCACGGGTCGAGTGCCGATCATATGTGACCGAGTCCAGTGAACTGAACGCGCTTCGGCGGGCAGCGAAGGATTAGCCGACCAGGGCCGGCTGCAGGGCGGTGGGCGCCTGTTCGCCGGCTGCCGCCGAGACCGGCGCCGTGCTGCGCGACGCCCTGAGCTGGGCGAGCTTGTACGCCACCACGGCGCCGAGCGCCCCGACGACCGGAGCCGCGACCATCGTTCCCCAGTGGTGAGCCAGGACCAGGAAACCGAAGCCGGACGACGCCACCAGCATCGCGATCAGCACCGGCGTCCAGCGGATCGGTTGACGGAACCGGGCGGAAACCAGGACGCCCAGGATCACGGCGACGGTGTGCCCCGCGTCGGTGAAGTCGGCGCCGATGATCGCCGAGGCCAGGCCCGCCGAGACCCACCAGCCGATCCACGCCGGACGCCAGCGCTGCGGTATCGCGGCCGTCATCGCGCCGAGCACCGCCAGTGCGCCATAGCTCATCCCGACGTCGCTGGCCCGCGAGATCGATATCGGCAGCCAGCCGAACTCGACCGCGGAGGCAAGAGCAGCCGCCACGACCAACGTCGCGCCGATGTGGCCGACGACGAACGCGATCATCAACCGGACGGTCTGCAGATGCAGCTCGGCCAGCGCCAGCAGGCAGGTCAAAAACGGTAACCAGAACCACAGCGGACCGGCGTCGACGACCAGCGCACTGCCCAGCAGTGTTCCGATGTGTCCGTGCGCCAAGTTGTGCAGGTTGGTGCTGGCACGGGCGACGATGATGTCATGCGCGTGCCGGCCGAGCACCAGGATGGCGCAGCTCACCGCAAGCAGCACCGCGGCATACCCCACGGTGAAACGGATCCGGCCGAGCCGGGATAGGAATCCCCCAAACACTGATTCCATTATGCGGGCTGAATTGTTTCGTCTTCGTGATGGGACGCTGTGACTTCGCTAATAGTGTTCCAAGCGGTATATCGCCAAATCCGGCGGGATGCCCGGGGTCTTGGGCGTGAACAGGGATTTACGTGCGCGTTTAGCGACGACACCCAAGGCGTCCAGCTCGTGCTGCGGGACCAGATCCAGCGCCGAACTCGAGATCATGATCCCGCCCTTGGTGGCACGCTCCATCACGCGCGCGGCGATATTGACGTCGACACCGAGCCAGTCGGCGGCCAACCGCTGCGGCCGCCCGGTGTGGATCCCGACCCGCATCCGGGGGCGATAGCCGCCCACCTCGACCTCCCGCATCGCGGTGTCGGCTTGCACCACGGCCCGCACCGCGACGTCGGGACGCCGGAACACCGCCATGATGCCGTCGCCCATCCGCTTGACGATGTGCCCGCCGGCATCGAGCAGCGGCGGCTCCACCGCGCGAGCCACCTGACGCAGCAAGGTGAGGGCCGCATCGTCACCGGCCTGCAGCGACCATGTCGAGAAGCCGACCAGGTCGGTGAAGACGAGCGTCACCTCTGGATTCGCCGGCCGACGCGACACCGCCTCGGTCAGCGCCTGCCAGACCTGCAGCACGCTCAGGCTGACTTCGCGCGACGCGGCGTCGCGATCCCCCAGCAGTCGATCCGCGGCGCGGGCCGCCGCCCGCGGACCGCCGTCACCCGCCATCGACAGCGGGTCGCCGAATTCGGGATCGCCCGGCAGCATCCGCCGCGCCCGCCGGATGAAGGCCACCACGCCCGGGCTGTGATTGGCGGTCCGCCACCACTGGGCCGCGGCGTGTTTGGACACCGGAGACCGTCTTCCTGAGAAAGACGTTGAGCCGGGAGGCGTCACCGTCGTCACCGAATCCGAGTCCTTGTCCAAGGACTCGCCCGGATCCGGATCGCGCGGCGCGAGTTCCACCTGGCAAGGGTAAGTAGTTTCGGCTGAGCCGGGCAATGACGCCCGTCCGGTTTGTGTCACACATCGCACGAAACCGACTGATCACGACGCTGCCACGCGGGCGTGGAATCTCGGTAACGCTTCGCGTGGCGCACGCCGAAACGCAGACAACACGCGTTGTCAGAGTTATCGTGAGCTCACTGGGCACGTAGGAGGTCGTGATGACAACCACTTCGACCACAGCCGCTGATCCTCTTGGGCCAGATTCCCTTACCTGGAAGTACTTTGGCGACTTGCGCACCGGAATGATGGGGGTCTGGATCGGGGCGATCCAGAACATGTACCCACAGCTCGGTGCGGGCGTCGAGCAGCATTCGATCCTGCTGCGCGAACCCCTGCAGCGGGTGGCCCGGTCGGTGTACCCGATCATGGGCGTGGTCTACGACGGCGATCGCGCGCCCCTGACGGGTGAGCAGATCAAGCACTACCACGACACCATCAAAGGGATCGACGCCGAAGGCCGTCGCTACCACGCGCTGAACCCCGAGACCTTCTACTGGGCGCACGCCACCTTCTTCATGCTCATCGTCAAGGTCGCCGAATACTTTTGCGGCGGCCTGACCGAGGCCGAGAAGCGCCAGCTGTTCGACGAACACGTGCAGTGGTACCGGATGTACGGCATGAGCATGCGGCCGGTGCCGCAGTCTTGGGAGGAATTCCAGGAGTACTGGGACCGGGTCTGCCGCGACGAGCTGGAGATCAACCAGGCGACGCTGGACATCTTCCAAATCCGCATCCCGAAGCCGAAGTTCGTCCTGATGCCCACGCCGATCTGGGACCAGATCTTCAAGCCGCTGGTGGCCGGACAGCGCTGGATCGCGGCCGGGCTATTCGAGCCGGCGGTACGCGAGAAGGCGGGCATGCGCTGGACGCCGGGTGACGAAATCCTGCTGCGGGTGTTCGGCAAGCTGATCGCGCTGGCGTTCCTGGCGGTGCCCGACGAGATCCGGCTGCATCCGCGGGCGCTGGCCGCCTACCGCCGCGCCGAGGGCCGGGTTCCGCTCAACGCGCCGCTGGTCGAGGCGCCCGAGTTCATGGCGCCGCCGCGTGACCGCCGCGGGCTGCCGATGCACTATTTTCCGCCCGGTTCACTTCGCAACAAGTCGCTGATCGAGCGGGCCGGGTCGCTGGTGCACACCACGCTCTCGCTGGCCGGGCTGCGCCCCGCCGGCGGGCGAAAGAAAGTCGCTTAGAAACCCCGCAGCACACCCAGCGCCAGGGCGCTCTGGTACAGGCAGATCGCCGCGGCGGCAGCCACATTCAGGCTCTCGGCGCCGCCCGACATCGGGATGCGCACCCGATGGTCCGCCTGGTCGGTGATCTCTTCGGGCAGGCCGTGCGATTCGGGGCCGAACAGCCACGCGGTCGGCCTGCTCAGCAGCTCGTCGGCCTCGTCCAGACGCGTCCCGCCGTCGACGGTGGTGGCCAGCGCCTGCAGCCCGGCGGCACGCAGCGCGCCCAGCACCGCGTCGACGTCGGGGTCGGCGACGACCGGCAGCGAGAAGATGCTGCCGGCCGACGCGCGCAAGCACTTGCCGTTATAAGGGTCGACGCTGTGTCCCGCGAGAATCACCGCCGCGGCGCCCATGGCGTCGGCGAGACGGATCAGCGTGCCCGCGTTGCCCGGCTCGCCGATCTCGACGGCCACCGCGACGAGCTGTGGTGAGCCGGTCAGCGCCTGCTCGAGTCCGGTTGCCGGCATGTCGCAGACGGCGACCAGCCCCGCCGGAGTAACGGTGTCGGACAAGGCTTTTGCGGCACGGTCGGTGACCAGGTGGACCGGACTCTGCTGGGTGGCCAGCAAGGTCGCATGCCGCTGCGCCGCGAGTTCGGTGACGAACACCTCGCGAACCAAGCCGCGCGACGACGCGGCCTCGACCAGATTTTGGCCTTCGGCCAGGAACTGGTTCGCCCGCCGTCGCACGACGTGGCGATGCAATTTGACCGCCGCGGCCACCCGGGCCGAGCGCTCGGTGAGCACCGGGGTTAAGCAGCTTCTCCGGAGGGCGCGTTGACGTCCTTGGGCAATGCCGCCCGGGCGACATCGACCAGCGCGGTGAACGCTGCCGGATCGGTGATCGCGATGTCGGCAAGGTTTTTGCGATCGACTTCCACACCGGCGGCCTTGAGGCCCTGGATCAGCCGGTTGTAGGTGATGTCGTTGGCGCGGGCCGCCGCGTTGATCCGCGAGATCCACAACTTGCGGAACTCACCCTTGCGGGCACGGCGGTCGCGGTACGCGTACTGCAACGAATGCAGCTGCTGCTCTTTGGCTTTGCGGTAGAGCCGAGACCGCTGGCCGCGATACCCTTTGGAGGCCGTCAGGACGCTGCGCCTCTTCTTGTGGGCGTTGACTGCCCGCTTCACGCGTGCCATGGATGTTCCTACTCTCGTTCAGACGTAACTGGTCTTCGGTGCCCTGCCAGGTCGGTGTATGCCCTGGCCGGCGCTCGGTGTGGCTGAGGTCAGCCGTTCAGCATCGCGTTGACACGCTTGGTGTCGTTGGCCGCAACCTCGGTGCGGCCGTCGAGCCGCCGGGTGCGCTTGCTCGGCTTGTGCTCGAGCAGGTGTCGACGATTGACTTTCTGGCGGACGATCTTTCCGGTCCCGGTGCGCCGGAATCGCTTGCTCGCCCCGCTGTGGGACTTGGCCTTGGGCATGTTTCCTCTAGTTCTTACTGTTTCGCTGTTTGGCTATCAGGTCAGTTGGGTGAAGCTGCGTCGTCGCCGGCTGCATCGGTCTCATCGGCCTCCTGCGTCGGCGCGGGTCCCGGTTGTTCGGGGTGCTGCGCCCTGGCGCGAGTCTTGGCGCCGCGGTGCGGTGCCAGCACCATCGTCATGTTGCGGCCGTCCTGCTTGGCCGACGTTTCGACGAAGCCGTACTCCGCGACGTCCGCGCCCAGACGCTGCAGCAGTCGGTAGCCCAACTCGGGCCTGGATTGCTCGCGCCCGCGGAACATGATGGTGACCTTTACCTTCGACCCCGCCTCCAGGAAGCGGATTACGTGGCCCTTCTTGGTCTCGTAATCGTGGTCGTCGATCTTGGGTCGCAGCTTTTGCTCTTTGACCACGGTCTGCTGCTGGTTCCGGCGGGATTCGCGCGCCTTTTGCGCCGCCTCGTACTTGAACTTGCCGTAGTCCATGATCTTGCAGACCGGTGGCCTGGCGTTCGGGGCAACTTCGACGAGGTCGAGATCGGCGTCCGCGGCGACGCGCAATGCGTCTTCGATGCGCACGATGCCTACCTGCTCCCCCCCTGGGCCGATCAGTCGAACTTCAGGTACGCGGATGCGCTCGTTGACGCGGGTCTCAGTGCTGATGGGGCCTCCCTTGTTGGGCTTTTCGTCGTCTCGCAACGACCGGTGGCTCGGGCCCGTCGGGATTCAGCGGTGGAAACGCCACACCATCAGCAAAAAAGCCCTGCAGAAGCAGGGCCCAATGCCGACCGATCGCGACCTGGAAAACGTTCAGGCCGTCCGCGCCATGCGCGAAACAGGCACCTTGCGGTGCCGGTGACCGGACCGCTAAGCCTTGAAATATCTCGCGGCTAGCGGTGGGAGTGGGACTCCACTTAACTGTCCCAGGCCAAAGCCGGGATGGTCGCGGAGGCAAGTCTAGCAGCCATCTGGCGTCTTCCTGCATTTCAGCTGCCGGAGGCCGCCGAGGGTAGGCCGTCCGGACCCGCGCGTTCGCGCCACGCCCGAAGTGGACAACATGTCCCGACGTGATTGGCGCTTCGCCAGGCATTTCATGGTTTAAAGGCTTATCCTCGCGGTCTGTGACTCTCGCTTCTGCTGCTTCGGGGCCTCGTTCAGGCAGCCGGTCGAGTTCCCGGTATAGGTGGGTACCGGCGGCGGCCGGCTGGACCGTTGGCGTCATCGCCACCCTGTCCCTGATCGGCAGCGTGTCGCCCCTGATCCGGTGGTTGATCAAGGGCCCGCGGGAGTTCATCAACGACTACCTGTTCAACTTCCCGGACACCAGCATCGCGTGGTCGTTCGTGCTGGCGTTGCTGGCGGCGGCGCTGACCGCCCGCAAACGCATCGCCTGGTGGGTGCTGCTGGGCCAAATGGTGCTGGCCGCATTCTGGAACGCCGCCGACATCGCAGCCGGCGACAACACCGCAGCCGAGACGTTCGGCGAAAACCTCGGGTTCGCGATGCACATCGTCGTGATCGTCCTGCTGGTGTTGAGTTATCGGGAGTTCTGGGCCAAGGTCCGACGGGCCGCGCTGTTCAAAGCGGCCGCCGTCCTGGTCGTCGGGGACGTGATCGGAATCCTGTTGTCCTGGGGCCTGGTCGAGCTCTTCCCGGGGTCGCTGGCCCGACAGGATCGGCTGGGCTACGTGGCCAACCGGGTCGTCGGGTTCGCGCTGGCCGACCCCGACTTGTTCACCGGCAAACCGCACGTGCTGCTCAATGCGATCTTCGGGTTGTTCGGCGCGCTCGCCCTGATCGCGGCCGCGATCGTGCTGTTCCAATCCCAGCGCGCCGACAACGCGCTCACCGGCGAGGACGAGTCCGCGATCCGCGGTCTGCTCGAGCTGTACGGAAAGAACGATTCGCTGGGCTACTTCGCCACCCGCCGCGACAAGTCGGTGGTATTCGCCCATAGCGGCCGCGCCGCGATCACCTACCGGGTCGAGGTGGGCGTCTGCCTGGCCAGCGGCGACCCGGTCGGCGACCCCCGGGCCTGGTCACAGGCCGTCGAGGCATGGCTGGCGTTGTGCAAGACCTACGGCTGGGCGCCCGGCGTGATGGGCGCCAGTTCCCAAGGCGCCCAGTCCTATCGGGAGCGCGGCCTCAACGCCCTCGAGCTCGGCGACGAGGCCATTCTGCGCACTTCCGATTTCAAGCTGTCCGGCCCGGACATGCGCGGGGTACGTCAGGCCGTGACGCGGGCGCGTCGGGCCGGGCTGACGGTGCGCATCCGCCGGCACCGCGACATCGACGCCGAGGAGATGGCCGAGACGATTTCACGCGCCAACGCCTGGCGCGACACCCAGTCCGAGCGGGGGTTTTCCATGGCGCTGGGGCGATTGGGTGATCCGGCCGACGGGGAGTGCCTGCTGGTCGAGGCGCTGGACCGCGACGAGCAGGTGGTCGCGATGCTGTCGCTGGTTCCGTGGGGAAGCACCGGGGTCTCCCTGGATGTGATGCGTCGCTCCCCCGACTCGCCCAACGGCACCAACGAATTCATGGTCAGCGAACTTGCCCTGAACGCGGAAGGGCTTGGTATCAACCGTGTTTCGCTGAACTTCGCCATGTTCCGGTCGGCATTCGAGCAGGGCGCGCAACTTGGCGCCGGTCCGATCGCACGGCTGTGGCGGGGGCTGCTGCTGTTCTTCTCCCGGTGGTGGCAGCTGGAGACGCTGTACCGCTCCAACATGAAATACCAACCCGAATGGGTGCCCCGCTATGCGTGCTACGAAGACGCCCGGCTGATCCCGCGGGTGGGTGTCGCCTCGGCCATGGCCGAAGGCTTCCTGGTGTTGCCGTTCAGCCGGCGCGACAAGGTACACACCGGGCACCACTCCGCCGTGCCGGCCAGGCTCGCGGAATCCGGGTTGCTGCACGAGGACGGATCGGCTCCGGACGTCAGCGGGCTCAAGCGCGGCGACGAAGTCGACTCCGAGGAATATCGGCGACGGCTACCCGAACAGGTCCGGGTCCGCCTGACAAAGCTGAGAACGCTGCAGCGCAACGGGATTGACGCCTACCCGGTGGGGTCTCCGCCCAGCCACACCATCGCGCGCGCCCTCGACAGCGACGACCAGGACGTGGTTTCGGTAGCGGGCCGGATTTTGCGGATACGCGACTTCGGCGGTGTGCTGTTCGCCGAACTGCGTGACTGGTCGGGCGAAATGCAAGTGCTGCTAGACAATTCGCGCCTGGAGTCCGGCCGGACCGCCGATTTCACCGCGGCCATCGACCTTGGTGATCTGGTCGAAATGACCGGGCACATGGGATTCAGCAAGCGCGGAACCCGCTCGTTGATCGTCAGCGACTGGCGAATGGTCGGGAAGTGCTTGCGGCCGTTGCCCAATAAGTGGAAAGGGCTAACCGACCCGGAGACGCGGGTGCGCACGCGGTATGTCGACCTGGCGGTCAATGCCGAGTCACGCAATCTGGTGACGGCCCGCAGCAGCGTGCTGCGTTCGGTGCGGGAAACGTTGTTCGCCAAGGATTTCATCGAGGTGGAAACCCCGATCCTGCAGCCGATTCACGGCGGCGCCGCGGCCCGCCCGTTCGTCACGCACATCAATACCTATGACATGGACCTGTTTTTGCGCATCGCGCCCGAGCTCTACCTGAAGCGGTTGTGCGTCGGCGGCGTGGAGCGGGTGTTCGAACTGGGCCGGGCCTTCCGCAACGAAGGTGTCGACTTCAGCCACAACCCGGAGTTCACGCTGCTCGAGGCCTACCAGGCGCACGCCGACTACCGGGTGTGGATCGACGGCTGCCGCGAGCTCATCCAGAACGCCGCCGAAGCGGCCAACGGCGCACAGACGGTGCTGCGGCCTCACCCGGACGACGAGGCCCGTCTCGAACCGATCGACATCTCCGGGATGTGGCCGGTGAAGACCGTGCACGACGCGGTCTCCGACGCGCTAGGCGAACGCATCAACCCGAACACGTCGCTGAGCGCGCTGCGCAAGCTGTCCGACCGCGCCCGCATTCCGTATCGGGACCACTGGGATGCCGGCGCGGTGGTGCTGGAGCTCTACGAGCACCTGGTCGAGCACCGGACCGAGGCGCCGACGTTCTACATCGACTTTCCGACGTCGGTGTCACCGCTGACCCGGCCGCACCGCAGCCAACCCGGCGTCGCCGAGCGATGGGACCTGGTGGCGTGGGGTGTCGAGCTGGGCACCGCCTACAGCGAGCTCACCGATCCGGTGGAACAGCGGCGCCGGCTGCTGGCGCAATCGCTGCTGGCCGCCGGCGGTGACCCGGAGGCCATGGAACTCGACGAGGACTTCCTGCAGGCCATGGAATACGCGATGCCGCCGACCGGCGGGCTCGGGATGGGCATCGATCGGCTCGTGATGCTCATAACCGGTCGCAGCATCCGCGAGACATTGCCATTCCCGCTGGCCAGACCGCATTAGCCCCGGCGCCGGGGGGCAGCGGGCCCCGCCGGGAACATCGGTTGAATGTGTTCCGGGATGGTTAACAATCCATCACAATGGATCGCGTGACACCGCCGGCGCCGGATGCCACCGGGCAGTTAATCGCCAGTAGCCATACCTCGCTGATGCACGGCTGGGTACCGATCACCGTCCAAGTCGTCACCGCGATCGTGCTGGTGCTGGCCGTTGGCTGGCGTTCCCGGCGCTGGCGGGCGGTGTGCTTGCCGCTGGCGGCCGCGATCGGTGGGGCCGCGGCGTATGGAACGCACTGGTACGTCGTCGATCAGGGCCTGTCCGATGAACCCGCGCCGGCCGCGCTGTGGCTGTGGACCGCGGTCGCCGGCATGGCCGGGGCGGTGCTGCTGCTGGGCTGGCGCGGCGTACCCGCCTGGCGGCGCGGTGCTGCCCTGGTCTCGGTACCGTTGTGCCTGCTGTGCGCCGCGCTGATGCTCAATCTGTGGGTCGGCTACTTCCCCACCGTGCAGTCCGCGTGGGGTCAGCTCACCTCCGGCCCGCTGCCCGACCAGACCGATCGGGCCACCGTTACCGCGATGGCGGCGAAGGGAAGCCGGCCGGCACACGGCAGCGTGGTGCCGGTGGTCATCCCGTCGTCCGCCTCGCACTTCAGGCACCGCGGCGAGCTGGTGTACCTGCCGCCCGCATGGTTCGCCTCTAGCCCACCGCCGGCGCTGCCGACGGTGATGATGATCGGCGGACAGTTCAATACACCGGCCGACTGGACGCGGGCCGGCAATGCGATCAAGACGATCGACGACTTCGCCTCGACCCACCGCGGCGAGGCCCCGGTGCTGGTATTCGTGGATTCCGGCGGGGCTTTCAACAACGACACCGAGTGCGTCAACGGCGTCCGCGGCAACGCCGCCGACCACCTCACCAAAGATGTTGTCCCGTATATGGTTACCAGCTTCGGCGTCAGCGGAGACCGGGCCAACTGGGGCGTGACCGGCTGGTCCATGGGCGGCACCTGCGCGGTGGACTTGACCGTCATGCACCCCGACATGTTCAGCGCGTTCGTCGACGTCGCGGGTGACTTCTTCCCCAACGCCGGCACCAAGGCGCAAACCATCAGCCGGCTGTTCGGCGGAAACGCCGACGCGTGGGCGTCGTTCGACCCGAGCACGGTGATCCGCCGGCACGGCCCGTACCACGACGTGTCCGGCTGGTTCGCGATCTCGTCGGATGGCGGGCCCGCCACACACGCCGTCGCGGACACCGCGGCGATGCGGCTGGCGCAGCGCGAGGCCGCCGCCAACCCGAGCAACCAGACCGCGGCCGCCTACTCACTGTGTGCGCTCGGCCGTGCCAATGGCATCGACTGCGCGGTGCTCCCCCAGCCCGGCAAGCACGACTGGCCCTTCGCCGACCGCGTCTTCGCGGCCGCGCTGCCGTGGCTGGCCGGCCGGCTGGGCACGCCCGGCGTGCCGCGGGCTCCGTTGCCCGGTACACCGCCAGCCGAGGCGACGACGGTCGCGCCGGTGGTGGTTCCGGCCCAGCATGCCAACACCGCGTCCAGGTAACCGCTGGATGGCATTCAGTGCGCGGGGCGGCGCTGTTCGCGCTGGTAGCCGCCCGCCGCCGTCGATTGGCGCCCGCGGCGATCGCTACCGCGCTGCAGATGTCGCTCGTCTATTGGGAGCAGATGGTGCGCTATCTCGAGCGTGAGGGGCCGGACGCAGCCACCCGGCAGTAGCGTGACAACCATGCCCGACGAACCAGCAAACCCCGGTACCGCCCCGCCCGACCCCGGGTACGACAGCGCGGGTGTACCGACTTTCGACTCGGTGCGTGAGAAAATCGAAACCCGCTACGCGGCGTCACTGGGCGACGCGGAACTCGACGCCGAATCCCCGGAGGGTCGCTCCGCCGACGAGCAGTACGACGAGCGCCAGCGCGCCGCGGCCGAACGGCTGGCGCAGATCCGCGAGTCGATGCGCGCGGATGAGGGTTAGGGCCGTTGCTTGACGCCGGGGGGCATCGATGAGTGAAACGCGCGTTGGGAGCCGGTTCGGGCACTACCAGCTGCGCCGACTGCTGGGCCGCGGCGGGATGGGCGAGGTCTACGAGGCTTACGACTCCGTCAAAGACCGCGTGGTGGCGCTCAAGCTGGTGTCCGAGCAGGTCGGTTCCGACGACGTCTTTCGCCGCCGCATGCAGCGGGAAGCGCAGACCGCCGGCCGGCTGGCCGAACCACACATCGTGCCCATCCACGATTACGGCGAAATCGACGGCCAGCTGTTCATCGACATGCGCTTCATCGAGGGCAAGGACGTCGGCTCGGTGCTGCGCAGCGGACCGCTGCCCCCGCCGCGCGCGGTCGCCATCGTCGAGCAGATCGCGTCCGCGCTCGACGCCGCCCACCGCGCCGGCGTCATCCATCGCGACATCAAACCGGAGAACATCCTGCTCACCGAGGGCGACTTCGCCTACCTGGTCGACTTCGGCATCGCCGCCGCGGCCACCGACCAGCGGGTGACCAAAACCGGTGCCGCCGTGGGCAGTTGGAACTACATGGCGCCGGAGCGATTCGGCAAGCAGGACCCCACCTACCGCGTCGACATCTACGCGCTGGCGTGCCTGCTGTATGAATGCCTCACGGGTGCAACACCTTTCCAGACCGACAGCCTCAGCAGCCTGATGGCCGCGCACATGATGGAGCCGATCCCGCGGCCCAGCCAGCGTAATCCCGCGATCCCGGCGGCATTCGACGCGGTCATCGCCCGCGGGATGGCGAAAAACCCCAACGACCGCTACGCCACCGCGGGCGATCTTGCGCAGGCGGCCCTGCACGCGCTCAGCACCCCCGACCAGGACCGGGCGACCGACCTGATTCACCACAGCCGGCACTTCGCCCCACCGCCGCAGCCCTGGACCCAACCGGCACCCGTCCCGCCGGCCTGGGTCACCAACCCGCCACCCTGGACGCCGCCTCCACCACCCAAGCGCCGGCTGGGGCTGATGATCGGCGCCATCGCGGTCGTCGTCGCGGCCGTCGCCGGCACCGGGATCTGGGCGGCCGTGCGCAAATCCGGCGCATCGCAACCCGACATCACCACCGGGGCCCCGGCGACCAGCAGCAGCAGCACCCCGTCTCGTGGCGCCGCACCGACAGTGACTCCCGCGCAACTGAATTCGGTGCTGGCGTCACCGGATCTGGTCAACACTCTGCTCAGCACCACCGGCATCGTCGTCGATCACTCCACCACGGACATGACAGATCCCGGCCCCGACAACACCTTGTCCGACGACAGGTGCCTGGGAGCGCTGATCGGCTTCCAGACCAAGACCTACAAGAGCAGTGGCTACACCGCGATGCTGGCCCAGTTGATGGAGAAGCCGCAGAGCAACCCCGGCTACGTGGTGGTGCAGGGTGCGGTGATCTTCGCATCCGCAAACCAGGCTCAGGCGTTCGTGACCGCCCAGGCGGAGCAATGGCGGAATTGCGCCGGGAGAACCGTCACTCAAGTCAACAAGGGAACCACCTCCGAGTGGACATTCCGAGAGATCAGCGGGAATCCGCCGAATATCGCCCTGCAGCACACGTTGGCCAACAGCCCCGTGGTATGTCAGCATGTTCTGTCCGCGGTGTCCAATGTGGTCTTCGACGTCAACGGCTGTGCACCCGGACTGATCAACCAGGCCAGGCAGATCGCCAACGAGATGGCAACTAAGGTTCCCAGCTAAAACGTTGCGGCACAGGCTAATAGCGCTTGGGTAGTCACGAGGGCCGGTCCTGCGGTTGGCGTATCCGGGGCCACTGGCGCAGTATGGCGTTATGAGACGAGAAGTGGGCGTGGAGCTCGAAGTCGAAATCACCGCGGCCACGACGTTGGAGTTTCAAATCGCTGTTGCACCGCATCCAGGCGCGGATGTCTTCGAGTCGCTGCGCTTCGTCTTGAACGGCCAGCAGGTCCACCCGTTGGAAATCAGCGGTGTGCACGGTAACCGTATCCACAAGTTCGATGCCGGGGTCGGGACGCTGAAGGTCGACTACGCGGCCACCGTGGTGGGCCAGACTGATCCCGCTCCGGTGACCGATTACGACCAGTCGATGTATCTGCGGCCCAGCCGCTACGCCGAGGCTGATAAGTTCTATGGTTTTGCCGCAACCGAATTCGGCAACGACCACGATTCGGCAACCCTGCTGGAGCACGTGAGCTCGTGGGTGGGTACCAGGCTGAACTATGTGCCCGGCTCCAGCGATCCGATCGACGGGGCGGTGGAGACGCTGCTCGCCGGCAAAGGTGTGTGCCGCGACTTCGCGCATCTGGTCGTGGCGCTGCTTCGCGCGGTGAAAGTCCCCGCCCGCCTGGTGTCGGTGTATGCCCCCGGCCTGGCCCCCATGGACTTTCACGCGGTGGCCGAGGCTTTCGTCCAGCAGCAATGGCGGGTAGTCGATGCGACGCTGTTGGCGCCGCGGCAAACCCTGGTCCGCATCGCAACGGGTCGTGATGCCTCCGACACCGCGTTTCTCGACAATCACAAGGGCGCGATCACACTCAACCAGCTGGTGGTGACCGCGGTGAGCGATGGCGCCTTGCCCGCGGATTCAATCGATCAACTGGTTTCCATCCGCTGAACGCGCCCCGCCTGCTGATCCCGGTAACCTAGCTCGCCGTCGGCGTTCGCCGGGTGCGCGTAGTGTAGGGGTGGTCTGCGATATCTCGCATGTGGCTATCCAAAGTCGTGTCATCGCGGATTCGATTGATTTGGCTGGTTTCGCAGTCAAGACGGGAGCGTCACGATGACGCTGAAAAGAGACCACACCGACACCGGGCACCGGCATACTCCTCCGATGAATACGCCGCGCCTGAAGCTCAAGCCCAAAGCGCCGCACCAGGGGTATGTCGATGGGGCGTGGTGGCCACATGGTCCGGACTTGACCGCAGAGTTGCCAGATCTGCTCTCCGTGCTGTCAGTTCGACTCGGGCCGATCGGTCGCGTGATCTACAACATGAACGAATGGGCAACGTCGCCTGCAAAATTCACGACCGACGGACGTACGGTACGGCTCGATGGGTACCGCCGCCACCCGATCAATACCGTCGAAGTCATTGGGGTCAATCGCAATAAAATCGCCCTCTTGGTGGTATCACCGGATGCCGACCCGAACCAGGCGCACGCCATCATGATGAGCGCCGCCGCCCCAAGCAATATCTCGACCACCGAAAGCCTCCTGAAGGTGCACTCATAGCGGCAGCCCTCAGGCAACATTACTGGGAATCAACCCAATTCGCTCTTAACCTCAGCACGCCGGGTGCGACGGATTTCAAACACTCGCTCGCCGCGGGCGGCGCGGAGGATGGAGTCGGCGGTCGCGAACGCCCGGGAATCACGATGCACCGACAAGACGGACAGGCCCGCAGACCGGCGCAAGAGCATCACCGCGAGTGCCGTGCCGGTTCGGTAGGGAACGATCAGAATCTTTGCCCGTGCATCGTGGCCAAAAACTGTCATCACGTGCGGGTGGATACCCTGCCACCAGGCCCAATTCAGATCCGGCTGGCGTTGTATCGATGGCCAGTTGACATTGATATCGATCACCTGGCCTAACCGCGCCTCCAAAACAGAGACCAATTCCGGGAGCTCTCGTGAGATCAGCCCGGTACGGGGCCACCACGCCCCATCAATCTTGTTCCCGAGCCCAGATGCAAGAGTGAGCCGCACGGGGCTGGCGGGGTGTCGCGCCTCTAGCACACCCGCGGATACGCTGGTATCCGCCGCTAAATTCTGTTGAGAAGCAATAACATCGACCAATGCATCTGCGCGATTCATGCCGCGGCCCCTCGAGGTTGGAAGCAATCGGCCCGCGAGTCGGGCCGACGGAGGAATCGCATTGCCCGTAGCGCCGACAACGAAACAGCTCAGTAACGACGTTACGCCATTATCTGGTCATGCGTAAGCCTGCAGTCCTCCCACCACGACACACCTTCGTCGACAGCGCCGAATTACACTGCACCGGAGTAGTTTTCGGTCAAGTATGAAAGACCTCGAGAGATAATTCGGGCTCGGAAACACCGCCAGCGCAACGCAGAGGCCGCACCCTTATCGCACACGAAGATTGAGCGTGCGACGACCGGCACCGCGCATCGAATACCACCGTTCGGCGATTCGCGCGTCGTTCCTGCAGACGGGGGAGTTATGCTGTTGCCGTCGTGGGTTTGTCGAGTACCGCTTCCTTCGGTAGCCGTCTGCGATGGCAGAAATTGTTAGACGGGAGCGTCACTGTGGCGCACGTTTCGTCGTCCCCCGCCAGCCCAACCCGATTGACGCTGTGTGAACGCGACCTCAGCCAGGCAGCAGTGGACGGCGTGTGGTGGCCGAAAAGCTTGGACCTGAGCGTGGAGCTACTCGACCTCGTAACGGTGTTCAACTTATGGCTGGGCCGGGTGCGCCGGGTCGTTTACGACCCAACCGCATGGTTGCCCGCCCCGTCGCGGGTTCTCCGCCGCAATGAGATGGTCTCACTTGACCCCTATCGGATGGTCTTCAGCGACACCATCTACCTGAAGGGCGCCAGGTCTCGCGACGCCGTGCTGTTCGTGCTGTCGCCGGCCAGTTCCGCCGACGAAGTGAAGCACCTTCTCGGCGAGGTCACCGC
Source organism: Mycobacterium lentiflavum (assembly GCF_022374895.2). NCBI lineage: Bacteria > Bacillati > Actinomycetota > Actinomycetes > Mycobacteriales > Mycobacteriaceae > Mycobacterium > Mycobacterium lentiflavum. The sequence goes on along the minus strand of NZ_CP092423.2, from coordinate 2,590,824 downwards.
GTCGGCACAACCGATGAATGCCAGCGTGTTGCGGCAAATGGTCCGCCAACGGGCACCCGATTTCGGTCGTGCGTTGGAACCCGCGCCCGCCCTCGGGTGCGGTGTGGATTGGACGCCGGGGCGCTGAGACAGGCCGATGCGGCACCAAAGCCGTTACGTCAACCTCGCAACGGGGCGTACACTCAACAAATCGGGACCACACAGGCCCCCATCGAAGGGCCGTGATGACCGACAAGTCTCCCCGCCAAGCCATGACGAAGAAATCGAGTAAATCCCTGAAAGAGAAGCGCGCCGATAAGCGCGCCAAAGTCGCCCACACTTCGGCGGCTGAGGTGTTGGCGCCGACCAAGAAGCGTTGAGTCGATAGCCCGTCGAAATCCAGCCACATCGTGCAGGCCCGGCGAAATCCTCCGACCTAACGTCGTTGACGTGCGGCGGTGCCTTTGGGCACACCGCGGTCGGGTCAGAATCTTAGGTGCATCCGAATTGCATCTAGTTGAAAAAGAGAGAGAAAAGAATGACACAGGGAACTGTGAAATGGTTCAACAACGACAAGGGCTTTGGCTTCATCGCCCCTGATGACGGCGCAAAGGATGTGTTCGTCCACCACTCGGAGATCCAAGGCAGCGGTTTTCGCTCCCTTGAAGAGAATCAGCGAGTGCAGTTCGAAATCAACCAGGGACCCAAAGGCCCCCAGGCCGTGCAAGTGACCATCGTCTAGCCTTTTAGTACGAAATCCCCTGGGGCGGAGTGGATGTCGTCGCAGTTCGGCGACGAGCAACCGTCGGCCCCGGGGGCTTTTGCAATACCGCATCTCGACGCCATCGTCGGACGGCCGCGATCGCTGTCTTGAGGCCACGGTGACGACCTGTCGCCGGGTCGGTCCCGGCGAAACCGGGCGTCAGCGCGGCAAACATCCGCTCGCTGCGCGTCTCCGCTGCGTCGTCAGCAGTATCGCGCAGGTAGCGGTCCGGCAGTGAGAGTTTGGCGATGGTGCGCCACGTCTTGCCGCACTGCACCAGGAATGAGCCTGTGGTGTAAGGCAAGTCGTACTTGTCGCACAACGCGCGCACTCGCACCGAAATCCCGTGCAACCGGTTACTCGGCAGGTCGGGGTACAGGTGGTGCTCAATCTGGTAGCACAAATTCCCACTCATGAACCGCAGCGTCGGTCCGGCGTCAAAATTGGCACTGCCCAGCATCTGGCGCAGATACCACTGCCCTTTCGATTCGCCGACCATGTCGGTCTTGGTGAATTTCTCTGCGCCGTCGGGGAAATGCCCACAGAAGATCACGGTGTCGGCCCAGACGTTGCGGACCACGTTGGCCGTGAGATTCGCCGTGAGCGTGGATTTGTAGCTCGCGGCGGGCGACAGCGAGGTGAGACCCGGGAACCCGACGTAGTCCTTGACCGCCTGGCGTCCCGCCTTGACCGCCAACTCGCGCACCTGCCGCAGGGTAGTCTCGCGGTCCGCGCCGGGCTTGAGGATCTTGCCTAATTCGATGGGCTGGAAGCCAATTCCCCACTCGAAGCTCAACGCCAGGATGGCGTTGAACAGCAGATTGCCGGCGTTGAACGGCTTCCACGGCTGGTCACGAGTAACCCGGAGGATGGCGTAGCCGATGTCGTCGTCCATTCCGACGATGTTGGTGTATTTGTGATGCTGGAAGTTGTGGGTCGACCGCCAGTGTTTTGACACTCCAGTCATGTCCCACTCCCACGTTGAGGAATGGATCTCGGGGTCGTTCATCCAGTTCCATTGGCCGTGCATGACGTTGTGGCCGATCTCCATGTTCTCGACGATCTTGGCCAGTGCCAGGGTCACCGTTCCCGCCCACCACGCCCAGCGTTTCGAACTAGCGGCCAGCAGGATCCGGCCCGCCCCCTCAAGGCCACGTTGCGCGGCGATGGTGCGACGGATGTAACGCGCGTCGCGCTCACCGAGGGATTCCTCGACGTCCACGCGGATCGAATCCAGCTCGGCGGCCAACGCCTCGATGTCGGGCTCGGTCAGGTGAGCGAAGGCGGCAATGTTACTGATTGCCATGGTTTGTCCTTTCGTAGGGCAGAGTTTCACCGCAGCCCGTATCGCGGAGCCGTCGCCGGGCGCCTGTCGGCAACCGAGGCCGCGGGCGCGACGGGTTTACCTGCGATAGCTGGCTGGGTGGTTGTCTGCACCCAATTGCTTTGCACACCAATGTTATTTGTAGCCTTGGTGAAGTGGGCCTGGCCGGGAGGTTACCCAACGAAGCGAAGTTTGTCGCAACCGGAGCCGCGGCTGACCTGGCCGGGCAGCCGCGCCGAGTAGCTCTGGCTCCTTAGCAGTAGTGGCGGCGGTCGCCCACCGCGGGCCCCATCAGTTCCACCGATGCCAGTAGCGGGCCGGCGAAGAAGAGAAGGACCCCGAAAACCAAAACGACGTGGGTTTGGTTGAAAGTCTCAACAACTAACACGCTACACCCACAACCGGGTGCGCCGTCGTTACTGCCGCACCGGGGCTTGATGCGTTGGACCCGGTGGCGCACCATGACCGGATGGCTGTTCTCCAAACGCTGGCCCCGATAGTCCAGGGGGTGAACGCCGGATGACCGAATCCACCACCACCCGCGTCGCCGTCTACCTCGACTTCGACAACATCGTCATCTCCCGCTACGACCAGGTGCACGGGCGCAACTCCTTCCAGAAGGACAAGGCCAAGGGGCTCGAGGCGGACCGGCTGCAGTCGGCGACCGTCGACGTCGGCGCCATCATCGACTTCGCGTCGTCGTTCGGCACCCTCGTGCTCACCCGCGCCTACGCGGACTGGTCCGCGGACGTCAACGCGGCCTACCACGGCCAGCTCGTGGGCCGCGCGGTCGATCTCGTACAACTCTTCCCGGCCGCTGCTTACGGAAAAAACGGTGCGGATATCCGGTTAGCCGTCGACGCGGTCGAGGATATGTTCCGGTTGCCCGATCTGACCCACGTGGTGATCGTGGGTGGCGATTCGGACTACATCGCGTTGGCGCAGCGGTGCAAGCGGCTCGGCAGATACGTCGTGGGCATCGGTGTGGCCGGTGCCAGCAGCCGGTCCCTGGCCGCGGCCTGCGACGAGTTCGTCACCTACGATGCGCTGCCCGGGATACCCACTGCCGCAGTGCAATCCACCGATCCCAAGAAACGCGGCCGGCGGCAGAGCACCGCTGCAGAGGCCGACGACGCACCGGGCGATGCGCAGGCCGCCGCCACCGGGTTGCTCGAGCGCGCGCTGCGTATCGGGCTGGAGAAGGACGACACCGAGTGGCTGCACAACTCAGCGGTCAAAGCCCAGATGAAGCGCATGGATCCATCGTTCAGCGAGAAGTCGCTGGGCTTCAAATCATTCAGCGATTTCCTGAGGTCCCGCTCCGAGCTCGTCGAACTCGACGAGACCAGCACCACGCGCTTGGTGCGGTTGCGCGCCGATGCGGTCACCTAGTCCGAAGGGCAAGAATTGCGGTCGCCAGTCCGCGCCGCCCCGCGCCGGGGACGTGCGATCGAGGCGCAGTGTTGCGGAACCTGTGCTCGGACGCGGTCTCTGGTGCGTCGTCGGAGGTAGCGGTCAGAAACCGGTCCGGCAGCGCCAGTTTGCAAATCGTACGCACGGTGAGCAGGAACTGGCGATGCAGCGGGCCCGTCGTGTACGGCAGGTCGTAGGTCGCGCACACCTCGCGGACCCGCTCGGCGATTTCGGGATACCGATTGCTGGGCAGATCCGGGAACATGTGGTGTTCGATTTGATAGCAGAGGCTGCCGCTCATGAACCTCATCACCGTCCCGGCCCGAAAGTTCGCGGTACCCAGCATTTGTCGCAGATACCATTCGGGCTTCGTCTCCCCCACCAGCACTGACGGAGCGAACTTTTCCGCCCCATCGGCGAAGTGACCGCAGACAATCACCATGTAGGCCCACACGTTGCGCAGCCCGTTGGCAACCACATTCGCCCCCAGTGTGCGCCACCACCGCCGGTGACTCAGCGCGGGAAACATGACGTAGTCCTTGCCGGCCTGCCGAGCGATCTTGCGGAGCAGCGCGGTTCGGTGAACGGCTTTGGCGGCGCTGGTCGTCTCGCGCTCCTGCACCGAATACAAGCAGTGCAGGGCAACGCCCCACTCGAACAACAGGGCCAGCAGCACCGCGCGCAACGGCTGCATCCAGGCGCGTGGCCGCCACTCCTCGTCTCGAGTCACCCGCAGGATGCCGAAACCGAGGTCGTCGTCGATGCCGACGACGTTCGCGAAAACGTGGTGCTTGTAGTTATGGGAGTTCTGCCACTGGGATGTCAGACCGGCCATGTCCCATTCCCAGGTCGCGGAATGGATCTCCGGGTCGTTCATCCAATCCCATTGACCGTGGCTGATGTTGTGGCCCAGTTCCATGTTCTCGATGCATTTGGCCGCGGCCAGGGCGGCAGTCCCGGCCGCCCAGCCGAACTTGCCCCTGCTGAGTCCGACGACCAGCCTCGCCGCTACTTCCAGAAATCGATGAAAAGCGATGGCGCGCTTGATATATAACCAATCCGCGGCGCCGCGCGACGATTCGATATCGCAGCGAATTTCGTCCAGTGCAGCCCCGAACGCCTCGAGATCCGCGTCGCTCAGATGGGCATATTCCGGAACGTCAGTGATGGCCATTGACGCTCAACGCAATTCGCGCAAGGCCGCGCGGTGTTCGTGCGACAGGGCACGGTCGAGAAAGGCTTGCAGGCCGCAGCATCCTAGGTAACGTCCGATCTTTGGGTGATTCGTTGCGCGCGCGAGAGAAGAATTTGGGCGCGAGGTCAGATAGTCGAGATCGTCTCAATCGGCACAGCAGAACTGTGGGGCCGGGCCACCTCTGTCGAGCGGAATGGCGATGCGCAGCCCACGGACGTCCCAGGAACGTACTGCTCCTGACAGCGGCCGACCCGTGTGATTGGGCACCTGCCCTACCCCCCTAGGCGTTGGTTGATCTCTGAGGCTACATGAGCCGCGCGGTATGCGGATATACGCATGAGCCCCGGTGGCCCGGACCAAATTTTCCGCGCTCCGCCGTAACCGGCCTACGCTGGCCCACAGGAGCGAGCGCAGGGGGCGCCAATGCGGCAACTTAGCTGGACCGACGACATGATGTTGCGCGCGGAGACGCCGGCGACGCCGATACAAATTCAGCTGCTGCTGATTTATGATCCGGCGACCGCTCCGGGCGGCAAGGTGACCTTCAAAGGAATTCTCGAGGAACTCGACGCCCGGTTGCACCTGGCGGATGTCTTTCGTCGCCGGCTCACCGAGTTGCCCGGCGGTTTGCAGCGGCCCTATTGGGTGGACGACCCGAACTTCGATCTGGAATATCACGTCCGGCATATCGGGCTTCCCCACCCCGGCGACTGGCGGCAATTGTGTATCCAGGTCGCGCGGCTCCACGCCCGGCAGGTCGACCTGCGGCGTCCACCCTGGGAGATCACCGTGATCGAAGGACTCGATGCGGTGTCGGGGGTGCCGAAGGGATGCTTCGCCATGGCGTTGAAACTGCACCACTGCGCGGTTGACGGGATGGCCAGTGTTCAGATGATCGCGGCGTTGCACGACCTTGCCGCGGACAGCCCGCGCCCCGCCGGGCCCGACCGTCCCTGGCAGCCCGAACCGCTCCCCTCGACCGCAGCACTACTCTCGCGGGCGACGATCAACGCGGCGCTGTACCCCTGGCGCGCGAGTGGGATTCTGGCCTCCAACGCCCCCAAGGCGGCGCGCGGCCTAGCCGGTCTGCCGGGCAAGCTGATCGGAGGTGCCGTGCGCACGGCCGCGGGTGGCGCGGCACCGTCCTTTCCGCCGAAGACCCGTTTCAACCAGTCGGTGTCGCCGCACCGTGTCTTCGAGGCCCGGTTCCACGATCTCGCCGATTTCAAAAGGATCAAGGCCGCTGTCCCCGGTGCGACGATCAACGACGTGGCACTCGCCTACGTGGGCGGTGCGCTTCGCGCGTACCTGGATGGCCACGGCGAGCTGCCGGACGAACCGCTCGTCGCGGCCTGCCCGATGTCGGTACGCAAGCCAGGCGATGCCACCAGCAACGGAAACGAGTTGTTCGGCCGACTGCAAACGCTCGGAACCGACATCGCCGATCCGATCAAACGGCTCGCGGCCATCGCGGAATCGACCGCCGGGAGCCGCGCCAATGCGGAATCGAATACCACCACTCAACTTCTCGAATTGATTGGCACAGTGCCGACTTCGCTACTCGGAATGACGGCGAAGGCCGCCAGCGCGCTCCCGTTCTCCGGCCCGACGATCGCCAACACGACCGTCACCAATGTTGCGGGCCCCGCCGAACCGCTGTTCTTCAGCGGTGCCCGACTCGTCCGCGCCGCCGGTCTCGGACCGCTCGTGGGCGGCGCAAACCTCATCCACGTCGTCGCCAGCTATAACGGGACGCTGTCGATCAGCGCGACCGCCGATCGCGACGCCCTGCCGGACCCGGCGCGGTACGCCGCGTGCATGGACGAGTCGTTTGGCGAGTTGTTCTCTGGCGCAGGCTAATCGGCGCTCCCGTTAAGCGCTGACCTTGCGCCGCCGGGCGGCCCGCGGCTTGGCCGCCGATACGGTACGGCGTCCGACGACCTCGGCGAGAAACTTGCCGGTGTAGCTTTCGGGCACCGCGGCGACGTCCTCCGGAGTGCCTTCGGCGACAACGGTTCCGCCTTCGGCGCCACCCTCCGGGCCCATGTCGACGATCCAGTCCGCCGTCTTGATCACGTCCAGGTTGTGCTCGATCACGACGACCGTATTGCCCTTGTCCACAAGGCCATTGATCACGCTGAGCAGCTTGCGGATGTCGTCGAAATGCAGCCCGGTGGTGGGCTCGTCGAGGATGTAAATGGTCCGCCCGGTCGAACGCTTCTGCAGTTCGGAGGCCAACTTGACCCGCTGCGCCTCACCCCCGGACAGCGTCGGCGCGGGCTGTCCGAGCCGGACGTAGCCCAGGCCGACGTCGACCAGCGTGCGCAGGTAGCGGTGAATGCCGCTGATGGGTTCGAAGAACTCGCACGCCTCCTCGATTGACATGTCCAGCACTTCGGAAATGGTCTTGCCCTTGTAATGCACCTCAAGGGTTTCCCGGTTGTAGCGCGCGCCCTGGCACACCTCACACGGAACATAGACGTCGGGCAGGAAGTTCATCTCGATCTTGATGGTTCCGTCGCCGGTGCATGCCTCGCAGCGGCCGCCCTTGACGTTGAACGAGAATCGGCCCGGTTGGTAGCCGCGGACTTTCGCCTCGGTGGTCGCGGCGAACAAGGTGCGGATCTTGTCGAACACCCCGGTGTAGGTGGCCGGATTGGAGCGCGGCGTGCGCCCGATTGGCGACTGGTCGACGCGAACGAGCTTGTCCAGCTGGTCTATTCCGTTGACCCGGGTGTGCCGGCCCGGCACCTGCCGGGCACCGTTGAGCCGGTTGGCCAGCACTGCCGCCAGGATGTCGTTGACCAACGTCGACTTGCCCGAGCCGGACACGCCCGTCACCGAGGTCAGCACGCCGAGCGGGAACGACACGTCGATGCCGCGCAGGTTGTGCTCGCGCGCCCCGACGACGGTGAGCTGACGCTTCTTGTCGACAGCACGCCGATGTTTGGGTGTGGCAATGCTTTCCCGGCCCGACAGGTACGCCCCGGTGATCGAGTCCTCGTTGCTCAGCAGCTCCTGATAGGTCCCGCTGTGCACGATCTGGCCACCGTGCTCGCCGGCGCCGGGCCCGATGTCGACGATCCAGTCGGCATGCGCGATGGTGTCCTCGTCATGCTCGACGACGATCAACGTGTTGCCCAAAGCCCTTAGGCGCGTGAGCGTTTCGATGAGACGGCGGTTGTCGCGCTGATGCAACCCGATCGACGGCTCGTCGAGCACGTACAGCACACCGACCAGACCGGAACCGATCTGGGTGGCCAGCCGAATGCGTTGGGCCTCACCACCGGAGAGCGTGGCGGCCGCGCGGGACAGCGATAGGTACTCCAGCCCCACGTCGAGCAGAAAGCCCAGCCGCGACTGGATCTCCTTGAGCACCTGCCCCGCGATCGCCTGCTCACGCGTACCGAGGGTGAGCGCGTTGAGAAAGTCGGCGCAGTCGGAAATGGACAGCTCGCAGACCTCGGCGATGGATTTGGGACCGCGGTCCCCCGCGGCGAGCGTGACCGCCAGAATCTCCGGTTTGAGCCGCGTCCCCTCGCAGACCGGGCACGGGATATCCCGCATGAAGCCCTCGTAGCGCTCCTTCATCTGCTCGGACTCGGTCTGTTCCATCTTGCGCTGCAGAAACGCCAGCACACCTTCGAAATCGGCGTAGTACGAACGGGTTCGGCCGTAGCGGTTGCGGTAGCGCACGTGCACCTGGTGATCGGAACCCTCGAGGATCGCCTTGCGGGCCTTGGCCGGCAACTTGCGCCACGGGGTGTCGACGTCGAATCCCAGCTCCTCGCCGAGACCGGCCATCATCCGGGTGAAGTACTCCGCGGTATGGCCGGCCGACCACGGCGCCACCGCGCCCTCGGCCAGGGTGCGCTCCGGGTCGGGCACCACCAGGTCGGGGTCGACCTCTTTGCGGATGCCCAGGCCCACGCATTCAGGGCAGGCGCCGTAGGGCGAGTTGAAGGAGAACGAACGCGGTTCCAGGTCGTCGACGGCCAGCGGATGCCCGTTGGGGCAGGCCAGCTTCTCGGAGAAGCGTTGCTCGCGCGGTGCGTCGTGCTCTTCTGCACTGGACGAGCGTTCGTCCGGGAATTCCAGCACCACAATGCCGTCGGCCAGGTTCAGCGCGGTTTCCACCGAGTCGGTGAGGCGCTGCTTGGCGGCGGTCTTGACGGTGAGACGATCGACCACCACCTCGATGTCGTGCTTCTCCTGCTTTTTCAGTTTCGGCGGATCGGACAGCGGGTGCACCACGCCGTCGACCCGCACCCGGCTGTAGCCCTGCGCGTTGAGCTTGTCGAAGAGGTCGGCGAACTCGCCCTTGCGGGTGCGGACCACCGGGGCCAACACCAGAAACCGGGTGCCCTCCTCCATGGCCAGCACCTGATCGACGATTTGCTGCGGGGTCTGACGAGCGATCCGCTCGCCGCAGATCGGGCAGTGCGGGGTGCCGGCGCGCGCATAAAGCAACCGCAGGTAGTCGTAGACCTCGGTGATGGTGCCGACGGTCGATCGGGGGTTGCGGTTCGTCGACTTCTGATCGATGGACACCGCCGGCGATAGACCCTCGATGAAGTCGACGTCCGGCTTGTCCATCTGCCCCAGGAATTGGCGCGCGTAGGCCGACAGCGACTCCACGTAGCGGCGCTGGCCTTCGGCGAAGATGGTGTCGAAGGCCAGGGACGACTTGCCCGATCCGGACAACCCGGTGAAGACGATCAACGAGTCGCGCGGCAAGTCGAGATCGACACCGCGCAGGTTGTGCTCACGGGCACCCTTGACGATTAGGCGGTCAGCCAACGCTGCCCCTCTCCAAAATTATCTAGTAACTCTCACGCCTAACGGCGGCTACTGCGCACGGCGCATTCCATGCTAGGTGGCCCCACCGACAAGACACCCATCCCAGCCGACGGAGCAGTAACCTGGCCGCTATGACAGCCCTCGACGACAACTACACCGGACACGTCGACGCCGGTAGCGCCGCCCGTCGCACCCTGCCCGGGGTCACCATCGTCAAGGCGTCGGTGGGCCCCATGGACAACAACGCTTACCTGGTGACATGTTCGGCGACCGGCGAAACGCTGCTGATCGACGCCGCCAATGACGCCGACGTCCTGATCGACCTGGTCCGACGGTACGCCCCGAAGGTCTCGCTGATCGTGACCAGCCATCAGCACTTCGATCACTGGCAGGCGCTGGAGGCCGTCGCCGCCGCCACCGGCGCGCCGACCGCAGCACACGAGATCGACGCCGAACCGCTGCCCGTTAAACCGGATCGGTTTCTCGCCAACGGCGACACTGTGCAAATCGGCGAGCTGAGCTTCCACGTGATCCACTTGCGCGGCCACACGCCGGGGTCGGTCGCGTTGGCCCTCGACGGTCCGGCGACGGGCGGCGTCACGCAGTTGTTCACCGGCGACTGCCTCTTCCCCGGCGGGGTGGGCAAGACGTGGCAGGAGGGCGACTTCACCCAGCTGCTCGACGACGTCACCAGCCGGGTGTTCGAGGTGTATGACGACTCCACCGTCATCTATCCCGGCCACGGCGACGACACGGTACTGGGCACCGAGCGCCCCCATCTAAGCGAATGGCGCGAGCGAGGCTGGTGACGGGCGAGACGCTGCGCGACGAGATCAACGAGCTGCGCAAACAGATCTAGCGCAGAACTCGTTCGTCAGGACGTGGTGTGCACGATCAATACGTCGACCTTGGCCCGACGTGACACGTTGGCCGGCACCGAGCCGAGCAGGCGGCCCGCGATCGTGCTCAGGCCCACGTTACCGACGACCAGTAGGTCGGCCTTCACGTCTTCGGCCAGGTTGACCAGGGCGTCAACGGGGGCGCCGACGATCGGGCGCTCTTCGACGTTCTTGGCACCGGCCTTGTGCGCCCGCTCTTTGGCGTCCTGCAAGATCGCGTAGATCGGGGCGGTGCCCGAGACCTTGTAGCTCTCTTCCTTCAGCACGTCGGCGGCCCGGCCGTCCTGGTGCTGAGGCAGATACGCCGACGCGACGATCAGCTTGGCATCCGTCCCGGCGATGGCTGCCGCCCGTTCGACGGCACGCATCGATGAGTCCGAGCCGTCAGTGCCGACCACCACGGTCCGATAAGCGGACATTTACCCTCCCAGGATCGTTTGCCAGGCCAACCTCAAGACAGTAGCGCGTTGTCCGATCTGGATGGGTCAGATTACCCACACCGAAGTGGTGTGGCGCAAGCCTCCATTTACCGCGCCACGCTGCGGCAACGGCCTCGATTCCCGATAATGAAGCCATGGAATGTCCCCGCCCATACCGGAAGGCCTTGCGTGGCGGCGCTTTCCAGGAACTGCGGCGCTTTCCAGGAACTATGGATGCAGCAAGCGAGGCCCGCCGGCCCCGCCGGGGTATCTCGGGCCGGCTGGCCGGACTGCTGGTGACCAGGTCGATCGGGTGCGCCTTACAGTGACAAGCATCATGGCTACGTCCGCCCTCGAGCAGCGCTCCCCGGATGTGACCGCCGAGCCCGGGCCCGGGTCCGCGCGTGGCAGGTTGCTCGACCCGTGGGCGATCGCCGTTCTCGCCGCCGTCATCAGCGGGGCCTGGGCCTGTCGGCCTTCGCTGTGGTTCGACGAGGGAGCCACGATCTCGGCCGCGGCGAGCCGAACTTTGCCCGAACTGTGGCGGCTGCTGGGCCACATCGATGCCGTGCACGGCCTGTACTACCTGGTGATGCACGGGTGGTTCGCCATCTTTCCGCCGACCGAGTTCTGGTCGCGAGTTCCCAGCGCGCTCGCGATCGGCGTCGCTGCCGCCGGTGTCGTCGTGTTCACCAGGCAATTCACCGCGGGACGCGGCACCGCGGTATGCGCGGGCGTCATGTTCGCGATCCTGCCGCGCACCACCTGGGCGGGTATCGAGGCACGCCCGTATGCCATGTCGGTGGCCGCGGCGATCTGGCTGACCGTTCTGCTGGTCACCGCGGTGCGGCGCAATCGGCGCCTGCTCTGGGTGGGTTATGCCGCGGCGCTGATGGCGTCGATTCTGCTGAGCCTCAATCTGGTGTTGCTGGTCGGTGTCTACGCGATGATGCTGCCGCTGCTGGCGCCCAAGGGATCCCGGAAGTCGCCGGTCCTCTGGTGGGCGGCCAGCACGGCCGTCGCGCTGGGCGTGATGACGCCGTTCATCCTGTTCGCGCACGGTCAGGCATTTCAGGTCAACTGGCTTTTCCCGGTCAGCTGGCACTACGCGTTCGACATCGCCCAACGGCAGTATTTCGACCACAGCGTTCCGTTCGCGGTGCTCAGCGGGGTGATCATGGTGGCTGCGATCGTCGCCCGGCGGTTCGGCGCGCCTGGTCCGGCGGGCGACATGCGCCGCCTGCTGACCAGCTGCGTCGGGTGGATCGTGTTGCCCACCACCGCGGTCGTGGTCTATTCGGCGATCGGTGAGCCGATGTACTTTCCCCGCTATCTGATCCTGACCACGCCCGCGATGGCCGTGCTGCTGGCGGTCTGCATTGTCACGGTGGCGCGACGGCGGTGGGCCATCGTCGGTGTCGTGCTGCTGTTCGTGGTCGCAGCGGTCCCCGATTACCTGTTCGTCCAGCGCTGGCCCTACGCCAAGGAGGGCTGGGACTATAGCCAGGTCGCCGACCTGATCAGCTCGCACGCCGCTGCCGGCGACTGTCTGCTGGCGGACAACACCGTGCCGTGGCGACCCGGCCCGATCCGCGCGCTGCTGGCCACCCGGCCCGCCGCGTTTCGATCGCTGATCGACGTCGAGCGAGGGGTGTACGGGCCCAAGGTCGGTTCGCTGTGGGACGGTCACGTCGCGGTGTGGCTGACGACGGCGAAGATCAACAAGTGCACCACGTTGTGGACCATCACCAACTACGACAACTCGTTCCCCGATCATCAGTCCGGGCAGTCGTTGCCGCCGGGCGCATTCGGCCGCACGCCGGCGTATAAGTTCCCCAGCTACCTGGGCTTCCACATCGTCGAGCGCTGGCAGTTCCATTACTCGCAGGTGGTCAAGTCCACCCGCTGACCAGGAATGAAAGTGCCGCCGACCGGGTCAGCGCTCGTCGCGGGCCGCGCGATACGACGCCACGACGCCGCTGCCCGCCAGCACCGCGAAAACGAGATACAACGTGCGGGCCGCCACGGCATCGTCGGCCTCGGCCAGGTTGACCACCACACCCGCCAGCCCGCCCCCGAATGCCGCCGAGACCAGCTGGACCGTGTTGATCGCCGCGGCCGCCGCACTGCTCTGCTCCGGGTCGTCGGAATCCATCGCGCGCACCACCAGGTGCGGCCAGGCGACCCCGATGCCCGCCCCGGTGATCAGCAGCGCGAGCGCCCACAGCGCGACGAACCCCAGCGGGGCATATGCGCGCTGAGTCACCGCCGCCAGCGCCAGGCCCGCTGCCATCACCAGTGGGCCCGCGACGACGAAGCGCCGGATCACGCGTCGATCGGTCAGTGAAGCGCTGACGATCTCGCTGCCGGTCCATCCGGTCGCCAGCGCCGCGGCGAGAAACCCGGATTCCACCGGGCTGAGGTCAGCCAACTTCTGGCCGAACAACGGCACATAGATATTGGCCATCGCGGCGGCCATCTCCACCGACATGACGATGAAGATCCACTTGGCCGGTCCGGGGCCAAATACGCTGCGCGGCAACACCGCTACCGGCAGTCGTCTGTCGACGACGACGAAGACGAAGACCAGCAGCACGGCGGCGAGCAGCAATCCCAGGTTCTGCATCAACTGATGCGGAAGCGCCGCAACGCTGACGGTCAATGCGGCCGAACTCATCAGCAGCAGTGACCAAATGGGCACCTTGCGGACGGGCGTCACCGGATTGTGGACGACGTGGCCGGGCTCCATGACTCTGCGCACCAGCACGACCATCAGCACGGCCCCGATGCCTGTTGCGGTATGCCCCCAGCGCCATAGCCCGAGCTGGGCGAAGATCCCGCCTGCCACCGGGCCGATCAGCGTCGATACTCCCCACATCGCGGACACCAGCGCCGAGCCGCGGGTCCATAGCGAGCGCGGGAGGGTGGTATTGATCAGCGCATAGCCGAGACCGGCCAACAGTCCACCGGACACACCGCGCAACGCGCGCCCGGCGACCAGAACCGCCATGCTCGGCGCCAGCGCGTTCACCACACTGGCGAGGGCAAACACACTGAGCCCGAGCAGGTATGCCCGTCGGGCCCCGATGCGCTGCAGTATCGGGTGGACTGCCGAGGCGGAGACAACGGAACCGATCAGATACAGCGTCGTCGCCCAGGAGAACAGCCGAGCTCCGCCAATGTCGGCGATGATGCTCGGAAGCATGCTGACGGTGAGGAATTCGTTGGTGGAGTAGAGCAGAACGCCGCCCGCAAGAACCGTGGACATCCCCAGGTGCTCGCCGAGCAGCTCGCGCCAACTGCCGGTCTCATCCTTGGTGACGGTCACTCGTACACGGTATGGTGCGCGTCCCCCGTTTCGTCAGCAAAGCATCAGCGCCGTGCGTGACGATCGCGCCGGCTGGCCAACGTGGACGCGACGACGGCCGACGCCGCCAGCCCCGCGATGACGGCGTACAGCCACCGGGCCGCCGCCAAGTCCCCACCCGCAGCGTGGTTGACGACCACGCCCGCCAGCCCGGCACCGAACGCCGCGGAGATCAGTTGGACGGTATTGATCGCGGCGGCGGCCGCACCGCCCTCGGAGGGGTCGTCGACGGTGTCCATCGCACGCATCGAGAGATGCGGCCAGGTCATCCCCATCCCGATCCCGGCGACCAGGAATCCCGCCGCCCAGACCAGCACGACCCCCGTCGGCGCATCAGCGCGCTGAGTTGCGGCGGCCAGCGCCAGACCCGACGCCATCACCAACGGCGCCACCGCGATCACCCGGTCGACGACGCGGGGGTCGCTCAGCGAGGCGCTGGACAACTCGGCGATGGTCCAGCCCATGGCCAACACGGCACCCAAAAATCCCGCCGCGACCGGTGCCAGATGGGCCAACCGCTGACCGAACAGCGGCACGTAGGTGTCGACCATCACCGCGGCCATCTGCACCGCCATCGTCAGGTAGATCCACTTCAACGGGCCACGCCTAAACACGCTGGGCGGCAATGCTTTTGCATGCATCCGCCAGTCGACCAGGACGAACACGACGACCAGCAGCACACCGGCGATCAGCAGTCCCGCCATCGCAAAGACGTTGTGCGGCAATTCCGCAACGCTGACAGCCAACGCGGCGGCGCCCATCAGCAGCAGCGACAACAGCGGCACCTTGGTAATCGCTGCCTCGTCGCGGGGGCCGACGTCGGCGTTGGTGAGAACCCTCGGCACCAACACCGCCATCAGCACGGCGAGAATGGCCATGGCACCAAATGCCCACCGCCACAATCCAAATTGCGCAAAAAGGCCGCCAATCGCCGGCCCGACCAAGGTCGCGACCCCCCACATCGCCGACACCAGCGCCGAGCCGCGAGTCCACAGCGAACGCGGGAGGGCGGTGTTGATCAGCGAGTAGCCCAGGCCGGCCAGCAGGCCGCCGGCCACACCCTGCAGGGCACGTCCACCGATCAACACCTCCATGTTCGGCGCCAGCCCGCACACGATGCTCGCGATGCCGAAGACGGCCAGTCCCCACAGGAATGACGAGCGCGCACCTATGCGCAGTCGCAGGGTGTTCACGGTGGCGGCCGCCACGACGGATCCGACCAGGTACAGCGTGATCACCCACGCATACAGCCGGCTGCCGCCGATTTCGGCGACGGTGCTCGGGAGCAGGCTGGTGGTCAGAAACTCGGTGGTGGCGTACAGCAGAACCCCGCCGGCCAGCACGGTGGACGTTCCGAGATAGCCGCCCAGCAGTTGGCGCCAACTGCCGGTCTCGCTCGTCGTATTCGACACCCCTACACCGTATGAGGCGCGCGCGTCACTTCAGACCGGCAGCGTCCATCCCGCGCAGTTCCTTTTTGAGGTCGGCGATCTCGTCACGGAACCGCGCGGCCAGTTCGAATTGCAAGTCGCGTGCGGCGGCCATCATCTGGGCGGTGAGGTCTTTGATCAGGTCGGCCAATTCGGCGCGGGGCATGCTGCTGGTGTCGCGGCCCTCGATGATGCCCGCGCTCACGGCGCGCCCGGCCTCCCCCTGCGCGCGCCGGCCGCGCGACGCGTTGCGCCCCGACCCGCCGATCTGGACGTTTTCGGAGTCGTCCGCCTCGCGATAGACCTGGTCGAGGATGTCGGCGATCTTCTTGCGCAGCGGCTGCGGGTCGATGCCGTTGGCCTCGTTGTAGGCGATCTGCTTGGCGCGCCGCCGTTCGGTTTCGTCGATGGCCTCCGTCATCGAGTCGGTCATCTTGTCGGCGTACATGTGGACTTCGCCCGAGACGTTGCGGGCGGCGCGCCCGATTGTCTGGATCAGGCTGCGGGCGGACCGCAGGAAGCCTTCCTTGTCGGCGTCGAGGATGGACACCAGCGACACCTCGGGCAGGTCCAGACCCTCACGCAGCAGGTTGATGCCGACGAGCACGTCGTAGTCGCCGAGCCGCAGCTGGCGCAGCAACTCCACCCGGCGCAGCGTATCCACCTCGGAGTGCAGGTAGCGCACCCGTATGCCCATCTCCAACAGGTAGTCGGTGAGATCTTCGGCCATCTTCTTGGTCAGGGTCGTCACCAGCACCCGCTCGTCGGCCTCGGCCCGCTTGCGGATCTCCCCGATCAGATCGTCGATCTGCCCCTTGGTCGGCTTGACCACGACCTTCGGGTCCACCAGGCCGGTCGGCCGAATCACCTGCTCGACGAACTCGCCGGCGGCCTGGCCGAGCTCATACGGGCCCGGGGTGGCCGACAGATACACCGTCTGCCCGATCCGGTCTGCGAACTCCTCCCAGGTCAGCGGGCGGTTATCGCATGCCGACGGTAGCCGGAATCCGTAGTCGACGAGGTTGCGCTTGCGCGACATGTCGCCCTCGTACATGCCGCCGATCTGCGGCACGGTCACGTGCGACTCGTCGATGACCAGCAGAAAGTCCTCCGGGAAATAGTCCAGCAGCGTCGCCGGGGGCGAACCGGCCCCACGGCCGTCGATGTGGCGGGAGTAGTTCTCGATGCCGGAACAGAACCCGACCTGCCGCATCATCTCGATGTCGTAGTTGGTCCGCATTCGCAGCCGCTGGGCCTCCAGCAGCTTGCCTTGGCCCTCGAATTCGGCGAGCCGCTCCTCGAGTTCCTGCTCGATGGTCGCGATCGCCTGCGCCATCCGCTCCGGGCCGGCCACATAGTGGGTGGCGGGAAAGATCCGCAGCGAGTCGACCTGACGGACCACGTCGCCGGTCAACGGGTGCAGGTAGTACAGCGCCTCGATTTCGTCGCCGAAGAACTCGATGCGCACCGCGAGCTCTTCGTACGACGGGATGATCTCCACGGTGTCGCCGCGCACCCGGAACGAGCCGCGGGTGAAGGACAGGTCGTTGCGGGTGTACTGCACGTCGACCAGCAACCGCAACAGCCCGTCGCGAGGCACCTCGGCGCCTACCCGCAGCTCGACCGAACGGTCCAGGTAGGACTGCGGCGTGCCCAGGCCGTAGATGCAGGACACCGAGGCCACCACGACCACGTCGCGACGAGACAGCAGGGACGACGTCGCGGAGTGCCGCAACCGTTCGACGTCGTCGTTGATCGAGCTGTCCTTCTCGATGTAGGTGTCGGTCTGCGCGATGTAGGCCTCGGGCTGGTAGTAGTCGTAGTACGAGACGAAGTACTCGACTGCGTTGTGCGGCAACATCTCTCGTAGCTCGTTGGCCAGCTGGGCGGCCAGCGTCTTGTTCGGCGCCATGACGAGGGTGGGCCGCTGCAGCCGCTCGATCAGCCAGGCGGTGGTGGCGGACTTGCCGGTGCCGGTCGCCCCGAGCAGCACCACGTCACGCTCGCCGGCCAGTATCCGTCGTTCCAGCTCGTCGATGGCGGCCGGCTGGTCACCGGCGGGCTCATGCGGGCTGACCACTTCGAACCGGCCGCCGGCGCGCACCATCTGGTCGACCGCGCGATACTCCGAATGCGCGACTACGGGGTGTTCAGTGGCGAAAGCCATGCCCCCAGGGTAGAGGCGAGCACCGACAAGTGTGTCGACGCCGGTCTTAGGATCGATTCGATGACGGATTCTTCTGAGTTGGTGGCAGTCGATCTCACCGAGCGAGAACGCGAGTTCATCCAGCAGGCGCTGGAGCAATGGGCATTGTCGGCGGCGGACTCGCCGTTTCCGTTTCAGGCACTCGGGCTGTCGACCTGGGATGAGTTCGGCGACCTCACTGTCCGACTTAAGCGGGCTGTGGCCGACGGCGAGTCGCTCACGGACCTGGATTGGGCCCGAGTGCTTTTTCTAACCGAAATCACCTGGGCTAGCGGTCTGGTCGGCGCGGGCCTGGACTTCGCTACCGTGACCGGGTTCTCAGACACCGAAGCGGTCAGCTTATTGCGTAGCCTGCAGCGCCGCCGCAAGATCGGCGGGCGCACCCGCGCAAGATTGTTGTTTCCCGACGGTGGCCGCACCCGCACCGCCGCGGAAATTGAGGAAGACGATCGCTACTGGCAAAACGTACGCAGGGACCAGCAAGAACGAGATTATCCCCCCGGACTCTAGCCTGGAACGGTGCTTCTATACCCTGTCGCAGTTCATTCACCGTGATCCCATGGGTCAGGGTCCATGTCGCCAAGGACGGGCGGGTGGTGATGACCTGCATGCGGAGGCGGCACTAGCTGAGGCCCTAGAGGCGTAGCCGGTCCGCCCCCAAAACTTCTGCCGCCCTTTACCGGTGGTGACGGCTTCGGCGCCTGGGGTGTCTCAGCTGGCGCCGGGGATGCGGGCCGCGCGGCGGGTGCCGTCGGCGACGAGGGAGTGGCAGGTGCCATTTCTCCGGGTGTCAGCGGCGGCAACCGGCCGGGTGTGGGAGGCGGCATGGGCTCGAGCGCTCTGGTGTTCCGCTCAAAGTATTCCGACGGCGTCCGCCAGGAGTCGCCGGGAAGTGGTTTGGGGACGAACGCCGTCCCGTAGTCCCCATCTTGCGGATTGATAAAAATGACCTGACCATCCCGCAGAAGCGCTAATCCGCCGGATCTCGTGCTCGTACCAACTCGAGTAGTTGGATCATTCATTGCGTCGTATATCCACCTGGCCAAGTCCTGTGGTGATTTGCCCGGGAAATGCTCCAAGGCGTGACCGTGGGCAATCTCTGCTGCCACCTGAGCCTTTTGCTCCTCGGTCCAGCCCGCAAATGGATTGCCCGGTGGCCCGGGAGGCGGCGGATCTTCTTTGAAGGTGTGGTTGTCGACCGCTTCGACGTGTCCGTTCTCTGGAGCCCTGTCGGGCCCCGGGTTCGGCGGGAAAGTATCGCGGACCCCAGCTATGGCCGCGGTGACTTTGCCAGCAACCTGTTGATCGAGCGCGACGAGTTCCGCAGCGCGTTGACGGATATCGGCAGCCAAGGCTTGCGCCTCTGCTTGCCGGGCGGCTCGTTGCGCAGCCGACCCACCAGTCGAACGATCGGTGACTGAAAGATCCTCTCCCACAACGAAACCCGCCGCGCGAGCGTCCTCGACCACGTAGCGCATCCGCGAGCGCCCCGCATACAGTTCGGAGGCGCCGCTGCGGGCCACTTTGGCCGCCGCTTGCAGCTGGTCCACTGCCGCGCTGGTGGTCAACAAATCGGCGTGGGTTGCGGCGCGCATTGCGTCGGCGCCTGCACCCTGCCAATCGATCGAAACCGCGTCCCG
Organism: Mycobacterium lentiflavum; assembly: GCF_022374895.2. Taxonomy (NCBI): domain Bacteria; kingdom Bacillati; phylum Actinomycetota; class Actinomycetes; order Mycobacteriales; family Mycobacteriaceae; genus Mycobacterium; species Mycobacterium lentiflavum. Next base: position 2,571,389 of record NZ_CP092423.2, on the reverse strand, counting down.
CCAGGTCCGTTGAGCCAACCCATAGCTGTGCTCGCCGACAGCCTCCCAATGCGCGGCTCCATCCGTGAGATGTTGGGTCGGCCAAGTCAGCAACTGCGAGAGGCCGGGAAAGCCGGCGACCGCGGACATCTACACGCCTGTCACCGGAGGGGCGACGGCCTCGATCTCGTCGGCCGAGTCCGCTTCGTTGCCGATGTAGCGAGTATCGGCTGCGGAGATGCCAGTTGCGCGGGTACCAACCCGGGCAGCCAGCGCGGATACGAAAGCGCCGACGTCGGCGTGAGCGGCGCTGACCGCCACGGCGCTGGCCTGACACGACAGCCCGAGCCCCGCCGGAGCCGTCATCTCGCCTAGTCGGCCCGCCGAGGCGCCCCACCGACTGGCCATCGCTTGTAGAGCGGCGGTGTCCACACGCAACTGCTCCATGAGCGAAAAGTTTAGGCCGACCGTCACGCAGCGAAAGTCACTCAGAGTGCACAACCACATCCGTCACACCGGCACCACGCCGGGAACCACCATCTGATCCGCAAACGCGATATCGCCGGTGGTATCGCGTGTGAAAGTCGCCTATCGGTCCGAAAAGGCAAACGCTCAGTGTCTGGTCCACATCCGGGTGACCGGATCGCACTGCAGCAGATAGCCGTCGTTCGAGGTCGACATCGCGAACACCGGGACGTCGGGCAGGTCGCATGAGCTGCCCGCGGCGTGCACCCCGGTCGCGATGGGCGCCTTGTCCCAGGTGTTGCCTTCGCACACGACCTGCTGGTTGCTGGTCGGGTCGTAGCCGAGTTTGTCGATGTCGGTGCACAACCCGCCGAGCACGGCCGGCGCCGGGTGCGCGGGTGTGGTCGAGGTGCTGATCACCTGATTGGGATCGGCCAACGCAACCCCTGGCGGTGCGTCACCGACCCGGGTCGCCACGACCGGGACCCGCACCACGGCGCCCTGCGCGGCGCACTCGTTGCTCAGCACGGTTTCGGTCTTGGTGCCCCGCAACGTGCCGTCCGGCTGGGGGGCCAACGACCACGCGACGGTCTCCTGCTGAGTAGCCTGCCCCTTGGGCAGGCGGCAGCCGACCCGCTCCTGCTGCGGCGCTCCCTGCCAGTACCCGCCGAGGTAGCGCAAGGTGTCGGTCTCGCCGCCGTTGTCGGCGCTGGCCACTTGGTGGTTGGTGTCGTTGAGCTCGGTTCCGGTGGCCGCGCATCCGTTGGTGGTGCACACGGAACGAAACGCCCACCAGTTTGTGGCGGAGCCGTCGTGGCGAATCGGGACACCGTTCGTGGTCCGCTTGGTTTGGTCGTAGGTCAGTTGGTAGGTGCCGTTGAGGACCGGTCCCCCGGGTCTCGGTGCGGCACTGGGGTTGGACGGTCGCGAGGCCAGCGTGGGGTTGGGTTGCGGGCTTGCCGGCGCAACGGAGTACAGCGTCGACCAGGTCGCCGCGATGGCGATCAGCACTGCGCAGACCAGCGCGGCCGACCAGCGGGTCCGCGACGAAAACCTATGGTAGGCACCAGAAACGAGGCCACCGTCGCCACGCCGCCGGTGCGCCACGACGGGCGCGTCACCGACCACGCCGGTTTCCGCGACGGCGTCGACTCGTTCGCCGACGGCGGCGGCGAACGCGCGACACCGCTCGAAGCGCTGCGCAGGTTGCTTGCCAAGGGCTTTGAAGAACAGGTCGTCCAGGTACGCCAAGTCCGGGCGGTAATCGCTGAGCCGCGGCGGATCCTCGTGCAGATGCTGGCTGATCACCGCGATGGGGTTGGCATGCTGAAACGGCGGAGCGCCGGTGAGCAAGTGAAATGCCGTGGCCGCCAACGCGTATTGGTCGGCACGGCCGTCGATGTTGGATCCGGTCAACTGCTCGGGCGCCGCGTACGCGACCGTCCCGACTGCGACATTGGTCTCGGTGATCCCACTGATGTTGCCCAGATGCCGCGCTACACCGAAGTCCGCCAACAGGATTCGCTGTTCGTCGTCACCGGGATGGGTAAGCAGAATGTTGGCGGGTTTGACGTCGCGGTGCAGCAAGCCGCGATCGTGCGCGTAATCCAGTGCACCCGCGACGGCGTGCAGAATGGCGCACACCTGTCCGATCGGCATCCCTTCGGAGTAGCGCTCTTTCACCAGCCGGGACGCGTCGGTGCCCTCAACGTAGTCCATCGAAATCCAGAGCTGACCGTCGACTTCGCCGCGATCGTGGACGCCGACGATGTGCGGGTGCCACAGCGTCGCGGCGAGATCGGCTTCGCGGTTGAATCTTTCGCGGAACTCGCGGTCCGCGGTGACGGCCTCGGCGAGGACTTTGATCACGTCGCGACGCGGCAACCGCGGGTGCAGGGCCAGATAGACCTCGGCCATCCCGCCGGCGCCCAGCGGCCGCAGGACGGTGTAGCCGGCGAAGGACGCACCGTTGGACATCGCCGGGCGCGAGCCGCTGCCCTGCTCGTCGGCCAGCTGGGGCACCGGGTTCGGATTCGAAGGGGGGACGCGGCGAAACAGCTGGGCGACGGTCACGACGGTCATTGAAGGGCGCGCATGAAATCCGGCGCGCAGCGCCTCACCGGCCAGTCGCGGATTAGTCAGCAGCCGCCGGCCGCTGCCGAGGCGCCGGGTCGGGCGCTTCAGCTCGTCCATGTGTGATTGCCCCCTCGTGTGTCGGCATTCGTGCGCGCGTCGGCACAACTCCCGCCCTGTCCCCGTCTTGCATCCTGCCGAACGTGGCTGGGCGAAAGTCCGCTGGAGGCTATGAACCAGCTATGAAGCGTCCGAACGGAAACAAAGCTAAGTCACAGGCCGATCCAATGGGGGGCACTGACTCCGTACACCGATACTTGAGTAGTGAATCGACCCGCACCTCCTGTCCTGACAATTCGGCACGACGGGTCTCAACGAACCTTCGCCGCAGGCCAAGAGGTGATCGTCGGACGCGATCAGCACGCAGATCTGCACATCGCCGACCCGCGGATATCCCGTGCGCACCTGATCCTGCGCTTCGATCAAGGCCGCTGGCTGGCAATCGACAACGGGTCGCTGAACGGGACGTACGTCAACGGCTATCGGATGCCGGTCGTCGACCTCCACGACGGCCAGAGCATTCACGTCGGAAATCCCCAGGGACCCCGGCTGACCTTCGCCATCGGACCGCAACAAGGCCAGTCCAGCCGACCGCCCCAGGCCAGGCCGACGCCGGATTCGGGCCCTCCCACGATCGCCTGGTCCGCGATGCCCGACCCGCCGACCGATACGTCGCAGCCGCTCCCCCCGCCGCCACGGCGGCCACTCCGGCGCACGCCACCTCAAATGCCCGGCCCGCCAAGGTATCCCGGGACACATCCGCGCAAGGCTCCGGCGCGGATGCCACCGCCGCCGCGCGCGACACCCCCCGACCAACGCACCATCGTCAACGCCGCGCCGCCGGCCCGGGTGGACGCGGCGCCGCCCGCCCAGTCCACCGTGATCGACGCCAAGACCGCCGACGTGTCGAACCTCGCTACACGCTTTGTGAAGTTGCTCTCACCGCGTTCGTCGTCGGCTGCGGGCACCGCCGGCGCGATGACGATCGGGCGCGCCCCCGAGAACGACATCGTCGTGTCCGACGTCCTGGCCTCGCGCCGGCACGCCACGTTGGTGCCGACGCCACTGGGCCTGGAGATCCGGGACAGCAGCATCAACGGGACGTTCGTCAACGGCACCCGGGTCGGCTCGGCCATCCTGAGCGACGACGACGTGGTAACCATCGGCAACGTCGACCTGGTGCTGCGCGACGGCACCCTGATCCAGCTCAGTGCGGCCGCGACGCGTTCCGGCGGCCTCGAGGTGCGCGATGTCAAGTACGTCGTCGACAACGGCAAACAACTGCTGGACAATATCTCGCTGACCGCCCGTCCCGGGACGTTAACCGCGGTCATCGGCGGATCGGGCGCGGGGAAGAGCACGCTGGCCCGGCTGATCGCCGGCTACACCACACCCAGCTCCGGCTCAGCGACGTTCGAGGGCCACAACATTCACGCCGAATATGCGTCCCTGCGCAGCAGGATCGGCATGGTGCCGCAGGACGACGTCGTGCACCGCCAGCTGACCGTGAACCAAGCGCTGGGCTATGCCGCTGAACTGCGGCTGCCCCCCGATACCAGCAAAGCTGACCGCGCCAAGGTCGTCACGCAGGTCCTCGCGGAACTCGACCTGACCAAACACGCCGAAACCCGAGTCGACAAGCTCTCCGGCGGCCAGCGCAAACGCGCCTCGGTGGCGCTGGAGCTGCTGACCGGTCCGTCGCTGCTGATCCTGGACGAACCGACGTCGGGCCTGGATCCCGCGCTCGACCACCAGGTCATGATGATGCTGCGCCAGCTGGCCGACGCCGGCCGAGTGGTGATCGTGGTGACGCACATGCTGTCCTACCTCGAACTGTGCGACCAGCTGCTGTTGGTGGCGCCGGGCGGCAAGACGGCCTACTGCGGCCCGCCGGACCAGATCGGGACGGCGATGGGCACCACCAACTGGGCCAAGATCTTCACCAAGGTGGGCGCCGATCCCGAGGAGGCCAACCGGCGCTTCCTGGAACGCGACGCGGCCCAGCGCCGAAAACCGTTGGCGGCCAAGGACGATGAGCCGGGTGAGCTCGGCGAACCGGTCCATACCAGCGTGCGGCGCCAGATCTCGACGATCGCCCGCCGGCAGGTCCGCCTGGTCGTCGCCGACCGCGCCTACTTCGTCTTCCTGGCGCTGTTGCCGTTCATCCTGGGGTCGCTGTCGCTGACGGTTCCGGGCTCGAACGGATTCCATCTGCCCGGGGCAAACGCGGGCACACCCGACGAAGCCGCCCAGATACTAGCGCTGTTGATGCCCGCCGCGGCGTTCATGGGTACCGCGCTAACGATCCGCGACCTGGTCGGTGAACGCCCCATCTTCCAACGCGAGCAAGCGGTCGGGCTGTCCACGACCGCTTACCTGCTGGCGAAGACCGCGGTCTTTTGCGGATTCGCGATCGTGCAATCGGCGATCATCACCGCGATCGTCGTGATCGGCAAGAGCGCCCCCACCCGAGGCGGCCTGCTGCTGGGGCACGGCACGGTCGCGGCCAATGTCGAGCTGTTCGCGACCGTCGCCGCGACCTGTGTCGCGTCGGCCGTTCTCGGCCTGGGGATTTCGTCGCTGGTCCGCTCCAGCGAGCAGATCATGCCGCTGTTCGTGGTGGCCGTGATGGCGCAGCTGGTGCTGTGCGGCGGCATGGTCCCGGTGACCGGCCGGCTCGGGCTCGATCAGCTGTCGTTCGTGATGCCGGCGCGCTGGGGTTATGCCGCGGCGGCCGCGACGGTTGACCTACGGCACTTGGTACCGGATTCGCTGCTCTCCCAGGACCGCTTCTGGCAGCACACCTTGAAGACCTGGCTGTTCGACATGGGCATGCTGGCCGGCCTGTCGTTGTTCTATCTCGGCTTTGTCCGGTGGAAGATCCGGCTGCGCCGCTGACCGTCGCGATCCCGGTAAGGTGACGCCATCCATCCTCCGAAGCACGAAACGTTCGACCTGCGCGCCCGCACCAACACCGATCCCAAAGGCATTGTGCGGGCGGTCGACGAGTATGCGGTGCATCCGTGGGGGCTCTATGTCGCTCGGCCGACTCCGGGCCGCGCCCAGTTCCGCTACCTGGAATCGTGGCTGCTGCCGTCGCTGGGGTTGCGCGCCACCGTGTTCCACTTCAACCCGGGTCACGAGCGCGACCACGACTTCTACCTCGATGTGGGCGAATACATCGCCGGCCCGGATGTCTGGCGCTCCGAGGACCACTACCTCGATATCGAGGTGCGCACCGGCTCGGGCGCCGGGCTGGCCGACGTCGACGAGCTATTCGACGCGGTGCGGCAGGGGCTGCTGACACCCGAGGCTGCCGAGCAGGCGGTGCGTCGTGCCGTGCACGCCGTCGAGGGGCTGGCCCGCAACGGCTATGACCTGGACCGCTGGCTGCGCGGCGACGGCATCGAACTCACCTGGCGGCAGCGATAGCAGTTTTCGGAGCGGGCGCCCGGGTAACTCTGCGGTATGCCCTTGAGTGAGTACCGGCGTAAACGGCGCTTCCGCCGCAGCCCCGAACCGCGCGGGCGGCGGCTGGGACGTCGCCGCCGGGCCGGCACGACCGAGCCGTCCTTCGTGATCCAGCACCATGCCGCCCGCAGCGACCACTACGACCTTCGGTTGGAAATCGACGGCGTGCTGGTGTCGTGGGCGATACCGAGAGGACCGTCGACGAATCCCAAGGACCGGCGGATGGCGCGCCGCACCGAGGATCATCCGCTGGACTACGCGGATTTCGAGGGCGTCATCCCCGAGGGTGAGTACGGCGCCGGTCCGGTCATCGTCTGGGACCGCGGCACCTACGCCAATGCGACGGAGCGCGCGATGGTCGAAGGTCTGCGCCGCGGCCATCTGTCATTCCGTTTGCAGGGCGAGAAGCTGCAGGGCGGATGGGCGCTCACCAGAATTCGCGGCGGCAAGGACGAGACCTGGCTGCTGCTCAAACGCAAGGACGAGGACGCCGACGCGCGGCGCAAACCTGTTAAAAGTCAACCCAACTCGGTGTTGTCCGGCCGTACGTTGGACGACCTGGATGCATCGTCATGACCGATCTCGCCGGGTGCGGGAGACACGCTGATGCCGCGTGAAGTCGAGATCACCCATCCGGATCGTGTCTTGTTCCCGCAGTGCGGGACCACCAAGCGGGAACTGGCCGACTACTACGGTGAAGTGGCCGACACCATGCTCCCGCACCTCAAGGGGCGCCCCTTAACCGTGCAGAGGTTCCCCCGCGGGATTGGTGAAAAAGGCTTTGTGCAACAGGATTTCGCTGAAACCCTGCCGGACTGGATGAGCTGCGTCGAAGTCGCCAAGGAAGGTGGCACCGTGGTGCATCCGCTCGTCGACCGGCCGGAAGCCCTGCGCTGGCTCGCGAACCAGAGTTGCATCACCCTGCATATCTGGCAGTCGCGCAAGGATCGGCTGCACAATCCGGACCGATTGGTCTTCGACCTCGACCCGTCGGATACCGACTTCGCGGTGGTCCGCGCAACCGCCCGCGCGATGGCCGACGTGCTGGACGAGCTGGGGCTGGCACGCTACCTGCAGACCACCGGATCGCGCGGGCTGCACGTTGTGGTGCCGCTGCGCCCCGAAGCCGACTTCGATACCGCCCGGCAATTCGCCCGCAACGTCGCCGAAGTCGTCGTGGCCGACGACGACGCACACCGCACCGTGGAAGCCCGCAAGGACAAGCGCGGCGGCCGAGTGTACCTCGACATCATGCGAAATGCGTACGCGCAGACTGCTGTTGCACCGTACTCGGTCCGAGCTCGCACTGCCGCCCCGGTGGCAACTCCGCTGGAGTGGGACGAACTGGACACTCGCGGCCTGCGAGCGGACCGGTTCACCATCCGCGACCTTCCCAAACGGCTGGCGGGCCAAGGCGATCCGTGGGCAGAAATGTACCGACACGCCCGCTCACTGACTGGACCGCAAAAGCGATTGGCGAAGCTGCGTGCCTGAACTACCCGACGTTGAGGGCTTCCGGCGGGCGTTGTCAAACACCTTGCCCCGCCGCCGTATTCAGCACGTGCAGGTCCGCGACCCCGGCATCCTGCGCAACACGTCCGCCACCGCACTGGGCCGGCGCCTCGACGGGCACCGCTTCCGCACCCCGCGCCGCCATGGCAAGTGGCTGATCCTGCCCACCGACGGTCCGACGCTGCTGATCCACAGCGGCATGACCGGGCACCCGTACTTCGCCGACGCCGACACCGAGCGGGAGAAGTACGAGCGGCTGGTGGTCTCGCTGGACAAAGGCGAACTGCGCTACGCCGACCTGCGCAAACTGCGCGGGGTGTGGCTGGCCGATGGCGACGACGACCTCGCGGACGTACTCGGGCGACAGGGACCCGACGCGCTGGACATGAGCCTGCCGGTCTTTCGCGACGTGCTCGGCGGCCGGCACGGTCAATTGAAGCCGACGCTGATGGACCAATCGGTAATTGCCGGCCTCGGCAATCTGCTGACCGACGAAATCTGCTGGCGCGCCAGGTTGCGACCCACCCGCCCGGTCGCCGACTTGGCGGTTGACGAGGTGAAGCACCTGCACACCGCGATGACCCAGGTGCTGCACACCGCGGTCCGGCACGGCCGGGTGCCCGGACTCCCCCGATGGCTGACGCGGGTGCGTGACGAACCGGATCCGGGTTGCCCGCGCTGCCGGACGCGCCTGTGCCATCGCCGGGTGGGCGGCCGGATGTCGTTGTGGTGCCCGAACTGCCAGCGTTAGCGGCTGGGCGTAATCTCTGCTGCTATGACCCCTCGTAAGCACTGGTCTATGCCGGTGGTCGCGATCGTCATCGGCGCGCAGCTGATTCCCGCGACGGCCCATGCGGACCTGCACAACATCACCTACCGGGCCAGGATCGACGCCCTGACGACCGGCAGTCAGGCCACCTTCATCACCAACGGCGGCCAGACCAACACCACGAACCTTCCGTCGATGCCCGGCAACGCGTTCGAGGCCAACACCGTGTTGCCCGACCCGGCCCTGGCCGGCCTGCGGATCGTGCTGCGCTTCCCCTACGCCGCGAACGTGCACTGCGAGATCGACGTCGACGACAACGTTTTCGTGCAGGCCGACCAAATGGTCCGGCCGACGCCGGGCAATTCCGACCCCAATAACGGTGCGCTGCAATGTGGAGCGCCCTTGCCTACCTAGGAAGCCGACGTAGCAGCTAAGGCCGCCAGCCGGTGAAATCCGCCCACTCCCAGGCCCGGCGGTAGGCGTCGGCGAACCATGGCTCCTTGGCCTCGACGTAGATCGCGGTGTCGCCGTCGGCGGGTTTTTCGGCCTCGTGTTTGACGGCCAGGTAATTGACCCGCTCCGCGGGGTTGGCGGCCAGCCAGTCGACGAACAACAAGGCGAACTGCTGATTGGGCCAGCCAGTCACCCTGATGTGGACATTGGTGGGGCGGCCAGGATCGGCCGAGGCATGAATTCGCTTGCGCCACAGAGTCGGATCGTCGCTGTGATCGTAATCGCTGACCGTGCTGCGGGCATCGGCCTTGACATCGTCCCGCTCGATATGCTCGATGCGCGGGTAACCAGCCGACAGCAAGGCGTCGGCGAGTTCATCTGCCACCGTCAGTGATTCGACGGTGATCTGGATGTCGATGACATCCTTGGCGTCGAACTCCGGTACCGCGGTGGACCCAATGTGGTCGACGCGCAACGCTTTATGCCCGCACGACACCGACAGCCGGTTGACAATGCGCCGCGCCTGGTCCGGCCAGGTCGGATCGGCCGGCACCACGCGCGCCGGTGCGCGGACGAACCGCCGCTCGGCCAGATTGTGCGCGAACGGCACAATCCGGTCGTTCCACAACTCGCGGGCCCGCTTGACCAAATCCTCTTGACTGCCCGAGTTATCCAGCCAGATATCGGCGACGGCCTCACGCTGCTCGTCGTTGGCCTGGGCCGCGATCCGGGCGCGGGCATCGTCCTCGGTCATGCCGCGCTGCTCGACCAGCCGGCGCACCCGGAGTTCCACATCAGCGTGCACGATGATCACCAACGGAAACAGCGGCGCCATACCGGACTCCACCAGCAGCGGAATGTCCTCGACGACGACCGAGTCCTCCGGGACCGACGCGATGATCTCCTCGCGCCGCTTGCCCACCAACGGGTGAACGATCGAGTTCAGCTTCTGGCGGGCCTCGTCGTCGGCAAAAGCCTTGGCGGCCAAGGCCGGACGATCCAGTGATCCGTCCGGCTGCAGGATGTCCTCACCGAACGCCTCGACGAGCGACGCCAACCCCGGGGTGCCCGGCTGGACGACCTCCCGGGAGATAACGTCGCCGTCGACGATGATCCCACCGCATTCCGCGAAGGTGGCGGACAGCGCCGATTTCCCGGCGCCGATGCCACCGGTCAACCCGATGCGCAGCATCCGAGGCGAAGGTTAGGCGTTCCCGGCGAGCTTTTCGCGCAGCGCGGCCAGCTGAGCGTCGCTGGCGAGCGAGCCGCCCGCCTCCTTCGGCGAGGACGCCCCGTTGCCCGGCGTGTGATCGCTGTCGGCGTGCCCGGCGGCTTCGGCGGCGGCGAACTTCTCCATCTGCGCGGTGTGCATCTTGTGCCGGCGCTCGGCCTCGGCGTAGCGGGCCTCCCACTCGTTGCGCTGAGTGTCGAAGCCTTCCATCCACTCGTTGGTTTCGGAGTCGAAGCCCTCGGGGAAGATGTAGTTGCCCTGCTCGTCGTAGCTGTCGGCCATGCCGTACTTGGCGGGGTCGAACTCGTCGGTGTAGTCCTCGTTGGCCTGCTTGAGCGACAACGAGATTCGGCGACGCTCCAGGTCGATGTCGATGACCTTGACCATCGCGTCGTCGCCGACGGCCACCACCTGGTCGGGCACCTCGACGTGGCGCTCGGCCAGCTCCGAGATGTGCACCAGACCTTCGATGCCCTCCTCGACCCGCACGAACGCACCGAACGGCACCAGCTTGGTGACCTTGCCGGGAACGATCTGACCGATGGCGTGGGTGCGGGCGAAGTGGCGCCACGGGTCTTCCTGAGTCGCCTTGAGCGACAACGAAACCCGCTCGCGGTCCATGTCGACATCAAGCACCTCGACGGTGACCTCGTCGCCAACCTGGACCACCTCGGACGGGTGATCGATGTGCTTCCAAGACAATTCGGAAACGTGCACCAGACCGTCGACACCGCCGAGATCGACGAACGCGCCGAAGTTGACGATCGAGGAGACCACACCCTTACGGATGGTGCCCTTCTGCAGCTGGTTGAGGAACTCGCTGCGCACCTCGGACTGGGTCTGCTCCAGCCAGGCGCGCCGCGACAGCACCACGTTGTTGCGGTTCTTGTCCAGCTCGATGATCTTGGCTTCGATCTCCTTGCCGATGTAAGGCTGCAGATCGCGCACCCGGCGCATCTCGACCAGCGAGGCGGGCAGGAAGCCACGCAGCCCGATGTCGAGGATCAGGCCGCCCTTGACGACCTCGATGACGGTGCCCTTGACGGCCTCGTCCTTCTCCTTGAGCGCTTCGATGGTGCCCCAGGCGCGCTCGTACTGCGCGCGCTTCTTGGACAGGATCAGACGGCCTTCTTTGTCCTCCTTGGTGAGAACAAGGGCCTCGACCTCATCGCCGACGGTAACGACCTCGTTGGGGTCGACATCGTGCTTGATGGAGAGTTCGCGGGCGGGGATGACCCCTTCGGTCTTGTAGCCGATATCGAGGAGCACCTCGTCCCGGTCCACTTTGACGATCGTGCCTTCGACGATGTCGCCATCGTTGAAGTACTTGATCGTTTTGTCTATTGCGGCGAGAAAGTCCTCGCTCGAGCCAATGTCGTTGACGGCTACTTGCGGCGAGGTGACGGCGGGACTCGGCATATTGTTGGGGTGCTCCGGACAGGTTGGGTCGTAGGGATAAAACTGGGATTTAACTGATAAGGCTACTCGACAGGGCACACGCTGGACAAACTCGCCCGGCGCGCCACGTTCGCCACGCCCAATATTCGACCGCGGCACCCTCGCGCAACCCGGAATTTGAAGTCGATTGTTGTCATCATGCCGGCCCGAAAACGGCCGGGCCTGCGGCTGGGACGACCCGTGCGCCAATTCCCCGGTCAGAACTTGGCGATCAGCAACACTCCACCCACCAGGAGCACGCCGCCCAGGGCCCGCAGCAGCGTGATCGGGTGAGGATCCAGCCGCAACCAGCCAAAGTGGTCGAGAAGCAACGACATGACGAGCGCTGAGGTGACGGTGAAAGCCATGAAGGTGCCGGCTCCGACCCGGTTGACCAGTGTGAGGCCGGCGTAGACCTGGACCGCTCCGACCAGACCACCGATCACGGCCCACCACGGCATGGACGCGACGTCGCGAGCGGTGGGCAGCGGTTTCGGCATCAACAGGAACGCGGCGACGAAGAAAACGGTGATGACCGCGAACGAGATCGCGGACGCGAGCCACGGGTTGATCAGATGCTTGTAAAGCTGGCCATTCATGGCGGCTCCGCAAGTCTGAAGCGCTCCGCCCAGGATGATGAACGGGATGATCCAGGCGGCGTTCATGCCACTCCTTTTCGGCTAATCCGCGGCTTAGTGTGCTGCCGAGTCCCAGGACCGGCCGTAGCCGACGGAAACCTCGAGCGGGACGTCCAACGGGTAGGCGGAGCCCATCTTGTCGCGCGCCAGCTCCTCGACCTGTGCGCGCTCGCCGGGCGCGATCTCGAACAGCAATTCGTCGTGTACCTGCAACAGCATCCGGGATTTGAGCCCGGCAACCTTGATCGCCTTGTCGACCTCGATCATCGCCACCTTGATGATGTCGGCCGCGCTGCCCTGAATCGGCGCGTTGAGCGCCGCCCGTTCCGCGGCCTCGCGCACGTTGCGGTTGCTGCTGTCCAGCTCGGGCAGGTAGCGCCGGCGGCCGAACACCGTGGAGGTGTAGCCGTCCTTGCGGGCCTGTTCGACGACGTCACGCAGGTAGTCGCGGATGCCGCCGAATCGGGCGAAGTACTGGTCCATCTGCTCTTTGGCTTCTTCGGTGGAGATCTTGAGCTGGGCGGCCAATCCGTAGGCGCTCAACCCGTAGGCCAGCCCGTAGGACATCGCCTTGACCCGGCGGCGCAGCTCGGCGGTGACCTCCTCGATCGGCACCCCGAAGGCCCGAGAGGCGACGAACGAGTGCAGGTCTTCGCCGGTGTTGAACGCCTCGATCAGGCCTGCGTCCTGCGACAGATGCGCCATGATCCGCATCTCGATCTGGCTGTAGTCGGCGGTCATCAGCTCGGCATAACCGTCGCCGACCACGAACGCGTCGCGGATGCGGCGGCCGGCCTCGGTGCGGATCGGAATGTTCTGCAGATTGGGCTCGGTCGACGACAACCGGCCCGTCGCGGCAATGGTCTGGTTGAACGTGGTGTGGATTCGCCCGTCGGAGGCCACCGAATTCAGCAGCCCGTCGACGGTGACCTTGAGCCGGGTGGCGTCCCGGTGGGCCAGCAGATGCTGTAGGAACGGATGGCCGGTCTTGTCGAACAGCGACTGCAGGGCATCCGCGTCGGTGGTGTAGCCGGTCTTGGTGCGCTTGGTCTTCGGCATCCCCAGCTCGTCGAATAGCACCGTCTGCAACTGTTTTGGCGAGCCCAGGTTGATCTGCTTGCCAATCACCTGGTAGGCCGCCTCGGCCGCGTCGCGGATCTGGGCCGCGAAATCGCTTTGCAGCTCCGACAGTTTCGGCAGATCGACCGCGATGCCGACATGCTCGAGGTCCGCGAGCACCCGCTGCACCGGCAGCTCCATGCCACCCAGCAGCGACGTGGAGTTGATCCGGGCCAGCTCCTCGTCCAGTGCGTCGGCCAGGTCCAGCACCGCGACGGCGCGCAGGATCAGCGTCTGCACCGCTTGGTCGTCCACCCCGTCGGAATCGTCGAGAAGCGAAAGCTGTTGCTGCTCTGCGGTTTCGGCGCGCAGTTCGCGGCGCAGATAGCGCAGCGAAAGATCGTCGAGGGCAAAGCTGCGCTGTCCGGGCCGCACCAGGTAGGCCGCCAGCGCGGTATCGGAGGTGACGCCGGCCAGCGTCCAGCCCCGCCCGGCGAGGTCGTGCATCGCCAGTTTGGCCTCGTGCAGCGCCTTGGGCGGCCCGGGGTCGGCGAGCCAGGACGCCAGCGCCGCCTCGTCGTCGGGATCCAGCGACGAGGTGTCGATGTAGCGGCCCTCGCCGTCGGCGGACACGATGGCCAGCGCGGTGGCGTCGGCGTCGTAGGCCAGGTGAGTGCCGACGACGGCCAGACCGAATCGCTTGCCGGAGCTGTGTTCGGCCAGCCACACGGCAAGCTGACCGGCCTCCAGCGCACCGCCGCGCACGTCGAATCCCTCGTCCACTTCGGGGTCCACCGAGGCCAGGGTTTCGAACAGCCGATCGCGCAGCACGCGGAACTCGAGGTCGTCGAAGAGCCGGTGGATCTGGTCGCGATCCCACGGCAGCATCCGCAGCGTGTCCGGGGTTTGCGCCAGCGGCACGTCTTTGACGAGGTCGGTGAGCTCGCGGTTGCGGATAACGTTGGCCAGGTGGGCCCGCAGCGCGTCGCCGACCTTGCCGCGCACCGAGTCGACGTTGTCGACCAGACCCTGCAGCGACCCGTACTCGACGATCCACTTGGACGCGGTCTTCTCCCCCACACCGGGGATGCCGGGCAGGTTGTCGCTGGGATCGCCACGCAGCGCGGCGAAGTCGGGGTACTGCGCGGGCGTCAGCCCATACTTCTCGACGACCGCGTCCGGGGTGAAGCGGGTCAGTTCACTGACACCCTTGCGTGGGTAGAGCACCGTGACGTCGTCGCTGACCAGCTGCAGGGAGTCACGGTCGCCGGTGACCACCAGGACCCGGTAGCCCTCGTTCTCGGCCTGAGTGGCCAGCGTCGCGATCAGGTCGTCGGCTTCGAATCCGGGCTCGGCGAGCACCGTAATGCCCAGGGCGCCCAACACTTCCTTGGTGATGTCGATCTGGCCGCGGAACTCGTCGGGCGTTTCCGACCGGCCGGCCTTGTACTCCGGGTAGCGCTCCAGCCGGAACGTCTGGCGCGAGACGTCGAACGCCGCCGCGATGTGCGTCGGGGCCTCGTCGCGCAGCAGGTTGATCAGCATGGCGGTGAAGCCGTAGACCGCGTTGGTGGTCAGCCCGCCGCGGGTCTTGAAGTTCTCCGCGGGCAGCGCGTAGAACGCCCGAAACGCCAGCGAATTGCCGTCCAGCAACATCAGTGTCGGCTTGGTCTGATCCTGGCTGGGAATTGTGGTCGCGACGGGCACGGCTCTCACTCTAGGCACCCGCTATGACGAGCCAACCGCCCCGGCAGAACTGCAACACGTTTCAGTTTTGTCGGTGAGCTGGGTAGTCTGGCCGAGTGCCAGAGGTCACCAGTCAAGAAGCCGCGATCGACGGATGGTTCGCCACCGACGACGCCGGAAAGCCCCATCTGATCGGTAGCAAGTGCCCGGCGTGCGGCACTTACGTTTTCCCGCCCCGCGAGAACAACTGCCCGAACCCGGCGTGCGCCAGCGACACCCTGGAGCCTGTCGCGTTGTCGACCCGGGGAACGCTGTGGAGCTACACCGAAAACCGCTATCCGCCGCCCGCGCCCTACCCCGCCGCGGACCCGTTCGAGCCGTTCGCGATCGCCGCGGTGGAGCTGGCCGACGAGGGAATCATCGTGCTGGGCAAGGTGATCGAGGGCACGCTGGCCGCCGACCTGAAGGTCGGCATGCAGATGGAACTGACCACCATGCCGCTGTTCACCGACGACGACGGTGTGCAACGCATCGTGCACGCTTGGAGGCGCGCCGGCGACAATAAACAGAGCAGTGCGATCGGAAAAGGGTCGGAGGAGCGGCGCAAATGACAAGCGTCATGACTGCACCCGAACCGCTGTACATCCTCGGCGCGGGGATGCACCCATGGGGCAAATGGGGTCGCGACTTCACCGAATACGGCGTCGTCGCGGCGCGCGCCGCGCTTGCCGAAGCCGGCCTGGACTGGCAACAGATCCAACTGGTCGCCGGCGCCGACACCATCCGCAACGGCTACCCGGGCTTCATCGCGGGGTCGACGTTCGCACAGAAGCTCGGCTGGAACGGGGTTCCCGTCAGCTCCAGCTACGCCGCCTGCGCGAGCGGTTCGCAGGCGCTGCAGAGCGCCCGGGCCCACATCCTGGCCGGCTTCTGCGACGTCGCGCTGGTGATCGGTGCCGACACCACGCCGAAGGGGGCGTTCGCCCCGGTCGGCGGGGAACGCAAGAACGACCCCGACTGGCAGCGGTTTCACCTGATCGGCGCGATGAACCCGGTGTACTTCGCGCTGCTCGCGCGCCGGCGGATGGACCTGTACGGGGCGACCTCGGAGGACTTCGCTCAGGTGAAGGTCAAGAACTCCCAGCACGGCCTGCAGAACCCGAATGCCCGCTACCGCAAGGAATCTTCGGTCGAGGACGTGCTGGCCAGCCCGGTGGTCTCGGACCCGCTGCGCCAGCTCGACATCTGCGCCACCTCCGACGGCGCCGCGGCACTGATCGTGGCCAGCGCCGACTTCGCCCGCAAGCACCTCGGCTCGCTCGACGGCGTGCCCTCGGTGCGTGCGGTTAGCACGGTGACGCCGCAGTACCCGCAGCACCTGCCCGAATTGCCGGACATCGCAACGGATTCCACCGCGGTGGTGCCGGGGCCGGAGCGGGTGTTCAAGGACCAGATCCTCGACGCGGCCTACGCCGAAGCGGGTATCGGGCCCGAGGACGTGAGCCTGGCCGAGGTCTACGACCTGTCGACCGCGCTCGAGCTCGACTGGTACGAGCACCTGGGATTGTGCCCCAAGGGTGAGGCCGAGCAGCTGCTGCGCAGCGGCGCGACCGCCATCGGTGGCAAGGTTCCGGTCAACCCGTCCGGCGGTCTGGCGTGCTTCGGTGAGGCCATCCCGGCCCAGGCGATCGCTCAGGTCTGCGAGCTGACCTGGCAGCTGCGTGGTCAGGCCACCGGCCGGCAGGTGGAGAACGCCACGGTCGGCGTCACCGCGAACCAGGGCCTGTTCGGCCACGGCTCGTCGGTAATCGTCGCCCGCTAGGGCTCTCAGCTGCTGCGCGCGTCGAGTGTGCGCTCACGGCGGCCCGCCCCGGCATGTCGTCGCCCTGATCCCGCACTCATCGCCGTCCCGCACACTCGATGGTTAGCCGGACTCCTCGTCGGATTCGCCGCTAAGAGTTTCCAGCACGACTTCGGCCACCCGCTTCATCGTGGTCCGGCGATCCATGGCGGCACGCTGAATCCACTTGAACGCCTCGGGCTCGGTCATGCCCTGCTTGGACTGCAGCAGGCCCTTGGCGCGTTCGACGACCTTGCGGGTCTCCAGCCGGTCGGACAGCGTCGCCACTTCGCGTTCCAGCTCGGTGATCTCGCTGAAGCGACTGACGGCGAGCTCGATGGCCGGGATCAGATCGCTGATCGTGAACGGCTTCACCAGGTATGCCATCGCCCCGGCATCGCGCGCCCGTTCGACGAGATCGCGCTGGCTGAACGCGGTCAGCACCACGATCGGCGCGATACGTTTGCTGGCTATCTCGGACGCGGCGTCGATGCCGTCCCGACGCGGCATCTTCACGTCCATGATCACGAGGTCGGGCTTATGCAGCTCGGCCAACTCGACGGCTTCCTGGCCGTCGCCGGCCTCGCCGACGATGTCGTAGCCCTCCTCTCGCAGCATCTCGGCCAAGTCCATGCGGATCAGCGCTTCGTCTTCCGCGATCAGGACCCGGCGCGGCACAGCGGCGTCGGTGTCGGTCGTGGGGCCTGTCATGACGGACATTGTCTCGTGGATCGCGACGACCAGCGACATCGGGGGCGGTGAGAGCGGACGACCGCACCGATCCTCTATGGTGGGAGGCCGCTTAAGTTAATACGCCGGACACGCCCTCGTATCCCAACTGGCAGAGGAAACGGATTCAAAACCCGTCCAGTGTGAGTTCGAATCTCACCGAGGGCACCACCATATCGCCTGGTACCGGGCATTGCAGCTGTCCGAACACTCGTTCTAGAGGCCGTTCGCCCCGGCGTCACCCCGGCGCGCGGGCGGGCTACCTACCGCCGTAGCTAACTCGGCCGAGGCCGACCGGGAAGGCCCCGAAGGTAGGGGCCAATGGGGTCGGTAGTCCGCCGATAACCTAGACGATTCGCTTGCCGGAAGGGACGCCGACCCTATGCTCAGCGCGTGACGACTTTTGCCTTGATACACGGGGCATGGCATGGCGCGTGGTGTTGGGAACGGCTGACTCGACTCCTGCAGCAGGCTGGTCAAGACGTGGTTGCCATGGACTTGCCTATAGATGACAATTCGGCGAGCTTCGACACTTACGCCGATCTTGTATGTGCTGCCATCGACGACTGTGGTGGCGATTTGGTGCTCGTCGGGCACTCGTATGGTGGGCACATTATTCCGCTCGTCGCGGCTCGCCGCCCTGTCCGACATCTGGTCTACTTATGCGCCTATATTCCGGACGTCGGGCGAAGCTTCATGGACCAACTCGTTGACGAGCCTGTGATGCTCTTGCCGGAGTGTTATGGCGCGCTGGAGTCCGATAAGCAATCGCGGATGGTTTGGAGCGACCTTGAAGCTGCTCGGGCGTTGATGTACGCGGATTGCGACGAATCGAGTGTGGAGGCCGCTATCAAGCGCCTTCGCCCACAATCGGCCTACGCGACAACGTTGCCCTTCTCACTGCCTGAGTTTCCCACTGTGAGTTGTACTTCCATCATCTGCAGCGAAGATCGCCTCCTCGGCGGCGAGTGGGCAAAGCTGGTCGCGCGAGACAGGCTAGGCGCCAAACTAGTCGAGCTTCCTGGTAGTCATTCGCCGTTTCTTTCAAGACCGCAGGCCCTCGCTGAGGCGTTGCTGGCAATAGCCACCACGTAGTCCGCTGACAACAAAGCGGCTCGTTTTGGGCGCTCGGCGCTTATCAGTGGCGGGCAATCGACCCGGAAGGCCCCCGAAGGGAGTAGGGCCAACCGGGTCGGCAAGCGGCTGGGCGGCGTCTACGTCACGTCGTTACTAGCTCTGTCGCGCGCACATGCCTGTCGACGCGCCTTCTCGTCGCGCTCCCATTGATCCTTGCGGGACAACCGGGCGTTGATCGTCAATGAGTCGGGCATCGCGGCGGCGATCTGGCAAGCTGGTTAAGCCAGTGACTACCGCCTCGCTCCGACCCGCCGTATGCTTCCCAACATGGGGGCAGATCAGCTAAAAGTGCCTTCCGACCAGCTTGTTCGGGGGGCAAACCAATGGCAGGCATTGAGTGCAGGGTTGACCGTCACGCCACCGTCACCGGGGCAGCAATTTCAACCCACCGCTGCGGCGATTAGCGCGATCGACGCGGCGATCGCGGCGGCTACGGCCGCGTGCGCGGCTCGCATCCAAGACACCGCGGCTAGGGTCATTTCAGCGGCCGCTGGCTACGCCAATGAAGATGCGACCGGGCAAGCCCAGATCGCAGGCGTGGCGCCATCGGTACAGATTGCGTGACGATGGTTTTGACGCTGTCGCAGCTGCAGAACTGGGACACTGACCATTTGATCAACGCCGCCACCTACTGGACGAACACTGCCAACCGGTGGCAAGACACCTTCACCCAAGTCAACAATCAATCGCATGCGCTGGAGTGGGAAGGCCAGGGCGGTGACGCTTTGCGCACCCGAACGGGAGGCGACCTGGCCACGGTGAGCGCCAAAGCCGACACACTACGGAGTGTGGCCCAGGTTGCGCGTACCAGTGCCGGCAACATTGCCGCGGCTAAGCGACAGGCTCTGTATGCGGTCGAAGATGCCCAGAACGCGGAATTCACTGTGGAAGAGGACCTTTCGGTCACCGACAGGTACTACTACACCGATCCGGTGGAGCGGGCCGCCCGGCAAGCTGAGGCCGACGAGTTGGCCACGGTTATTTATCAGCGCGCCACCGCACTGCTGAATGCAGAAACACAGGCGTCGGCACAGCTGTCCAGCGCGGCCGGCGCCTTGAACGTTCCCGCTGCAGGCCCCGACGAGTTCGATCTAGACACGCAGTATATTCGCCCGGCGGGCCTTACGGCTCCCGCCCCCGCATCAGGTTATGAGTGCGTAGCCGGGGTTACCGCAGTCACGATGACGGTCGTTCAAGTCACGCAGACAAAAACGTGGTGGACGCAACCGGGAGGATCTAATGGGAAGCATTGCAAGTAATGGGGTCCGTCAATGCGCACCGCGATGATTCAGGGTAGATCGTAACCATGCTCAAAGATTGGTGGTTTGAGTACTGGTGGATCGTAGCATCGCTCTTATATGTCATTCTGCTAGCTATTTCTATTATAGTTTTAAGCCGCCGTGGAACAGGCGCAAGAACGTGGCCTAAAATTGCGCTGGGAATCAACTGCGTGATCATTCTGCTAATTCCTTTAATGCACCGGCCCGGAAGCTACATCAACGCGGTACTCGTCGTGTTCAACCTTTTGCTCTTATTCAGGAGTTCCCTCAGATCTGAGTCAGCGCCCGGCCCGAGAATCGATGGACTACAGGGCCCCCGATCCGACCGGCAGTGATGCCGGTTGCCATTTCCAGGTAGCAAACCTCAACAGTTAAGGAGCGGGTTTCGGATATGCCCGCTGCGCTGATGACAGGTAGTACCTGACTATGTTGAAGAGTTGGCAGATTAAACATTGGTCAACATTGCCACACTACGTGATTATTGCTTATTCCGGCCATACGCCCGGCTGGCGAATATGTCCGGTCGACTGTATCGGCTTTCGTGATCGCGCTCGTTCACGGATGAAACTTTAATGACCGATCACCCTCGCCAGAATCCGCCCTCGTACATGCGTTCACTCAGCGACAGCGTGATCATCCGGTGTTCGCTAGGGACGGTCGCCGAATATCCCGATGACCCTGGTGAGTGGGGTGACCGCGATGCCATCGCCCGGCTTTGGTCGGGTGACATCATCCGGGAGGCGGTGCTGCTTGCCAGCCCGGTGCTGGCGGCCGAGGTTGACAAGCTGCTGTCGTCGCCGGGTACGGGCACACCGGAGAAGAAGCGCAAGCGCCTGCACAAGAGCCTGCTGAAGTACGCGCTGCGACTCAGCACCAGGTGTACACCGTTCGGCATGTTCGCGGGCGTGGCGGTGCTGCCGGTCGGCGACGGGGAACCGATGCTCGGGAAGTCACACATCCGCCACGTCAGGGCAGCGGGCGCGGTGACCAGGCGGCTCGTGGAAGAGATGCGGGCGATGCCTCAGGCGCGGCTGCACCCCAACCCGGCGCTGATCGAAAGAGCCGACCGGCTGGTCGTGACCGTCATGCGTGGCATCGACGAGACCCACACCCTCGCCTCGATCAGGGCGACCGGGCCGGCCCGGCTGGCCATCGACGCCGCTACCGGAACCGCGGCACGGCTAGACATCGAGCGGCGGGTCGCCGTGGCCTATCCCGCCGCCGGCTCGCTGAAAGTCCAGAAGCTCGTTGACGACTTGCTGCAGGCCGAGGTGCTGTTGTGCGAGGCGGAGCACTCTGCATTCGATGCCGACCCCTTGGCGCGCGTGCCCGGCGCCGCCGAGATGCGGGCTGCCCTCGCGCGGTATGCCGAAGCGTCTGACCCGGTCGGCGACGGCAGCCTCGACTCGCTGCTGCAGCTGTGTTCAGCAGAGGACACCCAGCGCGATGTCCACGTCGATGTGGAACTCGATGCGTCGGGGAAGGTGTCCGAGTCGGTCGTCGACGCGGCCTGCGATGCCATGACGTCCCTGGCCGCGACGATGGCGCACTTGCCGGCCACCCCCGCGCTCGATGAGTTCAGCGCCGCTTTCCTGGAGCGATACGGCAATACGCGGGTGCCGTTCCTGACCGCGGTCGACGAGGAACTCGGGATCGGCTACCCGAGGACCTACGAGACTGTCGCCCCTCCCGCCCGCGCCGCGGACGACGACCCCGCTGCCGACCGGCGTCGAGACCTGATCGCCCGCCTTTTGCGACGGGCGGCGTCCGGCGTCGTGGAGCTCACCGACACCGACCTGGCGAGCTTCCCGGCGCCCGAAGGCATGCCCGGCAGCTTCGATCTCATCCTTGGACTCCACCGCGAGCCGGCGGGTCTGCGGGCAACGATCAACGGAATCGGCTTCCCGGGCGGATCCGCTGCCGGACGCTTCACCGCCGTCATTCCCCGGGTGCGGGAACACGCGCAGCGCTGCGTCGATGTCGACACCGCCTGGTGGTCCAACAACACCGGCGGCCGGGGAATCCTGTGCGGAGTCGACTACATCGCAGGCACCGACTCCATCAACGAGGTCGCCGCGACCGCGCCGTTGTACTCGGTGACACTCGCGGTCAATGCGCGTCCGCACCTCCCGAGCGGCCCGGTCCTCACCCTTGCCGACGTCTACCTCGGTCATGCGGACGGGCGCGTTCGGACGGTCCTGGCCGACGGCACACCGGCGAGCGTGCGCCAGCTCAACATGGCCACGACCCGCGCTTCTGCCAAAGCCATCCGGCTACTGCGGGAAATCTCCGATGCCGGGATCCGGCTGCCGTTCTGGTCCTGGGGCGAGGCCGAGGCGATCTTGAACCATCTCCCGGCAGTCCGATACCGGGGCGTCACTCTGGCCGAGGAGCGATGGCGCTACCCGGAGGCCGCCGACCGAACCCAGGTTGCGCTGCGGGACTGGCTCGCCGATACCGGCGTCAGCCGGTATATCCGCATCGGCCCGCACGACAACCAGCTGCACCTCGACACGAAACATCCGGCGCACCTCGAGCTGCTGCTCGACGAAATCAGTGCTGGCAACCGGTGGTTGTTCCGCGCACCGGGGCCCGATCAGATGGGTGTCGTGCGGGACGACCGGGCGGCAGCGCACCCGGCCGAGGTGGTGGTCACCGTCGTCGCCCCGGGAACGTCGCGCGTCGAGCCCGACCTGACCAACTACCCTCTGCACGACCCCGCCGACGACGAGCACCGGCTGCTGGCGCCGGGCGGCGAGTGGACCGCGTTCACCATCTCCGCTGCCCGCGGCTCCCACGACCGCACCCTGCTGGCATTCGCAGACGCCTTCCCGGAGCTCGCCGGCGCCTGGTACTTCGTACGCTACCGAGAAAACGACCGAGACCAGCTACGCATGCGCGTGCAACGCCCAATTGTCGAGCTTAGCGACGTCCTGGCCTGGATGGCCGAGGCTCGCCTGGCCGGGCGCATCGGCGACTACACGATCCCCGTGTACCACCGTGAACTGGAACGGTACGGCGGAACCCGAAGCTTTCCGTGCTACGAACGGCTATTTTGTCTGGAGACCGCGCAGATCGTTGCCATGCTGCCGATCGTCGACCCCAACTCACCGACCCCGGCCATCTCCGCTCCGCTCATCAGGCCAGGCGTCGAGGCCGCGGCCGGTGTCCTGACCCAATGGCTCGACGGCCTCGACCCGAGCCGGGCGCACGCCGGTGAGGTGATCGACGTCGCCGTCGAGAATTACAGCCGAGAGCTGGGCACGGCGGTACACAAAATCAAAACCGGGCTGCGCAAACAACATCCGCGCATCAAGGCGGACAACGACCTGGGCGCCGTCCTGCGCGCGTTCTGGGCCGACCCGGCCCAGCGCGACGCGGTGATGACGCCCGACGTGCTGCAAAGCGCGAGCCACCTGCTGTGCGTCCGGCTCGGTCTGCAGCGCCACGAGGAGTTCGCCGCCATTTGGATGGTCAAGACCGAACGAAATCGCCGCGAGCGGAGCACTACCCAACCCTGACAACAAACCCACCCGCCGGGCGCCCCATCCAACTGGCCTGCGCGAGCTTCACCGCTATTATTTCCGCCGACTCAAGACGAGCCGCCTGTTGCGTTCGCGCAACGCCGAAATAACACCGCAATCCCAAATGCGACACGGTTGATTCGCGACACGTTTTTCACTTGTTCAACAGACGTACAGTAAGCACGCTTTACCCCGTTCACCCAGAATGGAGTTCGTCGTGTCGCGTTTCAGCAAACTGTTCGTTGCCATCGTTATCGTGCTGACCCCGCTCACCACTTCGGGATGCGGAAGCTTCTGCATTCCCGGCGGTTCCTGCATCAGCATCTAAGTGGCTCGGCTCTATCCACCCCTCCACGGAGGGGTGGATAGTCATTTCACGGGCAGCTAGTGGACAACTGAGATCGCTTGTCCACCAATATATTCGGTGAAAATCCGGGCTACGCACGCCGACCTCAGTAGTATTCGGGCATGCCGTGACAAGCGGCGCCTTCTCGTGCGGGAGGTGGTGGCGTGAACCTGCGACGCGATCGACAGGAACCGTTGTCGGACATCGTCATTGAACTGGACGAGCCCGCCGACCTGTTCGCCGTCGACGAGCGGGCCCTGCTATCCGGCGCGCACCGAATCGACAGCGGCATGGACGAACTCGTCGAGCTGATGTTGGCCCAGAAAAGACATTCCAATGTTCAGCGCATCGTTTTGGATATCACCGGCGAATGCTCCGAAGAACTGGCAGCGACCCTGGAGTCGTCGGTCCGCCGCTACTGCGCTTTGGCAGTGCGCCGGGCCGATCGGCAGCATGACCTGATCTGGCGCCAGGGCATGCGGTCACTCATCAGCGGCTCGGTGCTCTTCGTTGCGGGCATCGCGCTGTCGTACATCTTTACTCGCCCGATGGTGGGTGAGCTCGCCGGTGAACTGCTCGGCAACGGCGTGTTCCTCGTGGTGGCGTGGGTTGGCCTGTGGTACCCCCTGGATGTGCTGTTCATCGCGAGAGAGCAGGCAAAGCGCGAGTCGCGGGTGTTCGCCATGATGCTGGCCATGCCGGTCGTGGTCCGAACCCATGCCGGAACGGTGCCCGTCGAGCACCTGCCCGGGTTCACCCCATCCGGCGGACGGCGGACCACTCGCCTCCGTGACACGCACATCCATTTGCGCGGGGCGCCGCCGACCGGGAGTCCCGGCCCGAGTTAGCCCACCGCGGCGTTGGGGAATGTCCTGGCCAACGGTTACTCTTTGAAAGTGGTGGCTAGAAAATGTGGTGCCCCACCCAGTCGGCCGGATGACTCGGCACGCCCGGACTGTAAAGCGGCGGTGCGGGCCAAGAATCGCGCCCGCAACGATCACTACGCCGACAGCCACGACCGCCGCGCCCGGGTGCTCAATATCAACGCCATGATGGCGGTGGTCATCAGCCTGCTCTTCGGGATCCTGGGCATCTGGGCCGGAACTTTCGCCCAGCGAACCCAGGTGATCACCCTCATCGCGGCGATGATCTTCCTGACCGTCCCGTGGCTGCATCGCTTCGGGGAATTGGTTGCGCCCCTTACCTACATCGTCTCGGCGTATCTCGTCATCTTCTTCATCTGCCTGGAGGTCGGCACCGGCTCCGGCGTCCAGTACTACTTCATCGCCAACGCGAGCCTGGTTGTGCTGCAGCTCGGCATCGAGCGCATCGGCCTGGCCGCGCTGCTGGCAGCCATCGGCGCCGGGCTGGTGATCGCCCTGCAGTTCCTCGTCCCCCGCTCGACCGGGCTCGAACAGCCCTGGGCCGAACGGACGAGCTTTATCATCACGACCATCTCGGCCTGCACGATGGCGGTGGTGACGGTGTGGTTCGCGCTGCGCGATACCAAACGCGCCGAAGACGTCATGGAGTCCGAACACGAGCGCTCGGAAGCCCTGCTGGCCAACATGTTGCCGGCCAGCGTCGCCGACCGGCTCAAAGAACCCGAGCGCGACGTCATCGCCGACCGATACGAGGAGGCCTCGGTGCTGTTCGCCGACATGGTCGGCTTCACCGAGCGCGCCAGCTCGACCGCACCGTGCGACCTCGTCAAGTTCCTGGACCGCGTCTACAGCGCTTTCGACGAACTGGTGGACAAACACGGGCTGGAGAAGATCAAAGTCAGCGGAGACTCCTACATGGTGGTTAGCGGGGTCCCGCGACCCAGGCCCGACCACTTGCACGCACTGGCCGACTTTGCCCTCGACATGGTCGCCACCGCGGCGAAAATCCAAGACGCACAGGGTGACTCGGTGCCGATGCGCGTCGGCTTCGCGACGGGCACCGTGGTCGCGGGCGTCGTGGGATCGCGACGCTTCTTCTACGACGTGTGGGGCGACGCGGTCAATGTCGCGGCCCGGATGGAATCGACGGACTCGGTGGGACAGATTCAAGTGCCCGAGGACGTGTACGAGCGCCTGAAGGACGAGTTCGTGCTGCGCGAGCGTGGCCGGATCGAGGTCAAAGGTAAAGGCGTGATGCACACCTGGTACCTGATCGGCCGCAAGCCGGCAGCCGCCGAACCCGGAGACATGCCCGCCGAGGAACCCCGAACGACGCACGACGCCACGGTCTAAAGCCCCTATTTTCGCTTGCGCGGTTGTGCCACAGTGAGCCTATGCAGCCCACCGAAGTTCCAAGCATGTTGCCGCATCTGTGGAAATCCACGCTGGTATCGGGAGTCCTGACGCTGATCGTCGGTGTCCTGGTGCTGGCGTGGCCGGGGATATCCGTCCTGGCCGCCGCGATCGCCTTCGGTGTCTATCTGCTGATTACCGGTGTCGCACAAGTCGTATTCGCTTTCAGCCTGCATGTTTCGGCGGGCAGTCGCATCCTGCTGTTCATCAGCGGTGCCGCATCGTTGATCCTGGCCGTGCTGGCATTTCGCCACTTCGGCCAGGGGTATGCGGTCCTGTTGCTAGCCATCTGGATTGGCATCGGATTCGTCTTCCGTGGTGTGGCCACAACGGTTTCCGCGATCAGCGATCCGACGCTGCCGGGACGCGGCTGGTCGATTTTCGTCGGCGCCATCACCCTGATAGCGGGCGTTGTCGTGCTCGCCTATCCCTTCGCATCGATCATCACGCTGGCGATCGTTGTCGGCATATGGCTGGCCGTCATCGGCGTCTTCGAAGTGATCGCGTCCTTCGGAATCCGCAAGGCCTCCAAAGAACTCGGGAATGGCGCGGGAAGCGTTTAACTACTACACTGCGTCGTAGAACGCTGCAGTCACGGGAGATGACGGATGAATGTCGTCGACATTTCGCGGTGGCAGTTCGGTATCACCACCGTCTACCACTTCATCTTTGTGCCGCTCACGATCGGCCTGGCCCCATTGGTCGCCGTCATGCAGACCGTGTGGGTGGCGACCGGTAATACCGCCTGGTATCGCCTGACCAAGTTCTTCGGCAAGCTGCTCCTGATCAACTTCGCGATCGGGGTGGCGACCGGGATTGTGCAGGAGTTCCAGTTCGGCATGAACTGGAGCGAATACTCGCGGTTCGTCGGCGACATCTTCGGCGCCCCACTCGCGATGGAAGGCCTGGCCGCCTTCTTCTTCGAATCCACCTTCCTCGGCTTGTGGATCTTCGGCTGGAGCAGGTTGCCGCGACTCGTGCACCTGGCCTGCATCTGGATCGTCGCGATCGCCGTCAACGTGTCCGCGTTCTTCATCATCTCGGCGAACTCGTTCATGCAGCATCCGGTTGGCGCGCACTACAACCCGGCGACCAAGCGCGCCGAGATGGACAGCATCGGGGCGTTCCTCAGCAATAACACCGCCCGTGCGGCGTTTTCACACGCGGTCAACGGCTCGTTGCTGACCGCCGCCACCTTCGTCGCCGCGGTGAGCGCCTGGTGGCTGATTCGCGCGCAAAAGACAGGGAACGTGGATCTCGGCAAAGTGTTTCGTCCGGCGGCGATCCTCGGGTGTTGGGTGGCACTGTTCGCCACCGTCGGGCTGTTCTTCACCGGCGACCAGCAGGGCAAGCTGATGTTCCAGCAGCAGCCGATGAAAATGGCATCGGCGGAATCGTTATGCAACACCGAAACCGATCCGGACTTCTCTATCCTGACGGTCGGTTCGCACAACAACTGCGACAGCATCACCCGCGTGATCCAGGTGCCCTACGTCCTGCCGTTCCTCGCCGAGAGCAAATTCACCGGTGTGACGTTGCAGGGCGTACGCGACATCCAACAGGACGATCAACGCAAGTTCGGGCCAAATGACTACCGGCCCAACCTATTCGTCACCTATTGGTCGTTCCGCATGATGATCGGCTTGATGGCGATCCCGGTGCTGTTCGCGCTCGCCACCTTGTGGTTGACCCGCGGCGGCCGCACCCCCACCCAATCGTGGTACTCCTGGTTCGCGCTACTGACCATCCCGACTCCGTTCCTGGCCAACAGCGCCGGATGGGTCTTCACCGAAATGGGCCGCCAGCCATGGCTTGTGGCGCCGAATCCGACCGGCGACCAGCAGGTCCGGCTGACGGTCAGCCAAGGCGTGTCGGATCACGCGGCCGGCATGGTCGTCACCTCGCTGGTGCTGTTCACCCTTGTCTACGCGGTGCTCGCGGTCATCTGGTTCTGGCTGCTGAAGCGCTACGTCGCCGAGGGTCCGATGGAACACGATGCGGAACCCGCACCGCCAAAAGTACCCGGCGACGACGAAGTGGCCCCGTTGTCGTTCGCCTACTGACCCGGGAAGGAGTTAACCAATGGCGCTGCAAGAGTTATGGTTCGGCATCATCGCCGTATTGTTCCTGGGCTTCTTCATCCTGGAGGGCTTCGACTTTGGCGTGGGCATGCTGATGGAACCCTTCGGTCGCGCCGGCACCGGCGACAGGGAGAACCACCGACGCGCCGCGCTAAACACCATCGGCCCGGTATGGGACGGCAACGAGGTCTGGCTACTCACCGCCGGCGCCGGGATGTTCGCCGCCTTCCCCGGCTGGTACGCGAGCGTGTTCTCCACGCTCTATTTACCGTTGCTCGCGATCCTGTTCGGCATGATCGTGCGTGCTGTGGCCATCGAATGGCGCGGCAAGATCGACGACACGAAATGGCGCGCCCTGGCCGATTTCGCCATCGCGGCCGGGTCCTGGCTGCCCGCGGTGCTGTGGGGTGTGGCGTTCGCCATCCTGGTGCGCGGCCTGCCGGTGGACGCCAACGGTCACATTCATCTCTCCATCGGCGACGTGCTCAACGCCTACACGCTACTGGGCGGTCTGGCCACCGCCGGGCTGTTCTTGTTCTACGGCGCGGTGTTCGTCGCGTTGAAGACGTCCGGCACGATCCGCGACGACGCGCACCGATTCGCCAAGCAGCTATCGCTTCCGGTTACGGGACTCGTTGGCGCCTTTGGGCTTTGGACACAGCTGGCGCATGGCAAGACCTGGACCTGGCTGGTGCTGGCCGTGGCAGTCGTCGCACAGCTGGCCGCCGTGGCGTTGGTGTGGCGCCGCGCCTCCGACGGCTGGGCGTTCGCCAGCACAGCAGTGGTCGTTGCGGCCGTGGTGATTCTGTTGTTCGGCGTGCTGTATCCCGATTTGGTGCCCTCCACGCTGAACAAGCAGTGGAGCCTGACGATCTACAACTCGTCGTCGACGCCCTACACGCTCAAGATCATGACGTGGGTGACCGCATTCTTCGCCCCGCTGACGGTCGTGTACCAGGCGTGGACGTATTGGGTCTTCCGGCAACGGATCTCGACTGACCGGATACCCCCGTCGATCGGCCTGGCAAGGCGCCCGTCCTGAGCACACGCAATTCCCGGGCGCCCCTGGACCCGCGACTGTGGCGGGCATCGATCGCGTTACGTCGCTACCTGGCCGCCACGGTGAGCTGCGGAGTGGTGATCGCCGGCTGCGCGATCGGCTCGGCGATCGTGCTGGCCGGCATCGTCGCGGGCATCATCGCCGATCCCTTGGCTCGTGATCTGCGGGGCTGGCTGGGACCGCTGTCAATCCTGTTGACGCTGTGGGTCGTCCGCACAGTGACACAGTGGTTGCAGACGCGCCTGGGCCAGCGCGGCGCCAGCGCGGTGATCGCCGATCTCAACGATCAGGTGCTGACGGCGGTCACCGCCCGGCCACCCACCGAAATCGACGCGCAGCGGGATGCGGCCGCGGTTGTGGTAACCCGCGGCCTGGACGGCTTACGTCCTTATTTCACCGGCTATCTGCCCACACTGCTGCTTGCCGCGATCCTGACTCCGGCGACCGTGGCCGTGATCGCGCTCTACGACCTGAAATCCACGGTGATCGTGGTGATCACGCTGCCGCTGATACCGATTTTCATGGTGTTGATCGGGCTCGCGACAGCGGAACGATCAGCGGCCGCGCTGGCCGCCATGACGACACTGCAGGGCCGGCTGCTGGACCTGATCGCGGGTATCCCCACGCTGCGGGCGTTGGGCCGCGCGTCGGGCCCCGAACATCGCATCGCTGAACTCGCTGCGGCCCATCGACGCTCGGCGATGGCGACGCTGCGGATCGCATTCCTGTCCGCGCTGGTGCTCGAATTGCTGGCCACCTTGGGCGTCGCGCTGATCGCGGTCGGTATCGGTCTGCGCCTGGTGTTCGGCGAGATGACCCTGACCACCGGATTGACCGTGCTGCTGCTGGCTCCCGACGTGTACTGGCCGCTGCGCCGCATCGGCGTGGAATTCCATGCCGCTCAAGACGGTCGGGCCGCGGCCAACGAGGCGTTCGCGCTGATCGGCGAACACACCGTGGCCGCGCGGCGCGACCGAACGGTCGTCGCGAGTGGAACGGAGATCCGGCTGGAGCAGCTCAGTGTGGCCGGCCGCGACGGCAATTCGCCCTGCGAGTTGACCGGGGCGATCCCGCCGGGTCGTGTGACGGTCCTAACCGGCCGCAACGGCGCCGGCAAGAGCACCACGCTGCAGGCGATCGCGGGACTCACGGTGCCGTCGTCCGGTCGAGTCCTGGTCGACGGGGTCGACGTGGCGGAGTTGGAACAGAGCGCGTGGTGGCGACATGTGTCCTGGCTGCCGCAGCGCCCGGTGCTGGTCCCCGGCACGGTCCGCGACAACCTAGCCCTGTTCGGCGAGTTGGATGACCTCGAAACTGCTTGTGCCGCATCAGGCTTCGATGCCGTTCTGGCCGAGCTGCCGGACGGGCTGGAGACCACGCTGGGACGCGACGGCGCCGGGTTATCGCTGGGACAGCGCCAGCGGCTGGGCCTGGCCCGCGCGTTCGGGTCGTCGGCTTCGGTGCTGCTACTGGATGAGCCCACCGCCCATTTGGACGCCGACACCGAGCAGCGGGTACTGCGGGCCATCGTGGAGCGGGCGCGCTCCGGGGCGACGGTCGTGGTCGTGGGCCACCGGCAACCCGTCGTGGCAATCGGTGACCACGTGGTCGAGGTGGTTTCGGACAGCGAGGTGCGTTGTGCGCGAGTCTGATCCGCTGGTTGCGGCGTCGAGCCTGCTGCAGCCGCGGCTGCCCCGCATCCTGGCCGCCATCGCGTTGGGAGTGCTGTCGCTGGGCAGCGCGCTGGCCTTGGCCGGCGTTTCGGCATGGCTCATCACGCGGGCCTGGCAGATGCCGCCCATCCTCGACTTGTCCGTCGCGGTCGTCGCGGTGCGCTTGTTCGCGATCTCGCGGGGCGTGCTGCACTACTGTGAGCGACTGGCCACGCACAACACCGCGCTGCGCGCGGCCGGCGCTGCGCGGTCGCAGATCTATCACCGGCTGGCGCACGGACCGGCCGCGGTGGCTGTTCGGCTGCACAGCGGTGAACTGGTGGCCCGCGTCGGCGCCGATGTGGACGAACTCGCCGACGTCCTGGTGCGGGCCGTTGTCCCGATCGGCGTCGCATCCGTGTTGGCGGTGGCGGCAACGGTCGCGGTCGCGGTCATCTCGCCGGCGGCGGGCACGGTGCTGGCGATCTGCCTGTTGATCACCGGCGTGGTGGCTCCCCTGCTGGCGGGCAGGGCGGCGGCTACCCAGGAAGAGGTTGCCCGCCAACAGCATTCCGAGCGTGACACGGCGGCGATGACCGCCCTCGAGCACGCCCCCGAGCTCCGCGTCGCCGGCGCCCTGTCCGACGTCATCGCGGAATCGCATCGTCGCCAGCTCCGCTGGAGTGATGCGCTGGACGCGGCCGCCAGGCCGGCCGCGGTGGCCGAGGCCATGCCCACCGCCGCGATCGGAGCCAGCGTGCTCGGCGCGGTCGTGGCCGGGATCGGGCTGGCACACGCGGTCGCCCCTACCACATTGGCCGTCTTGATGTTGTTGCCCCTGTCCGCATTCGAGGCGATGACTCCCCTACCGAGGGCCGCTATTCAGCTGACGCGTTCACGAATCGCCGCGCGACGTCTGCTCGATCTGGCGCCGACGGTCCAGGACGCCGAATCCGAATCTCCTGCGCCGACACCAATACCGGTCGGCACCGCGAGGTTGTCGGCCGACCTGCGATTCGGCCACCCGCAGGCTTTCTCACACCCGGTGACCGTCGACCTCGAGCCGGGCGCACGGCTGGCCGTCACCGGCGCCAGTGGCGCCGGGAAGACGACACTGCTGATGACACTCGCGGGCCTGGTGCCGCCATTGCACGGCCACGCAATGTTGAACGGTACGGACCTGAGCCGGTTCGACGAGCACGAATTGCCCAGTGCAGTGTGCTTTTTCGCGGAGGACGCGCACATCTTTGCCACCACGGTTCGAGACAACCTCTTGGTCGCCCGCGGCGACTGCGGCGACGACGAACTGGCGGCAGCACTGAGTTCGGTTGGCCTCGGTGACTGGCTCGCGCGTCTGCCCGAGGGGCTGTCGACGGTGCTGATCGGCGGCGCGCACGCGATCTCGGCGGGTCAGCGCAGACGGCTGCTGCTGGCCCGGGCAATGCTATCGCCGGCTCGTATCGTGCTGCTCGACGAGCCCACCGAACATCTCGACGCGCTCGACGCCGAACGGGTCTTGACGGACTTGCTGACCTCGTCGTCCGGGCTGATGAGCAGTGAGCGGACGGTGGTGGTGGCCACTCACCACCTGCCCGCGGCGGTGCGCTGTGCCGAGCTGCACATCGGCCAAGAGCCTGTACTCAGAGGTGACGTCGGCGTGGCGTGAATTCCAGTGCCAGCAAGACGAACACCAGCGGCACCAGCTGTGTCAGCGATACCAGCGCCTAACGTCGGGCGCCCAGCGCATGGAACTTGCGCACGTATCGATACAACGACTCGAGAGCGATCAACGCGTCGAGCAGATGGATCAACCAGTAGAAAACTCGCTCCAACCGGCCGCGATCCGTGTCGTCGAAGATCTCCGGAAACGCCGCGAAAGATAACGAAACACGTTGTGCACCAGCCTCTTTAGCAGCTCGAATATCCGGCTTATCCGACGGCACGCTCGATTACGTTCCCGCAGAATCGAATTCGAACCGCGGTTGGGTAACTATTCGATAACCGTTAGCGGCCCGAGGGCGGAAAGTATTTCAGCACGCCTTCTTGGGTCACGGTCGCGACGATTTGGCCGGTGCCGTCGAAGAAATGGCCGGTGCCCAGCCCGCGGGAATCCGCGGCCACCGGCGACGATGTCGAATACAGCACCCAGTCGTTGAAGTCGACCTGCCGGTGAAACCACACCGTATGGTTGGCCGACGCTGCGAAAATGCGGTCGAAGCCCCACGACAGGCCGTGGGTGGTGATCACCGAATCCAGCACTGTGGTGTCCGAGGAGTACACCATCGTCGCGGTGTGCAGCACCGGGTCGTCGGGTACTTTGCCGAGCGCCTTGAGCCACACCCGGTTGTGCGGCAGCCGCTCCCCCTTGTCCCGCATCACCCACGCCGGATCGTTGGTGTAGCGCCATTCGATCGGCTGCAGCGCGTTGACGAAGTGCGGGACGGTCTCCTCGTAGCCGCGCAACAGCTCACCGAGCGGCGGCTGAGCGAGGGCCTCGCCCACCTGAGGCGGTTCGACGGCGTGCTCTAGGCCGCGGCCGCCGGACATGTAGGCGATCATCGCCGAGGACAACAGTGTGCCGTTCTGCACAGCGTCGACGCGCCGGTTGGCAAAGCGCCGCTCGTCGCGCAACCGGGAGACGTGGAATTCGATGTCCTTGGTCGTGTCGCCGCCGTTGACGAAATGCACCGACAGCGCGCTGGGCGGCAGATCGTCCCGGAGCAGGCTGCGGCTGCTCGCAACGAACGATTGCGCCATCAGCTGCCCGCCGAAGGTCCGCATGGGGTTCTTGCTGGGATGAGACCCGACGAACAGCTCGTCATCAACGCGATTGAGGTCTAGGACCGCCAGCAGTTCTTGAAAATCAGACGAAAATTCGGTATTCGGCTGATTGCCGGCCGGCACGGGCTCTCCTTGCGCTTAGAGGTCGTCCTCGCCGATCCGGTGGACGTGGATCAGGTTGGTTGACCCTACTGTGCCAGGCGGCGCACCAGCGACGATCACCACCAGGTCGCCCCGCTTGTAACGGCCCAGATCAATCAGCGACTTGTCCGCTTGGCGGATCATCTCGTCCGTGGATTCCATGATCGGAACGAGGAACGTCTCGGTACCCCAGGTCATGGCCAGCTGGCTGCGCACCTCGGGCCACGCCGTGAACGCGAGCAGCGGCAGCGGGGTGTGCAGCCGCGCCAGCCGTTTCACCGTGTCTCCGGACTGGGTGAAGGCGACCAGCGCCTTGGCGTCGAGCCGTTCGCCGATGTCGCGGGCGGCATACGAGATCACCCCGCGTTTGGTGCGCGGCACGTGGGTCAACGGCGGTGCCGCGGTGGAATTGTCCTCAACCGCGCAGATGATTCGTGCCATCGTCCGGACGGCTGCCAGCGGGAACTTACCGACGGAGGTCTCCCCGGACAACATCACCGCATCGGCGCCGTCGAGCACGGCGTTGGCGACGTCGGAGGCCTCGGCGCGGGTCGGCCGCGAATTCTCGATCATCGACTCGAGCATCTGAGTCGCCACGATGACCGGTTTTGCGTTCTCTCGGGCCATCTGAATGGCCCGCTTCTGCACCAGCGGCACCTCTTCCAGCGGCAGCTCGACGCCCAGGTCGCCGCGGGCCACCATGATGGCGTCGAACGCCAGCACGATCGCTTCCAGGTTGTCGACGGCTTCCGGCTTCTCCAGCTTGGCGATCACCGGCACTCGCCGGCCGATCCTATCCATCACCTCATGCACCAGCTCGACGTCCGCCGGCGAGCGCACGAACGACAGCGCGATCAGGTCGACGCCCAGGTCCAGCGCGAACGTGAGGTCGTCAATGTCCTTGTCCGACAACGCCGGTGCGGTCACGTTCATCCCCGGCAGCGACATGCCCTTGTTGTTGCTGACGGGTCCACCCTCGGTCACAGTGCAGATCACGTCGTCGCCATCGATACCTGCAACGACGAGCCCGACCTTGCCGTCATCGACCAGAACCCGGTCACCGGGCACGGCGTCCTGGGCCAGCCTCTTATAGGTCGTCGACACTCGGTCGTGGGTGCCGTCGCAATCCTCGACCGTGATCCGGATCGTTTCCCCGTCGGCCCAGTAGGTCGAACCGGTGGCGAAGCGCCCGAGCCTGATCTTTGGGCCTTGCAGGTCGGCGAGCACACCGACGGCGCGCCCGGTGGCATCCGAGGCGGCACGGACCCGCTCGTATGCGGCTTTATGGTCGGCGTAGTCGCCGTGGCTGAAGTTCATTCGGGCGACGTCCATTCCGGCTTCGACCAGCGCCAGAATCAACTCATCCGTTTGGGTTGCAGGGCCAAGGGTGCAGACGATCTTTCCGCGTCTACTCACGCCGATCAGCTTAGTCGTGCCGTGGGCTGTCGGGGTGACCCAACGGTAGCCGCGCTGAGCCATCGGAAAATCGTCCCGACGGGTTGCCCTGCGATTTGTGGCCGACTACCCACTGAGCATCGTCGGAACCAGCGGAAACCCCGGCATATTGCGCAGCACCGTCCACGCGATCGCCGCGACCGTGATCGTGATCACCGCCACTATCGGTAGTGCGCGCCGGCCCTGCCGCCACCGCACCAGCAGCCATACGGCCAAGGTCGGGAGGCCGACGAGCAGAAAAGCGTTGTCGTAGATGCCGGCCGCCAGATGGCCGTGCAGCAGGTCATGGGTCATCCGAAGCCCGCCGCAGAAGGGGCAGTTCCAGCCGGTGAGCCACTTGAACGGGCAGAGCGGGTACGCCGAATTCGCGTTGTGCGGGTCGACGGATCCGACGTAACCGAGCGCCCCGGCGAACAGGACGCCGGTACCGGCAGCGATGTAGCGGCCGTGGCGGTGACGATGGGCTCCCGTGCGGGAGGCCGAGTCAGGTTCCATCGCGCAGTGGTCGGCCCTGGGGATCGTTGACCTTGTCGGTCAGGATCAAGATTGCGTCGATGATGCTCCAGAGCAGACCGACTCCGCAGGTGAGCAAGCCGACGAGTAGTTGCGCGATACCCAGTCCGACGTCGCCGATGTAGAAGCGGCCGATGCCGCCGATGCCGACCAGGCTGAGCAGCTGCAGCAGACCGGCGATGGTTTTCGACTTGTCCGAATACGGCAGCCCCGTCACCGGGTGGCGGCCGTAGGGTGCCGACGGGTCGTATCCGACGGGGCCGGGATACGGCGGGTATTGCGGATATGGCGGTGGATATCCCGACGGCTGCGGTGGTGGTGCGCCGGGGTCCGGGGCTGTGCTCCACGACGGTTCGGTCACGGTGTTCAGCATGCCAGATGAACTGGGTATACCCCAGCCTCGACGAGTCGTTTGCTAGCTGCCGGGACGCCGGTTGCGGCGACGCAGCGCCCAGCGGCGCCGAGTCTGGTGGTCGTCCGCGCTGGGGGCGGGGTCCGACGCAGGCGGCTCAGCTGCGGGTTCCTCGGGCTTCACGTCGACGGCCGGGGTTGACGGCTCCGGCTCGCTTTCTTCGGTTTCCGCGGCTGCTTCGGCACCTTCATCGGGTTCGCTGGCCCCCGCCTCGGGTTCGGCGGTTTCGGGATCAGCGTCCAACTTTTCTGCTTCGGGTTCTTCGGCTTCCGGCTCGTCGGCTTCCGGCTGCTCAGCCTCAGCCTCGGCCGTCGCCTCTTCCGCCTCAGCCGCCGGCTCCTCGGCGACCGCCTCCTCGACTTCCGGCTCCTCGGCCTCAGGTTCGTCGGCTTCCGGCTCGTCGGCTTCCGGCTGCTCAGCCTCAGCCTCGGCCGTCGCCTCCTCGGCTTCCGCGTCCTGGACTTCCGGCTCCTCGACTTCCGGCTCCTCGGCTACCGCCTCCTCGGCGACCGGCTCCTCGACTTCCGGCTCCTCGGCGACCGGCTCCTCGGCGACCGGCTCCTCGACTTCCGGCTCCTCGGCGACCGGCTCCTCGGCGACCGGCTCCTCGACTTCCGGCTCGTCGGCTTCGGCTTGGGGTCCGCCGGTCTCGGTCGCTTCCGGCTCCTCGACCCTCGCCGTTTCGACGGACTCCGATGACGCCGCCGAGCCGGCGTCATCGTCCGCACCGGCCACAGTCGCCGCCACCGTCGAAGCCGCGGCGACACTGACGAGCTCCTCCGTCGGCTCGACTTCGGGCTTGGATTCCGCGTCGGTCGGGTGATCCTTGCCGCGCAAACTTTCGGGATCCTCGCGGCCCTTCGGCGCCAGAACGATGTAGACGACGGCGCCGATGAACACGAAAGTCGCTGTAAACGAGTTGATGCGAATGCCGGCGATGTGGGTGGCGGTGTCGTCTCGCAGCAGCTCGACCCAGAAGCGCCCGACACAGTAGAGCGCGACGTACGCCGCAAAGAGCCGTCCGTGACCGATCGCGTAACGCCGGTCGATGTAGAGCAGGATGGCGAAAACCAATACGTTCCAGAGCAATTCGTACAGAAAGGTCGGTTGCACCACGACCGCGAGCTGGCCCGTCGACACGCCGTCAAGTGAATGCGGGTCGATGTATCCCGAAGGATCGCGGCGATAGAAGATTTCCAGGCCCCACGGCAGCGTCGTCTCCCGGCCGTAAAGCTCCTGATTGAAGTAGTTCCCGAGCCGACCGATGGCCTGCGCCAAGATGATTCCCGGTGCGACCGAATCGAGGAAGGCCGGCAACGGAATTCCGAGCCGTCGGCAACCGATCCATGCCCCAAGCACGCCGAGGGCCACCGCACCCCAGATGCCCAGCCCGCCGTCCCAGATGCGGAACGCCGCGCCGAACCCGGCACCACCCGGGCCCCAATACGTCCGCCAATCGGTGGCCAGGTGATACAGCCGGCCGCCAATCAAGCCGAACGGGACCACCCACAGCGCGATGTCGTAAATCACCCCACGCTGCCCGCCGCGAGCTGCCCAGCGCCGGTCTCCGATAATCAGCGCGACCACGATCCCGGTGATGATGAACAGCGCGTACGCGCGAATCGGCAACGGACCCAGGTGCCAGACACCTTGCGGTGGGCTGGGGAAATACGTGGGCAACATCGTCATGATGTCGACACTCGCACACCTTCGGCCAATTCCTGGGTCAACGCACGCAAGCTCGCCAGACCGTCGGCGAGTGCCGATACCAAGGCCGAACCGACGATGACACCGTCGGCGTAACCGCCGATCTGCGCGGCCTGCTCACGCGATCGCACGCCGAGGCCGACGCCAACGGGGATGTCGGATACCGCTTTGACTCGGCTGACCAATTCGGGGGCGGCGTTGGACACCGCGTCGCGTGCCCCGGTCACGCCCATCGTCGAGGCCGCATAGACGAATCCACGCGATGCCTCGACCGTGCTCACCAGACGCTGCGGTGTCGACGAGGGCGCCACCAGGAAGATGCGATCCAGCCGATGCTCCTCGGACGCGGCCATCCACTCTTCGGCTTCGTCGGGGATCAGGTCCGGCGTGATGAGCCCGTGTCCGCCTGCCGATGCGAGGTCCCGCGCGAACGCATCAACCCCGTAGCGCAGCACCGGGTTCCAATACGTCATGACCACGGCACGACCGCCTGCCATGCTGATCGCCTCGACCGCGGCCAAGGTGTCACGCACGCGCACTCCCCCGCGCAACGCGACCTCGGTGGCCCGGGCGATGGTCGGGCCGTCCATGCCGGGATCCGAATACGGCACCCCGACTTCGACCAGGTCACAACCCGATTCGACCAGGGCGGTCATCGCGTCTACCGAAGTCGACACGTCGGGATAGCCCGTGGGCAGGTAGCCGATCAGCGCGGCGCGGTTTTCGGCCCGGCACGCGTCGAAAAGCGGTGCCAGCCTGCTGGCATGGCTTTGCTCCACCGTCATCACTTGTCCTGCTCGTCCATCAGGCCGAACCACTTCGCTGCCGTCTCGACGTCCTTGTCGCCGCGGCCCGACAGGTTCACCACAATGACTGCGCCGCTGCCCAATTCAGTGCCGAGCTTGAGCACACCGGCGACGGCGTGGGCGGATTCGATGGCCGGGATGATGCCCTCGGTCCGGCACAGCAGGCGAAACGCGTCCATGGCCTCGGCGTCGGTGATCGGCCGGTATTCGGCGCGCCCTGTCTCCCGCAGCCACGCGTGCTCCGGGCCTACTCCCGGGTAGTCCAAACCCGCTGAGATCGAATGAGATTCGATCGTCTGGCCGTCCTCGTCCTGCAGCAGATAGGAGAACGACCCTTGAAAGGCCCCCGGTGAACCCCCGCTGAATGTCGCCGCGTGCCTGCCGGTCTCGACGCCGTCGCCCGCTGCCTCGTAGCCAATCAGCCGCACGCCCGGGTCGTCGATGAAGGCGTGGAAGATGCCAATGGCGTTTGACCCGCCTCCGACGCAGGCCGTGACGGCGTCGGGCAACCGGCCCGCCTGCGCCTGGATCTGCGCGCGCGCCTCCAGCCCGATGATGCGCTGGAAATCGCGGACCATCGTCGGGAAGGGGTGTGGGCCTGCCGCCGTGCCGAAGCAGTAGTACGTGTTGTGGGCGTTGGTGACCCAATCCCGGAACGCCTCGTTGATGGCGTCCTTCAACGTTTGCGAACCCGTGTCGACCGAGACGACCTCGGCGCCCAACAGCCGCATCCGCGCCACGTTGAGCGCTTGGCGGGCGGTATCGACCGCGCCCATGTAGATCACGCACTCCAGGCCGAGCAATGCGCAGGCGGTGGCCGTCGCCACGCCGTGCTGCCCGGCGCCGGTCTCGGCGATCACCCGGTTCTTGCCCATCCTCTTGGCCAGCAACGCCTGGCCGAGCACGTTGTTGATCTTGTGAGAACCGGTGTGGTTCAAGTCTTCTCGCTTGAGGAAGATGCGTGCCGAACCGGCGTGTTCGCTCAGGCGGGTGGCCTCGTAGAGGGGTGACGGCCGGCCGGCGTAGTTGGCCAGCAAGTCGTCCAGCAGATCCAGGAATTCTGGATTGACGCGTTCCTTCTCGTAGGCCGCGGTGACTTCTTCGATCACCGCCATCAACGCCTCGGCGACGTAGCGGCCACCGTACACACCGAAATGTCCACCCGAGTCAGGGTCGTGTCGGGTGGGTTCGGAAATGGCCGCGCTCGCAAGCGGAAGGGCGGGGCGAGTGAGATCCACCATCACCAATGCTCAACGCGGGGATGGCTCATGGGGTTCAACGTTTCAACGCAGCGGCTCTGACTAACGAGCCGGTTTCGGACAGGACGGATGGGTACCCGCGGTC
Source organism: Mycobacterium lentiflavum (assembly GCF_022374895.2). NCBI lineage: Bacteria > Bacillati > Actinomycetota > Actinomycetes > Mycobacteriales > Mycobacteriaceae > Mycobacterium > Mycobacterium lentiflavum. Next base: position 2,531,451 of record NZ_CP092423.2, on the reverse strand, counting down.
ACCAGATCGGCGACTGCGGCACGCGGGTCGCCACTTTTGACCAACCCCTCACCGACGAGGACGGCATCGGCGCCGGCACCGGCGTACGCCAACAGGTCCGCGGTACCCCGCACACCCGATTCGGCGATCCTGATCACCTTGCTGGGCAGTCCGGGTGCGATCCGCGAAAAGCTATCCCGGTCCACCTCCAGCGTCTTGAGGTCGCGGGCATTGACCCCGATCACGTTGGCGCCGGCCTTGAGTGCGCGGTCCGCCTCTTCTTCGGTGTGGACCTCGACAAGCGCTGTCATGCCAAGTGATTCGGTGCGGTCGAGCATCGCCGCCAGCGCCGACTGCTCCAAGGCGGCGACGATCAGCAGCAACATGTCGGCGCCGTGCGCACGCGCCTCGTGAATCTGATACGGCTGCACCACAAAGTCTTTGCGCAAGACCGGAATCGACACCGCGGCCCGAACCGCATCCAGGTCGTCGAGCGAGCCGTTGAAACGCCGCTCCTCGGTCAAGACACTGATAATGCGGGCACCGCCGTCTTCGTAGGCCTGAGCCAGCTTCGCCGGATCGGCAATGGGCGCCAACGAACCCGCCGACGGACTGGCGCGCTTGACCTCGGCGATGACGCCGATCCCCGGCTCGCGCAGCGCGGCCATCACATCAAGAGGTGGGGGCGCTGCGGCGGCGGCCGCTTTGATCTCGGGAAGAGGAATACGCGCTTCGCGCGCGGCAACATCGGCCCGGACTCCCTCAAGGATGGAGTCAAGGACAGTCGCCGGACTCATACCTGTGTTTCCCTTCTACAGCCATACAGACGGTCACCTAACCGGTTCCGAGCCGATTTCGACGACGTCAATGAAGGGTAGCGACCGTCGGCTCGCGGCCCGTCACCGACCCTCGGTGTCAGACTCGCGGGGCCGATCAGTCGGGTCATGCCCCTCATCGAGTGCGTCCCAGATCATCCGCTCCGACATCTCTGGCGCCCCCGGCTCCTCCAGCATCGCCCCGTCGGCACCTTCGCGTCTCGCAATTGAGCGGCGGGTCGCCGGCGCGGCGTATTTTTTCGCCCCTCCCGTCATCGCCGAACGCATCAACAGGACGGCGGCGATCAATGTGCACACCGCGGCACCCACCGCGAACCCGGCGCCGGCGTACCGCCGCTCGCTGCCCACCAGCGTCAGCAGCGAAATGTGGGCAAGTTCGGATCCTCGCACCGCCACATCCGGCAGCACCCACAGGCTGACGCCCAGATAGCCGATCGCCAGGCTGATCACGGCGAGCAGCCCGGCCAGCGCGCGCAGCGCCCAGCCCCGCACCGCGAGCGCCGCCACGGCGGTGGCCAGCAGCAGCAGGGCCGACGGCAGCAGGACCGTCGACCAGGACGCGCCGGCCAGGATCACTTCCCTGGGTGGCCCCAGCCCGTCGAACGACCGGATCACCACCCACGGCAGCCGCGAGGCGGTCCACAGCAGGCCCGCGGCGATGACCAGCAGCAGCTGGGCGAGGCCGATCGTCAGCCGGGCCCGCCGGTCCGGCGGGGCATCAGCCATTGCGGGTGGCGTCCGGGGCGCTGAGCGTCTGCGCCGCGGCGATGGCGTTAAGCACCGCGCGCGCCTTGTTGCTCGCCTCGGTGTACTCATAAGGACCGTTGGAGTCGGCCACTACTCCGCCGCCCGCCTGGACATAGGCGGTGCCGTTGCGTATCAGCGCCGTGCGAATGGCGATCGCGAAGTCCGCGTTGCCGGCGAAGTCGAGATACCCGAGCACGCCGCCGTATACGCCGCGGCGTGTCTTCTCCACTTCTTCGATCAGCTCCATCGCCCGCACCTTGGGCGCTCCGGACAGCGTGCCGGCCGGGAAACAGGCCGTGACGGCGTCCAAGGCGGTGCGGCCCTCGCCGAGCAGGCCAGTCACCGTCGAGACCAGGTGCATGACATGGCTGTAGCGCTCGATGTGGCTGTAATCCTCGACGCGGACCGTGCCGGGCGTGCAGACCCGGCCGAGGTCGTTGCGGCCGAGGTCGACCAGCATCAAGTGCTCGGCGCGTTCCTTGTCGTCGGACAGCAGCTCCTTTTCCAGCAGCTGATCTTCTTCCTCGTTCTGTCCACGCCACCGGGTACCGGCGATCGGATGCGTCGTCGCGCGGCCATCGGCGACGGTGACGAGTGCCTCGGGACTAGATCCGACAATCGAAAAGTCAGTCGCACCAGCACTATTCGGCACATGCAGCAAGTACATGTAGGGACTGGGGTTGGTCACTCGCAGAATCCGGTAGACGTCGATCGGGTCGACGTCGGTGTCCATTTCGAAGCGCTGCGAGGGCACCACCTGAAAGGCTTCGCCGGCCGCGATCTGGTCGACGAGATAGTCGACGATCTTCCCGTATTCCTCGACCGTGCGCTGCGCTCGATAGTCGGGCTCGGGCTTGCTGAAGGTGGCCACCGTCGACGGCAGCGGCTGGCCCAGCGCCTCGGTCATCACATCCAGGCGCGCGACGGCGTCGTCGTAGGCCTCGTCGACCCGCTCGTCGGTGCCGTTCCAGTTCACCGCGTTGGCGATCAGCGTGATAGTGCCCTCGTGATGGTCGACCGCCGCGACATCCGTGGCCAGCAGCATCAGCATTTCCGGTAGCTGCAGATCGTCGACGGCCATTTCCGGCAGGCGTTCCAGGCGCCGCACCATGTCGTAGGCGAAGAACCCGACCAGGCCGCCCGACAGCGGCGGAAGCCCCGACTCGGACTGGTCGGGGGCCGCTCTGGTTTGTCGGGTGGACAGCAGCTCCAGGGTGGCCTGCAGCGCCTCGAGGGGATCGCCGCCGGTCGGCGCGTCCTGCGGAACCGCACCCAACCACACCGCTTCGCCGTCGCGCACGGTCAACGCCGAGGGTGCGCCGGCGCCGATGAACGACCATCGCGACCACGATCGGCCGTTTTCGGCGGACTCCAGCAAGAACGTGCCGGGTCGATTGGCGGCCAGCTTGCGATACGCCGACAGCGGCGTCTCGCTGTCAGCCAAGACCTTCCGGGTCACCGGAACAAAGCGGTGCGCCGCCGCGAGCAGGCGGAATTCCTCCCGTGAGGTCGTGTCGGCGAGGTGTGGGCGCACCCAACCATCCTCGCAGATGCGTTTGCGCGGCCCAGGCGGTCCCGCCGGTGCCGTTAGGCCCGCGGCCCGGCATCATCTGGTGGACGATCGGGCGTAGCCTGACGCCCATGAAAACTGGTGACACGGTGGCCGACTTCGAACTTCCCGATCAGACCGGAACGCCCCGCAAGCTCAGCGCCCTGCTTGCCGACGGACCGGTGGTGCTGTTCTTCTACCCCGCGGCAATGACTCCTGGGTGCACCAAGGAAGCCTGCCATTTCCGCGACCTGGCCGCCGAATTCGCGGCGGTCGGCGCCAACCGCGTCGGCATCAGCACCGATGCCGTGCAGAAGCAGGCCAAGTTCGCCGACAAGGAAAGCTTCGACTACCCGCTGCTGTCCGACTCCGACGGCACGGTGGCCGCCCAGTTCGGCGTCAAGCGTGGTCTGCTCGGCAAGTTGATGCCGGTCAAACGCACGACGTTCGTGATCGACACCGACCGCACGGTGCTCAACGTGATTTCCAGCGAGTTCAGCATGGACACCCATGCCGACCAGGCGCTGCAGACCCTGCGGGCCCGTTCGTCGGCGTAATCGCTTGCGCTGCTTGCCGTTACGGGACGATCGCCAGGAACACGAACGCGGCCAGCAGCACCAGATGTACCTCGCCCTGTAACCGGGTCGCCCGGCCGGGGATCACGGTGAGCATGCTGATCACCACGGTCAGGGCAAACAGCACCAACTGTGTCGGACCCAACCCGAGAAGCAGCGGCCCTTTGATCCAGATCGACGCCAGCGCGATGCCCGGAATAGTGAGCCCGATGCTGGCCATCGCCGAGCCGTACGCGAGGTTCAGACTGGTCTGAATGCGGCCCTGTCGCGCCGCTCGCACCGCCGCCAGCGTCTCGGGCAGCAACACCAGGCCCGCGATCACCACGCCGACGAACGAGTGCGGAAAGCCCGCGACCGACACCAGTTTCTCGACGGCCGGCGACTCCTGTTCGGCCAGGCCCACGACCGCGACAAGCGCGCCCGCCAGCAGCGCGACGCTGCGCAGCGCCGCGGCTTGGCTCGGCGGTTCCGCGTGGCTTTCCTCGTCGAACATGCTGCCCTGCTGACCGCGCTGCGCGACCGGCAGAAAGAAGTCGCGATGCCGCACCGTCTGGGTGAAGACGAACAGCAGGTACAGCAGCAGCGAGGCGACGGCGGCGAATACCAGCTGCCCGGGCGAGAACTCTTGCCGACCACGAGTCGTGGTGAAGCTGGGCAGCACCAGGCTCAGCGTCGCCAGCGTGGTGAGCGTCGCCAGCGCCGCACCGCTGCCGTGCGGGTTGAACAACGTCACGCCGTAGCGATGCGATCCCAGCAGCAGCGACAGCCCGGCGATGCCGTTGGTGGTGATCATCAGGGCGGCAAACGCGGTATCCCGGGCCAGCGTCTCCGCCTCATTTCCGCCCGAGGCCATCAGCTCGATGATCAGAGCCAGCTCGATGACGGTTACCGCGGTGGCGAGCACCAGCGACCCGAACGGCTCGCCCACCCGGTGCGCGACCACCTCCGCGTGGTGCACCGCGGCCAACACGGCACCGATCAGAACGACCGCCTCGAGCGCCGCCAGCGACGGCCCAGGCTCCGTGCCCCAGGTCAGTGCCAGCGTGACGAGGGCCAGCAGCGGCACCACCACGTTCCACGAGATTCGTTCGCGCATCGCCCGCCATTCTGATCGAAATCGTCGGCCGGTGCCGACTCGGGGCGCGCCGCGTGACGCTGCGCCGCACGGCCGCGATTTGCCGGCCGCCGCAACCATCGTCTCAGTAGCATGCTCACATGCCGCAAAGCAATGGTTTACCCGAAGGCGCGCTGTTCGCTGGATTCAGGATCATTCGGCGGCTGGGGGCCGGCGGGATGGGCGAGGTGTATCTGGCGCAGCATCCGCGGCTGCCGCGCCGTGACGCCCTGAAGATCTTGCCCGCCGAGCTCACCGACAACGTCGAGTTTCGGCAGCGCTTCAACCGGGAGGCCGATCTCGCCGCCAGCCTGTACAACGAGCACATCGTCGGTATCCACGACCGCGGCGAATACGAAGGGCAACTGTGGATTTCGATAGACTACGTGGAGGGCACCGACGCCGCGCAGCTGCTGCGCCAGTACCCGTCGGGGTTGCCGAAAGCCGACGTCCTCGAAATCGTCGCCGCCGTGGCCGACGCGCTGGATTACGCGCATTCGCGCGGCCTGCTGCACCGCGACGTCAAACCAGCGAACATTTTGATCAGCGATGCCGCGCCGCGACGGCGCATCCTGCTGGCCGATTTCGGCATTGCTCGCGAGCTGGGTGAAATCAGCGGCCTGACAGCGACAAACATGATGATGGGCACCACCGCCTATTGCGCGCCCGAGCAGCTGCAGGGACTCGACATCGATGGACGGGCCGACCAATACGCGCTGGGATGTACCGCGTTCAATCTGTTGACCGGTGCCGCCCCTTTTCAGAATTCCAATCCCGCGGTGGTCATCACACAGCATTTGTCCACGCCGCCGCCGCCGGTCAGCGGGCGCCGGCCCGAGCTGGCGGATCTCGACGGCGCACTCGCCAAGGCGTTGGCCAAGAACCCCGCCGATCGTTTCGCGACGTGTACGGATTTCGCCGCCGCGCTCGGCAGCCAGCTCGACACCGCGGCCGACGCCGTCGGTCCGACCCAAGCGGCCCCGATCGCGGACACCGAAGCAATCGCTGCGCCCCAAACCGCCTCACCCGCAACGCCGGCCGCACGCAGCACCCGGCGCACGGCGGTGGCGGTCGCCGCGGTCGTCGGTCTGGCCCTGGTCGGCCTTGCCGTCCTCGTCGGGGTCCGGGTGTTCGGCGGCTCGCACCAATCCGGCAACGCCAACGCGCATTCTGTCGCGCCAACGAGCGGGCAGGCCTCGACTCCCACGAATCCGGCAATCAAGCTCTCCGGCCAGATCACCGACCAATCGGGAGTGCTTGGCCCGCTGGAGTACGACGCGGTGGACCGGGCCCTCAGGAAGCTCTACGACACCCGCGGCACCCGGCTATGGGTCGTCTACGTCAAACGCTTCGATGGCCTCAAGCCATTCCGCTGGGCGGAGGAAGTCATGCGCGCCAACAACTTCACCGACAACGACGCCATCCTTGCCGTCGCCACCGAGGAGCCCGCGTACTCGTTCCGGGTGCCCAACGCGGTGATCAACGGCAAGCCCATCGATCTGGAAGTCGTTCGCCGGGATCGCATCTCACCGGCGGTCTTTCGTCATGAATGGACGCGCGCCGCGATCGAGGCGGCCAATAGCCTGGACGTGGCGCCCCGCTAGTTCTCGGGTTCGAGCAGCGCGCCGGCATCGAAGCAGCTGTGGTCTCCGGTGTGGCAGGCTCCGCCGACCTGGTCGACAGTCAGCAGCACGGCGTCACCGTCGCAGTCCAGGCGCAGCGAGTGCACATACTGGGTGTGCCCCGACGTCGCACCCTTGATCCACTGCTCGCCGCGGGATCGCGAAAAGTAAGTGGCCTCACGGGTTTCCAGGGTGCGGGCCAGCGCCGCGTCATCCATCCAGGCGACCATCAGCACGTCGCCGCTGCCTCGCTCCTGCACGACGGCGGTGAACAGGCCGTCGGCGTTGCGCTTGAGGCGCGCGGCGATGTCGGGATCGAGTGTCATCGTACCGTGATCCCTGCCGCGGCCATCGCCGCCTTCACCTGCCCGATCGTCAGCTCGCGGAAGTGAAAGACGCTGGCCGCCAACACCGCATCGGCACCGGCCGCAACCGCGGGCGCGAAGTGGTCGACCGTGCCCGCGCCGCCGCTGGCGATCACCGGAACCGTGACCGCGGCACGAACCGCGCGCAACATCGCCAGATCGAAACCGGCCTTGGTGCCGTCGGCGTCCATCGAATTGAGCAGAATCTCCCCCACTCCGAGGTCGGCACCCCGGGCCGCCCACTCGACGGCGTCGATGCCGGTGCCGCGGCGCCCGCCGTGCGTGGTGACCTCCCAGCCCGATGGCGTGGGGGTCGAACCGGACGGCACCCTGCGAGCGTCGACGGACAACACGATGCATTGCGAGCCGAATTGCCTTGACATCTCTGCCAATAGGTCCGGGCGTGCGATCGCGGCGGTATTCACCGAGACCTTGTCCGCCCCCGCCCGCAGCAGGACATCGACGTCGGCGACGGCGCGGACGCCGCCGCCGACGGTCAGCGGGATGAACACCTGCTCGGCGGTGTGGCGTACCACATCCAACATCGTCGCCCGGCCCGACGAGGACGCGGTCACGTCCAGAAAGGTCAGCTCGTCGGCGCCCTCGGCGTCATAGGCCGCGGCGAGTTCGACGGGGTCACCCGCGTCGCGCAGATTCTCGAAATTGACTCCCTTGACCACGCGCCCGTCGTCGACGTCCAGGCACGGAATCACGCGCACGGCAAGGTCGGTACCCGCATGCATCTCAGTAGTCCTCCGGTCGACCGGCACTGCGCAGAATCTCGAGGATCTCTTCGTACGCGCCGGGGGCGGCGGCCAGCACCGACCGAGACTCGGGGGTCCAGGGTTGACCGAGCAGATCGGTGACGGTGCCACCCGCGGCGCGAACCTGCGCGACCCCGGCGGCGTGATCCCACACCTGGCCGCCGAAATGAACTGCGCACGAAAGGATTCCGTCGGCCACATAAACCAGGTCAAGGCCGGTCGAACCGTGCATGCGCAGTCGCGAGGACACCCGGCTCAGCTTTTCCAGCACCGCGAGTCGATAACGTCCCGGGAATCGTCCCCGAGAGTCGGCGTTGAATGTGCCGACGCCGATCAGGGTGTCGGCCAGCGGCGTGTGGTTCAACGGCGCCTGCGCGACATCATTCTTCATCAACGGCCCCTCGGCGAGAGCCGCATAGCGGTCGTCGGTGAACGGTATCCAGGTCAGGCCGGCCACCGGCTCGCCGTCGTGCAACAGGCCCAGCAGTATCGCCGCCATGGGTGAACCGGCGGCGTAGTTGAAGGTGCCGTCGATCGGATCCAGCACCCACACCCATGGTGAATCGACCGGTGTGCCACCGAATTCCTCGCCGTGCACCCCGATTCCGGTGGCCGCTTGCAGCGCCGCGACAACCTGCCGCTCGATCGCCAGATCAACCTGGGTGGCGAAGTCGTTGCCCTTCTTGCGTACCGCCGAATCGGCGCGGTGCCCCGCCACGAACGGCTCCACCGCTGCGTCGAGGATTGTCGACGCCTCGGCCAGCAGTGCGTGCAGATCCATCGTTCTACCGCCGCACCGCGTCCAGTGCCTGCGGCAAGGTGAACCGCCCGGCGTAGAGCGCCTTGCCCACAATGGCTCCCTCGACGCCGCGGTCGGTGAGAGTGGCGATCGCGCGCAGGTCGTCCAGGCTCGACACGCCACCGGACGCGATGACCGGGGCGTCGGTGCGCTCGGCGACACGGGCCAGCAGGTCGAGGTTCGGGCCGCCCAGCGTGCCGTCCTTGGTGACGTCGGTGACGACGAACCGCGAACATCCTTCGGCGTCAAGGCGTTCCAGCACATCCCACAGATCGCCACCGTCGGTTTCCCAGCCCCGTCCGCGCAGTCGGTACTCGCCGTGTGGATGGCTCGGGTCGATCTGGACGTCCAAACCGACGGCGACCTTCTCACCGTGCTCGGTGATCGCCCGGGCACACCACTGCGGATTCTCCAGCGCCGCGGTCCCCAGGTTGACCCGGGCGCAGCCGGTGGCCAGCGCCGCCGCCAGCGAGTCGTCGTCGCGAATCCCGCCGGACAACTCCACCGACACGTCGAGCTTTCCGACCACCTCGGCAAGCAATTCGCGGTTGGAACCGCGGCCGAACGCCGCGTCCAAGTCCACGAGATGGATCCAGTCGGCACCGTCGCGCTGCCAGTTCAGTGCCGCGTCCAGCGCCGAGCCGTACTCGGTTTCGCTGCCGGCCTTGCCCTGCACCAGGCGCACGGCACGACCTTCGACAACATCGACAGCGGGTAACAAAATCAATGACATCTACAGTCCCTCAACCCAGTTGCTCAATACGGCCGCACCGGCGTCCCCACTCTTCTCCGGGTGGAATTGGGTGGCGGCCAGCGGACCGTCCTCGACCGCCGCCAGAAACGGCACCTGATGGGTGGCCCACGTCAGCACGGCCTCCGGCGAGCCTTCCCACCGCTGCGCGGCGTAGGAATGCACGAAGTAGAACCGGGCGGACGCATCCAGACCGTTGAAAAGTCGACTGCCCGAGCCGGATTGGACGACATTCCAGCCCATGTGCGGGATCACCGGGGCGTCCAGCCGGGTCACGGATCCGGGCCACTGCCCACACCCGGACGTCTCGACCCCGAATTCCACGCCGCGCGCGAACAGGATCTGCATGCCGACGCAGACCCCGAGCACCGGGCGCCCGGCGGCCACCCGTTCGGCGATGATCCGCTCCCCGGCGATCTTGCGCAGTCCGGTCATGCACGCCTCGTACGCGCCGACCCCGGGCACCACCAGCCCGTCGGCGGCCGCGGCCGCACGCGCGTCGGCGGTGACCTCCACCGTCGCACCGACGCGCTCCAGCGCACGCTGCGCAGACCGGAGATTGCCCGAGCCGTAGTCCAGCACCACGACTGATCGTGTTGTCACAGAACACCTTTGGTGGACGGTACACCCGACACACGGGGGTCGGGTTCGACCGCCTGGCGCAACGCGCGTGCGACGGCCTTGTACTGCGCTTCGGTGATGTGGTGCGGGTCGCGCCCGTACAGCACCCGCACGTGCAGGGCGATGCGGGCGTTGGCCGCCAGCGATTCGAACACGTGCCGGTTGATCACGGTGTGATAGGGCACCGAGCTGCCAGCGATGGTGGTGTGCTGCAGGTGATCCGGCTCGCCACTGTGCACGCAGTACGGCCGGCCGGACACGTCGACGGCGGCGTGCGCGAGCGTCTCGTCCATCGGAATGAAGGCATCCCCGAACCGGCGGATACCCTTCTTGTCGCCAAGGGCCTCCCGGAGGGCCTGGCCCAGCACGATCGCGGTGTCCTCGATCGTGTGGTGTCCTTCGATTTCCACGTCGCCCTCGGTGCGCACGGTCAGGTCGAAGCTGGCGTGACTGCCCAACGCGGTCAGCATGTGGTCATAGAACGGCACACCGGTGTCGACGTGCACCTGACCGGTGCCATCGAGGTCCAGCTCGACGACGATGTCGGATTCCTTGGTGCGGCGTTCGATGCGCGCGCGGCGCGTCGCTTTTCCTGTTTCGGGGGTCGTCACGAGGCTCCTAATACGTGGTCGCGCCCCGCCGCACGCGGCGTCGTCGCGCTTGCGATCGCGCCTAGCGGGCTGGGATTGGCTGGGGCCAGCTCGGTGGCGGCGATCTGGGCGCTCGCCCTGAGGAACCCGTCGTTCTCGTCGGCAAGTCCGATGGTGGTGCGCAGGTAGCCGGTAATGCCGACGTCGCGGATCAGCACGCCCACCTCCAGGTAGCGCTGCCAGGCGGCGGGCGCGTCCGCGAATTCGCCGAACAGCACGAAGTTCGCGTCGCTGGGGATCACCCGAAAGCCCAAGCGGCTCAAGGCCGCCATCACTCGTTCGCGTTCGGCGATCAAGGTGGCCACGCTGCCCAGGGTGTCGTCGGCGTGGCGCAGCGCGGCCCGGGCGGCGGCCTGGGTGACCGACGACAGGTGATAGGGCAATCGCACCAACAGCATCGCGTCGATCAGCGCAGGCGTGGCGACCAGATACCCCAGCCGGCCGCCGGCGAACGCGAACGCCTTGCTCATCGTGCGGCTGACCACGAGCCGGGTCGGGTACTCCTCGATCAGCTCGACGGCGCTGGGCTGCGACGAGAACTCGCCGTAGGCCTCGTCGACGATCAGAATGCCCGGTGTCACGTCGAGTAGCCGGCGCAGATCCGGCAGCGCAATGCTTTGTCCAGTCGGGTTGTTCGGGCTGGTGACGAATACCACGTCCGGTTTGCGCTCGGTGATGGCGGCGACGGCCGCGTCGATGTCGAGGTTGAAGTCGTCACTGCGCGGGGCCTCGAGCCATTCGGTGCGGGTGCCCTCGGAAATCAGCGGGTGCATCGAGTAAGACGGGACGAATCCGATCGCGCTGCGTCCCGGCCCGCCGAACGCCTGCAACAGCTGCTGCAGGATCTCGTTGGATCCATTGGCGGCCCAGAGGTTTTCGAAACCGAGCCGGGTTCCGGTCTGCGCGGTGAGGTAACGCGCCAGATCGGTGCGCAGCGCCACCGCGTCACGGTCCGGATAGCGGTGCAAATCGGCGGCGACCTCCCGCACGGACCGGACGACGTCGTCGACCAAAGCCTGACTGGGCGGGTGCGGGTTCTCATTGGTGTTCAGCCGCACCGGAACCGCCAATTGCGGTGCGCCGTAAGGCGATTTGCCGCGCAAGTCGGCGCGTAGCGGCAGGTCGTCGAGGGTCACCTGCCGCTCGGATGCGGTCATCGTTCGAACCTCCGCCGGACCGCCTCGCCGTGGGCGGGCAGGTCTTCGGCTTTCGCGAGGGTGACCACGTGTCCGGAGACGTCCTTGAGGGCCGCCTCGGTGTAGTCCACGACGTGGATGCCACGCAGGAAGGTCTGCACCGAAAGACCGCTGGAGTGCCGGGCGCTGCCCGCGGTCGGCAACACGTGGTTGGAGCCGGCACAGTAGTCGCCGAGGCTTACCGGAGAGTACGGGCCGACGAAAATCGCTCCGGCCGAACGTATTCGGCCGGCAACCTGCGGCGCGTCAGCGGTCTGGATCTCGAGGTGCTCGGCGGCATAGGCGTTGACCACCTTGACACCGGCGTCGAGATCGTCAACCAGGATGATCGCCGATTGCGGGCCGCTGAGCGCGCTCGTCACCCGTTCACGATGCACCGTGGTCTGCAGCTGCGCGGCGACCTCGGTGTCGGTGGCCGCGGCCAGGTCTTCGCTCGCGGTCACCAGCACACTGCCGGCCATCTCGTCGTGTTCGGCTTGGCTGATCAGGTCGGCGGCCACGTGCGCCGGGTCGGCGGTGTGGTCGGCCAGGATGGCGATCTCGGTCGGCCCGGCTTCGGCGTCGATGCCGACCAGCGAGCGGCAGAGCCGCTTGGCGGCCGTGACGTAGACATTGCCGGGCCCGGTGATCAGGTCGACCGGCGCCAGCTGCGTGCCGTCGGTGTCGACGCCGCCGTAGGCCAGCAGTGCGACGGCCTGCGCCCCGCCGACGGCCCACACCTCGTCGACGCCGAGCAGCCGGGCCGCGGCCAGGATCGTCGGGTGCGGCAGGCCTTCGAACTGGCCCTGGCACTGTGCCTGCGGCGGACTGGTCACCACCAGCGAGTCGACTCCCGCGGCCTGCGCGGGGACGACGTTCATCACCACGCTGGACGGATACACCGCGTTGCCGCCGGGCACATACAGGCCGACCCGCTCGACGGGCACCCAGCGCTCGGTGACGGTGGCACCCGGCCCGAGCACGGTGGTGGTGTCGGTCCGGCACTGGTCGGCGTGTACGGCGCGGGTCCGCTCGATCATCACCTGCAGGGCGTCGCGGACGTCAGCGTCCAGCCCGTCCAGCGCGGCCCGCAACGCGGCCCCGGGTACCCGGACCGCCGCCGGGCGTACGCCGTCGAACGACTCGCCGTATTCCAGCGCCGCCTCGGCCCCGCGCTCGGCAACGGCCTGCACGATCGGCTGCACCTTCGACAACACCGACTCCACATCGGCGCCGCCACGCGGTAACGCCGCCCGCAGCCGGGCAGCCGTCAGCTCCGCGCCCCGCAGGTCGATGCGGGCCAGCACAGATCGGGATGTGGCAGTCACAGCGTCCATTGTCCCAGAGGAACTCAAATCAATATCCGGCCGGTACAGTGCCGATAATCAGCGCACAGACGTTCCACAAGGGAGCCGGCATGTCCACAAAGGATCACCCGAACAACGCTCCGGGCATCCCGATGGTATATCCGACGTGGTTTGAGAACTTCCAGGTCAAATACGTCAACCCGGCCTTGAAGCCGATCGCGCGCTTCCTGCCCGGCACGGGCACGATCGAGCATCGCGGCCGCACGTCGGGCAAGACGTACAAGACCATCGTGACGGCCTATCGCAACGGCAATGTGTTGGCGATTGCGCTGGGCCACGGCAAGACCGACTGGGTGAAGAACGTGCTGGCCGCCGGGCAGGCTGACCTGCACTTTGCCCGCAGCGTCGTGCACATCACCAATCCCCGGATCCTGCCCGCGGGGTCCGATGGCACGGGCCTGCCCCGGCTGGTGCGTCTGCAGTTGCGCCGGATGGCGGTGCTGGTCAGCGACATCGCCTGAACCGCGGCGCGGCCTACTGCCGCGTTGAGTGTGCGCCCGCGCCCTTGACCGTGCGCTGGCGGCGGCCTGCGCCGGCGGGTCGCCGCCCAGGACGCACACTCGACACCGGACGAGCGACGCCAGAAGGTCTACGCCCGGGTGAAGACGGTCTTGCCGGTCATCGTCGGCCACACCGAGGGCGCTTCGGCCCAGGGCACCACCCGGTCGAGGGCCGGTGACAGGTCGCATCCGCCGGCCAGCAGCTCCAGCACCCGCGGAATGGCCGACCGCGCGTTGACCCGCCCGGTGACGAACCTCACCCCGCGGGTGTACATCGGCAGCAGCGGCATCTCGACGATCGGCTGGTAGTAGATCCCGGTATCGGTGCACACGCCGTCCGGCCAGGTCGCCCGCAGCGTGGCGGCCAGCAGCGACGGATCGGCGGAGGTGTGCACCGTCACCGGGTAAGGCTCCCAGGTCTTGTCGGGCTTCACCCGATCGTGGACCACCGCGCCGAGCTTCTCGGCGGCCGCCAGCCGGCGCACATCGTGGTCGACGTAGTCGACGCGCGCTCCCAGCGCGGCCGCGAACGCGGCGGCGTACAGCCCGATCGAGAGCTTGCCCACCACCAGCACGCGGCGGTCGGCCGGATCGAGCGCGGCCAACTCGGCCGCATACGGCCCCACCGCCCGCCAGCCGTCGGGGATGTTGTCCGACAGCGAGGCGATCGCGTTGGGCTGCACGCCGTCCGGGACGGGGAGCAGCATCGCGTCGGCGTAGGGCACCAGCACCTCGTCCGACATGAATCCGCCGCCGTTGAGACCGGCGAGCGGGCCGAGACCGTACATCGCCATCAGCGGCACCGAGCCACACGAGCCGGTCACGCCGCGGCGGCAAGCCGAGCAGCTGCCGCAGCTGATCTGGAACGGCACCACGACCCAGTCGCCCGGCCGGACGGTGCCGACGGCATCGCCGACGGCCACCACCTCGGCCAGCCCCTCGTGCCCGACGGCGTAGCCGGGCGGCAGCGGCGCCTGGCCGTTGGCAACCGCGATGTCGAGGTCGCAGCAGGCCACCACCAGCGGCCTGACCACGGCTTGGTCCGGCGCGGTGATTTCCGGCTCCGGCACGTCGCGCCAGATATACCGCCCGGCGTCTTCGAAGGTCAGCTGCCGCATCTGGGCCAGCCCTACATGTCCAGCCCGATATCGAGCACGCGTACCGAGTGCGTCAGCGCGCCGACGGCCAGGTAGTCCACTCCGGTGCCGGCGTAATCCGCGGCGGTCTGCAGGCTCAGCCCGCCCGACGACTCGAGCAGCACCGTGGGCGCGCGGGAGTCACGACGCTGCACGGCGATCTGGGTCTGCCACACCGGGAAATTGTCCAACAGGATCAGCTCCGGCTTTTCGGGCAGTACCTCGTCGAGCTGCTCGAGCGAGTCGACTTCGACCTCGCACGGCAGATCGGGTGCGGCCTCGCGCACCGCGCGCAGCGCCTCGACGACGGATCCGGCCGCCGCGACGTGGTTGTCCTTGATCAGTGCGGCGTCGCCCAGCCCGAGGCGGTGGTTGACCCCGCCGCCGACCCGGACCGCGTACTTCTGCAGGGCACGCAGGCCGGGCAGCGTCTTGCGGGTGTCGCGGACCTGCGCCTTGGTGCCGCTGACGGCGTCCACCCAGGCCGCGGTCGCGGTGGCGATCCCCGACAGGTGGCAGATCAGGTTCAGCATCGTGCGCTCGGCGGTCAACAGCCCGCGGTTCTCGGCCCGCACGGTCAAAACAGGCTGGCCGGGCTGCACACGGGCACCGTCGTCGACGCGATCGAGCACCTGATAGCCGCCGGCACCGAGCACCTCGTCGAGCACCAGCAGGCCGACATCCAACCCGGCGATGACGCCTGCTTCCCGGGGCACCATGGCCGCCGTCGCGTCGCCGGCGGGCACCGTCGCGAGGGTGGTGATGTCGGGTCCGTAGCGCAGATCCTCGTCCAGGCCACGCCGCACGGTGTCGAGGGCAACGGCCAGCTCGGCGTCGGACAGTGTCATCAGGGCAGCCATCAGGACACCGCCGCCAGCTCTTCGGCGTACACCGTGTCGGCCGACCGGACCATGATGCTGCGGGCCTTTTGCGGCGCGGACTCCGGGTACTCGGCGCGGTGGTGGCACCCCCGGCTTTCACTGCGGGCCAACGCCGCAGCGGCCACCGCGCGGGCGGTCAGCGTCAACGCGACGTCCTCGAAATCGCGACGGCCCTCGATCACGCGCACCCGCGCCCGAGACAGCGTCTCGGACAAGCGCTGCAGCCCTGACGCGTCACGGACCACCGACGCGTCGCGCGTCATCGCGGATTGCAGTTCGCGGCGTTTCGACGCGGTGTGGGCGATCGGATCGGGCGGGATCGCGAGCGCCCGTCCGGCCGACAGCGCATGTATGGAAGCGGCCTTCCCCGCGCGGCCACCCACCACCAGGCCTTCCAGCAAGCTGTTGGACGCCAAGCGATTAGCCCCGTGCATGCCGGTGCGGGCCACCTCACCGGCGGCGAACAGCCCGGGCAGCTCGGTCTGACCGTGCACATCGGTGACCACGCCGCCGCAGCTGTAGTGGGCTCCCGGCACCACCGGGATAGGTTGGCGGACAGGGTCTACGCCGGCTGCCCGGCACGCGGCGGTCACGTTGGGGAAACGGGCCTCGAAGCCGTCGATGCCACGCGCGTCGAGGAAGACGCATTCGTCGCCGGTGGCCCTCAGCCGCGCGTCGATGGCCCCCGCGACGACATCGCGCGGCGCCAGGTCGCCCATCGGGTGCACTCCGGCGGTGACCGAATTGCCTTGCCGATCAACCAATACCGCACCCTCGCCGCGGATGGCCTCGGTGATCAGCGGCCGACGACCGTCGGCCTGGCCGCCGAATAACATGGTCGGGTGGAACTGGATGAACTCGAGGTCGCTCACCGCGACGCCGGCCCACAACGCCAAAGCGATTCCGTCGCCGGTGGATCCGTCGGGGTTGGTGGTCGCGCTGTAGAGATGCCCGAGGCCGCCGGAGGCCAGGATCACCGAGGGCGCGCTGATGATCCCGACGCCGTCCGGATTGCCCACGGCCACGCCGGTCACCGCCGTGCCGTCGTGCAGCACCCGCAACGCCACGTGACTGCAGCGGATATCCAGCATCCGGGCGGCGTGGTCGAGTGCCCGCTGCACCTCGGCGCCGGTGGCGTCGCCGCCGGCATGAACGATGCGCCGTCGCGAATGCCCGCCCTCGCGGGTCAGCGCCCACTGGCCGGGCATTGACTCGTCGAATCGCGCACCGGCCGAGACTAATTCGCTGACCGCGCGGTAGCCGTCGGCGACGATCGAGTAGACCGCGCCGGGATCGCACATTCCGGCACCCGCGGCCAGGGTGTCGGCGACATGGGCCTCGACGGAGTCGTCGTTGTCCGGCAGCACGACCGCGATCCCGCCCTGCGCGTAGTGCGTAGCCGTGCCCCCGTGGGTTTCTTCAGACTTGCTGAGAACGACGACGTTGCGGCCGGCACGGTGCGCCGCCAGCGCGGCGGCCAACCCCCCGACACCCGTGCCGATGACGACGACGTCGGCGCTATCGGTCCAGGCGGGGCGGGGCATCATTCGCCGCCGCCCGGCTGGCCGATTTCGATCATGCGCTGCACGCTGCGTCGGCCCGCCGCCGCGATTTCCGGGTCGACGTGCACCTCGTCGGCGCCTTCGACCAGGCAGCGCAGCAGCGCCGCAGGGGTGATCATCTTCATGTACTTGCAGGACGCGCGGTCGTTGACCGCCTGGAAGTCGACTTCCGGTGCGGCTCGGCGTAATTGGTGCAGCATGCCGACCTCGGTAGCAACCAGGACCTTGCGGGCCCGCGTCTGGTATGCGGCGTCCAACATGCCGCCGGTGGAAAGGATCTTGACCCGCTCGGCGGGGAAGGCTCCCTCGCCGGCGAGGTACAGCGCCGAAGTGGCGCAACCACATTCGGGGTGCACATACAGTTCGGCGTCGGGATTGGCGCGGGCCTGATCGGTGAGCTCGTCGCCGTTGATTCCGGCGTGCACGTGGCATTCGCCGGCCCACACGTGGATGTTCTTGCGGCCGGTCACCCGACGGACGTGGGCGCCCAGGAACTGGTCCGGGCAGAACAGCACCTCGCGATCGGGGTCGATCGACTCGACCACGTCGACCGCGTTGGACGAGGTGCAGCAGATGTCGGTGAGCGCCTTCACCGCCGCGGTGGTGTTGACGTAGGAGACGACGACGGCGCCGGGGTGTTCGTCCTTCCAGGCGCTCAGCTCGTCGGGTGTGATCGAATCGGCCAGCGAGCAACCGGCCCGCTGATCCGGGATCAGCACGGTCTTCTGCGGGCTCAGAATCTTGGCGGTCTCGGCCATGAAGTGCACACCGCAGAACACGATGGTGTCCTCCGGCGCTTCGGCGGCGATCCGCGACAGCGCCAGCGAATCGCCGACGTGATCGGCCACGTCCTGAATCGCGGGCAGCTGGTAGTTGTGGGCGAGGACGGTGGCGCCCCGCAGGTTCGCCAGACGGCGAATCTCGTTGGCCCACTGCTCATCACCATCGACGCCGCCGTAACCGGCGGGGGAATTGGTGATGCCGGCAATCATGTCTTCGGCGAGCGGGTCCGTGCGATTCATGACCGTCACGGCGACTCCTTTCGACTTAGGAGGTTTTCGACTTACAATCGAAAACATGCCCAATGGTAGCACCGCGCATGAAGTGCTCGCGGTCGTGTTCCAGGTTCACCAGGCGACCGAGCAGGTTAAGGGAGCCTCCCGAAAGGGAAAACCGCAGCTTAACGTGCTGTTATGGGAACGTGCGCGCGATCCCCAACGCGGCTCCTGGTCGCTGCCGGGCGGACGGTTGCGTAACGACGAGGACATGACCACGTCGGTGCGGCGCCAACTGGCCGAGAAAGTGGATTTGCGCGAGCTGGCCCACCTGGAGCAGCTCGCCGTTTTTTCCGACCCGGGCCGCGTGCCGGGCGCGCGGGTGATCGCGTCGACCTTCCTGGGCCTGGTGCCCTCCCCCGCCACTCCGGAGCTGCCGCCGGACACCCGGTGGCACCCGGTGAGTGCGCTGCCGCCGATGGCGTTCGACCACGGCCCGATGGTGACGCACGCACATGCCCGGCTGGTCGCCAAGATGTCCTACACCAACATCGGATTCGCCTTAGCGCCAAAGGAATTCGCGCTCTCTACGCTGCGCGACATCTACAGCGCTACGCTGGGCTACCAAGTGGATGCGACGAATCTGCAGCGGGTGCTGGTCCGTCGCGGCGTGATCACCCAGACCGGCACCATCGCGCAGTCGGGTCGCAGCGGTGGGCGACCGGCGGCTTTGTACCACTTCACCGAAGCCGCACTGCGAGTGACCGACGAATTTGCCGCGCTGCGGCCGCCCGGCCAGCCTTAATCTGCGCCACCGGACCGGCTTGACGAGCAATCGCTCACAGCCTGGCCATTACAGTTTGGTTACCGACTGTTCATGCGGGAAGATGCCCGATGGCCTAGAAGGGATCCTGAATTGGTTGAACTCGGCAATTTGGCAGGTACCGACGGTGCGGAATGGATTGGTCGGCCGCCACACGAGGAATTGCAGCCCAAGGCGCGCCCGCTGCTGCCCTCGGACGACCCGTTCTATCAGCCGCCTTCCGGTTTCCGACACGCCGAGCCCGGCACCGTGCTGCGCTCCCGCGAGGTGGAACTGGCCTTTCTCGGCCTGATTCCGCAATCGGTTTCGGCCATCCAGCTGCTCTACCGGACCACGGACATGAACGGCGCCCCCGAGGCGTGCGTGACGACGGTCCTCATCCCGGCCGAACGCGTGGTCGGACAGAACAGCCCGCTGCTTTCGTATCAGTGCGCGATCGACGCCATGTCGGCGCGCTGCTTTCCGTCCTATGCGCTGCGCAGGAGATCGAAGGCTCTCGGTTCCATCGCCCAATTGGAGCTCTTCCTGGTGGCCGCGGCCGTCGCCGAAGGTTGGGTGGTCTCGGTGCCCGACCACGAAGGGCTGCTGGGCATGTGGGGTGCCCCCTACGAGCCGGGCTACCGCACCCTCGACGGCATCCGGGCTGCCATGAATTCGGCCCGGATCCCAACTTCTCGATCGGCGCCGGTCGGGCTGTGGGGATACTCCGGCGGCGGGCTGGCCAGCGCGTGGGCCGCCGAAATGTGCGCCGACTACGCGCCCGAGCTCGACATTGTCGGGGCGGTGCTGGGATCGCCGGTCGGCGATCTGGGTCATACCTTCCGGCGCCTCAACGGCGGCTTCCTGGCGGGCCTACCTGCGATGGTGGTGGCCGCGCTCGCACACATTTACCCCGATTTGAACAAGGTCATCCAAGAGCACACGAACGACGAAGGACGCGCCCTGTTGGACCGGCTGGAGTCGATGACGACGGTCGAGGCCGTGCTGCGAATGGCCGGCAAGAACATGGGCGACTATCTCGACGAGCCGCTCGAAGACATCTTGTCGACCCCCGAGGTGTCGTACGTCTTCGACAACATCAAGCTGGGCGTCGCAACACCCGCGCCGCCGGTCTTGATCGTGCAGGCCGTCCACGACTACCTGATCGACGTCCACGACATCGACGCGCTGGCGGACGCCTATTCGGCCGGCGGCGCCAGCGTCACCTATCACCGCGACGCGTTCAACGAGCACATGCTCCTGCACCCGCTGTCGGCGCCGATGACGCTGCGCTGGCTCACCGACCGCTTCGCCCGCCGACCGATCAATGAACACCTGATCAGGACCGTTTGGCCGACGGCGTTCAACCCCATGACCTATGCGGGCATGATGCGACTGGGCGTGATCGCGGCCAAGGTCCTCACCGGACGAAAGATTCATCGCCGCCCGCTGTGAGACGTCGGCTAGGAGACGGAGGCTTCCGGCTCCATCGGCCGCGGGTGTGACGGCTGATCGGTGAGCCCGGAACTGCCCAGGTCGTCGTGGGCGCTTCCGGCCGCCAACAGGGCATAGACCAGTGCGGCGATGGCCGCGGGCCACAGCAGCGTCGTGGCAATCTGCAGCGGGCCGGGCCCGAAGAACACCGGCGGCGCCTGGATGACGTAGGACACGGCGGGGCTGCCCACCACCGGCACCTTGTCGACGTCGAGTGCGCCGTAGCGCAGCAGGGCCAGCACCGCCCCCACCGCCGATGCCCCGCTGGCCGCGCCAACCATGCCGAGCGCCAGCCCGACCACCATGCCCGGGCCCCGCAGCCGGCGCCACTGCCACGCCAGCACCGCGGCCACCACCGCCAACACCGTCAGCAGACCCAGCATCAGGCACGGCACATCGAAGAAGTGCTCAGACTCGGCGCCCAGGTAGTCGTGCACCCGCTCGCCGGAGCGGGTGATCGCCACCACCAGGTGAATCGGCGGGGCCATCCACGCCCACAGGCCGCCCACCAACACGCCGGTCGCCGAAAACCCAAGGACCGCAACGATTATCGCGCGCAACCGCGACGGCCCGGCGGGCGGCGCTGTCGTCGATACGGCGGGTTCGGGAGCAACGGGCACCCAGGGTTCGGTCACCGCCGAGTCTCCAGATCCGCCGAGTCCACGTCGCCGTGCCGCGAGCAGCGCGCGCGCCAGCCGTCGGGGCGGACCTGAACGATCATCCGGCGCCCACATTCGGCGCAGAAGCGCGGGGGCTCAAGGCCCAGCTGGGCCGCGGTGGGCACCGTCGTACCCCCCAATTCCCCGGTGTAGACGTTATAGACGCCAGCGCTGACCGGAGCGCCCAGATCTGGAACCACGGGACTCAAACCTGGCCGCTACGGAGTGGCTTACAAGCTGGCATTGAGCGCCTTGATGGGCATCTGCAGATCCTCGAGCAGCTCCAGATCGGATTCGGCGGGCCGGCCCAGGGTGGTCAGGTAGTTCCCGACGATCACGGCGTTGATCCCACCGAGGATGCCCTGCTTGGCGCCGAGGTCCCCCAGCGTGATCTCCCGGCCACCGGCGAAGCGCAGCATCGTGCGCGGCAACGCCAGCCGGAACGCGGCCACCGACTTCAGGGCTTCGCTGACCGGCATCACTTCGAGGTCGCCGAACGGCGTGCCGGGCCGCGGGTTGAGGAAGTTCAGGGGCACCTCGTCGGGGCCGAGCTCGGCGAGGTCGGCGGCGAATTCCGCGCGCTGCTCCAAGGTTTCTCCCATGCCGAGGATGCCGCCGCAGCACACCTCCATGCCCGCGTCGCGCACCATCGTCAGCGTCTGCCAGCGCTCTTCCCAGGTGTGGGTGGTGACGACATTGGTGAAGAACGACTTGGCGGTCTCCAGGTTGTGGTTGTAGCGGTGCACGCCCATCGCGGCGAGCTCGTCGACCTGCTCGGCGGTCAGCATGCCCAGCGAGCAGGCGACGTTGATCTCGACCTCGTTGCGAATCGCCTCGATACCCGCCGCGACCTGGGACATCAGCCGCTTGTCCGGACCGCGGACCGCGGCCACGATGCAGAATTCGGTGGCACCCGACTTCGCGGTTTGCTTGGCAGCTTCGACCAGGCTCGGGATGTCCAGCCAGGCGCTGCGCACCGGCGAGGCGAACAGCCCGGACTGCGAGCAGAAGTGGCAATCCTCGGGACAACCGCCGGTCTTGAGGCTGATGATGCCCTCGACCTCGACCTCGGGGCCGCACCAGCGCATCCGCACCTCGTGGGCCAGCGCCAGCAGCTCCTCGAGCCGGTCGTCGGACAGTTGCAACACCGCAAGGACCTGGTCCCGGCTCAATCCCTCGCCGCCCTCGAGCACCTGCCGGCGGGCTACCGCCAGGATGTCTGCGTCATGGCCAGCTTCGGTGGTGGGTCGAGTTGCCGCTTGAGTCACCAAGTACTCCCCTGCATCTTTGTCGCGTCCGCGTCAGCGGTCACATCCGCCACGACGTCGTGGCAGCCTGAACGAAACGGTGTTCAACGTAGGGTAACGGCCCGCGCGTGCAGGCCCGCGACGTGGGCGAGCCGGGGCCGTGGATATGTCGACTTCAGGGGTATACGGGAACCATGGCTGCTCAGCACGTCGAGTATCTGGGGCACCACATGCTGCTGTTGGCGCTGCCGGCCTTCTTGCCGGCCGTCATCGTCGTCGCCGTGATCCTCTACGCCGCGCTGAAGGACCGTCGCTCCGGACAAGCCGACGAAGCCCACCAGCGGGGCGACACGCTGGGCGAAAAGCGTGATTGACACGCCCCGAATCGGGGCATTACCCCTTGGATTGCGTGAACTTACCTGCCAGTAACAACTAGTCGGATTGGATCTCCCGGGACGTCCCGGCGCTTGTAGGGAGGACATGACAATGGTGCCAACTGGGCTGCCGCTGCTCGCCGAGCCGTCGGCTCGCGGAGCCGGACTCAACCAGGTGATCGGTCTGTCGGTGGCCGCGATCGTCATCACGTTGATCATGCTGTGGGTGGGCTACGCGCACCGCACTCATCGCATTACCTGGCTGACCCGCCTCGCCGACAAACTCGGCGAGAAATTCCATCGCCCCAATTGGGTGGCGCTACCGGTCCTGGTCTTCACGACGTCGATCATCTGCGCCCTGTTCGGCTTCATCTGGGACGTCAGCTGGCACATCGGTAACGGCCGCGATCCCGGGCCGTTGGCCAACCCGGCGCACTACTTCATCATCATCGGCCTGTTCGGGGTGTTCCTGGCCGGCATGATCGCGATCGTCATCCCCTACGACAAGCCCGGTCCGGCGGCGGTGCGCATCACCCGCACCTGGCACGCACCGGTCGGTGGCGTGCTAATGGCCGGCTGCGGGCTCTACGCGATGATCGGCTTCCCACTCGACGACATTTGGCACCGCATCTTCGGACAAGACGTCACCCTCTGGGGCCCAACGCATTTGATGATGATTGGCGGTGCTTGCTTCTCGCTGTTCGCGGTGCTGATGCTGGAGCGCGAAGGCGAGGCCGCGCAGGGTGACGAGGTCGCCCACGGCGTGTTCATCACCTTCTTGCGCTACCTGTCGTTCGGCGGAATGTTCATCGGTCTGTCGGTCTACCAAATCGAGTACGACTTCGGTGTCGAGCAATTCCGCCTGGTCCTGCAGCCGATGATGATCGCCTTTGCCTCGGCACTGGCGGCCGCCGCGGCCCGCATCACGATGGGTCGCGGCGCCGCGGTCATCGCGGCGTTGTTCGCTATCGCGCTGCGCGGTGCAGTCGCGGTGCTGGTGGGCCCCATCCTGGGGGCACCGATCAACTGGTTCCCCCTCTACCTGGGCCCGGCGCTGGTGGTCGAACTGGTGGCGCTGACCCCGTTGTTCAAGCGCCCCATCGCCTTTGGCGCCGCGGCTGGTCTGGGCGTGGCGACGGTGGGACTGGGGCTGGAATCGCTGTGGATCGCAGCGGTGTACCACTACCCGTGGCCGGTCAGCATGTGGGGCGAGGCCCTGGCCATGGCGGTTCCGGTGGGGGTGCTCTCCGGAATGTGCGGGGCGCTGTTCGGCATGGTGCTGACCGGGCAGCGGCTGCCGCACCGCTGGATCGGCATCTCGACGGTCGTGGCCACCGTCCTGGTGATCGGTGGCGCGGTGGCCAACGGCCTGCACATCGTGGTGCCCGAGCACGGCAAAGCCGCCGTCACGCTGACCCAGCTGCCCAGCGCTCCGGGCCAGCGCATGGTGTCCGCCGATGTGCAACTAACACCGCCCGATGTCGTTGGCTCGCAACCGGATTGGCTAACAATTCTGTCCTGGCAGGGCCGCATGGAAAACCAGCGCGGCTTGGTGATCGACCGGCTCGAGAAAGTCGGCCCGGGCCACTACCGGTCCACGCAGCCCGTTCCGGTCTGGGGATCGTGGAAGACGCTGCTGCGGATTCAGGACGGCTACACGATGACGGGCGTGCCGATCTACGAGCCGGCCGACGAGGCCATTCCCGCGGCCGAGGTTCCCGCGCTGTCCTCGATCGACCGGCCGTTCGTGCACGAGATCACCATCCTGCAGCGGGAACGCGACCAGAACGCTCCCGGCTGGCTGTACAACGCCGGTTCACTCGTCGTGCTGGTCCTGACGCTGCTGGTCATCACCGGTCTGGCGTGGGGTGCGGGCCGCCTCAACGATGCGCTGTCCGAACCGGAGCCGGTCGAGGAAAAACAACCACTACCGCGGGCAGCATGAGCCGATGACGTTGCGCGGCAAGCTCAATGCGGCGTGGGTGACGGTGCTGATGTGCTGCCTGATCGCCTGCGGCGGTCCTAAGGGCCAGCCTCCGCCGGGCGCCCTGGACATCGACGTGAAGATCTTCCAAAAGCAGGTCACCCCGACGAACGCGATGTTGCAGGCGAAGGTCAAGCAGCCGATCGTGCTGCACGTCACCAGCGACGCGACCGATGAACTGCATGTGCACTCGGTGCCTGATCACAAGTTTCAGGTCGCCGCCGAGCCCAACCAGAGCTTTCGCTTCAGCGTCGACGTCCCCGGCAACGTCGAAGTGGAACTCCACCATCTGGACCGGACGATAGCGACGATTCAAGTCGAGCCGTGACGCAGCTGCTGGCGCACGGTCTGGGCGGATCGAGCGATCTTCCGGTCCCCTATGCGTACGCGATGGTCGGCGCCGCCTGGGCGCTGACGTTCACGTTCGCGCTGGTCGCCTTCGCTTGGCGGCGGCCGCGATTCGACCCGGAGGCGCCGGGCCATCCGCTGCCCGTATGGGTGACGACGCTGGTCGACGCCCGCGCGACGCGCTGGACGGTTGCCGGTGTGGCCCTGGCCTTCGCGGTGTGGGTGGTGCTGGCCGGGGTCTTTGGTCCGCAGACGCAGGCCAACGGCTTGCTCGGGGCGTTCTACGTGCTGCTGTGGGTCGGGCTGGTCGCGCTGTCGCTGGCGTTCGGGCCGGTGTGGCGAGTGATCTCCCCGGTGCGCACGGTGTACCTGCTGCTGCGACGTGCCGTGCCCGAGCGGCTGAGCCGGCCGCGACTGTCCTACCCCGAGAGCTGGGGCTACCGTCCGGCCGCGGTCGGACTGTTCGCCTTCGTGTGGCTGGAGTTGGCGAGCCCGAACTCGGCATCGCCGGCCTGGGTGCGGTGTTGGCTGCTGGTCTACGCGTCTGCGTTGCTGGTCGGGTCGTGGCTGTGCGGGCAACGCTGGCTGGCCAGGGTCGACCCGTTCGGCGCGTACAGCATGGCGGTGTCGCGGCTGTCTCCGTTTTGGCGCTCAAAAGCCAACGGGCAGATCGTCATCGGCAATCCGTTCGACCATCTGCCGTCGCTGCCGGTGCGGCCCGGTGTGGTCGCGATGCTCGCGGTGCTGCTCGGGTCGACGGCGTTCGACAGCTACTCGTCGTCGCCGACCTGGCGCAACTTCGCCGATCGGCTTTCGCGTCTGGCGCACGACGTTCCCCCGACGCTGATGTCGTCGGCGCTGCGGACCGCCGGGCTGGTGTTCTTCGTTTCGGTTGTCGCGCTGACCTTTTCGCTGGCAGCTCGAGCAACCGGCGGGGTGGACCGCGAGCAGCGGCGCGCCCTGCCCGGTCAGCTGGCACACTCGCTGATCCCGATCGTGGTGGGCTACATCTTCGCGCACTACCTCTCCTATCTGGTGGAGCGCGGGCAGCAGGCCGTGATCGCGCTGGCCGATCCGCTCGGGCATGGTTGGAACCTGTTGGGGCTGGCCCGTTTACAGGTGGCCTACGTGCTGAGCCAGCATCCGCCGTTGCTGGCCGGAATCAAGGTGGCCTGCGTGGTGACCGGGCACATCGTCGCGGTGATCGCGGCGCATGACCGGGCGTTGCGGCTGTTGCCGGCCGGCCATCAGCTCACCGGGCAGCTCACCATGATGCTGGTCATGGTCGGCTATACGTTCACCGGCCTGTACCTGCTCTTCGGCGGCTAGAGCAGGTGTTCGACCCGCTTGTTGCCGTCCCAGCGCCGCACGCCCGCGAAGCTGCCCTCGATCTGCGACGGCCGGCCCGCGATCCGCAGCGCCCGCCCCAGCTGGGCGCCGCCGACCCGGCGCGCCAGCGTGACGTGTGCGGTCCACTGGCCGGGCAGGCTGTTGGGCATCGGTGCGGGCGCCAGATACGGCCGGCAGAGCCGGTGCACCTCGGCGTGCAGCGCCAGCAGCTCGCCGCTGGGCACCAGCAACCGGGCGAACACCACGCTAGTGCGGCCGAACAGCACCGGCGCGCCGATCAGCGCGCTCAGCGCAAGCCGCGCGCTCACCGGACGCAACAGCTCGTCGACGTCGGCCGAAATGCTCTCCGCGACAGCAAGTGTGACGTGCGGCCGGCTGGCCGGGGCCTGGCTGGGAATCCCGGCACTGGCCAGCTCGTCCCAGATTCGCCGAACCGCGGCTTCGGTGTCGCGGTCGAAGACCAGCTCGATCGAATGGACCATCAGCGCACCAGCGCACTCACCCAGTCACGGTCGAATGCCGCGGCGCTCATCGTGGCGAAGGCGTCGACGCTCAGCGCGCCGGCCCCCGCGGGCAGCGCGGCCCGCACCGGCGCCAGCCGCTCCAGGGCCGAACGGTTCGACGTCTCTACCTCTGTAGGGCGCGACGGCCAGCTGCCGATCACCACACCGGCGCAGGAAAGCCCTTGTCCAGCAATCGATTCCAGGGTTAGCGCGGTGTGGTTCAGCGTGCCCAGCTCGGCGGTGACGGTGACCAGCACCGCGGCACCTAACTCGACGGCGAGATCGCGCAGGGTGACGCCGGCGGCGGCGAGTTCGACCAGCAGCCCGCCCGCACCCTCGACCAGGGTGAGCCGGCCGGGGCGGTCCAGGTCGCGGATGAGCCGCAGCATCTGATCCCGGGTCGGCAGCGGCATCCCGGCCTGCTCGGCGGCGGCCACGGGCGCCAGCGGCTGCGGATACCTGGCCAGGCCCGCGGTTTCGGTCACCCCGGACAGCCGAGTCACCTCGGCGAGGTCGTCGTCGCCGGATTCGGTGCCGGTCTGCGCGGGTTTACACACCGCGACGTCCATCCCGGCCAGACGCGCGTGACAGGCCAGCGCCGCGACGGCGACCGTCTTGCCAACCCCCGTGCCGGTACCCGTAACGGCCAGGACGGTCAACGGCGCGCCACGGCAAGGACATCGGTCAAGACCCGCCGGGCGACCTCGAGTTCGGCGGCGTCGAGCGACGCCCGCGCGGTCAGCCGAAGGCGCGACGTCCCGGCAGGCACGGTGGGCGGCCGGAAGCAGCCCACCCGCACCCCGGCGTCGAGGCAGGCGGTCGCGGCGGCCACCGCCACCTGCGGGTCACCCAGAACCACCGATACCACCGCCGATTCCGGAGTCTCGGACACGCCGCAGGCATCGGCCAACTCGCGAGCATGGCGCAACACCGCCTCGGGCCGCCAAAGCTCGGTACGCAACACGTGCAGTGCGGCCATCGCGGCACCGACGGCGGCCGGAGCCAGGCCGGTGTCGAAGATGAACGGGCGGGCCGCATCGATCAGGTGAGCGCGCACCTCGGCGGGTCCCAGCACCATGCCGCCCTGGCTGCCGAGCGCCTTGGACAGCGTCGTGGTCATCACCACGTCGGGCGCACCCGCAAGTCCCAGCTCGTGCAGCAGCCCGCGCCCGCCGCCGCGCACCCCGAGGCCGTGTGCCTCGTCGACGATCAGCAGCGCGCCGTGGCGGCGGCAGACCTCGTGCAGCTCGCGCAGCGGGGCCAGCACGCCGTCGGCGCTGAAGACCGATTCGGTGATGACGACGGCGCGCTCCTCGTCGCGGGCGCCCAGGGCCGCCTCGACGGCATCCACGTCACGGTGCGGCGTCACCACCACCCGCGCGCGCGACAGCCGGCAGGCGTCCACCAGCGACGCGTGCGATCGGGCCTCGGAAACCAGCAGCGAGCCCGGGCCGGACAGGCCGACGACCGTGCCGAGGTTGGCGGTGTAGCCCGAGGAGAACAGCAGGCCGGCGGCGGCGCCGACGTAGTCGGCAAGCTCGGTCTCGAACTGCTGGTGCAGCTCGGTATCGCCGGTGACCAGGCGGGATCCGGTGGCGCCGGCACCCCAGATCCGCAGCGCCGCGACGCCGCCTTCGATCGCGTCGGGGTGCTGCGACAGGCCGAGGTAGTCGTTGGACGCCAGGTCGAGCTCGGTGGTAACCGCCGGGCGCGGCCGCAGCGACCGGCGCAGCCCGGCCTCGCGACGCTGCCGCTCGGTCGCCGCCAGCCAGGCCAGCGGGGAAACCTCGATCGGTGCCTGCTGGGTGGCCTTCATAGCCCTAAAGACTACGAGAGCCGGTGAGCCGGCTGACCTCGACCATCGCCGAGGTGATCCGGTCGATCTCGTCGGGCCCGCAGATGTACGGCGGCATCGCGTAGATCAGATTGCGGAACGGGCGTAGCCAGATGCCGTGATCCAGCGCCGCCGGGGTGGCCACGGCCAGGTCGACCGGCCCGGCGCATTCGATGACGCCGATGGCACCGCACACCCGCACGTCGGCCACGCCGGGCAGGTCCCGGGCCGGCTCGAGTCCCGCCGCGAGGCCCGCCGCGATGTCGGCGACGCGCGACCGCCAATCCTGGCCCAGCAGCACCTCGACGCTGGCCACCGAGACCGCACAGGCCAACGGGTTGGCCATGAACGTCGGGCCGTGCATCAACGCGCCGGCCTCACCGGAGCTGATCGTGTGCGCGATGTGATTGGTGCACAACGTGGCGGCCAGGCTGAGGTATCCGCCGGTCAGCGCCTTGCCGACGCACATGATGTCCGGGCTGACACCGGCGTGGTCGGCGGCGAACAGCTCGCCGGTGCGGCCGAACCCTGTCGCGATCTCGTCGAAGATGAGCAGCACGTCGTGGCGGCTGCAGATCTCGCGCAGGTCGCGCAGGTAGCGGGGGTCGTGGAAGCGCATCCCACCGGCGCCCTGGACCACGGGTTCGACAACCACCGCCGCCAACTCGGTCGCGTGCCGGGTCAACTGCTCCTCGAACGCCACGCTGTAGGCAGCGTCGTAGTCGCGGGGCACCTGCGGGGCGAACACCTGGGCGGCCAGGATGTCGGTCCACAGCGAGTGCATGCCGCCGTCGGGGTCGCAAACGCTCATCGGCGTGAAGGTGTCGCCGTGGTAGCCACCCCGCCAGGTCATCAGCCGATGCTTGCGAAATCGGCCCCGGCTGCGCCAGTACTGCAGCGCCATTTTGACTGCGACCTCGACCGAGACCGAGCCGGAGTCGCTGAAGAACACCGTCTCCAGACCGGCCGGGGTGATCTCCACCAGCAACTGGGCCAGCCTCGCCGCCGGTTCGTGGGTCAGCCCGCCGAACATCACGTGGTTCATCGAGCTCAGCTGGGCCGTCAGCGCCGCGTCCAGCACCGGGTGGCCGTGGCCGTGGATAGCGGTCCACCAGGAACTCATCGCGTCCAGCACGTCGACCGGCTTACCGTCTCTGACCAGCGTCAACCAGGCGCCGCGGGCGCCGACGGCCACCACGGGAGGAACGGATTCACTGCCGATGGTGCTGTAGGGGTGCCAGAGGTGAGCGGCGTCGATCGCGCTGATTTGCTCGGGCGTCAACCCGGATCTCGCCGCAGGCATAGAGATCGAGCGTAAAGCAGCCGGCTCGCACAAAAGCCGACCATCGGGGAGCATCTATCGGCATGGCGTTGCCGTACCCGTTCGAAGACCCGCATCGCGGCGGTCGTCCCGAGTCCCAACAGCAGGCTCACGAGGCCGGCGAGTCGGACACTTTCCGGCCAATGACATACGGCGACAACGACTCTGACGTCAAGCCGCGTGTCATTCGGCTCCGGGTAGCCCCCTGGGATCTGATCGCTACGCTCACCCTGGTGGCGCTGCTTGTCGTGCTGGCCACGGCGACGACGTGGCCGACGCGGCTCTACGGCTTCCTCGGCGAGGTGTGCTCGGACGATTCGTGTGGCCTGGTTCCTTTCCAGATCGACGTGTATATCTACCCGGTGGTGTGGGGCGGGATCGGGGCCGCGATCGCCGCGGCGGGGATCGGCCCGTTCGTCTCCCTGCTCAAGGGCTGGTACATGTCCTTCTGGCCGGTGTTGTCGCTCGCGATCATCTTGATGAGCTCCGTGATCGGGGACGCGCTCACGGTGTTCAGCGCCCGCTATTGGCACTGATTCTCAACTGCTCCGTCCGCGCGGTCAGACGTTGCGGCTTGTTGCGACTGGGCGCCGGTGTGAGACCGAAATCACAACTGCCGATAAAGATTTGGGATCGGCAGTCACCATCCGGTCACGGTCCAGCGGCAAATCTTTCGTCGACCTCACCAGCTATTTTCCGGGCGCGATTTCTGTTGTAAAAGTTTCTGTAGTGACTGGTGTGACTCAACGGGCCAACCGACTGATTCACGTCCCCGCAAGGAGGCGGCGGCCGACACCGACTGGGGTCGTCGCGAGTCAACGAACGGCGGTCGCGGCGCCCACAGAGCCGAGGCCGTAACCCGACAGAAGGCTGGAACTCCAATGAAGCGCATCTATTCGTTTGCCATCGGTCTCGCCATCTTGGCGGCCCCGATGGCCGCCGCCCCGGAGATCGCGGCCGCCGACCCGGGCGCCCGGTCGATGGACTACCAGCAGGCCACCGACGTCGTCGTGATGCGCGGTCTGTCGCAGCGCGGCGTGCCGTTCTCGTGGGCCGGCGGCGGTATCAACGGCCCCTCCCGCGGCACCGGTACCGGCATCAACACCGTCGGCTTCGACGCCTCCGGTCTGATGCAGTACGCCTACGCCGGTGCCGGCATCAGGTTGCCGCGGTCGTCGGGCGCGATCTACCGGGCCGGCCAGAAGGTCCTGCCGCAGCAGGCCCAGAAGGGCGACATGATCTTCTACGGCCCTGAAGGCACGCAAAGCGTCGCGATGTACCTCGGCAACAACCAGATGCTCGAGGTCGGCGACGTCGTGCAGGTCTCGCCGGTGCGTTCGACCGGCATGACGCCGTACCTGGTCCGCGTCATCGGTGTCCCGCTGCAGCAACTGCCCGCGCAGCCGGCTCCAGCGCAGCAGGTCCCGGGCCAGCAAGTGCCGGGTCAGGCCCCGCTGCAGCAGCCGCCGACCCAGCAAGCACCCCTCCAGCAAGCCCCGCTGCAGCAGCTACCCACCCAGCAGGCACCCCTCCAGCAAGCCCCGCTGCAGCAGCTACCCGCCCAGCAGGCACCGCTGCAGCAAGCCCCGCTGCAGCAGCTGCCAGCTCAGCCGGCACCCGCGCAGCCGGCGCTGCCGCAACTGCCGAACCTGCAGACACTTCTGCAGCCGGCTCCTGCGCGGTAATTTCCGCGACCGTCCACAAACGCCACCTGCTCCGCTGAGCAGCCTCGCCGCCCGGCGAGCGCTGAGGAGCAGGTGGCGTTTTGGGTAAATTACTGGTGATCATGCAGACCTCACCGCCTCAGACCCCTGCCGCCACGGCGAATGCGGGCAGCTCAGAGGCGCGCCCGACGGGGTCTGGGGGGTTCTATCGCTACGATCTCGATGGCCTACGCGGCATCGCGATCGCACTGGTCGCGGTGTTCCATATCTGGTTTGGCCGGGTCTCCGGCGGTGTGGACGTGTTCCTGGCGCTGTCGGGGTTCTTCTTCGGCGGCAAAATCCTGCGCGCCGCGCTCAACCCGGCCGTCTCGCTGTCGCCCGTCGCCGAAATCACCCGGCTGATCCGGCGTCTGGTGCCCGCCCTGGTCGTGGTGCTGGCCGCGTGTGCGGTGCTCACCATCGTGGTGCAGCCGCAAACCCGCTGGGAGACCTTCGCCGACCAGAGCCTGGCCAGCCTCGGCTACTACCAGAACTGGGAGCTGGCGAACAGCGCGTCGGACTACCTGCGGGCGGGCGAAGCCGTCAGTCCGTTGCAGCACATCTGGTCCATGTCGGTGCAGGGGCAGTTCTACGTCGCCTTCCTGCTATTGGTCGCGGGCTGCGCCGTCCTGTTCCGCCGCCTGCTCAAGACCCGCTTGCGCGCGCTGTTCGTGGTGCTGCTGAGCGCCCTGACGATCGCCTCGTTCGTTTATGCGATCTTCGCCCACGCCGACGACCAGTCGAACGCCTATTACGACAGCTTCGCCCGCGCCTGGGAGCTGCTGCTGGGCGCGCTCGTCGGCGCGGTTGTGGCCGACATCCGGTGGCCGATGTGGCTACGGACCGCGGCCGCCTCCATCGCGCTGGCGGCGGTCGTGTCGTGCGGCGCCCTGATCGACGGCGTCGACGAGTTTCCGGGCCCGTGGGCCCTGGTACCGGTCGGCGCGGCGATGCTGATGATCCTGGCCGGGGCCAACCTGGCGGGTGACGCGCACACCAGCGGGCGGATGCCGCTGCCGAATCGGCTGCTGGCCACCCGGCCCCTGGTGGAGCTGGGCGCCATCGCCTACTCGCTGTACCTATGGCACTGGCCGCTGCTTATCTTCTGGCTGTCCTACACCGGCCACAAACACGCCGACTTCGTCGAAGGCGCGGCGGTGCTGCTGATCTCCGGCGTGCTGGCGTACCTGACCACCCAGCTCGTCGAGGACCCGCTGCGCTACCGGGCGCCCCAGGGTTCGGTCGCGGCGCCGGCACTGCCGTTGTGGTCGCGGTTGCGCAGGCCGACGATGGCGCTGGGCGCCTCGGTGGTGCTGCTGGGCGTCACGCTGACCGCGACGTCGTTCACCTGGCGCCAGCACGTCACGGTCTTGCGGGCGGCGGGCAAGGAACTGTCCGTACTCAACCCGCAGGACTATCCCGGCGCCCGCGCCCTGACCGAACACGTCCGGGTCCCGACGCTGCCGATGCGGCCCAGCGTCCTCGAGGTCAGGAACGACTTGCCGGCCTCCACCCGGGACGGCTGCATCAGCGACTTCGTCAACCCGGCGGTGGTCAACTGCGTCTACGGCGACCTCGCCGCGACCCGGACCATCGCACTGGCCGGCGGGTCGCACGCCGAGCACTGGCTGCCGGCACTGGATGTGCTCGGACACGCCCATCACTTCAAAGTTGTGACATATCTCAAAATGGGCTGCCCGTTGTCCACCGAGCAGGTCCCGCTGATCATGGGGAACAATGCGCCCTACCCACAGTGTCGGGAGTGGGTGCAGGCGACGATGGACAAGCTGGTCTCCGATCGCCCCGACTACGTCTTCACCACCACCACCCGGCCGTGGAACATCAAGAGCGGTGACGTGATGCCCGCGACCTACATCGGGATCTGGCAGACGTTGTCCGACAACAACATTCCGATCCTCGGCATGCGCGACACCCCGTGGCTGGTCAAGAACGGCCAGCCGTTCGATCCCGCGGACTGCTTGGCTAAAAAGGGCGGCAACGCGACCTCCTGCGCGATCAAACGCTCCGATGTGCTGTCCGACCGCAACCAGACCCTGGATTTCGTCGAGCAATTCCCGCTACTGAAGGTGCTCGACATGTCAGATGCCATCTGCCGCGCCGATGTCTGCCGCCCAGTCGAGGGAAACGTGCTGATCTACCACGGCGCACATCACCTGACCCCCACCTACATGCGAACCCTGGCCCATGCGCTCGGCCTGCAGATCGCGGCCGCCACAGGCTGGTGGTAGCCCGGACAGGACCGTCCGCCGCGGATAAGGTCAAGTGGTGCCGTCAACCAACCCGGCTTCCCGAGCGGCCGCAGCATCGGGTGCTGCGACACCGGACGAGGCCATACCCACGCTGCCCACCGTTTGGCCAGGGGGCGCCTATCCCCTCGGGGCCACCTATGACGGGGCGGGCACTAACTTTTCGCTGTTTTCCGAGATCGCCGAGCGGGTCGACTTGTGCCTGATCGACGAGCGCGGCCACGAATCGCGCATCCCGCTCGACGAGGTGGACGGATACGTCTGGCACGCCTATCTGCCGAACATCACCCCGGGTCAGCGCTACGGATTCCGGGTGCACGGACCCTTCGATCCGGCGGCCGGCCATCGGTGCGATCCGAGCAAGCTGCTGCTTGACCCGTACGGGAAGTCGTTCGACGGGGATTTCACCTGGGGACAGGCGCTGTTCTCCTATGACCTCAAGGCCGTCGACCCCAACGGCGACACCGCGGCCACCGGCACTCCCCCGATGATCGACTCGCTGGGCCACACGATGACCAGCGTGGTGATCAATCCGTTCTTCGACTGGGCCTTCGATCGCGCGCCGCTGACCCCGTATCACGAGACGGTGATCTACGAGGCCCACGTCAAGGGCCTGACCAAAACCCATCCCGGCATACCCGAGGGACTGCGCGGCACCTACGCCGCGCTGGCCCATCCCGTGATCATCGATCACCTCAAGTCGCTCAACGTCACCGCGCTGGAACTCATGCCGGTACACCAGTTCATGCACGACGAGCGGCTGCTCGACCTCGGGTTGCGAAACTACTGGGGCTACAACACCTTCGGGTTCTTCGCCCCGCACTACCAGTACGCATCGAACCGGCAGGCGGGCGGCGCGGTCGCCGAATTCAAGATGATGGTGCGCAGCCTGCACGAAGCCGGCATCGAGGTCATCCTCGACGTGGTCTACAACCACACGGCCGAAGGCAACCACCTGGGACCGACGATCAACTTCCGCGGCATCGACAACGGCGCCTACTACCGGCTGCTCGACGAGGACCTGCGGTTGTACAAGGACTACACCGGCACCGGCAACAGCCTCAACGCCCGCCACCCGCACGTCCTGCAGCTGATCATGGACTCGCTGCGCTACTGGGTGACAGAGATGCACGTCGACGGGTTCCGCTTCGACCTGGCCGCCACGCTGGCCCGCGAGCTACACGACGTGGACCGCTTGAGCGCGTTCTTCGATCTGGTGCAACAGGATCCGATCGTCAGCCAGGTCAAATTGATCGCCGAGCCCTGGGATGTGGGCGAAGGCGGTTATCAAGTCGGCAACTTCCCGGGTTTGTGGACCGAGTGGAACGGGAAGTATCGCGATACTGTGCGTGACTACTGGCGGGGCGAGCCCGCGACTCTGGGCGAGTTCGCTTCCCGGCTGACCGGGTCGTCGGACCTGTATGAGGCGAGCAGCCGGCGCCCCAGCGCCAGCATCAACTTCGTCACCGCGCACGACGGGTTCACTCTCAACGACCTGGTCTCCTACAACGAGAAACACAACGAGGCCAACGGCGAGGACAACCGCGACGGGGAAAGCCACAACCGGTCCTGGAACTGCGGGGTCGAGGGTCCCACCGACGACCCCGAGATCACCGAGCTGCGCTACCGGCAAATGCGCAACTTCTGGACCACCCTGATGGTCAGCCAGGGCACGCCGATGATCGCGCACGGCGACGAGGTGGGACGTACCCAGCTTGGCAACAACAACGCGTACTGCCAGGATTCCGAATTGGCTTGGATGGACTGGTCTTTGGTGGACAAGAATGCCGACCTGCTGACCTTCACCCGCAAGGTGACCAAGCTGCGCAGGAAGCACCCGGTATTTCGTCGGCGCCGGTTCTTCGACGGCGAGCCGATTCGCAGCGGGGACGAAGTCCGCGATATCGCCTGGCTGACCGCAAGTGGCCGGGAGATGACGCACGACGACTGGAACCAGGGTTTGGACAAGTGTGTCGGGGTATTCCTCAACGGTGAGGCGATTACCGCACCCAATGCCCGGGGGGAACGCGTAGTGGACGATTCATTCCTGTTGTGTTTCAACGCCCACAGCCGCGACGTGGAATTCGTCACGCCGCACGACGACTATGCCCAGGAATGGACCGTGGAGCTGGATACCAATCATCCCGCCGGCAAGGCCGATCTGGTTGTTGCGGCCGAAGAAAAGATCGCGGTGCCTGGGCGCTCGGTGCTGATCCTGCGAAAGACCGCCTAACACATGGCTTTTCCGGTTCGTTCTACCTACCGGTTACAGTTGCGCGGAGCCGACAGTGGTAGCGCCTTTACCTTCGCCGACGCCGAAAACGTGCTGGACTACCTCGACGAGCTCGGGGTGTCGCACCTGTACCTGTCCCCGATCCTGACCGCGGTCAGCGGCTCGGGTCACGGATACGACGTCACGGATCCGACGACGGTGTCGCCGGAGCTGGGCGGCGCCGAAGGATTGGCACGACTGTCGGCCGCGGCGCGGGCGCGCGGCATGGGGCTGATCGTCGACATCGTGCCCAACCACGTGGGCGTCGACCAGCCCCAGCAGAATCCTTGGTGGTGGGATGTGTTGCGGCACGGCCGATCATCGGACTACGCAACGTTTTTCGATATCGACTGGGATCTCGACCCGCAGGGCCGCATCGTGCTGCCGGTGCTGGGTTCCGACGACGACGCCGCAGCTCTGACCGTTGACGGCGACCTGCTGCGGTTGGGCGATCTGGCGCTGCCGATCGCCCCCGGCACCGGCGCAGGCACCGGCCCCGAGGTACACGCACGCCAGCACTACCGTTTGGTGGGCTGGCGTAACGGCATCGTCGGCTATCGGCGTTTCTTCTCGATCACCTCGCTGGCCGGGCTGCGCCAGGAGGATCGCGCGGTGTTCGACGCCAATCACGCGGAGATCGCCCGCTGGTTCCGCGAGGAACTTGTCGACGGGGTACGCATCGATCACCCCGACGGATTGACCGATCCCAGCGGGTATTTGGCGTGGCTGCGCGAATTGCTCGGGCCCACGGCGTGGATCGTGATCGAGAAGATCCTGGGCGTCGACGAGGCGCTGGAGCTGACGTTGCCGATCCAGGGCACCACCGGCTACGACGTATTGCGGGAAGTCGGTGGCGTTTTCGTCGACCCGGCCGGGGCCCCCGCACTGACCGAGCTTGTCGAGTCCGCCGGGGTGGACTATCGCGGTATCCCACAGCTATTGGCCGACCTCAAGGTTGCGGTGGCCACCGAGACGCTCGGCAGTGAGCTGGGCAGGCTGCGGCGGGCCGTCGTGGCCGCCGCCGGGATGGATCACCCGCAGCTGCCCGAGGCGGTGGCCGCGCTGCTCAGCCATATCGAGGTCTACCGCAGCGACTACCTGGGTCTTAGCGCCGTCTTGCCCACCGCGCTCGCCGAAACCCAAGCCGCGCAACCGGAACTGGGGCCGGCACTGCAGGTGCTCACCGCGGCGCTGGCCCACGGCGGCGAACCCGCCGCCCGCCTGCAACAACTGTGCGGCGCGGTGACCGCTAAGTCCGTCGAGGACTGCTTGTTCTATCGCGACGCCCGGCTGGTCTCGCTCAACGAGGTGGGCGGCGAACCGCACCGGTTCGGCGTCGGCGCCGCGGAGTTTCACCAGAGCGCCGCCACCCGCGCCCGGCTGTGGCCGCAGGCGATGACCACGTTGTCCACTCACGACACCAAACGCGGCGAGGACGTGCGCGCCCGCATCGGGGTGCTGTCCCAGGTGCCCTCGCTGTGGGCGGAGTTCGTCGGCCGGTGGGAAGCCGAGACACCGTCCCCCGACGCCGCCACCGGACAGTTCCTATGGCAGAACATCTTCGGCGTGTGGCCGCTCACCGGCGAAGTCACCGACCAGCTGCGCGACCGGTTGCACGGATATGCGGAGAAGGCGATCCGCGAGGCGGCGCTGCACACCTCATGGAACGAGCCGGACTCCGAGTTCGAGGATGCTGTGCACGGATGGTTGGACGCGGTGCTGGACGGGCCGGTGGCCGGCCAGCTGACCGAGCTTGTCGCCCAACTCAATCCGCACGCCGCCAGCGATGCGCTGGGCCAGAAGTTACTCGCGCTGACGGTGCCCGGCATCCCCGACGTCTACCAGGGCACCGAGCTCTGGGACGACAGCCTGGTCGACCCCGACAACCGCCGGCCGATAGACTATGCCGCACGTAGAGCCGCTCTCGGCGAGTTACAGCACCCCAAGCTGCGCGTCGTCACCACAGCGTTGCGGCTGCGCCGTTCCCATCCGGAGACCTTCTCGCACGGTGGCTACGTTCCCGTGCTCGCCGACGGCGACGCCAGTGACCACGTCCTGGCCTTCGGCCGAGGTGCGGACATCGTGGTCGCGGTGACTCGCTGGACGGTGCGCCTGACCGAAACAGGCTGGGGCAATACCATTTTGGCATTGCCCGACGGCACCTGGAAAGACACGCTCACCGGCGCCGTCGCCGACGGTCCGACGTCGGCGGCCCAGCTGTTCGCAGACCTGCCCGTCGTCTTATTGGAGCGCCACCATGGCTGATTTCCGGGTCTGGGCTCCCAAGCCCAAACAGGTACGACTCGACGTCGACGGCGCGGTGCACGCGATGACGCGCACGCAAGACGGCTGGTGGCATGCGACCGTCGACGCACCGTCGGATGGCCGCTACGGGTTCCTGCTCGACGACGACCCCACGGTGCTGCCCGACCCGCGGTCCCCGCGCCAACCCGACGGCGTGCACGCCCGCTCACAATTGTGGGAGCCCGGCGACACCTGGACGGACGGCGACTGGACGGGCCGGTCGATCGAAGGCGCGGTGATCTACGAGCTGCACATCGGCACCTTCACCGCGGCGGGTACCTTCGATGCGGCGGTCGAAAAGCTAGACTACCTGGTCGATCTCGGGATCGACTTCGTCGAGCTGATGCCGGTCAACTCCTTCGCCGGAACCCACGGCTGGGGATACGACGGCGTGCTGTGGTACAGCGTGCACGAACCGTACGGCGGCCCGGACGGCTTGGTCCGGTTCGTCGACGCCTGCCACGCACGAGGTTTAGGCGTGTTGATCGACGCGGTGTTCAACCACTTCGGCCCATCGGGAAATTACCTGCCGCGGTTCGGCCCGTACCTGTCGTCGGGGAGCAACCCGTGGGGCGAGGGCGTCAACATCGCCGATGCCGACTCCGACGAGGTACGCCGTTACATCATCGGTTGCGCGCTGCGGTGGATGCGCGACTTTCACGCCGACGGGCTGCGGCTGGACGCGGTGCACGCGTTGGTGGACACCACGGCCGTCCACATCCTCGAAGAAATGGCGAGCGAAACCGACTGGCTGTCACAACAAGTGGGCCGGCCGCTATCGCTGGTCGCCGAAAGCGACATGAACGACCCGCGGCTGATCACCCCGCGTGATCACTACGGCTACGGGATCACCGCGCAATGGGACGACGACATCCACCATGCCATCCACACCGCGGTGTCCGGCGAACGCCAGGGCTATTACGCGGACTTCGGTTCGCTGGCCACGCTGGCCGACACCCTGCGCCGTGGCTTCTTTCACGCCGGCACCTATTCGTCGTTCCGCCGGCGCCGGCACGGCCGGCCGCTGGACACCAAAGCGATCCCGGCGAGCCGGTTGCTCGCCTATACCTGCACGCACGACCAGGTCGGCAATCGCGCGCTCGGCGACCGACCGTCCCAGCACCTCACCGGCGGACAGCTGGCGATCAAGGCCGCCCTGGTTCTCGGGTCGCCTTACACCACAATGCTTTTCATGGGCGAGGAATGGGGAGCGTCGACACCGTTTCAGTTCTTCAGTTCGCATCCCGAACCGGAGCTGGCCCGAGCAACCGTGGAGGGGCGAAAGGCCGAGTTCGCCGAGCACGGCTGGGATGCCGACGATATCCCCGATCCGCAGGATCCGCAGACCTTCCAGCGCTCCAAGCTGAACTGGGGCGAGGTCGATGCCGGGGAGCATGCACGGCTGCTCGCGTTCTATCGGGACTTGATCGCCTTGCGGCGCAGCGATCCCGACATGGCCGACCCCTGGCTCGAACATCTTATCGTCGATTACGACGAGGATCTACGCTGGATCACGTTGTCGCGCGGGCAGTTGCGCATCGCGTGCAACCTCGGCGACGAACCGGTCACGGTACCGGCCGCGGGCGATGTCGTCCTGGCGTGGGGAGACCCGAGCCCCGGCGATGGCGGCACGGTGCTGCAACGGCATTCGGTCGCGATCCTGCGACACGGATAAGACTCGAACTACCGCGCCTGGTCGGCTAGCGCTACCATCACCGCACCGACGACTGCGACGGAGCAGACATGGCGCAACAGGTACAGATTCCGGCCGATCTGATCGGCGGCGAGGCCGACGAAGGGTACGGCAAGGTCGCGGATGCCTTCCGCCGCGGCTTCAGCGGCGGCCAGGAGATCGGCGCCGCGGTCGCGGTCTATCGGGACGGGCGCAAGGTCGTCGACCTGTGGGGTGGCTATCGCAACGGCAACACCCGGGCCCCATGGCAAGAGGACACCCTGGTCAACGTCTTCTCGACCACCAAAGGCATCGCCTCCCTGGCCGTCGCGGTGGCGGCCTCGCGGGGCTACCTCAGCTATGACGCCAAGGTCACCGATTACTGGCCGGAGTTCGGCCAGGCCGGCAAAGAGTCGATCACGGTTCGCCGGCTGCTGGCGCATCAGGCCGGATTGCCCGTCGTCAAGCCGCCGCTGACGTTGCAGGAACTGGCCGATCCGCCGAAGATGTCGGCCAAGCTCGCCGCGCAGGTGCCCGCGTGGACACCCGGCACGCGACACGGGTACCACGGCATCACGCTCGGCTGGTACGAAGGCGAGCTGATCCGTCGCACCGACCCCGCCGGACGGACATTGGGCCGGTTCTTCGCCGACGAGATCGCCGGCCCGTTGGGGCTGGATCTCTATATCGGGCTGCCGGATTCGGTGGACCGTGCCCGCGTGGCACACCTGGATGCCTGGTCGTTCCCGCGACTTCTATTGCATCTGAATACAATGCCGCGGCGTTTCGTGCTGGCGTTGTTCAATCCGTTCGACCTCGCGGCCCCGTCGCTGACGGTCGCCGAAGGCATCCAAGGTCTCGGTATGTTCAATCGCGACGAGCTGCGCGTGGTCGAGATGCCGGCCGTCAACGGCACCGGCACCGCGCGCTCGATCGCCAAGCTGTACGGTAGCGCCGCCACCGGTTCGCCCCAGCTCGGGTTGACGGCCGCCACCCTAGACGCCCTGCACAAGCCGGCGCTGCCACCGACAAAAGGACTGCGCGACAAGGTGTTACACGTCGACACCACATTCTCGCTCGGCTTCAACAAACCCATCCCGATGTGCGTTTTCGGCTCGTCCGAAAACGCCTTCGGAACGCCGGGGGCGGGCGGCTCGTTCGGCTTCGCCGATCCAGACACCGGCATCGGATACGGCTACGTGATGAACAAGCTGGGATTCCACTTGATGAGTGATCCGCGGGAACTCGCCCTGCGCAACGCGCTATTCCACGAAACCCTGGGCAGCAGGCGGCAAGTCTAAACACTGGAACGTCCGGCGGTGCGCATCGACTCGGCGATGCACTCCGCAAGCGGATCGATCTCGGCGTCGGCCAAATCGGCGATGGTGACCCGGATTCCGGGCGGTGTAGCGATCCGGAACCGCGAACCTGGTGCGGCGGCCCATCCCGAATTGATCAGCCGGGTGATCGCGACCGTCTCGTCGGGCACCGGGATCCATACATTGAGTCCGGAGCGGCCGTGCGCGGAAATCCTACGGTCGCCCAACGCGGCACACAGTCGGGTGCGGTTGTCGGTGTAGCGCCGCTCTGCTTGGTGAATGAGACGCTCGGCGGCGGCGTCGGACCACAACCGGACCGCGAGATCCTGCAGTAGATGGCTCACCCATCCCGGCCCCAGCCGCAGTCGTCCGTGCACGCGCTCGACGGTGCGCTGATCTCCGGCGAGAACGGCCACCCGCAGATCGGGGCCATACGCCTTCGAAGCCGACCGCACGAATGCCCAGTGCCCGCTCGATCCGGCCAGCGAATGCAGCGGCACACCGGAGATGCCCGCGCAATGGTCATCCTCGACCACGAAAACGTCACGACCGGTCAATAGCGCGCGCAGCTCCCCGGCGCGCCGTGCGGACAGCGCCGCGCCGGTCGGGTTCTGCGCGCGGGTGGTGACGACCAGCGAGCGCACCCCACGGCTCAGCGCCCGCTCGACGTCGGCGAGCAGGGGCCCGTCGTCGTCCACTCGTACCGGTTCGACCGAAAGTCCCAGCGCGGCAATCAGATCCAACAGGTTCGCCCAGCCCGGATCCTCGACGCCTATCCGGTCGCCGGGGCGCAGATGCGCAGTGAGCGCGCGCTCGATGCCGTCCAACGCCCCACTGGTCACGGCGAGATGGTCGGCCGGAACGCCGTCGGCACTCAGCGCGGCACGGGCAGCGGCGACCAGTTCCGGCGACATGGCGGACTCGCCGTACAACACCGGGCGCCCGCGCGAATCATTAAGCGGCACAGCAGCAATGGGTAGCAGCGCAGGATCCGGGTTGCCGGTAGACAAGTCACGCACGCCGGCCGGGATGTCCAGGCCGAGCTGTGACCGGGGCGTGGTCGCGGGACGGTGCCGCACCCGGGTACCTCGCCGGCCCGAGGTTTCGACGGCCCCGCGATCGCGCAGCAGGCGGTAGGCCGCGGCCGCCGTGTTGGCGTTCACGCCGAGTCGCGCGGCCAGCTCGCGCACCGGGGGCAACGCGTCGCCGGGCGCCAGGGCGCCACTCGAGATTGCCTCTTGGACGTTGGCGGCTATGGACTCCGCGCCCGTCCCGGCTATGCTGTATTGCACTGGCACATTAATTATTATGTACTATTACAATAGTGGAGGCAATTCGATGGACTACCGCCCCACGTCTCGCACGACGCCCACCCGCTACCGGGACCGCGCCCGCTACGACCGCGACACGGTCCATCGCATCCTGGACGAGGCCCTGATCTGTCACCTGGGCTACCTCAACGACGGCCGGCCGGTGGTGTTACCGACCACGCACGCCCGCCTGGGCGAAACCCTCTACCTGCACGGGTCCACCGGCAGCCGGCCCATGCGCAACGCCGGCGAGGGTCTGCCCGTGTGCGTCACCGTCACCCTCGTCGACGGGCTCGTGCTGGCCCGCTCGGCGCTGCACCATTCGCTGGTCTATCGCTCGGTGATCGTGCTCGGCGACGCCCACCTGGTCGACGACCCGGCGGAGAAGTCGCGGGCACTCGCGACGCTACTCGACCACATCGCCCCCGGACGTGCCGCCGACTGCCGGGCGCCGAATGCGCGCGAGCTCGCCGCGACCGCGGTGCTCGCCCTGGACCTGGTCGAGGTCTCGGCCAAGGTGCGCGACGGCGGGCCCGTCGACGAGCCGGAGGATCACGCGCTGGCCCACTGGGCCGGCGTGGTTCCGCTGAGACTGACGGCCGGTGCACCGATACCGGCCGAGGACCTCGATCCCGCTACCCCGGCGCCGGACTATCTGACGTCGTACTCGCGCTGCTGACTAGTGCAGCAGATAGCGATAGGCCGGTGAGCTTGGATGCAGCGTCTCGAAGTGGATCTCGGTCTCGCGCATCCGGTCCAGCAGGTCGTCCAGGTCGGCCGACGAACCCAGCTGAATGCCGACCAGCGCCGCACCGGTCTCGCGGTTGTTGCGCTTGACGTACTCGAACAAGGTGATGTCGTCGTTTGGCCCCAGCACGTCGTCGAGGAACCGGCGCAACGCACCGGGCTCCTGCGGGAAGTCAACCAGGAAGTAGTGCTTGAGGCCGAGGTGGACCAACGAGCGCTCGAGCACCTCGCCGTAGCGCGACACGTCGTTGTTGCCGCCCGAGATGAGGCACACGACGGTGGACCCGGGCTCGACGTCGGCTTCCAGCAGCCCGGCCACGGACAGCGCGCCCGCGGGCTCGGCGATGATGCCCTCGTTCTGGTAGAGGTCCAGCATCGCGGTGCACACGGCGCCCTCGTCGACCGCCGTGATCGACACCATGTCGCCCGCGGCGGCCAGCGCGGCATGCGTCAGCGTTCCCGCCCGCTTCACCGCGGCGCCGTCGACGAACTGGTCGACATGGTCGAGCGTCACCGGCTCGCCGGCGGCCAGCGCCGCCATCATCGCCGCGGCCCCGGCCGGTTCGACGCCCAGCACCGCGGTGTTCGTCGTGCGTTCGGATAGATAGGTCGTGATGCCCGCGATGCAGCCACCGCCGCCCACCGGGACCACCACCAGGTCGGGTTCCGCAAAACCGAGCTTGTCCAGCTGGTCGAGCAGCTCGACGGCGATCGTGCCCTGGCCGGCGATCGTGCGCGGGTCGTCGTACGGCGGCACCAGCGTCGCACCGGTGCGCTTCACATCCTCGAGTGCGGCCTCAGCGGCCAGGTCGTAGGTCGATCCGCCCACGATCAGCTCGATGAAGCTCTTTCCGTGGTAGCGGATCCGGTCGCGCTTCTGCTTGGGCGTTTTGGCCGGTACGTAGACGCGGCCGTGCACGCCGAGGGTCCGGCAGGCGTAGGCGAAGCCCTGCGCGTGGTTGCCGGCCGAGGAGCACACCACGCCGGCGCCGATCTCCGCGTCGGACAGTTGCACCAGCAGGTTGTAGGCGCCGCGCAGCTTGTAGGAACGCACGATCTGCAGGTCTTCGCGCTTGAGGTAAACCTGCGCACCGGTGATCGCCGACAGCCGATCGCTGTACTGCAGCGGTGTCGGAGTGACTACCGCGGCGATCCGCTGAGCAGCGCTGTCAATGTCGGCCGCGCGCAGCGGTGACATGCTCGGGCTCTGGGTCGGTTCGGCGGACACCGGTTAATGGTGCCACGCACCCCCCGCCACCTGCCTAATCGGCTCAGCTCACCGGGGTCAGCACGAACACCGGAATCTGGCGGTCGGTCTTCGTCTGGTACTCGGCGTAGTCCGGCCAGGCCGCCACGGCGCGCTCCCACCACACGGCCTTCTCGTCGCCGAACACCTCGCGGGCGTCGTAGTCGCGGGTGACCGACCCGTCCTGGAGCTCGACTCGCGGGTTCTTGACGATGTTGTAGTACCAGACCGGGTTCT
Source organism: Mycobacterium lentiflavum (assembly GCF_022374895.2). Taxonomy (NCBI): domain Bacteria; kingdom Bacillati; phylum Actinomycetota; class Actinomycetes; order Mycobacteriales; family Mycobacteriaceae; genus Mycobacterium; species Mycobacterium lentiflavum. Next base: position 2,486,470 of record NZ_CP092423.2, on the reverse strand, counting down.
TCGGCGCGCCACCCAGCGAGGCGACGACGGCGTACTCGCCGTCGTGCTCGACGCGCATCAGCGGAGTCTTGCGCAGCTTGCCGGTCTTGGCTCCGACCGTGGTCAGCAAAATGATGGGCTTGCCCTTCATGTCCGCTGCCTCGGCTCCGCCGGATTCGGCGTACTTGTCGGCTTGTTCGCGGGACCAATCCCAGGGGCTGGGGGCGTATTCACCTTCGAGTGGCATGGCACCACTGTATGCCCGTTTCGATGCCGCGGGGCGGGCGCGACTTGGCGCCCAAGCGGTTTGGCGTTAGACCCGCGCCCGGGCGAGTTCGGCGATCGCGTTGACGCGTCGGGTCGCGGTCGCGATCTCGTCCGCGAACTCCTGGCGGCGCTTGCCGAGTTGCTCGGAATCCGAACCGTCGACCAGCTCGCGGTGGCGCGCCAGGCGCAGCGCGGTCTTGAACAACTCCATCGACCTCGACTCGGCGCTGGCGATTCTGCGCTGCAGCTCCCACTGCTTGCCCAGCTCCAGACATTCGGCGAGGAAGTCGTTTTCGTCCAGGGACTCGTCCTCGAGGGCGGCCAGCCGGTCGGCGACGATGTGATAGGCGTCGAGGAACGGCCGCAACACCAAGTGCGCCAACAGCACATCGGCCGATGCCAGCAATCCGCGCACATCGGCGGCGGCCGCGGCGTGGCTGGTGTCCACCGCCCCGATCAGACGTACCTCGTCGGCGAGCTCCTTTTCGAACTGGGCACGGCCGGAGAACAGGAACTCGAACTTCAGCAACTCACGCAAACTCAGCGCCTCGTCGCGCACCGTCACCGGCGACACCATGCCGTCCGCGGAATTCTCGGCGTTTTCGGCAGCGGCCAGCAACGCCGTCTCGGCGATCGCACGATCGACCAGAATGTGGATCGCGGTATTGCGGTAGAACGCCGCGACCAGATGCTGGTCCTCGCCGATCCCCCACACCGCCTCGGTGCCGGCCTCATACACGCTGACCACACCGGAGGCGACGAGCTGGTGCAACGTCCACCGGATGGTGGAGCGATTCGTCAGGTCCGCGGCGCCGGCGACGGACCAGTTTCGCGCCGTGATGTAGCTGGCCAGCGGTCGCACGGTGGCCAGCACCTCGCTGATCGACAACGACCGGTCCGCGCCCAGCAACGCCAGGTTCACCACCGCGGTGGGAGTGACCGGCGTCGCGCGGTTGATCCGGTGCTCGACATCCAAAGCGATACGTTCGATCTCGGTGCCGGTCCCCGCCTCCTCGCCGCGCATCTCCTCCAGGCGCTTGCGCAGCGGCAGCGGTTCGCCGAAGTCCAGGTAAGCGCGACCGAGCCGCTTGCCCTGCTGGCGCGCCAAGCCGACCAGGAAGCGAAGGTCTTCGGGCCGTTTCTTTGCCCCGTAGGCTTCGGTGGTCATCGCCTCGACCTCGTGCAGCTGGTCGTACACGATCGAGGTCGGCACCAAAAACACTTCGGGACCGTCGATTTCGTCGACGGCGTCGGTGAGGTAGCGCAGGATGCCGAACACCGGCGGCCGCAGCTTGCCGGTACGGGTGCGCCCCCCTTCGATCGACCAGGTGAGGTTCGTGTGGTTTTGCACCAATTGAGCGGTGTACGCGCGCAACACGAACCGGTAGACGGGAATGTCTTTGGTCTGACGCCGGATGAAGATCGTTCCGGTGCGCTTGGCGAAGGCGCCCATCGGGAAGAAATTCAGGTTGGCCCCGCCGAACGTGAAGGCGGGGGAGAGCCGGTTGGCCACGATCATCTCCGGCAGCAGCATGCCGTCCAGGTACGACCGGTGCGAAAAGGCAAAGGCCAACGTCGCTTTTCGATCCAGCTTGCGCAACTGCGCGATCTGGTCCTCGTCGACCAGCACGTCGTAAGCCCGCATCAGCCACCGGCTGAACCCGCGCCACCCCTGCACCGCCCGCTCGTCCAGGGAAGCCGCCATCTCGCGTAGATGGCCGGCCGCCTCGGCGCGCACGTCACCGGGATCGCGGTCGAGCTCGTCGGCCAGCTTGGCCAGCTTCTCGTCGTACCACGGCGCGCCCAGCAATTGGGCCACGGCAACCGGATCGGACGATAGCGGAGTCACGGATTCGTCGATAATTCCGCTGTGCTGCAACAGCTTTCGCGCTCTAACGCGGCCGAGTTCGCGCACTGTCGCGAGCCGCCCGCCGGTCATACCGCTCGCACCGTTCTCGTCATTCGCGTGCTCCTTCAGGTGTCGCCGGGTGGCGGGACCGGCCTCTCACCATGCGCGTTCTCCACTCGGTGAGCGTACGTCCGCCGTTGGGTGGCACGGAACACATTCCGCGATTTCGCGGCCCGACCGGCCTGCCCGATCGGTGGGCGCCGAGTACGTTCGGATCATGCGGCCCCCACCCGAGATCGGCGCGAGCGATCTCTCGCCGCTCGAGGAGACCGCGTTGCTGACCCAATACGCCCGAGCGCTGGACAGCCAATGGGCGCGGCCGATTCTCGGCGACTCGCTCGCCGCCGACATCGTCGACAAGATCGACTACGACTTCGCGGGCCTCGGCGTCCCGGCGAGCGTGGTCTGCCAGACGGCGCTGCGCGCCAAGATGCTCGACGAACGGGTGCGGGCCTTCACCGCCGAGCATCCCGATGCCGTCGTCGTCGATCTGGGCGCCGGGCTGGACTCGGGCCCGTTTCGGGTGCAGCCGCCCGCCACCGTCGACTGGTACAGCGTCGACCTTCCGGGTGTCAGCGCGCTGCGCCGCCAGCTGTTGCCGCCCAGCAAGCGCGCCCACGTGGTGACCGCCTCGCTGGCCGACCAAAGCTGGCCCAACAGCATTCCCGCCGACCGGCCGGTCATGGTGATCGCCGACGGGCTGTTCGCGTTCTTGTCCGAGCCGGTGCTGATCGCCGTCTTTCGGCGCATCACCACGTATTTCACCTCGGGGGAACTGGCCTTCAACGACTACGGCCGGATCGGCTGGTTCACCCGGCTTGCGGTGAAGCTGGCGCCGCAGCGCATGTTCAGCACCGTCGGCGCCCAATGGGGTTATCCGGGGTTCGAAGACCCGCGTACGCCCGAAAAGTGGAATCCGGCGCTGAAGCTCGTCGACGAGGTCAGCCTCGCCCACGCTCCCGAGGTCGACCTGTTTCCGGGCTGGATTCGGTTTGCCACCAAAGTGTCCGGGATGTTCGAGGTGTCCGCCCGCAAAGCGCGGATCTTGCGCTACCGGTTCTAGGGCGGATGGATGCCGCAGGTGCAGGCGTCGATCGACGGACAGGTGCAGCTCATCCCCCACTCGATGACGGCCCGCGCCCGTGCCAGCGACGCCATCTGGTCGTCGATCTGGGCGAGTTTGGCCGCCGCCAAGGCGCGGCTGGCGGGGCGACCCGGCGCGTCGTCGGCGAACAGCAGCTGGATTTCTTCCAGCGCGAAGCCGGCGGATTTGCACAGCCGGATGACCTCGAGACGGGCCAGGACCGAGTCGTCGTAGCGGCGCCGGCCCGACAACCGCGCCGGTGACGGCAGCAGCCCGATCTGCTCGTAGTAGCGCAACGTCGTCGCGGCCACCCCGGTCGCCCGCGCGACCTCGCCGATCGTGAGCGAGCGGCTGGTTGCCATGGCGGCCATCGAACCTCCCGAAATCCCGGCACTTGACTTCGAGTCAACTCTAAGTCGTTGACTGATGACCATGCACCACAGCGCACTCGGCGATGCCCGTTACGCCCTGCTCCGAACTTTCCGACGCGACGGCACCCCCCGCGACACTGCGATCTGGTTCGCGATGGACGGCGACACATTGGTGTTCCGGACCAAGGTCGGCCCCAAGACCAAACGGCTGACGGCCCATCCCGACATCGAGCTGCGGGCGTGCGATCACCGCGGCCGGGTGCGCGACGGCGCGCCGACGGTGGCCGGGCGCGCCATGCTGCTCTCGGGCGCCGACGCGCAGCGGGCCAATCGGATCCTGCACCGGCGCTACGGCTGGCAATGGAACATCGTCCCGCTGGTCAAAGTGCCGGGCGTGACCAACGTGCACCGGGATCTGGGTCTGCGGGAGAAGCTGCGCCGGGCGTGCGATCGCGGGGTCTGGCCCGACAGCGTCATCGTCGGGGTCCAGCTGTCGTAATCAGCGTGCCCGACGGCGTTCGGCGTGCGCTTGCGGATTCGAGTGTGCGCTGATGGTGACGACACGCCGAGGGGTCCCGCCCTGGCCGCACAGCCAAGCGCTCAGCTGCCCAGGCAGCCCGGGCCCAGCAGTTCCTTCAAGTCGCCCATCAGCGCGGGCGACGGCGTCACGCGCAGCGATTGGTCGAGCTCCAGCGTGGTGATCCGGTCGCCGCTGATCAGCCGCAGATGCACCTGCGAGGTGCCCGGATGGCGCGCCAGCACCTGCTTGAGTGCGCTCACCTTGTCGATCGTGCACTGCCGGGTGGGCAGGCTGACCGCGATCGGACGGTTCGGCTGGGCGTTGGAAAAGTCGGGCACCACAAGCTCATTGGCGATCAGCGAGATCCGGTCGTCGCGGATCGCAACCTTGGCGTTGATCAGCACCACCGCGTCGTCGACGATGTCGGCACCGTAGGCGGAGTACGCGTGCGGGAAGAACATCACCTCGATGCCACCAGTGAGGTCTTCCAATTGGGCCGACGCCCAAGGCATTCCATTCTTGTTGACCCGACGGTTCACCGAAGCCAGGATGCCGCCCACCCGCACCTGGGCCTCGTTGTTGACATCGCCGTCCAGGATCGCCGGTATCTGCGTGTCCACCTGCGCGGACAGCAGATGCGCCACCCCGTTGAGCGGATGCCCGGATACATAGAGCCCCAGCATTTCTCGCTCCAAGGCAAGCTTGTGCTTGTCTTCCCATTCGTCCTCAGGCACCCGGATGGTGAACACCGCGTCGCCGCCGGCATCGCCGCCGCCGAACAGGTCGTACTGGCCCATCGCCTCGGCCTTCTTGGTACCCAGCACCGAGTCGACGGCATCGGTGTGCACCAGGAACAGTCCCTTGCGGGCATGCCCCAGCGAATCGAACGCACCGGCCTTGATCAGCGACTCGGTGACCTTCTTGTTGCATGCCGAGATGTCGATCTTGTTCAGGTAGTCCGAGAAATCGGTGAATTTGCTTTTCTCGCTTCGGGTTTTGATCAGCGAGCTCACCACGTTGGCACCGACATTGCGCACCGCGCCCAGGCCGAAGCGGATGTCCTTGCCGACCGACGCGAAGTTGACCAGAGACTCGTTGACGTCCGGCGGCAGCACGGTGATGCCGAGCTTGCGACAGTCGGCCAGATAGACCGCGGCCTTGTCCTTGTCGTCGCCCACCGACGTCAACAGCCCGGCCATGTACTCGGCCGGATAGTTGGCCTTCAGATACGCGGTCCAGTACGAGACCAGGCCGTAGCCGGCCGCGTGCGACTTGTTGAACGCATATCCGGCGAACGGAAGAATGGTGTCCCACAACGCTTTCACCGCTTTTTCGGAGAAGCCGTTGGCGGTCATGCCTTCGTAGAAGCCCTTGTACTCCGCCTCGAGCACCTCGAGCTTCTTCTTGCCCATCGCCTTGCGCAGCGCGTCGGCCTTACCCATCGTGTAGGAGGCGACCTTCTGGGCGATGAACATGATCTGCTCTTGATAGACGATCAAACCGTAAGTCTCGGAGAGGATTTCGCGTAGCGGCTCCTCGAGCTGCGGGTGGATCGGCTTGATCGGCTGCCGGCCGTTCTTGCGGTCGGCGTAGTCGTTGTGGGCGTTCATGCCCATCGGCCCCGGCCGGTACAGCGCCAACACGGCGACGATGTCGTTGAATTCGGTGGGCTGCATACGGCGCAGCAGGTCGCGCATCGGCCCGCCGTCGAGCTGGAAGACACCCAGGGTGTCGCCGCGGCCCAGCAGCTCGTAGGTGGCCTTGTCGTCGAGCGGCACCGACTCCAGGTCGAGGTCAATTCCCCTGTTGGCCTTGATGTTATCCAGGGCGTCGCCGATGATCGTCAGGTTGCGCAGGCCCAGGAAGTCCATCTTCAGCAGGCCGATGGCCTCACACGAGGGGTAGTCCCAGCCGGTGATGATGGCGCCGTCCTGCGGCCGCTTCCACAGCGGGATCGCCTCGGTGAGCGGCTCGCTGCTCATGATCACCGCGCAGGCGTGCACACCGGCGTTGCGGATCAGTCCCTCCAGGCCGCGCGCCGTCTGGTAGATCGTGCGTACGTCCGGATCGGTTTCGATCAGGCTGCGAACCTCGGATGCTTCCTTGTACCGCTCGTGGTTCGGGTCGGTGATGCCGGACAACGGGATGTCCTTGGCCATGATCGGCGGAGGCAACGCCTTGGTGATCCGGTCGGCGATCGCGAAGCCGGGCTGCCCGTAGTGAATCCGTGCCGAATCCTTCAGGGCCGCTTTGGTTTTAATCGTGCCGAAGGTGATGACCTGCGCGACGCGGTCGGAGCCCCACTTGTCGGCGGCGTAGCGCACCATCTCTCCGCGGCGACGGTCGTCGAAGTCGATATCGATATCGGGGGCCGACGGGCGCTCCGGGTTGAGGAAGCGCTCGAACAGCAGACCGTGTGGAATCGGGTCGATGTTGGTGATGCCCAGCGCGTAGGCCACCAGCGATCCCGCCGCCGAACCACGCCCCGGCCCGACCCGGATGTCGATCGACTTCGCGTGGTTGATCAGGTCGGCGACGATCAGGAAGTAGGCCGGAAAACCCTTGTCGCAGATGACCTTGATCTCGTACTCGGCCCGGTCGATGTATTCCTGGCCGACACCGGATCCAAAGCGCCGCTGCAGGCCCGCCATCACCTCGTGGTGCAGCCAGGTCGCCTGATCGTGCCCCTCGGGCACCGGGAAGACCGGCATCCGGTCGCGCGGCGTCCACACGTCGGCGTAGGACTGCACCCGCTCGGCGATCAGCAGGGTGGAGTCGCAGGCGCCGGGCACCTCGCCGTCCCAGATCTGGCGCATCTCCGCGGCCGACTTCAGGTAGTAGCCGTCGCCGTCGAACTTGAAGCGATTCGGATCCGACAGCGTCTTGCCCGTCTGCACGCACAACAGCGCCTCGTGGTTGTGGGAGGCGTCGCGGGTGACGTAGTGGCAGTCGTTGGTGGCCAGCGGCGGGATGCCCAGCTTGCGGCCGATCTCGAGCAAGCCGTCGCGGACTCGCGTCTCGATGGACAGCCCGTGGTCCATCAGCTCGAGGAAGAAGTTGTCGGCGCCGAAGATCTCGCGCCACTTGGCGGCCGACTCCAGGGCCTCGCGCTCATGCCCCAGCCGAAGCCGCGTCTGCACCTCGCCCGACGGGCAGCCGGTCGTGGCGATGATGCCCTCGGCGTGCTCGGCGATCAGTTCGGCGTCCATGCGCGACCACTTGCCGAGTTGTCCCTCGAAGGAGGCCAACGACGACAGCTTGAACAGGTTGCGCAGACCGGTGGCGTTTTCGGCCACCATCGTCATATGGGTGTAGGAGCCGCTGCCCGAGACGTCGTCGGACTTCTGGCTGGGATCACCCCACAGGATCCGCTTGGTGTCGAAGCGCGATGCCGGCGCGATGTAGGCCTCGACGCCGATGATCGGCTTGATCCCGACCTTGGTCGCCGCGTTGTAGAACTCGCTGGCGCCGAACATGTTTCCGTGGTCAGTCATGCCGACCGCGGGCATTTCCAGCCGCTCCACCTCGGCCAGCATCGGCGTGATCTTCGCGGCACCATCCAACATCGAGTACTCGGTGTGGTTATGCAAGTGCACGAAGGACGACTGACTCATAGGCACGTCAGTCTATGACCGACCACCGACACTGGTTCGGCGTGTCGCGGCGTGTGTCTTGCCCGGTTTATCCGTACAGCTCGACGAAGTTCTGCAGTGACTTCTCGACGTCGCCCTTGACGGCTCGCGCTGCCGCCGATCCGACCGGGCCGAACAACGCCCGACCGCCCAGCTCCAGGCGCAAACCGAGGGTCGATCCGTCGCCGGTGGACCGCACGGTGAGGGTGACGCCGTATTTGGTGCCCCCCTTGCCCGAACCCGACATCGCGACCTCATGCGGCGGGTCCCACCTGGTCACCGTCCAGGTCACGCGGTTGCGCATGCCCTTGGCGCGGGCCACGCCGATGATTTGGGTGCCTTCGGCGATCACGTCGGGCAGCTCGCTGCGCCACCCCTCGTGCATCGTCAGCCAGTCCCCCAGGTCCGACAGGTCCGAGACGTGATCCCACATGTCCTGCGGGGTCATCGGGACGTCGGCGGTCAGCTCCACAGCGGCCATCAGCGGAGCCTAACGCCCGCGAACGCCACGCTGGCATGACGCTCGGCGCTCAACGCCACGCTGGCGTGACGCTCGCAAGCCGGAGGTGCCCCAGCTCAACGCCCCTCGGGCATGACGCGGCGGCGACGAACGGATGACCGTCACCTGAACGGGGGGAATCGACTCACCGAGCACCCGAAGATGCGGCTAGCTGCCGGCAATCGGCTTGTTACGTCAGGCAATCCGAGCGTGATCGCGGACTAACTGAGGGGCAACGCCGCAGTGGTCCGCTGGTTACATGAAACTCTTGGCAACGTTCCACAAACCGGAGCCGACAACCATCTTCGACCGGATCGGCGGGCACGAGGCGCTCGAAGTCGTCGTCGAGGACTTCTACGTCCGGGTGCTCGCCGATGCCCAACTGGCCGGCTTCTTCACCGGAAGCAACATGAACCGCCTCAAAGGAAAGCAGATCGAGTTCTTCGCGGCCGCACTTGGCGCACCCGATGTCTACACCGGTGCCCCGATGAAGCAAGTGCATCAGGGGCGCGGCATCACGATGCACCACTTCAACCTGGTGGCCGGGCATCTGGCCGATGCGTTGGCCGCGGCCGGCGTCTCGCCGATGACGGTGACGGAGATTCTGAGCGTCGTCGCACCTCTGGCCCCCGAGATCGCATCGAGCGACGCCGGCAGCGCCAAGCGCTGAGCCGCGCAGCGGACATGAATTCGCCGGCGCGCGGGCGTGTCGCGCCCGGCAATCGCGGCGCAGCCGGTAGTCAACACGTATGAGGCCGATCGCAGTCATCGCCGCGGCACTGATCGTGGGCGCGTGCAGCTCGCCGACCACCCGGCCGTCCGGTTCGGGGATGCCGAGCGTCACCAGCAAGCCACCGGCGTCGGTCGCGGTCGACTGCGGCAAACCCGCCAACGCCGCGCAGCAGCTGGTCTGCAGTGACCCCCACCTGACCGAGCTCGACCACCGCCTGCAAACCGCCTATCAGCAAGCGCTCGCCCGCACCGGCGCCGATCCCGCCACGCTGGCGGAGGCCCAAACCGGCTGGACGACGGCCCGCGACGACTGTGCGCGCAACGTCGATGTGCACACCTGCGTGCTGGAGGCCTATCAGACCCGGCTGGTCCAATTGGCCATCGCCGACCCCGCGACGGTGGCTCCGCCGGTCATCACCTATCGCTGCCCCGCCGACGCCGGCCCGCTGACCGCCCAGTTCTACAACCAGTTCGACCCGCGCACGGCGGTGCTCAACTGGAAAGGCAACCAGGAGATTCTGTTCCTGCTGCCGTCCGGCAGCGGGGCGAGGTACGGCCGGCAGGGCTCCGAATACTGGGAGCACCAGGGCGAGGTAACAATTGACCTCAACGGCACCAAGTTCGTCTGCACCACGTCCTGATGCCCCACAATGCCTTATGTGGGCCGCACATTCGACGATCTTGTCGCGGAAGCCGATTCGGTATCCGTCGACGGCTGGGATTTCTCGTGGCTGGACGGGCGGGCCACCGAGGAGCGGCCGTCCTGGGGCTACCAACAGCTGATCAGCCGTCGCTTCGCGACTGTGACGGCCGCCGTGGATCTGCAAACCGGTGGCGGCGAAGTGCTGGCCGGCGCCGCGCCATTCCCCCCCACGATCGCGGCCGTCGAGTCCTGGCCACCGAACATCCCGCTGGCGACCCGGCTCCTGCACCCGCGCGGCGTGGTCGTGGTGGGTACCTCCGACGAGTCGGCCCTGCCGTTCGCCGACGAGGCCTTCGACCTGGTCACCAGCCGGCATCCGCACACGCTGTTCTGGCCCGAGATCGCCCGGGTGTTACGGCCCGGCGGTACCTACCTGGCTCAACACATCGGACCCGCGACGGTGGCCGAGCTGATCGAGTACTTCACCGGGCCACAGCCCGAAGCATCGGATCTGCGACACCCGGACAACGAAAGCGCGGCGGCGCGGGCAGCCGGGCTGGAGATCGTCAACATGCGGCCGGAACGCCTGCGCCAGGAGTATTTCGACATCGGCGCGGTGGTCTACGTCCTGCGCAAGGTGATCTGGTGGGTGCCGGACTTCACCGTCGAGCGCTACCGCGATCGACTGCGCGAGCTGCACGAGCGCATCGAATCCGACGGCTCTTTCGTCGCGCACGCGACGCGGGTTCTCGTCGAGGCCCGCAAGCCGGATGCCCGCTGAGCCCGGGATGCGACGGTCGTTCGACGAGCTGATGGCGGAGGCCGTCGCGGCGTCAGTCGTGGGCTGGGACTTCTCCTGGCTGGACGGCAGGGCCACCGAGCAACGCCCGTCCTGGGGATACCAGCGGCAGCTCAGCGCTCGGCTCGCCGCGGTGTCGGCCGCCCTGGACATCAACACCGGGGGCGGCGAGGTGCTCGACGGCGTGCCGTCGTTCCCCCCGACGATGGCGGCCACCGAGTCGTGGCCGCCCAACGCCGCACTGGCTACCCAGCGATTACATCAGCGCGGCGTGGTGGTCATCCGGACCCGCGACGAGCCCCCGCTGCCGTTCGCCGCCGAGGCCTTCGACCTGGTGACCAGCCGGCATCCAATTGCCGTGTGGTGGAGCGAAATTGCCCGCATTTTGCGGCCCGGTGGCACTTACTTCGCGCAGCACCCCGGCCCCGCGACGATGTGCGAGCTGGTCGAATTCGTGATGGGAACGCACCCCGAGTTGGGCGCCCACCTCGAGCCGGCCGTGCAGCGTGCCGACGCACAGGCCGCCGGGTTGCAGATCGTGGACCTCCGCATGGAGACGCTGCGCGCGGAGTTCTTCGACATCGGCGCGGTGGTCTACTTCCTGCGCAAGCTGATTTGGACCGTGCCGGACTTCACCGTCGAGCCCTACTACGGGCGACTGCGGGCCCTGCACGACATCATCGAGGCGGACGGCCGATTCGTCACGCACCCGACGCGGGTGCTGGTCGAGGCCCGCAAGCCCGGCTGATCAGCCCTCGTCGCGCAGCACACCCAACGCGTGGTGCAGGTCGGCCGGGTAGGGGCTGACGAATTCCACCCACCGCCCGTCGGCCGGATGGGCGAACGCCAGCGACCGCGCGTGCAGCCATTGACGTTCCAGGCCAAGCCTTTTCGCGAGTTTTGGGTCGGCGCCGTAGACGAGGTCGCCGCAGCACGGATGGTGCAACGCGGCGAAATGCACCCGAATCTGGTGGGTGCGACCGGTTTCCAGGTGCACGTCGAGCAGGCTGGCGGCGACGAACGCTTCGACGGTGTCGTAGTGGGTGACGCTGTGCCGACCGTTCTGGGTGACCGCGAACTTCCACTCCCCGCCACGATGCCGTCCGATCGGCGCGTCGATGGTCCCGCTGGACGGGTCCGGATGTCCTTGCACCAGAGCGTGGTAGCGCTTGTCGACGGTGCGCTGTTTGAACGCCCGCTTGAGCACGGTGTAGGCCCGTTCAGAGATCGCGACCACCATCACCCCGGAGGTCCCCACGTCGAGGCGGTGCACGATGCCCTGCCGCTCGTGCACACCCGACGTGGTGATCCGGTAGCCCGCGGCGGCCAGGCCGCCGAGCACGGTCGGCCCGCTCCAGCCCACCGAGGCGTGCGCGGCCACCGCCGCCGGCTTGTCGACGACGACGATGTCGTCGTCGGAGTACAGGACGGCCATGCCCTCGATCTCGACGGGCGTGTTCTCCAGCGGCGCCGGCGCCTCGGGCAACCGCACCTCCAGCCAGGCGCCGGGTGTCAGTCGGTCTGACTTGCCCGCCTGCACACCGTCGAGTTCGACGCCGCCGTCCTCGGCGATGGCCGCCACCGCGCTGCGGGACAGGCCCAACAGGCGCGACAGCCCGGCGTCGACACGCATGCCCGCCAATCCCTCCGGAACGGGCATCGAGCGGTTGGTCATGTGGTGCGGTCGGGCTTACGACGACCTACCGAGTCGAAATCGAAGCCGAACACCGAGAGCACGACCAGCAGGATCGCGCCGCCGACCACGGCCGGGTCCGCGACGTTGAACACCGGCCACCAGCCGATCGACAAGAAATCGACGACATGGCCCCGAAGCGGTCCCGGCGCGCGGAAGAAGCGGTCCACCAGGTTGCCGGTGGCGCCGCCGAGGATCATGCCGAGGCCCACCGCCCACCACGGCGACACCAGCCGCCGGCCCATCCAGAAAATGCCGAGCACCACACCGGTGGCGATCAGTGTCAACATCCAGGTGTAGCCGGTCGCCATCGAGAATGCGGCCCCGGAATTGCGCACCAACGTCCAGGTCACCGTGTCGCCGATGATCGACACCGGCTGTCCAGGCGGCAGCAGTCGGACGGCGAGCACTTTGGTCACGACGTCGAGCGCCAGCACGACGGCCGCGACCGACAACAGCAGCCGCAGCCGCCTCGGAGCGGACGGCGGCGCGGGTGCTTCGGGCTCTGCCACTTCCCCGGACGTTTCGGCCTGCGCCGCGGACGTCACCGGCTCGGCCGATCCTGTTGGTTCTTCGGGCACCTCCCCATCATCCCCTAGCGCCCGGCTCCGTTGGGTGCGGCCTCGCCGCCCCGGCAGGTGCGGAATGATTCGGCTATGGGCCGCATCACCGTCATCGCCACCGGCGGCACGATTTCGACCAGCACCGGCGCCGACGGCGTGCGCCGCCCCAGCCGCACCGGGTCCGACCTCACCGCCGGCCTCGACGTCGACGTCGTCGACCTGATGGCGGTGGACAGCTCGGAACTGACGATGCCCGACTGGGACCGGATCGGCGATGCGGTGCGGGTCGCGGTCGCCGACGGCGCCCAGGGCGTGGTCGTCGCGCACGGCACCGACACCATGGAGGAGACCGCGCTGTGGCTCGACCTCACCTACTCCGGCAGTCCGCCGGTCGTCCTGACCGGCGCGATGCGCAGCGCCGACGCCCCGGACTCCGACGGGCCCGCCAACCTGCGCGACGCGGTGGCGGTGGCGGCCAGTCCGGCCGCGCGCGGCCTCGGTGTGCTGGTGTCCTTCGCCGGGCGGGTACTGCAACCGCTGGGCATGCACAAGGTGGCCACCCAGGACCTGAGCGGCTTCGCCGGCGAGCTGGTCGGCACGACGCCGGGCGGCGTGGCACTCAACGGCGCCAAACTCCGTCCCTACCTCGGTGAGCTGCGGGCGGCCGAAGCGCCGCGGGTCGACATCGTCGCGGCCTATCTGGGCAGCGACTCGGTGGCGCTGGACGCCTTCGTGGGCGCTGGAGCGCGGGCCGTCGTGCTCGAGGCGCTGGGCTCGGGCAATGCCGGGGCCGCGGTGGTCGACGGCGTGCGCCGGCACTGCGCGAACGGGATCGTCGTCGGGGTGTCCACCCGGGTCCCCGGCGGCGGGGTCAGCGCGGGCTACGGCCCCGGCCACGACCTGGTCGAAGCCGGTGCCGTGCTGGTGCCACGGTTGCGGCCGCCGCAGGCCCGGGTGCTGCTGATGGCCGCGCTGGCCGCGGGCTCACCGGTCGGCGACGTCATCGCCCGCTGGGGCTGAGGCCTCGGCGGTGGCCCCGGTGCGCAGCTCGCCCAGGTAGTCCGGCCAATCCAGCGAATCGATCGGGTTGGCGCCGACGAGATCGGCGGTGTCGGCGGGAAACGTCCGGGCGACGCCCGGCCCGCTGCTTCGGGTTTCGAACCGCACAGTGACGACGCCGTGGCCGGCGCCCTGCACCCAGCCGTGCCCGAGTTCGCGGTGCTCGACGTCGAGGCCGACCCGCCACGGCGAGGCCTCGGGGGCGAACATCGCGTCGGTCGCGGTCTGCGTTACCGTTTGCACAAAGTGCTGCGCCTCCGGTTCCGGCGCCGCGAGCTCGAGGTCCGGGAACAGCGACTCCTGGCGCACGTCGCTCAACCCAGAAAACCCAACGCCGAGTAGACGAATCGGCCCGACCTCGCGCGGATCGAGCAGCAGTCGCCGGGCCAGCGCGACCAGCGCGCCGGACTCCGTCGTCGCATACGGCAAGGTCGCGGAGCGGGTCAGCGTGCTCATGTCGGACTTCTTCAGCTTCACCGTGACGGTGCGGGCGCCGCGACCGTCGCGCAGCAGCCGCTGATAGGCATGCTCGGCGATCGGAGCGATCGCATCGTGCAACTGCTCGAGACTGGTCAGGTCGACCGCGAAGGTGGATTCGGCGCTGATCTGCTTGGCCTCGGCGCGCTCGGCGACGGGGCGATCGTCGATGCCGCGGGCCAGCCGGTGCAGCGCCAGGCCGACCGTCGCGCCCAGGATGTTGGCGACCTCGGCGTCGGTCAGCGCGGCCAGCTGCCCGATCGTCTCGATGCCGAGCCGATTCAGCTTCTCCTCGGCGACCGGGCCGATTCCCCACAGCCGCCGCACCGGCAGCCCGTCGAGCAGCAACCGTTCCTCGGCGCGCCCGACCACCCGGATGCCGTCGGGTTTGGCCAGCCCGGAGGCGATCTTGGCGATCTGCTTGCCCGAGCCGGCGCCCACCGAGGCGATCAACCCGGTCTCGTCGCGCACTCGTCGCCGCAACCCCTCGCAGAACCGCTCGACGTCCGCCGCGGACGCCCCGGCGAGCTGCGGCGGCTCCCCGAACGCCTCGTCGAAGGACAGCTGCTCGACGACCGGAACCACGGCGCGTACTACGTCGAACACCCGCCGGCTGGCCACCCCGTACACCACGCCGCGCGGCGGCAGCACCACCGCGGTCACACCGATCATCCGGCGGGCCTGGTGCATCGGCATGGCTGAGCGCGCCCCGAACACCCGCGCCTCGTAACTCGCCCCGGCCACCACCCCCCGGCCGCCCAGCCCGCCGACCAGCACCGGCCGGCCTCGCAGCGTCGGGCGGGTGAGCTGCTCGACGGAGGCGAAGAACGCGTCCATGTCCAGGTGCAGGACCCAACGCGACTCCATCCGATAAATGCTATTGCGCTACTGGGCTAACGTTTTCCGCATGGCCATGAACCTCGCGCATCGCCGGATCTGCAGCTCGCAGCGCTGGGCTAAAGCAGTCGAAGATGATCTGCTGCCCTGGGCGCTGGCCGACGTTGACTTGGGCGACAACACCCTGGAGATCGGGCCCGGTTACGGCGCGATCCTGCGGGTGCTGCTCGACAAGACGCCGAAGCTCACCTCGGTGGAGATCGACACGCCGATGGCGCAGCGACTGCAGCGCCGCTACGGCGACCGGGCGCGAATCATCAACGGCGACGCCACTGCGACCGGGTTGCCGGACGACGAGTTCAGCTCGGTGGTGTCGTTCACGATGCTGCACCACGTGCCGACGGTCGAACTGCAGGACCGGTTGTTCGCCGAAGCTTTCCGGGTGCTGCGCCCCGGCGGGGTGTTCGCCGGCAGCGACAGCGTGAACTCGCTGCGCTTCCGGATCCTGCATTTTCGCGACATCTGCAACACCGTCTCGCCGGACACCCTGCCGGATCGCTTGCGCGCGGCGGGATTCGGCCACGTCGAGGTCGAGGTGCGCGGCGGTCGGCTGCGCTGGCGCGCGGTCAAACTAGCCGACTAGTTGCTGCGGCTGCTCCTTGGCCCACGCGATGTAGCGGTCGATGCCTGCCCAGATGTCGACCTTCGGCGCGAACCCGATGCTGCGTGCCAGCGCGATGCTGGCGGGAAATCGGCTCACTTCGCCCGGGCGCGCGGGTCCGTTGACCACTCGGGTGTGGAATCTCGCGGCGATGTATTCGGCGATGTCGCGTACCCGGGTATTGGTGCCGCTGGCGAAGTTGATCGCGCGGCCCTTGAGATCTGGGGTGTCGAGCACCAGTCGGTAGGCGTCCACCGCATCGCTGACGTGGAGGTAGTCGCGCGTCGCGGAGCCGTCGCCGAAGACGGTGAGGTCCTGACCGGCGATGGCGCGGCGCACCAGGATCGGAATCAGCGCGCCGAAGGCTCCACTTTTCTGTCGCTCACCAAAGATGTTGAACGGACGAACAATCGCGATGTCCATGCCATACGAGCGGAAGTACGAGTAACACAGCCGGTCGGCGGCGGCCTTCGACGCGGCGTATGGGCTGTTCGGTCTCGGTTCTGCCGTTTCGTCGAGCAGCGCATCGGGGGCCAGGCTGTGACCGTCTCCGTACACCTCACAGGTCGACGCGAAGATGACTCGCGAACCGTATTCGCGTGCGGCCTCGAGAACGTGGTGCGTGCCCATCACATTGGTCTCGAGAAAGCTTCGAGGATCGTCAAGTGACTTGTCCACGTTTACATTTGCCGCCAGGTGGAAAATGACGTCGTGGTCGCGCGCGGTCTTGCTGACCAACTCCCAATCGGTCACGGAACCGAATACGACGTCCGCCGATTCGTTCATCTGGAAACTACGCAGATTTTCCTTGGCAGCAATGGACAACGTGTTGAGGACGGTCACCTGGTGTCCGATGGCGAGCAGGGCCTCCGACAGATGGCTGCCCTGGAAGCCCGCCCCGCCAGTTACGAGAATTCGCACGACTTTCCGCTCTCCCGTCATATGCGTGTTGTGGCGCATCCTAGCCATTGCACGGGCCGGATTTGTCGCTAATGCAAATTCCGTGAAGTGCGCGATGGGTGCCGCGGATTGGCGGTACGTTGTGAATCGCCCAACGAGCGCCCAGCTTTCGAAGGAACAGAGAACGTCACGTGTGTTCGCCACATGCCGGGTCTGCCGCGATCGACACCTTTGAGCTCGAGCAGCAGGTCGCGTCGTGGTCTGCCCACCCCGCGCTGGCCGAGCTCGTCGGGCTGTTCGGCGGTGCCATCCCTGACGGACTGAGCCTGAGCGACCGGCTGGCGTTCCTCGACGAGTTCAGCAACGCGTGGGACTATCGGGGCCGGGCCCGCGCAGCCGCCGCGGAACGGCTCAGCAGCCAGGACGCCGCAGGCGCGGCCAGGTGGCTGATCCCTCGGTTGCCCCTGCCTGCCGCGCAGCAAGACAGGATCGAGGCGGCGACGGCCGCGTTGGGCGTGACGGGCGAAACCTTGCCTGAAGGAACGGATTTCGATCACATCCTGGTCATCGGCGGCGCGCGATACACCAACCTGCTGCGCGCCCGGTATGCGCGTGAGATCGCCACCGGCCGCCGCGTCGGCCACGTGGTGCTGGCCGCCGCGTCCCGGCCCGTGCTCGACTCCGAGCAGGATGCGATCGACGCGTGTGCGCCGGGTGCCCGCACCGAATTCGAGCTGATGGCCTTCGGCGCGGCCGACGCGTTCGGGCTCGACACCCGCGAGCTGATGGAGCATGTGCGCGGGCGGGTCGGCAAGCCGCAGGGCGACGAGACGGTATGGCGCTTCGCGCCGGCGAGCAAC
Source organism: Mycobacterium lentiflavum (assembly GCF_022374895.2). Lineage (NCBI taxonomy): Bacteria > Bacillati > Actinomycetota > Actinomycetes > Mycobacteriales > Mycobacteriaceae > Mycobacterium > Mycobacterium lentiflavum. The sequence continues at coordinate 2,468,985 of NZ_CP092423.2, read as the reverse complement.
GAGCTCGGTGTGCCGATCACGCTGCTCGAGACGCCATCGCCGGATCCGGACCGTCGCCGGGCGAACTCGTCGGACACCTACACCTTCGCCGCTCGGACGGTAGGCATGCGTGGCTCGTCGTGTCTGATGGTGACCGGCCAACCGGTGGGCCACTACCTGCACTTCGAGGCGCTGCGATCGTTGGCGGTGCCGTTCGGGATACGGGTGGCATCAGCGAGTTTCGGCGTCGAGCGCTACAACCGGCTCGGCGAAAAAGACGAGCAGCATCCTGCCAAGGTGCTACAGGAGGTCCGCTCGGCGATTCGGTCCGCACGCGGGCTGCTCGAACAGCTCGAACAGCTCACCCGGTGATCGTGCACGGCGAGGACGCCGGGAAGGTCCCCGACACCGGTCGCGGGCGGCCGGCCGGAGGCCACGGTTGCAACCCCAAGTTGGCCAGATAGCGGACCGGACTGGTGTGCTCACCGTCGACGCGAACCTCGAAATGCAAGAAGCCGTCTCGGGATTGGGTTTCCGGGCCGAGGGCGCCGATCCGTGCTCCCGCGGCCACCCGGTCGTCGACGGCGATCCGGCTCTCGTCGCCCGGACGGAACACGTAGACCGTCTCGAGGTCGCGGCACGAGACGGTGACCGACCGAAGCCCGTCGGGGCCGAGATCGCGCACGGCCGAGACGGTTCCCGACGTCACCGCATGGATCGGGGTGCCGGGATCCGCGGCGAAGTCGACGCCGGGATGAAACGACGCGGCCCGGCGTCCGTAGCCGGAACCGACCGCCAGGCTGTCGCGATCGATGGGTAGCCGGGTGCCCGGCTCGGCCCGGTCGAAGTCGCCACGCACCCGACGCCGGTAGTCGGCCTTGAGCAGTTCGATCTCCTCATAGGCGTAGCCGAACAGCAGGGCGCGGTCGTAGGGCACGCCGTAGTTCAACTCGGAGTCCGGATCGATCTTGCGGTAGTGCTCGACCTTGCCGATCCGTTCGGCCAGGGTTGCCCATCCGGTGTGGTGCAACCGGATCTCGTTCACCAGGCCAATGCGGCCGTGCTCGGTGATATTGGCGGGCCAGTGCGGGTTGTGGATCACCCGGGTGCCGGCCCGCAGCCCGGGTCGCCACCGCCAGAACGGCCCGCGCACCGATTCCGCCGTTCCCATCACGGGGATCATGTCCGGATAATCCGGGTCGTTCCAGGCCGGGATCATCGGGCACATCAGCGCCGCGACGTCGTCCGGCGTGCCCGCCAATACCTCGCGGATATCGACGTCCGCCTCGACGATTTGGTCGGAGTCGATCATCACGATCCAGTCCGGCCGGCAGAAATCGGCCATCCGGTACAGCAGTTCCAGCCCGGGCGGTTCGGGGATCAGCCACGGCGTCCGGGGCAGGTCGGGGCGGGCCCGCACCAGGTTGGTCACCGCGGGGTGCCGGCGCAGGATCTCCGCACTGTCGTCGGTGCTGCGGTCGTCGATTGCGTAGATGTCGTCGCACCACCCGGCCAACGCGTCCAGGACGCGGGGCAAGACGTCGGCACCGTTGTGCACCCGGAACACGCCCAGTATCCGCAACGACGCCTCTCCCGTGTTGGTTTCCCCTAACCGGACGCTACCGCTTGCTGACGACAGGCAGCGCGGCGTGCCACCGCGACGTCCGCGGTCAGGATTTGGCGATCTCGACCCGCACGCCGTCGCCGATCTCCGCCGCATCCACTAGATCGCCGAATTCGAAACTGGTGGCCAGGATTTCACCCGCGATCAGGTCGCGGTGCGCGCGCGCCCAGTCGGCCCGTTCGGCGGGCACCGACATCACGACGCGAATGCGATCCGAGACGTCCAGTCCGGTCGACTTGCGCAACTCCTGCAGCTCGCGGATCCGGTCCTTGGCCCAACCTTCGGCCTCCAGCTCCGGGGTCACCGTGCCGTCCAGCACCACCAGGCCGGCGCCCCCGGGCAGCGCCGCGGTGAACTCCGGGTCGGCGGCCACCAGCCGCGAGCTGTACTCCTCGGGCTGCAGCACCGCGGGCCCGGCGGTCAAGGTGCCGTCGGGGTTGACGACGCCCTCGCCGGCCTTGACCGCCTTGATCGCGGCCTGCACGTCCTTGCCCAGCCGCGGCCCGGCCACCCGGGCGTTGACGGTGAGCTCGAAGCGGCCGTAGGTGTCGATCGCGTCGGTCAGTTCCACCTGCTTGACGTTGAGCTCGTCGGCGATCAAGTCGGTGAATGGCACCAGCTGCTGCGGATCCTCCACCGCCACAGTCAGTTTCGGCAGTGGCAGCCGCACCCGCAACTTCTTGGCCTTGCGCAGCGACGACGCTGCCGAGCACACCTCGCGAACCTGGTCCATCGCGGCCACCAGATCGGCGTCCGCGGGCAGCGCGCCGGCCTGCGGCCAATCCGTCAGGTGCACCGAACGTTCGCCGGTCAGACCACGCCAGATGATCTCGGTAATCAACGGCAGCAGCGGTGCCGCCAGTCGCGAGGTCATCTCCAGCACGGTGTGCAGGGTGTCGATCGCGTCGGTGTCTTCCTCCCAGAACCGCGAACGTGACCGTCGCACATACCAATTCGTCAGCGCCTCGGTGAACTGGCGCAGCTGCTCGCAGGCCCCGGAGATGTCGCAGACCTCCAGCGAGTCGGTGAGCTCGTCGCGCAGCACGGCCACCTTCGCCAGGATGTAGCGGTCCAGCACGTGTGCCGAATCGGTACGCCAGGTGCCGACTTTCGGCGCGTAAAGAGCCAGGAAGCTGTAGGCGTTCCACAGCGGCAGCAACACCTGGCGCACACCCTCGCGGATGCCCTGTTCGGTGACGATCAGGTTGCCGCCCCGCAGGATCGGTGAGGCCATCAGGAACCAGCGCATCGCGTCGGAGCCGTCGCGGTCGAACACCTCGCTGACGTCGGGGTAGTTGCGCAGCGACTTGCTCATCTTCTGCCCGTCGGATCCGAGCACAATCCCGTGTGCCACACAGGTTTTGAAGGCTGGCCGGTCGAACAGCGCGGTGGCCAGCACATGCAGCGTGTAGAACCAGCCACGAGTCTGCCCGATGTATTCCACGATGAAGTCACCCGGATAGTGCCCACCCTCTCCGGCCGCCCCGCCCGCGAACCAGTCCGCATTCTCGAACGGGAAGTGCACCTGGGCATACGGCATCGATCCCGAGTCGAACCACACGTCGAGCACGTCGGGAATGCGCCGCATCGTGCTGTTTCCGGAAGGATCGTCAGGGTTGGGCCGGGTGAGTTCGTCGATGTAGGGCCGGTGTAAGTTGGTGGGCCGCACCCCGAAGTCCCGCTCCAGCTCGTCGAGGCTGCCGTAGACGTCGATGCGCGGGTAGGCCGGGTCATCGGATTTCCACACCGGAATCGGGCTGCCCCAGTAGCGATTTCGCGAGATCGACCAGTCACGCGCGCCCTGCAGCCACTTACCGAACTGGCCGTCCTTGACGTGCTCGGGGTACCAGGTGATCTGCTGGTTGAGTTCCACCATGCGATCCCGGAATTCGGTGACCGAGACGAACCACGACGATACCGCCCGGTAGATCAGCGGATTGCGGCATCGCCAGCAGTGCGGGTAGGGATGCTCGTAGGTTTCGTGACGGATCAGTACCGGCTGGTTCACCGCCGCCGGACCGCTCTGGTTCTTCAGGTCGCGGATGATGTGCGGGTTGGCATCAAAGACGTGCTGCCCCTGGTAATCCGGGACCGTGACGTCGAAGCGGCCCTTGGAGTCGACCGGCGTGACCGGCACGATGCCCACCTTGTCGGTGGTCGCCATGTCGTCCTCACCGTAGGCCGGCGCCATGTGCACGATTCCGGTGCCGTCGTCGGTGGTGACGAAGTCGCCCGGCAGCACCTGAAACGCCTTGGCTCGCCCTGGTTCTGGGTCCATGAAATACGGGAACGGGGGCAGGTAGCGGGTGCCCAGCAGGTCGGCGCCCGAATAGGTGCCAAGTATCTCGGGCTCTTCACCGAGTTCTTTTGCGTAGGCCGCCAGGCGCGACTCGGCCAGCACGAAGCGCCGGTCCCCGACGGTGACCTGGACGTAGGTCACCTCGGGGTTGACGGCAACGGCCAGGTTCGACGGCAGCGTCCACGGCGTGGTCGTCCACACCAGCAGGTAAGCGCCGGCTAATCCTTTCGGGGCACCACCGGCTGCTACCGGGAAACCCACCGTCACGGCCGGGTCCTGGCGGCTTTGGTAGACGTCGTCGTCCATCCGCAATTCGTGGTTGGACAACGGGGTTTCGTCGCGCCAGCAGTACGGCAGCACCCGGTAACCCTCGTAGGCCAGGCCCTTGTCCCACAGCTGTTTGAACGCCCAGATCACCGACTCCATATAGGGCAGGTCAAGCGTCTTGTAGTCGTTGTCGAAGTCGACCCAGCGCGCCTGGCGGGTGACGTAGGCCTGCCATTCGGCCGTGTAGCGCAATACCGATTCCCGGCAGGCCTCGTTGAAGGCGGCGATGCCCATGTCGTCGATTTGGGACTTGTCGGTGATGCCCAGCTGGCGTTCGACTTCGAGTTCGGCGGGCAGCCCATGGGTGTCCCAGCCGAAGCGGCGGTCCACCTTGTAGCCCCGCATGGTGCGGTAGCGCGGGACGATGTCTTTCACATACCCGGTCAGCAAGTGTCCGTAGTGCGGCAGCCCGTTGGCGAACGGCGGCCCGTCGTAGAACACGTACTCTTCGGCGCCGTCGCGCTGCGAGATGCTGGCCCGGAAGGTGTCGTCGCGGGTCCAGTAGTCGAGGACTTCGAGTTCGAGCGCCGGAAAGTCGGGGGCTCCCCCGGCCAGCTTGGGATAGGCCCTGGCGCCGGCTTCGCCGCTGATTGAGTCGGTCACGGTGCGCGTCGTCTCCTGCGTGCCTACGGTCAGGCCGGGGACGAGGTCGCGCAATCTGCGCGAGCACCGCGGTACCACCCCGCTTGCCACGCTCGCACGCGGCCGCTCGATTCAGGCTGTGACGGGCCTCCCCGTTCGGTTCTACTGGGCCGCCCCGATAGTGGAGCGGGCTGTTCTTCCGAAGGCTCCCCGGTGATAGCCGGATCGATGCCGTGAACAAGATTCTACGGACTACTGCAAATCAATCACTGCCGGCTCCAAGGGGCCAGCTGGCCGCACATCGTGTCTGCGGTCGACTAGCCCCTTGGAGCCATCGGCTGGGCCACATCCATCGTCACCGAACCTCGATGAACCCGACGCGCCACAGCGCCGCGTAGAGGTGACGGACGGGGACGCTCAGCAGGCGGGCGGCACCGGTCACCAGTGGGTCGCCGGCGCCGAAGTATCCGGCGTCGGCGGGCCGGGCGGCCTGCGTGGGCACCGGCGCCCGCGTGGGCACCGACGTGGGCGCCGTGTCGCGCACGACACGCAGGTTGCGGACGGGCGCTACGGCCACTACTTCGTCGAAGAGTACTGCGGTCATGATCGTCTCCTAACGGAATTGCAAACGGGTTCTGACTGGACTGATGTGTCCCGACCCGTCCGGGTTCCGATCCGAGAACGCTTGAGCGCTAAATCGATTCGCTAGCTCGAGGCGTCGGGCCGGAGGCCGGATTGGGACGGAGCCTGTGCTGGATATCCATCCGGACTGCCACTGGAACTCATACGTCCCTCACCTCCTCCACGGCCACGACGCGTGCGGGTTACCCGCGCCTATCTGCGCGCACCACAAGGAGTTCAGAATCCGGCGACCGCCGGAAATCCGCACCCCTCTCGTCAGAGCTTTGGCACCACACGACGTGTCCGGAAACTCCGGAAGCCACTTGGACTCAACCCTTAAGCCGGGAAGAGCTGTCCTGACCCGGGGCGTCTTTCGACGTTCGGGGTCAGTGGCCTGTGTTCGTGTAGCCGCCTCACCTAACGAGGTGCTGCTGTAGATACTCCACGAGGCACCCGGCCCGGGTCAATGTGATCTAAGCCGTGTCGCGCAACTTTATGGGTTTACTACGCCGCTTCACAGCTTTCGATCAGGTTTGACAGCCCTGACCTGGACGAACGCCTCGCTGTGGCATGGTTCACACCAATCCGAACCCGCCCTGACAGTCAGTTGTCGGCTAAGTCTTCCAGCCGTCCGATGGTGTCGGCGAACTCCTCGATCATGTCGAGCACGACCGCGCGTGTCGGCCGGACGCGGTCGAGCGAACCGACCACCTGGCCGACGAAATAGGTTGCCAGCTCACGTGCCTTCGCACCGGGATGGGCGGCCGCTTGGTTGATGCGCAGCTGCGGTTCGGCGACGAGGTTGGTCTGCAGCGGCATCCCCAGCGGAGCCGGGTTTTCGGGCCGCTCCCACTCGTCGGTCCAAGCGGTCCGCAGCATCCGCGCCGGCTTGCCCGTCATCGACCGCGATCGCACGGTGTCCGAGGAACTGGCGGCCAGGAACTTCTCCTTGACCACCGGATCGGTCTCGGCCTCCTCGGTGGTCAGCCACACCGAGCCGCACCACACGCCCTCGGCGCCCAGCGCCAGGGCCGCCGCGATCTGACGCCCGCGGGCGATCCCGCCCGCCGCCAGGACCGGGACCGGCGCGACCGCGTCGACGACTTCGGGAACCAGGACCATGGTCGCCACCTCGCCGGTGTGGCCGCCGGCTTCGGTGCCCTGCGCGACGATCAGGTCGACGCCGGCCGCGGCATGCCGTCGCGCGTGTGCGGTGGTGCCGGCCAGCGCGGCGACCAACACCTCGTGGCGGTGCGCGCGTTCGACGAGGTCGGCCGGGGGTGAACCGAGCGCACTGGCGATCAACCGAATGTCATGCGCGAACGCCACTTCCAGTAATGGCTCGTAACCCTTGGGTGAGATGTTGAGGCCGCCGACGGATGCCCGCGGCGGTTCTGCCGGAGCCGAGATGCCGTACCGGGCGAGCAAGTCTTCGACGAACGCACGATGTTCCTCGGGGAGCAACTCCCTGACTTGCTTAGCGTCGATGCCACCTTTCTCGGCGCCGACGTATTTCGGCGGCAACAACAGGTCGACCCCGTAGGGCTTGCCGCCGGTCTGCTCCTCGATCCAGTCCAGTTCGTTCTGCAGCCGTTTCGGACTGTGCGCGACGGCGCCCAGAACTCCGAATCCGCCCGCGTTGGTGACCGCGGCGACGACGTCGCGACAGTGGCTGAACGCGCATATCGGGAACTCCACACCGAGCATCTCGGCGACTCTGGTCCGCATCCCTCGACGCTAGGAGTTATCGCCGGGCAAGGCAATCAGCCCGCCGGAGCACGCCCGTCCGGCGGCCAGCCCGCCACGCCGTCCTCCAACGGGACCTCGAGGCTCTGCAGGATCGACGAGATCATCCGCCACGCGCTGATCGCGGTGACGAGTTCGACGAGAGTCGCTGTGTCGCCTTGCAATTCGCGCTCGCAGGCGGCCCAGCTTTGGCTGCTGACCGCGCCGTCGCGCACCACGTCGTCGGTGGCCGCCAGCACCGCTCGCTCGCTGGGCCCGAAACCCTCGTGCTGTTGCCAATCCCGCACAGCGAGCAGGTCCTCGGTCGTGACGCCTAACCGAGTGGCGACGCGCCAATGCTGCGTCCATTCGTATTCGCACGCGGTGAGCCAACCGATCCGCATGATCACCAGCTCCCGCAACCGCGCGTCGAGCGAACCGTGCCACAGCATCGTCGCGAGCAGATCATTGACCGCGCGCGCCAGCGGCGGATGGTTGAGCAACACCTGGAAGATGCTGAGCTCGGCCATGTAATCCGGTATCGCCGCCTCGTCGGCAGCGGCCTTGGCCTCGCCGAGCGGCAGTCCCGGCACACGGGCTGTTGTCATCGGGCACTCCGATCAACTGGCGGAACGTTTGCAATGGTAGTCAGCGGTACCCGGGCTTCAGGGCGCGGCAGTCATCGGGGGCCGCCCACAGATAGACGCGTGTTGAACAACGGGCGTTTACCGGTGAACGTTCTACGAAAATGCGGCTACTCACCCCGCTTCCCGGTCGCCATCACAATACGGTTTGAACAAAAGGGCGCAATGAATTGGTGCCCCTCGCAGCTGAATTCGGGGCCGGCTGTCTAAGGCGCTGGCTGTCCCCCCACGTCCGCAGATTGGGTGTAAGCCATGGCGCAACAGCCCTCGGTCACGATCGTCATTCCCGCCTACAACGAAGAACGGTTCATCGGCAAATGCCTGGAATCGTGCATCAATCAGACCTCAGCGCCGGACGAAATAATTGTGGTCAACAACAAGTCGACCGACGACACGGCATCGATTGTGCGCAAATATCAAGCAGCGGCGCCGCATCTGGACATCCAGCTACTCGACCAGAGCACCTACCAGGGCGCCGCGCCCACCCGTGACTACGGCTTCGATCATGCACGCGGCGACGTGTTCGGCCGCATTGACGCCGATACCGTCATTCCGCCGGATTGGGTCGAGAAGGTTCGCAACTACTTCCAGGATCCCGACATCGACGCCGCGAGTGGTCCGATCGCTATTTACGACCTGCCTTTTCGGGGCTTCCTCTTCTGGGTCGATTCCACGCTTCGCCACCACCTGCACAAGCACGTCCGCAGTGAACGGTTTCTGCTCGGCTGCAACATGGCAATTCGCGCCACAGCGTGGAAGGGCGTCCGTCTTAAGACGCAGCTGGACCCGGAAGTGCGCCTGCACGAAGATATCGACCTGGCGCTGACGCTGTTCAAAAATGATTTCGTGATTTCCTACGCACCGTCCATGGTCGCCGCTATCTCAGGCCGGCGGGTGGAAGACTCACCGCGCGATTTCTACCGGTATGCCACGCGTTACACGCGGACGACCAAACTGCACGGCATCAAGAGCCCCACGGCACATACGACCATTGCCACCCTACTGCTGCTGTATTACCCGTTCCGGACGATGCGGTTCTTCTACGACGCCGACCGACACGAATTCACATTGGCAAAGCTGCGGGACCGCCTGCCGGGCGCAAGGGCCCGCAGCGCGCCCGGCGTGCAGCAGCCCAACGCGGCTTAATACTCTGCAGCAGTTGACAATCGGGGCGCATTCGCCCGTCGGCTAGAGCAATCCCACCAGTTGCAAGTCGGTGACGTACTTGATGATGACCGGTGCCGTGATATGCGGGATGTCGTTGTCCGCACCAATTTTCGCTTCCTGCACCGCGGCACGGAATCGGTCGGTCGGCGCGAACGACCCGCGGGTCGGCTCGAGCGGCTGGATCTGCTCAGGGTTGTGCAGCATCAGCTGCAGCATCTGCAGCACGGAATGCTGGCGCTGCCGGTCCGGCAGGGCCCGCAGGCCGATCTCGAACTGCCGCACCCACTCCGCGAAGTCGTCGATGCGCTGGATCGGATAGCCGGCCTCGATCAGCCAGTCGACGTAGGTGTCGATGCCGATGCCGTCGTCGTGCGGGTTCATCACGTGATAGGTCTCGAACCCGTCGACCACTTGGGCCCCCAGAGTGGCGATCGACTCGGCGACGAATTCGACGGGCAGCGCGTCGTAGTGCGCCCGCTGCCGGTTGCCGTTCTCGTCACGGCGGTAGAACGAAGCGGGCGCGACGCCGGTGGCCACCAGGCTCAGGATCATCCGGGTGACGATATCGGTCACGTTGAACTGGCCCGCATAGCTGACGTCGGACAGGATCATGTCGCTGCGGAACACCGAAACCGGAAGCCCGAACTGCTCATTGGCCTCCCGCAGCAGCACCTCACCGGCCCACTTGCTGTTGCCGTAGCCGTTGGCGTAGCTGCCGTCGAGGACGCGGGTCGGACTGACCACGCGGATGTCGGCGTCCTCGGTGAACAGCGCCGGCTCGACCTGGCGGCCGAGGTCGGAGGTCGACACGTACGTATACGGCTTCATCCGCGAGGTCAGCGCGAACTTGATCAGTTCGCCGGTGCCAACGACGTTGGGCCCGAACAACTCTCGGTACGGCAGCACGCCGTTGACCACGGCGGCCGAGTCGACGATCAGATCGACGGTTTCGGCCAGCCGCTGGTAGGTCTGCTCGTCGAGCCCCAGATTGGCTTCGCTCTTGTCGCCGGCGACGACCTCGAGATGATCTGCGGCCAGCTGGTGGAAGTGGTCCACCAATTGCGGGTCGCCGCTGTCGAATGTCTTCTCCAGACGACGCCATGCCTCCTGATCGGAGCCGGCTCGCACCAGGCAGATCAGCTTGCCGTCAACACGTTTCAGTTGCTTGAGCCACTCCAGCGCCAGGTAACGCCCCAGGAAGCCGGTCGCCCCGGTCAACAACACCGTGCGCGCCTCGGCGCTCGGGCCCGGCAGCGTCGGAGCGCCGAGCAGCGTCGTCTCGTCGATGAACTTGTCCAGGGTGAGGTCGCTGGCACGCAGCTCCTCGGTGTCGCGGCCGTGCACGGCAACGTAACTCGGGCCGTTGGCATCGGTCTCGTCGGCATCCACGTCACTGTCCAGGCGCTGGCTCATGGCGCGAACCGACGGCGCCTCGAACAGCGTGCGCACCGACAGGTTGGAATCGAACGCCGTGTTGATCGCGGCGACCACCCGCATCGCCGACAGCGAATCGCCACCCAGGTCGAAGAAGGAGTTCTCGACGCCGACCCGCTCGATGCCGAGCACCTGGCCGTAGATCCCGGCCACGATCTCCTCGGTGGGCGTCGCGGGCGGGGTGTAGCGGACCGCACTCTGGTATTCGGGTGCGGGCAGGGCGCGTTTGTCGAGCTTGCCGTTGACGGTGCGCGGCAGCGTGTCGAGCACGACGATCGCCGTCGGAACCATGTACGCCGGCAGCCGCTCGCCCAGCAGGGCGCGCATCTGAGCGGTGTCGACATCGCCCGTGACGGTGACATACCCGACCAGCCGCTTGTCACCCGGACGATCCTCGCGCGCGATCACCGCCGCGGCCTGCACCCCGTCGAGGCCGGCCAACGCCGCCTGCACCTCACCGAGCTCAATGCGGTAACCGCGAATCTTGACCTGCTCGTCGGCACGGCCCAAGTACTGCAACTGCCCGTCGGCACCCCAACGCACCAGGTCCCCGGTGCGATACATCCGATCGCCTCGCTCGCCGAACGGGCACGCCACGAACCGCGACGCGGTCAGGCCGGCCCGGCGCAGATAACCGACGGCCACACCCCGACCGGCGATGTACAACTCACCGACCACGCCCTCGGGAGCCGGCCGCAGCCACTTGTCCAGCACGAACAACGCCGCACCCGGCACCGGCACGCCGATCGGCGCGCCCTCGCCGGCCTTCATCGGCGCACTGATCGCGGCATAGATGGTGGCTTCGGTCGGACCGTAGGCGTTGATCATCACCCGTCCCGGCGCCCACTTGTCCACCAACTCGTTCGGGCTGGCCTCCCCCGCCATCACCAACGTCGCGGACTCCAACCCCTCGCCCGGCATCATCGCCAGCGCCGACGGAGTCTGACCCACCACGGTCACCTGCTCGGCGACCAGCAAGTCGCGTAGCTCATGAGCCGACGCCGCCGCCGATTCGGGCACCACGACCAGCCGTGCACCGTGCAGCAGCGCGGTGAAGATCTCCCACACCGAGACGTCGAAGCTGTAGGAGTGCCACTGCGACCACACCTGGCCCGGGCCGGTCGGCGCGCCGGGGTCGGGCGCTTCCAGCAACGACGTCGCGTTGTGGTGGGTGATCGCCACGCCCTTGGGCACCCCGGTCGTCCCCGAGGTATAGATCGTGTACGCCAGGTCCTCCGGCGTCACCACCGGGAAGGTGATATCGGACGGGATCGACAGGTCTGGGTCGTGGACGTCGATGACCGGCAGGTCGGCCCCGTCGAACCGGGACCGCATGGTCGCGTCGGTCATCGCGGCGACCGGCGTGGCGTCCCCGAGCATGAACTCCAGTCGCGCGTCGGGCATCGCCGGGTCGATCGGAAGGTAGGCCGCGCCAGACTTGAGTACCGCGACCATCGCGATGATCGCCTCGGCCGAGCGGTTGAACAGCAGCGCCACACATTCGCCCGGGCGCGCGCCCTTACCGACCAGCACTCGCGCTAGCCGCTCGGCCGCCTCGTCGAGGCCGCGGTAGGTCCACGACCGCTCGCCGTCCACCAGCGCCACCCCGTCCGGGGTCCGGGCCACCTGCGCGGCGAACATCGCCGGGATCGTCGTGCCCTCCGCCGGCCGGGTCAGCACGGCGCGGTTGCCCCACTCGTCCAGGCGGGCATGCTCACCGGCATCCAGCACGTCCATCGACGACAATCGCTGGCTCGGGTCGGCGGTCATCGCCACCAGCACCCGCTGGAATCGCTCCACCAGAGTTTCGATGCTCGCCGGGTCGAACACGTCCGTGTCGTACTCGACGCGGATGCCTAGTTCGTGGCCCGGCAAGGCCATCACGGAAAGCGGGTAGTGGTTGTATTCGCGGTTCGTGACGTCGGTGATGGCCAGCTCGTGCACGCCCACCGGCACGTTCGTGTCGATCGGGTAGTTCTCGTACAGGAACAGCGTGTCGAACAACTGGTCGTGGCCGGTGGCGCGGTGAATGTCGGACAGACCCAGGTGCTCATGCTCGAGCCGGTTGTTGTGCGCGGTCTGCAGCTGGTCGAGCAGCTCGGCGACCGTGGTGGCCACCGTCGTGTTCGCCCGCACCGCGACGGTGTTAATCAGCAGGCCGACAATCGAATCCGAGCCCGGCACCTCCGGGGGCCGGCCCGAGACCGCGGTGCCGAACGCGACGTCGCGCTGTCCGGTCAGCCACATCAGCAGCTGTGCCCAACCGGCCTGCAGCACCGTGTTGACGGTGGTGTGGCAGGAGCGCGCCAGCGTGCTCAGCTCGCGAGTGGTCTCGGCGGACACCCGGTACGAGTCGACGCGCCGGCGCCCCAGCCCGATCCGCGTTGCGGGGCCGACCAGGGTCGGGTTGTCGAAGCCTTCGAACATCTGGCGCCATGCCGCCTGCGCGGCCGGGCGGTCCTGTTCGGCGAGCCAGGTGAGAATGCTGCGGTACGACGCGGGCGCGGGCAGGCGCTCGCCGTAGTAACTGGCGAAGATTTCGCGCAGCAGGATCGGCAGCGACCACCCGTCCATCACGATGTGGTGGTTGGTGAGCACGAACCGATGCTTGTTTTCGGCGATCCGGATCAGCGCCGCGCGGAAGGCGGGCCGGCCGAGCAGGTCGCTGACCGCGTCGCGCTCGTCGGCGCATAGCTGCTCGATTTGCTCGTCGTGGCCGGCTTCGTCGCTGTCGAGCTGGATGTATCGCCAGGCCATGACGGGCTCGGCGGGGATGACCTGCACCGGCTCGTCGAACTGGGCGCAGAACCGGGCCGCCAGGTTGGGGTGCCGGTTGACCACCGTCTGCACCGCCTCCCGCAGCCGCTGCGGGTCGATGGCACCGGCGATCGTGACACCCAGCTGCACCGCGTAGACGTCGTCGCCGTTGTCGCCGCCCTGGGCAACGCTGGCGTGAAACAGCAGACCCTGCTGCACGGGGGTCAGCGGCAAGACGTCGGCGAGGTGGTACTGCTGCTCGAGTTGGTCGAGCTGCTGCTGGGTCAGCCGTGCCGGCGCCAGGTCCGACGGCGTCAGACCGCCGCCCCCGTTGCGCACGTGGACACAGATGCCGGTGAGGGCCTCGAACCACAGCTTGCTCAGCCGGCTGATCTGGTCGCCGTCCAGCGCCGAGGGCGCCCAGGTCCAGCTGGCGTGCAAGTGCGGACCCGCGTCGGTGTCCATGGTGCCGGCGTTGAGGTCGACGGTGTGCATGAGTGGCAGCGGTACCGCGGTGGCCGCGCCGGCGACCGACAAGCCTTCTTCGGAGATTCGCCACAGGTCACCGGAGAGCTCCGCCGCCGTGCCGGCGCCTAGCCGGCCGAGGTAGTTGAACCCGATCGCCGGATCGTTGCCGGGCAGGTCGACCTCGTCGTTCGCGTAGCGCAGCAGTCCGTAGGTCAGCGGGTCGGGCAGCCCGCGCAGCTGCTCCTTGGCATCCTTGATCAGCGGCCCCAGCGCCGCGTCACCCGCGACCACCTGCGACCAGTCCAGTCCGGCGACGGCCAACGACACCGGGTACTTGGTGGTGAACCAGCCGACCGTGCGCGACAAGTCGACGTTGGGGGCCAGCTCTTCGTGGCGGCCGTGGCCCTCGACGCCGATGCCGATCGGCGCGCCGGTGCCCAGGAACTCCGACCAGGCCAACCCGAACGCGATCAGCAGAATGTCTTGCACCCCAGCGTGAAACGCCGCCGGCACCTCACCCAGCAGCAACCGCGTCGTCTCGACGTCGAGCTCGGCCGACATCTGCTCGGCGCTGACGTAGGTGTCCACCTCGGGACGCACGGCGGGCAGCGCGGCGGGGACCGACGCCACTCGCCGCCACGCCTCGGCCTGCTCGGTTACCGCGGGGCGCTGCGCGTACTCCTCGAGCAGCGACGACCAGCGGGCAAACGACGTCCCGCCCGGCGGCAACTCGATCGGTTGTCCGCTGTGGTGCTGAGCCCAGGCAATGTTCAAGTCTTCCAACAGGATTCGCCACGACACACCATCGACGGCCAGGTGATGAATGATCAGCACCAACTGCGAGGCGGAGCTCACCCACAACGCGCTCAGCATCACACCGGCGGCGGGGTTGAGCCGCGACCGCGCCTCGACGAGCGCCTCGTCGGACAGCACCTCGACCGACTGCAGCAGTTCCGTGGCGTCCACGGTCCCGACTTCTGGTACCTGAAGCGACCATTCGCCCGCGTCGTCGTCCTCGACGCGTAGCCGCAGGGTGGCATGCCGATCGATCAACGCCTGCAGCACGGGCGCCACGTCGGCCTCGGTCGCTGCGGACGGAGCCTGCACCACCATCGTCTGGTTGAACTGCTCGACGGGACCCACCACGCCCTGCAGCCAACGGATGATCGGGGTGGCGACCACATCGCCGATACCCTCGTCGACGACACCGTCGGCGCCGTCGGTCATCGTGGCCACCCGGGCCAGCCGGGCTACCGTCTGCTCGACGAAAATGTCACGGGGACGGCACATTACGCCGGCGGCCCGGGCGCGCGCCGACACCTGCATCGACAGGATGCTGTCACCGCCCAGGTCGAAGAAGGAGTCGTCGACACCGACCCGCTCCACGCCCAACACCTGGGCGTAAATTCCGGCCAGGATCTCCTCGACCGCGTCCGACGGTGCGCGATATTCGCCGCCGCCGGCGTATTCGGGTGCGGGCAGGGCGCGTTTGTCGAGCTTGCCGTTCACGGTCAGCGGCAGCGTGTCGAGCACGACGATCGCCGTCGGAACCATGTACGCCGGCAGCCGCTCGCCCAGCGTGCTGCGCATCACCGCGGTGTCCACGTCCGCGGTGACCGTGACATACCCGACCAGCCGCTTGTCGCCCGGACGATCCTCGCGCGCGATCACCGCCGCGGCCTGCACCCCGTCGAGGCCGGCCAACGCCGCCTGCACCTCACCGAGCTCGATGCGGTAACCGCGAATCTTGACCTGCTCGTCGGCACGGCCCAAGTACTGCAACTGCCCGTCGGCACCCCAACGCACCAGGTCCCCGGTGCGATACATCCGATCGCCCGGCTCGCCGAACGGGCACGCCACGAACCGCGACGCGGTCAGGCCGGCCCGGCGCAGATAACCGACGGCCACACCCCGACCGGCGATGTACAACTCACCGGTCACCCCCTCGAGCGCCGGCCGCAGCCACTTGTCCAGCACGAACAACGCCGCACCCGGCACCGGCGAACCAATCGGCGCGCCCGTGTCCGGGGTCAACGGCGCGCTCATCGCCGCATAGATCGTGCCCTCGGTCGGCCCGTAGGCGTTGATCAGCACCCGCCCGGGCGCCCACCTATCGAGCACCTCGGATGGGAGCGCCTCGCCGGCCACGAACACCGTGGTCGACTCCAAGCCTTCCGACGACAACATCGCTGCCGCAGAAGGGGTTTGGCACAGAACGTTGACCTTTTCGGCGATCAGCAGGGCATGCAGATCGTCGGGTGAACTGGCCACCGTCTCGGGGACGATCACCAGCCGGCCGCCGTGCAGCAGCGCGCCGAAGATCTCCCACACCGAAACGTCGAAGCTGTAGGAATGCCACTGCGACCACACCTGCCCCGGACCGGCCGGCACCGCCGCGTGCAGCTTCTCGAGTAGGGACGTCGCATTTCGGTGAGTGATCGCCACGCCCTTGGGCACCCCGGTCGTCCCCGAGGTGTAGATCATGTACGCCAGATCCTCCGGCGCCGGCGCGGACAGTTCGGTGCCGGGGTTCTCCCCCGGCTCGTCGAAGTCGACGACGACCAGATCGGTCCCGTCTAACCGCGACCGGTGGGCCGCGGTCGTGAGCGCCGCGACCGGTGTGGCGTCGCCGAGCATGAATTCCACCCGCGCGTCCGGCAGCGCGGGGTCGATCGGCAGATAGGCAGCTCCGGCTTTGAGTACCGCCATCATCGACACGATCGCCTCGGTGGAGCGCGAAAACAGCAGTGCCACAGTCTGTCCCGGGCCCGCACCGTGGGCGGTCAGCACCCGCGCCAACAGCTCCGCAGTCTCATCGAGCTCGCGGTAGGTCCACGACCGGTCCCCGCACACCAGCGCGACGGCCTCCGGGGCGTTCGCGACCTGCACCGCAAACAGCTCGGGAATCGTCACGCCCTTCGCCGGGCGGGTCAATACGGCGCGGTTGCCCCACTCGTCCAGCCGCGCGACTTCACCCCCGTCGAGGAGATCAATCGATAAGAGCCGCCGTTTACCGTCGGCCATTACTCATCCCCTGAATCGTCAGTCATGGCTACCAGCACTCGCCGTAACCGCTCGACCAACGTTTCGATACTGGCCTTGTCGAAGACATCGGTGTCATATTCGACTCGAAGGCCCAGTTCGTGGCCCGGCACGGCTTGCACTGACAGCGGGTAGTGGTTGTACTCGCGGTTCGTGAACTTGGTGATCGTCAGATCCTGAACCCCCGACAATGCTGCGGTGTCGATCGGGTAGTTCTCGTACACGAACATAGTGTCGAACAGCTGGTCGTGCCCGGTGATTCGGTGAATTTCGTTCAACCCCAGATACTGGTGCTCAAGTGTTTCGGTGTAAGAGCTTTGCAGTTGGTCCAGCAGGTCGCCGATGGTGCTCGCCGAGTTGATGTTGGCGCGGATCGGCACCGTGTTGATCATCAGGCCGACAATGGATTCCGCGCCGGGCAGGTCGGTCGGGCGTCCCGAGACCGCGGTACCGAACGCGACATCCGGCTGACCGGTCATCCGCATCAGCAGCTGGGCCCACGCCGCCTGCAGCACGGTGCTGACGGTGGTGCGGCAGGAGCGGGCCAGCTCGCCCAGGGCGGCAGTGGTCTCGGCGGACACCTGGAACTCTTCCACGCCTCGCTGTCCAAGACCCATCCGTTGCGACGGGCCGACCAGGGTCGGGGTGTCAAAGCCGTCGAACACCTCGCGCCACGCCGCCCGGGCCGCAGTGCGGTCCTGATCGGCCAGCCAGGTGACGAACTTGCGGTACGACACGGCCGCAGGAAGCCGGGCACCGTAGTAGCCGGCGAAAATCTCTTGCAGCAGAAGCGGTTTCGACCAGCCATCGAGGACGATGTGGTGGTTGGTCAGCACGAACCGGTACTGGTCTTGCGCGGTGCGCAGCAATGCCGCGCGGAAGGCCGGCTTGTCTACCAGATCGCACACGGCGGCACGTTCGGCGGCGGACACCTGCTCAACCTGCCCGTCGACGTCGCCGTCGTCCAATTCGAGGTACTGCCAAGTCAATTCGGGCTTGGCCGGCAGAATCTGCAGGGGCTCGTCGAAGTCACCGCTGAAGCGGGCGACCAGGTGCGGGTGCCGGGTGACGACGGTGTGCACCGCATCGCGCAGCCGGTCCGGATCCACGGCACCGGTGATGCTGATGTCGAGCTGCACCGCGTACAGGTCGTCGCCGCTGACGCCGAGGTCCTCGGCCGTGCTGGCGTGGAAGAACAGGCCCTGTTGCAGCGGGGTCAGCGGCAACACATCGGCGATCTGCTCGGTCTGCTGCAGTTCGTCGATCTGCTGCTGGGTCATCCGCGCCGGCGCCAGGTCGGACGGCGTCAAGCCGCCGCCGCCGCCCCGCACGTGCTCGCAGATGCCCGACAGCGCGTCAAACCACAACTGGCTCAACCGATTGACCTGAGCCTCGTCGAGCGCGGAGGTCGCCCACGTCCAGTTGGCCTGCAGCTGCGGGCCACCGTCGGTGTCCATGGTGCCGGCGTTGAGCTCGACGGTGTGGGCCAGCGGCATGGCGACGGCCGTCGCGGCCGCCGCGGCCGGCAGGTCGTCCTGGGAGAGCTGCCACAGGTCACCGGACAGGTCCGTCGCGCCCGCGCCGAGACGGCCGAGGTAGTTGAAGCCGATCACCGGATCGGATTTGTCCAGCTCGACATCGGGGTTCAGGTAGCGCAGCAGACCATAGGTCAGCGGGTCGGGCAGGCCGCGCAGCTGCTCCTTGGCGTCCTTGATCACCGGGCCCAGTGCGGTGTCGCCGGAGACCACCTTCGTCCAGCCCAGCTCACCGACCGCCAACGACACCGGGTACTTGGTGGTGAACCAGCCGACCGTGCGCGACAGGTCGACGTCGGCAGCCAATTCCTCGTGACGCCCGTGGCCCTCGACGTCGACACCGATCGGCGCGCCGGTGCCCAGGAACTCCGACCAGGCCAACCCGAACGCGATCAGCAGAATGTCTTGCACCCCAGCGTGAAACGCCGCCGGCACCTCACCCAGCAGCATCCGCGTCGTCTCCACGTCCAGCCCGACCGACAGTTGTCCGGCCGTCGCGAACGTGTCACTGGGCTGCGCTGCCGGCAGCGCGGCGGGTACGGCTGCCACCTGCCGCCACGCCTCGGCCCGGGCGACGACCTCGGGGACGCGGGCGTGCTGGTCCAGCAGCGACGACCAACGGGCGAACGACGTGCCCGGTGCCGGCAACGCCACCTCTTGCCCGCTGTGATGCTGAGCCCAGCCGATGTTCAAGTCTTCCAACAGGATTCGCCACGACACACCATCGACAGCGAGGTGATGAACGATCAGCACCAACTGGGACGTGGAGTCAACCCACAGCGCACTGAGCATCACCCCGGCGGCCGGGCTCAGCCGCGACCGCGCGTCGACGAGCGCGTTGTCGGACAACACGTCGACCGACCGCAGCAGCGCGCCGGCATCCACCGCGCCGACCTCGGGCACCCACAACGACCAACCACCGGCGCCGTCGTCGTCCACGCGCAGTCGCAGCATCGCGTGCCGATCCACCAGCGCCTGCAACACCACCAGCGCGTCGGATTCGGTCACCCCGTGGGGCGCCTGGACCACCATCGTCTGGTTGAACTGCTCGACGGGGCCATCGGTTTCCTGCAGCCAGCGGATGATCGGAGTGGCGATGACCTCGCCCAGCCCCTCGTCGGCCGCGCCATCGCCCTCGGCGCCCATCCTGGCCACGCGAGCCAGCCGCGCCACGGTCTGCTCGACGAAGACGTCACGGGGACGGCACACCACACCGGCCGCCCGTGCCCGTGCCACCACCTGCATCGACAGAATGCTGTCGCCGCCCAGATCGAAGAACGAGTCGTCGACACCGACCCGCTCCACGCCGAGCACCTGGGCGTAGACCCCGGCCAGGATCTCCTCGATCGCGTCGGTCGGTGCGCGATAGCTATCGACGTCGGAGAACTCGGGCGCGGGCAGCGCGCGGGTGTCGAGTTTTCCGTTGACCGTCAAAGGCAGCGCGTCCAGCACCACCACCGCGACCGGCACCATGTACGACGGGAGCCGCTCGGCCAGCTGGCTGCGGATCTCGGTCGGGTCCGCGGTTCCGGTGACGTAGCCGACCAGGCGCTTGTCGCCGGGACGGTCCTCGCGGGCGATCACCGCAGCCTGCGAGACCCCGGCCACACCGGCCAGCGCCGCCTGGATCTCCCCGAGTTCGATGCGGTAGCCGCGGATCTTGACCTGCTTGTCGGCGCGTCCCATGTACCGCAACTGTCCGTCGGTACCCCAGGACACCAGGTCGCCGGTGCGATACATCCGCGATCCGGGTCCGCCGAACGGGCAGGCGACGAACCGCGTCGTGGTCAGGTCCGGGCGCCCGACGTATCCGCTCGCCACACCGGCGCCGGCCACATACAGCTCGCCGACCACGCCGGGGGCAACGGGCCGCAGCCAGCCGTCCAGCACGAAGAAGGCGAGATGCGCCAACGGCACCCCGATGGGGCTGTTGTTGCTGTCCACATCGGCGTCGACGATCTCCCGGAACGAGGCGTGCACGGTCGTCTCGGTGATGCCGTACATATTGATCATCCGCGGCAGCCCGGGGTGGTTGTGCAACCACGTCTGAAGACGTTGCGGCTCAAGCGCTTCGCCACCGAATACCACCGTCTGCAGCTTCAGCTGCTGTCCCAGCTCGGGTTGCAGCGCGTCGGCGGCCTGCAGCGCGTAGAACGCCGACGGCGTTTGGCTCAACACGCTGACTTGTTCGCTGACCAGCAGGGCGTGCAGGTCTTCCGGTGAGCGGACCACGGCGTCGGGCACCACGACCACCCGGCCGCCGTGCAGCAGCGCGCCCCAGATCTCCCAGACCGAGTAGTCGAAGGCCAGCGAATGGCATTGCGTCCAAACCTGTCCCAGCTCCATCTCGGCGTCCAGAGACTCCAGCAGCTGGGTGACGTTGCGGTGGGTGACGGCCACGCCCTTGGGCTTACCGGTGGTGCCCGAGGTGTAGATGATGTACGCGACGTGGTCGGCCGCCGGTGTCGGCAACGCGGTGTCGGGCGCCGCGCCGATGGCCGGGTCCTCGACATCGATGACCAGCAGGTCGGCGCTGTCCAGCCGCGGGCGCAGGTCCGCGGTGGTCAGAGCGGCGATCGGCGCGGAGTCCGACAGCATGAACTCCATTCGCGCCGTTGGGTGCGCGGGATCCATCGGCAGATAAGCCGCACCCGTCTTCAGCACCGCCAACAGCGACACGATCGCCTCGGCGGATCGGTTGAGCAGCACCGCAACTCGCTCGCCCGGGCCGGCGCCGCGATCGGATAGCCAGTGCGCCAACCGGTTTGCGGCCTCGTCGAGCTCGCGGTAGGTCCACGACCCGTCCCCGCAGTTGACGGCGACGGCCTCGGGAGCGCGCGCGACCTGCGCGGCGAACAGTTCGGGAATCGACACCGGCGCGCTCGCGGGCAGCGTCAGCACCTCGCGATTGCCCCATTCCTCGAGCCGGGCATGCTCATCGGCGTCGAGCAGGTCGATCGACGACAGCCGTCGGGTGGGATCGGTGGTCATCATGACCAGCACCCGCCGCAACCGCTCGATCAGCGAATCAATAGTGGCGACATCGAAGACGTGGCTGTCGAATTCGACGCGCAGGCTCAATTCGTGGCCCGGCGTCACCACCACCGACAGCGGGTAGTGGTTGAATTCGCGGCTGCTGAAATCGGTGATGGCCAACTCTTGGACACCGAACAGCGCGCCCGCGTCGATCGGGTAGTTCTCGTACAGGAAAAGCGTGTCGAAGAGCTGGTCGTGGCCGGTTACGTGGTGAATGTCGCGCAGCGCCAGGTGGTCGTACTCGAGGGTGTCGTTGTGGAACCGCTGCAGTTGGGCCATCAGGTCGGCGATCGTGGTCGAGGCCGTGGCGCTGGCCCGCACCGGCACGGTGTTGATCAACAGACCCACCAGCGCGTCCGCACCGGGCAACTCGGTGGGCCGGCCGGAGACCGCGGTGCCGAACGCGACATCGTGATGCCCGGTCAGCCACATCAGCACCTGCGCCCACGCCGCCTGCAAGACGTTGCTGACGGTGGTGTGGTTCGAGCGCGCCAGCTCGGTGAGGGACTGGGTGACGTCGGCAGGCACCCGATACGACTCCACGCCGCGCTCGGCCGCCTGGCCCGGCGGACTCACCAACGTGGGCGTGTCAAAACCGGCCAGTACTTCGCCCCACGCCGCTCGCGCCGCGTCGCGGTCCTGCCCGGCCAGCCAGCTGACAAAGCTGCGGTACGACGGCGGCGCGGCCAGCCGCTGTCCGTAGTAGAGCGTGAAGATCTCCTGCAGCAGGATCGGCAGCGACCAGCCATCGATCACGATGTGATGGATGGTCAACACGAGCCGGTGCCGGTTGTCCGCGGTGCGGATCAGGGCGACCCGGAAGGCCGGCTGGTCGGCGATGTCGCACACCGCGGCGCGCTCGTCGGCGCACAGCTGCTGGACCCACTGATCGACTTCGGCTTCGCCGCCGGCCATTTCGACGTATTGCCACGCCATGACGGGCTCGGCCGGGATGATCTGGATCGGCTCGTCGAACTGCTGGCAGAACCGCGCCGCCAGGTTGGGGTGGCGATTGACCACCGTCTGCACCGCCTCGCGCAGCCGCTTCTGGTCGAGCGGGCCGGTCACGGTGATGCCCAGCTGCACCGCATACAAGTCGTCGCCGGAGCCCTCCGCGAGCGCGGCGTGGAACAGCAGCCCCTGCTGCACCGGGGTCAACGGGAGCACGTCGGCAATGCGGAGCTGCCGGGACAGGTCGTCGATCTGCTCCTGGGTCAGCCGCGCGGGGGCCACGTCGGACGGGGTCAGGCCGCCGCCGCCGCGGCGGACCAGCGCGCAGATGCCGGCCAGGGCTTCGAACCACAGCCGGCTGAGCCGGTTGATCTGGGCGTCGTCGAGTGCCGACGGCGCCCAGGTCCAGTTGGCGTGCAAGTGCGGACCCGCGTCACTGTCGACGGTTCCGGCGTTGAGTTCCACGGTGTGCGCCAACGGCATTGGGATGGATGCCGCAGCACCGGCCAGGGCGAGGCTTTCCTGGCTCACCCGCCACAGGTCCTCGGAGAGCTCGGCCGCCGAGGCGCCCATGCGGCCCAGGTAGTTGAAGCCGATCGCGGGGTCGGCCCCCGCCAGGTCGACGTCGGGGTTCAGGTACCGCAGCAGACCGTAGGTCAGCCCATCGGGCAGGGCACGCAGCTGCTCCTTGACCTCTTTGATGACCGCGCCGAGTGCGGGATCGCCGTCGACCACCCGCGCCCAGTCCAGGCCACCCACGGTCAGCGCCACGGGGTACTTGGTGGTGAACCACCCGACCGTGCGCGACAGGTCCACGTAGGGATTCAGCTCTTCGTGGCGGCCGTGACCCTCGACGTCGATGGCGAGCGGCCGACCCGGGGACCCCAGGAATTCCGCCCAGGCCAAGCCGAACGCGATCAAAAGAATGTCTTGCACCCCGGCATGAAACGCGGCCGGGACCTCGCCCAGGATCTGACGGGTCGTGTCGACATCGAGGTCCACCGACAACCGTCCGGCGTTGGCATGCGTGTCCACCGCCGGCTGTACCGCAGGCAACACGGCCGGGGTCGACGCCACCTGGCGCCAGGCATCCGCCTGCGCCACGACGGCCGCGTCGCAGGCGTGCTCTTCGAGCAGCGATGACCACCGGGCAAACGAAGTCCCCGGCGCAGGCAGCTCCACCTCTTGCCCGCTGTGATGCTGGGCCCACGCAATATTCAAGTCTTCCAACAAGATTCGCCACGAGACACCGTCGACAGCCAAGTGGTGAATGATCAACGCCAATTGCGACGTCGAGGTCACCCACAGCGCGCTCAGCATCGCCCCGGTGGCCGGGTTCAGCCGCGACCGGGCCTCGGCGAGCGCCTCGTCGGTCAACACCTCGACCGACTGCACCAGGCCAGCGCCTGCCAGCGACTCCACTTCGGGCACCCACAACGACCAGCCGCCGGTGCCGTCGTCGTCGGCCCGCATCCGCAGGGTGGCATGCCGATCAACCAGTGCCTGCAGCAAAACCGCCACGTCGGCCTCGGTCACCCCGGCCGGGGCCTGCACCACCATCGCCTGGTTGAACTGCTCGACCGGACCGTCGACGTCTTGCAGCCAGCGGATGATCGGGGTGGACACCACCGCGCCGAGACCCTCGTCGGCCACTCCGATCTCACCGGTGGCCACGCTGGCCACCTGGGCCAGCCGGGCCACGGACTGCTCGACGAAAACGTCGCGCGGACGCAGCAGCACACCGGCCGCCCGCGCCCGCGCCACGACCTGCATCGACAAGATGCTGTCGCCGCCCAAGTCGAAGAACGAGTCGTCGATGCCGACCCGCTCCAGGCCCAGGATTTCGGAGTAGATACCGGCCAGGACCTCTTCGACCGCGGTGGTCGGGGCACGGTAAGCGCCACCGACGTTGTGGTACTCGGGCGCCGGCAGGGCGCGGGTGTCCAGCTTGCCGTTGGGCGTCAGCGGGAGCGCCTCCAACACCACCACCGCGGCGGGCACCATGTACGCCGGCAGCCGCTCGGCCAGCCGGGCGCGGGCCGCGGCGGGGTCGACGGTGCCGGTGACGTAGCCGACCAGCCGCTTGTCGCCCGGGCGGTCCTCGCGGGCGATGACCGCGGCCTGCTTGACCTCGTCGAGCGCGGCCAAGGCGGCCTGGACCTCACCCAGTTCGATGCGATACCCGCGGATCTTGACCTGCTCGTCAGCGCGGCCCAAATAAAGAAGCTGTCCGTCGTCGCCCCATGAGACCAGGTCCCCGGTGCGGTACATCCGCTCGCCCGGCTGCCCGAACGGGCATGCCACAAATCGGGAAGAAGTCAGACCAGCCCGGCGGATATAGCCGCATGCCACCCCGGCGCCGGCCACGTACAACTCACCGACCACGCCCGGCGGCACCGGCTTGAGCCACCGGTCCAGGACGAACAGTGCCGCACCCGGGACCGGCGAACCGATCGGCACCACACCGGATCCCGGCACCAGCGGAGCGCTGATCGCCACACACACCGTGGTTTCGGTGGGGCCATAGCCGTTGATCATCACCCGCCCGGGCGCCCACTGATCCATGACCTCGGGCGGGCACGCCTCGCCGGCGACCACCAGCGCAGCGGTCTCCAAACCCTCGGGTGAGAGCATCCCGACCGCCGACGGTGTCTGGGTGAGCACGCTGACGTGTTCGCCAACGAGTAAGGCGTGGAAGTCTTCTGGCGAGCGAGTCACCGACTCGGGTACGACCACCAGTCGACGGCCCCCGAGCAGGGCGGCCCAAATCTCCCAGACCGAGAAGTCGAAGGCCAGGGAGTGGCACTGCGACCACACACCGGTCCGCGGCAGGCCGGCATCGAAGCAGGCGAACAGCTGCGTGACGTTGTGATGCGTGACGGCAACACCTTTGGGTGTGCCGGTGGTGCCGGACGTGTAGATGACGTGGGCGAGGTTGTCCGGGTCCGGCATCGGCAGTGCCGTGCTGGGTTGGGCCGCGATCCGCGGATCGGCGACGTCGATGACCACCAGATCCTGTCCGTCCAGCCGCGAGCGCAGGTCCGCGGTGGTCACCGCGGCCGTCGGCGCGGCGTCGGCAAGCATGAACTCGGTGCGCGCTGCGGGTAGTGCCGGATCAATCGGCAGGTATGCCGCACCCGTCTTCAACACGGCCAGGATCGCGATGATCGCGTCGGCGGAACGCGAAAACTGAAGCGCCACAACGTGCCCCGGGCCGACGCCCTCGCTGACCAGCAAATGCGCCAACCGGTTGGCGGCCTCGTCGAGTTCCCGGTAGGTGGTGGAGCGCCCCTCGAAGGTGACCGCGACCGCCTCGGGCGTGCGCTCCACGTGCTTGGCAAACGTCGCCGGAATCGACACCTTCGCCGGCGCGGGCTCGGTTAGGACCGCCCGGTTGCCGATGTCGTCGAGGCGGGCCGTGTCATCGGCGTCGAGCGCCTCGATCGACGACAGCGTCGCGGTGGGGTCCTCGACCATCGCCAGCAGCACCTGCTGCAACTTCGCCGCGAGATCGGCCACATCGAAATTCGCATACGGTTGCCCGGGCCCGGCCGTACTCAGGAAGAGCTGATCGCCGGCGCCGAGGAAGAAGAACCCGAAGTGACCGACCGGGCCGTGGTTCGTGTACCCCGCATGTGCCGGTGCCCCGGCAAGGTTGAGGGTCAGGCGAGACGGGATGAAGTTCACGCCCACGCGGTTTGCGCCCTGCCGGGCGCCGCCCTCGCCCTCCAGGACATGTACCGGGTAGCGCTGATGCTGCAACAACTCCCGGATACGTGTGTCGACGTGGGCGACAAAGTCACCGACGGTCGTTTCCGGCGATGTCGTCAACACCAGCGGGACAACGCCGGCCAACATCGCGGGCAATTTCTTCGACTCTTCGGTCACTCGGCGGCTGACCGGGAAATCCAGCGTCACCTCGTTGGCGTTCCCGGACCATCCGCGCACCAGCAGCGCGCACGCGGCGGTAATGGCCGAATACCGGCGCACCCGCAACTGCTTGGTCAACTGCTGCATTCGACCCACTACCGCCGGGTCCAACTGGACCGATGCGGAAGTCAGATAGGGGTCGCGCTCCTCGGTGACCTGAGGTAGCCGGTAATGGAATCCGCTTTCGGTAGGCAGGTGTTCCTGCCAATAGGCCTCGTCTTCCCGGTAGTCGGCGGAGGCCTCGTAACCGGACTCGCAATCGATCAGGTCCTGCAGGGAACCGAAGTACGCGTCAGGCACCGGATCGCCGGCGACCAGCGCCGTGTAGACGGTGGCGACGCGGCGGCTCACCAGCGCCATGCCCATGCCGTCTACGGCGATGTGGTGACAGCAGGCGAACAAATAGAATTCGTTATCTTGCGTCTGGAATAAAGTAAAAATAAAAAGCGGACCCGAGAATGGCATGGGCGTGCGCTGAATTGAAGACGCCATTTCCCGGACTTTTCGCACAGGGTCATCCGAGCCCCGGAAATCATAGAAGCCCAGCTCGGCATCCGGATAATCGACAGCCTTCTGTAAAACAACGTGGCCGTCGGCCTCGAAGAACGCCACCCGGCCCGACTCGGACTCGGCGACCACTTGCCGGATCGCCTGCTGCAGCAAATCGTGATGGACTGCGCCCTCGATCAACACCAAAAGGCCAAGCTGCCACTCGGTACCCGCGAAACCAGTTTCCTGCGAGAGCCAAATATCGAGCTGCCCACGCGTCAGCGGGTGTGCCCGCTCACCACGTTCCATGTGAGTCCCCCAAAGCTCCACCCGAGTCCCCATACCCAGGCGGTTTACTTATCAAAACTCCGACCCGCTGCCAGCCGCTCGCGCAGACTCTTCGGCCGGATATCGGGCCAGTTCTGCTCGATGTACTCGAGACACGCCGCACGGTCGGCCTCGCCATATACCACCCGCCATCCAGCGGGGACATCGGCGAAGGTCGGCCACAGACTGTGTTGCTCCTCGTCATTGACCAACACGAAAAAACTGCCATTATCGTCGTCGAACGGATTGGTGCTCACAGTTCTCCAGGCGTTCTCTCGATATAGGTGGGGTCGTTCCAAACCATACTGGAGGCCCACAGGCTCGGTCGGAGGTTTCGACAAAGTTCCTGATGTGATCTGTTAAGCACTCGTGACACCTGTTGGCAATTCGGCGCCAGGCGCAACGCTCCGACGCTGGCGCCTTGAAGTGCAGTGACCTGCAGCTACGGTACGGGCTGTCTGCCGACCGCCAAGAGTACGTTACCTAGGCTTAGAAAACGACCAAGTTACGCTCTCGTTGCTCCTTAGTTGCCGCCACGGAATACCGTCGCACAGTCTCGCGGCGGACCCGCAGATCAGAGCGGAAACGACGGCGGGACGCCGACAGCAAATACCGGCACAGCACGGTAGCTACCTGGTCGAGAAGGCCGCCGAACGGGCCATCGAGAGGGCCATGTGATCGCGCGACTGCACCGTTCCCCCATTGCCGCGGGGCTGGCTCACGCGACGTTGCTGCGACGACGACAAATCGCGCGTTTACCCACCTCAGCGAACCATTCGCACTTCGTTAGCTGACCGCGGCGGGGTGATGTCATCTGCACGAGATCGCACCGGAATGTAATGTGTGTCACCATCGCTCGGGACAATGACACATACAACACCCGCTCGGGCGGCGGATATCACGCATTGCTAGCGTGCCCTTAGGCATGCGATCGGAGTAACGATCCCGTACCGGGTTACGAAAGATCTGATGTCGGGGCCAATCGCATGGTTTACTCATCAAGATCTGGTTGCACTCGCCGAACGCCGCTCGTTTGAGCTGACCGCCGCAGGTCTGGTGTGGTGCGATCGAGGTTTGGGTAGTGTCCGAGCGGTTGAGGTAAGCGAGTCTGTGAACGGGTTGAAGGGGGTGCGGTGGTCGAACACGACGTTCGAGCCCGGTCCGACGTCGCCACCGAAGGCAGCCAGGGCGTGAGCCAGCCCCCCGGCCGCTTCGGGCGGTTCGGTCGTCAGTCCGGATCCCAGGCACCGAACGACTCTCGAAAGAACAAGCGGCGCCCTGGCGCCGGGGCGTTCAAGCTTCTTGGGCGGCTCTGGATTCCACTGCTCATCGTTGCGGTCCTCACCGCCGGCGGGTTCACGGTCTCACGGTTGCACGGAATATTCGGCTCCGAAAAGCGCCAGTCCTACGCCGATTCCCGAGTCAAAGACAGCAAGCCGTTCAACCCCAAGCATCTGAAGTACGAGGTCTTCGGTGCACCGGGAACCGTGGCCGACATCAGCTATTTCGACGTCAACGCCGACCCACAGCACATCAACGGCGTCACGCTGCCATGGTCGATGGACCTTTCGACAACGCTGCCGTCCATCGTGGGAAACGTAGTGGCACAAGGTGATACCGACACCATCGGCTGCCGCATCATTGTCGACGGCACCGTCAGGTCCGAGAAGGTCTCACACGAGGTGAACGCCTTCACGTACTGCGTGCTGACGGCTGCATGAGCGACGAAAACTTGGGCACGGAGCGGCCCGCGCGACCATTTTTGGCGCGGACCGTCCACCGGTTTTCGATACTCATCGTTCTGGGCTGGTTGGGTCTGGCCGTCTTCGTGACGGTCGGCGTCCCTCCGCTCGAGGTGGTGGAGCAACAGCATTCGGTATCACTGAATCCCGCCGATGCGCCGTCCTTCAAGGCGATGCTGCGCCTCGGTCAGGATTTCAAGGAATCCAACTCCGGCGCTCTCGCGATGATCGTGCTGGAGGGGGACCAACCCCTTGGCCATGACGCGCACCAGTATTACGACGAGTTGATGCGTCGGCTCGAGGCCGATAAGAAACACGTCCAGCACATTCAGAACTTCTGGGGCGACCCGGTCACGGCCGCCGCCGCGCAGAGTATCGACGGCAAGGCCGCCTATGTTCAGTTGAACATCGTTGGCGGCCAGGGTGCGGCGGCGGGCGACGAGTCGGTACAGGTAGTCCGGAACATCGTGGCGGGATTGCCCGCTCCGCCCGGCCTCAAGGTCTTTGTCACCGGCCCCGCCGCAACCGTCGCGGATATGAACAAGGCGGGCCAGGAGACGGTCACGACGGTTACCCTGGCGAGCCTGTCGGTGATCTTTATTACGTTGCTGCTCGTCTATCGGTCGCTCTTTACCGTCGTTCTCTTGTTGCTGACGGTCGGGCTGCAATTGACCGTATCCCGCGGGATGGTCGCGCTTCTCGCGAATAGCGGAGTCATTGGCCTGACTACCTTCGCGGTCAATCTGCTCGTCGCCGCGGTCATCGCGACCGGAACCGACTATGGGATCTTCTTCGTCGGGCGGTATCAGGAGGCCCGGCAAGCCGGTGAAGATCGCGAAACCGCCTTTTATACAACATTTAGTAGTGTCGCCAAAGTCGTGTTGGCTTCCGGCCTGACAATCGCCGGCGCGGTGCTGTGCCTCAGCTTCACCCGGCTCCCCTACTTCCAGCCGCTGGGCCTGCCCAATGCGGTAGGCATCGCGGTTGCGGTCCTGGTCGCGCTCACGCTCAATCCGGCACTTCTTGCTATCGGGGGACGTTTCGGCTTGTTCGAGCCGAAGCGGAAGATCCGGGTCCGCGGTTGGCGACGAATTGGAACGGCGATCGTGCGCTGGCCGGCGCCCATCTTCATTTCCACCTTGGCGGTCGCCCTGATCGGGCTGCTGACCCTACCCGGATACAACCCGAGCTACGACGACCAGAAATTCATCCCCGAAAACATTCCCGCCAGCTTAGGAAATGCGGCCGCGGGGCGACATTTCCCTGAGTCGCGAATGATGATGCCGGAAATCCTTTTGGTCGAAGCCGATCACGACCTACGCAATCCCACGGACATGTTGGTATTGAACCAATTAGCCAAGGGCATTCTCGCGGTGCCGGGCGTTTCTACAGTTCAGAGCGTGACCCGGCCCGAAGGCACCCCGCTCGCGCACACCAGCATTCCTTACATCATGAGCATGTCGCAGTCGTCTCAGCTGACGAATATGGCGTTTCAGAAGGACCGCATGAATGACATGCTGAAGCAGGCCGATGAAATGGCCAAGATGATTAAGCTCATGCAGCACATGGTAGAGCTGATGAAAGAGCTCACCGCCACGACCCACGACATGGTCGCCCGAACGCATGACGTTCAAAAAACTACAGCGGAGTTGCGGGATCGCGTCTCGGACTTCGAGGATTTCTTCAGGCCGTTGCGTAGCTACTTCTACTGGGAAAAGCACTGTTACGACATTCCGGTTTGTTACGCGCTTAGATCCGTATTCGACGCAATCGATGGCGTAGACGAAGTCAACGACAAGTTCACCGAATTGGTGGGCGACCTCGATAAATTGGATGCGCTCCTGCCGCAGTTGCTTATCCAAATCCCGCAGTTGATCGAAACCATGCAGAGCATGCGGACCATGATGCTGACAATGCACAGCACCATGGAAGGAACCATCGGTCAGATGGAGGTCAACGGCGGCAAAAACCCGAACGCCATGGGGCAGGCGTTCGACACCTCCAAAAATGACGATAGTTTCTATATCCCGCCGAGCATTATTGACAGTTCGGATACTTTCAAGCGTGTCATGAAGATCTTCCTGTCGCCGGACGGAAAGAACGCCCGCATGCTCATCGCCCAAAAGGGCGACCCGGCAACGCCCGAGGGCCTTTCGCGCGTCGAACCGATCAGAACGGCGGCCGAGGAATCGCTCAAG
Organism: Mycobacterium lentiflavum; assembly: GCF_022374895.2. NCBI lineage: Bacteria > Bacillati > Actinomycetota > Actinomycetes > Mycobacteriales > Mycobacteriaceae > Mycobacterium > Mycobacterium lentiflavum. The sequence goes on along the minus strand of NZ_CP092423.2, from coordinate 2,438,108 downwards.
GGCACGCCCCTGGAAGACGCGAAGGTTTATCTCACCGGAACCGCAGCAGTAGTGAAGGACTTGGTCGAAGGCGCCCAATACGATCTCTTGATCGCGGGCGTCGCAGCGATCTGCCTTATTTTCATTATTATGCTGATCATGACGCGGAGTTTCCTCGCCGCGCTGGTCATCGTCGGTACGGTATTGCTTTCACTGGGCGCGTCCTTCGGGCTTTCCATTCTGGTTTGGCAGTATTTGCTTGGGCTGCAAATACACTGGACGGTCCTCTCGATGTCGGTGATCGTCCTGTTGGCGGTGGGGTCCGACTACAACTTGCTTTTGGTCTCCCGGATGAAAGAGGAGCTGGCCGCCGGCATCCACACCGGCATCATCCGCGCGATGGCGGGCACCGGAAAAGTGGTCACCAACGCAGGCCTGGTTTTCGCCTTCACAATGGCATCCATGGCGGTCAGCGACCTGCGCAGCATCGCCCAGCTGGGCACCACGATCGGTATGGGTCTGCTGTTCGACACATTGGTGGTGCGCGCCTTCATGACGCCGGCCGTCGCGGCGTTGCTGGGCCGCTGGTTCTGGTGGCCACAACAAGTGCGCACCCGCCCCGCCAGCCAAATGCTGCGACCGTTGGGGCCACGTCCACTGGTGCGTTCGTTGCTGCTGAAGGAAACGCGGTGAGGCCCGCATGACCACGGAACCCATTGCCACCGACCGCATCCAGCCGCCCGTCGAGAAGCCGTTCTTCGCGCGGATGCTCCGCAACCTTTCGGTGCTCTTCATCCTGGGATGGGTGGCGCTGACGCTGCTGGTGACTTTCGCAGTCCCACCGCTAGAGCGGGTGGGCCGCGAGCACTCCGTGCCATTGGCGCCGCAAGACGCGCCGGCGGTGCAGGCAATGATGCGGATGGGCAAGGTCTTCAAGGAGTCCGACTCGGATAGCTTCGTGATGCTCGTGATCGAGGGGCAGCAGGAACTCGGGGACAACGCGCACAAGTACTACGACAAACTGATGCGGCTGTTGAAAGCCGACACGAAACATGTTGAGCACGTACAGGATTTGTGGGGAGATCGACTCACTGCGGCGGGTGCACAAAGCGCCGACAGCAAGGCCGTTTACGTCCAGATGAATCTGGCCGGTAATCAGGGCACGACGCAGGGTCAAGATTCCATTGCCGCAGTCCGGGACATTATCGCGAAGAATCCGCCACCGCCCGGGATCAAGGCCTACGTGACCGGTCCGTCCGCGCTGTTCTCGGACATGCAAGAGGCCGGTGACAGATCGATTCTGAAGATGACCGCAATCGGTGCCGCGATCATCTTCGTGGTACTGCTGTTTGTCTATCGGTCGATCACGACGGTGATCCTGTTGTTGATCACGGTCGGCGTCGAGGTGCTCGCGGCTCGCGGGATTGTCGCGTTTCTCGGCGATAACAGCCTCGTGCAGTTATCGACATTCGCGGTCAACCTGCTGGTGGCCCTGGCGATGGCGGCCGGGACCGACTATGGGATCTTCTTCTTCGGCCGATATCAAGAAGCACGTCAGGCCGGCGAGGATCGGGAAACCGCCTACTACAACACTTTTCGCGGGGTTGTTCCCGTCGTCTTGGGTTCCGGTATGACGATCGCCGGAGCGATGTTGTGTCTGAGCTTCACCCGGATGCCCATCTTCCAGACCATGGGCGTGCCGTGCGCCATCGGCTTGGTCATTTCCGTCGTAATCGCGCTGACGCTGGTTCCGGCGGTCCTGACTATCGGAGGCCGGTTCGGGTTGCTCGATCCCACCCGGGCAATCCGCTTCGGTCGCTGGCGGCGCATCGGCACGGCAATTGTCCGCTGGCCGGTGCCCATCCTCGTCGCGACGATCGCCGTCGCACTGGTTGGATTGGTGACACTGCCGGGCTACCAGACGAGTTACAACAACCGGCTCTATATGCCCGACGATATCCCGGCGAACATCGGCTATGCGGCCGCCGACCGGCACTTCTCCCAGGCCCGAATGCTGCCCGAAATCCTGATGATCGAATCCGATCACGATATGCGCAACCCGGCCGATTTCATCGTGCTGCACCGGCTGGCCAGAGCCATCTTCAAAGTCCCCGGAATCGCCCGGGTTCAGGGCATAACACGACCCGAGGGCACACCGATCGAACACACCTCGATCCCCTTCATGTTGGCCATGCAGAACTCGGCTCAATCACAAAACATCAAGTATATGAAGGCTCGCATGGACGACCTGCTCGAGCAGGTCCACATGATGGACGTCCAGATCGCGTCGATGAAGCGGCTTTACGAACTGCAGAAGCTACTCACCACCTATACACATGACTCGATCACCAAGACCGACGAAATGACCGCGATCTTGTACGAGTTGAGAAATCACTTCGCGGACTTCGAAGATTTCCTCAGGCCGATCAAGAGCTACTTCTACTGGGAGAAGCACTGCTTCGATATCCCGATCTGCTGGTCCTTGCGGTCAATCTTCGACACGCTCGACGGAGTCGACGAACTGAGCGACAAACTCAAGGACCTGCTGGTGGATCTCCACCATATGGACGTCCTGCTGCCTCAGCTACTCGAGCAGTACCCCCAGATGCTGGCGTCGATGGAGTTCTTCAAGCAAACGACGCTGACAATGCACAGCACCATGTCGGGGATCATCGGCCAGGTGGACGTCGACAACAAGGACGCCACCACTATGGGTCAGGCGTTCGACAACTCCAGAAACGACGATTCGTTCTACCTGCCGCCGGAGATTTTCAAGAACGCGGACTTCCAGAAGGCGATGAATCAATTCCTGTCCCCCGACGGGAAAGCAGCGCGGTTCATCATTTCCCACAAGGGTGACCCCGCCACACCCGAAAGCGTGGAGCGCGTCGATAAAATCAAGACCGCCGCCGAAGAGGCACTCAAGACGACGCCGCTGGAAGACGCCAAGATCTATCTCGCAGGCACCGCGTCGACCTTCAAGGACTTCAAAGACGGCTCGAAATTCGACCTATTGATCGCCGGAATCGGCGCGCTATGCCTGATTTTCACGATCATGCTGATCATCACGCGCAGTTTTGTGGCCGCGCTGGTCATCGTGGGTACGGTGGCTCTTTCGCTGGGTTCGTCATTCGGGCTTTCGGTGCTGATCTGGCAATACATTTTGGGCATTAAGCTGTACTGGATGGTCCTGCCGATGTCGGTGATCGTCCTACTCGCGGTGGGGTCTGACTACAACTTGCTGCTGGTATCCCGCATGAAAGAGGAAATCAGCGCCGGCGTCAATACCGGCATCATCCGCGCAATGGGTGGTACCGGCAAGGTCGTGACCAACGCGGGTTTGGTGTTCGCATTCACGATGGCGTCAATGGCGTCCAGCGATTTGCGAATCATCGGCCAGGTTGGTACCACCATTGGCATTGGCCTGATGTTCGACACCCTGATCGTGCGCTCGTTTATGACTCCGAGCATTGCCGCGATACTCGGACGTTGGTTCTGGTGGCCACAGATTGTTCGTCCGCGCCCGTCCAGTCAGATGTTGCGCCCCGAAGGATCCCGTCCGCTGGTGCGCGCTTTGCTGGGCCGACAGTTCCCCGACGATGCGCCTCCGGCCGAGATCCCGAGGCAATCGGTCTAGTTCCGCCCCGGCGATTATGCGGACAGCAAACGGCGAGGGTTTGTCGACAATTTTTCGACGGTTGCGCTCCAGACCATTTGGAGTTGCGATTGATATAGGACCGCGGGGGCAATCGTCCTCTACCGTCAATACGGCCAAGCGGCCGGGACCAACATGAGATACTCCCTACTGTGTCTCCACTGGCAATCGAGGTCGCAGATCTCACAAAGACTTTCGGGGGAAACACGTCTGCGCTGTCCGGCGTGAGTTTCTCGGTTCCGGCCGGTACGGTCTGCGGTTTGCTCGGCCACAACGGCGCCGGCAAGACAACCACGATCAACATCCTGTCGACATTGCTGCGCCCCACATCCGGCAGCGCCACCGTCGCCGGATACGACGTCGTCCGCCAACCGGCCAAGGTGCGCGCCAGCATCGCGATGACCGGACAGTTCGTCGCACTGGATTCGTTACTCACCGCGCGGGAGAACCTGGTGCTGTTCGGCAGGATGCGGGGTCTGCGCCGCCGTGAGGCCAAGGCCCGCGCCGACGAGCTGATCGAACGGTTCGACCTCGTCGCGGCCGCCGACCGCCACGTGTCCACGTATTCCGGCGGCATGCAGCGCCGCGTCGACCTGGCCGGCGCCCTGATGGTGCTGCCGAATGTGCTGTTTCTCGACGAGCCGACCGCCGGACTCGATCCGCGCAGCCGTCGCGACGTCTGGGCGCTGGTGAGTTCGTTGGCCCAGCAAGGGATCACCGTGTTGCTGACCACGCAGTACCTGGATGAGGCCGATGTGCTCAGCGACTCGATCGTCGTCATCGACCAGGGAAAGGTGATCGCCAGTGGGACCGCCGAGGATCTCAAGCGCCGGGTGGGCACCAGCTACTGCCAGGTCAGCCCGGCTAATCCGGACGACCTGCCTCAGGTCGCGACGGCGCTGACCGGCCTCAGCGGGATCGATGTCGACGGCGACACCAACTCGGTGTCGGTGCTTGCCCCCGACGGGGTGGCGACGCTGGCCGAGGTCTTTCGCCGAGTCGACGCGCTAGGCGTCGAACTCGCCGACATCTCGCTGCGGAAACCCTCTTTGGACGAGGCATTCCTGCACATCACCGAGCGGACCGCCGCCCGATCATGAGTGCTTTGGCCGCTCTCACCGAACGGTCGCTGGTGTCAGCGACGCGCGACGGCGAGATGATTTTCGAGGTGCTGTCGCCGATCGCATACCTGGCCGGCTTCAGCGTGGCCCTGCATGGCCTGATCGACACCGGTCCGGTGACCTATTCGCAATATCTGGTGCCCGCCGTGGTCGTCCAGTCGATGATCTTCGTCGGCCTGCTCACCGCGGACCGCGCGATCCGCGACCACCTCAGTGGACTGGGCGTGCGTTTGCGATCGCAGCCAATCTCCGCGGCAACCCCGGTGACCGCCCGCATGGCCGCCACCCAAATCCGCGCCGTACTAGCACTTTTGGTGGCGCTGGTGGCCGGCTATGCCTTCGGATTCCGGATGACCGGCGGGCTGGTCGACTCGATCGCTTTCGTGTTCATCGCGCTGCTGCTGTGCCTCGCGGTGGGGCTGGGCGCCGATGCACTGGGATCGAGCTCGAACAGCCTTCAGGGGGCCAGTTACATGCTCTTTGTCCCCCAGTTGCTGCTGTTCCTGCTGTCCACCGGAATCGCCCCCGAGAAGACCTTCCCCGCGTGGCTACGTCCGTGGGTGCGCAACCAGCCGGTCTCACAGGTCGCCGAGACGCTGCGTGGGCTCGGCAGCGGGCACGTGGCGATCAATAACTTGGTGATCAGCCTGGCCTGGTGTTTCGGTATGGTGCTGGTCTTCGGCGCGATCACGATCCGGATGCAGAGGCGCAGCGTGTGACATCGCATGCCGCAGATCAAGGCTCATTGCTGAATCAGAGCTGGTTGCAAGCCATTCGGCTCCTTATCCGGTGGCGGCGCGACCGAGCGGTGCTGATGGGTTCCTTGCTCCTGCCGGTCTTTCTGCTGCTCCTGTACCACGTGGTGTTGGGCGAGCAGGTGCGCAAGGTCACCGGCGTGGACAGCCTTTACGGGCTCGTCCCGTTCTGTGCGGTGCTGTCCGCGCTATTCGGTGCCTTGGGCAATGCGGTGGGCATCACGATGGATCGCCAGTCGGGGTTGCTCAGCCGAATGTGGGTGCTTCCGGTGCATCGAGCGAGCGCGCTCACCGGACGGCTCACCGCGGAGGCTGCGCGGGCGCTCGTCGGAACAATCCTGATCACTGCGCTCGGAGTGATGATGGGACTGCGCTTCAAGCACGGGTTGGCCGGGGCGCTGCTGTACATCCTGGTTCCGTCGATCATGGTGCTCGGATTCACCGCACTGGTGATCGCGCTGGTTCTTCGCACCACCAGCCCCGCCGTGTTGACTTGGATCATGGGTGGGACGGTCACGCTGGCATTCGTGAATCCGGGAACCACACCGATCGGGATGTTCCCGGATTGGCTTCGGCCGTTTGTCCGCTTCCAACCGATATCGCCGCCCATCGAGACGATGCGGGCGCTAGCGTACGACGGTCCGATTCTCTGGCCGTTGGCGATGACGATCCTCTGGACCGCCGCGATGCTCGCGCTATTCGTCCCGGTGGGCTTGCGCGGTTACCGGATCTGCGCCGAGACCAGCAACCTGTAGCCGCCGACCTACGTTCCGGCGTTGTCTGCCCGGGCCTTTGACGCCGCCTTGAACCGGGTACGCCAGGCCCGCACCGCTAACTGGCGGTTTTCCTTTTCCTTGAAAAACGCCAGCATGCGGCTGCCGGTTTCGATGGCGCCGACCCAGAAGTACATCGGCAGCCGCTTTCTGAACTCCTTGTCCGTGCCGGTCCGCATGCTGAGGCCGGTCATGTCGTTGTAGTCGGCAACGACGATGTCCATGTACCGGATGTTCAGCGCGGGGTTGGAGAAGCAACGGATGTTGAAATCCCAGTCGGCCCAGATCGGGTAACGCAGGTTATACGGGCCGATGCCGGCGAACAGCTCGCGCCGATAGAAGATCGACTGGTGGCAGATGTTGGTCTCGAACTGTAGCCGGTCGAGGTCGAATTCGCCGGCGTGGCGGGCACCGGTCGAACCCATGATCACATCGCCGTACACCAGGTCGCACGGCTCGTTGTCGCCGATGAACTCCGCCACCCGGGCCAGGGTGTCCGCGTCGTGCAGTCTGTCGTCAGACCCGAGAAAGAGCAACCACTGCCCGGTCGCCATGCTGACGCCGCGGTTCATCGCGTCGTAGATGCCCTTGTCGGGCTCGCTGTGCACGACCAAGCGTGGGCCGAAATCGTCGGCGTAGCTCTTCACGACGTCGAGGGTCCCGTCGGTCGAGGCGCCGTCCACCACGACCAGCTCGAAATCGGTGTAGGTCTGGCGCAGCAGGCTCTCGGCGCAGCCGCCGACGTGCCCCGCGGCCTTCCAGGTCGGGACGATGATCGAAAACATCGGTCCGCTCATGCGCGACTCACGGTTTTCGGCATATGGGCCCTCCCCAGCATCGCTGTGCATTTGATCACGAATCGTCACGGAAAAAGATGCCGTCGGCCTGCAACATCCGGCCGTTACGAATGTCGGTGAAACAGGGCAGCATTCCGGTCAGGGTGAACCCCAAGGAGTAGGCCAGGTCCAGCGCTTCGCGGATCAGCATTCCGCCTTCGTATAGCGGCAGGAAGGAAAGTTCGAGTTGCATGCCGACGCAGCGATCGTTCACCGTTGCCGTGCTCCCGGCGAGTACCTGTTTCTCGAACCCCTGGACATCGATCTTGAGGAAAATCCGATCAGACGGCCGCAGAATCTCGGGCGCTACCGTATCAAGCCGGTGAATCGGAACCTCTTCGGCACCAACATAATTCGCGGCGGGGAAGACGTCTTGATGGCTTTTCAGCATCGGTAAGACCGAACTGCTTTCACCGGAGTTGCCCGCGACATTGATCGAGATCGTCCCATCGACATCGCCCAGTGCGTGCCGCCGGCAGTCCCAAAGCGGATCCTTGGACGCGTTGCTCTGCAATTCGGAAAATGGCCCGGCCAGCGGTTCGAACGAGACGAGGCGCCCCTGGTAGCCCCGCTTGCGCAAGCCCATGGCGTATTGGCCGGAGTTGGCGCCCACATCTAACACGACGTCAACCCGCCGTGATTTGAGCTGGTTGACGAACTCGCGCTTCCAGGCCCGCTCAGAAAGATAGCGTGGCACCTCGAGTGAGACGCCACGCGCGATCAAGCGGGCATTGTCCAACAAAGGCACTGCGTCACATTAACACGCCAATACCTCTGAGCAGGCAGCTTCGCTCACCAGCAACGTTGTCGATCCGCGCTCCGGTTGGTGCCTCGCAATCAGCTCAGGCGCAACGCATCTGACTCGAGGTACCAGTCGTACATCTTCTTCAAGCCGGCTTCGATGGTCACCGAAGGCCGCCATCCGAGTGCGGTGAGGTTCGTATTGTCCATGATCTTGCGGGGCGTGCCGTCAGGGCGAGAGCGGTCGAACTCGACCCGCCCGTCGAACTCCACGATGGATTTGATCAACAGAGCCAGGTCTCGGATCGAAATCTCTTCACCTGAGCCAACATTGATCATTCCGCCACCGTCGTAGGAACGCAGCAGCAGGACGCACGCATCGGCGAGGTCGTCGGCGTCGATGAGCTCACGCAGCGGCGAGCCACTCCCCCATACGACAACCTCGTCGGCGCCGGCCATTTTGGCCTCGTGGAACCGGCGCAACATGCCCGCGACGACGTGGGAGTGCTCGGGGTGAAAGTTGTCGCCGACGCCGTAGACATTCGACGGCATCACCGTAAATGCGTTGAAGCCGTATTGCTTTCGATACGCGTCGCACATCGTCTTGCCGGCGATTTTGGCCACAGCATAGGGCAGGTTGGTTTCCTCCAACGGACCCGTGAGCAGCGCGTCCTCACGAATCGGTTGCTCGGCGTCTCGCGGATAGATGCAACTTGATCCCAGAAAGAGCAGCTTTTGTGCGCCGTACCGATACGCGGCGTCGATGACATTCGTCTGGATTTTCAGGTTTTCCCGGATGAAGTCGGCGCCATACGTCGCATTCGCGACGATCCCACCGACCTTCGCGGCCGCCAGGACGACGTACTCCGGGCGCTGCGCGGCGAAGAATTCCTCGACCGCGCCATGATCGTCGAGTGGCAATTCGTCATGGGTGCGGGTCACGACGTCGGTGAAACCCTCGCCCACCAGCCGCCGGGTGATCGCGGAGCCCACCATGCCGCGATGACCGGCAACGTAAATCCGTGAACCTAGATCCACTGACACCTCTGACACCTCTGACACCTCACAACAACTCATTGGTCACGGCGTCGCTGCCGTGTCGAAGGTACCAAGCGGCGGTGCGCTTCAGGCCTTCGTCCAGGCCGACGCCCGGCTGATAGCCAAGGCCGCGCATCTTTCGGATGTCAGGGCACCGGCGCGGGGTCCCGCCCTCGGCCTCCTCGGTGGGACGAATCTCCACCTCGATCCCGACCGCCGTTGCCACCCGGCCGGCCAAGTCCCGAATCGACACCTCTTCGTCGTTGCCGATGTGGAAAATCTCGCGGTGCCCACCGTTCTCGTACATGGTGAGCACGCCGTCGACGATGTCGTCGACGTAACAGAACGCGCGCGTCTGAGTGCCGTCACCCTGGATTTCAAACGGCGCCGGCCCGCTCGGTGTGGCGTCCCGCGCTGCCTTGGCCCTGGCGATGAATTGCGGTATGACGTGCTTGTAGCCCATGTCGGGGCCATATACGTTGTGCGGGCGAAACACCTGAACCTTGCGGTAGTGATCCTGTGCGTAGTCGAATGCGATCAACTCGCTGACGATCTTCGACCCGCCATACGAATACCTGGGATTGAGGCTGTCCGGCAGCATCAGCGGAATCGTCTCCGGTGTCGGCACAACCGAGGGCGTCTGATACACCTCCGCGCTAGAGGCCACCACCAGATCCGGCACACCAGCGTTGCGCCCGGCATTGACCACCGCCAACGCACCGCGTAATCCCACGTCCAACACCAACTCTGGGCGTTTGTAGAAGTTTTCGGTGCCATTGATCGCCGCGAGATGCATGACGACCTCGGCGCCGGCAAACACCCGCTCGAGCGCGTCCTGGTCGCGGACGTCGCAATTGAAAAGCTCGATATCGTCGGCTACTTCGGCCAGCCGCCCGGCCTCGCCGCGCACCATGGTGTCGATGACGGCGACATCCCAGCCTTCGGAGACCAGACGTCTGACCAGATACGCGCCGATGAACCCGCCGCCGCCGGTGACTACCACGCGAGTGCTCACGAAAGCTCCGCCCTGCTGTTGCCGACCGCGAAGTACGAGTTGCCCAGCTCGGACGAGGGCAAGTGGCTGAAGTGATTCCAGTAGTCGAACACGAAGCCGTCCGACAGGATGAACTCGCTGATCGTGCGCGGCCAAATCCTGCCCAGCTCCGGATGGTTGTTGCCGATGATCACGACGGAGGCGCCGCTCACCGCATCACCGAGCCGGTCGAAGATGCGCTCGTCCGGGAAACTGGCCGCCAGCTGCTCGGGCCTGATCACCGGGTCGAACAACCGAATTTCGGCGTCCGGATGGGCCTTCTTCAGTTGGTCCAGCACTTTGATGGACATCGATCCGCGAAGATCGTCGGTGGCCGGGATGCCTTTAAATGCCATGCCTAGCAACGCTATTCGCAACGGCGAAGGCAGGTTACGCCTGGCGACCTCGTCGCTGATGAATTTGACGGTTTCCACCGGCTGCCGTTCGTTGACGAGCCGGCCCGCAACGGTGATCTCCAATTCGATGCCGCGGGTGCGAGCGCTTTGCAGCAGGATGTGCGGATCCTTTTCCAGGCACGGCCCCCCCACCAGGCCGGGCAGCGGAACGTTGGTCCGCTTGTAACCGAGCTTCCCCGAGGAGATCACCTCGTGCGCGTTGACCGCGAACGCATCGCAGAGTCGCGCCACTTCGTTGGCGAACGCGAAATGCACGTCGCGATAGGTGTTGTCGACGAGTTTGATGATTTCGGCGGTCTCCGGGCTCGACACCGCGACGATGGAGTTGGTCAGCCGCCGGAAGACAGCAGCGGCGCGGTCGCTGACAGCGGGGTCATCCGCGCCCACGATTTGCGGCAATTCGCGCAGCTCTTGCAGCGCTTGGCCTTCGAGTGTTCGCTCGGGGCACATGGCGATGTCGAAGCGCTTGCCGGACTCGGCGAGGATGGGCGAGACCACCTCGCGGGTGGTCCCGACCTTGACCGTGGAACGCAGGATCACCAGCGCGCCGTCGCCCATGTTCGCGGTGACCTCGCGGCTGGCCGCCTCGATCATGTCGGTGCGCACCAGCCCATCGCTGGACAGCGGCGTGCCGACCGTGATGATGTACGTGTCGCACACCGCATCTGGACTGAGTTGACCGACGGCCACCAGGCTTCCCGAGCCGACGACCCGCGACAACGCTTCCGGCAATCCGGTCTCGGAGAAGTGCGGGATACCGGCGTTGGTCTGGTCGACCACCTCGGACCGCTTCTCAACACCGATCACTTTGTTGCCAGCCTCGGCCAGCACGGTCGCGAGCGTCAGCCCGACGTAGCCAAGGCCGATGACGCCTACGTCGTAGTGCGAAACTGGCAGAGCCATGGTCCCTCCCGACAGTCGATGTGCCAATCATTGCCGAACCGGCCGGATCTGCGGCGCCAAATGCTCTCCAAGCACGGCTTCGACATGCGGTAAACATCTCCTTCGTCCTTGCCCTGCAACGCGCCGCACCCGGTAGTGTGCCACCCAATGGGTCTGGGCTGCCCGGCGGCAGTTGAAGTCCCTGCTTTGCTTCGTTTCGCACAGAACCGAGGAGAATGCAGATGAATCAACCCGCCAAGTCCCGCCGCGGGCCGGTAGCTGCCTTCCGGGACGGGTATTCAGCGGTTACCGCCCAATCCCCGCGCACGATCCTGCTCGGCACCATCCTGCTAGCGTCTGCACTTTCAGGATTTACCGGTTTCGTTCTCACGCAGTATTTCGCGATCGACGCCATTTCATCGCTGCTCGCATTCCCGTACGCCGATTGCTACCTCGATTGGGGCACCAACATCGGTCGGCATTGCTTCAGCGACTATGCCTATGAAGTCATGTTCGGCATGCGGGCCAATCCGTGGCAACCTTTCGAGATCATTCTGCAGCCGGACATCCACCAGATGGCCGTGAACAACTACCCGGCCGCCGGAACGCTTCCACCGCTCATTTTCGGGTGGATAGGCAAATTATTGGGCGCGCCGGTGATCGGCGTCTTGGGGTACCTGCTCGCGTTGGCGGTCGCCGTGCTGTCGCCCGCTGTCTGGGCGGCCCGGGGCGCACGTGGTCTCGAGCGGATCGTGGTCTTCGTGGCATGCGGCGCCGCGGCCGTCCCGGTGTGGTCGGTGATCGATCGGGCGAACTCGGTCGGCTTCTTGGCCCCGATCGGGCTGGTGTTTCTGATCGCGCTGGTTAGGCAACGGTGGGGACTCGCCACGGCCATGGTCGTGCTAGCAGCGCTGTTGAAACCGCAGTTCGTCGTGTTGGCCATCGTGCTGTTCGCCGTCCGTCAGTGGCGATGGGGGGGCATCGCGATCGGCGGCGCCGTGGTGCTGAACGCCGCCGCATATCTGTTCTGGCCGCAGGACTTTCCGCACACGATCATGCAATCGGCCGCCAGCACCCTTGGCTATGCAAGCGGCAGTGTCGGTGTCGTCGCGACCTCAAACGTGTCGTTTTCCAGGTCGCTACTCCTGGCGCCCGACATTCTGATGTTCATGCAAACCGGCGGCAAAATGCCCGACGGCTACCTGGCGGGTCCCCGAGCGCTGATCGGGTACGTCGTCCTCGCCATCGTCATCGTCGCCGTACTGGCTCTCGGGCGACGCATCCCGCCCGTCATGGCGGGCATTGTGCTGCTGGTTACGGCGTCCCTGTTCCCGATCGTGAGCATGAGCTACTACTTCGTGTTCGCTCTCCCGATTGCGGCGCTACTGGTGCGAGACCCGGATGGGGAGCCGGGCTCCGGGATCTTCGACCGGCTCGCGGCAGTTGCCGGGGGCCATCGCACAGTCGGCATCTGGTTGAGCCTGTCGACAGCGCTCACCATTGCGACGATCGCCCTTCCGAGCCCGCCGATGCAAGTCCTGCTGTACCGAAAAGACGGCCCGCCGATCTCGGAGCTGACGGTGCTCACCACGGCGACACTGGTGCCGATGCTATGGCTCGTCACGATCGCCATAGTCATCGTCACGTACGCTCGCAAAACGTCCGCCGCGGGCTCGCCACCGGAGGCAAGCACAGCTACCGAGTCGCCCGAGCCCGCCTCCACGAGCGCGTCCTAGGCCTCGGACGCGGCCGTACCGGCGCTAGGTGGAGTGCGAGGTCTCGTCCTCGGCGTTGAGCGGGTCTCTGGCAGTACGCCGGAACGAAAAGAAACGGTGGCCAACGTAATTCAGCAGCAGGATGGGCACAAACACTATCGCTTGCGCTGCGACGCGCTGCACACCCAGCTCGACCAGCGCAGTCAGGGCGACGGCGTTGAGGCCAAATGTGGTGAGGTAGACGCTCTCGAAGCGCACGAGATCACGAAGGACGTGGCCCCTGACGCGGAACACCAGCCGGCGGTGCATTACGAAGGCGAACAACACACTCAGGATGTGCGAAATGGTGACGGTCATCAGCGCCCCGGCAACCGAGCCGAACTGGCGGTCGACGAGGTGGCCCACGGTCACCGAACAGGCGACAAAGAGGCCGAATCCAACGACGGTGTTGATGCCTCCCACCAGCAGGAACGCGACGCGCTGGTCGCGCACTAGCCGGATCAGCGGCCCCGGTGGTGCCGATTCGGGCGGGAGGTCGAATTCAGTCATGCGAGACGACCTGGTCCCGGGTCAGCGCGGGCGAGTCTGCGAGCATACGCCGAGCGCCCTCACCCGGGGACGCGACCCGCGAATACGATCTCGGCGCCGGAACCATCATCGGACCCCGCGTAGACCTCAGGTTCGAATCCCGCTTCACGCACGAAATCGACTATGTCGCGGCCGAATTCGGTGAAGGTCAGCATGTCGACGCCGACCGGGATGTATCGGTAAGCACCGCTACCCCGGCCGTGGTACAGAGCCGGCAGCAGATGCTCGATCTCGCCGTCGTCGCCAACCCGGGCGCGTGTTTCCGTCGCCGCACGAGTCCAGACGATCGGCACCGTGAAGATGTGACGGCCGCCGGGCCGCAGTACTCGCCGCGTCTCGGCCAACGCGATCCGGAAGTCGGGGACGTGCTCCAACGTGTCGGACGACAGGACGATGTCGAAGGAGGCATCGGGGTAGGTAAGCCGACAGATGTCTTCGTTACGGGCGCCGTCGGCAACCTCACCCAGGCCCTCTGGACCCCGATAGTCGGAGAACATCAGCCGCGGGAGTTTCCGCAGCAGTCCGTGTAGCGAATCGGGCGGGCCGATCGTGTTTATCTCGGCGACATCGAGATTGCGGAACGACGGGTCCTCGACGAGTTCGCTGAACGACTTACACCCGGGGGCCCCGTACAGAGCGACGAGAACCTCGGCGATCCGCCGCACTCTTAGGTTGCTACAGCAGGACCGGCAGAACATGCTCTCGCGCCGGGTGTACGCGCGCGACACAGCAGCATCAGCCCAGAAGGCGTGCAACTCGTTGGGCAGGGTCCAGGAATTGAAGGCGAAAGTAGTGTCGGCGCCGCACGAGACACAGCGGCCGGGTTCGTCGGTGCGGCGATCACGCAGCGGACGCACATTAAGCAGCACGGGCGTCCCGAACCGCGCTTTGACTTTCGCCACCAGGCTCACTTGGGCGGAGTCCTAGTCGGCACAGCCTGGGGCCAGACCAGCGGCACCCCGGGCGGACTCATCGTCGATACCGCGATCTCATATGCGGACACAGCGTTGAAAGCTATCACGCAAACTGCGGCGGCAGCGCAGAACATATTGGAACGACGAGGACTGCGCGAAGTTTCATCGATGGCCGCAGCTGGTCATCGCGATCCCGGACCGTGTTATACGGTTGGTCTGCACTTGGGGGCGTGTTGCTCCCCATAACCCCGCCGAATTCCGCCAGCTGAGCAGTAGGAGGCAGTGTTGTGACCCCATTGGTATCGGTCGTCGTGCCGGTTTACAACAACGTCGCGTACGTGAATGCGACCGTCGAGTCGATTTTGGCGCAGACTCTGTCCGACTTCGAACTAGTGATTTCGGACAATGCGTCTACCGACGGCACCTGGGAGGCACTGCAGCGGCACACCTCCGACCCGCGGGTCCGATTGACCAGGCTGCCCTCCACCATCACGGCGAACGAGAACTTCAATCACGTCACCAAACTCGCCACGGGTGAGTTCGTCAAGCTGGTTTGCGCTGATGATCTGCTCTATCCAGACAATCTCGAGGTGCAGGTCGCGGAATTGACAGCGGACCCGTCAGCGGTCTTGGCTGTCAGTTCCCGAGACGTCATCGATGCCACCGGAAAGACGGTATTTCGCAACCACGGTTTGGCCGGACTACGCGGTCGCGTCCCCGGTGCCGAGGCAGTCCGACGCAGCGTGCTCACCGGCACAAACATTTTCGGGGAGCCGCCTTCTGCCTTGTTCAGGCGCTCTGCACTGATTGAAGTCGGGGGTTGGGACTCGCGATTCCCCTACCTGATGGATTTCGTGACGTACAGCGCGGTGCTACTGCGCGGCAACGCGAATCTCGTCGCGGTACCGCGGCCACTGTGGGCATTCCGCATGAGCGGTTCGCAGGTAAGCGTCGGAACGCAGATACAGACCCAGGCCGGCCAGGTCGTGGAATTCTTCCACGCCTTGGCCGCCGAGCACCCCGGCCTGCTCGGCCGGCGGGACCTGCTGATCGGTGCCACGCGAGCCCGGATCAACGCCCTGGCCCGCCACGCCATGTACCGCTGGCTCGGCCGGCGGATGCGCCCCGCCGCTACCGATCGCGCCGCATAGCGCGACGCGCGCAATCCGTCCGTAGCCGGGGCCGGACACAGACACGGCAGACGACCGACCGGACGGCAACCGGGAGCACTAGCCCGCAACGGCAAACGCGTGAGTCTTTGCCGCTGGTAGTCGGTCGGCCGGAAAATCAGCCGTGGCTCTTTCGAAGCGGTCATACTACGTTGGCGTTCGAGATCTTGATGAAGAGCTTCGGTGAAGGAGACGTGAATATCGACACGCGCGCCAATTTGGTTCGCCGGACACGGCCTCCGACTCGACCTACGCCGAGATTCTCATGACTATCACTCTGACCGGAGCCACCGGTTTCGTCGGGAGACAGATTCTGCATCACCTGCTGGAGCGCGGCTACCCAGTGCGAGCGATAGTTCGCGATCCGTCTCATCTGCAACGCATCGCGCCGGGCGGCCGGCTCGAGATCGTGAAAACTCCCGACTTGTTCGCGGAGTCGACTGGCAGGCTGGAAGAGTTGCTCGAAGGTTCGGAAACCTTGGTGCATGCGGCTTGGTACGCGAAGCCAGGCGAATATCTCACCTCGATACTGAACGTCGATTGTCTCACCGGCACACTCAATCTTGCCCGCGCATTCAGCTCGGTCAACGGCAAACGTTTCGTCGGAGTCGGAACCTGCGCGGAGTACGACACTTCAGCAGGTTTGCTGACGACCGATACCCCCTTGTCGCCGAACACCCTCTACGCGGCGTGCAAGGCCGCTGCCTTTCAGGTACTCAGCTCTCTTCTCGATCCGGAGTGCATGACGTTTGCGTGGTGTCGGATCTTCTACCTGTATGGCGAAGGAGAAGACGAGCGCCGGCTGATTCCATACATTCGGAAGCAAATGGCGGCGGGCCAAGAAGTGCTCCTCACGCGCGGGGAGCAGGTTCGCGACTTCCTCGATGTAAAAGATGCCGCCAGGATGATCGCTGACGTCGCGGTGGGGCCACAGCAAGGCGCCGTCAATATTTGCTCGGGCGAAGAGACGACCGTTCGGCAACTCGCCGAACGCATTGCTGACGAATTCGGTCGGCGCGAACTGTTGCGTTTTGGGGCCCGGCCCGAAAACGCGTTTGACCCGCCGCGAATCGTCGGCGTGCGGAAGGACATAGGGTGACCGAGATTACACAACTTTACGAACAGTCCAATTTTCCGATCTTTCAGAATCGGATGTACAACTCCGCCCAGGAGGCACGCGATTGTCCCCGCGGCGACATTCGCCTGGTTCAGAACGAGACCAGTGGCCTGATCTACAACGCCGCCTTCCAGCCGGAGTTGATGAACTACGATGCCGCGTATCAAAACGAGCAGGCGCATAGTCAGCTGTTCCAGAGCCATCTAGAGGAAGTCGCTGCCATCGTCGAGCGGAACTTGGGCACTGATCAGTTGGTCGAAGTCGGTTGCGGCAAAGCGCATTTCCTCGAATTGTTGCTGTCCCGCGGCTGCTCCATCACCGGCTTCGATCCGACCTATGAGGGTGACAATCCTGACGTCCAGCGTCACTACTTCGGCGTTGGCGTGAAGGTGTCGGCCAAGGGAATTGTCCTGCGTCATGTGCTGGAACATGTACAGGACCCCTTCACCTTCCTCGAAGGTCTGCGTGACGCGAACGGGGGCGGGCTGATTTACATCGAGGTGCCGTGCTTCGAGTGGATTCTTGGCGCAAACGCCTGGTTCGACATCTTCTACGAGCACGTCAACTATTTCCGGCTCGGGGATTTTTCGAGAATGTTCGGCAAGGTGCAAGACAGCGGGCGCCTGTTCGGCGGTCAATATATATACGTGGTCGCAGACCTCGGCAGCCTGCGGGCACCGGTGGCCGGCCCGGCCGACCGGGTGGACTTCCCACAAGATTTTCTCGCCATGGCGAACCTCGCACCGTCTAAGGGCGCAGGCGGGCTAAGTGCCGTATGGGGCGCTGCGTCGAAAGGCGTCATCTATTCGCTGTTGCGGGAACGCTACGGCCATCCAGTCGATGTTCTTATCGACATCAATCCCGACAAGTGCGACAAGTTCGTGCCGGCCACCGGCCTGCGAGTGATGTCCCCGGACGAGGGGATGGCACGGCTTGCTCCGGGGGCAGACATCTATGTGATGAACTCCAATTACTTGGAGGAGATTCGCGCGATGACCCACGACCGATACAAGCTGATTAGCATTGAGCGCCGGTAAATTTCACTCGAAGTTGCTCTGATAGAACCCCTGCTGGGCTTCACAGGAAGCTCAATTCAGGAACCGCTATCACAAAACTCGCGCCTTTCTCGGCAAGATCCTTCAACTGCGTCCGTACTTCGTGGGCGATGTTCCTGGGCAAAATCACCACGTAGTCTGGCGAATTTTCCCACAGCGCCTCGGGTGCGCGGATTGGAATATGGCTTCCCGGCAGGAATTTCCCCTGTTTCGATGGTGCGGCGTCACATACGTACGGCAGCAGGTCCGGCCTGACACCCGCGTAGTTCAGCAGGGTGTTACCTTTGGCGGCCGCTCCGTAGGCCGCCACGCGCCGGCCGGCACGCTTCTGCTCGATCAGGAAGGTCAGCAGGTCGTCCTTGACCCGGTCGGCGCGGTTCTGGAATTCGGTGTAGGTCTCCAGCCGGGTCACCCCGAACGCGTCCTCACGTGCGAGCAGCGCGTCGACGCGGTCGGTGGTGGCGATCGCCGCATCGGCGTGGCAGCCATACACCCGCAGGCTGTTGCCGTGCGTTGGCAGCTCCTCGACATCCCACACGCGCAGGCCGGCTTCGGCGAAGATGCGGGCCACCGTGGTGAGGGACAGGTATGAGAAGTGTTCGTGGTAGATCGTGTCGAACTGGGTCTGTTCGATCAACGGGACAAGATGCGGAAATTCCAGTGTGACAGTGCCTTCGGGCTTCAGTGCGGCCGTCAATCCGCGGGTGAAGTCGTTGATGTCGGGCACGTGAGCATACACATTGTTGCCCGCGATCAGATCCGCCGACCGTCCTTCATCCGCCAGCCGGCGCCCTAGGTCTTCGCCGAAGAATTCCCGCATGACCGGGATGCCCAACGCCTCGGCGGCCACGGCCGTGCTCGCCGTCGGCTCGATCCCTAGGCATGGAATGCCTTCTGCCACAAAGTTTTTGAGCAGATAGCCATCGTTGGAAGCGACTTCGATGACGAAACTCTCGGGCCCAAGCTGCAGCCGGTCGGTGATCATGCGCGCGTAGCCGGCCGCATGTTCGAGCCAGCTGCTCGAGGTGCTGGAGAAGTAGGCGTAGTCGGCGCTGAAGAGTTTCTCCGCCTGGGCGTAGTCCTCGGTCTGCACCAACCAACACTGGTGGCACACCTTCACCCGCAGCGGATAGTGCACCTCCGGATTGGACAGTTCCTCGGCATAGACGTAGGCGTTCGAAGGGGGCGCAAAGCCGAGGTCCACAAAGCTGTGCTCCAATGCCATGCCGCAGTGTCGGCATTTCATACGGCGACTCCGGTGAAATCGGCACCCAACAGCGGATGGGAAAGGTCACGAGATGAAAGGTCCTGTGGCGGCAATGGCCACGCGATGTCTAGCCGCGGGTCGTCGTGCCGTAGCCCTCCCTCGGCTGGCGGGTGATAGAACGCGGTGTGCAGATAGAGCAACTCGCTCTCGGGCTCCAAGACCTGGAAGCCGTGCGCGAAACCTTCTGGGATGACTAACATTTGCGCGTCGTCCTGTGCGAGTTCCTGGGCGTGCCAGTGCAAGAACGTGCTGGAGCCCGCGCGCAGGTCGACCGCGACGTCCCAGACCCGCCCGCGAAGGCAGCGGATCATCTTCATTTCCGCGTGCGGCGGGTATTGGAAGTGCATGCCGCGCACGGCCCCGACGCTACTGGTTCGGGAGTGATTGATCTGCACGACGTGGCGCTGACCCAGCACGGGCTGAAGTTCCTCGGCGCAGAAAAGGCGAGTGAACGCACCGCGTTGGTCCCGGTGCGGCACCGAGTGCGCAATCTTCAGATCGGCCAGCGGGGTGTCAAGGATTTTCATGCTGTCGCCCAACCCAATCCGGCGCTGGCCGCATCGGCGATGTAGGCCCTCAGTTCGTCGGTGCTCGGCAGTTCACCCGATTCCATCAGGAGTCGATACCAGTCGGCCGTGCGGTGGATCGCCTTTTCAAGCTTCCAGACGGGGCGCCAGCCCAACTGCATCCTCGCCTTGGCGCTGTCCAGTTGCAGCAATCCCGCCTCGTGCGGCTGGGGATCGGATGTCACCTGCCACCGAAGCTGCGGCCAGGTGTGAGCAAGGTCCTGGAGGACCTGCTCGACGGTCCGATTTGCGTCACCGTCCGGGCCAAAGTTCCACGCGCCTGCGCAGGCATCGTCACCGGCGAGGAGCCGCTGACCTAGCAGCAGATAGCCGCTGAGGCAATCCAATACGTGCTGCCAGGGTCGCGTCGCCTGGGGCGAGCGAATCACGAGTGGCTCGCCGACGGCGACCGAACGCACCAGGTCTGGAATGAGTCGGTCCTCGGACCAGTCACCACCGCCAATTACGTTGCCGCCCCGGGCGGTTGCGAGCAGCGGAGCCGACGGCTGTTGCAGAAACGCGGTCCGATAGCTCGCGGCCACCAACTCGGCGCCGGCCTTGGACGCGCTGTAGGGGTCGTGGCCCCCGAGGCGGTCTCGTTCCCGGTAGGCCCAAGGCCATTCGCGGTTTTCGTAGCACTTGTCGGTCGTGACGACGACGATGGCACGCACGTCCGGAGCATGGCGGGCCGCCTCGAGTACGTGCGCGGTGCCCATCACATTCGTGGCCCAGGTGGTGATCGGCTCGTGGTAGGAGCGACGGACCAAAGGCTGTGCCGCCAAATGGAATACGATCTCGGGCTGTGCAGCGGCGAAGACCGCGCCGACGGCCGCTTCGTCGCGGATGTCGACGCGGTGGTCTTGGATCGCCAACTTCAACAGGTCCCAGTGGCTGGGCTCGGACGGCGGATCCAACGCCAACCCGGTGACCTCGGCGCCCAGCGATTGCAGCCACAGACATAGCCAGCTGCCCTTGAAGCCCGTGTGACCGGTGACCAACACCCGGCGCCCGCGATAAGCCGAGTCGAAGGCGTTCAATTCCAGCATTTCCACGGCGCTTCGCCGCTGCTCCACAGATCCTCGAGCATATTCTTTTCCCGGAGCGTGTCCATGGGTTGCCAGAAACCGGAATGTTCGAACGCCATCATTTGGCCGTCGGCGGCCAGCCGAGTCAGCGGTACGCTTTCCCACGAGGTCTGGTCGCCGTCGATGTAATCGAGCACCGCGGGCGAAAGGACGAAGAATCCGCCGTTGATCAAGCCACCGTCGCCACGTGGCTTCTCGGCAAAGCCGGTGACGACGTCGCCCTTACATTCGAGAGCCCCATAACGTCCCGGGGGAAGCACCGCGGTAACCGTGGCGTGCCGACCGTGCTGTCGATGGAATTCGATGCTCGCACCAATATTCACGTCGCTGAGGCCGTCACCGTAGGTGAAGCAGAACGCCTCGTCATCGCGGATGTAGCTCGCTACCCGCTTCAGGCGGCCGCCCGTCATGGTGTCCTCACCAGTGTCGACCAGCGTTACGCGCCAGGGTTCCGCATGACGCCGATGCACTTCCATTTTGTTGGCCGACATATCAAAAGTGACGTCGGACATGTGCAGGAAATAGTTGGCGAAATACTCCTTGATGACGTAGCCCTTATAGCCACAGCAAACGACGAATTCATGAATACCGTGGTGCGAGTACAGCTTCATGATGTGCCAGAGGATCGGTCGGCCGCCGATCTCCACCATCGGTTTGGGGCGGACCGTGGTTTCCTCGCTCAGGCGAGTGCCCAGACCGCCGGCCAGCAGAACGGCTTTCATCGGGGCCGCCCTGGTGTGGAATTTCCTGAAAGCGGACGAATGCGGAAAAGGGATCCCAACCGCTGCCCGAACACCGGAGCCGTGACCAGGGACACGCGGTGAGCGTACACCGGCGACGGCCCTCGCGATGGCCTGGGCCGGAGCATAACGGCCGGTCGCGGCGGCCTCGTTGTCCGACGATGCACCGTCGCGGTTCGGCGTTCTGTCGTTACAGGCATTTCAGCTCAGCCAAGTTTTCGGTCCCCGTTTCGGGCATTGCGGTTCGACACGTGCCCACCCTTCTCGATACCCGCGCGCTCAGCTTCGCGGCAAATTACCCGACATCACCGCACCCTGTCCAAGAGTTGGCGTCTTCGGAAGTCCCGGCGCTGTTCTCGGCGGCTGACATGCACAAAATCGGAGTTGGCGTCACTTGGTCGGTACGCCATCGGTACAGTTACTCCCCGGACCGTCCGTTCGGGAGGCAATGGGTGACTGACGACCGTCAATCGGCCCGTGTGGATTCGATCAGCGTTGTGATCCCCGTCTACAGCGGAGCTGTGACTTTGCCCGATGTGGTGAAGGAGCTCGAGGAGCTACGT
Source organism: Mycobacterium lentiflavum (assembly GCF_022374895.2). Classification (NCBI taxonomy): domain Bacteria; kingdom Bacillati; phylum Actinomycetota; class Actinomycetes; order Mycobacteriales; family Mycobacteriaceae; genus Mycobacterium; species Mycobacterium lentiflavum. The sequence continues at coordinate 2,416,100 of NZ_CP092423.2, read as the reverse complement.
TCGCCCCAGAAAACACCGACCGGCCGGCAATTCCGCGTCGACGAGGTGCTCCTGGTGTGGGACCGGGGCATTCGCGGCAGCGAAGAAGCCGTGCGCGAGCTGGCCGAGCGCGACGAATGGGTCCGCCCAGTTTGGTTGTCCCGCAACTTCGGCCAGCATCCCGCCACCCTCGCCGGCATGACGTCGTCGGGCGGTGACTGGATCGTCACGATGGACGAGGACGGCCAACACGATCCGGCGTACATCGGCGAATTTCTCGACATCGCCTACCGCGATCGCACCCAGCTCGTGTACGCCTCCCCGACGAACCGGCCACCGCACGGCGTTTTTCGCAACGCGGCGTCCTGGCTGACGAAGTGGATATTCCTGCACATCCTGGTGGCCGCCGACGGGGTGAGGGCCTTCAACAGTTATCGATTGATCCTCGGCGAGGCCGGGCGCAGTGTCGCGGCGTACGCCGGCGCGGGGGTGTTTCTGGACGTAGCGCTGTCGTGGGTGGTTGCGAACCCCTCGACCTGTCCAGTGGCGATGCGCCAAGAAGGGCGGCCCGCCAGTGCGTACACCCTGCGTCGTCTCGTCTCGCATTTCTGGCGGCTCGTCATCTCATCGGGGACCCGGCCGCTGCGCTTCGTCTCCACGATGGGCATTGTGTTGGCACTACTCGGTTTCGGCGTGGCGATCTACAGCGCGATCCAGAAAGCGGTCGGGGACATCAGCGTCGAGGGGTGGACATCGGTATTCGTGGCGGTGCTCGTCGTCGGCGGAGCCATCCTGTTCGCGCTGGGAATCATCGCCGAATACATCGCCGCGTCGGCCAGCATGGCGATGGGTCGGCCGGTGTACGTCGTGGTACGTGATCCCGCTGAGGTATTCGACAGCCCGGTGGAGTGACGGGTGCTTACCTGGATCGTCGGCCGCGGCGGCCTGCTTGGCAGCGCCGTATCGCGGGCCGTGGGTTCGACGTACGTCGAACACCCGGTGCCATGGCAGGATCACGCCGCCGCGACCGATGTGCTGGACGCCGAACTCGAGCGGTTCACTCATGCGGCCGGAGACGACCGTTGGTCGATTATCTGGGCCGCCGGTAGCGGCGTAATCGGTTCCACGACAGAGACACTCGCGGCCGAGACGCGCATCCTGACTCACCTGGTCACCCGGCTGCGCGACGCGCGGCCAGCCGGTCGGGGCGCGTTCTTTCTGTCGTCCTCGGCCGGAGGCATCTACGCCGGATCGGCTCGCCCACCGTTCAGTGAGTCCACCACGCCACGGCCGCTAAGTCCGTACGGCGAGACAAAACTCGCTCAGGAAGAGATGCTGCGGGCGACGCTCGGCGGCTGCCTGCCCGTCGTCATCGGCCGGTTCTCCAATCTCGCCGGGCCCGGTCAGAACCTCACCAAGCAGCAGGGTCTGGTCAGCCAGCTCTGCCGAGCCGCGGTCACGCGTCAATCGCTGAACGTTTTCGTACCGATGGAGACACTCCGCGACTACCTCTACGTCGACGATGCCGCCGCGATGGTGCGCATGCTGGTCGAGAACGCCGTGCAGAATCAGCCGTCGACACCGGTGCTGCGCAACATCGCGTCGCGGCGACCCGTGTCCGTCTGCACCGTCATGCGGACGGTGCAGCAGGTCGCCCACCGTAGCGTTCGGATCGCACTCGGGTCCAGCCCGTCCTCTCGTTATCACGTGCGGGACCTGCGGGTTTGCACAGACTTCCCGCACGAGTTCCAGGCCGTGGCGATCACGCCGTTTCCCGTCACGGTCAAGCGCGTGTACGACGATGTGCTACGGCAACACGCGGTTCCCACCTAACGCCCGGTCATCCCGAAGCTAGCGTTCGGTCGGCCAGCAGGCCCATCACCGGCGCCAGCAGCCGGGAGTATTCGTACGTCAAGTGCACCCTGTCCAGGTACACCAGGGCGTTGCCCACGATCACCGGGCAGCGGTCACCGGCGCAGAACAACCGGGTGACGTCGACGTATTGCCCCCCACCAACATTCGTGGCGACCGCCTCGGCCGCAATGCCAGCTTCGTTGACCGCAACCGACCGTCGCGGTGAACACGCCAGCACGTCGTCGAGGTGCCCGGAAAGACACGCCGGCACAGCTGACTGCGGATCCGGAATCGGCCCGAGGACCAGCACGTTCGCGCCGGTGCCGCGTAGTTGCTGCATCAGCCGGCTCAGGCCGGCGATCCACGCCGGGTCGTAGGACGTAAAACCCTGGTTGAGATAGGCGCGTGACATCCCCAGCACGATCAGTCGCGGATGCTCGGCCTGTAACCGGGTGATCACCTGCTCCCGCCACCGCTCACACTCGGTGTACTCCCGGCGAAGGTGCGGCGTAGTCAACGGCAGATCGACCAGTGCGCAGCCGACCTTGTCCATGCTCTCCAACCGCCAGTGCCGCCGCGCGGCGACCCACTCGAACGCCGGGTTCCACATCGCGGCATTCGAATCGCCGACCAACGCCACCGTCGTCTTCGATGCGGTGTCGCCGGACGCGCACTCCGGCAGATCGACTTGGAAGAAATCGCGCATGCAGCCGTGGACGTACATCCGGGGTTCTTCTGCGGCCGCATCGGCAAGGGGGGGTTCAAGATTCGACGGCACGGCGTTCAGGTTGGCCGACGCCGCGACCGCCGCCTGCACCTGCTCGAGCGCATAGTTCACCGCCGCGTTGTAACCGTCGAAGCCCTGGATCGCGGAGCGAGATGGCTCGCTGACAGTCAGCGTTGGAGCCGCCGGACCGGGGCCAACGGGGATGGGCACGAACATCAGCAGCACCATTCCCACACAAACCGCTACCGCGGTGGCCGCGCCCCCGACCGCCAAGCTGCGGCCGGGCGAGCTGTTCACCGCGGTGGAGAGCCGGACCGGGTTCTCGATGTAGTGCAGCGTCAGTACGGCCAAGCCGGCGGAGATCACGACGGTCACCAGCCTGCCCGTCAGCCCCAGCGGATGACCCAGCAACGGCACCGCAAGCAGCAGCACGGGCCAGTGCCATAGATACCACGAGTACGACACCCGGCCGATCGCTCGCATCGGCGCCAACGACAGCGCCCGCCCGGCTCCCCGGTCAGGTGCCGCACACCCCGCGCCAATGACCAGCGCGGTCCCAAGAACGGGCACCAGCGTGGCGATACCCGGATACTGCGTGGAGGAGCTCAGCCGGACACAGGTCAACACGACCGCGCCCAGGCCAAGCCAACCGGCAGCCGCAGCTAACCGTGGCGACAGGCGGCTCCACTGTCCCGCCGTGAGAGCCACCAGGCCGCCGGCGGCCAACTCCCACGCGCGGCTGGGCATCAAGAAGAACCCGGCGGGAGGCCACATGCGGGTAATCACCAGCGCCGCCGCAAACGACGCCGCACCGATCAGCACCAGGATGATCAGGTACGGGATCTTCGACGACGGACCGGTGGCGCCAGCGCGTCGGCGCGTGCGGCGGATCACCCAAGCCGCACCGAGGATGATCGCCGGCCAGACCAGATAGACCTGCTCCTCCACGCCCAGCGACCAATAGTGCAGGAAAGGCGACGCACTGTCGGTAGCGGAAAAGTAATCGGTGGCCTCGAGAAAGAACCAGCAATTTCCGACGTACAGCGCGCTGGTGATCCCGTCGAGCAGGACGGGCCGGATCGCCAACGGGGGCAACAGCAGGAACGCGGCAATCGCGGTGATCACCCCCACCGTGGCCGACGCCGGCAGCAATCTACGGGCGCGCGCCCCGTAAAAGCGGCGCAACCGGATGGTCCCAGCCGTGCTCACCTCGCGCCAAAGCAGCCCGGTGATAAGGAAACCCGAGATGACAAAGAAGACATCCACGCCGATGAAGCCACCACCGACTCCGGGCACACCGGCATGAAAGAGGACAACTCCCAACACCGCGACGGCGCGCAGGCCTTCGATGTCCGGGCGGAACTTCGCGTGCGCCGGGCGCGCGCCCGCGCCGGCGGTAGGTTTAGGCAGCGTTGATGCGGCGTTTTGGAAGTGAATTCTATTCTCGGCCTGCTGCGATGCATTCGTGACCGACGGGTCCGACAAGGAGTGAATCCCTTCGTGCTCCCCCGTCTACCGCGTACTCATTCCGGCCGCCAAAACCAAGACGAACAGCAGAACACCAACACCTTACTCGAATTCGTCCGATAGGTAGCGCATTAACAAATACATCACCGATGTACCTACGCATACGACAACCGCGGATGTCGGATCGGTACCGGATCATTCCCGCCACCGATACCCGGAGCGCGCCGGCGCACGGCATCTGAAAGGCTGGCATCCTGATGAAATTCGTGCTGGCTAGCTACGGAACACGCGGCGATATCGAGCCGTCCGCCGCCGTCGGTCGCGAACTGCAGCGCCGAGGGCACGACGTGGCCCTGGCGGTCCCGCCGGGGCTGGTGGACTTCACCGAGACGGCGGGGCTGCGGGCCGTGTCTTACGGGCCGCCCATCGAAGATTTCCTGGACGAGGATTTCCTGCGCAACATGTGGACGGATTTCTTTCGCAGCGCCTGGACGATCAGCGGCCCGATCAACACGGTGCGCAAAGTCTGGGAGCCCATCATCGTGCACTGGGCCCAGGTGAGTACGACGCTGATGTCGCTGGCCCACGGGGCCGACCTGGTGTCCACCGGCATCAATTTCGAGCAGGCCGCCGCCAATGTGGCCGAGCATTACGACATTCCGTTGGTCACCCTGCATCACTTCCCGATGCGGGCCAACGGCCAACTGGTCCCGACCGTGCCGGCGCCGCTGGTCCGCTCCTCGATGACCGCGATCGAATGGCTGTTTTGGCGCGCGACGAAGAAGGTCGAGGACGAGCAGCGCCGCGCACTGGGGCTGCCGAACGCGACGGCTCGCTCACAGCGACGCATCGCCGACCGGGGAGCCCTGGAAATCCAGGGCTACGACGAGGTGTGCTATCCAGGGCTCGCCGCCGAGTGGGCGAAATGGGACGGCCGCAGACCCTTTGTCGGTGCGCTGACAATGGAATTGGCCACGGACGCCGACGAAGGGGTCACGTCGTGGATCGCCGCGGGAACGCCCCCGATCTGCTTCAGCTCGGGCAGCATCCCGGTCGAATCTCCGACCGAACTGGTGGAGATGATCGGCACGACGTGCGCGCAGTTGGGTGAGCGAGCCTTGGTGTGCTTCGGCGGCACCGACTTCACCGACGTGCCGCATCCCGACCACGTCAAGCTGGTGGGCCCGGTGAACTACGCCACGATTTTCCCGGCCTGCCGCGCAGTGGTCCACCACGGTGGCTCGGGAACCACGGCCGCGAGCATGCGCGCCGGGATTCCCACGCTGATCCTGTGGAGCTCGGCCGATCAGCCGTACTGGGGCGCGCAGGTGAAACGGCTGAAGGTCGGCGCTGCTCGGCGCTTTTCGTCGGCCACGCGAGAAACGCTGATCGCGGATCTGCGCGAGATTCTGGCCCCGCAATACGCCACCCGCGCCCGCGAACTCGCGAGCCGAATGACCAAACCCGCCGAAAGCATCGGCCGCGCTGCCGATCTCCTAGAGGGTGCCGCCCGCAGAGATACGTCCGTCTAAGCGGGTCACTGCACCGGCTTGAGCAGCAAGCCCTGACCGGTGGGCAGCGCACAGATCACCACACCGAATTCGGCGGCCAAGGCATCCATCGCAGCACGCTGCTCGTCGCGCCCCCGATTGGCGTAGTCGTCGAGGAGCACTACGGCACCCGGCGTGAGCCGTGGCCAAAAATGGCGCAGGGCCGCGACTTCGGGTGGCGCACAGTTCATGTCGATGTGCAGGTAGGCCACCGTCTGCGCCTCGACCTCGTCGAGGGTTTCCGGCACCGCACCGACGATGATGCGCTGGTTTTTCCACTGGGCGAAATTGGCGCGGACGCCCTCGACTCCGCTGACGTACATCCCGTTGCGCAGCTTCAACTGGCTTCGCTCATACTCGCCGGATTCGCGTTCCGCCTCGGTGACGAACCGCGAATCGATTCCGGCGAAGGTGTCGAGCAGATAGAACGTTTTGCCCAGGCTGTCCCAGTCGAGGTACTCCATGATGGCGCTGCTCAAGAACCCGTAGCTGACGCCACACTCGACGAAATCGCCGTCCAGCCGGCTCGCGGTCTTTGCCGCCCACAACCCCACATGCACCCGCCACTGCCACTGATACCAGTCCTGGTCGGGGAGCGCACGCGCGCCACGTTTGTAGGCACGCTGGAACGCGGGGTCGTCCAGAAACGCGTCGTTGTGGAAGCTGATCAGGCCGTCGCTTGCGTACACGTCGGGCAGCACCTTGCGCGCGAGCCAATACTCACCGCGCACCCACCACATCAGGAAGCGAGTCTTAACGTCTAGACCGTTTGCCACGGCGGCAACGATAGCATTGGCGCGAACCGGGTCTCCGGCGAATGGGATGGGTTCACCGCCAACTTAGTTGACCGATCGCGCTGCGCCAGATAACGCAAACGCGTTCTCGGACATGGGTTTACGGCGAACGGCGATTGCCGTCCGTGCGTTGGGAAACCGGATTCAGACCTAGGGCCGTGTGGTGGTCATGGCTTGCGCCACAGCACACCGGTGCCGTCGATTTCCTCGATTTCGGCGGTTATATGGTGCTTCTCGCGGTAGTCAGTCACCGCTTGCTCACACGCTTTCAGAGCGTGGTAGTCGTCGATGATGCAGTAACCACCCGACGACAGGCGTGGGTAGAGCGCATCGAGGCCCTGAATCGTCGATTCATAGAGATCGCCGTCGAGCCGCAGCACCGCAATCTGTTCAATCGGAGCATCGGCGAGCGTGTCCTTGAACCAGCCGGGGACAAAACCGACCTGCTCGTCCAGCAACCCGTAGCGCTCGAAATTCGCCTTGACCTGCTCCTGCGAGACTCCAAGGATGCTCGCATGCCGATGCAGCTTAATCCCTTTATCGGCTTGGTAATTCGCCGTATCCGGCGGAGGTACGCCGGCGAACGAATCACATAGCCACACCTTGCGCGTCCGGTCTCCGTAAGCCGAGAGAACCGCGCGCATCAAAATCGAAGCGCCGCCACGCCATACGCCACACTCGACCAGATCACCGGGAACACCCTCGTTGAGCACCGTCTCGACACACTTCTGCAAGCTGGTGAGTCGCTGCATGCCGATCATCGTCAACGCGTCCGCCGGCCAATCCAGGCCCCGGTCCCGCGCATACGCGTTGAACGGATATTTACGCACCAGCATAAAGTTGCGGGCGTTGAAAATCGGCCGCCCCAGCCGGTACCACCCGACCGGCACCAACTCATCCTGACCATATCGGGTGAGGTCACGACGGAGCAGGTCAAGGTACGCAGACCGCGCGTCGGTATCAGTCACGGTCAAAACGGCCCTCTCCTCGCATACGACTACTCCCAATCATGGAGCCTAGACGCCCTTCGACGTCACCAAAGCGTTCCACGGTTTTCCGTCAACTCCCCAGCTCGACAAGTCCCGATCCCCGACAAGGCTCAAGACCGTACCAACCCCAACAGCATGTTAACTGAGTACCCCGCAGCAAACCTCCGAATCGAGGCGCTGGCGTGCGGCTTGGGCCGACTACGCGACCGCGCCGGCGCTCCCGCCGATCACGCGAAACGTCCCGAGTAGGCGAAACTTTCCAGCAGATCCGCGGCGCGGGTGACACTGTCCTCGGCCGACGTCATCCGGGTTGCCAGCGCCCGCGCTTTGACCGCGCATTCCGGAGTGAGGATCTCTCGCAGATCCTCGATCAACGTTTCTTTGGTGGTGACCGAAAACTTCCGGGCCGCACCAACTTTCAGGCGTTTGAGGTGGCCACCCCAGAACGGCTGATCGCCTGCCGTCCAGAGGATCAGCGTGGGGATCCCGGCGCGCAGGCCGGCGGCCGTGGTGCCCGAGCCGCCATGGTGTACCACCGCACGGCAGCTAGGGAAGACTTTCGCGTAATTCACCGCACCGACCACCTTGACGTGCTCGAAATGCGGCACCTCGCTGAAGTCGGCCCAACCGGCGCAGATCAACGCCCGCTCGCCCAATTGCTCGCAGGCCGCGGCGATCATTTCGACCGTGTCGGTCGGGGTTTCGCTGACCGGCATGCTGCCAAAGCCGAAAACGATGGGCGGTGTTCCCGCGTTGGCCCACGCCGCGACCTCGTCGTCGATGTCCGTCGTCAACCCCATCGTCAGCGCGCCGACAAACGGGCGTCGCTCGCCCCATTTCGCCCATTCGGAGGCCAGCCCGGGGAAGCACACCTCGTCGTAGGCCTGTAGTTCCAGTGATCCGCGCTGGGCAATCCGCTTCGGAGACGCGCAGGTGGTTTTCGGCAGGCCGAGCTTGCGCCGCTGGGCGTCCTCTGCCTTCTTGTTCATCCGCCAGACCATCCAGTCGTACGCGGCCATACCGGTGCGTACCAGCGGTGCCGGCAGGTTTGGGATGAGCTGCCCGTTGGGCCGCATCGGGATGTAATGCAGCACTGCCAAAGGGATGTCGTAGTACTCCGCGACGTTAGTCGCGAGGTCCTGGTACAGCTGGCCAGTGAAGAGCACGTCGGCGCCGGCGGTCAGCGCCGTCAGGGTCTCGCTCATATCCGTCCAGGACCGCAGCACGGGCTCCCAGGCTTCGCGCACCAGGTCGATCGGACCCTTGATGGTCCAGAACGTGCGGCGGAACCTCGACCAGAAGTTGCGCAGGAACTCGTCGTCCCAGAACGCCTGCATGTCTGGTCCATAGGCGACCGCGTCGAGGCCGGCCGTCTCAGCCAGGCCAAGGAGATTGGGCGGGATGGCCATGCGAACTTCGTGGCCCCTGCGTAACAGTTCGCGCCCAGCAGCCAGCGAGGGCTCGACATCCCCCCGGGTTCCATAACATGCCAGAGCAAATTTCATCGCGAGGCTAGACCTATCACTTCCCGTCGACCTAGGCAAGCCCAGGCGAGCGCGTTTACTCCTGGTTCACATCGGCTTTTGGCTGTCCCGATCAGCCGCAAATTCGCCGTCGCCGCGAACGCGTCAGCGTTCTTCTTTAATGTGCTCGGGCCGACCATCAGACATCGTGATCGGAAGGCTAATGGTGGTCGGCAAACTTGATATTCAGAGACGTCCCGCGGCGGATGTGAGCGCAGCGAACAACCTCTGGCGAATTGAGCATGACGCGGGCGATTGATTCCGCGCAATTCGCGGCTCCATTCGGGATTAGGCAAGGTGCTTCGCGCGGGCAAAGTTTTCCACCAGATCGGCGGCGGCACTGACGCTGTCGGCGGGTTTGGTCATCCGGGTGGCAAGCTCGCGGGCTCTCGTCGCGTAATCCGGGTCGAGGATCCGGCGCAGATCCGCGACCAGCGATTCGCGGTTGGTGCTCGAGAAACGCCGGGTGGTCCCCACTTTGAGTTTCTTGAGCTGGGACCCCCAGATCGTTTGGTTGGGGTCCATCGAGAGAATCAAGGTGGGAACGCCCGCCCGCATGCTTGCTGCAGTGGTGCCCGAGCCGCCGTGGTGCACGACGGCGCGGCAGGCGGGAAAGACCTTCGCGTAGTTCACCGCGCCCACCACCTTGACGTGGTCGGGAAGCGTGACGCCACTGAAGTCACTCCAGCCGGCGCACACTAGTGCCCGCTCCCCCAACTCCGCGCAGGCCGAACTGATCATCTCGATCGTGTCGGCCGGAGATTCCACCGCCATGCTGCCGAAACCAAAGCAGATGGGCGGTGTGCCCGCCGCGATCCAGGACACCACCTCCTCGTCGACCTCAGTCGTCAGCTCCATCGTCAGCGTGCCGACGAACGGGCGATGGCCGTCCCACTTCGCCCATTCGTCTGCCAGCCCGGGAAAGCACGCCTCGTCGTACGCCTGGATTTCCAGGGATTGGCGTCTGGCGATGCGCCCCGGCGAAGGGCCGGTCGCCTTCGGCAGGCCGAGTTCACGGCGCTGCGCGTCCTCGACCTTCTTGTTCAGCCGCCAGCAGAACCAATCGAACGCAGTCATCGAGTAGCGGGCCAGCGCTGCCGGCAGGAACGAGACGACCTGGCCGTTGGGCCGCATCGGGACGTGATGCAACGTGACCAACGGAAGGTCGTAATACTCCGCGACATTGGCGGCGGTTTCCTGGTAACTCAACCCGGCGAACAGCAGGTCGGCACCTTCGGCCAGCGACACCAGCGTGGTGTTCATCTTGGCCCAGCACTCGTCGCTGAACTCCCACATTTCGTGCCACAGTCGTCTCAGCCGCCGGACCCGCCAGAACCTGCTGAAGAAGGACGTCCACAGGTCGCGGTACACGTCCAGCCAGGTCCGCGTGTCCAGCCCGTAGGCGACCGCGGGAAGACCGGCCGCCTCGACGAATTCCATCAGGTCAGGCGCGACGGCCATCTGCACGTCGTGGCCTCTGCGCTGCAGTTCGCGTGCGACAACGAGGGAGGGCTCGACATCGCCTCGAGTTCCGTAATTTGCCAGCACGAATTTCATTGCGAACTCCGGCCTTTAGGTTCGTGTGGCGTTATGGCTTACGCCAGAGCACGCCGGTGCCGTCGATTTCTTCGATCTTGGCGGCGATCCCATGCTTCGCGCGGTAGTCGGCCACGGCCTGCTCGCACGCTTTCAGGGCGTGGTAGTCGTCGATGATGCAATAGCCGCCGGACGACAAGCGTGGGTAAAGGGCGTCGAGGGCCTGGATCGTGGATTCGTAGAGATCGCCGTCGAGCCGCAAGACCGCAATCTGCTCGACCGGAGCGTCGGCCAACGTGTCCTTGAACCAGCCGGGGATGAAGCGGACCTGGTCATCGAGCAACCCGTAACGCTCGAAATTCGACCTGACTTCCGCCTCCGGAACGCCCAGGATCTTCGCGTGGCGGTGCAGCTTAATCCCTTTATCGGCCTTGTAATTCGCGGTGTCCGGGGGCGGTACACCGGCGAACGAATCGGCCAGCCACACCGTGCGCGTCCGATCGCCGTAAGCCGAAAGAACCGCACGCATCAAGATTGAAGCGCCACCACGCCATACGCCGCACTCGACCAGATCGCCGGGGACCCCGTCGGCCAGCACCGTCTCGACGCAGTGCTGCAGACTGGTCAGCCGCTGCATTCCGATCATCGTCAAGGCATCCGTCGGCCAATCCAGGCCCAAGTCACGCGCATGCTTGTCGAACGGATACTTACGCACCAGCATGAAATTGCGGCTATTGAATACCGGCCGGCCCAAGCGATACCACCCCACCGGCACCAGCTGATCCTGACCATATCTGGTGAGGTCACGGCGGAGCAGGTCGAGATAAGCCGATCGCGAATCGCATTCAGTCGCGGTCAAATCTGCCCCCAATGTCCCATCCTCTAACTCCCATGTGTGAACCGGTTGTTCAGCCTAGTGGCCGACCGAGGTCGGCAACGCGTTTCGCGGTTTTCCCTCAAGCGACTTCGCGTCCGCGCGCCAGCTGACCCGCCCCCGCAGCGTGTGGGAGTCTACCGTCGATCGCCGGCCAAACTAGCGCGTCTGCTCGAGCTTGCCCAGACCGGTGATCTCGAGACTGACCGACTTGCGCGACCCGGCCGCGCCGAGCAGGAAAATCATGTCGCTTATCGGAGCGCCCAACCAAAATCGCCAGAACGGCTTTCGTAAGAACTTCACCGCGAAGCTGCCCTCGCCGATCAGCCAATACACCGGAATCGCGACCATACGGTAGAAGATGCGTTTCCAACGGGCGGTGACCATCTCGAGATTCATCTCCATCATCTCGAGACCCCAGGCCCGGTATTGCCATTCCAGCCCGTAGCGAGACTGAAACTCGAAGAACGCCCGCATTTCGCCGTTGGTGACGAGGTACTCGTCGAACACCAGGATCGACCCCGGAACGAAGTGTTCCTTGCACGTCTCCAATGCATGCAGGCAACTCTCGTAGGTGTCCAGGTCCATGTGAAACAGCCTGATCGGCGCATTTGGCCGGTCGGCCAAAAATGGCGCGAGCGTGTCGTAGGTGCTGCCCTTGATGAACTGGACTTTCCGGCCGAGGGCGTCGGGCAGGCCGTCGTGGAAACTGACGCCGGTATCTTGCATGAATCGTTGCGCGAACGGATCCGACAAGGAGAACGTTCCGCGCTTGACGACATGGTCCTCGAGTTTCCAGTCCTCGACGAGACCCTCAAAGCTGTCGAAACCGTAGACCATCCGGTCGCTGGCATCGGATATCAGCCTCGTCGACCAACCGATCCAAACGCCGAGGTCGAGGATCAGTTCGTCGGAATCGCCCAGGGACGGCCCGGCCAGGCTCGATGCTTCCGACAACAATGTGTGATTTCGAATTCGGCGCCGTCGCAAATCTGACATGGTCTGGCGAATGAAATCACGGTAGCCGTCGTCATAAATCCTGGTGTCACGGGCATACAAATTGGGAATGTAGCGATCTCGTCCCGGATAAAGAATGCGTGCGCCTACCAGCAACACCAGGACTGCGGCGATCGGGATGAGGAGAGCCGGCACGTAGAAGCACGCCGCAGCTACGACAAGCGCAGTGCCAATGAGCACCGCTTGCCACAGACGATGAACTGCCGCCCGCTCCACTTGCGGCCTGTCAGCTACGACGCCCACCGGTTCACCTCCCTGTTCTGGCTAGACTAAGGCGAATCGCTCCAAGTTATTGAATGAACCACACGATTGCTCATAAGTCACCACGAGCCGTGCAGCGAACCCGACATCGCTAGCCCAAACCACCCGACGGGCCTGACCTTTGACCCGCGGCGGGATCGGCGCCAACGACCGAGTGCGGTGCGTGCCCCCGTCGCTACCAACCACGCCGTATGACGTGTGGGTTCCGCTAATTCCGCCCGGCATGTTCCGCTACCGAGCGGTGGGCATCGACGGTGTGATCGGTTGCCGCGGAAGAAGATTCGCGTTGCTGGCCGATCCATTCCAGGAGCTTTTGCAAACCGTCGTCGAGCGACCATTTCGGGCGCCAATCCAGTGCCTCTTTCGCGGGCCCGACGTCGCAGCTCGCGGCACGAACATCGCCATCGCGGAATTTCGATACGATGACCGGTTCGGGAGCCCCGCAAACGACGCTAATCGTTTGTGCCAGCTCATGAATCGTCGTCGGGGTACCTGATCCGACGTCAAGGCAGCGCGGCTCGGCCGCGGGTTGCTGCACCGCCGCGAACAGCGCGTCGATAACGTCGTCGATGTACACGAAATCGCGCACAATTCGACCGTCTTCGTAGACCTCCAGCGAATGACGCTCGCGGGCCAATCGCGCGAAGAGAGCGACTATTCCGGTGTACGAATTGGTCAACGACTGGCCCGGCCCATAAACGTTCTGCAGGCGCAGCACACTGACATTCGTGTCGTGTGCGGCGGCCCAGGCCGCCAACGTGTGCTCCTGGGCGAGTTTGGTCGCGGCGTAGACATTGGTGGGTCGAGGCTCGGTTCGGCCCGCGCAGCTGGGCAGCGGCACCGCGGCTTCACCCGTCGGGCTTTGCGGATCCCAGATGCCCGCCACCAATTGCGCGTGGCTGCGCGGCCGCGGATAGAAGATGTGCCCGCCGGTCTGCCAAGCGCCCTCGCCGTAGACGGCCCGTGATGACGCCAGCACCAGCTGATCGGGCACGAATCCCGAGCGGCTCAAGCCGTCCAGAAGCTGGGTGGTGCCCACTACGTTGACCGAACCATGCCGCGTCGCCTCAGAGAGCGACTGCGCTGTGCCCGTCTCGGCGGCCAGATGGACGATCTGGGAAGGCCGGAACAACCGCAGCACGGCATCCCAGTCGGGCGCGTGGGTGACGTCGCCGGTGAACAACCGCACCGCTGCCGGCAAGTCGATCGCCTGACCAGGGGCGTGCACCTGTGGATGCAGGACATCCATCACCGCGACGTCGTAACCGGCCTTGACGAGACGGCGCGACAGCGCAGACCCGATAAATCCAGCTCCACCGGTGATAAGCACGGATTGTGACAAGAGCCAAAGTCTCCCGTTCGTCAATGGGTCTGGTCGATCATATCGAGCAGCGCCCTCGCGCTAGTGGCATTTCCGATATAGGTCCGCAGCTACCACGCACCCGACAGCGGATGTGGTGCCGGATCGACGGGTTTAGACTGCTCGTTCCGGATTATGAACAGCTTCGTTATGCCTGCGGGACAAGCTTTTTCGGCAGTCTGGCAAACCGCTAGGCCCAGGTCCCCCGGCGCCCGTGGGCCATCGCGACAAGCTCCATCATCGGCATCGCGATCGACGGCCGCAGGAACCGGTAGAGGGCTTTCTTGGAGAGAGTGCGGAAATCCTCGAAGGCCGTGCACAACTGATCGCTCGCGCGATACGAATCGAAAATGCTGTCGAGCGCGGCGGTGTCCAGCGGCTCGTCGTGCGCGGCGTCGCACAACGTGTTATGGACCGTGGAAATCCAATCCGCGCCGCCGAGCCCCTTCACGCATCCGGACTGGCGCTGACGCCGCAGATCAGGAGTGAGGAACTCCTCGATTGCGTCCTCTCGCTGCGTGTTCAGATCGATGTCGAGTGTGGTGGCGATCCGCTTTACTTCCCGGCGCCAGTTGTCGAGGAAGTCGGTGTAGTCAACGAACACGCGCGGCAGGCCGCGCGTGTAGCGCTCTGCCAGCAGGCTGTATTTCAACCACAGGGCACCCGAGAGCTCGCGCGAGACTTGCCAGGTCGCGGCCACCGACGAGATGACCTCCAGCGGGTGGCGGACCGCGATGACGGCCCCTACGTCGAAACCGGCCCGTCGCGCGGCTTCAAACCACAGCGGGGACAGCGTGGTTATCCGGGGTTCCTTGATCACCAGCACCGGTGCGACGGGCAGCTGGGCCAGATAGGCCTCGATCTGGCCGATGCAGGCGGCTCGCTCGTCGGCGTCGAGCGCGTCGCCGTCCACGGAGCGCAGTGACGGATCGAACCAGGCGGTGTGGTGGCGATACAGAATGGTTTCGTTGATGGCGATGGCCTTGCGCGGTTCCCAGTAACCGCGCGGATTGCCCGCGTCGGCGCCCAGCATCCCGGCAGGCAGCACACCACCGGAGAGGGAAAGAACGCGGGTAATTGCCGACGTGCCGGATCGTTGCGGCCCCAGTACGAAAAGGACGACCCTGCGATGTGCGCTCTTGGGCTGGGGATTGCCCTTGGCCCGGCCGTCCGTCGCCGTCACGAACACGACTCCAAACCGGATGCGGAGGCCGCCCTACGTCGGTCGATCTGGCCCGCGGGCCAGACGTGCGGCGCCCCCACCCCGTGTATCGAGCCGCAACATCGACTTCCGATCACTACCGGAGCTAATTTACGCGACTGCGGGAAAATCGGCCCTCGGGCGGCGATTGCGTAGGGGTGTGTACGCACGGAAAGCCTCTCACTCGGCCCCCTACCTCGTGGTTTGTTGGCTGGTAACCGGGTGTTCACCATCGAGGATTGACCGATTCTACCGCCGCACCCGAATTTGCGCGGGGGAACGCAGGTCAGCCGACGGCGGCGTCGGGTTCGCTGAACGGCGCCCCGAACTCGGTGACCGGCCGGAAACCACGCTTGCGGGCCTTGCCGACCCCCACCCGGAGCAAATTGCCCAGCGTGGCCACGCCAGAGTGATCGAGCACCAGGAAGGGCGACAGCAGCCGGTTGTGCACGAAAGCGAATGCCAGCCCCGACGCGGGGTCGGCCCAGCCGAACGATCCGCCCATTCCGACATGCCCGAAGCCCGGCATCACATTGCCGAACGGCACGGTGTGATAGCCGAGGTGGAATGACAAGGGCACCATGATGTTTCGGTCCCGCTTCAGGCTGCGCCGTCCGGTCAGCCCGGCGACGATCTCCGGCGACAAGAAGCGCGTGCCGTCGATCTCACCGTTGTTGGCGATGGCGCCGTACATCCGCGCCAATCCGCGAGCCGTCGCCACCCCGTTGGCTGCCGGCATCTCGGCGTCCAGCAATGGAATCTCGCCCTGCACGGCAGCCATGACGCCGCGAAAGTACAACGAGCGGAATCCACCCGACAGTTCGGTTGCTACTTTGCGCGCCGCGTAGCCGATGACGGGGTTGCCGATGACGTTCTGCGGCATGATGATCTCCGCAACCTTGGTCGGCGCGCCGGCGGGTGGGCGCCCCAGGTGCATGCCATCGGTGCCCAGCGGCTCGGCCAGTTCCTCGCGGATCAGCGTGCGCATACCCTTGCCGGTCACGGCCCGGGCCAAGCCCGACATCAGCCAGCCGAAGGTCAGGGCGTGGTAAGCCGGTTTGCCCAGCAACCGTCCGGGCGGCGCCGCCGCCAGCCGCTCTTCCATCACCCGGTGATCCAGCAGGTCGTCCTGGGTGGCGCCACGCAATCCCGACAGACCGCCGCGGTGTCTCATCACCTCGCGGACGGTGAGGGTGGACTTCCCGTTGGCCGCGAACTCACGCCAGTACTCGGCGACGGGCGCTTCGTAGTCGATCAGCCCCCGATCGGCGAGCCGGTGGATGACCGTCGCGGCCATCCCCTTGGTGGCGGAGAAAACCATTGGAGCCCGGTCGGCCGTCCAGGGCACTTTGCCCGCCCGGTCCGACCAGCCCGTCCATACGTCAACAACCGGTTGGCCATCGAGGTAGACCGCCAGCGCTCCACCGCCGAAGCGGCGACCGGGGAACAGGCTCGAAAAGCCGCGTACAACGCAGGAGAAGTTTGGGTCCACCGCACCGAACACGCGATGACCTGCGTCAGGGACATCGCGGGAGGGGTTCGTGCGGCGATCGACCCCGTTGTCTACCGTCACGATTCCGAATTTACTTCGGATCGGCCCGACGGTGGCACAAACGCGAATTAATTTACCTTTCCGTTAGCGCGACGCTGCGTCCAGTATTTGCTGGGCGGCCATCGCCGGGGTCAGCTCGCCGGCCTTGACTTGCCGCTCCAGATCGGCGCGCATCTTGCGCACCGCCGGGTTGGACAGCACCCGGTCCAGGACCGTGTCGCGGACCATCTGCCAGGTCCAGTCGACTTGCTGCTCGCGCCGACGGGCTTCGAACTCTCCGGCCTCGGTGAGCACCTGGCGGTGACGCTCCACGGTGTCCCACATCTCGGCCAGCCCACTGAGCTCCACCGCGCTCATCGTGAGAACCGGTGGCCGCCATAGGGTTTCGCGTGGATAGATCAGCCTGATCGCCGACGACAGCTCCCGGGCGGCTTTGCGTGCCTCGGACAGATGCTCGCCGTCGGCCTTGTTGACCACGACAATGTCGGCCAGCTCCAGCACGCCCTTTTTGATGCCTTGCAGCTGGTCACCGGTGCGGGCCAAGGTGAGCAGCACGAAGGTGTCGACCATGTTGGCCACGGCCACCTCGGACTGACCCACGCCGACGGTTTCGATCAGGATCACGTCGAAACCGGCCGCCTCCAGGAGGACGACCGTCTCCCGGGTGGCCTTTGCTACGCCACCTAAAGTCCCCGATGTCGGCGACGGCCGGATGTAGGCGTTCGGGTGCGCCGCCAATCGGGACATCCGGGTCTTGTCGCCGAGGATCGAGCCGCCGGTCCGCGTCGAGGACGGATCGACCGCCAGGACCGCCACCCGGTGGCCGCGGTCGATCAGGTGCATACCCAGCGCCTCGATGGTGGTGGACTTTCCGACCCCGGGCACTCCGGTGATGCCCACCCGATGGGCGTTGCCGGAGTCGGGCAGCAATTCCAGCAGCAACTGCTGGGCCCGCTCACGATGGTCGGCACGGGTGGACTCCAGCATCGTGATGGCTCGTGGCAGCGCCGCACGATCACCGCCGCGAATGGCCTCGGCTAACCCTTCGACGGCGTTGTCGGCCTTGCCGGCACTGGTCGCCATCTAGCTGAGGTGGTAGCCCAACCGCTCGGCGAGCTTGTGCAGCAAGCCGATTGCGGCGTCGGCGATCACCGTTCCGGGCGGGAAGATGGCTGCGGCACCCGCCTGGTAAAGCTCGTCGAAGTCGCCGGGCGGGATGACGCCACCCACCACGATCATGATGTCGGGTCGGCCCGCTTCGGCGAGTGCGTCGCGCAGCGCGGGAACCAGGGTCAGGTGTCCGGCGGCCAGCGAGGACACGCCGACGACGTGCACATCGTTGTCGGCGGCCTGGCGTGCCACTTCCTCGGGTGTGGAGAACAGCGATCCGACGTCCACGTCGAATCCGATGTCGGCGAATGCCGTCGCGATCACCTTCTGCCCGCGGTCGTGGCCGTCCTGACCCATCTTGGCCACCAGAATCCTGGGCCGGCGGCCGTCTGCCTCGGCGAATTTCTCGACGAGTTCGGTGGCGTCAGAGAGGGACGTCATGTTTCCGCCTCCCGATGCTTCGTCGCGGTAGACGCCGGCAATCGTACGGATCTCCGCCTGGTGGCGGCCGTACACCTTCTCCAGCGCGTCCGAGATCTCCCCGACCGTGGCCTTCACCCGCGCGGCGTTGATGGCCAGCGCCAGCAGGTTATTGCCCAGCCCGTCTTCGCCGGCGCGGCCGTGCGCGGCGGCAGCCCGGGACAAATCGGCCAGTGCGGCCTCGACAGCCTGCGAATCCCGGTTCGCCCGTAGGTCTTTCAGCTTCGCCAGCTGTTCGGCGCGCACCCGGCTGTTTTCGACCTTGAGGACCTCGACCTCCTGGTCCTCCTCGACCTGATACTTGTTGATCCCGATCACGGGCTGAATCCCCGAGTCAATCCGGGCCTGGGTGCGTGCGGCGGCCTCCTCGATGCGCAGCTTGGGAATGCCGTCGTCGATGGCCTGGGCCATACCGCCGTGCTCGGCGACTTCGGCGATGTGGGCCCGCGCGCGCTGCGCGAGCTGATGGGTCAGCCACTCCACGTAATAGGAGCCGCCCCACGGGTCGATCGGCCGCGTGGTGCCAGACTCCTGCTGCAGCACCAGCTGGGTGTTACGGGCGATCCGCGCGGAGAAGTCGGTGGGCAGCGCCAGCGCCTCGTCGAGCGCGTTGGTGTGCAGCGACTGGGTGTGGCCCTGGGTCGCGGCCATCGCCTCGATACAGGTCCGGGCGACATTGTTGAACGCGTCCTGCGCGGTCAGCGACCAGCCCGAGGTCTGCGAGTGTGTGCGCAGGGAAAGCGATTTCGCGCTCTTGGGGTTGAACTGGCCGACCAGTTCGCTCCACAGCAACCGGCCCGCGCGCAGTTTGGCGACCTCCATGAAGAAGTTCATCCCGATGCCCCAGAAGAAGGACAGCCGCGGCGCGAATTTGTCGATGTCCAGGTCGGCGTCCAGCCCGGCTTTGATGTAGTCCACACCGTCGGCCAGCGTGTAGGCCAGCTCCAAATCCGCTGTGGCACCGGCTTCTTGGATGTGGTAGCCGGAGATGGAGATGGAGTTGAACTTCGGCATCTTGGCGCTGGTGTAGCCGAAGATGTCGGAGATGATGCGCATCGACGGCTTGGGCGGATAGATATAGGTGTTGCGCACCATGAACTCTTTGAGGATGTCGTTCTGGATGGTGCCGGCCAGCTTCTCCGGCGGCACCCCCTGCTCCTCGGCGGCCACCACGTACAGCGCCAGGATCGGCAGCACGGCGCCGTTCATGGTCATCGACACCGACACCGACGACAGGTCGATGCCGTCGAACAGCTGTCGCATGTCCAGGATGGAATCGATTGCCACACCGGCCATTCCGACGTCACCCTGAACGCGGGGATGGTCGGAGTCGTATCCGCGGTGGGTAGCCAGGTCGAAGGCCACCGACAGGCCCTTCTGGCCGGCGGCCAGGTTGCGGCGGTAGAACGCGTTGGACTCGGCAGCGGTGGAGAAGCCGGCGTATTGGCGGATTGTCCACGGCTGGTTGACATACATCGTCGGGTACGGGCCGCGCACGAACGGCGGTTCACCGGGGAAGCTGTTCAACGGGTAGCCGTCGGCCTCTACGGCAGCACGGTCGGCCGCGATGTAAACCGGTTTGACCGCAATGTCTTCCGGCGTATGCCACACCAACTGATCGGGCGTGTACAGGTGCGCCGCCGCGGCCGCGGCGATGTGCTTGTCCACGGCCGCTCCGGTGGGCCGCCGCCCCTCGCGATCACCGTGCAGCGGGATGTCGGCGAAGCTGCCGATCACAGGAGTCGACGTCGTCATCGTATTAGGCCCCCAACCGAGTCAGTAGATCCGAAAGGGCTTGGATCGCATTGATTTTAGCTGTCAGGTACTCGTCGGGCCGGTGCTCGGGATCGGTATCGGCGACCGCTTTTTCCGGTCCCGCCAGGTAGACCCGCGACACTCCGGCGTCGCGGGCCGCGTCGACGATCGCGGCCACCTCCGTCGCGTAACGCTTGTCGGTGCCGCAGATCACCGCCGCGGCGGGCGATCCCGCGTCGGACACCGCCGCGGCGACCCCGGCTGCGTCGAGCGTACCCGGGTTGACCGCCTCGATGCCGCCCGAGGCCAGCAGGTTCGCCGCGAACGTGGTGCGGATGTTGTGCTCGGCCAGCGGGCCCAGTGGAAGCAGGAGCACCTTGGGGCGGGCATCGGTGCGGGCCAGGAAGGCATCCGAGCGGTCGCGCAACGCCTCGAATCCCGCGGCGTAGCGCTGCAAGTTTCCGACGTCGGGTTGGCCGATCGAATCGCTTTGCGGCAGTGCAGGTTCGGCCAAGTTCGGGAATTCGTTGACGCCGGTGATCGCGGTGCGGCGGTGCGCGATGTCGTCGGCACGCCGGGCGGCGACGTCGGCGATCGCCTCGCCAATGTAGTCACGAGCGTCGATGAATCCGCCGCGGCCCTCGATGTCCTGAAAGTGTGCCCACGCGCCCTCGGCAATGCGTTTGGTGAGGTCTTCGACGAACCACGACCCACCGGCGGGGTCCAGCACCCGGCCAACGTGCGACTCCTCCAGCAGCAGCAGCTGGGTGTTGCGCGCGATGCGCCGCGCGAAGCTTCGCGCCGTACCGGGAAAGCCGCCCGGGATTGCGACGTCGAACGGGAAGACGAGCACGGTGTCGACACCGCCGACACCGGCGCCGAAGGCGGCAAGTGTGCAGCGCAGCATGTTCACCCACGGGTCGCGTTGGGTCATCATCGGCAGCGACGTCTCCGCGTGCACGATGGCCCCGCCGGCATCGGGCTCCCCCACGACCTCGGCGACCCGCGCCCACAGTTGGCGCACGGCACGCATTTTGGCGATCGTCATGAACTGGTCGTCGTCGGCGGCCAACCGGAAGCTGATCTGGGCCAGCGCCCGGCGGACCGGCATCCCCGACTCGGTGAGCACCCGAAGATAGGCCACCGCGGCGGCGACACTGGCGGCCAGCTCCCAAGTCGCGTTGGCGCCAAGGTTGTGGAACGCGGGCCCGTCGACGGTGATCGCCCGCACGCCGTGATCGCCGGCCACGCGCGACGCGACCACGACGACGTCGTCGAGCGTCGGCGCGGGGCGTCCGCTGTGCGCCGCGGTCAGCGGGTCGGCGCCCAGGTCTATCGAGAGGGTGGCGCGCTGGTCGGATTCGACCTCGTCCACCAGTGCCAGCAGCGCGTCGGCTGCCGCCGCATACTGTGCGCCTGCCTCGAGGATGATCGGCGCCATGCTCAGGTAGACACCCGCGAGCAGCCCTTCGAGGTCCTGCGGCGCCACGCCGTCCGCCCCGACCCGGAGCAGCAGCGCGCTGGCCCCGTCACCGAGCGCACCCAGCACGGCCGCGTTGGTTTCAGCGGCGGTGGCGCCGGCGGACGGGAACGCCTCGACGACCTTCCAGCCGGACTTGACGTCGCGGCAGGGGTCCGCGCCGCGCAGGTAGGGCCACTCGCCGGGCAGCGGCGGCTCGGGCAGCTCGTCGAACGCGGTGTAAAGCGGACGAACGGCGAACCCGTCGTAGGTCGGACTGTCCAGCAGCTGCTCGGGTTCGCCCCCCAACTCGGCGGGATCCTTGCGGGTGCTCTTGGCGAGCACACCGGCAACCGCGGTGCGCCAGCGCTCGCGAACCTGTTCCAGGTCGGCGAGCTCGGGTACATCAATGGACACCGACTGCTCCTGTTTTCGCAGCTATTGGCAACGTTGCTTGAGGTTGCGGAGGACACGCGACTCGCTAATCAGGCTAATTGATTGCCCCCGCCGCCAAAAAACCGTGCGGTGAATCGGTCGGTCCAGGTCGGTGCCGAAACACCCAAGGCTGAGATACAAGGTATTCATATCCGGCCCGTAACGTTGAGTGCCGTGACGGGTCCGGCCACCGCCAAAACCACCAGTACGCTGCGCAGTCTCTGGCGCGCGCTGGCGGTGAGCGCGCGCCAGCTGTCCCGGCCACGCGCCATCGCGGCAGTGGTCGGTATCACAGTCTTGGTGGCTGTGGCGCTATGGGTTCCGCTGCCCGGCGCGGTGCAGCTGCGCGATTGGGCCCAATCGCTGGGGCCGTGGTTCCCGCTGGCATTTCTGGCGGCGCACATCGTCGTCACAGTGGTGCCGGTGCCCCGCACGGCGTTCACCCTCGCCGCAGGTCTGCTGTTCGGGCCGGCCCTGGGCGTGGTGATCGCGGTGGTCGCCAGCACGGCGAGCGCGGTGCTGGCGCTGGTGTTGGTGCGCGCCGCGGGATGGCGCCTGTCCCGGCTGGTTCGCTACCGGGCGATCCACCGGGCCGACGAGCGTCTGCGCGAGCGCGGCTGGGTGTCCGTCGTGTCGCTGCGGTTGATTCCGGTGCTGCCGTTTTCCGTGGTGAACTATGCGGCCGCCGCCTCTGCCGTCGGCATCCTGCCGTACACGCTGGCCACGCTGGCCGGCCTGCTACCCGGAACCGCCGCGGTCGTGTTTCTCGGCGACGCGCTGGCCGGCCACCCCAGTCCGCTGCTGTTCGGAGTGTCGTTGGTCACCGGTGCGCTGGGGCTCACCGGGCTGCTCCTCGAAATACGTCATTACCGCCGGCACCACCGCGCACCCGACCAGGCCGCCGCCGAACCGGTCATTTTCAGCTAACTGCGCCGTTTTCTTGAGCGGGCCGCCGCTTGCCTGAAAGATCTATTCAATGGAGCGGGTCTACGCGCAGCAGCTGGCAAGTATCGGCTTGCAGCCGTCGCGGGCCGGCCTCCTCGTGCTCTTGCTCGGCGCCCTCGCGTCGGTGGCCGTCGCGCTGTTGTCCTTCCTGTTCGGCCGAATCAAGCTGTATCGGGTGCCGGCCGGCGGCGTCCTCGCCTCACCGGCGATCCGCTACCCGCCGGTACCGCGAGATCGGACGCATACCTCATGGCTGACGATCGGCGCGGCGATCGCCGCCGTCGGGTGTATCACGGCCATCTGGCTGGCACCCAAGAATGTCCAATACGCCCAAGAACCGGTGCAGCCCGACCTGACGCCCATCGCCTTGCCCGCGTCCGCTGCCGCGGGACCGGGTGCGGGCATCTATGTCGAATACACCGACGGTTCCGGTGGGATGGGTTGCACGGCTGGGTTTTTGGTGCGCACCAGCGAGGGCAAGGCCGCTGTTCTCACCGCGGGGCACTGTAATCGATCCCGGCAACCGAGCAAGGTGATGATGAACCTCGCCGGGATCCTCCCGTACGCGAAGCTGGGTACGTTCGTCCAGACCGTCAACGAGGGCGTCCACGACGAACAGCACGACATCGGTCTGATCGTGCTCGACGGCGACAATGTCCCGCAGAGTCCGGCCATCGCCGCCGCGTTGCCGATCACAGGGGTCAGCACCGACCTGACGATCGGACAGCAGCTGTGCAAGTACGGCATGAGCAGTGGCGAGGCCGAATGTGGCGCGATCCTCGACGTCACCGAGAGCAAGGTCTCGTTCGCGGCGGGCGGCCAATGCGGTGATTCCGGCGGCCCGGTCTACCTCATCCGAAACGACGGCACCGCCACCGCGGTCGGCATCGACATTCGGGGCAGCAATCCCGCCGATCCCGCCGCCGGGTGCCTGGCCCCGGCTAAGTTCTCGGTTGCCGAACTCGTGCAGCCGTGGCTGGACCAATGGCATCTGACCGCCATGACCGCACCATCATCCGGACCGCGCTGAGCGGCCTCGAGACCACTCGGGAGCGAGATGACCTCCGACACCACGCACACCGGCGCACCCGGACGGCGCTTTTCCACCGCCGCGCTCGTCGCTGCCGGGTTGGTAGGCCTGGTCGTCGGCGCGATTGCCGCCTTCGCGATCACCGGGCTGGTGTTCACGATCCGCGTCCAGCTGCCCCCGCCGCCTTATCCACCGCCGTTCTCGCAGACCGCCGGCTACCCCGCCCCGACGAGCGTGGCGCCGATGCCCCCGCGCCCACCTGGGCCCCCGGAGGGCATTACGCCCCACGCGTTGCCGGCACCGGTATCACCGTAGGCCCGGGCAGCGGCCGCGGCGCAGCTCAGGTGGCACCAGCACATTCACTCGGGCGAATCTAATTCTGATCCGGTCCCTGCACCGTCATCGCGGCGACCAGGCCCAGAAACAGCGCGGCCGGCAGACCGTTGACGACCTTGTCCCGCACTCGCACGTGCGCGCCCACCGCGAGCACGAAGTACAGCGTCAGCATCGCCGTCGTCAGCCTCGCCAGCGCGGGGAATCGGGTGACCGACAGCAAGCCGACCGCGGCGGCGGCCTTCACCACCGGCAGCACGGGCCTGACGTTCTCCGGGAGTCCGACGTCATCGAGGATTTTCCTGATCGGCGCGATCTGGACGCCGCACAACACGGCGTCGACGGCGTGAAACGCGCCCAGCGCCGCATACGTCTTTGGGGAAGTCAAAACGCTCATCTGGCAATCCTATTGGGTCAATTCCGGCGGCGCGTCCGGCCGGCCATCGACGGGCTGGCGGGCTATCGCCTCGGCCTTGGCAACCGCCTGGGCGATCTGGGGGTCGGTCTCGGTGGAGAACCAGTCGGCCACCTCGGCGTCGTCCGCGGCGGCGGCGTGCTGTGGCACGTCCTCGACCGGAGACGGCTGGAACCGGAACACCCCGTCCTCGCCTGGCGTGCCCAGCAGCTTGGTGAAACCCTGCAGCGCCGCGCTGAAGTCGCTGGGCACCACCCACACCTTGTTGGCGTCCCCGCGTGCCATCTCCGGCAGCGTCTGCAGGTACTGGTAGGCCAGCATCTCCGGGGTGGGCCGGCCGGCCTTGATCGCGGCGAACGTCTTCTCGATGGCCTTGGCCTGACCTTGCGCCCGCAGGTAGGCCGCGGCGCGCTCACCCTGGGCGCGCAGCATCCGGGACTGCCGGTCGGCCTCGGCGGCCAGGATCGCGGCCTGCTTGGCACCCTCGGCGGCCAGGATCTGCGCTTGCTTGGCACCCTCGGCCTGTGTGATCGCCGCCTGCCGGTTGCCTTCCGCGGTCAAAATCATCGCCCGCTTCTCCCGGTCGGCCTTCATCTGCTTTTCCATCGAGGCCTGAATCGAGGGCGGCGGGTCGATGCTGCGCAGCTCGACCCGGGCGACCCGCAGGCCCCAGCGGCCGGTCGCCTCGTCGAGCACACCGCGCAACTGGCCGTTGATCATGTCGCGTGAGGTCAGGGTCTGCTCTAGCGTCATGCCGCCGACGACGTTGCGCAGCGTGGTCGTGGTGAGCTGCTCGACGCCGACGATGTAGTTGCTGATCTCGTAGACGGCCGCCTGCGGAACGGTGACCTGGAAATAGACCACGGTGTCGATGTTGAGCGTCAGGTTGTCCTCGGTGATCACCGGCTGCGGCGGGAACGATACCACCCGCTCGCGCAGATCGACCCGGGCCCGGACGCGATCGATGAACGGCACCAGCAGCGTCAGCTGCCCGCTGACCGTGCGGCTGTACCGACCCAGACGCTCGATCACCGCCGCCTCGGCCTGCGGTATCAACGCCACGGACTTGGCCACCACGATGATCGCAAAGATCACCAGGACGGCCAGCAACACCAAACCCGCAACCGCACCTTCCACCGGAGTTCCTTTCTCTCGCAGCGTCTTCGCAGCGCCTGCGCAGACCGATCAGTGCTTGAACACCACCGCGGTCGCGCCGTCGATGTGCACGACGGTGACCGATTCGCCGGGCTCGTAGACGTCGCCGTCGTTGAACGGACGCGCCGTCCACACCTGCCCGTCAAGTTTCACCTGACCCTCGTCGCGGGCAACCCGATCGAGCACCAGCGCACTTTTGCCCTCGAGCGCCTCGATGCCCGTCGGCAACGACTTGGGAGTCATCCGCTGCCGCAATGCGGGCCGGACCAGCACGACCAGCAGGACCGAGACGACCAGGAACACCGCGCCGTCGGCCAGGACCGGCCAATGCGTGAACCAGGCCGTGGCCGAGGCGGCCAGCGCACCGCCTCCCAGCATCAGCAGGAACATATCGCCCGTCAGCGCCTCGGCACCGGCAAGAGCCAGCGCGAAGATCAGCCAGCTCAGCGCGATCGCCATGCCGTCAGAATACGCGTGATCGGCCTTTGCCGGACCGAACAACTACACTGCGAGATCATGTGGTGTCCCAGTGTTTCGCTGTCCGTGTGGGCCAACGCCTGGCTCGCGGGCAAGGCCGCGCCCGACGACGTGTTGGACGCGTTATCTCTTTGGGCGCCAAAGCAATCCGTCACCGCGTATGATGCCGTCGCGGCCGGTCACACCGGACTGCCGTGGCCCGACATCCACGACGCCGGGACCGTGTCGTTGTTGCAGACGCTGCGCGCCGCGGTTGGCCGGGTGGCACTGCCGGGGATCGCCGCTGCCCCGGGTGCACTGCGCGGGACGATCAACGTGGTGTTGCCGGTGCCCGGCGACGTGCGCGGCCTGGCCCCCGGGACGCAGTTCGAGCGCGACGCCCTGGCCGCCGGTGAGGCGGTGATCATCACGCACCCCGACGATCCCACGGCGGCCGTCGGTCTGGTCCCCGAGTGCTCCTATGCCGATCTCGACGACGCCGGCGACGACGAGCCGGATTCACCGGAGCCGTGTGCGCTGGCCTGGACGGTGTACTCGCTGCCCAGCGCGCCGGTGTTCGATCACCACGAGCTGGGCGATGCCGAATACTCGCTGCGGTCGGCGGTGCGGTCGGCCGCTGATGCGCTCGGCGCAATCGGGTTGGGCTCGGCCAGCGACATCGACGACCCGCGTGGGCTCGTCGAGCAGTTACTGGAATCCACACGGCAACATCGGATTCCCGACCACGCACCGTCGCGTGCATTGCGGGTGCTGGAGAACGCCGCACACGTCGACGCGATCATCACGGTGAGCTCCGGACTCAGCCGGGCCCCGGATGCAGCTGCGCCGGATCGCTTCGCGGCCCGCGTGGCATCCGGGCTGGAGCCGGTGGGCACCCAATCGTCGTCGGAGGCGCGGATCGCCGGCGAAGCACTGCGACCGCTCAACGCGGTGGTGCGTTCGGCGCGAATGGCCGCGGTAAATGCGATCATGTACTCGGCCTGGGCCGACTAAACACCTTCTCGCGCAACGCAATGCGGCGGGCGGCAGGCCGCGCCGTTGACGCTGCCCAGGCAGCCCGCCACCGGATCCGGGCCCGCCACCCGCTCGGGGGCACGGCCGTACCGAAGTTCGTCGATCAGGTCGGCGGCGAGCTGCGCGAAACGCGGGTGGGCGTTGGGCGTCGAGGCCCGCACCAGCTCCAAGCCGGCCGCCTCGGCCTGAGCCGCCAGCTCGAGATCGAGGTCCCACACCACCTCGATGTGGTCTGCCACAAAACCGATCGGGCAGATGATGACCGACTTGGTGCCCGCCGCGGCCAGCGCCGTGAGATGGTCGGCGACATCGGGTTCCAGCCATGGCACCTGCGGCGGACCCGAGCGCGACTGCCAGGCCAGGTCGTACTCTGTGTACCCGGCGGCCGCCGCGACAAGGCTTGCGGCGTAGGCGACTTGGCGGCTGTACAGTCGTGGCCCAAGGCGCTCATCGGCGGCCACCGGAATCGAATGCGCGGTGAACACCAGCCGCGCGCCGGCCTGTTGCTCGGCGGTGAGGGCCCCCGAGGCGGCACCGATGGTATCGGCGAAGATCTGCACGAACCGCGGGTGATCGAAATAGGGGCGCAGCTTTACCAACTCGGGCGCATCGGGACCTGCGGCGGCGCGGGCGCGGGCGATGTCTTCACCATATTGCGAGCAGCTGGAATACCCGCTCCACGCCGACGTGGTGAACACCGCGGCGCGACGAATACCGTTGTCGCGCATCGCCGTCACCGCATCTTCGACGTACGGCTCCCAGTTGCGGTTGCCGAAGTACACCGGCAGATCCAGACCGCGGCCGGCCAGCGCGGCTTCCAGCTGCATCACCAGCGCGCGGTTGATGGCATTGATCGGTGAGACGCCGCCGAAATGCAGGTAGTGCTCGGCGACGTCGTCGAGTCGTTCCGGCGGCACGTTGCGGCCCCGGGTGACGTTCTCCAGGAACGGCCGGACCTGCTCCGGACCCTCTGGTCCGCCGAAGGAAAGCAGCAGAACGGCGTCAAAATCCACGAAATCCATTGCCGTCTAGAGCAGTTGGGTGCTGGCGCCGCCGTCGGCGTAAATGATGGTGCCGGTGGTCGCCGGCAGCCAGTCCGAAAGCAGCGCGCATACCGTCTTGGCCACCGGCGTCGGGTCCTTCATATTCCAGCCGATCGGAGCGCGCTGGTCCCAGCCCTCCTCCAGCAGCTGCATCTGGGCGCCGGCCTCCTCGCCGAGCGCGCCACCGACGATCGCGCTCATCGCGAGCGTCCGGATCGGCCCGGCGGCAACGAGATTCGAGCGAACACCGGATTTACCGGCCTCGCGAGCCACGAACCGGTTGACCGACTCGAGTGCGCTCTTGGCGACCGTCATCCAGTTGTAAGCCGGCATCGCGCGGGTCGGGTCGAAGTCCATGCCGACGATGGATCCGCCGGAATTCATAATCGGCAGAAGCGCTTTCGCCAGCGAAGCGTAAGAGTACGCCGAGATGTGGATGCCCTTGGACACGTCTTCGTAAGGCGCGTCGAAGAAGGGGTTGATGCCCATCCCCGTCTGCGGCATGAAGCCGATGGAGTGCACCACACCGTCCAGCTTGTTGCCCTCACCGATCTCGGCGGTCACCCGCTCGGCCAAGGTGTCCAGGTGCTTTTCGTTTTGCACGTCGAGTTCGATCAGCGGGGCCTGCTCGGGCAGCCGGTCGGCAATGCGCTGGATCAGCCGCAACCGGTCGAACCCGGTCAGCACCAGCTGCGCGCCGGCCTCCTGCGCCACCTTGGCGATGTGAAAGGCGATCGACGAGTCGGTGATGATCCCCGTGACGAGGATCCGCTTGCCTTCGAGTAGTCCTGACATTTTTCTCTCGTCCGTCCTTCGTCTCTCAGTGGCCCATGCCCATGCCGCCGTCAACCGGGATCACCGCACCGGCGATGTAACTCGCGTCCTCGGACGCCAGGAAGCTGACCGCCCCGGCGACCTCCTCGGCGGTGCCGACCCGCTTGGCGGGGATGAAGTCCAGGGCGCCCTCCTGGATGCGCTCGTCGAGCGCGCGGGTCATCTCGGTGTCGATATAGCCCGGGGCGACCACGTTCGCGGTGACACCGGCCTTGGACAGCTCCCGGGAGATCGAGCGGGCCATGCCGATCAGGCCGGCCTTGGCGGCAGCGTAGTTGGCCTGGTTGCCGATGCCCCAGCTGCCGGACACCGAACCGATGAAGATGATGCGGCCGAATCGCTTGCGCTGCATGCTGCGCGAGGCGCGCTGAGCCACCCGGAACGCCCCGGTGAGGTTGGCATTGATGACCTCTTCGAATCGCTCCTCGGTCATCCGGATCAGAAACGCATCCTTGGAGATGCCGGCATTGGAGACCAGCACCTCGACCGGCCCCTGATGCTCCTCGACCTCCTTGAAGGCGCGGTCGACGGCTTCGTTGTCGGTGACATCGCACACGACGCCGAACAACCCCTCGGGCGCTCCGGATCCGCGGTGGGTGACAGCCACCTTGTGGCCGTCGGCGGCCAGCCGCCGGGCGATCGCCAGACCGATCCCCCGGTTTCCGCCGGTCACCAGGACCGACCGGGATACGAATGGGGGTTTGCCACCGGCGGTGGCGGACTCGGTGGCTACGTCAGTCACCCGGCCAACCTAGCGCTTCGCCGGGACGCGGCCGACATGGGGCCAATATCCGCGCGGTCGGATTGCGGTCAACTCGGGGTGCCACCACGCGGGCGATCGGGCGCGCCCTGCGCCCCCCGAAGCACGATGTCTACGGCCGCCTCAATGACGGCATCGTCGGGCACCGTCCCGAACATCAGCGACGGACAGGCGACCACGCCGGAGAGCATCGAGACCGCCGCGTCGAGCTCCGGGCCGTCAAATGCCTCGGCGAGAATCGCCCGGATCGGTCGCTGACCCTCGGAGTTGATCTCGTTGCGGATGCGGCTCATCGTGTCGACCGTCGCCCACTGCGCCATCGCGGACAGCACCCGGTCGAGCCGCAGGTCGACGACCCCCTGCCGGAAAGCCGTCAGCTCCCCGATCAGGTCGGCGCGCAGGTCGCCGGTGGGCTCGGGATGCTTGAAGTCCCGAACCGCCAGCAGGGCCATGGCCGCCAGGTCGGACCTCGACGGCCAGTGCTTGTAGAGCGTTGTCTTGGAGTAGCCGGCGCGCTCGGCGACCCGGGCGTGCGTGAGCGCCTCGGAGCCTTCCTCGACGAGCACGTCGAAGGCCGTGCGCGCGACGTCCGCCCGGGTCCGGATGATCCGGGCGTCCTCGCCCTGCTCGTCCGGGTGGCCGCTGTGGGCAGGTGTCATCGATCGCGCCCTTCTCCGCCCGCACGTCTGACAGGTGTTGCTCAAAATTACCCGACAAACGACTCGATCAGAAATGTTCATCACAACCACTACTGCACGAATTGTCCATTAGTGTACTGTCTGTTCCATCCTGTCCAGCACGTTCGAAGGTTGGGCCGACCGGCACGCCGGATCGACCCACACCCGCAGGGGGAAACCAGATGAGTTCCGGAATCGACTCGAGCACGGTCCTCGCGCACCAAGCCGAGGCGATCGACACCCGCTACCACCCGGCGGCGGCGATTCGCCGCCAGCTGAACAAGGTCTTCCCGACGCACTGGTCGTTCCTGCTCGGCGAGGTGGCGCTGTACAGCTTCGTCGTGTTGCTGATCACCGGCGTGTACCTGACGTTGTTCTTCGACCCGTCGACGACGGAGGTCACCTACAACGGCGTGTATCAACCGCTGCGGGGCGTCGAGATGTCCAAGGCGTACGCGTCGGCGCTCGACATCTCCTTCGAGGTGCGGGGCGGGTTGTTCGTGCGCCAGGTCCATCACTGGGCCGCGCTGATGTTCGCGGCCGCGATCATGGTGCACCTGGCCCGGGTCTTCTTCACCGGGGCCTTTCGCCGGCCGCGCGAGGCCAACTGGGTGATCGGGTCGCTGCTGTTGATCCTGGCCATGTTCGAGGGCTTCTTCGGCTACTCGCTGCCCGACGACCTGCTCTCGGGCACCGGCCTGCGGGCGGCGTTCTCCTCGATCACCCTGGGAATCCCGGTGATCGGCACCTGGCTGCACTGGGCGTTGTTCGGTGGGGACTTCCCCGGCGACGTCATCATCCCGCGCCTCTACGCCATTCACATCCTGATCTTCCCGGGCATCATGCTGGCGCTGATCGGGCTGCATCTGGCGTTGGTGTGGTTCCAGAAACACACCCAGTTCCCCGGGCCCGGACGCACCGAGCGCAACGTCGTCGGCGTGCGGGTGATGCCGGTGTTCGCCGTGAAGTCCGGCGGCTTCTTCGCCGCCATCGTCGGCGTGCTGGGCCTCATGGGTGGGCTGCTCCAGATCAACCCGATCTGGAACCTGGGTCCCTACAACCCTTCTCAGGTCTCGGCGGGCTCGCAGCCCGACTTCTACCTGATGTGGACCGATGGGCTGGTCCGGCTATGGCCGGCGTGGGAGTTCTACTTCGGGCACCACACCATTCCGGCTGCGGTGGCCGTCGCGGTCTTGATGGGCGTCATCTTTGCCGCGCTCATCGTGTATCCGTTCCTCGAGCGGCGGTTCACCGGCGACCGCGCTCACCACAACCTGCTGCAGCGTCCCCGCGACGTTCCGGTGCGCACGTCGATCGGTGCGATGGCGATCGCGTTCTACATCGTGCTCACGTTCTCGTCGTTCAACGACATCATCGCCTACCAGTTCCACGTCTCCCTGAACGCGATGACGTGGATCGGGCGCATCGGGATGGTGGTGCTGCCACCGATCGTGTACTTCGTCACCTATCGCTGGTGTGTCAGCCTGCAGCGCAGCGACCGCGCGGTGCTCGAGCACGGCCTCGAAACCGGGATCATCCGACGCTTGCCGCACGGCGCGTACATCGAGCTGCACCAACCGCTGGGCCCCGTCGACCAACACGGCCACCCCACCCCGCTGCAGTACCAAGGCGCCCCAGTTCCCAAGCGGCTGAACAAACTCGGCATGGGAGGGCAACCAGGCTCGGGCAGCTTCCTGTTCACCGACCCACCGGCCGAAGCGGCCGCGCTCCTGCGCGCTGCCCACGCGCGCGAACAGCGCGCCCTGACGGCGCTGCGCGAGCGCCAGAACGGCGCGGGAGCCGATGGCAACGCCCCCAACGGGAACCATCCGGCCTCACCGCCGGCCGGCGAAGGCTAGGTCGGCAGCCGTCGGTTGATCAGCAACGCCGCCAGCGCCGCCAGCGCCAACACCAGCGCACCGAGTCGCAGCCAGCCCACGCTGGCGTCGCCCTTGATCGTCTCGTAGCCGATCTGCTGTTGCAGCGAGGCGTAGACCTGCTTGAGCTCCTGCAGCGTCGAGGCATTGAAGGAATTGCCGCCGGAGAGCTGGGCCACCTTCTTCAGGGTCTCGTCGTCGACCGGGACCGGCTGGCGCTGGTCGTTGATCTCGACGAAGCCGTAGGGGGTGCCGAACGAGATCGTTGAGATCGGCACGCCCTGGTCTTTGGCGGTCCGCGCGGCGGTGAACGCCCCCTTGGGATTGTCCGGGTTGGTCGGCATCGTCTCCTTGCCGTCCGAGAACAGCACGATGCGGGCCGGGGGCGGCTTGTCGCCGCCGCCGATGACCGCGCCGACCGTGGCGATGGCCTGCAGTGCGGTGAAGATCCCCTCCCCGGTGGCGGTGCGGTCGGCGAACTGCAGCTTGTCCAGCGCGATCTTGGTCGCCTCGCGGTTGGTCGTCGGCGACACCAGCACCGTCGCGGTCCCCGCGTAAGCGATCAGCCCGAGGTTGATGCCCGGGGTGAGCTCGTCGGCGAACTGCTTACCGGCCTCCTGCGCGGCGGCCATCCGGTTGGGTTCGACGTCGGTGGCACGCATCGACTGCGACACGTCGATCACCAGCATCACCACCGCCCGGTTGCGCGGAATCCGGACGTCGTTCGTCGGCCCGGCCATCGCGACGGTCAACAGCACCAGCGATGCCACCAGCAGGATCGCCGGCAGGTGCCGCCACTTGGCGGGCCGCTTGGGGGCGACGCTTTCCAACAGCTCCATGTTGGCGAACCGCAGCATGCGCCGCTGGCGGGCCAGCTGCATCACCACATACAGCACGCCCAACCCGGCCACGACGAACAGGAAGAGGAACCACCATGCGTGTGCGAACCCGGACAGCGACATCGCGCCGAGCAAGGGCATCGTCATAGCAGACCCGTCTTACCGTGGATGACCGCCTTGGAAAAAGCGCGAGTCACTGGCGCCCCGCCATAGCCCCGCGCCGGCGGGACTCCACGAAGCGGACGATGTCGGCGATCCAGTCTCGGTCGGTGCGCAGCGTCAAAACCGGTGCGTCGCAACCGCGTATCGTTCGGGCCACGTCGGCACGATGCGCCGCGGCCGCCTTGGCGAAGTCGTCGCGCAGTTGTGCATCGACGGTGAATTCGCGGGTCACGCCGGTCTCGGCGTCCTGCAACACGACGTCGCCCACATCGGGCAGTTCGATATCACGTGGGTCGAGCACCTCGATGGCCAGCACCTCGTGGCGGGCCGCGATCGCGCGCAGCGGGCGCATCCAGTTGATCGGCCCGAGGAAGTCACTGATGATCACGGCCATCCCGCGGCGGCGTTCCGGCCGCCGCAATGCGTCGATGGCAACCGCCAGATCGCCGCGCACGCCCGTCGGCGCCTTGGGCATCGTCGCGATTGTGCGCAGCAGCGTCTGCTCGTGCTGGCGCCCCGACCGGGCCGGCACCCGGACCGTCGTCGCCCCGTTGGTGACGAGCGCACCGAGCCGGTTGCCGCCACCGCTGTTGAGGAACGTGATCGCGGCCGCGGCGGCCACTGCCAGGTCCCGCTTCTCACAGACGGTAGTCCCGAAGTCGAGGCTGGCCGACATGTCGACCACCATCCAGGTTTCCAGCTCGCGGTCGGCGATCATCTGCCGGACGTGCGGGTGGGTGGTGCGCGCGGTGACGGCCCAGTCCATCCGCCGGACGTCGTCGCCGGGTTGATACTCGCGCGACTCCCCCGGCTCCGAACCCGGCCCGGGGATCAGGCCGAGATGGTCGCCGTGCAGGACACCGTCGAGCTTGCGCCGAACCGTGAGCTCGAGTGTGCGCAGCGCCGCCGACAATTTCGGATCGTCGATCTGCCCGCGCTGAAACGACGGCGGGTGCAGGGCCGCAGGCTTTGCGGCGGGATTCGGATCGGTCACCGATTACTGGCCGCGCCCGCAGCCTGCATCACCGGCGGAACCGAATGCCCTTGCTGCGGAACGGCATTCACTTGCGGAAGCGAAACGGTCTGTAGGACCCTGTTGATGACGATCTCGGGCGAGATCTCGTCGGCCAGTGCGTCGTAGGTCAGCACCAGCCGGTGACGCAGCACGTCGGGGATGACCTCGACGACGTCTTGCGGGATCACATAGTCGCGACCGCGCACCAACGCCAGCGAGCGCGCAGCCGCGATGATGCCCAACGACGCGCGCGGGGACGCACCGAACGAGATCCAGGTCTTGACGTCGTTCATGCCGAGCTGCTCGGGGTTGCGAGTGGCAGTGACGACGCGCACCACATAATCGACCAGCGCGTGGTGGACGAAGTTGTTGGCCGCGATGTCCTGCAACCGCAGCAGGTCGCCCGTGTCCAGGATCTGCTTGGGCTGCGGCGGCTTGACGCCCATCCGGTAGATGATCTCGCGCTCCTCCTCGGGCGAGGGGTAGCCCACGTTGATCTTGAACAGGAAGCGGTCGCGCTGCGCCTCGGGCAGCTGGTAGACCCCCTCGTGCTCGATCGGGTTCTGCGTCGCCATCACCAGGAACGGGTTGGGCAACGGGAATCGCTTACCGCCGATCGACACCTGACGCTCGGCCATGACCTCCAGCAGCGCCGACTGCACCTTAGCGGGCGCACGGTTGATCTCGTCGGCGAGCAGGAAGTTGACCACGACCGGGCCGAGCTCGGTGTCGAACTCTTCCTTGCCCTGCCGGTAGATGCGGGTACCGATGATGTCGGTGGGCACCAGGTCGGGAGTGAACTGGATACGCGCGAACGTGCCGCCAACGACCTTCGCAAACGTCTCGACGGCCAGCGTCTTGGCGACGCCGGGCACACCTTCGAGCAGCACGTGGCCCTTGGACAGCAGACCGACCAGCATCCGCTCCACGAGCTGGTCCTGGCCCACGATGATGCGCTTGACCTCGAAGATGGCCCGTTCCAGGGTGTGTACTTCGGCAGCCAATCCATCGGCGCCACCTGACGGCGCCGCATGGGCTCCGGGGCCAGACTGCCCGCCCGGACCCGAGTAACCGCTGGCGCCCGGGGGCGGCCCACCTGCTGCTGTCATCAACATCTCTCTCTTCAGCTCAACCGACACAGCTCAATGACACATCTGCCATCACGACGAATGTCGTGGGGCAGCCACGTGCCTTGGTCCAACTATTCCAGGCCCTTGGGATTCCGTCGACGCCACGCCTTCGCTGACGAGCCACGATCCGACGGCACACCCGGGTCAGTACTCGATGATCCTAGTCAGGTACGGCGTCATACCGGCCTTGCGCACGGGGCTCACGGTCACTTTGCCCGCACTTCCAGATGCCTCCAGCATCTGGCCGTTGCCCAGGTACATGGTGACGTGCTGGCCGCCGCCCGGGCCGTAGAAGATGAGGTCGCCGCGCCGGGCCTCGCTGGGCGGGATGTGGCGGCCGGCGTTGTACTGGTCACCGGAGAACCGCGGGATCAGCACCCCCACGCCGGCGAACCCGTACCGCATCAGACCCGAGCAGTCGAACCCGGTGATGTTCGCGCCGTCGTCGATGCCCTTGCTGGGGCCCTGCAGCGAACCGCCACCCCACGAATAGGGCACGCCCATCTGCGATCCCATCCGTTTGATCACGTACTCGATGGCCTGGCGGCCGTTCGCCCGCGGAATCTTGGCGCCCGGGTTGGTGGGCGTGGCGGAGGCGGCCGGGGCGGGATCACCCAGGATGTTGATTCCCAGACCACCGAGGAATTGCCTGCCCAGGTCCATCGTGGTCTGGGTGGCCTGCGCGGTGGCTTGCAGCGACGCGTTGGCGACGGCGAGCGGATCGCCCGGGGCGCCGGCGCTGATCGTCGCCGGCAGCGTCGGATCCCACGCTCCGGGGTCGGCGTTGGCCGGGGCGGCGACAGACAACATCAGCCCGGTCACCAAAGCGGTGATCCAGGCCAAGTTGAACAGGCGAAAACGCTTGTGCCGCATAGCTCCTCGTTTGGTAGTCATCCTCGATTGGTAGTCATCCTCGGTTAATAATCGATATAGCGAACCACGTACGGCGTCATGCCGCTGGTGCGCACGGGCGCAACACGCACCTTCAAACCGATGTCGGGGGCCTCGAGCATCTGGCCTTGACCGAGGTAGATGGTCACGTGCTGGCTACCGCCCGGGCCGTAGAAGATGACGTCGCCGCGACGCATCTGGGAGGACGGGATCTTGCGGCCCAGGTTGTACTGCGAACCGGAGTAGTGCGGCAGCTTGATGCCCACCCCGGCGAAGGAGTACAAGACCAGGCCCGAGCAGTCGAAGCCGGTGATCCCGGCGCCGGAGTCGATACCTTTACTCGGGCCGGCCGCGTTGCCACCGCCCCAGGAGTAGGGCACGCCGATCTGCGACATGCCGCGCCGGATCACGTATTCGGACGCCTGCCGACCGTAGACGCGCGGGATGCGTCCACCTACCCCACCCGGTGAGGCGTTGGTGATCCCGGTGTCGTCGGGCTTGAGGATGCCGATGGACTGCAGGAAGCCCTTCCCCATGCTGGCGGTCACCTGCGTGGAGGTGGCCGAGATGCCCAGCACCTGGTTGATCACGGCGACCGGGTCACCCGGCACGTTGGCACTCGGCACCATCGGAAGCGTGGGATCCCAACCGTCCCAGTGCCGTCCGCCGGACGGGGCTTGCGCGGCCGGTGCTCCCGGATCCCACCGGTCACCCGACGTCGGGACATCGCCGCCGCCCCCGGTCGACCAATGGGCGGACGCGAGTTGGGCCTGCTGAAGTTTGGCCTGAGCCTCGTCACGCTCGGCGGCCAGGCGGGTGATCTGCTCACGCTGTTCTTCGAACTTGTGCTTCGAGTTGGTCAGCGCGGCCACCGCGGCGTCCTGGCTGGATTTCGCGTCGGCAGCGGCCTTTTCGGCTTTCTGCTTGGCCAGCCGCGCCGCGGACTCCTTGTTCACCTGCTCGGTGCGGGCCCGCTGCAGGTTGTCGAGCACCGTCTGGGCACTGGCCGCCAGGGTCCTCGATGCGCTTTCGGTCGCGATGATGTCTTCGGGGCTGCGTGCGGTCAGGTAGCTGCCCGACGGGCCATTCATATAGGTGGCGGCGGCGAACGTGTTGAAACGACGTTGGGCCGCCGCGATTGCCGCATTGGCATCCTTGACCGACTGCTGGCTGACCTCAAGGTCGTGCTCGGCCGCGGTCACGTTGTCCCGGGCGGTCTCGACGTCGACCAGGGCCTTGTTGACGGCCTCTTGCTCGCCCTGGATTTCGGCGCTCAGGTCCTCCAGCCGCTGGTTGGCCTTGGCGACGTTGGCGATCAGCGCGCCGAGGCTGTCGGCGTTCGGATCAGCCTGCGCCAGACCAGGTGTGGTGACCAGCATGGCCAGACTCAGGACCGTGGGAATGACCGGACTGACCAGCCTGGCGAACGGTCGCGCAGCAGGGCCCCGGCGTGTGCGTCTCATTCGACTTAGCTCCCCTTGGGCTCAACGCGGACGGCGGCGCCAGCCCCGATTTTCTCTCTTAGCGCCAAAGACAACACGAGCATCATTTGCACCGTACGTCACAGGGGTCCGCGAAGATATGGTCGTCACAAATCGCAACCCTCTACGTGCGTTTAATGTGACCGAACGGTGACCTACGCGGTTTGCCGGGCAGCGTCGTGAGTTCACCCGTGCCGAATCGGCCGGGTCGGATGTGCGTGGTTAGACGCCCTCGGCGGCTTCGTCGTCGGAAGTTGCCGCGGCGTCGACCGAGGTTGCTGACCGCCTGGCGCGCAACTGCAGGAAGCGGGCGCCGACGGCCGCGGCGAGCACGCCGACTAGCAGGAAAATAGTCAGCCCGGTCCACGGGAATTCGGGGGTTTGGAGTTCGTGCAAAAAATGCTGCGCCGAGACCACCGGATTGCCGGTCTTGGCGATGTCTTCGCCGGCCTCGAGCGTGACGCGCGGGAACTGCGTGCTGTAGGTGCCGACGAAGTTCGGGCTGAGCGTCAAGACGGTCGCGTCGTGATAGTCGGCGCCGACCACCGTGGAGATATCGCGCAGCGGCGTGTCGTTCGGCGGGTTGTGGTCGAGCAACACGATTTTCAGGTTGATGCCGCTGGCATGCGCTTGGTCGACAACGACGAGCAGGGCCGGCATGACGTCGGGAGGCGCGCTGACCCCGGACGCGGCGACCTGCGCCTTGATGGCCGTCACGTCCACGTCTTGCGGAATGTAGGCAGGCAGAACCGGCTGCAAAAAGAAGGTGGTCTGAGGTAGTTGCTCGAACGAACCTTGCGCGGTCACGGTGTGCCTCCTCCCACTGAACAGCCCAAGTGCTACAGGCACCGTACGCGAACAGTAGGGAAAAGGGGTTTCAACCCGGCCCCTAGCCGACAAGACTGAAAATTGGTGTGCCGCTGTATTGCAGGACAAGCGTACTGTTAAAGTTGGCATGGTTGTTGGACGATCCGCCGCCACAGCCCCGTCGGCGGAAGAACTTAATCCCAGGGAGTTGATGTGACCAGCAAAGAATCTGTGAACTCGTTCGGAGCTCGCGACACCCTGAAGGTCGCCGACAAGAGTTACCAGATCTACCGTCTCGACGCAGTACCCAATACCGAGAAACTCCCCTACAGCCTGAAGGTTCTTGCCGAGAACCTGCTGCGCAACGAAGACGGCGCCAACATCACCAAGGACCACATCGAGGCGATCGCGAATTGGGATCCCAACGCGGAGCCCAGCATTGAGATCCAAT
The DNA here is from genome assembly GCF_022374895.2 of Mycobacterium lentiflavum. NCBI lineage: Bacteria > Bacillati > Actinomycetota > Actinomycetes > Mycobacteriales > Mycobacteriaceae > Mycobacterium > Mycobacterium lentiflavum. The sequence continues at coordinate 2,376,841 of NZ_CP092423.2, read as the reverse complement.
ACACCCCCGCACGGGTGGTCATGCAGGACTTCACCGGCGTGCCGTGCATCGTCGACCTGGCGACGATGCGCGAGGCCATCGGCGACCTGGGCGGCAAGCCGGAGAAGGTCAACCCGCTGGCGCCGGCCGACCTGGTGATCGACCACTCGGTGATCGCGGACCTGTTCGGCACCGCCGACGCCTTCGAGCGCAACGTCGAAATCGAGTACGAACGCAACGGCGAGCGTTACCAATTCCTGCGCTGGGGGCAGGGCGCTTTCGACGACTTCAAGGTCGTCCCGCCGGGCACCGGCATCGTGCACCAGGTCAACATCGAATATCTGGCCAGCGTGGTCATGACCCGCGCAGACGGCGCGGGAACAATCACCGCCTACCCCGACACCTGCGTGGGCACCGACTCGCACACCACGATGGTCAACGGCCTCGGCGTGCTCGGCTGGGGCGTGGGTGGCATCGAGGCCGAGGCCGCGATGTTGGGCCAGCCCGTGTCGATGCTGATTCCACGCGTCGTTGGTTTCAAGCTGACCGGCGAGATTCAGCCGGGCGTCACCGCCACCGATGTCGTGCTCACCGTCACCGAGATGTTGCGTAAGCACGGAGTGGTCGGCAAGTTCGTCGAGTTCTACGGCAAGGGCGTGTCGGAAGTGCCGTTGGCCAACCGCGCCACACTCGGCAACATGAGTCCCGAATTCGGTTCCACTGCAGCGATTTTCCCGATCGACGAGGAGACAATCTCCTACCTGAAGTTCACCGGCCGCACCGACGAGCAACTGGCGCTGGTCGAGGCCTACGCCAAAGAGCAGGGCATGTGGCACGACCCAACGCATGAGCCGGCGTTCTCGGAGTACCTCGAGCTCGACCTCTCCACGGTGGTGCCGTCGATCGCCGGTCCTAAGCGCCCGCAGGACCGAATCCCGTTGTCGCACGCCAAGGCAACCTTCCGCGAGCAGATCCTCAGCTACGTCGACGGCGACGAGGACGGCCAGCAGGGTTACTCGAAACTGGACGAGGCAGTCGAGGAGACTTTCCCGGCCAGCGATCCCGGCGCGGTGTCGAACGGACATGCCGACGACGTGCCCCAGGTGCATTCGGCCGCATCGCATTCCAAGGGGCGCCCCAGCAACCCCGTAACGGTGCGCTCCGACGAGCGTGGCGAATTCGTGCTCGACCACGGCGCGGTGGTGATCGCCGCGGTCACGTCGTGCACGAACACCTCCAACCCGGAGGTGATGCTGGGCGCAGCGCTGTTGGCCCGCAACGCGGTCGAGAAGGGCCTGACTTCCAAGCCGTGGGTGAAGACCACGATGGCCCCCGGTTCTCAGGTCGTCAACGACTACTACCACAAGGCCGGCCTGTGGCCGTACCTGGAGAAGCTCGGCTTCTATCTGGTCGGCTACGGGTGCACCACGTGTATCGGTAACTCCGGCCCGCTGCCCGAAGAGGTCTCGAAAGCCATTAACGACAACGACCTTTCGGTGACCGCGGTGCTGTCGGGCAACCGGAACTTCGAAGGCCGCATCAACCCGGACGTGAAGATGAACTACCTGGCTTCACCGCCGCTGGTGGTGGCCTACGCGCTGGCCGGGACCATGGACTTCGACTTCGATCGGCAGCCGCTCGGGAAAGATAAAGACGGCAACGATGTCTTCCTCAAGGACATCTGGCCGTCACAGAAAGACGTCTCCGACACCATCGCCTCGGCGATCAACTCCGAAATGTTCACCAAGAACTACGGCGACGTGTTCAAGGGCGACGAACGGTGGCGCAACCTGCCCACCCCGAGCGGCAATACCTTTGAGTGGAACCCAGATTCGACCTACGTGCGCAAGCCCCCCTACTTCGAGGGCATGCCTGCCGAGCCCGAGCCGGTCGGTGACATCAGAGGCGCCCGGGTGCTGGCGCTGCTGGGTGATTCGGTGACCACCGACCACATCTCCCCCGCCAGCAGCATCAAGCCGGGCACTCCGGCGGCGCAGTACCTCGACGAGCATGGCGTGGACCGCAAGGACTACAACTCCTTTGGGTCACGGCGCGGCAACCATGAGGTGATGATCCGCGGCACGTTCGCCAACATCCGACTGCGCAACTTGCTGCTCGACGACGTGTCCGGCGGCTACACCCGCGACTTCACCCAGGACGGTGCTCCGCAGGCCTTCATTTACGACGCTGCGCAAAACTATGCGGCAGAAAACATTCCGTTGGTAGTGCTGGGCGGCAAGGAGTACGGGTCGGGCTCGTCGCGAGACTGGGCCGCCAAGGGAACGCGGCTGCTGGGCGTGCGGGCGGTGATCGCCGAGTCGTTCGAGCGCATCCACCGCTCCAACCTGATCGGCATGGGCGTCATCCCACTGCAATTCCCCGCGGGCAAGACGGCCCAAGAGCTCGGGCTGGACGGCACCGAGGTCTTCGAGATCACCGGGATCGACGCGCTCAACGACGGCAAGACACCGAAGACGGTGCACGTCAAGGCCGCCAAGGACGCTGGGAACGACATCGAGTTCGACGCCGTGGTGCGCATCGACACCCCCGGTGAGGCCGACTACTACCGCAACGGCGGCATCTTGCAGTACGTGCTGCGCAACATGCTCAAGTCCGCCTAGTGGCCATCGCAACCCCGGCGCTGGGGGTACCACCTGCTCGCGGGCGACCGGGCGCAGCGGTTCGACACCGGAAGATCTGAGTCGAGCCGTGCCCAAGGTCAGCGAGGACCATCTGGCGGCTCGGCGGCGTCAGATCCTTGATGGTGCTCGCCGTTGTTTCGCCGAACACGGCTATGACAGAGCCACGGTTCGGCGGCTGGAGCAGTCGATTGGGATGTCGCGTGGCGCGATCTTCCACCACTTCCGGGACAAGGACGCGCTGTTTTTCGCGCTCGCGCACGAGGACGCCGAGCGGATGGCCGACGTCGCGTCACGCGAAGGGCTGATCCAGGTGATGCGCGACATGCTCGCCGCACCTGAGCAGTTCGACTGGCTGGCCACCCGGTTGGAGATCGCGCGCAAGCTGCGCAACGATCCGGCGTTCAGCCGGGGATGGGCGGAGCGTTCCGCGGAACTGGCGGCCGCGACACACGATCGCCTGCAACGGCAGCAGCAAGCACACCGGGTGCGCGATGACGTACCCGGTGACGTGTTGCAGTGCTACCTGGAACTGGTCCTGGACGGATTGGTGGCCCGGCTGGCCTCCGGCGAAGACCCGCGGCGACTGGCCGCCGTTCTCGACCTGGTGGAGAACTCGCTGCGCCGCAACGATTCTGGGCCTCGGCAGGGCTAAGCAAACGGCACTGCGCAGTCGCTCGCAGTGCCGTTGGTAAGGGCGATGCCCCCGAGGTCTAGCGGTGCCGAGCCGTGTGGTTGGGCCCGCCGCGGCTGCGCATCGTGGTACCCGACTCGCGCAACATACTGTGAATCGACCCGTATGACCTGCCGGTATTGGCAACGAGCGTCCGAATGCTCGCCCCACTCTCGTAGGCGGTGCGCAGCTCGTCCAATAACTCGGTGCGCATCTCTTTAGACTTAGACACTGACCCCTCCACGCTTGGAACTCAAACCCAAGCACCAAGAGTAAGAACCCGTTGTCGAATGCGGGTCGATTTCGCCGAATTTGCCTGCAATGACTTGCTCAGGCGAGCTCGATCAGATCCCGGTATTCCTCGGACCAAAAGTCCTCGGTGCCGTCGGGCAGCAAGACAACGCGTTGCGGGTCCAAGGCTTCGGCCGCTCCAGGATCGTGGGTCACCAACACCACCGCGCCTTGATAGCTGCGCAGCGCGTCGAGCACCTGTTCCCGCGACGCCGGATCGAGGTTGTTGGTCGGTTCGTCGAGCAGCAAGACGTTGGCGGTGGATGCCACGAGACCGGCCAGCGCGAGTCGCGTCTTCTCACCACCGGACAAGGTGCCCGCCGGCTGGTCGAGCTGCGGACCGCTGAACATGAAGGCGCCGAGCAGCCCGCGCAGGTCCTGCTCGCCCGACGAAGGTGCGGCGTGCCGGATGTTCTCCCACACCGACGCGTCGTTGTCGATGGTGTCGTGCTCCTGCGCGAAATAGCCCATCCGCAAACCGTGTCCGGGTTCTAGCCCTCCGGTGTCGGGCGTCTCGGCGCCGGCCAGCAGGCGCAGCAGCGTCGTCTTGCCCGCACCGTTGAGCCCCAGCACCACCACCCGGGAGCCCCGGTCGATCGCCAGGTCGACACCGGTGAAAACCTCGAGCGATCCGTAGGACTTGCTCAGCCCCTTGGCCACCAGCGGGGTGCGCCCGCACGGGGCCGGGGTCGGAAACTTGATCCGGGCCACCCGGTCGGCGACCCGCTCCTCGTCGAGCGAGGCCATCATCCGATCGGCACGTCGCAACATGTTTTGGGCCGCAACGGCTTTGGTGGCTTTCGCGCCGAGCTTGGCGGCCTGCGAACGCAGCGCGGTGGCCTTACGTTCGGCATTCGCGCGCTCGCGGCGGCGACGCTGTTCATCCGTGGCCCGGGCATCGAGGTACTTCTGCCACGTCATGTTGTAGACGTCGACCTCGCCGCGCACGGCGTCCAGAAACCACACCCGGTTGACGACGTCGGCAAGTAAGTCGACGTTGTGGCTGATGACCACCAGGCCGCCGGTGTGGGACCGCAGGAAATCCCGCAGCCAGCCAAGGGAATCCGCGTCGAGGTGGTTGGTCGGTTCGTCGAGCAGCAGGGTGGTCGACGAGCCGCTGTCGGAGGCGGCGAACAGGATGCGCGCCAGCTCTACCCGGCGGCGCTGACCGCCGGACAGGGTGCGCAGTTGCTGCGTCATGACCCGTTCCGGCAGACCGAGACTCGCGCAGATCCGGCCGGCCTCGCTTTCGGCGCCGTAGCCTCCCAACGCGACGAACCGCTCCTCCAGTTGGCCGTACCGGCGGATCGCGCGGTCGCGCGCCTCGTCGTCGGCGACCTCGGCCATCAACGCCTGCTGCTTCTCCAGATCGGTGAGCAGGACGTCGAGTCCGCGCGCCGACAGCACTCGGTCGCGGGCCAGCACGTCGAGATCGCCTTCTTTGGGATCCTGTGGCAGGTAACCGATTTCGCCGGTGCGGGAAAGCGATCCGGCGTACGGTTCGCTTTCCCCGGCCAGGATGCGCAGGGTAGTGGTCTTGCCCGCCCCGTTGCGCCCGACCAGCCCGATGCGGTCGCCGGGCTGGATCCGGAGGTCGGGGCCGTCGGGTGAGAGCAAGATGCGCGCCCCAGCGCGGACCTCAAGGTCCGTGGCTGTGATCACGATCGCTCTCCTCTGGGCACGTTATTTCTCGTCGGTGAATACCGGGGGCCGCCGCTCTGCGCGCGCAGTAACCGCTTCTTCGAAGTTCGCGGTGAGCAGGCGGACGAAAAGCTGTCCCAAGCCTTCGGCTTGCATGTGCCCCTCCAGGCTACCGGCGTCCAGTCCACTCCACAGTGTGCGCTTGGTCAACTCGACTCCGGGCCGCGAGAACGCGGCGATCCGCGCGGCGATCGCGTAGCACGTGTCCAGCAACTGACCCTCGGGCACCTGGCACGACACCAGCCCGATGCGCTCGGCCTCCTCGGCGGTCACGTCGCGACCGGTGAGCATGATCTCGAACGCCCGCGACGCGCCGATGGCCCTGGGCAACAGGTAGGACAAACCGAGTTCGCTCGCGGTCAGACCGTTGTTGATACCCGCGGCCCGAAAATAGGCGTTGGTGGAGGCCACCCGGATGTCGGCGGCCAGCGACAGGCACAAACCACCGCCGATGGCCGCGCCGTTGACCGCCGCGATGACCGGCTGGTGCATCCGCCGCAGCGCCAGAATGACGTCGTCGAGCAGCTCCATGGAGCGCAACGCATACGTCGGGCGGGTCAGCCCGTCCACATTCGGCACCGTGCCAGCGGACTTGTGATCGGCACCCGAGGAGAATCCCTTACCCGCCCCGGTCAGCACGACCACCCGCACGGAGTTGTCGTAGGTGACCTCTTCGAGGGCCGCCTTCAGCGGCACCATGACGTCGAACGCCATGGAATTCATCCGCTCAGGCCGATTGAGGGTGATTAGGGCCACACCGGGCCGCGGGTGTTCAACGAGTACCAAACTCACTCGTGAACGGTATCGCGGACGTTGCTAGAGACCTATTCGGCGGCTTGGATCGAGCTTGGCTCAGGCTTGATCTGCCTGAGCCGCCTCGACGTCGAAGTCTCTGATTTGCTGCACTAGGTCTTCCAGCGCCGCCGGCGGCAGTGCCCCGGGCTGGTTGAACAGCAGTTTGCCCTTCTTGAACGCCATCAGCGTCGGAATAGACCGAATCTGAGCGGCAGCGGCGAGCTGTTGTTCGGCCTCGGTGTCGACCTTGGCGTGGACGATGTCGGGGTGCTTCTCCGACGACGCCTGGAAAGTCGGTCCGAACTGGCGGCACGGCCCGCACCAGGAAGCCCAAAAGTCGACCAGCACGATGTCGTTGTTTTCGATGGTCGCGTTGAACTGCTCCGCAGTGAGATCCTGTGTTGTCACAATTCGCCTAACGCCGGGTACTGCTTGGATGTTCCCGCGCGAATGTCGAGCACTGTCGACCACTGGCGCACCCCCCATACTGCTCCCGCCAGCAGCGATTGGCCAGCGCGACGGTGCGCACCGGCGGCACAGTGACGCGGGTCGATCTGACCCATGAACAGTTGGGTTTTCGTTTGCGGGCGACGGCGATGAGTGCTCCGAGGTTACGGTTGCGGAGGTTTTCCCCGCTCGGACAGACTTAGGGCTGATGATCCGTCGCCGGACGGACCAGTCGAGGGAGATGTCTTGGGCCACTACATCGCTAACGTCCGTGATCTCGAGTTCAACATCTTCGAAGTCCTCGAGGTAGACGCTGTTCTCGGCGCCGGGCAGTACAGCGAGCTGGACGCCGACACGGTACGGACCATCCTGTCCGAAGCCGCTCGCCTGGCCGAGGGCCCTGTCGCCGAAACCTTCGCGTTCGCCGACCGCCACCCACCGGTCTTCGATCCCGACGCGCACACGATCAGCGTGGCGCCCGAATTGGCCAAGACGGTGCAGGCGATCAAGGACGCCGAGTGGTGGCGGCTGGGCCTGGCCGAAGACATCGGCGGCATGCCCGCGCCGCCGCCGCTGGCGTGGGCGGTCAACGAAATGATCTTCTGCGCCAACCCATCTGCCAGCTTCTTCTGCCTGGGTCCCTTTATGGCGCAAGCGCTTTACGTCGAGGGGGACGAGGAGCAGAAGCGTTGGGCGGCAGAGGGCGTCGAGCGCGGCTGGGCCGCCACGATGGTGCTCACCGAACCAGATGCGGGCTCCGATGTCGGCGCCGGACGCAGCAAGGCGATCGAGCAACCCGACGGCACCTGGCACATCGAGGGCGTCAAGCGGTTCATCTCCGGCGGCGACGTAGGCGACACCGCCGACAACGTTTTTCATCTCGTGCTGGCCCGCCCGGAGGGTGCCGGCCCCGGCACCAAGGGCCTGAGCTTGTTCTACGTGCCCAACTATCTGTTCGACCCCGACACGTTCGAACTCGGTTCCCGCAACGGGGTTTTCGTGACGGGGCTCGAACACAAGATGGGCATCAAGTCGTCTCCGACCTGCGAGGTGACGTTTGGCGCCACGGAGGTGCCGGCGGTGGGTTACCTGGTCGGCGGCGTGCACAACGGGATCGCGCAGATGTTCACCGTGATCGAGCACGCGCGCATGACCATCGGCGTCAAGGCCGCCGGCACCCTTTCCACCGGCTACCTCAACGCGTTGGCCTACGCCAAGGAGCGGGTGCAGGGTGCCGATCTGACCCAGATGACCGACAAGACCGCACCGCGGGTCTCGATCATGCACCACCCCGATGTGCGTCGCAGTCTGATGACCCAGAAGGCTTACGCCGAAGGATTGCGGGCACTTTACATGTATGCCGCGGCGCATCAGGATGATGCTCTGGCACAACAGGTTTCGGGCGCCGACCATGAAATGGCGCACCGCGTCGACGATCTGCTGCTGCCCATCGTCAAGGGGGTGAGCTCGGAGCGAGCCTACGAGATCCTGACCGAGTCGTTGCAGACGCTGGGCGGCTCGGGCTTCCTGCAGGACTACCCGCTGGAGCAGTACATCCGCGACTCCAAGATCGATTCGCTCTACGAGGGCACCACCGCGATCCAGGCCCTGGACTTCTTCTTCCGCAAGATCGTCCGCGACCACGGCGCGGCGCTGCAATTTGTCACCGCTCAGATCAGCAACACGATCGACAACTGCGACGAGGCGCTGAAAGCGCAAGCGCAGGCGGTGCAAACCGCCCTCGACGAGGTCACCGCGATGACGGGCGCGTTGACCGGTTATCTGATGTCCGCGACGCAGCACCCGACCGAGATTTACAAGGTGGGGCTAGGTTCGGTGCGCTACCTGCTCGCGGTCGGCGACCTGCTGATCGGCTGGCGACTGCTGGTGCAGGCCGGGGTCGCGCATGCGGCGCTGGCCGACAACCCTGCCAAGAAGGACGTTGCGTTCTATCAGGGCAAGATCGCGACGTCGGCGTTCTTCGGCAAGAACATGCTGCCGAAACTGACCTCGCTGCGCCGCGTCATCGAATCCATCGACGACGACATCATGCGCATTTCCGAAGACGCTTTCTGAGCTGGCGCGGCTACGGCGTCACGGGTCTGTTGACGTCGTTAAACCTGACGATCACCCGCTCGAGCCGTTTGACGCGTTCGGCTTTCGCCCGCTTGGCGTAGATCCGGCGATCAGCCGGCGTCAGTTCGGCCTCGTCGCTGAACGCGCTGAGCAACGCGCGCGGGTACAGCTGCTCGACCAGGACGACGTTCAGCTCGGCGCACAGCACCAGCGTGGTCGATACCAGATATAGGAAGGCAAGCAACCCCAGCACCAGGGCGAAGACACTGTTGGTGGCGCTGGCCGTCTTGACCGTGTGCTGGATGTAGCCGGCGCCGAACCACTGCAGTATCTGCCAAATAAGCGCTGCCGCAACGGCTCCGGGCAGCACCTGCCGGTAGGTGAGTTCCTTTGCGGTGGTCATCTTGAAGGCCACCAGGCAGATCAGCGCGTTGATCGCCACGGCGGTGAGCGTGACACCGATCTTTCCGAAGACGCCCAATTCCCGGGTCGTTTGGGCGATCCCGGACAGCACGGTCGCCGCGATCACCGCCGAGCCGAGCACGAACAGTAATCCGAAGCTGCGCACGCGGGCACGAATCGGGTTGGGACGCTTGTTCTTCGGCACGGCCCACACGGAGTCCATGGCGTTTTGCACGGCTTGGCCGACGCCCAGCCCGCCATAGAGCGCTCCCAGGATCCCGACCACGACGGCGACCGTACCCCCGCTGAGTCCTTCGGGCTGATGCAGCTGGCTGCCGATCACCGGGAACTGACTCAGGGCGCTGTGTAGTACCTGCTCCTGCAGGTCGGGGTGACCGGCAAGCACCACACCCAGCCCGGTGGTCAACAACAACAGCATCGGAAACATCGACACGAAGCCGTAGTAGGTGATCAGGGCGGCCAGATAACCGCCTTGATCATCGAGATATTTGTAGATGACCGCGACGGTCACGCTCACGCCGCGGTTCCGTCGCTGCAAATCGTCCAGCCAGCCGACCATCGTCAATCACTCATCCCCCCGGAAACCCAACATGGGATGAGCGGGGCATACCCCAATTCGGCGACGACCAACCACCTTGCGCGGCCGCACGACTCATAGGTCCGGCACAGCTGGATCCGGTAGACCCGTCGTTGGGACCGACCTCACGATTGGAGAAACGTTCATGGCTGCCAGCTCTCACCCTTCTCGGCTCGCCCGGTTCGCCTTGCTCGCGGTCGCCGGAGTCACCGCGGCATCCGTCGTGGCGTGTGGTTCGTCGAACACATCGAGCCCTGGTTCATCAAGTCCTGCGGCGTCACCGGCGACGACGTCTACCTCGTCACCGGCGACCGGGCAGGCCCGCGTGCGTGGCCTGATCGCATCGGTCTCGGGAAACACCGCTGCGGTCACCGAGGAAAAAGGTAACGTCGCCGTGGCTTTCACGACGTCGACTAAGGTCACCGAGGTCACCGCGGCCGCGCTGAGTGACGTCACCGCCGGAAGTTGCGTCAGCGTGCGACCCGCACACCAGGAATCCCAGCCCGGCCAACCACTGACCGCGGCGTCCGTGCGGGTGAGCCCCGCCGTCGACGGGAAATGCCCGCCCGGCAACGCCCCCGGCGGCTCGACAACTCCCCCGCCCGGCCCTGCGGCCAAGCACCCGCCGGTGCGGGGCACCGTCGCGTCCGTCGCGGGTAACACGATCACCGTCACGAGCACCGACGCCAACGGCGCCAGTGCGCAGACTCCCGTTACGGTCACCGGCCAGACGCGGTACAGCAAGCAGGCCGGTGCGGACACTCAGGCGATCGCGCAAGGCAAATGCATGACGGCGCAAGGCATTCAGGACGGCAGCGGTACGTTACAAGCGACGACCATCGACCTGCGGCCCGCCCACGACGGCAAGTGCGGGGGCGGCCACAAACCGTCGGGCCACCGCGGGCTCGGCGGCTGAGCCGCGGTTAGACGGTGAAGCCGAGGGCGCGCAACTGCTCGCGTCCGTCCTCGGTGATCTTGTCCGGGCCCCACGGCGGGTTCCACACCCAGTTGATCCGCAGGTCGTTGACCAAACCGCTGCCGACCAGCGCGCTGCGCGACTGGTCTTCGATCACATCGGTCAACGGGCAGGCCGCCGACGTCAGCGTCATGTCGATGGTCGCGACCTTCCCCTCGTCGCCGTCCTCGACGTTGAGGCCGTAGACCAGCCCCAGATCGACGACATTGATCCCGAGTTCGGGGTCGACGACGTCGCGCATCGCCTCCTCGAGGTCGGCGATGAATTCCTGGTCGGGTGCGGTGGTTTCGCTCATCGTTGGTCCTCCTCGAAAGCATGGCTGGCCTGGGCCAGTGCGTCTTTGCAAGCCATCCACCCCAGCAGAGCACATTTCACCCGCGCCGGGTACTTGGCAACTCCGGCGAAGGCGATGCCGTCGCCCAGCACATCCTCGTCGCCCTCGACTGTTCCCCGCGACGACACCATTTCGGTGAACGCGGTGATGGTCTTCAGCGCCTCCCCCACGCTCTGGCCGATCACCTGCTGGGTGAGCACGGAGGTGGCCGCCTGGCTGATCGAACAGCCCTGTCCGTCATAGGAAACATCGGTGACGGTCTGGCCGTCGTCGGACAACGTCACCCGCAGCGTGACCTCGTCGCCGCAGATCGGGTTCACGTGATAGACCTGCGCGCCGAACGGCTCGCGCAGTCCGCGATGCTGCGGGTGTTTGTAGTGATCGAGGATCACGTCCTGATACATCTGCTCCAGCCGCACGGCTCACGCTCCGCCGAAGAAATCGATGGACCGGCGCACGCCGGCCACCAGCCGGTCGACCTCGTCGGCGGTGTTGTACACCGCGAACGACGCCCGCGCCGTGGCGGCCACCCCGAACCTACGGTGCAACGGCAGCGCGCAGTGGTGCCCGACCCGAACCGCGACTCCCTCGTCGTCGAGCACCTGCCCAACGTCATGAGCGTGCACGCCGTCGACGACGAATGCGATTGGTGATCCCCGGTTTTCCATCGAATTGGGTCCGACGATGCGCACCGCGCTGATTCCGGACAGACCGTCGAGGGCCGCGGCCACCAGCTCGTTCTCGTGGGCCTGCACGGCGTCCATGCCGAGCCGGCTCAGGTAGCGTGCCGCCGCGCCCAGCCCCACCACTTGGGACGTCATCGGGGTACCCGCTTCGAACCGCTGCGGGGGCGCGGCATACGTCGTGCCTTCCATCGTGACCGTCTCGATCATCGAACCACCGGTGATAAACGGCGGCGCCGCCTCGAGCAACTCACGACGCCCATACAGCACACCAATCCCGTTGGGGCCCAGCATCTTGTGACCGGAGAACGCGCCGAAGTCGACGTCGAGAGCATGGAAGTCGACGGGCTGGTGAGGCACCGACTGGCAGGCGTCCAGCACGGTCAGCGCGCCTACCGCCTTCGCCCGATCGACCAGCTCGTCGACCGGCGCCACCGCGCCGGTCACGTTCGAGTGATGGCTGAACGCAACGAGTTTGACGCGCTCGTCGAGCTCCAGCGAGTCCAGGTCGATACGCCCGTCGTCGGTCAGGCCGTACCAGCGCAGCGTCGCCCCGGTGCGCCGGGCCAGCTCCTGCCACGGAACCAGGTTGGCGTGGTGTTCGAGCTCGGTGGTGACGATGACGTCGCCTTCACCAACAGCCCGGTCGAATCGCTTGTCGCCCAGCACATATGAAACCAGGTTCAGCGATTCGGTGGCGTTCTTGGTGAAGACCAGCTCTTGTGCGTCGGCGCCGACGAACGCGGCGATGTCGGCCCGGCCCTGCTCGTAGGCGTCGGTGGCCTCCTCCATCAGCTGGTGTGCACCACGGTGCACCGCGCCGTTGGAGGTCAGCAAAAACTCCCGCTCGGCGTCCAGCACCTGCAACGGCCGCTGCGAGGTCGCACCGGAATCCAAGTACGCCAACTGCTTTCCCCCGCGCATGATGCGCTTGAGGATGGGGAAATCGGCACGGATCGCCGCGAGGTCCAGTGGATTCACGGAGGCCGTCATCGCTATGCCCCCGTGGCCGCCGCGGTGAAGCGTTCGTAGCCGTGCTCTTCGAGCTCGTCGGCCAGCTCGGGACCGCCGGCCTCGACGATGCGCCCGCCGACGAACACGTGCACGAACTGCGGCTGGATGTAGCGCAGGATCCGGGTGTAGTGGGTGATCAGCAGAACGCCGCCACGCACCGGCTGGCCGGTGCCATCGTCCCAGCCGGCTTCGGCGTAGCGGTTCACTCCCTCGCTGACCACCCGCAGTGCGTCGACGTCGAGTCCGGAGTCGGTCTCGTCGAGGATCGCGATCTTGGGCTTGAGCAGCGACAGCTGCAGAATCTCGTGGCGCTTCTTCTCGCCACCGGAAAAGCCTTCGTTCACACTGCGTTCGGAGAACGCCGGGTCGATGCCCAGGTCGTCCATCGCGCCCTTGACTTCCTTGACCCAGTGCCGCAGCTTGGGCGCCTCACCGCGTACGGCCGCGGCCGCAGTGCGCAGGAAGTTCGACATCGACACCCCGGGCACCTCGATCGGGTACTGCATGGCCAGGAACAGGCCGGCCCGCGCCCGCTCGTCGACGCTCATCGCCAGCACGTCCTCGCCGTCCAGCGTGATCGAACCGGACGTCACCTCGTACTTCGGGTGCCCGGCGATCGCGTAGGACAGGGTGGACTTGCCGGATCCGTTCGGGCCCATCAGCGCGTGTGTCTCTCCCGACTTCACGGTGAGGTCAACACCTTTGAGGATCGGGATGGCCTCGGCGTCATTGGCGGGCGAGACGCTGACGTGCAGATCCTTGATTTCGAGCGTGGTCATCAGTTCTTGATTCCTTCGGTTAACTCAAGTTCGTGTTCGATCGCCTCGGTGAGCCGGTCGCGCACAGACGCAACGGCGATCTTCTGGATGATCTCGCCGAAGAAACCTCGCACGATCAGACGGCGGGCCTGGTCTTCCGGGATGCCGCGAGCCTGTAGGTAGAACAGCTGCTCGTCGTCGAATCTTCCGGTGGCACTTGCGTGTCCGGCGCCGACGATCTCGCCCGTCTCGATTTCGAGGTTTGGCACCGAATCGGCGCGGGCGCCGTCGGTGAGCAACAGGTTGCGGTTGGTCTCGAAGGTATCCGTTCCGGTGGCCTCCGCGCGGATCAGCACGTCGCCCACCCAGACGGTGTGCGCATCGGGACGGCCGGACTCCGGATCGGCTTGCAGCGCACCCTTGTACAACACGTCCGAGCGGCAGTTGGGGTGCGCGTGGTCGACGAGCAACCGCGACTCGAAGTGCTGGCCGTCGTCGGCGAAGTAGGTACCGAGCAGCTGGGCGTCGCCACCCGGCGCGGTGAATCGCACCGTCGTCGACGTACGCACCAGGTCGCCCCCGAGCGTCACGTTGACGTGGCCGAGCACCGAATCCTTGCCCAGCCGTGCATGATGCGCGCTCACGTGCACCATGTCGTCGGCCCAGTCGGCGATCCAGATCACCCCGAGGGCCGCCGCATCGCCGACGATGATCTCGACGTTGTCGGCGTAGGTCCCGCTGCCGCGCAGGTCGATGACGACGATCGCGCGCGCGAGTTCCTCGACGCGGATCTGCAGATGGCCGTAGGCGACCGCACCCTCGCCGGGCCCGGTGATGGTGATCTCGATCGGCTTGGCGACCTCGGTATCACGCGCGACGGTCACCACCGTCGCGGAGTTGAACGACGAGAAGGCTTGGGCGGCAACACGATCGGCGGGAACACCGCCCTGACCAAGACGCTCGTCGCCGCGGCGCACGATTTCGGTCTGTACGCCGGGCTGCTCGGCGACACTGACCTGTGCCTTGCCGTTGACGACCGCCGAACCGTCGTGCAGGCCGCGCAACCGACGCAGCGGGGTGAACCGCCAGATCTCGTCGCGACCGCTGGGCACCTCGAAGGCATCCACGTCGAACGACGCGAACAGCCCACCCTTATTGGCAGCGGTGAGGGCCGAACCCTCAACCGCTTCAGTCACATTCGTCACTAACCGACCGCACCTTCCATCTGCAGCTCGATCAGCCGGTTGAGTTCCAGCGCGTACTCCATCGGCAGTTCCTTGGCGATCGGCTCGACGAAGCCGCGCACGACCATCGCCATCGCCTCGTCCTCGGTCATGCCGCGGCTCATCAGGTAGAAGAGCTGGTCCTCGCTGACCTTGGACACGGTCGCCTCGTGACCCATCGTCACGTCGTCCTCGCGGATGTCGACGTACGGGTAGGTGTCGCTGCGGCTGACCGTATCGACAAGCAGCGCATCGCATTTCACGCTGGAGCGCGACCCGTGGGCGCCCTTGTTCACCTGCACGAGGCCACGGTAGGACGCGCGCCCACCGCCGCGTGCCACCGACTTGGAGACGATGTTGCTCGACGTGTTGGGCGCCAGGTGCAGCATCTTGGCACCGGTGTCCTGGTGCTGACCCTCGCCGGCGAACGCCACCGACAGCACCTCGCCCTTGGCGTATTCACCGGTCATCCAGACCGCCGGGTACTTCATGGTCACCTTCGACCCGATATTGCCGTCGACCCACTCCATTGTGGCGCCGGCTTCGGCGCGGGCCCGCTTGGTGACCAGGTTGTACACGTTGTTCGACCAGTTCTGGATAGTCGTGTAGCGGCAACGGCCACCGGGCTTCACGATGATCTCGACCACCGCGGAGTGCAGCGAGTCGCTCTTGTAGATCGGCGCGGTACAGCCCTCGACGTAGTGCACGTAGGCACCTTCGTCGACGATGATCAGGGTCCGCTCGAACTGGCCCATGTTCTCGGTGTTGATCCGGAAGTAGGCCTGCAGCGGGATGTCGACGTGCACGCCCGGCGGAACGTAGATGAACGAACCACCCGACCACACCGCGGTGTTCAACGCGGAGAACTTGTTGTCACCGGCCGGGATCACGCTGCCGAAGTACTGCTTGAAGATCTCCGGGTGTTCGCGCAGACCGCTGTCGGTGTCCAGGAAGATGACGCCCTGGGCTTCCAGATCCTCACGAATCTGGTGGTAGACCACCTCGGACTCGTACTGAGCCGCGACGCCCGACACCAGGCGCTGCTTCTCCGCCTCCGGGATCCCGAGCTTGTCGTAGGTGTTCTTGATGTCGGCGGGCAGGTCGTCCCACGTGGCGGCCTGCTTTTCGGTGGAGCGCACGAAGTATTTGATGTTGTCGAAGTGGATGCCCTCGAGGTTCGAGCCCCAGTTGGGCATCGGCTTCTTCTCGAAGATGCGCAGCGCCTTGAGCCGAGTCTCCAGCATCCAGTCCGGCTCGTTCTTCTTCGCCGAGATGTCGCGGACGACCGCCTCGGAAAGACCCCGTCGGGCCGAGGCGCCGGCGACGTCGGAGTCGGCCCAGCCGTAGCCGTACTTGCCCAGCGATGCGATCGCCTGCTCCTGGGTCAGCGGCTCTGCGGGCGCTCCGGTAACCGGGGGCGTGGTTGCCTCTGGCGTGAGTGCCATTCGGACGCTCCTTTGGTGTTGGTGCCGGCGCGGACTGGGCGCCGCTTGATGCTAGGTCTGGCTGGGTGCCCTGCTCGCAACCGGTGCGAGCGGGACATGGGTGGTACAGGCGCAATCGCCGTTGACGATCGTCGCCAACCGCTGCACGTGAGTGCCGAGAACTTCGGCCATGGCTTCCCGCTCGGCCTCGCACAGCTCCGGGAATTCCTCGGCGACATGCGATACCGGGCAGTGATGCTGGCAGATCTGCACGCCGTGCAGCGGCGGGCCCACCCGGGTCGTGGTGGCGACGTAACCGGCCTTGGTCAGCGCACCGGCCACCCGCTCGGCGGCGGCCTCGACGGCGGCGTCGTCGGCGCCGTCGGCGGGCGCGACGTCGGCCAGGATCGTGTCGATACGGCGCCGGGCGAACGTCTGCAGCGCGCCCTGGCCGCCGATCTCGCGCAGTTGGCGCATCGCCGCGGCCGCCAGATCGTCGTAGGAGTGGTCGAGCTTGGCCCGGCCGGCCGCCGTCAGCCGGAAACGCTTCGCGGGGCGCCCGCGTCCGGCCTGCTGCCATGCCGCGGCCGCCGCCGATTCCGCGTCACCCGCCTCGATCAGCGCGTCCAGGTGACGCCGCACGCCCGCGGCCGCCAGACCCAGCCGGTCACAGATCTCGCTGACGGTGATCGACCCGGATTCGAGCAGCAGGCGCACGATGGCGCGGCGGGTGTGACCGTCCGGCATGACGGCAGGAGCCGCGGCACCGGTTGCCGGCGCGACGCCGGCTTCCTGGGCTTCCGCTGCGGTCCGGATTTTCACAACACCAGTGTGACGCAATTCCGGAAAACGGTCCAGCAAGGCTGCCCTCAGTGGCGGATCATGCCGATCGCGCGGCGAGCACCGGGCCGCGGCTTCGCGACATGCCGCTACGCTGCACTGATGGCAGAGCGCCACCACTCGCTGAGCTCGTCGATCGCCGCGTTGCACGGCGACGAGAAGCCCGTGGGCTCACCGCTGAATGAGACCGAACTCACCGCAGTTCGGCGCACCCGGCTGTTCGGCGCCACCGGAACGGTCCTGATGGGGATCGGCGCCCTGGGCGCCGGGGCCCGTCCCGTCGTCCAGGACCCCACGTTCGGCGTGCGGCTGCTGAACCTGCCGTCGCGGATCCAGACGGTGTCGTTGACGATGACCACGGTCGGGGCGGTCATGATGGCGCTGGCCTGGCTGATGCTGGGCCGATTCGCGCTGGGCAAGCGGCAGATGTCGCGCGGCGACCTGGATCGCACCCTGGTGCTGTGGATGCTGCCGCTGCTGATCGCGCCGCCGATGTACAGCAAGGACGTCTACTCCTACCTGGCGCAGAGCCAGATTTCGCTGGAAGGCCTCGACCCATACCGGGTCGGCCCGGCATCCGGGCTGGGTCTCGGCCATGTGTTCACCCTGTCGGTGCCCAGCGTGTGGCGCGAGACGCCGGCCCCCTACGGGCCGTTGTTCCTGTGGATCGGGCGCGGTATCTCGGCGCTGACCGGCGAGAACATCGTCGCCGCAGTGCTCTGTCACCGGTTGGTGGTGCTGGCCGGTGTGGCGATGATCGTGTGGGCCGTACCGCGGCTGGCCCGGCGTTGCGGCGTCGCCGAGGTCAGCGCGCTGTGGCTGGGCGTGGCCAATCCGCTGTTGCTGATGCATCTGGTCGCGGGCATCCACAACGAGGCGCTGATGCTCGGGTTGATGCTGATCGGCGCCGAGTACGCACTGCGCGGTATCGATGCGCCGCGGCTGCGGCCGGCCTCGTGGCGCCGGTTGGGCCCCGACTGGGAGCCGTTGGGCATGCTGCTGGCCGGATCCATCCTGATCACGCTGTCCTCGCAGGTGAAGCTGCCCTCGCTGTTGGCGCTGGGATTCGTCACGATGGCGCTGGCTCACCGCTGGGGCGGCAACCTGCGCGCGCTGCTGCTGGCCGGCGGCGGGATCGGGTCGCTGTCGCTGGCGGTGATGGGCCTGGTGGGCTGGGCCAGCGGGCTCGGATTCGGCTGGATGTTCACGCTGGGCACCGCCAACGTCGTGCGCAGCTGGATGTCGCCCCCAACGCTGCTGGCCCTGGCCACCGGGCAGGTCGGAATTCTGCTGGGCCTGGGCGATCACACCACCGCAGTGCTGGCCCTGACCCGCTTTATCGGCGTGCTGATCATCATGGTCCTGGTCAGCTGGTTGCTGGTCGCGGTTCTCCGCGGCCGGCTGCACCCGATCGGCGGCCTGGGCGTCGCGCTGGGCATCTGCGTGCTGCTGTTTCCGGTCGTGCAGCCCTGGTACCTGCTGTGGGCGATCATTCCGCTGGCCTGCTGGGCGACGCGCACCGGCTTCCGCGAGACGGTCATCGTCATCACGCTCGTCGTCGGGATTTTCGGACCGACCGCCAACGGCGACCGCTTTGCGCTGTTCCAGATCCTGGATGCCACCCTGGCCAGCGCCGCGGTGATGGCCGTGCTGGTCGCGCTGACCTACACCCGCCTGCCGTGGCGGCCACTGCAGTCCATGCCGACCGACAACGGCGAAACGAACCACGAGGGGCCGCCCGGCGCCGAGCCCACCGCGACCGTCCAGACCCCGCGGGCCACCCCTCGATCCGAGTCGGCACCCGACGCCTACGCTGACTCGACGTGAGTTCGGGCCCCCAAGACCCCCAAGCCCCCGGAACAGTGGTGCGGCTGCGCGGGGTGAGTAAGCACTACGGCTCGATGACCGCGGTCGCCAATCTCGATCTCGAAGTGCGCGCCGCGGAGGTGCTGGCGCTGCTGGGGCCCAACGGCGCCGGCAAGACGACGACGGTCGAGATGTGCGAGGGCTTCGTCCGCCCGGACGCCGGCACGATCGAGGTGCTGGGGTTGGACCCGGTCGCCGACAACACCAGGCTGCGCGCCCGTATCGGGGTGATGCTGCAGGGCGGCGGTGGATACCCGGCCGCCCGCGCCGGCGAAATGCTCGACCTGGTGGCCTCGTACGCCGCCGACCCGCTGGACCCGCAGTGGCTGCTGGCGACCCTGGGCCTCACCGATGCAGCCCGCACCACTTACCGCCGACTCTCGGGCGGGCAGCAGCAACGGCTCGCACTGGCCTGCGCGCTGGTCGGACGTCCGGAACTGGTGTTCCTCGACGAGCCGACCGCCGGCATGGACGCGCATGCCCGGCTCCTGGTGTGGGAACTGATCGACGCGTTGCGCCGCGACGGCGTGACAGTGGTGCTGACCACGCACCAACTCAAGGAGGCCGAGGAGCTCGCCGACCGGATCGTGATCATCGACCGGGGGGCGACGGTCGCCGAAGGCACGCCGGCGGAGCTGATGCGCTCCGGCGCGAAAGACCAGGTGCGTTTCACCGCGCCGCCGCGACTCGACTTGTCGCTCTTGGCTTCTGCACTGCCGGACGACTACAAGGCCACCGAGGTGACCCCGGGTGAGTACCTGGTCGAGGGCCCGGTCGACCCGCAGGTGTTGGCGACCGTGACGGCGTGGTGCGCCCAAATCGACGTGCTGGCAACCGATATGCGCGTCGAGCAACGCAGCCTCGAAGATGTGTTCCTGGAGCTCACCGGCCGGAAGTTGCGATCGTGACCGACACCAACACCCCGGTGTTTCCCCCCGGAACCTTCACTCCCGATCCGCGTCCCAGCGCCGTGCCGAAAATGCTGGCCGCCCAGTTCGGGCTGGAGCTGAAGCTGTTGCTGCGCAACGGAGAACAGCTGCTGCTGACCATGTTCATCCCGATCACGCTGCTGGTCGGGCTGACGCTGCTGCCGTTCGGGTCATTCGGCCACAACCGCGCCGCGACGTTCGTGCCGGCCATCATGGCCCTGGCTCTGATTTCGACGGCATTCACCGGGCAGGCGATCGCGATCGCGTTCGACCGCAGGTATGGGGCGTTGAAACGGCTTGGGGCCACGCCACTTCCGGTCTGGGGCATCATCGCCGGCAAGTCCCTGGCCGTGATTACGGTGGTGTTCCTGCAGGCAATGATTCTGGGCGCCATTGGTTTTGCGCTGGGCTGGCGGCCCGCACCGCTGGCTCTTGTGCTGGGCGCGGCCGTCATCGCGCTGGGCACCGCCGCCTTCACCGCGCTCGGCCTGCTGCTCGGTGGCACGCTGCGCGCCGAGATCGTCCTCGCGGTCGCCAACTTGATGTGGTTCGTCTTCGCCGGGCTGGGCGCGCTGACCCTCGAGACGAACATGATCCCGACCGCGGTCAAATGGGCGGCCCGGCTCACCCCGTCCGGCGCGCTGACCGAGGCGCTGTCGCAGGCGATGACGCTGTCGGTCGACTGGTTCGGCGTCGTCGTCCTGGCGGTGTGGGGCGCGGTGGCCGCGCTCGGCGCGCTGCGCTGGTTCCGCTTCACCTGAGCGACCGCCCGCGACACTCCACGCCACCGACACGTCACGACCTGCGAAATCACCGCCTCGGCGCTGGTGGCCCTACTACATCTCGTAGTTTTCATTGGCTTACGATCGGGCGGTGGCAAGACGAGTGCTGATGCGGTTGGTGGACCTGCTCCCCGACCCCAGCCTGCGCGTCCAGCGGATCATTGCCGCCGCCGTGATCGTTTCTCAGGGCGGCATCGCGGTCACCGGTTCGATCGTGCGGGTCACCGCGTCGGGGCTGGGTTGCCCGACCTGGCCGCAGTGTTTCCCGGGCAGTTTCGTCCCGGTCGCGGTCGCCGAGGTGCCGTTAGTGCATCAGGCCGTCGAGTTCGGCAATCGGCTGTTCAGCCTCGCGGTGGTGGTCACCGCGGCGCTGGCGGTACTGGCCGTACACCGGGCCCGCCGGCGGCCCGAGGTGCTGGCCTACGCGTGGCTGATGCCGGTGTCGACGGTGGTCCAGGCCGTGATCGGCGGCATCACCGTGCGCACCGGACTGCTGTGGTGGACGGTGGCCATCCATCTGCTGGTGTCGATGACGATGGTGTGGCTGTCCGTGCTGCTCTACGTCAAGATCGGCGAGCCGGACGACGGCGTCGTGCGCGAGCGGGTGGCCAGGCCGCTGCGCCTACTCACGGCGCTGACCGGGGTGAACCTGGCGGCGGTGCTGGTCGCCGGCACGCTGGTGACCGCCGCCGGACCGCACGCGGGAGACCGCAGTCCCAGCCGGACCGTGCCACGGCTGAAAGTCGAGGTCACCACGCTGGTGCACCTGCATTCGTCGCTGCTGGTCGCCTATCTCGCGCTGTTGGTCGGGCTGGGCTTCGGGCTGCTGGCGATCGGCGCGGCGCGGCCGATCCTGGTGCGGCTGGGGGTGCTGCTCGGGCTGGTGTGCTTACAGGCGGCGGTCGGTACCGCGCAGTACTTCACCGGTGTTCCCGCCGCCCTGGTCGCCATCCACGTGGCAGGCGCTGCGGCGTGTACCGCCGCCACCGCGGCGCTGTGGGCCTCAATGCGAGAACGGTTGCGAGAACGGGCCGAGGCCGAGCCGCTCGCACGCTGATTCCACGGCCAGGGCGAATGCGCGCTGGGCCAGCTCGCGAGCCCCGGCATCCAGCTGTCCCCAGCCCAGCGACGGCGCCACCACATCGAGTGCGGTCACCCGTGCGTCGCTGACGTCCACGCGCGCATAGAGCAGCTCGCTGGTGCGGATATCGGCGCGTCCGGCCGCCGCCGCCATCGCCGCATGACCGAGCTCCCATGTCTCGAACTCCGGCTCGACCGGCCAAGCGTGGGACGGTTGCCCACCGAAGAAGATCAAGACCGACTGTGCCGGCGCGCCCGGCAGCGTTGGCACACCCGCTTTCTCGATGTCGTCCAGGTACCGCGCATCCAGATTCCAGGCGACCATCGCCGGCGGATTCAGCAGGTTCTTCACGCGGCGAGTCCAGGCGAGGAACTCGTCGCGCCGGTCGGCGTCCGCGGTTTGGCGCAGGATCACGAGGTCGGCGCCGACGGTCTCCGGGTCGTCCCACTCCAGCCGGCGAGCGTGCAGGCCCCGCGTTCGTAGCGCGGATACCAGGCCGGCGTCGTCAGGGTGCTGCCGACATCCGGCCAGCACAATGCGGGGGTGAAAGACGTCCGGGCGGGCAAGCTTCATGCCCGGGCATGATATCCACATGCACGCAATCGAAGTCAGTGAAACTGGCGGCCCCGAGGTCCTTCGTTACGTCGACACATCACAACCCTCGCCGGGGCCCGGCGAGCTGCTGATCCAGGCCGAGGCCATCGGCGTCAACTTCATTGACACGTATTTCCGATCCGGGCAGTACCCGCGCGAGCTGCCGTTCGTCCTGGGCTCCGAGGTGTGCGGCACCGTCGCGGCCGTCGGCGATGCAACCGACGACTTCCGCGTCGGCGACCGGGTGGTGTCCGCGGCCGCGTCCGGAGCATACGCTGAATTCTCTGCTGCACCAGCACATTTGACTGCTAAGGTGCCGGACGGTGTCAGCTCCGAGATCGCGGCCTCGGTGCTGTTGAAGGGTCTGACGGCGCACTACCTGCTGAAGTCGGTGTATCCGGTGCAGGCCGGTGACGCGGTGCTGGTGCACGCCGGGGCCGGCGGCGTCGGGCTGATCCTCACCCAATGGGCACGCCTACTCGGCGCCCGGGTCATCACCACCGTCTCCACGCCTGAAAAGGCCGAGATGTCCAAGAAGGCCGGCGCGGACGAGGTGCTGTCCTACCCCGACGACGCCGCGCAGTTCGGCCAGCGGATTCGTGAACTCACCGGAGGTCTCGGTGCGGCCGCGGTGTACGACGGCGTCGGAGCCACCACGTTCGACGCCAGCCTGGCCAGCCTGGCCGTGCGCGGGACCCTGGCGTTGTTCGGCGCTTCCAGCGGGCCGGTACCGCCGGTGGATCCGCAGCGGCTCAACGCCGCGGGCTCGGTATTCCTGACCCGCCCGGCGCTGGTGCACTTCATGCGCACCGGCCAGGAGTTCACCTGGCGCGCCGACGAATTGTTTGAGGCGGTGGCCGGCGGATCCATCAAGATCGAAGTCGGGGGCCGCTATCCGCTGGCCGAAGCGACCCGCGCCCATCAGGACCTGCAGGGCCGCAAGACCGCCGGATCGATTGTGCTGCTGCCGTAAGCGATTCACGCCTTAGGGCAAAAAATTCCGAGAATCTGCTGGCAGTTGTCTTTGTTGATCAGGCCTGGCGGCGGTGGTGGAGGTGGCGGCGGCGGATTCTCGCCGTCCCAAATGTTCTGGGCCACATTGCCTTGCCCGAAATACACGTAATAGTAGGTGTGGCAAATGTTGTTGTCCCACACAACCGGGTTGGTGACGTGATTGCCGGTCGGCGGCAAGGGTTGCCCCGGGCACCAATGGCACGGCCCGGACGGGTGGTCGTTCGGACAGCCGGGCCAGGCATCCAACGGCACCGGCCCCGGTTGAGCCCCGGCGATGGCCGCGGTAAGGCCGAAATCGGATAGCGCTAGACCGCCCGACAACAGCGCCGCGGCGATCACCTTCTTGACGATGCGCATGCGTGCCATGGCCCACGTCCTTTTCTGCAGGCTTTGCTGCTGAGAGTCAGTATCGAACTGCGCCCGTTGTGCTGCATAGGTTTTGGCTATGCAAATCGGTCGGCCTATTACATGCGCGACGATCGGCTACCGATCCCAAGAATCACGCCACAGCTGCCTCAGTGGCCTCAGTGGGAGCAGGACACGCCTGTTTTCAAATGCGATATCGGATGTGCTATCGGATTTCGAAACAGGGTGTCGTCACTTCGGCGGTACCGAAGTGGGGTTCCCGTCGGCTCAGAGCGGCGTCGGCAAGGCGATCACCGAGTCGACCGCCAGCGCGCAGAAGACCACCGCGAGGTAGTTGTTCGATTGCAAGAACAGCCGCAGCGGCTTGACCGGCTCGCCGGCGCGGACCCCGGCGTAGAGCTGGTGGGCCATCGCCAGGAACCACACCCCGGCCACCACGGCGACCGCCGTGTACAGCCAGCCGGTGGCCAGCGCCAGCACCATCGTCGCCAGCACGGTCAGCCAGGTGTAGATCAGGATCTGCTTGGTGACCTGACGCTCGGTGGCCACGGCGGGCAGCATCGGAACACCGGCCGCTTTGTAGTCGTCCTTGTACCGCATCGCCAGCGCCCAGGTGTGCGGGGGCGTCCAGAAGAAGATGATCGCGAACATCGCCAGCGCCGGCCAGCCAATGGTGCCGGTGACGGCCGACCAGCCGATCATCACCGGCATGCACCCCGCCGCACCGCCCCACACGACGTTTTGCGACGTGCGGCGCTTGAGCAGCAACGTGTAGACGAACACGTAGAACGCGATGGTGGCGACCGCCAGCAGCCCCGAGAGCAGGTTCGTCGTCCACCAGAGCCAGAAGAACGAGCCCACGGTCAGCACCAGCCCTAGGACCAGGGCGTTTCGCGTCGGAACCGCGGCCCGGGCCAGCGGCCGGCGCGCGGTCCGCTTCATCAACTTGTCGATGTCGGCGTCGGCCACGCAGTTGAGCGTGTTGGCGCCGCCGGCCGCCAGCATCCCGCCGATCAACGTGTTGAGGATCAGCAGCGGGTCGACGTGGCCGCGGTGAGCCAGCAGCATCGCGGGTATCGCGGTGACCAGTAGCAGCTCGATGACGCGCGGCTTCGTCAGCGCCACGTAAGCAAGCACCGTGCCGCGTACTCGGCTCGACGCTCGGGTTGGCCCTAGGCGCCCGCGAACGCTCACGCAATAACTCCTTGGGGTCGCAGCGGGGCGCAGGATCTACTACGCACGATGGTAGACCGCGTTGTCACCGCGGCCAGCCTCGAGGGTCTATTCACACAGAATTTCCCGAAGGCGGCACTGGCCGCAAGCTCTGAGACGTCCGCACGTCATATCCAGGCGGGCGGCCTGGAATACCCGCAATCCCGCACTGCAAACGCCGCCACTCGCGCACTAGGGTGGGCATTGATCAGCTTCGTCAGCCAAGGAATGAGTCTGTGACCACAATCGAAGAGATCTCCACGCTTACCGATCCCCACCACCCCGACGACTGGACCGAAATCGATTCGGCCGCCGTGGACACGGTGCGAATACTCGCCGCCGATGCCGTTCAGAAGGTCGGTAATGGCCATCCCGGGACCGCAATGAGTCTGGCGCCGTTGGCCTACACCCTCTTCCAGCGCGCCATGGTCCACGATCCGAGCGATGAGCACTGGCTGGGCCGCGACCGGTTCGTGCTGTCGGCCGGCCACAGCAGCCTCACTCTGTACCTGCAGCTGTACCTGGGCGGATTCGGTCTGGAGCTCGCCGACATCGAGGCGCTGCGGACCTGGGGATCTAAGACCCCCGGGCATCCAGAGTTTCGGCACACCAAGGGTGTGGAGATCACCACGGGCCCGCTCGGCCAGGGACTGGCGTCGTCCGTCGGCTTCGCGATGGCAGCGCGTTACGAGCGCGGTCTGTTCGACCCGGACGCGGCGCCGGGAGAAAGCCCGTTCGACCACTACATCTACGTGATCGCCTCCGATGGCGACATCGAAGAAGGTGTGACCTCCGAAGCGTCTTCGCTGGCGGCCGTGCAGCAGCTGGGCAACCTGATCGTGTTCTACGACCACAACGAGATTTCGATCGAGGACGACACCAACATCGCGTTGTGTGAGGACACCGCCGCGCGCTACCGCGCCTACGGCTGGCACGTGCAAGAGGTCGAGGGCGGCGAGAACGTCGTCGGGATCGAGGAGGCCATCGCCAACGCCAAGGCCGTCATCGACAAGCCGTCGTTCATCTCGCTGCGCACCATCATCGGCTACCCGGCGCCGAAGTTGATGAACACCGGCAAAGCGCACGGCGCGGCCCTGGGCGACGAGGAGATCGCGGCCGTCAAGAAGATTCTCGGGTTCGACCCGGACAAGACCTTCGAGGTTCGCGACGAGGTCATCGCACACACCCGCAAGCTGGTGGATCGCGGCAAGGAAGCCCACCAGAAGTGGCAGTCGTCGTTCGATGCCTGGGCGCAGCGCGAACCCGAACGCAAGGCGCTGCTCGACCGGCTGCTGGCCCAGAAGCTGCCCGACGGGTGGGACGCCGACATTCCGCACTGGGAACCCGGCTCCAAGCCGTTGGCGACCCGTGCCGCGTCCGGCAAGGTGCTGTCCGCGCTGGCGTCGAAACTCCCCGAGTTGTGGGGCGGTTCGGCCGACCTGGCGGGCAGCAACAACACCACCATGGATGGCGTGAAATCCTTTGGTCCGCCGTCGATTTCGACGAAGGACTACACGGCCGACTGGTATGGGCGCACCCTGCACTTCGGGATCCGTGAGCACGCGATGGGGTCGATCCTGTCCGGCATCGTGCTGCACGGGCCGACCCGCGCCTACGGCGGCACCTTCCTGCAGTTCTCCGATTACATGCGCCCGGCCGTGCGACTCGCCGCATTGATGGACATCGACACCATCTACGTGTGGACGCACGACTCGATCGGCCTGGGCGAGGACGGCCCGACCCACCAGCCGATCGAGCACCTGGCGGCGCTGCGGGCCATTCCGCAGCTCTCGGTGGTGCGTCCGGCCGATGCCAATGAGACCGCCTACGCCTGGCGCACGGTTTTGGCGCGCGGCAACGGCAGTGGCCCGGTCGGACTGATCCTGACCCGCCAGGGCGTTCCGGTGCTTGAGGGGACCAATATCGAAGGTGTCGCCCGGGGCGGCTACGTGCTGGGTGAGGCCGGCGACGAAGAGCCCGACGTCGTGCTGATCGCTACCGGCTCTGAGGTCCAGCTGGCGGTAGAGGCCGCAAAGCTGTTGGCGGACAAGGACATTATCACGCGGGTCGTGTCGATGCCGTGCGTGGAATGGTTCGAGTCGCAACCGGCCGAGTACCGCGACAGCGTGCTGCCGCCGTCGGTCTCGGCGCGGGTGGCCGTCGAGGCGGGCATCGCGCAACCGTGGCACAAACTGGTCGGCGACACCGGAAAGATCGTGTCGATCGAGCACTACGGGGCGTCCGCCGACGCCAAGACATTGTTCCGTGAGTTCGGCTTCACCGCGGAGGCCGTCGCTGCCGCCGCGGAAGAAGTAGTCGACAACTGAGAAAGGCTGATTCAGATGACCCAGAACCCCAACCTCGCGGCGCTGGCCGCCGCAGGCGTATCCGTGTGGCTTGACGACCTGTCACGCGAGCGGCTGAAGTCCGGCAACCTACAAGAACTGATCGACACCAAGAGCGTCGTCGGGGTGACCACCAACCCGTCGATCTTCCAGAAGGCGTTCGCCGACGGCGACTCGTACGACTCCCAGATCGCCGAGCTGGCCGACCGTGGCGCCGACGTCGACGCCACCATCCGCACCATCACCACCGACGACGTGCGCACCGCGTGCGATGTGCTTGCGCCGCAATGGGAGTCCTCCGACGGGATCGACGGCCGGGTTTCCATCGAGGTCGACCCGCGGCTGGCCAACGAAACCGACAAGACCGTCGCGCAGGCCATCGAGCTGTGGAAGATCGTCGACCGGCCGAACCTGCTGATCAAGATCCCGGCCACCAAGGCCGGCCTGCCAGCCATCACCGCCGTTCTGGCGGAAGGCATTTCGGTCAACGTCACGCTGATCTTCTCCGTCGAGCGGCACCGCGAGGTGATGGACGCCTACCTGGCTGGCCTGGAGAAGGCCCGCGAGGCCGGACACGACCTGTCCAAGATCCACTCGGTCGCATCGTTCTTCGTCTCCCGGGTGGACTCCGAGATCGACAAGCGACTGGAAAAGATCGGCTCCGAAGAGGCGATTGGCCTGCGCGGCCAGGCCGGCGTCGCCAACGCCCGGCTGGCGTACGCGGCGTACCAGGAGGTCTTCGAGGGCGGGCAGCGTTTCCAGGCGCTCACGGCCAACGGAGCCCGGGTGCAGCGCCCGCTGTGGGCGTCGACCGGTGTGAAGAACCCGGACTACTCCGACACCCTCTATGTCACCGAGCTGGTCGCGCCGAACACGGTGAACACCATGCCGGAGAAGACGCTTGATGCCGTAGCCGACCACGGTGTCGTCACAGGTGACACGATCACCGGCACCGCCGACGCGGCCCAGGGCGTGTTCGACAAACTGTCGGCGGTCGGGATCGACGTGACCGACGTGTTCTTGGTCCTGGAGAACGAGGGCGTGGAGAAGTTCGTCGAATCGTGGACCGAGCTGCTGGACGAGACACAGAAACAGCTGAGCTCTCTTTCCAAATGACGGCGGGCGCTATTGGCGCGCAGTGGCGTAACCCATTGCGGGACAAGGACGATAAGCGGCTGCCCAGGATCGCCGACCCGTGCGCCATGGTGCTTTTCGGCGTCACCGGCGACCTGGCGCACAAGAAGGTGGTGCCCGCGGTCTACGACCTGGCCAACCGCGGGTTACTGCCACCGACCTTCTCGCTGGTCGGCTTCGGCCGCCGTGACTGGGATCACGACGCGTTCGCCCAGGTAATCCACGACGACGTCAAGCAGTTCTGCCGCACCCCCTTTCGGCAGGCCATCTGGGAACGGCTGGCCGAGGGGCTGCGGTTCGTGTCGGGCGCCTTCGACGACGATGCCGCGTTCGTACGGCTGGCCGAGACGCTCGACAAGCTCGACGCCGAGCGCGGCATCGGCGGCAATCACGCGTTCTACCTGGCGATTCCGCCGAAGTCCTTCCCGGTGGTATGCGAACAGCTGCACGCCTCCGGGCTGGCGCGGCCCCAAGAAGACCGATGGAGCCGGGTCGTCATCGAGAAGCCGTTCGGCCACGACCTGAAGAGCGCGTGCGACCTCAACCACGTGGTGAACTCGGTCTTCCCGGAGGAGTCGGTATTCCGCATCGACCACTATCTCGGCAAGGAGACCGTCCAGAACATCTTGGCGCTGCGCTTCGCCAATCAATTCTGGGACCCGATCTGGAACGCGCACTACGTCGACCACGTGCAGATCACGATGGCCGAGGACATCGGGCTGGGCGGACGCGCCGGTTACTACGACGGCATCGGCGCGGCCCGCGACGTCATCCAGAACCACTTGATGCAGCTGCTGGCCCTCACGGCGATGGAAGAGCCGGTCAGCTTCAACGCGAAGGCGTTGCAGGCCGAGAAGATCAAGGTGCTCTCGGCCACCCAACTCGCCCAGCCGATCGACGAGACCACCAGCCGCGGCCAATATGCGGCCGGTTGGCAGGGCGGTCAGCAGGTGGTGGGACTGCTCGACGAAGACGGCTTCTCGAAGGACTCCACCACCGAGACCTTCGCGGCCATCACGCTCGAGGTCGACACCCGCCGCTGGGCCGGGGTGCCGTTCTACCTGCGCACCGGGAAACGACTGGGCCGCAGGGTGACTGAGATCGCCCTGGTCTTCAAACGGGCCCCGCATCTGCCGTTCGACGCCACCATGACCGACGAGCTCGGCGCCAACGCGCTGGTCATCCGGGTACAGCCCGACGAGGGCATCACGCTGCGGTTCGGCTCCAAGGTCCCGGGCGCGATGGAAGTCCGCGACGTCAACATGGACTTCTCCTACGGCTCGGCATTCGCCGAAGACTCCCCCGAGGCCTATGAACGGCTGATCCTGGACGTGCTGCTCGGTGAGCCGTCGCTGTTCCCGGTGAACGAGGAGGTCGAATTGGCTTGGCAGATAATCGATCCCGTCCTCGACCATTGGGCGTCGGACGGAAAGCCCGACCCATATGAGTCGGGCACCTGGGGGCCGGCGTCGGCGGATGAGATGTTGCGTCGCACCGGCCGCGAATGGCGGCGGCCGTGATCGTCGATCTGCTGGACACCACCACCACCGCGGTCAACAAGAAGCTCGACGCGCTCCGCGAAGAGGCCGGTGTGGTCATGATGGGCCGGGTCGGGACGCTGATCATCAAGTCGGACAACGACACTCTGCTCGAAGAGGCCATCGTGGCCGCTAACGCCGCCAGCCACGAACACCCCAGCCGAGTCCTGGTCGTGGCGGCCGGTGACACCGACGCCCGCGATGCGCGCCTGGATGCTCAGGTTCGAGTCGGCGGCGACGCCGGCGCCGGCGAGGTCGTCGTGCTGCGGCTGTCCGGCCCGTTGTCCGGTCACGCGGCGAGCGTCGTGATTCCCTTCCTGCTTCCCGATATCCCGGTCGTGGTGTGGTGGCCCGATGTCGCTCCTGCGGTTCCCGCTCGGGACCCGTTGGGCAAGTTAGCGATTCGCCGCATCACCGACGCGACCAACACCGACGACCCGTTGTCGGTTATCAAGAGCAGGCTGCCCGGATACACCCCCGGGGACACCGATCTGGCCTGGGCGCGGATCACCTACTGGCGGGCGTTGCTCACCTCCGCGGTCGACCAGAAACCGCACGAGAAGATCGAATCCGCGCTGGTTTCCGGTCTGCGCACCGAACCCTCGCTCGACGTCCTGGCCGGCTGGTTGGCCAGCCGGATCGACGGACCGGTACGCCGCGAGGTCGGCGAGCTCAAGGTCGAGCTGGAGCGCAAGAGCGAAACCATCACCCTGAGCAGGCCGCAAGAGGGTACGACGGCCACCCTGAGCCGAACCGGCCGACCGGATGCTCTAGTTCCGTTGGCGCGCAGGGAAACCCGTGAATGCCTGGCCGAAGACATGCGTCGCTTGGACCCCGACGAGGTCTACTTCAGCGCGCTCGAAGGAATCGATAAGGTGCAATACGCGTGAGCACAACCGTAGAAGTTTTCCCGGACGGCGACCGCCTGGTCGAGGCGGCGGGCCGTCGGCTCGTCGAGACCATCCACGCCGCCATCGCGGCGCGCGGACGCGCCCTGATCGTGCTGACCGGCGGCGGTAACGGCATCGGGCTGCTCAAATATCTGCGCGCCCAGGCCGATCAGATCGACTGGCCGAAAGTGCACCTCTTCTGGGGCGACGAACGCTATGTCCCTTTAGCCGACAGCGAGCGCAACGAGAAGCAGGCCCGAGAGGCCCTGCTCGATCACATCGACGTCCCGTCCAGCAACGTGCACCCGATGGCCGCCAGCGACGGCGAATTCGGCAGCGATCTGGTCGCCGCGGCGCTGGCCTACGAACAACTGTTGGCCGCCAATGCCGAGGCCGGTGAGCAGGTACCGAATTTCGATGTCCATCTGCTGGGCATGGGACCTGAGGGCCACATCAACTCGCTGTTCCCCCACACCGCGGCGGTGCGTGAGAGCACCCGCATGGTGGTGGCCGTCGACGACTCCCCGAAACCGCCGCCGCAGCGAATCACCTTGACGATCCCGGCGATCCGGCATTCCCGCGAGGTGTGGCTGATGGTCTCGGGAGCCGCCAAGGGCGACGCGGCCGCCGCCGCCATCGCCGGCGCCCAGCCGGTGGATATCCCGGCCGCGGGTGCCATCGGGCTCGAGACGACGCTCTGGCTGCTCGACGAGGACGCCGCCGCCAAACTACCCGCCCGGCCCTAGGACCCAGCCCGCTGGGCCTTCCGGTCGGCATAGCCGGCCGCGTACTCCGCCAGTCGTTGCGTCACCTCGCACGCGCAGCCCCGGGTCAGGCCGCTACGCCGGCCACCGTCACAGTGTTGTCTTTGCACATCAAATTCGATGTACAAGGGTTTTCCCGGGTTCCGTCCCGGTCATAATTACGGACATGGCAGACCGAACGGTGCGCAACGGGCCTGAGCGAAACCGGATCAAGACGCTCACTCAGGCCGCTCTGAACGCCGACAAGACGGTCGAGCAGGTCGAGGACGTCCTCGACAGCCTCGGCAGGACCATGAACGAGCTGAGCAGTTCCCTGACCCGGCTGAACGGCACGGTCGAGCGCCTAGAAGGCGGCCTGGACCACCTGGAAGGGACCCTGGAAAGCCTGGACGAGCTCGCCAAACGACTCATCGCGGTGGTCGAGCCGGTGGAGTCGATCGTCAAGCGCATCGACTACATCGTGAGCGTGGGCGAGACGATCATGTCACCGGTATCGATGACCGAGCACGCGGTCCGCGGTGTGGTGGACCGGCTGCGAATCCGGACACCGCGGTAGGCCGTGACCGGCGCCGAGCCGGTGCCCGCACCGCCCTACGCCGACGGCACCGGTCTGCCGTGGGACGTCCCCGTCACCGACGCCGTCGCGGTGATCGCCGCCGCCCGGGCCCAACTCGGCGACACCTTCGCCGTGAAAAGCGGCCCCGATCGCTACCTGTTCACCTTCTCGCCTACCGGCGTCGAATCGTTCTACGCGCTGACCGAGGAGACCGCGAGCAAAGGCGTCGCCGACTACCTGATGCTGCGGCGCAAGCTGCCCGACGAGATCTTTGCCGGGCGACGCACCCTGCCGAACATGCTGTTTCGCCGCGACGACGTGGCCACCTATCTGATCAACCTGGACCGCGCGCTCGAGCAGACCGAGCTGGGATCGGCGGGATCGTTCGACGTGTTCGATCTGATGCGACGGCTCGGCCACCGGATGGGGCTGGCCTCGTGGGCCGGACCCGGGTCGGCCGACGGCGAGATCTTCGAGCGTCTGGTGCGGGCCTTCGACACCCTGGACGGCTCCGACGCATTCGTCCACCCCGATCGGATGGCGGCAGTGGCGGCGACCGACAAACGTGCCGAGCGCGCCGCCCTCGAGGAGATTGCCGATGCCATCGCCGCCGCGGTGCGCAGATTCGACGACGGGGACCTACGGGATCATGACCTCTTCGGCCGGATCGTGGACGCCTGGTCGACTGCGTCGCCGCCTTCCCGGCTGCGCGGGATCGCGTTCGACGTCGCGCTGATCCACATCGCGTCCATGTCAAACCTGGCCGCCGCGCTGGGCTGGGCATTGGTCGACCTGCTCGAGCACCCGGCCCAGCTGCGGCGAGTACGGTTGGGCGACAATGCCTTTGCCCAGAGCTGCGCGCTGGAGTCGACGCGTATCGCGCAACGCTCCATCATGTCTCGCAGCGTGCTGTCGCCGGTCTCGCTGGACACCGGGGCCATTACCTACCGGGTGCCGCCGGGCTGGACCATCGCCACCCTGCTCCCCTTGCTCAACACCTCGGCGGCGCCGGGATTACAGCACTGGGACCCCGATCGATGGACCCGCCACCATCTGACCGACAAGGACGCTCTTCCTTCGCCGATGCTCGTCACGGCCTTCGGGCACGGCAGGCACTCCTGCCCGGCCCAGCCGTTCTCGCTGTCGGCGATGACGGCCGCCATGACTCATCTGCTGGGCGCCTACCGGATGACGCCGCGATGGACGTCACATCCGCAGCCCGTCGGCGCCCAGATCGGTGGCGTAGCCAGGGCGGCCGGGCCGTGCCCGGTCGACTATGTGAAGGCCCCGTGAGCGGCTACATCTTGGTCAGTCGGGCCATCGCGAAGCTGTAGAAACCGTAGGTGATGATGCCCAGACCGGCGGCGGCCAGCAGAACCCGGCCGTACGGTTGAGCGCCCAGCGTCTTGAGGGCCGCATCCAGCCCAGTGGCCTTCTCCGGCTGCGAGAACAATGCGGCGACGACGACCAGCACGCCCGCGCCGGCGATCACCACCCCTTTGGCGATGTAGCCGACGATGCCCAGACGCCGGACCACGTTGCCGGACTTGCCTTTCAGATCATCGAGGAAGTTGCGGCTGGCACCCTTGTAGACGTGGTAGCCACCCACCGCGACGACGATCACGCCGCAGACCACCAGCGCAATCGTGCCGACCGTGCTCTGCATCAACCGAGCGCTGATCGTCGAATTCTGCTGACCGGCAGACTTGCCGGCGCCGCGCGCGAAACCGAGGGCCGAATACGCCAGCGCGACATAGACGACCGCGAGCGAGAATGCTTTGGCCCGATCCAGTGCGCTTGACGACGCGCCGTCCTGCCGGTCACTGGATCGGCCGAGCGCGGTCTCGACGAGCCGCCACAGGCCGAGCAGCAGCAGAGCGGCGGCGGCGAACCACAGTGCGACGGGGCCTCCCGGCGTGCCCGCCAGGGCCGCCAGCGCGCCGGTTTGATCGGCGGTGCCGCCCTCGCCGAAAGCGATCCGGATGGCGAGGTAGCCGACGACCAGGTGCAGCAGTCCGCTCACGACGAATCCGGCGCGGGCCAGCCGTTCGAAGATCTCGTTCTGGGCTACCCGGGCCGGGACGGCAGACGACGATTCGCGCGACGACATCGAGTCAGGCTGAGCTCCCACCCCTGCCCTATGCCCGTTATCCGCTGTTCCGTAACGCGCTTGCCAGTCCGTTCATCGTCAACAGAATTCCTCGCTGCACCAACTCGTCGTCATCGCCCGAGCGGTACCGCCGCAACAGCTCGACCTGGAGATGGTTCAGCGGCTCCAGGTAGGGGAAACGATTGAACACCGACCGCGCCAGCGCCGGGTTGTCGGCAAGCAGGTCGTCTTGACCGGTGATCAACTTGTGCATCGCGATCGTCCGCTGATGCTCGTCGGCGATCTTGTCGAACACCCTGCGCCGCAACGATTCGTCGGCGACCAGTTCTGCGTATCGCGCCGCCAGCCCGAGGTCGCTTTTGGCCAGCACCTGTGCCATGTTGGACAGCACGCTGCGGAAGAACGGCCACCGCTGGTACAGGTCGTGCAGGACTGCGACTCGCTCATCCTCGTCGCCGGCCGCGATCCACTGCTCGAATGCCGACCCGGTGCCGTACCAACCGGGCAGCATCACCCGCGACTGGCTCCATGCCAGCACCCACGGAATGGCGCGCAGATCGGCGATCGACTCGGTGGGCTTGCGCGATGTCGGACGGCTGCCGATGTTCAACGAGCCGATCTCGCTGACCGGCGTGGAGGCCTTGAAGTACTCGACGAAACCCGGTGTGTGGTGGACCAATTCGGAGTATGCCTCACGGGCCAGCCTCGCGACCTCCTCCAACACCGTGTACGCCGGCTCGGCCTCGTCGCCGAGGCCCTCCACGTCCAGTAGCGTCGACTCCAAGGTCGCCGCCACCAGACTTTCCAGATTCCGTTGCGCCAGAAGCGGTTCGGCGTACTTAGCCGCGATCACCTCACCCTGCTCGGTGAGGCGCAGCGAACCGTTCACCGCACCGGGCGGCTGCGCCAGGATGGCCTGATAGCTGGGGCCGCCGCCGCGGCCCACGGTGCCGCCTCGGCCGTGAAAGAGCCGCAACCGAATTCCGGTCTTGCGGGCCACCTCGGCCAGCGCCAGCTCGGCCCGGTACACCGCCCAGTTGGCGGTCAGATAACCGCCGTCCTTGTTCGAGTCGGAGTAGCCAAGCATCACCTCCTGGCTGTCGCCACGGGCGGCGACCATCGCTCGATAGATCGGCAGTTCCAGCATCGCGTGCAGGATCTCGGCTCCGTTGTGCAGGTCGTCGATCGTCTCGAACAGTGGGGAAATTCCCACCGGACAATAGGGTTCGGGTCCGGAGACATCCAGTAGCCCGGTCTCCTTGAGCAGCAGCGCGGCCTCCAGCACGTCCGAGACGGACTGACACATCGAGATGACATAGTTGGGCACCGCCGCCGGGCCGTACCGCTTGACGGCGAACGCGGCGGCCTCGACCACACTCAATTCCTGGTGGGCCAGCTCGGATAACTCCGCGCGGTCGCTGAGCAGCGGGCGCCTCGTGGTCAATTCGTCGGCCAGCAGCTCGACTCGCTCGTCTTCGGGCAGCGAACGGTAGTCCGGATGCACCCCGGCCCAGGCCAGCAGCTCGGCGACCACTTCCTCGTGGACGTCGGAGTTTTGCCGCATGTCCAGGCCACTGAGGTGAAACCCGAAGACGTGCACGCCTTCTCGCAGCAGGCCGAGTCGGTCCTCGGCCAGCAGCGCGCTGCCGTGCGTGCGCAGCGACGCGTCGATGGTGTCGAGTTCGGCCCGCAGCTCGCCCGGCGTGGCATACGGTTCCAAGCCGAGGTCGAGCAGGTGCTGCGGTTCGTCGTCCAAGATCTGGGCGGCGGTCGCACTGAGCCGGCCACGAATCACCCGCACGGCCCGCCGATACGGCTCGTCGGCCCTGGCCTGCTCCGGGCAGCTGCGCTCCAGCGCCGTCAATTCCGGTGTGACGCTGATCAATCGCGCCGACATCGAGAGCTCTTGCTCGAGGTCGGTGAGCTCGGCGAGGTAATGCGCCAGCGCCGTGAACGCGGCACTGGCGGTGGCCCGCCGCACGACTTCGGCGGTGACATTCGGGTTGCCGTCGCGGTCGCCGCCGATCCACGAGCCCGGCTGCAGGATGGGCGCCGAAAGCAGCTCGGTGCCGGGCCAGCGGGCGCGCAGCGCGGCGCGAACCTCCGAATTGACCTGCGGGATCACCTCGAACAGCGCGGCCTGGTAATACCGCAGGCCGACCTCGATTTCGTCGGTGATCTGCAGCCGGGACAGCCGGATCAGCGCGGTCTGCCAGAGCGTGAGCACCTGGCGGCGCAGCTCACGCTCGATGCTGCGGCCATCGCTGGTTTCCCGGTGCCCCTCGGCGTGCAGTCGCATCAGCTCGGTGATCCGGTGCTGCGCAACGAAGACGGTCCGCCGGCGAGTCTCGGTGGGGTGGGCGGTGATCACCGGCGAAACGAGCGCACCCTTGAGCGCCTCGGCCACGGTGGCCGAATCCAGTTCCGCGGAATCCAGTTTCGCGTAGGTGGCGGCCAGACTACTGTCTTGCGGCGGTTCGCCAGCGTCGACGTGGATGTGACGCCGGCGCTCGCGGTGGATGTCTTCGGCGACGTTGGCCAGCAGCGCGAAGTGGCTGAACGCCCGGATGATCGGGATCGCCAGGTGGATGTCGATGCCGTCGAACATGTGGGAGATCTCGTCGCGATCGATCTCGGAACGCCGCACCCGGAACGATTCGACGCGGGCACGTTCGACCAAGTTGAAGACCTCGTCGCCGTTCTGCTCGCGCACGGTGTCGCCGAGGATGCTGCCGAGCATCCTGATGTCCGCGCGCATCGGCTCGGTCGCCTCGCGACCGACCCGGGTCCGCTGCACAGCACCGATCGGCGCGAGCGCGGCGTCGGAAGCGGGCTCAACAGCCGGGTCGGAAACCATGCGATCCAGTATCGGTGCCGACGGCGTTACCCGCCTGCCGAGACGGGACGGGTCAGCGGTACTTGATCTGCAGTGCCATGCCGATGATGCACACCAGCCAGATGCCGACCACGAACACCGTCAGCCGGTCCAGGTTCTTCTCCACCACCGTGGAGCCGGACAGGCTGGACTGCACACCGCCACCGAACAGCGTGGACAGGCCGCCACCCTTGGCGCGGTGCAGCAGCACCAGCAGCACCACCAGGATGCTGGTGACCACCAAGGTGATCTGTAGGGCCAAAACCATGATCGACAGCTTACCGGCTACCGCCGGACCGGCCGTAACCGACGCTCGAAGCGTTCAGGGCAGGGGTCCACCGGCGGCGATGGCCGCCAGGATCGCGAATTGCTCGCCCTCCAGCGACGCTCCCCCGACCAGCCCGCCGTCGACGTCGTCCTGCGCGACGATCTCGCCGACGTTCTTGGCGTTGACCGAGCCGCCGTAGAGCACCCGCACCGTGTCGGCGATCTTGGGTGTCGCCAGTTCGCCCAGCTGCCGGCGGATCGCCCCGCAGACCTCCTGGGCGTCACCGGCACTGGCCACCCGGCCGGTGCCGATCGCCCAGACCGGCTCGTAAGCGATCACGACCTGACCGATCTGCTCGGCCGACAGGCCGGCCAGCGAATCCCGCACCTGCTTTTCGCAGTGGCTGACGTGCTCGCCGGCCTCCCGGATGTCGAGATGCTCGCCGACACACACGATCGGGGTCAGGCCATACTTGAGCGCGGCGGCGGCCTTGGCGGCAACCAGCGCGTCGTCCTCGTTGTGGTAGGTGCGCCGCTCCGAATGCCCGACGATCACGAAGGTGCAACCCAGCTTGGCCAGGAAGGTACCGCTGATGTCGCCGGTATAGGCGCCGGATTCGTGCTGCGACAAGTCCTGGGCACCGTAGGTCAACCGCAGCTTGTCGCCGTCGACCAGGGTCTGCACGCTGCGCAGGTTGGTGAACGGGGGCAGCACCGTGACGTCGACCTTGTCGAAGTACTTGTCCGGCAACGCAAATGCGATCTTCTGCACCAGCGCGATGGCCTCGAAGTGATTGAGGTTCATCTTCCAGTTGCCGGCGATCAGGGGCTTACGGCTCACGAGTCTCCGCTCCCCTCGTTCTGATCGGGCTGGGGACGTCCCAACACCTCGATGCCAGGCAACTCCTTGCCCTCCAGGTATTCCAGCGACGCGCCACCACCGGTCGATATGTGCGAGAAGTTGTCCTCGGGGATCCCGAGCGCACGCACCGCCGCCGCGGAATCACCACCACCCACCACGCTGAAGGCGCCCTTGCCGGTGGCCGTGGCGATCGCCTGGGCCACCCCCCGGGTGCCGGCCGCATACGCCGGGAACTCGAAGACGCCCATCGGGCCGTTCCAGAACACGGTCTCAGCATTGGACAGCAATGTGGCGAACCGCTTCACCGAACCTGGGCCGATGTCCAGGCCCATCAGATCGTCCGGAATGGCATTGGCGGCCACGAATTGTGGTGGCGAATCGGCACTGAAGTTCTCGGTCACCACGATGTCGCCGGGCAGTCGTAACACGTCGGCGTAGGTGTCCAGCAGGCTACGACAAGTCTCGATCATATGCTGTTCGAGAAGCGATTTTCCTACCGAAAAGCCCTGTGCCGCAAGAAAAGTGAAGCACATCCCGCCGCCGATCACGATGCTGTCGGCCTTGGTCGCCAGCGACTCGATCACGCCGAGTTTGTCCGACACCTTCGACCCGCCGAGCACCACCGCGTAGGGACGCTTGGTCGAAGTCGTCAGCTGTTCGAGCACCGCGATCTCGTCGGCCACCAGCTTGCCTGCGTAGTGCGGCAGCAGCGTGGCGATGTCATACACCGAGGCCTGCTTGCGGTGCACCACGCCGAAGCCATCGGAGACGAAAGCACCTCCCGGCCAGACCAATTCGGCGAGTTTCTTGGCCAACGCCAACCGCTCGCCGTCGTCCTTGCTGGTCTCGCGCGGATCGAAGCGGATGTTCTCCAGCAACAGGATGTCGCCGTCGGTCAGGCCCTCGGCGCGCGCCAGCGCATCCGTTCCGACGACGTCCCCGGCCAGCTGCACGTGCCGGCCCAGCTGCTCGCCGAGCGCGGCCGCGACCGGCGCCAGCGACAGCTTCGGGTCGGGCCCGTCCTTCGGGCGTCCCAGGTGCGCGGTCACCACCACCTTGGCGCCGCCATCCAGCAGTGTCTTCAGCGTCGGGACCGACGC
Organism: Mycobacterium lentiflavum; assembly: GCF_022374895.2. Classification (NCBI taxonomy): domain Bacteria; kingdom Bacillati; phylum Actinomycetota; class Actinomycetes; order Mycobacteriales; family Mycobacteriaceae; genus Mycobacterium; species Mycobacterium lentiflavum. Next base: position 2,337,703 of record NZ_CP092423.2, on the reverse strand, counting down.
GGTGATTCGGCCCTGGTCGGTGATGTCACCGGCATCGTTGAGCGGCACATTGAGGTCGGAGCGCACCAGCACGGCGCGACCCGAAACACCCTCGGACAGCAGGTCTTCGAGGTTTGGGACGCTCACGGTTTACAGCGACTTGCCGACCAGCGAGACCAGGTCAACGAGTCGGTTGGAGTAACCCCACTCGTTGTCGTACCACGACACGATCTTGGCCTGGTTGCCGATCACCTTCGTCAAGCCCGAGTCGAAGATCGAGCTGTGCGGGTCGGTGACGATGTCACTGGACACGATCGGCGCGTCGTAGTACTTGAGGATGCCCTTGAGCGGGCCCTCGGCGGCGGCCTTCATCGCGGCGTTGATCTCCTCGGCACTGGCGGACTTGGCCAACTCGGCGGTCAAGTCGGTGACCGAACCGGTGGGGATCGGCACCCGCAGCGCGTACCCGTCGAGCTTGCCCTTCAGTTCCGGCAAGACCAGGCCGATGGCCTTGGCCGCACCGGTCGAGGTCGGCACGATGTTCAGCGCGGCCGCACGAGCGCGACGCAGGTCCTTGTGCGGGCCGTCCTGCAGGTTCTGATCCTGGGTGTAGGCGTGGATCGTCGTCATCAGGCCCCTGACGATGCCGAACTCGTCGTTGAGGACCTTGGCGACCGGACCGAGGCAGTTCGTGGTGCACGACGCGTTGGAGATGATGTTCTGGCTGCCGTCGTACTTGTCGTCGTTGACGCCCAGCACGATGGTGATGTCCTCGTCGGTCGCGGGGGCCGAGATGATCACCTTTTTGGCGCCGGCGTCCAGGTGCCCCTTGGCCTTGGCCGCGTTGGTGAAGATGCCGGTGGACTCGACGACGACGTCGACGCCCAGGTCACCCCACGGCAGGGCGGCCGGACCCTCGCGGACCTCGAGCGCCTTGATCTTTGCCGGACCGACGACGATGGTGTCTTCACCTTCGAGGGTCACGTCGTGGGGCAGCCGGCCCAGGATGGAGTCGAATTTCAGCAGATGCGCCAGGGTGGCATTGTCGGTCAGATCGTTGACCGCGATTACCTCGATGTCGGCGCCGCCCTGCTCCCGCTGGGCAAGCAACGCCCGGTAGAAATTGCGTCCGATTCGACCGAAGCCGTTGATACCTACTCGGACTGTCACTGGTGTCTCCCTCGGTAAGTCTGGTGTTGAACCCCTGGGCGTCAGCCTAGATCAGTAGTGGCAACGGTTGCTGAACTGGTAACAGTCCCGAACCCGCGACGGCCAAACGCCGAGTTAGAAGGCGCCGGCCGAGGCGGGCCAGGCGATTGAGGTCGGTGATCGCGGCCCTAGCGGACCACCAGCCGCGGTCCCCGAAGGTCGGCTGTCGGCTGGACCACAAATCGGCGCTGCAGGTTCTCGATCAAGCTGTCGAGTGTCTTACGCTCCTGCTCCTCGGCGCGCGCGGTGCGACGAAAGACACCCGCGCTTTCGGCGTCGCCCCTGGCTTCGGCGACGGCAATCGCCTTGTGGTAGCCCTCGATCCGTTGGGCGATCAGGCGGCGGTTCTGAGTCAGCAGACGCAGAAAGTAGTCGGCCTGGCGCTGATCCGCGGTGTCGGCCACCACTGTTGCGCGATTCACAGCACCGACAGTGCGGCCTGCGGTCACGGCCGACCCCGCTTGACGAACGCGGCCCGGGCCAGGACGGACCGCGGCGCCGCGAGAGTGGTGCCCGCGACGGTCACGGGCACCACTCGAGCTGTGCGCTGCGACCGAGCGCGCATCACGCTCGTCAGACAAACCAGCGAAGTCCATCTCTTCTTTCTCTCAACTGGCAGTTCAGTGTTTAGCGCGGTAACCATAACCCCCCGAATCCGACCAGCGCCATATCCTTCGGCGACGAAGCCTAGGTCGCTTTTGCTAGCACGGCATAAACGCCAGGTCAGCCGCTGGGAGGCGGCGACTACTTCGGCGGCTCAGAGCTGGTGGCTGCTAAGGACATTCGTGGGCCATGTGCAATAACGCCGGTGCCATCCACCGGCAGGCCTCCAGCGCGATCTGCACCTGCAACATCGCGTCGGGGTCGCCGAGACTGTGGCCGCACAGCTGCATGGCCCGCGTCACAGCTTCCTGAATGATGTTGGGGGGCAACCGCATTACCTCAGCAGTCACGACGTGATTTCGGTTTCTGGATAGAAATTCGCGCAACGTTTCGCGCAACCACCCGCAGCGCTCGTCGTCGTGGCCGAGATCGCCGAGCACATCGATGACAAAGGAACGCAGTTCGTCCAAGTCGCCGGCCATCAACGCAATTGGCGCGATCTCGCTGTAGAAAATTACCCGGGCATCCGATCGGCCTCGGCCGGCAAAAGCGACCGCCTTCACCCGCTCCGCCTGTTTCAGCGATGCCCGGAACCCGCTTTGCCCTTCTTCCACACGGCCAAATGCCAGTCCGGCCCGAACTCCTGCGGACTCGAAAGCCGTTCGCACCCGGAACTGGTCGATCTCCGGTTTGCCAGAACCGTCGAGCGCAAACCACAACCGGGCCTCGCGCTGGTGCGTCGGCACCAGCAATGTGCCGTTCACCGCGCCCACCGCGGCGGCGACCGCGCGGCGCACCCGATCGAACGACGACACCACATCCAGGGCCGGCACGAGCTCGTCGACCCACAACGCCGCGGCGATGTGCACACCGTGCAACGGATACGTCAAGACGCTGTCGGCCACTTGCGCGGCAACCGGGACGTTGTCGCGCGCCTGCTCGTCCGACAGCGGCTGACGGCCGCCCCCGTCGCCGAGGCATTCGTCGCGTTCCAGCTCATAGGAGACCGTCAGCTGATCGGCCACCGCGTCGACAAAGCTCGCCGAGCGAGACACCAGATCGACGATCGTCGGCACCTGCCGTACCGGCTCTACCAGGGCCACGAACCGGGTCGCCGCCTCCAGGAAACGCGCGTACACGATGCGGTGCGCCCGCACCAGCACCGACAACGGAACGTCGCGCCGCGCGGCCGCACGCACGTAGGCGACGGACGCCGCCGGGGCCTGGAACCACTCGGGCGGCGCACCCTTGGCCAGGAACTCGATGCCGGCGACCACGCTGTCGGTGAGGCTGGCCCGCCATAGCTCCAGCATGGCGGCGTCGTAGTTGAGGTCCCGGTTCTCCGCCTTGATCTCTTCGAAGACCTCGGCGATGAAGCCGTCGCGGATGCGGTCCATCTCCCGGGCGATCACCGACATCGGGTCCGCAATGACGTCGACCATGCCGGCCACCTTCCATCCCGTTAGGCCCCACCCACCACTGTGCGTGACCGGGACTCCGAAGGTAAGAGTGTTTGCCTGTTAGCCATCCAATCCAAAGCCCTGGCTACCATCGAGGGACTCAACGCGGGAACTCTCGAGCGACGCCAAAGGGGGCATCGGTGAGCGAAGTGGGCGCGAGCGACAGTGACGACCCCGAGATCGGCAAATTCGACCCCGGTCTGACTCAGCGCCTGATGGCGGTGATGCGCCCGGTCTTGAAGAGGTATTTCCGGTCCGAGGTGCACGGCTTGGACTCCTTCCCGCCGGGCGGAGCGCTGGTGGTCGGTAACCACTCGGGGGGGACGTTCCCGATGGATGTCCCGATCTTCAGCGTCGACTTCTACGAGAAGTTCGGGTACGACCGGCCGGTCTACACGCTGAGCCACGACATCTTGTTCCTGGGCGTGACGGGCGGGCTGTTTCGGCGCACCGGCTACATCCGGGCTAACCGGGAGAACGCCGCCAAAGCGTTGCGGTCCGGCGGTGTGGTGGTCGTCTTTCCCGGCGGTGACTACGACGCCTACCGGCCGACCGCGTCGGAGAACGTCATCGACTTCAACGGCCGCAAAGGATATGTCCGCACCGCGATCGAAGCCGGCGTCCCGATCGTTCCCGCGGTCTCCATCGGCGGCCAGGAGACCCAGCTGTACCTGACCCGCGGCACCTGGCTGGCCGAGCGGCTGGGGATCAAGCGGCTGCTGCGCAGCGCCATCCTGCCGGTCTCGTTCGGCTTCCCGTTCGGGTTCAGCGCCGTCGTGCCGCCGAATGTGCCGTTGCCCACCAAGATCGTCACGCAGGTGCTGGAACCCATCGACATCGCCGCGCAGTTCGGCGAGGACCCCGACATCGACGCGGTCGACGAGCACGTGCGCTCGGTGATGCAGGAAGCTCTCAAAGACCTCGCCGCCAAGCGCCGTTTCCCGATTCTGGGCTGAGCCATGCCATCTCCCTTGGACCAGGCTCGTGGCGTCTTGGGCGTCTTGGCGACGTTGCGGCGCGCCCGAATGATCGCGCCGATGCGGCCCGACCGCTACCTGAAGATGGCTGCGGCGATGCGTCGCGAGGGCATGGGCATGACGGTCGGTTTCGCCGGCGCCGCCCAGCGCTGCCCGGACCGCCCCGCCGTGATCGACGAACTCGGCACGCTGACCTGGCGGCAACTCGACGAGCGGATCAACGCACTGGCCGCCGCGCTGCAGGCCCTGCCGTCGGGCCAGCCGCAAGTGATCGGGATCATGTGCCGAAATCACCGCGGCTTCATCGAGGCGCTGGTAGCCGCCAACCGGATCGGCTCCGACGTCGTGCTGCTCAACACGTCGTTCGCCGGCCCGGCGATGGCCGAGGTGGTCAACCGCGAGGGCGTCGACGCCGCGATCTACGACGAGGAGTTCACCGCGACGGTGGACCGCGCGCTGGCCGACAAGCCCGACGCCACCCGCATCGTGGCTTTCCGCGATGAGTCGCACGACGTGACGGTCGACAAGCTCATCGCCGATCACCTCGGCCGGCGGCCCGAGCGCACCGGACGCAAGGGCAAGATGATCCTGCTGACCTCGGGCACCACCGGAAGTCCCAAGGGCGCCAAGCAATCTGGCGGCGGCGCCGGCATCGGCACGCTGAAGGCGATCCTGGACCGCACGCCGTGGCGCGCGGAGGAGACCGTCGTGATCGTCGCGCCGATGTTCCACGCGTGGGGTTTCTCGCAGCTGATCTTCGCCGCGTCGATGGCCTGCACGATCGTCACCCGGCGCAAGTTCGACCCGGAGGCCACGCTGGAGCTCGTCGACCGCCATCAGGCCACCGGCCTGGCCGTGGTTCCGGTGATGTTCGACCGCATCATGGAACTGCCCGACGATGTCCGAAACCGCTACAGCAGCAAGTCATTACGTTTTGCAGCGGCGTCCGGTTCGCGAATGCGACCCGACGTGGTCATCGCGTTCATGGACCAGTTCGGCGACGTGATCTACAACAACTACAACGCGACCGAGGCGGGCATGATCGCCACGGCCACACCGGCGGATCTGCGCGCTGCGCCCGACACCGCGGGCAGGCCGGCCGGTGGAACCGAAATCCGGATCCTGGACCGGGAATTCAACGAGATGCCCACCGGCGAGGTCGGCACCATCTACGTCCGCAACGACACCCAATTCGACGGCTACACCTCCGGTAACACGAAGGATTTCCACGCCGGCTTCATGTCGTCGGGCGACGTCGGCTATCTGGACGAGGCCGGACGGCTGTTCGTCGTCGGCCGCGACGACGAGATGATCGTGTCCGGCGGCGAGAACATCTACCCGATCGAGGTGGAGAAGACGCTTGCCGCGCACCCGGACGTGACCGAGGCCGCGGTGATCGGCGTGGACGACGAGCAGTACGGCCAGCGGCTGGCGGCGTTCGTGGTGCTGAGCCCCGGCTCGGCGGCCACGCCCGAGACGCTCAAACAACACGTTCGCGACAACCTCGCCAACTACAAAGTGCCGCGCGAGATTTCGGTTCTCGATGAGCTGCCCCGCGGCAGCACCGGCAAGATCCAGCGGGCCGAACTGCAATCACGGGCGGGGGGCTGATGCGCGTCTTCAAAAAAAGGCCGCTGGTGCGCGCGGCAGTCGAACTGCTCAACGCCGCCAACGGATTACATCCGGTCACCCGCAATCCCTACGCCTCGGTCGCGGTGTTCTGGTTCGGCTGGCCCACCTCGGAGGTGCCGGGCCTGTACGCCGGCGTCTCCATGCTGGATGCGGCGCGGCGCGCCCGCCGCGGGGACTTCGCCGGACCGAAAGGCAAAGCGGCGCTGGCGATGACGGCCGCGTCCTGGGCGATCCTGGCAGTGATCGGTTACCGGGGTGCCGCGACGCCGGGCCCGGTGCTGGAATCGTGCCTGACCGAACAGCTCGGCGCAGACTACGCCGAAGAACTCAAAGCGTTGCCCGCCGAACCCACGCGCCGGGGCCGGCGCAACCCACCCCTGCGCACCACCGGGGCGCGGCGCCGCTTCGTCGAGAAAGAGAACATCGTGCGCTACGGCCCGCACGGTCGCTCCAACCTGGCCGACGTCTGGCGCCGCCGCGACCTGCCGCGCGACGGCAAGGCGCCGGTACTGCTGCAGGTGCCCGGCGGTGCGTGGATGATCGGGTGGCGCCGTCCGCAGGCGTATCCCTTGATGAGTCACCTGGTTTCGCGCGGCTGGATCTGCGTGTCGATGAACTACCGCGTCGCTCCGCGGTACACGTGGCCCGACCATATCGTCGACGTCAAGCGGGCATTGGCGTGGGTCAAGGAGAACATCGCGGCCTATGGCGGCGACCCGAATTTCGTTGCCATCAGCGGCGGTTCGGCCGGTGGCCATCTGACGGCGCTAGCGGCCCTGACTCCAAACGATCCCAAGTTCCAGCCCGGCTTCGAAGAGGCCGACACGTCGGTGGCGGCGGCCGTGCCGTTCTATGGCCGTTACGACTGGTATTCCACCGATGAGCCGGGGCGCGCCGAGTTCGTCGAGGTGCTGGAAAGATTGGTCGTCAAACGCAAACTGAGTACCCATTCGCACATCTATTTCGATGCGTCACCGATCCGGTATGTACGGGCCGACGCACCACCGTTTTTCGTGCTGCACGGCACCGACGACTCACTCATCCCGGTGGTCGAATCCCGCGAATTCGTCGAAGAGTTACGGGCGGTGTCGAAGTCGCCCGTCGCCTACGCCGAATTACCCAACGCCCAGCACGCTTTCGACATCTTCGGTTCCCCGCGGGCGCAAAAATCGGCCGAGGCCGTCGCGCGGTTCTTGTCCTGGGTGTACGCGACGACCTACCTGCCTCGCGACTAGCCCCGGTCGATCGCTTTCTCGAGTTCGGTCAGCGCCGGTTCGATCGCATCGGCCATATCGTCGATGTCGTTGGCCACCTCCGGTGTCGTCACGAAACCGAAGTCCAGGTAGTCCGTGTAGGAGAAGCAGGTGATATTGAGCGCGATGTCCATCACCGGCGGGCCCAGCGGCACCAGCGATTCCAGCTTCGCACCGGCCATGTACAGCGGCATCGGCGGACCCGGAACGTTGGACACGACCAGGTTGAGCGGGGCCAGGTTCCGCGACAGGCCGGTCGCGGTGTACGCGCGCGCGGCCAGCTGCAGCAGGCCGGGCGGGGTGGTCTCGGTGAGCCCCATGATCTGATGCGCCGACAGCGCCTTCGCCATTTCCTTGGCGCTCTGCGTGCTTTCGTGGATGGCCCGCAGCCGCTCGGCGGGATCGTCGATGTCAGTGGCCAGCGACGCCGTCATCGAGCTGATCTGGTTGCCGACGTCGTCCTTGTTGTCGTCGGTGCGGGTGGAGACCGGGATCTGCGCGATCAGCGGCTTGGCCGGCAGCTCACCGCGCTTCTGTAGATACTCGCGGGCCGCACCGGCCACCAGTGCCAGCACGACGTCGTTGAGCTTGACGCCGTAGGCATCCTTGACGGCCTTGGCGCGGGCCAGCTCGACGCGGCATCCGGTCACCCGCCGGTGCGGCGAGACCGGGGCGTTGAACCGGGTTTTGGGCGCCTCGAAGAAGCGCGGCGGCCTGCTGGTGAGACCCAGCGCGGCGACCTGCTGGCGCACCGTCTGCTCCACCAGCCGGGCGATACGGAACGGCGTCTTGACGCCGACGTTGATCAGCGCGCCCACCGCGCGCCGCTCGATCCCCGGAATCTTGTGCCCCACCAGCGAGCCCACCGTCTCCTGTTGCGGCGGACGAGGTTCCGGCGTGACGTCCAACAGGATTTCGCCCAGCCCGGCTCCGGACACCCCGTCGACGATCGCGTGATGCATCTTGGTCAGCGTCGCGATCCGGCCGCCGTCGACGCCCTCGATCACCCAGAGCTCCCACAGCGGCCGCGCCCGGTCCAGCTTGTAGGACATCAGCCGGCCGATCAGCTCCTCGAGCTCGCGCCGCCCGCCCGGCGCGGGAACGGCGATGCGCCGCAGGTGATAGTCGATGTCGAGGTCTTCGTCTTCGACGAACCACGGCCGGTCCAGGCCCAGCGGCGCTCCGGTGACCCGCCAACGCAGCTGCGGCAGTTCGGGCAGTCGCTCGATCAGCATTTCCCGAAGCCGGGCGAAGCTGTAGTCCGACGCGCCGCTGGGATCACAGATCGCCAGCGCACCGACATGCATGTGCCAGCCTGCGGTTTCTGCAGACCAAAACGCCGCATCAACGCTCGAAAGCCGTTTCATTACCTGACCGTAGCCGTCGGTCAGGCGTCCTCCAATAGGTCTGGCGTAACTGCCGACTCCGTATCGGGGATGCCGTCGACCTTGGCCTTGCGATCGGCCATCGACAGCAGCCGCCGAATGCGGCCCGCCACAGCATCTTTGGTCATCGGGGGATCGGCGAGCCGGCCCAGCTCCTCCAGCGAGGCCTGCCGGTGCTCCACGCGCAGCTTGCCGGCCGAGGCCAGATGGTCCGGAACGGTATCGCCCAGGATCTCCAGCGCCCGCTCCACCCGGGCCGCCGCTGCGACCGCGGCCCGTGCCGATCGCCGCAGGTTGGCGTCGTCGAAGTTGGCCAGCCGGTTGGCGGTCGCCCGCACCTCTCGGCGCATCCGGCGTTCCTCCCACACCAGCCGGGTGTCCTGGGCGCCCATCCGGGTCAGCAGCGCGCCGATCGCCTCGCCGTCGCGCACCACCACCCGATCGGCACCGCGCACCTCGCGGGCCTTGGCGCTAACGCCGAGGCGGCGCGCCGCGCCCACCAACGCCAGCGCCGCCTCCGGGCCGGGGCAGCTGACCTCGAGCGCGGACGAACGTCCGGGCTCGGTCAACGATCCGTGTGCCAAAAAGGCACCGCGCCACGCGGCTTCGGCATCCCCGATGCTGCCACCGACCACCTGGGCCGGCAGCCCCCGCACCGGACGCCCCCGCATGTCGAGCAGCCCGGTCTGGCGGGCCAGCGCCTCGCCGTCGTTGGCCACCCGCAGCACGTACCGGGTGCTCTTGCGAATCCCGCTGGCCGACAACACATGCACGACCGCGTTGTAGCCGTAGAGGTCGAAGATGTCCTTGCGCAACCGGCGGGCGATGTTGCCCAGGTCCACCTCGGCCTCGACGACCACCCGGCCGCCCACGATGTGCAACCCACCGGCGAAGCGCAGCAAGGAGGTGACCTCGGCTCGACGCGCGCTGACCGATTTCACTACCAAGCGGCTCAACTCGTCCTTGACTTCGGTCGTCATCGCCACGCGTCGTCACCCCTTGGTCCGCTGCCAGCTGGTCCGTTCACGCCCGTCGTTGAACTTTCACCGTCAACCCGAATCTCTGCGGTGGCCTTCGCCGAAGGCGCTGCTGGACCCGTGCGGCCCGTTCGGACCCCGTCCAGGACCGCCGCAAGCTTGCCCGGATCATGTAAAGGTGTACCAGGTCGGGACACGTCGGCGAAGTGGACCTCGGCCTTTAGCAGGGTCGCGGTGCGGCGCAGTTGCTCGCGTTCGCGCTCACTCGGCACCCGATCGGCGTCGATGATGATGTCGTTGACGGTGAACCCGGGGGCGTGCTGGGCCAACACGTGCAGATGGCGCTCCACCGAGAACCCGGCCGTCTCCCCCGGTTCGGCCACCAGGTTCAGCACCAGGGCGCGGCGGGCCGAGGTGGCGCGCAGCGCCGCGACCAGCTCCGGAACCAGCACGTGCGGGATCACGCTGGTGAACCAGGATCCGGGCCCCAGCACCACCAAGTCGGCGGCCATGATCGCGTCCACGGCCTGCCGGGTCGCCGGTGGGTCCGGCGGAAGCAGCCGCACGCGGCGCACCTTGCCCGGTGTGGTCGCGACGGCGACCTGACCGCGAATCACCCGGAACATCCGCGGATCGGCCTCCAGGCCGGACACATCGGCCTCGATCTGCAGCGCGATCGGGCACATCGGCAGCACCCGGCCCTTGACGCCGAGGATGCGCCCGAGTTCGTCGAGAGCCGCGACCGGATCGGCCAGCACCTCGGACAGGCCGGCCAGCATCAGGTTGCCGATCGGATGGCCGGCCAGGGCCCCGCTGCCGCCGAATCGGTGTTGCATGATGGTCGCCCACAGCCGCCCATAAGGACTGTCAGATGCCAACGCCGCCAACGCCATTCGCAGATCACCCGGCGGCACCACGTCCAATTCGCTGCGCAGCCGGCCCGACGAGCCGCCGTCATCGGCGACGGTCACCACGGCCGTGACGTAGGGCGTGAGCCGGCGCGCCGCCGACAACGTCGCATACAAGCCGTGTCCACCGCCCAGCGCGACGATGCCCTCGCTCTGTGGTGGACTCATTCGCGGCCCAGATCCCGGTGCAGCACCCGCACCGACAGTTGCTCATCGGCCCGCAACAACTGCATCAATGCCTCGGCGATCGCAACGCTGCGATGTTTGCCGCCGGTACAGCCGATCGCGACCGTCATGTAGCGCTTGCCCTCCCGGCGGTAGCCGTCGACAACCAGAGATAGCAGTCGATGGTAAGCGTCGAGAAACTCCGCCGCCCCCGGTTGGCCCAACACATAGTCACGTACGGCGGGGTGCTGGCCGGTGTGTGGTCGCAATTCGTCGACCCAATGCGGGTTCGGCAGAAATCGCACATCCATCACCATGTCGGCGTCCATCGGCAGGCCATACTTGAAGCCGAACGACTCAACGGTGACACTCGTCGACGTGCTCGTGTCACCGCCGAAGGCACGCTCGATGCTTTCCCGCAGGCCCCGCACCGACAGTGTGGACGTGTCGATGATCAGATCTGCGGTCGCGCGAACCGGTGCCAGCATCCGGCGCTCGGCCGCGATGCCCTCGGCCAGCGTCTGCTGGCCCTGCAGCGGGTGGCTGCGGCGGTTCTGTTCGTAGCGGCGCACCAACATGTCGTCGGAGGCTTCCATGAAAACCACGCGCGGGTTGATGTTGCGGGTGGCCAATTCGTTGCGGACCTCGTCGAGGTCGCCGGTAAATCCGCGCGATCGCACGTCCATCACGACGGCGAGCTGCGTGATCCGTGAGCCGGCCGCCAGCCCGAAATCCACCATCCGGGTGATCAGCTGGGGCGGCAGGTTGTCGGCGACATACCAGCCGAGGTCCTCGAGCACCTTGGCCGCGGTCCCCCGCCCCGCGCCCGACAATCCGGTGACCAGAACGACATCGATCCCGGCGGCGTCAGCCGGGTGGCCGTCGGCCCGGTCCGCGCGCACGGATCGCTGCTCGCTGTCGTGACTCGTCATGCCGAGGCTCCGGGTTGTTCGGGCTGCTCGGGTCGTAGCGCCTCGAGGACGGCCGTGGCCGTTGCCACGCCGATACCCGGCACGGCGGTGATCTGGTCGACGGTGGCCTCCTTGAGGCGAGCTATCGATCCGAAGTGAGTGACCAGCGCCTTGCGGCGATGTTCTCCCAATCCTGGCACCGAATCCAGCGCTGAGGCGGTCATTCGCTTGGATCGCTTGCTGCGATGGTAGGTGATCGCGAACCGGTGCGCCTCGTCACGCACCCGCTGCAGCAAATAGAGTCCCTCGCTGTTGCGCGGCATGATGACCGGATCCGGCTCCGAGGGCACCCACACCTCCTCCAGTCGCTTGGCCAGCCCGATCACCGCGACGTCGGTGATGCCGAGCTCCTCGAGCACCGCGCTGGCCGCATTGACTTGCGGCGCGCCGCCGTCGACAACGTACAGATTGGGCGGATAAGCGAACCGGCGTGACTTCCCTTCCGGGGAAAGCATATTCGGGTCGCTCTGGTCGCTGAGGTGCCGCACGAACCGGCGCCGGGTCACCTCGGCGATGGAGGCGACGTCGTCGGAGCGCCCCTGCCCGGCGGCTTCCCGGATTCCGAAGTGACGGTAGTCCGACTTGCGCGGCAGGCCGTCCTCGAAAACCACCAGCGAACCCACCACGTCGGTGCCCTGCACGTGGCTGATGTCGACACACTCGATCCGCAGCGGCGCGTCGGCCAGCCCCAGCGCGTCCTGAATGTTCTGCAGCGCTGCGGATCTGGCGTTGAAGTCGCCGGCTCGCCTCAGCTTGTGTTGCTGCAGAGCTTCTTTCGCGTTGCGTTGCACGGTCTCGGCCAGTGCCCGCTTGTCACCGCGACGCGGCACCCGCAGCACGACCCGCGAGCCGCGCAGTCCGGACAACCAGCTGGCCAACTCCTCGGCGTTGGACGGCAGGCACGGCACCAGCACCTCGCGCGGAACCGGATTGACGGATTCGTCGGCCGCTTGACCGGTTTGGAAGTCCAGTTCCGCCTGGTCGCCGTAGAACTGCGTCAGGAACTGCTCGACCAACTGCTCTTCGCTGGAATCGCCTGGCTCAGCTGACTTTTCAACGATCCAACCGCGCTGACCGCGAACTCGGCCGCCGCGCACGTGAAACACCTGCACCGCCGCCTCGAGCTCGTCGTCGGCGAACGCCACCACGTCGGCATCGGTGCCGTCACCAAGCACGACGGCCTGCTTCTCCATCGCCCGTTTGAGTGCGCCGATGTCGTCGCGAAGCCGCGCCGCGCGTTCGAAGTCGAGTTGCTCGGCTGCCGCGTGCATTTGCTGTTCCAGCTCGCGGGCGAACCGGTCGGTCTTGCCGGACAGGAAGTCGCAAAAGTCGGTGACGATCTGGCGGTGTTGCTCCTCGCTGACCCTGCCGATGCAGGGGGCCGAGCATTTGTCGATGTAGCCGAGTAGACAGGGACGGTCGATTTGCTTGTGCCGCTTGAATACTCCGCCGGAACAGGTCCGTGCTGGGAACACCCGGGTGAGCAGATCCAGCGTCTCCCGGATCGCCCAGGCGTGCGAGTACGGGCCGAAATAGCGAACCCCCTTGCGGCGCGGGCCGCGATACACCATCAGCCGGGGAAATTCCTCGTTGAGGGTCACCGCCAGCACCGGGTACGACTTGTCGTCGCGGTAACGGACATTGAAACGCGGATCGAATTCCTTGATCCAGTTGTATTCCAGCTGCAAGGCCTCGACTTCGGTGTTGACGACTGTCCACTCGACCTTGGCCGCGGTAGTCACCATCTGCCGGGTGCGCGGGTGCAGATTCGCGACGTCGGCGAAATATGACGTCAACCGACTGCGCAGGCTTTTGGCCTTGCCGACGTAGATCACCCGCCCGTGCGTGTCCCGGAATCGGTAGACACCCGGCTCGACCGGAATGGACCCGGGAGCCGGACGATAAGTGGCGGGATCTGGCACGTATCCAGGCTAGTAGCCGCTAAACGGGCCGCGGCGGATCGGGTTCGCGTGGCGCAAATCGGCCGGTTTTCGCCCGCCGCGAACACACCTGGCGGTTTGGGAGCATCCGGTTCGGGCTAAGCAACCGGTTAGCTTGTGACGCTACAGTGGGTGGCAACAGCTGGAGGGAGCTTACAAATGAGCAAACGACCGTTGGCCGGGCTGGCCGTCGGGGTTGGGTGCCTGGCATTGTCGCTGAGCGCCGGGGCGGGGATCGCGTCGGCTACCCCCGACATCGGCCCAATGGTGAACACGACCTGCACGTATGACCAGGCGATGCGGGCGGTGCACGCCGAGAACCCGATGGCCGCTCAGTACCTGGACCAGTCGCCGCCAAACCAGCAATTCCTGCAGCAGTTCATGGCTTCGACGCCGGACCAGCGGGTGAACTTGCTGAAGGCGATCCAGAACAACCCGGGAGCCGACCAGGCGTTCCCGATCTTCCGGCAGATGATGATCAGCTGCAAAAACTACTGACCTCTGTATCAGGCGGGTCGGCTGTCTAGCTGCGCTCGTCGCTTCGCCGCCCAGTCGGCCATCGGAAACCCGGGTTTGGCATCGCAGGCCGACAGCAGCAGTGTGATGCGCGGGACCACGACCAGCCCGTAATCGCAGGTCCAATCCGGGCGGGCCATGGTCCATATCAGGACGCCGTCCGACGGCGTGCCGAACGAAGCCAGCCGCATCGGCCGAAAATCGCCGAGCGACGAATGGCCGATGGCTTCGCCATGGCACTTCGACACCGCGCCGAAGCCCTTCCACACCACCTCGTGGGAATTCAGCTTCTTGTCGTAGACGTCGGCGGATTCGGCATAGAGCGCCGGGCCGGTGAACTTGTATTCCGATTCGGCGTGGTCTGAGGAGCGGGGCGGCCGCAGCGGCGAACCCTTGAACAGCAGCGCCGCGGAACACTCGGGGGGCTGCACGCTGGTGAAGTAGGTATCGCCTACCGGAACCGCGCTCGCCACACCGAACGGCGTGGTGTCGCCGTCCTGCAGCAGCAAGTCGCGCGCCGGAATCCCCGCGGGCGACGGGGCGACGGACGTCGGACCGCCAGATTGTTCGGGAGCCCGGAGCGCACGGCCGCCGACCGAGGTGGTGCACGCGCACATCGCCATCGCGATCAGCAACGATGCGACGCCCCCCCGCAGTTGACGTGCCATCGGGCGATCCTACGACACGTCGCTCTCGTTGTTCAGCGCGCGCGCAGGTCAGGCCGATAGCGGGCCAGCAGCGACCGTACCGAATCCATCGCGTCCACGGCCCGGTCCTTGTCGACGGCCTGGATCGCCATTACCGGGATGTACTCGTCGTCGGGCAGGTCGATATGAGCCCAGCGGCTGCCGGCCGGAAACGACACGCCGACCAGGTCTGACCATGCAACTAGCCTGTCTCCCAACAGGTTTCGCACCGAGAGCCCCGCCGGCCCGATGCGCAACCGGGGCCGGGTGAACAAGAGTATGAGGGCGGCGATGACCAGCCCCAGCACCGCCATCGCGACCTGATCGGCGGTTTGGAAGATCACCCCGCTGGAGCCCATCTTGAGCAGCAGGCCGACGACAATGTGCGCCACCGCGACCAGAAATGCTGCGCCGTAGGCAAATAGCGGCGTCCAATGCGGACGTAGTTCGACATCCCAACCCTCGCGGGACGACAGTCGGCTCACGACCGAGCGCGCAGGTCACGCAACGTCAGCGCGGCGGTCAGCGCGGCCCCGGCCGCCTGGGCGCCCTTGTCCTCCGCCGACGTCGGCAGCCCGGCCCGGTCCAGGGCCTGCTCCTCGGTGTTGGTGGTGAGCACACCGTTGCCGACCGGGGTGGCGGCGTCCAGCGACACGCGGGTCAAACCCTGGGTTACCGCATCGCAAACGTACTCGAAATGTGGTGTGGCGCCCCGGATCACGACACCGAGGGCGATGACGGCATCGTGGTTGCGGGCCAGCTCCTGAGCCACCACCGGAAGTTCCACCGCCCCGTGCACCCGGACCACCGTCGGATTGACGACGCCCGACTCCGCAGCCACCTTACGGGCGCCCGCCAGCAGCGCGTCGCAGATGGGTCCGTGCCACGAGCTGGCTACGATACCGAGGCGAAGATCGGAGGCGTCGAGTACTTTGACTGCCGGCTCGCCGCCTCCACTCACAAAGCACCACCGAATTCGCCTGGCAGATGGACGGATTCGTGGAAGTCGTCCAGCCCGGCCAAATCGTGTCCCATCTTGTCGCGTTTGGTCATCAGGTAGCGAATGTTCTCGGCATTGGCCCGCACCGGCAGCGAGACGCGCTCGATGATGTGCAGCCCGTAGCCGTCCAGCCCAACCCGTTTGGCCGGGTTGTTGGTGAGCAGCCGCATCGACCGCACGCCGAGATCCGACAGGATCTGTGCGCCGATGCCGTAATCCCTTGCGTCGGCCGGAAATCCGAGTTTGATGTTGGCGTCCACGGTGTCTTCGCCGGCGTCCTGCAGCTGGTAGGCCTGCAGTTTGTGCATCAGGCCGATACCGCGGCCCTCGTGACCGCGCATGTAGAGCACGACGCCGCGTCCCTCTCGCGCGACCATGGCCATCGCCGCGTCTAGCTGGGGTCCGCAATCGCATCGCCGTGAGCCGAACACGTCACCGGTCAGGCACTCGGAGTGCACCCGCACCAATACGTCGTCGCCCTCGCCGTTCGGCCCGGCGATGTCACCGCGGACCAGTGCGACGTGTTCGACTTCCTCGTAAATGCTGGCGTACCCGATGGCACGGAACTCGCCGTGCCGGGTAGGGATGCGTGCCTCGGCGATTCGCTCGATGTGCTTTTCGTGCTTGCGCCGCCATTCGATGATGTCGGCGATGGTGATCAGCGCGAGATCGTGTTCGTCGGCGAACACGCGCAGCTCGTCGGTCTGGGCCATCGAGCCCTCGTCCTTCTGGCTGACGATTTCGCAGATCGCACCGGCGGGTTGCAGGCCCGCCATCCGGGCCAGGTCGACGGCGGCCTCGGTGTGGCCGGGCCGGCGCAGCACACCGCCGTCCTTGGCGCGCAACGGAACTACGTGGCCCGGGCGGGTGAAGTCTTCGGCGACGCTGGAAGGGTCGGCCAGCAACCGCATCGTGGTGGCGCGATCGGAGGCCGAAATCCCGGTGCCGACACCGTTTCTTGCATCGACGGTGACGGTGTAGGCGGTCCCGTGCTTGTCCTGGTTGAGCGCGTACATCGGCAGCAGGCCCAGCTTGTCGCAGATCGCGCCGTCCAGCGGGACGCACAGGTAGCCCGAGGTGTAGCGCACCATGAACGCCACCATCTCCGGCGTCGCCTTCTCGGCGGCGAAGATCAGGTCGCCCTCGTTCTCACGTTCCTCGTCATCGATGACGACGACGGCTTTACCGGCCGCAATGTCGGCAACCGCCCTCTCGACGGAGTCCAACCTCGTCATCTGTACTGCCTTGCTGTCGTGCCGAGCAACACGCGAAGCCCGCGCATTGCATCAAGTATGAACCACGCGCGGCACCGCGTTATTGCCCCTTCTTCGGGGCCCATCTCGATACTGACGTCGCGAATTCGCGTGACGCTCGGGGCGACCGCGCCGAACGTGCTCCCCAGTACCTGCGTGCACCGGGGTTGCGCCTTGTCAGCACCCGCTCTGAGCAGCGGCGACCGCGTACCGGTGCGCCTCGAGGACGAGGCGAGTTGTGACGATTCTTACCGGAATTGTTGAGCGCACGAAGGTCGATATGCCCGCACAGCCCGGAACGGGCGTCGACTGTGCATTCATGGTTTTCGATGCGCGCTGGCGGCGGGATGTCTCGGCTTGTCGGCGCCCCGAGTGCACACTCGACGCCGTCAATGCACACGCGGCCGGACAGCGGGCCTAACAGCGGCCTGCGCCGGAACTGCTAAACGGTGCGCCTCAGCGGCATCTGGATCACCACGCCGCCGCCGCAATCGACCGCGTAGTGGGCCAGCCACCGGCCGACCGAACCGCCGGCCTCGATGAAGTGCGTCCACTTGCTGACCGCGGCGGTGGCGGCGGGGTAGCTGGAAAACCGCCCGAGCGACACGTCGCGCCCATCGTCACCGACCAACTCGTAGCTCGTGTAGTCGCGCACCCGGTGCTCGACGATCGTCAGCGTGGTGTCGTTGACTTCTCTGCTCCACACCGCTCGCGATTGCGCTTCGGCCTTCCGGCCGGCAAGGGTCGCAACGGCTTCGAATGCGAGGTCTTCGTAGACGGCCTCGGCCAACCTTTCGACGGACATTTTTGCAGCTCCTTCGCGTGGTAAAGGCGGCCGGCCTATGCGATGAGTATGGACCTGCAAACGGCTGCGTGGGGATTTAGAACAGGCGTGTCGCCATGGTGTAGTGGGATCGTGACTATTGTTACCAAACCGTAATGTTCGACCCTGGGCGGGGCCGCGCCGGCGAATCGCCGATAACCGGCACCCGGCAAGCGAGTCGCCCCGCCCTCGATGGCTTTTCAACGGCTTTTCGACGGCCGCCCCAGTCCGCTTCGACTCGCCTAATTCGCTTGCGGCAGAGCAGTTTTGGCGGCTAACGCCAGCTGGCCGGCAGATCGATGACGTGATTGGGGCAGAAGTCCTGGGTGGCCAGCGCGATCACGTTCCGGGCGTCGCCGGCGGTCATCTGGCCGCGCAACACCATGAAGGCATATTCGGCGGGCTGATAGCCCAGATCATGCCCGGCGGGATCGTCCATCAGCGCACACGCCTGTTGTTCCTGATTTGCGTTGGCGTACGCGGTGCCACTGCCCCACACCGACGCCAGGCACAGCGCGGCGCCGATTGCGGCGACGGCCCTCATCGGTTTCGTGCCGTCATCAATCGCTCGACATATTTGGCAATCACGTCGACTTCGAGGTTCACCTCGGTGCCGACCGGGGCAGCGCCGAGGGTCGTCATTTCCCGCGTGGTGGGGATCAGCGAGACCTCGAACCAGTCGCGCGGCTGCGCGCCGAGCCCGGAAACCGTCAACGAAATCCCGTCGACGGTGATCGACCCCTTCTCCACGACATAGCGAGCGACCGCCGCGGGGATTTCGATGCGCACCACTTCCCAATGTTGCGACGGCGTGCGGGCCACCACCTGGCCGGTGCCGTCGACGTGCCCCTGCACGATGTGCCCGCCGAGCCGGCTGTTGACCGCGGCGGCGCGCTCCAGGTTGACCCGTTTGCCGACCTGCAAACCGCCGAGGTTGGACCGGTCCAACGTCTCGGCCATCACGTCGGCGGTGAATTGGCCGTCGGCGAGCAGCTCGGCGACGGTCAGACACACGCCGTTGACGGCGATCGAATCCCCGTGGCCGGCGTCGGCCGTGACGACGGGCCCGCGGATGGTCAGCCGGGCGGCGTCAGCGAGCACGTCGCGGCCGGTGACCTCGCCGAGTTCCTCGACAATTCCGGTGAACATTGCACCAGGCTAATTCGCCGCCGCTTTGCCTGGTGAGCGGCCACGGCCGACACGCGAAACGCCCTCGTCGCGGGCCCGAGCAGACCCCGCGTCCCCAAGTCCGCTCATCCCGCTCCTCTACGATGCACGGTATGCAGACACGCCGCCGTCTCACGGCCGTCCTCGCTTCCCTGACCCTCGCCACCGCCTTGATCGCGGGCTGCTCGTCGGGTTCGAAGCCCAGCGGTGGCCCGTTGCCCGACGCCACGACTCTGGTCAAGCAGTCCGCGGAAGTCACCAAGACCGTCAAGAGCGTGCACCTGGTGCTGACGACGCAGGGCAAGATTCCCGGGCTACCGATCAAGCAACTCACCGGCGACCTGACCACCGTCCCGAGCACCGCCGCGTCGGGCAATGCGCAGCTGTCGATGGCGGGCTCCGACATCGACGCCAACTTCGTCGTCTACGACTCGGTGCTGTACGCCACGCTCACCCCGAACAAGTGGAGCGACTTCGGCAAGGCCTCCGACGTCTACGACGTCTCGGTGCTGCTGAGCCCGGACAACGGCCTGGCCAACGTGCTGGCGAACTTCAGCAACGCCAAGGCCGAGGACCGCGAGACGATCAACGGTCAGACCACGATCAAGATCAGCGGAAATGTCGCCCCGGATGCGGTGAACAAAGTCATCCCCAGCATGAGCGCGAGCCAGCCGCTCCCGGCCACCGTCTGGATCCAGGAGAGCGGTGACCATCAGCTGGTCCAGGCCAACTTGCAGAAGAGCCAGGGCAATTCCGTCCAGATCACGCTGTCGGACTGGGGCAAGCCGGTCACCGTCACCAAGCCTCCGGTGAGCTGATGAGCATGCGACCGGGACGCGGAATCGCGATCAGCGCGGGCAGCCTCGCCGTACTGCTGGGCGCCCTGGACGCCTATGTCGTCGTCACGATCATGCGCGACATCATGAGCGACGTTCATATCCCGGTGAACCAGCTGCAGCGCATCACCTGGATCATCACGATGTATCTGCTCGGCTACATCGCGGCGATGCCGCTGCTGGGGCGGGCCTCCGATCGCTTCGGCCGCAAACTGGTGCTGCAGATCAGCCTGGCGCTTTTCATCGTCGGCTCGGTGATCACCGCGTTGGCGGGGCAGTGGGGCGATTTCCACCTGCTGGTCGCCGGCCGCACCGTGCAGGGCATCGCCAGCGGTGCGCTGTTGCCGGTCACGCTGGCCCTCGGCGCCGATTTGTGGGCGCAACGCAACCGGGCCAGCGTGCTGGGCGGCATCGGCGCCGCGCAGGAGCTCGGCAGCGTGCTCGGTCCGCTCTACGGGATCTTCATCGTCTGGCTGTTCCACGACTGGCGCTACGTGTTCTGGATCAACGTGCCGCTGACCTTGATCGCGATGGTGATGATCCAGTTCAGCCTGCCGGCGCACCAGCGCGCCGAGGAGCCGGAAAAGGTCGACGTCGTCGGTGGTGTGCTGCTTGCCGTCGCGCTCGGGCTGGCGGTCATCGGGCTGTACAACCCGGCGCCCGATGGCAAGACGATCCTGCCCAGCTACGGGTTGCCGCTGGTCATCGGGGCCGTTGTGGTCGGGGTGGTGTTCATCCTCTGGGAGCGCTTCTCCCGCACCCGGCTGATCGAACCCAGCGGGGTGCACTTCCGGCCGTTCCTGGCCTCGCTCGGCGCATCGGTGGCCGCCGGTGCCGCGCTGATGGTGACCCTGGTCAACGTCGAGCTGTTCGGCCAGGGCGTGCTGCAGATGTCGCAGTCACAGGCCGCGGGCCTGCTGCTGTGGTTCCTGATCGCACTGCCGATCGGGGCGGTGCTGGGCGGATTCATCGCGACCCGGATCGGCGACCGCGCGATGACCTTCATCGGGCTGCTGATCGCGGCGTACGGCTATTGGCTGATCCACTACTGGCGCATGGACGTGATGACACAGCACCACGACATCTTTGGGGTGAGCTTGCCGCTGGTCCACAGCGACCTGCTGGTGGCCGGTCTGGGACTCGGCCTGGTGATCGGACCGCTGACCTCGGCCGCGCTGCGGGTGGTGCCGTCGGCCCAGCACGGCATCGCCTCCGCGGCGGTGGTGGTGGCCCGGATGACGGGCATGCTGATCGGCGTCGCGGCGCTGAGCGCCTGGGGGCTGTACCGGTTCAACCAGATCATCGCAGGGCTGACCGCGCAGATCCCGCCCGACGCGACGCTGCTGCAACGAATCGCGGCCCAGGCCACCTTATATTTGAAGGCGTTCGCCCTGATGTACGGCGACATCTTCGCGGCCACCGTCGTCATCTGTGTGGTGGGCGCGCTGCTGGGCCTGCTGCTCGGCAGCCGCCGGGAGCACGCCGAGGAGCCGGAAGTCGCCGAGCCCGAAGCGGTCTCCCTCGGTGAGCGCTAGCCGCGCTGCGGCACCAGGCTGAGCAGCAGATCCGGGCCGATCCGGTCGGCGCCGTCGAAGCGCCACCGCAACGCCCGCGCGATGGTGGGCACCCCGACATCGCCGACGGCGGTGACGGGCCCGCCCAGCAGGACCGGGGCGACGTAGGTCAGGATCCGGTCGATCGCCTCTTCCCGCAAGAAGGCGCTCGCCAGGGTGGGACCGCCCTCCAGCAGGACATCGGTGCGGTCCGAGAGCGCCTTGAGCACCTCCAGCGGATCGTGGGTGCGAATCACCATGGTGCGCGATTCGTCGTTGAGAACCTTTGCCTCGGAATGTATTTCGCGCATGCCAACCACGACGCGCAGCGGCTGCTGGTCGGCCAGCGAGCCGTCGGGCAGCCGGGCGGTCAACGCCGGATCGTCGGCCAGGACGGTGCCGGTCCCGACGACGATCGCGTCGGCGGCGGCGCGGCGACGGTGCAGGTCCAAGCGGGCGGCCTCGCTGGAAATCCACCGGCTGGTGCCGTCGGCGGCCGCACTGCGACCGTCTAGGCTGCTGGCGTATTTCCATGTGACATGCGGCAATCCGGTCCGCTGCTTGTGCAGCCACTCGCGTAGCGGCCCGCCGGCGACCTCGTCGGCCAGCACACCGGATCTCACCTCGACGCCCGCCGCCGACAACCGGGCCGCGCCGCCCGCGGCGATCTCGTTCGGATCGGTGACGGCGTAAACGACGGTTTGCACGCCGGCTTCGATCAGCGCGTTCACGCACGGCGGCGTCTTGCCGTAGTGGTTGCAGGGCTCCAGCGTGACCACCGCGGTGCCACCGACGGCCAGGGCGCCGGCCCGGCGCAGCGCCAGCACCTCGGCGTGGTCGCCACCGGCCGGCTCGGTGCCGCCGACGCCGACAACTTGACCGCCGACATCCAGAATCACCGCTCCGACCGGAGGATTCGGATAGGTGCCGCCCTTGACCAGATACGACTGCTCGATCGCCAAACGCATGGCGGCGTCCAGGCTTTCGATAGGCTGATCACTCACAGCCGTAGATGCGGCGACGCGGCACCGGCCTGGCGTCGCAGCGCCTCGATCGCGGCCTTCGGGTCCCGCGCGCCGTAGACCGCGGACCCGGCGACAAAGCAGTCGACCCCGGCCTCGGCGGCTTGTTCGATCGTGTCGGCGTTGATGCCGCCGTCGATCTCGACCAGGATCGTCAACTCCCCCGCGTCGACCATCTTGCGCACGATGCGGACCTTGCTCAGCACCTCGGGGATGAAGCTCTGGCCGCCGAAGCCCGGCTCGACCGACATGACCAGCAGGGTGTCGAACTGCGGCAGGATTTCCAGATACGGCTCCAGCGGGGTGCCCGGCTTGACACTGATCCCGGCCTTGGCGCCCGCGGCCCGGATATCGCGAGCCACGCCGATCGGGTTGTCGGTGGCCTCGGCGTGGAAGGTGACGTTGTAGGCACCGGCCTCGGCGTAGGGCGGTGCCCACCGGTCCGGATCGTCGATCATCAAGTGGCAGTCCATCGGAATGCGCGTGGCGGCCAGCAGGCTCTCCACCACCGGCAGACCGATCGTCAGGTTGGGCACGAAGTGGCCGTCCATCACATCGACGTGCAACCAGTCGGCGCCGACCACGGCGGCCGCCTCGTCCGCGAGCCGGGCGAAATCGGCGGCCAGGATCGACGGGGCTATCAGGGGTCCTTGGGAAGGGCTAGTGCTGCCAGCCATGTGCGCCAGACTACTGAGGGTGCCGAAGGCGGCGCAGCGCGGCAGCGCGGTGGCCTGTCGTGTCGCCGGGGCGTTACCCCGCTACGCGGCGTAACGCCGCGGCGCGGTGGCCTGTCGTGTCGCCGGGGCGTTACCCCGCTACGCGGCGTAACGCCGCGGCGAACATCGCGTCGGTGCCGTGCCGGTGCGGCCACAGCTGCACCTGAGGTCCGGATGCGGTGCCCAGCTCGGCGGGCTCGAACAGCGGCCGGGTGTCCAACGCCTGCACCGGATGACGGCGCAGCGCGTCGGCCACCACGCCGGTGGTTTCGGCCAGATGCGGCGAGCAGGTCGAGTAGAGCACCACGCCGCCGGGCCGGGTCAGCGCGATCGCGGCGGCCAGCAACTCACGCTGCAGCTTGGCCAGCGCCGGCACATCGGCCGGCTGCCGGCGCCAACGGGCCTCCGGCCGGCGGCGCAGCGCGCCCAGCCCGGTGCAGGGCACGTCGACCAGCACCCGGTCGAAGCCGGGCTCGAGGCCGGTCTGGCGACCGTCGACCCGCAGCACGTCGACGTCGAGCCCGCGGGTGTTCTCGACGACGAGGTCCGCGCGACCCGACGACGGCTCGACCGCGGTGACCCGGGCGCCATGCTCGGCGGCCAGGGCGGCCAGCAGCGCGGTCTTGCCGCCGGGGCCGGCGCACAGATCGAGCCAGCGGCCGGTGTCGTCGTCGACCGGCGCCAACGTCAGCGCGCGCGCCACCAATTGACTGCCCTCGTCCTGCACCAGCGCTTGCGCGTTGCGCACCGGCGCCAGCTGCCCGGGGTCGCCACCGGGCAGGTACACCGCATACGGCGAATAGCGGCCGACGGTGCCGCCGACCGCTAGGCCCAATTCGGAGGCCAGTTCCGCCGCGGTGAGCACGCCCGGGCGCGCGGCCAGGTGCACCAGGGGCCGTTCGTCGTCGCTGGCCAGGGCGGCCTCGAGTTCACCGGCGTCGGCACCGAGTGCGTCGGCGAACGCCTGGGCGATCCAGCGCGGATGCGCGTGCACGAACGCGGCGTGGCCGACCGGATCGCGCGACGGGTCGGGGGCCAGCTCGTCCACCCAGGACTTCTCGTCCCGCCCGGAGATCGTCCGCAGTACGCCGTTGACGAAACCGGCTCGCGCCGAATCGAATTCGATACCAGCCTGTTCGACGGTGGTCGACACCGCGGCATGCGCGTCGACCCGGGTGCGCAGCAATTGGTAGGTGCCCATCCGCAGCAGGTCGAGCAGCACCGGGTTGATCGCCTCCGGCGGACGTTCGGCGGCGGCGCCGATGACCGCGTCGAGCAGACCGCGGGTGCGGCAGGTGCCGTAGGTCAGCTCGGTGGCGAACGCCGCGTCGCGTCCGGTGACGCCGCGCTCGCGCAGCAGCGCGGGCAGGGCCAGGTTCGCGTAGGCGTCGCGCTCGCTGACGGCCCGCAACACCGCAAAGGTGGCGGCCCGGGCCGGATCCAGCGGCTTGCGTCGCTTGGGCGGCCGGCGCTGATGGGGTGCTGGACTCATGAGGCCCGCGCGGCGGCGTCGAGGCGGGCGCCGCGCGCCCAGTCGACGGCGTTCATGAGTTTCTTGCCGGGCGGCTGAATCTGGCTCAGCCGCACCGGTTCCGAGCCGGTGCCGACGCGTACGTTCTTGCGGTCCACGTGAATTACGCCGGGCGGCAATGCCTCTGGAACATCCGCGTCGATCTGCACCGGCCCCAGTTTGATCCGCTGGTCGCCGATCATCGTCCAGGCCCCCGGGCTGGGCGTGACGGCACGGATCCGGCGCTCGACCACCGCGGCCGGCAGATCCCAGCGGACCCGGGCTTCCTCGACGGTGATCTTCGGCGCAATGCTGACGCCCTCGGACGGCTGCGGTTGCGGGGTCAGTGTCCCGTCGGCAATGCCGTCCAGCGTGGCCGACAGCAGGGCCGCACCCGAAATGGCAAGTCGCTCAAGCAGATCACCCGAGGTATCCGTCGGCCGAATGGTCTCGGTCACGACGCCGTACACCGGTCCGGAGTCCAGGCTGGGTTCGATCCGAAAGGTCGTCGCCCCGGTGATCGCGTCCCCCGCGGCGATCGCGGCCTGCACGGGCGCCGCACCGCGCCAGGCCGGCAGCAACGAAAAGTGCAGGTTCACCCAACCGTGCGGGGGAACGGCGAGCAGGCCGTCGCGCAACAGCGCACCGTAGGCCACCACCGGGCAGCACTGCGGGGCGAACTCCGACAGTTCGGCGACGAACTCCGGCGAATTCGGCCGCTCCGGGCGTAGCACGGGAATACCGCGGTCGAGTGCCTCGCGGGCCACCGGTGACGGCTCCGGCTTACCACGCCGCCCGGACGCGGCGTCGGGGCGGGTCAGCACCGCAACGACCTCGTGGCGGGGTGACTCGATGAGGCGACGCAGCGCGGGGAGCGCGGGTTCGGGGGTACCGGCGAAGACTAGACGCACCCCGACAGTCTAGGAACCGCGGTCCGCCGGCCGCTGGCGGACGGACCATTGCTCATGCATACTATTTCTAGCGGACATACTCACGGTGGCCGATGCCACCGACGACAACGACGTCGGGTGCGCAGCTCGTTTCCGAACACCCAGGAGGACTGATGACTCTCGACGTGACCATCCCGGAAGACCTTGCGGCCACCCATCGCGCCATGTGGGCGCTGGGCGACTATGCGTTGATGGCCGAGGAGGTGATGGCTCCCCTGGGCCCGATTCTGGTCGCTGCCACCGGCATTGGCCCCGATGTCCGGGTGCTCGACGTCGCAGCCGGCTCGGGCAATATCTCGCTGCCCGCCGCCAAAACGGGCGCTACCGTGGTGTCCACCGATCTCACACCGGAACTGCTGGCGCGATCCCAAGCGCGGGCCGCGGCGCAAGGGCTGACGCTGGACTACCGGGAAGCCAACGCGCATGCGCTGCCGTTCGGTGACGGCGAGTTCGACGTCGTGATGTCGGCGATCGGTGTGCAATTCGCGCCCAATCACCAGCTCGCGGCCGACGAACTGGTCCGGGTCTGCCGGCCCGGCGGAACGATCGGCGTAATCAGCTGGACCCCGCAAGGTTTCTTCGGCCGGATGCTGGCGACGATCAGGCCCTACCGCCCCAGTCTCTCGCCGGCGGTCGCTCCGGCGGCTCTGTGGGGACGCGAAACCTATGTCGCCGGATTGCTCGGCGACCGGATCCGTCGTGTCGCAGCGGTGCGGGGCATGCTGGAGGTCAACCGATTCGACTGTGCCACAGCCGTTCACGAGTACTTCAAGAATCACTACGGCCCGACGATCGAGGCCTACACCAACATCGGCGGCAATCGGGTGCTGGCGGCCGAGCTGGACGCGCAACTGATCGAGTTGGCCGAGGAATATCTGGCCGACGACACCATGCGATGGGAATACCTACTCTTCACCGCCGAAAAGGTTTGCGGCCCTTCATAGGTCGATGTCCAGGTTGGCGTCGGGCTCTCCGCCGGCCGCGGTGAAGGCCGTCAGGGCGCGCACCAGTCCGTGACGCTCGGCCGCCGGCATCTTCTCGACGATGGCAGCGATTTCGGCGCGCCGATGGGCGGTGACCCGACGCACCACCTCCCGGCCCCGCTTGGTCAGGGCGGCGATCAGCTCACGCCGGGACGTGGGGTGCGGCAGCCGGTCGATCAGTCCGGCCGCGACGAGCCGGTCGACCATGCGTCCGGTGGCCGACGGTTGCACCCCCAGCAGGTTGGCCAACGTGGCCAGGTTGACCGGGCCCCGGTTGGAGAGGATCACCAGGGTGCGGAACTGTGCGATGGTGATGTTCTCGTCGACCTGCGCGATCGACCGGGCCGACAGGCTGACCAGCAACCGCGACGCGGTGAGCAACGCATCGGTGATGACGTCGAGCGACTCGCTGGCTTCCATCGTGTTTTCCGTGGACATCGTGGCTCCCCTTTTCCTAAGGCCGCTGACAGCCTACGAATGCCGTAAGAAGTAACTATTGCTTATGAATACTATCGCTACGGTAGGCGATCCGCCCAGCCAACGAGAAAACGGCAAGCCAGCAAAGTCGAGCTAACCAATTTGCGGCGGGTCGATTTGCACCCGCACCGGCTCGTGCGATTGCCGGGCGCTGAGCACGCCGACGCCGCGACGCAGGCTCGCCGCCAACTCCAGACCCTGCTCGCGGGGGACGCGGACCAGCATCCTGATCACCGGGACGCCGGCCGGGGTGCCCGGCGGACGCCGCACCCCGGGCGGCAGGTCGACCGGCCCGAGCTGCTCGGCGCCGGCGGGCAAGTGGGCCTCGTCGAGCAATGCCGTCACCGCGTCGGTGCTGCCGTCGATGGCCGCCATATGGACGCTGGGCGGCAATCCGACCTCGCTGCGCGCCGTCAGGTCGCTCTCGGCGTGGCCCACTGGATCCCATCGGATCAGCGATTGCACTGTGGGAATGGATGAATCGGCGATCACCGTCACCACACCGCCGTCGCCGCGGGCCCGCACCAGCGCCGCCGCACTCATCCAGCGCCACAACGCATCCTCGGCGGCGCGTAAATCCTGACGGCCCAGCAGTGCCCAGGTGTCCAGCAGCAGCGCCGCGCCGTACCCGCCGTCCGCGCGGGGTTCGGCGCCCGGCGTGGCGACCACCAGCGCCGGATGGGCGGCGACCTCGGCCACGATCGCATCGCCCGACGAGGTGATGACCTGCGTGCCGGCGAACGCACGGCCCAGCTCCTCGGCGGTGCGCCGGGCCCCGACCACCACCGCGCGGACCGTCTCCGACCCGCACCGGGCACACCGCAGCACCGGCTCGCCGCGTCCGCACCACCGGCACACCGCCCCGGGTCCGCGCTCCTGCAACGACTCCGCTAGTGCCAAAGGCCCGGTGCAGTGCCGGCACCGGGCGATGGCGCGGCAGCGCCCGCAGGCCAGCGACGGCACGTAACCCCGGCGCGGCACCTGGATCAGCACCGGCGCTCCCGCCTGAAGCGACGTCCGGGCGGCGCGCAGCGCGATGGACGGAATCCGTGCGGTGCGCGCCGCCGGGTCGCGTTCGTCGGCGTAGCCGGTGTCGTCGAGGGCGACCACCCGCGGCGTGCGGGCCCGCACCACCGGCCGCGTCGCGACGATGTCGTGGGCCCAGCCGCTGCGCACCAGTGCCTGGGCCTCGGCGGTGCGGGCGTAGCCGCCGATCAGTGCGGCGCACCGCGCCTGATGCGCACGCAGCATCGCCACCTCGCGGGCATGCGGGTAGGGCGCCCGCGGCTCGGCCAGGCTGTCGTCGGCGTCGGACCAGACCATGACCAGCCCCAGGTCGTTCAGCGGCGCGAAAACCGCACTGCGCGTACCGATCACCAGCCGCGCCTGGCCCCGCAACGCCGCCAGCCAGCGCCGGTAGCGCGCCGCCGGTCCCAATCCCGCGGACAGCGCGACCACGCTGTCCTCGCCGATCCGGGCGGTCGCGGCCAGCCACAACGCGTCCAAATCCCGCTGATCGGGCACGATCGCCAGCACCGCGCGCCCGCTGCGGACCGTCTGCGCGGCCGCCTCGGCGAACCGGTCCGCCCACTGCTCCCCCGGCAGCGCCTGCCACACGGCGCGCGCGGCCCGCGACTCGGCCAACGCGGTCAGGAACTGATCGCCGCGACCGTAGACCTCCCAGCAGGACGGGTCGACGGGCGCCACGACCGGCGGCGGCCGGATCGCCGTGGCTTCCCGCTCCACCCTGGCGTGCCGGGCCGGGACGGCCAGGCGCAACACGTCCGGGCGGGTCCCGGCGTAACGCGCCGCGACGGCATCGACCAGCCGGCGGATCTCCGGGGTGAGCACCGGCTCGGCGGACACGACGCGATCGAGCCAGCCCAGCTTGCCGACGTGGTCGGTGTCGTTGCGGCGCTCCAGCACGAACCCGTCGACCAGACGGCCGTGGAACCGGACCCGCACTCGTACCCCCGGCTGGGCATCGTCGGACTGCTCGGCCGACACCAGGTAATCGAACTCGCGATCCAGGTGCGGCACCGACAGCATCGGCAGCACGCGGGCGATCGGTTCGGTTTCGAGGGGTGCGCGCGGGGTACTCACCGCGCCCTCGAGTCGCCAAACGTGTTGTCAATCAACATCATTACCGTCCGTGGCCACATCGTAGCGGCAACCACCGACAGTCAGCCCTCGACAGGCTCGCGGTCATTGTCAGCGGCGGCAACGTCGCGACCGAAGAAGAACCCCGCCGTGATCAGGATCAGCGCCGCCGCATACAGCCACCAGATCGGCACCGCCAGCGCCTCATTGCCCAGGATGAACCGGGAGATCGCGATCATCGCGTCCGACCCCATGAAGCACGCCGCCCCTACCGCCACCCAGATCGTCGGCAGCCGGGCCGCTATCGCGGTGCACGCCATCGCGGTCAGCACGACCACGTACACCGCCACCGGGATCGTCAAGTTCTCCGGGCCCAGGTGCGGCCAGAACCACGCCAGCAGCGCGATCGCCGTCACGCACAGCACCGCCATCACCGCGATGCGAGTTCGCGTCAGCGACTCTTTGACCACCAACGGAGCCAGCGCGCCCATGATGCACAGGTGCGCGCACAGAAATGCCGCCAGCCCCAAGACAAATGACATCGTCCACCACGGGATCGCCAGCAGCCAGTCGCCGGTGGCCGACAGCAGCATCGCAGGCATCAGCCAGCGCCGCTCGCTGACGATGGGATGCGCGAACGCGGCGACGCTCAGCAGCACGGCCATCAACGCCTTGAACGGTGGCTGCAGCACCCAATGCCCGGTGAGCTCGGTTCCCGGCGGAGACTGCACCGCGATCACGGTCAAATACACGCCGTAGGCGATGCCCGCCCAGCAGGCTGCCACCCAGCAGCCGGCCATCACGCGGGGTGCGTACGGTACCTCCATGCCCAGCTTTGACAAAGCCGACGAGAAACCTCCTATCGACCCCATCTTGCTGAAGGTACTCGACGCGGTTCCGTTCCGGCTATCCACCGACGACGGCATCGACGCTGCGCGCCAGCGGTTCCGCGATCTGCCGCGCCGGCCGGTGCACCCCGAATTGCGCGTCGAGGACCGCACCATCGACGGCTCGGCTGGTGCTATCGACATTAGAATCTATTGGCCGCCAACCGATTCCGGTGACGCCATGCTGCCCGTCGTCGTCTACTTCCACGGCGGCGGGTTCGTGATCGGCGACTTGGACACCCACGACGGCACCGCCCGCGAGCACGCGGTGGGCGCCGATGCGATCGTGGTGTCCGTCGATTACCGGCTGGCTCCCGAGCATCCGTATCCCGCTGCCGTGGAAGACGCTTGGGCGGCAACGCGGTGGGTCGCCGAGCACGGTGCCGAGCTGGGTGCCGACACCGATCGGCTGGCCGTTGCCGGGGATTCGGCGGGCGGCAACATCGCCGCGGCGGTCGCCCAGCAGACCCGCGACGAGGGCGGACCGTCGATTGCCTTCCAGCTGTTGTGGTATCCGTCGGTGATGTGGGACCAGTCACTGCCGTCCTTCGCCGAGAATGCGACCGCGCCGATTCTCGACACCAAGGCTATCGCGCAGTTCTCTCGTTGGTACGCAGGCGATCTCGACTTGTCCAATCCGCCGGTGGGCATGGCGCCCGGGCGGGCGAAGAACCTGGCCGGCCTGCCAGCGGCCTACATCGGCGTCGCCGGCTACGACCCGCTGCGCGACGACGGCATCACCTACGGCAAGGCGCTGGCCGCCGCGGGCGTTCCCGCCGAGGTGCACAACGCCGAGACCATGGTGCACGGCTACCTCGGCTATGCGGGCGTGGTTCCCGCCGCCACGGCCGGGGCGAATCGGGGGCTCGCGGCGCTAAGGAATGCGCTGTATAGGTGAACAGCGGGCGTACGGTGGACGAATGATTGAACCCACCGCCCGGCCTGAGATCGATCCGACGTTGAAAGCGTTGCTCGATCTGTTCCCGACGACGTTCAACGCGGACGACGGTGTCGAGCTCGCGCGCGAGCGGCTCAAGATGCTCAAGGTGCCGCCGGAATTGCTGCCCGACCTGCGGATTGAAGACCGGACGATCGGCCACGGGGAGCGCAACGACATCGCGGTCCGGATCTACTGGCCGCCCACTCCGGCCGAGACCTACCCCGTCGTCGTCTTCTTTCACGGCGGCGGCTTCTGTCTGGGCGACCTGGACACCCACGACCACGTCGCCCGCGCGCACGCGGTCGGCGCCGAGGCCATCGTGGTATCCGTGGACTACCGGCTCGCGCCGGAGCATCCGTATCCCGCCGGCGTCAGCGACGCCTGGGCCGCACTGCAGTGGGTCGGCGCGCACGCCGGCACTCTGGGCGGCGACCCGAGCCGCATTGCGGTGGCCGGGGATTCGGCGGGCGGCAACCTGGCCGCGGTCCTGGCGGTGCTGGCCCGCGACAACGCCGGGCCGGACCTGGTGTTCCAGCTGCTGTGGTATCCGGTAGTGACCGCGGATCTTTCGCTGCCGTCGCACACCGAGAACGCCTTCGCGCCCATCCTGGACCGCGAGGTGATCGAGGCCTTCCTCACCTGGTACCTGCCCCCGGAGATCGACGTCACCGACCCGACGGTGCTGCCCGCCACGCTTGCGCCGGCCAACGCCGACCTGTCGGGTTTGCCACCGGCCTTCATCGGCACCGCCGAACACGACCCGCTGCGCGACGACGGTGCGCGCTATGCCGCCATGCTCAATGCTGCGGGCGTTGCGGCGGAGCTGAGCAACGAGCCGACCCTGGTGCACGGCTTCGTCAACTTCGCGCCCGTGATCCCCGCGGCCGCCGCGGCCACCGACCGCGGGTTGACGGCGCTACGGAAGGCGCTGTACCCCTAGCAGATGCAGCCCGACTACCACACCGTGATCGTCGGAGCCGGATTCGCCGGCATCGGCGCCGCGATCAAGCTCGACGAGGCCGGACTCTGCGATTACCTCGTGATCGAAGCCGGCGACGGAGTCGGCGGCACCTGGCACTGGAACACCTATCCCGGGATCGGCGTGGATATTCCGTCGTTCTCCTATCAGTTCTCCTTCGAGCAGAGCCGGCATTGGTCGCGCACCTATGCGCCGCTGCGTCCGGCCACCACCTTGGAGGCATACTGGCGCAGTCGTCGTTTCGACCTCGACGACTATCGATTCAGCGCCCGCTAAGCTTGCGGCGTGGCCAAGGAGTTTTCGCGTCTCGACGAGTCGCTGCGCGAATTCATCGACAGCCAGGCCGTGTTCTTCGTCGCCACCGCTCCCTCAGAAGGGGGCCGAATCAACCTCTCCCCCAAGGGATATCGCGACACCTTCGCGGTACTCGACGATCACCGCGTGGCCTACCTCGATCTGTTCGGCAGCGGCGTGGAAACGATCGCGCACCTGCGCGACAACGGCCGGATCACCCTGATGTTCTGCTCGTTCACCCGGAACTCGCGGATCCTGCGACTGTTCGGCACCGGACGCGTCGTGCGACCCGACGACACCGAATTCCCCAGTCTGCTAAACCATTTCGGCGACCAGCATGCGGGCGTGCGGGCCGCGATCGTCGTCGACCTGGAGCGGATCGCGGACGCCTGCGGATACGCGGTGCCGTACTACGAGCTCGTCGACGAACGGCCGGTGCTCGAGACCTATCACGCCAAGGCGAGCACCGAGACCTACCAGCGCTCCATCGGGCGCAATCTGCACAGCATCGACGGACTGCCCGCGCTGGACGCCGACCACCCCCTGCCGGGCTAGATGGCGCGCTTGAGGTCGTCGACCTTGTTCAGCTGCTCCCACGGCAGCTCGATGTCGGTACGGCCGAAGTGGCCGTACGCGGCGGTCTGCGCGTAGATCGGGCGCAGCAGGTCCAGGTCGCGCACGATCGCGCCGGGCCGCAGGTCGAACACCTCGGGCACGATCTTCTCGATCTTGACCGGGTCGACGGTGGCGGTGCCGAACGTCTCGATGAACAGCCCGACCGGGGCGGCCTTGCCGATCGCGTAGGCCACCTGCACCTCGACACGCTCCGCCAGCCCCGCCGCAACGATGTTTTTCGCCACCCAGCGCATCGCGTACGCGGCCGACCGGTCCACCTTGGACGGATCCTTACCGGAGAAGGCGCCACCGCCGTGGCGCGCCCAGCCACCGTAGGTGTCGACGATGATCTTGCGGCCGGTCAGGCCCGCATCACCCATCGGCCCGCCGAGCACGAACTTGCCGGTCGGGTTGACCAGCACCCGCGTCCCCGACGAGTCCAGGGTGTCGTGAGCCAGCTCGTCGAGCACGGTCTGCAGCACGTGCCGACGGATGTCGGGGTCCAGCGTCTTCTCCAGGTCGATGCCGTCGGCGTGCTGGGTCGAGACGACCACGGTGTCCAGCCGGACCGGGACGTCGTCCTCGTAGGCGATGGTGACCTGCGTCTTGCCGTCCGGACGCAGGTACGGCAGCGTTCCGTTCTTGCGGACCTCGGTGAGTTTGCGCGACAGCCGGTGGGCCAGCGCGATGGGCAGCGGCATCCGCTCCGGGGTGTCGTTGATCGCGTAACCGAACATCAGGCCCTGGTCGCCGGCGCCCTGGGAGTCCAGCGGGTCCGCCGCGCCCTCGACGCGGGCTTCGTGGGCGGTGTCGACGCCCTGGGCGATGTCGGGCGACTGCGCGCCGATGCCGATGTTCACACCGCAGGTCAGGCCGTCGAAGCCCTTATCCGAGTGGTCGTAGCCGATATCGAGGATCCGGGCGCGCACCGTGTTGGTGATGTCGGCGAACGCCGCCTTGGCGGTCGTCGTAACCTCGCCGACCACGTGCACCTGCCCGGTGGTCACCAGCGTCTCGACCGCGACACGTGAGCGCGGATCCTCCGCCAAAAGCGCGTCGAGGACCGAGTCGCTGATCGCGTCGCAGATCTTGTCGGGATGCCCCTCGGTCACCGACTCACTGGTAAACAGCCGACCCTTTTCGCTCACCCTGTCATCCTTCCGTCTTGCCTAAACGTTAGCTAGACAAATTATTTTAAGCGTCTGCAGCCCGACCGGCGAAGCCGGTCGTGATTGCAACCTTTCTAGCAACCATCCGCGGGGGGCATTGAGCGGGCTATCCGCTCTCGCCCTGCAGAAAAGTGACGATGGCGTCAACGATGCGACTGGCCATCAGCGTCTTCGATCCGTGCTGCAGCGCGGCCTCGGTTCCGTCGGACGCCAGCAGCCAGCCGTCGTTACTGTCCACCTCGAACGCCCTGCCGTCGCCAACCGCATTGACGACCAACAGGTCACATCCCTTGCGCCGCAACTTCGCTCGCGCGTGGAACAGCACGTCGCCGTTGGCGTCGCCGGTCTCGGCCGCGAACCCGACGATGGCCCGCATGTTGGGCAGCTCACCGTGCGCTCGCGCCCGGACCGCGCCGGCCAGCACGTCGTCATTGCGCACCAACTCGATGGTCGGGGCGTCGTCGGCATCGTTCGGACCCTTTTTGATCTTCGCGGCGGCAACGCGCGCGGGCCGGAAGTCAGCGACCGCGGCCGCCATCACCAACACGTCGGCGGCGGGCGCGTGCTTCGACACCGCGTCAGCGAGCTGCTGCGCCGAGCTGATGTGCACCACCTCGACGCCGGCCGGGTCGATGAGCCCGACGGTGTGGCCCGCGATCAGCGTGACCTCGGCGCCGCGCTGGGCGGCGACCCGTGCCACGGCGTAGCCCTGCTTGCCCGAGCTGCGGTTGCCGATGAAGCGCACCGGGTCGATCGGCTCGCGGGTGCCGCCGGCGGTCACCAGGAGCTTGCGGCCGGCCAGGTCGTAGGGCAGCGCGTCACCGCGCTCCAGCAGCAGCTGGGCCAGGGTGGTGATCTCTTCGGCCTCGGGAAGCCGTCCTTTGCCGCTGTCCGTGCCGGTGAGCCGTCCGAACGCCGGTTCCAGCACTACAGCGCCCCGACGGCGCAATGTCGCCACATTGTCGACGGTGGCCGGGTGTAACCACATCTCGGTGTGCATCGCCGGGGCGAACAGCACCGGACATCGCGCTGTGAGCAGCGTCGCGGCCAGCAGATCATCGGCGCGGCCGTGGACGGCGCGGGCCAACAGGTCCGCGGTGGCCGGCGCCACCACGACCAGGTCGGCCTGCTGACCAAGCCGGACGTGCGGCACCTCGGGGACGTCGGTGAAGACGCCGGTATGCACCGGCTGCCCGGACAGGGCCTCGAACGTGGCGGCGCCGACGAAGCGCAGCGCGGATTCGGTCGGGATGACGCGGACCTCGTGGCCCGCCTCGGCGAGCTGCCGGACGACGGTGCACGCCTTGTAGGCGGCGATACCGCCGGAGACACCGACGACGATCCGCTTGCGATCCACCCGATCCACCTAAGCCGGCCCTTCTTCGTTGAAGTGGCACTCAGACCTGATCACGGCGCCCGGCCCCGTCCTGTTACTCGCCCTCGGTGTGCTCGAGCAGGTCGGCGTGGATCTCACGCATCGCGATCGAGAGCGGCTTTTCCTGCAGCCCCGGCTCAACCAGCGGGCCGACGTACTCGAGGATGCCCTCGCCGAGCTGGTTGTAGTAATCGTTGATCTGCCGGGCGCGCTTGGCCGCGTAGATCACCAGCGCATACTTGCTCGACACGCGGTCGAGCAGTTCGTCGATAGGCGGGTTGGTGATGCCCAGCGGGGTGTCGTAGGCGCGCGGTCCACCCGCCGAAGGATCGAATTGATCCACGACGGTCAGCGACGCGTCGGACTGCGAAATACTCACGTAAGACTTTCTCCTGGCGCTCGGTCTCGTTGAAGAGCGGTTGAAATAACTGGAAACTTCGATTCTTGATCGCGTCGGACGAGTCGGTTCAGGCCGGCCCAGGCGCGTTTCCCACCAGCAAGGATACCAATTCCGCGCACGCAGACTCCAATTGACTGTTGACCACGACCTGGTCGAAGTCGTCTTGAGCTGCCAGTTCCTCCCGGGCGGTCTGCAGGCGGCGCGTCATGGCCTCCGGCGTTTCGGTGCCACGCCCGAGGAGCCGGGCCTCCAGATCCGCCCAGCTGGGCGGGGCCAGGAACACGGTGATGGCCTCCGGCATCGCCTTCTTGATCGCCCGGGCTCCGGCCAGGTCCACCTCGATGAGCACCGGAAATCCCGAGCTCATCGCGGCCCGGACCGGTGCCGCCGGAGTACCCGATCGCTGCAGTCCACCGTGGATCTCGGCCCACTCCAGCAGGGCGCCCTCGTCGATGAGTTGCTGGAAACGGGCCGGACTGACGAAGTGGTAGTCGACGCCGTCGACTTCGCCCGGCCGCGGCGCCCGCGTCGTAGCCGAGACACTGAAATGCAGGTTCGGTACCCGCTCTCGCAGACACCGGACCACTGTTGACTTGCCGACCGCTGAGGGACCGGACAGCACCACCACACGCCCCTTGCCGGATGGCTCAGGGCGTGCGCGGTGCTCGGCGTCCGGTCCTTCGTCGACGTTCACCGGCGCTCCTGGGTCGGCGCGCCCGAGGGCCAACTGGCCCGCATCGCCGCAGGTCGGCTGGGCTTGAGTGTCCGCCTTCTCCTCAGGCCTTTCGGCCTGCATCGTCGGCGAACTAGGCGGAGCCGAACTTTTCCAGCAGGGCCTTGCGCTGACGGTCGCCGAGACCACGCAGACGGCGGGTCGGAGCGATCTCCAGCTCGGTCATGATTTCCTGCGCCTTGACCTTGCCCACCTTCGGCAACGCCTCAAGCAGCGCAGATACCTTCATCTTGCCCAGGACTTCATCACTCTCGGCGTCCTTGAGCACCTGGGTCAGGTTGGTGCCACCGCGCTTGAGACGGTCTTTCAGCTCTGCTCGTGCTCGACGTGCGGCAGCCGCCTTCTCCAACGCGGCCGCGCGCTGCTCGTCGGTCAACTGGGGAAGGGCCACGATTCCTCCGTATCTAGATCAATCTCGTGTCTCTGCCGGGTACTTGGGCCCAGCGGAGACGACCGTACTCACGCTTCCTGACGAAATCTAACCCGACCCCCTGGTTACGAGGTTAAATGCCCAGCTTGTGCCGCGCTCACACATGCTCTCCTCGGCATGCTTCGGCATCGCTGGGAGCGCCCGGATTCGGCCCGCGAGCGGCCGCCGAGCCGTCCGGGCGAGGATCAGGATTATGGCTCCTAGCTGCTGTTTTATTGTTGGGCGGGGCGGTACCGCGGCGCGGTGCGGGAGCGTCGCGGTTGACGCCGATGGATAGCCGCAGGGGCTCGTGCCGGGGATCACGATTTGCCGTGGCGTGTCGCGCGTGTCGCGGCGCGGACAAACACCTGGTCGTCGGGCCGAAGTCGGTGGCGAAAGATTCCGACGCTGTTAACCGGGGCGCCGACGGACCCGCTATGGCGCGCCTAGGTAGGCGACCGAGTCCAGCATTCGTTGGCCCGCTGCGCGCAGGTCCGAGACGCTCGGTCCGGCCCGCAGCACCTCGCGTGCCACGGCGGGCAGCAATTGGCCCGGAGCGGCCCCACCCAGGCCCGCCAGGGCCTCGGGACGGCCGCCCTGCACGCCGACGCCCGGAACCAGCACCGGCCCGCCCAGCGCGCTGACGTCGGGCGCCTCGAAAACCGTCGCGCCCACGACCACGCCGACGTATCCGGGCTCGTTCGGGTTCGACGCCCGGTTGACCACCGCCGCCTGGTCGATGACGAGCTGGGACACCGCGCGGCCGTCGAAGGTGGCACGCTGCACGGTCGCACCCTCCGGGTTGGAACTCGCCGCCACCACGAACACCCCGCGGTCGTGCGCTGCGGCGGCTTCCAGCAGCGGGCGCAACGAGCCGAACCCCAGATACGGCGAGGCGGTCACGGCGTCGGCGGCCAGCGGTGAGTCGCCGGCCCAGGCCGCGGCGTAGGCCGCCATCGTGGTGCCGATATCCCCGCGCTTGGCGTCGGCCAACACCAGCACCCCGGCCGAGCGCAGCGCGGCGATCGTGCGTTCCAGCACCGCGTAGCCGGCCGAGCCGTACGACTCGAAGAAGGCCACCTGGGGCTTGACGACGGCGAAGCCGGCAAAGGCCTCCACACAGATGTCGCAGAACGTGGAGACACCGTCGGCGGTGGCGGGCAGCTCCCACGCCCGCAGCAGCTCGGGGTGTGGGTCGATGCCCAGACACAATGGCCCGCGGCGCGCCTTGGCCTCGGCCAGCCGGACGCCAAACCCCGTCATCGAGCCTGCTTTTCGGTCGGGCCCAAGGGTGAGATCGCGCTGTGCAGCTCCTGTAGCGAACGCACCCCGATATCACCGCGGATACCGGCCTCGATGCCCTGCACGGCGGCCGATGCGCCCTGCACGGTCGTCACGCAGGGAATATTGACCGACACCGCGACGGAACGGATTTCGTATCCGTCGATGCGTGGACCAGAGTTCCCGTAGGGCGTGTTGATCACCATGTCGACCTCCCCCGCCCTGATCGCGTCGACCGCCGACATCGCGGGGCGCCCGGGCTGCGGTGGCTCGAAGTGCTTGCGCACCTCGTCGCAGGGAATTCCGTTGCGACGCAACATCTCCGCGGTGCCCTCGGTAGCCAGTACCCGGAAGCCGAGGTCGGCCAGGCGCTTGACGGGAAACACCAGCGATCGCTTGTCGCGGTTGGCGACCGACACGAACACCGTGCCTTCGGCCGGCAGCGATCCGTACGCGGCGGTCTGGCTCTTGGCGAAGGCGGTGCCGAAGTCCCGGTCGATGCCCATCACCTCGCCGGTGGATTTCATCTCGGGGCCCAGCAGCGAATCGATGGCCGACCCGTCGTCGCGACGGAACCGATGGAAGGGCAACACCGCCTCCTTGACCGCGATCGGAGCGTCCTGGGCCGCGTTGGCCCCGTCTCCGGTCGCCGCCAGTATGCCTTCCTCGCGAAGCGCAGAGATGGTGGTGCCCAACATAATCCGGGCACACGCCTTCGCCAGCGGGATCGCGGTGGCCTTCGACACGAACGGCACGGTGCGGCTGGCGCGCGGGTTGGCCTCCAGGACGTAGAGCACATCGTCCTTGAGCGCGTACTGCACGTTGAGCAGCCCGACCACCCCGATCCCGTGCGCAATCGCCTCGGTCGCCCGGCGGACCTTTTCGACGTCGCTGCGGCCCAGCGTGACCGGCGGCAGCGCGCAAGCCGAGTCGCCGGAGTGAATTCCGGCCTCCTCGATGTGTTCCATGATGCCGCCGATGTACACCTCGGAGCCGTCACACAGTGCGTCGACGTCGATTTCGACCGCGTCCTCGAGGAAGCGGTCGACGAGCACCGGGTGCTCGGGAGACAACTGGGTGGCGCGGGTGATGTAGCTCTTCAGCGTCTCCTCGTCATAGACGATCTCCATGCCGCGCCCGCCCAGCACGTAGGACGGTCGCACCAACACCGGGTAGCCGATCTCGTCGGCGATCCGGCGGGCCTGCGCGAAAGTCGTTGCGGTGCCGTACTTGGGGGCCGGCAGTCCCGCCGCGCTCAGCACGTCACCGAAGGCGCCGCGGTCCTCGGCCAGGTCGATGGCCTCCGGCGGGGTGCCGACGATCGGAACACCGGCATCGGCGAGCCGCTGGGCCAGTCCCAGCGGGGTCTGACCGCCGAGTTGCACGATGACGCCCACCACGCCCGGACCCCCGCTGGCCGACTCCGCTTCGGCGCGAAACACCTCGAGGACATCCTCGAAGGTCAGCGGCTCGAAGTAGAGCCGGTCGGCAGTGTCGTAGTCGGTGGACACCGTCTCGGGGTTGCAGTTGACCATGACGGTTTCAAAACCGGCCTGGCTCAACGTGGTTGCCGCGTGCACGCAGCTGTAGTCGAATTCGATGCCCTGCCCGATCCGGTTCGGCCCCGAGCCGAGGATCAGTACCTTGGGCTTCTCGGTCTGCGGGACGACCTCGGTCTCGGCGGCGGGGTCGAGTTCGTAGCTGCTGTAGTGGTAAGGAGTCTTGGCCTCGAACTCGGCCGCGCAGGTGTCCACCGTCTTGTACACGGGGTGGATGCCGAGGCGCTCACGCAGCGAGCGCACGCCGTTCTCCCCGGCCAGTTCCGGCCGCAGGGCGGCGATCTGGCGGTCCGACAATCCGCTGTGCTTGGCGCGGCGCAGCAGATCGGAGTCGAGCACCGGGGCGGCGGCCAGCTCCGCGCGCAGCGCCACCAACTCGCCGATCTGCGCGACGAACCACGGGTCTACCCCGCCGGCGTCGGCGACCCGCTCCACCGAAGCGCCCAGCCGCAACGCCAGCTCGATGTCATACAGCCGGCCTTCGGTCGGCGTCTGCAGCCGCGTCAGCACCTCTTCGACGTCGCCCTGCTCGTCGGGCTTCGTCCAGAAGCCGGCGCGGTCGGTTTCCAGCGAGCGCATCACCTTGCCGAGCGCCTCGACGAAGTTGCGGCCCAACGACATCGCCTCGCCGACGGATTTCATCGTGGTGGTCAGGGTGGGATCGGCCCCGGGGAACTTCTCGAAGGCGAACCGCGGTGCCTTGACCACGACGTAGTCCAGAGTGGGCTCGAAGCAGGCCGGGGTTTCCTTGGTGATGTCGTTGACGATCTCGTCGAGGGTGTAGCCGATGGCCAGCTTGGCGGCGATCTTGGCGATCGGGAAGCCGGTGGCCTTGGAAGCCAGTGCGCTGGAACGGGATACCCGCGGGTTCATCTCGATGACGATCAGCCGGCCGTCGGTCGGGTTGATCGCGAATTGGATGTTGCAACCGCCGGTGTCGACGCCGACCTCCCGCAGGATCGCGATGCCCAGGTCGCGCATCCGCTGGTATTCCCGGTCGGTCAGCGTCATGGCCGGCGCGACGGTCACCGAGTCGCCGGTGTGCACGCCCATCGGGTCGAGGTTCTCGATCGAGCACACCACCACGACGTTGTCGTTGCCGTCGCGCATCAGCTCGAGCTCGAATTCCTTCCAGCCATAGATCGATTCCTCGATCAGCACATTGGCGCTGGGACTGGCGGCCAGCCCGGCCCCGGCCATCCGGTCGACCTCCTCGACCGAGCGCGCCATGCCCGAACCCAGGCCGCCCATCGTGAAGCTGGGTCGCACGACGACCGGCAGACCGAGCTCTTCGACCGTCTCCCGGACCTCGGCAAAAGTGAAACACACTCGGCTGCGCGCGGATTCACCGCCGACCTTGGCGACGATGTCCTTGAACATCTGCCGGTCCTCGCCGCGCTGGATGGCGTCGAAGTCGGCACCGATCAGCTCGACGCCGTGGCGCTCCAGCGCCCCGTTCTCGTACAGCGCGACCGCGGTGTTGAGCGCGGTCTGCCCGCCCAGGGTCGCCAGCAGGGCATCGATCTTGTTGCCGCGCTCGGCCTGCTGGACGATCACCTTCTCCACGAAGGCGGCGGTGATGGGTTCGACGTAAGTGTGGTCGGCGTATTCGGGGTCGGTCATGATCGTGGCCGGGTTGGAGTTCACCAGGCTGACTTGCAGGCCCTCGGCCCGCAGCACCCGGCACGCCTGGGTGCCCGAGTAGTCGAATTCACAGGCTTGACCGATGACGATCGGCCCGGAGCCGATCACCAGCACGTGGCGCAGGTCGGTGCGACGTGGCACTAGCGGCCCCTTCCGCTGTCGTGGGATGCCATCAGGTCGGCGAATTGGTCGAACAGATACTCGGCATCGTGCGGGCCGGCGGCGGCCTCCGGATGGTATTGCACCGAAAATGCCCGTCCATCAAGCAGTTTGATACCCTCCACCACTCCGTCGTTGGCGCAGGTGTGGCTGACGATCGCCTGGCCGAACGGCGTGTCGAACTGCTGGCCGGCCTCACCCTCGAGTGCGAAGCCGTGGTTCTGCGCGGTGACCGCGACCCGCCCGGTGGCGTGGTCGATGACCGGGATGTTGATGCCGCGATGACCGAAGACCATCTTGTAGGTGGACAGGCCGAGCGCCCGGCCCAGAATCTGATTGCCGAAACAGATGCCGAACAACGGGATTCCGGCGTTCAGCACCTCGCGGGTGAGTGCGACGACGTGGTCGGCGGTAGCCGGGTCGCCGGGCCCGTTGGACAAGAACACCCCGTCCGGGTGCAGGTCGGCGATCTGGGAGAAGGTGGCCGACGCCGGCAACACGTGGCTGCGGATTCCGCGCCGGGCGAAGTTGCGCGGCGTGTTGGTCTTGATCCCCAGGTCCAGAGCGGCGACCGTAAATTGCCGCGGGCCTTCGGGTTCTACGACGTAGGCGCCCGGGGTGCTGACCTCGCCGGCCAGATCGGCGCCGAGCATCGACTGCTGGTCGCGCACCCGGTCCAGCAACTCGTCCGGCTCGGCGAGCGCGTCACCCGAGAACACCCCGGCCTTCATCGAGCCGCGGCTGCGCAGATGGCGCACCACCGCGCGGGTGTCGATGCCGGCGATCCCGACGATGTGCTGGCGGATCAGCTCGTCCTCGAGCGTCCCGGTGGCACGCCAATTCGAGGCGCGCGGTGACGGATCGCGGACCGCATAACCGGCGACCCAGATCTTGTCACCCCGGCTTTCGGCGTCCTCGCCGTTCCAGCCGGTGTTGCCGATCTGCGGCGCGGTGGCCACCACGATCTGGCGGTGATAGCTGGGGTCGGTCAGCGTCTCCTGATAGCCCGACATGCCCGTGGAGAAGACGGCCTCCCCCAGGGTCTGGCCGATCTTGCCGAACGATGTGCCTGTGAAGACGCGGCCGTCCTCGAGTACCAGTTGAGCCTTACCCGTCACGCCGCCTCCTCCAGCCAGCCGTCGTATTCGTCGCGGTTGCCGGCCCGGAATCCGATATCGACCTCGACACCTGCGGGCAGCCGCCACCGGATCGCCAGTATCGAGTTGCGGGCGCCGACCTTGCCGACCATGCCGCGCTCGGTGCGTATCTCGGTAATCTCTTGCTGGGGAATCCAAATCGGGTTGGCGCGGCTGCGTTCCAGCAGGATGCCCTCGGGGTAGCGGCTCAGCACCGCCCTGCTGCGATACCCGAGATCGCCCGAGGTGATCCGTTCGT
The DNA here is from genome assembly GCF_022374895.2 of Mycobacterium lentiflavum. NCBI lineage: Bacteria > Bacillati > Actinomycetota > Actinomycetes > Mycobacteriales > Mycobacteriaceae > Mycobacterium > Mycobacterium lentiflavum. The sequence goes on along the minus strand of NZ_CP092423.2, from coordinate 2,294,813 downwards.
TCCACTCCGGCGCCAGCGTGCAACCGAGGTAGACGCCGCGCAGCGTCGTCGTCGCCGGGCCCACCACGTCGGGCACCCCTGGCAGGTCGCCGATCAGCTCGTCCTGGCGCCGGGCGCGTCGGCGCCAGCCCAGCATCATCATCTGGATGACCACCGCGATGACCACGACCAGCACGGCCGCGAAGATCAGCGACCCCACCAGCGTCGAAGAATTCATGCGGGGCTCTTCCCGTCCCGAGCCGTGATCTTGCCGCGCAGCAGCGTGGCCGTCACGGTGGCGGGCAACGTCATCGACTCGTACGGAGTATTGGCCGAGCGACTGGCCAGCTCACCCCCGGTGACCGTCCAGGTCGCATCCGGGTCCACCACGGTCAGGTTGGCCGGCTCCCCCACCTCCAGCGGCCGCCCATGATCGGGCAATCCGACTATGCGCGAAGGGTTTTCACTCATCACCCGGGCGACATCGCGCCAGCTGAGCAGCCCGGGCGCCACCATCGTCTGCACCACCACCGACAGCGCCGTCTGCAGGCCGAGCATGCCGGGGCGGGCCGCGGAGAACTCACAACATTTCTCGTGCTCGGCGTGCGGGGCATGGTCGGTGGCCACGCAGTCGATTACCCCGTCGGCCAGCGCTTGACGCAACGCGATCGTGTCGGACGCCTCTCGCAGCGGCGGATTAACCCGGTTCACTCCGTCATAGCCGGCCAGCCGGGTGTCGTCGAGCATCAGATGATGCGGCGTCACCTCGGCGGTGATTGAAATACCTTGACCCTTAGCCCATTTCAGAAGCTCGACGGTGCCCGCGGTGGAGGCGTGGCAGACGTGCACGCGGGCGCCTGCGTCGCGGGCCAGCAGCGCGTCACGCGCGACGATCGATTCCTCGGCGGCCCTGGGCCATCCCGCGAGTCCGAGCCGGGCGGCGGTGGGTCCTTCGTGTGCCACCGCGCCCACGGTCAGCCGCGGCTCCTCGGCATGCTGGGCGATCAGCACGCCCAACCCGGTGGCGTATTCCAGGGCGCGGCGCATGATCAGCGGATCGTGAACGCAGTTGCCGTCGTCGGAGAACATCCGCACCTGTGCGGCACCGGCGGCCATCATGCCCATCTCGGTGAGCTCGGTGCCGGCCAATCCGACGGTGACCGCGCCGACGGGGTGCACGTCCACCAGGCCGACCTGCTGGCCGCGATGCCAGACATGGTCGGTGACCACCGGGCTGTCGGCCACCGGTTTGGTGTTCGCCATCGCGAACACCGCCGTGAATCCGCCCAAAGCGGCTGCTGCTGAACCGGTTTCGATGTCCTCGGCATATTCGCGGCCAGGCTCGCGCAGGTGGGTGTGCAGGTCCACGAACCCCGGCAGTAGCACCTGGCCCGTGGCGTCGATCACGTCGGCGGTCTCGGGAATGTCGAGACCGGTCCCGATTTCGGCGATCTGGCCCTCAAAACCGGGACTGTCGACCCGAACGTCGACGCGCTCGCCCTCGCCGTACAACCGAACCCCGCGCAGCAGCACAGTCACGCGGCCCCCTCGCTTCCGACCGATTCGGTGCCCACCAGTACGTGGAACAGCACGGCCATCCGCACGTGCACACCGTTTGAAACCTGTTGCAGCACCGCGGATTGCGACGAGTCCGCGACCGAGGACGCGATCTCCATGCCGCGCACCATCGGGCCGGGGTGCAGCACCACCGCGTGGCCGGGCAGCATGGCCTGGCGCCGGTCCGAAAGGCCGTAGCGCACCGAGTATTCGCGCACCGACGGAAAGAACCCGCCGTTCATCCGCTCGGCCTGCACCCGCAGCATCAGCACGGCGTCGGCGGCGGGCAGCTCGGCGTCGAAGTCATAGGAGACGGTGGCCGGCCAGCTGTCGACACCGACCGGCAGCAGGGTCGGCGGCGCCACCAGCACCACCTCGGCGCCCAGCGTTGCCAGCAGCATCACGTTGGAGCGCGCGACCCGGCTGTGCAGGATGTCGCCGACGATCACCACGCGCCGGCCCTCGATCTCGCCGAGGCGCTGGCGGATGGTCAGCGCGTCCAGCAGCGCCTGTGTCGGATGTTCGTGGGTGCCGTCGCCGGCGTTGATCACTGACGGGCCACCGTGTTCGCTGTTGGAGTGCGCGGTCCAGTCGGCCAGCAGGTGCGCGGCTCCAGAGGCCGGGTGCCGGATGATCAGCGCGTCGGCACCGGCCGCGTGCAGCGTCAATGCGGTGTCGCGCAACGACTCCCCTTTGCTCACCGACGACCCGGACGAGCTGACGTTGATCACGTCGGCGCTCATCCACTTCCCGGCCACCTCGAACGACACCCGGGTGCGCGTGGAGTTTTCGTAGAACATCGTCACCACGGTGCGCCCACGCAGGGTGGGGAGTTTCTTGACCTCACGCCCGACCAGCGCCTGTGCGAACCGGTCGGCGTCGTCGAGGATCGCCGTGGCGTCGTCGCGGCTGAGGTCGCCGGCGGCCAGCAGATGTCGGGTCATGGCTCTCGCTTCATTCGGAGCCCCGCGAGATGATGACGCCGTCGCGATCGTCGTGCTCGCGCAGCTGCACGTGCACGCTCTCGGTTCGCGAGGTCGGCACGTTCTTACCCACGTAGTCGGCACGCACCGGCAGCTCCCGATGGCCGCGGTCGACCAGTACCGCCAGTTGTACGACTCGCGGTCTGCCCACGTCGCGCAGCGCGTCGAGCGCAGAGCGCACCGAGCGACCGGAATACAGCACGTCGTCGACGAGAATCACCAACGCGTCGTCGATGCCCCCGGCCGGGATCGAGGTGACCTCCAGCGGCCGGGGCGGCTTGGTCATCAAATCGTCACGGTACAAAGTGATGTCGAGTGCGCCATGACCGACGTCGACGCCGCAGAATTCCCTGATGTTGGCGGCCAGCCGAGCGGCCAGACTGACCCCGCGGGTCGGGATTCCCAACAGCACCACGCGTGGCGCGTCGGGACCATCGAGCGCGGTCTTTTCGATGATCTGATGGGCGATACGAGAAATCGTTCGGCCGACGTCGGCCGCCGACATCAATTCGCGGCCGGATGCGGAATCACCCGCGGCACTCATGCGAAACCCTGACCTCCTTCTCCGCCTCTCCGGACGGATCGTTAAAGGATGTCGACTGTCGGGCAGCGTAGCATTTCGCGGCTCGCCCGACGACGGGGGACGCGCCCGCCGGTCCGAGCGGCCTGTGATGACCGCGCTACTTCGCCGAAACAAAAATGGCTATCCGCAGTTCAGAGAATTATCGCAATATCGCGGAATGCACATCAATAGCGAACCTGTTGAATCTACGTATAATGGCGAGAATTCACAACCACTCAGGGCAATGCCAGGGGAATACCCGGTTACCAACGACCGACAAGTAGTTTAAGCGGGCTAATCATCGAGCCCAAGCATATCGCCGGCCGGGTCACGATCTCGTCGGATATCCGGGTTTAGCTGGCAATAACGGGTTTTGACACCGTAGTGACCGCGGCCATGACGAAGGCCGATGCGAGCGGATTTCGCAGCCGACTTCATTAACGCGACTGCGTGAATTCATCAAGAATTATCAGTTGCGAACCTTCCCACCTAATGCAAAGATTCCTAGCGCGGGCGGGCAAACCCCTCACTTGTCCGCAATTTTAAATCCGATATAGGAGTTTCCATGCGCAGCGCGCGTTCGCATGCTAATGAGTCGTGTGCCGTGGCATCGCTCGGTCCGATCGATTGCGCACAGGTCATCACCGCCAGCGCTTCGCCGCGCCCCGCCGCGGCCAAAGCGATCGTGCGCAGACAGTACCTGCGATCGCAATCGCTGCAGCCCGGACAGCGGGCCGCGCTGGTCGATCGGCTCTACGCCATCTACTCCGAAACGATGCGCGGCTGCACGAGTGACGAATTCGAGCGGCTGGCGGTCTTCGGTGCCGGCGAAGTTCGCCTCGCGCTCTTTTACGGCGCGCACGATGAGCTCGCGGGATTCTGCTACGCCAGCACCGAGAAGATCGAACACTGCGGTCGCATCCACGCGGCGTTGTGCGGGGGCATGTTCTTCCGCCCGGGGTATCACGGTGGAGCCTCGGGCGCGCTCTTTCTGCTCCGCGAGGGACTGATCACCAAATTGCGTAATCCACGCCTGCGGGTGGCGTACATGACCCGGTGCACCACCGCGGCGGTCTACCGCCGATTCGCGCTGACGATGCCCCGGTTGTACCCGAGCCGCACGACCCCGACGCCTGCCCATGTCGAAGCGTTGGTACGTGCGCTGGGAGCACGCCGGCATTACGTCCCGATGGGCGAGGACCCCTGGGTGGTACAGGGTGTCGGGGTGCCGCGCGATGTGTCGCGCCTGCGCCGGCTCGATCACGAACCCGACGTGCAGTTCTACACCGAACTCAACCCCGGCTTCGCTGAGGGCGATGCCCTGGTGGTGTGGGTTCACGGCGACCTGGCGGACCTCGCCACCGGATTCGTGCGGGCCCTGCGCGCACGACTGGCTCGATGAAGGCTCTATGACCGGCATTCTCCGACGCATCTGGGTACCGATCGTCATGGTCATCGTCGTGGTGGTCGGTACCATCGTCGTTTCCCGGCTGCACGGGGTTTTCGGCTCACAGCAACATGTTTCAGACAAGAGCAATGCCGACGCGATCGTCGCGTTCAATCCCAAACACGTCGTCTACGAGATCTTCGGCCCGCCCGGCGCAACGGCAAGCATCCACTATCTGGATGCCGACGCGCAGCCGCGAGAGGTCGAAAACGCAACGGTGCCGTGGACGCTGCGCATCGATACCACGCTCAGTGCCGTGGTGGCCAATGTGGTAGCGCAGGGCGACAGCGCCAGCCTTGGATGCCGCATCACCGTCAATGGTGTTGTGCGCGACGAACTTACCGTGAGCTCACACAATGCTGCGACCAGCTGCCTAGTGAAGTCGGCATGAGCGGGCGCGCGATTACGACCGGCCGGACGATCCGGTGGCTGGCGCTGCCGATCATCCTGTTCTGGGTGGCACTGTGCGCCGTGCTGAACACGGCGACGCCGGTGCTGTCCGAAGTCGCCGGAACACACGCCGTCTCGTACAGCGCCCACGATGCGCCGTCCCTGATCGCCATGAAGCGCATCGGGAAGAACTTTCAGCAGTTCAATTCGGACACCACGGCGATGGTGGTGCTGGAGGGCCGAGACAAGCTGGGCGATAGTGCACATCGGTTTTACGACACGCTGATCGCCAAACTCTCCGAGGACAAGGCCCACGTCGAGCATGTCGAGAACTTCTGGGGCGACAGCCTGACCGCGGCGGGATCGCAGAGCGCCGACGGTAAAGCCGCCTACGTCCAGCTGTACCTCACCGGCGATCAAAGCAGCTCGGTGGCAAACGAATCCGTCGTCGCCGTCGAACGCATCGTGGACGGCGTGCCGCCGCCGCCCGGGATCAAGGCGTACGTGACCGGTCCGGGTCCGCTCAATGGCGATACCCATACCTATGGCGACCGCAGCCTGGAAAAAATCACCCTGATCACCGTCGTCGTGATCGCGCTGATGCTGTTCATCGCGTATCGCTCGCTGACCACCGTGCTGTTGGTGCTGCTGACGGTGGGCGTTGAGTTGCTCACCGCCGAGGGCGTCATCGCTACGCTGGCCAACAACGACGTCATCGCGCTATCTACCTTCGCCGTGAATGTGCTTGTGGCACTGGCGATAGCGGCGTCTACGGACTACGCGATCTTTTTGATCGGCCGCTACCAGGAGGCTCGCTCGGCCGGAATGGACCGAGCGGCCGCCTACTACGACATGTTTCACGGAACGGCCCACGTGATCCTGGCTTCCGGGTTGACCGTCGCCGGGGCGATGTACTGCCTTAGCTTCACCCGCCTTCCGGTCTTCAATACGCTCGGGTGGCCGTGTTCGATCTCGGTTCTGGTGGTGATCGCGGCGTCGCTGACACTGGCGCCCGCCGTCATCGCCGTCGCCAGCCGCTTCGGGGCATTCGACCCCAAACGCAATGTGAGCACCCGGCGTTGGCGCCGGATCGGCACCATCGTCGTGCGGTGGCCGGGCCCGGTGCTGGTCGCGTCGATCCTAGTATCGCTGATCGGTCTGATCGCCCTGCCCAGCTATCAGACCGGCTACAACGGGCGCTATTACCTGCCGGCCGACACCCCGTCGAATATCGGCTTCCAGGCGTCGGACCGGCACTTCGCAGCGGCCCGCATGGAGCCCGAGCTGCTGATGATCGAGGCCGATCACGACCTGCGCAATCCGACGGACATGCTTGTCCTGGACCGGATTGCCCGCAGCATCTTCCACACACCCGGTATCGCACGGGTGCAAGGCATTACCCGGCCGCTGGGCTCGCCGATCGACCATGCCTCGATCCCGTTCCAGATCAGCGCGCAAAGTGCCGTCACGATCGAGAACCTCAAGAATCTGCGGAATCGGGTGGCCGACATGTCCCGGATGACCAACGAGCTGCAACACATGATCGATGTCTCATTGCATATCCAGGACTTGACGCGCCGCCTGGCGAACGTGACGCATGGCATGGCGGGCGATACCAGGCAGATGCAGGACACGACCGGTGAATTGCGCGATCACCTGTCCGATTTCGAAGACGTGTGGCGGCCGGTCCGAAGCTATTTCTATTGGGAGCGACACTGTTTCGACATTCCGCTGTGCTGGTCGCTGCGGTCGTTGTTCGACGGGGTCGACGGCATCGACCGGCTCAGCGAGGATGTCGGCAACCTGGCACACCACACCGATCAACTCGACGAGATCATGCCGCAGATGCTGGCGCAGATGCCTCCGCTGATCGCGGCGATGCAGACCGTCAAGGACCTCGCTCAAACGGCGACCAGCACCTTCTCCGGGTTAATCACGCAGATGGACGCCTTGACTCGCAACGCGACCGTGATGGGACAGGCCTTCGACGGCGCGAAGAATGACGATTTCTTCTACCTTCCGCCCGAGGCGTTCGAAAATCCGGACTTCAAGCGGGGACTGAGCATGTTCCTGTCCCCCGATGGCAGCTCGGCGCGGTTCTTCATCACGCACAAGGGCGATCCCGCGACGGCCGAGGGGATTTCACATATCGACGGCATCCGGCAGGCGGCGGACGAGGCCGTCAAGGGCACTCCGCTGGCGGCCGCCAACATCTATCTCACCGGCACGGCGTCCACCGACAAGGACGAGCGCGACGGGTCTATGTATGACCTGATGATCGCCGCGGTCGCGTCACTCTGCCTGATCTTCATGATCATGCTGGCGATCACCGGAAGTGTGGTCGCCTCCGCCGTGATCGTGGGAACGGTCACGATCTCGTTGGGGTCGTCGTTCGGCCTATCGGTGCTGATCTGGCAGCACCTGCTGCACATGCCGCTGCACTGGCTGGTGCTTGCGATGGCCATCATCGTGATGCTGGCCGTCGGGTCGGACTACAACCTGCTGCTGGCCGCGCGGTTCCGGGAAGAAATCGGCGCCGGACTCAAGACGGGAATGATCCGGTCGATGGGGAGCACCGGCGGCGTCGTCACCACCGCCGGCCTGGTGTTCGCGTTCACGATGGGTGCGATGGGGACCAGCGATCTGCGCGTCGTCGGCCAAATCGGCACCACGATCATGATCGGGTTGTTGTTCGACACCCTGATCGTGCGCTCGTTCATGATGCCGGCCGCGGCGACACTGCTGGGACGCTGGTTCTGGTGGCCCCGCCAGGTCCGCACCCACGCCGCGTCGCGGCCCCCTCGCCCATCCGCGGTCGATCAGCGTCCGGCCGCCGAGTACGCGTCGAGTGCACCCACCGCCGAATGACGTTCGGCGGCTACCCCACGGTGCAGGGATATTGCTCGTTGACCACACAGTTCGACGGCGGCGTATAGGTACCGCTCAGCGCGCCCCGGAAACCACCCGTGGCCGTACCGCCGGGCGCGATCTCGCGATCCCAGTTCGCGGGGGTGACCACAAAGTGCGTGCCGGATTGGGTAACGGTGCTATTCCACGCGTGCAGGACGGATTGCCCGACCGGCATATCGAAGTCAATCCTCCAGTCGGCCATCGGCGCCATGTTCGGGTTGGTGACGCTGAAGTGGGCGATGAAACCGGTCTGCCACGTATGTTCCACCTGCAACGTCGCCATGGCCGCGGCCGCATGAGCCACCGGGGTGGTGGCGAGCGCGAGGACGGCAGCCACCGATACCGACACGGCTACGTGAAGCGCTGTGCGACAGCGCTTCACATCTCTGACAAGTCCGGCCATAGGACCAACGCTATAGCCGGACAGGAAATATTGGTCCGTGCATCGCGGGTAAGCTGCAGCAACTTTGCTCAACCGAAACCGTTATGAAATCTCAGGCCTGCAGTGCGTCGGCCCCATGCGCCGTGGGCACGGCAATGGGTTCGCAGCTAATCTGACTCGCGTGAGTGACAACGCCGACGGGCCAGTCCGCCCGCTGATCGGGTTCATCACCGGCGACAACGCGCCGCCGATCACCCCGGCACCGGCGAGCCGGGCGTGGATGACGGCGCAGTCAGAGGCGGACAAGGGTTGGCCCAGCCGGTGTCTGCCGATGCTCATCGCCAACCAAAGCGGCTGGGAGCTGCGCAATCCGTGCGCCTTCACCGCCACCTGGATAGCCCAAGAGGGTATGGACGTCATGATCGAACCCGATCGTTACGTCGCCGATCAGTTCCTGCCCGCCAGCCATTTCGGCAACGGCATCTTCACCTGGCGGCTGCCGATGCTTTTTCGCACTCCCCCGGGCTACAACCTGTTGGTCCGCGGACCGGCAAACTATCCGAAAGACGGCGTGTGCGCGTTGGAGGGCGTCGTCGAAACCGACTGGGCAAGCGCGAGTTTCAGTATCAATTGGAAGATCACCCGCAAATCCATGCCGGTCCGATTCGAAGTCGACGAGCCGATCTGCATGATCGTCCCGCAGCGCCGCGGCGAGCTCGAAGAGTTCGCGCCCGAAATCAGGCCCATCGCGGCCGATGAAGAGTTGCAGCGCAAACACCAGCTGTTCCTTCGCGAACGCGACGCGACAAAGCATGCCGAGCAATTGGCGCGGGTAGCCGCCGGCGAACGAGTGGACTGGCAGGGCGACTACACCCGAGGCAAACACCGGGACGGCGAGGCCGGGGCACCGGATCACCAGACTCGTCGCCGCCTTCGTCCATTTGCTCAGCCACCCGACGAGAAGCAGCAGTAGCCCGCGGACAGCCAAGGCGCACAGCGATTTTGCATCGGATTACCATCGGCGAAATGGGCTGACACCTGATGTTGTCCCTCGATGACCAGGCGTAGCGCCGGTTTTGGGGAATTCCCAGGTTGCCCTCTTAATCTGGCGGGAGTGAGTGACACGCCCAACGGCACGCCCCGTCCGTTGATCGGATTCACGACCCGTGACAACGCACCCCCGATTGTTCCGGCACCGGCAGGGGTCCGCGGACTACGCGCGCAAAACGGCTAACCGGGCACGGGCTACCCTGACCGGGTGAATCTCGATGGCAATCAGGCCTCCATCCGCGAGGCGTGCGACGCCGGCCTGCTCGCCGGTGCGGTGACGCTGGTATGGCAGCACGGAGAAGTCCTGCAGGTCAACGAGATCGGTTACCGGGATGTCGGCGCTGGCTTGCCGATGCAGCGAGACACGCTGTTTCGCATCGCGTCGATGACCAAACCGGTCGTCGTGGCCGCGATCATGAGCATGGTCGACGAGGGCAAGCTGACGCTCAAAGACCCGATCACGCACTGGGTACCGGAGCTGGCCGACCTGCGGGTGCTCGACGACCGGCACGGTCCGCTGGACCGCACGCACCCCGTCAACCGGGCGATCCTGATCGAGGATCTGCTGACCCATACCAGCGGCCTGGCCTACGGATTCTCGGTATCGGGGCCGATCTCGCGGGCCTACCTGCGGCTGCCGTTCAACCAGGGCCCGGACGCGTGGGTCAGCGAGCTGGCCAAGCTCCCGCTGGTGCATCAACCCGGCGAACGGATGACCTACAGCCATTCCATCGACCTGCTGGGCGTCATCGCGGCGCGCATCGAGGGCAAGCCGTTCGACCAGGTCCTCGACGAACGGGTGCTGGGCCCGATCGGTATGCCCGACACGGGGTTCTGCGTGTCCCCGGAAGGCCGCCGTCGCGCGGCGACCATGTACCGGCTCGACGGACAGAGCCGACTGCATCATGACGTGATGGGGCCGCCGCACATCACGCCGCCCAGCTTCCCCAACGCCGGCGGCGGATTGTTGTCGACGGCGGACGACTACCTGCGGTTCGTGCGGATGCTGCTCGGCGACGGGACGATCGACGGTGTGCGGGTCCTGTCCCCCGAATCGGTGCGCCTCATGCGGACCGACCGGCTCACCGACGAGCACAAGCGGCACGACTTCCTGGGCGCGCCGTATTGGGTCGGCCGCGGATTCGGGCTCAACCTGTCGGTGGTGACCGATCCGGCCAAGAGCGCCCCGCTGTTCGGGCCGGGCGGGCTCGGGACCTTCAGCTGGCCCGGCGCCTACGGAACGTGGTGGCAGGCCGACCCGGCCGCGGATCTGGTTCTGCTGTATCTGGTCCAGAACATGCCGGACATGTCCGCGGACGTAGCGGCGGCCGTAGCCGGCAACACCACGCTCGCGAAACTACAAGCGGTACAACCGAAATTCGTCCGTCGCACCTATCAGGCGCTCGACCTTTAGCGCCGTGGCCGACCACCCGCCCGATCGCATCGTCGGCCCGCGGCTCGTCCTGCGGCTGCCCACCCTCGCGGATGCCGGTGCGCTGTACCAACGGGTCGCCCGAGATCGTGCAGTCACGAAATATCTGCTGTGGTCCCCGCATCCCGACGTGGCTACCACGCGGCGGGTGATCGCCGAGAAGCTCAATGCCAGTGCCGAAGAGCGAACCTGGGCCGTCGAGCTGCGGCACAGCGGCGACGTCATCGGACTGACCAGCTGCCGGCGCTCGGCACCCGACTCGGTCGAGATCGGTTACTGCATCGGCCGGAAATGGTGGGGCAAGGGTCTGATGTCCGAGGTGCTGGACCTGCTGCTGACCGAGCTGCGTGCCAACCCCGAGCTGCTGCGCGTCTGGGCGACCTGCGCGGTCGACAACGTACGGTCCGCGCGCTTGCTGGAGCGAGCCGGGTTTGTGCTGGAGGCCCGGCTGGATCACCACGCCGTCTACCCCACGATCGGACCCGAGCCGCGCGACGCCCTGCTCTACGGCATGGCCCTGCGCTGAGTGCGCGGCGTCGGCGACTACGCGTTCTGCACGTCCAACGCCCGGCGCGCATAGGCCCGCACGTCGGCGTCGCTGTCCTTGAGCGCGATGCCGAGCGCGTCACGGGCCGCCGCTTGATCGGCCCAGCGGGTCAGGCTGAGCACGGCCGCCTTGCGCACGTCGAGGTGTGCATCGCACAGCGCATCGGCCAGTCTCGGCACCGCCAGTTCAGTCGCGGCGCCCTTGAGCGCACGAGCCGCGCCCTCGCGGATCTGCCACGCCGGCGCCCGCAACGCGCGCTCGACGGCAGCGAAATCCTCTTGGCTGCACCCTAATTCACCGAGGGCCGCGAGTGCGGCGGCGCGCACCAACGGATCGGAATCGGCGATCAACGCGCTGACGGCCGCGACGCCGGAGCGCAGCGTGGCCAGGCCGGCGGCTGCGGCGATCCGGACCTCCCGGCTCTCGTCGCGGGTGGCCACCTCTACTCCGTCGACGTCGTCGACCGAGACCAGCGCGCGCACCGCCTCGATCCGCACCCGATGGTCGGAATCGTCGAGCGCGCGGCGATATTGGTCGATCGCACCGGCCCGGCGCGCGGACAGCAGGTAGACCGCGGCCGCCCGCACCACCGTGTCGTGAGACCGCAGATACGGCTCGACACCGGCCGGGTCGGGCAGCACCTCGACCAGTTCGCGGATCCCCTCGGCGCTGGTGCGCCGCACCCCGGGATCGGCATCGTCGAGCGCGGCGAACAGCGCGGGAGCATAGCCGTCGGGAATGCATTCGGTGAGTGTCGCGACGGCGGTGCGGCGCACCCCGGGATCGGCGTCGGCCAGATACGGTTGCAGCTCGGTGATCGTCGGCTCCTCGAGGGCGAGCACCTCGGCGATCCGCGGTGACGGCGGCTCGAATGTGGTTGCCGCCGAAGCGATTCGCGAGCCCGCGGTGGTCGGGGCCTTGCCGCCGACCAGCGGCGGCTGCTGCACCTCGCGCACCGTCTGGTCCACCGGTGGCAGAGCGTCCAGCTCAGGGACCGACACCAGGTACGGGGCCACGGGGCGCTTGAGGAATGCCATCTCGCCGTCGGGTCCCTTGCGCAGGTTCAGGTGATAGCCCCACTCGCTGTCGTCGCGGACCGGCAGATCGGCGCGTTCGTGGTAAAGGCCCCAGCGTGATTCGGTACGGGTCAGCGACGATCGCGCGGCCATCTCGGCGCAGTCCCGGATGAACGACACCTCGACGGCGCGCATCAGCTCGTGCGGATTACGGGCCCCCATCGCGGCGATCTCGTCTTGCATCCGGTCGAAAGTGCGCACCGCGATCGACAGCTTGGCCGCCGTCTTCGGCGGGGCCACATAGTCGTTGACGAACCGTCGCAGCTTGTACTCGACCTGCGGCTGCGGCGGCCCGTCCGGGTGTCGCAGTGGCCGGTATATCAGCTCGTGCGCGTCGGCGAGTTGATCCTCCGGGAGTTGCTGTGGCGCAGCCACTTCCGAGCGTGTCGAGGCGGCGTGCGTGCCGGCGAGGTCGCCGAACACGAAGGCCCCGATCATGTAGTTGTGCGGGACACACGCCAGGTCGCCCGCGGCGTACAGCCCCGGCACCGTGGTCCGGGCGTGTTCGTCGACCCAGACTCCGGACGCGGAATGTCCACTGCACAAGCCGATTTCGGAGATGTGCATCTCGATATCGTGGGTGCGATAGTCGTGGCCGCGGTTGGCGTGGAAGGTGCCCCGGGTGGGTCGCTCGGTGGTGTGCAGAATGTTTTCCAGCGCGGTGAGCGTCTCGTCCGGCAGGTGGGACACCTTGAGATAGATCGGCCCGCGCGCGGAGTCGATTTCGCTCTTGACCTCGGACATCATCTGCCCCGACCAGTAATCGGAGTCGACGAACCGCTCGCCGTCCGCATTGACCTGGTAGCCACCGAACGGGTTCGCCACATACGCACAGGCGGGGCCGTTGTAGTCCTTGATCAACGGGTTGACCTGAAAACACTCGATGCCGGACAGTTCCGCGCCCGCGTGGTAGGCCATGGCGTACCCGTCGCCGGCGTTGGTCGGGTTCTCGTAGGTGCCGTACAGGTAGCCGGACGCGGGCAGCCCGAGCCGCCCGCACGCCCCGGTCGACAGGATCACCGCCTTGGCGCCGATCGCGACGAATTCGCCGGTGCGCGTGTTCAATGCCGCGGCCCCGACGGCACGACGCTGCCCTGAACAGTCGTCCACCAGCACCCGCACCGGCATCAGCCGGTTCTCGATCTGGATCTTCTCCCGCATCGACCGTTGCCGCAGCACCCGGTACAGCGCCTTCTTGACGTCCTTGCCCTCGGGCATCGGCAACACGTAGGAACCCGAACGGTGCACCCGGCGCACCGCGTACTCGCCGTGCTCGTCCTTCTCGAACTTCACCCCGTAACGTTCCAGTCGCTGCACCATCGCGAATCCGCGGCTGGCCGTCTGATAGATGGTGCGCTGGTTGACGATTCCGTCGTTGGCGCGCGTGATCTCCGCGACGTAGTCCTCCGGCTCCGCTTTGCCCGGGATGACGGCGTTGTTGACCCCGTCCATGCCCATCGCCAGCGCACCGGAATGTCGCACGTGGGCCTTCTCCAGCAGCAGGACCTGTGCGCCGCTTTCGGCGGCCGACAGTGCCGCCATCGTTCCCGCGGTTCCACCGCCGATGACCAGCACGTCACAGTCCAGGCGCACCGGCGTCATATCTGGAATCACCATCATGCGGCCACCGCCGAATGGTCCAGGGCCGCAATGACTTCAGCGCGAAGCGCGGACCGCTGCTGATCGACGCGCGGCTCCGGCACGTCGATCAGGGCACGCAACGGCTGGCCGGCCTTGCCCAGCACCGCGATCCGGTCACCCAGCAGCAGCGCCTCGTCGACGTCGTGGGTCACGAAGACGATCGTGGTCGGATGAGCACTCCAGGTGTCGATCAGCAACCGCTGCATGGCCGTGCGGGTTTGGGTGTCCAGCGCGCCGAACGGCTCGTCCATCATCACCGCGCGCGGCGCCCCCGCCAGGCCGCGGGCCAGCTGGACCCGCTGGCGCATGCCGCCGGACAGGCTCTTGGGCAGGTAGTCGCCGAAGCCGATGAGACCGAGTTCGGCGATCCAGCGGTCGGCCTCCGCGCGGCGCCCGGATCGCGGCACACCTCGAAGCCGCAGGGCCAACTCGATGTTGGATCGCACGGTGCGCCACGGCAGCAAGGCGTTGTCCTGGAAAACCATGCCCCGGTCCCCCGACGTGGTGGTCACGTCGGCACCGTCGGCCAGCACGCGGCCGCCATCGGGGCGCAGCAGGCCCGCGAGGGCACGCAGCACCGTCGACTTGCCGCAGCCCGAGGGACCGGTCAGCACCAGGATCTCGCCCGGGCGCACGGACAGGCTCAGCCCGTCGATCACCGGATCTCCGGTGTAGGACAACCGAACTCGATCCAATTCGAGACTCATACCGACATTTTCTAGGGTCATCGCCTGCTCTCCTCCTGGGCACGCGGCAGCCAGTTGGTGACCCGGCGGCCGATGACTTCGACGGCCGCGGCTGTTACGAATCCGAGCACACCGATCGTGATGATGCCGACGAACACTTGCGGGTAGGCCAGCACGGTGTAGTCCTGCCAGGTGCGATAGCCGATGCCGAGGCGACCCGAGATCATCTCGGCGGAGATCACGCAGATCCACGCCACCCCCATGCCGACCGACAAGCCGCCGAACACACCCGGCAGGATGCCCGGCAACACCACCTGTTTCAGTACGTCCCACCGGTTGCCACCGAGGGTGCGCACCGAGTCTTCCCACAGCGTGGGCAACGCCCGGACCGCATGCCGGGTGCTGACCATGATCGGGAAGTAGGCCGCGAGGAAGGTGATGAACACGATGCCGGCCTCGTCGGTCGGGAACAGCAGGATCGCGACCGGAACCATCGCGATCGCCGGGATGGGCCTGGTCAATTCGGCCAGTGGACCAAAGGTGTTGGCGAACAACCGGGAACGGCCCAGCAGCACCCCCGTAGCGACGCCGATCACCGCGGCCAGCCCGAAGCCGGTGAGAATGCGAATCAACGACTGCGCCAGGTCAAGCCAATACTCGTAAGTTCCCAGCCGGCGCCCCAGCGCGTGGACGATCTCGGTGACGGTCGGCAGTGTGTCGAATCGCAGCAGCAGGCGCACCTTATCGGCGGTGAGCACCTGCCACAAGCCGACCGCGGCGGCGACCGACGCGAGCCGCAGCAGCCGCCACTGCCAAGGCGAGGTGACTCGCCGCGGTGTGCCGGCCGCCGGGACCGCCTCGACCACGTGGCCGGTGACCGGGGCCGCCGGATCGCCGGTCAGGAAAGCAGTCATACCGAACCTCCAAGGGCCTGTTGGTAGTTCACGATGGTGCCGCCGGGGTGGGCGGCGAGATAACGATGCGCGCCGGCCGGGGTTCCGAACGGCAGGTAGTTCCGGCCGTCTTGCACCCAGACCGCCCTATCGGCGAACCATCGGGTGCCCAGCTCGGCGTCGGGGACATAGGCGGCACGGACTTTGGCACCGTGGGCGGTCGCGTCCCGCACCGCCCGCAGCAGGCTGGTCGGATTGGCGACGGTCTGCGTGGAATCGGTTCCGTCCAGCCAGAGTTCGCTAGCCTGCGCGGGGTCTCCACTGAGCAGCGACGGGTTGGCGGTCGCGGCCCGGGTGGTGTCGTAGTTACGGCCTCGGGCGCCGAACACAGCGCGCAGCGGAGCGTCCTGGACGAAGGAAGTCACGTCGAGGTCGGCGAAGTCGCCGATCGACTTCAGGTACGGCACATCGTTTTTCAGCGCCTCGACCAGTGAGGGTTTGAGCGTGGTGTCGAATGACGTGCCGCCGGGGCCGTTATAGAGGTACACCACTTCCTGCGGCAGCCCGCTGGCCTGGGCGACGATGCGGGCCGCCTCCAGCGGTTTCTGGTTGAGGAAGTCGGTGGCGTCCAGTTGAGCTTGCAGGAACGCGCCCAACACCTCCGGATGCGACGCCGCATATGACCGGCGGACCACCACACCGTGCAGGGTGGGCAGGTTCAGCTCGGCGCCGTCGTACAGCAGTTTGGCCTTGCCCTGAAACACCAACAACCCTGGCCATGCAACGAACTGCGAAAGGCCTTGTACCTGACCAGATTCCAGTGCAGATGCGCCGATCTGCGGCTGCTGGTTGAGCACCTCGACGCCCTTGATGCCGCCCCTGTCCAGGGCCCGCATCAGCGTGCCGTGGCCGGCTGATCCGACGCTGGCCGAGACCTTCGAACCGGCCAGGTCGTTCAACGTGGCGGCCGACGAACCGGGCGCCACCACCACCATGTTCAGCGCACCCCTCGGGTTATACCCGGTAATCGAAACGATTTCGGTCTTCGCCAGCGGATTGCTCTGCGTCTTGGAGCCGTTGATCAGCATGGGGTAATCCCCCATCGAGCCGATGTCGATCTTCTCGGCCAGCATCTGCGCGGTGATCGGGGCGCCGGTGTCGTAATCCTGCCACCGGACCGCGTATTTGGTGCCGGTGCGGGTAGTGATGTCGGCGAGCCGGTGTTCCAGGTAGCCCTGGGCGCGCAGCAGCGTCCCGGCGGTCACGGTGTTGATGGTCTTGGACTGGTAACCGATGACGACGTTGACCACACCGGAGGACGCCGACAGTGATTCCAGCGAGCAGCCGGACACGGCCGCGATGATCACGGCGGCGACCGACAACAGCGCAGTGGCGTGTCGTTTCATGAAAGATCCTGGGCTGTAGGTTATTTCAGCGAAGTAGATACGGCATGTTGACCGTGACGGCACCGGTCGGGCAGCGGGCGGCGCAAGGGCCGCAGTACCAGCATTCGTCGACGTGCATGTACGCCTTGCCGGTGTCGGGGTTGATGGCCAGCGCGTCGAGCGGACAGACGTCGACGCAGAGGGTACAGCCGTCGATACACAGCGACTCGTCGATCGTGACCGGCACGTCGACTCGGTTGTTGTTGACCAGCGTCATGGCTTGCTCCTTATCGGCTCGGCTCGCAATAGCGAGCCGCGCATGGTGATTCGATCGCCGCGCATCCGGATGTACTCGAGGTCGACGGGCCTGCCATCGTCGAGACTGGTGAGACGCTCGAGCATCAGCAGCGCCGATCCGTCGGGCACCTGCAGGGTGGCCGCCGAATGGACATCCGCGGGGATCGCCTCCAGCGCCAGCGATGCCTCGCCCAGCCGGTGTCCGCTCACTTGCTCGATCAGCGCGAACAAGTCATTGGTCTCCAGCGGATGGTCCAGGATCTGGGTTCCGATATCCGGGGCCAGGTAGGTCAGGTCGAGGCTCAGCGGCAGGTCACCGAGGTAGCGCAACCGCTCGATGAACACCGCCTGCTGCCCGGGCTCAAGTCGCAGCCGGCGGGCCACCGCCGGCGGAGCCACCACCGGCATGGCGGCGCGCACCTCGTTGCGGACTTCGCCGATGTGCTTGAAGGTTTCCTTCAGGCCGAGCAGGGAGTCGATCCGGTGGTCGTACTTGCGTTGCGCGACATGGGTGCCGACCTTGGGTCCACGGTCGATCAGGCCCTCGTGCTTGAGGATGCCCAGTGCCTCGCGGATGGTGTTGCGGGACACGGTGAATTCGGCTGCCAGTTCGCTTTCGGCGGGCAGACCGTCCGGATAGGCCGCGGCGTGAATCTGCTGGCGCAACACGTCGGCGACCCGGCGGGCACGGTCGGCCCGGGGTCCGCGAATGGGTATCGCCTCGGCCACGCCGCCACGCTAATTCAGCTCAAGGGCATTTTCGGGGGCGCCGATCCGGGCCTGAGGGGCGGCCGCGCGTATTGCGCCGGTTCACATTCGGCTACGAACAGCCAAAACCCAGGGCCCGTCGACGATTGCGCCACCTAAGGAAAATCGCAGCCTTTGCGATCCCGATGAGCCGAACGGTAGGCGGTGCTGGTGTGTCGCGCGCGGGACACGACGTTTTGCCCGCCTCCGAGCGACAACCTCGAGGATGTCGGAGTGCAATGGGACAGTTCGGAGGATGACAACCAACTCGTTACGACTCCGCGGAATTGAACTCCGCTACGTGCTCACGTGGCAGCTGGCCCTGCACGGTGCTGCGACGATCCCCGATTTGATCCGAGCGCTGGCGTACCACAACTTTGACGCCGGCGAGCGTCCGTCGAAGTCGATCTCCGACGCGCTGCGTTGGGAGATCCGCTATGTACGAGTAGTGCGATTGGCCCGCGGCCGTTATGGGCCCGGCTGGATGCCGCGCGGCACAGAGCATCGAATCCATCAACGCGTGCTCGCACTACGCGCACGCGCAAAGTCGCTCGGAGGCGGGCAAATCGTCAAGTCCTTGACCGCGTAGCCCCGGCGACCGTAAGCCGCAACGAACGTCAGACGTCCTCGGTCTGCTTGACGCGGTCGCCGTTGCGCCCGCCGTTCAGGACGGACGCATCCGGGGGCAGTTCGAACGACGGGTACGCGGTGCCTACCGCGGCGGTCGCCGCGCTGCGCTGGGCCTCCAGGCGGTCCAGCGCCTCCACGGTGAACACCGACAATCCGAGATCCGGGTTGTAGCCGTGGATTTCCTTCACGTCGAGCTGCGCCAGGAAATACAGGATCTCCTTCGAGACGACCTGCCCCGGGACCAGCACGGGGAAACCGGGCGGGTAGGGCACCACGAACGTGGTGGATACCAGCTTGCGGCCCTCGGCGATCCGGCGACCGGCGCTGCCGATCTGCACGTACTCGCGGTCGGACTCCTCGTAGCCGGCGTAGAACGCCGCGCGCATATCACCGAACGCGCAAGCGTCCACCGGGCGGAACGCGATGTCGAATTCGCTGAAGTCGGGTAGGTGCGGCAGATCCTCGGTGATCTCCTCGACGCGGCGCTGGTGCAGCGTCCAGTCGGCCACACTGGCCAACTCCCGCTCCCGATCGAGGTCGGTGGCGACCCGGCGCAGCACGTCGAGCAGGTGGTGCACGCTCGACCAGGTGACGCCGATCGTGAAGATCAGCAGCACGCTGTTGATCGACGTCTTGTTGATCTGGATCCCGAACCGGTCCATCAGGATCTTCTCGCGGAAGTCGTACCCGTTCATCCCGGTGTTGCCGAGGAACAGGGTGACGCGCGTCGGGTCCAGCACGAACTGATCCGACCGCCAGGCTTCGTTCCACTCGGCCAACGCGCCCTGCCGGACTTCGCGATACGAACTGACCGCCGACGCCCGGAACTCCTCGGGCACCAGGTCGGCTTCGTCGAGGATGCGGAACCACTTGCTGATCAACCGGTCCTTGCGGACGCGGTGCCGAAACACCAGTGCCATGTCGTAGGTCTGCCGAACCAACTGGAACCCCTCGATGTCGACCTGCCGGCGCGCCAGGTCCAAGGAGGCCAGCAGTTGCTGGTTCGGCGACGTCGAGGTGTGCGTCAAGAACGCCTCACCGAACGCGTCGCGGGCACGCGAATTGAAATCGCGGTCGCGCACGTGAATCATCGACGCCTGCCGGAACGCCGACAGCGACTTGTGGGTGGAGTGCGTCGCGTATACCCGCACCCGCGCCTTGCCGGGGTCGGGCAGCAGCCGGTGGTTGACCCACTCCGACCGGGGGATCCCCTCCATCGAAGCGGTCCAATCACGGTATTCCGCAGCGTATTCCGGCGACGCCAGCATCTGCTCCAAGCGGTCCGCGGCCACCATCGCGGTGCGCTGCCGGGCCCATGGAACGGCCGTCGCGAACGCGTACCACGCCTCGTCCCACAGGAAGCAGATGTCCGGCTTGATCGCCAGCACTTCCTCCATCACCCGCAGCGGGTTGTACACGACGCCGTCGAAGATGCAGTTGGTCAGCAACAGCATGCGCACCTTGTCCAGCTGACCCGCCGCCTCCAGGTCCAGCAATGCCTTCTTGATGGTCTGCAGCGAGACCGCCCCGTAGATTGCGAACTGCGGCAACGGATATGCGTCCAGGTACAGCGGGTAGGCGCCGGCCAGCACCAGACCGTAGTGGTGCGACTTGTGGCAGTTGCGGTCGATCAGCACGATGTCGCCCGGCCGGGTCAGTGACTGCACGACGATCTTGTTGGCCGTCGACGTCCCGTTGGTGACGAAGTACGTCTGGTTGGAGTGCCAGGTGCGCGCGGCCTTGTCCATCGCCTTCTTGATGTTGCCGTGCGGGTCCAGCAGCGAGTCCAGGCCGCCCGATGTGGTCGAGGTCTCGGCCATGAAGATGTTGCGGCCGTAGAACTCCCCCATATCCTGCAGTGAACGGGAGTTGAAGATGCTGGCGCCGCGCGCGACGGGCAGCGCATGGAATTGCCCGACCGGCGAATCCGCGTACGCTCGCAAGGCGTCGAAAAACGGTGTGGCGAAACGATTTCGGAGACCGGCTAGCACCGTGCTGTGCAGATCGGTGACGTCGTTGAGCCGGTAGAACGTCCGGTCGTAGACGTCGTTTTCCTCGTCATTGCCCGCCGCGATCGACTCGTCGGTGAGCAGATAAAGGTCGATGTGCGGCCGCAATTCACGGATCCAGTCGCCGCATTCGATGCAGTCGCTGCCGCTGTCGCGTCCGACCGCGTCGTCGGTGGCGCCCAGCAGGGTGTTCATCAACGGCACTCGGTCACGGGACCGCAACGCCACGTCGTGGCGGATGATCGCGGCCTGAATCTCGCCGTTCAACGCGACGGCGGTGATGGCGTCCTCGACGCTGGGCACCACCAGCAGCTCGAACTGCACGTCGTCGGACGGGCAGCGCAGTGCCCGCAGGGCTTCGGCCAGGCAGTCGGGTCCGGTATTCGGCGAGTCGTCGGCGAGCAGTACGGTGTAGAACTGCTGCTGCTTGGCCTGGGCCACCAACTCCTGGTCGGCCAGCGGGGCGGACGTGTCGAAAAGTGCTGTGCGGTCGCCGTATTCGCTGAGCAGGCGCACCGCCAGCGACACCTCCTCGGCCAGCCGCACCGTGGACAGGCCGTCGAGGTGAGCGCGGTAGGTCGCCAGGTTGCCGGCCCCGGGATACAACCAGTACCGCTCGTAGGCGCCGAGGCGGTCCAGCAGCCGCCGGACCTTCGCCACTTCGTGCGTCTTGTCCAGCCCGGCCAGGTCGACCTCGGCGAGGTGACGGCATGCGTCGTCGAGCAGGTTCCAGGTGTCGATGCGGGTATACGACGGATTGGCCACTGCCGCCAGCGCGGAGACCCGCAGCCGTCGCGTGTAGGCACTGTAGGGATTCATGTCGTCACCTGTTCTGTGATGGTGTCCGATACTCGGCTACCGCAGTGAATATTTCCCGACACCGACCTAAACGACTCGTACGAATCAGCGCTCGTCCTCATTGTTATCCGGTCTGGCCTGCGTGCGCGATCTTTTCGCTCAGGATCGCCGGTGTCGCGTCAGCGGTCGGTCTCGTCGCTGTCCACGACTCGCCGGCGAGGCAACTCCCACCGTCGCGCCGGCAGGTCGCCGACGTCGCTGAGCGAGCGCACCACCGCCTGAGTGAGCCCCATGATCGCGGCCATCACCGGCAACAACGGCTGCAGCGGCTTGGCCGCCGTCCGCACCGTGCTGATGCGGCGGGCGACGATCAGGCGCTCGATCGAGTGATGCAGCCAGGCACCCACGCCCAGCGCGTAGATCGCGAGCACCGAGGCGACGATGGTCCACCCATACGCTGCACAGATCACCGCACCCAGCACCACGGTCGCAGCCAGCAAGGCGGCGACGAAGACGCGGAATTCCAGGCGGGTCATGACGGTGGGTCGGGGGTCTCCGGTGTGGTGGCCGCAGCCGCTGCGGCGGCTCCTCGCAGGGCCTTCGCGGCGGCCCGGATCTGCGGCGTCACCAGCATGACCTGGCCCAGGACGCCGTTGACGAAGCCCGGTGAGTCGTCGGTGGACAACTCCTTGGCCAGCTGCACGGCCTCGTCGACCGCGACCGGTTCCGGCACGTCCTCGGCGTAGAGCAGCTCCCACACCGCGACTCGCAGGATCGCGCGGTCGACCGCGGGCAGCCGGTCCAGGGTCCAGCCCTGCAGGTGGGTGCTGATCAGGTCGTCGATGTGGGCGAACTGGTCGCCGACGCCGTGCGCCACCGCGACGGTGTACGGGTGCAGTGCCTTGACGTCGGGGTTGGATTCCGCCAGCGCGACCCGCACGTCGGCCGCCTCGACCGGGCTCAGGCCACGAGCCTCGGCTTCGAACAGCAAGTCCACCGCGCGCTTACGCGCATGGTGGCGTCCTTTGCTGGGCCTCGGCGATTTCGCGTCCGGCATGGTCAGGCGTTGACCCGACCCAGGTAGCTGCCGTCGCGCGAATCCACCTTCAGCTTGTCGCCGGTGTTGATGAACAACGGCACCTGGAGTTCCGCACCGGTCTCCACGGTCGCGGGCTTGGTGCCGGCGCTGGACCGGTCGCCCTGCAGGCCCGGTTCGGTGTGGGTGACGACGAGTTCGACCGACACCGGCAGCTCAAGGTACAGCGGTGCGCCGTTGTGGAAGGCCACCTGCACCGGCAGGCCCTCCAATAGGAACCGGGCGGCGTCGCCCACCAGCGATTCCGGCAGCGGGTGCTGTTCGTAGTCCTGGCTGTCCATGAACACGAAGTCCGAGCCGTCGCGGTACAGGTAGGTGGCGTCGCGGCGGTCGACCGTGGCGGTGTCCACCTTCACGCCGGCGTTGTAGGTCTTGTCGACGACCTTGCCCGAGAGCACGTTCTTCAGCTTGGTGCGGACGAAGGCCGGGCCTTTGCCCGGCTTGACGTGCTGAAACTCGATGATCTGCCACAGCTGGCCGTCGATCACCAGCACCAGTCCGTTCTTGAAGTCGGCAGTCGATGCCACGGTCGCTCTATCTCCTACAGGATGGCCATTTTCAGGGTCTTTCCAAGCCCGGGCAGGTGCCCGGCAGCGGGGTTCCGCCGCAAACGGTGCGCGCAGAACAGCACCGGATGCAGCTTACCCGCGCCGCGGTCCGCCCCTAACCGCGCGGCTAACCCAGCTGCCCGGCACCGCACAGGCCGAAAAGGCCGTCGTTGAGGTCGCACGGGTCCGACGGGCGGGACGGCGCGACCAGGTCGGAGGCTGGCGCCGGCGGCAGATGGTTCGCGGCAAGGTTGCCCAGCAAACCCAGCGCAACACCGGCCGCGATCAGAATCGGGCCCCGCCCGGCCACCCTGCGAACGGCCGTCATGACGACCCCGGTCGCGTCGTAGTCGTGGCCGACGAACAACACGGCGGTGAGCCAGAATCCGGCCAGAGCGGTGCATGCGGCGACCACGTAGACGGCGCTGAGGGCGAGGTAGGCCATTTCCCAAATCCTACGCAGCCGCCCGAGTTCGAGCGCAGCCGCCGGCTACGCCAGAATGGCCAACTCTTTGGGGTACCGGGTCAGCAGCTCCGCGGTCTGACCGCTGGTCGGTGACCCGGCTGCGGCGACGACCAAGGTGTCCTCGATGCGGACGCCGCCCCGGCCCGGCAGGTAGACGCCGGGCTCCACCGTCACCACCGAACCGGCCAGCAACGTCCCCGACGACGTCGCGCCGATTCCCGGTGCTTCGTGGATCTCCAGGCCCACCCCGTGACCCAATCCGTGGCTGAACTGTTCGCCGTACCCGGCGTCGACGATCACCTGGCGCGCGGCGCCGTCCACCTCACGCAGATCGGCGCCCGGCCGCAGCGCCTCACGACCGGCCCGCTGTGACTCGGCGACCAGCGCATAGAGCTCCAGCTGCCAGTCAGCGGCCTTGCCCAGCACGAAGGTGCGGGTCATGTCGGAGTGATAGCCCGCGACCAGCGCGCCGAAGTCGATCTTGACGAAATCGCCGTCGGCGAGAACCGCGTCGGTCGGCCGGTGGTGCGGGATCGCCGAATTCGGTCCGGCGGCCACGATCGTCTCGAACGAGACGGCGTCGGCGCCGTGATCGAGCATCAGGGCCTCGAGCTCGCGGCTCACCTCACGCTCGGTGCGGCCGGGGCGCAAGCCGCCGCGCGCCACCAGGTCTTTCAGTGCGGCGTCGGCGGCCTCGCAGGCCAGCCGCAGCAGCGCCACTTCGCCCGCGTCCTTGATCTCGCGCAGCGCCTCGACCATTCCGGCGGCCCGCACCAGCTCGGTCGCGCCGCCGTGCTCGCCGACCTCTTTGGTCAGGGCGTCGAAGCCGTCCACCGTGACCACATTGCTTTCGAACCCCAGCTTGGACACGCCCGCCTCGGCCGCCTGCCCCGCCAGATGGCGCCCGACGGCCCGCTCGATGGCGACCTCGAGGTCGGGCGCCTGCGCGGCGGCCTGGGTGCGATAACGGCCATCGGTGGCCAAAATGGCGTCGCGATCATCGGCGAAGACCAGCAACGCGCCGTTGGATCCGGAGAAACCTGACAGATAACGCACGTTGATCAGGTCCGTGACCAGCATCGCGTCCAGCCCACTGGCCTCGATCTGGCGTTTTAGATTGTCTCGACGCTGGGAATGTGTCACGACTCACGACGGTACTCGCTACGCTGGTTGGCCATGAGTAACTGGATGGTGCGTGGATTGGCGTTCGCTGGGCTGATGGTCGTCGTCCGGTTGTTCCAGGGGGCGATCATCAACGTGTGGCAGACGCAGGCCGCACTGGTCAGTGTCGTACTGCTGCTGCTGTTCGTCATCGCCGTGGGCGTGTGGGGGGTGATGGACGGCCGGGCCGACGCGAAAGCCCACGCGGATCCGGATCGCCGTGCGGATCTGGCGATGACCTGGCTACTGGCGGGCCTGTTCGCCGGGATCGTGAGCGGGGCCGTCTCCTGGCTCATCGCGCTGTTCTACAAGGGCCTCTACACCGGGGGCTTGATCAACGAGGTGACGACGTTCGCGGCGTTCACCGCGCTGTGCGTCTTCTTGCCCGGCATCATCGGCGTGGCCGTCGGCCGCTGGCGGATCGACCGCAATCCCCCGGCCGACCGCGGCGCCGGAGCGGACGAGGAACGGGCTGACACCGACGTGTTCACCGCCGCCAGCGCCGACGAGGCGCCGACCGGCGAGGTCCCCGTGCCGCACCCCGGAGCCCAGGCCCAGACGTCGGCGGTGGCCACCGCCGAGCGGGAGGCGCCCACCGAGACGATCCGTACGGATGACGCCAAAACCGAGGTGATCCCGACCCGCGCGGACGACACCAAAACCGAGGTGATCCGCACCGAGTCCGACCCGAAGCATGCGAGCCCGGAATCCGAATGGCCGAGTTCGCAGTGGGGGAAGAAGGACTAGCCGCTAGCCTTTCGCCAGGTAGCGCAGCGCCAGCAGGTAGCCTTCGACGCCCAGCCCGACGATCACTCCGGTCGCCACCGGGCTCAGATATGAGTGACGCCGAAACTCTTCGCGCGCATGCACATTGGAGATGTGCACCTCGATCAGCGGCGCCCGCAGTTCGGCGCAGGCATCACGCAACGCCACCGAGGTGTGGGTCAGGCCGCCGGCATTGAGAATCACCGGCTCCCCCGCATCGGCGGCCGCGTGTATCCAGTCCAGCAATTCGGCTTCGCTATCGCTTTGCCGCACAACGGCTTTGAGACCGAGCGCGGCGGCCTCGCGTTCGACGAGCGTGGCCAGCTGATCGTGCGTGGTGTCGCCGTAGACCTCGGGTTCGCGGCGGCCCAGCCGGCCCAGGTTGGGGCCGTTGATGACGTTGACTGTGCTGGTCACGGCGCACACACTCCCGCGTAGGCGGTCACCAGCAGACCCGGGTCCGGTCCGACCAACCGGCCCGGCTTCGCCAGCCCGTCGAGGACCACGAACCGCAGCACACCGGCGCGCGACTTCTTGTCTCCGGCCATGTATTCCAGCAGTTGGGGCAGTGCGTCGGGGTCGTAGCTGACCGGCAGCCCCAGCGAGGTCAGGATGGCGCGATGGCGCGCGGCGGTGTCGTCGTCGAGCCGGCCGGTGAGCCGGGCGAGTTCGGCAGCGAACACCAAGCCCACCGAAACCGCGGCGCCGTGCCGCCACTGGTAGCGCTCCCGGCGCTCGATCGCGTGTGCCAAAGTGTGGCCGTAGTTCAGGATCTCGCGCAGCTCGGATTCCTTTTCGTCGGCGGCGACCACCTCGGCCTTGACGGCGATCGCGCGACGGATCAGCTCCGGCAGCACGTCACCCTTCGGGTCCAGCGCCGCCTGCGGGTCGGCCTCGATCAGGTCGAGGATCACCGGGTCGGCGATGAACCCGGCCTTCACGACTTCGGCCATTCCGGCGGCTATTTCGTTGTGCGGCAACGTTTCCAGGGTGGCCAGGTCGACCAGGACGGCCAGCGGCTGATGAAAGGCGCCGACCAGGTTCTTGCCCGCCTCGGTGTTGATGCCGGTCTTGCCGCCCACCGCCGCGTCGACCATGCCCAGCAGCGTGGTCGGCACGTGCACGATCGAAACGCCGCGCAGCCAGGTGGCCGCCGCGAAACCCGCGACATCGGTGGCCGCGCCGCCGCCGAGACTGACCAGCGCGTCCTTGCGATCAATTCCGATGCGGCCCAACACTTCCCAGATGAAGCCGACGACCGGCAATTCTTTTCCGGCCTCGGCGTCCGGGATTTCGATACGGTGCGCGTCGACGCCCATGTCGGCCAGGTAGCCGCGGATCGCCTCGGCGGTCTGCGCCAACACCGGCTGGTGCAGGATCGCGACCCGGTGCCGGTTGCCGAGCAATTCGCCCAGCTCGGTGAGCAATCCGGTGCCGATCACCACCGGGTACGGCGGGTCGACGGCCACCTGCACGGTGACCGGTGGGGTGGGTTGTGTCATGTGGTTGCCTTGCTGGAATCCGCGGCGCCGGGCGTGGCCGGCTGTTCGGTGGTTTGCAGGGGCAGCCGGGACATGATGTAGCGCACCACCGCCCCGGGGTTGCGGCGGTTGGTGTCGACCCGGATGGTCGCGACGCGCCGGTACAGCGGAATTCGTTGCGCCATCAAGGCGCGGTATTTCTCGGCCCGGTTTCCGCCGGCCAGCAGGGGTCGCGCGGAGGTGCCGCCGGTGCGCCGCACGCCTTCGCGGGCGCCGATCTCCAGGTAGATGACGGTGTGGCCGGCGAGCGCGTCGCACACCCCCGCCGTGGTGACCGCACCGCCGCCGAGTGACACGACGCCGTCGTGGGTGGCCAGCGCCGCACGCACCACGTCTTCCTCGATGCGGCGGAATTCCTGTTCCCCGTCGGTGGCGAAGATGTCGGCGATGGTGCGGCCGGTCTGCTGCTCGATCAGTACGTCGGTGTCGACGTAGCCGACGCCCATCGCCTTGGACAGCCGGCGCCCGATGGTCGACTTGCCCGAGCCCGGCAATCCGACGAGTACCGCCCTTGGGGTCACGGCACGCCTACCCGGACGCCTCGGCGCGCGCGGCCGGCGTCTCGTGCTCGGCGACCGCGCGCTGGTAGGCCTCGATGTTGCGCCGGGTTTCGGTCAGCGAATCGCCGCCGAACTTCTCCAGCGCGGCCCGGGCCAGCACCAGCGCCACCATGGTCTCGACGACGACGCCGGCGGCCGGCACCGCGCACACGTCGGAGCGCTGGTGGATGGCGACGGCCTCGTCACCGGTGGCCATGTCGACGGTGGCCAGCGCCCGCGGCACCGTCGAGATCGGCTTCATCGCGGCCCGCACCCGCAGCGCCTGGCCGTTGGTCATGCCGCCCTCCAGGCCGCCGGCCCGGTTGGTCGAGCGGATCACGCCGTCGGGCCCCGGATACATCTCGTCGTGGGCCTGGCTGCCGCGGCGGCGCGCGGTCGCAAAGCCGTCGCCGATCTCCACACCCTTAATCGCCTGAATGCCCATCACGGCGGCGGCCAGCTGGCTGTCCAGACGGTTGTCGCCGCTGGTGAACGAGCCCAGGCCGACCGGCAGGCCGAGCGCCACGACTTCCACCACCCCGCCGAGGGTGTCGCCGTCCTTCTTGGCGGCCTCGATCTCGGCGATCATCGCCTGCTCGGCGGCCTTGTCGAAGGCGCGCACCGGGCTGGCGTCGATCGCCGCCAGGTCGCCGGGTCCGGGCGGCGGCCCGTCGTAGGGCTGCGACGGGCCGATCGCGATCACGTGCGAGAGCACCTCGACGCCCAGCGCCTGGCGCAGAAACGACCGGGCGACGGTTCCCGCCGCGACGCGGGCGGCGGTCTCGCGCGCGCTGGCGCGCTCCAGCACCGGGCGGGCGTCGTCGAAGCCGTACTTGAGCATGCCGGCGTAGTCCGCGTGCCCGGGCCGCGGCCGGGTGAGCGGCGCGTTGCGCGCGATATCGGCCAGCTCGGCCGGGTCGACCGGGTCGGCGGCCATCACGGTTTCCCACTTCGGCCACTCGGTGTTGCCGATCTCGATGGCGATCGGCCCGCCCAGGGTCACGCCGTGGCGCACCCCGGCCAGCACGGTCACCGCGTCACGCTCGAACTGCATCCGGGCGCCCCGGCCGTAGCCGAGCCGGCGCCGGGCCAGCTGGTCGCCGATTTCGGTGGAGGTGACCTCCACACCCGCAACCATGCCTTCGACCACGGCTACCAGCGCGCGGCCATGGGACTCCCCGGCGGTGATCCAACGCAACACGGGTCCCATTCTCCCATGGGGTCAGGCGCGGACTTGCCAAGGTGCGGCGTGCATCCTGGGCTTCGCGTGTGCGCTGAGGGCGAGATTTGCGCGCTGTTGCCGCCCTGGACGCACACTCGTGACGTCGGGGCCGCACCGTGGGCTCAGCCGAGCAGAGCCAATCCCGCCGCGCCCGCGGTCGCCAGGCACATCGACGGACCGTGCGGCACCGAGGCGCCGCCGCGCCACGCCACCCCCAGCAGCGCGGTCAGCAGCGGTGCCGCCAGCGCCGCCAGAAACCACGCCGCGGCGCCGAAACAGCCGGCCAGCCCGCCCACGCCGATCGCCAGCTTCACGTCGCCGGCTCCCATCCCGGCCGGCGAGATCAGGTGCACCAGCAGATACAGCGTCGCCAGTGCCGCGGCTCCGGCCAGCGCGAACGCGCCGCGTCCACCCCAGCATGCGGCCACCAGGATCACGCCGGCGCCGGGCAGCGTCAGCAGGTTGGGCAGTCGGCGTTGCCGCACGTCGTAGCAGCTCAGCACGAGCAGCCAGACCACCACTACCGCCCCCGCTGTTGCCCGCACCCGCGAAACGCTAGTCCAGGGCGGCCAACGCGCAAGTCATCGCTTCGCGGGGGGCGGGCAGCCCGGTGAACTGCTCTACCTGCGCGAAGGCCTGGTGCAGCAGCATCTGCAGGCCGTTGATCACCCGCCCGCCCGCGCCGGCCACCCCCACGGCCAGCGGGGTGGGCCACGGGTCGTAGACGGCGTCCAGCAGCACCGGGATCGGCGCGAAAGCGCCGGCATACCGCGACGCCACCTCGGCCGGAATTGTGCTGACCAGCACCTCCGCGGTCGCGACCTCGGCGGTCAGCGCCCGATCGTCGGAGGCACCCAACCCGCAGAACCGGGTCGGCACGCCGATCCGAGTTCCCAGGTCCACCAACCGGGCCGCCTTCTCTGGGTTGCGCGCCACGACGGTGATGCCGCTGACGCCGAGCTGCGCCAAGCCCACGACGGCCGCCGGCGCGGTGCCACCCGATCCACAGACCAGTGCCCGTCCCGAGGCTCCCCCTATCGACGCGATCGCCCCCGCGACGCCGTCGATGTCGGTGTTGTCGGCCCGCCAGCCGTGCGGTGTGCGCACCAGGGTGTTGGCCGATCCCACCTGCTCGGCGCGTTCGGTGCGCTCGTCGGCGAACTCCAGCGCGGCGAATTTGTCCGGCGCGGTCACCGACACGCCGACCCACTCCGGCCCTAACCCGCCGACGACGCCCGGCAACTCCTCGGCGCTGCACTCGATGCGTTCGTAGGTCCAGCCGTTCAGGCCCAGTGCGTGATAGGCGGCCAGATGCAGTTGCGGGGATTTGGAATGGGCGATCGGCGAGCCGAGCACGGCCGCCTTTCGCGGGCCCGCGTCAGCGGGGCGTGCTGTCGAGGACACCGTTGTGCTTAGCCAGCTCGATGTTGGCCAAATGCTGCTTGTAGTCCTTGGTGAACAGTGTGGTCCCCTGGGCATCGATCGTGACGAAGTACAACCAGTCACCCGGCTCGGGATGCTCGGCGGCATGCAGCGCGTCGATGCCGGGCGAGCAGATCGCCGTGGCGGGCAGACCCGGTGAGACGTAGGTGTTCCACGGCGTCTTCTGCGCCCGGTCGGCATCGCTGGTGGCGACCTCGCGGCGGTCCAGCGGATAGTTCACCGTCGAGTCGAACTCCAGCGTGTGGTGGGCGTTCAGGCGGTTGTAGATGACCTGCGCCACCTTCGCGAAGTCCTGCGAGTTGGATTCCTGCTGCACCAGCGAGGCCACCACAAGGATGTCGTAGGGCGACAGCTTCATGGCCTGCGCGCTGTCCACCAGCCCGGACTGCATGTACGTCGCGGCCCCCGCGCTGATCAGGTTGGCCAGTATGTTCTGTGGCGAAGCCGACGGATCAACGTTAAAGGTTCCCGGCGCGATCAGCCCCTCCAGGCGGCGGTGGTCGGTGCCCAGCTCGGTGACCGGCTGAATCGCCCAGACCGGCACCGACAACACGTTGGGCGGGGTGTTGCCCGCCGCCGCACGCAGGTCCTCCACCGAGACGCAGTGCTTGTTGCCGTCGAGGTCCACGCAGGTGGCGCGGGAGATCAGCGTCAGGATTCCCGGGTTGCCCTTGTTGGTCTTCATGTCGGTGGTGTCGTCAAGCTGACGCCCTTCCGGAATGACGAGCTTGCCCACCCGGTTGCCGGGGTCGGTCAGCCGCGTGACGGCCGAATCGGCCGGGATTTCGGTGCGCATCCGGTAGAAGCCCGGCTGGATCGAGGTGATCGCGGCGTTGCCGTGCGCGGCGTTGATGAAAGCCCGGACGGTCTTGATCACTCCCTGGTTGTGCAGCGTCTCGCCGACCATCGTCGTCGAGTCGCCGGCCTGTATCTGAATCACGATGTCGCGCTTGCCGTCTCCGCTGTAGTCGTCGCCGGCGCCGAACACCGTGTGCCACATCTTGGAGCCGACGAACACCGCGGCCACCACGATCACGACGAGCACGCCCACGATGATGCGGCCGGCGAGACGGCGCCGCCGGCGCCCGCGTTCGGCCTTGATCCGGGCCATCCGGCTGGCTCGGTGCCGGGGTGGACCGACCGCGGTCGGCTCGGCCCGTTCGTCCCGCGCGCTATCCACCATCGATGACATCCCCAGCCGCGGACCGGGCCTGCATTGCCCGGCGCTGATCGAGCCAGCTCTGCAGGATCGCGACGGCCGCCGCCTGGTCGATCACCGCCCGCTGCTCCCTGGCCCGCACCCCCGCCGCACGCAGAGAACGCTGCGCGCTGACGGTGGTCAGTCGCTCGTCGGCCAGCCGCACCGGCACCGGCGCGGGTCCCCGCGCCAAAACTTCAGCCAGCGCCTCGGCCACCTCGATCGCGTCGATCGCCGACGGGCCGGTGCGATCGGCCAGCGTCCTGGGCAACCCGACGACGACCTCGACGGCTTCCAGCTCGCCGACGAGCTCGGCCAGCCGCCGGACGTGCCTGCCGGAACGGTCGCGGCGCACCGTTTCCACCGGGGTGGCGAGGATGCCGTCGGGATCGCTGACGGCCACGCCAATGCGCACACTGCCCACGTCGACGCCGAGGCTTCTCCCAGGTCGGCGGCCCCGGCCCGGACTGTCCTGGTTAGGGTCGCCGGGCCGGTCGGGCAAGCGATGCTCTGCCAATTCCACTCAACCGACCTGCGCTATCACGGCGATCTCGGAGCGGACTGCGTCCAGCGCCGCGTCAATGCCGCTCGGATTCTTGCCGGAACCCTGCGCCAGGTCGGGCTTGCCGCCGCCGCGGCCGTCGACGGCCATGGCGAGCTGTTTGACCAGGTCGTTGGCGCGGAGCCCGAGATCTTGGGCGGCCGGATTGGCGGCGACGGCATATGGCACCGTGGAGCCCTGCTCCCCGGACGACGAAGCGATCAGCGCGACCACCGCCGGATCGCTGCCCAGCTTGCCCTTGATGTCGCCGACGAGGGATCGCAGATCGGCCGCCGTCATCCCACCCGCCATCCGCTGCGCCACCACACGGACGTTACCGATCCGCTCCGCTCCGGCCGCGGCATTGACCGCCGCGGCCTTTGCGCCGGCCAGCCGGGCACGTTCGAGTTCCTTCTCGGCGGCCTTGAGCCGCTCGACCAGGTTGGCCACCCGGGCGGGCACTTCGTCGGACGGCACCTTCAGCGACGACGCCAGCCCCGCCATCAGGGCCCGCTCCTTGGCCAGGTGCCGAAATGACTCCAGCCCGACGTAGGCCTCCACCCGGCGCACCCCCGAGCCGATCGACGATTCGCCGAGGATTGTCACCGGGCCGATCTGCGCCGAGTTGTGCACGTGGGTTCCGCCGCACAGCTCCAGCGAGAACGGGCCGCCGATCTCCACCACCCGCACTTCGTCGGGGTAGGCCTCACCGAACAGCGCCATCGCGCCCATCGCCTTGGCCTTCTCCAGAGATTCGTTGAAGGTGTGCACCTCGAAGTCGGCCTGGACGGCCTCGTTGGTCACTTCTTCGATCTGGCTGCGCTGTTCGTCGGATAGTGCGCCCTGCCAATTGAAGTCGAAGCGCAGGTAGCCCGGACGGTTCAACGATCCGGCCTGAACGGCGTTGGGGCCCAACACTTGTCGCAGTGCGGCGTGCACCATGTGGGTGCCCGAGTGGCCTTGGGTAGCGCCCTTGCGCCAGCCGGGATCCACCGCTGCGATCACGGTGTCGCCCTCGACGAACTCACCGGACTCGACGTTAACCCGATGCACCCAAAGGGTTTTGCCGATCTTTTGTACATCGGTGACCGCCGCCCGGGCGCTCTCGCCTGCTCCCGTTCCACTGATGGTCCCCTCGTCGGCGATCTGGCCACCGGATTCCGCGTACAGCGGCGTGCGGTCCAGGATCAGTTCGACTCGATCGGCAGCCTCGGCGCCCTGCAAGCCGTGTGCGACCACCGGCACCCGCTTGCCGTCGACGAAGATACCCAAAATCCTTGCCTGCGAGCTCAACTCGTCGAAGCCGGTGAACTCGGTGGGGCCGGCGTCGACCAGCTCGCGGTATGCGGTCAGGTCGGCGTGCGCGTGCTTGCGTGCGGCGGCATCGGCCTTGGCACGCCGGCGCTGCTCGGCCATCAGCTCCCGGAAGCCGATTTCGTCGACCTGCAGGCCGGCCTCCGACGCCATCTCCAGCGTGAGCTCGATCGGGAAGCCGTAGGTGTCGTGCAGGGTGAAGGCGTCCGCGCCGGAAACCACTTTGGCCCCAGCAGCTTTGGTGGCGCCGGCCACGTCGTCGAACAACTTCGAGCCCGATGCCAGCGTGCGGTTGAACGCGGTTTCCTCGGCGACGGCGATGCGCTTGATCCGGTCGAAGTCGGCGACGAGTTCGGGATAGGACGGGCCCATCGCGTCGCGCACCGTGGTCATCAGCTCGCCGACGATCGGGCCGTCGATGCCCAGCAGCTTGGCCGAGCGGATCACCCGGCGCAACAGCCGGCGCAGCACGTAACCTCGGCCGTCGTTGCCCGGGCTCACGCCGTCGCCGATCAGGATCGCGGCGGTGCGGCTGTGGTCGGCGATCACCCGGTAGCGCACGTCGTCGTCGTGGTTGCCGATGTCGTACGGGCGCGCGGCGACCAGGGCCACTTTGTCGATAACCGGTCGCAGCAGGTCGGTTTCGTACACGTTGTGCACGCCCTGCAGGATGAACGCGACCCGCTCCACACCCATGCCGGTGTCAATGTTCTTGCGCGGCAACGGCCCAAGGATCTCGAAGTCTTCCTTGCTGGTTCCTTCGCCGCGCTCGTTCTGCATGAACACGAGATTCCAGATCTCGATGTAGCGGTCCTCGTTGGCGATCGGGCCGCCTTCGACGCCGAATTCCGGGCCACGGTCGTAGTAGATCTCCGACGAGGGCCCACACGGTCCGGGGATGCCCATCGACCAATAGTTGTCCGCCATGCCCCGGCGCTGGATCCGCTCGGCCGGCAGCCCGGCGATCTCCTGCCACAGCCGCACGGCCTCGTCGTCGTCGAAAAAGACCGTCGTCCATATTTTTTCGGGGTCCAGGCCGTAGCCGCCATCGGCGACGGAATCGGTCAGCAAGGACCAGGCCAGCTCGATGGCGTCGCGTTTGAAGTAATCGCCGAACGAGAAGTTGCCGGCCATCTGGAAGAAGGTGTTGTGCCGCGTGGTGATGCCCACCTCGTCGATATCCGGCGTGCGGATGCACTTCTGGATGCTGGTGGCCTTCGCGTACGGCGGCGTGCGCGCGCCCAAGAAGAACGGCACGAACTGAACCATGCCGGCGTTGACGAACAGTAGGTTAGGGTCGTCGAGGATCACCGATGCGCTCGGCACCTCGGTGTGACCCGCCTTCACGAAGTGATCAAGAAACCTCTTCCTGATCTCGTGTGTCTGCACTCTTTCCGCTTCTTCCTATAGGGCTGTCCGACGACGCGTTTCGACCGCTCACAGTACCGGTCCCGGCGCGGCCCCTAACCCGGCAGCTAACCCTCCAAAAAGCTCAACCGCACCGAGCGCCGCGGGTTGTCCCGGTTGAGGTCGACCAAAACGACGCTTTGCCAGGTGCCCAGCTGCGGCTCGCCGGCCGCGACCGGCAGCGTCACCGACGGCGCGACGATCGCCGGCAACACGTGGTCAGCGCCGTGCCCAGCCGAGCCGTGCGCGTGTCGGTAGCGGTCATCGCGCGGCAACAGCCGCTCCAGCGTCTCGACCAGGTCGTCGTCGGAACCGGCGCCGGTCTCGATGATCGCGACCCCGGCCGTTGCGTGCGGGACGAAAACGTTGCACAAGCCGTCGCCGTAGGAGAAGCAAAACCTGCGCACCGCGTCGGTCAGATCCACGATGCGACGACTGGCGGTGTCCACCTCGAGCACATCCGTCTGCATCCGTTCAAGGGTACGGCGCGGCCACCGGACCTGCTTCGGACCAGCCGATCCTTGGTGACCGCGGCCACCCCGAGCGGACACGCCGGAAACCCATTGCCAGCAGGTAATCGGTAGGAGGAAGGTATTCGGTGGGACCGGTGGCGCCACCGGCGGTGCTGCCCCGAGTAGTTAGGGATCCATCGTGTACGCACGGTCATTCACGATCGACGGTCAACCCTTGTCGGTCGACATCGGAATTGCGCATGTTCGCGACGTCGTCATGCATGAAATGGAAGAACTCGACGGTTATATCGGGCTGTCGCTGTTGGTCGACCGGCACTCCGGCCGCTGCATCGCCACCAGTGCCTGGGACACGATCGCCGCGATGCGCGCCAGCTCCGAGCGGGTAGCGATCATCCGCGACCACGTGGCGTTGATGTTCGACGGTTGCGCCAGCGTCGAGGAGTGGCACATCGCGTCGCTGCAGCGCCGGCACCGGTCACCCGAGGGTGCGTTTGTGCGCGCCACCTGGCTAAAGGTGGTGCCCGATCAGCTCGAGCGATCCCTGGACTTCTACCGGATGGCAGTGGTTCCGGAGATGGAGAGCCTCGAAGGGTTCTGCAGCGCCAGCCTGATGATCGACCACCCGGCCGGGCGGCGAGCGGTGTCGTGCTCGACGTTCGACAGCCAGGAGGCCATGGCCCGCAACAGCGAGGCGGCCAGCGAACTGCGCAGCAGGCGGGCCCGCGACCTGGGCGCCGAGATCGTCGACGTCGCCGAGTTCGAGCTGGCGATCGCGCGCCTGCGGGTTCCCGAGCTGGTCTGACCGGGCGGCGACTAGGGCAGCGCATCCCCGGGGAAGCCGCGGCAGGGATGTGCCTCGTAAGTGAACACCCCGGCGGCCACCCCGGGGTCGTCGTTCATCAGCGCCGTGGCGCCCTCGACGGTCGTCGCGAACACCCCGATGCCGCAGACGTCGGACCCGTCGGTGACCGGCAGGACCACTGCGAGCGCACCGTCGTCGCGCAACCCGAAGTTGCGTCGGCCGTGCTCCCAGATGAGTGCGGGTGCGGTGGGGTCGTCGAATCGCGGCCCCCGCTTGAGGATGACGACCGTGTACGCCCTCGCGCTGGGCAGTAGCTGGCGCATCTCTTCGTCGGTGAAGGTCCTCATCGGTGCCCCCTCACTCTCCGCGTTGTTTACGGATGATCGCCCGCAAGCGATCCAGCCGCGTGCCGATCTGGCGCTCCGCGCCACGCTCGGTGGGCCGATAGTAATCCACGCCCACCAACTCGTCCGGCGGATATTGTTGCGCGACAACGCCATCCGGGTGATCGTGAGCGTATTTGTAGCCCTGCGCGTTGCCCAGTGCGGCCGCTCCCGAGTAGTGGCCGTCGCGCAGCTGCGCCGGCACCAGACCCGCCTTGCCGGCCTTGATGTCGTTCATTGCCGCGCTTAGCGCGGTGGTCACCGCGTTCGACTTCGGCGCGGTGGCCAGGTGAATAGTGGCGTGCGCCAACGTCAGTTGCGCCTCGGGCATGCCGATCAGCGCCACGGTCTGCGCGGCGGCCACCGCGATCTGAAGCGCCGTGGGGTCGGCCATCCCGATGTCCTCGCTGGCCAGGATCATCAGCCGGCGCCCGATGAACCGCGGGTCCTCTCCCGCGACGAGCATGCGGGCCAGATAATGCAGCGCCGCGTCGACGTCGGAGCCGCGCACCGATTTGATGAACGCGCTGATGACGTCGTAGTGCTGATCGCCGTCGCGGTCGTACCGCACGGCGGCTTTGTCCAGTGACTGCTCGACGGCCGCGACCGTCAGCTCGCCGCCCGCCTCAACCGTCTCCGCGGCGACCTCCAGCGCGGTCAGCGCGCGGCGGGCGTCGCCGGCGGCCAATTGCACCAGCAGCTCGACGGCCTCGGGCTGCACGCCGATCCGGCCGCCCAGGCCCCGCGGATCGTCGATGGCGCGCTGCACGACGGTCCGGATGTCGTCGGCCGTCAGCGGGCGCAGCTGCAGGATCAGCGATCGCGACAGCAGCGGCGCCACGACCGAGAACGACGGGTTCTCGGTCGTCGCCGCCACCAGCAACACCACCCGGTTCTCCACCGCGGACAGCAAGGCGTCCTGCTGGGTTTTCGAGAACCGGTGCACCTCGTCGATGAACAGCACCGTCTGCTCGCCGGAA
The DNA here is from genome assembly GCF_022374895.2 of Mycobacterium lentiflavum. Classification (NCBI taxonomy): domain Bacteria; kingdom Bacillati; phylum Actinomycetota; class Actinomycetes; order Mycobacteriales; family Mycobacteriaceae; genus Mycobacterium; species Mycobacterium lentiflavum. The sequence continues at coordinate 2,257,533 of NZ_CP092423.2, read as the reverse complement.
AGGAGGGCCTTGCGTGCGCTGTCGATGACCGCCCGGACGTCCTTGACGCCCGCCGACAAGGCTGACAGCGCCTCGAATCGGCGGCCGGTCGCGTGCGAGACCAGCGCGGCCAACGTCGTCTTGCCGCTGCCCGGCGGGCCGTACAAGATGGCCGACGCCACCCCCGAGCCCTCGACCAGCCGGCGCAGCGGCGAGCCGGGCGCCAGCAAGTGGTCCTGCCCGACGACTTCGTCGAGCGACGCCGGGCGCATCCGCACCGCCAGCGGCGCGCCGGCCGGCACGCTCAGGGCGTCGTGGGCCGCCTGCGATTCGCCGGGGAGGTCGAACAGACCGTCGGACACGGCTTCAGGCATACCACGCAGCTGGGACAGGTACGCGCATTGGCGGTGGGATGCCAAACTGACCCCGCCACAGGCTCGAAGCAGGCTCCGAAGCAAGCCCGGCCCAATCCTCGCTCCCCCGCCGCATATTTGCTAAGTTCCGGGTTGCCTAGTTCCGCGCGCGTGCCCAGCAAGCTTTTCCAACAGCAAATTAGGACGGCAAATGAGCCAGCCCCCTGAACAGCCAGGCGACCCGGCCGAACCCTTCGCCGGCGACCAGAACCCCGCGGGCTACGCGCCGCCGCCCCGACACGCCGCGCCGAGCTATGGCGCCCCGCCTCCCAGCAGCGCACCGCCCCCGGGCTACGGCCAGCCGCCCGGCGGCTATAGCCCGCCTCCCGGCAGCGCGCCGCCTCCCCCGCCCCCGGGCTACGCAGCGCCGCCTCCCCCGCCCCCCGGATACGGGGCGCCGCCGGCGGGCTACCCGCCGCCGCCCGGCTTCGGCGCATACGGGGACCCGGCGTCCGCGCAGTTCGACGTCACCCAGGCGTTCAAGTGGTCGTGGGGCAAGTTCCAGCAGAACATCGCCGCGCTGGTCGTTCCGGTCTTGATCTACGTCGCGGTGATCACGGTGTTCGCCCTGATCGCTGCGCTGCTGCCGATGGTGTTCGGTGAGAGCACCAGCACCACCTACACCGACAGCTACGGCGAGACCACCAGCGGCGTCGACATCGCGTATGGCCCGGCGTCGATCGCGGTCATGGTCGTCGGCTACGTGCTGCTCTTCATCGCCGCGATCTACATGCACGCGGGGGTGACGACCGGCTGCCTGGACATCGCGGACGGCAAGCCGGTGACGATCGGCACGTTCTTCAAGCCACGCAACCTCGGCGCGGTGTTCGTCGTCGCGTTGCTGATCGCGTTCGGCACCGTGATCGGCTCGATCCTGTGCATCATCCCCGGCATCATCTTCGCGTTCGTCACCTTGTTCGCCATCCCGTTCGTCGTCGACCGATCGCTGTCACCGGTGGAATCCATCAAGGCCAGCATCGCGACGACGCGAGCCAACCTCGTCCCTGCGCTGCTGTCGTGGCTGGTGCAGTACGCGGTGGTGCTGGTCGGCGAACTGCTATGCGGGGTGGGCATGATCGCGGCCATCCCGATTGCCGCGCTGATCCAGGTGTACACCTACCGCAAGCTTTCCGGCGGTCAGGTCGTTGCGCTGGAGCAGCCCGGGTACCCGGCGGGACCGCCCGCCGGGCCCCCACCCGGACAACAGCTCGCCTAGGCAGCCGAAGTCCAATCCGAGTTCCGCGCGTGCACGTTAGGACGGCGACATGAGCCAGCCCCCCGAACATCCAGGTGATTCGGCCGAACCTTTCGGCGGCAGCCAGAATCCTCCGGGCTACGGCCCACCTCCCGGAAGCGCGCCACCGCCGGGTTATGGCACGCCGCCACCGCCCGGTTATGGCACGCCGCCACCGCCGGGTTACGGCGCGCCGCCCCCGGGCTACGGCCCACCGCCCGGTTATGGCTCGACCCCGCCCCCGGGCTACGGCCCACCGCCCGGTTATGGCGCGCCCCCTCCCGGCTACGGACCGCCCCCGGGTTACGGCGGGCCGCCCAAGCCGCAATTCAGCGTCGGTGAGGCCTTCAGCTGGGCCTGGAACACCTTCACCAAGAACGCCGTCGCACTGATCGTGCCCACCCTGGTCTTCGGTCTGCTGTTCGCCGCGTCGTCCGCGCTGAACTTTGTGGGCCAGAACATGAGTTCGAATGTGACCCCGTACGACTCCTCCGACTACGACTTCGCCTTCTCGGCGAATCTCAGTCCCACCGGAATGGCCGTCGTCGGGCTCGGCTACCTCGTCTCCCTGATCGTGACCGCGTATGCCCAGGCCGCGTTCTTCTCCGGATGCCTGGACATCGCGGACGGCCGGCAGGTGAGTATCGGGTCCTTCTTCAAGCCGCGCAACCTCGGCATGGCGTTTCTCGCAGCGATCCTGGTCAGCATCGTCACCTCGGTCGGCTATGCCGCCTGCTTCGTCCCCGGCATCATCGTGGGGATCTTCACCCAGTTCGTCATTCTTTTCGTGGTCGATCGCTCGGAGAACGCCTTCAAGGGGTTCGCCTCGGGCTTCTCGTTGGTCGGCTCGAATTTCCTCAACGCCCTGCTGGTGTGGTTGGTCACCATGGCCACAGTGATCGTCGGCGCGCTGTTGTGCGGTGTCGGCCTCGTGGTGGCCGCCCCGCTGGTGGCGCTGATCCTGACGTATGCCTACCGCAAGCTTTCGGGTGGTCAGGTGGTGCCGGCGCAGCAGCCCGGCTACCAGCCCGGACCGCCTGCCGGCCCACCATCGGGACCGCTGCCCGTGTAGCCAACAGGGTTCCGCGCGCTCGCGGCGCGCTGCGACGCTGCGACCCTTGTGATGAGATCAGCGGTTATGAGCATCAAAGTTGCGCTGGAGCATCGCACCAGCTACACCTTTGACCGGCTGGTTCCAGTGTTTCCGCACGTGGTGCGGCTGCGCCCGGCTCCGCACTCGCGCACGCCCATCGAGGCCTACTCGTTACGCATCGAGCCCGCCGACCACTTCATCAACTGGCAGCAGGACGCGCTCGGCAATTTCCTTGCCCGGCTTGTGTTTCCGAATCCCATGCGGCAGTTGACGATCACCGTCGGCCTGATCGCCGACCTCAAGGTGATCAACCCGTTCGACTTCTTCATCGAGGACTGGGCCGAAATATGGCCCCCCGCTTCGGGGTTGATCTATCCCAAGGCGCTCGCCGACGATCTCAAGCCCTATCTGCGCCCGGTCGACGAGGACGTCGAAGGGTCCGGCCCCGGTGAGCTGGCGCGGGCCTGGGTGGAGAACTTCTCAGTGCCCGACGGAACCCGCACCATCGACTTCCTGGTCGCGCTCAACCACGCGGTCAACGCCGACGTGGCCTACAGCCTGCGGATGGAACCCGGCGTCCAGACACCGGATTTCACGCTGCGCACCGGCGTCGGATCGTGCCGCGATTCGGCATGGCTGCTGGTGTCGATCCTGCGCCAGTTCGGCCTGGCCGCCCGGTTCGTCTCCGGCTATCTGGTGCAGCTGGCCTCCGACGTGGAGGCCCTCGACGGGCCCTCGGGGCCCGCGGCCGATTTCACCGACCTGCACGCGTGGACCGAGGTGTATATCCCCGGCGCGGGCTGGATCGGGCTCGATCCCACGTCGGGGCTGTTCGCCGGTGAGGGCCACATCCCGCTGGCGGCCACTCCACATCCCTCGAGCGCTGCTCCCATCACCGGCAGCACCGACCCGTGTGAGACCACCCTGGAGTTCTCCAACACCGTCACCCGCATCCACGAGGATCCGCGCGTCACGCTGCCCTACACCGAGGAGGCGTGGGCGACCATCTGCGCGGTCGGCCGCGGTGTCGACGAACGGCTTACCGCCGCCGACGTCCGGCTGACGGTCGGCGGCGAACCGACCTTTGTGTCGGTCGACAACCAGGTGGACGAGGAGTGGACGACCGCCGCAGACGGTCCGCACAAACGAGAGCGCGCGTCCGCGCTGGCCGCTCGGCTGAAAGCCGCGTGGGCTCCGCAGGGGCTGGTCCATCGCGGCCAGGGTCGGTGGTATCCGGGAGAACCGTTGCCGCGCTGGCAGATTGGCCTGTATTGGCGCACCGACGGGCTGCCACTGTGGACCGACGACGCGCTGTTGGCTGACCCCTGGGCGTCTCAGCCGACGAGCTCGACCGCGGACAATGAAACGGCCTACAAGATCCTCGCCGAGGTCGCCGAAGGTCTGGGATTGCCGCTGTCCCAGGTGCGGCCCGCCTTCGAGGACCCGTTGGCCCGGCTGGCGGCCAAAGTCCGCCTGCCGCAGGGCGACGCGGTGCGGCCCGGCGACGACCTCGCCGACGACGACGCGGCGGCGCGCGCCGCACTGCTGGCTCGCCTCGACGAAACCACCACGGCCCCAGCCGCATTCGTGCTGCCACTGCACCGCCGCGACGACGACCTGGGCTGGGCCAGCGCGAACTGGCGGCTGCGCCGCGGCCGCGTCGTGCTGCTCGAGGGAGATTCGCCCGCGGGGCTGCGGCTGCCGCTGAATTCGATCAGCTGGAAGCCGCCGCGGCCGACGTACGACGTCGATCCCACCGCCGTGTCGGACACCTTGCCGGCGGAGTCGACCAGCGCGCCGGTCGAAGACCCGGACACCGCACCGCCGACCGCGATGGTCGCCGAGGCCCGCGACGGGCTGCTGTACGTGTTCGTCCCGCCCACCGAGGCGCTGGAGCACTTCGTCGACCTCATCGCCCGCATCGAGGCCGCGGCCGCCAAAACCCGCAGCCCGGTCGTCATCGAGGGCTATGGCCCGCCGCCGGACCCGCGGCTGCAGTCGACGACGATCACGCCCGACCCCGGCGTGATCGAAGTCAACATCGCGCCCACCGCCAGTTTCGACGAACAGCGCCAGCAGCTCGAAACCCTTTACGAACAAGCACGATTGGCCCGACTGTCCACGGAGTCGTTCGACGTGGACGGCAGCCACGGCGGCACGGGAGGCGGCAACCACATCACACTCGGCGGCGTGACGCCGGCGGACTCGCCGCTGCTGCGCCGCCCGGACCTGCTGGTCTCGCTGCTGACCTACTGGCAACGACACCCGTCGCTGTCCTACCTGTTCGCCGGCCGGTTCGTCGGCACCACGTCGCAGGCGCCGCGGGTGGACGAGGGCCGCACCGAGGCGCTGTACGAGCTCGAGATCGCGTTCGCCGAGATCGCTCGGCTCGCTTCGTCTTCCAAGGATGGGCCGCCACCACCGTGGGTGACCGACCGCGCATTGCGACACCTGCTGACCGACGTCACCGGCAACACCCACCGCGCCGAGTTCTGCATCGACAAGCTGTACAGCCCCGACAGCCCCCGCGGCCGCCTCGGCCTGCTGGAGCTGCGCGGGTTCGAGATGCCGCCGCACCTGCGGATGGCGATGGTGCAGTCGCTGTTGGTGCGCTCGCTGGTGGCCTGGTTCTGGGACGAGCCGCTACGCGCCCCGCTGATCCGGCACGGGACTAACCTGCACGGGCGATACCTGTTGCCGCACTTCTTGATCCACGACATCGCCGACGTCGCCGCCGACCTGCGCGCGCACGGCATCGCGTTCGAGACCAGCTGGCTGGACCCGTTCACCGAGTTCCGGTTCCCGCGCATCGGCACCGCCGTCTTCGACGGCGTCGAGATCGAGCTGCGCGGGGCGATCGAGCCGTGGAACACCCTCGGCGAGGAGGCCACCGCGACGGGCACCGCCCGCTACGTCGACTCGTCGGTCGAGCGGCTGCAGATCCGCATCATCGGCGCCGACCGGCACCGCTACGTGGTGACCTGCAACGGCTATCCGGTGCCGTTGCTGGCCACCGACAACCCCGACATCCATGTGGGCGGGGTGCGGTACAAGGCGTGGCAGCCGCCCAGTGCGCTGCATCCGACGATCACCACCGACGTGCCGTTGCAGTTCGAGCTGATCGATCTGACGTCGGGCACCTCGCGTGGCGGCTGCACGTATCACGTCTCGCATCCGGGTGGCATGGCCTACGAGGAGCCACCCGTCAACGCCGTTGCGGCCGAATCGCGCCGCGCCCGACGGTTCGAGGCGATCGGCTTCACCCCGGGCAAATTGGACCTCTCCGGCATCCGGGAGAAGCAGGCCCGGATATTCACCGATATCGGCGCGCCGGGCATTCTCGACCTGCGACGCGTGCGTACCGTGCAGCAGTAATGGCGTATTCGGAAACTGGGATCCAGATGGCACTCGAACCGTCGGCGGTTCCGGCCGATCATTACGACGCCGATCGACTGCTGGCCGGGTACCGGACCGCACGCGCCCAGGAAGCACTGTTCGAGCTGCGCCCCACCGGCTCACTGGGAGCCGGCTACGACGAATTCCTCGGCGAAGACGGACACGTGCGCCCGGCCTGGACCGAGCTGGCCGACACGGTCGCCGAACGCGGCCGGACCGGGCTGAATCAGCTGCGCTCGGTGGTGCACAACCTGATCGACAACGACGGGATCACCTACACCGAAGTCGATCCCACCAACGGCCGTGCGCTGGAGCCCCGGCCATGGAGTCTGGACACCCTGCCGATCGTGGTGTCCGCGGCCGATTGGGAGGTGCTGGAGGCCGGGCTGGTGCAGCGCTCGCGGCTGCTCGATGCCGTGCTCGCCGACCTGTACGGGCCGCGTAGCCTACTCACCGACGGCATGCTGCCCCCGGAGCTGGTGTTCGCCCACCCCGGATACGTGCGCGCGGCCAGCGGAATCGAAGTACCGGGCCACCACCAGCTGTTCATGCACGCCTGCGATCTGAGCCGGCTGCCCAGCGGCGCCTTCGAGGTCAATGCGGACTGGACGCAGGCCCCCTCGGGTGCCGGTTATGCGCTGGCGGACCGACGCGTGGTGGCGCACGCGATTCCCGATCTCTACGAACGGATCGCGCCGCGGCCCAACACGCCGTTCGCGCAGGCGCTGCGGCTGGCGCTGATCGATTCCGCGCCCGACGACGCCCAAGACCCGGTGGTGGTGGTGCTCAGCCCGGGCATCTACTCCGAGACCGCGTTCGACCAGGCGTATCTCGCGACGCTGCTGGGTTTTCCGCTGGTGGAAAGCGCCGACTTGGTGGTCCGCGACGGCAAGCTCTGGATGCGCTCGCTCGGGACGCTGAAGCGGGTCGACGTCGTGCTGCGCCGCGTCGACGCGCTCTACGCCGACCCGCTGGATCTGCGCGCCGATTCCCGGCTCGGGGTGGTCGGCTTGGTGGAGGCGCAACGCCGCGGCACCGTGACCGTCGTCAACACGCTGGGCAGCGGAATCCTGGAAAGCCCTGGGCTGCTGCGCTTTCTGCCCGAACTGGCCGAGCGACTGCTCGGCGAAGCCCCGCTGCTGACCACCGCGCCGGTGTACTGGGGAGGCATCGACAAGGAACGTTCGCACCTGCTGGCCAACCTCTCGTCGCTGTTGATCAAATCGACAGTCGGCGGACAAACCATTGTCGGACCGACACTTTCGTCGACTCAGCTGGCCGGACTCGCGGCACAGATCGAGAGCATGCCGTGGCAGTGGGCCGGCCAGGAGCTGCCCCAGTTCTCCTCCGCGCCGACCGACCACGCCGGCGTGTTGTCGTCAGCCGGGGTGGGAATGCGGCTGTTCACGGTCGCCCAGCGCGGCGGCTATGCCCCGATGATCGGCGGCGTCGGTTACGTGGTAGCACCGGGTCCCGCGGCATATGAACTGAAAACTGTCGCGGCTAAAGATGTTTGGGTTCGTCCAACCGAACGGGTGCGAGCGGAGACCATCACGCTGCCGACCGAGGCGCAGCCGGTCAAGACCGCCGCGGGCACCTGGGGAGTCAGCTCGCCGCGCGTGCTGTCCGACCTGTTCTGGATCGGCCGCTATGGCGAACGTGCGGAGAGCACGGCCCGCCTCCTGATGGCCGCCCGCGACCGCTTCCATGTCTATCGCCACCACCAGGACACCGAGGAAAGCGAGGTCGTGCCGGTGCTGATGGCCGCCCTGGGCCGCATCACCGGCACCGACACCGGGGCCGACAACGACCACGCCGAGATGATCGCGATCGTCCCGTCGACGTTGTGGGCGTTGACCTTCGACCCGGACCGGGCGGGATCTCTGATCCAGTCCGTGGAGGGGCTCGCGCTGGCCGCCAGGGCGGTGCGCGACCAGATGTCCAACGACACCTGGGTGGTGCTGGCCACCCTGGAGCGCGGACTTGCGCATCGGGCCGAGCCGCCGCAGTCGCTGGCCGAAGCCGACACCCGGCTCGCGTCGGCCCATGGACGCACCCTGGCCGGAATGCTGACCCTGTCGGGCGTGGCCAACGAGTCGATGGTGCGCGACGTGGGCTGGTCGATGATGGACATCGGCAAGCGGATCGAACGTGGCCTGTGGCTGACCGCGTTGCTGGGCGCCACGCTCACGACGGTCCGCAGCGCGGATGCCGAGCAGACCGTCATCGAGTCGACCCTGGTGGCCTGCGAATCGTCGGTCATCTACCGGCGCCGTACCGTCGGTCAGGTCAGCGTCGCCGCGGTGACCGAACTGATGCTGTTCGACGCGAACAACCCGCGCTCGCTGCTCTATCAGCTGGAGCGGCTACGGGCCAACCTCAAGGACCTGCCCAGCGCGTCGGGGTCGTCGCGTCCGGAGCGGACCGTGGAGGAGATCAGCACGCTGCTGCGCCGCTCGGACCCCGCCGCGCTGGAGGTGGCCGTCAACGGACACCGCGAAGAGCTGGCCGACCTGCTCGCCACAATCCACACCGAGCTGCGCGACCTGGCCGGCGTCATCACCGAAACACAATTGACCCTGCCCGGCGGTATGCAGCCGCTGTGGGGCCCCGACCAACGACGAGAGATGCCGGCCTAAGTCGCACGCGCGATCCTGGCGCCGGCCAGCCCGTCCTGGGCGCATCCGGCCCGGGCGGCCGCCGCGATTTCGCCGCGCAGCTCTGTGGTGCTTCTCACAGCCCTACCCCGTGCCAAACGAACTAGTTCGTCTGTTAGCCTTCGACTACCACGACGAATGTAAGGAGCTTGTGATGAACAAACTGGCTACCCCGATCGAGGCGATCGCGACGATGCCCCGTGGCGGGCCGGATGCCTCCTGGCTCGATCGACTGCTGCAGACCCAGGCATTGGAGTACACCGACCGCGACGACGTTTCCGATGAGGTCAAGCAAAAAGTGATCTCGGCTCTCGACCGGATGGGCACCTGCGTCGGCCTGCACGAGAAAAATGCCCGCATCGCGCTCAGCGCCGTCGCCGACATCGCCCACCCGCGCATCCTGGAAATCGGTGCCGGGCACGGCCAGTTGTCCGCGAAGATCTTGGACTTGCACCCCACGGCGACGGTAACGATCAGCGATCTCGACCCGACCTCGGTGGCGAAAATCTCTGCCGGCGAGTTGGGCACCCATCCGCGGGTGCGCACCGAGGTGGTCGACGCCACCGCGATTGCCGCCGCGGATGACAGCTACGACCTCGTCGTGTTCGCGCTGGCGTTTCACCACCTGCCACCGAGTGCCGCCTGCAAGGCGATCGCCGAGGCCACTCGGGTCGGCAAGCGATTTCTGGTCATCGACATCGGACGTCGGTCCCCGCTCGGACTGATCCTGAACATCCTGTTGATGGCGCCGATGGCGGTACGGTTCTCGTTGCCGTCAGCGGGCCCCTGGATGCACGACGGGTCCATCAGCATGCTGCGGTCCTACAGCCGCTCCGCATTCATTGCCCTCGGCAGAGCAGCCGACCCACAGATGCGCATCCAGTTCGTGCGGCCCCCGTCCCGGTTCGGCGCCGCGTCAACCGCAGTGGTGTTCTCGCGCGGGCAATCATGACCACCAGCCCTCGAAGCGGCCTCACCGGGCCGTGGCCAACTGGGTGGGCTGGTCGTATCCGCGAAGTGTCACCGTCTCACCCAAAGACCAACGGGCGCATTCGGTTTCGCTCGCCGCGCGCAGCGCTTCCGACGAAGCGAGCAATCGGCGCGGATAGGTTTTCGCCAGTTCGCACAATCGGGCCGCCTGGTTGACCGGCTCGCCGATCACGGTGTATTCAAACCGCTCTCGCGCGCCGACATTGCCGGCGATAACCTGGCCCGCCGCCACACCGATGCCCGCCCGACACTCGGGTAGTTCGTCGGCCAGCCGGTCGGCAATGGTCCGCGCGGCGACGAGCGCCTCGGTCTCGGGCGAGTCCAGGCGGTTCGGGGCGCCGAAGATGGCCAGCGACGCGTCGCCCTCGAATTTGTTGACCAGCCCGCGATGGCGGTCCACTTCCTCGACGATGATGGAGAAGAACCGGTTGAGCAATGCGACCACTTTGGCCGGAGGTTGGCTGGTCACCAACCGCGTCGACCCGATGATGTCGACGAATATGACCGCGACGTGACGTTCCTCCCCGCCCAGCTGCGGTCGCTCGCGTTCGGCGGCCGCGGCGACTTCGCGCCCCACGTGGCGGCCGAAAATGTCGCGCAGGCGTTCGCGTTCCCGCAGGCCGGCGACCATCGTGTTGAAACCACTTTGTAGTTCGCCGAGTTCGGTCCCGTCGAACACCACCAGGTCGCCGCGCAGATTGCCACGCTCGACGCGCTCTAGCGCCGCGCACACCACCCGCACCGGCGTTGCGGTCGTCCAGGCCAGGATCCACATCAAGGCGAAACCGAAGACCAGCGTCGCCACCGACACGATCAGCACTCTGAACTCGAACTGGGTTTCGGTGAGGTTTCGCATCGACGTCTGGACGATCGTCATGAAAGCGATCCCGACGACGGGCACGCCAGAACCCAGCAGCCACACCATGATGATTCGGCCCATGATGCCCGCGGCTATCCGGCGGGGCGGCCGGCCCGCCGCGAGTGCCTGCGCAGCCAGGGGCCGCAGCGCGAATTCCGTCACCAAGAAGCACCCGGTGGCAACCAAGATGCCGGAAGCGCCCACGGAAAAGAGGAACCGTGGAATGAACAATCGGTTGATCAGGCCGTAGAGGCCCGTACACAACGCGGCCCCGACTCCCCAGAGAATCAGGTGGGCGATCGCCACCCGCGATGGAGCCAGGAAAATGTTGCGCTGGTCGGCGGAACTGGGTTTGCCTTCCTCGATGGCCCAGCGCAGCGCGAGCACGCTCCGGCGGGTTATCCAATAGGTGCCCAAGACAATGGCCAGCACGCAGTAAGCCGGAACGGCAACGACCGTGATCCATAACGGTGCGTCGTCGAATACGCTTGGTGTGCGGACGCCGACGGTTACCAACAGCAGGGCGATGCCGATTCCGATCAGGTTCGCCGCCACGATGAGCAGGGCCAAGATAATTTGGGTGCGTCGGCGTCGATGCAGTTGACTGTCCGAGACGTGCCCGAGCAACCAGGAGCCGTAGGCCGGGGTCTCTGGCAACCGACCGCTGTGGCCGGTCACCGCTTCCGGCGCTCGACCCGAGCGTTGCGCCAACGTCTTCGTGTGCCGCATGATGGCGTCAGCCTAATTTGCCGGCCCCGCTCTAAGAACGTGTTGGGAAAGTCCAACGCTGCGAGTTGACGGCTCAGCCCAGCGATTCGCCCCCCACCAGCGCGCGGCCGCCACTTCGGGGATAAGCGCACTGGAGAGCGAGTCGAAGCAGTGGCCCTACAAATCGACCCCGAGGTACTCGCCGCGATCACCGCGCAGCCAGCGCTGCTGGCCGCTTCAGAACCGCCACCGGCCGGAGATGTGATGGGACGGCGTGCGATCACCCGCCAGGTATTCGCCGAATTGGTACCCACCCTGCCGGGCGTCGCCGGGGTAGAGGTGCGCCGATACACACTCGACACCGATGACGGGGCCGCGCTGGCGTTGAGCTGGTTCTATGGGACGCAAACACCGGCCCCCGGCAGCGCGGTGCTGTACCTGCACGGCGGCGGAATGATCGTCGGATTGCGCGAATTCGGCGGCCTCTACGGCTTGTTGGCAGCGCGCTACGTCGCGGAGTCCAACGTGCCGGTGTTGCTCGTCGACTATCGGGTCGCCCCGGAATACCCCCACCCGGTTCCGGTCGAGGACTGCTATGCGGCGCTGTGTTGGCTGGCAGCGCATGCCGACGAACTCGGTGTCGATCCGGCGCGGGTGGCGGTGATGGGAGACAGCGCCGGTGGTGGGCTCGGTGCCGCGGTGTGCTTGATCGCGCGTGACCGCGGCGGTCCCCCGATCGCGCTGCAGCTGCTGATCTACCCGATGCTCGACGACCGAACGAAGCTGCCGGACCCGGAATTGGCGCAGACGGCGATCTGGAGCTACGAGGACAACATCACCGGGTGGCAGGCCTTGCTGGGCGAACACTCCGGCAGCGACGCTGTGAACGCCTACGCTGCTCCGACGCGGGCGACCGATCTCGCGCTCCTGCCCCCCGCCTACATCGACGTGGGCGATCTCGACATCTTCCGCGACGAGGACGTCGCTTACGCCCTTCGCCTGGCTCGCGCCGGTGTCCCAACCGAGGTGCATGTGCACCCGGGGTGCCCACATGTCTTCGACATACTGGCCCCGAACGCCGCGGTGTCTCGGCGGGTCTTCGCCGACCGCATCCGTCGCCTGCGCGGTGTCTAGCTGGCTGTAGGTCCTGTCACCTCACGGGGTGCCGGCCGTACTAGGCGATCGCCGCCGCCGGACCGCTCGCCGCTGATGTCACATCTTCGATCACCGTGTGGATGAACTGCATCTTGTTCAGCACCGCGACCGGCAGCACGAAGGGATACAAATCGTCGTGGCCCATCGACCGGTTGACCATGTTCAGCGACCACGACAACGGCAGCCACATCTCGATGATGTTGGGAAAAGCGCTGGGGCCCAACGGCGGCCGGTCGAAGGTCGCCGACGCCGACGCCAGACCGCACCATGCCGAGGTGTCCAGCGTGTCGCGGATGTGCAGATAGTGCGCGAACGTCTCGGCCCAATCCTCGGCCGGGTGCATGGTCGCATACGACGACACGAAGGTCTCCTGCCAGCCATCCGGGGCACCCTGGCTGTAGTGCCGGTCCAGCGCCTCCTGATAGTCGGCGTCCGGATCGCCGAATAGCTCGTTGAAGCGGGCCAAGTGATCGCTGTTCGGATCGATCAAGCGGTAGAAGTAGTAGTGACCGATTTCGTGCCGGAAATGCCCGAGCAGGGTTCGGTAGGGCTCGTCCATCTCGACCCGCAGCTGCTCGCGGTGCACGTCGTCGCCCTCGGCCAGATCCAGCGTGATGACGCCGTCCTCGTGCCCGGTCAGCACCTGTTCGTGCGCACTGGACAGCAGCCGGAAGGCCAACCCGTAATCGGGATCCTCATCACGGCCGATGATCGGCAGCTTCAGTTCGTGCAGCTCGACGATCAGCCGGCGCTTGGCCGCCTCGGCCGCGGCGAACTCCGCCAGGCCGGACGTGTCGGCGTCGTTGGGCCGTTCGGAGGTGAGCACACACGACGCGCACAGCAGCCGGGGGGTATTGACGGGGACCAGCCAATTGCATTCGGCCAGCCGCAGATTGGCGCACAGCTGATAGTCGGCGGCATTCACGAAGCCGGCCTGCTCGCTGCGATCGCCCTCGGCGATCACCAACAGCGCCATCTGCTCGAGGGAGAACCCCAGCGCGCTTTTGCAATTCAGGCAGGTGGAGTTCTCGAACGTCAGGCGCTGGCCGCAGTTGGGGCAGTGGAAGTCACGCATAGAGTTCGTCGCCTTCGAACGGCACGACGTCGACGGCAACGTCGATGACGCTGCGCTCGGAGTCGGTGTAGATGATGCCACGCAGCGGCGGCACGTCCGCGTAGTCACGGCCCCGCCCCACGATGATGTAGCGCTGGTCGACCATCTGGTCGTTGGTGGGATCCAGGCCCAGCCATTCGAATAAGCCGGGCTCCTGTGGGGTCCACACCGCGGCCCAGGCGTGGGTGGCGTCGATGCCGATCATTCGTTCCTTTCCGGGGGGCGGGTCGGTGGCCAGATAACCGGACACGTAGCTGGCCGCCAACCCGTTGGCGCGCAGGCAGGCGATCGCCAACCTCGCAAAGTCTTGACATACCCCTTCCCGGGCCGCCAGAACCTCATTGACCCCGGTGGAAATCGTCGTCGAGCCAGACCGGTAGGTGAAGTCGGTGAAAATTCGCGAGGCGAGGTCACGCAGCACCTCGACCAGCGGGCGTCCGGGCACGAAGCTGGGTGCCGCGTAGTCGCGGACCTCGTCGGTGATCTCCGGCGGGTTCAGGTCCAGGGCGAACTCGGTCGCCAGCGCCCCTCGGCGCCCGGCCGGGCGGGCCGCCTCCCACGGTTGGATCGCCGGCCCGTTGCTGTAGCGCTCGGGGGGCGCCGGATAGACGTCGACGATGGAGTCGCTGGTGACCGTCAGGGTGTAATGCGGCTCGGTGACGTGGAAGTAGGAGCTGATGTTGCCGTAGAAGTCGACGCTGGTGGAACTGTCGGCAGGGGCCGGATCGATCGTCAGCCGGTGCGCCACGCACTGCTGGCGCTGTGAGTCGCGCGGGGTGAGAAAGCCGCGACCGTAGGAACTGGTCACGACGTCCGAGTAGCGGTACTCGGTGCGGTGGGTGATGCGATGACGGCGGGTGGCCGGGGGTTGCGCTACAGCAGCCAACGAGCGACCTCCTGGGATCTGCGACCGATAGCCAATACGGCTCCATGCGCACCATAGCGGGAGCACAATCGATGCGTGGCCACCTGGGACGACGTCGCCCGGATCGTGGGTGAGCTGCCACTCACCTGCGAGCAGTCGCCGCATGACTGGAGGGTCGGCAAGAAGTTGCTGGCATGGGAGCGACCGCTGCGCGTGTCCGACCGCGCTGCGCTGTCGGCCAACGGCGTCCAGGCACCCGAGGGCGACATCCTCGGCGTCTGGGTGTCCGACGAGGGCGTCAAGCTCGCGCTGGTCGCCGAGGAGCCGGACATCTACTTCACCACCCCGCACTTCGACGGCTATCCCGCGGTGCTGGTCAAGCTTGCGCAGATCGACGTCCGCGGTCTCGAGGAGCTGATCACTGAGGCCTGGCTGACGCGCGCGCCCAAGAAGCTGGTCCAGGAGTACTTGACCGGCTCAATCTGAGCACCCCTACCGCTGGCCCAGGTCGATCACTCGCTGCAGGTCGTCGACGCACGCTTGGACGACGTCGCCCAGCACCACATCGCTTCGTTCCCGGGCGTTCGCCAGCAGCGTCGACGTATGCCGGCGGGCCGCGTCGACATGACTGGTCGCGGTCGTGGGATCGGAGTCGGCGAGGGCCGTCGCCCGCGCGAGATCGTCGAGCACCGCCGCCGCCGGTTGCGGGAGCCGGGCGCAGCTGCCGTCGACGGCGGGGACCACCACGCGCGCCAGTTGCAGCACCGACACGGCGAGCAGGGCCAGATGCAAGGCCTGGTGATCCGCGGCCTGCACGGCGCCGCGCAGTCCCCACCGCCGCGGCGCGAATCGCACGACCTGACGAGCTGTGGCCCGCGCCTGGATGAGTCCGCCGAGCTGCTCGTGCACCCCGTCGACGGCCGGCAGCGGCCAGTCCCGGGCGGCAACGTCACGGCCGCGGGCCAGATCGGCGGTGCGGTCCAGCACCGAGTGCAGGGTGCGCAGCACCTCGACGCGCGCGCTGCGCAGCACGACGAGCGGGTCGGCCGGGAGCAGCAGGGTGGCGACGATGATCGCCAGCCCCCCACCGATCAGCGCGTCGTAGATGCGTTCCCAACCGACACCGCTGCGATAGAGGGCGAGTACCAGAATCGACGACACCACGGTCTGGTTGGCGAACATCATCCCCTGGCCGATATAGCCCTGACCGATGAAGACCGCGGCCAACAGCGCGGCCAGCGCCGCGATCGTGATGGGTACCGCGCCAGGTCCGCACAGCGCCTGCACCAGGGTCCCCGTCCCGATACCCAGGGTCACCCCGACGATCATCTGGATCGCGCGTTGCGCGCGCAGCACGTTGCTGGTCGACAATGACACCGCCGCGGCGATCGGGGCGAAGAACGGTTGCGGGTGGGCCAGCAAGTCGTGCGCGATGTACCACGACAGACCCGCCGCTACCGAGGTCTGCACGAGGTAGAACCACACGCCGCGGACCCGTTTGAAACCCCCGACGACGGCTCGACCCGCGAACGGCCGCGTCAGCAGCGAAGTGCTCATCTCGCCTGCTTACCGCAGCGCCGGCGCGTGCGGCAATGCTGTGTCAGTTGCGCTGCAACTCGAACAGCGGAATGACCCGGCTGGTCTTCGACTGATATTCGGCGAAGCCCGGCGCCACGGCGACCACCTTGTCGAACAGCTGCTCGCGCTCCGCGGACGGCAGTTCGTGTGCGGTGACGTCGTACGCATCGGTGCCCAGGTCGATGTGCGCCCGCGGGTTGGCCCGCAGGTTGTGCACCCAGGCCGGATCCTTGGGCGACCCGGCGAACGAGCCCATGATGATCAGCCTGCCGTCGATCGTGAAGTACGCCAGCGGCGATACCCGCTGCTGCCCGGATTTGGCGCCGGTCGTGGTGAGCAGCAGGAGGTCGGCGCCTTCGAACTGGCCGCCGACCTTGCCGCCGTTAGCGCGGAACTCTTCGGTGATCGCGTTGTTGAATGCTTTGACTGTTTCGGTGTCGGGGAACTGTTCCTCAGTCATAGCGCCGCTCCTCCTCATCGCTTCGTCCCCCGCAAGCGGGAGGTACCCCCACTGCATCGTCGTCGACGCGCATGCCTAGTCAACCTGTTTGGGTTTGGCATCTATTCCGGATTCCTTGCGCTGCTGTGCGGTGATCGGCGCGGGTGCATTGGTCAGCGGGTCGACACCGCCGCCCGTCTTCGGGAAGGCAATCACCTCGCGGATGGAGTCCACCCCGGACAGCAGTGCGTTGATCCGGTCCCAGCCGAACGCGATACCGCCGTGCGGGGGCGCGCCAAACGTGAACGCCTCCAACAGGAATCCGAACTTCTCCACGGCTTCCGCCTGGTCCAGACCCATCACCGCGAAAACCCGCTCCTGGACGTCGCGGCGATGGATACGGATCGAGCCGCCGCCGATCTCGTTGCCGTTGCAGACGATGTCGTAGGCATCGGCGAGCACCACGCCGGGATCGGTGTCGAGGGCCCCCACGAACTCGGGCTTGGGCGAGGTGAACGCGTGGTGAACCGCGGTCCAGGCGCCGGACCCGACGGCGACATCACCGGCGGCGGTCGCGTCCTCGGCGGGTTCGAACAGCGGCGGGTCGACCACCCAGACGAACGCCCAGGCTCCCGCCTCAATCAGGTTGAGCCGCTGGGCGATCTCGCCGCGGGCCGCACCCAGCAGGGCCCGCGACGCCTTCGCCGGCCCGGCGGAGAAGAAGATGCAGTCGCCCGGGCTGGCCCCGACGTGGCCGGCCAGTCCGTCGCGTTCGGCATCGGTCAGGTTCTTGGCCACCGGACCGCTCAGCTCGCCCCCCTCGCCGACCAGCACGTAGGCCAGCCCGCGGTGCCCGCGCTGTTTGGCCCACTCCTGCCAGCCATCCAGCGTCCGGCGCGGCTGCGACGCCCCGCCGGGCATCACCAGCGCACCGACGTACGGCGCCTGGAACACCCGGAAGGTGGTGTCGGAGAAGAACTCTGTGCACTCGACAAGCTCCAGCCCGAAGCGCATGTCCGGCTTGTCGGAGCCGAACCGTCGCATGGCCTCGGCGTAACTGATGCGCGGAATCGGCGTCGGGATCTGGTAGCCGATCAGGGCCCACAGCGCGCCCAGGATCTCCTCGGAGATCGCGATGATGTCCTCGACGTCGACGAAACTCATCTCCATGTCGAGCTGAGTGAATTCCGGTTGCCGGTCGGCACGGAAATCCTCGTCGCGATAGCAGCGCGCGATCTGGTAGTAGCGCTCCATGCCGGCCACCATCAGCAACTGTTTGAACAGCTGCGGGCTTTGCGGCAGCGCGTAGAACGATCCGGGGTGCAGCCGGGCCGGCACCAGGAAGTCGCGGGCACCCTCCGGCGTCGAACGGGTGATCGTCGGCGTCTCGATCTCGACGAAGTCGTGACGCGCCAGCACCGCGCGAGCGGCGGCATTCACCTTGGAACGCAACCGAATTGCCGCAGCAGGTCCGTCGCGGCGCAGGTCGAGGTAGCGGTACTTGAGCCGCAGCTCCTCGCCCGCCGGCTCGTCCAACTGGAATGGCAGCGGCGCACTTTCGCCGAGCACGGTCAACGACGTGACGTTCAATTCGACATCGCCGGTGGGAATCTCGGCGTTGGCGTTGCCTTCCGGGCGGATCTCGACGACGCCTTGCACCGCGACGCAGAACTCGGCGCGCAACCGGTGCGCCTGTTCCAGCACGTCTGCCGCGCGGAAGACCACCTGCGCGATGCCGGACGCGTCCCGCAGGTCGATGAAGATGACGCCACCGTGATCGCGGCGGCGAGCCACCCACCCGACCAGCGTCACCTGTTGGCCGGCGTCGCGATCACGTAGTGAACCAGCGGCGTGGCTGCGCAGCACGAATACTCCTCTTGACGTTGGACGACTGACCAGTCTAAGGGGCCGTGTAACTTCGCCTTTATCGCCACAAACATCGCTCTCGTGGGTCCCGGTGCTGTCGGCACGACGGTCGCCGCGCTCCTGTACCAGGCCGGGCATTCGGTGCTGGTCTGCGGTCGCACGGCCCGCGACAGCATCGAACTGCGTCCCGACGGCCAGGACCCGATCGTGGTGCCCGGGCCCGTCCACACCGATCCCGCCCTGATCTGCGACCCCGTCGACGTCGTGATACTGGCGGTCAAGGCCACCCAGAACGAGGCCTCGGCCGGCTGGCTGTCGCGCCTGTGCGCCGAGCACACCATCGTCACGGTGCTGCAGAACGGCGTCGAGCAGGTCGAGCAGGTCCAGCCGCTGTGCCCATCGTCGCCCGTGGTCCCCGGGATCGTCTGGTACGGCGCCGAGACCCAGCCCGGGGGGTGGGTCCGCCTGCGCACGGAGCCCGCGCTGGTGCTGCCCAGCGGCCCCGCGGCCGCGACGGTTGCCGAGTTGCTGCGCGGCGCCGGCTGCCGGGTGGACTGCGACCCCGACTTCCTCACCGCCGCATGGCGCAAGCTGCTGACCAACGCGCTGGCCGGCTTCATGGCGCTGTCGCGGCGGCGCTCCGGCATGTTCCGCCGCGACGACGTCGCCGAGTTGTCGCGGCGCTATGTGGCCGAATGCCTGGCCGTCGCGCGAGCCGAGGGCGCCCGGCTGCCCGACGACGTGGTCGACGAGTTGGGCGGGCTCTTCCGGCAGGCCCCCGAGGACATGGGCACCTCGATCCTGGCCGACGCGGAGAACCACCGGCGGATGGAGTGGGACATCCGCAACGGGGTGATCATCCGCAAGGCACGCGCGCACAACCTGCCGACACCGATCAGCGATGTGCTGGTGCCGCTGCTGGCCGCAGCCAGCGACGGTCCCGGCTGAGTTAGATCGGCCCGCCTCCTGCGCCCGCCGCTTCGCGGCGCGCATCGTCACCGGGCTGAGTTAGATCGGCCCTGCGCCCGCCGCTTCGCGGCGCGCATCGTCACCGGGTTAAGTTAGGCCATGCATCCCTGCGAGCGCGTCGACCTCGACTTCATCGAGAACGCGCCATTCCGGTTCCGCAACAGCGTCGACCTGGCGATAACGCCCGAGCAGGTTTTCGAGGTGCTGGCCGACGCCGAGGCCTGGCCGAGCTGGGCGTCGGTGATCACCAAGGTCACCTGGACCAGTCCCGAACCTCGTGGGGTCGGCACCACCCGCATCGTCGAGATGCGCGGCGGCATCACCGGCGACGAGGAGTTTTTGGCTTGGGAACCGTTCACCCGCATGGCATTTCGGTTCAACGAGTGCTCGACGGCAGCCGTCGCCGCCTTCGCCGAGGACTACCGCGTCGAGGTTATCCCCGGCGGCTGCCGGCTGACCTGGACCATGGCCCAGAAGCCCGCCGGGCCGGCACGATTTGCGATGGTCTTCGCCGGGCCGCTGCTGAACCTGGGCCTGCGCCGATTTCTGAGCAACCTGCGCCGCTATACCGACAACCGATTTGCTGCTACGCAACAGCGTTAGGTGTGTGCAAAGCTAAACCATGACCTTCAACGAGGGTATGCAGATCGACACCAGCACCGCGGATTCGTCCGGCGGTGGCGGCATGGGGATGGCCCTCGGGGGCGGCGGCGTCGGGCTGCTGATCCTGGTCGCGGCCTTGTTCTTCGGCATCGATCCCGGCAAGGTCATGGCGCCGCAGGGCGCGAATACCGGCGGCTACTCGGCGCCCGGCTTCGACTTGAGCCAGTGCAAGACCGGAGCCGACGCCAACAAGTACGTGCAGTGCCGGGTGGTCGCCACCGGCAACTCCGTGGACGCGGTCTGGCACCAGCTGATGCCGAACTACACCCGTCCGCATGTGCGGCTGTTCACCGGATCGGTCAACACCGGCTGCGGACCGGCCACCACGGCGGTGGGGCCGTTCTACTGCCCGGTGGACCAGACCGCGTATTTCGACACCGACTTCTTCAAGGAGCTGGTTGATCGATTCGGTTCCAGCGGTGGCCCTTTCGCGCAGGAGTACGTGGTTGCCCATGAATACGGCCACCACGTCCAGCAGTTGCAGGGCAACCTGGGCCGCGCCCAGCAGGGCGCCCAGGGCGCCGGCGGGAACGGGGTCCGCACGGAGTTGCAGGCCGACTGCTACGCCGGCATCTGGGCGCACTACGCGTCGACGGTCAAGCAGGAAAGCACCGGCGTGCCGTACCTAGAGCCGCTGAGTGACAAGGATATTCAGGATGCGCTCTCGGCTGCCGCGTCCGTCGGCGATGACCGGATCCAGAAGGAGTCGACCGGGCGCGTCAACCCGGAGTCGTGGACCCACGGATCCGCCGCGCAGCGCCAAAAGTGGTTCACCATCGGCTACCAGACCGGCGATGTGCAGCAGTGCGACACATTCGCCTCGACGAACCTCGGCTAGACCTCGGGCGAGCCGACTAACCGGCTTTGCAGGTGACGGTGGTGGTGGCGTCCGCGTGGGCGACCACCTGGCCGTCCACCGCGATCTCGCAGTGGAACGAGGCGGGGCCGTTACCCGAATCCGGCCAGTGCAGCATGCCGCTGGCGGTGATGCTCGCGTACTGATTCGGGTTTGCCAGCGTCGCCGTGTAGGTAACCGGCGCTCCCCCGCTGAGCGGGGCCTGCACGCTGGTCATGAACTTCGACGGGTCCGCGCTGTAGGCGGCCTGGCTGGGCGGATCGGAACTCACATAGTTCACCGTGGCAGTCAGGTTGCCGGTCGAGGTGATCGTGTAAGTCACCTGGTGGCCGTCCGCATGCGCCGTGGCCGGTCCGAGAATCACTCCCCCGACCAGCGCAAACGTTGCCGACGCGACCGCGCTGGCCCCTTTTCGCAGGTTCGTCTTCACGCTCGTCATATCGAAAACGCTACCGGATTTGTTACCGACGGCTCCGGCGTTCACCGCTTGATACGCCAACTGTCGCCCGGCTCGGGTATGAAACATGCATGACCGACGACGCCGACCCCGCCGCGCCGGACAGCGGGTCGGGCATTAGCCGCCGCCGGTTGTTGACCACCAGCGCCACCTCGGCGGTCGTCGGGATGGGTGTTGGCGCAGGCGTCGGGGTGGGCGCCGCCGCGCTGTTGTGGTCCCACTCGCCCGGGCCCGGGCTGCTGCGCCGGCCGGATCGCGACGGTGCACCGCCGGTGTTCGGCCTGCACCTGCAATTCGGCAAGAACGCCGGCACCGAGGTGGTGGTGTCATGGCACAGCACCGAGGCCGTCCGCAATCCGCGGGTCATGCTTGGCACGCCGGGATCCGGTTTCGGCCAGACCGTTGCGGCAGAAACCCGAACTTACCGAGATGCTAAGTCCAACAACGAGGTTCGTGTCAACCACGCTCGCCTGACCAACCTGACTCCGGATACCGACTATGTGTATGCCGCGGTGCACGACGGCGCCGAACCGGAGCAGGGCACCGTCCGGACCGGACCTGTGGGGCGAAAGCCGTTGCGCTTCACAAGCTTCGGCGATCAGTCGACCCCGACTCTGGACAGGATGCCCGATGGCACCTACAGCACCGACAACATCGGTTCACCCGCGGCCGCCGACACCACGCTGGCGATCGAGCGCCTCGGACCGCTGTTCAACCTCGTCAACGGCGACCTGTGCTACGCCAACCTCGCCCAGGACCGCGTCCGCACCTGGTCCAACTGGTTCGAGAACAACACGCGTTCGGCGCGCTACCGACCGTGGATGCCGGCGGCCGGCAACCACGAGAACGAGTTGGGCAACGGGCCGGTCGGCTACGGCGCGTACCAGACGTACTTCACGGTGCCCGATTCCGGGGCAAGCCCTGAACTGCGTGGGCTCTGGTACTCGTTCACCGCCGGTTCGGTGCGGGTGATCAGCCTTAACAACGACGACGTGGCCTACCAGGACGGCGGCAACTTCTACATCCACAACTATTCGGGTGGCGAGCAGAAGCGTTGGCTGACAGCTGAACTCGCGGCGGCGCGGCGCGATCCCGATATCGACTGGGTGGTCATCTGCATGCATCAGACCGCCGTGTCGACCGCCGAGCGCGCCAACGGCGCCGACCTCGGCGTCCGCGAGCAATGGTTGCCGCTGTTCGACCAGTACCAGGTCGATCTGGTGTTGTGCGGCCACGAGCACCACTACGAGCGGTCCCATCCGTTGCGGGGAACCGAAAACACCGACACCCGAACGCCGATACCCGTCGACACCCACGACGTGATCGACACGACGCGCGGGACGGTGCACGTCGTCGCGGGCGGCGGCGGCACCTCGGCACCGTCTAACGGCATGCTCTTCCCCGAGCCCCGGTGCCGGGTGATCACCGGCGTCGGCGCGTTCGATCCCTCGATCGGGCGCAAGAAGCCGATTTACGTCCTCGAGGACGCACCATGGTCGGCGTTTCGCGACTTCGAGAACCCCTATGGCTTCGTGGCTTTCGACGTCGATCCCGGCCAACCCGGCGGCAACACCTCGATCACGGCCACGCATTATGCACTGCGCGGGCAACTCGGCGCGGTTGCCGTCGTGGAGCAGTTCACCCTGACCAAACCGCGCGGCGACAAGCCCGCTTAGAACAGTGTGGGCTGGTTGGGTTCCGGCTCGGTTTTCGGCGCCTGCGAAAACGGTCGCTGGTCACCGGACAGCCCGTGTTTGGCGATCAGCGGCGCGGCCCGGGCCCGGAGCATCTCGCGATAGTCGGGCGGCAAATATGCTCCGCGCCTATACAACTCGCGGTAGCGGCCGACGAGTTCGGGATGCGAACCGGCCAGCCAGGACATGAACCAGGCGCGGGTGGAACGGCGCAGATGCAAGCCGAACACGGTGACGCTGGTGGCACCGGCGACCGAGATCTGGCCGAGCAGGCGGTCGAGGTGCTCGACGGAGTCGGTGAGGTGTGGCAGCACCGGCGCGACCATCACGTGGCAGTCCAGGCCGGCGTCGCGGATCGCGGCGATCAGCCCCAGTCGCGCCTGCGGCGTCGGCGTTCCCGGCTCGACGTCGCGGTGCAGCTCCGCATCCCCGACCGCCAGCGACACCGCGACCGACACCGGAACCTGTTGTGCCGCAGCGGTAATCAGTGGCAGGTCGCGGCGCAGCAGGGTGCCCTTGGTCAGGATGGACAGCGGCGTACCGGATTCGGCGAGTGCGCCGATGATGCCGGGCATCAACGCGTAGCGGCCCTCTGCGCGCTGGTAAGGATCGGTGTTGGTGCCCAGCGCGACCGCGTCACGTCGCCACGACGGCCGGCGCAGCTCGCGGCGCAATACCTCCGCGACATTGGTCTTGACCACAATCTGGGAGTCAAAGTCGGTGCCGGAGTCGAAGTCCAGATACTCGTGGGTGGGGCGGGCGAAACAATAGCGGCAGGCGTGCGAGCAGCCGCGGTAACCGTTGACGGTGTAGCGAAACGGCAGTGCGGCCGCGTCCGGAATTCTGTTGAGCGCCGATTTGCAGAGCACCTCGTGAAAGGTGATCCCCTCGAACTGCGGTGCGCGCACGCTGCGGACCAGGCCGATCCGCTGCAGGCCTGGTAATGCTCCGTCATCGACCGGTTGCCCGTTGACAGCTACGGCCTGATCCGCCCACCGCATGACGCTATTCGAACAATTGTTCGATGCGATGTCAAGCGGGCTACACCCTTGACCGTTTGTTTAGCTATAGCTAAATTTAGCGAATGCTAAACAAAGAGGTACTGGTCGATCCCGTCACGCTGTATCGCACGGCGACCGAGCGAGCGATCACCGTCGTTGAGACGGTTCGGTCGGATCAACTCGATTGGCCCACACCGTGTTCGCAATGGACCGTGCAGCAGCTCATCGACCATCTGGTCGGGAGCGCAGAGTATCTGCTGGCAGCGACGTCGGGTCGGCAACCCGCAGTGGTAACGGACGCGATGCCCGACGACTATCGCCGGGACGTGCAGCGAGTGCTGTCCGCTGTCACGAAGCCGGGAGTGCTGGAACAAATCTGCGTGTCCCCGCTCGGCTTTGATTGGCCACTCGCTCAGGCGGTCGCCGGAACGTTCATGGATGTGCTGATCCACACCTGGGATCTGGCGCGCGCCACCGATCAAGACGTGCGGCTCGACCCACGTCTGGTCCAGGCCTGCACGTCGATGTTCTTACCCGAGATGCCCAGGCGGGGAAGGGAAGCCGGCATCATCGGACCGGAGGTGGAAGTCAGCGCCGACGCGTCGGCGCAGGATCGGCTCCTGGCCGCGATGGGTCGTCGCCCATGAGCCAACCGGCCATTGAGGACGCGATCAGGGCACTGGCCCACCCGGGTCGGCGGGCCATGCTGCAGCTGGTCTGGGACCAGGAACGCACCGCTTCTGCTCTCGCCGAAGCCGCGGGCTTGTCGAAATCGGCTGCCAGCCAACATCTCAGGCTGCTGCGCGAGGCCGGCCTGGTGGAGGTCCGGGTGGAGGCCACCCGCCGGCTGTATCGCGCCGACCTTGGTCGCGTTGGCCAGATCGCGGCGATGCTCGATGAGTTCTGGGCCGCTCCGCTGCAACGGCTGCGTACGATCGCCGAATCAGATCCGACATGAAACTGGCCACCCAGCAACTCGTGGTTCATGCCAGCGCGCAACGAGTGTTCGACCTCTTTACCGATCCGGATCAATTCGTTCAGTGGATGGCGCCCCAAGCCACGCTCGAGCCGGTCCCCGGCGGGATCGTGCGATGGACACATCCCAACGGCGACACCGTTTCTGGCCACTACCTAGAGATCACGCCGAATCGGATCGTGTTCACCTACGGATGGGAACGCCCCGATGTCGAAATACCGCCCGGGTCAACCACTGTCGAGATCGACCTGACCCCCCAGCCGGACGGTTCCACCTTGGTCACGCTGGTTCATCGCGGACTCGACAAACCCGCCGCCGATGCCCACCGCGGCGGCTGGGTGCACTACCTCGACCGCATCCGACGCACCGCCGAGGGCGAGGACGTCGGCGCCGACCCGTGGGCAGAACGTCGCGTGCCCACGCTTGCGGAGCGGCGATCATGACCGGCCAGGTCTCCCCCGAGGCCTGGTTCTGGGAACTCGCGGACATCCTCTTGAAAATCGATTCGGTGACTCGTTCGACGATGATGGGCTTGCCTTGCCTGCGCGTCAACGGTCTCTTCTTCGCATCGTTCGACCCACGAACCGACTGCTTGGTGGTCAAGGTTGCCGCGGCGCGAGTCGATGAACTAATTACTTCCGAGTTGGGCTTACCCTTCGCTCCAGCCGGGCGACGCTTTCGGGAGTGGGCCGCGATCGCGCCCACTCAATCGGCGCTCTGGCCGACCTTGCTCGACGAGGCCCTGGCTTTTTGCAGTTGATCGAGGGGCACTATTGGATTGAGGAGCCCTCTAGCTCCTAGAACAGAAGTGGCGGAGGGGTCTTGTCGAATCCTGAGTATGAAAGCGAACTGCGGTCCGAGCAGGGGTACGTGACCGGGCTCTATGCGCGCCTCGATACCGAGCGTGCCCGGGCGAAGGAGAATTTCCGCGCGGCATTGCTGGGCGACGGCGAAAGCCTTTCGGACCGGGATGCCGAGGTACGCGCGGTGGCCAGGGAGGTCAAACGGCTCGACGTGGCGGACTACGGGCTGTGCTTCGGGCGGCTGGACGCCATCTCGGGCGAACGTTCCTACATCGGGCGGATCGGCCTGTTCGATGCCGACAACGAGTACCGACCACTGTTGGTCGACTGGCGGGCGCCGGCCGCGCGCGCCTTCTACGTCGCGACCGCAGCCAGCCCCGAGGGCATGCGCCGGCGCCGCCAGTTCCACACCCGCGGGCGGCGCATCGAAGACTTCACCGACGAGGTGTTCGGCCGGCCGGGTGCGGACGCGCAAGGGGACGCGGCCTTGCTGGCGGCGATCAACGCGCCGCGCGGCGAGGGCATGCGCGACATCGTGGCGACCATTCAGGCCGAGCAGGACGAGATCATCCGGCTCGATCACCCCGGCGTCCTGGTGATCGAGGGCGGCCCCGGCACCGGGAAGACGGTGGTGGCGCTGCACCGCGTCGCGTACCTGCTGTACACCCAGCGCGAGCGCATCGAGCGCCACGGAGTGCTTGTGGTGGGCCCTAATTCGGCGTTTTTGCGCCACGTCGATCGCGTGCTGCCGTCGCTGGGCGAGTCCAGCGTGGTGTTCACGACGCCGGGCGATCTGGTGCCCGGGATGCACGTCACCGCCGAGGACAGCCCGGAGAGTGCGGCGTTCAAGGGCTCGCTGAAAATCCTCGACGTGCTGGCCGCCGCGATCGCCGACCGACAGCGGGTGCCCGAGCGCCCGCTCGAGATCGAACTGGCGGATGTGACGATGCGCATCGACGCCGAGATCGCGGGGTGGGCGCGCGAAGAGGCGCGCGGTAGCGGACAACCGCACAACCAGGCCCGCGCGGTGTTCGTCGACATCCTCACCTGGGCGCTGACCGAGCGGGCGATCGCCCGGATCGGCCGCGGCTGGCTGACCCGGGAGGACCGCAGCGCGTGGGAACAACTGCGTTCCGACCTGCTCGCCGAGCTCGCGGACAACGAACAGTTCACCGCGGCGCTCGACCGGCTCTGGCCGATCCTGACACCGCGGGAGCTGTTGGCTTCGCTGTACCTCTCCCCCGAGCGGCTGCATGCCGTCGGTGCTCCCCAGGCGCTGTTGCGCGTCGACGGCGAGGCCTGGACCGTCTCGGACGTGCCGCTGCTCGACGAGCTGGTCGATCTGTTGGGCCGCGACAAGGCGGCCGAGGCCGCCGAGGCGAGTGCCAAGCGCGAGCGCAATTACGAGGCCGAATACGCCGCCGGCGTGCTGGACCTGATGGTCGCGCGCGAGGATCTGATGGACGACGAGGACCAACTGATGGCCCGCGATGTGATCCATGCCGAGGCGCTGGCCGATCGGTTCATCGAGCGCGACACGCGTGAACTCGCCGAACGTGCTGCGGCAGATCGGGATTGGACCTATCGCCATGTCGTCGTCGACGAGGCCCAGGAACTGTCCGAGATGGACTGGCGGGTGTTGATGCGGCGCTGCCCGGGCCGGTCCTTCACCGTGGTCGGCGACCTCGCCCAGCGCCGGTCGGCAGCCGGCGCGACATCGTGGCACGCGATGCTGCAGCCGTACGTGCCGGACCGGTGGGATTACCGGTCGCTGACGGTCAACTACCGCACCCCGGAAGAGATCATGACGGTCGCCGCCGCGCTGCTCGAGGAGTTCGCGCCGGGGATTCAGCCACCGGAGTCGGTTCGCGCGTGCGGCGTGCGGCCGTGGTCCCGGCGAGTCACCGACGACGAATTGCCGAGCGCGATCCAAGAATTCGTGCGCGACGAAGACGGTCGCGAAGGCACCAGCGTCGTGATCGGTCCACCCGGTGTGCCAGGCACGGTGCCGGTGTCGCAGACCAAGGGACTGGAGTTCGACGCCGTGCTGGTGGTCGACCCGCAACGGATCCTCGCGGACGGCCCGCGCGGCGCGTCCGAGCTCTACGTCGCCCTGACCCGCGCCACGCAACGCCTCGGGGTCCTGCACCGAGAACCGTTGCCCCAGGCGCTGTCCGGTCTGGCCGTCGCCCTCGCGTAAACCGTTGATCGGCAATCAGAATGGTGGAGGTTCTTCGTCGGCCTCGGGAGGTGCCGGGCCGACACGCGCTGTTTGATTCCGTCGACGCTCGACGGCGATCCGCGCGGCGCGGTTCTGGGCGCGGGTGCGACGTCGGAGGGGCATCATCGCGATCCGCTCGCCGCAATAATCCTGCGGCAGATCGACTTCGGGAGCCGGCGCACCGCCCGTCGCCAGGCATAGACTCGGAAAGAGCAGCGCGCTGCCCGGTGTGGTGACGTGGGTTTGCCCGGCCGGCGACGTCAGGATCAATGTCCCGTCCGGCAGCTGCTCGTCGCGCCATCCCCAGAACGTCTTGACCAGGTGATGCGTGCGGCAGTAGCACTTGAGGTTCGACGCGTGGGTCGGTCCCCCGCTGGCGTACGGGATCGTATGGTCAAGGTCACACTCGATCGCCGGGCGGTCGCAGCCGGGCCAGCGGCACGTCAGGTCCCGGCATCGCACAAAATCCCGCAACGCCCTGGACGGCACGTACCCGGGCTCCGGCGGCGCGTCGGCGGGATGGATCAGTGGCACCATCTTGGCCGACTTGGCCAGTTCTGCAACGAGTTCCGGTGCGATGAGGCCATCCGCTCCGAGCTGGGAGGCCGGCACCGAACCGGTGCCCGCGATCGTGGCCTGCTCGGCGATCACATGAATGACGACGGGCGATGCGGCCGGCCGGTCGCCCGCCGCGCAGTCCGGCCGGCCACACCGGCAGCCGAGCCGGTCGGCCGCTACAGCCAGCGCCCCCAGCGCGTCCGCCCGGCGCTCGTCGAGGCCTCGAGGATCATGCTCACACACCGTGCCGGACAACGCATTCAGCCGCTTTTCCAGAGCCCGCGCATCTGGAGTCAGTAAGGAACCGTGGATCTCCGAGATGCCGTCCCCGATGTCGCCGATCCAGATCTCGCGCCCGCACTGGCGTTCCTTACGCCGCCGGACGGCATCCGCGTCGGCCCGCATGACGATGCTGTCCACCTGTCCGGCGAGACGACCCTGGGTCATCGATGGCCAACGCGGCACCTTGACGGCCAGCTCCGCGTCGACTCTGGCCAGTACCTCGTCGTCGATCAGCAGATCGGTGCGATAGACGATGGTCTGAAACGTCCGATAGTCGATGTCGCCGGTCTCGAAGACTTCCGCGACCCTCGGCAGCCGCTCACGCATTGCGCGGGCGTACCGCAGACGGCTGGCCGCCAGTCCCTGACCGATCCGCAATGCCGCCGCCACTTCGGCGGCCACCGCCTCCATGGTGTCGACCGCCCACGCTTCGGTGTCCGAACAACGAGATAGCCGATAGCCGAACAGATCCCCGATGGCCACCAGTTGGGCGGCCGCTGCCCGGTTCTCCAGTCGCGCGGACGAGCGGATTCGATCCACCAAGGTCGCGGAGTCGGGCGTGGCGGATGGATAGCGCCGTTCGAAGACCTCGTCGATCGTTTCGCAGCCACTCGAACTCATGTTCGAATAGTAGCACTACCCGCCGACAAAGTCAGACTGAAACTGATGTGGCACAAGTGATTTGGAGTGCCGCCGCCTTCACGCCTCGTCGGACAACAACTCCTTGGGCTGAGGAGCCGGGACGGCCCGCCCGGTCATCACACCCATCAGCCCGTCTTGGTAGGTGAGCCCCGGCGGTTTGCCCTGCACGGCGGCGGGCGGCGGGTCGTCGGGCCGTGGGCTAGCCTTCGGCCACGCTGGCGGTACCGATAACGACCCGAGCGCGGGCGACGCGCCCAGAGCCGCACACTCGACCACAACGCTGGAGAAATCGCGGAACGATTTCACCCTGGGAGCGGTTGTCCCGCTCTGCATCTCAACACGTTCCACGGACGGCTCCTTACCGGCGGCCTATAACGCGGCGACGACGCCTGTCCCGCGCAATCTTGTACGACCGTACAATAAGAGCGCCTAGCTCTTCTAGGATTCGCTGAATTTCGTCTGGCCGCGCCGGTAGGCGGCGATGTGCCCGAGTGCCATGTTCACGGCGAGTTCAACAGGTCGGGCGCTGCGCATGGTCTGCGCCATCAGCAGTCCGCCTTGCAGTGCACTCATCACGGTCAACGCGAGGTCGGCGGGGTCGGCGTTCGCGGAGAGTTCGCCGCTGTCGCGCATGATCGCCAAGCCCGCGGATAGATACGACTGCCACTCGGCGAACGCCTGCGCAAGCTCTTCGCGCGCCGAATCGGACCGCTCCGCGAGCTCGCCCACTAGCGAGCCCAGCGGACAACCCCCCACACCTTGCGTCGCACGGGTCATGGCGACGACGTGCTCACACCACCGTTGCAGGCCCTCCCACGAAGAGACCTCGCCCAGATTGGGCTGCTGGGCCGCAATGACCTGGCCGAGTTGGGTTTTCACCACCTCGCGGATGAGGTCGTCCTTGTTGGCGAAGTAGTGGTACAGCTGCGACTTGCTGGTGCCGGTCGCCGCCATCACGTCGTCCAGACTCGTTCCGGCAACCCCCTGTTTGTGGACGAGTGCTGCCGCCGCGGCGACGATGCGGGCTCTGGTCGCCGCACCACGACTCGTCAGGCGCGTAGCACCAGGGCGGTCATTCGAGGACATGCACGAAAGCTTAGAGCGAATTGGACTTGATAGTCCACTGCGGCTTCAGCAGAATTTGGCGACGTATTCTGCTACCCCTCCGAAAGGATGACATTGTCTCGCCTGAACTACGGCCAGCGGTTCCCCGCGCTCGAGGTCCCCGCTGTCGGTGGCGGCACCATCTCGCTGCCCGGCGATCTCGCCGGTTCCTACGGCGTCGTCTTGATGTACCGAGGGTCCTGGTGCCCGTACTGCAATGCTCAGCTGGCCGCGTTCTCTCGCGCATTCGACGCGCTGACCGAGCTGGGGGTCAAGGTCGTCGCCTTGTCGGTCGACGATGCCCAGACCTCCGCGGAGCTGGTCTCCAAGCGCAAGCTGCGCTTCCCGGTCGGCCACAGCGCGGATGCCGACACGATCGCCGCGGCGACGGGCGCCTACGTCAATGACGACCCGCACTTTCTGCAATCGACCGGCTTCATCTTGGCACCGGACGGGACGGTGCGGCTCGCCGTGTACTCGAGCGGCGCCATCGGCCGGTTGGTCGCCGACGACGTGATCGGCTTCATCCGCTACATAACCGAGCATCCGGACGCACGGTGAGCAACACGCACAGGGTCCTGACCTATAACTCGATGTTTCTGGGTTCCACGACGTTCGTGTTCGGCGTCTTGAAATTTTTCGAGCCATTTCGGACGTGGTTCGATGTTCAGATCACCAAAAGTGGTCTCCCGCGACTCAGCATCCCCGTGGGCATTGCCGGAGAGATATCCATTGGTCTCGCGCTGCTTTCGGCTTCCTGGTTCAGACGGAAGCCGTCGAATCTGTTTCGCCCGATCGTCGCCGGCGCCTCGGCGGGGCTGATTGCCAACATGGCGGGTGCCACCTATGTGCACTTGCACCCGCAGGTGCCGGCAAACGTGCTTCCCCTGAAGATAAAGCCTCCAGTTATCCCGCTGCTCTTTATGTCGTTGTCTGCGGTGAATCTCTTTCAACTGCATCGCGAAAAAGGGCCGCAATCCTAAAGGCAAGGATGACCTCGTGACCGACCCCGTACACCCGCCGCACCAGAGCCTGTTCACCCCGGCGACCATCGGCAACGTCGACCTCGCCAATCGCGTCGCCCTGTCGCCGATGACGCGAGTGAGCGCGACGGCCGACGGTCTGCCCACCGACCGGATGGCTTCTTACTACCGCGCATTCGCCCTGGGCGGCTTCGGTCTGTTGATCACCGAAGGGCTCTACATCGACGACCTGACGAGTCAGGGGTACCTCTTCCAACCCGGCATCGCGAACTCCAGTCACGCCGCGGCCTGGCGTCGGGTCGTCGACGGCGTCCATGACTGTGGGGCCAAGTATTTCGCCCAACTCATGCACGCCGGCAGCCAGTCGCAGGGCAACCCGCACACAACGACGACCTGGGGCCCGTCCGCAATACGCCCGAAAGGCGAGCAACTGCCCATGTACCGCGGTTCCGGCCCATTCCAAATTCCCCAGGCGATGACCACCGAGCACATCGACCAAGTCCGCTCCGCCTTCGTCAATGCCGCACGGCAGGCGCGCGACGCCGGGTTCGACGGAGTCGAGATCCACGGCGCAAACGGCTACCTGCTCGACGAATTTCTCACTGATTACCTGAATACGCGCACCGACCGGTACGGCGGCAGCGTCGCCAATCGGGTGCGGCTGGCGGCCGAGGTCTGCCATGACGTCGTGTCGGCCGTCGACGGCGACATCGCCGTCGGTATCCGGATCTCCCAGGCAAAGGTGTCCGACAATCGCCATCGGTGGGCCGGCACCGAGGACGACGCAGCCATCATCTTCGGCACTCTGGCCGACACCGGCATCGACTACGTCCATACCACCGAATATCGGGCGCTGGCACCAGCATTCGCCGAATCTGACAAATCGCTCGCACAACTCGCGAAGCAACACAGCGGGCTGTCGATAATCGCCAACGGCCATCTCGACGACCCCCGGGACGCCGCCGCGATCATCGATTCCGGCGCCGCTGATGTTGTCGCCCTGGCCAAACCGGCGCTGGCCAACCGGGACTGGCCCCACCGGGTGCGGTCCGGCCAACCGTTATCGCCCGACGTGCCCAGGGATGTATTCGGGCCCGTCGCCAATATCAAAGACTGGGAAGTCGCCGGCGCAGACCGGAAGATCGGTTGAACTCAACGCCCGAGACGCGAGAGCACCTCGGCGACAACCGAATCGAGCGACACCGACACCTGTTCCCCGGTCGCGAGATCCTTGACGCCGATTGTGCCGGCCTCCAGATCGCGATCGCCGGCCACCAGCGCGTAGCGGGCACCGGACCGGTCGGCGGCGCGCATCGCACCCTTGAGCCCGCGGTCGCCGTAGGCCATATCGACCCGGACACCCGCGGCGCGCAGCTCACCGCCCAGCACCGCCAGCCGCAGCTTAGCCGCCTCGCTCAACGGCACACCGAAGACCTCGCAGTGGCTGGTCTCCCCCACGCTGCGGCCCTCGGCCCGCAGCGCCAGCAGCGTGCGGTCCACTCCGAGCCCAAATCCGATGCCGGACAGGTCCTGTCCGCCGAGCCGGCGCATCAGCCCGTCGTAGCGGCCACCGCCACCGATGCCCGACTGGGCGCCCAGCCCGTCGTGCACGAACTCGAAGGTGGTCTTGGTGTAGTAGTCCAGCCCCCGCACCATCCGCGGGTTGATGACATAGGGCACACCCAGCGCATCCAGGTGGGCCAGCACCGTGTCGAAGTGCTGCTTGGCCGCATCGGACAGGTGGTCGAGCAGCACCGGGGCGTCGGCCGTCATGGCCTTCACCTCGGGCCGTTTGTCGTCGAGCACGCGCAGCGGGTTCAGTCGTGCGCGTCGTAACGTTTCCTGGTCGAGATCGAGCCCAAATAGGAACTCCTGCAACAGTTCCCGGTACTGTGGGCGGCAACTGTCGTCGCCCAGCGAGGTGATCTCCAGCCGGAACCCAGTCAGGCCCAGCGACCGGAACCCGCCGTCGGCAATCGCGATCACTTCGGCGTCCAGCGCCGGGTCGTCGACGCCGATCGCCTCCACGCCCACCTGCTGCAGCTGGCGATACCGGCCGGCCTGAGGACGCTCGTAACGGAAAAACGGCCCGGCGTAACAGAGTTTGACGGGCAGCGCGCCGCGGTCCAAGCCGTGCTCGATCACCGCGCGCACCACCCCGGCGGTGCCCTCCGGCCGCAGCGTCACGGAGCGCTCACCGCGGTCGGCGAAGGTATACATCTCCTTGGACACCACGTCGGTGGATTCACCGACGCCGCGGGCGAACAGCCCGGTGTCCTCGAAGATGGGCAGCTCGATGTCGCCATAGCCGGCCCGGCGGGCGGCTCCGAGCAGGCCAGAGCGCACCGCGACGAATTGTGCCGAGTCCGGCGGGACATAGTCGGGCACGCCCTTGGGCCCGGAGAAGGCGGTGAACGACTCCGTCATCCGGCCAGGCCTTCGAGGAACGGATTGAAACGCCGCTCGGCGCCGATCGTGGTCGCGCCGCCGTGGCCGGGCAGCACCACGGTGTCGTCGTCGAGCACCAGGAGCTTGTCGATGATCGAGGTCAGCAAATCGCGACCACTGCCGCCGAACAGGTCGGTGCGGCCGACCGAGCGCTCGAACAGCGTGTCGCCGGTGAACACCACATCTTTGTCGGACTTGGCGGCTTGGGCGACCCGGAACACCACCGATCCGCGGGTGTGCCCGGGCGTGTGATCGACGTTGACGCTGAGGTTGCCCAGGTCGATCTTGTCGCCGTCGCGGTCCAGTTCAATCACCTGCTTGGGCTCGCGGAAGAACGCACCCGTCATCAGCTGCGCCAGCCGCGGCCCCATGCCGAAGATCGGGTCTTTGAGCATGAAGCGGTCTGCGGGATGAATGTAAGTCGGGCAGCCGTAGGTATCGGACACCTTCTGAGCAGACCACATGTGGTCGATGTGCCCGTGGGTGAGCAGCACGGCGGCCGGGGTGAGCCGATTCTGGTCAAGAATGCGCCGCAGCGGCGCCATCGCTCGCTGCCCCGGATCCACGATCACGGCGTCCGTACCGGGGCGCTCGGCCAGCACGTAGCAGTTGCACTGCAACATGCCGGCGGGAAATCCGGTTATCAACACGTTTGTCATTTTCCCACGGGGGCCAGTTGACACCGCTCGCGCCGCCCGCATTAGCCTGAGCCTGCTAACCCGCCCCCACTGACGAGCATGGAGGCATACCGGCCGTGCCGACCAACGAACAACGACGCGCGAACGCCAAGCGCAAACTCGAACGGCAGCTCGAACGCCGCGCGAAGCAAGCCCGCATGCGCCGCATCCTACTCATCGTCGGCGGTGTGGTCGCGGCCATCGCGGTGATCGCCGCGGTGGTGGTGACCGTGATCAACACGAACAACAAGCACAAGCACGACACGGCAGCGCCGACGACGAGCAACTCGCCGGCGACGTCCGGCACGACGACTCCGCAAACCGGTCAGGTTCCGCCGGTTCCGCCGCTACCGGTCTTCAAACCGTCGGACACCGTGGGCGCCAACTGCCAGTACCCACCGTCGACGGACCCGGCCGCCAAGCCGGTCAAGCCGCCGCGCACCGGCAAGGTGCCGACCGATCCCGCGCAGGTGAGCGCCAGCATGGCGACCAGCCAGGGCAACATCGGCCTGCTGCTGGCGAACAACGAATCACCTTGCACGGTCAACAGTTTCGCGAGCCTGATCGGGCAGAAGTACTTCGACAACACCAAGTGCCACCGGCTGACCACCTCGGACACGCTGGGCGTCCTGCAGTGTGGTGATCCCAAGGGTGACGGCACCGGCGGACCGGGTTACCAGTTCGCCAACGAGTATCCGACCGACCAGTACCCGCCGAACGACCCCAAGCTGCGCGAACCGGTGCTCTACCCGCGCGGCACCCTCGCGATGGCCAACGCCGGACCCGGCACCAACGGCAGCCAGTTCTTCATGGTCTACAAGGACTCGCAGCTGCCGCCCCAGTACACCGTCTTCGGCACGATTCAGCCCGACGGGCTGGCCGTTCTCGACAAGATCGCCAAGGGCGGCATCAACGGTGGCGGTGAAGACGGCGCACCGAACAGCGAAGTCACGATCAAGTCGATCCTGCTGGACTAAACCCGAGGCAGCGCAACACGAGTCGTTACGGGTTCGTGAAATTTGGTGCCCCCATGGGCCGACACCTTAAGGTCATTGCGTGGTGACGGAGTCATTCGGACATTACGAACTGCGCGAGCTGCTGGGCCGCGGGGGCATGGGACAGGTATTTCGCGCCTATGACACCAGCACGGACCGCGTCGTCGCGCTCAAGGTGTTGCCCGCGCATCTGGCCGACGACGAGGAATTTCAGCAGCGGTTCCGGCGTGAGGCGCGCATCGCGGCGAGCTTGAACGATCCGCACATGGTGCCGATCCACAGCTACGGCGAGATCGACGGCCGCCTGTATGTCGACATGCGGCTGATCGAGGGCCGCGACCTGTTGGCCTACATCGCCGAAAACGGCGGACGGCTGAGCCCCGAGCGCGCCGTCGCGGTCGTCGAACAGGTTGCCGCAGCACTGGATACGGCCCACGAGGTCGGCCTGATCCACCGCGACATCAAGCCGTCCAACATCCTGGTGTCCACCCGCGACTTCGTCTACCTGATCGACTTCGGGCTGGCGCGCACCGCCGCCGACACCGCGCTGACCCACACCGGGCACACAATGGGCACGATGGCCTACATGGCCCCCGAGCGCTTCCGGGGCATCACCGATCACCGCGCCGACGTCTACGCGCTGGCCTGCGTGCTCTACGAATGCCTGACCGGGCATCTGCCCTACCCCGGCGACACCTTCGAAGAACAGCTCAACGCGCACCTGAACACCCCGCCGCCGCGCGCCTCGTTCACCGTGCCCGGCGTCCCGCCCGCCCTGGACGAGGTGGTCGCCCGCGGCATGGCAAAAGACGTCGACCACCGCTACCAGACGGCCATCGAGTTCGCCGACGCCGCCAAAGCCGCACTGGCAAGCCACGGCGGCACCATCCCGCCCAGCCCGCCACCACCGCCGTCCTACCCGGCAACGGCGGCCACCCCGGCGCCGCCGCCTGCGCAAACCACGCCCACCCCGACGGCCCACACCCCGCAGCAATCCCAGCCGCAGAAATCGAACCGGGGCCTGATCGTCGGCATCGTCGCGGCATCGCTCTTCACGCTGGCCATGGTCACGTTGCTGGTCGTCGCCCTGGTGACGAACGGAGATTCCTCGTCGAACAATGCGACATCCAGCGCCGCACCCCGCCCGAGGTCGCCCAAGCAAGGACCCACCTTCGGCGGACCGGGCGCGGCGACGACCCCGGCCACCCCGAACGGCAATGTCGCGCCGCCGTTGCCGGCCTTCGCCCCGCCACCCGACCTGGGTGCCAATTGCCAATACGTGGTCGTCGGCAGCGATTCCGTGGATGCATCCCCCAAGCCCGTCAACCTGCCTCCGTCCGGCAGGGTCTCGACCACGCCGGCGCAGATTCCCGCCACGCTTTCCACCAACTTCGGCGATATCGGCATCACGCTCGCCAACAATGAGTCACCGTGCACGGTGAACAGCTTCGTCAGCCTGGCCCGCCAACAATTCTTCGACGGCACCACCTGCCCGCGCCTGTCCACCGGCTCCGACGGCGCGACGCTGGTGTGCGGTGGCCCGGACAAGGACGGCAACGGCGGCCCCGGTTACGAATTCGCCGACGAATACCCCACCAATCAATATCCGCCCGGAGATCCCGCGCTCAGGGCGACGGTGGTGTACCCGCGCGGAGCCGTGGTCATGGCCACCAACGAGCCCAACACCAACGGCAGCCAGTTCGTGATGTTCTACCAGGACACCGAGGCTCCGCCGACGTTCACGGTGCTCGGCAACATCGACGCGGCCGGCCTGGCGGTCCTCGATAAGATCGCCGCGGCAGGAGTCGCCGGCCACCGGCCGACCGGCCTTCCCACGTCTCCGGTAACGATCAACTCGGTGCGGGTCGGCTAACACCAAAGCCGTTGCGCTAACGGCGCGGATCCCACGATTTGGCGCGCACGACGGCTTATGGTCGTTGGGTGTCGACCGAAGTATTCGGACATTACGAACTACAGGGCCTGTTGGGGCGCGGCGGGATGGGACAGGTGTTCCGCGCTCACGACACCCGCACCGACCGGGTGGTTGCCCTCAAGGTGTTGCCCGCGCATCTGGCCGACGACGAGGAATTTCAGCAGCGGTTCCGGCGTGAGGCGCGCATCGCGGCGAGCTTGAACGATCCGCACATGGTGCCGATCCACAGCTACGGCGAGATCGACGGCCGCCTGTATGTCGACATGCGGCTGGTCGAGGGCCGCGACCTGTTGGCCTACATCGCCGAAAACGGTGGACGGCTGAGCCCCGAGCGCGCCGTCGCGGTCGTCGAACAGGTTGCCGCAGCACTGGATACGGCCCACGAGGTCGGCCTGATCCACCGCGACATCAAGCCGTCCAACATCCTGGTGTCCACCCGCGACTTCGTCTACTTGATCGACTTCGGGCTGGCGCGCACCGCCGCCGACACCGCGCTGACCCACACCGGGCACACCATGGGCACGATGGCCTACATGGCCCCCGAGCGCTTCCGGGGCATCACCGATCACCGCGCCGACGTCTACGCGCTGGCCTGCGTGCTCTACGAATGCCTGACCGGGCATCTGCCCTACCCCGGCGACACCTTCGAAGAACAGCTCAACGCGCACCTGAACACCCCGCCGCCGCGACCGTCGGCAGCCTCGACGGACGTATCGCAAGCGCTCGACGCGGTGGTCGCGCGCGGCATGGCAAAAGACGTCGACCGGCGCTTCCAGACGGCCATCGAGCTGGCGCAGGCGGCCCGGGCCGCCCTGAGCAGCCCGTCCTCGACCGCGGCCTGGAGCGCGCCGCCGGCGCAACCGCCTGCCTCCCAGCCGCCGGCACCCCGGCCCGAATCGGGAGCGTCACAGCAACCCAAACCGGCGAATTCCCGGCGATTGATCTTGGGCATCGTCGGCGGATCGGTCGTGGTGCTCGCCGCGGTGATAACGCTGGTGGTTGTCCTGGTGACCCACCACAACAGCGGATCCTCAACGGCGACAACCAGCACGACGATGCGGATCCCGGTGCACACCAAAGAGCCCAGACCCGGAATCGGGCCGGGGGCGCCCGTTCCGGCTTTGCCGGCGTTCGCCCCGCCGCCCGACCTCGGCGCCAACTGCCAGTACCCAGCGGCGCAGGAAGCGTCCGTCAAGCCCGTCAACCCACCGCCGTCGGGCAAGATATCCACCGAACCGCCGGTGATCCGGGCGACCATCACCACCAACGTCGGCGATATCGGCATCGCGCTGGACAACGCCAAAGCCCCCTGCACGGTGAACAGCTTCGTCAGCCTGGCAAGACAGCAATTCTTCGACGGCACCCAATGCGGCAAGCTGATAATCCAGTCCGATTTCGGCATCCTGCAGTGCGGCGGCCCCGACACCGAAGGCACCGGCGGCCCGGGCTATGAGTTCGCCAACGAATACCCCGCCAACCAGTACAGCGCAGGCGATCCCGCCTACAAGCAGCCCGTGCTGTACCCGCGCGGGGCGCTCACCACGGCGCCCTTCGACGGGCCCAATCCGAGCGGAAGCCAATTCAATCTGACCTACAAGGACAGCGTCAGCGACCCGAACTGCACGGTCTTCGGCACGATCGATCAGGCGGGCCTGGCGACGATCGACAAGATCGTGAAGGCCGGCGTTCTCGGCAACGGTGACGACGGGCTGCCGTCCAGCCCGGTCACCATCACCTCGGTGCGGATCGGCTGAGGCTTACGCGGCAGACGTGACGCGGTAGACGTCGTATACGCCTTCGACATTGCGCACGACATTGAGCAAGTGCCCGAGATGCTTGGGGTCACCCATCTCAAAAGTGAAGCGGCTGATCGCAACTCGGTCACCCGAGGTGGTGACCGACGCGGACAGGATGTTCACCTTCTCGTCGGCGAGCACCCGCGTGACATCCGACAGCAACCGGTGCCGGTCGAGCGCCTCGACCTGAATAGCCACCAGGAACACCGACGACGGCGACGGCGCCCACAGCACCTCGATGATGCGTTCGGCCTGCTGCTGCAGCGACGCGGCATTGGTGCAGTCGGTGCGGTGCACGCTAACACCACCGCCGCGGGTGACGAAGCCCATGATCGCGTCGCCCGGCACGGGTGTGCAGCACTTGGCCAGCTTGGTCAGCACGCCGGGCGCACCGGGGACCGAGACGCCGACGTCGTCGGTGCTGCGCGGGCGGCGCAACATCGTTGTGGGCGTGGACCTTTCGGCGAGGTCTTCTTCGGCCTGGTCGATACCGCCGAGCTCGGCGAGCAACCGCTGCACGACGTGGCGCGCCGACACATGCCCCTCACCGATCGCGGTGTACATCGCGGACACGTCGGTGTAGTGCAATTCGCGGGCCACCGCCGCCATTGCCTCGCCATTGACCAAGCGCTGCAACGGAAGTCCACCGCGACGGACCTCGCGGGCCATCGCTTCCTTGCCGGCCTCCAGCGCCTCTTCACGGCGCTCCTTGGCGAACCATTGGCGGATCTTCGCCTTGGCCCGGGGCGACACCACGAACTGCTGCCAGTCTCGCGACGGTCCGGCGTTGGCGGCCTTGGAAGTGAAAACCTCGACGACTTCCCCGTTTTCGAGCTTGCGTTCCAGCGCCACCAGCCGCCCGTTGACCCGGGCACCGATGCAGCGGTGGCCGACCTCGGTGTGCACCGCGTAGGCGAAGTCCACCGGCGTCGACCCGGTCGGCAGGGTGACGACATCACCCTTCGGGGTGAACACGAAAATCTCTTGCACCGCAAGGTCGTAACGCAACGACTCCAGAAACTCGCCCGGGTCCGCGGCCTCACGTTGCCAGTCGAGCAGCTGCCGCATCCAGGCCATGTCGTCGATCTCGGCGGCGGCGTGCGGATGCAGAACACCGTTGCGGCCCTTGGCTTCCTTGTATCGCCAGTGCGCGGCGATGCCGTATTCGGCGGTGCGGTGCATGTCGCGGGTGCGGATCTGCACCTCCAGCGGCTTGCCCTCCGGACCGACGACCGTGGTGTGCAGTGACTGGTAGACGCCGTATCTGGGCTGGGCGATGTAATCCTTGAACCGCCCCGCCATCGGCTGCCACAGCGAGTGCACCACGCCCACAGCGGCATAGCAGTCCCGGATCTCGTCGCACAGGATGCGAATGCCGACCAGGTCGTGGATGTCGTCGAAGTCGCGGCCCTTGACGATCATCTTCTGGTAGATCGACCAGTAGTGCTTGGGCCGGCCCTCAACTGTCGCTTTGATTTTCGACGCGGTGAGGGTGGCGACGATTTCGGCGCGGACCTTGGCCAGGTAGGTGTCCCGAGACGGCGCGCGCCCGGCGACCAGACGAACGATCTCCTCGTACTTCTTCGGGTGCAGGATCGCGAACGACAGGTCTTCGAGCTCCCACTTGACGCTGGCCATACCCAGCCGATGCGCAAGGGGCGCAATGACTTCCAACGTCTCGCGGGCTTTGCGCGCCTGCTTTTCCGGCGGCAGAAAGCGCATCGTCCGCATGTTGTGCAGCCGGTCGGCCACCTTGATCACCAGCACCCGCGGGTCACGCGCCATCGCGGTGATCATCTTGCGGATGGTCTCGCCTTCGGCGGCGTTGCCCAACTCGACGCGGTCCAGCTTGGTCACGCCGTCGACGAGATGGCCTACCTCTTCGCCGAATTCCTCGCTCAACGCCTCCAGCGTGTAACCGGTGTCCTCGACGGTGTCGTGCAGCAGTGCGGCCACCAAAGTGGTGGTGTCCATGCCCAACTCGGCGAGAATGTTGGCGACGGCCAGCGGGTGGGTGATGTAGGGATCGCCGGAGCGCCGCAGTTGACTGGCGTGCCGTTGGTCGGCGACCTCGAAGGCTCGGTTGAGCATCGAGAAGTTCGCCTTCGGATAGACCTCCCGGTGCACCGCCACCAGCGGTTCGAGGACGGGATTGAACGCGCTGCGCTGGGCGGTCATCCGCCGGGCCAGCCGGGCCCGGACGCGACGCGACGCGCTGCTGGACGTCTTCAGGGTTTCGGCCGGTGGTTCCGGCGTCTCCACGACGGGCCCGGACGCCGAGGGAGTCTCGGTGGGGGGCGGCACGACAGCTTGCGCCGTGCTTTGCTCATCCGCCACGCTGGTCACCTCCGACCTCGAGGATATCCCCTCTAAACGCGGCTCAGGCTGTCTACCACCAACGGGGCGACCGCCTCCCGGCCGCCCAGCGCGGTGATTTCCACCAGTACGGCCGCACCGGTCACCTTGGCTCCGGCTCGCTCGAGCAAGCGATTCGCGGCACCCAGCGTTCCGCCGGTGGCCAGCACGTCGTCGATGATCGTGATGCTGGTGCCGCGCAAGTTCAGACCGTCGGCGGGAATCTCGATCGCCGCGGGACCGTACTCGCGGGTGTACTTCTCGTGGAGCACCGGCGGCGGCAGCTTGCCCTCCTTGCGGATGGACAGCACGCCGGTGCCGAGCCGGGCGGCGACGGCCGCGGCCACCAACGACCCCCGCGATTCGATCCCGGCGACCAGATCCGAGCCGGCCGCGATGTCAGCCAGCGCGTCGATCACCGCGTTCATCGCCGTTCGGTCGGCGAACAGCGGAGTGAGGTCCTTGAACTGGACTCCTCGCTTCGGAAAGTTGGAAACGTCGCGGGTCAACGACGCGATGAGGTCGGCCAGGGCCGCATGCTCGCGAATATCCGTCACTGCATCAAAGCCCATCGGTCCATGTTCCAACCCGCGCCCCAGCGGGTCGGATTCGCGCTGACTGCGTACATCTTTTTCGACATCAGCAACGTGCGCTGCTGCCGATATAGGGGCAACGTCGGCATATCACCCCACAGTACCGGGGCTCCTTCGGCAAGCAGGCGAACACGCTCGGCCGGGTCGCCGGACACCGCAAGTGCACCGATTATGCCGTCGACCTGCGGATTCGCATATCCCGACAGGTTGTTGCCGTTGCCGCTGTGCAGGTCGTAGGCGTCCAGCGACGACGATCCGGTGGACCCGCTGCCACTGGCGCCACCGGTGCTGGCCAGCAGAACATCGATCTTTCCGTCCCGCAACGCCTGGGGTCCGGAGGTGTCGAGTGTGACGTTGGAAACATTGATGCCCGCGGCGGCGCACGACTTGGTGATGGTTCCGACGGTGACCGCGAGCCGAGCGTTGGGCCCCTGATAGCCGATTCGCACCGCGAGCGGCGCGCCACCCAGCGCGGCGCGGGCGGCGACCGGGTCCGGCTTGTTGTACGGGCTCGCCTCGGCGGCACCGTCCGCCTGCGCGACGGCGTCCTCCGCGACCGGAGACAGGCGCGAGTTGGCGATCGGGACCCCGGCGTCGCGCGCGATCACGTCACGGGGAACGCA
The DNA here is from genome assembly GCF_022374895.2 of Mycobacterium lentiflavum. Lineage (NCBI taxonomy): Bacteria > Bacillati > Actinomycetota > Actinomycetes > Mycobacteriales > Mycobacteriaceae > Mycobacterium > Mycobacterium lentiflavum. Next base: position 2,214,558 of record NZ_CP092423.2, on the reverse strand, counting down.
CAAAGCGAACGTGCGGCGATCGTTGTTCTGAGCCAGCGGTCCCTGCGGCGCGAAGATCAGTTGCTCAATGCCCGCCGCCGCCGAATCGGTGCGCTCGTAGTTGTCCGGGGTGTTCAACGCTCCCGATGACCCGGCCGCGACATCCACCACGTCGACGCTGCGGTTGTTGACCCGGTCCTGGATGTCGGGGCCCTGCGCCGACACGGTGATCCGCTTGGTGATCGCCTTGGGACCCCACCACCGGTCGTTGGCGACCAGCACCACGGCGCCGTCGTCGAGGACGGATTCGATTTTGTACGGTCCCGACGACGGGAAGCGCTTGGCGATCTCGTCGTGTTTGAGGCCGGGCTTGAGGTCCCACGTCGTGTTCCACAGTTGCGCGATCGGTGCGACCGACTGCGCGTTGTTGCCCAGTAGCGTCGCGGTCACGTCGATATTCAGCTGGTCGGCGATCACGTGCGAGGGCATCATCGTGGTCGCGGCGAACAGCTGGTTGTAGTCGACGACGCCGCGGTCGGGGACGAACGACACCCGCGCCTTCTTCTGTCCCGGTATGCATTCGATGTTGGCGATGTCGGCGTAGCCGGCCTGGGTGGCGGCGTCGAAACCGGGAAACCGGCCCGACTGAGCGGCCCAGGCGAGCACCATGTCGTCGCAGGTCAGCGGCTTGCCGTCGGAGTACACCGCGTTGTCGGCGATCTGGTAATCGAGCACCAGCGGTGAACCGCTCACCACCGTGACGGAGCCGAAGTCGTGGTCGGCGACGACCTGTCCGTCGGGGCCGTGATAGCCGAACCCGGTCAGCGTGCGGGCGAACGCCTGCGCCCCGGCCGAGGCGAACCCGACAGTGGTGTTGGCGTTATAGGTGCTCAGCCGGCCGTCGACGACATAGTCGATCTGCGAGGCGGCGCTACCCGAGCATCCCGTCACCACGAACGTGACGGCGAGCGCAACGGTCAGCGAAACAGCCGCGGCCCGCCTGAGCATCGCGGCTACCGCCGGCCGGCGTTTCGCTTGCCGCTCGGGCGCCGGGTACCGGTGGGTCGCACGGGCCGCGCACCGGGGGCCGGCTTGTTCGGTGCTTGCTCGCCGGACGGCACCGCGGCCTTTTTGGTCTCGGTGCTGGTCTCGGTGTCAGATTCCTCGTCGGCCGAGCGTTGCGCCGGCTCCGACGCGCCGGGCTTGCGTCGTTTGAGGACGCGGCGGGTGTGGGTTTTCACCAGTTCGGTGCGCTCACGCAGCGTGACCAGCAGCGGGGTGGCGAAGAAGATCGAGGAGTAGGTGCCGACCAGGATGCCGACCAGCTGCACCAGCGCCAGGTCCTTCAGCGTGCCGACGCCCAGCAGCCACACCGCCACCACCATCAGCGCCAGCACCGGCAGGACGGAGATCAGGCTGGTGTTGATCGAGCGCATGAAGGTCTGGTTGATCGCTAGGTTGGCTTCCTCGGCGAAGGTGCGCCGGTTTCTGTGCTGGAAGTCTTTGGTGTTCTCTTCGACCTTGTCGAAGACGATGACGGTGTCATACAGCGAGAACCCGAGGATGGTCAGCAGGCCGATCACCGTCGCCGGGCTGACCTCGAAGCCCACCAGCGAATACACGCCCGCGGTGACGGTCAGGTCGAAAACCATGGTCGTCAGCGCCGATATCGACATGTAGCGCTCGTAGCGCACCATGATGTAGACGCTGACCAGCACCAGGAACACGGCCAGCGCGATCAGCGCCTTCTTGGTGATCTGGTCGCCCCAAGTCTCCGAGACCGCGGAGTCGCTGATCGCCGCCTTGTTCGGCTTGCCGTCGGTGCCCTTGGGCTGGAATGCGTCGAACAGCGCGTTGCGCAACTTCGTCGTCTGGTCGTTGGTCAGCGTCTCGGAGCTGATCTGCACCGTCGCCGAACCGCCGTTGCCGACGATGACCACCGATGCGGCGTCGCGGCCCAGGGTTTTGCGGAACACGTCCTGCACCTGCGAGGTCGCGACGTTGCCGCGCGGGAACGACACCGTGGTGCCGCCCTTGAAGTCGATCCCGAAGGTGAAGCCACGCAGGACGATGGACAGGATGGCGACCGCGACGATCGCCCCGCTGATGCCGTACCACAACCGGCGTCGGCCGACCACCTCGAACGCGCCGGTTCCGGTGTAGAGCCGGGCCAGGAAGCTGTGCTGCGGTGGCGGCGCGGCGGAGTCGGTCTTGAGCTCCACGACATCGGTGGATTCGGTGAGTTCGGTCGCGTCGGTCTCTTTGGAGGTCATCGCGTTCCCCGTCCGGTCTTCACGTCTGACGCACGGCGTTCACGGGCGACCTGCTGGACAGCGCCCAGGCCGTTGTACGCGGGCTTGGCCAACGTCGGAGACTTGGAGGCCAGGTACACCAGCGGCCAGGTCACCAGGAACACCACCACGATGTCGAGGATCGTGGTCAGGCCCAACGTGAAGGCGAACCCTCGCACCTGCCCGATCGCCAGGCCGTAGAGCACCGCGGCGGCCAGGAAGGTGACGGCGTTACCCGACACGATCGTCTTACGCGCACGTACCCAGCCTCGTGGCACGGCCGAGCGGAACGAACGGCCTTCGCGGATCTCGTCTTTGATGCGCTCGAAGAACACCACGAACGAGTCCGCGGTCGTGCCGATACCGATGATCAGACCGGCGATACCCGCCAGGTCCAGGGTGTAGTTGATCTGCCGGCCCAGGAGCACCAGGATCGCGAAAATCATTGCACCGGAAGCAGTCAGCGATATCGCCGTCAGCAATCCCAGCACCCGGTAGTACAGCAGCGAGTACAGCAGCACCAGGACCAAGCCGATCCCGCCGGCGATCAGCCCGGCTCGCAGCGAGGTCAATCCCAGTGTCGCCGAGACGGTTTGGGCCTCCGACGATTCGAAGGACAGCGGCAGCGAGCCGTACTTCAGGACGTTGGCCAGCTGCTTGGCGGTGGCGGCGGTGAACGGCGGGTCGCCGCCCGAGATCTGGGTCCGGCCGCCGGGGATCGCTTCCTGGATCATCGGTGCGCTGACGACCTGGGAGTCCAGGGTGAACGCCGTCTGGGTGCCGATGTGGGCGGCGGTGAAGTCCGCCCAGGTGTTGGCCGCGGCGGGCTTGAACTGCACGTCGACGACGTAGCCGATGCCGCGCTGGTTCATCGTCGAGCTGGCGTCCTGGATCTGGTCACCACTGATGATCGACGGTCCCAGCAGATAGACGTATTTGTGGTCGGTCGAGCAGGTGATCAGCGGCAGGGCCGGATCGTCGTTGCCGGCCAGGATGTCCTCTTTGTCGCAGTGGGCGGCCACCCACTGCTGAGCAACCATCTGGATGTAGGGGTTGTTGCTCTGCCGGAAATCCTTCATCACCTTGATGCGGTCGGCGAGATCCTTGCGCGGATCGGGCGGCCCGGGCACCTCAGGCGGCGGGGCGTCGGCGGCCGGACCGCCGGGTGCCGGCGCGGGGCTGGGGCTGGGCGGCGGGTCCTGCGGGTAGGGGCGCGGCTGCGGCGCGGGCCGCCCGGCGGGTGGTGCGGGCTGGCCGGCGGGTGGTGCGGGTTGTCCCGCGGGTGGCGGCGCGGGCTGGGCGCCAGGGGGCGCGGCGCCGGCCGGGGGTTTGGGTTCGGCCGCCTGGGCCGGCGCCGAGTTCAGCACGGGGCGGATGTAGAGGCGCGCGGTCTGCCCCAGGTTGCGGGCCTCGTTGCCGTCGTTGCCGGGCACCGTGATGACCAGGTTGTCACCGTCGACCACGACCTCGGAACCGGAGACGCCCAGGCCGTTGACGCGCGAGCTGATGATCTGCTGCGCCTGCGAGAGTGCTTCCCGGCTCGGGCGGGAGCCGTCCGGAGTGCGCGCGGTCAAGGTGACGCGGGTACCGCCCTGCAGATCGATGCCGAGCTTCGGGGCGGCGCGCTTGTCCCCGGTGAGAAACACCAGCAAGTAGACGCCGATCAGCAAGACGAAGAAAACCGACAGGTACCGAGCTGGGTGCACCGGCGCCGAAGACGATGCCACTTTCCTTATATCTCCTTGATAATCGGTTTGCTGGCTCCCGAGAGAGCCTACGTGCCCGCTCGGCGGAAGCCGCTCATCGGACCGCTGTGGTCACTGATCTTTGGTCACGTGGCTCTCGCCGGCCGTACCCTGCGCGCCGTCGGACTCTTCGAAGTCGTCGTCTTCGTCGAAGTCGTCCTCCGGCAGGATCTTGTCGCGGACGGCCAGCTTCATCCAGGTGGTCACCACGCCGGGCGCGATTTCAAGGTCGACGGTGTCGTCGGTGAGCGCGACGACGGTGGCCTCCATACCGGACGTGGTGTGCACGCGGTCCCCTGGCTGCAATGACTCGTGCAGGTCGATGGTGGCCTGCATCGCCTTCTTCTGGCGACGCGACGCCAGGTACATGAACCCGCCCATGATGAGCAGGAACGGCAGGAACAAAACCAAACTTTCCATCGAAACGTGCCTGTCTTTCGTATCGGTATTGCTGGGCTTTCGAGGGTCCAGTGTGCCCGTCCAGTCTGGCAGGCCCGGGGGCGCGCGGTGGGGCCGCATCCTCGGCAGGCGCCAAGACCCAGCCTGCAGATAGGCTTTCAGCGCGACGCGACACGCGCGTCGCCGGGAGGAGGACGTCGTGGCCAGCCTCGAACAGACCCGCCAGCTGGTTACCGAAATCCCTGGTCCCCGATCGCTGGAACTCAACAAGCGCCGCGCCTCGGCGGTGTCCCACGGCGTCGGCATCAGCCTGCCCGTGTTCGTCGCGCGCGCCGGCGGCGGCATCGTCGAGGACGTCGACGGGAACCGGCTCATCGACCTGGGCTCCGGGATCGCCGTCACCACGATCGGCAACTCCGCGCCGCGGGTGGTCGACGCGGTGCGCGAACAGGTCGCCGAGTTCACCCACACCTGCTTCATGGTCACGCCGTACGAGTCCTACGTCGCGGTCGCCGAGGAGCTGAACCGGATCACCCCGGGCTCGGGTGAAAAGCGTTCGGTGCTGTTCAACTCCGGCGCGGAAGCCGTCGAGAACTCCATCAAGATCGCGCGCTCCTACACCCGCAAACCCGCCGTCGCGGCCTTCGACCACGCCTATCACGGCCGCACCAACATGACGATGGCGCTGACGGCCAAGTCGATGCCGTACAAGAGCGGCTTCGGCCCGTTCGCGCCGGAGATCTACCGGGCACCGATGTCTTACCCCTACCGCGATGGCCTGCTCGACAAGGACCTGGCGACCGACGGCGAGCTGGCCGCCGCGCGGGCGATCAGCGTCTTGGACAAGCAGATCGGCGCCGCCAACCTGGCCGCCGTCATCATCGAGCCGATCCAGGGCGAGGGCGGATTCATCGTCCCGGCCGAGGGCTTCCTGCCCGCGCTGGTCGACTGGTGCCACCAGAACAATGTGGTGTTCATCGCCGACGAGGTGCAGAGCGGCTTCGCGCGCACCGGGGCGATGTTCGCCTGCGAGCACGAGGGACCAAACGGCCTGCAGCCCGACCTGATCTGTACGGCCAAGGGCATCGCCGGCGGATTGCCGCTGTCGGGAGTGACGGGCCGCGCCGAGATCATGGACGCCCCGCACGTCAGCGGCCTGGGTGGCACCTTCGGCGGCAACCCCGTGGCCTGCGCGGCGGCGCTGGCCAGCATCGAGACCATCGAGAACGACGGCCTGATCGAGCGGGCCCAGCAGATCGAGCGGCTGATCTTCGACGTGCTGCTGCGGATGCAGGCCGGCGACGACCGGATCGGCGATGTGCGTGGCCGCGGCGCCATGATCGCCGTCGAGCTGGTCAAGTCCGGTACCAGCGACCCCGACGCCGAGCTGACGAACAAGCTGGCGACCGCGGCCGGTGCGGCCGGAGTCATCGTGCTGACCTGCGGCATGTTCGGCAACGTCATTCGGCTGCTGCCCCCGCTGACCATCAGCGACGAGCTGCTCACCGAGGGACTCGAGGTCCTGCGCCTGTTGCTGGCCGACCTGTAACTCGCGGCTCGTCGTGGCCCGCGCGATTCACCGGTTCGCGGTGCCCATCATCTTGGGCTGGCTGGCGGTCGTCGTCGTCCTCAATGTCGCGGTCCCGCCGCTCGAGGCGGTTGCCGAGCAGCATTCGATCTCGCTGGTCCCCAGGGACGCGCCCTCGTACCAGGCGACCATGCACATCGGCACGGTGTTCGGGCAGGGCAACTCCGACAGTTCCGCGGTGATCGTCCTGGAGGGCGATCGTCCACTCGACGACGCGGCACACAAGTACTACGACGGCCTGATCCGCAACCTGCGCGCCGATCCCGAACACGTGCAGAGCATCCAGGACTTCTGGGGCGATTCGCTGACTGCCGCGGGCGCGCAAAGCGCTGACGGCAGAGCGGCTTTGGTTCAGGTGAATCTTTCCGGCAACCAGGGCGAGTTACGCGCCACCGAGTCGATCGAAGCGGTCCGCAAGGCCGTCGCCGATTCGCCGGCACCGCCGGGGATAACGGTTGGAGTTACCGGGGTCTCGGCGTTCGCAGCGGATTTGAAACACAGCGGCGACGCATCGATGCTCAAGCTGACGTTGACCACGGTGGCCGTGGTTTTGCTGATTCTGCTCCTCGTCTACCGCTCCATCGTCACGGTGGTCCTGCTGCTGGTCACGGTCGGCGTCGAACTGGCGACGGCGCGCGGCGTCGTCGCTCTCGTCGTGCACAACAGCACCATGGGGTTGACCCCGTTTGCGGTCAGTCTGCTCACCTCGCTGGCCATCGCGGCGGGCACCGACTACGGGATATTCATCGTCGGGCGATACCAGGAAGCCCGGCAGGCCGGCGAGGACTCCGAAGCCGCCTTCTACACGATGTATCGCGGAACCGCGCACGTGATCACCGGTTCCGGATTGACGATCGCCGGGGCGATCTTCTGCCTCGCCTTCGCCCGGATGCCGTCGTTCCAAACCCTGGGCGTGCCCTGCGGGATGGGGATAGTGGTCACCACGGTAGTAGCGCTCACGCTGGGACCCGCGGTGCTCGACGTCGGCAATCGTTTCGGCCTGTTCGAGCCCAAACGACCGATCCAGGTGGGTCGGTGGCGGCGAATCGGCACGGCGACGGTCCGGTGGCCCGCGCCGATTCTGGCCGCGACCCTGGCGGTGGCGCTCGTCGGACTCCTCGCCCTGCCCGGATACCGAGCCAGCTACGACGACCGCGCGTATCTGCCCGGGGCCATCCCGGCCAACCAGGGATTTGAAGCCGTCGCGCGCCACTTTTCGCAGGGACAGATGAAGCCCGAGGTGCTGATGATCGAGTCGGATCACGACATGCGAAATCCGGCCGATTTCCTGGTCTTGAACAAGCTGGCAAAGGCGATCCTTGCGGTGCCGGGCATTTGGCGGGTCAAAGCGATAACCCGGCCCAGTGGGCTGCCACTGGAACACGCCACCGTGCCGTTCCAGATCAGCCTTCGAAATGCCGCGATGCTGCAAACCATGAAGCAGCAGCAGGACCGCATGAAAGACCTGCTGGCCCAAGCCGACGACATCGCGAAAACGGTCGCCATCACCCAGCGCCTATATGACCTGTTGCAACAGCTCGCCCACACGACGCATCGGCTCACCGTCGCCACCCACGACACGGTGGCGATCACAGAGGAACTGCGCGACAACATTTCCGGGTTCGAGGACTTCTTCCGGCCGATCCGCAGCTTCTTCTACTGGGAGAAGCACTGCTTCGACATCCCCATCTGCTGGTCGGTGCGGTCGCTCTTCGATTCGTTCGACGGCGTCGACGAGATCAGCGACAAACTCGCCGACCTGGCGGCGGACCTCGATCGCGTCGACATGATCATGCCGCAGCTGAATGCCGAGTTGCCCGTGATGATTTCGACGATGCAGACGTTGCGAACCACGATGCTGACCATGCACAGCACCATGTCCGGAGTGCTCGCCCAGATGAACCAGCTGGGCGAGAACCCGACGGCCATGGGGCACGCGTTCGACGCCGCCCGCAACGACGACACCTTCTACCTGCCGCCCGCGGTCTTTGAAAACAAGGATTTTCAGCGGGCGATGAATGGCTTCCTCTCACCGGACGGGCATGCGGCTCGATTTATCATCGAGCACAAAGAAGATCCGGCCACGGCCGCGGGCATCGCGAGGATCGAGCCGATCCGGACCGCCGCCGAGGAGGCGCTCAAGACAACGCCCGAGGCAGGCGCCGGGATCTACCTGGCCGGAACCGCGGCAACCCTGAAAGATACGTCGGCGGGAGCAAAGTGGGATCTGCTGATTGCCGGGACTTCGTCGCTCTGCCTCATCTTCATCATCATGTTGGTCCTCACCCGAGCCTTTATCGCGGCTTCCGTCATCGTCGGTACGGTTGCGCTTTCGCTGGGCGCTTCCTTCGGACTGTCGGTGCTGTTTTGGCAATACCTGATGAGTTTCCCGTTGTACTGGCTCGTGGTGGTGACGTCCGTCATCGTTCTGCTGGCCGTGGGGTCGGATTACAACCTGCTGCTGGTCTCCCGCTTCAAAGAAGAGATCGGCGCCGGACTGAATACCGGCATCATCCGGTCGATGGGCGGTACCGGCAAGGTCGTGACGAATGCCGGCCTGGTGTTCGCGTTCACGATGGCGTCGATGATCGTCAGCGACCTGCGCGCCATCGGTCAGATCGGCACCACGATCGGTATCGGCCTGCTGTTCGACACACTGCTCGTTCGCGCGTTGATGACACCGGCCATCGCGGCGCTGCTGGGACGCTGGTTCTGGTGGCCACTGAACGTGCGGACCCGACCCGCGAGCGCGCTGCTTCGACCGTTCGGCACCCGCTCCGCGGTGCGCGCCCTGGTGGGCGATCTCACACCAAAGCCACAGGTAAATGTCATTGAGGAATACCTTTAGCTTCGCTAACGTTCTAATTATCGGCGCAACGTCGCGCAGGCAGCCTGAACTTCTCAGAAATGCAAGGAAGTGTCATGTCGACTCGTGAACAGCGGCTGGAGCGCCGCATTGAGATTCTGACGGCGACCGACCCACAGTTCGCCGCCGCCAAGCCGGACCCGGCGGTCGTCGAGGCCCTCGAGCAGCCTGGACTGCAACTTCCGCAGATCATCCAGACCGTGCTCGAGGGTTACGGTGACCGCCCGGCCCTGGGACAGCGCGCCGTCGAATTCGTCGAAGACCCCAAGACCGGACGCACGGTGCTGGGGCTCCTCCCCCACTACGACACCATCACCTACGGTGAGCTGCGCGAACGCGTCGACGAAGTGGCCCGCGCCCTGACCAGCGACGGGCTGGCGCCGGGCGACCGGGTGGCCGCACTGGGCTTCAACAGCGTCGACTTCACCACCATCGACATCGCCCTGGCAATGGTCGGCGCGGTAGGCGTTCCGCTGCAGACCAGCGCGGCGGTCACCCAGCTCACGCCCATCGTGACCGAGACCGAGCCCGCCGTCTTCGCGGCGAGCGTGAACCAGTTGTCCGACGCTGTCGAGCTGATCCTGAGCACCGACCACCGGCCCGGCAAGCTCATCGTGTTCGACTACCACCCCGAGGTCGACGACGAGCGCGAAGCGGCCGAAAGCGCCCGCGCGCGGTTGGCCGACACCGCGGTGACCGTCGAACCACTCGCCGAGCTGCTGCAGCGCGGCAAGACACTGCCCGCCACCCCGGCGGCCGCCGTCGACAACGACGAGCTGGCTTTGCTGATCTACACCTCCGGCAGCACCGGCGCACCCAAGGGCGCGATGTACCCCCGACGAAACGTCGGCAAGATGTGGTGCCGGTCGGGCCGCAACTGGTTCGGCGCGACCGTCGCGTCGATCACGCTGAATTTCATGCCGATGAGCCACGTGATGGGCCGCGGCATCCTGTACGGCACGCTCGGCAACGGCGGCACGGCCTACTTCGCCGCCCGCAGCGACCTGTCGACGCTGCTGGAAGATCTCGAGCTGGTGCGGCCCACCGAGCTGAACTTCGTGCCGCGCATCTGGGAGACGCTCTACAGCGAATACCTGCGCCGTGTCGACCGCGGCGGCAGTGCGGCCGACGTGATGAGCGAACTCGCGCAGGGTCTGCTGGGCGGTCGGTTCATCTTCGCGATGACGGGCTCGGCGCCCACCTCCCCGGACCTGAAGGCGTGGGTGGAAGAGCTGCTCGACATGCACCTGCTGGATGGCTACGGCTCGACCGAGGCCGGGATGGTGCTGTTCGACGGCGAGGTACAGCGTCCGCCGGTGATCGACTACAAGCTGGTCGACGTGCCTGATCTGGGCTACTTCGCGACCGACCGGCCGTACCCGCGCGGTGAGCTGTTGCTCAAGACGGAGAACATGTTCCCCGGCTACTACAAGCGCCCGGAGACCACCGCGGGGGTGTTCGACCCGGACGGCTACTACCGCACCGGCGACGTCGTCGCCGAAATCGCGCCCAACAAGGTGGTGTATGTCGACCGCCGCAACAACGTGCTCAAGCTGGCGCAGGGCGAGTTCGTCACCGTCGCCAAGCTGGAAGCGGTGTTCGGCAACAGCCCGCTGGTGCGCCAGATCTACGTCTACGGCAACAGCGCGCACCCCTACCTGCTGGCGGTGATCGTGCCCAGCGAGGAGGCGCTGTCGCGGTTCGGTGGCGACGAGCTCAAGGGACGCATCGCCGACTCGCTACAGAGCGTCGCGAAAGAGGCCGGCCTGCAGTCCTACGAGGTGCCGCGCGACTTCCTAATCGAGACCATGCCGTTCACCCTGGAGAACGGCCTGCTGACCGGGATCCGCAAGCTGGCGTGGCCCAAGCTCAAGCAGCAGTACGGCGAGCGCCTCGAACAGCTCTACGCCGACCTGGCCGCGGGCCAGGCCAATGAGCTCAGCGAGCTACGCCGCAGCGGCGGCACCGCGCCGGTGCTGCAGACGGTGAGCCGGGCCGCGGCGGCCATGCTGAGCGCGGCCAGCACCGAGCTGACCCCCGATGCCCACTTCACCGATCTGGGTGGAGACTCGTTGTCGGCGTTGACCTTTGGCAATCTGCTGCACGAGATCTTCGAGGTCGACGTGCCGGTAGGCGTGATCGTCAGCCCGGCCAACGACCTGGCGGCCATCGCCGCCTACATCGAGTCCGAGCGTCAGGGCACCAAGCGGCCCAGCTTCGCGTCGGTGCACGGTCTTTCGACTAAGGACAGCGCAGGCGAGGTGCGCGCCAGTGACCTCACGCTGGACAAGTTCATCGACGCGGCGACGCTGGCCGCCGCACCGAACCTGCCGGCGCCGGCAACCGAGGTCCGCACCGTGCTGCTGACCGGCGCGACCGGCTTCCTGGGCCGCTACCTCGCGCTGAACTGGCTAGAACGGATGGACCTGGTCGACGGCAAGGTGATCGCCCTGGTACGGGCCAAGTCCGACGCGGAGGCACGGGACCGGCTGGACAAGACGTTCGATAGCGGCGACCCCAAGCTGCTGGCGCACTACCAGGAGCTGGCGGCCGATCACCTCGAAGTCATCGCCGGCGACAAGGGCGAGGCCGACCTCGGCCTGGACGCGGCGACCTGGCAGCGGCTGGCCGACACCGTCGACCTGATCGTCGACCCGGCGGCGCTGGTCAACCACGTGCTGCCGTACAGCGAGCTGTTCGGCCCCAACGCGCTGGGCACCGCGGAGCTGATCCGCATCGCGCTGACCGGCAAGCAAAAGCCCTACACCTACGTGTCCACGATCGGGGTGGGCGACCAGATCAAGCCCGGGCAGTTCACCGAGGACGCCGACATCCGGCAGATCAGTGCGACCCGGCAGATCAACGACAGCTACGCCAACGGCTACGGCAACAGCAAGTGGGCCGGCGAGGTGTTGCTGCGCGAGGCCAACGACCTGTGTGGCCTGCCGGTGGCGGTGTTCCGCTGCGACATGATCCTGGCCGACACCACCTACGCCGGGCAGCTCAACGTGCCGGACATGTTCACCCGCATGATGCTGAGCCTGGTGGCCACCGGCATCGCGCCGGGCTCGTTCTACGAGCGCGACACCGACGGCAATAGGCAGCGGGCGCACTACGACGGCCTGCCCGTGGAGTTCATCGCCGAAGCCATCTCGACGCTGGGCGCGCAGAACCTGGACGGCAAGACGAGCTTCCAGACCTACCACGTGATGAACCCGTACGACGACGGCATCGGGATGGACGAGTTCGTCGACTGGCTGATCTCCCCAACCGAGGGTGCCGGCACCGCGATCCAGCGCATCGACGATTACGGCGACTGGCTGCTGCGGTTCGAGACCGCCCTGCGCGGCCTGCCCGAAAAGCAGCGCAACGCTTCGCTGTTGCCGCTGCTGCACAACTACCAGAAGCCGGAGCACCCGATTCGTGGGTCGATGGCACCGACCGACCGGTTCCGGGCGGCCGTCCAGGACGCCAAAATTGGCCCCGACAAGGACATTCCGCACATCGGCGCGCCGATCATCGCCAAGTACGTCAGCGACCTACGCCTGCTCGGCCTGCTCTAGGCACAACAGTTCGCCGGCCCGTCAGGGCCGGCGAACTGTTGTGTTGGTCCCCTAGCTCTGAGGATGCGGCCAGCGCAGGTAATTCGCGCCGGCCGCGGGCGCGGCGCCCGCGCGTTGCTTGCGCCATCCGCCGGTCTTCGAGCCGTCCGGCGACCCCACCCGCGGAGCAGTCAGGGCGTCCGGCTCCACCTCACGGTGCGGCTCTTCCAACCCCGACATGTAGACGGGCTCGCCGGCCACCGGCGCCGCCGAACGCACCCGGGCGAGGGCTTCGATGTCACTGGCCAGTCGAACCGCCAGGCGCGCCAGCGCGATGCCGCCCACGAAGACGATCAAGGCACCCAGACCGGAGAAGTATGAAATCTCCAGCACGGCGCGCTTGCGATCCGTTGCCGCGATCGGATCTCCGGCAGACCCGATTCCGAGCATCGGAGCGACCTCGCTACCGATCACGAACCAAGCGCCGGCCAGCACGGCCAGCCAACCGCCGACGATCCCGGTGACCCGATTCCCGGAAAAGACGAGCAGCACGCCGCCGAGCACGGTGACGCCGCCGGGCAATACCTCGAGCCAGCCCCGAGCCGTGCTCCACGCCCACTCTTTGTCTGGTGTGTAGGCGAAATTGAAGTGCGGACCGACGAACGGTATCAACGCACCCCAAGCACCAAGAACGATCAGGATCAACCCACAAACCGCCCCGCGGGAGCGTGGCATCCACAGCCTGCCCGGATGGCCGTCTTGTGCGTACTTCATTGCATCCCCCTATTGACGCCGGACTACTTCAGCACCGCGTGGATACCCCTGCAATTCGCGGTTGTAACCCCTGGCCGCCCCGCCCAGGGGTTCTGCCGTGACCAGTGTGACCGGTGTTCCTTGTGTTACGAAGCCAGGCCGAGGACCAGTAGCACAATCGAGATCAACGGGAAGATGCCCTGCGTCACGGCGGCCCTGGCCTTGTCGGGCGCCGACACCACCAGGACGACCGCGGCCGCGGCCATGGATCCGATCCCGGCGAAGACGAGCGCGGCACCCACCGCCCGATGTCCCATCGCGATCTCAGCGGTCCCGATGCCGGCGACGATCGCCAGGAAAAGGTTGTAAAAGCCCTGATTGAAGGCCAGCAGCTTGGTGGTCTCGGCCTCCTCGGGCGTCGTACCGAAGGTCGCTCGGGTACGGGGCGAGGTCCAGGTCAACGACTCCATCGTGAAGATGTACACGTGCAACAACGCCGCGAGCGCGGCGAATGCCAGTCCGGCGGTGATCATGACGCCTCCTACGTTGACGGTCGCGACCCTCCCCCGCAAGCGGGCGGTGCGCCCCTTTCAACCGGCACGCCGCGCTCGCGCTCGCTCCTACTCGAACAGCCCGGGTTGCAAGACCCCGGCCGGTGGTGACATACCCAGATGGGTCCAGGCCTGCGCGGTGGCCACCCGCCCGCGCGGCGTCCGCGCGATCATCCCGGCACGCACCAGGAACGGCTCGCACACCTCCTCGACGGTGGTCGCCTCCTCCCCGACCGCCACCGCGAGCGTCGACACCCCGACCGGGCCGCCGCCGAAGCTGCGGGTCAGCGCCGACAGCACCGCCCGGTCCAGCCGGTCGAGCCCGAGCTCGTCGACGTCGTAGACCTCCAGCGCGGACTTAGCGACGTCGCGGGTGATCACCCCGTCGGCGCGCACCTCGGCGAAGTCCCGGACCCGGCGCAGCAGGCGGTTGGCGATCCGTGGCGTGCCGCGCGATCGTCGGGCGATCTCAGCACCGGCGTCGGCGCCCAGCTCGATGCCGAGGATCCCGGCCGAACGGGCCAGCACCCGCTCCAGATCGCCCGGCTCGTAGAAATCCATGTGCGCGGTGAAACCGAAGCGGTCCCGCAGCGGACCGGTCAGCGCGCCGGACCGGGTGGTAGCCCCGACCAGCGTGAACGGCGCCACCTCCAGCGGAATCGATGTTGCCCCAGGGCCTTTGCCCACCACGACGTCGACCCGGAAGTCTTCCATCGCGAGGTAGAGCATCTCCTCGGCCGGCCGCGCGATGCGGTGGATTTCGTCGATGAACAACACGTCGTGCTCGACCAGATTCGACAGCATCGCGGCCAGGTCGCCGGCGCGCTCCAGGGCCGGGCCCGAAGTCACCCGCAGCGAGGACCCGAGCTCGGCGGCGATGATCATCGCCAGCGACGTCTTGCCCAGCCCCGGCGGGCCGGACAGCAGAATGTGATCCGGTGTGCCGCCACGGTTCTTGGCGCCCTCGAGGACCAGCTGCAGCTGTTCGCGGACTCGGGACTGGCCGATGAACTCGCGTAGCGAGCGGGGCCGCAGGCTGACGTCGATGTCGCCCTCTCCGACGGTCAGCGCCGCAGACAGGTCGCGATCCGCGTAATCCGCGGAATCCTCGTCGCTCATTTGGTCTTACCCAGCAACGACAGCGCGGCCCGCAACGCGTCGGAAGTCGTTGCCTGCTCGCCTTTTTCGCGACTGGCCGCCAGCACGCTGTCGGTGGCGTCCTCGGCCTGCTTGACCGCGAAGCCCAGGCCGATCAGCGCCTCGACCACCGGGCCCCGCACCGCGTGGCCATTGAGACCCGCGCCCGCCGGTGTCGCCGCGGGCGTACCGGCCAAATGGATCTTGTCGCGCAACTCGAGAACCATGCGCTCGGCGCCGCGCTTGCCGATGCCGGGCACCCGGGTCAGCGCGGCGACGTCGCCGTCGGACAACGCCTGGCGCAATGCCGCGGCGTCGTGCACGGCCAGGGTCGCCATCGCCAGCCGCGGCCCGACGCCGGACACCGACAGCAGCGTCAGGAACAGGTCGCGGGTCTCGTTGTCGACGAACCCGTACAGCGTCTGCGAATCCTCGCGAACGATCATCGCGGTGATCAGGCGGGCTTCGCTGCCGTGCCGCAGCGTGGCCAGCGTCGACGGTGTCGCGTTCACCCGGTAGCCGATACCGGCGGCTTCGATTACCACATGGTCGAGTGCCACCTCGATTACCTCACCGCGCACTGAGGCGATCATCGGCCCGCCCCCGCCTTGGCGGCCTTGGCCTTGGCGGCCAACTTGGCGCGGTAGGCCTGACGCGCCTCGGCGGCCATCGCCTCGGCCGCCGCCATCCGGGCCAGCATCGGAGCCCGCCAGCAATGGCAGATGGCCAGTGCCAGCGCGTCGGCCGCGTCGGCCGGCGTCGGTTTGGCTTGCAGCTCAAGGATTCTGGTGACCATCGCGGTGACCTGAGCTTTGTCGGCGGTGCCGTTGCCGGTGACCGCGGCCTTCACCTCGCTGGGCGTGTGGAAGTGCACGCCGATTTCGCGTTTGGCCGCCGCTAGCGCGATCACCCCGCCGGCCTGCGCGGTGCCCATCACGGTCGATACGTTGTGCTGCGCGAACACCCGCTCGATCGCGATGACGTCGGGACGGTGCGTGTCCAGCCAGTACTCGACGGCGTCGCTGATGGCCAGCAGTCGTTGGGGCAGCGCGTCAGCCGACGGGGTACGGACCACGTCGACATCCAGCGCGACGATAGTTCGGCCGCGCCCGCTTTCCACCACGGACAGCCCGCATCGGGTCAGTCCGGGGTCGACGCCCATCACCCGCATGCTCCAACCTCCACTTTTGAAAATACTGTGGCCCGAACAGCTGTTCGATAGCGTAGCGGTCGAGTCGGACGGCACGGAGCAGGACACGCCTCCGGACCCGGCAAAAGCTGTTAACTTAAGCCAACGTTCGCTCCACCGCCGCGGCGACGGGAGGGTTTACGTGGGAACAGTGCTGGTGGTGCTGGCCGCGGTGCTGTTCGTCGCGTCCATCGTCGTACTTGTCATCGCCTTGAAACGTCCCAAGGCGGCGGCGCAGCCTCGCGGGCGCCGCGATCCCCTGGCCTCCGACGCGATGCCGCAGTTCGGGCCCCGGCAGCTGGGCCCCGGCGCCATCGTCAGCTATGCCGGTGTCGACTACGTGGTCCGCGGGTCGGTGACGTTCCGCGAGGGACCGTTCGTGTGGTGGGAGCACCTGCTGGAGGGCGGCGACCTGCCCACCTGGTTCGCCGTCGAAGAAGACGACGGACGCCTCGAGCTCGTCATGTGGGTCACCCGCAAGGACGTCACCTTGCAGCCCGGCGATCAGTACCTGGTCGACGGGATCGCGTTTCACGAAACGGAACGGGGTCGCGCGTCGTACACGACCGAGGGCACGACGGGCCTGCCCGCCGGTGGCGAGATGGAGTTCGTCGACTGTGCCAACGCCGACGAGACCGCGCTGCTGTCTTTCGAGCGCTGGGCACCCGGTACGCCCTGGGAGGTCTCGACGGGCAAGCCGGTCTCGCCGGGTGAGCTCACCGTCTACCCGGCGCCCACGCCGGGCAGCCCGTAGGTCCGCGCGGTGCCGCTCTATCGGCTCGCGGTAGCTCCGGCCGACGTGTCCGGGAGCAGGCTGCGGCTTGCCCTCAACGCGCCCGAACCCCCGCTGCTGGCCAGCCATGCGCTGCGACATCCCGACGGCGGCGCGCTGCGGCTCGCGGTGCTCGGCGCCTCACATCTGGTCACGATCGAGCACGCCGTGGCCACCTTCTCCGAGCAGGTGACCTGCACCGCCGAGAGCGACACCGGCATGCTGCCCGAGCACGCCGAAGCCTCGGGTTATGCGCTGCAATCGCGCACCACCACGCACGACGAAGCGACGTTTCGCCAATTGGCGCGCGAGTTGCGGGACCGATGCCGAGCCGAAAACGCTTGGCTCGGCGGCACTTTCCCCGGCGATGACGCCGCCCTGACCGTGTTGGCCGCCGAACCCGACGGCACCGGCTGGCGCTGGCAGACGTGGCACCTGTACCCGCAGCGATCCCAGGTGTCCGGCGGCGTGGTGGTCCACACGGCGAGCCGGTGGCATCCGTGAGCCGCAAACACCTGTTCTGGCTCGCCGGCGGGCTGGCCGCAGCGTCGGTGGTGTCATTGGTGATTGGAATCATCTTGCTGCAGAAGGATATTGCCGGATACGTCGCAAGCAACTACCGCGAGTACTCGCGCGACGCCAACGCCACGCGCTACCTGTGCAGCGGATCGCCCGATCAGGTCGCCGACGCGCTTGCCGACTATCAAGAACCCGAGGCGCGCGCGGACAACGACGACAACGAGTACCTGCGCTATAGCGACAATATCGTGACCGTCGGCCCAGATGGCAACCACCCGTGCAGCATTCGCGTCGAAAGCCTCGGCGCCGGCTACAGCCACGGCTCCTACATCTTCCTCGGCCCCGGCTTCAGTCCCGGGTCCCCGTCGAGCGGTTCCGGCGGTAGCCCCGGCGGGCCGGGCGGAACCAAATAGCAAAGGAGACAACCGTGTACCTCGCCTTCGATATCGGAAACGTGGATCTCGACCCCGTCCTGAAGGGCGTCGTCGCGACGCTGTTGTACTTCGTCGTCGGCATGGCCGTCCTGCTGGTCGGCTTCTACATGGTCGACGCGTTGACCCCGGGCAAGCTGCGTCAGCTGGTGTTCGTCGATCGCCGCCCCAACGCGGTCGTGGTCGCCTGCGCGATGTATATCTCGCTGACCACCGTGATCGTCAGCTCCATCGTCAACAGCTACAGCCAATTGGGTCAGGGGCTCGTCGGCGTGGCGGTGTACGGGATCATGGGTGTGATCCTGTTGGGAATCGCGTTGCTGACACTGCATTTGGTGATTCCGGGCAGTTTCCACGAGCACATCGACGACCCCGACCTGCATCCCGGCTCGTTCGCGGTCGCGCTGATGTTGCTGGCTGTCGGAGCAGTGACGGCCGCCGCGGTGTCATGACCACCACGCAGCAAGCCGCACGGTCCGCGGAGCCGTCGATGCGCTGGCGCGCGCTGCTGCTCGCCGCGGTCGCGGCCTGTGCGGCCTGCGGCATCATCTACGAACTGGCCCTGCTGACGCTGTCCGCCAGCCTCAACGGCGGCGGTGTCGTCGCCACCTCCTTGATCGTCGCGGGCTACATCGCCGCGCTGGGCGTGGGTGCGCTGCTGGTCAAGCCACTGCTGCGGTACGCCGGCATCGTCTTCGTCACGGTCGAGGCGCTGCTGGGCATCATCGGCGGGCTGTCCGCCGCGGCGCTGTACGCGGTGTTCGCTTTCCTGGACGGCACAATTGGGTCGGCGTGGGTGCTGGCGCTCGGCACCGCACTGATCGGCGGCCTGGTCGGCGCCGAGGTGCCGTTGCTGATGACCCTGCTGCAGCAGGGGCGGGATGGCCCCGCCGAGAACACGGCGACGGATACCGGCCGCACGCTGGCCAACCTCAACGCGGCCGACTACCTGGGCGCATTGGTCGGCGGATTGGTCTGGCCGTTCGCCTTGCTGCCGCATCTCGGAATGATCCGCGGCGCTGCGGCCACCGGCGTCATCAACCTGGTCGCGGCGGCCATTGTGGCGATGTTCCTGCTGCGGCGGGTGATCTCCACTGCGCAGTTGGTGACCGCGCTGAGTGCACTCGCCGCGGCCCTCGGGCTGCTGGTCGCGCTGCTGGTGCACGCACACGACATCGAAACGACCAGCCGCCAAAGGCTTTACGCCGACCCGATCATCGCCTACCGGCACACCGCTTACCAGGAGATCGTGGTCACCCGTCGCGACAACGACACCCGGCTGTATCTGGACGGTGGATTGCAGTTCTCCACCCGCGACGAATACCGCTACACCGAAAGCCTCGTCTATCCGGCGCTCGGCAAGGGCGCCCGCTCGGTGCTGATCCTGGGCGGTGGCGACGGCCTGGCAGCACGAGAGCTACTGCGCCAGAAAGGAATCGACAAGATCGTGCAGGTAGAGCTCGACCCTGCGGTGATCGAGATCGCCCGCACCACCCTGCACGACGCCAATGCCGGCGCGTTGGACAACCCGCGGGTTTCCGTCGTGATCGACGACGCGATGCGTTGGCTTCGGGCTCCCCATCCCGAACTAAGTCCGCCCGGGGGTTTCGACGCCGTCATCGTCGACCTGCCCGACCCGGACACCCCCGTTCTGGGCCGACTCTATTCAAGCGAATTCTATGCCCTTGTCGCGCATGCGCTTTCGCCCAGTGGGCTGGTTGTCGTCCAGGCCGGCAGCCCGTTCTCCACACCGACCGCGTTCTGGCGCACGATATCGACGATGCGTTCGGCGGGGTATGGGGTCACGCCCTACCACGTGCATGTGCCGACGTTCGGTGACTGGGGTTTCGCATTGGCGGGCCCCGCGGGTGACGCCGCACCGGTACCCGCCATGCCCGCCGACGCGCCGCCGCTGCGCTACCTCAATCCCCAAGTGCTGCAAGCCGCGACGGTGTTCTCCGACGACATCGCACCGCGTCCGCTCGAACCGTCAACGCTGGACAACCCGCGCATTGTCGACGACATGCGGCACGGCTACGACTAATCTTCGTCGAGAGCCGCCAGCACCTCGTCGGACAGATCGACGTTGGTCCAGACGTTCTGCACGTCGTCGCTCTCCTCCAGGGCGTCGACCAACTTGAACACCTTGCGGGCGCCGTCGACGTCGACCGGCACACTGACCGACGGCTGGAAGCTGGCCTCGGCGGAGTCGTAGTCGATGCCGGCTTCCTGCAGTGCGGTGCGCACCGCGACCAGGTCGGTCGGCTCGGAAATGATCTCGAAGCTCTCGCCGAGGTCGTTGACGTCTTCGGCGCCCGCCTCCAGCACCGCCGTCAGCACGTCGTCCTCCGACAGGCCGTTCTTCTCCAGCGTGACGACGCCCTTACGGGTGAACAGGTACGACACCGACCCCGGGTCGGCCATGTTGCCGCCGTTGCGGGTCACCGCCACCCGGACCTCGCCGGCCGCGCGGTTGCGGTTGTCGGTGAGGCATTCGATCAGCACGGCCACGCCGTTGGGGCCGTAGCCCTCGTACATGATCGTCTGGTAGTCGGCGCCACCGGCTTCCTCCCCGGCACCCCGCTTGCGGGCTCGCTCGATGTTGTCGTTGGGCACCGAGGTCTTCTTCGCCTTCTGGATGGCGTCGTAGAGCGTCGGGTTGCCCGCCGGGTCACCACCGCCGGTACGGGCGGCGACCTCGATATTTTTGATCAGCCGCGCGAACTCCTTGCCACGGCGTGCGTCCTTGACGGCCTTCTGGTGCTTGGTGGTGGCCCACTTGGAATGGCCGCTCATCTGTGTGTTCTACCTCTTCTGTTACGTAAAGTTCGCCGCCGAGTCTACGTGGACGACCGGGGCGGGTCGCCGGGCGACTCCCCTTCCGAATCGGGATCCCCAGACGTCACAGGAAAGGGGGGCGACGACGGTTCGCGCAAGTGGTGTCGCATGCGATATCGCTTTCGTAGAACACCTCGTAGGACCCCGGCTGGTACAGATGTGACTGGTGTGGGTGGCTGGGCGTCGAGTGTGCGGTGACGGCTTCGAGTGTGCGGTGAGGGTGAGAATTCCGGGAAATTGCCGCCCAGGATGCACACTCAACCCCCGCGTTTGACCGCGCGCGATTCGGGCGAACCTAACCGGGTGAATCAGCCCAAAGAACCCGAGGATGCCACCCAGTCCACCGAGGAGCAGCGTCAGCAGCAAGACCACCTCGAGCATCAGCACGACGACCCGGACGCGCCGGGTTTGCAGCAGTCCCGCCGCAACGTCGCGGACGAGAGCACGCGCTAGGCGCGGCCCCGCACGATGTCGACGAAAAGCTGGTGGATGCGCCGGTCTCCCGTCATCTCCGGATGAAACGCCGTCGCCAGCTTCTGCCCCTGCCGGACCGCTACGACGTGTCCCGCGGCCGTGGCCAGCACCTGTACGCCGTCCCCGACTCGCTCGACCCACGGCGCCCGGATGAACACCCCCCGCACCGGGCCGTCCAGGCCGGCGAACTCGACATCGCCTTCGAACGAATCGACCTGACGTCCGAAAGCGTTGCGCCGCACCGTCATATCGATCGCGCGTAGCGGCAGCGCCTGGCGCCCGTTGGCGCCGGCATCGAGGATCTCGCTGGCCAGCATGATCATGCCGGCGCATGCGCCGTAGGCCGGAAGCCCGTCGGCCAGCCGCTCACGCAACGGCTCGAGCAGGTCGAGGTCTCCCAGCAGGTGGCTCATCGTGGTGGATTCACCGCCCGGGATGACCAGCCCGTCGATCGACTCGATCTCGCCGCGCCGGCGCACCGGCATCGACTCGGCCCCGGCATCGCGCAGCGCCGCCAGATGCTCCCGAGTGTCGCCCTGCAGCGCCAAAACGCCGATCCTCGGGCGGCTCACGACTGGTATCCCCGCTTGAAGCGGGTCAGCCCCTCCTGCATGACCGCCGCGACCATATGGCCGGACTGGGTGAAGATCTTGCCCTGGCACAGCGAGCGACCGCCGCTGGCCGAGGGCGAGGACTGGTCGTAGAGCAGCCACTCGTCGGCGCGGAATGCCCGCATGAACCACATCGCGTGGTCCAGCGAGGCCACCTGCAGATGCTCGCGCACGTCGAGGTGGGTGACCTGCGCCGAACCCAGCAGCGTGAGGTCGCTCATGTAGGCCAGTGCGCAGATGTGCAGCACCGGGTCGTCGGGCAGCGGATCACGGTGACGAAACCACACCTGCTGCTGGGAGGCCTTGCCCGGCGAGAGCTGCAGCAGGTCGCGGGGCACGATGCAGACGTCCCACTCCTCGAACTGCTTGAACCCGGCATCGTCGAAGACCTTGATCGAGTCCAGCCCGGGCAGGCCGTCGGGCGGCGGCGCCGGCGGCATCGGGTCCTGGTGGTGGATGCCCTCCTGGTCGGTCTGGAAGGACGCCGACATGGAGAAGATGGTCTCGCCGTGCTGGATGGCGTTGACCCGGCGGGTGCAGAACGAGCCGCCGTCGCGTATTCGTTCGACGATGAAAACGGTCGCCGCCGTGGCGTCCCCGGGCCGCAGGAAATAACCGTGCAGCGAGTGCACCTGATAGCGCGGGTCGACGGTGCGCACCGCCGAAACCAGCGACTGGCCGGCGACATGGCCGCCGAAGGTGCGCTGCAGAAATCCCGATTCCGGGCTGAACACGCTGCCCCGGTAGATGTTGACCTCGAGTTGCTCGAGATCAAGGATCTCTTCAATAGCCACGGCCTGTTTTACCAGCCGCGCTGGGCCAGGCGATGCGGCTCCGGGACCTGCTCGACGTTGATTCCGACCATCGCCTCACCCAGGCCGCGAGAGACCTTGGCCAGTACGTCCGGGTCGTCGTAGAACGTGGTGGCCTTGACGATCGCGGCGGCGCGCTGCGCGGGGTCGCCCGACTTGAAGATGCCCGAGCCGACGAACACACCCTCGGCGCCGAGCTGCATCATCATCGCCGCGTCGGCCGGGGTCGCGATCCCGCCGGCCGTGAACAGGGTGACCGGTAGCTTGCCTGCCCGGGCCACTTCCACGACGAGCTCGTAGGGCGCTTGCAATTCCTTTGCCGCAACGAACAATTCGTCTTGCGCCAAGGACGTCAGCCGACGGATCTCACCGCCGATGGCGCGCATGTGCGTGGTCGCGTTGGACACGTCACCGGTGCCGGCCTCACCCTTGGACCGGATCATGGCCGCGCCCTCGCTGATGCGCCGCAGCGCCTCACCGAGATTGGTCGCCCCGCACACGAACGGCACGGTGAACTTCCACTTGTCGATGTGGTGGGTGTAGTCGGCGGGTGTGAGCACCTCGGATTCGTCGACGTAGTCCACGCCCAGGCTCTGCAGAATCTGCGCCTCGACGAAATGCCCGATGCGCGCCTTGGCCATCACCGGGATCGTGACCGCGGAGATGATGCCCTCGATCATGTCGGGGTCGCTCATCCGGGACACGCCGCCCTGGGCGCGGATGTCGGCGGGTACTCGCTCCAGCGCCATGACCGCGACGGCGCCGGCGCCCTCCGCGATTCGGGCCTGCTCCGGGGTGACGACGTCCATGATGACGCCGCCCTTGAGCATCTCGGCCATACCGCGCTTGACGCGGGCCGTTCCGGTCTGGTTGGCCTGGCTCGACTGTGCGCCGCTGTCCACTAGCCCCTTCTCTCCTCGAACCATCGCGCTTCCACTCTAGTGGTGAGTGACAACCAAGTTTTCCCACCGTTTGCGCGACAAGTTCGACGTCTGTCCAACAGGTGGTGCGGTGACCGTCACATTGTGCTAAATATTGCGACAGCTATTTGCGCAGGCCGTAGCAGCTGGTGCGAAGTAACGGGACGGGATCCCTGGTCACACCGGCCGTGGCGGTTGGCCGAGAAGAGGTCCCGGATGTTGCCGGATTTCGTGCTGTTGCCACCGGAGATCAATTCTGCGCGCATCTATGCCGGACCGCGCTCGGGGACGATCTGGGCAGCGGCGGCGGCCTGGGACGCGCTGGCCGCTCAGCTGGCGTCGGCGGCCGGTTCGTTCCAGACGACAGTGTCGACGCTGACCGGTGGGGCGTGGCAGGGGCCGGCATCGATGACCATGGCCGCGGCCGCCGCCCCCTACGTGCAGTGGCTGACCGGCACGTCGGCGAAAGCCGAGCTGCTGGCCATCAAGGCCCGGCTGTTTGCGGGCGCGTTCGAAACCGCGTTCACCGCCACCGTGCCCCCCGAGGTCGTCGCGGCCAACCGCGCCCTGCTGATGACGCTGATCGCGACCAACATCCTGGGTCAGAACACCGCGGCGATCGCCGCGACCGAGGCCGAGTACACCGAATTCTGGGCCCAGGACGTGGCGGCCATGACCGGTTACGACGCCAGCACGACCGCGGCCGCGGCAGGGTGGACACCGTTCGCCGAGCCGCCGCTGACCCTGACCAGCCTGCCTACCCCGACCTTCACGTCATTCGCCGAGCAGCTGATCAACTCGGTGGTCAACTCGTTCGCACAACAGTTGATGAACCCGATGTCGCAGCTGCAGATGCTCTCGACGCCGGCCCAGTTCGCGATGCAGCCCATGCAAATGGCCATGGGTCAGCTGATGTCCGGTGCCAATCCGCTGATGAGCGCGGCAGCCAGCGTCCCCGCGCTCGATCCGGTGCTGGCATCGGCGGCCAGTCCGGCGGTGGGCGGAACGGCTGCGGCGCAGCTCACCAGCACGGTCTCCGCGAGCGCGGGCCGAGCCGCCACGATCGGGCCGTTGTCGGTCCCGGCGACCTGGGCCAATGCCACGCCGGCGGCGCCGAACCTTCCCGCGGCGACCGGGCCGGCCGGGGTGGCGAGCGCCCCGGTAACCCCCATTTCGGCGAGCGCCGGCACCACGCCGTCGCTGCCCTCGATGAACGTGCCCGGGCGACTGATGAGTGCCGTCACTCCCGCGGTCGCCGCGTCGCGCAAGGTGCCCCGCCCGGTGCTGGACTAGCCAGGGGCGCGCCCGATGTCATTCGTGATTACCGACCCCGACGCGATGGCGACGGCGGCCGACGAGTTGCAGGGAATCGGCGCGGAACTAGAAGCGACGAACGCGTCCGTGGCGGCACCGATGACGGGAGTGCTTGCGCCGGGCACGGATTCGGTATCGGTGCGCACCGCCGCATTCCTGGACGCGCAGGCTGCGCAATACCAGGCGCTCAGCGCGCAGGCGGAGCTGTTCCACACCCAGTTCGTACAGACCCTGATCACCGCAAAGAACGCCTACGCCGAAACCGAGGTGGCCAACGCGGCCGCCATGCAGCCGGCGTCGCAGCAGAAAATCGCGCTGATCATGGGGGGCACCGGGAACCCGTCACCGGACCTGCAGTACATGACTTCCATCGAACAGACGTATCTCGCCCAGAATTACTCCGGGTACACCCTGGTGAGTCTGCATACCCCGGAAGAGTTCTGGCCGGTAACCGGCATCAATGACACCACCTTCGGCAGGTCTGTCTACACCGGTTTTGCGACCCTGAACAGTGCGATCCTGTCGCAAACCAGCCAGGGCAACAAGGTTGTCGTTGTCGGCTATTCGCAGAGTGCCACGATAGCCAGCCTGGAAATGCGCTATTTGCAGGCACTTCCGGCCGCGTTGCGGCCCGATTCAAACCTGCTGAACTTCGTGCTGCTGGCCGACCCGAACAACCCGATGGGCGGCGTTCTGACACACTGGATTCCGGGCTTCGGTACGTTCAACTGGCCCACGCCGCTGACAACGTCCTATGCGACTTCGATTTTCACACTGCAATACGACGCGATCGCCGACTTCCCGGTGCACCCGTTGTGGCTGCCGTCGGACATCAACGCGCTGTTCGGCTACCTGAATTTGCACGCCACGATGCCCTACCTGCCCGCGGCACAGGTCGCCAACGCCATTCAAAGCCAGATCGGCAATCTGAGTTTCTACTTCATGCCGACCACGCAGTTGCCGCTGCTCGACCCGTTGCGAACGTTCATTCCCATCCTCGGAAATCCCTTGGCGGACTTGCTCCAACCGTTCCTCAAGCCGATCGTCGACCTGGGCTACGCGCCCGGGCTCCTCCCGGCTGTCAACCCGCTCAGTGTCGCCGGTTACGTCGGCCAGGGCGCAACGGCCGGCATCACGAACCCGTTGGTCTCCGCCTTGCCGCCGCTGGCCTCCAACGCTGTCGCGAGCGGGTTCTAGCTCAGCGGATCGACTGCAGCTGGGGCAATCCGGCCGGTGAATCGTTGTCGGCCACCGCAATTGCCTCGGCAAGCAGTTCGGCCAACTGGCGCGGGTACACGGTCTGACCCGCCGCCACCAGTTCGGCGATGTCGTTGGCATCGCACCAGCGGTGGCAATGGATGTAGCGCCGTTCCAGCTCGGTCCGGCCCGTGCAAACCGGCTCGAAGCGTCGAGCGCGGCGCACGAAGAAGAACTCCTCGCTGTCGATCAGCGCACCGTTGAACTCGAAGACCTCGTCGCGCCGCCAGATCGGCCCGAGCATCTCGGCCGCTTCGACTTGTAAACCGGTCTCTTCGGCCAACTCTCGCGCGGCGGCCTCGGCCAGCCGTTCGCCGGGGCGCACCTCGCCGCCCACCGTGAACCACCACCGCGGCGCCGATTCCTCGATCGCCGGGTCCGAACCGCACAGCAGCAGCACCGCACCGGTCTCATCGAGTAACACCACCCGCGCCGACGTCCGGTGTTTGGGCACACCGTGCGGAGTCTGTGCCAGCGCGTGTGGTCGCTCGACGATCTCGAAATAGCTTGGCAGCGCTGCCGTTCCACCGAGCCGAAGGGCACGAACCAGGCCCCGCGCCCCCAGCGCCAGGGTGTCGCGCACCGCGTCGTTGTGGAAGCGGCGGGCCAGCAACAGCCGGGCTTCGGCGTCGGCCAACTCGGCGATCAGGCCGGCCGGCAGGGCCGCGGGATCGACCATCGCCAGCGCCGCCGACAATTCGTTTTCGGCATTCTCCCGCGATTGCCGGGGAGCTCTCTCGGCGGCGTCGGCCAACGCGGCCAGCCGCCGGCCCTCGGGGGTGTTCGTGGAGCCGCCGTAGGCGTCGATCGCGACGGCCCGCGCGACCACCGCGCGCCGCGCCAGCGCGCTGTCGAGGGCTTGCCAGGACAGGTCGTAGCGGATGTGCAGCCGGTTGAGTCGCTGTGCTGTCTGGATCGCCCAGACACCGATCACCGCCAGTACGGCGATCAGCACGACCAGCAGGGCGATGACGACGAGCGGCCAGGCCATCAGCTCGCCACCCGAACCTTGGCGCCCGAGCCCGCGACCGTCTCGTACACCCGCATGATCTGGCTGGCCACCACCGACCAGTCGTACTGGGCGACCACTTCGCACGCCGCGGCCACGTAACGCTCACGCAGCGCGTCGTTTTCGAGCATCTCGATCAGCCCGTCGGCCAGTCCCGCGGCGTCGCCGACCGGCACCAGCCGTCCGGCGTCACCGTCGTGCAGCACGCGCCGGAAGGCATCCAGGTCGCTGGCCACCACCGGTGTGCCCGCGGCCATCGCCTCCACCAGGACGATGCCGAAACTCTCGCCGCCGATGTTGGGCGCGCAATAGACGTCCGCACTGCGCATCGCGGACGCCTTGCCCGCGTCGTCGACCTGACCGAGGAAGCGCATGTGCTTGGCCAAACTGCCTGACTCCGAACGCAATTCGTCCTCGTCGCCATGGCCGACGACCAACACCTGCAGATCGCCGAAGCGCTCCACCACCCGCGGCAACGCCTCGAGCAGTACCTCCATGCCCTTGCGCGACTCGTCGAATCGGCCCAAGAACAACACCGTCTTGCCCGGCCGCGGATACCCGTCCAGCCGCGGCGCCGAGGCGAGCGAGGCGACATCGACCCCGTTGGGGATCTCCACAGCGTCCGACCCGAGTGCCTCCATCTGCCAGCGCCGGGCCAGGTCGGACACCGCGATGCGGCCGATGATCTTCTCGTGCAAGGGCCGCAGCAGGCCCTGAAAGACGGACAGTGTCAGCGATTTGGTGGTCGAGGTGTGAAACGTGGCCACGATCGGGCCCTCGGCGATGCGCAGCGCCCACATCGACAGGCTGGGCGCGTTCGGTTCGTGCAGATGCAGCACGTCGAAGTCACCCTCGGTCAGCCAGCGTCGGACCCGGCCGTGGACGGCCGGGCTGAATTGCAACCGCGCCACCGAACCGTTGTAGGGAATCGGGATGGCCTTACCGGCCGAGACGACGTATTCGGGCAGGTTCACGTGCGGCGACGCGGGCGCCAGCACGCTGACGTCGTGGCCCCGGTCGCGCAGCACCTTGGCCAGCTGCAGGACATGCGATTGCACCCCGCCCGGCACGTCGAACGAGTAGGGACAGACCATCCCGATTCGCATCAGGCTTCCTTCAGCCGGGCACGTCTGTCGTCGGAGAGATCGGCCAGCCACTGCGGCTGCAGCATGTGCCAATCCTCGGGGTGGGCGGCGATGTTTATGGTGAATCGGTCGGCCAGCGCCTGGGTGATGGCTCGGACGTCCCCGCTGGAACAGTCCAGCGGCGGAAATATCTCGACGGGCCAGGCGTCGGGCTCATTCCAGCAGTGCGCCGGGCACAGTGCCGCCCCGGTTTCGATCGCGAGCTTCGCCGGCCCGGCCGGCATCCGGGTGGGCTCGCCGAAGAAGTCGACCTCGACCCCGGTGCGGGTGAGATCGCGCTCGGCCATCAGGCACACCACCCGGTTGGCCCGCAGCCGGTCGCACAACACCTCGAAGGCCGGACGGTCGCCACCGGACAACGGAAGCACTTCGAAGCCAAGACTTTCCCGGTAGGCGATGAAACGCCGGTACAGCGACTCGGGTTTGAGTCGCTCGGCGACCGTGGTGAAGGTGCCGCGTGTCTGCGCCAGCCACAGCCCGGCCATGTCCCAGTTGCCGCTGTGCGGCAGCGCGAGCACCACACCCCTCCCGGCCACCAGCACCGCGTCGATATTGTCGGCGCCGATGAACGTCTCATCGACCCGGCGGGCCAGTGCACGATGGTCCATCGACGGCAGCCGGAAAGCCTCGCGCCAGTAGCGCCCGTAGGACTCGAGCGAGGCCCGCATCAGGCCGTCCGGTACCTGGGCCGGCGGCACGCCGATGACCCGGGCCAGGTTCTTGCGCAGCTGGTCGGGGCCGCCGTTGCGGGCGGCGTAGCGCGCTCCGGTGTCGAATATGTTGCGCGCGGCGGACTCTGGGACCGCACGCACCGCCATCCAGCCGGTGGCGTATGCCCAGTCGCTCGCCGTCCTGGTGAACAGGTCGCGGGGTGCGGTGAGTGCTTTCAAGCCGGACGGAGTGGAGATCACGGTGCGCTCGTTTCGCCGCTGCCCGGCGTGGGCGGCAGGGGTTCCGCGGCGCCGGGCGAGGTCCGCACCGCGTGCAGGCGCTGCACGCAGGTGACCACGCTGGCCGCTGCCAGCACCCACATCGCCACGGGTAGCGCCGGAGGCCAGGCGACGAACGGAAAGTCCGACACACCCGCGCCGACCAGCACGATGATCAGCCGTTCCGGTCGTTCGATGATCCCGCCGTCGCCGCGCAGTCCGCTGGCCTCGGCCCGGGCCTTGATGTAGGAGATCACCTGCGACGTGACCAGGCAGATCAACGTCGCCGCCGCCAGCGGTTTGTCGTGCAGCCCGAACACAATCCACCACAGCAGCCCGCTGAACACCGCGCCGTCGCTGACGCGGTCGCACGACGCGTCCAGTACCGCGCCGAACCGGGTGCCGCCGCCACGCTCGCGGGCCATCGCACCGTCGGCCATGTCGAAGAGCACGGCGAACCAAACCACACAGGCGCCGGCGAACAGCCTGCCCATCGGGAACAACGTCAGCGCCCCCGCCACGGCCACCACGGTGCCCAAGATCGTGACGGCGTCCGGCGTCAGGCCCACCCGCAGCAGCGCCCTGGCCGTCGGGGTGGTGAGCCGGGCAAACGCGGCCCTGGACAGGAAGGGCGCCTTACTCATTGGCCGTCATCGCTGTTTGGCCCACTCCGTCGCGAGCAGCTGTCGCGTCTCGCGCAGCAACTGCGGGATCACCTTCGCGCCGCCGACGATCGTGATGAAGTTCGCGTCGCCACCCCAGCGCGGCACCACGTGCACGTGCAGATGTTCGGACAGCGACCCACCCGCCGACGTTCCCAGGTTCAGGCCGACGTTGAAGCCGTGCGGCCGCGACACGTTCTTGATCACTCGAATCGCCTTCTGGATGAAGGCCATCAGCTCCGCGCTCTCGGCGTCGGTGAGGTCCTCGATTTCGGACAGCTTCCGGTAGGGCACCACCATCAGGTGCCCGGGGTTGTACGGGTAGAGGTTGAGCACGGCGTAGACGAGTTCGCCGCGCGCGACCACCAGACCCTCTTCGTCGGGCAGTTGCGGAATGTCGGTGAACGGCTCCTCGCGTTTGCCCAAAGAGTTGGGATCGCGCTTGGCCGGCGCCTCGGCCAGGTACGTCATCCGGTACGGCGTCCACAATCGCTGCAGGTGGTCACGCTCGCCGACGCCTCTGTCGAGAATGGTGTCCTCGCCGCGATCGGCGCCGTCCTGCTCACTCACCGCCGGCTACCTTCACCAGTTCTTGTGTGGGAGCGGCATTCTCGCGGTCGGCGATCCACTTCACGATGGTATCGATCGCAGCGTCGACAGGCACGCCGTTGATCTGGGTGCGGTCGCCGAAGCGGAAGCTGACCGCACCGCCCTCGACGTCACGGTCACCGGCCAGCAACATGAACGGGACGCGCTGATTGGTGTGGTTGACGATCTTCTTGGCCATCCGGTCGTCGCTGGTGTCCACCTCGACCCGGACACCTCGCGACCTCAGTTGCGCGGCAACATCTTCCAGGTAACCCGCGTGTTCGTCGGCGACCGGAATGCCGACTACCTGAACCGGTGCCAGCCACGCCGGGAAAGCCCCGGCATAGTGCTCGGTGAGAATGCCGAAGAACCGCTCGATGGACCCGAACAGCGCCCGGTGGATCAGCACCGGGCGCTGCCGCGAGCCGTCGGATGCGGTGTATTCCAGCTCGAATCGGTCCGGCATGTTGAAGTCGAGCTGGATCGTGGACATCTGCCAGCTGCGGCCCAACGCGTCCTTGACCTGCACGGAGATCTTCGGACCGTAGAACGCCGCGCCACCGGGGTCGGGAACGAAATGCAACCCGGAGGCCACGGCCACTTCCCGCAGGACTTCGGTGGCCTCGTCCCACATCTCGTCAGAGCCGGAGTACTTCTCCGGGTCCTTGGTGGACAGCTCCAGGTAGAAGTCGTCGAGCCCGTAGTCGGCCAGCAAGTCGAGCACGAAGCGCAACAGCGAGCTCAGCTCGTCGCGCATCTGCTCTCGCGTGCAGTAGATGTGCGCGTCGTCCTGGGTCATGCCGCGCACCCGGGTCAGCCCGTGCACCACGCCGGACTTCTCGTAGCGGTACACGCTGCCGAACTCGAAGAGCCGCAACGGAAGCTCGCGGTACGAGCGGCCGCGGGACCGATAGATCAGGTGGTGCATCGGGCAGTTCATCGGCTTGAGGTAGTAGTCCTGCCCGGGTTTGCGTACCGTCCCGTCCGCGTTGAACTCCGCGTCCAGGTGCATCGGCGGGTACATGCCCTCGGCGTACCACTCGAGGTGGCCCGAGGTGATGTACAGCTGCTCCTTGGTGATATGCGGGGTATTGACGAACTCGTAGCCGGCCTCGATGTGCTTGCGTCTCGAGTACTCCTCGAGCTCGCGGCGGATGATGCCGCCTTTGGGGTGGAAAACCGCCAGGCCGGAACCGATTTCGTCGGGGAAGCTGAACAGGTCCAGCTCGACGCCCAACTTACGATGGTCGCGCCGCTGCGCCTCCTCGAGCAGCTCCAGGTGCTTGTCGAGCGCTTCCTGTGACTCCCAGGCGGTGCCGTAGATGCGTTGCAGGCTGGCGTTGCTCTGGTCGCCGCGCCAGTAGGCGGCCGAGCTGCGGGTGAGCTTGAACGCCGGGATGTGCTTGGTGGTCGGGATGTGCGGACCGCGGCACAGGTCACCCCAGACCCGTTCGCGGGTACGGGGATTGAGATTGTCGTAGGCGGTGAGCTCGTCTCCCCCGACCTCCATGACGTCCGGGTCGCCCGACTTGTCGTCGACGAGCTCGAGCTTGTACGGCTCGTTGGCCAACTCCTCGCGCGCCGCGTCCTTGGATTCATAGACCCGCCGGTCGAACAGCTGCCCGTCCTTGACGATCTGGCGCATTCGCTTTTCCAGTTTTTCCAGGTCTTCGGGAGTGAACGGCTCCGCCACGTCGAAGTCGTAGTAGAAGCCGTCCGCGATGGGCGGCCCGATCCCCAGTTTGGCCTGTGGGAACAGGTTCTGGACGGCCTGGGCCAGCACGTGCGCGGCCGAGTGCCGGATGACACTGCGGCCCTCGTCGGTGTTGGCCGCGACGGGGACCACCTCGGCGTCGGCCTCGGGCACCCAACTCAGGTCGCGCAGCTTGCCGTCGGCGTCGCGCACCACCACGATGGCGTCGGGCACGCCCCGGCGGGGCAACCCCGCCTCCCCGACCGCAGCGGCCGCCGTGGTCCCGGCAGGAACCCGGATCGGGGCTGCTGGGACGGACTGTGCGGGGGCGCTCATCGGCGGTGGTCTCCAAGGTTTCTGCAGGAATTGCTCGGTGCTTAATTCAGAGCCATGCTATCGGGGTGCGCTCCAACGGGCCCACGCCACTGACACCGTCAGGGCTGGCCCGGCTTGAGTTTCACGAACAACGCCTCGGCCTCGGCCAGCAACGTGTCACCGTCGGTCAACTTGCCCGACACAAAGATTTTGCGGCCGTCCACCTTGTCGATGCCGGCGTCGAACTGCAGCTCCTTTTCGATTGGCACGATGTGGCGGTAGTCGATCTTCAAGTAAGCGGTGCGCTGACGCGGGCTGCCGGTGAGCACCGACGTCGTCAGGCCGAGCACCGTGTCGAACAGCATGCCCAGCGATCCGCCATGCACTGCGCCGTTGCGGCCCAGGTGGAATCGCGCGAAGCGCGCCCAGCCCGCCATCCGGCCGTCCTCGGTCTTGTGCGCCCCGATCGGCATGGTCAGGATGTTGCCGCGCAGCGGCAGGTCCATCCGGCGGCCCGACGGCGACGCCCACTCGTCGGCGTCGTACGGGCTCAGCAGCGCGGACAGCTTCTCCAGCGTGTCGGCGGCCTCGGTGATGACCTCGTCGGGCGCGTCGACGGCACGGGCGTGATCTTGTAGCCTGCGCACCGCGTCGATGAACCGGCCGTAGTCGGGCCCGCCCTTGGTCGTCGGTTCGGGTGGGTTGAATCCCCCGCCGGGGTGTTTCTGATGCTCGCCGGCCACCAGAACACCGTATTGGGTGGCCGGTTACTGCGCTCCGGCAGCCGCCATGGCCTCGAACTCCTCGTCGGACAGCGTGATCTCGGCGGCGGCCACGTTTTCCTCCAGGTGCGCCACCTTCGACGTGCCCGGGATCGGCAGCATCACCGGCGAGCGCTTCAGCAACCAGGCCAGGGCCAGCTGCGACGGCGACGCGTGGTGGTCGGCGGCGATGCGCTGCAGCGGGCCGTCGGCGGCGGCCAGCGGCCCGGCCGCCAGCGGGAAGTACGGGATGAAGCCGACACCCTGTTCGGTCGCGGCGTCGAGCAGCGGCTCGGCCCTGCGGACCGTCAGGTTGTACATGTTCTGCACCGACACAATCGGGGTGATCGTCTGCGCCTCGTTGAGCTGGTCGACGTTGATCTCGGACAGCCCGATGTGGCGGATCTTGCCCTCGTCCTTCAGCTTGGCCAGCTCGCCCACCTGGTCGGCCAGCGGCCACTTGGGATCGACACGGTGCAGCTGCAAAAGGTCTATCGTCTCCACACCCAGGCGGCGCAGGCTCATCTCGACTTCTTGCCGCAGATACGCCGGGTAGCCCATCTCGATCCAGACATCCGGTCCGGTCCGCAAGAACCCGGCCTTGGTGGCGATCACGATGCCGTCGTAGGGATAGAGCGCCTCGCGGATGATCTCCTCGGAGATGTAGGGGCCGTAGGAGTCCGCGGTGTCGAAAAGGTCCACGCCGAGTTCGACGGCGCGGCGCAACACCCGGACACATTCGTCGCGATCAGCCGGTGGGCCCCAGACGCCCTTACCGACGATGCGCATCGCCCCGAACCCGAGACGGTTGACGGTCAGATCACCACCGAGCGTGAACGTTCCGGAGGCGGCGGCAACAGTTTTCGAGTTTTGTGTGGTCACGAATACGACCGTACGCTCGGGCGGGTGGACCTAGCAGCGCTCGAGGGACTTCCGCTGAGTTACGCCGAGGTGGGTGCGACCGCCGCGGGCAAGCTGCCCGCCGGATACGGCCACCTGTTCGTCAAGAAGCAGATCGGGACGGGCCAACAGCGTTTCGACCGGGCGGCCGAGGCAGTGATGCGCTGGGGCATGCAACGCGGCGCCGGGCTGCGGGTCCAGGCCAGCTCCGAGGTCGCCGCCGTCGACACGGTGGTGCTGGTGCGAATGGGTTTTCTGCCCGCCCCGTGCCGGGTCATCTACGTGATCGACGAGCCCGACTTCCGGGGTTTCGCCTACGGCACGCTGGAAGGCCATCCCGAATCCGGCGAGGAACGCTTCGTCGTGCACCGGGACCCGGCCACCGACGCGGTCTTCGCCGAGGTGTCGGCGTTCTCCCGGCCCGCGAAGTGGTATAGCAAGCTCGGTGGCCCGGTGGTCTCGCTGGGCCAGCGCATCATCGCCAGGCGCTACCTGCGCGGGGTGTGACCGCTACCCGCCCCAGCCGGCCAGCAGCCGTTGGGCGCCCGAACACATCGCGTCGATGACCTCGGCCACCGACGCGTCGTCGCGGATCATGCCGACGCCCTGACCGGCGTCGACCGGGGCGATCCGGCGGTCGTCGGCATCGATCGCGGCGGCCAGCTCGTCGCAGGCCGGCGCATCGAGCGTGTCTTCCTTGCCCGTGTAGCGCGCGACGAACTCATTGCGCAGCACCCGCGACGGGAACCGCGCCGGCCACGGCAGACCCTTGGCGACGTCGAAGGCCCGGGTGACCGCGGTGTCGGTCGACCGGGCCGCGATCAGCGCCTGGCGGCTGCCATCGCCGGTCAGCGCCTCCGGACAGGCCGCCAGGCGAGTGCCCACCCAGGCGCCGCTGGCCCCGGCGGCCAGCACCGCGGCCAGGCTGCGCGCCGAGGCGATACCGCCGCCCGCAAGCACCGGCACCGACACCGCGTCCAGCACGTCGTCGAGCAGCGGCAGCGTGCCGAGCTTGGTGTCGCCGTGCCCGCCGCCCTCGGCACCGCGCGCGACCAGAATGTCGACGCCCGCGTCGACCGCCTGACGCGCTCCCAGAGCGTCGTAAACCTGTGTGACAGTGCGGATTCCGGCAGCATGCGCCTTGTCGACCCACGACCAGTCGGTACCGAAACTGACCGACAGCAGCATGGGCCGCGCGGCGAGGGCATCGTCGAGCAGCCCCGCCTCGGTGCGCATCACCCAGTCGACCAGGCCGATTCCGAATATGCCGTTGACGTGTTGCAGCTGGGCAGCCAGCAGCTCCCGGTTCGCGACACTGCCCATGCCGACCATGCCCAGACCACCGGCGGCGCTGACCGCGGCGGCCAGCCGGCCACCCGCGACGCCGCCCATCGGGGCGTTGACGATGGGCACCCGCAGGCCGAGCTCGGATGACCAGGGCGTGGCTAGCATCGCCATTAGTGCGACTGCGAGGGGATGCTCTTCAGCACGGTCAGCATGATCACCGAATCCTCCACCGCGTGCAGGGCGTGGCGCTGGGGCGGAATCGCGACATGGTCGCCGGTCTTACCGTCCCAGGAGTCGCCGCCGGTCGTCAGGCGCACGTGACCCTGCAGTACCTGCAGCGTCGCCTCGCCGGGGCTGTCGTGTTCGGACAGGTCGTGGTCGGCGAGCAGGGCCAGCACGGTCTGCCGGAGTTCGTGGTCATGGCCGCCGTGGATGGTGTGGGCGGCTCGTCCGCTGTGCGACTGTCGGGCTTCGGCCAGCTTTTCGGTGGCCAGGCTGGTCAGCGAGATTGATTCCATTGGTACGTCCCCTCGTGCGACGGTGGGCTGACGATCGACCTTCAGGTATCACGCGGTCAATAGCAGTATCCCCGTCACGATCAACGCCACGGCCTTGACCACCTCCAAACCGACGTAGGCGTAGTGAGCCCGGGAGCGGGGTGCGTCCAGCCCGGCCAGCACCTGGTCGGAGCGGCGGGTCAGTCGGGGGCGAACCGCGATCAACTGGATCGCCAGCGTCGCGATCGCGACACCGAACGCGATGCCGATCCGCAACGGCATCGGGCCGTCCACCACGACCGCCAGGATGATGATCGCGAACGCGACCTCGACGGTGTTGAGCGCGCGGAAGACCAGGCGCCCGATGCCGAGCCCGATCTGCAGCGTGACGTTGGGCGCCCGGAATTTCAGCGGTGCTTCCAGGAACGAGATGGCGAGCACCATGCCCAGCCAGACGAAGGTGACCGCGACGGCGACCGCCATTTCGGTGCCCACTCTCAGGCCTCCTGCAACTCGAGGTGTGCGACACACAGATCGGGTTCGACGAACGCGTCGAGACGATCGACGGCCACCGGGGCGATCAGTAGCGCGCGTGGGTGTGCGGGATGCCCGACGACGCCTCGACGCGGTGTTTGATGCCGAGCAACAAACTCCGCGTACCAAAGGCTATTAGGGGCCTGGCCAGCTCCATGGCGAACACCGCACCCGGTCGGCGTAGCGCGATCCTGACGCGGGTAAGGAGTCGCACCCGGTCCTCCCAGTGCGGCTGAACGTGGAACGACCAGACCACATCCGAGGCCGGCTTCGATGTCGTGGCATGGAGCACCAGGTACTTTTCGGGCACGATCTCAGTGACGCTGAACGTCAACCCGCCGGGTTGGCCCAGCCAGCCTTCGGGAGCCAGGCGAACGGTATCCCCCACCGCGAGTCGTTGCCATTCCGAGTGCACTCGATCGGTGTGGTGGTAACCGAGACCGATTGCGTTCATCGCGCCCTCGCAGCCGTAGAAGCCGGCGCGGTCCTGGCCCATCTGCAGCAGCCATGGCCAGACCGCTGCCGTTGGGGCGTCGATGTCGATCGCTTCGGTTGACTGGACGGCGGGATCGGCCACCAATTTATCGCCGGGCAGCACCATCCGGCATTCCGATTTGGTGGTGCCCCAATTGCGGTAATAACGTCGGGCGCCGTACAACAACGTAAGTAGCGCCGCTGTCCTGGTGATCGGTCCGATCAGGTGCGTCATGCCGTTCCCGCCGATCTTGCGCGAATGGTTCGCCGTACTAGTCGATCTGACCACGTGTGATTGCGCGCCGGTAGGGACCGAAGTCCCCTTTGCTCGGCATCAGCGGATGCCGACGGCCGATTCGAGTTCGGCCAGGCACTGCTCCGTCAACGGTATCAGCGTCTCGATATCCGGCACGACGTCACGACTAGCCGCGTAGCCGAATCCGATGCGGTCGGCGTACGAGCACGTCGTGACATTGAGTGCCATTCCGTCGTAAACGGTCGACACCGGATAGATCTCCTCGATATGCGCGCCGTTCCAATACATTTCGACCCGA
The DNA here is from genome assembly GCF_022374895.2 of Mycobacterium lentiflavum. Lineage (NCBI taxonomy): Bacteria > Bacillati > Actinomycetota > Actinomycetes > Mycobacteriales > Mycobacteriaceae > Mycobacterium > Mycobacterium lentiflavum. Next base: position 2,177,222 of record NZ_CP092423.2, on the reverse strand, counting down.
GGACCCGGCACGTGCGATATCGGGATGTTGAACCCCGTCCGTATCTTCGGCGTGAACGGCAGCAGCGGAGCAACGACGGTGGCGGCGATGCTCGCCGCATTCGTCAGTAGCGATGCCGCCGATCCCCGTTTCGCGACCCAGTGTTTGCCTTCCGACATCGACCCGTGAATCAGTCGCAATCGCGCGATCGGGTCATCCAGATTTGTTCCCAATGGGCACAGCCACAGACCAAACATGTTGCCGTGCTGGTCAATTGACGGGTCAACGCCGCGATCGCGCACGGTGATCGGGCAGACGCCAACCAACGACCGTTCGGGTAATTCACCGCGGCCACCCAGCCAGAGCCGCACCACTGCGGCCACTATTGCGGTTACCACGTCGTTAGCGCTGACACCGGCCTTCTCTTGCACCGTTTGGATACGATCCTTGGCCCAGCTGCCCGCGCAGACCGCCCGCTCGGTCCCCAGCCGGCCGTTGAACCGGGTGTAGGGCGCTGCGAAGGGCCACTTGGTCGTGTAACCGACGAGACCGTCCATCAGCGTCGAGAGCTCTCCTGTGACGACTCGCTCGATCAGACCGACGCCCGACGCCGTGGTGTCGAGCAGCGCCCGTACCGGCCCGGTCAGACGAGACACCAACCCCGGTGCAGCCGGTGGCGACCCGGATCCGTCGCGGTTATCGGCGTCGCGGTTATCGGCGTAGAAGGGCGGCATCGACCGACGCTTCGGGTCATTGCTCAATGCGTCGGCGATCATCCGTAGACCGGCCACGCCGTCGATCAGGGTGTGATGCACCTTGATGTAGAACGCGAATCGACGATCCGCGAGACCGTCGATCAGATAGGACATCCACATTGGACGGGACCGGTCGAGGCGTTGCGCGTCCAGCTCGCCGATCAGCCGCCAGAAGCCGTCGTAGTCACCAGATACGTTGCGGTGCAGGCAATGTCGACTCAGGTCAAGTCGCTCGCTGTCGCGCCACACCCAGATGCCGGCGGTGTCGATACCACGATGCGGATATCTGCGAAGCCTGGGATCTATCGATCCGTTTGCGGCGAGCGCCTCCCGATACAGTTCGTCGACATAGGCGGGTCCGGCATCCGCGGGCGGTGACAGGATCAGCACGGCGCCGGCATGCATAGGGCTCGACACCAACTCCGCGGCCATCATCGCCGCGTCCAGGGGATCCAGCGGATGCACGTCAACCTCCGCAACTAGGCAGGGCGGTCGCGCTGCGTCGCGGTTCCGTCCAGCAGACCGGACTGCAGCAATGCCTCCCACACAAACCGCTGCACGGGCTGTGAGCGGAAGAATCCGGTGTGACCACCGCGGTACCAGACGATCTCCGGTTTACCCCAGTGCCGCCAAAGGCGGGTCACCTGCGTGCGGGGATGCACCACGCGATCGGCGATGCCGGCGTAGATGAAGCGGCCCCTCATGGGCACCAGCGGAGTCAGCGACAACGGCGAGACCATACGACCGATGGGTTCGGCCAACTCCATCGTGTGCCGGCGCGGGTCGTCGTGGCCAAGACCCGAATGGCGCCCTAACAATTCGACCAGGTCTGCGACGGGCACACCGAGGATCGCGCAGGTGAGGCCCTTGTCGAGGCTGGCAACCAGCGACGCGATGTAGCCACCGAGCGAAAGGCTGTTCAACCCGATCAGCGATTCGGGCTCCTGCAAGCGAATCCAGGACAACAGCCGCCGGATATCCCACACCGCCTGAGCCGTCGCGTGCACGTCGTCGAGTACATCCTCCCCCGGAAACACCGCCCCCTTGGGCAAACCGTGTGATCGGGGCCCATGCATCGGCAGCACCGGCATCACAACGTTGAGTCCGAGTTCATCGTGCAGTTTCCACGCCCGAAAGAGAGCGAGATCCAATGCAGCACGCCCCATTTCGGTTCCATGGATACACACGAGCCAAGGGCGTGGCTCCGGATGGCGTAGCAGTAGCGCGTACTCGCGATTGTTCGCGGTGTAGCTCATCCATCGTTGCGCCCCCGGTTCACCGGGGTGCGGTGCGTACCCACTGTCGAAGAACATACGCTGGAATGAGCGCCTGCGCCCTTTCACCTTTCGTATCTCGACGTCGGAAAGCACCGGTGGCCCACCGAAGAACCGCCTTGGCTTTTCCAGCCATCCCTTGTCTCCGTAGAACTGAACCCCGTCAATCACCTCGCGGGTGATCCGCTCGAACACATCGGGCCGGCTGACCGGGCGGCGCGCCTTCAGGCCCACCAAGACGACCTCGTCGCGAAAGGCTTGCGCCGTCAGCGCCAAGGTGGGCCGCGCGATCGGGAGTTCGTCCGATGCACGGGCGAGGTAGTCGCGCCATGACCTGGTGACGTACTGGCCGGTATGCACGAAGGGGGCGATGGCCTCCGCCAGGGCCCCACCGGGCGCGCTTCGATGAGAAGCGGCCCGCTGTGGTAGGTCGTCGCCGGTGGGCGTAGCCATGTCGGCACGCTAACACCGTCTCGGCTCCGTCCGTTAGGGACCTAGTGCCCGATACAGATCTCGAAAGTCCAGCCGGGGCAAAGGACTTTAGTCACTCGTACCGGTCGGCGGGAAGTCGTAACGTCGTAGGCGTCCGTAAGACTTTGTTTCGAGTGGGAGTGGGATCATGACAGAAGCACCGGCCAAATCCGAGCCGCGCTGGGCCGAACTTTCCGACGACGTGCTCGAGTCGGTCGAATCCGGCCGCAAGCAGGCTATCGAGGCGGTACGCAAGTTCGTCGATCAGATCAGCCCGGTGCTGCCGGAGCAGTCGCGACGCAAAACGGTTGTCGACGCCGCACTGGACCTGGCAGAGGAATTGACCACTGCGCGGATCGAATTCTTCCGCAATGTGGTGCACAGCGCCGCGGAGGCGACGAGTAAGACGAGTAAGTAGCGCCGGATGAGGCGTTGGCCGGGCGGTTGCGATCCAACTGCCCGGCCAACGCCTGTCTCGGCCAGCCGCGCGCGAACTCTCGACCTGCCTGCGAAGCGGGTCGCAAATGCCGCGGCACGACCCAGGTCGTGGTCATCGTGCCGGCCCCGGTTGATTCCGCCGATGAGTCCGAATGGTCCGGCGGTGTCCCACCCGCGGCCGGAAAATGAACCGCTCACGTCAAAACCCTTTGCTTCGAGCATTTTCCGCATCGGCTTGCGGTAGCCCAGGTCACCGTAGTCGATCACGGGACTTAAGGCCCACATCAGAGGGCTAATGGCTCTGGCGGGCTCGCAGTTGCCCTTCATACGTTGACCAACAGTAAACGAACCACAACAGCAAAGGTGCGACATGCGATCCGAACGTCTCAGGGGGCTGGTCAAGGCGGAAGGTCCGTTCGCGTCGGTCTATTTCGACGACTCGCACGACACGGCAGGCGCGGTCGAGCAACTCGACGCGAAGTGGCACGAAATTCGCAAGCACCTCGAAAACACGGGTGCGGGAACGGAACTCATCGCCACGCTCGGGGACGCGGTGCGCAACCATCGCCCCGCGGTGGGTCGGCGCGGCAGGGCGTTGATCGCGACCAGCGACCACGTGCTGATCGACGAACCACTCAGCAGCCCACCCCCGAGCACGGTGGTTCGCTTCTCCGACTACCCGTACCTCCTGCCGCTGATCGAGGGCGAGATGCGGCGACCGGTGTACGTGTTCGCCACCGTCCACCACACCGGCGCCGACATCAGCCTCTACGACGGCACTACCGTCACCTCGACTCGTGTCGACGGCGCCGGATACCCCGTGCACAAGCCGGCCACGGCCGGCTGGAATGGCTACGGCGATTTCCAACACAGGACCGATGAAGCTGTTCGGATGAACTGCCGCGCAATCGCTGAGCAGTTGACCCGGCTGGTGGACGAAGCCAACGCCGAGGTGGTGTTCGTCAGCGGCCCGGTTCCGGCACGCGCAGATCTGCTTGCCGAATTGCCGGAACGAGTTGCCGAACGCGTCGCGCAGCTGCACGGCGGCGCTCAGCAAGGCCGCGCCGACGTAGCCGAGATCGACGAGGCGATCTCGGCGGAGTTCGCTCGGCGTCACGGTCTCGAAATGACAGCCATCGCAGGCCGATTCGAAGCAGAACTCGGACGCGGGTCCGGCTTAGCGGCGCAGGGACTCGCCGCCGTCTGCACGGCGCTGCGAGACGGCGACATCGACACACTGATCGTCGGCGAACTGGCCGATGCCGTCGTGGTCACCGGCCAAGCGCTCACCACCGTCGCGCCCGATGCCGACGCGCTGTCGGACCTGGGCGAACCGGTCGAGCGCATCGCTCGGGCGGACGAGGCGTTGCCGTTCAGCGCGCTCGCCGTTGGCGCCTCGGTGGTCCGGGCCGACAACCGGATCGCACCGGCCGACGGAGTTGCCGCGTTGTTGCGCTATGCCGCGACCGACCGCCTTGCCACCCCACAACCCTAGGATCGGTCGATCACCGTGATAGACAAGGAAATTCGGGTGGCCGTTGGGCCGGCATCCGTGGCCGGCCAGCTCACCATCCCCGCGCACCCCAAGGGTGTCATCGTGTTCGCACATGGCAGCGGTAGTAGCAGGCACAGCCCTCGCAATCGCTATGTCGCCGAAGTACTCAACATGGCCGGGTTCGCCACGGTGCTTTTCGACCTGCTGACACCCGAAGAAGAACTCAACCGGTCCAACGTCTTCGACATCGGGTTGCTCGCGCACCGGTTGATCCTCGTCACGGCCTGGCTGGCCGCCCAACCCGATACCGCGTCATTGCCGGTGGGGTACTTCGGTGCCAGCACCGGAGCGGGCGCGGCCCTGGCTGCCGCAGCGCATCCCGGTATAAAGGTCGCCGCGGTGGTGTCGCGGGGCGGTCGGCCCGACCTGGCGAACGGGTTGCTTCGCAAAGTGGAGGCTCCGACCCTGTTGATCGTCGGCGGACACGACGAAAAGGTCCTCGAGCTGAATCGACAGGCGCAGGCCGCGATCCCAGTCGAGTGTGACGTCGCCGTGGTTCCCGGCGCCACCCATCTGTTCGAGGAACCGGGCACGCTCGAACAGGTCGCGGCCCTGGCCCGCGACTGGTTTCTGGGTCACCTCGATCCGGCGGCGCCCCAGAGTTTTTGAAAGCGGCGGTCCCGGTAGGGGTAGGAGGAGTCCGGGACCGCCGCGGCTTCAACGCGGCGACAGGCCTCGTTCAGTGGTGCAAGCCCGTGACCGGCTCGTGGGTGCTGGCTTGAATATCGCTTGAGGTCACGGCGAGCAGCTGATTCGCCAAGTCGGACACGGCGCGCGCAATCGCGAGTTCGTCACCGATCCGGGCCACCGGCTCGTCGGCGGGATCGAGTCGCGCCAGTCCAATCCCGACGAAATTCCGGCCCGCCCAGGACAATCGCGCCTTCGCCCGGGTCCGCTCTTCGTGTTCTTCGATCAGCACATCGATGCGGCAACTCTTCTTGGTGTCGTCGCTGCTTTGCGTCATCATCAGTCGTCCTGTCCCGTTGATCGATGTATAGATGCGACCATCGCCGGTCAGGTGTGAAGTAGGGGCGGAAGTCCCGAGTCGCGAGGTAGTTTGTAGTTTGCGTCGCCTTGCTGTTGCGCCTTTCGCCGGACGACGAATGAATCGATAGAGCAGAAGTGTTGAACTTAATCGACATTATTGTTGGTTTTAATCAACAATTTCCCTGGCATATATCGATGTAGCCCTAGGGTATGTGCCGTGTCCGACCCCTCGGCCTACAGCGGGTATGCGCATGCCTCACGTGGCCGTCGTGCGTCGCATCACTCGGGAGACGACCGCGAGAAGGCGATTCTGGCCACCGCAGAGCGGCTTTTGGAAGAGCGGCCATTAGCCGACTTCTCCGTCGACGATCTGGCGAAAGGCGCGGGCATCTCCCGGCCCACCTTCTACTTTTATTTCCCGTCCAAAAATGCGGTGCTGTTGTCGTTGCTGGACCAGATGAACACCAAGGCGCATGCGGCCCTCAAGGCGCTGCGCGCCAAACTGACCGGCGACCCGGCGACGCGGTGGCGCGACCGAATCGAGGCGTTCTTCGAGGTGTCGGGATCGCACCGGGCGGTCGCCGTGGCCGGCGCTTCGGCGAAGTCCACCAACCCCGAGGTCCGGGCGTTGTGGTCGACACTGATGCAGACGTGGATCTCGTTCACCACCAACGCGATCAAGGCCGAACGTGAGCGCGGCGCCGCGCCGGACACCGTCTCGGCCGAGGATCTGTCCATCGCGCTCAACATGTTGAGCGAGCGGGTGATGGCCGCGACGTTCACCTCCGAAGAACCGGCGATCCCCGAAGACCGGGTGATCGACACGCTGGTGCACATCTGGCTGGCCAGCATTTACGAAGACGGCATCGCCACTGCCGGGCACGCCGCCCTGGCACTACGGGCCACCACTCCGTTTGCCGACTACCCGCTCGGCGCGACCTAGGCTCTCGTCCTAGGCGCTCGTCGATCAATCGGTCGACGGCGCCGAAATAGCTTGGCGACGGCGGCTTCCCGGCCGGCAACTCGCCGCACTGGGAGCCCGCGATCGCGGCTCTCAGCCGGAGGCACGCCGCACGACATCGACGACGCCGACCGGGGACGGCCTGCCCGATTTAGGGCCGGCCTTCACCACCACGCCACCTGGCGCCATGAGGTCGCCCGGCTGCGAGCCGACTAACCCCGAAGGTCACAAGTTCATATCTGCCGGCGACACTCGACAATTAAGAGCGGGATTGCCGGGCCGGCCAGCTTAGCCTTGCAAAGGTCTGAACTGGATCAAGGAGTGCACACGTGACCGAATTGGACCGGCGGCGGTTCTTGGTCGCGGTGGCGGCAACCGTTGCGGTGACGGGGATTTCGTGGTCGTCGGCCAACGGCCCCAAGGACACGGTCGCGCGCGCCGATGTTCTCGGATCCGCACCGAGCCCGGTCGCCCCGCCGCCGCCCAAGTTGTTGCCCCCGCCCGACCCGGCGTCGCGGGTGACGCTGCCCGGTGGCGCGGCTCTTAGCAAGCTACCCGGTAACAACGGAGATCTGTTGGCCTGGACGGTCGATGACGGGGTCGACACCGATGTGGTAAGGCTCTACACACAGTTCGCCAAGGACACCGGCGTGCGCCTCACCTATTTCGTCACCGGCGTCTTCAGGTCCTGGACGGAGAACGCGCGGCTGCTTCGACCGCTCGTCGAATCCGGGCAGATTCAGCTGGCCAACCACACCTGGACGCATCCGGACCTGACGAAGCTGTCGCCCAAGCAGATCGCCGACGAGCTCAACAGCACGGACGTGTTCTTGCGCAATACCTACGGCGTGGACGCCGCACCGTACTTCCGGCCGCCGTACGGCCATCACAGCGCCGTGGTCGACGCGGTGGCCGCCGACCTCGGTTACCAGGTACCCACGCTCTGGAATGGCGACTTGCGGGATTCCGCCGTGCTTTCCGAGGACCAGATCGTCAAGATGGCCGACCAGTACTTCACGCGAGAGAGCATCGTGATCGGCCATCTCAACCACGCACCCGTCACCCGTGTGTACGGGCACCTGGTGGAGATCATCCGGGCCCGCCGGTTGCGCACCGTCACCCTCAACGACGTTTTCCTGCGACCGGAAATCCCATACCGGACACCAAGTTTCGCTAGCTAAGCGGCCGTCTCAGCCGAGCAGGTCGCCAATCTCCTTGGCCGCTTTGACAAGTGCGGCCGCCACCGACCCGTGCTGCGCACCGTCGAGCCGTTGCTGCGGCTGCATCGAGGGCGAGCAGGCCGGGCATACGAGTCGGAATGGGCACCGCGACCGAGGCGACGCCCTCTCGCCTGGACCCGACAGGCACATTGGGTACCGCCACCCCCGGCGGCCAGGGAGGCCCACTGAGGTCATGCCTCACAACACGCTCAGCACACCCGCGCCCAGTAACCCCATCGCGACGACCACACCCGTGGCCGTCGCGATGGCCCGCCATCCGAAGCTGCGGGCGACCATCGCGACGCCGGGGACACTGACCGCGGGAAGTGTGATCAGGAGCGCACCAAGCGGACCCGACGAAACCCCCAGCAGCGCCAGGCTCTGCAGGATCGGTATCTCGCCCGCCGTCGGAATGACGAGCAGTGTGCCGACAATCGCCGCGAGCACAACGATCAGCAGACCGTGGTGCGACGGTTGAGTCAACGTCACCAGCCAGCCCCGACACGCCCCGACGACCAGCACCATGATCGCGTACTCCGGCAACAGGACCAGGCACAGGCAGAGCAGGGAGCGCACGAATCTGCTTGCAGGGCTGCCAGACTCGTCGTCAGGAAACGTGACCGCCTCGGCCGCGGGCGGTCCAGCGCCCCGCGCGCCGGTGACCAAACCCACCGACACAGCCACGCAGATTACCGTCGCGATACCGACGAGCGCCCTGGTCAACGTCCATTGCCAGGGCGCGACGAAGAACAAGAAGACGAGTACCGCGGGATTCAGTAATGGGTTTCCCAGCCAGTAGGCGATGGCGGCGGCGCGCGTGACGCCGGTGCGCCGCAACGTGACAGCGACCGGCGCAGCACAGCACGTACACATCATCGATGGCATGCTCGCGACTCCCCCGGCCAGCGCACTCGAGATCAGCCCGCGCCGGTTCAACACACGCGGCAACCACGCTCGCGGCACCAACGCCTGAACCGACGCGCTGATCAGCATTGCCACCACTAACGCCGGCCAAATCGAGGCAAAGTACGCATGAAAGAAGGTCGTGCCGGCATGCCAGGTCGGGGCATCCCCGGCACGCACGCCGCCGACCGCGAGGATGTTCGACCCCGACCAGTGATGAGTCCGCTGCGCCCGCAACGCTTTGGCGAGGTATGGCGTCCACTTCGCCCAGAGCAGCCCTACGACGAACACAGCCACCGTGACGAAGACACCAATCGTGATGCCCGCGCGGCCCTGGATTAGCCGGGGCGCCCCGGTCCGGTCAGACATCTTGTGCTGCTTGAGCTTTCGCCCACCGGTAGTCGGCCTTGCCGGACGGCGACCGTTGCAGACGGTCGCGGAAGACAATCGCCTTCGGCAGCTTGTAGCGCGCGATATGGCGGGCCGCCTCGGCGATGATGCTGTCGGCCATTTCTTGTCGCGAGGCCTGTTCACCGCCGGCCAGCGCGACGATCGCGACGACTTCGTTTCCCCACCGGGTGCTGGGCCGGCCCGTCACGACCACGTCGTACACCGACGGGTGCTCGGCGATCGCGGCTTCGACCTCTTCGGCGAAGATCTTCTCGCCGCCGGAGTTGATCGTCACCGAATCGCGGCCCAGCAGCTCGATCTCGCCGTCGGCGAACCAGCGGGCCCGATCCCCGGGAACCGAATGCCGGATCCCGTCGATCACCGGGAAGGTCCGCGCGGTCTTCTCCGGGTCCCCGAGGTAGCCCAGCGGTATCAGGCCCTGCTGGGCCAGCCAGCCGATTTCGTCGTCGCCGGGCGACAGGATCCGGGTCATGTCCTCGCTGACCACCACCGCGCCCGGGTTCGGGGCGAACCGGCCGCTGCCACCCTGCTGCCGGCTGGACACCTGCCCCATCTGGTTCCCGGACTCCGACGACCCTCCCGCGTCCAGGATCGTCAACTGCGGCAGCAGATCGAGGAATCGCTGCTTGAGCGGAGCGCTCAGCGCCGCTCCGCCGGTGACCAGAATCAGCAACCCGGACAGGTCGTAGTCCCCGGACTCGAGCGCGTCGATCAGGGGCCGCCCGAAGGCGTCGCCGACGAAGGACAGCGACATCACGCGCTCCCGGCTGGCCAGCGCCCACGCTTCGGCCGGATCGAAGTGGGTGGTCGTCGGGGCCATCACAAATGGCCGCCCCCCACAGAGGTTGATGAACGCCGCCCACTGGGCCGCGCCGTGCATCAGTGGCGCGCACGTCATCGACCCGGGTCCGCCGAGGCGCGAGCGTTCGACGATGTCGTCGAGGCTGGTCACCGGGTCGCCGCCGAACGGCGGTCGCCCGCCCATGGCGTTCATGTAGATGTCGTGCTGCCGCCACAGCACCGCCTTGGGCATCCCGGTGGTGCCGCCGGTGTAGAGGACGTAGAGGTCGTCGGGCGACAACGCCAGGTCCAGCGGCTCGTCGGTCACCCCACCGGCATGGGCGGCCAGCAGGTCCTCGTATCGGACCGCCGAGGGCAACGGATCGTTCCCGGACTCGTCGTCGACGTGGATCAGCCGCATCGACGGCAGCCGATCCCGCGCCTGATCCAACGCCAAGGCCAGGGTCGGGGCGAACCGCGCCTGGTACATGACCGCCTCCGCGGAGGCATTGCCCAGCAGATAGACCAATTCCTCGGCGACGTAGCGATAGTTGACGTTGAACGGCGCGACCCGCGCCTGGTAGGCGCCGAGCATGCCCTCGAGGTACTCGTTGCCGTTGGCCAGGTACAGGCCGAGATGGCTCTGACCGGATTCGTGCGGCGCCAGCTCGTGGCGTTCCCGCCGCACGCCCAGGCCCCACGAGTTCAGCGCCCGAGCCAGGCGACGGGCACGTTCGTTAGTTTGCGAGAAGGTGAATCGTCGGTGACCAAATACAATGCAGTCGCGATCGGGATTGGCGGCAGCCACAGCCGAGAACACTTGGGCGAGATTGAATTCCACTAACTCTCCTCACGCCGTGCGGTCCGGCGAGAGCCACGCTACAACAGCGTTTCGCGGCGGATGTCACGCACTGGAAATAGCAACGGGTTTAGTCTCGGCATCGTGTACGGAGCTATGCGGGCCGGATACTCCAGGTTCGTCGCCCTCGGCGACAGCCAAACCGAAGGCCTTTGGGACGGCGACGAAACCACCGGCCTCTTAGGCTTTGCCGATCGACTCGCCGTGATGCTCGATACGCTCTACCCCGGGTTGCAATACGCCAACCTCGCGGTCCGCGGCAAGAAGCTTGGCGACGTACTCACGGAGCAAATTCCACCCGCGCTGGCGATGAAGCCGGATTTGATCACCATCTGCGCCGGGATGAACGACGTCATCCAGCCCGGGCGACAATTCCCGCGAGCGCTGGCCGAGCTCGACTACGTCTATGCGGCGCTGGCCAGATCGGGCGCGACGGTGGTAACCACGACCTTCCCGAACGTCGCTCAATTCCTGCCGTTCGGCCGCATCGTGTCCAAACGGCTGACCCGAATGAACAACGCGATCACCGTCGCCTCCGCCCGCTACGGATTCAAGCTCATCGACCTGTACAACGCGGCCTCGATGCGCGATTGGGACACCTGGAGCTACGACCGCGTGCACGCGTCCCCCAAGGGCCATATCCTGTTCGCCGCCGCAGCCGCCGAGGCCCTCAATTTGCCTGACAGCAGCCATGATTGGGCCGCAGCGCACCCCAATCCCACGCAGCTGTCCATCGCTGACGGCGCCTACGGCAAACTGCGCTGGACGCAAGACAATTTCTTCCCCTGGTTGTGGCGACGGATGCGCGGCCTGTCCGCGGCCGACGGCCGATTCCCTAAACGGCCCGAGCTGGAACCGGTCAGCGTCCCGCACGACGGCGCGCCCAGGGGCGACATTGCGGCACGGGGCGGACGTCCGTCAGGCATCCTTGATCCATGAACGTCGAGGCTTTGCTGCAGTCCATCCCGCCGCTCGCGGTCTACCTCGTGGTCGGGGGTGTGGTCGGGGTGGAAAGCCTGGGTATCCCGCTTCCGGGCGAGATCGTTCTGGTCAGCGCGGCGCTGATGTCGTCCCATCACAACCTTGCCGTCAACCCGATCGGTGTGGGCGTCGCCGCCGTGATCGGGGCGGTGATCGGCGACTCGATCGGCTACTCGATCGGGCGCCGATTCGGCATGGGGCTCTTCGACAGGCTGGGCCAGCGCTTCCCGAAGCACTTCGGCCCGGGGCACGTCATGCTGGCCGAGCGGTTGTTCGATCGCTGGGGAATCCGCGCGGTGTTCTTCGGGCGCTTCATCGCCCTGCTCCGGATCTTTGCCGGGCCGCTGGCCGGCGCGCTGAAAATGCACTACAAGCGCTTTCTGGCCGCCAACGTGTCGGGCGCCATCTGCTGGGCGGGCGGCACGACCGCGCTGGTCTATTTCGCGGGAATGGCCGCCGAACGATGGCTGGAGCGGTTCTCCTGGATCGCCCTCGTCATCGCGATCGTTGTCGGCCTGATCGCCGCAATACTGCTGCGCGAACGCACATCTCGCGCGATCGCCGAACTCGAAGCCGAACACGCGCAAAAGACCGGAAGCACGGCCGCCGACGCTGCCTGACAGTGCGGGCGAGCTAGCCGGTCGCCTCCCCCATCCCGATCACGGCCGCCGGCCGGTGTTGCCGAATCAGGGCGACGGCCATCTTCTGCGCGCGCCGAGCAGCCTCCAGATCGCCCACGGCCGCGAGAACGATGGCCCCCTTCATCAGGATGTGCCATGACGAAGCGAAGTCCTCGACATCGGTGAGACCGGCGGCCTGCGCACGGCGGCGCACGATGTCGCGGACGTGGTCGATGTGCGCGATGCTGGCCTGCCCGGCGGGGTGATCGGCACCCAGCTCGAGTAGCACGTTGATGAACGAGCAGCCTTCAAAGCCGTCCCGAAGCTGAAACCACTCGTGCATCACGTCGAAGATGGCAAGCAGCTGTTCCTCGGGCGTCGTGCCGCGCTGCTCCGACTGGGCCTCGATCAACCCGTGCGTCCAGATCTCTTCGCGGCGCTCCAGGACGGCCAGCACGAGGTCGTTCTTCGTCGCGAAATGCCGGTACAACGTCGCCTTGGCGACACCGGCGCGCTCGATCACCTCGTCGGTGCCGACCGCACGAATTCCACGCCGGCTGAACAGCTCATATGCCGCATGCAAGATCCGTTCACGGGCAGACGGAGCGGCCGGCACGATGTCGGAATTTTCCATATTTAGGCTTACGATACTCTTAACCGCCACATGTAGACAGACCGCTCTGTCTCGTTATACAAAGGAGATCCGCGCACTTCGCGGAAAGTCTGTCTTCAGACACTAGGACGGACATCCATCGCGGCGCCGGCGGCGCCCGTCGATTAGGAGTCCCCAATGAAGACAACTGCAGATCATGCTCCCCCCACGTCGGGCCCGCGGCTGATGCTCAGCACGCGACTGGTCTACGAGCTCGGCGACCCGCACAGCACGCTGCGGGCGACCACGGATCGCCGGGGCTCGGCCGTGCTCATCTATGCGGGCGGCGAGATCGACGCCTGTAACGAGCAAACTTGGCGCCATCTGGTCAACGAAGCAGCCGGCGTCGTCACGTCCCCCGGTCCCCTGATCGTCGATGTCACCGGACTGGATTTCATGGCCTGCTGCGCGGTTGAGGTGCTGGCCGATGCGGCAGCAGCCCTGCGTCGGCGAGCAATCGAACTGCGGCTGGTCAGCCCCCAGCGAATCGTTTCCCGAATCGTCGAGGCGTGCGGGCTTAGCGGCATGTTGCCCGTTTACCCGACCGTGGACTCAGCGCTGGCTCGTTAGCGTCCGGGGCTGGATGCGTCACCTACCCAGCTTTGGTGTGGAGGAGGAATTTCTCCTCGTTGATCCTGAAACGGGCGAACCGGCCCCAGCCAATAGCGAGGTGGCCGCTCAGGCCCAGCGCCGGGGGATCGCGCTGCAGCGGGAATTGAGCAGTTGCCAAGTCGAAACCGCGTCCAGTGTGGCCGCCAGCAGCGCGGAACTGCGTGCCGAACTCGCACTGCTGCGGCGCACCGCGGCGCAGGCGGCCGAGGCCAGTGGCGTGCGGCTGCTGGCGCTGGGGCTTCCTCCGGTCACGCCCCACGAGTTCCCGATCACCGATACCGAGCGTTATCAGCGGATCGGGGAAAAGTTCGGGATGATCGCGCACGAGCAAGGCATCTGCGGCTGCCACGTGCACGTCGAGGTGCCCAGCCGGGCCGCCGCCATCAAGGTCAGCAACTGGCTGCGGCCGTGGCTGCCGTCTTTGCTTGCGCTGTCGGCGAATTCGGCGCTGTACCGCAATACCGACACCGGCTATGCCAGCTGGCGCAGCATCCTATGGCGACGCTGGCCGGCCGCCGGTCCGCCACCGTTCTTCGCCTCACCGGAGCAGTACGACCGCACTGTGCGGATGCTGCTCGACAGCGGGGTGATCCTGGATTCCAAGATGATCTATTGGGACGTGCGCCCGTCGGCAAAGTTCCCGACGGTCGAGGTGCGAGTGGCCGATGTACCGGCGACGGTCGAGGAGACGGTGCTGCTGGCCACCCTGATCCGGGCCGCCGTGATGACGGCGTTGGACGTCGACGGCCGCGGCGACGATGGTGGCCGATTGCCCCCGGCAGTACTGCGGGCGGCGTATTGGAAGGCCGCCCACGACGGACTATCGGGAGACTTGCTCGACTCGGCCAACCAGCACCGCGCGGTGCCGGCTCGTCAGCAGCTCGATGCGCTGGTGCAATGGGTGCGTCCGGCGCTCGACGAACTCGGCGAATTCGACCGTGCCACCGCCGAACTCGACCGCATCATGGCGCAGGGCAACGGGGCGATGCGGCAACGCATGGTCTGGCAACAGCGCGGCGACATGATGGACGTCATCGACCATGCCGCCGCTGCCACTGCGGGCTGACGGCCTACGCCGCTAACAGGCGATACAGCCCGATCAGGCCCACCACCACGATCGTGGAGCGCAATGCGTTCGGCGACAAGCGGCGGCCGTATCTCGCGCCGATCAATCCACCGACCAGCGAACTCGCCGCGATGATTGCGGCCACCGACCAACTGATGCGCTCCGATGCCACCAACGTATAACCCAAGGCCGCAACGACATTCACGACGAGAGCCAACAGGTTCTTCGCCGCGTTCATGCGCTGCATCGACTCCGGCAAGAGTGCGCCCATTACGCCGACCAGCAAGATGCCTTGCGCGGCGGTGAAGTAGCCGCCGTAGACCCCGACGGCAAACGTGCCGAGCACCAGCAGCGCCATCCGCACCGGCGAGACGTGTTCGGCGGACCGGCCCTGGGCCTCGGCCTTACGGCGCGCCCAGGATTGAATCCGCGGCCCGGATACCACCAGCAGCAGGGCCAGCACCAGCAGCGCCGGCACCACTGCGATGAATACCTGCTCGGGCAGGTGCAGTAGCAAGTATGCGCCCAGCGCCGCACCGGCCAGCGACGCCGGGATCTGCCAACGCAATCGATCCCACTGACCATCCAGCTCGGCGCGGTAACCCCAGGTGGCCGAGACACCGCCGGCGACCAGACCGACGGCGTTCGACATCGTGGAGGTGACCGGCGGATAGCCGAGGGCGACGAGCGTCGGGAACGTGATCAAGGTCCCCGATCCGACGAGCGCATTGATCGCGCCGGCGGCGAACCCGGCCAGACCGATCAACAGGACATGCGAAGCCAACACTTCCAAAAACACTAGCCGCACAACGCAATGCGCCGGCAATCGGGCCGCCCGGCGCGTTTCCGTCAGGCCGGCGGCGCTTCGGAGCCGCGCCCCACACCGGTGCGCAGCTTGACCGACGCCGAGTACGCGAGGCTTCGGAAATGCAGCACCGGGTCATCGGACGGTTCGATGCCGTCGGTGACTCGCACCGGGTCGAAAACGACGATGTCGCCGTCGTGTTCGCGCTCGGTATCGAGTCCGGTGATTTCCAGGGTGCCGACGGTGACCGTCTCGGCGCTTCGCCACGGCGCCGACGGGTCGATCGTCGAGTCCCGCGGTCCGGCGATCTGCACGCGATAGTCAAATCGGATCGGGCCTTGTGCCAGACGCGTATTCAGCTCGTCGGTTAGGAAGTCCGGGGCCGCACCGCGGGCATCAGCGCCGGAGAGGTAGCTCTCGCCCGCGGCCGGAATCAGGTGGTAGCGAACAAATCTGGCGTTGCCGTCGGCGCTGATCCACCGGAATGCGTGCAGGCCGTGGTACTCGATGGTGGCGTAGCTGGCCGGTACCTTGTTGGCGTCGCGCACCACCGGCAACGCGCCGAGCAGTCGCGGATGCGTGATGAAATACTTGGCCATCCGCAGCGGTGTCGTCAGGCTGGGCCGCATCGCCCTGAGCAGATCGACGAAACCCTCCGGCTTGCTGGAGACGAACAACCGGGCCGTCTGGGTCGACACGTCGGTGGTGGATCCGTCGGGCAGGGTGAACTTCACCGCCATCCCGCGCACCCCCGGCAAGCCGTCGGGCTGCTTTGGGTTGCCCGATCCGTTCGAGAACCGGATCAGCGCCGGAACTTCGCTGCCGTCGAGATGCTTTGCCCGGGACAGGGTCGCCCCATCCCGGGTAGCGGTGAAGGTGCCGCGGTATAGCGTGCCTTTCGCGTGCAGCGCCCGGGCGCCGGGTTGGGCTCCGCCGGTACCTCGAATCGCCTCGATCGCATCGTCAGGAGTGACCATGCGCGAATCTTAAGGCCCTACTGGGGAAAGCCGAAGAGTTTGACGACACCGTGATCGCGACCCGCGGTGTAGCCGCCGTCGACGGCGATGGCCTGTCCGCTGACGAATGACCCGTCGAGCGATAGCAGGAACGCTGCCACGGCCGCGACCTCGTCGGGCCGGCCGAGCCGTTGCAGCGCGTGCTCGTCGGTGATCGAGGCCAGCGGGCCCTCCATCCCCGGCAGCCCGAAAACGCTTTGGGCCATCGGTGTATCGATGAAGCCGGGGCAGATCACGTTTGCCCGGATGCCGCTAGGGCCGTAATCGAGCGCAATGTTCTTGGTGAGCAGCACCACCCCACCCTTGGCCGCGTTGTAGGAGCTGCCGCCCGCGGTGCCCTCCAGTCCCTCGATGCTGGCGACGGTCACGATCGAGCCGCGTTCGCCGTCGACCCGGTCCTGCTCGATCATCTTGGCCAGGGCCGCCTTGGCGACCAGGAAGGTGCCGGTGAGGTTGATACCGATGACCCGATCCCACTCCGCGCGGTCGAGCAGGTGGACCGGGCCGCCGCCGGCAACACCCGCCGCGTGGAAGACGCCGTCGAGGCGTCCGGGCACCGCGGCGAACACGGCCTGGATGGCTGTTTCGTCGGTCACGTCGGCCGTGACGAAGTGGAAGTCGGGTCCCAAGTCGGGCGGGGATTCCAGGTCGGCTCCGATCACGGTGCCGCCTTCGGCTAGCAGGCGCCGTGCGGTAGCCAGGCCGATGCCCGACGCCGCACCCGTCACGACCACAGTGCGATGACGAGCGCGATCAACATTGACCATGTGCTGAATCCTTCATCCGAGGGTTTGCCCAGCAATGGTTACATATGTTGTCATCGCGATTCTGCTAGGCCATGACTCCCAGTGTCGCACTAACATTTTCCGTGTGGAGTTGCGTCATCTTCGTTATTTCGTAGCGGTCGCTGAAGAGCTAAATTTCGGTCGGGCCGCGAAGCGCTTATGCATTGCCGGACCGTCACTTTCGCAGCAAATCAAGGTCCTCGAGCGGGATCTGCGGGTGCGACTGTTCGATCGCGACCGGCGCTCGGTCACCCTCACCGCAACGGGAGCGGCCTTGCTTCCGTCGGCCCGCACGCTGCTGGATCAGGCAGATCAGTTGCGCCGGTCGGCAATCGGGCTGTCGCTGGCCGAACCCGTGCGGATCGGCTACGCGCAGTGGCTTCCCCCGGACCTGGCCGATCGGACTTCCGCGGTCGCGAAGGTGCACATCGACACGTGGGTGCTGCCCTCGCACGCGCAGGTCGCCCGAGTGGCCGAGGGCGGCGTCGATTTGGCGATCTGCGGGGTGCGCTCCGCCGACCTGGACCGGCACGGCCTGAACGCGCATCTCATTGGTGCCGAACAGCTTTACGCCGTCAGCGTCGGCTCGGACGCCTCACCGGTCCAGGCACCCGACGCGGTGGTGCTGCTCGATGCCGACTCCGGCAGCTGGTTTTCCTGGAACCGGTACGGGGAGCAGTTCGCCAGGGAGACCGGCGCTCGCACGGTGCGGATCAGCGACGGGGGGCTCGCTGCCCCAATGTTTTTCGAGCATGTCCGGCGGCTGGGCCGACCGGTGCTCGCCTCGCCCAAGGCGCAAACCGCGCCGCTGCCGTCAGATCTCGTGCACCGCCCGATCGCCGCGGCCGCACCCTATTGGACGTGGTCGCTGGTGTGGCGACGCATCGAGAACCGCGAGACGGTGCGCGGGGTGATCGACGCGCTGACAGCCGAAGCGGAAGTACCCGATCTGGACGAGGCCTGGCTGCCCTTCACCGATCCTTACCGGTCGCGAATCACCCTGGCAACCGTGTGATATGCGGCTCATCCAGCGGAGCCGATGCGTTCGGATGCGCCGCATGGCCGGATTCCGCGCAGCTTCCCGCTCCGTGCGCATCGACCAGCATTGACGGCGTAGCCACCGAAACACCGGGGTGATCATTCGCTGGTACCACTCTCCCGAAACTCGTCGTGGACAGGGCGACTAACCTTGGCTTGACCGAATCCGGGGAGCCAGGGATTTTTCGATGAGCGGAGAAGTAATGCCACCAGCCGACGTCAGCACGACGCTCGTCGGCATGGTCGAGCAGCATGCGGCGCGCCGACCCGACGACGTGGCGATCCAGTTCGGTGAGCGGCAGTGGTCGTGGGCACAATGGGCGTCGCGTATTCGCCGGACGGCCGGGGCGCTGCGGGCCGCGGGTCTGCGGCGCGGCCAGGTGGTGGCATTCCTGGACAAGAATCACCCCGCTTGTCTGGAAACCCTGCTGGCTGCCACGTCGATCGGCGCGGTGGCCACGATCGTCAACTGGCGGGTGATCGGCGACGAGCTCGTCCACGTGCTCAACGACAGCGGCGCGCAGGTGCTTGTCGTCGGCGCCGAGCTGGCGCCGGCGGTCGAGGCGATCCGCGCGAAGGTACCCGGCGTGCAGCGCGTCATCGTGGTGGGTGGCGCCGAGGACGACTACGAATCCTTGGTCGCCGCAGCACCACCCGTCGAGGTCGATCCGGCGGTCGCCGACACCGATGCCGCGATCACGATCTACAGCTCCGGCACCACCGGTCGCCCGAAAGGCGTTCAGCTGACCCAGCGCGCGCTGGTCAATCACATCGTCAATCTGTCGCCACCTTTTCCGTTCTCCGAAGGCGACGCCAACCTCGTTGCCATGCCGCTGTTCCATGTCGGTGGTATCGCGTATGCGTTCTTCGGTATCCGGGCCGGCGCACCGACGTTCCTGACCCGCGAGCCCGACGCCGCGACGCTGATCGGCGCCGTGAAAGCCGGTGCGACGCATGCATTTCTGGTGCCGCCGGTGATCGCCCGATTCCTGGACGCCGGGGAGGCGGCGATCGCCGCGATGTCGGGCCTGCGCTACCTGGTCTACGGCGCGGCCCCGATGCCGGTGCCGTTGCTGCAGCGCGCGCTCGCGGCCTGGCCCGAGATGAACTTCGTGCAGGTGTATGGGCAGACCGAGCTGTGCGGCGCGATCGCGGCGCTCGACGCCGACGACCACCGCAACTCCAGCCGACCCGAACTGCTGATGTCGGCCGGAAAAGCCGCTCAGGGCAACGAGATTCGCATCGTCGATCCCGAGTCGGGTGAGCAGCTGCCGCACGGCGAGTCCGGCGAGGTCTGGGTGCGCAGCGATCAGCGCATGATCGGCTACCTGAATCGGCCCGAAGCCACCGCCGAAACCATCACCGCCGACGACTGGGTGCGCACCGGTGACATCGGACGCCTCGACGCCGACGGCTACCTGTTCATCGAGGACCGGCTCAAGGACATGATCATCACCGGCGGCGAGAACGTGTACGGGCCCGAGGTGGAAAGCGTGCTCCTCGAACATCCCGGGATCGCCGACGCCGCAATCATCGGGGTGCCCGACGACCAATGGGGCGAGTCCGTCAAGGCGATCGTCGTCGCCCCCGACCTGGAACCCGTCGAGGTGATCGAGTTCTGCCGCCAGCACATGGCCGGTTACAAATGCCCGCGGACGGTCGACTTCGTCGACGAGCTGCCCCGCAACGCCAGCGGCAAGATTCTGAAAAATCAGCTCCGCGAACCATATTGGAAGGATCGCGCCCGCAAGGTATGACACCGGCTGCACGATCCACGACGAAAGGACGATATGAGCAGGCCGTTCGAATCCGTCAACACCGGCGTCGCCGCTCATATCGGCAGGTACGCCGACGCGGTACGCGTGCCCGCCGGCTCTGAGGTCATCTACACCTCCGGCACGCCCGGGCTGCGACCAGACGGAACGCTGCCGAAGCACTTCACCGAAGAAGCCACCCAGGCGTGGCGCAACGTCGAGGCAGCGCTGAGCCGGGCCGGGGCGAGATTGTCCGACATCGTCAGCGTGCGGCAGTGGCTTACCGACGCGGCCGACATTCCGGCCTATGCCGCGGTGCGCTCGTCGGTGATCAGACACGAACCCGTATTCATGCTCGCGGTGGTCCCGGCGCTGGTAAGGCCGGATATCCGGGTGGAAGTCGAAGTCACCGCGGTCCGCCGACCCGCGATGTTATAGCCTGCTTTCGACCCGATATCGATTCTCCGCGAATGCAATCAGGGGCCACATGGGCGAGGTAGTCGACGCGAAGCGACGGGATGGCGCGATCGCGGTGCTGGGTGGCCCGACGACGGTGATCGATATCGCGGGCCGCAGGATCGTGATGGACCCGACCTTCGACCCGCCCGGCCCGCATGACTACCTGAACAAGCTCACCGGCCCGGCAGTGGCCGCCGACGACCTCGGGCAGGTCGACGTGGTGTTGATCAGCCACGACCAGCACTCCGACAATTTGGACGACGCCGGACGGCGGATGGCGCAGGCCGCGCCGCTGATCGTCACCAACCCGGGTGCCGCCGGCCGCTTCGGCCCGCCGTCGGTGGGGCTGAAGCCGTGGCAGTCGTATTACCTGCCGGGTGGGCCCGGACGCGTTGCGGCACAAGCAGTTCCGGCCGTGCACGGTCCGGCCGACGGGATGCGCGACATGGAAGGCCATGTCAACTGCGAGGTCACGGGTTTCGTGCTGTACGGGCCCGGGCTGCCCACCATCTATCTCAGCGGGGACAACGCGTCGCTGAGCGCGGTCGCCGAGGTGGCCGATCGCATCGGCGAGATCGACGTCGCGGTGCTGTTCGCGGGCGCCGCGAGCGTGCCGGCCAAGGACCGCGGGCGTCCGCTGACGCTGACCTCGGCGCGCGCTGCCGCGGCCGCCGAGGTGCTCGGCGTCAAGGTGGTGATCCCGGCCCACGTCGACGGCTGGGCCCACTTCAGCGAGGGTCCGAGCGAATTCGCCGCGGCATTCGACCAAGCGGGCATCAAGCGGGTGCTGCACACGGCTCCGCACGGCGAGTGGATCGACCTGAAGATCGACTGAAATTCTAAAGGCGTCCTTCGGTGCGCAACTCCGGATGCACCCAGTCCGGCGAGCGTCGCTCCTTGAACGCGCGGACCCCTTCGCGCGCCTCGGCATCCATCAGGCTGCTGGTCATGCCGATGCGGTCGTACAGGCCCAGGTAGCTGTCGATGCTGGATTTGATGACGTTGCGGGCGCGCGGCGCGGTCCGGCAGCTTTGTGCAAGCAGGTCACGGGCCACCTCGAAGAGATGTTCGTGGGGCACCACCCTGGTCACCAGACCCCAGTCGAGTGCCTCCTGGGCGGTGAGCACCCGGCCGGTGAACATCAGGTCGCGGGTGCGCACCGGACCGACCAGGCGCAGCAGCATCTGGCTGTAGTAGGTGTCGGCGTAGCCACGGAACAGCTCGGGCACCCGGAAGGTCGCCCGCTCGCTCACGACGGACAAGTCGCTGCAGAGTGCGATCTGCATGCCGCCGCCCTGGCATAGCCCGTTGACGGCGGAGACGATCGGCTTGGCCGAGGTCCGCACGGCGTCAAACGGCGTGATGTCCATGCCCAGTGCGGCGCCGAAGGTGATCCAGTCGTCGACGCCTGCCCCGCCGGTCATGTCACCGCCGGGCGCGAACACGTCACCGGTGCCGGTGATCAACAACCCGGCCAGGCCGGGGTCTGAATTGACAAGGCCTACGGCGTAACGAATTCCGAAGTACATCGCGGGCGTCAACGCGTTGCGCGCCCCAGGACGATCGATCGTGCAGACCGCGATCGGTCCCTGGCGCTCGAACGACAGATACGGGGTGCCCAGCCAATCCCCGTCCGGCGGCAGGGGCGTGCTCGGCGACGTCGTCGGGGTCTGCGCCACGGGGCTCCTCCAGGATCTCGCTCGCTACTGAAACGCTTACAGTATGCGCCGGGCGCCCTAGAGGAACGGCAGCGTGGCGATCTCGCTGGTCTCGGACATGCTCATGACCAGGTTTCGGTGCCTGTCCTGCAGCGTCGTCGAGGCATCTCCGACGGCCCGGTCGCACTGGGGGCAGCGGATGGTGAATTTCGGCTGATCCTGCTCGTCCGGCCAGAATCGGCGCGGCCCGACCTGGACCCCCGGGTCGAAGCAGACCTGCTGGTGAGGGGCTTCCTTGAGGATTCTGCCGACGGGATGGCTTTGCGGGCACTCGAGTTTCAGAATGCCGATCCCTTCATGGTTACTCATCGTCCACTCCTTTAGGGGTCCTGGTCTGGCGCTCGTGCTCTCTCATTGTCGTCGTCACGCGCCGGGCTGAAACGTGTAGGTCTCGCTGTGGCTGAGGTAGCAACGCATCAGGGTGGTGGCGTTGCCGATGAAGCAGACACCACCTCGTCGAAATCCGCTGTCCCCCTGCTGATTAGCCCTACGGAAGTCATCCCTTCCCGTTCGACTTGAGTGGGGGCTGTCGCCGTTTCAGGGCAGCTGCCGCGGGCATATCGGGGTTACGGCTAACCTCAGCCACATGCCCGCAGATGCCCAGCACCCGAGCCCGACCAAGGTTCGCATCCTGCGTGCCGCCGCGGAGCTGATCGCCAAGCAGGGATACGCCGCCACCTCCACCCGGCACATCGCGGCCGCCGTCGGCGTCGAGCAGCCGGCCCTCTACAAGCACTTCAAAGCCAAGAGCGACATCTTCGCCGCGCTGGTCCGGCTGGCCCTGGAGTGGCCGAATGAGTTGGCCGACGAGCTCGCGACGCTGCCCGCACCGGCCGTCGTCAAGCTGCACCGCATGTTGCGGGAATCCCTGGACCACCTGCACGCCTCGCCCGAGGTGGTGGTCTCGGTCATCGCGACTCCGGACCTGTGGCAGGACAGCTTCACCGCGGAGCAGGCCCTGGCCCTGAAAATCGAGCATGCGCTCGCCGACCTGGTCGAAACGGCACAGGCCGAAGGCGATGTGCGCGCAATGAACCCGATCTCGGCGTCGAGACTCCTGCAGGCGCTATTCGACGCGCTGACCCCGCAACTGACGGTCAACCCGGACGAGATCGTGGAGTTCGCCATGATCGGACTGTTGATCGACCAGGCTCGTCTACCCGAAATCCGTTTAGCTGCAGACGCTTTGGACATTCAGACCGCCCGGCCGAATATCAGCGTCTAACCGCCGCTTCGGCCGGTAGCAATCGCTCGACACACACCGGACTGGCCGACGCTTGACATTCGGTTATCAGGTGATAACCTTTGCTCAAGTTATCGATCGATAACCACACCGACCGCCCAAGGCAGCCAGGAGACGAATCGCGATGACAAAGACGCTGAACGTGGAGCACGCGGAGCTGATCGCCCGAGCCGACGAGCTGGATGCCCCAATCCCGGGCGTTCCCGCCAACAACGGCCACGCGCCCTGCGCTCTCGAGCTGGCCACCAGGGCTGCACAACAACTCGCCTTCTCCGCCGACAACATGCGGATTTATCTGGCCGCCGGCGAACGGGAGCACGCCCGACTCGCGCAATCGCTGCGGAATGCGGCCAAGGCCTACGAGGACCTCGACGAGCTGGCCGCCGACGCGCTGGACAATGACACACCGGTGGCCGCGGCCGCGCCCGCGCACGCGGAACCGGACGACGCGGAGCCGGCGATGCTGGCCAGCACGGTTTCGTTGCGTGGCTTGGACCCGATCCCCTACTACCCGGTCAAGGAGGCCGCCAAAGCCTTGATGCAGGGCGACCAGGGCAGGTCTCTTCTCGACTTCGCCGACGAGTGGGCGGCATATCTGCGGACGTTGTCGCAGGCCAGCTTCCGGTTCCGGCCGTTCACGGATTGGGACAGCGAGGCGAGCGACGCCGTCGAGCGGCACTTCGATCTGGATCGGAATTGGCTGGACCACATGGCGAGACTGTGCGGCCAGCTGTCCACCCAGGCCCGAAACCTGGTTGCCGCGCACCGCTGGGCGGTCAGTGAGCACCCCACCCTCGAGAAGCTGCGGCAGGTCGACGAGCGTTGGATATCGAACCAGTCGGTGCCGGGCTGGGAACGAGTTGGGAAGCCTGCGCTGCTGCGGGTCTACGCGCAGTACCAGGCGAAGTCGGAGGCGGTACTGGCCGAATACGAGCAGCGGGTCGAGCTGGGGCCGGTTAATCCGCCGCGGCCTCCGGTCGCCTGCAAGATCGATGTGCCGTCCGCACCCGATCTGCGGCCTGGTCCTGGACTTGAGCCCTTGCCCCTTCCAGACGGCGGACTGCCTCCGTTCGGGGGCGCCATGCCCGTGCTGCCGTCGGGCGGGATGCCGTCGATGCCGACCGACGCGACGCGCAAGGATGCCCCGACGAACCTGAAGGCGGCGCCCGGCCTGCCCAAAGGGGCGAGCGTCAAGCCGGCGTCGGCCGGAGCCGGCGGCGCCGGCCTGCCGGCGATGCCGAAGATGCCATTGCAGCTCGCGCAGGATTCCTCAGCGGTGTCTCGGCTCGGAGCGACCGCCGGTGGAGGCGTCCCGATCCCGGCCGCGTACGCGGCGCTGAACAAGGGCGGTGGCATGGGCATGCCGATGGGCGCAGCGCCTGCTGGCCACGGCCAAGACGGCGTCAAGGCCAAGCGCGTGCAGCACGGCGACGAGTCGATCTACACCGAGGACCGGGCGTGGACCGAGGGTGTCATCGGCCGACGACGGGCCTCGTGACGCCGGGATTGACAAACGTCGAGAGCTGCCGCGCTCTCTTCCTGTCAATAGGGCTGGCCGCGTGAACGATTCGCGGGGTGTGACGTCATCTCTGTGACAACGGAACGGCCTTGCCCGCGAGGAGATTTCTGTGCGGCCGCCACCAGAATATCGAGAAAGTGCACGATCCCGGTCGCGAGATCATCGACCGCAGGTACGTTGTCCGGGCACACACACACGCTGACATCCAGCTCGTCACCACGGGAGGCCAGCGCAATGTGTAACCCACTTTCCTCGGCTAGGGGCGCCACCGTATGCATGCCGACGACCTTGGCGCCGGCACAGTAGGCCGGCACCGGCTCAACGGCAATCGAGGAGACACCGCCGTGACAGATCGATCTGAACTGGTGCCGCACGCCTGACCGGGCGTAAAGCTGCATGCCCACCTGAGCTACGACCGGCGGGATAAGTGCGGCAATGCTCTCCAAATCAATTGTGCGATAGCTACTTTCGCTGTCGAGGGCCCGCAGCGCGTTCAGTCTTTCGGTGGCGGTATGAAGATTGGTGAGGACCTGCACGGGGTCCTCGAGGTGTACCGGGATGCGAAGTGGCCCCCTAGTCAACGCGTTGCGCATTTTGGGGGGGTCCGTGGCCGGCGCTTCGAACGGCATCCACATCAGCAGCGGATCGTCGGGCACCTTGTCGTGCCGTTGGAGCCAGGCCCGCAATGACAGTGTGCAGGCAGCCAGAACAACGTTGGTGATGCTGCCCCCGAAAGCGTTGCTGACCGTCTCCACGTCTGACAACGGGATCGAGGCGAAGGCCACGGCGCGCCGCTTGGTCAGCGGCGCATTGAACACCGTGTGCGGCACCGGCCCGCTCATCGCCGATGCCACCGGGGCCATCGGGGCGCCGACGCGCATGCGCAGCAGCCGACCACGCGCGGCCTGCAGCACGCCAGCCACCGTCTCGGCGATCAGCCACATCCCGGCCACCTGGTTTTCCACCATCTCGGCCATCACATCGGTAACGAGTTCGCCAGCGGAAGGCGCCCAGCCCAAGCTGGGCTCGGCCGGCAGATTGTTGGCCGGGTCGGCGTGCGGTCGGGTAGTCAGCAGCCGCGGCCACAAGGAAGCCGCCCCGGCGGCGCCGTCGTTGAGCACAGGCGACATCTTCACCGCCAACGCCCACCGGCCGCCCGCCAGTCCGTTGATACTCCACGCTTCCCACAGCCGGCTAGGACAATCCTGGCGCCGGGTACTCAATTCCGAAATGAGATCGGCGAACTCGTGACGGCCGCCGGGAGCGCGGACCATAGCGCAATGAATTTGCGGCGCAGGGTCATAGTCGGCAATCTCGGCCCAGACGGGCTGTCCCACACCCAGCGGCTTGGTCACCAGTCGGCTGCGAAATCGGGCCAGCTGCGGCAGCGACGCGGCCACCAGCTGGTGTAGCCGCTGGTGGCTGAGCTGATCGGACGCATCGATGATCACCAACGTAACCGTGTGCGCCGGCATCCTGGAGGTCTGTGTGTGCAGCGAGAGCGCATCCGGCCCCGTCAATCGCGTAACGATCAGCGCACCCCCTTCACAACGAAACCCCTTGAGCCATGACGTCTAACACTGGGTGCCGTCGTGCTCAGCGACGAGGTGCCAGTTCGCCTGCGCCTAATGGTGCGAAGCAGTCGCGAAGGCCGGCCGCCGGGCCGCAGATCGACCAAACCCTGCGCTTCGTGACTGGCCGGCGCAGGGGCGTCGAGTCCGACGATCCGCAACCGGTCAACGGCTCTGTCGAAGAGCCGTGCTGCGTTTGTACACACAGTAAAGATTCGATGGCGGCCAGCCTGGTGCTGACTGCTTAACACCACAGTTGCGCACCAACGGCCATCTAGCAACAGACTATAAACGCAACCTGCTCGAATCGGCTGCTAACTCCGACGGTATCTCACATGCGATGACCAGACAACGATCGAAGACTAAACACCCACCGCTACCGGTGGTTTTGGTGGCGACGATGGGCTCGGGAGCACGCCATCCGACCTCGGCGCCCCTGGAGCCAGGCCCTTAGGACGAGCACGAAGTCCGGCAAGTCGCTCAAGGAGAAACGGGCCGACAAACGTCACGACCGCCCGCCACGCAGGCGTTTGCGTCGCGACGATGCGCAACGAATTTCAATTGCCCATCACTTTGCCAAATATCAACCGTCGCAGAAGAATTCGATCAACCTCTGTACGGCCGAGTTCTCGGCGTCACGGGCGTGCGCGAGCGGCCCCTGAACTTCGGGGCTAACGAGCGTTTCGACCGCTGACTCGCCAACGATGCGGATCAACTCCATTGGCGCACAGCCACACTCGCGCCCCGACTGGCCGATGGACAGCGGCATCAGCGCTACGCCTCGCGCATCCCGGGCTAGTACCCGCCCACCGTGGCGGGCCCAGTGGCGATGGGGTGGCTCGCGCTCCAAGACGCCCTCCAGCGCGGCAGTCCGGGACCGTACCGCGTTCAGCATTTCTTGAGCGCCCCTGCGGTATGGTTAATAACGGTTGACTCCGCAGCCCCCCGGAAACGTCCGGTGGCGATTTGAACAGATCCCCGCCGAAACGTGACTGCACACCCGGTTATTCGACGGTCAAGGGTCCTACTTTCGGACTGCTCCTGACGGAGTCTGGTGGTCAGAGGCTTTGGTCGCGGCACCCGTCCAAGACAGCGGCGCGCCTTGCTGGATTATCGCCCGCGAATGCGTACTGTCAGCGTGTCTCACATGCTCGAGACCTCGCTTCGTCCAGAGCGAAGAAACTTCTGGGGTGTGCGTGAAGAGAGCACGCTGTGCCGCTTCAAGCATCGTCCGCCTCATTCCCCGGCGGGTGGCATTCATAGCGCGGCATCAGAAATGCTGGCGTGCTTGCAATGTCGTTGAAAGTGTCTTTGACAGTGTCTTTGAAAGTCGCGGCCCAACATCCACGCATTGGCTTCACCACGCACTCAATCACCCCGGCACATGGCCGGAGGCCAATTGCGGCGCCGCGGCGCCGGAGCCAAAGGAATAGCCGTGAGCAAATTCACCGAAACGATGTATGGCACCGCCCAATCCAGTTCGAATGGCTTGGTCACCGGGGAGCCGAACAGCCCCGTCCGGCATACCTGGGGCCAGGTGCATGAGCGGGCACGTCGGATCGCGGGTGGCTTGGCCTCGGCCGGCGTCGGCCGCGGTGACGCCGTCCCGGTGCTGGCCGGTGCCCCAGTCGAGATCGCACCAGCCGGGCAAGGCATCTGGATGTGCGGCGCCAGCCTTACCATGCTCCACCAGCCGACGCCGCGCACCGACCTTCGGCGCTGGGCCGAGGAAACCACCGCCGTCATCAAGATGATCGGCGCCAACGCAGTCGTCATCTCCGACCCGTTCCTGGCGGCGGCTCCGCTGCTGTCCGAGCTGGGTATGCGAGTGCTGATCATCGAGCAGCTACTCGACAGCCGACCGATCGATCCGGTCGACACCGATGACGACGACGTCGCGCTGCTGCAGTTGACGTCGGGGTCCACCGGGTCGCCCAAGGCCGTAAAGATCACCCACCGCAACGTCGTTTCGAACGCTGAGGCCATGTTCACCGCCGCCCACGTCGACATCGATACCGATGTGATCGTGAGCTGGTTGCCGCTGTTCCACGACATGGGCATGACCGGATTCTTAACCGTCCCAATGTACTTCGGCGCCGAGCTGGTCAAGATCACTCCGATGGACTTCCTGCATGACATCCTGCTGTGGGCCAAGCTCATCGACAAGTACAAGGGCACGATGACCGCGGCGCCGAACTTTGCCTACAAGCTGTTCGCGAGACGCCTTCGCCAGCTGGCCCAGCCCGGCCAGTTCGATCTGTCCACCCTGCGCTGGGCGCTATCGGGCGCCGAGCAGGTCGAGCCCGCCGACGTCGAAGACCTCTGCGAAGCCGGCAGGTCGTTCGGGTTGCGTCCGGAGGCAATCCTGCCGGCTTACGGCATGGCCGAGACGACCGTGGCGGTGTCGTTCTCCGAGTGCGGCGCAGGCCTAGTGGTCGATGAGGTCGATGCCGACCTGCTCGCCTTACTGCACCGAGCTGTCCCTGCGACCAAGGGCAATACCCGCCGGCTGGCCACGCTCGGTCGGCTACTGCAGGGGCTGGAGGCTCGCGTCGTCGACGAAGACGGCGGCATCCTGCCCGCCCGGGGCGTCGGCGTCATCGAGGTGCGCGGCGGACCGGTCACGCTCGGCTACGAGACGATGGCCGGTTTCGTCGCGGCTCAAGACGACCAGGGTTGGTATGACACTGGCGATTTGGGCTACCTCACCGAAACCGGCCACGTCGTAGTCTGCGGCCGACTCAAGGACGTGATCATCATGGCCGGCCGCAATATCTACCCGACGGACATCGAACGCGCCGCCGCACGAGTTTCCGGGGTGCGGCCGGGCTGTGCCGTTGCGGTGCGCCTGGACGCCGGACACTCGCGAGAGACGTTCGCCGTTGCCGTGGAGTCCAACGACTGGCAGGACCCGGCCGAGGTGCGCCGCATCGAGCATCAGGTGGCCCACGAGGTGGTTGCCGAGGTCGACGTCCGGCCCCGCAACGTTGCCGTGCTCGAGCCCGGGATGATCCCCAAGACGCCGTCGGGGAAGCTGCGGCGCGGCCATACGTTGGCACTCGTCGGCTGACTTCCAGAGACGCGAAGGCGAGTACGTTTATGGCAATCAGGGTGTACGCGAGGAGGCATGTTGACCGACTTCGACGCCCAGCCCGGTCGTAGAGTGCCGCTATCGCCCGAACTCTCCGTTAGCCAACGGGAAGCGGACGAGGCCGAACTCTACGCGGGGCTTCGCGGAGTGGCCGGAACTGTGGCCGGCGCCCGCGGGGTGATTGATCTGCTCCGGGACGTAGCGGAGTTCGCGGTCCAGGCCATTCCGGGCGCCGATGGCGTGGGCGTCGCATTGATCGATCCGCAGCACGGCATATCCAGCGTCCAGACCTGGGCGGCGACCGCGGTACTCGTCCAAGAGATCGACGCAGTCCAGTACAACGAACTGCACGAGGGACCATGCATCACCTGCATGCAGTCACGACGACCCACCGTGAGCGGATCGCTGGGCAGTGACAGCCGTTGGCCGCACTTCGGCGGCCGGGTGGCCCGGATGCGTATGCACTCCGCGCTGGCGTTGCCGTTGATCGTCGGCGACCAGGTGATCGGCTCGATCAATGCCTATGCCAAAAGCCGCGATGCATTCAGCGAACACGCGGTGCACTTGGGATCCCAGTTCGCCCGACCCGCCGCGGTCTCGGTGTACAACGCGCAGTTGCTGGCCGACGCGCATGAACGCACACTGCGACTGCAGCGCGCCCTGGACAGCCGGTCGGTGATCGATCAGGCGATCGGAATCATCCGCAGCCGGTCAGGTGGCAGCGCCGATGAGGCCTTCGAACGGCTCTCCCGTATCAGCCAAACCGAGAACATCAAGCTGTACGCCGTAGCCCAGCGGCTGGTCGAGGAGGCCGTGCGGCGCGCCCACGCGCGACACCGCTGACCCGTTATTGCGGCGGCGCGGCCAAAAATTCGGCTAACTCCGACACCAGCAGCAGCCGGGAAAACCGATCGGCTATCAATCGACGGGAGACGTCGGTTAGGTGTTCGCCGTTAGCCCGCGCGTAGGTCCGCAACAGATTGAACGCCTCCTCGACGGACACATCCAGCCTCTCGCGGAGGAAGCCTTTTGCCTGCTCGACGATCACGCGGCTGGTCAGCGCTGAACGTAATTGCGGCATGACGGTGGAGGGTGTGGGCGGGTGTTCCTGAAGGATCGCAACGCAGGCGATGTGGGTCAGGGTCTGGCCGACGAGCAGATCGGATTTGGTGAGTTCGCCGGAGCGGACACCGAACAAGCCGAGCGCACCCAATACGATGCCGGCGGCCCGCATCGGGACGGCGTGCACGGACACGAAGCCGGCCTCGACCGCGGCCTGCACGAAGCGCGGCCACCGCTCTCGTACTTCCTGGACGTCGGCGATCGAGACCGGTTCGCCGGTGGCGTAACAGTCCACGCACGGGCCTTCGTCGGCCTGTAGCTGGAAGAGCTCGAGTTCGCGGGCCTGCTCCGAGGTAGCGGCCAGCAGGCGGAGCTGGTTCAGTGGGTCGGCGAGCAGAAATCCCGCGGCCTCGATGTCGAGCAGCTCAGCACAGCGCTCCGTGAGCGCGGTCAGCAGGTCGACCACGTCGAAGTCTTCGAGCAGGCGATCGACGAGCGAGACCACCGCGTCCAGCACACGGGTTTCACGAGGAGTGTCAGTCACGTTGCTCTCCTTCCCGGCCTGTTCCAGTCCGTGTGAGCGCGCATCAGTCGGCCTCGAGCTGCAGGCGGCGGTCGAGGATGTCGCGGGCGACGTCGGTGGCACTGCGACCGGTCGCGTAGGCGTGGGCGCGTAGCCGGACCAGGGCCTCGGCCGGCTCGACCTCCAGCTGGGCGACGAGCATGCCGGTGGCCTGGCTGACCTCCGCGCGGCTCAGCGCGGTGAGTTCGGCCCAGGCATTGCTGTTGGGGTCGGTTATGGCGGCCTGCAGGTCGCCGTCCAGGAGGTCCAACAGCGGGATGCCCGCGAGCTCCGCGGCGGCGACCGCGCCGGTCAGCTCTTCCCCCGGTAGTTGGCCCGGCTGCACTCGGAAGAGGTCGAGCGCGCCGACGAATTCGCCGGCCAAGACGACGGGTATCGCATAGACGCCTCTGATCTGGTGGACCAGCATGGCGGGCCGGTACGCGGGCCAGCGAGCCTCCTCGGGATCGGCGAGGTCGACGACCAGGACCGGGATCCGCCGCGTGACGGAGTCCAGGCACGGTCCCTCGCCGAGGGTGAATTGAAGCTCGTCGTATTTGCGCGCGGCCGGGCTGCTGGATCCGAGCGTACCGCTGCTCACGCCGTCGAAGACGATCGAAATCGCTGCTTCGTCAATGTCAAGAAGGAGCACGCAGGCCTCGCACAGCCGGTCGGCGGCTTCTACCCCGCGTCGGCCGTCGACGGCCGCGAGAAGCTGCTCATGGATCGCCACCTTCAGCCGAACGGGATTTGGACGGCTGCGTTAGTGCCCGAGGTTCTTGGCGGCCAGGTCATCCCCCCACTGTTCACTAGTTGGAAGGATTTGACGAGCACAAACACAACGAGAGCGGTGTGGGTTTGCCCAGGGCTCGGGACCGCGGTCATCACGAGGCACCGTTGTGTCCGGCGTGAGCGCTGACGAAATAGGATCTGCGATCGCCGATTTGGATTTAGGTCACGACAAATTGCGGATTTTCGCCGTGCAGATGCGAGCTCGGGCCACCGACATATAGAAATGCGCCTCTGGCCGTTTCGAAGTGGTCCCGGCTGGGATCGAACTAGATTTTTTTGCTGAGATGATACGCTGGTCAGAGGCGGATTCCGTTGTACTACTTGGCCTTTGGCCGGTAGACTAGTAACAATAGACACCAACAAAGGCGCAGGAAGTCGCGCAGCGCTTTGTCGCCGTTGGCGATGATGCGGTCGATCCGTTCCCTCTCCTCGTCAGCCGATTCGGAGGCGGGCAGGGTAAGGGCTTGCATGAAGGCGCCCAGTTTGGTTTCCGCTTCCCGCACGCTGTCGAGTAGCCGGCGGTCGTTGCAGTCAGTTTCGCGCTGGTGAAGACGCGAACCTGCTGGCGTAGGCAGTCGACACCAGGGCGAAGGCTTCCCCGTTGACCGCGGTAAGTGGAACCCGTCCGTTCGCGGCTCGCCGGGCAGTCGCCAGGAACGTCTTTCCGGCGAGCTCCCAGCTGGTCGCGGCCGCGGCTACCTCGGCGATCGCCTCACGCCCGAGAAGTTGGCGACGCTCGCGGGTATCGACGAGCGCTATCGCAAGAGCGACTGCCACCGCGGAAAAAGCGGCGATGTTGGCCCAGGGCCAGTGCGTCACCATATGGGCGATGTGGGACCACATGCCGGAAGCCTAGGGCCAGCGTTACGCCGTCAGTACACCCCACGCTCGAAGGTCAGTGCAGTAGCGCGGCGATCTGCGGCAATGCTTCGCGAGCCGCGGCGCGCCCGGCCTCGCGGGCAGCGTCTATCTGGTGGAACTCCAGGAACCCGATGGCACGGATGTCAGGACGAATAACGACCTGCACCTGTGCCAAGGCAGAATCCACCGCCTTCTGACCACCGATCGCCATCGAACTCATCAGGGTGTCGCCGATGCCTGGCACGTTTGGCGGACTGTCCGGGTCAGTCGGTGCGTCAGGCTCATACCCGACGTGCACCGCGATCAGTGGGCCGTCGGAGCCCACCAGCGCAGATGCAGGAATGCTTTCCAGCACAGCGCCATCCACATGAAGCTGACCGTTGTAGACCTGTGGCGGATAGAGACCGGGCACTCGCAGCGAACACCCAACGGCATCCGCGAGCAGGCCCCGGCGGTGCACGACGGCTCGTCGGGAAAGCAAATCCACACTGACACAACGGAACTGCTTCGGCAGCTCCTCCACGAGACGTTCTCCGAAGGCCTTCTGCAGCAGGGCCGCCGTGCGTCGACCACGAATCAACCCCTTGGTCGGCAAGGTGTAGTCGCCGACTGGATTTCGCCGAACGAAGCACTCGTATACCTGTGCGTCCACGGCCGCCGCGTTCAGGCCGCCGGCTGCGGACGCCGCAATGATCGCCCCCATGCTGGTACCGGCGAAGCGATCGACTGTGATCCCGGCCCGCTCCAGCTCCTCGAGTACGCCGATGTGGGCCAGACCGCGCGCGCCTCCGCCGCCGAGCACCAGCCCAACTGAGCGGCCCGCGATACGCGCAGCCAGCGGGCCCAAGTCAACTGGCAGGCGCCGGTGGTCGACCGCATGAACCGATCGCGGCGCAATCAGTTCCTCCCAGAGGCGCCGATGCTCCCGGGTGGCAGCCGGACCCGCTAACACGAGGTCGGCGCCGATCGCTCGCGGTGGCAGCGGTGCCGACGGTGGTGCCGGATCTCCCGCGACGAGCACGATCCGATCGGCGACGCGAAGGCAGAAGTCAAGCCAGCCTTCATCGCTGATCAGGGCGTGCAGCACTACCTTGTCCGCGGACCGCTCCGCGCGATCAAGGCCGTCGCGGTCAACCCGGCCGGGATCCACGACCCGCAGCCGGGTCGACAGCGCGATCACCAGTGCACCGGCCACCGCCTGCGCGGGCGCGTCGGCGCCGACGCCGATCACCACGACAACTACCTCAGGTGACATGGGAGGAGGCACCGCCGGTGGCGGTGCCTGGTGCAACCGGCGTGCCAATGTCCGAATCAGCGCCGTCAACGCACCACGTTCGGCGATCCGGTCGAATTGGGCCTTGGTGAGCCGCACCAGCGTCGAGTCGCGCAAGGCCCGAATCGACGCTGAACGGGGCGCGTCGACGAGCAGCCCGAGCTCGCCGACCACCTCGCCGCGGCCGAGTTCTCTGAGCGCGATGTCCTGCTGGAGCACCTGCAGGCGACCCCGGCGCACCACGTACAGCGAGTCCGACAGGTCACCCGCGTGAAACAGATACGTACCGGCCTGCAGTTCAAACTCCTCGGCGTGGTGCGCGAGCTCCGCGACGGTGTCCGTGTCCAGGCCGGCGAACAAGGGCAGACGCCCGAGCAGGTCAGCATCTTTGGTTACGTCTGGCACCGGCTCGGCCGGGGCGGCAACCGGCGGCGGCCCCGACGGCTCGACGCGCGGCGCGAGCATGCGTGCGGGCTCGATCACTTGGGCATGCTGGTTGCGGGTTCTGCCGAGGGATACGGCGCTGATCGAGATCGCTAGGAAACAGCAGGCAGACATGACCCACCCCCGCCGTAGCGCCTCCGCGGAAGCGCCATGCTCGGTCTTCCCGATCAGGATCACCAGCACCGCGACGCCGGTCGCCGAACCGAACAGGCGGGCGGCGCCGTTGACTGCCGAGGCAGTGGCATAGTTGGCGCCCTCCGGCAGCCTGGCCACTGCGGCACTACCCAGCAGCGGCGATACCGCGCCGAGGCCGATCCCCTGCAGCAGTTGGCCCGGCAACCAGACGTGGAGGAAGTCGGGTTCGGGCCCGACGCGAAGCAGGAACCACCCCACGCCCGCGGCCCAGACAAGAGCGCCGACCGTGACGATCATCCGGTGCCCGTGCCGGTCCGCGACGCCGCCGAGCACCGCCGCGACGATGGCGGCAACCAGTGCGGCGGGCGCGACCGCCAGACCCGCCTTCAACTGCGAGTAACCCCATACGTAGTTGAGGTACAGCACCTGGGTCAGGAAGTAGCTATAGGAACCGGCGACGGCGACGGCCGACAGGAGGTTGGCCGCGACGAAGGACCGGATGTGGAGCAACGCCGGATCGATCAGCGGCACGGGATGAGACCGCGAGCCCACCACGAACCCGACCAGAGCGAGCACGCCGGCCCCCAGCGAGCCGGTCACTCCCGCACTCGTCCAGCCCCACTCGCCGCCCTTGACCAACCCGAGCGCCAACAGCCCGAGCGCCATCGCCAGCAGCGTCGCACCGCGCAGATCGGGTAGCCGCCGACGCCCCGCGGCACGGCTTTCGACGAGCACCCGCGAGGCAACCATCATCATGGCGATGCCCAGCGGAAGATTCACCAGAAACACCAACCGCCAGCCTCCCCACGCCACCAGCAGGCCGCCGACCGGCGGGCCCAGGCCGGCCGCGATTGCTGCCGCCGCACCCCACAGGGTCACCGCCTGCGCGCGGCGCGCGGCGCCGAAGCCCTCGATGACCAGTGCCAGCGACGCGGGCACGAGCATCGCCGCCCCGAAGCCCTGGAGCACGCGGAAGCCAACCAACGCCTCGACGCTGTCGGCGGCAGCGCATAACCCGGACGCGATCGTGAACAGCGCCACCCCGAACGCGAATGTCCGCCTGCGCCCGAGCACATCGGCCAGGCTGCCGGCCACCACCAGGAATACCGCAAAGACGAGGCTGTAGCCGTTGAATATCCACGACAGGCTGCCGATGTCGGCAGACGGGAAGGATCGTCGGATGTCTGGGAACGCCACGGCAACGACGGTCGTGTCGAGGAAAGTCAGGAAGGCGCCGGAAGAAGCGACCAGCAGAACCGCTGTCGGCGACGGCTGGCGGCGTTCGGTCAGCGCGACCAACTCCTGGCCGGCCCAGCGCGGCTGGCCGACGCGCAGGCGGCGACGGGGTGTGCTCGTGGCGATCGAGGGCGTCGGCCCATCGCTCATCGTTCAACCTTCCTGCGGTTAGCGCGATTTGTCCTCGACTCGAAGGCCTTCGCTATCGCGCGTCGTTCCCACCTTGCCTTGAGTAGATGGGGGTTGACCTGGCGGCAGTCTACGGTTAGACGGCCTCCGTATCGATCCGATTCGCCGGGTCGCTTTGACCGAAGTTGCGCGCGCCCAATGCATTAGGAGGTGATGGGCCAGCGATCATGACCTGATGAGAATCTCGTCGACGCCGATTCTCGTTGAGGCAGTGCATTGTTCACCTGCACGACACTGTCAATTACCGGAGATGCCGGAGACCGGCAAGGTAAAGTCCCGGCCGTGCAAACGAGATTGCGCTTTGCGGGGTGGTTTCTGCCGTTGTCGATGCCCCTGGGAGTCGGCCCCATGAACAGCAATGCGCGGGTTGAGGCAGGGACGCTGCACGTGAAGATGGGGTGGGCCTTTAAAGCCGACATCCCGTTGACGTCGATCACGAGTGTGAAGGCGATCACGAGGGCCGAGGCGAAGACCGAGCGGATTTACGCGCTCGGAGTGCACGTTTGGGGCGACCGCTGGCTGGTCAACGCGTCGTTGGACGGGTTGGTGGTCCTGACGATCGAGCCACCGGCACAGGCGAAGGCGTGGGGAAAGACGCGCTCCCTCAGCGAGTTGTGGGTCAGTGTGACAGACCCCGATGCGCTCATCGCCGCGTGCAAGGCGAACTAGCCGGACCGCTGAGCATCTCGTTCGTGGCTTTAGTTGCAGCGCAACATAATCCCGTAGGCTAGGGCGCATCCTTCGGCAACAACAGCGAACGGACCAAGGGCCGGGACCCGACGGATCGAAGTAACTGGCTGGCGGGGCGGGGCCGCACTTTTTGCGGCCACCAAAACCATCGCCCGAGCAGCACCGCGGCGCTCGGCGTCATGAAGGAGCGCACGATCAGCGTGTCGAACAGCAGACCCAGCCCGATCGTGGTTCCCATCTGTCCGATGACCCGAAGATCGCTGGCGATGAAGGCGGCCATGGTAGCGGCGAACACCAGGCCGGCGAACGTCACGACCGAGCCCGTACCACCCATTGACCGGATAATTCCGGTTTTCAGGCCGGCGCCGATTTCCTCTTTGAACCGGGAGACCAGCAGCAGGTTGTAGTCCGATCCCACCGCCAAGAGAAGGATCACCGACATCGCAAGCACCATCCAGTGCAATTCGATGCCGAGCAGGTCCTGCCAGACAAGGACGGAGAGCCCGAAAGAGGCGCCGAGCGAAAGCAACACGGTGCCCACGATGACGATCGCGGCCACCACGCTTCGGGTGATGATCAGCATGACGATGAAAATCAGACCGGCCGCGGCCATCCCGGCGATCAGGAGATCGTATTTGGCGACTTCTTGTAGGTCCTTGTTCGCCGAGCCGGTGCCGCCCAGGTAGATCTGGGCGCCTTCCAAGGGGGTTCCCTTGATGGCCTCCTTGGCGGCTCGCTTGATGGGATCGACGTGGGAGATGCCTTCGGGGCTGTCCGGATTTCCCTCATGGGAGATGATGAACCGCGCGGCCTTGCCGTCCGGTGACAGGAACATTTTCTCGCCCCGCTGGAAGTCGGCGTTGTCGAAAACCTCGGGC
Source organism: Mycobacterium lentiflavum (assembly GCF_022374895.2). NCBI lineage: Bacteria > Bacillati > Actinomycetota > Actinomycetes > Mycobacteriales > Mycobacteriaceae > Mycobacterium > Mycobacterium lentiflavum. Next base: position 2,139,577 of record NZ_CP092423.2, on the reverse strand, counting down.
GGTATGTAGAACGAGTCATCGTTTTTCGCGGCGTCAAAGGCCTTTCCCAGAGCGGTCGAATTCTTGCTCATGGTGTCCATCTCGTCGTAGAACGAGGACATTGTGCTGTGCATGCTCAGCGTCATGTTCTTCATGACCTTCATCGACGCGATCTCCGGTGGGACCTGCGCCTGCAGCTGCGGCATCAGTGAATCGAGGACATCGAAGTCTGTCGTCAGAGCTGCCAGCTTCTCGCTGAGCTTGTCGATGCTGTCCAGTGCGTCGAATATCGACCTCAGCGACCAGCACACGGGGATGTCGAAGCAGTGTTTTTCCCAGTAGAAATAACTTCTGATCGGCCGCCAGACATCTTGGAAATCTTCGATCCGATTTCGCAATTCATCCGTCACCGCCGAAACGTCATGCGTGACGCCGTCCATGTGGTGAGTATTTCTGACCAGTTCGCCCATGACGTTATACATGCGCTCCAATGCATCGATCGCTTGCTGCATCGCGTCCGCTTGCGTCAGCATGTCGGCCATGCGGTCCTTCAGATACTTCATGTTCTCGATCTGGCCCGTGTTTTGCATGCTGATCAAGAACGGTATGGAGCTATGCGCGATGGGAGTGCCCAAGGGTCGGGTAATCGCTTTCACCTGCGCGATGCCGGGGATGTGAAAGACGCCTTTGGCCACCCTATCCAAGATGAGCATGTCTGCCGAATTCCGCATATCGTGATCCGACTCGAGCAGCAGCAGCTCGGGATTTATCCGCGCCGACGGAAAATGGCGGTCCGCTGCCGCGTACGCGATATTGGACGGCGTATCGTCAGGCAAGTAGAAGCGAAGGGCGTAATTTGGCTGGTATCCGGGCAGGGCCAGCAGTCCGATCAGAGCCACCGCCACCGACACCACGAAAATCGGTGCGGGCCAACGAACAATCGCGGTTCCCGCCCGTCGCCATCCCCGAGTGTTCATGTCTCGTTTGGGGTCACAAAGGCGCAGGAAACTGCCCATGGTCAAGATGGCGGGCGCCATCGAGAGGGCGCCGAGGACGGCGACAAGCACGGCAATTGCGCACGGAAAACCCAGGGTTTGAAAATAGGGGAAATGAGTGAAACTGAGACAGAACATTGCGCCGGCGATGGTCAGACCCGAACCCAAGACAACATGGGCTGTGCCGTGATACATCCGGTAGATCGCCGTTTCTCTATCGGTACCGGCCTGACGCTCCTCTTGGTAACGGCCAAGAAAGAATATCGCATAATCGGTGCCCGCGGCGATGATTATCAACACGACCAGGTTAACCGCGAACGTCGAAAGCCTGATGACGTCATAGTGGGCCAGAAAGGCGACCATTCCCCGGGCGGCGCCCAGCTCAATAAACACCATAGCCAGGACGACGATCACGGTGACAATAGAGCGGTAGAAATAGAGCAACATCAAAAAAAGCACCGCGACACTGATCAGGGTGACCTTAGCGATACTTTTGTCGCCGACCTCGGACTGATCGGCCGTGACCGCCGCGGGGCCCGCGACATAGGCCTTGACCCCGGGCGGTGCCGGTGTGGTGCTCACGATGTGCCGCACGGCCTCGACGGACTCGTTCGCCAGGCTCTCACCTTGGTTGCCCGCAAGAAACACCTGGACGTAGGCCGCTTTGCCGTCCGAGCTTTGCGAGCCGGCGGCCGTCAGGGGATCCCCCCAGAAGTCCTGGACGTGCTCGACATGCTTCTTGTCCTGCGAAAGCTTGCGGACCAGCTCGTCGTAGAAACGGTGGGCCGCATCACCAAGCGGCTTGTCGCCTTCGAGCACGATCATGACCGCGTTATCGGAATCAAATTCGTGGAACACCTGGCCGACGCGCTTCATCGCCTGCAGCGACGCCGCCCGCTGGGGGCTCACCCCTACCGTGTGTCCTTTTGCCACCGCTTCGAGTTGCGGCACGGCGATATTCACAATGGCGGTGAGCCCCAGCCAGAACAGGACGATCGGCACCGCAAACCGGTGGATCGTCCGCGACAGCAAAGGTGGGCCCGACGGTGGTTCGGGTCGGTCGCTCATGCCGACTTCACCAGGCAGTACGTCTGAGCTTTCACTCCGTGAATGGCCCTTTCGTCTTTGACGACCCCATTCACGATGATGCGACAGCCGATAAAGTCTTCGTCGCTCTGAGCCACCACGTTGACACTGACTGAGGGCGCCGTCGTGGTTACCGAAAGCGACCATGGAATCGTGGTGTTAAGAATCTGCTGCGGCTGAGCATCTACATCTAAGTAGTTGACGGTTGTGATGGCACCGTTAACGCCGAAGACTTCGTAGGTCACCTGCTTGGGGTTAAACGGCTTGGTGTCATCAGACATGGCACTGACAGCCGGCGGGCGGGGGTCGACGCCGAAGATGCCGCGGACCCGATAGACGGCCAACCCCACGACAGCCACCACGGCCACGATGACCAGTGGGATCCACATTCGTGTTACCGCGCTCGTAACCGAAATGCCTCTCACCCAACGCCTTCCGTTATCCCCTCGATTACTCTTGGCTGGGCTTCCCTTGAAAACACGGGCTCCCTTTACGCTGTCTCCGGTCGTATCGCCGTGATCTTCTCGTAGTCGACGGTTTGCAGCAACCTGGCTGAAACTGCGTCGACGTCGGGCGCCTGTTGCCTCACGTCAAGATGAACCACCCCGGCGTGTGCGGTCACTTTGTTTTTGAGCTCCCGACCGGACCGTGGGGCCGGTGTTCATCGTAGTGGGCCGCCTCCGGTTCCGCTGGTGAAAGTCTCGGCACTTTTCGTAATGACTGGGGCGGTTTTGGGTCAATTACGCGCCAGCGAGTACGCGTTCTTCAGCTCCATAGTTCGGCGGCGATCACGGGCGAATGCACCGGCTGCAATGTGGTGCTGCCGATTATTCGAATTGGTTTCAATGGCGAGCCGAGAGCGCAGTTGACTTCGCGGCGAAAGACGGGGGCGGCCGGGCAACGGCCAGCAAAAGCCTGTGCCGGGCACCGGCGTAGCTCTGGATGACTATGGCGACCAGGTCGAGTGAAGGATGCAACTCTGACCGGCATAAACAGCTTGTGGTCCCGGCTGGGATCGAACCAGCGACCTTCCGCGTGTGAAGCGGACGCTCTTCCACTGAGCCACGGGACCGGCGCCGAGAGGCGAACGACGTCGAAGACTAGCACGAACGGTCGGCTACCAGCACATGACTTATGCGCCCCCAGGGGTCGCCCTATAGCCTAGAGCGACACGGCCTAGAGATTTGTGCACGCCCGCTTGGGTGGACTATCGTCGTCCTTCGCACCGGGCGACGATCTCGCCCGTTGCGCGCGGATGTAGCGCAGTTGGTAGCGCATCACCTTGCCAAGGTGAGGGTCGCGGGTTCGAATCCCGTCATCCGCTCGAAGGTGCAAGAGGCATCAATCCCAGCGGTGGAGTGGCCGAGTGGTGAGGCAACGGCCTGCAAAGCCGTGCACACGGGTTCGATTCCCGTCTCCACCTCCGAAATTTTCCTCCCAGCGCGATTAGCTCAGCGGGAGAGCGCTTCCCTGACACGGAAGAGGTCACTGGTTCAATCCCAGTATCGCGCACCAGAGTTCTCACAGGTTAGAAGTGGTAGCTAGATAGCCTTACTGAGGTTTGCACCACATTTGCACCACATGGACACCCTCTGGGGTCGTGGTTGCCTCTGGTGGACGCGAAGTGTCAGAGCTGACTTTCCCAACGCATGGGAAAGGAACTACAGCACATGACCATCGCTATCCCCGCGCCAGCGGGTTACGTGAAGCTCTCCCCCTGGGAAGGCGATGAGGGCCAATCGGTCCGCCCATTCAAGGGCGCCTCATGGACTGTCGAGGCTGAGGGCTTGACGGTCACCGTAGAAATCTCGGGCACCCAAAGCCTCCGTCGCGTCACCCGACACATCACTATCGCGGGTGCCGAGGCGACCACATTTGATTCATCGGAGCTACGCAGGCTGGCCGAAATCCTTCTCACGGCAGCGGAGCACGCGGACCAGATGGATGAACTGGACGGGCTGGTCGCCGCATGAGAGTGCTTATGTGCGCAGCGATCGTTGGTCTAATGGGCCTTGGCGTGTTTACCGCGTCCATTGCCCCTGCGGAGCCAAGCTGTATTCACCGGTGCGTGGTCGATCCGATACCGCGGCCGACGCAGACGCTACCGGCCACAACTAGCACGCGAGAACGGTTCACGCTCGTGGGCGTTGCCCCGGAAAGGGAGTGAAGTGAGGGAGATAGTTAGTACAGCCACCGCGGCAGAGATTCTAGGCGTAGCGCCTGGGACACTGCGCTATTGGAGATACATGGACATTGGCCCGCGCAGTTTCCGCGTAGGGCGGCATGTCAAGTACCAGCGCGAGGACATCGACGCATGGGTCACATCGCAGCTCGCCACGACAGCTCGTGGTGGTGGGTAGAAAAAGCAAAAGCGCCGGGTCTGGACCATCACGAGCAGACCCGGCGCTTCGCCCAACTACAGACAGCGGTTGCCACACATTTCTCCATGACCAAGGTCGGGCTTCCTATTGCCCGAGATCTTGACATGTCGAACTAATTCCGCATTCTTTTCCTGCCGGGGAGGGTAACCAGAGCGTCGCCAGTCGTTCATGAATTTTGTCTTTCGACGCGGGCGACCCTCCCCGCGCAAGTCTTATTGTGCTCGGACCCTGTAGCGGTCCAAGACGCATTTCTCGGCTACGGTCCAGCCAAATCCGGCCGTATCGTATTGAACCGCAAACGGTCCCATGCTCTCAGACCTGACGCCGGCCGGATGGCGAACATGCCAAAGCATTCTCACCGACGCGGCGTGTACAACGGCCCTCAGATCGGCAGGAAGGGCTGCTGGACCCCGCTCAAATCCGCGCCCCCTTGTGTATGAGGAAGCCAAAGCGATCACGTCAGACCGCGCATCCTCAAGGGCATCGATGTCCTCCGCAGTCAGGTCGGCCATCAAGCCTCGGTCAGCAGGGTCACCGCATGGGGTTGCAACAGGCCAACGTCGTAGCGAGTCACAACGCGGATACCGACACTGTCCCAGTCCCCCCAGGTTTGATCTAAAATCTTGACGACAGCGTCAACGTCCCGTGCCACAGCGACTTTCGAGAAGTCGACCAGTCCGACACGGTTCTTGGTTGACACTGCGGGGATGTTGTCGGTGATGATTACCGGCAGGCCGAAGACCTGGAACGAGGTTCCGTTCTGGATGGTCGACGGGTCGAACAAGTATTGGCGGTAGTCCTGGTCGGCGCCTTCGCCAGGAACGGCGACCTTCAGCTTTCGCAGCGCGGCAAAGCTATTCGATGTCATGACCCAGTGCGTGGGGCTGACCTTGTTGGCCTGAGCCTTCGCCAGGCCGTCAATGAGGCTGTCAGCGTCGGTGAGGTCGAGCGTTCCGGTCTCAATTCCGCTCTGGCGGAAGACTCCCTTGATCGTGTTGGAGGTTCCGGCGCCGTCCCACAGGGATGCGTCGAGAGCCTGGGCGACACCACTTACGAGCATCTCCCGCAGTGTCGCGTCGAGCCCAATCACGGCCTGTCGCGCCATTTCGTTGGTGAACCGCACCAACACCTTGAGCGACTTCAGTGTTGACGGAAGCAAAGTGACCTCGTCGAAGCTGACATCACTGTCCGTAATTTGGGCACCCTCGGCCACGAATCCCGCCGAGATTCCCGACGCAATACGCGGGATGCGCAACTGGTCAGAGGTATCGAAAATACGGGGGCCGGCCGCCAAGAAAGTACTTGCCTGTGCCAGCGGCTGAACGAGCAGGTTGGCGACCTGCGACTGCAACAGCGTCGTATTGCCGCTGGTTACTTCGATTGCCATTATTAAGTTGTTTTTCCTTCATGAATTTGTAAGTGCTTGTGGGGCAACGCGCGTCAGGCGTGAGCCCTCAACAGCGCGGCCAGATCCACGGTGTCCGCGGTGTCACGTCTGCCCTGGCCGACATCGCCGGCAACCTTGCGGGCCTTCAGATGTGGCTTACGCTCGACAAGGTCCGTGATGGCCTCGTTGAGCTTCTGAGAGTCGTCTAGGAACTCCGCGTGGTATTCCAGGTCGGTCGCGTCCTGCAAGCGTCCGTCAGCAGCCACCAGGGCTGTGAACAGTCGTCGTGAAGCAGTGTCGGCACGTTCGCGATACCCGGCGCTTTCCCTGCGCAGTTCTTCTACATAGCTTCGGGGAAAGTGGTCGGCATCGTCGGCCTTGTCGCCGGCATCAACATCAGGTTGACCGGCAACGGCTTCGACGGTCTCGGCATCAGGCGTTGACTCGTCGGTGGTTGTGTCGGCGGCAGCATCGGGCTGCACTTCGTCACTCATTCATTAGTCCTTCGTTCGCTAATGCAATGCGGGGATCGTTGCTATGCACGTAGGAGCCGTACAGATCCTCGGATAGCAACTCCGCACGCTTATCTGTAAGCTCTCGGCGGATCTCGTCCGCGGTAAAGCCAAGGCGTCTAAGGGTTCCCGCGCGAGAGAGGATGCCGGCCGCAAACAGTTTGGTCGCTGCATCGGCCTCTTGTGCCTCGCTGCGCGTTGACGGGTCGCACCACTGCACGCGCACATTCACGTCGGCCGGGTCCGCGCCATCGCGGACGGCGACCATCAAGCGGGCAACCTGCTCCCACGCTCTGCCAAACGTCTTTTGGCGCGCTTCGGCGCGCGCAGTAAGCGAAGCTTCGGCGGATCGGATCGCATCGGCACTACTCGGGTTGTCATGGAGGACGCCAATATAGTGGGCGGGAAGTGCTGAGACGGCCATGATTTGGCCCAGAAGCACATTCACTGCGTTCTCGTAGCCGGTGAGGTCAGCTGCCTGAAGCTGTCCGAACTTGGCTTCGGATGCCTCGCTGATCATTGCCCGCGATCCTTCGGGGATCGGGTTGACTGTTTCGATGACGGGGTTGTCATCCTCGTCCAGGACTGGGTTTCCGTCGCTGTCCAGCTTGGGGCGTTCCACCAGTTCGATGCCGGTGGCCCAACGCCGCGGGCGCGCAGTGTATTCGGCGCTCACGAGCATGTCGGTCAGAAGCTTGTTTAGCCCGTCGCAGAGTGGGATCAGGTCGCTAATCTCGCTGTGGCCGAAGTCGTACATGTAGCCCGATTCAGACCCAACGCCCTCCAGCAACGCCGTGTTGTTGATGGGGACCACCGGAACGACACCAATTGGGTTGTCCAGTGTCTCGACGAGGTTGAATCCCGCCGTGAAGGCGACCTGGCTGGCGTGCCACCTCTCGATTCGGTCGGGGTAGTACACGACCGCCAAGGTTTCAGCCGTGCCGCCGATGTTGTTGCGCCAGCGCTTGACCGCGCGGAGAACTTGGCGTGAACCGGGATCGCGGATCACCGCAACCTGCTTCGGAGATTCGATGCTCACCTGCGGCTTGCCATTTGAGCCCCACACGATCACATACGAGCTTCCGAAGGTCAGCGCCTCCTGATGTGCGACATCGGAGAGTTGGTCCAAATCCTGTGCCACCCAGTCGTTCCAGATATCAGCCCCGTCGAATCCCGAGATTCGGAGACGCTCGGATAGGCTCGTCACAGCCAGACGCGGAATGTTGGAGGCCATGCGCCCGAAGCGGGCGAGCGCGGTTTTCTGATCCGTGGACAGGAACGCCAGCGGCTGTGTGCCTGTGGAGTACCGCTCAAGCTCACAGATCCGGGCCTGTGGCGCGTCGAGCCGTTGTAGAAGCTCAACGAGCAAGTTGTTACTGCTTGTCACTATTAAGTTGTTGTCCTTCTAGGCGGCAAAGCTTGCGTACCGCTTTGTCTTTCGGTTCATCGCGAGCCACGTGCAACGGCTGTGCGCCATCACTAGGCAGGCGGCTAGGTCGATCTTGGCGGCCGAACGCTCCCGCGACACCTTGCTCAGCTTGAGCCCCTTGTCGGATTCGACAACGGTGGCGGCCATGACATGGCGGGTTAGCGTCTTGTCGCCACTGTGGCTCATGCGGGCGTTCACGATGGCGTTGTAGAGGTCAGTCGTTGCCGCGGTGAGCCGGCTAGGGCTGTGCGGAAACTCGGCTACCGTGATGCCTTCGCCGGCCAGCACTTGCATCGTTCGTGTCCAGCGGAATGGGTCACAGACCAACTCGCGGACGTTCCAGCGCTCGCACGCGGCCCGGATCTCGTCCTCTACCGCGAGCACGTCTACGCGCCAGTCGGGGCGTCCATCGGACTCCCACACGGCTAGCGTGTCGAAATGCGGTGCCCCGTCGACGGTGCCCACCAACAGGGCCGTGGTGTCGGCGTGCGAGCCACCAAAGGAGCCGTCCAGGGCGATCACCACTTCGGACCTGTCGGGGATACCGCAGCCGGTGCCGATCGCATCCCAAACTTCGGGGTCAACGAATGGGTCGGCGTTGCCGGTCACGTGCTGACATAGCCTGGCGCGCCGAAACATCGCCTCGGTCATCTTCGGCGGCAGCAGCGCCCGCATGGCGTCCCGGTGCAGGAAGTCGTCCAGCGCCGGATTGGCTAGGGTCCAGCAGTGCTCGCAGTCGGGAGGGTGGTCCTCAAACCCCGCCGCGCTGTGCTCGACGTAGACCTGACTGAGGTCATCAGGGCTGGCGATCCAGTGGGCACGCAGGGACGCGAGCACGGTGTCCTCGGTCGGGCCAGGGGTGCCAATGCCGATGAGTGTCGAGCGTTCCCGCTTTCCCTGGGCAAGGGCGAGGACTTCCCAGCTTTCGCGGTTGATTCGGCCAATCTCGTCGGCCAGGGCCAACGTGTAATCGAGCCCTTCCAGGCCAGCCGGCGAGGCGGGTAGGCATTGGAACGACGCACCGCGCGACGGCACAACGAGCTTGTCTTTGTAGACGACCACGCGGCTGGCTAGGTCGGTGTGTAGTTCGACCATCCGGACGGCGGCACCGAAGACGATCCCGGCCTGGCGCTCGTCCACGGCAACGACCACGACGGTCGCGCCTTCGCCACCGAGCATGAGCTCAAAGAGCCCTAGCGCGGCGACGAGTGTGCTTTTCCCTGACCCCGCGGTAGGCACCATCCGGCAATACGGGGCTGCTGTTCGGCGTCCAAGACGCTGCCGGTCAACTCACGCTGCCACTGTCGGAGCTTGAGGGGCTTCCGAGCCCCGGTACCCTTCGGAACGCGGATATAGTGCTCGCAGAAGGCGGCGAACCGGGCCGAGCCGGTGGAGCGCGGACGCCACGGAAGTGAACTTTCGTTTACAGCATGTTTTGGCCCAGCCTTCAATGCACTACTCTCTAATCATGGCAATTACCGTTACATTTAGAACCGACCGCGGAACCTCGGAAATGCCTTTGGTTTCTGACGCTCAAGTTGAGGTCGTTGAAGGCGGCGTGCTTCAGGTCCACATTCCGTCGGCGAATGCAATTCGCTTTTACGCACCTGGACACTGGCTGGAAGCGAAAATCGATAATGAGCCGTACGACGTACGCGATAGCATGCTCTAATCCTGCGTAAGCTGAGATGGTCGTCTACCCAAGCGACGTAGAGCAGGTCAGTCCATCCGACATCAAGGTCGGGAATCGAATAATGCCTAATCGCGCGGCTTTTCCATGGATGATCGTAAAGAAGATCGTCAAAACCGAGCATGGCGTTTACAGATTCACCTGCGAAACACCACCCGCCGCCGCCATAGGCGACGTGATCAGGCAAGAATTCCCTTATCGCGAATTCGACTCTGTACGTCGGATAAAGAAGGGCCGGCGAGTGTAATCGCCCCTGCGCTGTGCGGTTCGAGTAGTGCATGCTTGATTTAGGGGTATACCCCCAGTTCTTTCTCTGGCCTGTTGGTACATGCCGCGGTATCATTCTTTTATGAATGCAACGCACGCAATTTTGCTTGGCATTGCGTTATTCTTTGGCGCGTCCACATTAGGCATACTTTCACCGATCGTTCTGATCGCCGTGGGAGTGGTCGGCCTTATCATCTGCCACATCGTGGAGCGGTGGGCATTGTCTCGGTGACAGTGGTCACCCGGATGCATGGGCGTGGCGTGGGCGGATCTGTCGGCGGTCACTCGTACCGTGATAGCTGATGAATATGTCCGCAAGTTCTAGGAGTCCTGATGACTGGTCCGTCGCCCTGGCGAGTGGCCGCTAAGCCGTGCAGCATGTGCGGCGCGAAGCTGTTTACTCGAACCGTCCCTTACTACGCTTTGCAATCCACGCTGCCTTTCGACATCGGTGTCGAGACGCGCTGTAGCGATTCCGACTGTCTCTCTCACCTCGTTAACTGAGCGTGCAACATCCGGGCTTACCATCCCGTTGATGGACATCGACCAGTGGCTCGACAGCCTGGAACCCACGGGGCCGGCGCGAGATGCGAAGCACATTCGCCGCATCAACGCCGCGGTTGATGAACTGGATGCAGCAGTGGCCGCAGCACGTGAGGCTGGCGACCCATGGTCGGTGATCGCTCTTGCGCTCGGTATCAGCGAACAGGCTGCCCTTGAACGGTTCGGCTAGTGCGTTGTGCCGTCCGAGCAGTGCGCGCGCTTTGGGCCTGCGCCCAGAGGCAGCCCGAGACTGACCTTGACTCGACACCTGTGTCACTTACCATCCCACCCGTGACCGTCAAGGCATGGCTCAATGGTGATCGACCCGATCTGGAAGCACTCGCCGCGCTGTTCGCTGATGGCCCTGTGCGGGTATTGCGCGAAACGGCAGACGGCGCTTACTACCTGACCGCACCCGAGATCGATAACCCGCCTGAAACCAACCGGCACGACATTTCGGCGCAGACACTCGTCACCCGAATCAACGGGCTAGCGCGTGCCAGTGACGCTAATTTCCGGCCAGTCAGACTGACCGGCACATACACCATGCCCGATGGTCACAACCAGCATTACACCGCAGCTACGCTTGGAGTCCGAGCGACCCTCGGCGTCGCAGCTATCGCGATCGGGCCGGAGGGACAGCCTCAGCCCCAGCCACCGTCGCCATCGATTGGTTATTTGGCAGCTGCCGAGTCAAATCCCACGGTGGGTGAAGTACTGAAGATTATGGGCCGCGACGGTCAGCTTGATTGGGTCGAGCTTTATAAGGTCTACGAACTCGTTCGGCGTGCGGTAAGGCCCGACACCCTTGTTAGCCGTGGTTGGACCACGAGCGCTGAAGAGTCAGCGTTTACCGCGTCCGCAAACAGACCCGATGTCAGCGGGGAGACTGCTCGACATGCTGTGCCTCAAGGCGCGACGGCGCCCAGACATACCATGACCATCGACCAAGCGCGCTCGTACATCAGCGACTTGGTGACTAACTGGCTGGCCAATCCTTAGCGAGCGGACTCACCTTGCTATAGGGCTTGGGTGCGCTGTTTGCGTCGTTCTACGGCCAGATGAACGGCTTGCCGTTCGGCGTCAGTAGTGGGTCGTCGATTGCGGTTGTGATCAGCGCATAAAACCCTGACGTTCTCGATGCACAACCGTAGCGATGGGTCCTCTTTGATCGTCACTATGTGGTCTGCCTGAAGGTTGTGCGTACTGCCGCACCATTCACATTCTGGCGACATCTTGCGTGCTCGCTCACCGAGTTTCCGCCAACGGTGGTCGTAGCCACGCTCAGTTGGTGTGAGCTTCGGTGCGTACTTTAGCCGGCATTCGGAGCATCGGCTACCGCTAGCGATCAAGTGGCCACACGATATACACGGCCGTGCAATCACACGAGCTGCTGACGGTCGTACTCGGACACCTGACCGACATAATCGAGCAGCGTGTCCGACAGCGCTTTGGCTTGGGTGGGGGCGACCGGAAACACGAACTTTCCCAGGTTCCCGGTGTGAATGATGATCCGCAGCACGTGCTGCCCGTCAGCCTTGATCGGCGAGAAGGTCAGCAACTCGGGGCGAAGCAGGATCGGCGCGTCAGTCTTGTTTTTTTGGTTCATGTTTGGTTGTCATCCCTCGTTTGTGGGTACCGCAGGATTCGCGGCTCGTTTGTGTTCGTGATGCTCGGGCGTAGCGCTGTCACAAGTGCTCCCACCTCGGCAGCGGACAGTCGCACTGCGCTTGTGCCCTGAATGATCACGGCCCCGCCGTTGCCGCGGTCGACTACGTGTATCGGTGCGCCGTGGACTTCTATCGTCGTCGTCATGAGGTCTCCTCTTACAATATTGATTAGGCGATCAAACCTTTTCGGAACGGGATTTCGTTGTCGCGTGCCAAAGTTGGTGGAGGGTCTTAAGACTCGTCTGACCCTCTTTGGAACGGGCTATGGGAAGCGACCCGCTCGCGAAGCGAGATAGAGCCGGCGCGCGCTAGCGCGCTACGGACGACGTACCACCCCAGGGACTTTCGGCAACGTCTTTGACTGCCAAGTCTTGGTAATGATCTGGTGGGGGGTAATGGGCTGCCCCTTGACTCCCTGGGAAAACGTCTTGTTTTTGCACCTTGACTCTTGAGTCAGCGGGCAATCTGTTGCACGTTGACCCTGGCATCGTCAGCGCGTATTCGGCCGCCACCCCTGGATTGCCTGGCCCGCGTCCACGACCCTCCTTCACCTTGACTAGCCAGCCTCTCTTGACCAGCGAGACAAGGGCGTTCTTCACTGACCGCTCGCAGATGTCACAATCCTCGGCCAGTCGCGCGTTGCCAGGATGGGCATGGGTGCCGTCGCCATCGGAGTAGGACAGCATCGTCACCAACACGCGGTATTCGGAATACGTCATGTCCACGCCACGCAGGAGCTTGAGGTAGCCGTGTTTGTCGAATGTCATTGGTCGGGTCCGTGCCCGAGATCGCGCCGCCTGCGTTTCACATACCAGCTCGGCGGCTGCATGAGCCGTTCAATGCCACGGATTTGCTCGTATTCCACTTCAAGAGCGGTCGGCACGTCCGACCACCACCACGGCAGCTGTGCCTTGATGATGAGGTTTGGCAACTGCCAATTCGTTTTATCACCGTCAACATATGCGAGTTCTTCGTCATCGGCGATCGGTCCGAACCACACTTGCGCGGCCATTTTGGCCAGGTAGATGGTTCGCTTTGGATTGGTGACGGTAATGGCGGGGAGGCCGCGAATCAGCGTTTGCCTTAGCTCATGCCCGCGCGGGCCGAAAACCCTTGCATCACTGGTAAAGCTGTATCGCGGGTGGTCCGGTATCGACCATCTTCTCGTCTTCATCGTCATTGGAGCCCTATTTAGTTATGGTTAGCCTCGATTTTGCATACCGGTAGGCCGGGGTGCGGGTTGGCCGCGGATTGGCTTGTGCATTCAGTATTTTCGGGTTTTGACATGTTTACTCGCCCCGTGTCGCGGGGTGTGCGAGGTTTCCAGGGCCTTGGGCCTTTCGTGGTCGTTGGGACGGGGTGGTTGGGCGGGTCAGGGGAAGGCTGCGCGGATGCGGTGCCAGGCGTTGGTGATCGTTGTGGCCCAGCGCCAGGTGGAGTCGATGCGGAGCCGCAGTTGTCGGGCGCCGCGGGTGATGCGGGCGGCAACGTGTAGCACACGGTAGCGGAACGTGGCGATCTCGCAGCGGGCGATCTTGGGTTGGTCGGCGAACCCGAGTAGTTTCGCCCAGGTCACGAGATCGTTTGCAGTCAAGACGATTTCCAGCCAGGCGGCGTTCGCGTCGAAGCCGTGGCAGGGCAGGTTGGCCAGCCCGGTGGCCTTGCCTTCGCGGATGCGGTCCTCGACGCGGGCATGTTGGCGGTGTCGCAGCTCGAGTCCGGCCAACTGCCCCGGGATGACACCTGGGGGTGTGTCGGTGATAAAAGCGGTCACCCGCATGCCGTCGGCATCGGTGAACCGCAGCTGGGCGCCGGGGTGCGGGCGCTCCTTGCGCAGGACCAACCGGGTTCCGGCAGGCCACGCGGACAGGTTGACCAGGTCGGTGGCCTCGGCCACCCAGGCCCCGTCGCGGATGTCGCCGGTGGCCTCGATCGCCGGGTACCAGGCATTACCGAGATTGAGGGTGTCCACGGCATCCTGCACGCGGGCATCGACCGGGAAGCCGAAGGAGAATCCGGCGTCGTGATCGCGGCAGGCGTTGGCGAAGGCATGGGTGGCACCGGCCGAGTCCGAGCGCACCACGACCTTGGGCGCCTCGGGATTGTGCGGGCCGTGACGCCAATCGGCCGGCAGCGACGCCAATGCCTGCTCAAGGACCGTGACGTGGTCGGCCGCAGTGTTGCTGCCCGCGTTGCCTTTGCGCAGCAGCCCGGCCAGCGCCTCACCGCCGGCGATCTCTGGGCGGTCCAGAAACGCTAACAACGGGTGGTGTCCGAACGACTTTTTCCAGGTAGAAGCCGCGCTCTCCTTGTTGTCGGAGTGGTCGATGACCAACGTGGCGTCAATATCGATATGCAGCCACTTGCCAGGTGGCGGGTTGGCTCCTGCGGCCCAGGCCGCCGCTCTGGCCGCCGCGCGGGCAGCGCGCACTCCCGCCAGGTGCGCCGCATCGACGCGCTGGTCAACCAGGCGCCACATGGTGGTCGTCGAGGCCGCCGCACCGAATACATGCTCGCGGTCCCTGCAGAGTTGCCCGATCCCGTCGATACAGTCCGCGCCGTCGGCCACCGCCGCCGCCAAATCAGCGAACACCGCACCCGGTGCGTAGACCCATGGGCCCTGGTACGTATCGGCTAATGAGGCCGTGACCTGCGACGACAACCCGGTCAGGTCGGCCAACTCACGCAACAACCCCATCCCCGCATGCGACACCACGCCGTGCCCGTCCGCCGACACTTTCACCCGAGAAACCGCTGCGCTACCCTTCACCTAGAAAGTGCCCTCCCGCTCGGAATCATGGACCTTCAGCAGTCTCATTATCCCTTGCAGGACAGGCACTTTCGCTAACCCCGCACCGTGTCATCCCAAGTTGCGCGCAAAATCCAGGTTAGTCCCTGGCATTAAATGCCTATCTTGAGTTTAGCAAAGTCGCTGTTTTAAATAAGGAAAAGAGGATGCGCATTGGCGCACCCTATGATCACGTTCGAGGTTTCGTCGATACCAGATTCTGAACAAACTCAAGCCTGTCGTGAAGTAACCCGCCCACGATCGACAATTCATCCGGCGAGAGCCGGCGAAGGTTGCGGTCCGAGAGGGTCTTAATCAGGCTGTCGTAGTAGTGGGTCGTGATCTTCACCAGGAACCACCGCCGACCGGCTGCCCCAGCGCGAGCAGGGAGTCACGGCTTACACGGATCAGACGCTTGCCCATCCTGCGGGCTTCAAGGTCACCGCTCGCTATGAGCCGGCGCACCGTCTTCTCGGAAACGCCCAGGTGATCGGCCACCCGACTGGGCGCGACCCATTGCGGTAGTGATGTTGGGGTGGTGTCAACAGACACGTTCTCTCCTTTGGGCAGGGTCAACCCCGATGGTTGACCGAAAACGAGACGCGCCCAAAAACGGGAGAACGATTGCTGTGAGCGTCTGGACACAGGTTGCCTTCGCTAGCCGTTGCTTGTCAAGCGATTTCGCAGAAGTGCTACTGGCGGATTCCCCTATGCACCAAGGGTAGTGGGCGTTGGCACCCACTAGCTACATGTAACTTACGACCTTCATTCGGTAGCTGCGAGCTTAGACAGCGCTTCGGCTATCTGTCTGTCCCTGCCCTGGGCCGCGTGTTGGTATCGCATCGCGGCCTGGGGGGTTGAATGCCCCAATCTCGCCATCAGCTCGGCCAGTGTTGCACCGGTCTGGGCCGCGAGCACTGCCCCCGAATGGCGTAGGTCATGAAACCTTAAGTCTGGACGCTTTGCTTTATCGCGGGCCTTGTAGAAGTGCCTGTACAACGTGGATGGCTGGAGGTACTCCCCCGTCTTCGCGGGAAACAGCAACGCATTCTTTTGTGGTCCAACATGTTTCGTCAAGTGCCCCTCGACGGCCGGGATGATGTGCGGGGGGATCGCAACATCTCGACGACCGGCTTCGCTCTTTGGGTCACCGAGTTTCCAGCCGCCTTCAATACGAACGGCTTGGCGGCGAACCCTGACTATTGCGTCATCAAGGTCGATATCGTTGCGGCGCAACGCAACTAGCTCTCCGAATCGGAGGGCACACCAGCTGGCCAAGATAATCATCAGGCCCAGGTTATCGGGCATCTCCGCAGCAATGATGCCAATTTGTTCTACCGTGGCCGGCTTGGGCTTGATCTTGCGCTCAGCCGTTCCAGCGCCCCGGATGAGGCACGGGTTAACGTCGATGATGCGATCGCGCTCGCGTGCGGTCTCAAGGATGGTGCGCAGCAGCGAGTAAGTATGTGCCCGGATGGTCGGCTTGTCTGGAAGCGTGCGGGCGTACCAGCGGTCCACCGACTCCGTAGTGATGGCACGGATAGCCTTCGTCTTGAACGTCGGATAGATGTGTACTTCCAACAGTTGTTCGTAGTGCTCGCGGGTGCGCGGACGTAGTGGACGGCCCTTGACAGTGCGCGTCTCAACCCACTTGCGGGCGTAGTCGCCGAACTTCACGTCAGCCGCGCGCTTTGCGGTCTTCTGCTCGGCGGTCGCAGGGGGCGACCACAGCTCGCGATCGATCTCACGGCGACGGTCCGTCAACCACGCTTCGGCGTCCTCTTTCGCACCGAAGGTGTGGGGGGCTTCGTAGAGCAAACCATCCGGTCCGGTGTAGCTCGCCTTCCAGCGGCCGGAGCGGAACTGTCGCAAGCGGCCGAACTTACGGCGTGTTGAGCGAGGTTCCCTCGCCATCAGCGGCCGGCTACCTTGCACCACATTTGCACCACATCAGTGTATGCCAGTGGGTGATGGTGTCTATCTCTGGCCAGTGATACTGTTTCACATGTCAGCAGGTAGAGAGCCCGAAGACGCAGGTAGAGAAATTAATTGGGAAGTTTGCTCAGACAGGTTCAATCCCAGTATCGCGCACCAGAGTTTGTGCAGCTCAAACGCAATTTCCAAGCCTCGGGCGAAAATCGCAGACTGCCCCGTGCACTCCCGGACAGCGCAGGCATCGTTGGAACGCGCGACAGGACCCTAGCCAGACAATGGCGCCAGCCGGGACGAGCCACACGGGGGCTCCCTACCGATCTACTTCGCATCTAATGCCGACCTCGAGCAGAGTTCGGCGGGCCTCGGTGCCAGCCCGTGCTGAGCGGCGCGCCGGGCACTTCCGATATGGCAGTGCCTTCGGGTGACGACGACGTTTCCAAGTTCAGGGATGCCGAATGTGCAGTTCGCATTAGAGCCAGTTCGGGCCTCGGCAGGAGGGCTGGCCGGCCGCCGGCGATGCACCGCGGGATCTACGGCATATGCCCGCCCGGCCCGGGGTAATCGGCCACTATCGACCCCGCGCCGCGACGCCGGATTGGGGATAACGCGACAGCGGATTGGGAATAATAGGGGTCTTCGGTAAGGGGGTGCCATCGCTGTGCCCCTTAAGCGTGTCGACGAGTTACAGCCCGGCGACCGGATACGGATGAAGATCGGGCGTGCCACGGTCGTTTCGGTTGAGGCCCTCCCCGACGATCGCACCTTGATCACTTTCGCTTACGGGACGAAAGGCGCTGCCGACAACGATCTGACGGTCGATGTCCTCGACGAGGACGAGTGGGGGTGAAAGAGGCGCCCAGTGGCCCGCGCATGAACCATTGGCACCGCCCGCCGATCACGGTCGACCAGAATAGCGTTGCGCTGCAGTATAATTCACCCGGTGAGGATCGTCGGGAACGGACTGCGGTCGGCTGGCAGATCGGCGGGAAAGCACGGCGAAACCCCTTGCAGCGTAGGGGCATAGCCGGGCTCATACCTAGCGACGATCTGCAGGATGTAGCCGTCGGGGGCATAACCGAATCGGTTGGGCTTGTAGAAGCCCTCCCGCTCGTATACCTGCCAGCCCCAGCTCTTCCAGATATCACCGGCCTTCGCGACGATCGTGTTCGTGTCGACACCGGCCGGCAGCGTCAGATCACCATTGGTCGCGAATTCCATTGGTGGCGTCCCCGTTTCGACATCTTTGCACGGGTGCACGCTACCGCCGCCGCTGTAGCGGCTGGCGTCCAGCGTGGTGCCGGGCGGCAGCGCCTGCAGGGTCTTCTTGAGGTAACCGATCACCGTATCCTGAGCCTGCTGTTGGGTTTTCGGGATCACCGGTTCCAGCTTCCAACCGGGCGGGGGTGGTGGTGTTGCTTCCATCGATGATCCTCCAGTGGCTGTAGCGCCGGTTGATGTGGGCAGTCCGGGCGGACGGTCGTGGCTGCAGGCAACGACGAGCACGATCATCACCAGAGCACCGAGAAGACGCGCACGGCTCATCGCTTAGCCTCCCCCACTACTCGGAATGGCCTGGGGCGCAGGTACACCGGCGATCACGGCGCCCAGATTGAGCAGCGCCGGGTTTCCCTCGCTCCAGTAGCTGCTGTGCGCCGCCACGCTCGGAGTCAGCCCAAGCGGGTCACTGCTCGGTCCGGCGGCCGCAAACAGCCGCGTCGCACCGAAGTCGTCGGCCACCGGATCGTGGCCCAGGGTCATGTCGGTCACCAACTCGATGATGTCATTGCGGGCCCGCATCGCATAGACATTCGCACCCGGTTCCAGGTTCAGGTCGCCGGCATGCCGGACGAGCATCCCGGGGCTGCCCACCGCGACGACGTTGTTGGCGTCGAGGTGATGGCCTCCGGATGCCGCCGCACCGACCAACGTCGAGCCATAACTGTGCCCGATCACCGTGTCGATCGACGGCGCTCCCACGTGCGAGGCACGCTGCCCGCTCTCGAACGCATCCAACGCGCCCCCACCCGCCCGCGCCCGATCGGGCCACGCGGCCTCGAAGAGATCCATCGGACGGTCGTAGCCCATCCAGGTGGTCACCGCGACATCGCCCGGCCTCAAGTTAGGGTCGGCCGCCATCGCGGAGTTGTACATCGCCAAAGACTTCAGGTCGCTGCCTTCGAAGGTCGCGAGGTCCTGGCCGGTGCCCGGCACCAAGATTGCATTGCGCTTGGCGTAGTCGGGGTTTGCGATCGCGACCGCTCCGCGGCCCTGGTTATCGATCAGGCCGAGGTAGCGCCGCACGCCGTCGTTGCGGTTCAACGCGGTCTGCACGGCCTGATAGCCGTCGAGGCTGTGCCGGGCCGCCAGGAGTCGGGGCGCGAGTGCATTGAACTCACCGGTCGTCGCTCCGGTGTGATCGCCCAGGTAGATCTGGGCCGCCAGTTCGTCGACGCGGTGCTGCAGACGGTCGACGTCGGCTTGCGTCTGCTGCGCAAGCTCGGGCAGATGAAGCCGGTTGTAGTAGTCCTTGCCGAGGTGATCGGGCGGGTCCCAGGGCATGCCAGGGTGATTGCCGATGTCGTGGTCCTGGCCGTAGAGCCAGTCCTTCTCCTGCGGCGTGAGCTTGTTCCACAGATCGGCGAACTGCTTGGCATCCTGCGGCAGCGGCTGCTCCAATGCCCGCTGCACGTCGGGCCGGTTGTCATGCGGCCCGGACGGAATGGGCGCGTCGCCGTCGGCCATATTGATCGCCGTCGCCAACTCCTGGTCGACGCCGTTGGCCTCGGCCACGATCGCGTTCAAGCGGGTTTGCAGCTCGGCGCGCTGCGTCTGCATCTTCGCCCATTCGGCTGCGGTGTAACGCAATTGGGGAATCGCCACCACCTGACTGGTCGCGGCGTCGAGTTGCAGCCGAGCCGCGCCGACGTCCGCGCGCAACGTCGCGAGCTCGGCCTTGACCTTGTCGATCCCGCCGGCGGCTTGCTCGGCGGCCCGTGCGACGGCGAGCGCTTCGTTCCCATGCGCGTCGAGGTCTTGGCGCACTGCCGCATTCTGGTGTGCGGCGGCGTCGCGGGATGCACCCTCCCAGGCGGCGAACACCGAGAGCGTCGCCAATTCACGCGACGTGCCCAAGGCGCTGCGCGAGCGCGCGGAGGCCGCGTGGAACACCTCGCGCACCGCTTCGGCGTTCCAGCGGTCAATGTCTGCGACCGATAAGGCCATACCCCACTGTTCTCAGCCGCGGCCGCCGACCGCGGCGGCCCTGGCAGCGACCCCGGCAAGCGCCCGCGCTCGCTCTGCCTCGGCCGCCGCATGCGCGACCGCGGCGTCTTGCAGCGCGAATCCGTGCTCGCCGACCTTGCGCACTAACGCCTGCGCCACCGGCAGCCATCGCGCCGCCCGGGCACTGAGGGCCACCGCCGACGTGCCGGCCCATCCGTCCTGAGCCGCCTCGATCCGGTTGTCGGCCGTGAGTAACCCTGCCGCCAGCTCCTCGGCCTGATCGCTCACCTGCCTTCCCGAAACCGTCAACTGGTCCACATCGATGTTGATGTCACACACCGTCGGATCCCCTTCCCGGTTGACAAGGCAGCAATCGCAGGTCTGCACCAGTAGCCGGAGCGTAAAGGCACGAGGGACGCAACGCACTTCACCCCGTCACGGGCGTCGAGGCTTATGACAACCGTGACATTCCGACAGTTCTGACGCGCCCGTCAAAAAGAGGCTGTAGGTATGGGTTTCTCGGAGAATTCAGACTCGAGGCCTTATTTCTTGGCCGTTTTTCGGAACACCGGAGGGGCTGGGTATGAATTTCTCAATCGGGACAGACTCGGGGATTTATCAAGAATTTATTGGTTGCCAAGAGATAGCGCCAAACCTGCTGGGATTACTTGATTTTGGCGAGTTAGATGCCCTACGTTCGAGGACAATCGGCTGCTAAAAATTTATTATTCCTGCGGGAGGACGAAATGCAGACGATAGCGCTAGTGGTAGTGGCCATGATCGGCGCATTCATGCTCGTTTTTGGCTTCGGCAACGTCGGCTGCTTCAGTGAGTGCGCAGGCAACGCGAGCGGCATCAAGTGCTCCACGTGCGACTCCCCGTCCGACGGCCAGACCAAGCTGGGCTACCACACCATAGGCCGTTAACCAGAACTTTCACCACGCACCGGCGGTCGACGGTGGTGCTTCGTTTTGCCGGCTGACGCGCCGTCGACCCCGTCGCGATCAAGCGAACAGCCGGTGGTCTCGACGGCTGCGGCCAGCCGACGACATTCGACGCTTCCGGTTGCGGATGGACCCCCCAACCCGGTCGACTTACTTTTGACCAGGGGCAACCTGTCCATTAAAGGGCCGCTAATTGCCGCGCCATTCAAGATCAATTATGTGGCGATCAAGATCAGATTAATCAGCGGTCACGATCAAGTAACTCCTCAATCAAGATCATTCGGCCAGAAGCCCAGACCAATTGCTAGGGCGCACGCCTACGGGCCGGATGAATTCCACACGGCCTGCCGAATTCCACGCTCCGCTAACCCGGATTTGTGATATGTCGGCGAACGTGATGGGATGCCGAGTTTGCGATTCTCCTGAACCCCTACCCAGCCTCCGCGTCGGGCGGTGCTACCGGCACCGGGCAACTCACACACAAGTCCGCATTCGAACCGCACTCGAATCAGCGGACAACATGGGTGCGGTGTAGCGGGTTAATGCCAGTACTCCGCCGGCGGACACCACAGGAACACGCGACAGATTTCCGTAAAACGTTGGGACACAAACAGACTCGGCCGCAGCGTGAGTCTTGCGCTACCCAGAGTTAGGGGATGCCGGCCGAAAAATTAAGTGAAGCGGCCACCGAGGATCCTCCCGGTGGCCGCCTCGTCGGCCATTAAACGATGCTAGCTTTCGCCCGCGATCCGCGTGCCGTTTTCGCGAGTTCTTCCGCAGATCCGAAGCTCGGACCGCTCGAGTCCAGGCCAGCGCAGGTCAGAGGCCATGGTGGCATCCGCGACCTACGAGTCTCAGTCTCAGTCTCAATCTCGCCGACTTGGTGATGAAGATGGTGGAATTCGTGCGGCTAGTCCACCAGCGGACCGCGTTTCCCCACCAACTCGACGCACTCGGTTCGCCGATCACGCCGTGATAGTGGACAGCGGATTCTCTTCCAGGCCACCGGTTCCCGCGGCGGCCAACGTCAGGTCGAGCGGCATCGCACCGCGTGATGCCGTCGCGCCACTCAGCGAGCCAGCGGCTTGTAGAAGACCACGCCGTTACCCTTGTTGTCGTAGACCACGGCACGACGCTCGTGGGCGTCGTCGTACGGGCCCTTCACGATGCCGCCACCGCTGGCCTCGACAGCCTTGGCCGCCGCATCGACATCGGCGGTCTTGATACCGACGACAACCTGCCCGGGTATGGGATGGTCGACGTCGGTCGCCAGGGCGAGAGTGACCGGCCCGCCGTCGAGGGCAGCGAAGTGAGCGCCGTCGCGGAATTTCAGCGCCATGCCCAGCGTCTCGCTGTAGAACCGGATCGACTCGTCCAAGTCGTCGGTCGACAAGATGATCATCTTTACTTCGTGCTCGCTCACCGGGTGCCTCCTGTCAGCGGCGGAAGACCACCCACCGCATCGCGCTATACATGTACACCGCTTCGCACATGCCCGCAACGATTCGCGACAGCTGGTACTGCAGCCCGATCGCCGACAACAGCGTGGTCACCCCGAGGATGAAGGCCAGGTAGTTGACGACGACCACGACGACGTAGACCGCGAGCTGGGAGCCGACCGCGCCGTGGGACTGAAAGTTGAAGGTGCGGTTGAGCACGTAGCTCAGCGCGAAGGCGCACGCGTAGGACACGGTGACGGCAATCGGCACCGGAAGGTCGAGGCCATCGCGCAGCGTGGTGAGCAGCACCAGATCGACGCTGAAGGTGAAGCCGTTGATCACGCAGAAACCGAGGAACGTCGGGGCGATGATCGAATCGAGCCCGAACGGAAGCCGGCTGACCACCGCCTCACAGGACTTGTGGAATCGGTCGACCGCGCGCGATTGGCTGACCCGCGATTCGGCTGTCACGCGGTCACCGTGCCATGAGCGGGTTTACGCCATGTGAGCACTTGGCCAACTCTTCGCTCGCCGGGTGCATCACTTCGCGGGCAGCTTGACGACCCGGTCGCCGGTGTAGTCCGTGACAAACAGGTTGACGGCCTTGTCCACCGCGATACCGCTGGGGTGGTTGAGCCCAACGAAGGGCAGCACGCTCTGCCGCCCCGACCCGGCTTCCATTTTCAGCACCCGGTTGTCGCTGTAGTCGGTGACGAAGATGTCGCCCCCGCTGTCCACCGCGACACCGCTGGGGTCGCCCGGGGTGAACAGGCCGCTGAACGGCACCACGCTTTGGCGGTTTGAGTCCGCCTCCAGCTTCACCACCCGGCTGTTGCCCGAGTCGGCGATGTAGACATTGCGCGCCTTGTCGAGCCCCACCCCCTCGGGTGAGTTGAGGCCGGTCAACGGCAGCTCGATCGGGGTGCTCGCGCCTGCGGGCAGCTCCAGCACGCGATTGGCGTCGGTGTCGGCGAGATAGAGAGCGCCTGCTTCGTCCGTCGCCACCCCCTGGGGCCGGTGCAGGCCGGTGAACGGCAGCACGGTCTGGGTGCTCGAGCCGGCCGCCAACTTGAGCACCCGATTGTTGTTGGTGTCGGCGACATACAGGTTTCCGGCGCCATCCCCGGCCACACCCTGGGGCGAGTTGAGGCCGGTGAAGGGAAGTTCGATCGCGGTGTTGGAGCCCGGCGCCAGTTTGAGCACCCGGTTGTTGATGTCGTCGGCGACGTAGATGTTGCCGGCGGGGTCGACCTCGACATCCGCGGGGTGGCCAAGCCCGTTGAACGGCAACGTGACCTGGGCACCGTAGGAGGGATCGCGATGTTGATTGGGCTGCTTGTCGTGATCGGTCTCGAACTGTCCGACGATGACGACGAAGGCGAGCACGACGGCGGCCACCGTCGCCAGCGCGGCTGGAACCACGATGACCGGTCGTCGCCACCACAGGCGCCGCGGCGGGGTGTCGGCGTCGTCGGGCCACGGTTGCCTGAACGGTTCCAGATCGGACGGTTCGTCGGCGGGTGCTGCTTCGACCGCGAGATACGAGGTCACCGGTGGCGGCGGGTCAGCCAGATACGAGCTGATGGGCGGTGCCGGCTGCACGAGATTCCCGTTCGCGGCGGGGTAAGGCTCCGGCTGCGGTGGGGGCACGGGTTGTTCGTACCCATCGGGTGCCGCGTGTCTGGCCCGGACTGGTGCCCGGGTGGTACCGGCGATGACGTCGTTAGCGGCGTCGGCCAGCGCAAGGGTGGTGGCATACCGGTTGGCGGGGTCTTTGGCCATGCCAGTGGCGATGACGTCGTCGAGGCGCGGGGGCACACCTGGTCGGGTGACGGACGGTCGCGGCGGCGGGGTGCTCAGGTGCGCGGCGAACAGCCAGGTATCCCCGGCGAAGGGCGGCTGTCCGGTCAGGCATTCGTAGAGCACACACGCCAGCGAGTAGATGTCGGCGCGGGCGTCGGCCTCGCGAGCCCCGGATCGCTCGGGAGCCATGTAATGCCAACTGACGACCTCGTTGTCGGAGTTCGTCAATCGCGTCTCGTACCACGGCGCCAACCGCGCGATCCCCAGGTCGACGAGGTAAGCGAAGTCGTCGCGATCAATCAGGATGTTGGAGGGTTTGACATCACCATGGACCAGGCCGATCTCGTGCACGGCGTGCAGCGCGTCGGCCACCTGCCCGATGATGCGCACCGCACGAGCCGGCTCGATCGGCCCGTCCGCCAACACCTCTTGCAGGTTGCGCCCGTCGATGAGCTCCATGTCGATGTAGAGCTGCTCGCCGATTTCGCCGTAGTCGTTGATGGGAACGATGTGTGGGTTGTTCAGTCGTGCCGCCGCGGCCGCTTCCCGGCGGAACTGTTCCACGATCGCGGGATCGGCAGCCAGCTGGGGTGGGAGCAGCTTGATCGCGGCTGTGCGATTGGCGGTCTCGGTGTCATGCGCGCGCCACACCTCCCCCAGGTCGCCGCGGCCCAACAACTCGACGAGCCGGTAGCGACCGAACTCCCTTCCCTCCACGGGCTCACCATACCCAGCCGGGCCGTCGTTTGAGGATCAAGTTCTGCCCGCCGGTCGACGGCAGCTCCGGTATCCGCTTCCCCCGCAGGGTTATTGGGATGGGTGCGGCCGGGCGGACGCCCAACACAGACGCCATGGCCACGCTGGCGCGCTCAGCAAACTTTCAAGCAAATAACATCACCGTCACCAAAAGAGACGGCTGACGGCGCGAAATGCCAAGAACTATCCCGGACCGGGTGTGACCGGCCTAGGACTTGGGCGCGTTTTTGGCGTCCAGATCCATGTCCGGGCAGAACGCCTCGACCGCGGCGAAGGCGATCATCTTGGTCTGCTGCTGGCTGTACCCCAGGTTCTGAATCCGCTGCAGGGCCTGTTCCGGCGAGACGAGGTTGTTGCGCAGCTCGTTGCACAGATTCGTGCCCACATGGACGATCGTCTCGCGGCTGGAGTAATGAATGTTGTTCTGGTCCAGGTAGTTGATGTAGTCGGGCGTATTCTCCGGGTCAGCGTTGGCCACTGCCGGCACTGAACACAGCAGTGCGGGCAGGGCGATGAGAGACGCCGCGAGTGCTGTTTTCATGGAACCGAGCATAGGATCACCCCCGAACTTCTAGGTGAACTATAGGCAAACGGCGATACTCACGGCAGGCTGTAGCAAAAGTCAACGGTACGAGTTGCCGCGCCGGATCGGCCGGAATCGCTAGAGTTCCCTTGTTGATGACACACCTGAGCAACCTCGTCTCACCCGCGGCGCGCGTGGCGGTCAAAAACATGGCAGCCCGACTGCTCTGCGCCGTCGGTGTTCCCGCGCTTGCGCGGCGACTACACCGCGATGTGTTGGGGATCGTGATGTTTCACGGCGTGGAGGACGAGACACTGTCGCCGGCCTGCTGGCACGTACTCGATGCGGCGACATACCGGAGACAACTCGAGTACATCCGCGAGCACTTCAACGTCCTGCCACTCGAGGACGCCCTAAATCGGCTTGCGGCGGCAACGTTGCCGCCGCGCGCGTTGACGATCACCTTCGACGACGGCACTCGCAACCTCCTCACGCACGCGGTCCCGGTATTACGCGAGCTGGGACTGCCCGCCGCGGTGTTCCTCGCGACCGGGCCCATGGGCACCGAGGAGACCTTATGGCCCGACCGGCTATGGCTGGCGATCGCCGGCACTGCCGCGACTGAAGTCGACCTGGCGGCATTGGGCTTGGGCATTTGTTCGCTCGAAGGGGACGCCAACCGCGGGAAGGTTTACGGGTCGGCGGCGGCGCGGATGAAAGACCTGCCGGACGCACATCGGATCACGGTGCTCAGCGAGGTTCTGGAGGCCTTGGGCGAGCGCGACGGCGGCGATGGCGGCCCGTTCCGCATGTTGTCCTGGGACGAAGCACGCGAAATGGTCAGCGACGGCCTGGTGACGCTTTACCCGCACACGGTGTCGCACCCGATCCTTTCCCGCTGTACCGACGACAAGGTCGCGCAAGAAATCACGGATTCCTGCGACATGGTCGAACGTGAGACCGGCCGGGCACCAAAGGTTTTCGCCTACCCCAATGGGCGGCCGCAAGATTTCGACGCACGCGCCCAGGAGGTGCTGCGCGGCCGCGGCGTGCGCTGGGCGTTGTCGACCAGGTACGGATTCGCCGACCGCCGCTGCGACCCCATGGCGTTGCCGCGGCTACCCGTGGGCAGCGACACGTCTTTCGATTACTTCCGGCTGATGGTGTCGGGCGGCCTGCCCGGCCGCTAGCGACTCACCGCCGGACGCCGGATCGACGCGGCGGCAAGCCACAATTCGTGCAATGCGTCCCGCCAATGAGCGACGTCGAACTCGCGGGCGCGCTGATATGCTGCCGCCGCGAGGCGATTGCGTAGCTCGACGTCGACGATCAGGGACTGCAGCGCTGCCGCCAGCTGCTCGGGCTTGCCGGGCTCGATCAGCACACCACTCACCCCGTCGGTCACCACCTCGGGTATGGCGCCCACAGCGGTGGTCACCACCACCACGCCGGTGGCCATCGCCTCGAGCACTGCCATCGGCAGCCCCTCGCTGTAGCTGGGCAACAAAAAGATCGCCGACTCGGCTAGCAGCCGGTCCCTCTCCTCGGGCCCGACCCAACCGACGACATCGACGGTGTCACCTAGTCCGTCGGCGCGAACGATGTCGCGCACCTCCTCCACTTCGCCGTCACCGGCCACGGTAACTCGCAAGTTGGCACGAATCTCGTTGGGCAGCATGTTAATAGCGCGAACTAGGTCGTAGGTGCCTTTGTTCTCGCCTAGCTTGCCCAACGCCACCGCCCGTACCGGTTGCGCGGTCCGCGGCGAGGGTGCGACAGCGGGCACGACCACGGGGTTGTACAGCACTCGAGTGCGGGATTCATCGAAGCCCAGGCTCGCACATGACTCCTGCACGTGGAATTGGCCGAGCACCGCCGAATAGTCAGCGCGCAAGGCCAGGCGCACGGCGCGGCCCAACGGCCGCGGCAGCTCCTCGAGCCAGGGGAAGAACTGCGTGGTGTGGCCGTGGACGATGGTCGGCACACCGCGCAGCCGAGCGACGAAAAGCGGGACGGCCTTACGCACAATGCTGCCGCGCCAGGAATAGTGCACATGGAAGACGTCGACCAAGCCGAACAACAGCAGGGCCGACGCTTTGAGCATGCCCGTGATGCCGGTCCACAGCCGCACCGGCAGCGATGCGTCGTTGTAGGTGGGAATCATGCGAACGCGGAACCGTGGGTCGCTGTCCTCGACTAGCAGGCGCATCATCGTCGCCATGCCGCCGCGGCTGTTGGGTCCCGCCGGGGCGTTCCCGATGGTCAGAATTCGTATCGGCCGGGACGTCATCTGGTTTATCTCAATGCCCGTATCCCCATCGCTGTTCTCACCGCTCAAGCTAGCCTCACCACAGGACGCTGCGGAACAGCAGAGCATCCGCTACGAGTCCGACACCGACGACCAGAAATAATATGCGCACCGAGATCGGACCGTAGCGAGTCAGGCCGCGCACGATGCCCCGCTGTATCCGGACAGCCCGCTTGGTCTTGCGAGTGGCGAGAAACAGGATCACCAGCGACGGCGTGAGTGCCAGCGTCCAGTAGGCGTAGACCAGCAGCGGCCAGGCCGGCGGTCGCGGATGCAGCGCGGCGAGCATGGCCAACCCGGTGATGTACGGAATGGAGGTCGGTGCCTGCCCGATGCCGACCGCGGCGCCGAGGATTCCGAGCAGCCAGGGACGCTGCCGCATGGCCGCCAGCGCCCAACCCGGCGCCGAGGTTTGTGCGGTCAACGGAAAGTACGCCAGGCACATCAGCACGACGCCAAGCACTAGCTGGCCCCAAAAGTGAAGCGCCGGAGTGATTTTGAAGTCGACCGAGTGTTTCAAGATTCCCAGTCCGAGTACGGTGCAGACGCCGAACGTCGTGGTGATCGCGAACAACCCTGCGATAAAGCTCAGCCCGCCCGGGATCGGTGAGCGGCGATCGAGTCGGCTGGCGTAGACGACGGCTGAGACGACGCCCACGTTGAGGACATTCAGCGAGTCGAGGAAGGCCAGACCGGCAAGCGCCAGCAAAAGAGCTTCCATGATCGCACCGAAGTTACTGCAACCGCCTGGACGTGCCGACACAAAGGGGGCGTTAAGCGCAGAAAAATATGAAAATACTAAGAATGCGGGGGTGCGTCGGCCGTTGGTTCCCCGCTTGCGCCCGAGCGCCACGACCGTCAAGGTCGAACGGTCGACGTGTAGATATTTTCGCGAGTGAGGTCGCCCTGTGAAATTTGCGCTCGCCGGCTACGGCAGCCGCGGCGACGTCGAGCCGTTTGCGGCCGTCGGCAGGGAGCTGCTGCGTCGGGGTCACGACGTTTCGATCGCGGTCACGCCCAACATGATCGGCTTCGTGGAATCGGCGGGGCTCGCCGCCGGCGCGTTCGGGCCGGATCCGCCGCAGCACCACGATTTCTCGCACACGACACTGCAGAATCCGATCCTCATGATGGCCGCGGTCATGGATCAGATCCGAGCGGCCTGGGCGCAGTGGGGCGCGTCGCTGCTGGCACTGGCGAACGGGGCCGACTTGGTGCTGACGGGCAAGAGCGAGCAGGGACTGGCCGCCAATGTCGCGCAGTACTACGGCATTCCGCAGGCCGCGCTGCACTTCTTCCCCGACGGCGCGGCTCAGACCAACGACATGCTGGCCGGCCTGGCGGCCGAGGCCGAAGACGCCCAGCGCGCCGAACTGGGCCTGGTGCAAGTACCGGGAACGAGCGCGCTGGAGATCCAGGCCTACGACAAGCTCTGCTTCCCCGGGCTCGCCGCGCACTGGGCCCAACAGGGTCTGCGTCGTCCCTTCGTCGGCTCCTTGACTTTGGAGTTGCGCGCGGACGCCGACGGCGAGGCGTTGGCGTGGATCAAGGCCGGGACGCCGCCGATCTACTTCGGCTTCGGTAGCGGCGTGCGGGTCGCCTCGGCCGACACGGTCGCGGTGATCGCCGAGGCTTGCGCACAGTTGGGCGAGCGGGCGCTGATTTGCTCTGGCCCCAATGACTTCACCGCCGTTGCGCACTTCGACCACGTCAAAGTCGTCGGCGAGGTCAACCATGCGACCGTCTTCCCGGCATGCCGCGCGGTCGTGCACCACGGGGGCGCCGGCACCACGGCGGCGGGCATGCGGGCCGGCATCCCGGCGTTGATCCTCGGCCTCGGGGTCGACGATCAACAGGTCTGGGCCGAGACCGTGCAACGGCTGAAAGTCGGCTCCGGCGGCGAATTTCGGACGACCACGCTGGATTCGTTGATCGCGGCACTGCGCTGCATCCTGGCTCCGGAGTACGCCACCCGCGCCCGTGCGATTGCCGCCCTGATGGCCACGCCGGCCGAAAGCGTCGGCCGCGCGGCCGATCTCCTGGAAGAGGCCGCCCGCGCGGGGCGCTAGCGTCAATACAGCCACGGCTGTATTGTTCTGCCAATGCTGACGTGTGAGACGCGAGAATCGGCGCTGGCCCGGTTGGGGCGGGCGCTGGCGGATCCGACGCGATGCCGAATTCTGGTGGCGCTGCTCGACGGCGTGCGCTACCCCGGCGAATTGGCATCCAAGCTTGGCCTGACCCGGTCGAACGTGTCCAATCACCTGTCGTGCCTGCGTGGTTGCGGCTTGGTGGTGGCCAGCTACGAGGGACGGCAGGTCCGCTACGCATTGGCCGACGCGCACCTGGCCCGAGCGCTGAGCGAGCTGGTTCAGGTGGTGCTCGCCGTAGACACCGACCAGCCGTGCCTAAACGAGTCCGCCGCCGGCAAGACGGGTGCGGCGCGATGACCGATAGCGATGCCCCAGGCCAGGTTGGCCCCATGCTGCCGCTCTCGGCACCGCAGGCCGATTGCTGCAATGACGGATGCTGCAGCACCGAGACCACGAGCCTTGTTGAGCCGCAACGGCGTGCCGTGCTATCGCGACGGGTGCGCCTGCTGGTCACGGCGACGATCACCTACAACATCATCGAGGCGATCGTCGCGCTCTCGGCCGGGGCGGTGGCCTCGTCGGCCGCGCTGATCGGGTTCGGGCTGGACTCCGTGATCGAAGTCTCCTCGGCCGCCGCCGTCTACTGGCAGTTCTCCGGACATGACCCCGAGGCCCGCGAACGCGCGGCATTGCGGGTCATTGCGCTGTCATTCTTCGCCTTGGCGATTTACGTGACGGTCGAATCCATCCGTGCCCTGGCCGGCGGCCAGACCGCTGGATCATCCACTGCCGGAATCGTTTTGGCGGCCGTGTCGCTGGTGGTCATGCCGCTGCTGTCCTACGCGCAGCGCCGTGCCGGGCGCGAGCTGGGTTCGGCCAGCGCGGTCGCGGATTCGAACCAGACCCTGCTGTGCACCTACCTTTCCGGCGTGCTGCTGGTAGGGCTGCTGCTGAACTACCTGTTCGACTGGGCGTGGGCAGATCCCGTGGTGGCATTGGTGATTGCCGCCGTGGCGATCCGGGAGGGCCGCACCGCCTGGCGCGGCGAGCGCTGCTGCTGATCTGAAATACGCTGCGCCGCAGTGTATTCGATGCCTACCCGGGCAGTCCGGCCTTGATGGCTGCGTCCTGCTTGCGGGCTACGTCGAGCGCGATCTCCGGCGGCACCGGGTCATTGGGCGCACCTTCGAACTCGATGAGCGCGACGACCTTGCCTTCGCCGAAGATCACCGACGTCTTCGCCTTATTGCCGTCGGCGGAGGGCCCCGAAACGATCGTGCCGCCGACGCCCACGTCGACCGGCGCCGGCGTTCCGCCCTTGATGGCGCCGCTCTGCGGGTCGGTGTAGGACTTGGTGAGCGAGTCGCGGTCCTTGTCCGCCGCACCGGGGTCGGGGTACACCAGCAACGAGTCGACGACGCTACGCGAACCGGCCTGGTTGGTGAACACACCCTCGATGCCCGGCGCCGGATCGGTCAGTTGCCGCGTTTTGGGTCCGGTGAAACTGTCCCCCGGCACCACGATGTCGGTGGCCTTGAGCAGCAGGTTGCTGTAGTCCTGCGCGGCAGCGCTGGTCGACGTCGGAGCCGCCGACGACGAGGACGCCGCCGAGGAACTCGTCGTCGACGATTTCGACGACGACGACGACGAGGGGTTGGACGACTTGTCGCTGCCGCACCCCGTCACCGCGACGCCGACCACCAAAGTGGTTGCCGCCAGACCAGCTGCCGCCACCGATACCTTCTTCACGATTGGCTCCCTTGACTGTCATCCCGATTTGCTAGCGTCTCGCGAAACATAGCGGATTGCCCGATTAACAAATCACACCCCGGCCCGCAGCGCTACCACGAAGCCGTAAGCGGCATTGCGGGCATGTGAACGGCGTGCGGCCCACTTGGCCCCGGCGGAACCGGTCACGCATTTGCGGGTCGTTCTGCCACCACAGCCCCGAGGCAGCGGCCTGTTCGGGGTCGAGTCGCTGATCCGGCCCCCACGAGCGATGCAATGTCGAGTAGTACGCAGTTGCTGCGCGCAACGGGATCCGCCTTGCAGCCGGGCGCAGAAGTAACCAATGTCGGCGGGCCCGAATCAACGGGCATGGCGCACGGCGTATTGCGGCTTAGCCCGCGCCCGGTTACGGAGTGCCGTCAGGCTTGGGTCCTCGCCCCTCGCCGGTCAGGTAATGCGGGCAATACGAACCGGCCGCGATGGCCGTGAACTTGGCCGCGCCGTTGTCGGCGAATCCCGGATTGCGCAGCTGGAGGTTGTTGACGATTTCCTGGTCGGTATGGCCCGCGTCCACCAGTGAGCACACCGTTTTGCCGGCGGATATCGCGGCAGCCGGGTCCTGGAAGGTGAGCCCGGCGTCTTTGAGCTCCTTGAGGAAGTTGGCATCGGCGGCCGGATCCGGTTCGGGGCTGGGACTCGGGCTGGGGTCGGCGTGCGCCGGAACCGCCAGGACAATCGTGAAAGCGAAGCTGAGCAGCATCACGAGACGTCTCATAAGTTCAAAATTCTCCCAGAGTTGCTGGGAACACGCATCCCGCCTAGTTGCCCGGGCGAGCCGACGGCGGATGGTGTTGGCTAGGACGACGTGGCTGCCATCTTGATTGTTCTCGATGTCTTTGTCGGCATCATCGCCGTGGTCGGGCTGTTGTTCACGTGGAATCAACTGCGGGCACGCCGCCGCAGGTCGGGCGCCAACGGCGTCGTCCTGGTTGTCGATCGGCTCACCCCGCGCCGAAGGAACATCGCCCGTGTGCAAGTGAGCCTGCGCATGGTCGGACCCACCGTGCGCTACGAGGTGGGCCTGGATCTGGAAGCAGACGGCAAGGCGTTCGACGTGTCGACGCCCAAGCCCGAGATGCGTCCGTCGATGGGCTGCGAGGACGCCGAAATGTATTGGGGTTTCGAGGTTTCCGAAGACGAGCTCGACAATGTCTGGGTCATCGCCTCGTGGATGTCGACCGAGAACTCCGACTTGCGGATGGCCGCGCTGGCGTCGAACCTGGGCACGGCGCGAACCTACGAGTGGCGATGGGCGGCCGACTTTCGCGTCTCACGCGCCGGCCATTGGCGCAGGCGCCGCAGCCCGACGACTCCCCCGCGCACCGTGGCCGGGATGGGGCCGCTGGAACTGGGCCGGGCCCCCGGGCGGGGTCGCGCAGTGCGGCCCGCGGCCGAGCCCCCCGAAGGCGACAACTAGCGCGTCGTTATTGAGGAGCGGTGGTCGAGGTGGTGTGCGGCAGCGATGCGGGGCAATAGGCCGAGGCCGCGATCGCCGCGAACTTCGCCGCATTCTCCTCGCGCAGTCCGGGGTTACGGTCTTCCACGGTCTTGACGACGTCCACCATCTGCGTGCCCTGGCCGACCGCCTGGCACACCCACTTGCCCGCCGCGATCGCCCGGCCCGGGTCCGGGAAGGTGACGCCGGACGCCGTCAGCGCGGCGAGGAATTGGTCATCCATAGCGTCGGCGTACGCGGGGGCGGCCGTGCCGACCATGGCGACGGCGCTTGCCAGCATCACGAGGCGTCTCATAGCCCCATGATCGTCGCAGACCAGCGGCAAATTCGCATCCCACTGCCGGCAGACCCGGCACAGGGTTCCGGACGCTTCACCCCGGCCGGGTGGAGTCGGAGCTGATGGCCGCACTCGAGTCGCTCACCGGCGACAAAACGCGCCGCCGCGACCGACCCGGGCGCTGGTCAAGGCGGCTGACCGGGCGGTGCGACCCCTCCCGTCGGGCGCATTCGATGTGCAATTATTCGAAGATGCGCCGCTGGCTGATCGTCCTGTCGACCTTGCTCATCGCCGCCGCGAGCACGGCCGGCGTTGCCGCTGCGCCTGCGCGGGCGCAGGACGCGCCGATCGGTCACATCGGCGACACCCTGCGGGTAGACACCGGCACCTACATCGCCGACGTCACCGTCAGCAGCGTGACGCCCTGCGATCCACCGCCCGGGTTCGGCTACACCCGCAGCGGCGTTCCCATCAAAAGCTTCCCCGGCAGCACCCCCAACCGCGCCGACGTGACGGTCCGCGCGATTCAGGTGCCCAACCCGTTCATCATGGCGACCGCGTTCAGCTTCGACGGGGTGACTCCGTTCGCCGACGCCTACAAACCACGCGCCTCCGACGCACCTGACGCGTTGGACAACGTGCTCACCAACGCACCGAACGGCGCGACCGTGCGCGGCGGGGTGTATTGGGACGCCTACCGCGATCCGGTCTCCAACGTCGTGCTGCTGGACCGCAAGACCGGCAAGCATCTCGCTCAGTGGAACCTCTGACGCTAGCCATCCAGCGTGTCGCGACGGATTCCGTCGACGTCACAGAGCTGGCTAACGTTGCGGCCCTTACCTTTCCGTTGGCGTGCCCGCCCACGGCAACGCCCGAGAACATCGCGTCGTTCGTCGACGCCAACCTGTCGCCCGACCGCTTCGTCGACTATCTCAATGACCCGCAACGGGCCATTCTCACCGCGCGGCGCGACGACCGGATTGTCGGCTACGCCATGCTTGTGCGCGGCGTCTCCGACCACCCGGGCGTGCAGCAGGCGGTCGAAATCCGCCCGGCCGCAGAGCTATCCAAGTTGTATGTGCTGCCCGACTACCACGGCAGCGGGGCGTCGGCGGCGCTGATGGAAAGCGCGCTGGCGGTCACGGCCGACTGGGGCGTGCGCTGCGTGTGGCTGGGCGTCAGCAAGGCAAACCAACGTGCACAACGCTTTTACGCCAAGAGTGGATTTAAGATCAACGGCAGAAGGACGTTTCAAGTCGGCGATCACCTGGAAAACGACTACGTCATGATCCGCGAGTTTGGGTCGCCGCGGCCGTCAGCGCCAGCAACCGAGAGATAGCCCGCAAGTACTTCTTTCGGTAGCCACCGGCCAACATCTCGTCACTGAAGATGGTGTCCAGTTTCGCGCCGGAGGCCACCACCGGAACGCCGGCGTCGTACAGGCGATCGGTCAGCGACACCAGTCGCAGCGCCACGTTCTGGTCGTCGACGCCGTGCACGCCCGTCAGAAACACCGCCGTCACACCGTCGATCAGCGTCAGATACCGCGACGGGTGCATGGTCGCCAAATGCGCACACAGGGAATCGAAGTCGTCCAGTGTCGCCCCGGCCACGTTGGTGGCGCGCGCGACGACCTCGTCGTCGGACGGCGGCTGCGGCGCCGGCGGCAGGCCGCGGTGCCGATAGTCCGGTCCCTCGATCCGCACGGTCGTGAAAATGCTTGCCAGCGTGTTGATCTCGCGCAGAAAATCCTGTGCGGCAAACCGCCCCTGCCCCAGCTGCTCCGGCAGCGTGTTGGAGGTGGCGGCCACCGACACTCCCCGCTCGACCAACGACGACAGCAGCCGCGAGATCAGCGTGGTGTTGCCCGGATCGTCGAGTTCGAACTCGTCGATGCACACCGCGGTGTAGTCGGCCAGCAGATCGATGCATTCGGTAAACCCGAACACCCCGGCCAGCTGGGTCAGCTCCCCGAACGTCGCGAATGCCTTGGGATGCTCCGGCACACCCGGCCCCGACCCAGGCAGTTGGTAGTAGGCCGAGGCCAGCAGATGCGTCTTGCCGACCCCGAATCCGCCGTCCAGGTAGATGCCCACGCCGGGCAGCACCGCCCGCTTACCGAACAGCTTTCGTCGGCCCGCACGCCGCTCCTGCGCCTGACGGCAGAAGTCCTGACACGCCACCAGGGCGGCGGCCTGACTCGGTTCCGCCGGATCCGGGCGATAGGTCCCGAAGCTGACGTCGGCGAACGTTGGCGGAGGCCGTAATTGGGCGATCAGCCGTTCGGGCGACACGCTCGGATGCCGATCCACCAGATGTTCCACGCCCGCGAGACCATCCGCGGACGTGGACCCATGCATGCGAAAACTTTAACGGCGTGCTGAGATCGTCCTCATGCCCGAGTCAGGCACCGGCAGAGCCGCCGACAACTCGTTGACCCTGCTCGGATCGGGGCGCGAACTCGACGAGGGCGAACTCCCCCGGCTCTACGCCTACCCGGACGGGGACAAGACCTGGGTGCGGGCGAATTTCATCAGCAGCATCGACGGCGGCGCCACCGCCGAGGGCAAGAGCGGCTCGATGGCCGGGCCCGGTGACCGGTTGATCTTCTTGCTGCTGCGCGAGCTCGCGGACGTCATCGTCGTCGGCGCGGGCACCGTGCGGATCGAGGGCTATTCCGGCGCGCACGCGGGCATCGCCGAGCGGCAACGCCGGCAGGCTCGCGGCCAGACCGAAGTGCCGCAATTGGCCATCGTCACCAGATCCGGTCGCCTGGAACGGGAGATGGGGGTGTTCACCCGTACCGAGGTGCCGCCGCTGGTGCTCACCTGCACGGCCGCGGCCGACGAAACCCGCCGCTTCCTCGGCGACCTGGCCGAAGTGATCGACTGTTCCGGAAGCGATCCCGACACGGTCGACGAGCGCGCGCTGCTGGCGATTCTGCGGGCCCGCGGAATGCGTCGAGTGCTGACCGAAGGCGGGCCGATGCTGCTGGGCGCGTTGATGCAACGGGACCTGCTCGACGAGCTGTGCCTGACGATCGCGCCGTTTGTCGTCGGCGGGCTGGCCCGGCGCATCGCCACGGGTCCCGGTCAGTCGCTGACCCGGATGGACTGCACCCACATCCTCAGCGACCACGCGGGCTACCTGTACACGCGCTACGTGCGGAATCGGCCCTCTTAGACCGGTGCGCCCCGCGCTTGGGGGCGAGGTGGCGGCACCCCCAGCCGCGAAAGCGGCCGGGGGTGAAGCGGGCCATCGTGCCGAGCCGGGTGATACCGCGCGGTATGGCTACTGTGGTCGGCATGAGTCGGCACATCAGGTCCGCGACCGCCGTGGTCGCGGTGACCGCGCTGTTGACCGCCTGCGTTCCGGGCCTGGCCGCCGACCCGCGCTTCGCGACCAACTCCGGTGCCCGGCCACAGGGCGCCGCCACGACCAAGCCGCCGCCCGCCGGTCCGCCGCCGATCGCCGCCCCCAAGAACGACTTGTCGTGGCGCGACTGCACGTCGAAGGTGTTCAACGACGCCGGCGTGCGCAACGCCCCGGTCGGCGTGCGGCTGGATTGCGCGAACTACGACGCCGATCTCGACCCGGTCAACGGCGGATCGGGGACGGTTTCCGTCGGCGTGGTGCGTGCCCGGTCGAACCAGACCCCGAAGGACGCCGGCCCCGTCGTCTTCACGACGGGCTCCGACCTGCCGTCGTCGACGCAGTTGCCGGTCTGGCTCTCGCGGTCGGGCAACGATCTGCTGCAGGCCCACCCGATCGTCGCCGTGGACCGCCGCGGCATCGGCATGTCGGCCGCGATCGATTGCCGGGATCGCGCCGACCGTCAGGCGATGCGCGATCAGGCGCAATTCCAGAGCGGCGACGACCCGGTCGCTAATCTGTCCGACATCTCCAACAACGCGACGACGAGCTGCACCGACGCGATTGCGCCGGGTGACACTGCCTACGACAACTCGCATGCCGCCTCGGACATCGAACGTCTGCGCAGCCTCTGGGACGTGCCGGGGGTCGCGTTGCTCGGCGTCGGCAACGGCGCTCAGGTAGCGCTGACCTACGCATCGTCGCGACCCGACAAGGTCGCCCGGCTGATCCTCGACTCGCCAATTGCGTTGGGCGTCAACGCCGAAGCGGCCGCCGAACAACGGGTCAAGGGCCAGCAGGCCGCGCTCGACGCGTTCGCCGCGCAATGCATCGCGGTGAACTGCGCACTGGGTCCCGATCCCAAGGGTGCCGTCAGCGCGCTGCTGGCCGATGCCCGGGC
This sequence comes from Mycobacterium lentiflavum, assembly GCF_022374895.2. Taxonomy (NCBI): domain Bacteria; kingdom Bacillati; phylum Actinomycetota; class Actinomycetes; order Mycobacteriales; family Mycobacteriaceae; genus Mycobacterium; species Mycobacterium lentiflavum. The sequence continues at coordinate 2,102,033 of NZ_CP092423.2, read as the reverse complement.
CGGCCGAGGGCCCGGCGGCGCCTCGCTGGCCGAGGTCGTCAACGCGATCACCGTCGCGCTGGGCTTCCCGTCCGGCGGCCGCGTCAACGCCACGACGACCCTGGCCAACGCGCTGGCCGCGGCCCGCTCCGGCGACACCAATCAGCTGACCAGCCTGATCAACCACGCCGATGCCACCCAGGACACCGACGGTCAGTTCGTCAGCTCCTGCAGCGACGCGATCAACCGTCCGACCCCGGACCGGATCCGTGAACTCGTGGTTGCCTGGGGCAAGCTTTATCCGCAGTTCGGCACGGTCGCGGCGCTCAACTTGGTCAAGTGCGTGCACTGGCCCACGATCTCGCCGCCGGCACCGCCGAAGGAACTCAAGGTCGACGTCGTGTTGCTGGGCGTGCAGAGCGACCCGATCGTCGGCTCCGAAGGCGTGGCCCAGACGGCGGCCACGATCATCAACGCGGGCGCGGCCAGCCGCCGCGTGATGTGGCAGGGCATCGGCCACGGGGCGAGCATCTACACGCCCTGCGCGATCCCGCCGCTGGTCGGCTATCTCAACAGCGGCAAGCTGCCCGGAACCGACACATACTGTCCCGCCTGAGCTGACGGCCCCGCGCCGCGGTGTACGGTGCGCTGGTGACGGCAGCTGACTCGACTCGGACCGGCCTGCGCGATCGGGTGCTGGCCGCCTTCCGTCCCCGCTCTGGGCCCCCCAGTACGGCGACGATTGTGCGGTCCGCGCTGTGGCCGGCGGCGATCTTTTCGGTGCTGCACCGCAGCATCGTGATCACCACCAACGGCAATATCACCGACGACTTCAAGCCGGTCTACCGGGCGGTGCTGAACTTCCGGCAAGGCTGGGACATCTACAACGAGCACTTCGACTACGTCGACCCGCACTACCTGTATCCGCCCGGCGGCACACTGCTGATGGCGCCCTTCGGCTACCTGCCGTTCGCGCCGTCGCGCTACCTGTTCATCCTGATCAACACGATCGCGATCCTGATCGCCTGGTACTTGTTGCTGCGGCTGTTCAAATTCACGCTGGCCTCGGTGGCGGCCCCGGCCCTGCTGCTGGCCATGTTCTGCACCGAGACCGTGACGAACACGCTGGTGTTCACCAACATCAACGGCTGCGTGCTGCTCGCCGAGATGCTCTTTCTGTGGTGGCTGCTGGATGGGAAGCAGCACCATCAGTGGTGGGCCGGTTTGGTGATCGGGCTGACGCTCACGTTGAAACCGGTGCTGCTCCCGCTGCTACTGCTGCCGCTGCTCAATCGCCAGTGGCGGGCGCTGGTGCCGGCGTTCGCGGTTCCGATCGTCATCAATGTTGCCGCGTGGCCGTTGGTCGCCGATCCGATGGACTTCGTCACGAAAACGGTGCCGTACTTCCTGGGCACCCGGGACTACTTCAACAGCTCCATCGAGGGCAACGGTCTGTACTTCGGCCTGCCCACCTGGCTGATTGTGTTCCTGCGGCTGCTGTTCACGGGGCTGGCGATCGGCGCGATCTGGCTGCTGTACCGCTACTACCGCACCCGCGACCCGCTGTTCTGGTTCACCACCTCGGCGGGTGTGCTGCTGCTGTGGTCGTGGCTGGCCCTGTCGCTGTCGCAGGGCTACTACTCGATGATGCTGTTCCCGTTCCTGATGACGGTCGTGCTGCCCAACTCCACGATCCGCAATTGGCCGGCCTGGCTGGGGATCTACGGCTTCATGACGCTGGACCGGTGGCTGCTGTTCAACTGGATGCGATGGGGCCGGGCGCTGGAATACCTCAAGATCACCTACGGCTGGTCGTTGCTGCTGATCGTGGTGTTCACGGTGCTCTACTTCCGCTACTGCGACGCCAAGGCCGAAAACCGGCTGGACGGCGGGATCGATCCCGCCTGGCTGGCATCCAAGGGCGAGCACGACGCGGCGATCGCGAGCGCGGCGCAGCCGGGCGCGGCGGGTCACCTCCATTAGGGCTAGCGTGAAGATATGACTTCCGACGTGTCGCAGCCCAAATTGCAGCTGACCGACGACGAGTGGCGCAAGAAACTGACTCCCGAGGAGTTTGCGGTGCTGCGTCGCGCGGGCACCGAACGCCCGTTCGTCGGTGAGTACACCGACACCAAAACCGCGGGCGTCTACCAGTGCCGGGCTTGCGGAGCAGAGCTGTTCCGCAGCACGGAGAAATTCGACTCGCACTGCGGCTGGCCGTCGTTCTTCGATCCGGCCAAGTCGGATGCGGTGATCCTGCGGCCCGACCATTCGATGGGCACGACACGCACCGAGGTGCTCTGCGCGAACTGCCACAGTCACCTCGGTCACGTGTTCGCCGGCGAGGGTTACCCGACGCCGACGGATCAGCGCTACTGCATCAACTCGATCTCGCTGCGCCTGGTGCCGACCGGGGCCTAGCCCGTCGGCTCTGGGTTCTGGTGCGCACCGGGGGCGTTGAGCGTGCGCCGAGGGCGTTGAGCGTGCGCCGAGGGCGTTGAGCGTGCGCCGAGGGCGCAAAATCGGCGGAATTCGCGCCCTGGCCGCACACTCGTCGCACGCGTGGCTACCGTCTGATCGCATGCTTTCGCCGCGGCGTCGGCTGCTGTACCGTTGCCCCAACAGTATGGCCCACAGCCAACCATCGGGAAGCGGGCGCACATGACCAAAGACGACATGATCCTGATCAGCGTCGACGACCATATCGTCGAACCACCGGACATGTTCAAGGACCACTTGCCGAAGAAGTACCTCGAAGAGGCGCCGCGGTTGGTGCACAACCCAGATGGCAGTGATAGCTGGCAATTTCGCGACGTGGTGATCCCGAATGTCGCGCTCAACGCGGTGGCGGGGCGCCCAAAGGAGGAGTACGGGCTCGAACCGCAGGGGCTCGACGAGATCCGGCCCGGCTGCTGGCAGGTCGACGAGCGGATCAAGGACATGAACGCGGGCGGAATCTTCGCCTCGATCTGCTTCCCGACGTTTCCCGGGTTCGCCGGCCGGTTGTTCGCCAACGAGGACCACGAGTTCGGCCTGGCCCTGCTGCGGGCCTACAACGACTGGCATGTCGAGCAGTGGTGCGGGGCGTACCCGGCACGGTTCATCCCGATGTGCCTGCCGGTGATCTGGGACGCCGAGGCATGCGCGGCCGAGGTGCGACGCAACGCCAATCGCGGCGTGCACGCGCTGACGTTCACCGAAAACCCTGCGGCGATGGGGTATCCGAGTTTTCACGATGACTACTGGACCCCGCTCTGGAAAGCCCTGTGCGACACCGACACGGTGATGAACGTGCACATCGGCTCGTCGGGAAAGCTGGCGATCACCGCGGCGGATGCACCGATGGATGTGATGATCACGCTGCAGCCGATGAACATCGTGCAGGCGGCCGCGGACCTGCTGTGGTCGGCGCCGATCAAGAAATACCCCGATCTCAAGATCGCCCTGAGCGAGGGCGGCACCGGGTGGATTCCCTACTTCCTGGAGCGCGCCGACCGCACCTACGAGATGCATTCGACGTGGACCCACCAGGACTTCGGCGGCAAGCTGCCCAGCGAGGTATTCCGCGAGCACTTCCTGACCTGCTTCATCAGCGATCAGGTCGGCGTCCAGCTGCGACACCAAATCGGCATCGACAACATCGCGTGGGAGGCCGATTACCCGCACAGCGATTCGATGTGGCCCGGGGCGCCCGAACAGTTGTGGGATGTGCTCAGCGACAACGGAGTTGCGGAATCTGACATCAACAAGATCACCCACGAAAACGCCATGCGCTGGTATTCCTTTGACCCGCAGCATCCGCGCGAGCAGGCCACCGTCGGCGCCCTACGCCGGGCGGCCGAAGGCCATGACGTCTCGGTGCGCGCGCTGAGCCATCACCAGAAGGGTGAGCGGGAGGCCAACGCGCTGGCCGAGGCGACCCGCGGCAACCAATAGCGCGCAGTTGACCGTGCGCTGACGGCCTCGAGTGTGCGGTGCGGGCGCCGGGTTGCACGCAGGTCGGGAATCGCTGAAATTCGCGCCCTGGCGTCACAGTCAACGGGCCGGACGCCAAAGGCCGGTCAGTCCGCGCGGGTGGCGTGCACTTCCCAGAACGGCGCGTGTACCCGGCCGCCCTTGAGCCAAGGCTCCATCGCGCGGTACCGCTTCAGCATGTCCTCGGCGTGCTCGGCCATGTCGGGATTGCGCTTGGCCATCATCTCGATGCTCTCCGCGCTGACGTTGACCTGGTAGGTAGTGGTGCCCAGGTAGGTGATCTCCCAGCCGCCGGCCGGAAGCACGTCGCGAAAGTCCTTCTCGGACAACGACCGCATCATCGTAAACCCGTTGACGTCGTGCGCGCCGAACTCGAACATGTAGAGCCGCGCGCCCGGCTTGGTGGCCCGCCACAGCGCGTGCGCGTAGGACTGCGCAAGCTCGGGCTCGCTGCTGAAGGTGTGATAGAACGCGCAGTCCACCACGGTGTCGAACCGGTTCTCCAGGCCTGCCAGCTTGGTGGCATCGGCCAGCTCGAAATCGACTGTCACACCGGCCTTTTGGGCGTTTTCGCGGGCCCGCTCCAGGGCGCTCGCGGACCCGTCGATGCCGGTCGCCGAGTAGCCCTTGGAAGCGTAGTAGATCGCGTGATGGCCGGGACCTGTCCCTGGGTCGAGCACCTCACCCTTGATTGCGCCCAGTGCGACCAGCTGCTGGACCACCGGCTGCGGGCCGCCGATGTCCCACGGTGTGGCGGTGGGCAGGCCGTGCGACGTTCGCTCGTCGCGGTACATCTCTTCGAAACGGGTGGGATCGTTCGGGTCGAAATCGGTTGTCATATCTCCCCCTTCGTTTGTGGATCGCCGGTCACGGCAGGGCGTTCACCAACTGCTCGATGGGCACCCGCGGCCCGGTGAAGAACGGCGTCTCCTCGCGGGTGTGCCGGCGCGCGTCGGTGGCGCGCAATTCGCGCATTAGGTCGACGATGCGGTGCAGTTCGGGTGCCTCGAAGGCCAGGATCCATTCGTAGTCACCGAGCGCGAACGCCGGAACGGTGTTGGCGCGGACGTCCTTGTACTCGCGTGCGGCCATGCCGTGTTCGGCCAGCATGCGGCGGCGTTCCTCCTCGGGCAGCAAGTACCACTCGTAGGACCGCACGAACGGATACACGCAGATGTAGGCGCCGGGTTCCTCGCCGGCCAGGAACGCCGGGATGTGGCTCTTGTTGAACTCCGCCGGCCGGTGCAGCGCCACACTGCTCCACACCGGCGCGCTGACCTGGCCCAGGGCGGTGGTGCGGCGGAAATCGGCGTAGGTGGCTTGCAGTGCCTCGACGCGCTCGGCGTGCGTCCAGATCATGAAGTCGGCGTCGGCCCGCAGACCGGCGACGTCGTAGAGGCCGCGCACCACGACACCGCGTTCCTCCTGCTGCTTGAAAAACCGCGTCGCGTCGTCGATTACGGCTTCACGGTGTTCGCCGAGCTCGCCGGGCTCCACCGAGTACACCGAGAACATCAGATAGCGAATCGTGGAGTTCAGGGCGTCAAAGTCGATCTTGGCCATGAGACCTATCGTGCCACTTCCGGGTTGGCGGCCTCGATGGCCCTGATCACACGCTCGACGGCCTTGCCCGCCGCGCCGATGCAGGCCGGCACACCGATCCCGTCCAGATAGCTGCCCGCCACGGCCAACGTCGCCGGCAGCCCGTCTCGCAGTCGCGCGACCACCTCGGCGTGACCCGGCCCGTACTGCGGCATCGCCTCGATCCACCGCTGCACACGGGCGTCCACCGGCTCGACGGCCAGCCCGAACACGGTGGCCAGGTCGTCGACCGCCCAGGCCAGGAGCTCCTCGTCGGAGGCGGTGGCGGCCAGCTGGTCGCCGAATCGCCCGAACGACACCCGCAGGAATTGGAGGTCACCCGGGATGCCCCATTTGCGCGACGACAGGGTGATCGCCTTGCCCCGCAACTGCTCACCGCTGGCTACCAGCACGCCCGAGCACGCCGGGAACGCGGTATCGCCGGGCACGGCGAGCGCCACTACCACCGCCGACGCACTCGTGATGCGGCGCGCGGCGGCGAACGTCTCCGGCGCCACGCGAGAGATCAGGCGTGCCAGCCGCGGCGCGGGGATCGCCAGGATCACCGCGTCGGCACTCCAGACGGCCCCGGTGTCATCGCGCAGCGTCCAGCCGTGTCCGGCACGCTCGAGCCGGTCCACCGCGGCGCGAACCCACCGCGGCCGGGCGCGCGCGACGAGCTCGTCGAGCAGCACCTGATAGCCGCCGTCCAGCGCACCGAACACCGGCATGCCCGTCGCCGGCGGCAGCGCCTGCCGTACCGCGTCGGTCAGGCTGGTGGCGCCGCGATCCAATGCCGCCGCAACGCTGGGGGCCGCGGCGCGCAGGCCGATCGTGGCCGCCGAGCCCGCATACACCCCGCTCAGCAGCGGATCGACGGATCGCGCCACGGTCTGCTCGCCGAACCGGTCGCCCACCAATTCCGCTGCGGCCGGGTCGCTTCCGGGCTGCCAATCCAGCGGCCGGCCCGGCTCGGCGTCGATGCGCGCGATGGTGTCGTCGTCGACCAGTCCGGCCACCGACGCCGCCGACGAGGGAATCCCGACGACCGTGCCCGCCGGCAGCGGGTGCAGCCGTCGCTGGCTGTAGATCAACGGCCGGGCACCGGTGGTGCCGAGCTGACGGTCGGACAGGCCCAGTTCGGCCAGCAGTTCCGGCATCTCGGGCCGGCGCAGCACGAACGCCTCGGCGCCCAGGTCCATCGCCCGCCCGCCCAGCTGCTCGGTGCGCAAGATCCCGCCGAGCCGCTCGCCCGGTTCGAACAGCGTGATGTTCGCGTCGTCCCCCGCCGCCATCCGCAGCCGGTAGGCCGCCGTCAGACCGGAAATTCCGCCGCCCACAACACAATACGACCGCGGGGTCATAACGAGTGGACCAGCGACACCAGGTCGGTCAGCACGCCGGGGTCGGTCTCGGGCAGCACTCCGTGACCGAGATTGAAGACGTGGCCCGCGGCCCCGGCGTCGACGGCGCGACGGCCATCGTCGACGACGGCGCGCGCCGCGCGCTCCACTACCGGCCAGCCCGCCAGCAACACCACCGGGTCGAGGTTGCCCTGCAGCGCCGTGCCGGACCGCACCCTGGCCGCGGCGTCGGTGAGCGAGGTGCGCCAATCGACGCCGACGACCGTCGGGCCCGCTTCGCCCATCGCGCCCAGCAGTTCCGCCGTCCCGACCCCGAAATGCGTCATCGGCAAGCCGTATTCGGCAAGCGTCGCGAACACCCGGCTGCTGTGCGGCAGCACGTATTGGCGGTAATCGGCCAGCGACAACGTTCCCGCCCACGAGTCGAACAGCTGAATGGCGTCCACCCCGGCGCCGATCTGGCCGCGCAGGAATTCCACGGTGAGATCGGTGAGCTTCGACATCAGCGCGTGCCAGCTGGCCGGCTCGGCCAGCATCATCGCCTTGGTGCGGGCGTGGTTACGGCTGGGGCCGCCTTCGACCAGATAGGACGCCAGCGTGAAGGGCGCACCGGCGAAACCGATCAGCGGCACCGCGCCCAGCGCGTCGACGAGTAGCGAAACCGCCCGGCAGACCGGCTGAATCGCTTGCGGTTCAAGCGGTTTCATCGCCTCGATATCGGCGTCGGTGCGGATCGGGTGTGCGATCACCGGTCCGACGTCGGGGACGATGTCCAAGTCGATGCCCGCGGCGCGCAGCGGAACCACGATGTCGGAGAACAAGATCGCGGCGTCGACGTCATGGCGCCGGATCGGTTGCAGGGTGATCTCGCAGACCACCTCGGGCTCAAAACACGCCGCCAGCATGCTGTGTTGCTGACGCAAGGCGCGATATTCGGGCAGCGAACGCCCGGCCTGCCGCATGAACCACACCGGCACCCGGGCGGGTTTGCGGCCGGTGACGGCAGCCAGGTAGGGCGACTCGGGAAGGTCGCGACGCGTACTCATCGACCTCAATGCTGCCACGGGGGCCCGGCGGCGGCCCCTGGAGCACCTGGCCACGCTGCGTAACATCAACCCAGTGTCAGTCGCACCGATCTCCGTCAACTACGACGAATTCCCCAGCCTGCGCTTCGAACACGGCGAGAACGGCGTCCTCACGGTGGTTCTCGACGCCCCCGGGCTGAATTCGGTCGGGCCGCAGATGCACCGCGACCTCGCCGACGTCTGGCCGGCCATCAATCGCGACCCCGCCGTACGGGTCGTCCTGATCCGCGGTGAAGGCAAGGCGTTTTCGTCCGGCGGCAGTTTCGACCTGATCACCGAAACCATCGGCGACTACGAGGGCCGGCTTCGCATCATGCGCGAGGCCCGCGATCTGGTGCTCAACATCGTCAACTTCGACAAGCCGATGGTCTCGGCGATCCGCGGCCCCGCCGTCGGCGCCGGCCTGGTGGTGGCGCTGCTCTCCGACATCTCGGTGGCCGGGCGGACCGCCAAGATCATCGACGGGCACACCAAGCTCGGGGTGGCCGCGGGCGACCACGCGGCGATCTGCTGGCCGCTGCTGGTCGGCATGGCCAAGGCCAAGTACTACCTGCTCACCTGCGACACCCTGCTGGGCGAGGAAGCCGAGCGGATCGGCCTGGTATCCCTCTGTGTCGACGACGACGACGTGCTCTCGAGAGCGGCCGGCATCGCCAACGACCTGGCGCAAGGAGCCCAAACCGCGATCCGGTGGACCAAACACAGCCTCAACTACTGGTATCGGATGTTCGCGCCCGCCTTCGAGACGTCGCTCGGCCTGGAATTCTTGAGTTTCAGCGGCCCCGACGTGCAGGAAGGGCTGGCGGCGCATCGCGAGAAGCGCCCGGCCCGATTCAGCGGCTGAATAGCCCCTGAGCAGGCTAAACAGCAAATGAATACGACGTGACACAACCGGGTAACAGGTTGGTCGCGACGGGTTTGGAAACCGGCGCGCCTGTCGCGGCGTGTCGGGCGATGGGTCTAGCGTCGAACGCTGTGACCCGCGCATACGACGATGCGGAGCGGGAGCGACGAGGAGGAGTTGCGCCAGTGACCTCAGTCGAACCAGGCCCGTTCCGCGAGGCGGTGGCGGCCATGAACGCCGTCAACGCCCGGCCGGAGATCGAGCTCGGCCCGATCCGGCCGCCGCAGCGCCTGGCGCCCTTCAGCTACGCGCTGGGGGCCGAGGTGAAGCACCCCGACCTCGAGATCGTCCCCGAGCGTTCGGAGGGCGACGCGTTCGGCCGGCTGATCCTGCTCTACGACCCGGACGGCGCCGACGCCTGGGACGGCACCACCCGCCTGGTCGCCTACATTCAGGCCGACCTGGATTCCAGTGAGGCCGTCGATCCCCTGCTGCCCGAAGTGGCGTGGAGCTGGTTGGTCGACGCGCTGGAAGCCCGGACGGACCAGGTCACGGCGCTGGGCGGCACCGTCACCGCCACCACCTCCGTGCGCTACGGCGACATCTCCGGGCCCCCGCGCGCCCACCAGCTCGAGCTACGGGCCTCCTGGACCGCGACCACACCCGCCATCGGCGCACATGTCGAAGCGTTTTGCGAGGTGCTGGAGCACGCCGCGGGCCTACCGCCGGCCGGGGTCACCGACCTGAGCTCGCGGTCACGCGCCTGACATGTCCGAGCCGGAGGACCCTGGGCCCAACGGCACCGCGCCCGACGGCAGCGCGCCCGGCAGCGCCGAATCCGAACCCACCCCGCTGTTGCAGCCGGCCGAGGGCATACCCGACCTGGCGGTGACCGTCAGCCAGATCGCGGACGCCGCACAGTTCCTGGACAGCGGGCACGGGCCGTTCGCGGTGGACGCCGAGCGGGCGTCCGGTTTCCGCTACTCCAACCGGGCCTACCTGATCCAGATCCGACGGGCCGGCGCCGGCACCGTGCTGATCGACCCGGTCAGCCACGGCGCCGATCCGCTGACGGCGCTGCGGCCCGTCGCCGAGGTGCTCAGCACCGACGAATGGATCCTGCACGCGGCCGATCAGGATCTGCCGTGTCTGGCCGAGGTCGGCATGCACCCGCCGGCGCTATACGACACCGAGCTCGCCGGGCGCCTGGCCGGGTTCGAGCGGGTGAACCTGGCGGCGATGACCGAACGGCTGCTGGGGCATGGTCTGGTCAAGGGTCACGGTGCGGCCGACTGGTCCAAGCGGCCGCTGCCCACCGAGTGGCTCAACTATGCGGCGCTCGACGTGGAACTGCTGGTCGAACTTCGTGCGGCGATCGCCGCGGAGCTGGCCGAACAAGGCAAAACCGATTGGGCTGCACAAGAATTCGATTACCTGCGCAGCGTCGGCAGCAAGGAGCCCACGCCCCGGCGCGAGCGCTGGCGGCGCACGTCGGGCATCCACAAGGTGCGCGACCGCCGCGGTTTGGCGGCGGTGCGTGAACTGTGGACGACCCGCGACAACATCGCCCAGCGACGCGACATCGCGCCGCGGCGCATCCTGCCGGATTCGGCCATCATCGAGGCCGCGATCGCCAATCCGAAGACGATCGAAGACCTGGTCGCGTTGCCGGTGTTCGGCGGGCGCAACCAGCGGCGCAGCGCAGCGACCTGGTTGGGCGCGCTGGAAGCGGCCCGCACCAGTCCGGACCCGCCCGAAGACGCCGAGCCGACGAACGGTCCGCCGCCGCCGGCGCGGTGGAGCAGGCGCAAGCCGGAAGCGGCCGCCCGGCTGGAGGCGGCCCGGGCCGGGCTGTCGAAACTGTCTGAGCAGGTGAAGGTTCCGACCGAGAACCTGGTTTCACCCGACCTGGTGCGACGACTGTGCTGGGACTGGGCCGACGCGCCGGACCCGGTCGAGGCCGTCGAAGAGTTCTTGTGCGCCGGGCACGCGCGGGCCTGGCAACGCGAGCTCGTCGATCCGGTGCTGGCGACCGCGCTGCAACCGCCCCCCAAAACCGAAGGCAGCTCAGCGCCGTAGGCGATGGCCGGTGTGTACTCGACGTCCGCCAGCCGCCAGCTAACGACTCGTCAATTTTCGTCACAGCGTTATGCGCGGTTGCAAAAAGTAGCGCGAACCTTACAATAAACTGTGGAAACCTGAGTAATAACTGTATAAATTCCTGAGTGTGGGGAAATTGGTGCACAGGGCACTCGCAGAGTGCCGTTAAACTTGCGATAAGAGACAAGTTCCAACTCGGAGAAGGGTATCTCAAAATGGCCGTTGCAGCATCAGAAATCGGCGGCCTCGTGGGTAGTCTCGCCGGCATTGGAAGGAATATCGCCGCCAAGGATTGGATTGCGACGGGCATCGGCGCCGGCGCATTCGGCATGGAAACCACCAAAATCATCGTCAAGGGCATCGCCGAGCGAAGAATTAAGGCTGAAATAGAACGTGGCCTGCAGGAGCGAACCAATCCCTGGGCGGCAGAGGTGCCGATTATCGAGTGGGGCATCGTCGCCATTACGGTCTTCGAATACTGCCTCGGTCTTGGTGACGCAACCAAGGGAGTCGAATTCGACAATGCCCGTTCGAAACTCGACTCGCCCAAGCGGGACTTGGAGTCGGCCATCCCCGACAGCAGGTGGGAGTCCACCGCGTCGCAAGAGTATGCCAAGCAGAACCAAGCCCAACTGAATCGTGTTTCCCTGATGCAAAAAAAGGATCAGGCGATGATGGATGCGCTTGCCGCTGAAGTCGCTCAGCTCACTGAAATACGCCGTGCGGTCGCGGGCATCAAGGACGGTCTTACCGGGTGCATATTTGTTGCCCTACTGATCAAAGCATACGGCAGCGAAGCCTCGTCGTTGGTGTTTCAGAAAGTAGTCACCCTGGCCGCGATCGCAGCGACGGTAAGTGCCCTCGGTTACATGGAATTCTATTCGGGCACCGAGACCAGGCCGAAGATAAAGGCAGTGGTCGAAGAATACGAGAAGATTATCACCGAAATGACCAGTTACCTGTCGGATTCTCACATTTTGCCGACCGTCCGCACGGCACCCGCGAAAGGCTCTAAAGTCTCCAACTTCTCCAGCGGGACCGCTGCGATGGCCATGCCCGACCCGGCCCCGTCAACGGGCCAGGCCGCGCCGACCGAATCGACGATTGTCCGTAACCACAGTCAGCCGACCCAAATGCCGGAACGACCGGTAAGCGGCCTGCCCAGCCTGACCCCGCTAATCCGCGAGCCCGCCCGGGACGAAGACCTGCCGGGCCAGCAAACTTCGGCCGTTCTGAGCCCCGTCACGCAGCCGCCGGTCACCACCGCTCAGCGCGGCAAGACGGCCCCGGCCGCCGGCGAACCCACCGCTCCCGGGAGCGCCGCCCCCGAGGAAGCCACAGTGAACGAGGACATCGCGGGTGCGGCCGCAGGCAACGAGGCCACCGAGCGCCCGCCCGTCGAACTCACGGCACCCGGAGCTGAGCAGGCGCAGGGGCCGGTAGCGGCGAACTAGACATCGCGAACCAGACATCGAGGAGAATCCGATGACAAATCTGAGCGTCACCTCAAAATATCTCGTCGACGTGCTCGCGGCGGCGCAGCAGAGAACCACCGAAGACTTCAAGAAATCGGCCACCGCGGTCGAGGGAGTCGGCGTCAACGCGTGGGTCAGCCATGGTGTGGCCTGCGGACCCGGCAACGATGCGGTGGTCGAGGTCGAGGCTCGCCGCACCGAGGCGCTCGGTCTGATGATCAAGGTTGCCGACGACCTCGCCACGAAATTGCGTGTGGCCGCCCAAGCGTACGAGGGCACCGACCAGAAGGCCGCTCAAGACCTCGACACCCAGCTGCGCCCCGGCTGAGCAAGCAGGGCGAAAAGCAGGCATTCCACCGACAGCCGCGATGAGAGTAGGACGCAATGGCCCAGGATCCGGGTAAGAACGAAGACGGCGGCGATGACCTCTTCGCCGCGATGGATTTCTCCGCCGGTGAACCCGCCGACACCGGCACCGACGCGTCGGCCGCCCTTGACTTCTCCGCCGCCACCGCAGACGTCGGGGCAGAGTCAGCGAGCGAAGCCGTCGACATGTCACCCGTATATGCACCGGCCGCGCCCGAAGAGGCCACGACGGTGCTGGAGGCCATCGATTCGGTGACACACGCCCCCGAGGAAGCCGAAGACGTCATAGCGCTGTTCACCGTGACCAATCCTCCTGGGACAGTATCGGTTTCGGCACTCGGGGACGGCGCGATCGAGCGGGTGGCTCTGTCCGCAGACGTGACACGCCTTACCGAATCGCAGCTGGCCGAGGAGATCCTCGTCATTGCGCACCTGGCGGCCCAAAAGGGGCAAGCCGCCCAGCATGAGTTCCTGTTCGAGACCATGTGCGAGCTGGGGGCGGGTGATCCCGATGCTGTCAGCGACCTGCTGGAGAAGGGCATGGAGTTGGCGTCGCCGCAGCGAGCTACCGAGACCCAGGCCCGCGTGTTCGCGACCCGATACAACAATGGCTGATCGCCCACCGCGCCGGCGACTCTGAGCGGGCCTTCGCGGTTAGGCCAAGCCCAACGTGTCCGTCATCGACCCGGCAATGCCGGCCAGGGACTCGATCAGCCGTTGCTGCTGGGCTTCGTTGGCCGCATTCACCACGGCCGCCGCGTTGCGCAACGCCTCGTTGACGCGCTGTTCGACCGTTTCGGCGCCCAGCCGCAGCAGGCCATCTTCGATTTGGAGGTCGGTGACGTTGCGGCGCCCGTTCACGGTCACTTCGACGGTCTTGGCTTCGTCGGTGGCCGTGAAGGTTTCAGTGTGGGTGCGGTACAGGTCGTCCTCGAGGGCCGATTGCAATTGCTGTCCGTATTCCAGCGCCTGAGCCAGTTGTGGGTGGCGGTCTGTGCTCATTGACCAGGTCCTTCTCGTCGAGGCTTGCGGTCGGGTGGGCAAGCACCGATTGTGTCCTTGATCCACTATTTCTATTGTATTGCTTTGGCCCGGTGGCCTGATGCACCAAATTGGTTCTAGTCCAGGTGCTCGCGGATCTCCGCTTCGGATTCGTTACTGGCTAGGGCGGCAACCCAACCGGTGATCCGGCGGGCCACATCCTGGTCGGTCAGCCCGACATCGGCGAGTACCTCACTGCGTGAGGCGTGCTCGTAGAACTCTTGATCCAGGCCGACGTCGCGGCATGGCATGTCGATGTCGGCGCGGCGCAGCGCGGCCGAAACCGCCGAACCCACACCACCATTGACGCCGTTGTCCTCGCATGTGACGAGCAGCTTGTGCTGCACCGCCAATTCGAGAACACCGTCGGAGACCGGCAGCACCCACCGCGGGTCGATCACGGTCACACCGATGCCCTGGTTGTGCAGCCGCTTGGCCACCTCGAGCGCCATCGAGGCGAACGCGCCGACGGCCACCAGCAGCACATCGTGGTTTAGCCCGTCGGCGGGCACCGCGAGCACATCCACTCCCGACCGTTGTTCCAGAGCCGGAATATCTTCGCCCACATCACCTTTGGGGAACCGCAGCGCGGTAGGGCCGTCGTCGACCTCCAGCGCCTCGCCGAGTTCTTCGCGCAGCCGGGTGGCGTCGCGCGGGGCCGCCACCCGCATGCCGGGCACGATGTTCAGCATAGACAGGTCCCACATGCCGTTGTGGCTGGGGCCGTCGGAACCGGTGACCCCGGCACGGTCGAGCACGATGGTGACGGGCAGCTTGTGCAGCGCCACGTCCATCATGATCTGGTCGAATGCCCGGTTGAGGAACGTCGAGTAGATCGCCACCACCGGGTGCATCCCACCCATTGCCAGGCCGGCGGCCGACGTCATCGCGTGCTGCTCGGCGATGCCGACGTCGAACAACCGGTCCGGGAACCGCTGCCCGAACGCCGACAGCCCGGTCGGGCCGGGCATCGCCGCCGTGATCGCCACGATGTCGCGGCGCTTTCTGGCGTAAGCGATCAGCGCGTCGGAGAAGGTCGCCGTCCAGCCCGGGCCCGGGATCTTGGTGGCCTGGCCGGTGGCCGGGTCGATCGGCGCGGTGGAGTGCATCTGTTCGGCTTCGTCGGCCTCGGCCGGGCCGTATCCCATGCCCTTGCGGGTGGCCACGTGGACGATTACCGGGCCGCCGAACCCGCGGGCCCGGCGCAGCGCGGCCTCCACGGCGCGTTCGTCGTGACCGTCGACCGGGCCGACATATTTCAGTCCGAGGTCGGTGAACAGCAGCTGCGGGGCCAGCGAGTCCTTGATGCCCGCCTTGACGCTGTGCATGAAGTGGTAGCAGATCTCGCCGATCAGCGGCACCGCACGCACCACGTCACGGCCCTTTTCCAGCGCCTGCTCGTAGGCCGGCTGCAGCCGCAGCATGGCCAGGTGGTCGGCGACACCGCCGATCGTGGGTGCGTAGCTGCGGCCGTTGTCGTTGACCACGATGACCACCGGACGACCCGACGCCGCGATGTTGTTCAGCGCCTCCCAGCACATGCCGCCGGTCAGCGCGCCGTCCCCGACGACCGCGACCACATGCCGGTTGCGGTGTCCGGTCAGTTCGAACGCCTTGGCCAGGCCGTCGGCGTAGGACAAGGCCGCACTGGCGTGGCTGGACTCCACCCAGTCGTGCTCGCTCTCGGCGCGCGACGGATACCCCGACAGACCGCCCTTTTTGCGCAGCGTCTCGAAGTCGTGGGCGCGTCCGGTCAGCATCTTGTGCACGTAGGCCTGGTGACCTGTGTCGAAGATGATCGGATCGTGCGGTGAGTCGAACACCCGGTGCAGCGCCAACGTCAGCTCGACGACGCCGAGATTCGGCCCCAGGTGGCCCCCGGTCGCAGCCACCTTGTGGATCAGGAACTCGCGGATCTCCTCAGCCAGATCGCGGAGCTGCTGTTGGGAAAGGTGCTGCAGATCGGCAGGGCCGCGGATCTGTTCCAGCATCACGTCAGTCTACGCAGCCCACGTCGGATGTAGCTGCCTACGAAGTGCCGAACAGTTCGGCCAGGCTGTCGCGAAGTTCGGGATCGGCCAGGACGACGACCTCGTCGCCGGCCTCCAGTTCGGTGTCGCCCCGCACCGGCACCAGGCCGGTGGCGCGCACCACCATGCTCACCCAGATGTCTCCGGCACGATCGCCGAGACCCTCGATCGTGCAGCCCTCGGCGGCCGACCCCGACGCAACGCGCAGGCGATGGATCCCCTCGGGTTCGTCCTGCAGCCGGATACCGATCTCCCACGGCTGCGTCTCGACGGTACGCATGGGCAGGCGCAGCAGTTGTGCGACACCGGGCACCAAGCTGCCTTGCACCAGCACCGAGAAGATCACGACGATGACCACGATCCCGTACAGCCGCTCCGCATCGGCGACGTGCGCGGCCCGCAGGAACTCGCCCAACAGGATCGGCACCGCACCCTTGAGGCCGGCGAAGAGGATGAAGCTGCGTTCGTTTCGCTGCAGCCGCACGGGAAGCAGGCAGGATCCCACCGCCAGCGGCCGAATCACCACGGTCAGGGCCGCGCCGAGGACGAGCCCGGGAATCCATACGTCGGGGTGGGCAAGGACGTTGAGGTCGACGGTCAACCCCAGGACGGCGAACGCGACGATTTCGGCCAGACCCGCCAACGCGGCGTGGAATCGCTTGATATCCGGCTTGTAGGGCGCGCGAGCGTCGCCGATCACGATGCCCGCGACGAACACCGCCAGAAAACCGGAGCCGTGCGCCAGCGTGGCGATGCCGTACAGCATCAGGCTGGATGCCAGTGTCCGCAGCGGGTAGAGGCCTTCGCTAGGCAGTGCCACGCGGCGCATGAACACCAGCAGGGCGCGACCGCCGATCACCCCGACGGCCAGACCAATCGCCATTTGCAGAACGAATTGCGTTCCGACGCTGACGAAGCCGGCAACGCTGAGGCCACCGGCGGCGATCAGGCTGACCATCAGGGCGATGCCGACCGGGTCGTTGGCGCCGGATTCGCCCTCCAGGATGGTGCTGCTGCGACCGGCGATCTCGCGTTTGCCCAGTACCGAGAAGACCACCGCCGGATCGGTGGGCGCCACCGCGGTGGCCACGAGCACCGCAGGGAACCAATCGATTCCGGTGAGGTAGTGCAGGATCACCGCGGCGCCGGCGGCGGTGAGCGCGGTGCCCACGACGCCGACCGAAAGGATCGGGGCAGCGGCCGCGCGGAAGCGCGCCGGGCCGATGTGCATGCCGCCGTCGAACAGCACCAGCACCAGCGCGATCGTGATCACCCGCTCGACGGTCGGCTCCGACGGCGACTGCACCGCGGCCACGGTGTGCGCCGCGACCGCGGCTCCGACCAGAACCAGCAGGGGCACCGGGATTTTGACCCGCTCGGTCAGCCGGTTCGCCAACACCGCAATCAAACCGACGGCACTGGCGAGCAAGACCAGCAATGCGTACCGCAGAGTTTCGTTCACGGCGCCCACCCGTGGGTGAGCATGAGTCGGACGGTCGCAGGTCGTTGTTCGGCGGCAGCCACCCGAGCCTCTCGATGGTTCGATGACGAAATCGCCGACCAGACTTCCCGGCACACCGCGACGGAGTCTAGCCTGCCGCGGGAATCTCCGCAGCGGCATTGCACCGCTAGCGGCTCAGCAGCGCGATGCATTCGGTGTGATGAGTCAGCGGGAATGCGTCGAACACCTCGATCTGCTCGACGGCATAACCGTGACCGAGGTACAGGCCGATGTCGCGAGCGAAAGATGCTGCCTCACAACCGATATGCACCACCCGCGGAACGGCGGCGGCGGCGAGGAGATCGACGACGTCGCGCCCGGCACCCGACCGCGGCGGATCCAGCACCGCGACGTCGGCACCGGCTTTCTGTGCCGACACCGCGCGACGCACCGAATCGGTGATCACGTCGACCTGCGGAAGATCAACCAGAGCGGCCCGTGCGGCCCGTGTCGACGCGCGCGAGGTGTCGACGCAGAGAACCCGTCCGGACTCCCCCACCGCGGCGCCCAGGGCGGCGGCGAAAACGCCGACGCCGCCGTAGAGATCCCACACACTCATGCCGGTGGCGGGCTGTGCCCAGTCGGTGATCAGAGCGCTGTACACCCGCGCCGCATCCCGGTGCGCCTGCCAGAACGCGGTCACCGGCACCTGCCAGCTGCGCCGCCCGACGCGTTGGGTTGCCTCGTAGTCGCCCTGCACCACATTGGTCGCCGTTCGCCCGCCTTTACGTACGGTGCGCACCACATGGCGGCATCCGTCGTCATCGACGGCGACGTGCAGCTGTGCGTTCGGGGACAGGTCGCCCGGAGAACACGCCTGGGTTAGTCCGTCCAGCATGCCCGGCGGCAGTTGCGCACACCGCAAGTCGGTCACCAGCTCGTCGCTGTGGTAGCGGTGAAACCCGGGGCGGGCGTCCGCGCCCACCTCGAGGCGCACCCGGGTGCGCCAGCCGGTGGGTCCGCAATCCGAAAGTGGTTGCGCCTCACCGCTCCAGTGATGGCCGCCAAGGCGCTCCAGCTGATTGGCCACCACCTGTCCCTTGAGCGTCCGAACCGCTTCCGGGGCGGCGAATGCCAGATCGCAACACCCGGCGCCCTCAACGCCCGCGATCGGGCACAACGAATCGGTCCGATCCGCCGACGCGTCGATTACTTCGACAACCTCTGCGTGCCAATAGGATCCCCGGTCCGCGGTGACCCGTACCCGCACCCGCTCACCGGGTAGGGCGTAGCGAACGAACACCACCCGGCCTTCGTGGTGCGCCACGCAGCTGCCGCCGTTGGCGGGAGCGCCGGCGACCAGCGTCAGCTCCCCGGGCGGCAGCGTGGCCTCGGCACTCACGACACTATCCTCGTCGGCCGCTTAGTCGAAGATTCCGCGGCGGGCGTCACCGGGAGCAGCGTGCGGCTGCAGGGTCTTGAGTCGCTCCGACGAACTCAGTTGCCAGGGAACCGAAGTCACCATCACGTTTGGCATGAACAGCAGTCGGCCCTTGAGTCGCAACGCGCTTTGATTGTGTAGCAACTGCTCCCACCAGTGGCCGACGACGTACTCGGGAATGAAGACCGTCACCACCGTGCGCGGCGAGTCCTTGCTGACCCGCTTGACGTAATCGAGCACCGGACGGGTGATGTCGCGGTAAGGCGAGGCGATGACCTTCAGCGGCACGCTGATCTCGCTGTGCTCCCAATCATGCACCAGCGCACGGGTTTCCGCGTCGTCTACGCTGACCGTGACGGCCTCGAGCACATCGGGCCGGGTGGCGCGCGCGTAGGCCAGAGCGCGCAGGGTCGGTAGATGCAGCTTCGACACCAGCACCAGAGCGTGGTTGCGGCTGGGCAGCACCACGTCGTGCTGGGCGGCGGCCTGCTCTTCCAGTTCGCGGGAGACGGTAGCGTAGTGTCTGCGGATCATCTTCATGATGACGAACAGCGCGCCCATCGCGACGATCGCGATCCAAGCCCCGGCAAAGAATTTGGTGACCAGCACCACCAGCAGAACCGCGCCGGTGGATAGCAGACCGACCGTGTTGATCACCCGCGAGCGCTTCATCTTGGCCCGCGCCTTGGGGTCGGTCTCGTTGCGCAACAGGCGAGTCCAGTGCCGGACCATGCCGATTTGGCTCAGCGTGAACGATATGAACACGCCGACGATGTAGAGCTGGATCAGCGCGGTGACCTCGCCGCGGAACGCGATGACGAATGCCAGAGCCGCCGCCGACAGAAACAGGATCCCGTTCGAGAAGGCCAAGCGGTCACCGCGGGTGTGCAGCTGGCGCGGCAGATAACTGTGCTGCGCCAGCACCGAGCCGAGCACCGGGAACCCGTTGAACGCGGTGTTCGCCGCCAGCACCAGGATCAGGGCCGTCACGGTGGCGATGAGCAGGAACCCGATTCGAAAGCTGCCGAACACCGTCTCGGCGAGCTGGGTCACCAGTGTCTTCTGCAGGTAGCCGGCCGGCGCACCCGTCAGCTGAGTGGCGGGATCGTCGACCAGCTGCACATGGATCTGCTGGGCCAGCACGATGATGCCCATCAGCAGCGTCACCGCGATCGCGCCGAGCATCAGCAGCGTCGTTGCGGCGTTGCGGGACTTGGGTTTCTGAAACGCCGGCACGCCATTGCTGATCGCCTCGACACCGGTCAGCGCCGCGCAACCGGACGAGAACGAGCGGGCCAGCAGGAAGGCAAACGCGAAACCGACGATCTGGCCGTGCTCGGCATGCATCTGGAAGGCGGCGGATTCGGCGCGCAGCGGATTGCCCAGCACGAAAATCCGGATCAGCCCCCACCCGATCATCACGACGACCCCGACGATGAATGCGTAGGTCGGGATCGCGAAAGCCACCCCGGACTCGCGGATCCCACGCAAATTCAACGCCATCACCAAAAGGATGGCGGCCACACAGAACCACACCTTGTTCTGCGCCACGAGCGGGACCGCCGAACCGATGTTCGCCATCGCGGATGAGGTCGAAACAGCAACGGTGAGAACATAATCCACCATCAGCGCGCTGGCCACGACGAGGCCCGCCGTCTCGCCCAGGTTGGTGGTGACCACCTCGTAGTCACCGCCGCCGGACGGGTACGCGTGAACGTTCTGCCGGTAGCTGGCCACCACGACCAACATGACCGCGGCGACCGCGAGGCCGATCCACGGCGTCAGCGCGTAGGCGGCCGCTCCGGCCACCGACAGCATCAAGAAGATTTCCTCGGGCGCATACGCCACCGAGGACAGTGCGTCGGAGGCGAACACCGGCAAGGCGATGCGTTTGGGCAGCAGGGTGTGGCTCAGCCGGTCGCTGCGTTGCGGTCGCCCGATGAGCAACCGGCGCGCTGCGGTTGAAAGTTTGGACACGAGAGCCAAGAGTAAGCGCAACGGGCCATGCCGGTAGCGTTCCGTGGGCGAGAATGTTCCCGACGGAAATCGGCTGGCCACACAAGTTTGCCGATGGAACGCGACCCAGCCGAAAGGACCTGACGTGCGGGTGGTTGTAATGGGCTGCGGCCGGGTGGGCTCTTCGCTGGCCGACGGGCTGTCGCGAATTGGCCACGACGTCGCCGTGATCGACCGCGACAGCACGGCATTCAACCGGCTGAGCCCGGAGTTCGCCGGCGAGCGGGTGCTGGGCCAGGGCTTCGACCGCGATGTGCTGCTGAAGGCCCGCATCGAGGAGACCGACGCGTTCGCCGCGGTGTCCTCCGGCGACAACTCCAACATCATTTCGGCCCGGTTGGCCCGCGAGACGTTTGGCGTTCACCGGGTGGTGGCCCGGATCTACGACGCCAAGCGCGCCGAGGTCTACGAACGGCTCGGCATCCCCACGATTGCCACCGTGCCATGGACCACCGACCGGCTGCTCGGCCTGCTGACCCGCGACACTGAGACCGCCAAGTGGCGCGACCCCACCGGCACGGTCGCCGTCGCCGAGGTCGTCCTGCACGAGGACTGGGCGGGTCGCCGCGCCACCGATCTCGAGCAGGCCACCGGTGCTCGCGTCGCGTTTCTGATCCGGTTCGGCACCGGCATCCTGCCCGAGCCCAAGACGGTCATCCAGGCGGGCGATCAGGTCTACATCGCCGCGATCTCCGGCCGCGCAGCCGAGGCCGTAGCGATCGCCGCCCTGCCGCCCGCCGACGACATCGATTCGGGGGCGGGGCATTGACCCTGGCCGCCGGACCGCGACTTAAGGAGCGCCGCACATGAAGGTAGCTATCGCCGGGGCGGGGGCGGTCGGCCGCTCGGTCGCCCGCGAGCTGATCGAGAACAACCACGACATCACCCTGATCGAACGCAACCCCGACCACGTCGACGTCGACGCGATCCCGGCCGCGCACTGGCGTCTCGGCGACGCCTGCGAACTGAGCCTGCTGGAATCGGTCCACCTCGAGGATTTCGACGTGGTGGTCGCCGCGACCGGCGACGACAAAGCCAACGTTGTGCTGTCCCTGCTGGCCAAGACCGAGTTCGCGGTGCCCCGGGTGGTGGCCCGGGTCAACGACCCGCGCAACGAATGGCTGTTCACCGACGCCTGGGGTGTCGATGTGGCGGTGTCCACCCCGCGCATGCTGGCGTCGCTGATCGAAGAAGCCGTCGCCGTGGGCGATTTGGTGCGCCTGATGGAATTCCGCCGGGGTCAGGCCAACCTGGTCGAGATCACCCTGCCCGACGACACGCCCTGGGGCGGCAAGCCGGTCCGCCGGCTCGAGCTGCCCCGCGATGCCGCGCTGGTGACCATCCTGCGCGGGCCACGCGTGATCGTCCCGGAAGCCGACGAGCCACTGGAAGGCGGCGACGAGTTGCTCTTCGTCGCCGTCACCGAGGTCGAAGAGGACCTGCGTAAGCTGGTGCTGCCGGCGGCTGCGCCGCCCGAGAGCTAGTCGCCGACGGTGTCGGCGTCGATCGGCACGGCGGCCGGACCGACGGCATCGGCGCCGGCCATCGCGCGCTGCGCGGCCCTGATCGCCCCGTAGGTCACCACCGCGGCGGCCGCGGTCAGCGGCCAGCCCATCCCGAGGCGCGCCGCCGCCAGCCAGCCGGTCTGGTCGGCGTCGTAGAGCAGTCGCTGCACCACGAATCGGGCGGCGAAGACCAGCGTCCAGCACAGCGTGGCGATGTCGAACGCGTAGACGGCCCGGGACACCTCGCGCCAGGCGCGGTCGCGACCGGTGGCCCAGCTCCAGGCGTAGCCGACCAGCGGCCGGCGGATCACCACGGACACCGCGAAGACCACGGCCCACACCAGCGACATCCAGATGCCGAGCAGGAAGTACCCCTTGGAGGCTCCGACGACGTAGGCGATCAGCGCGCAGACCGCGACTCCGATGAACCCGGAGAAGGCCGGCTGCGTGGATTCGCGGCGAAGCAGCCGCCACACCAAGACGAGTGCGGCCAGTCCCAGCGCGACCCCGATCGCGGGCACCAGGCCCAGCAGGCTGGACGAGGCCACGAAGGCCACGACGGGCAGCGACGAGTAGACGAGACCGCTCACCCCGCCCAGCTGGCTCAGCAGGCGTTCTGGGTTGATGCGGCGAGACGTGTTGCCGGGCAGAGTCAACGCTGAATTTCGTAATGCGGGTTGTAGATGGCCTTGGTTCCGTTCTCCAGCTTGCCCATCCGGCCGCTCACCCGCAAAGTGCGTCCCGAATCGATGCCGGGGATCCGGCGCTGGCCCAACCAGACCAGGGTGACGGTGTCGCTGCCGTCGAACAGTTCGGCCTTCACGCCGCCCGCGCAACCCTTGCCGTTGCATTCCACGCTACGCAGCGTGCCCACCATCGTGACCTCTTGGCCGCGTTCGCAATCGATCGCGCGCTGCGCACCGGTGCTGGCGACCTCGTCGGACAACTCCTCGGAATCGCGTTGCTCCGGGTCCTCCGTCAACCGACGGGTGAGGCGGCGCAAATAACCTTGGGCCCCCATGGCCACTCCTGACAATTGGAGAAAAAGCTGCGGTGCTTTCATCTATGCCAACGGACACCGTAGACCTGTTGGTTCCCTTGCGCCAACCGAATCAAACGGTGATTTTGGAAGGTTCGGCGCGCCGGGCAGTATCGGGGCGTGGGTGTCGATCTGCGCGGTGTCACGGCGGTGCTGTTGCCTGGAACCGGGTCCGACGACGTTTACGTCGATCGGGCATTTTCCGGACCCTTGCGCAATGCCGGCGCGCGGCTCGTTTGCCCGCGGCCGCGGCCGGAAAGTTTGGTCGACGGCTACCTGTCCGCCTTGGACCAGGCCGCACGCGAAGGCCCCATCGCCGTAGGCGGAATCTCGATCGGTGCTGCCGTAGCGGCCGCCTGGGCACTGGCACACCCAGGCCAAACGGTCGCCGTGCTGGCCGCGCTGCCCGCCTGGGCGGGACCGCCGGGGTCGGCGCCGGCCGCGCTCGCCGCGCGGTATTCGGCGTCCCAGCTACGCACCGAGGGCCTGGCCGCCGCGACCGCGCAGATGCGAGCCTCGAGCCCGACCTGGCTGGCCGATGAGCTGACCCGGTCCTGGCTTGCCCAGTGGCCGCTGCTGCCCGACGCCATGGACGAAGCGGCCGCCTATGTCGCGCCCAGCTGTGACGAACTCAACACGCTCGCCGCGCCGCTCGGCGTGGCGGCCGCGGTCGACGATCCGATTCATCCCCTGCAGGCCGGTGTCGACTGGGTCGCCGCCGCGCCCCACGCAGCCCTGCGGACGGTGACGCTCGATCAGATCGGCGCGGACAGCGCCGCGCTCGGGGCCGCCTGCCTGGCGGCGCTGGCCGACACTTAGACATCGGCCAGACATCGGCCAGACATCGGCCAGACATCGGCCAGACGTCGGGCCGGGCTAGCCGCCGGTGGTGCGCAGCTGCTGCATGGCGGATCCGTCCGCGCTGCGGCGCGCCGCCGGCTCGTTGGGCGGCGCTGGCGCCTCGGCTTGTTCGGCGGCCTGCTGCGCCGCCTCGACCTGCTGCACGGCGGCCTGACGCAGTTGCTCGGCCATCGGCTCGGGAAGGTTCACGGCCAGCGGCGTGCGCACCGGCAGTGGGGTGTCGCCGCGGCGAACAACGGTGTCCGCCAACGCAGAACGCGCCTCCTGCTCGAGTGCCTCAATGGTTTCGTGCGGGCCGTTGATGACGCAGCGAATCATCCAGCGGTAGCCGTCGACCCCGATGAAGCGCACCACCCCGGACGCGGTACCGACCACCTCGCGGCCCCACGGGCCATCCTTGATGCTGACTTGGGCCGAGTCCTTGCGCAGCGAGTCGGCGAGCTCGCTGGCCACCTCGCGCCACAGGCCGCCCGTCTTGGGCGCGGCGTAAGCGGCGATCGTGAACCGGCCGTTGGGCGTGACGACCCACACCGCGCTCGGAACGCCGGTCTCGGTCAGCTCGACCTGCAGCTGGCCGGCTTCGGGCATCGGGATGAGCACCGAACCCAGATCGAGCCGGGCCAGCTCCGCGACCGACGGGTCGTCGAAGTCGTCGATATCGAACGGACCCTCCAGCTCGTCCTCGAACTCGTCGTCGACCGGGTCGGCAGCGACATTCCCTTCGGGCAAGTCGTCGCCGGCCGGCGCGGCGGAGGTGTCGTCGTCCTTGCCTGAACGTTTACCGAATGCAGCCATTGGCGCCGCTCCTCCTCATCGCTTCGTCCCCCGCGAGCGGGAGATACCCGCACTGCATCGTCGCCAGCGCATCACAGACTCGCATGTCCGCCGGAGGAACCGTGACCACCATCGCCACGGGATGTTTCGGCCAGCCCGGCCTCGTCGAACGACGCGACCTCGACCAGCTCGACTAACTCGACCCGCTGCACCAGCAACTGGGCGATGCGATCGCCGCGGTGCACCACGATCGGCTCGGCCGGGTCGAGATTGATCAGTGAAATCTTGACCTCGCCGCGATAGCCCGCGTCGATCGTACCTGGACTGTTGACGATCGAAAGTCCAACCCGCGCAGCCAATCCCGAGCGGGGGTGCACCAGGCCGACCATCCCGAACGGGACGGCGACCGCCAGACCGGTGCGGACCAGGGCGCGTTGCCCCGGGCCCAGCGTGACGTCTTCAGCGCTGAACAGATCAACCCCCGCGTCGCCGTCGTGGGCACGACTGGGCAGCGGCAGCTCGGGGTCGAGGCGGACGACTTTCACTTCAAGGCCAGACTGGTTGACACGGGGCCACAGACTACCCTTGACCGCGTGTCGAGTACGCGCGTCGCGCCGCACAGTGTGCGATATCGCGAGCGGCTGTGGGTCCCGTGGTGGTGGTGGCCACCGGCCTTCGCGCTGGCGACGTTGATCGCCGTCGAGGTCAATCTGGGTGTCAAGGCGCTCCCCGACTGGCTGCCGTTCGTGGTGCTGTACATCGTGGCGATCGGCGCGCTGCTGTGGCTGGGCCGCATCGAAATCCGGGTCACCGCCGGCCCAAGCGGCCCCGACGGTGTGGCACAGCTGTGGGCCGGGGAAGCCCACCTGCCGGTCACCGTGATCGCCCGGTCCGCGGAGATAGCGCCGACGGCGAAGTCGGCGGCGCTGGGACGTCAACTCGACCCCGCTGCGTACGTCCTGCATCGCGCATGGATCGGACCGATGGTGTTGCTGGTCCTCGATGACCCAGACGACCCGACGCCGTACTGGATGGTGAGCTGCCGTCACCCCGAGCGGGTGCTGTCGGCACTGACACGCTAGGTGCGGCTATCAGGCTGCGCAGTCGGTGCAGATCATCACGCCGTTCTTCTCGCTGGCAAGTCGACTGCGGTGTTGCACCAAAAAGCAGCTCGAGCAGGTGAACTCGTCGGCTTGTTTCGGAATGACCCGAACCGATAGCTCCTCTCCGGACAGGTCAGCGCCAGGCAGTTCGAAATTCTCGGCGGACTCGGATTCGTCCACGTCGACAACAGCCGACGCGGCCTCGTTCCGCCGTGCCTTGAGCTCCTCCAGCGAGTCCTCCGAAACGTCGTCCGTTTCGGTGCGCCGTGGAGCGTCATAGTCGGTAGGCATCGTCCAATCCCCTCACATGCCTGCGTTACCTCAAGCAACGCTTTGTACCAGCGTCGAACGCATCCACCAAACGATTCGTGCCCGGAAGGCGGTCGGATGGGTTGTGATTTACCTCACACCCCCGAATTGACCCTCGTATTTGTCTTCAAACAGTGGATTTAGTGTGCGGCTAGAGTGCAGCTGTGGTCGCACAAATCACCGAGGGTACAGCCTTCGACAAGCACGGTAGGCCGTTTCGGCGACGCAACCCCCGACCCGCGATTCTCGTGCTCGTTTTCCTGGTGTTAGTGACTGGCGTCGCGTGGACGGTGGCGCTGACGCGACCGGCGAAGGTTCGCGAGGCGCAAACGTGCAACCCGCCGCCGCAGCCGGCGAACGGATCGGCGCCGGCCCAGCTCGGCGAGCAAATGTCACGCAGTGCGATGGCCGACGTGCCGCCCGCCAAACTGGCCGATACCAAGGTGCGCGTGCTGAACGCCAGCGGCCGTGGCGGCCAGGCCGCCGACGTCGCCGGTGCGATGAAGGATCTGGGCTTCGCGCAGCCGACCGCGGCCAACGACCCGATCTACGCCGGCGCCCGGCTGAACTGCCAGAGCCAGATCCGGTTCGGGACGGCCGGTGGGGCCACCGCCGCCGCGGTGTGGCTGGTCGCCCCCTGCAGCGAGCTGTTCAACGACAACCGCGCCGACGACTCCGTCGACCTCGCGATCGGCACGGAATTCACGGCGCTGGCCCACAACGACGACATCGACTCGGTACTGGCCAGTCTGCGTCCCGGCGCCACCGGATCGTCAGATCCCTCGCTGTTGTCCAAGATTCACGCCAGCAGCTGCTGACTCAGTCGGCGATCGGCGCTAGGCCGTCGAATTTTTCCAGCGCCGCCAACAGCGCGTCGGCGATGCCGGGTGCGGCGGCCACCACCAGCCCGGCTTCCGATCCAGGCGGGCCGACCGGCCCGTCCGGCAGGGGCACCAACACCCGCGCCCCGGCCTCGGCCGCGATCAGCCCGCCCGCTGCGCGATCCCACACTTGCAGTCCGTGCTCGTAGTAGGCGTCCAGTCGCCCCGCCGCGACCATGCACAGGTCCAGGGCCGCGGACCCGACGCGGCGCACGTCCCGCACCAACGGCAGCATCTTCGCCAACAGCGCGGCCTGAGCGGTGCGGCGTCCGACCGAATACCCAAACCCGGTGCCCAACAAGGCCATCGACAGATCGTCGACGTCGGCACACCGCAGCGGATGCGCCCCCTGCGCGTCGATGACGTGTGCGCCGAGGCCTTGTGCCGCGGAATAGACCCGGCCCCCGACGACGTCGGCGACCGCGCCGGCCACCGACACGCCGTCGATCTGCGCCCCGACCGAGACCGCATAGGCGGGGATGCCGTAAACGAAATTCACCGTGCCGTCGATCGGGTCGAGCACCCAGGTGACCGTGTCGTCGGACGCTGCGTCGCGTTCGGTCGGCCCGCCGCCCTCCTCCCCGAGAATCGGTTCGCCAGGCCGTAATTCGGCCAACCGGTCGCGCAGCAGCCGTTCGGTCTCGGTGTCGACCACCGTGACCGGATCGGTCGGTGTGCTCTTGGACCGCACTACACCAGTGTCGGTCCCGCCGGTCCCGCCCGGGTGCGCGCCGAATACCTCGGCGCGGCGCGACCTGACGAACTCGGCGGCCTCGGCGGCCAGCGTTTCGGCTACTGCGCGCAGCTGCGCGGGCTCGGATCGCGTCACTGGTCCATCGCAACACAGTCGGCCACCGCGGCGCAGATCGGCGGCACCCCGCACGGATTGCCCGACCGCAATCGCAGCGACGCCAGCTAAGGTGTGAACGATCCCAAATCTCGCCAAGGAGATTCGATGACCAGCACCGACTCGGCCACGGATGCACCCGGTACCGAGGCAGCCTCCGGCACGCCGCAGCGTCGTGGATTCGGCATCGACGTCGGCGGCAGCGGAATCAAAGGCGGAATCGTCGACCTGGACACCGGACTGCTGATCGGCGACCGGGTCAAACTGCTGACGCCGCAACCCGCCACCCCGTCGGCCGTCGCCAACACCATCGCCAAGGTCGTCAACGAATTCGGCTGGACCGGTCCGCTCGGCGTGACCTACCCCGGTGTCGTCACCAACGGCATCGTCCAGACCGCCGCCAACGTGGACCGCGCCTGGATCGGGACCAACGCGCGCGAGGTGATCAGCGCCAAGTTGGACGGCCAGGAAGTCACGGTCCTCAACGATGCCGACGCGGCCGGGCTCGCCGAGGAGCGCTACGGCGCCGGCAAGGGCAATTCCGGACTGGTCGTGTTGCTCACCTTCGGAACCGGCATCGGATCGGCTTTGATCCACAACGGGAAGCTGATACCCAACACCGAATTCGGCCATCTCGAAGTCGGCGGCAAAGAGGCCGAGAAACGCGCGGCATCGTCGGTCAAAGACAAGAACAAGTGGAGCTACCGGCGGTGGACCAAAGAGGTGACCAGGGTGCTGATCGCCATCGAAAACGCGATCTGGCCCGACCTGATCATCGCCGGCGGTGGGATCAGCCGAAAGGCCGACGAATGGGTGCCGCTGCTCGAAAACCGCACCCCGGTGGTGGCCGCGGCATTGCTCAATACCGCCGGAATCGTGGGTGCCGCGATGGCCTCGACCGCGGACGTAACGCACTGAATTTTCCCCGCTAGGGCGGTACCAGCGCGCACTGTCGTTACAATGGTCCACGGCGGCCGCCCGACAGAAAGCGTGCGAGCAGTCACGCTGATACCAACGCCGACATTCGACATAGCAGACACTTTCGGTTAGCCATGCCCAAACCCACCGAAAGTGAGTCCAACCGAAGGGGTGTAAGTGGCAGCGACCAAGACCAGTCCGGCAACCGATGAGCCGGTGAAGCGCACCGCCACGAAGACTCCCGCCAAGCGGCCCGCGGCAAAGGCCGCCAACGGCTCCGCGCCGGCAAGACGCGCACCAAAGACCGCACCGCGGGCCACCAAGCCCGCCGACGACACCGAGGCGACCATCGAGAAGAAGCCCCGCACCCCCGCCAAGGCCGCCACGGGCAAGGCGCCGGCCGGACGCGGCACCAAGGCCGCAGCCAAAGACGCCGGCGACGACGAGAACGTCGAGGGCGTCGACGAGAGCGCCGAGGAACTCGACGGCGAGCCCGACCTCGAGGGCGAGGACCTCGACATCGAAGCCGACCTTGTCCTGGACGACCTCGAGGACGTCGTCGCCGACGACGGCGACGCTGATGCCCCTGACGGCGACACGGACGACGACGCCGAGGAAGTCGTTACCGTCGTGAAGCCGGCGGTGGCCAAGAAGCCGGCCGACGAGGACGAGGATATTTCCGAGCCGTCGGAAAAGGACAAGGCGTCCGGCGATTTCGTCTGGGACGAAGACGAATCCGAGGCGTTGCGGCAGGCGCGCAAGGACGCCGAACTCACCGCGTCCGCGGACTCGGTTCGCGCGTACCTCAAGCAAATCGGCAAGGTGGCACTGCTTAACGCCGAGGAAGAGGTCGAGCTCGCCAAGCGGATCGAAGCCGGTCTGTATGCCACGCAACTGATGGCCGAGCTGGTCGAACGCGGCGACAAACTACCCGCCGCCCAGCGCCGCGACATGATGTGGATCTGCCGGGACGGCGATCGCGCGAAAAACCATCTGCTGGAAGCCAACCTGCGACTGGTCGTCTCGCTGGCCAAGCGCTACACGGGCCGCGGCATGGCCTTCCTCGACCTGATCCAGGAAGGAAACCTCGGTCTGATCCGCGCGGTGGAGAAGTTCGACTACACCAAGGGATACAAGTTCTCCACCTACGCCACGTGGTGGATTCGGCAGGCGATCACCCGCGCGATGGCCGACCAGGCCCGCACCATCCGCATCCCGGTCCACATGGTCGAGGTGATCAACAAGCTGGGCCGCATTCAGCGCGAGCTGCTGCAGGATCTGGGCCGCGAGCCCACGCCTGAGGAACTGGCCAAGGAAATGGACATCACGCCGGAGAAGGTGCTGGAGATCCAGCAGTACGCGCGTGAGCCCATCTCGCTCGACCAGACCATCGGCGATGAGGGCGACAGCCAGCTCGGCGACTTCATCGAGGACAGCGAAGCGGTCGTGGCCGTCGACGCGGTGTCGTTCACGTTGCTGCAAGACCAGTTACAGTCGGTGCTCGAGACGCTCTCGGAGCGTGAGGCCGGCGTAGTACGGCTGCGCTTCGGGCTCACCGACGGCCAGCCGCGCACTCTGGACGAGATCGGCCAGGTTTACGGCGTGACTCGTGAGCGCATTCGCCAGATCGAGTCGAAGACGATGTCAAAGCTGCGTCACCCCAGCCGTTCTCAGGTCCTGCGCGACTACCTCGACTAGCCCTTAGCTGTTCAGCCGGCGTTCAAGTGTCGACCCGCTCGGCTGGGTCCACTCGTTTAGGGTGTGGACGTGGCGGTGGGCAAGGACTTCAAAAATGTTCCCGCGGTGCACAACCGGCGTCCGCTCTTACTGCTCGCCGTAGCCACGTTCCTGGCCGTCCTGACAATCACGGCGGTGTCCTACGAAAAGGCGGGCCACGCGACGGGCGTCAATGGCGACCCGAACCTGAGCGACGGCATCCGCATACATGCCGACATCCAAAAGATCAGTCCCACCGATGACCAGTTGGTGGTCGGGCTGCAATTCGAGCCGCGAGGCCGCTTCGCGCAGGACGTCGTGTTCTTGGCCAAGAACGTGCGGGTCGTCGCGGTCGGAGGCGCGGGCTTGGTTGACGAATCGTTTGCCGCGGGCGGGCTGATGACATCGCAAACGCTGCCCGTCGCGCTCGAAACCGGCGACATCAGCCAGTACCCATTCGACCGATACACATCGCTTTTCAGCGTGCGCATCCTGACCACCGACGGCGCCCCGGTCCCGACGGTGCTGCTGGCCGGCGGGTCGGTGCACGGCTACAGCATCGGCATCGGCAATCCCCCGCGGGAGCCGAACGAGGGCAACGACCTGACGATCAGCGTGGGACGCGCGCCTTCGACATGGATCTTCGCGGTATTCATCATCTTGCTGATGTGGACGTTGACGATCCTGGCAATGCTGCTCGTAGCCAATCAGATTCGTAGCAATCGACCGATCGACGGCACACTCATCTCATTCCTCGGCGTTCTTCTGTTTTCGTTTTCGGCAGTGCGCAACTCGATGCCCAACGCGCCTGCCGTTGGCGCGCTCACCGACTACCTGTCCTTCTTCTGGTGTGAGTTGATACTGGGACTCTGCGTGGTCGCGATGCTCATAGTCCGCATCCGCCGCAACTGAATCGCTTGCCCGGTAGGTATTTTCGCGATCATAACGGCGCGACTTCGCGCGCGGGCTACGGTGGCCTCATGACAGCCACACGTAAGCTCGTCTCGTCAGGATCCGATTTCGAAGCGGCGGTGGGTTATTCGCGTGCGGTGCGAGTAGGTCCCTATGTGGCGGTCGCCGGCACCACCGGCATCGGGTCCGCGGATGACATCGCCGCGCAAGCCCAAGAAGCCTTGCGCCGCATCGAGATTGCACTGCGCGAGGCCGGCGCCTCGCTGACCGATGTGGTCCGCACCCGGATCTACGTCACCGACATTTCCCGGTGGCGCGAGGTCGCGGCGGTGCACGCACGGGTCTTCGGGGAGATAAAGCCGGCGGCGACCATGGTCGAAGTCTCGGCGCTGATCGCGCCCGAACTGCTGGTGGAGATCGAGGCCGACGCCTACCTGGAGCCCTCGGACGCGTCCCCAGGCCCCGCGATCGGCGCGAACGTGCCGTCGTCGGCCGGCGGGTAGGCGGTGACCCGCGCCACAGCCGCGACGGGCAGTGGTCCGTATAGATGCGGGAACAGCATCGCCTCCGGATCCGTTGGCACACCTGGCTCCCACCGCACGGGCGCGTCCAGCAACGCGGGGTCGATGTGCAGCAGCACCAAATCCTGGCGACCGCGGAAGAGCCGGTTGGCCGGCAGATGGACCTGCTCGGGCGCCGAGAGGTGAATGAACTCGGCACCCGCGGCGGTGTCGGGGCGGATTTCTCCCCGGCTCCGCGCGTCGGACCAGTCATCGGCTCCGCACAGGTGTACAAGCAGGTCAGGACCGAACATCACAGTCGTTAACCCTAGAAGAACCCACGAAACCAAACGTTTACAGCCCGTGAGAAACGACACACCCGATAACGATCGGGGAACAACGCAAAAACGCCGAACGTCTGAGACAGTGAATGAACGAGAAGGAGAAGCCAATGAACGCAACTCTGACGACAACCGCCGAGCTGACTAGAGCTGACCGCTGCGACCGCTGCGGTGCCGCGGCTCGCGTACGCGCCAAGCTGCCTTCGGGAGCCGAACTTCTCTTCTGCCAGCATCACGCTAACGAGCACGAGGCAAAGCTTGTCGAACTCGCCGCGGTGCTGGAGGTCAGCGGAAGCTAGGTCCGGCGAAACTCGCCCGTTCACAATGTGAGGTGTGGGCGAGCTGATCGGTAATGCTGGACCGGTATGAGCGATCAGACCGTAAGGCCGTCACGCCATCACGTTTGGCGAATCGCGTTGAGGACCCTCGGAAAAAGCTGGGACGACTCCATCTTTGCCGAGTCCGCGCAGGCGGGCTTTTGGTCAGCACTCTCGACGCCACCACTGCTGTTGGGAATGCTGGGCAGTCTGGCCTATGTGGCTCCGCTGTTCGGGCCGGACGCGTTGCCCAGCATCGAGAAGAGTGCGATTTCGGCGGCCCATAGTCTGTTCTCGTCCAGCGTCGTCAACGAGATCATCGAGCCCACCGTTCGTGACATCACCGCGCACGCCCGCGGTGAGGTGGTCTCGCTCGGCTTCCTGCTGTCGTTGTGGGCGGGGTCGTCGGCGATCTCGGCCTTCGTCGATTCCGTGGTCGAGGCGCACGACCAGACACCGTTGCGCCATCCGGTGCGCCAGCGGCTGTTCGCGCTGTTCCTCTACGTGGTGGGGCTGGTGTGCGCGGTCGTGGCCGCGCCGGTCCTCGTGGTGGGTCCGCGCACGGTGGCCGAACACATCCCCGACGCCCTGGCCAACGTGCTGCGCTACGGCTACTACCCGGCACTGATCCTCGGGCTGATCCTGGGCGTCGTCATTTTGTACCGGGTGTCACTGCCGGAACCCCTGCCGACGCATCGCCTGCTCTACGGCGCCGTCCTGGCCACCGCCGTATTCGTGATCGCGACGCTGGGCCTGCGGATCTACCTGCGCTGGATCACCAGCACGGGCTACACCTACGGCGCGCTGTCCACGCCGATCGCGTTCCTGTTGTTCGCCTTCTTCGGCGGTTTCGCGATCATGCTCGGCGCCGAACTCAATGCCGCGATCCAGGAGGAATTCCCCGCGCCCCGCACGCACGCCCACCGGCTGCGCAACTGGTTGTTTTCGCGTTCGCCCGCACTCAAACGGACGGCGGAGGCGCTGTCGAATCCGATGACGACAAATCCGGCGACCCAGGACCGCTCCGGCGAGCCGGCCGAGCGGCCGACCTGATCAGCCCTTCTTGAGCTGCTCGTAGATCTTCTTGCAATCGGGGCAGACCGGTGAGCCCGGCTTGGCCGCCCGCGTCACGGGAAAAACCTCACCGCACAACGCGACTACGTGGTTACCCATGACCGCGCTCTCGGCGATCTTGTCCTTCTTGACGTAATGGAAGTACTTGGGGGTGTCGCTGCCGGTCCCGTCGTCGACGCGTTCGTCGGTGTCGGTGCGTTCGATGGTCTGGGTCTGCATACCTGACATTGTGCCTGCCGAGGCGCCCTGACCGGAATCGGCCGGATGTGGGACAGTGGAGGAATGAAGCGCGGCCCGGATTTGGGGTTCGATGACGACGGCCGGCCGGTGCTGATTACCGCCGCCGAACCTTCGTATGAAGAACAGCATCGCGCCCGGGTGCGTAAGTATCTGACGCTGATGGCTTTCCGCATTCCTGCGCTGCTGCTGGCCGCTTTCGCCTATGGCGCCTGGCACAACGGACTGATCTCGCTGGCGATCGTGGCGGCGTCCATCCCGTTGCCCTGGATGGCGGTGCTGATCGCCAATGATCGGCCGCCTCGCGCCAAGGACGAGCCTCGGCGGTTCGACGATGCGGCGCGGCGCACTCCGTTGTTCCCGACGGCCGAGCGACCGGCACTCGAGGCGCGGCGACCCGCACAGCCGCAACCGGGTTCGCCGGGCGCGGAATACCACCCGGGCCGTGACCACCACCCGGATCACGGCTACGGCGCCGGTTCCGGTTGACCGGGTTCCGAGCACTCTTCTCAGGACATTCTCAGGTCGTCGGCACATTTGTGCACGTCAAAGCGTGTGAGATGACGGCGGCGCGGGAACTCTCAAGGCTGATCTGTCGTTTAACACCATGACAGCTACAAGCCAATCGGGAGGCCGCCATGGCGAATGCCATCACAGGCAGGATCGACACCAGCGATCTTGATGCTCAGAGCCCTGCAGCGGACCTCGTGCGCGTATATCTGAACGGCATCGGGAAGACGGCGTTGCTGACCGCCGCCGACGAAGTCGAACTGGCGAAGCGCATCGAGGCCGGACTGTATGCCGAGCATCTGCTCGCGACGCGGAAGCGTCTCGGCGAGAACCGCAAACGCGATCTTGCCGTCGTCGTACGTGATGGCCAGGCGGCACGTCGTCACCTGCTGGAAGCGAACCTGCGCCTGGTGGTCTCACTGGCCAAGCGCTACACCGGCCGCGGGATGCCGTTGCTCGACCTGATTCAGGAGGGCAACCTCGGACTGATCCGCGCGATGGAAAAATTCGACTACACAAAGGGATTCAAGTTCTCGACGTACGCCACGTGGTGGATCCGTCAGGCCATCACCCGGGGGATGGCCGACCAGAGCCGCACTATCCGGCTGCCTGTTCACCTCGTTGAGCAGGTCAACAAACTGGCCCGGATCAAGCGGGAGATGCACCAGAACCTGGGCCGGGAAGCCACCGACGAGGAACTGGCCACCGAGTCCGGAATCCCGGTCGAGAAGATCAACGATCTGCTCGAGCACAGCCGCGACCCGGTAAGCCTGGACATGCCCGTCGGATCCGAAGAAGAAGCGCCGCTGGGCGATTTCATCGAGGACGCCGAAGCGATGTCCGCGGAGAACGCGGTGATCGCCGAGTTGCTGCACACCGACATCCGCAGTGTGCTGGCGACTCTCGACGAGCGCGAACACCAGGTGATCCGGCTGCGTTTCGGGCTCGACGACGGCCAGCCGCGAACGCTGGATCAGATCGGCAAGCTGTTCGGTCTGTCCCGTGAGCGGGTCCGTCAGATCGAGCGCGACGTGATGGCCAAGCTGCGCAACGGCGAGCGCGCCGATCGGCTGCGCTCGTACGCGAGCTGAGGCACCCCACCCCGCCAGGTAGCGCCGACAGTATGCCCGCCGCGAAATCGCGGCGGGCATACTTGCTTGCCGAGGGGAAGCGTTAAGCCCATTTCGGCAGCTGGCCAAGTAGACTCGGCGTCAATGGAGGGTGCTGAATGAACGACCTGGTTGATACCACCGAGATGTACCTGCGGACCATCTACGACCTCGAGGAAGAGGGCGTAACGCCGCTGCGCGCCAGGATCGCCGAACGGCTCGACCAGAGCGGTCCGACCGTCAGCCAGACCGTCTCCCGGATGGAGCGCGACGGACTGCTCCACGTGGCCGGTGATCGGCACCTGGAACTCACCGACAAGGGCCGGGCCCTGGCCGTCGCCGTGATGCGCAAGCACCGGCTCGCCGAGCGGCTGCTCGTCGACGTCATCGGGCTCCCGTGGGAAGAAGTGCACGCCGAGGCGTGCCGGTGGGAGCACGTGATGAGCGAGGACGTCGAGCGTCGGCTGGTCAAAGTGCTCAACAATCCCACCACCTCCCCGTTCGGCAACCCGATTCCCGGTTTGCTGGACCTCGGCGTGGGCCCCAATTCCGGCGCCGAGGACGTCAATCTGGTCCGGCTGACCGAGTTGCCGGCGGGATCGCCGGTCGCAGTCGTCGTCCGCCAGCTCACCGAGCATGTTCAGGGTGACATCGATCTGATCGCACGCCTCAAAGACGCCGGTGTGGTGCCGAATGCGCGCGTCACCGTGGAAACCGGACCCGCCGGGGTCACCATCCTGATACCCGGACACGAGAACGTCACCCTGCCGCACGAGATGGCGCACGCCGTCAAGGTCGAAAAAGTCTGACTCGCCGCTACCCCGCACAGCGGCCGGATGCCCGCCGCGGCGGTAGCCGCACCCCGAGCCGCTTAGCCAGCCGGTAGCCGGTCGCCGCGAGTTCGCGGATCTGTTCCGGCCGCAGACCCGACTGCAACGCCGTATCGAGCATGCCCGCCATCCGATGGTCCGGATCGCAGCGCAGCGCCGCCTCCAGCGAGACTCCCGCCAGGGGACCATCCCCGCGGACGTAGGCGCTGAACGCCAGCAACACCAGCGCTTCGACCCGCCACGGCGCGGGCAGGATGCGTGCCAATGACGCCCACAACGTCTCGACATCGGCGGCCTTCTCGCCCACCGCGAGGGCGTACAACGTGTCGCGCACCTGCGCGTCGTCCAGCGCGCAGCCCAGCGCCGCCAGCTCGTCGTCGGTCAGCGAGCGCCCGCCCGCCACCCGAGCGGCCGCGGCCATCGCGCGTTCCACGTCGCGACGGCAGCAGCCCGCGGGATCGGCGCGATGCGCCGCCGCGCGGGTGGCTGCCTGCTCGTCCAGCAGGCCGGCCAGCGCGGCGCTGCGGGCCGCATCCTCGACGGCCATCACGGCCAGCAGGTCGGCGCGACGCGAATACAGCCGCCGACCTTCCAGCACGGCGGCAGCGGCCAGGGGTGACGCGGACGGATCCTCGACCGCGCCGCTCGCGCCGCACTCGTCCACGCAATGCCAGCGCCCGCCACGGGCCACCCGATCCACCACATGCGCCGCCAACAGGTCAATGTTGTTCTCCGACAACACTTCTGCGAGCATCGCACACAGCTGCCGGTACTCCTCGTTGCATTGCGGGCAGCCGGCGCCCTCGTCGTTGACGATCACTGCGATCACCGCCTCGGGCGACGCCGCGGCGGTGACCTCGGCCAGATGCCCGATCCGGCCGACGAGCTCGTCGGAGAGGTCGACGCGCAGCACGGCGCCGAGCTCGCCGCGTTCCAACGACACCAAGACCAATGAATTCTCTGGAACGAAGCCGAGAACGGCCGGTAGCGCGGCGATCAGTGCGCCGGGGCGGTTCAGTTCAAAATCGGGTGTATGCCGTGTCATGAGGCCCAACGCTGCTGACCGCCACCGTCAGACCGCGCTCGCGCAACGCAATTGAGCCATCGTCTGTGGAGAAAGTCTCGACTGTGGGCTCTATCGTCTATCTCATGGGATCGATGCAGGAATACGACATGGTCGTGATCGGCTCGGGGCCGGGTGGCCAGAAGGCCGCCATCGCCTCGGCCAAACTCGGCAAATCGGTGGCGATCATCGAACGCGGCCAGATGCTGGGTGGCGTGTGCGTGCAAACCGGCACGATCCCGTCAAAGACGTTGCGCGAAGCGGTGCTCTACCTCACCGGCATGAGCCAGCGCGAACTCTACGGCGCAAGCTACCGCGTGAAGGAAAAGATCACTCCGGCCGACCTGCTGGCCCGCACCCAGCACGTGATCGGCAAGGAAGTCGACGTCGTCCGTAATCAACTGATGCGCAACCGGATCGACCTGCTGATCGGGCACGGACGATTCATCGACCCGCACACCGTCGAGGTCGAAGACCCGTCCCGGCGCGAAAAGCTAACCATCAGTGGTAAATACATCGTGATCGCGACCGGAACCCGGCCGGCCCGCCCGTCCGGCGTCGAGTTCGACGAAGACCGCGTACTCGACTCCGACGGGATCCTCGATCTCAAGACGCTGCCCACCTCGATGGTGGTGGTCGGCGCCGGGGTGATCGGTATCGAGTACGCGTCGATGTTCGCCGCGCTGGGCACCAAGGTCACCGTCGTCGAAAAGCGCGGCGACATGTTGGACTTCTGCGATCCCGAGGTCATCGAGGCGCTGAAGTTCCACCTGCGCGACCTGGCGGTGACGTTCCGGTTCGGTGAGGAAGTGACCGCGGTCGACGTCGGCTCGGCCGGCACCGTCACCACGCTGGCCAGTGGCAAGCAGATTCCCGCCGAGACGGTGATGTATTCCGCCGGGCGGCAGGGGCAGACCGACCACCTCGATCTGCACAACGCGGAGCTCGAGGCCGACAACCGCGGCCGGATCTTCGTCGACGACTTCTTCCAGACCAAGGTGCCCCACATCTACGCCGTCGGCGACGTCATCGGCTTCCCGGCCCTGGCCGCGACCTCGATGGAGCAGGGCCGCCTGGCCGCCTACCACGCATTCGGGGAAGCGTGCGACGGCATCACCGATCTGCAGCCGATCGGCATCTACTCGATTCCGGAGGTCTCCTACGTCGGCGCCACCGAGGTGGAACTGACCAAGGACGCGATCCCCTACGAGGTGGGCATGGCCCGCTACCGGGAGCTGGCCCGCGGCCAGATCGCCGGCGACTCCTACGGCATGCTCAAGCTCCTGGTGTCCACCGAAGACCTCAAGTTGCTCGGGGTGCACATCTTCGGCACCAGCGCGACCGAGATGGTGCATATCGGTCAGGCCGTGATGGGGTGCGGGGGCACCGTCGAATACCTGGTCGACGCGGTGTTCAACTACCCGACGTTCTCCGAGGCGTACAAGGTGGCGGCGCTGGACGTGATGAACAAGGTGCGCGCGCTCAACCAGTTCCGCCGCTGACTAGCAGGTGTCGTCCAAGTCGACCGGGATCGGATCACCCGGGCCGCCGGCTTCCGCGCGGGTCAGAAGCTGGGCGATGTGATCGTCGAAGGGCGCGGAGTAGGACACGTTCTCGGCGCATCCCCCGCGTTCGAGTCCACCGATCAGCCCGACGACCGTCGTGCCGCTGACCCAGGGTGCGCCGCTGGTGCCGCCGACGAGTCCCTGACACACCAATGAGGGATATCCACCGTCGGTGACCGCCGTGCTGCCCTGACAGCCGATCGGCGAGCCGCCCACGCCGGAGGGATAGCCCACCACGGTGACGCGGCTACTGGGCGGCGGGGCGGTGCCCAGGGTCAGCGCCAAGCCGGCCCGCGCCTCCACCGAACCACCATGGTCGCTGTTGACCCGTGCGATCGCGTAGTCGGCGTGCGGGTCCTTGCTAGCAACCCAGCGTGGATCCAGGTAGACGTTGTCGGCCGTCCAGAGATCGGGCGGTACCGCATCCCCGGACAGACCGGGGACGAAGGTGATCTGGGTAGCCCCGGCCAGGCAGTGCGCGGCGGTCAGCACCAGGTTGCCGGCCGCGGAATGCAGCACCGAGCCCGTGCACACGTGCTGGGCGCTGCCGTCCAGGAAGATCGCTCCCACGCGCCGGTCGGGATCCACGGGGGCCGCAACCGCGCCCGGCTCGGGCTGGCTGAGTCGCTGTACCGTCTTGGTCGGTTTCGGTGCCTGACTGGTGGTGGGCAACGACACATGCAGCACCGGGCGCCCGCACGACGCCAGGCCGACCAGTGGGCATAGCAGCAACATCCGGACGCGCATCGATGCCCATCATGCCCGACCAGAGGGTTGGAAGCGGAATTCGACGCTTGGCGCCGCGGTTGTAGATTTGCTGAAAGACACCGATCCGGGCGGAATTGTTCCATCCGGATTACGTTCAAGCGTCATCCCGTTTCGATTAAGGGTGCCTGTTGATTCGGGCGACACTGGTTAGGGCACCCTGGAGCAACCCCCGGGAGGAGGCACGATGTCTAACGAGCGGAACGACGACGATCTCTACTACCAGCCAGGGCAACCCGGCATGTATGAGCTGGAGTTCCCGGCGCCTCAGTTGGTGACGTCGGACGGTCGCGGCCCGGTGCTGGTACACGCTTTGGAGGGCTTCTCGGACGCCGGTCACGCGATCCGGCTGGCCGCTACCCACCTGAAGGAGGCCCTGGACACCGAGCTGGTCGCATCCTTCGCGATCGACGAACTGCTGGACTACCGCTCGCGCCGTCCGCTGATGACCTTCAAGACCGACCATTTCACCAACTACGACGACCCGGAGCTAAGCCTGTACGCCCTGCGTGACAGCGTCGGCACGCCGTTTCTGCTGCTCGCCGGGATGGAACCGGACCTCAAATGGGAGCGCTTCATCACCGCGGTGCGGCTGCTGGCCGAACGGCTGGGCGTGCGGCAGACCATCGGCCTGGGCACCGTCCCGATGGCGGTCCCGCATACCCGGCCCATCACGCTGACCGCCCACTCCAACAACCGCGAGTTGATCACCGATTTCCAGCCGTGGATCTCGGAGATCCAGGTCCCAGGCAGCGCCTCGAACCTGCTGGAATACCGGTTGGCGCAGCACGGGCATGAGGTGGTCGGTTTCACGGTCCACGTTCCGCACTACCTGACGCAGACCGACTACCCCGCCGCCGCCCAAGCGCTGCTCGAGCAGGTCGCCAAGACCGGGTCGCTGGACCTCCCGCTGTCGGCGCTGACCGAGGCAGCGGCCGAGATCCGGGGCAAGATCGACGAGCAGGTCGAGGCGAGCGCCGAGGTCGCTCAAGTGGTGGCCGCACTCGAGCGCCAGTACGATGCGTTCATCGACGCTCAGGAAAACAGGTCGTTACTAACGCGCGACGAGGACCTTCCCAGCGGCGACGAACTTGGTGCCGAGTTCGAGCGATTCCTAGCCCAACAGGCGGAGAAGAAGCGCGACGACGACGACCCGGCTTAACCGCCCCCAGGGGCGCGACAACAAGGGTGGGCGAGATGACTGAGCGGAAGCGCAAGAGCAATCTTCGTCCAGTGCGCGAAGTCACGACTCCCAGACTCGAATTCCGCACCATCCACGGTTACAAGCGTGCATTCCGTATCGCCGGCTCCGGGCCGGCAATTCTGTTGATTCACGGCATCGGTGACAATTCCACGACGTGGAATACCGTGCAGGCCAAGCTCGCTCAGCGCTTCACGGTGATCGCCCCCGATCTGCTGGGGCACGGGCAATCCGACAAACCCCGCGCGGACTACTCGGTGGCCGGCTACGCCAACGGAATGCGCGACCTGCTGTCCGTGCTCGATATCGAACGCGTGACGATCGTCGGTCACTCCCTCGGCGGCGGGGTGGCGATGCAATTCGCTTACCAGTTCCCACATTTGGTCGAGCGGCTCATCCTGGTCGCCGCGGGCGGTGTCACCAAGGACGTC
Source organism: Mycobacterium lentiflavum (assembly GCF_022374895.2). NCBI lineage: Bacteria > Bacillati > Actinomycetota > Actinomycetes > Mycobacteriales > Mycobacteriaceae > Mycobacterium > Mycobacterium lentiflavum. The sequence continues at coordinate 2,060,487 of NZ_CP092423.2, read as the reverse complement.
AACGTCGCCTTCCGGCTGGCCTCGCTGCCGATCGGGACGGAGGCCCTGGCGCTGCTGCGGCTGCCCCTGGTGTTACCGGCAGTCCAGGTGGCGGGGCGGCTCGCGGGCCTGGCAATCGGATCGACCGGCCTGGGCCGCGATCTCCCGAACGTGTTACGCATCCTGGACGACTTGCCGGAACCGACGGCCTCGTCCGCCTTCAGCCGGACACTGCGGGCCGTGGTGGACTGGCGCGGGCAGATCGTCACGTTCCTGGACCGATGTTATTTGACCGAGGCCATCCCCGTGCAGATCGTCTGGGGCACCAAGGATGTGGTGGTCCCCGTCCGCCATGCCTGGATGGCACACGCCGCGATGCCCGGCTCGCGCCTGGAGATCTTCCAGGGCTCCGGCCACTTCCCGTTCCACGAAGACCCGGCCCGTTTCATCGACGTCGTGCAGCGGTTCATCGACACCACGGCGCCCGCCGAATACGACCAAGCCGCGTTACGCGAACTGCTGCGCACCGGCAGGGCCGAAGCCGCGGTCACGGGTTCGGCCGACACCCGCGTCGCCGTGCTCAACGCGATGGGTTCCGATGAGCGCAGCGCGACTTAGACAATTCGGTTGACCCGGCCCGTACAGTCGGGCCATGGGCATCGACGTGACGGTGTTGCGCGTCTTCACCGACCGGGACGGCAACTTCGGTAATCCGTTGGGCGTCGTCGACGCCAGTCAGGTCCCGGCCCCCGATCGCCAGCAGCTGGCCACCCGATTGGGTTACAGCGAAACGGTATTCATCGATCTACCGGCAGCCAGAGCAACCACGGCGCATGCCACGATCTATACGCCACGCACCGAGATTCCGTTCGCTGGGCACCCGTCCGTCGGAGCGTCGTGGTGGCTGCGCGCGAACGGTATGCCGGTCAACGCGCTCGCGGTGCCGGCCGGCATCGTGCAGGTGCACTACGAGGGTGACCTGGTGGGTGTGCACGCCCGCCCGGAATGGGGCCCGGGGTTGCTCTTTCACGAATTCGAGTCCGTTGACCAGGTTCTCGCGGCCAACCCCAGCGAGTTTTCCGACGACACCGCGCACTACCTGTGGGCCTGGATCGATCAATCCGCCGGGACACTGCGTTCCCGGATGTTCGTCGCGAATCTCGGTGTGCCAGAAGACGAAGCGACCGGCTCGGCAGCCATGCGGATCACCGACCATCTCTGCCGCGACCTGAGCATCATCCAGGGCAAGGGATCGATGCTGGAAACCGGGTGGAGTCCCGAGGGCTGGACCCGGGTCGCCGGCCGCGTCGTCAACGACGGTGTGACACAACTTGATTGAGATTCAGCACCTGCGCTGCAGCTGCGCAGACAGATGATGCTGCAAGGGTTGGCCGACCGCACCCATCCGCACCGAGTAGGAAAGCTGGTCGCCGTCGATCCGCAAGGTTCGACCGAGCGCGGAAACCTCTTTGGCGGTCGGGGTCAAACCAACCGACGTGGTGGCCAATTCGATTTCGATGACGCCGCCGGTCACCCGGTAGGTCCCGACCTCGATTTCGGTCACACCGCTGGGGTGGGCCAGCACCATCTCGACGTGACCGGGCTGCGGCACCCGAAGGTAGCCGGTCTCGGCATGCATCGGCTTCCCGTCGGCGGTACCTTTGGTCTTTTGCGCGTAGGCCAGAAACGGTTTGCCCACATGGGAAAACACGATTTCCTCGAGATACTCGAAGGGCTGGATCGTCGGATACTCGCCCGAACCGCGGCCGGCCCAGGTGCCGAGCAGCGGCGCGAGCGCCTCGAGATCGGGATGCACGTCCGGGGACATCGGGGTCAGCTCGGTGTCGATACTTTGCGGTGCTTGCGAAGCGCGGCGATCTCGCGCTCAAAATCGTCGGCCGACGAAAAGGACCGGTATACCGAGGCGAAGCGCAGATAGGCCACCTCGTCCAGGTCACGCAACGGGCCGAGGATCGCCAAGCCGACTTCGTGACTGGGAATCTCCGGCGAGCCGGCGGCACGCACCGTGTCTTCGACCTGCTGGGCGAGCAGATTCAGCGCGTCCTCGTCCACCTGGCGGCCCTGGCAGGCGCGGCGCACGCCTTTGATGACCTTTTCGCGACTGAACGGCTCGGTGACACCGCTGCGTTTGACGACGGCCAGGACCGCGGTTTCTACGGTGGTGAACCGTCGCCCGCATTCCGGGCAGGACCGGCGGCGCCGAATGGCTTGGCCTTCATCGGTTTCCCGGGAGTCGATCACCCGGGAGTCGGGATGGCGGCAGAACGGGCAATGCATGACCGCTCCTTCGCTGGGCCGGCGTCTCGGAAGAACACTCCGAGCGTACCCGTGCGCTCCCCCCGGCGGGCCAACGTAGCCACAACGCACCCGCGATCACCGACGGGAGGGCCGAGGAGCCTTGGCGTACAGGGGCTTTCGCGATATGCGGCTGCGGTCAGCCGACCGGCGCGATCAGCGTCTGACCGGCGGCCAGCGCCGGAGAGCTCAGGTTGTTGAGTTCGCGGATGCGGTCGGCGACCTGGCGGGCCGGCGCTTCCGGCGCGACCCGGTGCGCCACATCCTGAAGTGATTCGCCCGGCTCGACCTGCACGACCGACAGCCGGTCCGGAACGGGAGCGGCCGCGGCGCCGGAGTCGCCGTTGGCGATCTGACCGAGATTCGCGATGAGCCCCAGCCAGAGCGTGATAACTCCGGCCATCAGGGCCAGACCGACCGTCGTCCCCAGCGTGACCGGGCGGCGGCGATGCGGTGCTTGCGACATCGACACGCCGGTACCGCGGTAGCGCATCGGCGCTCCGGCCGGCCGCGCCGGCACGGACCGACGCGACCGCAGCACGCGCTCCTGCTCGTAGCGAAGCCGTGCGACGTCATAGCGAGGCCGTGCGACCAGCCCATCGCTGGGGCGCCGCATGTTGCTGGTCCGCGGTGAGACTGTGTGCATAAGCGTCATGGTGCGTTCCTCCGGTCGTCTAAATCCTCGCTCGTGTGTTCGACACTATCGCTCGTGTGTTCGAAATCCGAACATTTGAGCGAAGCGTGTCGCACGAGCAAAACGCTAGACCACGCCACCGACAACTGCTGCCGGTCGCTATCCCTGCCATGGAGCACAGATACCCGGTGTACGCAAAAGTTACACACGTGTGATTCAGCCGTTCTAGGGACTTTAGCCACCATGTGAATGGCCATGACACGCCAGTCGAACACATGTTTGATTCTTGGGTTCAAGGGGGCTACATTCAGTGCCATGAGCGACAGCAACGACACCTCGGCGGCCGGTCCAGACGGCCGCCTGCATCCCGTGGATTCATCGCTTACCCAGCGGCAACGCACCATCTTGAATGTTATCCGGGAGTCGGTGACCACCCGTGGCTACCCGCCGAGCATCAGGGAGATCGGTGACGCGGTCGGCCTGACGTCTACCTCTTCGGTGGCCCACCAACTGCGCACCCTCGAACGCAAGGGATATCTGCGCCGGGACCCGAACCGCCCCCGGGCCGTCGATGTCCGCGGCGCCGACGAGGCGGTGGCATCCGCGCCGGCCACCGAGGTCGCCGGGTCCGACGCGTTGCCGGAACCCGCGTTCGTCCCCGTGCTCGGGCGCATCGCGGCCGGTGGACCGATCCTGGCCGAGGAAGCCGTCGAGGACGTCTTCCCGCTCCCCCGCGAGCTGGTCGGCGAGGGCACGCTGTTCTTACTCAAGGTGGTCGGCGACTCCATGGTCGAAGCCGCGATCTGCGACGGCGACTGGGTGGTGGTGCGGCAGCAGAATGTCGCCGACAACGGCGACATCGTCGCCGCCATGCTCGACGGTGAGGCAACCGTCAAGACGTTCAAGCGCGCGGGCGGTCAGGTGTGGCTGATGCCGCACAACCCGGCGTTCGATCCCATACCCGGTAATGAGGCGACCGTGCTCGGCAAGGTCGTGACGGTGATCCGCAAGGTATAGGCGCCGGTAGCTACGGCGTCAGTCGGCTTTCGTAAAGCCGTTGAGCAGTGCGGCTTCCTCGCTGGACAGCCAGATCTCGGCGAGCGTGTCGTGGTAGAGGTCGCTGTCCGGCGTGTAGTACAGGCCAAAGCGCGCACTCGCCTTGATCGGGTAGCCGTCGGGTATCTGATACGGGTCTTCCAAGGGCAGGTGGATCGTGGGGCGCCCGGCCGGACTTAATGCCCCGATCGCCGCGACCGGCACCAGGTCCGCCTCGTCGTCGGCATCCGCGGCTGCGTGCCGCCCCGCCGCTCTCGGCGCGACGCCGGACGCAGCACCGAGCGCGGCCGCAAGACTCGCTGCGGGCCCACCCGCCGCTGCCCCACCGGCGGCGGCAGCACCGGACGCGGCACCGCCGGCGCCGGCAAGATCCGGCGGGGTGTGCGGGACGGCGACATCGGGGTAGCGGGCCTCTTCCTCGTCGGCGCGCGGGTAGCCCGCCTCCGGGTAAGCGGCGTCCTCGTCGAGGAGTTCGGGATAACCGGCCTCGGGATAGCCGCCTTCCGGCGGATAGCCGGCTTCCGGCAGATAGCCGGCTTCCGGCAGATAGGCGGCTTCCGGGCCGGCCGCGTCGGCGTACTCGTCGTCCACGACGACGTCCGGGTACGCGCGTTCGGGCACGTCGGGACTATCCGGATAGCCGGCTTCCGGCAGCTCATCGCCGTAGCCGGCGTCGGATAGATCGTCGGCCGACACGACGGGGATGGAATCGGTGTCGACCGAGTCGGGATCCCGCTCGTCGACCGCTAACTCATCCCATTCCTCCTCGGTCAAGGGATGCGACGGCTCGTCATACCCACCGTCTTCGTCCATTTCGGCAGTTTCTGGTGAGTGCGGCCACCTGGCCAGCAGCGCGTGTTCGTCGTCGCGGTGATCCGGTTCGTGCGTGTCGGTGAACGCCATGTGCTCGGGCGAGCCGTCGGCGTAGTCGGGACCCCAGTGCGGCTCGCCCGTGTCCTGGTAGCCGCCGACGTCGACGTCGCGCTCCAGGTCGTAGGGTGCGGTGTTGCGACCGGCGCGGTGCCGGCGCCAACGCAACGCCACGAACACCGCCAGCAGCACCAGAATCACCAGCGGAACCAGGGCGAACAGGTACCACCAGCTCCAGGTGAACCACTTCTTGGCGTGCGCAGGCAGCGCCGAACCGCTCGGCTGGTTCTGCCCCGACACCTGCAGGCCGGACAGCAGCGGAGCCAGGTTGGCCGGGTCCGTGGAGAAGGTGTTCTTCGCGCGGTTCCAGGAGATCTTGCCGCCGGTGAACTTCTGCGAGATCACGTCGCCGTCGACGGTCTGATCGCCGACCGGCGCGCCCAGCTTTCCGGTGGGACCACGCAGCTTGTCCCAGGCGGCCTTCATGGCCCCCCGCACGACGAAGGCGCCGTGGTCAGAGGTCCAGAAGATGACCGGCTTGTCGGCCCCGGAGAAGGTGGCGATTCGGCTGTTGGGACTGACGCCGCCGTCGGACTCGTTGGCGGTCGGGAAACCCAGGTCGCTATTGACCGGCCCGCCGACCGACTCGTACTTCGCCAGGATGTCGCTTTCGAGGGCGCTCGCACCGGTCGCCGGGCTGAAGAACACCTTGCCGCCGGCGAAGTTCTGGACAATGCCGTCACCGCCGATGGGATTCGGACCGCCCTGCTTGGCGCCCAGCGGACCGTTGACGCCGCCGGCCGCGCGCCAGGCCATATTGATGGCCGCGGTGGGATCGATCGCTACCTGCAAGCCCTTGAGCTGCTCGGCCAAATTCGCCGGCTCGGTAGTGAATTCCTTGGTTTTGCGATTCCAGGAGATCTGGCCGCCGCTGAACTTCTGCGAGGACACTTCCCCGTCGTAGGTCTCATCTCCGACCGGGGCGCCGAGGACACCGCCGGAGCTGCCGAGCTTGTCCCAGGCGGCGTTCAGGGCGCCGCGCACGACGAACGCGCCGTGATCGGGCGTCCAGTAGATCACCGGCTTGTCGCTGGCCGAGAACGTCGCCACTCGACTGTCCGGGCCCGCCAGTCCGGGCACCTCGTTGATGGTCGGAAAGCCCAGATCGCCGCCGGCCGCACCGCCCAGCATGTCGTACTTTTCCAGGATCGGCCCGTAGATGAATTTCGCGCCGGTGGCGGTGGTGAAGAAGAACTTGCCGCCGTCGAAATCGCACGCGAAGCCGTCGGCGACGGGGTAGACGTCGCCCTTGCGGGGACCGAGCGGAGAGGTGTCGCCGCCGGCCTTGCTCCACTCGGCCATGATTGCGGCTTCGGCGTCACCGATCGGAGAGGCTGACACGGTAGGTGCCAGCAGCACGATGGCCAACGCTGTGGTCGCCACGCTGACGAGCGCCCGACCAGCGAGCCTGCGCACGTGACCTCTCTTCCCGTTCACCACGCCTCCCAGCCGACGGATATGCCCTTTTGTATGGCCATGCCCGTACCCTGCGGCCCCTGCGAGCGGTTGGTGCCCCAAACGCGGGTGACGAACCCCACCGAGCTCGTATTATCGCCGGGCTCGCATAACTTTGCTCCAGCGAACAAGAAATACGAAGGCAATTCGCGAATATTACGAAAACGGAGACCGCTCCGATGTCGAAATGATGCAGGACGACGATCGAGTCGCGACCGATCCGGCCTCAAGACACGCCGACGCCCGGTGATTACGCGCTCCGCGTCGCCAATGCACATGCGCCGACCGCACTTGAGGCGCCGGCTATCCACTCGAGCAAAGGAGCTATTCATGGGCATCGACTATTTTGCCGTAAAGCCAAGCAATGACAGCGTAAGCCGACTAGTTGTGCTTGGTTCGTGTCACCATCCGCACGGGTACCGCGCGTCTGCCGACGATTCGTTGTTGCGTGACAGCAAGATTGGTTCACCGCCGCCGACGTTAGCCGACGTGCGTCATGATCACGTGGCTAGACCCCGAGGCTGCGCCCCACGATCTCCTTCATGATCTCGGTTGTGCCGCCATAGATCGTCTGCACCCGGGCGTCGAGATAGGAACGAGCGACCGGGTATTCGCGCATGTAGCCATAGCCGCCGTGCAGCTGCAGACACCGGTCGATCAAATGCACCTGCTTTTCGGTGGAGTACCACTTGGCCATCGCGGCCTGCTCGGCCGTCAGCTTCTTGTCCAGATGCAGCCGCAGGAACTCGTCGACCATGATGCGCACCACGGTGGCCTCGGTCGCCAGCTCGGCCAGCACGAAGCGGCTGTTCTGGAAACTACCGATCGGCTTGCCAAAGGCCTTGCGCTCCTTGGTGTATTGCAGTGTCTGTTCGAGCACCTGCTCCATCGCCGCGGCGGCCATGACCGCGATGTTGATCCGCTCCTGCGGCAAGTTCTGCATCAAATAGATGAAGCCCTTGCCCTCCTCGCCGAGGAGGTTTTCGACGGGGACCTTGACGTCGGTGAACGACAACTCCGCGGTGTCCTGCGCGTCGAGACCGATCTTGTCCAGATGGCGGCCGCGCTCAAAGCCTTCCATGCCGCGTTCGACGACGAGCAGCGAAAAGCCTTGTGAGCCCTTGTCCGGATCAGTCTGCGCGACGACGATCACCAGGTCGGAGTTGATCCCGTTGGTGATGAACGTCTTTGCACCGTTGAGCACGTAGTGATCGCCTTGTTTGACCGCGCGGGTCTTGATGCCCTGCAGGTCGCTGCCGGTCCCCGGCTCGGTCATCGCGATGGCGGTGATGATTTCGCCGGTGCAGAACTTCGGCAACCAGCGTTGCTTCTGCTCTTCGCTGGCCAGCTCCAGCAAATACGGCGCGATGATGTCGTTGTGCAGTCCGAAGCCAATTCCGCTGTATCGCCCGGCGGTCGTTTCCTCGGTGACGATCGTGTTGTACCGGAAGTCGGGGTTGCCGCCGCCGCCGTACTCTTCGGGCACCGCCATGCCCAGGAATCCCTGCTTACCGGCCTCGAGCCAGACGCCGCGGTCGACGATCTTCGCCTTCTCCCACTCCTCGTGGTACGGCGCCACATGGCGCTCGAGAAAGGCCCGGTAGGACTCGCGGAACAAATCGTGCTCGGGTTCAAACAGTGTGCGCTGGTACTTGATTGCACTGCCCATGGATAACCTCCGGCCGCCGGGTACTCTGCCGCCCAACATATACCAACCATACGGTTGGTCGGCAGCTGCCCCGGTCTGGTCGGGCCGACGCGATGGCGTGACGCCCGGGGCGGCTACGGGGTCGAGCCGTTGGCCGTGAATTGCCGCAGGCTGGCGGCCAGCGCCGCCGGAACCCGGGCCTTGATCCGCGTCCCCTCCGGGTTGTGCTCGGCTTCCTGGACGCGGCCATCGGCGTGCACGCGGGCCACCAGGTCGCCGCGGTCGTAGGGAATCACCACGTCGACGGCGGCGTCGGTGGGCGCGGCCAGTTCGGCCATCCGCCGGCGCAGCGCGTCGATGCCCTCGCCGGTGTGTGCGGAGACGAACACCGCGCCGGGCAGCCCGTGCCGCAGCTTGGCCAGCATCAGGTCACTCGCCGCGTCGATCTTGTTCACCACCAACAACTCCGGCGGCGGCTGCCCGTGATAGTCGGCGATCACATCGGAGATCACCTGGCGCACCGCATTGATCTGGGCGACCGGGTTGACGTCGGAGCCGTCCACGACATGCACCAGCAGATCGGCGTCGACGACCTCCTCCAGCGTCGAACGGAATGCCTCGACCAGCTGGGTGGGCAGGTGTCGCACGAACCCGACAGTGTCGGTGAGTACGAGCGGGCGGCCGTCGGGGAACTCGGCACGCCGGGTGGTGGGCTCCAGGGTGGCGAACAGCGCGTCCTGCACCAGCACGCCGGCGCCGGTGAGCGCGTTGAGCAGGCTTGACTTGCCGGCGTTGGTGTAGCCGACGATCGCGACGGACGGCATATCACTGTGCACGCGGCGACTGCGTTGGGTGTCGCGGGCCTGCTTCATGTCCTTGATCTCGCGGCGCAGCTTGGACATTCGCTCGCGAATGCGGCGCCGGTCGGTCTCGATCTTGGTCTCACCGGGACCGCGCAGGCCCACGCCGCCGCCGCTGCCGCCGGCGCGACCACCGGCCTGCCGGGACATCGACTCACCCCAGCCGCGCAGCCGCGGCAGCATGTACTCCATCTGCGCCAGGGTCACCTGTGCTTTGCCTTCCCGGCTGGTGGCGTGCTGGGCGAAGATGTCGAGGATCAGCGCGGTGCGGTCGATGACCTTGACCTTGACGGCCTTCTCCAGCGCGGTCAGCTGCGCCGGGGACAGCTCACCGTCGCAGATGACGGTGTCGGCGCCGGTCGCCACGACCACTTCCCGCAACTCCTGGGCCTTGCCGGAGCCGATGTAGGTCGACGGGTCCGGCTTGTCGCGGCGCTGGATCAGCCCCTCGAGCACCTGCGAGCCGGCGGTTTCGGCCAGGGCCGCCAGCTCGGCCAGGCTCGCCTGGTTGTCGGCCGCGCTGCCCTCGGTCCACACGCCGACCAAAACGACGCGTTCCAGCCGCAGCTGGCGGTACTCGACCTCGGAGATGTCGGCGAGTTCGGTCGACAGCCCGGCGACGCGGCGCAGTGCCGATCGGTCTTCGAGGGCGAGTTCGCCGACACTGGGCTCGGACGCGGGATGGTCGGCCGGCTGATCGTGGTACGGCATTTCGGAATGTGTCATAGGCAATTAGCAATAGTGCACGCCAAACCCGTGGCGTGCATCCGAATTATTGGGCGTTCCACCAGTCCTCGCTCACTAGGCCACGGGCCAGCAGCACCGACGGCCCGCGCAGGTAGCTGGTGGCGTCGGTAATGGTGACGACGACGTCGCCGCCGGGCACCCGGACGGTCAGCGTGCCCGTGTCGGCCCCGGCCTCGGCGAGCGCGGCCACCGCCGCCGCGACGGTTCCGGTTCCGCACGAACGGGTTTCGCCGACCCCACGCTCATGGACCCGCATCTGCACCACGCCCCCGGCGGCCGCGGTGAGTACTTCGACGTTGACGCCGTCCGGGAACTGCGCCCGGTCGAACTGCACCGGCGCGGCGACATCCAGCGCGGCGAGGTCGTCGCTAGTCAGCTGCGGGTCGACGCACGCCAGGTGCGGGTTGCCGACGTCGATCGCCAACCCGCGCAAGCGCCTGCCACCGATGACGGCCTCCCCCGCGCCCACCCGGTTGGCCTTGCCCATGTCGACGGTGACGTCGGCGTTGGTGGGGTCGGCGTGGTGCATGGTGACCATCCGCGGCCCGGCCAGCGATCCGACGACGAACTCGTCGCGCGTCTCTAGGCCGCTGGCTCGCAGGTAATGAGCGAACACCCGCACGCCGTTGCCGCACATCTGCGCCGTCGAGCCGTCGGCGTTGCGGTAGTCCAGGTACCAGTCGTCGGGGCCGACACCGTCGGGCAGGCGATCGAGCACACCGACTTTCAAGGCGGCACCCGCGGTGGTGATCCGCAGCACGCCGTCGGCGCCCAGCCCGCGGCGGCGGTCGCACAGCGCGGCCACGCGGGCCGGGGTGAGCGGCAGCTCGGCGTCGAGGTCGGGCAGCAGCACGAAGTCGTTCTGGGTGCCGTGGCCCTTGGCGAAGATCATGTGCGCCACTCCTTCGATCCGGCTGCGCCGGCATCGTCGTCGTCGGCGCGGATCACCTGTTCAGGGTACGTGCCGCCACGCCCGCAAGGTGTCGGCGACGACGCGGGCGCGGTCCGACTCGGTCGCGGCGCCCACGTCGACCCAGTGCACGCGGTGATCGCGGCGAAACCACGACCGTTGCCGTCGCACATAGCGGCGGGTACCCACGAACGTCAGCTCCTGCGCGTCGCGCAACGCCGCGGGATCGTCGGCATCCAGCGCGGCGAGCACCTGCGCGTAGCCCAGCGCGCGTGACGCGGTGACGCCGTCGCGCAAGCCCTCGAGTAGCAGCCCGCGCACCTCGTCGACTAGGCCTTGGGCGAACATGCTGTCGGTGCGGCGGGCCAATCTCTCGTCGAGAATGTTTGTGTCACAATCTAATCCAACGATGGCGGTGCCCCACCGGGGAGCGCCGATGCGGGGCGCGGACGCCGCGAACGGCTGGCCGGTGAGCTCGACAACCTCGAGCGCGCGCACCGTGCGGCGGCCATCGGTGGGCAGGATCGCCGCGGCGGCGGCCGGATCGCGGCGGGCCAGCTCGGCGTGCAGCGCGGCCACGCCGAACTCGGCGAGCCGTTGTTCCCAGCGCGCCCGTACCGCGGCGTCGGTGGCGGGAAACGTCCAGTCGTCCAGCAGCGACTGGACGTAGAGCATCGAGCCGCCCACGATGACCGGCACCGCCCCGCGGGCCGCGATCGCCTCGATATCCGCGGCGGCGGCTCGCTGATAGCGGGCGACGGTCGCGGTCTGGGTGACGTGCAGGACGTCGAGCTGGTGATGCGGGATGCCGCGGCGTTCGTCGACGGGCAGCTTCGCCGTCCCGATGTCCATGCCGCGGTAGAACTGCATGGCGTCGGCGTTGACGATCTCGGCACCCACCTCGCCGCTTAGTTGCTCGACGACGTCGAGGGCCAGCTGCGACTTGCCGGTCCCGGTGGGGCCGATGATCGCCAGCGGTCGCGGGGCTGGTCTCACGGCTGCCAGGCCCCGGCGAAGTACCCCACACCGTAGGGCGCTCCCCGGTACAGCTCCTTGGCCGAACGCGGTCCCGGCTCGGTCAGCCCGGCCAGCACCTGGAATGCGACCCGCCCCAGGATCTGCCCCGACAGCCCGGCCAGCGCGGCGCTGTCACCGTTCGCCAACGCGTCGTCCAGGGCCAGCTGGGCAGCGGGGCTGGCGGGGTCAAACCCGCCGGGCGCACCCGGGGTCAGGGTGTTCGCGCCGTCGGCGACAACCAGCACGCCGAGCGGGTCGGTCGCTTGGTCGATCTCGGCGCGCAGCCGCCGGCCGGTGTCCAGCGCGGTGTCGACGTCGTGGTCGCCGCGATAGACGCGAACCTGCGCGACGGCCTCCGGCCGGACCTGGCCCCGCAGCCAGCCGGCGATCAACGCGCAGAGCGGGAAGTCGGCCACCACATCGGCGGACTCGGCGGCCCGCGGCGATAGGCGGACGCGCACATCGGCGCCGTAGCCGGCAAAGCTGCCGATCCCATCAGAACCCAGCACATCGTCGGCCTCGCCCGTGCCGATCACGACCCACCGGGGCGGCAACAGCGCGACCCCCGCCAGCACGGCCGTGGCCAGTTCGGCCAATTCGGCGGCCGCCGCCCCGGCGAGCTCAGGGACAAGCATCGGCGTGGAGGGAACGATCGCAATGGCGCTCAGCACGACATCAAACTAATCGACGCCCACTAAACCGACCGTCAGCTGCTGCACTCCGCCTCGGCGAGGCGCACCTCACCCGATCGGCGCAGCGCTTTTTTCGCCAGCTTCTCCGCGAAGCTGCTCGACATGGTCGCCGCCTCACCGCGGGCTAGCGCCACGGTCGCGACCACCACCACCACGACGCCGACGGCAAGCACCACCTTGGCGATTCCGCTGCAGTCGAGGTACTCACCGAGCACCGCCATGCCCAGGATCGAACCGACCACCGGCTTGGCCACCACCGCTGTCGGCAGGGAGGCGGTCAGCGAGCCGGCACGGAACGACGACTGCTGGAAGATCATCCCGGCCAGGGCAGCGGCTATCCACGCGTAGAACTCGGGCGCGGTCAACAGCGCACCGACGCCGTCTCCGACGATCACCACCACGGCCTTGGTCAGGACGGCGAACAGCGCCAACGACGAACCGGCGACGATGGCCAGCAGCACCGCGGCGACCGAGCCGGGCCACTTCCGCGCGCCCCATACGCAGAACACCAGCGCTGGACCCATTACCAGGGCCACCACCATCCAGGTTTGCACCGAGCCGCGCGAGGCGCCGGGATCCGGATCGCCGACCACGACCACCACCGCCAACGCGGCGGCCAGCAGCAGCGCCCAGGTCCATTCCCAGCGGGTGACCGAACGCCGGGTCATGCGCGCGTAGATCGGCAGCGCGAACAGCAGCGCCGTTACCTGCAACGACGTGACCAGCATCACGGAGCCCAGCGTCAACGCGGCGGCCTGCAGGGCGTAGTTCGCGATGGCTCCGCCGGCCCCCAGCCACCACTTGCCGTCGCGCACCGACATCCGGAAGAGCTCCAGGTGGCCCACCGGCTTGTCGGTGATCTCCTGCGCTGAACGCTGACGGACGACGTTCCCCAGTGCCGACGCGAACGCGGCGAGCAGGGCGAGAACAACCGCAATATCCGTCTTCTCCATCTGCGACCTCCTCCCCGGCACGCGGCCACCTGGACCACCATTCACGACGGGTATTCACTACCCGTTTCGGAGCCGTTTCCGTTGTGTGAGCGGTGAAATTGCCCGCGCCACTTCGGAAGAATACGGTCCTGCGCAATAAGTAGTTCACGAACCTATGAAGAGCCTGTGGCAAGGCTGTGGCTGGCTGGTGATGCCCGGCCGACGAACTCGCTCCCGTGGTGTCACCGCCCGGCGACCGACCGCCCGCCCTGCACGCGCGGCGACGACGACCCGCGGCCACCGAAGTCGCGGGCTAAATCCGCCGCCGCAAGAACCCCACCCTGGCTATCTTGACGTGCCCCCTCCAGCCCCACAAGTACCAACAACACCAATTGTCACTAACACGGTACCGGGCGCCGCGTGCCCGCCCTACGGCCCCGGCAACGTGGAATCGAACCGTTACCCGCGTGCTACGCCGGTTGCTCGGCGGCATCACCAACGCGGCCTCGACACGTTTGCTGGTCGCGACGGCATCGACGCGGGCAAGTTCGGCGTAATCCGGTGCGTCGCGCGTTGCTGCAGGACGTCGCCGATCGCGACGCACAGCGCCGAGCTCAGCGCGAGCAACGCGGCGATATCCACCTTGTCCATGTGCGGTTTCACTCCCAAGTCGAGGGCAGTTCACCGTAAAAATGCTGGGTGCACACACTGTTTCACAGGGGCTGTCAAGGCGGTGACGATCAGGTTGCGGCATACGACCCGCCAAGCTGCTTGAATACTGGTGGAATCGGTCACGGAGCAGCTGTCGATCGCAGCAGATCTCCCGACCGTAGAGGCGCCGCTACGCGCGGCAGATGCGCGCGAAAGCGAGCGCGCGAAAGGGTGTAGAGAGCATGACCGATGACGAGCCCCGCTCCAGCGATGCGCCCAAGCCGGCACCACGTCCGGGTCCGCGACCGGGCCCCCGCCCGACACCGCGACCCAGCGCCCACCCGGTGGTGTTGCCACCGGCCAGCAATCCGCATCGGTACGGACGCGTCGACGACGACGGGACGGTATGGCTGGTCAGCTCGGCCGGCGAACGTATCATCGGCTCCTGGCAGGCCGGCGACCCTGAGGCCGCATTCGCCCACTTCGGCAGGCGATTCGAGGACCTGAGCACCGAGGTCACGCTGATGGAGGAGCGGCTGGCCTCCGGAAGCGGCGATGCCCGCAAGATCAAGGCCAACGCGGCCGCGCTGGCCGAGACATTGCCGACGGCCTCGGTGCTGGGCGACGTCGACGCGCTCGCCGGCCGGCTGACCATCCTGGTGGAGCACGCCGAGGCGTCGGTCGCCGCCGATCGCTCCCGCCGCGACGAGCATCGAGCCGCACAGACCGCCCGCAAAGAGGCGCTGGCCGCCGAGGCCGAGGATCTGGCCGCCAATTCGACGCACTGGAAGCTCGCCGGAGACCGGATGCGCGAGATTCTCGATGAGTGGAAGACGATCACCGGACTGGATCGCAAGGTCGACGACGCGCTGTGGAAGCGCTATTCGGCGGCGCGCGAAGCGTTCAACCGGAGGCGGGGCTCGCACTTCGCCGAGTTGGATCGCGAGCGCGCGGGCGTGCGGCAGTCCAAGGAGCGGCTGTGCGAGCGAGCCGAGGAGATGGCCGATTCTACGGACTGGGCCGCAACGAGCGCCGAATTCCGCAAGCTGCTGACTGAGTGGAAATCGGTAGGACGCGCGACCCGTGAGGTCGACGACGCGCTGTGGAAGCGCTTCAAGGCCGCCCAGGATGCCTTCTTCTCCGCCCGCAATGCCGTGACAGCGGAGAAAGATCAGGAGTTTCAGGCCAACGCCACCGCCAAGGAGGCGCTGCTGGCCGAGGCCGAGAAGATCGACACCAGCAACCACGAAGCCGCCCGGGCGGCGTTGCGGTCGATCGCCGACAAATGGGACGCGATCGGCAAGGTGCCCCGGGAACGGTCAGCCGACTTGGAGCGGCGGCTGCGTGCCGTCGAGAAGAAGGTGCGCGACGCCGGCGAATCCAATTGGTCTGACCCCGAAGCGCAGGCGCGTGCCGAGCAGTTCGCCACCCGCGCCGAACACTACGAGCAGCAGGCCCGCAAGGCGGCCGCCGCCGGCCGGACCAAGGAAGCCGAAGAGGCACAAGCCAACGCCGAACAGTGGCGGCAGTGGGCTCAAGCGGCCGCCGAGGCGCTGACCCGTAGGGCCTAGCGGCCCGCCGCCTGGTCCGGCGGCGCCTCGGGACCATCGGCGGCGTCCTGGTCACCCAGGGTCTCCAGCAGCGTCTTGGACTGTTGCTCGGCGCTGATCCGGCGTCGCTGCTCCTCGGCCGCGAGCTGCACAATCGTGCGTGACCACACCACGCGGGCCCAGTGGAACGTCAATAGGATCACCGTGATCCACGCGATCCACAGCCCGATCCCCGGGCCGGGGTGTCCGGCGGCCGCGGTCTGGCGCGACCACACCGCCAGTAGCCCGGTCGCGCTGGCTATCGACGAGCCTGCGAGCGCGATCCAGGCCAGCGCCCAGCGGCGGGTCAGCAATGCCACCATCGAGAAGCCGACGCCGAAAACCAGTGTTAACCAAAGGAATACCTTCGACGGCAACGACAACGCGGCCGCACCGGCGCCGTGACTGCTGAACAATACATCCCAGCCACGGACCTGGCCGGTATGCGGCAAGATGAACGATCCCAGCAGCACGAACACCAGGATGGCGACGATGAATGCCCTTGGACCCGGGTCGATTTCACGTGCAACGCGGCGTTCTGCGGCCTCGATCTCGGCGCGCAGCGCATCAAAGTCCGTGTGTTCTTTCGTCATCGGGCACACCCCTGGGTTTCGACTGGTTGAATTGCCGGCCCGATGCCCGGCATACCCAAACCGATACCGCGCGGACGCCGGCCGGCGGCGTGCGCGTCACCGGCCCGGGTGCGGCGGTGGGTCAGGATGCCGGCGTCGGCGATCAGGTGGTGCGGCGCGGCCTCGGTGACCGCGGTGGTGACGATGTCTCCGGGACGCACCCGGGTGTCGGCGGTGAAGTGCACCAGTCGGCCGTCGCGCGCGCGTCCGGTCATGCGGGCGGTGCGAGCATCCTTGCGGCCTTCGCCGGTGGCGACCAGCAATTCGACCCGCTGGCCGATCAGTTCACGGTTGCCCTCCAGTGAGATTTGCTCCTGCAGTTCGATAAGTCGCATATAGCGTTCCTGCACAACGTCTTTCGGCAGCTGGCAGTCGAGTTCGGCGGCCGGGGTTCCGGGCCGCTTCGAGTACTGGAAGGTGAACGCGGCCGCGAACCGGGCCTGGCGCACCACGTCGAGAGTGGCCGCGAAGTCCTCCTCGGTTTCGCCGGGGAATCCGACGATCAGGTCGGTGGTGATTGCCGCCTGCGGCATCGCGGCCCGCACGCGGTCGATGATGCCGAGGTAGCGCTCGGCGCGGTACGAGCGCCGCATCGCCCGCAGCATCCGGTCCGACCCCGACTGCAACGGCATGTGCAGGGCCGGGCACACATT
This sequence comes from Mycobacterium lentiflavum, assembly GCF_022374895.2. Classification (NCBI taxonomy): domain Bacteria; kingdom Bacillati; phylum Actinomycetota; class Actinomycetes; order Mycobacteriales; family Mycobacteriaceae; genus Mycobacterium; species Mycobacterium lentiflavum. The sequence goes on along the minus strand of NZ_CP092423.2, from coordinate 2,043,786 downwards.
GGGCGTCCGGGCCATCGCATCGATGACGTCGTCGGTGAATTCGGCCGGGTGCGGCGAGGTGAACCGCACGCGTTCCAGTCCGTCGATGTCTGCGCAGGCCCGCAGCAGATCGGCGAAGGCGCCGCGATTGCGGGGCACGGCGGGATCGGCGAACGAGACACCATAGGCGTTGACGTTCTGCCCGAGCAGCGTGACTTCCAGCACGCCGTCGGCGACCAACGATCGCACTTCGGCGAGGATGTCGGCCGGGCTGCGGTCGACCTCCTTGCCGCGCAGCGACGGGACGATGCAGAAAGTGCAGCTGTTGTTGCAGCCGACGGAGATGGAAACCCAAGCGGCATAGGCGGATTCGCGGGCACTCGGCAGCGACGATGGGAATTCCTGCAGCGCCTCGACGATCTCCACCTGGGCGACTTTGTTGTGCCGGGCCCGCTCCAGCAGGGTCGGCAGCGACCCGATGTTGTGCGTGCCGAAGACCACATCGACCCATGGCGCCTTGCGCAGCAGGGAGTCTCGGTCTTTCTGGGCCAGGCAGCCACCGACGGCGATCTGGAAGTCGGGGTTGTCGCGTTTGCGCGGGGCCAGGTGGCTGATGTTGCCGTACAGCTTGTTGTCGGCGTTTTCGCGCACCGCGCAGGTGTTGAAGACCACCACATCCGCGTCGGCACCCTCGTCGGCGCGTCGGTAGCCGGCGGCCTCGAGCAGACCCGCCAACCGCTCGGAGTCGTGGACGTTCATCTGGCATCCGTAGGTGCGGACTTGATAGGTGCGCCCCGACCCCGCCACGGGCCCGGCCAGGCTCGCGGCATCCGGCGCCACTGTCGAAGTCACGGGGCCATGGTACGGCGACCCGGGCCTACCCCATGAACCCCCAGCTAGACGCGGCGGCGTTCCCGTTCGGCGTTCAGCTCGGCGAGGACGACCTCGCAGGCCAGGTTCTGGCCATAGCCACGGCGGGCCAGCATGCCCACCAGCCGGCGGGTGATCCGCGTGTCGTCCCCGCTCAGCGTTTCCCGCCGCAGCTTGGCCCGCACCAACTCTTCGGCCCGGTCTCGCTCGGCACCGGCGTCGATACCGGCCAGTGCGGTGTCGATGACCTCTTTGTCGACGCCCTTGGTGTGCAGCTCGGCGGCCAACGCACGTCTGCTTTTTCCCGCCCTGGCGTGCCGGGACCGCACCCACTGCTCGGCGAAGTCTCGGTCGTCCACCAGCCCGACGGCGGCGAGCCGGTCGAGCACCCGAGCACTGACGTCGCCGGGGTATCCGCGTTTGGCGAGCTGGCCGGACAATTCGGCCCGCGTGCGCGACCTCGCGGTGAGCAGGCGCAGGCATAGCGCCCGCGCCTGCTCTTCGCGGGCAGGCTCAGAAATCGACGGGGGCGGGGAGGACGTCTTCATCGGTCAGCACCGCGCCAATGCCCAGCTTTTCCTTGATCTTTTTCTCGATCTCGTTCGCGATATCGGCGTTCTCCACCAGGAAGTTGCGGACATTCTCCTTGCCCTGGCCGAGCTGCTCGCCCTCATAGGTGAACCAGGAACCGGACTTGCGGATGAAGCCCTGATCCACTCCCATGTCGATCAGCGACCCCTCCCTGCTGATGCCGCGGCCGTAGAGGATGTCGAACTCGGCCTGCTTGAACGGCGGCGACACCTTGTTCTTGACGACCTTGACCCGGGTACGGTTACCGACCGCGTCGGTGCCGTCCTTGAGTGTCTCGATCCGGCGCACATCCAAGCGCACCGACGCGTAGAACTTCAAAGCCTTTCCACCCGTGGTGGTTTCGGGACTGCCGAACATCACCCCGATCTTCTCACGGAGCTGGTTGATGAAGATCGCGGTGGTTCCCGAATTGTTCAGTGCGCCAGTCATTTTCCGCAGCGCCTGGCTCATCAGCCGGGCCTGCAGTCCGACGTGGCTGTCGCCCATTTCGCCCTCGAGTTCCGCGCGCGGTACCAATGCGGCCACCGAGTCGATGACCAGAATGTCCAGGGCACCGGAGCGGATCAGCATGTCGGCGATCTCGAGGGCCTGCTCACCGGTGTCGGGCTGGCTGACCAGCAGGGAATCGGTGTCGACGCCGAGCTTCTTGGCGTAGTCCGGATCCAGCGCGTGCTCGGCGTCGATGAACGCCGCGACACCCCCGGCGGCCTGAGCGTTGGCCACCGCGTGCAGGGCGACGGTCGTCTTACCCGAGGATTCCGGGCCGTAGATCTCCACGACCCGGCCGCGCGGCAGGCCGCCGATGCCCAGGGCCACGTCCAATGCGATGGATCCGGTCGGAATGACCGAGATCGGCTGACGCTGCTCGTCGCCGAGACGCATCACCGAGCCTTTGCCATAGCTCTTCTCGATCTGGGCCATTGCCAGTTCGAGAGCCTTTTCGCGGTCGGGGGCTTGCACCATGGTGCTCTCCTATAGTCGGTGTTCTTCTGACCGGTATCGGTCGGTTGGCCGTGACACTAGAGCTGGCCACCGACAAGTCGTCTCTTCGAGTTGATCCCCACAGTAGACGAACACCTGTTCGATTCAAGTTTGACACGCCGTACCGGCTGCGTGTGGCAATATCGGCTACCGACAGTGCGCCGACGGGCCTGCACGAAGAGGAAACCGGTGCGAAACCGGTGCGGTCCCGCCACTGTGATCGGGCACATTGCGACCCGAGAGCCAGATACTCACCGCCGGCGCTTCCTCACTAGACGCTGGGGCGGATCTCCCCAGAGAGGCTGGTTTCGCACGCATGGATATCTCCGGCGAGCTTGCCGAAATATCCTCCTACAAAGGGTTTTTCGCACTGACCGTGGGCGGCCGGGCGCAAGGATGGCACCCGGTCCGGCAGGACTACGCCAACGGCTTTGCGGGTTTGATCGACACCACCGCCCAGCGCTACCACACGACGGACCTGCGGATCGGCGCCTCCCTGGTCCACCTCGGCCACGCCACCCGGCTGTGGTCACCGGCGCTGGCCTGCGCGTTGGCCCACGGCGTCGTCCCGGACCTGCAACACCTGGAACGTGCCGACGACGGAGCGCAGCTGCGCCTACCCGAGCCCATCGGAGAGCCGGTCGAGGACATCGCGGCCGACTTGTATCGCCTTGTGGTGCAACACCATATGCAGCCGGTTGCGGCCGGCTTGCGGGTCAAACTGGCGCCCGCCCTGCTGGCGGGCAACATCGCGTCCGCACTCGTCGGCGCGTCGCGGGCGCTGCTCGCGGCCCGACCGGACCTGCGGGCACGAATCGTCGAGGTCACCATGTCCCTGCTCGACACCGGCGTGCTCTCCAGATCCGGTGCCATCACCGGCTCACACCTGGGCTTCAAGCGCGACAGCTGCTGCCTGTTCTATCGCCTGCCCGGGCGATCGGTCTGCGGTGACTGCGTGTTTCGCCAGGCACCGCGCTCGACCCGGCGTTGAGGGTGCGCTGGCGACGGCCAGTGTGCGCCCAGGGCGCCGTAGCCGCACACTCGACGGGAAGAAAGCTCACCACTGTTCGCGCGGGACGTCGAAGTCGGCGCATAACGCCCGCCAGACGTCGCGGGGTTCGATGCCGTCCTCGATCGCCTGAGCGGCGGTCCGGCCGCCGAAACCGGGCAGCACGTGATCTACCAGTACCGATGCGCCGTAGGCGGCGCCGAATCGCAGCACTACCCGCTCGTTGAACTCCGTCAGCCGCACGCCAGCCAACATACCGAGCCCGGCTATTTCGCGAGCGCCAGCGCTTGGTGGCACACCCGAACAGGGTCGGCGACGCGATGGATGCCGGACGCGGCGGTGCGCGCGGCCTCCCGGTAGCGCGGCGTCGACAACACGTCGTTGACCGCCTCCACCAGCGCATCGGCGGTCAGCGGCCGGATCAGCCGCGCACTCCCCTGCCGCCTCACCCGGTTGGCGATCTCCCACTGATCGCCGCCGCCGGGAACCACCACCAGCGGCACCCCGGCCAGCAACGTCTTGGCCACCATGCCGTGGCCGCCGCCGCAGATCACCAGGTCGGCATGTGAGAGCAGTTCGTCCTGTCGGCCCAGCCCGACGACCGCCCACGGCGGCACCGTTAGATCCGGTCCGTCCAACCGCGACACCAGCAGGCGCGAGCCCGCCGGCAACGTCTCCCCCGGCGTCAGGCATCCCAGCGCGACTTCGGCCAGACCCTCGGTCCCGATCAAAGCGGTCGACGGCGCGATCACGATCACCGGCCCGGAGCCGGCCGGCACCTCGAGGATGCGATCGGTCGGCTCGAAGTGCAGCGGCCCCACGACGACGGCCTCGGCCGGCCAGTCCGGGCGGGACACCTCGAGTGCGGGCAGCGTGGCGATCAGCCGACGTAGCGGCCCGGGGTCGCGCGCCGGTAGGCCGATCTCGGCCCGGGAGCACTCGCGCTGCTGCAGACCCGCGCGCACCGACCGCGCCGTCAGCGCCCGCATCGTGGCGTCGCGCAGCCGGCCGCGAATGCCGGTGCCCGGCGCCAGCCCGCTACCGATCGGCGGCAACCCCTTCGACGGCAGGTACAGCGGATGCGGGTCCAGCTCGATCCACGGGATCCCCAGCAGCTCGGCTGCCATGCCGCCACCGGCGGTGATGACGTCGGATACCACCAGGTCGGGCGCCAGGTCGCGCAGCGCCGCAACATTGAGCACCGCCATTCGGGCCGCGCGCCGGTGGATTCGGGCCCCGGCGTCGACGTCTTCGTCGGTCGCGGCCAGCCCGTCGAGCGCGAGCGCCTCGATGCCGACGTCGCGGGCGGCCTGCAGCCATTCCTCGCCCGTGAACAGGGTGGGCTCGTCGCCCGCGTCCCGGAAGCGCTGACACAACGCGATCGCGGGAAACGAGTGCCCGGGATCCGGCCCGGCGACCACGGCGACTCGCACCGCCTTACCCTGCCACAGCGCCCAACGGGGGCGCGCCTACGCTGGCACCCATGACCGAGCTGACTGGAACAGCCGTCGCGAACACGCGCACGGTCGAGACTTTTCTGAACGCCCTGATGGACGCGGACTTCGATACCGCGGATGCCTCACTGGACGACAACCTCGTCTACGAAAACGTCGGATTGCCGACGATCCACGGCCGTGCCCGAGCCATGAAGCTGTTCCGCCGGATGGACGGTCGCGCGGGTTTCGAGGTGAAGATTCACCGCATTGCCGCCGACGGCGCCGCGGTGCTCACCGAGCGCAGCGATGCGCTGATCTTGGGCCCGCTGCGCATGCAGTTCTGGGTGTGTGGCGTGTTCGAGGTCCACAACGGGCGAATCACGTTGTGGCGGGACTACTTTGACTTCTTCGACATGACCAAGGCGTTGCTGCGCGCAGTGGCGGCGCTGGCATTGCCGTCGCTCAAAGCGTCGTTCTAACGGCGCGGCAACCCGCCGAGTTCGTCGAACGCCTGGGCCCAGCCGGTCAGGCGATCGGTAGCCTCGACCAGCTCGGCACGGTAGCGCTGGTGCGCATCCGCTAATCCATCACCGTTCGCCGAGGAAACCAATTGCGCTGCGGCGGTGACCATTTCGTTGTACTGCCGGACGCCGGCGCCGAGCTGCGCGGTGAACGCGTTGATGCTGGGCACCAAATACGCGCGCGACGATTCCGAGTTGTGCGCCGCGCGCTCCATCGACACCACCTCCGCGGCGGTCGACGCCATCGCCGCCGAAGTCCTGTTCGCCGCCGCGGTCAACTCGCTGATCTCGCCCGCCGGCAACATGGCGCCTCGCTCGATGACACCCAACAGCGAGAAGAACCCGCGCTCGGAGGCGCCCAGCGCATACATCGCGGGTCGGGCAGCGGAGCCGGGCGGCGGCAGCCGGCGGGCGTTGGCGGGCCGACTGGCCGGCAGCGGCTCGGCCTTGAGCCAGTGATAACGGAAGAACAGCAGCGTCGCTGGAATCGTCTCGAGCACCGCGATCCCGCCGGTGATCTGCAACAGCAACACGAACCAGCCCCACCACGCCAGCACGGCGGTGACCAAACCCCAGAACACGCTGCCCACCGTGAAGATCCAGGCCCACCGCAGCGCCCGACGGCGGCGGCGCAGCAGTCGCGCTCGCGGGTCGGCGGCCGCGCTGATCTTCTGGGCGACGAAGCCGGTCAGGTCGGCGGCGGTGTCCAGCCCCTGCTGCAGCAGGGTGCGCCAAAGCCCGCGCTGCGTTGCGTTCACCGCCATGTCACACCGGCCGGGCTACTGGCCAAAGGGTTTTTCGGCGATTTGTCCCTCGGCCGGGGTGGCGGGCGTGGCTCCGGGAGCCGCGGCGGTTCCACCCGTCGGCAGGGCCTCGCCCCGCATCGACGCGCGAATTTGCTCGAGCCGCGAGTGACCCGCCATCTCGACGCTGGCCTGCTGGACCTCGAGCATGCGGCCCTGCACCGAATTCTGGGCGAGCTCCGCTGAGCCGACCGCGTTGGCGTAGCGCCGTTCGATCTTGTCGCGCACCTCATCGAGGCTCGGGGTGTTGCCCGGCGCGGCGATCTCGCTCATCGACCGCAGCGACGCACTGACCTGCTCCTGCATCTTCGCCTGCTCGAGCTGGCTGAGCAGCTTGGTGCGCTCGGCGATCTTCTGCTGCAACACCATGGCGTTGCGTTCGACCGCCTTCTTGGCCTGCGCCGCCGCGCCCAGGGCCTGGTCGTGCAACGTCTTGAGGTCTTCGACACCCTGCTCGGCGGTGACGAGTTGAGCCGCGAACGCCTCGGCGGCGTTGGTGTACTCGGCGGCCTTGGCGGCGTCTCCGCCGGCGGTGGCCTGGTCGGCCAGTGTCAGCGCCTGGCGCACGTTGACTTGCAGTTTCTCGATGTCGGCCAGCTGCCGGTTGAGGCGCATCTCCAGCTGACGCTGGTTGCCGATCACCTGCGCGGCCTGTTGGGTCAGCGCCTGATGGGTGCGCTGGGCTTCCTCGATGGCCTGCTGAATCTGGATCTTGGGGTCGGCGTGCTCGTCAATTTTCGCGTTGAACAGCGCCATGACGTATTTCCACGCTTTGACGAACGGATTGGCCATCAGTTAGCTCCACCTTCGCTTCTGTGTGCCGGAGGCCCCCTGCTGAGCCCCGGCGATCACCCTGCCGCTCAATTTAACGGGTTGGCGCCGTTCGCCCCACCCTCAGGCCACCGCGAACGACGCGACCTGCGGAATGACGACCTTCGTGGTGGCGTCGATGGTCGACGTCGTGGCCTCGGCCGTCTGCGCGGCCGCCGCGCGTTCCTCGTCCGCCATCCGCTCACCGGCGTCGGTGAGCACCGTCGAGAGCGGGACGTCCAGCGCGTCACAGATGGCGTTCAGCAGCTCGCTGGAGGCCTCCTTGCGGCCACGCTCCACCTCGGAGAGATACCCGAGGCTCACCCGCGCCGTGTCCGATACCTCGCGCAGCGTTCGTCCCTGTGTCGTTCGGGCCAGGCGCAGCACCTCGCCAATGACCTCGCGCACCAATGGCGACATCCTGCTCTCCTTCGTCCGGCAAAGCTGCTTCTTCAGGTCAACGCCACCAGCTGCCGTCTAGGTTCCCGTCCGCCGTACTTCCTTGACGGTCGACGCCACATAGTCGATCCCGGTGACGACGGTCAACACCACCGCGGCACCCATCACCACCGACGCGGCCACCAGGAATCCCCCGGACAGCGGCAGCACGAACAAGCCGATCGCCACCGCCTGGACGAAAGTCTTGAGCTTGCCGCCCCAGCTGGCCGGAATGACGCCGCGGCGAATCACGGCCAGCCGCAACAGCGTCACGCCGATCTCGCGGACCAGGATCAGCACGGTCACCCACCAGGGCAGGTCGCCCAGCATCGACAGTCCGACCAGGGCCGACCCGATCAGCATCTTGTCGGCGATCGGATCGACGAACGCACCGAATTCGGTCGCCATGCCGTAGTTACGGGCCAGCAGGCCGTCCAGCCGGTCGGTGATACACGCCACCGCGAACACGACGAAAGCCACGATCCGCGCGACGGTTTCGTGGCCGCCGCCGGCGAACAAAGCCAGCAGGAAGATCGGCACCAGTACCAGCCGCACCAGCGTCAGGACATTGGCCAGGTTGGCGATGCTGACGGGTCCCGCCACCGGTCCTGTCTGCGGCGGCCCCGACACCGCATCAGAATAACCGTTGACCAGCACAACCGCCCCCGATGTCAATACTGTTACCCGTGACCGAACGTTCTCGGGATGACCAGCAAGTGGTCGTCCGGCGCGCGCGAACCTCCGACGTTCCCACGATCAAGCACCTCGTCGACACCTATGCGGGCAAGATCCTGCTGGAAAAGGCCCTGGTGACGCTGTACGAGGCCGTCCAGGAGTTCTGGGTGGCCGAGCTGGACGGCAAGGTGGTCGGCTGCGGGGCGCTGCACGTGTTCTGGTCGGACCTCGGCGAGATCCGCACCGTCGCGGTCGACCCCGCCGCGACGGGCCATGGCGTCGGCCATGCGATCGTCACGTGCCTGCTCGACGTCGCGCGCGAGCTGCAGCTGGAACGGATCTTCGTGCTGACCTTCGAAACCGAATTCTTCGGCAAGCACGGCTTCATCGAGATCGAGGGCACGCCGGTCACCGCCGAGGTTTTCGAGGAGATGTGCCGTTCCTACGACATCGGTGTCGCCGAGTTCCTGGACCTGAGCTACGTCAAGCCCAACATCCTGGGCAACACCCGGATGCTGCTGCTGCTCTAACCGTCCTCGTCGCCGCGAGCGTGCACTGGCTGCGAGTTGTGGGCTGATTTCTCGCAGCCAGTGCACGTTCGGCGTTATTCGCCGTCTTACTCGTCTGGGAGGTCGCCGCCGTCGGCGTTCGCTGATCCAGCCCCGGAGCCCCGGATCAGCGCCAGCGTCCCGGCCAGCTCGTCGGGCTTGACCAGCACCTCGCGCGCCTTGGATCCCTCGCTGGGCCCGACGATGCCGCGGGTCTCCATCAGATCCATCAGCCGGCCGGCCTTGGCGAAGCCGACGCGCAGTTTGCGCTGCAGCATCGAGGTGGAGCCGAACTGGCTGGACACCACCAGCTCGACGGCCTGCAGGAAGACGTCCATGTCGTCTCCGATGTCGGGGTCGACATCGGTGCGTTCGGCGGTCGGCTTGGCGGTGGTGACGCCGTCGGTGTATTCGGGTTCGGCCTGGTCCTTGCAGGCGCTGACGACGGCGTGGATCTCGTCGTCGGTGATGTAGGCGCCCTGCAGCCGGACGGTCTTGTTGGCGCCCATTGGCAGGAACAGGGCGTCGCCCATGCCGATCAGCTTCTCCGCACCCTGCTGATCCAGGATCACCCGGCTGTCGGTCAGCGACGACGTCGCGAACGCCAGCCGCGAGGGCACATTGGTCTTGATCAGCCCGGTGACGACATCGACGGACGGGCGCTGGGTGGCCAGCACCAGGTGGATGCCGGCGGCGCGGGCCTTCTGGGTGATCCGCACGATGGCGTCCTCGACGTCGCGGGGCGCGGTCATCATCAGGTCGGCCAGCTCGTCGACGATCGCGACCACATACGGGTACGGCCGGTACTCGCGCTGGCTGCCCAGCGGCGCGGTGATGGCGCCGGATCGCACCTTGGCGTTGAAGTCGTCGATGTGGCGCACCCGCGACGCCTGCATGTCCTGGTAGCGCTGCTCCATCTCCTCGACCAGCCAGGCCAGCGCGGCGGCCGCCTTCTTGGGCTGCGTGATGATCGGCGTGATCAGGTGTGGAATGCCCTCATACGGCGTCAGTTCCACCATCTTCGGGTCGATCAGGATCATCCTGACCTCCTCCGGCGTGGCGCGGGTCAGCAACGACACCAGCATCGAGTTGACGAAGCTGGATTTACCGGAACCGGTGGAGCCGGCCACCAACAGGTGCGGCATCTTGGCCAAGTTGGCCGAGATCATCTCGCCCTCGATGTCCTTGCCCAGTCCGATCACCAGCGGGTGGTGATCGCGGCGGGTCGACGGATCGGTGAGCACGTCAGCCAGCCGCACCATCTCGCGGTCGGTGTTGGGCACCTCGATGCCGACGGCGGACTTGCCGGGGATCGGGGCCAGCATCCGGACGCTCTCGGTGGCCACGGCGTAGGCGATGTTCTTCTGCAGCGCCGTGATCTTCTCGACCTTGACACCCGGTCCCAGCTCCACCTCGTAGCGGGTGACCGTGGGACCGCGGGTGCAGCCGGTGACGGCCGCATCGACCTTGAACTGGGTCAGCACCTCACCGATGGCCTCGGCCATCTGCGTGTTGGCCGCGCTGCGCTTCTTCGGCGGGTCACCGGCGACCAGCAGGTCCAGCGACGGCAGCGTGTACGGGCCTTCGACCACCCGGTCCACCACCGGGGTGTCCGGCTTCTTGGCGGCGCGACGGCGGGTCTTGGCTTCCCCGGCTTTCAAGGCGGGTTCTGGAACCGTCGGCGTTTCGTCCGGCAACGGGTCGTCGAGAACGACCGCGGGCTTGCCGGCCGACGGCCACACCTTCGGCTCCTCGTCGAGCGCGCCGTCGTCGTAGTAGCCGTCGGAAAAGTCTTCGCGCGCTTCGTCGTCGGCGGCATAGTCGTAGTCGTAGTCGTAGTCGTAGTCGTCCTCATCGGCGTACAGGTCGTCCACGAACGGGGTGCCGAACAGGGCCCGCATCATCTCGGGCAGCTCGCGCAAGGTGGTGCCGGTCAGCAACAGCAACCCGAACAGTGCGCCGATGAACAGCAGCGGCGCGGCGATCCAGGGCGTCAGCCCGTCGGCCAGCGGCCCGCCGATCGCAAAGCCGACGAATCCTGCTGCGCGACACCGCAATTCGGGATCGCCGGGCGAACCCGACCACAGGTGGCGCAGGCCGAGCAGCGAAAAGCTGATCATGGCAGCGCCCAGAATCAGCCGCGGCCGCGCCTCGGGGTTGGGCTGGGTGCGCATCAGCACAATCGCCACCACGCCGAGCACGGCCGGCAGCGCCAGGACGCCGGCTCCGATGAACGTGCGCAGCACCTGGTCGACCCACGCGCCGATCGGTCGCGCGGCGTCGAACCATGAACTCGCGGCGATCACGACGGCAAAGCCGAGCAGCACCAGCGCGATTCCGTCGCGTCGGTGTCCCGGATCGATGTCACGGGCGCGCCCGATCGACCGCGCCGCACCCCCGGTGCCCCGCGCCGCCATCAGCCAAGTGGCCCGCATCGCGCGCCCGCCGGTCACCCCGGCGGCAACGAGCAGCGACCGGTTGTGCCGCTTGGCCGGCCTGCGCACCTTCGTGGCAGCCTTCTTGCGGGCAGGTGCCGGTCGCGCACTTCGGGACCCGCTGGAGCGCGAAGTGGCCTTTGACCTGCTCGTTCGGGTTCCGGAGCGGGCAGCGGTCTTACTAGCCATGAGGTCTAGCCTAGTCGCATTCGCCCCATATTCACCATCTGCCACACGGGTCACAAAACTGTGTCAATTTGAGTCGCCGACGTGCCCCAGCACGCCGAAACGGCCGAAAACGACGCTGACCGCGGCCTGCAACCGGGTGGACGCAGGCCGACGCCCGGCACTGGCGCGTGAGTAGGGTGACAATCATCCCCTTCGTCATCCCGCAAGGAGCTCCGCATGCCCGTCGTCGTCGTCGCCACCTTGACCGTCAAGCCCGAGTCGGTTGACACCGTCCGCGACATCCTCAAGACCGCGGCCGAGGAGGTGCACTCGGAGCCGGGCTGCCAGCTGTATGCGGTGCACGAGTCGGGTGAGACCTTCGTCTTCGTCGAGCAGTGGGCCGATGAAGAGGCGCTGAAGGTACACAGCACCGCGCCGGCGGTGGGCAAGATGTTCACCGCGGCCGGAGAGCACCTCGCCGGCGCGCCCGACATCAAGATGCTGCAGCCGGTCCCCGCGGGCGACGCGGACAAGGGACAACTGCGGCGGTGACCGCCTGCGGCCCGCTGCAGGGAAAGGTCGCGCTGATCACCGGCGCGGCCCGCGGTCAGGGCCGCGCGCACGCGGTGCGACTGGCCAGCGACGGCGCCGACGTGATCGCCGTCGACCTGTGCGCGCAGATCGCGAGCGTCCGCTACCCGCTGGCCACGCCCGAGGACCTGGCGGCCACCGTCAAGCTCGTCGAAGACACCGGCGCCCGCATCGTCGCCAAACAAGCCGATGTGCGTGATCGCGAATCGCTGTCGGCCGCGGTGCAGGCCGGTATCGATGAGCTCGGCCGCCTCGACATCGTGGTGGCCAACGCCGGCATCGCGCCGATGCAATCCGGCGACGACGGCTGGCGCGACGTGATCGACGTCAACCTCACCGGCGTCTACCACACGATCAAGGCCGCGATACCGACCATGGTCGCCCAAGGCACCGGCGGGTCGATCGTGCTGATCAGCTCGAGTGCCGGCCTGGCCGGCGTCGGCAGTGCGGACGCCGGTTCGGTCGGCTACGCCGCCGCCAAACACGGGGTGGTGGGGTTGATGCGGATATACGCGAATCTGCTTGCCAAGGATATGATTCGGGTCAACTCGATTCACCCCTCCGGTGTGGAGACGCCGATGATCAACAACGAGTTCACCCGCGAATGGCTGGCCGAGATGGCCGCGGCGACCGACGCGCCCGCAGCGCTGGGTAACGCCATGCCGGTGGAGACGCTGGACGTCGAGGATATCGCCAACGCGGTGGCATGGCTGGTGTCCGACCAGGCGCGCTACATCACTGGCGTCACCTTGCCCGTCGACGCGGGCTTTTTGAACAAGTAGCTGACATGGCACGAAACCCCGCTGCGCAGACCGCTTTCGGCCCCGTGGTGCTGGCCGCCGTCGAGCAGAACGAACCGGCCGGGCGTCGGCTGGTCGACGACGACCTCGCGGATCTATTCTTGCCGGCGCCGCTGCGCTGGCTGGTCGCGACCACCCGGGCCACGCCGATCCGCCGCCTGATGATTCGCGCATCGGAATTCAGCGGCCCCGGCCTGTGGGCAAACCTGGCCTGCCGCAAGCGTTTCATCGCTGACAAGATCACCGAGTCGCTCGACGACATCAACGCGGTGGTCGTCCTCGGCGCCGGGCTGGACACCCGCGCCTACCTGCTGAACCGGCGGGTCCGAATGCCTGTTTTCGAAGTGGACCTGCCGGTCAACATCGCCCGCAAGGCCAAGACGCTGCGGCGGGTTCTGGGCGGTCCGCCCCTCTCGGTTCGATTGGTGGCCTTGGATTTTGAGCGCGATGACCTGCTCACCGCCCTGGCTGAGCACGGCTATCGCACCGACTACCGGGCCTTTTTCGTCTGCGAAGGCGTCACGCAGTACCTCACCGAAGAGGGCGTGCGCCGAACGCTCGACGGACTGCGCGCCGCCGCGTCGGGCAGCCGGCTGGTGTTCACCTACGTCCGCCGCGACTTCATCGACGGGACGAATCGCTACGGCACCCGCACGTTGTATCGGACCGTGCGCCAGCGCAAAAAACTTTGGCATTTCGGCCTGCAGCCCGACGAGGTCGCCGACTTCATCGCCGAATACGGCTGGCGGCTGGTCGAGCAGGCCGGACCCGACGAACTGGTCGCGCGTTACGTCGCACCCACCGGCCGCAAACTCAAAGCGTCACAACTGGAATGGTCGGCCTACGCCGAGAAGGTCTAACGCGTTTCGACGTGATCAGCGATCCAGGAGCTGTCGGTCGATACTCTTGCCCGCTTCGTCGTCGGCGTTTCCGTAAACGGCCTTCGCGGTGCGCAGCTTGCCGGCAAGCCCGGTCGACGCCTTGCTCATCGCGTCGGCCGTCTTCTTCCGCGCGGCAACGGCTTTGGTGAAGGCAACGTTGGACGCCCCGCTGACGACACCGTGGGTGACCCACACGGCTACTTCTACATTGGAGCCCGCAGACCCCGCGGTGGTGGCCTGGGTAGCCGCTTGGTCTTGCTTGGTCGCCAGTTTGTCGAGGTGCTCTGGGGTGACGGCTAGATCAGTCATGGTTACTTCTCCTTGAATCCTGCTGAATCACGTTGGTCCGCAACGAATCACGCGCTGCGCTGAGACGAGCTTGGCTGATCCGCTGGTGCGGTGGCCCCCGGTGTCGCCCCGATCGGTGCGCGCTCGGTTCCCTGTGCCGCCCGACTCGTGCCCGCACCCTCGTCGGTGTGGACCTCGTTGGCGGGTACCGCGGCGTCTTCCTGCGGGTCCGGCTGGGCAAGTTGGCGCACCTGCGCCTTGGCCTGGTTGACCAGGCTTTCGGGCTGCGCCACCCGGCCGGACAGGTTGGTGCCGGACATTGCGGCGGCCTGAACCAGCGTGGGCATGGTGCCCGTGGGCGCGGACGCAGGCGCGTAAGCGGGCGCTGCCGGTGCCGCGGGCGCTGCCGGTGCCGCGGGCGCGGGGGGTGCAGCCGGTGCCGCGACGTCACCCGGCACGCGTTGCTGCGCGCGATCGGCGGCCGGCGGCGCGACTGCCGGCGCGCCGGCAGTCACGGACGGCCCGGACAGACCGGCCGAGATGGCCTCGAAGCTCGACACGGCGGAGTTGGACTGGCCGGCGACGGTCACCGTCGCCCGAGCGACAGAATCGTTTTGAACGATCCCTGCGACCAGGGCCGCGTAGCTGTCGGCCAGCGCATCCGCCTTTTTGCCGTTCTCGATCGAATAGCCGAGCAAAGTGCCCAGGAAGCTCACGGCGGCCGAAATTCCCAAACTCGCAACCGTGATCGCGAAGATTTTCGCCACGGCGGGACCGGCTGGCGCCGGCACCGCCACCGTGAGAATCAGCTCGATGATCAGGGCCGTGGTGAGGAGACCGTTCAATATGCTGAAAGCCAATTGCATATGGGTGACCCACTCGCCCTGGTTTTTCACCAGGGCCGCCAGCTGGCTGTCCAGCTCGGCCATTTGCTGCGCCGCACTCTGCAGCGCCGCGTCCAGGTCGGCATAGGCTTGCGACGCGTCGCCCACCCAACCGCTGTCGGGCAGCGCGGACTGCAGCTGCCCGGCGAGCGAAGTGAATTGCTGCGAACCGGTCTGCAGGGCAGCGCCGTCATAAGGCGTTCCGAATCCGGTCGTCAGCTGCAAAAGCTGGACGGTGGTGATGGTCCAGGAGATGATGCTGACCGCCTTGCCGAAGTCGTTCACTCCCTTTTCTCCACCCATTCGAGCGATCGTGTCGAACTTGGCACCTGTAGACAGGGACTTGAAGTTCTGAGCGATCACCCTGCCGCCGATGGCGGCCCCGAAGGACCCCAGGTCGGCAGCGGTATTGGTCGCCGTGGCCGCATAGCCCTCAGCGCCCGGCGTAGAGCCGCTCCAGCCACTGAAATCGAGGCCCAGGCCGGCGCCTTGCTGACCCAGGTTGGCCAGGCTGGTGATGCACCTGGCGGCAGAAGCAAAGATAGACATCGGAGATTCCCTTCATTCGAACGGCAACGTTGCACCTAGGCAACAGTTGCACATACGAAACGTAACACGGCTCCTGACGCCGCCCCCGCACCAATTTTTTGACGCCACCAACGGCATATGAAAATTGGATCCACTCAAAAAACGCTGTCGAAACAGATGCATTCGCAACGGATAATTCGCTTTAAACTTGACGAGATACTGGATCGAAATACGTCACCAGTTCAGTCCCCAAAAATACGGTTCCTGACAAGGGAAGGACGGCACTGATGACCGCCCAAATGCACCCGCAGGTCGCTGAGGCGTTGCGGCAAGCACAGCAATTTCAGTCGATCATCGACGACCATATCCATCGAACGAACACCGATGCCTACACGGTCACCGACGAGACCGAAACCGTCGAAGTGACCGTGGACGGGCACCTGGTATTGACCGACCTCACCATCGAGCCGGGCCTGCTCAGGCTGGGCGCCGAGGCGGTCGAGCAGCGCATCAACGACGCACTGCGCAGAGCAGAGGCCGCCGCGACCGCGGCCGGCGACGCCGACGACGAGCGCCTGGTCGCGTCACTCGCCGAAGTCACCGGGTCGCTCAATAGCTTATTGGGCTTGGCCTGAAAGTCGCTGAAAACGGAATAGTACTGCGGCAGTGTATCTTTCGCGTAACCGCGTCACACTTCGATGACCGTCGGCACGATCATCGGCTGGCGGCGATAGGTTTCGCCCACCCACTTGCCGACGGTGCGCCGTACGCCTTGCGCGATCCGGATCGGGTCGGTGACGTTGTCGGCGACCAGCGCTTCGAGCTCTTCGGCGACTTTGCGCACCGCCGGCTCGAGCGCCTTGGGATCCTCGGAGAACCCGCGCGAGTGCAAGTGCGGCGTCGCCACCGGCCGTCCGGTGCCGCGGGTTACCACCACGGTCACCGCGACGAAGCCTTCGGACAGAATCAGCCGCTCGCCCAGGGTGATGTCGCCGACGTCGCCGGTGATCAGCCCGTCGACGAACATCTTGCCGACCGGTACCGCTCCGGCGATCGATGCCCTGCCGCCGACCAGGTCGACGCTGACGCCGTTCTCCGCCAACAGGATTGACTCCTCCGGAACCCCGGTGGAGGCGGCCAGCTTGGCGTTGGCGCGCAACATGCGCCAGGTGCCGTGCACCGGCATCACATTGCGCGACCGCACCCCGTTGTAGAGGAAGAGCAGTTCGCCCGCGTAGGCGTGGCCCGAAACATGCACTCGGGCTTGGGCATTGGTGACCACTCGGGCGCCGACCTTGGCCAGCGCGTCGATCACGCCGTAGACGGCCTCCTCGTTGCCCGGGATCAACGACGACGACAGCACGACCAGGTCCCCCGCGGTCAGCGTGATACTGCGATGCTCGCCGCGCGACATCCGGGACAACGCCGCCATCGGCTCGCCCTGAGTTCCGGTGGTGATCAGCACCACCCGCTCGGGCGCCATCATCTCTGCCGCCCCGATGTCGATCAGGTCGGAGTCGTTGACCCGCAGGAAGCCCAGGTCGCGGGCGATGCTCATGTTGCGCACCATCGAGCGTCCGACGAACGACACTCGCCGGCCCAAAGCCACTGCGGCATCGATGATTTGCTGTACCCGGTCGACGTTGGAGGCAAAGCATGCCACGATCACCCGGCCTTCGGCGCCCCGGATCAGCCGGTGCAGCGTCGGGCCCACCTCGCTCTCCGACGGCCCGACGCCGGGGATCTCGGAGTTGGTCGAGTCACACAGGAACAGATCCACACCGGCGCCGCCGAGCCGCGACATGCCGGGCAGGTCGGTGGGCCGACCGTCCAGCGGTAGTTGGTCGAGCTTGATATCGCCGGTGTGCAAAACGGTTCCCGCGCCGGTGTACACCGCGATGGCCAGCGCGTCCGGGATGGAGTGATTCACCGCGAAGTATTCGCACTCGAACACGCCGTGGCGGCTGCTCTGGCCCTCTTTGACTTCGACGAACACCGGCTTGATTCGGTGCTCGCGGCACTTCGCGGCAACCATCGCCAGGGTGAACTTGGAGCCGACGACCGGGATGTCGGGCCGCAGCCGCAGCAGGAATGGGATTGCGCCGATGTGGTCCTCGTGCGCATGCGTCAGGACCAGCGCCTCGATGTCGTCGAGCCGGTCTTCGATGTGGCGCAGATCGGGCAGGATCAGGTCGACACCGGGCTCGTCGTGGGTGGGAAACATCACGCCACAGTCGATGATCAGCAGCCGGCCCAGATGCTCGAAAACCGTCATATTGCGGCCTATTTCGCCGATGCCGCCGAGCGCAGTCACCCGCAACCCACCTGCGGTCAGCGGACCGGGCGGGCCGAGGTCGACATCCACTTTCAGACCACCCTTTGGGTCACCGCAGTACCGAGGCCGCGCGCATGTCGGCGGCCAGCGCGTCGATCTGCTCCGGCGTCGCCGGCACCTGCGGCAGCCGGGGATCGCCGACGTCAATGCCCTGCAGGCGCAGACCCGCCTTGGACAGCGTCACTCCGCCCAGGCGGCCCATCGCGTTGCACAGCGGCGCGACCGCGACGTTGATCTTGCGGGCGGTCGCGATGTCCCCGGAACCGAAGGCGGACAACAACTCCCGAAGCTGGCTCGGGGCGAGGTGAGAAATCACGCTGATGAAGCCCGTCGCACCCATCGCCAGCCAGGGCAGGTTGAGCGCGTCGTCTCCGGAGTAGTAGGCCAACCCGGTTTCGGCGATGATCTGGCCGCCGCTGTGCAGATCGGCCTTGGCGTCCTTGATCCCGACGATGTTCGGGTGCGACGCCAGGACGCGGATCGTGTCGGACTCGATCGGGACCACCGACCGCGGCGGGATGTCATACAGCAGCACCGGCAGTTCGGTGGCGTCGGCGACGGCGGTGAAGTGCGCGATCAGCCCGCGCTGCGGCGGCCGCGAGTAGTACGGCGTGACCACCAGCAGCCCGTGTGCGCCCTCGGCCGCGCTGGCCTTGGCCAGCTTGATGCTGTGCGCGGTGTCGTAGGTGCCCGCTCCGGCGATGACTCGCGCCCGATCGCCCACGGCTTCCAGGACCACGCGCAGCAGCTCGAGCTTCTCGTCGTCGGTGGTGGTCGGCGATTCACCAGTGGTTCCCGAGACGACCAGGCCGTCGCAACCGGCGTCCACCAGGTGGTGTGCCACGCGCGCCGCGGCGGCGGTGTCAAGCGAACCATCGGCGCCAAACGGCGTCACCATTGCGGTCAGCAAGGTTCCCAGACGCGCAGGGGCATCGAATCCGACAGAACTCACGGGTGCAAGATTACCTGTCGGTGCCAACCCGATTTCGCCGCCGCGCGGCTCAGGCTTCGGTCGCCAGCGGACTGGTCGCGACCTCGGTGCCATCGGCCAGGGTAGAGATCTCAAAATCGGCGAACACCGCCGGCGCGACGTCGACGAGCCGTCGCAGGCATTCGATGGCCAGCCGCCGGATCTCCACGTCGGCGTGCTCGCTGGCGCGCATCGCGACGAAGTGGCGCCAGGCCCGGTAGTTCCCGGTCACGACGATGCGGGTCTCGGTGGCGTTCGGCAGCACCGCGCGGGCCGCCTGGCGCGCTTGCTTGCGACGCAGCGCACTCATTTTTTCGGTCGGCTGACCCGCCGCGAACTTGGCCTCGAGCTTGGCCAGCAGTTCGGTGTAGGTGGCGCGGCTGGCGTCGGCGGCCGCGGCCAGGATCTCCCGCAGTTCGGGGTCGTCCGCCATGCCCGGCGGCACCACGATCTGCGACTGCACCTCAGGCACGTAGCGCTGCGAAAGCTGCGAGTAGGAGAAATGGCGGTGCCGGATCAGTTCGTGCGTGCACGACCGCGAGATGCCGGTGATGTAGAACGACACATTCGCGTGCTCGAGCACCGAAAAGTGGCCGACGTCGATGATGTGTTTGATGTAACCGGCGTTGGTGGCGGTCTTGGGGTTGGGTTTCGACCAGCTCTGGTAGCAGGCGCGCCCGGCGAACTCGACCAGCGCCGGGCCGCCGTCGGCGTCGGTGGTCCACGGCACGTCCGGTGGTGCCAAGAACTCGGTCTTGGCGATCAGTTGCACGCGCAGCGGCGCGGTCTCGGCCACGGCGCCTACCTTAGCCCGGCGACGATGCGCGCCGCGGGGCGGCGGGAGGAGGAGCCGGGCAATCTAACCCAGCCGGGCCTTGCCCGACATCAGCAACGGCAGCAGGGCGTCGCGGAAACCCGCCAGCCGCAGGGATTCGCCGCGCCGCGCGTGACACAGCGCACCCGCAGCGGTGATCGTCTGTGCCGCATCTGCGGTCAGGCGCCTTACGTCGCGCACCTCGACATCCATCAGATCTCGCGACGAGATGCGTTGGCGGCTAGTCGACGTTCCGGCGGCCTGCTGCTGCAGTCGCTGCGAGACGTCGGATTGGGCTACCGCGGCCCACAGCGCCGAGGCATCGACGCCGTTGGGTGTGAGCACGGCGAATTCCGTACTCGCCACTGCCATTTCGGAGGGCAATTGCACGACATTCCAGATACGCGGAATCCGCGGGTTGAGCTTGGCGAACAGCACGCACGGTTGCGACAGCTCGAACTTGCCGCTTTTCACCCTCGCCCGCTCGACCAGCCGCGCGGTGGCGCCGTCGTCGAACGCCGGAAGACTGAAATGCGCGACGACGCCGTCGAATTGCCGCGGTTTGCGAACGGCCGTGGAGAGTCGCGCCAGGCTCGACAGAGGTACGTGGTCGCGGATCGGCTCGACGAGGCCCAGCATCAGCCGCTCGGCAGCCTCGACCACGCGTTCGTTGGCCGCCACTTTGTCGTCGAACGCGCCGAGCAGTGCGGCAATCCGTTGCCGCTGGCGTCCCGGGACGGTCCGCACCGAAACGTCGCGCAGAATCGCCTGATTGAGCAGCGGTTGGCCCGAGCCGGCCCGGTGATCGCCCAGCCGGCAGGTTTGCAGTGCGTAATACCAATAGCGGGTCTCGGCAGGCTCTTTGGCCCGGCACACCAGCGCGTTGTCGGTGACCCACACATCGGAATCGCAGTACCGCAGGCTGCCGCAATACGATCCGACGCGACCGAGCACGATCAGCGGGCCACTCGCGTTGGACTGTGCCGCATACCCGATCGCGCCGTTGGCACCGTAGACGGGAAACCGCCCATCGGGCACCCGGACCGGCGCACCGCTTCCGGTGCGGAAGTCGAGGTACTCCCCCAGCGTCGCCTTCAGCACAAGCGACGCACCTGCTCTCGCACCACCGTTTCCATTCGCGCGGATTCATCCAGCGCCGCCAAAAGGTCCCGGGTCAGCCGTGCGATCTTCTCGTCGGCCGGCTCCGCGTCCTGGGCGGCTGTCGGTGTACCGACGTAGCGCCCCGGCGTGAGCAGGTAACCCGCGGCGGCGATGTCGTCCAGCGATGCGGACTTGCAGAATCCCGGAATATCCTCATATATAGCACTTTTCGCCGACGGCGACCCGGACCAGGCGTGGTAGGTGTCGCTGATCCGGATGACCTCCTCATCGGTCAGCGCGCGTTGCGCCCGATCGACGAGATAGCCCAGCCCGCGGGCGTCGATGAACAGCACCTGGCCCGAGCGGTCGCCTTTGTCCATCGCAAAAAACCACAGGCACACCGGTATTCCGGTGCTGCGAAACAGCTGGGCGGGCAGTGCGATCATGCAGGACACCAGGTCCGCGTCGACGATCCGAGCGCGAATATCGCCCTCCCCGATCGCATTCGACGACATCGAGCCGTTGGCCATCACCACCCCGGCCCGACCGCCCGGTGCCAGCTTGGCCAGGATGTGCTGAATCCAGGCGAAGTTGGCGTTGCCGGCCGCGGGAACACCGAAGCGCCACCGCGGATCGTGCTCGTCGCGGGCCCAATCCTTAATGTTGAACGGCGGGTTGGCCATCACGTAGTCCATACACACGCCGGAGTGCAGGTCGTCGACGAACGTGTCACCCTGGGCCAGGCCCGCGTTGTCGATCCCGTGAATGGCGAGGTTCAGCTTCGCCATTCGCCAGGTTTGTTCGACGCCCTCCTGACCGTAGATGCGGACGTCCTTGGGGTCGCCGTCGCGGGCGGCGACGAAATTCTCGGTCTGCACGAACATGCCGCCGGAGCCGCAGCACGGGTCGTACACCCGCCCGCGCGCCGGTTCCAGCACCTCCACGATCAGTCGCACCACGCTGGGCGGGGTGAAGAACTCGCCGCCCCGCTTCCCTTCCGCACGCGCGAAATTGCCGAGGAAGTACTCGTAGACCTCCCCCATCAGGTCCCGGGGGCCCGGCCCGTCCAGTCGCACGTTCGCCAACAGCTCGACCAGCTCACCGAGCCGGCGCTGGTCGAGATCTTCGTAGATCCGCGGCAGCAATCCGGCCAGGGCCGGGTTTGCCGCCATCACCGCGCCCATCGCGTCGTCCACGAGCCGGCCGACGCTAGCGGATTTTGCGTTGTCCACCAAGGTATTCCAGTGCGGCTCGGAAATATGCTTGAGGAACACCAGCCCGAGCACGACGTCCTTGTACTGACCTGCCGACAGGGATCCGCGCAACTTGTCGGCCGCTTTCCACAGCGTTGCTTTGAGCTCCTTGGATGGCGTCATCCGCCGACCCGCTTGGTGGCAGTGCGCAATTCCGTGGCCAAGTCGCCGCGGCCCGAGACGGTGACCCCGCCCAGGCCAAGCCACGACGCCATCGACTCCAGCTCGCCGGCCAGCGCGGCGGCCACCCGGGAGCGCGGCACTCGATCGGCTTCGGCGGGCTCGCCGAACGCACCCACCACCCGCAGCGTGTCGGCGGCACGGTCGGCCTTCAGATCGACCCGCGCCCTCAGCTCGCCGTCCACCAGCAGCGGCCACACGTAATAGCCGTACCTTCGTTGCCGGGCCGGCACATAGATCTCGATGCGGTAGTGGAAATTGAACAGCCGCTGCACCCGGGGCCGGAAAAAGATCAACGGGTCGAACGGGCACAGCAGCGCGGTGCCGCGATCCAGCCGGGGCACGCTGCGACCGGCGTGCAGATACGCGGGCGCGGACCAGCCGTCGACCTGCACCCGCTCGATCTGGCCGGCCGCGATCAGCTCGGCGATCGCCGGTTTGACCTGCTGCGCGGATAACCGGAAGTAGTCGCGGATATCGGCCTCGGTGGCCACGCCCAGTGCGCCGGCCGCGCGCAGGCTGAGCTCGCGGATGGCTTCGGCGTCGTCGACCTGGCGGGCCAGCACGTCGGCCGGCAGCACTCGTTCCACCAGGTCGTAGTGCCGGGCGAACCCGACCCGGGTCGCGGTGCTGAGCACT
The DNA here is from genome assembly GCF_022374895.2 of Mycobacterium lentiflavum. NCBI lineage: Bacteria > Bacillati > Actinomycetota > Actinomycetes > Mycobacteriales > Mycobacteriaceae > Mycobacterium > Mycobacterium lentiflavum. The sequence continues at coordinate 2,021,258 of NZ_CP092423.2, read as the reverse complement.
CCGGCGGCGAACAGCGCTTCGGCCACCCACTTGGTGTCGCTGCGGCTGCCCCACCAGCTTCCCCGGGGCCCCGACGTTTCGGCCTCGAGATGGGCCTCGATCTGGCCGGCGGTGCTGGGCCCGAGTTCGCTGACCGCGTCGACGATCTTGTCGGCGAGCTTCGGGTTGGCCTTGACGATGTGGGTGCCCCACCGGCCGTGCCGGTACTGGCGCATCCGCCAGCGCAGCAGCGGCCAGTCGTCGACGGCCATCAGCGCGGCCTCGTGCGCCCAGTACTCGGCGAGCAGTCGCGACGAGCGTGGGCCCCACGCGGCGCGGTCCAGCACGTCGCGGTCGTAGGGACCGAGCCGGCTGAACACTGGAGCGTAGTGCGCCCGCACCGCCACCGAGACTGAATCCAGTTGCAGCACTTGGATTCTCGAGATCAGTCGGCGCAGGTGGGCACGAGTGATCTCGCCGCGGGGCCGCGGCTCGGTAAACCCTTGGGCCGCAACGGCTATCCGCCGGGCCTGCGCGGCGGTCAGCCTCCTGCTCGACACGCGCCGAGAATACCGGTCAACCGGCCGCCCTCAGCGAAGGCTCACCCCGCGCTGACCTTCTCGTCCGCGGATGCCGCGGCGTCGGCCTTCGGCGGATTCTTCTGTTCGTGGTACGCCGCCTCGAGTGCGGCCGGAACCGTTTCCAGGTCGCGGTAGACGCCCATCAGCTGTTCGAGCACCTTGATCCGCTGGTCGCATGCGGCGTTCACCGCGCGCCGGGCCTGCTCACGATCCCGTTCGACTCGCTCCTTGGCGTCGGCAAGCAGCTGCTCACGCGCCTTTTGGGCGTCGTCGCGCATGCTGGCCAGTTCGGCCTCGAGCGTTTTCCTGGTTTCGCGGTACTCGGCTTCCATGGCCTTTTGCTGCGCGGCCAAATCCGCCAACACCTCGCGGTGCTTTCGTTGCTCGGCCTCGATTTCCGCTTCGGCCGCCGCGATCAGCGCCGCCGCCTCGGCCCGTGCCTCGGCCTGCATCTCGGAAATCTCCTCGACGGCGCGGCTCAGCATCTTTGCCATCCGCTGTTGCATCGCGTGCGGCGCGGGTGAGGTGTCGGTGAGCGCCGCGACCTCCTTGCGCAGTGCGGCCGCTTCCTCGCCGGAATCCCGCAGCCGGGCCCGCAGGCTCTCGACGTCGTTGTGCAGCAGATTCTGCTTGGTGGTCAACATCTCGATGTGCGCATCGACCGCGGCCGCGTCATAGCCCATGAACTTGCGGCCGAATGCCATCGCCGGTTCGGTGATCACTGCCGATTTCCCCTCCCTGGAAATTCCGTAAACCGCCTCGCGCCGACCCCACCGACCCCGTCGAGTATGTCAGGCCCGACCACTGACGCAGACGCGCCGCCGGGGCGAGCGCTCAGGACCGACGATAGCTGTGGAACCGATACCGCAGGCCCGAGCGGCTGACCTGCCATTCGCCCGTCTTGCCGACCCATGTCTCGTCGAGCACCGGCGCCAGCGCGTCCTCGTCCTCGCGGATCAGGTCGATCTCGATCTCGGTGACCTCGCATCGTGCGGCGTGCGGCAACGCGAGCTGGTAGACCTGGGCACCGCCGATCACCCAGGTTTCGGGGTCGGTCAGGGCCGTGTCCAGGGAGTCGACCACTTCGGCTCCGTCGGCGACGAAGTCGCTGCGGCGGGACAGCACGATATTGCGGCGGCCGGGCAGCGGCCGCACCCTGGCCGGCAACGAGTCCCAGGTCAGCCGGCCCATCACCACCGTGTGGCCCACAGTCACCTGCTTGAAGCGGGCCAGGTCTTCGGGCACGTTCCAGGGGATGTCGCCCTTGCGGCCGATGACACCGGATGTGGACTGAGCCCACACCAAACCGAGGTGCGTCATACAGCGACGGGAGCTTTGATCGCCGGGTGCGGGTCGTAGTTCTTCACGACGATGTCGTCGTAGGTGTAGTCGAAGATCGAATCCCGTTGGGCCAAAACAAGTTCCGGATACGGCCGCGGATCGCGACTGAGCTGCGTGCGCACCTGCTCGACGTGGTTGTCATAGATGTGGCAGTCGCCGCCGGTCCAGACGAACTCGCCGACACCCAGGCCGGCCTGGGCCGCCATCATGTGGGTCAGCAGCGCATAGCTGGCGATGTTGAACGGCACGCCGAGGAACAAATCCGCGCTGCGCTGGTAGAGCTGGCAACTGAGCCTGCCGTCGGCCACGTAGAACTGGAAGAACGCGTGACACGGCGGCAGGGCCATCTGCGGGATTTCGCCGACGTTCCAGGCCGAGACGATGTTGCGCCGGGAGTTCGGGTCGGTGCGCAGCAACTCCAGCGCGGCGCTGATCTGGTCGATGTGCTCACCTGACGGGGTCGGCCAGGATCGCCACTGCACGCCGTAGATGGGGCCGAGATCGCCTGTGTCGCTGGCCCATTCGTCCCAGATCGTGACGCCGTGCTGCTGTAGCCAGCCGACGTTGGAGTCGCCGCGCAGGAACCACAACAGCTCGTAGACCACCGATTTGAGGTGGACCTTCTTGGTGGTCAGCAGCGGGAAGCCGGACGACAGGTCGTAGCGCAACTGATGGCCGAACAGGCTGCGGGTCCCGGTGCCGGTGCGGTCCGATTTGACCGAACCCGTCTCGAGGACCAGCCGCAGTAAGTCCTCGTAGGGCGTGGGGATCGGCACGCGGAAAGCTTAGCGGCGATCGCAAGCGCGGCGAAGCCGGGCGCGGCGGGTCGACGCCAAAAAATCTAGCGGCGATCGCACGGAGTAGAACGGGTGCCATGCCGAACATCACCGACACCATCACCACCGCCGACGGGACCTGCACGGTCCATCTGTTCACCCCCGGAGGTCCGGACACCCAAGCCCCCCACCCGGGCGTGATCATGTATCCCGACGCCGGCGGAGTGCGCGACACCTTCCAGCAGATGGCGGCCAAGCTGGCCGGATTCGGTTACACGGTGCTGCTGCCGGACGTGTACTACCGCGACGCCGGCTGGGCCCCGTTCGACATGGCCAGCGTGTTCGGCGACGAACAGGAACGCAAGCGCCTGTTTTCGATGATCGGCAGCCTGACGCCGGACAAGATCACCAGCGACGGCCGCGCGTTCTTCGATTACCTGGCGGACCGTCCCGAGGTGTCCGGTGAACGCTTCGGCGTGTGCGGCTACTGCATGGGCGGGCGAATCTCGGTGATGGTGGCCGGCCGGATTCCCGACCGCGTCGCGGCCGCGGCGTCCTTCCACGGCGGCGGCCTGGTCTCTGACACCGCCGACAGCCCGCACCTGCTGGCCGAGAAGATGACCGCCACGGTCTACGTCGGCGGCGCCGAGAACGATGCGTCGTTCACCCCCGACCACGCCGAACAGCTTGACAAGGCGCTGAACGCGGCCGGCGTGCGGCACACCATCGAGTGGTACTCCGCGGCCCACGGCTTCGCGGTCCCGGACAACGCGCCCTATGACGAGGCCGCCGCGCAGCGGCATTGGCAGGCGATGACGGAGCTCTTCGCGTCGGCGCTGCCGCGCTAACGCTTTGCCTGACTCACCGCGTCGAGCAACAACCTGGCGGCCACCGCGGCGCCGTCATCGCGGGTCATGGCCGCCACCGCGTTCGCCCGGGCGCGGGTCTCGTCGGTCAGGACCATCTCGAGCGCGGCCGGCAGCGAGCCCGGCGGCGGCGTCGGGCCGTCACACGCGGTACCGATGCCCAGCTCCGCCACCCGGCAGGCCCAATACACCTGGTCGGCCCCCTGCGGCACGACGAGCTGAGGCACGCCGGCGCGCGCCGCCGTCGTCGTCGTGCCCGCGCCGCCGTGGTGCACGACGGCGGCCACCCGCCCGAACAGCGCTTGCTGATTGACCTCACCGACGGCCAGGCAGTCATCGCGGTCGTCGATGGGGACCAGCTCGGCCCAGCCGTGCGACAGCAGCACCCGCCTGCCCTGGGCGCGAATGGCCTCGATCGCCATCGGGACGACGTCCTTGGAACCCCACAGCGGCATGCTGCCGAAGCCCAGATACACCGGCGGCGTGCCGGCGTCCAGGAACTCCTGCAGCTCGGCCGATAGGGGGCGTTCGTCGCGCAGCACCCAGGCGCCGGTTTGCACAACGGGCAGATCCGCGAGCGGCTGCCACGGGCCAAGCGTCGGGTCGGCCGCCAGCCACGGGCGGTTGGTGTAGGCGTAGCCCCGCACGTCGTCCACCGGGGCCAGACCGATCGCCGCCCGGTGACTGTTGAGCGTCGGACCGAACAACATGTTGGCGTTGTGGGCGTTGTGGTTCCACATCATCCGGTGGTCGATCTCGCTGGTCCCCATTGCCCGGCCGACAAACTCCGGCGGCGGGTGATAAGGCGACGGCAGGTGGGTCGGGTGATAGCTGCCGTAGACGTAGTGGATGCCGAGTTTCTCGGCCACCGAGCGTGCGCCGGCCGCCGTCCAGACCAGGGCGGTCGCCACTATCGCGTCGCACCCCTGCGCCGCGGCAGCGACCGTGTCGAACTGCGCGGCGAGCAGACCCAGCACATGCGCGCGCACGTCCGCCTCCGAGGACTGCGCCGCCGCGGTTGTCATCGCGCGCACCGACGGACCGAATCCCACCAGCGGAATCCCGAAAGCGGCTGCCCGCTCGGTGAATTCGTCGTCTGGCGGCGCGCACACCACTGCCTGGGCGCCGAGTGCCCGCAGCTGCACCGCGACTGCCAGCAGTGGTTCGACGCCGCCGCGCGTGTCGTACGTCGACAACAGCACCCGCATGGCGATTACGAGATCGGCAGGTCGACCAGAGCGGCCAGCCGGGCCCGATGGCGGTAGGCGGTGCCGAAGGCCAACTGATCGCTCTTGGCCCGCTTGAGGTACAGATGGGCCGGATACTCCCACGTCATGCCGATGCCCCCATGCAGCTGCACACACTCCTCGGCCGCATGCACCGCGATACCGCTGCAGTAAGCCTGCGCTACGGCCGCGGCGATGCTCGCGTCGGGATCTTCCCGGGCGCAGGTGTCCGCGGCGTAGCGCGCCGCGGCCGTCGCCGACCCGACCTCGAACCATAGATCCGCCAACCGGTGCTTGATCGCCTGGTAGGACCCGATCGCGCGACCGAATTGCTTGCGCTGCTTGACATAAGCCAGCGTGGTCTCGAAACACCACTGCGCCACCCCGAGTTGCTCGGACGCCAACAGCGCGGCACCAGTCTGCAGCGCCGCGGCCACCGCCTCACCCGCCGGCCCGACGCGGATTGACGGCGTCGCCGAAAACTGGACATTCGCAAGGGGTCTCGTCATATCCAAGGCCAGTAGCGGTGACACTTCGACCCCAGCCGCGCTACCGGAGACGGTGTGCAACTCGAGGCCGTCGGTGCCCGCGACCGGCACCACCAATACGTCGGCCTCGGCGGCGCCGGCCACGCTGCTGACGATCCCGGTCAAACCGTCGGTGCCGGCGCTCACCCCCGCGACCGGATCGCCGGGAGCAGTCGACAGCGCAACCACCAGCGCGGCGGTCTGCTCCCCCTGGGCCAGCGCGGACAGGGTTTCGGTGTCGCCGGCACGCAACAGTGCGACCGTCGCGAGCACCGCGCTGGACAGAAACGGCACCGGCGCGACCGCGCGACCGATCTCCTCCATCACCACCGCGGCCTCGCGGGCACTGGCGCCCGCACCGCCACGCGACTCCGGCACTAGCAGGCCGGCTACCCCCAAGTCACCGGCCAGCAGCCGCCACACATCGGAAAAGTCCTGTGGCGCTGAATCATACGCCCGGGCCACCAGCTCGGGTGGGCACCGGTCGGCGAACAGGCGACGAACGCTATCCCGCAGGGCGTCCTCGGTGTCGGAGTACAGCAGATCACCGATGCTCATCGAACCCCCTTTTCCAGGTCCGACCACGGCCTGTCCTTGTCGACGCGGTGCTCGCCGGGTAGCCCGAGAATTCGCTCGGAGATGGTGTTGCGCAAGATCTCTGACGTACCCCCCTCGATCGAGTTGCCCCGCGCGCGCAGATACCGGTAACCGGGTTCACGACCGACCAGGTCGACCGTCTCGGGTCTGCGCATGGTCCAGTCGTCGTACTGCAGTCCCGCCTCGCCGTGCATTTCGATCTCGAAGCCCGAGATCGCCTGCGCCAGCGTCGCAAAGGCGATCTTCATGCCCGCGCCCTCCGGCCCGGGCTGACCGGTGCTGGCCTGCTGCCCCAACCGTTCGCCGGCCAGCCGCAGCACCTCCGCCTCGACCCACAGACGCATCAGTTCGTCGTGCATAGCGGGATCACGCAGTGCGGGCTCGTTTCGCCACACTGTGGCCACCTTGCCGATGTGGCCGCTTTCGCGGGGCACACCGGAACGAGAACCGATCGCGACCCGCTCGTTGTTCAGTGTCGTGGTCGCGACCCGCCAGCCACCGCCTACGGGGCCGAGCCGATTCGCGTCGGGCACCCGGACATCGGTCAGGAACACCTCGTTGAATTCGGCCTCGCCGGTGATCTGGCGCAGCGGCCTGATCTCGACGCCGGGTTGGGTCACGTCACACAGAAAGTAAGTCAGGCCAGCGTGTTTGGGTACCGACGGGTCGGTGCGGGCGACCAGGATAGCCATCTGAGCGTTCTGCGCCTGCGACGTCCACACCTTCTGACCGTTGACGATCCAGTCGTCACCGTCGCGGACCGCGCGGGTGGCCACCCCGGCCAGGTCCGATCCGGCACCGGGTTCGCTGAACAACTGGCAATAGATCTGTTCGCCGGTGAACAACGGACGCAAGAACTTTCGCTTCTGCTCGTCGGTGCCGAAGGCCGCGATCGTGGGCGCCGCCATGCCCATGCCGATGTAGTTCTTCACCGTGCCGCCCACCGGCGCGCCGGCCGCGGCGAGCTGCGTGTCGACGTACTCCTGGGCTTTGCGCGGCAGGTCCAAGCCGCCGAACCCCGGCGGCAGGTGGACCCAGGCCAGCCCGGCATCGAATTGCGCGCCAAGGAAATCGCGTGGGTCGGTGGTCGCCGGGTCGTGCTCGTCCAATAGTGCCTCTACCCGCGCATCCAGATCTTCGCTACTCACCGGTCGTCCTCGGGCCGCATTTGGAAGCCCTGCGCGCCGCCCAGCAGTAGGCCCCCGTCGATCACCATCGTCTCGCCGGTGATCCAGCTCGCCGCGTCGGAGACCAGGAACGCGACCGCGTTGGCCACGTCGACGGGCTCGCCGATGCGACCGAGCGCGATCTGCGATGCCAATGGATCCTCGTGGTCCTTCCACAGCGCCTCGGCCAATTTGGTGCGAACGACGCCCGGAGCGATGGCATTGACTCGCACGCGCGGCGACAGCTCCAGGGCCAGTTGTTTGGTGACGTGGATCAGCGCTGCCTTGGTGGCGTTGTACATCCCCATCGCCGGCGATTGATGCAGCCCGCCGATGGACGCGGTGTTGACGATGGCGCCACCGTGCTCGCCCATCCATGCCTTGACCACCAGCGATGTCCACAGCAATGGTGCCCAAAGATTGACGTCGAAGATCTTGCTGAACCGCGCGTGATCCTGGTCGATCAGCGGACCGTACGCCGGGTTGGTACCCGCGTTGTTGATCAAAACGTCGACGCTGCCGAACTTTTCCAGGGTGAGCTGCACGCAGTTGCGCGCGGCGTCCTCATCGACCGCGTGAGCACCGACGCCCAGCGCCCGTTCCCCCACTTCAGCCGCGGCCGCGTCCGCCGCTTCCTGTTTGCGCGCGGTCAGCACCACATTGGCGCCCGCGGCCGCCAGCTGTTGCGAAATAGCCAGCCCGATTCCGCGCGAGGCCCCCGTGACGATCGCAGTACGGCCGGTCAGATCCAGTGTGGTCATCGTTGTACACCTTTTGTTTTGTGGGGCCCGAGTTAGCGAAGAACGTCGATTGCAATCAATTTTCATCGAGAGGTTTTATCCGCACGCGTGCGTGGTATGCGAGTCGCATGTTAGCGAAATTGACCCTCCTGAAACCACTAGTCATCGGCGGCGCTGTTGCTGCCGCGATCGCCGCTGCACCAATGGCCGCGGCGGATAGTTTTGCGACCGCCCCGGCCATGACCAGCCCGGCGCCCACCCACATCGTCTTCAAGGACGACCCGGGCGGCGGCGGTTGCGACGCCAACGGCAACTGCGGATCCGGTGGCCAGAACGGCGGCCCGGGCGGCGGTCCGGGTGGGCAAGGCTGCGTGCCCGGCGTCGGCTGCGGCTCCGGCGGCCAGAACGCCGGCCCGGGTGGCGTTCCGGGCGGCACCGGATGTCTGCCCGGCGTTGGCTGCGGATCCGGCCACGCCTGATAACCCTTCGACACGACCCTTCAGACTCCCAACCTGGTGATCCAGGCCCGGGAGTCTGAAGGGTCGATTACGTCGTCCAGCTCGAAGGTCGTGGCGGCCCGCAGTGCCTTGCCGTGTTGGTAGGCCGCCGCGACCAGCTTTTCGAATAGTTGCTCGCGCTCGCCGGCATCGGCCGCCGCGGCCAGCTCCTTGGAATAGCCCAGGCGCACCGCGCCTTCCAGACCCATGCCGCCGATCTCCCCCGTCGGCCAGGCGACGGTGAACTGCGGGGCGTGAAAGGAGCCGCCCGCCATGGCCATTGCGCCTAATCCATACCCCTTACGCAAGATGATCATTCCGAGCGGCACGGTCAGCCGGGCACCCAGCACGAACATCCGGCCGAACCGGCGAACCGCGGCCTGCTTTTCCGCGTCCGGTCCGACCATGAATCCCGGTGTGTCACATAACGAAATCACCGATAGCCGAAACGATTCGCACATCGTGAGAAAGTCGCCGGCCTTGTCGGCGGCCTCGGCATCGATCGCGCCGCCGAGGTGATGACTGCTGTTGGCCAGCAGTCCATATGCCACACCTTCGACCCTCACGAGTGCGGTCACGATGCCGACGCCGTAGTCGGGGCGCAGCTCAAGGACGGAGCCGATGTCGACGATGGACTCGATCGCGCGGCGCACGTCGTAGGCGCGTAACCGGTTCTCCGGCACCACATGTCGGGCCAGACGCGGCTCGGGCGCTGCCCAGTCGCCGACGCTGCCCTGAAAATACGACAGATACTGCTTGGCCAGCGACACCGCGTGCGCCTCGTCCCGCGCGACCAGGCTCACCACCCCGTTGTGGCGCTGCACGTCGATAGGGCCGATCGCATCGGGAGGGTATACCCCGAGCCCGCCGCCCTCGATCATCGCCGGCCCGCCCATCCCGATGTTGGCGTCCGGGGTCGCGATGATCACATCGCACACCCCGGCCAGTGCGGCGTTGCCGGCGAAGCAACGCCCGGACACGATGGACACCAACGGCACCCGACCGCGCAGCCCGGCGAGCGCTCGAAACGTCGGCACGTCCAGCCCGGCCGCCCCACCGACGTCGGTGTCTCCGGGCCGCCCGCCGCCACCTTCGGCGAACAGCACCACTGGTAACCCTTTTCGAGCGGCCACGTCGAACACCCGGTCCGTCTTGGCATGGTTGCGCATGCCCTGCGTTCCGGCCAGCACGGTGTAGTCGTAAGACACCACGACCGCCTCGGCGGCAGCCCGCCCGAATCGGTCGGCGCCGATGGTCGCCAAGCCGGCAACCAGACCGTCGGCCGGGGTGTTGGCAATCAGATCCTCGTCCGTGCGCCGGCTGCGTTGCGCGGCGATGGCCAGCGCGCCGTATTCGACGAAGCTGCCGTCGTCGATCAGGTCGGCGATGTTCTCCCGGGCGGTGCGACGGCCCTGCCTGTGTCGCTTGGCGACCGCCGATTGGCGGCCCTCGTCAAGGGTGAGCAGGTGGCGCCGACGGACCTCGTCCAGGTCGGCACGGGGCTGGTCGAGATCGACAGCGGCGCTGGCGGACTCGCCGCCTCCGCTGTCCCCGGTGAGTGCGAAGACCACCAGCGGGTCTCCGGTTCCGACGACCTGGCCGGGCGCCACGAGATTGCGGACTGTGCACAGCGCGTCCGGCGCGACGAGCACATGCTGCATTTTCATCGCTTCCAGCACGACCAGTTGATCACCGGGCGACGCCTCGGTGCCCTCGGGCGCCATCTCCACCACGGTGCCGGCCAGCTGGGCACGCAGCGCCTCTTCACCGGGATACAGCTCGACGGAGGCCATCCGGATGTCATGCTCGTGGGTCAGCGCCGCGGCCGCCAGCGCGGGAAGCTTCGCGTCGAGGAAGTTCGTCGTCACCACACCCGACTCAATCTGGCTGTCAGACAACAGCTCCTGCAGGAAATTGATGTTGGTCCGGACACCCTCTACCCCGAATTCGGCCAGCGCGGTCCGCGACTTACGCAGCGCTGCGGCGAACGAGGATCCGCGGACATGGGTGACGACCTTGGCCAGCAGCGAGTCGTAGCGCGTGCTCAATGCCAGGCCGGTACGGCCGAAGGTATCCACCCGGACTCCGGGACCGCTCGGTGGCGAAAACACCGTCAAGGCACCCGCCGCGGGCACCACGCTGCCGTCCGCCGTCAGGGTTTCCATGTTGACCCGCGCTTGTATCGCGATGCCGCGCCGGGCAGCGGGCTCGCCGATGACTTCCTCACCGTCAGAAGCGATTCCGGACGGCAACCCCAACTCGTAGTAGGAGGCGCCGCCGGCGATGGCGAGCTGGGCGGCCACCAGATCGACCCCGGTGGTTTCCTCGGTGATCGTGTGTTCGACCTGAATGCGGGGGTTGATCTCAAGGAAGACGAATTTTTGACCGGTGACCAGGAATTCGACGGTGGCCAGTCCGCGCAGACCGGCCCGCCCGCACAACCGGGCCGCCGCCAGATGTAGCTCGCGGCGTAGCGTATCCGAAATCCCTTGTGCGGGAGCTATTTCAACGATCTTTTGGTAGCGCCGCTGGATGCTGCAGTCACGATCGCCCAGCGCAAGTGCATGCGTTCTCGGCCCGGCCGGCGCGGCGACGATCTGCACCTCGATATGCCGGGCGTCGTCGACGAGCGCCTCGGCGAACACGGCCGGGTTGCCGAATCCCCGTTGCGCCTCCGCCGCACACTGGCGGTAGGCGTTGTCGATCTGATCCGCGCTGTCCACGCGGCGCATCCCGCGTCCACCCCCGCCGGCCACTGCCTTGATCATGACCGCCCCGCCTCGAGCGGCGAAAAATGCCCGGACATCCTCGACGCTGCTGGGCCCGTCGGTCGCCGGCAGCACCGGCACACCCGCGGCCATGGCGGCGGCGCGTGCCGAGGATTTATTGCCGACCGTCTCGAGCACATCGGCATCCGGCCCGATGAACGTGTAACCGGCGGCCGCGCAGGTACGAGCGAATTCGGCGTTCTCGGAAAGGAAGCCATAACCCGGATGAATCAGGTGCGCGCCGGCGTTTTTCGCCGCCGCCAGAATCGCAGACTGGTCCAGGTAGGCGTCGGGTCCGCTGCCCGGCAGACCAATCGCTTCGTCGGCCGCATGCACGTGCGGGCTCTCGGCATCGTCTTCGGCGTAGACCGCAACCGTCGGCATGCCCAATTCGGTTGCGGTGCGGATGATCCGAAGGGCGATCTCGCCTCGGTTGGCGATCAGCAACGTCGCATTCATCGCAGCGGTTCGCCCCATTGCATCGCGTTGCGAAGCTTGGCTTTGAGCAGCTTTCCACCGGCATTGCGTGGCAACGCTTCTGAAGCGATTGTGACGTACTGCGGAACCTTGAAGTCGGCGAGTTGTGCACGGCAATGCTCGAGCACGGCCGACACGTCGATCTGCGCCTCGCCGCCGAACAGCACGGCTCCGACCTTTTCTCCCATCACCTCGTCGGGCACCGCCAGCACACAGGCATCGGCGACGTTGGGTGCGCCCAGCAGCACCCCCTCAACCTCCACGCTGGAGACGTTCTCGCCGCCGCGGTTGATGATGTCCTTGAGCCGGTCGATGATGTGCACCCGGCCCGCGGCATCGACCCGGACCACATCGCCGGTGTGCAGCCACCCGTCGACGATGGTGGCCTCGGTGGCCTGGGGCCGGTTCCAATAGCCGGCCGTGATGTTGGCTCCGCGCGCCACCAATTCGCCAACACCAGGATCGTCACCGCCGGGGATCACGCCGAGATCCACCGATGGGACCGCGTAGCCGACCGAGTCGGCGTGCTCGATCGCATACGAGTCGGGTAGCACGGTCAACAGGGAGGCCGACTCGGTCATGCCGTAGCCATTGAACACCGTGGCCCGCGGGAACGCGTCCTTGATCGACCGCACCATCGAAGGCGCGGTAGGTGCGCCACCGTAGCCCACCCAGCGGACGCCGGACACATCCGTAGTACCAAATTGCTTGTGCCGCAACATTAGAGAGTAGATCGCTGGAACAGTCAACAGCTGTGAGATACGCTCGGCGGCCACCGTGGCGATCAGTTCGTCCAGATTCAGCGCCGGCAGGATCACCGAGGTTCCCCCCGCCCGGATGGATACCAAAAGCTGTGTGTTGCAACCGGTCACATGAAACAGCGGAACCGAGATCAGGGTGCGCATCTCTTCGCCGAGGTCCGGTGGAATTCCCGAGCACCGGATCGCATTCTCGGTGTTGACGACAAACGCCTCGTGGGTGGTCGGCACTCCTTTGGGGTGCCCGGTGGTCCCCGAGGTGTAGAAGATCGCGGCCGCGTCGCCACGCGTGAGTCCTTCGGCGACATAGGGTTGGGCGTCGGGCAGCGGCGTGCCCGCCGCCAGATCCACCAATGCCCCGGAATCGGACAACACGAAGTCGACCTCTGGCTGCGCCGAGCGCGTATTGACCGCCACCGCAATGCCGCCGGCCATCACCGTGCCCCACAATGCCAACACCCAGTCGACGCCCGCGGGGTAGCGCACCGCGACACGGTCACCGCGTCGCACACCGGCGGCCCGCAGCCCACCAGCGACCCGCGCGGCGCGGTCCCAGAGCTGCCGGTAGGTCAATCGCCGGCCGCCCACTTCAACCACTGCCTCGCTATCGGGACGCTGGGCCACCTGCTCGGCCAGCATGTCGAGCAGCGTGGCCGGCAGATCGTCGTAGCGCGGGATACCGTCGCGTTCGCGGGAGACGCCCGTCGTGGCGAACGGGTTGTGCTCGCGCGAAATTTCGATCACTGGAGGCATGCCCGGTCCTTACTATCCGGTGTCCTATCGTGATGCGGTGACGATCGACGATTCCGCCATCATGCCCGAGGCGTTCTTCACTGTCGACGGCGACTCCTACATCCCGGGCCCGCTGACGAAAGGCCCCTGGGGCGCGGCGATGGGCGGCCAGATCGTCGGAGGCCTGTTGGGTTGGGGGATAGAACAATCGGGCATCGATCCCGACTTTCAGCCCGCCCGCCTGACCGTCGACCTGTTGCGACCCGTGCTACTGCGGCCGGTGCGGATTCAGACCTCGATACAGCGGGAAGGCCGCCGCATCAGGCTGATCGACGCTGCCCTGATTCAGCGCGGCGAGATCGTCGCACGGGCCAGCGCGCTGTTCCTGCGCCGCGGCGATCATCCCGACGGCCAGGTGTGGTCCCTGCCGGTGCAGATGCCCGAGCTGCCGACGTCCTACGACGGCTTCCCGGCCGACATGCCGTTTCTCATCTGGGGATACGGGGCCACCTTCGAGGGCAGTCCCGGCATCGCCGCGGGCGAATGGGAGCAATCGCACGCCCAGAAGTTCGCCTGGGCGAGGCTATTTCGCCCGATGGTGCACGGCTACCCGCTGACGCCGTTTACCCGTCTGGCCTTCGCCGGCGATATCACCAGTTCGCTCACGCATTGGGGCACAGGCGGATTGCGCTACATCAATGCCGACTACACCGTGACCGCGAGCCGACTGCCCGACGGCGAGTTCATCGGGCTCGCTGCCCAAAGCCACTACGGCGCGGCCGGTGTGGCTACCGGCGCGGCGACCCTGTTCGACTGCCACGGCCCCCTCGGCACCAGCTCCGCACTGGCCGTAGCCCAGCCCGCCGACGCGTTCCAACCGACCCACACGTAGTGCGCCATACGGACAACCTCCGCACAGGACCAGCGGGGTCAACCCCGGTTGCCGGAATCAGGAACACCTGACCAGGCGCGGAACGCCCGAAATGGGTCCGCGGCGAGCGTTGTTGGGCGAGTTATTGCCGTAATGGTTGTCAGTACTTGTCGCATTTTGAGCTGTACGAGGCACCACTGCGCAAGGCCGCAGAGTCGCAAGGCCATTCGCCTTGCGAATTCCACCTATATATTCCGCGCACGACAGTCGCTTTGAGGTTACGCTTTCGACGTATTGTTCAGGTGGTACTCCGGGATCGGTGGTGCTGCATGCCGGTTACGTTCGCGTGCATGATCTGCAGCGCAGAATTGCGGCCGAACGCCAAATTCTGCGACGAGTGCGGTGGGCCGGTTGCGGTGTCGAGCACCCCGGCCGAGTACAAGCAGGTGACGGTGCTGTTCGCTGACGTGGTGCACTCGATGGAAATCGCGGCAGCGGTCGGCGCGGAGCGTTGGCGCGAGATCCTGACCGAGCTACTCAACCGTTCGTCCACGGTGGTGCACCGCTACGGCGGTCGGGTCGACAAGTTCACCGGCGACGGCATGATGGCTGTGTTTGGTGCGCCGGCGGCTTTGGAAGATCACGCGCTGCGGGCATGTTTGGCCGCGCTCGCCATTCAGGATGAGGCCAAGCGGCTGGCGGTTGACGTCGACCGCCGCGACGGTGTTGATCTGCAACTGCGGATAGGGCTGAATTCCGGCGAGGTGATTACCGGTCAGGTCGGTTCGGCTGCGTTGGGCTACACCGCAATTGGTGAGCAGGTGGGGATGGCTCAGCGGATGGAGTCCGTGGCTCCGCCGAGTGGTGTCGTGCTCAGCGAAACCACTGCGCGGCTGGTCCAGGGCGCGGCGGTGTTGGGCGAGCAGCAGATGATGCGCATTAAGGGCGACGGCGTGGTGCCGACGCGGCGGCTGCTGGGCGTGGCGGCGCAGCGCCAGCAGGCCGGTCCGTCGTATTCAACGTTGGTGGGGCGTGAGTGGGAGTTGGGCACACTGGCGGCGATGCTGGATCGGTCGATAGCTGGACGCGGGTCGGTGGTCGGTGTGACCGGTCCTCCCGGCATCGGGAAAACCCGACTTGCCCGCGAAGCCGTGCAGCTGGCGAAAGACCGTGACGTCGAGGTGTTTGTCACCTTCTGCGAATCCCATGCCAGCGACGTGCCTTTCCGGGTGGTTGCGCGACTGCTGCGCGCCGTAGGGCAGCTCAGTGGTCTGGACGATCAGACCGCGCGAGCGCGCGTGCGGGCGCAGTTTCCCGACGCCGACCCGCAGGACCTGCTGTTGCTTGATGACCTGCTGGGCATCGCCGATCCCGAGGTGGAGCTGCCCAAGATCGATCCGGACGCGCGGCGGCGGCGCTTGACCGCGCTGATCAACACGGCCCAGCTGGCCCGCACCCGACCGGCAATTTTCATCGTGGAGGATGCGCACTGGATCGACGAGGCCAGCGAATCCATGCTGGCTGACTTTGTAGCAGTGTTCCCCCAGACTCGCTCGTTGCTGCTAATCACTTATCGCCCCGAATACCACGGAGCCCTGCATCATGTCGCCGGTGCACAGACGATTGCTCTGGTACCCCTGAGCCAGTCGGAAACCTCAATGCTGGTCGCTGAGCTGCTCGGCCCCGATCCGTCCGTCGATGAGGTCGCCCAGATCATCGCCGCGCGCTCTGCCGGTAACCCGTTTTTCGCCGAGGAAATTGCACGTGAGCTCGCCGAACGTGGCGTGCTAGTGGGGCAGCGTGGCGGCTACGCGTGCCGCACCGATGTGGCAGCGGTCGGTGTGCCGGCAACGCTGCAGGCGGCAATCGCTGCGCGCATTGACCGGCTCAGCCCGGCGGCCAAACACACCGTTGCCGCGGCAGCGGTCATCGGGTCGCGGTTCAGCTACGATCTGCTGGCAAGCCTGGGCATCGATCCGTGCGTCGACGAGCTGATCAACGCTGAGCTCATCGACCAAGTGCGGTTCACTCCCCGCGCCGAGTATGTGTTTCGGCATCCGCTGATCCGCACCGTGGCCTACGAATCGCAACTCAAATCCGATCGCGCCCAGATGCATCGGCAGCTGGCGACCATGATCGAAGCCCGCGAGCCAGAATCGGCCGAGCAGTACGCGGCGCTGATCGCCGAACATCTGGAGGCCGCCGGTGATGGGTACGCCGCATTCGGCTGGCACATGCGTGCGGCAACGTGGGCGACCAACCGCGACATCGCCGCCGCGCGTCTGAGCTGGGAGCGCGCGCGAAAGATCTCCGATGCGCTTCCCGCCGAGGACCCGCACCGCACGGTCATGCGCATTGCGCCGCGCACGATGTTGTGCGGGATCGCCTGGCGAGTCCATGCACATGCGGCAGGCGACCGCTTCGATGAATTGCGGGAGTTGTGTGACGCTGCCGATGACAAGGCGTCGCTGGCCATCGCAATGGCCGGGCTGGTGATGGATCACGCGCATCAGGCCCGGATGCGCGAGGCCTCGCAGCTGGCATCGGAAGCCTGGGCACTCGCCGAGTCGATCGGCGATCCGGCTTTGACGGTGGGACTGTCTACCGCGGCCATTTATGCCAAAGGTTCAAGTGGTGAGTTGGGTGACGTGCTGCGGTGGTCACAACGAGTCATTGACCTGGCCGACGGCGACCCGTCTAAAGGCAACTTCATCATCGGGTCTCCGTTAGCAAGCGCGTTTACGACGCGGGCTATTGCCCGTTATTGCCTGGGCCGTCCCGGATGGCGAGACGACCTTCGGCACGGCCTCGCCATGGCCCGCGGCGCCGACCCAATGTCATACGCGCTGGCCGTCGCCTACATCTACAACGCAGGGATACCGCTTGGAGTCCTGACGGCCGACGATCGCGCGGTGCGCGAGACCGCAGATGCCTTACGGATTGTCGAACGATCCGGTGATGATGTAGCGCTGGCCTACACCCAGATGGCCCTGGGCGTCGCGTTGGTGCATCGCCCAACGACTGCCGAGCGCGACCGTGGGCAGGAACTCCTGGCGGAAGTCGGCGACGCGTTCGCGCGCGGGGGACACAACCTGGGCGAATTACCAATCGTCAAGGTGTACTTGGCCCGTGAGAGGGCTAGGGGCGGCGATCACGATGACGCCATATCGCTGATGCGCGAGGGACAACGGCTGGCGTGCGGGTTTTGGAGGGAACGGGCGACGGGTGTTCTGATCGAGACACTGCTGGAGCGCGGGACGGAGGCTGACGTGGCTGAAGCCGAGGCTGCGGTCGAGCAGATGGCGGCCGCGCCAGCCGATGAGGCCCCCGTGATGCGCGACATCTGGCTGCTGCGACTACAAGCTCTACTGGCGCGGGCTCGCGGCGATGCCGTGGCTTATGCGCACTTCAGGGATCGACACCGTGAGACGGCGAGATCGCTTGAGTTTGACGGGCACGTAGCGTGGGCGGAAGAAACGCCATGACAGCGGCAACTCGGTGGCCGGACAGCGCTAGGTCGGCGTCCTCTGGCGGGTAGCGGATGTCATCGCATGACCATTCGCGCCGCAGCGCGCAGGCGAGGCAGCACCCGTAGCAGACCCAGTGGCCCGCCGTGCCACGCGTGCTCGGTCAGGCCAACACCGCTGCGGCGCTGACCGTCGACGGTCGTTATAAAGCGTGCCGCCGACTCTTGGATCACCAAACCCTTTCGGTACAAGCATGATTGGGCGGTTGCGTTGCCTTGAATTTCGAGCCGCAGGCCGCTGACGTCGGTGACCGTGATCCGCGACGTACTCGGCACATGAAGGCCGGCCATTTCGTAGTCCACGGCCAACTCCCTGATCGCATGGTTCACGCCGTCATGGTGGATGTAGCCGCAGGGGTAGGCGCGCCCCCCGCTGATAAGCAGAGTGCAGTTCATGGTGAAGTCTGGGCCGAACAGCATCGGAATCCAATTCCAGCCTTCGATGGTGCGCCAATCGCGGTCCCCCCACGACTTGTCTCGCTGACCGAGGCCATCAATCTCGTAGGTCGCTCCGTTCATCCTTATCGTGCCCGTGACCCGTCCGGACTGCTCCATGTGCACATCCGCAATTCCGGGCGGAATGTATTGGCCCGGAGGCGCTTCGGCGCGAAAATCGTACGGCGCGTGCAGCGCGGTGAAGGTCAGATCCACCTCGTCACGGCCCCGCAGCAGTATCCGCCACTTCGACATCGGTTCGCTCATGTGAAACTCCAGGGCCCCGATGCGCAGGCGGCCGGGATCGGGGGTACCGGTGTAGCGGGCGTTGAGTCTGGCGTAGCCGCCCTCAACCCGGCCGTTTCGCATTGTGTAGAGCAGCGCGTCAGCGGTGTGATTGCTGGGGTGATATCCGATCCGAGCCAAACCCGTTGCGTCCGCCCCGGCGTCGAACCAACTGAAAAAGAAGCTTTCTTGCCAGACGCGATGCGGTCCTGGGTGGTGCATGAATTCGTCATTCGCGTCGACCATTTCGTCAGTCCTCACGAGTCGGAGACAAATGTGGTGGCAAACAAGAATCTCCAACACTAACGTGACACATCGGCACTCGCGACGCTTCAGGTAGAACCCGACGTCAACATTCATTCACCTCGATGATTTCGATGCCCTCTGAAAATC
This sequence comes from Mycobacterium lentiflavum, assembly GCF_022374895.2. Taxonomy (NCBI): domain Bacteria; kingdom Bacillati; phylum Actinomycetota; class Actinomycetes; order Mycobacteriales; family Mycobacteriaceae; genus Mycobacterium; species Mycobacterium lentiflavum. The sequence goes on along the minus strand of NZ_CP092423.2, from coordinate 2,002,717 downwards.
TGCGCGTCGCGTCGTCGTCAGATAATTCCGTGCCAGTTGCCTGCCGGACATCCAAACGTCATTTGGTGGTTTGTGTCGTTGTCGTCCGCGGCAGTTCTCACCCGAAATAAAACCTTCGACGCAGGCAAAACCTGCGATGCTAAGCGTATGGCGCGCGCAAAAGGAGACATCGGGTTGACGAACGCAAAGCTCGATGAAATGCGACAGAAAGGCGATCCGGTGGCCGACCGTGCGGTCGAAGCCGTGTTTAACCGGAACGGTGTCAGCGCTGTCAACGCGGTGATGCAGACGCTGGTGCGGGTCGATCAGCCGGTCCCTGCGGAGCTTCCGCCGGAGGTTCAGCAGTACCTGCAGGACACTGTGGACCTGCCCGAGTGGGCAGACCTGGGCAAGATCGAGCGCGGACAGCAGCTATTCGAGGTGTTTGGTTTCCAGATCACGCTGTGCCTGTTCTGCGCGTCGCTTCCGTCGTCATACGCGGCAGCCAAAGCCGTGAAGGTGTTGTACCTGACCGCTCAGCTCGACACCAACACACGCCGACGGGTGCTGGAGACCGGCCAGTTCCTGATCGATGTGCTCAGCGCGGGCAGCCTCGATGAGGACGGCAAAGGTCGGCGCACCATCCAGAAGGTTCGGCTGATGCACGCGGCTGTGCGCTTATTGATCAGGGAGCGCGGCAAACAGCAGCCGAAACTTTGGCATCGCGACTGGGGTACACCGATCAACCAGGAGGACCTCCTTGCGACGCTCCTGGTTTTCTGGTTTGTCGTCGGTGAACCGATGCGTCGCCTCGGCGTGGAAGTGTCCTCCGAGGATCAGGACGCATACCTGCATTTATGGAACGTCATCGGGCACCAGCTCGGCGTGCGCGATGAGTTGTTGGTGTTCGACGTCGCCCAGGCCAACGCGCTAGTCGACCTCATCCGGAGCAGGCATTTCAAGGCGTCACCCGAAGGGCACGACATGACTCGTGCGCTCCTCGTACTGCTCGACCAGCTAACGCCCTCTCATCGGTTCGACGATACGATCCCACCGTTGATCCGCCATCTGATCGGCGACAAGACTGCGGACCTGTTGCTCGTGCCGCGGTCGGATCTCGGGGGCGAGGTCAGACGGATCGAACACATCACCAACTGGTTCTATGTTCACGTTTTCGGCCGCCCGGACAAGGGGGATTCCGCGCGCTATGAACTCGTGTTGGACATTGTCCGCCCATTCGGGCGCGATTTGCTGCGCGGGCTGTTCGAACTTGAGCGGGGTGGCGAACGGGCTCCGTTCGCCTTACCTGATCGTCTTGCCCGCAACTGGGAGCTCTCGACCTGACTCAGGCTATAAATAGTGGAGGCGCAATTCGGCAACGTAGCGGCGAGCCAGCGAAACGGGTTCGCCCTGAACGGTATTCACTCCATCAACTGGGCAGCGACACTCGCCCCGAGATTCCAGCACGCCTCGACGTCGTCCTTGCCGGGTTTACCTGAAACCGTTACGGTCGCTGCGGCTTTCACCCACCCCAGGCCCGTCGTGATGGCATCGACGGCCCGCTCGGCACCCTCGGTGCCCTCGTTTCCGTGCAGGTACAAGCCGAACGGACGTCCCTGAGTCGAATCGAGCAATTGGTAATAGGCGCAATCGAATGCGTGCTTGAGAGCGCCCGAAATGTACCCGAGGTTGGCAGGCGTGCCGAGCAGGTAACCGTCTGCGCCGAGCATCTCGACCGGCGACACCGTCAGCGCCGCCCGGCGCACGACGTCCACACCTTCGATCTCGGGGTCGGTCGCCCCCGCCACCACCGCCTCGAACATCTCCTGGCAGTGCGGCGACGGCGTGTGGTGCACGATCAGCAGCGTCTTGCTCACCCATCCCCCTGTAGCTGCACCGCCGTCTTCATGGCTTCCCGGGCGCGACGGCGATCCCCGGCGTAGTCGTAGGCCCGGGCCAGCCGATACCAATGCCGCCAGTCGTCGGGGTGGGCTTCCACGTCGGTGCGCACGGTGGCGAACAGCGCGTCGGCCGCATCACGCTGGATACGACCCGACGGCCGCCGAGGCAGTCCGCTGGCATCGAGTTCCATTCCCTGCTCGGCGATCAGCCGGGCCAGCTTCTGGTGCGCGAATCCGGCGCGCAGCGTGGTGATCATCGCCCACAGCCCGATCACCGGCATGATCAGCACCGCCAGCCCGAGGCCAACGGCGGGGGGCCGGCCCGAGGCGATCATCGCGACGGCCAACCGCCCGAGCAGCACGAAGTACAGCAACATCGCCGCGCACAGGAATGCGATCAGCAGTTGCGTGCGCAGCAACCTGCTCATTGCAGGTTGAGCAGGGGCTCCAGCCCCACCGTCAGGCCGGGACGTTCCCGCACCCGGCGCACCGCCAGCAGCACGCCCGGCACGAACGACGTGCGATCCAGGCTGTCGTGGCGGATGGTCAGCGTCTCCCCCTCCGTGCCGAACAACACCTCCTGGTGAGCGACCAGCCCGGCCAGCCGCACCGAGTGCACCGGAATTCCGTCGACGTCGGCGCCGCGCGCTCCGGGCAGGCCGGTGCTGGTGGCATCGGGGTTGGGCGGCAAGCCTTTTCGAGATTCGGCGATCAGCTTCGCGGTTCGAGTCGCGGTACCTGACGGCGCGTCGGCCTTGTGCGGGTGATGCAGCTCGACGACCTCGGCGGAGTCGAAGAAGGGCGCGGCCTGCTTCGCGAAATGCATGGACAGCACCGCGCCGATCGCGAAATTCGGCGCGATCAGCACGGAAGTTTCTGGGCTGTCGGCCAGCCACACCTGCACCTGTTCCAGCCGCTCGGCGGTGAAGCCGGTGGTGCCGACCACGGCGTGAATTCCGTTGTCAATCAGAAACTTCAGGTTGCCCATCACCACGTCGGGGTGGGTGAAGTCGATCACGACCTCGGTGTCGTGATCGGTCAGCAGACTCATCGGGTCGCCGGCGTCGACCTCGGCGGTCAACGTCAGATCGTCGGCGGCCTGAACACCGGCCACCATCGCCGACCCGACCTTGCCCTTGGCTCCCAGCACGCCTACCCGCATGGTCTTCACCCTAGACGGGCCGTCGGGGCGGCTTTGTCCACAGTTGGGCGTTCGCCCACAGGTGGCGCCTTTGGGCGTATCCCCGGCCGATGACCACGCATACTATTCGAACATGCATTCGATCGAAGTCAGCGCGGACGTGTCCGCTGCCCTGGACACGCTGGACGGCGGCGACGCCGCAATCCGCGCCCTCAACTTCGATGCGTTGAGCCCCATCGTCCGGCTGCGAGTGCTCGAACGGATGGAAGCCTCGCGCCGGCGGCAGATTGCGTTGAGCCACGACATCATTGCGGGCTTGTCCGCGGCGGACCCGACGGCGGTCGGCGGCCCGATCCACAAGGTCATCGCCGACTGCCTGCGGATCAGCTATGCCGAAGCTCGCCGTCGGGTAAAGGATGCCGAACAGCTCTCTGCGCGTGTGACTCTCACCGGCCAGGAGTTGCCACCGGAGCTGCCGGCCACCGCGACAGTCTGGCGAGAAGGCAAGCTCGACGCGCAACACCTGCGCGTGATTCAGGCCTTCGTCCGCAACCTCCCCGACGCGACACCCACCGATACCGCCGAGGACGCCGAGTGTTTTCTCGCCAAGCAGGCCACCAAGCTGCGTCCCGATCAGCTGGAAAGGGCAGCGCATCGGATCGCGCTGCATATCAATCCCGACGGGAAGTTCTCCGATTCCGACCGCGCGCGCCAGCGCGGCTTCACGTGGTGCGGTCAGCGCAGCGACGGGATGAGCATTGGAAAGCTCGTTGCGTCACCAGAATTGCGTGCCAACCTCGACGCGTGGCTCGCTCGATTCGCCGCGCCCGGCATGTGCAACCCGGATGATGAATACCCTTGCACTACTGGCGAACCCGCCGAGGAGGCTGTTGGCCGGGATGCGCGGACGCCGGGCCAGCGTCAGCACGACGCGCTCAATGCGTTAGTCCGCGGCCAGTTAGGCGACCCGAAGCTCGGTCAGCACAACGGATTGCCAGTCAGCGTCATTGTGTCGACCACGCTGCAGGAGCTGACGACGGGAACGGGCCGAGCGGTGACGGGTGGCGGAACGCTGCTGCCCATGCGCGATGTGATCCGGATGGCCGGCCACGCCTACCATTATCTTGCCGTATTCGACGAGCATCAAAGCCGGCCACTGTATCTCGGTCGATCGCGCCGAGTTGCCACACCGGATCAGCGCGTGGTCCTGTACGCGAAGGACCGCGGCTGCACGCACCCGGGCTGTGACGCGCCCGGCTATTGGTGCGAAGTCCACCACATCGAGCAATGGGCCGACGGCGGCGCGACCGATGTCGACAACCTCACGTTCGCGTGTAGGCCCCACCACAAGCTTGCCGGAATGGGTTGGCGAACAAGAAAATTGGCTAACGGCCGCACTGAGTGGATCCCGCCGCCGCAGTTTGACCTGGGCGCGCGCACCAACGACTATCACCATCCGGAGCGGCTCCTGGGCGACGACGAAGCGGGCTGAGGCTAGAGCTTGAACCGCCCGGCGAATGCGCGCAGCGGAAGGTCGCCACTGGTGATCAGCCCCGGCGGTGCGGCCACCACCGACCTGATCGAGGCCAGGGCGGGCATGCCGGTCACCGTCATCCCGATGGAGGCGAAGTTGTCCGGGTTGGACAGGTCGACGCCGGGCTTCGGGAAGATCATGTGCTTGTTGTACACGCACGGGTCGCCCTTGATCTGGGTGATATAGCAGCCCTTGATATCCCAGTGCGGATCGGTGTGCGGGGTCATCTGCCATTCCAGGTGCGTCTCCACCCGGGGCACACCATCCACCATGCCCTGGTACTTGATGTAGTTGCCGCCGAGCGAACCCTTGGGCAGCGTGTACCAGCCCAGGTCGACATCCTTGGTGCACGCACCCAACTCGTAGCTGAACTTGACCTCGTCGAGTTTGACGTCGAAGCAGTCGGCCATCATCAGCACGCTGTCGGCGAACACGCGAGTGTACTTCTCCAGCTTGGCCGGGATCGACGGATCATCCACCGGCAGGCCGTAACCCACCTCGATCCAGGTGTCCTTGGAGTGGTGACACGACACGTCGACGGACTCGATCGTGGTGACGTTTTCGATGTCGGCGACGTCGGCCGAGCACACCACACCGAGAATCTGGTTGAGCCCCGGGTTCATTCCGGTGCCGTAGAAGGTCGCACCGCCCTTCTCGCATGCCTGCGCCAGCAACTGGGTTACCGGCTTGCCGGACGGATGCGGATGGTTGGTGTCGCGGTGCCAGCCGGTGATCCAGTCGGCGGTGGTGACGATATCGATGCCCGCCTCCAGCACCTGCACGTACAGGTCCTCGTCGGGGAACACGCCGTGGAACGTCAGCACGTCCGGCTTGGCGGCGATGATCTCATCGATGCTCCCGGTGAACTTCACCCCGTTGGCCCCCACGCCGGCGAACTCGCCGGTGTCCTTGCCGACCTTCTCCGGCGAATAGGCATGCACACCAATGAGTTCGAGATCAGGCTGGGTCGCGATCCGCCTGATCATCTCCGAACCGACGTTTCCACTTCCGACTTGGAAGACGCGAATCGGTCCAGCGGGTGCGTTCATTGCATTCAGCCTTTCTGGGATGCTGCGTAGACTTCGGCGGCGCTGCCACCGATGCCGTCGGGATAGAACTGCTTGGCCCACTTGCGGATTGCCGTGAACCCTTCGTACTCGTCGGTGGCGAGCGCGGGCGGATCCGAATACCGCTGGTGCTGCCAGATTTCGATGTCCTGTTCGAACTGCCGGATGACTTCTCGGCCGAACTCCTGGGCCTTCATCTCGGCGCGGACCGGATCCTTGTGCGGCGTGCGGCCGATGTACACCATGAACCGGACATCGGAGGTGCAGTCGTCGACCGGGGTGATCGCCGAGATGGTGCGGTTGTCGACCATGCCCCAGCTCTTCGTCACCGCGATGCCCAGCCCGCCGTTGATCGCCTCGACGCCGCTGTTGACGTCCTCGATCCGCTGCCCGTCATCGCCCTCGAAGGTGATGGTGAAGTCCACAAAAGATACCGGCTCGCCGAAGTCGTGGCGGGTGAACACCGGCACGATCGGCGTGTTGTGCACGTACTTGAAGTGCGCGAAGTCCACGCCGTTTTCCAGCACGTACTGCGGGTGCAACTCGAGGCCGGCGCGGTACAGCCGCTGCTGCGGGTAGTAGCCATCGGCACTACTGCCGTCGCCGAACGCGGCGAACACGTCCGGGACCTCGAAGAACGGCTCGCGACGGTCGACGTCGTGCCAGATGTAGACCGACTCGTTGCGCTCTACCACGGGATAAGTGCGCACCCGGCGCCCGCGATTGGGGCGGTCCTGATACGGAATGCACACGTTGCGGCCCTCGTTGCTCCATTGCCAGCCGTGGAACGGACACTGCAGCACCTCGCCGACGACCTTGCCGCCGTACCCCAGATGCGCACCCAGATGCTCGCAATAGGCGTTCATGACGGTGAGCTGACCGGAGTCGGCCCGCCAGGCGACCATTTCCTGGTCGAAGTACTTCATCTTGTGGACGTCCCCGACGCCGATCTCCTCGGACCAGGCAACCTGGAACCATCCGGTCGGTTTCATCGACAACGGCGGCTTAGCCATCGAACTCAGCCATCGAAGTCAGCCTCGAACTCAGCCATCAGAGCTGCCCTCCTCGCAACGAATGATAGCGGCGCCAGTCAACAATCAAAGTACCTTCTATGAAAATTTAATCCGCTCGGCCGCTGCGTGCAACCAATCGATTAGGATCGGCCGATGGCGCAGCGGGCTACCAGGCACGTTTCGGAGGCCGGCATCGTGGGCCGGCGGCCGAACCGGCGCGGCAACGCTACTCGGGAGAACATGCTCGAGGCCGCCCTGCGATCCCTGGGCTCGGGCGAGCCCGGGTCGGTGTCGGCCAATCGCATCGCGAAGGACATCGGCGCCACTTGGGGCGCGGTGCAGTATCAGTTCGGCGACACCGACGGTTTCTGGGCGGCCGTGCTGCACCGCACCGCCGAGCGACGGGCGGCGACGTTCTCGTCGCTGTCGACACCGGTCCAACCGAACGCACCGCTGCGCGAACGTGTCAGCACCATCATCGAAACCTTGTACCGCGGTCTGGCGTCGCCCGATTCACGCGCGATCGAAAATCTGCGCGCCGCCCTCCCCCGCGACCCCGGCGAGCTGGAGCGCCTGTACCCGCGCACCGCCGCCGAGCTGTTCTCCTGGGGCAAGAGCTGGTTGGAAACCTGTCAGAACGCCTTCGCCGGGCTCGACGTCGACCCGGACCGGGTCCGCGAAGTGGCCGCGCTGATCCCGGGCGCGATGCGCGGCCTGGTGTCCGAGCGTCAACTGGGCTCCTATGCCGACCTGGACATGGCGCGGCGAGGTCTGACGAATGCCCTGGTCGCTTACCTCGAACATTCCCGGGCGGATTGCCCTTAAGGTGGCCCTGTGAAATCGAAGGACGTCAAGATCCGAAGGGCCGGACCCGGCGATTTCGCGAAGGTCGCGGCGATGCACTATCCGGTGTGGCGGCGGTCCTTCGCCGGAATACTGGAAGATCACCTGCTCGACGTGATCGCGACGCCGAAATTGTGGGCCACGGTGAAGTACCCGGAAGCGCTGAATCAGCCGGGATGGGGGATGTGGGTCGCCGAGGCCCGCGGCAAGATAGTGGGGATGACGGTCTTCGGGCCCCATTCCACCAGTAGCGATGACCTGCAAATCGACGCCCTCTACACCGCAGACGAAGCCAAGGGACTCGGCGTCGGTGTGCGCTTGCTGAAGAAAGCCGTGAACGCCAATCCGTCGGGCGACGTGGTTCTGTGGTGTGCAGAAAAGAATGTAGCGGCGCGAAACTTCTACGAGGACAACGACTTTAAACTCGATGACCGTGTGCTCGTCTGGGAGCCGCTGCCCGGCGTCACGGTGCGCCACGTGGGCTACCGACGTCATCGATCAGCACCCGAAGGCTGATCACTCAGGCGTCGATGACGAGCCGGCCGGCTTTCGCCCGCGACACGCAGACCAGCATCTCGTCGTCGCCGACCGCCGTGCGCCCGCGATGATCGACCTGTCCGGCAAGCACTTTGACCTTGCATGTTCCGCAGAAACCCTGCTGGCAGGAGTACGGGGTGGTCGGTTCAAGGTCTCGCATCACCTCCAGCGCGGACCGATTGGCCGGCACATCGAGCAGCCGCTTTGACCGAGCGAGCTCGAGCTCGAAGGGATCGCCGTCGACGACCGGCGGCGGACTGAATCGCTCGTAATGCAAAGGCGCGTCGGCGTGTTCGTTGCGAGCGAAACGAACCGCATCGAGCATCCCGGTCGGGCCGCACACGTAAACGGCCGTCGCCGGCCCGGCGCCGACGAGCAGGTCGTCGACGGCGGCACAGCGGCCGTGTTCGTCGTCGGCCCAGATGGTGACCCGGTCCGGGGCCACCGCCACCACTTCGTCGAGAAACGGCATGTACTCTCTGCTACGCCCGGCATAGATTGCGCGCCAATTGATTCCGCGTTGCTGAGCGACCTGGATCATCGGCAGAATCGGCGTCACACCGATGCCGCCGATCACGAACAATACGTCGCGCTCGGCCGAGCCGAGATAGAAGGCGTTACGCGGGCCTTCGAACTCACATCTGGCGCCGACGTCGAACGCGTCGTGCATTTCGATCGAACCGCCTCCGCCGCCGGCGATCCGGCGTACGGCGATGCGGTAGTCGGTGCGCCGGCCGGGCGGACCGCACAGCGAGTACTGGCGGCGGCGCCCTGAGGGCAGCACGACGTCGATATGCCCGCCGGGCGTCCACGACGGTAGCAACCCGCCGTCCGGGGCGGCCAGCGTCAGCACGACGACGTCGGGCGCGACGAGTTGACGCTTGGTCACGACGGCGGCCCGGGTGCGCCGCACCGGCTTGATTCGCGACGGCTCCCATCGCGACACCGAGGCGAATCCGTCGTACAGCATCCGGATCCCCCACAGCACCGTGCCGAGACGGTCCCGGTCGCGCCGACCGTAGAGGTCGGCGGGCCTAGAGTTCCAGATGCTCTCCCGCACAGGCAAATCCCTCACCCTGCTCAAGTCGGCCGAATGTCCAACCGCGCGAGCAGCCGAATCGCCGACGGGCTGATCCGCCGCATCGCGTAGCCGATTCTGGATTCGGCGGCGACCGGTAACACCGCGGGGCCGGTCTTGATGGCCTTGACGATCGCCGCGGCCACGGCCTCCGGGGTGTAGTTGCGGCGCCGGTAAGCCGCGTCGGCCTTGTCCCGTGCCCGTTCCTGCTCGGCGTCCGACATCCCAGCGTAGACAGTGCTTTTGGCGATATCGGTGTTGACGAATCCCGGGCACACCGCGGTGACGGCAATGCCCTCGTCGGCGAAGTCGGCGCGCAGCGATTCGCTGAACCCCAGCACCGCCGCCTTCGTGGTGCTATAGGCGACCATCGATTTCGACGGCAGGTACGCCGACGCCGAGGCCACGTTGATGATCGTCCCGCCCTCGCCGCGCTCGACCATCTGCGCGCCGAAAGCCCGGCTGCCGGTGATGACACCACGCAGGTTCACCCCGATGATGTCCTCCCAGTTCCCGGGGCTGGTCTCCAGGAATCGGCCCGCCATGCCGATACCGGCGTTGTTCACCAGGATGTCGACCACACCGTGGTCGTTAAGTACTTGGGCGGCAAGGTCGTTCATCGATTCTTCGTCACTGACGTCGGCTTGGTACACCACGGCCTCGGAGCATGCGGCGCGAACGGCGTCCGCGGTTTCGTTGGCCGCGTCAAGGTTTCGATCGACGATGATCACCTTGCGAGCACCGTGACGGGCCAGTTCCACCGCGGTGGCCCGGCCGATGCCGGCACCTGCGCCGGTGATCAACGCGAGCTTGCCCGGTATCTCGCGCGGGCCGCCCTGCACCGAGGGCTCGCCGGCGGGGGCCGCGCCGCCGACACTGCGATCGATCCACTCGCTGGTGAGCCGGGCCACCACGTCGGGACGAGACGTCACCACCCAGTGACCGCCCTCGATCGAAACGACCCTGCCCCCGGCGGGAATCGCGCCGGTGAAGCGCTGCAGCGCGGGAGTCACGAAGAGGTCCATGCGCGGCACCAACACCTGGACTGCGACGTTGGTCTTCGGTAGTTCACGCCCCGGCGACAACATCGGCGCAGGCATGTTGGCCCGGTACAGGTTCAGCCCGTTGACATAGTCCGCGATCGATCGCGGCGTCGCGCGACGTTGACTGCGCGTGCTCGATCGACCGATGCGTTCCATGGCCTCAACGACTTTGACGCCGATTCCGGAATGAAAAGCCGCTTCCGGAACGCCCGGGCATAGGAAGAAGCCGATGTAGGTCGACGCCATCAGCTGGCCCGCGACCTGTGCTAGCCCCCGCGGGTTGCGCGCCGAACGCAAGAATCTGCCCGCGTATTGCAGATGCGGACCCGAGATCGAGGTGAACGAGGCGATCTTGTCCATCATCGACTCGTCCGTGATGGCCGCCCAGCCCTGGATCGAGCCCCAGTCGTGGGCCAGCAGGTGGACCTCCTCGACCCCCAGGCTGTCGATCACCGCGCCGAGATCGGACACCAGATGCTCGAAGGAATACCCGGATTGCTTTGCCGGACGCGATGATTCGCCGGCGCCGCGGACATCGTAGGCGACGAAGTTGTACCGGCCGGCGTAGTTCTGCGCGAACTCCTCGGCGATCGGGTCCCAGACGTGATGGTTATCGGGCCAGCCGTGAATTGCGAGGATAGTCGGACGTTGCGGGTCGATTTCGGTGTAACGATGGACGGCCAGGGCCACACCGTTGGAAGCGGTGAATCCGAAGTCAATGGTCATAGATCAGTGCGATGCCCTCGCTGCAGGAGAGACGGCCAGATAGTCGACTGCCTGCCCAAGCCCGCCCAATTGCGAGGGGTGGAAGCCCGGCCGGTAGTAATCGGCGATACCACGCAGGAATCGTAGCGGGCCGGGCAGCAGGCCGCGGCGGGCCGCGTTGACGTAGTCACGCCAGCGCGGCTTGGTGCCCGGCGGCAGCAGTGGGTCCACCGAATACAGGTAGCGCACGCCGCGGATCCACAGCAGCAACATCGCCGGCGAGACGACCAGCTGGGCGCGCACCTGCCGCCAATACCCGGCCCGCAGATGTTTCATCGTGTCGAAGGCCACCGCCTTGTGCTCGACTTCTTCGGCGCCGTGCCAGCGCAGCATGTCCAGCATCACCGGATCGGTGCCGATCGCGTCGTGCGCCGGGGTGTTCAGAATCCACTCGCCCAAGATCGCGGTGTAGTGCTCGATTGCGGAGACGAACGAGACCTGCTCGAGCAGCCAGCTGTCCTGACGCCGTTTACTCCACCCGGGCTTGGAGCCCAGGATCTTCTCGAACATCCACCTGATCTGGCCGGTGTAGGGCGTCACGGCGATGCCCTGGGCGTCGAACCGGGCGAGCACGCCCGCGTGCGCCTGCGAGTGCACCGCCTCCTGACCGATGAAGCCCTGCACATCCAGCCGCAGCTGGTCGTCCTGGATCAGCGGCAGCGCTCGCTTGAACACCTCAACGAAGAACTCCTCGCCCGCGGGCAGCAGCAGGTGCAAGACGTTGAGCATGTGGGTGGTGAACGGCTCTTCGGGCACGTAGTGCACCGGTAGGTTCGCCCAGTCGAAAGCCACATCACGCGCCTCGAGCACCAGGCGCTCATGGTCGAGCGATGGCCCCAACCTGCCTGGGTGCGAACCCGCGGCCTGATCGTCGACGGTGAACATATGGCCCCCTACCTGCGTTTACCCCGACCAGAAGTCGTCTCGGTGAACATCGGGCATGGCCAGTATAAGTTCGCGGCGCGAATATGCGAAACCGCCGGTACCGGGTTTCTCGCGAAGTCCCCGGCTAGCCGGCTTCGGCGCGCTGCTTGAGGCGCTGCAGCGTGAGCTCGATGTTCTTGGTGTTGGCGGCCGCCCGGTCGGTAACACCGGTGGCTCTGCCGGAGAGCGTGCGGAACCAGCCGGGCCGACGGTCCCAGGTGCTTTCGGTGACCAGGCAGCCGCCGTCGGAGGCGACGATGTCGTATTGCCAGCGCGCGATCGGAAAGACCGTGTGCCGCACGTCGAACGCGAACCGCCGGCCCGGCTCGGCGTCGGTGACGGTGCACTTCGTGTTCCACCGCTTGCTGCCGTTCTCATTGCGGCCGGTGAACACCGCCCCCGGACACACCGCATCGCCCTTGCACCATCGCATCGCGACCGCCTCCTCGGCCAGTGAGGTCAACGTCGGCAGGTCGGTGATCAGCGAATAGACCACGTCGGGGCGGGCGTCGATCTGGACACTGGCCGACACGCACGGGTCGCTCATCGGCAGATAATAAGCCTAGATCGGCGCGGCTCCACGGAGATGTTCGAAGATCAACGAGGTCTGCGTCCCGGCGACGTCGGCGTCGGCGTTGAGGTTCTCCACCACGAACGAGCGCAGGTCCTCGGTGTCGCGGGCAGCGACATGCAGGATGAAATCGTCGGCACCCGCGAGGAAGTAGACGTCCATCACCTGGCGGCGTCCCCGGATCTGGTGGATGAAGCTGCGGATCTTGCCGCGCGCGTTGGATTGCAGGGTCACCGAGATCATCGCCTGCAGCGGCATGCCCACCGCGACCGGATCGATGTCGGTGAAGAAACCGCGGATCACGCCGAGGTCGACCAGCCGCCGTACCCGCCCGTGACACGTGGACGCCGCGATGCCGACCGCCTCGGCCAGCGCGTTGTTGGTGATGCGTGCGTCGGCGTGCAGCAGGCTCAGAATTTTACGGTCCACGGCGTCGAGACCGGCCGGCCCCCGAACATCCTTCGGTGTGTCAGCCGGTGCACCCACAAGATTCGTTGACTTATCAGTCATATCCCGATCTTATGGAATTAACATCAGCCTGTTTGCCGCTTGGTCGAAGTTTCTTCACACTTGAGGCATGCGAGTCGGCATCCCCACCGAGACCAAGAACAACGAATTCAGGGTGGCCATCACCCCGGCAGGCGTCGCCGAATTGACGCACCGCGGCCACGAGGTGCTGGTGCAGGCCGGCGCCGGAGAAGGGTCGGCAATCACCGATATGGAGTTCAAGGCCGCGGGCGCGCAGCTGCTCAGCTCCGCCGAGCAGGTGTGGGCCGAGGCCGACTTGCTGCTCAAGGTCAAGGAACCGATGCCCGCCGAGTACGCGCTGTTGCGCTCCGGGCAGGTCCTGTTCACCTATCTGCATCTGGCGGCGTCGCGTGCCTGCACCGACGCGCTATTGACGTCCGGCACCACGTCGATCGCCTACGAGACCGTGCAGACCGCCGACGGCGCGCTGCCGCTGCTGGCGCCGATGAGCGAAGTCGCCGGCCGGTTGTCGGCTCAGATCGGGGCGTATCACCTGATGCGGACGCAGGGCGGACGCGGCGCGTTGATGGGCGGGGTGCCGGGCGTGAAGCCCGCCGACGTCGTGGTCGTCGGCGCCGGCACCGCCGGTTATAACGCGGCCCGGGTGGCCAGTGGCATGGGGGCCAGTGTCCGGGTGCTCGACCTCAACATCGACAAACTGCGACTGCTCGACGCCGAGTTCACCGGCCGCATCCAGACTCGCCACTCGTCGGCCTACGAGCTGGAGGGCGCGGTCAGGCACGCCGATCTGGTGATCGGTGCCGTGCTGGTGCCCGGCTCCAAGGCGCCGAGGTTGATATCGAATTCGCTTGTCGCACAGATGAAATTAGGTGCTGTGCTGGTGGACATCTCCATCGATCAGGGCGGGTGCTTCGAGGATTCGCGGCCCACCACCCACGACGACCCGACGTTCACGGTGCACGACGCGCTGTTCTACTGTGTGGCCAACATGCCCAGCGCGGTCCCGAAGACCTCGACCTACGCGCTGACCAACGCGACGATGCCGTATGTGCTCCGGCTCGCTGACCAGGGCTGGCGACAGGCCTGCCGGTCGGATCCGGCTCTGGCAAAAGGCCTTTCGACACACCAGGGCGCGCTGCTGTCGCAGCGGGTGGCCGCCGACCTGAGCTTGACGTTCACCGATCCGGCCGGCGTGCTGGCCTGACGCTCAGCCCTGCCCGGTCAGCCATCCCAGTACCGATTTCGTCACCTCGGCGATCAGCGGCCGCAGCGCATCGGCGCCGGGGTTCGCCGACCGCGAGCGCGTCATCAGCGACAGCAACAGGCGCTGCCCGGCCGGCCCGTAAACCATGCCGATGTCGTTGGTGCTGCCATAGTCCCCCGTGCCCGTCTTGTCGGCGGTGGTCCACCCCGGTGGCAGACCCGCCCGCATGCTGGAGGTCACATTGTCGCGCATCCACCGTTGCAGCTGACTGCGCTGCGCGTCGCCGAGAACCGTTCCGGTGAGTAGCTTTTGGACTCCGTTGCCAAGCGCCCGCGGGGTGCTGGTATCGCGCGGATCGCCGGGAATCGCGGTGTTCAATTCGATCTCCCACCGATCGAGCCGGGTGCGCGTGTCTCCGATGGAGCGAGCGAAGTCGGTGATGGCCGGCGGTCCGCCGATCTGCGCCAGCAGCAGGTTGGCGGCCACATTATCGCTGCGCTGCAACGCGGCCGCGCACAGCTGCGCGACCGGCATGGTGTTGCCGGCCTGCGGCGCGGTCACCGGAGAGTTGGGCAGTAACGCGGCGGGATCGATGAAGACCAGTTGCTGCAAATCCGATTCGCCGCGCTGCGCCTTCTGCAACACCCGCGCCGCGGCATAGGCCTTGAACGTCGAGCACATCGCGAAGGGGTCGTCGTCGCGATGTGCGCACGTGCGCCCCGACCCCAGATCTGCCGCGAAAAGCCCGATGTAGGCGTCGTATTGGCGCTCGAGCTCGGCCAGGCGGCCGTCGACCCGAGGCGGATCGGCGTGCGCGGTCGCCCAGGTGCTCAGCGCCGGGGCCGCCATCGCGGCGGCCAACAACCGCCGGCGGGTGAGTTCTGGCATGCCGGGCTAGTCGTTGGGGTTCAGACTCGCGACGATGTCGGCCACCGGACCCGCCTGCGCCTCGCGAAAAGACGTTCCCGCCCAGAGATTCATGCCCTGCGGATCTTCCCGCTCCGTCGCCGCCTCCCGAATCGGCAGCGTCATCTGGTTCACCTCGGGATAGCCCAGTGGCGCGACGTTGTCGAACAGGCGAATGAATTCGTTCTCCAGGCTGCGCGCATACCGGCCCGAGAACGCCCGCGTGACGATCGTCTTGGAAAAGAGTTGATTCTTCATGGCGACGCGTTGCGCGGTGCTGGTGCCGGCTTCGTCACTGAGCAGCAGCGCGGTGCCCACTTGCGCGGCCACCGCTCCCCGGCGCAGCACACCCGCGACATCCTCGGCGGTGCCCAGGCCACCCGCGGCAATGATCGGGACGTCGCGATGTGCTCGGTGGATGCGGTCGATCAGCTGATGCAGCGACTCGCTGCCGGGATCCATGTCGGGGGCAAAGGTGGCGCGGTTCCCGCCGGCATTCGGACCCTGTACCACCAGGCTGTCCGCACCGGCGGCGACGGCCACCCCGGCCTCGTAAAGCGACGTCACCGTGACCATCACCAACAGCCCGAGAGCACCGAACCGCCGGATCACATCCGGTGACGGCACTCCGTAGGTGAACGACACCAGTTCCGGACGCAGGTCGGCGACGACTTCGAGCTTGCGCGCCCAGTCGTCGTCGTGCCCGAATTCGGGCCGGCCCACATAAACCTGGTAGTGCTCGGCGATCCCTTCGAGGGCTTCGGCGTAATAGTCCAGTGCCACCCAGTCGGCGACACTGGGTTGCGGCACAAGCAGGTTCACACCGAGCGGGCCGGTGGTGGCGGCGCGCGCCGCGGCGACATCCTGCGCAAACTGGTCGGCGCTCAGGTATCCGGCGGGGACGAAACCGAGTCCGCCCGCGTTGGACACCGCCGCCGCCAATGCCGGGCTGCCGGGTCCGCCCGACATCGGGGCGCCCACGATGGGCACTGCGATATCCCAAAAACCCAGCACCATTGAGCTAATCCGGCGACGGCAAGCGCCGGCACGGCGCAAGTAAGGAGGCGGACATCTGGCTAATTTACCATCGCCCGAAGTTGTTGCGGCAGTGATCGTTTCGAAGCATATGGTCCCAGCACCGCGGCGCCGTAGCGCTTGGTCAGCAGCTGGCTGGCCACCGCGTTGACCTCGTCGACAGTGACGTCATCGATCTTCCGCAGGGTGTGCTCGATGCTGCGGTGCTTGCCATAGTTCAATTCGCTACGACCGATGCGGCTCATACGAGAACTGGAGTCTTCCAGGCCCAGCACGATCCCGCCACGCATGGAGCCCTTGGCGATGCGGCACTCCGCCTCGGTGATGCCGTCGCGGGCCACCGATGCGAGCACCTCGGTGGTCACCCGCATCACGTCGGCGAACCGCTCGGGCAGGCAAGCCGCATAGACCGACAGCGCTCCGCTGTCGGAGAACATGTCGACCGAGGAGTAGACGGAATAGGCCAGCCCGCGTAGCTCGCGAACCTCTTGGAACAGCCGGGAGCTCAGCCCGCCGCCCAGCGCGGTGTGCAGCACCGACAGCGCCCACCGATGTGCCCAATTGCGCCCGGGAGTGCGCACGCCCAGCAAGACGTGGGTCTGCTCGGCGTCGCGCTTGGCCATCGACAATCCCGGTTGGCCGTTCACGCGTCCAGTGCCCTTGCGCGGCGAAACGGGCTGGCGCCCCCGCACCAAACGGGATCCGAAGTGCTGGCGCACCAGGGCGACCACCTCGTCGTGGTCGACGTTGCCGGCCACCGCGACCACCATCCGTTCGGGCGTATAGCGCCGTATGTGGAAGGAGTGCAGCTGCGCGCGGGTCATCGCCGACACCGAGTGCGCGCTACCGATGACCGGGCGCCCGACCGGATGATCGCCGAACAGTGCCGAGAGGAACATATCTCCCAGCGCGTCTTCGGGGTCGTCGTCGCGCATCGCGATTTCCTCGAGGACGACGTCGCGTTCGAGTTCGACGTCTGCGACGGCGCAGCGCCCGTTGAGGACCACGTCGGCGACCAGGTCGACAGCCAGCTCGAGATCGCTGTCGAGCACGTGCGCGTAGTAGCAGGTGTGCTCCTTGGCGGTGAACGCGTTCAGTTCGCCGCCGACCGCGTCCATCGCCTGGGCGATGTCGACCGCGGTGCGCGTCGGCGTCGACTTGAACAGCAGATGCTCGAGGAAGTGCGCCGCACCGGCAACGGTCGCCCCTTCGTCCCGCGATCCGACACCGACCCACACCCCGACCGACGCAGAACGCACCGCGGGCAGGTATTCGGTGACCACCCGCAGGCCACCCGGCAACGTGGTGCGGCGCAAGGTGGCCTGCAGCGCGGGTTCAGCCTCGGCGGTGTGCTTGCCCCGCCGCAGGGCACCCACTCGACCGGGGCGCGCCCCGGCTACGTCAGCTGCTGGCTGTCGCGGCATCGGCTGGCGCGGTCTCCGGGGCATCGGCAGCGGGTGCTGCGGTGTCTTCCGAGTCCTCTTCGGCGACCAGGACCAGCGAGATCTTGCCCCGCTTGTCGATGTCGGCGATCTCCACGCGCAGCTTGTCGCCGACGTTCACCACGTCCTCGACCTTGGCGATGCGCTTGCCCTTGCCGAGCTTGGAGATGTGCACGAGACCGTCGCGGCCCGGCAGCAGCGACACGAAAGCACCGAAATCCGTTGTCTTGACCACGGTTCCGAGGAATCGCTCGCCCACCGTCGGCAGCTGCGGGTTGGCAATGGCGTTGATCCGGTCGATCGCCGCCTGCGCCGAGGGACCATCGGTGGCGCCGACGAACACGGTGCCGTCGTCCTCGATGGAGATCTGGGCGCCGGTCTCCTCGGTGATCGCGTTGATGACCTTGCCCTTGGGCCCGATGACCTCTCCGATCTTGTCGATCGGCACCTTGATGGTGGTCACCCGCGGCGCGTAAGGGCTCATCTCGTCGGGGGCGTCGATGGCCTCGGCCATCACCTCGAGGATCGTCAGTCGCGCGTCCTTGGCTTGGGCCAGCGCACCCGCGAGCACCTGCGACGGGATCCCGTCGAGCTTGGTGTCCAGCTGCAGCGCGGTGACATAGTCCTTGGTGCCGGCGCACTTGAAGTCCATGTCGCCGAACGCGTCCTCGGCGCCGAGGATGTCGGTCAGGGTGACGTAACGGGTCTCACCGTCGACCTCGTCGGACACCAGGCCCATCGCGATGCCGGCCACCGGCGCCTTGAGCGGCACCCCGGCGTTCAGCAGCGCGAGGGTGGAGGCGCAGACCGATCCCATCGACGTCGAACCGTTGGAGCCCAACGCTTCTGACACCTGACGGATGGCGTACGGGAACTCCTCGACGCTGGGCAGCACCGGAATCAGCGCCCGCTCGGCCAGCGCGCCGTGGCCGATCTCACGCCGCTTCGGCGAACCGACGCGGCCGGTCTCGCCGGTGGAGAACGGCGGGAAGTTGTAGTGGTGCATGTACCGCTTGGAGGTTTCCGGCCCCAGCGAGTCGATCTGCTGGGCCATTTTGACCATGTCCAGCGTGGTGACACCCAGGATCTGGGTCTCGCCCCGCTCGAACAGCGCGCTGCCATGCGCCCGCGGCACGACGGCTACCTCGGCCGACAGGGCGCGGATGTCGGTGATGCCGCGGCCGTCGATGCGGAAGTGGTCGGTCAGGATGCGGTGACGCACCAGCTTCTTGGTCAACGATCGGAACGCGGCGCCAACCTCTTTCTCGCGGCCCTCGTAGGTCGCCGAGTCCTTAGTGAGCCGCTCGGCCACCTCGGCCTTGAGCTCGTCAATGCGCGCGTCGCGCTCGGCCTTGCCGCCGATGGTCAGCGCCTTGGCCAGTTCGTCGGTGGCCACCGAGGCGACCGCGTAGTAGACGTCTTCGGCGTAGTCCGGGAACGTCGGGTACTCACCGATGGGCTTGGCGGCCGCGTCGGCCAGCTCCTGCTGAGCGGCGCACAGCGCGGCGATGAACGGCTTGGCGGCCTCCAGGCCTTCCGCCACAACGGTTTCCGTCGGCGCCTGGGCGCCGCCCTCGACGAGTTCGATGAGCTTTTCGGTGGCCTCGGCCTCGACCATCATGATGGCCACGTCTTTTTGGTCGCCTTCTCCGACAGCGCGGCCGGCCACGACCATGTCGAACACGGCGCGTTCGAGCTGCTCAACGGTCGGGAACGCGACCCACTGGCCGTCGATCAGTGCGACCCGCACAGCCCCGATGGGGCCGGAGAACGGCAGCCCGCTGATCTGGGTGGAGGCCGACGCGGCGTTGATCGCCAGCACGTCGTACAGGTCGTTGGGGTCCAGGCTCAGGATCGTGACGACGACCTGGATCTCGTTGCGCAGGCCGGAGATGAACGACGGCCGCAGCGGGCGGTCGATGAGCCGGCAGGTCAGGATCGCGTCGGTGGAGGGCCGGCCCTCGCGGCGGAAGAACGAACCGGGGATGCGCCCGGCGGCGTACATCCGCTCCTCGACGTCGACCGTCAGCGGGAAGAAGTCGAAGTGCTCCTTGGGTGCCTTGCTGGCGGTCGTGGCCGACAGCAGCATGTTCTCGTCGTCGAGGTAGGCGACGACGGAACCGGCGGCCTGCAGGGCCAGCCGGCCGGTCTCGAATCGGATGGTCCGGGTACCAAAGGTCCCGTTGTCGATTGTGGCGGTGGATTCGTACACGCCTTCATCAATTTGAGCGACAGACATAGGTGTCCGTGCAGCCTCTCTGGGTTATTCAGCTTTTTCGCGTAATCACGCGCAACCCGCAGAGGGTTCGGAGCAACCCTCGCGAAACTAAAGTCTGAATGCGGCTACGGCCATCGATCGAAGCGGCCGACCTGCCCCAGATCCGGAGAGCCCGGCTGCCACTACCGAAGACCGCCCGATACAGACCGGGCTGCTTCCGTCGTGACACGCTGGAACGGAACACACGGATCTGCGCGCACCGCACCATTTGTTCGGGCCAAACAGGCCCAGAACGCTCTCACTCTACACTGGCGAACTCGGCCGACCAGCAAGGCGTGGGAGCGAGCCAGGCGTCAGCGACGCAGGCCCAGCCGGTCGATCAGCGAGCGGTAGCGCTCGACGTCGATCTGCGAGATGTACTTGATCAGCCGGCGCCGACGACCCACCAGCAGCAGCAGGCCGCGCCGCGAGTGGTGGTCGTGCTTGTGCACCTTGAGGTGCTCGGTCAGGTCGGCGATCCGCTTGGTCAGCAGCGCGATCTGCGCCTCCGGCGATCCGGTGTCGGTGTCATGCAGGCCGTATTGGCCCAGAATTTCTTTTTTCTGCTCGGCAGTAAGCGCCACGAAATAACTCCATCAATAGGTCCGCGAAGGTTCAATGTCCGGGCGCGGCCGCCGCGAACCGCAGCACACGCCGATATCGTCCGGAAGTTTAGCAGCCATGCGCGGCCCGGCCCGAATCGTCGGAGTGCGGCCGGCCGTGGGTCTAGTCGCCGAGCAGACTGCGGGTCCGGTCGGTGTCGACGCCGATCTGGGCCACCAGTTCCTTGACCGATTCGAACTTGTACTGGCCCCGAATGCGGGCGACGAAGTCCAGGGCGACATGCTGTCCGTACAGGTCAGCGGTCGTATCGAGGACGAACGCCTCGACGGTGCGGGTGCGCCCGGAAAACGTCGGGTTGGTGCCGACGGAGACCGCGGCCTGGTAGCGCTCCCCCGGGACGACGGTGCCGGTCACCGGTCCGTGTCCCAGCACGGTGAACCAGGCGGCGTACACGCCGTCGGCCGGGATCGCCGAGTACATCGGCGGCGCGACGTTCGCGGTGGGAAAGCCCAACTCGGCGCCCCTCCCATGCCCGCGCACGACGACGCCTTCGACGCGGTGCGGGCGGCCCAGCGCCTCGGTGGCCGCCACCATGTCGCCGGCGTCGACGCAGGAGCGGATGTAGGTCGACGAGAACGTCACGGTCTCGTTGCTGTGATGCTCGGACAGCAGCGACATCGACTCCACCGCGAATCCGAACCGGTCACCGGCCTTGCGCAGGGTGTCGACCGTGCCGAGCGCCTTCTTGCCGAAGGTGAAGTTCTCCCCCACCACGACCTCGACGACATGCAGGTTCTCCACCAGGAGCTCGTGGACGTAGCGCTCCGGCGTGAGCTTCATGAAGTCCGTGGTGAACGGCATGACGAGGAAGACGTCGACACCCAGCTCCTCGACGAGCTCCGCGCGCCGGGTCAACGTGGTCAGCTGCGCCGGGTGACTGCCCGGATAGACCACTTCCATCGGATGCGGATCGAACGTCATCAGCACGGCCGGCACGTTGCGTGCCCGCCCGGCTTTCACCGCGTGCGCAATCAATTCCGCATGACCGCGGTGCACACCGTCGAACACCCCGATCGTGAGCACACATCGGCCCCAGTCAGTGGGGATCTCGTCTTGGCCGCGCCACCGCTGCACGATCGCAAGCCTACGGTGCACTCCGGCCCGACGCGCCGTAAGATCCCGATTCCGCAGTAACGGGGCCGGTGTTTTCGGCGCGGCCACACCCGCTGGCCCGGTCAGCACGCCAGACCAGACGTAGATTGCCTAAACTTTTTGTTTGTGAGGGCTGACGAAGAGGCTGGCGGTCTCACCGCGGTCGGCCAGGACTATCTCAAGGTCATTTGGAATGCCCAAGAGTGGTCGGTGGAAAAGGTCAGCACCAAGATGCTGGCGGACCGAATCGGCGTCTCGGCCAGCACGGCCTCGGAATCGATCCGCAAGCTCGCTGAGCAGGGGCTGGTCGACCACGCGAAGTACGGCGCGGTGACCCTGACCGAAGCGGGTCGGCGCGCGGCGCTCGAAGTGGTGCGGCGGCACCGGCTGCTGGAGACCTTCCTGGTCAACGAGCTCGGCTACGGCTGGGACGAGGTGCACGACGAGGCCGAGGTGCTCGAGCACGCGGTATCGGATCGGCTGGTGGATCGCATCGACGCCAAACTGGGCTTCCCGCGCCGCGACCCGCACGGCGACCCCATCCCGGCTTCCGACGGCCAGGTGCCCACCCGGCCGGTGCGCCAGCTGTGGGCGTGCGGCGAGGACGAAACCATCACGGTGGCCCGCATCTCCGACAAGGACCCGGAGATGCTGCGGTATTTCGACAGCGTCGGGATCAACCTCGACTCGCAGGTGCGGGTGGTGACCCGTCGCGAATTCGCCGGCATGATCTCGGTCGCGATCGAAGCCGCCGACGGCGCCGAGACCACTGTCGATCTGGGCAGTCCCGCCGCCCGGGCGATCTGGGTCGTGCCTTAGCGACGATCGCGAGCGCGGCGCAGCGTGGCGGGTCGTCGCCATTTTGCTCAGCTGGTCAGCAGACCCTTGGCGATGTGGGTGACCTGAACCTCGTTGCTGCCGGCGTAGATCATCAGCGACTTCGCGTCGCGGGCCAGTTGCTCGACGCGGTACTCGGCCATATAGCCGTTGCCGCCGAACAACTGCACCGCCTCCATCGCCACCTCGGTGGCCGCCTCCGAGGAGTACAGCTTGACGGCGGACGCCTCGGCCAGCGTCAGCGGTTTACCGGCCTGTTGACGCTCGATCGTCATGAACACCATGTTCTGCACGTTCATCCGGGCGATTTCCATCTTCGCCAGCTTGAGCTGGATCAGCTGGAACTGCCCGATGTTCTTGCCCCACAGCGTGCGGGTCTTCGCGTAATCGACACAGAGCCGGTGACATTCGTCAATGATGCCCAGCGCCATCATCGCGATCCCGATCCGCTCGGCGGCGAAATTGTCGCGCGCACTTTCGCGGCCGTCACTCTGCTGTTCGCTCTCGCCGAGCAGCCGGTCCGGGCTCAGCCGCACGTTGTCGAAGAACAGCTCCCCGGTCGGCGAGGACATCATGCCCATCTTCTTGAACGGCTTGCCCTGCGTCAGGCCTTCCATTCCCGCGTCGAGCACGAACACCAGCACCGGCCGGTTGCGCTTGTCCACCTTCTTGTCCGGGGCCGCGTCGCCCTCGTCGAGCTTGGCGTACACGACCAGCACGTCGGCGTACGGCCCGTTGGTGATGAATGTCTTCTGCCCGTTGAGGATGTAGTCCGCGCCGTCGCGCTTGACGTAGGTCTTCATGCCGCCGAACGCGTCCGAGCCGGAATCCGGCTCGGTAATCGCCCACGCCGCAATCTTTTCCATCGTCATCAGCTCGGGCAGCCAGCGCTCTTTCTGGGCCAGTGTGCCGCGGCTCATGATCGTCGCCGCGCCCAGACCGAGGCTGACCGATGCGGTGCTCAGCAATCCGATGCTGACCCGCGCGATCTCGGAAACCAGCACCGCGACCATCGATTGCTGTCCGCCCAGGCCACCGGAATCGTCGGCGCCGTCGCGCTTTTCACCCTCGGGTTCACCGTTTTCCTTGGCGCGCTCACGGTCCAGCATCTTCTTGACCGACTCCGCTGCCATCGCGTCGAGGCTGAACTGGCTGAAGAACTTGCGCGCGATCGGATACGGCGACAGCGCACCGGTTTCCAGTTCGTCGATATGCGGGCGGATCTCCTTGTCCACGAACTGACGAACGGCATCCCGCATCATCAAATCGGTCTCGGACCACTCGATCACGGCTTTTCCCCCTCGGTCCGCCCGCCCGCCGCGCCGCTCAGCGCTCGGCCCGCTGGTATGCGGTGACGACGGCGGCGCCACCCAGCCCGATGTTGTGTTGCAGTGCGGCACTGACGTTGTCGACCTGACGCTTGTCGGCCTGGCCCCGCAGCTGCCAGGTCAGCTCGGCGCACTGCGCCAGGCCGGTCGCGCCCAGCGGGTGGCCCTTGGAGATCAGGCCGCCGGACGGGTTGACCACCCAACGCCCGCCGTAGGTGGTGTCGCCGTTGTCGATCAGCTTCGGCGCTTCGCCCGGACCGCACAGCCCGAGGGCTTCGTAGAGCAGCAGCTCGTTGGCCGAGAAGCAGTCGTGCAACTCGATCACCTGGAAGTCTTCCGGGCCGAGCCCCGACTGCTGGTAAACCCGTTGTGCTGCTTGCACATTCATGTCGTAGCCGATCAGGCCCTTGGCACTGCCGTCGAAGGTGGACTTGAAGTCGGTGGTCATGGCCTGCCCGACGATCTCGACCGCCTGGCCGGCCAGTCCGTGCCGGTCGACGAACCCCTCCGAGGCCAGAATCGCCGCGCCCGAGCCGTCCGAGGTCGGCGAGCACTGCAGCTTGGTCAGCGGGTCGTAGATCATCTTGGCGGCCAGGATGTCGTCGAGGGTGTACTCGTCCTGGAACTGCGCGAACGGGTTGTTCACCGAGTGCTTGTGGTTCTTGTAGCCGATCTTGGCGAAGTGCTCTGCGGTGCTGCCGTACTGCACCATGTGCTCGCGGCCCGCCGCGCCGAACATCCACGGCGCTGCCGGGAAGGCGAACTCGCTGATCTCGGCCATCGCCTTGACGTGCTTGTCCATCGGGTTGGTGCGGTCTTCGTAGGTCGTCGCCAGCGATCCGGGCTTCATCTTCTCGAACCCCAGGGCGATCGTGCAGTCGGCCAGCCCACCCCGAATCGCCTGCGCCGCCATGAACAGCGCGGTGGAGCCGGTCGAGCAGTTGTTGTTGACGTTGACGATCGGAATACCGGTCAGGCCCAATTCGTAGAGGGCCCGCTGCCCCGAGGTCGACTCGCCGTAGACATAGCCGACGTAGCCCTGCTCGATCTCGCTGTAGTCGATGCCCGCGTCGGCCAGCGCGTTGGTTCCCGACTCGCGCGCCATGTCCGGGTAGTCCCAGCCCTCACGGCGGCCCGGCTTCTCGAACTTCGTCATGCCGACGCCGATGACGTAAACCTTGTTGGACATCTTGCTGGACATTTTATGCCCCTTCCGCCCGGGCTGGGTTCTTGACACCTGTCTAGTCGGCAGCTTAGCCGCGTGGGGTGGCCGCCTGAAGCCCCGGGCGCAGACGACCGCCCCGGATTCGCGCCACGCTCCGCGCCCGCGGCTTGCGTAGGCTCGAACCACTACCGAACGACGAAAGAATCATGACCATGAAGGCAACGGTTACCCCCGAAGCCGCCGGTGCCGTCGCCGACATCGCGCAGCGCCACGGACTCTCCCAAGAAGCGGTGCTGTCCATGCTGTTCGCCCTGCGCGCCGGCGGCGGCACGATGGCTCAGTTCGACATCCCCGAGCTCGGCGGGAGCGGGCAATGGATGCGGGGCGGGATGACGATGGTCGGCAACATGTTCGACAACGCGCTCAAGGCCCGCGTCGATGCGCTGTGCAACGACTTGGCTCAGCTGCTGGCGACCACCACGGTATTCCCACCCGCGACGGCGCACCCCGCGCTGGATATCGGCGCGAACAACTGGTGGCCCGCCGACCTCGGCGTCCCGAGCTCGTCGGGCGCGCAGAACGACGTGCGCTACGCGTTCTTCCCCGGCGCCCGGCGACTGGCAATCCAGATCGGCGGCGTGACAAGGGTTTTCGATACCGGCGAGCACAATATCGGTGGTGTGCAACAGCAGCAGGGCGGCGGATCCGGCTCGGTGGTCTTCACCAGCCAACTCGGCACCTTCGGGGTGTCGAGTTTGCGTGACCTCGGTTCCGCGCCGGCGCCCGAAACTCATGCCGCGGCGCCTGCAACGCAGTCCCAGGCGCAGTACCAGCATCCACCGCAGCCGCGGTCGGCATCGCAGACTCCAGCGGCCAAGCCGCCGTCCGCCGCGGCCGGGGGTTCGGCGGAGATCGTCGCCGCCATCGAATCGCTGGCCGGGTTACACCAGCGTGGCATCCTCTCCGACGAGGAATTCGCCACGAAGAAGGCCGAACTGCTCAGCCGGCTCTGACGGGCTACAGCGTCGCGGGACGCCGTCTGATTGCCCGACTCCTCCTCAGAGCGTGCCGTTCTGCATCGTCGCCGGGCGCCGTCTGATTGCCCGACTCCTCCTCAGAGCGTGCCGTTCTGCATCGTCGCCGGGCGCCGTCTGATTGCCCGACTCCTCCTCAGAGCGTGCCGTTCTGCATCGTCGCCGGGCGCAACACCACGACCGACCTGGTCCGCGAACCCTCGTCGCGCAGCAGCGCGATCACCCGGCCGGCGTCGTCGCTGGCGGCATAGACGCCGTCGAGTCCGGCCGGCGACAACGGCCGGCCGTGACTGGTCGCCTCGGCCTCCTCGGGCGTCAGGACGCGGCGCGGGAACATCCGCAGGCAAGCCTCGTCCAACGTCCAGCTCAGCCGTGGCCGCTCGGCGAGGTCGTCGAGCGTAACCGCCTGGTCCAGCTCGAAACGCCCGACCCGGCTGCGCCGCAACGCCGTCAGGTGCCCGCCCACCCCGAGCGCGGCGCCGAGGTCGCGGGCCAGAGCGCGGATGTAGGTTCCCGACGAGCAGTCGACGGCGACGTCGAGATCGATCGCGTCGCCGTGGCGCCGGGTCGCCGACACCTCGAACCGGTCGATGCGCACCGGGCGGGCCTTGAGTTCGACGGCCTCGCCCGCGCGGACCCGTTGGTATGCGCGCTTGCCGTCGACCTTGATTGCGCTGACCGCCGACGGCACTTGCTCGATGTCGCCACGCAGCCCGGCGATCGCATCGGCGATGGCCTGGTCCGTCACATGTGAGGCCGAAATGGTTTGCAGCAGTTCACCTTCGGCGTCCTCGGTGGTGGTGGTCTGACCGAGGCGGATGGTGGCGGCGTACGACTTCTCCGATGCCGTCAGCAGGCCGAGGATCTTGGTTGCGCGATCGACTCCGATCACCAGCACACCGGTGGCCATCGGGTCCAACGTGCCCGCGTGGCCCACCCGCCGGGTGGAAAAGATTCGGCGGCAGCGCCCCACCACGTCGTGACTGGTCATTCCGGCGGGCTTGTCGACGACGACCAATCCCGGACCGCTGGGGCTTTCGGTCATAGCACGATCGCGGTCAGCACGAGTTCGCGGTCGACCGACCAGCGGCCCCGCAGCACGGTCAGCGGCGGACCCGACAGCGCCTCGGGATCGATCAGGATCTGCGAGACGAACGTGCCGGCCGCCGGGCCGTCGGCCTCGAAGCTGATGTGGGCGTCTTCGAAACCCAGCCATCGCTTGGTCAGCGGGAACCACGCCTTGTACGTTGCTTCCTTGGCGCAGAACAGGATTCGATCCCAATGCAGACCATCCGGCATCGCCTGCGGAATTTCGGCACGCTCCTCGGCCAGGCTGATCGCGTCCAGCACGCCATTGGGCAACACGTCGTGCGGCTCGGCGTCGATGCCCACCGAGCGCACCGCGGCACTACGCCCCACCACCGCACCGCGATACCCCGTGCAGTGCGTGAGGCTGCCGACCACGCCCGCGGGCCAGCAGGGTTCGCCCTTGTCGCCCTTGAGGATTGGCACCGGTGGCAGGCCCAGCTCGCCCAGCGCGATCCGCGCGCAGTACCTGACGGTGACGAACTCGTTGCGCCGCTTGGCCACCGACTTGGCGATCAGCGGTTCCTCTTCGGGCAGCGGGGTCAAGCCGGGCGGGTCGGAGTACACCTCCGAGTACGCCATCGCCCTCTGCGAGGTCGCCGGCAACACCGACGACACCAACATGTCTGCGGTCATCGTGACTGTCGCTGCCGCAACTTTTCCCGGAACTGTTCGGACTGCGCCTTCATCTCGGGGGTGATCGTGAAGTGACCACCGAAGTCGTTGAGGTAGCCGGGCGCGTAGTTCGGATCGGGCAGGATCTGGCGCAGCCAGCTGTACGGCTTGCGGCGCCGCCACTCGCGCGGGTAGCCCACCGAGACTTCCTCGAAGCGCACGTCGTCGTACCACGTGGTCCGCGGGATGTGCAGGTGGCCGTAGACCGAGCAGACGGCGTTGTAACGGGTGTGCCAGTCGGCGGTCTTGATGGTCCCGCACCACAGCGAGAACTCCGGATAGAACAACGCGTCGCAGGGGTCCCGCACCAACGGGAAGTGGTTCACCAGAACGGTCGGTGTCATCCAGTCGAGTTGCTCGAGGCGGGCTCGGCTGATGTCCACCCGCTCCCGGCACCACGCGTCGCGGGTGGGGTACGGCTCGCAGGAGAGCAGGAATTCGTCGGTGGCCACCACGTTTTGCTGACGCGCGATTTCCAGGCCTTGGGCTTTGCTCAGCGCCCCCTCGGGCAAGAAGGTGTAGTCGTAGAGCAAGAACATCGGCACGATCGTTGCCGGGCCGCCGCGTTCGGTCCACACCGGGAAGGGATGTTCCGGCGTGATCACGCCCATCTCGTCGCACATGTTGACCAGATAGTCGTAGCGGGCCTTGCCGAAGACCTGGTTGGGATCGCGATTGGTGGTCCACAGCTCGTGGTTGCCCGGCACCCAGATCACCTTGGCGAACCGGCGTCGCAGCAGGTCGAGGGCCCAGCGGATTTCGTCGGTGCGCTCGGCGACGTCGCCTGCGACGATCAGCCAGTCGTCCGGCGACGACGGATGCAGCGATTCGGTGACCGGCTTATTGCCCAGGTGGCCCGTGTGCAAGTCGGAGACCGCCCACAGCGTCGGTTGGGGGGTCGGCTGTCCGCCATTGGTCGAGTCCCGCCCCGATTCTTTACCTACCACGACTAACCAGCCTAACGACCCGGCGCGGCGGCCCCTGTCCCGCTGCGGCTTTCGGCCCCGTTTCCGGTGGATGCCAGCTGCCGATTAGAACAAGTTCAGGTTTGGCTGTGACCTCGTGCACGTGACTTGTAAACTCCCCGCCAAAGGGACGGCCGAGGGCTAGGGGGTGTCATGTTTACCAAGGTGCGCCTGCTCGGGGCGCTCGGTGCGGTGATGACAGCGGTCGTACTGGGCTGGCACAGTGCGCCGCCCGCCCCAGCCGGCCGCGGCCATACCGTCGATCTGCGGTCGACGGCGCAGCCGATGGAAACCACGATGAAGAGCCCGATCATCGCCACCACCGACCCGAGCCCGTTCGATCCGTGCCGGGACGTCCCATTCGACGCGCTGCAGCGGCTCGGGCTGGCGTTCACCCCGCCCGAACCCCAGGACGGCCTGCGCTGCCAATTCGACGCCGGGAACTATCAGCTGGCTGTCGAGCCCATCATCTGGCGCACCTATGAGCAGTCCCTGCCCCCCGACGCCCTGGAGACCACGATCCAGGGACACCGCGCCGCGACGTACTGGGTGCTGAAGCCGACCTACCACAACAGCTACTGGTTCTTCTCCTGCATGGTGGCGTTCAAGACCAGCTACGGCGTGCTGCAGCAGGCGCTGTTCTATTCGACGGTTTACTCCAACCCCGAGGTCGACTGCCCGTCGACCAACCTGCAGCGGGCCAACGATCTGACGCGGTACTACAAGTTCTAGCCGCGCCGACCCGCCGCTGAGCACGATGTTTTGTGGCCGAAATGAATTCGCGTCGGCGTCAATAACCACTGCCGGTCGGCCTTAACCTGGTGAGCGTGAGCATGACATCGACTCGACCCGCCGAACCCGCGCTGCACAGCCTGACCGAGGCCGGCGTCAACGCCGCGGGTCGGCTGCTGGGTCTGCGGCCGGCCACCACCGGCTACCGCGTGCACCGCGTCGAAGTCCCGATGCGCGACGGGGCGCGGCTGGTCGCCGATCACTACGCGCCGGCCACGTCCAGCCCGGCCGGCACCGTGCTGGTGCGTGGACCCTACGGGCGTGGATTTCCGTTCTCGCTGTTGTTCGCCCGGCCGTATGCCGCGCGGGGCTACCACGTGGTGTTGCAAAGCGTGCGTGGGACGTTCGGCTCCACCGGGGTGTTCGAGCCGATGGTCAACGAGGCCGCCGACGGCGCCGACACGGTCGCCTGGTTGGTCGAGCAGCCGTGGTTCACCGGCAGCTTCGCCACGATCGGACCGTCCTATCTGGGATTCACCCAATGGGCGATATTGCAGGAGCCACCGCCTCAGCTCGCCGCGGCGGTGATCACCGCAGGCCCGCATGACTTCGCGGACTCGGTCTACGGCACCGGGTCGTTCGCGGTCAGCGACTTTCTGGGCTGGAGCGATCTCGTTGCCCATCAGGAAGACCCGATCCGTCTCGTGTCGGGCATCCGGCAAGCGCGGGCGCCGCGACGGGTCGCCAAGGCGGTCGCCGGGGCGCCATTCGGCGCGTCGGCCCGTCGGATGCTGGGCGCCGGGGCGCCCTGGTTCGAGTCGTGGGTGGAGAACCCCGACCCGGATCACCCGTTCTGGCAGCGGCTGCGGTTCAGCTCGTCATTGGATCGCGTGCAGGTGCCGGTGCTGTTGCTCGGCGGCTGGCAGGACATCTTCGTGCGGCAAACGATGCAGCAATACGGCCGCCTGCGCCGCCGCGGCGTCGACGTCGCGCTGACGATCGGCCCCTGGACACACACCGAGCTACTCACCAAGGGGCTGGGCACCAGCCTGCGCGAAACGCTGGACTGGCTGGACACCCATCTGGCCGGCACCGCGTCGCTCGGCCGCCCCGGCAGGGTTCGCGTTTGCGTCACCGGCCAGGGCTGGCGCAACCTGCCGGACTGGCCGCCCGCCACCTCACAGCGCGCGCTCTACCTGCGGCCCGGCCGCTACCTGGACGACACGTCGCCCACCGACCTGCCGAAGCTGTCGCCGGCGACCTTCCGCTACAACCCCGCCAACCCGACGCCGACCATCGGCGGTGCGCTGCTGTCCCCGATCGGGGGCTACCGCGACGACAGCCGCCTCGCGTTGCGCGACGACGTGCTGACCTTCACCAGTGCGACCCTGCTGCACGATCTGTGCGTATACGGAAACCCGGTCGTCGAGCTGGCCCACCGCTCGAACAACCCGAACGTCGACCTGTTCGTCCGGGTCAGCGAGGTCTTCGACATCGGAGCGAAGGGCCGGTCGCGCAACGTCAGCGATGGCTACCGGCGGCTGTCCGCGCCGGCGAAGACCGTCAAGATCGAACTCGACCCGATCGCGCACCGCTTCCGCGCCGGCTCGCGGATCCGGCTGCTCATCACCGGCAGCTGGTCGCCGCGCTACGCACGCAACCCGGGGACCGGGGAGCCGACGCTGACGGCGCGCCATCTCAAACCGGCTACCCACAGCATCGCCTACGGGCGCTCGCGGCTGCTGCTTCCGATCGGCCCGCTCGACCTGTCAGCCAACGGCGTCGCGAACCCGGGCGGCGACGTCGGCTAGCACGGCTCGGTCATGAACGGGGTCCTGCACCGGCGCCGCAAAGGCGGGCCGCGCGGGCAGCTGCACCCAGCTGGTGCAGCCGCCGTACTCGGGAGTGCGGGTCAGGCGGATCGGCTCGACGAGCGGGCTCACCGACACCACCAGTGCGGCAAGTTTGTGCTTGGGCCGGAAATCGAGCCGGTCGGCACGCACCGACTCGGCGGTCCAGATGTGCAAATCCTCGATCTCCGGCAGCTGCTCTGGCCGGTTAACCTCCAGTGCCGCAACCACTTTCGCCGCCGCGCGGATCACCAGCTGATCCTCGGTACTGTCGGTCGCCGCGGCGGCCAGCAGGTCTCGATGTTCGGGCCGCACCCGCTCGGCGTGGCTGTGCGCAACCGTCGGGAACAGCAAGAACTCCGAAGATGCGACGTCGAACCGCTTCTCTGCGATGCCGCCCTTGCGCAACAGCACATACTGGCGGCCGTGCAGCAATGCGTGCACGGCCGCGCTCCACTCCTTGAGCGCGGGCGTCGTTGCGGTGAGCGTCATTTCAGCATCATTTGGATGCGGCGAGGCGGGCGACGACCTCGGGTCGACGCAACGGCGGGACCGTCTTGGGCGGCTGGCGCCGCGGCGGCAGCGACTCCAGCAAGCGCGTCGTCGTCTGCGTGACCTCGGCGACCGCGGCCTCGAACGCCTCGACGTTGGCGGCCGATGGGCGCGTGATGCCGCTGACTTTGCGCACATACTGACGCGCCGCCGCGGCTATCTCGTCAGCCGTGGCCGACGGCTGCAACCCGCGCAGTTCGGTGATGTTTCGGCACATCCCTCCACGATAGGCGCAGCGAGCGACCCTCTACGGTGATGCCATGAGCGACGACGACATCCTGCTGATCTCCACCGACGAGCGGGTGCGCACCCTGACCCTGAACCGGCCGCAGTCGCGCAATGCGCTGTCCGCGGCGCTGCGGGATCGGTTCTTCGGGGCGCTGACCGCGGCCGAAACCGATGACGACGTCGACGTCGTGATCCTCACCGGAGCCGATCCGGTGTTCTGCGCCGGGCTGGATCTCAAAGAGCTGGGCGATTCGACCGCACTGCCCGACATCTCGCCGCGATGGCCATCGATGACCAAGCCGGTGATCGGCGCGATCAACGGAGCCGCGGTCACCGGCGGGCTGGAGCTGGTGCTGTACTGCGACATCGTGATCGCGTCGGAGCAGGCCCGCTTCGCCGACACGCACGCCCGGGTGGGCCTGCTGCCGACCTGGGGCCTGTCCGTTCGGCTGCCCCAAAAGGTGGGCGTGGGTTTGGCCCGGCGGATGAGCATGACCGGCGACTACCTGTCCGCCGCCGACGCACTGCGCGCCGGCCTGGCCACCGAGGTGGTGCCACACGACCGGCTGCTGCCCACGGCACGCCAGGTGGCCGCGTCGATCGTCGGCAACAACCAGGACGCGGTGCGCGCATTGCTGGCCTCCTACCACCGCATCGACGAGTCGCAGACCAGCGCGGGCCTGTGGCTGGAAGCCATGGCGGCCAGGCAATTTCGCACCACCGGCGCCGATATCGCCGCCAACCGGGAGGCCGTGCTGCAACGCGGACGGGCTCAGGTGCGGTAGTGGCGGTATGCGCAATCATCGCGACGGCGTAATTGCCGGGCAAATGGAATTGACCCGCCTTCGATCCGGTGATCGCCCACAATTTCGCTTTATATGCCGTTGGCCTGTGCGGCGAAACTTTTGATCGCCAGGCGCCCCAATAGCCAATACGATCCCAACAAACGACCCGAAACAATTCGGCACTGCAGGAGGAATCGATGCGCATGATCGTCGACCTCACCACGCGGGTTCTCGGCGTCTCGGCCCTGGTCATCGCGTCGGCGATCGCGTCCGGACAGCACGCGGCCGCCCTGCCGCCGCCGCGATTTCCCAATCTCGACGGATTCACCGCGGTCCCGGCCGACGGATATGTCTCCACATCGTTGCCCGGAAACGCACCCCGGATAATCTTCTCGGCGCCGAACTCGGTGGTGTGTGACTTCTACGGCGGCCCGGCACCCGCGCCGCAACCCTCACAAGACATCAAGTGCAATGGCGAAGTGCCCGGAATAGACGACGTTCTCTTTCCCGGCGGCGGCCACCCGAGACCGGGCGACTGCGTGCAGGGCTCGGTCAATTTCAAGGGACCCGGCTACGAATTGAGCCGGATGACCTACGGCGGATGTGGCGGCAACCCGGCCGCATTGCCCTATGCCGGTAAGGCATTGGCCGCCGGGCAGAAATTGTCCTATCTCAACGTCACCTGCGCGGTGGGCGCTGACAACATGATCGCCTGTCTGGACACCACCAGCGGGGACCACGGATTCGTCCTGCAATCGGTGGGAAGCTGGGCGTTCTAGCCCAGCGCCGTCCGCAGCGAGGCCACCACCTCGTCGATCGAGCCGGAGGTCGAATAGCCGGCGGCGAGCCGGTGGCCACCGCCACCGAACACCGACGCAACGGCGGCTAAGTCCACCTCGGCCTTGGCCCGCATCGACACCGACCACTGTTGCGGGTCAACCTCTTTGAACACCGCGGCGACCTCGGCCTGCTGCGTGGTGCGCACAATGTCGACGATGCTCTCGACTTCCTCCGGACGTGAATTGGTCCAGTCCTGGTTGTCGACGACCGCATACACCAACCCACGCCCCTCGACCGCGTCCGGCACCAGTTGCGCCGAGCCGAGCACCCGCGACAACAGCGGCAGCCACACGAACGGGTGAGTGTCCATCAGCGTCCGGCTGATCTTGGCGTTGTCCACACCGAGCTCGACCAGCCGCGCGGCCAGCCGGAACGCGCGGGCACTGGCCCAGCGGAACGAGCCGGTGTCGGTGGTCAGCCCGGCGTAGATGCAGTGCGCGACGTCGCGGTCGATCGGCTTGCCCCAGGCGTCGAACAGTTCGGCCACCAACAGCGTCGTCGAATCCGCAGACGAGTCAACGTAATTCGCGGTACCGAACATCTCGTTGGAGGCATGGTGATCGATCACCAGCAGCGGCTGGTCCGGGGCGAACGCGTCGCCGAGCGCGCCGAGCCTCTTGCGGCTCGGAACATCCACCGTCACAACCAAATCGACGTCCCGGCGCATCGTGTCCGGGCTCACCAGCAGCTGGCACCCGGGCAGCGAACGCAGCGACTCCGGCAGCGTGGCCGGCGCGGCAAAGCTGACCTCGACGTGTTTGTCGCTTCGGTCGAGCACCGTGGCCAGTGCCAGCCCCGCGCCGATTGTGTCGGCGTCGGGATGGACGTGGCAAATCACCGCGATTGCCGTTGCCGCCGAAAGCAACTCGGCGGCACCGACCGCGTCTACCCGCGCCCCCGCGACCGGGGCGCGGTCCAGCTCAGTCTTCGGGTCGATGGTCGTCACCGCGGTCCTCAGCGTCCGCTGCCCCACTCTCACGGTAGGGATCGGCCTCCCCGGCCGGCTTGGCTCCCACCCGAACCCGCGCCACGTCGGCGTCGGCCGCACGGGCGCGCGCCAGCAGCTCATCCATCCGCGCCACGGTGTCGGTGGTGGTGTCCCGGCTGAACGTCAGCGTGGGAGTGAAGCGCACGCCGGTACCCGCACCGACCATGGTGCGCAACGTTCCCTTGGCCCGGTCCAGCGCGGCAGCGGCCCCCTCGTAGTCGGGCTCGTCGTCCAGCGTGGGTCCCAACACGGTGTAGAACACCGTCGCGTCGTGCAGGTCGGCGGTCACCTTGGTGTCGACGATCGTCACGCCATCCAGTCTCGGATCCTTGATCTCGAATTCGATCGCCGAGGCGACGATGGTGTTGATCCTCTTGGCCAGCCGGCGCGCCCGTGCCGGGTCCGCCATCAGGCGCGCTCCTTCTCGACGAGCTCGAAGGATTCGATGACGTCGCCTTCCTTGATGTCCGAATAGGTCAGCGTCATACCGCATTCGAAGCCCTCGCGAACCTCGGTCACGTCGTCCTTCTCGCGGCGCAGCGACGAGATCGTCAGGTTGTCGGCGACCACGATGTTGTCGCGCAACAACCGGGCCTTGGCGTTGCGCCGCACGATGCCGGAGGTGATCAGGCAGCCGGCGATGACACCGACCTTCGAGGACCGGAAGATCGCGCGGATCTCCGCGCGGCCCAGCTGGTTCTCCTCGAAGATCGGCTTGAGCATGCCGCGCAGGGCCTTCTCGATCTCGTCGATGGCCTGGTAGATCACCGAGTAGTAGCGGATGTCCACGCCTTCACGGTTGGCCAGCTCGGTCGCCTTGCCCTCGGCACGCACGTTGAAGCCGATGATCACCGCGTCCGAGGCCGACGCCAGGTTGACGTTGGTCTCGGTGATGCCACCGACGCCGCGGTCGATGACGCGCAGTTCCACCTCGTCGTCGATCTCGATTCCCATCAGGGCCTCTTCGAGCGCCTCGACGGTACCGGCGTTGTCGCCCTTGAGGATCAGGTTCAGCTGGCTGGTTTCCTTCAGCGCCGAGTCCAGGTCCTCCAGGCTGATCCGCTTGCGCGAACGCGCCGCGAGGGCGTTGCGCTTGCGGGCGCTGCGCCGGTCGGCGATCTGGCGGGCGATGCGGTCCTCGTCGACGACCAGCAGGTTGTCGCCGGCGCCGGGCACCGACGTGAAGCCGATGACCTGCACCGGCCGCGACGGCAGCGCCTCGTGGACGTCCTCGCCGTGCTCGTCGACCATCCGCCGAACGCGGCCGTAGGCGTCGCCGGCGACGATCGAGTCACCGACCCGCAGCGTGCCGCGCTGGATCAGCACGGTGGCAACGGGTCCGCGACCGCGGTCCAGGTGCGCCTCGATCGCCACACCCTGGGCTTCCATGTCGGGGTTGGCGCGCAGGTCCAAGGCGGCATCGGCGGTCAGCAGCACCGCTTCTTCCAGCGCCTCGATGTTGGTGCCCTGCTTGGCCGAGATGTCGACGAACATCGTGTCGCCACCGAAATCCTCTGCCACCAAACCGTATTCGGTGAGCTGGCCACGGATCTTGGCCGGGTCGGCGCCTTCCTTGTCAATCTTGTTGACCGCCACCACAATCGGCACGTCGGCCGCCTGCGCGTGGTTGATCGCCTCCACCGTCTGCGGCATCACGCCGTCGTCGGCGGCGACCACCAGGATCGCGATGTCGGTGGCCTTGGCACCACGGGCACGCATGGCGGTGAACGCCTCGTGACCCGGGGTGTCGATGAAGGTGATCAGCCGCTCGGTGCCCTCGAAGTCGACCGGAACCTGGTAGGCGCCGATGTGCTGGGTGATGCCACCGGCCTCACCCTCCCGGACGCTGGCGTTTCGAATGGTGTCCAGCAGTCGGGTTTTACCGTGGTCGACGTGACCCATGACGGTCACCACCGGCGGACGGGTCTGCAGATCGTCCTCGCCACCCTCGTCCTCGCCGTAGGTGAGGTCGAACGACTCCAGCAGCTCACGGTCTTCGTCCTCGGGACTGACCACCTGGACGACGTAGTTCATCTCGCTGCCCAGCAGCTCGAGTGTCTCGTCTCCGACCGACTGGGTCGCGGTGACCATCTCGCCGAGGTTGAACAGCGCCTGCACCAGCGAAGCCGGGTTGGCGTTGATCTTGTCGGCGAAGTCGCTCAGCGACGCGCCGCGGGCCAGCCGGATGGTCTCGCCGTTGCCGTGCGGCAACCGCACCCCACCGACGACCGGGGCCTGCATGTTCTCGTACTCGGCGCGCTTCGCCCGCTTCGACTTGCGGCCGCGCCGGGGCGCGCCACCGGGTCGGCCGAACGCACCGGCCGCACCACCGCGCTGGCCGGGACGGCCACCGCCGCCGGGGCCTCCGCCGCCGGGACGACCTTGGAAACCGCCGCCACCGCCGGGCGCGGCACCGACGCCACCGCCGCCGCCGCGGTAGTTGCCGCCGCCACCGCCGTCGCGGCCGCCGCCGGGACCACCGGGCCGGCCACCGCCGGGACGGGCGCCGCCACCGGGCCGCGGGCCACGGAACCCACCGCCGGTGCCACCGCTACCCCCACCGGGACGCGGCGGCATGCTGCCGGGCGACGCACCGCCGCCGGGGCGCGGTGCGCCGGGCCGGGGCGCACCCGGGCGCGGCGCCTGCGGACGCGGAATGGGCCGGTCGACGGGCTGCGCCGAGGAGAACGGGTTGTTGCCGACGCGCGGGGTACGGGCCGCCGGCTTCGGGATCGGGCCGGGCCGCGGGCCGGGCGTCGCACCGGGCGACGGCGGCTGCTGGCTGGGCGCCTGGCCGCCGGGCGACGGCGGTTTCGGCTGCCCGGGCGACGGCGCCGAGGGACGCGCGGGCGGCGGCGCGGGCCGTCGCGGCGCAGGCGTCGGCGCCGCGGACGTTTCGGTCCCCGAAGCCGGGGCAGCCGCCGGTGCGGGCTTGGCGGCCGGGGCAGCCGCTGTCTCAGCGGGCTTCGCCGGAGCAGCCGCCGCCGCACCGTTTCCGGAGGGCTTCTGAATCGCCCGGTCCAGTGCCTTGTCGAGCGAGCGGTCCGGGGCCTTCGGGGCGCTCTTGGCGCCGGCCGACGGCTTGCCGCCACCGAACGACTCGCGCAGCCGCCGCGCCACCGGCGCTTCTACGGTCGACGATGCGGATTTGACGAATTCGCCCTGTTCATTCAGTCGGGCGAGAACTTCCTTGCTGGTGACACCGAGTTCCTTAGCCAACTCGTGTACGCGGGCCTTACCTGCCACTACATCTCCTGTCTATGAGGCGACAGCAGCGGGCCGCGCCTCGGGTTTAGCTATGACGCATGGTCATCGGGACTTCACGGTGTGCTCATGTTCTTCGCTACCTGTTCTGTTGCCGGGTGAGTCGAGTACGTCTAAGTACTCGACCAACGCGGATGTGTCCGGTGGACGGTCGATGCGCAGCGCTTTGGTGAAAGCCCGCCGCCGGATCGCTTCGGCTGCACACCGCGGTACGGGATGCAGCCACGCACCCCGCCCCGGCAGGCGAGTCGCCGTGTCAACGATTACGGCGTATGCGCCGTTCCCGTTGGACACCGCCACCACGCGGAGCAATTGGACGGCCAACTCTCGCTTCCGGCACCCGACACACGTTCGCACGGGTCCGCCCGTGTGTGTGCGCGCCGAGGCCGAAGGCTCGCGCTGGATCACGGCTCAGTCTAGCGTCACGGAACCGATGGTCAGAACCACCCGCAACCGCACCGTAACCTGCGCGCCCGATCGTTAGTGATCGTGGGCCATCGGTTGGCTGGCGCCGTGTTCCGGCTGATCTTCCGACGGCCCCGCGGAAGCGGCGGGGGAATCGCCGCGGATGTCGATACGCCATCCCGTGAGCCGGGCGGCCAACCGCGCGTTCTGCCCTTCCTTGCCGATGGCGAGGGACAACTGGAAGTCGGGCACCACCACGCGGGCGGCGCGGGCGGTCTGGTCGATCACCGACACCGACACCACCTTGGCCGGCGACAACGCGTTGGCGACGAACCGGGCCGGGTCCTCGTCGTAGTCGATGATGTCGATCTTCTCCCCAGACAGCTCGCTCATCACGTTGCGTACCCGCTGCCCCATCGGACCGATGCACGCGCCCTTGGCGTTCAGGCCGGGCACCCGGGACGCGACCGCGATCTTGGAGCGGTGGCCCGCCTCGCGCGCCACGGCCACGATCTCCACCGAGCCGTCGGCGATCTCGGGCACCTCCAGCGAGAACAACTTACGGACCAGATTGGGGTGGGTGCGCGACAACGTGATCAGCGGCTCGCGCGAACCCCGCGTCACGCCGACCACGTAGCAGCGCACCCGGTTGCCGTGCTCGTAGCTTTCGCCGGGGACCTGTTCGGCCGCCGGGATGACGCCCTCGGAGGCCTTGGTTTCGCTGCCCATCCGCACGACGACCAGACCACGGGCGTTCGCCCGGCTGTCACGCTGAATCACGCCGGCGACGATCTCGCCCTCGCGGGTGGAGAACTCGCCGTAGGTGCGCTCGTTCTCGGCGTCGCGGAAGCGCTGCAGCATCACCTGGCGCGCCGTGGTAGCCGCGATGCGCCCGAAACCCTCTGGGGTGTCGTCCCATTCACTGATGACGTTGCCGTCCTCGTCGACCTCGCGGGCCATCACCTTCACGACGCCGGTCTTGCGGTCGATCTCGATCCGCGCATCGTTCTGGTGGCCCTGGGTGTGCCGGTAGGCGGTCAGCAACGCCGACTTGATCGTCTCGAGCAGTTCGTTGACCGAGATCCCCCGGTCCACCTCGATCGCGTGCAACGCGCCCATGTCGATATTCATGCTCCGGCCTCCGTCCTGTCGGCCTCACCGACACCCGCCAAATCCAGCTCGGCTTGTGATGGCGACGAAAACTCAACCTGGACAACCGCTTTCGCGATCTCGGCGAGCGGGATCTCGCGCACCGCCCAGTCGCGGCCGTCGCGGACCACCAGCGCCACCGCGTCCGCGCGGCTCTGTCCCACCCGGCCGGTCAATTGCGATCCGTCCGCCAGCTCCAGCTCGACCTTGCGGCCACGCGCGCGGCGGAAGTGTTTCTCGTTGGTGAGTGGACGGTCCACACCGGGCGAGGAGACCTCGAGCACATAGCTGTCGCCGATGCCGTCCAGCCCGTCCAGCAAAGCCGATGCCGACCGTGACAGGGTCGCGACGGTGTCCAAGTCCAGAGCGGTGTCGCCGTCGGCAATCACCGTAATTCGGGGCGGGCGCACCCGGGCATCGATGACCACGTCTTCGATTTCATAGCCGGCGCGCGCGAACTCTCCACCGAGTAGCTCGATCACCTGCGTCTGCGACGGTAGCCCGGTGGTCACGGCGAGCTCCTCATCTTGAGTTGTCCGGTCATCTGGCTGATGTCGCCGCCCACTCGTCTTCGGACGGCTCCGGCGTCCCGATGGAACCGCTGCGGGTTCCGCGAGAACCGGCTACCAACGATACGCCAGGAATCGCGTATCACGAGGTGATCGCGTAGGTCGAGGTCCTGGCGGAATGCCCGGCCGTCGCCCAATGGCAGGATGTTGGGCGTGCCTAGCGCTGTACCCGTCACCAGCAGGCGGGGTGTGCTCGCCGGGGGTGCCGCGCTTGCTGCGCTCGGGGTGGTCGTATCCGCCTGCGGTGAGTCCCCGCCGAAACCCCCGGCGGTCGAACAATTGTTGGGTCCGTTAGACCAGGCCAGACACGACAGCGCGCTCGCCGGTGCCGCCGCCGCGGCCGTCGGCGTCGCGCCGCAGATCGCGGCCGCGCTGTCGGTGGTGGCCAACCAGCGCGCCGCGCACGCCCGCGCACTGTCCACCGAGATCGCCCGGGCGGCCGGCAAGCTCAGCGCCTCCACCAGCGAGACCACCGGCGCCGGCCCGAGTCCGGCCGCGCCGGCGGGGCCACCGCCGCCGCCACCCCCGGTGTCCGACGTGATCAATGCGCTGAAGTCCTCGGCCGACAACGCCGCCCGGCTGGTGTCGGCCGAGTCCGGCTACCGGGCCGGGCTGCTCGCGTCGATCGCCGCGTCGTGCACGGCGTCCTACCTGGTTGCGCTGGTGCCCGGAGGGCCGTCGATATGACCTCGGGCAAAGACGCCGACAACCAGGCGCTGTGCGACGCGCTGGCCGTCGAGCACTCGACGATCTACGGCTACGGCATCGTGTCCGCGCTCTCGCCACCCAGCGTCAACAACCTGGTGGTGGAGGCGCTGCTGCAACACCGCCAGCGTCGCGACGACGTGATCGCCATGCTGGCCGCCCGCAAGGTCACCCCGCCATCCGCCGCCGCGGGCTATCAGCTGCCGCTGCTGGTGGGCAGTCCGGCCGACGCGGCTCGCCTGGCGGTGCGGATGGAAAACGACGGCGCGACGGCGTGGCGCGCGGTCACCGAGCACGCGGAGACCGCCGACGACCGTGCGTTCGCCTCGACGGCCCTGACCCAGAGCGCGGTGCTGAGCGCCCGATGGAGCCGCATCCTGGGCGCCTGGCCGATCACGAGCAGTTTCCCGGGCGGCAACGAATAACCGTGGCGATCGCGAGCGCGGCGGGTCGCCACCACAGGACCGCTAGCCGGTGACCGCGTTGACGATGTTGGTGGCCAGCGAGACCCCGGCCGCCAGTTCGCGCGCCTGCCCGCCGAATCGATCGCGCAGCTCCACGACGCCGTTGGCCCAACCCCGCCCGACCACGACGATCCAGGGCATCCCGAGCAGCTCGGCGTCTTTGAACTTGACCCCGGGCGAGGCGGTGCGATCGTCCAGCAACACCTCGAGGCCCAGCCGGCTCAGGTCGGCAGCCAGCGTCGTGGCGCCTTGGCGGGCCTCGGCATCTTTGTTGGCGATCACCAGGTGCACGTCGAACGGCGCGATCGACGCCGGCCAGCGCAGGCCCAGCTCGTCGTGCTGCTGCTCGGCGACGACGGCGACCAGCCGCGACACCCCGATGCCGTAGGAGCCCATCGTCAGTCGCACCGGCTTGCCGTCCTCGCCGAGCACGTCGGCCGCGAACGCGTCGGTGTATTTGCGGCCCAGCTGGAAGATGTGCCCGATCTCGATGCCGCGCGCCATGATCAGCGGGCCGGCACCGTCGGGAGACGGGTCGCCTTCGCGCACTTCGGCGGCCTCGATGGTGCCGTCGGCGGTGAAGTCGCGGCCGGCCACCAGCCCGACCACATGGCGGCCCGGCTCGTCGGCCCCGGTGATCCAGCTGGTGCCGTCCACCACCCGCGGGTCGACGAGATAACGAACCTCGTTGTCCCGCAATGCCTTCGGACCGATATAGCCTTTCACCAGGAACGGGTACTTGGCGAAATCCGCGTCGCCGAGCAATTCGTATTCGGCCGGCTCCAGCGCGGCGCCCAGCCGTTTGTCGTCGACTTCCCGGTCGCCGGGCACCCCGATGGCCAGCAGCTCCCACTCCCCGCCCGGCTGACGGACCTTGACCAGAACGTTCTTCAGCGTGTCGGCCGCGGTGACGGTGCGGCCCAGACCGGCGCCGTTGGCCCATTGGACCAGCGTGGCGATGGTGGGGGTATCGCCGGTGTCGTGCACTTGCGCCGGGGGCTGACCGCCGACGGGCAGCGCCTCGGGACGGGCGGTGAGCACCGCTTCGACATTGGCGGCATATCCGGATTCCACGCAGCGGACGAAGGTGTCCTCACCGATCGGGCTCTCGGCCAGGAACTCCTCCGACGCGCTGCCGCCCATCGCGCCCGACACCGCCGACACGATCACGTAGCGAACCTGCAACCGGTCGAAGATGCGCTGGTAGGCCTCTCGGTGCGCGTGGTAGGCCGCCTCGAGCCCGGCGGCGTCGATGTCGAAGGAGTAAGAGTCCTTCATCACGAATTCTCTGGCGCGCAGGATGCCGGCCCGCGGCCGCGCCTCGTCGCGGTACTTGATCTGAATTTGGTACAGCGTCAGCGGGAAATCCTTGTAGGAGCTGTACTCGCCCTTGACGGCCAGGGTGAAGAACTCTTCGTGCGTGGGAGCGAGCATGTAGTCGTTCCCGCGACGATCCTGCACCCGGAACACCCCGTCGCCGTATTCGGTCCAGCGATTCGTCGTCTCATACGGCCCGCGCGGGAGCAGACCGGGGAACAGAATCTCCTGCCCGCCAATCGCATTCATCTCCTCGCGGACAACGCGTTCGATATTGCGCAGCACCCGCAGCCCCAACGGCAGCCAGCTGTACAGCCCGGGGGCAACCTGCCGGATGTATCCGGCCCGCACCAGCAGTTTGTGGCTGGGCACTTCGGCGTCGGCGGGGTCGTCGCGCAGCGTGCGCAGGAACAGCTCGGACATCCGGGTGATCACAGCGGGCCAGCCTAGCGTGGCTGGCCGTTCGACGAACGTCACGCCGGAGCAACGCCAGCACGCCGCCGCCACTCTGGTGTGACGCTCGCTGGAAGACTGACGAGTTACAGCTCGCCGGCGTCGATGGCTTCCTTGACCTCTTGCGCATGCGCGACCTGCTCCGGGGTGTACCCGATGAACAGGGCGGCAAGGCCGACGATGACGGCCGTGCCGGCCACCCACAGCAGCCCGTAGGTGTAGCCATGGTCAAGCGCCTGCAATTGGGCGTCGTTCATCACCTTGACCGGGCCGGTGGTGCCGCCCAGGTACAGCGTGCGTGAGGTGATGACGGCCTGGATGACGGCCAGCACCAGCGGCCCGCCCAGGCTTTGCAGCATCAGCGTCATCGCCGACACCGGGCCGATCTGGTCGAAACCGACGCCCGCGATCGCGGCCAGCGTCAGCGGGACGACGACCATGCCGATGCCGATTCCGCCGACGACGATCGGCAGCACCAGGTTCGGGAAGTAAGGCACGCCGCGGTGCATGAACGCCCAGCCGTAGATCATCGCCAGCAGCAGCAGCCAGCCGCCGCCGATGGTCAGCACTCGCGGCGAGAACCGCGACACCAGCTGCGAGGAGATACCCAGACCGATACCCATCGCGATGACGAACGGGATGAATCCGACCCCGGCGCGCAGCGCGCTGTAGCCCAGGATGTCCTGAACGTAGAGGCCGATGCAGACGGTGAGGCTGAACATCACGCCACCGGCCAGCAGGATCGCGGTGAACGTGACCAGGCGGTTGCGGTCGCGGAACAACTGGAACGGC
Source organism: Mycobacterium lentiflavum (assembly GCF_022374895.2). Taxonomy (NCBI): domain Bacteria; kingdom Bacillati; phylum Actinomycetota; class Actinomycetes; order Mycobacteriales; family Mycobacteriaceae; genus Mycobacterium; species Mycobacterium lentiflavum. Next base: position 1,959,089 of record NZ_CP092423.2, on the reverse strand, counting down.
ACGACGGGATTCTCGGCGGTGCGCTCGACGATGGCGAACGCGATGGCGGCGGCCACGGCGACGGCACCCGAGCCGAGGGTGATCGCCGATATCCAGCCTTTTTCCGGGCCCATCGAGAAGGCGAACACCGCAGCCGTGCAGGCCAGCGTGGCCAGCATGGCCCCGGTGGCATCGAGCTTCATCCGCTCTCGGTTGGTTTCGCGCAGCGCGGTGCGGGCCAGGTAGATCATCGCCAGCCCGATCGGCACGTTGACCAGGAACGCGAGCCGCCACGACCACTCGGTCAGCGCCCCGCCGACGACCAGGCCCATCACCGAGCCGATCGCGGTCATCGCGGCGAACACCGCGGTGGCCGCGTTGCGCGCCGGGCCCTTCGCAAACGTCGTCGCTACCAGAGCCAGACCGGTCGGCGACGCGATGGCCGACCCGACACCCTGCAGCAGCCGGGCGATGACCAGCGTCACCTCGTCCCAGGCCACCGCACACAGGATCGAGGAGATGGTGAACAGGGTGACGCCGACGATGAAGGTGCGTTTGCGGCCGATGGTGTCACCGAGGCGCCCGCCCAACAGCATCAGGCCCCCGAAGGTGAGCACATAGGCGGTGATCACCCAGCTACGGCCGGCGTCAGACAGGCTCAGCTCGTTCTGAATCTTAGGAAGCGCGACGATCGCGACGGTGCTGTCCATCGTTGCCAGCAGCTGCATGCCGCCGATGGCGATCACGGCAGCGATGAAGCGGCGAGAAGGCAGCCAGGTCGGGTAATACCTGCTAGTGCGGGTGGTGGCGGACCCGGAAGTGGTCTCCGATGGGCGCTCGGTGCGCTCCGGTACCGGACGATCGGGGCGCATTGCGGACCAATTTCGGGCCGCGCGCTCAGTGTCGTTGAGGGCCGTCATAATGGGTTACCTTACAGTAATCTTAAGAATCGTTTAAAGCCCGAATGCCACTCAGGCCTACTACGGGCCCGATCACGATGATCGCGGGAGGTCTGATCCCCTCCGACCGGACCTTTTGCGGCGTGTCGGCCAGCGTGGCCCGCAACGTGTGCTGTGCCGGGGTGGTTCCGTGCTGAACCACCAGAACTGGCGTATCCGCAGGTCGGCCGCCTTCTAGCAGCGCGTCGACGAAGAGTTCGATGCGTTCGACGGCCATCAGCAGCACGATCGTGCCGGACAGCGCGGCCAGTGCATTCCAATTCACTAACGATTCGGGATGCCCGGGCGCCAGATGGCCGCTGACCACCACGAACTCGTGATTTACCGCTCGATGAGTGACGGGAACACCGGCCAGCGCGGGCACCGCTATGGCACTCGTCACACCCGGCACCACGGTGACGGGAATGCCCGCATCGGCGCATGCGATCACTTCCTCATAGCCGCGGGCGAACACGAACGGATCACCGCCCTTGAGGCGAACCACGAAGCTTCCCGCGCGAGCCCGCTCGATCATGACGTCGTTGATCGCGTCCTGGGCCATGGCCCGGCCGTACGGGATCTTGGCGGCGTCGATGACTTCGACGTGCGGCGACAGCTCGGCGAGCAATTCGGGCGGGGCCAGGCGGTCGGCGACCACGACGTCGGCCTGGGCGAGCAGCCGGCGCCCGCGGACGGTGATCAGCTCGGGATCGCCGGGACCGCCACCGATCAGCGCCACCCCGCCGCGCACGACGTCGGAACTCTCCGCAGTGATCAGACCCTGTTGCAGCGCCTCGCGGATCGCCGAGCGGATCGCTGCCGACCTGCGATGCTCGCCGCCGGCCAGCACTCCCACCGACAGGCCGGCGTACTCGAACGACGCCGGGGTCACCGCGGTGCCCTCGATGGCGATGTCGGCGCGCACGCAGAAGATCTGCCGGCGGTCGGCCTCGTCGACGACGGCCTCGTTGACCGCGGGGTCGTCGGTGGCCGCAATCGCATACCAGGCCCCGTCGAGGTCACCGACGCGGTATTCGCGCAGCGTCAGGGTGATTCCGCTCATCGCCTCGACGGCGGGGGTAGCGGCCCGGCTGATCACGTGCACGTCGGCGCCGCTGGAGATCAGCAGCGGTAGCCGGCGCTGGGCGACCGTGCCTCCGCCGACCACGACGACCTTCTTGCCGGCCAGCCGCAGCCCGACGAGGTAGGGGCTCTCGGTCACGCGGCAAGCCTAGTGAAGACGATCGGCGCGGCCGTCACGACAGGCGCGCCGCGGCGCGCGCGACGAAACGCGCCACCGCGTCCGGCACCGCGGCCGGGTGGGTGTGCAGATACGACGCGTGCACCCCGGCGTGCACCACGCCGTCGCGCATCGGCGCAGCGCCGGGGTCGGCGTCTCCGGACCGGTAGACCCAGGCCGGCTGGTAGCTCTCGGTGAAGCTGATCACGGTCCGGTGGAATTCGTGTCCGACCACCCGGGCCCCGGCGGCAAACAGCGCCGAATCGGCGACCGCGACCGCATCGCGATACGCCAGCGTCAGCTGCGGGGTGAACCGCGCCGATCCGCCCAGCACCCCGCACATCGGGTAGCCGTCGAGTTCGGAAGCCAGGTAGATCAGGCCCGCACATTCGGCGTGCACCGGAGCGCCGGCGGCGGCTAACTCGCGGATCTGTTGTCGCACAACGTCATTGGCGGACAACTCGGCGGTGAACTGCTCGGGGAAGCCGCCGGGCAGCAGCACAGCACCCGTGCCGTCGGGCAGCGTATCGACCAGCGGGTCGAACTCGAGCACGTCGGCACCGGCGGCGCGCAACAGCTCGGCGTGTTCGGCATAGCCGAAGCTGAATGCCTTCCCGGCGGCCATCGCGACCGTGGCGCGGCGAGGCGCCGTCTCCCCCACCGCGGCAACGGGATCCCACGGTGCGCTGGTGTTGCGGCTTGCCGCGACCGCCCTCACCGCGGCCAGGTCGACGTGCCGCGCGATCAGGTCAGTCATCGCCTCGACGGCGAGCCGGGCCTGCCGCCCGTATTCGACCGCGGTGACTAGGCCCAAATACCTTGTCGGCAGCTCTAATTCGGCGGTACGCGGAATGGCACCCAACACCGGGATGCCGGTGTGCTCGCAGGCCTGTCGCAACACCTGCTCGTGGCGGGCTGATCCCACCCGGTTGAGGATCACGCCCGCGATCCGGGTTGCGGTATCGAACGTCGAAAAGCCATGCAGCAGTGCGGCAATGCTGTGGCTCTGGCCGCGCGCGTCGACGACCAGGATCACCGGGGCGCCTACCAGCGCGGCGACGTGCGCTGTGCAGCCCGGCGGCGGGGATGACGTATCAGGCCCGATCCGCCCGTCGAACAGTCCCATCACGCCTTCGATCACCGCGATGTCGGCGCCGGCGGCGCCGTGCGCGTAGAGCGGGCCGATCAGCGGTTCGCCCACCATCACCGGGTCGAGGTTGCGTCCGGGCCGGCCCGCGGCCAGGCCGTGATAGCCGGGGTCGATGAAGTCGGGCCCTACCTTGAACGGCGCGACCGCGTGCCCGGCCCGGCGCAGAGCTCCGATCAAACCCGTTGCGATCGTGGTCTTTCCGCTGCCCGACGCGGGTGCGGCGACGACGACCGCGGGGGCGTTCACCACTCGATACCCTGCTGGCCCTTGCGGCCCGCATCCATCGGATGCTTGACCTTGGTCATCTCGGTGACCAGGTCGGCAACCTCGACCAGTCGCGGCGGGGCGGCGCGTCCGGTGATCACCACATGCTGATGGCCGGGCCTGGCCAGCAATACGTCCACCACCTCCTCGACGTCGACCCAGCCCCACTTCAGCGGGTAGGTGAACTCGTCGAGCACATAGAAGTCGTGACGCTGCTCGGCCAGCCGGCGCGAGATCTCCGCCCAGCCGTCGGCGGCCGCGGCCGCGTGATCGTCCTCGCTACCGGATCTACGCGTCCAGGACCAGCCGCTGCCCATCTTGTGCCACTGGACCGCTGCACCGATGCCGTGCTCGTCGTGCAACCGGCCCAGCTGCCGAAACACGGCTTCCTCCCCCACTTTCCATTTCGCGCTCTTGACGAACTGAAACACCGCGACGTCGAGGCCGACGTTCCACGCGCGCAACGCCATTCCGAACGCCGCGGTCGACTTGCCCTTGCCGTCACCGGTGTGCACCGCCAGCACCGGCAGGTTGCGCCGGGCCCGGGTGCTCAGTCCGTCATCCGGCACCTGCAGCGGGGTTCCCTGTGGCATACGGGCACACCTCCTTCGTCGCGGCGCACCGGCTAGGCCGCGCTGCGCACGGCCCGGGTGAGATGGTCGGCGTGCAGTTGCTCCAGCCGGATGGTCGGTGCACCGAGTTGTCGGGCCAGCTGCTGAGCCAACCCCAGGCGCACATACGACGTTTCGCAGTCCACGATCACCGCCGCCGCACCCTCGGCCACCAGCCGCGACGCCGCGATTCGACTGCGGCCCAAGGGGTCCGGGCCCGCGGTGGCCCTGCCGTCGGTCAGCACCACCACCAGCGGACGGCGCGCCCGATCGCGGGCCCGCTCCCGCACGATCAGCGCACGCGCGGCCAGCAAGCCCTCGGCCAGCGGCGTCTTGCCGCCGGTGTCGAATCGGGCCAGCCGGCGCCCGGCGATGTGGGCCGATGAGGTCGGCGGCAGCAATAGCCGCGCCTCCTGCTGGCGGAAGGTGATCACGGCGACCTTGTCGCGCCGTTGATACGCGTCGCGCAACAGCGAGAGAGTGGCACCGCTGACGGCGGCCATCCGGTCCCGGGCGGCCATCGACCCGGACGCGTCGACGACGAAGATCACCAGGTTGCCTTCGCGTCCCTCGCGGACCGCGCGGCGGAGGTCGTCGGGCCGCGGGCGCAACGGCCCCGCTTCGGCCCGCTCGGCGGCCGACAGCAGGGTGGCGAACAGGTGCAGACCATGGGCGCCCGGGTCGTCGGCGTCGGCGGCGGCCACGACGCTGCCCGACAGATTGCGGCCCCGCGAGCGCCGGCCGGGCGCTCCTTCACCGACGCCGGGTACCGTCAGCGCCCGGGCACGAAACGTCTTCGACGGCGGGGCGCTGGGCCGGGTCCGGGGCGGCTGGGGTTTCGCGTCTGAAGACGAATCTTGTTGTGCGGCTGCGTTGTTGGCGGACTGCCCACCGCCGGGCGGGTCGGGATCGGGCTCTAGATCATTCCGGGCCGCCTCCAGGGCCTCGTCTAGCTGCTCGCGATCGATGCCCGGGTCGTCGAACGGGTCGCGGCGGCGCCGGTGCGGCAGCGCCAGTTCGGCGGCCACCCGGATGTCCTGCTCGGCCACGGTTGTCGCGCCCCGCCAGGCGGCGTGGGCGACGGAGGTGCGGGCCACCACCAGGTCGGCACGCATCCCGTCGACGTCGAACGCCGCACACAGCGCCGCGATGCGTCGTAATTCGTTGTCCGGCAACACCACATCGTCAACCAGCGCGCGGGCCGCGGCGATGCGCTGGGCCAGCTCGGCGTCGGCGGCGGCGTAGCGTGTGGCGAACCCATCCGGGTCGGCCTCGTAGGCCATCCGCTGCCGGATCACCTCCGCGCGCACCTCGACGTCACGCGAGGCGTGCACCTCGACCGTCAGCCCGAACCGGTCGAGCAGCTGCGGGCGCAGTTCGCCTTCCTCTGGATTCATCGTGCCGATCAGCACGAAACGGGCCTCATGCGAATGCGAGATGCCGTCGCGTTCGATGTGCACCCGGCCCATCGCCGCGGCGTCGAGCAGCACATCGACCAAATGATCGTGCAGCAGGTTGACCTCGTCGACGTACAGCACGCCACCGTGGGCACGCGCGAGCAACCCGGGCGAGAAGGCATGCTCGCCGTCGCGCAGCACCCGCTGCAGATCCAGCGAACCGATAACCCGGTCTTCGGTTGCGCCGAGGGGCATTTCGACCAGGCCGGAGCCGGCACCGTTGTGTCCCGTTGCCGCGGACAACAGCGCGGCAAGCCCGCGCACGGCCGTCGATTTGGCGGTGCCCTTCTCGCCGCGGATCAGCGCTCCACCGATTTCCGGGCGCACCGCACACAGCAAGAGCGCCAGCCGTAACTGATCGTGGCCGACGATCGCGCTGAACGGATACGGCTTCACGGCATCGCCGTCTGCCCGGAACCGGGCCGCAGCATGGGGACGTGCGGCACGCCGTCGTCGAGGAAATCGTCGCCGTCGCGCACGAAACCATGGTGGGCGTACATCTCGGCGAGGTAGGTCTGCGCGTTGATCCGGCACGGGTAGTCGCCGACCTCGGCCAGCGCGGCGCGCAGCAGGCGGGTGGTGTGGCCCTGTCCGCGCGCGCTGCGTTTGGTGCACAGCCGGCCGATCCGGAACACCTTCTCGCCCCCGGCATGCTCCTCCATCAGCCGCAGCGTGCAGATCACGTCACCGTCGGGGGTTTCCAGCCAGAAGTGTCGGGTCTCGGCGAGCAGGTCGCGCCCGTCCAGCTCCGGATACGGGATGGCCTGCTCGACGACGAACACCTCGACCCGCAGCTTGAGCAGCTCGTAAAGAGTTTGCGCGTCAAGGTCTTTGGCCCAGATGCGGCGTAGCGCTTCACTCATTGGGCGCCGCTCCTCCTCATCACTTTTCACTTCGCTCGCCGGTGCGGTTCATGAGCCGTTCAACTGTAATATCTTGGCACTCCACGCGCGCACCTCGTCGTAGAGCGCCGGCTCGTCGGATAGCCGGGCGCCAAGCGAGGGCACCATCTCTTTGAGCCTGGGCAGCCAGGACCGGTAGCGGTTGGCAAAACAGCTCGCCAATACATCGAGCATGATCGGCACGGCGGTCGAGGCCCCGGGTGAGCCACCAAGCAGCCCCGCGATGCTGCCGTCGGCCGAACCCACCACAGTGGTGCCGAACTCAAGGGCCCCGCCTTTGCCCGTGGCGCGCCGGATCACCTGCACGCGCTGGCCGGCCACCGTCAGCTGCCAATCCGAATCCCGCGCGCTCGGGGCGAATTCGCGCAGCGCATCCAGCCGATCGCGTTCGGTGAGCCGCAGTTGGCGGATCAAGTAATTGACCAGCGTCATCTCGGTGATGCCGACCCCCAGCATCGACACCACGTTGTCCCGCCTGACTGAACGGGGCAAATCGCTGACGTGACCATGCTTCAAGAACTTAGGCGACCAGCCGGCGTACGGCCCGAAGACCAGCCACGACTTGCCGTTGACGAACCGAAGGTCCAGATGCAGCGCCCCGAGCGGCGGTGCGCCGGGCGCGGGGACGCCGTAGACCTTGGCGCGGTGCGCGGCGGTCAGCGCCGGGTTGTCGGTGCGCAGGAACCGGCCGCCGATCGGGAAGCCGGCGAAGCCTTTGGCCTCTGCGATGCCGGACTTCTGCAACAGCGGCAGTGCGTCACCACCGCCGCCGACGAACACGAATTTCGCGTCCAGTTTCCGCTTTTCGCCGGTGCGCCGATTTCCGATCTGCAGCGTCCAGCCACCAGAATGACGGGTCAGGTTGCGCACCTCGTGACCGAACAGCGCCATGGCGCCGTGGCGCACGCAATAGCCGATGAGCTGCTTGGTCAGCGCGCCGAAGTCGACGTCGGTGCCGTCGGCGGCCCAGTTGAGCGCAATCGGTTCGGAGAAGTCACGTCCGGCGGCCATGAACGGCAGCCGGCGGGCGAACTCGTCCGGATCGTCGACCAGTTCCGTCCCGGCGAACAGCGGGTTCGGCGCCAGCGCCCGCTGGCGGCGCCGCAGATAGTCGACGTGCCGCGCGCCGTGCACGAAGCTGACATGCGGGACGGGGTTGACGAAGCGCCGATCGGTGAGGATGCCGTTCTCGACGGCATAGGCCCAGAACTGGCGCGTCACCTGGAATTGCTCGTTGATCGACACGGCTTTGCTGATGTCGATCGCCCCCTGGCAGTCGGGGCGCTCGGGGGTGTAGTTCATCTCGCACAGCCCGGCGTGGCCGGTGCCGGCGTTGTTCCACGGGCTGCTGCTCTCCGCGGCGACCGCATCGAGTCGCTCGACCACCGTGATCGACCAGTCCGGCTCCAGTCGCCGCAGCAACGCGGCCAGCGTGGCGCTCATGATCCCGGCGCCGACCAGCACGACGTCGGTGCGCGCCGTTGTGTCTGACACCGAGATGCTGGCCCTTTCTGGTTCTTTTCGAGGTCCTTTTCTAGCCGGTCATCCAGGCTATCCCGGCCGGCTCGACCGCACCGACCCGAACCTGCCTCGACCAGCAAAAGCACTCGCCACGCTAAGCTGGCCTGGTGACTGGCTGGGTGCCCGATGTCCTGCCTGGCTATTGGCAGTACACCATCGCATTGGGACCCGATCCCGCCGGCGAGGGCGACATCGTCGCAACCCTGATACGGCGCGGCCCCGGCGGCGGTGACGCCGCTCTCGAGCACGCGGTTCTGACGGTGCACGGTTACACCGACTACTTCTTCAACACCGCGCTGGCCGATCACTTCGCCAGCCGCGGTTTCACCTTCTACGCATTGGACCTGCAGAAGTGCGGGCGGTCGCGGCGCGAGGGCCAGACCCCGCACTTCATCACCGATCTCGCGCACTACGACGCCGAACTCGAACGCGCCCTGACCGTCATCGGCGAGCAGGCCCCCGACGTCCGGGTCCTGATGTACGGCCATTCCGCCGGCGGCCTGATCGTGCCGCTGTGGCTGGACCGGTTGCGAAGCCGAAACGCCAAGGCGCACAACCGCATCGGCGGCTTGGTGCTCAATAGCCCCTTCCTGGATCTGCACGGACCGGCGGTGCTGCGCCTGGGAATGACGTCGGCGATGATCGCCGGTCTGTCGCGAGTGCGTTCCAAAGTCGTGTTGCGGGGCACCAGCAAGGGCGGTTACGGCACCACCCTGCACCGCGACTACGACGGCGAGTTCGACTACAACCTGGAATGGAAACCGTTGGGCGGCTTCCCTATCACCGCGGGATGGCTGCACGCCGTGCGCCGCGGCCAGGTCCGCCTGCACCGAGGTCTCGACGTCGGGGTGCCGAACCTGATCCTGCGCTCGGACCGCAGCGTGACCGAATCCGCGGACGCGATGTCGATGCAACGGGGCGACGCCGTCCTCGACGTCACCCAGATCGCCCGGTGGGCGGGCTGCATCGGCAACCGCAGCACCATCGTTCCGGTGACCGACGCCAAACACGACGTGTTCCTGTCCCTGGCGGGTCCGCGCGAAGCCGCCTATCGGCAACTGGATCTGTGGCTGGACGGCTACCTGCGCACCACTGACACCGACGCCTCGGCATCACTCGGAAAGGGGTGACGGCGTGGAGACCTACGACGTCGCGATCATCGGGACCGGCTCGGGCAACACCGTTGCCGATGACCGCTTCGCCGACAAGCGCGTCGCGATCTGCGAGCAGGGCACCTTCGGCGGCACCTGCCTCAACGTCGGCTGCATCCCGACCAAGATGTTCGTCTACGCCGCCGAGGTCGCCCAAACCATCCGCGAGGCTTCGCGTTACGGCATCGACGCACACATCGACCGGGTGCGCTGGGACGACATCGTCTCGCGCGTCTTCGGGCGCATCGATCCGATCGGGGTCGGCGGTGAGGACTATCGCAGCTCGGCGCCCAACATCGACGTGTACAAGCAGCACACCCGATTCGGTCCGGTCCAGGCCGACGGGCGGTATCTGCTGCGCACCGACGCCGGTGACGAGTTCACCGCCGAGCAGGTGGTGATCGCCGCGGGCGCTCGGGCCGTGGTTCCCCCGGCGATCCTCGACTGCGGCGCGCAGTACTACACCAGCGACACGATCATGCGAATCTCCGAGTTCCCAGCACATCTGGTGATCGTCGGGGGTGGTTTCGTGTCCGCCGAATTCGCCCATATCTTCTCGTCATTGGGCTCGCGGGTCACCCTGGTGGTCCGTGGCTCCGCCCTGCTCCGGCACTGCGATGACACCCTGTGTAAACGCTTCACCCGCATCGCGTCGAACAAATGGGAACTGCACACCCACTGCAATGTCGTGGGCGCCGAGAACCAGGGCCCGGGTGTCGCGGTGCACCTCGACAACGGCCACACCATCAACGCCGATGCACTGCTGGTCGCGACCGGCCGGGTCTCCAACGCCGATCAACTCGACCTCGAGCAGGCCGGAATCGCCGTCGAGGACGGCCTTGTCGCCGTCGACGAGTACCAAAGAACCACGGCACGTGGAGTTTTCGCCCTCGGCGACGTCTCCTCGAAGTATCAACTCAAGCACGTCGCCAACCACGAGGCGCGCGTGGTGCAGCACAATCTGCTGTGCGACTGGGACGACACCGCGGCGATGGCGGTCAGCGACCATCGCTTCGTGCCGTCCGCGGTGTTCACCGATCCCCAGATCGCCTACGTCGGACTAACCGAAATCGAAGCCATTGCACAGGGTTTCAAGACCTCGGTGAAGATCCAGGATTACGGCGACGTCGCCTACGGCTGGGCGATGGAGGACACCACCGGGTTCGTCAAGCTGATCGGCGAGTGCGGCACCGGGCGTCTGCTGGGTGCCCACATCATGGGCCATCAGGCCTCGTCGATCATCCAGCCCTTGATCCAGGCGGTGAGCTTCGGGCTGAAGGCCCCGGAGATGGCCCGCGGGCAGTACTGGATTCACCCGGCGCTGCCCGAAGTGGTGGAGAACGCGCTGCTGGGCCTGCGCTGACCTCAGTGCCGGGCCGCCGACTCGCCCTGCTGGCATCGCGGGCACAGGCCGCGCAGCGTCAGCCCGGCCCGTTCCGACAGGGCGAACGCACTACCCTCCATCGCGTGCTCGAGCGCTGAACTGAGCTGACGCGCGGGCACTTCGATGATCGAGCCGCACTGCGTGCACACCGCATGGTGATGCGGGGTGGCCGCCAATCCGTAGGTCGTGATGCCACCGTCGAGGGTGAGCGCGTGCAACACCGCCTGCTCGACCAGCGTGGTCACCGTGCGGTAGATGGTGGCCACATCGGGCGGCTGGGCACCGGCGGGCAAGCTGGCCCGCACCCGCTGGTGAATCTCCGCGACGGAGAGGTGTCCGTGCACGGGTTCGAGCACCGCCAGTACCTGGATCCGCGAGGTCATGCGCCGCAACCCGCGGGCGCGCAGGAAGTCACCGATGCGTTCGGTGACCGCGGGATCAAGCGACGACGGGTTGGACGTCACCCGCCTAGTCTTGCGCCGGATATCCCGGATTACCAGTCTTGGGCGTCCCACGGAGTCGCCGATTCCTCCTGCAACTCGGTTGCATCCAGCTCGCGCCCGACCCTAATGTGGGACGAATGCCGGGAACGGAGCTCGCCGCGCGGCGCACCAGGTTAGCCAGGCTTTACGGCTTCCTGACGACGGCGGAGTGGGGGCGCCTGGGGGTCATGCTCGCGGTGATCGTCGCGCTGCATCTCATCGGCTGGTTCACCCTGGTGGTGATCGTTGAGCCGGCGCGACTAAGCGTGGGCGGCAAGGCCTTTGGCATCGGCGTCGGGCTGACGGCTTACGCTCTCGGACTGCGGCACGCCTTCGACGCCGACCACATCGCCGCCATCGACAACACCACCCGCAAGCTGATGAGCGACGGGCAGCGCCCCCTGGCCGTCGGGTTCTTCTTCTCGCTGGGCCACTCCACCGTGGTGTTCACCCTGGCGATGCTGCTGGCGATCGGGGCCAAAGCGATCGTCGGGCCGCTCCAGGACGACTCCTCGGCGCTGCATCACTACACCGCACTGATCGGCACGAGCGTCTCGGGCGCGTTCCTCTACCTGATCGCTCTGCTCAATCTCATGGTGCTGGTCGCAATCCTGCGGGTGGTCTTGCGAATGCGCCGCGGCCAGTACGACGAGACCGAGCTGGAACGGCAACTGGACAACCGCGGATTTCTCAACCGCTTCCTCGGCCGCTTCACGCACTCGATCACCAAGTCGTGGCACATATACCCGATCGGCCTGCTGTTCGGCCTGGGCTTCGACACCGCCACCGAGGTCGCCCTGCTGGTGCTGGCCGGCACCAGCGCGGCGGTCGGGCTGCCCTGGTACGCCATCCTGTGTTTGCCGGTGTTGTTCGCCGCCGGCATGTGCCTGCTGGACACCATCGACGGCTCGTTCATGAACTTCGCCTACGGCTGGGCGTTCTCCAACCCGGTGCGCAAGATCTACTACAACATCACCGTCACCGCGCTGTCGGTGGTCGTCGCCCTGCTGATCGGCAGCGTCGAACTGCTCGGGCTGTTCGCCGAGCAGTTGGGCTGGCGCGGCCGGTTCTGGGACTTGCTCGGTGGACTCGACCTCAACACCGTCGGCTTCGTCGTAGTCGGCATCTTCGCTGCCACCTGGGTGGCAGCCCTACTCGTGTGGCGCTATGGCCGCATCGAACAGAAGTGGGCCGTGCCGACCGAAAGCACGGGCTGAATTCACCGGGTATCCGCGGCCGCACGGGTGTAGAAACGACTTCATGGCCGCGCGCCCGAGACCGGTGACCGGCGATGCATGAGCTTTCGCTGTGCGAGGCGATCGCAGGCGTGGTCAAAACACACGCCGACGGACGGCACGTCGACGTGGTCCGCGTCCGGATCGGCGCCCTGCGCCAGGTGGTTCCCGATTCGTTGTCGTTCTGCTGGACCCTCGTCCGGGAATCGGAGAACATGCCGGACGCCGAGCTGGAACTCGAGTGCGTCGGCGCGCAGGTCCGCTGCCACGCGTGCGGCCGCCAGTCGGAGATCACCTCGGCCTGGTCGATTTGGTGTCCACACTGCGACAGCTCCGACGTCGAGGTCGTGTGCGGCAACGAGTTCCTGGTGACGTCGCTGGACGTCTCGTGACACGTCCGCGCCGGACGTCACATCGAAAGGTGTTGAGCGATGGGTAGATTTCATCGGCACGACGACGGCACCGGGCACCCGCACGATCACGATCACGTTTCACATGAGCACGACCACGGCGATCACCGTCACTACGAGACCGGCAAGCAGCGCATCGACGTGCTGGAGGCGATCTTCGCCGAGAACGACGTTCGCGCCGGCGCCAACCGCGCGGCCTTCGAGAGCAACGGCATCCGCGCACTCAACCTGATGAGCTCGCCGGGCTCGGGAAAAACGACCGTCCTCGCGGCAACCCTTGACGAGCTCGCCGGACAGTTGGCGATCGGGGTGATCGAGGGCGACATCGCCACCGACCTCGATGCGGCCAAGCTCAGCGGTCGCGGCGCCCAGGTGTCACTGCTGAACACCAGTAACGGCTTTGGCGGCGAATGCCACCTCGACGCTCCCATGGTCAATCGCGCGCTGCCGGGCCTCGACCTCCCCGGACTGGACCTGGTGATCATCGAGAACGTCGGCAACCTGGTCTGCCCCGCGGAGTTCGACGTCGGCGAGCACGCCAAGGCCATGGTTTACTCCGTCACCGAGGGTGAGGACAAGCCACTGAAGTATCCCGTGATGTTCAGATCGGTGGATGTGGTGTTGCTCAACAAGATTGACCTGATCCCCTACCTGGACGTCGAGGTGGACAGTTACATTGCGCACGTCCGCGAGGTCAATGCGACCGCGACGATTCTGCCGGTGAGCGCGCGCACCGGCGCCGGCATGGGCGCCTGGTTCGGTTGGCTGAGACGGTTCGCCGACGGGGTGGTGGACTGAACGTGCGATGTCTTGCAAACCATTTGCAAGACAAGGTCGTTCCCGACGCCTACTCCACCTCGTAGTAGTTAGCCACGCTCATCGGTTCGAAGCGCCAGCGCCCATTTGCCGAAATTAGCTGCTGCACAGCGCAAATGGGCTGTTTTACGGCGCCCATTGGACATCTGTTTAGCTGCCCGCAAATGAGGAACCGTTGACAACCCCAGAGGGCTGGGAGTAGACCCAAAAACAGCGCTGCGCAAGTGGGCCGACGGTCGACTCCGGTGGCGCAGGGGCCTCAGCCCGGCCCCGGAAAGCTGCAGTATGCCAACGGAAGCAGCAGTCAAAGCAGAAGAGACGCTGATCCACGTGCTGTGGATCAACGCGGGCCTCAGTTGTGACGGCGATTCGGTGGCGTTGACTGCCGCCACCCAACCCAGCGTCGAGGAGATCGCTCTCGGAGCTCTGCCCGGTCTCCCCAAAGTCGCCGTCCACTGGCCCCTGATCGATTTCGAATGCGGACCCACCGGGGGCGCGGACGACTTCCTCGAATGGTTCTTCAAGGCCGACCGCGGTGAACTGGAACCGTTCGTGCTTGTCGTCGAGGGATCCATTCCCAACGAGAAGATCAAGGACGAGGGCTACTGGTGCGGATTCGGCAACGACCCCGCCACCGGTCAGCCGATGACCACCAGCGAGTGGCTCGACCGGCTGGCGCCCAAGGCCACAGCGATCGTCGCGGTCGGGACCTGCGCCACCTACGGCGGCATCCACGCGATGGCCGGCAATCCGACCGGAGCGATGGGCGTACCCGACTACCTCGGCTGGGGATGGAAAAGCAAGGCCGGCATCCCGATCGTGTGCGTGCCCGGCTGCCCGATCCATCCGGACAACCTGTCCGAGACACTGACCTACCTGCTGTACATGGCCACCGGCCAGGCGCCGATGATCCCGCTCGACGACGCGCTGCGCCCCAAGTGGTTATTCGGCAACACGGTGCACGAGGGGTGTGACCGGGCCGGCTACTACGAGCAGGGCGATTTCGCCACCGAGTACGGCTCACCGAAATGCATTGTCAAACTTGGCTGTTGGGGCCCGGTCGTGAAATGCAATGTGCCCAAGCGCGGATGGATCAACGGCATCGGTGGTTGCCCGAACGTCGGCGGAATCTGCATCGGGTGCACGATGCCGGGGTTCCCCGACAAATTCATGCCGTTCATGGACGAACCGCCCGGCGGCAAACTCTCCAGCACTGCGTCGGGGTTATACGGGTCCGTGATTCGTAGTTTGAGGGGTATCACGGCCCGAACCGTCGACAAGGAACCGCGCTGGCGCCACAAGGGCACCGAGCTCGTCAGCGGGGCACGCCGCACCTGGTAGGTCGCGGCGCGCTCGTCTTTTTTTCAGCGACTTCACGCCACCAGCCCTTGGAGCAGAGAGCAGTAGTGCAATGACAACCATCATTCCCAAGCCAACAGAAGAAAAGAAGGAGCCGGGTCAGCTCGTCGAAATGGCGTGGGACCCGATCACCAGGATCGTCGGCAGCCTTGGCATCTACACCAAGATCGATTTCGAGAACAAGGAAGTCGTCGAGTGCCACAGCACCTCGTCGATTTTCCGCGGCTACTCGATTTTCATGAAGGGCAAGGATCCCCGCGACGCCCACTTCATCACCAGCCGGATCTGCGGCATTTGCGGCGACAACCACGCCACCTGCTCCTGTTACGCGCAGAACATGGCCTACGGCGTGAAGCCGCCACACCTCGGCGAGTGGATCGTCAACCTGGGTGAGGCAGCGGAGTACATGTTCGACCACAACATCTTCCAGGAGAATCTGGTCGGCGTCGACTTCTGCGAGAAGATGGTCGCCGAGACCAATCCGAGCGTGCTTTCCCTGGCGGAGAAAACACAAGCACCGCAGGCGGATGCACATGGCTACCGCACGATCGCCGACATCATGCGCTCGCTCAATCCGTTCAGCGGCGAGTTCTACCGCGAGGCGCTGGCGGTGAGTCGGTGGACGCGAGAGATGTTCTGCCTCATGGAAGGTCGCCACGTACACCCGTCCACGCTTTACCCGGGCGGGGTGGGCACGGTCGCGACGATTCAGCTGATGACGGACTACATGACGCGGCTGATGCGCTACGTCGAGTTCATGAAGAAGGTCGTGCCGATGCACGACGACCTGTTCGACTTCTTCTACACCGCGCTGCCCGGCTACGAGAAGGTCGGCCTGCGCCGCACTCTGCTCGGCTGCTGGGGTTCCTTCCAAGACCCCGAGGTGTGCAACTTCGAGTACAAGGACATGGAGCGCTGGGGCAACGCGATGTTCGTCACCCCGGGTGTGGTGGTCGACGGCAAGCTGGTCACGCACTCGCTGGTCGACATCAACCTCGGCATCCGGATCCTTTTGGGCAGTTCGTATTACGACGACTGGACCGATCAGGAGATGTTCGTCAAGACCGATCCACTGGGCAACGCGGTGGACCGGCGACACCCGTGGAACCAGCACACCAACCCGCATCCGCAGAAGCGCGACATGGACGGCGGCAAGTACAGCTGGGTGATGTCACCGCGCTGGTTCGACGGCAAGGACCACTTGGCGCTCGACACCGGCGGCGGCCCGCTGGCGCGGCTGTGGTCGACGGCGCTGGCCGGGCTGGTCGACATCGGCTACGTCAAGGCGACCGGCAACAGCGTCAAGATCAACCTGCCCAAGACCGCGCTGAAGGGGCCGGTCGAATTCGAGTGGAAGGTCCCCAAGTACGGCAGCAACACGATCGAACGGGACCGTGCCCGGACCTACTTCCAGGCCTACGCGGCCGCGTGCGCCCTGCACTTCGCCGAGAAGGCGTTGGAGGAGATCCGCGCCGGGCGCACCAAGACCTGGGAGCGCTTCGAGGTGCCCGACGAGGGCATCGGTTGCGGCTTCACCGAGGCGGTACGCGGCGTGCTGAGCCACCACTTGGTGATCCGGGACGGCAAGATCGCGAACTACCACCCGTACCCGCCGACCCCGTGGAATGCCAACCCGCGCGACAGCTTTGGCACGCCGGGCCCCTACGAGGACGCGGTCCAGGGTCAGCCGATCTTCGAGGAGAACAATCGGGAGAACTTCAAGGGCATCGACGTCATGCGCACCGTGCGCAGCTTCGACCCCTGCCTGCCGTGCGGTGTGCACATGTATCTGGGGAAGGGCAAGACCCTGGAGAGACTGCACACACCAACGCAATCACCCGCCGTGCAGTGACGAGCGCAAGCGCGGCGAAGCCGGGCGCGGCGGATCGCCCGGAGAAAACCCGAGAAGTCCCCGAAAGCGAAGTGCAATGGCGTACTGCGGGCGATCGGATCCAGACACTGCTGGATTCCTGCGCGGCGGGTGGCACGGCAGCGTATGAGCGCGCACAACAGCTGGTCCGTGAGGTAGTCGGGCTTTACGGCGCCGGGCTCGAGCGGATCATGCAATTGGGAGATCCCGACCTGACCGAGCGGCTGGCCACGGACGACCTGGTGGCCAGCCTGCTCCTTGTGCACGGCTTGCACCCACACGATATGCATCGCCGGGTCTGCGACGCGCTGGACCGGGTGCGCCCGTATCTGGGCTCACATGGCGGCGACGTCGAGTTGCTGGAGATCGTTCCCGTCGCAGCGACGGGAGAAAGCACCGTACGGCTGGCATTCACCGGCAGCTGTAAGAGCTGCCCCTCGTCGGCGGTGACGCTGGAGCTCGCCGTCGAGGACGCCGTTCGTGCTGCGGCGCCGGAGATTTCGGCGATCGAGGTGGTCACCGCCCAGCCTGCGGCCGAGCCGTCGGTGATTCCGGCGGACGCACTGCTGGCGCGTGTGCGTTCGAACGGTTCGACGGTGCATGCGAACAGCTGGCACCCGGTGCCCGAACTGGCCGAGTTGGCGCCCGGCGAGGTTGCCGGATTCCGGATTTCGGACACCACGGTGGTGGTGTGCCGGGTGGGCGACCTGCCACTGGCCTACGTCGACCATTGCCCGGTCTGCGACGACACACTGGCGGGAGCCCAACTGCGCGAGACGCTGCTGGGCTGCCCCCGCTGCGGCACGCAATTCGACATCGTGCACGCGGGCGCCGGTCCCGACGGAACTCACCTCGATCCGCTGCCCCTGCTGCTCCGCGACGGGGTGCCATCGGTCGCACTGGCCGAACCGGCGGGAGCCGGCGCATGACGACTCCGTATGACGTGCTGGCCCGTATCAGGAGCGGCCGCGCAACTCCCGAGCCGACCGGTGAGTGCTGCGAAATGTGCGCGGAGAGCATCGCCGACGAGCATCAGCACGTCGTGAATGTCGCGGGCCGGCAACTGATGTGTGTGTGCCGCGCCTGCTATCTGCTGTTCACCGACGCGCAAGCCGAACTGCGCTACCGCGCGGTGCCGGATAGGTACCTCGCATTCCCGAATTTCGCGTTGGACCGTCGCGCCTGGGACGCACTTCAGATTCCCGTCGGCGTCGCGTTCTTCTTCACCAACTCCGCGCTGTTGCGCACGGTGGCGTTCTATCCCGGCCCCGCCGGGGCCTGCGAGTCCGAACTCGACCTCGACGCCTGGAACGCCATCCGCGCGGCCGATCCGCGAGTGGACCTGCTCACCCCCGACGTGGAGGCACTGCTGGTCCGGGTTCCGGAGAGCGACGAATCCGCGCAGCCGCAAAGCTATCTCGTCCCGATCGACGCCTGTTACGAATTCGTCGGCCGGCTGCGCATGCTATGGCGCGGTTTCGACGGCGGCCAGGAGGCACGGCGGTTCATCGAGGAGTTCTTCGCGGTGATCGCGGCCCGCGCTTCGGAAATGCTCCCGGAGACGCCGCGATGAGCGTCGAGGTGACCTACTCCGTTCTCGACGTCGCGCCCGAACCGTACGCGGTCAGCCCGGTGCTGACCGCCCGCGTCGGCGTCGTGGCCGACGGGGACGACCCGGTGCACGCCATCGCGCTGCGCGCTCAGGTGCGCATCGAGCCGCCGCGCCGGTCGTACTCCGACGAGGAGGCGGCCGGGCTGATCGACTTGTTCGGGCCGCGGGAGCGCTGGGCGAGCACCCAACACGGCTTCCTCTGGCAGCACTGCACCGCGATGGTGCCCGGATTCGCCGGACACACCACGGTGCAGCTTGCACTGGATTGCACCTACGACTTCGAGGTCGCGGCATCGAAGTATCTGCACGCGCTGCGCGACGGCGCAGTGCCGCTGCAATTCCTGTTCAGCGGAACCATATTCGTCAAGTCCGAGCGCGGCTTCTCGGTCCAGCAAGTGCCGTGGGACCGCGAGCACCGCTACGACATGCCGGTGCAAGCGTGGCGGGCGCTGATCGCGCAGCACTATCCCAACACCGGCTGGGTCCGGTTGAATCACGAGACCATCGCCGCACTGGCCAATTACAAGTCGGTACAGGGCATGCTCGACCTCGACCAGGCGGTCACCTCGCTACTGGATTCGGAACGGACGACGGCATGACGACGTCGAGCTGGGACCGGGCCCGCGCCGTCGCCGACGCGGTGCTCTACGAGGGTTATCTGCTCTATCCGTACCGCGGCACGTCGAGCAAGAACCAATCACGTTGGCAGTTCGGTGTTCTGGGACCGCCCGGGGCGGCCGAGGCAAGCCTGGGCGAAGACGACGAGTTGGCGGCGCAGTTCCTCATCGAGGGAACCGGGGCGCTCACGCTGGTGGTGCGGTTCCTGCAGTTGCAGCGCCGGCGGGCCGAACGCGCGGCCGCCGACGACCTATTCGAACCGGTTGCCGAGCTCACCACCCCGGCCGGCTCCTGGCTGACCTGGGACGAAGCCGTGGAGTGCGAGAGGTCCTTCGGCCCTATTGCGTTCGACGACCCACCGTGGACACTGCCGATTGTGGCAGCAGCGGCGACCGAGGTCGAACAACTCGAAGGCGGCCGCCTGGTCCGCGAACGCAAGCAGATCCGCGGCGAGCTGACCGTGTCCAGCGAGCCCGACGGCGCGTTACGCCGAGTCTCGGTGCGGCTGAACAATATCAGTGACACCGCGGTGGACAAGGACGACGCGATCGCGCGGTCCATGATCGGCAGCCACCTGATCGCCGAAGCCATCGGTGGCCGCTTCGTCTCGATGCTCGAGCCACCGCCGCCGGCGGCCGAGGCAGTGTCGCGGTGCACCCAGCGCCGCTGCTTCCCCGTGCTGGCCGGTCCGCCCGGCAGCCAAGACATGCTGCTGATCTCGCCCATCATTCTCTACGACCACCCCGAGGTCGCCGAGCAGAGCAATACCGCGCTGTATGACTGCACCGAGATCGACGAGATCCTGACGCTGCGCGTGATGACGATGACCGACGACGAGAAGGCGCAGGCTCGTGCCACGGATCCGCGGGCCGCACGGATCATCGACCAATGCGACACGATGTCGCCCGACGCGATGGCGCGCCTGCACGGCGTGCTGCGCGATCCGCACCGGCTCGACATTCCCGCGGGCCTGGTCCCGGAGATCCCCGACGGCGTCGACTGGTGGGATCCGCTGGCGGACAACGCCGTTCGACCCGAGATCGACGCGGTTCTGGTGAACGGTATCCCGGTCGCGCGCGGCAGCCGGGTCCGGCTGCGGCCGCTGCGCAACGCCGACGCCCAGGACATCTTCGTCGCGGGCAAGACCGCCCGTGTCACGTCGGTGCACGAGGACGTCGAGGGCAACAAGCATGTCGGGGTCGTGGTCGAGGACGACCCGGCCGCCGAGCTGCACGACTGGTACGGCCGTTACCTGTACTTCTCCCCCGACGAAGTCGAGCCTCTGCAAACAGAAAGCAACACCCATGAAAGGAGTTCGACATGGAAGTCTTAGGTTGGATATTCATTGCCGTCATCGCCCTGGTGGTCGGGATCGCGGTGGTGCTGGGAGTGGTGTCGCTGCCCGACGCCCGCCGCTACCTTAAATTGAGGCGGATGTAGCCGCATCGGAGACGGCAATGACCGCGCGCATCCTGGTGGCCGGGATCGGCAACATCTTCCTGGGCGATGACGGATTCGGATCCGAAGTGATCCGCCACGCCGGGCTGTCACACGACAATCCGAGTGTCCGCGTGACCGACTACGGCATCGCGGGCATGCACCTCGCGTATGACCTGCTCGAGGACTGGGACACGCTGGTCCTCGTCGACGCGGTACCCAGCCGCGGCCACCCGGGCACCCTGCACGTGTTCCAGGCTGACCATGATTACGGTTGTGCCACAGTTGGTTTCGACGGCCACAGTATGGACCCGGCCTCGGTGTTCGCCAGCCTGCGGGCGCTCGGCGGCAATCCGCCCTACACGGTTGTGGTCGGGTGTGAGGCCGGCAGCGTCGAGGAAGGCATCGGTCTCACCGAACCGGTCGCCAACGCCGTTCCGCGGGCCGTGCATGCGATCGAGGAGATCGTCGCCGCGCTGCAGGCTCCGACGGCCTGCGCGGTGCGCGAGGAGTGCTGAGATGTGTTTGGGGATACCCGGTCAAGTGATCGGGATGCTGGATGGTTACGAGGGCCAGCTGGCGCTGGTCGACGTCGCCGGCGAGCAGCGGAAGGTCAACGTCGGCATGCTGCCGGAAGAGACGTTCGAGCGCGGTGACTGGGTGATCATCCACATGGGCTTCGTGGTCGAGAAGACGGATCGCGCCGGTGCCGAGCAGGCGATGGCCGGTCTCGAACTGATGGGCCGGGGCGGCATCGATCCCACCCTCCCGGAGGGCGGTTGAGATGACCGGCCTTTCGTCGGGGCCCCTGCTGCTTCGGTCCGACGTCTCCTACCCGCAGCTGCGGCAGCGCTTCATTGTGACCGGTGTCGTTCAAGGGGTTGGCTTCCGACCGTTCGTGCACCGGATCGCCGGCGAGCTCGGCCTGGCCGGGTTCGTCGGTAATGACTCCGGCGCGGTCTTTCTCGAGGTACAGGGCGAGCCGGCACGCGTGGCGGAGTTCGGTCGCCGGTTGCGTGCGCAGGCCCCGCCGCTCGCCCGCATCGCCAGCGTCAGCGTGGTGGACCTGGCCGCGGATACCAGTGGGCGGCAAGACTTCCGGATCGTGGCGAGTCAGACGAACGCCGGTGCCACCACCCCGATTCCGCCCGATATCGCGGCGTGCGACGACTGTGTCACCGAGCTGTTCGACCCACACAATCGGCGCTACCGCCACCCGTTCGTCACGTGCACCAACTGTGGACCGCGGTTCACCATCATCCGCGAATTGCCGTACGACCGGCCGGCCACCACGATGGCGGCGTTTCCGATGTGCGCGCGATGTGCGGCCGAATACCACGATCCCGCGAATCGACGGTTCCACGCCCAGCCGATCGCCTGCCCCGAATGCGGTCCCTCGCTGTGGTTCTGCTCGCAGGACGGGCGGGTCGCGAGGTCGGACGCGGCGCTGGCCGCCGCCCAACGGGCGCTGGTGGCCGGCGCGGTGGTCGCCATCAAGGGCATCGGGGGCTACCACCTGGCGTGTGCCGCCGACGACGAAACGGCCGTCGGGGCATTGCGGTCACGAAAAGCGCGCGGCGCCAAGCCGTTTGCCATGCTGGTCCGCAACTTGGACGTCGCGCGCCGCTACGCCGAGATCGACGACCTCGAGGCCGCGGTGTTGTCGAGTCCGGCGCGCCCGATCGTGTTGTTGCGGCGCCGCCCGGGCGCGCCGGTCGCTGCGGCCGTCGCCCCCGGTAGCCCGCTGCTGGGGCTGATGCTGCCGTACTCCCCCGTCCACCACCTGCTGCTGACACCCGCACCCGAGGCGCTGGTGTTCACCAGCGCCAACCGAACCGAGGAACCCATCTGTTTCACCGACGACGACGTCACGTCCAGGCTTCCGGGACTCTGCGACGCGATCCTCGATCACGACCGGCCCATTCACGTGCCGTGTGACGACTCGGTGGTGCGGGTGGTCAAAGACCAAGTCAAAGACCAAGGGGCCCAGGTGCTTCCGATTCGCCGGTCGCGCGGTTATGCCCCACTGCCGGTCGATCTGGGGCGCAGCGGTCCGGCGGTGCTCGCGGTGGGCGGCGAGCTGAAGAACACCTGCTGCCTCACCGACGGTTCGCGCGCCTACCTGTCCGGTCACATCGGCGACATGGCCAGCTGGGAGACGCTGCGGGCGTTCGAGCGTGCGGTGCGTCAACTCGGCGAAATCCGGGGTGAGCCGGCCAGATTGGCCGCCGACCTGCACCCGGGGTATCACACCCGCAGCTGGGCTGAGCGGCGCGCCGGTGATCGGCCGCTCGATCTCGTCCAGCACCATCACGCGCATGTGGTGTCGCTGTTGGCCGAACACGGCCGCCTCGGTGAACCCGTGGTCGGCGTCTCCTTCGACGGCACCGGCTACGGCTGTGACGACACCATCTGGGGCGGGGAGATCCTCGTCCTCGGTCACGACAGCCACCGCTTCGTGCGGGCCGGCCACCTGCTGCCGGTGCCGCTGCCAGGCGGCGACGCCGCCGTTCGCAACCCGTGGCGGATGGCGCTGTCCCAGTTGTGGATGGCCGGCATCGACTGGACCCCGCAACTGGCGCCGGTCGCCGCGGCTTCGGTTGAGGAATTGCGGCTCACCCGTTCACAATTAGAGAGCGGTACCGGATGTGTGCCGTGTTCCAGCATGGGCCGGTTGTTCGACGCGATCGCCTCGCTGTTGGGGGTGCGCCACCGCATCGACTACGAAGGCCAGGCCGCCATCGAACTCGAGGCGCTGGCCGAGCGCGCCGCGGGCCCCGGTCCGTCGCTGCCGCTGACCGTGCGGGCCGACGGGGTGATCGATCCCGCCCCGTGCATCCAGACGACGGTGTCGGCGCTGTACGCGGGCACACCAACGGCGCTGCTGGCCGCCGCGTTTCACCGGGCGGTCGCGATCGCGGTAGCCAAGGTGGTGGCGCAGGTGGCCGGCCCGATCCGGCTGGTGGGCCTGACCGGCGGTGTTTTCCAGAACGTGCTGCTCTCACGCGGCTGTCGTGAGCTGCTGCAGCGCAATGGTTTTGAGGTGCTGACCCATCACACCGTGCCGCCTAACGACGGCGGGCTGGCGTTGGGCCAGGCGGCGATCTCGATGCTCACCGCACTCGAGGAGATGTCATGACGACGTTCACGGCGATCGACCGCGGGCTCGGCGCCGAACTGGCCTCGGATCTAGCCACCGACTTGGCCGCTGCAGCCTTCACGTTGGCCAAGCGGTTCGCCGCCGGCGCCACCATGTGGTCCATCGCCCCGTCCTGGGAGCCGCATGCGCTGCACATCGCGGTCGAGTTCGTCCATCCGGTGATCGTGGGGAAACGCGCATTGCCCGCCGTCGCACTCACCGGGCCCGATTTGGTTGATCTGGTGCGAGTTTCGGTGCGCCCCGGCGACATCGTGGTCGCGGTCTCGCGTGCGGACGACGCGGACGTGCGCTCGGTGATGCGACGTAGTCCCGCATGGGGTGCCACCACGATGTGGATCGGCAGCGGCGAACGACCGCAGGCAGGAATGGCCGATCACGTGCTGTGGCTGGACGACCCGGATCCGCGCGTGCCCGCGACCGGTGGCTTCGTGTTGTTCTATCACCTGCTGTGGGAGCTCACGCACGTCTGCTTCGAGCACTCCGGGCTGCTCAAACCCGGCTCGTCGCAGTGTGACCCGACGGACCTAGTGTGCGTGACGTGCAGCGACGAGGGTCGCCTGGGCGAGGTGACGGCCGACTCCGCCGACGACACGGCCACTGTACGCACCGCGCGCGGGGTCGAGAACGTCGTGACCACGCTCGTCGGCCCCGTTGCCACAGGTGATTTGGTGCTCGTGCATGCCGGCACCGCGATCGGCCGAATCGAGGACGCTTGATGAGTCACGACGAACCCACCAACTTTCTCTATCCGTTCATCGATGCCGAGGAGGACGACCCCACCGCACTGCTCGCCGATCTGGCCGCCTCGGCCCGGGCGAAAGCGGCCGAAAGCCTGGCATTGCGGCGCGCCACGCTGGACGCCAACGCCGAGCTGCTGGACGTGGCCGCCACCGAGACGGCACGCCGCTTCGCCGCGGGCGGGCGGATGTTCACCTTCGGAAACGGCGGCAGCTGCACGGATTCCACTACCCTTGCCTCCTTGTTCGCCCGGCCGCCGATCGGCACGTCGCTGCCGGCCTGGCCGTTGACCGCCGACCAGGCAATCGTCACCGCGCTGGGCAACGATGTCGGGTTCGAGCTGGTATTCGCCCGGCAGCTGATCGCCCGCGCGCAGGCCGGTGACATCGCCATCGCGATGTCGACGAGCGGCAACTCGCCGAATCTGCTCACCGCGCTGGCCGAAGCGCACCAACGCGGCCTGTACACCATCGGTTTCGCCGGCTACGACGGCGGTGCCTTCGCCAACAATCCAAATGTGGACGTCTGCTTCGTCGTTCGATCGCAAAGCGTGCACCGGATCCAGGAATCCCAAGCGCTGCTGGGCTATCAGCTGTGGCTGGCGGTTCACGAACGATCCCGAGGTCTGGGGGCCGCGTGAACAACTATCTTTCGTCGGGGCCGCGCTTCGCCGAGGGCGAGGTGATCGAGCGGATCGAGTCGTTTCGCCGGCGCCGCCCCCGGTTGCTCGACGAGCATGTGACGCTGGCGCACGGCGCCGGCGGCAAAGCGTCGGCGGCGCTGGTGGACGCGGTGTTCATGGAGGCGTTTCGCAACCCGGCGCTGGAGTCACTGGGCGACGGCGCCGTGCTCACGTTGCCCAGCGGCGAGCGACTGGCGATGTCGACCGATTCTTTTGTGGTGCAGCCCAGGCGTTTTCCGGGCGGTTCCATCGGTGAGCTCGCCGTCTATGGCACCTGCAACGACCTGGCGATGACCGGGGCCGTGCCGGCCTGGATATCGGCGGCGTTCGTACTCGAAGAGGGCTTCGCGATCGCCGAGTTGAAAGAGATCGTCGCCGATATGGCCGCGGCCGCCGCGACGGCGGGTGTGCAGATCGTCACCGGCGACACCAAGGTGGTGCCCAACGGCGCCGCCGACGGGCTGTTCATCACCACCGCGGGAGCCGGCGTCATCCCGGCCGGACGCGCTCTGTCCGCGGATTCGGTGCGCGCCGGAGACAAACTGTTGTTGTCCGGGTCGATGGGCGATCACGGCATGGCCGTAATGCTGGCCCGCGGCGATCTGGCCATCGAGGCCGACATCGCCTCCGACACCGCCTGCGTCAGCCCGCTGGTCGAATTGCTGATGGCCGCGGCGCCGTCCACCCGCTGGCTGCGTGACGCCACCCGCGGCGGTGTCGGCACGGTGTGCAACGAGCTGGCCCAGGCCTGCGGTCTCGGGGTGGTGCTCGACGAGGAGCGACTCCCGCTGCAGGCAACCGTCAATGGCGCGTGCGAACTGCTCGGCATCGATCCGCTCTACGTCGCCAACGAGGGCAAGTTCGTCGCCGTCGTCGCGCCGGAGGAAGCCGAGGCCGGACTGGCCGCACTGCGGTCGCATCCGCTGGGCGCGCAGGCGGCCGAGGTCGGGGAAATCGTCACCGAACCCGCGGACGCCGTGGTACTGCGCACCGGATTCGGCGGTACCCGGATCGTCGACATGCTCGTCGGGGATCCGCTCCCCCGGATCTGCTGAGAGAAAGGAGCGGACATGTGCCTTGGAATTCCGGGCCGGATCGTTGAAATCACCGACCTCGCAAACTATTTGGCGAAGGTCGACGTCAGCGGCGTGCAGCGCACGATCAGCGTGCGCCTGCTGGAAGACGACATGCCCGAGCCCGACGAGTGGGTGCTGGTCCACGTGGGGTTCGCGATGGCCAAGATCGACGAAACCGAGGCGCTGCTGACCTTGGCCGCGATCAAAGGGCTCGGCGAGGCCTACACCGCCGAAATGGAAGCCTTCGACTCGTCGGCCATCGTCTAAAGGGGGACGGCAATGAAATTCGTTGACGAATTCCGCGATCCTGCGGCGGCTCGCAAGCTGCTCGTCGCGATCGAGCACCTGGCCGGCACCGGCGCCTCCCAAGAAGGCGAACAGTTCAAGTTCATGGAGGTGTGCGGCGGGCACACCCACACCATCTACCGGCACGGCATCGAGCATCTGCTGCCCGACAACGTCGAATTGGTGCACGGGCCGGGCTGCCCGGTCTGCGTGATCCCGATGGGCCGCATCGACGACGCGATGTGGCTGGCCGGTCAGCCCGACGTGATCTTCACCTGCTTCGGCGACATGATGCGGGTGCCCGGTTCGAACGGAAGCCTGTTGGACGTCAAGGCCCGTGGCGCCGACGTGCGTTTCGTGTATTCACCGCTGGACGCCTGCAAGATCGCGGTGGACAACCCGGACAAGCATGTCGTGTTCTTCGCGATCGGCTTCGAAACCACCGCACCGTCCACCGCGGTCACGCTGGTGCGGGCACGCGAGCTTGGACTGCCGAATTTCAGCGTGTTCTGTAACCACGTCACGATCGTGCCGCCGATCAAGGCGATCCTGGAGTCGCCGGATCTGCGGCTGTCGGGGTTCATCGGTCCCGGCCACGTGTCGACCGTGGTCGGCAACCGGCCATATCGTTTCGTCCCCGATGTGTATCGAAAGCCGTTGGTGGTAGCCGGATTCGAGCCGCTGGACATCCTGGCCTCGGTCGCGATGCTGCTGCGCCAGATCCGCGAGGGCCGCTGCGAGGTGGAGAACCAGTACAAGCGGGTGGTGCCCGAGCACGGCAACCCGGCCGCGCTGGCGTTGATGGGCAAGGTGTTCGCGCTGCGTCCGCACTTCGAGTGGCGCGGCCTGGGGTTCATTTCGCAAAGCGCGCTGCGGCTGCACGACGACTTCGCCGAGTTCGACGCCGAACTGCGGTTCGCGATGCCCGGCGTGCGCGTCGCCGACCCGAAGGCATGTCAATGCGGCGAGGTGCTCAAGGGTGTGCTGAAGCCTTGGGAATGCAAGGTTTTCGGCACCGCGTGCACACCCGAGACGCCGATCGGCACGTGCATGGTGTCGCCCGAGGGGGCCTGCGCTGCCTATTACAACTTCGGCCGCCTGCACCGCGACGCGGTCAAACTGGTGGCGCGCAGTTGACCGATATCCGCGGCGCACAGATGTTCGCCCGCTACGCGTATGCGCCCAACGCACTGGGCTACTGCGGACCCCCGCTGGGTGCCACCCTGCGTGACGGCTCGGTCGATCACGTGCGTGCCGCGGCGACGAAGTTCTCCGGGGCCTGGCCGTATCTGCGGGTGTTGTCCGCGCTGACGGGTATCGCCGACCCGCTCGATCATCGCCTCGTCGAATCGTATTGGCTCGGCGGCGGGATCGGCGCCGGCATCGATTCCCGGGATTTCTACGACGCTTTGCTGGCGATCATCGGCCCGCAGGCCGGCCGCTACTGGTCACACCTGACATCGGAGCTGGCGCGCGAAGCGGCCGGCAACCACAGCTTTCATGTGTTCGGCGTGTACCCGTGGACACGGTTCCTCGGTCGCGGCATGGACGAACATCCGCTCGGTGTGCTGGACAACTGCCGAATCAGCTGGGGCACAGTCGTTTCCCGAACCGGTGCCGACGTCGAGGTGAGGTGCCGGCGGCTGGTCTGCGATGGGCAGATGCTCACACTGGGCGAGCCGTCGCGGCGATGGCTCGACGTCTGGGCCGACGGGTACAGCGCGGTGCCGGACGTGGCCGTCGGCGACGAGGTCGCGGTGCACTGGGGCCGGCTGTGTGGCCGGCTGGACCCGCAGCAGGTGTGTGCGCTGGCCGAGAGCACCGAGCGGCAACTGCGGGTGACCAGCCAACGGCTGGCACACGTTTAGCCGTGCCAGACTGGGGCCATGGCTGGTCCCGCGCTCGGCTCCCTGTGCGACGTGCTTCCAGCGGCGGCCGCGTTGCTGAGCGTGCCGGATGCCGTCGACCGGTTGGGGGTCACGGAATCGGTTGGGAAGCAAGTTGATCGGGTCGCCGTCGTGCTGGTGGACGGACTGGGCTGGCACCTGTTACCGGAGTTGGCGGGCAGCGCGCCGCTGCTGGCCTCGGTGCTGGCCGGCGGCGCGGGGCGGCTGACCCAACTCACGTGCACCTTCCCATCGACCACGCCGAGCAGCCTGGTGTCGCTGGGTACCGGCGCACCACCCGGCGAGCACGGCATCCTCGGCTTCACCGTCAACGTCCCGGGCACCGAACGGGTACTCACCCACATCTATTGGCGCTCGGACCCGCCGTCGGCGCAGTGGCAGCCGTTGCCGACCTGGTTCGAGCGGCTGCAGCGATGCGGGGTTGCCGCGCGGGCGGTGCTGCCGGCGTTGTTCATGGGCAGCGGATTGACGGATGCGGCGTACCGCGGCGCCGATTTTCGCCCGAGCAACCCCGACGACGACTACGCCGGGCTGGTCATCGACGAGCTGCGCGCGGCACCCGGGCTGGTCTACGGCTACACCGCCGACCTGGACACCGCCGCCCACGTGTTCGGCATCGGATCACCGCACTGGCTTGCGGCGGCCGCGCGGGTCGACGCGTTGCTGGCTCACCTCCTCGACGCCCTCCCGGCGAACGCGGCGCTGCTGGTGACCGCCGATCACGGCGGCCTCAACGTTGCGCCCCAGGCCCGCATCGACCTGGACACCGACGCTCGGCTGGGCGCGGGCATCCGGGTGGTCGCGGGTGAACCGCGGGTCCGCTACCTGCACACCGAACCGGGCGCCGCGGTCGATGTGCAGGCGACGTGGACCGCGCTGCTGGACGGGCGGGCCCAGGTCTACAGTCGCGACCAGGCGGTGGCCACCGGAATGTTCGGGCCGGTCGATCCGGGGCATCTGGCGCGCATTGGCGACGTCGTCGTGATCTGCACCGGCGACACCGCGGTGCTGGCCAGCAAGCGCGAGCCCCCGGAAGCGGCCCGCCTCATCGGGTTTCACGGCGGGGCCAGCGCGGCCGAAATGGCGATACCGCTCATCGTCTTCGCCGCGTGAGCCATCGTCGGAGTGCGTGACTCTGGTGTTGCCCGCTTACCGAACCGCCGAATGGCCACAGCCCCGTTAGGCCACCCGGGTGCTCGACGCATAGGAACTCGCGGCGTCGACGATCGCCCGGAACAGCCGCAGGTCCTCGAGGAACTGTTCGGGATGCCACTGCACGCACACCACGAAGTTCTCCCCGGGTACCTCCAGCCCCTCGACGACGCCGTCGGCGTCCCAGGCGCTGACGATCAGGCCGTCACCGACCTTGTCGACGGCCTGGTGGTGATAGCACCAGGCGTCGGCGGACTCACCGAGCAGCGCGGCGAGCCTGGTCCCCGCGACCGTGGTGACCGGCAACTTGGTGAAGCGCCCGTAGCCCGCATGATGCCCGCGGTGGCCGAGGACATCGGGCAGATGCTGATGCAGGGTTCCGCCGAATGCGACATTGAGCATCTGCGTGCCGCGGCAGATGCCCAGCACCGGGAGGCCGCGGCCCAGTGCGGCCCGCAACAGCGCGAACTCGAACTCGTCGCGGACCGTGCGGGGCGCGTCGGTCTTCGGATGCGGTTGCTGGCCATAGGCGGCCGGGTCAACGTCATAGCCACCGGTGATGATCAGCCCGTCGAGGTGGTCGAGCACGCTCTCGGCGATGTCGGGATCCGCCGGCTGGGGCGGCAGTAGCACCGCGATACCGCCCGCCTTGATGACACCCTCGAAGTAGTTGGCACCCAGGTATCCCGCCGGGATGTCCCAACCGTCGGACTGCACTTGCTCGAGATAGCTGGTCAGGCCGATGACCGGCCGACGCGTTCCAGAGGCGTTCACGCCGCAGGCATCCTTTCCTTGACTGCGCGACCACGCTGTCGCCAAACGTATGCCGGCCGGGCAGGCCTACCAGGTGCTGGTGCGCAGGACGATCTCGGCCGCCAATTGGGCGGTCGACTCCTGGGCGTTGCGCCGTCCGAGCATGTCCACGCTGCGGTAGTCGGCGTAGACGAACCGTTGACTGTTGCGGGCGACCGTCCGTCCGCCCGGGGTGCTGACCAGGACGGTGGTGCCGATCTCGACCGGGGGGCAGTGGTCGTCGCGGACCACGCCGTTGACGTCGGCCACGCAGGGGTGTCCGCGGTCGACGACGACCAGGCCGACGAACCGGCCCAGCTTGGTCGCCGCGAGCTCCCAGGCGATGTCGCCGCCGGCGCGGTCGCCCACCACGACGGCCCAGCCGATACCCAGTCCGTCGAGGATGCCGATCACCGACTTCGGGGTCAGCCGGGGGTCGAGGCCGATGACAATGGTGCGAAGCGATGCGGTGTGGAGGCGCTCACAGACCGCGTCATAAGCGGCTAACTCCCGCTGTTCATCGCCGAGGATGACGACGACGACACCCTTCTCGGGACCGGACACGCCCACCGGAACGGGAAAGCCGTCGAGCGTGGTCATCATCGAGGGCACTTACGCACGCTACAGCCAATATTGACACCGCGCGAGGTTTCTCCCGGCGGTCGCGCGAGCCGCCGGCGCTACGACCCCAGCCGGCTCGCGAGGCGTGGCCGCGGCGGCGGGCCGTCGAGCAGGCCGAGGACGGCGTCCATGTCGAGATGAGACGCCAGCAATTCGGCGGCCACGTCCAGTTGGGCGTCGCGTCGCGCCACGACGTTGGTGTCGTCGGCGACAACGAACTTTGTCCGTCCGGCGGCCGCGGCCACCTCGGTCAGCCAGTCGCGGCGAAAGCCGTCGTTGTCCAGCAGGCCGTGCCAATGCGTGCCGAAGACCGCGCCCCGCACGAAACCATGTGGCTGCGAGTCGACCTCGAACCAGGCGGCCTCGGCGCACCGGACGAGCTGCCCGTGATGGATTTCGTAGCCGTGCAGCGGCCGCTGCCAGCGGCGCAGCGTCTTGTGCTCGCCGAAGACGATGTCGGCATCCAGCACCCCCAGCCCGGCCACTTCCCCGTTCCCGGATTCCACCGGGTCGTCGATGCGCCGGCCCAGCATCTGGAATCCCCCGCAGATGCCCAACGCCGGCTTGCCACCTCGGACGTGGTCGGTGATCGCGTCGGCCAGGCCGTGATCGCGCAGCCAACCCAGGTCGGCGACGGTGGCCTTGCTGCCGGGCAGCACGACCAGGTCGGCGTCGGCCAGGTCGGCCGGGTCGGCGGTCCACCGCACCAGCACACCGGGCTCGCAGGCCAGCGCCTCGACGTCGGTCGAGTTGGAGATCCGGGGCAGCCGGACGGCGGCGACCTTGAGCCACTCGCCACCGCGCGGGGCCGCCGGCCTGCCGACGACGCGATGCGCGAGCACCGACAGCGAGTCCTCGGCATCCAGCCAGAGCTCGTCGGCGTAGGGCAACACCCCATAGGTCGGGCGGCCGGTCATTTCGTGGAGTTGGCGCAGGCCGGGCGCCAGCAGCGCGAGGTCGCCGCGAAACTTGTTGACGATGAAGCCCGCGATCAGTGCCTGGTCGTCGGGGTCGAGCACGGCGACCGTGCCGAACAGATGCGCCAGCAGGCCGCCGCGGTCGATGTCGCCAACCAGGACGACGGGCAGGTTCGCGGCCCTGGCCAACCCCATGTTGGCTAAATCCGTGGCGCGCAAGTTGATTTCGGCCGGCGAGCCGGCCCCTTCACAGATCACTACATCGAATTCGTCACGCAGCGAAGCCAACTCGTCGGCGACGACTCCTGTGAGCCGGTCGCGATGCTCGAAATAGCTTGCCGCGCTGACCGAGCCGGCGACTTGACCCCGAACCACCAGCTGCGATGTCCGGTCGCTGCCCGGCTTCAGCAGAATCGGGTTGAACCGCACGCTGGGCTCCAGCCCCGCCGCCCGGGCCTGAATGGCCTGGGCGCGGCCGATTTCGCCGCCCTCGACGGTGACCGCGGAGTTGTTGGACATGTTCTGGGCCTTGAACGGCGCGACCCGTGTCCCGGTGCGGGCCAGCAGCCGGCACAGGCCCGCGACGACCACCGATTTGCCGGCATCGGAGCTGGTGCCCGCGACCAGCAGCGCGCCGTTCAAGCGCTCACGGCTTGCTATACCGAAGTGAGGATTTCGGCGCCGGTGTCGGTGACCAGCAGGGTGTGCTCGAACTGTGCGGTCCACTTGCGGTCCTTGGTGACCACGGTCCAGCCGTCGTCCCAGATCTCGTAGTCCAGCGAGCCGAGATTGATCATCGGTTCGATCGTGAACGTCATTCCCGGTTGGATCTCGGTGGTGACCGACGGCTGGTCGTAGTGCAGCACGACCAGCCCGTTGTGAAACGTGGTGCCGATGCCGTGGCCGGTGAAGTCGCGAACTACGTTGTACCCGAACCGATTTGCGTATGCCTCGATGACGCGGCCGACGACCGAAAGCGCGCGTCCGGGTTTGACGGCGTTGATCGCGCGCATCGTCGCCTCACGCGTGCGCTCGACGAGCAGCCGGTGTTCCTCGGACACATCCCCGGCCAGAAACGTCGCGTTGGTGTCACCGTGCACGCCGTCGATGTAGGCGGTGACGTCGATGTTGACGATGTCGCCGTCTTCGACCACCGTCGAGTCCGGGATGCCGTGGCAGATCACCTCGTTGAGCGACGTGCAACAGGACTTCGGGTAGCCCTTGTAGCCCAGGGTCGACGGGTAGGCGCCGTTGTCCACCATGTACTCGTGCGCGATGCGGTCCAGCTCGTCGGTGGTCACGCCGGGCGCGACCGCCTTGCCCGCCTCTTGCAGCGCACCGGCCGCAATCCGGCCCGCGACGCGCATCTTCTCGATCACCTCGGGCGTCTGCACCCACGGCTCGGTGCCCTCCTTGGCGGTGGGCTTCCATGCATACTCGGGGCGCGGGATGCGGTTGGGCACCGGCAGAGTCGGGGACAACACGCCGGGTGAAAGCGCGGTGCGAACAGGCATGCTCGCTAGCTTAATCGCGCCTTTCGGCTGCGTGTCGGCCATCGCCGGTGCATCAGGGGCGTCGAGTGTGTCCGCAGGACGGCATCTCGCCCGTTTTCCCGACGTCGACGCACACGCGAAACCGCTGACGCACACGCGACGCGTGTCAGGCCTTGCGGCGACGCAGCAGCGCGCGGCGCGGTCCGTGGATGGTCACCGAGCCGCACACCACTCGCCCGGCCAGCACCACGTGCGGCCTGCCCTCGCCGGGGGCGTCCTTGCGGCGGTCGCGAGCACTGCCGACGTAGACCTCGACGTCGTCGATCGAGGCGCTGGCGCCATCCGGCAGCCAGATGTCGACCGAGCCGAACCGCACGTCGAGCTCGACGACCACCACCGGGCCGGCGAACCGGGCCTTGGTCAGCTCGAGTTTGACCGAACCCAGCCGCCGTACCAGCGCCAATCGGGTGGGCACCGTCCATTCGCCGTGCCGCCGCAGCGAGCCGGCCCAGCCACGCAGCTCGATCCGATCCGCCGCCGAGGTGACGATCGCGCCCGGCCCGGGCAGGTCACCGACCAGGCCGTCCAGTTCGCCCTGGGTGCGCGCGTAGGACACCCGCGTCGAGCGCTGCTCGAACTCGTCGATATCGATCAGCCCGAGCGCAACCGCGTTGTGCAGCCGCCGCATGGTGCCGTTGCGGTCCGCATCGGAGACGCGCAGCGTCACCATGTCCCCGCCACTATCCGTCATGCTCGCAATTTACGCCGTAACGGGTCCCCGGACCGAAAAGCTTCAGGTCAGATAGCCCGGCGGCAGCGACTCGAACATGAATTTCGTCATCCGGACCGCCCATTCCGAGCTGCCACCCCCGACGATCAGCGCCGCGAAGGCCAGATCGCCGCGGTACCCGGCGAACCAGGAGTGCGAGCCGCCCGGGAACTCGGCCTCACCGGTCTTCCCGTAGATCTCACCGCAGCCGTTGATCTCCTTGGCGGTCCCATTGGTCACCACGAGCCGCATCATCGGGCGCAGCGCGTCGATCATCTTCGGGCTGATCGGAGCGCTGTCACCCTCGACCGCCGTCGGGCGGCCCGCGATCAACTGCGGCACCGGGGTTTTCCCGGCGGCGACGGTGGCCGCCACCAGGGCCATGCCGAACGGGCTGGCCAGCACCCGGCCCTGGCCGAAGCCGTCTTCGGTGCGCTCGGCCAGGTCGACCGTCGGCGGCACCGACCCGGTCACGGTAGTGATGCCGTCCACCGTGTAGTCGACCCCGATCCCGTATTGGGAGGCCGTCTGCGTCAGGCCCCGCGGCGGCATCCTGCTGCTCAATTCGGCGAACGTGGTGTTGCAGGAACTGGCGAACGCGCGAGACATCGACACCACGCCGAGGTCGAATCCGCCGTAGTTGGGGATGGTGCGGTGGCCGATGTCCAGATGGCCCGGGCAGCCGACCATCGAGTTGGGTGTGGCCATGTCGCGGTCGACGGCGGCGCCGGCGGTGACCATCTTGAACGTCGACCCCGGCGGAAACAGGCCGTTGGTGGCGGGCAGGCCGTCGGCGTCGGCCGCGCCGTTCTGCGCGATCGCCAGGATCTCCCCCGTCGACGGCTTGATCGCGACGATCATCGCCTTGCCGCCCTTGTTGTCCACCGCGCGCTGGGCGGCGTTCTGCACGATCCGGTCCAAGGTGATCGACACCGACGGGGCCGGCGCCCCTTCGACCTCATGCAGCACCGCGACGTCGACGTTGTTCTGGTTGACGCTGACCACCCGCCAGCCAGCCTGACCGTCGAGTTGGTCGATCACGGCCTTCTTGACCTCGCCCACGACGGCGGGGGCGAAATGCGGGTCGGTCGCCAGCATGTCGGCCTGCGGGGTGACCACGATCCCGGGCAGCCGGCCGATCACCGGAAACACCTTGTCGTTGTCGGCGGGAAGCAGCGTGACGCCCAGGTCCACCTGGTTGGGCGTCGAGCTGGCCCGCTCGGCGAGCAGCTGCGGGTCGGTCAGCGTGTCGTTGAACGGCCGCAGCACGTCGACGATCGAGTGGGTGGTGAAGCTCAACGACTGCGGCGGGCCGGCCTTGGTGGCGTCCAGCGTGTAGTGATAACGGTAGCCCGGCGCCAGCACGTCGCTGCCGCCGAGTTCGTTCACCGAGGCGCGCCGCGGCGCGTCGGCGCGCAACGCGAACGTCTGGTGCTCCCCCAGCTTCGGGTGCAACCCGTTGGGCGCCCACCGGACCTCCCAGTGGCCCTCGTCGCGGGCCATCTTCAGCTGGCCGTCATAGCTCCACACCCGGTTCTTCGGCAGATGCCAGCTGAACCGGTAGTTGACCGTGCCGGTGTCCTCGGCGTACTTCGAGCCGAGGATCTGCGCGTCCAAATGGGTGGCCTGCAGCCCGGCCCAGGCGGCGTTGAGCGCCTCGCGAGCCTCGTTCGGGTTGTCGCTGAGTTGGGCGGCCGTTGCGGTGTCGCCAATGGCCAACGCGCGGAAGAACTTCTCCGCGGCGGGGCCCGGACCATCGGGCCGCGGCGTGCATCCAGACAGCGCCACAGCCGCGACGAGCAGCAGTGCCGTAGCCGCCGACACGACTGATACTGGTGAGGTTTTTGTGGCCATCGTTACTGATGTTAAGAACACAGGCGGGTGCACAGCCGCCGACACACCGAGACCTCGCCGTTATGTCGGGCAACGGCCTCCGGTGGGCGTGCTCCCGCGATTTCCGGGTACCTCGAACCTGAAAGCCCGGCTAGTCGAGCAGGACCGTGGCGAAGGTGCCGACCTCGGCGAAGCCCACCCGGGCGTAGGCAGCGCGCGCCACCTCGTTGAAGTCGTTCACGTACAGGCTGGCGATGCGCCCGCTGCCGACGATCACGGCGGCCAGCATCGCGGTACCCCGCGCACCGAGCCCCAGGCCGCGCCACTCCGGATGCACCCAGACGCCCTGGATCTGCCCGACCGCGGGCGATTGCGATCCGACCTCGGCCTTGAAAACGACCTGACCGTGCTCGAAGCGGGCCCAGGCGCGCCCGGCGGCGATCAGGCTAGCCACCCGGCGGCGGTAGCCGCGGCCGCCGTCGCCCAGGCGCGGGTCGATGCCGACCTCACCGATGAACATGTCGACCGCGGCCACCAGGTAGGCGTCCAGCTCCTCCGGCCGCACCTGACGCACCTCGGGGTCGAGGTCACACATCGGATGTTTGGCCAGCGCCATCAGCGGTTGGCGTTCGCGCACGTCACGCGCCGGGCCCCAGGCCGTCTCGAGCCGCTCCCACATCGGCAGGACCAGGCTGGCCCGCCCGACCAGCGAGGAGCAGCGCCGCGTCCCGCTCATCGCCTCGTCGGCGAACGCATTCAGGTCGGCCGGCAGCCCGCGCAGCGGGATCAGGTTGGCACCGGCGAAGCACAGCGACTCGTCCGCGCCGCGGCGGGTCCACAGCTCCCCGCCGATCGCGCCGGGGTCGATGCCGTGATCGGCGACGCGGGAGGCGACCATGCAGGACCCGATCGGGTCCTCGTCGAGTACCCGCCACACCGCGGCGGCGTCACGCACCACCGACACCCGTCGGTCGCCAACGAGGCGAAACAGGGGCGGAGCCGACATCTGGCGAACTCTCTGTGGTGCGAACTGAAGGGCCAGCAAGAGCGAACTGGTCTTATCAGCTTACGGTGACAACCGGCGTCCCGCTGGCTGTTGTGCCAGGACCGTTATCACCAGCCATGTCCGAAGCCAACCGCATCGCCTCTTCGATCAGCGTCTCGACGATCTGAGCTTCGGGAACGGTCTTGATCACCTCGCCGCGAACGAATATCTGGCCCTTGCCGTTTCCGGAGGCAACGCCGAGATCGGCCTCGCGGGCCTCCCCCGGACCGTTGACGACGCAGCCCATCACGGCGACCCGCAGCGGCACGTCGAGCCCGTCCAGGCCGGCGGACACCGCGTTGGCCAGGGTGTAGACGTCGACCTGCGCGCGACCGCACGACGGGCACGAAACGATCTCCAGCCCGCGGGGGCGCAGGTTCAGCGATTCCAGAATCTGAATGCCGACCTTGACTTCCTCGACCGGCGGCGCCGACAGGGACACCCGGATGGTGTCGCCGATGCCGCGGGACAGCAGGGCGCCGAAGGCCACCGCCGACTTGATGGTGCCCTGGAACGCCGGCCCGGCCTCGGTCACACCGAGGTGCAGCGGATAGTCGCACGCCGCGGCCAGCTGTTCGTAGGCGGCGACCATTACGACGGGGTCGTTGTGCTTGACGCTGATCTTGATGTCACCGAAGCCATGCTCCTCGAACAGCGAGGCCTCCCACAGCGCCGACTCGACCAGCGCCTCCGGTGTGGCCTTGCCGTACTTCTGCATGAACCGCTTGTCCAGCGAGCCGGCGTTGACGCCGATGCGGATCGGGATGCCGGCCGCGGCGGCCGCCTTGGCGACCTCACCGACCCGGCCGTCGAACTCCTTGATGTTGCCCGGATTGACCCGCACCGCAGCACATCCGGCGTCGATCGCGGCGAAGATGTACTTCGGCTGGAAGTGGATGTCGGCGATCACCGGGATCTGGCTGTGCCGGGCGATCTCGGCCAGCGCGTCGGCATCTTCCTGACGCGGGCACGCCACCCGGACGATGTCGCAACCCGCGGCGGTCAGCTCGGCGATCTGCTGCAGCGTCGTGTTGACGTCGTGCGTTTTGGTGGTGCACATCGACTGCACCGAAATCGGGGAATC
The DNA here is from genome assembly GCF_022374895.2 of Mycobacterium lentiflavum. Classification (NCBI taxonomy): domain Bacteria; kingdom Bacillati; phylum Actinomycetota; class Actinomycetes; order Mycobacteriales; family Mycobacteriaceae; genus Mycobacterium; species Mycobacterium lentiflavum. The sequence goes on along the minus strand of NZ_CP092423.2, from coordinate 1,921,099 downwards.
GCTGCCGACCCCGACGTCGCGGACCATCAATTGGCGCGTTTTACGCCGGGGCGCAAGCGTGGGCGCCGGCGCTTCCGGCATACCCAGGCCAATGCCGGTCATTGGAAGAGCCTGATCGGGTTGACCAGATCGGCGGTCACGGTCAGCAGCATGTAGCCCACCACGAACACCAGCACCACATAGGTCGCCGGCATCAGCTTGAGGTAGTTGACCGGGGCCGCGGCGACCATGCCGCGGGCGGACCGGACCAGGTTGCGGATCTTTTCGAACATCGCGACGGCGATGTGGCCGCCGTCGAACGGCAGCAGCGGCAACAGGTTGATCGCGCCCAGGATCAGGTTCAGCTGGGCCAGGAAGAACCAGAACGCCACCCACAGCCCGTGGTCGACGGTGTCGCCGCCGATGATGCTGGCCCCGACGACGCTCATCGGCGTCTGCGGGTCGCGCTGCCCGCCGCCGATCGCGTGCACCAGCGCGCCGACCTTGCCGGGGATCGCGACCAGCGCCTTGCCCACCTCGGCCGTCAGGTCGCCGGTGAAGGCGAACGTCGCGGGGATGGCGCCGAGCACGCCGTAGTGGGTGGGCGCCTGTTTGACGCCGCCGACGCCCATGGCGCCGACCGTTGCGGCGGCGGGCTTGCCGTCCTGACCGTTGCCGACGTATCGCTGGGTCTGCGCGATGTCGACGTAGGCGGTGATCGGGGTGCCGTTACGTTCGACGACGACCGGGACGGTGCCGTGCAGCTTGCGGATCGCGGCGGCCATGTCGTCGAAGGTGGACACCTTGGTGTCGCCGACCTTGACCACGACGTCGCCGGGACGGATGCCGGCCAGCGCGGCCGGTCCGGGACCAGTGCACTCACCGAGCTTGCCCGGCGCGACTTCTGGTGCGATGCAAGCGGTTTCGCCGACAATTGCCTGGGTGGGCGGGTGCAGGTTGGGCAGCCCCCAGATCAGTGCGATCACATAGATCAGCACCACACAGATGATGAAGTTCATGGCCGGGCCGGCGAACAGCACCGCGACCCGCTTCCACGTCTTCTGCTTGTACATGGCCCGGTCGGCCTCGTCGGGCGCCAGGTCCTCGACCGGGGTCATGCCGGCGATGTCGCAGAAGCCGCCCAACGGAACGGCCTTGACGCCGTACTCGGTCTCGCCGCGCCGAGTCGACCACAGCGTCGGGCCGAAGCCGACGAAATAGCGGCGCACCTTCATCCCGGTGGCACGCGCGACCCACATGTGGCCGCATTCGTGCAGGGCCACCGAGACCAGGATGGCCAGCGCGAACAGCACAATGCCGATTGCGAACATCATCAGCCGCTAGGACCTTTCTAAGACCATTCCCGAGACTTTGGCGGGGCTTGCAGTTGTGACCGCGCGCTGCGCTCGCTCCCGTGCCCAGCGCTGCGCGTCTAGTACCTCATCCACGTTAGCCGGTGAAACGGCCCACTGGTCGGCGGCGCTCAGCACGTCGGCGATTGTTCTGACGATGGTCGGAAAGCTGATGCGGCCGTCCAGGAACGCCGCCGCGGCCTCCTCGTTGGCGGCGTTATAGACCGCGGTCATGCAGCCGCCGGTCTCGCCGGCGTGGCGGGCCAGCTCGACGGCCGGGAAAACGTCGTTGTCCAACGGCTCGAATTCCCAGGTAGACGCGGTGGTGAAGTCGCAGGCCGCGGCCGCACCGGCCACCCGCCGGGGCCAGCCCAGCGCCAGGGAGATGGGCAGCTTCATGTCCGGCGGGCTGGCCTGGGCGATAGTCGAGCCGTCGATAAATGTGACCATTGAATGAACAATCGACTGGGGGTGCACGACGACCTCGATGCGGTCGTACGCAACGCCGAACAGCAGGTGGGTTTCGATGAGCTCGAGTCCCTTGTTCACCAGCGACGCCGAGTTCAGCGTGTTCATCGGGCCCATTGACCAGGTCGGATGGGCACCGGCCTGCTCCGGGGTGACGGCCTCCAGGTCGGTGGCGGCCCAGCCGCGAAACGGGCCGCCCGAGGCGGTCAGCACTAGCTTGGCGACCTCGTCGGGCTCGCCGCCGCGCAGGCACTGGGCCAGCGCGGAGTGCTCGGAATCCACCGGGACGATCTGACCTGGTCGCGCAGCCCTCAAGACCAGCGGACCGCCGGCGATCAGCGATTCCTTATTGGCCAGCGCCAGCCGAGCGCCCGAGTGCAGCGCCGCCAGCGTCGGGCGCAGGCCCAACGCCCCGACCAGGGCATTGAGCACGACGTCGGCCTCGGTTTCCTCGACCAGCCGGGTGACCGCGTCGGGGCCGCTGAACCGGACGTCACCGAGCGCCGCGGCGGCTTGCTCGTCGGCGACGGCGATATTGGTCACCCCGGTCTCGGCGCGCTGGCGCGCCAGGGTGTCCGGGTTCGACCCGCCCGCCGCCAGTCCGACCACCTCGAAGCGGTCCGGGTTGGCGGCGATGACCTCCAGCGCCTGGGTGCCGATGGAGCCGGTGCTGCCCAACACGAGCACCCGGATCCGGCCGTCTGCCTGCGCGTCAGTCGTGGTCGGGCGGGTCACCTACTCATTGTGCCGTTTCGGCCCGGCTACCGGGGCGCTGCGTTGCCAACTTTTCGGATGGCTTCGGACTGCGAGGAAAGCAAACCAGTTTCGCAGCCATCCGTCATCGGCATCGCTCCGAATCACTGGCGTTAACGGGAGGACGGCGATATCGCCGTGTTGAGCAAAGGAGGGAAATTCAATGATGAATGACCGGGTCAGGGCACTGGCGGCGGCAGGCCTCGCAGCGGTCGCGATCGTGGGCTTCTCCGGGTGTTCGAGCAACAAGCCCGCAGCCCAGGGCACTACCAGCACCAGTGCCGCACCGGCGACCAGCATGGCCACGTCGGCCACGACGACCGCAACAGCGGACCCGGCCGCCGACCTGGTCGGGTCCGGCTGTTCGGCCTACGCCGCGCAAAATCCCACCGGTCCGGGGTCAGTCGCCGGAATGGCACAGGACCCGGTCGCGACGGCGGCATCCAACAACCCGATGCTGACGACGCTGACGTCGGCGCTGTCGGGCAAGTTGAACCCGAACGTCAATCTGGTCGACACCCTTAACAATGGGCAATACACCGTGTTTGCGCCGACCAACGCTGCATTCGACAAGCTTCCGGCTGCCACTGTCGACAAGCTCAAGACAGACGCTGCGCTGCTCAAAAGCATCCTGACCTACCACGTCGTACCAGGCCAGCTGAGTCCGGCCAAGGTCGACGGCGCCCACGCCACACTGCAGGGCGCCAATGCCACGGTGACCGGCCAGGGAAATGACATCAAGGTCAACGACGCGAGTGTGGTGTGCGGAGGGGTGCACACCGCGAACGCGACCGTCTACATGATCGACTCGGTGCTGATGCCGCCGACCTCGTAAGGAGTTATGCACGCACGACATGGCGGCCCGCCTCGGCGAGCCGCCATGTCGCGTCAAATGGTAATGCTGTTCGAGCGAAATCAACTGCAGCCCTTGTCAATCCGCGTCAATCCGCCGCGACCTCGGTGACGAATACCGAGCATGCTTACCCTCATTCTGGTCGGCTTCCTCGGAGGCCTGATCACCGGAATATCGCCGTGCATCCTGCCGGTATTGCCGGTGATATTTTTCTCCGCCACCCCCGCCGGCAGCACGTCGCCCGCACCGCACGATGGTGCGGTCGCGGTTGAAACCGAACGGCGACTGTCCGAGACCCTGCGCCCATACCGGGTGATCGGCGGCCTGGTGATCAGCTTCAGCGTGGTCACCCTGCTCGGCTCGGCGCTGCTGTCGTTGCTGCGTCTACCGCAGGACGCCATCCGCTGGATCGCGCTGGTGGCGTTGGTGGCGATCGGCATCGGCCTCATCTTCCCCCAGTTTGAGCAGCTGCTGGAGCGGCCGTTCTCTCGCATTCCCCAGAAGCGGATCCTCCACCGCAGCAACGGTTTTGGGCTCGGACTGGCGCTGGGCGTGCTGTATGTCCCGTGCGCAGGGCCCGTCCTGGCCGCGATCGTCGTCGCCGGAGCCACCGCAACCATCAGCGCGGGACTGGTCGCGCTGACCGCCGCATTCGCGATCGGTGCTGCACTGCCGCTACTGTTCTTCGCGCTGGCCGGGCAACGAGTGGCAGAGCGTGTCAAGGCTTTTCGGCGCCGTCAGCGCGAGATTCGAATTGCCGCGGGGATCGTGACGATCCTGCTCGCGGTGGCGCTGGTCTTCGATCTGCCGGCGCAGTTGCAGCGGGCCATTCCCGACTACACGGCCACACTGCAGCGCAAGGTCGGCGGCGCCGAGGAGATCAGGGAGAAGCTGAACCTCGGCGGCATCGTCAACGACCAGAATGCGCGGCTGTCCGACTGCAGCAACGGCGGGACCAAGCTCGAAAGCTGCGGCCACGCACCAGATCTCAAAGGCATCGCCGCTTGGTTGAACACGCCCGAGGGCAGGCCGATCACCCTGGATTCGTTGCGCGGCAAGGTCGTGCTGATTGATTTCTGGGCGTACTCCTGCATCAATTGCCAACGTGCAATCCCGCATGTCGCCGGCTGGTACCGCGACTACCACGGCAGTGGCCTGGAAGTGATTGGCGTGCATACCCCGGAGTACGCGTTCGAAAAAGTCCCGGAGAACGTCGTCCGAGGCGCGGCGGACCTGGGCATCACCTACCCGATCGCGCTGGACAACGGGTACAGCACCTGGACGAACTATCGCAACCGGTATTGGCCCGCCGAATATCTCGTCGACCGCAGCGGCACGGTCCGCCACATCAAGTTCGGGGAAGGCGATTACGACGTCACCGAACAACTGATCAGGCAGCTGCTCACCGATGCGAAGCCGGACGTCAGACTCCCCCCACCCGTCGACACGGCCGACATCACCCCACCATCCGGCCTCACACCGGAGACGTATTTGTCCGTCGGCAAAGTGGTGAATTACGCCGGCGGCGGCACATACGACGAAGGGGCCGCGACGTTTCGGTATCCGCCGGCCCTGAAGGCCGACAGTTTCGCGCTGACGGGGCCGTGGTCGCTGGACTATCAAGGCGCGACGGCCGGCGGCGACAACTCGGCCGTCAAACTCAGCTACCGTGCCAAAAACGTGTACATCGTCGCCGGCGGAACCGGGACGCTGACCGTGCTGCGGGACGGCAAGTCGACGACTGTGCCGATCAGCGGACCACCGACCTCCCATCAGGTCGTCGCCGGCGATCGGGTGGCACCGGGATTGCTGGAGGTCCGGCCGAGCAAGGGGTTGCAGGTGTTTTCCTTCACCTACGGTTGATTCGCCGTCGGGGTCAATCCGAAAGCGAATTGGCTCCGAAGAACTGGTATCGGGGTTCAGCCAGCCGGGTTGGACTTCCCGACCTACCAGTGGAGTGATTGCACATGAAATTACCGGGCAAAATTGTGACGACCAGTTTCGCGGCGGCCAGCATCGTGGGCCTCGGGGTCGCCGTCTCGCCGAGCGCCGCTGCGGCCGACTTGGTGGGTCCGGGCTGCGCGGACTACGCGGCGGCCAACCCCAGCGGTCCCGCTTCGGTGGAAGGGATGTCGGGGGTCCCAGTGGCGGTTGCGGCCTCGAACAATCCCCAGCTGACCACGCTGACCTCGGCGCTTTCGGGTCAGCTCAATCCGCAGGTGAATCTGGTCGACACCCTCAACAACGGTCAGTACACGGTGTTCGCGCCGACCGATGCCGCATTCAGCAAGCTGCCCGAATCCACGATCGGCCAGTTGAAGACGAACGCGCCCCTGCTGAAGAGCATCCTCACCTACCACGTTCTTCAGGGTCAGTTGAGCCCGGCCAAGGTCGACGGCACCCACCCGACGCTGCAGGGCGCGAACGTGACGGTGACGGGTCAGGGCAACGGCATCAAGGTCAACAACGCGAACGTGGTCTGTGGTGGGGTGACCACAGCGAACGCGACGGTGTACATGATCGACACGGTCTTGATGCCGCCCTCGTAGGTAGCGCAGGCCGGCTAGCGCCACATGGCAGCCGAGGTTGGCGGCCGGGCCCGATCTGCGGGGCCGACCGCCAACCCGTGCCTGCGCCGGGTACTAGCGCGCTGCGTGTGCCAGAATCGTGATCGAGAAAAGCCGATCAGATCCGAAGGGAATCGCCGTGGCCAGTACCGAGGTGGAGCACTACAACGGCGTCGACCCGGCCGAGGTGCCATCCGCCGCGTGGGGCTGGAGCAAGATCAACACCCGCACCTGGCACGTCGTCGGCATCTTTGGCGTGCTGTTCCTGCTGGCCATGCTGCGCGGCAACCACGTCGGCCACGTCGAGGACAACTTCCTGATCGGTTTCGCGCTCCTGGCGCTCTTCATCCTGATCCGCGACATGTGGGGCCGCCGGCGCGGCTGGATTCGCTAGCGACCGGCCGCGCTCAGCGCCGTGCGTGTCGGCGCCAGGCGCCCACCAGCGCGGCGCCCACCAGCGCGACCAACGCCACCAGCCACGGCCAGACGCCATGCTGATGCACCCAACCGGCCAGCGCGCCCTGTAGCCGCCCGCCCGCCAGAATCACTGAGTCCCGGGGATCCGCCGCGGTGTTCAGCAGCCGCAACTCGTAGCTGCCGTAGTAGCCGACATACAGCCCGACCAGCACCAGCAGCGCGCCGCCGATCCGGTTGACGAACGGCATGATGCGCCGCAGCCGATCGGCCAGCGCCGTGCTCGCGGTCGCGGCGGCAACGGCGAGCACGCCGATGACCAGCGTCAGGCCCGCGACGTAGGCCAGATAGATGGACACGCCCGTGACGACCGACCCGCTGCGCAGGCCCGCGGCGGTGACCGCCAGAAACGGCCCGATCGTGCACGACAGCGACGCGATCGCGTAACTGATGCCGTAGCCATACATGCCCGCCAGTCCCGTGGGCGCCCACCGCGGTCCCAGCGCCCGGGGCGTCAGCGCGGTCAGCTCGCGACCCGAGAGCAGCCAGATCCCAAGCGCCACAAGCACAATGCCGATCACGACGGTCGCGTACGGTAGGTATCGCTGCACCGTGGCGGCCGCCGAGATGGTCAGCGCGCCGAACAATCCGAACACCGTCAGAAAGCCGAGCGCCATGCCGGCGGTGGCAGCCAGCGCGCGTCCCACCCCGGCCGCCGGGCTGAGACGTTCTCCGTTGCGCTGGCCGCGCACCACCAGCAGCAGGTAGGCGGGCAGCATCGCGAACCCGCACGGGTTCACCGCGGCCACCAACCCGGCAGCGAATGCCAGACCGACGAGACCGTGGTTCACTTCAGCGCGGCCACCCGACCGGCCAGTTCCTGCTGGGGCATCGCCGAGGTGGGGTTATTGACGAACGTCGAGCTGCCGTCCGCCCGGTAGAACACGTAGGCCGGCTGCCAGGGCACGTTGTAACGCGCCCAGATCGAGCCGTCGGCGTCGTTGAGGTTGATGAAGTTCAGGCCGTATTTGGAGACGAAGGCCTGTTCGGCGCCGGGGTCGGAGTGCCCGGCGATGCCGACGAACGTGACACCGGGATTGGCGGCCGCGACCTGGGCCACTCCGGGAGCCTCGGCGTTGCAGAACGGGCAAAACGGCGCCCAGAACCACAGCACCGCCGGTTTCCCCTGCAGGCTGGCACCGTTGAACGGCGCCCCGCTCAGCGTGGTTCCGGTGAACTGCAGCCGGTCGTCGGCGGCCTGTGCCCGTGGTGCGGCCGATACGAGAACAATCGCGACCAGGCCCGTCACGATGGCCGCGGCAAACATCTTGAAGCGCGCTAACAAGTGAATCGTCATACCAACCCCCTTTGCTGGACTGCTACTTCACAACACGTGGTAGCCGACCTCCTGGTTCACCACTGCGGCTACCCACCTGCGGCGGCCAGCTGTCCGCAGGCCGTGCCTGAATCGCCTGCGCTCCAGCTACCCACCTGCGGCGGCCAGCTGTCCGCAGGCCGTGCCTGAATCGCCTGCGCTCCAGCTACCCACCTGCGGCGGCCAGCTGTCCGCAGGCGGCGCTGATCTCGCGGCCCCGGGTGTCTCGGACCGTGCACGAGACGCCTTTCGCCCGGACTCGCCGGACAAACTCGCGCTCCACGTCTTTAGGGCTGGCGTCCCAATCGCTGCCCGAGGTCGGGTTGAGCGGGATCAGGTTCACATGCGCCAGCGGCCCGAGCGCGCCGTGCAGTCGCTTGCCGAGCAGGTCGGCGCGCCACGGCTGGTCGTTGACGTCGCGAATCAGCGCGTACTCGATCGACACCCGCCGGCCCGTCACGTCGCCGTAGTATCGGGCGGCGTCGAGCGCCTCGCTGATCTTCCACCGGTTGTTGACCGGAACCAGCGTGTCGCGCAGTTCGTCGTCCGGGGCATGCAGCGACAACGCCAGCGTCACGCCCAGCCGTTCGTCGGCGAGCTTGCGGATCGCCGGGGCCAGGCCGACCGTCGACACCGTCACCGATCGGGCCGAGATGCCGAAGCCGTGCGGCGGCGCCTCGGTGATGCGCCGCACCGCGGCCACCGTCCGCGCGTAGTTGGCCAGCGGCTCCCCCATCCCCATGAACACCACGTTCGACAGCCGGTCACCGAACTCGTCGCGCAACGCCACCGCGGCGGTACGCACCTGTTCGGTGATCTCGGCGGTCGACAGGTTGCGGGTCAATCCGCCCTGGCCGGTCGCGCAGAACGGACACGCCATGCCGCAACCCGCCTGCGACGAGATGCACACGGTGTTGCGCTGTGGATAGCGCATCAGGACCGACTCAAACATGGTGCCAGCAGGGTCATTGACGGCCCGCCACAACGTCTTTCGCGTCTGCCCGGCGTCGCAGGTGATCTCCCGGGCGACGCTCAGCAGATTCGGGAACATCGTCTCGGCAATCACGTCGCGCACCGCCGCCGGCAGGTCGGTCATCTGCCGCGGATCCGCGATCAACCGGCCGTAGTACTGCTGCGCGAGTTGCTTGGCCCGAAACGCCGGCAAGCCGAGCTCCTCGACGGCCGCCGCCCGGCCGGCCGCGTCAAGGTCGGCGAGGTGCCGCGGCGGCTTTCCCGCACGCGGCTCTTCGAACACCAATTGTTGGGCCATGCTCTGTCCAGTATCGGCTAGCGGCGGGCGGCCTAGGGAACCAAGGTGAGCACGATCCAGGCCGCGACGGCCGACGGCAGCACTCCGTCGAGCCGGTCCATCAGGCCGCCGTGGCCGGGGAGCAGTCGGCCCATGTCCTTGATGCCGAGGTCCCGCTTCACCTGCGATTCCACCAGGTCGCCGAGCGTGCAGCTGAGCACCAGGATGAGACCCAGCAGCGCGCCAATCCACGCCGGTTTGCCCGCCAAGAGGGTGGCGGTCAGGATCGCGGCGGAAATCCCGAAGACCAGGGAGCCGGTGAATCCCTCCCAGGACTTCTTCGGGCTGATCGACGGGACCAGCGGATGCTTGCCGAAGAGCGCCCCGACGGCATATCCACCGGTGTCGGAAGCGACGACGGTAACCATCAGGCAGAACACCCGTCCCGCGCCGTCGGGCGGATAGACGAGCAGGACGCCGAAGGAGGCGAACAGCGGGACCCAGGCGGCCAGGAAGACGGTGGCCGAAGCGTCGCGCAGGTAGTTCGACGACGAGCCGGCGGGTGAGGGACTGCGGCTGGGATCCGGCATGAACAACCGCCAGACATTGCAGGCCACCACGGTGGCGGCGAACCCGGCCAGTGCGCCGGCGGCGTGGTACGGCCAGGTCAGCCAGACCGTGACCTGGCCACCGACCAGTAATGGGATGACCGCAATGACGTACCCGGCTTCGCGCAGCCGTCGCACCACCTCGTGGCTGGCAACGAGAATCGCGATGGCCACGATGAGCACCCAGAAGCGCGGAGCGAAGACCAGCGTCGCGACGAGCAGCCCGCCGATCGCCGCACCGACCGCGATCGCCGCGGGCAGGTCGCGTCCGGCCCTCGACGTCTTCTTGGCGGGTTTCTGCAGGGTGTCTTTGGCGCCCCGCGCCGGCTCGTCGGGCGGGGTGCCTGGGCCGGCATCGGAGGTTGGCACGGACGTGGTTGCTGAGCGGCCGCTAGACCTCCAGCAGCTCGCCTTCTTTGTGCTTGACCAGCTCGTCGATCTGGTTGACATAGTGCTGGGTGGTCTTGTCCAGGTCCTTTTCGGCGCGGCCGACATCATCCTCGCCGGCCTCCCCGTCCTTGCGAATCCGGTGCAGTTCTTCCATCGACTTGCGACGGATGTTGCGCACCGAGACCTTCGCGTCTTCGCCCTTGCCCTTGGCCTGTTTGACCAGCTCGCGACGGCGTTCCTCGGTCAGCTGCGGCACCGCCACCCGAATCAGGGTGCCGTCGTTGCTGGGGTTCACCCCGAGGTCGGAGTTGCGAATCGCCGTCTCGATCGCGTGCAGCTGGCTGGCTTCGTACGGCTTGATGACGACAAGCCGCGCCTCCGGGACGTTGATGCTGGCCAGCTGGGTGATCGGAGTCGTCGTGCCGTAGTAGTCGATGACGATCCGGGAGAACATGCCGGGATTGGCGCGGCCGGTCCGGATGGTTGACAAGTCGTCACGAGCCACGGATACGGCCTTCTCCATTTTCTCTTCAGCGTCGAAGAGAGCCTCATCGATCATCTGCGCCACTCCTCTTCATCGCTGCGCTCTGCATCGTCGCAGTCGCCGATCATGTGCGTCTTCCCCTCAAGTGGTGACTAGCGTTCCGATCTTCTCACCAGCGACCGCCCGAGCGATATTGCCGTCGGTCAGCAGGTTGAACACCAGGATTGGCATGCCATTGTCCATACACAGGCTGAACGCGGTGGCATCGGCCACCCGCAGCCCCCGGTCGATGACTTCCCGGTGGCTGATGGAGGTGAGCAACTCCGCGTCGGGATTCACCCGCGGATCCTCGGTGAACACCCCGTCGACCGCCTTGGCCATCAAGACCACGTCGGCGCCGATCTCCAGCGCGCGCTGCGCGGCCGTGGTGTCGGTGGAAAAGTACGGCAGCCCCATGCCGGCGCCGAAGATGACCACGCGGCCCTTCTCCAGATGACGGACGGCCCGCAGCGGGATGTAGGGCTCGGCGACCTGGCCCATCGTGATCGCGGTCTGAACGCGGGTGTCGATGCCTTCCTTCTGCAGGAAGTCTTGCAGCGCAAGGCTATTCATCACGGTGCCGAGCATCCCCATGTAGTCCGAGCGGGTGCGCTCCATACCGCGCTGCTGCAGTTGCGCACCCCGGAAGAAGTTGCCGCCACCGATCACGACGGCGACCTGCACGCCGTCGCGGACCACCTCGGCGATCTGGCGGGCGACCTGCGCCACCACATCGGGATCCAGCCCGACCTGGCCGCCGCCGAACATCTCGCCGCCAAGCTTCAGCAACACCCGCGAATACTTGGCACGTGGCTGGCTGCAGGGTTGTCCGTCGTCGGATGAAGGACTCGGCACGCCGTTAGCGCTGGTGGGCTCGGGCTGCGTCATCAGACTCCTCGCATGACAGTGCCATCCCAGGCTGGCGCACGGTGACCCCACCCGGAACGGCAGTTCATATCCTGCCCCATCGCAGCACAATCTGACGCCAGCGGGGTGGAATATTTGCCCGGACGGCGAGCCACGACGCGGCCAAGGGCCGTCGGCGCAGGTCATGCTCGGGTGCGGCGCCGTCGCGACTTTGCTTCCGGCGTCAAATGTTTGAGGTCTCGACGGCCTGGGAATCCGCACCAACGCGGTGGGGAAATCTGCGGTCTTGAGAAGCAGGGCCGGACCACGCCGTACGCCGGAAGCGATCGTCAGCCGCTCGTACGGGCGCGTCAGTCGCGAATCCCTGGTACGCCACTGAGGAGGAATTGATTCATGGCGGACAACGAAAACTCTGGACCCGCGGAAGCGGTCAAGGGCGTCGTCGAAGACGTCAAGGGCAAGGTCAAGGAAGCCGCCGGCGCACTGGCCGGTCGCGACGACCTCACCCGCGAAGGTGAGGCCCAGCAGGACAAGGCCGAGGCCCAGCGCGACGCGGCCAAGAAGGAAGCCGAAGCCGAGGCCGCACGCGGCGCCGCCAAGGTGGCCGAGGAGCGCCAGAAGGCCAACCAATAACCTGTTTGAAGGATGGGTCCGGCCCGTTTTGACGGGCCGGACCCGTCGACTTTCGCCGCCGTTGTCGTGCCATCGGCGGCAAAACCATCTCCAATAACCTCGGATTCCAACGGGCAATCGCTCGAACGCAGGCTCCAAACAGGGCATAGTTGTGTGCTGAATGGGGTATTCAGCGCAGCGCTGACGGACACTTCCCGCGAGGTGCTGGCGCGGTCGGGGGCGGCGACGGCCTGAGGTTTGGAGATGTCATTGGACGTGCTACTGCTATCCAATGCCGACGATTTCGCATCGGCGTTACCGACCCTGCCGTCGTTAACGCAAACAATTCGCCGCATCCCGCTCTCCGAGCAACTCGACGGGCATCATGACGGTGCTGACGTGGCCATTATCGACGCGCGCACCGATCTGGCGGCGGCTCGCAATGTATGTCGCGGCCTGACGGCCCGCGCGCCCGCGGTCGCGGTGGTGGCGGTCGTCGCACCGGCGCACTTCGCGTCGGTGGACGTCGACTGGCGCCTCGACGACGTGATGTTGCCCGCCACCGGCGCCGACGAGCTCGAGGCGCGATTGCGCCTGGCAATCAAACGACGCCGCAGCACGGTGGACGGCTACCTGAAGTTCGGTGATCTCGTCCTGCACCCGGCGAGTTTTGCCGGATCGCTGTGCGGCAAAGATCTCAGCCTGACGGTCACCGAGTTCAAATTGCTGAATTTCCTTGTGCAACATGCCGGTCGGGCGTTCAGCCGTACCCGGCTGATGCACGAGGTGTGGGGATACGACTCGACCGGACGCGTCCGCACCGTCGATGTTCACGTGCGGCGGCTGCGCGCAAAGCTAGGGCCCGAACACGAGTCGATGGTCGACACCGTCCGCGGTGTGGGCTACATGGCGGTGACGCCACCGCATCCGCAGTGGGTTGTCGACGACGTGGGATCGAGCCGCCATCTCAACGGCAGCGCCCAACACTGATAGCGTTGCGGTTGAACCACTTTCGATCATCACGCAAACAGCGGTAGCGCGCGCTTGCGCGCCAGCGCGTCCATTCCCCGCTGAATGGCGTCTTGGACCTCTCGGTATTTTGCGTCGACGTAGTCATCGTCCTCGGCGCGAGCGGGATCGTGGTCCAGCTCGACCGGGGGCATAAACCGCGTCCTGATCTTGGCCGGCAACGGAAGCTGCGGCAGTGCGGCCGGCGCGATGCCCCACGGCAGCGAGACCGCCAGCGGAAAGACCTTGAGCCGCAACAGTCGGTCAAGTCGCAACGCCCTGGACAAGCGGTCACCGCGGATCAGCACGGGCATCGCGTCCGCACCGCCAACCGTGGCGATCGGCACTATCGGCACGCCGGACCGAATCGCCATCTTCACGAAGCCTTTGCGCCCCGCCAGATTGGCGCGATCGCGCTCGGCCCAGGGACGCAGCGAATCCACTTCTCCGCCAGGCCATAGCGCGACGTCTCGTCCCTCGGCTAGCGCGGTGGCAATGGCGTCCGGGGCGGCCGGCAGCACACCCATCGACCGGAAGTAGCGGCCGAAGAGCGGAATCGCCATCAACGCGTCGTGGGCGGTGCCATGCAGCGTGCGGTCCGGGCCGAAGCGGCGCCACCATTGCAGACCGACGGTCCAGGCGTCCCAGACGAACGGGGCGCCGGAGTGAATCCCGACCAGCAGCGCCGGCGGCTGCTCAGGGATGTTCTCCCAACCGTCGATCTCCATCCGAAACCAGTAGTCGACCAACAGATTCCACACGAACTTCTGGTGTTGCAGCATGGCTTCGTCCTGGCCGCTGAGGTCCCACCGGGCGGCGCGCTGCGCCACCCAGCCGCTCAATCCACCACTGAGTTGGTCGCGCTTTTCTTCCATCGCCTCGCGGGCCTGTTCGGCATGCTCTTGAGCTTGTTCGCGCACCGCCGCCGGCCGGTGATCTGTGTAACCCATTTCTGCCGTGTACCCCGTTGAGCCGCAGGTAATTCGGTGAATTACCGGCGAAAAGCCCAGGCCATCCAGTGTCGACGCAGAACTCCCCGCGCCACGATGTGTGGCGCGGGGAGTTCTTCAAGGCCCAAGGCGGGCTTAGGTGTTCGCGTGCGCGTTCGGCGCCGGGGCGGGCGGCTGACCCGGTGCCGGGGTGGCGTTCGGTGCCGCACCCGGCTCCGAGCCACCCTGCACGTTCGACGTCCAGATCAGGATGTCCTGAGTGCCCTCGTTGTAGACGACGCCGTTCGGCGGTGCGCCGGTCACATCGAAGTACAGCGTGCCGGTCGACTCACTGCCCTGCGGGATCGGCGCCGGGTTCAGGCTGCCCGGGGCGCCGACTTTGTCGATCACCCGGTAGTTCTGGCCGTTAGGCCCACGGGCGACGAAGTCGTTCACCATCGGGGTGACCAGCCCGCCATCCGACCGGGCCGTGACGTCCGCCTGGTAGAGCGTGCCCTTCGGCGTGTAGCCCGGGATCACCACATTGCTCGGCTGCAGGTTGCTCACCGTGTAGTTGGTGATCAGCGGCCCCGCGACGAGCTGCTGGCTGGTGCCGAAGCCCTGGATGTTGGGCGCCGCGGACGCGGTCGCCGCGGTGAAAGCGCTGACAGCAGCAATACCGGCGGCTCCGATCACCGATTTCACAGCATTGGAAGTGAACTTCATGCTAAATACCTCTCAGTCCAATCGCGACCATTGTTTTGCCCGCGATGATTTCCCCCCGGCACGGGTTATCACCGCACCATTCCGGCGTAACCAATCCCCGCCAGCCCCAAACATCAGGGCGCTGAACTGGCGAAACGCCGTCGCTCGTCAAATAAATCATTTCGCCACAGAATGCGCATCCACCTCAAAGGATAAGTTGAGCCCCAAATGCCACAGCGCGGTTAGACCCCAGAAACAGAAGTTCCCCGCGCGTAAATAGCGCGGGGAACTTTGTTGCGAATTCGCAGTTCGAGCGGGCTAAACGTGGCGCGTCCAGACCAGGAAATCGTCATCCCGGTCGGTGTACATCACGCCGATCGGCTGCTGGCCGGTCACGTCGAAGTACAGTTCACCGGACGTCTGTTGGCCTGGATCGATCGGACTCGGGTCGAGGCCGTTGGGAACGGGTCCCTTGTTGACGACTGGATAGAGCGTGCCGTTGAACGCCCTGGCCGCGAAGCGAGAAATCTGCGGCTGGACGGTTCCGGCATCCGATTTGGCCGTCACATCGGCCTGATAAAGCTTCCCCGCTGGCGCAAATCCCGGTATCGTCGCGTCGCTCGGCCGCAGGTTAGTCACCGTGTACTCGGTGATCAGCGGGCCATCGACGGCCTGTTCGGTCGCGCCGAAGTTCTGCACGTTGGCGGCGGCAGTGGGCGCCATTAAGATGCTGGCCCCGGCAATTCCCGCGGCGCACAGGGCCGCTTTCGCTGTCGTGGTGGTGAATGTCATTGTTACCTCCTAGCTCTCACGTCTCCCCACACACGGGGGCAATACCCGTCGACATCCGCACGCCAAACCGGCGCGGCGCGGCGCGAGCATCGAATTGCAGCGACGTTCAAGCACCTGTTACTTGCTATTCGCCGCCGCGCCATCGCCCGCCGTGTGGCCGCGCTTACGCCGACTCGCCGCCCGGATATGTCAATATCGCTGACATGGGTGCGACAGAAGATGCTCCGCTTGGCTACCTGCTCTACCGGGTGGGAGCCGTGCTGCGACCCGAAGTCTCGGCCGTGTTGGGTCCGCTCGGCCTGACGCTTCCCGAATTCGTTTGTCTGAGAATGCTTTCCATGTCGCCGGGGCTGTCCAGCGCCGAGCTGTCCCGTAGTACCAATGTCACGCCGCAGGCGATGAACACGGTGCTGCGCAGCCTGGAAGAGGTTGGGGCGGTGGAACGGCCGACGTCGGTGTCCTCCGGGCGTGCGCTGCCGGCCACCCTGACCAGTCAGGGGCGCACGCTGCTGAAACGTGCGGAAGCCGCGGTCCGCAACGCCGATGACCGCATCCTGGCCAAGCTGACCGCGACGCAGCAGCGCGAGTTCAAGCGCATGCTGGACAAGCTTGGCTCCGACTGACGCCCGTTATCCAGCCGCTTGGATCCGGGCCCACGGCCGCGCCTGTTCGAGTTCGTAGGCCAGTTCCAGCAGCAGCGCATCCTGCCCCAGGTCGGCGGCGAACATCATTCCGACGGGCATCCCGTCCGCGGATTGGGCCAGCGGCAACGAAATCGCCGGATCCCCGGTGACGTTCTGCAGCGGCGTGAACGCCACCCAGTCGATCAGCCGGTCCATCACCTGCTGGTACTCGGTGGGTGCCAGGTGACCGACGCGCGGCGTCAGGTCGGCGAGCGTCGGGGTGAGCAGGGCGTCATAGGTTTGGTAGAACTCGGCGCTGCGCCGCCGCATTCTGCGCAGCCGCATGATCACCGCCGGCAGCCGGTGCAGGTTGCGGCCGGTGTGGCGCTCCAGGCCCAGCGTCAAGGCGTCCAGCCTGGTGCGGTCGAATGTGTTGCCGAACACGCGCCGTCCGGTGCGCACCTGCATCAGGGCGAGAAAGCCCCAGTACAAGACGAAGTCGTCGACGAAGCTGTCCGGCACCGGATGATGGTCGATGTGTTCGACGCGGTGCCCCAACTCTTCGAGTACCCCGGCGGTCTTGAGGGTCAGCTCCCGCACTTCCGGTCCGCACTCGCGCCGCACCGAGCCGGTGGCCACCGCGATCCGCAGCCGCTGCCGGCCGGGCCCGGTGACATCTCCGACGGGCGCCAGCTTGGCGTTGCGCCAGAGGCGTTCGGCTTCCCGATAGAACGCCGCGGTGTCGCGCACGGAGCGGCTCAGCACGCCGTTGGCGACGATCCCCACCGGCATCCGGCGCAACTCCGCGTCCAGCGGCAGCCGGCCGCGCGACGGCTTGAGACCGACAATCCCGTTGCAGGCGGCCGGAATTCGAATCGAGCCACCACCGTCGTTGGCGTGCGCGATCGGCACCACCCCGGCAGCGACGAAGGCACCCGAGCCCGACGAGGAGGCCCCGGCCGTGTAGTCGGTGTCCCATGGATTGCGCACCGGCCCCAGGCGGGGATGCTCGGCGGCCGCGCTGAACCCGAACTCCGACATCTGCGTCTTGCCCAGCGACGTCGGCCCGGTGGCCAGATACACCGCGGTGAACTCGCCGTCGGCGACGGCGTTGCGCGGCGCCCACGCGTCCGCACCGCGCATCGTGGGCTGCCCCGCGACGTCGACGTTGTCCTTGAGGAACGTCGGGACGCCTTCGAAAAACCGGGCAGAACCGCCGCCGGGATTGGCCGACGCGGTCGCCCGTGCCTGTTCGAATGCCTTGTGCGCCAAGCCATTCAGGGCAGGGTTGACCGCCTCGGTGCGAGCGATCGCCGCCTCGACCACGTCGGTTCTGCCGACCCGGCCGGCCCGGATGGCCTCGGCCAGGCCGGTAGCGTCGAAATCGCCGAGGGCGTCGTCACCAAAAGCGTGCACGCGTCGCATAGCACTGACGCTAGCCGCTCGGGTTTGTCGGCTAGGCCTGGCCTACCTCGAAGCGGACGAACCGGGTCACGGTGACACCGGCCTCGTCGAGCAGCGCCTTGACGGTCTTCTTGTTGTCGGACACCGACGGCTGCTCGAGCAGAACGACGTCCTTGAAGAAGCCGTTCAGCCGGCCCTCGACGATCTTGGGCAGCGCCTGCTCCGGCTTGCCTTCTTCTTTCGCGGTCTCCTCGGCGATGCGCCGCTCGCTGGCCACCACGTCCTCGGGCACGTCCTCGCGAGTGAGGTAGCGCGCCTTGAGCGCGGCGATCTGCAGCGCGACGGCGTGCGCGGCCTCGGCTTCTTTGGCACCGGCGCCGGTGTACTCGACCAGCACGCCGACGGCCGGCGGCAGGTCCGCGGCACGCTTGTGCAGGTAGGTCTCGACGGTGCCGTCGAAGAAGGCGGCCCGGCGCAGTTCCAGCTTTTCGCCGATCTTGGCGGACAGGTCGGCGACGGCCTGCTCGACCGTAGTTGTCGCCCCTCCCCCAGGAATGACGGCGGCCTTGAGTGCGTCGATGTCGGTGGCCTTGGATTGGGCTGCCGCGGCGACGATTTCGTCGGCCAACTGCTGGAACTCGGCGTTCTTGGCGACGAAGTCGGTTTCGCTGTTCAGCTCGATCAGCGCGCCGGCCTTGGCCGCGACCAGACCTTCGGCCGTGGCACGCTCGGCGCGCTTACCGACGTCCTTGGCACCCTTGATCCGGAGTGCCTCGACCGCCTTGTCGAAGTCGCCGTCGCTTTCGGCCAGTGCGTTCTTGCAGTCGAGCATGCCGGCACCGGTGAGCTCACGAAGACGCTTGACGTCGGCAGCGGTGAAGTTCGCCAATGGTCAGCCTTCCTATGAAGATTCGGGTGTTGTTTCGGTTGCAGCTCCAGCGGCGTCGGTGGTGGCTGTGGCGGTCGCCCCTGCAGTAGCGGAAGCCAGCAGCTCCTGCTCCCACTCGGCGAGTGGCTCGGCGGACACCGAATCTCCAGGCTCGGGCTTGCCGTCGCCGCGGCCCACTCCGGCACGCGCCTGCAGGCCCTCGGCGACCGCCGAGGCGATCACCTTGGTCAGCAGCGCCGCCGAGCGGATCGCGTCGTCGTTGCCCGGGATCGGGTAGTCGACCTCGTCGGGGTCGCAGTTGGTGTCCAGGATCGCGATGACCGGGATGCCCAGCTTGCGGGCCTCACCGACGGCGATGTGCTCCTTGTTGGTGTCGACGACCCAGATCGCCGAGGGCACCTTGGCCATGTCGCGGATACCGCCGAGGCTGCGGTCCAGCTTGTTCTTCTCACGGGTCAGCATCAAGATTTCCTTCTTGGTGCGGCCCTCGAAGCCACCGGTCTGCTCCATCGCCTCGAGCTCCTTGAGGCGCTGCAGGCGCTTGTGCACGGTGGAGAAGTTGGTGAGCATGCCGCCCAGCCAGCGCTGGTTCACGTACGGCATGCCGACGCGGGTCGCTTCGGCGGCGACGGACTCCTGCGCCTGCTTCTTGGTGCCGACGAACAGCACGCTGCCACCGTGGGCGACGGTCTCTTTGACGAACTCGTACGCCTGGTCGATGAAGGTCAGCGTCTGCTGCAGGTCGATGATGTAGATGCCGTTGCGGTCGGTGAAGATGAACCGCTTCATCTTGGGATTCCAGCGACGGGTCTGGTGCCCGAAGTGGGTGCCGCTGTCGAGCAGCTGTTTCATGGTCACGACGGCCATGGTGATGCCATTCCTTTATGTCGGTTGTCGCCTGGCATCGGGTGAGGCCAAGCCCTGGCGCCTGCTGCGATGCCGGACCCGGCCGGTAAACAACCCGGCTGGGACCGCCCGGCATGCGCTGCGAACTCCTAGTGGAACGGGAGACGCGAGGCAGACGCGCGAAGTCAGCCCGAAAAACGAGCTGCGACGAGCAGTTTACACCGACTCAGCTGGTGGTTTTTCCAGCGCATGTCCACAGTGCGGCCCGCGTGCACAGATTGGGCAAACGCGGGTGGCCGTGTCGTCGACGCCACGCTGAACTCATGGGGTGCGGTGGGCGGCGCTGATCGTGTGTGTGACGTTGATCAGCGCAATCCCGGCGGCCGCCGACCAGGTCCGGCTGGAATGGCCGCTGCGGCCGGTACCGGCGGTCGTGCGGGCCTTCGACGCGCCGTCGCCCAACTGGAAGCCGGGGCACCGCGGCGTGGACCTGGCCGGACGCGCGGGTCAGCCGGTGTACGCCGCCGGCAGCGCGACCGTGGTGTTCGCCGGGCTGCTGGCGGGACGGCCGGTGGTCGCCCTCGCTCACCCCGGCGGATTGCACACCAGCTACGAGCCGGTCCGGGCCGCGGTCCGAGTCGGTCAGCAGGTGAGCGCGCAGACGGTGATCGGCGAGCTGATCGCCGGGCATGGCGAGTGCCGGGCCGCGGCGGCCGGCGGCGCCTGTCTGCATTGGGGCGCGATGTGGGGGCCGTCGTCGGGCGCCGACTACGTCGATCCGCTGGGCCTGCTGAAGTCCACCGCGGTCCGGCTCAAGCCGCTCGACGGCTAGGCGCGCGGGTGGGCCTGATCGTGCACCGCCCGCAACCGCGACACCGCGACATGGGTATAGAGCTGGGTGGTCGCCAGACTGGAATGCCCCAGCAGTTCCTGGACGACGCGCAGGTCGGCGCCGCCTTCCAGCAGATGCGTGGCCGCGCTGTGCCGCAGCCCGTGCGGGCCCATGTCGGGCGCGCCGTCCACCGCGGCGATGGTCTGGTGTACGACGGTGCGGGCCTGGCGCACATCCAGGCGGCGGCCCCGAGCGCCCAGCAGCAGCGCCGGCCCGGAATCCGCGGTGGCCAGCGCGGGACGCCCGTCGGCCAGCCACACCCGCAGCGCCTCGGCCGCCGGCACCCCGAACGGCGCGGTGCGCTGTTTGTTGCCCTTGCCCAGGACACGCACCACCCGGTGACCGGTGTCCACGTCGTCGATGTCCAGGCCGCACAGCTCGCTCACCCGAATCCCGGTGGCGTACAACATCTCCACGATCAGCCGGTCCCGCAGGGCCAGCGGATCTCCCTGCTGGGCACCGGATTTCGCGGCGGCCATGGCGTCGAGCGCCTGATCCTGACGCAGCACGGCCGGCAGCGTGCGGTGCGCCTTGGGCACCTGCAGCCGCGCGGCCGGGTCGACGGTCAGCAGGCCGCGCCGCGCCGCCCACGCGGTGAACGCCTTGACCGCCGAGGTACGACGCGCCAGCGTCGTGCGCGCGGCCCCGGCCACCGCCCCGCTGGACAGCCAGGTCCGCAGCAGCGGCAGGCTCAGCGCGTCCAGCGCCACCCCGCGCTCGTCGAGGAAGGCGAACAACGAGCGCAGGTCGCCCAGGTACGCCCGACGGGTGTGCGCCGATCGGCCGCACTGCAGATTCAGGTACTCGTCGAACTCGTCGAGAATTGCCTGCACTCCCCCACGGTCGCAGGCCCGGCCCGCCTCGCCTTAGCCGACGCGCCGAAGCGTGTCCGGGGTGAGATCTTTCAGGGTCGGGTAGCCGTCGACGGCCATGATCAGGTCCGCTTCGGCCAGCAGGCTGCGCAGCACGTGCACGATCCCGTCGGCGCCGCCGAGCGCCAGACCGTAGGCGTAGGGGCGACCGACCCCGACGGCGGTGGCGCCCATGGCCAGCGCCTTGACGATGTCGGCGCCGCT
Organism: Mycobacterium lentiflavum; assembly: GCF_022374895.2. Taxonomy (NCBI): domain Bacteria; kingdom Bacillati; phylum Actinomycetota; class Actinomycetes; order Mycobacteriales; family Mycobacteriaceae; genus Mycobacterium; species Mycobacterium lentiflavum. The sequence goes on along the minus strand of NZ_CP092423.2, from coordinate 1,899,925 downwards.
GCGGATGCCCGAGTCGAACAGCACCGGCAGCCCGTCGGCGGCCTCGATCACGCCGGGCAGGCAATCCAGCGCGGGCAGGCCGCCGTTGGCCTGCCGCCCGCCGTGGGTGGAGCAGTAGATGCCGTCGACGCCGCCGTCCCGGGCGCGGCGGGCGTCGTCGGGATGACAAATGCCCTTGATGATCATCGGTAGGTCGGTCAGCGACCGCAGCCAGGGCAGATCTTCCCAGTTCAGCGGGTTTCCGAACGTCGTAATCCACTGCAGCACGGTGGCCTGCGGGTCCTCTTCGGGCGGGCGTTGCAGGCTGGCCCGAAAGACGGGATCGCTGGTGTAGTTGCTCAGGCAGTGCCCGCGCAGCTGGGGGAAGTTGGCCGTGCTGAGGTCGCGCGGTCGCCAGCCGGGGATCCAGGTGTCGAGTGTGACGATGATGGCCTGGTAGCCGGCCGCTTCGGCCCGCTGCACCAGGCTGGCGGCCAGGTCGCGATCCTTCGGTGTGTACAGCTGGAAGAAGCCGGGGGTGTCACCGAACTGCGCGGCGACCTCTTCCATCGGGTCGGCGGTCAGGGTGGAAACAACCATCGGGACACCCGTGGCCGCGGCCGCACGCGCGGTGGCCAGGTCGCCGTGGCCGTCTTGAGCGCAGATGCCGATCACGCCGATCGGCGCCATGAATAACGGCGACGGCAGGGTCAGGCCGAACATCTGCACCGACAGGTCGCGCTCGGCGGCCCCGACGAACATGCGCGGGATCAGGCCCCAGTGATCGAACGCCTCGCGGTTGGCCCGCTGGGTGCGCTCGTCGCCCGCGCCCCCGGTGACGTAGGACCACACCGACGGCGGCATCGCCTGCTCGGCGCGGGCCTCCAACTCCGCGAAGGCCATTGGCAGCGCGGGCACCACCCCGGCCAGGCCCTGGAAGTAGATCTCGTTCTGGTAAGCGCCGAATGCCATGGAATAGAGAATGCCAGCCGGCCGTCAGGCTGACGAGCGTGCCGACTCCGCCCCGGACTCCAGCAGGGCCAGTTCCTTCTTCCACTGCCGGAACGTCTCTTCGGTGCGGCCGCGCCGCCAGTAGCCGGAGATCGACGACGCCCATTTCGCATCCACCCCGCGCTCTTTGCGGATGTAGGGCCGCAGATTGTGCATGACGGCTTGGGCCTCACCGTGGATGAAGACGTGCACCTGCCCGGGCAGCCACAGGGAGGTGGTGACGGCCTCGATCAGCGGCGCGAAGTCGCCGGCGCGATCATCGGAGGCGAGGTCCGCGCGAGCGCCGCGATAAACCCAGTTCACCTGCACGCCTTCCGGCGCGGTCAAGTCGAGTTGGTCGTCGGGGCCGGCCACTTCGATGAAGGCCTTGCCAATTGCACTGGGCGGCAACGCTTCCAGCGCGGTGGCGATGGCCGGCAACGCCGACTCGTCGCCGGCGAGCAAATGCCAATCGGCCGCAGGGTCGGGGGTGTAGGCGCCGCCGGGACCCATCAGATAGATCACCTGACCGGGTTGGGCCGAGGCCGCCCAGGTACCCGCCACGCCGTGTTCGCCGTGCACCACGATGTCCAGCGAGATCTGACGGGCCGCCGCGTCGACCTTGCGAACGGTGATGGTCCGGACCGACGGCCTCTTCTCAGGGGGCAGCACGGCGAAGCTGTCCTGGGTCAGGGGCTGGGGCAACGCCGCCACGTCGATGTCGTCGGCGACGAATACCAACTTGACGTAGGAGTCGGTGAAGTTGCTCGGCACGAAGGTGTCGAACTGACTGCTCCCCAACGTCACACGCGTCATGTGCGGTGCGATTTGTTGGGTACCGACGACTTCAAAACGTTGGAGTGGTCGACCTGCCACGTGTCCTCCTGTTCAGACCCGGCCCCAGCCGACTATACGAGTCGGGCCATCGCCGCAGGTCGGCCGCCACCGCGGTGCGCAAATGCGCCGTTATACCTAGACCTCATCCGCACCTCCCGGCTCGGGCGCGGGTGCGAACGATTCGCCATTGTCCGCAGTCACGCTCGGCCAGCCCGGCCACCTCGAGGATCGCGAGCGGTCCCAGCACCTGTTCGGGCATCAGCCCGCAGGACACGGCGATCTCGTCGACCGTCGCCGCACCTCGCCCGGGCAGCGCCTCGTACACCCGGCGGTCGGCCTCGCCCAGCCCGTCCAACGCCGTCGCGGGCCGGGGCTCTTCGGCGGCAAATTCGCCGATGCGGCCGACGAATTCGACGATGTCGTCGGCCCGAGTGACCAGCTCTGCCCCGCCGCGCAGCAGCTCGTGACACCCCGCCGACGCCGACGAGGTGACCGGTCCGGGCACCGCGGCCACCACCCGGCCCAACGCCCGCGCCCAGGCGGCGGTGTTCGCGGCGCCGCTCCGCAGACCCGCCTCCACCACCACGACGGCCCCCGCGACTGCGGCGACCAGACGATTGCGGGTCAGGAACCGATGCCGGGCGGGGCGCAGGCCGGGCGGGTATTCGCTGAACAGCAGTCCATGCCCGGCGATGCGATGCAGCAACGCCGAATGCCCGGCCGGATAAGGGATGTCGATGCCCCCCGCCAGCGCCGCCACGGTGATTCCGTCGCTGGCCAGCGCCGCGCGATGGGCCGCACCGTCGATGCCGTAGGCGCCGCCCGAGACCACCGCGACATCCCGCTCGGCCAGTCCCGCCGCCAGATCGGCGGTCACCTGTTCGCCGTAGGCGGTGGCCGCACGGGTGCCCACCACCGCGGCCGCGCGTGGGGCGATCTCGTCCAGACGCACCGGACCCAACGCCCACAACACCAGCGGCGGGCCACCGCGAGGTTTCGATCCGGCGCCGCCGAAAGCCGAGAATGCGAGCAGCGGCCACTCCGGGCAGCCGGGCGTGATCAATCGGCCGCCGCGGCGGACGAGCAACTCGAGATCAGCTGCGGCCCGGTCTATTTCCCGCCTGGCCGCGGTGTGCCGCGCCAGCTCCTCGCTGACCAGCCCGCGCCGGATGCGGTCGGCCGCCTCGACCGGGCCAACGCATCGCACCAGGGCGGCGAGTTCCGGGCATGGCGGCTCGGCCACCCGCGACAGGTACGCCCAGGCCGGCCAGCTGGGATCGTCGGACACCGCGGTCATCGTTGTTGTCCCAGCTGCCGGAAGCTCAGCGCGGCGGCCACCTCGTCCAGCCCGGGCGAGGTCCGGCCGGCCAAGTCGGCCAGGCTCCACGCGACGCGCAAGGTGCGATCGAGCCCGCGGATGCTCAGCAGCCCACGCTCCACCGCCCGGCGCAGCGGATCCATGGCCTGACTGCTGGGCCGAAACTTTCGCCGCAACAGCGTTCCGCTCACTTCGGCATTGGTGCTGAAACCGTGCGGGCGCCAGCGCGCGGCGGCCGTGTCGCGGGCGCGCGCCACCCGATCACGCACCCGCGCGGAGGATTCACCCTCGACGGTGGCGAACGCCCCGGCCCGCACCGGATGCATCTGCACCCGCAGGTCCACCCGATCAAGCAAGGGGCCCGAAAGCTTGCCCAGATAGCGGCGTTTCGTCGCGGCCGGGCAGATGCAATCCTGCGGATCGGCCGGCGCGCACGGACACAGGTTGGCGGCCAACACCAACTGAAACCGGGCCGGGTAGCACGCCACCCCGTCGCGACGTGCCAGACGAATGAGGCCGTCCTCCAACGGTGTTCGCAATGCCTCCAGCGCGCTGACGCTGATCTCGGCGCATTCGTCGAGAAACAGCACACCGCGGTGCGCCCGGCTGACGGCCCCCGGGCGGGCCATCCCCGAGCCTCCGCCGACGAGTGCGGCGACGCTGGAACTGTGGTGGGGCGCCACGAACGGCGGCTGGGTGATCAGCGGCGTGTCCCCGGACAACAACCCGGCCACCGAGTGAATCGCGGTGACCTCCAGGGCCTCACTGTCGGTGAGGCTGGGCAGCAATCCCGGAAGGCGTTGCGCCAGCATTGTTTTGCCGACACCGGGCGGCCCGGTCAGCATCAGGTGATGTGCGCCCGCGGCGGCCACCTCGACCGCGAAACGTGCCTGCGCCTGTCCCACCACGTCGGCCAGATCCCCGGCCGGCTCCGGGCCGGTGGCCGTCGCGTTGATCCGCTCGGCCAACCGGGCCGACCCACCGAGCCAGCTCTGCAGCTGCCCCAGCGTGCGAGCACCCCAGACATCGATGCCGTCGACCAGGCTGGCCTCGGCCAGGTTGTCCACCGGGACAACGACCGTGGGCCACCCGTCACGTTTGGCGGCCAGCACCGCGGGCAGCACCCCGCGCACCGGCCGGATGCGGCCGTCCAGCGACAGCTCGCCCAACAGCACCGTCTTCTCCAGCCGTTCCCATGGGTTTTTTCGCTGAGCCGACAGCACCGCCGCCGCGAGGGCGATGTCGTAAACCGATCCCATTTTCGGCAGCGTCGCCGGGGACAGCGCGAGCGTGAGTCTGGCCGCCGGCCAGCTGTTTCCGCAGTTGGTGACGGCCGCGCGCACCCGGTCCCGCGACTCCTGCAGCGCGGCGTCGGGCAGGCCGACGAGGTGGACGCCGGGCAGGCCCGAGGTGATGTCGGCCTCGATCTCGACGATGTGACCGTCGAGTCCGCGCACTGCGACCGAGAACGCACGTCCCAGCGCCATCAGCCGATTCCCTGCAGATGCGAGATCTCCGGTGCGCGCCGCCGGCCGACCCGGACCCCGATCACATCGATGCGGACCGCCGCCCAGCGCCCGTCCTGAGCGCTCAGCCAGAGCCCCGCCAGCCGGCGCAGCCGCCGGACCTTGCGGGGTGTGACCGCGTGTGCCAAACCCCCATACCCGTCGCCGGTACGGGTCTTGACCTCGACGAACACAACCGTGCGGGTGGCGTCGTCGGCGGCGATCACGTCGAGTTCGCCGTAGCGGGAGCGCCAATTGCGGTCCACCACGCGCAACCCCATCCGCGTCAGGTATGCCACGGCGAGAGCCTCACCCATCGCTCCCAGCTCAATGCGGGTCATCGTCTTTTCGGCCTCGGAGGCCTTTGCGGTCGTCATGTGGCCAACCTGCCCGACGGGCCCGACATGGCATGCCGCGACGGACGCCGCGGACCGCGATAACGGCCGGTTATCCCCAGTGGGCTGTCCATCCACAACCGCGGATGGAATCGGTTTGTCTCGCAGCTGAATCGGCTAGCTGATGCGGTCCGCGCGGGTGTAGACGTTCATCGAATCCGCCCGCAGGAACGCGATCAGCGTGACCCCGGACTCCTCGGCCAGGGAGACCGCCAGTGACGACGGCGCCGACACCGCGGCCAGCACGGGAATCCCGGCCAGCACCGCCTTCTGCGTGATCTCGAACGACGCCCGCCCGCTGACCAACAGCACCGAACCGACCAGCGGTATCCGCTCGTGTTCCAGCGCCCAGCCGAGCGCCTTGTCGACGGCGTTGTGCCTGCCGATGTCCTCGCGGACCACCAGCATCGTGCCGTTGGTGTCGAACAGCGCCGCAGCGTGCAGTCCACCGGTGCTGTCGAAAACCTTTTGCGCACTGCGCAGTTGGCCGGGCATCGCCTTGAGCGTGGCCGGGGCGACCGGAGCGGGGTCCGCGCCGGGGGTAAAGCGGCTGGTCACCCGGACCGCGTCCAGTGACGCCTTGCCACAAACCCCGCACGACGAGGTGGTATAGAAGTTGCGGGTCACGTCGAGATCGGGCGGACTCACCCCGGGGGCCAGCGTCACGTCGAGCACGTTGTACGTGTTGGCGCCGTCCGCACCGCGACCGGCGCAGTAGCGGATGGTCTGCACGTCGTCGCGGCGAACGATCACACCTTCGGTGAGCAGAAAGCCTTGCGCAAGTTCGATATCCGAACCCGGCGTCCGCATCGTCACGGTGACCGGTGTGCCGTTGACGCGGATCTCCAGCGGCTCCTCCACGGCCAGGGTTTCGGGCCGGACGACGGCCTGACCTGCGTTGACGTGCGTGGCGCGCCGGCGGGCGGTTACATTGGCCACGAGATGGAAACCGCCGCCGAGCGCTGAAACCTCATCAAGCCAAACTACATTGGCCCGCCGCCGGACGCCCGGAAGGCCAATTTCGACGCCGACCGGGGGCGATTGCTTTACTGTCGACGGTGGCTCAGCGGTTACCGCTGGATGAGCACGGGGCGACAGGGGTAGAACTTGCGTTGTTGGCCGATACATTGCGGTCCGAACGCGGGTCAGACCAGCGCCGGAAGTGGAGCACGACATGGTAGATGAAGCACTAGCCGACGCGTCGATGTCGGGCGGGTCGGGCGGGGAGGAAACCGATCCCGCGACGGTGTTCGCCGCGCTCGCCGAAATCATCTATCAGGGCTCGGACGCCAAGGAGATGTACGCTGCCATCTGCATCGCAGCGACGCTGGCCATCCGCGGCTGCGACCACGCCAGCCTGTTGATGCTCGACAACGATCGTTATGTCACCGTCGGCGCGAGCGACGCGCTCGCCCAGAAAATCGACCAGATGGAGCTGGAAGCCGGCGACGGCCCTTGTCTGGACGCGATCGAGGAGGAGACTCCCCAGATCGACACCGACCTGACCACGCCGACGCATTGGCCCAAGCTGGCGGCCAGGCTTCTCGCGGAGACCCCGGTCCGCGGCGCCATGGGGTTTCGGATCCTGGTCAACAAGCGCAAGGGAGCCGCGCTCAACCTGTTCAGCGACACCCCCAACATGTTCGACGCCGAGTCGGCCGGACGCGCGGCGGTGCTGGCATCGTTCGCCAGCGTGGCCATCAACGCGGTGGGCAAGGGGGAAGACGCCGCCAGCCTGCGACGGGGACTGCTCAGCAACCGCGAAATCGGCAAGGCCGTCGGCATGCTGATGCTGCTGCACGACCTGACCGAGGACGAGGCGTTCGACCTGCTGCGCCGGCATTCGCAGGCGCTGAACATCAAGTTGGCCGACGTCGCACGCGAGGTCATCGAGCGCCGCGGCGGCCTGCCGTCGATCGGCGAGCAAGAGTTGCCGTCCGGCAAATAGCTATTCGGGGAGCCGCAGCTCGGGCTTTTCGACTTCTTCGATGTTGACGTCCTTGAAGGTCACCACCCGCACCTGTTTGACGAACCGGGCGGGGCGGTACATGTCCCAGACCCAGGCGTCGGACAGCCGTAGCTCGAAGTAGACCTCGCCGTCGGCGTTTCGGGGCACCATCTCGACGCTGTTGGCCAGGTAGAAGCGCCGTTCGGTTTCCACCACGTAGCTGAACTGGCCGACGATGTCCTTGTATTCGCGGTAGAGCGAGAGCTCCATCTCGGTTTCGTACTTTTCGAGATCCTCGGCACTCATCTGCTCAGACGTCCTTTTCCCTGCCTGTTTTCCTGACTTCCGGTTCGCGACGGCTCGGTCGCCGGGTGAGAAGTCTGCATCCATCTTTCCTCACGGGCGTTCGCCACGCTCGCCCGGAGGGTCCGGTTTGCATTCGGCCACCACCCGCGTGCGGGAGCCGTCCCCGGTTGGCGAGGCCACCCGACGCACGTTGATGAACGAATAGCGGTGCTCGGCGCAGGGCCCCAGCCGGGTCAGCGCCGCGCTGTGCGCGGGCGTGCTGTAGCCCTTGTGGTCGGCGAAGCCGTAGCCGGGGTGATCGACGTCCATCGCGACCATCAGCCGGTCGCGGCTGACCTTGGCCAGCACGCTGGCGGCGGCGATGCAGGCCGCGGCCGCGTCCCCACCGATTACCGGCAACGACGGCATCGGCAGCCCGGGCACGCGAAAGCCGTCGCTGAGCACATAGCCGGGGCGCACCGACAGGCCGGCGACCGCGCGCCGCATGCCTTCGATGTTGGCGACGTGCACCCCACGCCGGTCGACTTCGACCGACGGGATGAACACCACGTGATAGGCCACCGCGTAGCGGCAGATCAGCGGGAACAACCTCTCCCGCATCTTCTCGGTGAGCTTCTTCGAATCATCAAGTGCAGCAAGGCTTTCCAGACGATTGGGCCCCAATACGCAGGCCGCCACCACCAGTGGGCCCGCGCACGCGCCGCGGCCGACCTCGTCCACTCCGGCCACCGGCCCGAGGCCGCTGCGATGCAGCGCGGATTCCAGGGTGCGAAGACCCGTCGATTTGCGAATCACCGTCCGCGGCGGCCACGTCAGGGTCATATCCGAGCCGTGACTACTGGCCTTGTTGCGGGTTCACCGATCCCACGCCACCCCATCGCGTCGGCGGCCAGACGATGAACCTGGCCTTGCCGATGACGTTGGCCACCGGCACCGTCCCCGACATCGGATCCCCGGTGCACAGAATGCCTTTGAGCGCGTCGGTCGGAGTGCTGGTGCAGTGGGCGCGCGAATCCGCCGAGTGGGTGCGGTTGTCACCCATCACCCACAACCGTCCGTCCGGGACGGTGACCGGGCCGAATTCGCTGCCCAGGCACGGGTATACCGACGGGTCGGCCATCATCGTGGCCGGCTTGAGGTACGGCTCCTTGAGCGGCTTGCCGTCGACCGTCAGCCCGGTATCGGCCCGGCACTGCACGGTCTGCCCGCCCACCGCAATCACCCGCTTCACCAGATCGTTCTCGTCCGGGGGCACAAAACCGATGAACGACAACGTGTTCTGCAGCCAGCGCAGCGCGGGGTTGGGAGACCGGATCGACTTGTATCCGGTGTTCCAGTTCGGTGGACCCTTGAAGACGATCACGTCGCCGGGATGCGGCGAACCGAAGCGGTAACTGAGCTTGTCGACCATGATCCGGTCGCCGACACAACCCGAGCAGCCGTGCAGCGTGGGCTCCATGGACTCGGACGGGATCAGGTACGGGCGCGCCACGAACGTCAACATGACGTAGTAGAGGACGATCGCGGTAACCGCCAGGATCGTCAGCTCGCGCAACGCGGACTTCTTCTTGGGTTCCGGCTCGTCTGAGTCCCGCGACTCCGCATCCGGTTCGGGCACGACGGTGGGCTCGGCCGCGTCGTGGGGGACCGCGTCTGGGACGCGAGTGGAGACCTTCGGCTCCGACCGAACAGGCTCGGACTGGGGTTCGGGCGAGTCCGTGGAATCCGTCACGAGATCAGAGTAGCCAGCGCGGTGGGGGTGACTGTAAAGCGTCTTCGAAACCGAACGAGCGTGCCGCTGCGATCGCCGAGACGCGCGCGGTCAGCGCTTTTCCTTGATCTTGGCCTTCTTGCCGCGGAGTTCGCGCAGGTAGTAGAGCTTCGCGCGGCGGACGTCACCACGGGTGGCCACCTCGATGTGGTCGATGTTCGGCGAGTGGACCGGGAAGGTCCGCTCGACGCCGACGCCGTAGCTCTCCTTGCGCACGGTGAACGTCTCGCGGATGCCACCGCCCTGCCGGCGGAGCACCACGCCCTTGAACACCTGGATACGCTCCTTGGCGCCCTCGATGACCTTGACGTGCACGTTGATGGTGTCGCCCGGACTGAAGGCCGGGATGTCGTCGCGCAGCGACGCCTGATCGACGAAGTCCAGCCTGTTCATGTGGAGACACTTCCTTGAGGTCGCGGCGTGCGGAAACTGCCCGCACGCAGGGGTGGTCGTGAAGCCGATTCGGGCTTTGGGTCGTATCTCGCAGCGGGCGGAAAGCGGCCCGGCCGGCCGGGTGCCGCTGGAGACAACTGGTCAATTGTGCCAGACACCCCGCGTGCATTGAAAATCACATGTAAACGCTGCGATTCATGCCGCGCCTAACGCGCCGGTGAATGGTACATATGACGGGGGTCAACACGCGCTAGTCACTACCCGAACTCAAAGACGCCCGGGCAGATTGCGGTAGGGCCGCCCACACAGATTTACGTCAGAGGACTTGGGAGAAGAACAGATGCGTGTACGCCCGCGCACCGCACTCGCCGCCGTCGCGGCGGTGACGTTGGTGCTGGCCGGGTGTGACGAGGCACGACTCGCGGCAAAAGCCCAGGTAAAGGCGTCAAGCAACAACACCGCCGCGTCCGATCACCAACCGCAACTCATTCAGCTGCTGCTGGACACCATCGACGCACCCGGGTTGCCGGCGGCGCCGCCCAAGACCCTGGACGCACTGCCCAGCGCCGGATTGGACGGGTTGCAGGCTCGCATGCAGCAGGCCACCGACCAGGCCGCCACCAGCGGGGCCACCCTTTCGGTGGGCATCCTGGACCGCAAGACCCATGAGCTGATCTCCAACGGCAACAGCCAGATCATCGGTACGGCGTCGGTGGCCAAGCTGTTCATCGCCGACGACCTGCTGCTGGCCGAAGCCCAGGGCAAGACCACCCTGTCCCCCGACGACCGCCGGGCACTCGACCTGATGCTGCGCTCGTCCGACGACGGCGCCGCCGAGAGATTCTGGGGTCAGGGTGGCGGCGACAACATCATCACGCAGGTGGCGGGCCGCTACGGGCTGTCGTCGACCGCTCCGCCCTCGGACGGGCGCTGGTGGAACACGACAAGCTCGCTGACCGACCTGATCCACTACTACGAGAAGCTGCTCGACGGGTCCGGCGGGCTCTCCGCGGACCGGGCCAAGATCATCGTCAACGACCTGGCTCAGTCCACCCCGACCGGGGCCGACGGGTACCCGCAGCGGTTCGGCATCCCCGACGGTCTGTTCGCCGAGCCGGTGGCCGTCAAGCAGGGCTGGATGTGCTGCATCGGCACGGAGTGGATGCATCTGTCGACCGGCGTGGTGGGCGCGGACCGCCGCTACATCGTGGTGGTCGAGTCCCTGCAGTCCTCCGACGACGCGACGGCGCGCGACACGATCACCCAGGCCGTCAAGACGATGTTCCCCAACGGCCGGATCGGGCCGACACCCTTCTAAGGCGAATCCCCCCGACCGAGATCGGGACGGCGCTCGCGCGTACGCCGCAGCGAAACCTCCCGGCGCCACGCCGCGATGCGCGCATGATCCCCGGACAGCAGGACGTCGGGGACGTCGAGCCCCCGCCAGCTCGGCGGCCGCGTGTAGCTGGGCCCCTCCAACCGGCCGCCCAGCACGTCGGAGTGCGAATCCTCGCGATGGGACGCGGGATTGCCCAGTACCCCGGTCAGCAACCGCAACACCGATTCGATCATCACGACGGCCGCCGACTCACCTCCCGGCAGCACGTAGTCACCGATCGAGACTTCCTCGACCCGCATCCGGCGCGCGGCGTCCTCGACGACGCGGTGGTCGATGCCCTCGTAACGGCCGCACGCGAACACCAGATGTTGCTCGGCGCTCCAGCGCTGGGCGGTGGTTTGCTTGAACAGCGCGCCGGCCGGCGTGGGAACGACCAATAGAGTTTCGTCAGAACAGATTTCATCCAGCGCCTCGCCCCACACCGGCGCCTTCATCACCATTCCCGGCCCGCCGCCGTAGGGCGAGTCGTCCACCGAGTGGTGCACGTCGTGTGTCCACCCCCGCAGGTCGTGCACCCGCAGGTCGACCAGGCCCGACGCAATCGCCTTGCCGGGCAACGATTGCCGCAGCGGGTCCAGATAAGCCGGAAAAATCGTCACGACGTCTATGCGCACCGGCTACCCCAAATCCAGCAGACCCTCGGGCGGATCGATTTCGACCATCCGGTCGTACAGCGACACCGACGTGACGATCGCATTCACGAACGGCACCAGTACTTCCCGGGTTTCGTCGCCCTCACTTCGGTGCACCGCCAGCAGCTCCCCGGCCGGGGTGTGCAGCACCTCGGCGACGACACCGAGATCGCGACCCGCCGTGGTCCGCACCCGCAGACCCTCGAGCTGGTGGTCGTAGTAGGTGTCCGGCTCGTCGATCGGCGGCAGGTCGTCGGAGTCCACGACGAACAGGCTGCCGCGCAGCGCGTCGGCGGCGTCCCGATCGTCGACGCCGGCCAACCGCACCAGCAGCCGGCCGCCGTGTTCGCGCGCACCGGCGACCACATAGCTGCGTTCTTCGCCGCGGCCGCGAGACGGCTTGGCGCGCAAGGTCATACCTGATGCGAAGCGATCGGCGGGGTCGTCGGTGTGCACTTCCACCACCACCTCGCCGGTGATGCCGTGCGCTTTCACGACGCGCCCGACGAGCAGCTCCATGAGTGCGGTGATCTACTGGTCGGTATCCACCACGTCGACACGGATACCGCGGCCCCCGATACCGGCGACCAGCGTGCGCAACGCGGTCGCGGTACGTCCGCCGCGGCCGATCACCTTGCCCAGATCCTCGGGATGGACATGCACCTCGACAGTGCGCCCACGCCGGCTCGTCACCAGGTCCACCCGGACATCGTCCGGGTTGTCCACGATTCCGCGGACCAGATGTTCAACTGCGTCGACGACGACCGTACTCATTGCGGCTGTCAGCTTTCGGTGGTCGGTTCGGGCTGCTCGGCGGCCTCGGCGGGCGCGTCGGCGGCCTGCACTTCGTCGGCCTTGGCGGCCGGCTCGGCCGGGGCCTCGGTTTCAGCCGGGGCTTCGGTTTCAGTCGGGGCTTCGGTTGCGGCCTGCGCCTCGTCGGCCTTGGCGGCCTTCTTAGCCGGGGCCTTCTTCTTCGGCTTGGTGGCTTCGGTGGTCGGTCCGCCGTCGGCCTCGGCCAGCGCGGCGTTGAACAGCTCCAGCTTGCTGGGCTTGGCCGGGGCCACCTGCAGGCTGCCCTCGGTGCCGGGCAGGCCCTTGAATTTCTGCCAGTCGCCGGTGATCTTGAGCAGCTTCACGACCGGCTCGGTCGGCTGCGCGCCCACCGAAAGCCAGTACTGGGCCCGCTCCGAGTCGATCTCGATCAGGCTGGGGTCTTCCTTCGGGTGGTACCGGCCGATCACCTCGATCGAGCGGCCGTCGCGGCGGTTGCGCGCGTCGGCGACGGCGATGCGGTACTGGGGATTGCGGATCTTGCCAAGCCGAGTGAGCTTGATCTTGACAGCCATGATTAAGCGTTTTCTCCTGGGTGTCACGCTGCAATTCAGCGACCGGGGCAGGATGCCCGGATCCGGTTTTGCCTCGCGTGTATGACCGCCGAACAAGCACCCCGGTGACGGGGCGGGTCGCGCGGCGGACAGCCGCCTATTGTGCCAGAACGAGGGGCTTCGGCAGAAATTCACGCGGCCGAAAGAGCTGACCAGTCTGCAGCAGGGTAATTCACCGGCGACTTTCGGCGACGTGGGACTTCGAACTGGATAGGATTCAGCGGGGGCGACAGTAGGGAGCCGATCGATGCAGATGAATTTCAGCTGGGGCCGGCGAGTGACTGGCCCCTTAGCCATCGCCGCCGCGCTCAGCGCCCCAGTCGCGCTGGTGGGGGCGCCGTCCGCGCACGCTGCGACCGGCATCGAAGGTTACGCCGAGTGCGTGGGCGGCGACACGAAGCCGCCGCCGCCGGGGGTAAATGCGGAATTCTGGTTTCCGAGCGTCCACATCATCCAGAACGATCTCGACTCCGGCATTCCCTCCGCCCAAGTGACCCAGATTCTGGTGACCATGGGCGTCAGCCCGGCCGATGCCGCCAAGCGAGTGCAGTGCTATCTGGCCAACCAACCCCGCGGACAAGGGCACTGACCCGGCGCCCGGCCCAACCGGCGCGCCGCATCACATGATCTTCTGAAAGACCTTCGTCTCGACTCGGCGCGTCATCCGCCAGCCGTCCGGGGTGCGCACGAACTCGTCGTCGTACCAGAGCCCGCAGAACATCACCTGGTCCCCCGGTTTGCCGGCGTCGCCGGGAAAGACCATGGGGTTGAAGCAGATCACCCGCGACGAGGCCTTGTCGCCGTCGATCTGGACCGAGAAGTTCCCGAGCATGTGCGCATACACCGGAAAGCCCGGCAGCACCTCGGAGAGCCATTTCTTGACCTCGGGGTAACGGCCTTCGATTCCTCCGAGGGCCGTGTAGTCGATGTAGGCGTCTTCTGTGAAGACCTTGTCCAAATCGTCGAATCGCCGCTGGTCGATAGCGGTGGAATAGTCCACCATCAGCTGCTGGATCTCCAGACGGTCAGAAATTTCGGCCAGGCTCAACATGCATCGATTCAACACCCGGGGCGACGGGGGCGACCAGGCACCCCGAGTACTCGTCAGTTCCCTTGTGTTTCAGCCTGTTTCGCGGACACGGCGGCCGGTGTGCGGCGGAAGCCGATCGCCAACCGGTTGTAGGTGTTCATCGTCGCGATCGCGATCGTGAGGTCGACCAATTCCTTCTCGTCGAAGTGTTCGGATGCCGCCGCATACGCGCTGTCGGGCACGCCCGTGCTCGATACGCGAGTGACGGTTTCGGCCCACGCCAAGGCGGCGCGCTCGCGAGCGTCGAACAGTTCAGCGGCTTCCTCCCACACCGGAACCAGCGCGATCTTTTCATTCGATACCCCCAGTTCGCGCAAGTCCCGCGAGTGCATATCGATGCAGTAGGCGCAGCCGTTGATCAATGACACTCGTAGATACACGCAGGTCAGCAGCACCGGCGACAGGCCCGACTGACTGACGTAGAGGTACACGCCGCCGAGTAGTTTCACACCCCGCGGGGCGACGGCTTCGTAATCGATTCGTTCACCCACGCGATCGATTCAACACCCGGTCAGCGACAGGCCGGAAAGTCGCGCTACCGCGCAAAGCAGGCGAGGAGAATAATCCCTGCTATGAAAGCAGGAGTTGCCTGCTTAGCAACGACGGTGTTGGTGTGGGCCGGCTTCGGGGCACCCGGCGTCACCGACCGCTTTGCCCAGGCCGCTCCCGGGAGTTGCGCACCGGGCAGCTCGTGTCAGCGCTGGTGCCCGGGCGACCCGGATCCGGCGGGCCGGCCCATTCCGTGGGACCCGAACGTCTGCCACGACTTCTACTGGGACTACGCGGGCGTGCACGACACCGGCACCGGCGTCTTCTACTCGTGGTCCTCGCTGCCGTTCAAGCACCCGCCGCCGCCGGGGCCGGTGCCCACCCAGACGTCCTATCTCCCCTTGCCCACGCTGCCGTTCTGCCCGGTTCCGCCCTGGTGCCCGTGAGGCAGCAGGCGTCGGCCAGGCCCGGAAGTTACACTGTGCGCCCATGCGGAAACTCATCGCCGCAGCTGCTGCGCTGCTGACCGTCGCCGGTGTCACCGCCCCCGCCTCCTGGGCCGACGATATGCAGCCGATCGGCTCGGTCCCGATCCCCGACGGCCCGGCGCAGACGTGGATCCTGGCCGACCTGGACAGCGGTCGGGTGCTGGCCGGTCGCGACCAGTACGCGGTCCATCCTCCCGCGAGCACGATCAAGGTGCTGTTGGCACTGGTGGCGTTGGACGAGGTGAGCATGGACTCGACGGTCGTCGCCGACGTCGCCGACACCCAGGTCGAGTGCAACTGCGTCGGCATCAAGCCCGGCCGCGTCTACACCGCACGCCAACTGCTCGACGGCCTGCTGCTGGTATCCGGCAACGACGCGGCCAACACGTTGGCGCATCTGATGGGCGGCGCCGACGCCACGGTGGCCAAGATGAACGCCAAGGCCGCCTCCCTCGGGGCGACCAGCACGCACGCCGCCACCCCGTCCGGTCTGGACGGCCCCGGCGGCCCGGGGGCCTCGAGCGCGCACGACCTGGCCGTCATCTTCCGGGCCGCGATGGCCAACCCGATGTTCGCCCACATCACGGCCGAACCGTCGGCGATGTTCCCCGCCGATAACGGCGATCAGCCGATCACCAACCAGGACGAGCTGCTGACTCGTTATCCGGGCGCCATCGGCGGCAAGACCGGGTTCACCAACGCGGCCCGCAAGACCTTCGTCGGTGCCGCGTCGCGCGGTGGCCGCCGGCTGGTGGTCGCGATGATGTACGGGATGGTCAAGCCGGGCGGACCGACGTATTGGGATCAGGCGGGCAGCCTGTTCGACTGGGGCTTCGCGCTCAACCCGTCGTCGAGCATCGGCTCGCTCTAAATCTCGTTCGGAACGAGCCCGGTTATCAGCTTGGATAGCAACGCAATTCGTTGCTCTTCGATATCGGGTTCCGGGAAGATCCCGCGCACGATTGCCGCGCCGTCGAAGACGTTAGTCATCAACGCCACCAGCACCGGGAACGTCTCCTCGCCGATGGCGTCGGCGCCCGGCAGCGCCCGTGCGGCGTCGAGAATCTTCGCGGTGTACTGCGCCAGCACGTCGCGCAGATGGGCCTTGAGCTTCTCGTCGGTGCGCGCCGCGATCATCAGTTCGTAGAGCACCGCGTTGGTGGGACCGCCGGTGATGTCCCGCAGAATCGTCAGCGCCGCTACCAGCGCAGGCCGGTCGGCCGGGATCTGGGCGACCTGCTTGGTGAAGGACTCCACCTGCCGGCGCAGCACCTCCGA
Organism: Mycobacterium lentiflavum; assembly: GCF_022374895.2. Lineage (NCBI taxonomy): Bacteria > Bacillati > Actinomycetota > Actinomycetes > Mycobacteriales > Mycobacteriaceae > Mycobacterium > Mycobacterium lentiflavum. Next base: position 1,883,722 of record NZ_CP092423.2, on the reverse strand, counting down.
CGCCGTCGCCGCCATGAAGTCGCTCATCGTCTCGAAGTGACGGAACAGCGCACCGACCGACACCCCGGCCGCCTTGGTGATCACCGCCGCCGATGCCCGGGCGTAGCCGACCTCGACGATGCTGGCGATGGACGCCTCGAGGAGCCGCCCGACGGTCTCCTCGCGGCGTTGTTGCTGGGTTCTGGCCATCGGGGACCCGCTCAGACCAGTGCGGCCGAGGCCCGGGTGCGCTGACCCGCCCGCAGGTAACGGCCCGACTTCACGGTCTGCCCGTAGCCCTCGCGGAACTGGCCCGCGCGGAAGACCACGGCGCCGCCCACACCCGTCGCGACGACGGCATCGTCGTTGCGGTTGACCATGCGTCGCAGGCCGCCATAGAAGGGCACCTCTTCCTCGTGGTAGGCCTCGACCTCGTCGTTCAGGCCGGCCGGGTCGATCACCACGAAGTCGGCGCGGTCGCCCTGCCGCAGCGTTCCGGCGTCGATGCCGAACCAGTCCGCCAGCTCACCGGTCAGCCGGTGCACGGCCCGTTCGGTGGTCATGAACGGCGCACCCGCGCGGTAGGCGTCGCGAGTTCGCTTGAGCAGCTTGATTCCGAAGTTGTAGAAGGCCATATTGCGCAGGTGCGCACCGGCATCCGAGAAGCCCATGTGCACGCTTTCCTCGTTGGCCAGCGCGTTGAGCAGCTTGGGCCGGTGGTTGGCAACGATGGTGGTCCATCGCACATTGCGTTCACCGTTTTCGACGAGCACGTCCAGGAAGGCGTCGAGCGGGTGCAGTCCGCGTTCGTCGGCGATCGCGCCAAAGCTCTTGCCGATCAACGACTTATCGGGGCACTCGACGATGACGGCGTCGTGGAAGTCGCGGTGCCACAACGACGGGCCCAGCTTGATGCGGTCGAACTGCTTGCGGAACTCGCGGCGGTAGGTCTCGTCGGCCAGTAACTCGTTGCGCTGCAACTGGTCACGCAAGTGCAGCGCGGCGGTGCCCGCCCCGAACTCTTCGAAGACCGGCAGGTCGATGCCGTCGGAGTACAACTCGAACGGCACCGGCAGATGCTGGAACCGCACGCTCGAGCCCAACACCTTGTTCGCCAGCCGCGTCGCCGGCCCGAACACGTAGACGGCCAGCGGGTTGGACTTGGCGTCCGCCGACACCAGCAGACTCATCCGAACACCCTTGCGGCGTCCGAACATTCGGCTGCTTTCCAGGAAGAACATGATCGCCGTGGCCGCCCTGTTGACGTCGGGCGCGCTCTGCAGGATGCGGCCGCGCTTGCGCAGCACCTTGATCAGCTTGCGCCGCTCTCGCCAGGTCGCGAAGGTGGACGGCAGTGCCCGCGAGCGGAAGCGGTCGCCGTCGAGTTTGTCGATCGCGGCGTCCATGCCTGACATGCCCAGCATTCCGGCTTCCAGCGCCTCGTCGAGCAACGTCGCCATCTTGTCCAGTTCGGCGTCGGTGGGCTTGACGCTGGCATCGGTGGCTCGGTCGAGCCCGAGCACTGTGCTGCGCAGGTCCGAATGCCCAAGCAGCGAGCCAACATTCGGCCCGAGCGGCAGCGCGTCGACGGCCGCGATGTATTCCGCGGCGTTGGTCCAGGTCCGGTTGGTTTCCAGCGCGCCGTGCACGTATTCGCGTGGCACCGCCTCGACCCGACTGAACAGGTCGGCGGCGTCTTCGGTGTTGGCGTAGACCGTTGACAGCGAGCACATGCCCAGCAGCACCGTGGTGACACCGTGGCGCACCGACTCGCGCAGGCCCGGGTCCAGCAGCACCTCGGCGTCGTAATGGGTGTGCACGTCGATGAAGCCCGGCACGACCCACTTGCCGGCCGCGTCGATCACCTCGGGGCAGCCCGTCTCGTCGAGCGGCCGGGACGACACCGTGGCCACCACGCCGTCGCGGATACCCAGCGTGCGGGTGTGCGGCACGCTGCCGGTCCCGTCAAACCACAAGCCATCGCGGATGATCACGTCGTAAGTCATTGTTGCCTCCGGTTCTGTTGGAGCGAACCTATCATAGATAGTGAGCACTCGCAATCTTTCATGGCGCGCGGCATTGCTTCGCAGGTCACGGTGCTGAGGACGTCAGCCGCCGGGCTTGCCCGTGGGCTTCGTGGCGCCGGGCACCGCGGGTGCGGGGGTGAGCGGGCCGGTGGGTTCGGGGACCGAGACGGGGTCCGGCACGTAGACGCCGGACGGGGTGTCGGCGGTGCGGGCCAGCGTGGCGGGAACCCGGACCACCGATCCGCGCTGACCACACTCGTTGGTCTGCACGACGAGGTCCATTTCGCCGACCAGGTCCCCCTGCGGATTGGGCCGCAACGCCAGCGTCTGCACCGTGGTCTGCGACTTGGCTATCCCGGTCGGTCCCACGCACGCCAGCGGCACGGTTTCCGGCCGCGCCTGCCATTGACCATCGGTGAACTGAAAGATGACCGGACGACCGCCGTCGTTGGCCAGCTGGGTGTGGTCGTTGTTGTCCAGCAGCACCGCAGCAGCCGAGCAGTACGACGGCGTGCACGACGAACGCAACGCCCACCAGGTCGTGACGTCGGGCGGCTGCGGGCTCGGCGTGTAGTCGAAGGTCTCCTTGGACCGCTGCGCATCGAGGCGATAGGTACCGTCCAGCGCAGTGGGCGGGCCGGACGCGGTGGTGGGCGGCGGAACTGCGGCCGGGGCGGGTGCGCTGGTAGGGGCACTGGCCGCGCGTGCCGCGGTCGACTCCATCTTGCGCCCGATGTAGAGGCCGAACGCGAACAATCCGACCAGCAGCAGGATCGCGGCGGCGCCGACCACGATCTTGCGGGGCCTGCGCCGCGTCGGCAGGCCGGCCGGTGCCTCAGGATCGGAAGCATCGGAGGCGACCGTCCGCGCCGGTTCGGTGCCCTCGGGGTCCTCGACTACCCGGCCTTCGGGCCACCCCAATGCCGGGTAGTCGAGGACAAGAACAGCTTCGGCGCCCCGATCTCCCCGCTGGGCCACGAACAGTGCATTGGCGGCGTCGGCAAACTCTCGGCAACTCGCAAACCGGTCGGCGGGCCGGATGGCGAGCGCCCGCGAGAACACCCGATCCAGCTGCGCCAATTCCGGGCGCTGATCGCTGAGTTTGCGCGGTGCGCCTTCCAGCAACTCGCGCAGCGCGGCGGACGGACTGAGGTACTCGGTCGGCGGCGCGCCCGTCAACAGGTGAAATGCCGTCGCCGCCAACGCATACTGGTCGGCGCGCCGATCGACGTCGGCGCCCATCAACTGCTCGGGCGCGGCGTAGCCCACCGTGCCGACCGGGACATGCGAGCCGACCACCCCGGCGTGCTCGCCCAGTGGGCGGGCTACGCCGAAGTCCGACAACAGAATCCGTTGCTCACCGTCGGCCGGGTTGGTCAGCAGAATGTTGGCCGGCTTGACGTCGCGGTGCAGCACCCCGCGCGCCTGCGCATAGTCCAGTGCGTCGGCCACCGCGGTGATGATCGCCAGCACTTCACCGACCGGCCACACCGCCGGGAAGCGGTCCTTGAGCAGCTGTGCGGCGTTGCTGCCCTCGACGTAGTCCATCGCGATCCACAGTTGCTCGTCGTGGTCGCCGCGGTCGTGTACCGCCACGATGTGCTGGTGGTGCAGGCTCGTCACCGTCGGGGTCTCGGACAAGAAATCCCGACGGAACTGGCGGTCCGACGACAGCGCCGGGGAAAGAACTTTCAGCGCCTGCCAGCGCGCCGAACGAGGATCCTGAACAAGGTAGACATCTCCAGTCACCCCGGATCCGAGCCTTCGAGCGACGGTATAACCGGCAAAAACCGCGCCGCTGGCCAACGCCATCGGGTCATTCTATCCGCCGCCACGACGCCCTGCTGACCAGGCGGCCTGACGGCACACGGCATGCGTCAAGGCCGAAAAACGTTGCCGCGCAGGATCACCAGGTCGGGTTGGGCCAAAACACCGGGGCCGTTGCGGGGGTCTTGCGCGTAGCAGACCAGATCCGCGGACGCTCCATGATCCAAGCCGGGACGGCCCAACCATCGCCGGGCATCCCAGCACGCGGCGCCCAACGCCTTGGTCGGACTCATTCCGACCTTCGTCAGAGCCGCGACCTCGTCGACGATCCGGCCGTGCGCGATCATCGTGCCGGCGTCGCTTCCGGCATAGATCGGCACACCGGCATCCACGGCCGCCGCGATCCGCTCGGGGCAGCGCGCATACAGATCGCGCATGTGCGCGGCGTAGGTCGGGTAGCGCTTCGCGGCGTCGGCGATGCCCGGGAAGTTGTCGAAAATATTGATCAGGGTGGGCACCAGCACGGTGCCGTGCTCGAGCATCAGCTCGATGGTCTCGTCGGTGAGCCCGGTGCCGTGTTCGATGCAGTCGATCCCGGCCTTGATCAGCCCGGGCATCGCCGCATCGCTGAAGACGTGGGCGGTGACGCGGGCACCGTGCGCGTGCGCGGTATCGATCGCCGCCTTGAGCACGTCGTCGGACCACAGCGGCGCGAGATCGCCGACACCGCGGTCGATCCAGTCGCCGACCAGCTTGACCCAGCCGTCCCCGCGCTGGGCTTCGACCGCGACCGCGTCCGGCAGCTGCGATTCGTCTTCGAGTTCTTTCGAGAAACCGGCCTGATAGCGCTTGGGCCGGGCGATGTGCCGTCCGGCCCGGATGATGCGCGGCAGGTCGTCGCGGTCGTCGAGGCTGCGGGTGTCGGTCGGCGAGCCGCAGTCGCGCAGCAGCAACGCGCCGACTTCACGCTCGGCCTCGGCCTGTTCGATCGCTTCGTCGAGGGGGATCTCGCCGTCGTGGCCGAGCCCGACGTGACAGTGCGCGTCGACCAGCCCGGGCAGGATCCAGCCGCCTCCCGCAGCCCCGAAGACGGTCTCGGCCCCGGCGACCCGTTCAATGCTGATGCGACCGTCAACGATCCACAGTTCGACCGGGGCCTCGTCGGGCAGGCCCCGACCCCGCACGTGCATCCGCACCGCGCGGCTACTTTCTGCCCGGGTTGCCTGGGAACTTCAGCTTGGACAGATCGAAGTCCGCCAAACCGGGCGGCAGCTCGTCGAGGCCCTCCGGCATCTGGGACAGATCGGGGAATCCGGCGGGCAGGCCCGGCATCCCCGGCAGGCCAGGGGCTCCGAGCGGGTTGCGGGCCTTCGGTGGCGTCGGACCGCGGCCCCCCTTCTTACCTTTCTTGCCCTTGGCTGCCTTGCCTTTTCGGTTGATGGACTTGCGGCCCATCCCCGGGATGCCCATACCGCCCAGCATGGACGACATCATCTTGCGGGCTTCGAAGAAGCGGTCGACCAGCTGGTTGACCTCGGACACCGTCACGCCCGAACCGTTGGCGATGCGCAGTCGCCGCGAAGCGTTGATGATCTTGGGGTCGGCGCGCTCCTGCGGCGTCATCCCCCGGATGATGGCCTGCAACCGATCGAGCTGGCGGTCGTCGACCTCGGCCAGCGCGTCCTTCATCTGCCCGGCGCCGGGCAGCATGCCCAGCAGGTTGCCGATCGGGCCCATCTTGCGGATCGCCAGCATCTGTTCGAGGAAGTCCTCGAGGGTCAGCTCACCGGACCCGATCTTGGCCGCGGCGGCCTCGGCCTGCTCGGCGTCGAAGACCTGCTCGGCCTGTTCGATCAGGCTGAGCACGTCGCCCATGCCGAGGATGCGGCTGGCCATCCGGTCCGGGTGGAAGACGTCGAAGTCTTCCAGCTTCTCGCCGGTGGACGCGAAAAGGATTGGGACGCCGGTGACCTCGCGGACCGACAACGCGGCACCACCGCGCGCGTCACCGTCGAGCTTGGTCAACACCACGCCGGTGAAGCCGACACCCTCGCGGAACGCTTCGGCGGTGGTGACCGCGTCCTGACCGATCATCGCGTCGAGCACGAAGATCACTTCGTCGGGATCGACGGCGTCGCGGATCGCCGCGGCCTGGCTCATCAGCTCGTCGTCGATACCCAGGCGGCCGGCGGTGTCGACGATCACGACGTCATGGTGCTTGGCGCGGGCTTCGGCGAGCCCGGCCGACGCGACGGCGACCGGGTCACCGGGGCCGGAGCCCGGGGACTCCCCCGGATGCGGCGCGAACACCGGGACGCCGGCGCGCTGACCGACGACCTGCAGCTGGTTCACCGCGGCGGGACGTTGCAGGTCGCAGGCCACCAGCAGCGGCGTGTGCCCCTGGCCGCGCAACCAGGCGGCCAGTTTCCCGGCCAGCGTGGTCTTACCGGAACCCTGCAGGCCGGCGAGCATCACCACGGTCGGCGGTGTTTTCGCAAACGCCAGCTGCCGGGTCTCGCCGCCGAGGATGCCGATCAGTTCTTCGTTGACGATCTTGACGACCTGCTGCGCCGGGTTGAGGGCACCGGACACCTCGGCACCCCGGGCGCGCTCCTTGATCCGCGCGACGAAGGCCCGCACGACGGGAAGCGAGACGTCGGCTTCCAGCAGCGCGAGACGGATTTCGCGCGTGGTGGCATCGATGTCGGCGTCGGTCAGTCGACCTTTGCCGCGCAGCCCGGCTAAGGCACCGGTCAACCGGTCGGAGAGCGATTCAAACACCCCGCCAGCCTAGTGGAGAGTCCGCAGGTGCCCCCACCGGCGCGAACGTTCGCGGGCCGACAACCACAACCTCCGCGAGCGTGAAACTAACTTCACGTTCGACGCCCAACGTGAAACCAACTTCACGCTCGGCGTTCTCGGTGCCGGAACAGGCTCTTGACTGCGTCGTCGACAACGGCAAATGTCAGCTCATGCTCGAGGTCATCGACAAGGGATCGTGCAGCCCGGACCATCCGGTGCCGTTGCTCTTCGTACACGGCGGCTGGCATGGCGCGTGGTGCTGGGACGACCACTTCCTGGACTATTTCGCCGACGCGGGCTATCGCGCGGTGTCGATCAGCTTGCGCGGGCATGGCGCCAGCCCCACCGCGAAGCCCTTGCCCAAGGTTTCGATCGCCGACTACCTCGATGATCTCCGGTCGGTGGCCGACGACCTGGGTGGCCGGCCGGTGCTGATCGGCCATTCGCTGGGCGGTTTCGTGATCCAGCGCTACCTCGAAGAGCACACCGCCCCGGCCGCGGTGCTGCTGGGCTCGGTGCCGCCGACGGGCGTGCTCAGCTTGGCGATACGGGTGTGGCGGCGCCGGCCGTCGATGACCCTGGAGGCCTGGAGCGACCCGACGCTGCTGAAATTCCTGGCCACCCCGGAGCTGACCCGCGAGTACCTCTTCTGCGCCGACACGCCCGAGGCCATCGTCGAATCCTGTAGGCGACGCGCCGGAGCCGAGAGCATTCGCGCCGCCATGACCGATCCAGTGCTCCGCCGCGTCAGGACGCGGCGGGTCAAGACGCCGATCCTGGTCCTCGGTGCGCTGTACGACGGGTTCGTCAGCGTCGACGAGGTGCGCGCCACGGCGCGCGCGTATGCGACCGAGCCGGAGTTCTTCGCGATGGGCCACAACATGATGCTGGAACCGGGCTGGGCCGACGTCGCCGCGCGGATAAATTCATGGCTGCGGACCCGCGATTTAGCGAGCCCTTCACCGCTTTCGGGATAACCTTGCGACGACTCCGTCGAGTCGTTCCAATGCCGAAAAGCGTTGCCATGCTACATTTCACACCCGCCTTCACACCGGTTAGCATCGCGGGCCGGGGCCTAAGACTAGAGCGCGCGACCTGGAAACGGCGCGCGGAGGGGAGTCGTGTCGATGCAGCCGGTCAGCGCGGCGAGCGTTGGAATCGAAACGCGACCGCTGCGAGGCTGGCAGCGCCGCGCGCTGGTGAAGTATGTGGCCGACTCGCCGCGCGACTTCCTGGCCGTGGCCACGCCCGGATCCGGGAAGACGACGTTCGCACTGCGGGTGATCTCCGAACTGCTGAGCAGTCGTGCCGTCGAGCAGATCACCGTGGTGGTGCCCACCGAGCACCTCAAGGTGCAGTGGGCGCAGGCCGCGTTACGGTACGGCATTTTTCTGGATCCGCGATTCTCCAACAGCAGCGCGGCGACTTCGCCGGAGTATCACGGCGTGATGGTCACCTACGCCCAGGTCGCCTCCCATCCGACACTGCACCGGGTGCGCACCGAGCAGCGCAAGACGCTGGTCGTCTTCGACGAGATCCACCACGGTGGTGACGCCAAGACCTGGGGTGACGCCATCCGCGAAGCCTTCAGCGACGCGACACGCCGACTTGCCTTGACGGGCACCCCGTTTCGCAGCGACGACAGCCCGATCCCGTTCGTCACCTACGAATCGGGCGCCGACGGGATTCGCCGTTCGCAGGCCGACCACACCTACGGCTACGCCGAAGCCCTCGCCGACGGGGTAGTGCGCCCGGTGGTGTTCCTCGCCTACTCCGGTCAAGCGCGCTGGCGCGACAACGCCGGCGAGGAACACGAGGCGCGCCTGGGCGAGCCGCTGTCGGCCGAGCAGACCGCGCGGGCATGGCGCACCGCGCTGGACCCGGCCGGCGAATGGATGCCCGCGGTGATCACCGCCGCGGATCAGCGGCTGCGCCAGCTGCGCACCCAGGTGCCCGACGCCGGGGGCATGATCATCGCGTCGGACCAGACCGCGGCTCGGGCATATGCGACCCTGCTGGCGAGGCTGACCGGCGAAGTGCCGACGCTGGTGCTCTCCGACGATCCCGGATCGTCGCAGCGGATCTCCGAGTTCGCCGAAAGCACCTCACGCTGGCTGGTCGCGGTGCGGATGGTCTCCGAAGGTGTCGACGTTCCCCGGCTGTCGGTCGGGATCTACGCCACCAGCGCCTCTACGCCGCTGTTCTTCGCCCAGGCCATCGGGCGCTTCGTGCGGTCGCGTCGCCCGGGCGAGACCGCGAGCATCTTCGTGCCGTCGGTGCCCAACTTGCTGATGTTGGCCAGTGAGTTGGAAGCCGAGCGTAATCACGTGCTCGGAGAACCGCACCGCGAATCGCTCGACGATCCCCTGCTCGCCGATCCCGCCGTCGCGGAGCAGAACGAAAAGACGGACCTGGAAAAGGGTTTCACGTCGCTCGGCGCCGACGCCGAACTGGATCAGGTCATCTTCGACGGGTCCTCGTTCGGCACCGCCGCCGCGGCGGGAAGCGACGAGGAGGCCGACTACCTGGGCATCCCGGGGTTGCTCGACGCCACCCAGATGCGGGCGCTGCTGCATCGCCGCCAGGACGAGCAGCTGCAGAAACGGGCCCACCGGCAAAAGCAAGCCGGGCAACCCGCACCGGCACCCTCGGGGCCGGGGCCCATGCACGGCCAGCTGCGCGAGCTGCGCCGCGAACTCAACAGTCTGGTGTCGGTCGCCCATCACCGCACCGGCAAGCCGCACGGCTGGATCCACAACGAACTGCGCCGCCGCTGCGGCGGGCCGCCGATCGCCGCGGCGACCCGCGATCAGCTCAAGGACCGCATTGTGGCACTGCGCCAACTGAATTCGGAGCTGGCGTAGTTCACTCGGTGACGGGCTCTTCGACCACCGCGTCCGCGGAGGCGCCCAGCGCCGCCAGCAATTGCTTCTCCACTTCGGCGCGGGCAGCCGTGCTCTGGTCGCCGTCTGCAGCGTCACCCGGCATGGTCACACAGAACACGTCGGCGGCCGTCGATCCGAACGTATTGACTTTCGCCCAAGCGATATCCGCGCCCGCCCGCTCGAGCGCCTGCGCCAGCAACGCGAGTAGCCCGAGCCGGTCCATGGCGCGCACCTCGACGACGAGGTGCGCGGCCGCCGCGGCGTCGAGCCACAGAATGCGAGGCGGGGCCGTGGACCGGGTCAGCGGCGCCCCCGCCTGAATCTCCCCGGCGCGGGCCATCGCCGAGTTGGCGGCATCGGTGTCGCGCTTTTCCAGCGCGCCAAGGACATCGACGTCGCCACCCAGCGCGCCGACGAACTGCTGACGCAGCAGGCCCGTTTCGGGCGGCGAACCGAACAGCGGTGACACCACGAACTCGGCGATCCCGACACCCTCGCGAGTGGTGACCGTCGCGGAATGGATCCGCAGCGAATTCAGCGCCAGCACCGCGGCGGCCTTCGACACCAGTCCCCGCTTGTCCGGTGCGACCATCACCGCGTGGAGGCGTTCGGACTGCCCCGAGTTGATCTCCACGTGTACCCCGTGGCTGGCGGCCAGCGAAAGATAGTGTGGCGCAGTCGGTTCGGCTTCCGGCAGCGGCTCACCGGCCATCGCCAACCGGCAGCGGCGCACCAGGTCCTCCACCAGCGAGGCTTTCCAGTCGCTCCACACCCCCGGCCCGGTGGCCTTCGAGTCGGCCTCGGCGAGCGCGTGCAGCAGCTCGAGCAGTTGCAGATCCCCGCCCAACGCCTCCGTCACGGACGCAATGGTTTTCGGATCGTTGAGGTCGCTTCGGGTGGCAGTGATGGGCAGCAGCAGATGATGGCGGACCATGCCCGCCAGCGTCTCGATGTCCCGGGGTTCCAGCCCCAGCCGCTCGCCGATGGGGGGCACCAAATCCGCCCCGAACACACAGTGGTCGACGCCGCGGCCCTTGCCGATGTCGTGCAGCAGCGCGCCGAGCGCGAGCAGGTCCGATCGCGCCACACGAGTGGTCAACGGTGCCGCATTGACGGCGGTCTCGACGATATGGCGGTCCACCGTCCACACATGGGAGACATCGCGTGGCGGAAGGTCGCGCACCGCGTCCCATTCGGGAAAGAGCTTGCTCCACAAGCCGGTACGGTCCAGCGCCTCGATCGTGCTGACCATCGTGGGGCCGGCCAACAGCACCACCAGCAGGTCGTCCAGCGCCTCCCGCGGCCACGGTGTCGGCAAGTCGGGGACGCTGGCGGCCAGCCGGCTCAACGTGGCCGCCCCGATAGGCAGGCCCGTGTCGGCCGACGCGGCTGCCACCCGGAGCACAAGTCCGGCGTCGGTTTGGGGTTGGGCCTCGCGGGCCAGCACGATTTCGCCGTCGTACTCGACCACGCCCTCGTCCAGAGGTCGACGCTTCGGGCGTCGGACCAAAGCAGTGATGCCACGGCGCGGCAGCGCGTTTTGCGCGGTCCGCAGTCCGGTTTCGGCGTGGTACGCGATCGTGCGACTTGCGTCGGAAAGCATGCGCGCCAAGCTAAATCGATCACCCATGTAGAGGGCTGCGCTGATCTCATCGGCGAACTGAGCCAGTAGCTGGTCGCGTCCGCGGCCCGACACCCGATGCAGTTCGGTGCGCACGTCAAGCAGCGTCAGATACGCGTCGTCGAGTGAACCGCCCGGGATCTCCGGGCGACTCATGCCGTGGCGGTCGATCAGTTGAGCGACGCCCAGCGCGTCCAGCAATTGGACGTCGCGCAGGCCGCCGCGGCCCGATTTCAGATCGGGCTCGGCACGTTGCGCGATCCGGCCACAGCGCAGCCAGCGAGCGTTGGTCATCTCGACCAGCTCGTCCATCCGAGAGCGAATTGCGGTGCGCCACTGCTTTCTTGCACCGGCGATCAACTCATCGGACAACGCGGGATCACCGGCGATGTGGCGCGCGTCCAACAGGCCCAGGGCGGCGATCATATCGCCGTTGGCGACACCGAGTGTTCCGGATACCGTGCGCACGCTGTGGTCGAGCCGAACGTTGGCGTCCCACAACGGATACCACAGCCCGTCGGCGACACGCTGCAGCACGTCGTCAGACACGTTGTCGTGCAACAACATCAAGTCGAGGTCGGAATAAGGGAGCAGTTCGCGCCGGCCCAGGCCGCCGACGCCGACGAGCGCAAAGCCACTGGTATCCGTGATCCCGAGTTCGGCGGACTTGGCCGCCAGCCACGACTCATGCAATTCCAGCCAGGCGTGCCGCAGTTCGGCGGCGTGCAGGGTGCTGCCCTCAGACAGCAGCGTACGCCGCGCAGCGGCTAAATCGCTTGCACCAGAAGCGATTTCTGTCTGCGCGGCGTTCGCTCCAGATTCCCGGTCGGGCTCGGTCGGTTTCATAACCTCCCGGCCCGCCCGGGCTGGAACCTCAGCTTGCGGCTAGTGTCATATCGCATCGGTCCCGCGCTCACCGGTGCGCACTCGCACAATGGTTTCCACGGGACTGACCCAGACCTTGCCATCACCGATCTTGCCAGTGCGGGCCGCCCGGACGATGCTGTCCACGACCTTGTCGACGATGGAATCGTCGACAACGACCTCGATCCGAACCTTCGGCACGAAATCGACCGAGTATTCAGCACCGCGGTAAACCTCGGTGTGCCCCTTCTGGCGGCCGTAACCCTGGACTTCGCTGACGGTCAGCCCCAGGACGCCCGCGTCTTCGAGGCTGGTCTTCACGTCATCGAGGGTGAACGGCTTCACGATCGCGGTGATCAGCTTCATGATTATTCCGCCTCCACTTTCTCGGCCACTGCGACGTCCAGTCCGTTAGAGCTGTCCGGCAGGGTGGCACGGGGAAGGACTGACGACGTGGCCACGGCGAAATCGTATCCGCTCTCCGCATGCTCGGCCTCATCGATGCCGGAAGCTTCCGCTTCAGGATTCAGCCGCAGCCCGATGGTGTACTTCAGGATCAACGCCAGGATAATCGTCACGGCGAACGAGTAGAACATCACGCTGAACGCGCCGACCGCCTGCCGTTCCAGCTGATCCCAGCCGCCACCGTAGAACAATCCCTTGGATACGCCGGTGACGCCGTTGATCGCCACGCTCTCCGGTGCGGCCAGCAGGCCCACCAGCAGCGTGCCCGCCAATCCGCCCACCAGGTGCACACCGACCACGTCGAGCGAGTCGTCGAAGCCCAACTTGAACTTCAGCCCGACCGCCAGCGCACACAGCACGCCGGCCACCAGACCGATGATCAGCGCCCCCAGGGCATTCACCGACGAACACGACGGGGTGATCGCGACCAGTCCGGCGACGATGCCCGACGCCGCTCCCAGCGTCGTGGCGTGTCCGTCACGGATGCGCTCGGTGAGCAACCAGGCCAGCATCGCGGTAGCCGTCGCGATCGTGGTGGTCATGAAGGTCGACCCGGCGGCACCGTTGGAGCTGGTGGCCGACCCGGCGTTGAAGCCGTACCAGCCGAACCACAGCAGGCCGGCGCCGAGCATCACGAACGGCAGGTTGTGCGGGCGGAACAGCGTCGTGGGCCAGCCTTTGCGCTTGCCCAGGATCAACGCGAGGGCCAGACCCGCAGCACCGGAGTTGATATGGACCGCGGTCCCACCGGCGAAGTCGATCGCGTGCAGCTTGTTGGCGATCCAGCCACCCTTCTCGGCGGCGAAGCCGTCGAACGCGAAGACCCAGTGCGCGACCGGGAAGTAGACCAGCGTCGCCCACAGACCGGAGAAGACCAGCCAGGCACTGAACTTGAGGCGGTCGGACACCGCGCCCGAGATCAGGGCGACGGTGATGATCGCGAACATCAGCTGGAATGCCACGAACACGGTCGCCGGCAGGGTGCCAGCCAACGGAATGTCGGTCGCAGCAACGCCCTTGGTGGGGTCGGCGGCCACGGCGTTACCGCCGATCAGGCCCTTCAGCCCGAAGTATTCCGTCGGGTTTCCCATGACGTTGCCAACGTCAGTGCCAAACGAGACTGAATAGCCATATAACACCCACAGCACCGTCACCACGCCCATGGCGCTGATGCTCATCATCAGCATGTTGAGCACACTTCTGGCGCGCACCATGCCGCCATAGAAGAACGCCAAACCTGGCGTCATCAACAGCACCAGCGCTGAACTCGCCAGCATCCATGCGGTATCGCCGGTATTGGGCTGGCCCATTACTGGGAAACTCACTCGCTATCACCTCCGGTCGGCCCTGAACGGGTCATCAGACATGTGCCCGATGACCTGATCCAGAACCTTGCGCAATGGTTGTTTCCGAGTTGGGGCCACCATGTTTCGGCGTCATTAACGAAACGGCCCTCGTGTAAGGGGTTTCAGCCGAGCAGGGCGTCCACGAATGCGGCGGCCTCGAACGGCGCCAAATCGTCGGGGCCTTCACCGAGGCCGACCAGTTTCACCGGCACGCCGAGCTCTTGCTGCACCCGGAAAACGATGCCGCCCTTGGCCGTTCCGTCCAGCTTGGTCAGCACCGCGCCGGTGATGTCGACGACCTCGGCGAAAACCTTCGCCTGGGCCAGGCCGTTCTGCCCGATCGTGGCGTCGAGAACCAGCAACACCTCGTCGACGGCGGCACGCCGGCTCACTACGCGTTTGACCTTGTCCAGCTCGTCCATCAGGCCGACTTTGGTGTGCAGCCGGCCCGCGGTGTCGATCAGCACGACGTCGGCGCCCGTCTTGATGCCCTTGTCGACGGCGTCGAAGGCCACCGCCGCCGGGTCGGAGCCCTCGGCTCCGCGCACCACTTCGGCGCCCACCCGAGACGCCCAGGTCTGCAGCTGATCGGCGGCCGCGGCCCGGAAGGTGTCGGCGGCGCCCAGCACGACGCGCCGCCCGTCGGCCACCAACACCCGTGCGAGTTTGCCGACCGTGGTGGTTTTGCCGGTGCCGTTGACGCCGACGACCAACAGCACCGAGGGGTGGTCGTCGTGCGGCAGCGCCCGGATCGAGCGATCCATCTCGGGTTTCAGCTCCGTGATCAGCACGTCGCGCAGCACCGCCCGGGCGTCGGCCTCGGTGCGAACGGTGCTGCTGGCCAGGCGGCTGCGCAGCTGCGAGACCACTGATTCGGTGACGACGGGGCCCAGGTCGGCGATCAGCAGGGTGTCCTCGACGTCCTGCCAGGAGTCTTCGTCCAGGTCGCCGCCGCCGAGCAGGCCCAGCATGCTGCGCCCGAGCGCGTTCTGGGACCGGGACAGCCGGCCGCGCAAGCGTTCCAGCCGCCCCTCGGTCGGTGCTATCTCCTCGATCTCGGCCGCCGCGGGGGCTGGCGGCTCGGGCGCCGGCGGTGCCTCCGGTGCGACGGGCGGCTCGGGAGCCGGCGGCGGCGTGACGGTCTCGGGTTCGGCCGCCGGGGCCGGCAGGTGGACGTCGGAGATCGGGCGCCGCGGCGCATCGCGCGGGATGGTCGCGTCGTCGCCCACCGCGGGCAGCCCGGTGGTGTCGATCCGGTCTTCGGTCGATGTCGCGCCCTGAGTGAAGGTGATCCCCGACGCTGCGGTGTAGCCACCGGAACGGTCCAGTGCGCTCGGCTCGGGCCGGGTCAGGCTGATCCGCCGGCGGCGGTACCGGGTCAGTCCCAGGACCAGCGCTGCGATGACAACCAGGGCGGCTAACACGCCTAAGACGGCGATGGCGATCCAAAGACCTTGCGACACGCTGACATTGTTTCAGGGGCCCACCGCGCAGCTGACGGCGGCAGCCGCCGGCCTGCTCAGCCGACGGCGCTTAAGAAGAAGCAGTGGCGAGCTGCTGGACCTCTTGTCCACGCATGCGCTGCGAGATCACCGCGGTGATGCCGTCGCCCTGCATGGTGACGCCGTACAGCGCATCGGCGACCTCCATGGTCGGCTTCTGGTGGGTGATGATCAGCAGCTGCGAGCGTGCCCGCAGCAGCTCGAACAGCGAGATCAGGCGGCGCAGGTTGGTGTCGTCGAGCGCGGCCTCGACCTCGTCCATGATGTAAAACGGCGACGGACGGGCGCGAAAGATCGCCACCAGCATCGCGACGGCGGTCAGCGCCTTCTCGCCACCGGACAGCAAAGACAGCCGGGTGATCTTCTTGCCGGGCGGACGCGCTTCCACCTCGATGCCGGTGGTGAGCATGTCGTCCGGGTTGGTCAGCCGCAGCCGGCCCTCGCCGCCGGGGAACAGCACGGTGAAGACTTCCTGGAACTCGCGCTCGACGTCGACGAACGCCTCGCTGAACACCTGCAGGATGCGGGCGTCGACGTCGGCGACCACGTCGAGCAGGTCCTTGCGGGCCGCCTTGACGTCCTCGAGCTGGGTGGACAGGAAGTTGTAGCGCTCCTCGAGCGCAGCGAACTCTTCCAGCGCCAGCGGGTTGACCCGGCCCAATTCGGCCAGTTCCCGCTCGGCGCGTTTGGCGCGGCGCTCCTGGGTGGGCCGGTCGTACGGTATCGGCGCGGGCGCGGTGACCTGCTCGCCGCGCTCGCGGGCCAGCTCGAACTCGGCCATCTCCAGCTCGGAGGGCGGCAGCGCGATTTCCGGCCCGTACTCGGCGATCAAATCCGCCGGGCTCATGCCGAACTGCTCGAGCACCATTTGTTCGAGCTGCTCGATGCGCAGCGCCGCCTGGGCGTTGGCCACCTCGTCGCGGTGCAGCGAGTCGGTCAGCGTGGCCACCCGGGTGCCCAGCATGTGCACCTCGTTGCGCACCGCCGCCATCGCCGTCGACCGCGCCTCGCGTTCGGCGACCATCGCGTCGCGGATCTGCGATGCGGCGGCCACCACCCGGTTCAGCCGCTGCGCGAGCAGGCGGCCGGCGTCAGCCACCGCCGCGGCCACCGCGGCCGCCCGCAATCGCGCCGCGTGTGCCTGCTGGGCGCGCACCCGCGCCTCGCGCTCCGCGGCGGCCGCGCGGCGCAACGAATCGGCCCGGCCGCGCACGGCGTTGGCCCGTTCCTCGGCGGTGCGCACCGTGAGCCGGGCCTCCACCTCGATCCCGCGGGCGGCGTCGGCCGCGGCGGCGATCCGCTGACGATCGACGGAGTCTTCCGCGGGAGCAAGCTGGCTGGCCTGGGCGTTGCGCAGCCGGGTTTCGAGCTCGGTGACCTCTTCGACGGTCTGGGCGCGTCCGGCCTCCAGCTCCTCGCGCTGGCGCAGCAGCCGGTTCCACTCTTCCTCGGCGGTGCGGGCGTCCTGCCCGAGGCGGCCCAGCTGCTCGTACATCGCCGAGATCTCGGTGTCGGACTCGTTGAGCGCGGCCAGCGCCTGCTCGGCGGAGTCCTGCCGCCCGCGCTGCTCGGTCAAGGCGCCGGAGAGGGCGGCCGACAGCTGCGCCACCTGCGACTCCGCGACGACCAGCTCGCTGCTGGCCTTGTCGATCTCCGAGGTGAGCTCCAGGGTGGACGGCTTGCGGTCCGAACCGCCGCTCACCCAGCCACGGCCGACCAGGTCGCCGTCGAGCGTGACCGCGCGCAGCTGCGGACGGCCCGCGACCAGATCCAGGGCCGCGCCCAGGTCGTTGACCACCGCAACGCCGGACAGCATGGCGATCATCGCTCCGCGCAGCCGCTGCGGGGTGTCGACCAGGTCGAGCGCCCACCGGGCACCGTCGGGCAGCGGCGGCGGTTCGGGATCGCTTTCTGGGCTCGGCCAGTCGCCCAGGACCAGGGCCGCGCGGCCGCCGTCGGCCTGCTTCAGCGCGGCGACCGCCGAACGGGCGGCGCCGAAGTTTTCGGCGGCCAGCGCGTCCGCCGCGGACCCGAGCACCGCGGCCAGGGCCGTTTCATACCCGGAACGGACCTTGACCAGCTTCGCGACGGGTCCGAAAAGTCCTGCGCCACTGTGGTTTTGGGTGAGCCACGCTGCGCCGTCCTTGCGCTCGAGGCCGACCGAGAGCGCATCGATGCGGGCCTGTAGCGACGCCACCCGGCGCTCGGCTTCGCGCTCGCTGGCCTGCAGCTCGGCGACGCGCTCGTCGGCCAGCCGCAGCGCGGCCACCGTCCGCTCGTGGTGTTCGTCCAGGCCGACCTCGCCCTGGTCGAGTTCGCCGACGCGGCTCTGCACGGTTTCGAACTCCGCACGGGCCTGCTGCGCGCGGGCGGCGCCGTGTTCGATGCGCTCGGACAGCCGCGCGACGCTGTCGTCGATCGATTCGACCCGGGCCCGCATCGTCTCGACCTGACCGGCCAGCCGGGCCAGGCCCTCGCGGCGGTCGGCCTCGGCCCGCACGGCGGCCAAATGTGCCCGGTCGGCCTCGGCGGCTTCGCGTTCCCGCTCGGACAACTCGGCGCGGGCCGCCTCCAGCCGGGTCCGGGCGGCGTCCAGCTCGGCCAGCAGCTCGCGCTCGGCGGCCGCGACCTGCTCGGCCTCGGCGTCCAGCGCGTCCGGGTCGGTGTCGCTGGTCGCCACGGGCTCGAGATCCAGGTGCTGGGCGCGCTCGCTGGCGATGCGCACCGTGGCGCTCACCCGCTCGGCCAACGCGGACAGCGCGAACCAGGTGTGCTGGACCGACTCGGCGCGCACCGACAGCTCTGCCAGCGCGGTTTCGTGCGCGGTCAGCTCCTCAGAAGCCAGGGCCAGGCGGCCGGCGGCCTCGTCGTGCTCGCGGCGCATGGTGGCCTCGGCCTCCAAGATCGCGTCGCGCTGCACCTGCCGGTTGACCAGGTCGTCGGCGGCCAGCCGCAGCCGCGCGTCGCGCAGGTCGGCCTGGATGGTCGCCGCGCGACGGGCCACCTCGGCCTGGCGGCCCAGCGGTTTGAGTTGACGCCGCAGCTCGGTGGTCAGGTCGGTGAGCCGCGCCAGGTTGGCCTGCATCGCGTCGAGCTTGCGCAGGGCCTTTTCCTTGCGCTTGCGGTGCTTGAGCACACCCGCGGCTTCTTCGATGAACGCGCGGCGGTCCTCGGGCCGCGACTGCAGGATCTCGTCGAGCTTGCCCTGGCCCACGATCACGTGCATCTCGCGGCCGATGCCGGAGTCGCTCAGCAGCTCCTGAACATCCATCAAACGGCAACTGGTGCCGTTGATTTCGTATTCGCTGGCGCCGTCGCGGAACATCCGCCGGGTGATCGACACCTCGGAATACTCGATCGGCAGCGCGTTGTCGGCGTTGTCGATCGTGACGGTGACTTCGGCACGGCCCAGCGGGGCTCGCGACGAGGTGCCGGCGAAGATGACGTCTTCCATTTTTCCGCCGCGCAGCGTCTTGGCGCCCTGCTCCCCCATCACCCACGCCAGGGCGTCGACCACGTTGGATTTGCCGGAACCGTTGGGCCCGACGACGGCGGTGATGCCCGGCTCGAAGCGCAGAGTCGTCGGCGAAGCGAAGGACTTGAAGCCCTTCAGCGTCAGACTCTTGAGGTACACGGCGAGCCAGACTACCGCTCAAATCGCCCGACTCGGCGTCACCGAGGGGTGTCGGCTCGCTTGAAATACACCCGTTGTTCACACTCTGACGCACTGGCCACAGTGGCCACTTCAGTCACTGAAAGCGAGGCCGTCTAGCCGCCAGCGTCACGCTAGCGTGACCGTCGCGGTCCGGTGCCACGCCAGTGTGACGCTCGGTGGTGTGGTCGCCCTTACCGCTCGACGAATCCGTCGAATTGCTCCTGCGGCTGCGACCAGTCGGCGACGACCTTGTCGACGCGACCGGGCCGCGGCGGCCAGCAATGACCGCCGTTAAGCAGGTCCAGCAGTTTCTCGGCCGCCTCCCGCGGCCCCTGGGCGACGACCAGGACGCGGCCGTCGGGCTGGTTGGCGGCGTAGCCGGTCAGGCCCAGCTCGAGCGCCCGGCAGCGAGTCCACCAGCGAAAACCCACCCCCTGGACCATGCCGTGCACCCAGGCGGTGAGCCGGACGTCAGGACCCGGCATTGCCAGTCTCAGAAGCGATCTCGAACCTGACGGTGGTGCCCGCCTTGAGGGTGCGCCCGACGGTGCAGACCAGGTCGATCGCGCGGTTCACCACCACCAGCAGGCGCTCCCTGTCGTCCGCGGACAGTCCCGACAGGTCCAGTTCCAGGGTTTCGGAGAGCAGCGGATAGACCTCTTCCTCGCGGTCGGCGTCGCCGGACACCCGGATCACCGCGTGGTAGTCGTCGCCGAGCCGGCGGGCCAGCGGCTGGTCGCTGGACATCCCGCTGCATGCGGCGAGCGCGATCTTGAGCAGCTCGCCGGGGGTGAACACGCCGTCGACGTCCTCGGAGCCGACGAGAACCTGGGCACCCCGCGAGCTATGGCCCGTGTAGCGGCGTGTCCCGGTGCGTTCGACCCACAGTTCCGTCATGGCTCATTTCTACCGGGGACGGGCGAATACCCACTCAGCGGACTATCAACGACAGCAGCTTCTTGCCGAAAGACATTGAAGCCGAATCGTTTTCGGACGAGACAACCACCTGATCGTCGACGCGTCGGCGCAGTTCGCGCTCGAGCGCGTCGCGCAGCGTGGCCGATGCGCCCGGGCATCCGTCACAGGCGCCGGCCATCCGCACCGTCACGTGGTGGTCGACCACCGAGACCAGCTCGATCGATCCGCCGTGCGAGGCGGCCAGCGCACCCACCGCCCCGGCCAGCAGTTCCGTCACAGCGGCTGTTAAAGCGCCTGCGGTAACGGGTGTTTCGTCCACCGTCCAGCCCGCCGGATCCTGCAGCGCGCCGCTGAGCGCCTCGCGAATGTCGTCGCCCAGTTCACGCCAGTTGCCGGCGGCCCCGAGCGTGATCAGGATGCCGACGCCGCTCACCACGATTTCGTCGATCACGCGGGCGTGCAGCAGGGCGCCCAGCCGGCCCGGGGCGACGCGGACCGTGCCGCGGGCGGGGAGTTGCTCGGCCGCGACCACCCAGCGCAGCTGGCGCGGATCGTCGGTGGCAGTGGCGTGCAGCGGAATCATGCGCCCAGCGCTATCGCGGCCGACCGGGCGGCGAACGCCATCAGCCAGGCCAGAACGAACATGTAGGACCACGCGATCGCGGGCCATCGCCACGAGTTGGTCTCGCGGCGCATCACCGCAACGGTCGACATACATTGCAGCGCATAGATGAAGTACGCCATCAGCGCGATGACCGTCGGCGCGGTGAACACCTTGTGGCCTTCGTCGTCGGTCAAGGAGACCAGCGCTTCGTGCGGATCGTCGGGGCTCTCGGCCGCCGCGACCTGGCCCAGGGTGGACACGAAAACTTCGCGCGCCGACATCGAACCGAGCAGGGCGATGTTGACGTGCCAATCGAATCCGAGCGGCTTGAACACCGGCCCGACCGCCTTGCCGAGGTCGGCGGCCAGGCTGTGATCCATCACGTAGGCGGTCGCGTCGGTCGGCGACATCTTGGCGGTCTCGGCCTCGCGCGCCGGCAGATTGAGCAGCACCCACAGCACCACCGACGTGCCCAGGATGATGGTTCCGGCCTTGCGCAAGAACATCTTCGCCGAATCCCACATCGTGATCAGCACGTTCTTGGGCGACGGGAAGCGGTACGGCGGAAGCTCCATCGTGAACGGGAGCAGATCGCTGCGCAGGATCGTCGATTTGAACACCGCGGCGGCGATCAACGCGGAGGTGCCGCCACAAACATAGAGCGCGAACATCGCGACGCCCTGCGCGCTCAACCCGCCCCAGTGCGTCTTCGGGGAAACCAGTATGCCGACCAACAGAGTGAACACCGGAAGACGCGCCGAGCAGGTCATCAACGGCGCCGTGATGATGGTGGCGATCCGGTCTTTCGACGACGGCAGCGTCCGGGTGGCCATGATCCCCGGGATGGCGCAGGCGAACGACGAGAGCATCGCGACGAAGGCGCGGCCTTCCAACCCTGTGGAGGCCATCACCCTGTCCATCAGGAACGCGGCGCGCGCCATGTACCCGACATTCTCCAGCAGCGCGATCAGCAGGAACAACAACACGATCTGCGGGATAAACTGCAGCACCGTTCCGACGCCGCCGATCAGCCCCTGGCCGAGCAGCCCACGCACGACGTAGTTGCCGACGTGGTTGCTGACCAATGTGCCCAATGAGTTGAGCCAGTCGCCCACCTGATCCTGCAGGGGCGCGGCGACGGTGAAGACGACCTGGAAGAAGCAGAACATCACCGCGAAGAAGATCACCGTCCCCCACAGCGGGTGCAGCACCACGGCGTCGATTCGGCGTGTCCGCCGATCCGGCTGTGGCGCATGGTAATACGCCGCATCCAGCACCGACTTGCCCCAGCCGTCGATGGCATCGTCATCGCCCGGCGGCAGGAGCGGGGGCCGAAGCCAGCGGTCGAAGCACGCCAGTTGGGCCCGCAGGGTATCGATGCCCACTCCACGGTTGGCCACCACCGCGACCACCGGGACACCCAGCGCCGTCGCCAGCGCGTCGACGGAGATGCCGCCGCCGCGCGCGGTCAGCTCGTCGGTCATGGTCAGCGCCACCAGGCACGGCAGGTCAAGCCGCAGCACCTGAGCCAGCAGAATCACCGAGCGGTGCAGCGTGGTGGCGTCGGCGACGATGACGATCGCGTCGGGCGGGCCGTCGCCGTACACCTGTCCGCCCAACAAGTCGGAAACCACCTGCTCGTCCGGGCTGATCGGGTCGAGGCTGTAGGTACCGGGCAGGTCCTCGATGGCAACCTCGACGCCGTCGACCTTGGTGATGCCGACGCTGCGCCCGACGGTGACGCCCGGGTAGTTGCCGGTCTTGGCCCGCAATCCGGTCAGGTGATTGAACACCGAAGTCTTGCCCGCGTTGGGGCTTCCCACCAGGGCGATCCGTGCCTTGCCCGCGACGGCGACCCCGGAACCGCCTTCTTCGTGGCACGACGTCATGCGTCGGTCCCGGGGGTGACCTCGATCAACTGCGCCTCGCGCCGGCGCAGGCATAGTTCGGTGTCCTGAACCCGGTAGATGGTCGGGTCGCCCAGCGGTGCCCGGCGGATCACCTGCACGTCGGAGGAGGGCCGAAATCCCAGCTGGCGCAGGCGGCCCGCCACCACGCCGGAGGCCGCCGGCGTCACGCCCAGGATCGTGGCCCGCTCGCCCGGCGACAGCTGCGCCAGCACGGTCGGCGAACCCGCAATACGGTCCGCATCTAGCGCCGAATCGCGCATTGCCCGCCCCAACACCGGAGGTTCATCATTCCGGTAAGGATAACCTCACGATGCTGAGGATAGCCTCAGCTTTGCGCGAGAAATCCTAACGGCGTGGCCGGGGCTGACACCGCGGACAGTAGAACGAAGAGCGGTTCATGAACTTTTCGCGGCGGATCACCGCGCCGCAGCGCCGGCAGCTTTTGCCTTCACGTCCATAGGCATCCAGCGACCGGTCGAAGTAGCCCGATTCGCCGTTGACGTTGACATACAGCGAATCGAACGAGGTCCCGCCCTTGGCGAGCGCCTCGCCCATCACCTCCGCGGCGGCCTCCAGCACGGCCGTCAGCTGGCGGCGGGTCAGCGTGTCCGCCACCCGGGCACCATGAACTTTGGCCCGCCACAACGCTTCATCGGCATAGATATTGCCGATGCCGGACACCACCTGCTGATCCAGCAGCTGGCGTTTGATTTCGGAATGCTTGCCCCGCAACACTTTTACGACGGCATCGGTGTCGAACCGGGGATCCAGCGGGTCCCGCGCCAGGTGCGCGACGGGCTGCGGCACCACGCTGCCGTCGGTTTCTATGAGTTCGGCCAGCATCCAGCCACCGAAGGTCCGCTGGTCGGCGAAGCTCAGCACGGTGCCGTCGTCGAGCAGCGCGGAGATCCGGACGTGGTCGGCCCGCGGCACCCTGCCGAGCAGCATCTGCCCGCTCATGCCGAGGTGAACGACCAGCGCGACATCACCGTCGAGCAGCAGCCACAAGTACTTGCCGCGCCGGTCGGTGCCCTCGATCCGCGCGTCGAGCAGCCGGGCCGTCAAGTCGGCGGGCCCGGCCTCGTGGCGGCGCACCGCGCGGGGGTGGTGCACCCGCACCGCGGTGATCGTCTTGCCCACTACATGGGCCTGCAAGCCGCGGCGGACCACCTCGACCTCGGGCAGTTCAGGCATCTAGTGCAGCTCGGGCATCTAGACGGGCGTTTTCCCCGCGGTGTCCAACGCTTCCAGCGTTTTCCAGGTCGCGGCGGCCGCCTTCTGCTCGGCTTCCTTCTTCGACCGGCCGACACCCGACCCGTATTCGGTCTCCATCACGACGACCACGGCGGTGAACTCCTTGTCGTGGTCTGGGCCGGTGGAGGTGACCAGGTAGGACGGCGCGCCCATGCCGCGCGCCGCGGTGAGCTCTTGCAGGCTGGTCTTCCAGTCCAGTCCGGCGCCCAGCGTCGGCGCGGCGTCGAGCAGCGCACCGAACAACCGCAGGATCACCTCGCGTGCGGTTTCGATGCCGTGTGCCAAGTAGATCGCGCCGAGCAGCGACTCCATGCCGTCGGCCAGGATGCTCGACTTGTCGGCCCCACCGGTGTTCGCTTCGCCGCGGCCCAGCAGCAGGTGCACGCCCAGCCCGCCTTCGCACAGGTGCCGCCCGACATCGGCCAGCGCCTGGGTGTTGACGACACTGGCGCGCAGTTTGGCCAGGTCGCCTTCGGAACGGTCGGGATGACGGTGGTAGAGCTCGTCGGTGACGGTCAGGCCCAGCACGGCGTCGCCGAGAAACTCCAGCCGCTCGTTGGTCGGCAGTCCGCCATGCTCGTAGGCGTAGCTGCGGTGGGTCAACGCCAACGACAGCAGCTCCTCGGGCAGGCCGACCCCGAGCGCGTCGAGCAGTGGTTGCCGCGAGGTCACCGGTCACCTCGCGAGGCGTCGGAGTCCGCGGCGTCGTCGGAGAGCATGTCCACCAGCTTGGCCCACCGCGGATCGATGGTGTCGTGGTGGTGGCTGGGGTCGTTGGCCAGCAGCACGCCGCATTCCGGGCACAACCCGGGACAATCCGGTCGGCATACCGGTGCAAACGGAAGGTCGAGTGCGACGGCATCGATGATCGCCTGCTCGAGGTCGACGCGGTCGTCGACGACCCGGCCGACCTCGTCTTCCTCGGTGGTCGCCTCGGTGGTGCTGTCCGGGTAGGCGAACAGTTCGGTCAAGCCAACCTGCACGTTCCCGCGCACCTCGGTCAGGCACCGCGAGCACTCGCCGACCGTCGGCCCCGACACGGTCCCGGTGACAAGCACGCCTTCCGACACCGATTCGACCCGTAGATCCATGTCCAGCGGAGCGCCCTGCGGGATCGCGATCATGTCCAATCCGATGCGCAACGGGCTGGGCACGGTGTGACGTAGCGTCACCATCGATCCCGGTCGTCGCCCGAGCCGGGTGACGTCCACCGTCATCGGCGAAGCCGGATGATGCTGCGCAGTCATGCTGTGTTCGCGCGCCATGGCAAAAATCTTACGGCGCCGTCCCGGTGCTCCGGGCGGCACTGCGACCATTCGCCCAGGTGGCCACGCTCGGGCAGGCCGAGTGTGGTGGTGCCCCTACCGGGTCGCGTAGTCGTGCGTGCCGGCGGCGGTACGGAGTTGGTGGCGACCACGCCCCACCGAACGAAGCGTGCCGTTGAGGAATTCCTCGAACTCGGCCAGCTTGTTGTCGACATAGATGTCGCACTCACCGCGCAGCCGGTCGGCCTCGGCATGTGCGGTGTCGATCAGGCGGGTCGACTCCGCGTTGGCCGCCTGCACGACCTCGTTCTGCGAGACCAGGCGTTGCTGCTCCTTGATGCCCTCTTGCACGGCCTTCTCGTAGGAGATGTTGCCGTTCTCGATCAGTCGGTCGGCTTCGGCCTGGGCACGGCTGACGCTGGCCTCGTACTCCCGCTTGGCCGCCGTGGCGATGCGCATCGCTTCCTCGCGGGCTTCGCCCACCATCCGCTCGCTGTGCTGGCGCGCCTCGTTGACCATCCGGTCGGCCTGCGCCTTGGCGTCGGACAGCAGCCGGTCCGCCTCGGCGCGGGAGTGGTTCAGCATCGACTCCGACTCGGTGGTCGCCGAGGAAACCATGGATTCGGCGTGCGCCTTGGCGTCGGACAGCATCGAATCGCGGGCATCGAGCACGTCCTGGGCGTCGTCCAGCTCGCCGGGGATCGCGTCTTTGATGTCGTCGATCAGCTCCAGCACGTCACCGCGAGGCACCACACAGCCCGCCGTCATCGGCACGCCGCGGGCTTCTTCGACAATGGCGCCCAATTCATCAAGCGCTTCAAAGACTCGGTACACGGCCATGCCCTCCTGGCTTCCGGAAAACCATCGTTGTTACCAGTGTGCCTGGTGTTACCTCTGTGACGGCGGTGGCGACACCGGTGTGTCGGGCATTGGCCATCCGGCTTGCCGCGACCGGGCGCGTGCCGCGGCCCTGCGGCAGCCGCATCGGTCGCCGGAATTGCGACCCGGGTGGCAATCACCCCACGAAATGGATTCTTCCAGGATTTCCGCGGCACCGCTCGCGCAGGTCGGCAATGCCTGGCGTCACCCGCCAGGGCGATCGCACGGCAGCGGCCGGGCGAACAACCGCCCCGCGATACGCTGAGCCGGTGAACGCGCCGCCGCCGACGTTATTCATATTTCCGCATGCCGGCGGATCCGCGACCTATTACGTGCCCTTCGCCAAGGCGTTCTCGGCGGATATCAAACGGGTCGCCGTGCAATACCCGAGCCGGCGCGACCGCGGGCTGACCGAACTCGCCAGCATTCCCGAGTTTGCCGACGAAATCTTCAACATGATGGCGCCGGCCGCCAAAGCCGGAGGTCAGGTGTCATTTTTCGGACACAGCATGGGCGGACTGGCTGCGTTCGAGGTGGCCCTGAGATTCCAATCGGCCGGACACCCCATCAGCGCGCTGTTCATATCGTCCTGCGCGGCGCCGGGCCACATCCGATACAAGGAATTGCAGGGATCCGACCACGAGATATTGAGCCTGGTCGCCCAGGTCACCGAGACGAATCCCGAGCATCTGGCAAATCACGAATTCGCCTCGAGCATCCTGCCCACATTGCAAAGCGTCCGGACCATTGCGGCCTATACCCGGCCCCCGGAGATAAAACTGTCATGCCCGATCCACGCATTCGTCGCTGATGACGACCTCATCGTGGCAGAGGAGAACATGACGGCCTGGGCCGATCGCACCACCGAGGAGTTTTCCATTCGGGTGTTCCCCGGGGACCATTTCTACCTCAATGCCCATTTGCCGGAGCTGGTGAAGGACATCGAGGAAGTCATCCTGCACTCCGCCCGCGAAAGTTAGCTGGGCGCGCAGTCGCCGGCCGGCCCGCATTCACCCCGGATCGGTCACACTCACGCATTCGCCGCACGCCGGTCGACGCCGGGCCGAGAGCGGCACAGACCCGCGACGCGCGGCCGGGCTGTGCGGTCGACCGCCGCCACCCCTCCATCCCGTGGCAGGCGAGATCGTTGCTGGTGAAAATGGTGCGCAGGTCCCAGAACGCGACATCCCGGCGATCTCGGTGAGCAGGTGAGATTCATCTCACCCTGACCCCAAATCACAACCACTGCCCCACCAGTATCACCTGTCACAGAGGTGGATACCCCCACTGAGCTGCAGTAACGTGGGGGCCTGGCACTATAGTAGACGCGCGCAAAATAGGGCCAGACTGCGCCGGCCCAAAATGTGTGGATTTCTCAATTCCCCACACTTCCCCATGAAAGATTGCTTACCTTGCTTAAAGAGACGGATGGTCGGGGTGGACGATCGTCGCGCCGTGGCCGTCCGGCTCTTACGCGCCGGCGTTTCCGCCAGCAGCTGCCGTGTCACCGGGGGCGCCCCGTGGGGGGGCCGCGACCGCTGCTGAACGGGGCGCCACACAGGGTGCGTGCCGACAGCACTCGCAGCGACCTGGAAGGTGAAGCGACACCGGTGACCGAAACTTCCATCGACGCTTTGCTGCGCGAGCGGGCCGAGCGACAGATCAGCGTGGCGTCGCTCGATTCGACGCTCGATTCGACGCTCGATTCGACGCTCGATTCGACGCCAGATTCGACGCGCCTGGGTGTGGCGGCGTGACGTCGAGCGTCCGGGGCGAAGCCGACCTGCGCCACTGGCTGGTCGACTATCTGGTGACCAACATCGGTCGCACACCCGACGAGGTCGATCCCGAACTGTCGCTGGCCGACCACGGCGTGAGCTCTCGCGAGGTGGTCGTGCTTTCCGGTGAGCTGTCGGAGTTGCTGGGCCGCAAAGTCTCGCCCGTCGACTTCTGGGAGCACCCCACGATCAATGCGCTGGCCGCGCACTTGACCGCGTCCGCGCCGGACGCCGACGCGGATGCCGCGCTGCAGCGCCCGGCTCCCAACTCGCTCGATGAACCGATCGCCGTCATCGGGATGGGATGCCGCTTCCCCGGCGACATCTGCGGGCCCGACGCCCTGTGGGAATTCCTCTGCGACCGCGGCTGCACGATCTCCGAGGTGCCGCCCGAACGCTGGCAGCCGTTCGACAACGGGTCACCCGAGGTGATGGCGGCGCTGGCCCGCACCACGCGGTGGGGGTCCTTCCTGCCCGACATCGACGCCTTCGATGCGGAGTTCTTCGAGATCACCGCTCACGAAGCGAACAAGATGGATCCTCAGCAGCGGCTGCTGCTGGAGGTCGCCTGGGAGGCCCTCGAGCACGCCGGCATCTCCCCGACCTCGCTGAGCCGAACGCAGACCGGAGTATTCGCCGGAGCGTGCTCGAGTGAATACGGCGCCATCTCGCTGGGCGATCTGCCCCAAGTCGACGCGTGGAACAACACCGGCGGCGCGATGAGCATCATCGCCAACCGGCTCTCGTATTTCCTCGATCTGCGCGGCCCGTCGGTGTCCGTCGACACCGCGTGCTCGTCGTCGCTGGTGGCCATCCACCTGGCCTGCCAGAGCCTGCGCACTCAGGATTCCCATCTGGCCATCGCGGCCGGGGTGAACGTGTTGTTGACCCCGTCGGTATTTCGCGGCTTCGACCAGGCCGGCGCGCTGTCGCCGACCGGTAAGTGCCGCGCGTTCGACGCCGCGGCCGACGGGTTCGTGCGCGGCGAGGGCGCCGGGGTGGTCGTGCTCAAGCGGCTGACGGATGCGCAGCGTGACGGCGACCGGGTGCTCGCGGTGATCTGCGGCTCGGCCGTCAACCAGGACGGGCGCTCCAACGGACTGATGGCCCCCAACCCCGCGGCCCAGATGGCGGTGCTGCGCGCCGCCTACACCAATGCCGGAATGCAGCCGAACGAGGTCGACTACGTCGAAACTCACGGTACCGGAACACTATTGGGAGATCCGATCGAAGCGCGGGCGCTGGGCACGGTGCTCGGTCGCGGGCGCCCGGAAGACTCGCCCCTGCTGATCGGCGCGGTGAAGACGAACATCGGCCACACCGAGGCGGCGGCCGGGATTGCCGGCTTCATCAAAGCGGTCATGGCGTTGCAGCGCGGCCAGATTCCGCCGAACCAGCGCTTCGAAAGCCCCAACCCGCACATCCCGTTCGCCGACCTGCGCATGAAGGTCGTTGACACACAAATGGATTGGCCGCAGACACAGCATCCGCGCCGGGCCGGGGTGTCGTCCTTCGGATTCGGCGGCACCAACGCGCACGTGGTGCTCGAGCAGGGCCAAGAGGTGGCGGCCCCGCCGGCGCCCAGCTCCGATCCGAACATCTCGACCCTGGTCGTCGCGGGTAAAACGGCGCGACGCGTGGCCGCGACGGCGTCGGCGCTGGCCGACTGGATGCAGGGCGCCGGGGCCGACGTCGCCCTGGCCGACGTAGCTCACACGCTCAACCATCACCGGGCCCGGCAAGCCAGGTTCGGCACCGTGGTAGCCCGCGACCGCACCCAGGCGGTGGCCGGGTTGCGCGCCCTGGCCGCGGGCCGGCATGCGCCCGGAGTGGTGGGCCCGCAGGACAGCGACGAGCCGCGACCGGGCACGGTATTCGTGTACTCGGGTCGCGGATCGCAGTGGGCCGGCATGGGCCGCCAATTGCTGGCCGACGAACCCGCTTTCGCGGCGGCAGTCGCAGAGCTCGAGCCGGTGTTCGTCGACCAGGCCGGGTTCTCGCTGCACGATGTGCTGGCCGACGGCAAGGAACTGATCGGTATCGAACAGATTCAGCTCGGCCTGATCGGCCTGCAGCTGACGTTGACCGCGCTGTGGCGCTCCTACGGCGTCGAACCCGACATGGTGATCGGTCACTCGATGGGCGAGGTGGCCGCCGCGGTGGTGGCCGGTGTGCTCACACCCGCCGAAGGATTGCGGGTGACCGCCACGCGGTCGCGGCTGATGGCACCGTTGTCCGGGCAGGGCGGGATGGCGCTGCTAGGACTCGATGCCGCCGCCACCGAGGCATTGATCCGCGAGTACCCGCAGGTGACGCTGGGGATCTACAACTCGCCGAGCCAGACCGTGATCTCCGGGCCCACCGAGCAGATCGACGAGCTGGTCACCCGGCTGCGCGGTCAGAACCGCTTCGCCAGCCGGGTCAATATCGAAGTGGCGCCGCACAATCCGGCGATGGATGCGCTACAGCCGGCGATGCGGGCGCAGTTGGCCGACCTGGCTCCGCAGACGCCGACGATTCCGATCATCTCCACCACCTACGCCGACCTCGACATCCGTCCGGCCTTCGACGCCGAGCACTGGGCCACCAACATGCGCAACCCGGTGCACTTCCAGCAGGCCATCGCGCGTGCCGGAAGCCCGGCCGGTGGGCCCCACCACACCTTCATCGAAATCAGCGGGCACCCGCTGCTGCCCCAGGCGATCAGCGAAACCCTGCACAACGCCCAGCACGGAAGCAAATACGTCAGCATCGGCACCTTGCAACGCGACACCGACGACACCATCAGCTTCCGCACCAGCCTCAACACCGTGCGCAGCACGCATCCGCCCCAGACGCCACATCCGCCGGAGCCGCACATCCAGATCCCCACCACTCCGTGGCACCACACCCGGCACTGGATCGACCGCACGCCCATTGCTTGGCAAACATCGGAAACGTTGAGCTGCAATGGTTCTGCACCCGCAGCGGCAGGCCCGCTCGGTGACAGCTGCTACCGGCTGGCGTGGCCGGCCGTTCCATTGGCCGATGCCGAGCTCACGGCCGGTGCCGGCTCCGGACGATGGCTGGTGATCGGTGATCCCGCCCTGGCGGCCCAATTGGCCACCCGACTAGCAACCGAAACGGTGGCCGCCGATGCCGACCCGGTGGAATTGGCCGAGGCCCTAGGCGAGGTCGACCACGTGCTGTATGCACCGGCGGTAGCCGACGATCCGTTCGATGTCGGGTTGGCCTACGAGCTGTTCGACCAGGTGCGCCGGCTCGTCTCGGTGCTCGCGGCCGGCGACTCGTCGGAGAAGTTGTTCCTGGTCACCCGCAACGCCCAACCCGTCTTCGACGGCGATCGCGCCAACCCCACCCACGGACTACTGTGGGGCCTTGGCCGCACCGTAGCCCTCGAACACCCCGAAATCTGGGGTGGCATAGTCGATTTCGACGCTTCCGTACCGGCGGCGGTGGTGGCCAGGCAACTACTCGGGGAAGTCGGCAGCGCCGACGGCGAAGACCAGGTCGTCTACCGGCGCGGCGCACGCCACGTGGCCCGGCTGCATCGGCGGACGCTGCCGACGGAATCGCCGGTCACGCTGGGCGCCGACGGCAGTCAGCTGGTCATCGGGGCAACCGGAAACATCGGTCCGCACCTGATCCGCCAACTCGCGGTGATGGGCGCCAAAACCGTCGTCGCGGTGTCCCGCAACCCCGGGTCGCGCCTGCACGCGTTGACGGAAACCCTTGCCGCCGAAGGCACGAACCTCGTCACGGTGGCTGCCGACGCCACCGACGAATCCGCGATGACCGAGTTGTTTGCTCGGTTCGGCGCCGACCTGCCGCCGCTGCAGGGAATCTACTTGGCGGCCTTCGCCGGCCAGCCCGTCCTGCTCAGCGACATGACCGACGACGACGTGCGGGCGATGTTCGCCCCCAAGCTCGACGCCGCCGCGCTGCTGCATCGGCTGTCGCTGACGACAACGTCGCTGCGCCACTTCGTGCTGTTCTCCTCGATCTCGGGGCTGACCGGTTCGCGCTGGCTCGGCCACTACGCCGCCACCAGCGGGTACCTGGACGCGCTGGCCTACGGCCGTCGCGTGATGGGGTTGCCGGCGACCACCGTCAACTGGGGACTGTGGAAATCGCTTGCCGACACCGACGAGGCCAGTCAGGTCAGCGTCGGATCGGGGTTGCTGCCCATGGACGACGAGGTCGCGATCGGCGCGCTGCCCTACCTGATGAGCCCGGCCGCCGGCGTGCATTCCGTTGTGGTGGAAGCCGATTGGCCGCTGCTGGCCGACGCATACCGGGCACGCGGAGCGCTGCACATCGTCGACGACCTGCTGCCGGCGCCCGGTGTGACGGTTAAGGGCGACAGCGAGTTTCGTATCTCGCTGCGCGCATGCGAGCCGGAACGCCGTCACACGATGCTGTTCGATCGGGTCGGCATGCTGGCCGCCCAGGCGATGGGACTGCCGCCTACCGAGACACTCGATCCGTCGACCGGGTTCTTCCAGCTCGGCATGGACTCACTGATGAGCGCGATGCTGCGCCGGGCGCTGTCCGACGATCTCGGCGAGCCGCTGCCGGTCTCCGTGGTCTTCGATTACCCGACCGTCTACAGCCTGACCGACTATCTGGCCACCGTGCTCCCCGAACTCGAAACCGACGCCGAAACCGTCGCCGACGCCTACGACGAACTCGACGAGGACGAGTTGCTGGCCGAACTTTCGGAAAGGCTACGAGGCTCTCGATGACCGCCGCCACACCGGACCGCCGGGCGATCATCACCGAGGCGCTGCACAAAATCGATGATCTGACCGCGCGGCTGGAAATCGCCGAACAGGCGAGCACCGAACCGATTGCCGTCGTCGGCATGGGCTGCCGGTTGCCCGGCGGCATCGGCAGCCCCGAACAGTTCTGGGACCTGTTGTGCGAGGGGCGAAGCGGCATCGTCAAAGTTCCGCCCGAGCGGTGGGATGCCGACGCCCTGTACACCGAGGATCACACCGTCCCCGGCACCATCTGCAACCGCGAGGGCGGCTTCCTGTCCGGCTGGCAGCCCGACGAATTCGACGCGGAGTTCTTCGCGATCCCGCCACGCGAGGCCGCGGCGATGGATCCGCAGCAGCGGTTATTCCTCGAAGTCGCCTGGGAAGCGTTGGAAGACGCCGGGATTCCGCCGCACACCCTGCACGGCACCCAGACCGGGGTGTTCGTCGGCGTCACCGCCTACGACTACATGCTGAAGATGTCGGGCGCGGTGCGACCCGACGAGCTGGACGCCTACCTGTTGACCGGAAACTCCGCGAACTTCGCCGCGGGGCGCACCGCCTACCTGCTCGGTGCCCGCGGTCCGGCGGTAGTGCTGGACACCGCCTGCTCCTCGTCGTTGGTCACCATCCACCTGGCCTGCCAAAGCCTGCGCTGGCGCGAAAGCGACACCGCGCTGGTCGGCGGGACCAACCTGCTGCTCAGCCCGGTGGCCAGCATCGCGTGCTCGCGGTGGGGCATGCTGTCGCCCGAAGGTCAGTGCAAGACCTTCGACGCCGGCGCGAACGGCTATGTGCGCAGCGAGGGCGCCGGCGTGGTGGTGCTCAAACGCCTGTCCGACGCGCAAGCAGACGGCAACCGCATCCTCGCCGTGATACGTGGTTCGGCGGTCAACCAAGACGGCGCCAGCAGCGGGGTCACGGTGCCCAACGGCCCCGCCCAGCAGGCACTGCTTCGCCAGGCGCTGAAGGTGGCCAAGCTCACGCCGGCCGACATCGACTACATCGAGGCACACGGCACGGGCACCCCACTGGGCGACCCGATCGAACTCGACTCGCTGAGCACGGTTTTCGGCGATCGCGAGGGCCGTGCGCCGCTGGTGCTGGGTGCCGTGAAGACGAACCTCGGCCACCTGGAAGCGGCGGCCGGGATCGCCGGGTTCATGAAGACTGTGCTGGCCGTCGGACACGGCCGCATCCCGGCGAACCTCAACTTCACCGAGCTCACTCCCCATGCCAGCCAGAGTGTTTCGCGGCTGAAGATCGCCACCGAGGACATGGCATGGCCGTCGACCGGGGGGCCCCGCCGGGCCGGGGTGTCGTCGTTCGGCGTGAGCGGGACGAACGCGCACGTGGTGATCGAGCAGGCGCCGGAGCCGGTAATTGCACCGCAACCCGACCCGCAGCCGGCGATCTCGACGCTGGTGCTGTCCGGCAAGTCGGCGCAACGGGTGGCGGCGACGGCATCGGTGCTCGCCGACTGGATGGAGGGCCCAGGTGCGACCGTGCCGCTGGCCGACGTGGCGCACACCCTCAACCACCACCGGGCCCGGCACCCCAAGTTCGCCACGGTGGCCGCCGTCGACCGCGACCAGGCGGTCGCGGGATTGCGGGCACTGGCCGCCGGTGAGCCCGGGCCGGGTGTGGTCGGGTGCCCCGAGACATCCGCCGGACCGGGCACGGTGTTCGTCTACTCCGGCCGCGGATCGCAATGGGCCGGAATGGGGCGCCGGCTGTTGGCCGACGAGCCCGCATTCGCCACGGCACTGGCCGAACTCGAGCCGGTTTTCGTTGCGGAGGCCGGGTTTTCGCTGCACGACGTGATCGCCGGCGGCAAGGAACTGGTCGGCATCGAGCAGATCCAGCTCGGTCTGATCGGGATGCAGTTGGCACTGACCGCGCTGTGGCGCTGCTACGGGGTAACGCCGGATCTGGTGATCGGCCACTCGATGGGAGAGGTGGCGGCGGCGGTAGTGGCCGGCGCCCTGACGCCCGCCGAGGGTCTGCGGGTCACCGCGACCCGGTCGCGGCTGATGGCCCCGCTGTCGGGTCAGGGCACGATGGCCATGCTCGAACTCGACGCCACCGCCACCGCGCAGCTGATCGCCGATTATCCGCAGGTCACCCTCGGGATCTACGCCTCACCACGCCAAACCGTCATCTCGGGACCTACCGGGCAGATCGACGAGTTGATCGCCAAGGTGCGCGCGCAGGGACAGTTCGCCGGCAAGGTCAACATCGAAGTGGCTCCGCATAACCCGGCGATGGACGCCCTGCAGCCGGCGATGCGTGCCGAGTTGGCCGGCCTCGCCCCGCGCACACCGACCATTCCGATCATCTCGACGACCTACGAAAACCTGGATCGCCCAATAACATTCGATGCCGAGCACTGGGCCACCAATATGCGCAACCCGGTGCGCTTCCAGCAGGCGATCAGTGCCGCGGGGGCCGCCCACCACACCTTCATCGAGATCAGCGGACACCCCCTGCTCACCCACGCCATCACCGAAACCCTCACCGCGGACGAGGGTGACGGCTATCTGAGCATCGGCACCCTGCAGCGCGATACGCACGACACCCTGACCTTCCACACCAACCTCAACGCCGCGCACCCCACCCGTCCACCGCTGACGCCGCACACCTGCGGGCGACAGGCCGTCCTGCCGACCACCCCTTGGCAGCACGGCCGGCACTGGATCTCCCCCGGCACCACCGCGCACCACACGCCAAACACCCACCCGCTGTTGGGCTTTGGCGTCACCGACCCCACCAACGGCACCCGGGTATGGGAATGCGAGCTCAACCCCGAGCTGTTGTGGCTCGGCGATCACGTGATCGACGACCTGTGCGTTTTGCCGGGCGCCGCTTACGCCGATGTCGCGCTGGCCGCGGCGAGGGACGCATTCGCGTCAGAGTCGGCAGACCGGCCGTGGATGATCCGCGAGCTGAGCCTGCACCAGATGCTGCAGGTGACCGACGGGACGGTGCTCGTCACGACGCTCACCGGCAACGAGCAGACGTGCCAGATCGAAATGCGCACCCGCAGCGCATCGTCGGGATGGATCAAGCACGCCAGCGCCACCGTGGCGCGCGAGACCGGCAGCCAGTCGGTCGGCCCGACCGTCGATGCGAATGATGTTGCGGCCCAAATCAACGCCGACGAGTTGTACGACCGGCTGCGCGCCGCCGGGCAACAACACGGACCGGCGTTTCGCGGCATCAGCAGGCTGGCCGTGGCAGCCTCGGGTGCGGCCCGCGCGGACGTGCGGCTGCCCTCGGCGGCCAGGGCCGGTTCCCGCAACTTCGTGCTGCACCCGGTCATGATGGACATCGCGGTGCAGGCCCTCGGTGCCACCCGGGCCGCGACCGATCTGGCCGGAGGGCGCAACGCCCGGCAAACCCTGGTGCTGCCAATCCGTTTCGCGGGCATCCACGTGTACGGCGACATCGCCGACGGCGTGTGTTCGACGGGCTCACTTGCGGCCACCGACAGTCCGGATCGACTACTGGGCCAGGTCGTGCTGACCGACGCCACCGGTCAACAACTACTGGTCATCGACGAAGTGGAAATGGCCGTCCTCGGGTCGTCAAGCGGCGCAGCACATCTCAACGATCACCTGCTCGCATTGGAGTGGGAGCCCGCAGCACTGGACAAAGCAACCACCAGCCTCGGCGGGTTGTTGTTGATCGGCGACGCCGACGCGGACGATCCGCTGCTGCCCGCTCTGCGGTCGTCGCTGAGCGACGGCGTCGCCGAAGTCGACGTGGTGTCCCCGGCCGACACCGCCAAGCTGCGCGCGGCGATCACCCGAAAACCCTGGGACGGCATCGTCGTCCTGTGCCCGCCGCGCGCCGCGGACGAATCGCTGCCCGAGGCGGCTCAACTGGACCTGGCGCTGGCGCGCACCCTGCTGATCGCCGAAATCGCCAAGACCGTGAGCCGGCTGGGTGCCCGCAACAGCCCGCGGCTGTGGATCGTCACCCGCGGCGCACAGAAAGTCGGCACGGGTGAACCGGTCACGTTGGCGCAGACGGAGCTTCGCGGCATCGCGCGGGTGCTGACCTTCGAACATCCCGAGCTGAAGACCACAATCGTCGACATCGACGCGGACGGCGCCGGGTCGGTCGCCGCGCTGACAAGCGAGCTGCTGGCCGGCT
This sequence comes from Mycobacterium lentiflavum, assembly GCF_022374895.2. Classification (NCBI taxonomy): domain Bacteria; kingdom Bacillati; phylum Actinomycetota; class Actinomycetes; order Mycobacteriales; family Mycobacteriaceae; genus Mycobacterium; species Mycobacterium lentiflavum. Next base: position 1,847,283 of record NZ_CP092423.2, on the reverse strand, counting down.
CCGACGCCGACGAGGTCGCGCTGCGCGACGGGCATCGCTACCTGAACCGGCTGCTGCCGGCCCCCACCACGGCCAAGGGTGAGTTGCTCGGCGAAATCCGGCACGCGAAAGTGAACCTGGACACCGGCGGCGCGGTGCGGCTGCAGATCGACGAGCCCGGACGCCTGGATGCTCTCAGATTGCATGCGGTGCAGCGCATGTCGCCGGAGCCCGACGAGGTAGAGGTCCGTGTCGCCGCGGCGGGCCTCAACTTCAGTGACGTGCTCAAGGCGATGGGTATCTACCCCACCCTCGACGACGCCGCGCCCATCATCGGTGGCGAGTGCGCCGGCGTCGTCACGGCCGTCGGCAGCGATGTCGACTCCGTCGAAGTCGGACAGCGCGTGATCGCCATCGGCCCGGGCGGTTTCGGCTCGCATATGACGACGCTGGCCGACCTGTGCACCCCGATTCCGGACACGCTGCCGGATGCCGAAGCGGCCGGGTTCGGCATCGCGTATCTGACCGCCTGGCACTCGCTGGTCGAGGTCGGGCGGCTGGCCCCGGGCGAACGGGTGCTGATCCATTCGGCCACCGGCGGTGTCGGTATGGCCGCGATGGCGATCGCCAAGATGATCGGCGCCCGGATCTACACCACGGCCGGTTCGGATGCCAAGCGCGACATGCTCGCCGGGCTTGGCGTCGAATACGTGGGCAATTCGCGCACCGTCGACTTCGCCGACGAGATCCTCCAGATCACCGACGGCTACGGCGTGGACGTCATCCTCAATTCGCTTCCCGACGAGGCGATTCAGCGCGGGGTGCAGATCCTGGCGCCCGGAGGCCGGTTCATCGAGCTGGGCAAGAAGGACGTCTACGCCAACGCCACGCTGGGATTGGCCGCACTGACCAAGAGCGCGTCGTTCTCCGTCGTCGACCTGGACCTCAATCTCAAGCTGCAGCCGGCGCGTTACCGCGCGATGCTCTCCGAGATCCTGCGGCACGTCGCGGACGGCACGCTGCAGGTCCTTCCCGTCACCGCGTTCTCTCTCGAAAACGCGCCCGACGCCTTCGCGCTGATGGCATCCGGGCGGCACACCGGCAAGATCGCCGTCACGGTACCGGCGTCCGGCAGCATCGACGCGATCGCCGCAACTCCGCAGCGACTGGTCAGCCCCGACGGCGGCTACATCATCGTGGGCGGCATGGGTGGTCTCGGTTTCGTCGTGGCCGAGTGGCTGGCCCACCACGGCGCGGGATTGATTGTCCTGAACGGACGTTCGGCACCCGGACCGGACGTGTCGGCGGCGATCGCGGAACTCGGCACCGCGGGAACCCGCATCGAAGTGGTCACCGGCGATATCGCCGAAGCGGGCACGGCCGACCGGTTGGTACAAGCGGTCCACGACGCGGGATTGCGGGTGGCCGGAGTCCTGCACAGCGCCATGGTTCTCGACGACGAGATCGTGCTGAACATCTCGGATTCGGCCGCGCGGCGCGTGTTCACCCCGAAGGTCACCGGCAGCTGGCGACTGCATCGGGCCACTGCCGGGCTGGACGTGGATTGGTGGCTCACCTTCTCCTCGGCATCCTCGCTGCTGGGTACACCCGGCCAGGGCACCTACGCCGCCGCCAACTCGTGGGTCGACGGGCTGGTCGCCTATCGGCGCTCGCGCGGGCTGCCCGCCGTCGGAATCAACTGGGGCCCTTGGGCCGACGTCGGCCGCGCCCAGTTCTTCGCCGATCTCGGCGTCTCGCTGATCACCGTCGAAGAAGGGCTGGCGGCCATGCAGCTGCTGCTGACCGCCGACCGCGCCCGCACCGGCGTCATCCAGCTCGACACGAGGCAGTGGTTCCAATCCTTCCCCGCCGCAGGTGGTTCGTCGTTGTTCGCGAAGTTGCACGACGCCGCGAAGGCCGAGCGGCGCGGCGGCGGCGCGATCCGCGCCGAATTGGATGCCAGCGACCCCGCCGAGCGCCCGGGCCGGCTGGCGGCCGCGATCGCCGACCAAATCCGGGCGGTGCTGCGCTCCACCGAGCCGATCGCTCACGACCGGCCGATGGAGTCGCTCGGTCTCGACTCGCTGATGGCCCTCGAACTGCGCAACAGGCTGGAGGCGAGCTTGGGCACCACATTGCCGGCCGCCCTGGTCTGGGCCTACCCGACGATCCACGATCTCGCGGGCGCGATGTGCGAACGCCTGGGCTATGACACGGTGGCCGCTGCCGGACCGCAGGCCGACGCCGAGACCGAGCTATCCGACGAGGAAATGGAATTGCTGTCCGACCTCGTCGCGGCGAGCGAGCTCGAAACAGCCACGGGGGGCAGTGAGTAATGACAAGTCTCGCCGAACGCGCGGCACAGATGTCCCCCAAGGCGCGCGAGGTGCTGGCGCGTGAACTTGTTCGCGCGGGCACGGCATTTCCAACCGACGTCGCTGAACCGATAGCCGTCGTCGGGATCGGCTGCCGGTTGCCCGGGAATGTGACTGGGCCCGAAAGCTTTTGGCAGCTGCTGATCGACGGCCGCGACGCCGTCGGCGAGGTGCCGGCCGATCGGTGGAACGCGGACGCGTTCTACGATCCCGATCCGCAGGCACCGGGACGCATGACGACCAAGTGGGGCGGCTTCCTCGACGACGTCGCCGGATTCGACGCCGACTTCTTCGGCATCACCCCCCGCGAAGCCGTCGCGATGGACCCGCAACAGCGGATCCTGCTCGAGGTCGCCTGGGAAGCCCTCGAACACGCCGGGCTGGCGCCGGATTCGTTGAGCGGCAGCCGGACCGCCGCGATCATGGGCGTGTCGGCATGGGATTACACCATCCTCAACCTCGAGCGCAACACCGAGATCGACGCCTACATGAGCACCGGAAACCCGCACAGTGCCGCGGTGGGGCGCATCTCGTACCTGTTGGGGCTGCGCGGTCCGGCGGTGGCCGTCGACACCGCGTGCTCGTCGTCGTTGGTGGCCATCCACCTGGCCTGCCAGAACCTGCGGCTGCGAGAAAGCGACGTCGCACTCGCCGGTGGGGTGCATCTGTCCCTGTCGCCGTTCACCAGCATCGCGTTGTCCAAGTGGTCGGCCCTGTCGCCGACCGGCCGGTGCAAGACCTTCGACGCTCTTGCCGACGGGTTCGTACGCGGCGAGGGCTGCGGCGTGGTGGTGCTGAAGAGATTGGCCGACGCAGTACGCGACGGTGATCGGGTGTTGGGTGTCGTCCGCGGTTCGGCGATCAACTCCGATGGCCGGTCCAACGGCATGACCGCACCGAACGCCGCCGCGCAACGCGACGTGATCAGCACCGCGCTGAAGATGGCCGACGCCACCGCCGACAGCGTGAACTACGTCGAAACACACGGCACCGGAACGATTTTGGGCGATCCGATCGAATTCGAGGCGCTAGCGGCCACCTACGGCGCCGGCGATGGCCGCTGCGCGCTGGGCTCGGTCAAGACCAACATCGGCCACCTGGAAGCCTCCGCCGGCGTCACCGGATTCATCAAGACGATCCTGTCGGTGAACCGCGGATACATTCCGCGCAATCTGCACTTCAACCGGTGGAACCCGGCCATCGACCCGTCGGGGACGCGGCTGTTCGTGCCGACCGAGGACACCGCGTGGCCCACGGACGGCATCCGCCGGGCCGCGGTGTCGTCGTTCGGGCTGAGCGGAACCAACGCACACGTGGTCGTCGAGCAGCCGCCCGCCACGTCCGCACCACCGGCGGCCGAGCCGGTGGTGTCCACGTTGGTGGTGTCGGGTAAGACTCCGCAGCGGCTGGCGGCGTCGGCCGCGACGCTGGCCGACTGGCTCGCCGGTCCCGGCGCCGCGGTACCGCTCGCCGATGTCGCGTATACCGTGAATCATCGCCGGGCCCGGCACAGCTGGGTGGGCACCGTCGTCGCGCGCGATCACGCCGCCGCGGTGACGGGGCTGCGGGCATTGGCCACCGGCACGCCGGCACCCGGTGTGGTGGCCGCAACCGAGGCCGGCTCCGTATCCGGCACGGTGTTCCTCTACTCCGGTCAGGGCGCGCAGTGGGCCGGCATGGGCCGTCGGCTGCTGGCCGACGAACCGGCCTTCGCCGCCGCCGTCGCCGAACTGGAGCCTGAATTCTTTGCACAGACCGGCTTTTCGCTGCAGCAGACGCTGGCCGACGGCCGCCCGGTCACCGGCATCGACAAGATCCAGCCGCTGCTGGTGGCCATCCAGCTGGCACTGACCGCGCTGTGGCGCCACTACGGCGTCGAACCCGACGCGGTGATCGGACACTCGATGGGTGAAGTGTCGGCCGCAGTGGTGTCCGGGGCGCTCACCGCCGCCGAGGGGTTGCGGGTGATCGCCACCCGCTCGAAACTGATGGCGCAGTTGTCCGGCCAGGGCGCGATGGCCCTGCTCGAACTCGACGCGCTGGCCGTCGAGGCACTGATCACCGAGTACCCGGACGTCACGCTTGCCGTGTACGCATCACCGAGCCAGTCCGTGATCGCGGGCCCGCCCGATCAGGTGGACGCGGTCATCGCGGCGGTGACCACCCGTAATCTGCTGGCCCGGCGCATCGAGGTCGACGTGGCCTCCCATCACCCGATCATCGACCCGATATTGCCGCAATTGCGTTCGGCGTTAAGCGATCTGGCACCCAAGCCGCCGACCATCCCGATGATCACCACGGTGACGGAGGGTCCCGCACCGCTGCTGGACGCCGACTACTGGGCGGCAAACCTGCGCAACCCGGTGCGCTTCCACCAAGCCGTCAGCACCGCGGGTGCCGACCACCTTTTCATCGAAATCAGCCCGCACCCGTTGCTGACTCACTCGATCAACGACACCCTGGGCGAAGCCAACGCGCACACCCTCGGCACCTTGGCGCGCGACGCCGACGACACCGTCACCTTCCACGCGCAGCTCGCCGCGCAGTTCGCCGTCCGGGCGAGCAGGCCGACGAACACCGGCGACGGTCGGCTGGCCGACATCCCGGTGACACCGTGGGAGCACACGCAATACTGGATCGCCGACCGCTCGGCGGTGTCGAACTCCGTTGCCACCCACCCACTGCTCGGTGCGCACATCGAGGTTCCGTCCAGCAGGGATCACGTCTGGCAGGCCGATGTCGGCACCGAGGTGTCGCCCTGGCTGGCCGATCACAAGGTGTTCGGCCAGGCGACCATGCCCGGTGCCGGGTTCGCCGAAATCGCCTTGGCTGCAGCCAGTGAGGCGTTGGGCGTGCCTGCCCTCGCCGTGTCGCTCAACCAGCTCGAAGTCGAGCAGATGCTCACCCTGAACGATCACACCCAGTTGACCACCCAGTTGATGCGTGGCGCCGACGACAAGATCCGGATCGAAATCTATTCCCGCTCAGCGGGTAACGACTGGACCCGGCACGCGACGGCCAGGGCCGAGGTACGCACGCCGGAGACCCCGCTCGAACAGCCGCCACTCGGCGGCAGCGGCGAGACGGCGATCAACCCGGGCGAGGTGTACGCCGCGCTGCGGCAGGCCGGTCAATTTCACGGTCCCGCTTTCGCCGCCTTGACGGCGATCCGGCGGCTGCCCGGCGGTGCTGTCGAAACCGACATCGTTCTTCCCGACGAGTCGCCGTGGCACCCAGACTTTCGGCTCCATCCGGTCATGCTGGATGCCGCTTTGCAGAGTTTGGCGGCCGCGATCCCCGACGACGAACTCGCCGGATCCGCCGAAGCGAGTTATCTCCCGGTATCTTTCGAGTCGGTGCGGGTGTACGCCAACCCCGGCCGGCGCGCCCGCTGCCGGGCCCAGCTGTCCGGCCTGGACGAGGGCGGCGCGGGAAAGCTCGGCAGAATCGTGCTGACCGACGACGCCGGGGCCGTCACCGCGGAGGTCAACGACATCTACGTACGACGGGTGGAACGGCGCAGCGTGCCGCTTCCCTTGTCGCAGAAGGTGTTCGATACCTCCTGGGTGCCTCGTCCGGTCGGCGCCGGGCCGTCGGACATCCCGGGCAGTTCGCTTTTGCTCACCGATGGGCACAGCGCGCGGTCTCGGCAACTAGCCGACCAGTTCATTGCGCGATGGCGTTCGCCGGCGCACCGGGTCGTCACCGCCGACCTGCACGACGAGTCCGCCGTGCTCGCCGCGTTCGCCGAAACCGCGGGTGATCCCGAGCGTCCGCCCGTCGGTGTGGTCGTCTTCGTCGCGGACAACCCGAGCGTGACCAAGGACGGCATCGCCGCGTCCCGCGAAGCAGTCTGGGCGGTCTCGACCGTCGTGCGCGCGATCATCGGCGGCTGGCATGGCCAGCCCCCGCGGCTATGGCTGGTATCCGGCGGCGGCCTCCCCCTCGGTGACGAAGCCGGCCAGCCGGGGATCGGCGCACTCAAGGGCCTGGTACGCGTGCTGGCCTACGAACATCCCGAATTGCGAACCACACTCGTCGATCTCGACCCCGCCGGCGATCCGGTCACCGCGCTGAACGCCGAGCTGGAGTCCGCGGTTTCCGGCTCGATCGACGACGTGATCGCCTGGCGCGGCGACCAGCGTTACGTCGAACGGCTGTCCCGGGCGACCCTCGAGGAACCCACCGGCGTCGAGGTGGTCCGCGCCGGGGCGTCCTACATCATCACCGGCGGCCTGGGCGGTCTCGGGTTGGTGTTCGCACGCTGGCTGGCCGAGCGCGGCGCCGGCCGCATCGTCCTCAACGGCCGCAGTGAACCCTCCGAGGAACAGCGCGCGGTGCTGGCCGACCTCGAACGCAAGGCCGAGATCGCAGTGGTCTTAGGCGATCTCGCGGTCGACGGCGTGGCAGAGAAATTGGTGGCGGCCGCCGGGGAATCAGCCCTGCGCGGCGTCCTGCACGCTGCCGCCGTACTCGACGACAGCCTGGTGTTCTCGATGACCAAGGACAGCGTGGAGCGCGTGTGGGCGCCCAAGGTCAGCGGCGCCCTGCGGATGCACGAGGCCAGCCTCGGATGCGAATTGGACTGGTGGCTCGGCTTTTCCTCCACCTCGTCACTGCTAGGCGGTCCGGGGCAGGCCTCGTACGCCTGCGCGAGCGCCTGGCTGGACGCCCTGGCCGACTGGCGCCGGGCATCGGGTTTGCCTGCCGCGGTGATCAACTGGGGTCCGTGGGCCGAGGTCGGGCTGGCCCGCACACTGACCGGTGGGCCGCTGGATCCGATTACCCCGGCCGAGGGCGTCGCGGCGCTGGAGCCGTTGCTGGCCACCGCTCGCTGCCACACCGGCGTCGCACGGCTGCGTCCCGACCGGGCGCTGATCGCCTTCCCCGAGATTCGCAACCTCGGCTACTTCACCAGCGTGGTCACCGAACTCGAGGCCGCCGGTGACGGTGGCAACTGGGCCGGGCCCGAGGCGCTGTCCGGGTTGGATCCCACCGAAGCGAAAGCCGCGATCGCCGACCGGCTGCACGCACGCATCGCGGCGGTGATGGGCTACGCGGAACGATCGGCCGTCGACGCGGACCTGCCGCTGGTCGAATTGGGCATGGATTCGCTGATGGCCGTGCGTATCCGCAATTCCGCGCGGGCGGATTTCGGCGCCGAGCCGCCGGTGGCGCTGCTGCTGCAGGGCGCGACGCTCAACGATCTCACGGCCGAGCTGCTTCGCCAGCTTGGGCTTACCGGTGACGCGCAAGCACACCAGCAAGAAGGTGCTGTTCGCGACCGGGCACAGCAGCGCGCGGCGGCGCGCCAACAAGCCGCACAGCGGCGGAAGCGAGGACGCTAGTAATGACCACGCCGGAGGCTTACTCGACAGCACCGCCGGACAATGCGATCGCGGTGATCGGCATGGCCGGAAGATTCCCGGGTGCCAACAATGTTTCGGATTTCTGGGACAACCTTCGGCGCGGCGAGGAGTCGATCACCACGCTGTCCGAGGACGACCTGCGCGCGGCCGGCGTCAGCGACGAGGTGATCGCGAATCCCGGGTACGTGCGGCGCGCGCCGCTGATCGACGGTTTCGACGAGTTCGATGCCGAGTTCTTCGGATTCCCACCGCAGCTCGCCCGCAAGCTGGATCCGCAACACCGGTTGTTCCTGCAGTGCGCGTGGCACGCGTTCGAGGACGCCGGCTGTGACCCCGCCGAGTTCGACGGCGCGATCGGCGTCTACGGAACCAGCTCCCCCAGCGGTTATCTGATGCACAACCTGGCGTCGCATCACGGCGGCAGCGCCTTCATGGCGACCGGACTCGATTTCGAGCAGTTCAACCTGTTCCTGCAGAACGACAAGGACTTTCTGGCAACGCGGGTATCGCATCAATTCGATCTGCGCGGGCCGAGCATCTCGGTTCAGACGGCGTGCTCGTCGTCGCTCGTCGCGATCCACTTGGCCTGCCAGAGCCTGCTGTCCGGTGAATGTGACATGGCGCTGGCCGGCGGGTCGTCACTGGCTATCCCGCATCGCGTCGGTTACTGGAACTCGCCGGGAGCGATGGTCTCGGCGGCCGGCCATTGCCGGCCGTTCGACGTGCGCGCCGACGGAACGGTGTTCGGCAGCGGTGCCGCGATCGTGGTTCTCAAGCCCCTGCAGGCCGCCATCGATGCCGGGGACCGGATTCACGCGGTCATCCGCGGGTCGGCGATCAACAACGACGGATCGATGAAGATGGGGTACGCGGCCCCGAACCCGACCGCGCAGGCCGATGTGATCGCGGAAGCCCATGCGGTCGCGGGTATCGACGCCTCGACCGTGAGTTACGTCGAGACACACGGAACCGGTACGGCGCTGGGCGATCCGATCGAAGTCCAGGGCCTCAAAGCCGCCTTCGCCGTGTCCGAGACGCCGCGGCCCGGACCGTGTGTGCTCGGGTCGGTCAAGTCGAACATCGGCCACCTCGAGGTGGCGGCCGGCGTGGTGAGTCTGGTCAAGGCGATTCTGTGCCTGAAGCACCGGGCGATTCCCGCGACGCTGCACTTCACCAGTCCCAACCCGGAACTGCATCTCGACGAGACTCCATTCACCGTGCAAAGCCAGTACGGCCCTTGGGAATGGGACGGCGTGCGCCGGGCCGGTGTCAGTTCGTTCGGAGTGGGCGGCACCAACGTGCACGTCGTGCTGGAGGAAGCACCGTCGGTCCCGGATGCCGCCACGCCCGACCGTCCCCAAGTGCTGCTGCTGTCCGCACGAACCCCCGCCGCACTTGAGGAATCGCGTACCGCCCTGGCCGCGACGTTGGCCGACCCGGACGGACCCGACCTCGCGGACGCTGCCTTCACCCTATCCGCGCGGCGCAAGCACGGCATCGCCATGGCGGCCGTGGTGCACGACCGCGAGCACGCGGCGAAGGTATTGCGGGCGGCCGAGCACGACAACGTCTTCGTCGGGGAGTCCGTCAGTCACGGTGACGCCGACGAATCCACCGCGGAGCGGGTCGTTTTCATGTTTCCCGGGCAAGGCGCTCAGCACGTCGGGATGGCCCGGGGACTGTACGACACCGAGCCGGTTTTCGCCGAGCACTTCGACGCCTGCGTCGCGGGATTCAACGACGCGATGGGCTCCGAAACAAACCTAGACCTGCGCGCGGAGATATTCGGCGACGCCACAACGGATTTGGAACGCATCGACCGTTCTCAGCCGGCGCTGTTCACGGTGGAATACGCGTTGGCGAAATTGGTGGACACCTACGGTGTGCGCGCCGGCGCGTACATCGGATACAGCACCGGCGAGTACATCGCGGCCACGCTCGCGGGGATATTCGACCTCGACACGGCGATCAAGACGGTGTCCTTGCGTGCCCGCCTGATGCACGAATCCCCACCGGGCTCCATGGTCGCCGTGGCGCTGGGCCCCGACGACATCGCCGAATTCCTCACCCCCGGAGTCGATCTGTCCGCGGTCAACGATCCCGGCAATTGCGTCGTCGCCGGGCCGAACGACCAGATTCGCGCGTTCACCGCACGCCTGCGCGAGCGCGGCATCAACGCTCGACGGGTCCGCGCAACCCACGCATTCCATTCCAGCGCAATGGATCCCATGGCAGCGCAGTTCCAGGAGTTCCTCTCCGGTGTCGAGCTGCGCCGGCCGAACACGCCGCTGCTGTCCAACCTGACCGGTACCTGGATGACCGACGAACAGGCCACCGACCCGGCCAGCTGGGCGCGCCAGATCAGCGCGACAATCAGGTTCGCCGACGAACTCGACGTGTTGCTGACCGATCCGGATCGGGTCCTGGTCGAAATGGGCCCGGGCGGCAGCCTGACCGGATCGGCGATCCGGCACCCCAAGTGGTCGAGCAAGCACCGCGCCGTGCGGCTGATGCGCCACCCCGTGCAGAACACCGACGACCGGGACGCCTTCTTGCTCGGCCTCGGCCAGCTGTGGACGGCCAACGTGGCCGTGGACTGGTCGCCGGTCACCGGATCGACGAACAGCATCGTCAGCCTGCCCGGTTATCCCTTTGCGCGCGAGCGGCATTGGGTCGACCCGAAGCCCACCGTGTGGACCGGGGCGCCCGCGGAGATCAACGGTTCGTCCAGCAACGGCGTCGCCGTCGCCGAGCCGGTCGAAGGTCAATCGGCCACCGAGGCGACGTTGCATCGCATCTGGATGCAGTGTCTGGGCGTCACCTCTCTGGACCGCAACGCCAATTTCTTTGACCTCGGCGGAGATTCGCTGATCGCGATCGGCATCTCGACGAGCGCTAACAATTCCGGCTTGGTCGTCACCCCGCAGCATCTCTACGAACACCCGACCCTGGCCAGCCTGGCCGCTGCCGTCGACGCCGAGTTCACCGGCGCCGGGCTGACGCAACCACCGGACGCCGACGCATATTCACCGGTGCCCGCCAACATCGCCGGCTTCCTCGAACACGGCGTCCAAGAAGCGGGTCGTTGGCGCGTTCCGCTGATCTTCTCACTCGCCCCCAACGTCACGATCGACGACGTCCGCGCCGTGCTGACCGCGTTGACCAACCACCATGACGCGTTGCGCCTCGAGCTCGTCGACCGATCGGGCACCTGGGAGCAGCACATCGGCGCGCCACGGGAATTCGGCCATCTGTCGTCGCGAACCCTGCCCGGCGGCGCTGCCGACGAGCGCGCCGCGGTACTGGAGATAGTGGCCGAGCTGGTGGCCCAGGACGACCTGACCGCGCTGTTCACCGCGACCCACATCGCCGGGGGAACCGGCGGTTCCTACCTGGTGTTGTCCGCGCACGAGATGGTCGCGGACATCCCCTCTCGCGAAATCCTGCTGACCGATCTGTTCAGCGCCTTGTCCCAACACCTTGCGGGCGAGGAGATCGTGCTGCCCCCGACCGCGGCCGGATGGCGCGATTGGTCGCTGCGCACCGGGGCCCTGGCGACGCATCCGGCCGTCGTGGACACCCGCGACTTCTGGCTGCAGAGCCTGACCACGGCGACGGTGCAGCTGGGCGATCCCGTGATCACCGACCGGCCCCGCGCTGGCGACCTACTGAGGCTTTCGTCGACGCTGGACGTCCCGCAGACAGCCGAAGTCGACGACGCCCGCCGCAGGCTCGGCGTGTCGATCGAGGAAGTTCTGTTGGCGGCGTTGAGCGCAACGATCGCCCACACCGTCGACGAGGGGGTGGTTTCGGTCGACCTGGAGGGCACCGGCCGTTCGGTGCTGCGACCGGACGTCGATCTGCGGCGCACCATCGGCCGGTTCACCACGATCTATCCGGCAGCGCTGCGGTGCACGAAGACCGCGGATGCGACGGAGCTGCTGGCAGGCGTGAGCGACACCCTGAAATCGGTGCCGCACTTCGGGGTCGGCTACGGACTGCTTCGCTATGTATATGCGCCCACCGCGCGCACGCTGGCCGCCGCCGGCGCCTCCGACATTCACCTGCGCTACGTCGGCACGGTTCCGGAGCCGCCGCCGCTGGACGCGCCGGTGCAATTCGATTCCGACGCGGCGCTGCCGGTGCGGGATCCGATCCCTGGGCTGGGCCATGCGATCGAACTTCGTGTGTACCGGTATTCCGCTGCGCTGCATCTGGATTGGTGGTACGACGGCCGCCGCGTTCCACTGCAGCGAGCGCAAGCGTTGGCCGACCGTTTCCCGATCGCATTGCGGGCCTTGCTATCCGAAGCTGTCGACGCCATCCCCGACGACGGTGATACGGGCTCGGCACCCGTCGAGCTGGCGCTGGTGGACTTGTCGTCGTTCGACTGAGGGGGCCCGATGAACAACGTAGATCGCGACTTTGACAAGGCTGTCGTCGTCGACAAGGTGCGCAAGACCTTCGGTGATTTCGTGGCCTTGCACGAGGTCAGCTTCGAAGTCGCCCGTGGTGAGGTGCTCGGCCTGCTCGGGCCCAACGGAGCGGGCAAGACCACGCTGGTCGACATCTTGTCGACCCTGAGCCGCCCCGACGAGGGCCGCGCGCTGGTCGCCGGCTATGACGTGGTGTCCGAGCCGGCCGGTGTGCGCCGGTCGATCATGCTTACCGGACAACAGGTCGCGATCGACGACACGCTGACCGGCCTGGAAAACCTCTTCATGTTCGGTCGTCTCTACGGGTTGAAGAAGGCCGCCGCGCGCAGCCGCGCCAAGGAACTGATCGAGGAATTCGATCTGGTGTATGCCGGCGATCGGCGCGTCAAAACATACTCGGGCGGGATGCGGCGACGGATCGACATTGCCTGCGGCCTGGTGGTCCCGCCGCAGGTGGTCTTCTTGGACGAGCCGACCACCGGCCTGGATCCCCGCAGCAGGCAAGGCATTTGGGATCTGGTCAGCAATTTCAAGGGCCGCGGCATCGCCACGCTGTTGACCACGCAATATCTCGAGGAAGCCGATGCGCTGGCCGATCGCATCATCGTCATCGACCACGGACGGATCATCGCCGAGGGAACGGCCGACGAGCTCAAGGCCCGCACGGGCGGCAGTTACCTTGAGGTCGTTCCGCGCGACTTGCACGATCTGCCGGTGATCGCCGAGATCCTCGGCTCGCTGTTGGCGCAGCAGAACCGGGCCACCCTGAAAACCGAGTCCGACCGGATCGCCATGCCGGCCCCCGACGGCGCCAACACCCTCGTCGAGGCCGTGGGACGGCTCGCCGCCGCCGACATCGCCGTTGCCGATGTTGCGCTGCGCCGCCCATCGTTGGACGACGTATTCCTGGCATTGACAACAGATCCCGCCAAATCCATTGCCGAGGCGATCAGGTGACCGCCGCCGGCTTCGCGGGATCCCGGGCGCGTCCCCACCCCTCGATGGGGACCCAGTGGTGGGTGCTCACCACCCGCTTCATCGCGCCCACCGTGCGCAACGGTGAGCTCGCCATCACCATCGCGGTCTCGGTGGTGTTCACCGCCGGCTTCTACATCCCGCTACACCAGATCATGGGCAACGTCACCAGGGGTGTGGCCAGCAGCTATGCGCAGTACTTGATGCCACTGATCGCTTTGGAGGCCATCACATTTGCCGCCATGTCAACTGCGTTTCGGGCGGCGACGGACTCGGTGCAGGGCGTCAACCGCCGGTTCCGATCCATGCCGATCCCACCGTTTACCCCGGTGGCCGCCCGCATCGCCGCCGCCCTCTACCGGTGCACGGTGTCCCTGACGGTGGCCCTAATCTGCGGTTACACCATAGGATTTCGCTTTCGCGGATCGGCCGTTGACACCGTTGCCTTCTGCCTGTTAGTGCTCGTCTTCGGGGCGGTGCTCTCGTTCGCGGCGGACCTGTTGGGCACCGGATCCCGTAATCCCGAGGCGATGGCTCCCATGCTGACGTTGCCGCCGTTGATCTTTGGGCTGCTGTCGGTCGGTGTTCAACCGGTGGAGCAGTTCCCCCGTTGGGTCCAGCCCTTCGTTCGCAACCAGCCGATCTCCGCGTTGGTGGACAGCCTGCATGGCGCCGCCGCCGACGTCGCACCGTTTCACACGTCGCTTACCTGGTCCGTGCTGGCGCCGACGCTGGCGTGGTTGTGCGGATTGGCCGCGCTGCTGGTTCCGGTATCGGTCATCGTCTTGTCGAAGCGGGCATGATGACTCTGGTATACGAGGAAACCGCCCGTCCCGCCGCCGCGCCGCGCGTGCACGAGAATTCGGCCCGCGTGCTGGTCCCGCAAACCCTGGTGCAGACACGGCGGATACTGATCAAGTGGTCACGCGACGTCACCGCGATCATCATGGTCACCGTGTTGCCCGTGCTGTTCCTGATCACCATGAATATTGTTCTGGGCCATGCGGTTACCCAAGTCGCCGGGTACGACGCGCTGTTCAACACGGTTCCGATGAACGTGCTCGCCGCGGCGGTCAACGGGTCTGCGGTCGGTGCGATCGGCCTTATCGTCGAGCGCGACGAGGGCCTGTTGCGCCGGCTGTGGGTGGTGCCCGTGCACCGCGCGTCGGGCGTCTGTTCGCGGATCCTCGCGGAGATGGTCCGGATCGTCGTCACGACGGGGATCGTGTTGGTCGCGGGGATGGTGCTGGGTTTCCGCTTCAAACAGGGCATCCTGCCCACCTTGGTGTGGCTGAGCATCCCGGTGCTGTTCGGACTCGCCTTCGCGACCCTGATCATATCGATTGCCTGGTACGCGTCGAAGAACTTTCTCCTCGAGGCGATTACGCTGGTGCACCTACTCGCGATCCTGTTCTCGACCGGGTTCCTGCCCGTAGACCAATTTCCCAAGTGGATCCAGCCGGTGGTTGCCCACCAGCCGATCAGCTGCGCGACCGACACGATGCGCGCACTGGCGCTGGGCGGGCCGGTGCGGTCGCCGATGGTCCAGACATTGCTGTGGGTCGCCGGCATCACCGCGGTCTGCGTCGCACCAACGCTGCTGGGCTATCGACGGGCCAGCACACGCAGATAGGGGAAGTCAGCAGTGTTTTCCGGATCCGTGATCCGCAAGCTCGCGCACAGCGAAGAAGTGTTCGCGGCCAATGAGACCTTCTTCGGGCTGAAGATACAGCTCACTGGTGACGTCGATATCGACGCAATGGCAGATGCTTTCGATGCGCTCCTGCAGATGCACCCCATCTGGGCCGGCCACCTCGAGCAGGCCGACGACGGCCGGCATCAGATCGTCGCCGAAGACGTCATGCATCCGGGACTGTGGATCGTCGATGAGCACACGTCGGATGCTGCGCTCGCCGGCATGCGCCTCGACCAGAACCAGTCCCTGCTGAATCTTCGGCTGCAAATCGGCAGCCAACAAAGCGACCTGACCTTGTATGCACACCACGCGCTGGCCGACGGGCATCATGTCTTCGCTCTGTTTGAAGAGCTGCTGTCCCGCTATACCAACGTGGTGGAAACCGGCGATGCCGGTCCGGTGACCCCGCAGCCCGCACCCGAATCACTCGAGGCGCTGCTCGAACAGCGCGGCGTGGCCAAGCAGGAGCGTTCGGGACTGGAACGTCTTTTCCCGGCGGCCTTCGCCTACGACCTGCCGGCCGTCGAGAAGCCAGCCATCGTATCGAGTTCCGATCTGATGCAACACATTCCGGTGGCACGAGTCCGCTTCACCGAGCAGGAGACATCGGAGTTGGTGGAGTTGGGCCGTGACAATCAGCTCAGCCTCAACTCCCTGGTGGCCGCGGCGCTGCTGCTGGCCGAATGGGAAATCCGCAATACCCCACACATCCCGATTCCTTACTTCTATCCGGTCGACCTGCGCTATCACCTGACGCCCCCGGTCGGTGCGACCGAAGGCACGATGCCGCTGGGGTTGGCGAGTTATCTGGCCGAAATCGGACCCGATACCGATCTCGTCGGGTTGGCCGGCGACATCGTGGAGGCGTTTCGCGCTGACCTGTCCGAAGGCCTGATTCAGCAGTCGTCGCTGCACTTCAGCCTGCAGTACGAAGGCAGCCTGCCCGGACTGCCCCCGTTCGTGATGTGCACGGACGTTGGCTCCATCCCCGGCTTGCGCACGCCTGAAGGCATCGAAATCACCGATGTCGGCGGCGAATTCCACTTCGCGGCCCACGCGCCGGTCGATCTCTACAGTTGCTGGACCTTCGCGGGTCAGCTGTACATCGAGCGCCACTGCAACCTGCCGGGCCACCAGGAGTCCCTGAAGGAAGTCCATTCGCTGTTGTGCGCTGCTCCCGCCGAGGACAGCTGGGTGATGGAGTGACCACCGAGCGTGAGTTCGACATCGTCTTGTACGGGGCCACCGGCTTTTCCGGCAAGCTGACCGCCGAATACCTCGCGCGATGCGGATCCCCGGCACGCATCGCCCTGGCCGGCCGAAGCAGTGAACGCCTGCAGGCGGTGCGGCAGACACTGGGCCCCGAGGCAGCGGATTGGCCGGTGATCGTCGCCCACGCGTCGCAGCCCTCGACGCTGGCCGCGCTGACCGCCCGGACGCGAGTGGTGCTGACGACCGTCGGCCCCTACGCGCACTACGGCCTGCCTTTGGTGGGTGCCTGCGCCGCGGCCGGAACGGACTACGCCGACCTGACCGGCGAGCTGATGTTCGCGCGCAACGCCATCGACCAGTACCACAAGCAGGCCGTCGACACCGGCGCCCGAATCGTGCTGTCGTGCGGATTCGACTCGATCCCTTCGGATCTCAACGTCTACCAGCTGTACCGGAAGGCGCGCGAAGACGCAGCCGGGGAGCTCTGCGACACGACCATGGTGTTGCGGTCCTTCTCCCAATTCGGGGCCTCCGGCGGCACGGTGGCGTCGCTACTGGGAACGATGCGCACCGCATCCAGCGACCCGGAAGCCCGTCGGCTCCTCGATGACCCGTACACGCTGACGACAGACCGCGCAGCCGAACCCGAAATCGGTCCGCAGCCGGACTTTACCTGCCGCCGCGGGTGTGACATCGCCCCCGAGCTGGCCGGCTTCTGGGCCGGCGGGTTCATTCTGGCCTCGCACAACACCCGAATTGTCCGCCGCAGCAATGCATTACAGGAATGGAAGTATGGCCGGCGGTTTCGCTATTCGGAAGCGATGAGTCTGGGAAAGTCGTTTGTGGCTCCGGCCGCCGCCAGGACGGTCACGGGCGCCCTGGCGGGCGCCTTCCGGTTGGCGAATCGGCATTCGCACCGATTGCCGCGACGATGGGTCCAGCGGGTGCTGCCCAAGCCGGGCGCCGGTCCGAGTGACGCCTCGCAGCGACGTGGTCATTTCAGGATGGAGACGTACGCCACCACCACGACCGGGGCCCGCTACCTGGCGACGTACGCACAGCACACCGACGCGTACCACGCGACCTCGGTCATGCTCGGCGAGAGCGGCCTGGCGCTCGCGCTCGATCGCGATCGGCTGTCCGGGTTGCGGGGGGTGCTCACCCCCGCCGCGGCGATGGGCGACGCACTGCTGGCGCGTCTGCCGGCCGCGGGCGTGTCCATCAAGACGACCCGGTTGGCCTGAAACCCGTTCGGGTAGCTCGGTTCTGCCGCTACGTTTTCTCCGCCACCAGCGTCTCGGCCAGATGGACGCTCAATGCCTGGGCCGTGTTGTGGGTGGCAATCGCCTTCGGCGTGACGCGGATTCCGATCTCGGCCTCGATGCGCGTCCGCAGCTCCAGATTGCCCAGCGAGTCCAGGCCGTGTTCGACGAACGGGCGGTCTGGGTCGACCGTGCGACGCAGGATCAGACCGGTCTGCTCGGTGATCAGCCGCCGAAGCCGGGTGGGCCATTCGTCCTGTGGTAGTGATCGTAGTTCGGTGCGCAACGTGGTCTCGCCGGCCGGGTGCGCTCCCGCGTGCTGGAAGGCTTCGGCGAACGGGCTGCGCGCCACCAAATCGGCCAGCCAGGACGACCCGGTCATCGGGATATACCCCGTGTGGCCACGGTTATAGCGCAGGAGTTCTTCGAATGTCCGCGCGCCTTCGTCGGGGGCGATCATGGTGGTACGCCCGCCCTCGGCCAGGTGCGTGGCGCGCCCGACCTCTCCCCATGCGCCCCACGCGATCGCCAGCGACGCCAAGCCCTGGCGGCGCCGCCACAACGTGAAGGCATCCACCCAGCTGTTGGCTGCCGCGTAGGCACCCTGTCCTGGCGTGCCCAGTAGTGCTGCCGCGGAGGAGAAACAGCAGAACCAGTCCAGTGGCTGGCCCACCGTGGCGCGGTGCAGGTTCCATGCGCCGTAAACCTTTGGCGCCCAATCACGGTCGATCACCTCGTCGGTGATGTTGGCCAACGTGGCGTCCACCACCACCGCCGCGGCATGCAGCACCCCACGCAGCGGAAGCCCGGTGGCCGTGGCCGCGGCCACCACCCGGGCCGCGGTGTCGGCCTCGGCCATGTTGCCGGACTCCACGACGACGTCGGCCCCGCCGGCGCGGATCCGGTCAATGGCCCGGCGCGCTTTGGGAGTTGGGTTGGCCCTCGCGGTCAGCACGATCCGGCCGCAGCCCGCCTTGGCCATCTCGGTGGCCAGATACAGCCCGAGCCCGCCCAGTCCACCGGTGATGATGTAGGCACCATCACCGCGGAACACGGTGGCCCGCTCCGGGGGTACCAGCACCGTACTGTGCCCGTCACGCGGGACGGACAGGACGAGTTTGCCGTTGTGCTCGGCCGCACCCATCACGCGAATTGCCGTGGCCGCCTGGTCAAGTGGATAGGCGGTGTGCTCGAGCGGCGGCAACCCACCGTCTCCGACGAGTCGGTACACCGTCCGCAACAGATCCCCCACTTGCCGGGGGTGGCTGGCCGCCATCAGCGCGAGGTCGAGGTAGTGGAACGTGAGGTTGCGGCGGAACGGATATTGGCCCAGCCGGGTGTCGCCGTAGACGTCGCGCTTGCCGATCTCGACGAACCGTCCACCGATAGCCAGCAGTTCGAAGCCGGCGCGCTGGGCGGCACCGGTGACCGAGTTGAGCACGACGTCGACGCCGTAGCCGTCGGTGTCGCGTCGGATCAGGTCGGCGAATTCGGTGCTGCGCGAGTCGTAGACATGCTCGATACCCATGTCGTGCAACAGGGCACGCCGCTGCGGGCTGCCCGCCGTGGCAAAGATCTCCGCCCCGACCAACCGCGCTA
Source organism: Mycobacterium lentiflavum (assembly GCF_022374895.2). Classification (NCBI taxonomy): domain Bacteria; kingdom Bacillati; phylum Actinomycetota; class Actinomycetes; order Mycobacteriales; family Mycobacteriaceae; genus Mycobacterium; species Mycobacterium lentiflavum. The sequence goes on along the minus strand of NZ_CP092423.2, from coordinate 1,828,380 downwards.
TCGCGATTGCGGCCCGGCCCACTCCGCCGGTCGCCGAGTGGATCAGCACCCGCTCCCCCGGCTTGATCCTGGCCATCTCCTGCAGGCCATACCAGGCGGTGGCGTACGCGGTCGTGGCCGCGACGGCCTGCTCAGCGTCCAGACTGGGCGGAAGTGTCACGGCAAGTTCGGCGTCACAGGTGACGAACGTTGCCCAACAGCCGTTTTCGGATACGCCGCCGACCCGGTCACCGACCTGATGGCCGGTGACGTCAGGCCCGACCGCGGTCACCACGCCCGCGAAGTCCATACCGAGGCGCGGTTGACGCCCGTCGACGCTGGGGAATCGGCCCATGGCGATCAGCACGTCGGCGAAGTTGAGGCTGGACGCGGTGACCGCGACCTCGATCTGCCCAGGTCCCGGTGCGGCGCGTTCGAACGCAACGAGTTCCAGGCCGGCCAGGTCACCGGGAGTGCGGATCTCCAGGCGCATGCCGTCGAGCTGATGGTTCGCGATGGCGGTTTGCCGCTCGTCGGGCCGTAACGGGGCGCAGCGCAGCCGGGCGGTGTACCACTGTCCGCCGCGCCAGGCGGTTTCGTCCTCGTCCGATCCGGCCAGCAGCTGGCGCGCCAACTGCGCGGCGTCGGTTCCGTGATCGATATCGATCTGGGTCGCCCGCAGTTCGGCGTCTTCGGCGGAAATCACTCGCATCAACCCGCGCAGGCCCGCCTGGTCCAGGTTGGGCTGGTCATCGGGCAGCACGGTCTGGGCGTTGCGGGTCACGACGTACAGCCGGGCCGGCTCGTCGGAGGCTTCGTCGAGCGTGCGGGCGATCCGCACCAGCCGTCGCACCTGTTCGCAGCCGCGGGCCGGGGACTGCTCATCGAAGGCGGTCTGCGGCCCGGCCAGGACCACCACACCTGCGACATCGCCCATCGGCACGGCGAGCTGTCCGGCGATTTCGCACTGGGCGCCTTCGCTTTTCAGCACATCGGCGAGCTCGGCGGCCAACGGGTCGTCGTCGTCGGCCAGCAACAGCCAGCTCCCGGCGTCAGCGCTCTCGGCGGCGGGCAGGTCGCGCGGCTCCCAGTCGATCGCCAGCAGGCGCTCGGCCAGCACTCGCTGGCGCGCCCCGCTCTCGGAGACGTCGCTGCCCACGCTCAGCCCGCGCACGATCAGCAACACGGTCCCGTTCTCGTCGAACACGTCGAGATCGGCTTCCATTCCGATCTGATTCGCCTCGGTCACCCGACTCAGGCAGTAACGGGCGCCGCGCAGCGACCCGTAACTGCGCAGCCGGCGGACACCCAGCGGCAATAGCAGACCGCCGTCGGCGATATCGTGTGCATGAGCCGCGATCGACTGGAAGCACGCGTCGAGCACCGCCGGATGCACCCGAAAAGCGCTGTGCTGCAAGTGAACCTGCTCGGGACCCGCGACTTCGGCCAGCACCGTGCCGGTCGCCGCGGTGCCGGTGCGCGCGGCCGCCAGGCCGGCGAACGCGGGGCCGAACCGGACTCCGCGGTTGTCGAACCATTCCCGCAACTGCGTTCCGTCGACCCGGTTCGGATGGGCGGCGAGCAGCGCGGCGACATCGTGTACCGGTGGTTGGCCCAGCTCGTCGATGGCCTGCAAGGTTGCCGCGGCGCGCCGCGTGTACTCGCCCTCCTCGTCGGTTTGCACCTCGAACGACACCACGCCGGGCGCCTGGACCGACGCCTCGGCATTCAGCGCCGTCTCATCATCGAGCAGCAGCATCCGTTCGAATCGGATGTCGCGGACCTCCGACGCGTCACCCAGCGTCGCGCGCGCCGCCGCGAGGGCCATCTCGCAGTAGGCGGCTCCGGGCAGGGCCGGCACGCCGTGCACCTGGTGGTCTACGAGCCACGGCTGTGCCGTGGTGCCGACTTCGCCCTGCCAGACGTGTCGCTCGGGCTCTTCCAGCAGCCGCACGTGCGCACCCAACAAGGGATGCACCGAAACGGTTCGGCCACCAGCGGTCTCGGAGTCGCGCGCCGGCAACTGCGCACGATGCTCCGCGGCGCCGATCCAGTGGCGGGTGTGGTGCCAGGGCGCCGACGGCAGGGCCGGGTGCGGTTCGGGCGGGTGCGGAGTCCGGGGCGGATGGTCGGTGTGGCTCGCGTTGAGGTTGGTGTGGAAAGTGAGGGTGTCGTCGGCGTCGCGCGCCAGGGTGCTGACGATCCGGTAGTCACCGGCGCCGAGGGTGTCGTTAATGCCGTGGGCGAGCAAGGGGTGTGGGCTGATTTCGATGAAGGTGGCATGGGACCCAACGGCTTGGCTACCCGCATGAGCGATGGCCTGGCTGAACCGAACCGGGTTACGCAGGTTGGCCGCCCAGTGGTCGGCGTCGAACGCCGGCGTGTCGTCGGCGGGGCCGGTGGTGGTGCTGATCACCGGGATGGTCGGCGTATCTGGGGCCAAATCGGCTAGCTCAGAACGCAATTCGGGCAGGATCGGCTCGATGATGTGGTGATGGGAGGCCACGTCGACCTCGATGCGCCGGGCCAGCCGGTCGCCGTCGGCCACGACGGCCATCACCGCGTCGACCTGATCGGGCGGACCGGCGATCACCGTCTGGCCGGGCGAGGCGTACACCGCGAGGCTCACCTGCGGGTAATCGGCCAGCAGCGCCTCGATGGCCGCGGCGTCGGACTCCACCAGCGCCATCGCCCCCTGACCGGACAGCCGCGCCATCAATCGCGACCGGGTGCAGATCACTCGCAAGCCATCGGAAACGCTCAACGCGCCGGCCACCACTGCCGCGGTGACCTCGCCCATCGAATGCCCGATCACCGCGTCCGGCTCGACGCCATACGAGCGCCACAATGCCGTCAGCGCCAGTTGCACACCCACCAACAGCGGCTGAATCCGCTCGATTCCGGTGACCGGCTGGCCGTCGGCCAACACCCGCTGCAGCGAAAACCCGGCGTGTGCAACGAATATCGGCTCCAACTCGGCGACCGCCGCGGCGAACACCGGCTCGTCGGCCAGCAACTGGCGGCCCATCCCCGCCCACTGCGAGCCCTGACCGGAATACACGAACACCGTGCCGGGCCGCGACGCTGCCTGGTGCGGGGCCACCACGCCGTCGGCCGGCGTGCCGTCGGCCAGCGCACGCAAGCCGACAATCGCATGCTTGCGATCGCGCGCGCACACGGTGGCGAACACGGGGTGCCGGGACCGGTGGTGATTGAGCGTGTGCGCGACATCGGGCAATGCCACGTCCGCGCCGTCACCGTCCATCCAGTCAGCCAACGCCGACGCCAGCGAACTCACCCGCTCGGTCGACTTGCCCGACAGCACCAGCGTGCTCACCGCCGGGCCTGGTTGCGACGCAACGGGATCCGTCTCGGGGGCCTGTTCGATCACCACGTGGGCATTGGTGCCGCCGAAGCCGAACGACGACACCCCCGCCCGTCGCGGCAACCCGGTGTCCGGCCAATCCGTAGGCTCGGCAACGACTTTCAGCCGCATCTCGTCGAACGGAATATGCGGGTTAGGGGTCTGGTAGTTCAGGTTGGGCGGGATATGCCCGCGGTGTACCGCCAGCACCGCCTTGATGAGGCCGGCGATTCCGGCCGCGCCCTCCAGGTGACCCATGTTCGATTTGACGGCGCCGATCAGCAGCGGACCGTCTTCGGTGCGCCCGCGGCCCAGCACCGTACCCAGCGCGCGCGCCTCGATAGGATCGCCCAAAAGCGTTCCGGTTCCATGGGTCTCGACGTAATCGACCTGGTGCGGTGCGACGCCGGCGTTGGCACACGCCGCGCGCAGCACCGCCATCTGCGCAGCCGGGTTCGGCGCCATCAGCCCATTCGATCGGCCATCCTGATTGACCGCTGATCCGCGCAGCACCGCCAGCACCCGATCCCCGTCGCGCACGGCGTCGCTGAGTCGCTTGAGTATCACCGCGCCGCAGCCTTCGCCGCGGACGAATCCGTCCGCGTCCGCGTCGAAGGATTTGCACTGCCCCGTCGGCGACAACGCTTCGGCTCCGTCGAAGCTGCGGAAGATGGCCGGCGACAACAGCAGGTTCACTCCCGCGGCGATGGCCAGATCGCAATCCCCGGTACGCAGGCTCTGACATCCCAGGTGCACAGCCACCAGCGACGACGAACAGGCCGTGTCCACCGACACCGACGGGCCGCGAAGATCCAGAAAATACGACAGCCGGTTCGCGATGATGCTCAATGCGCCGCCGATGTTGCTCCACGCGTCGACACGAGACAGATCCGTTCCGGCCAGATACCCGTAGTCGGTCGCACACGCGCCGGCGAAAACCCCGGTCTGGGAACGACGCAGTGATTCCGCGGGAATCCCGGCATGCTCCAACGCTTCCCAGGCCACCTCCAGCAACAACCGCTGCTGCGGATCCATCGCGGTCGCTTCATGCGGGGATATCTCGAAGAACTCCGCGTCGAAACCGTCGACGTCGGTCAACACCGAAGCCCACCGAGTGGTGCCGGCCAGCGCCCTCGTGATCTCCGGTGAGCCGTCGTCGAACGGCAACCATCGGTCCGCCGGCACCTCGGCTACCGAGGAACGACCCTCACAAAGGAAGCGCCAGTACGCATCCGGTCCTGAAATGTCCCCGGGAAAACGACATCCCAACCCGATCACGGCGATCGGCTCGTCGGCCCACCCACGATCCGCCGAGTCGGCTTGCGCCTGGGACTCCGACTCGGGTGTGGTCAGAAACTGCACCAATTCGTTGATCGTCGGGTGCTGCCAAAAATCCAGCGGCGAGACCGCCCGGCCGGCCAATGTCGCCAACTCACCCGAGAGTACGACCGCATCGCGCGAGCCCACCCCCAGGTCGTTGAACGCCACGTCGAGGCCGACATCTTCACGATCACAACCGATCTCGTTAACGAGATAGTCGATCAACCAGCGCTTTAGCCCCCCGGCCTCATCAGGACCGGCCGACGTCACGCCGGAACGTCCAAACGCTCAAACTCCTCGAGCCGGTAGGTCTCGACACACGTCGATCGGCGCACCTTGCCGCTCGTCGTGAGCGGAAGCGAACCGGGCGCCACCAGCACGAGATCGGCGATACGCACACCGTGTGCGCTGGAAATCGCGGCGGCGACGTCGCGCCTGATCGAGCGGAGTTTCTGCTGAGCGTCCTCGTCGGAGCCGGCCTTGCTCTTGACCTCCGCGATGGCGACAAGCTGCTCGGTGGTGTCGTTGGCAACCGAAATCGCCGCCACGCGGCCCTTGGTGATCTGCCCGATCGTCGATTCGATGTCGTCCGGGTAGTGATTACGGCCGTCCACGATGAGCAGATCCTTGAGCCGGCCCATGATGAACAGTTCGCCCTCGCAGATGAACCCCAAGTCACCGGTCCGCAGCCAGGGACCCTCGGGTGTGCCCGCGGAGGGGTTGGCGATCCGGGCACCGAACGTGCGCTTGGTCCGCTCCGGATTGCGCCAGTACCCGTTGCCGATGTTGCGGCCGTGCGCCCAGATTTCTCCGATGACACCGGGCGCCGTCTCGGTCTTGGTGTCGGGGTTGACGATGCGCACCAGCGGTGACTTCATGGCGCCGTAGCTGATCAGATCGCTGCCGCCCTGCTCCTCGGTGCACGGTGTGGCCCGCCCGCCCGACAACTGCTCGTACTGAAAGCGCACGGATTTGGGCGCTTGCCCCGTCTTCGCGCTGGCCACGTACAGCGTCGCCTCGGCGAGACCATAGGACGGCCGGATGGCCGTCTCGGGGAGGCCGTATCGGGAGAAACGCTCCATGAAGCGCGTGATCGATGCCGGCTGCACCCGCTCACTGCCATTGGCCAGACCCACCACGCCACTCAGGTCGAGCCCGGCCATGTCGTCGTCCGAAATTCGGCGCACCGCGAGATCGAACGCGAAGTTCGGTCCTCCGGAAAACGGCCGGGGATGGCTCGCCAGCAGCCGCATCCACCGGGCCGGCTCGATCAGGAATGCGATCGGACTCGTCAACACCGCGGGCCGTCCCCACACGGTGGGGAAACAGATCCCCTGGATGAGCCCCATGTCGTGATAGAAGGGCAGCCACGACACCAGCGTTTCCGGCGGCCCGGACAGGTCGAACAAGCCCGACTCGAGCTGCCGGCAATTCGTCACCACGTTCTCGTGAGTGATCACGACACCGGCCGGCTGGCCCGTCGACCCCGACGTGTACTGCAGATACGCTTCCTTCGCAGGCTCGTATTCGGCCGTCAATTCGCCGGCCGAGTAATAGTCGAGCGAGTCGATTTCAAGGACCGTCGGCGCCGCCGATCCGCCATGCGACTCCGCATATTTGACGACCCCGTCAACGGCGGCGGAGGTCGTGATAATTGCGGCGGGGGTGCAATCCTGTAGGGCCGACGAAATGCGGCTATCGTGGGCGCCGAATTGCGGGACAGACAGCGGAACCGCGATGAAGCCGGCCTGTAACGCCCCAAGGAAACCGACGACGTAGTCGAGGCTCTGCGGAGCCAATATCGCCACCCGATCGCCGGTCGTCCCGCAGCGCCGCAGCTCCGCGGCGACCGTCAAGGCGCGTCGGTGCAGCTGCGACCAGGTCAAGCTTTCTGCGAAGCCTTTAGGGTCCACGTCGTAGTCGATGAATGTGAATGCCGTGTCATTGGGCTGCCGGCGAGCATTTTCGCTCAGCACTGCCGGGATGGAGGACTCGATGACGGACATAACGCTACCCTTCTGATTCTTCAAAATATTGGTGCGCATCACGCCCCCCACGGGATGCCGCGGCCCGGTTTTTCGCGGCACCACCCCATGCCACTAACCGATACGAACTTCTATCTGTGCAGCACCACCCTGGATGAGAAGACTTCAAAGGTGCGGCGGGTATCCGCGGCATCGTCAGCGGCGGCAACGCCGACCCGCGAGCGCATGCCTGGTGCGACCGCGCCGACGTGCACTCCGACGATGGGCTCCACCCTCTGTTCCACCCTCTGTTCGACGAAGTGTACCGCCGCGCGGTTCAGCGACGATCCAGTCTGCGCGAGCCGACATGAGCGAGCGCCCGCGGTCATGACCACCTCCACGGCGAGGAACCTACCCGTTCTCTGTCGGCCACGTTGGCGAATCGGCGATATCGTTGACCAGCCAATATCGCCCGGTGATCGGCACGCTGGTCCCACAAATAGTCGCTGCACGAAATAGTCGCTGCACGGCGCCGGGGCATCCGCGATGATCAACGCCCATTAGAGGAACAGGAGAGGAAGCGGGCCCATGACAGGCAAGGCGCTAGCAGCAATCGAGCATGCCCTGGCGCTGGCCGGGTCGATGACCTGGGAAATCTTATGGGCGCTGATTCTCGGCTTCCTGCTGTCGGCGGTGGTGCAGGCGGTGGTGCGGCGCTCGACGATCGTGGCGCTGATGGGCGACGATCGTCCGCGCACCCTGGCGATAGCGGCCGGCTTGGGCGCGGCATCGTCGTCGTGCTCGTACGCGGCGGTCGCGCTGGCCCGGTCGTTGTTTCGCAAGGGTGCGCATTTCACCGCGGCCATGGCGTTCGAGATCGGCTCCACCAACCTGGTGGTCGAGTTGGGAATCATCCTGGCGCTGCTGATGGGCTGGCAGTTCACCGCCGCCGAGTTCGTCGGCGGTCCGCTGATGATCATCATCCTGGCTGTGTTGTTCCGGCTGTTCGTCCGGTCCCGCCTCGTCGACGCCGCGCGCGAGCAGGCCGAACGGGGCATCGCCGGATCGATGGAAGGACATGCCGCCATGGACATGTCCATCAAGAGGGACGGTTCGTTTACCCAGCGCCTGTTTTCCGCAGCGGGCTTCACGTCAATTTCGCACGTGTTTGTCATGGAATGGCTGGCGATCCTGCGGGACCTGGTGCTGGGTCTGTTGATCGCCGGCGCCATCGCGGCGTGGGTGCCCGAAACCTTTTGGCGAGGTTTCTTTTTGGCTGACGACCCCGGCTGGGCCGCGGTGTGGGGGCCGATCGTCGGGCCGGTCGTAGCGATGGTGTCCTTCGTGTGCTCAATCGGCAACGTGCCGTTGGCCGCGGTGCTGTGGAACGGCGGCATCAGCTTCGGCGGCGTGATCGCCTTCATCTACGCCGACCTGGTGATCCTGCCGATCTTGAACATCTACCGGAAGTATTACGGCACGAGAATGATGCTGACCTTGCTCGGCACTTTCTACGCCTCGATGGTTGCCGCCGGGTATCTCGTCGAATTGCTCTTCGGCACAACGAACCTCATCCCGGCCGAGCGCAACGCGACGGTAATGGAAGCGTCCATCTCGTGGAATTACACCACCTGGCTCAATATCGTATTCCTGGTCCTGGCGGCGGTTCTGATCGTCCGATTCGTCACGTCCGGGGGAATGCCGATGGTGCGGATGATGGGCGGCTCCCCGGCCGCGACGGACGGTCACCATCACTGACGAGCCAGCGCCGCCGTCCATTGCTCAGTGCTGATCATCTCGCGCCAATTCGCCTCAACGGAATCCAGGGCGTCCTCGATGCAGGCCCATACCGACTCCAGGGGTGACGCACCGGGGGCGGCGGCGGCAATCCGGTTCTCCACAGCCAGGTTTGGTGGGTTCGGCGCATCACTGAACGGAGCGAGATCGTTGATGGCGTCGATGACCAGACGTCGCCGGTGCGCGTACGGCGACGCGCTCAGCTCCTCGGGCATGATCGGGCGGCCAAAGATGTAGTCCTGCGCGGCTTGGCGATACGGCACCTCGAGCTTGTGGCGCACCGCAATCTCGGGCAAACCCCCGGCGAAGTACACCGGCACGATCGGCAGCGACATTTCGATCGCCATATCCAGCAAGGTAGAAGTCAGCCTCTCGACGCGCTGACCGGAATGGACATGCCGAGTTCCGTCGGCGTGCACCATCGTCGACACGCCGCGGGCCTCGACATCGCTCTTGATCTCTTCAACGAGGTCGAGGAACTGCTGCGGGTTCTGCTGGTCGAAGTATCGGATGGTGCGCAGCTCCCGGCCCGCCACGGCGTCGAGCAGCCGCAAAAGCTCACCGATCCAACGGTTTTCATGTTTGGCGTGAGCGATCGGCACCACCTGCGTGCCGGTCAGCCACGACGCGATGGTGGTGCCCAACAGCGATTCGATCTGCACCTGGTGGTTGCCCAGCAGCAGGACCGGACGGCCCCGAATCGCCGCCATTGCCCGTGGGTCCGCGACGACGACGTGCCTAACGTAGCGCGACAACAGGGCCCCGTGGAGCACATCGGCGAAGCCGTCCCGCTGCATCCTGAGCGTGTCGGCCCACCAGTCGCGCACCGGTCGCCAGTCCGTCTGCAACGACGCGCTGGCGCGGCACACCCGCTGGCGTGGTTGCTCGATCTCGATCCGGATTCGCTCCAGCGGCAGCGCCGGGCAGCTCACCTGGCCCCCGTCGAGGAGAACCTGCGAGGGGTGGATCGCGTTGTGGGCGGCATCGGCGACCGCTTCTTTGGACGCGATGTCGACGAGCAGCGAATCCCCTTGGCTGTCGGTGCAATACACCGCGTGCAGGGTGCCCTTGAACCAGTCGAGCGTTGCCGCGCGGACCGAATCGAGCATGACCACGCCATCACCGAGCCGCTCGCTCAGCGACATCGCGGGTACGGCCCGCCGCTGCGCCAGGAACGCGCGGCGCTTCAGGCCCCCGGCTTGGGCAAGCGGTCCCTTGGACAGCAAGATTTCGACGAGCCGAATGTAGGCCCACGGCTTGCCCGCGACGCTCAGCCACAGATCGATGACCGGCATGCGGCCATCGTCGTCGTCGAAACCGACGAAACGGGATTCCACGTCCACCGTGCCTGCCGTGGGGGCGTCACCGTAGAACCGGGCCCAGACGACCCGACTTGGAAATGCGACGGTCGGGTCCGCCGCGTCCGCATACGACTCGACCGCACAATTGTCCGTGGTCCAGACGCTCATCGCGGCGTGCGGAACGATGTGCAACGCACCGTCGAGGAGTCCCGGCTGCTGCAGGCCCGCCGGAACCTTGCACAGTTCGACCGCAAGCGTCCCCGACGACCCGTTGCGCCCGATCCGGGCACCGTCCGTCAGCGTCGCGAATGCGGGCCCGTGGAACACCGCGCTGGTGGCGTACGGGGTGGCGAAGGGCACCGCACCGGTCAGCGCGACCGGAGTTGCCGGTGCGCCGGTGTACTGCGGCGCGGTGACGATCGTGGCGTGGGCGTGAGTTTCCCAGCGCGACAACGCCGCTTTCGGTGCGTTGCGCCACACCTCGAGCCGGCCCTCGAAACGTCCGGGCGAAGTGGGCTCGACGACCACCCTCAGCTGCTTGGGCGAATCGACGATGATCCAACGAACCATCCGCAAGTCGGTGACCTCGACCACTTTGGCCGTGCCCGCGGCGCGGCCGGCCGCCTGCGCCAACAGGTCCAGCACCGACATCATCGGGAGGGACGGAATGACATACGTCGGGCAGTGGTCGGTGATCCAGCCGTCGGTGGCCGGATCGATGGTCGTCTGCACCGTCGTGGCCTGCGCAGTCCGGGCCGGCGCCGTCGTGGCCGTGGCGGTTGAGGAGGGCGCCGTCGTCGACGAGCCGATCCCGGCTTCCGATTGTCCTTGCGGCACCTGGCGTGTGATGCGCATACCGAGGTTGGTCGCGCTGTAGATCCGTTTGCCGTCCACCCACAGCGAGGCGTCGGCGACAGCCAGAATGCCCGGAACATCACCCTCGTCGCGCGCGATGCGGGTGATCTCGACTTCGGCCATGATCTGCTTGTTCGTCGGCACGATCTGTCCGCGATAGCGCCAGGTGATCGCATCGTTGAGCGCCACCGGCTCGAACCGCGCCGAGGGTCCCGCCTCTTTGCCCAGCCCGTGGTCGAGCATCGCGAATTGCAGGAGTTGCAGCATCATTTCGATGCCCAACGACCCGGGCTGCACCGGATCTTGGTAGAAGTGGGCCTTGAAATACCACTCCGCCGGGTCGACGTCCTTGACGGCGCGCCATCGCCCGAGGCCGGCCTCGCCGTCGGTCGGCCATCGTCCCGTCACGCAGTCGATCATCAACAGCATTGGATCGGCCAATCGTGCTCCGGGGCCGAAGAACTCGTGTGGACGCATTGAAAGGTCGACGACCGGTGCGTCGCATGGGCGCTGCGCGATGGCGCGCTGCTCGTCGGTGACCGGGAGTCCCACCTGCTGTTGCAACGCCTCGCCGCCGAAGTATCCAAACACCGTGTCGAAGGTGTAGATGGGCCCCTCGTCGGCGTGGATCTCACCGTCGAAGGTCACAATGATGGTGCCGCCCGCCTTGGCGATGCTCTTCAGCGAGACTTTGGTCCGCAGGGTTCCGGTCGACGGCGTGACCTCGCGGTGCTGTCTGCCCGTGCCATCCAGGTTGCGGAAGTAAAGATCCTTTTCGCTGTTCAGCGGGCAGCCGACGTAGCTCGCCAGCCAGCCGCACGGCTGCAGGGCGACCTCCATCAGCACCGCGTTGGGCATCGTCGGCGTCCCGTTCACCGCGAAATACCAAGCATCACTGGGCACTTCGTACTCCACGACGACTTCCGCGCCCGCTTTCACAACGCCGATCTCACCGACCAGCTCGGTGACCCTGGACATGAAGTGGTAAGGCGGGCCGGGCAGCCTGGCCACCTTGCGGTGCGAGTCGAACTTCTCGAACAGTGGGCCGAACGCCAAGGACGGCTTGGCGATAGCGCTTGCCAGCATCGCTTGGTAGTCGAACCGGAAGCCGTCGACTTCGGCGACGGGTTTGGGTTCGACGTATCCGACCAACTCCTTGGCACCCAGATCCATCGGCCAGCCGGGCGACAGCTTCAGACCCATCCGGCGGCAGTGGAATGCCGGCAAACCGTCGACGGTGCACAGCAGGTCGGCGAAGAGCGTCGGCTCCGGTCCGGCGAGAACCTCGCGCACGAACACCTCGTAGACCAGTTCGCGCGATTGCGGTGTGACCTGCCCTCGGCACGACAACTTGTATGTCTCGAAAGGCACGGGTTCGAAACGCCAACCGTCACACTCCAGCGTCATCCCGAGCGCGGTCATGTAGATCGCCATGGTTTGCAGGGTCGCTTCGAACATCAGCGTGCCGGGCATACACGGGTCGTTCTTGAAGTGCCCTGCGAAGTACCACTTTTCGGGATCGACGTGTGCGACCGCCCGCAAGTAGCCCCGCTCCCACGGGCCCCCGGATAGATCCAGCTGGATTACCTCGTCGACGAACAACATGTCGCCGCCGCCGATGCTGGGCGTGCGAGTGTGGCTGGCCGCGCGTTCGAAGCCCTGACCAAACGTACGCCAAATCTCTCCGCCCGCCATTGCCTCCAGGTCGGCACGAGACAGCGAGGTCCGCGATGTTTGCGACGGCATCGGTTCCATCGGACCGTCGACGGTCTCGTCCTCGGGACGCCACAGGATTCCGCCGGAGGCGGCCAGCTCCTCGGCGGAGAAGAATCCGGCCTGGCCGTTGCGCATCGACATGCGCTCGACACCGTCGATCGTGCAGTCGTAGTGAAAGAAGAAGATGCGGATGTCGCCCTGACGGGCGTGGCCATCGACGTGGATGTCGAACCTTAAGGTGTCCCCGATTTCGGGTAGGCCGCCCAAGTAGGTCACCTCACAGCCCAGCAGGCGATACACCCGATCACCCTTGTTGGCGAAGTCGGCGCCCATCCACGAGATGAGCATCAGGTCGGCCTGCCCGGCCTCGATCATGACGCCCGCGGGCATCCGGCCCTGATCCAGATACCACGCATCGGAGGTGACATCGGTTTCGGTCCACAGGGTTCCGGTACCGTTGCGGCCCGGCTCGGCGTCGATGCCCAAGAGGCGATCCGCCAGCAGCAGCGGCGGTTCCGGCATCCGCACCTGACGAAGGTAGTTGTCTTGCACCGTGAACGCCGGGCCATAGATATCGGAGATCTTCCCCGACGCGTGCACCCGCAGGCCGTCCTTGTCGAGCGCGAGACCAACCGGGGCCCGCTTGGCCGTCGGCGCCGGAACGTGCTTGTCTGCGGGCCGAACCGGCTGAACCGCCCTGCACGCACCGGCAAGGGGTAACTTGTCAATCTCTTTGGGCGCCAATGGCTTCGAGGCTGTGTCACCCTTGCGGGGGGCGGATGTGGAGTCGTCGTGGCCAGAGCCGTTGTGGTCAGAACCGTTGCGGACGCTCCCCCGCGTGCCGGCCGGGTGCGTGTCGATGTCGTAGGCGACTGCCAGCGGCTCTGGCGGCGTCTGCGCGGCCAGAGCCGCGCCGAGCGGCACCCGCACCAATGCCTCCGCGGCCTTGGGCAGAGCAGGGGGAACCGGGAGGTGTGTTGCCATGCGCTGCTCCCCTTTACTGGTGATCAACCGTGAATCCTGGTCAACTTCGATAACATTCTCCGGTAGCAGAACGTCGGGAAGATGACCGGGAAAACGCAGCCACGTCGACTTCCCCGGCCCGGATCCCGTCTCGGTGCGGTGTGCGGCGAGCGCGCTGGCGTCATTGACCGGCGGTGCCACCAGCACGATCTGCTGCTGCTGGCCAGCCAGCGCGTCAAGCGCGATGACGACTTCTCGATGCGGCGAGGACCATTGCGTGCCATCGGGACGTATACCGAGAAAGCCGTAGAGCACACCGGCGGCGACGTGCAACAGCCCGGACGCGGCGTGGGCGTGGCCGAGTAGGGGCGAGAGGTTCGTTGCGCCGGGTGCGGTGCCCAACCGAAGGCAATCGCCGTTTGGTCGCCGGCCGGCGGACAGGCTGGCAAGAACCGTGTCGTCATCACGGCGTGCATCGTCGGCGCGTTTGAGGACCAGCACGACGGCGGCGTCACCGGGGATCTGCTCGCCGGGTCCCAGCAGCTCCCGGGCCGCCGCTTCGTGCACGGGTTCGCAGCTGAGGTCCACCGCCCCCACCACGGCCGCGTCGATCTCACCGCGCCGCAGTGCGCGGGCGGCCATCTCCAGTGCCGTGGTTCCGGAAAGCTCCTCGCGGGATACCGTGAAACTCGGTCCGCGAAGATCGAACTGACTGTTCAACCGGTTGGCCACAATGTTGGGCATGGCGCCGACCACCCCGGCGGCTGTCCACCCTTGCACCACCGCGTCGCGCGCCGTCGCCAGCAAATCCGGGTCATCGATCTCGCCGGCCAACCGCCAACGCACCCCGAGTCGTGTCACCTCGGCGTCGCAGCCCATCCCGACGATAACGCTCGTGGTGTCCGGTGGAAGATCTTTGATCAGATCACCGACATTCATCGTCGCACCGAGAAGGGCGATCTGTTGCGGCAGGGTCTGCTTGAGATCGGTTGGGGGGAAACGTGTCTGAGTAAGATCGAGACAGACCTCGGACATCCGCGCCCTTACCGCACCGCTGTCCTCGCGATGGGGAATCGGTTCGTTCTTCGCCAGATGATCAGCTACCGAGAGGGTTTCGTGTCCATCGCCTACGAGCAGTCCCAGCCCGACGATCGCGATGTCCGCGTCGGCTCCGGTCGGCGTCGCCGGCCATTGCGGCGGTGCGACATGCTTGTTAGCGGGTTCGGCCCATTCCTCGAGCAGCAGGTGGGCGTTGTTGCCGCCGAAGCCGAAGTTGTTGACCGCGGCGCGGCGCGGTCCGACACAATGCCAGGGTTCGGCTTCGGTGAGCAGCCGGAACGGAGAGTCAGCGAGATACGGCAGCGGATCGTCGGTGTGCAGGGTCGGCGGCCGTACTCGCGCCCGCATCGCCGCGAGCACCTTGATGGCTCCGGCAGCGCCCGATGCCGTGATGGAGTGCCCGAGATTGGATTTCAGCGATCCGATCGGCACGTTGGTCATACCGTCGAAAATGCGTGCCATGCTCATCAGTTCGGTCAGATCGCCCCGCGCGGTGCCGGTGGCATGACATTCGATCAGGGAGATGTCTTGCGGCTCAAGCTCGGCCATCTCGTAGGCGAGCCGCATCGCACGTTCCTGCCCCTCCTGGGAGGGCACCAGCAGACCGCGGCCGCGGCCGTCGTTGCTGAGGCCGACCGCCCTGATGATGCCCAATATGGTGTTACCGTCGGCGATTGCGTCTTCCAGCCTGCGCAGCACCAGAATCGCCGCGCCCTCGGCCGGCACCAGACCGTCGGCCTCCGAATGGAACGGGCGCGACCTGCCGGAACGGCTCAGCGCCTGCAGCGCGCTGAAGCCAACGTGTAACAGCAAGTCGCTGGCCCCGTTGACACCTCCGGCCAGCATCACATCCGCGGTGCGGTCGTGCAGCCGGTCGCAGGCGAGCTTGATGGCATACAGCGATGAGGCGCACGCGGCGTCGACGGCGGCGGCACCACCGGTAAGGCCGAGCGCGTTCGCGATGAGATGAGCGGGCAGACCGGACATGAACCGATTACGCCAGTCGATCCGGTGCGTTGTTCCGCGCCAGACTTTTTCGGCCAGATCCGTCATCGTCTTCGTCGGATAGCTCAGGTTTCCGAGGACGACCCCGGCCGAGCCCGGGACTTCGCCCGCACGCCAGCCCGCACCCTCAATGGCTTGGCGGGCCGCCTCGATGGCCCACAGGTACAGCGGATCGAGACCATCGAGAGCCTCGGCGTCAAGGAGAAGCCCCCCAGTCGCGAGAGCCGGATCGAACCCACGCACGTATCCACCGCGGTCCGACCAGGTGTGGTCCAGGAAGGCGGAGTTCTTCGGGTCGCGCAGGATATGCTCCGCCGATACACCCCAGTAGCCGGGCTGCGCCGAGCCGAGGGCGTCGCGGCCCGCACGCACCGTGTCCCACAACCCGTCGGGACTCAGACCGCCGGGCAGAACGCAGCCCTGGCCGACGATCGCGATGGGTTCAAATTTCAAGATGACTCCGCAGCATTCGGATCAGCTGCCGTAGGGGTACATCTCAAGTCGTTTGATGCTGGCAACGACGTGATTGTCCGCATCGACGAGGTCTAGGTCGCAGACCGCCCGGCTGTTCTTTGCCACGCCGTTGGAGAGCACGCAGCGCAACCCATCGCCGAGCGCACCGGCTCGGTACCGCACGATCTCGCCCACCCGCAGCGGCAGCACCTTGGCCCCGAGCTGCTCAAAGCTCCATACCAGCGCCGCTTGCAGGCAGCCGTCGAGCGCGGCCGGATCGGTCGCCCAGCCTTCGCCTGCCCAACCCACCGCCGTCAGCCCGTACAGCGGGGCCGTGGCGGAGGACGTCTGGCAGTCGACGCTCTCGAGGACTTGGAAGGCGGGACCGTGGAAGAGTGCACCGTTGGTGTAGCAGGTATCGCGGTTCAGCTGCTTGCCGCCGGCCGGCGCGATTGCGAGAGTCGGCACCGCCATTGCGCCCCCGCCCATTTCGACCGTCGCGGAATAATAGGCGGTCGATCCGGAAGCGTCGGACAACGTGCACGCCAGTCGATGTGGGTGACCGTCCATCGACGCGCAACGCACCAGCAGTGCGTCACCGCGTTGGTCGAAGTCGGACAGCGTCACCCCGCGCAGCACCCGGAGGTCGAAAATCCGATCCACGCGCTGACCGGGCCGGCATGCCTGCGCCATCCGCACAAACCATTCCAGCGCCTGCACGATCGGCAGGACCACGTTGCCCTGGATGCGGTGATCGTGCAGATACGGCTGGCGACCGGCATGAGCCACCACACGTGCGGCCCGGCCCTCGGCGGGCACCGGATGGGTTGGCACACCTGCCAATACGCCATCTCCGAGGATCACCTCCGGACTGGCCGTCTGCGCGTCCAGCACGTCGGAGACGAATGCGTGTGCGCCGTCGGCGAGCGGGATCAAAGAAATTCCCCGGGACTCGAACATCGCCTTGAGACCGGGCGTCACCATCCCGGAATCCCAAGGGCCCCAGCCCAATGCGCGGACGAGGCAGCCAGGACCGCGGCGGGCCTGTTCGGCCAGGGCAACCTTGTTGAGGATTTCGTTGGCCATGGCGTAGTCGCTTTGGCCGACATTGCCGCTGCGCGCCGCCACCGACGAGAACAGGCAGACCAGCTTCAGCGCGTCGCCGGCTGTCGCATCGAGCAGGGCGCACAGACCGCCGACCTTTGTCTCGAAGACGCGGTCGTATCCATCCAGGGTCTTCTTGTGCAACGGCGCATCGGCCAGTACACCGGCCCCGTGGACCAGCCCGGTGATGGGCCCGAGGTCCGCGCGCACGCTATCGAGCAGCGCACCGAGTTGGGACGCATCGCGCACGTCGGCCGTGGCGTAGCGGACCCGCGAGCCGGCAGCGGTCATGGCAGCAAGCGTGGCGCGCACTTCACGATCGGCCAGGATGCGCCGCACCTGTTGCTCAAGCTGTTTGGGCGTGAGCTTAAGTCCTTGTGCCGCAGCGCTAGTCAGCAATGCTCGCTTGAGTTCGGCGTCGGTAGTCAGCCCCTGCGCGGCGGCTGGTTCGTCGCCGAGTTCGGTGCGTCCGATCAGTACGAAGCCGGCCCGTGTCTGTTCCGCCAGAGCGATCACCGATGCGGCCGTCACACCGCGGCCTCCGCCCGACACGACAATGACGTCACGCTGGTCGATGCGACGGGTATGGGTAGCGACCGGCGCCGCGTCGGCGACGACGGTGACTCGTCCGTACGTGCTGCCTAGACCGACTTCCAGTTCGGCGCCGCCCGCCAATAGCTCGTGCGCGATGCGCTCGGCGATGGCGATCGGGGCCAGCTGTCCGGCCGCGATGTCGATGGCCTTGACTTGTGCTGTTGGCCATTCTTGCGCGGCTGTCTTGGCCAGGGCGCCGATCCCGCCGGCCCATGCGCGCGAGCCTGGCTCGGTGAGCAGACCGAAGGTGCCGCCGGTGTCCTGAACGGTGACGAAGACGCCGCCGTGCTCTTCAAATCGCGCGGCGACGCGTTGTGCATCGGCAAACACCGCGCGGTTGAGGGCCAGCATGTCTTCCCGGCTGGTTGTCTGCTGCAGCCCGCCGAGGTGGATCACGGCCTCGGCATTGGTGCTCGGCTCGGCCACGGTGGTGGCGCTGATCCCGTGGTCGCCAAGGATGGCGGCCAGGGCCTCACCGACGCCGGGAGCAGTGGCGACAATCTCCACGTTGGCAGCGCTGTAGAGGCCTGGCATCGCCATTCCGCTTGCCGGAGTAGCGATTGCGCGCACGGCGTGGCGCGCGATCGCTACTCCGGCCAACTCAAAAGGGAGGCGGTCACCCGCCACGGCGCCGTTGGGGATGGCGGGAACCGGCGGTGGGGCATGCATCGGTGGGGCGCCACTGTCGGCGACCGGGGCCATCGGAGCCAACAGTGACTGCAGATAATCAACAATCTCCTGCAACGTCCCCAACCCCGCCATCGCCGCAGTCTCCACCTCCGGCAACACCGGAACCCGCTCCTGCACCCCCGACAAAATCTCCACCCGCTTAATCGAATCGATACCCAAATCCGCCTCTAACGCCATCGACAAATCAAGCATCTCAACGGGATAACCCGTCTTATCCGCCACCACCGCCAACATCTCACCCACCACATCCACACCCGACACCACCGCCGCAGACACAGGAGCAACAGGCGCAGGCATGGGCGTCGTCTCGTTGTGAACAGCCGGCGCAGGCGCAGCCACCGGGGCCAACGGGGCCATCGGAGCCATCGGCGCCACCGGGGCCAACAGTGACTGCAAATAATCAACAATCTCCTGCAACGTCCCCAACCCCGCCATCGCCGCAGTCTCCACCTCCGGCAACACCGGAACCCGCTCCTGCACCCCCGACAAAATCTCCACCCGCTTAATCGAATCGATACCCAAATCCGCCTCTAACGCCATCGACAAATCAAGCATCTCAACGGGATAACCCGTCTTATCCGCCACCACCGCCAACATCTCACCCACCACATCCACACCCGACACCACCGCCGCAGACACAGGGACAACAGGCGCAGGCACAGCAACAGGAGCAGGCACAGCCACCGGGGCCAACGGGGCCACCGGGGCCAACAGTGACTGCAAATAATCAACAATCTCCTGCAACGTCCCCAACCCCGCCATCGCCGCAGTCTCCACCTCCGGCAACACCGGAACCCGCTCCTGCACCCCCGACAAAATCTCCACCCGCTTAATCGAATCGATACCCAAATCCGCCTCTAACGCCATCGACAAATCAAGCATCTCAACGGGATAACCCGTCTTATCCGCCACCACCGCCAACATCTCACCCACCACATCCACACCCGACACCACCGCCGCAGACACAGGAGCAACAGGCGCAGGCATGGGCGTCGTCTCGTTGTGAACAGCCGGCGCAGGCGCAGCCACCGGGGCCAACGGGGCCATCGGAGCCATCGGCGCCACCGGGGCCAACAGTGACTGCAAATAATCAACAATCTCCTGCAACGTCCCCAACCCCGCCATCGCCGCAGTCTCCACCTCCGGCAACACCGGAACCCGCTCCTGCACCCCCGACAAAATCTCCACCCGCTTAATCGAATCGATACCCAAATCCGCCTCTAACGCCATCGACAAATCAAGCATCTCAACGGGATAACCCGTCTTATCCGCCACCACCGCCAACATCTCACCCACCACATCCACACCCGACACCACCGCCGCAGACACAGGAGCAACAGGCGCAGGCATGGGCGTCGTCTCGTTGTGAACAGCCGGCGCAACGAGCACCGACCGCGTTCCGTTGGCAATAACCGGATTTGGAGCCGGATTTGGAGCCAAATTTGGAGCAGGCGGGGCGGCCGCCGCCGGGACCACGAGACCTTGCAAAACGCGTTGCAGATTGTCGAAGGCGTCCCGCAGCGTTCCTACCGCGGCGATCATCTCCGTCACCGCTTCGGCACTCAGCACGGGTGCTGCGACCGGCGGAGGAGCCGCCAAAGTCACTGGCGCGGGCGCAGCGATCACGGCGGTCGCGGATGCACCGAGGTGGCCATGACCATTCCCATTGCTCGGTGCATGACCGTTGCCATTGCTCGCGGCATGACCGTTGAGCGCCGGCGCGGCCGGCATCACCGTCGAGGGGACCGGAACCGGCGCCGGCGGCGGGACCGCGGCTGGCGTGCCGTTGACGTGGACCACCGGGGTAATGGATTCAGATGGCATATATTTGGACTCCGATTCGGTCCGGTGGCCGTTGCTGGGGCCACTGCGGTCGAGAGTTGTTTCGATATCGAACGGCCGCCGCACAGGCTCGTCGCTTATTGGCGGCCTTCCATAGTTGGACCCATTGATCTTCAAGGTCAGCTTCGGCTTCTCGCGGTTGCGCGGATCGTCGCCGATGCGATAGTCGGCCCACAGGCCCTCGAAATTCATCGGGACACCGGCGGCCACGAGCTGGGCCAATCCGATCCACAGCGATCGAATGCCGTTCTTGCCCTTGGCATCCAGCGACACCGCCGAGTGCTCTTCGCCGACCAGACACTTGCCGACGAGATTTGTCAGCACCCCGCCGGGGCCGACCTCGACGAAGGTGCGCGCGCCGGCGCGCCACATTGCCTGAATCTGCTCGACGAACCGTACCGGCTGCGCGATCTGGTTGGCGAGCGTGGTCCGCATTTGTTGCGCGTCACCGGCATACGGCTGCGCTGTCGCATTGGCGTAGACGGGCACCGCCGGCGTGCCGAACGCGACACCGGCCAGGAAGGAACCGAAGGGAACCGCTGCCGGGCTGACGATGTCGGAATGGAATGCGGTGGCGACATCCAGGCGTCGCGCGTTGATGCCCGCCGCGGCAAAGCGCTGTGCCGCGTGTTCGATGGCGGTGCTATTCCCGGACAGCACAGCCTGATTGGGAGCATTGTGGTTCGCGATGACGACCGGGAGCCCCCACTCCCCGATCAGCTGGCGGACTTCCTCGACGGGGGCGGTCACCGCACACATCGCGCCGTCGCTGTTAGTGGCCGCTTCGGCCATCAGCTCACCGCGCTTGCGCGCGATTTGCAGGGCGACCTCGCCGCTGAAAACTCCTGCGGCACACAGCGCAGTGACTTCGCCGAAGCTGTGGCCACCGACGGCAATGGGTGCAATGCCAAGCGAGTGAATCACCGAGAGCAGACTCAGGCTGTGCGCACCGATGCCCGGTTGCGCCCACTCGGTTTTCGTCAGCTCGGCCGACTGCAAGGCGCGCTCGTCATCGGTGAATGCCGTCTTCGGCCAGACGACGTCGTGCAGATCGCGATCAGCGTTCAACCGGTCAGCTCGCGCACATTCCCATGCCGCCAACGCCGGCTCATGGAGCTGCGGCAGATCGGCGCCCATACCGACGTACTGGCTGCCCTGGCCCGGAAATAGCAATGCGACCGGCCCCGGTCGCTGCGCGGAGTAGAAGTAGCCCTTCGGCGAGGCGAACGACGACGGGACATCCGCCGCGCGCAGCTTCGCCGCAACTTCGTCGAGCATCGTCTGCAAGGTCGAAACACTGTCGGCAACGACGGCAAGGCGGTGCGGCTGCGCAGCGTTGTACGCGGCTTGCGTGCTGCGCGCGATCCAGCTGAGCATGTCGGCACTGTCGACCAGTGATGCGGACAGCGCAGCGGCTTGCCCGGAGAGCGCCGCCGAAGAAGGGGCGCCCAGCACGACCAGTTCGGAATCCCAGGAGCGGAATCGATACGCACGCTTCCCGGTTCCCGTGTACTCCTCGACGGCGACGTGGAAGTTGGTGCCGCCGAAGCCGAACGAGCTGACCGACGCGCGCCGCGGGACGCCCTTGTCGGCCATCCATGGCTTGGACTGGGTGGAAAGGTAGAACGGCGACCGCTCAATCTCGAGGGCGGGGTTCGGCCGGTCGATCTTGATCGTCGGCGGCAACGCCTTGTGGTGAAGCGCCATCACCACCTTGAACAGACCACCCGCTCCGGCCGCACCCTTGGTGTGCCCGATCTGGGACTTGACCGAGCCGAGTGCGCACCATTGCCGGTCCTCGCGGCCCGACGCGTTGAAGACCTCCCGCAACGCCTCGAACTCGGCGGCGTCCCCGGCTTTGGTCCCGGTGCCGTGCGCTTCGACGAGCCCGACCGTTTCCGGGCCGTAGCCCGCGGCCTCGTAGGCGCGCCGCAGAGCTTTCGCCTGACCCGCCGGGCTGGGTGCATAGATACTCTTTGCCCGACCATCCGAGGAGGTGCCGATGCCGCGGATCACCGCGTAGATCCGGTCGCCGTCGCGCTCGGCGTCGTCGAGACGCTTGAGCGCGAACATGGACAGCCCTTCGCCCAGCATGGTGCCGTCGGATTTGTCGGAGAAGGGCCGGCAGTCACCACTGGTGGACAACGCCGTCACCTTGGCGAAGCACATGTACATGAAGATGTCGTTGAAGGCATCGACTCCGCCGGCGAGCACCATGTCCGCTTCGCCGAGGTACAGCTCGTGCAGCCCGGCTTCGAGCGCCGCCAGCGAGCTGGCACACGCCGCGTCGATGACGCAGTTGGTACCGCCGAGGTCGAAGCGGTTCGCGATCCGCCCGGCGATTACGTTGCCGAGCAGCCCGGGGAAGGTGTTCTCCTGCCAAGTCGCGTAGTTCGACGTCACTCTTTCACTGAACGCGGCAACCTCTGGTTCCGAGAGACCGGCAGCCCGCAGTCCTCGCTCCCAGACCGGCCGGTGTAGCCGGCCGCTGATATAGGTGATCAACTCCGTGCCACCGGAGGCGCCGAGGATGACGCTGATCCGCTCGCGGTCGATGTGAGAAAAATCACCCCCCGCGGCATCCTCTAATACTTGGTGCGCGACCCTTAGTGCCAGCAGCTGGGCGGTATCGGTTGCGGGCATAACGTTCGGCGGAATGCCGAAATCCATTGGTGAAAAGTCGACATCAGGCAAGAATCCGCCGCGACGCGCGTATACCTTGTCCGGCATATGCGGATCGGGGTGGTAGTAGTCGTCAATGCGCCAGTGCGACTCGGGGACCTCGGAGAACAGGTCGACGCCACCGATGATGTTGCGCCAGAAGCGCTCGGCTTCGGGAGACCCGGGAAACAGCGCACTTACACCGACAACCGCAACAGGGGGGTGTTTTGATGCCATCGATCACCTTTGCATTGGCTAGACGAGCAACATCGAGTGTTTACTTGCGGCACACCGAAGACTGATCGTCGAGGTTTTGCTGCATTGACCTACACCCCCGGGGCAGGCCTAGCGCTCGCCGGGACCATATCAGAACGCAGGGTCTTGTACTGACGAACAGTCAATACCGCTTGACCGTCTATCAGACGGCCGTTGATCCGGCGGTTTCCTGGCTTGCCTGCGGACCGTGACACAGCGATGCTGGTGGGTCGGACGAGCCATTTCGGCTCTACGTGACCGCGCGCACCGGCACCGCGGCGACCGTCGCCCGGTGGACCGGTAATCGCCCCCCACGAGCTTTGCCAAGACGCCCGGATACGCCATTACGGTGATCGGCAGTGTTCAATTCGTTCGGTCCCATATGTGTCGGTACGCAGTTACTGGCGAGTAACAGGAATTGATGGGATATTCACCCCGTTTCGCCGTCTGCTGCGGGAACTGAATAAACCGTGTCAGCTTCGGTGCGCCCAGAAAGCGGATCGTGCCCGCGCAATTATCGGATCGCTCCGCGCTAACCGCACGTCAGCAGCTCACAATTGCGCAATGCAGGCGCAGTTTGTCGGCACGGGAAAGCGTCTGGTATTTGTCTGTCGGAGGCCGAAAACACCTACAAAGAAAGCGGGCGCGGCGTGTAGTTGAACGCATCCGCCGGAACGGGCACGCCGCATTTGCGAGCCTGGTGGGCCCGACTGATGTGGGTAGCGCCCTCCAACAAATTCAGCGCCACCTGATCGACCTTCCGCTGCTCAGGGTCCTCCAGGTAGCTACCCGCCACCCAGCTGTTGAACGCGCCCATCGAGGGTCCACACCAGATCTGGTAGTCCAGTACACGGTCCGGTTGCCCGTCGATCGCCCACCGGCTCGATTTGCCGAGGTACCAGCGGAACACCAGCCCCATCTGATATTTCGAGTCTCGGGTCGCGAGTTCAAGCACCGCGGGGTCGCGCTGCTCCCAGTACTGATGTGTTTCAGCCCAGACCTCCCCGACACTCTTGCCGAGGATCTTTTCCAGCTCCGCACCGTGCTTGTCCACGACGGCACTCAGGTCGGGATTGGCGGCGTACCACTCGTAGAGCTTCCTCGCCCGGTGGCCGAACATGGCACCACGCTTGAGGACCTGCAGGTTCACGCCCATCTCGAACATGTCGGACGCCGGGGCCATCATCACGTCGGCCACTCCGGCCTTGGCCAGCATGCCGCGGGCGTGCGGGGAAAGGCCCGACTCGACGCACGACTGGTTGACCGAGCCGGTCAACACATAGGCGGCGCCCATCGCGAACGCACCGGCGACCGACTGCGGCGTACCAAGACCCCCGGCGGCACCCACGCGGATCCGGCAGGCCAAGCCGTGCTGCTGCGCCAGCTTGTCGCGCAGCAGCACGATTTCCGAGAACAACGCCGGCAACGGACGGTTGTCGGTGTGCCCGCCGCTGTCGGCCTCGACCGTGATGTCTTCGGCCACCGGTACATGCTGGGCGAGCTCGGCCTCCCGCTGGGTCAGCTTGCCGGACGCGACGAGCACCGAAACCAAGGCCGCGGGCGCGGGCTCCATGAACATGCGGGCGACCTCGGGACGCGAGATCTTGGCCATCACATGGTTTTTGCGGACGATCGCGCCGGCCGGGTCGGTCGACAAGCCCGACAGGGCGTAGTGCACGACGGCGGGGGTCAGCTTCATGAACGCCGAGGCCTCGACGACCCGGACGCCCCGTTCGATGAACAGTTCGGCGACCCGCCCCTCCAGCGCAACCTCGTTGGGTGAGTGGATCAGGTTGGCGCCCCAGGCAAGTGGTCTGCCCGCCAGCCTGGTCTGAATCTGGGCCAGTCCTCGTTCGACGGCGGCGAACGAGAGGCCGCCCGCGCCAAAGAAGCCCAGCATCCCGGCCTCGGCCATGGCCACCACCAGTGCAGGGGTAGCGATGCCGTTGGCCATGGCACCGGTGACATAGGGGAAGCGGATCCCGTGAGACTCGCAGAACTCGCGGTCGCCGAGCCATTCCGGATAGATCGGGGGCAGTGTTCCCATCAAAGATATGTCGGACGCACCGGCGCCGACCAGTTCGCCTCCCATCGCCAGGCCCAGCTGACCGGTGGCGTCCTCGCGGACGACATGAACCGGGTGGCGCACGTACTGCAGGACGTGAGCGATATCTTGCGGCGCGAATGCGGCCGGCGCGGTCGTCGCTCGCCACCCGCCCAGACTGGGGCTCGCAGCGGCTTCGGTGCGATCGCTTAATACAGCGGTAGGTCGCTCTTCCACTGCCGAGTCCTTCCATCACAGCGTTGACGCGTTTCCCCCGCGGTAGCCGAAAGCTTCTCATGGACCGCTCCCGTGCGGCTGAGGAATCTCAACTCCGTCCAGAAAGTTGTCGGGCCACCTCGCTATTATCGAATGTATGTTCGAATCAACCGATCCCTGTGATCTGGTAACGGAGATCGAGTCCACCCAGCGGCAGGAGTCGATGTTGGTGGCGCGGCGGATGGCGGCGGTGGGAGCTTTACTTCGA
Organism: Mycobacterium lentiflavum; assembly: GCF_022374895.2. Classification (NCBI taxonomy): domain Bacteria; kingdom Bacillati; phylum Actinomycetota; class Actinomycetes; order Mycobacteriales; family Mycobacteriaceae; genus Mycobacterium; species Mycobacterium lentiflavum. Next base: position 1,802,930 of record NZ_CP092423.2, on the reverse strand, counting down.
CACCGAGTGGCCGCTACCAAGCAGGCCGAGGACCGCCGGGGCTATGCCGTGCTCGACGGGTTCGAGCGGACTGCGGCCGAGGTGGCCGCCGCGATGAACCTGTCCCCGATGGCGGCAAGCTATCTGGTGTCATATGCCGAGTCGCTCGACACCAGGCTGCCCAAACTCGCGGCTCTGCTGTCGGAGGGGCGCACCGATTGGCGCACCGTCCGGTTGATCATCAGCCGTACCGACCTGATCACCGATGACGGGTTGATCGCCGAGGTCGACCGGTCACTGGCCACCCGGATCGGGAAATGGCACGGCTGGTCACGACAACGCATCGTCAATGCCGTCGACGCCACGGTGCGGGCCGTTGATCCCGATGCCGCCCGTGAACGGCGCGAGACGGCCGCGAATGACCGGTATATCGCCATCAGCACGCTGGACAACGGGATGGCGGACGTCTACGGCACCGTCGAGGCTACTGCCGCGACCGCCTTCGATCGTCGGCTCTCGCAACTTGCGGGCCAAGTGTGCGCCGGCGATCCGCGGACGATGGAGCAGCGCCGCGCCGATGCCTTGGCCGCGCTGACGCAGGGGCGCGGCTTGGTGTGCCGCTGCGAACAGTCGGACTGTCCTGCCGCGGCCGGCGCCGGGGACGGCGAACCGGAGTCAGGCGGTGTGCGGGTGGTCATCAACGTGGTCGCCAGTGAACAAACGGTCAATGCCAACAGCGATGAGCCGGGCTACCTAGAGGGGTACGGGATCATCGACGCCGAGCAGGTTCGTGAATTGGCTTCCGCCGCAGCACAACTCGTTGCCGACCCTTTCACCACCCCGGTGGAGGCGCTGCGCTACCAGCCATCCGCGGCGCTCGAACGCTTCGTTCGCTGCCGGGATCTGACCTGTCGCTTCCCGGGATGTAGTCGTCCCGCAGTGGTATGCGATATCGACCACACCATCCCGTTCAACCACCAGGATCCAACGGCCGGCGGCCTCACGGTGGCGCAGAATCTCAAATGCCTTTGCCGCCAACACCATCGACTCAAGACCTTCCACGTCGGATGGCGTGACACACAACTTGGCGACGGCACCGTCGTCTGGACCTCTCCCAGCGGGCGCGTGTACCGGACGTATCCGGCAGGGGCGGATCTTTTCCCTCAGCCGCGTGGACCGGCGTGTGCCACGCCGATCCCGGTGAGACGCGATAGGTCCAAGCAGCGACGTGCTCGGATCAGTCAAGCGCGCATGCACAACCGGCGGCAAAAGGCCCGCAAAGAGGAAGTCGCCGCGCGCAAGTTCCGAAACCATATGCGCAACAGTCTGTTCGCATTCAAGGGCGCAGCAAGCACCAGCCCGTTCTGCACCTGGATCAACGAACCCCGCGAGCCCGAGGAACTACCCGCGGATTGGGTACCCGACGCCATGACGCCGTTGCCGGACGACCCGCCCTACTGATAACCCGGCCAAGGACCTTACGACAGCCTCTCGCGCAGGCGGCGATTCACCGACTCCGGCAGCAGCTTCGAGACGTCGCCGCCCATCATCGCGACCTCTTTGGCCAACGACGACGACACGAACGAATACTGCGGCGCGGTCGCCACGAAGAAGGTGTCCACATTGGCGATGTGCTTGTTCATCTGTGCCATCTGCAACTCGTACTCGAAATCGGTGTCGGTGCGCAGGCCCTTGACGATCGCGGTCATCCCGCGGGAGGTGACGAAGTCCACCACCAGGCCCTGCCCGACCTCGACGCGCAGATTCGGCAGATGAGCCGTCGCTTCCTCGATCATCGCGACGCGCTCGTCGATCTCGAACATGCCCTTCTTGGCGGGGTTGGTCAGGATCGCCACGACGACCTCGTCGAACTGACCCGCGGCGCGTTCGAAGACGTCGATGTGGCCCAATGTCACCGGGTCGAATGAGCCCGGGCATACGGCGCCGCTCATAAGCGACCAAGGTAGCAGGGCGTCTCAGTCATATTCGGCCAGCTCCAGGCGGGTGTCGCCGTAAATTCGCTCCGGCCATGGGGTCCAGCCGTCCGGCCAGGTCAGCGAAGCCCCGGCGGCGGCCCGCTCGACGACTGCGACCGTTGCCGCGCGCACCCAGCCATGGGCGCTCAGCGCGGCCAGGACTGCCTCGACCTCGGCGGTCTCGATCTCGTAAGGCGGGTCGGCCAGCACCAGATCGACCGGGGATGCGACCCCACCGGCCAGCACCGTGGACACCGGGCCCCGGCGCAGCGTCGCGCCGGGCAGGCCCAGGGCCTCGATGTTGCGCGCGATGACGGCCGCGGTGCGCGGATCGGACTCGACGAACAGCGCCGAGGCCGCACCGCGCGAGAGCGCTTCCAGACCCAGTGCGCCCGAGCCCGCGTAGAGATCCAGCACCGCCAAGCCGGCCAGATCACGTCGCGCGGTGACGATGTTGAACAACGACTCGCGCACCCGATCGGTGGTCGGCCGGGTCCCACGCGGCGGCACGGCGAGCCGTCGCCCTCCGGCGACGCCGCCGATGATCCGCGTCAGCTCAGCACCACCAGCAGATCTCCACCCTCGACCTGCGCCGTGCTCGACACGGCGACCCGCCCCACGGTGGCGTCCTTCGGAGCGGTGATCGGCGCTTCCATCTTCATCGCCTCGATCGTGGCGATCGTCTGGCCCGCGCTCACCTTGTCGCCCTCGGCCACCGACACGGTGACGACTCCGGCGAAGGGTGCCGCGATGTGGCCGGCATTGCCTCGTTCGGCCTTCTCGGCGGTCGGGATGGTGCTGGCGATACTGCGGTCGCGCACCAGCACCGGACGCAGCTGGCCGTTCATGATGCACATCACCGTGCGCATGCCGCGCTCGTCGGGCTCGGAGATGGCCTCCAGACCAATCAACAGATCGACCCCGCGTTCCAGTGTCACCTGATGCTCTTCGCCTTGGCGCAGCCCGTAGAAGAACTGATTGGCCGACAGATGCGACGTGTCACCGTAAGTGTCCCGGTGCTCCTCGAATTCCTTTGTCGGACCAGGGAATAACAGTCGATTGAGCGTGGCTTGACGTTTGGCACCGCTCAGCGCGAGCCCCGCCTCGTCTTCTGCGCTGAGCTGCTGGACCGGCTTGGCGGGCCCGCGGCCCTCCAGCGCGGCGCTGCGCAGCGGCTCCGGCCAGCCACCGACCGGATCCCCGAGCTCGCCGCGCAGGAACCCCACCACCGATTCCGGGATGTCCAATCGCGAAGGATCCGAGGAGAATTCGTCTGCGGTGAGCCCCGAACCGACCAGCGCCAGCGCCAGGTCGCCGACCACCTTCGACGACGGGGTGACCTTGATCAGCCTGCCGAGCACGCGGTCAGCGCCCGCATACGCCTCTTCGATCTCTTCGAATCGATCGCCCAAGCCCAGCGCGATCGCCTGTTGGCGAAGGTTCGACAACTGGCCACCCGGGATTTCGTGGTGATAGACCCGCCCCGTCGGACCGGGCAGCCCGGATTCGAAGGGCGCGTACACCTTTCGCAGCGCCTCCCAGTACGGCTCCAGCGCGCATACCGCCGAAAGCGACAGGCCGGTGTCGTGCTCGGTGTGCGCGGCGGCGGCGACGATCGAGCTCAGTGCCGGCTGGCTGGTGGTGCCCGCCAGCGGTGCGGCGGCACCGTCGACGGCGTCGGCACCCGCGTGCCAGGCGGCCATATAGCTGGCCAGCTGGCCACCCGGGGTGTCGTGGGTGTGTACGTGGATCGGCAAGTCGAACCGGCTGCGCAGCGCGCTGACCAGTTGGTGTGCGGCCGGTGGCCGCAACAGCCCGGCCATGTCCTTGATGGCCAGCACGTGCGCACCTGCGTCCACGATCCGCTCGGCCAGGTTGAGGTAGTAGTCCAGCGTGTAGAGCCGCTCCCCCGGGTCGGACAGGTCACCGGTGTAGCACATCGCGACTTCGGCTATCGCGGAACCGGTTTCGCGGACAGCGTCGATAGCCGGGCGCATCGAGTCCAGGTTGTTAAGCGCGTCGAAGATGCGGAAGATGTCGATACCCGTCGCGGTCGCCTCTTCGATGAACGCCGAGGTGACCAGTTCCGGATAGGGCGTGTACCCCACGGTGTTTCGGCCCCGCAGCAGCATCTGCAGACAGATGTTGGGCATCGCCTCGCGCAGCGTGGCCAACCGCTCCCAAGGATCTTCTTTCAGGAAGCGAAGTGCCACATCGTAAGTGGCACCGCCCCAGCACTCCACCGACAGCAGTTGCGGCATCGTCCGGGCCAGGTAGGGCGCCACCATCATCAGCCCACTGGTGCGCACCCGGGTCGCCAGCAACGACTGGTGGGCATCGCGGAAGGTCGTGTCGGTGACGCCCACCGCGGGCGACTCGCGCAGCCAGCGCGCAAAACCCTCGGGCCCCAACTCAACTAGCCGCTGCTTTGATCCGGCCGGCGGCTCCGCCTCGAGATCGGTCGGATCGATAAACGGCAGCTTGTCGTGTGGGTACACCGTCGACGGGTGCGTGCCATGCGGATGGTTGACCGTGACGTCGGCCAGGTAGTTGAGGATCTTGGTGCCGCGGTCGGCTGATCCGCGCGCGGTCAGCAGATGTGGGCGCTCGTCGATGAACGACGTGGTGATCCGGCCGGCCTGGAAGTCCGGATCGTCCAGAACCGCTTGCAGGAAAGGAATATTCGTCGATACCCCGCGAATCCGGAACTCCGCGATCGCGCGTCGGGCCCGCGACACCGCCGTGTGGAAGTCGCGGCCCCGGCAGGTCAACTTGACCAGCATCGAATCGAAGTGGGCGCTGATCTCCGCGCCGAGGTTGGTGCTGCCGTCCAGACGGATGCCGGCACCACCGGGACTGCGGTAGGTGCTGATCCGGCCGGTGTCGGGGCGGAACCCGTTGGCCGGATCTTCGGTGGTGATCCGGCACTGCAGTGCGGCGCCGTGCGGCCGAATGTTCTCCTGGCTCAGGCCCAGATCCTCCAGCGTCTCGCCGGAGGCGATGCGCAACTGGCTGGACACCAGGTCGACGTCGGTGATCTCCTCGGTCACGGTGTGCTCCACCTGAATCCGCGGATTCATCTCGATGAAAACGTAATGACCGTTCTCGTCCAGCAGGAATTCGACGGTGCCCGCACAGCTGTACCCGATATGCCGGGCGAAGGCGACGGCGTCGGCGCAGATCTTGTCGCGCAATTCGGTGGAAAGGTTTGGCGCGGGCGCCAATTCGACGACCTTCTGGTGGCGACGCTGCACGCTGCAGTCGCGCTCGTGCAGGTGGATCACGTTGCCGGTGTTGTCGCCCAGGATCTGCACCTCGATGTGGCGCGGCTTGACCACCGCCTGCTCGAGATAGACCGTCGGGTCACCGAACGCCGACTCGGCCTCACGGCTGGCGGCCTCGATCGCCTCGGTGAGCGCATCGATGTCGGTGACGCGCCGCATACCGCGCCCCCCGCCACCGGCAACAGCCTTGACGAACAACGGAAACCGCATCTCGGCGGCAGCGGACACCAGCTCCTCGACCGACGCCGACGGCGCCGAAGATGCGAGTACGGGCAGCCCGGCTTCGCGGGCGGCCTCGATTGCCCGCGCCTTATTCCCGGTCAGCTCAAGGATTTCGGCGCTGGGACCGACGAACGTGATGCCGGCGTCCGCGCAGGCCGCGGCCAATGCCGGATTCTCCGACAGGAAGCCGTACCCGGGGTAGACGGCGTCGGCACCGGCCCGGGAGGCAGTTTCGACGATCTCGTCGACGGACAGGTAAGCACGCACGGGATGACCGACATCGCCGATCTGATACGACTCATCGGCCTTGAGCCGGTGTACCGAATTGCGGTCCTCGTAGGCATATACGGCCACCGTGCCGACGCCAAGTTCGTAGGCCGCGCGGAACGCGCGTATCGCGATCTCACCGCGATTGGCCACCAGCACCTTGGAGATCACTCGCGACTCCTTACAGAAGTGTCGACCAATAGTCCCAGAACCGCACCATGATCAGTAGAAACACCGCGGTGAACCATAGCGCGGTGATCGACCATCGCCATTGGTAGAGCAACCGCGCCGTGGTGCCGTCGAGCACCGGACGAAACACGATGGACCCGACCACCACCAGCAACGTGATCGTCATCGCCCACACCACCATGCAGTAGGGACACAACGCCCCGATCCGGTACAGACTCTCGAAGATCAGCCAGTGCACGAACCCGGCACCGACCAGCAGCCCGACCTCAAGCGAAATCCAAAACCATTGGGGTATCGATACTTTCGCCACCGCCAGCACGCCGGCGACCAATACCACGGTGAACGCCACGATGCCCAGCAGCGGATTGGGGAAGCCCAGCAACGAGGCCTGCGGCGTGACCATCACCGAACCGCACGAGAGGATCGGATTGAGGTTGCACGACGGCACATACGACGGGTTGAGCAGGAGGTCGATCTTCTCGACCGTCAGGGTCGCCGACGAGGCCAGCCCGATCGCCCCGGCGATCAGCACCCACCACGCGCCGCGCGCCGGTACTGATGAATCACGTGTCGAAGCCGATGTCGGATCGCCGGATCGCCCGGTGGGTTCGACCGACACCGCGACCGTCACGAAGCCGGAGGAGCGACGGGTCCGTCGATACCCGGAACGTCGCCCACGATGGTCTTGATCTTTCCGACCAGCGCATCGGGTGTCGACGGCTCGTAGTTCTCACCGTTGATCTTGATCGTCGGGGTTGCGGTGATGCTCGCGGCCGAGGCTTCGCCGCTGACCTTGGAGAGGTACTTCCCGCTGTTGATGCAATCCGGCACCTTGCCGACGACGCCGGCCTCGCGGGCGAGTTCGATCAATTTCGCGTTGTCGGGGAAGCTGCTCCCGCGCTCGTCGGGCTGGATCCCGGTGGTGAACAGCGCGGTGTGAAAACGACGGAACGCATCCATGTTCTCGTCGGCGACGCACAGCGCTGCCGCCCCCGCCCGCGACGAATAGTTCTGGTTCTTGGAGCTGTCGAGAATTGCCACCATCGAGTAATCGGCGGCAATGGCGCCGGAATCGATCAGCTTGGAGATCGTCGGTCCGAAGGTGCGCTCGAAATTGCCGCAGGCCGGGCACAAGAAGTCCTCGTAGAAGGTCACGACCGCCTTGGGGTTGTTGGTCCCGGGCTGGTTGACCACCTTGCTCGACGTCACGCGAACGGTGTCACCCTGACCGGCGATGCCGCCCTTTTTGTCCTTGTGCGACGTCACGATGTAGAACACCAGCGCGACCGCGAAGACGATGATGAACGCGGTACCGCCGATCTGGATGAGCCGGCCGGACTTCCCGTCTGACGCCTTCAGGTCGAATCGGGGGGGACGTTTCGATTTGTCGGCCACAGGTTTGGTGATCCTTCTGTGTTGGGTCGGCGTGCGGGCGTTACGTCGGAGACCGCGCCTCTAGATTACCGGCGGCCGAATCGCGGCAAATCAGGCCCGGCTCAGGTGAGCGCGCAGCGCAGAAATCAGATCACTGGTCGCCGCCGCGCTGCCGCCCCCGAGCTGAAACAGGCTGGCGAATCCGTGTGTCAGCGAGCCCATGTACCGCAGGTCCACGGGGGTGCCGGCGTCCTGCAGCGCGGCGGCGTAAGCCTGACCTTCGTCGCGCAACGGGTCGAACCCCGCGACGGCGATCAGCGCGGGCGCCAACCCGGACAATGATTGGGCATGTGCGGGCGAGACCCGCGGATCCGTCAGGTCGATGCCGGTGCCGTTGAGGTACTCCGCGGTGAACCAGTCGATATCGCGTTTGGTCAGCAGGAAGCCGCGGGCGAACAGGCTCAGCGAGCGATTCTGCGCGGTGAAATCGGTCCGGGGATAGATCAGCCACTGCAGCAGCGGCGCCGGGCCGTCCTCGTCACGTGCCAATTGGCATACGACGGCGGCCAGGTTGCCGCCCGCACTGTCTCCCCCGACCGCGACGCGTCCCGGTCTCGCGCCGAGGTCTCCGGCATGGTCGTGGGCCCACGTGAACGCCGCGTAGGCGTCCTCGATCGCGGCCGGCGCCGGATGCTCCGGGGCCAGCCGGTAGTCGATCGACAGCACATGAATCCCGGCGTCGCGGCAGGTCAGGCGGCACAGCGCATCGGCGGTGTCCAGGTCTCCGATCGTCCAGCCGCCGCCGTGGTAGAAGACCAGCAAGTCCGCGGGCCCCTCGTTGGCCGGACGGTAGTGGCGGGCCCCGATCTCGCCGGCCGGCCCAGGAATCGTGAGGTCGTCGACCATGACGTGAATTTGGGGACCGGGTAGCGACAGCAGCGTCTGGCGCATCTGCGCGCGCGACGCCACCGGGTCGTCATTGACGTCCAACCCCTCGATGCCGGAAAGCCGCGACGCGGACAGCGCCAGCTGCAGCGTCGGATCGAGCGTGTTGCCATCGATGATGATCGATCGACCGCCGAATATCAGCCGCTTGGCCGGTGTCGGTATCCAGGGGATCGCCTTGACGCCGACATTGGTGACGACGTCCTGCACGCGATCGGCCCAGCGCGTCGATCCGCGTCTAGCTCCGGGATGCAGGTCCGGCGCGCCTGGCAGACTCTGTGTCATGTCCGGCCCCCTTGAACCAAACTCAGTCATGCTCAATGACGGTCATGCGATCCCCGCCGTCGGGTTCGGAGTCTTCCAGGTCCCTCCGGCAGAGACCGAGCAGGCGGTACGTACGGCGCTGCAAGTCGGTTACCGGCATATCGACACCGCTGCCGCCTACCGCAATGAACGGGAAACCGGGCGCGCGATCGCCGATTCCGACGTGCCGCGCGATCAACTCTACGTGGTGACCAAGCTGTGGAACTCCGAGCAGGGTTACGACAGCACGTTGACGGCCTTCGACGCCAGCATGGACCGGCTCGGCCTCGACTATCTCGACCTCTACCTCATTCACTGGCCGGTGCCGGCGCTGGGAAAGTTTGTCGAAACTTTCAAGGCATTCGCGCACCTGCGCGACCAGGGGCGGATCCGCTCCATCGGAGTCAGCAATTTCGAACCCGAGCATCTGATGGTTCTGATCGATGCCACCGGCATGGTTCCTGCCGTCAATCAGATCGAGTTGCACCCTCGTTATCCCCAGACGGAATTACGAAACGTGCACGCCCAGCGCGGAATCGCGACCGAGGCATGGGCGCCGCTGGGGCAAGGAGCGCTGCTGACAGATCCGACCGTCACCGCCGTCGCCGAAGGATGTGGGCGGACACCCGCGCAGGTGTTGATCAGATGGCATATCCAGCTCGGTAATATCGTGATCCCCAAGTCAGTGAACCCGGCCCGGATTGCGAGTAACTTCGACGTGTTCGATTTCGAGCTCAGCGCCGATGAAATGGCGACGATTTCCTCGCTCGACGACGGAACTCGGCTTGGTCCTGATCCACGAACCTTCAGTTTCACAGGTAGGTGAATGACGTTGACTGGCGATGCGGGCCTCGCCGTACCCTCGATCACTCTCAATGACGAAAACACGATGCCGGTGCTTGGCCTCGGCGTCGCGGATTTGTCGGAGGACGAGACCGAACGTGCGGTATCGGCGGCGCTGGAGCTCGGCTGCCGGCTGATCGACACCGCCGCGGCTTACGGCAATGAAGCCGCTGTCGGTCGCGCCATTGCCGCATCCGGGATTCCCCGCGCGGAGCTGTTCGTCACCACCAAACTCGCCACTGCCGACCAGGGTCTCAAGGGCGCGCAGGATGCCTGCGAAGCCAGCCTGGAACGACTGGGCCTGGATTACCTTGACCTCTACCTGATCCATTGGCCGGCTGCCGCGCTCGGCAAATATGTGGACTCCTTCGCGGGGCTGCTGCAACTGCGCTCCACCGGCCACACTCGCTCCATCGGTGTCGCCAACTTCACCGAGGAATACCTGGAGATGGTCATCGACCTCGTCTTCACGACGCCGGCGGTGAACCAGATCGAGCTGCACCCGCTGCTCAACCAAGCCGACATGCGCAAGACCAATGCGCAGCACAATGTCGTGACCCAGTCCTACACACCGCTGGCCCTGGGCAAGCTCGACGACAACCCGACCGTGAACTCCATTGCGACCGAATACGGCAAGACGCCCTCGCAGGTGCTGCTGCGGTGGAACGTGCAATTGGGGAACGCGGTCGTGTTCCGCTCGGCCAACCCTGAGCACATCGCCACCGACTTCGACGTGTTCGATTTCGAATTGGCGGCCGAGCACATGGACGCGATCAACGCACTCAACGACGGCACCCGGCTGCGCCCGGACCCCAACACCTACGAAGGCGCGTAACGAGCCGGTACGACCGGACCGGGCGCAGTTACGCACGCACTCGTCGTCCGGACCCACGCGTCGCCGCGGCGGTCGACGAGGCGCTGCTGGACATGGCGACAGTCGCCAATATCGGCGCGGGCACGGGATCCTACGAACCGGCGCACACCATCGTCGCGGTTGAACCCAGCCGGGTGATGATCGCCCAGCGGCCTCCCGGTTGTGCCCCGGCAGTTCTCGCCGTCGCCGAGCAGCTGCCGATTCGCTCGAACGCCGTGGACGCCGCGCTTGCCGTGCTGACCGTCCACCATTGGAATGACCTCGCGCAGGGCATCGAAGAGATGCGGCGTATCGCGCGTCGTCGCCTTGTCGTCTTTACCTGGGACCAAACCCTTTTCCGACAGTTCTGGTTGATCCGCGATTACCTGCCGGCTGCCGCGCAGACCGACGCCGACCTTGCCGTTCCGATCGCGAAACTTGCTTCTTTGCTGGGTGATCCGAGGATCATCCCGGTGCCCGTTCCGCACGATTGCCTCGACGGCTTCGGCGGCGCCTATTGGCGCCGACCACACGCCTATCTCGATTCCGCCGTTCAGTCCGGGATGTCCTTGTTCGCCCTGACACCGAAATCGGAACTCGAGCAGGGTCTCTCACAGCTGCAAGCGGACCTCGACAGCGGCGAATGGGCCCGCCGATACCGCGATCTGTTGGACGTCGAGGAGCTGGATCTCGGTTACCGTCTGCTCGTTGCCGGGTTCGACTAATGCTCCGTTGTACAGGTGGCACGTCTTTTTCACAGGCGCCACATCAACCCCTTGTCGATCGGACGGAGTTGCTCCGCGAACGTGATAGCGCCCGTGATATCGCTTTTGCGATTCGGTCATGGGGCCGCGCGGCGATGCGGATGCGACACTAGTGTCCCACCGGGCAGGTGGCCGCGGCCTGGCGCAGCGCGCCGGCCGATGCCTGATCCACCGGTAGCTGATAGCCCCGCAGCACGGCGATGAACTGCATCGCGTATTGGCAGGCGAACGCGCGATTGGGCGGCATCCATAGCGCCGGCGGCAGATCACCCTTGTCCTGATTGGCCTGGCCCTGCACGGCCAGCAGGTTGGCCGGATCGTTGGCGAAGCGCAGCCGCTCGGAATCCGGCCAGCCGAAAGCGCCCATGTCCCAGGCGTAGGCGAGCGGGACGATGTGGTCGATCTGCACCGATTCGCCGACCTTGGCACCGCGCTGGAATCCGATGATGGTGTTGGTATACGGGTCGTGCAGCGTGCCGGTGGCAACGGCGTTCGGGCATCGCTTGATCGCCACATAGGTCTTGTCGACGAGATCGCGGTCGAGGATGTCGTCGCGGGTGTCACATCCGTTGTGCCCACCCGGGGCGTCGTTGTCGTCGTCCCACGAATCGCCGAAGGCCGACCTGCGGTAGTCGTAGTGATGAACCCGAAGTGGCGCCACGGCAATGCCGGCCAGCACATCGGTGCCCGGCGCCACGGTGGGCACATCGGCGCGCGCGGCGATCTGCGCGTGCCTGGCCGACGTCGAGCCCAGCGTCTGGTAGGCGACCAACACCGCGAGCACCGCGGCTGCCGATAACCACAGCAGCACCTTGCTGTTAATCCGCGCCACTGCACCTCATCGCTGCGCTTGAGCATCGTCGCTGGCGCGTCACGATTTGTCCAGGTATTCGATGCGGTCGGTATCGGTGAATTGTGCCGCCAGCGAATCCAATTGGGGGTTCTCGCGGTCAGCCTCATACGCTCGGGTGCAGAATTCGCGCGCCGCTTCGATGTAGGCCAGGTGGTCGGCCAGCGACAGCAACCGCAAATTGATCGCCCGGCCGGATTGGTTGCGGCCCAGCACATCTCCTTCCCGGCGCTCTCGCAGATCCAGCTCGGACAGGGCGAACCCGTCGAGCGTCCCGGCGACCGCGGTCAGCCGGCGGCCGGCCGCAGACTCCGGCGAGCTCCAGGTGGCGAGCAGACACAGGCTCGGATGCCGGCCGCGGCCGATGCGGCCACGCAGCTGATGCAACTGGCTGATCCCGAATCGGTCGGCATCCATCACCAGCATCACCGTGGCATTGGGGACGTCGACGCCGACCTCGATGACGGTGGTGCACACCAGCACATCGGTCTCACCGTTGCGGAAGGCGGCCATGGCGGCGTCCTTCTCGTCGGCGGCCAACCGTCCGTGCATCAGCCCCAGCCGCAAGTTCGACAGTTCACCGGAACGCAGGCGGGCATAAAGCCCCTCGGCGGTCTCCGTCGCACGCGCGTCTTGCGGCTCCTTCCCTGACTCGTCGGCCTCGTCGATGCGCGGTGCCACCACATAGGCCTGCCGGCCGGCCGCCACCTCCTCGCGGATGCGTTCCCAAGCGCGATCCAGCCAGGCGGGCTTGTCCTGGACGAAAATGACGTTGGTGGTGATGGGCTGGCGGCCGCGCGGCAGTTCGCGCAGCGTCGAGGTTTCCAGGTCGCCGTAGACGGTCAGCGCGACGGTGCGCGGTATCGGCGTCGCCGTCATCACCAGCAGGTGCGGTGTGATGCCCGCAGGTGCCTTGGCGCGCAACTGATCTCGTTGCTCGACGCCGAATCGGTGTTGCTCGTCGACGACGACCATGCCGAGGTTGGCGAATTCCACCACGTCCTGCAGCAGGGCATGCGTGCCGATGACGATGCCGACCTCACCGCCGGCGATCTCGCGGCGCACTTGGTTCTTCTGCGCGGTCGACATCGATCCGGTGAGCAGCGCGGCCCGGGTCGCCACGCCGCCTTCACTGTCGGCCCCGCCCAGCTGGCCGGCCATCGCCAGCGGCCCTAGCACGTCGTTGATCGACCGCAGATGTTGTGCGGCAAGGACTTCGGTGGGAGCCAGCAGCGCGCACTGGTAACCGGCATCGACCATCTGCAGCATCGCCAGCACCGCGATGATCGTCTTGCCGGAGCCGACCTCTCCCTGCAGTAGCCGGTTCATCGGGCGATTGGCCGAGAGTCCATCGGACAGCACGTCGAGCGTTTCGCGCTGTCCGGCCGTCAGCTCAAAGGGCAAGCGGCCCAACAGTTCCGCGGCCAAACCGGCTGAGCCTCGCGGCGCCGGTGGTCCCGATTGCGACAGCTCGCCGTGCCGGCGTGCAACCAGCGCCCATTGCAGACCGACAGCCTCGTCGAACGTCAGTCGTTCGCGGGCACGGCGGCGCTGCGCCTCGTCCTCGGCGAGGTGAATCGCCCGCAGCGCAGCGTCTTCAGACATCAGGTCGTATTCGGCGACCAGCTCCGCGGGCAGCGGATCGGTCACCGGATCGAGAACCTCGAGCACCTGGCGCACGCAGGCGTAGATGTCCCAGCTCTGCAGCTTGGTGCTGGCCGGGTAGATCGGGAAGAAGCGCCGGTCGAATGCCGACGTCAATTCCTCGCCGCTGAAGGTCGCGGAGGTGTCGGCGATGGTTTTCAGCGATTTGCTGCCGCGGTTGCGTCCGCTCGGCGAATTTAGGATGAGAAAGTCCGGGTGCGTCAGCTGCATGACGTTTCTGAAGTAGCCGACTTCGCCGGACAGCATCACCCGGGTGCCCTCGGTGAGGTCCTTGCTGAGGTAGTCGGCGTTGAAGAACGTCGCCGTCACCTTGCTGCGACCCGAGCCCACGGTGATACGCAGGCATTTGCGCCGCGGGTTCTTCTTCATCGGGAACGAGTCGGTGTCGGTGATCGTGTCGACGAGGGTGATGTGCTGGCCGACTTCCGGCCGCTCCTCGGAGGCGTCCCATCTCGCGGCCGTCTCGGTGTAGCTGCGCGGGTAGTGGCGCAGCAGGTCGTCGACCGTGCGGATGCCGAACACCTCGTCCAGGGAATTCGCCGCCTTGGCGCCCAGCACGTAGTCCAGCCGATCGCTGCGCGACGCCACGATTACTCGACGCCGATCAGCAGGGCGTCGCCGCGATGGCCGGTGCGGTAGGTCACCAACTCGGTGCCCGGATGGTGGTCGTGGACGTGCTCTTGCAAGACGGACGTCACCGAATCGTCGTCGATGCCGGCACCGACCAGCACGGTCACCAGGTCGCCGCCGGACGCCAACAGGAGATCGAGCAGGCCGATCGCCGCCCCCGGCGCGTCGGCGGCCACAATCAACACCTCGTCGCCGGCGATGCCCAGCCCGTCGCCGGGCTGACAGCGGCCCGCCCAGGTCAGCGCGCTCTCGGTGGCGACACGCACCGACCCGCACCGGGCGCCGCCGGCGGCACGCGCCATCGTGTAGCCGTCGTCGACCGCCTGCCGATCCGTTTCGTGCACGGCCAGCGCGGCCAGCCCCTGCACCATCGACCCCGTCGGTATCGGCACCACGTCGATGCCCCAGCCGATGGCCGCGGTGCAGCCGGCGACCAGCTCCTCGGCGGCCACGTAACCGTTGGGCAGCACCATCACCTGCGCGGCGCCGGTGTCGACCACGGCCCGCATCAGCTGGTGAGCGCTGATACCGGTGACCGGGTCGCCCGCGTCCGCAGCGGGCTGCAGCACGTGGGCGCCCTCGCCCGCGAACAGCTCGGCGGCGCCGTCACCGTCGACGACCGCCAGCACGGCTCGTTCCTTGGTCCAGCTGCCCACGGGCAGCCCGACGGCCCCGGAGCTCAGCGACGAAATCATGATCCGGCTCAGCCGTCCGGCCACTAGTCCGGCTTCCACGGCCGCGCCGGCGTCGTCGGTATGCACGTGCACCGAGTAGCTGGCCTGGTTGGTGAACGGCGCGGCGGCGATGGCCACGGAATCACCCAGTTTCATCAGCCGGTCCCGCAGCGCGTTGGCCGCCGGCGGACTGCTTCCGTCCAGCCGATACATCACCTCGAACTGCGGTGTCGGCCGTTCGGGGGTAACGGCCACCTGCTGCTTGCGCGGTGCGAGCTGATAGACCGTGCGGGCGGGCGGCTGGCCGCCGACCGTCGAGCGCAGCGCATCCAGCAGAACCAGCAGGCCCCGCCCCCCGGCGTCCACGGCACCGGCGTCGGCCAGCACATCCAGCTGCTCAGGGGTTTTTTCCAGCGCGACGACGGCGGCGTCGCCGGCCGCGGTGATCGCCGCGGCCAGCCCCTCGTTCGCGCGCTTCTCGACGGCGTCGGCGGCCGCCCGCAGCACCGAGACGATGGTTCCCGGGACTTCCTGGCCGCCCATCGAGGTGATCACCAACTCGACGCCGCGCTGCAACGCCGCCCCGAGCAACACCGCGTCCAGGTGCGGCAGTTCACCGCCGCGGTCCGCGGCCGCGGTGGCGGTGACGTCGGCGATACCGCGCAGGATCTGCGACAGGATCACCCCGGAGTTGCCGCGCGCGCCGTTGAGCGCACCCGCGGACAGGGCGGATGCGACCCGGGCGACGCATCCCGGGCCGCCGTCGGCGCCGACCCCGGCGCTGGCCTCGGCCAGCGCGGAACGCATCGTGAACAGCATGTTTGCGCCGGTGTCGGAGTCGGCGACCGGGAAGACGTTCAGCCGGTTGATCTCGTCGATGTGAGTGATCAGGTCGCTGACGGCGGTGTGCGCCCAGTCCCGCAGCGCCGGTGCGTCGAGCAGACGATCCGAACTGCCCACTGTGACCCACCTCCTCCACCGACCGGCCTACTGAGCCTAGCCAGCCGCGGCGACACGCTCAGGGGCAAGCCGACCGTCGTTGTGGATCGTTTTGGTGGTTGCCCACCACAGTCGGTATCCTGGGCTGTCGCGGCGCGATCTATCCGTGCCGGATCCCCGAACATTTGAGGAGCTTGAACGATGGCCGCTGTGTGCGAAATCTGCGGGAAAGGCCCCGGCTTCGGCAAGTCGGTGTCGCACTCCCACCGGCGCACCAGCCGGCGCTGGGACCCGAACGTCCAGACCGTGCACGTCGTGGCGCGTCCGGGTGGCAACAAGCAACGCCTCAACGTCTGCGCGTCCTGCATCAAGGCCGGCAAGGTCGTACGCGGCTAGCCGCAGCTACATCACGATGTGTCCGGCGTCGACGGGTATCGATACGCCGGTTATGTAGCGCGCGCGGGGACCGACCAGCCACAGCACGGCCTCGGTCACGTCTTGCGGCTCGACCAGCGGCACGTCGGGCAGCAGCATCTGCGCCACGGCTGGGTTCGGATTCTCCAGCATCCGGTTCACCACGAAGTCGTTGAGGATCATCGGGGTCATGACTCCGGCCGGATGGATCGAATTTACTCGAATCTTGTGCGGCGCATAGGCATTGGCGGCCGACCGCATCAACCCCACCACGCCGTGCTTGGACGCCGCGTAGGCGAACATCGCCGCGGTGCCGTCGCCGCCCCGGCCGGTCAGGCCCTGCGACGAGCTGACCATCACGATCGATCCGCCCTTGCCCCCGCGAATGATCGACGGCACCGTCGCCAGCAGCGTGTGCCAGACCCCCTTGAGGTTGGTGTCGACGATCGAGTTGAACACCGGCTCGTTACGGATTTCGGTGTCACCGATCGCCACCACCCCGGCGTTGGCGATGACGATGTCGACCTCGCCGAGTTCGTTGATCGCGGTCTGCACCCCGGCCTGCAACTGCGACAGGTCGCGGACATCGGCGACGACGGGCACCGCCTTGCGGCCCGCGGCTTCGACGAGGCGCGCGCTTTCTTCGAGATCCGCTTTGGTCCCCAACGGATAGGGAATCGCGTCGATATCGGCGCAGATGTCCACGGCGATGATGTCGGCGCCCTGTTCGGCGAGCGCCACCGCGTGGCTGCGTCCCTGACCGCGTGCCGCACCGGTGATGACGGCGACCGAGTTGTCGAGTTCACCCATGACCGGCAACGTACCTGCCTGCGGCCCTAACATCTCCAGCAGGGGAGGATGGCCATGACAAAGCAGCTGCAGTCCATCAACATCCCCATGCTGATTGCGCATGCCGGCGGCGAGGCTACATCATGCCCGGCTCGACCCTAGACAGTCTGAATATCTTCGTCAGCCAATGGAACACCCAGCGCAATGTCCCGTACAACGTGCAACAGGTTCTGGTCAATCCGGGGCCATGATCGTCGCGCCCGAAGGTGCGAAGTAATAGATAGACCGCAACTCTCGCTAGGACATACATGATCACCAAGGCGTTCGCAGCAGCACTGGCGGCACCGGCGATCACCGCGGTGCTCGGCGCCTGTACAGCCCACGCCGATCCGCCGGCTTTCCCTGATGTCGCGAGCTATGCACCGGTCAACGTCGCAGACTACGAACTAGACGCCTCCACCCCCGGAATACCTGCGGCGCAAGTATTTTTCGTTACCCCTGACGGCGTCAACTGCAACTTCCAATCGGGACAGGCGCAGTGCACGGGAAACAATCTCCCCGGAATCCCCGCTGCCGCACCGACGTCCAAGGGTTCTGTCCGCACAAACTGGATAGGAACCCGGACAGGTCTACAACAAATCGCGCCCTCCGGGGGTGCGCCCAACGGAGTCAGGACGCTGCCGCCGCTGCATTCGATCACTGTGGACGGCGTGATCTGCGGCGTCGACAACGCGGGCACCACCGCGTGCAAAGACCCCGAAGGCCATGGCTTCGTGCTGTCGACGCACGGGTCCGGCTGGCTACCGCACGTCTGAACAGGCCGCTATAGCGGCAGCGTGGTGCCCGTCTGTTCTTCGGCGAAAGCCACCAGGCGGGCGGCAACGTCGTAGTTTGACGCCAGCGGTGTGCGGCCGATCAGCGCCGGCTCGCCGCGCAGCCCGAGCCTGCCGCTGACACCGACGAAGCTGCCCGGCGGCACCGGCTCGCTGATGCAGTACAACGTGGTGGCCGCGCCTTCGGCGATGTCGTTGGCGAACCGGTCGGCCACGACCGTGACGCCCTTTTGCACCAACGACATCAACGGCGCGTCCGAGATGTTCGACAGGTTCGAGGCCACCCATCCGGGATGAGTCAGCTGCGTGACGATCGGCGAGGCGGCCGCGCGCAGCCGGCGATCCAGCTCAAGCCCCCACAGCATGACGCCGAGCTTGGACATGGCATAGGAGCCCAGCCGCGTCCACTTGTTGCGACGCAGGTGCATGTCGTCGAGGCGCAGCGTCGCCGACTTGTGCGCATCGGAGCCGACGTTGATGATCTGCGAACGCACCCGGGGCAGCAGCAGATTGGTCAACGCGAACGGCCCGAGCAGGTTGGTGCCCAGCGTCATCTCGAAGCCGTCGACGGTCTCCTTGCGCTGGTCGCAGAGCGTGCCGGCGTTGTTGATCAGGATGTCGATGTCCCCGTCGACCTGATCGGAAAAGGCCCGCACCGAGGACAGGTCCGCGAGATCGAGCTTGATCACCGACGTCGAGCCGCCCATCTCCGCGGCGCGCTGCGTGCCCAGGTCGGTGTTGCGCACGGCCAGGATCACATGGGCACCGGCTTTGGTCAGCGCCTGCGCGGTGCCCAGGCCGACGCCGTTGGTTGCCCCCGTCACGATGACTCGCTTGCCGGTCAAGTTGCCGAGTCGGCTCGGCGTCCAAGGTAATGTCACGGCGATTAAGAGTAATGGGCGGTTCTATGTAACTTGGGTCAGTTCTGCCAACATGGTCTGCATGAGTGACAGCGGACGCGAAATCACCAACCTGATCTACACGTACGCCGAGCTCCTCGACGGCGGCGACCTGGACGGGGTGGCCGGGCTTTTCGCGCATGGCCGCATCTGCGGCATGGAAGACGGCCCGCCGGAGACGGTGTTCGAGGGGTCCGCCCGGGTGCGCCAGATGTACGACATGGCCACCCGGATCTACGAGGACGGCACCCCGAAGACCAAACACAACACCAGCAATGTGCAGCTTCACATCGACGAGGCCGCGGGCACCGCACGCAGCACGTCCTACTACTGCGTCACGCAGGCCACCCCCGAGCTTCCGCTGCAGGTGATCGTCACCGGCCACTACAAGGACACCTTCCACCGGGTGGACGGAGCCTGGTGGTTCGACAGCCGCGTCATGTTCGTCGACCAGGTCGGCGACGTCAGCCAGCACCTGAAGTTCTGAAACGCGTGTTTGACGTCGCGGCCGTGCTGGCCGACGCGCAGCGCAAAGAGACGCTAACCGATTGGGGCCCAGGCGAATTCGAGGGGCCGCTGCGGGTGCTGCTGGACGATTATGCGGGCGCCGACCTCAATGCCATCGGTGTGCACATCCTGCGCTCCGGCATCGTGCACAGCCTGCGCATGCGGCTTCGGACCCAGGAGTGGATCCGCCGGCACCCGGAGATCCTCGACGAGCAGGTCGCCGCGCCGATCGTCGTCGTCGGAATGATGCGCAGCGGCACCACCCTGTTGCAGCGACTGCTGGCCGCCGACCCGCGTTTCGTCTGCGCCTACGGCTGGGAGGTTGTCGAGGTCGCGCCGCGGCTCGACTATGGTTTCGGCGCCGCCGACGATCCCCGCATCGCGATCAGCGAAGCGCGCGAAGCGAAATCCCGCGAACTGGCGCCGGATCTGTTCGCGATCCACCCGATGTACGCACGCGAGGCCGAAGAAGAGATCGTCTTTTTGGCCGACGCGTTTTTGTCCCACGTGCCCGAATCCGGTGCACACCTTCCGCGTTACCGGTCCTGGCTCGACGAACAGGACTTCTCCCCCGCCTACGACTACCTGCACCGCATGCTGCAATTCGTCCAATGGCAGAAGCGGCAACGTCAGGTGGGGCGGCACCGACCCCCGCAGCGCTGGGTGCTGAAATCGCCCGCGCACCTTGGGTATCTGGACCTACTGCGCGCGCGGTTCCCCGATCTGCACATCGTGCACATGCACCGCGACCCGCGCACCACGATCGCGTCCGGCGCCAGCCTCAACGCCACTCTGCACGCGATGCACGCCGACACCGTCGATGTACATCGGGTGGGCGCGCAGTGGCTGCAGCGGATGGGCTGGACCAACGATCGGGCCATGTCGACCCGCGCCGGCTGGACCGACGATGCCGCCGTGGTGACCGATATCGGATTCGACGACGCGGTGGCCGATCCGATCGGACAGGTGGCCCGCGTCTACGACGCCGTCGGCCTGCCGCTCACCGCTGCCGCCGAGGATGCGATGCGGCGCTGGCTGGTCGAGCGCCCCCGCGAGGCCGCCCGCCCGCCCTACGGGCTGGAGAAATACGGCTTGCTTCCCGAGCAGGTCGATGAACGATTCACTTTGTACAACAAGCGTTTTGGACAGCATATCGGAGGAACTGCACATGCCTGACGATCCAGTCTCGACCGCATCCCAGCGCGAACAGGAGCTGGCCGCCCTCGACCTGATCGAGCACCCGACGGTCAAGGCCGCCTATCGAACGGTGGCCGAGACCTGGCTGGGGCGGGCCAACGCGTCGGATGCGATGCGCGAGCGGTTCGACGATTCGTTCGCCGAGGTGATGTTCTCGGCGGCGATGTGGTCGTCCAATCAGGACAAGCTGCGGCCCAAGGTCAGCTGCATCACCCGGCTGGCGCACCCGGTTGAGGGCCGCCGTATACCCGGATCACGCTGGGGCATCGACAATCCCGACACTGTGTATCGGGTGATCCCGATCTCGGGCGACGAGCGTTACGAGATCCGCGGGCGCGTCGGCGAGCACCGCATGACCGAGAACTACTTCACCCTGTGGGACGCCAACATGGGCACCGTCAACGTGCTCAACGGTCGCACCATGGAGGTCGACTCCGACGGCGGCTACACCATCACCGTGGACGCCGACCCGGCCAACGGGCGGGGAAACCATGTGCAGACCTCCCCGGAAGCTCACGAGTTCTACATCCGCGATGTGCTGCTGGACTGGGGCCGCGACGACCCCAATTACATTGAGGTGCAACGACTTGGCGGCTCCCCGGCAACTCCGGCGCGCACGCTCGACGAACAGGCCGAGGCGACCGCGGCGATGATGGAATATTTCGCCAACTTCACCGGCAAGCTCAGCCATGGCGTGTACAAGATGCCGGCCAACCATTTCAACCTGGCCTGGTCGGCGGACAAGGTCGGCGCGATGCGCAACCAGGTGTACGTGATGGGCCGTTTCGAACTCGAGCCCGACGAGGCGTTCGTGGTCGACGTGCACGACGGGGGTGCCGAATACTTCACCGTGCCACTGAGCAATATCTGGGGCACCACACTCGATATCGTCGACCGCACCGGCAGCCTCAACAAGGCGCAATCGATTGCAGGCGAAGACGGCACCTACACCTACGTGATCTCGCCGGTCGATCCCGGCGTCGCGAACTGGATCGACTCCGACGGCCTGCGCGAGGCCATCCTGACCCTGCGCATGGCGGAATTCGGCGAGACGGGCCCCCGCGAAGACCTCGGCGCTCGCGGACGAGTGATCAAGCTGGACCGGCTCGACGCCGAGGTGCCGCACTTGCCGCGGGTGACCGCCCAAGAGCGGGCCGCCGCGCTGGCCGAGCGGCGCGAGGCGTATCTGCGCCGCCTGCCGGAAGGGACGGCCTGAGATGGCGCGCTGGCTGATCACCGGTTGCTCCACCGGCTTCGGACGTGAGATCGCCCGCGCAGCACTGGAAGCCGGTCACAGCGTGGTGGTGACCGCGCGGCGGGCCGAGGCGGTGCAGGATCTGGCCGACGAATTCGGGGACCGGGCCGCCGCTGTCGCGCTCGATGTGACCGATGCCGCCCAGATCGCCGCCGCAGTGGCTGCGGCCGACGAGGCGTTCGGCGGGATCGACGTCCTGGTCAACAACGCCGGTCACGGGTATCTGTCCTCGGTCGAAGAGGGTGAGGACGCCGAGGTCCGAAAGTTGTTCGACGTCAACTACTTCGGCGCCGTTGACATGATCAAGGCGGTACTTCCCGCCATGCGTGCCCGCGGCAGCGGCCACATCATCAACATCTCGTCGATGACCGGCCTGGTGGCCAACCCGCCCAACGCCTACTACTCCTCGACCAAGTTCGCGCTCGAGGCGGTAACCGAAGCGCTGGCCACCGAGGTACGGCCGCTGGGCATCAAGGTGACCGCCATCGAGCCGGGCGCCTTCCGGACCGACTGGGCCACCCGGTCGATGAAGGAATCGGGCAGCCCGATCGCCGATTACGCCGACGTGGCCGCACGCAAGGACCTGATCAAGCAGTTCGCCGACCATCTGCCCGGCGACCCACGCAAGGTGGCCGAGGCGGTGCTGATGGTCACCACGCTTGACGAACCACCGTTGCGGCTGCTGCTGGGCCGCGACGTTCTGAAGGCGATACGCGACAAGATCGCTGCGATGTCGGCGTCGATCGAAGAGTGGAAAGCCGTCACGAAGGACGTGAACTTCGCGTGAGCTTAGGGCAGCCGCCAGTCGATCGGGTCGGCGCCCATCCCGCTGAGTAGCTCGTTGGCGCGGCTGAACGGACGCGAGCCGAAGAATCCGCGTGAGGCGGACAACGGCGAGGGGTGCGGCGACTCGATCGCCACGCAATTGCCCTCTGCCAGAACCGGTTTGAGGGTGGACGCGTCGCGGCCCCACAGGATCGCCACCAGCGGCTGCGACCGGGCGACCAGGGCGCGGATCGCGCACTCGGTGACGGCTTCCCAGCCCTTGCCGCGATGCGACGCCGGGTTGCTCGGACGAACCGTGAGGACCCTGTTCAACAACAGCACGCCACGCTGAGCCCAGGGCGTCAGATCGCCGCACGACGGTGGCGGGTAACCCAGGTCGGCCGAATATTCGTCGAAGATGTTGGACAGACTGCGCGGCAGCGGACGCACCTCGGGAGCCACCGAGAAACTCAGGCCCACCGCATGCCCCGGCGTCGGGTAGGGATCTTGTCCGACGATCAACACCCGCACCTGGTCGAAAGGGAAAGTGAAGGCGCGCAACACATTCGGACCGGCAGGCAGGTATTTGCGGCCGGCCGCGATCTCGTCGCGCAGGAACTGCCCCATCTTGGTCACCTGTTCGGCCACCGGCTCGAGCGCACTCGCCCACCCCTGCTCGACGAGTTCACTCAACGGGCGCGCGGTCACGCTCTTATTAAAAACCACCTCAGCCCTCGAACGATTGCCAACCCGCGTATCCCTGCCACTGCGCGCCGTCGACGAGTACCCGGGCCGGCCCGTCGAGCACCCGCCCGATCACGCGCCACCCGGATGGCACTTCAGCGGCGAAACAAGCCACCAGGGCGTGGTCTTCGCCACCGGCCAGCACCCACGACCATGGATCGACCCCGGCCGCCGCCGCGGCCTCGCTCAGCGCGTCGCGATCGGGAGCCAGCGCCGCGGTTGACAAGTCGATTCCCACTGCCGACGCGTCGGCGACATGCCGCAGGTCGGCGACCAGGCCATCGGAGACGTCGATCATCGCCTGCGCACCCGCGGCCGCGGCCGCCGCGCCCTGGCCGTAGGGCGGCTCGGGCACCAGGTGGCGGGCACGCAGCTCGTCGAATCCACTAATCTCGTTGTGCCACAACGAGTATCCCGCCGCCGAACGGCCCAGTTCACCGGCGACGGCAAGCACCGCTCCGGGCTTTGCCCCCGAGCGCAGCACGGGCGCCCGGCCGCCCAAGTCGCCCAGCACCGCCACCGACAACACCCATAGCGGGGAGCTGACCAGGTCGCCGCCGACGATGCCGGCGCCGACGCGCGCGGCCTCGTCCCACATTCCGTCGACCAACGCGCCCGCGTCCGCCGCCGGCGTATCGGCGGGGGCGCCGAAGCCGACCACGAACGCCGTGGCCCGCCCGCCCATCGCTTCGATGTCGGCGGCGTTCTGGGCTATCGCCTTGCGGCCGACGTCATGCGGCGTGGACCAGTCCAGCCGGAAATGCCGGCCCGCCACCAGCATGTCGGTCGACACCACGCTGCGGCCGTCACCGGCCGAAACCACCGCCGCGTCGTCACCCGGGCCCAGCAGCACCGCATCGGGCTGCACCCGGCCGCGCACCAGCCGGTCGATGACGGCGAATTCACCGAGCTGCCCCAGGGTGGGCGACTCGCCCGATACTTCTTCGCGCACGTCACCTCCTCCGGTACTAAAGGCTCTCGTAGAGCGGTCCGACCTGCGGTAAGTTGGTCCCTGCCCGCGCGGGCGGACGGCGCCAGTGTATGAGATGGGAGGTGCCCGGGGGTCGACGCTACGGGCGTCGACGGCCGGGCGATGATGACCGGTTCGGACTCCGACGACCCAGGCGGACCGCCGCGGGCCCTACTGATCGCCGCGGTTGTAGTGGCGGTCCTCGCCATCGGCATCGTGCTTGTGGTCGCGGCGACCCGCGAAGCGCCGCCGCAGCCGGTCGCCCTGCCCACGGTGCCGGCGCCGCAGGCCGGCAGCCCGGCATGCCACGCGCTGTCGGCGGCGCTGCCACAGCGGCTTGGCGACTATCAGCGTGCGCCGTTGGCACAGCCGGCACCCGAGGGCGCGACCGCCTGGCGCACCGGAACCGGCAACGAGCCGGTGGTATTGCGCTGCGGGCTCGACCGTCCGACCGCCTTTGTGGTCGGTTCCCCGATCCAGATCGTCGACCGGGTGCAGTGGTTCGAGGTAGCGGCCGAGCCGCAATCCGGCGGCGACGCAGGCAGATCCACCTGGTACACGGTGGACCGGCCGGTGTATCTGGCGCTGACCCTGCCGTCGGGATCCGGACCGACACCGATCCAGCAGCTTTCCGAGGTGATCGACCACACCATCGCGGCGGTGCCGATCGACCCCGCCCGGCCCGGCGGACGTTAGCGCAGACCCGTGCCCCGGACCAGGGCCGTTTCGACCATGGTGGCCAGCAGACTCCGGTAGTCGATGCCGCTGGCCGCCCACATCCTCGGGTACATCGAGATCGTGGTGAACCCCGGCATCGTGTTGACCTCGTTGATCACCGGCCCGTCCTCGGTGAGGAAGAAGTCGACCCGGGCCAGGCCCTGGCAGTCGATGGCCCTGAACGCGCGCATCGCCAATTGCCGCACGTCGTCTGCGATCTCGTCGTCGACCTTGGCGGGTACATCCAATTCGGCTGCGTCGTCCAGGTATTTCGTTTCGAAGTCGTAGAAGCCGTCCTCGCGGCCGCGCACACCGGCCACCCGGATTTCTCCCACCGTGCTGGCTTCTATTGTGCCGTCCGGCATTTCGAGCACACCGCACTCCAGCTCGCGACCATTGATCGCGGCTTCGACGATCAACTTCGGATCGTGCCGGCGAGCATCGGTCACCGCGGTGGCCAGTTCGTCCCAACTCGCTACCCGGTTGACCCCGATCGACGAACCACCACGCGCGGGTTTGACGAACACCGGCAAACCCAGCCGCTCGCGTTCCTCGGGCGCCAGCGTCTGCTGCGACGGGCGCAGCACCACATACGGCCCGACCGGAATCCCCTCGGCGGCAAGCAGCTTCTTGGTGAATTCCTTGTCCATCCCGACCGCGCTGGACAGCACACCGGCGCCGACGTAGGGCACACCGGCGAGCTCGAGCAGCCCTTGGATGGTGCCGTCCTCGCCGTAGGGGCCGTGCAGAACCGGGAAGACCACGTCGACCGAACCCAGCACTTCACCGGCGCCCGGCGGCAGTGACACCAGCTGGCCGCTGCGCCGCGGATCGGCCGGCAGCGCCAGCTCGGTTCCCGATCCGATGGTCACCCCGGGCAGTTGCCGGTTACTGATCGCCAGCGCGTCCGGATCGCCGTCGGTGAGCACCCAGGAGCCTTCGGGGGTGATGCCGATCGCGACCACATCGAATCGCTGCGGGTCGAGGTTGCGCAGGATGCTGCCCGCGGACAGGCACGAGATGGCGTGCTCGTTGCTGCGCCCACCGAAGACGACAGCAACGCGCACCCGGCGGCCCCCTGACACGGAGGGCCGTTTGGTCGCATCGCTGGCGTTCACAACCTGGAGAGGGTACCGGTTGGGGAGCCGACAGGCCGGAGCGCCGACGGGTGGCGGGATTTTGCCGGAGGGCCGGCCGGCGGCGCGCTCATTCCGGCTTGGTGCTGCGGCCCAGCAGCAGGGCCATCGCCTCGTCGACCGAGAGTCCCTTGTGGCAGACCCGGTGTACCGCGTCGGTGAGCGGCATCTCGACGTCGTAGCTGGACGCCAGCGCGAGCACGGATTCGCACGACGTCACGCCCTCGACGACGTGGCCGTCCTTTCCCTGCAGGGCCACCTCCATGCTTGCGCCCCGGCCCAGGCGCTCGCCCATCGACCGGTTGCGCGAATGCGGAGACGTGCAGGTAGCCACCAGATCACCCACACCGGCCAGGCCCGCCAGGGTCGCCCCCTTGGCGCCCAGCGCGATGCCAAGCCGCATGATCTCGGCCAGACCGCGGGTGATGATCGCCGCGGCGGTGTTCTCGCCCAGCCCGACGCCGGCCGCCATCCCGCACGCGAGCGCGATGACGTTCTTGCAGGCCCCGCCGATCTCGGTACCGACCACGTCGCTGTTGGTGTACGGGCGGAAGTAGCCGGTGTTCAGCATGCGCTGCAGCGCAACCGCGCGCCCGGAGTCGCTGCACGCGACCACGGTGGCGGTGGGTTGACATTCGGCGATTTCACTGGCCAGGTTCGGCCCGGAGATCACCGCGACCTGCGACGTGTCGACGCCGGTCACCGAGACGATGACCTGGCTCATTCGCATCAGGGTGCCCAGCTCGATGCCTTTGGCCAGGCTGACCAGGGTCGCGCCGTCGGCGATCAGCGGCGCCCACTGCTCGAGGTTGCTGCGCAGGTTCTGCGCCGGGACGCCCAGCAGCACCGTTGTCGCGCCGTGTAGCGCCTCGGCCGCGTCGGCGGTGGCCCGGATGCCCGGCGGCAACGGGGTGCCGGGCAGGTAGGCGGGGTTGTAGCGGGTGGCGTTGATCTGCTCGGCGACGTCGGATCGCCGGGCCCACAGCCTGATCTGCGCTTCCGGTTCAGCCCCTTCGCGGGCCTCAGCGAGCACCTTGGCCAGCGACGTTCCCCATGCTCCGGCGCCCATCACCGCAACGGCGCCCGCTGTGCTGGCCATTTCCCATCCCGATCTGTAACAAACGCGGCATCTGCAGCCGCTACACCCTAGAACAGGGACGGGCCGCCGTCACCATGATGGCTCGCGACCGGCGCGACACGGCGCGCTGGCAGGATTGACGTTATGAGCGGCACACGGGGTGACGGCGCCGGCGATGTCGCGTTGATCATCGCCGTCAAGCGGTTGGCCGCCGCCAAGACCAGACTGGCTCCGGTGTTCTCGGCGCGGACCCGCGAGACCGTGGTGCTGGCCATGTTGGTCGACACCGTGACGGCCGCGGCCGGCGTCGGCGCCGTCGGCTCGATCTCGGTCATCACCCCCGACAACGCCGCGGCGGCCGCAGCGGAAAGGCTCGGGGCACAGGTGATCGCCGACCCGACGCCCCAGGGCCACGACGATCCGCTGAACCATGCGATCGCCACCGCCGAACGCTTAGTCGCTGAATCGTTCTCCAATGTTGTTGCGCTGCAAGGTGATCTGCCTGCGCTGCAGACCCAGGAACTGGCGGAGGCGATTGCCGCGGCACGTGCGCACCAGCGCAGCTTCGTCGCCGATCGGCTGGGGACCGGCACCGCGGCTTTGTGCGCATTCGGCACGGCGCTCGATCCACACTTCGGGTCGGATTCGGCCGCGCGGCATCGTCGTTCGGGTGCAATCGAGCTGACGGGCGCGTGGCCCGGCCTGCGCTGTGACGTCGACACCCCCGCCGATTTGGCCGCCGCCCGCCGGCTCGGCGTCGGCGGGGCAACCGCCCGCGCTATCGGCCACCCGTAAGGGCGTAGCAAACCTGTCCGGGGGATGAACGGCGCGCCAACGGCGGATGGATCTCTACCGAGCGCTAGCAGCACCACCCCGTGATGAGCAATGATTCCATCGTGACCGAAATCGAAGCTGAAGCGCGGCTTGACGAAACCGAGTGGCAACCCGGCGACAGCGCCCTGGGAGCACCACCTGCCACTACCCACGCGGCGATCGATGATTCGCTGCCGGAGGACCGCTACCTCAACCGTGAACTGAGCTGGCTGGACTTCAACGCGCGAGTGCTGGCACTGGCCGCTGACACCTCGCTGCCGCTGTTGGAGCGGGCCAAATTCCTGGCGATCTTCGCGTCCAACCTCGACGAGTTCTACATGGTCCGGGTCGCCGGCCTCAAGCGTCGCGACGAGATGGGGTTGTCGGTCCGCTCGGCCGACGGCCTGACACCGCGTGAGCAACTGGCCCGCATCGGCGAGCAGACGCAGCGGATCGCGACCCGGCATGCGCGCGAGTTCCTCGACTCGGTGCGCCCGGCGCTCGCGCACGAAGGCATTTATATCGTCACGTGGGCCGATTTGGATCAGGCTGAGCGCGACCAACTGTCGACCTATTTCACCGAGCAGGTCTTCCCGGTCCTGACCCCGCTCGCCGTCGACCCGGCGCACCCGTTCCCGTTCGTGAGCGGGCTGAGCCTGAACCTGGCCGTCACGGTCAAGGATGACGGTGGCCAGCACTTCGCACGAGTCAAGGTGCCCGACAACGTCAACCGCTTCGTCGAACTCAGCGGCGAGGAGGGCAACCCCGTCGTCCGCTACCTGCCGACGGAAGAGCTGATCGCCGCGTTCCTCCCGGAGCTGTTCCCCGGCATGGAAATCGTCGAACACCACGCGTTCCGCATTACCCGCAACGCCGACTATGAGGTGGAAGAGGACCGCGACGAAGACCTATTGCAGGCGCTGGAACGGGAATTGGCGCGCCGGCGATTCGGTTCGCCGGTGCGACTCGAGATCGCCGACGACATGACCGAGAGCATGTTGGAGCTTTTGCTGCGCGAACTCGACGTAAATCCCAGCGATGTCATTGAAGTTCCCGGCCTGCTGGACCTCTCGTCGCTGTGGCAGATATACGGCATCGACCGGCCGGCGCTCAAGGACTGGACCTTCGTTCCGGCCACCAGTCCGGCATTTGCCGACAAGGAAACACCCAAGAGCATCTTCGCAACGCTGCGCGAAGGCGATGTGCTGCTTCACCATCCGTATGAGTCGTTCTCCACGAGCGTGCAGCGGTTCATCGAGCAGGCCGCCGCCGACCCCAACGTGCTGGCGATCAAGCAGACGCTGTACCGCACCTCCGGTGACTCGCCGATCGTTCGGGCGCTGATCCAAGCCGCCGAGGCCGGAAAGCAAGTCGTGGCAATGGTGGAGATCAAGGCACGCTTCGACGAGCAGGCCAACATCCGCTGGGCACGCACCCTCGAGCAATCGGGCGTGCACGTCGTCTATGGCTACGTCGGGCTCAAGACGCACTGCAAGACCTGCCTGGTGGTGCGCCGCGAAGGTTCAACCATCCGGCGCTACTGCCACATTGGGACCGGCAACTACAACGGGAAGACCGCGCGGCTCTACGAGGACGTCGGTCTGCTCACCGCGTCTCCCGAGATCGGGGCCGACCTGACCGACTTGTTCAATTCGCTGACCGGCTATTCACGCAAGGTTTCCTACCGCAATCTCTTGGTTGCCCCGCACAGCATCCGGACGGGCATCATCGAACGCGTCGATCTAGAGATCGCGGCGCACCGCGAACATGGCGGCGGCCGGATCCGGATGAAGATGAACGCTCTGGTCGACGAGCAGGTCATCGACGCGTTGTATCGCGCGTCGCGGGCCGGGGTGCAAGTCGAGGTGGTGGTGCGCGGAATCTGCGCGCTGCGCCCGGGCGCGGAAGGCTTCTCGGAGAACATCTCCGTGCGCTCAATCCTCGGCCGATACCTGGAGCACTCGCGGATCATGCATTTCAATCGCATCAACGAGTTCTGGATCGGCAGTGCCGACATGATGCACCGCAATCTCGACCGTCGCGTCGAGGCGCTGGTTCAGGTCAAGGACCCGAAGCTGACCTCCTATCTGAACGACTTGTTCGATTCGGCTCTGGACCCGTCCACGCGCTGCTGGGAACTCGAGTCCGACGGGCAGTGGATCGCGTCGCCACGAGAAGGTCACTCCGTGCGCGACCACCAGGAGTCGCTGATGGAGCGGCACCGGGGCGCCTAACACCCATCTGGTAACTTTCCAGGCCACCGAATGGCCACCGAATGGCCGGCAGTGGCGCTGGCCGAATTGACCTGCAGGAGTGAGGTGTCGGACCAGAACTCGTCAGGCGGTCGGCGCTCAGGGAAGCGGATCGTCTACGCCGCGGGCGCGGTGCTGTGGCGACACAGCAGTGCTGATTCCGACAACCCCGAGCTCGAGATCGCCCTCATCCATCGCCCCCGCTACGACGACTGGTCGTTGCCCAAGGGCAAAGTGGACCCCGGCGAAACGGCACCCGTGGCCGCGGTACGCGAAGTCCAGGAGGAGACCGGGCACCACGCCGTTCTCGGCCGGCGCCTGGCCAAGGTGAGCTATCCGATCGACGCCGGCGTCAAGAAGGTGTACTACTGGGCGGCGCGCAGCACGGGTGGCGAATTCGAACCGGGCAAAGAGGTCGACGAATTGATCTGGTTGCCCGTCGACGCCGCGATGAAGAAACTCGACTACGCTCAGGACCGAAATGTGTTGCGGCGCTTCACAAAACAGCCTGCAGACACGCACACCGTGTTGGTGGTGCGGCACGGCACCGCAGGCCGGAAGTCACGTTTTTCCGGAGACGACACCAAACGACCATTGGACAAACGAGGACGCGCGCAAGCGGAGGCGTTGGTCCCCCAGCTGATGGCGTTCGGCGCCACCGACGTGTATGCCGCCGATCGAGTGCGCTGCCATCAGACCGTTGAACCGCTCGCCGAGGAACTGGGTGTGAGCATCGAGAGCGAGTCCGCGCTCACCGAAGAGGCTTACGCCAAGAGCCCCAAACGGGGCCGGCACCGGATGCTGCACATCGCCGGCCACGAGGGCACACCGGTGATCTGTACACAGGGCAAGGTAATTCCGGATCTGATCACGTGGTGGTGCGAACGCGACGGAGTGGACCCGGATAAGTCACGCAACCACAAAGGCAGCACCTGGGTGCTGTCGCTGTCCGACGGCCGACTGGTGGCGGCCGATCACATCGGCGGTTCGCTGGCCGCCAACGTTCGGGCCTGACACGCGAAATACCCTTCGGAGGCAGCAATGCCGCCCGAAGGGCATTCGCGTTTGAACTCGGTTGACTTACTTGCGACCGCGCTTGGCGGCGGTCTTCTTAGCCGGAGCCTTCTTCGCGACCTTCTTGGCCGGAGCCTTGGTTGCGGCCTTGCGCACCGGAGCCTTGGTCGCGGCCTTCTTGACCGGAGCCTTGGTCGCGGCCTTCTTGACCGGAGCCTTGGTCGCGGCCTTCTTGACCGGAGCCTTGGTCGCGGCCTTCTTAGCCGGAGCCTTGGTCGCGGCCTTCTTAGCCGGAGCCTTGGTCGCGGCCTTCTTCACCGCAGCCTTCTTGGCGGGAGCCTTCTTGGCAACCTTCTTGGCTGCTCCTGCGACAACACCACGTTTCACGGCCGGTCCTTCCGACGGGAGGCGCTGTGCGCCAGCAACAACCGCTTTGAATTGAGCACCCGGGCGGAACGCGGGGACGGACGTCGGCTTTACCTTCACCGTCTCACCGGTACGCGGGTTGCGGGCCACACGCGCTGCGCGGCGCCGTTGTTCGAACACACCGAACCCGGTGATGGTCACGCTGTCGCCCTTGTGCACCGCACGCACAATGGTGTCGACAACATTCTCGACGGCGGCGGTCGCCTGCCGACGGTCCGAGCCCAATTTCTGTGTGAGCACATCTATGAGCTCTGCTTTGTTCATCCAAAACCCTCCGAAGCCAGTGGTCCCATTTTGGGAACCGACTAGCGAACACGGTAAACCCTCACCTGGCAAATTGCCAAGCGCCACGCGCAATTTCACGGCTATGCGACAGGAAATTTCGGAATCTGCTTGCCGCCCTTGGCCGGTGACACGGGCGAAAAATAAGCCTTGCTACCTAAGGCGATCGGGGTGAATTTGCACCCCGATCAACCGTTCACGGGGCGGGTATCGTGCGTGGTTTCCACTCCGGACGGGCCGACTCAAAAGATTCGATCTGGTCGAGTTTCTGCAGCGTAAGGCCTATATCGTCGAGCCCTTCGAGCAGTCGCCACGCGGTGTGGTCGTCAATCTTGAACGGCAACACCGTCGTTCCCGCGGTGATATTTCGATCTTGAAGATTGGCAGTGATTTCCAGTCCTGGACTCTGCTCGATCAGCTTCCAAAGCAGTTCCACGCCGTCTTGGCTGACTTCGGCCGCGAGTAGCCCCGCCTTGCCCGCGTTGCCCCGAAAAATGTCACCGAATCGAGTTGAGATGACTACCCGGAACCCATAGTCCATCAGCGCCCACACCGCATGCTCGCGCGACGATCCGGTCCCGAAGTCGGGTCCGGCGACCAAGACCGAACCTCGGTCAAATGGACTGAGGTTGAGCACGAATGACGGATCTGTACGCCACGTTGCGAACAAGCCGTCGTCGAAACCGGTTCGGGTGACGCGCTTCAAATAGACCGCGGGAATGATCTGGTCGGTATCGACATTGGAGCGCCGCAGCGGCACGCCAATCCCGGTGTGGGTGTGAAAGGCTTCCATCTTCGTCCTCGATTTCGTTTTCAGTTCAAGTCGGCCGGGGTAGACAATGTGCCGCGGACCGCGGTTGCCGCCGCGACGGCCGGCGATACCAAATGCGTACGGCCGCCTTTGCCCTGCCGCCCTTCGAAGTTGCGGTTGGACGTCGCGGCGCAACGCTCGCCGGGCGCAAGCTGATCGGGGTTCATGCCCAGGCACATCGAGCAGCCGGCCTGCCGCCATTCGGCGCCGGCGGCGGTGAATACCGCACTGAGGCCTTCGGCTTCGGCTTGCGCGCGCACCCGCATCGAGCCCGGCACGACCAGCATTCGTACCCCCCGGGCCACCGTGCGCCCGCGCAGCACGTCGGCCACCATGCGCAGATCTTCGATACGGCCGTTGGTGCAAGACCCGACGAATACCGTGTCGACGGCGATGTCGCGCATCGGCATGCCCGGCCGAAGGTCCATATACGCCAACGCTTTCTCGGCGGCCTGCCGCTCGTCGTCGTTGGTCATCAATTCGGGGTCGGGCACCGCAGCTCCCAACGGCACGCCCTGGCCCGGATTAGTGCCCCAGGTGACGAACGGGGTCAACGACGCCGCGTCCAGATGGACCTCGGTGTCGAAGGCGGCACCGTCGTCGGTGCGCAGCTGTCGCCAATACTGCAACGCGGCGTCCCACTGGGCACCGGTCGGCGCGTGCGGGCGACCCCGCAGGAATTCATAGGTGGTCTCGTCCGGGGCCACCATTCCGGCCCGCGCCCCGGCCTCGATACTCATGTTGCAGACCGTCATCCGGCCTTCCATGGACAGCGATTCGATCGCGCTGCCCCGGTATTCGATGACATGGCCCTGCCCACCGCCGGTGCCGATCTTGGCGATCAGCGCGAGGATGATGTCCTTGGCCGTAACACCGGGCGGTAATTCGCCGTCGACGTTGACCGCCATTGTCTTGAAGGGGCGCAACGGCAATGTCTGGGTGGCCAGCACATGCTCGACCTCCGAGGTGCCGATGCCCATCGCCAGTGCGCCGAATGCACCATGGGTGGACGTGTGACTGTCCCCACACACAATCGTCATTCCCGGTTGGGTCAGCCCCAATTGGGGTCCGACGACATGCACGATGCCCTGATCGATGTCGCCCATCGGATGCAACCGCACACCGAATTCCGCGCAGTTGCGCCGCAATGTCTCGACCTGGGTGCGCGATATCGGGTCGGCGATCGGCTTGTCGATGTCGACGGTCGGCACGTTGTGGTCCTCGGTGGCGATCGTCAGATCCGGCCGGTGCACCGGGCGACCAGCCAGGCGCAGGCCGTCAAACGCCTGCGGGCTGGTGACCTCGTGCACCAAATGCAGGTCGATGTAAATCAAGTCGGGCGCTCCGGCCCCCTCACCTGTCGAGCCGGATACCACAACGTGGTCGTCCCAAACCTTTTCGGCCAGGGTGCGCGGCTTTCCGCCTGGTCGCTGCCTCTCGGTGGTTTCCATCGTGAAATTCGCCTCTATTCGCCTCATTCGCGACTCGCTGATCAACCTGGGCCGTGTTCTCATAATGCGAGACGCTAGTATCTCTTTATGAGACAGCATAGCGGCATCGGCGTCCTGGATAAAGCCGTGGATGTGCTGCACACGGTCGCGGAATCCCCCTGCGGGTTAGCCGAACTGTGCGAACGAACCGGATTTCCGCGGGCCACCACCTACCGGCTGGCCGCCGCGCTGGAGGTACATCGCCTACTGGCGCGTGACGACGACGGGCGCTGGCAGCTGGGCCCCGCGCTGAGCGAACTCGCCGCGCACGTCAACGATCCGTTGCTGGCGGCCGGTGCCGCGATACTCCCCCAATTGCGCGAGACCACCGGCGAAAGCGTGCAGCTGTACCGACGCGAGGGCACGTCGCGGGTTTGTGTGGCCGCCCTGGAACCGGCTGCGGGCCTTCGCGATACGGTTCCGGTCGGCGCGCGGCTGCCGATGACGGCCGGTTCCGGGGCGAAAGTACTGCTGGCTCATAGCGATGTCGCGACTCAGCAAGCGGTGCTGCCGGCAGCGAAGTTCACCGACCGCACGCTGGCCGAAGTACGCCGGCGCGGTTGGGCGCAAAGCGTTGCCGAGCGCGAGCCGGGAGTCGCGAGCGTCTCGGCGCCGGTGCGCGACGGTCGCGGCGTGGTCGTGGCCGCCATCTCGGTATCGGGACCCATCGACCGGATCGGCAAGCGTCCGGGAGCACGCTGGGCTGCCGACCTTCTCGCGGCCGCCGAGGCCATCACGCGCCGCCTGTAAGCCGCCGGTGCACATCGCAATCCGACCTGCAACACTGACGCCATGGGAACCAATCAGCGCGCGAGCATCGTCATGTCGGAGGACGAGATCGCCGATTTCGTCGTCAAGAGCCGCACCGGAACGATGGCCACCATCGGACGCGACGGCCAGCCACACCTGACCGCCATGTGGTACGCCGTCGTCGACGGCGAGATCTGGATCGAGACCAAGGCCAAGTCGCAGAAGGCGGTCAACCTCACGCGGGACCCGCGGGTGACGTTCTTGATCGAGGACGGCGACACCTACGACACGCTGCGCGGGGTGTCCTTCGAAGGCGTGGCGGAGATCGTCGACGATCCGGACGTCGCGCACCGGGTCGGCGTCAGCGTGTGGGAGCGCTACACCGGTCCCTACACCGACGAGATGAAGCCGTTCGTCGAGCAGATGATGAACAAGCGCGTCTGCGTGCGCATCGTCGCGCGACGCGCGCGCTCGTGGGATCACCGCAAACTGGGATTGGCGCCGATGCCGGTGGGTGGTTCCACCGCACCGGCCGCGCTGCGGACCGGCCAGTAAATATGTAGCCCCGATGGGATTCGAACCCACGCTACCGCCGTGAGAGGGCGGCGTCCTAGGCCGCTAGACGACGGGGCCAGAACCGATCCGAGCTGCCAGCATAGCTCACCCCACGGGGGCCGCCTAATCGCTCAGCATCTGCTTGCAACCTTGACGGACTTTGCTGGGGTACCAGGACTCGAACCTAGAATGGCTGAACCAGAATCAGCTGTGTTGCCAATTACACCATACCCCATTGGCTGCCCAAAACAGCTGCTCAGAGCGGTTTCCCGTACTTCTTCAAGGGCTGTTGCCAACCTGGGAGTCCGCCGCCGCCAGCCGTTGTCGGGCTTTGCAAACCGCAGTGCAGACTACCAAAGATTTAGACCGCATCTTGCCGCGCCGCCCGCAGCCGCCCGAGGCTTCGGTCCCGACCGAGCAGCTGCAGCGACTCGAACAGCGGCGGGCTGATCGTCGTCCCGGTCGCGGCGACCCGGATCGGTCCGAAAGCCTTGCGCGGTTTGAGCGCCAGACCGTCGATCAGCGCGGTCTTGAGCGCCTCCTCGATCGCGGCCACGGTCCAGTCCGTCACTCCCGCCAGGGCCGTCAACGCGGCGTCCAGCACCGCACCCGCTTCCGGACCCAGCTCCTTGGCGGCGGCCTTGGGGTCGATCGCGTATTCGTCGTCGTTGAGGAACTTCAGCAAGTCCCACGCGTCACCGAGCACCACGATGCGGGTCTGGACCAGCTCGGCCGCGAAGGCGAATTCCACCTCGTCGAGGCTCAGGCGATGGCCGTGCCCGGCGAAGTAGTCGCGCAGCCTGCCGGTGAAGTCGGCCACGTCGAGCATCCGGATGTGTTCGGCGTTGAGCGCGTCGGCCTTCTTCTGATCGAAGCGGGCCGGGTTCGAGTTGACGTCGACGACGTCGAACGCGGCCACCATTTCGTCGAGGCTGAACAGGTCGTGATCGTCGGCGATCGCCCAGCCCAGCAGCGCAAGGTAATTCAGCAGTCCCTCGGGGATGAAGCCGCGGTCGCGGTGGGCGAAAAGATTCGACTGCGGGTCGCGCTTGGACAGCTTTTTCGTGCCCTCCCCCAATACCGTTGGCAGGTGCGCGAATTCCGGGACGCGTTCGGCCACCCCGATCCGGATCAACGCCTGGTACAACGCCAGCTGACGCGGCGTCGACGGCAGCAGGTCCTCGCCGCGCAACACATGGGTGATCTTCATCAACGCGTCGTCACACGGGTTGACCAAGGTATATAAGGGATCTCCGCTTGCGCGGGTCAGTGCGAAATCGGGGACCGAGCCCGCCGCGAAGGTGGTCCTCCCGCGCACCAGGTCATCCCACACGAGGTCCTCGTCGGGCATGCGCAGCCGCACCACCGGCTTGCGGCCCTCGGCCCGATACGCCGCACGCTGCTCCTCGGTCAGCTCGCGGTCGTAATTGTCGTAGCCCAGTTTGGGATTGCGGCCGGCGGCGACGTGTCTGGCTTCGACCTCCTCCGGCGTCGAAAACGCATGGTATGCCTCACCCGCGGCGAGCAGCTTGTCCACCACCTCGCGGTAGATGTCGCTCCGCTGCGACTGCCGGTAGGGGCCGTAACGTCCACCGACCTCGGGCCCCTCGTCCCAATCCAGCCCGAGCCAACGCAACGCGTCGAGCAGCGCCAGATAGCTTTCCTCGCTGTCACGCTCGGCGTCGGTGTCCTCGATGCGAAAGACGAAGGTGCCGCCGGTGTGCCGCGCGTAGGCCCAGTTGAACAGCGCGGTGCGGACCATCCCGACGTGCGGGGTGCCGGTGGGCGACGGACAGAATCGAACCCGAACAGTCCCTGGCGCGGTCACGACTTTCCTTTGCGGACCACGGGATTGGACAGGGTGCCGATGCCCTCGATGGAGATGGCGACGGTGTCGCCGTCCTCGATGGGGCCGACGCCGGCCGGCGTCCCGGTGAGGATGAGGTCACCGGGCAACAGGGTCATCACCGCCGAGATCCATTCCACGATGGCGCCGACGTCGTGAATCATCAGCGAGGTGCGGCTGTCCTGCTTGACTTGGCCGTTGACCTCGGTGCGCAACGCCAGGTCGGCCGGGTCTAGCGGACTTAGGTCGGTGACGACCCAGGGCCCCACCGGGCAGAAGGTGTCGTGACCCTTGGCGCGAGTCCACTGGCCGTCGGCCTGTTGCTGGTCGCGTGCCGACACGTCGTTGGCGATCGTGTAGCCCAGGATGTTATCGGCGGCCTGGGCGGCGCGCACGTCCTTGCACGGCCGGCCGATCACCACAGCCAGCTCCCCTTCGAAGTGCACAGGTGATGCGTTGGCGGGCAAGCGAATCGGCACGTTCGGTCCGATGATGGAGGTGTTGGGCTTGAGGAAGATGATCGGATCGGCTGCGGCCGGGCCCGTTGCGAAGCTTGCCATTTCGGCAATGTGGTCGGTGTAGTTCTTGCCGACGCACACCACCTTGCCGGCCAGCATCGGGGCCAGCAGCCGGACGTCAGCGACCGGCCAGGAGCGGCCGGTGAACGTCGGTGTGCCGAACGGGTGCTCGGCGATCTCACGGGCAGTCATCGCGCTGGGATCCTCCAGCGGACCCTCGATACTGACAAACGAGACACCGTCCGGACTGGCGATTCGACCTAGGCGCATTCACCAAAGCCTAGTGACGGTCGCGAGCGCGGCGAAGCCGGGCGCTGCGGGC
Source organism: Mycobacterium lentiflavum (assembly GCF_022374895.2). Classification (NCBI taxonomy): domain Bacteria; kingdom Bacillati; phylum Actinomycetota; class Actinomycetes; order Mycobacteriales; family Mycobacteriaceae; genus Mycobacterium; species Mycobacterium lentiflavum. The sequence goes on along the minus strand of NZ_CP092423.2, from coordinate 1,764,790 downwards.
CGTCACCATAGTGCCCAGTGACGGTCGCGAGCGCGGCGAAGCCGGGCGCTGCGGGCCGTCACCATAGTGCCCAGTGACGGTCGCGAGCGCGGCGAAGCCGGGCGCTGCGGACCGTCACCATAGTGCCCAGTGACGGTCGCGAGCGCGGCGAAGCCGGGCGGGCCGATGCATGTGCCACGATGAGGGATGCCCACGGACCCGGAAGTCACGGGCCAACGCAGCGACGTCAAACGCTGGCGCATCCTCATCATCTCACTGTGGGCAACGGCGAGTTCGTTCCTGTTCGTCAACGGCGTTGCGTTCTTGATTCCCGAACTCGAGGCCGATCGCGGAGTTCCGCTGACCCAAGCCAGTCTGTTGTCGTCGATGCCCAGCTGGGGCATGGTCACGACATTGATCGGGTGGGGCTATGTGCTCGACCGCGTCGGCGAGCGGGTGGTGCTGACGGTCGGCTCGGCGCTCACCGCGGCAGCGGCTTATGCCGCCGCCTCGGCCCATGCGCTCGTCGTGGTCGGTGCCTACCTGTTTCTGGGCGGCATGGCGGCAGCCAGTTGTAACGCCGCCGGGGGTCGGCTGGTGTCGGCGTGGTTCCCGGCGCACCAGCGCGGCCTGGCGATGGGCATCCGCCAGACCGCTGCGCCGTTGGGCATTGCCCTGGGCGCACTGGTGATGCCCGAGCTGGCCCAACACGGCCTGCGTGGCGGGCTGATGTTTCCGGCGATCGCCTGCTCGGCAGCCGCCGTAACCAGCGCGATCGGAATCGTCGACGCGCCGCGCAAACACCGCAAAGTTGCTACGCCGCAAGAACTGGCCAGCCCGTACCGGGAGTCACTGACGCTGTGGCGAATCCACGCGGTGGCTGGTCTGCTGATGATGCCGCAGACCGTGACGGTGACGTTCATGTTGGTGTGGTTGATGAGGCACCATGGCTGGACGGTCGCCGAAGCCGGTGGCGTGGTTACCCTCTCGCAGGTCCTTGGCGCGCTGGGGCGCGTCGCGGTCGGCCGGTGGTCGGACCGGGTGGGCTCCCGGATGCGCCCGGTGCGCATCATCGCCGTCGCCGCGACGTTGAGCTTGTTCCTGCTCACGCTCGCCGACGACGGCGACTGGGGTTTCGAAGTGCCGGTGATGATCGTCGCCTCGGTGATCGCGGTGCTCGACAACGGATTGGAGGCAACGGCGATCACCGAATTCGCCGGCCCCTTCTGGAGCGGACGCGCGCTGGGAATCCAGAACACCACCCAGCGGCTGATCGCGGCCGCGGGCGCCCCGCTGTTCGGTGTGCTGATCGACGCGGCCAAATATCCAACGGCCTGGGCATTGTGCGCGTTGTTCCCTTTGGCTGCACTGCCGTTGGTGCCCGTCAAGCTGTTGCCGCCGGGCTTGGAATCCAGGGCAGCAGCTACAGCGCGGCTGCGATCCGCTCGCCGACTTCGGCGGTGGAGCGCCGTGCGTCCCCCCGAGCTGCCAGATACGTCTCGACCGCTCGGTCCACCCGGCTAGCGGCCTCGGCCTCGCCGAGGTGGGCAAGCAGCAGCCCGACCGACACGATGGCCGCGGTCGGATCGGCGATGCCCTTGCCGGCGATGTCGGGCGCGCTGCCGTGCACCGGCTCGAACATCGACGGGTTGGTCCGCGTGGCATCGATATTTGCACTGGCGGCCAAGCCAATTCCGCCCGTCACCGCGGCGGCCAGATCGGTGATGATGTCGCCGAACAGGTTGTCGGTGACGATCACGTCGAAGCGTCCGGGGTCGGTGACCAGGAAGATGGTGGCGGCGTCGACGTGTTGATAGGCCACCTCGACATCGGGATAGTCCGCACCGACCTCGGCGAAGACTCGCGACCACAGTTTCCCGGCGAAGGTCAGCACGTTGTTCTTGTGCACCAACGTCAGATGCTTGCGACGCTGCCGGGCCCGCTCGAATGCATCGGCCACGACGCGACGCGCCCCGAACGCGGTGTTGACGCTGACCTCGGTGGCCACCTCGTGGACGGTCCCGACCCGGATCGCGCCACCGTTGCCGGTGTAGGGCCCCTCGGTCCCCTCGCGCACCACGACGAAATCGATGTCGGGGTTTCCCGGCAGTTTCAACGGGCTACTGACGCCCTTGTACAGCCGGGCCGGACGCAAGTTGACATGATGGTCTAGCTCAAAGCGCAAGCGCAACAACAGCCCTCGCTCCAGCACACCGCTGGGCACCGACGGGTCACCGATCGCCCCGAGCAGGATCGCGTCGTGCTGCCGCAGCTCGGCGATCACCGATTCCGGCAACAGTTCGCCGGTGGCGTGGAAACGCCGTGCGCCCAGGTCGTATTCGGTCTTCTGGACGCCCGGACAGACCGCATCAAGGATCTTGACCGCCTCGGCGACTACCTCCGGCCCGATCCCGTCGCCGCCAATGATCGCCAATTTCATCGGCGCCGCTCTCCCCCGCCAGCGGGAGGTGCCCCCACCTCATCGCTTCGCTCTGCATCGAAGCCGGCGCGTTTCATGACAGGTCAACTACTTCCAGCTTGTTGGCACCGACCGCCTGCGAGATCGCCGAGCGCACGTCGGCGGGCACGTCCTGGTCGAGCCGCAGCAGGATCGTCGCGCTCGGACCCTCGGCGTCCTCGGAGAGCTGTGCGGCTTGGATATTCACCCCGGCCGCACCCAGCAGGGTGCCGATCTTGCCCAGCGCTCCGGGCTGATCGATGTAGTTGATCACCAGGTTCTTTCCCTGAGCGCGCAGGTCGAAGTTGCGGCCGTTGATCTGAACGACCTTCTCGACCAACTGCGGACCCGACAGGGTGCCGGCGACGTTGACGCTCGAGCCGTCGTGGGCCACGGCGCGCACATCCAGCACGCTGCGATGGTTGGGACTCTCGGTGGCCGTGGTGATTTCGGCGGTCACGCCGCGCTCGGCAGCCAACGCCGGCGCGTTGACGAACGTCACCGGGTCCTCGATGATCGCCGAGAACAGACCGCGCAGTGCCGAAAGCTTGAGCACCTCAACGTCTTCGGACGCCAGCTCACCGCGCACCTGGACCGACAGCGACGCGGGCAGGCCATCGGACAGCGCGGCGGCCAGCACCCCGAGCTTGCGCGCCAGGTCCAGCCAGGGCGCCACCTCCTCGTTGACCACGCCGCCGCCGACATTGACCGCGTCGGGCACGAACTCCCCCGCCAACGCCAGCCGCACGCTTTCGGCGACATCGGTGCCGGCCCGGTCCTGCGCCTCGGTGGTGGAGGCGCCCAGGTGCGGCGTCACCACCACCTGCGGCAGCTCGAACAGCGGGCTGTCGGTGCACGGCTCCTTGGCGTACACGTCGAGACCGGCCGCCCGCACATGCCCGCTGCTGATCGCCTCGGCCAGCGCGGCCTCGTCCACCAGGCCGCCGCGCGCGGCATTGACGATGATGACACCGGGCTTGGTCTTGGCCAGCGCCTCCTTGTCGATCAGACCCGCCGTCTCGGCGGTCTTGGGCAGGTGCACCGAGATGAAGTCGGCACGGGCCAACAGGTCATCGAGGGAAAGCAATTCGATGCCGAGCTGCGCCGCACGAGCCGGCGACACGTACGGGTCGTACGCGACGATGTGGGTGCCGAACGCGGCGATCCGCTGGGCGACCAGCTGGCCGATCCGCCCCAGCCCCACCACTCCGACGGTCTTGCCGAAAATCTCGGTGCCGTTGAAGGACGACCGCTTCCACGCGTGTTCGCGCAGCGACGCGTCGGCCGCCGGGATCTGCCGGGCCGCCGACAGCAACAGCGCCAGAGCGTGCTCGGCGGCGCTGTGGATGTTCGACGTCGGGGCGTTGACCACCAGGACCCCGCGCGCGGTGGCCGCGTCGACGTCAACGTTGTCCAGACCCACCCCGGCGCGGGCGACGATCTTGAGTTTGGGGGCGGCCGCCAGTACCTCGGCGTCGACGGTGGTCGCGGAACGCACCAGTAGCGCGTCGGCCTCGGGCACCGCTGCCAGCAGCTTCTCCCGGTCTGGACCGTCTACCCAGCGCACCTCGACCTGGTCGCCCAGAGCGGCGACAGTTGATTGAGCGAGTTTGTCGGCGATTAACACAACAGGCAAGTTCACCCGACCAGGTTATAGGCCGGCGTCTGCGCTGTAATTGTCCGATGGACGTCACCGTCGTCGGCAGCGGTCCCAACGGGCTTTCGGCCGCCGTGATCTGTGCCCGCGCCGGACTCAAAGTGCAGGTCGTCGAGGCGCAGCCCACTTTGGGCGGCGGTGCCCGCACCGCAGCCGACCCAGAATTTCCGGGAGTCGAACACGACATCTGCTCGGCGGTGCACCCGCTGGCGCTGGCGTCGCCGTTCTTCGCGGAGTTCGACCTGCCCGCGCGCGGCGTGCGGCTGGAAGTCTGCGACATCGCCTACGGCAACCCGCTACCGGGCCGCCCCGCGGCGATTGCCTACCACGACCTCGAGCGCACCTGTGCCGAGTTGTCCGACGGTGCGTCCTGGCGGCGGCTGCTGGGCCCGCTGGTGACCGACTGGCAAGCCGTCGTGGCACTGCTGCTCGGCGACAAACGTTCCGTACCACCGTCGTTGCCCGCTGGGCTGCGACTGGGGCTGCGAATGCTGAGTCAAGGCACACCGGCGTGGGGGTCGCTACACGGGGAGGATGCCCGCGCATTGTTCACCGGCGTTGCCGCTCATGTGCTTTCGCGGATGCCGTCCTTGACGGCGGCCGGGGCCGGGTTGATGCTCGCGACGCTCGGCCATGCGGTCGGCTGGCCGATCCCGGTGGGCGGCAGCCAGGCGATCACCGACGCGCTGCTCGCCGACCTGCGCGCGCACGGCGGCGAGGTGACCACCAGCGTCGAAATCACTTCCCCGCCTGGGCCGCCGGCTTCGGTCGTCGTGTTCGATACGGCACCGACCGCGCTGCTGCGGATATACGGTGCAGCGCTACCGCAGCGCTACGCAAAAGCATTGCGCCGCTACCGTTATGGGCCCGGGGTCGCCAAGGTCGACTTCGTGCTCGGCGACGAGATCCCGTGGTCGGATCCGCGGCTGAGCCAGGCTCCTACCCTGCATCTCGGCGGCAGCCGGGAGCAGATGGCGCTGGCCGAAAAGGAGATCGCGGCCGGCCGTCACGCGCAGTGGCCGATGGTGCTGGCCGCCGCACCGCACATCGCCGATCCCGGCCGCATCGACCACCAGGGTCGCCGTCCGTTCTGGACGTATGCACACGTCCCGTCGGGTTCGACCCTCGATGCGACCGAGGCCGTCACCGCGACCATCGAGCGGTTCGCCCCCGGCTTTCGCGACGTCGTGGTCGCTGCCCGCGCGATACCCGCCGCCCACCTGAGCGACCACAACGCCAACTACGTCGGCGGCGACATCGGGATGGGTGCAAACTCGGCGTGGCGCGCGATCGTCGGCCCTACCGCGCGGTTAAACCCTTGGCGCACACCGATTCCCAAGGTGTACCTGTGTTCGGCGGCCACCCCGCCGGGCGGCGGCGTGCACGGCATGGCCGGTTACTTCGCAGCGCGTAGCCTGTTGCGCCGCGAGTTCGGCATCGCCGAGATGCCCTTTTTGGGGCCCGCTGGCGGGCCTAAGCTGACCGCGTGACCAAACTAGCGATCATCTACTACTCGGCCACCGGCCACGGCACCACGATGGCCAACCGTGTCGCCGCGGCGGCGCAGGCCGCCGGCGCCGAGGTCCGGGTGCGTCCCGTCGCCGAGACGCGCGATCCGGAATCCTTCGCGCAGAACCCGGCCTGGACGGCGAACTACAACGCCACCAAGGATCTGCCCGCGGCCACCGGCGATGACATCGTGTGGGCCGACGCCGTGATCTTCGGCTCGCCCACCCGGTTCGGTTCACCGGCGTCGCAGCTGCGGAACTTCCTGGACTCGCTCGGCGGGCTGTGGGCCAACGGCAAGCTGGCCGACAAGGTGTACGCGGGCTTCACGTCCTCGAACACCGTGCACGGCGGCCAGGAGACCACGCTCGTCGCGCTGTACCTCACGCTGATGCACTTCGGCGGGATCCTGGTGCCGCCGGGCTACACCGATCCGTGCAAGTTCGTCGACGGCAACCCATACGGGGCCAGCCTGGTCACCACGCACGACAACATCGAGGACATCGGCGACGTCACCGGCAACGCGTTAGACCACCTGGCGCGCCGGGTGGTGACGGTCGCCGGCCGGCTCGCGGCAGGCTAGCCCGCCGAGCGTCACGCCAGCGTGACGTTGGTCGCCGAGCGCCACTCTGGCGTGACGCTCGGCGGCGGGAGCGAGAGAACTACGCGGTTTCGGTGATCGGGCGGTCCACCCAGCTCATCAGGTCGCGCAGCTTCTTACCGATGACCTCGATGGGGTGCTCGGCATTCTCCTTGCGCAATTGCTCGAGCTGCTTGTTGCCGCCCTCGACATTGGCGACCAGCTTCTTGGTGAAGTCGCCATTTTGGATGTCGCGCAGGATCTCTCGCATCCGCTCCTTGGTGCCGGCGTCGATGACCCGCGGGCCGGACAGGTAGCCGCCGAACTCCGCGGTGTCGGACACCGAGTAGTTCATCCGGGCGATGCCGCCCTCGTACATCAGGTCGACGATCAGCTTGAGCTCGTGCAGCACCTCGAAGTACGCCATCTCCGGCGGGTAGCCCGCCTCGACCATCACGTCGAAACCGGTCTTCACCAATTCCTCTGTGCCACCGCATAACACGGCCTGCTCACCGAACAGGTCGGTCTCGGTCTCATCCTTGAAGGTGGTCTTGATGACGCCGGCTCGGGTGCCGCCGATGGCCTTGGCGTAGGACAGCGCCAGCGCCTCCCCCTCGCCGGTCGGGTCCTGGTCGACGGCGATCAGACACGGCACGCCCTTGCCGTCGACGAACTGCCGGCGCACCAGGTGCCCGGGCCCCTTCGGGGCGACCATCGCGATCGTGACGTTGCCGGGCGGCTTGATGAGATCGAAGTGGATGTTGAGGCCGTGACCGAAAAACAGTGCGTCGCCGTCGTTCAGGTTCGGCTCGATGTCGTTCTTGAAGATGTCGGCCTGGGCGGTGTCGGGCGCCAGCAGCATGATGACGTCGGCCCACTTGGCGACCTCGGCGGGAGTGTCTACCGGCAGACCCTGCTCGGAGACCTTGGCCCGCGACTTGGAGCCCTCCTTGAGTCCGACGCGCACCTGCACACCGGAGTCGCGCAGGCTCAGCGAGTGCGCATGCCCCTGGCTGCCGTATCCGATCACGCCGACCTTGCGACCCTGGATAATCGACAGGTCAGCGTCGTCGTCGTAGAACATCTCTAATGGCACGGTGAATCTCTCTTTCTCATTCGACATTTGGAATGTGTATCGCTTATTTGGCGGTGCCGATTCCACGCGGCCCACGGGATAGCGACACCACTCCGGATTGGACGATCTCGCGGATCCCGAACGGTTCCAGCACTCGCAGCAGCGCTTCGAGCTTGCCGCGGGTGCCGGTCGCCTCGACGGTCAGCGAATCCAGCGATACGTCGACTACCTTGGCGCGGAACAGGTTTGCCGCTTCGATTACCTGGCTGCGGGTACCGGAATCGGCCCGCACCTTGATCAGCGCCAGCTCGCGAGCCACCGAGTTATCCTCGTCCTGCTCGACGATTTTGATGACATTGATCAGCTTGTTGAGCTGCTTGGTGACCTGCTCGAGCGGAGTCTCCTCGGCGGAAACCACGATGGTCATCCGCGACATGTCTTTCTGCTCGGTGGCACCCACAGCCAACGACTCGATGTTGAACCCACGCCGCGAGAACAGCGCCGCGACGCGCGCGAGCACACCGGGCTTGTCTTCGACCAACACCGAAAGCGTGTGCGTCTTGGCGTACATCTAGCGCCGCTCCTTTCCCCCGGGGGGTGCCCCCACTGCATCGTCGCCGGCGCGCATCAGGCGTGCCCTTCGGTCTCGTCGTCGAACAGCGGCCGAATTCCGCGGGCGTGCTGAATCTCGTCGTTGCTCGTTCCGGCGGCCACCATCGGCCACACCTGTGCGTCCGCGCCGACGATGAAGTCGATCACCACCGGGCGGTCGTTGATCGCACGCGCTTGGTTGATCGCGTCGATGACGTCTTCCTCACGCTCACAACGGATTCCGACACAACCCAGCGCCTCGGCCAGCTTCACGAAGTCAGGGATGCGGTGCGAGTGCGTGGCCAGGTTGGTCTGCGAGTAGCGCTCCTCGTAGAACAGGCTCTGCCATTGGCGTACCATGCCCAGGTTGCCGTTGTTGATCAGCGCCACCTTGATCGGCACGCCCTCGATCGCGCAGGTGGCCAACTCCTGGTTGGTCATCTGGAAGCATCCGTCACCGTCGATCGCCCAGACCTCGGCCTCGGGGCGAGCGACCTTCGCGCCCATGGCCGCTGGGATGGCGAAGCCCATGGTGCCCAGCCCGCCGGAGTTGAGCCAGGTGCGCGGCTTCTCGTAGGAGATGAACTGGGCCGCCCACATCTGGTGCTGCCCCACGCCGGCGACGTAGATCGCGTCGGGCCCGGCGATCTTGCCGAGCTGCTCGATCACATATTCCGGGCTCAGGCTGCCGTCGCTCTGCGGGCCGTAGCTCAGCGGATACGTCGACTGCACCTCGTCCAGATATGCCCACCAGGCGGTCATGTCGATCTTGCCCGGGGTTTCGTACTGCCGCAGCATCGCGATCAGGTCGGTGATGACGTTCTTGACGTCGCCCACGATCGGCACGTCGGCGACCCGGTTCTTGCCGATCTCGGCCGGGTCGATGTCGGCGTGGATGACCTTCGCCTCGGGTGCAAAGGAATCCAGCTTTCCGGTCACCCGGTCGTCGAAGCGGGTGCCCAGCGCGATCAGCAGATCGCTGCGTTGCAGCGCCGCCACCGCTGCGACCGTGCCGTGCATGCCCGGCATGCCCAGGTTCTGCCGGTGGCTGTCCGGGAACGCGCCCCGTGCCATCAGCGTGGTGACCACCGGAATCCCGGTCAGCTCAGCCAAATCCCGCAGTTGCTCGGTCGCCTCGCCGCGGATGACGCCGCCGCCGACGTACAGCACCGGTTTGCGGGCCCGAGCGATCAGCTTGGCCGCCTCACGGATCTGCCGGCTGTGCGGCTTGGTGTTCGGCTTGTAGCCGGGCAGATCCATTTTCGGCGGCCAGCTGAACGTGCACTGAGCCTGCAGCACGTCCTTCGGGATGTCGACGAGCACCGCTCCCGGACGTCCCGAGGCGGCGATGTGGAAGGCCTCGGCCATCACCCGCGGAATCTCGTCACCGGAGCGGACCAGGAAGTTGTGCTTGGTGATCGGCATTGTGATGCCCGAGATGTCGGCCTCCTGGAAGGCATCGGTCCCGATCAGCGACCGCCCGACCTGCCCGGTGACGGCGACCACGGGGATCGAGTCCATCTGCGCATCCGCCAGGGGAGTCACCAGATTGGTGGCGCCGGGACCCGACGTGGCCATCATGACGCCGACCTTGCCGGTGGCGTGCGCATAACCACTTGCCGCGTGACCCGCGCCCTGCTCGTGCCGAACCAGCACGTGCCGCAGCTTTTTCGAGTCGAATAGCGGGTCGTAAACCGGCAGCACCGCGCCGCCCGGGATCCCGAAGATGATCTCGACGTCGAGTTCCTCCAACGACCGGATTACCGACTGAGCACCGGTAAGTTGTTGCGGTGCAACATGTTTCGTTTCCTTGGCCGGAACTTTTGCGGCGGCTTCCGCGGCGCCCGGCGCCCAGTCGTCGCCATTGTGCGACTTGGGTGTCTGTGACCTGGTGGGTGCGCTCACTCTGGTGATTGTCCTCTTAGTCGTGATTTGGCTGTGGAAGTTTCGTTGATACGCACGAAAAAACCCCCGTCAGCTCCCGCTGATCGAGGGTTGCGCGTTGGTGCCGGATCGCTTCACATACTGAAGGAACTAGTCACGCACCGACGCGCGGCTAATTACTACGAGCATCCCGGGCTTTCCGGTGGTCTCCATAGTCCCCGACGGTAGCCTTCGCACTGCTCAACCGTCAAATCCGGTGCGGCGGGAACCGATCATGTCGATGCGGGTAGCCGCCCGCGGCGACGCGAAATCATCGGCGCGACCCGGGGTGAAATGATGCTGGGGTGGCCTCTGGTTCTGCTGCCCCGACACCCGTGCCCGTAGTGATCAAGATCTCACCGATGGCGCACCTCGCCGTGGGATTTCTGACGCTCGGACTGCTGATCCCGGTGCTGGCCTGGCCGCTATCGACCCCACTGCTGCTGATCCCGGTGCTGTTGTCCGCATTGGTCGTCCGGCTGCGCACCGTGGCCGACCACCAGGGCGTGACGGTGCGAAACCTGGTGGGCAGCCAAACAGTCGGCTGGGACGACATCGACGGGCTGCGCTTCCACCGCGGTTCGTGGGCGCGCGCCAAGCTCAAGAGCGGAACGGAACTGCGCTTGCCGGCGGTCACTTTCGCGACACTGCCGCTGCTGACGGCGGCCAGCTCGGGGCGAGTGCCCAATCCCTACCGGTGACCGCTGACGGGCGGTTCAGGCGATCGGGTTGACGCCGTTGAGCAGCACCCACACCGCGATACCGGCGGCGATGCCGGCGAGCAGGGCCACAAACGACCCGATGAAGGGCCGGTGCGCCCATCCCCGGTTGGCGTCCAGGCCGTAACGGCCGGGCCCGCTCAGGACGACCGCGACGGCCATCACGATCAGCGTGATCTGGTATTCGTGGCCCTGCGGCAGGAAGAACGCGAACGTGTGCGGCTGCGCCGAAACGGTGGCCAGCATGCCGTTGATCAGGAACGCCAGGGCCCCTGCGGCGGCGATCGGGGTGAACAACCCCAGGACCAGCAGTACGCCCGAGACGATCTCGCCGCCGGCGCTGACGTAGGACAGGATGTCGGCGTGCTGGTAGCCGACGTCGGACAGTGAGTTCTTGAAGCTGGTCAGACCCTGCCCGCCCCACCAGCCGAACAGCTTCTGCAGCCCGTGCGCGCCGAGCACCACCCCGAGGCCGACCCGCAGCACCAGCAAACCGAGATTCTGGGTGCCGCGCCGGCCGATCGCACGCTGCCGTTCGTAGTCCTCGCTCGGATCGATCTCGGCGGGTTCGGCCGCCAAGTGACGCGGTGCCGGCTGCGGCTGCACGTAGGGCAGCGGCTCCTGCTGGTCGAGAACGTTGTAGGCCGGCCCGGCGGGGCTGGCGACCTGATTCGGGTCTTGGTAAGGGATGACGGAAGTGGTTCCGAAGTCGCCCGGATACCCGACGGGGGTCAGGTCATCCTCAGGGTCGACCAACCGCGCTGCGGCGGGGCGTCCCGGTACCTGCTCCGGAGCTTCGCCGGGCCGCTGCCAAGGTGCGTCATTCGATTGACCGGTCACGGGTGCCAGGGTAAGGGTATTTGGGCCTCGAATTGGGGATTTGAGCGGCGCTTTCGCCTGGTTATTGACGCTCAAACCCTGAAATGAGCCCAGATTGACTCCAAATGGGCTCGGCGAGGTTCCGAAATGGTAAACGCGGACTGAAAACGGGCCCCGCCGCCGGCCGACGCGGTCGACGTCGCGGCGCCCTCGCGGGCACGCCTGTGGCGCCGGTGCCCGCCCTATCCGTAGCCTGTCGATCATGCATTTGGGGCGGCCGGTTCGGTGCGGGCTCGCTGCGCTGTGCGCGGCCATGCTCGTCGCGACGGGCTGCGCGCGGTTCAACGACGCCGCCTCCGCGCCGTTCACCACCGCGCCCGAACTCAAGCCACAGCCGAGTTCGACGCCTCCCCCGCCGCCGCCGCTGCCGCCCACGCCGTTCCCCAAGGCCTGCCCCGCCCCCGGGGTGATGCAGGGCTGCCTGGAGAGCACCAGCGGCCTGATCATGGGGCCCGACAGCAAAACCGCGTTGGTCGCCGAGCGCACCACCGGCGCGGTCAAGGAGATCTCCGTCAGCGCCGAGCCGAAGGTGAAGCTGGTCATCCCCGTCGACGGATCCGGGGATGGCGGCTTGATGGATATCGTGCTGTCGCCGACCTACTCTCAGGACCGCTTGATGTACGCCTACATCAGCACGCCGACGGATAACCGGGTCATCCGCATCGCCGACGGCGATATCCCCAAGGACATCCTGACCGGGATTCCCAAGGGCGCCAACGGGAACAGCGGAGCGCTGCTGTTCACCAGCCCGACTACGCTGCTGGTGCTGACCGGCGATGCGGGCAACCCCGCTATGGCCGCCGATCCGAAGTCGTTGGCGGGCAAGGTGCTGCGCATCGAGCAGCCGACCACGGTCGGCCAGGCGCCACCGACCACCGCGCTGTCCGGCGTCGGCTCGGGCGGCGGGCTGTGCGTCGATCCCGTGGACGGCTCGCTGTATGTCGCCGACCGCACCCCGACCGCGGACCGGTTGCAGCGCATCACCAAAGCCTCGGAGGTCTCCACGGTGTGGACGTGGCCGGACAAGCCGGGCGTGGCCGGATGCGCGGCGATGGATGGGACCGTGATGGTCAATCTGGTCAACACCAAAATGACGGTGGCGGTGCGGCTTGACCCGAAATCGGGCGCGGTCACCGGTGAGCCCGACGTCGTCCGCAAGGACACGCACGCCCACGCGTGGGCGCTGCGGATGTCGCCGGACGGCAACGTCTGGGGCGCCACGATCAACAAGACCGCCGGCGACGCCGAAAAGCTTGACGACGTGGTGTTCCCACTGTTCCCGCAGGGCGGCGGCTTCCCGCGCAACAACGACGACAAGGCATAGGCGGCGCGCGCCGGTCCCGCTGATTCGGGCTAGGACTGCCCGCAGGCGGCCAGCACCAGCTCGCGCACCCGGGCGGCGTCCGCCTGACCACGGGTGGCTTTCATGACCGCGCCCACGATCGCGCCGGCGGCTTGCACCTTGCCACCGCGGATCTTTTCCGCCACATCGGGATTGGCGGCCAGGGCCTCGTCGACGGCGGCCTGGGTGACCGAGTCGTCGCGCACCAGCGCCAGGCCACGCGCGGTCATCACCTGCTCGGGTTCGCCTTCTCCGGCCAGCACACCTTCGACAACCTGGCGGGCCAGCTTGTTGGACAGCTTGCCCTCGTCGACCAGTACGATCACCGCGGCGACCTGAGCGGGCGTGATGGCCAGCTCGTCCAATTCGATGTTCGCCTCATTGGCCTTCTGCACCAGGAAGTTTCCCCACCAGGAGCGCGCCTGTGTGCTGGACGCGCCGTGTTTGATGGTCGCGGTGACCAATTCGACCGCGCCCGCGTTGACGAGATCGCGCATCACCTCGTCGGAAACGCCCCACTCTTCCTGAATCCGCTTGCGGCTCAACCAGGGAAGCTCGGGGATGGTCTGGCGCAATTGCTCGACCAGCTCACGGCTGGGCGCGACGGGTTCCAGGTCGGGCTCGGGGAAATAGCGGTAATCCTGCGCCGTTTCTTTGGCGCGGCCCGCGCTGGTAGTGCCCGCCCCCTCCTGAAAGTGCCTGGTTTCCTGTGTGATTGAGCCACCGGAAACCAGAACGGCGGCCTGGCGCTGCATTTCGTAACGCACCGCGACCTCAACACTTTTCAGCGAGTTGACGTTCTTGGTCTCGGTCCGGGTGCCGAACTGGGTCGCACCCCTAGGCTTCAACGAGACGTTGGAGTCACACCGCATCGAGCCCTGGTCCATCCGAACATCGGATACTTCCAAAGCGCGCAACAAGTCTCGCAATGCCGTCACGTAAGCCCGGGCAATCTGCGGGGCCCGGGCCCCGGCTCCCTCGATGGGCTTGGTGACGATTTCGATCAGCGGCACGCCGGCACGGTTGTAGTCGATCAGCGACGTCGTCGCGCCGTGGATGCGGCCCGTCTCGCCGCCCAGGTGGGTGAGCTTGCCGGTGTCCTCTTCCATGTGGGCACGTTCGATCTCGACCCGCCAGGTGGTGCCGTCCTCCAGCGGCGCCTCGAGGTAGCCGTTGATGGCGATCGGCTCGTCGTACTGCGAGATCTGGTAGTTCTTCGGCATATCCGGATAGAAGTAGTTCTTCCGGGCGAAGCGGCACCACGGCACGATCTCGCAATTCAGCGCCAGTCCGATGCGGATCGCCGACTCCACCGCTTTCTGGTTGAGCACGGGCAGCGAACCGGGCAGCCCCAGGCACACCGGGCATACCTGGGTGTTGGGTTCGGCACCGAATGTGGTGGAGCAGCCGCAGAACATCTTTGTCGCGGTGGACAACTCGACATGTACTTCCAGCCCGAGCACGGGATCGAAACGTGCGATGACGTCGTCGTAATCCAGCAGCTCGGCCGCTCCGGAAGTAACAGTCATGGCAACGATCCTAACGGTGGCCGAGCGAACCGCCGGGTCGGGCATAACAGCCCAGGCTCCGCGGCGTTAGCGCCAGGACCGCGGCGTGGCCTCGCGCTGCTGGCTCCCCACCGGCCGCCCGGCGACGATGTCGCCCAGCGCGGCGGCCATCTCCAGGTAGGCGCGCCGGCTTTCCTTGCTCAACCGGTCCAGCCCGAGCTCTTTGCCCTCGCGCACGTGCCGATCGAATGGCAGCAGCACCGTGGCGGCGACGCGGGCCGACAGCGCCTCGAGTTCCTTGGTCGCCACACCATCCAGCTTGGCCGGCTCGGTGTAGTTCAGCGCAAGCACCGTCGACTTCAACAAGCGGCCATGTCCGTTGTTGGACAACCACTCCAGCGTTGTCCTGGTCTTGCGCACCGCGTCGATCGACGGGCCGGAGACCACGACGAGAGCGCGCGCCTCAGGCAGCACCGCGTCCATCACATGAGAGTTGATCGCCTTGACGCAATCCACCAGCACCACCGAATAGTGTTTGCGCAGAATCGAAAACGTCTTGGCGATGTCCTGGCGCTCCAGCCGCCAGTCGGTGCGGCCGTAGTCGGGCAGCCCGAGCACTTCGAGGCCGAAGCTGTTCATGTGGGTATGCGCTCGCACCTGCGCATACTGGGTCACCGAATCGCGCGCGAGCAGGTCGGCCAGGCCCAGCGGGTTGCGGCGACCATGGCGCTCCGCCAGATCGCCGGCGTCGATGTCGACGGCGATGACCCGGTCGCCGCGCGCCTCGGCCAGCGTCGAGCCGAGCGCCTCGACCACCGCGGTCTTGCCGACGCCGCCCTTGAAGTTCAGCACCGCGATCGGAAACGCACCGCCGATCGGCGCACCGATACGCTCGCGCAGCTCCCGCTCGTATGCGGCGCGTTTGCCGGGGCCGAGGTCGATTCCGGTCACCCGGCGGATCACCTCTCGCCAGTTGAACCTGCTCGGCCCCGAGGCCTCCCGCAAGTCCAGGCCGTCGAGGGCGGTCCCGCCCAGGGTCAGCTCACGACGATATGGCGCGGCGGCTCGCCGTGCCCGCGCCAGTCGGTTGGGCGTCGCGGGCCCGCTTGACCTGTCCGGTTTCGCGGGGAGGCGGGGCTCGGGCACCGTGGCCGCCGTCGGGTCGGCGTTGGCCCGCCAGCTCGGCACCGAAAACGCGGGCTTGGCGGAACTCGACGGATGTGCCGGTGCAGCAGGCAGGGCAGCAGATAGGGCGTTGACTCCGCGAACCCCCTCGCGGTTGCTCATAACGGCTGGTGTAGCCGTTTCGATGTGATAGTTAAACCAGGAAATTGCGCCCGCCCATCAGCGCTGGCCGGTTGAGCTGGCAGATTCAGACGGTCGTCAGGCTCCGGCCATCGGACGTATGCCGTGGTGTCAGCTAGAGCCTCAACTAGAGCTCGCTAGGAACGTGTTAACTGCCGAAATTGTTCGGCACGCGCGGGCCGGGTGGTTTGCCCGCGACCTCAGCCGAAGAAGGCGGCGGCCTCATCGTGGCGTGCGTCGGGCACCAGCTTGAGCTGGCGCGTGGCGTCGGCCAGCGAGACACGGCCGATGTCCTGACCGCGCAACGACACCATCTGGCCGTATTCACCGGCGTGCGCGGCGTCGGCGGCGTTGACACCGAACCGGGTGGCCAGCACCCGGTCATAAGCCGTCGGGGTGCCGCCCCGCTGGACGTGGCCCAGCACGGTCACTCGCACGTCCTTGTTGATTCGCTTCTCCACGGCGACGGCCAACTGCTGAGCGACGCCCGTGAACTTCTCGTGGCCAAATTCGTCAATCCCGCCCTCCCGCAAGGGAATCGAGCCGGGGATCGGCTTGGCCCCTTCGGCCACTACACAGATGAAGTGTGAATCCCCGCGCTGGAAGCGGCGTTTGACGAGCCGGCACACATCCTCGATATCGAAGGGCTGCTCGGGAATCAGCGTCATGTGCGCTCCGGACGCCAGCCCGGCGTTCAACGCGATCCAGCCGGCGTGGCGGCCCATCACCTCCACCAGCATCACCCGCTGGTGCGACTCGGCGGTGCTGTGCAAACGGTCGATAGCGTCGGTGGCCACGGTCAGCGCGGTGTCGTGACCGAAAGTCACGTCCGTGCAGTCGATGTCGTTGTCGATCGTCTTCGGCACCCCGACCACGGGAACGTTCTCCTCCGACAGCCAGTTGGCCGCCGTCAGCGTGCCCTCGCCACCGATCGGGATGAGCACGTCGATGCCGTTGTCGTCGAGGGTCTGCTTGATCTGGTCCAGCCCGGCCCGCAACTTGTCCGGATGCACGCGCGCGGTGCCCAGCACCGTCCCGCCCTTGGCGAGCAGCCGGTCATTGCGATCGTCGTTCTGCAACTGGATGCGCCGGTTCTCCAGCAACCCGCGCCACCCATCCTGGAAGCCGACCACCGACGAGCCATACCGGGCGTCGCAGGTGCGTACCACCGCCCGGATGACGGCGTTGAGCCCCGGACAGTCACCGCCCCCGGTGAGAATTCCGATCCGCATCCTCTTATCTTGCCCGGTCCGGCCGCCGTCGGGGCAATTCGGGGCGGTGTGCGGCTAGACGGTCGGCGCGGCCGGCAACGGTCCGCGCGCCGCTTCGTAGGCGGCACCGACGCGATACAGGCGATCGTCGGCCAGCGCGGGCGCCATGATCTGCAGGCCCACCGGCAGCTGGTCATCCGGCGAGAGCCCGGACGGCACCGACATTCCGCAGTGCCCGGCCAGGTTCAACGGCAGCGTGCACAAGTCGAACAGGTACATGGCCAGCGGATCGTCGACCTTCTCCCCGAGCCGGAACGCGGTGGTCGGGGTGGCCGGCGACACTAGCACGTCGACGGATTTGTATGCCTCGTCGAGATCACGGGCGATCAGGGTGCGCACCTTCTGCGCCTGGTTGTAGTAGGCGTCGTAATAGCCGGCCGAGAGCGCGTACGCACCAATCATGATGCGGCGCTTGACTTCTGGACCGAATCCGGCGGCCCGGGTCAGCGCCATCACTTCCTCGGCGCTGTGGTTGCCGTCGTCACCGACCCGCAGTCCGTAACGCATCGCGTCGAAGCGCGCCAGGTTGCTCGACACCTCCGACGGCAGGATCAGGTAGTAGGCCGCCAGAGCGTAATCGAAGTGTGGGCAATCGACTTCGCTCACCTGCGCACCCAGCGCGGTCAGCTGCTTGACCGCCCCCTCGAACGATGACAGCACTCCGGGCTGATAGCCCTCGCCGCGCAGCTGGCGGACCACACCGATCCGCACGCCGCTCAGATCGCCTGCGGCACCGCTGATCGCGGCGCCGACCACATCGGGCACCGGGGCATCGATGGAGGTCGAGTCCATCTCGTCGTGGCCGGCGATCACGGCATGCAGCAACGCGGTGTCGAGCACGGTGCGCGCGCAGGGGCCGCCCTGGTCCAGCGACGACGCGCAGGCCACCAGGCCGTAGCGCGACACCGTGCCGTAGGTGGGCTTGACTCCGACGGTCGCGGTCAGCGCGGCCGGCTGGCGGATCGAGCCCCCGGTGTCGGTGCCGATGGCCAGCGGCGCCTGGAAGGAGGCCAAGGCCGCGGCGCTGCCACCGCCGGAGCCGCCGGGCACCCGCTCGAGGTCCCACGGGTTGCGGGTGGGGCCGTAGGCGGAGTTCTCCGTCGACGAGCCCATCGCGAACTCGTCCATGTTGGTCTTGCCCAGGATCGGGATGCCCGCCGCGCGCAGCCGGGTCGTGACGGTGGCGTCGTAGGGTGACCGCCAGCCCTCGAGGATCTTGGATCCGCAGGTGGTGGGCATATCGACGGTCGTGAACACGTCTTTGAGCGCCAGCGGAACGCCGGCCAGCGCCGAGGGCAGCCGCTCCCCGGCCGCCACCGCGTCGTCGACCGCGCCCGCCGCCGACAGCGCCTCGTCGGCCGCGACGTGCAGAAACGCGCTGTACCGGTCGTCGGTCGCCGCGATCCGGTCCAAGTAGGCCTGGGTGATCTCGACCGACGACAGCTCCCCGGCGGCGACCTTGGCGGCCAGCGTCGCGGCGTCGGATCGGATGATCTCGTTCACTCGCTGTCTCCGAGGATCTGCGGGACGGCGAAGCGCCCATCCACGGCTGCGGGTGCCGCGGCCAGCGCTTCCTCCTGCGTCAGGCACGGCCTGATCTCGTCCGGGCGGGTGACGTTGACGTCCTTGAGCGGGTTGTCGGTCGGCTCGACGCCGGTGACGTCGACCGCCTGGATCTGGCTGACGTGGGTCAGGATGGCGTCGAGTTGGCCGGCGTAGCTGTCCAACTCGGTATCGGTCAACGCCAGCCGGGCCAGCCTGGCCAGGTGCGCGACCTCGTCGCGGGAGATCTGGGACACGAGCGAAAAGCCTATCGGTGCTGCGGCCACGCGCGTGCAGCTGGCACCCACCCTGCGGAAATGCCGGACGCGCGGCTCTGTGCAACAGTGGGCGCGTGCCGTCGTATCTGTTGCGCATCGAGCTCGTCGACCGCCCGGGAAGCCTGGGCGCGCTGGCGGTTGCGCTCGGTTCGGTGGGCGCCGACATCCTGTCGCTCGACGTCGTCGACCGCAGCGCGGGATACGCGACCGACGACCTGGTCATCGAACTGCCCGCCGGGGCGATGCCCGACACCTTGATCACCGCGGCCGAATCGCTGAACGGCGTGCGGGTGGACAGCGTTCGCCCGCACACCGGGCTGTTGGAAGCGCACCGCGAGCTGGAACTTCTCGACCACGTCGCGGCGGCCAAGGGCAAGGCGGCACGGCTGCAGGTGCTGGCCGACGAGGCGCCCCGGGTGCTGCGGGTGAGCTGGTGCACGGTGTTGCAGGGCGCCGAGGGCGAGCTGCGGCGCCTCGCCGCCAGCCCGGGCGCGCCCGAAACCCGCGCCGTGTCGGCTCCCTGGCTGCCGATGCACGAGGCCGCGACGCTGGACGGCACCGCCGAGTGGGTGCCGCAGGCCTGGCGCGACATGGACATCACGATGGTCGCCGCGCCGCTGGGCGACCCGCAGACCACGGTGGTGCTGGGCCGGCCGGGTCCCGAATTCCGGCCGTCGGAGGTGGCCCGCCTGGGCTACCTGTCCGGGATCGTGGCCACCATGCTGCGCTGAATCAATGCGCGGCCACCGTGGGCTTCGGCGCGGCCGCATCGCCGTCTTCCCACAGCAGCAGCTGACGAACCGCCGGGCGCGGACCGTAGGGCCGCAGCATCGTGCTGGCCGGGCGCGGCCGCACCCGTTGCGGCCACCAGAACCAGCGCCCGAGCAGCCTTGCGACGGAGGGCGTCATGAATGAGCGCACGATCAGCGTGTCGAACAACAAACCCAGCCCGATCGTCGTCCCGATCTGGCCGAGCACCTGAAAACCACTGAAAACAAACGCACACATGGTGACGGCGAAAACGATGCCGGCCGAGGTGACCACCGAGCCGGAGCCGGCCATCGCACGGATGATGCCGGTGTTGAGGCCGGCGTGGATTTCTTCCTTAAACCGGGAAATCAACAGCAGGTTGTAGTCCGAACCGACTGCCAGCAGCAAGATCACCGCCAGTGCCAGCACGACCCAATACAACTCGATACCAAACATGTACTGCCACACCAGAACTGACAAACCGAACGAGGCGCCCAGGGATAGCGCGACGGTGCCCACGATGACGAGCGCGGCGATCAGGCTGCGCGTGATGATCATCATGATCAGCAGGATGAGGCTCAAGGCGGCGAATGCCACGATCATCAGGTCGTACTTGGCGCCCTCCTGGATGTCCTTGTACGTCGCGGCGGTGCCGCCCAGATAGATCCCCGCGTTCGCCATCGGGGTGCCCTTCAAGGCCTCGTGCGCGGCCTTGGCGATCGGGTCGATGTGCGAAATACCTTCGGTGGTAGCGGGATCGCCGTCGTGCGTGACGATCATGCGAGCGGCCTTGCCGTCGGGTGAGAGGAACAGTTTGAGCCCGCGTTTGAAGTCGGGGTTGTCGAACACCTCTGGCGGCAGATAGAAGGTGTCGTCGTTCTTGGCCGCGTCAAACGCCTGTCCCAACGCCGTCGAGTTCTCCAGCGCACGCGCGTTCTGCGCGTAGATCCCGGACAGCGTGGCGTAATTCGCCAGTGTCAGATCGCGATTGGTCTCCTGGCTTTGAATCTGGGGCGGTATCAACGCCACCAGCTTCGGTTGCAGTGCGTCGAGCTTATCCAGCGAAGCCGTCAGGTTCTCGAATTTTTCGGTCAGCTGGTCGATGCCGTCGAGCGCGTCGAACAGCGACCTGAACGCGAAGCAGGCAGGAATGTCGTAACAGTGCTTCTCCCAATAGAAATAGCTGCGAATCGGGCGGAAGAAGTCGTCGAAATTCGCGATCTTGTCGCGCAGGTCTTTGATCGTGGCGAGTGTGTCGCGGAAGCTTTCGGTCTCGTCGTGGGTGGTGCCGGCCAACTGCTGCTGCAGGACGAACTGTTGTCGCAAAATGTCGATCGTCTTCGATAGTTCGTTGGCTTGCTTGAGTGCGTCGTCGGCCCGATCTCGTTGGTAGGTCAGGTTTTCCTGTTGGGCAGCACTGGAATTACTGACCACGAACGCCAGTGAGCTGTGGACTAGCGGGGTTCCCAACGGCCGGGTGATGGTCTGCACCTGCGCGACCCCGGGGACGTGAAACACGGCCTTGGCCACCTTGTCCAGGATCAGCATGCTGGCCGGATTACGCATGTCGTGGTCCGATTCGACCATCAGCAATTCCGGCTCCAGCCGGGCCCGCGAGAAGTGCTTCTCGGCGGCGGTGTAACCGACATTGGCCGGAGCGTCGGCGGGCATGTAGGGCCGAGTGTCATAGCTGGTCTTGTATCCGGGCAGGGCGATCAGACCGATCAGGGCCAGCGCGCTCGCGGCCGCGAGAACCGCGCCGGGCCAGCGGACGATGGCGGTGCCGATCCGCCGCCAACCGCGCGTTTGTATCGCCCGCTTGGGGTCGAAGATGCCGGCCTTGGCCCCCAGGGTGAGAATCGCGGGGCCCAGTGTCAACGCCGCGAGCAGCGCCACGAGGATGCCCAATGCGGCTGGGATTCCCAGACTTTGGAAGTACGGCAGCCGGGTGAAGCTCAGACAGGCCACCGCGCCGGCGACGGTGAGCCCGGATCCCAACACGACGTGAGTGGTGCCGTGATACATGGTGTAAAAGGCTTTTTCGCGGTCCTCACCGGTCCCGCGCGCTTCCTGGTAACGGCCCACGAAGAATATCGCGTAGTCCGTTCCGGCGGCGATCACCAACAGCGTCAATATGTTCGTCGCGTAGGTGGACAGGCCGATGATTCCCTCGTTGCCGAGGAAGGCGACAAGGCCTCGGGCCGCTGACATTTCGATCAAAACCGTGGCGAGAACCAGCAACGTGGTCAGTACCGAGCGGTACACGAAGAACAACATCAGCGCGATCACCCCGATGGTGATCGTGGTGACCTTCGCGGTCCCCTTGCTGCCCACGTCGAACTGATCGGAGATCAGCGGCGCCGCGCCGGTCACATAGGTCTTGACGCCCGGTGGCGGCTTCATGTGGTCGATGATGTCGCGGATGGCACCGACCCCCTCGTTGGCCAACGCGGAGCCCTGATTGCCGGCGAGGTTCACCTGAACATAAGCGGCCTTGCCATCGGTGCTTTGCGATCCCGCAGCGGTCAGCGTGTCGCCCCAGTAGTCCTGAACGTGCTCAACGTGCTTCTTGTCCTGCTGAAGCTTGCGGATCATTTCGTCGTAAAAGCGGTGGGCGTCCGCGCCGAGCGGCTTGTCGCCTTCCAGCACGATCATCGCCGAGCTGTCGGTGTCGAACTCATGGAATACCTGGCCGATGCGCTTAATCGCCTTGAGCGACGGGGCATCTGGAGAGTTCAACGCCACATTGTGGGTCTTGCCCACCTCTTCCAGTTGCGGTACCGCAATGTTCGTGATCGCGGCCAGCGCCACCCAGAAAAGCAGGATCGGCAGCGCGAGCCGTCGGATGTTGCGCGGCACCGCGGGCCGCGTCTGCTGTTCGTTGGTTTGGTTGCTCATCCCGACTTATCCAGACAGAAGGTGTAGGCGTCGACCTTGTTGACGGTGCGTTCGTCTTTGACTTGACCGTTGACGGTGATGCGGCAACCGAGGGTGTCCCCGTCACCTTGCGCCACGACATTGCCGATGACCGCCGGCTCCGTCGAAGTGATCGTGAACGACCACGGCAGCGGCGCGTTCTTGACTTGTTGCGGCTGGGCGTTGACGTCCAGGTAGTTGATGGTTGCGGTGGCGCCGGGTGCGCCGAAGACCTCGAGCACCACCTGCTTGGGGTTGAACGGCACGATCTCGTTGGACAGGCCGCTGTTGGCCGAGGTCTTGTAGTTCGAGCCGAAGATTCCGTGCAGGCGGTAGATGCCGAATCCCGCGACGGCGACGACGAGTATCGCGACCAACACTATCCAGCCCTGCCGAAGCAGGTTGGACATGGAAATCGCCTTCACCCTCGGCCTTTCGATGGTCGGGCGTGCTCGATCACTTTATGACTACCACCGTTGCCCCGCACCAGCGGCGAACGGACGGACTTCACAGTACGGTACTGGACCGTACTGTACAAGAGACGCGACCGTACACATTTTTCAACAACCGGACGGCGCGCAAGTGGCTGCCGCGCTACCCGGCGGTCCTCGTCAGACCCGGCATCAGGAACTGATCGACCAGCAGCTGCACCGTGTGACGAGTTGGTGGCCGGTCGGGAATGAGGGACCGGAAGATGAGATAGCCGGGTAGCAGGTCCCACAGTTCGTCAACGAAGGCGTCTTTGGCGATCTCGCCACGATCGATGGCCCGTTGCATGACGTGTTTGATCGCGGCTTTGCGTTGCTTGAGGAATTGCTCCTGCATGGCCTCGTTGAGCGCCGGATGGCGCGATACCTCGACCATCACCGCGCGAATGGTGCTGGCGTGCCGGCGTCCGTGCTCGCCGCAGACCTCGCCGAGACTGATCAAATCGCCGCGCAGGCTGCCGGTATTCGGCACGACCGCGACCTGACGGACACCTTCGATGAAGGCGGCCAGCACCAGTTCGGCCTTCGAGGGCCAGCGCCGATACACCGTGGCCTTGCTGGCGTGGGCGGCACTGGCGACCGCGTCGATGGTCAACTGGTCATAGCCGTGTGCTTGCAGAAGTTCCAACGTCACCGCCAGCAGTTCGGCCTCCCGCGGAGACCACGGCGATGGCTCCGTGTACTGATCGGCCGTCTGGGTCATAGCGCCCACCATAGAGCCGGAACACCGGTACGGACCAGTACTGCGCTGTTAATCGGGTGTGCTGTCGGCCGTCGGCCCGTCGGCCAGCAGGCGGCGAAAGCCGTCCTCGTCGAGGATCGGCACGCCCAGCTCGACCGCCTTGTCGTACTTCGACCCCGGCGAATCACCCGCCACGACGTAGGCGGTGTTCTTCGACACCGAACCCGCGGCCTTGCCGCCACGGGCCACGATCGCCTCCTTGGCCTCGTCGCGCGAGAACCCGTTCAGCGACCCGGTGACCACGATGCTCAGCCCGGCCAGCGTGCGCGGCGTGCTCGCGTCGCGCTCGTCGGCCATCCGCACGCCGGCCGCCCGCCACTTGTCGACGATCGCGCGGTGCCAGTCGACGGTGAACCATTCGGTGACCGCGGCGGCGATGGTCGGCCCGACGCCCTCGACCGCGGCCAGCTCCTCGGTCGACGCCGACGTGATCGCGTCGAGGCTGCCGAATTCGGTTGCCAGGGCACGCGCGGCGGTCGGGCCGACGTGCCGGATCGACAGCGCCACCAGCACTCGCCACAGCGGTTGCGCCTTGGCCTTGTCGAGGTTGGCCAGCAGCCGCTTACCGTTAGCCGACAGTGTGCCGGCCTTGGTGGTGAACAGTTCGGTGCGCAAAAGGTCGTCTTCGGTGAGGGTGAACAGGTCTCCCTCGTCGGTGATCACCTCGGCGGCCAGCAACGCGATAGCGGCCTCGTAGCCAAGCCCTTCGATGTCGAAGGCGCCGCGGCCGGCGACGTGAAATACTCTCTCCCGCAACTGCGCTGGGCAGGATCGGGAGTTGGGGCAGCGGATGTCGGCGTCGCCCTCCTTGGCCGGGGCCAGCTCGGTGCCGCATTCGGGACAGTGCGTGGGCATCACGAATTCGCGTTCGGTGCCGTCGCGCAGATCGGCGACCGGGCCGAGCACTTCGGGAATCACGTCGCCGGCCTTGCGGATCACCACGGTGTCGCCGATCAGCACGCCCTTGCGCTTGACCTCGGCGGCGTTGTGCAGGGTGGCCATTTCGACCGTCGAACCCGCGACCTTGACCGGCACCATGACCGCGAACGGTGTGACGCGTCCGGTCCGCCCGACGTTCACCCGGATATCGAGTAGCTTGGTTTGCACCTCTTGCGGCGGGTACTTGTACGCGATCGCCCAACGCGGCGCTCGCGAGGTCGACCCCAGCCTGCGCTGCAGTGCGAAGTCGTCGACTTTGACCACGACACCGTCGATTTCGTGATCGACGTCGTGGCGGTGCTCGCCCCAATAGGCGATCCGCTCCAGCGCACCGTCGACGTTGGGGACCCGGGCGGTGTGGCCGGAGACGGGCAGTCCCCAGGCGCCGAGTGCCAGGTAGGCGTCGTGCAGGCTGGCCGGCCGAAACCCCTCGGCGTGCCCGACGCCGTGGCAGATCATCCGCAGCTTGCGGCGAGCGGTGACCGCGGGATCCTTCTGGCGCAGCGATCCCGCGGCGCTGTTGCGCGGGTTGGCGAACGGGACCTTGCCGTCCTCGACCAGCGCGGCGTTGAGCGCCTCGAAGTCGGCGACCCGGAAGAACACCTCGCCGCGGACCTCGAGGACGTCGGGGATCGGATACTCGCCGCTGGCCGTCAGCCGTTCCGGGACATCCTCGATGGTGCGCGCGTTGTTCGTGACGTCCTCGCCGGTGCGGCCGTCACCGCGGGTGGCAGCGCGGACCAGCCGGCCACCGCGGTACACCAGAGCCAGCGCGACGCCGTCGATCTTGAGCTCGCACAGGAAGGGCACGTCTTGCGAACCGGGGAGGCCCACCTCGGCGTGGACGCGGGCGGCCCACCCGTCGAACTCCTCGGTGCTGAACACGTTGTCCAGCGACAGCATCCGTTCCAGGTGCTCGGCCGGGGTGAAGTCGGTGGCAAATCCCGCGCCGCCGACCAGCTGCGTCGGCGAATCGGGCGTGCGCAGCTCGGGATACTGCTCCTCGAGAGCGCCCAGCCGCTTGAGGAGGTCGTCGAAATCGGCGTCGGAGATGACCGGCGCATCGCGCACGTAGTAGCGGAACTGGTGCTCACGCACCTCGTCGGCCAGCTCACGCCATTGACGCCGAACCTCGGGCGGCACCGGGTCAGCTTCTGGCGAACTCACCTTGGCAGGCTATCGAAGGCGCCCGACACACCGGGCGCTCAGTCCTCGATGGCGTCAGGGTCCTGGGCGAACGCCTCGGCGGCCTTGCGGGCCAGCTCGATCGCGGTGCGGGCCCATTGCGGCGTCGCGTTGGCCAGACCACATGCCGGAGTGACGCCGATGCGCTCGCGCAGCGCCGAGCGGCCGAATCCGAGCCGATCGGTCACCGCGACGACGGCCGCGGCCACCTCTTCGGCAGCGGGCGGGCGGTCCGGAGCGGTAGCAGCGACCACCCCGAGCATCACCGCGCGACCCGATTCGACGAACGCCGCGATCCCGTCCAGGTCGGCGGTCCCCAGTGTTGCGGCGTCGACCGATATTGCGCTAATTGCGCTGCGCGCCAAGAGATCCCACGGTAGTCCGGCCGCGCAACTGTGCAGCACCACCTCGGCGCCTACCGTCTGCGCGCAGGTGTCGAGCAGGCCTTGAGCCACCGACTCGTCGAGCGCGGCAACCGGACTCAGCGCGGTGACGCCGCTCAGCTGCCCACCCAGCGCGGCGGGCAACGACGGCTCGTCGAGTTGCACGACTACCGGTGTGTCGAGGCGGCGCGACAACACGGCACGCTGGGCGGCGACGCCCTCGGCCAGCGACGCCGTCAGGTCGCGCACCGCGCCCGGGTCGGTGATTGCCCGGTGGCCGTTGGACAGTTCCAACCCGGCGGCCAGCGTGATCGGGCCCGGCGCCTGCACCTTGACCACCCGTCCGCCCCCGCGCAGGCCCGCTGTCTCCCAGGCTTCCTCGAGGGCATCCATGTCCTCATCGAGGAGACTGACGGCCCGGCGGGTCACCGCGCCGGGCCGGGCGGTGATGCGGTAACCGCGCGGCACGGTGTCGATCGCCACATCGATCAGCAGCGCGCCGGCTCGCCCTAGCAGGTCGGCGCCCACTCCCCTGGCGGGCAGCTCGACAAGGTGAGCCATCGCGGCCGCCAACTCACCGACGACGACCTCCGTCGACGGCCGTACCGCGGTGCCGGGCCATGAACCCACGCCGCTGGCCTGTGCGAAGGGAGAGGCGAAAATGCTCACCCGGCAACCGTATTCGACGTCGCATCACGGCCGGGTGGCCAGGGGTATGTTGCGGTCGGTCAGCACGGCTAGGCTCGACGGTTTAGAGGGGTGCAAAACGGTGTGGCGCAAGGCAAGATTCGCGTGGCCGCTGCTGATGTGTGGCGCGGTGGTGCTGACTGCGGCGTGCACTCGGGTGGTGGCCGGCACGGCACTGCCGGGGTTTACCGGCGGCGCCAAGGGCATCAACGGGGTCAATGTCGACACCATCCTGCTGGACCAGTCGCGGATGCAGGCGATCACCGGCGCCGGCGAGCACCTGTCGATCATTCCGTCGATGGACGGACGCACCCCGGTCGACATCGACACCCTCGCCGACACCACGCCGCGCGCCTGCCGGTTCCTGTTCGCCGAGACCGCGACGTTCGGTCCCGACATCGAAGAGTTCCACAAGACCACGTTCCAGGATCCGCCCGACGGCGCCCTGATCTCTGAGGGCGCCGCGGCCTATCGCGATGGCGCGACCGCGCAGCGCGCCTTCACCGCTTTGGTCTCGACCGTCACCGACTGCGCCAATGGCTCGGCCGGTCAGGTGTTCGTCGGCGACTGGAAAGCGGATGCCGCCTCGCTGCATCTGGGACCGGGGGGCTGCGGCCGCGACTACCGGGTGTTGTCGGTGGCGCTGCTAGAGGTCACCTTCTGCGGCTTCCCGCAGTCGGTGTCCGACATCGTGATGACGAACATAGTCGCCAACTTCCCGCGGTAAATTTCGCGACTCTGCTTGTGCGGCAACGCGCGTCACCAGTGTGCCGTGGTCTCCAATTCGAAGTCCGCGTGCCCGCACTGGATCCACATCGCGACATGCAGGGCGGTGACGGCCGCCGAGACCGCCAGCGCGGTGACCGCGAACGCGAAACCCTGCTCGCCGCGCTGCTTGACCTGCCGCATTCCGACGAGGGCGAGAATACCGCTCAGGATCGGGCTGGCGTACATGCCCATGATGCTGAGCACGAAAGCGGCAATGGCAAGGCCGTTGGTCCGCACATCTTGCTGTGCGACCTGGTTCTCGTTCATCGTCATTCATTCCTTCCCGCTCGGTAGTCAGCCGATTACGAGACGAATGTTCTCCGCAAGCTCTTGGAGAATCCTTGGAAGCCGCGGCGACGTCGCTGAGCTGCGGGAATCAGCGCGACGTGCCGGCGATGGTGGCGCTGCCGAGTACCTCGTCGCCGGCCGAGTCAGGGCGATACAGCACGACGGTCTGCCCGCAAGCCACCCCACGCAGCGGGACGCGCAACCGCACGCAAAGCTGCTCGCCGACCAGTTCGGCGACCGCACTCGCGGTTTCACCGTGGGCCCGCACCTGCACGACGCACTCGATGGGACCCTGCGGTTCGGCTCCGGCGGTGAATACCGGATCCCGTCCCGTCAGCGCATGCACCTCGAGGTCGGCGGCACTGCCCACATGCACCGTCGCGGTGTCGGCATCGATGGCCGTCACGTAGCGCGGCAGACCATCCGGCCCCGGACCGGCGATGCCCAAACCCTTGCGCTGACCGATCGTGAAACCGTGCACGCCATCGTGATTGGCCAGCACCGCACCGTCGGCACCCACCACGTTCCCCCGGCGAACGGCGATGCGCTCCCCCAGAAAAGCGCGAGTGTCCCCCGACGGGATGAAGCAGATGTCATGGCTGTCCGGCTTGTCGGCGACGGCCAGGCCACGACGAGCCGCCTCCGCGCGGATCTGCGGCTTGGGGGTGTCCCCGATCGGAAAAGCGGCGTGGCGCAACTGCTCTGCGGTCAGCACGGCCAGCACATAGGACTGATCCTTGTCGTGGTCGACGGCGCGGCGCAGCCGACCCTGCGACAGCCGGGCGTAGTGTCCGGTGACGACCGTGTCGAAACCCAATGCCAGGGCGCGCGCCGAAAGCGCCGCGAACTTGATGCGCTGGTTGCAGCGCACGCAGGGGTTGGGCGTCTCGCCGCGTGCGTACGACGAGACGAAATCGTCGATCACGTCTTCGGCGAACTTCTCCGCGAAATCCCAGACATAAAACGGGATTCCGAGGACGTCTGCCACACGGCGCGCATCGGAGGCGTCCTCCTTCGAGCAGCAGCCCCGCGAACCGGTGCGCAGCGTGCCGGGTGCCGACGACAGCGCCAGGTGCACGCCGACCACGTCGTGCCCGGCATCGACCATCCGAGCGGCGGCGACCGACGAATCGACGCCTCCGCTCATTGCGGCAAGAACTTTCACCCCGACGCCCCCGCAGCGGCCAGCGCCGCTCGCCTGGCCCGGTCCACCGCGGCCGGCAACACCCGCAGCACCTCGTCGACGTCGGCATCAACACTGGTGTGGCCCAACGACAGACGCAGCGATCCCCGCGCGGTGGCGGCGTCGGCGCCCATCGCGATCAGCACATGCGAAGCCTGCGGGACGCCGGCGGTGCACGCCGACCCGGTCGAACATTCGATTCCGTTGGCATCCAACAACATCAACAAAGCGTCGCCTTCACAGCCACGAAAAGTGAAGTGGGCGTTGCCCGGAAGCCGCGACTCGCGCGACCCGTTGAAACGGACGTCGTCGATCTCGTCGAGCACACCCACGACCAGACGATCACGCAGTGCGCGCAGCCGTGCGCTGTTGGCCTCCAGGCCGTCCACGGCGAGCCGCATCGCGGCGGCCATTCCGACGGCACCGGCGACATCCGGAGTGCCGGAACGGATGTCGCGCTCCTGGCCACCGCCGTGCAGCAGCGGCGAACAGGCCACGTCGCGGCGCAACAACAGCGCACCGACCGCCTGCGGGCCGCCGAACTTGTGCGCGGCGATGCTCATCGCCGACAGCCCGCTGGCGGCGAAGTCGACGGGGACCTGTCCGATCGCCTGTACCGCGTCGCTGTGCATCGGGACGCCGAATTCTGCTGCGACGGCGGCAAGTTCGGCCACGGGCATGATGGTGCCGACCTCGTTGTTGGCCCACATCACCGATACCAGCGCGACGTCGCCGACGTCAGCGTGGCTCTCCAACAGCTCCCGCAGCGCGGACGCCGAAACCGATCCGTCGGCGGCGGTGGGCAGCCAACTCACCTGGGCGCCCTCGTGCTCGACCAGCCAGTCGACCGAATCAAGCACCGCGTGGTGTTCGACCTGACTGCTGATGATGCGCACCCGGCGCGGGTCGGCGTCGCGGCGGGCGCGATAGATGCCCTTGACGGCCAGGTTGTCGCTTTCGGTGCCGCCCGCGGTGAAAATCACCTCGGACGGCCGCGCGCCCAGCTTGTCCGCGATCAGCTCGCGGGACTCCTCGATGCGGCGCCGGGCGGTACGGCCGCTGGTGTGCAGTGACGAGGCGTTTCCGACAGTGCCGAAGACGGCCGTCATCGCCTCGATGGCGGCGGGGTGCATCGGGGTGGTGGCAGCGTGATCGAGGTAGACCATGACGCGCCCCAGGATACCGGGCCGCCCGGTTCCCTTAAGCGGCCAGCATGTGGCGCTGACCTGGGCGCCGCGCCACTCCGACGCCCACCGCCGACTGGCAGCGGCGGGCCAGGGCGCGGCGATCGCTGCCCGGTAGCTGCAGCGATTCCACATGCACGTGCGCCAGGGTGCGGCGCTGGGTGATCATCCGGCCCATCGCCGCCACCAGGGTGTCGTCCCCGACGAAGGCCGGAGCAGTCGAAATCAGGCCGTCGACGTGGTGATATGTCAGCCGGAGGGGCTGGACCGGGCGACCGGCGTCGATCGCGGCCTGGAACATCGCCGGGTAGAACGAGCCGCAGGCCACCCCGCACCACGTGGTGCCCTCCGGAAAGGCCACCACCGTTTCGCCGTCACGCAGCCGGTCGGCGACCGTCTCCACCACCCCGGGCAGCCGCCGCAGGCTGGACCGTTCGATCGGAATGATCTTCAGTAGCCGCTGGGCGAGCTCGCCGAACATGTCGGCGCGGGCGACGTACCAGCCGGGCAGCACCGCACCGATGGAGAAGACGTCCAGCCAGGACATGTGCGGACCGACCACCAGGACCCCGCGCAGGTTGCGGATCGGGGCGCCCGACACGCTGATCCGGACCCCGAAAACGCGCAGCACCATCCGGCAGTAGAACTGTCGCACCCGCAGCTGCCCCGGCCACGGCACCAGCGCCAACGGCGCCCCCAGCAGCAGTAACAACACCAGCATCAGACGAAGCGCCACCCGCAGCACCACCACCCACCGCGACGACGCGGCGCCCACGCCCACACAGGTGCTGTCGCACGTCGCGCGCGGCAGCCAGGCGTGGTCGGTGATGACCGCGGGAGCGTTCATCGTGAGCCGCCCGCCATCTCGCTGCTCATCTGCGAGGCCGCCGATACCGACCGCAGTCTTCGCAGGTATCGGGTATCGGCCTGGCGTTTGTCCAGCAGCACGCAGAAGTCGCCCACACCGAAGTCCGGGTCCAACGCGGGTTCGCCGCAGGATTTCGCACCCAGCCGCAGGTAACCACGCATCAGCGCCGGGACCGAGGGGCGCGGCGGCGGCGCGATCTCGTCGAGGGTCTTGCCGTCCACGACCACCGACCGATGCGGGTACACCCGATACTCCGGCGGCGCCGCGTGGCGACTGCGGACGAAGTCGCGCACACCCCGAAGCTGGCTGCCGGGCGCATCTTCGTCTGACGCGCTGCCGATCGGCACCGACACACACCCGATCACGTAGTCGTAGCCATAGCGGTCCAGGTAGGCCAGGATCCCCGCCCACATCAACAGCACGACGCCACCGTTGCGGTGCCCGTCGCGGACCACGGCGCGGCCCATCTCCACCAGCGACGGCCGCAGCGGGTCGAGCGCGCCGAGATCGAATTCGGTCGCGGTGTACAGGCCGCCGGCCGCGATCGCACCCGCCGGCGCCAGCATGCGGTAACACCCCACCAGCTCGCCGGTGTCGTCGTCACGAACCAGCAGGTGATCACAGAACTCGTCGAAGCGGTCCACGTCCCGGTCCCCGGCACCCGATTCCGGCAACGCGAAACCGGGCGTACTGGTGAATACGTCGTACCGGAGCCGTTGCGCCGCCTCGACCAAACTGGGGTCGGTGGACAACAACAGCGAGTAACGCGGGCCAGACGAGCTGGTCGCGGCTCCGTCCGGCTTATCACTAGGGATCAGGACAGAAGCAATGCTCATGGGAAACAACGTGGCGTAATCGAGGAGCGAATCGGCATCGGCGCTATGACGTGTTGGTGCACGCAAGATGACGAAATGTGTTCCCACGGTGAAGTGTGTCGTACGTAACGCTGCCGCTCACCCGTACGTAATACCCACGAGATAGCGTCAACACAATCCGGCGCTAAGCGGATTGGGTCCGCGTATTCGTAAGAGCGGCAACGCAATAAACACCCGCACGTTAATCACTATTAACGTGCTCGCCAATTTAGAGCAAATCGGATGCCGCAGACCCGGGCGCACTGTTTGATGTAGGCGTGCTGCAGACCTCGAAGCTGAATATCCAAGCGCGCGCGCAACAAGATAGCCGGCTGGCCAGCCTGCGCTACTACGCCGCCTGCAACCGACTGCCGTTCTTCAGGAGCGTCGAATCCGCTCCCGGACCGACGTCCGTCATCGACGGACAAACCCGAATCATGTTCGGGTCGAACAATTCTCTGGGGCTGTGCGGCGATCGCCGGTTGGTCGAGGCGGCCAATCGGGCGACCGAACTGTACGGGCCGGCGTGTGGGGGTGCACCTCCACACTGCGGCACGCTGCGGGTCAAAGTCGAGCTCGAAGAATTGCTGGCCGACTGGTACGGCACCGAGGCGGCGCTGGTGTTCAACAGTGGCTACTTGGCCAATGTCGGTGCGATCACTGCCTTATTGGGCGCGGCCGATCTCGCGTTCCCCGACAGCGAGGCCCACATGTCGCTGCACGACGGCATCCGGCTCTCCGGGGCCAGTTCGCGGTATTTCGGGCACAACGACCTGGACTCGCTGGAACGCAACCTGATCCGCACCGCCGAGCGTGGCGGCACCAAGCTGATCGTGATCGACGGCCTCTACTCGATGCAGGGCGACGTGGCGCCGATGGAAAGCATTGTCGCGCTGGCCAACAAATACAACATCGCCCTCTACGTCGACGAAGCGCACAGCCTCGGCGTCTTCGGGCCCAACCGAACCGGGATCGCCGAGGAGTTCGGCTGCGCCAAGGACGTCGACGTGTTGATGGGCAGCATGTCGAAAGCGATCGCCTCCACCGGCGGCTTCATCGTCGGATCGCGCGACCTGATCGATGTGCTCAGATTGCGGTCCAACCAGCACATGTTCACCGCTACCGGGGCTCCTTCGGCGATGGCCGCGAGCATCGCCGGGATCGAGATCATTCGCGGCCTCGAGGGGGCCCAGCGTGCCGAAGCGGTCCTGGCCAACGCCCGCGCCCTGCGCGACGGGCTGGTGTCCCACGGCCTGCAGGTGCGGGCGGGAATCGTCCGTGCCGACGGCACACACGCAGTGGCCCCGCATGTTTCGGTGTGGATCGGTCCCGAGGCGCGCGCGATCGCGGCCTGGAACGACGCGTTCGACAACGGCGTCTTCTGCTCACTGGCGGTGGCACCCGCGGTCGGTGAGAACGATGCCCTGATGCGCTGCTGTGTGTGCGCCACCCACTCGCCGGCGCAGATCGACCGTGCCATCGATGTGATCGCCTCGGCCGTGCACAACGCCAATGACGATTGACGGCAGTATCTCGAATGTTATTGGCGCGCCGACATTTACGGATTCGTTCTGCAGTGAGGACAGCGCACGGCTATGAGTAGGTTTACTGACCGCATCGCGAAGGTGGCCGCGGATTCCACCTTGGGCCTTCGCTTCGGCACCGCCGGCAGTCTGCATTTCGCGAGCTGGCACGACATCTTTCAGTCGGCGGGCAAGGTCGCGGGCCGGCTGGCCGCCGAAGGAGTCACCCGCGGCAGCCGGGTGGGCGTGCTGGCCGCCCACGCCGAAGACGTCGCGCCGGTCGTCCAGGGCATCTGGAAGCTGGGCGCGGTGATGACGATGCTGCAGCAACCCACCTCGCAGGCCGACCTCAGCGAGTGGCACGAGGGCACCCTGCGCGCGCTGAGCCTGCTCGGCGCGCACTGCGTCCTGGTGGGACGGCCGTTCGTCGCCGTCGCCGACGCCCTACGCGGGTCGGGTTACCGCGTCATCGAGGTCCCCGACACCTGGACCGGGGCCGAGGCGGTCGAGGAACCGACAGACGAAGACGACGTCGCCATCTATCAACTCACCTCGGGATCGACCGGTGACCCCAAGGCCGTGGCGATCACTCACCGCAACCTCTACGCCGACATCGCCGCCATGGTGGCCGAGGTGCAGATCGATCCCGACGTCGACGTCACGATGAGCTGGCTTCCGCTCTCGCATGACATGGGCCTGATCGCCTACCTGCTGTCGCCGATGTTCGCGGGCAATGCGGCGGTCTACATTCCGCCGACCGAGTTCGTCAGGTCACCGCTGGCCTGGCTGCAAATCCTCACCGAGCAGCGGGCCACCGTCACCGCGGCGCCCAATTTCGCCTATTCGATCGTCAGCCGCAGGCTCAGGGCGGTCAGCGACGGCGCCTACGACCTGAGCGCGCTGCGCTGCGTGGTCTCCGGCGCCGAGCCCATCGACCCGCTCACGATGTACGAGTTCGCCCAGCAGGCCGCGCGCTTCGGGATGCGGGTTTCGGCGATCGGCGCGGCCTACGGTCTGGCGGAGGCGACGGTAGCGGTGTCGTTCTCCCGGGTGGATCGACCGCTGGCGGTCGAGAACGTGTGCGCCGACGAACTGGAAACCCACGGCCGCGCGGTCACCGGCTGCGTCTGTGGGGCGCCCAAGAAGGAGTTCGTCCTGCTGGGGCGGCCGATGTCCGGAGTTGAGGTCCGCATCGCCGATGAGGACCGGGGCACCCGGCCGGCGCGCCACCTGGGCGAGGTCGCCATCCGGGGCGACGCCGTGACGCGGCACTACCTCACGATGCACGGCGAGGTGGCCGCCGTCGACGCGTACGGCTGGTTCTACACCGGCGACCTCGGCTATCTCACCGACGACGGCGAGATCGTGGTGTGCGGGCGCCGCAAGAACGTCATCATCGTCGCCGGCCGCAACATCTTCCCCTCCGACATCGAGCGACTGGCCGCCTCGGTCGACGGCATCAGGCGCGGTGGGGTCGTGGCGTTCGGGGTCACGCTCGCCGATCAGCGCGAGGAGATCCGGATCGTCGCCGAAACCGTGCAGGAGAATCCGGGCGACAACACGCACGAGATCCGTCGTCAAATCGGCCGAAAGGTGCGCAGCGCAACGGGATTGAGCCCGACGGTGCTGCTGGTCGGCAAGGGCAAGGTGCCGAAGACCCCGTCGGGCAAGATCCGCCACGTCGCGGCCAAAGAAATGTTCGGAGAGGTCTTAGGAGAGGTTGAAGCACTGTGAGTAGCGTCAATGATTCCGTCGTGTCGATCGTCACCCGGCTGGCTCCGGACCGGATGGCTCCGGTGACCGGCGACTCGCATCTCGTCGACGACCTGGGCTACGACTCGGCCCGCAAAATGGAACTCGTCGCGACCCTGGAAAGCCACCTCAAGATGCGGCTCGAAGACCCCGAGACGCCGATCGACACGGTGCGCGAGGTCGTCGAATGGGTCAACGCCAACATCGCCGACCAGGCGGTAGCAGACTAGCCAAACATTAAGGGCGACAACGCAAAAGCCCCCAACGTGACGTGCACGCGGGGGCGTTTGCGTTAAGCGAAGATCAGCCCTTGCGGGCCTTGACCGCGTCGGTCAGCTGCGGGGCGACCTTGAACAGGTCGCCCACCACGCCGTAGTCGGCGATCTCGAAGATCGGCGCCTCTTCGTCCTTGTTGACCGCGACGATGGTCTTCGAGGTCTGCATGCCCGCCCGGTGCTGGATCGCGCCCGAGATGCCCAGCGCGATGTAGAGCTGAGGCGAGACCGTCTTACCGGTCTGGCCGACCTGGAACTGGCCCGGGTAGTAGCCGGAGTCGACGGCGGCGCGGGACGCACCGACGGCCGCGCCCAGCGAGTCCGCCAGCGCCTCAACCACATTGAAGTTCTCCGCGCTGCCGACGCCACGGCCACCGGAGACCACGATGGTGGCCTCGGTCAGTTCCGGGCGGTCACCGGCGACCGCGGGCTCACGCGCGGTGATCTTGGTGGCGTTCTCGGCGGGCGCGGGCACCTCGACGGTGACCTCTTCACCCGCACCGGCCTGCGGCTCGGCGTCGACCGCACCCGCGCGCACCGTGATGATCGGCGTGTCGCCGTTGGCCTGCGCCTCGACCGTGAACGCCCCACCGAAGATGGAGTAGATCGCCTTATTGCCTTCCTTGACCTCTACCACGTCGACCAGCAGTCCGGAACCGAGCCGGGCCGCGAGCCGGCCGGCGATTTCCTTGCCGTCGGCATTGGCGGAGAGCAAAACCGCTGCCGGAGAAGCGGATTCGACCAGCGACGCCAGCACATCGACGACGGGGGTGATCAGGTACTTGTCGACGTCGTCGGACTCGGCGACGTAGATCTTGGCGGCACCGGCTTCCTTCAGTGCGTCGGCCAGCGGCGCGGCCGTGCCCGGCGCACCGACCACGACGGCGGACGGCTCGCCCAAAGCACGGGCGGCAGTGATCAATTCGGCGGTGACTTTCTTCACCGCACCTTCGGCGTGCTCGACGAGCACCAATACTTCAGCCATGGGTTATATCGCTCTTCTCGTGGATGGGGTTTGTGCTCGTCTTAGATGATCTTCTGGCCGACCAGGTACTTGGCGATCTCATTGCCGCCTTCACCCTCGTCGGTGACCTTCTCACCCGCGGTCTTCGGGGGTTTCGGTGTCGACGACAGCACGGTCGACCCGGCATTGGCCAGACCGACCTCGTCAGGCTCTACGCCGATCTCGGCCAGGGTCAGCACCGTGACCTCTTTCTTCTTGGCGGCCATGATGCCCTTGAACGACGGGAAGCGCGGCTCGTTGATCTTCTCGGTGACGCTGACGACCGCGGGCAGGGTCGCTTCCAAGGTGAAGACACCCTCGTCGGTCTCGCGCTCGCCGGTGACCTTGTCGCCCTCGATGGACAGCTTGCGCAGGTGGGTCAGCTGCGGCAGACCCAGGTATTCGGCGATGACGGCCGGGACCGCACCGCCGGTGCCGTCGGTGGCCTCGTTGCCGGCGATGACCAGCTCGGTGCCCTCGATGGTGCCCAGGGCACGCGCCAGCGCCCATCCGGTCTGGATCACGTCCGAGCCGTGCAGGCCGTCGTCCTTGAGGTGGACCGCCTTGTCGGCGCCCATCGACAGGGCCTTGCGGATGGCCTCGGTGGCGCGCTCCGGTCCGGCGGTCAACACGGTCACCGACCCCTCGCCGCCTTCGCGCTCACGGATTTGCAGGGCCTCTTCGACGGCGCGCTCGTTGATCTCGTCCAGCACCGCGTCGGCGGCCTCCCGATCCAGCGTGAAATCGCCGTCGGTCAGCTTGCGCTCCGACCAGGTGTCTGGGACCTGCTTGATCAGGACCACGATGTTCGTCATGAGTGTGGTTCGTCCTCCTCGAAGGAGTCTCGCAGCAGTCGGCTACAAGACTTTCAGTACGCGTTTTGCAGCGCACGGTCGTGTTACTACTCGGTAACTTTGTGCGGCCTGCCTTCACACCATAGCGGGTCATACTGCAGGTTCTTGCAGGCCCGCCTCCCCCCGCGACCGGGGCCCACCCGCTGAGCGGTTCGCGAATCCGACACTTCGCGTTAGCCTCCCTATGCAATGAGCACATTCGTCCCCGACGTTCCCCACCGCAGCCCCGACGGCACGTCACCGGCGGTCTCCCGGGCAGTCCCAGCGGTGTTGACGCTGACGGGCGAGCGCACGATCCCCGACCTGGACATCGAGAACTACTGGTTCCGCCGCCACCAAGTGGTGTACCAGCGACTGGCAACCCACTGTGTGGGCCGTGATGTGCTCGAGGCCGGATGTGGCGAAGGTTACGGCGCCGATTTGATCGCCGCGGACGCCCGGCGGGTGGTCGCGGTGGATTACGACGCGGCGGCGGTGGCCCATGTCCGCAGCCGCTACCCGAGAGTGGAAGTCATGCGGGCCAACCTGGCCGAGCTGCCGCTGCCGGACGCCTCGATGGACGTCGTGGTGAACTTCCAGGTCATCGAGCACCTGTGGGATCAGACCCAATTCGTCAAGGAATGCGCGCGGGTACTGCGTCCTTCGGGGCTGCTGATGATGTCCACGCCCAACCGCATCACCTTCTCTCCTGGCCGCGACACCCCGATCAACCCGTTTCACACCCGGGAATTGAACGCCGACGAGCTGACCGAGCTGCTGGTGGGCGCCGGTTTCACCGACGTCGCCGTCAGTGGCCTGTTCCACGGCCCGCGCCTGCGTGAAATGGATGCCCGCCACGGCGGTTCGATCATCGACGCGCAGATCGCACTGGCGGTGGCCGGCGACGAGGCAGTGCCGTGGCCGCCGCAGCTGGCCGCGGACGTCGCCGCGGTCACGACCGACGACTTCGACCTGATCGCGGCCGGCGATCGCGACACGCATCCTATTGAGGACAGCCTGGATCTGATCGCGATCGCGGTGCGGCCGTGAGCAATTCCGCGACCCCGGTACCCGGCATGTTCACGCTGGTGTTGCACACCCATCTGCCGTGGCTGGCCCACCACGGCCGCTGGCCGGTCGGTGAGGAATGGCTCTACCAGTCGTGGGCGGCCGCTTACCTGCCGCTGATCAAGGTGCTGCGCGCGCTGGCGGACGAGGATCGGCACCGGTTGATCACCCTTGGCGTCACCCCGGTCGTCAATGCCCAACTGGACGACCCCTACTGCCTCGACGGCATGCACCACTGGCTGGCGAACTGGCGGCTGCGGGCGGCCGAGGCCGCCAGCGTGCGGTCGATCCCCAAGTCGAAGTCGGCCGGCTACCAATCCTGCACGCCGGAAGCGTTGCGGGAGTTCGGGATTCGCGAATGCGCCGAGGCGGACCAGTCGCTCGAGGACTTCGCCACGCTGTGGCAGCACGGTGGCAGCCCGCTGCTGCGCAGCCTGATCGATGCCGGGACCGTGGAGTTGCTCGGCGGCCCGCTGGCGCACCCCTTCCAGCCGTTGCTCGCCCCGCGGTTGCGGGAATTCGCGCTGCGCGAGGGCCTGGCCGACGCGCAGCTGCGGCTGGCGCATCGCCCCGGCGGCATCTGGGCGCCCGAGTGCGCCTACGCCCCGGGGCTGGAGCACGACTACGCCGGCGCGGGGATCACCCATTTCATGGTCGACGGTCCCGCACTGCACGGTGACACCGCGCTGGGACGCCCCGTCGGCGACACGAATGTCGTGGCGTTCGGGCGCGACCTGCAGGTCAGCTACCGGGTGTGGTCGCCGAAATCCGGCTACCCCGGACATGCCGCGTACCGCGACTTCCACACCTACGACCACCTGACCGGGCTCAAGCCGGCACGGGTCACCGGGCGCAACGTGTCCTCGGACGCCAAGGCGCCGTACGACCCCGAGCGCGCCGACCGCGCGGTCGACGTCCATGTCGCCGACTTCGTCGACGTCGTGCGCAACCGGCTGGCGAGCGAGTCCGAGCGCATCGGGCGCCCGGCTCACGTCATCGCCGCCTTCGACACCGAGCTGTTCGGCCACTGGTGGTACGAGGGCCCGACGTGGCTGGCCCGGGTGCTGCGGGCGTTGCCCGCCGCCGGCGTGCGGATCGGCACGCTCAGCGACGCGCTGGACGGCGGATTCGTCGGCGAGTCGGTGGCGCTGCCGCCCAGTTCGTGGGGCTCGGGCAAGGACTGGCAGGTGTGGGCCGGCGAGCAGGTGGCCGACCTGGTCCAGCTCAACACCGAGGTCGTCGACACCGCGCTGAGCACCGTGGACAAGGCGCTGTCACACGCCACGTCCTCCCTGAACGGCTCGCCGCCGCGCGATCGCGTCGCCGACCAGATCCTGCGCGAGACGCTGCTGACCGTGTCCAGCGACTGGCCGTTCATGGTCAGCAAGGACTCCGCCGCCGACTACGCCCGCTACCGCGCACACCTGCACGCGCACGCCACCCGCGAGATCGCCGGGGCGCTGGCCTCGGGCCGCCGCGACACCGCACAGCGGCTGGCCGACGGGTGGAACCGCGCCGACGGTCTGTTCGGCGCGCTGGATGCCCGAAGGCTGCCCCGATGAAAATCCTGATGGTGTCGTGGGAGTACCCGCCAGTCGTGATCGGCGGGCTGGGGCGCCACGTGCATCACCTGTCGACCGCGCTGGCCGCCGCCGGCCACGACGTGGTGGTGCTGTCTCGCCGTCCCACCGGCACCGACCCCAGCACCCACCCGTCGTCAGACGAGATCAGCGAGGGCGTGCGGGTGATCGCCGCCGCCCACGATCCGCACGAATTCACGTTCGGCACAGACATGATGGCCTGGACCCTGGCGATGGGGCACGCGATGATTCGCGCCGGACTCACGCTTAAGAAACCGGGCGTTGAGCGACTGTGGCGTCCCGACGTCGTGCACGCCCACGATTGGCTGGTTGCCCATCCCGCCATCACACTAGCCCAATACTACGACGTACCAATGGTTTCCACGATCCACGCGACCGAGGCCGGCAGACATTCGGGCTGGGTCTCCGGACCGATCAGCCGTCAGGTGCACGCGGTCGAATCGTGGCTGGTGCGTGAATCTGATTCGCTGATCACATGTTCGGCGTCGATGAGCGACGAGATCACCGAACTGTTCGGTCCAGGCCTGGCCGAAACCACCGTGATCCGCAACGGAATCGACGCGGCCCGTTGGCCGTTCGCGCCGCGGCGCCCCCGCGGCGGGCCCGCCGAACTCCTCTACGTCGGGCGGCTGGAGTACGAGAAGGGGGTGCACGACCTGATCGCCGCGCTGCCGCGGATCAGGCGCACCAACCCGGGCACCACCCTGACCATCGCCGGCGACGGAACCCAGCAGGACTGGCTCGTCGAGCAGGCCCGTAAACACCGGGTAATCAAGGCAACTCGCTTCGTCGGGCACCTGCATCACGACGAACTGTTGGCGGCGCTGCACCGGGCCGACGCCGCGGTGTTCCCCAGCCACTACGAACCGTTCGGGCTCGTCGCCTTGGAGGCAGCCGCGGCCGGCGCTCCGCTGGTGACGTCCAACATCGGCGGCCTCGGCGAAGCGGTGATCAACGGGCAGACCGGGGTGTCGTGCCCGCCGCGCGACGTGGCCGGACTGGCCGCGGCGGTGCGCACCGTGCTCGACGATCCTGACGCTGCGCAGCTGCGCGCCCGCGCCGCCCGCGAGCGGCTCACCTCGGACTTCGATTGGCGCACGGTCGCCGGGCAGACCGCGCAGGTGTATGTGGCGGCCAAGCGCGGGGAGCGTCAGCAGTTGCCAAGGCTGCCGATCACCGAGCACGCGCTGCCCGACCGCTGAGCCTCACGCGTTGTCGATGCCGACCGAATAGGCGCAATAGCGCCACAGGCGTTCCCGCTCACGCTCGCCGTGTCTGGTCAACGGCAAGTAATGCTCCGGGCGTTGCCGCCGGTCATGCCAGAAGCCCCCGCTGGGCGGCGCCGGTTCGGTGGCGGCCAGCCAGATCGCGGTGTCGGCGCCCTGTTCAGGCGTGCGCAGCAGCGGGCCGGTGAGGGCCCGGAAACCGGGAAGCGACGTGGCCACCCCGGGAGTATCGGCCCATCCGGGATGCATGGCGTAGACATGGATGCCGTCGTCGGCCCAGTGGCGGCACAGGATCGGCGTCAACGCCACCTGCATGCGTTTGGTCCGCGCGTACGCGGTGACCCCGCTGTACGGCTCGTCGACGTACTCAGGGTCGTCGGTGGGCAGCGACTGCGTGTACATCCCGCCCGAGGACATGAAGATCACCCGCGGGTTCTCGGCGCCGCGCAGGACGGGAAGCAAGCACTCGGTCAACAGCACCGGCCCCAGTACGTGGGTGGCCAGGGTCACCTCATGCCGATCGGCGGTCTCGGCCCGCTCCGGGGGCAACACCCCGGCATTGTGGATCAGCACATCCAATTCCCACACCCGGGCGGACAGGTCGGCCGCGAAGGCGCGCACCGCGGAGAGGTCGGCGACGTCGCACACCTCCACCTGCACGTCGGCCTCGGGATCGGCGTCGACGATCTCTTTGCGCGCCGCTTCGCCGCTCGCCTCGTCGCGCACCGTCAACAGCACGCTCGCGCCCAACTCCGCCAGACCTTTCGCAATGGCCTTGCCGATGCCCCGGTTCGCACCGGTGACGAGCGCCGTTTTTCCCTTCAGCGCGTGCGGCTGCGGGTCGTCGGGCCATCCCCAGCTGCGCAGTTGATAGCCGACGCGGGTATAGCCTGCGACGATCGACCGGTCCAGAGCGGTGTCCAGCAGGGACCGCAGGCGGGTGTTGATACTCATGCGCCTGTAGGTACCCACCACGGCGCGAGGCATGCTCTCGTCGTCATGGGGTACATATCGAACGATGGGACTGGAATTTAGGAGCGTGGTCGATGCGCCGCGCGACGACGTGTTCGCCTGGTATGCACGCCCGGGTGCTTTCGAGCGGCTGTCGCCGCCATGGTCGCCGATGCGGCTGGTCTCGGAAGCCTCGTCGCTACGAGACGGGCGGGCCGAACTCGCCCTGCCGGGCGGGCTGCGGTGGGTGGCCGAGCACCGGGCCGAGGGCTACGACCCGCCGCGCCGCTTCGTCGACACCATCGGCAGCGACGGGCTGGCGTCGCTGCCGGCCCGCATCGCGGTGCGGTGGCGACACATCCACGAATTCGAGGACCTCGGCGACAACCGGACCGTGGTGATCGACCGCGTCCAGACACCTGTGCCCGGCGCGGCCTTGCGCCCGATGTTCATCTATCGGCATCGCCAGTTGGCCGACGATTTGGCCGCCCACCAGCTGGCCGCCCGGAACGGCCTGACCGCCCTGACCGTGGCGGTCACCGGGTCGTCGGGACTCGTCGGTTCTGCGCTGTCGGCGTTCTTGCGAACCGGCGGGCATCGCGTCGTCCAACTCGTCCGCCACAGCGCGCGCGGCAGCGACGAACGACAATGGAATCCCGACGACCCGGATCCGGATCTGCTGGCCGGCGTTGACGCCGTCATCCACCTGGCGGGCGCATCGATCGCTGGCCGGTTCACCGAAGGGCACCGCAAAGCGGTGCGCGACAGCCGGATCGGCCCGACCCGTCAGCTGGCCGAATTGGCGGCGCGCACCAAGACCGGCATCCTGATCTCGGCCTCGGCGATCGGCTACTACGGATACGACCGCGGCGACGAAGAACTCACCGAGGCAAGCGATCGTGGCGACGGCTTCCTGGCCGACGTCGTCGCCGACTGGGAGGACGCGACCGCGCCGGCCGCGCAGTCCGGAGTGCGGGTGGTGCAGGTGCGCACCGGGATCGTGCAATCCCCGCGCGGCGGCACCCTGAAATTGATGCGACCGCTGTTCGCCGCCGGGCTGGGTGGCCGGCTCGGCAATGGCCGACAGTGGTTGTCCTGGATAGGGATCGACGACCTGATCGACATCTATCACCGGGCGCTGTGGGACACGACGATGTCCGGTCCGGTGAATGCCGTTGCCCCGCAACCGGTTCGCAACACCGAATACACCCGAACGCTGGCCCACGTACTGCGCCGACCCGCGGTGCTTCCCGTTCCGCCGGTGGGGCCGCGGCTGTTACTCGGCGAACAGGGCGCGCGCGAACTGGCCTGTGCGAGTCAGCGCGTGGCACCGCAGCGGCTCGTCGAAGCGGGGCACCGGTTCCGCCAGCCCGACCTGGACGCGGCTCTTCGTCACCTGCTCGGACGTAACCGTTGAGTTCGGGCGCGCCTGCCGATTGTTAGCCGGCGCTGTCGCCATCCATCACGGCCGGTGAGCTGGTCGGATCCTGCCGTGCGCACC
Source organism: Mycobacterium lentiflavum (assembly GCF_022374895.2). NCBI lineage: Bacteria > Bacillati > Actinomycetota > Actinomycetes > Mycobacteriales > Mycobacteriaceae > Mycobacterium > Mycobacterium lentiflavum. The sequence goes on along the minus strand of NZ_CP092423.2, from coordinate 1,721,209 downwards.
ACTACGGGCGGCCGTCAGCCGATACCGCTGGCGCATCGCTCGATCATTCAGTAAATTAATGTTTCAATAATTTAACTGAGCTACACGTTGACCTGAGCGAACTGCGGAAGCACGTCCGCTACTGCATAGCGCTTGTTTTCTCGTTAAGCTTGTTTTCTCGTTAAAGGGGTACCACCGCGTGAATCTGAGGCGTTCTAGCCAGCGGCTGAGCAACATTGCGATTGAACCTCAGGCGGCAACCGTGCACACGTTCACGGGCTTGCGCCTCGACGGAGCCGCCGATAGCCCAGTTTTACTTCCACCGGATGCGGACCAATTTCCGATCTGGCACGCCGAACTGCGGGAGTCGGTTCTCGCACGCCTTGCGACATTCGTCGCCGGAAGGTGCGCCGCAGAACTGGGTCCCTGCGGCGTCGACGTCGCCGGCGACATCTTGGTGAAGTTCGTCGACGGCGGTAAATGCCTGCGGTCGACGTTCATGTACCTGGGCTGGTTATGCGCAGCGCCGGCCAGCGATGCCGCGCTGTCGGCCACCGCGAGCCTGGAGCTGTTGCACGCGTTCGCACTGCTCCACGACGACGTGATGGATGAATCGGCGTCGCGACGGGGCCGCCCCGCGGCGCATATCCAATTCGAGCGCTGGCATCGACAGCGTGGGCTGTCCGGGTCCTCACGTCGATTCGGTGAATCGGCTGCCATTCTGCTCGGCGACCTGTGCCTGATCTGGGCCGAACAGATGTTGCGCGACTGTGGCCTGCCGCGCCACCACCTGGCGCGGGCATGGCCACGCTACGACGCCATGCGTACCGAGCTCGCGGTGGGCCAATTCGCTGATCTGGCAATCGATGTGCGCCACCTGCCCTCGCTGGAGGCCGTGCTCGAGGTGGCGCGGCGCAAGTCAGGGAACTACACGGTGCGCCGGCCTTTGGAGATCGGCGCCGCGATGGCCGGATGCGACGAGCAGGTGCTGGCCGCGCTCGGCGAATACGGTTGCGCCGTCGGTGAGGCGTTTCAGTTGCGCGACGATATTCTCGGCATTTTCGGATCTCCCGCGCAGACCGGCAAACCCAACAGTGGGGATCTGATCGAGCGGAAGGCCACCAGTGTGGTGGTGGCAGCGCACGAGCTGGCCGACGCGCCGACCCGGCGGCAACTGCGCCAGCTGATGACCGGCGATCGGCTCGACGACGCTGCACTTGAGCACTGGCGGACCCTGATTGTCGCCACCGGGGCGGTGCAGTGGATCGAAGAACTGATTCGCAGCCGCGTCGAGGAAGCGCGAAAGGCGCTGGATCGCTCCATGGTCGATCATTCACTGACCGCCGCGCTGATCGACATGGCCGGCCTGTGCACCCAGCGTGCTGCATGAGCATCCGTACGGTACCGGGGCGAACCGATCACGTCGTCGTGGTCGGCGCGGGATTCGCGGGTCTTGCCGCGGCGTTGCACTTGGCCGGGCGCGGCCGGCAGGTAACGGTGGTCGAACGGCATGCGTGGCCGGGTGGCCGTGCGGGACGACACGACTCCGGCGGCTACCGGATCGACACCGGTCCGACCGTGCTGACCATGCCGGACCTGATCGACGAGGCGTTCGCTGCGGTGGGTGAAACCCTTAGCCGGCGAGTCGAATTGCTCGCGGTGGACCCGGCTTACCGGGCGGTGTTCGCCGACGGCAGCTCAATCGACGTCCACACTGACGCGGATCGGATGGCAGCCGCGGTGCGGGAATTCGGCGGCCCGCAACAAGAGGCCGGGTACCGGCGACTGCGCGAGTGGCTGAATCTGCTGTACCGCACCGAATTCGACGGCTTCATCGCGTCGAACTTCGACTCCCCGCTGTCCCTGCTAAACGGTGGGCTGGTCAGACTGGCCATGCTCGGCGGATTTCGCCGATGGGAAACCATGGTCAAGCGCCATATCAGCGACCCCCGGTTGCGACGCGTGTTCACCTTCCAGTCGCTCTACGCCGGCGTCGCGCCGCAAGACGCCCTGGCGGTCTACGCGGTGATCGCTTACATGGACACCGTCTCGGGCGTGTTCTTTCCCCGCGGCGGCGTGCGCGCACTGCCGGAAGCGTTGGCGGCGGCTGCCGCCGACGCCGGAGTGCGCTTCCATTACGGGTCGACTGTGACTGCGCTCGACCGCGCCGGCGAGCGGATCACCGCGGTGCGAACCGACGCACAAGGGCGGATCGCTTGCGACGCGGTGGTGCTGACCACCGAGTTACCCCAGACGTACCGACTGCTGGGACGCCGACCCCGCCGGGTGATCCCGCTGCGCGCGGCGCCCTCGGCCGTGGTGCTGCACGCGGGCTGTCGCGCCGTGCCGTCGGGAAACGCCCATCACACAATCCTTTTCGGAGACTCGTGGGATCGGACTTTTACCGACATCATCCGCGACCGCCGGCTCATGGCGGACCCCTCACTGTTGGTCACCCGACCGACCGCCAGTGACCCCAACCTGGCGCCTGCCGGACGCGACCTGCTCTACGTGCTGGCACCCGCCCCGAACCTGACCGGCTGTGAGATCGACTGGTCGCGCATCGGTGATACGTACGCCGAATCCCTGCTCGATGTCGTACAGGAAAGGTTGTTACCCGACGTCCGCGACGACCTGCAGCTGCTGCATCTGGACACGCCCGCCGACTGGGCGCGTCAGGGCATGCTGGCCGGCACACCGTTTGCCTTGGCGCACAACTTCGCTCAGACCGGACCCTTTCGGCCGGCCAACACCGTGCGCGGAATCGACAACGCGGTGCTGGCCGGATCGTCGACCCTGCCCGGAGTGGGCGTGCCCACAACGTTGATCTCCGGGCGGCTGGCCGCCGACCGGATCACCGGGTGCGTCGACCAGACGATCACGACCCTCGACCTGAAAGCCGGCCCGCGATGATCCGCACAGAATTGGACGCCGCCGGAATCGCGGATCCGGGCCTGCGCGCGGCATATCGGCACTGCCGGCAGATCGCCGCCGAGAACGGGCGCACCTATTTTCTGGCCACCCGCCTGCTTGCGCCGGACCAGCGCCCGGCGGTGCACGCGCTATACGGTTTCGCCCGTCACGCCGATGACATCATCGACGAGCTCAATCCGGCACTGGACGTCCGCACGCGGGCCGAACGACTTCAGAACCTGTCCGACCGCTTCTTTGCCGGCGGTGACCATCGCGACGAACCCGTCCTTGCCGCGGTCGACGACACCATTCGTCGCTACGGGATCGCCGCGGACTTGTTCGAGGACTTTCTCGCTTCAATGCGCATGGACCTCACCGTCACCGACTATCCCGATCGCGCGACGCTCAATCGATACATGCGTGGTTCAGCGGAAGTCATTGGTCTGCAAATGCTTCCGATACTTGGCACGGTAGGCGTCACCGAAGATGCCGCCCCGTACGCGGCAGCGCTGGGCCGCGCATTTCAGCTGACCAATTTTCTGCGCGACGTCGGCGAGGATCTGACCCGCAACAGGATCTACCTGCCCGCCGACGAACTGGCTGCCTTCGGCGTAGACCGAGACCTGATGACGTGGTGCCATGTTCATCGGCGCACCGACCCTCGCGTGCGTGACGCGCTGGCAGCTCAGCACGAAATCACCCGGGAAATCTACCGTTTCGCCGCCGACGGGATCGCCTTGCTGCAGCCGCGCTCACGGCCGTGCGTAGCGACGGCGTTGACGCTTTACTCCGACATCCTGGATCGCATCGAGGACTGCGATTTCTCGGTGTTCAGCCGGCGCGCCACCGTCGGCACAGCCCGGCGACTTCAGGTCGCCGGCGCCGGGCTGCTGCGTTCCTGGTGGCTGCGCACGGCCAGATCCGAGTCGCGAAGGGCCGCCGCCACATGAGTGAGCGGTGGCAATATCTGATTCTGCTCGGCCTGTGCCTGGCCATCACCGCGCCGCTGGAGTTGTTCGGCGCAGGTGTGTACCGCCAGCCGCGGCGGGTGATCGGCGCGGTGATCCCGGTCGCGGCGGTGTTCCTGGTCTGGGATGCGGTGGCCATCGCGGCCCGCGTGTGGGGCTACAACGGCGACTACATCACCGGCATCGACCTCCCGTTCGGCGTGCCGGTCGAGGAGGCGCTGTTCTTTCTGGTGATTCCGTTGTGCGCCTTGCTGACCTACAACGCGGTGACCGCCATCCTCGATCGGGCCCGGCGCCGATGACCGGCCTCGGCTACACCGTGCCGGCGATTCTGGCCGTGGTGGTGGTGTGCGCGCTGGAATTCACGCTGCTGCACACCGGGCTGTTGCGGCGGCCCGCCTACTGGCTGTCGATGGTGATCATCCTGGGTTTCCAGATACCGGTCGATGGATGGCTGACCAAACGCAGCGCCCCGATCGTCATCTACGATGAGCAGCAGACCAGCGGTGTCCGCTTTCCGTTCGACATCCCCGTCGAGGATTTCTTGTTCGGGTTCGCTCTCGCTACCGCCGTGCTGCTGCTCTGGGAGCGACAGCGTGCGGATCGGTAGCCATGGATAAAGCAGGCCTGCCCCGCCGCGACGTGCCCGACGCCTTCGACGTCGGCGCCGCGGCATACGACCGGCTGGTCGGCGCCAACCCGGGTTACCACACAAACCTCGGGCGGTCGGCGCGCCGCATGCGCCTGCCCGGGGGTGGCCGGGGTCTGCGGTTGCTCGACGCCGGTTGCGGCACCGGTGCGTCCACCGCCGCGTTGTTGGCGGTGGCTCCCCACGCCGAGATCATCGCCGTCGACGCCGCGCGCGGGATGCTCGACGCCGCACGGGCAAAACCGTGGCCGCCGTCGGTGCGGTTCGTGCACGCCCGCGTCGAGGACCTGGACGAGCACGGCGTCACCGGACCGTTCGACGCCATCCTGGCTGCCTACCTGCTGCGCAACCTCACGGACCCCGAGGCGCAGCTGCGCAACTTCCGCGAGCTGCTTCGACCCGGTGGCACCCTCGCGGTACACGAGTACTCAGTACGGGACTCCCGCGCCGCGACCCTGATCTGGCATGCGGTGTGCTGGGGCATCATCATCCCGGCCGGCTGGTGGCGGACCCGTGACAGCACGCTGTACCGGCATCTGTGGCGTAGCGCCCTGACCTTCGACGGGGCAGCGCGGTTTCGGCGCCGGATGCAAGACGCCGGTTTCAACGCGGTGCGCGGCGAAACCATGTCCGGCTGGGAACGTAACATTGTCCACACCTTTCTAGGGGAAGCACCGCAATGATCGACCGCCGCCGCCACGTCCACCCGGCTCCGCCGGGTTTGCCCGAAGCCGCCGCGCTGTCGTCGCGGCCCCGCGCCGTCGTCATCGGGGGCGGGATCGCCGGCCTGAGCGCCGCGACCGGACTCGCCGAACGCGGGATCGCCGTGGACCTGGTGGAACGTGAGGATTACCTCGGCGGCCGGGTGGGCGGCTGGACCGAACGCGAGGGGGGCGCCGAGCTGGCGATGAATCGGGGCTTTCATGCCTTCTTTCGTCAGTACTACAACCTGCGGGCGCTCCTGCGGCGGGTCGATCCGGAGCTGCGCATGCTTGCGCCGGTCGAGGACTACCCACTGATCGACGGTGCCGGCCGGCGCGACAGCTTCCGCGGATTGCCCCGCACCCCACCGTGGAACGCACTGGCGTTCGCTCTGCGCAGCCCCACGTTTCGGCTGGGTGATCTCGCCCGCATCGACGCCCTGGCCGCCGCGCCGCTGGCGGCGGTATCGGTGCCCGACATCTATCGACGGCTCGACCACATGGATGCCGAAACCTTTCTCAAAAGCCTCAATTTCCCAGACTCGGCGCGCCACCTTGCGTTCGAAGTGTTCTCGCGCAGCTTCTTCGCCGAGCCGGCACAACTGTCCGCGGCGGAACTGGCGACGATGTTTCACATCTATTTCCTCGGCTCCAGCGAGGGCCTCATCTTCGACGTCGCCACCGCGAATTTCGATGTCAGCCTGTGGAATCCGTTGCGGCAGTACTTGATTGACCATGGTGTCCGGGTGCACCTCGGCACCAGCGCACGTCGTATCGCAACGGATCCCACCAGCAAGACCTTTCACGTAGAGACCGAGTCGGGCGAAGTGCTGGACGGTGACGGCGTCGTGCTGGCGCTCGACGTCGGTGGTCTGCAGCAGGTGGTGGCGGCCTCCCCCGGTCTTGGAGACGATCCGTGGCGCGACCGGATACGACAGCTGCGCACCGCGCCGGCGTTTGTGGTTCATCGGATGTGGCTGGACCGGCCCGTGGACTCGAGTCGGCCCGCCTTCCTCGGCACGGCCGGGCACGAGCCCCTCGACAACATCAGTGTGCTCGAACGTTACGAACGTGAAGCTGCCAGTTGGGCGCGGCGAAATCACGGTTCGGTCATCGAATTGCATTCTTACGCAACCAGTTCCGAGACAAGCCGGGAAGCGGCGATCGAACAGTTGCATCAGCTCTACCAGGAGACCGGCACTGCGGGCGTGGCTCACGAGCGCTTGCTGCGTCGAAGTGACTGCCCGCTGTTCGCCCCTGGCATGTACGCACGGCGACCGACGGTGGCAACTCCGCAGCACGGGCTGGTGCTGGCCGGTGACGGAATCCGCATCGACCTGCCGGTCGCGCTGATGGAACGCGCGGCCACCACCGGCTTCTCGGCCGCTAACCACCTGCTGAGGTCGTGGGGCATCGCCGGGCACGAGTTGGTCACCGTTCCCATCCGTGGGCGATCCGCACTCCTGCGATCTCTGGCCGAGCGGCAAGGGCGGCGCCGGCGATGAGCCTGGGCGATCCGTTGCACCGCCGCTGGCCGAAAGACTGGCCTGTCGGTGCAATCCCGCGCGTCCCCTGGACGCAACAGCGCCCGACCTACCGCGACGCGCAGCCGGGCATCATCAACGCCGCACTGGATCGGTCCCAACGGCGACCGACCGGAAATTGGTATGTGTTCGCCGCGAGCAGCGACGTGCGCACGGACCGCCCGTTCGGGACGTGCGTCGCCGGCGTCGATCTGGTCGCCTGGCGCGATAGGCACCGCGGGCTGCGAGTCGCTCCGGCAGCCTGCCCACATTTGGGTGCAGACCTCGCGACCGGAGTCGTGCGCCGTGGGGTGCTGTACTGCCGATGGCACGGACTGGCTTTCGACGGCGACACATGCGAATTGCCCTTCAGGCCGCTGCCCTGTTACGACGACGGCGTGTTGGCATGGGTACGTCTCGACGCGGTCGGCAAAGAAGTTGCACTAGAGGTGCCGGTGCTCGGGCCCCGGCCCGACGGCGACACCGTCACGGCGGTCACCCGCTTGGTCGGCAATTGCGAAACGTCTGACATCATCGCCAACCGGCTCGACCCTTGGCACGGCGCATGGTTTCATCCTTACTCGTTCACCCGGCTCGAGGTGCTGACCACGCCGACCGAGGACGACGACCGCTTCCTGGTCGCGGTCACCTTCCGGATGAGCCGCTTAGGAGTGCCCGTAATCGCCGAATTCACTACCCCCGATGCGCGCACCGTCGTGATGCGCATCGTCGAAGGGGAGGGAGCCGGAAGCGTCGTCGAAACCCACGCCACACCAACGACTCCCGGGCCGGACGGACGACCGCGTGTCGCCGTGATCGAAGCCGTCATCGCGTTTTCACCGCGACCCGGCTTCAAGAATGCCCTTCGCGCCGGCCCACTGATCGCACCGCTGATGCGCTATGCCGCCAACCGGCTGTGGCGTGACGATCTGGCCTACGCCGAACGCCGGTATCGACTCCGCGCGGGTGGCTGACGCGGATTTGCCACCTGCGTCATCGTGACGAGCGACATTAGGTCGAATCTCGCTACCGGGGAGTGATTCGGGCGGATCGATGAGTTGCACGTCGCGGCGCGGCGGGGTCTAGTAGGTCTTTTGCCGAGTGCGCGGATACCCTGGTGTCTCATGAAGGATGCAGGCAGGTGACCAAGCGCCGCAACGGCTCACCGCCGGACCGCGCTGAGCTGGAACGGCAGCTGTCGGCCGACATACGAGCGATTACGGCGCGCTCCGATCGGGTCGGCCGATACTTTGCGCGACTGAACGACGTCACCAGCAGCGATTTCCACGCCCTGCTGCATATCATGGTCAGCGAAACCGCCGGCGCACCGTTGACTTTGGCCCAGTTGCGGCAGCGCATGGATGTCTCGCCGGCGGCGATCACCTATCTGGTCGATCGGATGATCGAGGCGGGACACATACGTCGTGAGCCCGATCCCGATGACCGACGAAAGTGGCTGCTGCGCTACGAACAGAGCGGTATGACGATGGCGCACGCCTTCTTCAGGCCGCTGGGCGCTCATCTCAGCGCCGCGATGGCCGATCTCAGCGACGAGGACCTTGACGCGGCGCACCGAGTGTTCCTGGCGATGATCGACGCAATGGCGACGTTCGAGGACGAGCTCGCGAACCAGCCCAGCCCATTGCCGGCCGGTGTTGGGCGCGGCGCCTCAGCAGCCCGGCGGCAACAGGCGCGGCGCCAGAACCCGCAGCAGTAGTCGCTGCTCGATCAGGTCCGCACCGCGCGCTACCCCGCCGGTTGCGGCGAAACCAGCCGCTACCCGCCGGGCGCCGTCGGCCATGGCCGTCGTCATGAGTACCGCGGCGCGCAGCCGGGAGGGGGTCAGCCTTCGCGCGGGCAGACGCGTGCCACAGCCGGCGACCTGCACGCGACGCGCGACCTCGGCCTGATCGCGGGCGTACGGCACCGCGCAAACCGGGACACCGCGGTTGAGCGCCTTTACGGTGGCGCCCATGCCCCCGTGGGTGATGGCACAGACCGCACGGTCAAGCACCGCACCATGATTCACGAATCGGCACACTGTGGCATTGGGTGTCGACATCAGCCCGCGGGGCACGCCCGCCGGAAATGTCGCCACCACATGGACGGGCTCTGCCGCCAACGCCTGCAAGGCAATACGGCCCAAACCGGCATCTGCCTGGGCGATCGAGGATGTGGTCACCAGCACGATGGGTCTTTCGATGTCGCCTATCCAGTCGGGCGCGCTCACGGGCGACGGCTCGAACTCACACGCCCCGATGAAGTGCACCAAGTCGTCCCAATCCGGATGCGGATATTCGAACGGCTCACCGCCGACCGACAACACCAGCGGTGCGCGGCGCATCAGCGCGTCCACCGACGCGACGGCGGGAACTCCAACGTCCGCACGAATAGCGTTGAGCCGCGGCACTATCCGGCGATCGAAGAGAAAGCTCACGAAAGGGCGCATCGACGCATCGCGCACTGTTCCGGCAAGGCCGGGCAGTGGCCGCAGGCCGGGACCGAACGGCGGCGCGGAGCGCGACCTCAAGTAGGGGGTAAACGGCGAAAACACGAGCCAGGGCAGATTACTGGCCTCGGCGATCGCCATAGCCCCCCAGCAGTTGGCATCCACGATGATCACGTCGGGCTTGGCCGCTGCTATCGCGCGCTGCAGGTCGCCGACTTCGATCACCGCGCGCCGGCACAACACGTCCACCGTGGTTCTGAGAACTCCTAACGCATTGCGCGCCAGCCAATCCTGCCCGGCGATGGCCTCGATCCGCGGATCGACGGGTTCGGTGCGGATACCGAGACTGCGCATGGCGGCTACTTCGGAAGCCATGGTGCGCAGGTGGATCTGGTGTTTGCGCGAGGCCAGTTCCCGCAACAGCGCGCCGAGCGGATACAGGTGGCCGAGCGCCGGCGACCCGTAAGCCAGGATTACTGCCATCGGGCCGGCCCCTATAAGGGAGCCGCGCCCGCGTCGTGCAGGGCTCGCAGATCGGCCGTGCCGCAGACATGCAGACAGATGCGCAGTTCGTCAATGAATTGTTGCAACCAGGCGGTTGCCGCGTCCGCGGAATCGATGGCCGCCCGCAACAGCGGCCGGGCGATCGCCACCACGTCGGCACCTAACGCCAGCGCTTTGGCCGCGTCCATGCCGGTACGGATTCCCCCGGACGCGACTAACGGGATGGCGGGCAGTGCCGCCCGCACTTCCAAAATGGCTTGCGCGGTAGGTATTCCCCAGTCGGCCAAGTCCGGGTGGCGCAGTTCGCCGTAGCGGACCAACTGCTCCACGCGCGCCCACGATGTGCCGCCCGCGCCGGCCACATCGATGGCCGCCACCGGCGCCTCACCGGTCAGCCTTAGCAGTTCGGCGACGGCTGTGGCGCCGATCCCGTGGCCGACCTCTTTCAACAGCACCGGGTAACCCAGCTTGTCGGTGAGGTCATGCAGCCGGTCCAGAGTTCCGGCGAAGTCGGTGTCGCCGTTGCACTGCAGCGCCTCTTGCAGCGGATTGGTGTGCACGGCAAGCACGTCCGCCCCCACTCGGTCAAGCGCTTGCGCGATGTCGGCTATCGCATCCTTGGTGAACTGCGATAGCCCGATGTTGCCGAACAGCAACACATCGGGCGCGACGTCGCGCACGGTAAAGCTTGGAGCGGCTCGCTCGCCCAATGCGCTGTCAAGCATGATCCGCTGGGACCCCAGCATCATTCCGATGCCGAGTTTCTGGGCGGCGGCGGCCAGATTTCGGTTGATGGTGCCCGATAACTGCGCCCCGCCGGTCATCGCACCCACCAGCACGGGCGCCCGCAGCCGCACCCCGAAAAATTCGGTGGACAAGTCGATGTCGCCGAGATTGGTCTGGGTCAAGGCGTTGTAGGGCAACGTGTAGCGTTCCAGCCCTGTCGTTATGCCCCGGTACCCCACGTCACCGTCCAGACAAACGTCGATGTGCCGGCGTTTGCGGGTCCTCAACGCAGCGCGGTCGGCCGTCACGGTTATCCAGCCGGCTCGACAGGCACCGCAATTTCGTTGCGACGCAGCGGCGGAACTGTCCACGGGGGATCGTAAAACCACGCCGCCGGCGCATCCATGGGCTTGAATCCATTGTCGCGCAACGTCTCTAACAACTCAGCGGTCTGCGCGGCAACAGCGCGGGCACTGCGGCTGCCGGAGAACCGGCGCACTGCGATCGTCTCCGGCGGCACGGTGACCAGCCTGACTTGCGCGTCGTCGGGCACCGGCAACGACTCCAGTGTCTTGTCGGCCGGCATGAAGAACCGGATCACCCATTCATCCTTACCGGCTGGGTTTTGCGCGACCGGTGCCGTCATGGCGATCTTCTCGCCCTTGCCGCTGCGCTGTGCCACCGGTGCCGTCATGGCGATCTTTTGACTGCCACGATTGGCGCCGAATATGTAGCGGGCAAGGCGCCGAAAGCCGGCGTTCCTGGCAGCCTCTTCGTCCGCGGACACCGTCGTCTCGGCGGCGATCCGCGCACCATATCGGCGGATCTCCACGTTGTTGGTCAGCTTCTCGGCGCTATGGGCGGGCTCCTCGGTGCCGTGGCGGTAACCGACAACCGAACCCGCCGCTTCGAGTACCTGCCCGAAAATTCTTGCAATCGACCCCAACACAAGTACCTCATTCCTTGGCGATCTGCTCGCCAGCCTAACCGAAAACCCCGATTTAGTTAAATCCTTGAATGGTTCAGATACTTAAAGTATTCTGGAGACCGATCGTCGGCGCCGAAGCCGCGGGAACCAACGGTTGGAGGTCGCACCCGCCGTGGGATCCGCATCCCGTCCGCGCAAGAAATCGGTTAAGCGTTGCCGGATGAAGCAATTGGGCATCCGGCGCGCGCCCGCCCGTCGGCGCCGACCGCGGATCGACTCCGGCTGTCGCCCCCTGGCACAAGCGGCCCGACTCTGTGTCCAGTATCCGAAACAGGTTATTGCAGCAGCACTTCTGGTGCTAATTGGCACGAGCATATTCGGCGTATCCGCTGCCACCAGCCTGTCGGCAGGCGGATTCATGGATCCAACCTCCGAATCGGCGCGCGCCGCCGCGATACTCGCCGGAAAGTTCAATCAGGGCGAGCTGGAACTGATTCTGCTGGTGAGTTCGCCCAGCGGGGCCAGCAACGGTCCCGCGCGAGTCGTGGGTTCCGACATCGTCGCGCAGCTTGCGCAATCTCCTTTCGTGTCCGCCGTGGCATCCCCATGGGATACCCGTCCAGCGCCGGGCCTGGTGAGTGCCGACGGAAAAACCGCGATGATCCTCGTCGCGCTCAAGGGTGATGAAAACAGCGCCCCCAAGCATGCCCAGACACTGGCAGAGCGGTACGCACGTGACTTCCAAGGGGTGACCGTGCGGGCGGGCGGATCGGGAATGGTGTTCGAACAGATCAACCAGCAGACCGGAAAAGACCTGCTGCGAATGGAGGTCATAGCGATACCGCTGAGTTTTATCGCATTGGTCTGGGTGTTCGGCGGGATAGCCGCGGCGGCACTACCCATGGCCGTGGGCGCACTGGCAATCGCGGGTTCACTGGCGGTGTTGCGTGCGATCGCGTTGGTCACCAACGTGTCGGTCTTCGCCCTCAACGTGACCGTGGCATTGGCGTTCGCCCTGGCCATCGACTACACGTTGCTGATCATCAGTCGCTACCGCGACGAGCGGGCCGACGGGAAGGGCCGCGACGAGGCGTTGGTGAAAACTGTGACCACGGCCGGCCGGACGGTGTTGTTTTCGGCGATCACGGTGGCCCTGGCACTGGCCGCAACGGCACTGTTCCCGATGTACTTCCTGAAGTCCTTCGCGTACGCCGGGACGGCAGTGGTCGGGTTCGCCGCGGTGGCAGCGGTGTTGGTGGCGCCGGCAGCGATTGCGCTGCTCGGAGACCGGCTCGACGCGCTGAACGTCTGGCGATTCGGCGGTCGGTTCGTCCGCCGCCGCACGCCCGCACAACGGTCCGTGGAGCAGAGCTTCTGGTATCGGACGGCGAAACTGGTTATGCGTCAAGCGATCCCGGTCGCCATGGTGCTCACGGCATTCCTGCTTGTACTGGGGGCGCCATTCCTCGGTGTCAGATGGGGCTATCCCGACGACCGGGTACTGCCGACATCGTCGTCAGCCCGCGTCGTCAACGACCGAGTTCGTAGCGAATTCGGCACTAATTCTGAGACCCGAGTGAAGGTCGTCCTTCCCGAATCCGCCGGTCTGACCACCAGCGATCTGGACAACTACGCCATGCGGCTGTCCCGTGTCATCGATGTCTCTGCCGTGTCCTCACCGACCGCCACCTTCGTCGCCGGTGAACCCACCGGGCCGCCCACGGCGCCGGCCGGGATGGCGGCAGGCAGCGCCTACCTGACGGTTGAAAGCACGGCGCCGCTTTTCACACGCGCGTCCGAGACGCAATTGGCCCGCATACACGCGGTCGCACCGCCGCAACACCGAACAGTCCAGATCGCCGGGCTGGCACAAACGAATCGTGATTGCATCAAGGGCATCACCTCCCGGTTGCCGTTCGTGTTCGCCTTCATCGCCGTCGTCACGATGGTGCTGCTCTTCCTCCTCACGGGCAGCGTGATACTTCCGGTCAAGGCGTTATTACTCAATATGCTGTCACTGACCGCGACGTTCGGCGCCCTGGTGTGGATCTTCCAGGACGGTCACCTGGGCGCGGCAGGGACAACATCAACCGGCACGCTGCCGGTGAACGTCCCGGTGCTGATGTTTTGCATCGCATTCGGCTTGTCGATGGACTACGAGGTCTTTCTGCTTGCCCGGGTCCGCGAATATTGGCTCTACTCACCACGGACGCGGGCGGACAACGATGAAAGCATTGCGCGGGGCCTCGCCCGTACGGGCAGGATCATCACCGCGGCGGCGCTGCTGATGTCGATCTCGTTCGCGGCACTGATCTCGGCCGGGGTGTCGTTCATGCGGATGTTCGGTTTAGGCCTGACCATCGCCGTCTTGATGGATGCGACGGTGGTCCGCATGCTGCTGGTGCCGGCCTTCATGCATGTGCTGGGCGGCCTGAACTGGTGGGCGCCCGCTTCGCTGGCACGATGGCACCATCGAACCCTTGGAGACCATGCGACGCAGCTACGGCTCCGGTGAGCTCAACTCGGCCTGGAAGTGGCGCATTGCGGCGACAAGTGCGACGAAGACCCGATGCGCCGCAGCCAAGTCCGCGTCGGGTAAGTCGTCGAGCGCCGCACGAGTGTGCATGCCCAACGGGCTGAAGAAGGAGCCGGCGGTCGCCAGACCGGGATCGGAGTAGCGCAGGATGACCTTGCGACGGTCCTGGGCGTCCGAATCGCGGGTGATGTGGCCGGAGTTGATCATGCGCTCGACGAGGTAGGTTATGGCCGCCGCGGACAAGCCCATCTTTTGGCCCAACTCGCCCGATGTCAGCGGTGCACCGGAACTTTCGGCGACCAGGATATGCAACAAGGCGCGAAAGTCACTGGGGTACAACCCATGTACCGCCGCGAACACACGACCCATCTGATCGGATTCGGCGCTGAGGGTACGTGCGTCGGCCGCGATCAGCGCTTCAAGCCGCACACGTTCGTCGGAGCCCCGATTCGGGTTCATCAGATTGGCAGCATACCGCATCTTGTTAACTTGATTAATGGTTAAGTCAGTGAAATGCTTGGGATCGTGTCGTGCGACCGTCTGGCTGCTCTGGTGACCGGCCGGGGCTCGTGGCGCATCGGATTGGCCACTGTGCTGCTGGGTGTCGGCTTCATCGTGCTGATCGGCGCAAACTCGTCGGGCGGGCAGGCGCCGCTGTCGCTGCCCACTGACTCGGACTCCGCGAAACTCGACGCTGTGGCCCGCCAATTTCCCGGGGGCGATCAGGTCCCGCTGCTGCTGGTGGTCAGTCGCGCCGACGGCGCGCGGCTGGATTCCGCAGACGTGAGCGCAACCCAGGCGGCCCGCGAGCGGATGCAGCGCGTCGTCGCACCGTTCGCGGCGGCCAACATGCAGCCGCCGATAGTGTCGGCGGACGGCAAGGCCGCCATCGGCGTGGTGCCTATCCGTGCCGACCTGTCCGGCATGGTGCTCAACGAGGCAGTTGCCGCGCTGCGCACCGCAGCCGACGCCGGCCTGCCCGCGGATCTGCGGGCACACGTCACCGGCGGCCCGGCCTTCGGTGCCGACATCGCCAACGCGTTCACCAACGCCAACGTCACCCTGCTGGCAGTCACCGCATCCGTGGTGGCGCTGCTGCTGATCGCCACCTACCGCTCACCGGTGCTCTGGCTGGCACCGCTGCTGGTGATCGGCTTCGCCGACCGCGTCGCGGCTGCGGCGGGTACCGCGGTCGCGTCGCTGACCGGATTGAGCTTCGACGGTGCGACCTCGGGGATCACCAGTGTGCTGGTGTTCGGAGCCGGCACCAATTACGCGTTGCTGCTGATTTCCCGCTACCGGCAAGAACTTCGGAGCCACCCCGACCACCGCGACGCGTTGCGTCTCGCGGTGCGCCGGGCCGGACCGGCGATCGTCGCCAGCAATGCCACCGTGGTGCTGGCGCTGCTCACCCTGCTCTTCGCATCGACGCCCAGCACTCGCAGCCTGGGCGCGCTGGCGGCCTGTGGCCTGGTGATCGCCGCGATGTCCGTCTTGGTGGTGCTGCCGCCACTGCTCGCCTTGTGCGGGCGGCGACTGTTCTGGCCGCTGGTGCCTGAGCCCGACGGCGCCGCCCCCCTGGATTCCGGAGTATGGCGCCGCGTCGCCACCGGGGTCGCCCGTCATCCCGCCGTCGTCGCCACGGTCTCGATCGCGGTGCTGGCGGCACTGGCGTGCGGCCTGCTGGGGACTCGAATCGGCTTGTCGCAGACCGAACAATTCCGGGTGCAGGCGGACTCGGTGTCGGGCTACGACGTGGTGGCCGCGCACTTTCCGGCCGGCATGGCAAACCCCACCCTGGTCGTCGCGCCGAGCGCGCAGGCATCGCAGGTGCGCGCGGCGATTGTCGCTACTCCCGGCGTGGTCTCGGTGGCCGATGCAGGTCAGTCGGCCACCGGCCAGACGAAATGGTCGGTCGTAACCAGCGCCGCGCCTTCGTCGGACCGAGCATTCACCACCATTGCCGCACTGCGTAATTCGACGAAATCCGCCTCACCCGACGCGCTGGTCGGCGGACCCGACGCCCAAGCCCTCGACGTCCGCGACGCCGCCGTGCGCGACCGGGTGACGTTGATCCCGGCGATCTTTGCCGTGATACTCATCGTCTTGTTCGTGCTGCTCCGCTCGGTACTCGCACCACCTAACCTGCTGTCCGCGACGATTCTCGGCGCGCTGGCCGCGCTCGGTCTCGGCGGTTGGACGAGCCTGCACGTCTTCGGATTCCCGGCATTAGACAACAGCACTCCGTTGTTCGCGTTCCTGTTCCTGGCCGCGCTCGGCGTGGACTACACCATCTTCCTGGTCACCCGCGCCCGCGAAGAGGCGGCGCGGCACGGGGCCCGCGACGGCATGATCCGTGCGGTGTCGGCGACCGGCGGTGTGATCACCAGTGCGGGAATCGTTCTGGCGGCGGTCTTCTGCGTGCTGGGCGTCTTGCCGCTCATCGTGATGACCCAACTCGGGATCATCGTCGGCCTGGGAATCCTGCTCGACACCTTCGTGGTGCGCACCCTTGTCATCCCCGCGCTGTTCGCCCTGATCGGCGATCGCATCTGGTGGCCGGCCAGCCCGGTCGACACTAAAGACGTTGAGCTGCAATGTAACCCATTACAACAAGAACGGAGCAGGCTGTGAAGCTCTCGACTCTCGCCGCAACGACGTTCGCCGTGGCCGTGGCCGCAGGTACCGGAGGCATTGCCAGCCCGCGACGCGTGCCCGCGTGGTACACGAGGTTGCGCAAACCCGCCTACCAGCCACCCAACGCCGCCTTCCCCATCGTCTGGACCGGCCTCTACACCGACATCGCGACCACGTCCGCGGTGACATTGGACAAATTCCGCGCGGCGGGACAGCACGACAAAGCGCGCGGGTATGCTGCCGCCCTCACCGTCAACCTGTTGCTCAACGCCGGATGGAGTTGGCTCTTCTTCCGCTTTCACAAACTTGGGGCGGCCGTTCTCGGTGCGGCCGCGCTGACGGCCAGCAGCGCCGACCTCGCCCGACGCGCCGCCGCGGCCGACCCCCGCGCCGGCGCGGCGCTGGCGCCCTACCCGCTATGGTGCGCGTTCGCCACTGTGCTGGCTACCCACATCTGGCGGCTCAACCGATAATGCCAGCGCTCTTGTGGTTTCGCCGCGATCTGAGATTGCGCGATCATCCAGCGCTGCTCGCCGCGGCCGAATCCAAGGACGTGCTCGCCTGCTTCGTGCTCGACCCGCAGCTGGTGAAATCGTCGGGCCAGCGCCGCCTGCAGTTCTTGGGCGACTCGCTGCGGCAACTGCGCGACGACCTGGATGGCCGGCTACTCGTGACCCGGGGGCGCGCCGAAGAGCAGATTCCCCGCATTGCCAACGCGATCGACGCCACGGCGGTGCACATTTCGGAGGACTTCGCGCCATACGGAAAACATCGTGACCAAAAGGTCCGCGCGGCACTGGGTTCGGTGCCCCTCGTCGCGACCGGATCACCGTATCTGGTGTCGCCCGGCCGCATCACCAAAGACGACGGCGAGCCCTACAAAGTATTCACCCCGTTTCTGCGCAAGTGGCGAGCGGAAGGCTGGCGCAAACCCGCACAGTCGAATGCCGATTCGGCCCGCTGGCTCGACCCGGCCCACGTGGCCAACCACTGCGAGATCCCCGACCCCGGCGTCGACCTGAGTCTCGAAACCGGTGAGGCAGCGGCACTTTCGCAGTGGGAGCGGTTCGCCGACGACGGGCTGGATCGCTACGCCGAGGACCGGAACCGGCCGGACCTGCCGGGCACCAGCCGGATGTCGGCGCATCTGAAGTTCGGCACCATTCACCCCCGCACCCTGGTCGCGGGGATGAACCTGCGCGCGGCAGGAGCGCAGGCATACTTGCGGGAGTTAGCCTTTCGTGACTTCTACGCCGCGGTGCTGCACTACTGGCCGTCCAGCGTCTGGCGCAATTGGCACAGCGACTTCGACGGCATCCAGACCGATACGGGCGCGGAGGCCAAGGGTCGGCTCGAAGCGTGGAAGGCCGGCGAAACCGGGTTTCCGATCGTCGATGCCGGCATGCGGCAACTGCGCGAGACCGGCTTCATGCACAACCGGGTGCGGATGATCGTCGCATCGTTTCTGGTCAAGGACCTGCATCTACCATGGCAGTGGGGCGCCGAATGGTTCCTGGATCAACTCACCGACGGCGACATGGCCAACAACCAGCACGGCTGGCAGTGGTGCGCGGGATGCGGTACCGACGCCGCGCCGTACTTCCGGGTGTTCAACCCGACCACCCAGGGTGAAAAGTTCGATCCCGCAGGCGATTACATTAAGCGCTGGATCCCAGAGTTAGCCGCCGCAGACGACTTACATTTGCGCAAAGGTGAACGGCCACAGGGGTATCCGGAACCGATCGTCGACCATGGCACCGAACGGGCCGAGGCGCTGCGCCGCTATCAGGCCATCGGTTCCTAGTCGTCCCCGCGTGACTGGCGCCGAAACTCTACGCCACACCGAAACAATCTTTTGCCGAAATCACCTTCCCATACCTATTCGGCATGTAATCATCAGCCGATTCACAGTCGTCAAGTCAAAGCGCCAGGGAGGCGATATGGCCCACTCGATCGTTCGAACGTTGCTGATTTCAGGTGCTGCCGCAGGGCTGATGGCCAGCGCCGGCGCCTGTTCGTGCTCGATCGGCTCCTCGGGGCCGCACGCGGTGGACAAGAAGGACGTCGCCAGCCAGATCACCCAGAAGTTGACCGATGCGCAGGGCAACAAGCCGGATTCGGTCGACTGCCCGGGTGACCTGCCCGCGAAGGTCGGTGCGCAGCTGAACTGCTCGATGAAGGTCAAGGATGTCACCTATGGCGTCAACGTCACGGTGACCAGCGTCGAGGGCAGCAACGTCAAGTTCGACATGGTGGAGACCGTCGACAAAAACCAGGTCGAGAAAGCGATCAGCGACAACATCACCCAGCAGGTCGGGACCAAGCCCGATTCGGTGACCTGCCCCGACAACCTCAAGGGCGTGCAGGGCGCGACGCTGCGGTGCCGCCTCGTCACGGGCGGCCAGAACTACGGAGTAAACGTGTCCGTCACGGGCGTCGACGCCGGCACCGTCGACTATCACTTCGTCGTCGACGACGCGCCGTCCTCGCCTTAAGGGTCAGTAGCCGACCGCGGCGAAGTACCCCACCACGCCCAGCAATTCGGCCAGCGCGGAGATGGCCAGCGTCGCGACGGCAAAGGGCCAGCCCGACCGTCGGCGCACCAGCCGGATGACCGTCCAGATACACCCGCCGAGGGTCAGCGCCGCCGCCACCGAGACCGACAGCAGGAACGAGGTGGCGGCCCGGTCGGCGCTGCAGTGTTCGGGCGGACAGTAGTCGGTGAAGGCCAGAAACATGAATTCCATGCCGGCGGCCGCCCCCCAGCCCACGACCGCAACGACCATCAGCACGATGGACAGCGCCACATCCCAGCCGGGACGCGTCGGCGCGGGACCGTATTGCCCCGGCGAATTCAGTGTGCGGCCTTCTTGCGCTCGATATCGGCGAGAGCGGCCGCCAATTCGGCCCGCTGCGCGGCGGAACTCTCCCAGGACAGCTGCCGGTTCTTGACCACCTTGGCCGGCGCACCGACCGCGATCGAATAGTCGGGAACCACGCCGCGCACCACCGCGTGCGAACCAAGCACGCAGCCCCGCCCGATCGAGGTGCCACGCAGCACCGTCACCTTCACCCCGACCCAGGTGTCCGGGCCGATCCGCACCGGGGACTTGATGATGCCCTGGTCCTTGATCGGCAGGTTGATGTCGTCCATCCGGTGGTCGAAATCGCAGACGTAGCACCAGTCGGCCATCAGCACCGAATCGCCGAGCTCGATGTCGAGGTAGCAGTTGATCACGTTGTCGCGGCCCAGCACGACCTTGTCGCCGAAGCGCAGCGAGCCCTCGTGCGCGCGGATCGTGTTCTTGTCGCCGATGTGCACCCAGCGGCCGATCTCCAGCTGCGCCAACTCCGGTGTCGCATGGATCTCGACGCCCTTACCGATGAACACCATGCCGCGGGTGATGATGTGCGGATTGGCCAGCTTGAACTTCAGCAGCCGCCAATAGCGCACCAGGTACCACGGCGTGTAGGCGCGATTGCGCAGCACCCACTTCAGCGAGGCCATCGTCAAGAACCTGGCCTGACGTGGGTCTCGCAGCCGGTGGCCCCGCCACCGGCGGTGTACCGGGGCTCCCCACATGCTCGTCACAGCCGGAAAGCCTAACGCGGTCAATCGTGAGTGCGCGAACCGCCACGGGTTACCCTCACCTGTACCGAGCGACCCGCGTGCCGAAAGGATTTGAAAAATCGAGGTGCTGGTCCGACAACCCGTCAGTGGGCTTCGGCGTTGCTCATCCGTAGTGCTGGCAGCTGTACTCGCGATCGGGCTCGGCGGTTGCGGCAATACCGACTCGTGGGTGCAGGCCGCGCCCGCACCGGGCTGGTCGGCGCAGTACGCCGACGCGGCCAACAGCAGCTACACGACGACCGGCGGCGCCGACAAGCTGTCCTTGCAATGGACGCGATCGGTCAAGGGCAGCCTGGGCGCCGGACCCGCGCTGGGCTCGAGCAACTACCTCGCCCTGAACGCGCAGACGGCGGCGGGATGTTCGCTGATGGAATGGGAGAACAACGACAACGGTCGGCAACGCTGGTGTGTGCGGCTGGTCCAGGGCGGCGGGGTCGGCGGTCCGCTGTTCGACGGCTTCGACAACCTCTACGTCGGCCAGCCGGGAGCTTTCCTATCGTTCCCGGTGACGCAGTGGACGCGGTGGCGCCAGCCGGTGATTGGAATGCCTTCCACCCCAAGGTTTCTCGCCGATGGCCAACTGCTGGTCAGCACACACCTGGGACAGGTCCTGGTGTTCGACGCACACCGCGGCATGGTGGTCGGCAGCCCGCTGGACCTGGTCGACGGGATTGACCCGACGGACGCGACGCGCGGGCTCGCCGACTGCGCTCCGGCGCGGCAGGGCTGCCCGGTCGCGGCCGCCCCCGCCTTCTCGGCGGCCAGCGGGATGGCGGTGCTCGGTGTCTGGCAGCCGGGCGCTGCGGCGGCGGGGCTGGTCGGGCTCAAGTACCACCGCGGCCAGACTCCCCTGCTGACCCGGGAGTGGACCACCGACGCCGTCGCCGCCGGTGTGATCGCCAGCCCGGTGCTGTCGGCCAACGGCTCAACCGTCTACGTCAATGGCCGCGACCAACGGTTGTGGGCCCTATCCACCGCCGACGGGAAACCGAAGTGGTCGGTGCCGCTGGGCTTCCTGGCCCAGACGCCGCCCGCGGTCACCCCGCAGGGCCTGATCGTCGCCGGCGGTGGACCCGACACCAAGCTGGTGGCCTTCAAGGACGCCGGCGATCACGGCGATCAGGTCTGGCGCCGCGACGACGTCACCCCGTTGTCGTCCGCGGGCCTGGCCGGGTCCGGCGTCGGCTACGCGGTGGTGAGCGGCCCCCCGCACGACGATGCTCCCGGCATGTCGCTGCTGGTGTTCGATCCGGGCAACGGCCACACGGTCAACAGCTATCCGCTGCCCGCGGCCACCGGCTACCCCGTCGGCATCGCGATCGGCACCGACCGCCGGGTGGTGGCCGCCACCAGCGACGGTCAGGTCTTCTGTTTCAGGCCAGCCTGAAGCCCCGGCCTAACAGCCTTTAGACCGCCAGCGGCGGGATCGCGTTGCGCGGCACCTGGGCTTGGCAGGCGCCGGCGAACGCGGGCAGCATCTCCCCCGGCGCGAAGTAGAAGATCAGCTGGTCGTCGGTGATGGCGAAGTTCTGGTAGTGAGACGGGTCGCGCCCCGACGACGGCAAGACGGCCGCACCCAGCGCGTTCTGCCGTTCCAGGTCGGCCTTGACCAGCGGGAAGATGGTTTCCAGCGCCGACGTGTTGGGGGCGAACAGGTTGTCGAAGGTGATGGGCTGCTTGGTCCCGACGTTGTAGTTGAACGCCTTGTACCAGGTGGACGTGTGCGATCCGCCGACGTCCTGGAAGAACTTGAGCACCACGCTGCGGGTGTTGTGCGGCGGCTGACCGGCGAAGTGTTGCTCGGTGGTCATCTCGAGTTGGTAGGGCTGGTCGCGTGGCCCGGACGTCTGCGCGACGGACAGGAACCCATCCCGGTTCTGCGTGATGTAGTCGATCAGCGGCTGTGGGTCCGGATAGTCGGCCGGAAACGTCATGTTCAGCGTGTAGGTCGGACTGGTCGCGTGGATGTGGCACATCTGGCCGTCCCCGACGGTGCCGCCCACGCTGGCACACGACGGCGGGTCAGCGGCGGCCGGCCAGCCCAGGAGAACCGTAGTGACCAGCACCGCGGCCGCGATCAGATAGCGCATAACTCGAATTGTCCTCGTCGACTTCAAATGGCGAGGTCCCCCGGAAAGTGACCGCCGACAGCGTACCTGGCGTCACCGCGACGGGCGGCACAGATACGCCGTCGCGCGCGCGGCGGCCCCGGAGCCCAGGCGGGTGATGAGCACCGACAGCGATTGGCGGCCGCGCGGGCGCAGCCGGCGCCGCAACGCATCGGGGTCGACCTGCACGCCGCGCACCAGGATCTCCAGCACCCCGCAATCGCGCGCCGACAGGGCGTGGCGCAGCCGACGCTCGTCGAACTCCAGCTGCTCGAGCACCTCGAAGCCGCGCACGTCCGGCGGCAACCGGTCGCCGGAAAGGTAGGCGATGTCGGGGTCGAGTTGCCACAGCCCGTGCCGCGCGCCGTAGTGGCGCACCAGGCCGGCCCGGACCACGGCACCATCGGGGTCGACGATCCATCGGCCTGCCGGGCGTACTCCGCAGTCGTCGGACTCGGCGTCGGTGACCTGTTCGCCGCGATCCAGGACGCTGGCCCGTCGGCGAACGGCCGGCTCGGCCAGCCCGCGCGACCACAGGCACGCTTCGCGCACCGAGCCATGATACGACGTCACCTCGATTTCACCGTCGAAACCCAGACGGTGCAGTTGATCGAAATCGATTCCGGGAGAACACTTTACGACGAGATCACGATCCCGGTAGCAGTCGATCAACTCCCCCAGGCCCGGTTGGTAGTCGGCCGGGTTGAACCGGCGCTGCCCGGCGCTGCGGCGCGCCGGGTCGACGATCACCACCGCGTCGCGGGTCACCGGATGCAGTGCGTCCGCGCGGCACAAACCGGCGCCGACGTTGTGGGCGGCCATCGCCAACCGCACCGGGTCGATATCGCTGCCCACCGCGTGAGCGCCGGCCGTGCGCAGCGCGGCCACCTCGGTGCCGATCGAACAGGTCGCATCGTGGATAACCACGCCGGACGCACTCAATCGCCGGGCCCGATGCTGGGCCACCGGTGCCGCGGTGGCTTGCTGCAACGCCTCGTCGGTGAAGAGCCAGTTCGCCACGTCACCCAGCTGACCGAGCTTGTCGGCCGCACGGCGGCGCAACAGCGTCGTCTCCACCAGCACCGGCGCCCGGTCGCCGAAGCGGGCGCGCGCCGCGGCGACGTCGGCGATCCGGGTGACGTCGGTCAGCGCGGATTCGGCGACCACCGCCAGCGCCGCGACACCCGCATCCGAGCGCAGGTAACCGACGTCGTCGGCGGTGAAGCGCAGGCCAGCACTCAGGAGGGTTTGACCCCGGTGACCATCACGTTGTAGAACCACCCCTTGGGCGCCAAGCGCCGCCAGATGTTGGCGTCGACCCAGCTCAGCGTCTTCCAGCCGTTGAAGGCGAATTTCGCCCAGCCCCAGCCGAGGCGTCCCGGCGGCACCGATGCCTCGAAGGTGCGCACCGGCCAGCCGAACATCGCGGCGGTGAACTCCTCGCTGGCAGTCCCGACTTCCACCGCGCCGGCGTTGGTCGCCATCCGCTCTAGGTCCTCGGGCGCGAAGGTGTGCAGATCGACGATGGCCTCCAGCGCCGCGACGCGGGACGACTCGTCGAGCTCGACCTGCGGGCGCCGCCAGCCGCCGAGACCGGGCAACTTGGTGACGTTGGTGGCCACCCGCCAGGTCAGCGTGGACAGCCGGCGGGCGTAGACCTCGCCGATATTGGTCGGCTCGCCGGCGAAGACGAAGCGCCCGCCGGGCTTGAGCACCCGGATCACCTCGCGCAGCGACAGCTCGACATCGGGAATGTGGTGCAGCACGGCATGCCCGACCACCAGGTCGAAGGTGTTGTCGTCGTACGGGATGCCCTCCGCGTCGGCGACCCGGCCGTCGATGTCCAGGCCCAGCGATTGCCCGTTGCGGGTGGCGACCTTGACCATGCCGGGTGACAGATCGGTGACCGAGCCACGCCGCGCGACGCCGGCCTGGATCAGATTGAGTAGGAAAAACCCAGTGCCACAGCCCAATTCGAGGGCGTTGTCGTACGGTAGTTCGCGCAGCACCTCATCGGGCACCGCAGCGTCAAAGCGTCCGCGGGCGTAGTCGACGCAGCGCTGGTCATAAGAGATCGACCATTTCTCGTCGTAGGTCTCGGCCTCCCAGTCGTGGTAAAGCACCTGGGCGAGTTTGGTGTCGTGCCGCGCGGCTTCGACCTGATCGGCCGTCACATGGCCGGCCGGAGTTACTTCGGTCATGCAGGGCAGCCTAATAGCCCGTGGCAACGGCCCGATCCGCCCCGGCACGAAGTGAAGTGTCAATCGGCAGATGCGACTTAAAATCGACGATGTGGCCGACGTTCTTCGGGTCAGTGATGAGGGGCTGCAGGTGCTGGCAGCGCACTGCGAGACGGTGTCGGCGGAGCTGGTGGCGGCGACTCCGCTGCCCAGAGTTGGGCTACCGATCCAGGCGACATCGGGTGCCGTCGGCGCTACCCATGCGGCCGTGGGAGAAGTCATCACCGTCTTAGCCCAACGAGCGCAAACCAGTGCAGTCAAATCCGCCATGGCGGGCGCCGAGTTTGCCGCGAACGACACTGCGGGTGCGCAACAAGCCGCCGCCATCGCTGCCTCGATACCCCGGGTGTAAACGGTGGCGGGGGTCGGCGGCGTGGGGGTTCCGTCTCTCTCGGAGATCCAGGCCTGGGATGTCGCTCATCTAGAAGGTGCAGCCAGGGACTGGTCGGCTACCGCCGAGCACTGGGAGTCCTCATTCAGTTCGATTCATCGCGCTTCGGTGTCCCCGGGCGGGACGGTGTGGGAGGGCGTCGCTGCCGAGGCCGCACAGGAAAGAGCATTCGCCGACCTGGTGAAGGTGCGAGGACTGGCTGACGTCCTGCACGAATCCGCCGCGATCGCGCGGCGCGGAGCCGACACACTCGATTCCGCTAAGCGCAGCGTGCTGGATGCGGTCGAGGAAGCCAGCAGCGCCGGATACCTTGTCGGCGAAGACCTTTCGGTAACACCACCGCGAGCAAGTGTGGCAGCTCAGGCGCAAGCGCAGGTATACGCCGCCGACATCCAACAACGCGCCGCACAGCTCGTTGCCCACGACCAAGCCATCGCCGCCAAGATCACCACCGCCAGCGCACCTCTGAACGGTGTCGCTTTCGCCGAACCGCCAGCGTCGCCCGTGGCCCGCGCGCTCGGTGCCGGCTTCAAGCTGGACCACGAGTGGGATCCCTACACCGACCAGCCCGCACACGGCCCATTCGAGCCGGTCCAGCCGGGTCCGACACCGTTCGATCCAAAAACGGGAACGGTGCAGGGTGGCGGCGGTCCCGTTGGAAAAGGCGGATCTGGCACAGGCGGGAAAGGAGGCAGCGGAGGCGCTGAGCCACCCAAGGGAGGCCCGACAGAACAATCACCAGGTCCGAGCGTCGCCGATCAAGCCAAGAAGATCGGGGAAGATGTCGGAAAGAATGTGTCTAAGGGCTCAAGGTTGAATACCTTGATCGATAGGCTTAATCAATTACACATCGCCAGTCAGCAACAGGCCGCGGAAGCGGCGGACGTCGCGGCGGCAGCTGCATGGGGTAAGACCGCCGGGATTGTCGATGGACCTAACGGATCAAAGCTAGTGCTACCTGTCGTCCCGAGCGTCCGGGAAGCCATCATGGTGGCCCCGGACGGAACGCTTTCTGTATTTCGCGGCGACCTCTTTCAATTCCTGCCGAAGTAGTGGAGTGAGCGATGGAAGTAACCGCGGTAATCAACTTCGAAGTCTATCTTCTGATGACGATGAAGCCGCGGCTGTCTCTAGCAGATACCCGGGGCTTGCTAGATGCTCGGCTCAGCAGGGTAGGCGTAACTTTGGACAACGCCGCACGTACTCACGAACGAATAGCCGCTGCACTGTCCGACCAGAACTCGCGATTTCGAGACGTGAAGACGCTACTGGGTATTGTTGATAATGACGCCACGTCGCTGAGGTACAACAGTGTGTTGTGGCCAGGGTTTGACTTCAACGCACACGCAGACCAACACGGATCACTTGCGTCGGCGAGTTACATGCACACAGACCACACGCCGCTCGATGTCGAGTCTCCGGCACAGTTGGCAGCGTGGAGTTGCGACATTCATGAATTTGATGAGCGTTTCGGCCCTGCTGTCCAAGTTGAGAAGAGGCCGCTATTCGACGACACTCTTCCAGCATATGAAGGGTATGAGTTCTCATGGAAGGGAGACCGCTATGGAGCGTCATTCCTGTGGGGACTTTTCTTAACGTCGTCCGTGTATTGGGAATGAGATCTGCCCTTCGAGGCGTTCGCAAAGTTCTGGGATTTTCCACCCTGGTTCGGCCGCAATCATGCCGCTTTTGATGACTTCATGCGAGATCTCGACAACATGACCAATAAAGCTCTTGAGACGCCTGCTCGCGCACCCATTCCCAGTCGTTCGAGCTTCAAAATTGGCGCGGGTGTGGCCGGTTTTAGTTGGGTGTGGGTGGTGGGTGTGGTTGGAAGGGTTGGTACCACCACCATTGGGCGCGTTCGCCGGTGGGTCCGGGGCAGGGTGGAACATCGGGTGGGGGCAGGGTCGGTGGGCGCGCCAGCGATCCGGTGCCCAGCGGTTGCCCGCTGCTGTCGGTGACCACCAGAGCGGTCGCGGAACCGGTCAGGGTGATGCCGCCCTGGTGATGCAGCCGGTGGTGATAGGGGCAGACCAGCACCAGGTTGGTTACAAGTCGTTGATCTACCTGCTTCTTGCCTGCATTCTCCCAGTGTGGCGCTGGTGAGCGTGAGCAAAGCTGGGTGAGCGTCAACGTACGTACTGAAGCCCGTACACGATCTATGGGGTTGTGCCGCCTCCCTCTGAGTGAAGTCTCTTCAGATGTTGTCATCGCCTGTGGAGCATGCAGCCAATGACGATCCGCTTGGCCTGCTCGTACTCGACCTAGGCGGTCTAGTGCTCCCGCGAGGGTGAACTTACGCCGCCCGACGCAGGCTGCGACCTCATGCCCAGAGTTCGCATTGCGCCTGGACTATCCACTATCCAACGGCTCTTCCCGATCGCGTCCGGAATTACTGCCATGCAGGCTTGTCGGCGTCGGTGCCTGGCTTGTTTACTCCCAGTGAGCCGTGGAGTTCTTGTGAGGGATCGGTAATCAATCGTACGACGAGTGCCGCGATGCTTTTTCGGGATACCTCGGTGCCTTTGAAAGGTTCTCCTTTTTGGGTGATCTCGTAGTCCACTTCGTCTTTGTCTGTAAGCCATGCGGGTCTGATGATTGTGTAGTCAAGGCGCGAAGACTCGATCACTTTCGCCGCTGCGGCGTAGGTTTCGAGATAGCCGCCGTCGAGCATCCGATGGTTCCAACGGCCAAACTCGCCGGGGACTTCGTCGTAGATCCCTAGCGTCGAGATCCAAATGAGCCTTCGCACGCGAGCGCCCTCAAGTGCAGTGACGACCCCACGCGCTTGGTCCACGATATCTTTACCGCCAAGGTTGGCATAGACGATGTCTTGTCCCGCGACCGCTTGTTTCAGGAGACTTCCGTTAAGGACATCACCTTCTACTGCCGTTGCGCGGAGGTCGGGCAAGTCGTGCAAGCGTTGGTCGTTCCGTAGGTAGAGGGTGAGATTCACGCTCTCGTCGTGGAGCAGTTCGCGTACTACGATTTGCGCGATTCTGCCTCCGGCACCAAGTACAAGAACTCGTGTCATGAATGCTGCTCCTTCTGTCGTCGTGTGTGGTGGGCGTTATAAGCGGCGATCAAGGTATTTCCTACTCGGCCGAGTCCGGCACGACAGTTACTGGCGAGCTGGCGGCCCCTCGGTTGTGCTGATCGCATGCTGCGGGAGAGCACGTGCCTATCGTGCAGATAACCCGTCAGCTAGCGACTATCCCGCACTGCTCCAGCAAAGGGGAGTTAGCGATTCACGTCAACGATGATGCGGCCCCTCACTCGGCCCTCAAGAAGATCTGTTGAAGTGGAGATAGCGTCAGTGAGGCCGATCTCGTGGCTGATCTCGCCTAGGTGTCCGGTGTCGAGGTCGCTGCTCAGCCGGCCCCACGCTGTGACGCGTTTGGCGTGGGACTGCGTGACACTGTTGATACCCAACAGGCTCACTCCGCGCAGGATGAATGGCGCAACAGTGCTTGGGAATTCCATGCCTTGAGCCATGCCACACGCGGCGACGGCTCCCTCGGCACTGGTAGTGGCACACACATTGGCCAGTGTGTGGCTGCCCACGGAGTCGATAGCGCCGGCCCAGCGCTCGCTGCCCAAGGGGCGGCCCGGTTCGGCGAGTTCGGCTCGGTCGATCACCGTAGCCGCACCCAACCTCCGCAGATAGTCTGCCTCAGCGAGGCGGCCGGTTGCCGCGACGACCGTGTAGCCGTTGCTCGCGAGCAGCGTGACCGCGATGCTTCCGACGCCGCCACTGGCACCGGTGACGAGTACTTCGCCGTCGCTAGGGGTGACCCCGTGTTGTTCGAGTGCCATCAGGCAAAGCATCGCTGTATAGCCCGCAGTGCCGATGGCAGTGGCCTGCGCCTCGGTGAACGAGGGGGGGAGTGGCACTAGCCAGTCCGCCTGGAGCCGAGCGATCTGTGCAAGCCCTCCCCAGTGGGTCTCGCCCAGTCCCCAACCGTTCACCAGAACGTGATCACCGGGTTTGTAGCGCGCGTCATTGCTGGCCTCAACGACGCCGGCTAAGTCGATTCCCGGGACCATCGGGAAGCGACGGACGACGGGGCCCCTACCGGTGATGGCCAGGGCGTCTTTGTAATTGAGGCTGCTGTATGCGACCCGGACGGTCACTTGCCCCTCAGGTAGGTCGTCGCTGCCGAGCCGCCGCATTTCCGCACGGTAGTCCGTGTTGGTCTTCTCAACCACAATCGCGCTGAACATCGTATTCCCTTCTCCTACGCGCGGGCACATGCGAGGAATCCACTGAAAAACACGTCGAGCGGTTCGACTGTCCGAGCGAGTTTGGTGCGCAATACCGCTCCCTCCCAACCGATCCAGAAGAACCGTGATAGCGCGGCGCAGTCGGTGTCGGCCGGAAGATCTCCTACGTCAACGGCCAGTCGCAGGCAATCCTGTAAGCGCTGCTCCCAGTCCTCAAGTGTTTCTTCGAGTTTCGTGCGATAGCTCTCGGGAAGTGTCCGAACTTCTTGCCCAAGATTGCCAACAAGGCATCCACGATCAAACCTGTGTCTGGCCATTCCGGCTTTCGCGTCCTCGACGAAAAGGGTCAGACGTTGCAGTGGTGGCAGACTGTCGTCCAACAGCCAGCGATCAAGTTTGCGCGCGAAATACTCCGCGTAGCTCTGCAGCACCTCCAGACCGAATGCGTCTTTGCTGTCGAAGTAGTGATAAAACGAGCCCTTCGGTACATCGACGGGCTTGAGCACCGATTCAATACCTGTCGCAGTGAGGCCCTGCGCAGTCAGGATTTCCATCCCGCAGCGAAGCAATGCTCCCCGCGTGTCTTCGTGGTCACGGCTGACTTTTGGCGGCCGTCCACGACGAGGCCGGACAATGGGAGCGCTCATGGTGATGAGATTAGACCGACTGTCTCTAAATGTCCACGGGCGCGTTCAGCGCCCGGTGAGTTCGCGCTACGCAATGGCGCACCAAAAATGCTCACTTGACCGGATATGTGCGTCTGGACGCGCGTGGTCGAGTTGGTGCCGTGCACGGCCAAGGTCCTTGTTCGGTCAGTTACTCTGCTCCTGTGCCTCGCCCGGGGAACCCGGATATCCGCAGACGGTTACTCGCTAGTGGACTCGAGCTCTTCTATGCCCGTGGCGTCAACGCGACAGGTGTCAAGGAAATTGCCGATCGTGCCCACGTACCGAAGGCGGCGTTCTACACGTACTACGAGAGCAAAGAAGCCTTTGTTGTCGCAGTGCTAGAACAGTACTGGCTCGAACTTCAGGACCGGTCCGGATCCTTGCTGCTAGGTCGCGGGAGACCGGTTCGCCGCCTGCAACGCTACTTCGCGGTGATTGCCGACGAGCACGAGCGCCATACCTTTATGCGCGGCTGCCTAATTGGCAATCTCGCGCTCGAAGTCTCAGCCACCATGCGTCGGTCCACGAAAAGCTACGCGGCATTGTTTGTGCTTGGGAGCACGAACTGGCCGCTGTTTTCACAGAGGGAACGCCTCAACGGCGTCGCGAAGTCGCAGGTTTGATTATCGAAGCGTGGGAAGGGGCAGTGCTTCGCGCCAGGATCGATCGCACCCGCGCTCCATACGACCGTTTCTCACGAATAACCTTGCCGCAGTTGGTGGGTTTGGTCGGCACGTCCTGAAGTCCCGCCTCCATCATCGAGGTCCGAAAGGCCGGACTTGTTGATATCCGACCGGTCGTCTATTTATACTTTCCGGGCGCTGCCGTGTGTCGCGCACTAGCGCCCGATAGGAAAGGGACTCCCATCCAATGTCGACTTCATCCGTGTACGACGAGCCCGCAGAGCCCGGACTTCCGCCATCTGGCTTCCAGCTTGACGTGACGCACGCTGCGCTCGTCGTGACTGACCCGCAGAACGACTTTCTCAGCCCCGATGGTGCAACATGGTCGGTGTTCGGCGCCAGCGTCGAAGACAACGGCACTGTCGAGCACATCGACCAACTACTGTCAGCTGCCAAGAGCGCGGGGATCACGGTTGCGATCTCTCCGCACTATTACTATCCATCCGATCAGGACTGGCAATTCGCCGGACCGCTTGAGCGCTTCATGCACAGTGTCGGCATGTTCGCGCGGACGCATCCGCTGCAGCTGGAAGGGTTCGACGGTTCGGGCGCGGACTATCTCGAGCGGTACAAGAACCGCATCCTGGACGGAAAGACGGTGGTCGCTTCTCCCCATAAAATCGTGGGTCCGCAGTCCAACGATCTCGTACTTCAGCTTCGCAAACGCGGTGTGACCCAGGTTCTTCTGGCTGGAATGGCCGCGAATCTGTGCACCGAAAGCCATTTGCGCGAGCTGATCGAACAGGGTTTCGAGGTTGTCGTCATCCGTGACGCGACTGCGGGTGCACGGTTGCCCGAAGGCGACGGATACTTGGCTGCCCTGATTAATTTCCGATTCCTCGCCTCAGCTATCTGGACCACCGATCAAGCGGTGGCTGAGTTGGCGCAAGCCACCTAAAGACCGATGGGCGCTGACGGCAGCAAAGTTGGTGTATCCATTGTTGCTGAGCTGAACTCGGTTGCCCTGCGAAGCTCAGCGGCGCCGTTGGTGTAAGTGCGCCGATAACGTATCGCGCAGCGTGCGCTTGAAGCCGGCCACGGGGATCTGATTCAAGATTGCGATCGTCGATATGTATTGAGTGCGATAGTTTGCGCATCCGGCGCACTCGGACAGGTGCGTTTCGAGCCTCACGTGGTCGCTCGAACCGAGCGAGTCGTCCAGGTATTCGGTGAGTAGTTCGGCGAGTTCGTTGCATCTCATCTGTCTGCATCCTTTCATGTAGTGCATGAGCGACCGGCTCGCCGGCGACCATGCTCCCCGGTGCTTGAGGAAAAATTCCCGAGGATGGCTTCGTTGCTCCGACTCCTCGTCCAGTTTCTCGTCGTCAAGGGACTGCGACCTTTCCTCCTATGAAAGTTCGCAGACAGCTCTGTGAACCGAGGTGACTGATCCTGGGAAGAGCCGATTCCTTTGTGTAAGAGGCCTTCCTGTAGGGGGCCTTCGGCGATCTGGTGTCCTGACGTAGTCGCGTGCGAGGCGTGGCGTCGTGGGGCTTGCAAGTCGACAACTTGCACGAAGCCGCCCTCGTCACCCGCACGAAGCGAGGTGACGAGGGCGGCTTCGGCCTCAGCGGCGTGTGAGTGCATCGACCAGCGTCCAGGCAGAGATTCCGAGCAGTGCGACGTCCTTGATCAGGAACTGACCAGTCGACGACAACACCGGGAAACCTCCTGCTGATGCTTCGAATGCACCAGGCGTACTGAGCACGAATGTCAGTGTTGTGGCGAACATGCCGATGGCCATGAGGCTACCGATCGCTGAGAGTCGAGGGAACCACGGTTTGACGGCGAGCAAGACCGCGATTGCGATCTCGACTACACCGAGTAGCGACGAAAAGGTGGTGATCGAGAAAATGTCGTACAGCCAAGACATGAAAGGGCTGTTCGACACGAATGGCGCGATGCCGTTGGCTTCGTACTCTGTGAACTTCAGCATGCCGATCCAGGCGATGACGACGGCCAGCCCGTACCGTGCCAGGCCCGCGCCGCCACGTGCTACTGGCGACTCTGGGCGCACGCCGGCTTGAATCTGCTCGCGGATGGTAGCGATCATGATGACTCCCTTGCTAGTTGGGTTGACTACACCACTGAGTGCTATGCACTTCGGAAAGCGTTACAGCGCTTCCGTTTAGGTGGGTGTGCCGTACGTCATAGTTCCTGCGGGGATCTTGTGGGTCGAGACCGACGACGCGGATTGCGAGGTCTCGCCCTCGACCATTTGGGTGCCCACGCCCTTCCGCGCGGCGCTGCGGTCGTCGACGCCAAGTTCCTTTAGTCGCGGTAACCCCAGAAGTCGGCTTATCCGCCCCGTGTCGGCGCAATCGACCAGCAAAGCACGGACCATTTAGCAGCGCAGCGCTGTCAGGGAAAACGCCGGCGTGGTCTGTCGGCCCTCGTAGTGCCGATTTGCTGTGTCGCGACTAACTAACGGCCGAACAGATTTGGCGACCAATCTGCTTTGAGCAAGGCGATGAACGCAACCCTAAACGCACTGACCGCCACCAGACAGTGCTGGGTCTCTCCAGTTTTGGGCGACCTTGAGAGGCTATCGACGGCTAGGAGCGATGGTCCGACCATGTTGCGCAATCGCAGCCTGCGACAGCTTCTCCGACCGATACAGCCGGCGAATCTCCGCCCAATCCTCCACAGTGATCACTCTCCAATCGAAAGGTGAAGTGCTCACTTTTCAACCGGGTGGTTTCGAGGCGTCGTCGCAACACTTCTCTAAATTCTGGAGGTTGTGTTGACATCGTCGCGTCGGGTGAAGAAGGGGCCGGGGCGCCGTCCGCTGTCGGCCAAGCGCCAGCGGTTCATGGAGTTGCGGGCTCGCGGTTGGAGCGTGCGCGCCGCGGCCCGAGAAGTCGGTGTATCTCGGTCCGCGGCGACGAACTGGACTCGCGGTTACAAGACCTACCGCAACGGCGTCGAGGTCGGATTCGTCCCTCCCCTGGATCGACTAGCGGTCCGTCAGATCAGCCCGCGTTACCTCTCCCAGGAGGAACGAATCGAGATCGCCGATCTGCGCCGTTCTGGGTTGAACATGCGCGCGATCGCCGACCGGCTCGGCCGAGCACCGTCGACGATTTCGCGGGAACTGCGGCGCAATGCGCCAGCCGGCCGCGGCTATCAGCCCTTCGATGCGCACCGTCGAGCTATCGCACGTCGAGCGCGTCACCATCAACGCCGGGTCGACACCAACGATCACCTCAGCGGTTTGGTCACCGAGATGCTCGCTCAGCGGTGGAGCCCGCAACAGATCAGTCGCCACCTGCGTCTGCGCTTTCCTGATGATCCATCGATGCGGCTATGCCACGAGAGCATCTATCAGGCTGTCTATCAACCGAATTCGCGATTCATACGACCGTCGCGATTGGCGCCGCACCGGCGCTCACCGCTGCGCACCGGCCGGGACCACCGCCGAGCCCACCAGTGTCAGCAGCGTCGGCGGCCACGGTTTCAGCAGCCGATGCTGACCATCCACGATCGGCCATTCCCGCCCGTGGACCGGTCAGAGGCCGGGCATTGGGAGGGCGATCTCATCATCGGTGACAACCACCTTTCAGCGATCGGCACGCTGGTCGAGCGCCAAACCCGGATGCTGCGCCTGGTCCATCTGCCCCGCGCTGACTCCGACTCGT
The DNA here is from genome assembly GCF_022374895.2 of Mycobacterium lentiflavum. NCBI lineage: Bacteria > Bacillati > Actinomycetota > Actinomycetes > Mycobacteriales > Mycobacteriaceae > Mycobacterium > Mycobacterium lentiflavum. The sequence goes on along the minus strand of NZ_CP092423.2, from coordinate 1,687,110 downwards.
TGCACGCCGCTCTGGTGGCCCGGATGCAGGATCTGCCGCCGGAGCTGATGCGATCGATCACCTGGGACCAGGGCACCGAGATGGCGCGCCACCTCGCCACCGCTGACAAGCTCCACGCGCCCGTCTACTTCTGTGACTCCCGATCACCCTGGCAACGCGGCAGCAACGAGAACACCAACGGACTGCTGCGCGACTACTTCCCCAAGGGCGTCACCCTCGCCAACTATTCACCGGGGCATCTCATGGCGGTCGAGGAGGAACTCAACAACCGTCCCCGCATGGTCCTGCAAGACCGTTGTCCCGCCGATCTATTCGCCGTCCTGCTAGCCTCACTGGGTCCGTCGGTGTTGCGACGTTGACTAGAACCCACCCCGGAACTACCTGCTCACTTTTCGACCGGAGCTGACAGGCATGGTGCACATGACGAGGTCGACGATGCTCGGCAAGCTTGCGGCGTTGCAGCAGACCTCGGCCCAGGAAGTAGACGCTGCGCGAGAATCGATCAAGTGGCCACCGCACCGCCGGCTTGGCACCGCCTCCCAAGCACTTTGAACCACCCCGGGTTTGATCCGCGTCAAACCTGGGGTGGTTCACGGTTTTCGTATCGTTGCCGATTTCATTCGACTGCGGGTTCCTGGCCGGATGGCACGGTCGAACCTGCGCAGTTCGGCGAGTCCCTATTGAGTGGGGATCGTCCGAGTTAAGCCGCGCAGCAGAGCGCACCTCAAGCACGGTCACGCACCGACGGCCACCAACCAGCCGACCCGGCGGTGTTAGCGCAGGAAGACACCCCCTTTACGCCCATCTGAATATCGCGCTATTGGGATATTGACGTATCTCGATATCTAGGTTAGGGTTGGTGGCACCACGTCGTCAGGGGTGGTGAACAACGAAATCACGGAAGAGGTTGAGCCGGTTGTACTTCCGGCCCGCCCGCCAATCAGAAGGAGAAGCGCGCCATGTCCACGTCCCAGTATGCTCCGGACCGCAGCTACGGAATGTTCATCGACAACCAATGGGTGGACGCGGAGTCCGGGGAGACGATCGAGAGTATCAATCCCGCGACGGGTGAGGTGCTGACTCGTATTCCTAGTGGAACAGCCGCTGATGTCGATCGCGCGGTCCAGGCGGCGCAGCGTGCGTTTGCGGGCTGGAGGGCGACCACGGTGACGGAACGTGCGAACGCGTTGAACAGGATCGCCGACCTGCTGGAGGCTGACGCCGAGCGTTTCGCGGTCCTGGAGTCGCTGGATGTGGGCAAGCCGATTCGCGAGTCGCGCGTTCTCGACGTGCCCATCGCCATTGATCACTTCAGGTACTTCGCCGGAGTGATTCGCAGTCACTCAGACGAGGCGGCCGTGCTTGATGAACAGACCCTCAGCCTCGTGCTGAGCGAACCGCTTGGTGTGGTTGGTCAGGTGATCCCCTGGAACTTTCCGTTGTTGATGGCAGCCTGGAAGATTGCCCCGGCAATCGCCACAGGGAACACCGTGGTGATCAAGCCATCGGAGATGACGCCGGTCAGCATTTCCGAACTGGCAAAGATTTTCGCGCAAGTTCTTCCCCCCGGTGTCGTCAACATCGTCACCGGCACAGGGCCGGTTGCCGGCCAGGCCGTGCTGGATCACCCGACGGTACAGAAGCTGGCATTCACCGGTTCCACCCGAGTCGGCTACACCGTCGCCGAAGCCGCAGCCAAAAGACTGGTACCAGCAACGCTGGAGCTGGGCGGCAAATCGGCGAATATCGTTTTCCCCGACGCGAATTGGGACAAGGCCGTCGAGGGGGCAGCCCTGGCGATTCTATGGAATCAAGGCCAAGCCTGCGAATCCGGAGCTCGCCTCTTCATTCACGAGTCGATCTACGACCGTTTTATCGACGAACTAAAAGCCAAGTTCACCACGGCCCGCGTGGGGGATCCCCTCTCACCAGACACCCAGGTGGGCTCGTTGATCAGCAAAGCCCAGCTGGAGCGCGTGTTGGGCTATGTAGAAACCGGTCGTGCTGAAGGTGCCACGGTTTTGACGGGTGGTCGCCGGCTCACTGGCGGGGACTACGATTCCGGATTCTTTGTCGAGCCGACAATATTGGTCGATGTGCGCAACGATATGCGCGTTGCATCGGAAGAGATCTTCGGCCCCGTTCTCGTTGTTATCCCATTCAAGGACGAGGATGAAGTTATCGCCTTGGCCAACGACTCAGAATACGGACTCGCCGGCACAGTGTGGACCCAAGACATCAACCGTGCACTTCGCGTGGCACGCGCGGTGGAGACCGGTCGGATGTGGGTGAACACCGCCCATGAGATCCCTGCGCATGCACCTTTCGGGGGCTACAAGAAATCCGGCCTGGGCCGCGAAGCCTACAAATCCATGCTTGACGCGTACACCCACAAGAAGAACATCTACGTGAGCATGAACGAAGCTCCGCGCGGACTGTTCTAAATCGCGTATCCCATCGCTGCACAAGATTTAAACCATCACACCAACACCGGAAAGAAAAGAAATGAAAGACTCAGTGCTGTTCACCGCTACCAAGCTCGGCCCCTATGAGGTCAAGAATCGCATCGTTCTTCCCCCGTTGACCCGTTCGCGCAGTTCGCAGCCCGGCAACGTACCCAACGAACTCATGGCGGATTACTACACGCAGCGCAGTGGCGCCGGGTTCATGGTGACCGAAGGTACGCAGATCGAACCGCGCGGGCAGGGCTACGCCTGGACACCCGGGATCCACAACCTTGAACAGGTTGCGGGTTGGCGCAAAGTCACCGATGCGGTTCACACCGCCGGTGGGGTGATCTTCAACCAGCTCTGGCATGTGGGACGGGTGTCGCACACCTCGTTGCAGCCCGACGCCGGCGCACCGGTCGCCCCGTCGGCCATCACCGCGGACGCCGTGAAGGTTTTCGTGGAAACGGGCCCGGGAGCCGGAGCGCTGGCGCCGCCGTCGCCGCCGCGGGCTCTGACGACCGGCGAGGTCAAAGACGTCGTGCAGCTCTACGCCGACGCCGCGCGCAATGCTCTCGACGCCGGATTCGACGGGGTGGAAATCCACTCAGCCAACGGGTACTTGGTCAACCAGTTCATGTCCACCCATACCAACCACCGCAACGACGAATACGGCGGTTCCCTGCAGAATCGCCTCCGGTTCCTGCGCGAGGTGGTCGAGGCAGTTGCCGGCGTCGTCGGTAAAGACCGTCTGGGTGTGCGGTTTTCGCCATTGTTCACCACTACTGGCGAAGACCGTGTCTACCTTGGCCTGGTTGAAGATGACCCCCATGAGACCTACATCGAGGCGGTAAAGATCCTCGAAGAGGTTGGCATCGCATATGTGTCGTTGGCTGAGGCCGACTGGGACAACGCTCCCGAAATGCCGGAAAGCTTCCGTGTCGCAGTGCGCGAAAACTTCAGCGGAACCATCCTACTGGCGGGCAAGTACACCGCCGAACGCGCAGTCCGTGCCATTGAGGCTGGCTGGGCCGACTTGATCGCCTTCGGCCGACCGTTCATCGCCAACCCAGACCTGCCCGAACGGATCGCCAACGACTGGCCGCTCAACACCCCGGACCCGAGCACCATGTACGGCGGCACCGAGAAAGGCTACACCGATTACCCCACCTACCGTAGCTAGTAACCGAACCACGTCTTGCCGTGCAGTCGATCAGGCTGCACGGCAAGACGAGTCGCACCTCGGACGCTCCGCGGCCCAGCCGAACCGCCTACGAGAAACGTTTCATGCGGACCCAACCGCGAAGCCGCCAACGAGGTACGACATGCGCCGACGACGATCACCGATGGGCCGCGCAGCGTTCTGGCCAACTACCCAGCGCATCGGCACAAACTCGCAGGTACGCTAGTCCCTATACACGACAGGATCCGCAACATGTCCGTTCTCCAGCTCCCGGTGTGTCGAACTAGCAACGCCGCCACTGGATGTAGGCCCACGTTTACTAACTACTGTGCAACATCCGTCAGATCGGCGGCCCACCCGCGTAGCATGACCACGAAAGGGATCATAAAATGCTGAGCACTTCACCTGAACGTACTAATTCCCAGAATTCAATAAGTATTGATGTCAACGAGGCATTGAAAGCCCTCGATAACCCTACCCGATTAACGATACTCAGTTGGCTCAAGGATCCGCGAAAAAATTTTCCCGAACAGGATATCGATCCACAAGAAGTCGGCGTGTGCGTGAGTATCATTCAAAAGCATGTCGGCTTATCACAGTCGACAGTGTCGTCATATATGGCAGTTCTGCAACGCGCGCAATTGGTAACCTCCCGACGGATCGGGCCCTGGACGTACTACAAAAGGCACGAAAAGAATATTGAGTCGCTGCTGGAAGCCTTGAATGCGCTGATTTAACCGCTGCGCGCTCTCCTTCGCTGACCAACTGAGCACGAGCCAGCCAGGTAATAGCCTGCGGTAAAAGCTACAGCCGTCATTTCACTTTTAACTGAACACGCAAGGACGCGGGGCTACCATCATTAACTGAGACGGCTTGATATTGCTTCGCGCAGCCCAGCCCGGCATCCACGTCAACGCCATACCGTTACAGAGGCAACTCCACTATGTCACCAAGTTCTGACAAACAGATCGGCGCCGCCCCAATCGCTCTTCCCGAACGTTCTCGATACATCCGGCACATGCGGCAGGTCAGTCATTTCGCGGAGTATCGATGACGCCAACGCCTGTCGTATTCAGCGACCTGGACGGTACGCTATACGTTGGTGACGAGCTCGTTCCCGGCGCGCCTGAGGCTGTGACAAGACTCCGAAACATGGGTTGCACGCTCCGTTTTCTCACCAACACCGATACTGTGCCACCACAGACCCTCCAAGAAACACTGCGCGAGCGCGGATTCGACGTTCGTGTCGGCGAAGTTTTCACCCCCGTATCCGCTGCCCTGCAACTCTTTGAAGCAACGCGCGGCCGGATCAACGTATTGCCGGTGGTGTCAAGCGCCTTGCTTCCGACATTTGCCCCCTACCGCCACGCCGGCGGTGCGATCACCCATGTCGTCGTCGGCAACACTCACGACACGCTAACGCATCAGCTACTCGACTTGGCGTTTCGCGCTCTCGAGCGCGGTGCGACCCTTATAGCACTCCAAAGAGGGAAGTATCGAAAACGCCCCGACGGCAACCATATCGACACCGGTGCGATCACGGCAGCGCTTGAGCACGCCACCGGCGTCACCAGCAAACTCCTCGGCAAACCATCACCAGAATTTCTGCGATCCGCCGCAGCGAGCGTGCCCGTCAAGCCGAACGCACTCTGGCTGATCGGCGACCAACCCGCCAACGATATTGCCATGGGAAACGCGGTAGGCGCACACACAATCCAGGTACGCACCGGCATGTATGCCGACCAAATCGACCTTACCCAGACACATCCCGCAGAAACCACTCTGGACTCCATCGTTGACATGCCCGCTTGGCTAACGCGCAACGAGCACCAGCACTGATAGCCATCTAGCCGTACGACGGTGCCTGCGCTGTGAGTGTGGCAGTAACCGGTGTACGCGGCTTTACGGCCCGTGCCGCCAGACGTGCTCATCCACCCCGCGCACCGCCACGCCATCCAAGCGGGCCTGGTCAGCGATGAGCAAACCGCTGGCCCACCGTCAGTTCGGCTGAGAGCGCCCCGCGGCGCCTTCGGCCCACACTGGACCGCCTATGACCGATCAACCGAAAGGCCCTCTGGCACTGGGAAGCCCGTCCCACCCGGCGCCACGAGACCAGCAACCGCGACCCGCCCACAAGCCTGACCCCGTCAACTGCGACCCGGAGTCCGGCGACCATCGCCTTGGACGGAAATCGAGACTAAGACGCCCTAATACCACCTTCCTAGATATAGCGATATCGCGATATCTGGATTAGAATCGTAGGAGTGACGCTCCGATCGGCAATTAATCTGCGAGGGCCGCAACTGACGCGGCGCCCAGCGAAAGTCGCCCAGCTGCTACTTGCCGGGTCGGCGTGCGTCGCTGCGATAGTATTCGCCGCAACGGCGACAGCTGAGGATTCTGCTAGCGATGCTGGAGCTGAATCGCCCAGCATCAGAATGACACTCGGCGAGACGACGACCAAGACGACGGCTCCTTCTGAACCTCGCACTCCGTTCGCTGAGCCAGCCGTCAAGGCAATGGTGCCCTGCGGATTCACATTCGGCTGCTGAGCGTGCCCAAGAGACTGCCAAGGTCATCCCAATCGATCCAAACGACAGACCCAGTCTAGCCACCCGGATCTTTCATCCGAAACCCGTGAAGTGGAGGGTGTTTCGTGATCAGCAAGGACATGCCTGAGGCTGGGCGGCCGTCGCTGATGGCCATGTCTAATGATTTGACCACCAAGGTGGCAATCGCCTTCGAGGCTATCGGTCAGCCGACGATGCTGCGACTGACCCTGTCGATGACAGCGCAGCAGTGCAACAGCCTTCGATGCTGCGGTGTTGGACATATAGCATTGACCTGCAACTTATTTGGAACGAGATGCTGTAGCAGGGGCTGACCAGATAATCGACTGTGACCGCACCGCAGTGGACGTTGGAGCCACTCTGGTCCGGGCAAGTGTAGATGCCGGTCAGCCGTATCAGGGACCGACTTGGTGCGGGGGCTCCCTCGTCGGGACACCTTGGCGCACTTGGTGTTCGATGTCGTTTTGCTTGGTCCACTGAGAAGGGTGACCGGGTAGATGCCCAGATTGCCGGCGGACTAGCTCGGTGAAGTTCCCCGAGAGCGTGGAGGCATCGACAATAGGGGTCGAGATGCCAGAGAAACGGAAGAAGTACGACTAGGAGTTCCGTGAGGGTGCGGTCCAGATCGTCGAAGAAACGGGTAAGCCGGATCGCCCAGGTTGCTCGTGACCTGAGCGCGTATGAGGGCACGCTGGGTAGCGCGGACACGGGCGGCCCGCGAGGGTCGCGGTGAGCTGACCCAGTCTAGCTGTATGTATCGCGCCAGTGGATCATATCTTTGAGTTCGCGAAAGTCGAATCCGTCTGCATCCGGGTGGATTTCAGTGGTAAAGAACGTTACCCCCATACTCGCAAATGCGTCGGCGTCGGCGCGGCCTGTCCAGTGCACTGCGCGTTCAATCGCCGACTCATCGCGCCCTACTACCTGTGCCAACTCGCCAAGCAGTGCATTCTTACGCCGGTACTCGGCGGGGCTGGCGAACGTATGCCAGATGTCGGCGTACCGTGCCACCAAAGGCAGCGTGCGGCGCACCCCCATGCCGCCGATGAGAATCGGGATGCTGCGTGTCGGAGCCGGTATCAGTTTGTCGAGCCGCTCGCTTATGCGTTTCAGGCTGCGCTCGAATAGGTCCATCCGTGACTTGACGGTACCGTACTCATAACCGTAAACGACGTAATCCTTTTCATACCAACCGGATCCAATCCCCAGAATCAGGCGGCCATCGCTGATGTGATCGACTGTGCGGGCCATGTCAGCGAGAAGATCCGGATTGCGGTAACCGACACCAGTTACGAGCAAGCCGATCTCGGCGCGTGAGGTGATCTCGCCCCATGAGGCCAGCGACGTCCAGCCTTCGAAATTATTGACGTCGGGCTGCACGGGTAGGAGCTCGGGCAACCCGTCGGAGGTCGGGGCGGTTGCGGGTTTATGGAAATGGTCGTAGCCGAAGATTGCGTCTACGCCGAGTTGTTCAGCGGTGATCACTGCGTCGCGCCAGGTGCGGTAGTCAGGGGTGTCTCCTGGCCACAGCTGCACACCGACGCGAATAGGCAGGTTCCGACGGCTAGACATATTGATATACCTCATATTTCAATGGGATGAGCAGGACACTTATTAATCGATGCACGCTGCATTCGGCTCCCGTGTGATCGGAATTGATGGCAGCATGGACTGTGCGGTTAGCCGGTGTTCAGACGGCGGTGCGGCCGCCATCTACAGCGAGGGTGACCCCGTGGATGTAGCTGGCTTGGTCGCTCGCCAAGAACACAATCGAGTTGGCGATTTCTTCAGCCTGCGCGGGACGGCCCGCGGGAGCAGGGCCAACCAGCCTGCGAAGCCCCTCACCCATAGCTGCGGTGCCTTCGGTGAATGTCGGTCCTGGACTGACCGCGTTGACCCGTATGCCCCGCGGTCCGTACTCGGCTGCCCACGTTTTGGTGAGGGATACGACCGCAGCTTTGCTGGCGCCGTACAGACTGGTTCCGACGTTTCCGTACTCGGCGACCATCGTAGTGACATTGACGATCACGCCATTGCCGCGTTCGGCCATCTTGGGGGCTAGTTCGGCTACCAAGAAGAACGGAACGCGAACGTTGAGATTGAACACCGCGGTGAAATCTTCTTCGGTCATCGATTCGGTTGGTCCGAACGGATAGACGCCGGCGTTGTTCACCAGCACGTCGATATGGCCGAGCCGTGTAACAGCCTCAGCAGCGAGCAGCCTCGCGGATTCGGCGTCGTGCAGGTCACTGCTGAGAAACTCGGCCTTGCCGCCCGTGGACTCGATCTCTCCTACTACCTGTTGCCCACGCTCCGCGTTCCGGCCTGACACTGCCACTACGGCACCGTGACTAGCCAGAGAGACGGCAACAGCCCGCCCGATTCCGCTAGTTCCGCCGGTGATGAGAACGCGTGCCTCGGACAGTTGGACAGCCATCGTTCATCCTGCTTTCTTATGGTCGACCGGATTGTGTGCCGCGGCCAAGGTTTTCTTCGTACTATCACGTGCGACTAATGAGTGTGCGGACGACGGTCAAGCGTTACAAGTCTCGGCCGTCCCGCAGAGTGCTATAGGGTTCAGCGTGGCGATGCTCGCGCTGGAGCACCCGTGTGTGCAGGGTCTGCTGGCAAGCCGATCCCGAGTGGAAGGACAAGTATTGCGTTCGTCGGGCTTACGACCCCGCCCACCGCGAACTGGACACCGCGGGCGGACTGACACATCCGGCCAGTTCTAGCGATGAGGAGGTCGTCCCGATGAGCAATTCAGAACGCGTGACGTTCGCTGGCAGTAGCGGTTCGCTGTCTGGGCGGCTGGAGACTCCAGAACAGCCGCCCACGACGTGGGCGGTATTCGCGCACTGCTTTACCTGTGGAAAAGACAACTCGGCTGCGGCGCGAATCTCTCGTGCCCTCACCGGCAGTGGTATCGGCGTCCTACGCTTCGACTTCACGGGGTTGGGGGACTCCGAGGGCGACTTCGCCGCGACAGGATTCAGTTCCAATGTCGATGACTTGGTGTGTGCAGCCGACTTCATGCGAGCGAGCCACGGTGCGCCAACGATGCTGATTGGGCACTCCCTCGGTGGGGCTGCGGTGCTTGCGGCGGCGTCGCGAATCAATGATGTCAATGCCATTGCCGTTATTGGTACACCGGCAGATCCCGGTCACGTAGCGGGCCTGCTGCGCCAGTCACGCGACGACATCGCGGCAGGTGAGGCGACTATATCTATCGCCGGTCGCGAGTTCCGTCTGCAGCGGCAGTTCCTCGACGACATCGCAGCACAGCCCCAGCGGGAACGTATCCGAGCGGCCGACGCTGCACTCCTAGTGTTGCACTCGCCGACCGACCAGGTGGTCTCAGTCGACAATGCCCGAGAGATCTTCGACATCGCGCGGCACCCTAAATCCTTTGTCGCACTTGACGGCGCTGATCATCTGCTCAGCTGCCGCGACGACGCCGAGTACGCCGCTACTGTGATAGCTGCCTGGGCTGGCCGTTACCTGAAGCACCATGCGAGCACAGCTCTGACTCGCAGCGGCCCTCCGCCTAGTGACGACGGTGTCGTACGGGTCGCAGAGCGGGGTGATGCGGGAAGTCTCACCCAGGACATCACGGTCGGCTCGCACCGCCTTGTTGCGGATGAACCTCGTCCGATCAGCGACGACATGGGCCCCACCCCGTACGACCTATTGCTCGCCGCGTTGGGAGCCTGTACGTCGATGACGATCAGGATGTACGCCGAACGCAAACGATGGCCACTGGAAAGCGTGGTTGTCGATGCCCGCCATTCCCGTGTCCACGCGCAGGACTGTGCCGAGCTCGACAAAACGAAAGGGTTCATCGATCGCATTGAACGCCACATTATGTTGCAGGGACCACTGAGCGCCATCCAACGCGACAGGCTCATGGAGATCGCCAGCAGGTGTCCAGTGCACCGCACTCTCCGCTCCGAAGTGGACATTCGCACCACCGGGCGACTCCGTGACAGTAATCATTCCCAGCTTTCACCAGCATCCTCGATCATCGGCGACCGCTGAGTCACCCACGAGCCCGAAGCGCGGATCATGGGCCGCGAACGCTTCATCGCATGAGCCCATTGCGTCCCGTTGGCGTCGTGCGGATTAATGTCCGGTACAGAAGTGGTGACAGGATAGTTTGCGCGAATGCGCATCCGACCGGGCACCGTGGTGCGCCGGAACCGCCCACAGGTAGCCCGAACCCCGCGGCGATGAGCTCGAAACGACTGCGTTGCTGTGCCGCAAAGTACGCCGATACTTTTCTCACGAACGCGATATCGCGTTCCTTCTCGGCGATCCCCGTACGGAACCGGGTGCCAACTCGGCACGCTCGATCGCGGTCAGCCACCATCCGGTGGAACCCTGTGCGCATCGGTGGCAGCGCCGTCCCGGAGCCTTTCGGCCGCCACCCATTTACGTAACAGGTGCTCGTGAACATTGAGCTCCCGGCCGATCTCGGCGACCGGCTGGGCCACCATCAATCGCCCGCCGAGCGGCCTGAGCCTTGAACTCCGCCGTGAACGACCGACGAGTCCTGGACATACCCACATCCTCCCAGCGGAACCCCGTGCCCCGCTATCTCGGGTGTCCACTGAAACCGGGGAGGCTCACCATACACCAATGCCGCTGACCAAGAGCGTAAGCATGCAAATAGTTGCGCACGAATAGGTTTGGTCAAGTTACTCGGGACGAAGCCCGCTGCGACCTTCGCAAGCCGATGCCCGAGTCAAATAGCGCCTACCAACAACTGTGGCGCCATCCCCGCACGATCGCGCGTGCTTGCCAGGCGCCGGGACTGCTTCATTTGGCCCGCAGGTGGCACTCTGTGGTTGTAAAAGGGCGTCACCGCCAATCCTTGAAAGCCTCAAGTAGTTGCGCGCGGAATTCCGGTGCCAACTCGCTTTCACGGATCCGGCCGACCGTGCTGATAGTGACCCGAAACTGCTGCAGGTAGTTATCGCATCCGTCGCATTCGAGCAGGTGCTCGTCGAAGCGCGCCCGCGTTTCGAGGTCGAGTGAGCCGTCCAGATAGGCAGTGACAATTTCGACGAGCTCGTTGCAATCGAGTGGGTTCACGACGCATCTTTCAGGTAATTTTCGAGAGCCTCTCGAATGACCGCACGGCCACGATGAAGCAATACCCGCTGGTTCGCAGCGCTGATCTCGAGTAGTGCACAGACCTCATCGGAATCGAGACCGAGCATGTCGCGCATCGTCACGACAATGCGCTGACGCTCAGGCAAGGTATCGAGATTGCGCTTGGCGACGTCGGTGAGTTCTCTGCTGAGAGCCGAGCCCTCAGGGGTGTCCGGGAAAGGAGTCGGTGTCTCCTCCGCCTTCCAGTGCCCGGGTAGCTCGTCGCCAGCAGCACGGAACCGCTCGGGGTCAACTGTGCCGCCGGTGAACGCTTTGATCTGAGTGTCGACGTGCCTGCGTTCCTTGAGCCCTCTAGTCTTGGCGATATTGACAAGAACCGTAAAAAGCCAAGTACGTAGGGACGACCGTCCCTCGAATCTGTCCAAGCCCTTGAGGAGCGCGATCCACGTCTCCTGCACGACGTCCTCGGCATGCTGCTCACTCGGCACGTAGCCACGTGCCACCCGCAGCATCGCCGGAGTGTGACGATCGACCAACCGAGCAAAAGCTCGATGGTCGCCGGCGCGAAGTGCAGCGACCAAAGCGCCCTCGTCTTCCGAAACCGTGGCTGCGGTCATGGTCACTCAGCGACTGTACCTACCGGTATAGCGATGGCGCTACCGACGGCTCAGCCATACCCGTCATACCTCTATTGACCGGGATTCCCAATCGGGTGCGAGCCGAATTGCCTACATTTCGGCAGGCCTGCGCTCTCGAACGATTTGGTGAAATACATGTACAGTTCGGCCGGACGATGCGCCGCGTGGTCTCGTCCTTGATAGCAGATGCTCCTATATTCAGGCAACGATTTTTGTTGCCTTTCTTGACGGCTGAATGGCGTGGAAGATTTCGCGGGCGAGGTAGCGCTTGAGACAGCGCATGACCTCGTTTTTGGTTTTGCCTTCGGCGAGGCGGCGCGCCATGTAGTCACGGGTGGGTTGGTGGCGGCGCAGCCGCACGACCAGGATGACATGCAGCGCCCGGTTGGCATCACGGTTGCCGCCGCGGTTGAGTCGGTGTCGGACGGTTTTGCCGCTGGAGGCCTGCAGCGGGCTGACTCCGCAGAGTTTAGCGAAGGCGCCATCGCCGTTGATCCGATCGTGGTTGTCGCCGATCGCTGCCAGCAGCGTGGCGGCGGTGTCGGGGCCAACACCGTAGACGGCGCGCAACTGCGGTGCGGCGGTGGCGGTGATGGTGTCGATGTGGTGTTTGAGCCGGGCGGCTTCGACGTCGAGTTGCTCGCAGCGCGCCGCCAGTGATTTGATCGCCATCGTGATGGCATCGGTTGGACTGCTTGGCGTTTCGGACTCAGACAACTGTTTGCAGGCCTGGATGAGACGCTTTTTGTAGAGGCCGGCCAGCTGTTCACGCAGCGCTGCGGGAGCGGTGACCAAAAGGTCCTGCAGGGCGGTGTAGGCCTTGGCGCGGGCGCGCACCGCACTGGTACGGGCCACCCGCAGCACCCGCACCATTTCGGCAGCACCGTCGGCGGACTTGGGGTCGCCGAGGGCTTCGCCGGCCAACACGATCGCGGCGGCTCCGGCCGCATCAGCATCGTCGGATTTGCCGTAGCGTGCCCGGCGCTGCCGTTTGGGGCGGCCGACCTCGGTGACCGGGATGCCCTCGGCGCGCAGATACCGGGCCAGGCCCGCGCCGTAGTGGCCGGGGCCTTCGATACCGACGATGACAAGCTGGCCCAGCCCGTGAGCCCAGGACACGAATTGGCGGTACCCGGCGGTGCTGGCTGCCATGCGGTGGCTGCCCAGCGGACGGCCCAGCTGATCGGCGGCGTGGGCGACGTGGAACTGCTTGTGCGTGTCGACACCGACGGTGACCTGTGGTTGGGTGGATGCGGCGATGGTGGATTGCATTGCGGCCTTCCTGTGACCGGGATTTCCTGGATGGGGTGAAAGGGCGAAGCCGTCGGGCGGGGACGATACTGCTACGGGATGCTTGGTCGCGCTCCTATCAGGTCATTCCGTCCGGCGGTTCCGCGCCGAACCAGGCACGGTCGACGGATCTGACGATTGCAGGCACGCCACACTGCTCGCGGCCGGTAAAGAAATGAGTCAGACCGCACCGGTTCGGACGCGGACCCTACCGACGCCCCGCTTCGCGAGGCCGCGGAAACGCCGGTAGTTCTTTAATAGCAGTAAGGAAAGTTATCACACCGCAGGTCAAGGCGGTCAGGCGGGCATCGGTCGCGCCTGCTGCGCGCGGCGTCTCGATGCGGCGGGGGCGAGGACAGTGAGGCTGGTCGTGCTGCCAGGGTGTGGTGGGCATTGAGATGCGGGCACTGGATGTCTGCGCGGGCTGGTGTTGGCGGCGGACGGAGGGCGAAGCGTAGGGAGCGGCGCGGACGGGAGCGCCAGCGGACGGGAGCAGAGCGAGCGTAGCGAAGCCCGCAGGTAGCCGCCGGATTTCTACGGGCTTCGGAGACGAATGCTGCAACGGCCATCAGCTATGGGCCTGCACAGTGGCGGTGGGACTCGTAGGCTGGCGGTTGTGAGCGGGGTTCTGACGCAGCGTGCACGGCGAGAGGCGGAGGCACGGCTGGCTGGGTTGCCGCGGTTGGCGCATGTGCGGGGTGTCGCGGCGGCTGCCGAGCGGTTGAGTCGACGTTTCGATGCGGACACAGCGGACTGCTTGGTGGCGGCGGCGTGGCTGCACGATATCGGCTACGCACCGTCGGTGCGCCAAACCGAGTTTCATCCTCTCGACGGCGCGAAGTTTGCCCGGTGGGCGGGTTTTGGGGAATTGGTCGCGTCGTTGGTGGCGTTTCACACCGGTGCGCTCGCGGAGGCTGCTGAGCGAGGCGTGTCGGGTTTATCGGCGTTCGGCGATCCACCCAGCGATGTTCTGGATGCGTTGACCTTTTGCGATCTCACGACCGGACCTGACGGGTTACCGATACCTCCGCAGGATCGCCTGAGCGACGTGTTAGCGCGCTACGGGCCCGAGGATCCGGTGCACCGGGCGGTCGACGCAGGTCGCGACGAGTTGCTGGCGACAGTAGGACGGGTACGCGCCTGGAAGTAGCCGCCCTTACTGCTCGCGGATCAGCCGAGGTAGGGAGCGTCGCGGTGTTGCAGGTAGTGGTCGATGCGCAGCCGCATCGATGGGTGCATGTCCAGGCCGGTCATGTCGTCGGGATGGGTCCAGGCGATTTCGGTGCTTTCATCGTCGATCGCCAGGGTTCCGCCGAGCACCTTGGTGGTGAAGGACAGCGAGAACTGTTGGCGGACTTCACCATCGGAGAACGCGACCACGTGCTGCGGGTTGGTGTAGACACCGACCAGTCCGGTGACTTCGACGTCAAGCCCGGTTTCTTCTTTGACCTCGCGTACCGCGGTATCGGCGATGGTTTCGCCGATGTCGTGTCCACCGCCGGGTAGCGCCCACAGGGTGTTGTCGCGGCGTTTGATGAGCAGGATGCGTCCCTGTTCGTCAGTGACGATGGCCGAAGCCGAGGGGACGACACTGTTGGGCTGCGGGGCGTTGGGGTCGTTGTAGTAGTCGGTGCGCATCGATGGGTTCAGCCTTTCGCGGTCAGGGGTGTGGCGTTGTCCCATACCTGGGTGAAGGCCTGTTCGAGGGTGGCCCAGAGGCGGGGTTCGTGGTGGCGCGATAGCACGAGGACGGGGTTGTTGCGTCCGGGTGAGCCGTAGATGTGGAAGTTGACGATCATCGCATCGTCGACGCGGAAGATCGACGTGTAGAGCGTGGTGTCGTGGGTGCGGATGTTCAGTCCTGGGGTGCCGGCGTGGGGGGTGAGCAGTTCGACGGAGGTGCGGCATCGGGCGATGACGGCTTCACCGATCCCCTCGTCTTGACCGCGCAGGATCGTGGTGGCGGTGTCGGGGTTACCAACGAGAAATCGCACTGCAACGCCGCGGGCGGCGGCGCCGAGGAGGGTGTCGAGGAATCCGTCGAGGGTGTCGAAGAGGAACGTGGCGGCCAGGACGAGGATGTCGATGCTGGTGGTGGCGTCGGCGAAATGCTGCTGCCATGCGGTGATCGGTAGCTGGGTGCGGCTGGCATACAGCGTCGCGGTGAACGGCCCACCCGATGACGTTGTCGCCAGTGGGTGCGCAGTGGAGGGCGGGTATTGGTTGGGCCACAGGTCGTACGGGGTGCAGTCGAGCACATCGGCGGCCCGGTGGGCGTTGTGTTCTCGGACCTTGTAGTCACTGTCGGCCAGCCAGCGTCGCACTGTCTTGATATCCACACCCACGGCAGTGGCGAACCGTGCGTGGGATAGGCCCTTGGCCCGTAGCCGCTGTGCGAGGCGCTCGTTGGGGATCGTCACGGCCTCAGCATCGTCGTGATCGTCCATCGTGTCAGCGCACATCTTCCCGTGTCGATTCTGTCCATCCTCTACGCGTGGTTCCTAGTTTGCCATGGGTCCGTCGCCACTCCGTGACGGTAATGCCCGTGCGACGTCCGCTGGTGTGTCTCGGTCGTGTCTGAAACGTCCGAGGCCGTGTCGGCAATGCCTGTAAATGTCCCTCGCTACGTCCCCGGTGTCCACGTGAACTGTGCCCAGCATTCGAAACGGGTGCAAGCAGATCATGAAAGGACCAGTAGGACAATGCGTTTGAGAATCGATACGTCAGGAACCCGGTTCATCGTCACCCGTGCGGCTGAGCCAAGGCTGAACTTCGAGACCGGCAGCCCGAAAGTCGACACCGCCACCGGGGTGCCGCTGTTTGCCACCCAGGTGCTGGCGTTGGATGACACCGGCGGTGAAGTCCTCAACGTCACCGTCGCAGGTGACCCGAAAGTGACAGTCACGCAACCAGTCTCAGTGTCGGGGTTGGTGGCCATCCCATGGGCACAAGGCGATCGCAGTGGTGTGGCGTTCCGAGCCGACGCGATCAGCCCCACCACCCCGAACGGTGCTGGGTCGAGTGAGCAGGCCCGTCCGCAGAAATAACCGCTGAGCGGGTTGGGGCGCGCGTTGAGCAGATCGTCGCGCCCCACCCCCGGGGAACTCCTGCCGACCATTTCGCTCACGAAGGGCACCTGACATGGCATTAAACAATAGGAACACCAACAACACTGAGCAGAATAATGATGATGACTGGTTCGGGGATCTGGTCATGTCTCTGTTCACCGCGGCCGGATATCTGCTGTGGTGGGCGGCGCTGTTCCCGGCCATCAGCCTCCCCATCATCGCCAGCCTCGCACTCGGCATCACCCATGGCCCGCGTGCGGGCCTAGTCTGCGCGCTCGCACCGAGCGTCGCGTATGCAGGCTGGGCGTGGCTCGATCGAGGCTCGTTTCGCGGCTGGGTGACCGAACCGGTACGCCGACGGTGGCTGACCTGGTCGCGCTACACCCGCAGCTGGGAATCGACATGCACCCTGCACGGCCTGGCCGCCCGCCTCGGCGAACGCACCCTCACACCCACACTGCGCTACGTGCGCATCGGCAGAACCACCGATGTGTTGGCGGTGCGGATCGTCACCGGCCAATCGACGGCCGACTGGCACAAGCAATCCGATGCGTTGGCCGCCGCGTGGCGCGCCGACCGGATCACCATCCGCGCGACCGCCCCCGGCGAACTGAAGATCACGTTGATGCGCGGGGATGTGCTCGCCGAACCCATTGGTCTGCCGATACCCACCGCGGTGACCCCGGTGGATCTGGGGGCCGTGCCGGTGGGGATCACCGAAACCCGCCACAGCTGGCAGCTACCGCTGCTCGGCCATCATGTGCTGATCGCGGGAGCCACCGGCGCCGGGAAAGGCTCGGTGTTGTGGTCGCTGATTGCCGGGATCGCCCCAGCGGTGAAAACCGGGCTGGTGCGGTTGTGTGTCATCGATCCCAAAGGCGGCATGGAACTGGGCGCCGGGGCACCGATGTTCACGGTGTTCACCCACGACGCCACCGACACCACCCTGGAACTCCTCCGCCAACTCGTGACGGTGATGCACGCACGGGCCAACCGGCTGCGTGGCCACACCCGGCTACACACCCCGACATCGGCTGAGCCGTTGTTTGTAGTGGTGATCGATGAGATCGCCGCGTTGACTGCGTATGTGACCGACCGCAAGGTCCGCACCGAAATTGAACAACTCCTCGGCCTGCTGCTCTCCCAAGGCCGCGCAGTGGGGATCAGTGTGGTGGCCGCGGTGCAAGACCCGGCCAAAGACACCCTGCCGGTGCGGCAGCTGTTCACCGTGCGGATCGGGTTGCGGCTGACCGAAGCCACCCAAACCACCATGGTCCTCGGGCAAGGAGCCCGTGACGCCGGGGCGGAATGCGACCGGATCCCCGACACCGCCCCGGGTGTCGGGTACATGCTGATCGACGGCACCGCTCAGCCGCAGCGGGTGCGGGCCTTCCACGTCACCGACCACGACATCACCACCCTCGCGCGCCGCTTCCGCCGCCCCACCAGCCGAGCAAGCAGCACCCGCCGGCCACGCGCCACCGATGCCGGCCACACTTCGGGTGAGGGCAACAGTGAACAGCGTTGATTACCTGGGCCAGCTCGCCCTGCCCGGGGTGCCGGACACGGTCGACACGGCGAAGGTGGTCGAGCAGATGGTGCGCCGAGCATCTTCGATGGGGTTCGAATCATGGTGGCGGCGAGCCGAATCAGTTGGATTCTGCGCCCACCCCATCCAACTCGTCGGTGCCGATGAATACAGGCGGGATCGGGTGGTGTGGACGCGGTGCAATAATCGCCGCGCCCACATCTGCCCCTCCTGCTCGGACCTCTACGCTCGCGACACCTGGCAACTCGTCCATGCCGGCGCCGCGGGCGGGCATCACGGCATGCCCATCACGGTGGCCGACCGGCCGCAAGTGTTCCTCACCCTTACCGCCCCCAGCTACGGGGCCGTTCATGCGGCCACACGCGGTGGCGACGGCAAGCGCGGCGTGTGTCGGGATCATCACCGCATCGGTGGCTATCGCCGCTGCCCTCATGGAAAACCGTTGTGGTGCAGCACCGTCCATGATCATGGCGAAGGCCGTGTCGGTCAGCCGCTCTGTAGCGAGTGCTACGACTACGTCGGGCATGTGCTGTTCACCTGGCACCTACCTGAACTGTGGCGCCGCTTCACCATCACCCTGCGACGCGCCCTACACAAAGAACTGAAAGCCACAGGTGTGGATCCGGACGGGGTGCGGGTCAGCTTCATCAAAATCATTGAACTGCAAGTCCGCGCCATCCCGCACATCCACGCCCTGATCCGCCTCGATCCGCACGAGAACGGTGACGACCCGGATCAGACCGATTGGGAATCACCCACCAGTGCAACCAAACTTGCCGCCATCATCGAGCACGCGGCCCGCACCGTGACGCTCGCCCTGACCGATCCCACCACCGACAGCGCCGTGCGGAGGATCAGGTTCGGTACGCAGATCGACACCCAACCCCTCACCGCATCCTCGGCTCCCGAGAAAACGGGTTCGGCTGAGCAGAATTCAGGTATCGCCGGGTCACTGTCAGGGAGGCGGGTGGCGCGCTATCTCGCCAAGTACGTCACCAAGTCCCTGGCCGACCTCGGAATCAGCGCACGACGCCTCTCCACCGAAGCGATCGGCGACCTGGACGTGTCCGAGCATGTGCGTGCCATCCTGACCACCATCAGCGCGCTCGCCGACAAAGGACTCAGCGGGATCAGACGGTGGCTGCACACTCTCGGGTTCCGCGGTCACATCACCTCCAAGTCCCGCCGCTACTCCACCACCATGACCGCCCTACGGCAACGGCGCGCCACCTGGACCCGCAAACAACAATCGAAGAGCACTGCACAACACCCTGATCAGAGACCGTATAGGGGTTCCAGCGGCGCTGTTGACGATGACGATCTGGTCGCGTGGGAATTCGACCGCGCGGGGCACGCGAGCCTCGGCGAACGCACACTGATCATCAGCGCCTCACTACGCCGCATCCAGCAGCGTCATACCGCGCGCGAGGCAAGACAGCCCCGCCGTGGCGCTCCTGTCGAGGTGCTCGATGGTTAGCCCACAACCCCACACCGCCAAGAATGTCCGAGACGAAAGATCGTACAGCCGTGAAGAGTTCACCGAATGGCTCACGGAATCGTGCGAACGCCAACAGGTATCGGTTGCCGTCACCAACCCCA
Source organism: Mycobacterium lentiflavum (assembly GCF_022374895.2). Lineage (NCBI taxonomy): Bacteria > Bacillati > Actinomycetota > Actinomycetes > Mycobacteriales > Mycobacteriaceae > Mycobacterium > Mycobacterium lentiflavum. The sequence continues at coordinate 1,667,651 of NZ_CP092423.2, read as the reverse complement.
CCGTGCTGGCTGACATCGCGATGTTGCTGCGGTAAACCACGAGTAGTCGATCCCGCCGAGCATGACGAAGCGCCTATATGGCACTGTTCTTCTCCTGGATGCAAGAACTCCAAGCTGAGTTGTGACGGGTGATGTCAACGCCAGCGCCGCGTGCGGGCGAACCACGGTTCGAGCCTTGACATCACCCGTCACGACCCGCACCGTCGCCTGCGACCAGAGAAGACGAGGGGACGGTTGTTGTTGTCGTCGATGTAGTGCTTTATCGATGGTCTCGGTCCGGCGGCGACATCAGGAGTCGTCGGGGAGAGTGGAAACCGACGTCGATCTGTGACGCTGGGCGTCAGCTGTTCTCGCCGCGAATCTGAGGGCGGTATATCCCTGGGAGACGACCTGCCGGCCGCACTATTGAGGGCAGTAAGTGCTGCGGTTCAGCCTGCGATGACTCGGCGCACGTCGCTGCTCGTCGAGCTGTTTGGTGCCCGATTCCGGGCATTGTCACTGCGAGCGGCTTCGGTGATCGGCACCTCACCTTCCGTCCCGTCCGCCGCCGTAGTCGGCGCGTAGACGTCGACTTCGGGGAAGCGGTGGCGTAGCCGCGTGATGAGGAACTGGGCCCGGTCGATGTCGCGGCGAAGCTCGGCGGTGACCGAGCGCATCTCTTGTGCCCGTGCCGGGTGGTGCCCGCAGGCCCCTTCACGCTCGGCGACCGCCAGCCTCCGTGTCATGTCGCGAAGCTGCTCGTTGATGGCGGTGATCAGCAGCGCGGCCTGAGCGACATTCGGATCGGTCATGAGGATTATCGTGTCACTTCTGCGGTGACCTGGTGTGCCAGCGGACTACCTTCGCCGGCCGTCTGAGGTTCATAGTTCTGTTGGTTGACGGCGATCGGACTGGACATGGATCCTGGTGGCCGATGATCGAGATTGGCGAGCAGACGGTGTTGGCCGAGGTTGAGCGCAGACTGATCCAGGAGTTTCCCGGGGTCACGTTGGCGGATGTTGATGCTGCGGTCCGTAAGGCTCACGCTCGGTTTGATGCGAGTCCGATTCGAGATTTCGTTCCGCTGTTCGTCGAGAAGCACGCGCGCAGCCATCTTGCACAGCATCACATGGCAACCAGCGCCTAATTCCGCTTGGGTCGAGTCGCCCCCTGCCGTCAAGACCGGGGGCGGAGCCATGCGGACTCTGATCGCTTACACCTATTTAGCCCAGTTAACAGCAACGGCCGCGATACTCTGCCGGTTGACGTTGCCGTCAATCGGAAGGTGATCAGTGGCAGGGTTCGATGACAAGTTCCGCAGCGACCTTGCTGCGCATCTCGCGCGCTTCGCCGCTGCGCCGATCCTGTTCGCTGGGTCGGGGGTTTCGCGGCGATATCTCAACATGCCGGACTGGCAGTCACTGCTGGAAATGCTGGCAGGCATGACCGACCGTGAGTTCAGTTACTACAGGTCGACCGCCAGCGAAGACCTGCCGAAGATTGCCGAGCTACTCGTGGAGCCGCTCAAGGACAGGCTGTGGACTGCCAAGGAGAAGCCGCTGCGGAATAAGCACTCCGACAAGCTGATTCGACCCGACAGCGCGCTCAAGATCTATGTCGCCGAGGTTCTGAAGGACATAGGTTTAAAGAGTTCGATTCCCAGAGCGCTGAGGTCAGAGGTCGATGCACTGCGTAACGCCAAGGTCGACGCGATCATCACGACGAACTACGACCCGTTCCTTGAGACGGTCTTCCCCGACTATCGTGTGTTCGTCGGGCAGGATGAGCTTGTCTTCTCCGATCCGACTGGAATCGCCGAGATTTACAAGATCCACGGCAGTCTGGACGACCCGAACAGTTTAGTCATCACAGAGTCCGACTACGCAGTGTTTCGCGACCGCAACGCCTACCTCGCGGCGAAGCTCCTGACGTTCTTCGCCGAGCATCCGGTGATCTTCATCGGCTACAGCATGACCGACAGCAACGTCCAGTCGATCCTTGGAAGTCTTGCCAGTTGTCTCACCGACGAGCACATGTCGCGGTTGCAGGATCGGTTGCTGTTCGTGAACTGGCAGGAAGGTAGCCAGCATTCGATGGTGCCGACGGTTATTGGTGCCAATGCCCACAACGTGCCCGTTCGCGCGATCACCGTGCCCGACTTCCAGGCGATCTTCGATGTCCTAGCCGCTCTCGATCAGAAGATTCCGAGGCGGACCCTGCGCCAGATCAAGGAGAAACTGTACAAGCTCGTACTCGACAGTGAGGCTCAGGACAGGCTCCTGCACGTGACCGACCTCGACGCAGTTGTTGACGACGATGCAGAGTTCGTCGTCGGAGTGGGAGTTATTGCCGCGGTTCAGAAGCGTGGATACAAGATGGTCGCCCGCCAGGATCTCTGCCACGACGTGCTGCACGAGACAGCGGAATTCGATTCTGACTTCGTGGTGAAGATGACGCTGCCCGAGATGATGAGTCGTGCCGGCAATTTCCCGATGTACAAGTATCTGAGGGCGGCGGGGTATCTCGACACCAGCGGGCACATCAAGGACGACCAGGACATCTCACCAAAGTTGCTGAAACGCATTCAGGACACCAGCAACCTGCGGCCCAGCACCAGCATTATGCGCAAGGCGAAAACTCTTGCGCAGACACATAAGTCGCTCAAGGGGATGATCCAGTACTGCACGACCGATGAGGTGCTGGCACACTTCGGGGCGTTCGCGCACACCGCAATAGAGCCTCGGGTGCTCAAGAACTTCCTAATCGAATGTGAGAATGAATACACCGACGAGGACGGCAAAATGACCTCACAGTTCACGAAGGCGGTGTGCATCTACGACCTACTCAAGTACGGTCCCAAGGCGGACTGGACCGCTGCGTGAGTCCGATCTCGCCGGCTCCGGAGACCGTGACCATCTCCCATGGTTCTGCGGCAGTGGTGTCGTTGGGCTGGGAACTACAGCCGCGTAATTCCGCAGGTAGAGGGCCCGGTATCGACACTCCGACCTTCATGTGTGAAAATCGCACACATGGACCACGTAACGCTTGGACACCGTGTTGCCCGAGCGCGAGAAGACGCGGGCATCCCTCAGAGCAAACTCGCTGAGCTGGTCGACATGGAGCGCACGGCGCTGGTTCGTGCCGAGAAGGGCGAACGCAAACTCGCCATGACCGAGATGGTCGCCATCGCAGAGGCGCTGAGGCGTCCGCTCGCCTTCTTCGTCAACGAGCCGCTGCCAGCAGTGGTCAGCCGCCGGTCAGACAGCGCCCGACCCGATGAGACCTCGCGGGCCCTCGACGACGAGATCGAGTTGTTCGCCAGCGATACGCGGACGCTGCTCGACATGGGCCTGCTTCATCCCGTCAAGCGGGACCAGGAGGCACGTACCCCGCACACTCACCAGGATGCCGAGCAATTGGCGAGGCACGTCCGAGACCAGCTCGATATCGGCAATGAGCCCGTACACCACCTCGCGCACGTGTGCGAACGATTGGGGCTGTACACCTATGCGGCGTCGCTGGGCGAGAACGGACCTGACGGTGGGTGCGTTGAGGTCAGCCACGGCGTGGCGGTTGCCGTTGTCAACGGGCACGTTCGCTCTGGTCGACGGCGTATGACCCTCGCGCATGAACTCGGGCACTGGCTGTGTGGCGACGCCTATGACGGGTCACCAGGTGATGATCACGAGAAGATGATCATGTCATTCGCCATCCACTTCCTCGCTCCTCGTGCAGGAGTGGTAAAGGTCTGGAACGAACACAGCGAATGGAGCACCCGTGACCGTGCACTCGCTGTCGGAGCACAGTTTCGGCTGAGCTGGAAGGCGGCGGTCGGTCAGTTAAAGAACCTGGACCTCATTTCATATGAGGTGTTTCAGTCTCTACTGGACCATGAACCCCGCCACGGGGATTACGTTCGGCTGGAACTATCCTGGGACGACGAACCGAAATGCCCTTATCTTTCACCAGGGTTCGCCGCCGCATGTGTAGAGGGCTACACATCCGGTCGATTGACCGCCGCCAGGACAATCGAACTGCTTCGCGCAACGATGACCCGCGACGATCTTCCAGAGCGGGAAACGGAATCTCTCGCCAGCCTACGAACGCTGTTCGCGGTCGGTGGGGACTGACCCCGCCGCGCAATGGGTGATGGACACCAGCACATTCACCCATTTCTGCCGCGCCGGTCACAGCGGTGTCCTTGAGCGCTTGGCTCCTCAGGGCATCGTGCTGGTGCCGCGCGAGGTCGAAGTGGAGATCGACAAGGCAAGAAACCTCCATCCTGGTGTGCCTTCTGTGGATTCGGCAGCGTGGGCAGAGCGGATATTCATGAATGACGACGAACAATGGACAGCACTGCACGTCAAAGTGGTGCTTGGGGGCGGCACTGGTGAGCACATGGGCGAGTGCGCCGTCATCGCCTGTGCCAAACATCGTGGACTGGTTGCAGTTCTCGATGAACGCGCGGCAGTGGAACAAGCGAAACTGCGCCACATACCGTTCATCGATACGATGCGGCTGGTCGCGCAAGCTCACACCGAGATCTTCGACCGAGACCAAAACCAGACTATCGCTCTGATCGATGCCCTACTCGCCACAGATATGCGCCTGCCCGTGAGATCCGGCGCTGAGCTGTTCAGGTGACCCGGTTTCACACTGCCGGTCAGGTGTCACTCATGGCTGATCATGGCGCACCGGTCGCCAGGACTGATCTGCACAGTGCGCCCTCTGTGATCCGATGCTAAGTCGGCAGCGCCTGTCGCCGTTGACCAGGACGCCTGGCATGAACGACGAAATAGCAAGTCGGACACCAGCCGGATTGTCACACGGGTCCAATCTGGAACAGTTTGCGACAGTCGTGCCTGCGCGACAGAAGCGCGATCTACACACGCCAAACTGGCTGGACGCGGTTGATGTCGAGGCCGCGGGAGCCGGGGGTGCCGGGTGCGATGACGGCGTGGTCGAGTACTGATTTGATGATGGCTTGTTGGCGGTCGATGTCGAGGCCGTCCCATTGGCCGCGTAGCGCGTTGCCGGTGCCCACGAGGTCCACTATTGAGCTGGTGTCGGTGGCTTTTGCGATGTCGCGGCGGGTTTGGGTGATGCGGTTGGTGATGGGGTCGCGGGCAGCGATCCATTCCCGTGCGGTCACCGCGCCCTCGGCATAGAGTGCGGCGAGCTCGTCGAGGCGGGCCTGGTCGGCTTCTAGCTGCGCAGCGAGCGCGGCGACATCAGCGTCGACTCTGGCTTTCCCGTTCAGGGCGTCGGCGAGCTGCGGGGAGTCCAGTCGGGTCAGTACCGCGTCAGTCAACAGTTCTTCGACTGGTTGCGCGACCACGGTGAGTCGGCCGCAGCCGCCGTGGTCGGGGCCTTTGAGGCAGACGTAGCGGCGGACTCGGTTGGTTGGATTGTTGTGGCGGGCTTGGGAAAACAAGCGGTTCCCGCAGCGTCCGCAGCGCAGCATCCCAGACAGTAGGTAGGTGCGTGGGGCGCGGGTCTTGGTCACTGAGCGGGCAGTCATCCGGGCGAGGATGCGGTCCCGCTCGGCGGGGGTGATGATCGCCGGCCACGCCGCGGGACCGATCACCTCCCCGTGATGCTCGCGCAACCCGGCAATCCGTCCTGAGGCCAGGATGTGGCGGACGGTGGTGGTCTGCCACGACGTGGACGCGGGCGGGGCGATCCCGGTGTCGTTGAGCCAAATCGTCAACGATCGGATCGATGCCCCGGCCAGGTAGCGGTCCACCATCTCCCGAACGACTTTCGCTTCGTCGGGGCGGAGGGTGATTTTGTCGGGTTCGTAGCCGAACGGCCGCGCTGGGCCGTGCGGCAATCCTTGTTCGGCGTTCTGCAGCATTTTGCGGCGGATACGCGCGGATTTGCGGCCGGATTCTTTGGCGGCGAACGCGGCGAAAATCCGGGCCATGAACAACCCGTCATCGTTGCCGAGATCGATGTCGGCGGTCACGGTGGCGACATCGCGCACGCCCGCCACTTCACACAGGGTGACGAAGTCTTCCAACTCGACCGGGCGACGATGCAGACGGTCGAGGTTGTAGACGATCACCGCATCACGCGCACCGGATTTCAGGTCATCCAACATCCGGGCGTACTCGCGACGCGGCTTGCCCGAGTAGGCCGATACATCGTTGTCGACGTACTCATCGCCGACCTGCCAGCCCCGATCAGCGGCGAGCTTGCGGCAGTCCTCCAACTGACGTGCCACTCCCAGCCCGGTGCCCTCCACATCGGCGGAGATCCGGGCGTAGATCGCCGCCGACCGCACCCCGACGCGTTGACCGGGAGTTCTCGGTTTCGCCATGAGGGTAGTTTAGCGACATTTGAGCTTGGACAACTCGGTCGGGCCGCCGTCCTGCCAATGCCGCACGTGGTGTGCCTGCAGGCCCCGGGTGGCCCCACACCCGGGCACCACGCAGGCGCGGTCGCGGTGTTCCAGGGCGCGGCGCAGCCGGCGGCTGATCAACCGCGTAGTGCGCCCAGCCCCGATCACCTCCCCGGCGCGTTCAAACCACACCTCACCGGTGGCATCACACGTCAGATACCCACGCTCGGCGTCGGTCAGCAGCGGACCCAGATGCAACGCCGCCGCCGGCTGGGTGACGTCGACATGCACCACCACCGTGGTCTGCATCCCGTGGGGTCGACGGGCCGCGTCAACATCCCAGCCCGTCTCCACCAGCCGCATAAACGCCTCCAAGGTGCCCGGCACCGGCGGCGCCGTCTCTGACACCCGCTCCCCGTCGCCACGATCCTGCTTCCACTCGGCGACCAGCGCGTCGCGATGAGATTGCAGTGCCGCTTCGAACTTGGCCGCGTCCGGGTGGGCAAGCCGAACCCGCCAACAGGCGAAGTGCTCATCGGAGCTCTTGGTGATCGCCGGCCCCTGTTGCGGCCCAGCATCGGGTTCAGGGCGCGGTTCCAGCGCGACCGCGGTACGCAACTGAGTGACCGTGGCCACCTGCGCCAGCTGCGCATAATGCTCATCAGAACCCGCCCCGGCACGCGCGGCGATCACCCCGACCTGATCCAACGACAGTCGCCCCGCCCGCAGCCCCTGCACACAGCGCGGAAACTCCTCAACACGATCCGCCACCGCGGTCACCGTACGGGCGTTACCCGCAGACCACCCCAACTTCCAAGCCATCAACGCCGCGACCGACCGCGCACCGGTCGCTCCACACAGCCCCTCGCGATCAATCTCGGCGACAATGTCCACGATGCGCCCGTCAATCGCATTGCGCTGACCGGCCAACTCCGCCAACTCCTCGAACAACACCCCCAACCGATCCGCAGGCCTCAGCTCCGCGGACCGAGATGCGCTCGAAGACATACCCCCATCATCGCAGCGGTGTACGACAAATCTCGGCACCCCACTGGCGGTTACCGTTGCAGTCGGGGTGGCCCTGGATAGGGCGAAGATCTATCAACCAACACGCGACAGCCGCCTAAGCGCCGCCGTCGAAAGCGGCGTTGATGCCCGCCTTGGCGGCGGCCAACGCCTCCCGCGGACCGTCGAGAAACCGCCGCGCCCAGTTCGCCGCCGCGTCGTACACGTCGTCGGGCGCCACCAGCTCGTCGACCAGGCCCAGCTGCAGGGCCTCCTCGGCGTCAACGAAGCGCCCGCTGAACACCATCTCCTTGGCATGACTCGCCCCGGCGGCCCGCGTCAGTCGGTCTAATCCCCCGGGCACCCGGTCCGACAGAATTTCGGTCGCGCCGAACTTCACGTTGTCGCCGCTGATCCGCCAGTCGGCGGCCAGCGCCAACGTCAGACCCGCGCCCAACGCGTAGCCGGTGACCGCCGCAACGGTCGGCTTCGGGATCACCGCGACGGCCTCGACGGCGTCGGCACGCACCCGAGCCGCACTGTCCGCCTCGGCGGCGCTCAGCGTCGCCAGCTCCGGCATGTCATCACCGGCGGAAAAGATCTCGTGCCCACCGAAAAGGATCACCGCGGCGACGTCATCGCGCCGCCCCACCTCGGCGGCCGCCGCCGCGATCTCGCGGTAGACCTGCCGGGTCATCGTGTTGGTGGGCGGCCGCGACACCAGCAGTACGGCCAGGCCGGCGTCCCGCGAGCCGTCACTGACTACGACGTGGACGAACTCGCTCAATACCGCCACCCCATGCCGCCCTTTTCCCGGGCCTGGTGGTAGCGGTCGGAGTCGAAGAACTCGAAGATCCAGTTGTCCCCCTGGATCTCCAAATGCGGTTGCACCGGCACGATTTGGCGTTCGACGGCCAGCACTTCGGCGACGGTGTGCCCGGCCAGCGAGTCCAGCTGGGTCCAGGTCGGCGGCAGCAAGAAGCAGCGCCCGGCTTCGAAGTCGTCGATCGCGGCTTGCGGCGTCGACCAGCCGGCACTGTCCGATTCGGTGTTCTCCCCGTCGGCCCGCTGGCCCTCCGGTAGAGCGCCGACGAAGAAGTAGGTGTCGTAGCGGCGGGTGCGCTCGGCTTCCGGGGTGACCCAGTTGGCCCACGGCCGCAGCAGGTCGGAACGCAGCACCAGGTTTTCGCTCCGCAGGAAGTCCGCGAACGACAACGTTCGGTCGTCCAGAGCGCGGCGGGCATCGGCGTACACCGAGGCGTCGCGCACGATTCCGTCCGGTGACGAAAGGGATTGGCCGGCCGGGCCCGCGAACAACACCCCGGATTCTTCGAACGTCTCCCGTGCCGCCGCGCACACCAGGGCCGCGGCCAGCTCGGTGTCGATGCCGAACCGCTGTGCCCACCAGTCGGGCGCCGGGCCGGCCCACGCGATGTCGGCATTACGGTCGCGGTCGTCCACCCCGCCGCCGGGGAACACCATCGTGCCGGGAGCGAACTCCATCTTCGAATGTCGGCGCATCAGGAAGGTCTTCACGCCGCCGGGCACGTCGCGGATCAGCATCACGGTGGCCGCCGGCCGGGTCGGTAGCGGCTCGGGGGTGGTGTTCATTCCGGCCTCCTGCGATGGGCCGCGCGGGCACGAACACGCCGCGCGAAGTACCGCCCATCGATGACGTCCAAGGCGATCGATTGACCGAACGCAGCCGAGAGGTTCTCGGCGGTCAACGCATCGGCCAGCAGCCCCGCGGCCACGACCCGTCCCTCCGACAGCAACATGGCGTGGCTGAAGCCCGGCGGCACCTCCTCGACGTGGTGAGTGACCAATACCAGGGCGGGCGCGTCGGGGTCGGCGGCCAGGTCGGTCAGCCGGGATACCAATTCCTCGCGGCCACCCAGGTCCAGGCCGGCGGCGGGTTCGTCGAGCAGCAGCAGCTCGGGGTCGGTCATCAGCGCGCGGGCGATCAGTACCCGCTTGCGCTCCCCTTCGGACAGCGTCCCGTAGGTGCGGTCGGCCAGGTGCTCGGCGCCCAGGCTCTCCAGCATGTCGAGGGCGCGCTGATGGTCGACTTCCTCGTAACGCTCACGCCAGCGCCCCAGGACCGCGTAGCCGGCCGAGATGACCAAGTCGCGCACGACCTCGTCGGAGGGGATGCGCTGCGCCAAAGCCGAAGAGCTGAGCCCGATCCGGGCCTTCAACTCCGACACGTCGACGCGGCCCAACCGCTCGCCGAGCACGAAGGCGATGCCGGTCGACGGGTGCTCGGCGGCCGCGGCGATGCGCAGCAGTGACGTCTTGCCCGCCCCGTTGGGACCGATGATCACCCAGCGCTCGTCGAGTTCGACGGCCCAATCCAGCGGCCCGACCATCACGTGGTCGCCGCGGCGCAGCGAGACGTTTCTGAAGTCGATCAGCAGATCGGGGTCGGCTTCGGCAGTGCCGGTTTCGAGGCCGGTTTCGAGGCCGGTTTCGAGGCCGGTTTCGAGGCCGGTTTCGGAGCTTTCGGGACCGGTTTCGGGCACCCGATCATCGTGCCGTACCGCGAGAGTGTGATGGCTGCCGGGTCGGTGCAGTGCGCACCTACTCGGGCGGAATCTCAGGGGATGTCGGGGCGGCGCACTTCGCCGTCGACGGCATCGGCGGCCTCGATCTCGCCGCGGGTGACGCCGAGCAGAAACAGCACCGTATCCAGGTACGGGCTGCTCAACGACGCGTCGGCGACCGCCCGCAACGCCGGCTTCGCGTTGAACGCCACACCCAGCCCGGCCGCGGACAGCATGTCGATGTCGTTGGCGCCATCCCCGACGGCGACGGTCTGCGCCATCGGCACCCCGGCCTGCTGCGCAAAGTCTCTCAACGCCTTGGCCTTTCCGGGCCGGTCGATGATGGGGCCGACTACCCGGCCGGTGAGCTTGCCGTCGACGATCTCGAGGTCGTTGGCCGCGACGAAGTCCAGCATCAGCTCCTCGGCCAGCGGTTCGATGATGCGCCGGAAACCACCGGAGACCACGCCGCAGTGATAACCCAGCCGCCGCAGTGTGCGCAGGGTGGTGCGCGCGCCGGGCATCAGCTCGAGCTGGTCGGCGACCTCGTCGATCACGGTGGCGGGCAGGCCCTGCAGAGTGGCCACCCGCTGCAGGAGCGACTCGGCGAAGTCCAACTCGCCGCGCATCGCGGCCTCGGTGATCGCGGCGACCTGACCCTCGGCGCCGGCCTTGGCGGCCAGCATCTCGATGACCTCGCCCTGCACCAGCGTCGAGTCGACATCGAACACGATGAGCCGTTTCGCCCGCCGCTCCAGGCTGTAGTCCTCGACCGCGACGTCGACGCCCTCGGTGGAGGACACCTTGTTAAGCGCGGTCCGCAGCGGGCCGTCGGCGCCCGGCGGCACCGAGACCCGCAGCTCCAGGCCGGTCACCGGATAGTCGGAGACGCCGCGGATCAGGTCGATGTTGACACCGAGCGCCGCGACCTCGCGGGCCACCGCGCCGAACGCCCCGGCGGTGATCGGCCGGCCCAGCACGAAGATGGTGTGCGTCGACGGCTCGCGGATGATCGGCACGGCCTCGCTGCGCTCGATCGTGACGTCGAGACCGACCGCGTGGATGGCGTCCTCGACGTCGTCGCCCAGCACGATGCTTTCGGCGACTTCCGGGGGGCAGCAGAGCAACACCCCGAGCGTCAGGCGGCCCCGGATGACGACCTGCTCGACGTTGAGCAGGTCGATTCCATGCCCGGAGAGCGCGTCAAAGAGCGCGGACGTCACACCCGGTTGATCCACTCCGGTGACGGTGATCAGCACCGACACCTTAGGTGGCGTGTTCACCCGAGATGGGCCATTAGCTGCGCACGTCGACGTCGAGCCGGGTGACGTCGTGGCCTTCTTTGCCATGAGCCCGACCGACGTGCGACTCGGCGCGCATCCGCTCCACCATGTGCGGGTAGTGCAACTCGAAAGCCGGCCGCTCCGAACGGATTCGGGGCAGCTCGGTGAAGTTGTGCCGCGGCGGCGGGCAACTGGTTGCCCACTCCAGCGAGTTGCCGTAACCCCACGGGTCGTCGACGGTGACCACTTCGCCGTAGCGCCAGCTCTTGAACACGTTCCACACGAACGGGAACATCGAGGCGCCCAGGATGAAGGCCCCCACCGTCGAGACGATGTTGAGGCCCTGGAAGCCGTCGGTAGCCAGGTAGTCGGCGTAGCGGCGCGGCATACCCTGATCGCCCAGCCAGTGCTGCACCAGGAAGGTGGTGTGGAAGCCGATGAACGTCAGCCAGAAGTGCAGCTTGCCCAAGCGTTCGTCGAGGAGCCGGCCAGTCATCTTCGGGAACCAGAAGTAGATTCCGGCGTAGGTGGCGAACACGATGGTGCCGAACAGCACGTAGTGGAAGTGCGCGACCACGAAATAGCTGTCGGTGACGTGGAAGTCCAGCGGCGGGCTGGCCAGCAGCACGCCGGTCAGGCCGCCCAGCAGGAAGGTGACCATGAAGCCGACCGAGAACAGCATCGGCGTTTCAAAGGTCAACTGGCCCTTCCACATTGTGCCGACCCAGTTGAAGAACTTGATCCCGGTCGGCACCGCGATCAGATAGGTCATGAACGAGAAGAACGGCAGCAGAACGGCTCCGGTGGCGAACATGTGGTGCGCCCACACCGCGACCGACAGCGCAGCGATCGACAGCGTCGCGTAGACCAGCGTGGTGTAGCCGAAGATCGGCTTGCGCGCGAAGACCGGGAAGATCTCCGAGACGATGCCGAAGAACGGCAGCGCGATGATGTACACCTCGGGGTGGCCGAAGAACCAGAACAGGTGCTGCCACAACAGAACTCCGCCGTTGGCCGAGTCATAGATGTGGGCGCCCAGGTGGCGGTCGGCGGCCAGCCCGAACAGGGCCGCGGTCAGCAGCGGGAAGGCGATCAGCACCAGAATCGAGGTCACCAGGATGTTCCAAGTGAAGATCGGCATCCGGAACATCGTCATGCCGGGTGCGCGCATGCAGACCACGGTGGTGATCATGTTGACCGCGCCGAGGATCGTGCCCAGACCCGCGACGGCCAGACCCATGATCCACAGGTCGCCGCCGGCGCCCGGTGAGTGGATCGCATCGGTCAACGGCGTGTACGCGGTCCAGCCGAAGTCGGCGGCCCCGCCCGGCGTGATGAAACCGGCCATCGCGATCGTGGCGCCGAACAGGAACAGCCAGAACGAGAAGGCGTTCAGACGCGGGAACGCCACGTCCGGTGCGCCAATCTGCAACGGCAGCACCAGGTTGGCGAAGCCGAACACGATCGGGGTCGCATAGAACAGCAGCATGATCGTGCCGTGCATGGTGAACAACTGGTTGTACTGCTCATTCGACAAGAACTGCAGTCCCGGTGCGGCCAGCTCGGCACGCATCAACAGCGCCAGCAGCCCGCCGATAAAGAAGAAGACGAAGCACGTGACGCAGTACATGATGCCGATCAGCTTGTGATCGGTAGTCGTGATCAGTTTGTAGATCAAGTTCCCTTTGGGACCGGTGCGGGCCGGGTACGGCCGAACGGCATCAAGTTCTCCCAACGGGGGCGCTTCGGCTGTCAACAGCTCCTCCAAACATCCATCCCAGACAGGGGTTCCCTCGAATCTTAGCCCCCGTTCAAGCCGATGGCAGTGCTGGTCCTACAAACTGTCGTAATTGGTTCATCACAGGCGCCGGGCCGCGTCGGCAGACCGGTTCCCAACTGGCCGGATGTTAGCGTCGAACGTGTGCAATCCGGCGGTAGGCGACCCACCCTGACGCCCGTCAAGACACCCGTCAAGGGTCGGCTGGTGGCAGTTGCGGCGATCGCGGCGGCAGCGGTCGTGACGTGCAGCGCGTGCGGGTCCGGGCAGTCCGGCTCCAAGGGGACGTCGACCCGGCCGTTGGTCACACCCACCACGCAAATCGCGGGCGCCGGAGTGCTGGGCAACGACCGCAAGCCCGACGAGTCGTGCCCGCGGGACGCGGCTCCGGCCGATCCCGGGCCGGCGACGCGGCAGGCCCACAATGCCGCGGGGGTCACTCCGGACTCGGTCCAGGTGCCCGCGCAGGCGCAGCGCATCGTGGTGCTCACCGGCGATCAGCTCGACGCCGTCTGCGCGCTCGGCCTGCAATCGCGCGTGGTCGCCGCGGCCCTGCCGGACGATTCGCCGAGTCAGCCGTCCTATCTGGGCGACGCGGTGCATGCACTGCCCGGAGTCGGCACCCGGAGCAATCCCGACCTGCGCGCGATCGCCGCGCTACACCCGGATCTGATCCTGGGCTCGGTCGCGCTGACGCCGAGGACGTATCCGAGGCTCGCGGCGATCGCCCCAACGGTGTTCACGGCAGCACCGGGTGGAGCCTGGCAGGACAACCTGCGCATTGTCGGCGGCGCGACGGCGCGCAGCGGCGCCGTCGACGGCCTGATCGGCGGTTTCACCCAGCGGGCCAGCCAGATCGGCGCCTCCCACGACGCCGCTCACTTCCAGGCGTCGGTCGTTCAGCTGACCACCGACAAGCTGCGGATCTACGGCGCCAACAACTTCCCGGCCAGTGTGCTCAGCGCGGTCGGGGTGGACCGGCCGGCCGCCCAGCGGTTCACCGACAAGCCCTACATCGAGATCGGCGCGACCGACGCCGATCTGGCGAAGGGCGCGGATTTCTCGGCCGCGGACGCCGACGTGATCTACATGTCGTGCGCCACCCGCGCCGCCGCCGACCGCGCCGCGACGATCTTGGACAGCGCCCCATGGCGCAAGCTGTCCGCCAACCGCGACAACCGCGTCTACATCGTCAACGACGAGGTGTGGCAGACCGGCGAAGGCGTGATCGCGGCCCGGGGCATCGTCGACGACCTGCGCCTGCTCAACGCCGCAATTAATTAGCCCTGATCCGGTACGCACGCATCGTCATAAGCTCATGGGTGACCGTCCGATTGGCCTGAGACCTTTACCTTAGCTAAGCTTTTCTGAGACGCCATCGAATCGAAGAGAGATTGCTAATGAGCACTGTTTCCGCGTATGCCGCCACTTCGGCCAAGGAACCATTGACCAAGATCACGATCACCCGACGCGACCCGGGGCCGCATGACGTGGCGATCGACATCAAATTCGCTGGCATCTGCCACTCCGACATCCACACCGCGAAATCCGAGTGGGGTGTGCCGAACTACCCCGTCGTCGTCGGCCACGAGATCGCCGGCGTGGTAACCGCAGTCGGCGCCGAGGTGACCAAGCACCAGGTAGGCGACCACGTCGGCGTGGGCTGCATGGTGAACTCCTGCGGCCAGTGCAGCAGCTGCAAGGCCGGGCTGGAGCAGTACTGCAAGCGGGGCGCGACCTTCACCTACAACTCCACCGACAAGGACGGCACTCCGACCTACGGCGGGTACAGCCAGGCCATCGTCGTCGACGAGAACTTCGTCCTGCGCATTCCGAACTCGCTCCCGCTGGACAAGGCCGCGCCGCTGCTGTGCGCGGGCGTCACGCTGTTCTCACCGCTGCGCCACTGGAAGGCCGGGCCGGGCACGCGGCTGGCGATCATCGGCCTGGGTGGCCTCGGCCACATGGGGGTCAAGCTGGGCGCGGCGATGGGCGCGGAGGTGAGCGTGCTGTCGCAGTCGCTGAAGAAAATGGAAGACGGACTGCGGCTGGGCGCCAAGAACTACTACGCCACCTCCGACCGCGACACCTTCAAGCAGTTGCGCAGCAGCTTCGACCTGATCCTCAACACCGTCTCGGCGAACCTGAAGCTCGACGACTACGTGGGCTTGCTCGACGTCGACGGCACGCTCGTCGAATTGGGCATCCCCGAGCACCCCATGGAGATCGGCGCGTTCCCGTTGGCGCTGGCGCGCCGCAGCCTGTCCGGGTCCAACATCGGCGGCATCGCGGAAACCCAGGAGATGCTCGACTTCTGCGCCGAGCATGACGTGACCCCCGAAATCGAGGTCATCGAAGCGGATTACGTCAACGAAGCCTACGAACGGGTGCTCGCCAGCGACGTGCGCTACCGCTTCGTCATCGACATCTCAACCCTGTGAGGCGCCCTCGGCTACGTCGTCGCGGCGGCACGCGATCTCTTCGGCCGCTTTGCCATGCTCGTCATCCGGGTGCACGCTGATCCCGGCCAGCGGCCAGCCAGCGGCGGCCAGCGTCGAGGCCACGCGCTGAATGTCGTCTTTGCCGGGGTCGGTGTGAGTCGTCTTCTCGATGAACTCGACGATCTCCGCGCGGCTGACGACGCCGTCAGCTCCGGGCTGCGATTCCTTCGCGGCGATGTTATGAGCAACCTCTTCGAGTTGCTCCTGGGTCAGGGGGGTGCTCCGCAGCAGGGCGAACAACGCCACCTGGTCAGGGCCGGGAACGCCTTGCGGGTAGCCGACGTCGAGCCAGCGGATCACTGACTTGAGGAAATTCGCGTGCTTGTGAGAGTGATGTTCCGACACCCCATCAGTCTCGGGGTACGGATGGTGCCGTGGCCTACGACCATGGCGACAATTCATATGCCGTTCACGACCTGAACATCTGGCGCTGGAAATCGCCGCTGCCGGCTACCGACGAGCCATCCGGCGAATCCGACGCTCTTTACCGCTCCAGCGAATTAAGATGAGCGAGCCGACAACGGCCCGGGCCCAGCCCGGAAGAACGGAGTGGTCATGTCTCGTCTCACGAGCAAACTTGTCGTCGCCTTGGTCCTCACCTTTGCCGCCGCCACGACCGCCGGGTGCACCATCAACTGCCCGGACGGCCTTGGGGTCTGCGGCATCAGCTGAAACCTCCTAGCGGCGGAGCCTTCCCGCGGCCGCACAGCGTTGGTCACGGGCCGCTGGGACGAACCCGGGTGGCCACGACGTGGCGGAGTCGTAGTAGACGCACCTAAACACTGCGCCCCTGAGATTGGCAGTTTTCAGGTTGGCCCGATACAGCACAGTCTGATCGAAGATCGCCCCCGCAAGATTAGCGCGGTCCAGGTCCGCGCCACTCAAATTGGCGCCTTCCACGTCAGTTTCCGATAGATCCGCAGCAACGAGATACGCGTTGATCAGACGGGCGTAATTGAAACTTGCGCGGTACAGGTTCGAGTTACTCAGTATCGCTCCCTCGAGATTGGCGTCCTCAAAGTTGGCGTTCGCCAATTGCAGCCCGCGCAGGTGTTGGCCTCGCAGATCAAGACCGCCGAACGGTCGCGGCTGATTGGGGTCGACGGCAGAGTGGTCGCGTACGAATCGGAGATTTTCCAGCCGCAATGCCCGGTCCTCGCGAGCATCGTCGAGCAGGGCTTGGCCTTTGATCGTCCCCACCGCCACGATGGCGCCGGTAACGAGCGCCACGACGGTCGGAATGACGAGTTCGCTGAACCACCAAGGCATTTCGTGCCACTTTCGGGCAGTTTTCTGCTTCGGCTTCGGCGAAGACGGCTGCGCGGCCACGGGGACGCGCCGGGATCGTGAGCGGCCCGCCACATCGGGTCGTTTGCGCCGGGCCTGGCCGCATTCGCGGCATGCGCCATTGAGCGGTAGCGCCTGCGATTTCCTATCCGGTACGACGTCGGCCTGTGCCATGGGCGCAGGTTATCGATGAGCGCCTACGACTGCGCAAAATGTGGGCATCCAGCTAGTTGCGCATCAACCGTTCTCTTCGCGCAAAGCCTGCATCGCCAAGTTGTTGAGCAATTGCCTCCCGACATCGGTGCGCAATTGAGGCAGCATCGCGGAGACGACACCGGCGGCGGTGAGAGCGAGGCGCACCAGTCCGTGGGGCGTCGCGGCCGCGTCCCACAGCACCTCATCCTCGGCGCCCGGCTCTCCGCCGTGCTGCGCCATCGCCATCCGGGCCACCAGCCGATTGTCACGATCGAGATCGACCTCGTCGAGCGCGGACGCCTGGGTCAGGGTCTGGCCGATCTCGGCGATTTCGTTCGGTTCGCACAGCTGAGCCACCAGCTGCCAGAAGATCGACACGGTGGCGCGGATCAGCTGTGCGAGCCGATCGGCGGGGATGACCTCATCGTCGACGACGACGCGCATGGCGGCTTCGTCGCCGCGCTCGCCGTGCTGAATCAGCGCCAGCGCGCGTCGGAAGTCGGCCGCGCCGACGGAGTTCTCACTGTCCACCCTGTTCATCCTGCCCTCAGTAGCAGGGGCAGCGAGAAGACGACTGCGGCTTTAGAAGTCCCAGTCCTCGTCTTCGGTGTTGACGGCCTTGCCGATCACGTACGACGAGCCCGAGCCGGAGAAGAAGTCGTGGTTCTCGTCGGCGTTCGGCGATAGCGCCGACAGGATCGCCGGGTTCACGTCGGTCTCGTCGCGGGGGAACAGCGCCTCGTAGCCCAGGTTCATCAGCGCCTTGTTGGCGTTGTAGCGCAAGAACTTCTTGACGTCCTCGGTCAGCCCGACCTCGTCGTAGAGGTCCTGGGTGTACTCCACCTCGTTGTCGTAGAGCTCGAAGAGCAGCTCGTAGGTGTAGTCCTTGAGCTGCGCGCGCTTGGTCTCGTCGACCATCGCCAGGCCGCGCTGGAACTTGTAGCCGATGTAGTAGCCGTGCACGGCCTCGTCGCGGATGATCAGCCGGATCATGTCGGCGGTGTTGGTCAGCTTGGCCCGGCTCGACCAGTACATGGGCAGGTAGAAACCCGAGTAGAAAAGGAAGCTTTCCAGCAGCGTGGAGGCCACCTTGCGCTTGAGTGGCTCGTCGCCCCGGTAGTACTCCATCACGATCTCGGCCTTGCGCTGCAGGTTGGGGTTCTCCTCCGACCAGCGGAAGGCGTCGTCGATCTCGTTCGTGGAGCACAACGTGGAGAAGATCGAGCTGTAGCTCTTGGCGTGCACAGACTCCATGAACGCGATGTTGGTGTAGACGGCCTGCTCGTGGGGCGTCAGCGCATCGGGAATCAGGCTGACCGCCCCGACGGTGCCCTGGATGGTGTCCAGCAACGTCAGCCCGGTGAAGACGCGCATCGTGAGCTGTTTCTCGTTGGCGGTCAGCGTCCCCCACGACGGGATGTCATTGGACACCGGCACCTTTTCGGGCAGCCAGAAGTTTCCGGTCAGCCGGTCCCAGACCTCGGCGTCTTTCTCGTCTTGCACCCGGTTCCAGTTGATCGCCGAAGCGCGGTCGATCAGCTTCATGTTTTCGGTCACCAGAACCCCACTTCACACACTGTTTTGTCGGAGGGACGTCAGGCTCCAAACACTACCCCTGGGGTCGGACAACCCGCCGTAACACAAGAAGTTGTGTTTGCGTGTCGCGACCCGGGCCACGTTGGGGTACTCGCGCCCCCTCCGAAATCCTTTGTGAGGTCCATTGTGCCGTCCGATCCGGGTGGTGCCTCCAAACCCACACCGCCGTGATTAAGGCGCGGTGTCGATGACTTGCAGTACGCCACCGGAAACTCCGGCCACAAACAGACGACCGCTTTTCGGGTCGACGCCCACGGTGTAGGGGTCTTGTACAGTCCGGATTCGTTGTCGCTCAACGGGAGTGGGTCCGTTCATGTCGTAGCCGATCACTTCGTTGGTGCCCGAAGAGGCAACCCAAAGCCGGTCGCGCACCGCGTCATAGGTAAGGCCATACGGTCCGCCGGGCTGAGGAACGCTCGCTACCTCACGCGGTGCGGGCAGCGCAGTGAACACCCGCACCGTGTTGCCGCGGGTGTCGGTCGCGATCATCCGTCCGTGGCGGTCAACGACCAGATGAGTCGGACCCGCGCCGGCCGGCGTGGATCCCACGATGGTCAACCGCTCGGCGTCGTACACGGTCAGGTCGTTCTTCCGCACGTCGAGCACACCCACCGAGGTCCCAGCTGCCGCCGTGCCGGCCGGCTGCACACTGTCGGTGAAGACCTTCACGATCTCGCCACGGCGCAACACCGCCACCGTGCCGCCGAGTTCGTTGGCGACGAAGACAGTGCCATTGGTCGCCTCGGCCGCATCATGCGGCGCGGTGCCGGTGACGATGGGCGGCGACAGCCTCCCTTGCGGCAAGCCGACTTGCACCAACGCATTGGCGGTCTCGACCGGAACCAGCACCGGACCGCCGGGCGCGGCGAGCTGCAGATGCCGGACCGTCCCCGGCAGCGAAACCCGCCCGGTGATGTCGCCCGAGTCCGCATCGATCAGCACCAGTTCATTCGGATCGCGCGTCGCGACCGCGACGGTTCGCGTTGACGCGTCCACGACCACACCTTCGGGCTCATGCCCCACCGGGATGGTCCGCCCAACGAGCCCGTCGGGGGGAATGGGTGGCCCCTTGAGCGGTTCGGCCGCCGGCGGTAGCCCGGTCGCGGGCGGGCGGATGCCTTCGGTCGGTACCCCCGGCGGCAGCATGCCGGTAGTCGTGGATCCGGCGGACGCCGGCACGGCGGCATCGTTGCCGCACGCTGCCATCAGCACAGTCGCGAGGCAGACAACGGCCTGCGATTGGAGCTTGCGGATCACCTGCACGGTTTTCGGGTACCCCGAGCGGACCGCATCAATCCGACGGTGTTGCGATGGCTGTTGGGCGGCAAGCGGTTTCGTTGGTCAATCCAGTCCGGCTTCGCGCAAGGTGTGCGTGAGCCCGTCTTCCAGTGCGCTCAGCGCGATGTCGGTCAGGCGGCTCAGCTCGTCGATGTCCTCGCCGCCTTTGCTCATCCACGCCTCCAGCGAGGCGAAAACCGCCGTCGCCAGGCTGTGTGCCGCGATGTCGGCGATCATGGCGCCTTCAACCGCCAGGCCGGTCGGCTTTGATCGCGCGTGGATGAATCGGCTGATCTCCTCGGCGACCTGATCGCGCATCCGCCCGATATGCGTCGTCATGATGTCCTGGTCGAGGTCGCGCGAACGGATGGTGGCGGCCTCGCGAACCATCGCGAAGTCAAAAGGAAAGGCGTCCACGGCTTTTCGCACCGACGCGGTGATCGGTTCGCCATGAGGCCGCAGTGCCAGCGCGCGCGCGAACCACTCGAAGCCGATGTCGTAGTCGGCGAAGATCACCGCGTGCTTCGACGGGAAGTGCCGATAGAACGTCCGCTCGGTCACCCCGACGTCGGCGACGATGTCGGACACGCTGGTTTGGTGCACGCCATCGGCGACAAAGCGCTTCATCGCCGCCTGGATCAAGGCCTGACGCGTCCGCTGACGACGAGATTGCACCACGCAAGCAGACACCAAATGTCAGCATTGACGCAACTATGTCAGATATGACATTGTGCGTGGAGCCCGGGATCACTCAGCGAGGAGTCAGCATGGCCGACTACGACGCAATCGTCATTGGAGCAGGTCACAACGGATTAGTTGCCGCGAACGTGCTGGCCAAGAACGGCGCGAAAGTGCTGGTCCTCGAACGCGCCCACTTCCTCGGCGGCATGGCCGCGACCCGCGAACTCTTCGACGGGTACAAGCACAGCGTCGGCGCCTGGGCCGTGCTGATTTGGCGCCAGGAGATGACCGACCGGCTCGAGCTCACCAAGTGGGGCTTCGAACTGATGGATCAGTGGACGTCGACGTGCACGTTCGGAGACGCCGCAGACACCCCGTTCGTGATGTACAACGACCTGGAGCGGATGGGGCGCCATCTCCTCGAGGATCACGGCGCCGACGTCGCGACCGCGCTCGGCGGATTGTTCGCGCACATAGGAAGATTCGCGCCCTACTTCGTCGACTCGGCGTTCGGTCCGCCGCTGGACATCATCGAGGTGATCGCTTCGCAGCCCACGCCGGAGGACCGGCACGACTTCGCCCAGATGTGGTACGGCAGCACGATGGACACGGTCCGCCGCTTCCTTTCACCCGACCAAGGCCGCTGCATCCAGGGCTCGCTGGCCGCGATGTCGATCGACGCGTTCGACGGGGGGCCGTGGACCCCGGGCTCGAATGCCTCGACGCTGTACCACTACCTGATTGGCGGCGGCAACGTCGAATACATCATGCCGCGCGGCGGCATCGGCTCACTGAGCACCGCGCTGTGCCGGCGCGCCGAGTCGCTGGGCGCCGAGGTGCAGATGAAGCAGCATGTCAAGGAAATCCTGGTCGAGAACGGCCGCGCCACCGGGGTTCAATTACGTGATGGCTCAACGATTTCCGCCGACGCCGTGCTGTCGTCGCTCGACCCCTACACCACGTTTGTGAATCTGGCCGGGGCGCAGAACTTTCCGCCCGACTACATCCGCAAGATCAAGGAGATCAACTTCAACCTGGGCTACATCCAGGCGCATCTCACCATCGATCAAGCGCCGCAATGGATCGAGCGGCTGCAGCCCTACCTGCACGACAACGGGAAGTGGTGTCCGACAGTCGCTTACGCGCCGTCACCGGAATACATCAGCGACGCGTGGGAGCAGTACCGCAAGGGCATGCTGCCCGATGCACCTCCCACCTACCTGTACATACCGAGCATGGTCGACTCGTCGCTGGCGCCCGAAGGAAAGCACAGCGCAACGATTTTCACGCCGTACTTCCCCACCGGGCTGGACGCCGACGAAAACCGAAGCTGGAAGGAGCAGTACGCGGACACCTGCGTGAGAATTTTTGATACGTATGCGCCGGGCTTCGCCGACTCGGTGACCAACCGGGTGGTGTTCTCCAATCGCTACTTCGGCAGCACCTTCAGCGCACACGCCGGCGACTACTCGCATGGGTTGTTACAGCCCAACCAGCTGTGGACCGGCCGCGTCGTCGAGGGAGCCGACAAGTTCGCCACCCCGGTCGACGGGCTCTACCTGTGCGGGCAGTGCACCCACCCGGGACCGGGAGTCACCGGCATCCCCGGGTGGAACGGCGCCGAGGCGGCGCTCAAGCACCTCAACGCGCGCGTGAAGGCGTAATCCTTCCCGCCGTGACCGAAGCCGCGCGGTTAGATCTTGGTGATCGTGCAGTCGTGGAACGCCCACAACTGGATTCTGTCGGGGTCGGTGTAAATCTTGATCTCGACAGGACCGTTACCGCCGGCCGGAACGACGAAAGTGAACGTGGTGGGTCGGGCGTTGTCCTCGAAACTCGCGGCCACGCCGGGCCCTTCAACGCGGTAAAACCCCGGGTAGTGCGGTCCGACCGCGATGCTGGTTGCCCGACAGGTCACCAGGACCCCGGCACCCGTCGGCGCCTTCGCCAGCGTGAGCCGCAGATACGGCTGAAACTGCGCGTTGCCCGAGAACGTCCCGACCGAGGCGAACGCATTGGCGCCGGCCGTGTAGTAGGTGACGGTCTCGAAATCGAGCCACGCGACTCCGTCGACCTCAGGCCGACGCGGGCTCAGCACGGCAAGTGTCGTGAGGGAGCCGACATCCAATCCCGGCACCGCGTCGCCCACGGTGTCGAGAATCTCGGGCTGACCGACTGGCGTGGTCAACACCGGAATGCGATTCACCCGCATGCCCGGCTGCTCCTGCAGCTCTCGCAGGCGAGCAACCAGTGTCTTCGGCAACGAAGCCGCCGCAATCAGGTTCGACATTTTCCTTGCTCCTCTCGTGACGTGTAATCCCTTGTCCCGAAAAGATTTATCTCGCGGCCGGAAAGCGCAATAGCGTAGTTCGCTACTTCATCCGCAACAATCGCGGCCGAGGCCTCTTTGCACGGAGTTGCTAATCATGTACCATTTGGTACATGATTAGCGAAGACAGCATCGAGATCGATGCCGCGCCGCAATTGGTATGGGATGTCTTCACCGATGTCGAGCACTGGCCCGAATGGACCGCGTCCGTGACATCGCTCGTCGGGCTGGATGGACCCGGACTCGCCATCGGCAGCCGGTTCGCGATCAAGCAGCCCGGCATGCAGAGGCTGGTCTGGCAGGTTACCGAACTCGACCCGGGGTCATCCTGGACGTGGGTACAACGCTCTCCCGGCGTGCTGATCAGCGCCCGCCACCATGTCATCGGCCAATCGGACGGCCGCACCCTGGTTCGCCAGCAACTCGATCAGGGCGGCGTCCTGGGCGCGCTCGTCGGGCGGCTGATGACAAAGAAGACCAAGCGCTTTCTGGAACTGGAAGCCCAAGGACTCAAGGCCCGCTCGGAGCAGCTCAGCCGAGCCCATGGCCCGCAGGCCTGAGCTTGGGCGGCGCCGGCAGCTCCTCGACGCACTGATCGACGAGTTCGCCGATGGCGGCATCGGCGACCGCTCCCTGCGCGAGATAGCCGGCGCCGTCGGCACCAGCCATCGAATGTTGCTGCACCACTTCGGGTCTCGAGAGGACCTGCTGCTCGCGGTCGTCGAGGAGGTCGAGCAACGCCAGATGGGCCTGCTCCCCGAGTTACCGGCGGACGCCGCCGAAGGCTTTAACGCGATGTGGGCCGACCTGCAGCGGCCCGAGCAGCGCCGGCTGGAGCGCCTGTTTTTCGAGTGCTACGCACGCGCCGCCCAGGGCGAAAAGCCCTTCGCCCGAATGATTCCCAGCGCCGTCGACGGTTGGCTGTCCGCGGTCGCGGCAGTGGCCGGCGAGGCATTCGATCCGGCAATGGCGCGGCTCGGCCTGGCCGTCACGCGGGGGCTGCTGCTGGATCTGGTGGCGACCAACGACGACGCCGGCGTGGCTGCGGCCGCGAACGCCTTCGCAATCCTGCTGCGCCGCTGAGGCGAGATTACTTCGCTTTAGGCAACACCGAGATGAGCGTGTCGACAAGCTCCTCGGCATTGGTGTGCCACTTGTCCAAATCCATGTGACCGCTCAGGTCCAAACCGGTGATCCCGTGGGCGCTGGTCAACAACAAGGCCGCATAACGGGCCGCCTGCTGCGGACCGGTGATGCGACCCACGATGTCCAGAAACAAATCCTGCGCGCGTTGGGCTACCCGCATCACTTCGGTCGGGTCACCCGCCGGCGGGGTGAACATCAGCCGATACAGATGCGGACGGGTGCGGCCGATATCGATCAACGACAGCAGCCCCGTGCGCAACGACTCTTCAGGAGAATCGTCGCTGCTGACCAATGCCTCTAGCGCGTCACCCAATTCGCTCAACGCGTTCATGGCCACCACCGCCAGCAGAGATTCCTTATCGGCGAAGTGGCGATACGCCGCCGACCGCGACACACCACTGCGAGCGCCCACCTCGCGCAGCGTCACCGCCTCGACGCCACCGAGGTCGAGCAGCACCCCCGCCGCCTCAATCAGCGAACGGCGGGTGGCCGCCGCACTCTCCGCTCGTGTCGTCACGTGCAGAGCATAAGCCGCCGCTTGAGTTGACATTGTCAACTTAACTGCTAGTTTGAGATGACACCGTCAACTCAAGGCACACCCTGAATGGAGAACGCCATGAATTCCACGAACCGCCCGCATCATGACCAGCTGATCATCGTGACCGGCGCCTCGACAGGAATCGGCGCTGCTACAGCTAAAGAGTTGGCCCGCAAGGGTTTTCAAGTTCTCGCCGGCGTACGACGCAAGGCCGACGCCGACGCACTGAAAGCCGAGGGCCTGCAGAGCCTGGAGCCGCACATCCTCGACATCACCGTTGAGGCCGACGTGACCGCGATCGCCGACCGGGTCGCCCACGATCCACTGCATCGTCCGCTACGAGCGTTGATCAACAATGCCGGCATTGCGATCAACGCGCCGGTCGAAGCGCTGCCCCTGGAGCAGTGGCGCCAGCAATTCGAGGTGAACCTGTTCGGCCACATCGCGATCACCCAGGCGCTGTTGCCGGCCCTGCTGCTCAGCTCCGGAACCGTCGTGAACATCAGTTCCGTTGGCGGAAAGGTGGTCTTGCCGACTTACGGCGCCTACGCCGGTTCGAAGTTCGCCCTCGAAGCGGTCAGCGATGCGCTGCGCCGTGAGGTCGCAGAGCTGGGCATCAAAGTGGTCGTCGTCGAACCCGGCGCGGTCAAGACCGAAATGGCCGAGCGCGGCATCGCCACCGCCGAAGGGTTGAAGGCGAACATGACCGACACCCAACTCGCCCGGTACGGCGATCTCGTTGCGGCCGTCACGGCGCAGGCCCGATCGTTCGGGGAGGTCGGCGTTTCGGCCGAACATGCCGCGAAAGTCATCGCCAAGGCGGCTACCGCTGCGCGCCCGCGGACTCGCTACACGATCGGGCGTGACGCCGCGATCCTGCTGCGGGTCAGCCGCGTCGTCTCGGACCGGGTCCTGGACCGGATCGTGCGCTTGAACCTTCGATCCTTCAAAGGTGCGCAGTTGAGCGAAAAGTCAAGCGCCGCAAAGACTTCGGTCGGCGGTTAAGGTCGAACGACGCTCTAGTCTGTGGACGATCAAGACGTCCGTCTTGGCTTTGCGGGAGACTTCGGAGGGGACCTATACCAGCAGTCGGCCGGCGCAATGATCAATTTCGCACCATCCTCCGCGGCGATCGCGGCTGCGCGCTCCACCGCACGCAGTGGCGAGTCCGAGCCGTCGGTGCCCACCACGACGGTCTGATACGTGCCCATAAACCCGCGAGCCTAAGCCTGCCCGCTGCTTTCGGGAGTCCTGAACCGCGGTTATGCCTAACGGGCCGGGCTCAGCCCTGCGCGGTGACCGCTGAGCGCTTGGCGGGTGAGCCGCTGCGCACGCCGAAGAACTGATATTCGTCGGGTTTGACCGAGCGGGTGCAACGCCAGTACTGCCAGGTGTAGCCGCCCCACAGCACAGTGTTTTTACCGTGCTCGTCGAGATACCAGCTGCTGCATCCCCCGGTGTTCCACACCGATCCCTTGAGCTGCTCCTGCAGCTCGTCGTTGAACTTGTCCTGCGCCGCGCGGGTCGGCGCCAATGCCTGGGCGCCGAATTTGTCGCACTTCTTGATCGCGTCGGCGACGTAGCGAATCTGGGACTCGATCATGAACACCACCGAGTTGTGCCCCAGTCCGGTGTTGGGACCCAACAGGAAGAACAGGTTGGGCATGTCGGCGACGGTGATCCCCCGATGCGCACCGATGCCCTCCCGGTTCCAGCGGTCGACCAGGTCCTCACCGTGGCGTCCCTTGATCTGGACATAGGTGTAGGAGTCGGTGACGTGAAAGCCGGTGCCATAGACGATTACGTCGACCGGGCGTTCGGTGCCGTCCGCTGTCAC
The DNA here is from genome assembly GCF_022374895.2 of Mycobacterium lentiflavum. Taxonomy (NCBI): domain Bacteria; kingdom Bacillati; phylum Actinomycetota; class Actinomycetes; order Mycobacteriales; family Mycobacteriaceae; genus Mycobacterium; species Mycobacterium lentiflavum. Next base: position 1,641,333 of record NZ_CP092423.2, on the reverse strand, counting down.
GATCCCGTCGGGCGTGATCCGGGTGATGGCGTCGGTGATCAGTTCGGTCTTCGGGTCGGCGACCGCACGGTAGTACGTCGACGAGTTCAGGATTCGCTTGCAGCCGATGCGGTAGTTCGGGATCAGCTTGCGGCGCAGCTCGCGGTCCTTGATCGAGCGGCGGATGTTGTATTTGCAGTACGCCTCAATGAATTTCAGCGCGTTCGGCCGCTTCGTCATGCCGAATGCCAGCGCCTCCTGTCCCCAGTAGATGACCAGCCGCACCAGCGCCCGCAGTCCGGGAACGTTCTCCATGGCCCGGCGCAGCGCAATCGGAAGATCCGGGTTCGAGCGCGGGACCACCCACGGCGGGGTGCGTTGGTAGAGCTGGAGTTCGCCGACCTGGCCGACGATCTCGGGCACGATCTGGATCGCGCTGGCGCCGGTGCCGATCATCGCGACCCGCTTTCCCGTGAGATCGACGCTGTGGTCCCACTGCGCGGAATGGAAAGCGGGACCACGGAACTCGTCGCGGCCCTCGATGTCGGGGATCGACGGGATGTGCAACGCGCCCGCACCCGAGATTAGGAACTGCGCGATGTATTCGCGGCCGTCCGTGGTGAACACGTGCCAGCGATGCTCGTCGTCGTCCCAGTGTCCGCGATCGACCAGTGAATTGAATTCGATGTAGCGGCGCAACCCGTATTTCTCGGTGACGCCCTTGAGGTAGTCCCAGATCTCGGGCTGGTAGGAGAAGGGGTTCTTCCAGTCCGGCTTGGGCTCGAACGAGAACGAGTACAGGTGCGACGGGATATCGCAGGCGCAGCCGGGGTAGCTGTTGTCGCGCCAGGTGCCGCCGACGTCGTCGGCCTTCTCCAGGATCACGAAGTCGACACCCTGCTGCTGCAGCTTGATGCCCATGCCCAGGCCGGAGAACCCGGTTCCGATGATCAGCGCGCGGGTATGCACCGGCGCCGGGGCATCGTGCCCGGAAACTGGGTTTGCTTGTGTCAATGCATCGGTCACGGCGGATCGGTCCTTCTATTTGCCTGTCAGCTCGCGCGTTAGCCGGCGCGCGTCATGTCAAACCCGGGCCGGCTAAACGCAAATACCCGGTACCCACGGTATCGGATAGCACCGAGTCTTGACGAACGCCCGGGTGATGTCAACGGGCCGTTAGTCCTCAACTTGCCGCGGGGTTACTGCGCACTGCGCTGTGCACCGGCTGGTCGGGGTCGACCGCGATGCCCAGCGCCTCGGCCGTGCCGACGATGACCCCCATCATGATCGTGGTCAGGTGGGCGACGAACTGATCACGCGGCATGCGTCGCGGGCTGCCGGGTTCGCCCAACCACCACTCGGTGGACGACGCGGCCGATCCGAAGGCCGCGTGAGCGGCCAGTTCGAAGGCGGCGTGGTCGAGCTTGAAGTCCTTAAGCTCGTTGTCGAACATGTCGGCCATGGTCAGCGTGATCTGGCGGCCCTCATTAAGGGTGCGCACCGTCGACTCGGTAGTCGCTCCCGAGCGCGCCGAAATGAACACGCGCAGCACGTTGGGATGCTTGTCGACCAGGTTGACGTACTCGTCGACGCTGCGCCGGACGATCTCGCGGGCCGAGTCGGTGGCCAGGTTGATCGAGGGGAAGATCGCCGCCCACAACATGTCGCGCAGCCGCTCGCCGATCGCCTGGAACAGGTCGGACTTGTCGTGGAAGTGGCGGTAGATCTTCGGCTTGGCGGTGCCGGCCTCTTCGGCGATCTCCCGCACACTCAGCTCGGGTCCCAGGCGGTCGATCGCGCGGAACGCCGCCTCGACGATTTCGCCGCGCACCTTCTTGCGGTGCTCCCGCCAACGCTCGCTGCGCGCGTCGACCTTCGCCCCCGGCTTCACGCTCGGATGGGGTCTAGCAGGTCGGGGCATTCTCACCACCTAAAGCACATTACCCCGTCGTACAGCGCTGACCTGGGCAGACTCCCAGCCAAGCGCCTACAGCATGCAGGACACGCAGCCTTCGACCTCGGTTCCTTCCAATGCCATCTGCCGCAGCCGGATGTAGTACAGCGTCTTGATTCCCTTGCGCCAGGCGTAGATCTGCGCCTTGTTGACGTCGCGGGTGGTGGCGGTGTCCTTGAAGAACAGCGTCAGACTCAGACCCTGGTCCACGTGCTGGGTGGCCGCCGCGTAGGTGTCGATGATCTTCTCGTAGCCGATCTCGTACGCGTCCTGGTAGTACTCCAGGTTGTCGTTGGTCAGGTACGGCGCCGGGTAGTAGACGCGACCGATCTTGCCTTCCTTGCGGATCTCGATCTTGCTCGCCACCGGGTGGATCGAGCTGGTCGAGTGGTTGATGTAGGAGATCGACCCCGTCGGCGGCACGGCCTGCAGGTTCTGGTTGTAGATGCCGTGCTGTTGCACCGATTCCTTGAGTCGCTGCCAATCCTCTTGCGTCGGAATGCGGATACCCGCCTCGGCGAAGAGCTCCCGAACCCGCGCAGTGGCCGGCTCCCACACCTGCTCGGTGTACTTGTCGAAGAACTCGCCCGAGGCGTACTTCGAGCGCTCGAAACCACCGAACTTGCTGCCGCGTTCGATCGCAATGCGATTCGACGCCCGCAGCGCGTGATACAGCACCGTGTAGAAGTACATGTTGGTGAAGTCGATACCTTCTTCGGAGCCGTACAGGATGCGCTCGCGAGCCAGGTAGCCGTGCAGGTTCATCTGTCCCAGCCCGATCGCGTGGGATTCGTTGTTGCCCTGCTCGATTGAGGGCACCGACCAGATATGTGTCTGGTCGCTCACCGCGGTCAACGCCCGGATCGCTACCTCGATGGTCTGGGCGAAGTCCGGCGAGTCCATGGCCTTCGCGATGTTCAGCGAACCGAGGTTGCACGAAATATCCTTGCCCACTTTGGCATACGACAAGTCTTCGTTGAACAACGACGGCGTGGAGACCTGCAGAATCTCCGAGCAAAGGTTCGAGTGCGTGATCTTGCCCTCGATCGGGTTGGCCCGGTTCACCGTGTCCTCGTACATGATGTACGGGTAGCCGGACTCGAACTGCAGCTCGGCCAGCGTCTGGAAGAACTCGCGCGCCTTGATCTTGGTCTTGCGGATGCGCGCGTCATCGACCATCTCGTAGTACTTCTCGGTCACCGAGATGTCGGCGAACGGCACACCGTAAACCCGCTCGACGTCGTACGGCGAGAACAGGTACATGTCCTCGTTCTTCTTGGCCAGCTCGAAGGTGATGTCGGGAATCACCACGCCGAGGCTCAACGTCTTGATCCGGATCTTCTCGTCGGCGTTCTCGCGCTTGGTGTCCAGGAACCGGTAGATGTCCGGGTGGTGCGCGTGCAGGTACACCGCACCCGCGCCCTGACGGGCCCCGAGCTGGTTGGCGTAGGAGAACGAGTCCTCGAGCAGCTTCATGATCGGGATGACACCCGACGATTGGTTCTCGATGTTCTTGATCGGTGCGCCATGTTCGCGAATGTTGCTCAGCAACAACGCAACTCCCCCACCGCGCTTGGACAGTTGCAGCGCGGAGTTGATCGAGCGTCCGATTGACTCCATGTTGTCCTCGATGCGCAGCAAAAAGCAGCTCACCGGCTCGCCGCGCTGCTTCTTCCCCGAGTTCAAAAACGTCGGGGTTGCCGGCTGGAACCGGCCGTCGATGATCTCATCGACGAGCTTCTCGGCAAGCGCGTTGTCGCCGGCGGCCAGCGTGAGCGCGACCATGACGACGCGGTCCTCGAAGCGCTCGAGGTAGCGCTTGCCGTCGAACGTCTTCAGCGTGTACGAGGTGTAGTACTTGAAGGCCCCGAGGAAGGTCGGGAACCGGAACTTCTTGGCATAAGCCCGGTCCAGCAGCGTCTTGACGAAGTTGCGGCTGTACTGGTCGAGCACCTCGCGCTCGTAGTAGTTCTCCTTGATCAGGTAGTCGAGTTTCTCGTCCTGATTGTGGAAGAAGACCGTGTTCTGGTTGACGTGCTGCAGGAAGTACTGATGCGCGGCCTCGTGGTCCTTGTCGAACTGAATCTTGCCGTCTTTGTCGTACAGATTCAGCATCGCGTTGAGCGCGTGGTAGTCGGTCTCCCCCGGCCCGCCAGGAAAATGGGCGTGGGATCCGCTGGTTACAGGCTCTGCAGTGACGGTTGGTGGCACGTCTGGTCCTTCCAGAATTCTTCCAAGCCCGCGCGAACGGCGTCCACGTCGTCCGGGGTACCCATCAGTTCGAAGCGGTAGAGGTAGGGCACGCCACATTTGCGGGAAACCACGTTGCCCGCATAGGCGAATTCGGCACCGAAGTTGTTGTTGCCGGCGGCGATGACGCCGCGGATCAACGACCTGTTGTGCTCGTTGTTCAAAAACGCGATGACCTGCTTAGGGACATAGCCACCGTTGTTGATGTCAGGCGTGGCCTTCCCGCCGCCGTACGTGGGCAGTATCAATACGTACGGTTCGTCGACCTCGATGCGGCCGTGCAGCGGGATTCGCGTGGCGGGGACACCCAGCTTCTGCACGAAGCGGTGGGTGTTCTCCGACACCGACGAAAAATAGACCAGTGACGATCGCAAGCCCGGCGCGGCCGGGCGCTGCGGGTCATCACTCAGCCAGTCCAGTGACGATCGCAAGCCCGGCGCGGCCGGGCGCTGCGGGTCGTCACTCAGCCAGTCCAGGTTGCGCTGCGTGCTATCCATGGCACCGCAACCTCCTTACTTGCTCATCTACCGCATCAGGCGCTGAGCGCAGCTCCGGCAAGCGCCTTGATGCGGTCGGGCCGGAAGCCCGACCAGTGGTCGTTTCCTGCCACCACCACGGGGGCCTGCAGATAACCCAATGCCATCACATAGTCGCGCGCCTCAGCGTCCAGGCTGATGTCGACCTTCTCGTACGCGAGGCCCTGCTTCTCGAGAGCCTTGTAGGTGGCGCTGCACTGCACACATGCCGGCTTGGTGTACACGGTGATGCTCATTGAAGCCGCTCCTCTGCGGGGACGAAGGTCGGAAAATTTGCTATGGACTGGCAACTACTTGGGGCACTGCATCGCCGATCTGTTCAGCGATCCGTCAAGCCCCAAGATTCCCGTCTGCGGCGGTCAGCTCTGACGAGCTGACGAAGCCGATTCCGAGAGGTTCACCGTGCCGGGCGGGCTTGGTAAACCTGGGATCTGCCGGCTCGCCAAACACTACACCTAGTGGCTGACAAGATCTGCAGATACAAGATGTTCTGAATAACAATTCTGAAATTCCCTGGTCGTAAGCCCTGTCGAACGGACACGCTCCGGCGTGTCGCAGATCACAAACCCCGCCTGGGACACCCATGGGTAGAGATATAGCAGCGCCCACCGACAACCAGGGCGCCGGCGGGGCGCTCACCCGCCGCTAGCAAAGCCGCCAGCACAAGGCTGGCGGCTTTAGCTATTAACTTGCTCGAACGCTGCTGGTCACCGGGTGAACGGCTGGTCGGATAACGCCAACTTCAGCCGACTTCGGCCGCGAGCTTGCCGACCGCGTCGCGCACATTGGCTACCAGCTCGGCGTGCTCGGCGGGCGCTTTGCCCTCCAAAGTTCCGAACGGAACCGACAGTTTGATCGCCTCGACTACCCGCGCGCCGGCGATACCGAATGACTTGCGGGTGTCGTCGTGCGCCCACACGCCGCCGTAGCGGCCGAAAGCCCCGCCAATCACCGCCAGCGGCTTGTCCTTCAGCGCGCCGTCGCCGAACGGGCGCGACAGCCAGTCGATCGCGTTCTTGACCACTGCCGGGTAGCTGCCGTTGTACTCGGGAGTGACGATCAACGCCGCATCCGCATCCGCGGCTGCGGCACGCAACGCGACCACCGGGGCCAGCGCGGCCGCCTCGGTGTTCATCGCGTCGTCGATTTCCTCGTTGTAGAACGGCAGCTCGCCCAGCCCCTCGAACACGGTCACCGTGACATCGTCCGGAGCCACCTCAACCGCCAGCTCGGCGATCTGGCGGTTGATCGACGCCGCCCGCAAGCTGCCTACCAACGCCAAGACTTTGATCTCTGCCACTGTTTCAATTCCCTCCGGTTGATGGTCTACATCCTTCCACGCCTTAATCGGACTATAGTCCGTTTTATTCCGGCCGCGTTAAAGTGCAGGGGTGAGCGGAGTCGAAAGGTTGGGCGCGTTGCCCGTGTCGGCTCCGCGCGAGCTGCCACCCGAGCGCGGCGACGCGGCACGCAACCGGGAGCTGTTGTTGCAGGCAGCACGCCGCCTGGTGGCCAAACGCGGCGCGGACGCGGTCACGATGGACGACGTCGCGGCGGCCGCCGGCGTCGGCAAGGGCACGCTGTTCCGCCGGTTCGGCAGTCGGGCCGGCCTGATGATGGTGCTGCTCGACGAGGACGAACGCGCCAGCCAGCAGGCCTTCCTGTTCGGGCCGCCGCCGCTGGGTCCCGACGCCGCGCCGATGGACCGACTGGTGGCGTTCGGCCGCGAGCGCCTGTGCTTCGTGCACACCCACCACGCGCTGCTGTCCGCGGCCAAGGGTGATCCGCTGACCCGCCACGTGGGCGCCGCGGCGGTGCAGCGCACCCACGTGCGAGTGCTGTTGCAGACGGCCGACACCAGCGGCGATCTCGATGTGCAGACCGATGCGTTATTGGCCCTGCTCGACGTGGACTACGTTGAGCACCAACTGAATTACGGCGGCCACACGCTTGAAAGCCTGGGCGATGCCTGGGAAAGCCTGGCGCGCAAGCTGTGTGGGCGGTGAGCTGACCAACATGGCCTCGCCGCCGACGCGCTGGGTCCTGCACGTCGATCTCGACCAATTTCTGGCCTCGGTCGAGCTGCGCCGCCATCCCGAGCTCGACGGGTTGCCCGTCATCGTCGGCGGCAGTGGCGATCCCACCGAACCGCGCAAGGTCGTCACCTGCGCCTCGTATCAAGCGCGCGAGTTCGGGGTACATGCGGGCATGCCGTTGCGCACCGCGGCTCGGCGCTGCCCGGACGCCACCTTCTTGCCGTCGGACCCCGCCGCCTATGACGAGGCCTCCGACGAGGTGATGGCTCTGCTGCGCGATCTGGGGCACCCCGTCGAGGTGTGGGGCTGGGACGAGGCGTACGTGTCAGTCACGGCGGCCGATCCCGTCGAAGTCGCGGAACAGATTCGCACCGTTGTCTTTACGGAAACCGGGCTGTCCTGTTCGGTCGGCATCAGCGACAACAAACAACGAGCCAAGGTAGCCACCGGCTTCGGGAAACCCGGCGGCGTCTTCACCCTGACCGACGCGAACTGGATGGACGTAATGGCCGATCGGCCCGTCGACGCACTGTGGGGCGTCGGCCCGAAGACGGCGAAAAAGCTTGCGGCGCTTGATATCACCACAGTACGAGCGCTGGCCAATTGCGATGCCGAGCTCTTGACGGCCACCTTCGGACCGCGTACCGGCCTGTGGCTGCTGCTGCTCGCCAAGGGCGGTGGCGACGCCGAGGTCAGCGCGCAGCCGTGGGTCCCCCGCTCGCGCAGCCACGTCGTCACATTCCCGCGCGACCTGACCGACCGATCCGAAATGAACTCAGCGGTAACAGAATTGGCGAGACGTGCGCTGGATGAAATCGTCGCGGCGGGACGCGTCGTCACGCGGGTAGCGGTCACCGTGCGCACCGCGACGTTCTACACCCGCACCAAAATTCGCAAGCTGCCGGCGCCCACCACCGATGCCGACGTCATCGTCGCCGCGGCACTGCGCGTCCTGGATCTGTTCGAACTCGACCGCCCGGTCCGGCTACTCGGGGTCCGACTCGAATTGGTGATGCCGGCCTAATTGAGCCGGGGCCGGCCGCAGCGCCCGGGTGAAGATGACGTTCGCCACGCGCATCGCCACGCTATAGGGCCACCACGCCAGTCGTTTGAACGCGTACAACGCGCGGATGTCCTGCGATGTGTAGATCAGGTACCTGTTCTTCGACACTCCGGCAAGGATCTTCTCGGCGGCCCTTTCCGGCGACACCGCGTGACCGCTGAAGCGGTCGACCCAGCGGCTCACCCGCGGGTCTTCGCGGTCGACGCCGGCGATCTCGACCGTGTCGACCAGCGGCGTCTTCACCGCCCCGGGCACCACGACGGACACCCCGATGCGGTGCTGGGCCAGGTCGAATCGCAATACCTCTGACAGGCCGCGCAATCCATACTTGCTGGCGCTGTAGGCGGCGTGCCATGGCAACGCGACCAGCCCGGCGGCCGACGACACATTGACGACATGCCCACCGCGGCGGGCCGCCACCATCGACGGCACGAACGTCTCGATGACGTGGATTGGACCCATCAGATTGATCGCGACCATCCTGGTCCACTGTTCGTGGCTCAACCGGTCGACGGTCCCCCAGGCCGAGACTCCGGCTATGTTCATCACGACGTCCATGCTCGGATGCGCGGCGTGGACATCGGTGGCGAACGCGGCCACCTCGTCGTAGTCCGAGATATCCAGCACCCGATGCGCCGACACTTGCGCGCCGAGAGCACGGGCGTCGGCCACGGTCTGGGCCAGCCCGTCGGCGTCGCGATCCGTCAGGAACAACTCGGCCCCCTGCGCAGCGAGCCGCAACGCGGTCGCCCGGCCGATGCCGCTGGCCGCGCCGGTGACCAGACTGCGCTTCCCCGCGAAATACCGCGCGGATCCCCTCTGCGCCATGACGGTGACGATACCGTCGGTAACGGCTCGCCCGCGTTTATCCGCGGCGGCCGCCCCACAACGAGTTCAGCCACAACTGCTCGAGCAGCCGGACGCGACGGTCGATGTCGTCGTCGGCTCGGCCGATAAAGGCCGGGTCGCCGGTGAGCATCAGCGCCGTCGTACCGGTCAGGGTGCGCACCAGTGTCGGGATGTCGTCGCTGATCGGATTGGCAGTACCCGCCTTCATCTCGGCGTCGACGATCGCGACGATCTCACCGACGACCACCTCGAACTGCTGCTCCAGGATGCCGCGGATCTCGACGTCGGTGTACCGGGCGGCGTTACAGGCCGCCATCACCGGGTCGTTGTGCGCGTAGACGGCGGCAGCGCTGCCCACCATCCGCTTCGCGAACTGCTCGGGCGACTCGTCGGGCCGCCGGGGAGCGAAAAACTGGGTGAGTTCTTCGAGCTCCTGGGTTGCCTCGGCGACGATCTGCGCGAGCACCGCGTACTTGGAGTCGAAGTAGAAGTAGAACCCGGATCGACCCACCCCGGCTCGCAGGCTGATGGTGCTGACGGACAGCTCCGCAAATGGGCGCTCCTGCAGCAGTTCCCGCACCGCTTGCATGATCGCCTGCCGGTGTTTGTCGCCGCGTCGACGCGTGGCCGGCTCGCCCGGCTCCGCGTGGCTGCTCATCCCCTGACCTTGCACCACACCGCCCCAAAAGCAAACTTGACAGCCGTCAACTTTTTGCCGAAGGTTAAATGCAGTGACCGACGTCACCCGCCCCGGGTCCGCAAAGGAGCGTCCATGCCCGCCACCATCAGCACGCCGCACTACCTGCTCGACCAGGCAAAACGCCGGTTCACGCCGTCGATCAACAACTTCCCCGGCATGGGGATGGTCGAGCGCAAGCTGCTGAACACCCAGTTCCCCGAGCGGAAGCTGGCCGACCCCCCGCCGGGCAGCGGCCTCAAGGCGGCCGTCGGCGACGCGGGTCTGCCCGTGATCGGGCACATTATCGAGATGCTGCGGGGCGGGCCCGACTATCTAATGCACCTCTATAACACCAAGGGGCCGGTGGTCTTCGGGGATTCTCCGGTGCTGCCGGGCATCGCCGCCCTGGGCCCGGACGCCGCCCAGGTCATCTACTCCAACCGCAACAAGGACTACTCACAGCAGGGATGGGTGCCGGTAATCGGCCCATTCTTCAACCGTGGCCTGATGCTGCTCGACTTCGAAGAGCACATGTTCCACCGGCGCATCATGCAGGAGGCCTTCATCCGCTCCCGGCTGGTCAGCTACGTCGAGCAGATGGACAAGGTCGTCTCGCAGACGATCGCCAACGACTGGGTGGCCAACGACGCGCGCTTCCTGCTCTACCCGGCGATGAAGGAGCTCACGCTCGACATCGCATCGATGGTGTTCATGGGACACGAGCCGGGCACCGACCACGAGCTGGTGACCAAGGTCAACAACGCGTTCGCGATCACCACCCGGGCGGGCAACGCGATCATCCGCACCCCCGTCCCGCCGTTCACCTGGTGGCGCGGACTCAAGGCGCGCGAGCTGCTGGAGAACTACTTCCGGGAGCGGGTCAAGGAACAGCGGGCCACCCAGGGCGACGACCTGCTGTCGGTGTTGTGCCGCACCGAAGACGAGGACGGCAACAAGTTCTCCGACGAAGACATCGTCAACCACATGATCTTCCTGATGATGGCCGCACACGACACGTCGACATCGACGGTGACGACGATGACCTACAACCTGGCCCGGCACCCCGAGTGGCAACAGCGCTGCCGCGAGGAGTCGGACCGGCTGGGCGACGGCCCGGTCGACATCGAGTCGCTGGAGAAGCTGGAGTCACTCGACCTGGTGATGAACGAGTCGATCCGGCTGGTGACCCCGGTGCAGTGGGCCATGCGGCAGACGGTGCGCGACACCGACCTGCTGGGCTACTACATCCCCAAGGGCACCAACGTCATCGCCTACCCGGGAATGAATCACCGGCTACCCGAATTGTGGACGGACCCACTGAAGTTCGACCCGGAGCGGTTCACCGAGCCCCGCAATGAGCACAAGCGGCACCGTTATGCGTTCACGCCGTTCGGCGGGGGCGCGCACAAGTGCATCGGAATGACGTTCGGGCAGTTGGAGATCAAGACGATCCTGCACCGCCTGCTGCGCCGCTACCGGTTGGAGCCGCCCCGCCCGGGTTACAAATGCGAATGGGACTACGGTGGCATGCCGGTGCCGAAAGACGGCATGCCAATTATGTTGCGCCCGCTCTGAACTCGCGAAATCAGGCCGGCAGCCGATTGGCGCACGCTGAACGACGCAGGGCGCCCGGGTCGATCGGCGGCATTGCGAATCACCCTGTCTGACCGTCGATCCCGGGTGACTCGGTGGCGACTTCGCTGCGCATATCAATCCGAACGCAGCAACTGAGTCTAGGAGGCTGATTCATCGGTAGACGTCGGACCCGTTCCAGCGACGCGTCGGCGCGGAGAGTTCTCAAAAGTACTGGCACAGTGGGAATTACATTGAGAATCGACCGGCGTTAAGCAACGGTTCCGTGAGCGTTCGAATATTGTTCGTGCGTAGTTCATTCGGGCTGCAGCTAATATTGCACACCTGTGCAGCAAACCGCAGTCGAAAGGCACCTCCGATGAACACGCGTAGCAAGAAGATACTGGCAACATTGGCCGCAGCGCTGATCGCGGTGACGCTGCCGGCGGGATGTGGTTCTGTAACTGCGGGCGGCACCGCTGGTGGTGGCGCCGTCGGCGGTGGCGCCACCGGCGGTGGTGGCGGCGGCGTGATTCCCCCCGCCATGATCCCGTGACGCGGACGCCGACGTGGTGGGTGCTGGTACGGCTCGGCGCCTAAAGGGGCGACCCGATGCGCCGGAAGGCGGGGAGTTCGGCGGCGAACTCAGGCCAGCAGCCGATTGGCGCATGCGATCAGCGCGCGCAACGCCGACTGCGTCGGATCCTCGGATAGGCCCACGGCCCATTCGGCACGGATGCCGTCGCTGCCGCAGATGAACGTGGCAGTGCACCCGTCCGATGCCATCTGATGAAACTTCAATGTCTCGATCGCGATGCCGCGCTCGTGCAGCATCGCGGTGAGCGCGGCGATCGGCCCGCTGGCGGCGGCGGTCGAGGCGCGGATGCGATCACCGACGGTAATCATCGCCCGGAAATTGCGGGCCTGCGGACCGAGCCGCCCGGTCGGCCGATCGGTGTCGGTGCACACCCAGTGCCCAAGTCGCAGCGGACCGGCGGTGTGACCATAGGCGGTCACGAACTTTTCCCACGTCATTGCGCCGGCCTGTTCCCGCAGGCCGCGCGGCAGGGCGACCCCGAAGTGATCACCAAACCACGCGTTGGCGTCGCGCCGGCACGCGGAAACGCTGCTGGGATTGCGCTCTGAACGGGAGAGCGGCCTAGAAAAGGGCTCGGAAAAGGGCTCGAAAGTAGGCTCGGAGGAGGGCTTCGTACGGGGCTGGGCAAGAGGCACGGTGTCGGTCTTCTCTGGTCAAAGGAGCGACCGACGGTAGTAGCTTCCGACCCACAGCGGGGGGTCGGTCTGGATCAGACCCCGCTGCGGGTGCTGGCTACTACGGCACTCTTCAGAAGACGCACGACCGCGACAGTAGACGCCGTTCGCCGGATGGTGCAACTTCATTTCGGGCAACGTGTCCCGCATTACGGACGTAAGCAGGTTTACACGTGTCGAACAGCGGCTATCCCGTCGTCGCCTCAGACCGTTCCCCAACGAAAGGCAACGACGATGAAGTCGACGGCAGCCGAGAAGGCGCTTGACGCGGCGGCGGTGGCGAGAGGACTGATCGAAGTGTTGCTGGTGCCGACGAGGTTGTCGTCTGCGTGGGAACAGGTAGCTGCCGCGCAAAACTGATCGATCACAAGGCTTACCCCCGTCGAACAGCGACCATGTCGTCGTGCCTCAGCCGTAATCGGCTTGCATCCCTCTAGCTGGTTAGACCGGTGCGCCGACGGCGATCACTGCGTTGACGTCGGCAGATTTCCATTGCGTGAACGCAGCTCATTCACCGTTCGGGCCCCTAGCCACGGGATGTTCTTCGATTGCGGTGTGCTAGCAGGCGTGTGACAAAACTTTGCCGTGAGAAAAGTCACAAAACGTGGTTTACGTGTGTTTAACACGGGGTATGTGCCGGGTTGCCATACGGCTATTTGTCCCCTCTCGGAAAGGTAAGACGATGAAGTCGCAATCCACTAAGAAAACGCTCAAAGCCGCCGCGGCCGCCCTCGGGGTGGCGGCAGTAGTGGTCCTGCCGACAGGTTGCTCGACCGCAGCGGGCGGCGCGGGCGGCGGCGGTCTGGTGGGTGGCTCCAGCGGCGGGCTCTTGGGCGGAGTACTTGGCGGCCTGGGTCTATAACCGTTCGGGCAGGCGGCCCGCCGGGAACTCGGTTCCCGGCGGGCCGCCTTCCTTTTCAGCTGATGGGCCCGGTCGAAGAATCCAGCCGGAGAAATGCCTGAATGGTCGTTCCGGTGCTGGCGGTGTGCGTGCGTACCAAGTCCGAAATGGCGTTGACCAGGAACAATCCTCGGCTGGCCGGACCGGTCGGGCCCGGGTCCAGGCGTCCCACCAACGGATCGTCGAGTCGGCCATTGTCGCGCGCCTCGCACACCAGGTGATCGTCGTCGCGCCAAAAGGCCAGTCGGCAGGCTCCGTCGGTGTACATCAAGCTGTTGGTAGCCAGCTCGGTGGCGACCAGTTGCAGATCTTCGATGCCGTCCTGGGACAGTCCGACCCAGCCGGCGTAGTTGACGGCGAACGACCGCGCCGGGCGCAGGTCCGAGGATTTGCGGACCATGTACGTCACCGCGCCCGGATTAGCCGGTAGCGGCTGATTGCACTGTGCCAAGACGTCGTCCGGCGAGTAGTCGGCGCTGGGTTGCAGCGAACCGCCTTTCCACAGCACCGGATGGGTCGCACACGCGCTTGTCAGCACGTCATCGGCCAGCCGTTCCGCGTCGTAGAGGCACAGCGCGGTCAGCTGGCGACCTTCGAAAGCGCTGTTGACCAGCGCCTCGTGCTGTTTGCAGGCCGAAAACTCGTCGGCAGTGCGATCCGGCCAGCAGACCTGGCTGACGATGCGGGCGCGCCGGTCGGCGTTCACCTCTACGAAGGAACCCTCCAGCGCCAGAAACCGGCTCGGATTGCGCGCCGCCTCGACGATGTCGACCAGTTGCAACCCGGTCGTCGAACCCTCGCCACCGAGCGCGTCGCGCAGCAAGCCCAACTGGTCGCCGGGCACGGCCACCAGTACGGGCTCGTCCATCGCCAAACCTTCGAGCACGAAGGGAACCACGGCGTCCAGGTATTCCCGTCGCGAGTGGTAGAGGAGCGCGGAATGAACGAAGCCTTGACGCCCGTTCTCCGTACCCCTGATCATTTCGGCGCTCCCGCTTTCCATTACCAATGCCAACCCCCTGCCGGACCGGCTCTCCTTTTCGTATCCCCGCGCCCCATTACCCATGCCAGTACCCAGCGGTCGCGTTCCCTACGCAGGAAAGTGATCACGAACCCGCCTCGGATCAGCGGAGGTTCGTCACAGCCACCACGAGGCGGCGGCATCGAGATGACGCCGAATGCGGTAGCGCGCCAAGCTATCGTCGCCCGCTGTGATCGCGTCGAGAATCCGCGAGTGCGCGTGCTCGACGGCGACGAAGTCATCCCGGGCGGGTGGCTCCTGCCCGGTGCTGGACCAGTGCCGGCGAATCAACTCGACGATGATCCTCAAGAACAGGTCCAACAGCGCGTTGCCGGCCAGTTGCGCCAGTCCGATGTGGAACCGCAACTCCTCGGATGACGCCTGCCGCGCATCGTCGGCGGCGTGCAGCGTGCCGTCGAGCGCGGACCGGTGGGTGTGCAGGAAGGCCGCCACCTCGGGTTCGGCGCGTCGTTTGACGACCTTGGCGACGTTGTCGATCTCGATGGCGTCGCGCACGCAACGCAGGTCTTCGCGGCCCGGTTTTCGGAATTGCAGGTACAGCGCGATGGTGTCGATGCTCGCCTGTGCATGGGGCGTGGTGACGACCAGCCCGCCGCCGGGTCCGCGGCGCATCTGGGCGACCGAGTGATATTCGAGCAGGCGCACCGCTTCGCGTAACACCGCGCGGCTCACCCGGTAGCGCTCCACCAGGGCCGTCTCCGTGCCGAACACCGAACCGACCTGCCAGCCGCCGGAGCCGATCTCGTCGCCGATGGTGGCCGCCAGCACCTCCGCCATCTTCCCGCGCGGGACGCCGCCGCCGGCCGGCTCGCGTCTGCGGGCGGGTCGCGCGGGGCGGCTGGCGCGCCCCGGATGATGCTCCTGCAGCCAGGCATTCACCGCTTCGACGTGTCGCTCGGACAGCGTCTTGGCCCGGGCGGAATCGCCAGCGGTCACCGCGGCAACGAGGTCGGAGTGGTCGTTGTGCATGTAGTCGAGCGCCTCGATGGCCTCGCTGGCCGACTCGGTCCGCGACCGCAGGGCGTACCGGGTGGTGAGCCTCATCAACACGTCGATAAAGAGTTGCAGGACAGGGTTTTTCGACTGCTCCGCCAGGGCGATGTGAAACTCGTCGCGTGGTGCCGGCAGCCCCGGCCGCCATTGCTGCTCCGCGTGCAGCACGGCACGCAACCGTTCGATGCCGGCCTCGTCGATGTGTTCGGCCGCGAGCGCGGCCGCCAGCGGCTCAAGAACCAGCCGCGCATTGAGCAGATCGGTCAGCGTGGTGCCCAGGTGTTCGAGATAGATGACGATGGCGCGGGTCGCAGGCCCCGCGTCGGGCTCAGTGATCAGCAGCCCGCCGCCCGGTCCGCGCCGCATTCGGGCCACCCGATGGTGCTCAACGAGCCGAACGGCCTCCCGCAGCACCGACCGGCTCACGCCAAAACGTTGTTGCAGCGCATTTTCGGAGCCCAGCGATTCCCCGACCGGCCAGCCGCGCCGCACGATGTCCGCCTCGATATCGCGGGCGATCGTCGAAGCCAGCTTCTTCGTCCCGCTCACGGGCGGCGTGATGCTTACTTGAAGCTCAATACTGCACTCCTACAAGCCTTTTCAGCAGGTGAGCAGCATGCAACCCGCGACCGGACCCCCACCCACGGACACCACGCCGACCTCGGGACGTCGCGACACCTGCCGCTCCCCCGCCTCGCCGCGCAACTGCAGGCATCCTTCGTGCAGTGCCCAGTAGCCGTGCATCCGCCCGGCCGAGAGTTGGCCGCCGTAGGTGTTCAGCGGCAATTGCCCGTCGCGGGCGATCCGCGCACCGCCCTCGACGAACGGGCCGGCCTCGCCGTCGCCGCAGACGCCCAGAGCTTCCAGCCACGCGATGGTCAGATAGGTGAAACCGTCGTACAGCTCGGCAACCGCGAGGTCGGTGGGTTTCAACTCGGTGCGTGACCACATCTGCGCGGTCGCATCCGACATCGCCATCTTCGGATAGTCGTCGCGGTGGAACCAGCCACCGGCACCGCTGGACCCGCCGATCGCCTCCACCCGCACGGGCCGGTGCGGGCAATCGGGCCCGTATTCGGCGTTGGAGACCACCACCGCGATCGATCCGTCGATCGGCACGTCGCAATCCAGCAACCCGAACGGCGTCGACACCGGTCGCGCCCCCAGGTAGTCGGCCATCGTCATCGGCTCGCGGTAGACCGCAAGCGGGTTCAGTGCGGCGTTGCGCCTGCCGTTGAGCGCCAGCCAACCGAGCTGTTCCTTGGTGGTTCCGTACAACTCCATGTGACGACGGCAGTTCAGTGCCAACCAGTTCGCTGCCGAATAAGCCTGGGCCGCAACCAGATCGTTGACATCGTCCATCGCACCGACAGCCGGCTTCGGTTCGCCCTCGGGTGTTTCGAACATCCGCGCCAGCGGGGGTGCGGGCGCGTTTTCCTCCTGCTTGACCGGCACCGTGCCACCGAGCATCTGGATGGTCCGATACACCACCACGTGCCGGGCGCGTCGCTCGGACACCGCACGGCATGCCGACATCACCGGACTGAGCAGTCCGCCGGTACCGAAACCGCTGCCACAGTCGGCGGCTTCGATACCCAGTTCGGTATTGACCTCTTCGGCCGGCGTGTCGCCCAACGTCGCGATGCCGTCGATGTCGGCGGGCGCCAGGCCGGCGTCGGCGATGGCACCGCGCACCGCCTCCATGGTCAGGTCTCGCCCCGGGATACCGGTCCGTCGGCCGATCCGGGAAATGCCGATACCGGACACGATCGCCTCTTTTTCGAAATACGTCATCTGCACCGTCCGCCAGAGGAGAACCCATCGAACCACCCACACCGAACCAATAGAGTGTACTGTATTGCCCGTGTCAGCCGAGTCGACGTCCCAGCTGCTCATCGAGCATTGCGCCGATTGCTCGCGCTGGGTGCATCCCGCGGCCGGCGAATGCCGCGAGTGCGGCGCCACGCTGGTCGCTCGCCCGATTTCCGGACAGGGCACGGTGTTCACCTTCACGGTCAACCATCATCCGTACAACCCGGAGATCCCGGTCCCCTATGTGATCGCCATCGTCGAGCTCGCCGAACAGGCCGGCCTGCGGGTTGCCGCCAACATCGTTGACTGCGAACCGGATTCGGTGACGTGCGGGATGCCGGTCAGCATGAAGCCCGAGAAGGGCGCCGGCGGGGCGCCGTTGTTCGCACCGACTAGTTGATCAGCGGGTCGCGCGGCATGCCGAGAATCCGCTCGGCGATTTGGTTCCGGGTGACTTCCGAGGTGCCGCCGGCGATCGCCATGCCGCGTGCGCCCATGATCAGCCGGCCCGGCGCGGCTCCGGCGCCGTCCACCAGCGCGACCTCCGGGCCGGTCAATGCCGCCATGATCGCGGCGCCCTCCACCATGTGCTCGGCCAACTTCAGCTTGGTGACGTTGCCTTCCGGCCCCGGTCCCGCGCCTTCGACGCTGCGGGCCACTCGTCGCAGGTTGAGCAGCCGCAACGCGGTCTCGTTGGCGAGATAGGACCCGACCCGGATATCCGCGCCCGCCAATCGATCTGCGTGCTGCTTGGCCAGCTCGACCAGTGCGGTCGCCAATCCCTCGTAGAACGACCCGCTGCCGCCGATGCTGACCCGCTCGTTGCCCAGCGTCGCCCGCGCGACCGTCCACCCCGAGTTGGGGGTGCCGACCACGTCTTCGTCGGGAACGAACAGGTCGTTGAAGAACACCTCGTTGAAGTCCGAGCCGCCGGTGATCTGCCGCAGCGGCCGCACCTCGACCTCGGGCGCTTTCATGTCGACGATCACCGTGGTGATGCCGGCGTGCTTCGGCGCATCGGGATCGGTGCGCACCGTGGCCAGGCCGCGCGCGCAGTAGTGGGCTCCGCTGGTCCACACCTTTTGCCCATTGATCTTCCAGCCACCGTCGACGCGCGTGGCCTTGGTCTTGATGGACGCCGCGTCCGACCCGGCATCGGGTTCGGAGAACAGCTGGCACCAGATCTCGTCTTTGCGTAACGCCTTCTCGACGAATCTTTCGATCTGCCAATCAGTTCCGTGCTGGATCAGGGTCAGAATCACCCATCCGGTGATGCCGTAGTCCGGGCGCTTGATGCCGGCCGCCTTGAACTCTTCCTCGATGACCAACTGCTCGACCGCATCGGCGCCCAGACCCCACGGCTTGGGCCAGTGCGGCATCACGTAGCCGGTCGCGATCAGCTTGTCGCGTTGCGCCTGCTTGTCCAGTGCGGCGAGTTCGGCGGCGTCGGCCTGGATCCGGGTGCGCAGTTCCTCGGCCTCGGGAGGCAGATCCAGGCTGTTCTCCCGGACGGCGCCCGCCGCGGTGCGATCGAATACATCGCGGGACGGGGTGTCGCCGCCGAACAGCGCTGACGCCACGAGTGCCCGGCGCAGATGCAGGTGCGCGTCATGCTCCCAGGTGAACCCGATGCCGCCGTGCACCTGGATGTTGAGTTCGGCGTTACGCGCGTAGGCCGGAAACGCCAGTGCCGCAGCGACTGCCGCGATCAGCCGGAACTGCTCCTCGTCTTCGGACGCCGCACGCGAGGCGTCCCAGACCGCGGCCGTCGCCGACTCCACGGCTACCAGCATGTTCGCGCAGTGGTGCTTGACCGCCTGGAACGTTGCGATGGTGCGGCCGAACTGCTGGCGCACCTTGGCGTAGTCGACGGCAGCGTCGACGCAGTCGGATGCTCCGCCCACCGCCTCGGCGGCCAGCAGGGTCCGCGCCCGGGCCAGCGCCGATTCCCGTGCGCCCGCGATGATGTCGTCGGAACCGACGCTGACGTTGTTCAGGCGTACCCGCCCGGACCGGCGAGTCGGGTCGAGGTTGTCGGGCGCTCCCCCTGTTCCCTCGACCGACACTCCCGAGCGGCCGCGGTCCAGCAGCAGCACGTCGTCGCCGGCGGCGATCAGCAGCAGCTCGGCCAACCCCGCGCCCAACACGACGCCGGCCTCGCCGTCGGCTGTGAGACCGTTCGAGCCCTCTTTGACCTGCACCCGGCTGTCCAGGCCGATGCCCGCGGTGACGGATCCATCGATCAGGCTGGGTAGTAATCGTGACTTCTGTTCGGCTGAGCCGTCTTTGGCGATCACGGCCGACGCGATCACGGTCGGGACGAACGGGCCCGGGGCGACCGCGCGACCAAGCTCTTCGATCACCACGACCAGTTCGGGCAATCCATAACCAGAGCCGCCGTGTTCCTCGTCGACGTGCAGGCCGAGCCAGCCGAGTTGCGCGAGGTCAGGCCAGAAGGTGGGCCGGCTCTCGTCGGGGCTGTCCAGCAGCGCACGCGCCGCCGGCCGCGCCTTCTGTGACGTCAGGAATCCGCGAGCGACCTCGGCGAGCTCGCGATGGTCGTCGGTAAGTGCGATACCCATGGGGGCCTCCTCGCGCCAGTACCCGTCCCGCGGCGTAGCGGGTGGTCAGCCGCCCCGCTCCGAGGGGGAGCGGGGCGGCTGACTAAAGAGTGTACTTATTGCGCTCGGGCTGCTAACAGGCCCCCAGCGTGGGGTCGCTACTTGGGTGCGAAGCGCTGTCCCGCGTCCAGGCGCAGGCACTGGCCGTTGAGCATCGGGTTGTCGACGATGGCCAACGCCAGCTTGGCGTACTCCTCGGGCCGGCCCATCCGCTTTGGGAAGGCCGCGTCGCGGGTCAGCGTCGCCGCCATCTCGTCGGGCACCATCGACGTCAGGCCGGTCAGGAACAGGCTCGGCGCGATCGCCAGCGCCCGGATTCCCATCGAGCCCAGGTCGCGAGCCATCGTCAGACACATGCCGGCGATCGCCGCCTTGGCCGCGGTGTAGGCGACCTGCCCGATCTGGCCCTCGAAAGCGGCGATCGAAGCGGTATTGATGATGACGCCGCGTTCCTCGTCTTCGGGCTCGTTCTTGGCCATGTGCGCGGCGGCCAGCCGGCTGATGTTGAAGGTGGCGATCAGGTTGAGATCGATAACCGATTGGAAGGATTCGAGGTCGTGGGGGCCGGACTTGGTCAGCGTGCGCTTGGCGATGCCGCCGCCGGCCGTGGTGACCACGACATGCAGGCCGCCCAGCTTGTCGACCGCGGTCTGCAAGGTCTCCTCGGTGCCGGTGAAGTCGGTGACGTCGACCGGGTAGAACGCGCCGCTGATGCCCTCGGCCACCGCTTTACCGTCGGAACCCTCGCGGTCGAAGATGGCGACATCCGCACCACGCTCCGCGAACAGTTCGGCCGTGGCCCGACCCATCCCCGACGCACCGCCGATGACGACGGCCTTCTTCCCATTGATCTCCATCCGGACGTCTCCTTTTTGGGTTGTCAGATCCTGTGCAATCTGTAACGTTACGTAGGAACGCTAGCGTGTCCGCCCTGCCGCGTTGTCACCGAGCCATGTCAAGCTGGCGATCGTGCTCCTTCTCGAGGTGGTAGCCACGTCGGTTGAGGTCGGCGCCACGTCGTCCCGGCTGACCAAGGTCGCGCGCCTCGCCGAGCTGCTGACCCGCGCCGCGCCGGACCCCCAACTGGTAGCGATCGTAGTGTCGTGGCTCTCCGGCGAGCTCCCACAGCGTCAGATCGGGGTGGGCCGGGCATCGTTGCGGTCGCGACCGGCGGCGGCGGCCGAGGCGCAGCTCACCGTGACCGGCGTGCACGCCACCTTCACCGAGATCGGCGCCGTCTCGGGTAAGGGATCGCAGGCGCGCCGCGCCCAACTGCTCACCACGCTGTTCGCCGCCGCGACCGAATCCGAGCAGACGTTTCTGGTGCGGCTGCTAACGGGCGAACTGCGCCAGGGGGCACTGGTCGGAATCATGGCCGACGCAGTCGCCAGGGCCGCCGACATCCCGGCTGCCGCGGTGCAGCGCGCGGCGATGCTGGGCGGCGATCTGCCCGCGGCGGCGGCGGCCGCCCTGTCCGGCGGGGCGGTCGCGCTGCAGGCATTCACCCTGCGAGTGGGCCAACCGGTCGGCCCGATGCTCGCACAGACCGCGACCAGCGTGGCCGATGCGCTCGAACGTCACGGCGGCACAACGATTTTCGAGGCGAAGCTGGACGGCGCGCGGGTGCAGATCCATCGCGCCGGGGACACGGTCACGGTCTACACGCGAAGCCTCGACGACGTCACCGCCCGGCTGCCCGAGGTGGTGGAGGCGACGCTCGCGCTGCCCGTCACCGACCTGATCGCCGATGGTGAGGCGATCGCGCTGCGGCCGGATAATCGGCCGCACCGCTTTCAGGTCACCGCCTCGCGGTTCGGCCGATCGGTCGACGTGGCCTCGAAACAAGCGGGAGCCCAGGCAGCGCAACCACTTTCGGTGTTCTTCTTCGACATCCTGCACCGCGACGGCGTCGATCTGCTCGACGCACCGACCGCCGAACGGCTGGCCGCCCTGGACGCGCTGGTGCCGGACGAGCAGCGGGTCGACCGGCTGTTTACCTCCGACGCCGATGCCGCCGCGGCCTTCCTGGAGGCGACGCTGGCCGCCGGGCACGAAGGTGTGATGGCGAAGGCGCCGGGCGCGCCCTACCTGGCCGGGCGTCGCGGGGCGGGCTGGCTCAAGGTCAAGCCGGTTCACACCCTCGACCTGGTGGTGCTGGCCGTCGAATGGGGTTCGGGACGCCGAAGCGGCAAACTGTCCAACATCCATCTGGGTGCCCGCGATTCGACAACCGGCGAATTCATCATGGTGGGAAAGACTTTCAAGGGCATGACCGACGCCATGCTGGACTGGCAGACGGCGCGGTTCAGCGAGCTTGCGGTCGGATCGATGGACGGCTATGTCGTCGCATTGCGTCCCGAGCAAGTCGTCGAAATCGCGCTCGACGGCGTGCAGCGCTCGACACGCTACCCGGGCGGTCTGGCGCTGCGGTTTGCCCGGGTGGTGCGCTACCGCGACGACAAGAGTCCGGCCGAGGCCGACACCATCGACAACGTCCGTGCGCTGTACTAATTCGGCCGGGCGACGCGGCGCGCGTCGTCGTAGGGTTTGACCGTGACTGTGCACGACAAAGATGTCAGCTATATCCGCACCGACGATGACTTGCCGCCCGTCGCCATCATCGACCGCTCCCCCATCAGCCTTCGGCACAAAATCGTCTTCGGGATCATCGCGGTGATCGGTACCGTCGCCTGGGCCCTCATCGCGTTCGCACGCGGCGAGACAGTCAACGCCGTCTGGATCGTGGTCGCGGCGATCTGCACCTACATCATCGGGTTCCGCTTCTATGCGCGGTTGATCGAAATGAAGATCGTCCGCCCCCGCGACGACCACGCCACACCCGCCGAGATTTTCGACGACGGCGCCGACTACGTGCCGACCGACCGTCGGGTGCTGTTCGGCCACCATTTCGCCGCGATCGCCGGAGCGGGACCACTTGTGGGTCCGGTGCTTGCCACCCAGATGGGCTACTTACCCTGCAGCATCTGGATCATTCTCGGCGCGGTGTTCGCCGGCGCCGTCCAGGACTACTTGGTGCTGTGGATCTCGACCCGGCGCCGGGGCCGGTCCCTGGGCCAGATGGCCCGCGACGAACTCGGTGCGGCCGGTGGCGCCGCCGCGCTGGTCGGCGCGTTCGTCATCATGGTGATCATCATCGCGGTGCTGGCGCTGGTGGTGGTTCGGGGTCTGGCCCAGAGTCCGTGGGGCGTGTTCTCGATAGCGATGACCATCCCAATCGCCCTCTTCATGGGCTGCTATCTGCGGTTCCTGCGCCCGGGCCGGGTGGCCGAGGTGTCGGTAATCGGCTTCGTGCTGCTGATGGCCGCCGTCGCTTCGGGTAACTGGGTCAGCGAAACCTCGTGGGGCGCATCCTGGTTCACTCTGTCCGCGGTCACCGTCTCCTGGTTGATCATCGGCTACGGCTTCGTGGCGTCGGTGCTACCGGTGTGGTTGTTGCTCGCTCCACGCGATTACCTGTCGACCTTCATGAAGGTCGGCGCCATCGCCTTGCTGGCCGTCGGCATCTTCATCGCACACCCACTCATGCAAGCCCCCGCGGTCTCGCGGTTCGCATCCAGCGGCGACGGCCCGGTGTTCCCCGGCGCGCTATTCCCGTTCTTGTTCATCACCATCGCGTGCGGCGCGCTATCCGGATTTCACGCGCTGATTTCGTCGGGGACCACACCGAAGCTGCTGGAGAAGGAAAGCCAGATGCGCTTCATCGGCTACGGCGGGATGCTCACCGAATCGTTCGTCGCCATCATGGCGCTGATCAGTGCGTCAATCCTGGACCAGCATCTGTACTTCGCCCTCAACGCCCCGACCGCGCAAACCGGCGGCACCGCCGCCACGGCCGCGCACTACGTCAACGGGCTCGGATTGTCGGGGCCCTCGGCGACGGCCGACCAGCTGAACCAGGCCGCCGCCGGTGTCGGCGAAAAATCGATCGTGTCGCGCACCGGCGGAGCCCCGACACTGGCAGTGGGCATGTCGGAGATCTTGCAACGGGTGTTCGGCGGTGCCGGCCTCAAGTCGTTCTGGTACCACTTCGCGATCATGTTCGAGGCGCTGTTCATCCTGACGGCCGTCGACGCGGGCACCCGGGTCGCGCGATTCATGTTGTCCGATGCGCTGGGCAACCTGGGTGGTCCGCTTTCCAAGCTGCAGAATCCGAGCTGGCGCCCGGGCGTATGGGGTTGCAGTGTTGCCGTCGCCGCGGGTTGGGGCGGCATCCTGCTGATGGGCGTGACCGATCCCCTCGGCGGCATCAACACACTGTTCCCGCTGTTCGGTATCGCCAACCAGCTGCTCGCGGCGATCGCACTCACCGTCATCACCGTGATCGTCATTAAGAAGGGCTTGCTGATCTGGGCGTGGATCCCGGGTGCCCCGCTGCTGTGGGATTTGACGGTCACGCTGACCGCGTCGTGGCAGAAGATCTTCTCGGCGGACCCGGCGATCGGCTACTGGGCTCAACATTTCCAGTACCTGGCCGCCAAGGACGCGGGCAAGACCACCTTCGGCTCGGCCAAGAATGCCCATCAGATCGACGAAGTCGTCAGGAACACCTTCATCCAGGGCACCCTGTCGATTCTTTTCGCGGCCGTGGTGATCATCGTGTTGGTCATCGGAATTGCGGCCGCGCTCAACGCAATTCGCGGCGGCGGGCGGCCGTTGACCGAAGATGATCCGGTCCCGTCGAAGATGTTCGCACCCTCGGGCCTGATCGCCACGCCCGCGGAGCGGGAGGTGCAACAGCAGTGGCAAGCACCGCGGACAGTGGCGACCGGCGAGCGCCACGCCGGATAATCAAGGTCCCGAATTTCGCTGCACCGCCCTAAGATTGTGCGGAATGAGAGTCGGTATCGACTTCGGCACCACCCACACTGTCGTCGCGCTCGTCGACCGGGGTAACTACCCGGTCGTCTCGTTCGATGGCGTCGATGCCTGGCCGTCGCTCATCGCCGCCAACGCGGCCGGAGAACTGCGCTACGGAGTGGACGCCGCGGCCGTTCGCCACGATCCGGAATGGTCGGTGCTTCGGTCGATCAAACGCCTGCTCAACGATGCCGGACCCCAGACCGAGGTGACGCTGGCCGGCCGTAGCTACCGGTTGACCGACTTGCTCACCGGATTTTTGGCCCAGCTCAAGAACGATCTGCTGCAGCGCTCGAATGGCAGCCTGACTCCGGCTGACACCATCGAGGCGGCCATCAGCGTGCCCGCCAACGCATCCAGTGCCCAGCGCCTGCTGACACTGGATGCCTTCGTAGCGGCGGGTTTTCACGTCGTCGCACTGCTGAACGAGCCGTCCGCAGCCAGCCTCGAATACGCGCACCGATACCGCTCCACCATCACCGCCAAACGCGAATACGTCCTCATCTACGACCTCGGCGGCGGCACCTTCGACGCGTCACTGCTCAAAATGACCGGGCACTCCAACGAGGTCGTGATCAGCGAGGGCATCCAGCGGCTCGGCGGTGACGATTTCGACGAGGCGATTGTGCGACTCGTCAGCGACCGCGCGAAACTGTTCGAGGTGGACTCCGCCGCGCTCGCCCTGCTCCGTGAGGAGTGTGCGGTTCGCAAGGAGGCCGTGGGGCCGCAGACGCGGCGCTTCCTGGTCGACCTGTCCGGGATCAATGACGGGGCCGACCGGGCGCCGTTTTCGTGTGGCATCGATGACGTCTACTCGGCATGTGCGCCGCTCGTCAAACCCACGATCGATCTGCTCAACCGCATCCTGCACGACGGCAGCGGGGACGTGGCGTGGTCAGAGGTTGCCGGCATCTACGTGGTGGGCGGGGCCGGCGGCTTTCCGCTGATCTCCCGGATGCTGCGCAGCACCTTCGGCGAGAAGCGAGTGAAACGCTCCCCTCATCCGTTCGCCGCCACGGCCATCGGTCTTGCCGTGTTCCTGGACAAAGAGTCGGGTTTTGCGTTGTCGGAACGCTTTTCGCGACACTTCGGGGTGTTCCGCGAGGCCGAAGCCGGCGCCGGCGTCGTCTTCGATCCGATCGTGGGCAAAGACGTCTCACTGCCCGCCGACGGCGAGACGCCGCTGATCGTCCGTCGGACCTATCGGGCAGCGCACAACATCGGGCACTTCCGCTTCGTGGAGTGCAGCCGGCTGGTCAACGGCCGCCCCGACGGCGACGTGACGCCCTACGATCCCGTTCTCTTTCCCTTCGACCCCGCGCTCTACGACCGCGACGATCTTGGGCGCCAGCCGGTCGGCCGATGGACGGATGGCCCGGATGTCGAGGAGCGTTACGTCGTCGCGCCCAGCGGCGCCGTGGAGGTGACGCTCACGACGCAACCGGGCGGCTTCGTGCGCACGTTCCGCCTGGAGCGGTGCGACTCCGCCTAGCCGTCATAGCCGCTAGCGGTGCTGATTGCCCCACGACACCGAAGAGGACCGCCCATGCCCACCTGGCTCATCACCGGCTGCTCAACCGGACTCGGCCGAGCGCTCGCCGAAGCTGTCATCGAAACCGGCCACCATGCCGTCGTCACCGCACGCGATGCCGCAAAGGTCGCCGACTTGGCGGACATCGCGCCCGAGAGAGTGCTGCCCGTCGCACTCGACGTCACCAAGCAGGGCCAGATCGACGCGGCCGTACGGCAGGCGCGAGAGCGATTCGGCGGCGTCGATGTGCTCGTCAACAACGCCGGCTACGGCTATCGCGCCGCGGTCGAAGAAGGCGACGACGACGAAGTCCGGACCCTGTTCGAGACGCACTTCTTCGGCGCCGTCGCGATGATCAAGGCGGTCCTGCCCGGTATGCGGTCGCGCCGCAGCGGCGCGATCGTGAACATCTCCTCGATCGGTGCTCAATTGACGCCGGTGGGGTCCGGCTACTACGCCGCCGCGAAAGCAGCGCTCGAGGGGATGAGTGGCGCGCTCCGCGGCGAGTTGGCCCCACTGGGCATTTCGGTGACGGTCGTCGAGCCGGGCGCATTTCGCACCGACTTCGCCGGACGCTCGCTGGTCCAGTCGGCCACTGTCATCGACGACTACGCAGGGACCGCCGGGCAGCGTCGCAAGGAAAACGACACGATGGACGGCACTCAGGCCGGCGATCCCGCCAAAGCCGGCGCGGCGATCGTTACCGCCGTCGAATCAAGCGAGCCACCCGCATTCCTGCTCCTGGGTCCCGACGCGCTCGCGTTCTACCGCTACACGGCAGACGCCCGCGCCAGCGAGATCGCGAAATGGGAGCAACTGACCAGCGGCACCAACTTCGATTGAAGGCGCGCGTCAACGCCGACGATAGTGATCGCCGACATGTTCCGAGAATGGCTTCGCTATTTTGGAGAGGGTTATTCTCCAAAGTCGAGAGACGGATTACGATCGCTAAGGATCCGCCGTATCGGAACCCCTCGCCCAACGATCGGAGCCCAACATCGACGCCTGGATTCTCGACGCGGTACGCACGCCGCGCGGGCGGGGCCGCCCCGACGGCGGACTGCACAACGTACATCCGCAGGCGCTGTTCGCCACCTGCCTGACGGCCCTGGTCAATCGCACCGGTTTCGACCCCGCGAACGTCGATGACGTAATCGCCGGCAACGGCATCCTGTCCGGTGATCACGGTGATGACGTCGCGCGCCTGTCGGTTCTGTTGGCGGGCTGGCCGCAGACCGTGCCGGGGATGACGCTGAACCGCTTCTGCGGTTCAGGCCAGCAGGCGGTCACCGTCGCGGCGTCCTCGATCGCCGCGGGCGCCGACGATCTGGTGATCGCCGGCGGAGTCGAATCGATGTCGCGTTGGGACGTCACGGCCGGAGTGCCGACGATCGACGGCGACAACGCGGACTTGCGCGCACTGTATCCGACTGTCCCGCAAGGTATTTCGGCAGATCTCATCGCGACCCTGGAGGGCTTCACCCGCGAGGTCGTCGACACCTACGCCGCACTTAGCCAGAACCGCGCTGCCGCCGCCATCGACGAGGGACGATTCGATCGGTCCCTGGTCGAAATCGTGACGCCCGACGGTCCATTCACCCGCGACGAGCACCCGCGCCCCGGGACCTCCCCTGAGTCGCTGGCGCGGCTGCGGCCGGCGTTCGCGACGATGGGCGCGACAGGTGTCGACGGTGAGCACCGCACATTCGACGAGATCTGCCTGGAGCGCTACCCCAGCATCGACCACGTCGACCATGTTCACCACGCGGGAAACTCCTCGGGGGTGGTCGACGGCGCGGCAGCGGTATTGCTCGGATCGCCGACCTGGGCGCGCTCCAACGGCGTAAGGCCGCGTGGTCAGATCCGGGCCGCCGCCGCGATCGGCAGCGAACCGATCATCATGCTCACCGCACCCGGGCCGGCCGCGCAACGTTGCCTGCAGCGCGCCGGCATGACCGTGGCGGACATCGACCTGTGGGAGATCAACGAAGCATTCGCCGCCGTCCCACTCAAGACGATGCGCGACCTCGACCTCGATCCGGACCGAGTCAATGTCAACGGAGGCGCGATCGCCCTGGGCCACCCGATCGGTGCGACGGGCGCGATGTTGATCGGGACCGTCCTCGATGAACTCGAACGTCGGGACCTGACAACGGGATTGGTGACGATGTGTACCGGTGGCGGCATGGGCACCGCGACGATCGTCGAGCGGGTGTGACCCGGATATGACTAAGCCGAGCACGCTCGATCTCGACCGGCCGCGCGACGGCGTCGTCGTCCTGCGGCTGAATCGACCCGAGCGGCTCAACGCGATCAACGAGGCCATGCAAACCGACTTGACGCAGACGTTAAGCGATTTGGGTGGTGACAGCACAGCGCGCGCCATCGTGCTGACCGGCGCCGGCCGGGGCTTTTGCGCGGGCATCGACATGCGCGATTTCGGCCCCGGCATGCTCGAGGCCAGCGCACCCGCGCTGGACCGGATGCGTTTTCAGGAGAGGATGGCCGCGCTGGCCAAGGGGCTGCGTGCGCTGCCCCAGCCCGTCATCGCTGCGGTCAACGGCCCGTGCGTAGGCGCTGGGTTCGCGCTGTGCCTCGCCTCCGACATCCGGATCTGTTCGGCGACAGCATCATTCGGCAACGCCGCGATCCTGCTCGGCTTGTCCGGCGCCGAGATGGGCATGAGCTACCACCTGCCCCGCATCGTTGGGACCAGTGTGGCCGCCGACTGGATGCTCACCGGACGCACCGTGTCGGCGACGGAAGCGGATCGGCGCGGGCTGGTCAGCGAGCTTGTCGAGCCGGACCGGCTGACCGACCGTGGCGTTGAGTTGGCGTCGCTGATCGCGGACCTGTCGCCGCTAGGTGTACAGCTGACCAAGCGTGCGTTGCAACACAACACCGACGCCGCGAGCCTCTCCGCCGCGCTGGAACTGGAGAACCGCAATCAGGTGATCTCGCACGCCACCGACGAAGCGGCCGCACGCAGGCAACAGTGGTCTTCGGGACAGACCCGGTGAGCGGTCCGCTGCGCGGGGTCCGCATCGTGATGATGGGCGGCCTGGGACCGGCCCCGTTCTGCGGGATGTTGTTGGGAGACTTGGGCGCCGACGTCGTCCGCGTCGATGCTCTTGCTGGCGTGGACGGTCCGCTGCCCATCGATTACACGGTTCGCCGTAGCCAGCGGTCCGTCGCCGTCGACGTCAAGGATTCCCGCGGCCGTGAGCTCGTTCACCGGCTCGTCGCCAACGCTGACGCCTTCGTCGACGTGTACCGACCGGGCGTGGCCGAACGACTGGGCATCGGCCCCGACGCACTGCAGCCGCTCAATCCTCGTCTCGTTTACGCCCGCATGACCGGCTACGGGCAGGACGGCCCGCTGGCCGGACACGCCGGCCACGACATCAACTACCTCGCGCTCGCGGGTGCCCTGCACGGCATCGGCACCGCCGAATCACCCGTTCCGCCGCTCAATTTGGTCGGCGACTACGGCGGCGGCGGAATGCTGCTGGCGGTGGGCCTGCTCAGTGCGATTCTCGAGGCCCGCGAGTCGGGCGAAGGCCAGGTGCTCGACGTCGCGATGGTCGACGGCGTCGCGACCCTGCTGGCACCGTACTTCGGGATGGTGCCCGCCGGCACCTGGCGCGACCGCCGCCAGGACAACCTGCTCGACGGCGCGGCGCACTTCTACGGCGCCTACGCCACCGCGGACGGACGCCACGTTGCGGTCGGTGCGATGGAACCGAAGTTCTACGCCGAACTCTGCGATCGTCTTGACGTCGACGTGCCGCATGACGAAGCCGAGCCGGCCACCTGGCCCGCACACCGCGCGGCACTGGCTGCTCGTTTCGCCGAGAAGTCGCGCGAGGATTGGGAACGGCTCCTCGACTCACCGGGATGTTGTGCGACACCGGTACTTTCGCTATCGGAAGCGCCGCGGCATCCGCATCTTGCCGCACGCGACACCTTCATCGCCGTCGACGGGATCACCCAGCCCGCACCGGCTCCGCGCTTCTCGCGCACCAGGCCCGATGCGCCGTCGTCGCCGTCGTTGCCCGGCGACCACTCGCGTGCCCTGCTGCGCGAATTGGGATTCGACGAGCATGCCATCACCGAACTCGTCGACGCCGGCGTCGTGAAACAGAGCGTGACGCAAAGTGCTGACGAACGAAAGGGATGACAGATGTCGTGGGATTTCTCCACTGATCGGCAGTGGGCACAGCAACTCGAATGGGTAGAGGACTTCGTGCGCACCGAGTGTGAGCCCATCGACCTGATCGTCAAGGAGTCGCACGATCTGGGCGATCCGGTACGCCAGGCGCTGATCCCGCCTCTGCAGCAGGTCGTGAAGGAGCGCGGGCTGTGGGCCACGCACCTCGGTCCACATCTCGGTGGCCCGGGCTACGGCCAGGTGAAACTGGCCCTGCTCAATGAGATTCTGGGCCGCTCGGAGTGCGCACCGATCGTATTCGGCTCGCAGGCACCCGATTCCGGCAACAGCGAGATCCTCGCGCACTACGGCACACCCGAGCTCAAATCGCGGTATCTTGAACCACTGCTGGATAACCGGATCGTGTCCTGCTTCTCGATGACCGAACCGCAGGGCGGCGCGGACCCGAAAGTGTTCACCACGTCCGCGGTGCCCGACGGTGAGCACTGGATCATCAACGGGGAGAAATGGTTCTCGTCGTTTGCCTCGATGGCGTCGTTCATCATCGTGATGGCCATGACCGATCCCGATGCGCCACCGTACCAACGGTATTCGATGTTCGTCGTCCCCGGCGACACCCCCGGAATCAATGTGATCCGCGATGTCGGACTGGGCTATCAGCCCCTGGGCGGTGGCCGCGAGGGTTACGTCCGCTACGAGAATGTCCGGGTGCCGGCCGACCACATGCTGGGCCCGCGGGGTGGCGCGTTCGTCGTCGCGCAGACCCGTCTCGGCGGCGGTCGCAT
Organism: Mycobacterium lentiflavum; assembly: GCF_022374895.2. Lineage (NCBI taxonomy): Bacteria > Bacillati > Actinomycetota > Actinomycetes > Mycobacteriales > Mycobacteriaceae > Mycobacterium > Mycobacterium lentiflavum. Next base: position 1,610,409 of record NZ_CP092423.2, on the reverse strand, counting down.
TCATCACGCAATGCGCACGGTCGGCTTGGTCCGCCGGATCTTCGACATGCTCTGTGAGCGAGCCGTGTCGCGCCACACCCAGGGCGAGGTGCTCGCCAACAAGCAACTCGTACAGGAGATGATCGCCGACTCATGGATGGAGATCGAGGCGTTCCGGCTGCTGACACTTCAAACCGCTTGGAAAATAGACCAATTCAACGACTACAAGGCGGTGCGGGCCGATATTTCCGCCGTCAAGGCGATGATGCAGAAGGTGCTGCATGACGTGTCGGCGCGGGCGCTACAACTACACGGATCGTTGGGCACCACGCATGAGATGCCGTTCGTCCAATATCTGGTGGAGTCCTTCGTGTTGGGCCTGGCCGACGGCCCGACCGAGGTGCACAAGGTGACGCTGGCACGCATGCTGCTCAAAGACCGCGAGCCCGCGCCCGATCTGTTTCCCTCCGAACACCTGCCGCGGCTGCGTGCCGCAGCCGAGGCGAAGTTCGCCGACAAGCTGGCGGGTATCCCCCGCTAAGCTCGTGAGGGCGCCGTCACGACGCTTGCCGCGGGATCAGTGCGAGAACGGGAATCGTTCGGGTGGTTTTGCGTTCGTAGTCGGCGAAGCCCGGATAGCGCGAGGCTTGAATGGCGTACTTCTGGTCGCGTTCGTCGCCGTGCAGCTCGACGGCCCGAACGTCGATGAGGTCGTCCCCGACTTCGATCTGCGCATCGGGGTGAGCCACCAGATTGTGGTACCACGCGGGGTTGCGGTCGGCACCCGCCGCTGATGCGAACACCAGATAGCGCTGACCTTCGGCCAGATACATCATCGGACTCACTCGTTCCTCGCCACTGCGAGCTCCCTTGCTGTGCAACAGCAATACCGGTGCGCCCTCGAACTGTCCGCCGAGCCGGCCGTGGTTGGCGCGGAACTCCTCGATATTGCGACGATTGAAATCGTCGTCGGACATGGTGCCTCCCACCCATTGAGTTCTTCGATTGTATCCCTGCCCTCGGCCGGCGACGAGAACCCGATCAGACGGCTTTGGTGACGCCGACGTAGGACACCACCACGTCGGACTGGTCAGTCACCCGGGTCAGCGTCGCGTAGGAGCGAATGAACGACTGGCCCACGCAGCCGTCGATCCTGACGTGGAAGTTGGCGATCATGATCCACGGGTGCGGGCCCTTGAATTGCTTCTTCGCCACCGGCACCACAATCACGAAGCCGGGCTTGAGCCCCACATTGATCGAGCCGCCCACCGGGACGGTGAGGAACGGCAGAAGAGGCGGCAACGCGCCGCTGGTGTCAAACGTCGGGCTGAGACCGGGGGCGATGCCCATGTTGCCGCCGAGGTCGACGCCGTTGGACGTGCTCATGTCGATGCCACAGCCGATCTCGTAACCCGCCTCGAGAATGCCTTGCGGCTGTCCCGGCCCGCTCAGGTCTCCGACAAATGTTCCGGTCGCGATGTACTCGCGGGACGAGAGCGCGGTTGTCAACGGCGCGACCGGAGTCTGAGCCTCGTCCTTCGCGCCAAGCCCCAATCGCCAGCCATCCGGGGTATTGACGATTTGGGGAGGATTCGAGGGCACCAGCCCGTCATTCGGTGGCGTAGCGGCACCAGCGGGCTGAACGTCGGGATCGGCGGCCGTAGACGGGGCCATGGTCAGCGTCATTAGAAAGCACATCGCGACGACCGCAGCGTTGCGGACGACCCCGGCTTTTGTCCCCACGGGCGAAACCGTAAATACCGCGCCGTGCGCATAGCGGCATTTGCTGGTCGCCCCGGCAGAGTCGTTGCGCGTTCGTAACTGATACGCGATGTGGCTGCGGCAGGCTGGCGTTGGCCCGGCCGGCCGGCCGCTAGAATTGCGGGTGTGGCACACGGCAACGAACCCGAGAGGGCGGCGATGAAAGCTCGTTCGTACGCTCGCGGACTGTTTGCCGGTGCGGTCAGCGTCGTGGCCTTGTGGGGCGGCATCGGGCTGGCGCGCGCGGACGATACCGATCCCGACCCCGAGCCGCCGATGCTCCCAGAGATCAGCCAATTCAACACGGTCGACGCTCCATCGTTCTTTACGAACCCCGCCAATCGAGGCATCCCACGGGAGAAAAACTGGGACGGCGTCGGAAACTATTGCCAGAACGTCTTTATCAAGTGCCGCTAACCGAGGCCTACTCCACCATCGACCGCGCCCGCTCCAGTAGTCGCGGCAACGTCGGCGCCATGGCTTCCCATTCGTCCCGCGGCGTCTTCCTTCGGCGGTTGTGTTTGACGATCAGCGACCAGGTCGCCGCCGACTTGAAACAGGCCAGTGCGCGAAACCAGGTCAGGCCGGCGACTTCGTGCCCCAGCTCATCCTGATAGATCTCGGCGAGCTCGTCGATCGGGGGCGCCATGCCGGCGGCGTCCGAAACACGTTGGTAAGTCCCGGGATCGCAGTTGATCAGAAACCAGCCGGCATCGATCCGCGGATCACCGATCGACCAGATCTGAGCCGTCCCGGCGTTTCCGGAGACTCCCGATCTTGGGAGGATCTGGGTTATGGGACGTGTCAGCAAGTACCCCGACGAGCTTCGTGAACGTGCGGTGCGCATGGTCGCTGAGGTGCGCCCGCAGTACCCGTCGCAGTGGGCGGCGATCACGGCGGTCACGGGCATGTTGGGGATCGGCACACCGGAGACGTTGCGGACCTGGATCCGCCGCTCGGAGGTCGATACCGGCCAGCGGCCGGGTGTGACCTCCGCGATGGCCGAGGAGAACAAGGCGCTGCGCAAGGAGATTGCCGAGCTGCGCCGGGCCAATGTTATCTTGGGCGGGCTCGACTGTTTGGGGGCGTGATCTGGGTGTTTGTGTCGTGGACGGTGTCCGTGATGTGGGTGTCGGCGATGCGGTTGGCGCGGAGCTGTCCGTGCAGGAGTGCGATCTGGTTTCGTAGTTGACGGTTTTCGTTGTCGAGTTCGCGGATGCGTTCGTGTGCGAGGGTGAGGCGTTGGCGCAGGGAGGCGTCGGAGCCGCGCTCGACTGGGGCAGGTGGTGCCGGCTCGGGCGTCTCCGATATGGCGGTCAGTCGGCGGAGTTGGTCGCGCAGTGCGGGCTGGGCATACAGCCATGAGCGGGAGACGCCGGCGAGGGCGGCGATCTGTGTGATAGTGCGCCGCTGGCCGGTTTCGCCGAGTTCCTGCAGGGCTTGCCGGGCGCGTTGGAGGGTGTCGGCGCGGCGGCGTTGGGCAGCGGCGAGGAGGTAGTGGCTGTTGTCATGGCGCATCGGATGGTTCCTTTCCGCAGCATGTTTCGCTGCCCGCTGCAGCGCACCGGCAGTCGCGTTGGTCGGTTTCGAGGGTGGCGATGATGGTAAGCAGGTTGGTTTCGACGGTGTGGTTCATCTCGGCCAGGCGGGTGTGGCCGTCGGTTTGAGCACGCGAGATCAACGTGCGGGTGTCATCGAGCTGCTTGCGGTGTTGGGGTAGGAATTCGGCGGTCGTGATGAACAGCGGACAAGTCAAACATGCGTTGGCGTGCGGGCACGATTTCTGTAGTGGCAGACCACAATAGCCGTTGGGCAGCGCTATTTTCGCGCGTGCAAGGTTCTGCTTCATCCACTCGCCATCGGCGAGGGGCCCGTCGACGGTGATGTCGACCGGCTCACCGTGGATGTTGATCTTCTGGGCGCGTTCCCACTGCTCTCGTATGGTGGTGTCGGCCAATCGGGCATACACGGCGGTCATGGTGTGGCTGGTGTGGTCGAGCAGGCGTCGGACCACTTCCTGCGGCACCTCATGGTTGATCCATCGTGTGGCCGCCGTGTGCCGGAACTGATGAGCGGTGATATGCGCTGGCTGACCGAGTTCATCTGTGACACCACATGTTTCGAGCCACTGCCCGAGCTGGAGGTGGAACGTCACGGTGGGAATGGGCAGCCGTCCGTCGGGGTTGGCGCTGCTGCGCGGCAGCAACACGGCGGTGGTTGGAAACCGCTGCCGGGTGCGCTCCTGCTGCGTCTGGATCATGGCGGTGAGTTCGTCGTCGATGGGCACCACCGCGTCGCGGCGCATCTTATGGTTGCGGTAGCGCAAATAGACCGCGCCCTGCGGGTCGCGAACCAGACAGTCCAGCGCCAGCCGGGTGGCGTCGCCAATGCGCAGGCCGGTGCGGATGAGGACCTCCACCAGCAGCCGGATCCGCGGGTCGCTGATCCGGTCGAGGTTGGCCGGGCTTTCCAACTGGCCCATGACGAACTCGGGAATCGCCCGCGGTGCCGGTGTCTCGTCACGGCGGGGCTGGTCGCTGGGATACAGCTGCGCCTCGGCCGGCAGCGATGCCCACCGGTGCTGGCGAACGGCATTCAGAAACCCGGTCACACAGCCGATCTCGGCGCTGCGGGTCTTCGGTTGTGGGATCTCAACGGCCAGTCGAGCCAGGTAGGCCTCCAGCGCTGCCCGCTCGAGCGCACCCGGGCCCGACGAGCTCGCTAGTCCGGGCATGAACTGCGACAAACGAACGAGCGCGAGGCGATCACTGCGTAGCTGCCCCAGCCCGACTCCGCACGACATGCGCCACCGGCACCATCGTTTGGCCAGCTCTCGAAGCCAGACTGGGTGCACCGCAGTGAAATCCAGTTTGGCCCCGTCATGGCCGGAAACACCGAGCCGCCGTAGCCGCCACACGTCACGCTGGTATTCGCTGTCCCAGCCGGTCCCGTCGCGCAAATCGAGCACGCACTCGATCGCGTAACCGAGGAACGCGCGCGGGGTGTTGACCGACGCCGCGGCCGGCAGCCCGGCCAGCCAGTCGGCCAGCGGACGATCCAGCAGCGACTCGGCCCCGGTTGCCGACAAGTGGTCCAGCAGCGGCTTGATCGATCGCGGTGTGGTGCGGGTTCGGTTCAGGTCGACGCGGCATTGCAGCGCGTAGCCGATCTCCAGCCGCAACTGCGGCCGCAGCGGCCGCAAGTCGAAGCGATCCTCGCCGTAGCTGGCGCAGTAGGCGATGAACTCCGCCGCCGACGGGCGACCACGCAGCCGCCACCGCCGGTGGTGGGAATGACACCACCCGGCGTCCAGTTCGGCCCACAACATGCACCCCGGGATGGCGCACACCGCTGCCGGCGTGCCGGCCACGTCCGGCTTCCACCGATCCACCACTGGGCGTCCGGCCTTGTCCCAGGCGTGGGAATGCGTGTAGCACAACCGATACCGATGCTGCCCGAAGCCGCAACCGGGCACCAGGCACGATTGCAGCGGCCGGTACCCCATCACCTCTGGATCAGCGGTCGCCGCCCACGCCCGTCGGTCATCCGGGCGACCCGCCTTTCTCCACCGGCCCAGATGGGCCGGGCAGAGCCCGGCGTAGCGACTCGAACGCACACACCCGGGCACCGCGCATGCCGGCGACCCGAGAATCGGATCCGCGACGGCGGGCACCAGCACCTCGACCCGGAACTCCGCACGCACCGCTGCGCCCAAACGCGCAACCCAGCCGGGCTCAATCGGCGGCGCCAGCACCTCGACGCTCACCACGACCCATCCCGGTCCGCCAGCCACCCCGCGGCCACCAACGCGCGGCGGGTGTCCTCGACCTTCAGATGCGCGTACGCGTCACTGGTCGTCGCGATCGACGCGTGCCCCAACAGATGGGCCACCACCTCGACCGGCACCTGGCGGCGCAACAACTCTGTCGCATACGAGTGGCGAAAAGTATGCGGCCCGAACATGATTCCGGTCCGCTCCCGCAATCGGCAGACCAAATCGTAGACGCTGGCATACGTCAACGGATACCCAATAGGACCGGACCACAAGTTGACGAATACGTAATCGCTGTCCAGCTCGCCGTACTCGCCATGCAGATAATCCGCATACAGCCGGATCACCGCGCCCGGCACCGGCACCTGGCGACCCCCGCCCTTGGCTCGGGCACGATTCGTATTCACCCTCGGCACCACCGTCACCAGCCGAGCAGCCGCATCGATGTCGCTGTGCCGCAACCCCAACGCCTCACCAACCCGCAGCCCGGATGCAGCCAGCAGAGAAAACAGGAACCGATCCCGCAGCCGATCACAGGCCGCCACGATCGCCGCGACCAGTTCCGTGTCCAGCGTGTCCGGGATGCGCCGCTGGGCCCGTAACCGGATCCGCCTGCTGCGCTCCGGTCGAGATCCCAGGTGCGCCAGCAGTGGTCGCCACGATCCACCATGTCCCTTATGCCGCTGCCAGGTCGTCAACAGATCACCCAGGTCCACTCCGTGGCGCTGATGGAATTCATAAAACGCCGAGATTGCCGATAGCTTGCGGTTCACCGTGGCCTCCGAGCACATGCTCTCCGCCGTCGGCAGCGCTGACACATTGCCCACTCGCCCCGCCGCGGGTAGTCGCAGCCACGCCACGAACCGGCCCACCTCCTCCAGTCGCACCCGCGACCACACCAGGCCGCCCCGATCGAGGAACTCGAACCAATCCCGCAGATCATGGGCATAGGCCTTGACCGTGTTCGGTGAGCGCTCGATCGCGTGCAGATGCGACAAGAACGCCTCGACCGGCTCCACCACCACCGCATCCTGATCCACCAGCGTCCACGATTCGCGGTCGCCGAACGGCATCACCACCGACTGCACCCGCAGCCCAGGACTCGTCACAGACACCGAAGATAACTGGTCCACAACGCATTTCCCGGCATCTCCGAACGCGTGTCGTCTACATGGTGAACAGCTTCCTCACGGCCTCAGATAACCAACGAGATCTTGAAAGCAGCGGCGATTTTCTTCGGGGCCGAGCTCGACCGGCCCGGGAGACGGTGATCCGGTTCATCGCCGAACACAAGGACCACCAGGTGGCCGGCCCCAACGGCGGGGCCGGGCTGCGCTGGGGTGTCGAGCCCATGTGTGCGGTGCTGTCTGAGCATGGCGTGCCGATCAGCCCGTCGACCTACTACGAGTGGATCAACAAGACCCCGACACGACGGCAGATCCATGACGCCGAGCTGGTCGAGATCATCACCGCGGCGCGGGAAGACAAGAAAAAGGGCAAGTTCGTCCAGACGCTGGGGTCACGCAAGTTGTGGATCTGGCTACGCAGCCAGGGTCACGATGTCGCCCGGTGCACGGTGGAGCGGATCATGCGCGAGAACGGTTGGGAGGGCGCGCGGTACGGATCCAAGCACAAGACCACCATCGCCGACGACACTCATCGGCGATACCCGGATCTGGTGGACCGCCGCTTTTATGCCGCGGCGCCAAATCGGTTGTGGGTGGCCGACTTTACGTATGTGTCGACCTGGATGGGATTCGTCTACGTCGCATTCGTCATCGACGCCTACAGCCGCCGGATCCTAGGCTGGCGGGCCGCCAGATCCATGACCACCGATCTGGTCCTCGACGCTATCGAGCATGCGTTCTTCACTCGCGCCCAGGACGGCACCACCAGTCTGCACGGGCTGATTGCGCACAGCGACGCGGGCAGTCAATACACCTCGGTGGCCTTCACCCAGCGGCTCATCGATGAGGGCGTGGATCCCTCCGTCGGCTCGGTTGGCGATGCGCTGGACAATGCGCTGGCCGAGACCACCGTCGGCTCGTTCAAGAACGAACTTATCCGCCGGCAAGGCCCGTGGCGCGACGTCAACCAGGTCGAGCTGGCGACCGCTGAATGGGTGGTCTGGTTCAACACCGAACGCCCCCACGAGTACCTCGACGACTTCACTCCCGAGGCCGTCGAGACGCTCTACTACGATCACAAACGCACCCCACCAAAGGCAGGGTGATTCAACGAATGCAGTCTCCGGACTCACCGGGACGGCTCAATCTCCCAATCGATCACCGCGTTGACACTCGCCCCGGCCGCCATCAGATTGCCCAGCCGAAAGTCACCGTGTACCACGCCGGGCGCGATAGCGTTTGGGGCGCAACGCAATAACGCGTCGCGTACCCCCGGCCAGCCGGGAACCAGTGACGCATCGACGGTCTGCAACGTCTGACACCAGCGCTCGACTTCCGAGACCGCATCGATGACCGGTTCGGAGCCCAGCCCGAGGTCACCGGGTGACAGGCTGTGCAGGGCGGCCATGGCCCGGCACGCGTTGCGGTAGCGCTCGGCCAGCTCCGGTGTGGGCGCGCAACCGTCGAACAGCGGCTCGACGCAGTCACCGTCGACGTGCGACATCACGAACAGCGGCGGGTTCAGCGGCGGATCTCCCGAGTCCTCCCACAGCACCTCGGGTACCGGAACCCGAGTCGCGGCAAGCGCTTTGAGAATGCGGGCCTGCCGCAGCACATCGCGGTGCGCGATAGGCTCAACCCCCGGCGGGGCGAGCTTGATCACCACGGGTCGGCCGGATCGCGTGCCGCGAAAGGTGAGGCTGGAGGCACCTCCTGCCAGCGCGGTGACGTCGGTGACGTCGGCAGCCGCGAGTCGGCGGCGCAGCTCGGCGAGATCGACCTCCACCATCAGCCGGCGGGCTGAAACCAGCCGACCTCCGCGAGGAAGGTCTGGGTATGCGCGATGCGGCCGGTCAGGGTCTTCGGATCTCCCGTACACAACCGGAACGCCGTCTCGGTGATCAGCTCGATGTTTTCGGTGTCCGTCTTCGCCAGGTCGAGGGTGCCCGCGCCCGGGGTGGCCACGGGATTGGACGGAGCGGCGGCGTTGACGGCGATTCCGTCGTCATACAGTTCTGCGGCAAGGCTTTTGGTGAGCCGGTTGAGTGCGGCCTTGGCCGTCCCGTAAATGCCGAAGCCCGCGGTTCGGTCGAATTCGGAGAAGGGCGGGCCGGGCGGTAGGTCGCCGCCGACTGAGGTCAGGTTCAGGATCCAGCCTCGGCCGCACTCGCGCATCGCGGGAATCGCCAACTGGCTCAGATGCAAGGGCCCGAGCACATGCATTTCCATCATCAGCCGCGCACGTCGCTCGGGAAACCCGTCGAGGGGCCGCAGGAAGGTGACCGCGGCATTGTTCACCAGGATGTCCGGAGCGCCGACGGCGTCGACGACTTCACCGAACAACCGCGCGCGTTCCTCGGCCTGGGACAGATCTGCCTGCACGGCGATGGCCCGACCTCCCGCGGCGACGATCTCGTCGACGGTCTCGCGCAGCGACCCGTGGTATTTAGGGTCGGGGTCCATCGTGCGCGCGGTCAGCGCGACCGTGGCACCTCGGGCCGCGAACCGGGCGGCGATCGCCTTGCCCAAACCTCGGCTACTCCCGGTGACGAGGGCCACCAATCCGTCGCATCGTTGGTTCGCGGTCATCGTCGACGCTCCTCGGGGCGGTCCGTAAACGGAAATGGCTTCTCCAAACTAGAGAATGCCATTATCACTGATCCATCCGCGGGGTACCAGCAAGGCGCCCCGGGACCTCGTGGCCTAAACCGTGGGGCTCGTGTCTTTTTAGCCGCTCACCGGATGGCTGCCGCGGGTCTAACGTGCTGTTCATGCAGGTCATATCCGCTCTCCCGGACACCTCCGTCGCGCAAGCCGCCGTCCGACTGGCACAGTCGACCGAGGCGCCGTCAGTGTTCAACCACAGTGTGCGCAGCTACCTGTTCGGTGAGCTGGTCGCCGCGCACGAGGGCATGCGCGCCGGTGCCGATTACGATGCCGACGCCCTGTTCCTTGGATGCGTGCTCCACGATCTCGGTGCCGGCTCCGCGGCGCCGGGTAAGGAAAGGTTCGAGGTCGAAGGCGCCGACCTCGCGGCGGCCCTGCTGACCGAGCACGGCTGCGAGCGCCCACTCGTGGACGGCGTGTGGGAGGCCATTGCCTTGCACACGTCGATGGGCATCGCCGACCGGCGCGGAGCGCTGTGTCATCTGGTGCGCAGCGGTGTGGGTGCGGATTTCGGCCGCGACGCCGAATTCATCGACGAGGAAATCGCCGCCGGAATCCACGCCCGCTACCCGCGGTTGTCCATGGCGCGCACGTTGATGGATGCGATCGTGGCGCATGCGCAACGCAGCCCCGGGGCGGCACCGCCCTACACGTTTCCCAACCAGGTGCTGCGCGAACGCCAGACCGACGGCATCACCCTGCTGGAACTGGCGGCCACGCATGGCCGTTGGGGCGACTGATCCTTAGCGGCGGCGCCGGGCGTCGACCGAATAGCGGCCGCCGCCGACGAAGACCAGCAGGAAGAAGCCGAAGCAGAACAGAATCGCCGGCGTTCCGGCGTTGCCGCCCGGTGGATCACCGATCGGCCACAGCGCGTGCGGCTGATGCATCCAGAAGTAGGCGACCGCCATGGTGCCCGAGGCGACGAATGCCGCAGCGCGAGTGAATAATCCGGCGCCGATCAGCAGGCCAGTAACGAATTCGAGGAGCCCCGCGTACCAGCCGGGCCACGACCCGAACTCAACGGGACCCGGCGTGGCCACGGGCCAGCCGAACAGGATCATCGAGCCGTATCCGGCGAACAGCAAGCCGTAGACCAACCGGAACAGGCTTACCACCGCCGGTGCGTAACTGTCGAGGCGGCGATCGAGATTCGTCGTCATCACCCAGCCAACGTTACGGCCGTCGTCGAAGCGTGGTGTAGACACATCCGTATGCAAGGAGGCGCTGTCACGTACCTGCTCCTGTTCGGCGCGATCATCGCGGAAGTGGTGTCGACCAGCCTGCTCAAGAGCACCGAAGGTTTCAGCCGTCTGTGGCCTACCGTGATGTGCTTGGTCGGCTACGGCGCCTCTTTCGCACTGCTGGCGTGGTCGATCCAGCGAGGCATGCAGACTGACGTCGCCTACGCGTTGTGGTCGGCGATCGGGACTGCGGCCATCGTGCTGATCGCGGTGCTGTTTTTAGGTTCTCCCATTTCGGTAACGAAAGTCGTCGGCGTCGGGCTGATCATCGTGGGGGTGGTCACGTTGAACCTGTCCGGGGCCCATTGACGACCAATTTCGTCCACGCGAGCAAGCGCTGCAGGGCGGCCTCGACGCGCGCGTCGGCATCCCGATCAGGACTCCAAGAATTCGTAGAGGCCCCGGCGAGAGCCTTCTCTCATGATCAGGATTGCGACCGTGGCCCGCGCTGTTGCCGTTGCGGTGCTGACCGGCGCGGCCGCACTCGGGTTGACGGTGGGCACAGCCCAGGCCGCACCCGGCAATCCACCCAATGGTGTCGGGACGCTTTACGGCGACCCAGCGGCGGCCGCCCCATTCTGGCGTTATCAGCAATACGACGACGACTGCGTCGAGATGGCGGTCGCCGACGTGGTCGGGGAACTGACCGGCACGCAGCCGTCCGAGCGCGAGGTCGTCAAGCTGGCTCAATCAACGCCCAGCAGCGTGCACCCTGGGCCGATCTACCAGAAGCCGAAGAGACGCAAGAGCGGCGAGGGGACCTCGTTCGACGATGAGCCGGTCCTGCTGGCGCACTATGGAATCCGTGCCGTGAGCACCGACAAGTCAAGCGCCGCATCGACCCACGTCCCGACCGGCATGTTGGCACTCGAGCAGGATCTGGCCAAGGGCCGCAAGGTCATTGCCGGAGTCAACGCCGAAATCATCTGGGGCGAACCCGTCGAGGACAAAGACTCGAGTGGGCAACCGCTGGCCAACCACGCCGTGGTGGTCACCGGTGTCGACACCGCGGCCGGCATCGTGCACCTCAACGACAGCGGCAGCGAGCAGGGCCGCGACGAGCAGGTGCCGATCGACGTCTTCATCCGCTCGTGGGATGGCAGCGACGAACAGATGACGGTCACCAGCTAGGCGCGACAGGTCAGCGGCACGCTCAGCAGGCGGGTCAGGGCGTCGGTCACCTCAGCAGGGCGTTCCTCCATGATGTAGTGGTCGGCGCCCCGCAGCCGGATCAATTCGGCGTTCGGGATGCGCTCGGCCAGTTCGTGTGCGGTGCGCAACGGCACATAAGGATCGCGGTCGCCCCAGATGACGGAGACCGGGCAGGCGATGGCCCCGAGGCCGTCGGCGAGCCATGGGACCGCGGACACCCGATAGTGTGCGAAGAATTCCCAAAACGTGCGCTTGCCTTGCGCCGTGTTCATCCAGCCCAGGTATTCGGCTTCCAGTGCGGCGTCGAAGCAGCCGGTCTCGCGGTAGCGGGCCAGCGCCCGATGGTGGATCGCGGCCAGCGGCAGATGTCGCGCGATGGCGGATAGTAATGGGCGGGCGGCAATCCAATGTTGGCCCTGCGAGAAGCGGTAGAACCACGGTCGGAAGATGCCGTGCGCGCGGGTATTCAAGAGCGCGAGTCGCAGCACGCGTTCGGGATGGCGAATGGTGTAGCCGAGTCCGATGAAGCCACCGTAATCATGCGCACACAGATTGAATCGTTGCCACCCCAACTGCTCCACGAACCGCTCGATCCGCTCCAGTTCGTTGTCATAGGTGGGTGCCGTCGACGGTGGATCGGACCGGCCGAAGCCCGGCCAGTCCGGCGCCACAACGTGATGGCTGTCGGCCAGCGCCTTGATCTGGTGGCGCCAGCAGGACGAGCTCTGCGGATAGCCGTGCAGCAGCAGCACCGGTTCCCCGCTGCCCGCGGACACTCCGAACACCTTGCGCCCGTCGACATTCCACATCGCTACAACGTATTCGAATCCGACGTTGCCCGAGCCCGCACATCGAGACGGGCGGCGCTCCATTAAGGACAACGCAAGCTGCTGTTGCCAGCGCGATTGTTTGCTGGCGCGGTAACGAACTGGAAGACCTGACCGGCCGCCGGGAGGTCGATGCGGTGCTGGACTGCGCCGGCGCCAAAGAGTCTTTGGAGCTTGGGTTTTCGATCTTGGGCAAGGAAGGTGCGCTCACCTGTGCTGGCTTGATCGGACAGAGCGGTGCGCAGGTACCCATTTTTCCATTCGTGAGCGGAGAGAAGTCATACTGCGGATCGTTCTGGGGCAACCACAACGACCTGACCGAGGTTCTTGCGCTCGCCAGCCAGGGTCTGATCAAACACCACATTGTCGAAGTCAATTTGGACGACATCAACGAGCGTTTGGATGAGTTGGGGTGCGGCGACGTGGTCGGACGCGCGGTCGTCATCTTCGACTGAACTACGCGGCATCCTGGTCGTGTCTCGGGTGCCTGGTGGACGGGTCTTGGCAGGCGTGGTTGATTCCCGGCAGCACCTGGTGTGCGACGTCGGCACCGGTGCGAATGGTCAGCCACGCGGCGATTCCGCCGATCAGGCAGACACCCGCGCTGATGAGCATCGCCAGCGAGAAGCCGGGGCCGAGGGGTTGGCCGGGGCCCGCGCTGATGCCGGCCGCGACCGGGAGCACGGCGACGGCGAGGAGTCCGGCGATGCGCGAAATGGCGTTGTTGACGCCGGATGCGGTGCCCGCGTAGTCGTCGGGGACGGCGGCGAGGACAGCCGCGGTCAGTGGCGCGACGGTGATCGCGAGCCCGAGGCCGAACGCGACCACGGCGGGCAGCACCGCACCCAGGTACGTCGTCCCGGGCACGATGCGTGCCATCAGAGCCACGCCGAGGGCGGCGATGAACGGTCCGACCGTCATCGGGATTCGCGGGCCGGTTCGCTGCGCGAGCCCGCCTATCCACGGGGAGCCGATCAGCATGATGATCGTCATGGGTAGCGTCGCCAGCCCACTCCTCAACGCCGTGTAGTGCAGGCTTTGTTGAAGCTGCAGGACCAACAGGAACAACGCGCCACCCACTGCCGTGTATACGGCCAAAGTGGTGAGGTTGGCGCCGGTGAATTGTCGGGAACGAAAGAGCTTGAGCGGCAAGAACGGTGACCGCACCCGCTGTTCGATCAGGGGGAAGGCGGCCAACCCGGCCGCGCCGAGGACGGCGCCGGCCACCGTCGTCACAGTCCAACCGCGGGAAGGAGTTTCGATCAACGCGTAGACCATCCCGGCCAGGCCGACGGCGACAGCCGCGGTGCCGAGTATGTCCGGGCCCCCAGAGGCGGTCGGATTCCGGGATTCCGGGACGTGGCGCACGGCGATCCATGCCACCGCGACGGCGAGCGGAACGTTGAGCAAGAACACCCAGCGCCACGACACCGAGTCCACCAACCAGCCACCGATGAACGGGCCCAGCGCCGTCGTCACGCCGGACATCCCCGCCCAGATTCCCACCGCGCGACCTCGGTCGTCATCGCTGATTCCGGCGTCGATCAGGGCAAGACTGCCCGGAACCAGTGCGGCCGCGCCGACACCTTGGACCAGCCGGGCGACGATCAACCAGCCGATGGTCGGGGCGAGACCGCAGGCCAATGACGCCGCGGTGAAAACGGCCAGCCCGATCAGAAAGACACGGCGGCGGCCGTAGCGGTCGCCGGCCGCGCCCCCGGAGACAAGCAGAGCGCTCAGGGTCAGCAGGTAGCCATCCAGCACCCACTGCTGGCCGGCTAGATCCGCGCTCAGCTCCCGCCCGATCGTCGGCAGCGCAACGTTGACGACGGTGCCGTCCAGCATGGCCAGGCCCGAGCCGAGGACCGCTGCCGCGATCAGCCAGCGTGCACCGGGCGACGCCAACGGCAGTTGCTCCACAGCAGTGAATTTTGCGCGGTATCTCCGCCGCGCGTGCTAGCGGGACCGAAGTCGAGGTGATCGTGCACAGCAGGGCGTCACCGGCGATAGTCTTCGTAAAATCCGGCGCCGGACTTGACCCCCAACCGACCTTGCTCCAGATACCGTCGCAACACCTGGCGAGGTCCTTCGGGGTACTCCGGATGTTCAGCGCAATAGTGCTCTTCGATATCCAGCACAACATCGAGGCCGACTTGATCCATCATACGAAATGGACCGACGGCCGAACCGTTGTTGATTTGGTACATCTGGTCGACCTCCTCGGGTGTGGACACACCTTCGGCCACGACCTCGAGCGCCTCTCGTTTGATTGCCGCCCAGATTCGGTTGTAGATGAATCCGGTACTCTCCCTTCGTGCTTCGAAGGGGTAGAGCCCAAACCGAGGCAACGTCGCCAGCACGAAGTCAATGACGTCGCGGTCGGTCCGGCCGCACGACATGACGTCCACAGCGTTCTGTTTCGGCGGCATGTAGAAATGGATATTCAGGACGCGTTCCGAGTTGAGTACCTTTTCCAAAAACAGCCGGCTCGGGTAGGACGAAGAATTGCTGGCCAGGATCGCGTCGACGGCTGACAGTTCGTCGAGTTGTCCGAACATCTGCCGTTTCAGCTCGAGCCGCTCGGGGATCGCTTCGATGATCAGCCACGCGTTGCGCACCGCATCGCCAAGGTCCGAGTTGACCGAAACCTGTCCTGGTACATCGCTGTTCAACTTCTCTACCAGTGCCGGAAGACTCTGCGTGACGAAATCGACTGCGGCGCGGCGCTGCCCCTCCGCGAGGTCGTAGATCCGCACGTCAGCGCCGTGCGCGGCGAACATCAACGCGATACGGCGACCGAGCGTACCGGCGCCAATGACGGCTACTGGCCGGTTCGGAACGTCCTTCGGCACTGTGAAGGTCATGGCTTTCTCCCCTCGGGTAGTTCGGCGTAGGCGATGCCGGTGAGGTTGCCCTGGACGGCCCGGAGGGGTCGGCTGCCGGTTCCGTCGAGGGCGGCCGCCCACACGTTGCCGCCGAGGTCGGTGACGAACATGCGGTTGTTGGCTGGATCGAGTGCGATACCGATGCCTTCCATCAGGTGGGTCAACACGATTTCGGGTTCGGTGATGCCGATGGTGTCCAAGTGCGCCCGGTTGACGGTGTTGCCGTTCGGCGGGTCACCCCGGTCGGTCCAGTACAGCGTCCGGCTGGTGTGGTCGATTTCGAGATCGATTGGCTCGGGTAGGTCTTTGCACACCACCTCGATATCGCTGCGGCTGAACGCGAATTCGCCCGCGGGGAGATCGATTCCGGCCCGCAGGATTCTGCCGAGGCCGGCGTCGCTGGGGCCCTTCTGCGTCCAGTACAGATGGCCGCCGACGTGATCGACTGCGACCCCGACGCACCAGTTAGTTTCATCGCGACGGTCTTCGTCGCCGTGCCCGGACTGCACCAGAGTCTC
The DNA here is from genome assembly GCF_022374895.2 of Mycobacterium lentiflavum. Lineage (NCBI taxonomy): Bacteria > Bacillati > Actinomycetota > Actinomycetes > Mycobacteriales > Mycobacteriaceae > Mycobacterium > Mycobacterium lentiflavum. The sequence goes on along the minus strand of NZ_CP092423.2, from coordinate 1,594,477 downwards.
AACGTTGGAACCATCGAGGTCGCAGCGCATCACCCGCATACCTTCCCGATCCGACCAGTACAGCTTGCGGTCGGCGGCGTCGAGATGGAGCTGCTTGGGGGTGTAAGTTCCGCCGCGGGGAACGATCGTGATGCGGTTGCCTCCATCGAGATCGACACGTTCGATCGACCCGTCGTTGGCCGACGGGGCCCCCATGTTGGTCCAATAGATGTGGCCGGCCTGCACATCGACCGCGACACCATCGGGGATGGGGCACCCGGTGACGATAAACGTCTTGTCGGAGCCGTCGGGGTTGATGCAGAACAGCCGTCCGTCACCGCTGGCTTCCAGCACGAACAATTTTCCGTTCGCAGTCATGATTTGTCCTTTCAATCTGAGTGCCTGTCAATGTCTTTGGCGCACTATTCGGCATATCCCGTTGTCGTTGGACGCTGCTGCGTGATGCTGCGGTCCGGCTTAGCGCCGTCTCGCGACACCAACGCGTAACCCGCGAGACCGAAGGTTATCGGTATCATCGCCGACACCTCACACATCGCGCTCAACATCGTTGTCTCCTTACAGCACAGTACTTTTCATGATTTCTGGACGGGAGATGACCCGCATTCGGCGCGCACCGCGAGCAGCCCGAACAGCATGTCGTCGCGTTCAGCGGCCAGTTCGTCGATTGATCGGCCGTCGGCTTCTTCGAGGACGCCTTTGACGATCTGGTGGGCCAGCTCCGGGGTGAGTTCGGGATTACCGAGCCCGGGCCAGCCGGCGGCCATGCGCGGCATCAGGTGTTCCATGAAGTGTTCGATGCCGCCTTCGCCGCCGCCGAGGTGCCACAGCAGGTTGGGTCCCATCACGCCCCAGCGCAGGCCGGGACCCCACGACACCGCGTCGTCGGCGTCGTTGACGTCGAGGACACCTTGGCTGATCAGGTAGACCACCTCCCGGTAGAGCGCGGATTGCAGCCGGTTGGCGACGTGACCGGGCAGCTCCTTCTTCAGGTGAATGGGCTTCTTGCCAATCGAGGCGTAGAAAACCATTGCGTCCTGGATGGTTTGGGGAGCCGTCTTTGTACCACCAACGACCTCTACCAGCGGGATGATGTGCGGTGGGTTGAACGGGTGACCTATCACCGTGCGCTCTGGGCGCCGGCATTCGGCCTGCATGACGGTCATCGTGATGCCCGACGAGCTCGAGGCGATGATCGACTCGGGCGGGGTAGCCTCGTCGATGTCGGCGAACAGCTTGACCTTCAGCTCCGGGCGCTCTGGCGCGTTCTCCTGCACGAAGTCGGCGTCCGCAAGGGCAGACTTCAGGTCGGAGGTGAACTTCAGCCGGTCCGGTGAGGCACCGGGCGACACTCCCAAAATCTGGGCACCCTCCCAAGCACCCGCCACGTAGGACCGAAGCGCGGTCTCTGCGCCCGGCGCCGGATCGGTGGCCGTGACATCGAAGCCGCGGGCGAGGTAGTGCGTCGCCCAACTTGCACCGATGGTGCCGGTACCGACAATTGCGATGTGTTGCACAGGCTTTTGCGAACTCATGATTGCTGCTCCTCAACTGCTGTTGGTCTCAGCGCCCGCGCCATACGGGTGCACGTTTTTCGGCGAACGCCAGCGCTCCTTCGTGGGCGTCCTCGGTGGCGAGCAGGCCGTGGGCATCTATGTCCTGTCGCTTGAAAGCTGCGGCGTCATCGAGGCCTTGGGTTTCTCGCAGGACCTTCTTGACCCTCGCCAACGCGAGCGGCGCGTTGACGGCGACGCGCGCCGCGAGTGATTGCGCCCCGGCCAATGCGGCCCCGGATTCGGTCAGCTCGCTGACCAGCCCGTACGCCTTGGCTTCGACCGCCCAAATCGGCTCGCCGGTGAGCAGCACCTTGACCGCAACGTGGTAAGGGATACGCCGCGGCAGCCGTATCACGCCACCTTCGCCGGCGATGAGTCCCCGTTTCACCTCAGGTAGGCCGAATTTGGCGTCCCGCGCCGCGACGATCAGATCGCAGGCCAGGGCCATTTCGAAGCCACCGCCCAGCGCCCATCCTTCGACCGCGGCGATCAGCGGCTTGCGCACCTCGGCTCGGGTGATTCCGCCGAAGCCACGGCCAGGAAGGATCGGAGTCTGCCCGTTTGCGAATGCCTTTAGGTCCATGCCCGCGCTGAATGTCGCGCCGGCGCCGGTGAGCACGCCGACCGACAGCGACGGATCGGAATCCAGCAGGTCAAGCGCGGATGCCAGTTGGACGGCGACCTCACGGCTGATCGCGTTGCGTTGTGCAGGACGGTTGACGGTGATCGTCAGGACGCCGTCTCGACGCTCGGTAAGCACCAGCTCCGTCGCCCGCTCTATGGTGGTCATTTCACTGTCTCCTGTTCTGAGGCAACGGGAATCGCTCCCGCAACTTGCAGTTGGCTGATGTCATCCGCACTGAATCCCAGCTGTGCGAGGATTTCGGCGTTGTGCTCTGCGTGCTCGGGTGCTCGCCGGGAACGAACTCTGGGCAGCCCGCGGAGTGTGATCGGGTTGTTGACGGTGTACTCCAGGTCCGCCGCACCCTCGATCGGCACGACGATCTCGGCGGCACGCAGCTGCGGGTCCCCGGCCGCTTCCTCGGGCGTCTGGATGATGCCGTAGGGAACGCGAGCCTTGTCGAGGACCTCTTTCCAATGCGCCAGGGGTTGGGCACGGAATTCGGTGTCGAGCAGAGCCGCCAATTCACCGGCGTGCTTGCTGATAGCCTGAACGTCGCTGAAGCGCGGATCGGACTGTAGGTCCGAGCGCCCGATGGCGCTGGCCAATACTGAAAACGCTGATCGCTTGGCGGCCAGCATGATCCAGCGGCCGTCACCGCACTCATACGGATTCGTCAGCGCGTTCACCGGCTTGTTGCGGTCATTCAGTTCGTAGGGCTTACCGCCGGCTAGGGCCGCCGATACCAGCGTTCCGGTCGCCCACACCCCGGTGGCCAGCAGCGAGGTGCCGACGTTGGCGCCCCGGCCCGTGCGTTCACGGTGATACAGCGCGGTGGTGATCGCTGCGTAAATCGCGACGGCGGTGGTGTAATCGCCGCTGCCCCAAGGTGGAGACGTCGGCGGTGCACCGGCATCGCGGGTCGCGGCGAGCAGCCCACTGCGTGACCAGAACGCGGTCAGGTCGAACCCAGGCAGCTTGGCGTCCGGGCCGGCATCGCCGAACCCGGTGATGTCGGCGTAGATGATCCGCGGGTTCCAGGACGACACCTCGTCGTAGCCCAGGTGCAGGCCCTCGCGAGTGCCGTGCGGGAAGTTGGTGATCAGCACGTCAGCCCATTCGACGAGACGCTTGAGGATTTGCGTCCCGCCCTCGGACTTCAGGTTGATCGACATTCCGCGCTTGTTGCGGTTGGCCAAGTGCCAGCTGTAGTTCCCCAGTGCCGCCGGGCTCGGCGGGACCGAGCTCAGCAGGCGCTGCGGGTCACCCATCCCCGGAGCCTCGACCTTGATGACGTCTGCCCCGAAATCTGACAGCATCGTTGCTGCGGCTGGCGCTGCGATAAAGCTCGCCAGTTCAACAACTTTCAGACCAGAAAAGACGGATTGCGTTGGTTGCGTTGTCATTTTGTCGTCTCCTTAAACGAACGCGCTCAGGCCGGTGACCGACTTGCCGACGATCAGCGTCTGCATCTCGCGGGTGCCCTCATAGGAGTAGAGGGCCTCGGAGTCCGCAACGAACCGGCCGATGTTGTAGTCGAGCACAATGCCGTTGCCGCCAAACAACTCCCGCGCCCAATGCACGGTCTCGCGCATGCGCGTCGTGCAGTAGGCCTTGGCCAGCGCGGACTGCTCATCGCGGTACACACCCTCGTGCTGGAGCTGGGCCAGGCGCACCATCATCCCGGCGCACGCCGTGGCGTTACCGAGCATCTTGACCAACAGGTCCTGGACCATCTGGAATTTGCCGATCGGGCGACCGAATTGGGTGCGTTTCGTGGCGTAGGCCAATGCGAGCTCATAGGCCGCGAACTGGACTCCGACCGCCTGCCACGCCACACCGCTGCGCGTGCGGCGCAGGATTTCTGCGGTGTCGCGGAACGATTTCGCGTTCGGCATCCGGTTGGCTTCGGGAACCCGGCACTCGTCGAGCACGATGTCGGCGTTCTGCACGATGCGCAGCGCGAACTTGTTTTCGATCTTCGTCGCGGTGAAACCGGGAGTGCCCTTCTCCACCACGAAGCCCAACACCTTGCTGGTCTCGACGTCGCGGGCCCACACCACCACCAGATCGGCGAAGGTGGCGTTGCCGATCCAGCGCTTGGCGCCGTTGAGCACCCATTCGTCACCGTCGCGGCGGGCGGTAGTCTCCATCCCGCCCGCCACGTCGGAGCCGCCGTGTGGCTCGGTCAACGCGAACGCGCCGATCTTCTCGAAACGACTCATTGCGGGCAGCCAGCGACGCTTCTGTTCGTCGGATCCGCAGGTGAGGATGGAGCCTATCGCCAGCCCCGAGTGCACCCCGAAGAACACCGAGAGCGATGGGTCTGCGTGCGCCATCTCCATCGCGGTGATGCCCGTCATCAGGTTGCTCGGCGCGGGATCCGAGGAATTAGGATCGGCCCAGTCCAGTAGGCCCAGCTTCGCGAACCCCTTGACCAGCTCGTGCGGGAACTCGGCCCGCGCCCAGTAGCTTTCGACGATCGGGGCGGCCTCCGTGCGGAAGAATTCGCGGATGCGGGCGACCTTCTCCCGCTCCGCATCTGACAGCAGCTCCTCGTAGGAGTAAAAATCGGCCGGCAGCAGTCCGCGCTCCAGATACGGCTGGGGAGTCGAAGGCAGCGTCACTGTGGTGGTCATGGCATCCTCTCTCGCTTGGTGTTTGCGTGGGTCCGGCCGATTTGCTTGCTGGCCACTAGCCCATACGTTCACCATCCGCGCTCTGCGAATGAGCTGGGGATGCCGCCTTTATCCCCGGTACTGACAGGGACAGGCTTACGCGCTGGTCGCGCGGCGAGGCATTACCAGGCGGGCTGGTTCTTACTACGCCGCTTCATCAGATCTGCGCACCGGCCACAATCGGGGCGCGTACGCAGACGCCGAATTTGCACAAGTGTTGTGGCAGTGAGCGTTAACCGCAGCGAGAGGGTCAATTGGTATCGGAGTCGTGGTGTCCGAGAAGTGCCCCAACCGCTAATTCCGCCATTGCGATATCAGGTTCCTCGCCGGTGATGTATTCGGCGTACAGGAACGACTCGACGATCCGGAGGATGAGGTAGGCCAAATCATGCAGCGGAAGTCTTGAATGCAGGTTGCCCTGTGAGACCTCGTCCTTCAGTAGGGTCTCGATGGCGGCCACCAGGCCCCCCTGCACTGGGCCGGCGCGGGTGGTGAGAATTCTCAGCGCACGTTCCGGCTCTCGTCGCAGAAATTCGCGAAGGAAATCGGCTCGGTCGAGCATGGCCGCAAAGTGGCCGATCGCCCCGGTGATGCGCTGCGCCCCGTTGCCGTCGGAGGCCTCGACCGCGGCAGTAAGCGCCGGCTCTGCCAGCGACCACAGAATCTCGCCGAGCAGGTCATTGCGCCCGCCGACCCAGCGAAACAGGGTGGCACGGTTTACGCCGAGTTCATGGGCCAGTTCCTGCATCTCGATGCGGCGCCCGGCCGTGAACCACCGCCGGGCAACCCGGAAGGCGGTCAAGGCATCAGGCTTGCGCTCCTCCGCCAACATGCGGGAGAGGGGCGTTTCGGCATGCGGCATATGCACCAGACTACCAAATGTTGCCCACCGTTGGGCCAACCAAGTGTGAAATAGTGGCCATGACGACGTATGAGTTCACGAACTCCGTTATTTACGAACGTATTACGCGAGCCTTCGGACTCAGGCGGGGCGGTCGACCGGAACACCGGAGTGTGATAGATGTCGCATTAGATGCATGTGTGCAACAGATACAAATATGATGCATAGTGTTGGAGAACGGGCGTGGGCCCCGTTCGGACCTAGAGGAGTGTCGCGATGCCCGTGCTTGACCGCTTTCGTATTGACGACCGGGTGGCCGTCGTCACCGGCGCGTCCAGCGGCCTCGGAGTTGCGTTCGCGCAGGCCCTGGCCGAGGCGGGCGCCCATGTGGCGCTCGGCGCCCGGCGCGTCGACCGGTTGCAGCAGACACGTGCGCGGGTCGAGGCAGCCGGCGGAAAAGCTGTGGCGGTCCCAACGGATGTGACCGACCCCGGCGACTGCCGCGCTTTGGTGCGCGCCGCGCTGGATGAATTTGGGCGGGTGGACATTCTGGTGAACAACGCCGGGGTGGGAACCGCAGTGCCGGCGACTCGCGAGACTCCGGACCAGTTCCGATCGGTCATCGACCTCAATCTCAACGGCTGCTACTGGATGGCCCAGGAATGTGGTCGCGTGATGCAACCGGGCAGCTCGATCATCAACGTCAGCAGCGTGCTCGGCTTGACCACCGCGGGGCTGCCGCAGGCCGCCTATGCGTCGTCCAAAGCCGGGTTGATCGGCCTGACCCGCGACCTTGCCCAGCAATGGACCGGGCGCCGGGGTATCCGCGTAAACGCAATCGCGCCGGGCTATTTCGCATCCGAGATGACCGACCAATTCGAGACCGAATACTTCGACTCAGCGATCCTGCCGCGCACACTATGCGGGCGTCTCGGTGAGCCCGAAGAACTCAGCGCCGCACTGCTGTTCCTCGCCAGCGACGCCAGCAGCTACATCACCGGAATCACGCTGCCCGTTGAAGGCGGAATGCTCACCACGTAAGGAACCATGCGTGAAGCAACTCAGCGGCCTGGACGCGACGTTTCTGTACATGGAGACGCCGACGACCTTCGGGCACGTCACGGGATTGATGATCTTCGAGCGGCCCAGCGCAGACTACGACCCATTCGCGGCTGTCTACGCCAAGTACGCCTCCCTCGTCGGACAGCTCGAGCCACTGCGCCGCCGCCTTGTCGAGGTGCCATTCGGACTGGACCATCCGTACTGGGTAACCGACCCTAAACTCGACCTCGACTTCCATATCAGGGAAATCCATCTGGCCAATCCGGGCATGGTCGATCAACTGGCCGATCAGGTTTCCCGGATTGTCGGTCGCCCCATGGATCGGACGCGTCCGCTGTGGGAGGTCTATGTCGTCGACGGCCTGCACAGCGGACGGTGGGCGCTGCTCACCAAGTATCACCACGCCACCATCGACGGGGCCGCCGGGCAGCTCATGCTGAAGATCCTCACCGATCCCGACGCCGACGCGCCAGCGCCGGGCAGTGGCCCCCTTTGGGTGACCGAGCCGGTGCCGAGCACCGTGGAGCTGTTGCGGCGCACCGCGGTCCAACTTGCTCGAAATCCGTTCAAGGCCATGCGGATTCAAGCACGTCTAGTTGGCAAGGTCGCCCACGCCGCAGGTGTCAACAGCGTCAGCGGCGCGGCCGGGCAGGCCGGGGCAGCGGTCAAGGCCGTCGCCCGGCTCGGTCGCCCCGACGGGCCCCGCATCTTCCCGACGACGCAGGCGCCACCGACCCCGTGGAACAAGTCGATCACAAGTCATCGCCGATTCGCGATGCGCACAACATCTTTGGCGAATGTCAAGGCGCTCAAGAACGCCACCGGAGGCACCGTGAATGACATCGTGATGGCAATCTGCGCGGGCGGGCTCCGCCAGTATCTGCTGTCTCATGACGCGCTGCCCGAGCGGCCGCTGCGCGCCATGGTGCCGGTGTCGACCCGCACCGGTGACGAGGACGACCCATGGACCAACCGTGTCTCGGCCCTCGTCGCCGAGTTGCCGACCAATTGTGCCGACCCGCTGGAACGCATCGCTCGATGCCGCGAGGCGATGCAAAACGCGAAGCGCACCCTCGACATGGTGCCGGCCGATGAACTGGTCGACCTGACCCAGCTCTCCACTCCGGTGCTGACCACCTCGGCGGTGCGACTCGCGTCGCGGCTGCGGTTGGCTGATCGTTTCGCACAGCCGTTCAACCTGGTGATCTCCAACGTGCCGGGGCCGCGCCAGCCCAGGTATATCGCGGGCGCCCGACTTTGCCATCAGTTCCCGGTGTCAATCGTCACCGACGGACAGGGACTCAATATCACCGTGGTGAGTTACCTCGACAGACTCGATTTCGGCTTCATCGCCGACCGTGACCTGGTGCCCGATGTGTGGGACCTCGCCGACATGCACATCGACGAGATCGGACGGTTGTTCGAAGCCAGCGGAGCGGAATGGGTGCAACCGCCGCAACCGCCTCATCCTCGACGCGGGCGGGTGAGACGCGACCAGGCCGACGCCATCGGCTGAGCTGAAGCGTCGGTAGCAAAGTATCAACAGTTCACCAGCGGGCAGGTTTAGACTCGAACGGTGGCGACGAAAGCCAACGCGCTGGGTGATTACCTGCGCGCCCGGCGCCAGCAGGTGCGGCCCGAGGACGTCGGCCTGGTGCCGGGGGCGCGGCGCCGTGTCGAGGGTTTGCGCCGCGAAGAGCTGGCAATGCTGGCCGGAATCAGTGCCGAGTACTACTTGCGATTGGAAGTGGGCCGCGACAAGAACCCATCGCAGCAGGTTATCGACGCGCTCGCCCAGGCGTTGCGCCTCGAACCCCTGGCCAGGCAGCATCTGCAGTACCTGGCCGCTCCGACCGGGTCGGATCTGTGTCATGTGGAAGCAGCACCGGCCTACGCATTCCCAGAGGTAATCAACGAGTTTTTGATACCGGCCGCCCTGGTCAACAGGTACCTGGATGTCATGGCGGCAAATCCGATGGCGCGCGCGCTGTCGCCTGAGTTCACACCCGGACAGAATTTCCTGCGCTGGCGCCTGCTAGACCCCGCCGCCCGGCAGCTCTATGTCAATTGGGACGACGCAACAGCAAGTGCGGTCTCTGGTTTGCGCGACCTTGGCGGTCGCTGGCCGGAGGAACCTCGCATGCGGGCTCTGGTTGATGAATTATGTTCTGCCAGTGATCGTTTCCGCGAACTATGGCCACGCGCGGATGTGGGTTACCGCTTGGGTATCCATCATTACCGTCATCCGCTCGTCGGCGAGCTTTATCTGCACCGGAGCAGGTTGAACGCTCCGTATCCAGGGGGTGAGCACGTGGTGATGTATCGCGCCGAGGCGGGCAGCGTCTCGGCGCAGGCACTCGACGAACTCCGGCGCCGGTCGACCCCGGCTGGCTAGCGCGCCACGCCAAGGCCGGGGCTCCTTCGAATCTTTTGGGGCCACCAGAACCACGGACCGAGTATCCGGGCAAGCGGCATCACCAAGAAAAGACGCACGATCATCATGTCGAAAATCAACCCGATACAGATCGTAGAGCCCGCTTGGCCGATGTTCACGACGTCGCTGGAAAGCAGCGCAAGCATCGTGCCGGCAAGGACGAGGGCCGCGGTCACCACGACGTTTCCCGAACCCGCCATCGCCCGAATCAGGCCGGTCCCGAATCCGGCGTCAATCTCCTCTTTGTAACGTGACAACAGCAGCAGGTTGTAGTCGCAGCCCACTCCGACAAGGACGATGAAAGAAATCGGAATCGTCAGCCAATGCAGTTGTATGCCCAGGAGTGTCTCCCATACAAAGGTGGCCAATCCCAAACTTCCTGCGAAAGAAAGGATTACGGTGATAAGCACGACGATTGAGCCAGCCAGCGCCCGGGTGATCATCAAGACGATGATGAACACCAGCCCGAACGTCGCAAGCATCATAATAATCAGGTCGTTGTACGAGAAGTCTTCCACGTCACGGTAATTCGACGAGGCACCTGCTACGTAGAGCTGTGCATTCGATAGCGGCGTGCCCTTGATGGATTCTTGCGCTGCTGCGGACACGTCCCTGATCTGTTTGATTCCCTCCGGGCTCATCGCTTCACCCTGGTGATAGACGATGGTGCGGGCACCCCTGCCATCGGGCGTCATGAAGAAGTCCATGCCGACCTTGAAGTCGGGTGTGGTGAGCGCGTCTGGCGGCAGGAAGAAAAAGTCGTCATTCTTTGCGGCATCGAAGGCCTGGGCCATGTCGACCAAGGGGTTAATAAAAACGTCCAGCTGCGGAATGAGTGCATGCAACGTGCTTTGCAACGTGAGAGTCAACGACCGTATTGACTCCAGATTGGTTGCCACGGCGTGTATCTGGGTGATGATCCGCGGGGTGACCGCGTCGATGATCGTGAGGCCGTGCACCTCATTCCCCAGCTCGTTGGTTATCTCGTCGACGCTGTCGACGGACTCCAGCAGGGAACGCAGTGCCCAGCATATCGGGACATCGAAGCAGTGTTTCTCCCAGTAGAAGTAGCTGCGCATAGGCCTGGAGAAGTCGTCGTAATCGGCGAGGTGATCGCGGGCCTCCTCGCTGAAAGACTTTAGCCTCTCTGCGGATTCGCGCGATATGTGGGTGCCAACGCTCAACTCTTGGGTGATGTCTTCCAATCGCCTGGTTATTTCGATCACGCTGCCTGTCTTGGCCGCCAACGTGTCGATGTCGGCTACGCGATCACGGAGGAACCCGATATTCTCGCCGAGTTTGGTTCCCATGGCGCCCAAGGAATACGGAAGTGACGCGTGTTCGATCGCTCGGCCGTTGGGTCTGGTGATGCCTTGCACCAGCGCGATACCCGGAAGACGGATGAGGCTCTTGGCGATTCGGTCCAGGGTGATCATGTCGGTGGTGTTGCGCATGTCGTGATCGGCTTGCACGTAGAGAACGTCGGTGGACAGTTCACTTTTGGGGAAGTGTCTGTCGGAGGCGGCATAACCTTTGCTCGACTCGACGGTCGCGGGCGCGAAATCCCGGTCGTTGTAACTCACCTTGTAGGACGCGAGATTGAGGATGGCTAAGGGGATCACCAGGATCGCTATCGCCAGCACCGCCGCCGGCCACCGAGCGATAGCAGTCCCCAGCCTGCGCCACATGGGGCCCGTCGGCCGCGGTGCCTCTAAGTATTTGATCTTGCTGCCCAAGGTAAGCAGGGCGGGGCCGAGGGTGAGCGCACCGGCAACGGCGACCACCATCGCCACAAAGCAAGGCGGCCCCAGCGTGCGGAAGTAGTTCAGCTTGGTAAGGCTGAGGCAGAGCGTCGCCCCTGAGATCGCCATGCCGGATCCCATGACCACATGCGACGTGTTAGCGACCGACGTGTAGTAGGCGGCTTCTTTGTCGAAGCCTGCTCGCCGTGCCTCGTGGTATCGACCAAGATAAAAGATGCCGTAGTCGGTACTGACACCGAGCACCAAAGCCACGACCATGTTCGTCGCGAACGACGAGATACCAAGTACGTGCAGCCCCACGAAGAACGAGACGACACCTCGTGCGGTCGCCAACGTAATGAGGACTCCGGCCAGGGGTATCAATGCTCGCGTAGCCGAGCGGTACGCGATGAGCAGCATCACGATGATGAGGATGATCGTCACGATCGTCAGCGTGGTCAGGCTCTCGTCTGCGGCGTGCAGAGTATCTGAAGCGAGCGGAGAGGGGCCGCTGACATAGACATTGAGTCCGCTTGGTTTTGGAACCTTGGCCACGATGTCTCGAATTGCGTTAATCGAGTGATTCGAGCTGGCATCGCCCAAATCGCCGGTGGGTCGCACTGTTAGCGTCGCGGCTTCGGCATCGGCGCTTTGCTGCCCCGACATCGTCACCGGCTTGCCCCATAGGTTCAACAGCGACTGCACGTGCTGTTTGTCTTGCTGCAACCGGCGGACCACTTCGTTGTAATACTGGTGGTCTTGTTCACCGAGCTTGCGGCCCTTGGTCTCGAACAGTATGACGGCGGCGCTGGTGTAATCAGATTCGTGAAATGCCCTGCCTTGCAGGATGGCCGCCTGCGACGACGGCGCATCGCGAGGGACTTCGGCCTCGGCATTGGCTGCGGTATTCACTTCGATGGACGGTACGAACACGTTCGTCACGATGGCGGCCAGTATCCAGAAGACGAGTATCGGAATTGCGAGCGCGCGAAGTGCTTTCGCGACGCGAGGCCGCTCCACCTCTTCGGCATCCGGGCGCGGGTGGGGCACAGCGGTGCTCATGCCGCGGTCACCGTGCATGCGACCGCCGCCGAGTCATGGGCAACCGAGTGCTCATCGCGGACCTGGCCGTCGACAAGAATCCGACAACCCACCGAATCGCCCTCGACCTGTGCGACAAGACTCAACGTGGCCGAGGACGCCATCGTGGTTTCCGAATGAGACCAGGGCAGCGACGCAAGCGTCACCTCGATCGGCCGACTGTCGAGATCCGCGTACGTCACTTTCCCGCCGCCGCCGAGGGCTCCAAAGACCTCGTAGGTGACGTTCTTTGGGTTGATCTGCACGATGGTCGCGGGAATGGTGGGTGTGGCGGGCGGGTTGCTGATCGCGTCGGACGAGCGTCGAACCATGTTCACGCCGTAAACGACGACGGTGGCGACAACGAGGATGACCGCTAGAAGCCACAGCTTGCTGAAGATTTGGCCGATATTTCGCCGCTTGGGCCGCCTCGTCTCCACAGCCAATACCTTTCGACCCGGGTATGACCGCCGACGAGGTGCCGCGCTAGGCCAGCACCGTAGTCCCAGCGCCGTTGCTGCCACCCAGTCGGTGTGTTTGCAGAGCCTACAACCACTTCGCCGATTCGCCCAGAGCGAAATCTGTCCACAAACCCGATCCTGTCCCTGCCACTACTGGGGATAAATGCGGCATCCCCAGCCGATCGCCGGGGCGGCGATGGTGGACACACGGCCCTTAGTGCGGCCTTTTTCGAACATCAGACGGGAGGGAGGATGCCGTGACTGCCACAGTGATGTTGAGCGCACGGCCCCGTGCGGAGCAGGCGCCCGACCGGCGGCATGGGATTGTGTCCACCGGTTCGGGTCTCGCTCGGCTGACCGCGACACGGGCGCTCAAGCATTCGGAGATGAATGCTGTTGACGCACTTACGTTTGTGATGCGCTTTGCCGCGCGAGGCACGGCACAAGTTCACAACCAAGCATCGCTCTGGTTTCACCCCATACCCACGACGGCGGCTGCACTGATCACCCTTGGTTTGCTTATCGCGCTGTATGCCAAACATGTTGCCGCTCAGGCCCGCATGCGCGACGGAAGGTGGTAACCATGCTATTCACCGCATTGCGCGACATGCAGTGGCGCAAATGGCGCTTCGTGATCGCGATCATCGTTACCGGGCTCGTATTCGCGATGACGCTCATCCTCACCGGGCTCGCGAACGGGTTCCGAGTGGAGGATGAGCGCACCGTCGAGTCCCTGGGCGTTGACGTGTTCCTGATCAAATCCGGTGCGACCGGACCCTTCCTGGGTTCCGCACCGTTCCCGCAGGCGGAACTGAAGATGGTCGCCAGCGAGCCGGGAGTCGTTGCCGCGGCTCCCCTCACGTACAAGGGTGCGACGTTCAAGAATGGCGACTCCACGCACCCAGCTGCCATGTTCGGGGCACCGGCATATGGTCCGGGTATGCCGGCGATGTCCGAGGGCAGGGCACCAGAAAGCCCCGACGAACTGGCGGTTTCAAGCACGATTGGCCGCCGGATTGGCGAAGAGCTCGAGGTCGGTTCGCGCAAGCTGCTGATCGTCGGCATCGTCAACGATTCCACCTCGCTCGCAAAGACACCCAACCTCTTCGTGACGACCGAGGGGGTTCAACAACTGGAGTTCGGCGGCCAGCCGCTCATCTCCTCGATCGGAGTTCGGGGCACACTCTCGCAGGTTCCCGACGGCTACCGGGTTGTCAACCGGACGGTCGCGGTCGACGACCTCATGCGGCCCACCAGGATTGCCGTCCAAGCAATCAGGATTGTTGCCATTCTGCTGTGGATCGTGGCGGCGTTGATTGTGGGCGGTGTCGTCTATCTGTCCGCCCTTGAGCGCATGCGTGACTTCGCGGTATTCAAGGCGATCGGCGTCGCGACGCGATCGGTACTGGCCGGCCTTGTGCTGCAAGCGATCGTCGTCGCCACCCTCGCTGCGGCCTTCGGCGCCGGGCTTGCCCGCTTGCTCGCACCGCTGTTCCCGATGAACGTCATCGAACCCCCAGCGGCCTACCCACTACTGGCGGTCATCGCCGGCGGGGTCGGCGTGCTGGCCAGCGCCACGGCAGTCCGACGGGCTGCCGCCGTCGATCCCGCACACGCATTCGGAGGTCCCTAATCATGGTCGGTTTACGCATCGATGACCTCGTCGTCGAATACTCAAGCGGCGGCAATGCCATCCGCCCGATCGACGGGCTGAACCTTGAACTGGACGCCGGCTCGTTGACCATCCTGCTCGGCCCCAGCGGCTGCGGGAAAACGACACTGCTCTCGTGCCTCGGTGGACTCCTGACACCCACGGCCGGCCGGATCACCGTCGGTGACGTGGGAGTGACCGGGCTTAGCCGCCGTGCGATGACGCAATACCGACGGCGCGACGTCGGCATCGTGTTCCAGGCGTTCAACCTGGTGCCAAGCTTGACGGCGCTCGAGAACGTTATGGTGCCGCTGCGCGCAGCAGGAAGGTCACGCGGCCAGGCGCGCCTGCGCGCCGAGGAGCTGCTGACCCGTGTCGGGTTGCGGGACAGGATGTCCCATCGACCGGGCGATCTCAGCGGCGGCCAGCAACAACGGGTAGCGGTCGCGCGCGCGATCGCCCTCGATCCGCCGCTGATCCTGGCTGACGAACCGACAGCACATCTCGACTACCTCCAGGTCGAGGAGATACTCCGCCTGATTCGCGAACTTGCGACCGGCGATCGCATGGTCGTCGTGGCCACCCATGACCCTCGGTTACTCCCGATGGCCGACCGTGTGATCGAGATGGTGCCGACGACGACCTTGGTCAACCGCGCCCACGAGACGATTCAGCTCAAGGCGGGAACAGTGCTGTTCGACCAAGGCGCGCTATCCGATCTGATTTACACAGTCTCTGAAGGAGAGCTCGAGATGATCCGCCAACCGGCGGACGGCAGCCAAGAAGTACTCCGAATCGCCAAGTCCGGCGACTACTTCGGCGAGATCGGACCGCTGTTCGGTCTGCCGCGCTCCGCCACCGTGCGCGCCCGCACCGACGCGGTGGTAACCGGCTACAGCGTCCCTGCCTTCCGGAGGCAAATCGGGGCCGATGCCGAACGGGGACGCGAGCCCGCAATGGATTAGGGCCAGCAGGTAGGGCTGAGGCTGTATACCCCGACCCGCTATGACCTGCAGACCCGCCCGATACCACCGGCCCGTCCCGGCCAGGTCCGGGATTCGCTTAACAGCTGTGCCCGTTCATGCCAGTGATCTGCAACCACCCGGGTCCGATATGGATTTGTCCCGGAATTCCCCGCGTACCCGGAATCGAATCCGTGATCGACGAACTAGGCAGCGACACAGACGGTTTGACCGTCGGGCAACGGGACGGGGCAGGAGTATGTCGTCGCAGATGTAGGTCAGGTCTTGCCCATTCCCGACGTCATGAGCGACTCGACGGCAAACGGCTGCTGGTGTTCCAACCCTAGCGAAGCTCTGTCCGCTGCGAGCGGAGAACCGCAAGTGATCGTCAACCTCTGAGCGCGCAGATCATCGCCCAGCGCGGGCCCAGACCGCGATTCGAAGGGCCAATCCTGTCCCTGCCAGTACCCAGGCCTAACAGAGCCTTCTGCGCGGCCGGCGCGGGCCTCATGGTGGATACAGACGCAACCGCGTGGACACCGAAACACTGATCTAGGGAGAGACGTGATGTCTGAACTCAACTTCAGCCCGATCACTATGTCCCAGTCCGGCAGAAGGCGCGTGGTCGCTTGTCTGATCGCAACTTTGGCGATAGTGGCGACGGCAGATTTGGCCACGATTCCTGCGACGCAGCAGTTCTGCGCCTACGGCCCGTCACATTTGGCGGTGCTCGTGGTCTTCGCGATCGGGTCCGCCGCGTTGGTGTGGACTGGGCACCGGCAGACCGGACCGCAGGCTCGGCATTTCGGCCGCGTCCTGGGTGTCGCGATCATGGCGATTTTCGGTGTGGCCCTGGCGTACAAACTCGTCCAGCCAACCATTGCCCAGTCGGTGCCGCTGCAACTGTGCGATATCGCCGAACTCACGGCGGCCTACGCGCTGTGGTCGCAACACACATGGGCCGCCACACTTGTCTATTACTGGGGTCTCCCCCTGAGCTCACAGGCGTTGATCACACCGGATCTCAACGCAGCGGACTTCCCTAGCCATAGCTTCCTTACCTTCTTTGCGCTGCACCTGCTCGTGGTATGGGCGGCCATCTATCTGACTTGGGGCTACGGGATTCGGCCGGGTTGGCGCAATTATCGTTTCGCGATCCTCACGACCCTCGCGTGGGGAGCGTTCACCTTGGTCTTCAACACAATCGCGGGAACCGACTACGGCTTTCTCAACCGGAAACCCGCCAACGCCTCAGCCCTGGACTTTCTAGGGCCCTGGCCCTTCTACGTGCTGGCCGAAGTCGCCATTGTTGGTGCGATCTGGGCGCTGATGACCTGGCCGTGGGAGCGAAAAGCCGTACACCGCGCCCCACAAGAACCTCGAAACGTGCTGGCCTAGAAGCGAATACCTCATGCGCGAAGCGCAGAGACGCTTGAGGCATGAGGTATTCAGAGCCCAACCGCTTGGCGCCGATGACCGAGACAGCGCCTCGGCTGCGAGTGATTGCAGCCGAGGCGCTGGTAGCGCTGTGCGGGATCAAGCCCCAGGAGCGCTCGCCACGCTGCGAGCTTCAATCGCCCTGACGCTGCTGGAAAACGCCTTGCCCAACGAGCGCTTGGCGATGGTTGCGAGCACGCGCGACAACACTCGCCCCTTGAAGTTCTTGCCTTCTCGAACGATGACTACGTCCACGTCGGTCGTTCCGTCGGGCCGCTGCTGAAGGGCGTAGGTGTAGCCGGAAGCTCCGCCAAACACGTTGGAATCAACGGTCGTGAGCTTGACATGGCTCGGGTCAGACCAATCGTAATGCAGTCTCTCCCAAATTCCGCTCGAGCCCTCCGTGACGTCGGCCTCCCGAGATCCCTTGTGGTGCACCGTCAGATAGGCATCGGCACTGTTGACAAAAATCTCCGACCGTCCGGGCCCGAAGTCAGTGAGCCCGGCTATGAACTGCGCTGGAGTCGATGTTGTCGACGCGTGAAAGTGGATGACAGACATGACACATTCCTTTCTTGATGACATTGGACGCGGCATCGCTGCATCGTCTACGCCAATCAGCACGCTGGACGTGTTCGCAAATTCCAATCGACCCAGCGGCAGCCACTCCCAACTGATACGTGGTACCGACGGGGACACCTTAGGTCGTCATTCTCGGCCTATCCTCAAGTGATGTCTGGCCTGCTTAAAGCCGTGCTCGCGGCGCACGGAGGAGTTGACCGCTGGCGCAAATTCAGCTTTATGGAGGTGACCATCGTCAGCGGCGGCAAGCTGTGGGCGATCAAGGGCCAACCGCAAGATCCTTCGCCGCGGCGGATGACCATTGCTTTACACCGCGAATGGGCATCGATTCGGCCGTTCGGTGCCACAGACCAGAAAACCGATTTCACGCCAGAACGCATCGCGATCGAGAAGTTAGACGGCCGCGTGGTCGCCGAGCGATCGAATCCGCGAGATTCATTCAACGGCCACAGCTTGACCACACCGTGGGACCCATTGCAGCGCGCCTACTTCAACGGCTACGCCCTGTGGACTTATCTGACCACGCCGTTCTTCATGACGCTGCCCGACTTCGCCGTCAACGAAATCGATCCGGTCGAGCACGACGACGAGCGGTGGTCCGGATTAGAAGTGCATTTCCCAGCGCAGTTCGCCAGCCACAGCAGCAAGCAAGAGTTTTACTTCGGCGATGACCACCTGCTGCGCCGCCACGACTACCGAGTGGACGTCGCCGGCGGATTCGCCGCGATCCAGTACCTCTACGACATGGTTGAGGCTGACGGTATCAAGGTGCCGTCCAAGCGCCGGGCGTATCGCTGCGACGCGGACGGCCAGCCGATGCCAGACGAGCTCATGGTGTCGATCGACGTCAGCGACATCCAGCTGAGCTGAGGACTTCGAGCCGCTGACCTTCCCGCGCGCCACCAACGCCGTTTCGTCGCCAGTGCGTGAGGTTGCGTTCACGTGACGGTCGTCAGTTTCGCGCCTGGTGTGCAAACACCGCTGCCAGACTGACGAACTGCGCGAAGCTGGGCAGATCGGTGCGATACTGCCACCACCTCTAGGGAGTAGGAATCACGATGACCGATCTCGATCAGAACCCCTCGGACGGATTGTCTGCCGCCCCTTCCCGGCCCGCCGACCTGGCCGAGCACTCTCGCACCGGGATGGGCGCCCCCGCGCTGCAGCGCGCGATCACCGACCACCTGCGCTACTCGATCGGCCGTCCGGCCGCGGCCCTGCGGCCCGAGCACTACTATCGGGCGCTGGCGCTGGCCGTGCGCGACCGCATGCAGGACCGCCGGGTGGCGTCGACGCAGACCTCGCTCGACCTCGGACGCAAGGTGACCTGCTACCTGTCGGCCGAATTCCTGATGGGCCCGCAGCTGGGCAACAACCTGCTGAACCTGGGCCTGGAGGGCGCCGCGAAGTCCGCCTTGGCCGCGATGGGACAGCGGCTTGACGAGGTGCTGGCCTGCGAGGAAGAACCGGGGTTGGGCAACGGCGGCCTCGGCCGGCTCGCGGCCTGCTACCTGGACTCGCTGGCCACCCTCGAACGTCCGGCAATCGGCTACGGAATCCGGTACGAATTCGGCATTTTCGACCAGGAGATCCACGACGGCTGGCAGGTCGAGCAGACCGACAACTGGCTGGATCGCGGAAACCCTTGGGAGATCGCCAAACCCGACGTTAACTATGTCGTCAAGTGGGGTGGTCACGTCGAGCACTACACCGACGAGGCGGGGCGGGAGCGCGCCCGGTGGGTGCCCGGATTGATGCTCAAAGGCGTCGCGTACGACACCCCCATCCAGGGCTACGGCGTCAACACCTGCAACGTGCTGACGTTGTGGAGCGCGCGGGCGGTCAAATCTTTTGCGCTGGATGCCTTCAACACTGGCGACTACTACAAAGCGGTCGAAGACGAGGTGACCTCGGAAACGGTCACCAAGGTCCTCTACCCCAACGACGAGCCGGAGGCCGGCAAGCGCCTTCGTCTGCTACAGCAGCACTTCTTCGTGTCCTGCTCGCTGCAGCACGTGCTGCACATCATGGACGATCTCGCCGACGCGGGCGTCCGGGAGCTGCCCCAGCGATTCGCCCTGCAGCTCAACGACACTCACCCGTCTATCGGCGTCGCCGAGTTGATGCGGCTGCTGATCGACGAGCGACACCTGGAGTGGGAAGAGGCGTGGGACATCACCGTCGCGACCTTCGCCTACACCAACCACACCCTGCTGCCCGAAGCGCTCGAGACCTGGCCGCTGCAGATGTTCGGCGACTCGCTGCCGCGCCACCTGGAGATCATTTACGAGATCAACCGGCGGTTCCTCAACGAGGTACGCACCCGATTTCTCGGCGACGCGGACCGCGTCCGCCGGATGTCGCTCATCGGCGAGGACGGCGGCAAGAACGTACGGATGGCTCACCTGGCCACCGTCGGCAGCCACGCCATCAACGGCGTCGCCGCTCTGCACTCGGAGCTGCTGAAAGAAAGTGTGCTCAAAGACTTCTACGAGATGTGGCCAGAACGGTTTAGCAACAAGACGAATGGCGTGACGCCGCGGCGATTCCTCGCGCTGTCCAACCCCGGGCTGCGCGAGCTGCTCGACCGCACCATCGGGGACGGCTGGCTGAAGGACCTGGGCAAGCTGCGCGGGCTGGAACCGTTCATCGACGACTCGTCCTTCCGGGAGCAATGGCGCGACATCAAACGCACCAACAAAGCGCGGCTGGCCAACTTCATCCACGACACGACCGGTGTCGAACTGAACCCCCAGTGGATTTTCGACATCCAGGTCAAGCGGATTCACGAGTACAAGCGCCAGCACCTCAATGTCTTGCACATCATTGCGCTGTACTACCGGCTCAAGCAGAACCCCGAGCTCTCGATTCCGCCGCGCGCCTTCATCTTTGGCGGTAAGGCAGCGCCGGGCTACTTCCTGGCCAAGCGGATCATCAAGTTGATCAACGCCGTCGGGGAGACAATCAACAACGACCCGGTGGTCAACAAGTTCCTGAAGGTCGCGTTCATCCCGAACTTCAACGTCCAGAACGCGCACCTGATCTACCCGGCCGCCAACGTGTCCGAGCAGATTTCCACCGCAGGCAAGGAAGCTTCAGGCACCGGCAACATGAAGTTCATGATCAACGGCGCCCTGACGGTAGGCACGCTCGACGGAGCCAACGTCGAGATTCGCGAAGAGGCCGGAGCGGAGAACTTCTTCCTGTTCGGCCTGACGGTCGACGAGGTCGAGGCGCTCAAGGCAAGCGGTTACCGCCCGTCGGATTACATCGACAGCAATGACGAGCTGGCCGCGGTGCTCAATCTGATTGCCGACGGCACGTTCTCGCACGGCGACACCGAGGTGTTCAAGCCGCTGGTGGACAACCTGCGTTACGACGACCCCTTCCTGGTGTGCGCCGACTACGCCTCCTATGTGGAGTGCCAGGGCCGGGTGAGTGCCGCGTGGCTGGATGGGGAGTCGTGGACCAAGATGTCGATCCTTAATACCGCGCGCAGCGGCAAGTTCTCGTCGGATCGCGCCATCGCCGAGTACTGCGACGACATCTGGAAAGTCTGGCCGCTGACGGTGAAGATCTAAGCCGTTCGACCGCTAGCGTCGCAGCGCGGATTGCGGCGCTAGCGGGTCTCTTTCGAGACGTAAACGATGATGTAACCGACCGGGATGCCGGTACGGGCGGCGATGCATTCGCGCGCCACCGAATCGACCGCGGAGCGGCGGCTAGCGCGCGCGACCGCGGCGATCTCCGGGACCCGGACGATCCACCCGTCGCTGTCGCGAGTGATCTCGATGTCGAAGCACTGACCGACCTTTGGGAAGGTCACACGCGCAGCGCTGCGCGGCGATTGCGCACGTCGCAGGGTGGGCTGAATAAGCATCTGCTTTTCCTGAGTCGACAATGGGCCGCGCGCAAGAATAATGCGAAACCGCGCCAAACACCTAATCGGCATGGCCAGCTGGGACCTCACCCGTGACCTCACCGTTGTGTGACCGTTAATCAGCGATAGCCCGGCAGATCCGGTACGCCGCTGGCCGTCAGCCAGCCGCCGCCGTCGACCACCAGCACGGCACCCGTCACATAGGACGCGGCATCGCTGACCAGGAACAACACCGTCTCGGCGACCTCGGTGGTCGAGCCGGGGCGCCGCAACGGATTCTGGATGGCTCGGTGCTGGTCGTCGCCGGCGATTCTGCGGACACCCTCGGTCCCCGACATCGCCCCGGGGGCAATGACATTGACCCGAACCCCATCGGGCCCCCATTCGATCGCACAGGCACGGCTGAACGCGTCAACGCCCGCCTTGGCCGACACGACGTGCGCCTGCAGCGCCATGCCCCGGTACTGGATTGCCGCGCTGATGTTCACGACGGCGCCACCGTGCTCACGCAGCCAAAGGTCGTACGCCGCTTTGGATACGTTGAACGTGCCCAGCAGATCGATGTCGACCACCGCCTTGAATCCGCCCGCGCTCAGGTCGCTGATCGGGACCGGGAAATTCCCGGCGGCGTTGTTGACGACAATGTCGAGTCGACCGAATGCGGCCAGCACGTCCTCGACGACGACCGTGACCTCGTCACTGCTCCGGACGTCGCAGACGCCGTACACAGCCTCAATCCCCTCTTCCCGCAACGTCCTAACCGCGGCCTGAAGATTGGGTTCCTTTCGGCTGCAGATGGCCACGCGAGCGCCATGGCTGCCCAGTACCCGGGCGATCTCCAAACCCAGTCCGGTGGCCCCGCCGGTAACCAGCGCCGCCTTCCCTTGCAGCAGATCCACCCGGAATGGGCTCGGGCGGACCGTCATTGGGATTCCAGTTCGGAGATGAGGTCGGCCAGAGCGAGGATCCGCTGCGCGTCACGCACGTGCAGGTTTTCGATCATGCGGCCGTTCACGGTGATAACGCTGTTCCCCGCGGCCTGGGCCTGCTCGTACGCCGTAACGATCTCGCGAGCATCGGCCAGCTCTTTGTCCGAGGGCCCAAACAATTCGTTGGCGGGGGCAACCTGGGACGGATGGATCAAGGTCTTGCCGTCGAAACCCATCTCGCGGCCCTGCTGTGCCTCGGCCCGGAACCCCGCTTCGTCGTCGATGGTGTTGTATACGCCGTCCAAGATGGCCTTGCCCGCCGCTCGCGCGCCCAACACGGCAAGCGCCAACGCGGGTACCACCGGTGCACGTCCAGGTACATGCAGGCCATGCAGGTCGTTGACCAGGTCGTTGGTACCGACCACCAGCACGGTCAACCGATCGCTGGCAGCCGCGATCTCCTCCGCCCGCAGGATGGCTCGCGGCGTTTCGATCATCGCCCACAGCTGCAAAGACTGCGGCGCATCGAGCGCATCGAGCGCATCGGCCAGCCTTCGGACTTCTTTTCCGGTCTCAATCTTCGGCACGAGCACCCCATCGGCGGCCGAACCGGCGACAGCGGCGAGATCGTCGTCGTGCCAATCGGTTCCCGCGCCGTTGATACGCACCACAACCTCGCGAGGTCGATAGCCGTCTGACGAGAGCGCGTCGCACACCTTCGCTCTGGAACCAACTTTGGCGTCGGGGCCGACCGCATCCTCGAGATCGAAAATCAGCACATCGGCGGGGAGCGATTTCCCCTTTTCGATTGCTCGATCTTTGTTGCCGGGGAGATACAGAGCGGATCGGCGCGGGCGCGGCGTCGGTGCCATGCGGTTAGCGTAGAGCGCTTGGCTGGCTGCCCGAGAAAGTGGTGGCGGTCGGCATCGTGATCGGCATCGTGATCGGCATCGTGATCGGCATCGTGAAATGCCGCGATTTCGTCGCACCATTCGCGTCAATGTCGCGACGCGCGAAATTAGGGCGGTGAGAATCGGCGTTGAGAGGTTTATGCTGGTACTCGCGGCGTAGTGCCGACCGAAAAGTTAGGTCGAAGCATGAGCACTGACAAAGTCAATCGCGGCATCTTGCTTACGATGGTGGCCCTCATAACGATCGCCTACATCGCGCTTTACGAGCAAGCCTCAACCAACTTCAGGCTGTACGTGCCCCTGTGCGTGGCGGCCTTGGTGGGATTGCTGATTCACGACGCCGTGAACAGCCACAAGCCCCACCGGCACTGAGTCGATACCACGTCGGCTCCCACGGATCGTGACCTGAATCACCCATCCGTGGGGTGATCGGCTCCGAACACCGAAGTATGAGTCAACTGCAGCGCGCCGACGACCTGGCGGTGCGGGACTTTTGGTTCCCCGGCGACCACTGGTTCGGCCACCGATCCCCCACGGATGAAGAGATGGCCGAGTCGAGATCCGCAGCGTTGTTGATGTCCTCGCTCCGCACCCCGGACAGCGTGGCGAAGCCCGAGGACGCCGGCAACGCGCACCAGCAAGCGAGGCTTCGCCGATGACCAGGCGAATCGTCAGTCGCGTCGACCTTCGTCCGGCGCCCCGAAAGGCTGATGACCCCGGCGACGTCGACGGGCTCGCCGCACTTTCTCCGCAGGGGGTGGGATGGTTCCGCTTCTACTTCGATGATCAACGCTGGGAGTGGTCTGAGCAGGCGCAACGGTTGTACGGGTATGAGCCGGGAGCCGTGACCCCGACGACAGAGCTACTGCTTTCGCATCAGCATCCGGATGACCGCGACCAAGTCGCCGCGACCCTCGACGCGATCACGCACACCCGTGGTGCATTGACCGGCCGGCACCGCATCATCGACACCGGCGGCGTGGTGCGCTGGGTGATCGTCGTCGGCGATCAGTTTTCGGATCACCACGGCAAACCGATCGGCACCCACGGCTTCTACCTCGACGTCACCCCCACGCATCATTCAATGCATTCAGTGGAGGACACGATCACCGCACGGTTGGGCGAGATTGCGGACAAACGTGCGCCGATCGAGCACGTCAAAGGCATGCTCATGCTCGTCTATAACCTCGACGACAACGCCGCGTTCGAGTTACTCAGTTGGCTGTCCCAGAAAAGCAACGTCAAATTGCGCGTCCTGGCCGAAAAAATCGGTGTTTCTTTGCGGGCAGCCGCGCCGAGCGCAATAGTCGATCGAACCATTTTCGACCGTGCACTGATGACCGCGCATCGTCTTGCCGATTAAGACTCGTGCGCGGTGACGGCGTTGAGTACGACGCCAGGGCGACGACGTGCCGGGGCGGCCTGCCCGCAGCGCACACCGAAAGCCGCCAGCGCACCGCGTCGAGCCGATTGGCACGAAGCATCGGGAAGTTCTGCAGCGCCGGCGACGTTACCCAACCGTGGCGTTAACGGGTTTCCATGAGGGTGAGGTTGCGACCCAACGTCGGGCCGGCGTCGAAAGGGCCGCACAACGCCTGGAAAACATGCTCGGCGCGCATGGCTTATCCGGGGGTGCTGCGCAATTCCTGGCAACGCAGCGGTTTGCCGCGATCACCGGACGTGACCGCGAGGGAGTGCTCTGGGTCTCCCCGTTGTCGGGGCAGCCGGGGTTCCTGCGCGGCGCCGAAGACACCGTGCAGATCTCGGCCGTTCCGCGCGAGGGCGATCCCCTGCACCGGATGCCGGCCGGCCAACAGGTGGGCCTGATCGCCATCGATTTCGCCGCCCGGCGCAGAATGCGCATCAACGGCAGCCTCACCGAAAGCGACGGCGCCGGCCTGCTGGTGCACGTCGACCAGGCGTACGGGAACTGTCCCCAATACATCCACCGCCGCGACATCAACGTCGCCGCCGTCACCGCCCCTTCCGAAACTCCACAGCAAACAACATCTTTGAGCGCAGTGGATCGAGCGATCATACAAGCCTCGAACACGTTCTTCCTCGGTACCACGCATCCTTCCCGGGGCAGTGATGCATCACATCGCGGAGGTCCGCCCGGATTTGTTCGGGTCGACTCCCCCAACAGGCTGTGGTGGCCGGATTACCCGGGCAACAACATGTTCAACAGCTTCGGCAACCTGGCGGTCGACGACGAGGCCGCGCTGTTGTTCGTTGACGTCGCCACCGGCGCCAGCCTGCAGCTGTCCGGCAGCGCCGAGGTGGAGTGGACCAGCCCCGGCGCCGACGGTGACGACGGCGGCGTGGGACGTCGCGTCGTATTCTCGGTCGGCTCAGTTGTCGCGTCGGGAGATCTGGGCACCTAGCGGCCGGCTGGCAGGGCACGTTAGCCAGCCTTGGTCAATATGCGTCCAAGCATTTAGGGCCGCTATGACCTAACCAAAAGTGTTGCGGGTGAGCAGGATTGGTGATCCGGATCCGCCGGGTGCGACTGCCTTCAATTCGTGACGATAACTCTGCCCACACTCAGCAGGAGATTCACGTAACTACGGCATAGGCGGGATGCGATGCCCCTGCAGCGAGGAGCCCGGGTGGCGGATCGTATGGCGCCCGAGCTTGCGATTGTGCATGGGTTCGCGCGCCGACTTCTGGTGTTCGAGCTGCCGGATCAACTCATGCTTGGCTTCGTGCAGGGCGCGCGTGATGTCGGGGTTGTCGGCGACGGCCACCAGCGGCGGGAGACCAGGCAACGTCGTTCGCAACGTGACGCGCTGCTCCTTGCGGCCGCGGTTCTGCAACGAGACTTCCAGGCTGACGTCAAGCGCGTCCCAGCGGCCCAGATGCGGCTCGAGCGTCGCCAACGCCCCCAGGACGTGCGGACGTTCCTTGGCTACGAATCCCGCACCCATGTGCAGGACGTACTCGCCGAGCGGATTGCGCGCTTTGGCGGTGGACCTTTTCATCATGCTGATTGTGACCTCATCTCGTGCGATCTGACTGCTGAACGATCGTGTCCAGCAGCTGCGGAAGTTGCGCGGTGGCAATGCCGATGGCGCCGTCGGCAATCCCGTACGGGAGCACCAGGGTGTCGGCGTGAACGAGCGCGCCGCAGGAGTAGACGACGTTGGGCACGTAGCCGTTTTGTTCGTCGTGAGCGGGGCCCAGTAGTGGGCGCCGTAACCGGCCGAGCACCCGGGTCGGGTCGTCGAGGTCAAGCAGAATCGCGCCGATGCGATATGTGCGCATGGGTCCGACGCCGTGGGTGAGCACCAGCCACCCAGCGTCGGTTTCGATTGGCGGGCCGCAATTTCCGAGTTGTAATGCTTCCCATGCCTCGGCCGGTTGCTGGCAGGGCGAGGCGCTCGTCCAGACCGCAAGATGGTCGGCGAAGGCGACGGTGTTGGACTCGCGGTCCGATCGTGACATGGCGGCGTAGCGACCGTGTATTCGCCGGGGGAACAATGCCAAACCCTTGTTGGCCGCGGCCTTCCCGACGAGCGGCCCAGACGTGAAGGACCGAAAGTCCTTGGTCTTGAGCAGTTGTTGGCTGATGTGGGACCCGCTATAGGCCGTATAAGTGGCGTAGTAGGTGACCGAGCCGTCGTCGTCGACGAAGCGAACGAAGCGGGCGTCTTCCATCCCGGCCTGCTCGGCCTCCATCGACGGCCACAGCACGCGCTCGGAAACCGGTACTTCGCTGGGGAATTCGATCGCATAGCACCGAGCGGCGATAGCGTGCATCAGGGCGACGGTGCGCTCCCCATGCCCGCGGGTGCTCAGGTGGGCCCGGAGATTGTCGAGTCGCGCGTTGAGGTCGGATCGCGTGAAGCGGTCGCCGAGCTCATCTAGGACGTAGTTCGCGGCCTCCCCGGCATCGCCGAGGCAGTCGAGTTCGGCGCGGAACACCGCGGCCTCGAGCAGCGCGTCCGACACGCCGCCGGTAGTGGCGAAGTGAGCCGGCTCGTCGATTGTGGCCCGGCCCGCGGCGTCGACGACACCGGTGCGGAACCCGATTGACGAGCGGTGTCCTTCCCCGATCCCCCGCACGCTCATCACGAATCTCAGGCTGCCTGCCGCGGTGTCGGTCTGGTCGGGGTGGGCCACAATGCTGGGATTGCACAGCGCCGCCCCCTCGATGGCGTACTCGCTGGTAAAGGCCGCTCCTAGCAACAGTATTCGCGCATCCGAGAGGTGCGCATCGGGATCCAGGCGGTCGGCGAGCTCGCGGGCGTGCCGACGGAACGTACCCACGAGGTCACGGTGGCGTCCGTCGAAGCGGGTCATGATGTCGTCCAGGGACGACCGAACGTCGTCGTCGGTCAGCGCGAGAATGCGCTTGAGCACCACTCCTGCTCGTGACTCCTGAAGCTCGAAGCCCTCCTGGCCGGGGACGAAGAGCCGGGTGATCACCCGCGCCGAGTTGGCCGCAATGCGGTCGGGGCTGCGGGTGACGAGCCCGGTGCGCATCAAAGTCATTGTGGGACCGGCGAAAAGCGCTGTGCGTGCTGCAGGGTCGAGATCACCGCAAGGGTCGATTCGGCGCCCTGGTTGAGGTTGACGCATCCGGCGAGCAATCCGTCGAAGCCACCGCCAGTCTCCGTGTCCCACATGACCAACCCGGAGTCGTTGGCGCCCTGGAACCAGGCGACGGCCGACCGGATTCCTTCCGGCCAGAGGGCGCGCGGATCGGCGGCTACGGCGCGTGCGCAGGCATCGGCGAGAGTGGCCACCTCGATCGGCTGCTGGTCGAAGGCGGGCAGGCTGTCCTGCGGTCCCCGGCCGCCCACGGCGGTGGGCGACAGGTGGCCGTCAACCGTTTCGTAGTCGAGCAGCCATTCCAGCAGATCCAGGCCACGCTGTTTCAGGTCCGGGTCGTCCAGCGCGACGCCGGCAGCGATCATCGCCTCGGGGAGAATCGCATTCGCGTAGGTGAGCCTTGGCTCGGGCCATGGCCAGTCGGACGTGGTCTCGGGTCTCGCGACAGTGGCGGCATAGTCGGTGAGGAGTCGCAGGGCCGCAAAATTACCGGGCTCGAAGCGGAGGAGTTCGGCGGCGCCGACGGCGGCGAACGCCATCGCCCGCGGCCACGGTGACCTGCCCTTGGCGGCGCGCTCGAACTGAATCACGGCCATTCGGCGCACCAGATTGACACCGCTGTGGCCGGCGGCGGTGCCGAGCCCCCAGATGCAGCGGCCCCAGTGGTCGTCGGTGGTGGGCTGGTCCGTCCACCGTCCGGCGTGGTCCATCCGGTTGCGGCAGGAGCCGTCGTAGGACTGGGCGTCGTTCAAGAACTGCAGGGCCTTGCGGGTGAGGCCCTTCACGGCCCCCGGCGCGTCGGGCTCGCGGGTGCTGACCACGAGCACTCTTGCCATGTCGTCGGTGCAGTATCCGTGCTCACGGCGGGGCTCGGTCATGCAGGCGTGCTCGAAGGTGGCGCGATGGTCCGTCATGTGCAGCAGGTGTGCGAACACCGGGGTGGGAGCGGTGTCGGTCACGTCAGCGCGGACTGGTTAGCAAGCAGCCGTTGCGCCACGCCGAGGTAGGTGTTGGCGACGACGGGCCAGGCGATGCTCGGGGCCAGTTCGCGGGCATTAGCGGCCATGGACTCGGCGGCGTCCGGGTCGGTCAGCACTCCTCGCAGCGCTGCGAGGAGTGCGTCGGGTTCGTCGTGAGCGACGACGGCGCCCGCGCCGCTGCTGAGAAGCTCGACCGCGTGCGGGAAAGCGGTTGCGACGATCGGGCGGCCACTCGCGACGGAGTCGACCAGCACACCGGAGGTAACCTGGTCCTTCGAGTCGTAGGGCAGGACTACAACGGTAGCCGCCTGCAGGAGCGCGGTGAGCTCTTCGGGGGTGCGGTACACGGCGTCGAAGGAAACCGAATCGGTGACGCCGAGGCGTTTCGCCTGCGCGACAAGTGCTTCGCGATATCTTTCCCCCTGCGCGGCGAGGACCTTGGGGTGAGTGCGGCCGGCAATGATGTACCGGGGCGGATTGGGCAGGTCCGTCAGCGAAGCCATGGCGTCGATGACCCGCTCGATGCCCTTGCCCGGCCCCAGCAGACCCCAGGTCAACATGGTCGGCCGGTCAGGATGCTGCATGCCATTGGTCCTGGGGAGTGCTGCGCCGTGCGGGATGACGGTGACCTTGTGCTGGTCGACGGCGAAGCCCGCGTACAGGCGTTGGCGGGCGACCTGCGACATCACGATCACTTCATCGGCCAAAGCCATCACCGATTCGAGCACCGAAAGTTGTTGTGGTGTAGGATTTTTGAGCACCGTGTGAACGACGACGATCGACGGGACACGCAATCCGGCCATGATCTGGACGACCTCGTCTCCGTCGGGACCGCCATAGATGCCGTACTCGTGCTGGATGACGGCGACGTCGCTCTGGTTGAGGAGCTCGGCGGTTGCCGCGACCGACGCCGCCGAGCCGTTGACGAGTTCGCCTGTGACGTGGGCGTTCTCACAGACGTCACCGTCGGCGATGCGCACGACATTGACGTCGGCGCCTCTGGCTGTGAGTCCGTTCACCAGGGCAGCGCTGAAGGTCGCCAGGCCGCATGGCGTCGGCGAGTAGGTGCCGAGGACGCCAAAGCTCGGCACGTACGAGAAGTGCTGCATCCCAAAGGGTGCGATCAATGGCTGAAACAACGATCGAGCATTCAAAATTATCCCGACTGAGCGGTTAGAAAACATGTGGCCGGCGTGAGCGGATGCTCGGGCAGATCAGCGTCAGAAGCTGAGCCGTTCCGGATCGGCTGGGAGTACCAGCAACGCTCAGCCTACACCCTCACCGGTCGAAAGGCGTGGTCGTGGGTGCTGAGTAACGGCGATTTTCTTGGGGTCGAAGCCTGCGCATATCCCGTCGCCCGGCAGCTCAGCCGTCGTGGTAGCTCCCAACTGCGCAATCGCGCTGAGATCTCGTCGAGATCGGACATTGCACCGGTAGCCTCCCCGATCACACTATCGAAGCGCTCGTCCTCCGGCGCACTGATCCACTGAGCGCTAACCTCGATTTTGCATACCGGTAGGCCGGGGTGCGGGTTGGCCGCGGATTGGCTTGTGCATTCAGTATTTTCGGGTTTTGACATGTTTACTCGCCCCGTGTCGCGGGGTGTGCGAGGTTTCCAGGGCCTTGGGCCTTTCGTGGTCGTTGGGACGGGGTGGTTGGGCGGGTCAGGGGAAGGCTGCGCGGATGCGGTGCCAGGCGTTGGTGATCGTTGTGGCCCAGCGCCAGGTGGAGTCGATGCGGAGCCGCAGTTGTCGGGCGCCGCGGGTGATGCGGGCGGCAACGTGTAGCACACGGTAGCGGAACGTGGCGATCTCGCAGCGGGCGATCTTGGGTTGGTCGGCGAACCCGAGTAGTTTCGCCCAGGTCACGAGATCGTTTGCAGTCAAGACGATTTCCAGCCAGGCGGCGTTCGCGTCGAAGCCGTGGCAGGGCAGGTTGGCCAGCCCGGTGGCCTTGCCTTCGCGGATGCGGTCCTCGACGCGGGCATGTTGGCGGTGTCGCAGCTCGAGTCCGGCCAACTGCCCCGGGATGACACCTGGGGGTGTGTCGGTGATAAAAGCGGTCACCCGCATGCCGTCGGCATCGGTGAACCGCAGCTGGGCGCCGGGGTGCGGGCGCTCCTTGCGCAGGACCAACCGGGTTCCGGCAGGCCACGCGGACAGGTTGACCAGGTCGGTGGCCTCGGCCACCCAGGCCCCGTCGCGGATGTCGCCGGTGGCCTCGATCGCCGGGTACCAGGCATTACCGAGATTGAGGGTGTCCACGGCATCCTGCACGCGGGCATCGACCGGGAAGCCGAAGGAGAATCCGGCGTCGTGATCGCGGCAGGCGTTGGCGAAGGCATGGGTGGCACCGGCCGAGTCCGAGCGCACCACGACCTTGGGCGCCTCGGGATTGTGCGGGCCGTGACGCCAATCGGCCGGCAGCGACGCCAATGCCTGCTCAAGGACCGTGACGTGGTCGGCCGCAGTGTTGCTGCCCGCGTTGCCTTTGCGCAGCAGCCCGGCCAGCGCCTCACCGCCGGCGATCTCTGGGCGGTCCAGAAACGCTAACAACGGGTGGTGTCCGAACGACTTTTTCCAGGTAGAAGCCGCGCTCTCCTTGTTGTCGGAGTGGTCGATGACCAACGTGGCGTCAATATCGATATGCAGCCACTTGCCAGGTGGCGGGTTGGCTCCTGCGGCCCAGGCCGCCGCTCTGGCCGCCGCGCGGGCAGCGCGCACTCCCGCCAGGTGCGCCGCATCGACGCGCTGGTCAACCAGGCGCCACATGGTGGTCGTCGAGGCCGCCGCACCGAATACATGCTCGCGGTCCCTGCAGAGTTGCCCGATCCCGTCGATACAGTCCGCGCCGTCGGCCACCGCCGCCGCCAAATCAGCGAACACCGCACCCGGTGCGTAGACCCATGGGCCCTGGTACGTATCGGCTAATGAGGCCGTGACCTGCGACGACAACCCGGTCAGGTCGGCCAACTCACGCAACAACCCCATCCCCGCATGCGACACCACGCCGTGCCCGTCCGCCGACACTTTCACCCGAGAAACCGCTGCGCTACCCTTCACCTAGAAAGTGCCCTCCCGCTCGGAATCATGGACCTTCAGCAGTCTCATTATCCCTTGCAGGACAGGCACTTTCGCTAACCCCGCACCGTGTCATCCCAAGTTGCGCGCAAAATCCAGGCTAATAGCCAGGAACGTCCGGCAGGCTGTCCACGCACGTCGCAACGCACCGAAACCGGAACTTGCGCGGCTGATAACCCGCCCAGGCGCTTGCGCCAACTGTGAGATGGTCAACCTCTCCCACTACCCTCATTGATCAACACCCGGTACCGGCACGTCAAAACAGTTGAGCACCATCGAAATTAGGCAATACCCGCCGACCAGAAACACCAGCTCGCCGACTCCGTCGCGCCCGAACGCTGCCACTGCTCGGCGATAGGTGGAGTCGGGCAGGATGTGACCGGTGGCCAAGGTGCGGGCGATGTCGTGAGCGATCGCATCGTCGTCGCTCAGATCGGCGGGACGATTTCCTGCAGCGAGCGTCGCGATCTGCGCAGGTGATAAGCCGGCGACTTCCCCCATGATTTCGTGGGCATAGAGTTCATAGCGGGCATTGAATACCGCTCCGACAGTCAGGATTGTGGTCTCGCGCACCGTTTTCGGCAACTGCGCTTGCGAGCCGATCGCGGCCAGGAAGCGCAGCGCAGGAACTCCGAACGTCGGGAAATGAAGCATGGCCGGGTACGGGCCGACCAACGCAGCCTGCTGGTCGAGCGAAACGACACGGGGCATGCTCCGCGCCACCAGGTCGACGATGGTGTCGTGCACCTCGCGGAGTTCGGGATTAAGGTCTTCGGGCAGCAACGGGGGTAATCGCATAGCAGCGTTCCTCTCACGTGGGTCAGAGACCATCGGTGAATTCACCGTCGATCAGGACGAACACGACACGGCAGTTGCGCTCAGACCTGTTGGCCCAGGCGTGGTTCGTGCCGCGCTGGATGACGATGTCGCCGGCGCGGATCGTCGTTTCGTCCACGTCGGTGATCAACGTGATTTCCCCCTGCAGCACGATCCCGTAGTCGACGGTTTCCGTGCGATGCATCAACGGGTGCCGGGCGCCCGGTGTCGACGCGTCGGCTCCCCCCATGGCTCTGAATCCCGCGCGCGCGTCGGCCTCGCTGAGGTGTCGGATGTCATAATCTTCGGGTGGGAAGTCGATAACCCGAATCCTGGTGCCTCCCTTCGGAGGAGCCAGCACCAGACCATCGTCCTCGGGTTCGCGCGACTGCCGATCAATCACCGCCGGGGTTCGGCGGGTATTCCATACCTCATAGAACGTCGGACCGATTGTTCCGCCCACCTGCACCACATGCGTCGGTGGCCCATCGGAGACGATGACCGCGCTGCCTGCTTCGTCATGGCCGGTGACGACCCGCCGGAATGCTGCCGACATTTGTTCTCTCCCATGATTCAACTGACGTAGGCGCGCAAGTCCGGAAGGTCCGTCATGCCGATCCTCCCGAGGTCTTCGCGCGCGCGTTGGACAGTTTGCGTTCGATGTCGGCGACGAAGCCCGGGGTCTCCTCCTCGACGTGCTTGCGCACGAAGAAAGGGTTGCCGATCAACACTCCGGCCAGCCGCAAAATGAACGGCATCTCGATCTCCACGTCGCAGGCAAAAGTCGTCGTGTTCGCGGTCTGCGGAGTCGCAGTCATAATCCAGCGGACGAGGACGTGCACAGGGATGAGATGAAAGAGGTACGCCTGCGAACGCTCGGACAGCATCTCGACTCGCGCAGGTCCGGCCTCACGCTCCAGATAGTGCTGAATCATCAACAGGGAACCGATCGCTTCGACGTTGACGCTGCCACGCCGACCGCCCTCAGTGAAGGTTCCCGCCGCGCGGTGACCATGAGCGGCCGCCTGATAGTCGCTGTCCGAGAGCGAAAATAGCCACTGCTCAAGGTCCACCTCGTCAGCGGGGGCATGGATGACGGCCTGGTGACTGAACTTCATGTGGTTCTCCTAGATCGGTTGTCTGACAGTGGGTTTGATGATCTACCGGGGAGGTCCTCGGACGCTATCGGCGAACGCCCCAGGCGGTTCGGCTGACAAGCCAGGTCAGTATTGTGTCGGCGACGGCGCGCCAGCCGTGGTCGATCGTCAGGGAATGCCCACGCCCGTCGAATTGGTGGAAGTCGGTGGTAGCAGACGATTTTGAGTAGCGGTTGTACGCAGCTCGAGCGCTGACCAGCGGCACCGTGTGGTCCAGTGTGCCTGCGGTGATCAGGAGTGGCCCACGGGAGTTGTTGGCGGTGTCGACCTTTGCGGGCGAGTTCGGTGAGAGGCCGGCAAATGCTCCTTCGAATAACGGCTTACCGGGTGAGGGAATCGACCATTGCTCCCAAAGCTCGTCGGATTCGGCTTGGGCTAAGGCATTTCCGAAGCCGTACTGGAACTGCGCCCGGGTGAGGGCTTTTGTGCGCCAGCGATTAAGTGGATTACCCAATACCGGGAAGGCCGAGCGGAGTTGTTCAAAAGGCAGTGTTCTGACGCCCTTGATCGGCGCAGGGTCGATCGCTACCGCGGCGGCTAGCTTGTTCTCTCCAAGCAGTCGTTGAGCGATCAACCCGCCGCAGGAATGTCCGATGGCTATTGGGGGTGTGTCGAATGAGTCGGCGATGTCGGCGAAGTGGGCGGTGAGCTCGGCGATGCCCATGCCGTTTTGGGCGCCTGGGTTCTCCCGCGTCGCGGCGAGGGTCTGGGCTTCACCGGGCCAGCACGGTGCAATGGCATCGTGCCCAGCGGCTGCGAAGTGTTCGATCCAGGGCAGCCACGACCTGTGTGAAAGCCACAGTCCATGAATCAGGATGATGTCTGCCATCGCGGTGCGCTCCCGTCACTAACCACGACGCGCGTGCCGAACTCACCGGCTGTGGCAAGAGCCGCGATGAACGGTCTCCCTTAGTGGTCAGGGACACCACGTTAGGTCGCAGACGGGGTGGCCGACATCGACCGAATGATGCGTTTCCACCAGGACCTCATGATCCAAATGGTGTAGTTCAGTGCGTGTTAGCGACGATGTGGTTCTGATAGGCCCAGGCCACCGCTGCGGTGCGCGAGGAGACCCCCAACTTCGCATAGATGTTGGCTAGGTGCCTGCGGACCGTCATCTCGCTGATGAAGATCTGCTGGGCCACCTGCCGGTTGGTGGCGCCACGCGCGATCGCCCGCAGGACCTCGAGCTCGCGACGGGTCAATCCACCCAGCGCCCCCCTGTCGCAAACGCCGCTGGGTTTCACGCCTAGTTGGCGATAGACATTCTCCGCCGTCGACATGTCGGCGGCGGCCATGTCGTCGAGGCCGAGACCGCGGTGCGCGAGTGCCATCCACTCGTAGACCTCGGCCATCTCGTAGCGCCACTGTTGGGTGCGGTACTCGCGCAGGGCAGTCTTCAGGCTCACCAGGGCGGCGGCATCGTCGCCGCGGCGTACCAGCACTGCCCCGCGCGCATGGGCGGCCCATCCCCGGAAACCGGGAGTGTCGAACGCGACAGCCCCGTCGGCGAGCTCACGGCAGTGCTGTTCGGCTTCGTCGAGCGTGTCGCGGGTCAGGGCTACTCCAGCGGCGGCCCACAGCAGCCGCATCCGATCCAATGTGTCCGCCCCCGACAGGGCGAGGCGCAAGTCCGTCCACGCCGCCTCGGGCTGACCCAATTTGCATTTCAGCAGCGCCTCGCCGGGTTGCGGGTCCACGCCCAGGCCCCGCGTCTTGGCGAAGGCCACCATCGCGCCGTCGGAATTTCCGCGCAGCCGACGCACCTCGCCCGTTTCGTAGTAACCCGCAGCGCACACCCACGAGTTAATGCCCTCCAATGCCACACTGGCGGTGAGCAATTGGTCCTCCAGTTGGCCGTAGTCGGCGTCCGCAGCGGCCAACTGGAGGCGATGCACATCACACACTCCGTAATAGGGCGTCATCCTATTCACGTCGCACCACCGCTCCATGGCATCGATCCAGGCCTGCATCCGGGGCCGGTCGGCAAGCTTGTGGCACACATGCAAAACGACGCAGTAGACGTGGCCCGCCCACTCCAGGCCTACCTCCCCAGCCAACAAAAACAAGATCGCTTCGTCGATGAGGGTGTACCCATCGCTCACCCGGGCTTCATAGATCGCCGCGAGCCCCTGAACGACGAGCGACAACGACGCAAGCGCCGGATCATCCAGCCGGGCACAGATATCGCGCATCGCCGCCGCGCGGCGGGAGAGCTCGTCGGCATCGCGCATCGCCATCGCGATGATCGCATCGAGGTAGGCAAGGTATCCGTGAGTGGGGCTGCCGGGAGTTTCCGCGATCAAGCGGCGGGTCCGCGCCATCCACCCGTTGGCGATGTTCGGATCGCCGCGGACCACCCACTCCAACGCGATATGTAGTGCCTTCATTGCCGCGGCGCGAGGATCGGAGCGCACCATGAGGACGTACACTCGCTCCGCCAGCCGCACCGCCTCCCGGCCTTGACCGAGCCGCCACGCCGCCGTCGCGTAGGCATCTAAGTCGTCGAGCGCCATGCTGCCCGCTGCGTCGGCGCGGACGAACGCCGCGTAACTCACATTCCAGTCCCCGCGCTCGAATGCGATCCGCGCAACTGCCAAGTCGTCAGGCGTACTCATAGGTAGCGACATCCCATGATTTCGTGGGCATAGAGTTCGTAGCGTACGTGAAAGCTGCTCCGACGGTGAGGATTGCGATCTCGCGTACCGTTTTCGGCAGGTCCGCCTCGGCACTTATCGCGGCCAGGAATCGCACCGCCGAAACGCCGGGCATTTTGACGCGGGGATATCGAACTGGTTGCCCACTCGGGCGAGAATCTCACGAAGGTAGGCACCACGACTGGCAGCAGCGTAGCGATGCCAGAGGTCAGTTATGGTTCGGTTGTCGGACCAGCCAGCTTGGGGTGTGGCAGCACCCACCGTTTCGAGACCGGTGAGTGAGAACCGGTGCCCGAAGTTGTTTGTGGACACCTGATTTCGTATTAGCGCATTGGAGGAGTCAATCGCGCCATAAAGATGCTCGGATAGTCGCCACTCTGGGCCACTTCCCGGCCAGCGAGCCGATTTCTCTCGATGTCAAGCACGATATCGTTGTCGCGAGATGGCATTGCGAATGCTTATTCGAATCGACGACGGTTCTCATCTGGTGGGGCCAGAGCGCGGCAATATGTCGACTTCGAGATCGAGACGGCGTCCAGGAGTCTTCGCGACGGTGGCGGCAGTATTGAGCGGTCGTCGTGATGGCCAACTTTAATAACTACCGCATGGTCTGGACGACTCCTGGCCGATCCGACATACGTACGTCGCCTAGCGTGACGCCTTGGACGCGTCTCCCCTGGTGGAGCTAAGTGGTCTCGCCCGTAAGTTCGTCGGGGGTCAGGCGGCGCATGGCTGTGCGGGGTTTCCGGCGTGCATGGGTTGATGCTGGTCGAGTCGGTCCAGGAGGTTAGCGAGGTCGCTGGTGGTGAACTTCCACTTGAACGGTCGGGCGGTGGCGTTGTAGCGGTCCTCGAACGCGGACAGGCGGTCGGAGACGGCCTCGATATCGGTGAAGTCGTTGGGCGAGAGCGCTTTTCGTTGGACGATGGAGAAGTAGATCTCGATCTGGTTCAGCCAGGACGCATGCACCGGGGTGTGCACCATGATGGCGTTGGGAAACTGCGCGGCGAGCCGGTCCATCGCAGCCTGTCCGCGGTGGGAGGAGCCGTTGTCGACGATCCAGAACACCCGGTCCGCGGAGGCGTAGGGCTGCTGGGTCATGACCTGGGTCACGAGGCGAGCGAAGGGTTCGATGCCGGTGGTGTCCTCACAGCGGCCGAACACCTGCGCGTGGTGCACGTCGTAGGCGGCCAGGTAGGCCAGGGCGCCGCCACGGTCGTAGTCGTGGTTGACCCGCATCGCCCGAGACACACCGGGCGCGAGGGTGGGGTGGCAGCGGCAGCGGGCCTGAATGGAGGTCTTCTCGTCGGCGGAGATCACATAATCGTTGTCCCCCAGAGGTTTGCCGTCCCATGTCCGGTTGTAGAGGTCGAGTACCCGCTGCGCCTTGGTAGCGAAGCCGGGGTCGGTGATGAAGATCCACGACCGGTACTGCCACGGTTTAAGCGCGTCCTCCGACAGCCACCGGCGGATGGTCGCTGGCGATATCGACCCGCAAATCCCGTCGGTGATCGCCTGTTGAGCCAGCTCCGGGCACGACCACCGCGACAGCGGTATCCCCTTGTCTCGCAGTGGTGTGCAGGCCATCGCTTTGACCCGGGCGACTTGGACAGCAGTGAACTTGGGTCGGCGACCCGATCGCTTCGCATCGGCCAGTGACGCCGCACCCGGTGCCGCGCACCAGCGGCAACGCCACTTGCGGACGGTATCTTCACATATCTGAAGGCGCCGTGCGATCTGTGCGTTCGACTCTCCCGCAGCAGCCGCGAGCACGATCTTGGCCCGCGTCACGAGCCGTTGCTCGGTGCGCCCCGCCCGGGTCATCCGGTTCAGTTCACGGCGCTGTGAACCGGTCAACGTGATCCGGTCAGTGCTGGTCGGTGACATTCTGGCGCTCCATGACGAGTTCCCATTAGCCACTTCAGCCTCACCCGCCACGGGATGAATGGTGGTCAACGACACGCCGATCCGGCAGGATCGGTGAGCATGGCCGCACCGCCGACGTCGACGAAAACGTCCCTGCAACAGCGGCTGTCCGCCCGCGCCTGCGAACGATGGCCGCAACTGGCCGGTGTCGATGTGCGCTTTCGCGGCGCGTTCGCCTACGTCACCGGGCACACCGTCGACGGCGACACGCTGCCGCTGATGCGGCTGCGCTACGGCGGATCCGCCGCCCGCTGGGGCTTCGCGATGTATCTGGCCTCCAAGGACGGCTACCAAGATTCTGTGCTGCCCACCGGCGACTTCGCCGGCGCCCCCGAAGATGCCCTCGACACCGCCTGCGGCCTCTACCTCGGGGACCCAACCGCCTGGACATAACCCCCGACGAACTTACGGGCGAGACCACTAAGGGTGTGTGAGTTCACGACATAGGTGACAGATGAGTCGCGTCATGGGTTACACCTGTGTCGATACCTGATGAGTCGCGTCATAGGTGACAGTCATGGTGGATGTCCAAAGCGCGTGTGGTCGTCCTTGAAGTCGTTAGTGGTCATCTGTCGGTGAGCGCGGCAGCCCGGGTCTATGGCATGTCGCGGCAACATATTTATCGGCTGGTCGGTCGCTACCAGCGGGGCGGTTTGGAAGCGGTGGATCCGCGGTCTCGACGCCCGGCCAGCAACCCTCGCGCCGTGTCTGATGAAGTGATCGCGGCGATCGTGTTACTGCGAGAAAAGCTCACCATCGAAGGCCTCGACGCCGGCCCGCTGACTCTGCAGTGGCATCTGACGCAACAGGGCTTTGCATCGCCGTCGACCTCGACCATCCGACGCATCCTGCATCACCATGGCCTGATCGTCCCGGCGCCGCGTAAACGCCCCAAAAGCTCCTATCACCGCTTTGCCGCTGAGCAGCCCAACGAATGCTGGCAATCGGATTTCACCCATTGGAGCCTGGCCGATGGCAGTGGTGTGGAAATCCTCAACTGGCTCGATGATCACTCCCGATTTCTGCTGGCGACCACCGCTTATCGGCGCGTGGGTGGCTCCGACGTCGTGGCCAGCTTCACCACCACCGCCACACACTATGGTCTGCCGGCCTCCACCTTGACCGACAACGGATCGGTTTACACCTCACGATTCACCCACGGCTACAACGACTTCGAACGCCTCCTGGCCAGCCTGGGCATCACCCAGAAAAACGGTCACCCCGGACATCCCCAAACCCAAGGCAAAATCGAACGCTTCCACCAAACCCTCAAACGCTGGCTAGCCCCTCGACCCCGGCCAGCCACCGTAGCCGCCATGCAAACCCTGCTCGACGACTTCACCGTCATCTACAACACCCAACGCACGCACCGCGCCTTACCCGCGGCCACCACTCCCGCCCAGGCCTACACCGCTCGCCCCAAAGCCAGCCCACCGCACAGTCCCACCGGACACTTCCGCATCCGCCACGACACCGTCGACCAATTCGGCAAACTCACCCTGCGCCACGGCAGCCACCTGCACCACCTGGGCATCGGCCGCACCCACGCCGGCATCGCCGTGCTCATCTTGGTGACCACCAACACCGTCACGGTCATCAGCAAAAGCCAGCACCGAGTCCTCAGCAGCCACCACATCGACCCCGCCGCAAACTACTGGCGCAACCAAAACAAAAACCCCGGCCGATGGCCGGGGAATCTGTAACCCATGACCCGACTCATCTGTCACCGATGACTCGACTCATCACACTGGTGGAGCTAAGGGGATTCGAACCCCTGACCCCCACACTGCCAGTGTGGTGCGCTACCAACTGCGCCATAGCCCCAAGTCGTGCCAATCGAAGCTACACCACTGGCCACTGTCCATCAAAGTTGCTGGTCAGGCAGCATCAAGCTCGGGCTCAGCCGGCAAGAGATCCAGCACCGGTCGCGTTTCCGGCGACACCACCCAACCGAAGGCCGCGATCACCAACACAATTCCGCTGATCGTGAAGCCCCACCCGTAGTTCAGCTGCTCGGCGACCCAGCCAACCGCCATAGACCCGACGATCGCGCCCAGATCCGTCACCATCTGCACCGCAGCCACGGGAAGGCCCGCGCGGGCCTCACTGCCCAGGATGTCGGCGACCGCGGCCTGCAACGGCGACATGAAGATGCCCGTCGTCGCGCCGCTGACAAACGCCGCGACCATGAACGCCGGCAGTGACGACACCAGGCCGAGCCACACGGTCGCCACCCCGGACGTCGTCAGGCCGATGATCAACAGCGTGCGCCGTCCCATCCGGTCCGACAGGTAGCCGCTGGGTACGACGGCCAGCGCATTACCGCCCGCGAACGCGGCGAGCGTCCAGCCGATGACACCGACGCTGCAGTGCATCACGTCCGAGAGGAACAGCGGGACCAGCGCGATGCGCAGCCCAAATGCCGACCAGCCCGTCGCGAAATTGGACAGCAGGGCCGACCGATACGCGCGAACCCGCAGCGCCTCTCGCATCGTCACCGTCGATCGGGTCGGGGGCGGGGGCGCGGCCAGCGCCGAGTTCCGCAGGCTGTAGAACAGCACCACCGCCACACCTAGTAATGCAACGCCGTACACGACAAACGGAGCCGTCAGCCCCCAGCCCGCCGCCAGGCCGCCGACCG
Source organism: Mycobacterium lentiflavum (assembly GCF_022374895.2). Lineage (NCBI taxonomy): Bacteria > Bacillati > Actinomycetota > Actinomycetes > Mycobacteriales > Mycobacteriaceae > Mycobacterium > Mycobacterium lentiflavum. The sequence goes on along the minus strand of NZ_CP092423.2, from coordinate 1,553,841 downwards.
CCGGCCCACCGACGGCCCCGATCATGAACGAGGTGGTGAACAGGCCCGCGATCCGCCCGCGCGCATCGGCCGGGCTGATGTGGATCATCAAACCCAGCGCCGAGACATAAAACATTGTCGACCCGATGCCGCTGAGGGCACGGCAGAGCAGCAGTTGCCAATACGCCTGGGAATAGGCACACGCGGCGGTGGAAAATGCCACGATCAGCAAACCGCCTATATAGACGCGCCGCTCACCCAACCGCTGTGCCAGTAACCCGCTTACCGGTGCGAAACACAGCCGACTCAACGAAAACACGGTGACCAGGAAAGTCACCGCGTTGATGCTGACCCCGAAAGTTCGCGCGAAGGTCGGTAGCGCCGGTGAAACCACGCCGTAGCCCAGCGCGATCATGATATTCGCCCAGCTGAGAATCCAGACTTCGCGCGGCAGCTGAACAGAACGTGATCCGCGCCCCCCTGCGCGGACACGACAGAGGGTAAAGGTCACCCAATGACTTTATTAACTACCTCGCGCGCACTTTCTTGCACCTGGCTCAAATGCTCGGGCCCGTTGAAGGACTCCGCGTAGATTTTGTAGACGTCCTCGGTGCCCGAAGGCCGCGCAGCAAACCACGCATTGGCCGTCGTCACTTTCAGTCCGCCCAGTGCGGCGCCATTGCCGGGCGCAGTGGTCAGCTTGGCGATGATCGGCTCTCCGGCCAACTCCGTCGCGGTCACCTGGTCTGGCGAGAGCTTGGAAAGCTGGGCTTTTTGCTCGCGGTCAGCGGGAGCGTCGACCCGCGCGTAGTACGGAGTGCCGTACTTGTCGGCCAGCTCTTGGTACCGCTGCGACGGCGTGGATCCGGTGACGGCCAGGATCTCGGAAGCCAACAGCGCCAGGGTGATGCCGTCCTTGTCGGTGGTCCACACCGATCCGTCGCGCCGCAGGAACGACGCCCCCGCCGACTCCTCGCCGCCGAAGCCGATGGTCCCGCCGATCAGGCCGTCGACGAACCACTTGAATCCGACCGGTACTTCGACGAGTTTGCGTTCGATGCCGGCGACCACCCGGTCGATGATCGACGAGCTGACCGCGGTCTTGCCGACCGCGATGCCCGCCGGCCAGGACGGCCGATGGGTGTAGAGGTAGTCGATGGCCGCGGCCAGATAGTGGTTGGGGTTCATCAGCCCCGCGTCGGGAGTGACGATGCCGTGGCGGTCCGAGTCGGCGTCATTTCCGGTGGCGATCTGGTAGCGGTCCCGGTTGGCGATCAGCCCGGCCATCGCATTCGGGGAACTGCAGTCCATCCGGATCTTGCCGTCGTGGTCAAGCGTCATGAACCGCCACGTCGCGTCGACGAGCGGATTGACCACGGTCAGGTCGAGATTGTGCCGTTCGGCGATGGCGGCCCAGTAATCCACGCTGGCCCCGCCCAGCGGGTCCGCCCCAATCCGTATGCCCGCCTTACGAATAACGTCGAGATCGACCACGTTCGGCAGGTCGGCGACGTAGGCGTCCATATAGTCGTGGCGCTGGGTGGTCGGCAGTGCGCGCGCTAGCGGTACCCGCTTGACTCCCTCGCCGCTGCTAAGAATCTCGTTGGCGCGCTTGGCAATTGCGTTCGTCGCATCGGTATCCGCCGGGCCGCCGTTGGGTGGGTTGTACTTGAAACCCCCGTCATACGGTGGGTTGTGCGACGGCGTCACAACGATCCCGTCGGCCAGCGCATCGGAGCGGCCGCGGTTGTAGCTGAGGATGGCGTGGCTGACCGCGGGAGTCGGCGTGTAGCGGTCGGCCGAGTCGATCATGGCGACCACGTCGTTGGCGGCCAGCACCTCGAGCGCCGACGCCCACGCCGGTTCGGAGAGGCCGTGGGTGTCGCGGCCGATGAACAACGGACCGGTGGTGCCGTGCGCTGCCCGGTACTCGACGATCGCCTGGGTGATCGCCAAGATATGGGCCTCGTTGAACGCGCCACCCAGGGCCGAGCCACGGTGACCCGACGTCCCAAAGGCCACCTGCTGCGCCACGTCGTCGGGGTCGGGTTGGATGGTGTAGTACGCCGTGACTAAATGGGATAGGTCGACGAGGTCTTCGGGCTGGGCCGGCTGACCGGCTCGCGGGTTGGCCATGTCTACAGATTGTGCCCGTGTCGGACGCGCACGTCGCTCTACGCTGCGTAGCGCATTGGCAAACGAAAGGGAACCAACCGGTGGCACGACCTGACTATCGCGAGTTGGGCGCGGTTTTTGCCGGCGGAGCGGTGGGCTCGGTCGCCCGCGCGGCGCTCAGCACTCTTGCTCATCCTGACCCGTCGACGTGGCCGTGGCCGACGTTCGTCGTCAACATCGTTGGCGCCTTCCTGGTGGGTTACTTCACCACCCGCCTGCTGGAACGATTGCCGCTGTCGAGTTATCGACGACCGCTGCTGGGCACCGGATTATGCGGCGGCTTAACGACTTTTTCGACCATGCTAGTCGAGACGCTGAAGATGCTCGAACACGGGCACTGGCTGCTGGCGCTGGCCTACACCGTCACCAGCATCGCGCTCGGGTTGCTCGCCGCACACCTGGCGACCGCTTTGGTGCGCCGGGTGCGGGTGCGCTCGTGACGACGTTCTTGGTCTGGGCCGGGGTCGCGCTGATCGGCGGCATCGGTTCGGTCTCTCGCTTCCTGGTGGACCGCACGGTCACCCGCCGGGTGGCACGACCTTTTCCGGTTGGCACGCTGGCGGTGAACATCAGCGGCGCGGCGCTGCTCGGGTTTCTCGGCGGCCTGGCGTTGAGCAAGGATGCGGCGTTGCTGGCCGGCACCGCGTTCGTCGGTGCCTACACCACCTTTTCCACCTGGATGCTAGAGACTCAGCGACTCGGCGAGGAGCGCCGCACGTGGGCTGCGATCGCCAACATCGTGGTCAGCGTCGTGCTCGGCGTCGCCGCGGCACTACTCGGACAATGGTTGGCGGAGCAGCTATGAACCAACCCTGCCTGAAGTTGACCGCGTACTTCGGCGAACGCCAGCGCGCGGTCGGCGACGAGAGGCGCTTCCTGGCCGACGCGATGTTCGATCTGTTCGGCGCCAACGATGTTGCGACCAGCGTGATGCTGCGCGGCATCGCCAGTTTCGGGGCGAGCCATGAGCTGCGCAGCGACGTGTCGTTGAGCCTGTCCGAGGATCCGGCGATCGCGATCGCCGCGGTCGACATCGAGCCGAAGATCCGTTCCCTGGTCGACGAAGTCGCCGCGCAGACCGGGCGCGGACTGCTGACGCTGGAGCGGGCGCGACTGGTCACCCGGCAACGAGGTATCGACGCGCTCGGCGACTTCGATACGCACAACGGCGATGCCGCAAAACTGACGGTGTATGTCGGCCGGCAAGAGCGCGTCGCCGGGAGAGCAGCGTACTACGCGGTCTGCGAACGGATGTATCGGCACGGATTCGCAGGTGCCATAGCGCTTCTCGGCGTCGACGGCACCGTCCACGGACAACGCCGCCGGGCGCACTTCTTCGGCCGCAATGTCAATGTCCCGATGATGATCATCGGCATCGGCTCGACTGAGCAGGTTTGCGCTGCCGCAACGGAATTGGCCGATGTGCTGGCCGCACCGCTGTTGACGGTCGAACGGGTGCGCTTGTGCAAACGCGACGGTGAGATGTTCGCCCGCCCACAGCAGCTGCCGATGACGGACGACCAGGGACGCACCCTGTGGCAAAAGCTGATGGTGTACACCGCCGAAGCCACCCGGTACGACGCGCTGCCGATCCATCGTGCCCTCGTGCAACGCCTGATGCGGTCGGGAACGGCGCGGGGGGCGACGGTGCTGCGCGGCATGTGGGGATTTCACGGTGACCATAAACCGCACGGGGACAAGTTTTTTCAGGTCGCGCGACGGGTGCCGGTTACGACCATCGTCGTCGACACGCCGGAATCGATCGCGCGTAGTTTCGATATCGTCGACGAGCTGACCGACCACCACGGGTTGGTCACCAGCGAAATGGTTCCGGCGGTGCTGTCACTCGACGAGACGCAACGGCTAGGCGACATCTCGTTGGCTAGTCACGATTACTGATGCGAAATCTGTTGACGGACAGCGCCTTAGCGGTGCGGATGACACGGCGGGATGAGGGCTTTGTCCTCATCGACCAGCTGACTGACGAGGCCGTGGTAAGTAGCTTGGCGAGCGAGCATTTCGTCGGTGGACTGGGACGCGAACGAGTCACGTCGCGCCTCGGTCACCACCGCTACCGCATCGGTGGAGATCTTCGCGATGCGCTGCAGATGTTGTGCGATGTCGGGTGCTGACGCCTGCTGCGAGTAAGCGACGAGCCGATCCGACCAGTCCTGGTACTTGTCGAGGCCGGGGCCGCCGGGCGTGATCAAAGACGCATCGAGCATGCCGGGGTGTTCGTGAATGAACCCCACGACCGCGTCGGCGGTACGGCAGTCCCGGCTCGGCCCGCCCTGCTCATACACCGCGAAAACTGCTCCCGCGACCGCGATGACGACAACGACGGCAAAGGACAGCCGAAACCGCCGGTCGGGCGGCGGCGCGGCGCAGTCGTGCGCCCCGGCCAGCACCGAGAGTGTTTGGGGGCTGGAGTCGGCCGCCGAGCGCAGGATCGCGACACGTGTTGGCAACTGGCGTGCTTTGTGCGTCGCCCAGGCCATTCGGGCCGCCACCAGCGACGCCAACGCGCTCCAGGTCAGCCCGGCCCTCGCGTCGTTGCCGAGGAATTCCAGCACCGCGGCGACCCCCCAGAGGACGGGGACGATCCACGCCACCCTGCGCTGCCACACCGGCACCCGACGCTGGTAAGCCATCGAAAGCTCACCGATGCGGACGGCAGCCGCCAAAACTGCCGGGTCCGTCGGAACCTCACCGCGACGCAGCGCCTTGACGGCTTGGGATCGTTGCGCCAGGTCCAGTCCGGTCACGGTCCGCGCGTAGCTTTGCTGAATCGGCCGCCGGGCACGCGTCAGCAGCGCGGTCACGATCACGCTGAACAGCAGCACCGACAACAACGGCCAGGCCCAGCCGGATGCCGCAAACCCGGGCAGCCCCAGGCCGCAGATCACCGACAGCGTGATCGTGAACGTTGCCGCATTCACCAGCCACAGCACCCACCATGGCGCCACCACAAGCCGAGCCCACATCGCTACTCACTTTCGCAGAGACAACTCAGCGCTCGCGGGCCCGGGGCACGTCGTCGGGCGTGCGGGGCAAAACGTACAGCGCCATCCGCCGGTTGGACATGTCGTGCTCGCCGAGAAAAGCGCAGCCGCCCCGCTCACAGAACTTGCGCGCCGCGACGTTGCGGTGGTCCGGATCGAACATGATTCGGCGACATTGTGGTTCGAGATTGAAGATGCTGACCACCAAGTGCGGCAGCAAGTAACTGACGTGTCCCCGGCTTATATGATCCAAATCGGCCACCGCGACGTGTAGGCCCAAATCGTAGGGGTCGTACTCATATCTGCCCGCAATGGAATCCTTTGCTGCCCTATAGAGTTCGAGGTACCCGCGGTCTATCCCCTCCAGGCTGGCCAACAGGGGGCGAGAGAAGCTGCTCTCGAGTTGCGCACGCAGGTAACGACGCCAGCGCTCGGCCGGCCACGGATACTCCCACGATTCGGCCAGATGCGGTCGGTTCATCCACTCCGAGATCATCTCGGCGTCGGCGTCCGCATCGACGAGTCGCAAGCCGTATGGCTGCGGCAGTTGCGGCATCGGCGGCGGCGCGACATTGCGGACCTCAGCGCTGATGTCGGTGAGCTGGCGGGGCAGGATCACTTCTGTCATGTCTGTCGCGCAGCCTACCCCCATCGCCGCAGGTCTAGCTGCGATTGTTGATCCACCGATCGGCAAGCGCGGCAACCCAGCCGGCGACCGCGTCTGCGCGCTCGGGCGGGGTTGCCACCAGCACCAGTTCGTCGACGCCTAATTCAGCTAGCGCGTCGACGTCGTTCTCGCACGGACTGCGCAGCGCCACCGCCAGCCGCAGTTCGGCACGGTCGCGACCTGCCTCGGCACACCATCGATTCAGCTTGTCGACGCACTCACGCACCGCCGCCACGTCGTCGAGGTTGAACCCGTACCAGCCGTCGCCCCAGCTCGCGATCCGTCGTAGTGCGGGGTCGCTGTTGCCCCCCAACACAATCGGGATACTGCGATCACGAACCGGTTTGGGATTCACCCGGATCGAGTCGAAGCCGACGAAGTTCCCGTCGAACGTAGACACGTCGTCGCGCCACAACGCGCGCATCGCGGCAACGTATTCAGCCGTGCGGGCCGCTCGATTCTCGAAAGGCACTCCAAGAGCGGCGAATTCATCTTTGGACCACCCGATCCCCACACCGAGGGTCAGCCGCCCACCGCTCAGCCGATCCAGGCTCGCGGCCTGCTTGGCCACTACCACCGGATTATGCTCGGGCAGCAGTAAGACGCCTGTCGCGATCGTGATCCGCGAAGACGCCGCCGCGGCGAACGCCAGGGCGATCATCGGGTCAAGCCAATCCGCTTGTGCCGGAACGGCAATGACACCGTCGTCGGAGTATGGGTAGGGCGAGGCGGATCGGTCCACCATCACGACGTGCTCGCCCGCCCAGAGCGTGGCGAAGCCGCATTCGTCCGCACACGAGGCGACGGCATCGATTACCGCCCGGTCTGCGCCGGCCCCGATCCCCAGTGCGTGCAATCCGAGCTGCATCGCACGATGGTCTCACGCCGAGTTTCGGCGGTCTCTGAGCAACTCCACCAAGACCTGCGCATGGCTACCGGCCAGAAAAGGTTGCTGATCAGCGCGCGGGCGTTTACGTAGGCCCAACCCGGGTACGCGTTAACAGATGGCGCCCAGCCCGACGGCCGAAAGTTTTCTATCGCCCTGATTCCGGAGGTACCCGTGACCGAGATGATCATCGAATCCCCCGACGAAGTGGTCGCATTTCTCAAAGCGCAACACAACCTGATCGAGGACATGTTCGACGAGGTGCTGTTCGCGTCCGACCCCCAAGCACGTGAGAAACCGTTCGCGGCCTTGCGTCAATTGCTGGCCGTTCATGAGACCGCCGAGGAAATGGTGGTACATCCTCGCGTCCGGCGCGAGGCCGATGCGGGCGACGCCGTCGTCGACGCCCGACTCGAAGAAGAGCACGAAGCCAAAGAGCTGCTGTCGCGAATCGAAAAGCTGGACATTACTTCGCAAGAGTTCATCGACGAACTCACCAAGCTGCGAGAGGCAGTTCTCGATCATGCGGCGAACGAGGAGAACAACGAATTCCCTTATCTGGAAATGGTTCTTGACGCAGATGATCTCAAGCGGATGACCACAGCGGTTAAGGCAGCCCAGGCGATCGCCCCGACGCACCCGCACCCCGGCGTGGAGTCGGCGAAGTTGAATTTCGCGATCGGACCATTCGCGTCGATGCTCGACCGCGCTCGCGATGCGCTCCGCCAAGTCATCGGCTAAGTCAATGCTCGTAGTGTGGACGACGTGAGTGTTGCATCGGAGATCCGCGTCCCCCTGCAAGACCGCTTCGCCCGCGAGCTGCCCGAGATGGGTGTCCGCTGGCAGTCCGAGACCATCCCGGACCCGCAGCTGCTCGTGCTCAACGAGCCGCTGGCCGCCGGGCTCGGCCTCGACGCGTCGTGGCTGGCCAGCCCCGACGGCCTGCGATTCCTCGTTGGCAACCTGCTGCCGCCTGGCGCGGTGCCGGTGGCACAGGCCTACGCCGGGCACCAATTCGGCGGCCTTCAGCCGCGGCTGGGCGACGGACGTGCGTTGCTGCTAGGTGAGCTGTCCGACGAGCTTGGGCGAATTCGCGACCTCCACCTCAAAGGCTCGGGCCCGACGCCGTTCGCCCGCGGCGGCGACGGCCTCGCGGCGGTGGGCCCCATGCTGCGCGAGTACGTGATCAGCGAAGCGATGCATGCGCTGGGCGTGCCGACGACGCGCTCCCTGGCCGTGGTCGCCACCGGGCGCCCGGTGCAGCGCGAGACACTGCTGCCGGGCGCCGTGCTCGTTCGCGTCGCCAGTAGTCACCTCCGCGTCGGCAGCTTCCAATACGCCGCTTTGACCCGCGACGCTGACTTGCTGCGCCGCCTCGCCGACCATGCGATCGCGCGCCACTACCCCGCGGCAGCCGACGCCGAACACCCTTATCGCGCGCTGTTCGAATCGGTGGTCGGTGTCCAGGCCTCCCTGGTCGCGCAATGGATGCTGATCGGATTCGTCCATGGGGTGATGAACACCGACAACACCACGATCTCCGGCGAGACGATCGACTATGGCCCGTGCGCGTTCATGGAAGCCTACGACCCCGACACTGTCTTCAGTTCGATCGACCACTGGGGCCGCTACGCGTACGGCAATCAGGCCGCCATTGTCGGGTGGAATCTGGCCCGGTTCGCCGAGGCCCTGCTTCCCTTACTTGCCGACGACGTCGACGAGGGAATCGCGTTCGCCGAGCAGGCATTCGGGGCATTTCAAACCGAATACGACGCCACCTGGTCGTCCGGCATGCGCACCAAACTCGGCTTGCCCGCCGACGTCGACGCCGCGACCCTCGCGTCATTGGTCGCCGAGTTGCTGCGCCTGCTCAGGCAAAGCCGAGTCGACTACACCTCCTTCTTCCGCCAGCTGGGCCGAGCAGCCCGAGGGGATGCCGAACCCGCACGCGGCCTCTTCATCGACCTCGCCGGCTTCGACGCATGGATGTCGCGCTGGCACCGGTTGGGCCCGGACGCCGAATCGATGGATCGCGCCAACCCGGTCTATATTCCGCGTAACCATCTGGTCGAGGAAGCCCTGACTGCCGCGACGGCGGGCGATCTCGGCCCGGTGCGCCAGCTGCTGGACGCCGTCGCCGCCCCGTACGACGAACGGCCGGGCCTCGAGCGCTATACCAGTCCGGCCCCCGAGGACTTCGGCAACTACCAAACCTTCTGCGGTACTTAGCTTTACGCTAGCTTGGCGATCTCGGCCCGCAGCCCATCCAACAGCCGAAGCGTCTCGTCTCGCGGCGCGGTGGGCAGGTCCAGCAAGATGTGCTCCAATCCGAGATCGCGGCAGCCGGCTAACTCTTTCGCGGTGGGCTCACCGCCGTGGAAGTGGACGATCGGTACGTCCTGGCCCGCCACCTCACGCAACTGGTCGAGCTGGGGCGCGAGCTCCTTAGCGGACGGCGTCATCGAGAGCCAGCCCGCATTGAGCCGGGCCATCCGCTTGAAGCCCGCCGGTCCCCCGCCCAGGTATAGCGGCGGATACGGTTGCTGAATCGGCTTGGGCCAGCTGTAGATCGGGTCGAAGTCGACGAATTTTCCATGGTATTCCGCTTTCTCCTGCGTCCAGATTTGGATCATTGCGTCCAGTCGTTCGTCGACGACGCGGCCGCGCACGGAGGGGTCGACGCCGTGGTTCGCAATCTCTTCGCGCAGCCAGCCCACACCGACGCCGAAGCGGACGCGCCCCTGCGACACCAGATCAAGCGATGCGACTTCTTTGGCCGTGTGAATCGGATCGCGTTGCACCACCAGCGCGATTCCGGTGCCCAACAGCAGATTCCGGGTCGCGACTGCCGCTGCCGTCAGCGCCACAAACGGATCCAGCGTGCGGTAATACTTTCGCGGAATCGGGCCACCGCTCGGGTACGGGGTTTGCGGGTCGACCGGGATGTGCGAGTGCTCGGCCAAATACAGCGACTCAAAGCCCCGCTCCTCGAGTGCGCCGGCCAGCTCGACGGGGCCGATTCCCTCGTCGGTCACAAAAGTCAGGACACCGAACCCCACGTCTTGCTCCCTTCCCGACTGACCGTTACTAGTCAACCGCATGGACGCTCGCATGTCATCGGATCAGATCCCGGGTGGGCCGCACTCGTGCGACAGTTTCTCCGATGACGGAAAACGTTGCGGTGATCGGCGCCGGACCGAGCGGACTGGTCGCCGCGCGTTGGCTGGCGCAGCAGGGATTTGAGCCGACCATCTTCGAGCAAGGCCCAATGCTGGGCGGGCAATGGACGGCCCTCGATGGCCGTAGTGGTGTGTGGCCGAGCATGCACACCAACAGCAGCCGCACCGTCACGGCCTTCAGCGACCTCGATCACACGACCGACCACGTCTACCTGTCCAACCGCGAGGTTCTCGACTACCTGCACCGCTACGCCCACACGTTCGGGCTCACGCCGCGCATCCGGCTAAGCACCCGGGTCGAACTGGTCAGGAGGAACGGAGTCGGCTGGATCGTGACCCACGCTGGCACCGACGAAAGTTTTGACCGAATTGTGGTAGCCAGCGGACGATTTCATGCCCCCGCCATCCCCGCCGTGCCGGGACTCGAGACCTTCTCCGGCTCGGCGGGAGCCATCTCCACTTATCACTACCGGGGCGGATTGACGTATCGCGGCAAGCGAGTTCTGGTCGCGGGTTGCGCGATCAGTGCCCTGGAAATCGCCTCAGAAGTCGCTGAATTGGGCGCGGCACGCGTCGTCGTAACTCAGCGGCGGCAACGTTACATCGCGCCGAAGTTCGCTGCCGGAGTCCCGTCCGACAACAGGCTCTATACCCGGTACGGCGCCCTGGCAACCGAGGCTCTCACCCCGGCCGACGTCGACCAATTCCTCAAGCAGATCGTCGTCGGCGCCGCGGGCAGCCCGGATCAGTACGGCGCGCCCGCGCCCGATCCCTCGTTGTCCGTGGCCGGTGTGACGCTGAGTCAGCACTACCTGCCTCTCGTGGCGGAGGGCCGAATCTCCGTGCGCCCGTGGATGAAATCTGTCGCTGGCCCAACCGTCACCTTCGTCGACGAGCGTGCCGAGGACTTCGACGGAATCGTGTTCGGCACCGGCTACCGACTGTGTCTGCCGTTCCTCAGTGACGACATCCGGGCGATCCTCGACCTGGACGCGGTGCACATGGATGCCGACCGCTACACCTTTCATCCCGACCTTCCCGGCCTGGCGTTCATGGGTCTGTGGGACCAGTCAGGCGGATACTTCGTGCCGCTGGAACTTCAGGCCAGGTGGATCGCGTATACATGGGGCGGCGCGGTCCCGCCAATCAGCGCCGGCGACCAACGGTCAGCGATCGATGCGTATCGCGCCAATCGAGGAACGCCGCAGAAAACCCGGATGGACCTCGCGGCGATGACCTTCGCCCGAGCCGCCGGGGTCGAGCCCGACCTGAATAACTGGCCGCAGCTGCGCCGCGCGCTGCTGTTCGGTCCGCTGGCGCCGAGCTGTTTCCGTCTAGAGGGCCCCGACGCCTTGCCCGACGCGGCCGAGCGGTTCACCCGCGATGCCGCCTGTTTCGGTGCGATCACATCAAACGACATGACCGAGCGCGAACGGGACAGTTGGTCGCGGGTTCGAGCCGCCAACGCAATGCCGGGGCTCAGCCCGCCGGATCCTCCACCGATTTAGGCCCGGGCCGCGCCGCGCCCCACAACCCGACGCCGATTCCGACGACGGCGCCGCCGAGGCCGATCAGCTGCTGTGAGCGCTTGAGCTCGTTGTGGACACTGAGCCCGCCCAGCAGATCCGCCGCGTCGGCGCCCCCGGATGCCAGGAACCAGCCGCGAGTGTTCTTGCCGCGCAACGCCGCCGACAACAGCAGTCCGCCGATCAAAGCGTCGCGGTAACCCATCGATCGCAGCAGCAGTCGCGCCGCCGGGGGCGGCTCCCCGGGGTCGCCCCAGAGCTTGTTCGCACCGAGGGGATCGACGAGAAAATGAACGCCTGAGGCGAGTCGGATACTGCCCGCGACGAGCGCGGCACGATCGATCGGCATGGCCGCAGCCTATCCCTGTCTCAGCGGGCCGCGATAACCCCGTCCGCTCCGGCACCAACGGCGTGCTTGGCAAGGCAGGCCGCGCCGGGAGCACAGCTTTCGATGACTGCCTGCAGCTCGTCGGCGGACAACCGAGCAGAGGCGCCGGTGAACTTCGGGTCGATAACGCCGGTGCCGAGCTCCAGCCACTTCGGATCCGCCTCGACCTCGAGGAAACTCGCCAACCGCACCAGCGACGAGCGGGTGTCAGCGACCAGGTCCGCGTAAGACAACGGGAGGTAGCGGTCTGCGGGCAGGCCGGCGAGCTCGGATTCACCGGTGACGATCAGCTCGCTCCACATCCGGCCGAAGCGGGTGATGGGCAGGTTCTGGCCCATCAAGGTGTCAACCTCGCAGGTGTCACCGACCAGGGACGCGAGCTCGATCGGTATCGCCGTCGGATCCAGCCGCAGGCCGGGGTGTCGACGCTCCGGGTCGAGATCGAGCAGCTCCAGCGCATCTTGAATCAGCGCCATCAAGCGAAATCCGGTGTGCTCACTCATCGAGACCGCCGTATCCGGACCGTTGCGGTACAGGTGCACGAACTTCGCGTCCGGGAACGTCTCGCGCAGCCACGGGACACTACTCAACGACATGGCCGAGCGCTCCACTACGACGGTCCCGCCGAAATGCCTTGCAAGCCAAGCGAATAGCCGATCATAATGCAGTCGCGGCGTCTGCTCCGGCCACGTCGGAACCTCCGCGGCAAGGGCATCGAACACTCCGTCGGGGTCCGACGACAGATGCGGCAGGGTCATCATCGAAATCGCGGGGATCCCGGTTGTGCTCGCGTCGAAACGGGTTCCCCGCAATCGCGGATAGATGAATTCCGGCATGGCCGAACCACCCCGGACCATCGAGTCGAAGATCGGGTGGGGTTCGGCGAGCATCCGCCAGAATTGCTCGCCCGACAGCTCCTGGTCGGCCGCCGACGACGTGCGCACCGATAGGTAGAACTCGTTGAGGCTGAGCACATCTGGGTGAGCGGTGAGGATTCTCGACAGCGCGGTCGATCCGCTTCGTCCCACCGTGACGATGAATATCAGCCCTCGCACCGGGCGAGGCGCGTCAGCGCTACGGGCACTGACATCGAATGGACCCTCGACCGAGACCAATGGTGCGACCGTCGACGCCGACTCCCGAGGTTCGTGCTTCTCGGGTTTGAACGTGAGGTAGCGCTTGTACCGTCCCACGCTGCCCAGCAGATAGTCGAAGTCGACGATGGTGCGGCGATGCGGCTCGCCAATGACCGCTCGCGTACCGCTCGTGTCGTACGTCCGGCTGTGCGCAAGGTAGGGAAAGAATCCGCTGGCCCACCGCAACCGCCGTTCCAGCAGATTCGGGTCCTCGATCGGACCCTCGACCAGCGTGAGGGGAATCGGTGAGAGCGCATTGAACAGGTCCACCAACGTCTGCACCGCAACGTCCTGGTGGTGGACGACGTGGTAGGTATTCAGGCCTTCGGGAGCCAGCCGCATCAGCCGGACCATCTCGTCGGCGGCCTCGTCGGCTGGCATGTAGTTCAGATGACCGTTGGGGTCGCCGCTGAGCCTGATCGACATTTTGGTGCGCATCGGCCGCCCGGAGACCGAGAACAGGCGCATGCCGCTGTCCGCCGACGTCGACAGAAAGGAGAGCGGATGCAGCGGGAAGTCCGGATGTGGTGGGCGATCGACGATCAGGGCGCTCGGCCGCAGCACCACTACCCGGCGTCCGGTGCGGTGCGCCCAGTCCCGCACCAGCGATTCGGACTCGAATTTGGACTGCTCGTAGTTGTTCTCGAAGCCGTGGTCGCCGCTTAGCTCGGTCTCGTAGATCAGACCCGAGCGCCGCTTCCCGGCGACAAACGCGGTCGATACGTGGAACAGGTCCGGCTCCCGCGCCCCGGCCTCGGCGAGTTCGAGGATCCGGGTGGTTCCACCGACGTTGGTCAGGCGAAGGTCAGCAAGGTCGGCGTCCAGCTCGATGCTGCCGGCGCAGTGCAAGATCGCATCAGCACGGTCGGCAAGTTCCTGGAATCGGTCATCGGATAACCCCAGTTGGGGCGCGGTGAGGTCCACCGGCACGACGGTGAGCCGGTCGCGCAGCTCCTCCTCCGTCCACAGCCGCCCGTCGATGACCGCCAGCGGCAGGGCCTTGCTGATGCGCGTGATGGGATCCGACTGCGGCCGGGTCAGCAGGGTGAACGTTTCGTCCCCGCGGAGGAGTTCACCCAGGATGTGAATCCCGAGAAAACCGGTCGCGCCCGTGATCGCCCAATGCATTGACACCCGTCCTCGCGCGAAATTCCGCGCTGAAACTGCCCGATTAACCCCCTCGCGAACTTACTTGCCCATCAGGGGCACCGCCATCTGATGCGCGAAATCGAACCCGTTACCGCAGCTCATCGCCCCGGCGAGCGCCCGGGTCGGTGGGCCGCTACCGTCACCTGTAATAGGTTTCCTGTCGCCACCGATGCATCAGTGAGAGACTTTGGAAGCCTTGCCTGGAAGTCACCTGCTCTCGCGGCGGGTCGATCGCATCACCAGAGGAGACGAGCAATAGTGACAGCAGCTGCTGGCGCACCGGGGTGGACGGGGTGGTCATGGGGGACCACGCCTGATGTGAACGCCGACAACTTCTGCTGCCCGAGGGCCGCATGAGCGATCCACGCGTGGCCGGCGAACGCCGCACGCCCTTCGTCGCACGGACGATCCATGTGTTGTCTGTGCCCATCGTCTTGGCGTGGCTGGCCCTGACCGTCATCGTGACGATGGCCGTCCCCTCGCTCGAGAAGGTGGAGCAACAGCGGGCGGTGTCGCTGAGCCCCAGAGATGCGCCGTCAATCCAGGCCATGCAGCGCCTGGGCCAGGACTTCAAGGAGTCCAATTCCGACGCCTTGGCGATGATCGTCCTGGAGAGTCAGCAGCCACTGCGCGACGATGCTCACCATTACTACAACCAGTTGCTCAAGCAATTGGAAAGCGAACCGGAGCATATTCAGCATATTCAGGACCTGTGGGGAAATCCGGTCACGGCCAGCGGTGCGCAAAGTGAGGACGGTAAGGCCGCGTACGTACAGCTCAAGCTGGCCGGTAACCAGGGCACCAGCCTGGCGAACGAATCAGCGGACGCCGTCCGCGACCTCGTCAACCGGGTTCCTCCACCGCCCGGGGTCAAGGTTTACGTCACCGGCCCGGCACCGCTCATTTCGGACCTGAATCACAGTGGTCAGAAGACAATCCTCAAGGTCACCCTGGTGAGCCTGGCGGTGATCTTCCTGATGCTGCTGATGGTCTATCGGTCGCTCACCACCGTCATTCTGCTGTTGCTGATGGTCGGAATAGAACTGCAGGTGGCGCGCCAAATCGTCGCATTTTTTGGCAATATCGGCGCCATCAGCCTTTCCACTTTCGCCGTCAATCTGCTGATCACTCTCGCACTGGCCGCCGGAACCGACTACGGCATATTCTTCGTCGGCCGGTATCAAGAGGCCCGCCAGGCCGGTGACGATGTGGAAGCGGCCTTCTACACGACCTACCGCAGCACGGCGAAGGTTGTCTTGGCTTCCGGTTTGACGATCGCCGGCTCGGTTTTCTGCCTCAGCTTCACCCGAATGCCGTACTTCCAAACGATCGGTATTCCCTGCGCGATAGGCATGCTCGTTGCGGTGGCGATCGCGCTCACGCTGGTTCCGGCGGTTCTCGCGATCGGTGGCCGATTCGGCCTGTTGGAGCCGCACCGAAGGATCTCTGACCGACGCTGGCGACGGATCGGCACGGCGGTCGTCCGCTGGCCGGGGCCCATTTTCGCCGCGGCGTGCGCGGTCACTCTCGTCGGATTGCTCGCCCTGCCCGGGTACACGACCAACTACCACGACCGGGTGTATCTGCCTGAAGACCTTCCGACCAACCAGGGTTACGCGGCCGCGAATCGACACTTCCCGCTCGGCCGGATGTTGCCCGAATTCGTATTGATCGAAGCCGATCACGATATGCGCAACCCGTCCGATTTTCTGATATTGGAGCGACTGGCCAAGGGTGTGCTCGCGGTTCCGGGCGTCTCCAGGGTGCAATCAGTCACCCGGCCCTCGGGAACCGCGATGGCCCATACGACGATTCCGTTCAGGTTCGGCGTCATGAACGCGAGCCAGCTGGTCAACATGGAATATCAAAAAGCTCGCATGAACGACATGCTCACGCAGGCCGATGAGCTGAACAAAACGATCGGGATCACGACCACGCTGTATCACCTGATTCTGCAGCTCAACGCCGTTACCCACGACCTGGCCGGCAAAACGCATGACGTTCAGACCATCACCGGCGAACTACGGGATCAGATATCGAACTTCGAGGATTTCCTGAGGCCGATCCGCAGCTACTTCTACTGGGAAAAACACTGCTATGACATTCCCGTGTGCTTCGCGATCAGGTCGCTTTTCGATTCGTTCGACGGTATCGACGAGATCAACGACAAGCTGGGCGAACTGGTGGTGAACATCGACAAGATCGATGTGCTGATGCCGAAACTGGCCGCCGAGCTTCCGATTCAGATCGAAACCATGAGAAGCATGCGCACCATGATGCTGACCATGCATTCGACCATGAGCGGGGTCATCGGCCAGGCGGACTCTCAGGGCAATATCTCGACCGAGATGGGCGAGGCTTTCGACGCGGCCAAAAACGACGACACGTTCTACCTCCCGCCGGAGGTTTTCGGGAACCCCACCTTCCAGCGCGTCATGGGACTGTTCATGTCACCGGATGGAAAAGCAGCACGCATGACCATTTCGGACCGGGGCGATCCCGCAACTCCCGAAGGCATCGCGCGCGTCCAAGCGATTAAGACCGCGGCCGAGGAGGCCCTGAAGTCGACCCCGCTGGAGAACACCAGCATTTACGTCGGCGGCGTCTCTGCGACGTACAAAGACCTGCATGACGGTTCTCGATACGACCTGATGATCGCCGGAATTGCTTCGCTCTGCCTGATTTTCGCGATCATGCTGATGATCACGCGGAGTTTCGTGGCTGCGATGGTGATCGTGGGTACCGTGGTGACTTCGCTGGGGGCGTCCATCGGATTGTCCGTGCTGCTCTGGCAGCACATTATCGGGCTCGGGTTGGAATGGCTCGTGTTGCCGATGTCGGTCATCATTCTGTTGGCGGTCGGGTCCGATTACAACCTGTTGCTCGTCTCGCGAATGAAAGAAGAAGTCGGCGCCGGTATCAACACCGGCATTATTCGGGCGATGGGCGGTACCGGAAAGGTCGTCACGGCCGCGGGCCTGGTATTCGCCGTCACGATGGCCTCCATGGTGGTCAGCGACCTGACGGTGATCGGCCAAATCGGGACCACGATCGGTTTGGGTCTACTGTTCGACACCCTGATCGTGCGCGCGTTCATGACGCCATCGATTGCCGCGCTGCTGCGACGCTGGTTCTGGTGGCCGTTGAAGGTGCGGCCGCGACCGGCCAGTTACCTGCTTCGGTCCGAGGGACCCCGCCCGATGGTGCGTGCACTGCTCGGCACGCGGGCGCCCGACTAACACCCCGACTCGTCGTTCGCGGCCCGTACCATGGCCGTCATGTCCGAGCCGGGACCAGCTACCGACAAGACTGCCGAGCTCAACGGTGGCGAGACGGTTGCGGCGCCTACTGCCGCGGAACCCGAGGCGTCCACTTCGGCGAACTCGGCCGGGCTGGCGTGGTCTCGCGACGATGACGACGCCGATGCCCCTAGCGACGCGGCGAATCCGCGTCAATCATGGAGTGCTACCTGGCGTATCGCCGCCGCCGTGCTCGCGGCCGGGCTGGTGGTCGCCGGTGCGATCGTCCTTGGGCGTGCGCTGCTGACCTCGCATCCCACGGCCGCAGCGCCCGCACCGACCGCCGCCCCGACATCCAAAGCGGCCCCGGCTCCGGGAACGGCGCCGACCGCCGCGCCGTCGTCGATTGTCTCGACACCCGGTCAGGACAATAAGTACGTTCAGGACCTCAACGACCAGGGAATCTCCTTCGCCAATCCGGATGCCGCCATCTACAACGGCAAGATGGTGTGCGAGAACATCCGGCTGGGCATGACGGTGCAGCAGATCATCGCGGACTTCCGGTCGAGCAACCCCGCGCTCGGTAGCCATGCCGAAGCGTATGTGACCACCTCGGTCCACGCCTACTGCCCGCAGAACAGCAGCTTGGTGGGCAGCGGACCCTAACGACCTCCCGGGCCCAACGACATCTGCGCGCAAGCGCCCGTCATATCAGCACCAAAAAGGGTTGGGGTAGAGCACATCTGAAGCGCGATTTCGCATGCGCTACTAGCGCCTGTTAGAAGACGAAACCACATAGCGACGTACTGGCAGATCGGCGCGACCGCGGTGCACGCGTGGAAGATCCGCGTGATAGCCGAATGTCCTCGGCCACGGGTCGGGCCAGCGCTGCCGTACCGTGGGCAATGGTTATGTCGCGCCTATCAATTACCTGAACCGCGCGTGACCGGAACCCCGGTGATATGTTCCGGCCACGCCGTCGCCGCCGCACAAGGAGGATCGTTATCCGGACGAGCATCTGGATTCGCTGGATGGCGAGGTACGGTGCGCCGCGCGCGTTCTTGGCGGTGCAGGCCCGCCGCGGACAACCCTTGGCTCGGTTTCTGCTGGGCCGCGCCCGTGGAGACGAGATGTATCGCCTGGTCGAGGACATCAGGCAACAGGGCCGTCTGGTGCGCCGGCCCTTCGTGTGGGTGAGCGCCGACCACGAAATCTGCCGGACGGTGTTGCGCGATGACCGCTTCGGGGTCACAAACATCGTGAATGCGCCTCTGCCACAACCATTTCCGGCACTGCTGGAGCGCACTGATCCGGGGCTGCCCAATCCGGTGGAGCGCCCCGCGATGGTGATGTCCAATCCGCCGGAACACACTCGCTATCGGCGCTTGTTCGCGCAGAGCTTCACACCACGAGCCATCGACCGACTCGGCACGCGAGTCGAAGAGATCACGGCGGAACTGCTGGACGCGTTGGAGCGCAACCCGCGGCCCGACCTGGTGGCCGACTTCGCGACGGAACTGCCGGTCGCCGTGATCACCGAGATCCTGGGGTTACCAGCCGATGCGCGCCCGCAGGTGCGCGAATGGGGCTACGGCTTGGCCCCGCTTTTGGATTTCGGCACCAGCTGGACGACGTTTCGGCACGCCGTAGAGCGTCTGCAGGAGGTCGACAGCTACGCCGCCCAATTCATCCAGCGGGCACGTGACGGTGACTCGCGCGACGACCCGTTCGGCCGCGTGGCCGCCGGCGGCGAACTGACCCACCGTGAATTCGCCGCCAACGCCGCGCTTCTGGTCGGAGCCGGGTTCGAGACGACGGTGAACCTGATCGGCAACGGAATCGTCCTGTTGCTTCAGCATCCGCACCAGCTGGCCCTGTTGCGCGACGACCCGGGGCTCTGGCCGGCGGCGATCGAAGAGATCCTGCGATTCGAAAGCCCGGTCCAGATGCTGGTGCGCAGTGCACGCCGCGACGCTGAGATCGCCGGGACGCACATCCGCGCCGGCTCGATGTTCGTGTTGCTGATGGGCGGCGCCAACCGCGACCCACGGGTTTTCAGCCAGCCCGATCAGTTCGACATCACCAGACCCAATGCGCGAGACCACGTGGCATTCGGCTCAGGAATTCACGGCTGCCTCGGCGCGGCCTTGGCACGGATCGAGGGCGTGATCGCCCTGCGCACCCTATTCGAGCGATTCCCCAGCCTGAGCCTGCGCGAGCAGCCCGAACCACTCGAGCTGGTCACCTTGCACGGCTTCAGACGCCTACCCGTCGCTTTGCGGGGAGACGCGCAGGCCATCGATTTACGATGACGCCGGCGGCTGGGTAGTCAGTTCCCCTGCGTGTTGGGGGCAGTAGGCCTTCACCGCGATCGTGGTGAACTGGACGGGGCTGTCCCCCTTGAATGCGGGATTGCTCTCCTCCAGGTCCTTGATGACCTCGGCCTCGGGCATGCCTTCATCCATTAATTTGCATTCGCCCTTGCCAACCCCGATGGCGACGCTCGGCGTCTGGTAGGTGATGCCGGCGTTCTTCAGCTCGGTCAAAAAGTCCGTATCCGGCCCCGGATCGGCCTGTGCCGGTGCAGCAACGGCGATGACGGCAGCAAAACTGGCAAAAAAGATAACCCCTCGCATCGCTTCATCTTCCTACACGCCGGCGCCGCTGTCTCGTCGACCGTTGTTGGGATCGGTAGACGCTCCAGCTCGATCTACTCGTCGCAATCACGCCGCCGCTGAGGCGGCCAAATGCGCAGGAAACGGCACAACGCGAAGGGAGCCAGCCATCAGTACGAACGTCGCCACCCACACCCCACCCCCGTCGACGACGCGCCGGGGATCACGAATGTCTGGCCTCTACGCGCTCAAGCCATGGTTCACCAAGCGGTTGACACCCATCGTCGACGCCGCTGTGGCGCGGCGGGTCTCCCCGGACGTGTTCACCGCCGCCGGCGTCACCGCCGCTGCGGCAGCCGGCGTATCGGTCGCGTTCGGATGCTGGCCCCTCGCGGCGCTGTGCATGGTGCTGCGGCTGGCCGGAGCCAACCTCGACGGCGCCGTGGCCCGCGCCCGTGGCGTGAGCCGGCCGTGGGGATTCGTCATCAACGAGCTCGGCGACCGCACGGCAGATCTGCTCGCCTTCGCCGGCCTGACGGTATGGGCGGCACGTCAGCACGGCCCCGGACTGCACTGGCTGTCCTGGGTGGTGTTTCAGGTGCTTGTCGCCGCGCTTGCCGCGACGCTGCCGACATTCGCCTCGCTGGCCGCTGCGGCTGCGGGAGCAACTCGCCGCAACGGCGGCCCGCTGGGCAAAACGGAACGCTGCCTTTTCGTCGTGCTGGCCACGGCATTTCCGGCCATCATGCCTGTACTACTGGCGCAGCTCGTGAACGGTTCGCTCATCACCACGGTGCTGCGGCTTCGCGCGGCGCATCGCGAGCTAAAAGCCCAGCGGGGCAGCGAATCCCACCCGAGCGACCAGCTGTCCCAGCGTGTCGTTTTGGTCGAGCACTTCGACGCTGTCACGCAACCGATCAACACCATCACCCAGCCGCTGAACCTCATCACGCAACCCCTCACCGGAGTGGCGGCATGACCGGGAACCCGATGCCGAGCGTGCTGCGGCACTGGCTCTGGCGCGTCGTGTGCACCGCCTCGGGTGGACTGACAGTGAGCGGGCGCTGGAACACCACGGGTGGTTGCGTGGTCGTGGCAAACCACAGCTCGCATGCCGACACCGCGGTGCTGCTGGCGGCGCTTCCGCCGACGACCCGGCCGGTGTTCGGCGCGGCGGCCGACTACTGGTTCGACGTGCCCGTGCGGCGCTTCGTCGCGACATCACTCGCGGGGATCCTGCCGGTCCGGCGGTCTGGTGACGGCACCTATGCCGCGCTGCTCGCTGCGGCCGGCCCCGCGCTCAAGGCCGGACGCACCGTCGTCATCTACCCTGAGGGAACCCGCTCGACCGACGGCACCGTCGGCGAGTTCCGTTCCGGCGCAATACGATTGGCACGCGACTGCGATGTGCCTATCGTTCCCATCGCGATCACGGGGACCGCCGACGTGCTGCCCAAGGACGGCCGCTACTCCCCCGCCCCGATGCACGTCCATGTGGGTGCGCCGCTGGACCCGCACACCACGTCGGCCCCGCAACTGCGGGCGCACGTGCTGGCCTTGCACGAGGGCGCCGTTCCCGACCGCTACGCCCTCGCGTCCTGACATGGCGATCATCGAGAATTACCTGTCCTTCGTCCGCCGGGATCGGCGGATGCCGCTGGACGTAGACCTGGGTCCGCTGCACATCCACCTCTACTCCCGGGCCGTGTTTCTCCTGTGGGTCACGGTGGCGATACTGGCCCTGGCCGGCATCGTCGTCCTGATCTCCCGCAAGCGGGAGCTGATCCAGAAGTGGCGCACCTGGGCGCTGATCGCGCCCGCGGTCGGCGTCCCGGTGTGGATCGGCCACGGCACCACCGCCGCGTTGGCCGCGGCCCTGGCAGTGGTCGCGGTGACCGAATACGCGCGATTGGTAAGGCTGCGGCGACTGGATACCTACCTGCTCGTGGCGTTGGCGGTGCTGTACCCGATCGCGGCCTGGTGGCGCCCGGCGCTGTTGCAGCTCGCGCCGGTCGTCGTGTTGCTATGCGCGGTCCCGTCGGTGCTCGGCGGCGACGTCGATCACGGCGCTAAGCGCACGGCTTTCGCCGGTTTCGGATCGGTGTGGATCTGCTGGTCGTTGTCACACCTCGTGATGGTGTGGCCGGACGCGTATCTACTGTGCTTCGCCGTCGCGGCCACGGACGTCGCCGCCTGGTGTGGCGGAAAGGGGTTGCGCCGCATGGCTTGGGCGCGTCGTCCGTTGTCCCCACTAAGCCCCAACAAGACGGTTGGCGGGATGGTCGGAGCGATCATCGGGGCGTTCGTCGTGCTCTCGCTGCTAGGCACGATTTCGATCGGGCTGCTTGTCGCCGTATCCCTCGGTGGCCTTTTCGGCGACCTGCTGGAGTCGATGCTTAAGCGGCAGGCCCAGGTGAAGGATGCCGGCTGCTGGCTGCCCGGCTTCGGCGGCCTGCTCGATCGGATCGACTCGTTGCTGCTGGTACTCCCGCTGGCCTACCTACTCGGATAAGGAATCAGATGACCTGTTCTGTGGTGCCCACATTCGCCGTCCGCATCCCACCGGTCACCCGGGTCGGCGGCCTCGACGTACGCGACGTGAGCCTCATGCTCGAGCGCAATATCGTTGCGCTGGACAGAGTTTCGTTCACAGCACGGCCAGGTACGTTGACGGCGGTGATCGGCCCTTCGGGTGCGGGCAAGTCCACGCTCGCCAGAGTGATCACCGGAGCCGCACGTCCGAACAACGGCGCGGTGTCGTTGGACGGTCGTGACCTCCACGCAGCAGGCGCGTCGTTGCGCCACCGGATCGGGATGGTGCCACAAGACGACGTCGTGCACGGTCGGCTGACCGTCAGCCAGGCGCTGGAGTTCGCGGCGGAACTGCGGATGCCCGCCGGCGTGGCCGCCTGCGATCGCCGCCGAATGATCGCGTCGGTACTCGAGGAACTCGAGCTGACAGCTCACGTCGCGACCCGCATCGAAAACCTGTCGGGCGGGCAGCGCAAACGCGTCTCAATTGCCTTGGAGCTGTTGACACATCCCTCGCTCCTAGTGCTCGACGAACCCACCACAGGGCTGGATCCGGCGCTGGACCGCGCTGTCATGACGATGCTGCGCCGGCTCGCCGACGCGGGTCGCGTGATCGTGGTGGTGACGCATTCGTTGACGTTCCTCGATGTGTGCGACCAGGTTCTGCTGCTGGCGCCCGGCGGCAAGACCGCGTTCTGCGGTCACCCGAACGAGATCGGATCTGCGATCGGAACCAACGACTGGGCCGACATCTTCAACATCGTATGCGCCGATCCCGACGGCGTTCGACGCCGCTTCATGGAAGGCATCGGGTCGCGGGGGGAAATGACTGCGCTACAGCTCATTTACGCGCCGCCCGCAGAGCGGGTTGAAGCCGCGCGTGCTGGCCTGTGGCGTCAGTTATCAACGCTCGTGCGCCGGCAGGTCCGGCTCCTTGTCGCCAACCGCGGCTACTTCGCCTTCATCGCCGTACTACCGTTCATCGTCGGGCTGCTGCCACTGACCGTCGCCGGTCACGCCGGACTCGGCCACGCAGACGGCGCTGTGCCGCTGGAGGCCAAGCATGTCATTGCCTTGACGAGCTTCGCGGCAATCCTGATGGGCATCACGCTCACCGCGCGCGACCTCGTCGGTGAACGTCCGATCTTCCGTCGCGAACACGGCGCCGGATTATCATCCACCGCATACCTTTTGGCGAAGATCATGGTGTTCGGCGGGGTTGCGACGATGCAGTCGGCGATCCTGGTTCTGATTGTCACCGCACCAGGGATCGGCAAGCCAGGGCCGTCAGGTGCGTCAGCATTGGGCAGCCCGATGCTGGAGCTGTTCGTTGGCGTCGCCGCAACGTGCGTGGCGGCGATGGTCGCGGGACTTGCGATTTCGGCGTTCGCGCGTACCAGCGATCAGGTCATCGTGCTGTTGGCGATGACGCTGATGGCCCAACTGGTGCTCGCCGGCGGGTTCATACCGGTGACCGGCCGGCCGCTATTCGAGACCCTCGCCTGGTTCACGCCCGGGCGATGGGGCTTCGCGGCCGCCGCATCGACGGCGGACCTGACTCACCTGGTCGTCGGAATAGCCGACGATTCCCACTGGCACCGCGCCGCGTCGACATGGCTTTTCGACATGACCATGTTGGCAGTGCTGGCCGCGGCCTTCGCCGGCTTCGCGTGGTGGCGGATGCGACGCGAAGAGCGTGCCTGAGCGAACACTCGACCGGTTCAGACGTCGTAGTAGAGCTCGAACTCGTAGGGGGTCGGCCGGAGGTTGAAGGGCGCAAGTTCGTAGTCGCGCTTGTAGTTGATCCACGTCTCGATCAGGTCGGGTGTGAAAACGCCTCCTTCGGTGAGGTATTCACTGTCCTCCTCCAGCCGGTCGATCACCGCCGCCAGCTGGGTGGGAGCCTGCGGAATCTCCGCGGCCTCGTCGGGCGGCAGCTCGTAGAGGTCCTTGTCGACCGGCGGTGGGGGCTCGATCTTGTGTTTGATCCCGTCCAGGCCCGCCATCAGTTGGGCAGCGAACGACAGATACGGGTTTCCCGACGAGTCGGGGCAGCGGAACTCCAGCCGTTTGGTCTTGGGGTTGGTGCCGGTAATGGGGATACGTACGCAGGCCGACCGATTGCGCTGGCTGTAGACCAGGTTGATCGGGGCCTCGTAGCCGGGCACCAGACGCTTGTAGGAGTTCACCGTCGGGTTGGTGAACGCCAGCAGCGACGGCGCGTGGTAGAGCAATCCGCCGATGTAGTGACGCGCGGTGTCCGACAGGCCCGCGTAGCCCGTGTCGTCGTACATCAGCGGAATGCCGTCCCGCCACAACGATTGGTGGCAGTGCATGCCGGAGCCGTTGTCACCGAACAGCGGCTTGGGCATGAACGTCACGGTTTTACCTGCCTGCCAAGCCGTTTGCTTGACGATGTACTTGAACATCTGGTGGTCGTCAGCCGCGTGCAGCAGGGTGTTGAACTTGTAATTGATCTCAGCCTGACCACCGCTGCCCACTTCGTGGTGGCCCTTCTCCAGAGCAAAGCCGGCGTTGGTCAGATGCGTGAGCATCTCATCGCGTAGGTCGACGTAGTGGTCGACGGGGGCCACCGGGAAGTACCCGCCCTTGGGGCGGACCTTATAGCCGAGGTTGGGGGTGCCGTCGGACTCGTTCGCCTCTCCGGTGTTCCACCACCCAGATGTCGCGTCCACCTTGTAAAACGAACCGTTGGTGCGCGAGTCGAAGCTCACCGAGTCGAAGATGTAGAACTCGGCTTCCGGGCCGAAATACGCGATGTCCGCAATGCCGGAGCTGATCAAGTAATTCTCCGCCTTGCGTGCGACATTGCGCGGGTCACGCGAATACACCTCGAAGGTGATTGGGTCGTGCACGAAGAAGTTGACGTTGAGCGTCTTGCGCGCACGAAACGGGTCGATGGTCGCGGTTTCCGGATCGGGAAGCAACAACATGTCGGACTCGTGGATCGACTGGAACCCGCGAATCGAGGAACCGTCGAAGGCCAAGCCCTCCTCAAACACGTTCTCGTCGAAGGCGTAGATCGGAATCGTGAAGTGCTGCATGGTTCCTGGCAGATCGCAGAAGCGTACGTCGACGTACTCGACGTTCTGGTCCTTGGCGAGTTTGAAGATGTCGTCGGGCGTCTTGTCGGACAAGGAATGCTCCTTTGCTTAATGGCGCGACAGCGCTTTCTACGCCTCAACTATTTCGTCCGCGTGACGCATTCGAGTCGAACCTGTTGCGCCTCATAACGATCGGCGTCGACTTCCCTCGCTCCTCCGGTGGCGTTAACCGGCGTTGTGCCCGATAGTCATATGAGCCGGCCGAAGCTGGTGTAAATAGAAGTCGGAGTACTCATGGCGCATAACGCAAAGCCACAGCCGAATGACGAACAGCCGGAACACCTACCGTTGTTCTGCGTTGGCTAGCTGTCGCGATTAGCTGGCGGCAAGCGAACGAACGATTACGCGAAATGGGCGAAGTCTTTCAATTTCATCGCGAAATCATCGTCAGCGGCGACGACCCGCTGTCGAAGACGATTGCTGAGGAGCTCAGAGGCGCAGGCGCGCGGATCATCAAGATCAACACCGCCGCCGATCTCCTTGGTGCCGGGGTGCATCGCGCCCGCGCCGTCGTGTGTGCGGGACCCAATGACGCCGTCAATCTCGAAATCGCTTTGCTGGCACGCGAATACAGTCCCAACGTCCGTGTGGTGGCCCGTCTGGCCAACGACGTGCTGCGCGAAGCGGTCACCGCCGTCAACGGCCCTGGCGCGGTATTGGACGTCGCCGACCTCGCGACGCCATCCCTCGTCGAGGCAGTACTGTCGCGCAACGCGCACCAGTTCGACACGGCTGGCATCGAATTCGTCGTCTGGGGGTCCGAGGCACCTTACGACGCGACGCTGCGCGAGATCCACGCCGACCTCGCACCCGTGGCAGTGGTTCACGGCAAGAACTCGCCCGCACCGGGCGAGGTAGTGCCATGTCCGGGACGGGATCTGCGGGTCTACGCCGGCGACTGGACCTCGATGATTGGCGTCAAAGACGAATTGCAGGCCCGCGGGATCACGGTGCCTCCTGCCACCGCGACGCGCTCTCGTCACTCCCGGGTGCGACGCGTCATCGACGCTGTTCGCGCCATGCGCGACGACGTGAACCCGATGCTGTTTCCCTCCCTGGCCTTTGCGGTGTTGTTGACGCTCGGCTCGACTGCCTTGTTTCGGTTCTACTACCAGCACCCAAGGATGTCGTGGATCGACGCCCTGTACTTCGCCTCCGAGACCATTACAACCGTGGGCTACGGCGACTTCAGCTTCGCCCAACAATCTCCTTTGCTGCGACTGTTCGCGGTCGGCGTGATGTTCGGCGGCGTCATTGTCACTGCGCTCCCGGTCGCATTCCTGGCCGACCTGCTGCTGTCGCGCCGATTCGTCCAAACGGCCGGGCTGCGCCGGGCACGCCATATGCGCGACCACGTCGTCGTGGTCGGACTGGGCTCGATCGGCGTCCGCGTGGTGACCGATCTGACCACTGCCGGATACGACGTCCTGGTCATCGAGCCGAATGAGAACAACCGGTTCCTGTCGACCGTCGCCGAACTCGACGTGCCGGTGATCTTCGGGGATTCGACGATGCGGCAGACGCTGGAATCGGCACACGTCGAGCGTGCCCGTGGCGTGGCGGTGGTGACCAAGGACGACATGGAGAACATCGAGACCGGGATCGTCTTGCTGGAGATCCTGGGTGCCGATACCAAGGTGCCGATCGTCATGCGCGTTCAAGGCCGCGCGCTCGGCACTGCGGTGAATCGGCGGTTCGGTTTCGAGAACGTGCGGTCGATCGTCGATCTGGCAGCGCCCTGGTTCATCGGCGCGGCGATGGGGTTGCAGGTGCTGGGGACCTTTTGGGTCGGGCAGCGCTCCTTCATGGTCGGCGGAATGCTGGTGGCGGAAGGCAGTGAGCTGGATGGCCTGCAAATGATCGAGCTGTCCACCCAGACGCGCGTCATTGCGATCACCCGGCCTGAAGGGCCGATCAGGCTGCGTCCCCGTCGCGACGCCCGACTGAAGGCCGGCGACACTGTCTACCTCGTCGGGCCTTACCGCGAGCTGATCGCGACGCTGCGCAAGGGTCAGCCTCCACCGGTGACCGCGGTCAACGGCCAGCGCGCCGCGACGCTCGCCGCGGCGCGTTCGGCGCACCGGCCAGACGTGCGCCCACCCAGATGGGCGCCCGACCCGGACGCTTGACGAACCAGGCGCTCGCCGATGAAATCGGCGGGGTGACGGCCCCAGCCTGAAACCGTCTTTCTGCCAACCTCTTCGGCCAAGGGGTCATGCTTTGGCGAAGCAGTACATCCGGTAGTCGGTGGATCCGCCGCTTTGCATGTCTTGGTGGACCCGCCACACCAGTACATAACCGTGGACCAGGAGCCACCTATGCAGGATCGCTGGCACCAGGCGATCGACCGCGCGTATCCACCATTGCGAATTCTTCTCCATACCGCGGACGACCTGCTCGTTGATCGTCGTGTGCGAAAGCATCGTCATCGGCGCGTTCGCCAGTTCCTTTTCCCAGTCGGCCACGGTGTCCGCGAAGCGGAAATCGGCATATAAGAAATGCCCGCCCGGGCGCAGCACCCGGCCTACCTCATCGAGGAAACGCGGGAACTCGCGGTAGAGATGTGAGGATTCGATATTGATCACCGCATCAAAAGATTGGTCAGGGAAGGGCAGATGCTCGGCGTCGCCTTTGATGAATTCCAGGCCGGCCAGCTGGTGCCGTTGTTGGCAGAATGCGATACCGATCGGGTTCAAGTCCAATCCGGTGTAGGAGGCTGGGTGCACGGTACGCACCAGGTAGGAGGCACCGCCGCCGTGGCCGCAACCGACCTCCAGCACCCGTTTGCCGGCAAGGTCGACCTGGGTCGCCGTCCGGTGGTAAAGCTGAATGAAGTACCGGTCGTGCTCATCGGAGTCCGACAGCGGTACGCCCATCGGCGGATCTTCCTCGTACCCGTAATTGAGGAACAACACATCGTCCGAACGAAGCCGACGGGTCAAGTAGGGATAAAAATATTGGTATATGTACTGGACAAATTTCGCTCTGAGAGTCCAAAACGGCGAAGGACGAGACTCTCGGGCCTCGAGTTCCATGGACGGAGTGTAGTGCCGTCATCATCGGCCCGAGCGAATTTATCCGAATTTCGCATATCAACGGCGACGCCACGAAACCCAAGGCCTCAACCGCTGTAGCCGGCCACCTTTGCGGCGTGGTCGTCGAGTATCCGAAGCGATTCGTCGAGCGGCTTGGTCGGCAATAGCAATGCGACTCGCTCGTAACCCAAGCCCGCCAGCGCGTCCCAATAGTCCGGATCGGCCGGCGTGCCAAACGTTGCCAGCGGAACCGCCTTGCCCCCGCCCTCGCGCATTTGGTCGATCCGCTTGGTCAAGCGCTCCACCGGAAGTGGGTTGGATATCCAACCGGCGTCATGCCGGATCACTCGTTTGACGGTGGCGTCTGAGTCACCGCCGATGAAGATCGGCGGGTGCGGTTTCTGAACCGGTTTGGGGCGTTGGAAGGAAGCGTCGAAGTCGACGTACTTGCCGTGATACTCGGCGGGTTCGGTTGTCCACAGCGCTTTGATGGCCTCGATGCGTTCGTCGAGCAGTGCGCCGCGCGTCTTCGGGTCAGTTCCGTGATTGCGCAATTCCTCGAGGTTCCATCCCGCGCCCACGCCAAACACGAAGCGTCCACCGGAGATCAGGTCGATACTGGCGGCCTCCTTGGCCGTGGTGATCGGATCACGTTCAATCAGCAGCGCGATCCCGGTGAACAACTCGATTGACGAGGTCACCGCGGCCGCCGCGGCCAACGTCAC
Organism: Mycobacterium lentiflavum; assembly: GCF_022374895.2. NCBI lineage: Bacteria > Bacillati > Actinomycetota > Actinomycetes > Mycobacteriales > Mycobacteriaceae > Mycobacterium > Mycobacterium lentiflavum. Next base: position 1,524,483 of record NZ_CP092423.2, on the reverse strand, counting down.
GAACGGGTCGAGCGTGCGGTAGTAGATCGAGGGCAGCTTGCCACCCTGCGGATACGGAGACTCCCGGCTCGCCGGAATGTGCGTGTGCTCGGCGATCACCAGCGACTCGAAGCCCCGCTCTTCAATGGCTCGTGCCAGCGAGATCGTGTCGATGGTGTCGTCGTTGACGAACGTCGCGATTCCGAATTTCATACTCGCCCCTATCTGTCGTTCGTGACTCGACGCGTACCCGTCAACCAACGCCCGCACGCACGACGCTAATCCCCGGGCCGCCCGCCGTCGGCACACGAGCACCACGGGCCTCCCGTGGGAGGAGCTTCGCAATTGCCCGCCTCCGAGCGACAAACCCCCCGCGACCGACATGCGGATTGTCGCTGTGAGGCGGGCACATTGGGCACGGGCCGAGAGAGTGACGCCGGCGAGGTCTACAGCGGCTCGCCAATATCGGGAAGTAACGCGATGTCTCCGGTTGGCCGTTGCGGAAAAGTGCTGCGAGCTCACGCACTCGCCTTTTCGCCCAGTCGGCATTGAATCGACTCAAGACTTGATACTCGTACTTGAAGCGCTCTGCGCGATCGCCAACCAATTTCGCAGCTTGGCCGGTCACGACACCTTGGGTGTACCAATAAAGAAGATCATCGAGGCTGCCGACGCGGTCGAAGACGAGTTTCCCTCGTTCGTAGTAGGCGAAGTGATTCGAGCCGTCTTCGGCGACATAGATGTTCAGATCGTCGTGTGTCCGGAACCCGACAGGCATGGGTCGAACGCCAAGTTTCTCCGACAATCGATCTATATGGGCTTGAAGTTCGGAAGATTTATGTTGCAGACGGTCCACCGCATCCCGCTATGATCGGAGCCAAGTCTTCACTATTCTCCTACTATCGCTGCGTACGCCGATTCAAAATAACGATCTATGCGCTCTCTTTTGATCCATTCGAGCCACTTCTGCGTAGTTTCGAAATTTGACCGTTCGTCCCGAAGATTCCGTACCAACTCTTCCAGGCAAATTTTAGGTTCATCTGCAAAGTCATTGAAGTAATGCCACTTTCGCGATTGATCGTACAGACCATGCTGATTCGGCGCATCTAGCGTACCGATCATCGCGTTGATCTCGCCCTCTCGAGAAGAATAGTAGACCTGGATCTTGCAATCTTGGCCGCGGTAGACGACAAATGAGGCCGTTCTGCCTCCTTCGTCGACATCGTCATCGATGGTGTCGACGGTAAACCCCATACTCGATATTCAATCCGAGGGACTCCCCGTTTCATTTGACTTGAGAGAACCTGCTGCGAAGCGGTCGCCGAATCGACTCAACACCTCGTACTCGTACTTGAAGCGCTCGGCGCGATCGCCAACCAATTTGGCCTGACAGTGCTTTGTTTTCAGGAGGTCGATCCCCACCGCCGCGAAATTTCCATAGCGAAAAACGCAAGGGAAAACTCACGGGCTCGACTTCCAGTACTCCGACCCGCCCATCTCCAGAATGCCTTCGTGTGCGATGGAAAAATATTTCTGGATGCGCTCCCGCACCGATTCAAGCAATTGACTCGTCGTCGGAAAATCGACATTAAGGTTGTCTTTCCTGATTTCCTCGAGTGGAACTCCCTGGCGAATGGCAAACCTGGGAAGGTATTGCCACTTCCCAGACTGATCGTGGGGACCGAACACCTTTGGGGCATCCAGTGCGGCAATCATGCAATTGATCGAGCCGTCCCTAGTCGAGTCGTAGATTTGGATTCTGCAATCCTTCGAACGGAAGAACACAACAGAGCCCTTTCGGCCCCATTCATCCACATCATCGTCGAACTCATCCAACTGAAAGCCAAGGTCAGTCAATAAGGGCTCGACGATAGACCTGACTCCTACCAAGAACTCTTGTGTCATCTCGGCCCCCCCGGGATACGCACCCACGAATCTCCGACTTGCTGATAACCGTATGTCGCGGCATTGCTCTTCAAGAACGCAATTTCTTTAGCAGAATATGAATTCGGATCTAGCGCCATCAGCTCCTCAACATTACCAAATCCCTGCGGTAAATGGTATTCGATCCGAGGGACGCCGCTCTCCATTTGGCCACGGAGGAATTGCTCGTTGACCGGCCAGACGAGGCTGTGCTCTTCTACCTTGCTAAGCCCGAACGCCATAGCGTCCCAAGCCGGGTCGCCAGTGCTGAAGTAGATTCCGCCCTGGCCTCTGGCTTCGCCGATGTAGCCGCCCTCGAGCCCGCCGTATTTGCCAAGGACCACTCGGTCCGGGTTGTCACCTACATAGTGAGTCGACATTTCAGCGATTTGTCGGCTGAGCTCTGTGGTCGGCTCTCCGTGCATAAACGCCGCGTAAAGATCTTGCCCTGCTTGGTCTGCAAACGGATGGAAAGGGATTGGGTGTTCGAAACCGATCGGGCTGTGCGGTAGCTGCGTTGCACCGTAATCGATTGCGGCGGCAGCGTCGATGTCGGCTAGTTTGCCAACGCCCGCCGCTTCCGGACCGAAGAGCATTGCGGGCAAGGAGACTGCGGCGTCGGCGGATTTGCCGCCAAGATAGTAGGCCGGACTCGGCGAATTCAGGGCATTTTGCACTTCGCCGATCGCCGCCCCCGCCGGGTTTTGGACAGTCTCGACCGTGCCTTGGATCATTTGCTTCCACGCGTCGAGCGCGCCCGGCAATCCGCGGTTTCCTACGCCGAGAAGGTTGTGAACACTCTCTTCGGTTGCAAACCAGCGGTCGGCGAATCCTTCACCGAATCCCGGCGGTGGCGGAGCCTTGGGCTCGGGAGGCATGTAGGGAGGAATTCCGCCCTGGTCGATCCACCGCTGCGCGCCGGCCACTGCTTCGTTCACGCGTGCTTCGATCTGATCCGGCGGCACGCCATCTCCGAGCATCACCTTGCGCAACAACGCCTTGGCGCTTTCCAACTCTGCGGGGCTCGGCTGGGGCAGCGGAACGGGGCCGCCGGGCAACAGCACCTCGTTCAGTGTCCGCGGCTTGCCTCCGGCCGCGGGGACCGGCGGGCCCTTCGGAAGCGGCGTGCCGCCCGGCGCCATCGCCGTCGGAGCCGGAGCGTCCTTGGGCGGGGCACCGCCCGGCGAAGCGTCCGCGGCGCCGGCGGGCATCAACATGTCTTGCCACGTCTTCGCCTTGTTCGCGGGCGCCGTGGCGTCCTTCGGCGGAGCGCTTCCCGGCGGACCGTCCACGCCGCCAACGGGCGTCAACATGTCTTGCCACGTCTTCGCCTTGTTCGCGGGCGCCTGGTTCGGTGGGCCTTGGGGCACCGGGGCACCACCTGGCGCGGATCCGGGAGCACCCGGCGGGGCTGTGCCGACGGCAGCACCGATCGCCGTGGCGAGCTCGTGATCGGCGGTGTGGGCGTGCACCTTGCAGGCGTCGAGCTCTCCCTGCAGGTTCTGCAGCTTGTAGGCGAGATCGAGTCGATTCGCTGGAATCCCCGCGGGGCCGACGTCGATTCGCCAGTCCGGCGTGATGGACCAACCGTTAGCCTGGGCGGCGCATTCGATGTCAACCAGCTCGCGCTTGCACGCGCTCACATCCGCCTCGGCCCGCGACACCGCCGCGGCCACCAGCTGGGATTCCGCGCCATCCGCCTCGATGTCGCGGCGAATCTTTCCTACGTCGACGCGAAATGCGTCGCCTGCTTCACCTTGCCACTCGGCGAGCACGTTGTGGGCCTGCTGCAGGCTTTCCCCCAAGCGCTGCAACGTACTTGCGCGTCCGGTGGCCGTCTCGAACACCGCGCGAATCGCGTTCAGATCCCAGCGCTTGACGTCTGCGGGCGTCAGCGACCCCACTCGCTACCCCTGTTCCCGCACCGACCTGAGCATGCTGGCCGAATCGTCCTCATTCGTGGAGAAACGGACCATCGCTTCGGCGACGTGCGTCCCCAATCCCCCTACCTGAAGCCTGTGTTGGCTGTGTCTGGCCTCCCACCGCGCCGCCAGCTGACCCAACGCGAGTTGCGAGGACCCGACCCAGCCCGGCGCGGCATCGGCCAGCCCGTCTTCATGGCCGACGAATTCCACCGCGGCCTCGCCGATCCCATTGAGCACATGATTGCTGCCAACGTGCAGCGCAACGAGATCGACATCCAACTCATCAGCCACGATGGCCCCCCTCTCGGTCCCCGGCACCGCGCCGTGAAGCTTAGCTAATTTTGTGAAGCGGCGCCCCTCACCCTCCAGCTATTTCCTCACTTGATTAAATACCTCAGGTGCATCAGGATGGCACCTGACTCAGCGAGGAGTGAAGGAGCCCGGCCGATGCGCTTCACGTTCACGGATGTGATGACGCGTTCGGAGTACCTGCCGAGCCTCGCCGTCGCAGCCGAGGCTGCCGGGTATGACGGGTTCACGATCCCCGATTCCATTGCTTATCCGGAACATTCGGACGCCGTCTATCCCTACACGGCCGACGGCGACCGCAGCTTCCTGGAGGGCAAGGAGTTCATCGAACCGTTCGTGCTCGCCGCATCGCTGGGGGCCATCACCGAGCGCATCCGCTTCAACACGTTTGTCGTGAAGTTCCCGCTCCGCGCGCCCGTTTGGGTTGCTAAGCAAGCATTCTCGGTGGCAAAGCTGACGGGCAACCGACTGGGCCTCGGCATCGGCCTTGGAACCAGCCCCTACCCGGATGACTATCTGATGGCCGGCGTCGACCCGGCGCACAAGGGCGCGCGGATGGACGAGGCCATCGATGTCTTCCGCGGCCTCGAGTCCGGGGAGTTCTTCGAGTTCCACGGACGCTTCTACGATGTCCCCTCGCTGAAGGTATGTCCGGTGCCAACCCGGCCGGTGCCACTGCTAATCGGGGGTCATTCGGATGCCGCCCTGCAACGAGCCGCGACGAAGGGCAACGGATGGATGCATGCCGGCGGACCGAGGGACGCCCTCACCTCGATGCTGAAAAAGCTGCACGGCTGGCGGGTTGAGGCAGGAAAAGTTAATGAGCCCTTCGAGATTCACGCCGCCGGCACCGACGCGCGAACCGTCCAAGGATGCAAGCAACTAGAAGACTTGGGCGTCACCGATGTCGTGGTCGGCTTTCGCAACCCCTACCTCAAGGGCGACGACACTCAGCCGCTGGCCGACAAGCTAGCCAAGCTCGAACGGTTCGCCGAAGACGTCATCTGCAAGGTCAATCCGTAAGGCGCGTCGTGAAGAACTTCTTCTATTTCGACTTCCGCACCTGGTGGACATTGGTGCGTCTGGTCCGCCGTGAACAGAATCCCGCACGCCGTCGCCGCCAGTACCGCACGATGTGCGTCGTAGTGCCGGCCATGGCGCTGCTGCACGCGGTGACGTTCGCGCTCGACCCCATCTTCTTTCCGTCGCTGCGACACACCGAAGTCCGCCAACCGGTCTTCGTGGTCGGTCACGCGCGCAGCGGCACAACGTATCTGCACCGCATGATGGCCAATGATCCCCAGTTCTCGTATGTGCTCCTGTGGGAGATGTTCTTTCCCTCGCTGATCGAGAAGAAGTTGCTAAGGACCGTGCTGCGCTGGGACCAGCGCCTGGGCGGTCGGCTCCGCCGGCGCATCGACCGCCTGGACGAGCGGCTGTTCAGCAAGAGTCAAAGTGTGCACGAGTCAGGACTTTTCGCACCGGAGGAAGACGAATTCCTGCTGACGATGTCGTGCGCGTCGGGCTTTTGGGTGGTGCAGTACCCATACGTCGACGAACTCGACTTCTACTACCTCGACGACCGGTGGCCCGCCGCCAAGCGAGACCGCGTCATGAGCTTCTACAAGGAGTGCCTGCGTCGCCAGCTGGTCCTCAACGGGCCTGACCTGACGCATCTTTCGAAGGCACCCGTGCACTGCGGCCGGGTGGAAAGCCTCATTCGAACCTTCCCCGACGCCCGCTTCGTCGTGCCGGTGCGAAACCCTTACGAGACGATCCCGAGCTTCCTCAAGCTGATGCAGTTCGCCTACTCTGCGCGCAAGCGGTCGGATTCGGACATACGGGCGTCTTTCCGGTACTTCGCGGACTCGTCATACCACTACTACCAGCACCCGCTGGCAGTATTGGACGCCCACCCCGAAGTACCCAGCGCGATTGTGGATTACAGCGACCTCGTGACGGACCCGGCCGGCACCATGCGCCGCGTGTACGACGAGGTGGGGCTCGAGATGGGCCCGGAGCAGCAGAAGGCACTCGCGGGCGAAAAGGGTCGCGAGTACCGGTCCGGACACACCTACAGCCTCGAGGAATTCGGGCTGGACGCCGACGAGATCCGCACTCGATTGGCGCCGCTGTTCGATCGATTCGGATGGGAGTCAGGCAATGTCGACTGAGCACGCGAAGACCCTACGCACCGCCTGGGACGAGATGATCGAGCAGCTGGGTCGGGCCAGGGATGCCCTCGAGTCTCCCGAACTGTACGCACCGCCGCAGGCCGGACCGCGCGATCTTGCTGAGGGCTATCGGTACCTGCTGGGCTTCGTGTACTCGGCAGTCGAGCGGGCGTTCTTCGGCGATCCGGCCTTCCCTTACTTCCGGCGAAGCCTGCAGGTCCTGGACAAAGCCACGATCGACAACAGCGACGCGATGTACCTCTCTACACCGATCGATGGGCGCTACACCTACTTGATCACCGGGCAGGTACAGGATTGGCGACATTGGCGCGGGGCTAAACCGGCGCCGTCGGGGCCCATCGCGCCCCAGTACGTCATCGTCGAGGCACACACCGGCTACGCGGGTGACAGCGGGGATCTAGCCGAACTGCAGCCGGGTGCGCGCGGCAACACCGGTAAGCTCGACTCCTCCGATCTGATCCTCAGCGACGACGGGCGATTTGAAATCTTGCTCGCACCTGAGCCGCCGGAGGAGCACACAGGGAACTTCATTGCCACGCAACGGATCTCGCGCGGCAGCGGTACGATGTTCTACGCGGAGCATGTGACCGTGCGATTCCTGTTCCACGACTGGGAACGCGAGCAGTCGCCGGAGCTGTTCATCCGCCGACTCGACAAGGTCGGCGAGCACCCGCCCGCGTTGCAGCCGGCCGCCGCGGCGGCGGCGATGCGTCGCGTTGGCGAAATCGTCGACAACCAGACGCGGTTCTGGAACAAGTTTTACGACGTGGTCCTCGAGGCCTACGGGGACCGCAACGGGGACGGCGTTAGCTTCATGCCGCGCAACGACTTCAACGCTCCCGCCGCTGCGTCTCTCGCGACCGGCGGCGGACAGAGCACTAACGTTTACTCCGGCGGGGTCTACGACCTGGCGCCGGACGAAGTGCTCGTCATTGACACAGAAGTGTTCGAGCTGCCGGCATACATGGGCTTCCACCTGGCCAACGTTTGGGGTGAATCACACGACTACGCCAACCACGTCAGCAGTTTGAACGGCACCCAGGCCGTACGCGACGACGACGGCCACTACCGGTACGTCGTCGCGCACCGCGACCCGGGCGTGCACAACTGGCTGGACACCACCGGACTCCGTGCGGGCTTCATGGCCATGCGCTGGACATACCCGCAGCCCACCGATCGGCTGCCCACGGTGACGGTGCGAAAAGCCTTGCTCGACACTCTGTTCGATCATCTTCCCGCGTCGACGCCTCGGACGACGCCGGAGCAGCGACGCGAACAAGTGCGGATCCGCCAGGAGCATGTCCAGCGCCGCTACCGGCAGTACTGACGAAAGGAACTCAGATGGGCGACCAGAACCCGCCGGCTCCGTGACGCAGCAGGTGAAGAAGCGCCGGGGCCCGCGCAACGACGTCGATGTACGCGACGTCATCCTCGACGTCACCGAGGCGATGGCCGGGCACACCAACCCAGACGCGGTGTCACTGCGCGCCATCGCCCGGGAGGCGAACGTGGCGCCGCGCGCCTTGTCGTATTACTTCGCCACCAAACGCGACTTGCTCGAAGCGGTGATCCAGCGTCGCTCCGGCATGATTTCCGAGAGCATCAAGGAGCGTCTGGTTCCGTTGCATGACCGAGAGGGCGCCGTCACCATCCGCGAGGCAGTAGACACTGTCCTGCTTCCCATCGTCGAACTCATCGAGCGCGAACCCGTTGGGGGCGTGCGCTGGATGCGGGTCTTCTCGACACTCAGTCAGACCGAGGATCCCTCACGAGTTGCCTTGGCGGGCTTTGATCCCGAGGTGATCGGCATGCTTCGTAAGGTCATGGGGCGAGCATTGGGCGGCGCGCCCGATGCCGGTGCCCGGCACCGGATCATGCTCGGCATGCTGGGCATGCTCGAGGCACTCACCCGCGTCGACCGGCCCGTGTACGGGCAACCCCTGCGCGAATCCGGTCTCGATTCCGACTTCGTGGAACAGCTCGCCATCTTCACCAGCGCCGGCATCGCCGGACGGACCTGACGCCGAAAGGGACATCATGAATTCAGGTTCGGCGCGCCCGCTCGAGGGCCGGGTCGCTCTGGTGACCGGCGCGAGCCGGGGCATCGGGGCGGCCATCGCAAAGCGATTCGCCTGCGAGGGCGCCGTTGTCGCCTTGGGCGCCCGAAGCTTGGACCACCCCGCGCAGGGGGTCGTCCCGGGCACCTTGCGCGAGACCGTCGCCGATATCGAAGCGGCCGGGGGTCACGCTGTGCCGTACCGCCTCGACCTGACCTCGCCCGAGTCGCGGGCCGCAGTGCTCGACTGCGTGGTCGCCGACCTCGGACCCGTCGACATCCTGGTCAACAACGCCGCCACCGCCGTCTTCATGCCGTTCACCGAAATCACGGAAAAGCGCTTGCGGCTCGTCACAACGGTTAACTACCTCGCCCCATTCGACCTGTGCCAGCGCGTGATTCCAACGATGAGGGCACGTGGCGGGGGCTGGGTGCTGAACATCAGCTCGTACGCCGGCGACATACCGACAACACCTCCGCCGGACCCGACCTACCACTTTCAGACGGCGTACGGTTCAGCCAAGTCGGCGCTGAACCGGCTAACCGAAGCATTGGCCTCGGAGTTCTATGCCGACTCGATCGTCGCCAACACTCTCGCCCCGGTCAAGGCGGTGCTGACCGAAGGTGTGAAGGTCACGCTTACCGAGGAAACCCTCTCCGACACAAGCATTCTCGAGCCTGTCGAGGCCATGGCCGAAGCGGCCTTGGCGCTGTGCACCAGCGACCGTGACGGGCTCAATGGCGGGATGTACAAGTCACTGACCTTGCTCGAGCAGCTGGGCCGTACTATTCGCACGATGGACGGGAAGACGCTGTTGGAGGTTTCGTGAGTCAACGCCATCCGCTTGATCGATACGCGGGTTCTTGGGCACTGGTCACCGGCAGCGCCGGGCAACGAGGACTGGGCTTTGCTTATGCGCGCGAAGTCGCCAGTCGCCGTGTCAATCTCGTTCTCGTTGACATTCTGGCAGAGGAACTGGAGGCCCGGGCCACGGCGCTTCGCGACGAGTACGGCGTCGAAGTCCGCACCATCGCCGTCGATCTCGGTGACTTGTCGGTCTATCCGAAGATCCTCGAGCAGCTCGCCGACATCACCGTCGACGTCCTTGTCTGCAACCACATGTACACCCCGAAGGACACACCGAAAATCCTCGACATGTCGTTGGACGTCCACAACGCCATGATCGATATCAACGCACGCGCGTACGTCAATCTCATCTATCCCTTCGCGCATCTGATGACGCGGCGGGGCCGAGGAGCCATCGTGATCGTTGCGTCGGGCGCCGGCCTGATTCCCGCGCCGTACACCGGCGCGTACGCCGCCAACAAGGCGTTTCAGATTGTGTTCGGTGAGGTGCTGTGGTACGAAACCCGCGATACCGGCGTTGACGTGCTCGTTATGTCGGCCGGCCTGATGGACACGCAGGGAGATGCTCTGTCGCAGTATCCCCGGTGGCAGATCGCAGATCCACGCGACGCCGCGGCGGAAACGTTAAGAGCAATTGGCCGTAAGCATCTCGTCATGCCCGGACGCCCGAACCGCTTCGTCACCTTGCTCACCACCCGTTTGATGCCACGTCGCCGCGCCGTGCTGACCATGGGACGCTTCATGGAGCGCGGGTTGGGCAAGAACTCCGCGTAGCCAATCCCGGTCACCCCAATATGGTGAATCGGCCACGCGCGGCTAGCCGGCGATCTTGGCGATCTGGGCGTCGGACGACTTCACAACCTCTCCCGGCAGGGGCCACACATAGGCATGAACGGATTCCAGGAACGACGGACTGCTCCCGTCGGTCACCGCCCAGTGGAGAAACGCCTGCAGCGTCTGCGCCGTGGCGGGATCCTTCTGGTTGCCGTAGACGACAGCGTACAGATAGCTCACGATCGGGTACCCGTCCGCGGCGGGCGCGTTGACCAGCGAGATCGACTGGTTCGGCGGGGTCTGTGAGGCCAAGCTGGCCGCTGCGGCGCCAATGCTCTGGGCGTCGGCGAGCAGGAAATTGCCCGCAGCGTTACCCAATTGGGCTTCACCCAGTCCCTTCTGGTGGGCCACGTCGAGGTAGCCGCTGCCGTGGTAGGTGACACAGCCGGGGTTCGCGGCGCAGTCGTTCAGCATGCCCGCCTTGCCCTCGGCATCGTCTTCAACCCGTGCACCCGGTACCGCCGGAAACTCGACGGTGGTACCCGCGCCGGGCGACTTGCCCCAGCCGTCGGGGTCTTGCTTCGCCAGATACTGGGTGAACAAGAATGTGTCGCCGGACCCGTCGGAACGATGGAGCGGAATCACCGCGGTAGCAGGCAAGTTCACGCCGGGGTTGAGAGCGGCGATCTGCGGGTCGTTCCAGGTTTTGATCGTGCCCCGGTAGATCGCCGCCAAGACTTTGCCATCCAGCTTGAGGTGCTCGGTGATGCCGGGCAGGTTGTAGCTGACGTGCAGCGCCGAAACGGCCACGGCGATGTTCATCAGCCCTGGGTGCGCGACGATGTCGGCTTCGGACAGGTAGGCACCGGAGGCGCCGATATTGACGGCGCCGGTGGCCGCTTGCGAGATTCCGAAATCGGATAAGGTGCCGTCGGTTGTGATCGTGATGTTGGGATATTTCAGGTGATACGCCGCAGCCCATGCATCGATCAACGGGTAGAGATCTTTCGAACCGGTCTCCCACAACGTCACCTTTGACGTCGCGGGCGCAGTGGCAACGGACGCCGTAGACGACCCGGACGGACCACCTGGCTTGCCTGATCCGCAGGCCGCGACCAACGCCAGCGACACAACAACCAACACCGAGCGGTAGCGAATTTTCACGTCCTCACCTTCGTTTCCGGCTCCTTGCGGGACACGTACCGTAAGCGTGCGACATCGCCGTCGCCGGACGACGTTGTTTGTCGTCGTCCATCTCTATCATCGGCTCATGAATAGGGCGTCAACGATCGTCACTTCCGCGGCCGTCGCGCTGGGCCTGGGAGACCTCTCCACGTCATGAAGGCGGCCTTCGCTTTTCTCCCGCTCTACTTCGGGCTTCTGCTTGGCTTTTTTACGCACCGCGTAGCGCTAGGCGTGGTAGGCGCCTGTTGTGGTTTGCTTTTCGCCGGTTTGATACAGCCGGCCTACCGTCGATCGCGGCGGCGATTACGGACTGATGCGGGCATCGGGGAAATCGACGCAATGGACGGCGTGGAGTTTGAAGATTACGTCGCCGCGCGCATGCAGCGCGCGGGCTGGCAGGTCAGCTTCACCCCTGCCGTCGGCGACTACGGCGTCGACCTGATCGCCGAGAAGGACGGCCAGTATGCGGCGATCCAGTGCAAGCGGCACGGTAAGACGATTGGAGTCGCCGCTGTCCAGCAGGTGGTGGCGGGCGCGCGCCATCACGGGTGCACGCGGAGCATCGTGGTGAGCAATCAGGAGTTCACCACTGCCGCAAAGCAGTTGGCCTACACACACGGTTGCCAGCTGATTGGCCGCAAGGCTTTGCAAAGCTGGGTCCCCGCGCCGGCGGGAAAAGCGTTGCGTGACTGAGGGCCTAGATCCAATGTCAAGGGGCGCGCCCCGGAGCGGGCCGGCATCCAAGCGCCCTTTGCGCCGGCGTCATGCAGCGAAGTCGCCGACGATGGTCATCTTGTTGCCGTCGGAAGCGGTGGCGAAGCCGGCTGTGGTGTATGCGCAGTTCAGGATGATGGCGCGGTGCGGGGGACTTTGCATCCACAAGTCGAGCGCTTGGTTCGGATTCGCCGCCGACCCGGTGCCCCAGAAGACGACCTCGCCGCTGTAGGGGGTCCGGTAGCCCGCGTCAGTGATACGCACCTGCGGTGAAGAGCCGTCCGAACCGATATGGCCGTTCACACCGTTGCGCAGCATGTCGTCCGCATGCCGCTGCGCTGCTTCTGTCAGACGTGGGTCGGCGCCGATCGCCCCGCATGCGTCGCGAACCCGGTTGACGCCGCCGTACAACGCGGCCCCTGCACCGTCGGCGCGCGCAGGAAATTCAGCAATCGTCCCCGGAGCCGTGATGAACGAGACGCCGACCGAGACCACGGCGACAGTTTTGATCTTCCTCATCGCGTTGCCTGTTGCCACCTACTGCATTTCGGTATTCGGCGAGCAAACGTTACCGACTTGTGACCATGAACGCTCAATAGCGCGTCGTAGCTACTACCAATTGCTCGGCGAGTAGTCCTTGAGGAAGCAGCCGTACAGATCGTCGCCGGACTCCCCGCGGACAATCGGGTCATAGACGCGAGCGGCACCGTCGACCAGGTCGAGCGGGGCATGGAAGCCCTCGTCGGCAAGTCGCAGCTTGGTCGGGTGCGGACGCTCGTCGGTGATCCAGCCCGTATCCACGGCCGTCATCAGAATGCGGTCCTGCTCGAGCATCTCTTTGGCGCTGGTGCGGGTGAGCATGTTAAGTGCGGCCTTCGCCATGTTGGTGTGCGGATGGCCCGGGCCCTTGTACGCGCGGCTGAACTGCCCCTCCATCGCGGACACATTCACCACATACTTGCGGCGCGCGGGTGAAGCGGCCATCGCCGGACGCAAGCGGCTCACCAGAATGAACGGCGCGGTTTGGTTGCAGAGTTGAACTTCGAGCAGTTCCATCGCGTCGACCTCGTGCACGCGTTGGGTCCAACTGTTGATCGGCGCGGTATCGGGCAGCAGACCACCGGCGTCGATGGCGGTGCCCGCGACGATCCGGTCGGGCGACGCGCTTCGGGCGGTAAGCGCCAATTCAGTTACGGCATGCGGAGTTTGGTGCTCGGCGAGGCTTCCGGCGAGTGCGGCAGGATGAGCATCGCTGACACGGTCGAACGTGATCACGTCGACGAGTTCCGGCGCCGGGCTGCGCTCTGCCTCGATGAGTGCGGCGTAGGAGCCGGGAGCGCGGCGCACCGTCTGGGCGGCGTTGTTGATCAGGATGTCCAGCGGGCCGTGGGCGGCCACGGTGTCGGCGAGCGCGACGACCTGGGCTGGATCGCGCAGGTCGATGCCCACGACGCGGAGCCGGTGCAGCCAGTCGGCGCTGTCGGGCATCCCCGCGAACCGCCGCACGGCGTCATTCGGAAAGCGGGTGGTGATGGTCGTGTGCGCACCATCACGGAGCAGCCGCAGCGCTATGTACATGCCGATCTTGGCGCGACCACCGGTGAGCAGGGCGCTCCTACCGGCGAGGTCGGTGCGGGCATCGCGCTTGGCGCGGTTGAGCGCGGCGCACTCCGGGCAGAGCTGATGGTAGAAGGCGTCGACCACCGTGTAGCGGTGTTTGCACACGTAGCACGAGCGCGGCCGCAGCAATGTGCCGGCGCTGGCGCCCACCGCAGTCGACACCAATGGCAGGCCGCGGGTCTCGTCGTCGATGCGGCCGGGCGCACCGGTGGCGGTAGCAGCGGTCACGGCGTCGTCGGCGGCGGCCACCGCGTCGCGCTTGGCGGCACGGCGGGCCTTCCTGACCGACTTGAATATGCCCGCGGTCGCCCGGCGCACCGCGACGGCATCGGGGTGCTCGGGTGGCAATGACTCAACGTCGGCCAGCACCTGCAGGCAAATGTCGAGCTTGTCGGGGTCGATCGCATTCACGAAGGAAGACTACGGCCTTACTCGCGTGCTTTCGTGCTCGGCGCCCGACGGCGTCGGACGCACGGCGATTAGCCCGCCTCGATTGCGGAAACGGTTGCCGCCGCGTCCGGCCCGCAGACGCGTTGCAGGTTCACGGGTCCCGCTGCCACTAGATCGTCGATGCGGCGCTTGAGGTCTCCCGACGAAAGATGCGCGTACAGGTCTGCGCCCGGGCATGAGGTTTGGGCAAGGTCGCGGTGGCCGGCCAGAGTGCTGCTGGTGATGTGAAAGGTCTGCGTGGCCCACGCGAAGGCTAGTGCGGCTGCGTGAAGTTGGGCTTCGGAGACGACTTCTTTGTCGAAATCCCCTTCGCAGAGAACGAGGAAATGCCCCGTCGTGTCGTAGTCCGTTGCCGTGTCGCCCGCGATTTGCGGCGTGCGCAGTTCGTAGATGTTGCCGTCGCGGTCGACGCCGACGTGATAGGCGATGTCGACCCATCCCTTGTCCTGGTGGTACCGCTGGTCCCGACGCAGACGGCCCGGAGCGTTGCGGTTGTCTCCCAGCACGACAGCTTCGTGGTGCAGCGTCATGCGAGTGATGGTGTGAGGCCTGCCGCCGGCTAAGGCGGGCCGGGCACCCCAGGCGTCTCGACACAACATGACAGCTGAAGCCGTGCTAAGCGGGACGACGGGCGCAGCGACCGAGCGAGAGCACCCGCCGCCGATCGCCACAGCCCCTGCGCCACCGACGAGCTGGAGCAGCTTGCGACGGCTGACGGGCGTACGGCCATCGTCGCGACGGCCGGGCATGACAGCGTCCATGATGAACACCATACGAAGTGCAGGGGCCGCTGGGGTCGCATCGCGTAGCCAACCGCCAATGGGCGACCCGCTGGGATGGGGATACCGCCTCGGGTGTCCCGGACGGCTGTACCAGCGCCAATAGCGGGCGGCGAACCGGATCTCATCACTTGAGCACCCCTCACAGACGAAGGGCCTGCGCCGCTGCCGTCGCAACCTCGCCCCGCAACTTCGACATGGGCGGACTGCCGCGCACGTGGATCGAATTCGAGAGCAGAACGATATAGGTATCGGAGCCGGGGTCCATCCAAAGCGAGGTCCCGGTAAAGCCGGTGTGGCCAAAGCTTCCGATTGGGAGGATCGCGCCCCGCGCCGTGGAGTCGGCAGTATCGATGTCCCAGCCGAAGCCGCGCAGATTTGCGCCCGCGATCGCCGGATAGTGCTGGGCGAGAAGCGGATCCGTCGTATTCGGTCCAGCTGCTCGGGCTGCGGCATTCGCCGCTTCGAGTTGTTGCGTGTTGTGTCCGGGCTGCTGCGGGCTCGTCATCGTTTGCAAAGTCGTTTGCATCAACGGAAATTGACTGGGGCGACCCGCGAGCCGGTCGAGCAGTGCCTGCGCGAAGATGCTGACGTCGTGTGCCGTCGAGAACACGCCGGCATGCCCGGCGACCCCACCCATGCGCCGAGCGGTGGTGTCCTGCACGGTGCCCCGCAACAGGTGATCGAGATCGGGATTTCTGCCGGGATCTGCTCTCCCCTCTTCGTCGCGTGCGGTCGGTGCGATGCGCGGCAATAGATCGATGTCCCACGTCCCGGCAGGACAGTCGTCTCGCGCCGACTCTTGAGGCGAGGGAGCCCATCCGACCGCGGATCCGATGGTCGTGTGCGGACCGCATGCTTTCGCCGGGGGAAGGTAGCGGGTATCTGTCATGCCGAGCGGCGCGAACACATGTTGCTGGACGTAGACATCCAGGGCCTCACCTGAAACCTTCTCGATCAGAGCCCCAAGCAAGATGAAGTTGATGTCGGAGTAACGAAACCCGTCGCCGGGGTCAGACTCCAGCGCTGTGCTGAGCGCACGGTGAACGCCCTCTGCCTTTTCGGCCCCGTCCAGTCCCCATGGATCTCCCAGATTGACATCACCCGGTAAGCCCGAAGTGTGCGTGAGCAACATGCGAACGGTCACGCGCGTACGCCGGGGATCGTTCGCTGTGAAGTCGGGCAAGTAATGCTGCACGGGATCGTCGAACTCAACCTCTCCTCGTTCGTAGAGCTGCATGACGGCGGTCGCCGTTGCGAGGCTTTTCGTCAGCGACGCCATATCGAAAATCGTGTCTTCAGTCATCGACTCCGCAGGTGCCGGCAATCCGTCCAGCCCGGGTTCGCCCGCCAGCTTGCGCGAGCCGTACACGTGGTGGAAGGCGATGTTGCCGGCGTGCCCGATCACCGCCACGGCGCCGGGCAGCCTGTTTGCCGTGATCGCATCGTTGAGGAGCTCGGAGACTTTTGCGAAGTCAGGTGCGGTGGGCGCGGCTGGCGCCTGCGTTGGCTGTCCCCGGTCGCTCGATGCGTTGTGCGCTGCATCGCCACGCGAGCACGCGGCAACGGCTGCAAGCGCGACAGCTCCGAGGGCAATGGCCTTTCGGAGGGATTTGCCGGCACGATTCGTCAACTGCGGCCCTGGGGTGAACGGCGCACAATCTCAGTGTCCATGGGTGGGTGCCTTTAGTCCTGTGGCTTGCATCTTTTCGGCCCTGACCATCACGGCCGCCCTGAGTGATCCTGTCGGTGGGGACGTAGCCGAGAGAAGAGAACCGAATGGGGCAACCACGACCTGGCGCGATCCTCGTAGGCGTTGACCGCTCCGCAGCGGCACTGAGTGCTGTTCAGTGGGCGGCCCACGATGCGGCACTACGGAATGTGCCACTCACGCTGGTCCACGCCGTGGACACGCCCTTACCGGAGTGGTTCGAGGTCGCCACGTTGGCTGGCTCTCGGCATTCGCACGAACAGCGGGCACCCAATTTCATCGAGTCAGCGATCAGGGTCGCCGAAGAGAGCAGCGGGGGGTGCGGTCCCTTACAGATCCATACCAAGCTGTGCCATTCGGCCGCCGTCCCGACGCTCGTCGACCTCTCCAAAGACGCCGAGATGGTCGTGGTCGGCTGCCGGGGACATCGCGGCGCGGTGGCCCGCGGTTTCCTGGGCTCCGTAAGTTCGGCGTTGGTCCACCACGCGCACTGCCCGGTCGCCGTGATCCGTGACGACGACGCCATCGTGGCCGATGTCGCAGGGGCGCCGGTGCTGGTGGGCATCGACGGCTCACCGGCCTCGGAAGCGGCGACTGCTATTGCGTTCGAGGAGGCCTCCCGACGGGGTGTCAGCCTGACGGCGCTACACGCGTGGATGGATCCCCGTGCTTCCAGTTCCAGCGGGTTGGTCCAGAACGCCAAGTGGGACGCTGAACTATCCGAGGAGGAGGAGACGCTCGCTGAGCGGCTGGCGGGTTGGCATGAACGCTACCCCGAGGTGGACATTCGTCGCAGAATCGAGATTGGCGATCCGGCACGTTGGCTGATCGCCGCATCAGAACGTGCGCAATTGGTGGTGGTCGGCAGCCACGGTTGCGGCTGGTTCAATCGCAGGCTGTTGGGATCGGTCGGTGCTGCGGTAGTCAACCGGGCCAAGTCCTCCGTGATCGTGGCCCGCCAATGCTGACGGCGGGAAGGGGGAAACCGAAGCCGTGTGGATGACTAATAGCAATAAGGCGAACGGTTTGTGCCGCAATGAATATCGCGCGTTGGATGGCCGTCCGAAGTGCGGTGATAACGGACTGAATCTAGCGTGTTGGTCCCCAATGCCGGAGTCGCACAACAGGTTCAGGTGAACGCAAGCAGTTCGACCGATCAGTCAGGGACGTCTTGCTTCTTACCGAGCCTGCGCCGCCTTGGCGGCCTCGCGCCGAGCCTTCTCTTTCACATGGGTGGAGCAACTATGCCCCATCTCGCAATGGTACCGGTCACTGCATTCATGCGAACAATAGCCGGCTGCCGCCGGAAGCCATTCCGGATCGGAAACGTCGCGCGGTCGCTCGTCCGGATGGAACGTGTGTCCGCAGTGCATGCAGGCCTTGGTCTTGACCATAACGCTCAGAATACCCGCGGAAGCGCGACTCATGGCGTGCAATTCAACCAAATTCGTTGGCGTCGTTCGGAAATTCGTTAACCAAGCTATGGAAAAGAGTTGTTGTCGGCGCGGCACAATTCCAAATTGACGGGGTGGACTATTCCGAATGCATCCGCGGAGCCGCGTGTCGCGGCTGGTGCAACAGTGCGCGAACCAGCGGGCGCGGGCCGAGCGACCGAAGCATCTGGCTGGCCGGGCGGACCCGAACCCGTTTCGGCCACCAGAACCAGCGTCCCATCACCGTCATGATCGATGGCGTGATGAGCGTACGAACGACGAACGTGTCGAACATCAGACCGATACCGATCGTGGACCCGAACTGACCGATCGCCCGCAGATCGCTGGAGAGCATCGCGGCCATCGTGACGGCGAAAACCACACCGGCTGCGGACACCACCGGGCCCGTCACGCCGACGCCGCGGATGAGCCCGGTGTTCAGGCCTGCCCCGATTTCCTCCTCGATTCGGGACACCAGCATCAGGTTGTAATCGGACCCCACCGCTAAGAGCACGATCAACGCGAATTCCGTTGCCACCCAGTGTAACTGGAAGTGGCCCAAGTGCTGCCAAATCAATGTCGAGAATCCGAACGCTGCGCCTAGCGACAACACGATCGTGCCGACGATGACGCCCGCTGCTACCAGTGCGCGGGTGATGATCACCATGATGATGAAGATCAGCACGATCGACGCCGCCGCGGCGATCAGCAGGTCATACCAGGCGCCAGTGGCGATGTCGTGGAATGTTGCGGCGGTGCCGCCGAGGTAGATGTCGGCGTTCTCTAGCGAGGTGAGCTTCAGCGCCTCCTTGGCCGCGTTGCGCTCTTGCTCGACGGACTTGATGCCTTCCGCGGTCGCCGGGTCCACGGCGTGAGTGATGATGAAGCGCGCGGCCTTTCCGTCGGGCGACACCATCAAGCTCAGCCCGAATTGGAAGTCGGAGTTTTGGAAGATCTCCGGCGGCAGGTAAAACAGGCTTTCCACCCGAGCGTCGTTGAACGATTTGCCCATCACGGCATTGGTGTCGGTCAGCCGGTCGAACTGGTCGATCAGACTGTCGAACGAGCTGTAGATGGTCAGCGTCGTATCCCGAATCGCTTTCGTCACAGCGATGTTCTCGGGAATGATCGCCAGCAATTCGCGGGTGGCGCTAGCCGTGTTGGTGAGGTCGGTCGTGAGGGCGTGGAACTTTTCGGCCAGCTGATCGAATCCGTCCAGCGCGTCGAACAGCGACCGTAACGACCAGCAGATCGGGATGTCGTAGCAGTGCTTCTCCCAGTAGAAGTAGCTGCGAATCGGCCTCCAGAAGTCGTCGAAATCCGCGATGTGGTCCCGGATCTCGTCCGTGATCTCCGCCGTCTCTGCGGTGGTTTTCGAGCTGTCGTCGGCGGCGTTCGCAAGCTTTTGGGTCACCGCGTACTGACGCTCTAACAGGGCGATCTGGGTGTCGAGGAAACCGGTGATCTTTTTGATGTCGCCGACACGGTCCCTCAAATAATTGAGGTTGTCACGAATCGGCGCGGTTTGCACACTGAGCTGGAATGGAATGGATCCGTCTTCGATTGGTGGGCCGAGCGGTCTGGTGATGCTCTGCACCCGTTCGATGCCCGGCACCCGGAAAATGGCACCGGCAACCTTGTCCAACACCAGCATGTCTCGGGGATTGCGCAGATCGTGGTCCGATTCGATCATCAGCAGGTCCGGGTTCAGGCGGGCCTGGGTGAAGTGCCGATCGGCCGCGTCGTACGCCTGCACCGAGGCCGCGCTCTTCGGCAAGTAGTACAGATCGTTGTAGCGCGGGGTGAAGCCCGCGAGACCAAGGGCGCCGACGATCGCCAGGATGACGGACGTCGCGAGGATGGGCGCCGGCCAGCGCACGATGGCCGTCGCCAGGCGGCGCCAGCGGGTGTAGTTGAACTTGCGCTTGGGGTCCAAAAGGCCGAAGCCACTGGCGACTGCAATGAGAGCGGGCGTCAGCGTGACCCCAGCCGCCACCACCACCAGCAGTCCCACCGCGCACGGGAACGCCAGCGAACTGAAGTAGGGCAGCCGGGTGAACTTCAAGCAGGCCAGCGCCCCGACGATGGTCAGACCGGAGCCCAGGACCACCTTGCTGACACCGGCGAAGGTGTCGTAATAGGCGGCCTCACGGTCCAGACCGCGTTCCCGGCCCTCCTGGTAGCGGCCGACCATGAAAATCGCGTAGTCGGTACCCGCTGCGATCGCGAGTGAGGTCAGCAGGTTCACGGCGAAGGTCGACAACCCCATGACGCCGGTTTCGCCCAGCAGCGAAACCACGCCACGGCCGGACAGCAGCCCAATGAAGAGGATGACCATGGTCAGCAACACGGTGCTGATGGACCGGTAAACGAACATCAGCATGAGCGCGATGATGACGACCGTGATGATCGTGATCTTGGCCAGGCTCTTGTCACCGACAACGATCACATCGGCGGTCAGCGCTCCCTGGCCCGCGACGTAAGCCTTGACGCCGGCGGGCGGCTTGGAGTCCGCGACGATCTTGCGCACCGCGGCAACGGATGCGTCGCCGATCGCCCCACCCTGATCGCCTTTGAGGTTGACCTGGACGTAGGCGGCCTTATGGTCGTAGCTCTCCACACCTGAGGACGTGAATCGCTGCCCCCAGAAGTTCAGCGCATGCTCGACGTGTTCGTGGTCGGCCTGGATCTTTTTGACCAGGTCGTCGTAGAACCGGTGGGCGTCGGGGCCGAGCGGTTTGTCACCGACCAGGGTGACCAGGACGAGGTTGTCGGAGTCGTACTCCTTGAACTTCTCGCCAATGTGTTTCATCCCGGTTACCGATGGTGCGTCTGACGGCGAGAGCGGGACGGAGATCTCCTCGGCAACCTTCTCCAACTGCGGGACGAAGACGTTCACCCCGATCGCGATCAGCACCCAGACCACGACGATCGGCAGCGCCAGGACGCGGATGGTGCGGGCCAGGCGCGGTCGGCGCTCAAGCTCGTAGGGCTGGGCGACGGGGATTTCGTCGGTGTCGTCAGCGTCGCGCGCGTCGCTCGTCATGCGGATTTGTCCAAGCAGGAAACTTGCGCGTCGCGGGTGTTGACCTGGCGTTCGTCGACCAATTTGCCGTCGACGGTAATCCGACAGCCGATGGAGGGGCTGTCACCTTGGGCGACGACGTAGGCAAAAATGCCGGGCATCTCCGCGACGATCGTCGTCGACCACGGCAATGTGGTGAAGTTGGCCTTTTGCGGTAGGGACTCCGCGTCCATCCAGTTGACGACGCCGGTTGTCCCGGGCGGTCCAAAGATTTCGTATACGGCGGTCTTGGCCGCGTACGGCGGCGTCGCATCCCGGGGATCGGGCTTGGCCAGGCCGGGTCCTGGGAAGACGTCGTGGAGTCGGTCCACTGCAACGCCGCCGATGATCAGCGCCACGACCACTACCAGCGCAACCCAGCCTCGCTTGAGAAGTGTCAGCAATTGAATGCCCCCCGCCCCCGAATGCCCGATGGGCTGATATTAAGACAAATCGTCCACCACGCCACCGCAGCGCAAACGCCATAGCGGCCGAGATGATTCCCGGGGTGGCGCATTGCGACAGCAGTTTTCATCTCGCGGCCCACGAACTGTTGGCGAGGGCGGGACCTTCGGCGGTGACAACCGCCACATCATCGACCTCCTGACGGCCGCCTCGGTCTGGAGAAAATCGAGCGCGAAAGAATCCTGGTTCTTGAGCGCCAGCGCAGCACCCGCCGCGGTGACTTCGCGCAATGTAGGGTGCCGGTCGGTGAGGAGCTGACCCCCAAGGAGCTCGAGGTTCTTCGCCTACTGCGAACTCGGTTAACGCGAACGGAAATCGGTGCGCGGCTGTATGTTTCGCTCAATACCGTGAGAGCCACCAGCGCGCCGTACCGCAAGCTGCGAGTTGAGCACCGCGGCGCGGCAGTTCGCTTACTCGGTCGAGTTCGCCGGGCTGGTGGGAGCCGTTGGAGTGGCAGGAATCGTTGTCGTTGGAGTCGCAGAGCTTGTCGTTGGGCTCACGGAACTCGTAGGGCTCACGGACGTCGTCGACCGCGTCGGACTCGTGGGGCTGGTAGTCCCTGTCGGGGTTGTCGGGCTCGTCGGGGTTGTCGCAGTCGTAGGCGTGGTGGGCGTGGGAGTCGCCAGGCCGGGGCCTACGCCACACCAGTCCGCCACATCTTTCGGGTACTGCTCGAGCGGTGGCGGACAGCGCTGCCCCGGCGGGAAATTGGCGCCGGCATTGAGCAGATCGCAGGGCACGTAGACCTGCTTTCCGGTTTGGGTGTTAGTCAGACACTTCGTCGGCGGTTGGCCATGGGCCTGGACGGGAATGAGGGCCGCCAGCACCGCCACCGCCACCGCGCCGAGCGCGCAAGCTAGACGGCGATAAGTCATGAGAGCTCCTCGTGATGCGGTGTCGGGCGTGCACGACGTGACGTCGCCGCCTTACGACGATTAAAGCCGCTCACCCCAGGCGCGATCCAACCCGCCGCCGTGACCTGCACCTTCTCGGTGGAGCTGTCGGAATCGAACCGCAAATTCGCGCTGGCCCACAGGCCCGACGGCATTTATTGAGCGCCGCACCGGCCCTCATTCCGTGCCGAAAGCGAAAACCGTTGTCGAATCGAAGGTCTGGCCCGGGTTGAGCGTGGTGGTCGGGAAGTTCGCGTGATTCGGCGAATCCGGATAGTGCTGGGTCTCCATCGTGAATCCCGCGCCCTGCCGGTAAATGCGCCCGCTGGTGCCCGTGAACGCCCCGTCGATGAAATTCGACGTATAGAACTGCACACCGGGCTCGGTTGTGGAGACGGTCAGGGTACGCCCCGTCTGCGGATCCTCGGCCCTGGCCGCCTCCACCAGCCCAGTGTTGTTGCCGCGGTTGATCACCCAGTTGTGGTCGTAACCGTGGGCCAACAAAAGCTGCGGGTCATTCGCGGCGATGTGCGCACCGACCGCGGTCGCTGAGGTGAAATCGAACGGTGTGCCCTGCACCCGGGCGATCTGACCGGTAGGGATCTGCGTGGAGTCGGTTGGCGTGTAGTTGTCGGCATGGATGGTCACCCGGTGGCCGTAGATGTCGAGGGTGTCCTCACCTGCCAGGTTGAAGTAGCTGTGATTGGTCAGATTGATCACGGTCGGCGCATCGGTGGTCGCGTGGTAGTTGATGCGAAGTTCGTTCTTCTGGTTCAAGGTGTAGGTCACGATCGTCGTTAGTGTGCCGGGATAGCCCATTTCGCCTGCGGGGCTGACATATTGGAGTTTCAGGCTCACGCTGTCGCTGGCGCTCTGCGGACTGGCGTGCCACACCTTCGTATCGAAGCCCGCGCTGCCGCCGTGCAGGCTGTTGCCGTTATTGTTGATCGGCACGTGGTATTCGTTGCCGTTCAACGAGAATGCCCCCTTGGCGATCCGGTTGCCATAGCGGCCGATGATCGCGCCGAAATAGGTCTTGGCGGGTCCGGTGTTGTTGAGGTAGCCGTCAAGCGTCGGAAAGCCCAGCACCACATTGCCGACACGGCCGGTGCGATCGGGAACCTCGACTGTCTGAATGATGCCGCCGTAGGTCAGGATTCGCACGCGCATGCGGTGCCCGTTGGCGAGCGTGTAGCGGGTCACCGGGGTCCCATCCGCCTGACCGAACGGCTCGCTGGCGATCGACGGCGGCTCTGCGGGCGTGGTGCTCTTTGTACTACATGCGGCCAAACCAGCAACGCCCGCGATCGCGATCAGCAGAAGCAAGCGATTGCCGCCCACGGGCGCTCCTCGCACTCGTACAAACCACCTGTGCGCAGTGGTTGGGGACATTGGTTCGTGCCTCGCCCGCCGCGACCCGCCAAACCGCAGCCGGCAACGGAGGGCTCGTCCGGGTCGAGCTACCTGACCTCGAGCAGATCCACCACGAAGATCAGCGACTCGCCGGGCTTGATGACGCCGCCGGCGCCACGGTCGCCGTAGGCGAGGTGGGCGGGGATAAGCAGCTGTCGGCGGCCGCCGACCTTCATGCCCTGCACGCCTTGGTCCCAGCCCTGGATGACCTGGCCGACGCCGAGTTGGAACGTCAACGGGTCACCGCGGTTGTAGGAAGCGTCGAACTCCTCGCCGGTGGAGTGCGCCACGCCGACGTAGTGCACGACCACCGTGTTGCCGGAGGCGGCCTCGGTGCCGTCGCCCTCTACGACGTCGGTGATGACCAGGTCGGTGGGCGGCTCCCCGCCGGGAAAGTCGATCTCGGGCTTCTTTGCAGTCATGCTCACCACACTGGCAGATGGTCGCCGGTGGGCTTGCCGACGGGTGGTTCAAGACGGGCGCGAACTCAGCGTCACCGGCGAGCTCAGTCGATGAGATATTGATGAAAATGAAAACTGGTCAGAGCCTTAAGGCTCTGACCAGCCAAACTAAGTGGAGCTGCCGGGAATCGAACCCGGGTCCTACGGCATTCCCTCAAGGCTTCTCCGTGCGCAGTTCGCTATGCCTCTACTCGGATCTCCTGATCACGCGAACTAGCCAGGATGACGATCCCAGTCGCTGTTGGTGTCCCGATGAGTCCCGCGACCGGACTCATCGGTGGATCCCTCTAGCTGATGCCGGGGTCCGGGGCGAGGGCGTTCCCGGTCCGACAGACTAGCTATCGCTTAGGCAGCGAGAGCGTAGTCGCGCTGATGTGAATCGGCGCTTATATGGTTGCAACGACGCTTACGGTGGTCTCTTGCCTGCACCGGCACGCTTCCCTTGATTCGATGCGCGAAGTCGAAACCGTTCAGCCCCTTGTCTAGTGTTTTCGCGCTCGAGCTTTCTTGCACCTGCCGATTTTCGGCAGGACAACCCATTCTACGGCAGCATTAACCTGCGGCAACGGAATTATGTTCCGCACCAGGACGCGGTCAGATCACGAAGTTCAGCCGCTCGACGATCCGTCCCGCGACGTCCTTGTCATCACCGAGTTCGACGTCCTGCGGGCGCGCCGGGCACATCGGGCGTCCGCCGGCGAGCCGGGTGAACTGCAGGGCGTCCATCCGGACCGTCGCGGTCGGCTCCAGCCCGCCGAAGTCCGCCACCACCGCCGCGCGCCCGTCGACATTGACGCGGATGCGGCGCGCCAGCGGACCGGTCAGGTCGAACAGGATGCGGGAACCGTCGGGCGCTTTGGCGAGTTTGCCGACCACGAAGCCCAACGTGGCCGCGACCTCATCCAACGACAGCCGGGTCGCTGCCCCCGCCAGCTCGGCATCCGACGACGGCCGTTGGATCGCCACGCGGATGTCTTGCTCGTGCATCCAGCAGTCGAAGACCCGGATTCGCATGAACCGTCCGTAACTTTCGGGGCCGGCGGGCGTGAAGGTCTCGGCGTTCCAGTCCTGTTCGGACATCTCCTGCAATACCTTGCGACGGTCGCCGGTTATCGCGCGGTATCGCTGCAGGACACTGCTGCTGGATTGCGTGTCGAGCTCGCGGACCCAGCACTCGTTCATCGCCCCGATGTCGTTGCGCACATGGGCGAGCGC
The DNA here is from genome assembly GCF_022374895.2 of Mycobacterium lentiflavum. Lineage (NCBI taxonomy): Bacteria > Bacillati > Actinomycetota > Actinomycetes > Mycobacteriales > Mycobacteriaceae > Mycobacterium > Mycobacterium lentiflavum. Next base: position 1,499,051 of record NZ_CP092423.2, on the reverse strand, counting down.
CTTGACGTCGATGTCCGGCTCGGGCGCGGCGATGCCCTGGAGGAACGACTCGGTGCCGATGATGTGCGACACCACGCCCTGCACGTCCCAGCCCGGCAACGGCGTCGCCGCCCGCCAGTCGGCCTCGGGCAACCCGTCGAGCAGCGCATCGATGGAGTCCCACACCGCGAACAGCCCGTCGAGCACATCGGATTTGTCGAGTGTCGTGAGAGCACGCGTGGTCATGCTCGGATGCTAGGCCGATTACCGGCCGATCGTTAGCCCCACTCGCGCCAGAATCAGACCGGCGATCGTCAGAATGCCTGCCGCCGCGATCGTCCAGGTCACTCCGCCGAAGGCGGTAACCCACGCGCCCAGGCCGATCACCAGCAGCGCATGGACCAGACGGGCAACGACAAAGGCGCGCTCCCGCAAGACCGACGCGAGCACCGTGCGGGGGATGGCAGACAGGAGCCGGCCAAGGATGACGATCAGCGCCGCGGTCACCACGCCGGTCGCCACCCGCAGCACCACCGTGGGATGACCGTCGCCGTGGTTGAACCCGACGAATTGGATCAGGACCGCCAGAACGGTGGCGACGATCGTCAGCCGACGCAGCATCTTCGCCAGCACCGCGCCGATATTGCGGCGAACCAGATCGCCCAATGTCGGGTCGCTGCCCGCGGCGCCGAGAAACCCGCGCAGGGCATGGCCGAACTTGCCGCGCTGCAACCGATTCACGGCCATGTTGTTCAGCGCCGCGGCATGGTTTGCATCCAGCGCCAACGCTTGCCGGTACGAGTCCGTCGATTCCCGGATGCGGCCCAGATCGTGCAGGATCGAGCCGCGCAGGACGAGCCCGTCGGGGCTCGCGGGGTCGAGACGCAACGCCTCGTCGACGACCACCAGCGCCGAATTCAACTGATGGGACTTCTGCAGCAGTCGCGCGTAAACCCGATGTTGCAGAGGCTCATTCGGATGGGTCTTAACTCCCTGCCATGCCATCCACAGCGCGTCGCCGTAACGGCCAAGGCCATCGAGCGACAGCGCATATATCCGCATGGCCAACTCGTGCTGTGGCGCGGCGGCCAATGCGGCGTACGCACTGCGCGAGGCGCCGTCATAGTTTTCCAGCAGGTATTCAGCGCGAGCGTATTGGGCTAAAAGGGCCGGATCGTTTGGGCTCTGCGCCAATGAACGTCGCAGAACCTCACGCGCGCGTTCGTAGTTCTCGGTGTCGAAGTACGCCTCGGCAACGTGAATGGCCTGGCCGGCCTGGTCGACACCGGGCTCCGATATCATCGAGGATTACCGAATTTTCCTGCGCCGTAAGTATTTTGCCAGATCGTCGTAGGTGCCGTCGTTGTTGGCGAATTCGACGATGTTGCGTGCGACCTCGAACCACGGCCCGGTGCTGGGACGGATCTGCGCCGTCGCCTCGTCCACATCGGCCATCGTCACCGGGCGGACCTGCCCGCTGCGCATCGATGCCGACATCGCCAATTGCGTTGCGCTGTCGCACACATGCGCGAGGTCGGCACCCGAAAACCCGTCCGTGCGTTTCGCGATCGATTTCAAATCTATGCCCGCGACCGGCCGATCCTTCAGGTGCGAGCGCAGAATCCCCGTCCTGGCGTCGGCGTCGGGCAATCCCACGAAGATCATCCGATCGAACCGGCCGGGCCGCCGCAGCGCCGGGTCGACATCCCACGGTGCATTCGTGGCGCCCAGCACATACACCCCATCGTTGGTGGATGTCGCCGAATCCATTTCCTCGAGCAAGGTATTGACGACCGGACGCATCCCGGAGCTTCCGCTCAGCGCCGAACGCCGGTGCCCCAATGCGTCCAGCTCGTCGAAGAACAACACGCACGGAGCGTTGCGGCGCGCGCTATCGAAAACCGAACGGATGCTCCGTTCGCTCTCCCCAAACCAATGATGCAGAACGTCGGCGATCCCCACCTGATAGAAGTTCGCCCCGAGTTCACCCGAAATAGCTTTGGCGATATAGGTTTTGCCGCAGCCGGGCGGCCCGTAGAGCAACAAGCCACCGCGCGCCGATACCTTGTACGCCTTCATCAACTCGGGATTTCGGATCGGGCCGAGCAGCGAAAGTTCAATCTGTCGTTTGACATCGGCCATGCCCGCGACATCGTCGAGTCGTACGGCGCTGCGCTCTAGAACGTCGAAGTCACCCTCGTTGACGACCTCGGCGGGCGCGTCGACGAAAGCCGGCTCGATGATGTCAGCGACTTGGCGTTCGGCGCTGGACCAATCGAACTGGGCATCGCCGGCCGACCGCCCGCTCACTGGCGCCCCCTCCTCAGCAGCCGCCGCAGGCGACGCAAGCGCGGCGCTGCAGCGCTGCACCAGGCTCAGCGCGTGGGCGTTACCGGCGTCTTGGCGCAGCGCCGCGCTGCAGTGACCCAGCGCCTCCGCGTGGCGTCCTCGGTCGGCCAGCAAGCCGGCCAGATGCAACCGCAACTCGACCACGTCGGGGCTGCGTTCGACGGCTGCAGACAACTCCCGAATAACCGGGTCTTCACCCAACGTTTTCTCCCGACCTAGGCCTGCGGTCCATAGTAGGTCGGGACGCAGGAGTCAGGCGGCGGCGATCATGGCCACCGATCCCATGGCCATCACCATGCCAATCCCCTGCCAGCGAGTCACCCGCTCGCGTAGGACCATCATCGCCAGAACGACGGTGGCGGCGGGATACAGCGAAATCATGATGCTGGCCAACGAGAGCAGCCACGACTGCAGCGCTATCAGCTGGGTGACCAGGGCGCAGATGTCGAGCAGCGCAATGGCCAGCGCCAGCTTCATCGACTCCCCCCGCGGCAGCTGCAAGCTGCGTCGGGACGCGGCCAGCGCGGTGATCACCACCGTGGCCGACAGCCGGGCAAACATCAGCGGCCAGAGCTTGGATTCGTGCGGCGACTGGTGCAAGAACACCAAGTCCAGCCCGAATGCACACCCGGCCAATATGGTCAGCCAGGCCACTTTTGGAGTGAAGCGGAATTGCGTCTTGCCCTCGAATGAGGCCTCGCGGCTGACCAGCATCACCGCGACGATGGCTAGCACCACGCCGGCCGACGCCGCCGGGCCGGGTCTCTCCCCCAGCGCGATGCCGACCGCCACAGGCACCGCCGCATTGAGCACGCCCGCCAATGGCGCCACCACCGAAATAGGCCCAGACCCGAGCGCCGCGTAGAACGCCCACATGCCGAACGCCTGACCGATGCCGTACAGGCTGCCCCAGAAGATAGCGCCGGAATGAATCGGCCCACCAACGCAAAGTGCGATCAGGCCCAGCAACACCGCCTCGACCGGATAGGCCGCCAACATCACGCGCAGCGCAGCCACCCGGCGCGCCGCCACGCCGCCCACAAAATCGCTGACGCCGTAGGACACGGCAGACAGCTGGGCGTACGCGGCTCCGATCAGGTCATACCCTTTGCTCGTCGCCCCAGTTCGCGAACAACTTCACGCTGGGCGTCACGGCGGGCGAGGTCCTGACGTTTGTCGTAGGCTCGCTTACCTCGTGCCAGTGCGAGCTCGACTTTGACCTTGCCCTCGGAAAAATACAACGACAACGGCACCAAGGCGAGGTTACCATCGCGGATTTTCCCGATCAGTGTGTCGATCTGTCGCCTATGTAACAACAACTTCCGAGTGCGACGAGGATCATGGTTTGTCCAGCTACCGTGCTCGTACTCGGGAATGTGCAAGTTGCGCAACCACACTTCGCCGTCATCGACGGTTGCAAACGCATCAGCGAGCGAAGCCTGGCCCAGCCGTAGGCTTTTGACCTCGGTACCGACTAAAGCCACTCCGGCCTCGAACAATTCCTCGATCGCATAGTTGTGCCTGGCCTTGCGATTGGTGGCGACGATCTTCTTGCCGTCTCGCTTGCCACCACTGGCCTTGCCCCCACTGGACTTTGCGGCCACAGCTAACGCCGTACGTAGAGGCGCAGCGTCGCGTAAGCCGTCAACCCGGCCATCGACACGCCGAGCAGGAACAGAATCGGCGAGATGTAAAGGATGTCGGCGTAGTCGACGCGTGCGATCAAATTGGCTTGGTAGAACTGGTTTAACGCGTTGTCCAGGAACAGCGCGCGCACCACGATCAAGCCGCCAACCGCAATCGCCACACCGAGGGCCGCCGCAACCATCGCCTCCACCAGGAACGGCAACTGCGTGTACCAGCGACTTGCCCCCACCAGTCGCATGATTCCGATCTCGGTGCGCCGCGTAAATGCGGCAACCTGAACCATGTTGGCAATCAACAGAATCGCACCGACAGCCTGCACCAATGCCACAGCGAACGCGACATTACTCAAGCCGTCCAGGACCGCGAAGAGCCGGTCGATCAGGTCTTTCTGATTGAGCACCGAGAGCACCCCGGGCTGGCCCTGCATCGCAAGGTCAAAGTCCTTGTGCTGCTCGGGATTGTTCAACTTGACGATGAAGGACGCGGGGAAGGAATCCTTACCCGCAACGTCCTTGTACTGGGGGAACTTTCGGATGGCGTCGTCGTATGCGTCCTGACGATTAAGAAAGCGAACTGATTTGACGTCATCGCGGCCTTCGATCTTCGTCCGCAACGCCTTGCATGGATTGGTGCCGCACGCCGGATCGTTCGCGGAGACGTCGTCGGTGAGGAAGACCTGCGTCTCGACGCGGTCGAGGTAGATAGCCCGGGAGTGCTCGGCCAACCGCACCACCAGCAGACCGCCGCCGAACAAGCCGACGGAGATCGCGGTCGTCAGGATCATCGCGACCGTCATCGTCACATTGCGACGAAGGCCGGTGAGGACCTCGTTCAGTAGGAAGCCGAAGCGCACTAGCGATCCATCCCGTAGACGCCGCGCTGCTCGTCGCGAACCAGTCGGCCCAGCGACAACTCCACGACGCGCTGGCGCATCGAGTCGACGATGTGGTGGTCGTGCGTCGCCATCAGGACCGTCGTCCCGGTGCGGTTGATTCGCTCCAACAGGTCCATGATGTCGTTGCTGGTGTCGGGGTCGAGGTTGCCGGTCGGCTCGTCGGCCAGCAGGACCAGCGGCCGGTTGACGAACGCGCGGGCGATCGCCACCCGCTGCTGCTCACCACCCGACAGCTCGTTCGGCAGCCGGTTGGCCTTGCCGGACAGACCGACCGTCTCGAGCACGTCGGGCACGACCCGGTTGATCTGATCGGCGCGCTTGCCGATGACTTCCAGCGCGAAGGCGACGTTTTCGTACACCGTCTTTTGTTGTAGCAGTCGAAAGTCCTGGAAAACGCAGCCGATCACCTGGCGCAGCTTGGGTACATGCCGGCCGGGCAGCTTGTTGACGTGGAACTTCGAGACCCGAACATCCCCGGTGGTCGGCGTCTCCGCGGCCAGCAGCAACCGCATGAACGTCGATTTGCCCGAACCCGACGGCCCGATCAGGAAGACGAATTCACCCTTGTCGATTTTGACGTTGACGTCGTCTAACGCCGGACGCGCCGACGCTTTGTACTTCTTGCTGACATGGTCAAGGGTGATCATCACGGCACGCCAGTGTAGCGGTGAATTTCGCTGGACCGCGAAGATCAGCGCGCCGGTGGCGCCGAGGTGGGCGACGGCCCCGGTCCCGGCGGCGGTTGCTGCGGGGGCGGTGAACTGGGGCTTGGACTGGGCGGACAGAACGGCGGCGGCAGCAGGCAGGGCAGCTGGAAAGGCGGCGGCGACGTCGTCGTCGTTGGCGGGGGCGGCGGCGTGGTGGTCGAGCTTGGCGGCACCGTGCTGGTCGGCGTCGGGACGTAGGTGGTGGCCGGTGGCTGCACCCTGGTGCGCGGCACCCAGGTGTAGTTCGGGTCGGGTACGAAACCCGGCGGCACTACCTGCGGAGCGGGCGCCTTGGGAGCCGGCTCCGCGTGGTTGATGTCATACACCCACCAGATGGCGAGGAAGGCGATGACCAGCGCCACCGTCGAGGTGCGCATCCGGCCGCCGAACATATAGCGGGGCCATCGGTGTTCCTCGTCACGGTGCTTTTCGAGGACATTGAGGGTCAGCTTCACTGTTTCACCGACTCGTGCGCGACCTCAGCCGCTGCTTCGACGGACTTTGCGACGCCGGCGTCGTCCTCGACCACGCTCACCGTTGCGTCGGCCGTGGTGACAATGCCGGCGCCGGCGAGTGCCCGCATGACCAGCACCCGCAGCTGCCGGCCGGCCTCGAACTGTTTGCCCGGCAATGTGCGCGCCACCATGCGCAGCGTGACGGTGTCGACTTCGATACTTTCCAGGCCCATCAGGGTGGGTGCGTCCAGCAGCAGCTCACCCAGCAACGAGTTGTCCATGGCGTGGTCGCACACCTCATGCAGGACCTCGTTGACCCGGTTGAGGTCGGCGCTGGTCGAGACGGGGATGTCGATCACCGCGCGTGCCCAGTCCTTGGACAGGTTGACGGTCTTGACGATCTGGCCATTGGGAATGGTGAACAACTCGCCGTCCGACGAACGCAGCCGCGTGACCCGCAGTGTCACGTTCTCCACCGTGCCGCGCGCCTCGGCATTGATCCCGGCGACGGTCAGCGAGACCAGGTCACCAAAGCCGTACTGCTTCTCGACGATGATGAAGAAACCGGAGAGCAGATCCTTGACCAGCTGCTGAGCACCGAAACCCAGCGCCGCACCGATGACAGTGGCGGGCGCGACCAGGCCGCCGACAGAAAAGTTCAGCACGTCGCTGATCTGGACAACGGCCCAGATCGCGATAAGCACGATCGACACCCACTGGATCACCGACGCCACGGCCTGGCGGTGCTTGGTCGCCTCGGAGCGCACTAAGGCGTCGCTCTCGGTGAAGCCGACGTCGAGCTGCCGGGTGACCTGCTGGGCGACCCAGGTGACGAAGCGGACCGCGAGCACCGACGCGATCAGCAACATCACGACGCGCAGGCCCTGGTCGAGGATCCAACCACCGATGTGGCCGTGCCAAAAGTTGTGCCACGGCTGCGTCATCGCGCTAGCAAGAGGAGTTGTGTTAGTCGTCATCTTTTCGGTTGCGCCACCGGATCCCAGCTTCCAGGAATCCGTCGATGTCCCCGTCCAAGACGGCCGCCGGATTGCCGACCTCGTACTCGGTCCGCAGATCCTTGACCATCTGATACGGATGCAATACATAGGAGCGCATCTGGTTACCCCAGGAGCTGCCGCCGTCACCTTTGAGCGCGTCCAGCTCAGCACGTTCTTCTAAACGCTTGCGCTCCAACAACTTTGCTTGCAGAACCCGCATCGCCGCAACTTTGTTCTGCAATTGCGACTTTTCGTTCTGGCAAGTCACGACGATACCGGTCGGGATGTGGGTGAGTCGAACCGCCGAGTCGGTGGTGTTCACCGACTGCCCCCCGGGACCGCTGGATCGGTACACGTCGACACGCAGATCGCCTTCCGGAATTTCGATGTGATCGGTGGTCTCCACCACCGGCAGCACCTCGACTTCGGCGAAGGATGTCTGACGCCGGCTCTGGTTGTCGAACGGGCTGATCCGCACCAGCCGATGGGTGCCTTGTTCCACCGACAACGTGCCGTAGGCAAACGGTGCGTGCACGGCGAAGGTGGCGCTCTTGATTCCGGCTTCTTCGGCGTAAGACGTGTCGAACACCTCGACGCCGTACTTGTGTTGCTCGGCCCACCGGATATACATCCGCATCAGCATCTCGGCCCAGTCCGCGGCGTCCACCCCGCCCGCGCCGGAGCGGATGGTCACCAGCGCCTCGCGCTCGTCGTACTCCCCCGACAGCAGGGTGCGCACCTCGGCGGCTTCGATGTCGGCGCGCAAGGCCTTCAGCTCGGCGTCCGCCTCGGCGAGGGCGTCGGCTCCCTCTTTTTCCGCGCCCTCCTCGGCGGCCAGCTCGTAGAGCACCGGCAGATCGTCGACCCGCTGACGCAGCTGCTCGATGCGGCGCAACTCGCCCTGGGTGTGCGATAACTCGCTGGTCACCCGCTGCGCGTTGGCCTGGTCGTCCCACAGTTTGGGATCGGACGCCTCTTGCTCGAGCTTCTCGATGCGGCTGCGCAGACCGTCCACATCGAGCACCCTTTCCACCGTGGTCAGGGCGGAGTCGAGGGCGGCGATATCGGCTTGACGGTCGGGTTCCACAGCCGACCACGTTACCGGCGCGCTGGTCGGCGGCGAATGCTCAGGTGGCGACGCGCAGTACTTTGACCACCGGCTGGGGTTCACCGTCTAGCATCGAATCACCATCGTGTGCGCCCGCGACTGCGACGCCCAGCCTAATCGCAGCCCCTTGCGTCGCAGCCGGGCCTGAACAGAAGGCTTGGGTATGCGTCGATTTCATGTCGCCATCGTCGGCTCCGGACCATCGGGATTCTTCGCCGCAGCATCTTTGCTGAAGGCGGCCGATGCCTCCGGTGAGATCGATGTCGCCGTCGACATGCTCGAGATGTTGCCGACACCGTGGGGACTGGTGCGCTCCGGCGTGGCACCCGACCATCCCAAGATCAAGTCGATCAGCAAGCAGTTCGAAAAGATCGCCGGTGATCCCCGCTTCCGGTTCTTCGGCAATGTTGCGGTAGGTGAGCACGTGGCTCCCGCCGAACTCGGCGAGCGCTACCACGCCGTGGTTTATGCGATCGGCGCGCAATCGGATCGCTCGTTGAAGATTCCCGGCGAAGAATTGTCGGGCAGCATGGCCGCCGTCGAATTCGTGGGCTGGTACAACGCCCATCCGCACTTCGAGAGTGCGACCCCGGATCTGTCCGGGGCCCGCGCCGTCGTGATCGGCAACGGCAACGTGGCCCTCGACGTCGCCCGGATCCTGGTCACCGATCCCCGCGCGCTGGCCGAGACCGATATCGCTGATCACGCGCTGGAATCCCTGCGCCCGTGCGGTGTGGAGGAAGTGGTGATCGTCGGCCGGCGCGGGCCCTTAGAGGCCGCCTTCACCACGCTGGAGTTGCGCGAACTGGCCGACCTCGAAGGGGTCGACATCATCGTCGATCCCGCGCAGCTGGAGGGCATCAGCGATGCGGACGCGGAGGCCGCCGGCAAGACCACGAAACAGAACATCAAGGTGCTGCGCAACTACGCCAGCCGCGAACCCCGCCCGGGACACCGGCGCATGGTGTTCCGGTTCCTGACCTCTCCGATCGAGATCAAGGGTGACGACAAGGTGGAGGGAATCGTCCTCGGCCGCAACGAGTTGGTCGCGGACCAGAGCGGGAGAGTATCGGCCAAGGACACCGGGGAGCGCGAGGAGCTGCCGGCTCAGCTGGTGGTGCGATCGGTCGGTTATCGCGGCATGCCCACCCCGGGGCTGCCCTTTGACGACAAGACCGCGACCATCCCCAACACCAACGGCCGGGTCGAGGGCAGCCGCAACGAATACGTGGTCGGCTGGATCAAGCGGGGGCCGACCGGCGTCATCGGCACCAATAAGAAGGACTCTCAGGACACCGTCGACACCCTGATGACGGATCTGACCGGGGCCGACGAACTGTCCGCATTCCCGGATGACCATGCCGACAAATTGGCCGACTGGCTGGCCTCGCGCCAACCGAAGCTGGTCACCTCGGCCCACTGGGACATGATCGATGCCCACGAGCGTGCGGCCGGCGAACCGCACGGGCGTCCCCGCGTCAAACTGCCCAACCTCACCGAGCTGCTGCGCATCGGCCACGGCTGATCGCGCACTGACGCAATCACGTTGGGGCTGGGCTCGATTCAGCGCCTGAGGACGACGAGGCCGGCGCCGACGAGCAACAGGACGACGGCAGTGGCGATGGCCCACCCACCGCCGGCAAGCCACCAGATGACGCCCAACAGCGCGAGCGCGGGCGACACCGCGAAGAGCACCAAGACCGGGTGCTGCCGGATCACCTCGAGTGCACTTTTCGCCCGGATCGGGTCGATGTCTTTGCCGGCCATGGCTAAAGAATGCCATCCCCAAACCACAATGCAAGTACTACGGACGCGGCGTCGACTCGGACACCACATGCGATTTCGCCAACTAGCCAGCGCCCGCAGGCGATTCGGGCGGAGCGAACCTCCAGTTGTCCGGGTTCTTCGAGGAATACACCACCTCGTGCAGTTCGCCCATGCTCGGCCATCGATCGACGTCGACCGCCATCCGCCAGTAGACGGGGTACTCGTTGACGGTGGGTCCGTTGATCACACCGGCAATGGTGACGTACTGCTCGCCGGTGACGTCGGGCCGCGGGCTCACCCCGGTCACCAACAACGTGCCGCGCAGCAGCTCACCACGCGGGCCGCGTGGGATGAACCGCTGAGCGAGAAATCCGCCCAGTACCGCGACGACCAGAAGTAACAGCGCGAATTCCCACACGTTGCCATGGTAGGACGGCCGACGCGATGTACGGTCGAATTGACCTAGGACCCTACTGTCCCACGCGGATTCGCCGTAGCGTCATGGGTACTGGTGCGCCCAAGGAAAGGTGAGGTCGATGACTGATGAGCCCGCGGTCGTTTTGTCGGAAGACGAGAGTTGGCGCCGGTTGGGCGGCGTCGCCTTGGGCCGGCTAGTGACCAGCTTCGCCGGTGAACCCGAGATCTTCCCGGTGAACTACGCGGTGCAAGACCGAACGGTGCTGTTCCGCACCGCCGAGGGCACCAAGTTGTTTTCCGCCGTGGGGAACAGCGTGGTGGTGTTCGAGGCCGACGACCACGACGTCGCCGAAGGCTGGAGCGTGATCGTCCGGGGCCGCGCGCGAGTGCTGAAGACCGCGGCGGACATCGAGCAAGCCGACCGCGCCCAGCTGATGCCGTGGACGGCGACCGTCAAGAAGCATTACGTCCGGGTGACCCCGACAGATATAACGGGGCGCCACTTCACATTTGGACCGGAACCGGATCCGCACGCATCGTTTGCCTGACGCGGTCAGCCCGCGCCGGATAGTCGGCCAGCGCACGAAATGGTTGCCGGACAACGGAGTTCGTCGTTCGAGAAACGCTCAAACCTTGCCGGTAAAAGCCGCGCGGCAGTGCCTCGACGTCGGCGCCATCGACCAGATCTCCTTGCGCATCGATCACGTCACACGACCAGGGACAATGGTCCGCGGGTGTAATGAGCCTTGCGCCGCTTGCTGATGGCCACCAGGCGAGCTACCGCGGCTTCGATCCCGCGCGCCAACTCGTCGACGTCGGCCACCTCGTCATAGTCGGCAAGAATTCCGATGAACAGGTCGTCGGCGTAGCTGAGCATCGCGACACCGGTTCGCAGTTGCATCGCGATAGGCGGCACCGGGAATACGCCCAGCACCTTATTGCCCATCACTTGTAGGGGGCGCCGCGGACCCGGAACGTTGGTGGCCAGCGTCACGACGCCGCGTTGCGGCAGCCGCGTCAGCAACCCGAGCGCCCACCCGGCGAACGCGAACGGAACGCGATTGGCCATGGCCACGAACGCATTTCCGGCCTGACGTTGTCCGCCGGCCTTCATCCGGACCAGTCGCGAATGCACGATCCGCAGTCGCTGCAGCGGGTTCTCTTCGTCGATCGGCAACTCCGGAAGCAGCACGGAAACTCGGTTGTCGGTCTTGTCCAACGCATCGGGGGACCGCGTCGACACCGGCACCAAGGTGCGCAACGACCCCGGCTGCAATCGCTCACCGCGCTTGACCAGCACGTTGCGGTAGCTTTCTGTAATTGCCGCTAGCGCAACATCGTTGATGGTCACGTCGAACGCCCCGCACACCTGCTCGATGTCGGCCAGCGGCACTCGCGCCCCGCTGTATCGGCGCAAATCGCCGATCCGCCCGTTCAGCGGTGACGGAGCCGAGCGCAGCAGACCGATGGCGATGTCCGCGGCGCCATGGACCGCTCGCGCGGCGCCAGCGGCCACCGAGGTCGACGCGTTCCACAGCCCGCCCAGAATGGCCAGCGGGTTGACTTCTGCCGCAGGCGTTTTCGTATCCCTCTTCGGCCCGATGTGCCGGGCAAACCGGTCGCTGACTCCGTCATCGCACAGTCCGGCGAGCATATGGGTGGCCGCGATCCCATCGGCCATGCAGTGGTGGACCTTGGTCAGCATCGCCCATCGGCCGTCGTTGAGACCTTCGACGACCCAGATCTCCCACAACGGTCGATCGCGGTCCAGACGCCTCGCCATCAAATCGGCGACCACCCGGAACAACTCCTGGTCGCCTCCGGGCTGCGGCAGCGCAACACGCCGCACGTGCCGACCGATGTCGAAGCCGAGATCCTCCACCCACTGCGGAGCGCCCAGGTCGAACGGCCGCAACCGCAACCGTTGCCCGAAGCGGGGGCAGGCGCGTATCCGCACGGCAAACGCCGACATCAGCGTGTCCTGGTCCGGTGCCGGGCCTTCGATGACCGCCAGTCCCCCGATCGCCAAGCTGACCCGCGGATCGGCATCTTCGGCTTTGAGGAAACCGGCTTCTAGTGTGGTCAGGCGGTTCATGATCAGCGACCTTCCGAGCTATGTCGGGCTTATCTGCAACTCGTAGTTACATCATCTGGCTGACGACCGGTGCGACGTTAGGGCCGAAAGTCCCTTCAGCGCGGGGTCTCGAAGATCCTGTCCCCCAGGTGTATTGGTTACAAGCCGGCGTGGTCTTGCTAGTCCCGATCGACATCATCACACCATTGCTGCCGCGACCCCGAGGGTTTTCGAAGTGCAGTCGGCAGCTTCAATCACCACGCCGGCTGGCCCGTGGTAGGACTGCTGGCATGAGTCAAGACGATCTCGCTTTGGCGATGACGCTTGCCGACCATGCGGACAGACTGACTCGCGATCGGTTCGGCGCGCTGGACCTGCGCGTCGACACCAAACCAGACCTGACCCCGGTGACCGACGCCGACCGGGCGGTTGAAGCTGAGGTCCGCGAAGTGCTGGCGCGCGAGCGACCCGACGACAGCGTCGTCGGCGAGGAGTTCGGCGGGACTCCCAGCTTCACCGGCCGGCAATGGATCGTCGACCCGATCGACGGCACCAAGAATTTCGTGCGCGGGGTTCCGGTGTGGGCCAGCCTGATCGCACTGCTCGACGACGGCGTGCCCGTAGTCGGTGTCGTGAGCGCGCCGGCGCTGCAACGACGGTGGTGGGCATCCCGCGGCCAAGGCGCCTTCGTCTCGGTCGACGGCGCACCGCCGCGGCGTTTGTCGGTTTCCTCAGTGGCACAGCTGGATTCGGCGAGCCTGTCGTTTTCCAGCCTGTCGGGTTGGGCCGAACGCGGCCTACGGGACCGCCTCATCGACCTGACCGACGCCGTGTGGCGGGTGCGTGCGTATGGCGACTTCTTCTCGTATTGCCTACTCGCCGAGGGCGCCGTGGATATCGCGGCGGAACCAGAAGTCTCGGTGTGGGATCTGGCAGCACTCGACATCCTGGTACGCGAGGCCGGCGGGACATTCACCGGCCTGGACGGCATCGCGGGCCCTCATCGCGGCGACGCCGTGGCGACGAACGGCCTGCTGCACGAGCACGTATTGCGCAGCCTGGGTGTGAAGTAGTTAACAAGCGCTCTTTATCTTACTCCGGAGTAAGATAGCCTCTTGACTGCATCGCCCCAACTACAGAGGCTGCTGAAATGACGGACACTGTCTCCGGTTCGAATACTTCCCGTCCACGCGCAAAAGGGCGCGGCCGCAAGACCGGCGTCGGGATGCAACCGCACCGCCGCACCGGGATCGACATCACCCTGGCGCTGCTCACCCCGCTCGTCGGCCAGGAATTTCTGGACAAATATCACTTGCGCGACCCGATGAACCGGGGCCTGCGCTACGGCACCAAGACGATCTTTTCCACCGCCGGTGCCGCGTCACGCCAGTTCAAGCGGGTCCAGGACCTGCGCAGTGGACCCACCCGGCTGAAGTCCAGCGGCAAGGACTACTACGACCTGCGGCCCGACGACGACCAGAAGATGATCGTCGAGACCCTCGAGGAATTCGCCGAAGAGGTACTGCGGCCCGCGGCACCCGAGGCCGACGAGGCGGCGAGCTACCCGCCCGACTTGATCGCCAAGGCGGCCGAACTCGGCATCACCGCGATCAACATCCCGGAGGACTTCGACGGAATCGCCGCACACCGCTCCAGTGTCACCAACGTGCTAGTGGCCGAGGCATTGGCCTACGGCGACATGGGTTTGGCACTGCCCATCCTGGCGCCCGGCGGCGTGGCAGCCGCGCTGACCCACTGGGGCAGCGCGAACCAGCAAGCCACCTACCTGCCCGAGTTCGCCGGCGAGAACGTCCCGCAGGCGTGTGTGGCCATCGCCGAACCCCAACCGCTGTTCGACCCCACCCGATTGAAGACGACGGCGGTGCGCACACCGAGCGGATATCGGCTCGACGGGGTGAAGTCGTTGGTCCCGGCCGCGGCCGATGCGGAGCTGTTCATCGTCGGCGCACAACTGAATGGCAAGCCCGCGCTGTTCATCGTGGAATCGGGCGCCAAAGGCCTTACCGTCAAGGCGGATCCGAGTATGGGGATCCGGGCCGCCGCCTTGGGTCAGCTCGAGCTGTCCGGGGTGTCGGTGCCGCTGAATGCCCGCCTTGGCGAGGACGCAGCCACCGATGAGGACTACTCCGAGGCGATAGCGCTGTCCCGGCTGGGCTGGGCGGCGCTGGCGGTCGGCACCTCGCACGCGGTTCTCGACTACGTCGTCCCGTACGTGAAGGAGCGCGAGGCCTTCGGTGAGCCGGTGGCTCGCCGTCAGGCCGTGGCGTTCATGTGCGCCAACATCGCGATCGAGCTGGATGGGTTGCGGCTGATCACCTGGCGCGGCGCCGCGCGTGCCGAACAAGGGCTTCCGTTTATCCGCGAAGCCGCGCTGGCCAAGCGGATCGGCACCGACAAGGGCATGCAAATCGGCCTGGACGGCGTACAACTGCTCGGCGGCCACGGCTACACCAAAGAACACCCCGTCGAACGCTGGTACCGCGACCTGCGGGCCATCGGCGTCGCCGAGGGCGTCGTCGTTATCTGAGTCGTCACCTAGCGAAAGATCAATCATGGCAATCAATCTGGAACTGCCCCGCAAGATGCAAGCGGTGATCGACAAGGCACACCAGGGCGCCGCGGAGATGATGCGCCCGATCGCCCGCAAATACGACGTTCACGAGCACGCCTATCCGGTGGAGCTGGACACCTTGTCCAACCTGTTCTCCGGAGCCGCCGAATCCAATGCCGTGGGCCTAGCGGGCGCCGAGGCGTTCCGCAGCAGCGAGAGCAAGGAGGAAAACCGCAACGGCTCCAACATGGCGGCGGTGCTGCAGACAATGGAGGCCAGTTGGGGCGACGCGGCGATGATGCTCTCGATGCCCTATCAGGGCCTGGGCAACGCGGCGATCAGCGGCGTGGCCACCGACGAGCAGCTGCAGCGGCTGGGTCGGGTCTGGGCCGCGATGGCCATCACCGAACCGGGCTTCGGCTCCGACTCGGCGGCGGTCTCCACCACCGCCAGGCTGGACGGCGACGAATACGTGATCAACGGCGAAAAGATTTACGTCACAGCCGGTTCGCGAGCCACGCACATCGTGGTCTGGGCGACACTGGACAAGTCGCAGGGTCGCCCGGCGATCAAGTCGTTCATCGTGCCCCGCGACCATCCCGGGGTCAGCGTCGAGCGGCTGGAGAAGAAGCTCGGCATCAAAGGCTCCGACACCGCCGCGATCCGGTTCGACAACGCGCGGATCCCAAAGGACAATCTGCTCGGCAACCCGGAAATCCAATCGGGCCAAGGATTTTCCGGTGTCATGGAGACCTTCGACAACACCCGGCCCGTGGTCGCCGGCATGGCCATCGGCATCGCCCGCGCCGCCCTGGAGGAGCTGCGCAAGATCCTGACGGAGGCGGGGGTCGACATCTCCTACGACAGGCCCGCACACGCCCAAAGCGCCGCCGCGGCCGAATTCCTGCGGATGGAGGCCGACTGGGAGTCGGCCTACCAGCTGACCCTGCGCGCGGCGTGGCAGGCCGACAACAAGATTCCCAACTCCAAAGAAGCGTCGATGGCCAAGGCCAAGGCAGGCCGGGTCGGCACCGACGTCACCCTGAAAGCGGTCGAATTAGCCGGCACCACAGGCTATTCGGAGCAGACGCTGTTGGAGAAGTGGGCACGTGACTCGAAGATCATGGACATCTTCGAGGGTACCCAGCAGATCCAGCAGCTCGTGGTGGCCCGCCGGCTGCTGGGCCTGTCCTCCGCCGAACTCAAGTAGCGATCGGACGCGGCGGCGCCGCCTCGGCGTCCGGTCCGAGCAGATCGAGCTGCCACCATTCGACATCGTGCCACGCGTCCAATTTCCACCCCACGCGCCGGTAATAACCGGCCGGGGCAAATCCGAAGGCCGAATGGAGCGCGTTGCTGGCCTCGTTGGGTTGCGCGATGCCGGCGAACGCCTGCCGAAAGCCGCGCTCTGCCAGCCGATGCAGCAGTTCGGTGTAGAGCAACCTGCCGCCGCCGGCGCGTCGCCCGTCCTGGGCGAGATAGATGCTCGTCTCGACGGCCCATCGGTAGGCAGCGCGCGGATTGAACTGTTGCGCATAGGCATAGCCCACAACGTTGCCTTCCGCTTCGAGCACCAGCCATTCGTGCATCGCCAGCGCTTTCACGATGCGCTCCGCCATCTCCGCCGCCGCCGGCACGTCGGTCTCGAAGGTGATCGCGGTGTCCAGCACGTACGGCCGATAGATGTCGGCACACGCCGCGGCGTCGGCCGCGGTCGCGCGTCGAACCCGCATCAGGCAGCGACCGCGTTCAGCTGCTCGCGGGTGTCGTCGTCGAGTTCGATCGAGGCGACGTCGAGATTCTCCTCGAGATGCCCAAGCGACGAGGTACCCGGAATCAACAGCACGTTGGGCGCCACACCGAGCGTCCATGCCAACGCGACCTGCGCGGGCGTGCGCCCGAGCCGCTGCGCGGCGCTGCGCACCAGCTCGTGACTGAGCACCGGGTTCGGCTGCACGAACGCCGCGCCCAACGGGAAGAACGGAACGAACGCGATTCCGCGCCTGGTGCACTCCTCCAGCACCGCCGCGGCGTCCCGCTGAACAAGATTGAAAGCGTTTTGCACACAGGCGATCTCGGTGCGCTCCAGCGCATGCAGCAGGTGCTCGCGATTGATGTTGCTCAGCCCGATGCCGCCGATCAATCCCTCGTCACGGGCATCGATCATCACCGAAAGCTGCTCGTCGAAAAGCTGGTCCGGGCCGTCGCTTTCGAACAGTCGCAGATTGACTGCGGCCAACTGATCGACGCCGAGACTGCGCAAGTTCGTTTCGATGTCGCGGCGCAGCTCTGCCGGCTCGTCGACCGGCAGCCAGGCGCCGGCATCATCGCGGCGCCCGCCGACCTTGCTCACCAATGCCAGATCTTCCGGATACGGGTGCAGCGCTTCGCGGATGAGCTGATTGGCGACATCGGGGCCGTAGAACTGGGCGGTGTCAATGTGGTTGACGCCCCGTTCGACGGCCCGGCGCAACACCGCCAGCGCCTCGTCGCGATCGCGCGGCGGCCCCATCACCCCTGGACCGGGCAGTTGCATCGCCCCGAAACCGATGCGGGCGACCGAATAGCGACCAAGTGGAAAGGTATCCATACGGCGAGGTTAGCGTCGCGCCGCGAGCACCTAGGCGCGACGTCGGCCGATCACGCCCTCAGTCCACGCCCGGTCTTCGGTGTAGAGCGCTTGGTCCTCACTTTGCACCCGCTTGCCCTTGCCGGCGCCTTGACCCTGACCGCCGGCGCCGCCCATCGGCATCCCGCCGCCCATACCACCGCTCATACCAACGCCCGCGCCGTTCAGCTTGGCGTACGCGGACGGGACCGGGATCCCACCGCCAGCACCCACTGGCGCCGCGGCGGCCCCAGCGCTCGCCCCGGTGTTCGTCCAGGACTGCAAGGGCAGCTTCGGGACGGCGACCCCGCCGCCACCACCGATGCCACCCAATGACGCCGGCTTGACCTGCGCCCCTTTCGGCAGGCCCTTCCCCGCCGCGGGCAGCGGCGGCACGGCGGCACCGCTGGGCAGCGACGCGTTGGGCATCGCCGGCATCCCACCGCTCGGCAATGCGGGCATCGCGGGCAGGCCGGAAAGCCCGTCACCCGACGGCAGTCCGTCCGGCAGATCCCCGAAGTCGATGCCGTCGGAACCACCGGAGCCATGGTCGACTGCCTCCGCGGCACCGGCCGCGGTCGGGAACATCGGCGGATTCAGCGGTGGCAATGCCGTCTTGTTGCGGTAAAACTTCAGCGCTGTCTCCGACTTTTTCTGCAGAATCGCATACCACTCGATCGACGTTTGAATGAGCGCCTGCATATGGTCTTCCACGCCGGCCTTGTATGTGTTTTCGACAAACAAGATGTCACCGGGCCCGGGATGCTCCTCAGGAATGGTGTAGTTCCCGTTGAAATCTTGTGTAGCCGTCCCGCTGGCGGGCCGGATCTTTTTCTGCGCGTCGGCGATGTCGTTGGCCTGGTCGCGGAGCGTGCAGCACAACTGCACCATCGAAGCTATCCACTGCCGCTGCAGTTCGAAATTTTGCTCGACGGCCGTCCTCGCGTCGCCCTCCCAGGAGGTAAATGGGCGAAACCGGTAGGGGATCTCCTGCAGCGCAAATTGGAAGGCGTGCCATTCCTGGGCGAATATCTTGCACGCCGCGCCCTGGTCGCCGGCTTCGATCGCCATCGTCGCCTGCCTGACCTCGTAGTAAGGGTCGTCGGCGAGCGGCGGCGCGGGTCGGGGCGCCGGCGGGTCCCACGGCATGTCCGAGTCGTCGAGGGCCGACATCGGGCCATTTCCGTGCAGCGAGTTCGGCGTCCCCTCGTTGTTTATGGCATCCGCGGCTCCCTCATCGATCTCTTCATAGGCCTTGGCCGCACTCCGCAGGGTTTTCGCCAGAGTTTTCCATTCCCGCTCGCAGCCCTTCAAGTACAGCCGGATTGAATCGGCGGAAAGTCCGAGTTGCGTGACGGCGTCAGAAGCCATCGAAAGGGCACACGGCGCCTGCGGGTTAGTGGACGGAATGGGAGGGAGCAGTTCCTCGATTTCGTGGGCCCGGGCAATCAACTCGGCGTATTCCACATTGAGCGTCTGCGGCTGTGTCATGGCGGATCATCTCCTACGCGGGTTTCTTGAATTGGCGTTTCGGCTTCTTCGCCGTGATCACCCATGACTATTCCGGCGCGGCCGGGTGAAATCTCTCGCGCAAACGTCGGGTTCGGCGGATGAGATGTCCTCCCCCAATAGGGGGAGAAAGGCCCACTCGCGCCCGACGGCCCGGTATCGACGCCGGCGCCGCAGCGGTTCGCGCAAACGACCTCCGGGCCGATTCAGCCAGGGGAGAATGGGGCCGGCGCCTGTCGCGCGACGAGCGCACCCGAGATACCAACGGCCGGTGGAGCGCAGCCGATGTCATCCCAGTCAGAACGTGTCAAGGTCGTCGTCGCCGACGATCACCCGGTAACTCGCGAAGGCGTCGTTCGGGCCCTGAAGTCGAGCGGTCGGATCGACGTGATCGGAGAAGTGGCCGACGGTCGAGCGGCACTGACGGCGATCCGCGAGCTACGGCCCAGGGTGGCTTTGATCGATTACAAGATGCCCGAACTCAATGGGCTCGAGGTAGTCCGAGCTGTGGTGCGCGACGGTCTGGCCACCTGCGTCGTATTGCTCAGCGCCTTCGAGGACAGTGCGGTGATCTACCAGGCCCTCGCCGAAGGCGCCGCAGGCTACTTGACGAAAGACTCCGATAGCGAAGAGATCGTGGCCGCCGTGCTCAAGTGCGAGAAGGGCGCGACATATTTGCCGACGCAGTTGGCGGGCGCGCTGGCGGGCGAGGTGAAACTTCGTGCCCGCGCAGATACGCCGTTGCTGACACCACGCGAACTCGAGGTCGTGCGAATGATCGCCGAGGGCTTGTCGGTCCCCCAGATTGCGAAACGTCTTTTCGTGGCGCCCAGCACCGTGAAGTCGCATGTGCAAAACCTGTACGAGAAGCTCGGCGTTTCCGATCGCGGTGCGGCCGTCGCCGAGGCGATGCGGCGCCGGCTGCTGGAGTGAGCTCGGCCTTACAGCGGCCACTCCACGCGAATGTGTGCCCCCGAGGGGACGTCGACAATTTCGAAACTGCCGCCGGCGGCTTCCACCCGCGCCCGCTGCGAGGCCAGACCGATGTGACCTTCGGCGAGGCGGCGCATCATCACGTCAGCGGTGATCCCAATGCCGTCGTCGACCACATCGAGACGACACGTTCCATCGCGGACCTTGAGCTTCACCGACACCCGAGTCGCTTCGGAATGGCGGACCACGTTGGACAACAACTCGCGCACCACCCCGAACACCATGGGGTCGGTGGCGGTTCGGTCCGGATGATCAACGTCGGTCGCGATCGTGATGCCCGCGCGTTCGGCCGTGAGTACGGCTAATTTTTCGACCGCGGCACCCAACCCGACTTGCTCGAGGACAGCCGGATGAAGCTCGAAGGTCGCCTCACGCAGTCGCCGCGAGGCGTCGTCGAGGCTGGCAACCGCCCGTTGCAGCGGCTCGGCGGGTGATTTCTTGGCGAAGTCCGCGATGTCGCGTCGGGCCGCGAGGACATCTTGCAAAGGCCCGTCGTGGATGGCTTCGGAAATCTCTCGCCGCTCGCGCTCCGAAGCGGTCATCGTCTCGGCGAGCAACGCATCTCGTGACGCGGTGATTCTTGCGATTTCGTTGACATACCGCTGCCGGAAGATGACCGCGAATAAGGCTGTGCCACATAAGAATCCATAGATCAACACGATGAGCGATATCTTGGGCCAGCCCAGTTGGCGCACGATGACGGGGTCTTGCAGGATCGATACCGTGAATGCGACGAACGCGAAGGTCAGTCCCACGGTGGCGCGTCGTCCCGACAGATCCAGCGCGACCATGCGCGGCACCAGCACCATCAACAGCAGTGGGATGTGGCCGCCCGGCGACAAGAGTTTGAATCCGACGATCGCGACCACATCGACCATCGCGAGAATGAACAACGCGCGATCCGGGACCATCAATCGACTCGCGGGGGAATACACCAAGATCAGGACGCTCAATGCAGTGAGCGCGTACACCACGACGACCGCGTCGTCCGGAGCCCATCTCGGGGCGCCGTAATCCGTGTGGACCAGGACCGCACCCAGCATGATGACGACGACGATCATGCGTTGCACCGATGCGACTCGCAGGGAACGCCACCGATGCACGCGGAATACCGCGTCCAGCTCGGTGTCGGTGATCTCGGTGATCTCGGTGATCCCGTTGCCGGGGGCTTCGTGAACAGTCCCCGACCCTGATACATGTGACGGCTTCACTGCCATCCTCGAGATCTCCGCGGCGGTCCGACCCGTGTCATGACTCGCCAAAGCCTATATGGGCGACTGGAAAGCAACCAAGCGAAAAGCTCTTTACCGACCAGGGCTAACGTCGTCGCATGGACCCGTTTGAGGCTTTGGGTCAACTGCGCACCGACTCGGGCCGTGCGGTGGTACGTGTCGCCGGCGGATTTTGAGCTGGCAGTAGGCTATTCGAGCGCTGGCCGGAGGTGTCCGGCCCTATCGACAACGGAGGCAGCATGCGTGCAGCACGGGTGACGCGGCTAGACGGCCCGGACGCGATCGAGGTGGGCGAGGTCGACGAGCCCACCGGCGACGGGATCGTCGTCGAGGTGCATGCCGCCGGCGCCGCGTTCCCGGACGCCCTGCTGACCCGTGGTCTCTACCAGTACCGGCCGGACCCGCCGTTCGTGCTCGGCGCCGAGATCGCCGGCGTCGTTCGATCGGCACCGGCGGGCGCTCACGTGGGTCCCGGCGACCGGGTCGTCGGCCTGACGATGCTGACCGGCGGTATGGCCGAGGTCGCGGTGCTCTCCCCCGACCGGGCGTTCAAGCTGCCTGACAACGTGAGTTTCGAGGCGGGCGCCGGACTGCTGTTCAACGATCTGACGGTGTACTTCGCGCTGACGGTGCGCGGGCGCCTGCAACCGGGTGAGACCGTGCTGGTGCACGGCGCGGCCGGCGGGATCGGAACCTCGACGCTGCGCTTGGCGCCGGCGCTCGGGGCGTCGCGAACGATCGCGGTGGTCAGCACCGAGGAGAAGGGCCGGGTCGCCACCGCGGCCGGCGCCACCGACGTGGTGCTGGCAGACGGCTTCAAGGACGCGGTCAAGGAGTTGACCGGTGGCCGCGGCGTCGACATGGTCGTTGACCCGGTCGGTGGTGACCGGTTCACCGATTCCCTGCGCTCGCTTGTTGCGGGCGGACGGCTCCTGGTCGTCGGCTTTACCGGCGGCGAGATCCCCACAGTGAAGGTAAACCGGTTGCTGCTCAACAACATTGACGTCGTCGGCGTCGGCTGGGGCGCGTGGACGGCGACGCATCCCGGCGCGCTGGACGAACAGTGGGCCGGACTGGAGCGCCTACTCACCTCGGGCAAGCTGGCGGCGCCGGAGCCGGACGTCTACCCGCTGGACCAGGCTGCCGCAGCCGTCGCCTCCATGGAGAATCGCACCGCTAAAGGAAAAGTCGTCCTGCGCGTCCGCGGTTAGCGGCAGCCGGTTCGGGGCGAGCCCGCGCTTGCGCCGGCCCTTGTCCGGCAGCAAAAGAGAAAGTAATGTCACTTTCAGTTTTATCAGGCCTGACGAACCCGCCCACTATTCGGGAGTCACCATGGAATCCTTCGTTCACCTGCGCAAAGGCAAAACGCCGCATCGCCTGCACGCCGACCTCGACGGCCTCAAGGACGACGAGCTGGGCCGGGGCGGGTTCACCGGACGGACGGCCAACATCTACCGCCGCCACGACCCCACCGCCTACCGGGCGTCCGGACCGCTGCGCCCCGTCGACGTGTTGTCCAGCGAGCTCAAGCCGACCGATGCGACCGACGCCAACGGTGCGCCGCTGCTGATGTTCAGCAACACGGACTGCCGCGTGCTGCTGAGCCGCCGCCAAGAGCCGATGCCCTACTTCGCCCGCCACGTCGACGGCGATCTGCTGTCTTTCGTCCACCAAGGCACCGGACTGCTCGAGACCGAGTTCGGTCCGCTGCGCTACCGAGAGGGCGACTGGGTCTACATCCCGAAGGCCTGTACCTGGCGCCAGGTGCCGGATCGCGAAACCACGCTGGTGATGATCGAGGCCACCGACGAGTTCCGGGTGCCACCGCCCGGTCCGTTGGGCCGGCACTTCCCCTTCGACCCATCGCAGGCCACGATTCCCGAGCCGGCTCCGTTCGACGACCCCCCTGGTTTGGGGGCCCGAGACGAGTACGAGGTCCGGCTCGTCCACCGCGATGTTCTAGAAGGCGGCCCGACAACGCTTATCTACCAACATCATCCACTCGACGTGGAGGGATGGCGCGGCGACAACTTCGCGTTCACCTTCAACATCGATGACTACAACGTGATCACCTCCGACAGCGTTCACCTGCCGCCGACGGTGCACCTGTTCATGCAGGCCACCGGTGTCTACGTGATGAACTTCCTGCCCAAACCCGCGGAGGGCGTGGCCGGCACGGAACGCACTCCCTGGTATCACCGCAACGTCGACTACGACGAAATCGCGTTCTTCCACGGTGGCTCGCTTTACGGCATCCCAATGCCGCCGGGCCTGATTACCCATGCGCCGCAAGGGGTTCACCACGGCGCGCCGGAGAAGGCGCGCGAGCGGGCACGCCGCAAGTTCGACGAGCACTCGCGCGTCGACTGGCAGGTCATCGCCATCGACACCCGCCGGCGCCTGACACCGTCACCGGAAGTACTCGCCCACGACCTAGGACAACACTGATGAGCCAAGCCGTGCGGCAAGCCGTCAAGCACGAATACGACCGGATCCCGTATCTGGTTGCGTTCCAGAACAATTCCGATGTCCGAGACGTCTACGGCGGGCTGGCCGAGATCACCGTGCTGGAGAGCTATCTGCTCAAGCCGAAAGACAAGCCGTCCGACACCGTGCTGGTGTTCATGCACCCGATCGGCGGCGGCGCATACCTGCCGATGATCAACGCGCTGGCCCGGGCCGGCCACCACGTCATCTACTGCAACAGCCGGTTCCGCGGCACCGACTCGGCGTTGCTGATGGAGAAGGTCGTCGAGGATCTCGGCGAGTGCATCAAGGACGCCAAGAACCGGCTGGGCTACTCCAAGGTGGTGCTGGCCGGGTGGAGCGGTGGCGGCTCGCTGTCGGTGTTCTACCAACAGCAGGCCCAGCACGCGACGATCACGTCGAGCCCGACCGGCGACGGACCGGACCTGACCAAGCTGGAGCTGCCCGCCGCCAACGGCATCATGCTGCTGGCCGCGCACGTCAGCCGGCACGGCACGCTGACCGAATGGCTGGACGCGTCCATCCTCGACGAATCCGATCCCACCAAGCGCGATCCCGAGCGGGATCTGTACAACCCCGACAACCCCAACCAGCCGCCCTACACCCAGGAGTTCCTGGCCCGGTACCGTCAAGCGCAGATCGACCGCAACCGCCGCATCACCGCATGGGTCAAAGAGAAGCTGGCTGAATTGACCGCTCAGGGCCGCCCCGACCGAGACGTTGCAGAGTTCTGCTTCGTCGTGCACGGCACGATGGCCGATCCCCGCTGGCTGGATCCGACCGTGGATCCCAATGAGCGCACGCCGGGCACCTGCTACCTGGGTGACCCTCAAGTGGTGAACATGAGCCCGGTCGGGCTGGCCCGCTTCTCGACGCTGCGCGGCTGGCTGTCGCAATGGAGCTACGACGACGCCCGCGGCGACGGAGTGGACTGCGGGCGCGATATCGCGATCCCCGCGCTGGTGATCGGCAACCTGGCCGACGACGCCTGCACACCCAGCCACACCCGGCGGCTGTTCGAGGCGATCGGGCATCCCGACAAGGAGATGCACGAAATTCCCGGCGCCACACACTATTACGCCGGTCCGGACCAGCGCGACAAGTTGCGCGAGGCGGTCAACGTCGTCACCGACTGGCTGATTCGGCACGATTTCGCGAGCGCCTCGTGACTTCCGCCGGCGACGATGCAGTGGGGGCACCTCCCGCGTGCGGGGGACGTAGCGATGAGGAGGAGCGGCGCATAGTTGGTGCGCTGGACGGCATCCGGGTGCTCGAACTGGGCACCTTGATAGCGGGTCCGTTCGCCGGCCGCTTGCTCGGGGACATGGGCGCCGAGGTCATCAAGGTGGAGCCGCCGGGGGCTCCGGACCCGCTGCGCAACTGGGGTCAGGCCGAACTTGAGGGGCACCACGTGTTCTGGACCGTGGCCGCGCGCAACAAGAAAGCGATCACGCTCGACCTGCGCAAACCGCGCGGGCGCGAGCTGTTCCTCGAGCTCGTCGAGAAGTCCGACATCGTGGTGGAGAACTTTCGTCCGGGCACCCTAGAGAAGTGGGACCTGGGCTACGACGTGCTCAGCGCGCGCAACGCCGGCATCATCCTGGTCCGAGTGTCCGGCTACGGGCAGACCGGGCCCGACGCGCACAAGGCCGGCTACGCCTCGGTGGCCGAGGCCGCCAGTGGATTGCGGCACCTCAACGGCTTTCCCGGCGGACCGCCACCCCGGATTGCGCTCTCCCTGGGCGACAGCCTGGCCGGCATGTTCGGCGCCCAGGGCGCGCTGGCCGCACTGTATCGCCGCGGCGTGACCGGGCGGGGACAGGTCGTCGATGTCGCGCTGACCGAATCATGCTTGGCCATCCAGGAATCCACGATCCCCGACTACGACGTCGGCGGCGTGGTGCGCGGACCGTCGGGCACCCGGCTGGAAGGCATCGCACCGTCCAACATCTATCGCAGCGCCGACGATTCGTGGGTGGTGATCGCCGCCAACCAGGACACCGTGTTCGCCCGGCTGTGCGCGGCGATGGGTCGCCCGGAGCTGGCCGGCGACGACCGGTTCGCCACGCACACCGCGCGCGGCCGCAACCAGGACGAGCTCGACAAGATCATCGGCGCCTGGGCCGCCGAACGGCATCCCGTGGACATCGTCGAAACCCTCTCTGCCGCAGGCGTGATCGCGGGCCCCATCAACACCGTCGCCGAGGTGGTTGAAGACCCTCAGCTGCGGGCGCGCGGCATGCTGGTCGAGCACTACGACGAACGCCTCGAACGTAATGTGTTGGGCCCCGGGGTTGTTCCGGTGCTGTCGGAATCGCCGGGCGGTGTCCGCCATGCGGGGCCGGCCTGCCCGGGACAACACAACGACGACGTCTACGGGGGGCTGCTCGGCAAAACCGCCGACGAGCTCGAGGCACTGCGCGGCGAGGGGGTGTTGTGAACCTGCACGTAGATATCCGTGAGGTGGCGCTGCGCGACGGGCTGCAGATCGAAAGGCCAATCCCGTTGTCCGCCAAGCTGGAACTGCTTGCCGCGGTGGCCGCCACCGGTGTGCGCGAGGTGGAGGCGACGGCGTTTGTCTCCCCGACGAAGGTGCCGTCGATGGCCGATGCCGCCGAGCTTGCCGCGCAGCTGCACAACTATCCCGACATCGAATTCTCCGCCCTGGTGGCCAGCGCAGGCGGCGCCAAGCGCGCCGTCGCCGCCGGGCTGAGGTCGATCGAGTACGTGGTGGCCGCCGACGACACGTTCAGCATGGCCAACGTCGGGCGCACCAGCGTCGAGGCCACCGACCAGATCGACGAGATCGTCGCCATCGCGCACGGCAGCCCCTTAAGTTTTCCTGTCACCGTCGAGGTCGTCATCGCCACCGCATGGGACTCGCCGTTCGAGGGCCCCACCCCGGCGCAGCGGGTGCTGGAGATCGCCGCGGCCGCCCGCGACCGTGGGGCCGACCGCCTGTCGATCGCCGACACCATCGGCACCGCCACCCCGGGCCGGGTGAGTTCGCTGATCGCCCAACTGCGTCCGGTGATCGGCGACCTGCCGCTAGGCGCACACTTTCACAACACCCGCGGCGCCGGTCTGGCCAGCGCATACGCGGCGGTCACCGCCGGGGTCACTCGGCTGGACTCCTCGGTCGGCGGGCTGGGCGGTTGCCCGTTCGCCCCTGGCGCCACCGGCAACATCGCCACCGAAGACCTGGTCTACCTGCTGACCGACAGCGGTATCGATGTCGACGTCGACCTGCAGGCCGCGATCGCCGCCGCTGATGTCGCGAAATCGGCAGTGGGCCATGACTTGCCGAGCGCGCTGCTGCGCGCCGGCGACCGGATCAGGAACTGATGTCCACCCCCGCCCCCGACGCGTCGCGGGCGCTGACCACCAAAGGCCGCCAGACCAGACAGGCCATCGAACAGGCTGCACGAAAACTGTTCGCCGAACGCGGCTTTCACGGCACCACACTGGCCGACATCACGTCGGCCGCCGGGAAATCCCCGGCAGTGTTCTACCGGTACTTCGCCGACAAGGAAGACCTGCTGGCCGCGCTGGCGGAGTCGTTCCTGCACGATGTGGTGGCCCCGTCGGGGTTGAGCGTGCACCTGCCGGATTCCCCAGACGACAACGCGTTCTTCACCTCGGTGGTCACCGGCTACTGGAACATCTTCAAGCAGAACATCGGCATCATGATCGCCGTCGCGCAACTGGCCGCTACGCAGCAGCGGTTCGCGGCTGTGCAGAACGAGTTTCGAAGGTTCGGCATGGACATCGTGGCCGCTTCGGTGCGACGCGCCCAGGAACAGGGCTACGGCAGCGAACTCAACCCGCAGCACACGGCTGCGGCCATTGCGCTGCTGTTCGAAAACTTCACCACCGTCTTCGTCGGGCAGTCCGGTCTCGGGATCGAGATCAGCGACGAGGACGCCATTGCAACCCTGTCGACGGTGTGGAAGAAAACTCTGTACGGCGCTTGACCCTTCCAAAGGAGACACCTGTGGATTTCACCCTGCCAGAACATCTTCCGGGCGTACTCGCCGAGATGGACGCGTTCATCGAGGCGGAGATCAAGCCGCTGGAACGCGAGAACATCCAGTACTTCGATCAGCGCCGCGAGCATGCCCGCACCGATTGGGACAACGACGGAATCCCGACCGAAGAATGGGAGGAGTTGCTCGCCGAGATGCGCCGGCGCGCCGACAAGGCGGGCTGGCTTCGCTACGGACTGCCGGCGTCGCTTGGCGGCCGCGACGGCACCAACGTCGACATGGCGGTGATCCGGGAACACCTGGCGCACAAGGGGCTCGGACTGCACAACGACCTGCAGAACGAGTCGTCGATCGTCGGGAACTTCCCTCAGGTGATCATGATGGAACGCTTCGGCAGCGACGAGCAGCGCCGGGTGTGGTCCGAGGCGCTGATCACCGGTGAGCGGTCCATGGCATTCGGGCTGACCGAGCCACAGCACGGATCCGACGCGACCTGGCTGGAGACCCGCGCCCAACTCGATGGTGACAGCTGGGTGATCAACGGCTCCAAGCGTTTCAACACCGGTGTGCACCGCGCCACCCACGACCTGGTTTTCGCCCGCACCTCCGGGGAGCCGGGACAAGCCCGGGGCATCACGGCGTTCCTGGTCCCCACCGACACCCCCGGATTCAACGTCCCCTACTACTGGTGGACCTTCAACATGCCCACCGACCACGGCGAAGTCGAACTGACCGATGTCCGCATCCCCGCCGATGCGGTGCTCGGCGAGGTCGACCGCGGCCTGGAGGTCGCCCAAACGTTCTTGCACGAGAACAGGATTCGCCAAGCCGCGAGCAGCCTCGGAGCGGCGCAGTATTGCATCGACCGAGCCGCCGAATATGCCGCCAAGCGCACCGTGTTCGGCAAGCCGTTGTCGGTCAATCAAGCCGTGCAATGGCCGCTGGCCGAGCTGCAGACCGAAGCGCAAATGGTGCGGCTACTGGTGCAATTCGCCGCCTGGCACCTGGACCGCGACCACCACATGGAGGTCTCGGACAAGGTGTCGATGGCCAACTATCGCGCCAACCGCCTGGTCTGCGACGCCGCCGACCGCGCCATGCAGGTCTACGGCGGGCTCGGCTACAGCCGTCATGAGCAGTTCGAGCACATCTACCGACACCATCGCCGCTACCGGATCACCGAGGGTGCCGAGGAAATCCAGATTCGCCGAGTGGCGCAGCGGCTGTTCAAATTTGGCAAGCAATGACCGTGGACCTGGACGCCAAACTGGAAGCGGTGCTGGCGCCGGTACTGGGCGCCGGCACCACGATCGAGAATCTGCGTGCGCTGACCGGCGGTGCCAGCCGCACCACCTGGGCTTTCGACGCGGTCACCGGCAGCCAACGCCGCGCGCTGATCCTGCGCACCGGCCCACCCGACGACGTGCATGCCGGCATGGAGCTCGAAGCCCGCGCGCAGGCCGCGGCCGCGGCTGCCGGCGCGCCGGTTCCCCACATCTTGCTCGCCGATGATTCGGTTGCGGCACTGGGGAATCCGTTTCTCGTCTGCGACGAGATCAAGGGCGAAACCATCGTCCGGCGCATTGCGCGCCGGCTCGACACCGCCGACGGGCACGCGCGCCGAACCGAGCTGCTGCGGCAATGCGCGCAGGCGCTGGCCGCCATTCACCGGGCCGACCCGCAGATTCCGGGCCTGGCCTACGAGGACCAACTCGTCGAATACCGCGAGCGGCTCGACGCAATGAACGACACCACCGCCACCTTCGAATGGGCGTTTCGCTGGTTGGGCGCGCACCGGCCGAAACAATCGGCGACGGTGCTCGTGCACGGCGACTACCGGATGGGAAACCTGATCGTCGACGGATTCAACCTGGCCGCCGTGCTCGACTGGGAGCTGGTGCACCTCGGCGAGGCCTATGAAGACCTGGCCTGGTTCTGCATCCGCGCGTGGCGGTTCGGCGCTCCGGCCAGCCTCGGCGCCGGCGGCCTCGGCAGTATCGAGAGTTTCGTCCGCGACTACGAACAGGCCAGCGGGACGACCGTCGACCGGGCAGCACTGCACTGGTGGCTGGTGCTGGCCACATTGCGCTGGGGCGTGATCTGCCGCTTCCAGGCGGAGCGGCATTTGAGCGGTCAATCGCGCTCGGTCGAGCTGGCGACGATCGGTCGCCGGGTCAGCGAGACGGAATGGGACATCCTCAACCTGCTCGAGGAGGTCCCGTCGTGATCGGCGCATACGGACGCCCCCTGGCTGCCGAACTCGTCGCCGCGGTGGCCGAGTTCCTGGAAACCGACGTCCGGGAGGCGACCAGCGGACAGGTCAACTTCCACTCCCGGGTGGCCGCCAACGCATTGCGCATCGTCGAACGCGAACTGCTCGACGAGAGTGAAGCGGAATCGCGAGCCGCGCTGGCCGACTTGGGTTTCGGAGACGAAGAGCAGCTTGCCGCCGCCATCCGGGCCGGCGAACTCGACGACCGTGCCGGCGAGGTCCTCGCCGCCCTGAGAACGCTGGTGCGCAATCGGTTAGCGGTTGCCCATCCCGGATACGACAGCGAATAGGAGCCACCATGCGCGCTGCAACTGCGCAGGTCGTCCTCGACACGGCCGACCAGCTGTTCGCATCGATCGTCAACGGCGACAAGGCCGCGGTCGACCGGCTGTGGAGCGACGACATCGCGGTCTGGCGGGTGGGCGCCAGCCGGGACCCCTCCAGAACGGACGACAAGACCCGCGCGCTCAAAGTCATCGACTGGTTCATCGGTACGACCACGCAGCGTCGCTACGAGATCCTCGATCGCCGGCTCTTCGACGACGGATCGATCAGCGGCTTCGTCCAGCAGCATGTCCTGCACGCCACCGGCCATGCCGGCCAATCGATCTCCATGCGCGTTTGCATCGTGATCAGGGTGGGCACAAATGGTCTGATCGACCGGATCGACGAGTATTTCGACCCCGCCGAGATTGCGCCGCTGATGAAGTGAGACGGACGATGACGACGCTGGAAACACTGCTGAACGATCCCGACCTGGCCGGGGTGTGGAACATCGTTCCCGACCGGTCGGCCGTCACCTTCAAGATCAGAAACATGTGGGGCCTGCTGAACGTCAAGGGCCGTTTCACCGAGTTCACCGGCGCCGGACAACTCACCGGCAAGGGCTCGGTCTTCGGCCGCCTCGACATCCATACCGCGTCGGTGCATACCGGCATCGGCCGTCGCGACGAGCATCTGCGCTCGGCCGATTTCTTCGATGTCGAGCGGTTTCCCGAGATCAGCGTCGTCGTCACGGCGGTTCACCCGACCGAGGGCAAGGCCGCGAACCTGCGGGCCAGCTTCACGATCAAGGGGATCAGCGCGCCGGTACCGCTGCCGGTCACCATCACCGACGCCGGCGACGGCTCGATCCAAATCTCCGGCGAAACCAGGATCGATCGATCCCAGTTCGACATCGGGTGGAACAAGTTCGGCATGATCGCGCCGATGGCCAAGGCGGCGGCACAGGCCGTTTTCGTGCGGTCTGGCCAATAAAGCCGGTCCAGCACCAGTAGCATCTGCACCGTGCCCGACGCCACCATCGCTCTGCGGATACTCGTCTACAGCGACAACCCCAACACCCGCGACAAAGTGAAGCGGGCACTGGGCAAGCGACTGCACCCGGATCTGCCGGAGTTGAACTACGTCGAGGTGGCCACCGGCCCGATGGTGATCCGCACCATGGACGAGGGCGGCATCGACCTGGCCATCCTCGATGGCGAAGCGACACCGACCGGCGGCATGGGCATCGCCAAACAGCTCAAGGACGAACTCGAAACCTGCCCGCCGATCCTGGTGCTCACCGGCCGCCGTGACGATGCGTGGCTCGCGACGTGGTCGCGCGCCGAGGCCGCGGTGCCGCATCCGATCGACCCGATCGTGCTGGGTCGCACCGTGCTCGGGTTGCTGCGCGCTCCCGCGATCTAGAGCTAACGACCTGCTCCTTCCGGGTGGCCGTTTCGGCGCCGTCGTTGGCGTGGCCCGAAACGTGCCGGATCTCACACCACAAACCACGCATTAGCACCACCCCGAGCACGTGCCTTAGCCACCTCAACGCTATGTTGAAGATCACTGTGCCGGGCTACAGACCCAGTCCGTCACAGCAGCCCGGTCGCCGCCTGGTCGCTTTATAGGCGGCCCACGACGGATCTTGGAGCGAGTTGAACGTCTACATACCCATCCTGGTGCTAGGCGGAATCGCCGCCGCCTTTGCTGTGGGCTCGGTGGTGATCGCGAGCCTGGCCGGCCCGTCGCGCTACAACAAGTCGAAGATGGCGGCCTACGAATGTGGAATCGAGCCGACCGAAACGTCGGTGAGTGGGCCGCATGCGACGCCCGGGCAGCGGTTTCCGGTGAAGTACTACCTGACCGCGATGCTGTTCATCGTCTTCGACATCGAAATCGTGTTCCTGTACCCGTGGGCGGTCAGCTACGACGCACTGGGAATGTTTGCTCTGGTCGAGATGGTGGTGTTCATGCTCACCGTCTTCGTGGCCTACGCCTACGTGTGGCGCCGCGGCGGCCTGACATGGGATTGAGGTAACTCATGGGACTGGAAGAACAGCTACCCGCCGGCATCCTGCTCGGGACTGTCGAGAAGATCGCCGGCTACGTCCGCAAGAACTCGCTGTGGCCGGCGACGTTCGGATTGGCGTGCTGCGCGATCGAGATGATGGCAACGGCCGGACCACGGTTCGATATCGCACGGTTTGGGATGGAGCGGTTTTCGGCAACACCGCGCCAGGCCGACCTGATGATCGTCGCCGGGCGGGTGAGCCAGAAGATGGCCCCGGTGCTGCGCCAGATCTACGACCAGATGGCAGAACCCAAATGGGTACTGGCCATGGGCGTCTGCGCGTCGTCCGGCGGGATGTTCAACAACTACGCGATTGTTCAGGGCGTGGACCATGTGGTTCCGGTGGACATCTACCTCCCGGGCTGCCCGCCCCGTCCGGAGATGCTCTTGCACGCAATTCTCAAGCTGCACGAGAAGATTCAGGAGATGCCGCTGGGCGTGAACCGCGAGCAGGCCATCGCTGAAGCCGAGCAGGCGGCACTGGGCGCCCGGCCCACCATCGAGATGCATGGACTGCTGCGATGAGCTCACCAGAACAGGACCCGAAGGTAGCCGCCAGCGAAGTGGGCGGCACGGTGCCCTCGTCGGACGAAGAAGTGATCAACGTGCGCCGCGGCATGTTCGGTATTTCGGGGTCGGGTGACACGTCCGGTTACGGACGTCTGGTGCGGGAGATCACACTCCCGGGCAGCAGTTCCCGGCCGTATGGCGGTTATTTCGACGACGTGGTCGACCGGCTGGCCGACGCACTGAAGGCCGGCGACATCGAATTCGAAGACGCGATAGAGAAAGTCGTCGTCGACCGCAACGAACTGACCTTGCACGTGCGCCGGGAGGCACTGCCCCATGTCGCCCAACGCCTGCGCGACGAACCCGAATTGCGCTTCGAGATGTGCCTGGGCGTCAACGGCGTGCATTACCCGCACGAGACCGGCCGCGAATTGCACGCCGTTTATCCGTTGCAATCGATCACGCACAACCGCCGCGTCCGGCTGGAAGTGTCTGCGCCCGACGGTGATCCACACATCCCGTCGCTGTACGGCATCTACCCGACCAACGACTGGCACGAGCGCGAGACCTATGACTTCTTCGGCATCATCTTCGACGGGCATCCGTCGCTGACCCGCATCGAGATGCCCGACGACTGGCACGGCCATCCGCAACGCAAGGACTACCCGCTCGGCGGTATTCCCGTCGAGTACAAGGGAGCACAGATACCCCCGCCCGACGAGCGGAGAGCGTACAACTAATGAGCACAATCACTGACTCGACGCACGAAGGTGGCGCCGAAACCGTCGTTGTCGCCGGTGGACAGGACTGGGGGCAGGTCGTCGAGGCCGCCCGTGCCGCGGATCCCGGTGAACGCATCGTCGTCAACATGGGACCCCAACACCCGTCCACGCACGGGGTGTTGCGGCTGATCCTCGAGATCGAAGGCGAGACCGTCACCGAGGTCCGCTGCGGAATCGGTTACCTGCACACCGGAATCGAGAAGAACCTCGAATACCGGTACTGGACGCAGGGTGTCACCTTCGTCACCCGGATGGATTACCTGTCACCGTTTTTCAACGAGACCGCCTACTGCCTCGGCGTCGAGAAGCTGCTCGGCATCACCGATGAGATCCCGGAGCGGGTCAACGTCATCCGGGTAATGATGATGGAGCTGAACCGGATCTCCTCGCATCTGGTCGCACTGGCCACCGGCGGTATGGAACTGGGCGCGATGACGCCGATGTTCGTTGGCTTCCGCGGACGCGAAATCGTCTTGACCCTGTTCGAAAAGATCAGTGGGCTGCGGATGAACAGTGCCTACATCCGCCCGGGCGGGGTGGCGCAGGACTTGCCGCCGGGCGCCGAAGCCGACATCGTCGAGGGCCTCAAGGGGCTCAAGCAGGTGCTGCGCGAGATGGGCGATCTGCTCAACGAGAACGCCATCTGGAAAGCGCGCACCGAGGGCGTCGGCTATCTCGACCTGACCGGCTGCATGGCGCTGGGTATCACCGGCCCGATCCTGCGTGCCACCGGTTTGCCGCACGACCTGCGCAAGAGTGAACCCTACTGCGGGTACCAGGACTACGAGTTCGACGTGATCACCGCGGACACGTGTGACGCTTACGGGCGCTACATCATTCGCGTCAAGGAGATGTGGGAGTCGATCAAGATTGTCGAGCAGTGCCTGGACAAGCTGAGGCCGGGGCCGCATATGGTCGAGGACCGCAAAATCGCCTGGCCCGCCGATCTGAAGGTAGGACCCGACGGCATGGGTAACTCGCCCGAGCACATCGCCAAGATCATGGGTGGCTCGATGGAAGCGTTGATCCATCACTTCAAGTTGGTCACCGAGGGCATCCGGGTGCCGGCCGGCCAGGTCTACAGCGCGGTGGAGTCGCCACGCGGAGAACTCGGCGTGCACATGGTCAGCGACGGCGGAACCCGGCCGTACCGAGTGCATTACCGGGATCCGTCCTTCACCAATCTGCAGTCCGTCGCCGCGATGTGCGAGGGCGGTATGGTCGCCGACCTGATCACCGCGGTCGCCAGCATCGACCCGGTCATGGGCGGAGTCGACCGATGAGCGCACCCGTGGGAGGCTCGGGCGAGCGGGTGTTCATCCGGCTCGGGCCGCCGCCCGAAGAACCCAACCAATTCGTGATTGAGGGTGCGCCGCAGTCGTATTCGGCGGAGGTGCGGGCTCGGCTGGAGGTCGACGCCAAGGAGATCATCAGCCGCTACCCCAACAAGCGCTCCGCGCTGTTGCCGTTGCTGCACCTGGTCCAGGCGGAGGATTCCTACCTGACACCGGCCGGCCTGGAATTCTGCGGCGAGCAAGTCGGATTGACCGGCGCCGAGGTATCGGCGGTGGGCAGCTTCTACACGATGTACCGACGCGGCCCCACCGGCGATTACCTGGTCGGCGTCTGCACCAACACGCTGTGTGCGGTGATGGGCGGCGATGCGGTATTCGACTCCCTCAAAGAGCATCTCGGCATCGGCAACGATGAGACCACCGACGACGGCTCGGTCACGTTGCAGCACATCGAATGCAACGCGGCATGCGACTTCGCCCCGGTGGTGATGGTCAACTGGGAGTTCTACGACAACCAGACGCCGGAGTCGGCGCGCGAGCTCGTCGACTCGCTGCGGGCCGGAAAGCCCAAGGCGCCCACCCGGGGTGCGCTGTGCAAGTTCCGCGAGACCTCACGGATTTTGGCCGGCCTGCCCGACGAGCGCCCCGACGAAGGCCAGGGCGGTGTCGGTGCGGCCACGTTGGCCGGGCTGCAGGTGGCCAAGGAGAAGGGCATGGAACCCCCGCCGGCTCCCGGAGGCAAGTCATGACCACCCCGCTAACCCCGGTGATCAGCCGGTACTGGGACGACCCGAAGTCGTTCACGCTCGAGACCTACCAGCGTCACGACGGCTACCAGGCGCTGAAGAAGGCCCTGAAGATGGAGCCCGACGCGGTGATTGGGGCCGTCAAGGACTCGGGCTTGCGCGGCCGCGGCGGCGCGGGCTTCTCGACCGGCACCAAATGGTCGTTCATCCCGCAGGGCGACTCCGGCCCGGCCGCCAAGCCGCACTACCTGGTCGTCAACGCCGACGAGTCCGAACCCGGTACGTGCAAAGACATTCCGCTGATGCTGGCGACGCCCCACCTACTGGTGGAAGGCGCCATCATCGCCTCCTACGCCATCCGGGCCAGCCACGCCTTCATCTACGTGCGCGGCGAGGTGGTGCCGGTGCTGCGCCGGCTGCAGAACGCGGTCGCCGAGGCTTACGCTGCGGGCTTTTTAGGCCGCGACATCGCGGGCTCAGGCTATGACCTGGAGCTGGTGGTACACGCCGGTGCGGGCGCCTACATCTGCGGCGAGGAAACCGCGCTGCTGGAGGGTCTGGAGGGCCGGCGCGGGCAGCCCCGGCTGCGCCCGCCGTTCCCCGCGGTGGCCGGGCTTTACGGCTGCCCCACGGTGATCAACAACGTCGAGACCATCGCCAGCGTGCCGCCGATCATTCTCAACGGAGTCGAATGGTTCCGGTCGATGGGCAGCGAGAAATCGCCTGGCTTCACGCTGTACTCGCTGTCCGGGCACGTCACCCGCCCCGGTCAATACGAGGCGCCGCTGGGCATCACGCTGCGCGAGTTGCTCGACTACGCCGGCGGGGTCCGCGCCGGGCACCGCCTGAAGTTCTGGACGCCGGGCGGATCGTCGACACCGCTGTTGACCGACGAACACCTCGACGTGCCACTGGATTACGAGGGCGTGGGCGCTGCCGGCTCGATGCTGGGTACCAAGGCGCTGGAGATCTTCGACGAGACCACGTGCGTGGTGCGCGCGGTGCAACGCTGGACGTACTTCTACAAGCACGAGTCGTGCGGCAAGTGCACGCCGTGCCGCGAGGGCACGTTCTGGCTGGACCAGATCTACACACGGCTGGAAACAGGCAAGGGCACCCACGAGGATCTCGACAAATTGCTGGACATCTCCGACGCGATCCTCGGAAAGTCGTTCTGCGCGTTGGGTGACGGCGCGGCCAGCCCGGTGATGTCGTCGATCAAGCATTTCCGCGACGAGTACATCGCCCACGTCGAAGGAGCCGGCTGCCCGTTCGACCCACGAGACTCCATGCTGACGGCAGGGCCGAATGGCCGGGAAGGGACACAGCCCTGATGACTAGCGCGGCCAAAACCGAAACCGGTGGCGAGACGACGCCGCCCGACATGGTCAAGCTGACCATCGACGGCACCGAAATCACAGTTCCCAAGGGGACTCTGGTGATCCGAGCGGCCGAGTTGATGGGGATCCAGATTCCCAGATTCTGCGACCACCCGCTGCTCGACCCGGTCGGCGCGTGCCGGCAGTGCATGGTCGAGGTGGAGGGGCAGCGCAAGCCGATGGCGTCGTGCACCATCGTGTGCACCGACGACATGGTGGTGCGCACCCAGCTCACCTCCGAGGCCGCGGACAAGGCCCAGCACGGCGTGATGGAGCTGCTGCTGATCAACCACCCGCTGGACTGCCCGATGTGCGACAAGGGCGGCGAATGCCCACTGCAGAACCAGGCAATGTCCAACGGCCGCAGCGATTCTCGTTTCGAAGATGTCAAGCGCACGTTCGCCAAGCCGATCAACATCTCCTCGCAGGTGCTGCTTGACCGCGAGCGGTGCATTCTGTGTGCGCGCTGTACGCGGTTCTCCGAGCAGATCGCCGGCGATCCGTTCATCGACATGCAGGAGCGCGGCGCCCTGCAGCAGGTCGGCATCTACGCGAACGAGCCTTTCGACTCCTACTTCTCGGGCAACACCGTGCAGATCTGCCCGGTGGGCGCGCTCACCGGCACCGCCTACCGCTTCCGGGCCCGCCCATTCGATCTCGTCTCCAGCCCCAGCGTGTGCGAGCACTGCGCCGGCGGCTGCGCCGAGCGTACCGACCACCGCCGCGGCAAAGTGCTGCGCCGGCTTGCCGGTGACGACCCCGAGGTCAACGAGGAGTGGAACTGCGACAAGGGCCGGTGGGCTTTCCGCTACGAC
Organism: Mycobacterium lentiflavum; assembly: GCF_022374895.2. Classification (NCBI taxonomy): domain Bacteria; kingdom Bacillati; phylum Actinomycetota; class Actinomycetes; order Mycobacteriales; family Mycobacteriaceae; genus Mycobacterium; species Mycobacterium lentiflavum. The sequence goes on along the minus strand of NZ_CP092423.2, from coordinate 1,461,131 downwards.
ACCCAGCCCGACGTCCTCACCACTCCGCTGGTCCGGGACGCCGACGGCACGCTGCAGCCGGCGTCGTGGGCGCACGCGATCGTGGCCGCAACGCAGGGGTTCGAAAAGGCCCGCGGGCGCACCGGTGTGCTGGTCGGTGGCCGCGGTACCTGGGAAGATTCCTACGCCTATGCCAAGTTCGCGCGAATCGTGTTGGACACCAACGACATTGACTTTCGCGCCCGCCCATCCTCGGCCGAAGAGGCGGAGTTCCTCTCGGCACGCATCGCGGGCCGCCCGCTCACGGTCAGCTTCTCCGATCTGGAATCCGCGCCGGTGGTCGTGCTGGTCGGGTTCGAGCCCGAGGACGAGGCGCCGATCGTATTCCTGCGGCTGCGCAAGGCCGCCCGCAAGCGCGGCGTGCCGATTTATGCGGTCGCCCCGTTCGCCACGCGCGCACTGACGAAGATGTCGGGCCGGCTGCTGCAAACCGTGCCCGGAGCCGAACCAGCCGCGCTGGACGACCTGGCCACCGGCGAGGTCGGCGAGCTGCTGTCGAAGCCCGGAGCGGTCATCATGGTCGGCGAACGGCTGGCCACGGTGCCGGGCGGGTTGTCCGCGGCGGCCCGCCTCGCCGATGCCACCGGAGCCCGACTGGCCTGGGTGCCGCGGCGCGCGGGTGAACGCGGCGCGCTGGAAGCCGGAGCGCTGCCCGGCCTGCTGCCCGGCGGTCGTCTGGTCGCCGACGACGCCGCCCGGGCAGAGGTGGCCGCGGCGTGGAATGTCGACGAATTGCCTTCTGCCGCAGGGCGTGACGCCGACGGCATACTGGCCGCCGCAACGGACGGAACCCTGGGCGCGCTGCTGGTCGGCGGTATCGAGCCCGCCGACTTCGCCGATCCGGATGCCGTACTGGCCGCGCTGGACGCCGCCGACTTCGTCGTCAGCCTGGAACTGCGGCACAGTGAGGTCACCGAACGCGCCGACGTGGTGTTCCCCGTCGCGCCCACCACACAGAAGGCGGGCGCATTCGTCAACTGGGAAGGCCGATTCCGGCCCTTCGAGCCCGCGCTGCACGGCAGCACCCAACGAGCCACTCAGTCCGATCACCAGATCCTCGACACGCTGGCCGACGAAATGGGTGTTTACCTTGGCATGACCGGCGTCCAGGCGGCCCGCGAGCAGGTCGCGGCGCTGGGCAACTGGGAGGGCGATCGCGCAAGTGGCGCAACGGTTCAAGCGCCGCAGCCGCCGCAGCCCGGCCAAGGCGAAGCCGTGCTCACCGGCTGGCGGATGCTGCTCGACAACGGCCGCGGCCAAGACGGTGAACCCTATCTGGCGGGCACCGCACGCAAACCCGTGGTACGGCTGTCGGCCGGCACCGCGGCCGAGATCGGCGCGGCCGAGGGCGACGTGGTCACGGTCAGCACGTCGCGCGGATCAATCAGCTTGCCGCTGAACATCACTGACATGCCCGACCGGGTGGTGTGGCTGCCACTGAATTCGCCGGGCTCGGCGGTGCACCGGGACCTGGGCGTGACCGTCGGCAACATCGTGCGCATCGGAGCCGGCTCATGACGACCACCTTGAGTGCCTTCGGACACGACACCTGGTGGCTGGTGCTCGGCAAGGCGCTAGCCATTTTCGTCTTCTTGATGCTGAACGTGCTGGTGGCAATCCTGCTCGAGCGCAAGATCCTCGGCTGGATGCAGCTGCGGCCCGGCCCCAACCGGGCGGGCCCGTGGGGCGCCCTGCAGAGCCTGGCCGACGGAATCAAGCTGGCGCTCAAGGAAAGCATCACCCCCCGCGGGGTCGATTGGTTTGTCTACATGGCGGCGCCGGTCATCTCGACGATTCCCGCATTCACCGCGTTCGCGTTCATCCCGTTCGGTCCCGAGGTGTCGATCTTCGGTCACCGCACCCCATTGCAGCTGACCGATATGCCGGCCGCGGTGCTGTTCATCCTCGGTCTTTCGGCGATCGGCGTCTACGGGATCGTATTGGGCGGCTGGGCATCCGGCTCGACTTACCCGCTGCTGGGCGGGGTGCGGTCCACCGCGCAGGTCATCTCCTACGAGGTGTCGATGGGGCTGTCGTTCGCGGCAGTCTTCCTGTTCGCCGGCACCATGTCGACGTCCGGAATCATCAAGGCGCAGGACGGCGTCTGGTACGTATTCCTGTTGCTGCCGTCGTTCATCATCTATCTGATCTCGATGGTCGGCGAAACCAACCGCGCCCCCTTCGACCTGCCCGAGGCCGAGGGTGAACTCGTCGCCGGCTTCCACACCGAGTATTCGTCGCTGAAGTTCGCGATGTTCATGCTGGCGGAATACGTGAACATGATGACGGTTTCGTCGCTCGCCACGCTGATGTTCTTCGGCGGCTGGCATGCACCGTGGCCGCTGAACATGTGGGACGGCGCCAACACTGGCTGGTGGCCGGTGCTCTGGTTCACCGCCAAGATGTGGGTCTTCCTGTTCATCTACATGTGGTTGCGAGCCAGCCTGCCGCGGCTGCGCTACGACCAGTTCATGGCGCTGGGCTGGAAACTGCTCATTCCCGCGTCGCTGGTCTGGGTGCTGATCGCCGGCATCATCCGCACTCTGCGCAACGAGGGATACGCGCATTGGACTCCCCTTCTGGTGGTCAGCAGCCTCGTCTTCGCGGTGGCGCTAGTGCTGTTGCTGCGCAAGCCATTCAGCACACCGGGCAATCGTGCGCTGGCGCGAGAGCTGCGCAAGCGCAGCGACGCGTTAGCGCTGCCACCGGCATTCCCGACACCACCGCTGCCGGGCAAAGTTCTGACCTCGGCAGTCGGTGCCAGCAAGGAGAACGCAGATGGCTAAATTCCTCGACGCCGTGGCCGGATTCGGCGTGACATTCGCAGCGATGTTCAAAAAGACTGTCACCGAGGAGTATCCGGAGAAGCCCGGCCCCGTCGCCCCGCGCTATCACGGCCGTCACCAACTCAACCGGTACCCCGACGGGCTGGAGAAGTGCATCGGCTGCGAGCTGTGCGCGTGGGCCTGCCCGGCCGACGCGATCTACGTCGAGGGCGCCGACAACACCGACGAGGCAAGGTTTTCGCCGGGCGAGCGTTACGGCCGGGTCTACCAGATCAACTATCTGCGCTGCATCGGCTGCGGCCTGTGCATCGAGGCCTGCCCGACGCGCGCGCTGACGATGACCAACGACTACGAGATGGCCGACGACAACCGCGCCGACCTGATCTACGAAAAGGACCGGCTGCTGGCGCCGCTGCTGCAGAACATGCTCGCGCCGCCGCACCCTCGGACCGAGGGCGCCACCGACAAGGACTACTACCAGGGCAACGTCACCGCGGATGGCTTAAGGACGGGGAACCACGCCAAAGATGCGGCCGGAGACGCAAGGTGAGCACGATACTTGCCACCAGCCTGGCGAGCGACGTCATCGTTCGCACCTCCACCGGCGAGGCGGTGACCTTCTGGCTGCTGGGCGCGCTGGCCGTGATCGGCGCGATCGGGGTGGTCACGGCCGTCAACGCCGTGTACTCGGCGATGTTCCTCGCGATGACGATGATCATCCTGGCGATCTTCTACATGATTCAGGACGCGCTGTTCTTGGGTGTGGTTCAAGTCGTGGTCTACACGGGCGCGGTGATGATGCTGTTCCTGTTCGTGCTGATGCTGATCGGCGTGGACTCCGCGGAATCACTGAAGGAAACGCTGCGCGGACAGCGCGTCGCCGCGGTCATCACCGGAGTCGGATTCGGCATCCTGCTGGTCGCCGCCATCGGCAAGGTGGCCACTGGGGGTTTCGTCGGACTGACCACCGCGAATGCCAACGGCAACGTCGAAGGCCTGGCGGCACTGATCTTTTCGCGGTACCTGTGGGCGTTCGAGCTGACCAGCGCGCTGCTGATCACCGCCGCGGTCGGCGCGATGGTGCTCGCGCACCGCGAGCGTTTCGAACGCCGCAAGACCCAGCGCGAACTCTCCGAAGATCGGTTCCGGTCCGGCGGCCGCCCGACCCCGCTGCCCAACCCCGGCGTCTACGCACGCCACAACGCGGTGGACGTTGCCGCGTTGCTGCCCGATGGCTCCTACTCGGACGATTCGGTGTCGAAGATGCTGCGAACCCGGGGGGCGGACGGCAAGGAGACTCCCCGCCGGCAAGCCATCAAAGGCGGTACATCGTGAATCCGGCTAACTACCTTTACCTTTCGGCACTGCTCTTCACCATCGGCGCCTCGGGCGTGCTATTGCGGCGCAACGCCATCGTGATGTTCATGTGCGTCGAGTTGATGCTCAACGCCGTGAACCTGGCGTTCGTCACCTTCGCGCGCATGCACGGCCATCTGGACGGGCAGATGATCGCGTTCTTCACGATGGTGGTGGCCGCGTGCGAGGTCGTCATCGGCCTGGCCATCATCATGACGATTTTCCGTGCCCGCAAATCGGCGTCGGTCGACGACGCGAACCTACTCAAGGGGTAGAAGAACGCCGCCGTGACAAACATCGCAGACTTCACCTGGTTGCTTGTGGTACTACCGCTGGCGGGTGCCGCAATCTTGCTGTTCGGCGGCCGACGCACCGACGCGTGGGGACATTGGCTGGGCGTGCTCGCCGCGCTGGGGGCGTTCGGGGTGGGCGCCACGCTGCTGTCGGACTTGCTCAGCCGCGACAGTGAGCACCGCGCCATCCACCAGACGGTGTTCACCTGGATCCCGGTCGACCAATTCCAAGTCGACTTCGGGCTGCAGATCGACCAGCTGTCAATCTGTTTCGTACTGCTGATCTCCGGCGTGGGATCTCTGATCCACATCTACTCGGTGGCCTATATGGCCGAAGACCCGGACCGCCGAAGGTTTTTCGGGTACCTCAACCTGTTCCTGGCCTCGATGCTGTTGCTGGTCGTCGCCGACAACTACCTGGTGCTCTACGTCGGCTGGGAAGGCGTCGGTCTGGCGTCCTACCTGCTGATTGGTTTCTGGTACCACAAGCCATCGGCGGCCACGGCCGCCAAGAAGGCCTTCGTGATGAACCGGGTCGGCGACGCCGGGCTGGCCGTCGGCATGTTCTTGATGTTCAGCACGTTCGGCACCCTTTCGTACGCCGGGGTTTTCGCCGGCGCCCCGGCCGCCAGCAAGGGCGTGCTCACCGCGATGGGATTGCTGTTGCTGCTGGGTGCCTGCGCGAAGTCGGCACAGGTCCCGCTGCAGGCCTGGTTGGGTGACGCGATGGAGGGCCCGACGCCGGTGTCCGCGTTGATTCACGCCGCGACCATGGTGACCGCCGGTGTGTATCTGATCGTGCGGTCCAACCCGCTCTACAACCTCGCTCCCGGAGCGCAACTGGGTGTCGTCCTCGTCGGCGCCGTCACCCTGCTGTTCGGGGCGTTCATCGGCTGCGCCAAGGACGACATCAAACGCGCGCTCGCCGCGTCGACGATGAGCCAGATCGGCTACATGGTGCTGGCCGCGGGACTCGGTCCCGCCGGATACGCGTTCGCGATCATGCACCTACTCACGCACGGCTTCTTCAAGGCCGGCTTGTTCCTCGGATCGGGCTCGATCATTCACGCGATGCACGAAGAACAGGACATGCGCCGCTACGGCGGGCTGCGCGCCGCCCTGCCCGTCACCTTCATCACCTTCGGCCTGGGGTACCTGGCCATCATCGGCGTGCCGCCGTTCGCGGGCTTCTACTCCAAGGACGCCATCGTCGAGGCGGCGCTGGGCGCCGGCGACATCCGTGGCTACACGCTGGGCGCCGCGGCGCTGCTGGGCGCGGGCATCACCGCTTTCTACATGACCCGGGTGATGCTGATGACCTTCTTCGGCGAAAAGCGTTGGGCGCCAGGCAGTCACCCGCACGAGGCGCCTGCCCTGATGACCGGACCGATGATCCTGCTCGCGTTCGGCTCGGTGTTCTCCGGTGGACTGTTCGCCATCGGAGGCACCCTGCCGCACTGGCTGGAACCGGTCGTCGGTGCGCATGAGGAAGCCACGCACACCCTGCCGGCGTGGATCAGCACCACACTGGCGCTGTCGGTCGTCGTAGTCGGAATCGCGGTGGCCTATCAGAAATACGGCAGGCGAGAAATCCCCCGAGTCGCTCCCGTTCAGGTGTCGGCACTCACCACGGCCGCACGCAGAGATCTGTACGGCGATGCCTTCAACGAGGAGGTATTCATGCGCCCTGGCGCGCAGTTGACCGAAGAGCTCACCGAGTTCGACAACGCGGGGGTGGACGGATCGGTCAACGCGCTGGCCGCGCTGGTCAGCCGGACGTCGAATCGCTTGCGGGGACTGCAAACCGGCTTCGCCCGCTCCTACGCGTTAGAGATGCTGGCCGGTGCCACCCTGCTGGTCGCGGCGATCCTGGCGGTGCAGCTGTGGTGACTAACGTGCCCTGGCTGAGCGTGCTGTGGCTGGTACCGCTGGCCGGTTCCATCCTGATCATCCTGACGCCTCCCGGCCTGCGGCAGCTCGCCAAGTGGACCGGTGTAATCGTCAGCATCCTGACACTGGCAGTCGCGCTCGTTGTCGCACTCGGTTTCAAAACCGGCGGCGCCCCTTACCAATTCCTGGAAAAGCATCCCTGGATTCCGGCCTTCGGCGCCGGCTACAACCTCGGTGTGGACGGCATCGCGGTGATCCTCGTGCTGCTGACCGCAATCCTGATTCCGCTGCTGCTGGTCGCGGGCTGGAACGACGGCGGCGAGGGCACCCGAGGCGTACACGCCTACGTCGCCTTGACGCTGGCCATCGAGTCGATGGTGCTGATCTCGGTGGTCGCACTGGACGTGCTGCTGTTCTACGTGTTCTTCGAGGCCATGCTGATCCCGATGTACTTCCTGATCGGCGGGTTCGGCAAGGGCGCCGGGCGGTCGCGGGCCGCGGTAAAGTTCTTGCTATACAACCTTTTCGGCGGTCTGATCATGCTCGCCGCGGTGATCGGTCTGTACGTGGTCACCGCCCAGCACGGTTCGGGCACGTTCGACTTCCGCGAAATCGTGGCCGGCATCTCCTCGGGCCGCTTCGCCGGCGTGGACCCCGCTGTGTTCAAGGCGCTGTTCCTGGGCTTCATGTTCGCGTTCGCCGTCAAGGCCCCGCTGTGGCCGTTCCACCGCTGGCTGCCCGACGCGTGCGTCGAGGCCACTCCGGCGACCGCGGTCCTGATCACCGCGGTGATGGACAAGGTCGGCACCTTCGGGATGCTGCGCTACTGCCTGCAGCTGTTCCCTGATGCGTCAACGTATTTCCGCCCGCTGATCGTGACGCTTGCCATCGTCGGAGTAATCTACGGTGCGATCGTCGCGATCGGCCAAAAAGACATGATGCGGCTGATCGCCTACACCTCGATCTCGCACTTCGGCTTCATCATCGCCGGCATCTTCGTGATGACGACCCAGGGGCAAAGCGGTTCGACGCTGTACATGCTCAATCACGGCCTGTCCACGGCGGCGGTGTTCCTGATCGCCGGATTCCTGGTCAGCCGGCGCGGCAGCAGGCTGATCGCGGACTACGGCGGTGTACAGAAGGTGGCGCCGATTCTGGCGGGTACCTTTATGGTCTCGGCCATGGCCACCCTGTCGCTGCCCGGCCTTGCACCGTTCATCAGCGAATTCCTGGTCCTGTTGGGCACTTTCAACCGGTACTGGCTGGCGGGCACATTTGGGGTGACGGCACTGGTGCTGGCGGCGATTTACATGCTGTGGCTCTACCAGCGGGTGATGACCGGGCCGGTGGCCGAAGGTAACGAACGAATCACCGACCTGCGGCTGCGCGAGCTGGTTGTCGTCGCACCATTGATGGCGCTGCTGTTCGTCCTCGGCGTCTATCCCAAGCCGGTGCTCGACATCATCAATCCCGCTGTGGACCACACCATGGTCACCATCGGCCAGCATGATCCCGCGCCGACCGTGACCCGTCCGGTTTTGGGGGCGACCCCCGGTAGAGCCGAAGGACCGCACCAATGACCCTTCCCACCCCAAGCATCGAGTACTTCCTGCTGTGCCCGATGCTCATCGTCTTCGGTATCGCGGTGGTCGGAGTACTCGCTGAAGCGTTCCTGCCCAGAAACATTCGTTATGTCTCGCAGGTGACGCTGGCCCTTGGTGGTTTGATCGCGGCCTTCGTCGCCGATATCGCGGTCAGCCGCTCGCTCCCGGCATCCGGTCGCAGCGGGGTGTTGGGCGCGGTGGCCATCGACCGGCCGACGTTGTATCTGCAAGGCACCGTGGTGTTGGTGGCACTGCTGGCCGTCATTTTCATCGCCGAGCGCACCAACGTCGCCGCAGCCGCCAACAAAGTGAAGGTGGCCGCGGGAGTTTCCACTGCTTCCGGATTGGATGCCTTTACCCCGCAGGCATCCGCGGTCCCCGGAAGTGACGCTGAGCGTGAGGCCGAACGGGCCGGAGCCGCGCAGACCGAGCTTTTCCCACTGCTGATGCTGTCCGTCGGCGGCATGATGGTGTTCCCGGCGGCAAACGACCTGCTGACGATGTTCGTCGCGCTGGAAGTGCTGTCGCTGCCGCTGTACCTGATGTGCGGTCTGGCGCGTCACCGCCGGCTGCTGTCGCAGGAAGCAGCGATGAAGTACTTCCTGCTCGGCGCCTTCTCGTCGGCATTCTTCCTCTATGGCGTGGCACTGATCTACGGCGCGACCGGAACGCTGTTACTGCCGGGAATCCGGGATGCGCTTGCGGCCCATGGTGATAGCTCGATGGCGTTGGTCGGCGTCGCGCTGTTGTCGGTCGGTCTGTTGTTCAAAGTGGGCGCGGTGCCGTTCCACTCGTGGATTCCCGACGTGTACCAGGGCGCGCCCACGCCGATCACTGGATTCATGGCGGCGGCCACCAAGGTCGCGGCATTCGGTGCGCTGCTGCGAGTCGTCTACGTGGCGCTGCCGCCGCTGCACGAGCAGTGGCGTCCGGTGCTGTGGGCGATCGCGATCCTGACCATGGCCGTCGGCACCGTGACCGCCGTCAATCAGGCCGATGTCAAACGCATGCTTGCCTATTCGTCGGTCGCCCACGTCGGTTTCATCCTTACCGGTGTGATCGCCGACAACCACGCCGGCCTGGCGGCCACCTTGTTCTACCTGGTGGCCTACAGCTTCAGCACGGTAGGCGCGTTCGCGATCGTCGGCCTGATTCGCAACTCCGACGGTGTCGAGGATGCCACGCTGTCGCACTGGGCCGGGCTTGGGCAGCGTTCCCCCATTGTGGGCGTGATGCTTTCGATGTTTTTGCTGGCCTTCGCCGGTATCCCGTTGACCAGTGGATTCATTAGCAAGCTGACGGTGTTCCAGGCCGCCGCCCAGGGCGGTGCCGTGCCACTGGTCATCATCGGTGTGATCGCCAGCGGGGTCGCCGCCTACTTCTATGTCCGGGTGATCGTGCTGATGTTCTTCACCGAACCGACCGACGACACCCCTCAGGTCGTCGCGCCGGGGATTTTAAGCAAGATCGCGATCGCCCTGTGCGCCGCGGTCACCGTGGTTCTCGGGATCTTCCCGCAACCGCTGCTCGATCTCGCGGATCACGCCGCACAGTTGCTGCAGTAACTCCTCGACTCACGGGCACTCCCACCAACAGGTCGGATGCCTTCTCCCCCGATCATGATTGCGGGCGCGTTGATGCTGTCACGCCCAACGCGTGATCAGCCCAAGAACGGGCGTGTCGCCACTACATAAATCGCCAGCACCGCCAGCGGCGCCGCCAACGGTACCCACGGCAGGTGCATCGGGAACGCCGCCGCCGCCACGCCGACAAAGGTAAATCCCACGGCGCCAACGAATGTCGGCCAACTGGCCATCACGACCGCGTCCGGCATTGCGGCCGCGTATCGGGATACCAGGTAGGCGGCCGCGCACAGCCCCGAAAGTCCCACGAACACATAGGAGGGATCGGAGATCGCGATCGCGGTCACGCAGAGCAGCACGGCAACCGCCGCTGCGGGTCGAAAGACGATCCCGAGTGTCACCGCTACCAGCGCGCCCATCCCGGCCCCCAGTGCCGGACCATGGGCGCCAACCGCGGCCAGGCCGACCATCAGCAGGCCGAATGCCATCGCAAGAGCATTGATCCCCAAGCGAGCGGTTAGTGACATGGCTATCCCCGCAGCCGTCCGCGCACTCGGTAGCGGCGATCCGGCATCACGCCCATCGACTGCTCCAGGGTGTGATCTTTCTGCCAGGAGACGATGTCGACACCGATGGTCGCCATGTCGCGATACATGGCGGAGCGCTGCAACGCCCACAGCCGATCCACCAGCGGGTCCTGTTCGTCTTCGAAGGGTGAAACATCGAGCGTGTCGACGGCAATCACGACATGACCGCGCTTGCGTAGATCGATCAGCGCCAGTGCGAATTCCGTGTCGAGCAGGGTGGAGAACGCGATGACGATGGCCCCGGCCGGAACGGCCGCGCGCGGTGCCAGCGTGCCGGTGGTGTCTTCGAACCGATCGCCCGCACCCAGCACGGTATCGAGGATCCGGTAGAACTGGCGCTGACCGATGTCGGCGCCGAGCCACCGCGGACGGTTGCCGCCCAGCGCGACGATTCCGGCGCGATCGCCGTAGCGCAGCGCGGCCTGCACTACCTGAGCCGCACCGCGCACCACTCGTTCGGTGGCATCCGTAGCCGGGCCCGCGGGCTGCCGATACCCGTCGATCAGCACTACCACGTCGGCGGCGCGATCGGTCAATCGCTCCGTCACGTGCAGCTGACCGCGACGCGCGCTCACCGGCCAATTCACCGCCCGCAGTTGGTCACCCGGAACGTAGGGACGGATATCGGCGTACTCGACGCCCGGACCGATATGCCCGGTCAGGTGAGCGCCGAGGCGGTCGAGCAACTCAGTTCGCGGGATGGGCGTCGCCTGCGGCGGCGTCAGAGGAAACACAATGACATCGGCGGCATCGACAGTTGCCGTCCCGGTGAGCAACCCACCGCGGGCGACCCCGTCGATCCGGGCGCAGATCGTATATCGGCCCCAGCGCTGCGCCACGGCCGCAACCGTTTTCGCGTGCGAAGAATCCGAATCGAGCACCTCGAGCTGCAGGCCCTGGACTGCGGGAACCGTGAGCTCGATCGCCCAGGCATTGGGCGCCCCGTCTTCCTCGGTCGCCGTCAGCGTCACCCGCGCCTGCTCCCCTTCGAAGCATCGCTGTGACTCCGGTTCCCCGTGCACATGAATCTTCGGGACTCGCTGTTGCCAGCTGATCGAGCACAGCACGCCGAGCAGCGGCGCCGCGAACGCGATGAGCTGCCAATGCGCGCCGATCACGGCGGCAACGAGGGCGACACCGGCGCAGGTCGCGATCACCCGCGTCAATGGTGATGCGCGCCAGCGGAACTCAACCTCGGTCACGGTAAGCTCACGCGGTGCCCTCGTTGGTGCGAGGTACCGGCAAGCGCCGCAACAGTTCTCCGACGACGTCGGCGCCCTGAATCTTGCGCACCCACATCTCCGGGCGCAGGGTGATCCGGTGCGCGACCGCCGCTATCGCGAGCGCCTTGACGTCCTCGGGGATCACGTAGTCACGGCCAAGCAACAGCGCCCGGGCCCGGGCGAGCTGAACCAAGTCGAGTTCGGCACGCGGGCTCGCGCCGACGGCGACCTGCGGATGGCGGCGCGTGGCCGTGGCCAGCGACACCACGTAATGCAGGACGTCCTCGTGCACCGTCACCTGCTCGACCGACTCGCGCATCGCTAGGAGGTCCTGGGCGTCGACTACCTGATTGACCGTCGGCTCGGCCGAGCCACGTTCCAGACGGCGGCGCAGCATCGAGGCCTCGTCGCGCTCGGAGAGGTAGCGCAGTTCCAACCGCATCGCGAATCGATCCAGCTGTGCCTCCGGCAGCGGATAGGTGCCCTCGTATTCGATCGGGTTATCGGTGGCCAGGACGATGAAAGGCATTGGCAGCTTGTGGGTTTCGCCGTCGATACTGACCTGACCTTCGGCCATCGCCTCTAGCAGCGCCGCCTGGGTCTTGGGTGGGGTGCGGTTGATCTCGTCGGCGAGCAACAGATTGGTGAAAATGGGTCCGGCCCGGAACGCGAAGTGGCCCGACTGCATGTCGTAAATCGTCGACCCGAGCAGGTCTGCGGGCAGCAGGTCCGGCGTGAACTGCACCCGGGTGAATCGCAGACCCAAGGCGGCGGCGAAGGATCTCGCGATCAGTGTCTTGCCGAGCCCCGGCAGATCTTCGATGAGAACGTGGCCGCGCGCCAGGACGGCGGTGAGGATGAGGGTCAGCGCGGAACGCTTGCCCACCACCACGCGCTCGATTTCGTCGAGCACCGCCTCGCAATGCGCGGTGGTCATACTGGCCGGCAAAGCGGTCGGCATCGGGGCACCCCCTGTCATACCTGCTCCAACCTGCGGAGGATTTCTTCGAACGCGGCCCGGCCGGGACCGGGCTCGTGGTCAGCGGAGCGCGCGATGTTGTTGGGATTGACCCATTCCCACAGTTCGGCGCCGAACAGCATCCGGCCGGTCGACTGAAAAGCCGCCGGGTCCTTGGCCAGTCGTTGCCCGGTCGCGATTTCGTATCGGCGGGCGAGCATCGGACGCAGATGCCGGTCCCAGTCCGTACGGGTGGACTCGGACCAGCGAATCGTCGTCTCGGTGGTGGCGAGCCAGCGGCGCAACGAATCCCCGAGGTCGTCGTGGTCCAGGTCGGCCGCGGGTTCTATCCCTTGTCCCAGTAGCCGACGAACATTGAGCAACACCAAGCCCAGTGCGATACCCGACGCGACCAAAACCAGGGGACGATCGTGCACGACCAGCACCAGCAGCTCCGCCGCGACGATGAAGCAAACACCCAGAGCTATCAGCCTTTTCATACCGCGCTCCGGAGTTCCGCAAGAACCAGCCCCAGCACCTCAACCGCGACGTCGCGATGTCCCTCGTTCATCACATGCGGACTGAACCGCGCTTCCGCGAACAGGTTGACCAGCTGAACGGCGTTATCGATATGCAGCGCACGGAGTTCGACGGCGCGGGCCAACACCTCGGTCGGTGTGTCGAAATCCTGAGGAGCGGCCCCGGGAACATTCGCGAGCTCACGTTCCATCACGACATAGCAGGCGATGATCGCCTCCCGCGGTTCGCGCCCACGGTCGGCTATCTCGGCCAAACCCAGTTCGGCGGCGCGCACCAGGGATTCCGAAGGCCGCACCGGCGATACATATTCGGCGCTGTCATCGGCGACGGTAGGCCGCGTCGTGGCGCGGTATCGCCGTCGCGACATGATGAACGTTGCGACGACGAGGAGCAGCATCATCGGAACCGTGGCGGCCAGCAGAATTCGCAGCACGTTATCGTTGTCGCTCTGCGGGGGCCGGGGCTGCGGTGTAGGTGCGGCGGTGTGCGGCGCCGCGCTGGTGTCCGGTGCGTGCTGCGCGGGCGGCGCACCGTGCGGCAACGATAACCGGGACAACAGCATCGCAACCAGCAACCACGCGACGATCACCGCGAGTCCGATCAGCAACACCCGCCAGCTCGGTCGCCCCGCGCCGGTACCGAGCATCCCGGAGAGGTCGCCCGTCTTCGGTGCGACCGCACGTGGATCCCGCAGTCGCGCGATGACGGCGACCGCCAGCAGCGCGAGTGCCGCACTGAGCAGGACAACGACGAATACGAGCGCCGCCCGGGCGCTGCCTTCCGCGCGCGCCGCATGTTCGCGAGCCGGCAGATATCCGCGCAGGGCGGCGGCAACCACGATCAACAGCACGATGAGCGCAACGACGCGCCCTGTCGGCTTATCGGGCATTTGGCACACCACTCGCCGGTTTTGCTATGCCGTTGCGGCACAGACTTGATTCATACTTGCATGTCACGCGGCGGTGTGGCCAGGGATAACCGGCAGCCCGCGAGCGTAACCTCAGGCTGAAATCAGGCCCGATTTTTCGGCGTGGCGTTACGCTCGCTCGCGGGAGGTGCCCCCAGCTCGCGAGTGGGGCACAGTGAACGGCCGGAAGCTGCCGTCGAGCACCTCGTGGTGGCCAATGGTGCGACCGGTGACGGCGGCGGGGTCCACGAGCGCTAATTGTGCTGCTGCCCGGGCGAATTCGTCTTCAGTGGCCGTGTCGTTGAAGTTGGTGGCGTAGTAGGACAGGCCGGGCGTCATGATCGGCTTCGACGGTGCCAGCGCGTTGACGGCGATGTTGTGGTCGGCCAGGTCAAACGCCGCGCACTGGGTGAGATGCTCGAGCGCGGCCTTGGAACCGCCGTAACCCGGCAGCACACCGCCGCTGCGGTCCGGATAGGGTCCGTCGCCGGGCAGCCGCGAGGCCACCGAGGTGATGTTGATGATCGAACCACCCCCCGCCTCGATCATGTCCGGGGACACCAGCTGCATTAACTCATAGGTCGCAAACACCGCGATGTCGAAGTGGCGGCGAAATGCGGATAACGGGGTGCTGACGAACCCCGGCCAGCCGGGCTTGGCGACGCCGGCCGGTTTGGCGGCCTTCGCCCGCGGTTGTCCACCGGGCACCGGCGGTCGCCCCGGGGCGGTGAAGGCCGCATTGTTGATCAGAACAGTGATGGGGCCCAACACATCTCGCGCCTCGCCTACCAGCCGGGCGACGTCGTCCCGGTCGGTTAGATCGGCACGGACCGCCTCCGCGCGCCCACCCGCCGCCTCGATGGCGGCGACGGTCTCGCCGATGGTTCCCGGCAGCCGGTCATCCCACACCTGCTCGGTGCGCCCGGCCACCGCGACCGCCGCGCCCTCGGCGGCAAGGGCCAGCGCGATCGCCCGGCCCAAACCACGGCTGGCACCGGTGACGATCGCCGTTCGCCCGGCAAGTCGCTGCGTCATCGCGTCACCCCGTGCACCACGATCGCGGTGGTCTGATCCACCCACGCCTCGTCCAGCTTCTCGTCCGGGCGCAACAGCATCCGCAGCATCGTCGCTCCCCCAATCAGCTCGATCAACCGGTCCGGATCGACATCGGGATGCGCTTGACCTCGATCGACGGCCTCGCGCAGGCGCACCTGCACCGCGGCGAACAGGTCGTTGAAGCGTGACATCACCCGCGCGTTGAGTTCGGGATCGGCCGACATGTCCGCGACCAGCCCGGGCAGCGCGGAGCGCACCACCGGGCTGGTGAACACATCCCGCGCCGCCGCGATCATCATCCGCAGGTCGGCGGTGAAATCACCGGCCGGCGTTTCCAGCGCGCTCGGCGCGGTCGGAAACGCCGCTTCGTGCACCAACTCCGCCTTGCTCGACCACCGGCGATACAACGCCGACTTCGTGGTGCCGGCCCGCTCGGCGACCGCGGCCAGCGTCAAGTTCGAATAGCCGATTTCCACAAGCAGTTCCGCCGTCGCCGTAAGGATGGCAGAGTCGATACGCGGGTCCCTGGGGCGCCCGGCACCTGGGGCCTTGTCAAGGTCGGACGGGTCTGCTTTCATAACGCTACCTACCGTATCGTAATTGCCGCGAAAGGTCTCAAAGAATGGAGGCACCCCGTGGCCAATGAACCTGTGCTCGACAACGTCGACCGGCTTCAGCGCTCCAGCCGCGACGTCACGAAGCTACCGGCAGTGATGTCGAAATGGCTGTCTACGGTGCTGCCCGACGGCGCGAACCCCGAGGTCACGGTCGAAAGTGGGATCGATTCGACGGGCATGTCGTCGGAAACCATCATCTTGACCGCTCGCTGGCGCGATGGCGGGCAACCGACCGAGCAGAAGCTGGTGACGCGGGTCGCGCCCAGCGCCGAGGACGTGCAAGTATTCCCTTCCTACCGGCTTGATCACCAATTCGACGTGATCCGCAAGGTCGGCGAACTCACCGAGGTCCCGGTGCCGCCGGTGCGCTGGCTCGAGCCCACCGGCGAGGTCCTGGGCACACCGTTCTTCGTGATGGACTACGTCGCCGGTGAAGTGCCGCCCGACGTGATGCCCTACACGTTCGGCAACAACTGGTTCGCCGACGCACCCGTCGAGCGGCAACGCGAACTTCAGGACTCCACCGTCGACGTACTGGCGAAGCTGCACTCAATCCCCAATGCCGAGAGCACGTTTGGATTCCTGTCCGAGGGCAAGGGCGATACCGCGCTGCGCCGGCACTACAACTGGGTACGGGACTGGTACGACTTCGCAGTGCCCGACATCGGCCGATCGCCGCTGCTGGAGCGTACCTTCACCTGGCTGGAAGACAACTGGCCGGCGGAGGTGGACGCGCGCGAACCCGTGCTGCTGTGGGGTGACGCCCGGGTGGGCAACGTGTTGTACCGCGACTTCCGACCGGTTGCGGTGCTGGACTGGGAGATGGTGACGCTGGGTCCGCGTGAACTCGATGTCGCGTGGATGATCTACGCGCACATGGTGTTTCAGGAACTTACCGGACTTGCCGGGTTGCCGGGACTGCCCGATGTGATGCGCGAGGAAGACGTCCGCACCACGTATGCGCGCCTAGCCGGTGTCGAAGTGGGTGAGCTGCGCTGGTTCTACGTGTATTCCGGCGTGATGTGGGCCTGTGTGTTCATGCGCACCGGTGCGCGGCGAGTGCACTTCGGCGAGACCGAAAAGCCCGACGACGTCGAGTCGTTGTTCTACCACGCCGGATTGATGAAACGTCTTATCGGAGAGGACCAGTAATGCTCGGACCGCTCGACGAGTACCCGGTACACCAGATTCCCCAGCCGATCGCTTGGCCCGGCTCCTCGGACCGCAATTTCTACGACCGGTCCTACTTCAACGCCCATGACCGCACCGGCGACATCTTCTTGATCAGCGGCATCGGTTACTACCCCAACCTCGGCGTTAAGGACGCCTTCGTGCTCGTCCGGCGTGGGGACACCCAGACCGCGGTGCATGTTTCGGACGCCATCGATTCCGACCGGCTCAACCAGCACGTCAACGGCTACCGGGTCGAGGTGATCGAACCGCTGCACAAGTTGCGGATCGTGCTCGACGAAACCGAAGGCATCGCAGCCGATCTCACCTGGAAGGGCCTGTTCGACGTGGTCCAGGAGCAACCGCACGTCCTGCGGTCCGGCACCCGTGTCACGTTGGACGCGCAGCGGTTCGCCCAGCTGGGCAGCTGGAGTGGCCACATCGTGATCGACGGCGAGGAGATCGTCGTCGACCCCAACACCTGGCTGGGTAGCCGCGACCGGTCGTGGGGCATCCGCCCGATCGGGGAGGCCGAGCCGGCCGGCCGGCCGGCCGATCCGCCGTTCGAGGGTATGTGGTGGTTATACGTACCAATGGCTTTCGACGACTTCGCGATCGTGCTGATCATCCAGGAGGAGCCCAACGGGTTCCGCTCGCTCAACGACTGCACCCGGATCTGGCGCGACGGCCGAGTCGAACAGCTGGGCTGGCCACGCGTCAAGATCCACTACACGTCGGGCACCCGCATTCCGACCGGCGCCACCATCGACGCGACGACGCCGGACGGCTCCCCGATCCACTTCGACGTCGAGTCCAAGTTGCCGGTGCCCATTCACGTCGGCGGCGGCTACGGCGGCGATTCGGACTGGATACACGGCACCTGGAAGGGCGAGAAGTACGCCGAACGCCTGACCTACGACATGACCGACCCGGCGATCATCGGGCGTGCCGGCTTCGGAGTGATCGACCACGTCGGTCGCGCGGTCTGCATCGAGGGCGATAGGCCGCCGGTCGAGGGCTGGGGCCTCTACGAGCACGGCGCCTTGGGCCGCCACGACCCGTCCGGGTTCGCCGACTGGTTAACGGTTGCGCCGTAACCCTTTTCGCGTCGTGCGCGCTAGGGCGTACGGTTGCCGTCGCTGTGCTGCGGACGGCCTCTACCGTCTCCGTGTCACCATGCGGTTGACTAGGGGGTGTGACGATGCCGTCGTGGACTGTCGATGTTGTGGTGGTCGGCGCGGGTTTTGCCGGCCTCGCCGCGGCGCGCGAGCTGACGCGACAGGGCCACGACGTGGTGGTGTTCGAGGGGCGCGACCGCGTCGGCGGGCGTGCGTTCACCGGTAGCGTCGCGGGACTGCCGGCGGATATGGGCGGCGCGTTCGTCGGACCCACCCAGGACGCCGTGCTGGCGCTGGCGGCCGAGCTGCAGATCCCGACCACGCCTACCTATCACGATGGCAAGAACGTCATCCACTGGCGCGGCTGGACACGCTCCTACCACGGCACCATCCCCAAGCTTTCGCTGACCGGGTTGCTCGACATCGCCCGGCTGCGTTGGCAATTCGAAAGAATCGCGCGCAGCGTTCCGGTCGACGCGCCCTGGCAGGCACGGCGCGCCCGCCAACTCGATGAGGTGTCGTTCGGACAGTGGCTGCGTTCGGCACGCGCCACCGCCTCGTCGCGCGACCTGATGGCCATCATGGCCCGGGTGACCTGGGGATGCGAACTCGAAGACGTGTCAATGCTGCACGCCGCGCGCTACGTCCGGGCCGCGGGCGGTCTGGACCGGATGCTCGACACCGAGGACGGCGCCCAGCAGGACCATTTCCCGGGGGGCACCCAGCAAATCGCCCGGGCGGCGGCCGATGAACTGGGCGCGCGGGTCGTGCTGAATGCCCCGGTGCACCGCATCGAACGGCACGGTTCCGGCGTGACGGTCACCTCTGACGCTGGTACGGCCGACGCCGGGTTCGTGGTCGTCGCGATCCCGCCCGCTCATCGCGCCGGCATCGAGTTCGCTCCCCCGCTCCCCGCCGAGTACCACCAGCTGGTCGAGCAATGGCCGCAGGGCCGGCTCAGCAAGGCCTTCGCGGCCTATTCGACACCGTTCTGGCGAGCCAACGGATTCTCGGGACAGGCGCTTTCGGACAAGGGACCGGTGTTCATCACCTTCGACGTCAGCCCGCAGGCGGACGGGCCGGGCATCCTGCTTGGCTTTGTCGACGCCCGGGCGTTCGATTCACTGCCCACCGACCAACGTCGCCGCGACACCTTGCGTTGCTTTGCATCGCTGTTCGGCGAGGAGGCACTCAAGCCACTCGACTACGTGGATCATCGTTGGGGCACCGAGGATTTCGCTCCGGGCGGCCCGACCGCGGCGGTGCCGCCGGGCTCCTGGACGCGGTTCGGGCCCTGGCTACGCGAACCGGTCGGACCGATTCACTGGGCGGGCACCGAGACCGCCGACGAGTGGACCGGGTTTTTCGACGGCGCGGTCCGGTCCGGTCTGCGAGCGGCCGCCGAGATCACCGCCCTGCTATGAGCTGATCTGCGCGACCGGCAGGGTGATGGATTCGGCCAGTGACCGCAGCTGGCCGGTGACCAGACGGGGGTGCTCCAACATCGAGCAGTGACCGCCGGGCAGCTCGACCAGGCCGACCACGTTGGGCGCGGTGCGTGCGATTTCGCGGGACGCGGCGATCGGCGTCAGCCGGTCGTCTTCGCTGCCGATGACCAAGGTCGGCACCGTCAATCCGGTCAGGTCGAGGTACCGCGACCCCAGGGATTCGACGAGCATCCTCGTGCAACCGCCGCGCCCGGCGGGTGGTGTCTGCGCGAACAAGTCGTGGATGAGGGTGGCGTGGCTCGGATCGGCGTCCTTGCCGACCGCGAGCATCGCGATCAGGCCGCGAGTGGCCAGCAGCGCCGGACTCGGAATCGGGATCCCGCCGAACACGTTGATCAAGCCGCGCGCGGCGAGCGAGCGCGCCGGCGACAGCTGCCCCGGCACCGAGAACAGTTTGACCTGGCGCACCAGGTCACCGGTAGTCGTGTTGATCAACGCCACGGCATCGGCGCGCCGCCGGACCTTGTGACGGTATCGGGCCGACCATGCGGCGATCGTGATCCCACCCATCGAATGCCCGGCGATGACGGCACGCTCATGCGGCGCCAACGTCGCATCCAACACGCAATCCAGGTCGGACGCAAGGTGTTTGAGGCTGTATCCGCCGCGGCGCGGAACCCCGCTTCGGCCGTGGCCACGGTGGTCGAACGCGATCACCCGGTATTCGGTGGCCAACTCGGCGATCTGGTAGGCCCACGCCCGGATCGCGCAGGTGATGCCGTGAGTCAGCATGATCGGGTAGCCGTCCGGTGGTCCGAAGACCTGCGCGTGCAGCGGGGTGCCGTCGACCGCGCGAACGGTGAGCGTGCGGCTCGGCGGCAATACGTCGGGCAGTGGGTCAATTACACGTGTCGTTCGCCGAGCACTCATCGCCAGCTCCCCCCGTCGAACACGGCCCCGTCGCCGCACTCTGGATGCCACGATCTTATAACGGCACGGGCGTCCAACTATGCAATTTCGCCCAATCCCGCGCGCCCGATTCACAGCACACAATTCGCCGCTAACGAGCAAACCCCGGCACGGAGCCGGTTGCGGTGTGAGAGGCTAACTGTCATGTCCCCGATGTCCCGTCGGGCGGCGCTCACAGCAACGATGAGCGCGGTCACTGGCGGGCTGCTGGCTGCCTGTGCATCGGGTGAACATTCGGTGTCACCACCACCCCCGCCGCCCGAGACCAAACCGGACACCGGGTCGGTGCTGATCGTGGGTGCCGGCATGGCCGGCTTGGCCGCCGCGCGCCGCCTCGCCGACGCCGGATGGCCGGTGCGCCTGATCGAAGCACGCGACCGCATCGGCGGCCGCGTCTATACCAACCGCGACTGGGGTGTGCCGATCGAGATGGGCGCGTCCTGGATCCACGGCACCGCCAGCGATCCGATGATGGAACTGGCCAACAAGGCGCACGCCGAGGTCATCCCGACCGACTACTACGGCTGGGCGAAGCTCGCGGTCGATCGCCGGCTGCCGGCAGCGGACTACGACGCCGACTCCTGGCGCCAATTCGTCGAACGGGCCTGCGACCGGGTCACCGGCGGGAGCCTCGGCGCCGCCGTCGACGCCGCGGCCAAGCGCGCGGAGCTATCGGGTTCGGATCGCACCCAGCTGGCATTCTTTGTCGCCACCGAGATCGAGGACGAATACGCGGCCGGCGCAGACCAGCTCTCCGCCACCACATTTGACACCGGCGACTACGCCGACGGCGACCAGGCTGTCATCACGAACGGCTATGACGCCCTGCCCAAGCTGCTGGCCGACGGACTTCAGATCGTCCTGCGCACGCCGGTCACGGCGATCACTCGACGCGACAACTCCGTCACCGTGCACGCCGGACAGCAATCCTTCGAAGGCCCCGCCGCGATCGTCACCGTTCCCCTCGGCGTGCTCAAAGCCGGTGCGATCGGCTTCGACCCCCCGCTCCCCGACGGACATGCCCGCGCCGTGAACGCCCTGGGATTCGGCGTGCTGTCGAAGAGCTTCTTCCGGTTCAACCGGCGAACATGGAAGACGGACAACGCCTTTTACCTCTTCATGGGCACCGACCCGGGCGCGTGGGCGCAGTGGTTCACGTTGTCCAACAACGCCGGACCGATCGTGGTGGCCTTCAATGCCGGCGAACGCGGCCGGGCGGTCGAGGCGTCCTCGGCGGCCGATGTCACGGCCCGGGCGCTGCCGATCGCTCGCCAGCTGTTCGGCGACGACGTCGCGCCGGTGGAAGTCCGGACCTCGAATTGGAGCACCGATCCGTATGCGCGGGGCAGCTACTCATTCCACGCGCCCGGCTCCGGGCTCGACGACCGCCGCCGCCTGCGGGAGCCGATCAGCGACCGGTTGTACCTGGCGGGTGAGGCTGTCGACACGAAAAACCCGTCCACCGTCATCGGGGCCGTGACCAGCGGGCGCTACGCCGCCGACGAACTGATGCGCCGGCTTAAGAACTAGGGCGAAACACGCAGGCGTACAGTCGTTTTGGGCAGCGATATGGTGCCGACTCGGCGACGTCGCCGCCGGCGATCGTAGCTAGGTGGACGCCGCATTGGAATCGCGCTCGGTCGCCGTCCAGCTGGCGAGCAGCCGCAACGCCTCGTCAGAATGTGAACCCGGTTCGGCGGTATAGCCGATCAACGACAACGCACCGACGCTGTCGATGTCGAACACGTTGTAGTTCAGCGCAAGTTCGCCGACTTCGGAATGCCGGAATCGCTTGAGGCCGTGGCGATGTGCCTTGACGTTGTGCGCCGCCCAACTGGTGCGGAACGGCTCGCTGCGCAATCCGAGCTCACCGACCAGGTCGGTGACGGCCGGTGAATCGGGAGCGCGCGCCGCTTCGGCCCGTAGCAGCCAAACAACGTCATCGGCTTCGCGGTCCCACTCGGCAAAGAACTGGTCGGCCGCGGAGTCGAGAAACATGAATCGGGCCAGGTTCGGTGTCGCCTTGGTGCGGGCGAAGACGGGTGCGTACAGCGCGCGCCCGAGCGCATTGGCGGCGACGAGATCGAGGTGGCCGTTGATCACGATCGCCGGCGCGGTGACCATGCTGTCCAGCAGTGCCTGCACGCCCTCCGGGATGGTCCGGCCCGCGGGGCGTACCGGTCGGGTCCGACCGCCCCTGCCCGTGGCGGCGCGAACCAGATCGAACAGGTGCGTTTCCTCTGCCTCGCCGAGCCGCAGGGCGCGGGCAACGGCATGCAACACATCGTCGGAGACGCCGGCCACATTCCCGCGCTCTACCTGCGTGTAGTAGTCGATGCTCACGCCGGCCAGCTGAGCGACTTCCGCACGCCGCAGCCCGGGCACGCGGCGGCGCCGCCCCGGCGGCAGGCCGACCACCTCGGGGGTGATCCTCGCCCGTCGGGACATCAAGAAGTCCCTGATGTCCTTGGCAACGTCCATCTACCCCGGATACCCCGCCGGCGCGCAAGCATCCATACGATAATCACCGACCAACAGTCTGGTATACCGACCGCTGGTCGGTTATTGTCTCACCATCTGTCAATGGAGGTTGCAATGAGCCAGCCAGATGCAGCACAGTTCCGTACCCGGATGTTCGCGCGCGCGTTCGGACCGTTCTTTCTGATCGTGCCCTCGATCGTCGCGTTTCGCGCCACGTCGCAGATGCCGGTGCTGCTGGACGAATTCAGCCGAGATCCTATGTGGCAGTGGGAGCTTGGGGCGTTGCTGCTGATGTGGGGCAGCGTCATCATCGCCTTTCATCAATATTGGCGAAGTGCCGCAGCGGTTTTGGTATCGCTACTGGGGTGGTTTCTCGCGATCCGCGGGATACTCATCCTGGCGATTCCCGACGTGTACGACTCGGCCGGCAAGTCGCTGGAGGAAAACTCCGTTCCGGTGGTACGCGCAATCTTCGCCGCGATCGCATTGGTCGGCCTGTACCTGACCTACGTGGGTTGGATCGCGAAGCCCACCGGGCAGGACCGTGCGGATGCCGCGGGTAGTTAAGCACCCCGATGTACGCCGTGCCGAAATCTTGGATCGCGCGGCGGCGCTGTTCGTTGCACGCGGCTACGAGAATGTCAGCCTCAACGATCTGATCGCCTACGCCGGTGTCTCCAAAGGTGCTTTCTACCACTGGTTTCCGTCGAAGGACGCGCTCATCACGACGCTGGCCGAGCGCAGCGCCCGCGCGCAGCTCGCGGTCATCGAAGAGGCGACCGCGCGATGCGATGGCAATGCGCTGGAGCGGCTCAACACGCTGCTGCGGGCCGGTTTTGACGTGAAGATGCAGACCGGCACACCCGAGCAGTTGGCGGCGATGGTCTCGCTGCTAAGGCCCGAAAACGCGCATTTGTACGGGCGCATCGTCGCGGTAAGCGAGGAGCTGACGCAACCGCTGCTGACGCGGTTGATCGCCGACGGAGTGGCCGAGGGCATTTTTCACACCTTCGACGCCGAGGGTGTCGCCGACATGATTCAAGGCCTGGCCGCGCGCCTGAGCTCCAACGTTATCCAGATCGTCGACGCCACCGATGAGCCCAGCAGGCAGCACGCCATCGATGTTTTGACCACTAGATTCAAGCTGCACGGGGTAGCGGTCGACCGGGTTCTCGGCCTACCCGACGGCAGCATCACCGTGCTCAACCGCACACAGGTCGCGACGATGGTGGCGGCTTTGCCGCGCGATTACTGAGGCGGGGATTGGGCATAGCTCATACATGACGGCTAACCATCCCCCGCAGCAGAAACAGCGTTCGACGGCCGACACCATCGCCACGATCAGCATGTTCGTGGTCGCGGCGATCGCAGGAGCACTGGCCATCACGTTTTCCTTCTTTTTCGTGATGGCGACCGATTCGTGCGCAGGCAACCGATGCGACACGTCAGCACTCGATTGGGCCTACGCGGTGACGTGGGGCGGCGTCGGCGTCGCGGCCGTCATCGCCGTCGGCGGCGTCATTGTCGCGGCGGCGCGAAAGCGGGCCATGTGGGTGTGGCCAACCACCGCGCTCATCCTGATCATCGTCGCGGGCGTGATCGGCTCACTGCTGGCCAACTCGGTCGCGCCGCATCAGTGACATACGCCCAATAGCCTTGCGCTACGAAGCAATTCGACGTTACTTCTCGAGCGCCTTCGCGCAGGCGTTCAGGATTGCGACAAAACTCCCGCGCAGCAGCCGACGGCTGAGGGCCTCCAGCACTTTTCCTCCGGCCGCGGCCGGATGGGTGTAGTTGGTCAGCCAGTCGACGTGTGTCTCGTCGCCCGCGGCCGTGAACGTCAGGGTGCCGCCGTCGTGCTGGAACGGTGGGATCGACTTGACGATCAAGTAGGTGTAGCTACGCGGCCGGTCATAGGCCGTGAGCTCCTCGCGGAAATAGGTACCGACGCCGATCACCTCGCGCAGCGCGCCGGGCCCCGGGCCCGACGTGCCTTTGGCCCAATATCCCTTGAGAGCCAACGGTGCGGCGGCCAAATTGGCGGGATCGGCCAGCCAGTCGAAGACCTGCTCGAGGGGGGCGGCGATCGTTCGCTCCACGTGAATCTCGACCATCAGAACTCCCGCCTGGCAGTTACGGCACGGACCGTACGCCATGCTAACCGCCGGCCGTGCCGGTGCGGCATCGCGCAAAGCTGGCAACGGCCGATATCTTTGCGGTGATGCACGACACCCCGATCGACGCCTTAGAGAAATCATAAGGTGATTTTGCTGGTACCCGCTTGAGTTGATCACGATTTGGTCACGACGTGCTGATACCAACTGCCAGGGCGTGACCAGGTCGAGAACTGTCGTCAATCCCGCCGTTAGCTACGCCCAGGATCCACACGTTGCCCGCGCCAGCCTCAGCTACCTTGGATTTTGGGGAGTCGGGAGTCCCCGCGAATCAATTCGGACCGATTCGAAGGACAACACTGATCATGAATTTCAGCAGTATCGCCGCGCGCCGACGAGTCGCCGGCATCAGCGCCGGCTGCCTGCTCGGGGGAATGGCGCTGAGCCTGGTCGCCGCGCCGTCAGCTACCGCCGCACCCGACTGCAGCCCCGCGGGCATCAACGCCACCGTTTCCTCGGTACAGGGCGCGGCCGAGCAGTATCTCGCCGCGCACCCGGGTGCAAACCAAGTTGTGAGCGCCGCCTACGGACAGCCACGGGCGGAGGCCGCCTCCAGCCTGCGCGGCTACTTCACCGCTCACCCGCAGGAGTATTACGACCTGCGCGGCATCCTGGCGCCGATCGGAGACACCGAGCGGCAGTGCAACGTGTCGGCCCTGCCAGGGAACTTGGAATCGGCCTACCACGAGTTCATGGCCGGCTGATTCCGCGCACAACGACCCGCCACAATGCCGTGGCGGGTCGTTTGCATCGCGGTCGAACCGCCTCACGGGTCGCGTGTTGGCGCTGGGTGCGGTCGAATTCGACTATCCGGCCAAGAGCGGCGTGCAGCGCACCGCCTGCTTATTCGGCGAGTAGCCAAGGGCAGCAACACATCACATGCACCCTCCCTCGCCAGACGGCCTGACCGACGTTACATCGCCGACGAGCCGATGCTAGAGCTGGTTTTCGCGACCGATCAGTGCCCAGACTGTCTTCCCGGACGACTGCGGTGTGCTGCCCCACGCCCGGCAAAGTGCGGAAACGATGGACAGGCCCGACAGGGTTTCGCCGCCACTTTCATTCTCGAGTCGACACGCGGGCACGTGGCTGTCATCCTCGACCGCCACGACCACCGTGTCGTCCTGGGTTTCGACGATTAGTACCGGCGCACTGCCGGTGTGTTTGAGCACGTTTCCGACCAGGATCGTGGCGATCGTGCCCGCGACGGCAATCAGACGGCTCTGAGCCGAATCGGCAAGCCATTGCCCGATCAGGGCGCGGGAGAGGGCGAGACTGACCGTCCTTGCCGGAAGCCGGGTTCGCACGCGGCGTCGATCATCTGACGCCCGCTCGGTGGCGGCACCCAGCGCCGACTCGCGGTCCCAATACATCGGGACGTATCGGGCAATACCGTTGGCGGCGATGGATCGCCGATACGCAGTCTGCTGACACACCAGCAGGATCGGCACGTCCGGCCATGTCATGACATGCCAGCGAGCGCTGGTAAATACCGACCAGGCGGATGCCGAGGGCACCGACAGACCGTTGACATCAACGAGCACCGCGCGGGGTTGATCCAGCGCAGCATCGATGACGGCGTTACGAAGCGTGCGGTAGGTCGCGCTGTTTAGCAGGCCGGTCACCGTCAGGACCGCGGCATCCTGCCGACGTTCCACGTCCACGCCCACGGACGGGCTGGCCTGAGTCATCACTTTGGACTACCCCTCCCCGGGGTGGGTAACCGCGCAGGCGATGCTCCGATTGACGCTTCTCGCACCGGTCAATCGATCGAATTTCGCGGGCCCGGTTTTCACCCCGGTCTGGCTGGGAATTCTCGCAAACGGCGTCCCATCGAGACAGGAGGGTGACCATCGTGCCGAACCCGTCGATCAAGAACGAGAAGATGTACCGCGACCTGCGAAAGCAGGGCAACTCAGAGGAAAAGGCGGCGCGGATCTCCAACGCCGCCGCGGCCCGGGGTAAATCAGCGATCGGTCGCAAGGGCGGCAAATCCGGCTCATACACCGACTGGACGGTGCCAGAGCTGAAGAAACGCGCCAAAGAGCTTGGTATGTCTGGTTATTCGGGTCTGACCAAGGACAAATTGGTCGCTAAGTTGCGCAACCACTGACGTAGCCAACGGCGTTCAGCCGATAAGCCCGGGCCGGTCGGCGCCACATCGCATTCGGCGACCACCAGATCAACGTCATGACTGGGTCCGGGTGCGCCGTAAGCCCATAAGGCATAGCTTCCTGCCAACGCGAAGCGCGGACCCGTTCTCCTTGAATGCGGATGCGGCACCACGCAATGCCTCGCGCAGTTGCGCCGAGCCGTCGTGCGATGATGTTGGTGCTTCGGGGGATGCCATGTGACTGGGTGATACCCGGCCCACCCGTTTGTCATCTGTTTAAACACTGGTGAATTGGGCAATCGTTTGGGTATGTCCGTGCCATCGCTGCGCGTCTACGACCGGGTCGTCGTGGTGGTCCCCGCTCACAACGAAAGGGCGCGCCTCCCGGCGTGTCTGCGTGCGGTGCTGACCAGTGCGTTGTGCGTACCGGTTCCGGTCTCGACAGTCGTGGTTCTGGACGCCAGCAACGACGACAGTGCGAAGCTGGCCGGCGAGTACGGGCCCGATGTGCACTTTGTGAGCGTCGACGCCCACAACGTGGGCGCCGCGCGGGCGGCTGGTTTCGGCTATGGCCGCTCGCTGTCTGGCGACGACGACGAGTGCTGGTACGCCACCACCGACGCGGATAGCCGAGTCGACCCGGGGTGGCTGATCCATCAGCTCGAACTCGGCGCGGACATGGTTCTGGGCGTCGTGCGTGTCACCGACTGGCGCCAGCATTCGCCCGACGTCGCGCGGCGGCATGCGCAAGCCTACGAGACTGATCAGAACGGCCAGCACGACCATGTTCACGGCGCCAACATGGGTTTCAGTGCCCGCGCGTACTGGCGGGTCGGCGGCTTTCGCGCGCTGTCCTTTGGGGAGGACGTCGACCTGGTCGAGCGATTCGAGGCTGCCGGCTATCGCATTCATCGCGATGCCGATTTGTCGGTCGTCACCTCGGCGCGAACCCGGGCTCGAGCGCCGCGCGGATTCGCCTACGACTTAAGACAATTGGGGAAAACGGCGGCGGGTGATCACGGGTGACGGCGGGTTTGATCAAGCACTGGCTGGAGACCGGACGGCTCGAACTACCGCTGCCCGCGTCGGGACGTACGTTGGAACGCTGGCAACGTCTGGCCCTACTGGCCGAAGAAGACGTCGTGGCGGCCAGAATTGTCGAGGCCCACGTCGATGCCGTCGCCATCCTCGACGAATTAGGCGGCAAGCCACCAGAACTCGGTCAGTTGTGGGGGGTATGGGCGGCCGAATCGCCCGATGCGGTGGTGACGGCCACCGACATCAAGGGGGCGTTCACCCTCAACGGCACCAAGGTGTGGTGCTCGGGGGCCGGATTCTGCACCCATGCCTTGGTGACCGCCCGGCTGGACGATGGCCAGCGTGGTCTCTTTGCGGTCGCGGTCGTCGACCCCGCAGTCAAGGCGTTGCCGTCCACGTGGTGGAACGCCGGGATGGCCGGAAGCGACACCCGGCCAGTGCAGTTCACCAATGCTCAAGCCGTCGCAATCGGCGATCCCGGTGACTATCTCAGCCGGCCCGGATTTTGGCACGGCGCCATCGGCGTGGCCGCGTGCTGGCTCGGCGGTGCGCGCAGGGTTGCCGAGCCGTTATATCGCTGCGCTGCAAGCGAATCCGCGGACGCATATTCACTGGCGCACCTGGGCGCGGTCGACGCCGCGGTCGCAGCCGGCGAGGCGATGCTGAGCACCGCGGCAGCTCAGGTTGATGCCGACCCGTTTGACCGGTCGGGCACCGCCGAGCTGCTTGCGCGCCGGGTACGGGCGGTCGTCGAACACGCCGCCGACGAGGCGATCACCCGCACCGGCCGCGCGTTGGGACCCGGTCCCCTGTGCCAGGACGGCCGCCATGCCCAGCGGGTGGCCGACTTGAGTATCTACATCCGGCAGAGCCATGCCGAGCGGGATCTGGCCGCGCTCGGGGGGCTTGCGGGCCAGCGGCGCTGAGGGCGACGTGGAAACGCTATCGACTAGCAACTGTGCCAGGTTTGCGGCCAAGCCGCTAACCCACAGCGGGACACCGGCGCCGGTATGGCTGGCCGCCCTCAACGACGATCCCCTGCCGCCGCTGGATCTCACCGACTGCCCGGGCCTCGTCGTCGTCGCACCCCACCCCGACGACGAGACACTCGGCCTGGGGGCCACGATCGCCCAGCTGGCCGCATCGGGTGTCGACGTCCTGGTCGTGTGCGTCAGTGACGGCGGTGCGGCCCAGCCCGGGGCGACGCCACTGGACCGGACCCGTATGGCGGCCACGCGCCAGCACGAATTGCGCAGAGCAACAGGCATTTTGAGAGCTCCCAGCCCGGTGTCGTTGGGCTTGCCGGACGGGCAGCTGACCGACTACGAGGACAAGCTCACCGATGTGCTCGCCGAGATCCTCGACCGTTCCGACGTGCGACCCTGGTGCGCCGCCACCTGGAGAGGTGACGGACATCCCGATCACGAGGCGGCCGGACGCGCCGCCGCCACGGCCTGCGCACGCACCGACGCCGTGCTGTTGGAGTACCCCATTTGGATGTGGCATTGGGCCACTCCCCGCGATCCTGCGGTGCCCTGGGATCGCGCCCATTCATTACCCGCGGCAGATTGGGCAGTTCTGCGCAAACGCCTTGCCGCGCAATGCTTTCGCAGCCAATTCGAGTCGAGCGCCGACTCACCGCCGGTGCTGCCGACCTACGTACTGCCGCGGCTGATGGCAGTGGGAGAGGTGACGTTCCGCTGAGCGCACGATTACCCGACGCCTATTTCGACCAGATGTATGCCGACGGCGACGACCCATGGCAGTTGTCGACGCGATGGTACGAGCAGCGCAAATACCAAATCACGTTGGCCATGCTGCCCAATCGCCACTATCGGCATGCGTTCGAGCCCGGCTGTTCGATCGGCACCCTGACCGCGCAGCTGGCGCAGCGTTGTGATCGCGTGACCGCAGTGGATGTGGTCGACGCGGCGGTGCGTAGCGCCGACATGCGGCTGCGGCAAGCCGGCTGCCGGGATCGGGTGACGCTGAGCCAGTCTTCGATCGATGTTTCGTGGCCGTCCGGCCCCTTCGATCTGCTCGTGCTCAGCGAAATCGCGTACTACCTCGAGGCGCAGACCCTCGCCGCGGTGTTGGCCCGGGGATGCACTCGGCTACAAGCCGGCGCGAATGTTGTTGCCGCACACTGGCGCCACCCCGTGGCCGACTATCCGCTCACCGGTGACGCGGCCCACGACATCATTGCGCGCACCCCAGGCCTGACATCGCTGGGCCGTTACCAGGACCGCGACGTCATCATCGAGGTCTTCGACACCGGCGACGGCCGCTCGGTGGCTGCGCGCGAAAAGGTCCCCGGAGCCTACTAGCGGGAAATCGAAAGCCAAAAGCCCTATGCGCGTGGCGACGTTCATCATCCAGCACGGCCGCACCGTGGGCGACGGGGTGGACCCGCAGCGGTAGCCACATACCTCCGCGCGGCGGGGGTAGCCGACTCGCAAAAACGCGACAATGCGCGATACGCGGCCAACGGGGTCCACGATCTGCAACCTCACTGTCCCACCGCGGGTGGGATGTCCGCGGTCCCTGCAGGAATAACTGTCGTCTGGGTTTGAAACCTTGCGGCAGCAGAAGGGGCCGGCACAACAGCGGGCCGGCCCCATGCACACCTCGAAAGTTACTGATGCGATTTCTGGCGCTCTTCGGCTGCTTTCGCACCACCACGCGCAGCCTCGGCTTCGGCTTCCTTCTTCGCGGCGTCGCGCTGTGCATCGGCCTTGTCCTGCTGGGCCTTGCCCTCTTCCACGACGTCGTCACGGCCGATCAGCGATCCGCCGACCTCTTTGGCCTTCCCCTTTATGCCCTCGACGGCTCCCTTGATGCCCTCTTCCGCGCCGCTGTTCTGCTCACCCATGCTCGATCTCCCTCTGGTTGTTGACCTTGCGATCGTCTGACCGCGAACCGGATTGGTCGACTCTGAGCTGCGACCGGCGTAGACAAATCGCCTGCCACGTCGATCAATTCGTTCGCATATAAGGGCTTCCCTCGATGCGGCCGCCTAAAACGGGTACCCGCAATCCCACGCAGTCTCGCCTGGTCAACGGCTGCTACGGCGCGGCTCTCGGTCAGACTCCCGCCCGGTCACTGGAATCCAGAGTCCTCGCCTGACCGATTTTGCGACAGTCACAGGTTGCAACTACGCATAACCGGAACCATTGCGGGTACCACGACGCTCACGACTTCGGCGCCCACGGCATTTGCGACCGGGTGAGGCGTCGAAGCCGTCGGCTGCGGGCTTGTCACACCAGGGCGTTTCTCGGCGGCGTGCCACGCCGCCGCGCTCACGGTGACGGCCGGAGTTGGCTGCGGCGGGTGCAGTGATGGTATCGAACTGTTGCCTCTAGGAAGGAAACGAATGTCCAAGCAAGAGGTGAGTGACTACCTGCTGGAGCGACTGCGCGCCTGGGGTGTCCAACATGTTTTCGGCTATCCCGGCGACGGCATCAACGGAATCCTTGCCGCGTGGGGGCGCGCCGACAACGAACCCAAGTTCGTTCAGTCGCGTCACGAGGAGATGAGTGCCTTCGAGGCGGTCGGCTACGCCAAGTTCACCGGACGGGTCGGGGTCTGCATAGGCACCTCGGGGCCCGGCGCGATCCACTTGCTCAATGGTCTCTACGACGCCAAGCTCGACCACGTTCCGGTGGTGGCGATCGTCGGACAAACCAACCGAAGCGCCATGGGCGGGTCATACCAGCAAGAGGTCGATCTGCTGAGCCTGTTCAAAGACGTCGCCAGTGACTACGTCCAAATGGTCACCGTCCCAGAACAATTGCCTAATGTGCTGGACCGCGCCATCCGGGTGGCGATAGCTCAGCGCACCCCGACCGCACTGATCATCCCGGCCGATGTCCAAGAGCTGCCGTATTCGGCGCCTACCCACGCCTTCAAAATGGTGCCGTCCAGCCTTGGTGTCGAGTGGCCGACCATCTGTGCCGACGACGCCGCGGTCGCGCGTGCGGCCGAGATACTCAACGCGGGCACGAAAGTTGCCATGTTGGTGGGTACCGGCGCGCGGGGTGCCCGCGCTGAGCTCACCGAGGTCGCCGAGCTGCTCGGCGCCGGCGCGGCCAAGGCACTCCTGGGCAAGGACGTACTATCCGACGAATTGCCCTGGGTTACAGGATCTATCGGCCTGCTCGGGACACGGCCCAGCTACGAGTTGATGCGCGACTGCGACACCCTGCTGACCGTGGGGTCCAGCTTTCCCTACACCCAGTTCATGCCGGAGTTCGGGCAATGCCGGGCGGTCCAGATCGACGTCGACGGCCGGTTAATCGGAATGCGCTATCCCTATGAGGTCAATGTGGTCGCCGACGCAAAGTCCGCACTGCAGGCCCTGATTCCCCGGCTGAAGCGCAAGGAAGACCGGTCCTGGCGCGAAGGCATCGAAAAGAACGTGTCGCGATGGTGGGAAACCATGGACAAGGAGGCGCACGTCAGCGCCCACCCGATCAACCCGCTAAGGCTATTCGCCGAGCTTTCCCCGCAGCTGCCCGACGACGCGATCGTGACCGCGGATTCCGGTTCGGCCGCCAACTGGTACGCACGAAATCTGAAGTTCCGCGGAAATATTCGCGGGTCACTTTCCGGGAACCTGGCGACGATGGGTCCCGGCGTCCCCTATGCGATCGGCGCGAAATTCGCGCACCCGCAACGGCCTGTGATCGCATTCGCCGGCGACGGCGCAATGCAGATGAACGGCATGGCCGAGCTGATCACGATCAAGCGGTACTGGCAGGAGTGGGAGGACCCGCGTCTGATCGTGGCGGTCCTGCACAACAACGACCTCAACCAGGTCACCTGGGAAATGCGTGCGATGGGCGGAGCTCCGAAATTCGCGGAATCCCAAGTACTTCCCGATGTCGACTTTGCGGCCTTCGCGTCCGGGCTCGGACTCAACGCGTTGGCGATCAAGGATCCCGAAGAACTCGCGAACGCCTGGCGTCAGGCCCTGTCGGCCGACCGCCCCACCGTGCTCGACGTGTACACCGACCCGGACATGCCGCCGATCCCGCCACACGCCACGTGGGAACAGTTCAAGGCGACCGCCGCCGCAGTGCTGGCCGGCGACGAGGACCGCATCGGGTTCGTCAAGGAGGGCCTGAAAACCAAGTTCCAGGAGTTCTTACCGCACAAGAACAATTGACTTTCACCACCCCGATCCACCCAACGACGAGCGCCGCGTCAGCTTGCGGCGGTCATACCGGCTTCCCGCGCGCAACGCAGTCGTCAACGAACGCGCCCGGTAGGCGACGTCATGGTGATCACTGCAGTCCCGGAGAACAGCCGACGGATGCACGGTCGCCACGACGGCCGGGCCGAACGCGAGCAGCCACGGCCGGGATGCGACGACCTCGGTGCGGATGGGCTCCTGAATGGATCCGTCGTGCGAAAAGTGCATACCCCTCGCATCTTTCGGCCGCGGCTGCCAACAAGCGAAGTGAACGCTGCTTGGGCAGGTATCACCGGGCACTCGCCGTTGCTGTGGTCATGATCGTGTCCAGCGACGAGAAAAACAGGCCGAACGGTCAGCCCTTGCCCATAATGGCGTCGCGAGCCCGATCCAGCATCGCCGCGAACGGGCCGGCGACCAGATTGGCAATTTGTGACTCGACTCCGGCGTGCGGCCGAGTCGGCGCTATCGCTTCCGCAAGCTTGGCGGCGCGGCCCATGGTTTCAAGCTCGTGGGTGCTCAATTCCTCCCCCAGCCGGGCGAACTCGTCCCTCTCTTCGTGTTCGGCGTGGTCGAGGACCGCGTCACGAAGCTCCGTCAGCAGCCGGGTGAATTCCTCGCTGTCGACGTCGAGCTTCTCCAGCTGCTGCAGGACGATCTTGGCATCGTGCTCTTCCTCCAGCCGCTGCCCCACCACCGCGGCGCCGTTGGCGATCTTTCGCTTGGCGCGAGGATGAACGATTTCTTCCTCGACGGTTTCGTGCACGGCGAGCAAGCGCCGCAGATCGACGAAATTCTGCTCACGTGTTTCACCCTTCGCTGCAAGCGTTTTGGCGAAGAGCGACTTGATCTGCTCGTGCTGACTGGAAAGAAAGTCGACCACGTCAGTGGGCGACACGATGGCACTGTCAGCCATGGTGATGTCCTCCCGAATTAGTCCGGTTGTCACGCGCGGGCTGTTGCGCGCTCCCAGTCGGCTACCCAGCGACACAGCCACCAAACGTGCTGCCCGGTCGGGCCAGGTTGTCGACACATGGTGAGACTGATGCGCGCCGATCGAACGCCCTTCGATCGCGACGATCCGCACAACGCCCTCGACGACGAGTTCGCCGCGGCGGCGGCTGGATATATGAGCTATGCCGGCCCATTCTCCGTTGTCGACGACGGCCTGATCGTTAAGGCCGAGCTGGTGTGGCGCCGCAGCTGACGGCAGAACTACCGATGGCCTAGGTCCCGGTACTACAGTCTGGGCAGGATCCCAGACTAAGGAGGCCGCGACGAACCCTCAGGATCCGTTCGGACACAATCCCTTTAGCCCCGTTAGCCCGGAGTCCCTTACCTACGACCCGCTGGGCCGTGTCCCGTACGCGCCGCCGCCGGTCGGGCCGCCGGTCTTCTTGCCGCCGGCCCCGCCCCCGCCCGTCAACACCTTCGCGACGTTGTCGCTGGTGTTCGCGTTCGTGTTTGCCCCCGTCGGAGCACTTCTCGGACATCTCGGCCTCGCGCAGATCCGGCGCACCGGCGAGCTCGGACGCGACCGGGCACTTGTTGGGTTGTCCCTGTCGTACGCGTTCATCACGCTGACCGTCGTCGCGCTGCTCGGGTGGGCCACGTTGTCCACGCTGTCCGTCTCGCGCCCCCAACCGACCGCGGCGCCGGCTATCACGGCCACCCCCAGCACTACCACCGAGCCACCGCCGTCACCCAAGGTGGCGCCGGATGACGTCATCAGGATGCTGCCGAAGCTGGATGCCCTGAAAAGCCTTACCAACGACCAGAACCTGGAGGCCGGCCAAACTTGGG
This sequence comes from Mycobacterium lentiflavum, assembly GCF_022374895.2. Classification (NCBI taxonomy): domain Bacteria; kingdom Bacillati; phylum Actinomycetota; class Actinomycetes; order Mycobacteriales; family Mycobacteriaceae; genus Mycobacterium; species Mycobacterium lentiflavum. Next base: position 1,426,184 of record NZ_CP092423.2, on the reverse strand, counting down.
ATCGGCCAAGCAAGAGCGATACGGACGCGACGATCGATCGGCCGCAGTGCTGGGGAAGCGTCATGCCTGGCGCCCCGGAGGCCTACGACCTCAAGACCATGCTGCGGTATCGCGCGGAGGCATTCTCCGATACGCAAACCCTGTTGAAGTCGATCCAGGTGATCCAGGCGGTCATGGCGTTTCGCGATTCGCCGACCGCGCAAACGCAAGTCACGAAGCTGGTCGACGGCTGGCGCGACTGCGGCGGGGCACCCGTGACACTGACCGCCCGCGGCGGGCCAACGTACACGTTGTCGCTCAGCCCGCCCGCCGATGCCGGCAACGGCATCACCACGATGGATCTGGCACCCAAGGGCCTGAAGGTGCGATTTGTTCGGGCCGCGGCGGCCAAAGCCAACGTCGTGGTCGACCTGTACGTCGTCAGCCTCGGCACGACCGATGCCAGCGGGCCTCGCCAAACGGCCGTGAGCATCGTCAACTACATCCTCAACAAGATCCCCGACTGACCACGACGTGTGACCACCCCGCCCAGTACGGTGAGCACATGAAATATCTCGATGTCGACGGAGTGGGGCAGGTCAGCCGGATCGGGTTGGGCACCTGGCAGTTCGGCTCACGCGAATGGGGTTACGGGGATGAGTACGCCGCCGGCGCCGCCCACGACATCGTGCAGCGTGCCCGCGCGATGGGCGTGACGCTGTTCGATACCGCCGAGGTCTACGGGCTGGGCAAGAGCGAGCGGATCCTCGGCGAGGCACTCGGCGACGAGCGTGCCGAGGTTGCGGTGGCCAGCAAGATCATGCCGGTCGCACCCTTCCCCGCGGTGATCAAGCAGCGCGAGCGCGCCAGCGCGCGGCGGCTGCAACTGGACCGTATCCCGCTTTACCAGATCCATCAGTCCAACCCGGTGGTCCCCGACTCGGTGATCATGCCGGGCATGCGTGACCTCATCGACAGCGGTGACATCGGCGCGGCCGGCGTCTCGAACTATTCGCTGGAGCGCTGGCTTAAAGCCGATGCCGCGCTGGGCCGTCCGGTCGTCAGCAATCAAGTCCACTTCTCGCTCGCCTTCCCCAAGGCGCTTAAGAAGCTGGTGCCGTTCGCCGAACGAGAGAACCGCGTCGTGATCGCCTACAGCCCGCTGGAGCAGGGGCTGCTGGGCGGCAAGTACAACGTCGACAATCGTCCCGGCGGCGTCCGTGCGATCAACGCATTGTTCGGTACCGAAAACCTGCGGCGCCTCGAGCCATTGCTGCAGTTGTTGCGCGATGTCGCGAAGGAAGTCGACGCCAAGCCGGCCCAGGTCGCGCTGGCCTGGCTGATCAGCTATCCCGGCGTGGTCGCCATTCCCGGCGCATCAAGCGTCGAGCAACTCGAGTTCAACGTGGCGGCGGCCGATATCGAGCTGCCCATCGCGTCTCGCGACGCGCTGACCGAGGCGGCCCTCGCGTTCCGGCCGGTGTCGCCGGTTCGTTTCATCACCGATCTGGTGCGCGAAAAACTCACCGGTCGCTGAGCTAGGACGGATTGGCCTCGGCGAACGCGGCGGGGCTCGACGGTGCGCCACGGGCCACGACCAGCGGCATCGACGTCGAGGAATTGGTGCGAAGGATCGTGTGGACCACGTCGATCAGGTCCTCGACGGGCATCAACTTGCCCGGCATGCAGCCGCGCGAAACCCAGAGCGGATAGGCCTGCATGGTCAGGTCCATGTCCCAGCCGGCGTTCATCCCGGTCGCCGCTTCACCCTCGCCGCCGGCGCACTCCCCCACGATCAGGTTGGTGAAGCCGACGTCGGGGTGTTCGGATCGCCACGCCTCGACGAGTCGTTCCAGGGCGGCCTTGCTGACGCCGTAGGCGCCGAGCCCAGGCCACGGCGGACCGTACGGGCCCGCGTCCGAGGAGAGGTAGACCACCTTGCCCGCCGATGCGGTCAGGTGGGTCATCGCCGCCGCGGTCACCAGCGACGCCCCGACCACGTTGGTGTCGAAGATCCGGCGCCACGTCTCGGCGTCGGTGTCGACCATGCGGACCAGCGGACTAATGGCGGGGGTGTAGACGATGTTGTCAATGCCGCCGAACGCCTCGGCGACCTCGCCGATGGCCGACCGGCACGACGCCTCATCGGTGCTGTCGCACTCGACGGCGACCGCGGCCGGTCCGGCTTCCTTGGCCGCCGACTCGATGCGCTCTTTTCGGCGGGCCAACAGCGCGACCCGATCACCGCGCTGGGCCAGCCCGATTCCGATACAGCGCCCGAGGCCACTCGATGCACCAACCACCACTGTCCGTGACATATTTGCCCTCTCCTGTAACGAGCACGCTGCAGCACAGCGTATCCATCAGGAATGGGGCAGGCGACGATGGGCGGACCATCGGCGCACGCCAGCCGCAAAAAGCCATGCGCGCCTTGAGAATTGACTTACGATGACGCCCGGCGCGCCCGGCGCAAGGACCGTTCCACGGAAAATCGGGCGACGGCATGCGTGTCGCCCGGCTTCTCCTGGTACATCGCCGCGTCCGCGCGGCCCATGACCGAGGAAACCGGCTCGCCGGGAAGGGCGATCGTCGAACCAATGCTCAGCGTCGCTCGAATCGCGTTTCCGGCAACGTCGATCGGTTCGGCGGTATTGCGGCGAATCTTCTCGGCGATCTCGGCGAGCTCGTCGATGCCGTGGATGTCGGGAGCCACGATGAGTATCTCGTCGCCGCCGGTTCGCCCGACCGAGTCCTGCCGGCGGACGCTTTCGCCGATCCGCGCCGCCAGGGTGGCAAGGAAAATATCGCCGACGCCGTGTCCCCAGGTGTCGTTGATGTCCTTGAAGTGGTCGACGTCGCAGAACAGGACGCCGACGAACGTTCCGGTCGGCAGCGGTTGCGCGAGCGCCGCCTCGAGGCGTGCCATGATCTCGGCCCGGTTCGCCAGCCCGGTGAGGGTGTCGAAGTGGGCCAGCCGCTCAAGTCGCCGCTCCGCTTCCACCTGGTCATCGGCGAGGCGCAGCGCCGCGATCGCCCCATCGGTGTTGCCGTCGGCGTCGACGTACGGTTTGGCATGGCCGTCGACCCAGCGGTAGCCGGAGTCGACGGAAAGGATCCGGAATCGCTGGACGACGGATTCGCCGTCGGCGATCCGCCGCAGCGCGGTCAGGACGGTATCGACGTCGTCGTCGTGGATGCGGCCGCTGAAACCGGCGCCCAGCCATCGCTGCGGCGGGCCACCCAGCGCGGCCACCACGGACGGCGAGACCCACGCGACCTCGCGGCCCCGCAGGTGAACGATGATGTCCACGGCGTTGTCGGCCAGGATCCGGTAGCGGTTTTCGGCGTCCGTGCGCAGCTTGCCGACCAACTCTTTTTGAATAAGTTCTTTCTGCTCACGCTGGCTCAGGTAAAACGTGACCGCACCTACGACGACCGTCCCCGTCACGATCGACAGGGTCCACTCCGTGTGCTCCCCGCGCAGGCCGACCGCCACGAAGGCCGCCCTGGATAGCGCGACGACGAGCGGGAAAGCGGCCAGGACGCCCACCAATCGGACCAATGAGCGCCAGTCGGGCCGGCCGACCAGCAAGGCGAGCGGCGGCCGGTCGGGCCGCGCCAGTGATGCCGCAACGACCACGAGAAGCAGGGTCGAGGCGGTCGCCATCGCTTGACCGGTTGACGTCGACACACCCACGAGAGCCAGCGCGTCGAACAGATAGGCCGCGACAGTGACCAGCGGTATGGCGGCACCCGCGGCCATGCACACAGGCCAGAGCAGGCGGACGCCCCGATCCAGGCGGACCAGCGCAACCGTGGCGGCGACGAACAGCAGGGACACGGCCGTTTGCGGGCTCGGACGCCCTGGCCAGGACGATTGCCGCAGCCGCACAGCATCGCCGAACAACGCCTGGTCCAAGCCGAACGACCTGCCGGTCGCGAACTCCGCAAGCACGACGAGGCCGAAAATGACCACCGCGACAGCCAGGCAGCGTCCCGTCCACACCCGCGCGCGCGACGGTTGCCCAGATTGCAGCAATGCCGAGACCCCCAACGCGGCGAGGCACAACGCGGTCCAGGGCGTCATCACCGGCCACGTCGGATAGAGCCGAGTCAACAGTTCGACACCAGTAGTCCAGCCCACCCACGCAACGGTGGCTACGGCGATGACGAATACCAGGATCCCCCGGGCAAACCGCGGCAGCGCGGTTTCCAGACGCGTGTCGGTACCGGATACGTGCATCGGCACCCTCCACCCAGCCGGCGTCTGGCCGCTTGTCCACAATGACGCCCAGGCTTGTGCAGCATAGTCATTGTGCACACAAAGGCGGCCGATGTCGTCGGATCGACACAAGCGCTCGCGCGCGGCGCATGTTGACCGAGATCGCCTAATTGCAAATCACGGCGTTGGCGCGGCCGGACTTCGCCCGATACATGGCCGCGTCCGCGCGGGCAGTGATGGAGGCAACGGGCTCACCCGGGACGGCGATGGTGGCTCCGATGCTCATGGTCGCGTGAATGGTGGTGGCAGATACGCGAATCGGTTGGGCGACGCGGAAACGGATCTTTTCGGCGATTCCGGCAAGCTCGTCACTGCCGTGGATGTCGGGCAGGATGACAAGCATCTCGTCACCCCCCGTCCGCCCAACTGTGTCCCCGCTGCGGACGCTTCCGCTGATTCGGGATGCCAGCGTTGCCAGGACCTGGTCGCCGATGCCGTGACCCCACGTGTCATTGATTTCCTTGAAGCGGTCGACGTCGCAGAACAGGACCCCGACGTACGTTCCGGGTGGTCGCGGCTGATCCACCGCGGACTTGAGTCGACCGAGGGCTTCGGCCCGGTTGACCAAGCCCGTGAGGGTGTCGAACCTGGCCAGGCGTTCAAGACGTTGCTCCGTCTCGACCTGATCGTCGACGGTGCGCAGCGCCGCGATCAGCCCATCGGCGTTCCCGTCGGCGTCGACATACGGCTTTGCGTGGCCGTCCACCCAGTGATAGGTGCCGTCGGCGGAGCGGACCCGAAACCGTTGGATGACCGATTCGCCGTTACCGATCCTTTGTAGGGCGGCTGCCAGCGCGGCGCGGTCGTCCACGTGGATCAAACGCCTGAAGTTTGAACCGGTCCAGTGCTGCAGCGGTCCGCCCAGCACGGCTTCCACGGATGGCGAGATCCACGCGACCTCGCCGCCGCGGAAGTGGACGATGACGTCGACGGCGTTGGCCGCGAGGATCTGATAACGCATCTCAGCGTCGGCGCGTTGCTTGCTGAGGATCTCCTTTGCTATCAGCAGTTCGTGCTCACGCTGGGTGAAGAAGAACGTCACCGCCCCGACAATGACGGTGCCCAACAAGATCGAGAAGGTCCACTCCGTGTGCTCGCCGATCCCCAACCCCAGGAGCGCCGGCCGCGACAACGCCACGACAACCGGAAAACCGGCGAGGATCGCGGCCAGCCGGAGTAGCGACGACCGGTCGGACCGGCCAAGCAACCAGGCGACCGGAACCCGGTCGGGACGCGCCAGCAACGCCGCGGCGGCGAGCAGCAAGAGTGCCAGCGCCGTCATAAACGCCTGGCCGGTCGAAGGCGAGGAGCCCACCAGCGCCAAAGCGTCGAACAGGTAGGCCCCGACCGTGACGAACGGGATCGCCGCACCGGCCGCGGTGCACGCGGGCCAGGCCACGCGGGTTCGCCGATCGAAACGGATCAGGACGACGGCGCCGGACAGCAGCAGGGCGGACACCGCCGTCTGCGGGCTGGGCCGCCCTGGCTTGGTCCATTGCGAGGTTCGTAGCGCGTCGGCGAACCACACCCGGTCCAGGCCGGGCAGCACACCGGTCGCGTACTGCACGAGGGTGATGCCGGCAAGGGCAGCCACCAGCAGGGCCAAGCCACGCCCGGCCCACACCCGCTTCCGCGATGGGGCACCCGACTGCGCCAAGATCGCCGCACCCAGCGACACCAGCCACACCGCCGTCCACGGCATCATCTGCGGCCAGGTCGGATAGATCCGGGTCAACCGGTCGCTGCCAGTCGTCCAGCCCACCCAGACCAACGCGGCGATGGCAAACACCACCACCAACGCGATCCGTCGACACCAGGCCACGTCATTCAGCCACGCGTCGGGGCTCTCCGCCTCCATCGGCTCCATCGGCTGCCCCGTTGCTTCCCGAACAGCGCCGGATCGCAAGTCCTGAGTCGACGCCACCCAAATTTGCTGGTGTCGACATTGTGCGCGGACATGCAGCCGATGTCACTGGGCACAAAGTAACCAATCGCCGGGCGAAAGGGAGCCGATCTACGGTCAGACCGCGACGCGAGGCTCGTCAGCCACTGGAGACGGCCTGCAGCACGACGGCGCTGTGCGCATCGACGACGAGCGTCCCGCCGCCGGGCACCTCGTCGGCGGGCGTTTCCTCCTCCGGTCCGGTGAACACCACCAGCTGCCAGGAAGCGCCGAATTCCTTTGGCGGCAGCGTGAATTCGATGGGCTCGTAGTGGGCGTTGAAACACAGTAGGAACGAGTCGTCGAGCACCCGCTGTCCGCGTGCGTCGCGGTCGGGGATGCCGTGCCCGTTGAGGAACACGGCGACAGACTTGGAAAAGCCCGCTCCCCAGTCCTCGTCGGTCATCTCCGAGCCGTCCGGTGCGAACCAGGAGATGTCGGGCAGTCCATCCTGCCCGCGCCGGCCGACGGGCTTGCCGGAAAAGAAGCGTCGCCGCCGGAACACCGGGTGGTCCGCACGCAGACCCGAGACCTTGCGGGTGAATTCCAGCAGGTCGGTGTCGGCCTGCGACCAGTCGATCCAGGTGAGCTCGCTGTCCTGGCAGTAGCCGTTGTTGTTGCCGTTCTGCGTGCGTCCGAGCTCGTCGCCGTGGCAGATCATCGGAACGCCCTGCGACAGCAGCAGCGTGGTCAGGAAGTTGCGCTGTTGGCGGGCGCGCAGTGCGTTGATCTCGGCGTCGTCGGTGGGCCCTTCGGCGCCGCAATTCCAGGAGCGGTTGTGGCTTTCGCCGTCGTTGTTGTCCTCGCCGTTGGCCTCGTTGTGCTTCTCGTTGTAGGACACCAGATCGCGCAGCGTGAACCCGTCGTGGGCGATGACGAAGTTGATCGACGCCACCGGCCGGCGCCCGGTGTGTTCGTAGAGATCGGCCGACCCCGACAGTCGATAGGCGAACTCGTCGAGCGTGGCGGGCTCGCCGCGCCAGAAGTCGCGGACGGTGTCGCGGTACTTGCCGTTCCACTCCGTCCACTGCGGCGGGAAGCCACCCACCTGGTAGCCGCCCGGCCCGACGTCCCACGGTTCGGCGATGAGCTTGACCTGGCTGACGATCGGATCCTGTTGCACGAGTTCGAAGAAGGCCGCCAGCCGGTCGACGTCGTAGAACTCCCGGGCCAGCGTCGAGGCCAGGTCGAAGCGGAAGCCGTCGACATGCATTTCGGTCACCCAATACCGCAGCGAGTCCATGATCAGCTGCAGCGCATGCGGATGCCCGACGTTGAGGCTGTTTCCCGTTCCCGTGTAGTCCATGTAGTACTGCTTGTCGTCATCGACCAGCCGGTAGTACGCCGGGTTGTCGATACCGCGCATCGACAGCGTGGGTCCCATGTGATTGCCCTCGGCTGTGTGGTTGTAGACGACGTCGAGGATCACCTCGATGCCCGCCTCGTGCAGTGCGCGCACCATTGCCTTGAACTCCTGCACCTGTCCCCCCGGTGAGGTGCCGCTGGAGTACTTGAAGTCGGGGGCAAAGAACCCAATCGTGTTGTAGCCCCAGTAATTCGACAGATTCCGCTCGACCAGGGTGGAGTCGTTGGCGAAGTGGTGCACCGGCATCAGCTCGATCGCGGTGACGCCCATGCTCTTGAGGTGATCGATGATTACCGGGTGGGCCACCGCGGTGTAGGTGCCGCGCATCTGCTCGGGGATGCCCGGATGCGTCTGGGTCAGACCCTTGACGTGGGCCTCGTAAATCACCGAGTCGGCGTATTCGTGTCCTGGCGGGCGGTCGGTGCCCCAGTCGAAGTAGGGGTTGATCACCACCGACTTGGGCATGCTGGCCGCCGAGTCGTCGTCGTTGCGGCTGTCCGGGTCGCCGAAGTTGTAGCTGAACAGCGACTGGTTCCAGTCGAAGGTGCCGTCGATGGCCTTCGCATAGGGATCGAGCAGCAGCTTGTTGGGGTTGCACCGTAACCCCTCCTCCGGTTCGTACGGGCCGTGCACGCGGTAGCCGTAGCGCTGTCCGGGCTCGATGCTCGGGATGTAACCGTGCCAGACGAAGTAGTCGACCTCGGGCAGAGTGATCCGCGTCTCGGTGCCGTCGGCGTCGAACAGGCACAACTCCACCCGTTCGGCCACCTCGCTGAACAACGTGAAGTTGGTCCCCGCGCCGTCGTAGGTGGCGCCCAAGGGGTAAGCCTTGCCCGGCCACAGTTCACCGGTCGGCGTCGGAAAAGGCGCGTCTGCGTTGGTCATGCGCCACTTGATACCCGACTGCGGCACCAGCCAAACCCGCAGGTGAAATGCCTTGGCGGACAGCGCTTTCAGGAGACCTTTCAGGAAGCCTTAGCGGTCTGCCCGGGCTTCAGGATCACCTTGACGGCTCCATCCTGCTTCTTCTGGAAGATCTCGTAGGCGTGCGGCGCCTCGTCGAGCGGCAGCACGTGAGTGGCGAACTCGTCGACGCCGAGCGGGTCGGCGTCGGTCAGTAGCGGCATGATGTCGTCGACCCATCTCTTCACGTTGGCCTGCCCCATGCGCAGCGTCACCTGCTTGTCGAAGAGCGTGAGCATCGGAAGAGGATCGGCCATTCCGCCATAGACGCCGATCAGCGAGATCGTCCCGCCGCGGCGGACGATGTCGATGGCCGAATACAGCGCACTGAGCCGGTCCACACCGGCGGTCTGCATGAAGCGCTTGGCGATCACATCCGGCAGCACCGTGGTCGCCTGTTGGGCGAACTTGGCCGCCGGCGAACCGTGCGCCTCCATGCCCACCGCCTCGATCACCGAATCGGCTCCACGGCCGTCGGTCAGGTCGCGGATCGCGTCACCCAACGAAGCGTCCAGGTGGCCGAGGTCGATGGTGCGAATCCCCCGCTTTGCGGCGCGGGCCAGGCGTTCGGCCACCAAATCCACCGCGACGACGCGGTATCCGAGATGATCGGCGATGCGGGCGGCCATGTCACCGATCGGCCCCAGCCCCAGCACGGCGACTGTGCCACCGTCCGGAACGTTGGCGTATTCCACCGCCTGCCACGCGGTCGGCAACACATCCGAGAGATACACGAACCGCGAATCCGGCGGTCCGACAGGGACTTTGATGTGGGTGAACTGCGCCTGCGGAACGCGCAGCAGCTCGGCCTGCCCGCCGGGTACTGAGCCGTAGAGTTCCGAGTAGCCGAAAAGCGCTGCGCCCATGCCCTGTTCGCGCACCTGGGTGGTTTCGCACTGGGTGAAGAGTTCGTGGTGGCACATGTGACAGCTGCCACAGGAGATCTGGAATGGGATCACCACCCGATCACCCACCTGCAGGTCGCCGGTTTCCGAACCGGTTTCGCGGACGATCCCCATCGGCTCGTGGCCGAGAATGTCACCCGGGTTCATGAATGCCCCGAGGATTTCGTACAGGTGCAGATCCGACCCGCAGATGTTGGTCGAGGTCACCTCGATGATGGCATCGGTGGGCTGTTCGATCTTCGGGTCGGGCACCGACTCGACACGCACGTCGCGTTTGCCCTGCCAGGTTACGGCTTTCATATACGGCGGGCTACCCGTGTCGAGGTCGTCAAAACAAACGCACCGGTTTAGCTTCTCGTGCGCGGGTATCACGCCGTAGTGGCCGAGTCGGGATTGATCGTCGTAGGCAGCGGGCCCGCAGGAGTGGCGGCGGCGCAGTCCTTCCGCGAACACAACGCCGACGTACCGGTGCGCATCTTTTCCGCCGACGCCGACCTGCCCTACGCGCGCCCACCGCTGAGCAAGGAGTACCTGCGCGGTCAGACCGACGAAGTCGCACTGCACGACGCGCGGTGGTTCGACGAGCGGAACATCGAACTCACCACCGCGGCGCGAGTCGATCGCCTGGACCTCGCCCAGCGCACGCTGCACGTCGGCGAGCAACCGCACACGTTCGACAGCTTGATCTTGGCGTGCGGCGCGGCGCCACAGGCCCCACCGGTCCCCGGCGGTCAGCGGGCGCTGCTGTTGCGCTCACTGGCGGACGCGACCGCGCTGCGCCACGCCGCGGAGGCCGCCGCCTCTGCCGTGGTGATCGGCTCCGGCTTCATCGGTTGTGAGGCGGCAGCTTCCTTGGCACTGCGTGGGGTGTCAGTGACTTTGGTTGCCCCCGAACAACTTCCGCAACAAAAACGGCTGGGAACGCAGGCCGCCGAACGCCTGCGTGATCTGGTGACGGATGCCGGGGCCCGCCATGTCGGCGGAGTCGCTGTCGAAGAAATCACCGACACCGGCGTTCGGCTGGACGATGGCGTCACCATCGACTGCGATCTCGTGCTGGCGGCGACGGGCGTCGTGCCGCAGAGCCGCATCGCCGCCGAGGCGGGATTGCAGATTCGCGACTCCCGCATCGTCGTCGACTCCGATATGCGCACAACGGCTCGCGATGTCTACGCCGCGGGGGATGTCGCATTGGCGCGCCACGAGGTCGCGGGACGCCACCTGGCCATCGAACACTGGCAGGACGCGAGCGACCAAGGCGCGATCGCGGGGGCCTGCGCAGCGGCATGGCCCACCAAATGGGTTGGTGTACCAGGGTTTTGGACTTCCGTGGGCGATGCGACCCTGAAATATCATGCCTGGGGTGACGGCTACGAGCACAGCCAGTTACGCGAGCATCCCGACGGATTCACCGTCTGGTACGCGCATGGCGACTCGGTGGTCGGGGTGCTGACCTATAACGCCGATGACGACTATGACCTCGGCGAACAGCTTATCGCCGAGCGCCGGCCGGTGCCCTTCCCCATCGAGCACTAATGCTGCCGGTGCCGGCGCTTGAGTGGATGTTCGCTTTCGATCAGTGCCTCGGCGAGATCGATCAGCTTCCTGTTGGATTCCTGCGATAGCCGAGTAAGGAGTTCGAACGCCTCGACGGCATCGATGCTGAACCGCTCCATGACCACGCCTTTGGCCTGACCGATGATGTCCCGTGATGCGAGGGCGCTGCGAAATTGGTCCGTGCGCCGCATCATCGACCACGCCAGTGCGACGTGGGTGGCGAAGATGCCGCCGAGTTCAATTGACTCCTGGGTGAATGTGTGTGGCTGCTCGGCGTATAGATTCAGCGCCGCGATCGTGCCGCCGTCGACGAACAGCTCGTAGGACAATACGGAGCGGATCGGGGTGTGCTCCAGGGCAAATTGCTGAAAACGCGGCCATCGTTCGTCAGCGCTGAGGTCCGCGACGTGCATAACGTGGTGCTCCCACGTGGCCGCGAGAAACGGCCCTTCCCGGTAGCGCTCCTGCGCGGCGTCGAGATCCGCCGCGTACTGATGCGTGGCAATCACGTTGGTGACCCCTTGGCCCGCGTCGGCGAGGGTAATTCCCGCGTATTGGCAACCGGTGACATGCTCCGCGCCGCTGTCGACGAGCTCCTGGAGCCCGGCATCGGTGTCCGTGCTCTGGCGAGCGATGCCGGCAACGAGCTCTGCCAATTGCGAGACGATCGTGTTGTTATCGTCCGGCATGTCATAACCCCCTCAAGGGAGCCGGGCCTTCCCCGTACCCCGGGGAGGGCGATCAACGTACTGACCGCGACCCGCGACCGTGGCGCTTGGGGCACCATAGGCCGCGCCTAGTTCTGTTTCACCCGTTGAGATTTTCCCCAAACCTTCGCGACGGTGGCAAATCGGAAATACCCGGTCACGAAGGCAAGTCCTGATCGCCGGGATCGGCAGCCACCCCGTTTAATCCCCTGCGCAGTCGGGCAATCGGCCATGGTGGATAGCAACAACGAAAACATGCTGGACCAGTCCGAAAGCCTCGATTCCGACCAGGTGCGCAACGACGACGGTGACGAAGTGGTAGACCCGCCCAACCGGTGGATCGCTGCCGACGATCACGAGTCACTCGACGAAAAACTCGCGGCGGAGACATCGGACAATCCCGAGAACGACCGGCCATCCGGGGAAGCGCACGACTCCGACGAGGTCGTGTTGTTCAGCGACGACGAGCTAGACAGCATCGACCCGGACGTTCACGGTCGCGAACGCGGCCAGATCGACGGCACGCCCGAGGACGGCGACTCGTTCTTCAACGTCGAGCGATGACTGCGAACTCTGTTGTGGGGCCTGGTTTTCCGCCCACTGTTTACGGCTGGGGGTTCTCGCCGGCGGTAGACCCCGCGGACCCGAGCGCACGACACATCCGTGTGGTCGCGTAGTTCACTTCTTCCTCTTGGATTTCGCGGCTCTGGCCGCGGAGCGCAAGGTGCGGTTGCTCGAGCGCAGATCTGTGTTGGCTGCGGATAGTTCCGCATTGTCGTCTTCAAGGTTGAGGATGCGCGCGATGCCGGCCAGATTAACCCCGGCGTCGACCAGCGCGCTGATGCGCCGCAGTCGTGCCAAGTCGTCGGCGCTGTACCGCCGGGTCCCGCCATCGCTGCGCGAAGGCGTGAGAAGGCCGTGGCGCTCGTAGAGCCGTAGCGACTGCACGGCGACGCCGGAAAGTTCAGCGGCGACCGAGATGCCGTACACGCCATGGTCGGGCGACGGCGTGCGGGTCTGGTCCGGGACATCGGTCATCGAGCACCTCCTCGCTTGCTCGCAGCAGAAAACCTGTTTACCACACTTGCACTGAACTTTCGATAGTGCTATATAAAACCTATGCCAGCTGGCATAGATAAGTTCAACACCATGGCAACAGATTGGAGTGTGAGATGGCTGCAATGCTGATGCGTAGCGACCCCTTCCGGGAGCTGGACCGTTTCGCCCAACAAGTACTGGGCACGGCCGCCCGCCCCGCGGTGATGCCGATGGATGCTTGGCGCGAGGGCGAGGAATTCGTCGTCGAGTTCGACCTGCCGGGAATCGACGCCGATTCGCTGGACATCGACATCGAGCGCAATGTGGTGAACGTCCGGGCCGAACGTCCGGCCCTCGATCCCAACCGGGAGATGCTCGCCACCGAGCGGCCGCGCGGCGTGTTCAGCAGACAGCTGGTGCTCGGCGACAACCTCGACACCGACAAGATCGAGGCGTCCTACACCGAAGGCGTCCTGCGACTGCGCATCCCGGTGGCCGAGAAAGCCAAGCCGCGCAAGATCAGCATCGGCCGTGGCGAGGGACGCCAGGCCATCGACCAACGGGAGGTCATCAACGCCTAGTCGACTGGTGAGGCGGGGCGGCGGCCGAGTTCCGCGACCGCCGCCGCACCCGCCGCTCGCCCACCCGCGCCGACCCTTATGTAATGATTTGACTCGCCCTCGGCGTTGAACAGCCAGCGCCATGAATATCGACGCCGTGGCCTCGCGAGTTCTCGCACCCTGCTTGCCCAATCGGGGCTGGACCGTGCGCGCTGCAGCAGTCGGCCGTACCGTTGACCTGTACCCGAGGAGACGAAGTCCGCCATGAAATGGGACCTCAACGGCCAGTCGGCCGACGTCGAACAAGCCCTGGCCGGTGGTGCGCCGCAGCGGGCAGGCTGGTTCCGGTTCTACTTCTCCGACCAGCGCTGGGAGTGGTCCGAACAGGTACAACGGTTGCACGGGTATGAGCCCGGCAGCGTGACCCCGACCACCGAGCTGGTGTTGTCGCACAAACACCCGGACGACCGCGGGCAGGTCGCGGCCACCATCGATCAGATCCTCAACACCCGTCAGGCATTCAGCACTCGGCACCGAATCATCGATACCCGCGGACAGGTGCGCCAGGTGGTGGTCGTCGGTGACCAACTGCGCGATGACCAAGGTGATGTGATCGGAACCCACGGGTTCTACGTCGACGTCTCTCCGCTGCCCGACCAGACGCGAGAAGACCTCGTCAGCGCGAAGCTGGCCGAGATCGCCGAACAGCGCGCGGGCATCGAGCAGGCCAAAGGAATGTTGATGCTGGTCTACGGCATCGGCGACGGTCCGGCCTTCGACCTGCTTAAGTGGCTATCCCAGGAGGCCAACGTCAAGCTGCGGCTGCTCGCCGAGCAGATCTGCGAAGACTTCCGCACCCTCGGTCCCCGCGTCAGCTCGCAGTCGGATTTCGACCACTTATTGCTGACCGCGCACGAGCGCGTCGACCCGGCGATTGTATGGGGACCATAAAGGGCAGGCAGCGATTTGCTGGCCGCCCTATGACTTCTTGCTCGGAATGACGATAATGACGATCAGGGTAAGGATTGAGAAGAACAGCCCGAGAAGTCCCCATCCCAACGGATTACGGCCCTTCATGGCGGCGATGAGGCCGCAAACTATTGCGGCGATCACGCTGCCGATGGCGACGAATATCCCCTTGATCCCGCGCAGAATGAACCCTGCCGCAAGCGGATCCGAACTAGCCAGAATTACCGAGTGCAACATGTCGAGGCCCTTTCCGCGTGAGAAGTCGCTACGGAATACCCTCACGAGGACTACCTAAACCAAAATCAGGCGCCGGACCGTCTTATTGCTCGCGCAACGGCGATCTTTAGCCGTTTGCCGCGGACGGCATGCGCTCAGAGCTCACCGGAGAAATCAGCGGTGATCCAGCGGTCCGGGCGCACGGTGAACAGCACGGTTTCCTGATTCTCCATGCTGCTGACGAATGCGCGCCCGCCCTCCTCGCCGAGGTAGCGGATCGCGATCTCTTCGCGCACGGCCATGGGGGTGGGCTTGGCGGTGTCGACCACGGTGCCCTCGACGACCACATATTGATACGGCGGTTCTTCGCGCTGCACGACCAGTGTCACTACCCCAGCCCGCTCGATGAGCTTGGCCTTACGAGACGACGCCCCGGTGTTGACCCGGATGTTTCCGCCCGGGACGTAGTCGTACCAAATCGGGACGCTGGCAGGTGGGCGGCCGTCGTCGGCGGCGACGGACAGCACGCCGACGTGTAGTGCTGCGAGGAACTCCTGGCGCTGGGGCACGTTGAAAGCAGTCATGGCCGGGTGAACGCGGCGGCCACAGCCGGCTATTCCCTTAGTTCGTGAACAACGCGGGAATCTTCACCACCAGCTCGTAGAGGCCGTAGGCAAATGGCACTCCCACCCACAACCAGCTGGCAACACCCAGCAGGCTGCCGCGCGGCGACGTCGCGACCGATCGGCCGACGGTCATTGTGCGACCTCTGCCGAAATGACGGACTCCGGCTTTCGCGTATCGACCGCCGACACGACGAAGCTGGGCGGCCGCGGCGTGCGAATCAGCTCGTTGCAGACCGCGCCGATCAGCAACAGGATCACCATGATCGTGAACGGCCATCTGTATCGCTCGGGACCCACCACGTGGGCGGCGATGCGATTGTCGGCGATCGCGTTGACGATCACCGGTCCGAGCACGCCCGCCGTCGACCACGCGGTCAACAGCCGGCCGTGGATCGCTCCGATCTCGAGGTAGCCGAACAGGTCACGCAGATAGGCCGGCACCGTCGCAAACCCCGCGCCGTAGAAGGACAGCAGCAGGATGCAGACCACCAGGAACAGCGGCTTGCTCGCGTTTTGCGTGACGATCAACACGGCGTACAGCGCCGCCCCGACACCGAGATAGAGCCGGTACATGTTCTTGCGACCGACCGTGTCCGAAGCCGTGGACCAGAGGATGCGTCCCAACGAGTTCGCCAGCGACAGCATCGCGACGAATCCCGCCGCGGCCGCGGTCAGCGCCGCAGGGGACGCCGCATGCGGAAAGTAGTCTCGGTAGATCGGCGCTGCCCGTTCCAGGATGCCGATACCGGCAGTGACGTTGCAGCACAACACAATCCACAGCAACCAGAATTGTGGGGTCTTGATCGCCTCGTTGGCGGTGCGATCGGGCCCAGCGGCATGCGGGAACTTCGACGCTGCCACCCTGACGACGGGCGGTTCCCATTCGTGCGGCGGGACGCGGACCAGCAGCACTCCCACCGCCATGAAGACCGCATACACTACGCCCATTACCAAGAACGTCGCAGCCAGCCCATGCCGGTCGGTACCGAACCACTTCATCAACTGCGACGACCACGGCGAGGCGATTAGCGCACCGCCGCCAAACCCCATGATGGCGAATCCTGTCGCCATTCCGGGCCGGTCGGGAAACCATTTCATCAACGTGGAAACCGGTGCAATGTAACCGATTCCGAGTCCGATCCCGCCGATGACTCCGTAGCCGAGGAGGATCAGCCACATCTGGCCGATCTCGGCGGCCATCGCCGAAACGAGCAAACCGCCGCAAAAGCAGACGGTCGCCACGAACATCGCCCAACGTGGACCTCGCCGTTCGACCGCCGTGCCGAAGACGGCTGCCGACAAGCCCAGCATGACAATGCCCAGCGTGAACGGCATCGCACTCAAAAGTCCTGATGCCCTGAGTGTTTCGTGTAGCGGAAGCTTGAATACGCTCCAGGAGTAAACGCTGCCGATCGCTAGATGTATCGAGAGCGCGGCGGGCGGAACGAGCCACCTGCTCCATCCTGGGCTGGCAACGATTCGATCGCGCGACAGCACTCCAGCAGACTCCATCGTCCTCTTTTCGCAGCGGCTCCTCGCGCATCAGAACGTCCGGCGATTTCCTGTCAGTAGCCAATTTGTAAGCAAGACAGAAATATCCGGCAGCATCTAGATGATGCGTCGTGGAGGTCCTGCCGATCAATTTCGGCAAGTCCACCCGATGCTAGCGACCGAGGTCACACGTGGACGTCGTCGAACTGTGATGAAAACGGCGGTAGTCAATGAGACTAGCGCGTTGCCCGCCCCATCAAGAGCGGATGGACGATCCGCGGCATTCCGCGCCACACAAAATCCTCTGCCGTGACCGCAAATCCGCAGGCGCGCATCAGCTCCCCGGTGGGGCGGTTGCAGCAGCATCCGCCGGCGAAGGCACGCCAGGGGCGGAACAGGTAGTCCTGCCAGGCCGCAAGCAACCGTGAATTCGCCCGAACGTGTTCGACGAACAGCAACTGCCCGCCCGGGCGCAACACGCGAGCGATCTCACGCAACGCACGTTCCGGATCCTCGACGGTGCACAGGACAAGGGTTGAGACAACGGTATCCACCGACTCGTCGGTCAGCGGTAGGCACTCTGCGGGTGCGTTGACGATCCGCGCCGGACGGGCATGCCGCTGCAACCGGCGCGCGAGCTTTCGGCGCATGGCCGGCTCGGGCTCCATGAGCACCAGATCATCGATGTCGTCGGGATAGTGCGCGATGTTCAGCCCCGTCCCCGCACCGATCTCGACGACGCGTCCCCGCGCGGCACTCACCAGCGTGCGCCGCCGGCGCCGCATCCCCGCCAGCTCGCCGGCCCACACGAACGGGTCGTACACCAGCGCCATGATCCGCAGCCAGGCCGCGGACGGCGGGCGCACTTCCAGTTCCGTAGCGGTCTGAGTCATGGCGCCTAACGTAGAAGCGGCGCCGGCGTGCGCGCATCGCCCAAGGCGGCCATCTTTGAGCAATGGCCCGTTTCGGCTACGTCAGAGAAGTCCGAGACGCGCTGCCTCGGCAACGGCGGCCGCGCGTGAGGTACGCCCAAGCTTGCGGCGGATGTTCGCGACGTGTCGGTGCACCGTATGCGGGCTCAGCACGAGCTGCTCGGCGATTTCGCGATCGTTCAGACCGCGCGCGAGGCAGGCAAGGATCTCGCGTTCACGGGCGGAGAGCAGGTCCGGCTCCGGCTCGCGCGTAGTCGGCTGCGACAGAGGTTCCAGCGGCCCCAGCGCTTCGCGACATGCGCGTGCGACGGAATCCACATCACCGTGCCAGGGGAAGTGCGCGCTCCCGGGCAGGGAGGTCAAAGCAGCCCCCGGGATCGCGGCCGCGACCTCGCGTCCGAGCCGGTGCGGCACGGCCCGATCGCCACGTCGATGGACCACCAGCGTTTCAGCGCTGACCTGAGGGAGGTAGGCCCGTACGTCGAGGCGATAGACGAGGCGCAACAACGCCGCGGCGGCCTCGGCGGTCGCGGCCTCGCGCTGCAACCGGGCAAAGCGTTCGTGCTCCGCGGATTCGGCTGCGCCGAGGAACATGTTGCTGAGCAGACGGGAGCCGAGTCCCCAATGCGCGCGAACCGCCGCGACAATCGCGTCGCCCACTTCCGCTGTGGTGATGGCCGAACCGTTGGCGTAGGACCCGTACAGTACCAACCGCTCGATCTGTTCGGGATACGTTGCGGCATAAGCGATTGCGGTGCAGCTTCCGCAGGATCCGCCCAGCAGCGATACGCGTTCGTACCCCAGCTCGTCGAGCAGCGCGCGCAGCATGGCCACTTCCCCGTCCAGGGTCAGGTCCGAATCATCGACCGTGCGGTCCGACATGCCGACGCCGAGGCGGTCGTAGCGGACCAGGGTGTATCCGTCGGCGACGACTTCCCAGAATCGCCGGAAGCCGTCGCCCTCCCAGTCGAGTTCGAGATGGCTTACCCACCATGCCGGGGCCACCAGTGGTGGACCGTCCCCGCGTACGTCGAACGCCACCCGGCGGTCGCCGACGCGCAGGAACCGGATCTCGGACTTCGCCAGCATCGCAACGAGCGTACGACGGCGTTTTCGCCGGCGAAAGGACAGGTAGGTCCCGCGGATCTAGGCCTCGGACTCGTCGGAGTCCTCGTCTTTGTCGGAGTCTTTGTCGGAGTCTTTGTCGGACTCGTTGTCGGACTCTTTTGCGTCGGACTCGTCGAGCTTGTCGGCGAACTTCGTCAAGAGGCCGGCCAGCTTCCTGGCCTCATCTGCTTCCAACGAATCTTCGAACACCAGGTCTTCGTCGTCAGAGATGCGCTCAAGGCAAACCGCGTTGCTCTTGATACTGACGTCCCAACGGCTTCCCTCTTGATCAGCCATTCGTTCCCGCCTTCGACTAGTGACTTGCTCGCGAACCTGACGCCCGCAATGTGGACGTTGGTTACCCAGTTCTGGCGACAGTGAACGGATGTGCCCGCCTGGACTTTGCCGGCAGTTGGGTTACCGACGCCGCGGAGGATCGCCGCGAGTTTGTTTCTGCGACTGGGATGGCACGATCTCGCGGAAGGGCCGCGCTCCCGGGTCAGTGAACAACCACCGACGTTGCGGGTGAGAACAACACCAACTGGGATGCGCGACTGGTCAATCAACGAAGTTGGGGAGCTTGAGCCCATCCGCCGAGCCCGAACTGGTTGCAGAAAAATGACTTTCGGCCCTGGCGTGCCAACAGACCGTGCAGGTGAGCTGTACTACGCGTGGACCATCGCTTCGATCTCGACCGCGAGCATTCGGACCCTGAAAACAGCTGCTGGAGGAATGCGCATGAGTCGTTCTTACGATGCCATCACCATCGGGTCGGGTCTCGGCGGGCTTACCGCGGCCGCGCTGTACGCGAGGGCCGGGCACAAGGTACTGGTCCTTGAACGCAATGCCGAGTTGGGCGGGGCGGCAACGACCTATCGGCACGGGATGCTCAACATCGAAGCTTCGCTGCACGAGACGGTGGACCCGCAGGATCCGCACGACCCAAAGGCCCGTGTTCTGCGGGCGCTCGGCGTCCTCGACGACCTCGACTTTGTGCCCATCGGCGCGTTTTACGAAGTCCGCGGGCGATTGTTCGATCCACCTTTCGTCCTGCCGCACGGCTTCGATGCCGCCGAAGCGGCGCTAGCCGCCAGGTTCCCCCACCAGCGGTCGGCCTTCCGCCGGTACTTCCAGCGACTGCGGGCCGTCCAGGACGCGACAGCGATGGTCGGTGAGGAGCACGACAGCCTGTGGTGGTTCATGCACGCGCCGGTGGTCCCCCTCAAGTTATGGCCGCTCCTGCGAGACGCCCGGCTAAGCCTCTCAGAGGTGTTCGACGACATATTCGGCGACGACGAGGGGCCGAAGCTGGCGCTGGCGGCGAACCTTGGCTACTACACTGATGACGCCGACCGGCTGTGGTGGCTGTTCTACGCCGTCGCGCAAGGAAGCTATCTTGCCAGCGGCGGCACGTACATCAAGGGCGGCTCGGCGACACTGAGCCGAAAGCTCGCCGAAGTGGTCGAGACCGAGGGCGGCGAAGCGCGCACGGGCCGTACGGCCACCGAAATCATCCTCGACGATGCAGGCCACGTGACCGCTGTCGCCCACACCGCGGCACACGGCGCCGACCGCGTCGTCGACAGCACACCAGTCGTCTTCGGCAACGCCGCCCCGACCGTACTCGCCGAAGCCCTCCCACCGGAAGCACGAAAGTCGTTCGCTGCCCCATACGAGGGACGGCGCCCGTCGATCTCATTATTTTCAATTGCCTTGGGGCTCAACGTGTCACCCCGCGAGCTGGGCTTCACCCAATACTCGACAGTGCTGATCCCGGAGTGGATGGAATCGCTGACGGACTATGCACGCGGGGCTGAACTCCTGGCTGACGCGCCCGGAACCCGCATGCCCGCGATAGGCATCGTCGATTACGGCGCCGTCGACAGCGGGCTGAATCCGGCAGGCCAGCACCTTGTCTCCGTCGTCGGCGTGGACAGTGTCGCCAATTGGGAGGACCTGAGTGACCAGGCGTGCCGGGCCAAGCGCGAGCAGTGGCTCGATGCGATCGTGACCGAGATCGACAGGTACTTCCCCGGTTTCGCCGGTGCGGTCGTGCAACGCGAAATGGCTACTGCCGCAACGATGCACCGCTATCTCAATACTCCCGGCGGGTCGATATACGGTTTCGCACCAGAGCCGCCCAGGACCTTTCGCGCTCTGCGCTCGTACCGAAATGTCGCCACAGCCGTACCTGGGTTGTGGCTTGCCTCGAGCTACGGCGGCACCGGAGGATTCACCGGAGCCATGATGACAGGGATGCTGGCTGCGCAGGCCGCCCTGAAGTCACGACGCAGTGACCCAGTGAGCCATTGACGATCACTGTTGCGTTGCATCGAAGCCGATATTCCGCTGGGCTCAAGCTGAGAGGGGAGCCGGGTGGTATCTGAACAGCGCACCGCTGTGATCCTCGGTGCCGTCAACCGGGCGGTGACCGGCGCACACATTTAGGATCGGAGCGTGGAGCTGCGTCAGCTAGAGGCTTTCGTGGCAGTCGCCACCGAGTTGCACTTCGGCCGTGCTGCTCAAAAGCTGCACGTGGGCCAACCGACGGTAAGCGAACTTGTGCAGCGTTTGGAGCGTGAGATGGGCGCGCCGTTGTTGACGCGCACCACTCGGCGGGTCGCTGTGACAAGCGCGGGAAACGAGTTGCTCGGTCGTGCCAAGGTCATCCTGGACGAGGTCGCAGCTGCCGCCGCGGCGGTGCGCCGGTTGACACAAGGCGACGCCGGCACCGTGCGCCTGGGTATCACGCCGACGGTTGCGCCGGTGCTTGCACCCCACCTTGCTACCGCCCTACAAGCCGATGTGCCCGAGGTCGAACTCGACGTTCGACGGATGTGGTTGACCGACCTCGATCGCGCTGTCGCTGAGGGCAGAGTCGATGTCGCGATCACCTGCGGTCTGGTGCCGGACCGTCCCGGAGTCGTAGGAGAGGTGTTCTGCGGCGAGCGCTTGCTGGTGGGATTGCGGGCCGATCACCGCCTTGCTACTCGCGATGCGGTCGCACTGGCCGACTTGGCGGGTGAGACGCTCGGCATTCACAGCGAGACACTTTTCCCGGCGTGGGCGCTGGCGCAGCGACAGGCCCTTGAGGCCGCCGTCGTATCACCACCCACCGTTGAACTCGCCGATTTCGATTTATCTGCTGGTCGATGGACAACGCAACCCGACGTCGGCTGGATTCTCAAGACTGCATCCATCGTCGGGGCGGAGGTGACCGACACCATTCGGCCGGTGATTCCGAGCCAATTCGTGCCATACACCTTGCAATGGAACCCTGCTCGGGCCCCGACCGCCGCGATCAGCCGATTTGTGCACTTGGCGCTCACCACGGATGTGCCCTCAGGCTGGGTCACCCAGCCTGACCACTTGCGGCACGACCCTGCCTGAAGGGCTGCTACCCCGCCTGACCATCAAGGCGTGCATAGGCGAGGGGTTTTACGATCTCCTTTTCGGGAGAGGTCCTGCCCCGCGATCGACCGATGATTCCCTCGGTCCACGCCCGCCGCTCGGTGTAGAGCGCACGCTCGTCCTGCAAGCGCTTGCCCTTTTCGGCGCCTTTCCCGTGGGCGCCGTTGGGCGCCATTGGCGGCATGCCCATCCCGCCCCCGCCCAACGCGGCGCCAGCGCCCGGGACCCCACGGCCCAGGCCTGGGTAACCGTTCGTCGCCGGTGCTGGCGACGGTTCCTGGCTGAATGACGATGTCAACGGCCTTAACGGTGGCACAACGCCGATTCCTCCACCTCCCAACGACGCTGGTTTGACCCCCGAACCGGTCAGTGGGTGTGAACCTGACCCGACGGCGGGGACCGGCGGCCCCGCTGCGGCACCGGCCAACTTCGACTCGTCGGGCATCGACGGCATTCCGAGGCCTGGCAGGGTAGGCATGCCGGTCAGGCCCCCGAGGCTGTCGTCGCCGGGAAGGTCAAGCGGTAGGTCCTCGAGCTGTCCGTCACCGAAGATCTCGCTTTTGAGATCGAAATCAGACACCGAGGCGGTCGGGAACATACCGGGATTCACTGGCGGTAAAGGTAACGATGCATTGGCAACATAAAGCTTTAACGCTCCCTCGGACTGCTTCTGCATTCTTGCATACCACGCGATCGCATAGTGCAGACTCTCTGGATCAGCTTCGACATAGAACTTGTACCAATAATCGCAATTCGATACGTCAATGGGTCCGGGATGCTGTTCAGGAATAAGATAGTTTCCGTCGGAATCCTCATCCGCCGAACCGCTGTCGGACCGCAGCTTTTTCTGAGCGTCAACAACGCCGATTGCCTGCTTACTTAGCGTGGCGCACAATTGCACCATTGAATATATCCAGGCTCGCTGTTGCTCGAAATTTTGTTCAACAGCCGTCCGGGCGTCACCTTCCCAGCAAGTGAACGGGCGGAACCGGTAGGCCTCTTCCTGGAATGTTCGCTGAAAGTTGTCCCAGTCATGGGCGAATGCCCCGAACGCCGCTCCCTGGTCGCCGTCTTCGATATCCATCGTCGCCTGTCTGACCTCGTAGTAAGGGTAGTCGAAGGGCGCAGGTGGTGGCGGTGGCGGCGGCGGAGACCAACCTGAATCGCCCTCCGGGTCGTCGTAGGCGCACAGCCGGCCATTTCCGCCCGATCCGCCACCTTCGCCGTTGATGGAATCCGCGGCGACTTCGTCGGCCTCTTGATAAGCCCTGGCCGCCTTTCTCAGGGATTTGGCCAGCGATTTCCATTCCCTCTCGCAACCATTTAAATACAGGCGCATCGACTCGGCGGACAGCGCTAGTTGGGCGGCAGCATCGTTCGCCAGCGAAAGGGCACATGGCGCAGCCGGATTGGTGGGCGGGATAGCCGGAAGGGGCTGCTCGAGTTCGTCGGCCCGGGCCATAAGCTCTTCGTATTCTACGTTCACCGTCTGGGACTGTGTCATGTCGGAATATCCCTCCTACCTTGGTGTGTTGTACTTAGGTTGCCAACCGACAGTGTTTGAAAAAATGGCCAATAGCGGATCACTCTGATCGGCGACGCCGATCAATCTCATCTACGAAGTGATTTGCAGTTGCCTGCACCCAGAGTTCACTTCCGGGGCTACCCCGGGATGTCCCGACGCCACTTTTTCGATGGCCGGAGTCGCGCGGCGCGAGGCTGGAGGGCAGTCAAGACCAGCCGGCAAGAGCCGACGGCGGCCTGCGAAAAGCGTTAGCGTCATCGGCGTGACCCTCAAAGACATCGCCTTGATCACCCTCGACGGCCTCCCGACCACGCTGGCCGAACTATCAGACGGCGCAACGCTGGTCGTGAACGTGGCCTCCAAATGCGGACTGACCCCGCAGTACACGGCGCTGGAGAAACTCGCCGAGGATTACGGCGGCCGCGGCCTGACGGTCGTCGGCGTCCCGTGCAACCAGTTCATGGGCCAGGAACCCGGCACGGCCGACGAGATCCAGGAGTTCTGCTCGACGACATACGGGGTGACGTTCCCACTGCTGGCAAAGACCGATGTCAACGGCGATCAGCGCCACCCGCTTTACGCCGAGCTGACCAAGGCCGCCGATGCCGACGGAGAGGCGGGCGACATCCAGTGGAACTTCGAGAAGTTCCTGATCTCCCCCGGCGGCGAGGTAGTCAAGCGGTTCCGGCCGCGCACGGAGCCCGACGCCCCCGAGGTCATCACCGCCATCGAGGCCGTGCTGCCCCGATAGGAAGCCGGGTCGAGTCATTCGGGGCCGATGATCCGAACCATGACAGTGGCCCCGGTCGCATACGGTCGCACGCCACCAAGTGACGCGGCAACCGATCTGCACCCACGGCAGCTGGCGCCTACGGAACTCGAGGCACCAAGAGGTGAGCGGCTTCGCTGCCACCGAGGTGTAAGACATGGCGGCCGCGATTGGGTGAATTGTCCTTGTGGTAAGGCGGCGCCTGGGCGATCGCCTTTCCTGAGACCGACAGTTGGAGACGTTCCCCTGCCGCGAAGAAGGTGCTGCTCGGGCTTAGCGCGATCGACAGGCGTATGCGCTCACCCACCGCGACCGGTGAACGCCGCGAGAGCGTTACGACGGGAAGCCAGGGAGTGGAACACTCCGCGTCGAGCTCGCGAGCTGATGCACAAATGCAACCGCGAGTGACGCTGTCGTCGTCGTTGCCGACTGAACCGTGAAAGGGGACCCGCCGCCCGTGGCGGTCCAGCTTGTCGACGACCGCGAAGATGACCGCGTCGGTGGGCGCAGGCCCTCGGTCCCCGGCACGCAATTCCAGGTCGAGATTTAGGGTCATGGGGCCGGTGATCTCGGTGTCCTCGGCGAAGACATGGCCAAAACGGCAGAGCCCGCTGGCGGCTTCCTGCTCGATCGAATGCGCGGCGGGCGCAGCTGCGGTCAGGGTGTACGTGCCGCCGTCAAGGTACAGGGTGGTCCATTGCGTTGCGGGCAACGGCCAGGCCTGTTCGTCTCGGACGGCGTGGATAACATCGCGGCTGGAGCGGACCTCCAGGCGCACAGGCGCGCGAGATTGAAACCCGTTGTCGCCGTGACCCTTAACGAAGCTATCAAAAAATTGCAGGAGCAATGCCTTGACCTCGTCAGAATAGTAGGCGGTCCATTTGCCGGTGCGATGGGTATAAAGCCATTTGGGACCCGAGGCCCGCTGGAACGCCCGGAACGAGCCGTCGGTGTGCATGCCGTGGTCGGAGAACGAGCCGCATACCAGCATCGGTACCTCGATTCCCTCCAACGACGGCATCTTTTCGCGCCAGAAGTCGTCGATCACCGGGTGATCTGCTGCCCATTTCAGCGGTGGGCTCCCTTCCACGTCGAGGAAGTCTTGAGCATTGCCCGTCAGGCCTGGCTGAATCTCCATGAACCACCAGAAGCTTGGGAATCCGCTTTCCTTGACTCCGCCGGGAAGGATGACATCTCGCGCCGGATCAGTGAGTCCTTCCCAGGGCGAGATGGCTTTCAGACCTTCGGGCGCCCGGCCACCGCGGGCGGCGCATGCGGCGACGTAGTACTGGCTGATCGCCAGGAAACTGACCCCGGACAGGCCTATCCGTCCGCTGCACCACGGCTGCTCGGCAACCCACTCGACGGCATCGAAGTAGGCTGCAGCCTGGTCTCGACCGAACGCCGATGGTCGACCCTGGCTGCCGCCGTAGCCGGGAAGGTTGAGATTGACCACGGCGTACCCATTGCCCACCCAGAAATCGGGATCGGGTGACTCCCAGCTCGTCAGTTTGGAGAACCTTAGCCGCCCCACCTGCGATATCAACCGGTACTGCTTGGGCGGCCCCCCACCGAATGTGCGCCCCCAGCGCCGGGATATTGCGGTTGTCATAGGGATGCGCGCACATGATGACCGGAACCGCCTCGTCGCTCGCAAGCGCACGTTTGGACCGAAAGATATTCGCAGTCACCGTGTATCCGTCCTTGACCGGGATGGGCACCTCCCAGGCACAGTCGACGTCGGGCTCGGCATCCACCAGATCGACGCGCGGGTGCATCAGTTGGCCCGAACGCAGCGCACGCATTCCCATCGGTCCCATGGCTGCTGCCAGGTCGAGAAGTTCCCTCATTCGGACATTCCTCCTAGATCCCGAGGTCGATACCCGGTCAGCCATCTCGGTATTCAACAGTGTTGAATAGACACTAATGCCTGCTCAAGTAGAATTCAACAGCGATGAAAGATAATGGGGAGGCTGATCGCGGGCCGACGGCGTCTAGTCGAGAACGAATTCTTGCGGCCGCGCGCCACTACTTCTTCACCGAGGGCTACCAAGCGGTGAGCTTGCGTCGAATCGCCGGCGAGGCCGGCGTCGACGTCGCGCTCATTGCCTACTATTTCGGTTCAAAGCGGGGCCTGTTCTCGGCGGCGCTGTCCCTGCCCGCCAACCCGCTGGAACTGTTGCGCGACGCCCTAGACGGTGACGTGGACGCGCTTGCTGAACGCGTCCTTCGGCGCCTCCTAACCACTTGGGACCATCCGACCAGCGGCCCGCCTCTTCGGGCGCTCATGACCGCCGCGACCAGCCAGGAGAACTTCAATGTGCTCGTCAGCGAGGCGGCAAGCGCTGATATCTGTGATGCCGTGGCTTCCCGCCTCGGCGGCCCCGACGCGGAGGCCCGCGCCGCCGTTTTCACGACGCAAACGCTGGGGCTAGTTTTCAGTCGCTATGTGCTGCGGGTCGAACCGATCGCGTCGTGGCCGATGGACACCGTTGTCGCAGTCATTGCGCCTCGGTTGCAGCAAGTGCTGAGCGGACCATGGCTCACATCAGCGCCTTGACTCACGCCGTTCGTTCCCCACGATATCGTTAGCTTTGCGAATGTCCCCAAGAGTGGTCCCATCGGGCATCGGAATGCCCCCGGAGAAATCTCCGGGGGCCAATTCCACTAGTAGCGGGGACAGGATTCGAACCTGCGACCTCTGGGTTATGAGCCCAGCGAGCTACCGAGCTGCTCCACCCCGCGTCGGTAAATGCAAGGTTACCGAACCGGTGTCGAGCCGACCAAATCGCGGGCTCAGCGGGGGTTCAGCGACCTCAATGAGAAGGCGGGTTCAGGCCATATCGCTGCGCGATGTCGTCCATCCAGGCCGGCGATCCGTAGGTCAGCCCGTACTTGTCGGCGAGTTCGCCAAATTCCGGCAGCTCGTGCAACACAACTTCGCGTCGTCGGAGCGGAAGCCGATCTCACCGGCCAGCACGATCGAGTGCTCGTCCTCACGGGCGTGGCGGTGCGCGGCGGTGAGCAGGCCGACCTCGAAGGGGTGCTCGACGATGGAGACCACGCCGCCGTTGGCCTTGCGCTGCCATGCCAGATTCATCGCGCGTCCTGTTGCGGCCAGAGTGGTTGCGGCACTTCGATTCCGAACGGCTTGCCCCAGCCGTTTCGAGACGAAACCTCCTGTGCGGGCGGTGCTTCATTCCGTCGTTGAACGCAGCCAGGATGCGCCGCTTGAAATCCGGCCGCGGATGCGCCGCGGTGACCGCGTCCAGTGCCTCGGGCGAAAGCTCGTCGCGCTCGATGCCCAACACGTCAGTTTCGACACCGGCGGTCACCAGGGCGACTTCGGGAGCGAGGAACTCGGGGATGCCGGGAGTCGTGTGCAACGCGATGAGGACGGAACACCTTCGCGAGTGGTGGTGATCGTCGTCTACGACGGCGTGACGCTGTTGGATGTCGCGGGGGCGTGGCGGCAACGACGCGTCGCCTGGCGTCGATCTGCACCGGCTCGTTCGTCCTCGCGCAGGCCGGCCTGCTCAGCGGCCGGCGCGCCACCACGCACTGGCACGAGACACGGCGATTGGCCCGGGCCTTCCGGGATGTCACGGTCGAGCCGGACGCGATCTTCGTGCGCGACGGCGACGTCTACACCTCCGCGGGAGTGTCGTCGGGCATCGACCTGGCGCTCGCATTGGTTGAAATGGATTACGGGACAGAGCTTGTCCGTGACGTGGCCCGGTGGTTGGTCGTCCATCTCAAACGTGCGGGCGGCCAATCGCAATTCTCGGTGCTGGTCGAAGCCGATCCGCCGGCCGGCTCGCCGCTGCGCTCGGTCACCGATGCGATCGCGGCCGATCCCGCTCGTGACCACAGCGTGGCCAAGCTCGCGGCCAAGGCGTCATTGAGTCCCCGGCAGCTGACCCGGCTATTTCGGTCCGAGCTGGGAATGACGCCGGCGCGCTACGTCGAGCTGGTGCGGATCGACTTCGCCCGCGCCGGGCTCGAAGCCGGCCGAACTGTCACCGAGACCGCGCACCTCGCGGGTTTCGGCAGCGTCGAGACCCTGCGACGAGTATTCGTCAACCACTTGGGCATCAGCCCCAAGGCCTACCGGGATAGGTTCCGCACGGCCTGCGCGTGAAAGTAGGCGTGCGCCACAGCTGTCACATCAGCACCGCCGGCCCGGGACCACGTGTTCTTCATATGCGATAGCACCTGCGATATCGCTTCGGCGAACCGTCCGATGCCGTCTTTCTTGTGACGCCCGGGGACTGCGACGCGGCCGGGCTTAGGCGATCTACTTCGTGTTGTTGTACTTGGTGATCGCATCGTCCAGGCGTTGCAGCGCCGCTCCGTATCCGGCGAAATCGCCCTTCTTCTGCGCGTCGCGCGCGGCGTTGATCGCGGTCTGGATCTCTTGCAGGGCAGCGGCTTTCGCTGGCGACAGCGTCGTAGCCCCATCCGGGGCCGGGGGCACCGCCGTGGGCGGGCTGTTCGGGCCGGGCGCCACGGCCGGCGTCGGTGGGGTCGCGGGCGGGGTCGCCGGCGCACCCGAATCGGTGGGAACGATCCCCGTCGCCGCCGCGCCCGCACCTGGCCCGAACAACCCGGTGAGCGCGTCACCGACGGTCGGGCCGTAGCCGATCTTGTCGTTGTACATCATCGCCACCCGGATCAGGCGCGGGTACGACGAGGCGGCATCGCTGGCCCCCGGAGAGGCGTAGACGGGTTCGACGTACAGCAGTCCGCCCTGAGCAACCGGCAGGGTCAGCAAGTTGCCCCACCTGATTCGGTTCTGGTTGTCCCGCCCGATCACACCGAGGTCTTGGGACACCGCCGGGTCGGTGGTGATCGCGTTATTGGCCAGCTTCGGGCCGTTGACCTGACCGGGGATGGTCAGCACCGTGATCCTGCCGTACGTCGCGGGATCGGAGCTGGCGCTGATGTAGGCGGCTAGATAGTCGCGCTTGAATCTGTTCATCGCGCTAGTCAGCTGGTATGACGACGTATTGTCGTTCTTCGCAATGTTTTTCGCGACGATGTAATACGGCGGCTGATAGCTGCTGGCCGTCGGATTCGGGTCCAGCGGCACGTCCCAGAAGTCGGAGGTGGAGAAGAACGTCACCGGGTCGTTGACGTGATACTTCGCCAGCAGCATGCGCTGGACCTTGAACAGGTCCTCGGGATAACGCAGATGCTCGGCCAGTTCGGGGCTGATGTCACTCTTGGGTTTGACCGTGCCCGGGAAAACCTGCATCCAGGCCTTCAGCACCGGATCCTGCTCGTCCTGCTGGTAAAGCGTCACGGTCCCGTCGTACGCGTCGACCGTTGCCTTCACCGAATTACGGATGTAGGAGACCTGCTTGTCGGGCCCAAGCTTGTTGAACGCCACCTCGGTGGAGTCGGCGGTCGCGGACTCCAGTGACGTGAGTTCGGAGTACGGGTAGTTGTCCAGCGTGGTGTAACCGTCGATGATCCACACCAGGCGCTTGTTGACGATCGCCGGGTAGACCGCGCTGTCGGTGGTCAGCCACGGCGCCACCGCCTCCACCCGAGCAGCCGGATCACGATTGAACAGGATCTTGCTGTTAGAGCCGATCACGCTGGAAAACAAGAAGTTTCGCTCGGCGAACTTGGCGGCGAACACGCTTCGGGATAACCAGTCACCGATCGGGACGCCCCCGAGTCCGG
Source organism: Mycobacterium lentiflavum (assembly GCF_022374895.2). NCBI lineage: Bacteria > Bacillati > Actinomycetota > Actinomycetes > Mycobacteriales > Mycobacteriaceae > Mycobacterium > Mycobacterium lentiflavum. Next base: position 1,396,148 of record NZ_CP092423.2, on the reverse strand, counting down.
TGTAGGTGTAATTCTTGGTCTCGGTGTTGGTCTCGTAGTCGTATTCGCGGTCGGCGCCGTTGCGTCCGACGATCGCGTAGTCGGCCGAGGTGTTGGAGATGACAGGTCCGAAGTAGATGCGCGGCTGGTCCAGCGGCGCCGGCCCGTCCGACACCACACTTCCATTGGCGCCGACGACGTTGGCGAGAAACTCTGGGTAGCCACCGTTTTGGTTGGGATCGTTGGCGATGCCGCGCACCGTGTTGGCCGGCGAGGCGATGAACCCGTTGCCGTGGGTGTAGACGGTGTGCCGGTTGATCCAGTCGCGCTGGTTGTCGATTAGCCTGTCCGGGTTGAGTTCTCGGGCCGCGACCACGTAATCGCGCAACGCGCCATTGCGGTCCAGGTAGCGGTCGATCGACAGCTGGTCGGGGAAGAAGTAGAAGTTCTTGCCCTGCTGGAACTGGGTGAACGCGGGGCTGATAATCGTCGGGTCGAGCAACCGGATGTTCGAGGTCGTCGCCCGGTCGGCCGCCACCTGCTGGGCGGTGGCCTGGCTGTCCCCGCTGTAGTTGCGATAGGTCACCTGGTCGGACGTCAGGCCATAGGCCTGGCGTGTCGCAGTGATGCTGCGGCCGATGTATTCGCTTTCCTTCTGCGCGGCATTGGGTCTCACGCTGATCTGCTCGACGATCAACGGCCAGCCGGCGCCCACGATCAACGACGACAGCAGCAGCAGGACCAGGCCGATCGCCGGAATGCGCAAGTCCTTCAGCACGATCGCCGAAAAGACCGCGGCGGCGCAAATCAGCGCGATCGCCATCAGGATCAGCTTGGCCGGCAACACGGCGTTGATGTCGGTATAGCCGGCACCGGTGAACGGCTTGCCGCCACGGGTGTGCGAGAGCAACTCGTAGCGGTCCAGCCAATAGGCAAAGGCTTTGAGCACGACCAGCGTGCCGATCAGGCTGACCAACTGGATCCGCGCCGAACGACTCAGGGCGCCGGTGCGGCCGGACAGCCGAATGCCGCCGAAGATGTAGTGCGCCAGCAGGTTCGCGATGAAAGCCAGGAACACCGACACGAACAGGTAGCTGAGCACCAGCCGATAGAACGGCAGCTCGAATGCGTAGAAGCCGAGGTCCTTGCCGAACTGCGGATCCCTGATCCCGAAGCTTTGGCCGTGCAAGAACAGCTGGATCCGCACCCAGTAGCTTTGCGCAATGATGCCGGCCAGCAGGCCGATCGCCGCCGGGATGCCCACGGCCACCAACCGCAACCGGGACATGACCACGGTGCGATACCGCGCCACCGGGTCGTTGTCGTTGCTCGGAACGAATACCGGACGGGTGCGGTAGGCCAGCCCTAGCCCGGCGAACACGATCCCGCCGACCAGCAGGCCGGCGACCAGGAACACCACGATGCGGGTCATCAGCACGGTGGTGAAAACGGAGCGATAGCCGAGCTCGCCGAACCACAACCAGTCGACGTAGGCGTCGATGAGGCGCGGGCCGGCAAGCAGCAGCGCGATCACACCGAGCGCGATCAAAATCAGAATCCGGCTGCGCCGAGTCAGCTTCGGCATCCTTGCGGTGGGCCGCATCCCCACTGGCTACGCTCCCTGATTAATGTGAGCTGGACGGTCACAACTGTACGCACCGCAGCACCCGCTATGGCGGGCTAGCAGCTCGGTGCCTGACCTCCTTGTTGGATCGCGTGCAGCGCATCCACGGCTTGTCCGAGCGTCTCGACCTTGATCAGGCGCAAACCGTGCGGATTGTCCGAGGTCGCCTCGTAGCAGTTCTTTGCCGGCACCAGGAACACCGTGGCGCCCGCTTCCTGGGCGGCGACCATCTTGTGGGTGATGCCGCCGATCTGGCCGACCTTGCCGTCGGAGGTGATCGTGCCGGTCCCCGCGATGAACGTCGAACCGGCCAGATCGCCGGTGGTGAGCTTGTCGACGACGGCCAGGCTGAACATCAGGCCGGCGGACGGTCCGCCCACATTGGCCAGGTTGAAGTCCACCGAGAACGGCGCCCACGGTGCATCGAGCACCGCGACACCCATGAAGCCGTAATCGCGGTCTTTGTTGGTGCCGAGGGTGATTTGCGCGACGCCGGCCGGTTCATTCTTGCGGCGGTAGTCGATCGTCACCGTCTGGCCGGGCTTGCTGGCCTTCAGCAGTCCGGTGAACTGCTCGACATTGACCACCGGGGTGCCGTTGACCGCGTCGATGGCGTCACCGGCCTTCAGCTTGCCCGTCGACGGACCGGGGTCGGTGACCGTCGCGACCGTGACGGCGGGGGCGAATTTCAGATAGCCCAGGGCGGCATAGGCGGCGCTGTCCTCGGAATCTTTGAAGTCGGCGGTGTTGGCCTTGTCGACGTCTTCACGGGACTTGCCGGGCGGGTAGATCAGGTCGCGCGGTACCAACTGCTCTTGTCCGGAGAACCACAACGTGAGCGCTTCGCCGAGGGTCAGCTCGTCGCGCTGGGACACCGTCGTCATATTGAGGTGACCGGTCGTCGGATGAGTCTGGGTGCCTTCGATCGCGACCACTTGCTTGCCGTCGACCTCACCGAGCGTGTCGAAAGTCGGGCCGGGGCCCAGCGAGACGAACGGCACCGTCACTACCGCGAGCAACACGCCGAAGACCAAGATCGGCACCAGCGCGACCATCAAGGTCAGAATCCGCCTGTTCACGCCGCTTACCCTAACCGGACACCGGGGCGACGCGTTCAGCTACAAGCGTGACGCCGGATGGCAACTCTTGATCCAGCGGTGGGTACCGTTGAGGTTATGGCTGACCTGCCTTTCGGCTTCTCCTCCGGAGAAGACCCCGAGCGCGACGAGCACGGGAAAAAGAATCCCGGTTCCGGCTCGGGCCCGTCAGACCCGCTCGGTGCGTTCGGCATGGGCGGCGACTTCAACATGGGTGACCTGGGGCAGATCTTCACGCAGCTCGGTCAGATGTTCAGCAGCGCCGGGGTGGGGCCGGCCGGCGGTGCCCCGTCGGGACCCGTCAACTACGACCTGGCCCGGCAGGTCGCGGCCAGCTCGATTGGCTTCGTCGCACCGATCCCGGCCACCACGAACTCGGCGATCGCCGATGCGGTACACCTCGCCGACACCTGGCTCGACGGCGTCACCGCGCTGCCCGCCGGCACCACCAAGTCGGTCGGCTGGAGTCCAAGCGATTGGGTGGACAACACCCTGGAGACCTGGAAGCGGCTGTGCGACCCGATGGCCCAACAGATCTCGACGGTGTGGGCGTCGTCGCTGCCCGAGGAGGCCAAGAGCATGGCCGGCCCACTGATGGCGATGATGTCGCAAATGGGCGGGATGGCGTTCGGCTCGCAGTTGGGCCAGGCGCTGGGCCGGTTGTCCCGCGAGGTGCTGACGTCGACCGACATCGGCTTGCCGCTGGGGCCGAAGGGCGTGGCGGCGATCATGCCCGGCGCCGTGGAAGCCTTCGCCGCCGGACTCGAGCAGCCGCGCGGCGAGATCATCACGTTCCTGGCCGCCCGGGAAGCGGCCCACCACCGGCTGTTCAGCCATGTTCCGTGGTTATCCAGCCAGCTGCTGGGCGCCATCGAGGCCTACGCGATGGGCATGAAGATCGACATGAGCGGGATCGAGGAGTTGGCACGGGACTTCAACCCCGCGTCGCTTTCGGATCCGACCGCGATCGAAAACCTGCTCGGCCAAGGCGTTTTCGAGCCGAAGGCCACGCCGGCGCAGACCCAGGCGCTGGAACGGCTGGAAACGCTCCTCGCGCTGATCGAGGGTTGGGTGCAGGTCGTGGTCACCGCCGCGCTGGGCGACCGTATTCCCGGCGCGGCCGCACTCAGCGAGACGCTGCGGCGACGGCGGGCCAGCGGCGGCCCGGCCGAGCAGACGTTTGCCACGCTGGTCGGCTTGGAGTTGCGGCCACGCAAGCTGCGGGAGGCCGCCGCGCTGTGGGAGCGCCTGACCGACGCCGCGGGCATGGATGTCCGCGATGGTGTCTGGCAACATCCCGACCTATTGCCGGGCGCCGAGGATCTCGACGAGCCCGCCGGCTTCATCGACCGGGTCATCGGTGGCGATACCAGCGGCATCGATGAAGCCATCGCCCGGCTGGAACAAGACGACCCCGGTTCTGCAGGCGGTCCGGTCACCGACTAAGCCGGCGTTTGCCTAGCTGGTGATCTTGGCGATCTGGGCGTCGGACAACATCCTGACCTCATCCGGCAACGGCCGAAGGTAAATGTGAACCGGGTCAAGGAATTTGGAGCTGCTGCCGTCGGTCACCACCCAGTGCAGAAAGGCCTGCATCGTCTGCGCTACGGCGGGGTCCTTCTGTTTGCTGTATACGATGGCGTATTCGAAGTTGACGATCGGGTACCCGTCCGGGGCGGGACCGTTGACCAACGAGACCACCTGATTGGCCGGTGTCTGGGAGGCAGACCCGGCGGCCTCGGCCTCGACGCTCTCGGCGTCAGGCAGCACGTAATGGCCTGAGGCATTGGCCAACTCGGCCTCGGTCAGCCCTTTCTGTGCGGCCTCGGCCTGGTAGCGGGTGCCAAGGTAGGCGATGCATCCCGGGCTCTGGGCACAGCTGGTCACCACGGCCGCCATTCCGTTCTGACCCGACCCAACGGCGGGGAAGTCGACGGAGGTGGCGAAGCCGGGCGACTTGCCCCACCCATCGGGGTCTTGCTTGGACAGATATTGGGTGAACAGGTACGTGTCATTACTCCCGGAGTCCGTGCGGTGCATTGGAATCACCGGGATGGCCGGCAGGATCACTCCCGGATTGAGGTCGGCGATCTGCGGGTCGTTCCAGGTCTTGACGGTGCCCTTGTACATGGCCGCGAGTACTTTGCCGTTCAGCCGGAGGTGCGCGAAGAGACCGGGCAGGTTGTAGTTGACGTGCAGCGAAGAAACGGCCAGCGCGATGTTCAGCAGGCCCGGGTGTGCGGCCAAGTCGCCCTCGGTCAGGTAGAGACCGGATGCACCGATGTTGACCGCGCCGTCAGCGGCTTGCGCGATCCCATTGCCCGATACGTCGCTGGCGACGGTGATGGTGACGTTGGGGTATTTCGAGTGATACGACGCGGCCCACGCATCCATCAGCGGGTAGAGGTTGTTGGAACCGGTCTCGGTCAACGTCACGTTCGTCGTCGCCGGCGCGGTGGCCAGGTGCGCGACGGGGTTCGTGGAGTGCGAGCCGCAGGCCGCCGCGACCAGCAATACCGACGCCGCCAGCGACGGCCCACACAGACGAATTTTCATCGACCGACCTCACCTATTTCCCCGGTCTGGCGCTGTGGGCCGCGGCGGCGCCGCAAAGCCCGCGACCACTATTGCAGTTCCCTCCTCGGACCGCAGGAGCAAAGCGGCAGACGGTTTCTGTAGACGGCCGAGCCAGGGATCCTCACACCCGGTGATCCGGCTTGTTGGAATTGTGTCAATTGGGTCGCGGGTGTTTGCTGCGGATGCTAACGTTGTCGCAGATCGATTGTCCGACTGGCCTTGGCGGCAACATGTTTAACTCCCGAATGACAGCCGCAGTGCGCGCCGCGTTGGTTTGCGCTTGCATCGGTCTGAGCAACGTCTTGGTGGTATCGGCGTGCGGTGCGGCGCCGTCATCGACCGGTGCCGCGGCGACCCCACCCGCGGTCGCGGCCAGCGGCACGCCGACGCCGGCGAGGCCGACGGTCAGCGGCATGTACGGCGACCCCGAGGCGGCCGCGAAGTACTGGGTGCAGCAGTCCACGGAGGACACCTGTGGGCTGGCTTCGGTGGCCGACGTGGTCGGCGAAGTCACCGGCACCCCCGCCACGGAGCAACAGATCATCAACCTGGCACAGAAGACCCCCTCGGTGATCCGCGACGGACCGATCTATCTGCCCACCGGCGACCCGGGCCACGAAACCGAGAAGGGTGGCATCGATGCGGCCGATGCCGTCGTGCTGCTGGACCACTACGGCATCAAATCGCGCATGACCTGGGACAAATACCCCGACGAGGTGACTCTGTCCGCGCTCGAGCAGGACCTCGGCGCCAATCGCAGGGTCATCGCCTGGGTCAACGGCGGAACCATCCTGGACAGCAACGACCAGCGCAAGACGGCCGATCACCTGCTCGTCGTGACCGGGGTCGACACCAACAACGAGACCGTGCACCTCAACGACCCGTATGCCGACCACGGCAACACCAAGGTCAGCATCACGACATTCATGACCGCATGGAAGGCCGGGCAACAGACGATCATCGTGACCGCGCCGACCGGCTGAGGGTCACTAGACCTGTGCATGAGTGATCGGGATGTGTGCCGGCCCGCAGCGCAGTCTGGATTCACGCGGCACGCCGTGTATGCGCTGGACCCGCACATAATTTGCGCGCTGTTCACGGCATCGTTGCAAAGCCCACCGGCAGCGTGGGTAATCGTCCGGAGGCCGTTCGCATCGGCCAGCTGCACAAGGCCAGGAACGCGACGCCGGCCACGGACGATAGATCGAGGTGAAGGCAATGCACAAACGACTAATCATCGCTGCGGGATCGGCACTATTGTCCCTGGCGTTCGGTGCTGGAATCGCCCACGCGGATCCGGACCCGAACGACGATCCCGGCGAACAGCGCAACTGGCCCTGCGGATACACGTTCGGACCGGTGAATACGCACGCACAATTCGGAACGATCATGGCGTGGCGTTATGCGCGACCATGTCCGCCGCCGCCCGCACCGGGTGAATAACACTCGCGGTCACGGCCAGTACGTCCGAGTTCGAGCGCGACGTCGCTAGCGGGCCCCGCAAAGGTACTGACGGCCCTGTGGACAGCTGATCGGGCGTGCGCGCCCGCCGTGGCACAGTCTGAATTCATGCCGGGCACCGCGACGTATGCGCTGGACCCGGCGCTGCCCGTGCTGCTGCGCCCCGACGGTGCCGTGCAAGTGGGCTGGGATCCCCGCCGTGCGGTGCTGATCCGTCCCCCGCGCGGACTGGCCGCCGCGGCGTTAGCCGCACTGTTGCGCGCGATGCAATCACCCCTGCCGCTCACCGAGTTGCAGCGACACGCGGTCGAGCGCGGGTTAACCGACCGCGACGGCCTGACCCAGCTCGTCACGCAGCTGGTGAGCGCCGGGGTGGTGACCCGCGGGTGCCGCCAGGCCGGCGGCCGCGCCGCCTCGATCCGGGTGCACGGCCGCGGGCCGCTATCGGATTTGCTGATGGAGTCGCTGCGCTGCTCGGGCGCGCGGATCGCGCACAGCAGCCAACCGCACGCCGCGGTGTCGCGCGCCGCCGTGGATCTGGTGGTGCTGGCCGATTATCTGGTCGCCGATCCGCGGATGGTGCGCGACCTGCACAGCCAGCGCGTCGCGCACTTAGCGGTGCGGGTGCGCGACGGAACCGGGCTGGTCGGGCCGTTGGTCATTCCGGGCGTCACCAGCTGCCTGGGCTGTGCCGACTTACATCGCAGCGACCGCGATGCCGCGTGGCCGGCGGTCGCCGCCCAGCTGCGCGAGACCGTCGGCGTGGCCGATCGCGCCACCCTGCTGGCGACCGCGGCGCTGGCCCTTAGCCAGGTGAACCGGGTGATCGCCGCCGTGCGCGGCCGCGATGCCGGGCCCGATCCAGGACCACCGCAGGCGTTGAACGCCACCCTGGAATTCGATCTGCACGCCGGAGCCATCGTTGCGCGGCAGTGGACCAAGCATCCGCTGTGTTGGTGCTGATCGGGCCGTCGTTCGCGCGGCCGGGAAAGTCCGGCCCGACCTGACCGTCGGTCGGCCTGACACCGCACTGTTGCCAAGATCAAGCCCGGGGTGGCGGTGTCGTCATGGATGATGGGTATGTGTCTGAGATAAAACGGGGTCGGGCGGCGCGCAACGCGAAGCTGGCCAGTATTCCGGTCGGCTTTGCTGCGAGGTCAGCGCTGGGCTTCGGCAAGCGGCTGACCGGCAAGTCGAAAGACGAAGTCCAGGCCGAATTGCTGGAGAAGGCTGCCAACCAGCTTTTCCAGGTGCTGGGCGACCTCAAGGGCGGGGCGATGAAGGTCGGCCAGGCCTTGTCGGTGCTGGAAGCCGCGATCCCGGAGGAGTACGGCGAGCCGTACCGCGAAGCGTTGACGAAGTTGCAGAAGGACGCTCCGCCGCTGCCCGCCGAGAAGGTGCACCGGGTGCTCGACGCGCAGTTGGGCACCAAGTGGCGGGACCGGTTCAGTTCGTTCGACGACACCCCGGTGGCCTCGGCCAGCATCGGCCAGGTGCACAAGGCACTGTGGTCCGATGGCCGCGAGGTGGCCGTCAAGATCCAGTACCCGGGCGCCGACGAAGCGCTGCGGGCCGACCTGAAGACGATGCAGCGGATGGTCGGGGTAGCCAAACAGCTCGCGCCCGGCGCCGACGTCCAGGGCGTGGTCGACGAGCTGATCGAACGCACCGAGATGGAACTCGACTACCGGCTGGAGGCCGACAACCAGCGCGCGTTCGCGAAGGCGTATCGCGATCATCCGCACTTCGCGGTGCCGCGGGTGGTGGCCAGTGCGCCCAAGGTCGTCGTCCAGGAGTGGATCCAGGGCGTGCCGATGGCCGAGATCATCCGCCACGGCACCGTCGAGCAGCGCGATCTGATCGGCACCCGGCTCCTCGAGCTGACCTTTGACGCGCCGCGCCGGTTGCAGATGCTGCACGGCGACGCGCACCCGGGAAACTTCATGCTGTTAGCCGACGGCCGGATGGCCGTCATCGACTTCGGCGCAGTTGCGCCCATGCCCGGTGGTTTTCCGATCGAACTCGGGATGACCATCCGGTTGGCCCGCGACAAGAACTACGACCTGCTGTTGCCGACAATGGAAAAGGCCGGCTTCATCCAGAAAGGCCAGCAGGTGTCGGTGCGCGACATTGACGACATGCTGCGCCAGTACGTCGAACCGGTTGAGGTGGAGGTCTTCCACTACACCCGCAAGTGGTTGCAGAAGATGTCGGCCGTCGAGATCGACCGATCGGTGTCCCAGATCCGGACGGCCCGGCAGATGGATCTACCGCCCAAACTGGTGATCCCGATGCGGGTGATCATGTCCGTCGCCGCGATCCTGTGCCAGCTGGATGCTCACGTGCCGATCAAGTCGCTGACCGAGGAGCTGATCCCCGGTTTCGCCGACCCCGACGTCGCGGCCGTCTAGGCGGCGACCGCGCCCTTGCGGGGACGTCCGCGCGGACGTTTGTAGCTCACGACCGAGCCCCGCTCGAATATCTCGCCGCCCCACACTCCCCACGGCTCGGCCCGGTCCAGCGCCGCGGCCAGGCATTGTCGCCGGACCGGGCAGTGCGTGCAGAGCGCCTTGGCGCGCTCCAGGTCGGCCGGTGCGTCGGCAAACCATAGATCGGGATCGTCGGCGTGACATGGCAACACCGGCGCCGGTTGTCTGGGGACTGTCTGTGCCGACATGTCCTGCTCACCTGCTTCCTGGTTGGGTGTCCTTCTGCGGTGATCCGGACCAGGTTGCGGGCTTTGGAAGACTTCAGCCCCAAAAACTATGGCCACGGATCCTTGGTGACTTCGGGTCCGTGGCCATTTGAAAACCGGGCGGGTTACGTAGTGCTTACGTAGTTCCCCGATCCACGAACGCGTCAGTCGCGGCGGCGCGATGCTTAGCACCGGCCGCCGTTACGGCGGCGTGGGCGGCATGGAAGGTCCACGCGGACAGCACCGCGCCGGCCACGCCTACCTCGAACGTGTCGCTGATCATCGTGGCCACCTCCTTTTGGGCACTCGACAGTGAACCCGCGTTTTCGAGGGTAGATGTTAGCAGCCGGGACGGACAACCGATTTTTGACCTGCGGTTTCAGCGCCCGCGCACCAGCCCCAGCACGTCGGCTCCGTACTGCTCGAGTTTGCGTGCGCCGATACCCGGGATCGCGATCAGCGCCGCTTCGTCGTCGGGCAGCAGTTCGGCGATCGCGATCAGCGTGTTGTCGGTGAAGACGACATACGCGGGCACCTTCTGCTCCTTGGCGACATCCAACCGCCACTGTTTGAGCCGCAGCAACAACGCCTCGTCGACGTCGGCCGAGCACGTCTCGCAGCGGCGCAGCATGACGGCCGCCGGGGTGGTCAGGTTGTTGTTGCAGATCCGGCAGCGCGAACCGCCTTGCTTGCGCCTGGATTTGCCCGGGTCGACGCGCGCCTGCGGTGCAATGCCGTTGAGAAACCGCGACGGCTTGCGGGTCTGCCGACCGCCCGGGCTGCGCGACAGCGCCCAGGATAGGGCCAAATGCACTCGGGCCCTGGTGATTCCGACATACAGCAGGCGGCGCTCTTCCTCGACCGGTTCGCTCTCGGCGCCATGGGCCAAGGCGTGCGAGATGGGCAGAGTGCCGTCAGCCAATCCGACCAGGAACACCGCATCCCATTCCAGCCCCTTGGCGGCGTGCAACGACGCGAGCGTGACGCCCTGCACCACCGGCGGATGGCGCAAGTCGGCGCGGACCCGCAGCTCGGCCACCAAGCCCGGCAGTTCCAGCTGCGGGCGCTGCGCCACCTCGTCCTCCACCAGCTCGGCCAGCGCGGACAGCGCCTCCCAGCGCTCCCTGGCCCGGGTGCCGTCGGGTTCGGAGGCCGTCAGCCCCAGCGGCTCCAGCACCGCGCGGACCACGTCGGGCAACGACCCCGCCAGGTCTTGTTCGGAGCCGCGCTCCGCACGGCGGTGCAGGGCCACCATCGCCTGCTTGATCTCCTGGCGGTTGAAGAAGCCCTCGCCGCCGCGAACCTGGTAGGCGATGCCCGCCTCGGTCAACGCTTCCTCGTAGATCGCGGACTGCGCATTGACGCGGTAAAGCACCGCGATTTCCGACGGCTTGGTGCCGGATTCGATCAGCCCGCCGATCGCCTTCGCGACCGCGGCCGCCTCGACGGTTTCGTCGGCATGCTCGCAAAACGTCGGGGCCGGCCCCGGCGCACGTTGGCCAGACAGCTGCAGCTTGCTGCCGGCGACCCGGCCGCGGGCCGCCGCGATCACCTGGTTGGCCAGCGAGACCACCTGCGGGGTGGAGCGGTAATCGCGCTCCAGGCGCACCACCGTGGCGTCCGGGAACTGCCGCGAGAAATCCAGCAGGAAGCGGGGCGAGGCGCCGGTGAACGAGTAGATGGTCTGGTTGGCGTCGCCGACGACCGTGAGGTCGTCTCGATCACCCAGCCACGCCGACAGCACCCGCTGTTGCAGTGGGGTGACGTCCTGGTACTCGTCGACCACGAAGCAGCGATAACGGTCGCGGAACTCCTCGGCGACAGCGGCGTCGTTCTCGATCGCGGCGGCGGTGTGCAGCAGCAGGTCGTCGAAGTCGAGCAGCGTCACCGATTCGTCGCGGACCTTGAGGGCCTCGTAGGCGGTGTAGACGTCGGCGACCTTCTTGGCGTCCAGCGGGATGTCGCGGCCGGCGGCGGCGACCTCGCTCGGATAAGCCTCGGGGCCGATCAGCGAGGCCTTGGCCCATTCGATCTCGCCGGCCAGGTCGCGCACGTCGTCGGTGCTGACATTGAGCCGTAGGCGGCTGGCCGCGCGGGCCACGACGGCAAACTTGGTGTCCAGCAGCTGCCAGCCGGTGTCGCCGATCACCCGCGGCCAGAAGTACCGCAGCTGGCGGTGTGCGGCCGAGTGGAAGGTCAGGGCCTGCACGGCGCCGACGCCCGACCCGGTCTGCGTATTGGCGTCCAGCGTCCGCAATCGCGATCGCATCTCCCCCGCGGCGCGCTGGGTGAACGTGACCGCAAGCACCTGCCCGGCGGCGACATGACCACTCGCGACGAGCTGGGCGATGCGATGCGTGATGGTGCGGGTCTTGCCTGTTCCAGCACCTGCAAGCACACAAACCGGTCCGCGTGGCGCCAGCACGGCCTCACGCTGCTCGTCGTCCAGCCCGGCGGTCAGTGGATCGGCGACCATCGGCATGCCGTCCATCTTGGCAGCGGTCGCCGACAAACCGGGTGTTTCGCCACGCCGTACGCCCGGGTGTCCCCGCCGCGGAACGCAACGACGGCGGGCTACGTTATCGGGTTATGAGCAACGCTGCGATTACCGTGTACACGACGTCATGGTGTGGCTATTGCCACCGGCTCATGACCGTGCTCAAGTCCAACGGAATCCCCTACGAGACGGTCGACATCGAACACGACGCGGCGGCCGCCGAATTCGTCGGCTCGGTCAATGGCGGCAACCGGACCGTGCCAACGGTGAAGTTCGCCGACGGATCGACGCTGACCAACCCGAGCGCTGCCGAGGTGAAAGCGAAGCTGGCCCAGGTCGCAGGTTAAGCACTCGGCCTGAACCCGCGCGGTCGGCCGTAGCTGCGCGGCGGAGCGCCCTACGATAAGAACCATGGCGTCGAATTTGCGATCGCGGCCAAGCGGCTCGACGTGCAAATTCTGGCCGATTGCGATTGCGTGCTGCGCGGCGATGCTGATGACGGCGTGCTCGCATTCGAGCACCCCGGCCACGCCCCACACCGTCACGCGCGTCGACGACATGATCGTGGGCATCGACGAGGTCCGCCAGATTGCCAAGACGGACGATCTGAGGCCGCGCGCCAAGGCGGACACGCACAAGCCGGCTCCGTCCGACGCCAACGCTCCCGCGCCGTGCCGGGTGGTGGGACACAACGAGCTCACCTTCGGCAACAACTGGACGGAGTTTCGCAGCGCGGGCTATCACGGGGTCACCGACGACATTCAGCCGGGCGGCAACGCGATGGTCAATGGAGTCACTCAGGCGGTCGCGCGATACGCGAACCCCGATGCGGCGCAAGGCGTATTGCGTCAGCTGGAATCCTCGCTGCAGGCGTGTGTCGCCCTGCACGACCCCGGCTACGCTTTCACCCTCGACAAACCCGATCCCTCGACGCTGCGACTCAGCGCCGACCAGTGGAGCCACCTGTACCGCACCAAGTCAGCGATGATCCTGTCGGTCGGCGTGGTGGGGCTTGAAGCCTCGGATCAGATCGCGAATTCCGTTTTGCAGATCATCACCGATCGCGTCGGTTAGCGCCTCAGTCGAGTTCCGCCCAGGATTCGATGATCACCCGCGCGATCGAAATCGAACCGGGCAGAAGCAGCTTCGACTCCGACGAACTACTCCAGTCGCCGACGGCCAGCGCCGCGCGTACCTCGTCGCGGGTGAACCAGGCCGCCTCGGCGATCTCGCCGTCGTTGAATGCGAACTCCTCGTCGGGGTCGCCCAACGCGTGGAAGCCGACCATCAGTGAACGAGGAAAGGGCCACGGCTGGCTGCCCAGGTAACGAACATCGGTCACATTCAGGCCGATTTCCTCGCGGATCTCCCGGACCACACAGACCTCGAAAGACTCTCCGGCTTCGACGAATCCCGCCACCAGGGAGAACATTCGCTCGGGCCACACCGCCTGGCGGGCCAGCACCGCGCGGTCGCCGCCGTCGTGCACCAGACAGATGACCGCCGGGTCGATGCGCGGGAACTCCTCGTGACCGGTGACCGGGTTGACTCGGGACCAGCCCGCCCGGGCCGGTTTCGTCGGGGAGCCGTCCACCGCGCTAAACCGCGCCCTGTCATGCCAATTCAGCAGCGCAACGGCCGACGACACCAGCTGGCTGCTGGTGTCGTCGAAGATCGGGCCGAGGCTGCGCAGGTTCACCACCTCGGTTTGAGCGTCCGGGTCCTCGGGCGCCTGCAGCGCTCCCCGGATGGCCCAGACATGCCGGTCGTTCTCGATGCGGCCGAGGAAAACAGCGTCGTGCGGCGGCTTTTCGCCCAGTTCGGCCGCCGCGCCGAGCACCACCCGGCCGTTGGCGACCAACACCTGGTTGCGCGAATCCACCCGCAGCAGCGCCGCATCCGCCCATCCGACGGTGGCCGCCTCAACGTCGGTCCGCAGTTGATCGGCCCGGTCGGCGCCGACGCGGGAGAGCAACGGAACACTGCTCAGCTGAAAGTCCACGCTATGCCTCCTGGCGCCGACCCGGGGGCACCGCCTGCTTGCGGGGGACCGCGCCGGGCTTCGCCGGGCTTGCGATCGCCACTAATGCCCCGTGTTTTTGATGTAGAGCAGCCGGTCGGTGGCCTCGATGGCGTCGACTTCGGGTGCACCGATGCGGAGCAACTGTCCGTCGCGCACGACGCCGAGCACGATGTCGCGTAGGTGACGCGGCGATCCGCCGACCTCGCTCGCCTCCACTTCGCGTTCGGCGATGGCCAGCCCGGCGTCTGGGGTCAGCAGGTCCTCGATCATCTCCACGACGCTGGGCATGGTGGTGGCCAGACCGAGTAGCCGGCCGGCGGTCTCCGAGGAGACGACCACCGAATCCGCCCCCGATTGCTGGAGCAGGTGTGAATTTTCGGATTCCCGGATGGCGGCCACGATCTTGGCCTTCGGCGCGATTTCGCGGGCCGTCAGGGTCACCAGCACGGCAGTGTCGTCACGGTTGGTGGCCACGATGATCGACGACGCATGCTGCGCCCCGGCCAGCCGCAGCACGTCGGACTTGGTGCCGTCGCCGTGCACGGTGACCAGCCCGGCCGTGGTGGCGTGCTCGAGGGCGCTGCGATCGGTGTCGACGACGACGATTTCGCCCTGAACGGCCTCGTCGCTGACCCGGGCGGCGACGGCACGTTTGCCCTTGGTGCCGTACCCGATCACGATGGTGTGGTTACGCACTCTGTTCCTCCAACGCTGAATTTTCCATCCCTGCCGGGACCGCTCCGAGAGCACCTCGAGCGTCGTTCCGACCAACACGACCAGGAACGCGATGCGCAGCGGAGTGAAGACGACGGTGTTGACCAGGCGCGCGGTTTCGGTAATCGGGGTGATGTCGCCATAACCGGTCGTTGACAGCGAGACCGCCGAGAAATACAGGCAGTCCAGGAACGTCAGCCGTCCGCCGCGCACGTCGCGGTAGCCGTTGCGGTCGAGGTAGACGACGAGAGCGGCGCCGAACAAGACCACTAGCGCAATGATCAGCCGGCGGGTGATGACGCGGGCCGGGCTGCCGTGGTCTTCGGGGATGCGCAGCACGCCGACCAGCAGGTGACCGGGCTGGGTGGTCAGTCTCTCGTCGAGACCTCGCAGCCGTCGCAACCTACCCTTGGGCACAGCGGTCCATCGTTGGCTGGACAACACCGCACGCCACACGCACGACTCAAATGTAACCACGGTCGCCGGTCGACAGACACTTGACGCCTCAGACCGCGACGTCACGCTCGCCGTGGGGGGCCAGCCGCGCCAGCTCGGTGAGGTCGGGCAATTCGTCGGGGACCACGGTGGCGCCGGTGCGTACGTAATGAAACGCGGTCCGCACCGAGGACTCCGGGCATCCGCCCAACGCCGCCCACGCCAAGCGATAGACGGCGAGCTGGATGGCGGCCTGTCGCTTCGCCTCGGCGCCGCGCGGCGGTTCGCCGGTCTTCCAGTCCACGACCGTGGCGCCACCGTCGGGTTCGGCGAAGACGGCGTCGATGCGCCCGCGCACGACGGTGTCGCCGATCGGCATCTCGAACGGGACCTCGACGGCGATGGGCGTGCGGGCCGCCCAGTGCGATCGGGTGAATGCGTCCTGCAGCGCGGCCAATTCTGCGGTGTGACCGACATCGGAATCCGCCGCCCCTGGCAGGTCGCCGAGGTCGAAAAGCCACTCGGTTCCGTAGAACTGTTGCACCCAGGAGTGAAAGGCATTGCCCAGCAATGCATGTGGATCCGGACGAGTCGGCAGGCGATGCACCAACCGCTGCACCGCGCCCTCGGGATCGCGCGCCAGGTCCACCAGGCCACTGACCGACAGCTGGCCGGGCAGGCCGCGTTCCACTCGTCGTTCGCAGCGAGCACGCTCGGCCAGTAACGCATCGACGTCGGCAGCCCAGCCGTCGATGTCCACGCAGTCTTTCGCCGGTGCCGCCATCGCGGCGGCCACCAGCGCCGCCCCACGTTCAACGTCGGCACGCCGAGAGGCCAGCGGATCGGCAGGCCATATTGCTTCGATAACATTGTCGCGCAGCGGGTTTCGATCACCGTCGGCGGGCGTCGGTGCCCACTGCTCCACCACGCCGCAGGGCTCGCCAGCCGCGGCCGACCGGTCGATGATGTCCTTGAGTTCACACAGGAAGTCCGACGGCCCGCGCGGTTTGACCCCGGTGGGTCCCCAGTGATGACCGGAGACCAGCAGGGTGTCCTCGGCCCGGGTGATCCCGACGTACAGCAGTCGGCGCTCTTCGTCGACGCGCCGCTGCTCGAGCTGCCGCCGATGCTCGGCAATCTTGTCCGACAGCTGCTTTCGATTGGTGACATCCGCGAGGTCCAACACCGGGATGCCCAGTGAGCCCGCTGCAGCGCGATCGCCGCGCAACAACGGTGGCAACTCCGCCGCATCGGTCAACCAGCTGCTGCGCGACGCGGTCGACGGGAACGTTCCGCCGGACAGGTGGGCCACCGCGACCACTTGCCACTCCAAGCCCTTCGCGGAGTGCACGGTGAGCACCTGGACCCGATCTTTCGCGACCGCCAACGGTGCAGGTGCCAAACCGTTTTCGACGACCTCGGCGGCGTCTAGGTAGGCCAGCAATCCCAGCACCGACGCCGCGGCCGAAACGTCTGTCGCGCTGGTTCGTTCCGCGTAGGCGGCGACCACGTCGGCGAAGGCGTCGAGGTGTTCGGCGCCGGCCCAGCCGCCATGACCCGCGGCGGCGCGGACCTCGCAGTCGATACCCAGCGCGCGCCGCACCTCGGCGACCAGGTCGGGTAGCGAAAGCCCCAAGTGGCCACGCAGGGCGCTGAGTTCGGCGGCCAGCGCGGTGATGCGTTGATATCCCGCGGCCGAATACGCGGTGGCCGGGCCGGGATCACCGATTGCGTCGGCCAGGCACGCGGTGTCGGCCTCGATGTTGGAGGGGTCCGCGGCCATCGCGATCGACTCGGCCGAGGACGCGTCGGTGGGGCGCCCCGCGCCGAGCGACGCGGCACGCTGCCAGAGTGCGGCGACATCCCGGCCGCCCAGGCGCCAGCGCGGCCCGGTCAGTACCCGCATTGCCGCCGCACCGGCCGTGGGGTCGGCGACCAGGCGCAGCATGGCCACCAGTTCGGCCACCTCCGGGATGGACAGCAGGCCGGCCAGCCCGACGACCTCAACCGGGATCCCGCGCGCGCGAAGGGTATCGGCGATCGGTGCGGCATCTGCGTTGCGGCGCACCAGCACCGCGGCGGTCGGCGGATTGACGCCGTCGGCACGCGCCCGCTGGTAGTGCTCGTGCAGGTGGTCGGCGATCCACTCTCGTTCGGCCTGCGCATCGGGAAGTAGCGCAGCCCGGACGGTGCCGGGCGGGGCGTCGGGGCGGGATCGCAAGGCGTGCACGGCCACGGACCGGCGCCGTGCTTCCGCCGAAATGGCATTGGCGATGTGCAGGGTGCTGGGCGGGTTGCGCCAGCTGGTCCGCAGCTCCAGCACTGGCGCGGGAGTGCCGTCGGATTGCGGGAAGTCGGTGGTGAAGCGGGGCAGGTTGGTTGCCGAAGCGCCGCGCCAGCCGTAGATCGACTGAATCGGATCGCCGACCGCCGTGAGTGCCAGCCCGTCGTCTTGAACGTTGGAGCCGCCGCCGAACAGGGCCGACAACGCGACGCGTTGGGCGTGGCCGGTGTCCTGGTACTCGTCGAGCAGCACCACCCGGTAGCGGTTGCGCACGTCCTCCCCGACTTGCGGGAAGTTCGCGGCAAGCCTTGCCGCCGAGGCCATTTGCACACCGAAGTCCATGACCTTCGCGGCACGCATCCGCTCCTGCAACGCGTCGAGCAGCGGCACCAGCTCGGTGCGTTCGGTCTGAGCGGCCAGCAGCCGCAGTAGCCATTGGCTCGGTCCGCGGTCGCGCTGGTAGGGGCCGGCGGGCAGGGCGTGCACCAGCCGCTCCAGTTCGAGGTGGGTGTCGCGGAGTTGGTCGGTGTCGACCAGGTGCTCGGTGAGCTGGCCCCACAGGCGCAGCACCATCGAGGTGACCGCGGCCGGTGCCCTGTCGGTATGCAGCTGCCCGCCATAGCCGTTGACCACGTCAAAGGCCAGCTGCCACAGTTCGGTCTCGCTGAGCAACCGGGTGTCGGGCTCGATCGGCAGCAGCAGCCCGTAGTCGCGCAGCAGCGAGCCCGCGAACGCGTGATAGGTGCTGACCGTCGGGGTGCCCGCCGATTCCAGTGCACCCGGGCCGGTCTCGCCATGGGCGTAACTCCCGCTCGCGGGAGAGCCCAGACCGGCCAACCGGGCCAACCGGGAACGGACCCGGCGCAGCAGCTGCCCGGCGGCCTTGCGGGTGAACGTCAATCCCAGCACCTGACCGGGGTCGGCGTACCCGTTGGCGATCAGCCACACCACCCGCGCGGCCATCGTCTCGGTTTTACCCGCGCCCGCTCCGGCGATCACGACCAGCGGCCCGGGCGGCGCGGCGATGACCGCGGCCTGCTCGGCGGTCGGCGGGAAAAGCCCTAGTGCACAAGCTAATTCCTCCGGGCTGTAGCGCGGGTTCATGATGATGCTCCGTCGACGTGGGCGGGGCACGACGGCCGGATCGGGCAATGCGAGCAGCCCTCGTTGCGCCGGGCGACGAACTGCGGCCCGGCGGTCGCGTCGGCCGCGCGGATGACGAGGTCGCGCCATTCGTCGCGGCCGGCCGGTGTCAGTGGATCCTGCTCCCGGACGGTGGCGCCGGCAGCCCCGCTCTTGCCGACGTAGACGAGCCGCGCGCCGCCGGGCTCGTCGCCGTCGGGGATCATGCCTTCGGCCACCGCTAGCTGATACATGGCCAGCTGAGCGTGCTGCTGAGCATCGTCCTTGCTGACCGGGGTTTTACCGGTTTTGATGTCGACGATCACCAGCCGGCCGGCCGCGTCGCGTTCCAGGCGATCGACCCGGCCGCGCAGCCGGGTTTCGCCACCGTCGGCCCGCGGCGTGCCCAGCACTCCGTCGACGTCGACCTCGACGCCGACCTCCGTCAGCTCGCCGCGAGTTCGCGTTCGCCACTCGACGAACGCCTCGATCATGGCGCGATGCCGGGTCAGCTCGTTGGCCGAATGCCACCGCGCCTCGAAGGGCAAGTGCTCCCAGGCGCGTTCCAGCTCGGCCAGCAGTTGCGTTTCGGTCTTGCCCGATTCGGCGATCAGCGCGTGCAGCACCGAGCCGATCGTGGACCGCAGCTCGCGCGGGTTAGTCCCGCCGTGCCGCTCGACCAGCCAGCGCAGCGGACAGTCAGTGAGGGTCTGCAGCGTCGACGGCGTCAGCGTGACGGCATCGCCGCCATCGCACAGCGGATCGCTGGTGCTGACCACGGTCAGACCGTGCCAGCCGGACGGGTCGGCGCCCGGCACACCGGCGGCGGCCAGCCGGGCCAATTGCGTTGCCGCACAATGGCGAGCTTCATCGTCGACGCCGCCGTCCGGCGCGCAGACGACACCGCGCAACCGGCCGACCAGCGCGGTGGTCGACAATACGCGCGGTGCCGAAACAGGCTGCGCTACAGCACAATCGGTGTCCTCATCGGCCCACTGTGCGACCTCGAAGAAGAACGGCGAGGGTAGCGCGGCTCCCCCGTCCACCCCGCCGGTGTCGCTGTCGACGGCGGTCACCAGCAGCCGGCGCCGGGCTCGACCCAGCGCGGCCACCAGCAACCGGCGCTCCTCGGCCAGCAGCGGCGCGCGCACCGAAACCTCGGCGCCGACGCCGTCTACGACGTCGAGCAGTCGCTGGGTGGCCAGCACGCCGCCGCGCGGAACGGTGTTGGGCCACAACCCATCCTGCAGGCCGGCGACGACCATTACGTCCCATTCGTGTCCCAGCGCGGCGTGGGCGCTGAGCACCCGGACCTGCTCGGCCGTCGAGGCCGGCTCGGTCGTGACGCTTGGCAGGTGCAGCGCCGCGACGTGCTCGAGCAGACCGCGCAACGACGCCCCGGGAGTGCGTGACACGTACTGGTCGGTGACGTCGAACAATGCGGTCACCGCGTCCAAGTCCCGGGTGGCCTGGGCGCCGGCGGTGCCGCCGCGCTCGCTGGCCGCCAGCCAGCGCCGCTGCAGACCGGACCGCTGCCATGCCGCCCACAGCGTGTAACGCGGGTCTTGGCCGTCGCGGTGGCAGCGCTCGGCGGCGTCCAGGACCGCCCGCACCCGTTGCAGCGGGCGAGATGTCGGCGGTGCGCCGGCGCCCAGCGCGGCCACCAGCAGATCACCGAAACCGCCTGCCGCAGCGGCGGATTTGCCGCGCAACAAGGTTCGGCGCAGCTGCCGCAACGAAACCGGGTCGACACGACCGATGGGCCCGGTCAGCAGCGCCAGCGCCTGATCGCCGTCCAGCCCCTCGGCGGTCGCGGCCAGCACCGTGAGCATCGCCCGCGCCGCAGGCTCTTCGCCCAGCGAGCCGCTCATGGCGGGTGCGGCGACCGGCACCCCGGCGGCCGCCAGCGCGCGCGGTAACCGGGCTCCGGCTCGTGGCACCGACCGCACGATCACCGCCATCTGCGACCACGGCACATTGTCGACCAGGTGCGCACGCCGCAGCGCGTCGGCGATCAGCGCGGCCTCCGCGTGCGGCGACGCCGCGAGCCGGACCTGGACCGATCCCGCCTCCGCGCCGGTGCCCTCGATGTGCCGTCCGTCACTGCTGCCGGGCAACCGGCGCGCGATGCCGCTGACGGCGCGGGCGACCGCCGGCGCGCACCGATGCGACTGCGTCAGCGTCAGCGCGGGGGTTTCGCCGTCGAGTAGCCCGGCCGGCTCGCCGCCCCGGAAGCCGAACACCGCCTGATTCGGGTCTCCGGCGACCAGCGCCAGTTCACTTCCCGCCGCCAGCACCCGGACCAGCCGCGCGGCCTGCGGGTCGAGTTGCTGGGCGTCGTCGACCAACAGAACCCGGATGCGGGTGCGCTCGGCGGCCAGCAGCTCGGCGTCGACCGCGAACGCCTCCAGGGCGGCGCCCACGAGTTCGGCGGCACCCAGCGCCGGTGTCGTCGCTTGCGGCGCCGCGGTGCCGACCGCCGCGCGCAGCAACATCACCTGCTCATACTGTTGCGCGAACCGGCCCGCCGCGGTCCAGTCCGGCCGTCGGCACAGCCGGCCGATGCGCTGTAGTTCGTGTGGGTCCACGCCGCGTTCCGCGCAGCGCGCCAACAGGTTTCGCAGTTCGGTGGCGAATCCCGCGGTGCTCAGCGCGGGCCACAGATGCGCCGGCCATCCGGAGGTGCCCTCGTCCTCGAGGTCGCCGGCCAGCAGCTCGCGGATGATGGCGTCCTGTTCGGCGCTGGTGACCAGCCGCGGCGGGGCGTCCCCGGCGCGCTCGGCCGCCCGCCGCAAGACGGCGTAGGCGTAACTGTGCACGCTGCGCACGACCGGCTCACGGATCGCGGACCGACCCGGGCCGGTGGCACGCAGCAACGACATCGTCAACGCACTGCGCTGACGCATCCCAATCCGTCCCGAAC
This sequence comes from Mycobacterium lentiflavum, assembly GCF_022374895.2. Taxonomy (NCBI): domain Bacteria; kingdom Bacillati; phylum Actinomycetota; class Actinomycetes; order Mycobacteriales; family Mycobacteriaceae; genus Mycobacterium; species Mycobacterium lentiflavum. Next base: position 1,374,717 of record NZ_CP092423.2, on the reverse strand, counting down.
CGGTAAGCAGCAGAATCGATTCCGGATCGACACCGGCGCCGACCGCAGCGACGGCAGCCTCGACCAGCAGGCTGCTCTTCCCGGTGCCCGGGCCGCCCAGAATTCGAATCGCGCCGCGAGCGCCCGGAGCCAGCACGGCGCTCGCCTCGGCACCCCAGGTCAACGACATGCCAGCATGACATCACGAGGGTCTGACAAGTCGGTCCGGCTACGACCGGCCGTGTCTCCCGCGCCTGGCATCATCAACGCGTGACCACCGACCTTCACGTGCACCGCTTCGGTCCGGCCGGCCCGGTGCAGATGCTCGCCCTACACGGACTGACCGGGCACGGCCAGCGGTGGCAGCAGCTGGGCGATCAGCTGCCCGAAATCACCATTGCCGCTCCCGATCTGATCGGCCACGGCAGGTCGTCGTGGGCTGCGCCGTGGACCATTGACGCCAACGTCGCTGCGCTCGCCGCGCTGCTCGACCAGGCGGCGCAGGCCCCGGTGCTGGTCGTCGGGCACTCATTCGGCGGCGGGCTGGCAATGAACCTGGCCGCGACCCGGCCGGACTTGGTGGCGGGCCTACTCCTGCTCGACCCCGCGGTGGGCTTGGACGGCGACTGGATGCGCCAGATCGCCGAGGCGATGTTCTCCTCGCCCGACTACCCGGACCCGGCCGAAGCGCGCATGGAAAAGGCAACCGGCTCTTGGGCGGACGTCGATCCGGGCGTGCTCGACGCCGAACTGGACGAGCACCTGGTCCAGCTGCCCAGCGGACGCTACGGCTGGCGGGTGAGCGTGCCGGCGATGATGTCCTACTGGAGTGAATTGGCCCGTCCCACCGTGCTTCCGCCGTTGGGAATGCCGACCACGTTGGTGCGCGCGGCGTGGACGTCGCCGCCCTACGTCACCGAGCAGCTCGTCACGGGTCTGCAGCAACGGTTGGGCTCCGACTTCGAATTGCTGACCTTCGAGTGCAACCACATGGTGCCCGGCGCCAAACCGACCGAGGTCGCCGCGCTGATCCGCAAGCAGCTGCGGGCCGGCTGACCGTGGCCCCGGTGACCGAGGAGCAAGTCGAGCGGGTGCGCACGCTGGTCGCCGCGATCCCGCCTGGCCGCGTCTCGACCTACGGCGACATCGCCGCTGTCGCTGGGCTTTCCAGCCCGCGGATCGTCGGCTGGATCATGCGCACCGACTCCTCCGACCTGCCCTGGCACCGGGTGATCACAGCATCCGGGCGACCGGCCCGGCATCTGACGACGCGGCAACTGGAACTGTTGCGCGCCGAAGGAGTGCTCTCCGTCGACGGCAGGGTCGCGCTCAGCGAAGTGCGCTACGTGTTTCCGCCGGACTAGAGCACCAGGCGGATCAGGGCCGCCGTGCGGGCCAGACCCGGGAAGGCCTCGGCGGTAGACCGGGGATGCAGCGCATGCACTGCCAGACGAAACATCAACGCGCGCAACAACATCTGCGGCCACTCCGGCAGGGCGTTCCAGCGTTCGATCAGCCCGTCGTCGGCCTCACCCCAGGACAGCGCGTCGACCACGACCACACCGGCGGCCCACGACGCGGGCCGCCAGTACGGCGTGATATCGGTGATCCCCGGCGCGGCGGTGCCGACGAAGAGCACCGTCCCGTACAGGTCCCCGTGCACCAGCTGGTTGGGGCTCTTGGTCGGCTTGCGCAGCGTGGCCAGCTGGCCGATCAGCTCGACCGACCGCTCGGCGTCGGCGCTGGGCGGAGCGGTGCGCGCGCCGGGTGGAATCGACTGCAGTGGCCGCTCTTCCCAGGCGGACCGGTCGGCGGCGATGAACACGTCGACGTCCGACCACGGTGTGGTCGGTCCCTGGGTCAGGAATCGGGGGCGTTCGAGTTTGCCGGTGGCCTCGTGCAGCCGCACCGCCGCCGAGACGACTTCGTCGTGGCGGGGCTCCGGCGTACCGGCGACGAAGGTGTCCGCCCGCCATCCGGAGACCACGTAGCGCCCGTCGGTCGAGCGGACCGGGCGGGCCAGCCGCACCCCGTCGACGAACAGCGTTTCCCGCACTCGCGCAGACCAGGCCGCGCGCGCGTGGTCCGCCACGACCGAGAGGACGACCTCGCCGCATCGCCAGCCGCCTTCCCAGCTGGCGCCCAGCGCGATGGGCTTGACACCGGCCAAACCAAACGCCGAAAGCACATGCTCCGGCGGTGGTTCGACGCTCACGGGGGTTAGCCTAGCCGGGCGACGATACGCGTCGTTACGACGCGCTGAGGAGGCCGGCAATCGGCTCAGCCGGGCGACGATGCAGGTCCGCGCGGCGCGCTGGCGAGCGTCAGTACATCACCATGTCGGGCTGCATCTGCTGAGCCCACGCCACGATTCCACCCTGCAGGTGGACGGCATCGGCGAAACCGGCCTTCTTCACCGCGGCCAATGCCTCGGCCGAGCGCACGCCCGTCTTGCAATACAGCACCGCCTTGCGGTCGTGCGGCAGCCTGGTCAGACCCTCGCCGGAGCTGATCAACGACTTCGGAATCAGCTGGGCGCCGTCGATGTGGTTGATGTCCCACTCGACCGGCTCGCGGACGTCGATCAGGGCCAGCTTCTTGCCCGAGTCCAGCAGTGCGCGCAGCTCGGCCGGGGTGATCGCCGAGCCGGCGGCCGCCTCGGCGGCATCGTCGGAAACCGCACCGCAAAACGCGTCGTAGTCGATCAGTTCGGTGATCCGCGGCGTGGCCGGGTCCTTGCGGATCTTGATCGTGCGGTAGCTCATCTCCAGCGCGTCGTAGATCATCAGCCGGCCCAGCAGCGGTTCGCCGATGCCGGTGATCAGCTTGATCGCCTCGGTGCCCATCACCGACGCGATGGAAGCGCAGATGATGCCGAGCACGCCTCCTTCGGCGCACGACGGGACCATGCCGGGCGGCGGCGGCTCCGGGTAGAGGTCGCGGTAGTTCAGGCCGCGCTCATTGCCGGCCTCATCGGCGGGGGCGTCCTCCCAGAACACCGAGACCTGACCTTCGAAGCGGTAGATCGATCCCCAGATGTAGGGCTTGCCGGCCAGCACTGCGGCGTCGTTGACCAGATAGCGGGTGGCGAAGTTGTCGGTGCCGTCGACGATCAGGTCGTACTGCCCGAACAGGTCGACGGCGTTGCTGGCCTCCAGCCGAAACTCGTGCAGCCGCACCTGCACCAGCGGATTGATCGCGTGGATCGAGTCGCGCGCCGATTGCGCCTTGGCACGTCCGACGTCGGCCGTGCCGTGGATGATCTGACGCTGCAGATTCGACTCGTCGACGACGTCGAAGTCGACGATGCCGATCGTCCCGACGCCGGCCGCCGCCAGGTACAGCAGCGCCGGCGCGCCGAGCCCACCGGCGCCGATCACCAGCACCCGCGCGTTCTTCAGCCGTTTCTGCCCTTCGACGCCCAGGTCCGGAATGATCAGATGGCGGCTATAGCGCGCCACTTCGTCGCGACTCAGCTCGCCGGCGGGATCGACTAGCGGCGGCAACGATGTGGACACCGAACATCTCCTCGGTCAGCTTCGCGACTCAACTTCTCCAGTCAACGCTTCGATCGCCGGCGATGCTTCCCCGACGGCGTGTTAGGCGATCGGATACGGCCAGGGGTTGAAGCGGCAGGTCTTGCCGTCGGCCTTGACGTACTCCGGGTCGAACTTGGCGGCGTCGTCGTTGGAGGTGGAGAACGTCTGCTGCATCATCACCGGCGCCAATCCGCCCTGCTTGTCGCACGCCTCGTGGCGCACGTAGCCGATGGCGTGGCCGACCTCGTGGTCGATGACGTACTGCCGGTACGAGCCCACGTCGCCCTCGAACGGCACGGCGCCGCGCACCCAGCGCGCCTCGTTGACGAACACCCGGGCTTGGCGCTCCGGGCCGTACGCCGGGTTGTAGCAGGAGGTCTCCAGCCGGAACTCGTAGCCGCACCCCTCGCGCACCGTCACCGGCGACACCAGCGAAATCCGGAAGTCGGGTTTGGCCCCAGCGGCTCCGTCGATCCTGACGAACGCGAACTGCGGATTGTGCGTCCAGCCCTTGGGGTTGGCCAGCGTCTGATCGACCATCGTGGCGAACGCGTCGTCACCGCCGAACATCGCGGGGTCCAGGCCGTTTTCGACCTCGACGGTGTACCGGAAGACCTTGGCGGTGCCCTGACCGATCTGCGGTGTGGTGCCGGGCACGACATGCCAGGTCTTGTCGCCGGCTTCGGTGAACGGACCGCCGTCCGGCAGCGTCCCGGCCGGCAGATTGGCGTCGAAGGTGGCCAGGCCGCGCGGCGGGGCGTCGAGGATGGCCGTGCCCACCGCCCCGATGGCCGGCGGCCCTTGGATTGTCGGCTTGGTCGCCGTCGGTTGCGGCGCACCGACGCCGGTCACCGTCTGGTAGACAACCACCGCGGTCAACGCCACCAGCACGGGCAGCGCATACGCGCGCCAGCCGTAGGTGGAGACGAACCGGCCCAGCCACGATTGTTTCCGCCACTGCCGGGGACGCTCGCGATCGGCGCGGGCGCGTCCGGTGCCAACCGCGACGGGATCCCGCAGCGCGCGAAGCGGCTCTCGCCACTCGTCACGCAGCATCGGCACTCGACCGCTGCCGTGCACGGGCGGCTCGGACGTCATTGCCCCAGGATGGCACAGCCGCGACGCCGGGTGTCCCTGGCGCGCCCTAGGACACCGGTTCGCCCTGCGCGGACGGCGCCGATGCCGGTCGCAGGTCCACCATGGGTAGTAATGTCTGTGCGACGAGCGGCGCGCGGCCGGCCTGTCGATATCCGACGGTCGGTCGCCACAATCCAAATGAGGACCAAGTGAGCGATCTCGCCAAGTCGGCGGCACGGCGTGCCGTCAGAACGGGTGACCGAGGTCGGCCGAGTGACGGCATAGCGGCCTCGAACCGGCGGGGGAACAGGTTGCCGCGCGACGAGCGTCGCGGCCAACTGCTGATCGTGGCCAGCGATGTCTTCGTCGACCACGGCTACCATGCGGCCGGCATGGACGAGATCGCCGATCGGGCGGGAGTCAGTAAACCCGTTCTGTACCAACACTTTTCCAGCAAGCTGGAGCTGTATCTGGCGGTGCTCAATCGCCACGTCGACAATCTGGTCTCCGGTGTGCAGAACGCATTGAGCACCACCACCGATAACCGGCGCCGGCTGCACGCGGCCGTTCAGGCCTTCTTCGACTTCATCGAGCACGACAGCCAGGGATATCGGCTGATCTTCGAGAACGACTACGTCACCGAGCCCGATGTCGCCGCGCAGGTGCGAGCGGCCACCGAATCATGTATCGACGCGGTATTCGCGCTGATCAGCGCGGATTCCGGCCTCGACCCGCACCGCGCCCGGATGATCGCCGTCGGCCTGGTCGGCATCAGCGTCGACTGCGCCAGGTACTGGCTGGACTCCGACCGTCCGATCTCGAAGTCCGACGCCGTCGACGGCACCGTGGCGTTCGCCTGGGGCGGGTTGTCACACGTGCCGCTTACTCGCTCTTAGCGCGTTTCCCGCCGGAGTGCGCGCCGGCGTCCGACCCGATTCCGAAGCCGACCCGACGGCCGTCGGCGGCACCGATCTCGACGTAGGCGATCTTGGCGGAGTGGATCAGATAGCGGCGGCCTTTCTCGTCGGTGAGGCCCAGCAGACCCGAGCCTTCGCGCAACGCGGCACCCACGGCCTCCTCGACCTCCGCAGGCGTCTGCGCACTGGAGAAGACCAGCTCGCGCGGACTGTCCGTGATACCGACCTTGACCTCCACGATGGCCCCTTCCGTTGCTATTCCGTCGCAGGCGTGTTCAAGCAGCAGGTTAGTGGACGCGGCCGGTGCGCTCCGAGCAGAGGGTGACGGCCGGGAGTTCGCCGGTAAAGCGAAACGCCGTCGAACGGCAGATAACGATTGGCTCCCAGCCTGATCAAGGTGGCTCGCGGCGCCCGCTTTCGTCTTTTCACGTCAGTAACATCGGCATCATCAGACACACACTTGATGATCGCACCGGCCTAGCTCGTGGCTTCGCCCACGACTACCCCGATGACGACGACGACGGAGCCGACTTTGACGGCTACGGCGATGACGGCTACGACGATGACGGCTACGACGATGACGAGTACGTCGACGACGAGCACCCGACCGACGAATACGAGTACGACGAGCTCAAGGAGCTCCTCTGGCCGATCGGCTCCTGGCGCCCCGCGGTCGCGGTGCTCGGCGCGGTGGTCGCGATCGGCGCGATCGCGACCGCGGTGATCATCAACAGCGGCGACAGTGCGTCGACTAAGGCGACCATCGCGCCCCCGGCTCCCACGACGTCCGCACCGCGCACCACCAGCCCGCCGAGCGCGACGCAGCGCCCGGTGCCGAGTACGTCGCTAGCGCCGCAGCTACCGCCGGAGACCGTGACGACGCTGGCCCCGCCGAGCGCGGCGCTGACGACTCCGCCGCTGGCCGTGCCGCCGCCCGCGGTCGTAGCACCAAGGGCCACCGTGAATCCCAGCACCGTCTACTACAGCGTGACCGGGACGAAGACACTGCTGGACCTGGTGAACGTCGTCTACACCGACGCCCGTGGCTACCCTCAGACCGAGTTCAACGTTTCGCTGCCCTGGACCAAGGTTGTCGTGCTCAATCCGGGGGTGACGACCCAATCGGTCGTCGCGACCAGCATCGTGGGCAAGCTGAACTGCGCGATCGTCAACGCCGCGGGTCAGGTCGAGGTCGCGTCGGCCAACAACTCGAACCTGGCGACCTGCACCAAGTAGGGCTCAGCTCAGACCGAGCTCGCGCATCCGCCGCTCGTGTGTTTGCTGCAAACGCTCGAAGAACGCGTTGAGCTGACCCAGGCCGCCGGGGCCCGACACCACCAGGTCGACCAGCTCGTCGTGATCGGCCAACAGGTACTGGGCCTGGGTGAACGCTTCGCCGTACAGCCGGCGGGCCCACAGCGCCAGCCGGCTGCGCTGCTTGCCGCTCGTCGTCACCGCGGCCCGCACCTCGGCGACGACGAACTGCGAGTGCCCGGTTTCGGACAGGGCCGCGCGCACCACGTCGGCGACCTCGTCGGGCAGTTTGTCGGCGATCTCGAGGTAGAGGTCGGCGGCCAGCGCGTCGCCGACGTAGGTCTTGACCAGCGCTTCCAGCCAGGTGCTGGGCATCGTCAGCCGGTGGTAGTTCTCCAGCGCCGACACGTACTTCGACATGGCCGAAACGACATCGACGCCGCGGCTTTCCAGGGCGTCGTGCAGCAGCTCGTAGTGCTGCATCTCGGCGGCCGCCATGCTCGCCATAGATATGCGTCCTCGCAGGTCAGGGGCCATGCGAGCCTCGTCAGTCAGCCGGTAAAACGCGGCCACCTCGCCATAGGCGAGCACTGCGAACAGCTCGTTGACGCCTGGGTGATCCGCGGTCAGCCCTACGGAAGGCGATTCGTCTACTTGGTCGGCAGAGGAGGCCGAAGTCATGGGCATCACTGTAGTCGGCAGACCTGGAAGAAGATGGGGATGAGCTGTCGACCAGCTATCATGCAGATTGATAGTGGCTGTATTTCTTTTGCGCCGCCGCTATCGGCGAAATGTGCGTGCACAGCTGGCCGTATCTCAGCAGGCCCGGTGACTCAGCGACTCGGAGTCGGAACTCGTGCGCGCGTGACCGCGAGAGAAAAACCGACCCAATCGAATAAGTCACCGAAAGGTACATCACCCACGCATGACTGCATTGACAAGCAAGACTGAACCGACTTTTGCCGAACTCGGCGTACGCGACGAAATCGTCCGGGCGCTCGCCGAAAAGGGCATCGAACATGCCTTTGCCATCCAAGAACTCACCCTGCCGATGGCGCTGTCCGGTGACGACGTCATCGGCCAGGCCCGCACCGGTATGGGCAAGACCCTCGCCTTCGGCGTACCGCTGCTGCAGCGCATCACCAGCGGCGGCGACGCGCGGCCGCTCAACGGCACGCCGCGCGCCCTGATCGTGGTGCCCACCCGGGAGCTGTGCCTGCAGGTCACCGAGGACCTGGCTGCCGCCGCCAAGCATCTGACCGCCGACGAAGGCCGCCGGTTGTCGGTGGTGTCGATCTACGGCGGACGGGCCTACGAACCGCAGATCGACGCGCTGCGCACCGGCGCCGACGTCGTGGTGGGCACCCCGGGCCGCCTGCTCGACCTCTCCCAGCAGGGTCACCTGCAGCTCGGCGGATTGTCGGTGCTGGTGCTCGACGAGGCCGACGAGATGCTGGACTTGGGCTTCTTGCCCGACATCGAGCGCATCCTGCGCCAGATCCCGGCCGACCGGCAGTCGATGCTGTTCTCGGCGACGATGCCGGACCCGATCATCACGCTGGCCCGCACCTTCATGGTCCAGCCCACCCACATCCGCGCCGAGGCGCCGCATTCGGCGGCCACCCACGACACCACCGAGCAGTTTGTCTACCGCGCCCACGCGCTGGACAAGGTGGAGATGGTCAGCCGGATACTGCAGGCCGACGGCCGCGGCGCGACGATGATCTTCACCCGCACCAAGCGCACCGCCCAGAAGGTTGCCGACGAGCTGGCCGAGCGCGGCTTCAAGGTCGGCGCCGTGCATGGCGATCTCGGGCAGATCGCCCGCGAGAAGGCACTTAAGGCGTTTCGGGCCGGCGACGTCGACGTGCTGGTGGCCACCGACGTGGCGGCACGCGGTATCGACATCGATGACATCACCCACGTCATCAACTACCAGATCCCCGAGGACGAACAGGCCTACGTGCACCGGATCGGCCGTACCGGACGCGCCGGTAAGACCGGAATCGCCGTCACCCTGGTGGACTGGGACGAACTGCCGCGCTGGACGGACATCAACAAGGCGCTGAACCTCGGCTCCCCCGATCCGGCCGAGACCTACTCCAACTCGCCGCACCTGTACACCGAGCTGGGCATTCCGGACGGGGCCACCGGCACGATCGGAGCGCCGAAGAAGTCGCCGGTCAAGCGCCGCGACACCGAGCGCACCGAACGCTCCACGACATCGGAGAAGCCGGCCCGCGCCCGTTCGGCGAACCGTCGCCGCCGCACCCGCGGTGGCCAGCCCGTGAGCGGCCACCCGGCCGGCAGCGACGGCGAAGCCGCCGCGGAGACGCCGTCGGAGTCGGCCTCCGGGACCGGTAGCAATGGCACTAGTGGCAGCGACGGCCGTCGTCGCCGTCGTCGCCGCAAGCCGGCGGAAGCCACCACGCACGCCAACTGAGCCAGCTAGGCCGACACCCAGGCATGGTCAAACCCGAACGCCGGACCAAAGGCGATCTGCTGGCCGCCGCGGCGATCGCGGTCGTCGTCGCTGCGACCGCGTCGCTGATCTGGTGGACCAGCGATGCCCGGGCCACGATCAGCCGGCCCGCCGCGACGCCGGCACCCAACCCGACCCCGGCCAAGCAGGTGCCGGCCAGCCTGAAGCAGCTATGGACCGCGCCCAGCGCCGCCACCACGGCACCGGTGATCGTGGGCGGGACGGTCGCTACCGGCGACGGCCGTGAAGTAGACGGCCGCGACGCCGGCACCGGCCAGACGCGCTGGAGCTACTCCCGCGACAGCGACCTGTGCGGCCTGTCCTGGGTCTACCACTACGCGGTCGCCGTTTACCGTGACGACCGCGGTTGCGGCCAGGTCAGCACCATCGACGGAACCACCGGCCGCCGGGGGCCCGCTCGCAGCAGCTACGCCGACCCGCAGGTGCGAGTGTCCTCGGACGGCACGACGGTGTTGTCGGTCGGCGATACGCGCTTGGAGCTGTGGCGCTCCGACATGGTCCGGATGCTGGCCTACGGCGAGACCGACGCCCGGGTGAAACCGTCGTCGCGGGGACTGCACTCCGGATGCAAGCTGTACTCGGGGGCGGCCAGCTCGTTGGAGGTTTCGGTGCTGGAGAGCTGCGGGAACCAGGGCGACCTGCGCCTGGCCCTGCTGCGCCCGGGCAAGGAAGACGACGAACCCCAGCAGCATCTCGTGTCCGAGCCCGGGATCAAGGCGAACTCGGGCGCACGCGTGCTCACCGTCTGGCAAAGCAACACGGCCGTCTATCTGCCGACACCGCAGCCCAGGGTCGACGTGGTCGATGAGATGGGCACCACGGTGGCGAGCGCGCTGCTGGCCAAGGCCCCGACAGACTCGGCGGTATCGCAGGCGGGCAACCTGGTGACCTGGTGGACCGGTGACTCCGTATTGGTGTTCGAGGCGAGCACCCTGAACCTGCGCTACACCATCGCCGCGGGCGACAAGACGGTGCCGTTGGGACCCGGCACCATGATGGCCGGCAAGCTGCTGATTCCGGTCACCGGCGGAATCGGCGTCTATGACCCGATGACCGGCGCCAACGAGCGCTACATCCCGGTGGAGCGGGCACCGAGCACCCGCGCGGTGGTCCCGGCGGTATCGGGCTCCCTGGTATTCGAGCAGCGCGGCGACACCGTGGTCGCGCTGGGCTGACGCTTAGGCCTCGACGGCAGCGCCCGATGGCAACGGCGACGCCCAGTGTGCGCTCAGGGCGACGACACGGCGACCGACGCCGCCATCAACGCACACTCGACGCCTGGCGCCTACGCCTCGACGGAGAACGTCGGCAGCGGTTTGCCGGACTTCCAGTGCTTGAGCAACGCCTGCGCCAGCGTGGAGTAGGCGACCGCGCCCTTGTTCTTGCGCCCGGCCAGCACCGACGAGCCCGACGCGCTGGCCTCGGCGAAACGCACGGTGCGTGGGATCGGCGGTGCGAGCACCGGCAAGTCGTAGCGGTCCGCGACATCGAGCAGCACATCGCGGGTGTGGGTGGTGCGCGAGTCGTACAACGTCGGCAATGCGCCCAGCAGCCGCAGATTCGGGTTGGTGATCTGCTGGACATCGGCGACGGTGCGCAGGAATTGACCGACGCCGCGGTGCGCCAGCGTCTCGCACTGCAGCGGCACGATCACCTCGTCGGCGGCCGTCAGCCCGTTGAGGGTCAGCACCCCCAGCGACGGCGGGCAGTCGATGACGACGACGTCGAACTGGTCGGCGACTTTCGCCAGCGCGCGCTTGAGTGCGTACTCGCGGCCGGCCCGCATGAGCAGCATCGCCTCGGCGCCGGCCAAGTCAATGTTGGCCGGCAGCAGCGTCATTCCCTCCATCGTGGTGACCAGCGCGGCGCTCGGCTCGATCTCACCCAGCAGCACCTCGTGCACTGACACCGGCAACTTGTCGGGATCTTGACCGAGCGAGAACGTCAGACAACCCTGCGGATCCAGATCGACGAGCAGTACCCGCTTCCCCTTTTCCACCATCGCCGCACCCAGCGAGGCAACCGTCGTCGTCTTGGCGACTCCGCCCTTCTGGTTCGCGACCGCCAACACCCTCGTCTCACTCATCAGCGCCGCTCTCCCCCGCACGCGGGCGGTACCCCCACCTCATCGCTCGTTTCCCCTCGTCGTCGTCGGCGCGCTCACACCTGCCATCCTGGCACGTTCGGGGCCGGGAGCTCAGGACCTTGCCACTTCGGGACGGTAAGTCGTGGGGCAGAATCATCGAACATGGGCTTGCACAACCACCGACTTGTATTGCTCCGCCATGGCGAAACCGAATGGTCGAAATCCGGCCAGCACACCGGCCGCACCGACATAGAGCTCACCGATACCGGCCGGCTGCAGGCCGAGCTTGCCGGGCACGTCCTGCGTGAGCTGAAACTGACTGACCCACTGGTGATCAGTAGTCCCCGGATACGCGCGCTGACCACAGCCAAACTCGCCGGTCTCGCCGTCGACGAGGTATCGCAACTGCTCGCCGAATGGGATTACGGTTCCTACGAGGGGTTGACGACCCCGCAGATCCGGGAATCGGTCCCCGATTGGCTGGTGTGGACCCACGGTTGCCCCGGCGGCGAGAGCGTGGCGCAAGTCAGCGCCCGAGCCGATCGGGCCGTTGCGCTGGCGTTGGAGCACATGGCTTCGCGCGACGTGGTGTTCGTGGGCCACAGCCATTTCTCCCGCTCGGTCATTACCCGCTGGGTCGAGCTGCCGCTCGTCGAGGGCAGCCGCTTCTGGATGCTGGCCGGCTCGATCGCCGTGTGCGGGTTCGAGCATGGTCTGCGACAGCTCGCCGCGCTCGGACTAACCGGCCTTCCGCAGGCAATCGCACCCGGTTGAGCACCACGGAACCGCCGTTCGCGCTGTGCGGCCCGCGCGGCACCCTGGTTGGCGAGGGGGTGCGGGCGCGCTACCACGACGTGGGCGCCGCCCAAGCCGCGCTGATATCGGGATCGGCCCCAATTGTGTTGGGCGCATTGCCTTTTGACTTGGAACGACCCGCCGCATTGCTGGTGCCGGACACGGTGCGGCACAGCGACGGACCACCCGACTGGCCGACGGAACCACTGCCAAACGTGCGCATCGCCGCGGCCATCCCGCCGCCGGCCGAATACCGCGCCCGCATCAGCCGCGCCCGCGATGAGCTGACCGCGCCGAACACCTCGCTGAGCAAGGTGGTGCTGGCCCGGGCGTTGCAGCTGGCCGCCGATGGCGCGCTGGATGCCCGTGTCGTTCTGCGCCGCCTGGCCGCCAACGATCCGGCGGCCTACTGTTATCTGGCCGACCTGACCGCCGCCGGCGCGGACAACGCGGGCGTGGCCCTGGTGGGCGCGAGCCCGGAACTTCTGGTCGCGCGCTCCGGCGACCAGCTGACCTGCCAGCCGTTCGCCGGTTCGGCCCCACGCGCCGCGGACCCGCAGCGCGACGCCGCCAACGGCGCCGCGCTGGCCGCATCCGCCAAGGACCGCCACGAGCATCAGCTGGTCATCGACACCATGCGGGCAGCGCTGGAACCGCTGTGCGACGAGCTGTCCATCGCCCCCGAGCCGCAGCTGAGCCGCACCGCCGCGGTATGGCATCTGTGCACACCGATCAGCGGCAAGCTGCGCGATAAGTCAACCACCGCAATCGATTTAGCACTGGCCCTGCACCCCACCCCGGCAGTCGGAGGCGTGCCGGCCAAGGCCGCATCCGAGCTGATTGCCGAAATCGAAGGCGACCGCGGCTTCTACGCCGGCGCGGTGGGCTGGTGCGACTCCAACGGCGACGGTTATTGGGTGGTGTCCATCCGCTGTGCGCAGCTGTCTGCGGATCGCCGCACCGCCCTGGCGCGCGCCGGCGGCGGCATTGTCGCGGAGTCGGATCCTGATGCCGAAGTTGACGAAACCACAACGAAATTCGCCACGATTCTCAACGCGCTAGGAGTTGAGCAATGAGCGAAAACATCCGTCGCGCCAAACCCGAAGACGCCGCCGACATAGCCGACATGATCCACGCGCTGGCCGAATTCGAACGCGCCACCGAAGAATGCACCGTCACCGAAAAGCTAATTTCCGCAGCACTTTTCGCCCCTTCGCCGATCGTGTACGGACATGTCGCCGAAGTCGACGGGGAGATCGCCGCGATGGCGCTGTGGTTCCTCAACTTCTCCACGTGGGACGGCGTCGGGGGCATCTACCTCGAAGATCTGTTCGTGCGAACCAAGTTTCGCCGCCGCGGCCTGGCCCGCAAACTGCTGGCGACCCTGGCGGCCGAGTGTGTCGACAACGGCTACACCCGGTTGTCGTGGGCGGTGCTGAACTGGAACGCCGACGCGATCACGCTGTACGACGAGATCGGCGGCCAGCCGCAACGAGAGTGGACCACCTACCGGCTGTCCGGGGCGTCGTTGTCCGGGCTGGCCGGACCGCGCTGATCGCCACCCGCGACCCAGCGCAGCGCCGCTGGGCTGAAAAGCAAGACCAACACCGTCAGCGCCAGCACGGCCAGCGGTATGCCGAAGGCCGCCCGATGCGAGCCGACCGCGAGGTACCAGGCCACCGGCAGCAGGAGCAGCTGGGTGAACACCGCGAGTCCGCGCCCCCAGCGCCGGCCGACGACCAGCGCGCGGCCGGCGGCCAGCACCACGCCGCCGATCACCAGGAACCAGAGCGCGGTGCCCAAACCGTTGACCACCCGCTGGTCGGCTCCGGCGATCGCCCGCACCACCAGGACCACGGCCATCGCCAGTGCGGCCAGCCCCTGCGCCGCGACGACGAATCCGGCGCCGCGAACGGCGGACGGGGGCGGTGGTATCTCCCGGGTGCGGCGGCCGCGGTTCACAGCGTCAGCGTAACCACGCGGCACCCCCCTACCGTCGAGCCGCCGCTTTCCCCCACAGCAAGGCCTTAACCGCCCCGCATAAGCTCGTGCCTCATGCGAGCCGTTCTGATCGTGAACCCCGCAGCCACGTCCACCACGCCCGCCGGCCGCGATCTGCTGGCGCATGCGCTCAAGAGCCGCCTCGAGCTCACCGTCGAGCACACCGACCACCGCGGTCACGGGACCGAGCTCGGTCACGCGGCCGCCGAGAGCGGGGTCGACCTGGTCGTCGTGCATGGCGGAGACGGCTCGGTGAGCGGGGTTGTCAACGGCATCCTGGGCCGTCCCGGCGCGCCGCGGCCGGAACACGTCCCCGCGGTCGCCGTGGTACCGGGCGGCTCGGCGAATGTGCTGGCCAGGTCGCTGGGAATCTCCCGGGACCCGGTCGCCGCCACCAACCAGCTGATCCAACTGATCGACGACTACCGCCGCCACCAGACCTGGCGGCGCATCAGCCTGATCGACTGCGGTGAGCAGTACGCGGTGATCAACGCGGGAATGGGCGTCGACGCCGAGGTGGTCGCCGCGGTGGAAGCCCAACGCAACAAGGGTGTCAAGGTCACGCCGTTGCGGTATTGGCGGGTCGCGGTGCCCGCAACGATCCGCTATAGCCGCCGCGCGCCGGACATGACGCTGGAGCTACCCGGCCGCGATCCCGTCTCGGGCGTGCAATTCGCCTGGGTGTCCAACACGACGCCGTGGACCTACAGCAACAGCCGGCCGATGGTGACCAACCCGGGTTGCAGCTTCGAGTCGGGCCTCGGCGTGTTCGCGGTCACGAGTTTGAAGGTCATTCCCACGCTTCGATTACTGCGCCAGATTCTCGCGAAGAACCCGAACCCGGAAGCCAAACAACTTGTCCGAGACGACGACACAGCTTGCCTGCGAATCACTTGCGGCGGCGAGCCGGTCGCCAGTCAGTACGACGGGGAGTACCTCGGGATGCGCGAATCCATGACGTTCCGGGCGGTGCGCGATGCGCTTCCAGTGGCAGCGCCGCCGCAAAGCAAACCGTCCTGAGCTGCGGAAATATCGGGCCAAACGGCGACAGCCTCCGAATATCCTCGGCAGGGTAATCGGCGAGTGTAGTACAACGGAGTGAGGGCTTGACTAAGCCTTTACCAAAGTGAGATAGCCCACGGCCTAACTCACGCTATTGACTTCTGTTGTGCCTGTGAAACGATCGAAAGGTTGCATGCAGAGATGGTGGGGGTACCGAACAGACCCCTACTCATGCAAGCGTTAAGAGCCGAAGAATAACGCCAGTGCGCGATGCTGCGCACATAGTGAGGAGTAACTACTTATGGATTGGCGCCACAAGGCGGTGTGTCGCGACGAGGACCCGGAGCTGTTCTTCCCAGTAGGAAACAGTGGCCCGGCGCTCGCGCAGATCGCTGACGCGAAACTGGTCTGCAATCGGTGTTCGGTGACCACGGAGTGCCTCGGATGGGCGCTGAACACTGGTCAGGACTCCGGCGTGTGGGGCGGAATGAGCGAAGACGAGCGGCGCGCGCTCAAGCGCCGCAACGCCCGGACGAAGGCCCGCAGCGGAGTCTGACCCCAGTCTCTAGACAGCGCGGCCCCGACGAATTGTCGGGGCCGCGCTGTTGCGTGGGTGCCTACAACAGCAGCCTGGACCGCCGGCCGATCGGCACCCGCAGCACCACATCGGTACCGCCGCGGGGCGCCTGACGCATCCCCAGGGTGCCGTCGAGCTCGGCAGCCACCAGGGTGCGCACGATCTGCAGGCCCAGGCTGTCGGATTTCTCGAGGCTGAAACCGTCGGGCAGTCCCCGCCCGTCGTCGTGCACCACCACATCGAGCCAGCGCGCCGAGCGCTCGGCACGAATAGTCACCGACCCCTCCGGGGCAGCCGGGTCAAACGCGTGCTCGATCGCGTTTTGCACCAGCTCGGTGATCACCATGATCAGCGCCGTGGCGCGGTCGGAGTCGAGCACACCCAGATCACCGACGCGGTTGATCCGGATCGGGCGGTCCACCGACGCGACGTCGTTCATGATCGGCAGGATCCGGTCGATGACCTCGTCGAGGTTGACCTGCTCGTCGACGGACATCGACAACGCGTCGTGAACCAATGCGATCGATGACACCCGGCGCACCGATTCGATCAGCGCCTCGCGGCCTTCGGCGTTGGCGGTCCGGCGGGCCTGCAGGCGCAGCAGCGCCGCCACCGTCTGCAGGTTGTTCTTCACCCGATGGTGGATCTCGCGGATCGTGGCGTCCTTGGAGATCAGGGCCCGGTCGCGGCGCTTCACCTCGGTGACGTCGCGGATCAACACCGCGGCGCCCGCGCCGGCGCCGTGCACCACCAGCGGCAACGTCCGCAACAGCACTGTAGCCCCGCCGGCGTCGACCTCCATGCGCATGCTCTTGCCGCCGGCCAGCAGGTCCTGCACGTGCTCGGCCATCTCTTGAGCTTCGAACGAATCCGAGATCAGCGGCCGCGTGATCCGGATGAGGTTGTGGCCCTCCAGCTCGCTCGTCAGTCCCATGCGGTGATATGCCGACAGGGCGTTGGGGCTGGCGTAGGCGACGACGCCGTCGACGTCGAGGCGGATGAATCCGTCGCCGACGCGTGGCGTGGATCGTGACATGGCAACGTCGCGCACGTCCGGGAAGGTGCCGTCGGCCAGCATGTGGACCAGATCGGCGGCACATTCGCGGTAGGCGGTCTCCAGGTGCCCGGAGTTCTGATTGGCGGTCGGCGCGGTTTGGTGCTGGGTGAGCACCGCGACCACCTGATCTGCGTAGCGCACCGGCGACGCCGCGACGTGCGGCCCGGGAAGTGGCCACGAATCTTGTTGGCTTGCTCCGGTTTCCAGCTGCGCGATGCCCGACGCGAAGGTCTCGGCGACCAGCCGTAGACGATCGGCGGCCACGACGCTGCCCACCGAGTCGGTCTGCAGAACCGTGGGCGCGGTGTTCGGCCGGCATTGCGCCACGCACACCAGCACGCCGTCGTCGCGGCGAACCCACATCAGATAGTCAGCGAACGACAGGTCGGCCAGCAGCTGCCACTCCCCGACCACGGCATGCAGGTGGTCCACGGCGTTGCCGGGCAGCATCGTGTGTTCGGCCAGAAGATCACCGAGCGTGGACATCAAATACTCCCGCGTCGTCCCACGGCGGTAGGTGCGAAGCGCCGGACGGCTAGCTGATCACGGCGATCAGGTCGCCCGCCTGGATCACATCGCCGACGGCCACACTCACCTTGCTGATCGTGCCGTCGACCTCGGCCAAGACCGGAATCTCCATCTTCATGGACTCCAGCAGCACCACCACGTCGCCCTTGCCGATTTGGTCGCCCTCGTTGACAACGACTTCGAGCACGCTGGCCACGATCTCGGCTCGAACATCCTCGGCCATCTTCACCCCACTCGTTTCGGCCATTGCGCATGCTGGCTGGTCTGGGCTTCCATCTCAAGCTCATGTATATCGAACCACAACATCATTAGGCATACCGGCGCGCGGGCCGGCCCGCGGTGGGGTGAAAAAGCACACGCTGCGCCGTGAGAGAATTGACGGCAACCTGACGGGCGCCGAGCGCCCGAAAATCATGAACGAGCGACGGAGGTTCTCCCCATGGCCAAACGTGGCCGCAAGAAGCGTGACCGCAAGCACAGCAAGGCCAACCACGGCAGGCGTCCCAACGCGTAACCCCTGGTAGTCACGCTGGAGCGGGCCGCTGCTACGACTCCCGGATGATCGTGGTGCGGCGGATCTCTAGCCGCAGCCGCTCGCGCAGGCCCTCGGGGGCCTTGTCGCCGCTGCATTTGCTCGCGATCAGCGCCTTGAATTGCTCTTCAATCCCGAACAGCCGCAGGCATGGCGGGCATTCGTCGAGATGTTGCTTGAGTTTTTTCCGCGTCTCCGCCGTGCATTCGCCGTCGAGCAGCGTCCATACCTCGGCGATCAATTCAGCGCATTCGGCCTTTGTGCGTGGATCCGAGCCTGACGAGGCGCCATCGGGCGAAAGTTCGCTCATGACGTCACCTCCTCGTGCGTCTGCTGACCCCGGATGAAGCCGCGCTCCTTGGCCACGTCTTCCAGCAGCGATCGCAGCTGACGTCTGCCCCGATGCAGCCGAGACATTACCGTCCCGATCGGGGTGTCCATGATCTCGGCGATCTCCTTGTACGGGAAGCCCTCGACATCGGCGTAATAGACGGCCATCCGGAACTCTTCCGGCAGCGCCTGCAGCGCGGCTTTGATCTCGGTGTCCGGCAGCGCCTCCAGGGCCTCTACCTCGGCCGACCGCAACCCGGTTGAGGAGTGTTCGGCGTTGGACGCGAGCTGCCAGTCGGTGATCTCCTCGGTCGGATACTCCGCGGGCTGGCGCTGCTTCTTGCGATAGCTGTTGATGTAGGTGTTGGTCAGAATCCGGTACAGCCACGCCTTGAGGTTGGTGCCGGCCCGGAACGACCGAAATCCGGCGTAGGCCTTGACCATCGTTTCCTGCAGCAGGTCCTCGGCGTCTGCGGGATTGCGCGTCATGCGCAGCGCGCCGCCGTAGAGCTGGTCCAACAGGGGAATCGCGTCCCGCTCGAAGCGCGCGGTCAGCTCCTCATCGGTTTCTTCAACAGGCTCGACAGGGTCGGAACCGGTCACTGTGTCTGGGCCATCGTCTAAGTCGGCCATCTCGATTAACACGGTCCCTTCCGTTGCAGCGTCGCCGCGAACCACCCCGAGCGACACCGGACTCGCAAACAAGCGAACCAACTGCTCCTCGCCCATCGAACTGCCTAACAGGCTCGTCGCCGTTGACACCAGATCCTCCCTCCCAATCTAGAGGCTGCCACCGACAATCTTTGCCCGGGCCGCTCACATGCGTTTTAGAGACCGAAAGAATCAACAGCACGAGCCGACGTGCTATTTCCGGTGCCGAGGTCCCCCCAACCGACCGGTTGGGACCGGGAGTTAGTGTGACGCCATGTCCCACGCCACGTCTTTGCAAGGCAAGACCATGTTCATCTCCGGCGCCAGCCGCGGAATCGGCCTGGCAATCGCCAAGCGCGCAGCACAGGACGGCGCCAATATCGCGCTGATCGCCAAGACCGCCGAGCCGCACCCGAAGCTGCCGGGAACGGTGTACACCGCCGCCAAGGAACTCGAGGAGGCCGGCGGGCAGGCGCTGCCGATCGTCGGGGACGTCCGTGACCCGGATTCCGTCGAATCCGCGGTAGCCAAGACCGTGGAGCAGTTCGGCGGCATCGACATCTGCGTGAACAACGCGTCGGCGATCAACCTGGGGTCCATCGCCGAGGTCCCGATGAAGCGGTTCGACCTGATGAACGGCATCCAGGTGCGTGGCACGTACGCGGTGTCGCAGGCGTGCCTGCCGCACATGAAAGGCCGGGAGAACCCGCACGTCCTGACGCTGTCGCCGCCGGTGCTGCTCGGCGCGGAGTGGCTCAAGCCGACGGCGTACATGATGGCCAAGTTCGGCATGACGCTGTGCGCGCTGGGAATCGCGCAGGAGATGCGCGAAGAGGGCATCGCGTCCAACACGTTGTGGCCGCGCACATTGGTGGCCACCGCCGCGGTGCAGAACCTGCTCGGCGGCGACGAGGCGATGGGCCGGGCCCGCAAGCCCGAGGTCTACTCGGACGCCGCCTACATCATCCTCAACAAGCCGTCCAAGGAGTACACCGGCAACATGCTGCTGTGCGAGGACGTGCTACTGGAAAACGGCGTCACCGACCTGTCGGTCTACAACTGCGTGCCGGGCGGCACACTCGGCGTCGACTTCTGGGTGGACGGCGTCAACCCGCCGGGGTACACGGGGCCGTAGGAGTGATCGCAAGCGCGGCGCAGCCGGGTGCAGTGGGTCACGACCATCGGACCTAAGGGGCCCTAACGTGCCCGCGACGCCGGCGTTGGCGGCGCTGACCAAGGCCGGTGTGCCGCACGAGGTGGTGAAGTTCGGCCACGATCCACGCGAACACTCGTTCGGAGCGGAAGCCGTAAGCGCGCTGAGCGGGGCCGGCATTGCGCCCGGGCAGATCTACAAGACGCTGGTGATCGCCGTGCCCAACGGGCTGGCCGTCGCGGTCGTGCAGGCGTCCGCCCGGCTGTCGTTGAAGGCGGCCGCCGCGGCGGTGGGCGCGGCCAAGGCCGCGATGGCCGAACCCGCGGTCGCCGAGCGGACCACCGGGTACATCGTCGGCGCGGTCTCGCCGTTCGGTCAGCGCAAGGCGCTGCCGACGGTCGTGGATTCCAGCGCGCTGGCCTGGGAGCGGGTGTTCTGCAGCGCCGGGCGCCGCGGCTGGGACGTCGCCCTCGCCCCGCAGGATCTGATCAGCGTCACCGGCGCGATCACCGCCGACATTCAGGTCTAGCCCTTGGTGAGGGTGAACTGCGCGACATCGGTGTAGCCCTCGCGGAACAGATCCGCGCAACCGGTCAGGTACTTCATGTACCGGTCGTAGACCTCTTGCGACTGAATCTCGATGGCCTCGTCGCGCCTCGCCTCAAGCGCCGCCGCCCAGTTGTCGAGGGTGCGCGCGTAGTGCAGCCGCAACGGCTGGTAGAGCTCAAGGCTGAAGCCGGCGCGCTTGGCGTGCTCCTCGACCGACTTGGCGTTGGGCAGGTCTCCGCCTGGGAAGATCTCGTCCATGATGAATTTCATGAAGCGGATCTTCGTCATGGTGAGCGGCAGTCCGCGTTCGGCGAATTCCTGGTCACTGGGCTTGATAATGGTGTGCAGCAGCATCACTCCATCGGCCGGCAGTGCCTCGTGAGCCATCTTGAAGAAGTCGTCGTACCGGTCGCGTCCGAAGTGCTCGAATGCACCGATTGACACGATGCGGTCCACCTTTTCGTCAAACTGTTCCCAGCCCTGCAGCAGCACCCGCTTGGTTCGCCCGGATGGATGCTTGTCGAGGCGCTGGTGGACGTGCGCCTGTTGATTGCGGCTCAGTGTCAGGCCGACGACGTTGACGTCGTAATTCTCGAGGGCGCGGACGATCGTGGTGCCCCAGCCACAGCCGATGTCGAGCAGCGTCATGCCGGGTCGCAGCCCGAGCTTGCCCAGCGACAGGTCGACCTTGGCGTACTGCGCCTCTTCGAGCGACATGTCGTCACGCTCGAAATAGGCGCAGCTGTATGTGCGCGTCGGGTCCAGGAAAAGCGCGAAGAACTCGTCAGACAGGTCGTAGTGCGCCTGCACGTCCTCGAAATGCGGCTTCAAGCCCGGAGTTTCGCTTTTCTTTGAAGACAAGGCACAACCTTTGAGATCGGGGTTTAACTGGGCATCGCGGCATGCGATCGAAGTTTGATCGACGGTCCGGCGTTCCAGTCTAGCCGCACCCTGTGATGGGCCGTCATGCGCGCATGCCGGAAACGACCTCGAATGAGAATCGCGCACGGGACCGAGGCGTGCACCGAGCGTCGATACCGTTGCACTTCATAGCGTTTCACTTGGCTCGTTCAGGAAGCGCTCGATGACGGGCGCAAGTTCGACTGCATTGTGCACCAGGTCGATATGCCCACCGGAATGCAGATGCAGCCGCGAATGCGGCAGCAATGCATGCATGATGCGGGCGTTGACCACCGGGATGATCGGGTCATCGGTGCCCGCGACGACCAATGTCTGCTGCCGTACCGCCGGCAGCGCGAACAGGCTGGTCCAGACCGAGCCGGCGAGCAGCTGGTGCAGGTACCCGACTTTGGAACCCGCGTGCAATTGCCGCACGAACAGTTGCGCGACGTCGTCACCGTGCGCGCGGACGGTGCCGCCGTAGAGCTCACCGGCAATGGATGCGGCATAGTCCGGGTCCGAGAACCTATGCGGTGTAATCATTTTCGCCAGAACACGCGGGTGGGCGGGCACCATCAGCAGTCCGGTACCCGTCGCCACCAGCACCAGCCGCCGGCAACGGCGCGGATTCTGGAAGGCGAACTGCTGGGCAAGCGCGCCGCCCCAGGACAGGCCGAGCACGTCCACCACGCCGATTCCCAGCTTGGTCAGCACCCGCCCAAGCACCCAGGCCAGGTAGGGAAAACCATACGGGGCAACGGATGTGGGAGATCCCCCGGTGCCGGGCACGTCGAATCTGACCACCGTCGCATCCGGAGTCAAGCGCTCCACCAGCGGATCGAGCACTTCCAGGCTGGCCCCGATGCCATTGCACAGCACGAGCGGCACGCCGGTTCCGGGCCGCACGTTCACTCGGATCCGTTGACCGCCGGCGGTGACGTATCGGTGTTCGCCAATGGTGCTCACCGGTGTCAGCCTGCGCGTGGCTCTCATTTCTCCATCACATAACTGCCCGGGGCCGGGCCGAGCGGTGGCAGGTCTTCCCCACCAAGCGTTTTCGGAGCGTCGACCTCCGGACCGCTGCGCTCGGCCAGCCAGGCCACATAGTCCGGCCACCAGGAATCAGCCGACTCCTCCGCCGTATCCAGCCATTGCTCGGGGGCCTCCACATCGACCGGACCGGTCCGGTACGACGCCTTCGGATTGCCCGGCGGATTCACCAGTGCGGCGATGTGGCCGCTGGTGGACAGCACGTAGCGGTTGTCCTTGCTGCCCAGCAGACGCGCGCTGCGATAGGTGGCCTGCCACGGGGAAATGTGATCGGCCACACCGCCGATGACATAGGCGTCGGAGGTGACATTGGCCAGGTCGACCGGGCTGCCCAGCATGCTGACCGCCCCGGGGGTGACCAACGCGTTGCCCAGGCCCATCAGCACCATGTCGCGGTGCAGGGCGGCGGCCATCCGGGTGGTGTCGGCATTCCAGAACAACACGTCGAAGGGTGCCGGCTTGCGGCCCTGCACATAGTTGTTCACCACATACCGCCACACCAGGTCGGTGGGCCGCAGCCAGGCGAACATCTCCGCCATGTCGCGTCCGTCGAGGTAGCCCTTGTGTCGGGAAACCCGGATCGCCGCCTGCGCCGCGCGATCGCTCATCGACGCGGATGCGAAGCCGGCCCGGGTCTCGTCCAGCACGGTGACCGCCAAAGTCAGGCCCGCGACCCGGTCCTGCTCGCCGATCTCACCGAGGTGGGCCGCGGTCATCGCCGCGAGGATGCCGCCCGAGCAGGTGGCCAGCAGATGAGTGTTGTCCGTTCCGGTGATTTTCCGCGCCGCGTCCATCGCCTCGATGATCGCCGCGCCGTAGGCGTCGAAGCCCCAATCACGATGGCGTGCTTGCGGATTGCGCCAGGAGATGACGAACACCTGCTGCCCTTGCTGGACGAAGTATTCGATCATGCTGCGGCCCGGCGCGATGTCCATGATGTAGTACTTGTTGATCACCGGCGGCACCATGAGCAACGGTATGGCGCGCACCTTCGGTGTCTGGGGGACGTATTGGATCAGTTCGAACATCGAGGTTCGCAGCACGACAGCCCCTTTGGTGACGGCGACGGTCTCGCCCACCGCGAAGGCGTCCGGCTCGACCATCGCCGGCACCCGAGGCTTCGAAAGCATGTCTCGGGCAAAGGATTTCGCGCCTCGCACCGCACTCAGACCGCCCGTGTCGATCAGCGCTTTCCAGCCCAGCGGGCTGATCAGCGGGTTGTTGGTCGGCGCCAGCCCTTCCACCAGGTTGTCCATCACAAAGCGCATCTTCTCGTTGTCGCGCCAGTCAAGCCCGGCATCGTTGAGCAACCCTTCGGCGGCCTCGGCACCGGCCAGATAGGCCTGCATGATTCGGTGCAGAAACGGATTCTGTTGCCACGCAGGATCGCTGAAGCGCTTATCGGCACGCGCTGGAGCACGGTGCGACTTACCCGTGGCGATGCTGCCGAGCTCGCGCGTCAGCCTGCCGACCCGGTCGGCGACGGCACCGGGATGCTGGGCGAGGCCGGCTCCGAAGCGGGCCCAGGTGGCGTTCGGCATCATCCGGCCGGCGAATGGCTTGGTGGCGCTGGTGAGTAGCAGATCGAGCGGGGCGGCCAGCTCGTCGGCCCTGACGTTCGACGGATTCGGGGTTTCAGCCATGGTTAGGGGTGCTTTCGCTTGTCGGGATGGTGATTTCGCGCTTCAGCAGCTTGCCGGTGGGCCCCTTGGGCAGAGCCTCGACCAGCCAGACCAGACGCGGATATTTGTATGCCGCTACCCGGGCTTTGACGTAGTCGCGCAGTTCGTCGGCCGTGACCACCGCGCCCGTCTTGAGGGCGATTGCGGCACCGACTTCCTCGCCGAGGGAGTCGTGCGCGATGCCGATGACGGCGGCTTCGGCCACCGCCGGGTGCTCGTAGAGCACCTCCTCGATCTCGCGCGGGTACACGTTGTAACCGCCGCGAATGATCAAGTCTTTGGTCCGGTCGACGACGTAGAAATAGCCGTCCTCGTCGATGCGGCCGACGTCACCGGTGCGCAGCCAGCCGTCAGGTGTGATCGTGGCCTCGGTGGCGTCGGGAAGATTCCAGTAACCCTTCATCACATTGTGGCCCCGGATCTGGATCTCACCCCGTTGCCCTTGCGGAACCTGCACCCCGTCCAGGTCGACGACCCGCATTTCCACGCCCTCGATCGGCGTGCCGATCGAGCCGGCCTTGCGCGGCCGGTGCGGATGATTGAAGGCGGCGACCGGAGAACTTTCGGATAGGCCGTATCCCTCGAGAACGGCGCAACCAAACGCGTTTTCGAAGTCGGTGAGTACTTGGACCGGAAGAGCCGCACCGCCTGAGACGCAGGTCCGCAGACTCCGTGTTGCTTCGGGGGCGGCCTCTTCGGACACGCTCAGCAGCGCCGAGTACATCGTCGGCACGCCTTCGAAGACCGTAACGCCTTCTCGCTCAATTACTTCGAGGGCCTTGCGAGGTTCGAATCGAGGGATGAGTGTCAACGTCGCGCCCGTGAGGACGGCCACGTTGAGCCCGCAGGTCAGGCCGAAGACGTGGAATAGCGGCAGGCAGCCCATGATGACATCGTCGGGCTCGATCTCGACCAGGGTGCGGACTGCTACGTCGGCGTTGCGGGCCAAATTGCCGTGGGTGAGCATGGCGCCCTTGGGTTTTCCGGTGGTACCCGAGGTGTGCAGGATGACTGCGACTTCGTCGTCGGCGCGATCGACCGGTGAGCTCTGGGGTGTCAACCCGGCAATCAAATCGGTGAGCGCGGCGTCATCGACCACCCAGCACCGCGCCCGAACCTCCGCGGCACCGGCGGTGGCCTGGTCGGCGAACGCCGGCGTCGCGAACAGTGCCTTAGCGCCGCTGTTGGACAGGTAGTACGCCACCTCGCGGGCCTTGAGCAAAGGGTTCATCGGGACCGCGACCGCGCCGCGATAGATGATGCCGTAAAACGCGATCGCGAAGGCCGGGGTGTTGGGCAGCATGATCCCCACCCGATCGCCCGGCTCGACGCCGGCCTGCCCCAGCAGCGTCGCTACCCGCGCAGCCGCGTCGTCGAGCTCCGCGAAGCTGAATTGCAGGCCGTCGCAGCGCAGCGCCACGCGTTGGGGGTGGCGATCCTTCGTTGCAACGAGACTGGCGCTGAGGGAGGTCATCGGGTGCCTTTCGGAGATACCTGTATCGCTGTTTCCATCGTCATTCCGGCAGCTGCGCAGGACAATGTCGCCGAAAACAACAGCGGGACGGATTCGGTGTGACCGTTCACATCGGGCAGTGCCCGGAATAGGGTTTCGATATGAGCGCCGCACCGGAAACTCACGGCGTCCGCCGAGGTGGCGCGGCCGATCCATATGTTGTCGAGCTCGGCAGACTGATGCTGGCCCGTGCCCCGCGAATGGGCAAAGAGATGGCGGAGCTGCTCTGCCGCCAGATTGACGCCTACCGCGACGGAAACGTCGTCGCAAAAGATCAAGTCGTCGAAAGTTGCGTGGCCAATCTGACGTTCATCTTCGACTCGCTCAACCGCGAGGGCGACGCCGATGTCGCGCCCGCCGAGCGCACCGGAACAGAACGCGCGGTTGCCGGTGTTCCGCTGCCGGCCGTGATGACCGCGTACCGAATCGGATTCCGCTTCATGTGGGAGCAGACGCTCGCCACCGCGCGCGCCGCGGCGATACCCACCGACTCCATCCTGGACGCCACGGCACGAGTGTTCCTCGCCCAGGAAATCTTCACCGAGGCGATGAGCAACGCCTATCGTCAGCAGCTGACGGCGCAGATTCTTGAGCGCGAGGAAGAACGGTCGGCACTCGTGGAAGCGCTGCTGTCGCGCCGCATCACCGAACGGCAAAGCCTTTGGGAGGCAGCCGATTTGCTGCGGCTGCCCACTTCGGGACCCTACGCCGTCGTGGCGGCAGAGTTGCCCGCGATCGGCAAACTGGGACTGCCGGCGATCGAGAACAAGCTGTCCGCCCGCGACATCCGATCTGCCTGGCGTCTGCTGCCTGACCTACAGGTCGGCATTGTTCATCTGAGCGGACCGTCGCCGGAATCCCTCGGCACTTTGGTCGAGGTACTCGGCCACGCCGCAACCGCCCGAGTCGGCATCAGTCCGCCGTTTCACGAACTCGCCGAGACCAGCGACGCGCTGCGGTTGGCCCGGATGGCGGTTGCCGGAAAGCCTTCGGACGACACGCTCGTTGCCGTCTTCGACGACACCCCGCTTGCCGTCGCGGCGGTCAGTGCCCCCGAGGTCATGCAACGGATCAAGTCAATGGTGCTGCGCCGGCTCGACGAATTGCCCGACGAGGAACGCGCCGTGCTGCTCAGCACGTTCCGCGCCTGGGTGGAGGTCGGTGGTTCCGCCAACGACACCGCCGCCAAGATCTATTGCCACCCCAACACGGTGCGGCATCGGCTGCACCGTGTCGAGGAGTTGACCGGCCGATCCCTGTCTCGGCCCCGAGACATCGCCGAACTGTGTCTGGCTCTGGAGGTCGAAGCGCGACTGCCCTAGGCGGCCTTGGTCCGGCTGCGAACCTGGAACGCGCTGATCACGTCGACGATGCCGATGGCGATCAGCCAGCAGCCGGCGACCAGGGTCAGCACAGCGATCGAGTGCAGCGGCGAGACGATCAGTACGGCACCACCGACCACGATGACCAACCCCGACAGCGCCTGCCAGCCACGGCCCGGCATGTGGTCCAAAGACAACGCCGCGGCTAGCAGCGTCATCCCCCGGAACAGCCAGCTGATGCCGATCCAGATTGCCAAAAGCGTCACTGCCTCGAATTCTTCGCGGAAGCAAAAGAATCCCAGAATCAGCGACACGATGCCGGTGATGAACGTCAACACTCTCATCGCGGCGCCGGCGTGTGAACCGAAGGCGGCAAACACGTAGCCGACTCCGGAAACCACCAGGTAGATGCCGAACAGGACACCTGCCACAAATAGCGTCTGCCCTGGCCAGGCCAGGACAATGACACCCAGCGCAACCGCCAGGATGCCGGTGAGGAGCAGAACTTGCCAGGCGCTGCGGGCAAGTGCTTGCAAAGGACCTTCGAAAACGGTGTCGTCGCGAATAGCCATCTCAATATCATTAGCCACATTCGATGAAAAGAAAATGTCCGCGGCGACACAATTGCGCATCGCACACGGGTATAGCGAACAATGATGGACCGCACCGGCTGAGGTACGGTGCGCCGCCCACGCGGTAACGGCGACTCGGCGCCAACGATTTGTCGCCCGCAGACAACGGCTTCGCGCAAGTTGGTCGCCGCGCGACATCGCCGGCGCACGGCGGCGCCAATAGGTTTCACAACGAACCCAGCGCCGCACCCCTCAGCAGCCAGCCGATCACGACCGGCTCGAATCGTTCAGTACCACAACCCATTCCAGCTCGTTCGCGAAGCGGAGAAATCAGGTGACCCCATGTTGCTGCCCGTCCTCATCCTCCTGTTGGTCTTGTCTCCCGTGCTCCTGCCCGCAATCATCACCGCCGTCCACGCGCTGACGCCCCAGCCGCAAATCAGCACCCGGGACCGCGTCGCGGCCGACGTCGGGCGCCGCGCTACCTCCGCGCGTCTGGGTGCCTGAGCTGCGCCAACCCGCTCATCTCGGCTGCAAAACGGCGATGCCGTACCAATGGCAGACCAGTAACGCGAGTTCAACGTCGAGTCGATCGTCACTGATCTCGCGGCCGCGCCGGGTGACGGCACGGCCGACGCGATACTTCACCGTGTTGAAGTGCAGGTTGAGCACCTCGGCCGCCGTCTTGTAACTGCAGCCCGAGCCCAGAAAGACGCGCAACGTCTCGCGCAGCCGCGCGTCGTTCTCGTCGTCTCCCGCCAGGTCCCCAAGCACATCGAGCACCCATGCACGGGTGTCCGCAACGTCACCGCTGAGCAGCGCCGCGATGGACAAACCCGGGTCAGTGGCCGCAATCACCGTCGGCTCCCGCTTGCCGACCATCGCAACGCGGCGGGCGTTTTGCGCTTCTCGGTGTGATCGACGGAAGCCCTCGATGCCGTGCGACAGTGTCCCGATCGCCACACTCGGGAAATCCGGTCGCGTCAGCGCGAATTGGCGAACCTTCGCCGCGGCGTCGGGCAGCATCGCACGGTAGGGCAGCCAACCCCATCCGCAGGTTTGATCGGCGGCGACGAACAGCGAGCCTGCGGCCGCGCCGGCGGCTTCGCCCAGTTCGCGCAGAAACCGTTGCAACCCAGCGAGTTCGCGGCCTTCCGTGCTCGTGTCCGGGTACCACAGCACGAGGCCGAGGTGGTGCCAGCGCAGCGGATAGCGGATCGACGTGGAGGTCGCATCCACGTCGATGGCCTTGGTCGCGGCGAGGATTTCCCGCACCCGCAGGACGCGGAGGCTGTTCTGGTTCTCCAGCCAACGTTCACGTTCGTCTTCATAGCAAGCGACGACCTGTTGCGAAATCCAGTCGATGTACTCGAACAGCGTGGCGCTGATCGCCTCAATGACCGCGTACCTCATCTGTTCGGAGATATCGAGCGCGCGCACTTCCGTGAAGACCAACTCATTCATCAGCCGCTGACCGAGCCGATACGCGCGAACGAGCGCGTTGACGGGCACGCCGTGTTGTGCCAATCGCCGGGCGTACTCCAGAGCTGCGGTGGGCGCCTCGACCCGCTCGACGGCGATGTCGTAGCGCAATGCACGCAGAATCGCGTCCACATTTCCCTCGACGCTGGCCCCGAGAAGCTCGGTTAACCGCTCATCGCCGGGCAATTCCGGAATCTGACCTACCAGGGAGCGGTGCATCACCGCGGCCAGTTCGGCCAGCCGACGGTGCAATCGGTCGGCGGTCTCGGCGACGTGCCGGCTGACCTCAACGTCGATGCCGATCTGCGCTTTCGCCATCCCTTTGACGGTAGACCTCGGGTTGTCTTCCGGCGACAATTCCCGTTCGCAAATTCGTCGGCCGCCAACTGCGTGGCGAACCGCCCGATTTCCTACGTTGTGGCCACACCGAAACCCGCCAGCAAAGGAGCAACTCCGATGGGGTTCACGAAGCCGTATCTCCCCGACGTTGAACCGGATACCTTCCTGGCGAAGCCGTTGATGGAACGAATGCGGATCCTCGTCACCGATTGGGCCGAACACGGCTTCGGCTCACCCAAGATGATCCACACCATCTATGTCGTGAAGCTGGTCGCGTTCTTCGCTATTGGCGGTATCACCGTCGCGACGGCGACGTCAGGTCTGCCCGCCTTCTGGCATGTCACCGAATGGTGGAATCAGCCCATCGTCTATCAAAAGGTCATTCTGTGGACGGTGCTCCTCGAAGCCATTGGCGTGGCGGGTTCGTGGGGTCCGTTGGCCGGCAAGGTCAAGCCGATGACCGGAGGCATCCTGTTCTGGGCCCGGCCGGGAACGATCCGGCTGCGTCCCTGGAAGTGGGTGCCGTTCACCGGCGGCGACCGGCGCAACCGGGTCGACGTCGTGGTCTATCTGGCGCTGCTGGCAAGCCTGGCCGTGCCGCTGCTGTCGCCGGGCGTACACAGCGATTCGCTCTCAAAGGCATTGCCGGACAACACATCCGGTTTGGTAAGCCCGGCCCTATTGCTCGCGCCGATCGCGCTACTGGTGCTGATCGGCCTGCGGGACAAGACCATTTTCCTGGCCGCCCGCGGCGAGCAGTACTTGCCGGCCCTGGTCATCTTTGCGGCGCTGCCGTTCGTCAACATGATCATCGCGCTGAAAATGGTCATCGTGGTGGTCTGGATCGGCGCCGGCTTCTCGAAGTTCGGTAAGCACTTCTCCAACGTCATCCCGCCGATGGTGAGCAACACGATATTCGCGCCTAAATGGGCGAAGCGGGCCCACTATCGCGAATTCCCCCGCGACATGCGGCCGTCGCGACTGGCCGACTTCATGGCACACGTCAATGGCACCAGCGTCGAAATCCTGGCTCCGCTGGTGCTGTTGTTCTCCACCAACAAGTGGCTGACGCTCGCCGCGGTGCTGTTGATGGTGGGCTTTCACCTGTTCATCATTTCCACCTTCCCGCTGGCGGTGCCGCTGGAGTGGAACGTGGTTTTCGCCTATACGACGATCTTCCTGTTCCTCGGCTTCCCCAACGGCAACCACTACGCCCCGTGGAACATGACGCCGGGTTGGCTAGCGTTCATCGTCGCCGGCGCGCTGCTGTTCTACCCGGTGCTGGGCAATCTGCGGCCGGACAAGGTGTCGTTCTTGCCGTCGATGCGCCAGTACGCGGGCAACTGGGCCTCGGCGCTGTGGACGTTCGCGCCGGGTGCGGAGCAGAAGCTGAACAATGTCACCCGCTCGGCATCCAATCAGTTCGACCAATTCGTCGCGGCCGGTTACGAGCCGCGGTGGGCGGAGATCACCTTGCAGAAGACCACGGCGTGGCGAAGCATGCACAGCCAAGGGCGCGGCTTGTTCTCGCTGCTGATCACCCACCTGCCCGACATCGACACCCGCACGGTGCGAGAAGGTGAGTTTGTGTGCAATTCGCTGATCGGGTTCAACTTCGGCGACGGTCACCTGCACAATGAAGACTTGATCGCAGCCGTGCAGACCGAAGCGGCATTCGAGCCGGGCGAGTGCGTCATCGCCTGGGTCGAGTCGGAAGCCTTCGGTAGCGGCGTCCAGCGGTATCAGTTGATTGACGCGGCGCTCGGCGTGATCGAACGCGGGACCTGGAAGGTGGCCGATGCGGTGTCCGAACAGCCCTGGCTCCCCAACGGCCCCATCCCGACTGATGTGACCTGGGCGCTTCGCGACGGCAAGCACGGAGTGCTGGCATGAGTACCGCGGTAGTGGTGGGCAGTGGGCCCAACGGGCTCGCCGCCGCCATCCGCCTGGCCGCCCAGGGCGTGCAGGTCACGGTGCTGGAAGCTGCCGACGAGGTGGGCGGCGGCACCCGCAGCAGCGAGGCCATCATTCCTGGCCTGCTGCACGACCATTGTTCGGCTATTCACCCGATGGCCGTCGGCTCGCAGTTCCTGAGCGGCTTCAACCTGCAGCGGTACGGATTGTCGTGGCGCTGGCCGGAGGTAGATTGCGTCCATCCGCTCGACGACGGCAGCGCCGGTGTGCTGTACCGCTCGGTGGAGCAGACGGCGGCGGGTTTGGGACGTGACGGGACGCGCTGGCGCCTCGCGTTCGGTTACCCCGCCTCGCGATTCGACGAGTTGAGCGACGACATCATGGGGCCGCTGTTGCGGATCCCGCATCATCCGTTGCTGCTGGCGCGGTTCGGTGCGCCCACGGTGCTTCCCGCGTCGACGTTCGCGCGGGTTTTCCGCACCGAGCAAGCCCGGGCCTTGTTCGGTGGCGTTGCGGCCCATGCCTTCCGGCCGCTGCACTACCCGATGACGTCGGCCATCGGGATGGGCATCATCACGGCGGGGCACCGGCACGGCTGGGCGGTCGCAGCGGGCGGATCCCAGTCGATCGCCGACGCGATGATCGCGCTGCTGAGCGACTTGGGCGCCAAGGTCGAAACCGGTGTCCGGGTGCAGAAGACGTCGCAGCTGCCGCCGGCCGACGTCACGTTGTTCGACCTCGCCCCCAGCGCGGTCGCCGACATTCTGGGCGACCGTCTCCCCCGCCGAATTTCGGCCGCCTTCACCAGGTTCCGGCGCGGCCCCGGCGCTTTCAAGGTCGACTTCGCCGTCGAGGGCGGCGTGCCCTGGACCAACCCGGACGCACACCGGGCCGGCACGGTGCATCTGGCCGGCACCTACGCGGAGCTGGCCGCGGCGGAGCGCGACATCCACGCCGGGCGGATGCCCGAGCGGCCGTTCGTGCTGATAGGTCAGCAATATCTGGCCGATCCGCAACGGTCAGTGGGCAATACGCATCCGGTGTGGAGCTATGCGCACGTCCCCGACGGCTACACCGGTGACGCCACCGAGGCGATCATCGCCCAGATCGAGCGATTCGCACCCGGCTTCTCCGAGCGCATCGTCGGGCACACCGTTCGCACCACGACACAGATGGCCACCTACAACGCCAATTACGCCGGCGGCGACATCATGACCGGCTCGAAGGACATTCGCCAGCTCACCTTCGGCCCACGAATCACGCTGTCGCCCTACACCATTGGTATTCCTGGCATGTACATCTGCTCGGCGGCGACCCCACCGGGGCCCGGCGCGCACGGCATGTGTGGCGCCAACGCGGCGAAACTCGCCCTGGACTACCTGACCGGACGGGGCTAAAAGGTCACCACGACCTTGTCGGCCGCGCCGGGCGTGCTGGCGAGGTCGAGCGCCTCACCGACGCTGCCGAACGGGATGGTGTGGCTGACGATCGCCGCGTACTTCTCCCAGTTTGCGACGATGTCCTTGGTCACCTCGAAGATCTCATCGGGGTATCCCATGGATCCGACAATGGTGATCTCGTTGCTCATGATGTTGACGAACTCGACGGGCACCGGCTCCTTGTGGACGCCAACGATTCCCAGCGTCGCACCCTTTTTGGCGGCGGACAGAGCGGTATCGATCACCGCGGACGCCCCCGCGGCGTCGAGGTAGATATCGGTGCCTGCGCGCCCGGTTAACCCAGGAATTCCAGACTCGCCCGCGCCGTGCAAGTCGATCAGGCGCTGCACGACGCGCTCCTCGGCGGAGTTGATCACGGCGTCGGCGCCGATCTGCAACGCCTTCTTCAGCCGGGCCGGGATCAGGTCCACGACCACCACATGGCTTACGCCAAGGGATTTGAAGGCCAGCGTGGCACCCAGCCCGACCGGCCCGGCACCGAACACGACGACCTTGTCGGTCGGCTTGGGTTTGCATTGGTTGGCGCCGTGCCGGGCGACGGCCATCGGCTCATTGAGCGCGGCCACCTCCCACGGGATGTGACTCGGAATGACCTCGAGACTTTTTCCGCGGACCGCGTTTTCGATGAGCAGGAAATCCGCGAGCGCGCCGGCCGATCCTCCGTTGCCAATGATGTTGTCCGGTGCGGCCATTGGATTGATCACAACGTGATCGCCGACAACGATTCCGGACACCCGATCGCCGACCTCGACGACTTCGCCCGCCGGCTCGTGTCCGAGCGGCGTCTGCCCCTGGCGCGGCGGGATACCCCCGATCGTGATGTAAAACGCGTCGGAACCGCAGATGCCGCAGGCTCGCATCCGGACCAGCACGTCGTTCGGGCCGGGCTGCGGACGGTCGGCCTCGAGCACCTCTGCTTTTCCCGGCCCGGTAACCACGGAGATTTTCATGGTGTTGCCTCGAGTTCGATGTCGAAGGTGTCCAGGTAATCGGCGAAGACCGGCTTGAGCTGTTCGACGGTCAGGCCGAATTGGTCGAGGCTGTAGTTATTGAGCCCGTACTGATCCTGCGGGTGTGCGGTGAGCCAATTGTTCATCCGCTCTTCGACTTCCGCGGTCAGCGGATCACCGGCCCACTCGTAAAGGCGTCGCATCACGTCCATTGGGTCGCGCATCATCTCGTGGTAGTACATGTCGAAGAAGCGCTCATCGCCGATGCGCTCGCGCGCCCGCAACGGCCGGTTGACGTGATAGCGCATCTGCCACATTGCGTTACGCCCCATGGCCTCCAGATCGACAGCCTCGGGATGATGCGTCATCCCTTTGGGCAACTTCCATAGGTTGGCCAACGACCCGGTGGCCTGGTACGGGTCGCGATGCGCCCACACCAGCCGGGCGTCCGGAAAGACCTTCAAGAGCACCTCGATGTGCACCGAGTGCGACGGCATCTTCAGGCTCCAGGCGCCGGGCGCGGTGGACTGCAGCACCTGCAGATACCGCTTCTGGTATTCGTAGGTGCTCGTCATATCGGTCTCGTCGAACAACCATTCGGCGTAGCGCGTGCTCGACAGGAACGAGTCCCAGGACAGGCCCTTGAAGTCCTGGTTGTGAATGAACATGTCCTCGGTCGGACCGTCGGCATCTTCCCAGTGCGGCAGCGGCACTTTCGCCTGCGCCACCATCTCCAGGATCTTGCGCTGCTCCTCCAGCAGGGCCAGGCACCGTTGATCGGTGCGCAAACCTTCGGTCGGCGCCGGTGGTATCGGGTCCACGCACTGCCAGTGCAACAGCGAGCGGCGGCCCGGGTCCTGGTCCAGCAGGTAACTGATCACGGTGGTGCCCGTGCGTGGCATACCGAGCACGATCAACGGCCGCTCGATCGGCGCGTCGAGCACCTCCGGATGCTGCTGGATGTAGGCGTGGACCTGCAGCCGCCGGCCCAGGGCCTCGGTCGAGTCCTTCAAGATGCGTTCGCGCCCGTACGGGGTGAACGCCGGCGAGTTGTTGAGGTCGTCGAGAATCAGCTGCAATCCGTCTCGCCAAGAGTCGGAATCGATTTCGGTGAGGCCGGTGCGCTGTGACGCCAGCTTGAAGACGTCGTCGGGGGTGGCGACGTTGTCATGATATTTGTGATCGCTCATGTTCTAGACCGTCAGGTATCCGCCGTCGACGGCGATCGTACTGCCGGTGATGTACGAGGCGGCATCGGTACACAGGAACAGCGCCGCACCGGCGCAGTCCTGGGGGGTTCCGGGTCTGCCCAACGGCGTGTGGAAGCCGATCTCCACGTCCATCACTTCGGGAATTCCCATGGCAGGCTGCGTCATTCGGGTGTCGATCAGGCCGGGCGCGATGGCGTTGACACGGATACCGTCGTTCGCCCAGCGACGCGACAGATTCATCGTCAACGCGAGCAGACCCATCTTCGCGGAGGCATAGCCTGGCACGAAGACCGCCGAACGGAAGGCGGACATCGAGACCACGCTGACGACGCTGGCACCGCCGGCCGCTTTACTTGCCTTCAGGCGCTCGTGGCAGCGCATCGTTAACCGCATGGGGCCCAGCATGTTCTGTGTCACCGACGCGACATAGCCGTCCGGATCGTACTCGTCGCCGGCCGGATACGGGCCGCCGGCGTTGTTGATCAGGACGTCGAGTTCACCCAGCGAGTCCGCCAGCGCGTCGACGGCGTCGGGATCCTGGATCTGGCATTGGCGGTAGCTGAATGCGCTGAGGTCGATCTCGGGATAGTCCGCGGTGGACCCGCGGGTGCCGGTCACCGTGACGGCGGCGCCCGCCTTGGCGAACTCGGCGGCGATCGCATTGCCGATGCCGCTGGTCCCGCCGGTCACCAGCACATTGGTGCCGGTGAAGTCGAACCTGATCGAGTTCATGAGTCGGTCCTCAATTCGTTGATGGATTTGGTGAGCCAAGCCTTTTCCCAGAAGTTTTCGGTACCGGCGAGCAGCGCCTCGTGGGCGTCGGCCGCGACCGCGCGCGCCGCCGGGTGTGCGGGTTGGGCGCTGAGTATGAGGTCGGTCAGGTGTATCGCCTGCAGCGGCCGCCCATTGTCGACGTGAGTGCGGGCCGCCTCCACCAACGCATCGGTGCCAGCGGCGTTAACCACATCGGCCGCAATGGAATCCGGTGCCACGCCGTAGAGCTCGGTGGTGGAGCGATGCCGGAACCACCCGGTGTACATCTCCCAGATGGCGCGTACGTTCCAGGCGGTCTTGCCGTAGCCCTCGCCGATGTCGAGGTGCCCGGGCACCGCGACCTCGCGCATCGCCGTGTGAATATCGGCCCCGGCATTCATCAGTTCGGCGGTGCGATCGTGCACCGCCTGCATTCCGTCGCGCATCGCGGTGACTTCCTCGGTGATGCGATCGGCGCCGTCGATCGGGTCGAAGTGGCCGGTGATCAGTCGCCGCGGCCCATACTCCAGCACGGTGTTCAGCGACTCGATGTAGAGGATCGGGTCGCGGTATCGGTCGCCGCGAATTGTCATCAGATTCGGCACGTGGCCGAACAGCGGTCCAAACAGGTTGCCGGTGAACAGGATTCGATCTTCGGCCAGCCATACCACCAGCGCATCCGTGGTCTCTCCACCCGGTGTCCAGGTCAGCTCGAAAGCCCTTCCGCCGAGCCTGAATCCATGGCGGCGATCGAACGTCGTGGTGGGCTCGGGGAAGGAGAAGTCGATCGTCGTCGGGTCGATGGTCTTGAAGTGCTCGAGCACGGCGTCGGAGAACTTCTGGAAGGCGAACGACGTCTTGGGCGTGCGATAGCCCATCAGCAACGTGTTGTCGTCACGCCAATACCGGTAGTTGCGGTGCATGATCACTTGGGTTTTGGAGGTGCCGTCGTCGCGCAGCGTGTGCACCCCGCCCCAATGGTCGGCGTGACCCTGGGTGACGACGATGGCCCGCGTCGGGCCGGGCACGTCCGCAAACGCCTTGCGGTGCAACGGGCCCTCGAAGACCAGGCCGGCGTTGACGATGACCCGTCCGTCGTCGGTTGCGATCGCGTAGGAGTTGGAGACGCCGGGCGACATCCAGATGTCGCTGCCGAGCCGCGTCGCGGGGGTGTCGGTCGCCGCCGCGAGATCGGCGGCCCCGGGCCGCTCCCGGTGAATTCCGGCCATGACTTGCGATCCTCTACAGTTCTAGAGGTAAAGTCAATACTCATGGGATTGCGCGGCATGGCCGAACGAGTTGCGGTTGTGGTCGGCGGCGCCACCGGCATCGGTGCCGCGACGGCCGCCCGGCTCGGGGCGGAAGGCTGCCGCGTCGTCGTCGGCGACGTCGTGGCCGACGCCGCGGCGCAGACCGCGGCCCGCATCTGCGCCGCCGGCGGCACGGCAACCCACATCGGGTTCGATCTCGCCGATCCTGCGTCGGTGTCCAATCTGATCGATTCGGCCGCAACGACTTACGGCGGAGTGGACCTGCTGTTCAACGTCGGCGCGGACATGAGCACGATCCGCGATGACACCGATGTCGTCGACATCGACTTCGACGTCTGGGATCGGGTGATGACCGTCAACCTGCGCGGCTATGTGGCCGCGATGAAATATGCCATCCCCCGCATGCTCGCCAGCGGGGGCGGCGCGATCGTCAACATGTCCTCGGCGGCGGCGTTCCAGGGCGAGCCCGCCCGACCCGCCTACGCCACCGCGAAGGCCGGCATCGGCGCCCTGACCCGCCACGTCGCCTCCAGATGGGGCAAGGACGGCATCCGCTGCAACGCGGTGGCGCCGGGGTTCACCGCGACCGAGGCCATCCGCTCGGTTCCGCAATGGCCGGACCTGCAGGCCGCAGCGCTGAAGCGCATTCGCGGAACCCGCGTCGGCGATCCGGAGGACATCGCCGCACTGGTCGCCTTCCTGTTGTCCGAAGAAGGCGAATGGATCAACGGTCAGGTCGTCAACATCGACGGCGGCACCGTCCTTCGGTGACCTATGGCAGCCAGCACCCGGGCACGGCAACGCAACGGCGACGAGCGCCGTCGCGAACTGTGTGACGCCGCGATCCGGGTGCTGGCCGAACAGGGATCGCGCGGGCTGACGCACGGGCAGGTCGATCGCTGCGCGGGAGTGCCGGAGGGCACCACGTCGTATTACTACCGAACCCGCGCCGCCCTGTTGCGAGGCGTCGGCAAACGGGTCGCCGAGATCGACGTCGCCAACCTGCAGTCGGTGATCGACGAGCCGCTCGACCCGCTCTCGCCGTTCGCGCACCTGGCGGAGTTGACCGTGATGCAGGCCGACGGGCCCGGGCTGATGCTGAACCGGGCGCGGCATGAATTGCTGATGGGAGCGGTGCGCGATCCCGGCCTCGCCGAAACGTCCCAGGCGTTCGTCGCCCGGATGAACGCGATGACTCGCGAGGCGATCGCCCACCTGCAGCCGGGCACCGATGATCCCGAACTGCTCGACGCGCAGACGACGGCGGTCACCACGTTCATCGCGGGCGTGTTCACCCGGCTCGCCGGCGGCGACCGCACGATCAGTAAGGCCGAGCAACTCGCCCGGCTGTTGGAGGCCGTTGCCACCGCGGTCTCGCTGCAGCGGGCCTAGGCATCGCGCGAAAACCCGTATGCAGCCGCCTGGCAAGGCTTAACGTTAGCGCCGACGTTCCACGAAGGATTGGATGAACATGAAGCGACTGTTTGCCGCCGGTGTGCTGGCTTTTGCGGGGTTGATGACGGCCGGACTGGGCGTCAGCAACGCCGACACGATCCAGACCGAGGGCAACTACCCGACGCGGCAGGCCTGTCAGGACGCCGGCCCGGGCGTGAAGGCGACGACTCCGGGCAACTGGAACAACTTCTGGTGCGTGCCGGACCGCAACGTCAACGGCAACTGGAAGCTGGTGCTCAGCAACTAGTAGCGGTAGAAGCCCTCGCCGGTCTTGATACCGAGCTTGCCGGCGTCGATGTAGGACTGCAGCAGATCGCGCACGCTCTTCGGCAGGTGCGGAAGCTCGGCGGCATAGTGGTTTTCGATGTCTAGCACGACGTCGAGGCCGACCAGGTCCATCATCTGAAACGGGCCGACCGACACGCCCAGGGCGAGCTTGAACATGCCGTCGATATCCTCCGGGCGGGCCACGCCCTCGGCGACCACGGCGAGAGACTCGCGCTTGATGGCCGCCCAGATGCGATTGAAGATGAAACCCGTGCTCTCCTTACGCACTTCGAAGGGATGCATGCCGAATTCGGGTAGCACGGTCAGCAACGTGTCGAGCAGACCGCGGTCGGTCTGGCCGTTCGACATCACCTCGATCGCGTTGATGTCCGGTGGCATGTAGAAGTGCATGTTGCACAAACGTGTTTTGTCACTGATGTTTTCGGCCATCAGCCGCGACGGGTAGGACGATGAGTTGGTCCCGAAGATGGTGCCCGCCGGCGCCGCCCCGTCGATCTCGCCCCACAACGGGATCTTGATGTCGAGCTTCTCCGGCACCGACTCGACGGCCAGCCACGCGTCGTCCAATGCCTCGTCGAGCGATCCGGTGGCGGTCACGACGCCCGCTTCGCCTAATCTCCTGTCGGCCAATACCTTCGGTAGGACCTGGGCCACGTACTGGGTAGCCTCGTCTCGTTGTTCCTTGCGCCGCGCGTAGATTCGCACTGTTCCGCCGCGAGTGGCGAACATCAAGGCGATGCGGCGGCCCAAAGTACCCGCGCCGATCACCGCGACGGGGCGATGTTGGATGTCTTCGAAGGAGTAGGTGTACGAACCAGTCACCAATGTATGTTAAGTCCGCGGCTGCGCGCCGGGATTCGTCGCCGAGCGACAAAGATCGGCGGAAACTTGTGTTTCAGTGGCAGTGCAATCCCTTGCGGCCGTGTGGCGGGTCGCCCTGCGCTGTCCGGATGATGTGTCGTTTTGCCTGCCTCCGAGCGACAATCGCCGTGTGTGCGCACTGGTGAATTCTCTTGCGCCACTGTGGTTTCTGGAGTCACACCGCGCCGTTTTTTGTCGGTGGGTGGGTTTAGTTTCAGGGTATGAGTGCAGCGGTGGTGATCGATGGGGACGTCGTCACGGCGGCCTTCGACGCGCTCGACACCGCCCTGGACGGCGTCCTGGGCCTGGATACCGAGATGCTGTGCACCCGCGAGCGGCTGGTGCTGCTGAGCCGCTACGAGAAGATACGACGGCGCCTATCGGCCGGCGAGCATCGGCTGATCAACCAACTCCAGCAGGAAGCCACCCCGGCGGAGTTGGGCGGCAAACTCCCGCACGCGATCGCGGACTGGACGTTGATCAGCCGCGCCGAAGCCGGCAGGCGGGTGCGCCAGGCGGCCGATCTCGGTGAGCGCCGCGCCCTGACCGGTGAACCCTTAAAACCGGTGCTGGCCGCCACCGCCAAAGCCCAGCGCGCCGGGCAGCTCGGGGTCGAGCATGTGGCGGTGATCCGCCGCTTCTACCACCAGCTGCCCGGGTGGGTCGATGTCGAGACCCGCACCCGCGCCGAAGCCGACCTGACCCGGCTGGCCACCCACTACCGGCCTGACCAGTTGACCGGGTTCGCCGAGCACCTCACCGACCTGCTCAACCCCGACGGCAACTTTTCCGACGACGACCGCGCCCGGCGGCGCGGACTGACCCTGGGCCACCAACAAGCCGACGGCATGTCGGCGCTGCACGGCTGGCTGACACCGGAAGCCCGCGCCACCCTGGAAGCGGTGCTGGCCAAACTGGCCGCCCCCGGCATGTGCAACCCCGACGACCACACCCCCTGTGTCGACGGCACCCCCACCCAGGACGCCATCGAGCACGACCCCCGCTCGCCCGGGCAACGCAATCACGACGGCCTCAACGCCGCCCTGCGCGCCGTCCTGGCCTCCGGCGAGCTGGGCCAGCACAATGGCTTGCCGGCCGCGATCATCGTGTCCACCACCCTGGCCGAGTTGGACGCCGCGGCCGGCCACGGGATCACCGGCGGGGGCACCCGGCTACCGATCTCCGACGTGATCCGCCTGGCCCGCCACGCCCACCACTACCTCGCCATCTTCGACAAAGGCAAAGCTGTCGCGCTCTACCACACCAAACGGCTGGCCTCACCCGGACAACGCATCGTGTTGTACGCCAAGGACCGCGGCTGTTCAGCGCCCGGATGCAACCTGCCCGGCTTCTACTGCGAAGTTCACCATGTCACCGACTATGCCCAGTGCCACACCACCGACGTCGACGACCTCACTTTCGCTTGCGGCCCCCACCACCGAATGCTGCGACCGACAGGCTGGACGACCAGAAAACGCGCGAACGGCGATACCGAATGGATCCCGCCCCCGCACCTTGATCGCGGCCAACCCCGCACCAACACCTACCACCACCCCGAGAAGCTGCTTCTCGAAGGGGATGACTCGCTATAGCAGGGTGATCTGTTCGGCCTCCGGCTCGGCGGGCTCGAGCAGCTGGGGTCCGTTGTTACGAATGCTGTTGACCAGTCTCGACACCTCGCGCAGTTCGATGCCCCGCACATCCGGGGCGTGGGTCAGCAGCTCGGGGTCCAGTGGGGCGTCGGGATTCAACCAGGCATCCCAGTCGCGCTCAGCCAGGATCAAGGGCATCCGATCGTGCACCGCGGCCAGCTCACCGACGGCGTCGGTGGTGATGATCGTGCAGCTCAGCAGCGGGTCCGCCGCCTTGTCTGGTTTCCAGACCGACCACAGGCCGGCCATGAAAAGCGGCTCACCGTCGTCGCGGTGCATGAAGAACGGCGTCTTGGCGGTCTTCTTGCCCGCGGCGTTGTCCGGGTTGGGTCGCCATTCGTACCAGCCGTCCATCGGCACCAGGCAACGCTTGCTCTTGGCCGAACCGCGGAAGGCCGGCGACGTGGCCACCTTGTCGGCCCGGGCATTGATCAGCAGCGGACCCTTGGAATCGGGCCCACCGTCGGGACCGGCCTTGACCCACGGCGGAACCAGTCCCCAGCGCATCAGCCGCACCCGGCGAGTCGGCTCGTCGTCCGGCTCGCTGTGGCGGGAGACCACCGTCGCGACCGTGGTCGTGGGGGCCACGTTGTAGTTGGGCTCCGACGCGCGCTCCGAGGTACCGGTAGCTTCGTCGATCGCCTTGATCTTCTCGGCCAGCAGGGCCGGATCCGTCGTGACCGCAAACCGTCCACACATGACTTCCATGGTGCCCCGTACCCACGACACCCGCGGACACGGCAGGATGAAGCCGTGAGCACCGACGCCTGGACGGCCCCTGTCGCGCCGACGCCGGTGCACGCGACCGTGACGGTACCGGGCTCGAAATCGCAGACCAACCGGGCGCTGGTGCTCGCGGGACTAGCGAGCGCACAAGGGCAGAGCGCTTCGACCATCAGCGGCGCGCTGCGCAGCCGCGATACCGACCTGATGATCGGCGCACTCGCCACGCTGGGGCTGCGCGTGGACGGGGACGGTTCCGAGCTGAGGGTCAGCGGCCGGCTCGACCCCGGCCCCGGCGCCCGCGTCGACTGCGGTCTGGCCGGCACCGTGTTGCGCTTCGTGCCGCCGCTGGCGGCGCTGGCGAACGCCGCGGTGGAATTCGACGGCGACGAACAAGCCCGGATCCGTCCGATCGCGCCGCTGCTGGATGCGTTGCGCGACCTGGGCGTCCCGATCGAGGGAACCGGACTGCCGTTCCGGGTGCTGGGCAGCGGATCGGTCGCCGGCGGCACCGTCGCAATCGACGCGTCGGCGTCGTCACAGTTCGTCTCCGGCCTGTTGCTGTGCGGTGCGTCGTTCAGCAACGGCCTGACAGTGCAGCACATCGGTGCGTCGCTCCCCTCGGCGCCGCACATCGCGATGACCACCGTCATGCTGCGGCAAGGCGGGGTCGACGTCGACGACGCGGTTCCCAACCGCTGGCACGTGCGCCCCGGCACCGTCGCGGCCCGGCACTGGGAAGTCGAGCCGGACCTCACCAACGCCGTTCCGTTCCTGTCGGCAGCGGTGGTCACCGGCGGCACCGTGCGCATCACCGGCTGGCCGTCGACCAGCGTGCAACCCGCCGACGACATTCTCGACGTGCTGGGAAAGCTGAATGCGGTTGTCACCCAGTCTGATTCATATCTCGAAGTGCAAGGCTCGCCGGACGGCTACCAAGGCTTTGATGTCGACCTGCGCGCGGTCGGTGAGCTGACGCCGTCGGTCGCGGCGCTGGCGGCGTTGGCAACCCCTGGGTCGGTGTCACGGCTTTCCGGTGTCGCCCATTTACGGGGCCACGAGACCGACCGCCTCGCCGCGCTGAGCGCAGAGATCAACCGGCTGGGGGGCAACTGCCAGGAGACCGCCGATGGCCTGGTGATCACCTCGACGCCACTGCATTCCGGCATCTGGCGGGTGTACGCCGATCACCGGATGGCGATGGCCGGCGCGATCGTCGGGCTGCGAGTACCTGGAGTCCAGATCGACGACATCGGCGCCACCACCAAGACATTGCCGGAATTCGCCCAGCTGTGGGCGCGGATGCTGGCCGACGGGGAGTCCAGCGTTTGAGGCCGGGCGACTACGACGAGTCCGATGTCAAGGTCCGATCCGGCCGGGGTTCACGACCCCGGACCAAAACCCGTCCCGAGCACGCCGATGCCGAGGCCGCGATGGTGGTCAGCGTCGACCGCGGCCGCTGGGGATGCGTGCTGGGTGGGCGGCCCGATCGCCGGGTCACCGCCATGCGGGCCCGCGAGCTGGGCCGCACCCCGATCGTGGTCGGCGACGACGTCGACGTGGTGGGCGACCTGTCGGGTCGGCCGGACACGCTGGCTCGCATCGTGCGTCGCGGTCCGCGGCGAACGGTGTTGCGGCGCACCGCCGATGACACCGATCCCACCGAGCGGGTCGTGGTCGCCAACGCCGATCAACTGCTGATCGTGGTGGCGCTGGCCGATCCGCCGCCGCGCACGGGGCTGGTCGACCGCGCGTTGATCGCCGCTTATGCCGGTGGTTTGACGCCGATCCTGTGCCTCACCAAGACCGACCTCGCCCCGCCCGAGCCGTTCGCAAAACAGTTCGCGGATCTGGACTTAACGGTGGTCGCCGCGGGCCGCGACGATCCGCTGCTGGCGGTGGTGGACCTGCTCGCCGATAAGATCACAGTGCTGCTGGGGCATTCCGGAGTGGGCAAGTCCACATTGGTGAACCGCATTGTGCCAGAAGCTGATCGGGCGGTGGGCGAGGTCACGG
Organism: Mycobacterium lentiflavum; assembly: GCF_022374895.2. Taxonomy (NCBI): domain Bacteria; kingdom Bacillati; phylum Actinomycetota; class Actinomycetes; order Mycobacteriales; family Mycobacteriaceae; genus Mycobacterium; species Mycobacterium lentiflavum. The sequence goes on along the minus strand of NZ_CP092423.2, from coordinate 1,330,773 downwards.
ATATCGGCCGCGGCCGGCATACCTCAACGCAGTCGGTCGCGCTCCCCCTGGATCCGACGCGGGCGGGTTCGGGGTGGGTGATCGATACCCCGGGCATTCGCTCATTCGGACTGGCGCACATCCAACCCGACGATGTGTTGTTGGCCTTCTCCGATCTGGCTGAGACCGTGCAGGATTGCCCACGAGGATGCGGCCACATGGGACCCCCGGCGGACCCGGAATGCGCGCTGGACACGCTATCTGGTCCCGCGGTTCGCCGAGTCGAGGCGGCCCGCCGGTTGCTCGCAGCGCTCAAGGAGACTTAGCCAGCCGCATGCCGAGCTCGTCGGGCGGCACCAGATGGCCCTCAGCGCATCGAATTTCGACGCCGGCTTCGGCGCCACAGCCTAGATGCGTGAGCCGCAGGCGGTGGCGGCCCGGCAGGTGGTGTCGTCCCCACTCGAACAGTGCCCAGACCACCGGCATGAAATCGATGCCGGCCTCGGTCAGCACGTATTCCTCGCGACTGCGCTGGCCCGGCTCCTGATAAGGCTGACGCGCCAATAGCCCCAGCTCCACCAGCTCGGACAGGCGTGCCGAGGTGGCCGCCTTGGTAATACCGACGCGGTGGGCGAAATCATCGAACCGAGTGGTGCCGTAGTACGCCTCGCGCATGATCAGCATCGCGGACTTGGTGCCGACCACCGCCATCGTCTTTTCGATCGCGCACTGACCGACCGCCGACCACTTCTCCCGATCCGCCAGGGCGCCCTGCAGAAATGTCATGTAGATCACCTCCCGTCTGGGTTGATTTTAGTATACCTAGGCGTTTTGCTGGGTATATCAAGCCATACTCAGGACTCGAGGAGGAGTCATGACCGCATTCTCGACCGGTTCTCAGGGCCGCGACGCCGTCATCGTCGGCGCGGTGCGCACCCCGATCGGCAAGGGCAAGGCCAGCGGCGCACTGCACGACGTGCTGCCCGTCGACCTGTTGGCGCACAGCCTGCGCGAACTGGTGGCCCGCACCGGTGTGGATCCGGCGCAGGTTGACGACGTCATCGCCGGGGCCGTCACGCAGGTTGGCGATCAGGCGGTCAACATAGCGCGCAACGCGCTGCTGGGCGCGGGCTTCCCCGAGTCGGTTCCCGGAGTCACGATCGACCGGCAGTGCGGCAGCAGCCAGCAGGCCATCAGCTTCGCCGCCCAGGGCGTTATCGCGGGCGCCTACGACCTGGTGATCGCGGCGGGCGTGGAGTCCATGAGCCGCGTGCCGATGGGCACCCAGGTATTGCCCGGCAGCGACCCGTTCGGCGAGGGTATGGCAGCGCGCTATCCCGAAGGACTGGTGCCACAGGGCATTAGCGCCGAGCTGATCGCCGCGAAATGGGGCTTCTCGCGCACCCAGCTCGACGAGTTCTCTGCCGGCAGCCACGACAAGGCCGCCCGCGCCACCAAGGACGGGCTGTTCGAGAACGAGCTGATCCCGATCGCCGGGCTGCACACCGACGAGATCATTCGTCCCGCCACCACGGTGGAGACGCTGGCGACGCTGAAGCCCGCGTTCTACAGCGAGAAGATGGAACAGCGCTTCCCGCAGATCAATTGGGAGATCACGCCGGGTAACTCCTCACCGCTCTCGGACGGCAGCGCCGCGGTGCTGATCACCACCAGCGAGGTCGCCAAGAAGCTGGGCCTGCGGCCGCTGGCACGCATCCACACCACCACCGTGGTGGGCGACGACCCGCTCTACATGCTGACCGGCGTCATCCCGGCGACCGAAAAAGTGCTCCAGCGGTCCGGCCTGACGCTGGCCGACATCGACCTGTTCGAGGTCAACGAGGCCTTCGCGCCCGTGGTGCTGGCCTGGGCTCACGACACCGGTGCCGACCTGGCCAGGACCAACGTCAATGGCGGCGCCATTGCGATCGGACACCCGTTGGGCGCCAGCGGTGCCCGCATCATGACCACGATGGTCAACGCGCTCGAACAGCGCGGCGGAAGGTATGGGCTGCAGACGATGTGCGAGGGCGGCGGCATGGCCAACGCCACCATCATCGAACGGCTGGGGTAGACCGCGGCGATGCCGGCGGGTCCGCAATTGGAAATGGGCGAAAGATTACCTCATTTTGGCGACGGCGCGGCGAATCTTTGTTCGACCCGCCGACAGTTACGGTGTCGCGGTGCAACATCGCTGCAGAGGCCGGCCGCAGCCACCGGCTTCCCGGCGTGATCTGCTGAAATACGCTGCGGCCGCGCCGGTTATCGTCGGCTTGGGAATGGCTGCGGACGTTCTCGTTGGCGCACCGCGTGCACCCGCAGACCCCAACTTATCGGCATTGGCGATGGCACCGGGCCAGCCGGTCAACATCATCAGCCGCGCCGGGTGGGGCGCCAACGAGTCGATTCGGCGTGGAAGACCGCGTTGTGGCAACGGAATTAGGGCTGGGATCGTCCACCACTCTGCGACCGGCAACGGCTACGCGCCGGCAGACTCGGCGGCCATCGTGCGCTCGATCTACGAGTGCCACACGTTGACACAAGGCTGGGGCGACATCGGCTACAACGCACTGGTCGATAAGTACGGCCAGGTTTTCGAGGGCAGGTTCGGCGGCATCACCGAACCGGTCGAAGGCGTCCACACCGGCGGATTCAACACCAACACCTGGGCGGTGTGCATGATCGGCGATTTCAGCCAGGCGCCCCCTACGCCCGAGCAATTGCGGGCGGCCGGTCAGCTGCTGGGATGGCGGCTCGCGATGGACACGGTGAACCCCAACGGCACCGTCGTGCTGACCTCCGCCGGCGGCACCAACACGCGCTTCCCGCAGGGTGCCACCCCCACCCTGCCGAGTATCTTCGCCCATCGCGACGTCGGCGACACCGCCTGTCCTGGCAACGCCGGGTACGCATTCATGGACCGGATCCGCGACATCGCCGCCCGGTACAAGCACGCGCCCGGGGCGCAGGATTTCCGGGAGTCGCTGCACGGCGGAGCGATCTACGACCGCTGGCAGGCGATGGGCGGCATGACAAGTAAGCTCGGCGCACCCACGTCACCCGAAGCGTCCAGTGGCGATTTGATCCGCTACGTCGTCTTCGCCAATGGCGCGATCTATTGGTCACCGGCCACCGGCGCGCAGCCGCTCACTGGCAGGATCTACGAGGCCTGGGCCACGCTGCGCTACGAGCGCGGCCAGTTGGGCCTGCCGACCAGCACCGAGATTCAGGAACCGGAGTGGATCGTGCAAAACTTCCAGCACGGCACCCTCAACTTCGACCGGCAAACCTCAACCGTCGTGACCGTGATAGACGGGGTACCAACCGTGGTACCACCGCCGCCCGCGGACGGACCGCCCGTGCAGCTTGAACGGTTCTCGGCAGCACGCAATCCCGTCGTCTAGTGGGCTGCTAGTCCCGGCGGCGCGGAGATCGCCTCTATTTGCTGTTGGCCTGTTTCAGGTGCGCTATCTCGTTGCCCCACACCGAATCCGCGCCCGCGTCGCCGATTCGGTAGATCTGAACCATCGCCGCGACACCAACGGCCAGCGCGACAACCGCGACGGTAGCGCTGACGCCGACGTGACGCGAGCCGGATCGGCGTTCGGCCAACCCGAGCACCAAAAGCACTACGGCAACGATCAATAGCGCAACGGCAAAATAGATCATGGTGTCGCCCAATTCGGCGTGTTTGCGCAGAATCGGGCTGGGATCACGCCGCAGGTCGTACAGCCACCCACCGGCGTCGGCCGTGACCGGTGTCAGCACCGCTGTCACGACGGCGAGTACGGCGGTCAACCAGACTAGATGTCCCCGCCGGCCCGCAGGCCACAGGGCGCACACGATCTCCAACAGAGCCGTCAGCGGCGCAAGCACCACGAGGAAATGCACCAGCAGTACATGGGCGGGCAAGCCCTGAATGACCGTCATGAAGGTCCTTTGCGAAGGTGAAATACCTCGGGCGCCAACGTCATGGCTTGTCCGGCGGCTGGCTAGAACGGACGCCCAAGTGAGGTCGGGCGAGCGTGATCATAACGTCGTTCACCGCGGCAAAGGCAAAGCTAATTGTGGGCACCTCGACAAAGTTTGATGAGGCTGCGCTTGCTGGCGCGACAGGGTGAAAATGCGCTTGGCTAGGAGACATGGGTGCCGATCAGCCACTTCAGAACGACGAACAAACGCATGCGGCGGAACCGCATGCCGGCCACAGTTCAGGCCGACTGAACAGCCTTCGGGCAGCCGTGTTAGGCGCCAACGACGGCATCGTCTCGGTGGCCAGTCTGCTGGTCGGTGTGGCCGGGGCGACCACACAGCGCGGTCCGATCTTCACCGCCGGACTCGCGGCGTTGGTCGGCGGGGCGGCTTCGATGGCCCTGGGTGAATTCGTCTCGGTCTCGAGCCAACGGGACAGCGAGAAGGCGCAACTAGCAACCGAGCGACATGAGCTACGGCACATACCCGAGGCCGAATTGGCCGAGCTCACCGCCATCTACCAGGACCGAGGCCTGTCAGCTGAAACCGCAGCGCAAGTAGCCAAAGAGCTAACCGCGCACGATGCCCTGACCGCCCATGCGCACGCCGAGCTCAACATCAATCCCCAGGAGCTAGCCAACCCCTGGCAGGCCGCCGCGGCGTCGGCAGCGTCGTTCATCGTCGGAGCGCTGCTACCGTTGATATCAATCCTATTGCCGCCCACAGCCATTCGAGTGCCGGTGACATTTGTCGCCGTGCTCGCGGCCTTGGCGCTCACCGGTGCGCTCAGCGCCCGGATCGGCGGTGGCAGCGTATGGCGCGCAGTGTCGCGCGTCGTGCTCGGAGGGGCGGCGGGCCTGGCGTTCACCTACGGCGTCGGTCATCTCTTCGGCACCGCCGTCCAGTAGTACCGCCACCTCAGCGACACAGAGTCGATCGCCGGCGACGTGATTCACGTTACCCAGCGGCTGAGCTGCGCGCGTCCACCGCCTCGATTCGGACCGGCACGCCCGTCAGCCACGCCATTCCGGACAGGTACTCGACGTCCTCAGGCTCACTTGACGTTAACTGGTTGACGTTCTCGCCACGCGCCCGATTGGCCAATTTCCAGGTCCCGGTTCCCTTGTGGCCCCAGCCGTGCGGCACCGCGATCACCCCGGCGACAAGGTCCTTGGTGGTGCAGATCGGGAGGGTGATCGCACCGTATGGGGACGAGATCCGAACCAGGTCGTCGTCGGCGATTGCCAGCCTCTCGGCGTCGTCGACGTGGACGAGGGCGCGGTGCGTCCGGTCGCCGCGCATCAGTAACGGCGAGTTGTGCATCCAGGAGTTCTCCGAACGCGGCTCGCGCATACCGATCATCTTCAGGGGGTAACCGTCGGGCTGGCGCCGGTTCGCGAGTTTCTCGACTTCGTCGGCGATGCCGGTATGCGCCAGCTTGATGCGCCGCGACAGGTAGGCGATGGCGTTGGGTAATACGCCGGTCCGAACATGTTGTGCTACAACGACTCCGTGCGGATACTGCTGCACAAGCCGCCTCAGCGTCAGCCCGCCACGACGTAGGCCGAACCGGTCACCGCCCTGCGACATCCGGATGAGGGCATCCATCATTATTCGCGGCGAAAGCGCGATTCCGAATACTCCCAATACTTTTCGAACAATCCCGAGAATCGCAAAGGCCGGCACGGAGCGCGCCAGGCGCCGGGTGAGGTCGTCGACAATGTCCCATTCCGGCCGCGCTTCTCCCGCCGGCACAACGACAGCCTCGGTGGCCTGACGAAACGGCGTGGCTTGGAACGCTTGGAAGGTGTACGGAAAGTCATCGCGTTCGTACATCGTCGTGGTCGGCAGGATGTAGTCGCAGTGGGCGGTGGTCTCGGTGACGTAGAAGTCGAGTGCCACGGATAACTCCAGCGCTTCGAACGCGGCTTCGAGTTCGTTGCCATTGGGCACCGATAGAACCGGGTTGCCGGCCGATACGAACAGGGCCTTGAGCTGACGATCGCCCGGGGTGGTGATTTCCTTCGCCATCAGCGCGGCTGGTTCGGAGCCAATGGCATTGGCCATCCCGCCGATGCGGGATCGGTTGCGGCGGTAGGAACGTCGCAGCGCAAAGCCCATCATCGTGTTCTGCCACCGCTGCCCCAGGGTCTCCATCGAACTGAATACGGAGCCGCCCGGCGTGTCGAGGTTCCCCGCGACGAGATTGACCGCGTCGATGAGGTAGGTGGTGAGGGTTCCGGATCGCCCGATACAGGTGCCCAGCCGGCCGTAGATCGCCGCGCGTTGCGTGCGAACCAGGTCGTGCGCGAGCCCCCGTACGGCGCGAGGGTCGATGCCCGTATGGACAGCCGTGGCCTCCGGGGTGAACGGCTCGGATAGCTTGCGCAGCCAATCGATTCCGTCGGCTTGCCGGCTCACGGCGGCGTGGTCGACAAGGTTGTTGGCGAATATCACTTGCAACAGCGACAGCAAGAGGAACGCGTCGGTATCCGGGACGATGCCCAGCCATTCGAACGCTGCGGCGGTCTCGGTACGGCGCGGGTCGACGACCACAATGCGTCCGCCACGCTTGACGATATCGTGCATGCGGTCCTTGATCCGGGGCGCGGTCAGAAAACTGCCGTGTGACACAACGGGATTGGCGCCCATCAGCACCAGCAGCTCGGTGCGGGTCAGATCGGGAATGGGCACCGAAGTCGGTGCACCATAAAGCAACTGGCTCGCGATCAACCTGCTGTTTGTGTCCTGAGACGACGACGTGAAATAGTGGCCGCGACGGCCGAGTCCCTTGATGAACATCAGCGCGGCAAATACGTGTGCATAGCTGAAGGCGCCCGGGTTGCCCATGTACCAGCCGACCGCGCCGGATCCGTGAGTGCGAAGGAGTGCCGTCAACCGCGAGGCGATGTCGGTCAGCGCCGCGTCCCAAGTCGTCGGTTCGAAGCCGTCCTGAGTGCGGCGCAGTGGCGTGGTGACGCGGTCGGGATCGTTGTGCACCTCGGCGAACGCGATGCCTTTCTGACAGGCGAACCCGGACGAAAGTGGGTGATCCTTGTCGGGACGAAGCGCCACCAGGCGGCCATCCTCAACCGTCGCGATCATGCCGCACAGCGGCTCGCAGATACGACAAAAGGTCGGCTTCTGCTCGGTCACCGGGGCCACCGTCACACCATACTGTAAGAATTACAGTTCGGCTCACGAATCATCCGCGGATTCGATCAAGACCAGATCGGGTATCGCAAAGCAATGTACGTGCACCGGCGAGTTCTGGACCAGCATCGTTTCGATGCCGTGTCAGCGTCGCTGGCACTCGAAGCGTCCAACACGGCCTTGATGTTGCTGGACCGCGACCTGCGTATCCGCGGCGTCAATGCGACCTATGAAGTCCTCTCCTTGCGACCGCGCGGCGAACTGCTGGGCGAGCTCGTGTCTGACGTGTTTCCGGACAACCCTGACGACGCGCAGGCCCGCGGCACGGAGCAGCTTGCCGTGTCCGTGGAATCAGCGATGCGACGGCGGGCAACCGACAGCATGCCAATCGTGCGGTACGACATCACCGACCCACAGGAGCCGGACGTCTTTCTGCCGAAGGTGTGGACATGCCAGAACGTCGCGGTCGACGATGGCAACGAGCAATTCGGGGTGCTGCACCAGGTAGCCGAAATCACCTCACTCGACGAAGCCTTGTCCGCGCTATCGCGGGACGTCGCGGGCGGTGAGTCACTCGTCGCGGCCGAGCACATGCACGTGCTCGCGGCGCTGGCCACCAAGGCCCGCGAGGACCAGAGCCGGGCGCGGGCCATGACAGGCGAGATCGAGCAGCTGCAGCGGGCAGTCGAAACCCGCGACATCATCGGCCAGGCCAAGGGCATGCTGATGGAGCGGTTCAATGTCGACGCGGCAGCGGCGTTCGACCTATTGGCGAGGCTGTCGCAAGAGGCGAACATCCGACTGGTGGACATCGCTCACAAGCTCGTCGAAATGGACCATCCCACGCAATAGCAATGCCGTTGCCCGGCAACCTCTTTGGCACAAGCCCCCGCCGGGCGAAATCAGAGCCAGCCGGTGCGTGCGGCGGCAACCGGCTCGGCGGGCGCGGGGGCCAATTCCCCGTCTCGCACGCCGTCCAGCATCCGCTTCACCGCCGCGACAATCTCCGGCGCGGCCGCGGCAAGTCCGGCCTTATCGGCCTCGGGGACCTCGTCGGGTTCGACGCCCGCCCGCGCCAGCACGGCGGCCGGATCGGCCAGCTGCTCGGCCAACCACGACACCGGGTCGGCTGACAGCTCCGGGACGAAGTGCCGGCGCCCGGGTTCCCAGCCCTTGAACTTGGGATGGTGATGGGCCCGGTCCAACGTCCCCGGCGGGCTCTCGGTGGACCCGAACAGATCGACCCGCCAGACCGGACGGTTGAAGGCGATCGGGATGCCCGCGTATATCGATCCCTGCGGCTCGGCCCGATCGACGACACGCAGTTCCAATCTGACTCCCCGTTCCGGGGTTTCCTGACCTTCGTTCGGGGTCGGGTCGACGAAGAACATATCTCCGACGACTACGCCCAGGGTCTCGAATCCAAACGCTGCAAGCATATTTCCGAGAGTAGACCCAGGCGGCCACCGAGCCGGCACTAAGAACTGATGGACAACGCAGCGTCGAGTAGTTCGGCGAGGTGTTTCCAGTAGAACCAGTCGGCGACGGCGCAGCGCTGCGCTACCGGGTCGGCGGCGGCGTAAGCATCGTTGACGACGGCGCACTGGGCATGACTGACGTAGGTGTGGAAGGCCTGCAGGTGTGGCGTCTGACGAAGGGGGTCGCCGGTAGCCATGGGTTTCATCACTTGCAGCCACAGTCTGATGCGCTCATTTGCGGGCAGGTTGGCCTCCACCGGCGCCGGCGGCAGCAATGCGAGCAACTGCCCGTCAGGCGTCTGCGCCAACCGCTCGGCCGCTTCGGGATTCACCACCTCTAACCGGGAGCGGCCAATCATTTCCCCGCTGTCGGGGATGTCATCGGGGTCGAGCACCAGCTGGGCCACCCCCGGGTCGGAACCGGCGAACTGTTCCGCAGTGCCGATTACCGCGCGCAACTCCGCATGGCGATGAGCCACCCAGCCTTGCACGGCCACCACCGGGTAAGTGGCCCAGGTTGCCCGCTCGGCGGCCGGAATCGTGTCCTCGGCTGTGGCCATGAATACCGGCTCAGGCAGTTGCACGCCGTCCGGGATATAGGCCAGCCCGTAGCTGTTGGCCACCACGATTGCGCCGTCGGTGGTCACGCCGGTTACCCAGAAGAACCCGAGGTCCGGCACTTTGTCGCCGACGGGGGCGTTCAACGCCGCCGCGATGCGCCGCGCCAACTGCAGCGGATCGGCCCCCCGTCGGCGCGCGGCATCGGCGGTTGCGGCCTCGGCGATCGCGTCGCGTTCAAGCCGAGCCGGTGAAACCGGAATCGCCGCAATCACATTGACTTCCGCCACCTGACTCGCATCGATCGACTCACGGTGCGCAACGCTATCGGCGCGCGGCGCCGGACGATGGGTCGCAGCGGCCGGTCGGACCCCGGCGGACTGGCCTGCAGGCATTCGACCGGCCGGACCGCCCAATCCCGGCACCCCACCACCCGGCCCGGCGCCCGAAGCGGACCCGCTGGCAGCACCGCCGCCCGCCGCACCCGGGGCCATCGGCATCGCCGGCATTACACTCGCACTGGCGGGTGCTACCCGCGGCGAATCATCTTGCGGCCCAACTCCATACGGCGCAGCGTCCGGGAGCCCCGGACCGTCGTCACTGCCATCGCGCTCCGATGCCGCCGGGCTACGGACGGGCGGCGGAGTCGGTGACCGTCCGCTGTCCGGGGTCGCGTGACCGGGCGTTGCGGCAGCGGGTGTCGCGGGCGAGGCCGGCGACGAGCCCGGAATCGTCGGCACGCCAAGACCGGGCCGCGACGGCTGCGAAATTGCCGGTCCTGGCGGCTGCGGAATTGCCGGTCCTCGCGGCAGCGGGGCGACCGGTCCCGGCAGCGTTGGATCGGTATTTGACGGCTCGCCGTCGCCGGGCCGCACGGGCGGCGCCTTCTGGTCCAACAAGTCCTGAAGTGCGGTGTCGGGCGGCGTCCAGGCCTTACTTGCCAGGATCTGCTCGGCAGTCGCGGTCACCACGGCAGCGTTTGCCTCGTGCGTGTTGGTGACCACCGCACGGATCGCTTCGGTCCGCTCGGTGTCGGTCAGCCTGAATTCGTTTGCCAGAGCGTCGATCTTGCGCTCGGCGACGTCCACGTTGTCGTAGATGTCTGACTTTGCTTGAATGATCGATCTGGCGATATTCCTGTGCCAGGTGATCACGGTGGCAAGGCCGTTCTGCAGCGTCGTCAACGCTTCAACGAGTGTTCCTACTTCGCGATCGGCTGCCCCGGAGGCACTTCCCGACCAGACATCGCTGTCGAAGATCTCGAGCTGCTGATGCCGGCAGTTATCCGCTACATCGCTGACCTGCCGCAACACCCGCATGTATTGCTCGGCGCGGTCAAAGTTGATGTCCTCGTCGGACTCCGGCCACGCGTTCGGGGCAAGCATCTCCGCGGCATACTCACCCGTCGGCGGCGCCAAGCCCATCGATCACTCCTCGTTTACTCCTCGTTCCAAGACTGCCGCCTACTGCTTGGGCACATCGTTGGCAGCGCGCAAACCGATGACACCCTCAGTCCACGACCGTTCCTCGGTATACAGCGCTTCCTCATCGCCTTCCACCCGCTTGCCTTTACCGCCCTTGTCCCCGCCGGCGGCGGGAGCGCCTCCCATGCCACCGCCCATGGCGCCGGGCGTCCCGCCGACTCCTGGGACTCCGCGACCCGGGCCCGCGGGCCCCGCGGCGCCGGCCTTGGGCGTCGCACTGTCCTCTCCCCAGGACTGCAATGGCGTCCCTGGCCCACCGGCCCCGCCGAACGATGCCGGTTTGACCCCACCACCGTGCGGAAGCTTGGGCCCCCCTTGGCCTTTCAGGTCTTTCAAGGCGTCAGCGATCGCCGGGTCGGGCTGGGGTGCCGAAGGCATCATCGGCATCATCGGCATCGAGGGCAGACCCGAAAGTCCGCCGCTGCCCCCACCCCCGGGCGTGATGTTGGGGTCATTCGCCGGATCCGGTTTCGGCGGTGGCCTTAAAACGTCCTTCGGCTTCGTCGCGGGTTTCAAATTATGCTTTTTTCTCTCCTCCAATTCCGCGGCCCATTCCCACTCCCAGTATTGGTCGGGGGTGGGCACGAATGGTTTCGGGGGTTTCGGCTTGTCGACGTTTTGGGCCGGGGGCGGCGCATCCGGGTTGACCGGTGCCACGCTCTTCAGACTTGCTCGGTACGGGGCAATTGCCTCCAACGATTCCTTCGACACCCCCGTGTAAAACGTAGGCCACCAATTCGGATATTTTCTGGTGAAGTTCTCGCCCGCGGGTGACAAGATGAATTTCTCCAGGTCCACGAATGTCTGGTGGTCATATTTGATGCGCCCGTCAGCCCGCCAATTGCCCGCGTAGACATGGTCCTGGCGAGCCTTTTTGTGCGCATCCACAACTGCTCGCGCCTGGTCAGCCAGCTGCTGGCACAGTGTCGCCATCGCGTTCAACCACGTTGCGTACGCGTTGAAATTGGCCTGGACCTTCTGACACGCGCCGGTGATGTCGTCGCTGCTCCATCCCTCGATCGGTACGAATCGCTTTGTGGCATCGCGTAACACCGACTTGTACTGCTCCCACGCATCCGCGAAGCGAGCCAGCGATGCGCCCTGATCGCTTTCCTCGAGTTGCCGCGCCGTAACTTCTACCTCTCGGAACTCGGTTGGGATCGGGACAGGGGCGGCGAGAACCGATCCTGCGCCAAGCGTCGCCGGGCCGAAATCCTCATTTGCGGCCCCAACCATGACCGCCTGCGGCGCGGACGTTTCATTCCCGAGGGCCGCCGCGCTCCCCTCGTCGATCACTTCGTAGGCGAAGGCCGCGTTGCGCAGCGACTCGGCCAGACTTTTCCACTCCGTTTCTGCACGCGAAATCTTGTCTCGCATTTGGTCAGCGCCGTACGCAAGATCGGCGACCGCATTTCTGACGAAGTCGAGGGTGCAGGCCGGTTGGGGGTTGTCGGCGGGCGGGCGTCGGAGCGGGACCTCCAGCACGTCGGCTCGCTGCTTTAGTTTGTCGGGGATCACCGTCAGCGTCATGGTGAATCATCTCCTAGCGGCCACAGGGCATGGCAAAGCGGACGACCAACGTCGCTGAGATTTCATCACAGATCGCCACCGGCAACTGGCGAACCGGCAACGTGGGTTCGGGGACATCTCAGCACCCCTTCGACGACACCTCCGCGTCACCCGCAGTTAGCCTAACCTGAGCTTGGGGCACCTACCCGCACCAATATTCGAGTCGATGTGCGCGGCGCCCCCACCGCCGGCGGCCACCTTGCTTAACCGTAGTACCCTACGGGGGTACCGTTCGGCGCAGGTCAGAAGGCGCGGCCGCCAGTTGATCGGCGACTTCGCGCTGCGGTGGATCATGAGATGTCCAGGGCGCCAGCCGGGTTCGGGTGGATCACCGCGGTGAACTGGATCGTGGCTCTCGGGTTCGCGGTTGCGGCGCTGTATTGGTCAAGCCGTTGCGCCGCCCGGCGGCAGTCCGCGCGCTTGGAACCGCTCTATCAAGCGTGCGCTGCCGCCGGCACCGCGGCGATGTTCTTCACCCAACTCAGGTGCAGCGCCTAAGCCGCCAGATCGTCGGCGTCCTTGAGCATCTGCTCCATTTTCTTCATGGCGCGCTTGTTGCGGCGCCAACCCCGAACGGTGGCGATGGCGGTCCTGAGGCCGCGCCGCCGGCCGGTCTCCGGATCGGTACCGGCGAAGTCGGCACCCAGTTCGGCGAACATCCGCTCGCTGCGAGTTTCCGGCGCGTCGTCGGCGTTGTCCAGCAAGTACTTGTTAGGCAAGGACAGCTTGGCCAACGTGCGCCACGTCTTGCCGTATTGCACCAGGAATGAGCCTGTGGTGTAAGGCAAGTCGTACTTGTCGCACAATGCGCGCACTCGCACCGAGATCTCGTGCAGCCGGTTGCTCGGCAGGTCGGGGTACAGGTGGTGTTCGATCTGGTGGCACAGGTTGCCGCTCATGAACCGCAGTGTCGGCCCGGCATCGAAGTTGGCACTTCCCAGCATCTGGCGCAAGTACCACTGGCCCTTCGTTTCGCCGATCATGTCGGTCTTGGTGAATTTCTCTGCGCCATCAGGGAAGTGGCCACAGAAGATCACCGCGTTGGCCCACACGTTGCGGATCACGTTGGCGACGGCATTGGCCTTCAACGTGGACGTGTACGTCGCGCCGGGTGACAGCGAGGTCAGCGCCGGGAACGCGACGTAGTCCTTGAGCAGCTGACGGCCGGCCTTGGCGAAGAACTCTTCCGTGCGCTCCCGCGCGTCGTCCTGATCCATCCGCTTCTTGACGATCTTGCCGATCTCGACGTGCTGCAGGCCGACGCCCCACTCAAAACCGAGTGCCAGCAACGTGTTCCACACCAGGTTGAACAGATTGAACTTCTTCCAGCGCTGGTCGCGGGTGACGCGCAGCATGCCGTAGCCGACATCGTCGTCCATCCCGAGAATGTTCGTGTACTTGTGGTGCACGAAGTTGTGGGTGTAACGCCAGTGCTTGGACGACCCGCTCATGTCCCACTCCCACGAGGACGAGTGGATCTCCGGGTCGTTCATCCAGTCCCACTGGCCGTGCATGACGTTGTGGCCGATCTCCATGTTCTCGATGATCTTGGCCACGCCCAGGGTCACAGTGCCGGCCCACCATGCCGAGCGCCGCGAGCTCGCGGCCAGCATCAGTCGGGCGGACACTTCCAGCGCACGCTGCGCTGCGATGGTGCGACGAATGTAGCGGGCATCCCGCTCGCCGCGTGAGTCCTCTACGTCCCGGCGGATAGCATCCAGCTCAACGGCCAGGGCCTCGATATCAGCGTCCGACAGATGCGCGAATACTTCGACGTCTGTGATCGCCATCGTTCTCACCTCCCGGCGTTCGATTCTGTGGTTAGTACCTACGCTATCGTAAGCTACGACTCCGTAGGTTACCTATGAGTAATACTTAAATGTCGAGCACACAATCGCCGGACGCGGCCGACACGCAGGTCTGCACCCGGCTCCCGGGCTCGTGTTCTTGCCCGGTCCGCAGGTCACGGACGTGACCTTCCAGCAGGGGTACCACGCAGGACTGGCAGATACCCATCCGGCACCCGAACGGCATCTGGATTCCGGCGCCCTCCCCCGCATCCATCAGCGAGGTCGCGGCGTCGGCGGCCACCGTGCGACCGGTTCGGCCGAAGGTCACCGTTCCGCCCTCCCCGGCCGGTGCCGCCTTGGCCACCGCGAACCGCTCCAGGTGCAACCGGTCGCTGATGCCCGCGGCCGCCCAGATCTTCTCGGCCTGGGTCAGCATGCCCTCTGGTCCGCAGGCCCAGGTTTGACGTTCGCGCCAATCCGGCACCTGGTCGTCGAGCCGGGCGAGGTCGAGCCGCCCCTGCGCCCGGGTCTCGCGTACCTGCAACCGGTACCCGGGGTGCACCGACGCGAGCGCGGTCAACTCGCTGCCGAACATCACGTCCGATTCGGTCGGCGCCGAATGGACGTGCTGAATATCACCGATTTGCTTGCGGCGCACCAGCGTTCGCAACATGGACATCACCGGCGTGATCCCCGATCCCGCAGTGAGGAACAGAATCGACGGCGGAGCCGGGTCGGGAAGGACGAAGTTGCCCTGGGGAGCGGCCAGCCGCACGATGGTTCCCGGCTCGACGCCGGCCACCAGGTGGCTGGACAGGAAGCCTTCCGGCATCGCCTTGACGCTGATCGTCACGGTGCGCTCGGGGCCGGACCCCGACCGCGCCACCGGGCTCGACGTCAGCGAATACGACCGCCAGCGCCAGCGGCCGTCCATCCGCAGTCCGATCCCGATGTACTGGCCGGGCTCGAAGTCGAAGCTGAAACCCCAGCCCGGCTTGATGACCAGGGTCGCGGAATCCTCGGTCTCGCGGCGAACCTGCACGATGCGGCCCCGCAATTCCCGCGCCGACCACAGCGGGTTGGCCAGATGCAGATAGTCGTCGGGCAACAGCGGGGTTGTGATGCGCGCAGCGAGCTGGCGCAGCGCATGCCAGCCGGGATGCCGCTCCGCCCCCGCCACCGTGGGGCGCTTGGTGTCGACCACATTCGCGGTGACCGATTGAAATTTCCTACCCATAATGAAAGCTACGGTACCGTAAGTTACGTTATCTTTTCCAGGTCCACGGTCCCGGATTGCGTCACAGTGCCGACGTGTCGTGGCCGTCACAACAGGTCGAGCAGGAACGGCAATTCCTGGGCGGCATACCAGGCCAAATCGTGGTCCTGGGCGTCGCCGACGATCAGGTCGGCGTCCTCATCCCCCAGGTCAGCGGCATCGATGGCCTCAATCGCCTTCGCGACCGCCGCTTCGGCGCCGGCGTTGTCGACGTAGGCCGCGACCACCTGGGCCATCGAGACCGGCCCGGCGATTCTGACCACGGCGTCGTCGAGATCGGGACGGAAGGTGAGGTCATCGACCTCGGCCGCCAGCACCGCGCGCCGTGGCCGCGCCGCCTGATCCGGTTGCCCGGCCTCCTGGGCCGCCAGCAGGCGCAGCGAAGCCAGCGCCGCCTCACGCAACGCCACGTCGGCGAGCTCGTCCTCGTCGCCTTCCGCATAGGCCTCGCGCAGTGTCGGCGTCACCGCGAAAGCGGTGCCGTTGACCGGCCGCAGCGAGTCCTCGGCGACGAGCTGTTGCAGCATCGCCAGGGTGGCCGGAACGTAGACCTGGATCGCACCCATCCCTAGGCCTCGATCAAGGTCGACGCGTAGTCGTCGACATACGTCGACAGCTCGCGCGGCGGACGCTGGTAGTTGCCGCTGACGACCGGACGTTCGGGCAAATCGACCTTCGGCACGTCGACATCGTGGTAGGCGATGCTGGACAACAGGTGGTGCATCATGTTCAGCCGCGCATGCTTCTTGATATCGGATTCCACTACGTACCAAGGACTTACCGGCGTATCGGTGTGTACCATCATCTCGTCTTTGGCGCGCGAATAGTCCTCCCAGCGGTACACCGATTCCAAGTCCGTCGTGGACAGTTTCCAGCGCCGGACGGGATCGTTGCGGCGTGCCTTGAAACGGCGCAACTGTTCGGCCTCGGAAACCGAAAACCAGTACTTGCGCAGCAGAATCCCGTCGTCGATCAGCATCTGCTCGAAAATCGGAGTCTGCCGCAAAAACAGCGCATGTTCTTGCGGCGTGCAGAATCCCATCACTTTCTCAATGCCGGCGCGGTTGTACCACGATCGGTCGAAGAGCACGATTTCGCCCTTCGACGGCAGATGCGCGATATACCGCTGGTAGTACCACTGGCCGCGCTCTCGATCCGTCGGCACCGGCAAGGCGGCGATATTGGCGGTACGGGGACTGAGGTATTCGGTGATCCGTTTGATGGCGCCACCCTTGCCCGCGGCGTCGCGGCCCTCAAAGAGCACCACGATTCGCGCGCCGGAATGCCGTACCCACTCCTGTAGCTTCACGAATTCTGCTTGTAGCCTGAACAATTCGGCTTCATAGACGGCATCGGAGATCCTGGCAGCGTTGCGCGCCGGCGACTTCTTTTTCTTCGCCTTTGCCGTTGCGCCGTCATTCGAAGTGCTCACATCAACGAATGGTATCTCCACACACCAATTTTCACCGCTACCTTCTAGCGGGAAGCTTCGAGTAGTTCCTCGAGTGATTGCTTCAACAACGCCGGGAGCAGGTCGACATCGCTCATCGCCTCGCGATCGGCGTTAATTCCGAAATACAGCGTCCCGTTGTAGGACGTCACACCGATCGCCAACGCCTGATTATGCAGCAGCGGTGGCACCGCGTAGGTCTCCAGCAGTTTGGTGCCGGCGACATACATCTGCGACTGGGCTCCGGGCGCATTGGTGATCAACAAGTTGAACAAGCGCGCCGAGAAGCTGGTGGCCACCCGGATGCCCATGGCGTGCAGGGTCGGTGGCGCGAAACCCGACAGTGTGACGATGGTCCGGGCGTCGACCAACCGGGCGGCCGACGGATTGGATTCGGTCGCGTGCGCGATCTGCGATAGCCGCACCACCGCGTTGCCCTCACCCACCGGCAGGTCGACCAGGAACGGGGAGACCTGACTGATCATCTGGCCGGGACCCGTCGAGTCGTGTTGGTCCTCGGCATAGACCGATAGCGGTGCCATCGCCCGAATGGTCGCGCTCGACGACACGGCCATTCCGCGTGACATCAGCCAGTTGCCCAGCGCGCCGGTCACCACGGCCAGCACCACATCGTTGATGTCGCAGTCGTAGCGCGCGCGCACCGTCCGGTAGTCCTCGAGGCTTCCGCGCGCGACGGTGAACCGCCGATGCCGCGAGACGGTGGCGTTGAGCGGGCTGCTGGGCGCGGTGCCGCGCGCGACCGTGCGCGCGAAGTCGAAGACCCGACGACCCACGTTGAGCAGTTCGCCATAGTTCGTCGCCGCCCCCGCCATCGCGGAGCCGACGGCCTGCAACTGCGTGCCCGGGCCCACCACCCAGTCGGTGAGCGCGCCGAGCAGCAGCCGCGTCGAGCCGGGTTCGCGTTCCGGGATCCAGATGTCCTCGGGGAACGGCGCCGGCTGCCGGGTTCGATCGGCGATCACATGGCCGATCTCCAGCGCGCTCATCCCGTTGATCAGTGCCTGATGCGACTTGGTGTAGAGCGCGACCCGATTGTTGGCCAGGCCTTCAACCAGGTACATCTCCCACAGCGGCCGCGTCTTGTCCAGCGGCCGTGCGGCCAGCCGGGCGACGAGCTCGTGCAGCTGCTCGTCGCTGCCCGGCGACGGCAGCGACGAGCGCCGCACATGGTAGGTGATGTCGAAATCGGCGTCGTCGATCCACACCGGCCGGGCCAGGCCGACCCCCACTTCGCGTACCTTCTGCCGATAGCGAGGTATTTGCGGCAACCGCTGTTCGACGGCGGCGAGCAGCGTCTCGTAACTCAATCCGGCGCGCGGGCGCTGCAGGATGGACAGCGATCCGACGTACATCGGGGTGGCGGTGTTTTCGAGCCGATAGAAGGATGCGTCCGATGTGGACAACCGGGTCACCATTGCGGCCCTGGCCTCCTAGTTCAATCCTTCGGTTTCCCGATGTTCCCGCTCACCGTAATCGTCCGCTAGGGCACCACACGGCGCGGGTACGCGCGATGCCGAATTGTGCGATGATGACCGGCAATTGAAAGACCAATTGTCTGTCACTCTCCTGCAGGCCGCTCGTTCACCGATGACTTGGAGAGTGCGCGTTGACCATCAGCTCCGTAAATCCCTCTCACCGTGCCGATTTCGCCGTCATGCCGGTCGTCGAGTACGAACCGCCGCCACGGGCGGTACCGCGCAACGTCGCCGGATGCCGGCAGCCGGCCGTCGCCCGCCGAAGCGGGGGTGGGCCGCGCCGGCCCTACAGCGGGCGGCCGGTCAGGGAGCCCGAGCCGATCGCGGCGGTCTGGTCCGAGGCAATGCGTCAGGCGGCGGCCTTCGCCGACGCCGCGCTGCGCCGGGTGCTGGAGGTCATCGATCACCGGCGGCCGGTCACCCAGCTCCAGCCGCTGCTGGTGCGCGGCCTCGTCGACTCCGTGCTGTCGGTCAGCCAGTCGCGCGGCGGGCGCCCGGGCGCCGCGGTGCTGCGCCGGATGCGGCTGCAGCCGGTCGGGCACCGGGATCCGGAGACCGCTGCCGAGGTGTTCGGCTCCTACAGCCGCGGCGACCGCATCCACGCCATCGCCGCTCGGGTGGAGAAGCTCCCCACCAGCACCGGAATCCGGTGGCAGGTGGTGGCCCTGCACATCGGTTGATTGGCTAGGCCGGCGATCCGGCTCCTCCGGGCTGGGCGCGCACAGTTTGCCGCCATCCAGACCGAGTTCATAGCCGCCGGGCGGCGCTAGTGTTGCCGAATGGATTCAGACACGGTCAGCGTCGAGCGGGTCATCAAAGCACCGCCGAACAGGATCTTCGCGCTACTGGCCGACGCCGGCAAACATGCCAGCTTCGACGGTTCGGAGTCGGTGAATCGCTGCACGCAGGACTCGGTTCCCCTGACCAAGGGTTCGACATTCGGGATGGCGATGCGGGGGCGCAAGGAGACGCTGTTCCTCCCCTACCGCACCACCAACACCGTCATCGAGTACGAACCGGACCGGCGCATCGCGTGGAAGACCACCGCGATGGGCGGCCGGGTGGGTGGCCGTATCTGGCGCTACGAGCTGGCTCCGACCCCGGACGGCACCGCTGGCACCCTGGTCCGCGAAACCTGGGACGTGTCGCAGGACAGGCAGAAGGCGATGATCACCCGCGGCTCGATGCCGCAAAAAACCGCCGACGGCATGCGCGCCACCCTGGACCGCATCGCGACGCTTGTCGAGGGCTAGTGCTGGCCGGCCGGCGCGTGCGGGTGCCGCCGGGTCCCGGGCACCAGCGCCGGCACCTCGCGGCGGTAGGCACGGTACTGCTCGCCCAGTGACGCGACCAGGTCGTGTTCTTCCAGCCGCAACGCGATCAGGATGTAACCCGTTGTGGCGACGCTGAACAGCAGGTGCCCGACCGTCATCGTGGGCGTCGCCCAGAATGCGATCAAAAAGCCCAGCATCAGCGGGTGACGCACCAACCTGTACAGGTAGCGAACACGAAAGTCCAATTCGCGGTAGGGCTTTCCGCGCCAGGCCAGGTACACCTGCCGCAGGCCGAACAGGTCGAAGTGGCTGACCATGAAGGACGAGAAGAACACCGTCGCCCAGCCGAGCCAGAACAACGCCCACACAACCACGCGTGCCGCCGGCAGACGCACGTCCCACACGAGGTCGGGCAGCGTGCGCCACTGCCAGTAGAGCAGCAATAGCGCGGCACTCGCCAGGATCACGTAGGTACTGCGTTCGATCGACGTGGGCACAAATCGGGTCCACCATCTCTTGAACGCGGGACGCGCCATGACGCTGTGCTGAATTGCGAAAACACCAAGCAGGAGTGCGTCAATCAGCACCGCCGGGCCGACCGGGGCCGAGAGCGCATGGTCGACGCTGCGGGGCACCACGATGTTGCCGACGAATCCGATCGCGTACACGAACGACACCAGGAACAGCAGATAAGCCACTGCGCCGTAACAGATTGTCAAATATCGACTCATGCGTTGATTGTCCGCCGAATCCCGCGCAACGGAATGGGGCGAGTGCCTCAATTTTCTGCAGCTGGTGACGACAACCCCTGTTGCAGGGCATACATGCTGGCGCCGATGCGATTTGAGACGCCGATCTTGGCGTACGTTCGCTCCACATGGTTGCGGGCGGTCTTCTCGCTGATCACCAGCGTCGCCGCGATTTCCTTGTTCGACGCGCCGCGCGCGACCAGGCAGAGCACCTCGATCTCGCGCGGGGTCAGACCGTCCGGACGTGGCTTGGGCCGTTGGGCGGGCTGGCCCGCCGCATGCAACACCGCTTCGACCGCGACGGAGTCGAGCTCACCGGCGCTCACCCGCTCGTGCAACCGCCGAATCGCCGCGTCGGACGATAGCTCATTGCGGTAAGGCCTTGGCTCACAAGCGGATTGGTAACTGACCGCAGCCCCGAGGATACGGTCGGGCAGGCTCAGCGCGGTACCGGCAAGTCCGCGTGGATATCCCGATCCGTTCAGGCATTCATGGTGGTTGCCGGCGACTTCGGCCAGCCGCCCAAGACCACGAACCTGGTTGAGGATCCGGGCGGTCAGATAGGGATGCAGTCGCACCCGCTCGAATTCGCCCGCGGTCAACGACCCTGGCTTGGACCAGATTTGATTCGACACGCCGATGCGGCCCAGGTCGTGAACGTGGCCCGCACGTCACGTCAGGGCCGCCGAGGCGGCGTCGACGCCGGCCGCCAGTGCCGCATCACCGGCGAGCCGGGCCACCGCACGCGAATGTCCAAGGGTGAAGGGGCATTTGAGGTCGACAAAGTCGCCGAACGCGACAAGCAGTGCGTCCAGCCCGTTGTCGTCGAGCCGTTGGTGACGATCGGGCGCCTCGCGCACCGCCGCGGCCCACGCATCGCCGGGGCCCGGTCCGGCCAGGATCGCGTCGGCATGGCGGATGAACGTGTCGACGACCTTCGGGTCGAACTGGCCACCGCGGCGGCTGCGAGCCATCGCCACGGCGCCCTCGACACCGTAGGTGCGGTGGTGCACCTCGACCATGTCGGCGAGTTGGGCAACCCGCATCTGGATCGGAATCTCGTCGCCGTGTGCACCGGCGGGCAGGCCGCCGCCGTCGTAGCGCTCGAAAGTGAACGCAAGCGACGCCTGGACGTCGGGGCCCAGGCCGATGCAATCCGCCAGCAGCGCCGCGGAGGTGCAGTGCGAGTGGATGAGTCGGGACAATTGACCACGCGCATTGGCGAACAGGGTTGCCATGATGGTCAGCCGCTGTGCCAACGGCTGACCGCGACCGATGTTGCCCAGCAGGAATCGCCAATACGGCAGGCCCGACCAGTCGACCAGATACGAGTCATGGCGTACCGCAATGTCATCGCCGAACCACCGCGCGTATTCATGGGAGTCGGCGTGACATCCGATCCACATCACAAGTGTCGTGTAGTAAACGCAATCGCGTTGCGCGTCGGTGAGTCCCAGCCGATCCGCGAGCCGGGTCGCGATCATCGCCGCGCGCAGCATGTGCTCGGCGGGCTGTCCCAATCCGAGGTCGATCGCCACGGATAGCGCCGCGAGCAATTCGGCCCGGCTGGGCGCCTCGCCCGCCGGCGCCGGCTCGGCTGTGTGCGACGGCATCGGCCCATTGTCTCCTTCGGTCGCGGGCAAGTCAGCAAATCGAGACAGTGCGCTGCACGGCGCGGTGACGGCCCGGGTCGAACGCCTCGAGCCGACCGCCCCCGGTCACGAACAGGCCGCGCTGCGGGCCCCAGAAGTCGGCCAGGCGGGCCTGCCGCGGCAACGGGGTCACCGCGCCGAGGTCTTCGCCGCGCCACACCGCGCGCGAATCGCTGACGGCCCAGAATCGCTTGGGGGCGATCATGAATCGTTGGCCGTTCGGCGCCTTGCCGGACAGCCGCACCCGCCCGGCGCCCAGCAGCGGTCGGGCGACCCACCCGAGAACGCCGAGCGCCCATTGGTTGGTCCACGCCCATCCGGGCAATCGCGGCGCGATCGCGCTCATCAGCCGGGTCGACGGGCTGGTCCCGAGATCGAGATGCCATTCGAGCAAGCCGGGAATCCGGATATACAGCGACCACGGCGTCACCCAGGCGACGTCGATTTCGCACCGCACCGCGTCGTTCGGCGTGGCCGAGCTGAAGAAGCGGGAGCAACTGAGCTCGCCAGGGCTGGTCGCGTAAAACGTCCATACGCCGGCGGCATCGCGATGCCATACCGACCGGTAGCCCGGCGCGAACGACGACGTGGGTATGCAGCGCAGTGCGAGGTAATGCCCGCTGGCGAAGGGAAGCCCCAAAACCCCGAAACCGGCGAATCTTTCGTCGTCACCGGGGGGCAGCGTGGCGTTGTGCAGAACGGCCGCGGCGGCGTCGGCGGGAGTGTGCAACGTATTCATGCATCGATGCTGCGCGGCACCACCGGACCCACGCATGAGGCTTATGCCTCAACTCACGGTTAGCGCCGCGAACGTGAAGTTAGTTTCACGTTGGGCGCCGAGTGTGAAACCAACTTCACACTCGGCGTTGAGCGCTCGGTGAGTCGCGCGGCTAGCGCTTCTTGACCGACTTCGGCGGCTTGGCGCCCCGGCCCTGCTGGCGGGCGGCCGCGCGGCGCTCGCGCCTGCTGGCCCCGGCGGGCACGCCGGCCGGAGTCTTCTGCGCTCCGCCGCCGTTGCGCTGGACTTCGGCCGAACCGTCTTCGGCCGGACCGGAATACGAAAGGGCGGGCGGCTCACTGTCAAAATTGTCAATACCCTTAGCGCGCAAGGTGCTTGGAGCCTGTTCGCGCACCGCGGCAGGCGCGGCGGCGGATTCGCCCTGCTGCTGTTCTCCGGCCGCGGCGGCGGTAGCGAACTCCGCTAGCCCTTCCGGCGTTTCCACCGGCGCGACCTGCGGAGCCGGAACCGCCTCCACGCTGACGTTGAACAAGAAGCCGACCGACTCCTCTTTCATGGCGTCCAGCATGGCCATGAACATGTCGTAGCCCTCGCGCTGGTACTCGACCAGCGGGTCGCGCTGCGCCATCGCGCGCAGCCCGATGCCCTCCTTGAGGTAGTCCATCTCGTAGAGGTGCTCGCGCCACTTGCGGTCGATGACATTGAGCAACACGTTGCGTTCCAGCTGTCGCATCGCGCCTTCGCCGGCGATCTCCTCGAGCTCGGATTCCCTTGTGGCGTAAGCCCGTTCGGCGTCTTTGACGAGCGCCTCGAGCAGCTCCTCGCGGGTGAGGTCGTCGTGCTCGGAGTCCGCGTCCCGACGCGTGAGCGACTCGTGCTCGATCCCGACCGGGTACAGCGTCTTGAGCGCCGACCACAACGCGTCGAGGTCCCAATCCTCGGCATAGCCTTCGGTTGTCGCGCCGTCGACATAGGCGGTGATGACGTCACGGACCATATCGAGCGCCTGCTCCTGCAGGTTCTCGCCCTCGAGAATGCGTTTGCGCTCGGCGTAGATCACCTTGCGCTGCTGGTTCATCACCTCGTCGTACTTAAGGACGTTTTTGCGGACCTCGAAGTTCTGCTGCTCGACCTGGGTTTGGGCGCTCTTGATGGCACGGGTGACCATCTTGGCTTCGATCGGCACATCGTCGGGCAGATTCAGCCGGTTGAGCATCGCCTCGAGCGCGGCGCCATTGAACCGGCGCATCAACTCGTCACCCAGTGACAGGTAGAAGCGTGATTCACCCGGGTCGCCCTGCCGGCCGGAGCGGCCGCGCAGCTGGTTGTCGATACGGCGCGACTCGTGGCGTTCGGTGCCCAGCACGTACAGCCCGCCGGCCTCGATCACCTCTTTGGCCTCGGCATTGGCTTCTTCCTTGACCTTGGGCAGTTCCTCGTGCCAGGCCGCTTCGTACTCGTCGGGTGTCTCGAGCGGGTCGAGACCCCGCTCGCGCAACCGCTGGTCGGTGAGGAAGTCGACGTTGCCGCCCAGCACGATGTCGGTACCGCGACCGGCCATGTTGGTGGCCACGGTGATGCCGCCACGGCGCCCGGCCACCGCGATGATGCCGGCCTCCTGCTCGTGGAACTTCGCGTTGAGCACGTTGTGCGGGATGCGACGCTTGGCGAACTGCCGCGACAGGTACTCCGAGCGCTCGACGCTGGTGGTACCGATCAGGACCGGCTGGCCCTTCTCATAGCGCTCGGAGACGTCGTCGACGACCGCGATGTACTTGGCCTCTTCGGTCTTGTAGATCAGGTCGGACTGGTCGGTGCGGATCATCGGTTTGTTGGTCGGGATCGGGACCACACCGAGCTTGTAGATCTCGTGCAGCTCGGCCGCCTCGGTCTGGGCGGTACCGGTCATGCCGGCCAGCTTGTCGTAGAGCCGGAAGTAGTTCTGCAGCGTGATCGTGGCCAGCGTCTGGTTCTCGGCCTTGATCTCGACGTGCTCCTTGGCCTCGATGGCCTGGTGCATGCCTTCGTTGTAGCGGCGGCCGATCAGCACCCGACCGGTGAACTCGTCGACGATCAGAACCTCGCCGTCCCGGACGATGTAGTCCTTGTCGCGGTTGAACAGCTCCTTGGCCTTCAGCGCGTTGTTCAGGTAGCTGACCAACGGCGAGTTCGCGGCCTCGTAGAGGTTGTCGATGCCCAGCTGATCCTCGACGAACTCAACCCCGAGTTCATGCACACCGACGGTGCGTTTGCGCAGGTCCACCTCGTAGTGGGTGTCCTTTTCCATCAGCGGGGCCAACCGGGCGAACTCGAGGTACCAGTTCGAGGCGCCGTCGGCGGGCCCGGAGATGATCAGCGGCGTGCGGGCCTCGTCGATCAGGATCGAGTCGACCTCGTCGACGATCGCGAAGGTGTGTCCGCGCTGCACCATGTCGTCGACCGAGTGCGCCATGTTGTCGCGCAGGTAGTCGAAGCCGAACTCGTTGTTGGTGCCGTAGGTGATGTCGGCGCTGTAAGCCACCCGGCGCTCGTCGGGGGTCATGTTCGCCAGGATCACCCCGACCTGCAGGCCGAGGAAGCGGTGCACCCGGCCCATCCACTCGCTGTCGCGTTTGGCCAGGTAGTCGTTGACGGTGACGATGTGCACGCCGTTGCCGGCCAGCGCGTTGAGGTAGGCCGGCAACACACAGGTCAGCGTCTTGCCTTCACCGGTTTTCATCTCGGCGACGTTGCCCAGGTGCAGCGCGGCGGCGCCCATCACCTGCACGTCGAACGGCCGCTGATCCAGCACCCGCCAGGCGGCCTCGCGGGCCACCGCGAAGGCCTCGGGCAGCAGGTCATCGAGGGTTTCGCCGTCATTGAGCCGGTTACGGAACTCGTCAGTCTTGGCCCTCAGCTCCGCATCGGTGAGTTTCTCGACGTCGTCGGACAACGTGTTGACATAGTCGGCCACGCGCTTGAGGCGCTTGACCATGCGACCTTCACCAAGGCGCAGCAGCTTCGACAGCACAGCTAGGTCCCCTGTGGGTAGGAGTCTTTAGTAAGGCGACTCCCATCGTAGGGGACGACCAGCTGATGGCCGCTGATCCTCAGGAGAGCCTGATCAGTCCGTAGTCATAGGCGTGACGGCGATAGACGACGGATGGCCGCTCGGTCTGCTTGTCGTAGAACAAGAAGAAGTCGTGTCCGACGAGCTCCATCTCGTAGAGCGCGTCGTCGACCGACATCGGCGTGGCCTGGTGTTCCTTGGTACGCACCACCCGACCCGGCTGATGGTCTCGGTCGTCGTCGCCGGCGTCGTGTTGATGCGGCTCGGCGGGCGCGTGGTTGTTGCGGAAAGCCCTCTCCGGCGGGGCCACCGCGGTGGCCTCGGCCAGCGAAACCGGGGTCTTTTCGCCGTAGTGCACCTTGCGGCGGTCCTTGCCGCGGCGCAGCCGGCTTTCCAGCCGGACTACCGCGGACTCCAGCGCGGAATAGAAGCTGTCGGCGCACGCCTCGCCACGGACTACCGGCCCACGGCCCCGCGCGGTGATCTCCACGCGCTGACAGGACTTACGTTGGCGACGGTTGCGTTCGTGCTTGAGCTCGACATCGAAAAGGTAGATGGTCTTGTCGAACCGTTCCAAGCGGGCGAGTTTCTGCGAGACGTAAACGCGGAAGTGATCGGGAATCTCGACGTTGCGACCCTTGAACACAACCTCGGCGGTGGTGGTCGGTTCCTGCGCATCGATCCTTGCCGGTGGTTCGTCCAGGAGCTGAGTGGAATCCACGGTGAGCCTTGACATACGTGACAACTCATTTCTCTTTTCACGTCGCACGCGCCCTGCGTGCCGGCTTTCTACAAGAAGCTTCGACGGGGTGGAAACGGTTTGCGGAAATCACCGCCGCAGGCAGCCCGCCGTCGCAAGGTGTCGAATACTCACCCCCTCCGCACGTGCCGTCTCAACCTGGGAAATCACGACCAGTGAGTCGGAACCAGTAGGTCCCGAAGAGTTGTTGAAGGTTGTCCTCGACGTTAGCTCGTGTTCGCCTCGCCGTGCCACCGATTTGACGAACCCGTAGCGAGTTCTTCACGTCTTCTTGGCAATTTCACTGGTTTAGCCCGAGATTCGCCGATTCAGGCGACCGCGATCGCCAGCACCGCCGCCACCCGCACTCCGGCCGCCGACAGGACCCGGACCGACTCACCCGCGGTCGCGCCGGTGGTGACGATGTCGTCGACGAGCAGCACCTCGGTGCGCGGCAACCGCCCATTCAGCAGCACCCGGCCGGCGACGTTGCGCTCGCGCTCGGCGGTGCCGAGACCCACCGAGTCGCGGGTCAGCGCGTTCATGCGCAACGCCGCGGCGACGGTGACGTCCGGATGCCGGCCCACGGCGGCTTGCGCCAGACGGGCGACCGGGTCGCCGCCGCGCCGGCGTGCCGCCGCGCGCCGGGTGGGCGCGGGCACGACGGTCAACGGGGTATCGACGATGCCCCAGGCGAGCAGCCGGTGAACACCCACGGCCAGCGCGCGGGCCAGCGGCGCGACGAGATCGCGGCGGCCCTGCTCTTTCAGCGCCAGAATCGCCTGACGACGGGCGCCGGCGTACCGCCCGAGTGCGAACACGGGTACCTGCGGGTCGATGCGCGGACTGGCCAGGTGCGGCTCGTCGGGCTTGACGAGAAGCTCCATGGCGCACGCGTCGCACCAGCGAGTCGACGCCGTCCGGCAGCCGCCGCACTCCAGCGGCAGGATCAAGTCGAGCACGGCCCCAGTGTCTCCGGCGGGGGTGACATCAACGGCCGTCGGCCTGAGCCGCGGCGACGTCGCCTTGCAGATCGCGACGAAGGTCTAGCGTTACCCCGGCAGCACCGGAGCGGCGCCACCGGTCATCAAACCCGGCACGTCCGACCAGGTCTGCTGGCTTTCCGGCGCGGACGCCGAATACTGCAGCACGCCTTGCGGTGCCGCGACGTAGACGGTCGACGGGTTGGCCGCGATCGCGGTCAACGGAATCTGCAGACCGTGTGCGGGGGCGTCGGAGTTCACCCCGTCGAGGTTCACGTACGAGACCGGATGGGCGAGGTCGTTGCGGGTCACCACCATGTCGTCGCCGGTGCGCCAGTACAGGGACACCACCGAATTGCCCAGCCCGAAACCCAACCGCCGGGGATAGGTCAGCGCATATTGCCCGGCCTGCGTCTGCTCCACACCGGCGAGAACGACCATGCCGCCGATCACCATCGCGGCCCGCGTGCCGTCGCGAGACAATTGCAGGTCGCTGATCGGGCCCGGAAACTTGCTCGCCACCGCCCCGGAATCCACCGGCAGGCGAGCGGGTTGCCCGGATGCCGGCTCCTGGATGGCCCGCAGCACGTTATTGCCGTCCACCACCACCCAGACCGCGTCGTCCAGCGCCCAGCTGGGGCGCGTCAGGCTGTGTCCGTCGGCGGATTGCACCGCCTCACCACCGAGATCACCGATCCACAGCGACTCGGCCATGTCCGGGGCGCCGCGGTGCAGCGTGACCACGGACGCCACCTGCCGGCCGCTGCGGGATAGCGCCGCGAGCGTCTGATCGCCCATCCGGCCGAATGCGCCGTTCACCGTGGTGGTCCGCTGCCCGTCCAGGCCGACCAGCGATCCGTTGATCAGCGCGTGCAACCCCGCTCCGGCACCGTCGGCCGCACCCGGGTCGGTGGCGGCGACGTCGGAGGTCGTCCACCCTTCGGCGAACCTGTCGTCCAGCGGTGCGCCGTCGGCATAGATCACATACGGACCTCTGATGTCGGCTCTGGCCAGCGTCCAAATGATCTGTGCGGCAAGCAATTGCCTACTGTGCGGATCGGTGGTGGACAGCTTCTGCAAATCGATGCGCGCGCCGCCGTAGCCTCGCCCGATCCCGTTCTTGCCGCCGTCGGCCCGGGTCACCGGCCCGCGCAGGCGCAGCGGCGGGGCGAGCAGGTTGCGAACCGTGTGCGCCATCTCGGGCCGGGGCCCCGCCAGCAGCTTGGAGATGAGTTCGGTGGGCAGCTGATCGTGATCGGAGACCGCGACATAGCGCGGATCGGGCACCACCGTCTTACCGGTCGGGTCGGCGAAGTAGAGCGTATTGCGCTTGTAGGTGGATTGAAACTGTTGCCAGTCCAGGAAAACACCGTTGGGCAGCTTGTCGATTCGCCAGCCACCGGACGTCTTGACCAGCTCGATCGGCCCGGGGTCGGGCAGCACACCCTCGGCCGTTTCGAACACCCCGACGTCGGACAGCGAGCCCAGGATGTCGGCCCGCATCGTCGCCGAAACACGTTCTGCACCACGGGTTTCGACGAACACCACGTGGTCGATGAGCAGTGCGCTACCGGCGTCGTCCCAGGCATTGGATGCCGACTGGGTGAGGAACTGCCGCGCCGCTAGATGCCGGTTCGCCGGATCGGCTGTGGCCTTGAGGAATTCGCGCAGCAAGACGTCGGGATCCATGCCGGGGGTCGGCTTGGGCAGATTCGACGGTGCGGGCCGCTCGACGGTGCCGATGGCCTGTGGCGCCGAGGTACTGGGAATCCCCGCGCAGCCGGCGAGCAGCACCGCCAGCAGCGCGACGAGGAGCTTCCGCCCGACGACGATGCGGGCCGAAACGGCCCGCTGAGGAGCCGGGCAATCCAGCTCCCGCCGCATCACGCGCCCCTTTCGGCGTGCTCATGTTGGCGCGAACGCTCTTTGCCGGCCGATTGCCCGGGCTCCCCGGCCGGCGGCGCCGGCTGTGGGATCGGCTTCATCGGCAACGGGCTGGTGGTGACCTTGTGGCCGCGGACCAGCGGAAGCGTCAGCCGGAAGCAGGCGCCCTGACCGGGCTCACCCCACGCCTCCAGCCGGCCCTGGTGCAGGCGCGCGTCCTCGACGCTGATCGCAAGACCCAGCCCGGTTCCACCGGAGCGCCGCACCCGCGACGGGTCCGAGCGCCAGAACCGGCTGAACACCAGCTTCTCCTCGCCGGGCCGCAGCCCCACCCCGTAGTCGCGGACGGTGACGGCGACGGTGTCTTCGTCGACGCCCATCCGGATGCGCACCGGTTTGTGCTCGGCATGGTCGATGGCGTTGGCGATCAGATTGCGCAGGATCCGCTCCACCCGCCGCGGATCGACTTCGGCGATCACCTCTTCGGACGGCATGTCCACCAGCAACTCGACGCCGGCATCCTCGGAAAGGTGGCCGACATTGCCCAGCGCGCTGCGCACCGTGGTGCGCAAATCGACTGCCTCCACGGACAATTCGGCCACACCGGCGTCGTGCCGGGAAATTTCCAGCAGGTCGTTGAGCAGCGACTCGAAGCGATCGAGCTCGTTGACCATCAGCTCCGTGGAGCGCTGCAGGGTGGGGTCCAGCTCGGAGCTGTGATCGTAGATCAAGTCGGCGGCCATTCGAACCGTGGTCAGCGGCGTACGAAGTTCGTGGCTGACATCGGAGGTGAACCGGCGCTGCAGGTTGCCGAACTCCTCGAGCTGAGTGATCTGCCGCGACAAACTCTCGGCCATATCGTTGAACGACACCGCCAGCCGCGCCATGTCGTCTTCACCGCGTACCGGCATGCGTTCGGACAGATGCCCCTCGGCGAACCGTTCGGCGATCCGCGACGCCGACCGCACCGGCACCACCACCTGCCGCGATACCAGCAGCGCGATTCCGGCCAGCAGTACCAGCAGCACCGCGCCACCGGTGATCATCGTGCCGCGCACCAGCCTGATCGTGGCTTGCTCACTGGCCAGCGGGAAGATCAGGTACAGCTCGAGGTTGGCCACCTGCGACGACGCCGGGGTGCCGACGATCAGCGCCGGTCCCGAAAAGCCTTCGGTGTGCACCGTGGCGTACTGGTAGGCCGCCTGCCCCGCCTTGACGAAGCCACGCAACGAGGCGGGCACCTGGTCGACCGGTCCGGCGGCGGTCGCGGCGCGCGGGCCGTCACCGGGCACCATCAGCACCACGTCGAACGCCCCGGCAAGGCCGGGACCAGACGCCGGATCGGTTTTCGAGGTCAACGTGTTGCGGGCCAGCTGCAAGCTGCTGTCCAGCGAGCGGGTCTCCTCACCGTTGACGATCCCGCCGACGGTGCCGCGCGCCCGCTCGATCTGTTCGATACCCGCCTTGACCTTGACGTCAAGAACGCGGTTGGTGACCTGGCTGGTCAGCACGAAGCCGAGCGCCAGGATCACCGCCAACGACAGCCCAAGAGTCAACGCCACGACTCGCAGCTGCAGCGAGCGGCGCCAGGCAATGCCGACGGCTCGACTCAACGCACTCATGCCCCGAGTCATGGGACCGGTGCGTCCCCAGCGGTGACCGTGAATACGTCGCCGCGAGCCCCAGATCAATGGCGGCGCTCCTCAGCATCGTGATGTCTTACACCGGCGCCGCCGCGGATCACGGAGGTCCGGCCTTGTAACCCACTCCTCGAACGGTCAACACCACAGTCGGGTTCTCGGGGTCTTTCTCGACCTTGGCCCGCAGGCGCTGGACGTGCACATTCACCAAGCGGGTGTCCGCTGGGTGCCGGTAGCCCCACACCTGTTCGAGCAGTACATCACGAGTAAACACCTGGCGCGGTTTGCGTGCCAGCGCGACCAGCAGGTCGAACTCCAGCGGGGTCAGCGAGATCTGCTCGCCGTTGCGGGTGACCTTGTGCGCCGGCACGTCGATCTCGACGTCGGCGATGGAGAGCATCTCGGCCGGCTCGTCGTCGTTGCGCCGCAGCCGCGCCCGCACCCGGGCCACCAGCTCCTTGGGCTTGAACGGCTTCATGATGTAGTCGTCGGCGCCGGACTCCAGGCCGAGCACCACATCCACGGTGTCGGTCTTGGCGGTCAGCATCACGATCGGAACGCCGGAATCGGCGCGCAACACCCGGCACACGTCGATGCCGTTCATACCGGGCAACATCAGGTCAAGCAGCACCAGGTCGGGCCGCAGCTCGCGCACCGCGGTCAGAGCCTGCGTGCCATCACCGATGACCGCAGTGTCGAAGCCCTCCCCACGAAGAACGATGGTCAGCATCTCCGCGAGCGAAGCGTCGTCGTCGACGACCAAGATCCTTTGCCTCATGGAGTCCATGGTGTCACCAGATCGGGACAAAACTCGGGCACCACACGGGCGTTTCGTCTTCTATAGGGGCAATTCGTGACAAATTTGTGCTATTCGGGGCCTATACCGGGCTCATTCCACGGTCAGATCGGCCGCCAGCCGCGCCGGATCGACGTCGGCGTCGACCACCAGCCATCGTCCGCCCCAGCCCGCGTCGGCCAGCCCGGCGTACACCGCACGGGTGCGCTGCTGAAGCCCGTCGTCGCGCTCGTAGCTGTCGCGGGGGCGGCCGGGATCGGACTCCGCCCGGCGCCGGGCCCGCTCCCCGGCGAGCTCGGCGGACACCCCGAGCAGCACCTGACAATCCGGCGTGGGCAGCCCGAGCCGCTGGAACTCCAACGCGTAGACCCAGGATGCAGCGTCTCCGGAGGCGTCCTCGTGCAGGCGCGCGGCGCTGTAGGCCGCGTTGGAGGCGACGTAGCGATCGAGAATCAGCACGTCGTTGCCGCCACGCAGCTCCTCGATGTCGTCGACCGCCGCGGCCCGGTCCAGCGCGAACAGCATCGCCATCGCGTAGACCGAGGTCGCGAGGTCACCGTGCTCGCCGTGCAGCGCCTCCGCCGCGATGTCGGCGATCACCGACTGCCCGTACCGGGGGAAGGCCATCGTGGCCACCGTCTTGCCGGCGGCTTCGAAGGCCTGGCGCAAGCCGTCGGTCAGCGTCCGCTTGCCGGAGCCGTCGACGCCCTCGATCGCGATCAGCACGGCGCGAGCCTATCGGCCCCGCAACAGCTCAGTAGCGGTAGTGGTCCGGCTTGAACGGGCCCTCGACGTCGACGCCCAGGTACTCGGCTTGGTCCTTGGTCAGCTTGGTCAGCTGACCGCCGAGCGCCTCGACGTGGATGCGAGCCACCTTCTCGTCGAGGTGCTTGGGCAACCGGTAGACCTCGTTGTCGTACTCGTCGTTCTTCGTCCACAGCTCGATCTGCGCGATCGTCTGGTTGGCGAAGCTGTTGCTCATCACGAACGACGGGTGGCCGGTGGCGTTACCCAGGTTCAGCAGCCGGCCCTCGGAGAGCACGATGATGGCCTTGCCGGACTCCCCGAACGTCCACAGATCGACCTGCGGCTTGATGTTGAGCTTGGTCGCGCCAGAGCGCTCCAGGGCGGCCATGTCGATCTCGTTGTCGAAGTGGCCGATGTTGCCCAGGATGGCGTGGTCCTTCATCGCCTTCATGTGGTCCAGCGAGATGATGTCCTTGTTACCGGTCGCGGTGACGACGATGTCGGCGTCGGCGATGGCGTCCTCGACGGTCACCACGTCGAAGCCCTCCATCAACGCCTGCAGGGCATTGATCGGGTCGATCTCGGTGACGGACACCCGCGCGCCCTGGCCCTTGGCGGCCTCGGCGCAGCCCTTACCCACGTCGCCGAAGCCGCAGATCAGCACGTTCTTGCCGCCGATCAGCGCGTCGGTGCCGCGGTTGATGCCGTCGAGCAGCGAGTGCCGGGTGCCGTACTTGTTGTCGAACTTGGACTTGGTGACCGAGTCGTTGACGTTGATCGCCGGGAAGGCCAGGTCGCCGGCCGCGGCGAACTGGTAGAGGCGCAGCACGCCGGTGGTGGTCTCCTCGGTGACGCCCTTGACCGACTCCGCGATCTTGGTCCACTTGGTCTTGTCCGACTCGAAGCGGCTGCGCAGCACGCCCAGGAAAACCTTCCACTCCGCGGAGTCGTCGTCCTCGGCGGGCGGCACCACACCGGCCTTCTCGTACTGTGCGCCGCGCAGCACCATCATGGTGGCGTCGCCGCCGTCGTCCAGGATCATGTTGGCCGGCTCGCCGGGCCAGGTGAGCATCTGCTCGGCGCACCACCAGTACTCCTCGAGCGACTCGCCCTTCCACGCGAACACCGGTACGCCCTTGGGCTCCTCCGGGGTGCCGTGCGGTCCGACGACGACGGCCGCCGCGGCGTGGTCTTGGGTGGAGAAGATGTTGCAGGAGGCCCAGCGGACCTCGGCGCCCAGCGAGGTCAGGGTCTCGATCAGCACCGCGGTCTGCACGGTCATGTGCAGCGAGCCGGAGATCCGGGCGCCCTTCAACGGTTGCACCTCGGCGTACTCGCGACGCAACGACATCAGGCCGGGCATCTCGTATTCGGCCAGGTCAAGCTCTTTGCGGCCGAATTCTGCGAGCGACAGGTCGGCGATCTTGAAGTCGATGCCGTTTACAACGTCGGGCGTCAGAGTCATGGCGTGTCGGTATCCTTCTGCGGCTCAGGGGGCTCAAGTATGAGCGGACGGGCCATTCGTTAGCTTCGGTACGCTCTTGCGCCACTGTAGTCGTTGACGTTTTTGGGCCGACGGCCCCCGCAGGTCAGGGGACGTTGATGACGCCGTGACGCTCGGCAAAGGGCGTCATCAACCGCGCGAGATCCTGCGCGACGTCGTGATCGGCCTCCGGCGGCATCGACACGTAACTCAGCGCCAGCCGCACGATGGCGCGCGCCAGCACCCCGGCGTCCTCGTCGCTGGTGGCCACCCAGCTGTGGATGAATGCCAAGGTCAGCCGGTCCGATGCCCGGGTGATGATGGGCCCGCTGTCGGTGGTGATGATCTGCAGCAGATCCGGCTTGGCGACTCCGGTCAGCAGGGAGATCACCAGCGGGTCGGCCGCCGACTCGGCGAAGAACGATCGGAAGCCCTGCAGGAACGCTTCGTAGATATGACCGACGTTGGCGTCGATCGCGGCATGGACGGCATCGACCAGGCGGTCGGCCAGGCGCAGGGCGTATCCCTGCGCCAGACCTTGCCGCGAACCGAACTCGTTATAGATGGTCTGGCGGCTGATCCCGGCGGCGCGGGCCACGTCGGACAGCGTGATCGCGGACCAGTCTCGGGTCAGCAGCAAGTCGCGCATCGCGTCCAACACCGAGTTGCGCAGCAGATCGCGCGACGCCTCGGCGTAGGGAATCCGCTTCACAGGCGCGACAATAGCCGCTTGTAAAGCGCTCACCCCCGCGCCACCTCCACCATCTCGAAGTCGGATTTGGCCGCACCGCAGTCCGGGCAGCTCCAGTCCTCCGGAATCTCGTCCCACCGGGTGCCGGGGGCGATGCCGTCTTCCGGCCAGCCCTTGGCCTCGTCGTACTCGAATCCGCACTGCACGCAGATGAAAAGCTTGTAGTCGGTCACCGGTTCACTCCTATCCGATTGCCTTTTCGAAGTCGGCCTTCTCGAGCACCGCACAATCGGGGCAGCACCAGTCGTCGGGGATGTCGGCGAACGGCGTGCCCGGCCGAAAGCCCTCCCGCGGAGCCCCTTTCGTTTCGTCGTAGATGTAGTCGCAGCCTGGGCAGCGGTACGCGGTCATGCCGGCACCCCATATTTCGCCAGCACCTTGTCACGCATCCGCGGGTGGACGTTGACCTTGGTGATGTCACCGTCGTAGTGCGCCAGCACCCGATGGTCCATCACTTTGCGCCACACCGGGGGGAAGTACGTCAGCGCGATCATCGACGCGTATCCGCTCGGCAGGTTGGGCGCGCCTTCCATGCTGCGCAACGTCTGATACCGCCGGGTCGGGTTGGCGTGGTGATCGCTGTGCCGCTGCAGGTGGTAGAGGAACAGGTTGGTGACGATGTGGTCGGAGTTCCAGCTGTGCACCGGCGCGCAACGCTCGTAGCGGCCGTTGGCGGTGCGCTGCCGCAGCAGGCCGTAGTGCTCGAGATAGTTGACGGTTTCCAGCAGTGAGAAGCCGAACACCGCCTGAATGACGATGAACGGGATCACCCCGACGCCGAAGAACGCGATCAGCGCGCCGAACAGCACCACCGACATGGCCCACGCGTTGAGCACGTCGTTGGACGCATACGTCCTGGGGTCCCAGGGGCTGCGGCCGAGCCTGCGGATCCGCTGCGCCTCGAGCTGCACCGATGAGCGCAGGGAGCCGAACACGCTGCGGGGCAAGAACTCCCAGAAGGTCTCGCCGAAGCGGGCCGACGCCGGGTCCTCCGGCGTGGAGACGCGCACGTGGTGACCGCGGTTGTGCTCGATGTAGAAGTGGCCGTAGGCGGTCTGCGCCAGCGTGATCTTGGACAGCCAGCGCTCCAGCGAGTCCTTCTTATGCCCCATCTCGTGCGCGGTGTTGATGCCGACGCCGCCGA
This sequence comes from Mycobacterium lentiflavum, assembly GCF_022374895.2. NCBI lineage: Bacteria > Bacillati > Actinomycetota > Actinomycetes > Mycobacteriales > Mycobacteriaceae > Mycobacterium > Mycobacterium lentiflavum. The sequence goes on along the minus strand of NZ_CP092423.2, from coordinate 1,294,938 downwards.
GCACACCGACCGACAGCGCGACGCCGATCTTGCCGACCCAGCCCAGGCCGCCGTGGGGCCCCGTTTCGAAGCCCAGCCAGTGCAGGTCCGACGCGGTGAACAGGTAGGCGCCCAGCACGACGCTGAGGTACTGGAACGGGATGTAGATGTAGGTGCAGTAGCGGTAGTACTTGTCGTTCTCCAGCTGCTCCATCACCTCGTCAGGCGGGTTCTGCCCGTCCGGCCCGAACCGCAGGTCCAGGATCGGCAGCAGGATGTAGAGCAGGATCGGCCCGATCCACATCGGCACCTGGGCGGCGCCGTGCCAGCCGAACTGGTTCAGTCCCCAGACGATCGGCAGCATCACGAACAACGCCGTCGGTGGGATCAGGCCCATCAGCCACAGGTAGCGCTTCCTGTCGCGCCACTGGGTCGCACCGAGTTCTTCGGCCGCCTGGATCTGAGTGGTCATATGCCAAACCTCCTTGTGAGTCACACCACGTTGAGGTTGGACAATACCGCCATTTGCGTCCTCTGTCTAGACAAAAGATGTCGTTTTGTAAAGCAAGTGACTCGACCTACTGAGCGACCTGCTGATTGGCCTGCCTGTGGCCCTGCATGGAGTGGCGATATCCGTAGCCGAGATAGATCGCGGTCCCCACCGCCAGCCACACGCCGAACCGGACCCAGGTCAGGGCGGTGAGGTTGACCATCAGCCAGGTACACGCGCAAATCGCGGCGATCGGGAGCACCGGCACCCACGGCGCGCGGAACCCGCGCTCCAGGTCCGGGCGGGTGCGGCGCAGGACGACGACCCCGGCGGAGACCAGGACGAACGCGAATAGCGTCCCGACGTTGACCATCTCCTCGAGCTTGCTGATCGGGAAGACCGAGGCGGTCGCGGCGATCACCAGCGCGACCAGCACGGTGATCCGGACCGGCGTCCCGCGCGAGCCGGTCTTGGCCAGCGACCGCGGCAACAAGCCGTCGCGCGCCATCGCGAACAGGACCCGGCACTGTCCCAGCACCAGCACCATCACGACGGTGGTCAACCCGGCCAGTGCCCCGATGGCGATGATCTTGCTCGCCCACTGGATCCCGTTCGCGGTGAATGCGGTGGCCAGGTTTGCTGGCTTGCCGCCGGGGACGGTCTTGAGCTGGGTGTAGGAAACCATGCCGGACAACACGACGGAGACGGCGACATAGAGAACGGTCACCACGGCCAGCGACGCCAGAATCCCGCGCGGCACGTCGCGCTGCGGGTGCTTGGTCTCCTCGGCCATCGTCGCGACGATGTCGAACCCGATGAATGCGAAGAACACGATCGAAGCGCCGGCCAGCACGCCGTACCAGCCGTAGTGGCTGCTGTGCGCCCCGGTGAGCAGCGACAGCACCGACTGATTGATGCCGCTCGCCTCGTAACCGGCTTCCGGCTTGGGGATGAACGGCGAATAGTTGGAGCCTTTGATGTAGAAGACGCCCACCAGCACGACGAAGATGACCACCGACACCTTGACGGCGGTGATCACCGCCGAAACCCTGGACGACACCTTGGTGCCCGACGCGACCAGGGTCGCCACCACGGCGACGATCAGCAGCGCGCCCCAGTCGATGTCGAGTGACCCCAAGGTGACGGTGCCGCCGCCGAATCCGAACACGGTGCCGAGATAACTGGACCAGCCCTTGGACACCACGGCGGCGCCAATTGCCAACTCCAGCAACAGGTTCCAGCCAATGATCCATGCTAAGAACTCACCAAAGGTGGCATAGGAGAAGGTGTATGCGCTGCCCGCGACGGGCAGCGTCGAGGCGAATTCGGCATAGCACAGCGCCGCCAGCGCGCAGGTGACGGCGGCGATCAGAAACGAGACCCAAATCGCGGGGCCGGTGATATCCCCGGCCGTCGATGCGGTGACCGTGAAGATGCCGGCGCCGATCACCACGGCGACGCCGAAGACCATCAGGTCCCACCAGGTGAGGACCTTGCGGAGGCGAGTGTCCGGCTCGTCGGTGTCCTCGATGGACTGTTCGACTGACTTAGTACGCCACCGGTTGGACATATGCCTCCCTCTCGTTACCGTCTGAAGTCATTGGACCGCACAGTAGTGGGTACTCCCCCCGGATGCCGGACTGCGCACCCACCCGAGACCACGCAATAGTGATAGGCGCGAGCATCGCGGGTTTGTGCGCCGCCCGGGTGCTTGCTGACTGGTATTCCCAGGTCAGCGTCTATGAGCGCGATGAACTGCCGAGCACCCCGGCAAATCGCGCGACGATTCCCCAGGACCGGCATCTGCATCTGCTGATGGCGCGCGGGGCCAGCGAATTCGACGCCTTGTTCCCGGGTCTGCTCAACGACATGGTGGCCGCCGGTGTGCCGATGCTGGAAAACCGTCCGGACTGCATCCATCTGGGCGCGGCGGGCCACGTCCTCGGGACGGGCCACACGCTGCGCGACGAATTCACCGCATACGTGCCCAGCCGGCCGCACCTCGAGTGGCAGTTGCGCCGCCGCGTCCGCGACATCGACAACGTCGCGATCCTGCGCCGGTCCGTCGCCGAACCGCGGTTCGACTCGGCGCGGCAGCGGGTGACCGGTGTGGTGCTGGACCCCAAGGACGAGGTCGGCGGTGAGCCGGAATTCGTGCAGGCGGATCTGGTGGTCGACGCGGCGGGTCGGGGCACCCGGCTGCCGGTGTGGTTGACGCAGTGGGGATACCAGCGGCCCATCGAGGAGACCCTGGACATCGGCATCAACTACGCCAGCCACCAGTTCCGCATTCCCGACGGATTGATCGCGGAGAAGGTCGTGGTGGCCGGCGCCTCCCACGACCAGTCGTTGGGGATGGGCATGCTGTGCTACGAGGACGGCACCTGGGTGTTGACCACCTTCGGGGTGGCCGGCACGAAGCCGCCGACGACGTTCCCGGACATGGTCGCGCTGGCCATCGAGCTGCTCCCGGCGCACTTCACCGAGGCGCTGACCCACGCCAGACCCGTTGGCGCACCGGCGTTTCACGCCTTTCCGGCCAGTAAATGGCGCCGCTATGACAAGCTGGACCGCTTCCCGGCCGGCATCATTCCGTTGGGCGACGCCGTGGCCAGCTTCAATCCCACCTTCGGACAGGGCATGACGATGACGTCGCTGCAGGCCGGTCATCTGCGGCGGGCACTGCGATCCGCGGACGAAGACCTGGCCGGCGAGCTCAACCGGGCGACCGCCAAGACGACCTATCCGGTGTGGACGATGAACGCGATCGGCGACGTCGCTTTTCACCACGCCGGCACCAGTGCTCCGATCCCCTGGTGGTGGCGGCCGTCGGGAGCGCTGTTCGACCAATTCCTCGGCGCGGCCGAGACCGAACCCGTTCTCGCCGAATGGTTTTTGCGCCGCTTCTCGCTGCTCGACAGTCTCTATATGGTTCCGCCGCCGCGGATCGTCGGCCGGACCATCGCGCACAACCTGCGGCTGTGGCTGCGCGAGCGCCGCGAGTCGCGTCAGGCCGCCAAGGGGCGGGCCGTCACAAACCTACGGTCGCCCTGAACAACTTCGCCGGCTGGTGCGCGACCAGCCCCACCGGTCCGTCGTCGGCCGCAACCCAGGCCGCCATCCCGCGGTCCAGCGCCAGCGACCCGGATTTGCCGTGCACGACCGCGGCACCCTCGGCACACAACAGGATCTGCGGACCGTCATGGGTTGGTGACGCGTCGACCTCGTGGCCGAGGTGTTCGCCCTCGAGGGTCAGCAGCGCCACCGCGAACTCGTCGGCCGGGGTGTCGTAGATAAGCCCCAGGCCCTCGCGGTGCACGTGCGGCCGCAGCTGCGCCTCGGCGGTGGGTGCGAAGTCCAGCACCCGCAGCAACTCGGGTACGTCGACGTGCTTGGGCGTCAACCCACCGCGTAATACGTTGTCGGAGTTCGCCATTACCTCGATCGCGAACCCGCGCAGATAGGTGTGCAGGTTGCCGGCCGGGATGAAGAGCGCCTCGCCCGGGGCCAGGCTGATCCGGTTGAGCAACAACGACGCCAGCACTCCGGCGTCCCCGGGGTAGCGTTCGCCGAGTTCGAGCACCGCCTTGGCCTCGGCCGCGAATGCCGTTGCACCGGAACTGACGTACTGGATAGCGCCGTCGATCACCGCGGACACCAACACATCGATGTCCGGCTGCGGCGCGGTGATCCAGGTGGTGAACAGCGCACGCAGACCGTCGGCGTCGGACTGGTCGTTCAGCAATTCGATGTAGGGGTCGAGGTCGGTGACGGCCAGCGCCCGCAGCAACTCGATGGTGACCGCAGCCTGACGGAATCCGGCGAGTGCCTCGAACGAGTGCAGAGCCACCAGCAGTTCGGGCTTGTGCGACGTGTCGCGGTAGTTGCGCACCGGCGACGTCACCGGAATGCCCAACTTCTCCTCGCGCAGGTAGCCCTCGATCGCTTGTTCGGCACTCGGATGCGCCTGCAGCGACAGTGGCTCGTCGGCGGCGAGCACCTTGACCAGGAACGGCAGCACGTCACCGAACCGTTCGCGCGAGGCCGAGCCGAGCTGGCCCTCCGGATCGGCGGTCACCGCCTCCAGCAAGGAGAGTTCACCCTGCTCGGTTTCCAGGAAGGCCGGATCGCCCGGGTGCGCGCCGAACCAGAGTTCGGCCTCGGGGTGAGCCGCGGGCACTGGACGCCCGGTGAATTCGGCGATGGCCGTACGCGAGCCCCATGCGTACGTCCGTACCGCACCGCGAAGCAGTTCCACTTGTCTATCTATCCCCGCACCAGTCGTAAGTAAACGGCGGCCATCTCCAGCCGAACCGCCAATACTGCCAGTTGGTGTTCGGGGCGGGTCGCGCCTCCCGGGGCCACCGCCCCGACCAGGCCACCGGAGCCGCCCACTCCGCCGGGCGCTTCGGGCACGTCGTGCGCCGCGATGAGGTATACCTCGTCCAGCCCGGCCACCCGAGCGGCCACCACTGTCCGGTCGCCGGCCAGCGTGAACGCCAGCACCCGCATCCGCTCGGGCAGCGGCCCGTCGATTTGTTCGTCGTGAAAGAGCGCGTCCACCGGCGTCGGGTCGTCACCGAAATGGACGGGCTCGCGCAGTGCCACCACCGCATCGGCCAGCCCGGTGGCGGCGACCACCTGATGCGCGATCCGCAGCAGCTGCGAACTGCCATGCCGGGCCAGCGCCAGCGTCCCGGCGCAGTCACCTGCCAGTGCCACCGGGTGGTGGGACAAGCGCGCGGCGATTGTCTTGGCCGGGTTGGTGAACAGGTCACGGCTCGCGCTGTTGCGCAACGCTTCGGCGTCCAGCTCGTCGGCGAGCGCCGGCAGGTCGATGTCCAGCCGGGGATCCACCGTTTGCAGCGTCGCCAAGCCGGCGGCCAGGTACCGACACAGGCCGAACTCGTCGGGAAACCACAGCCGCGGCACCAGCGCCGCGGCGCGGCCGGCGGTGGAGTCGCGTAGCGGACCTTCGTACGGAGCGACGATGGCGACCCGCGCACCGCGGCGCACCCCGGTCGCGGCGGCCCCGACGAGGGCCGGGTCGCCGGGGTCGTCGCCGGCGACGATCAGCACGTCGAGTGGGCCGATCCACGGCGGGGCCTCGCCGACGATCGCGATCGGCGCGGACGCCGCGCCGCCCTGCGTCGCGGCCAGCATCGCTCCGGCCGTCTCGGCGGTGCCCCGCCCGGCTACCCAGATCACGCTGCGTGGGCGGTCGCCGGTGCGCAGCGAATCCAGCTCACCTTCCTCGACCGCGGCGGCAATGGCGCGCACCTGCGCGCCGGCCGACGAGGCGGACCGCAACAGGCCCTGCCGGTCGGCGGCGATCAGGCCGTCGGTGTCCTCGAGATCGATCGCCCGGGTGGCGTTCACGGCACACCCTCACTGCGCTGCACCTGGCCGGCGATTTCGGCGCTGATCTCGGCGACCATCGCGTCGACGTCCTCGGTGGTGCGGCCCTCGGCATTCAGCCGCAGCAATGGTTCGGTGTTGGAGGTGCGCAGGTTGAACCAGCTGCCGTCGCCCAAGTCCACCGTCACCCCGTCCACGTGGTCGATGGAGTGGATCCGGCTGCCGAACGACTTCAGCACGGCGTCGACGCACTGAGCGGCGTCGGCCACCTTGAAATTGATCTCACCGGACGACTCGTAGCGCTGGTAGTCCGCGGTCAGCTCGGACAGCGGCCGGTCCTGCTCACCGAGGGCGGCCAGGACATGCAGCGCGGCCAGCATCCCCGAGTCGGCACCCCAGAAGTCACGGAAGTAATAGTGCGCGGAATGCTCGCCGCCGAAGATCGCACCGGTTTCGGCCATCAGCGCCTTGATATAGGAGTGTCCGACACGCGAGCGCAACGGTGTGCCGCCGCGCTCGGCGACCAGTTCGGGCACCGCCCGCGACGTGATCAGATTGTGGATGACGGTGGCGCCGATTTCCCGGCCGATCTCGCGCGCGGCCACCAGGCTCGTCACCGTCGAAGGAGAAACCGGCATCCCGCGTTCGTCGACCACGAAGCACCGGTCGGCGTCGCCGTCGAAGGCCAATCCGATGTCGGCGCCGGTCTCGCGGACGTAGCACTGCAAATCCAGCAGGTTGGCCGCGTCGAGCGGATTGGCCTCGTGATTCGGAAACGACCCGTCGAGCTCGAAGTACAACGGCAACAACGTGATCGAGTCGATCGGGCCGAACACCGCCGGTGCGGTGTGACCGGCCATGCCGTTGCCGGCGTCGACCGCCACCCGCAGCGGCCGTAATCCGGTTGTCGTCACCAGCGACCGCAGGAACTCGCCATAGTCGCAGAGCACATCGCGATCGGTGATGGTCCCCGGCTTCCCGTCGTAGCCCGCGACTCCGGCGATCACGTGTTCGGTGATCACTTTCAGCCCGGTGTCCGCACCGACCGGTTTCGCGCCGGCCCGGCAGAGTTTGATGCCGTTGTAGGCGGCGGGGTTATGGCTGGCGGTGAACATCGCGCCGGGGCAGTCGAGTGACCCCGAGGCGAAATACAGCTGGTCGGTCGACGCCAACCCGATCCGCACTACGTCCAGGCCCTGGTTGGTCACCCCGGCCGCAAAGGCAGCGGCGAGCGACGGCGAGCTATCGCGCATGTCGTGTCCGATCGCCACGCGTTGCGCGCCTTCGTCGCGCATCAACGCGGCGAACGCTGCCCCGACATCGGCGACCAGCGACTCGTCGATCTCTTCGCCGACCAGCCCACGAATGTCATAAGCCTTGATGACACGGTGGACAGTCGCGGCGGGCCGAGACATGCGGGGCCTCCTTGACGCCATGGATTGATTTGCCTCTTGGCGTCAGCCTATCGGCCCGAGCGGTGCCCTAGTCGGACGGATCGGGCAACACCCGCAGATGCCCGCGGCGGCGACCGGACCGTTTTTCCGGCGGCGCGAGCAGATGGCTGCTGGGCGCGGTGGCCTGGGCTCCGGTGTGGTGCAGATGCGGGTCGGCGGCGACATTTGCCGCTCGCGCGGGGAAGCCGTTCAACGGCATGCCGGTGCCGCCCACGTGCGGCAAGGACGCCTCGCCCGCACCGCCTTCGCGCACGGCGTCGGCAAGCGCGACCAGGTCGTCTTCATCGGGATTCGTAGGCTCCGAATTCAGGGGCCCGGCGTGGCGTACCAGCTCCCATCCGCGGGGGGCCGTGATGCGGCCGGCGTGACCGACGCACAAGTCCCACGAATGCGGTTCGCGTGCGGTCGCGAGCGGGCCTACCACTGCCGTCGAGTCCGAGTAGACGAACGTCAAGGTCGCCACGGCGTAGTGCGGGCACCCTGGCCGGCAGCAGCGACGGGGAACGTTCACGTCGGAAAGGCTATCGTGGACAAACGCCGCCGAAGCGCCGGACACGCGCATCCGTTCGGGCCACGATGTCCAACCGTTACCATCGGCGCGTGGGTGATTCGCGCAGTTTCCCGCGCAACGGACGGCCGTCGGGCCGAACGCCTGGGCACCGGGCCACTCGGCGCGGGCGTGATATGCGCGGTCCTTTGCTGCCGCCGACGGTGCCCGGGTGGCGCAGCCGGGCCGAGCGATTCGACATGGCGGTGCTCGAGGCCTACGAACCCATCGAGCGGCGCTGGCAATCACGAGTGTCGGAACTCGACGTGGCGGTCGACGAAATTCCACGCATCGCCGCCAAGGATCCCGACAGCGTGCAGTGGCCGCCCGAGGTCGTCGCCGATGGACCGATCGCGCTGGCCCGCTTGATCCCCGCCGGGGTAGACGTCCGAGGAAACTCGACGCGGGCGCGAATTGTCTTGTTCCGCAAGCCCATCGAACGACGCGCCAAAGACACCGTCGAACTTGGCGAATTACTGCACGAGATTCTGGTGGCTCAGGTGGCCATCTACCTCGACGTCGAACCGACGGTCATCGACCCGACGATCGACGACGAATAACCCCAAAGTGGGTTCAGCGGTCAGATAATGCCGCGCTTAAGGCGGCGGCGCTCACGCTCGGAGAGGCCACCCCAGATGCCGAAGCGCTCGTCATGTGCCAGCGCATACTCCAGGCACTCATGCCGTACCTCGCAACCCAGGCAGATCTTCTTGGCTTCGCGAGTCGACCCACCCTTCTCCGGGAAGAAGGCCTCCGGGTCGGTCTGCGCGCACAGCGCGCGGTCCTGCCATTGGTCCGGAGTGAGTTCGGGTTCCGGCAACGGCTCGGGCTCGAATGCGATTGGCGCATCAGGGACCACGGTCAAGTGGGGCCGTGCAATCGGCGCCGGCGCGGAGCTGATCATGGCGCGCTCAGTGCTTGGCATGACGCCCCGTAGGTGCTCGTAAGACATGCGTCGTACGCCTCCTCAGCTTGGTCTTTGAGAGAGTGGTTGTGTCCCGCTGTTCTGATGTAACAGACAATTCGAACAAGTGATCGAATCTCGGTCTGCGACACCGGAACCGGCCGGCCAACCGGGAAATGACACTGATGTGATTAGACACGGGTTAATCTGCCGGGTCAAGCGTTTCGGCGTATTTCCATACCATCTCGTGATCAATTTCCGGCGTTTCTGTTATTTCGGCCCTTCGGCGTGTCCATCACAAACGCTCGCCAAAGTGCCCGGCCGGTACTGTCGTCCGGTGTGAAGGTCACCGTTCTGGTCGGTGGGGTCGGCGGCGCCCGGTTCCTGCTGGGTGTTCAACAATTACTCGGGCTGGGTCAGTTCGCAACCGGGGGAGAAACTTCCGACCACGAGCTGACCGCCGTCGTCAACATTGGCGACGATGCCTGGATCCACGGGGTTCGGGTTTGTCCGGATCTGGACACCTGCATGTATACCTTAGGTGGAGGCGTAGACCCGGAGCGCGGGTGGGGCCATCGCGACGAAACCTGGCACGCCAAAGAGGAATTGGCGCGCTACGGCATGCAGCCGGACTGGTTTCAACTCGGCGACCGCGATTTGGGGACGCACCTGGTGCGCACCCAGATGCTCAACGCCGGCTATCCGCTCTCGCAGATCACCACGGCGTTGTGCGACCGCTGGCAACCCGGCGCACAGTTGGTGCCCGCCAGCGACGACCGTTGCGAAACGCATGTGGTGATTACCGATCCGGCCGACGACAGTCGGCGCGCGATCCACTTCCAGGAGTGGTGGGTGCGCTACCGGGCCAACGTGCCAACCCACAGCTTCGCGTTCGTCGGCGCCGAATCGGCCAGTGCCACAACCGATGCGGTCGACGCCATCGGCAACGCCGACATCGTCATGCTGGCACCGTCCAACCCCGTGGTGAGCGTCGGCGCGATCCTGGCCGTGCCGGGTATTCGCGGCGCCCTGCGGGCGACTGCTGCGCCGATCGTCGGCTACTCCCCGATCGTCGGTGGAAAACCGTTGCGCGGCATGGCTGATGCCTGCCTCGAGGTGATCGGGGTCGCGTCCACCGCCGAAGCGGTCGGCAGATATTACGGGGCGCGCACCGGCACCGGAATATTGGATTGCTGGCTGGTGCACGAGGGCGACTTGGAAACATTCGAAGCCGAAATCGACGGCGTTGCGGTACGGGCGGTGCCGCTATTGATGAGCGATCCGAAGGCGACGGCCGAAATGGTGCGGGCCGGACTGGGTATTGCGGGCGTGGCGCCATGACCGATACCCCGAAGGAGCACGGCAGCGCCGCGACGATCGAGATCCTGCCCGTCACCGGGCTTCCCGAGTTCCGCCCCGGCGACGATCTCGGCGCGGCAGTCGCCGCGGCCGCCCCGTGGCTGCGCGACAGCGATGTCGTGGTGGTCACCAGCAAGGTGGTGTCCAAGTGCGAGGGCCGCCTGGTGGCCGCGCCCGAGGACCCCGAGGAGCGCGACGAGCTCCGCCGCAAACTGGTCGACGGCGAGGCGGTGCGGGTGCTGGCCCGCAAGGGCCGCACGCTGATCACCGAGAACCACCTTGGCCTGGTGCAGGCCGCCGCCGGCGTCGACGGATCCAACGTCGGCCGAAGCGAACTCGCGCTGCTGCCGCTGGACCCCGACGGCAGCGCCGCGGCCCTGCGCTCCGCGCTGCGCGAGAAGCTCGGCGTCGACGTCGCGGTGGTGATCACCGACACGATGGGCCGGGCCTGGCGCAACGGTCAGATCGACGCCGCGATCGGCGCGGCGGGACTGGCTGTGCTGCACGGCTATTCGGGCGCGGTCGACGAGCACGGCAACGAATTGGTGGTTACCGAGATCGCGGTGGCCGACGAAGTGGCCGCCGCGGCCGATCTGGTCAAGGGCAAGCTGACCGCGATGCCGGTGGCCGTCGTGCGCGGGCTGACGGTCGTCGACGACGGCACCACGGCGCGGCAGCTGCTGCGGCCCGGCCCCGAAGATCTGTTCTGGCTCGGCACGGCCGAAGCCATCGAGAGGGGCCGCCGCGAAGCTCAGCTGCTGCGCCGGTCGGTGCGCCGGTTCAGCGCCGAGCCGGTGCCACCGGAGCTGATCGAGGCGGCCGTCGCCGAGGCGCTGACCGCGCCGGCCCCGCACCACACCCGCCCGGTGCGGTTCGTCTGGCTGCGCAGCACTGCCACTCGGACCCGGCTGCTCGACCGGATGAAGGACAAGTGGCGCACCGACCTGGCCGGTGACGGAAAGCCGGACGACGCGATCGATCGGCGAGTGGCGCGCGGCCAGATCCTCTACGAGGCACCCGAGGTCATCGTCCCGATGCTGGTGCCCGAGGGCGCCCACACCTATCCCGATGCTGAGCGCACCGACGCCGAGCACACCATGTTCACCGTCGCGGTCGGCGCGGCCGTGCAGGCACTGCTGGTCGCGCTGGCCGTTCGGGGGGTGGGCAGCTGCTGGATCGGCTCGACGATCTTTGCCGCCGACCTGGTCCGCGCCGAGCTGGAGCTGCCCGCCGATTGGGAGCCGTTGGGCGGCATCGCGATCGGCTACGCCGCCGAAGAAGCACGGCCCGAAGGGTTGCGCGAACCCGTGAATCCCGGAGATCTGCTGATCCGCAAGTGATACTGACCGGGTGAAGACGTTCGCGGGCAAGGCGGCCGCGTCGGCCGACAAGGTTCGCGGCGGCTATTACACGCCGGCGTCGGTGGCGCGGTTTCTGGCCCGCTGGGTGCGCGAGGCCGGACCCCGGATCCTCGAACCCGCGTGCGGCGACGGCCGGATCCTGCGCGAACTGGCCGCGCTCAGTTCGCAAGTGCGGGGCGTGGAACTCGTGCCACAAGAGGCGCTCAAGGCACGACGATTCGCTCCGGTCGACACCGCGAATCTGTTCGGCTGGGTCGCCGAATTCGAGGCGACCGGCTGGGACGGGGTGGCGGGCAATCCGCCCTACGTCCGATTCGGCAACTGGGCGCCCGAGCAACGAGAGCCAGCGCTGGAGCTGATGCGGCGGGAGGGGCTGCGCCCCAGCAGGCTGACCAATGCCTGGGTCCCTTTCGTCGTCGCGAGCACGGTAATGGTGCGCGACGGCGGGCGGGTGGGTTTGGTATTGCCCGCCGAATTGCTGCAAGTCAGCTATGCCGCACAATTGCGCGAATTTCTGCTCGCGCGTTACCGCGAAATCACTCTGGTCACATTTGCACGCCTGGTTTTCGACGGCATTCTGCAGGAAGTGGTGTTGTTCTGCGGGGTGGCCGGTGCGGGGCCCGCGCGAATTCGCACGATCCAGCTGGCCGATGCCGACGCGCTCGCGCACGCGGACCTCGACGGCGAAGCCGCGCCCGCGCTGCTGCACGAGAAGGAGAAGTGGACCAAGTATTTCTTGGACCCCGCCGCGATCGGGCTGCTGCGCACGCTCAACCAGTCCGACACGATGACGCGGCTCGGGGCCATCGCCGACGTCGACGTCGGCATCGTCACCGGCCGCAACAGCTTCTTCACCTTCACCGACGCACAGGCCCGCGAGCTGGGCCTGCAACCGCACTGCGTCCCGCTCGTCTCGCGCAGCAGCCAGCTGTGCGGTCTGGTCTACGACACCGATTGCCGGGCAAGCGATATCGCGGCCGGCCAGCGGACCTGGCTGCTCGACGCCCCGGCGGAGCCCGCCGATCCGGCGCTGACCGTGCACATCGACGCCGGTGAGGCCGCCGGGGTTCACCTCGGCTATAAGTGCTCGATCCGTGCGCCGTGGTGGCGAACCCCGTCGCTGTGGGTCCCCGATCTGTTCCTGCTGCGCCAGATTCACCTGGCCCCGCGGCTGACCGTCAACGCCGCCGCGGCGACCAGCACCGACACCGTGCACCGGGTGCGGCTGGTGGGCTCCCCCGGAAGCCGGGCGGACCCAACGGCGTTCGCGGCGGTGTTCCACAACAGCGCGACGTTCGCTTTCGCCGAGATCATGGGACGTAGTTACGGTGGAGGCATCTTGGAACTGGAGCCGACCGAAGCCGAGCAGCTGCCCATTCCCGCCCCGGCGCTGGCCGGCGCCGAACTGGCCGCGGATGTGGATCTGCTGCTGAAGGCCAACGAAATCGAGAAGGCACTCGACGCCGTCGATCGTCACGTCCTGATCGACGGCCTCGGCTGGTCGCCCGATGTCGTCGCGCAGTGCCGAGCGGCGTGGCACACGCTGCGCGACCGCCGGGCCAGGCGCGGCACCCGGTGAGCGTCCGCGATTCGGCTATCTCGGTGCTCACCGACTGGCGGGCACCCGACCCGACGCAGGACTCGCTGCGGCACGCGGTGCTGGCCTTCGCGTACGGCCGTCCCGACGCCTGCCGCCGCGAGTGCGAAGCCGGCCACGTCACGGCGTCGGCGATCGTGGTCGACGACACCGGCACCCGGGTGCTGCTGACCCTGCATCCCCGGTTAGGCCGCTGGGTCCAGCTCGGGGGCCACTGCGACGACGACGACGCCGACATTGTGGCCGCGGCGCTGCGCGAAGCCGTCGAGGAATCCGGCGTGCCCGACCTGCGTATCGCACCGGAGCTGGCCGCGATTCACGTCCACCCGGTCACCTGCTCGCTGGGTATCCCGACCCGGCATCTGGACCTGCAATTCGTCGCCCACGCGCCGCCGGGTGCGCAGATCGCGATCAGCGAGGAATCCGACGACTTGCGGTGGTGGCCGGCCGACGCGCTGCCACCCGGCACGGATTACGCCCTCGCGCACCTGGTTTCGCGCGCGACTCAGGCACGGTGACCCGCTCAGACGTCGCTGGAGTAGCGGATCCCGCCGTCGGGAATCGACACGCCGGGCCAGACCCGGGCGCCGCGCAACAGCTCGCAGCGCGCACCGATGTCGGCGCCGTCGCCGATCACCCCGTCGCGGATCAGCGCCCGCGGACCGATGCGGGCCCCGAAGCCGACGATCGAGCGCTCGACCACGCTGCCCGCCTCGATCTTGACGCCGTCGAAGATCACCGCGCCGTCCAGCCGCACGCCCGGACCGATCTCGGCGCCGCGCCCGACGACCGTGCCACCGATCAGCACCGCACCGGGCGACACCGCCGCGCCTTCGTGCACCAGCTTCTCGCCGTGATGACCGTGCAGCGCGGGGGACGTGACGATGCCGCGCACCAGGTCCGACGATCCGCGGACGAAGTCGTCCGGGGTGCCCATGTCTCGCCAGTAGGTGGCGTCGACATAGCCGCAGACCTTGACGTCAGGGTCCGACAACAACGCTGGGAACACCTCGCGCTCGACCGACACCGGCCGCCCGCGCGGAATCCGGTCGATGATCTCGCGCTCGAAAACGTAGGTGCCGGCGTTGATCTGATCGGTCGGCGGATCCTCGGTCTTCTCCAGAAAAGCCAAGACGCGGTCGTTCTCGTCGGTCGGCACGCAACCGAAGGCACGCGGATCACCCACCCGCACCAGGTGCAACGTCACGTCGGCCTGGTTGGCCCGGTGCGATTCCACCAGCTGGCCGAGGTCGGCGCCGGAGAGCACATCGCCGTTGAAGATCAGCGCGGTGTCGTGGCGCAACTTGTCCGCGATGTTGGCGATGCCGCCGCCGGTGCCCAGCGGCTCCTCTTCGGTGACGTACTCGATCTCCAGACCCAGCTCTGACCCGTCACCGAACTCCGCTTCGAACACCCCGGCCTTGTAAGAGGTGCTCAGGATGACGTGCTCGACACCCGCCGCGGCGATGCGCGACAACATGTGGGTGAGAAACGGCACCCCGGCCGTCGGCAGCATCGGCTTGGGCGCCGACAACGTCAGCGGCCGCAGGCGAGTGCCCTTGCCGCCGACCAGAATCACCGCATCCACTCCGGCAATCGCCAACTCAGTGCCGCCTTTCTGCCGACTTCTCCGAGCGCTGCCGGCGCGAGCTGCGCACCATCAGAGCCGAGCGCAGCGCCAACGAGGCCCGCAACACCCAGCGCAGCGGAGCCAGCCACCAACCGGTATGCCGGTCTGCCAGAAAGATATAGGTGCTGCGGTGATGGGCCGCGAGGTGGCTGGCCGGATCGTCCCCGGTGGAATGGCCCTTATGGTGCAGCACTTCGGCGGACGGCACGTAGACGTTGAGCCAGCCGGCCTTGCCGAGCCGGTCGCCGAGGTCGACGTCCTCCATATACATGAAGTAGCGCTCGTCGAACCCGCCGATCTGACCGTAGGCCGAACGGCGCAGCAGCAGACACGATCCCGAGAGCCAGCCCACCGGACGTTCGCTGGGCTCGAGCCGCTCCTGGCGGTAGGCCGCCGTCCAGGGGTTGCGCTTCCAGAATGGCCCGATCACCGCGTGCATGCCGCCGCGGATCAGGCTGGGCAGGTGGCGCGCCGACGGATACACCGAGCCGTCGGGATCGTGGATCAGCGGGCCCAGCGCGCCGGCCTGCGGCCAGCGGGTGGCCGCCTCCAGCAGCGCGTCGATGCTGTTCGGGCCCCACTGCACGTCCGGGTTGGCCACCAGCACCCAGTCGTCGATCTCCCCGCGCTCGGACAGGTACTCGATCGCACGGTTGACCGCGGTGCCATACCCGAGATTGCCTCCGGTGCTGAACAGCCGCACATTCGGATAGCGCTGGACCGCCGCCTGCGGGGCGCCATCGGTGGACCCGTTGTCGGCCATCAGAACGCTGACCGGACGCTCGGTGGCCAGCGACAGCGAAGCCAGAAAACGTTCGAGGTGGTGGCCCGGCGAATAGGTCACCGTCACGACCGGCAGGACGTCAGTCACGCGTAGAGATTATCGGTCGTTGCGCCGGGACCGGCCCCTCTGACGAGGTGCGCGCGGCCAGCGCGGCGACAAGCGCAGGGCGCCAGGGCCGTAGCGGCGTCATGCCCGCCGCCGCGGACTGCCGGCTCGACAACGCGGAGTAGGTCGGGCGGGGCGCGGGACGGGGAAAATCGGCGGTGCTGACCGGGTTCACCCGGTCGGGGTCGGCGCCACACTCCTCGAACACCGCGCGGGCCAAGCCGAATCGCGAGACGGCGCCCTCGTTGGCGGCGTGCAGGATCGGCCCGGGCACGCGGTCGTCGGCGATCTGGAGCAGTGCGGCGGCCAAGTCGGCAACGTAGGTGGGCGAGCCGACCTGGTCGTCGACGACCTTGATCGGGCCCTCACCGGCCGCGAGCCTGCGCATGACCGCGACGAAGTCCTTGCCGGTGCCGCCGGTGTAGACCCAGGCGGTGCGGACCACCGTGCACTGGGAAGGCTCCGGCAGCGCCGCCAGCACGGCCACCTCGCCGGCGCGCTTGCTGCATGCGTAGACGCCGCGCGGCGTGGTCTCGTCGCTGGGTTCGAACGGATGGGGATCGGCGTAATCACCGGCGAAAACGAAGTCGGTCGAGACGTGGATCAGCCGGGCGCCGGCCCGCGCGCAGGCCCGCGCGATGTGCGCCGGCGCGGCCTCATTGACCGCGTACGCCCGCGCTTCGTCGCTCTCGGCGCCGTCGACATCGGTGTAGGCGGCGCAATTGATGACGACATCGCCGCCTGTCACGATCGCCTCGGCGGCGGCCGGGTCGGTGATGTCCCACTGCGCGGACGTCAGTGCCAGCACGTTGCGTCCCTGGTCAGCGCCGAGGGCCGCCAAACAACCGCCCAGCTGTCCACCGGCTCCGGTGACGACGATCCTGCCCGACATGGTTCGAGTCTGGCATGTCCCGGAAAGGACGGGCCACGCCGCTGCTGGCTACCCGAGAAGCGACTGTGTCGCAAGTAACCTAGTGTGATGCTTGTGCAGCGTGTGGTTCGTGTTGTTGCCACTGTGCTAGCCGTCGCCGTCGTTCTCGGCACGGGCGTGGCGTGGAACAACGTCCGGGCATTCGAAGACGGCATCTTCCACATGTCGGCGCCGTCGCTAGGTAAGGGCGGCGACGACGGCGCGATCGACATCCTGCTGGTCGGCCTGGACAGCCGCACCGACGCGCACGGCAACCCGTTGACTCCCGATGAGCTGGCGACGCTGAAAGCCGGTGACGAGGAAGCCACCAACACCGACACCATCATCCTGGTCCGGATACCGAACAACGGGAAGTCGGCCACCGCGATCTCGATTCCGCGCGACTCCTATGTGGTAGCGCCCGGTCTGGGCAAGACGAAGATCAACGGGGTCTACGGCCAAACCCGGGAAGCCAAGCGGACCAACCTGGTCAAGGCCGGCGATTCGGCCGAGGACGCCGCCGTTCAGGGAACCGAGGCCGGCCGCGAGGCCTTGATCAAGACCGTCGCCGACCTCACCGGTGTCACCGTCGACCACTACGCCGAGATCGGGCTGCTGGGCTTCGCTTTGATCACCGATGCGCTCGGCGGCGTCAACGTGTGTCTCAAAGATGCTGTATACGAACCGCTTTCAGGTGCAGACTTCCCGGCCGGTCCGCAGAAGCTGGACGGGGCCGAGGCGCTCAGCTTCGTGCGTCAGCGCCACGACCTGCCGCGCGGTGACCTCGACCGGGTGGTGCGCCAGCAGGTCGTGATGGCGTCGCTGGCCCACCGGGTGATCTCCGGCCAGACGTTGTCGAGCCCCAGCACGCTGAAGAAGCTGGAGGCCGCCGTGCAGCGCTCGGTGGTGATCTCCCAGGGCTGGGACGTGATGGATTTCGTGCAGCAGCTGCAGAAGCTGGCCGGCGGTAACGTCGCCTTCGCCACCATCCCGGTGCTCGACGGGGCCGGCTGGAGCGACGACGGCATGCAGAGCGTGGTCCGGGTGGACCCGCACCAGGTTCAGGACTGGGTCGCCAGCCTGTTGCACGACCAGGATCAGGGCAAAACCGAGCAACTGGCCTACACTCCCGCCAAGACCACCGCCACCGTCGTCAACGACACCGACATCAACGGACTGGCGGCTGCGGTGTCAGATGTGTTGAGCTCCAAGGGATTTACCACCGGCGCGGCGGGCAACAACGACGGCAGCCACGTCAAATCCAGCCAGGTGCGCGCCAACAAGCCCGACGACATGGGCGCCCAGGAAGTCTCCAAGGAGCTGGGCGGGTTGCCTGTGGTCCCCGATGCGTCGCTGGCGCCGGGATCGGTCCGGGTGGTGCTGGCCAACGACTACACCGGACCGGGCTCGGGCCTGTCGGGCGGTACGACAGCACCGGCACGAGTGACGAACCAGTCGGCCACCGATCCGAATGTTCCTGCGCCCTCACCGATCCTGACGGCCGGCAGCGACAAGCCGGAGTGCATCAACTGACCACGCTATCCGGGGCAATCCTCGATCCGATGCTGGCCGCCGACCCCGTCGGTCCGCGCATCACCTATTACGACGACGCGACCGGCGAGCGCATCGAGTTGTCCGCGGTGACCCTGGCCAACTGGGCGGCCAAGACCGGCAACCTATTACGCGACGAGTTGGGCGCGGGCCCGCACAGCCGGGTGGCGATCTTGCTGCCGGCGCATTGGCAGACCGCGGCGGTGCTGTTCGGGGTGTGGTGGATCGGCGCCGAGGCGGTTCTCGACGGGCCGGGCGACCTGGCACTGTGCACCACCGAACGGCTCGACGAGGCCGACGCGGCGGTCGAGCCCGGCGGCGAGGTCGCAGTGTTGTCGCTGGATCCGTTCGGCCGCCCGGCGCCGGACCTGCCGATCGGCGTCACCGATTACGCCACCGCGGTGCGGGTGCACGGCGACCAGATCGTCGCCGAACGCCATCCCGGCCCCGCGCTGGCCGGCCGGTCCGTCGAAGAAGTCCTGGCCGACTGTGAAAGCTCTGCGGCGACAAGGGGTTTGATGGCCAAGGATCGGGTGCTTTCCACCGCCTCGTGGCCGGGCCCCACCGAGTTGGTCGACGGCCTGCTGGCCGTCATGTCCATCGGCGCCTCGTTGGTGCAGGTCGCCAACCCGGATCCGGCGGCGCTGCAGCGCCGCGTCGAGACCGAGAAGATCACCCGCATCCTCTGACAACACATGTTGATATCGCAATACATATATGTTAATTTCATGCCAGCATGAAGTGGACGGCGCGACAACTTCGCTGTTTATGTCGCCACCGCGATAACTATCTGATAATCGTTGTCATTAACGAGGCGGCGACGGGAAGGAACCGGCATGGCGGCATACGGGCTACTGGCGAAGGCGGCGGGAACGGTATTCACCGGCCTGGTCGGCGTGACGGCTTATGAGGTGGTCCGCAAGGCGGTGGCCAAGGCGCCGCTGCACCAGACCGCCGTGGCGACCGCCGAACTCGGACTGCGCGGCACCCGCAAAGCCGAGACGGCCGCGGAGTCGGCACGACTCAAACTCGCCGACGTGATGGCCGAGGCCCGCGAGCGCATCGGCGAGGAGGCGCCTACCCCTTCCCTTGGCGACACCCACGATCACGACCACTGATCGCTCGCCATGAGTCTCGCGCTCGTTGAAGACATCGCAACCGCCAAAGGCCCCTCCCTCGAAGTACTTTCGGATGCAGCCGGCCGCATGCGGGTTTCGGTCCCGTGGGTGCGCTGCTGCGCTCGGCGAGCCGTCGCGGTCGAAGAGGCCGTGGCCAAGCAGACCGGCGTCCGCGCCGTGCACGCCTACCCGCGCACCGGTTCGGTAGTCGTCTGGTATTCACCCCGCCACTGTGCCGTCACCGACGTCATGGCCGCCATCGGCAGCGCCGAACATGTTGCCGCCGAACTGATTCCGGCACGGGAGCCACATTCCTCGGAAGTCCGCAATTCCGATGTGCTGCGCATGGTGATCGGCGGTCTGGCCCTGGGCTTACTCGGCGTGCGCCGCTACGCTTTCGCCCGGCCCCCACTGCTCGGCCCGAGCGGGCGGGTGGTCGCCTCCGGCGTCACGATCTTCACCGGCTACCCATTCCTGCGCGGTGCGCTGCGCTCGCTGCGATCCGGTAAGGCCGGCACCGATGCGCTGGTCTCGGCCGCGACCGTCGCGAGCTTGATCCTGCGCGAGAACGTGGTCGCGCTGACCGTGCTGTGGTTGCTGAATATCGGTGAGTACCTACAAGATCTGACATTGCGGCGGACCCGGCGGGCCATTTCGGAACTGCTGCGCGGCAGCCAGGACACGGCGTGGATCCGGATCGCGGCGCCGTCCGGGAGCCCGAGCCCCTGGACCGAGATCCAGGTGCCGATCGACAGCGTCGAGATCGGCGACGAGGTGGTGGTGCACGACCACGTCGCGATCCCGGTGGACGGCGAAGTGGTCGACGGCGAGGCCATCGTCAACCAATCCGCGATCACCGGGGAGAACCTGCCCGTGAGCGTCGGTGTGGGCACCCACGTGCACGCCGGGTCCGTCGTGGTGCGCGGACGCGTGGTGGTACGCGCGCAGGCCGTCGGCAACCAGACCACGATCGGGCGCATCATCAGTCGCGTCGAGGAGGCGCAGCACGACCGGGCCCCGATCCAGACGGTCGGCGAAAACTTCTCGCGCCGGTTCGTTCCCACCTCGTTCATCGTCTCGGCGATCACGCTGGCGATCACCGGAGACGTCCGGCGCGCGATGACCATGCTGTTGGTCGCCTGCCCCTGTGCGGTGGGCCTGGCCACCCCGACAGCGATCAGCGCGGCGATCGGCAACGGCGCGCGCCGCGGCATCCTGATCAAGGGCGGATCGCACCTCGAGCAGGCGGGTCGGATCGACGCGATCGTGTTCGACAAGACCGGGACCCTCACCGTCGGACGTCCGGTAGTCACGAATATCGTTGCCATGCACAAGGATTGGGAGCCAGAGCAGGTGCTGGCGTATGCGGCCAGCTCCGAGATCCACTCGCGGCATCCGCTGGCCGAGGCTGTCATCCGCTCCACCGAGGAGCGTCACATCAGCATCCCGCCGCACGAGGAGTGCGAGGTGCTGGTCGGCCTGGGCATGCGGACCTGGGCCGACGGCCGCACCCTGCTGCTGGGCAGCCCGTCGCTGCTGCAGGCCGAGCAGGTCAAGGTGTCCAAGAAGGCCAAGGAGTGGGTCGACAAGCTGCGCCGCGAGGCCGAGACCCCGCTGCTACTGGCGGTGGACGGCACCCTGGTCGGGCTGATCAGCCTGCGTGACGAAGTCCGGCCCGAGGCTGCCGAGGTGCTGAACAAGCTGCGGGCTAACGGGATTCGCCGCATCGTGATGCTCACCGGCGACCACCCGGACATCGCCGAGGTGGTCGCCGGCGAGCTGGGCATCGACGAGTGGCGCGCCGAGGTGATGCCCGAGGACAAGCTCGAGGTGGTGCGCGAGCTGCAGGGCGAGGGCTACATCGTCGGCATGGTGGGCGATGGTATCAACGATGCTCCGGCGCTGGCAGCCGCCGACATCGGGATCGCCATGGGGCTGGCCGGAACCGACGTCGCCGTCGAAACCGCCGACGTGGCGCTGGCCAACGACGATCTGCATCGCCTACTCGACGTCCGCGATTTGGGCGCCCGCGCGGTCGATGTGATCCGGGAGAACTACGGCATGTCGATCGCCGTCAACGCCGCCGGGCTGATCATCGGCGCCGGCGGGGCGCTGTCCCCGGTGCTGGCCGCGATTCTGCACAACGCGTCGTCGGTTGCCGTGGTGGCCAACAGTTCTCGCCTGATCCGCTACCGCCTCGACTAAGGCCTTCCGGCGCTGGTTGCCGAACTTAATCCTGGTTTCACTAAGCGTTTACGCGAATCTATTTACGCACGCGTTAATCTGCCCAGCAAATCGTCGCGCTTAACTAAACGGGACACGATATGGACTTCGGATTGCTGCCGCCGGAGGTCAACTCCGGGCTGATGTACACCGGGCCGGGGGCGGGGCCGATGCTGGCCGCCGCCGCGAGCTGGGACGCGATAGCCGCCCAGCTGGAGTCCGCCGCCAGCGGCTGCTCGTCGCAGATCTCGGGGCTAGCTGCGCGGTGGATTGGCCCGTCGTCGGCGCGGATGGCCGCCGCGGCCAGCCGCCACGTCGCGTGGCTACAACTCAGCGCCACCCGGGCCGCAAAGGCTGCCGCCCAGGCTTATTCGGCCGCGACAGCCTACGAGGCTGCGTACGGGATGACCGTGCCCCCACCAGTGGTCGCGGAGAACCGCCTGCGGCTCACGGCACTGGTCGCCACCAACGTGCTTGGCCAGAACACCCCGGCGATCGCGGCCACCGAAGCCGAGTACATGCAGATGTGGGTCCAGGATGCCAGCGCCATGTACGGCTATGCTGCCGCGGCCGAAACGGCCAGCGCGCTGGAACCTTTCGAGGAACCCCAGCAGACCACCGACCCGACGGGACAAGAGGATCAGGCCAATGCGGTGGCCCGGGCAGCCGGCGATACCGCCCAATCGGCGGCGCAGCTTGCCTCGTCCGTGGAAGTTCCGGCGGGCGACATACTCAACGTGGCGCCCGGTGGGGCGGTCCTCCAACCCGGCGTCACCGTCAACGTCACCGCGGGTTACCCCGTCATCGTTGCCCAAGGTGCAACCATACGTGTCCTCGCTGATGCGACATATGTCCTCCCCAACGGCAACACCTTCGTCTTTTCGGCCGGCCCCAACGCATTTGTGGCCAATACCACCATCACGATCCTGCAAGGCACCGTCCAACTCACAGCGAACAGCGCCGGCACCATCACCGTCCCGGGCCAGGGCCTTATCGCCGGCACCCTGGTGACGGCCACCGTCGACGCGGGCGGCTCGGTCGTCACCATCAATTCCGGCACCGTCTTTACGGCGCCAGCCGTCGTCACCCCAGTCACCCCCATCGCCGCCGCCTCGGGTACGTCCGGCGCGGTGGCGGCGGCGCCGTTGGCCGCCTCGCCTGGCCTGGCCGGAACCGCGGGAATTCAACCGCAGCTCAACGTCGAGGGACTGATTCAATGGGCCGAGGGTCTTTCGGCCGGCTAGACGAAGCGGGCCCTCGCTGCGTGTTCAGCATGCGCTTGAGCACCTTTCCGCCCGCGTTGCGGGGCAGCTCGTCGACGAACAGCACATCACGCGGAATTTTGAAGCGCGCCAACCGGTTTCGGATATATTGCTGGACGTCACGCTCGGTCAGCGACGCGCCCGGCCGCAGCACGATGTAGGCGCGCAGGCGCTGGCCGAACTCCTCATCGTCGACGCCGATCACCGCGACGTCCGCAATGTCGGGGTGGTGTTCGAGCGCATCCTCGACCTCGCCCGGGTACACGTTCTCCCCGCCGGAGACGATCATCTCGTCGTCGCGCCCGTCGACGAACAGCCTGCCGGCCCGGTCGAAATGACCGACGTCGCCGGTCGATATCAGGCCCTCGATGGACTCCCTTTGGCCGCCGGTGCTGTATCCCTCGAAGGCCAGGATGTTGCCGACGAAAATCCGCCCCGTCGTTCCCACGGGTGCTTCCTGCCCATCGTCGGTGTAGACCTTGACGACCGACCCGGGCGCCACCGAACCGACGCAGCCCGGCTCGGCGGCCAGATCGGCGGGCGTGGCGATGGTCGCGTAGGCGACCTCGGTCGAGCCGTACATGTTGTAGACCACGGGGCCGAATGCCTCAAGCGCACGGGTGGCCAGCGCGGCGCCCAGCTGGGAGCCGCCGATGAACACGATGCGCAGCGACGACAGATCGTGTTCGGCCAGCGCCGCCGGGCCCAGATCGAGGATGCGCCGCAGCATCGTGGGAACGACGACCATGGCACTGGCACGATGTGCGGCCACGCTCGCCACGGTCCGCTCGGGATCGAAGTGGCGGCGCAGCACCAACGTCGAGCCCAGCACCGTCGCGTACATCGCCTGGCTGAATCCATTCGAATGAAACAGCGGCACACAGCATTCGGTGACCTCGCGGCCCCGGAAGGGTACTTTGCCGAGAAGGCCGCCGACCGGGATCAGCGAGTAGGGTTCCGAACGTACCGCGCCCTTGGGGACGCCCGTCGTCCCGCTGGTCGAGATGACGATCTTGGGACGGCCGCCGGAACGCGGCGGCGCAGCGGGGTCGCCGCGTTCGATCAGCCCCTCGAGCGTGTCGGCCGCGGGCGTTTCCGCCCACGCGCGCAGCCGGCCCAGCCTGGGGTGCACGCCCGCGACGACGGTGGCGTACTCCTCGTCGTACACCAGCAGGTCGGCGCCCTCGCGAGCCACCATCTCGGCGAGCTGCACGCTGCCGAAGCCGGTGTTGAGCAGCAGGATGCTCGCGCCGCATTTGCCGGCGGAAAAGACCGCTTCCAAAAAGCCGCGGTGGTTGCCCACCAGGATGGCCACGCTAGTGCCCGGGCCGAGGCCCAGGCGACGCCACTCGTTGGCCAATGCGTTGGTTCGCCTGTCCAGGTCGCCGAAACTGAGCGGACCGTGCTCGTCGATCAGCGCCAACCCCTTGGGGTCTCGCCCGGCGGTGATCGCCGTTGCCGCCCCCAGCAGGCCGTAGCGTTCGACCGCACGCAGCATCGGCACCATCGCACTCGGCGGAATCAACCTGAGTCCGCCAGATCGCGCGTACCACCACAGCGACCGGGCTTCCAGCCCGAGGCGTTTGATCATGACATGGATGCTGCCCGGGCGGGCGGGCGTCGATAAGGGCGCAATGCCACTGCGCCCGAGGTCTTTGGTCACCGCCGGAGCGCTCGTAGTTATTGTGTCTAACCATGGCACGCAGCGACGACGACACCTGGGACCTGGCGACGAGCGTGGGAGCCACCGCCACCATGGTGGCCGCCGGACGGGCCCGGGCCACCAAGGACGAGCTGATCGACGACCGGTTCGCCGAGCCGCTGGTGCGCGCGGTCGGCGTCGACTTCTTCACCCGCTGGGCCAACGCCGAGCTCGACGCGGCCGACGTCGACGAGCCCGGCGCGCCGTGGGGCATGCAGCGGATGACCGACCTGCTGGCGGCGCGCACGCGCTACATCGATGCGTTCTTCGCCGACGCCCAGCAAGACGAAGCCGCCGGCATCCGCCAGGTCGTCATCCTGGCCTCCGGTCTGGACGCGCGCGGATACCGACTGGCCTGGGCTCCGGGAACGACGGTGTTCGAGATCGATCAGCCGGAAGTCATCGAGTTCAAGACCACCACGATCGAAGCGCTCGGTGCCAAGCCCACCGCCGAGGTCCGGGCCGTCGCGGTCGACCTGCGCCACGATTGGCCGTCGGCGCTGAAGCGGGCCGGATTCGATACCGGCCAACCCGCCGCGTGGGCCGCAGAAGGCCTCCTCGGCTTCCTGCCGCCCGACGCCCAGGATCGCTTGCTGGACAACATCACCGCGCTGTCCGCCGACGGCAGCCGGCTGGTGGCCGAGGTGTTTCTGAACACCGGCTGCAATCAGAACGCGTTGAACGGCGCCAGCCAGCGGTGGCGGGACCACGGGCTCGACGTCGTGCTCGGCGATCTGGGTTTCCCCGGCGAACGCAACGATGCGGCCACGTATCTGGCCGATCGCGGCTGGCAGCCGGTGCGCACCCCACTGAATCAGTTGTTGGCCGACAACGGATTACCGCAGCAGCCCGATGGTGACGACGCGCCGTTCGCCAAGAATTACTACTGCACCGCAGTCTTGCACCAGGCCGGGTAAGAGGAAGGCCCCACGATGCCAAACAGCCAGCCGCCCAAGCCACTTGACGGATACCGGGTTCTCGATTTCACGCAGAACATCGCCGGGCCGCTGGCTGGACAGATCATGGCCGACCTCGGCGCCGAGGTGATCAAGGTCGAGGCGCCCCACGGCGAAGCGGCCCGGCAGATCGTCGCGGTGCTGCCCGGCCGGCCGCCGCTGCCCACGCTGTTCTGGCCGCACAACCGGGGCAAGAAGTCGGTGGCGGTGGACCTGACCAACGACGAAGCCAAACAACAGATCTTGCGACTGGTCGACACCGCCGATGTCGTACTCGAGGGGTTCCGGCCCGGGGTGATGGAGCGTATGGGGCTGGGCCCCAACGAGTTACAAGCGCGCAACCCGAAGCTCATCTACGCACGTTTGTCCGCCTATGGCGGCAACGGCCCGCAGGGCAGCCGGCCGGGCGTCGACCTGATGGTCGCCGCGGAGTCGGGCATGACCACCGGAATGCCCACGCCGAGCGGCAAACCACAGATCATTCCGTTCCAGCTCGTCGACGCGGCCAGCGGCCACGTGCTGGCGCAGGCGGTGCTGGCCGCGCTGCTCAACCGCGAGCGGCACGGTGTGGCAGACGTGGTCCGGGTGGCGATGTACGACGTCGCGGTCGGTATGCAGGCCAGCCAGCTCACGATTCACCTGAACAAGCCTGCCGAGACGCCCAAGCCGAAGCCGGAAGCGGCGCCAACTGCCAAGAAACGCAAGGGCGTTGGCTTCGCCACCCAGCCGTCGGATGCCTTCAAGGCCGCGGACGGGTACCTGGTGATCAGCGCGTACGTGCCCAAGCACTGGGCGAAGCTGTGCGAGATCATCGGCCGGCCCGACATGTTGGACGACGAACGGTTCATCGACCAGCGCTCCCGCGCGATGAACTACCCCGAGTTGACCGAGGAACTCGAGTCGGCGCTGGCCACCAGGACCGCCGCCGAATGGGTTGAGCTGCTGCAAGAAGGCGGCTTGATGGCCTGCCTGGCCTACACCTGGAAGCAGGTCGTCGGCACCCCGATGTTCGCCGAAAACGAACTCGCTCTCACGGTCGGCAATGGTGACGATGAAATCACGGTGATCCGCACTCCGGCCCGCTACTCCAGCTTCGACGCGGCAGCCACCGATCCCCCACCCGCGCCGGGCCAGCACAACGACATGTTTCTGGCCGAGTCCTGATTTCGCGCACCGGCTTTCTTTGAATCGCCGATGAAACGACTCGTTGTCAAAGCAGGGACACCTGGGTTTCTTTGAGTTGTCGATGAATCCGTCGGCGTTTAGCACGGTGATCGGGCAGTCGCGGAAGGCTTCCTCATACGAACTAGCCGCAGGCGGCACGACGTCTTGTCGTCCGCTTATCTGACTTGCCTTGGTTGCCAGGGCCGGTGGGCGCATGATTGACACACGACGTTCTACCGGTCATAAAGAGTCGTCAGCTTCGGGGTAGCGGACCGGCCGCTTGCCGACTTCTAACCGTTGGAGGAGTCGTATGAATGCGCTTGTCGAAACGGCCAGATCCGGGTCACTTCTGAAGAATCTGCGCCACGACGTTCCCGCATCGCTCGTCGTCTTCCTTGTGGCCCTGCCACTTTCGCTGGGCATCGCGATCGCCTCCGGGGCCCCGCTCGCCGCCGGCTTGATCGCCGCGGTGGTGGGCGGCATCGTCGCCGGCACTTTCGGCGGGTCGTCGGTCCAGGTCAGTGGCCCGGCCGCGGGCCTCACCGTCGTGGTCGCCGGACTGATCGACGACTTCGGCTTCCCGATGTTGTGCCTGATGACGATCGGCGCGGGTGCGCTGCAGATCGCGTTCGGGCTGAGCCGGCTGGCACGCGCCGCGCTGGCTATTGCTCCGGTGGTCGTGCACGCGATGCTGGCGGGCATCGGTATCACGATCATTTTGCAGCAGATTCACGTACTGATGGGGGGATCGTCACACAGCTCTGCTTGGCAGAATCTCGTGGCGTTGCCCAACGGGATTCTGCATCACGAACTGCATGAGGTGATCACCGGCGCAACGGTCATCGCGATCTTGTTGGTCTGGTCGCGGCTGCCCGCCAAAATTCGGATGATCCCCGCCCCACTGGTCGCCATCGTCGCTGCCACCGCGCTGGCGATCGCGGCGGGGCTGGATACCGATCGAATCTCCCTGTCGGGCAACTTCTTCGACGCACTCAACCTGCCTCATATCTCGGGAGCGACCCCGAACGGCAAGCCGTGGCTGGACGAGACCGAGGACATCGTCATCGGTGTCCTGACGATCGCCCTGATCGCCAGTGTGGAATCGCTGCTGTGCGCGGTCGGTGTCGACAAACTGCACAACGGCCCACGCACGAACTTCGACAAGGAGATCATCGGGCAGGGCAGCGCGAACGTGGTATCCGGATTGCTTGGCGGATTGCCGATTACCGGTGTCATCGTGCGTAGTTCGGCCAACGCGGCCGCGGGCGCCCGCACCCGGATGTCGGCCGTGCTGCACGGCGTGTGGATCCTGCTGTTCGCCTCGCTGTTCACCGACCTGGTGGAACTCATCCCAAAGGCCGCGCTGGCCGGACTGCTAATCGTGGTCGGCGCCCAGCTGATCAAGCTAGCTCACATCAAACTAGCTTGGCGCACAGGCAATTTCGCAGTGTACGCCATCACCATTCTGTCGGTGGTGTTCCTGAACCTGCTCGAAGGTGTGCTCATCGGGCTCGCCGTCGCCATCGGCTTCCTACTGGTCAGGGTGACCCGCGCACCGGTCGCGGTGCAGCCGGTCGGCGGTGAGCAGTCCAAGCAGTGGCGCATCGATATCGACGGCACGCTGAGCTTCCTGCTGCTGCCCCGCCTGACCAAGGCGCTCGCGTCGGTGCCGCAGGGCACCGAGGTGACGCTGAACCTGAACGCGGACTACATCGACGACTCCGTATCCGAAACGATCGAGGATTGGCAACGCACGCACGAAGCGCGCGGCGGAGTGGTGGTGATCGTGGAGACGACCGGCCCGAAACTGCAGAACGCGCACGCGCGCCCACCGAAGCGGCACTTCGCGTCCCCCCCGATCGGGCTAGTGCCGTGGCGGTCGGCGAATCACGAAAACAATGGCGAAGCCTCCATTCTCGACCGCGTCGATGAGTACCACCGCAACGGCTCGGCCGTCTTGCACCAGCACATCGCGGGGCTCGGCGGCGCCCAGGACCCGTATGCGCTATTCCTCACCTGCGCCGATTCCCGGATCCTGCCGAACGTCATCACCGCCAGCGGCCCCGGCGACCTGTATACCGTCCGCAACTTCGGCAACCTGGTGCCGGCCGACTCCGACGACCGATCGGTCGACGCCGCAATCGAATTCGCGGCCAGTCAGTTGGGCGTGCGTTCGGTTGTCATCTGCGGGCACTCGTCGTGCGCAGCGATGAAGGTGCTGCTCGACGACAACGCCGGTCACTCCGCGACCCCGATGGCCCAGTGGCTGCAATACGCCGGCGACAGTCTGGCCGCCTACCGGGATCACCATCCGGCACGCGCCAGCGCCGCGGCCAACGGGTACTCGGAGATCGACCAGCTGAGCATCGTCAACGTTGCCATTCAGCTGGAAAGACTGATCCGCCATCCGATCTTGGCGACCCCGGTCACGGTCGGCGATATCCAGGTGGTCGGCATCTTCTTCGACATCGCGACCACCCGGGTGTACGAGGTGACGCCGCGCGGCATCGTGTGCCGCGAAGAACCCCCCGCTACACGCCCGGCAGACGAACAACCTGCAGGAAGAACTCATCGATCTGCCTTACCGCACTGATGAATTGGTCGAGGTCGACCGGCTTTGCGACATAGGCGTTGGCATGCAGCTTGTAGCTGCGCAGGATGTCTTCCTCCGCCGAGGAAGTGGTGAGCACCACGATCGGGATACGCGCGAGATCCGCGTCGGACTTCACCTTCTCCAGCAACTGGCGGCCGTCGTACTTGGGCAGATTCAGATCCAGCAGGATGAGGTCCGGTCGCGGCGCGCCCTCGAACCGACCGCGCTTGTAGAGAAAGTCGAGCCCTTCTTCACCGTCGTGCGCGACGTGCAGTCGATTCTGAAACTTGTTGTGCTCCAATGCCTCCCGCGTAATGAGTTCGTCTCCCGGGTCGTCTTCGACGAGCAGGATCTCGATTGCTCTGCTGGCGGGTGTCATTGGCGCGTTCCTTCCAGTGCGGCTGGGCGTTGCACGTCCACGACAGCGGGGAGCGTGAACTCGAATCGGGTTCCGTCGGTGTAGGCCGTATCGATCCGGACTGCGCCGTCGTGGTATTCGACGATCTTCTTCACCAGTGCCAGGCCCACACCCGTTCCCGGGTATACCTCGCGGCCGTGCAGCCGCTGGAAGATCACGAACACCTTTTCGGTGAACTCCTCGGCGATGCCGATGCCGTTGTCCGACACGGTCAGCAGCCATTGGTGAGTATCCGGGCGCAGTTGGCAGTCGATGACGATCCGGGGCGACCGATCGACGTGACGGAACTTGATCGCATTGCCAATCAGGTTCTGCCACAACATCGTCAGCAGTGTCGGATCTCCGAGGACCTGTGGCAGCGGCTGGGCCGGGCGCACAATCTCGGTGTTCGACTCCTCGATGGCGGTGGCGAGGTTGGACACGGCCGCGTCCAGCGTCACGTCCAGGTCGACCTCGGTTTGCTTGCCACCGACCCGGCCGACTCTGGAGAAGCTCAACAGATCGTTGATCAGCACCTGCATCCGCTTGGCACCGTCAACCGCATAGTTGATGTATTCGATCCCGCGCTCGTCGAGCTGATCGCCGTACCGCTTCTCGAGCAACTGACAAAACGAGGCGACCTTGCGCAGCGGCTCCTGCAGATCGTGCGAGGCGACATAGGCGAACTGCTCGAGTTCGGCATTGGATCGCTTCAATTCGATTGCCTGCTCGTCCAATCGCGCCTCGGCCGCCCGCGAGGTGTCCAGTGCCGAAACGATTCGCTGGCGCATGTTCTCGACGTCAATGGCCATGTCCCGAATATCCTTGGGCCGCTGCGGGACTGAGATGGTCTCGGTAAAGCTACCCTCGGTGATCCGCCGGCATGACGCGGCCAGCGCCGCCAGCGGTAGGGTGATAGCACTGCGGGTCAGCACCCCCAACGTAATTGCCAGGCCGAAAAAAACCAGCACCACCGCGGCCAACACGCGGTCCCGCCAGGCCCTGATGTCGTTCAATTCGTCAGTAGCCTGCGCGGCCGCCGCGGCGAGATCGGTATTCTGCGTTTCGAAAAGTGCACGCAAATGGTCGAATTCGGCTTTGCCCCGATCCGCCATCCTGCTGTTGACCACGTCGGGGGCGGTGGGGACCACGCTCGCGATCAGCGGCTCGGCAGAGCTGGCCCGCCAATTGGCGGCGGCCCGCTCGACGGCGTCCAAATCGTTGATCAGGTCCACGCGCTGACCGAGCAGCCGCCGGGCTTCCTCGGCCGCCGCCTGTTCGGCGTGTTGCCCGTCGTAGTAAGGCGTGAGGAACTGCCGGTCGGCGGCGATCGCATAGCCACGCACGCCGGTTTCCTGGTCGCGCAATGCTGCCTGCAGCTGCAGGGCGGCCCGGCGCGCGGGCTGAATCTGGTCGGTCAGGCCGCGCGACACCTCGTCGGTGCGATTCAGCAGCGCCGCGCCCGCTGCGGCGCCGGCGAGCACCAGCAAGCCCATGCTCAACAAGACGAGGAACAGCCAACCGCGCACGGTCAGCTGCGCCGGCGGGTGCGCGTTGGTGATCATGTCGCCGTCCGCTCTACCCGCACCACGGCGATGTCATCGGTGAGACCACCGCGCGGCTGGGCGAGCTCCTCGGCACCGTCGATCAGCGCGTCGACGAAAGCCGAACCGGGCAAGTTGTCGTGAGTACGCGCCAGTGCAAGCAAGCCATCCTCCCCCAGTCGCTCGTTGCCGGTTCCGGAATATCCCTCGAAGAGGCCGTCGGTGAGCAGCAAGAGCCCCTGCCCCACCGGCAATTCCAGCTCGGACTGCGGCCAGTCGTCGGCGCGCAGTCCCAGCGCCGGCCCGGCCGGCGGCTCGATCCATTCCACCGGCGCGGCGCCTTGGCGCAACATACCCGGATGCCCGGCCCGGATACAGGTGATGCTCGGGGTGTCGGGCGCGATCTCTAGGGACAGCACCGTCGCGAAGATGCCGCTGCCGGCCCGTTCGGCCTGCAGCACGCGCTCCAGCTGGCGCATCGATTCGGCGGCGCGCACGCCCGCGAACGTGAGGGCGCGCCAAGCGATTCGCAACGCCGCGCCCAGGGCGGCCTCGTCGGGCCCGTGTCCGGCGACATCCCCGATCAAGACGTGCACAACCCGGTCCGGTGTCTGCACGACGTCGTAGAAGTCACCGCACAGCAGTGCGTCTACCCGACTCGGCCGGTACCGGGCGACGATCTCGACACCCGGGTTGTCCAGCAGCAACGGCGACGGCAACAGGCCGCGTTCCAGCAAAGCGTTCTCGCGGGCTCGGAGCTGAGTCGCGTGCAGGTCCGCGGCGATGATCTCAACCCGCTTGCGCTCGATCGCGTAAAGCAGCGCACGGCGCAGCATTTCGGGTTCCACCCGGCCCTTGACCAGATAATCCTGTGCCCCGGCCGCGACCGCGGAGGCGCCGAAGAATTCGTCGTTCAAACCGGTCAGCACCACGATCGGCACCGTCGCGTCACGTTTGGCGATGCGGTCCAGGGCCTCGATACCGCTAGCGTCGGGCAGATGTAGATCCAGCAGTACGCAGTCCGGCCGGGCCGATGCCAGCTCACGCTCGGCGTGTGCCATCGACTGCGCCCAGGTCACGCGGATGTCGTCGACCGCGCTGGAAATCAGGTCTTCGACCAGCACCGCGTCGGCGCGATCGTCTTCGACCAGGAGCAGCGACAAGGTCTGCCAGTGCGCCGCCGGGGTGACTGGGCTCAGCATTTCGCACCCCTTGCCGCAGTCGTACCCTGCTCATTTGGCGCTACGCGTGGCCGCTACCCTCCGAACGGCGCACGCTGAGCTTGGTTGTAGCGCACGATCCTATTAGGCAACCTGAGTTTGTGGGCACGGGGTCCCGGAAAACGGTCAGCGCAGCAGCGCCCGTGACATGACCACGCGCTGAATCTGGTTGGTGCCCTCATAGATCTGGGTGATTTTGGCGTCGCGCATCATCCGCTCGACGGGAAAG
This sequence comes from Mycobacterium lentiflavum, assembly GCF_022374895.2. Classification (NCBI taxonomy): domain Bacteria; kingdom Bacillati; phylum Actinomycetota; class Actinomycetes; order Mycobacteriales; family Mycobacteriaceae; genus Mycobacterium; species Mycobacterium lentiflavum. The sequence continues at coordinate 1,262,501 of NZ_CP092423.2, read as the reverse complement.
TCGATGGTGTAGCCGGCGCCGCCGAACAGCTGCACCGCGTCGGTGGTGACCTCCATCGCGACGTCAGAGGCAAAGCATTTCGACGCCGCCGAGATGAAGCCCAGATTCGACTCGCCACGCTCGGCCCGCGCGGCCGCGCTGTAGACCATCAGCCGAGCGGCCTCCACCTTCATCGCCATGTCGGCCAGCATGAACTGCACACCCTGGAAGCTGCTGATCGACTCGCCGAACTGCTTGCGGTCCTTGGTGTATGCGATGGCCGCGTCCACCGCGCCCTGCGCGATACCGACGGCCTGAGCGCCGATGGTCGGGCGGGTGTGGTCCAAGGTGGCCAGCGCCGTCTTGAAGCCGGTACCGGGCTCGCCGATGATCCGGTCGCCGGGGATGCGGCAGTTCTCGAAGTAGAGCTCGGTGGTCGGTGAGCCCTTGATGCCGAGCTTGCGCTCCTTCGGTCCGACGGTGAACCCCTCGTCGTCCTTGTGCACCATGAACGACGAGATACCGTTGGCGCCCTTGTCGGGATCGGTCACCGCCATCACGGTGTACCAGGTTGACTTGCCGCCGTTGGTGATCCAGCACTTCGCGCCGTTGAGAATCCAGTCGTCCCCGTCGGCCTTGGCGCGGGTGCGCATCGAGGCGGCGTCGCTGCCGGCTTCACGCTCGCTCAGGGCGTAGGACGCCATCGCGGTGCCGTCGGCGATCGACGGCAAGACCTGCTTCTTCAGTTCGTCCGAGCCGCGCAGGATCAGGCCCATCGTGCCGAGCTTGTTCACCGCCGGGATCAGCGACGCCGACGCGTCGACCCGGGCGACCTCTTCGATCACGATGCAGGCCGCCACGGAGTCCGCGCCCTGGCCGCCGTACTCCTCGGGCACGTGCACGGCGTTGAAGCCCGAGGCGTTCAGCGCGTCCAGCGCCTCCTGCGGGAAGCGGGCATTCTCATCCACGTCCGCGGCGTGCGGAGCGATTTCCTTTTCTGCCAGCGCCCGAATCGCTGCCCGTAACTCCCGGTGCTCCTCGGGCAATTGGAACAGATCGAAGTCGGGGTGTCCGGCCCATCCAGCCATCGTGAAACTCCTAGCCCTCTTGCTACTCGTGGGTAACTTTACCCTGCAGCTCTTGCAGGGCCTCATCCTTGGCCCGCACGCTGTCGGCCAGCTGCTCCTGGAACGCCACGATCCGGGCCCGCAGCGCGGGGTCGGAGGAGCCGAGAATCCGGACCGCCAGCAACCCCGCATTGCGGGCGCCTGCGATCGAGACCGTGGCCACCGGGACGCCGGCGGGCATCTGCACGATCGAGAGCAAAGAGTCCATGCCGTCCAGCCGGCCCAGCGGCACCGGCACCCCGATCACCGGCAGCGGCGTCGCCGACGCGACCATGCCGGGCAGGTGGGCGGCGCCCCCGGCGCCCGCGATGATCACCTCGATGCCCCGGTCCGCCGCGCCGCGGGCGTAGTCGAACATCACGCCCGGGGTGCGATGCGCCGAGACCACCCGGACCTCGGCCGGGATGTCGAACTCGGCCAGGGCCGCGGCGGCGTCGGCCATCACCGACCAGTCGCTGTCGCTGCCCATGATCACGCCAACGCGAGGCTCACTCATGATGCGGATCCCATCCGTCCGTCCACTGCCCGTGTGACAACCAGTGTGCCGCGAGCTCGGCGCGCTTCCGCAGCGCGGCCAGCTGCGCCATGTCGGTGCCGAGGAAGTTGACGTGGCCGACCTTGCGGCCGGGCCGTTCCTGCTTGCCGTAGAGGTGCACCCGGGCGTCGGGCATCCGCGCGAACAGGTGGTGCAACCGCTCGTCGACGGTCATTTCCGGCGGCTGCGCGGCACCCAGGACGTTCGCCATCACCGTGACCGGGACGACGGCGTCGGTGTCGCCGAGCGGGTAGTCCAGTACCGCCCGCACATGCTGTTCGAACTGGCTGGTGCGCGCCCCGTCCATGGTCCAGTGCCCGGAATTGTGCGGCCGCATCGCGAGTTCGTTGACCAGCAGCTCGCCCCCGACGGTCTCGAACAGCTCCACCGCGAGCACCCCCACCACGCCGAGTTCGGCGGCCAGCCGCAGCGCCAGCTGCTGTGCGCCCGCAGCCACCTGCTCCGGCAGGTTCGGTGCGGGCGCGACGACCTGGACGCAGATCCCGTCCCGCTGCACGGTCTCCACCACCGGCCACGCCGCACCCTGGCCGAACGGTGACCGCGCCACCAGCGCCGACAGTTCGCGCCGCAGGTCCACCTGCTCCTCGGCCAGCACCGGCACCCCATCGGCCAGAAAGCTGGCCGCGATTTCGCGGGCGTGCAATGGGTCGCGCGCCATCCGCACCCCGCGCCCGTCGTAACCGCCACGGACGGCCTTCACGACCACCGGACCATCTATGCGCCGCGCGAAGGCGTCCAGCTCCGCGAGGTTCGCGATGCCCGCGTAGCGCGGCACCGCGGCACCCAGGGCCGCCAGCCGGTGGCGCATCACCAGCTTGTCCTGGGCGTGGACCAAAGCCCGCGGTGGGGGTGCCACGTTGACGCCGTCGGCGACCAGCTTCTCCAGCAGCTCCGTCGGGACGTGCTCGTGGTCGAAAGTCAGCACGTCGGCGCCGGCGGCGACCCGGCGCAGGTCTTCCAGATCGGTGTGCGAACCGATCACCACATCGGGGGTGACCTGGGCGGCGGGGTCGTCGGCGGACAGAGCCAGCACTCGCAGGCTCTGCCCCAGCGCGATCGCGGCCTGGTGCGTCATCCGGGCTAGTTGACCGCCGCCGACCATGGCGACCGACGGTTTGGGTGTACTCGGCACGGCCATTATCGTGTCACGGGACGCTGGTTGCTTCGTTGAACGCGTGTTGACCGGCTGTGACGCGAAATTGTTAGGTACCATTTTGCGCCGTTTTCGAGTCCGTCCGTACACTCACGTGTTGTGTCCTTTGCCGATGCCACAATCGCGCGCTTGCCCCAGGCCTTTCAGCCCTATGCACAGCGCCATCATGAATTCATCAAATTTGCCATCGTCGGGGGCACCACCTTCATCATCGACTCGGCAATTTTCTACACGCTCAAGCTGACGATTCTCGACACCAAGCCGGTGACGGCGAAGGTGATCGCGGGCATCGTCGCGGTCATCGCGTCCTACGTGCTGAACCGGGAGTGGAGCTTCCGCGACCGAGGCGGCCGCGAGCGTCATCACGAGGCGCTGCTGTTCTTCGCGTTCAGCGGCGTGGGGGTGCTGCTGAGCATGGCGCCGCTGTGGATTTCCAGCTACGTCCTGCAGCTACGGGAACCGATGGTGTCGCTGACCGTGGAGAACATCGCGGACTTCATCTCGGCCTACATCATCGGCAACCTGCTGCAGATGGCGTTCCGCTTCTGGGCGTTCCGGCGCTGGGTGTTCCCCGACGAGTTCGCGCGCAACCCCGACAAGGCGCTGGAATCGGCCCTCACCGCGGGCGGCATCGCCGAAATGCTCGAGGACGAGATCGAGGACGGCAACGTCACGCTGCTGCGCTCCTGGCGCAACCGGCGTAACCGGATCAATCAGCTCGGTGACTCCTCGGAACCCAGGGTGTCGAAGACTTCGTGATACAGCAGCGCGTGTACCTCGCGCAGCCGCGGAATGTTGTAGAACTCCAACGGATCCTGTGACGCCGACTCGATAATCAGCGTCCCGGTGCGAAACGGTCGCTCCCAAATCTTGTCCCGGAATTCCACGCTGTTAATCCGCGCCAGCGGGATATCGATCCCGTTGCGGGTCAGCAATCCGTGCCGATACATCACCCGGCGATTGGTGACGACGAAATGTGTGGTGAGCCAAGTCAAGAAGGGCCACAGCGTCAGCCAGCCGACGATCACCAACCAGATCCCCCAGATGACGCCGTGGACGATGTTCTTGGCCATCTGCTCCCAGTGCGTTGAGTTGACGTAGCCCGACCCGAACGCCGCCAGCCCGGTCACCAGGATGAAGATCACCACCGGCCAGATCAATCGCTTCCAGTGCGGATGGCGATGAATGACAACCTGTTCGCCGGCGGCCAGGGCGTTATCGGGATAGCTCATGCGGGTGACACTAGCCCCGCAAATGCACGACGTCACCGGCAGAAACGACGACGGTCTCGGTCCCGGCCTCCAGACACAGCCGGCCGTGATCGTCGATTCCGCTGGCAGTCCCGACGATTTCCTTGCCGCCGGGCAGTTGTGCGCGCACCCGGGTGCCGATGGTCCGGCTGCGTGCCCGGTAGTCGGCGGCTAACTGCCAGTCGGCCCCGCGAGCGGCCTGCCACGCGACGATCCGCCCGCCGAGCTCGCGCAGCACCGCGCGGACCAGCTGACCGCGGTCGGGGGCGGCCACGCCCAGGTCGAACAAGGAGGTCGCGCCCGGCCCGTCGACCTCCTCGGGTGCCTGAGTCACGTTGAGCCCCAATCCAATCACCACGACCGGCCGGGCGACCTCGGCGAGGATGCCGGCCAGCTTGCCACCCCCGGCCAGCACGTCGTTGGGCCACTTGAGGCCGACCTCCACCCCGGCCAGCAGCGGGGTCACGGCGTCGACCACCGCTACTCCGGTGGCCAGCGGCAGCCAGCCCCACCCGGTGACCGGAACGTCGACGACGCTCACCGCCACCGACATCGTGACCTGTGCCCGCGGCGAAGCCGACCAGCCGCGGCCGTGCCGTCCGCGACCGGCGGTCTGGTGTTCGGCGATCAGCACCGCTCCGGCGATGTCGGTGCCGTCGGCCGCGCGAGCCAGCAGGTCGGCGTTGGTGGAACCGGTCTGCTCGACGACATCGAGTCGCCGCCAACCCAATCCGCTCCCGACGAGTTCGGCGCGCAGCGCGGCCGCATCCAGTGGTGGCCTCAGTGAGTCGCGATCCATCGACGTCCAGCCTAGAGGGCCGGAGCTCAGTGGCGGCGATCTCGCATGTCCAGTGCCGCCAGGTGGCTGAACAGCATGCTGGTCCCGATCGGGTTGCCACCGCCGGGATAGGCCAGCCCGCTGGGCGCGGCCATCGTGTTGCCCGCCGCGTACAGACCGGGGATGGGCTTGCCGGAGGTGTCGAGCACCCGCGCCGCGGTGTCGGTGCGCAGGCCGCCCTTGGTGCCCAGATCGGACAGCCCGAACTGCGCGGCGTGATACGGCGGTGAGTCGATGGCGACCAGCGGCGAGGCGCCTCCGGAGAACGCGCGATCGAAGGCCTCGTCGCCGCGGCCGAAGTCCTCGTCGACGCCGGATGCGGCAAAACCGTTGAACCGGGCCACCGTTGCGGCCAGCCGATCCCCCGGGACCCCGATCTTGGCGGCCAGCTCCTCGAGGGTGTCGGCGGTGTGCCACAGCCCGGCGGCGACGTACTTCTCGGTCTCGACGATGGACACGTTGGCGGCCTTGACCGGCGGCACCTCGCCTTCCTTGTCGTCGTAGATCATCCAGTACGGCAACGACATCGAGCCGTCTTGCAGCTGCGCGATGATCTCGCGCCCGGCCCGGTCGTAGGCCCTCGACTCGTTGACGAACCGATCGCCGTGCTGGTTGACGAAGATGCCGCCGGTGAACCACAGCGCGAACGCCGAGCGGCCGTCGGGATGGGTCATGCCCGGTGACCACCACGCCTGGTCAAGCAGGTCGGTGTCGGCGCCCGCGGCGATGCCGGCCTGCAGCGCCAGACCGCGACTTCCCGGGCCGCCCATGGTGTCTCGCGCCACGCCCGGCACGCCGTATTCGCGGCGCAACTCCTCGTTGGCTTCGAAACCGCCGGCGGCCAGCAGCACGCCCAGCCGGGTGCGGATGGCGCGGCGCTCGCCGGCGGTCTCGACGATCGCTCCCGTAACCCGCCCGTCGGACATCACCAGCTCGACCAGCGCGGTGTCGCGTTGCAGCGACGCGCGGGGGTACTGCTCGATGGCCTTGAGGAAACGCGCGATCAGCGCGCGGCCGCCGAGGTAGTAGTCGGGCGGGGTTTCGGCGCCGAGCCGGTCGGTGTCCAGCGGCCCGCGAATCGCGTCGCGCAATTCGGGAGCGGCGGCCACCTTCAACGGCTTGGCGGCGATGTGGCGCTGCCCGTCCAGGCGCGCCTTCGGCGCCTTGCCGTAGTAGTCGGGCCAGGGCAACGGCACGAACTTGAGGTTCGGGTCTTCTTCCAGGTACTCGATCAGCGGCGCGCCACCACGAACGAACGTCTCCTGGAGGTCGCGCGGGGTGCGGTCGCCGACCACGGCCCGGTAGTAGGTGAGGGCGTCCTCGATGGTGTCGTCGTCCATACCGGCCCGGACGAGCACCGGGTTGCAGGGAAACCAGACGCCGCCGCCCCCGGAGTATGCCGTCGTGCCACCGAATTTGTCGGTCGCCTCGACCAGCACCACCTCGAGTCCTTCGCGCGCCGCGGTGTAGGCACCCGTGACCCCGCCGCCGCCGGACCCCGCGACCAGCACGTCGCACTCTTTGCTCCACTGCACCGTGCCCATAGTCAGCGCAGCCTATCCCCGCCGCTAAGCTCGACTCCCATGACGAGCGTTACCGACCACACTGCAGAACCCGCTGCCGAGCACACCATCGACATCCACACCACCGCGGGCAAGCTGGCCGAACTGCACAAGCGCCGGGAGGAGTCGCTGCACCCCGTCGGTGAAGAGGCCGTCGAGAAGGTGCACGCCAAGGGCAAGCTGACCGCCCGCGAGCGCATCCTCGCCCTGCTCGACGAGGACTCGTTCGTCGAGCTCGACGCGCTGGCCAAGCACCGCAGCACCAACTTCGGCCTGGAAGCCAACCGCCCGCTCGGCGACGGTGTGATCACCGGCTACGGCACCATCGACGGCCGCGACGTCTGTATCTTCAGCCAGGACGCCACGGTGTTCGGCGGCAGCTTGGGCGAGGTCTACGGCGAGAAGATCGTCAAGGTCCAGGAGCTGGCCATCAAGACCGGCCGCCCGCTGATCGGTATCAACGACGGCGCCGGCGCGCGGATCCAGGAAGGCGTCGTCTCGCTGGGCCTGTACAGCCGCATCTTCCGCAACAACATCCTGGCGTCGGGCGTCATCCCGCAGATCTCGCTGATCATGGGTGCGGCGGCCGGTGGGCACGTGTACTCCCCCGCCCTGACCGACTTCGTCGTGATGGTCGACCAGACCAGCCAGATGTTCATCACCGGGCCCGACGTCATCAAGACCGTCACCGGCGAGGACGTCACGATGGAGGAACTCGGCGGCGCCCACACCCACATGGCCAAGTCGGGCACGCTGCACTACGTCGCCTCCGGCGAGCAGGATGCCTTCGACTGGGTCCGCGACCTGCTGGGGTATCTGCCGCCCAACAACTTCACCGACCCACCCCGCTACGCGGTGCCGGCCCCGGAGGGTCCGATCGAGGAGAACCTCACCGAAGAGGACCTCGAGCTGGACACACTGATCCCGGACTCGCCCAACCAGCCCTACGACATGCACGAGGTGATCACCCGCATCCTCGACGACGACGAATTCCTGGAAATTCAGGGCGGTTACGCGCAGAACATCGTCGTCGGATTCGGCCGGGTCGACGGCCGGCCGGTCGGCATCGTCGCCAACCAGCCCACTCAGTTCGCGGGCTGTCTGGACATCAACGCCTCCGAGAAGGCGGCGCGGTTCGTGCGGACCTGCGACTGCTTCAACATCCCGATCATCATGCTGGTGGACGTGCCGGGCTTCCTGCCGGGCACCGGCCAGGAATACAACGGCATCATCCGGCGCGGCGCCAAGCTGCTGTACGCCTACGGCGAGGCCACCGTCCCCAAGATCACCGTCATCACCCGCAAGGCCTACGGCGGCGCGTACTGCGTGATGGGGTCCAAGGACATGGGCTGCGACGTCAACCTGGCCTGGCCGACCGCGCAGATCGCGGTGATGGGCGCCTCGGGCGCGGTCGGCTTCGTCTACCGCCAGCAGCTCAAGCAGGCCGCCGCCGAGGGCCGCGACGTCGACGAGCTGCGGCTGCAGTTGCAGCAGGAGTACGAGGACACCCTGGTCAACCCGTACGTCGCCGCCGAGCGCGGTTACGTCGACTCGGTGATCCCGCCGTCGCACACCCGCGGGTATATCGCCACGGCGCTGCGGCTGCTGGAACGCAAGATCTCCCACCTACCGCCGAAGAAGCACGGGAATATTCCGCTATGAGCGAGACGAACGGTTCAGCCCCCGCGGGCGACGAGGCCACCGGGGCGGCTAACTCCGCGCACGCGCCGCACATCCAGATTCTGCGGGGTCATCCCACCGCCGCGGAGGTGGCCGCGCTGATCACCGTGCTGGGCAGTGCCGGGGGTGGCGCGGCGCCCGAGCAACCGGAAAAGACCCGCTGGGGCCTTCCGGTCGACAAGCTGCGCTATGCGATCAGCAACTACCAGCGCATCACCCTGCAGGAACGCATCCACATGCAGCGATGACCCGGGTCGTACTCGGGTCGGCCTCCAGCGGCCGCCTCAAGGTGCTGCGCCAGGCGGGCATCGATCCCCTGGTCGTCGTCTCCGGCGTCGACGAGGATCGCCTGATCGACAATCTGGGACCCGACGCCTCGCCCGGCGACGTGGTCTGTGCGCTGGCCCAGGCAAAGGCCGAGCAGGTGGCCGGTGAACTCGATGCCGCCGTCGCGACCGATTGTGTTGTGATCGGCTGTGATTCGATGCTGCACCTCGACGGCGGGCTGTGCGGCAAGCCGGAATCCGTCGAGGCCGCGCGCCAACTCTGGCAGTCGATGGCCGGGCGTTCCGGCCAGCTCTATACCGGTCACTGCGTTATCCGTCTGCAGGACAACAACATTGTCCATTGCGAAGCGCAAACATCAATCACCACAGTGCATTTCGGAACACCGGAGCCCGACGACCTGGAGGCCTACCTCGCCGACGGCGAATCACTGCGGGTCGCGGGCGGCTTCACCCTGGACGGCCTGGGCGGCTGGTTCATCGACGGCGTCGACGGCGATCCGTCGGCCGTAGTGGGCATCGGACTGCCGCTGACCCGGGTGCTGCTGCGCCGCGCGGGCCTATCCATCGCGGCACTGTGGGCGGACAACGCCGAACCTCGGCGCTGAGTAGGCTTTGCCGTGTGCCGCTACCTCCCGATTCAAGCCCCACGCTGTCGGCCTACGCCCACCCCGAACGCCTCGTCACCGCCGACTGGCTGTCCGGCCACCTGGGCTCGCCCGGCCTGGCGATCGTCGAATCCGACGAAGACGTGTTGCTCTACGACGTCGGGCACATCCCCGGCGCGGTCAAGATCGACTGGCACACCGACCTCAACGACCCGCGGGTCCGCGACTACATCTCCGGTGAGCAATTCGCGGAATTGATGGACCGCAAGGGCATCTCGCGCGACGACACCGTGGTGATCTACGGCGACAAGAGCAACTGGTGGGCCGCCTACGCGCTGTGGGTCTTCACGTTGTTCGGCCATCCCGATGTGCGGTTGCTCAACGGTGGACGCGACCTGTGGCTGTCCGAGCGACGCGACACCAGCCTCGAGGTGCCGACCAAGACTTCGACCGGCTACCCCGTCGTGGCCCGCAACGACGCGCCGATCCGCGCCTACAAGGACGACGTGCTCGACATCCTGGGCAGCCAGCCGCTGATCGACGTGCGCTCACCCGACGAATACACCGGCAAACGCACGCACATGCCCGACTACCCGGAAGAGGGCGCGCTGCGTGCCGGCCACATTCCCACTGCCCGATCGATCCCGTGGGGCAAGGCGGTCGACGAGAGCGGCCGGTTCCGCAGCCGCGAAGAGCTCGAAGAGCTGTATGGATTCCTGCAACCCGACGACAAGACGGTCGTCTACTGCCGCATCGGCGAGCGGTCCAGCCACACCTGGTTCGTACTCACCCACTTGCTGGGCAAGCCCGGCGTCCGCAATTACGACGGGTCCTGGACCGAGTGGGGCAACACCGTGCGGGTGCCGATCGTCGCGGGCTCGGAACCAGGCCAGGCACCGGGCCAGGCACCAGGCCAGGCACCGGGAGCCGTACCGGCCCGATGACCCTGCCCGCTCCGCTAGCCGAGGTGGTGTCCGACTTCGCCGCAGTGCAGGGTCAGGACAAGCTGAAGCTCTTGCTGGAATATGCCGATGAACTTCCAGCCCTGCCGCCCTTTTTGGCCGAAGCGGCGATGGAACCGGTTCCCGAGTGCCAGTCGCCGCTGTTCTTGCATGTCGACGCGCACGACCCGAACCGGGTGCGGCTGTATTTCAGCGCTCCCGCCGAAGCACCCACCACCCGTGGATTCGCTTCGATCCTGGCCGCCGGCCTCGACGAGCAACCAGCAACCGAGATCCTGGCGGTGCCCGAGGATTTCTACAGCGAGCTGGGGCTGGCCGCTCTGATCAGCCCGCTGCGGCTGCGGGGCATGTCGGCGATGCTGGCCCGTATCAAAAGGCGGCTGCGAGATACCGCCGAGTAACCCCCGAATACCGACACCGCCTCTTCGTCCCGACGGCGCGGCGCTTAGACTTCCCCCGAAATCGTTGTAAGAAATTCTCTTAGAGACGCACGCAGAACAATCTCTGCCGATAGGCCAAAACAGGAGGCGCAGTGGCCAGTCACGCCAGCTCAAGGATCTCCAAGGTGCTCGTCGCCAACCGCGGCGAAATCGCTGTCCGGGTGATCCGGGCGGCCCGCGACGCGGGCCTGTCCAGCGTGGCGGTGTACGCCGAGCCCGACGCCGAGGCGCCGCACGTGCGTCTGGCCGACGAGGCGTTCGCCCTGGGCGGTCAGACTTCCGCCGAGTCCTACCTGGACTTCGGCAAGATTCTCGACGCGGCGGCCAAGTCCGGCGCCAACGCCATCCACCCGGGCTACGGCTTCCTGTCGGAGAACGCCGATTTCGCCCAGGCGGTCCTGGACGCCAACCTGATCTGGATCGGGCCCAGCCCGCAGTCGATCCGCGATCTCGGCGACAAGGTCACCGCCCGCCACATCGCCGCCCGCGCCCAGGCGCCGCTGGTGCCCGGCACCCCCGACCCGGTCAAGGATGCCGACGAGGTGGTGGCCTTCGCCCAGGAGTACGGCGTGCCGGTCGCCATCAAGGCGGCCTTCGGTGGTGGCGGCCGCGGCATGAAGGTGGCCCGCAGCATCGAGGAGATCCCCGAGCTGTTCGAGTCGGCCACCCGTGAGGCCGTCGCGGCGTTCGGCCGCGGTGAGTGCTTCGTCGAGCGCTACCTGGACAAGCCGCGCCACGTCGAGGCCCAGGTGATCGCCGACCAGCACGGCAACGTCATCGTCGCCGGCACCCGCGACTGCTCGCTGCAGCGCCGCTTCCAGAAGCTGGTCGAGGAGGCCCCGGCGCCGTTCCTCACCGACGCGCAGCGCAAGGAGATCCACGAATCGGCCAAGCGGATCTGCAAAGAGGCGCACTACTACGGTGCGGGAACCGTCGAGTACCTGGTGGGCCAGGACGGCCTGATCTCGTTCCTTGAGGTCAACACCCGTCTGCAGGTGGAGCACCCGGTCACCGAGGAGACCGCGGGCATCGACCTGGTGCTGCAGCAGTTCAAGATCGCCAACGGCGAAAAGCTGGACATCACCGAGGACCCGACACCGCGCGGGCACGCGATCGAGTTCCGGATCAACGGCGAGGACGCCGGCCGCGGCTTCCTGCCGGCACCCGGCCCGGTCACCCGCTACGACATCCCGACCGGCCCCGGCGTGCGGCTGGACTCCGGCGTCGAGGCCGGCTCGGTGATCGGCGGCCAGTTCGACTCGATGCTGTCCAAGCTGATCGTGTACGGCGCCACCCGCGAGGAGGCGCTGGCGCGGTCGCGCCGCGCGCTGGACGAATTTCACGTCGAGGGCCTGGCCACGGTCATCCCGTTCCACCGCGCCGTGGTGTCCGACCCGGCGTTCATCGGCGACGGGAAGAGTTTCGCGGTGCACACCCGCTGGATCGAAACGGAGTGGGACAACACCGTCGAGCCCTTCACCGGCGGTGAGCCGCTCGACGAGGAGGAGACTCAGCCCCGGCAAAAGGTGGTCGTCGAGGTCGACGGCCGCCGGCTCGAGGTGTCGCTGCCCGGCGATCTGGCGCTCTCCAACGGTGGCGGTACCGGCGTGACCGGCGCCGGCGTCGTGCGCAAGAAGCCGAAACCCCGCAAGCGCGGCGCGCACGGCGGCGCGGCAGCCTCGGGCGACGCGGTCACCGCGCCGATGCAGGGCACCGTGGTCAAGGTCGCGGTCGAGGAGGGCCAGCAGGTCGTAGTCGGGGAGCTGGTGGTGGTCCTGGAGGCGATGAAGATGGAGAACCCGGTCACCGCCCACAAGGACGGCACCATCACCGGCCTTGCCGTGGAAGCCGGCATCGCCATTACCCAGGGCACGGTGCTCGCCGAAATCAAGTAGGCCCTGACCTGGCTTCCTGGGAATGAGCTAGGTAAACGTTGTCGGCCTCCGGTACCGGGGGTAGGGTTCGAGTCAGGTTGAGTTCACAGCCGCCCGGACTACGCGAGCGCCGCGCGGAAGGCGAATTCCCTCCTTTCAGCGCTACGGATCGCTGGCGAGTCCTCACACCAATCCTCGGTTTGAGGGAGTGAAGCAATGTCTGTGACCCAATCCTGGCAACAATGCCGAACAGCCCAATTCAGCGCCACCTGGAGCGCGTCGGGCACGGTCATCACGGTCGACGGTGAACTCGACGCCGCGAACTCGGATCAGCTCGCGATCTACGTCCAGCGCAATGCCCGCCGGGCCAAGCGGGTGATCCTCGACCTGCGCAATCTGGATTTCATTGGTACTGCTGGCTTTTCAGCACTACACCGCATCAACGTGGTGTGCTCGGGCGCCCAGCTGAGTTGGGCGATGGTGCCCAGCCCTGCGGTGACGCGGCTGTTGCGCGTGTGCGACCCGGACGGCACCCTGCCTGTGACGACGCCGATCGAGGAGCCGCTGCTGGAGCGGGTCGCGTGGCCCGCGGGTCCCGAGGCGCGGCCGCTACTCCAACTGGTCACGGAGACGCGCTAGCGATTTAGCCAGCAGCCGCGATACGTGCATCTGCGAGATGCCGACTCGCTCGGCGATCTGCGTCTGGGTCATCGACTCAAAGAACCTGAGCACCAGCACCGTTCGCTCCCGCTCGGGCAGGCTCTCCAACAACGGACGCAGCGACTCGCGGTCCTCGATGCGATCGATGCTGGCGTCGACGTCACCAAGCGTGTCGGCGATGGCACGCGCGTCCTCTTCGTCGCCGCCGCCCCCACCGCTGTCGATGGACAGGGTGTTGTACGAGCTGCCCGCTACCAGACCTTCGACGACCTCGGCGCGGTCCATTTCCAGCTCGGCGGCGAGTTCGGTTGCGGTGGGCGCTCGTCCGAGGCGTTGCGACAGGTCGGCGGTCGCGCTCCCGAGCCGCAGGTGCAGCTCCTTGAGTCGCCGCGGCACCTTGACCGACCAGCTGTTGTCCCGGAAGTGCCGGCGGACCTCACCCATGATCGTCGGCACCGCGAACGACACGAAGTCCGATCCGGCGTCGACGTCGAAGCGCACCACGGCATTGACCAATCCCACTCGCGCAACCTGAACCAGGTCGTCGCGTGGTTCGCCGCGGCCCTCGAACCGGCGGGCGATGTGATCGGCCAGCGGCAGACACCGCTCGACGATCTTGTCCCGTTGGCGCTGGAATTCTGCCGAGTCGGCTGCGACGGTGGCCAACTCACGAAACATATCCGGAACATCGGCGTATTCGTTTGGGCGTGAGGAGCCCGAACCGCCGTCAGCTTGCGCTGTCACCGGCTAGCGGCCGCCCGTCGCGCCGTCAGCGTAATACCGAAAACGCTGCCGGTTTCATTGGGTTCCCGACCGTCGTGGAAAGTTTGGACGTCGTCGGCCAACGACGTCAGGACGTGCCAGCTGAAGCTGCCCGGCGACACCACGTCGTGGGTGTTGCAGGTCGCGGACGCCTCGACCACCAATTCATCTGCGCGCGGGTCGACCACCACGATCAGGGTGGCGTCAGGGGTGGCCGACCGGATCAACCGCGTGCACACCTCGTCGACCGCGAGCCGTAGATCCGCGACGGCGTCGAAATCCAGGTCTTCGTAGGTGCCGATCGCACCCACCAGCGTGCGCAGCATCGCCAAGTTTTCCAGGCGCGCAGCAACATGCAATTCGACGGCTCTGTGGCCGCGTTGACGCTTGTCAGCGCGCAATCCAGCATCGGTCATATGGTCTCCCGGCAACGTTTGGCTCACACTACCCCTCGCTTAAGACCCTCGCTTAAGAGCGCTCCGGGCGGGACAGCCCACCCGGTTAGCCCTCATCGCGGCCGGGCATGTCACTCGACGTGGGCGCGCCGGACACCACCGGCAACCCGGAGACACACACGCTAAGGCGCATCGCTTTCATCGCGTAGGCGCTGCGCGCAGAATCATCACCGGCGCTCATCATGGTTTAGACCTGATACCCACTCGCGGGGGCGCATAACCCACGAATTTGGGGCCGGCCGCGCCGGGAATCAGCTGTCAGGCGACTGCCTGACCCCCAGCCACAACAGGCCCACCACCGTGCCGACAATCGCCGTCACACCTGCGGTCATGCCCTCGTGCTGATATCCGGTGCCGAAGGCAGCATGGCTGCTCCTAGCGTCGCGCCCTCATTATGGGACCCCCAGCGCCGGACCGGCGATTGCCGGAACACCCATGGAGATCGCGACAATCATCAGCGTCAACAAAAACCAGCCCGCGCCGTGCCATCCCCACCAGGTGCCCTCGACCCGCCAGACCCGGTAGGTGCGCACAAACGCCCACAGCCCGCCGGCCAACAGAATCAGCGGCCCCCCGACGGCCAGCAGGGTTCGCTGCGGCACCCCGCAGGCCGCCGTGTCGACCCCCGTTCCCGGACAGGTGCTGACCCACAAGGCTGCCATCACGATGAATCCGACTCCCGCGGCCGCCGCCAAGACGGTAAAGCGGATGGCGGCGCGCACCTCGCCGTCGTCGGAACCCAGGCGATCACCCCGTGACCGCTCATCTGCTTTAGGCATTGGAGAACCTCATATCCCGCGCTGACTGCGTTAACTGTTTCGTCCGCAACGAAGGATTAGTTACAGCTTCATAAGCAGTTTCTTTGCGCGCCCGGCTGCCGGTCAAGTACCCCCATTCAGCGCCGCCAACACGTCCCCAACCGCCGCGGCGGCCGCGTCCATTTCTGCCCGGCGCGTTCGGCGGCGAGAAGCAAACCGGCGGCGGGCGGGAATCCGGTTCGGACGCGTGGAAGGCCTACCTGCGACGGGCTACTTACACCGGATAAACGCAAGCTGAATTGTCTGCCGGTCTTCGTGAGTACTATCTGACACATGCCAACGGCTAGGAGGCGGCTGTCCCCTGAGGATCGGCGCGCCGAACTGCTTGCGTTAGGGGCGGAAGTCTTCGGGAAGCGGCCTTACGACGAGGTCCGCATCGACGAGATCGCCGAGCGCGCAGGCGTCTCCCGTGCTCTGATGTATCACTACTTCCCCGACAAGCGAGCATTTTTCGCCGCGGTCGTCAAGGACGAAGCCGATCGGCTCTACGAGGCCACCAACAAAGAGCCGATGGCCGGGTTGACGATGTTCGAAGAGGCACGGATGGGCGTGCTGGCCTACATGGCCTATCACGAACAGAACCCGGAAGCCGCCTGGGCTGCTTACGTCGGCCTGGGCCGGTCCGACCCGGTTCTGCTGGGCGTCGAGGACGACGCCAAGAACCGCCAGCTCGAGCACATCATGACCCGCATCCACGAGGTCGTGGCCGCGGTTCCGGGAGCGAAGCTGGCGCCGGATGTCGAGCGGGACCTGCGCGTGATCCTCAACGGCTGGATCGCGTTCACCTTCGAGCTGTGTCGCCAGCGCATCATGGATCCGACCACGAGTGCCGAGCGCCTCGCCGACTCGTGTGCGCACACGCTGCTCGACGCGATCACCAGGGTGCCCGAGATTCCCGAGGAACTCGCCCACGCGATGGCGACCGCTCGCCATAAACCGCAGTAGACATTTTGTCGGTGTCTGTTGGCACCATGACTAGGTGAGCACCGAAGCGCTCGAGCGGTTCAGCGCGATTACGCGCGAGTGGTTCGACAGCACGTTTCCCGCCCCGACCGCCGCGCAGGCGGCGGCCTGGGACGCCATTGCCGACGGCAACAACACGCTGGTCATCGCCCCGACCGGATCCGGCAAGACGCTGGCCGCGTTCCTGTGGGCGCTGGACTCTTTGGCCGGGCCGGCCGAACGGCCGCGCGGCACGCGCGTGTTGTACGTGTCACCGCTCAAGGCGCTGGCGGTCGACGTGGAGCGCAACCTGCGCACCCCGCTGGCCGGGCTGACCAGAATCGCCGAGCGCCACGGCCTGCCCGCCCCCGACATCAGTGTCGGGGTCCGGTCGGGTGACACCGCGCCGGCGCAGCGCCGCCAGCTGATCAACTCACCCCCCGACGTGCTGATCACCACCCCCGAGTCGCTGTTCCTGATGCTGACTTCGGCCGCGCGCGAAACCCTGGCCGGCGTGCAGACCGTGATCGTCGACGAGGCACACGCGATCGCGGCCGGCAAGCGCGGTGCGCACCTGGCGGTGTCGCTGGAGCGCCTTGATGAGCTCCGGGAAGGCCGGCCCGCCCAGCGCATCGGATTGTCCGCGACGGTGCGCCCGCCCGAGGAGCTGGCGAGGTTCCTGTCCGGGAACGCCCCGACCACGATCGTGGCTCCCCCGTCGGCCAAGTCCTTCCGGCTCACCGTGCAGGTACCGGTGCCCGACATGGCCAATCTGGCCGACAACACCATCTGGCCCGACGTGGAGGCGCGTCTGGTCGACCTGATCGAAGCGCACAACTCGACCATCGTGTTCGCCAATTCGCGACGGCTGGCCGAACGACTTACCGCACGGCTCAACGAGATTCATGCCGAGCGCAGCGGTGTCGAACTGTCGGCCCCGGACAACCAAAGGGCCAACCGCAAGGTGCCCGGCGGAGCGCCGGCACACATCATGGGCAGCGGCCAGACCTACGGCGCCGACACGGTGCTGGCGCGCGCGCACCACGGTTCGGTCAGCAAGGAGCAGCGCGCACTGGTCGAAGAGGACCTCAAACGCGGGCTGCTCAAGGCCGTGGTCGCCACGTCCAGCCTGGAGCTGGGCATCGACATGGGGGCCGTCGACCTGGTGATCCAGGTGGCGGCGCCGCCGTCGGTGGCCAGCGGCCTGCAGCGCATCGGGCGGGCCGGCCATCAGGTGGGCGAGGTCTCCCAAGGTGTGCTGTTCCCCAAGCACCGCACCGACCTGATCAGCTGCGCCGTGACCTTGCAGCGGATGCTGGCCGGGCAGATCGAGTCGATGCGGGTGCCGGCCAACCCGCTCGACATCCTGGCCCAACAGACGGTCGCCGCCGCCGCGCTGGAGCCGCTGGACGCCGACCGGTGGTTCGACACGGTACGTCGCAGCGCGCCGTTCTCGACGCTGCCGCGCAGCGTGTACGAAGCCACCCTGGACCTGTTGAGCGGCAAGTACCCGTCCACCGAATTCGCCGAGCTGCGACCGCGGCTGGTCTACGACCGCGACAGCGGAACGCTGACGGCCCGGCCCGGGGCGCAACGGCTGGCCGTCACGTCCGGCGGCGCGATCCCCGATCGCGGGATGTTCACCGTCTATCTGGCCAGCGAAGCCGAAAAGCCTTCGCGGGTGGGTGAACTCGACGAGGAAATGGTCTACGAGTCGCGGCCTGGTGATGTGATCTCGCTGGGCGCCACCAGCTGGCGGATCACCGAGATCACCCACGATCGGGTGCTGGTGATTCCGGCGCCGGGCCTGCCCGCCCGGCTGCCGTTCTGGCGCGGCGACGACGTCGGCCGCCCCGCCGAACTCGGCGCGGCGCTGGGCGCCTTCACCGGCGACCTTGCCGGGCTGAACCGCGAGGAATTCGGAAAACGTTGCGCTGCATTGGGTTTCAACGATTACGCGACCGACAACCTGTGGGTGTTGCTCGACGACCAGCGCACGGCCACCGGGACCGTGCCCACCGACACCACCCTGCTGGTCGAACGCTTCCGCGACGAGCTCGGCGACTGGCGGGTGATCCTGCACTCGCCGTACGGGCTGCGCGTGCATGGCCCGCTCGCGCTGGCGGTGGGCCGGCGGCTGGCCGAGCGCTACGGCATCGACGAGAAGCCGACCGCCTCCGACGACGGCATCGTCGTGCATCTGCCCGACACCGGGCTCTCCAGCCAAGAGGGCGCACCGCTTGGTGCGGAGCTTTTCGTCTTCGACGCCGACGAGATCGACCCGATCGTCACCGCGGAAGTGGGCGGCTCGGCACTGTTCGCGTCCCGGTTTCGGGAATGCGCCGCGCGTGCGCTGCTGCTGCCGCGGCGCCACCCCGGCCGCCGCTCGCCGCTGTGGCTCCAGCGGCAACGGGCGGCACAGTTGCTGGAAGTGGCCCGCAAATACCCCGACTTCCCGATCGTGCTGGAGACCGTCCGGGAATGTCTGCAGGACGTGTACGACGTCCCGGCGCTGGTCGATTTGATGACGGGCATCGCTAACCGCCGGGTGCGGGTGCTCGAGGCCGAAACACCCAAGCCGTCACCGTTCGCCGCCTCGCTGTTGTTCGGCTACGTCGGCGCATTCATGTATGAGGGCGATTCCCCGCTGGCCGAGCGCCGCGCCGCAGCCCTGTCGCTGGACAGCACGCTGCTGGCCGAGTTGCTCGGGCGCGTCGAACTGCGCGAACTGCTCGACCCGGATGTCATCGCCGCGACCGGCCGCCAGTTGCAGCACCTGAGCGCCGACCGGGCCGCCCGCGACGCCGAGGCGGTCGCCGACTTGCTGCGGCTGCTGGGCCCGCTGACCCAAGACGAGGTCGCCGCGCGGTCCGAGGCCGCCGATGTGGGCGGCTGGCTGGAAGGCCTGCGCGCCGCCCGGCGCGCGCTGACGGTGTCGTTCGCCGGCCGCAGCTGGTGGGTGGCCATCGAGGACATCGGCCGGCTGCGCGACGCGGTCGGCGTGGCCGTCCCGCTGGGCGTTCCGGCCACGTTCACCGAGCAGGTGGCCGACCCACTCGGCGAGCTGCTGGGCCGCTATGCGCGCACCCGCACCCCGTTCACCACCGCCGAGGCCGCCGCCCGCTTCGGGCTGGGGCTGCGGGTAACGGCCGACGTGCTGAGTCGGCTGGCCAGCCCAGGGACTTCTGGAGGCCGACTGGTGCGTGGCGACTTCGTCACTCCCGAGGTCGCTTCCGGCGGTGTCGGCGGTGTTGGTGGCGAACAATGGTGTGACGCAGACGTTTTGCGGATACTGCGGCGGCGTTCGCTGGCCGCGCTGCGCGCTCAGGTCGAGCCGGTCAGCACCGCCGCCTACGGGCGCTTCCTGCCGGCCTGGCATCACCTGGGCACCGCCAGCGGCACCGATGGGCTGATGTCTGTGATCGACCAGCTGGCCGGGGTGCGGATACCGGCGTCGGCGCTCGAGCCGCTGGTGCTGGCGTCGCGGGTGACCGACTATGCACCGGCGATGCTCGATCAGCTGCTGGCGGCCGGGGAGGTCACCTGGTCGGGTGCCGGGTCGATCTCGGGCAGCGACGGGTGGATCGCGCTGCACCCCAGCGATTCGGCACCGTTGACCCTGACGACGCCCGACGAGATCGACTTCACCGGCACCCATCGCGCGATCCTGGAAACCCTGGCCGGCGGCGGCGCGTACTTCTTTCGGCAGCTCGACCACGACGGGATCGGCGAAACCGCGCTCAAAGATGCACTGTGGGAACTGATCTGGGCCGGCTGGATCACCGGCGACACGTTCGCCCCGGTGCGAGCGCTGCTGACGGGCACCGGGACTCGCAAACGTTCGGCCCCCGCGCACCGCACCCGCCGGCCGCCCCGGCTGAGCCGGTACAACGTCGCGCATCCCCACTCCCGGACGACCGACCCCACCGTGGCCGGGCGCTGGTCGGCAGTGCCGGCGCCGGAGCCCGATTCCACCCTGCGCGCCCACTACCAAGCCGAATTGCTGCTCAACCGGCATGGCGTGCTGACCAGAGGCGCGGTGGTGTCGGAAAATGTGCCGGGGGGATTCGCCACTTTGTACAAGGTCCTGAGCACCTTCGAAGAAGCCGGCCGGTGCCAGCGTGGGTACTTCGTCGAGTCGCTGGGCGGCGCCCAATTCGCCGTCGCCTCGACCGTCGACCGACTGCGCAGTTACCTCGACGGGATCGACCCGGAGCGACCCGAATACGCCGCGGTCGTGCTGGCCGCCGCCGACCCCGCCAACCCGTACGGGGCCGCATTGCCCTGGCCCGCCACCGACGGGCCGCGGCCGGGCCGCAAGGCCGGCGCGCTCGTCGTGCTGGTCGACGGCGGGCTTTCCTGGTTCCTCGAGCGCGGCGGCCGGTCATTGTTGACGTTCACCGACGATCCCGGCGCCCACCACGCGGCGGCCCAGGGGCTGGCCGACCTGGTCACCGCCCGGCGCGTCGAGTCGATCCTCGTCGAACGCATCAACGGGGTGCCGGCACTGCAGCCGCTGCCCGGCGGCCCGAGTCCGGTCACCGAGGCACTGTCGGCAGCGGGCTTCGCGCGCACCCCGCGCGGCATGCGGCTGCGGTGATGACCGATGCCCGAGGGTGACACCGTCTGGCACACCGCGGCCATGCTGCGCGAGCACCTGGCCGGGCAAACGCTGACCCGTTGCGACGTCCGGGTGCCGCAATTCGCCACCGTCGACCTCACCGGCACCATGGTCGACGAGGTGATCAGCCGCGGCAAGCACCTGTTCATCCGGGCCGGGCGGGCCAGCATTCACTCACATTTGAAGATGGACGGCAGTTGGCGAGTCGGGAACCGCCCGGTGCGCACAGACCACCGCGCCCGTATCATTTTGGAAGCCAACGATATTCGTGCTGTCGGCATCGACCTTGGCGTGCTCGAAATTCTCGACCGCGACCGCGACGGCGAAGCGGTCGCCCATTTGGGACCCGATCTGCTGGGTCCGGATTGGGATCCCGACCTCGCCGCGGCGAACTTGGTCGCAAGTCCGGACCGGCCGCTGGCCCAGGCGTTGCTCGACCAGCGAGTGATGGCCGGGGTCGGCAACGTCTACTGCAACGAATTGTGTTTCGTCAGTGGACACTTGCCCACCGCACCCGTCAGCGCGATCGCCGACCCGCGCCGTCTGGTGTCGCGAGCCCGGGACATGCTGTGGACCAACCGCTTCCGCTGGAACCGCTGCACCACCGGCGACACCCGGGCGGGCCGGCAACTGTGGGTCTACGGCCGCGCCGGGCGGAGCTGCCGGCGCTGCGGCACGCGCATCAACGTCGACGACACCGCCGACCGGGTGGCCTACTGGTGCCCGTCGTGTCAGCGCTGAATCCCAAACTCCGGACGAACGCTAGGAACAGTTTGTTTAACCCGACCGGGAAATCCTGCCGAACAATGCGAATCGGCCACGGCTAGTCGCGGGCGTGCGCCAAAAAGAACTGAGCGATCGATTCGGATCCGTCCAACACTCGCGTAGTCGGCCCGATCACCGCCTTGGGCAGATACTGCTTGCCGCCCGGCCAGGTGTGCCCGCCGTTGTCGATCTGATAGAAGACCACCTCGGTGGCCGCCGCACACGCCGTCGATTCGATGCGGTGCACGACGGTGCCGTCGCCGACGTTCGGCAATACCGCAGCCACCGGGTCGCCCTGGCAGCCGTCGGCCGAACGCCACTTGTCCACCATGCTGTTGACCGAGATGGAGTGGCTCAGCCCACCCCGACCACGTACGTCCCCCCCGTTGAAATGCACCAGCGGATCGGCGGTCCCATGCGCCTCCCACACCGAAACCGGTTGCGACGGATTACACGCCACGCCGACGCCCAGCGTGCCCGCCACCGGCGCGATCGCCGAAAAAACGTCAGCACGATCGCAAGCCAACCGGTTGGACATGAAGCCGCCGTTGGACATTCCGGTGACGAAGACGTGCCCGGGCGCGATGTTGTAGTCGTTGCGCAGCTTGTCGGCGAGCCCCACCAGGAAGCCGACGTCGTCGACATGGCGGCGATCGGCGGGGGAGGCGCCCCGCCCGTCGGCCCAGCTCTTGTCGTAACCGTCGGGGTAAACCACCAGGAGGTTGTTCGCGTCGGCGACGGCGTCGAAGTCCGTCAGACCCTTCTGGCCCTTTCCACTGCCGCCGCCTCCATGCAGGCTGAGCACCAAACCGACGGGATCGCCGGGCGGCACATGCATTAGGTAGGTGCGGTCCAGGCCGCCGGAACGAAACATTCCGGCCAGATCGTGCGGCGTCGCCGCCGATACGTGCTGCACGCCGCAGCCGACAAGGCAGACCGCCAGCAGCGCCGACGATAGCAATCGTCCATACGGCATGGGGGTCAAATTACCTACCGCAGTGACGGTTCGATCACCTCGGGCGGGTGATCGATATGGCGGCACTGAAAACGGCCATGTTTAACTTCCGGCCAGACTTGCCCACATTGGCAACGATCGCGATTTGAGCGATGATGAGAAACGTGAAAATTGCCAAGCCCGGCCCCGTGAAGATCCCGTCGGGCACCCGACTTGTCGTTGCGATGGCCGTATCGCTTGGCGTGCTTGGCGCAGGGGTGGCCCCTGCCGCCCACGCCGATGCGAACGATGACAAATTCGTCCAGCTGCTGATTGCCGACGGCATCACCCACGAGTCCGTCCCCGCTGCCATCGCGGCAGCGCGGAAGGTCTGCGAATACCTTGCGCAGGGGATGACGCCGAACGAGGTCGTCATCGACGTGATGAACAGCAGCAGCCTGCCCGACTACGACGCCGGCTACTTCGTCGGCGCGGCCATCCGCGCCTACTGCCCGCAGTACAAGCCGCCGCCGGAGCCTGCACCTCCGCCGCCGCCGTCGACCTAACGAAACGGCCACAAACCACCACAAACGGCGAGCCAACGCCGTTGCGCCTCCTTCCGTGCGTACACTTTAACAAAAGGTGAACAAAAGGAGGACTAGAAATGATCGCGAAGATAATAATCGGTGGCGCGCTCGTTCTGGGTGCAACAGTCGGACTGGCCACGCCCGCCAACGCGGACGTGGTGTTCAACCAATTTTCCTGTACCTGCGGGGCACCGCCCCCATTCGCCAGCCCACTGGCCGCGGATCGCATTAACCAGGGTATTCATGACGCCTTGACCCGCGTGCTGCCTGGCGACAACGGCTAGCCGGCGGCTCCCTGTCCGACAGCTTGGACCGCGGCGTGCTCGTGCAGCGCCTGCTCAGCGTTCACCGGAACCGGCATCAGGTCGAAGATGACCTCTTTGACGGTTCCGGTGAACGCGTAGGGAGCCTTGTCCTCGTATTCACGATCGACCACCAAGCCGTTGTCGCGGCCGATGTCCATCCCGGCATACGACGTGAAGGCCAGGCTCACCGTCTGAGGCAGCTCGCCCTCTCCGATCAACCGATCGTCGGCCCATAGCGTCACGCGTCCGCCCGAACCGACGACAGGCTGCGCGGATTCGAACAGCATCCGCACGGTGAGATCGCCGACGGGCAAGGCCTCGGTCGATACCTGCCGATAGGTTTCGACGCCGAGGAACGAATACGTGTGGTGCAGCTTGCGTTCCTCGTCCACCCACAAGGCGTACCCGCCCATGAAATCGGCATTGGCAACGAGCACACCCTGCGCTCCCGCGTCGGGAATGTGCAGCCGCGCCTCGATGGCGTAGGAGCGCCCGAAGATGCGCGGCACCATGCCGCGCTGAATGTTCTGCACACCGCCGGAGAAGCTGAATCGGGCGGTGGTGGGCAGCGGCGGCAGCTCGCCGAACATCACCGCCAGCCCGCCGAGAAGCGGCAGTACCCGGTTCTTTTCGGCTTCCTGCCACCACAATTCGGTCAGCTCGGCGAGCTTGTCCGGATGCTCGGCGGCCAGGTCGTGGGCCTGAGCGAAGTCGTCGGGCAGGTAGTACAGCTCCCACACGTCGTCGTCGGGGTTGTAGTTGCCGGGCGCGAACCGCTGCATGGTCTGTGGCGACAAGTCCCACGGCGCCTTGTCCAGCCGGGCGCAAGCCCACCAGCCGTCCTGGTAGATGGCGCGGCTGCCGACGTTCTCGAAATACTGCACGGTGTGCCGTTCTTGCGCCGCCGAGTCGTCGAAGGTGTGGATGAAACTGACGCCGTCCATCGGCTCCTGGTCGAAGCCGTCGACGCTGGTCGGCTCCGGTAAACCGATGGCCTCCAACACAGTTGGCGCAATGTCGATGCAATGCGTGAACTGGTCGCGCACGTGCGCATCGGGCCGGATCCGGCTGGGCCAGGCCACCACCATCGGATCGCGGGTGCCGCCCAGGTGGCTGCCCATCTGTTTGCCCCACTGATACGGGGTGTTGTTGGCGTGCGCCCAGGCACTCGCGAAATGCGGTGCGGTGTGCTCGTCGCCCAGCGCTTCGATCCCGCCGTATTGCTCGATGAGCGCCAATTGCTGCTCGGCGGTGAGATCCAGGCCGTTGATGAACGTCATCTCGTTGAACGAACCGGTGTTGGTGCCCTCCATGCTGGCGCCGTTGTCGCCCCAGATGTAGAAGACCAGCGTGTTGTCGGACTCGCCGAGACCGTCGATCGCGTCCAGCAGGCGACCGACATTCCAGTCGGCGTTTTCCGAGAACCCGGCGAACACCTCCATCTGTCGGGCATAGAGCTTGCGCTGGGTCTCCGACAGGCTGTCCCACGCCGGAAACAGATCGGGCCGCTCGCTGAGTTCGGCGTCGGGCGGAATGATACCGAGCTGCTTCTGCCGTTCAAATGTCTTCTGCCGGTACATATCCCAGCCCTCGTCGAACTGGCCCCGATACTTGTCGGCCCACTCGGCGAACACGTGGTGCGGCGCGTGGGTGGCGCCGGTCGCGTAGTACATCATCCACGGCTTGGTGGCGTTGGCCGCCCGCACGGTGTGCAGCCACGCCACGGCCTTGTCGGTGAGATCGTCGGGGAAGTAGTACGGCTTACCGTCGTGGCCCTGCGGTATGCCGAGCACCGAATTGTCCTGGCTGATGATCGGGTCGTACTGGCCCGCGGCTCCCGACGGGAATCCCCAGAAATGGTCGAATCCCCAGCCGAGCGGCCAGTTGTCGAACGGACCCGCCGCGCCCTGCACGTTGTCCGGAGTCAGATGCCACTTACCGAAAGCGCCTGTGACATAACCGTTGTCGCGCAGAATCCGCGGCAGCGCGGCGCAACTGCGCGGCTTGGCCGTAGAGTAGCCCGGGTATGGGCCGGGAAACTCGCACACCGATCCGAAGCCGACCCGGTGGTGGTTGCGACCGGTCAGCAACGCCGCGCGGGTCGGCGAGCACACCGCAGTAACGTGAAAGCGATTGTAGGCCAAGCCGTTGCGCGCCAGCCGGGATAATGTCGGGGTGCGGATAGCGCCACCGAAGGTGTCCGGCCCGCCGAAGCCGGCGTCGTCGA
The DNA here is from genome assembly GCF_022374895.2 of Mycobacterium lentiflavum. Classification (NCBI taxonomy): domain Bacteria; kingdom Bacillati; phylum Actinomycetota; class Actinomycetes; order Mycobacteriales; family Mycobacteriaceae; genus Mycobacterium; species Mycobacterium lentiflavum. The sequence continues at coordinate 1,237,112 of NZ_CP092423.2, read as the reverse complement.
TCAGCACGATCAGCACGTTCGGCGCGCCCTCGGGCGCGGCGGCGCCCGGCACGATCGTCCAGTCCCCCACCGACTCCTCGACGGTGCGGCCCACGGTGCCGCCGAAGCGCCGCTGCGGTATCGGCAGCCGGGTGCGGTCCGGGTTGAACTTGCCCATCGCCTCCTCCAGGGCCGCGCCGAAGCCGCGCAATGTCGAATGAGCCAGCGCTGCAACCGATTTCATCGGCGATCCGGCCAGCGCCTGCTGGACGGCCAGCCGGGATTCGCCGGGCGCCAGGACAACGATCACGGCGCTGTCGGCCGCCATCTGCTCGCCGATCTTGTCGGACAGCCCGCCCTTGACCTTCTGGTTCAACAAGGTGCCCGCCAGGGCGCCGACCGCGGCGCCGGCTGCCGCCGTGACCACCGACGCCGGCGAGAGCAGGCCCGCCGCCAGGCCCGCGCCGGCCCCCCACTTGGCGCCGCGACGGCCGAGGCGATTGCCGTTGTCGACGAACACGCGATTGCCCTCGGCGTCCTTGCCGACCAGCACCGCGTCGCGCAGCTGCAGGCTCTTGTCCTTGGCGCGGTCGGTCAGGGTTTGAAAGTCGTGGCGGGCGGCATCGAGGCCTTGATAGCCGGCAACGATGACCAGCGCGGGTTCTTCGCTCATAACCAACTTATAGACGCCGATGAGCTTCGCGGCGGTTGATTGCCACCGAATTCACGGCGTCAATACGCGGATATCTCATCCTCGGTCGGCAACACGCCACTGGTTATGAAGATGACACGACGGCCGATCTCGACGGCATGGTCGGCGAAGCGCTCGTAGAAGCGGCCCAGCAATGCCGTTTCGACACCGACGGAGACGCCGTGCTGCCATTCCCGATCCAATAGCACACCGAACAACTCCCGATAAAGGTCGTCCATCGCGTCGTCTTGATCGTGAAGCAGACCGGCTTGTCGCGGATCGCCCGATATCAGCGCGCTTTTCGCACTGTCGCCCAACGCAATTGCCACCTTGGCCATGGCCGCGAAGTACTCGCCGACTTCGGCGGGCAGGACGTGCTTGGGGTGATCTCGCCGCGCGATCTTCGCGATATGCACCGCCAACGCGCCCATTCGTTCCACGTCCGCGATGATTTGTATCGAGCTGAAGACCGCTCGCAATTCGCTGGCCACAGGTTGTTGCAATACCAGCAGCGCAAAGGCTTCCCTTTCCACTTCGGCCCGCAATGCCACGATTCGCTCGTGGTCACCGATCACCTGTTCGGCGGCGACGTTGTCGGCCTCGAGCAGCGCCCGGGTCGCGAGTTTCATCGCGACGCCGGCCAGGCCGCACATTTCGCCCAGTCGCATGGTCAGGTCGGCCAGCTGTCTGTGATAGGCGGTACGCATCAGCGAAGCCTCCCTGAACGCGAGTTGTCGCGCAGGAGAATGAAAAGCGCGAGCGGCCCGATATCGATGTTCGTCTGGTTCGGGAGCCTCCGGCAAGGGACGAAAGCCCCCGAAGGGAGGCCTTACGGCTCCTCTGATTCACGCCGGCGCCGCATAGTCTAACGACGTGATCGCGCCACGTCGTTTACCAGGCTTGGCCCTGGTGACTAGCCCGTTGCGGGCTACCGTCGCCGGCACTCAAATGGCCCTTAGCGCAGGCGTTGTCGCTGCGGTCGGGGCTACCCATACCGCCCTCGGCGGCGTCGGCGTGGCGGCGAGAATAAGCAAGTCGTTAACCCTTGCCGCGCCGGATGTTTCGTCACTGGCACGTGCGAGCGCGGGCGTGGTGATCGAGGCGCTGGGCGGCGCCGCGGCACGCCGTACCAGCCGCAGCGGGCCGCGGTGCTGGATCGAGGTGCGTGGTCTCGGCGGGCCACATGCCTGCGCCATCGCCACTGACGTACTGGCCGCGGTCCGCGCGACGCAAGGCGTTCGCACCGCCTTCCTCAACCGCGCCCTGGCACGGGTCGTGGTCACCCTGGACACCGAAACCGCCGATGCGCCCGCCCTGACCGAACTGTGCCGAATCGTCGAGAACGCCGAATCGCGCGACCGAATCGGCGTCGCGCGACACCACCCGGCCTCCCTGCCGGGCGATGACGCGCTACTGGCAGCACGGCTGGTAGCGGTTGCGGCCGCCACTGTGGGCCTTGGTCTTTCACTGACCGGCAGCCTGCTCCGCCTGCCCAGAATGCCCGACTTGATGGCCGTGGCACCCACGCTGGCCGATCATCTGCCGCGAGTGCGTCGAGAGTTGGAACAACGCCTCGGTCCGGAGGGAACCGATGTGCTGTTCGGTGTGGTCAACGCCGCTACCGCGGCGCTGACGGTGTCGCCGACGGCGGCGGCCGCCGAGGCCGCTACCAATACTCTGCTGGCGGCGGAGGCGTGGACCTGCCGGCTGGCGTGGTACCGGCACGAATCCACGCTGGGCTGCCAACCGTTTCCGGACGATGCGGCGTGGACGACGCGGGACCGGCCCCGCCCGTCCGACGGCCCCGCGGAACGCTATGCCAACCGCATCGGCCTGGCGGGCATCGGCGCCGGCGCCTTGGTGGGCCTGCTGTCCCGGAATCTCGACATGGCCGGTGCGGCCGCGCTGAGTACCGTCCCAAAGCCGTTACGCACCGTGCGCGAGGCGTTCGCCTGTGCCATGAGCAGCGGCCTCAACGTCCACCATGACGCGCTGGTGCTGCACCCTCGCGTGCTGCGCTCACTCGACCGGATCGACGCGATCATGATCGACCCGCGAGCGCTCTACACCGATGATCTGATGGTCAGTCGCATTCTGGGCGTGGAGAATTCGGTACGTTCCCACGCATGGGAAGCGGTGCGGGCCGCACTCGAGAATGACGGCCTGAAGCCAGGATGGCACCACCTGGCCGACATCCCCGGAGCCGGCGGTATCGGCGAGGCGCTCATCAGCCCGGTTCGCGATCCGTTCGCCGCGGCGGTGCTGACCGAAGCGCGGCGCTCACAACCACGGATCTTTTCGCTAGATGACGACGGGTTACGTTCTCTGGCAAGGGGATTCGACCAACTCTATCCCGCCGACGGCTCGATCGATCATGCGGTGGCGGCGGCGGTGGCCGAACTGAAGGCCGGCGGCGCCACCGTCGCATTGCTGACTACCGCGGAGATGCGGGCCGCGCACCGGTCCGACATCACGATCGGCGTGCTCCGCGACGGGCGGCCTCCGCCATGGGGTGCCGACGTGATCGTGGCCGACCTGACCGGCGTCTGGCGGGTGCTGCACGCTCTGCCCGCCGCCCGCTCCGCCACCGAGGGGGCCGTCCGGCTGTCCGCCTCGGCTTCCGCACTCGGCGCCCTGATGTTGATTCCCGGTGTGCCCGGCCGCAGTTCGACCTCGGTCAACGTCGGCATGGCCACCAGCCTGTGGGTCGGATACCGGGCCGCCGCGAAGGCGTTTCGCGATCCGCTGCCCGAGCCGGAGACCAGCCACGAATGGCACGCGCTGCCCGTTGCGGAGGTGCAGCGGCTGTTGCCCCGCCCGACCGACCAACGCGCGATCGAAGCACCGACGTGGTGGTCACAGCGGCCGGCGGTTCGTGCGCTGCACGATGCCGCCGCGCCGTCGTGGGGTCTGCTCCGCGATTTCGTCGGCGAGATGCGCGGCGACCTGTCGGACCCGATCACTCCGCTGCTGGCCACCGGCGCGCTGGCCAGCGCACTGCTCGGCTCCCCGCTGGATGCGGTCCTGGTGGGTAGTGTCCTGTTGTCCAATGCGGCGTTGTCGGCCGAGCAGCAGCTGTATGCCGAACGCACGCTGGATCGCCTGCTGGCCGTGCAGGATCCGCCCGCCCGCCGACATGTCGGGCCGGTGGCGGCGCAGCGCCACGAGAACGTTGCTACCCGGCGGCTGCGGCTCGGCGACGTCATCGAAGTCCGTGCCGACGAGGTGGTCCCTGCGGATGCCCGGCTGCTGCACGCGATCAATGTCGAAGTCGACGAATCCACTCTGACCGGCGAATCGCTGCCGGTGGCCAAGCAGACCGAACCCACACCGGGCGCCCCGCTCGCCGAGCGCACCTGCATGATCTATGCCGGCACCACGATCGTCGCGGGCACGGCGGTGGCCGTGGTAACCGCGGTGAGCTCGCGCTCGGAGATGCGCCGAGCGTTGGCGATGGCCCCGCGCAAGTTGCAAGAGGTCGGCCTGCAGCGGCAGTTGCGCCACATCACCGGCCGCGCGTTGCCGTTCAGCCTGGCCAGCGGCGGGCTGGTGGGGCTGATCAGCCTGATGCGCGGCACCCTGCTGCGCGACGCGGTGTCCAGTGCGGTCACATTGGTCGTCGCGGCCATTCCGGAGGGGTTGCCGTTGGTGGCCACACTGGCGCAGCTGTCCGCGGCCCGCCGGCTCACCGGCCGATCGGTCCTGATCCGCAATCCGCACTCGATCGAAGCGCTGGCCCGGTTGAACGTGGTCTGCTTCGACAAGACCGGAACGCTCAGCGAGAACCGGCTGCAGGTCAAGTCGGTGCACCCGATGGCCGGCTACACCCCGGCGCAGGTCCTCGACGCCGCGGTCAGCACCAGCTACGCCAGGCACACCCACCGTGTCGACCACGCCACCGACGACGCGATCACCCAAGCCGCCGACGACCCGGATCTGCGAAGCGACGGGATGCCACCACAACCGCGGCGCAGCCGTGACGCGTTCCTGCCATTCCAGTCGTCCGGCCGGCCGTTCGCCGCCGCACTCGTGGGCACTCGACTGACCATCAAGGGCTCACCCGAGGCGCTCTCGTCAGCGCTACGCCACGACGACCAGCCGTTGGCCCGGCAGGTCGACGAGATGGCGGCCAATGGTCTTCGGGTGCTGGCGGTTGCCGAGCGCGAACTCACCCCGCACCAAGCAGCGGCCGCCACGGCCAACCCCGGCTATCTGGAAAGCGTGTGCACGTCCGACCTCGCCCCGGTCGGTCTGATCGGCTTGGCAGACACTCCGCGGCCGATGGCCCGCGCCCTGCTGCGCAGCCTTGCCGAGCGCGATATCGCGGTCCGGCTGATCACCGGTGATCATCCCAGCACCGCGATGGCGATCGCCCAAGAGCTGGGCATCGATGTGAACGCCGATCAGGTGGTCACCGGCAGCGACTGGGAAGCCCTGTCGGCCGATCAGCGGGCACAGACCGTCACATCCTGTGTGGTATTCGCGCGGATGACGCCGGAAGACAAGATCGACGTGGTCCAGACCCTCGAGCGGGCGGGCCTCGTCACGGCGATGGTCGGCGACGGTGTCAACGACGCCGCCGCGATCCGGGCCGCCAGCGTGGGCATCGGGGTGGCCGCTCGCGGTAGCGATGCGGCCCGCAGCGCGGCCGACGTGGTGCTGCTCGACGAACGGATCGAGGCGCTGCTCGATGCGCTCGACGAGGGCCGGCAGTTGTGGCAGCGGGTGCACTCCGCGGTGTCGATGCTGTTGGGCGGCAACCTCGGCGAGGCGTGCTTCGCAACGATCACCGCCCTGTTGACCGGGCGCTCGGTGCTCAACGCCCGGCAAATGCTGCTGGTCAACATGTTGACGGACGCTCTTCCCGCCGCCGCGCTGGCCGTCAGCCCGCAATCGGGCACGGCCGATGAGGACCGCGACGAGGCCGCGATGTGGCGCGCGATCGGGATTCGTGGTGCCGCCACCACGGTCGGCGCCACGGCGGCCTGGACGATGGCCAGCCTGACCGGCCTGCCGCGGCGCGCCGCGACCGTCGGGCTGATCGCGCTGGTCAGCACGCAACTTGCCCAGACTCTGATCGACTCACACGCACCAATGGTGGTGTTGACGTCGGTCGGTTCGCTCGCAGTGCTGGTGGTGGTGGTCAGCACTCCGGGGCTCAGCCAGCTGTTCGGCTGCACCCCGGTAGACCCGTTGGCCTGGGGTCAGGCCTTGCTCGGGGCTGCGTTGGCCAGTGCACTGCCCGCGATTGCGCCCAGCCTGCTGCGGCGGGCGTCTGACGTGATCCAACGACAAATCTCGGGCGACGAGGTGGCCCGACTAACCCAAGGAGTCCAAAGTGGTTGCCGATAACCGTGATTCGCGATTGCAGCTCAAGCCTTACCGGGCCTTGTCGGAGCATCTCGACGGGGCGTGGTGGCCGCGGTCGCAGAATTTGGTCGACGAGTTGCCCGACTTGGTGACGTCGGTGTCCGATCGACTGGGGCAGGTCGTGATGGTGGGTTACCGCCGTAACGGCTGGGACGAAACGCCGCCGCTGGCCGAGATCGCCGGGCACCCAATCGAATTGCTGGGCTTCAGCAGTGACGAGCCGGCCAGTGTCATCCTGATCGGCGAAGACGGCCGTCACCTCACACTGCACGTCATCCGGCCGGACACCGACGAAGAGGTTGCCCGCGAAGCGTTGGCCGAGACGCAGGTACCCGCCGACGCCGCACCGGCCAGTGGTTCAACGGTTGCGCGATCCGTGGCCGATGTCGCGGACAAGCTGGCCCGTCACGAGGGGCTTGACGACGATCGGCGCACCGCCCAGATCAAGGCCTGGTGTGAGGAGGCCGCCCAACAATTCGTCTCCGCGCCGGTCCAGACCTTTGTGCCGATCCTCGTCGAACACATCGTGCGCAACCGCATCATCGAGTCCCGGCGCAAGGCCTCGTCGGCCGGCTCGGCGAGCGGCCGATGACCGGTGTTCACCCTGGTCGAGCCTGATCCCGCGCTGCTGGATCCGCCGGTCGTCGTCCAACGGCTCCGAACGGATTCCGAAGCTGGCCTGACCGCGCACGAGGCCGCTCGCCGACTCGTCGCGGTGGGACCGAACGACATCGAACGCGTCCCGCCGCTGGCGAGGTGGAAAAAGATCATCAGCCAGTTCCGCAGTCCGCTGATCTACCTGCTGCTGGCCGCACTGCTTGCCTCCCTTGCGGTCTGGGCCATCGAGGGAGCCGCCGAATGGCCGGTCGATGCATTGGTGATCGGCGTCATTCTGGTACTCAACGCCGCCCTGGGTTACGGACAGCAGGCCCACGCCGAGCACGCGGTCGATGCCTTGGCGCGGATGACGGCAACGACCGCGACCGTCGTTCGCGACGGGACCGAATGCAGGATTGCCGCAAGCGAAGTGGTGCCCGGTGACGTGCTGCTGTTAACGGAGGGCGACGCCGTGGCCGCCGATGCCCGGCTGGTGACGGCGGACGGGCTGGAGGTGCTGGAGAGCGCGTTGACCGGGGAAAGTGAGCCGGCCCGCAAGGATCCGCGGACTCTGGCCGAGCCGACGGCGCTGGACGAGAAAGCCGGCATGGTGTTCAAGGGCACGGCGGTCGCCAAGGGTGTCGGGCGGGCGGTGGTGACCGCCACGGGGATGGCAACGCAGACAGGTCAGATCGCCGGCCTGGTGCGCGCCGTCGACGACACCGCGACGCCCCTGCAGCGTGAGATCGACCGCGCCAGCCGCGTTCTCGGGATCGCCGTGTTGGTTCTCGGCGCCGTGGTGATCGCGAGTATTTTCGTCGTCTTCGGCGTCCACCGTGCCCATGATGTGGTCACCGCGGTGCTACTCGGCGTCTCGCTGGCGGTGGCCGCCGTGCCCGAGGGGCTGCCGGCCATCATGTCGGTCGTGCTGGCGCTGGGAACGCGGCGGATGGCCGAGGAAAACGCCGTCGTCAAACAACTTTCGTCGGCGGAAACGCTGGGATCGGCGTCGGTGGTCTGCTCTGGCAAGACCGGCACCCTCACGACCGGGGAGATGACGATCGTGCGAGTCCTCACCCCGATCGGGGAGGTGAGCGTCACGGGTGCCGGATACCGGCCGCAAGGCAGGTTCGAGCACGACGGGGTCCCGCTTCGGGAAGGTGAGAACCTTTGGCGCCAAACCCGATTGGTGCTCGGCGACAACGCGGCCGGCGCAACTGCCTCGCTGCGAGAACAGGATGGTCAGTGGATTGCCGAGGGTGATCCCATCGAGGCGGCCTTCCTGGTTGCGCAGACGAAGCTCGGCACGGGGCCGGCAACACAGCGCACCTCGACGCGGGTGACCAAGGGTGAGCCCAATGCCGTGCTGGACCGCTGCACACATTTGCGGATCGGCGATCGACTCGTTCCGCTCGACGACTCCACGAAGGCGACCATCCGTTGCGGCGCAGAGCGGCTCACCAGCGACGCGTTGCATCCGGTCGCGGTGGCCTATCCGGCAGCAACTGACCAGCCCGGCGGACCGCTGGCGTATGTGGGCATGGTCGGCATCACCGATCCCGCTCGCCCAGGAGCCGCGACGGCCATCGCCGACGCCCATCGAGCCGGGGTCCGGGTCGTGATGATCACGGGCGACCATCCCCGGGCCGCGGCACGAATCGCGCGCGAACTCGGAATCGATGACCACGAGTCGGCGGTATCCGGCGCCGAGATCGCCGCCCAGGACGATGATCAGCTCCGGCAAACGGTGCGCCGGCACTCGCAGTACACGCAGCTGGATGCCGCCGACAAACTGCGCATCATCGGCGCCCTACAGGCCGACCACGAGATCGTGGCCGTGACCGGCGAGGGGACCAACGATGCACCCGCCCTGAAATCGGCGGACATCGGGATCGCCATGGGCCGCACCGGCACTGAAGTCGCCAAAGAAGCGGCGAACATGATTCTGGCCGACGACAACTTCGCGACGATCGTGCGGGCCATCCGCGAGGGACGCGGCATCTTCTCCAACATCAAGAAGTCCCTGCGCTATCTGTTGTCCTCCAACATGGGGGAGGTCCTGACCGTGTTTTTCGGGGTGGTCCTGGCCGGCGCGATCGGCCTGTCGCAGGCGCACACCGTGGCGCTCCCGCTGCTGGCCACCCAGATTCTGTGGATCAACCTGCTCACCGATGGCGCTCCGGCCCTGGCCTTGGGCGCGGACCCGCAAACCGAGGACTTGATGAGCCTGCCGCCCCGGGCGGCGTCCGATCGGGTCATCGACGCGCGGATGTGGAACAACATCGTCGTGATCGGCGCGGCGGTCGCGGCCGCGACACTGCTGACGATCCACCTCTATGTCCCGGGCGGCCCGATGCCCGCGTCGCTCGACACGGCCCGCACTGCCGGCTTCACCGTGCTGGTGCTCAGCCAGCTGTTCAACACCCTCAATGCCCGCTCCGAGACGCAAACCGTGTTCCGTGGCCTGTTTGCCAACGGCTGGCTGTGGGCGGCGATCGCCTTCTCGGCATTGCTACAGGTGGCTGTGGTGCAGCTGCCGCTGCTGGATACGGCCTTCACCACCGAGCCGCTGTCCCCGGGCCAGTGGCTGGTGTGCCTGGCCATGTCCAGCACGGTGCTGTGGGTCAGCGAGATCCGCAAGGTCATCCTGCGTCGTCGTGACCGCCACCGGAGCCGACCTCGATTGTGCGGCGGCTGAGGAACATCCGGCGCGAGCCGGTGAACGGATCGTCGAACTCGATGCGCTGAGCCAGCAATCGCAGCGGAGTGCTGAAATCGCCGGCGGGCACGTCGATCACTTTCGGATACAACGGATCTCCGATGATCGGCAACCCCAGCGACGCCATCTGCACCCGCAGCTGATGGGTGCGCCCGGTGCGCGGCGTCAGCCGGTAGAGGCCATCCGGCGATAAGAGCTCCACCAACGTTTCCGCATTGGGCTCGCCGGGTTCACAGACAGCTTGTAAGTGACTGCGGCGCTTGATGATTCGGCTTCTAACCAGACGCGGAAACACCAGCGCCGGATCGACCGCAGCGCCGGCCAGGTAGGTCTTGCGCACCTCGCCGCGAGCGAACAGCATCTGGTAGGCACCACGCACCTCGCGCCGGGTGGTGAACACCAGCACCCCGGCGGTCAGCCGGTCGAGCCGGTGAGCGGGGCTGAGCTCGGGCAGTCCCAGTTCCTTGCGCAGCCGCACCAGCGCGGTCTGCGCGACGTGACTGCCCCGGGGCATGGTGGCCAGAAAGTGCGGCTTGTCGACGACCACGATGTCGTCGTCGCGATGGAGCACCGGGATGTCAAAAGGAACCGGCACCTCGTCGGGCAGGTCGCGGTAGAGGTAGACGCTGGCGCCGGTGGGCAACACGGTGGCCTCGTCGATCACCGCGCCGGCGGCGTCGACGACCTCGCCGGCCAGGACCTTGGCCCGGGCCTGCTCGCCGAACCGGGTGGTCAGCTCGGCCAGCACCGCCCCGCCATGCAGCCGTACCCGCGCGGCCCCCAATCCGTCGCGTACCGGAAGCGGGGCAGGCCTCACGTTAAAGGAACCGGCTCGAGGATCTCGGCGCGCGCTTCGGGCGCGCTGGCCCGCAGCTCGTCGGCCGACACGTCGTCGGGCTGGGCCTGCGACAGGATTTCGGCCTCCACCCGCGCGGTGTAGTTGGCGACCTCGCGATTGACGTCGCCGGCGCTCCACCCCAGCACGGGAGCCACCAGCTCGGCGACCTCGCGGGCGCAGTCGACGCCGCGGTGCGGGTATTCGATGGAGATCCGCATCCGGCGGGCCAGGATGTCCTCGAGATGCAGAGCCCCCTCGGCGGCGACGGCGTACAGCGCTTCCACCTTGAGGTAGCCCGGCGCGTCCTTGATCGGGGTGAGCAGTTCGGGACGATCGGCGGCCAGCGCCAGCACATCGTCCATCAGCGAGCCGTAGCGGTCCAGCAGATGACGCACCCGGTACGGGTGCAGGCCGACGAGTTCGCCGACATGCTCCACCTGGTTGATCAGGGCGAAATAGCCGTCGGCGCCCAGCAGGCTCACCTTCTCGGTGATCGACGGCGCCACCCGGGCCGGAACGAACTGCGATGCGGCATCGATCGCGTCGGCGGCCATCACCCGGTAGGTGGTGTACTTGCCGCCGGCGATGGCGACCAGGCCGGGGGCGGGCACCGCCACGGCGTGCTCGCGGGACAGCTTGGAGGTTTCCTCGCTCTCCCCGGCCAGCAGCGGGCGCAGTCCCGCGTACACCCCGTCGATGTCGGCATGCGACAGCGGCGTGGCCAGCACGGTGTTGACGGTGCCCAGGATGTAGTCGATGTCCGCCTTGGTGGCCGCCGGGTGGGCCAGGTCGAGATTCCAGTCGGTGTCGGTGGTGCCGATGATCCAGTGGCTGCCCCACGGGATGATGAACATCACCGACTTCTCGGTGCGCAGGATGATCGCGGCGTCGCTGACGATCCGGTCCCGCGGCACCACCACGTGCACGCCCTTGGAGGCGCGCACCTGAAATCGCCCGCGCTGCTTGGACAGGGCCTGGATTTCGTCGGTCCACACCCCGGTCGCGTTGACCACGACGTGCCCCCGCACCTCGGTGACCGAGCCGTCTTCGGAGTCGCGCACCCGCACCCCGATGACCCGGTCGCCCTCGCGCAGCAACGCGACGGCCTGGGTGGAGCACCGCACGACGGCGCCGTAATGCGCGGCGGTGCGCGCGACCGTCATCGTGTGGCGGGCGTCGTCGACGACGGTGTCGTAGTAGCGGATCCCGCCGATCAGCGAGCTGCGCTTGAGCCCCGGGCTCAGCCGCAGCGCGCCGGCGCGGGTCAAATGCTTTTGCGCGGGAACGGATTTCGCACCGCCCAGGCTGTCGTAGAGGAAGATGCCCGCCGCGATGTACGGACGCTCCCACCAGCGATGGGTCAGCGGGAACAGGAACGGCAACGGCTTGACCAGATGCGGCGCCAGCCGGGTCAGCGACAGCTCGCGCTCGTGCAGCGCCTCGCGCACCAGCCCGAACTCCAGCTGTTCGAGGTAGCGCAGCCCGCCGTGGAACATCTTCGACGAGCGGCTCGAGGTCCCGGAGGCCAAGTCGCGGGCCTCGACCAGCGCCACCTTGAGCCCGCGGGTGGCGGCGTCCAGCGCGCACCCGCAGCCCACCACCCCGCCGCCGATGACGACGACGTCGAACTGCTCGGTGCCGAGTCGTTCCCAGGCCTGGGCGCGGTGCGGCGGGCCCAACATGGACAACAGGTCACTCACGGGAACGGACTCCTGTCGGTTACTCGTCAGTAGCGGGTGCTCCACCAAGGCTAGTTCGTCGGGCGCTTACAGGCCTGTCGTCAGTCCAGATCGTCGTGTGCCATCAGCCGGCGGGCGGCCTCGGTGATCGACCCGGACAACGACGGGTAGACGGCCAGCGTCTGCGCCAGCTCGTTGACGGTAATGCGGTTTTGCACGGCCACGGCGATCGGCAGGATCAGCTCGGAGGCGATCGGCGCCACCACCACGCCGCCGATGACCACGCCGGTGGCCTGCCGGCAGAACAGCTTCACGAAGCCCTGCTGCAGCCCGGACATCTTGGCCCGCGCGTTGGTCCGCAGCGGCAGCATGATGGTGCGGGCCGGCACCGAGCCGTCGTCGATCATCGTTTGCGGCACGCCCACTGCCGCGATCTCGGGGCGGGTGAACACCGTCGAGGCCACCGTGCGCAACCGGATCGGGCTGACGCCCTCGCCCAGCGCGTGATACATCGCGATCCGGCCCTGCATGGCGGCCACCGAGGCCAGCAGCAGCAGGCCGGTGCAGTCGCCGGCGGCGTAGATGCCGGGCACGGAAGTCCGTGACACCCGGTCCACCTTCAAATAGTCGCCGCGGCCCAGCTCGATGCCGACCCGCTCGAGGCCCAGCCCGCCGGTGTTGGGCACCGACCCGATCGTCATCAGCGCATGGCTGCCCTCGACGGTACGGCCATCCGTCATGGTGACCAGGACCCCGGTCTCGGTGCGGACGACGGATTCCGCGCGGGCGTTCTTGATCAGGTCGACGCCACGTTCGGCGAACGCCTCCTCGAGGACCAGCGCGGCGTCGGCGTCCTCGTAGGGCAGCACCCGGTCGCGGCTGGCCGCCACGGTCACCGGCACACCGAGCTCGGTGTAGGCGTGCACGAACTCGGCGCCGGTGACGCCGGAGCCCACCACGATCAGGTGCTCGGGCAGCGCCTCGAGGTCGTAGAGCTGGCGCCAGGTCAGGATCCGTTCGCCGTCGGGTTGGGCCGACGGCAGCACCCGCGGGCTGGCGCCGGTGGCGATCAGGACGACGTCGGCGTCGTGCTCGGTGACCGTGCCGTCAGACGCCGTAGCCTTGACCCGATGCCGGGCCAGGCCCGGGGTCGAGTCGCACAGTTCGCCGCGGCCGGCGACCACCCGCACACCCTTACTGAGCAGATCGGCGGTGATGTCGGCGGACTGCTCGGCGGCCAGTGCCCTGACCCGTTGGTGGATCCGCGGCAGCGAGATCTTGGCGTCGTCGATGTCGATGTCGAAACCCAGCCGGGGCGCGCGGCGCAGTTCGGTGCGCAGCCAGGTCGACGCGATGAAGGTTTTGGACGGCACACAGTCATCCAGCACGGCCGCCCCGCCGATCCCCTCGGAGTCGATGACGGTGACGTCGGTGGTATCGGGGTGCTCTGCATTCAAGGTGGCGGCCACCAGGGCGGCTTCGTAACCGGCCGGGCCTCCACCGAGGATCACGATGCGGGTCACCACAGCCCTAACCTATCCAAGGAGCTCCGGAACCGCCGGATGAAGACCGCGTGAGCGTCGTCCGTTTAAGCTTTCACCCGTGCCGCTCTACGCCGCCTACGGATCGAACATGCATCCCGAGCAGATGCAGAAGCGGGCACCCCATTCCCCAATGGCCGGAACGGGCTGGTTGCACGGGTGGCGGCTGACCTTCGGCGGCGAAGACATCGGCTGGGAAGGCGCGCTGGCCAGCGTCGTCGAGGACCCCGATTCCAAGGTGTTCGTCGTGCTGTACGACATGACGCCCGCCGACGAGATGAGCCTGGACCGGTGGGAGGGCTCCGAGTTCGGCATCCACAAAAAGATCAGGTGCCGGGTCGAACGGACTTCCTCGGACACCGATACCGATCCCGTGCTGGCGTGGCTCTACGTGCTCGACGCCTGGGAGGGCGGGCTGCCGTCGGCACGGTACCTGGGCGTGATGGCCGATGCCGCCGAAATCGCGGGCGCACCAATGGAATACGTTCACGATCTGCGTACCCGCCCGGCCCGCAACATCGGCCCCGGAACTTCCGCCTAGCGAACCCCCTAGGCGAAGCCCAGAATGCCCTTGAGAGACCCGGCAGCGTCGTCCATCAACTCAAAGAACCGCTGCTGCTCGGCCTCGTCCGCCGCGGTCACGGCCGCCTGAGCGTTCGCCATCGCCTCGTTGACGCGCTGCGCAACCACTTGCGGGCCCAGCCGCAACAGACCGTCCTGGATGTGCAGGTCGGTCAGCCGTTGGCGGCCGTCGACGGTGGCGGCGACGGTCTTGGCCTCATCCAGCCCTTGGAATGATCTGGTGTTGAGCTGGTGCAGCTGCTCGTCCATCGCGGACTGAATGTGCTGCGCGTGCCGCAACACGTCGTCCAACTGTGCGTTCTCGGTGCTCATGGGTTGTCCTTAGGGTTCCTTAGGGTGCGGAAAGTTGGTAGCGGGTGGTGAACACTTCTGCCTGCGTCTCGGCTGCCCGTGTCGCCGAGGTCAAACCCAGGAAGCGCGCTCCCAGGAGTTCGGCCAGGGCGCCGTCGTCCTTTAGCCCTTGCGTCTGCATGCTGCCGAGCAACAAGGTGTGCAACACCGACGATGCCTTCTGACTGGCCACGTCCGCGATGACGAGGATCTCCGCCGCGAGCTCCGACTCGGTCATGCCCGCGGCGTCGGCCGCCAGGTCGATCCTCAGCGTCTTGCCGTCCATCAGCGCGGTCACCGACACGGTCTCGGGCGGGTTGGTCACCGTGGTCCGCTCCCAGGAGAACTCGTCCTCCTCGGCGACGGTGTCGGCGGTATCGCCGGTGTCCTCGGGCAGCGTGTCGATGGCACGCGGCTCGATCCCGCTCACGGCGGGCTCGGCCGGCTCGTCGGCGGGCACGGCGTCAAAGGCCCACTCGTCACTGGTCTGGTAGCCGGGCTCGTCGCCGAAGTCCAGCGCGGCGCTCCTGTCGTGACCTGACTCGTCGCCGGGCTCGTCGCCGAAATCCAGCGCTGCGAAACTATCTTTCATAATCTCGTCGTCCCTTCTCATCAGCCGTGCAGCACTTGTTGACCGAGAGCGCTACCGGTTTCTTCGTCGGTGGCGGAATAATTGGCGGCCGCCTGACGCAAATTCGCCGCCAGCGCCTCGGACACCGATTTCATCGTGTCGCCCGTATATTTGCGGTCCCTGAGGAGCGCTTTCAGTGCTTGCGCTGTGTACCCGCACAGGACCCCGTGGTCGTACCACAATTTGTCCGAGGTCCCCGCGACGTCCTGTGTCGCGTCTGCGATCTCTCCGGAGGCCCGGTCCTGCTGCTTCGCCAGGTCCTCGAGATAATTTGGTGTAACGCTTAAATCCGTCATCGCTTAATCTCCTTTTCTAAACGCGCCCGACCGGGCTGGGTGCTTGTTGGGTGCCATCGGCAGCGACGTCGACGGGCGCCCGCTCGGCCCCCTCGTCGCCCCCGGCCGCCCCTTGCTCCTTGGCGGGCACCGCCGGCTTGGCCGTCGAGGTGACTTGACTAGCTACTCCGGCCCCTGTGGATGCCGGACTCGCCGCCTGGCTGACACCGGCCACCGGGTACGACCCGCGGGAGGCGGCGGGGGCGCTCGCCGTCACACCACCGCCGATGTTTTCGACGCGAGCGGCCGCCGGAGTCGCCGCCGGAGCGGCCGACGGGCTCGCCGCCGGAGCGGCCAGCGGGGTCGTCGCCGCAGCGGCAAAGGAAGCGGCCGTGTTGAGTGTTTCGAACTGGTCCACGGTGGACTTCGTCGTCGGACCTACCTCCGCCGCACTCTTGCTGGTTGAGGTCAGGTCGGCGAGCGACGCCGCCGCCCCGGCGCCTTCGGAACGATATGTCTCCCGGAGTTTGTGCAACTTTCCGGCATTATCCGACGAATCATCGGCGGTGCCCTTGACGATGGAGATGCTGGCCAAAACGGCGCACATTACCGCAGTCACTTGCGTTTTCAGCGAAAGTGCTGGATTCGTCTTATAAACCATCGAGCAAATCGGGATCATGCAAGTGAGGCCCGTCTGTTCCCACCCGAGATTCAGGACGGCCCTTTTGACCTCTTTAGTCTCCTTCGCCAAGATGTCGTAAACATCGGCATCAAGTCCGGACATCGCCTCGGCCCGGGTCTTTTGCAGGTCATTCTGCGTGTTGTAGTTGTCCGCCCCATCGCCGGTCCATCCGCCCCAGTCCTCGGCGGTGGCGGCATCGAGCGATTGCCCGGCCGCCTCGAAGTCACCCTTCGCGGTCTTGAATTCCTTTCCGGTATCGGTGGCCTTCATGTAAAGCAACTGCAGAGACATGATGTAGAGGATCCCGTACCAGAGCACCTTCGTTTCTGCTTTGAAGGCCTCCTGGGTCTCCTTGTCACCCCGGTACCTTTTGGCCGCAAACGCGAGGAAGCCGCCGGAGTTGACTAACCCCTGAGCACCTTTTTCATAATCGCCTTGGGTGAAAGCCGGAACAGAACCGAGAAATGCAAAGGGACCCTTTGCCCAATCCGATATTTCAGGCATGAGCGCACACTCCTAATGTCGCCGGTATCGCATATTGGTAGTTGATGATCCTAGCAGCGTAACGATCCATCATGGTGCGCGAATTTTGTTCTACACCAGCGGTTTTGGCCGCGCAGCGCACGCACTTCACTGTGCCGATGCGGCGGGCACGAATTCTGTTCATCCGTGATTCTCCTCGATGCTTGTCAGGTATTAATTAACGGCGACACTCATATTTCGTCCGTGGTCAATTCAGCTGGCCGCCGGCATGGGGGCTTCCCCGCCGTCGGGAAGGTCGTTGCGTCGACGGTTGCCGATAACCGGTGCGGTCCATTGCCGGTCCTCGGTGTAGAGGACCTCATCCTCCTGCTGGACGCGCTTGGCTTTCTTTTCGTTCTGGTTTTGACCGCCGTGGCCGCCCATCGGCATGCCGCCGCCACCGCCGCCCATCGCGCCGCGTCCGCCGGCGCCCATACCGAACACACCCGTCCCAGGCGCCGCCCCGGTGGGCCGCGGCACCCCGTCGGGTTGAATCGGGGGCTGTAGTGGCATCGCCGGCATACCGCCGCCGCTCACCGACGCCGGTTTGACTCCCGGCCCAGCCGACAACGGCGGGACTACCCCCGGGTACGCCGGAAGATTGGCCGGCGTCTCGTCGGTGGGGGTGTCGGCCGCGTTTGCCGCCGCCGCACCGGTCCCACCATGCCCACCACCCGGGTCGGTCGGCAACGCGTCGGTGGGCTTGTTGCCGGACGGGTTGCCGGACGGCAGCCCACCGCCGCCGCCGGAGTCACTCGGCGCGCGAACGTAGGGCGGCGTCGCCGGATTGACCGGTGACAAAGGCATAGCCGCCTTGTTCTGGTATTCCTCCATCACCTCATCCGACTTTTCCTGCCATTTGACGTAATACTGCATATAGTCGTCGCGGTATTCCGGGTACTTTTCATACATTGCTTCGAATTCGACGAGATAGCTGTACGTAATCAGCTTGTAGTCATCCAAAATATGCTCGGACAGCGCCCAGCGCTGGGTCGACGCGAGAGTTTGGGCCTGGGCAATCATCGTCTGGCACAGGTCCGCCATTTGATATACCCATTGCCGCTGCTGTTCCATTTCTTGCTCGAGCGCGTAAGCCGCTTCGCCGTCATATGTGTCGAACGGGCGGAATCGGTCGACCGTTTCCAGCAGCGTTCTCTGGTAAGCGGTCCATGCCGCGGCAAAGTTGTCCAACGAGGCGCCCAGGTCGGTCTGCTCGACCTGCCACGCTCGCTCCTTCAGGTCCTGGTATTCCGGGGGGAAGCTCTGCGCCGCCTGCGTGGTGGTGAGCACCACCTGGTCCAGCTCTTGGGCCGCGAAGCTGTACGACGCCGCCGACACGGACGTTTCGTTGTCCAGTGCGGTCGCGGCGCTCTCGTCGACCTCCTCGTAGGCCTTGGCCACTTGTCTGATGGTGTCGGCCAGTTTGGGCCATTCCCGCTCGATGCCCGTGCGCAGGAACGTGCGCATGTTGTCGGCGGACAACCCGATCTGCTCGGTCGCCGAGATCGCCATTCGAAGTAGGCACGGTGCCTGGGCGTTTTCGGTGGGCAGCCCCGGCACTGGCGCCTCCACCTCGTCGGCGCGTTGCATTAATTCGTCGTAGTCGACCGTGAGTGTCGATGTCATGGGGGCCAGCTCCTCCGATCCGGCGCGCTGTAGTCAGGTGTCTACAGTGCGGTTGATGGTAGTGTAGACATGTGACTACACCGAGTGCAAGCCCAGCAGGTGAGGTGCCGACGGGACGTGACGAGGTCGTCGCCGCGATCCTCGAAAGCGCCGCGGACCTGTTCGCCGAACGTGGCCCGGCGGCCGCATCCATCCGCGATATCGCGGCCCGGGCGCGGGTCAACCACGGCCTCGTCTTCCGCCACTTCGGCAATAAAGAACAGCTGGTGGGTGCGGTGCTCAACCACGAGGCCGCAGCGCTGAGCAAGCTGATCGATGCCGGCGCGGAGTTGCCCGAAATCGCCACCGCCGGCACCCGCCAGCTGCGCATCCTCAGCCAGGCGCTACTCGACGGCTATCCGGTGGCTCAGCTGCAGACGAGCTTTCCGGCCGCCGATCGCCTGCTCGACGAGGTGCGGCCCCTACACGACAGCGACGACGCGGCCCGACTGGCCACCGCGCACGCCGTCGCCTTGCTGCTGGGCTGGCAGCTGTTCGAATCCTTCATCCGCTCGGCGTTCGGCCTGCGGGATTTATCCGCGGACGCATTGCGCGACTCGATCTTCGTCGAGATGGGACGGCTGACCGTCCCCCATTAACCCTCGGGGAAAAGTGCCGACTGCTCGATGATGTTGACCATCACTCGCAGTCCTACCCCCAGCGCGCGCTCGTCGAGATCGAAATTCGGCTGGTGCAGGTCCAACTGCGGGCCCTCGCCCGGCCACACCCCCAGCCGCGCCATCGCACCGGGAATCTCCTCCAGATACCAGGAGAAATCCTCGCCGCCGCCGGACTGGCGGGTGTCGGCCAGCGCATCGGGGCCCACACCCTCGATCGCGTGGGTGAGGATGCGCGTCGAGACCTCCTCGTTGACCACGGGGGGCACGCCGCGCCGGTATTGCATCGTGTGTTCGATGTCCAGCGGTGCCAGCAGCGAATCCACGGCCTGACGGATGATCTCCTCGAGCTCGAGCCAGGTGTGCCGGCTGGCGGTGCGCACGGTGCCGGACAGCTGGCCGCTCTGCGGAATGGCGTTGGCGGCGACCCCGGCGTTGACCGCGCCCCAAACCAGGACGGTGCCGTTGCGGGGGTCGAGGCGCCGCGACAGAACGCCGGGTACCCCGGTGATCAGCGTGCCAAGCCCGTAAACCAGGTCGGCGGTCAGGTGTGGCCGTGAGGTGTGCCCGCCCGGCGAATACAGCGAGATGTGGATGTGGTCGGCGGCCGAGGTGATCGGGCCCTGCCGGACCGCGACCTTGCCGACTTCGAGGCGGGGATCGCAATGCAACGCAAATATCCGCGACACCCCGGTCAGCGCTCCGGCAGCGATCGCGTCGATGGCGCCGCCGGGCATCAGTTCCTCGGCGGCCTGAAAGATCAACCGCACCCCGACCGGCAGTTCGGGCACCGACGCCAGCACCTGTGCGGTGCCCAGCAGGATCGCGGTGTGCGCGTCGTGCCCGCAGGCGTGCGCGACGTTCGGCATCGT
The DNA here is from genome assembly GCF_022374895.2 of Mycobacterium lentiflavum. Classification (NCBI taxonomy): domain Bacteria; kingdom Bacillati; phylum Actinomycetota; class Actinomycetes; order Mycobacteriales; family Mycobacteriaceae; genus Mycobacterium; species Mycobacterium lentiflavum. The sequence continues at coordinate 1,217,522 of NZ_CP092423.2, read as the reverse complement.
CGACGCGTACGGCGCCCCGGTCCGCTCGGCCATCGGCAGTGCGTCCATGTCGGCCCGCAGCGCGATCCGGGGCTCGTGTTCGGGCCCGAAATCACACGTCAGCCCGGTACCGCCGGGCAGCACCTTCGGGTTCAGACCCGCGTCGGCCAACCGCTCGGCGACGAACTGCGTGGTGGCGTACTCCTGGCGGCCCAGCTCCGGATAGCGGTGCAGGTGCCGGCGCCACTCGACCAGGTCGTCGTAGTGCGCGGCCAGCCAGGATTCGGCGTTGTCGACCAGGCTCATGTGGCCGCCCGACGCTGGACCCCGGCCAGCACCCGGTCACGCTCGGCGCTGTCCTGGGCGAGGTGGACCACCGTGCGCGCCAGCATTACCGCGCCGTCGACCACCGCGCGGTCGGCGCTCGGCCCGGCGGCGGCCGCGGCGAATGCGCGCTGATGCACCGTCGCGCCACCGGCGTCGACACCGATCACCGGGTGGATGCCCGGCAACACCTGTGTGACGTTGCCCATGTCGGTGCTGCCCATCGGCAGCGCCATCTCGAATTCGGGCGACACCGGCTCCCGTCCGAGTCGGCGCATCTCTTCCCGGCAAATCTCGGCCAGCCATCGGTCGGGCTTGAGCTCGGCGTAGGCCGGTGACGGCGTGTTGATTTCGTATTCGCAGCCGGTGGCCAAGGCGCCTGCGGCAAAGCACGCGAACATCCTGCCCTCCAGCTCGGTCAGCGAGTCCAGCTCGACCGCCCGCATCGCGTACTGCAATGCCGCGTGGCCGGGGATGACGTTGACCGCCTGCCCACCGATGGTGACGATCCCGTGCACCAGCTGCCCCGGCGCCAGCTGCTGGCGCAGCACGCCGATCGCGACCTGCGCGACGGTGACGGCGTCGGCGGCGTTGACGCCCAGATGTGGGGCCACCGCGGCGTGCGATTCCTTGCCACGGTAGTCGACGGTCACTTCGGACAAGGCCAGCGAACGGGCGGCGGCGATGTCGGTCGGCCCGGGGTGCAGCATCACGGCCGCCGCGACGTCGTCGAAGGTGCCGGCCTCCAGCAGCAGCGCCTTGCCGCCGCCGGCCTCCTCGGCGGGAGTGCCGACCAGGGCTACGGTCAGACCGAGCTCGTCGGCCACCTCGGCCAACGCCAGCGCGGTGCCGACCGCCGAGGCCGCGATGATGTTGTGGCCGCAGGCATGTCCGATCTCGGGCAGGGCGTCGTACTCGGCGCAGACCCCGATAACCAGCGGTCCGCTGCCGAAGTCGGCGCGAAAGGCAGTGTCCAAACCGCCGGGGCCTCCGGTGACCTCGAAGCCACGCTCGGCGACCAGTGCCTGCGTTTTGGCGCAGCTACGGTGCTCGGCGAAGGCCAGCTCGGGCTCGGCGTGGATTGCATGCGATAGCTCGACAAGATCGACGCCACGACGCCGCACCGCGTCCTCGACGCTGTCCAATGCGGTCTGTGTGGGCATCCTCGCAGTATCTCATCGAACGAAGCCGCGGCTGACGGGCTACACCCGTCCGGCGATGAAGCCCGCCGCCTGGTCCGGGTAGGGCGGTATCGAATAGTCGTGGTGCGCATCACGGTCGCGACCGCCGACTACGCAGACCGGATCGCCGGGGCTGCACTCGTCGATTGCGCGCCCGGCGAACTGCCCGGCCGTCGACAGCGGGGTGTTGAAGCGGTTGCCGGGATTGCCGAACACGGCGACCGCCCTGATCTTGCTGGCCAGGCCGGGGTCCAGCGCCGGAGCCGAGCCGAACTCCCCGATGGTGTTGCCCAGCGGCGGCACTCCCGCCAGCATCGAGACCGCGGCCGCGCCCTGCGAGAAGCCGCCCAGGATCAGGTGGGTGCGCGGGCATTGGTCGACCATCGCCGCGATGTGGTCGCGGGCGTCGTTGGCGCCGTCACCGGTCTGCAGGAAGTTGTAGCTGGCCGGATAGTTCACCGCGTAGTTGTCGAAGCTGCGCCCGCCGAGTTGGGGCTGCAATGCGGCGAAGAGCGCGTCGCCGACGGCACCCAGCCCGGGCGGCTCGTTGGTACCCCGGGCGAAGATCAGCTGGACATCCGGGCAGTCCGCCCTCGCCTTCGGTGCCGGACCACTGACCAGCGCGGCCACCGAGACCGCGACAGCAACAAGCGCGCCGACAACCGGCCACCTACCAAAACTCATGCGGGAGATCCTGACATATATAGCGAGGCTAAGCTCGCGGAGTGTGACCGACGTTGCATCCGAGAGTGCACAACTCGCGCGGCGCGCGGCAAATTCCATCCGCGAGCAAACCGGGTTTGACGAGCACGATGTCGCGATCGTTCTCGGTTCGGGGTGGTCGCCGGCGATCGCGAAGCTGGGCTCCCCCGACGTCGTGCTGCCCCAGGCCGAGATTCCCGGCTTCGCGCCCCCGCGCGCGGCCGGCCATCCCGGCGAGCTGTTGTCGATGTGCATCGGCGCGCACCGGGTTCTGGTGCTGGCCGGGCGCGTGCACGCCTACGAGGGCCATGACCTGAGCCACGTCGTGCACCCCGTGCGGGCGGCCTGTGCGGCCGGGGCCGGCATCGTGGTGCTGACCAATGCGGCCGGCGGCGTGCGCACCGACCTGCGGGTCGGCCAGCCGGTGTTGATCAGCGATCACCTGAATCTGACCGCGCGTTCGCCCTTGGTCGGCGCCGAGTTCGTGGATCTCACCGATGCCTACGCGCCGCGGCTGCGCGACCTCGCCCGCGACGCCGACCCCGAGCTGACCGAAGGCGTGTACGCCGGCCTGCCCGGGCCGCACTACGAGACGCCGGCCGAGATCCGGATGCTGCGGACCCTGGGCGCCGACCTGGTCGGCATGTCGACGGTGCACGAAACGATCGCGGCCCGTGCGGCCGGTGCCGAGGTGCTGGGCATCTCGCTGGTAACAAACCTGGCGGCCGGGATCACCGGCGCTGCGCTGAGCCATGCCGACGTGATGGCGGCCGGGGCCGCGTCGGCGGCCCGGATCGGCGCGCTGCTGGCCCTGATCATCCAGCGGATCGCCCGGATTTAGCAGAATGGTCGTGTGACGCCGCAGGAGTGGATCGCACACGACCCGGACCCGACGACTGCGGCCGAGCTCGCGGCGTGCTCGCCCGAGGAACTTCGCGCACGATTCGCCCGCCCCCTGACGTTCGGCACCGCGGGACTGCGGGGCCCGGTACGCGGCGGGCCGGATGCCATGAACGTCGCGGTCGTCTCGCGCGCGACTTGGGCAGTGGCGCAGGTGCTTACGGATCGCGGCCTGGCCGGATCGCAAGTGATCGTCGGGCGTGACGCCCGGCACGGTTCGGCGATCTTCGCCACGGTGACTGCGGAAGTGCTTGCTGCCGAGGGATTTTCGGTGTTACTACTACCGGGCGCGGTGCCCACGCCGGTGGTCGCCTACGCGGTACGCCACACTGGCGCCGCCGCCGGGATCCAGATCACGGCCTCACACAACCCGCCGGCCGACAATGGCTACAAGGTGTACTTCGACGGCGGCATCCAGATCATCTCCCCCACCGACACCGAGATCGAAACCGCAATGGCCACAGCGCCTCCCGCGGATCAGATCGCCCGCATGCCGGTGGCGCCCGCGGGCACCGACCTGGTTGCGCACTACATCGAACGCGCGGCCGGGGTGCGACGCGCTAGCGGCTCGGTGCGGGTGGCCCTGACCCCGCTGCACGGGGTCGGCGGCGCGGTGGCCGTCGAGACGCTGCACCGCGCCGGCTTCGGGCAGGTGCACACCGTCGGCGCCCAGTACGCGCCGGACCCCGACTTCCCCACCGTCGCGTTCCCGAACCCTGAGGAGCCCGGTGCCGCCGACGCGCTGCTCACCCTGGCCGCCGAGATCGACGCCGACGTCGCGATCGCACTGGACCCCGACGCCGACCGTTGCGCGGTGGGCATCCCCACCGCGACGGGATGGCGGATGCTCTCCGGCGACGAAACCGGTTGGCTACTCGGCGATTACATCCTCTCCCACGATCGATCGGACAACGCGGTCGTTGCCAGCACCATCGTGTCCTCCCGGATGCTCGCGGAGATCGCCGGCCACTACGGCGCGACCCACGTCGAAACCCTCACCGGCTTCAAATGGCTGGCGCGCGCCGATGCGACGGTGCCCGGCGGCAGCCTGGTCTACGCCTACGAAGAAGCGATCGGCCACTGCGTCGACCCGGCCGCGGTGCGCGACAAGGACGGCATCAGCGCCGCGGTGCTGGTGTGCGACATGGTGGCTTCGGCGAAACAGCAGGGCCGTTCGGTCTCCGACGCACTCGACGATCTCGCCCGGGTATACGGCGTGCACGAAGTCGCGGCGGTCTCGCGCCGGGTTGACGACAGCACCGTGGCCGCCGCAGTCATGGCCCGGCTGCGCGCCGCCCCGCCCAAGCAACTGGCCGGGTTCGCGGCTACCCTCACCGACATCACCGACGCGCTGATCTTCACCGCCGGCGACGGGGACACTTCGATCCGAGTGGTGGTGCGGCCTTCCGGGACCGAGCCGAAGCTCAAGTGCTACTTGGAGATTGGCTGCGCCGCTTCCGACCAATTAACTTCTTCTCGGACTTACGCCGCCGCGCTGCGCGCTGAGTTGGTTGCTTCGGTGGAACACTGGTGAAGATGCGCGGCCCGAACTGACGGTCGCCGGCATCGCCGAGCCCGGGCACGATGTACGCCGCCTTGTTCAGTCCCTTGTCGACCGCGGCGGTGAACACGCGCGCGTCCGGCGCGATTTCCTCAACCGCCGCAAGGCCTTCCGGCGCGGCCACCACACACAGCACGCTGATAGCCGTGGCACCTCGGCGCTGCAGCAGTTCGATGGCATACGTCATCGACCCGCCGGTGGCCAGCATCGGGTCAAGCACGATGACGGGCCGGTGTTTGAGCTTTTCGGGCAGCGACTCCATGTACGGGAAGGGCAGATGGGTTTCCTCGTCGCGGGCCACCCCGACGAAGCCGACCTGAGCGTCCGGGATCAGGGCGTGCGCCTCGCTGACCATACCGAGTCCGGCCCGCAACACCGGCACCAGCAACGGCGGCTTGGCCAACCGCTTTCCGAAGGTCTCGGCCAGGGGCGTGCGGATCCTGATCGGCGCGGTCGCCGCGTCCCGGGTGGCCTCGTAGACCAGCATCAGCGTCAGCTCACGCAGCGCGGCCCGAAACCCGGCGGCGTCGGTGCGTTCGTCGCGTAGCACCGTCAGCCGCGTGGCGGCCAACGGGTGGTCGATCACGCGCACTTCCATGCGCATGAGGGTATATAACGATCCGACCTCGGTTGGCTAAAGTGCAGCTCACCCGCATGCGCGCCTGCCGTCCGTCGCGCGTGTCGGCCCATATGCTCCCCGGGTGTTTCGCGAGATTCGAAGTCTTTCAAGGTTGGTCGCGGCGGTGGGGCTGACTTTGTTGGCAGCCACCCCGTTGGCTCCCCGCGTGACCGCCGCGGCGGCGCTTCCCCGGCCCGCGCACGTCGTAATTGTGGTGGAAGAGAACCGTTCCGAAGGCCATATCATCGGCAGCCCGCAGAACCCGTTCATCAACGCGCTAGCCTCCCACGGCGCCAACATGATCCAGTCGTTCGCCGAAACCCACCCCAGCGAACCGAACTATCTGGCGATGTTCGCCGGCAATACCTTCGGTCTGACCAAGGACTCGTGCCCGATCAACGCCGGCAACGCCCCCAACCTCGGTTCCGAATTGTTCGGTGCCGGTTACACATTCGTCGGCTATTCGGAGGACCTGCCCGCGGTCGGCTCGCCCGTGTGCAGCGCGGGCAAATACGCGCGCAAGCACGTGCCGTGGGCCAATTTCACCAACGTACCGCCGACGAGTTCCGTGCCGTTCTCCGCTTTTCCGCAGGGGAACTACGCGAGCCTGCCGACGGTGTCGTTCGTCATTCCCAACAACGACGACAACATGCACGACGGCTCGATCGCCCAGGGCGACGCGTGGCTGAATCGACAGATGTCCGGATATGCCAACTGGGCGGTCGCCAACAACAGCCTGCTGATCGTGACCTGGGACGAAGACGACGGATCCGGTTCGCCAAGTGGTCACAACCAGATCCCGACCATCATCTACGGCGCCCACGTCCAGCCGGGCAGCTACACCGAGCAGATGAGCCACTACAACCTGCTGTCCACCATCGAGCAGATGTACGGGTTGCCCAAGACGGGCAACGCGGCCAACGCTCCGGCGATCGCCAGCATCTGGGCGGGATAGGCCCGCTTCCCCGGCCGTCGCTATTGTGTGCCGCATGGCTGCTGACCTCGTACCCATCCGTCTGAGCCTGTCCGACGGTGACCGCTACACCGTCTGGGCACCGCGCTGGCGCGACGCAGGCGACGAGTGGGAGGCGTTCCTGGGCAACGAAGACGACCTGTACGTCTTCGAGACCGTTGCCGATCTCGTCGCATTCGTGCGTTCCGGCGCCGAGAACGACCTCACCGACCACCCGGCGTGGAAAGACCTGACCACCGCCCACGCGCACGATTTCGAGCCCGCCGAGGCCAGACAGTTCGACCTGATCGCGGTCGAGGAGCTGGTGGCCGAGAAGCCGACCGAGCAATCGGTGACCGCGCTGGCCGGCGCACTGGCGATCGTGTCGTCGATCGGGTCGGTGTGCGAGCTGCCTGCGGTGTCGAAGTTCTTCAACGGCAACCCCAGCCTGGGCACGGTGTCCGGCGGCATCGAACACTTCACCGGCAAGGCGGGCGCCAAGCGCTGGAATTCGATAGCCGAGGTCATCGCACGCAGCTGGGACGACGTGCTCAGCGCGATCGAGGAGATCATCAGCACTCCCGAGGTTGACGAGGCGGCGGTAGCGAAGGCCGCCGAAGAGTTAGACGAAGAGCGCGAAGACGAGTCCGAAGAGGAATCCGAGGACGAAGTCGAGGAGACCGCCGAATCCGACGGAGAGGACTCCGAGTCCGACGAGGAAGTGGCCGACGAAGACGACTCCGAGGACGACGAAGAAGACGACGACGAAGAGGACTCCGAGGAGGACGACGAGGAGGACCGCGCGCCCGGTGACACCGTCGTCCTCGGCGGTGACGAGGACTTCTGGCTGCAGGTCGGCATCGACCCGGTCCGCATCATGACGAGTTCGGGCACGTTCTACACGCTGCGCTGCTACCTCGACGACCGCCCGATCTTCCTGGGCCGCAACGGACGCATCAGCGTGTTCACCTCCGAGCGCAGCCTGGCCCGCTACCTCGCCGACGAGCACGACCACGACCTGTCCGATCTGAGCACCTACGACGACATCCGGACCGCCGCGACGGACGGATCGCTGGCCGTGGAGGTCACCGACGAGAACATCTACGTGCTCAGCGGGCTGGCCGACGATTTCGCCGACGGTCCCGACGCCGTCGATCGTGAGCAACTCGACCTGGCGGTCGAACTGCTCCGCGATATCGGCGACTACTCCGAGGAGAGCACCGTCGACAAGGCACTGGAAACCGGCAACCCGCTGGGCAAGCTGGTGGCCTACGTGCTCGAGCCCGGCTCGGTGAGCAAGCCCGCACCGCCGTACTCGGCGGCCGTGCGCGAATGGGAAGAATTGGAGAAGTTCGTCGATTCCCGGCTCAGACGTGAATAGGGCGCTACCAGCGTTCGTTTGACGGGTGTCCGAGTCTCCTCTTTACTGGCGGCAGCGTCCGCCTGAGGTCCGCGGCGGCCCGACGGGAAGGTCAACTGAGTGTCGCTTCCCGTGATCGGACCGCTGCCGCTGTACGGATTTCAGCGTCCGGTCCTGCTGCTGTTCGGGCTGATCCCGCTGGTCTTGCTGGCCGTGTACGTCGTGGTTGCGGCCCGGCGCCGGAACCGCCTGCGCCGCTACACCGAGGCGCAGGTGCCACAGTCGCCGTGGCGGCACCTGCCGATAGCCGTATCGCTGCTGAGCCTGGCGCTGTTGACCATCGCGCTGGGTACCCCGACCCACGACATGAAGATCCCGCGCAACCGCGCCGTGGTGATGCTCGTGATCGACATGTCGCAGTCCATGCGGGCGACCGACGTCGAACCCAGTCGGCTCAAGGCCGCCGAAGAAGCCGCCGCCAAGTTCGCCGCCGCGCTGACGCCGGGCATCAACCTCGGACTCGTCGGCTTCGCGGGAACGCCGTATCTTCTGGTGCCGCCGACCCCGCAGCACCAGGCGACCATCGATGCCCTGTCGAAGCTGCAGTTCGGCGACGGCACGGCGACCGGTGAAGCGATCTACACCGCCCTGCACGCGATCGAGGCGACCAACACGACCGGCGGGGACACTCCGCCGCCGGCCCGGATCGTGCTGCTGTCCGACGGCGGGGAGAACAGGCCGACCGATCCCAGTGATCCGCACGACGGTGTCTACACGGCGTCGCGTCTGGCCAAGGATCAGGGCGTGCCCATCTCGACGATCTCGTTCGGCACCAAGAGCGGCAGCATCAGCCTGGACGGGGTGCAGGTGAACGTCCCGGTCTCGACCGACCAGATGAAAAAGGTCGCACAGCTGGCCGGCGGACAGGCCTATACCGCGGCCAACCTCGACGAGCTCACCAAGGACTACGAAGCCATCCAGCAGGAGATCGGGTATCGCATCGTGCCCGGCCCCGGGGGATCCGGGTGGTTGCGCCTCGGGGTGCTCACCGCGCTGGTCGCCACGGTGTTGGCACTCCTGATCAACCGCAGGCTGCCTACTTAGGACCGCTCAGGCGGGCAACCTGCGGTTGAGCAACAGGCCGGCCAGCACCGCGCCGGCCATCACCACCGAACCGAGCAGCAGCCATGCCAGGCTCGCATCGCCCTTTACGGTCTCGTAACCGATCTGGCGCTGCAGCGTCCCGTAGACCTCCTTGAGGGACTGCAGGCTGTCGGCGTGGAACGCCTGGCCGTCGGTGATCTTGCAGATCTCCTGCAGGGTCTGGTCGTCGACCGGAACCGGAATCGTCGCGCCCTGGTAGACGACGGTCCCGTCGGGCGTACCGAACGAGATCGTCGAGATCTGTACGCCCTCGGCCTTGGCCGCGCGCGCCGCGGTGAACGCTCCCTGCGGGGCGTTGGGATCCAGCGGCACGTTCTCGGCGCCGTCGGACTCCAGCACGATGCGTGCCGGGGGCGGCCCGTCGCCGCCGCCCATCACCGCACCGACCGTCGCGATCGCCTGTAGTGCGGTGAAAATGCCTTCTCCGGTGGCGGTTTTCGGAGCCGGTTGCAGGCCGTCGATCGCGGCCTTGACGGCACCGCGGTTGGTCGTCGGCGACACCAGCAGGGTGGCGTTGGCCGCGAACGCCACCAGCCCGAGATTGATCGCCGGCGTCAGCTCGTCGGCGAATTGCTTACCGGCCTCTTGCGCGGCGGCCAGCCGGTTCGGAGCCACGTCCGTGGCGGCCATCGACTCCGAGACGTCGATGACCAACATCACCACCGCGCGGTTGAGCGGAATGCGGACATCGGTCGTCGGCCCGGCCATCGCCGTCGTCAGCAGCACCAGCGACACCGCTAGCAGGATCGTCGGGATGTGGCGCCACCGGGACAGCCGCGCGGGCGCGACGCGCTCGAGCACTTCCATGTTGGCGAACCGCAGCACCCGTCGGCGTCGGGCGAATTGCTGGACGACGTAGAGCCCGATCACCAGCAGCACGGCCAGCAGGAGCAGGAAGAACCAACCATGCTGAAAGCCCGTGAGCGACACCGGACCCAGCAGTGGCAACTTCATGTCACGCACATTACGTGGCGCCGCAGCGACACGGTTCAGCCAGCGACTTACCCAGCGACAAGGTCCCGGCGCGCAGTGAATTTGATGTCGAGACTGCGCAGGTGGGTCTGCAGCCCGGCGTCCTGAACGGGAATCAGGTGAGCGGGCTGACCGGTCTCGTTGAAGTGGGCATGCCACATGCCCGGCGGAGTGGTGAACGCACCACCGGCCTGCCAGTCCACTCGGATCGGGTCGGCGATGTCGCCGCGCTCGTCGAGGCGAGTGCCCAGCAACGAGTAGCAGCCGCTGGGTGGAGCATCGAGAATGAGATCCAATGCGACCGATTGGTGCCGATGCGGGCGTTGCTCCTGGTTGGGCGGCAGCACGCCGAACATTGCCCACAGGACGTGGGTGATGGTCAGCGTCTGCTCCTGGTTCTCGTTGGCCAGCAGCACGCTCACCCGGCTCTTGTCGTTGGCGCCGGGACGCGACGCGATCTCGTCCAGCTTGGTCACCGCGTCCGTGCGGCAGAACTTTGTCGCGGCGAACCTCGGCTCGCGCGCCTCGGCGCCCAGGTAACGCAGCAGCGGCTCGTCATGCACCCAATACATGGCCGCCTCCGAGTCGGCGTAGAACACCGAGCGGGAACCGGCGGGCAGGGTCAGGAAGTCACCCTTCTCCCACTTGACCAGCTGCCCGTTGACCGCGGCGAAGCCGTGCCCGAACAGCACGTAGTACAGCTGCGAGGTGGCGTTGGGACTGGTGTCGATCTGCTCACCGGCGCGGATGCGCAGGAAGTTGGCCAGCAGTGCGGGACTCGTCGCCGCACCGCTGATGCCCAAGTCGGAGGACAGATCCAGCGGCACGATGCCGGTCGGCTGGTCCATGTAGACCTCGGGACCGAACTGGGTAATCGGAACCTGCGGCGCATACCCGGAGCCGATCGGATTGGCAGCCTTCGAGTACTCGAAGTAGCGGGCCTCGTCGGCCCAGTCGGCGAAACGGCCCTCGAACCCATACTCGGCCACGTTGGTCATCGGGGCGGGGATCGTCGGGTCCAAGTTGACGGACATCGCGCATCTCCTTAATGCTTAGGTGCATCTTGTGTTTAAATCGTATCTATCTTGTATCTCAGTGTCAACCACGTCATCGGGTACGGTATTGGGCCTGAGATACGACTGAGCTACAAGGGGGCGCCGTGGTTGCGACCGCCAAGGACCGCGCGCTGGAGTACGTCAAGACCCAGGTGCTCACCGGAGCGTTTCCCGGCGGCGAACTGATCAGCGAGGGTGACGTCGCGACCGCGCTGGGCATGTCGCGAACCCCGGTGCGCGAGGCCTTTCTGCGCATGGAGGCCGAGGGCCTGCTGCGGCTGTATCCGCAACGCGGGGCGCTCGTCGTACCCGTCTCCCCCGACGAGGTTCGCTCGGTGATCGAGGCCCGGCTGCTGCTTGAACAGCACGCCGCGCGCAGAGTGGTCGGGCGCGGGCCCGCCGTGTGTGCCGCGGTGTTCGAGCGGCTGACCGCCGAGCTGCAACGGCAGCGCGAGACCGCGGCGGCGGGCGACTGGCGCGAATTCCTGGATTCCGATCGCGCCTTCCACGCCATCACCCTCGAAGAGTCGGGCAACGCGATTCTGTCCGGCTTCTACTCCTCGCTGCGCGACCGCCAGATGCGGATGATCGGCGAATCGGCACTGCGCGAACAAGATCGGGTCGCGACGATCATGCGTGAGCACCTCGCGATCGCCGAGGCACTGCGCGACGGTGATCTGCCACTTGCGCAGCAGGCGGTGCAGACGCACCTGGCCAGCACCGTGCGCGCGATCGGTCTCGCGGTCGACTCGTCGTTGATCTGACGAACGGCCGACACGGTCTTATACAGACGCCCAAAACCGCCCGAAGGCGAATCGCGCGTGCTAGAAATCCCTACAAGGGGTCGACCTCTTCGGGCGGGGGTTTCAACCAAAAGCGCTTCGCCGTCATATTGGTCCGTCCGAAAGGCAACGACGCCATGGACTTTGGGTTGCTCATGCCGGAAATCAACTCCGCTCGCATGTATTCCGGACCCGGGTCGGGCCCGCTACTCGCCGCCGCGGCGGCCTGGGGCGAACTGGCCGCTCAGCTGGAATCGGCTGCCAGCGGCTACTTTTCGGAAGTCTCCGGCTTGACGGGCCAGACGTGGTTCGGCCCGTCGTCGATGCGGATGGCCACCGCCGCCGCACCCTATGTGGCCTGGCTGCAGGCGGCCGGCTCGCAGGCCGCCGCAACGTCGGCTCAGGCTTATGCCGCGGCCGCGGCCTATGAGGCGGCGTTCGCGATGACCGTGCCCCCACCGGTGATCGCCGCCAACCGGGCCCAGCTGATGGCGCTGGTCGCGACGAACTTCTTCGGGCAGAACACCCCGGCGATCGCGGCGACCGAAGCCCAGTACGGCGAGATGTGGGTGCAAGACGCCACCGCGATGTACACCTACGCCGCCGACGCCGAGGTCGCGAGCACCCTGGCCCCGTATGACGAAGCCCCGCAGACCACCAACCCGAACGGGCAGGCCGATCAGGCCCGCACGATGGCCCAGAGCGCGGGCAATCTCACCAGCGCGCGCACCCAATCTTTAGTGCAGCAGGTATCGACCAACCCCACGGCCCAGTCCCTCGACTACACGATCTCCCTGCCGCCCGGCCAATCCGCCAACGTGTCGCCCGGCAGCGTCATCTCCGTGGGGAGCCAAACACAGCTGTCCGTCAGCGCCGGCTCAGTCCTCGTGGCGTCCGACGAACCCGTCGGCTTCTTGACGGTCCACGCCTCCTACCTGTCGTCCATCACACTGCAACCCGGCACAGTCTTTGTGGCCGTCTCTGGATGGTCGGAGGGGGGTGTCGCGGTCCAGCCCGCCACCCTCATCACCGTGGGCGCGACGCCCATCACCCTCACCGCGACCCCGACGGTACATATCCTCGGCGCCACGGGCACCCTCAACGCCGGCTCCGTCATCCTCCTGCCGGGGACCAGCGTCACCACCTTCGGCAACACCGCCACCGGCATCGCCGGCTTCGCCGGTGCGACCGTCACCAACGTCACCGGCACCGTCACCTACACCGCCACCAGCCCGATCCCCGGCCTCGTCACCGCGGCCAGCTCGCCCGGGCTGGCCGGAACCGCCGGAATTCAACCCCAACTCAACGCCGACGGGCTTGCGGACTGGGCCCGCGGCCTTGTCGCTCCCGCAGAAGAAGCCGCCGCGGCGGCCCTGGGGTAAGCGGTAGCGTCGAGTCATGAAGCGCTGCATCGTCGGCGGATTGGGCGCCGTGCTGCTGGCGGGCGGGCTGCTCACCACGGCGCCGCCGGCCAGCGCCGGCTGCCAGTACGGCGGACCCGTGATCAGTAAGTGCGACGGGCCCATTGCGCCCGACGGCACCTGGGAACGGTGCGTGGTGGCGCACAACTTGGTGCCCAACGGTGCGAGCTCTTACTTCGTGCCCGAGCGGACCTGCAACATGATGGGCCCGGGGGGCTTTGACCCCCACATCGACGGCTGAGCTTTTTGTCGTAGCCCTCCACTATACTCGAACGTATGTTCGAAGCATCGGAGTTGCTTGCCCGGATCAGCGACGCCGCACGCGCGGAGGCCCGGGCCGCCGCGGCCCGCCTGGAGGCGATCGGCGACCTGTACACATTGCGGCTGGCCCAGCACGGCGAACGCGCGCAGTGGGCGGCCGACACCAGCGATGCGGTAGCCGTCGAAATCGCCGCCGCGCTACACACCAGCGTGGCGATGGGCCACAGCAACCTGCGGTACGCCCGCGCCATGCAGGAGCGGCTGCCGGCCGTCGCCGCCGCTTTCCGTTCCGGAGACATCGACTTTCGGCTGTTCCGCACGATCGTGTTTCGCACCGACCTGATCGTCGACGCCGAGGCGCTGGCCGCGGTCGATGCGCAGCTGGCGATCAAAGCACCGCGCTGGCCGTCGATGACCAGCTGGAAGCTCGCAACGGAGATCGATCGCATGGTCGTCAGGATGGACCCCGATGCGGTGCGCCGAGCGCGCGAATACGCGGAGGACCGCTATTTCAAGGTCACCGCGATGGACCCGGGCATGGCATTGATCAACGGAACCGTTTTCGCGACGACGGGCCAAGCGCTCGATCGCCGGCTCGACGAACTCGCCAAGACGGTGTGCGACGACGATCCACGCACGATCGAGCAGCTGCGCGCCGACGCGTTGGGCGCACTCGCGGCCGGCCTCGACCGGCTGACGTGCGGATGCGACGAGGCGGGCTGCCCGGCCGGTTCTACGCCCCGGCAGTCCAACTCCGTGGTGATTCACGTGGTCGCCGACCGTGCCACGGTGGACGGCTCCGGCGCGGCTCCGGGATTTCTCTACGGCGACGGCATCATCCCGGCCGAGATTGTCCGCGAGCTGACGAAAACGGCCAAGCTGCAACCGATTACCGCCGCGATGGCCGCAGAATCCGGATACCTGCCGTCGCGGCCACTGGCGGATTTCGTGCGGGCCCGCGATCTCACCTGCCGGGCCCCTGGCTGCGACCGGCCCGCCACCGAGTGCGATATCGACCACACCGTGCCCCATGGCGATGGCGGTGCCACCCACCCGTCGAACCTCAAATGCCTGTGCCGAAAACACCATCTGCTCAAGACTTTCTGGGGCTGGCGCGACCAACAACTGCCCGACGGCACCGTTATCTGGACCCTGCCCGGTGGGCACACCCGCGTCACCACACCCGGCAGCGCCCTGCTGTTCCCCGCCCTGTGCGCCGGTGTGGATCCGCCGCCGGTCGTTGCGCTGCCGGACACGCGGTGCGACAACCGCGACGCGATGATGCCGACCCGGACCCACACTCGCGCGCAGAACCGCACCGCGCGCATCGCCACCGAACGCCAGCACAACCGGGCATCCCGCGAAGCCCGCAAAATGCGCCGGCAAGCCGCGGTTGCCGTCTCGCCATCCGACGACGAACCGCCGCCGTTCTAGCCGATCAGCACCGCATACCGCGGCTTGATCACCTCGTCGATGAGCGCCAGCCGCTGGTCGAACGGAATGAACGCCGACTTCATCGCGTTGATGGTGAACCGCTCGAGGTCGCTCCACCCGTAGCCGAAAGCCTGTACCAACCGGTGCATTTCGAGGCTCATCGTGGTGTCGCTCATCAGCCTGTTGTCGGTGTTGACGGTCACGCGGAAGCGCGCGCGGGCGAGCAGATCGAAGGGGTGGTCGGCGATGCTCTTGACCGCGCCGGTCTGCACGTTCGAGCTCGGGCATAATTCGAGCGGAATTCGCTTGTCGCGCAGGATCGATGCCAGCCTGCCCAACTGGACACCGCGGCCCTCGACGACTTCGATATCGTCGACGATGCGCACGCCATGGCCGAGCCGGTCCGCCCCGCAGAAAGCGATCGCCTCGTGAATGGACGGCAGACCGAACGCCTCACCGGCATGAATAGTGAAGCGCGCGTTGTGATCTCGCATATATTCGAACGCGTCCAGGTGTCGCGTCGGCGGATAGCCGGCCTCGGCACCGGCGATGTCGAAACCGACAACTCCCTTGTCCCGGAAGCGAATTGCCAGTTCGGCGATCTCTCGCGACATCGCGGCGTGGCGCATCGCGGTGACCAAAAGACGCATGACGATCGGGCGGCCCGCCGCGGCGGCGGCCTGCTCGCCGGCGGCGAAGCCCGCCAGCACGGCCTCGACGATCTCGTCGAAGGACAGCCCGCGGTTGATGTGTAGCTCTGGCGCGAAACGGATCTCGGCGTACACCACGGAGTCGGCGGCCAGGTCTTCCACGCACTCGTAGCCGACCCGGAACAGCGCGTCGGGCGTCTGCATCACGGCCACGGTGTGTGAGAACGGCTCCAGGTAGCGCTCCAGTGAACCGCTGTGCGACCGAGTGCGAAACCAGGTAGCCAGCTCGTCGGCGTCGGTGGCGGGCAGCTCGTCGTAGCCGATCTGGCCGGCGATGTCCAGCACGGTCGACGGGCGCAATCCCCCGTCGAGGTGATCGTGCAGCAGTGCCTTCGGCGCTTGCTGGATCTGCCGTAATTCCAGCGGGGCGCTCACGAGACGACCCCAATGATCAGCGGCCGCGGCCGCGGTGCCGTGTCACGCACGCTCCAGCCGGGGTCCAGCTCGGCCATCGCGGGGCCGAAGCGGTCGGGGGTGTCGGTGTACAGCGTGAACAACGGCTCGCCGGCCGCAACCGGCTGCCCCGGACGCCGATGGATACGCACGCCGGCGCCGGGCTGCACCTGCCCACCCGGGCGGGATCGACCCGCGCCGAGTCGCCAAGCTGCCAGCCCCACTGCCATAGCGTCGATGTTCCCCATTGTGCCGCTCCGCGTCGCGATCACGGTCTCTGAATGTGAACCGATTGGCAAGGGGACCGACAAGTCGCCGCCCTGGGCCGCGACCAGCCGGCGGAAGCGGTCCATCGCGGTGCCGTCGCGCAAGGTCTGTTCGGGTTCACGGCCGTCGATCCCGGCCAGCTCGAGCATCTCGGCGGCCAGCCGGATCGTCAGCTCCACGACGTCGGGTGGTCCGCCGCCGGCCAGCACCTCGAGCGCTTCGGCGACCTCGAGCGCATTGCCGACCGTCGCGCCCAGCGGGCTGTCCATATCGGTCAGCACCGCACGGGTGGGCACACCGTGTGCCGCACCGAGCCCGACCATGGTTTCGGCCAGTTCGCGACATTGTGCCTCCGACGACAAGAACGCGCCGCCACCGACCTTGACGTCGAGCACCAGCGCGCCGATGCCCTCGGCCAGTTTCTTGCTCATGATCGAGCTGGCGATCAACGGCAAGGAGTCCACCGTGGCGGTGATGTCGCGCAGCGCGTAGATCTTCTTGTCGGCGGGGGCCAGCTCACCGGCGCCGAAGATCGCCGCGCCGATGTCGCAGAGTTGTTGATGCACTTGATGTTTGGATATCGACGCAGTGAACCCCGGGATGGATTCCAGCTTGTCCAGGGTGCCGCCGGTATGGCCGAGCCCGCGGCCGGAGACCTTGGGCACCGCACCACCGCAGGCGGCGACGACGGGCACCAACACCAGCGTGGTCTTGTCGCCGACCCCGCCGGTCGAATGCTTGTCCACGGTGGCCAGCGGTTTACCGCCGGAGCGCAGAGCGCTGAAATCCAGCCGGTCACCCGAAGCCAGCATCGCCGCTGTCCACCTGACGATCTCGCCGTGGTCCATGCCACGCCAGAAGATCGCCATCAACAGCGCCGCCATCTGCTCCTCGGCAACGCGACCATCGGTATAGGCGGCGACAACCCAATCGATCGCGGCATCGGACAACCGGCCACCGTCACGTTTGGTCCTGATGACCGTCGGGGCGTCGAATGCGAAGTCAGTCAAGGACGTTCCCGGGTGAGATCATCGGCTTCGAACGGATCGGGCAGTAGCTCTTCGAGGCGGCGGGGGCCGGCCGGATGCGCGATCAGCAGGTCGCGTCCGCCGTGCTCCAGCAGGACTTGGCGGCATCGCCCGCACGGCATCAACACCGCTCCCTGTGAGTCAACGCACACCAGGGCAACCAACCGGCCGCCACCGCTGGCATGCAGGGCGGACACCACGCCGCATTCGGCACAGAGACCAAGGCCATATGAGACATTCTCCACATTGCAGCCGGCGACCACGCGACCGTCGTCGACCAACGCAGCCGCGCCCACCGCGAATTGCGAATACGGGGCATACGCTCCCGCCGCTGTTTGTATTGCTTTGTCCCGCAGCGCATTCCAATCAATATCAGGCATACCGCAACCCCAATCACCGATCGGCCCAGTCGAGAAAGCCACCCTAACCCTGGCACGAAAACGCCGTTGACGAACTATGAGGCTGGTTGGGGACCTATCGTTGCCGGGCTAAGCTCGATTACCCGGCTTTAGTTTCGCGGATGAATAAGGGAACTGGTTTGAGCACTCAAGCGACGACCACAGATTCGGCATTACCGACACCGCCTCCGGAGCCATCACGCAAGCGGCGGCCACCACGGACCCTGTATCGGGGCGATCCGGGGATGTGGTCGTGGGTGCTGCATCGCATCAGCGGCGCGACGATCTTCTTCTTCCTGTTCGTGCACGTCCTGGATACCGCCCTGGTGCGGGTGAGCCCGCAAACCTACAACGAAGTGGTCGCGACCTATAAGACGCCGATCGTCGGCCTGATGGAGTTCGGTTTGGTCGCCGCGGTGGGATTCCACGCGCTCAACGGGATCCGCATCATCTTGATCGACTTCTGGGCCGACGGTCCCCGCCACCAGAAGACGATGCTGTGGGTCGTCGCCGCCATCTACCTGTTGGTCATGGTGCCCGCGGCGGTGGCCATCGGCATCCACATGATGGAGCACTTCCGATGAGCAGCCCCGACCTTCAGCTCGGGCCCGGCGAGGTGGCGCCGGTTCTGCAGCGCAGCCACGATCGACCCCCCAGCCTGGACAATCCGCGCTCGCCGCGGCGGCGGTCCGGCATCCCCAACTTCGAGAAATTCGCCTGGCTGTTCATGCGGTTCTCCGGCGTCGCGCTGGTGTTCCTGGCGATCGGGCATCTGTTCATCATGCTGATGTGGGACGACGGCGTGTACCGCATCGACTTCAACTACGTGGCCCAGCGCTGGGCGTCGCCGTTCTGGCAATTCTGGGACCTGTCGCTGCTGTGGCTGGCGCAGTTGCACGGCGGTAACGGCCTGCGCACCATCATCGACGACTACAGCCGCAAGGACAGCACCCGGTTTTGGCTGAACAGCCTGCTGCTGTTGTCGATGGGATTCACGTTGGTGCTGGGCACCTACGTGTTGATGACGTTCAACCCCGATGTCGGAGGCTGACCCGTGATCCAGCAACACCGATACGACGTGGTGATCGTCGGCGCGGGCGGTGCCGGGATGCGGGCGGCCGTCGAGGCCGGCCCGCGGGTGCGCACCGCGGTGCTGACCAAGCTCTACCCGACCCGCAGCCACACCGGCGCCGCCCAAGGCGGCATGTGCGCGGCGCTGGCCAACGTCGAGGACGACAACTGGGAATGGCACACCTTCGACACCGTCAAGGGCGGTGACTATCTCGCGGACCAGGACGCCGTCGAGATCATGTGCAAGGAAGCCATCGACGCGGTGCTCGACCTGGAGAAGATGGGGATGCCGTTCAACCGCACCCCCGAGGGCCGGATCGACCAGCGCCGCTTCGGCGGTCACACGCGCGATCACGGCAAGGCCCCGGTGCGCCGGGCCTGCTATGCCGCGGACCGCACCGGCCACATGATCCTGCAGACCCTCTACCAGAACTGCGTGAAGCACGACGTGCAGTTCTTCAACGAGTTCTACGCGCTCGACCTGGTGCTCACCCAGACGCCCAGCGGGCCGGCGGCCACCGGCGTCGTCGCCTACGAACTGGCCACTGGACGTATCCACGTATTCCACGCCAAGGCCGTGGTGCTCGCGACCGGCGGCTCGGGCCGCATGTACAAGACCACCTCCAACGCGCACACGCTGACCGGCGACGGCATCGGCATCGTGTTCCGCAAGGGACTTCCGTTGGAGGACATGGAGTTTCACCAGTTCCACCCGACGGGCCTGGCCGGACTGGGCATCCTGATCTCCGAGGCCGTGCGCGGCGAGGGTGGCCGTTTGCTCAACGGCGAGGGTGAGCGTTTCATGGAGCGCTACGCGCCGACGATCGTCGACCTGGCGCCCCGCGACATCGTCGCCCGTTCAATGGTTTTGGAGGTTTTGGAGGGCCGCGGCGCCGGCCCCCACAAGGACTACGTCTACATCGACGTCCGCCACCTCGGCGAGGATGTACTAGAGGCCAAGCTGCCCGACATCACCGAGTTCGCCCGCACCTATCTGGGCGTGGACCCGGTCAATGAGTTGGTGCCGGTCTATCCCACCTGTCACTACGTGATGGGCGGCATCCCCACCACGGTTACCGGACAAGTGTTGCGGGACAACACATCCACCGTGCCGGGCCTGTACGCGGCCGGCGAGTGTGCGTGCGTCTCCGTGCACGGCGCCAACCGGCTGGGCACCAATTCGCTGCTGGACATCAACGTGTTCGGCCGCCGCGCCGGCATTGCCGCGGCCAGCTACGCGCGGGGCCACGACTTTGTCGACATGCCGCCGAATCCGGAGGCGATGGTGGTCGGCTGGGTGGCCGACATCCTGAGCGAGCACGGCAACGAACGCGTCGCCGACATCCGCGGCGCCCTGCAACAGACGATGGACAACAACGCCGCGGTGTTCCGCACCGAGGAAACACTCAAGCAGGCTCTCACGGACATCCACGCGCTCAAGGAGCGCTACTCGCGAATCAGCGTGCACGACAAGGGAAAACGTTTCAACAGCGACTTACTGGAAGCCATCGAGCTGGGCTTCCTGCTGGAGCTGGCCGAAGTCACCGTCGTGGGCGCCCTGAATCGCAAGGAGTCGCGCGGCGGGCATGCCCGCGAGGATTACCCGAACCGGGACGACGTCAACTACATGCGCCACACGATGGCCTACAAGCAGGGCAGCGAGCTGTTGAGCGACATCGCGCTCGACTTCAAACCCGTCGTGCAGACGCGCTACGAACCCAAGGAGCGGAAGTACTGATGTCTGAAGAGGTCGGGGAACCACCCCTGCCCGCAGTTCCGGACGGCGCGGTGATGGTGACTCTCAAGATCGCGCGGTTCAACCCCGACGACCCCGACGCATTCGCGAAAACCGGTGGCTGGCAAAGCTTTCGAGTGCCATGTCTGCCCAGCGACCGGCTGCTCAACCTGCTGATCTACATCAAGGGCTACCTGGACGGCACCCTGACCTTCCGGCGCTCTTGCGCCCACGGCGTCTGCGGATCCGACGCGATGCGGATCAACGGTGTCAACCGGCTGGCCTGCAAGGTGCTGATGCGCGACCTGCTGCCGCGCAAGCAGGGCAAGCCCCTGACGATCACGGTCGAGCCGATCCGCGGGCTGCCGGTGGAGAAGGACCTGGTCGTCGACATGGAGCCGTTCTTCGACGCCTACCGGGCGGTGAAGCCGTACCTGATCACCAGCGGCAACCCGCCGACCCGCGAGCGTATCCAAAGCCCGACCGACCGCGCCCGCTACGACGACACCACCAAGTGCATCCTGTGCGCGTGCTGCACCACCAGCTGTCCGGTGTTCTGGAGCGAGGGCACCTACTTCGGCCCGGCCGCGATCGTCAACGCGCACCGATTCATCTTCGACAGCCGTGACGAGGCCGCCGGTGAGCGCCTCGACATCCTCAACGAGGTCGACGGTGTGTGGCGCTGCCGCACCACGTTCAACTGCACAGAGTCCTGCCCGCGTGGCATTCAGGTCACGAAGGCGATCCAAGAGGTCAAGCGGGCGCTGATGTTCTCACGCTGAGTCCGGCGCAGTTGCACTCGGCGACCAGGTGCTCGACCACCGCCCGCCAGGCCGCTTCGTCGATGCAGAGCTGGCTGGCGGTGAGTACCAGGCGGTCGGGTTCGCCCGGCAGGAGCGAGACCGCGAACAACCGACCGGTGTGCATATCGAAGCTGGCCAAATGCCGCGCGATGACGTCGGCGACGCGTCCGCCGGGGGGCTCCACGCCCCACGCCCAGCCCCCGCCCGGTCGGGTCATCCAGATCTTCAATTTCGACTCGAACACGGTGCCAAGGTCGGGGTGAGCGGCGAAGACCGCGTCGACCGCGGCGCGGACGCGCGCCTGGTCCAGCCGCGGTTCGGCGATCAGCACCTCGCTGTGGGTGGCAGGCTCGATGTCTTCCAGGCGGGGCGGCTCGTCGAAATAGCAGTAAGTCATCACCACACATTTGCCGAGGATCCTTATCGGATTCTTGGGAAATTCTTGGGATCAAGATCGCCTCAGTCGGTCACACTTGGCAGAGCTGCGTCGTCTGAGGGGTATGACACAGAAAACACGGATCGCGCCCCTACCACCCAAGAGCGCCGGCCTGGTGACCCGCGCCATGTACCGGATCGCCAAGCGCCGCTACGGCCAGGTTCCCGAACCCTTCGCGGTGGCCGCACATCATCGCCGGCTGATGGTCGCCGGCGCCGTGCACGAGACCCTGGTCGACCGGGCGTCGCGCACGCTACCGGTCAGTGTGCGTGAGCTCGCCGTGTACTGGACCGCACGCGCGATCGGCTGCTCGTGGTGCGTCGACTTCGGGTCCATGTTGCAGCGCCTGGACGGCCTGGACATCAAGCGGCTCAAGGAGATCGACGACTACGCCACTTCGCCGGCGTTCACCGACGACGAGCGCGCGGCGATCGCGTACGCCGACGCGATGACCACCGATCCGCACACCGTCACCGACGAGCAGGTGGCCGACCTGCGGGGGCGGTTCGGCGACGCCGGGGTGATCGAGCTGACCTATCAGATCGGCCTCGAGAACATGCGGGCCCGGATGAACTCCGCGCTGGGCATCACCGAGCAGGGCTTCAATTCCGGTGCTAGTTGCCGTATTCCGTGGGCGACCGACGACGCAGCGGGGATCCGCTGAACTTGTCGGGATTGGCGATATCCCATAGGGCACAGACCTTCCCGTCGCGAACCGTCATCGCCATGATCCGGGGCATCATCTCGCGATACCCGTCGCTGGCGGGAACACCCGCGGTATAACCGCCCAGTTCGCCGTTGACCAGCCCGAGCTGATACGTCGTGAACATCGCCGGGCCGTAGCGGTTGGCCAGACCGAAGAAGAATCGGGCCACCTTGTCCGCCCCGTGGATGACGTTGATTGCGGTGGGCGCCTTGCCATTCGCATCGCCGGTCAACGTCACGTCCGGATGCAGCAGCGCAACCACTGCTTCCAGGTCACCGGAGGCCATCGCGGCCATCAGCTTGCCGACCACCTCGTTGTGCGATGGATCGGGTTGCCCGGATATTAAGGGCGGCTGGCTCGCGACGGCCTTGCGGGCCCGCGACGCCAGCTGCCGCGCCGCGGGCTCGCTGGTTCCCAGCACCTCGGCCACTTCGGCGAACGGCATCGAGAACCCGTCGTGCAACACAAAGGCGACCCGCTGATCCGGGGACAGCCGCTCGAGCACCACCATCGCCGCGAAGCGGGCGTCCTCGCGCGCCACCACGGCAGACAGCGGATCGGTGCCTTGCGAGCCAGGGAAGCCGGTCACCACCGGCTCCGGCAACCAGTTGCCGGTGTAGGTCTCGCGCCGGTGGGCGGCCGACCGCAACCGATCCAGCCCCAACCGGCTCACCACGGTGGTCAGCCAGGCGCGCAGGTCGGTGATCTCTGTTCCATTCTGTTTGTCCCAGCGCAGCCAGGCTTCCTGGACGATGTCTTCGGCGTCGGCCACGGTGCCCGTCACCCGGTAGGCAACCGCCATCAGGTGTGGGCGCAGAGCTTCGAAATCGGTGACCTGCGTTGCGGTCATGCCCCGAGCCTATGCGCATCCTGACTACATCTGTGCGCGCGCTGGCTACCGGGCGGCGGGTCTCGGGCAGGGGCGTGCGGGTCGCTACATCACCGGCACCACGTTGACCGTAGCTGCCGGAGTACTGGTGAAGTGATCGGCGCCCCAGCCGTTACGCTCACGGGCACAATGACTGACAATCTTTGGCTGCACTTCGCCCGGCACGGCGCGAACATCACGCCGCCGATCATCACCCGCGGCGAGGGGGTCATGATCTTCGACGACCGCGGCAAGAGCTACCTGGACGGGCTGTCCGGGTTGTTCACCGTGCAGGTCGGCCACGGCCGCACCGAACTGGCCGAGGTCGCGGCCCGGCAGGCGAGCACGCTGGCGTTCTTTCCGCTGTGGGGATACGCCACGCCGACCGCAATCGAGCTGGCCGAACGCCTGGCGCACTACGCCCCGGGCGACCTGAATCGGGTCTTCTTCACCACCGGTGGCACCGAGGCCGTCGAGACGGCATGGAAACTGGCCAAGCAATACTTCAAGCTCACCGGCAAACCCGGTAAGCACAAGGTGATCTCGCGCGCGATCGCCTACCACGGCACCACCCAGGGTGCACTCGCGATCACCGGGCTGCCGCGCTACAAGGCACCGTTCGAACCCGTCACGCCGGGCGGCTTCCGGGTGCCCAACACGAACTTCTACCGGGCGCCGGAACCCTTTGACACCGACGCAAAAGCCTTCGGGCAATGGGCGGCCGACCGAGTTGCCGAGGCGATCGAGTTCGAGGGGCCCGAGACGGTGGCCGCGGTGTTCCTGGAACCGGTGCAGAACGCCGGCGGCAGCATCCCCGCTCCCCCAGGCTATTTCGAACGCGTCCGCGAGATCTGCGACGCCTACGACGTGCTGCTCGTCTCCGACGAGGTGATCTGCGCGTTCGGCCGGATCGGCTCGATGTTCGCCTGTGCCGACATGGGCTACGTGCCCGACATGATCACCTGCGCCAAGGGCATGACGTCGGGCTACTCCCCGATCGGCGCGATGATCGCCAGCGAGCGGTTGTTCGAGCCGTTCAACGACGGCGAGACGATGTTCCCACACGGGTATACCTTTGGCGGCCACCCGGTTTCGGCCGCCGTCGGACTGGCCAACCTCGACATCTTCGAGCGCGAGGGCATCAACGACCACGTCAAGGCCAACGCCCCCGCCTTCCGCGCCACCCTGGAGAAGCTGTACGACCTGCCGATCGTCGGCGACGTGCGCGGCGAGGGGTTCTTCTACGGCGTCGAGCTGGTCAAGGACAAGGCAACCAAGCAGACCTTCACCGACGACGAACGCCGCGCACTGCTCCGCGGCGTGGGCTCGGCGCTGTTCGAGGCCGGGTTGTATTGCCGCACCGACGATCGCGGCGATTCCGTCGTCCAGCTGGCGCCGCCGCTGATCAGCGGTCAGGCCGAATTCGACACCATCGAATCGATCCTGCGCGGCGTGCTCAGCGATTCAGCGCGGCTCTAGCGGTCCCGGTGGCCATCACCAGCTGGCGTGCGTGTGCCGCGCTCGGATTGCTCACGAACCGCGACAGCGAGTTGCACAACCAGGCGAGCGCGGACTTCGCGTCGGGATCGGCCGTGGTGTCGCGATGCACCTGCAGCTCGGCCAATACCTGGTCGAGTCCGGTCCGCCGCACCTGGGTGGACTTCTCCACCTGCTTGAGCAGCTGTTCCAGCGATCGCGGCGAGTTGCCAGACCCGTTGGCGCCGCCCCGGCGCCGCCATTTCGACCACAATCGCTCGCTTGAAATGGCACACCCTTTTCGAGGTTGACCGCTGTTGACCCCTGCCAGCCTAGTGCGTCGACCCGGCCGGCGCCCCGCGGATCGACTTGTCACATACGCCCCAGCAGTCACAGCGCGGCTCCCGCGAATCGGGGGCCCAATCGCCTAGTCTGCTCAGCAATGCCCCGCTCAAGAGCCCGCCTACGTTCTGCATCCTGCCTGGCAGCGGCCGTTTTCATGACAGCCGCCCCGGCCGCTGCGGGCATGCCGGCCGCGCTGGCGGAGCCGAGCCCCGGGGCCAACGCCGGGGCGCCCAACTGCCCGTACAAGGTCAACACTCCACCCGCGGTGGATTCGTCGGAGGTGCCGCAGGCCGGCGATCCGCCGATCCCGCTGGCGGTGCCCGCCAAGCCGGTCGGCGGCGAGGCCCTGTCCAGCTGCGGGATCGTCACCGCGCCCGACACCCCGGCGCTGCCGACCGACGTCTCGGCCGAGGCCTGGCTGGTCGCGGATCTGGACAGCGGCGCGGTGATCGCGGCCAAGGATCCGCATGGCCGCCACCGCCCGGCCAGCATCATCAAGGTGCTGGTCGCGATGGCCTCGCTGAACGCGCTGCCGCTCAACAAGTCGGTGACCGGAACGGCCGACGACGCCTCCGCCGAAGGCACCAAGGTCGGCGTGGACGACGGCGGCGTCTACACCGTCAATCAGCTGCTGCACGGGCTGCTGATGCACTCCGGCAACGACGCTGCCCATGCGCTGGCCATGCAGCTGGGCGGGATGCAGCAGGCGGTGGAGAAGATCAACGTCCTAGCCGCCAAGCTCGGCGGCCAGGACACCCGGGTAGCGACACCGTCGGGACTGGACGGACCCGGCATGAGCACCTCGGCCTATGACATCGGCCTGTTCTACCGATACGCCTGGCAGAACCCGACTTTCGCCGATATCGTCGCGACGAAGACCTTCGACTTCCCCGGCCACGGCGACCACCCGGGCTACGAGCTGGAAAACGACAACCAGCTGCTCTACAAATATCCGGGCGCTCTTGGCGGCAAGACCGGCTACACCGACGATGCCGGCCAGACGTTCGTCGGCGCGGCAAACCACGATGGCCGACGGCTGGTGGCGATATTGCTGCACGGCACCCGGCAGCCGATCGCGCCCTGGGAGCAGGCGGCGCATCTGCTCGACTACGGCTTCGCCACCGCGCAGGGCACCCAGGTCGGCGCGCTGATCGCACCCGACCCGTCGCTGACGCCTAACCAAAACCCCGCCGCTGACCGGCCCGGCGCTGGGTCACAGGCGGCCGGGCTGCTGCCGTCGGCCGACGCGTTGCCGGTGCGGGTGGGCGTGGGCATCATCGGAGCGATCGTCGTGTTCTCGTTGATCATGGTCGCGCGCTCGATGAACCGCCGCGCCATATAACAATTAGCAGCAAACTCTCGATGCTTTACCGCATTGACGGTAGCGTAAGTCGCTAACGCAAATCGTTTTGCGACCCGGTGACAAAGCACGGGGGTAAACATGGTTTCGGTTACCCGAGTCGTGAAACGAATGTGGTTGCTGCTGGCCGTTATCGCGATCGCCAGCGTCGCGGGGCTCGGAATCTATCGCCTCCATAGCATGTTCGGCGTTCACGGACATCCCGTCGTCAGGGTCAAGGCTGATCTCGACGACCCGGTGTTCGACCCGAAACAAGTCACCTATGAAGTCTTCGGTCCTGCCTCGACCGCAAAGATCGCGTATTTGGACCCCGACGCGCGCGTGCAGCGTCTGGAGAATATTCCGCTGCCGTGGTCGCAAACGGTGTCGACGACGCTGACTTCGGTCACCGTCAACCTTCTGGCACAGAGCAACGCCGGCGTCATCGGCTGCCGAATCAAGGTGAACGGCACGACTAAGGACGAGCGATCCGAAACCGGACCGAAAGCCTTGACCTTCTGCCAGGTGAATGCCGGATGAGCCGGGCACCCAAGATAATCCGCCGTCTTGCAGTACCGATCGTTTTGTTGTGGCTGGGACTCACGGCCGTGCTCAATATCGGCATCCCGCAGCTGGAAGCGGTCGGCAAAGCGCACTCGGTTTCGATGAGCCCCAAGGGTGGCGCTTCGATTCAGGCGCTCAAGCGGGTGGGACAGGTATTCGGAGAGTCCGGTACCGATAACGCGGCCACGATTGTGCTGGAAAGCGACAAACCACTCGGCGACGACGCGCACCGTTTCTACAACGAGCTGTTGCGGCGGCTTTCGGCTGATATCCAGCACGTCGCGCACATCCAGGACTTCTGGAGTGACCCGCTGACGGCGGGCGGATCGCAAAGTGCCGACGACAAAGCCGCGTATGTGGTGGTCTATCTCGCCGGCAAGAGTGAAACTGCGGCATACAACTCGGTCTACGCCGTCCGCCATATCGTGGACACCACGCCGGCGCCGCGCGGGCTCAAGGCGTACGTAACCGGCTCGATGGGGCTGATCGCCGATCAGTCCGAGGCCGGCGACAAAAGCATCGCCAGGGTCACCCTGATCACCGGGGTGGTGATCGCGGCGATGCTGCTCTTCATCTACCGGTCCTTCATCACGATGATCCTCGTCGTGGCCATGGTCGGAATCGAGCTCGGGGCGATCCGCGGGGTCGTCAGTTTTCTGGTCTATCACGGCGTTTTCGGCCTTTCGACCTTCGCGGTCAACCTGCTCACGCTGCTGGCCATTGCCGCCAGCACTGATTACGCGATATTCCTGCTCGGCCGCTACCACGAAGCCCGCTACGCGGGTAAGGATCGAGAAGCCGCGTACTTCGCCATGTTTCACGGGACGGCCCATGTGATTCTGGGCTCCGGGTTGACCATCGCCGGCGCCATGTATTGCCTCAGCTTTGCCCGGCTGCCGTACTTCAAATCGCTCGGTCCGCCGTGTGCGGTCGGCATGTTGGTCGCGGTCCTCGCCGCGCTCACGCTCGGGCCGGCGGTGCTGACCGTCGCCAGCTTCTTCAAGTTCTTCGAACCCAAGCGCCGGATGGCCACCCGGCGGTGGCGCCGAGTCGGAACCGCGATCGTTCGCTGGCCCGGCCCGGTGCTCGCGGCTACCTGCGCGGTGGCGTTCGTCGGGCTGTTGGCCCTACCGAATTACCGGACAACTTACGATCTGCGCAGATTCGTGCCGGCCAACATGCCGGCCGTCGTCGGGGACGCGGCAGCGGGCCGGCACTTTTCCCAGTCGTGGCTGAACCCCGATGTGCTACTGATCGAGACCGATCATGACATGCGCACTCCCGTTGACATGCTGATCCTGGACAAGGTCGCAAAGGCCATCTTTCACAGCCCCGGAATCTCCCAGGTGAAATCGATAACCCGGCCCCTGGGAA
Organism: Mycobacterium lentiflavum; assembly: GCF_022374895.2. NCBI lineage: Bacteria > Bacillati > Actinomycetota > Actinomycetes > Mycobacteriales > Mycobacteriaceae > Mycobacterium > Mycobacterium lentiflavum. Next base: position 1,189,342 of record NZ_CP092423.2, on the reverse strand, counting down.
CGTCTCTCAAACATACGTCGATTCCGTTCATCATGAGCATGCAAGGAGTCTCGCAGGCCGAAAACATGCAATTCATGAAGGACCGCCTGGACGACATGGTGGTCCAAGCGGAAGCGATGACGGTATCCATCGACACGATGAAGCACATGTATCAACTCATGGGCGAAATCGTCGACAACACCGTCGATATGGATCACCTGACGCACGATATGTCGAACACCACCGACACCATCCGGGATCACCTTGCGGACTTGTCGGACTTCCTGCGGCCGATTGGCAGCTATTTCTACTGGGAAAAGCACTGTTTCGATATCCCGGCCTGCTGGGCTGTCAGGTCGATATTCGAAACGTTCGACAACATCGATCAGCTGAGTGAGAAATTGGAGTCGCTGGTCAAAGATATGGACGTTCTGATCCGGCTCTTACCGGAGATGCGCGCGCAGATGCTGCCGATGATTTCCACGATGACGATCATGCGCGACATGCTGGTCGTCTGGCACGGCACACTTGTGTCTTTCTACAAAGAGCAGGAGATGAACAGCAAAGACCCGGGCGCGATGGGCCGGGTCTTTGACGCCGCCCAGGTCGACGATTCGTTCTATCTTCCGCAGTCGGCCTTCGAGAATCCGGATTTCAAGCGCGGCCTGAAGATGTTCTTGTCGCCGGACGGCAAGGCGGCCCGCTTCATCATCGCCATGGACGGAGATCCCGCAACGCCCGAGGGCATCTCCCGCGTCGAGCCGATCCAGCTGGCGGCCAAGGAGGCCATCAAGGGAACCCCGATGCAGGGCGCGGCGATCTCGATGGGCGGCACGGCCTCGACGTACCGGGACATCCAACAGGGCGCCTTTTACGATCTGCTCATCGCGGGAGTCGCCGCGATCAGTCTGATCTTGATCATCATGATGATCGTGACCCGCAGCGTGATCGCGGCGGCCGTCATCGTCGGCACCGTGCTGGTGTCCTTGGGCTCCTCCTTCGGCCTGTCCGTACTGCTCTGGCAAGACATCCTCGGCATCGACCTGTACTGGCTGGTCCTGGCGATGTCGGTGATCCTGCTGCTGGCCGTCGGATCCGACTACAACCTGCTGCTGATCTCCCGACTCAAAGAGGAAATCGGCGCCGGACTGAATACCGGAATCATCCGTGCCATGGCCGGCACCGGCGGGGTCGTCACGGCGGCCGGGCTGGTGTTCGCCGTGACCATGTCGCTCTTCGTATTCAGCGACCTACGCATCATCGGCCAGATCGGCACCACCATCGGGTTGGGTCTGCTGTTCGACACGCTGATCGTGCGTTCGTTCATGACGCCGTCGATCGCCGCGTTGCTCGGGCGCTGGTTCTGGTGGCCGCAACAAGTACGCCCCCGCCCGGCCAGCCTGATGCTCAGGTCGTCGGGACCACGCCGACTAGTACGCGCCCTATTGCTGCCGCCCGCCGAAAAGTCACCGGAAATAGTGCGGCCTTAGGCGGCCTGCAGCATCGGCGCGGGTGCCACGTTGGGGACGCGGATCGCGGTGACCGCCCGCCGTGTTTCCGACGGCGGAGCGCCCAGCGAAGCCAGCGCGGCGCCGATGGCCAGGACCAGCACCACGACATCGGGCCAAACGGTGGAGTGATTCTGCGCGATGTTCCCGAGCACCGCTGCCAATGCCATGGTTTCGACGGCAACCAGCGTCGAGCTGAACGCGATCAGTGTCCCGCGGTGCGACTCCTCGGCGACCACGCTGAGCCACGAGATCGCCGCGGCGAAGACAGCCTGCGCGGCCACCGTCGCCAGCAAGAACACCGTGCCGTACGCCCAGATGTGGGTCCATTGGCCGCAGACTTCGGCCACCAGGGTCAGGGCGGCGGCGGCGACGCTGAGCAGCGCACTGCCCAGCATCATGCCGCGCACTCCGAAGAAGCGGTAAACCTTGCGCCACAGCGGCGACCCGAAAACCAGTCCGATGCTGGACAGGATCACCAGCACATGCAGGCTGCGGCTGTGGTGGGCGGTACGCAGGGCGTAGAAGGTGGTGCCCAGGGTGACCGGGCCGAACAACAGGCAAGCGACCAGGTACCGGCCAAACCACGGCTGAGACCGGGCGACCGCGAAGCCCTCCCGGTAGGTGTCCCGCATCGACATCCGGGTGGTGGCGGAGATCGACCCCACCGGGCCGACGAAGAGCGCCGCGATGGCCGAACCGGCCAGCCCGACCGCTCCCAACCACAACAGATCGCGGCGATAGGCCATCTCGTTGCCGTGGGCCAGCAGCGGCACGACGAACAGCGTGACGACGGTGGCCAGCACCGACCCGATCGCGCTCTGGAACAGGAACAGCTCGCCGCGCCGCGCACCGGACAGCTTGCTGGAGACCATGTCGGGGTAGGCGACGCCGGCGACCCCGAGCAGAACTCCCGCGATCGCGCAGGTCAGCAGAAAGACCACCGCGGTGGTGGCGCCCTGCCAGGGAATCAGCGCGTCGCACAGGGTCAGCGCGGCCACGCTGGCCGCGATCACGGCCAGCAGCCGGTGCCGCATCCGGCCCACTCGCTGCAGCACCAGTGGCGACACCGAGTTTCCGACGATGTCGCCGAAGCAGAAGGCCGGAAACAGCAGCGCTGCCACCCAGGTCAGACCCTGGTGTGCGCAGATCAACGGCAGGATCACGGTGCCATTGCTGAGTTGCATACCCGCGGTGTAGCAGGTGCCCTGGGAAAGCAGCCGCCCGAACACGCGCGGCTGTGCCTCGGGGGCGGGAACCAGTGCGACGGGCATAACAACAGAATCTAAGGTTGGTCAAGAATCAATAACATCCTCCGATCGGGTGCCGTGGGTGGAATTGTGCGTCCCCCGATCGGTGGACAACGCAGGCTCGGTCCGCGCCAGCGTTGACCGCCAATGTTTGCTGTGGCACCGTCGTGCGGATGAGTGAAGCCTTGTACGAGGATTCCGGCCTACGGCTCGACGACGACGGAATTACCATCCGGCGCTACTACTTTCCGTTGGCCGGGGCCAAGCGGATCCCCTACAGCGAGATCCGCAACATCAAGACCGAAGAGATGACCTTCGCATCCGGTGGAGGCAGGATCTGGGGAGCAACGGATCCGCGCTACTGGTTCCCGCTGGACATCCGCCGGCCGCGGAAAAAGAAGCTGCTGATTCTCGACATCGGCGCCCGGGTTCACCCGTGCATCACGCCCGACGACCCAGACCGTGTCATCGAGTTGCTGCGCGATCGGTCGCCGATCACTTGAGAGGTCGGCGCATTGGGCTCACCGGCGCCAGCGTCGGCCTCATCTACGGATACGACCTGTCCATCATCGCCGGCGCGCAACTGTTCGTCACCGAAGATTTCGCCCTCACCACATCCCAACAAGAACTGCTGACGACGATGGCGGTGATCGGGCAGATCGCCGGGGCGCTCGGAGCCGGCGTGCTCGCCAACGCGATCGGCCGCAAGAAATCGATCGTGCTGATCCTGGTCGCCTACGCAACGTTCGCACTGCTGGGTGCGTTTTCGACGTCGTTTCCGATGCTGCTGGCGGCACGGCTGCTGCTGGGCGCGACCGTCGGCGTCATGGTCGTGGTCGTCCCGGTGTTCATCGCGGAATCAGCTCCGGCAGCGGTGCGCGGCGCGTTGCTGACGACCTACCAACTGGCGATCGTCAGCGGCCTGATCGTCGGGTACCTCACCGGTTATTTCTTGGCCAGCGGCCACAGCTGGCGCTGGATGCTGGGACTGGCCGCGGTACCGGTGATCCCGTTGCTGCCGTTGGTGATTCGGCTGCCCGACACCGCCCGGTGGTACCTGCTCAAAGGGCGAGTCGAGGACGCCCGGCGCGCGCTGCTGCTCGTGGAGCCCAGCGCTAACGCCGACGACGAGCTTGCCGAGGTCGGCCGCGCGTTGAGCGAAGGGAACGGCGGCATCGCCGAGATGCTGCGACCGCCGTATCTACGGGCCACGGTGTTCGTCATCGTGCTCGGCTTCCTGCTCCAGATCACCGGCATCAACGCGATTATCTACTACAGCCCCCGAATATTCGAAGCCATGGGATTCACCGGCAATTTCGCTCTGCTGGGCCTGCCGGCACTGGTGCAGGTCGCCGGTTTGGCTGCGGTGGGCGCCGCGTTGACGCTCGTGGACCGCGTGGGCAGGCGACCAATCCTGTTGAGCGGCATCGCCATGATGGTCGCGGCGGACATCGTGCTGACGGTCGTGTTCGCCCGGGGCTTCGGCGGCGCGGCGCTCGGGTTTGCCGGCATTCTGCTGTTCATCATCGGCTACACGCTGGGTTTCGGCTCGCTGGGCTGGGTATACGCCAGCGAGAGTTTTCCCACCCGGTTGCGGTCGATCGGGTCGAGCACCATGCTGACCTCCAACCTGATCGCCAACGCGATCGTCGCGGCGGTTTTCCTGACCATGTTGCATTCCTTGGGCGGCGCAGGCACTTTCGCGGCATTCGGGGTGCTGGCCGTGATCGCGTTCGGGTTCGTCTACAAGTTCGCACCGGAGACCAAGGGGCGACAACTCGAGGAGATTCGGCGCTTCTGGGAGAACGGCGGCCGCTGGGACGAACCGTGCCCCTGATCGGCGCGGGCGCCGTCATCCTCGACGGCCAGGTCTGCCGGCCGGGATGGCTACAGATCGCCGGTGCCCAGATTCTGTCCTGCGGGGCCGGTGCGCCGCCCGGGCAGCCCGACCGGGTTTTGCCGGATTGTCTTGTGGTGCCTGGGTTTATCGACATGCACGTGCACGGCGGTGGCGGGGCCTCTTACCTCGACGCCGAGCATGTCGCCCAAGCCGCGCAGTTCCACCAGCGCCACGGCACCACCACGACACTGGCCAGCCTGGTCAGCACCTCGCCCGACAAGCTGATCGCGGCGGTGCGTGCGCTGGCCGAGGCCACCCGATCCGGCGTCGTCGCGGGCATCCACTTGGAGGGGCCGTGGCTGTCGACGGCACGATGCGGAGCCCACGATCCGGCCCAGCTGCGCGATCCCGAGTCCGCCGAGATCGACGACGTCCTGGCCGCCGGTGCGGGCACCATCCGGATGGTCACGCTGGCACCAGAGCGGTCCGGAAGCAGCGAGGCGATTCGGCGCTTCGTGGACGCGGGTGTTGTTGTCGCCGTGGGGCATACCGATGCCACGTATGAGCGCACCCGGCAGGCGATCGCCCTGGGCGCCACGGTCGGCACGCATCTGTTCAACGCGATGCCGCCACTGCACCACCGGGCGCCCGGGCCGGCACTCGCGCTGCTGGAACATCCCGATGTGATCGTCGAGCTGATCCCCGACGGCGTGCACGTACACCCTGCCGCGGTGCACGCGGTCGTCCGGGCGGCCGGGCCCGACCGGGTCGCCGTCATCACCGACGCCATCGCCGCCGCCGGATGTGACGACGGCGCTTACCAGCTCGGCGCGGTGCGCATCGACGTGGAGTCGGGCGTGGCCCGGGTGCACGCAACGTCGACGATCGCCGGCAGCACCGCGACGATGGACCGGCTGTTCCGCACGGTTTCGCGGCTCGGCCCGGACGCCGATGCCGCACTGGTCGCCGCGGCGCAGATGACCTCTGCCACACCGGCACGAGCGCTCGGGCTCGAGCGGGTGGGGGCGCTGCAGGTCGGCTTCGACGCCGATCTTGTGGCGCTGGATCGCCAACTGCGCGTCACGGCCGTCATGGCGCGGGGCGTCTGGCGTTAACGCAGCCAGCGAGTCAGCCGGGAAAAGGTGAGCGCACCAACGGCTCCCAACGCTATCGCGGTCAGCGTCTGCCGGATGCTGATCCCCTCGTCGAGCAGGACACGCGGGGCGATGATCGCGGGCGCCGGCGGCGGAGCGTACTTGCTGCGCGGGTCGCTCGAGCGAGTGGCCGCCCAGGCCGTGGCGAAGAGCACGAGATACCCGGTGATGTAGGAGAACACCATCAAGCCGAGCACCGGCCCGAACGTCGCACCCGCCGGGCTGCGTAGCACGACGCTCAAGTAGATCGAGGCCACCAGTTTGAACAGCTCGAAGCCAATCGCCGCGAGTAGGCCGGCGCGCGCCGAGTCGGGCAAGCTGACCTTGTGTCGCGGCAGCCGGCCGATCATCCAGGTGAACAGCATCCACGACACCAGCAGCGACACCAGTATCGAGAGGCCCTGGAAGATCTCGCCGAATATCGAGAAATTTGGTACGCCAAGCCATTTCAATACCGCTCGCATCGGCGCCGCGTGCCCTAGTGCGGTGAGCGCTACGGTCGCGAGGATGACCACGAACGTCCACACCATCGCGACCAGATCGGACAGCTTGTCGCGCAGAAAGCCCGGCGACTGGATCGGTTCGTCCCACCACATCTCGGTCACGGCCGCGCGCGTGTGCGACATCCAGCCCAGACCGGCCCACGCGGCGGTGGCCAAACCGATCACACCGACCGATGCGCGCGCGTTGATCGCCGAATTCATCAAGTCCACCAGCTGCTGTCCGAGTGCGCCCGAGACCGCGTCGCGGATGTGTCCATCGATGCTGGCGAGCAGCGTTGGATCTCGGGCCAGCATGAAACCGACGACCGCGAAACTGACCATCAGCAAAGGGAATAGCGCGAAGATCGTGTAGTAGGTGAGCCCGGCCGCCAAGAAGCCGCCGTTGCGCTGGTCGAAATGTTTGTAGGCGCGCAGCACATGGTCGAGCCATCCGAATCGGGCCCGCAACCGGTCAAGGATTCCAGGCTTGGCCGGCTCGTCCATGGTGAGCGCACTACCTCCGTTGCGGAAGAAACCCCAGCCGATCGTAGACCCGCTGGATCGTTTTTCCGGCCACTTCGTCGGCACGCTCCGCGCCCGCCGCCAACACGGCCTCCAATTCGGCCAAATCCGCTGTCAATTCGTCGACGCGGGCCTTGATCGGGGCGACGAATTCGACGACGGCCTCGGCGGTCTCCTTCTTCAAATCGCCGTAGCCGCGCCCCGAGTAGCCGTCGACGAGCTTGTCGACGGCTACTCCGGTGACCGCCGATTGGATGGTCAGCAGATTCGATACGCCCGGCTTGACCTCGACATCAAAGCGGATCTCGCGTTCGCTGTCGGTCACGGCCGAGCGAATCTTCTTGGCGGACAATGCCGGATCGTCGAGCAGGTTGATCAAGCCGGCATCGGTGGACGCCGACTTGCTCATCTTCGACGTCGGGTCGGCCAGGTCGTAGATCTTGGCGGTGGCCTTCGGAATGAGCATGTCGGGTACGACGAAGGTGTCCGGGAAGCGGCTGTTGAACCGCTCGGCGATGTCGCGCGCCAGCTCGAGGTGCTGGCGCTGGTCCTCACCCACGGGGACCAGATCGGTGTCGTAGGCCAGCACGTCGGCGGCCTGCAGCACCGGATAGGTGAACAGCCCCACGGTGGCCGAATCGGCGCCCTGCCGCTGCGACTTGTCCTTGAACTGCGTCATCCGCGATGCCTGCCCGAAGCCGGTGAAGCAGCCCAGCACCCAGGCCAGCTGCGTGTGGGCAGGCACCTGGCTTTGCACGAAGACGGTGCTGCGGGCGGGGTCGATCCCCAGCGCCAGGTACTGGGCGGCGGTGACCAGGGTCCGGCGGCGCAGCGCCTCGGGATCCTGCGCGACGGTGATCGCGTGCAGGTCGACCACGCAGAAGAACGCGTCGTATTCGTCGGGGTGGTCGTCCTGCAGCCCCACCCACTGAGTGATCGCGCCCAGCGCATTGCCGAGGTGAAGCGAATCAGACGTCGGCTGCACGCCGGAGAAGATCCGGCTGGGTCCGGTAGTGGTGCTCATGATGTCCCGATCTTTTCACGCGGGCTTTCCCCGCGGCGCCCTCGCTTGCGGTACCGGCGGTACCGCATTTAATGTCGGCTATATGACGACTCGCGATCCGATCCACCTGGGTTCTGGGGAGCCGGTCCTGCTGCTGCATCCCTTCCTGCTCTCCCAGACGGTCTGGGAGGACGTCGCGCAGCAGCTGGCAGACACTGGCCGCTACGAGGTATTCGCCCCGACCATGGCCGGTCACAACGGTGGACCGTCGGCCGGGACCTGGTTTCTCAGCTCGGCGGTGCTCGCCGACCACGTCGAGCAGCAAATGGACGAACTGGGCTGGGAAACCGCGCACATCGTGGGCAATTCACTGGGCGGCTGGGTCGCGTTCGAACTCGAGCGGCGCGGGCGCGCGCGCAGCGTCACCGGCATCGCCCCGGCCGGCGGATGGACGCGCTGGACTCCGGCGAAGTTCGAGGTCATCGCCAAGTTCATCCTCGGCATCCCGCTGCTGGTGGCCGCCTGGGCGTTCGGGCCGCGGGTGCTGCACCTGCCGTTCAGCCGGCAGTTGGCCACCTACGCGATCAGCGCCACACCGGACGCCGTCAGCGAGCGCCAGCTGTCCGCCATTATCGACGATGTCAGGCACTGCCCCGCCTACTTCCAGCTGCTGGTCAAGGCGACGCTGCTGCACGGCCTGCGGGAGGTCGCCCAGAACGCCGTTCCGGCCCACCTGGTGGTCTGCGAAAAGGACCGGATCCTGCCCGCACCCAGGTTCAGCCGGCACTTCACCAACCACCTGCCCAAGGACAGTCACCAGGTCACCAAGCTCGACGGGGTCGGGCATGTCCCGATGTTCGAGGCGCCCGAACGCGTCACCCAGGTAATCACCGGATTCCTTGACGAGTGCTGCCGGGCGGACTCGCGCACGCAGCAATCCACCGGCTAGTCAGGCCGCGCCTATCCGGCTGCCTATCCGGCTCCCTATCGGGCTAAAGCCTTCTGCAGGTTCTCGGCGATCGAGGCGAGGAACTCCTCGCTCTGCTGCCACTTCTGGTCGGGTCCGATCAGGATCGCGAGGTCCTTGGTCATCTTGCCGCTCTCCACGGTGGCGATGACGACGGATTCCAGCGTCTTGGCGAAGTCGATGACGGCAGGCGTGTCGTCCAGCTTGCCGCGGTGCTGCAGTCCGCGCGTCCAGGCGAAGATCGAGGCGATCGGGTTGGTCGACGTCGGCTTGCCCGCCTGATACTGCCGGTAGTGCCGGGTGACAGTGCCGTGAGCGGCCTCGGCCTCGACCGTTTTGCCGTCGGCCGTCATCAGCACCGAGGTCATCAGCCCCAGCGAGCCGTAACCCTGCGCGACGGTGTCGGACTGGACGTCACCGTCGTAGTTCTTGCAGGCCCAGACGTAGCCGCCGTCCCACTTCAGGCAGGCGGCCACCATGTCGTCGATCAGCCGGTGCTCGTAGGTCAGCCCCTCGGCTTCGAACTGCGCCTTGAACTCCTCGTCGTAGATGCGCTGAAACTCGTCTTTGAACATGCCGTCGTAGGCCTTGAGGATGGTGTTCTTCGTCGACAGGTATACCGGCCATTTGGCGTTGAGCCCGTACGCGAATGACGCCCGGGCGAAGTCGCGGATGGAGTCGCGGAAGTTGTACATCCCCATCACGACGCCACCGTTCTCGGGGATGTCCACCATCTCGTGCACGACCGGGTCGCCGCCGTCGGCGGGCGTGAATGTGATTGCGACAGTGCCGGGTTGGTCGACCTTGAAGTTTGTCGACCGGTACTGGTCGCCGAATGCGTGACGGCCGATGACAATCGGCTTGGTCCAGCCCGGCACCAGGCGAGGCACGTTCGAGATCACGATCGGCTCACGGAAGATGGTGCCGCCCAGTATGTTTCGAATCGTCCCGTTCGGCGAAAGCCACATCTTTTTGAGGTTGAACTCGGTGACGCGCGCCTCGTCGGGAGTTATCGTGGCGCACTTGACACCCACACCATGCTTCTTGATGGCATACGCCGCATCGATCGTCACCTGGTCGTCGGTGCGGTCTCGGTGTTCGATGCCCAGGTCGTAGTAGTCCACGTTGATGTCGAGGTGCGGAAAGATCAGCATTTCCTTGATCATCTTCCAGATGACGCGGGTCATCTCGTCACCGTCGAGCTCGACTACGGTGCCCTTGACTTTGATCTTGGGTGCGTTAGGCATCGTCGCCCGACCCTCCTTGCGGCTCGCTAGCCTTGGGAGCCCTGCGAAGTCGCTAGCAATCCATTGAACTTCTTGCTCGGCCGCATCACGGCAGTAGTCTTCTCGTTGTCCGGCTGGTAGTAACCGCCGATGTCGACCGGTTCGCCTTGTACCTCGGCCATTTCGCCCACGATGGATTCCTCGTTCTTGCTTAACGAATCGGCCAGCGAGGCAAAGTGTTTGCGCAGCTCTTCATCGTCGGTTTGCGCGGCAAGTTCGCCGGCCCAGTACAGGGCCAGATAGAACTGGCTGCCCCGGTTGTCGAGTTCGCCGGTCTTGCGGGACGGACTCTTGTTGTTGTCCAACAACTTGCCGATGGCGGCGTCCAGCGTCTTGGCCAGAATCTTGGCGCGCGCGTTGTCGGTCTTGATCCCGATGTCTTCGAAACACGCTCCGAGAGCCAGGTATTCGCCAAGGGAGTCCCAGCGCAGATGGTTCTCCTCGACCAGCTGGTGTACGTGCTTTGGCGCCGAACCACCGGCTCCGGTTTCGTACATGCCGCCGCCGGCCATCAACGGCACAATGGACAGCATCTTGGCGCTGGTGCCCAGCTCCAGGATCGGGAACAGGTCAGTGAGGTAGTCGCGCAAGATGTTTCCGGTCGCGGCGATGGTGTCCTGCCCGCGCATGGCACGCTCGATGGTGTGCCGCATGGCCCGTTCCTGCGACATGATCTGGATGTCGAGGCCCTCGGTGTCGTGGTCGGCCAGATAGGTGTTGACCTTCTTGCGCAGCTCGCTTTCGTGCGGCCGCTCCTGGTCCAGCCAGAACACCACCGGCATGCCCGAGTTACGCGCCCGCGTGACGGCCAGCTTGACCCAGTCGCGGATCGGTTCGTCCCGGACGATGGGCATCCGCCAGATGTCGCCTTCTTCCACGTTCTGGGTCAGCAGGACTTCGCCGGTGTCGAGGTCGACGATGTTGGCGACACCGTCCTCGGGGATCTCGAACGTCTTGTCATGGGAGCCATACTCTTCGGCCTGCTGGGCCATCAGCCCGACGTTGGGGACGGTGCCCATCGTGGTCGGGTCGAAGGCGCCGTGCGTCTTGCAGAAGTTGATGATCTCCTGATAGATCCGGGCAAAGGTCGACTCGGGGTTGACGGCCTTGGTGTCCTTCTGCCGTCCGTCGGCGCCGTACATCTTGCCGCCGGCGCGGATCATCGCCGGCATCGACGCATCCACGATCACGTCGCTGGGCGAGTGAAAGTTGCTGATGCCCTTGGCCGAATCGACCATGGCCAGTTCGGGACGGTGCTCGTGGCAGGCATGCAGGTCACGGATGATCTCGTCGTGCTGCGACGCCGGCAGCGACTCGATCTTGTCGTACAGATCGACCAATCCGTTGTTGACGTTGACGCCGAGTTCGTCGAACAGCGCCTGATGCTTGGCGAAGGCGTCCTTGTAGAAGACCTTCACCGCGTGCCCGAAGACGATGGGGTGGGAGACCTTCATCATCGTCGCCTTGACGTGCAACGAGAACATCACTCCGGTCTCGTAGGCGTCCTCTATCTCTGCTTCGTAGAACTCGCAGAGCGCCTTTTTGCTCATGAACATGCTGTCGATGATGTCGCCGTCGCGCAGCGACACCGTGGGCTTGAGCACGATCTTCTTGCCGCCCTTGGTCTCCAGCTCCATCTTCACGCTGCGCCCGCGGTCCAGCGTCATCGACTTCTCGCCGTGATAGAAGTCGCCATGCTTCATCGTCGCGACGTGGGTGCGCGATGCCTGAGACCACTCCCCCATGCTGTGCGGGTGCTTGCGCGCGTACTCCTTGACCGCGTTCGGCGCACGACGGTCCGAGTTGCCTTGGCGCAGCACCGGGTTGACCGCACTCCCCAGGCATTTCGAATAACGCTCGCGAATTTCGGTGTCCTCGTCGGTCTTCGGGTTCTGCGGGAAGTCCGGGATCTTGTAGCCCTTGCCTTGCAGCTCCTTGATCGCGGCAACCAGCTGGGGTACCGAAGCGCTGATGTTCGGCAGCTTGATGATGTTGGTGTCGGCCAGCTTGGTCAGTCGGCCCAGTTCGGCCAGGTTGTCCGGGACCCGTTGCTCTTCGGTCAGGTGCTCGGGGAACTCGGCGAGGATCCGGGCGGCCAGCGAGATGTCGCTGGTCTTGATCTCGATGCCGGCCGGCTCGGCGAAGGCCCGCACGATCGGCAGGAACGCGTAGGTCGCCAGCAACGGCGCCTCGTCGGTCAGCGTGTAGATGACGGTCGGCTTATCGGCGCTCACGGACAGTCCCTCTCCCGATCAGATTTTGGGGGGCTCAGCGTTGTCCTTGCCCACGTTATCAAGGGTGTTTGAGCAGATGTCGACCTGGCCATTGGCATCCGGTCGGCTCAGTAAGATAGTCTTCGTATTGGTCATGAGCGCCAGCATCAAGCCCCGGCTTGCTGGCCGGCAACCCTCCAACCGCGGTGGGGTGCCCCGGGTGATGACCAGGTTGAGTAGCCATAGCACCGGCTATCCGGCAAGCGCGGGTCCGCCATGACGGGCCCCTGAGTAGACAGGGAACGTGATGTGCAGTCACCCACCTCATCCGCGTCTCATTGTGTGTCGTTGCTGAACCACCGGCCCCGGGCCGACGTCTTCGATGCAGGCGTCCCGGGCGGCTACCAGCACCTCGATACGTCCCCTTCCAGCAGAAAGCCCCGCTCATGAGCGCCGATACCGACAGCGATCCGACCGCGCACTGGTCGTTCGAAACCAAGCAGGTGCACGCCGGCCAGCGGCCCGACCCGGCCACCAACGCCCGCGCCCTGCCCATCTACCAGACCACCTCGTACGTCTTCGACGACACCAGCCACGCCGCCGCCCTGTTCGGACTCGAGGTTCCGGGCAACATCTACACCCGGATCGGCAACCCGACCACCGACGTCGTCGAGCAGCGGATCGCCGCGCTCGAGGGCGGCGTCGCCGCACTGTTCCTGTCCTCCGGACAGGCCGCTGAGACATTCGCCATATTGAACCTCGCATGTGCCGGCGATCACATTGTGTCCAGCCCTCGCCTCTACGGCGGCACGTACAACTTGTTCCACTACTCGCTGCCCAAGCTCGGCATCGAGGTCACCTTCGTCGAGGATCCCGACGACCTGGATTCGTGGCAGGCGGCGGTGCGACCCAACACCAAGGCCTTCTTCGCCGAGACGATCTCCAACCCGCAGATCGACATCCTGGACACCCCGGGTGTCGCCGGGGTGGCCCACGCCAACGGCGTACCGCTGATCGTCGACAACACGATCGCGACGCCGTACCTGATCCAGCCGTTCACGCAGGGCGCCGACATCGTGGTGCACTCGGCGACCAAGTACCTGGGCGGGCACGGCTCCGCGATCGCCGGGGTCATCGTCGACGGCGGCACCTTCGACTGGACGCAGGGCCGCTTCCCCGGGTTCACCACACCCGACCCGAGCTACCACGGCGTGGTGTTCGCCGAGCTGGGGCCGCCGGCCTTCGCGCTGAAGGCGCGCGTGCAATTGCTGCGCGACCTGGGGTCGGCCGCGTCGCCGTTCAACGCGTTCTTGGTGGCCCAGGGGCTGGAGACGCTGAGCCTGCGCATCGAGCGCCACGTCGCCAACGCGCAGCGGGTCGCGGAGTTCCTGGAGAGCCATGACGGCGTGCTGTCGGTCAACTACGCGGGGCTGCCTAGCTCGCCTTGGCATGAGCGGGCAAAGAAGCTGGCGCCCAAGGGAACCGGTGCCGTGCTGGCGTTCGAGCTGGCCGGCGGCATCGAGGCCGGCAAGGCGTTCGTGAACGCGCTGCAACTGCACAGCCACGTCGCCAACATAGGCGACGTCCGCTCGCTGGTGATCCACCCGGCGTCGACCACCCACGCCCAGCTGAGCCCCGCCGAGCAGCTGAGCACCGGCGTCACGCCGGGACTGGTGCGGCTGGCCGTCGGCATCGAGAACATCGACGACATCCTGGCCGACCTGGAGCTCGGATTCGCCGCCGTCCCGACGACGACTTCTGACCCGCAGTCCGTGGCGGCTTTCTAGGGACCTGAAAGAACGACGCCATGACGATCTCCGACGTCCCCACGCAAACGTTGCCCGCCGAAGGCGAGGTCGGCCTGGTCGACATCGGCTCGCTGACCACGGAAAGCGGCGCCGTCATCGACAACGTCTGTATCGCTGTGCAGCGCTGGGGTGAGCTGTCCGCGACCCGCGACAACGTCGTGGTGGTTTTACACGCCCTGACCGGCGATTCCCACATCACCGGCCCGGCCGGGCCGGGGCACCCCACCCCCGGTTGGTGGGACGGAATCGCGGGGCCGGGCGCACCGATCGACACCAACCGCTGGTGCGCGGTAGCGACCAATGTGCTCGGTGGTTGCCGCGGCTCCACCGGGCCGAGTTCGCTTGCCCGGGACGGTAAGCCATGGGGTTCCCGGTTCCCGTTGATCACCGTGCGCGACCAGGTCGAGGCGGACATCGCCGCACTCGACGCGCTGGGAATAAACCAGGTCGCCGCCGTCGTTGGCGGATCCATGGGCGGCGCAAGGGCTTTGGAATGGATGGTCGGCCACCCCGAGCGGGTTCGGGCCGGATTGTTGCTGGCCGTCGGGGCGCGAGCCACCGCCGACCAGATCGGCACCCAGACCACCCAGATCGCGGCCATCAAGGCAGACCCGAATTGGCAAGGCGGCGACTACCACGACACCGGACTGTCCCCGGACGCCGGACTGGCGATCGCCCGGCGCTTCGCGCATCTGACGTACCGCGGCGAGGTCGAGCTCGACAACAGGTTCGCCAACGACAGCCAGAGCGACGAGGACCCGTCCCCCCCATTTGGCGGCGGGCGCTACGCGGTGCAGAGCTACCTGGAACACCAGGGCGACAAGATCCTGGCCCGTTTCGACGCCGGCAGTTACGTGATCCTGACTGAGTCGCTGAACAGCCACGACGTCGGCCGCGGCCGCGGCGGGGTGAGCGAGGCATTGCGCAGGTGTCCGGTGCCGGCCGTGGTCGGCGGCATCACTTCCGACCGGCTGTATCCGCTGCGCTTGCAGCAGGAGATGGCCGACCTGCTGCCCGGCTGTCGCGGGCTACAGGTTGTCGACTCGATCTGCGGGCATGACGGGTTTCTGGTGGAGACCGAGGCGGTGGGCGAATTGATCCGCGAGACACTGGATTTGGCGGCGAACGAAGGTGCGTGTCGGCGGTGACTCGGTCGAGGCACGACCGCTCCCTGTCCTTCGGTTCGGCGGCCGCAGCCTACGAGCGTGGCCGCCCGTCGTATCCACCCGAGGCGATCGACTGGCTGTTGCCACGGGGCGCGCGTCAGGTGCTCGATCTGGGCGCGGGCACCGGCAAGCTCACCACCAGGCTGGTGGAACGTGGCCTCGACGTGGTGGCGGTGGATCCGATTCCGGACATGCTCGAAGTGCTCAGCGCCTCGCTGCCGGAAACTCGTGCGGTGCTGGGCACCGCCGAAGAGATTCCGTTGGAGGACAACAGCGTTGACGCAGTGCTGGTCGCCCAGGCGTGGCACTGGGTGGACCCGGAACGAGCGATCCCCGAAGTGGCCCGCGTGTTGCGTCCCGGTGGACGGCTGGGCTTGGTGTGGAACACCCGCGACGAGCGGTTGGGCTGGGTGCGAGAACTCGGTCAGATCATCGGAAGCGATGGCGACGGCCGTCGCTTCGACGTGACGCTGCCGCCGCCGTTTGCCGAGCGGCAGCGTCATCAGGTGGAATGGACGAATTACCTTACGCCGCAAGCGTTGATCGACCTGGTGGCTTCGCGCAGCTACTGCATCACTTCGCCGACTGAGGTTCGTACGCAGACCCTCGACCAGGTTCGCCAGCTGCTGGCCACGCATCCGGCACTGGCGAATGCGACCGGATTGGCTATGCCCTACGTCACAGTGTGTATCCGGGCGACACTGTCGGACTGACGAATCCGGGACATCCAGCAACCGAACTCCATCTTAAAGTTCGGCGAGGGCTCGCGAATCGCTCATTGTCGCAGCTAATGAGGATGTCGCGCAGGGTATCTTGGGCTCGTGCCGAGGGCCGCAGAGTACGCCTCCGCGGTACGGGATTATCCAACGGCGAAAGTTGCGGATCCTCAGCGTACCCCGCGATGGAAGCCAATCGTGCTGCTCGCTTTGGTGGTTGGGCTGCAAAGCGCCGATGCCGGCACCGTGGGGGCACTGGTTGTCCCACTCACGCGGTCATTGCACATCAACAACATTCAGGTTGGCCTACTGGTCACCGTGTCGACCGGCGTCGGTGCCGTGGCCACGCTGGTGGCCGGACCGCTCGCCGACCGCACGGTGCGGGTGCGCCTGCTGTGGATGGCGCTGCTGGCGTGTTCGGCGGCGATGGCGCTGAGCGCGGCCAGCCCCAGCTACGGCTGGCTGCTCGCGTGCCGGGTGGCCCTCGGCGCCGGGATCGCGGTGTCCGGGCCCGTGGTCGCCTCGCTGGTCGGTGACTACTTCAAGCCGGCCGAGCGCGGTCGTGTGTACGGGCTCGTCCTGGCGGGCGAGGGCACCTGTACGGCGATCGGGCTGCTGGTCGCGGGCGAACTCGGTGCCCTCAGCTGGCGGCTGGGCTTCGGCTGGCTGGCCGCGGTGGGTTTCATACTCAGCGTTGCGGTGGGGACGCTGCTGCGCGAACCGTCGCGTAGCAGCCGCCTCGGCGACCGGATGACGGATCTACCGCGCCGCTCGGTCTGGCGGGAACTGCGCTGGGTGCTGTCGATCCGCACCAATGTCGTTCTGATCGCGGCGTCCTCGTTCGGCTACTTCTTCTCCACCGGGTTGAGCACGTTCGGTGTCGCCCTGCTGTGCGGCCGGTTCGAGATCGGCCAGTCGGCGGCGACCATGCTGATCGCCGTCCTCGGGGTCGGTGCGCTGACCGGCGTGCTCACCACCGGACGCGTGGCCGACCGGCTGACGAACCGGGGTTACATCAGCGCACGGATTGTGTTGGGCGGGGCGGCTTTTCTCGCCGCGGCGGTGTTCATCCTTCCGACACTGCTCGCGGACAGCCTGCTGTTGGCGCTGGTATTCGCGTTCTTCGCGGGGACCGCAATGGGTGGGGTGAACCCGCCGCTGAATGCGGCGAGGCTAGACATCGTGCATTCTCGGCTGTGGGGCACGGCGGAGGCGGTGCGTAGCACCCTGGTGTCGGTATCGACGGGGTTAGCGCCGGTGGTGTTCGGCGGGGTGTCCACGGCGCTGGGCGGCACACCCGGCGCGTTGGGCGACACCTTTCTGATCATGCTGGTCATGCTGATCGTCGCTGCGGGGCTGCTGTTAGGGGTGGCCCGGCGTACCTACCCGCGCGATGTCGCGACGGCGATGGCTTCCGAGGTGCTGACGGCTACTACCGAGCCGGCGCGGTGCCGAACTTGAACCGGCGCCCGGAGATCTCCATCGGCAGCACCCGGACGAAGTGGGGCTTCACCGTTGCCGGCCACGCCAGCAACGGCGCTTCCTCGGCGTCGAGGATCTCGTCAGCAGCCGTGAGCAGGTGTGCCCTGCCCTGGATGATCACGCTCCACCCCTCGACGTCGGTGTGGCCGTCGGCCTCGAAAGCCACCTGGTCGCTCATGACGGCCTGGTAGAGCTTGGTACCCGGAGCAGTTCGGAAGACCAGCGTCCGGCGCTGGGTGATGTAGTTGATCGGAAAGATCTCGGCTCGCCCGTTCGTGACGACGACAAAACGGCCTAATGCCGCACTCGATAGCAAGTCCCAGCTTTCTTCTTCGCTGAGCACGGTCACCGGATCGTCTGCAGGCATGGCTCAGCCTAACCCGATCGGGATTCGCCGTGGTTGCTGAGACGGCGCGGAAGGCTGGATCGCTTAGTCGGCGTGGGTGACACCCGACTGATATCCAAAGCACTCTCGGCGGCAATCGTTACTGCGTCGCCCGAAATACCTGGCGCACATAGACTTTCGTCGCTGTTACGCTCCGCTACTCGTCCAGGTCGTAGAGCATTCGCTCGGGGTGGTGGTAGGTGTTGGTGCGGGGTTGGCCGCGGTCGAGATGGGGTGGGGGGATCCATTGGGTGTGGCCGTTGGGGTGTTTTCTGGTGGTCCAGCCTCGGGGTTGGAGCAGTCGGTGATGCGGTCCGCAGGCCAGGGTGAGGTTGTCGATGTCGGTGGTGTGGCATTGGGCGTAGTCGGTGATGTGGTGGACTTCGCAGTAGTAGCCTCCCACGTCGCAGCCGGGAGCGGAACACCCGCGGTCCTTGGCGTACAACACGATTCGCTGCCCGGGCGAGGCCAGGCGTTTGGTGTGGTAGAGCGCGAGGGGTTTGCTGTGGTCGAAGACGGCGAGGTAGTGGTGGGCGTGGCGGGCCAGGCGGATGACGTCGCTGATCGGCAGGCGGGTGCCGCCGCCGGTGATCCCGTGGCCGGCCGCGGCGTCCAACTCGGCCAGGGTGGTGGACACGATGATCGCGGCCGGCAAGCCATTGTGCTGGCCCAGCTCGCCGGAGGCCAGGACGGCGCGCAGGGCGGCGTTGAGGCCGTCGTGATTGCGTTGGGCCGCGCTGCGGGGGTCGTGGTCGATGGCGTCTTGGCTGGGGGTGCCGTCCACACACGCGGTGTCGTCGTCGGGGTTGCACATGCCGGGGGCGGCCAGTTTGGCCAGCACGGCTTCCAGGGTGGCGCGGGCTTCGGGGGTGATCCAGCCGTGCAGTGCGGACATGCCGTCGGGTTGTTGGTGGCCCAGGGTCACCCCGCGGCGCCGGGCGCGGTCGTCGTCGGTGTAGTTGCCGTCGGGGTTGAGGCAGTCGGCCAGTGTGTCGGCCAGCCCGGCCAACTGCTCGGGGCGGTACCGGGTGCCCTCGGTGGCCAGCGTGGCCTCGACCTGGGTGCGGGTTTCGGTGTCGATCCAGCCGGGCAGCTGGTGATAGAACCGCCGGATCACCGCGACCTGCCCAGAACCCAACCTGCCGTCCCGTTGCGCGGCCGCGGTGGCGGCCAGCACCGGCGCCAACGGCTCACCGGTCAGGGCGCGGCGCTCACCGAGATCAGCCGCCTCGCGTACCCGCCTGCCGGCGTCGGCGCGGCTGATCAACGTCCACTCCGCGATCGCATGCGACAGTTTGCCGCCCAACTCCGTCGGCGTGGCTTGACGGGCAATCTGGTTGATCAGCCGATGCTCGAGGGCCGGCAATCGCCGCCGTCGGATCTTCTCGTAGCGGCCCAGCAGCACTAGTCGCTCCCGGGTGCACAGCATCTCGGTGTCTAGGCCCAAGACCTGGTCCAGGGCGGCATCCAGCGTGTCGAAGGCCGCCGTGACGACGTCCCCATCGATCACCACCGCTGCACTCATACCCCGAAACTAAACCCACCCACCGACAAAAAACGGCGCGGTGTGACTACAGAAACCACAGTGGCGCAAGAGAATTCACCAGTGCGCACACACGGCGATTGTCGCTCGGAGGCGGGCGAACAGTCGCATGGGCCCAGAACACCGGCGCCCGCCGCCAGCCGTGGCCAAAAACCCTTGAGCAGAAACCAAAGTGACACACGAGGTTTCGCAGGCCCCAGTCGGCAGCATTGTCGCTCGGAGGCGGGCCGTGCGCCCTCAGAATTTAAGGCCGGAGTACATGATCTGGTTGGGATCGTACTTCTGGCGCACGGAGGTCAGTTGCGACAGATTCGAGCCGAAGTAGCGCGACGCCGGACTGTTGGGCTCTAAGTAGTTGACGTAACCACCGACCGAAAATTGTTGGACCGCTTGGTGCGCTGAACTCAGCCACTGCGTCGCGGCCGCGACCTGGTTGGCGGCAGGTTCGACGTACCACTGCAGCACCGCGGACTGCTTACGCCACGGAAACGCCGAATCCCCGGCGGCGACGTCGGCGATGGCACCACCGAGCGGATCCACCAGCAGCGACGCCTTTCCGCCCGCTGCGGGCCACTGCCCGATCGCGGCCGCAATGGCATGGGCCGCAGCAGAATTCACGGTGGTGATCACATCGGATCCGGCTACGAAACCCCGTGGCGGCGAGGTCGAGCTGCCACCGGCCAGATACGTCACGAGGTCCATTCGGTTCATCGTCTTGTTGGTCACCGTAACGGGCTGCAAACCGACCGCGGCCTTGATCGCGTCGATCACCCCGGGCGCTCCGCCGGCAGGGCAGGTCGCCAGGATATGGCAGTCGGGCTGGACCGCGCCGATCGCGAGATCGACCATGGCCCAGGCGTTTCGGTCGGCACCGTTCAACCAGTTCTGCCAGCCGACGAGTACCTGGACCGCCGACGAAGGGGCGAACTCCAGCCGAATCACGTCGGTGTCGCCGGTCGGGAAGGTCGCGAACGTCATCGACGTCGTCACCCCGATGTTGCCCCCGCCGCCACCGCGAAGTGCCCAGAACAGGTCCGGATGATCGTTGGCGGAGGCGGTGACCACGTCGCCGCTGGGAAGCACCACGGTGGCCGACTGCAGCGCGTCGCAGGCCAGGCCGGCATGCCGCGAATCGGCGCCGATCCCCCCACCGAGCGTCAACCCCGCGACACCGACGGTGGGACAACTGCCGGTCGGCACCCCGCGGCCGGCACCGGCGCAGGCCTGGTGTACCGCCCACAGATTTGTCGCCGGAGTCACCGTGACGTTGCCGCCGTCGAGGTTCGCACCACCCGGCAGGCCGCGTAAGTCGAGCACCATCGCGCCGTTGGCGCTCGATGCCCCGATGTAGGAATGCCCGCCGCCGCGCGGTGCGACCTTGAGCTTGTTAGCCGCCGCGAAGGCGACCGCCTTCTGGACGTCGGCTTGCGAGGACACCGCGACGATCGCCGCGGGGCTGGAATTGTTGTAGAACGAGTTGAAAACCTGCTTGCTCGAAGCGAATTGGGCGCCGTTGGCGGGCAGCACGACGCTGCCGCCGATGGTGGAGGCCAAGCCGTTCCAACTCGCGACGGCGGCGCCGGGGTCGGCGGCGGCCCGCGTGGTCCCGAGCACCGCGCCGGTCGCCAACATTGAAACGGCGCCGCGGAGAAACGTCTGGCGCGAAATGCCACGATCCATGATGCCGAATTCTTAACCATTTCTCACTGAAGAGCACGATGTCGGCGCATATGTCGGATCACAGTGTGGCTTCGATTGGGCGGGACGCGATCCGCCTTCGCCTGTAACGCTTTCCGCGCGATAACCGATGTCTCGGAAGCATCGCGCTCACAAAACGCATAGTGTGCAAACCTTGACCTCCCCGTGTCATAAACGTGACGGCCATAGATCAGTCTTTCCAGAGTGATTCGAGTGCCTTCCGAGCACTCCGCGACAGATGGGGAAGCTGTCATGAAAGCAGTTGCAGCTGCGCATGGTTGGGTCTGGATGTTCCGTCAGCAACCCCTGCCGCTTCGCGTGCTGACCGCGGTGGCCGGGCTACTCGCCGTCGCCGCGGCGTTTGGTTCGCCGCCGGCCGAGGCGGACGCGAACGCCGACGATAGCTTCATCGACGCGCTGAACCACGCCGGCGTCGACTTCGGCCAGCCCGGAAACGCGATGGCCGTGGGCGAATCCATCTGCCCAATGCTGGCCCAGCCCGGCGGCAGCTTCGCCGGCGCCGTTACCAGCGTCAGACGCCAGGGCATGTCGCCGGCGATGGCTCAGATGTTCACCACGATCGCGATTCAGTCCTATTGCCCGCAGGCGATGGCGAACTTGGCCAGCGGCACTATGCCTAACATGCCGGGCGCCAACATGCCCGGCGGCCTGCCCAACATGCCGGGCGCCACGATGCCCGGTGGCATGCCCAACGTGCCGGGCGTGATGCCGAACATGCCCGGCGTGATGCCCAACATGCCAGGCGGCGCGGTGCCCAACCTGCCCCAGATAACGGGCCCGGGGATCTAGCCGGTACCGAGCGGATCGATGGTCCAGGCGATATAGACCATCGCGGCCCCGACCGTCGCGGTCGTCATGAAGTCGACGCCCTTGCTACGCACCACCAAAAGGCCGGCGCGATCATCGGATAACACCAAACGCAATATCGCGGCGACCCCGACGGCGATGCCGATCAGCAGCGAACCGCGACGCCAGAAGTTGGCGCCCACCAACGTGAATGCCGTCACGAAGATCAGCCCAACCAGCAGGATCGGCCACTGGGCTTTGGCCGCGGTCTTCGCCAACTTCATTGCCGCTCGGCCAGTTCGACCACGTTCGTCAGTAAGAACGCCCGGGTCAGCGGGCCGATGCCGCCCGGGTTCGGCGACACGTGACCGGCGACGTCCCACACGTCGGAATGCACGTCGCCGGTGAGCTTGTCGTCCACCCGGCTGACGCCGACGTCGAGCACCGCGGCGCCCGGGCGAACCATGTCGGCGGTCACCAAGTGCGGCACGCCGACGGCCGCGACGATGATGTCGGCCTGCTTCGTCAACGACGGTAGGTCACGAGTTCCGGTGTGGCACAACGTCACCGTCGCGTTCTCCGAGCGCCGCGTCAACAGCAGGCCCAGCGGCCGGCCGACCGTGACGCCGCGGCCGATGACGACCACGTGCGCACCGGCGATCTCGACGTCGTAGCGGCGCAGCAGGTGCACGATGCCCCGCGGGGTGCACGGTAGCGGGGCCGGGTTGTTGAGCACCAGCCGGCCCAGGTTCGTCGGGTGCAGGCCGTCGGCGTCCTTGGCGGGATCGATGCGCTCGAGCGCCGCGTTCTCGTCCAACTGGCCCCGCGGCAGTGGCAACTGGACGATGTAGCCGGTGCACTCGGGGTTGGCGTTCAGCTCGTCGATCGTGTCGTTCAGCGTGGCCGTGGAGATGTCGGCGGGCAGGTCGCGACGGATCGAGGTGATGCCCACCTTCGCGCAGTCGGCATGCTTGCCGCGGACGTAGGCCTGAGAGCCCGGGTCGTCGCCGACCAGGATCGTGGCCAGCCCCGGCGTGCGCCCCGCCGCGGTGAGTGCCGCAACTCGTTCCTTGAGGTCGACGAAGATCTCGTCGCGGGTGGCCTTGCCGTCCAGTGTGATTGCGCCCACGCCGCACAGTCTTCCATGTCGGAGGTCTAGTCTCCTGATATGCCCTCTGACCAGCCCACTCCCCCCGACGTTTTCAGCCCAGCAACGCTTGGTCCCATCACGCTGCGCAACCGGACCATCAAGTCCGCGACGTTCGAAGCACGCACTCCCGGCGCTCTGGTGAGCGACGACCTGATCGAGTACCACCGCGCGCCGGCCGCCGGCGGGGTCGGCATGACGACCGTCGCCTACTGCGCCGTCTCCCAGGGCGGCCGCACCGAGGGCAACGGGCTCTGGATGCGCCCCGAGGCGGTGCCGGGGCTGCGCAAGCTCACCGACGCGATCCACGCCGAGGGCGCGGCGATCAGCGCGCAAATCGGTCACGCCGGTCCGGTGGCCAACGCCAAGTCCAACCAGGCCAAGGCGCTGGCGCCGGTGCGGTTCTTCAACCCGATCGGAATGCGCTTCGCCCGCAAGGCCACCCGCGACGACATCAAGGACGTCATCGAAGCCCACGCCAACGCGGCCCGGTTCGCAATGGAGGCCGGCTTCGACGCGGTCGAAATTCATTTGGGCCACAACTATTTGGCGAGTTCATTCCTGTCGCCGTTGATCAACCGTCGCGACGACGAATTCGGTGGCTCACTGGAGAACCGGGCCAAGGTCGCGCGCGGCATTGTGATGGCCGTTCGCCGCGCCGTGGACGACGAAGGAACGCCGATCGCGGTCACGGCCAAGCTCAACATGGCTGACGGCGTGCGCGGCGCCATCACCACCGACGAGTCGCTGATCACCGCCAAATGGCTGGAAGAAGACGGTGGCCTGGACGCGATCGAACTGACCGCGGGCAGCTCGCTGGTCAACCCGATGTATCTGTTCCGCGGTGACGCGCCGATCAAGGAGTTCGCCGGTGCCTTCAAGCCGCCGCTGCGCTGGGGTATGCGCATGACGGGTACGAAGTTCTTGCGCGAATACCCTTACCGCGAGGCGTATCTGCTGCGCGACGCCAAGCTGTTCCGGGCCGAACTCAAGATGCCGCTGATCCTGCTTGGCGGCATCACCAACCGGGAGACGATGGACCTCGCGATGGCCGAGGGTTTCGAATTCGTCGCGATGGCCCGGGCGCTGCTGGCCGAGCCGGACCTGATCAATCGACTGGTGGCCGACGGCGCCCAGCACAGCGTCCATTCGGCGTGTACGCACTGCAATCGGTGCATGCCGACGATCTACACGCGCACCCGCTGCGTCGTCACCGGAGCGCCCGACAACAGCTGATTGCGCGACCACAGCCGGCCCGACGTGCCGCGTCGGTGCAAATGGCGAAATAGGTCCACGAGCTAGAGTTGTGGCGATGAATCCACCTGCCCCGCCGACGTTGACAGTCCGGCATGACGGGTCGGAACGCACCTTCGCAGCGGGTCACGACGTGGTGGTGGGGCGCGATCTCCGGGCCGATTTGCGCATCACGCACCCCCTGATTTCGCGCGCCCATCTATTGCTGCGCTTCGACCAGGGCCGGTGGCTGGCGATCGACAACGGTTCGCTCAACGGCACTTTCGCCAATGGCAGGCGGGTGCCGGTCGTCGATATCCACGACGGGCAGAGCGTCAACATCGGAAACCCGGACGGCCCGCTGCTGACGTTCGAGGTCGGGCGCCATCAAGGGATGGCCGGGCGGCCGCCGCGTACCGAGTCGATGGGCATAGCGGTCGCGGCCGGGGCCGCCGCAACGGCGTGGCCTTCGTCACAGGCGTCGGGGCAACCGCTTGCCGCTCCGCCGGGACCGCCGCCCCGGCGCCAGACGACCTGGGGCGGGGGCGCCGCGCCGCGTCCGCATCCCGGCCCGCCGGGCCAGCGCTCGGGGCCGCCGGGGCAACCGGTGTATCCGACGTCGGTGGGGCGACCGCCCGCGTATCCCCCGGGTGGCCCGCCTGCGCCCGGCGGCCCGCCCCCGCCGGCCGCACCCCGAACGCAGATGGCACCGGTTGTCGCCGAGGCCAAAGCGGCGCCGGAGGTGGGGAATCTGGCGACCAAGATGTTCCAGGCGCTGCTGCCGTCCCGGTCGGGCGCGATGCAAAAGCCCACCGGCGGGCAAACGATCGGGCGCGCCACCGACAACGACATCGTCATCCAGGACGTCTTGGCCTCACGCCATCACGCGTTCTTGCTCCAGACGCCGCTCGGCACCGAGATCCGCGACGCGCACAGCGTCAACGGGACGTTCGTCAACGGCGTCCGCGTCGGCTCGGCGGTGCTGAGCGACGGCGACGTCGTCACGATCGGAAACGTCGACCTCGTCTTCAGCCGCGACACCCTGGTACGCCGCACCGAAGCGGCGACGCGCACCGGCGGCCTCGAGGTGAACTCGGTCTGCTACACCGTCGAGCAGGGCAAAAAGCAGCTGCTGGACCACATCTCGCTCACCGCTCGCCCCGGCACCCTGACGGCCATCATCGGCGGGTCCGGCGCCGGCAAGACGACGCTGTCGCGGCTGATCGCCGGCTACACCAGCCCGACTTCCGGCACGGTGACCTTCGAGGGCCACAACATCCACACGGAGTACGCGTCGCTGCGCAGCAGGATCGGGATGGTTCCGCAGGACGACGTCGTGCACCGCCAGCTCACGGTCAATCAGGCGCTCGGTTACGCGGCCGAACTGCGGCTGCCGCCGGACACCAGCAAGGCCGACCGCGAACAGGTCGTGTCTCAGGTGCTCGAGGAACTCGAGCTGACCAAGCACGCCGAAACCCGCGTCGACAAGCTCTCCGGCGGGCAGCGCAAGCGCGCCTCGGTGGCCCTGGAATTGCTCACCGGCCCGTCGCTGCTGCTGCTCGACGAACCCACCACCGGTCTGGATCCGGCGCTGGACCGTCAGGTGATGATGATGCTGCGTCAGCTGGCCGACGCCGGCCGCGTGGTGCTGGTTGTCACCCACTCGGTGTCCTACCTCGACGTCTGCGATCAGCTGCTGCTGGTGGCCCCCGGCGGCAAGACGGCGTTTCTCGGTCCGCCCAGCCAGATCGGCGCGGCGATGGGCACCACCAACTGGGCCGACATCTTCGCCAAGGTGGGCGCCGACCCGGACGAGGCCAACCGTCGCTTCCTGGCCGAAAACCAGCATCAGCTGCCGCAGGTGCCGTCCGAACATAGCCCGGCGGCCGATCTGGGTGAAGCGCCGCACGCCAACGCGTTTCGCCAGTTCTCCACGATCGCGCGCCGCCAGATCCGGCTGGTCATCTCCGACCGCGGGTACACGGTGTTCCTCGCGCTGTTGCCGTTCCTGATCGGCATTCTGACCCTCACCGTGCGCGGCAACAGCGGATACGGAATGTCCGATCCGCTGGGTAACAATCCCGCGCAGCCCGACCAGATTCTGGTGATGCTCAACGTCGGTGCGGTGTTCATGGGGACCGCGCTGACGATCAGGGACCTGATCGGCGAGCGACCCATCTTCCGCCGAGAACAGGCGGTCGGCCTCTCGACGGGCGCCTATATGGGCGCGAAAATCGTGGTGTTCTCGACGTTCGCGATCGTCCAGGCCGCGATCGCGACGATCATTTCGGTGATCGGGTGGGGCAAGCCGATCTCCAACGCCGTGATTCTGGGCGACGTCAACTTCGAACTGTTCGTCACCGTGGCGGCGACGTGTGTGGGTGCGGCACTGCTGGGCATGGCGCTGTCGGCGCTGGCCCAGTCCCAGGACCAGATCATGCCGATGCTGGTGGTGTCGATCATGAGCCAGCTGGTGTTCTCCGGAGGCATGATCTGGGTGACCAACCGGGCCGTGCTCGACCAGTTGTCGTGGGTCACGCCCGCGCGGTGGGGCTTCGCGGCCTCGGCGTCGACGATCGACACGCACCGACTGATACCGGGCCCGACCGACCCGAAAGACCAGCACTGGAATCACACCAAGAGCGCATGGCTGTTCGATATGGCCATGCTCGGAGTCCTGTGCATAAGCTATAGCGCGATCGTGTGGTGGAAGATCCGGCTGAAACGGCGCTGACCTGATGAATGCCCCTGCGCAATCGGTACTGACCGTTCGGTCCAACCGAGCCGAGGTGAGTTTCGCCCCCGGTAGCGACGTCATTGTCGGCAGCGACGTGCGCGCCGACCTCCGCGTTGCGCATCCGCTGGTTGCCCGCGCGCACCTGTTGCTGCGCTTCGATCACGGCAGATGGGTTGCGCTGGATAACAATTCGCGGGGCGGCGTCTTCGTCGACGGCCGGCGGGTGCCGATGCTCGACATCGGTGACGGCCAGGGTGTCAACCTCGGCGCCCCCGACGGCCCGCGGATCGCGTTCTCGATCGGCCACCACCGGGGCAACGTCGGGGTGCTGCCGCCCACGTCGCAAGCCGTCCCGACCATCCCGCCGCCGGACCCGGGTGCGCGGCCGGTGCCGCCGCAGCACACGCCGTACGTGGACCCGCCCACCGACGCGGTGCACACCAGAGCCGTGCCGATCGTGCGGCCCACCGTGACGACCCAGGCCGTCCCGAATGACGCGACCCGGGTGGCGAAACCCACGGGTACGGACATGTCGCAGTTTCCGACCAGGGTGATGAAGGTCGTCGGACCCGAATCGGGTGTGCAGGCGCCGGCCCGGGGCACCGCCTGGATCGGTCGCGAACTCGACAACGACATCGTCATCCACGACGTGCTGGCCTCGCGCCACCACGCGTTCCTGGAGCCGACCCAAGCCGGCATCGAGATCCGCGACGCGAACAGCATCAACGGGACGTTCGTCAATGGGGTACGCGTCGGGCAGGCCCTGCTTTCCGAGGGCGACGTGATCACGATCGGCAACGTCGACCTGGTGTTCAGCGCCGGCCTGCTGGCCCGGCGCCAGGACGCGGCGACCCGCACCGGCGGCCTGGAGGTGCACGACGTCGGCTTCGCGATCAACGGTAAGGATCTGCTGCAGCAGATCACGATGACCGCCAGGCCCGGCACGCTGACGGCCATCATCGGCGGCTCCGGCGCCGGCAAGTCGACGCTGTCGCGGCTGATCGCCGGCTACACCACCCCGACCGCGGGCGCGGTCACCTTCGAGGGCCACAACATCCACACCGCCTACGCCTCGCTGCGCAGCAGGATCGGGATGGTCCCCCAGGACGACGTCGTGCACCGTCAGCTGACGGTCAACCAGGCGCTCGGTTATGCGGCCGAACTGCGGCTGCCGCCCGACACCAGCAAGGCCGACCGCGACCAGGTCGTCGCGCAGGTCCTCGAGGAGCTGGGGCTGACCGCGCACGCCGAGACCCGGGTCGACAAGCTCTCCGGCGGGCAGCGCAAACGCGCGTCGGTTGCCCTCGAGCTGCTGACCGGGCCGTCGCTGCTGATCCTGGACGAGCCGACCTCGGGGCTGGACCCGGCGCTGGATCTGCAGGTCATGACGATGCTGCGCCAGCTCGCCGACGCCGGGCGCGTCGTGCTCGTCGTCACGCACTCGCTGACCTATCTCGACGTCTGCGATCAGGTGCTGCTGATGGCGCCCGGCGGCAAGATCGCGTTCCTCGGCCCACCCGGCGAGATCGGGGACGCGATGGGCACCACCAACTGGGCCCAGATCTTCGCGAAGGTCGGCGCCGATCCCGACGAGGCCAACCGCCGATTCCTGGAACGCCAGGACCACACGCCGCCCACCCGGGCCGAGACACCGGCCGATCTGGGCACCCCGTCGCGCACCAACATGCTGCGCCAGTTCTCCACGATCGCGCGGCGCCAGATCCGGTTGATCATCTCCGACCGCGCCTACTTCGCGTTCCTGGCGGTATTGCCGTTCATTCTGGGGGCGCTCTCGCTGACCGTTCCCGGCCACAGCGGGTTCGGCATCGGCGACCCGAACAGCGAGACGCCCGACGAGGCAGCCCAGATCCTGACGCTGATGTCGATCGCCGCCGTCTTCATGGGTACGGCGCTGACGATCCGCGATCTGATCGGCGAACGCCCGATCTTCCAGCGTGAGCAGGCCGTGGGCCTGTCCACCGGGGCCTACCTCGGTGCCAAGATCACCGTGTTCTGCGCGTTCGCGATCATCCAGGCCGCGATCGCGACCGGCATCGTGCTGATCGGCAAGGGCGCGCCCAAACAGCCGGCGGTGCTGTTGGGTAATGCCGGCCTGGAGCTGTTCGTCACGATCGCCGCGACGTGTGTGGCCTCGGCGATTCTCGGCCTGGTGCTGTCGTCGATCGCGCGCTCCAACGAACAGATCATGCCGCTGCTGGTGGTGTCGCTGATGCTGCAGCTGGTACTCGCCGGCGGCCTTATTCCGGTAACCGGCCGGCTCTTCCTCGACCAGCTGTCCTGGCTGATGCCGTCACGTTGGGGCTACGCGGCGTCGGCAGCCACGGTCAATCTGCGGCTGTTGGTGCCGATCGGCCCGAAGGACAGCCACTGGGCGCACACGGAAAGCGCGTGGCTGCTCGACATGGGAATGCTCGGCGCGCTGTCGGTGCTCTACTCCCTCATCGTGTGGTGGCGGATCCGGCTCCGCCGTTAACCGGGCGCTAGTCCGATGTGGCGTTCAGGCCCCGTCTAAACGAAGCCCGTGCGCCAACGCGAACGCCATCGCCTGGGGCACGTCCACCCGCACACCGGTCAGCGTGGCGGTGCGCCACAACGCCGGATCCGCTGTCGCGCCGCGCAGGTCGGCGTCGTCGAGCCGGGTGCCGGTGGTCCGCGCGCCGGAGAGGTCGGCGCCGCGCAGCACGGCCTTGCGCAGGTCAGTCTCCACCAGGCTGGTCTCGCGCAGCCGGCAGCCACTCAGGTCGACGCCGCGCAGGTCATTGCCGCCAAGCACCGCCAGCGTGAAATCCACCTCGTCGAATGTGACCGGGCGCAGCCGGCACTGCACGAAGACCGACCCCAGCAGGCTGCACTGCGCAAATGTGCTGTGCCACAGCGTTGTTCGCTCGAACTTGCAGTTACGGAAAGCGGATCCACGGTGCACAGACTCGGCCAGATTGACGCCGCTGAAATCGCACTCGCTGAACACCACCCGTTCGGTGCACAACCGGCCCAAGTCCTCGTCGCGGAAGTCGCGGCCGGTGAACTCGCAGTCGGCCCACTGCTGCACGGCGGTCAAGCCGTCAGGCTTTGCAGCGCGTACTCGCTGATCGCGATCAGCGCATCGGTGGCCGACCGGCGATCCCTGGCGTCGACGTTGATCACCGGAATGTGCGGGGACAGCGCCAGCGCTTCGCGTATCGCAGCGACGGGATACCTTGGCGCACCGTCGAATTGGTTAACCGCGATCAGGAACGGCAGGTTGCGGTGCTCGAAGAAGTCGACGGCGGCGAAGCTGTCCTGCAACCGGCGGCAGTCGACCAGTACGATCGCGCCGATGGCACCGCGCACCAGGTCGTCCCACATGAACCAGAACCGCCGCTGGCCGGGCGTGCCGAACAGGTAGAGCACCAGATCGCGGTCCAGCGTGATCCGGCCGAAGTCCATCGCCACCGTGGTGGTGCGCTTGTCGGGGGTGGCTTCGAGCACGTCGACGCCGGCCGAGGCGTCGGTGACGATCTCCTCGGTGCGCAGCGGCATGATCTCCGAGACCGCCCCGACGAAGGTGGTCTTGCCGGCGCCGAACCCACCGGCGATGACGATCTTCGTCGAGGCGGTGGCGCCGGAGTCAGAGTGCTTTAAGGCCACGCAGGGTCCTTCCTATCAGTTCGTGGCGCTCATCGCGGGTCGACTGCTCGCTCAAGGTGCTATGCACCCGGAGGTAACCGGACAGGACCAGATCACCGACCAGGACGCGCGTAACCCCGATCGGCAGGTTCAGCCGGGCCGACACCTCGGCGACGGACGGGCTTTTCACGCACAGTCCGATGATCTTGCCTCTCGCATCGTCGGCCGGCCAGCGGTGAGCCTGCCCGGCCGGCAACGTCTGAACCGGCGCTTCCAGCGGAATGTCGATGCCCGCGTTCGTCCGCCCGGCCGTCAGGGTGTACGGGCGGACCAGGCTCGCCTCATGTGAGGGCGGCCCGGCTTCGCGTTTGTCCATCGCGGCTCACGAACGATGAGTAGCGGAACGGCGGGTGGACTGCACGACGCCGCCCACCTGTTCGACGAGGATCGCCATCTCGTATCCGATCTGGCCGATGTCGCACGACGTGTCGGCCAGCGTCGCCAGGTGCGAGCCATCCCCGACGCGCATCAACAGCAGGTAGCCGTTCTGCATCTCGACCACCGACTGCAGCACCTGCCCGCCGTCGAACAGCTGCGCGGCACCGGTCGCGAGGCTGGCCAGCCCGGAGGCCACGGCGGCCAGTTGGTCGGCTCGTTCGCGGGGCAGCAGCTCGCTGGCGGCGATGGGCAGACCGTCGACGGACACCAGCAGCGCATGCGCCACCCCGGGAACCTCGCGGGCGAACTTCGTCACCAGCCAGTCGAGTGAGGTGCCTGCAGAAGTCATTCCTCGTCGGGTCCTTGACTCGAGTGGCGGGCGTGGGACCGTCCGCTGCGCACGCCGCCGAAATGGTTACTGAACGAGGCGCGAACCGCCTCGGGGTCGCGGGCCGCGTGCAGCCCGCCGTTCGATGGTACGAGGGAATCGTCGTCGGCCGCGCCGGGCACCAGCCGGGCTCCGGGCGTACGCACCGGCAGGCCGTGGTCGGCGGTGCGCTGCTCGACGGGCTTTTCGTCGGCCTCGGCGGCCAGCGACCACCCGCGATCCCACACCGATTGCCAGTCCAGGTCGGGGCTGTTGACCAGGTCGTGCGGGTCACCCATCATCTCCGAAAGCATCCGCCGATAGATCACGTCGTCCTTCGACGGACCGGCCGCCGGAGGACTCGGCTTGGGCGCGCGGGCGGGCGGCGGGGCGCCGGTCCCGCGCGACCGCGCCGCGAAGAACGCCGAAGTGTCCGATACCGCCGGCTTCGGGGTCGGCTTCGAGGTCGGCTTTGGCGCTTGCTTTGGCGCTGGCTTTTGCGCTGGCTTTGGCGTCCCCTGCGGGGACGGCGGCTGGGGTCGCGACTGGTTCTCGTTCTCCCACCACGCAGTGGCCAGTTCACGGCGGCGCTTGGGCAGCGGCGGCTGGGCGGCGGGCGCGTCGGGGACGTCGCTGATGCCGCTGGAGCCGGGACGGCGGGGCAGCAACGAGATCGGTGGCGCCTCGCCCGAGCCGGTGTCGGGGGTGGCCGCGACGGGGCGCTGACGCGTCACGCCATTGGGGGTGTCCGGCGGTCCGCTGGCCAGCTTGGCGCTCGGTGACGAGACCGCCCGGATCCGTTCACGCGGCTCCGCCGAGATTCCGGCCGGGCCGCTGCCGAAGCCCTCCAGCACCTCCGGTGGCAGGTAGATCTCGGCGGTCGTACCGGTGCCCGCCTCCTCGGGCGCCGGGCCCCGCAGCCCGACCCGGATGCCGTGCCGGGCAGCGATGCGGCCCACCACGAAAAGCCCCATATGGCGCGCATTGTCCGGAGTGGGGTCGGGGGTGACCTCGCCGCCGGCCTGCAGACGCATGTTGGCCATCCGCCGGTCGGAGTCGTTCATGCCCAAACCGGAGTCGGCGATCCGCAGCACCACGCCTCCGTCTCCACCGCGCGCCCCGGAAATCCGGGCATACGTCGACGGCGGCGAATAGCGCAGGGCGTTATCGATCAGCTCGGCGAACAGATGGATGGCGCCGCCGGCGACCCCACCGATCAGCCTGCAGTCGGGCAGGTCCGCGATTTCGACGCGGCGGTAGTCCTCGACCTCGGAGACAGCCGCGTTGATCACGGTCGACAGCGGAACCGGCTCGCGCTGGTCGCGGGCCAGCTGGGCGCCGGCGAGCACCAGCAAGTTGGCGCTGTTGCGGCGCAGCCGCGCCGCCAGGTGATCCAGCCGGAAGAGGCTGTCCAGGCGATCGGGATCCTCTTCGTTGCGCTCCAGCCGGTCGATCAGCGACAGCTGCTGGTCGACCAACGAACGGCTGCGCCGCGACATCGTCTCGAACATGTCGTTGACCAGCAGTCGCAACCGCGCCTCGTCACCGGCCAGCAGCAGCGCCTGGGTGTGCAGCTCGTCCACCGCGTGCGCGACCTGGCCGATTTCCTCGGTGGTGTATACCGGCAGCGGAGCCGGAATCGGTTCGGCCTCACCGGCTTTGACCCGTGCGATTTCCTCCTCGAGGTCGGTGTGGGCGACCCTGAGCGCGCCGTCGCGCAGCACCCGCAACGGCATCACCAGCGCGCGCGCCATCAGCAGCACGATGATCAGTGCGATCACGATGGCGGCCAGCACCGCGACGCCGTCGACGATCGCGGAGTTGCGCCGATCGTGGGCCTGGGTTTGCACCGACTTCGTCACCGACGCGGTGGCGTCGGTGACGACCTGTTCGGCGATCGCGTCGGTGGTCTGGATCGAGCGCAGCAAGTCCGGGTTGTCGACGAGCACGGCGGCCGGATCGGACATGATCGCCATCCGGGTCACCATCTGCTGCTGCAGCGTCTTGGCCTCCGGCGAACCCGCGCCGAGTACCTCGCTCATCCCGAACAGCGTGGACGGTTCGGTGCCGGCCAGGGTGATCATCGAGGTGCGCAACTGCGGCTCGGGCAGGTCGGCGCCGCGGGTCACCAGGATTTCCTGCATCGTCATCTGGCCGCGGGCCCCGACCGCCCGGCTCAAACCCTGTGCCTGTGCCCGGATCTGCTCGTCGTCCACCTGCACCGATGCGTTGATGACGTCCTCGGCCGTCAGCAGCAACGGCGCGTAGGTGGTCACCCGGTCCCGCAGACCAATGCTGTTGTCGGCCACCTTGTCCAGCAGCGACTGACCGCCACCCAGCAGCGTGCCCACCCCCGACCGGACATCGGGGGTCACATCGGTGTTCGACAGCCGGGTCTGCAACTCACCCTTGCGGGCGTCATAGTTCTTCTTCGCGCCCTCGACGTCGTGTCCGGTCGAGTTCGCCAACAGCGCGACGTCCAGTGCCGACATGTATTTGGTGAGCGCCGGCAGCAAGTCGGCGCGCTCGGCGGCCAGCCTCAGGCCGCTGGAAGTCGACATGGCGGTGTTGACGCGCAGCCCGCCGAAAATCACCGCCAGGACGAGCGGGACCAGCACGATCGCGAGCACCTTCCACCCGACCGGCCAGTTGCTCGGCGACCAGGCCGGCGGGCGCTTCGCCGGGGCTGCCGCACTCGCCTTGGGCTTCGCGAACTCGGCGGGCGCCGCCTCGGCCACGCCGGCCGGGCGGTTGAACATCGTCATGTGGTTGCGGCCGCGCGACCGGCCGCTGCGCCGACACTGCGCATCGAAAGAAACGAGAGGCTCATGAACTTCCTGCTTTTATTCCGCTCCCCCCGCGCCAAAACGCGCGAGCGGTAAACGCGTGGCAATTCGACGAGTATGACAGCCCGCGGCCCGGCTCACCACAATCGTTACTGAGTAGACAGCCACCCCCAAGGTGCGCAGGCACACCGGCACGCAGGCCTGGCAAACAGGCCGCGGCGCGAAATCCCTACGCGGGCCGAAGGATCGCGACGAGGAAGTCGGAGTCGTCGGTGAACGGTCGCAGATCCCAGGTGGACAGCAGCACATCGGGAGCGAATCCCGCGGCCGTCGCGTGCTGAAGAAAATCGGTGAACTCATAGTCGCGCCCGGCGCCGAATCCGATCGCCGCTCGACCATCGTCGGCGACATGGGCGCGTAGCCGGTTGAGCACCTGCCCGCGGGTACTGGGCGCGAGGAACGTCATCACGTTGCCGGCGGACACGATCACGTCGAACCGTTCGGCGATGCCGCGCGCGGGCAAGTCCAGCTCGGCGAGATCGCCGACCAGCCACTGCGGGCCCGGGTAGTCCTGCTCGGCCGCGGCGATCAGCGCCGGGTCGACGTCCACTCCGACCACCTGGTGACCGACCGTGGCCAGATACCCGCCCACCCGTCCGGCGCCGCAACCGGCGTCGAGGATGTGGGCGCCGCGCGGAGCCATGGCGTCGATCATGCGCGCCTCGCCGACCAGATCCTTGCCGTCGCGGGCCATGGCACGGAAGCGCTCGATGTACCAGTCCGAGTGTCCTGGATCGGCAACTACCTTGCGCATCCAGATGCTCTGCTCGACCATGCCGCAATTATCGCCGTGTGAAGATGGCGGTGTGTTCCGGCTGCTGTTCTACTCGCCGCGGATCGCGCCTAACACGGGCAACGCCATCCGGACGGCCGCGGCCACCGGCGCCGAATTGCATCTGGTTGAGCCGATGGGCTTCGACCTGTCCGAATCCAAGGTGCGCCGCGCCGGATTGGACTACCACGACCTGGCCTCGGTCACCGTGCACGCAACGCTGCAGGCCGCGTGGCAGGCGCTGATGCCGGCGCGGGTGTTCGCGTTCACCGCGCATGCGCCGACATCGTTCACCGACGTCGCGTATCAGCCCGGCGACGTGCTGATGTTCGGTCCGGAGCCCGACGGGCTGGATGCGCAAACCCTCGCCGACAGCCACGTCACCGGCCAGGTACGCATCCCGATGCTGGCCGGCCGCCGGTCGCTGAACCTGTCCAACGCCGCGGCGATCGCGATCTACGAGGCCTGGCGCCAGCACGGCTATCCCGGCGCGGTGTAGCGATGAGTCCGGTGCCGGCCGCGAGTCAGCCTTGATATGCCTACCTTCATCACGATCGGATACGGCGACGCGGCCGGATACCGCCAATTGAGCGGCGAGCGTCGACGGACCGCGCACGCCCGCGATGACGAGATCAGTGCGTCCGGCGCGCTGGTCGGCCGCGCCGGCGACCCCGTCCAGGTACGCAATCACGACGGCGCCGGCGTGCGGGTCGAGCCGGGCGCGTTCCTGCGATCGGCATTGCCGGTCGCGGGGTTCGCGGTGATCGAGGCGGACGATCTCGACGCGGCGATCGAGCGGGTGAGCCAGACCCCGTGCGCGATGGCGTACGGGGTCGTCGAAGTCTGGCCGCTACAGCCCTGACTACCAGGTGTTCCAGTGCGTCAGGGTCTCGGCCGGCAGCCGTTTGGCCGGACGGAAGTCGGTGCCTTTGGTGTAGGCGATCGGGAACAGCCCACCCTGGCTGAATTTCTCGTAGGGAATGCCGAGCACCTCGGCGGCCCTGCGCTCGCCGTCGCCCAGCAGGTGCAGCGTCGTCCAGCAGGAGCCCAGCCCGCGGGAGCGCAACGCCAGGCAGAAGCTCCAGACCGCCGGGAACAGCGACGCCCAGAACGAGACGCCGCCCAGTGGCGACTTGTCTTCGCGGCCCGCGATGCACGGGATCATCAGCACCGGCGCCTCGTGCATGTGCTCGGCGAGATACATCGCCGAATCCACGACCTTGCCCATCCGTTCCCCGCGGGTATCGCCCTCGCCGTAGTCGGGCTTCGGCGCGCTGAGGTAGGGCTGGGCGTTCGACAGGTAGATGTCGCCGATCGCCTTCTTCTTCTCGGCGTCCTCCACGAACATCCACTGCCAGCCCTGCGCGTTGGAACCCGTGGGCGCCTGCAACGCCAGCTCGAGGCATTCCATCAGGACCTCGCGAGACACCGGCTTGTCGAAGTCGAGGCGTTTGCGAACCGAGCGGGTGGTGGTGAGAAGTTCGTCGACGGACAGGTTGAGGGTCATGCACCCGACTCTAGGTCGGTCGACGTCGAGACCGTCCGCCGCGCATCGATATCGGCCTGCAGGTCGTCGATCTTGGCTACACGTTCCCCGCTTTCGCGAGCGTCAGGTAGGGGGCGGGGCGGGCTGGTCGGGTGGAATCGCCCCGCCGCAGCCACCGGGCGGCGGCGGGCCGGGGAGAGGTTCGTCGCCGCCGACGCAGTCGTAGTAGAACTGAGGGCCGACCATCCAGGTTTTCATCCACTGGTGCCAAAACGACCCGTCGGGGTATTTCTCTCCGTCGCACACCGCCAAATTGCCGTAGCCCCACCGACCACCCGGGCAGTAGCCCTTCGTCATGTCCGGCTGGTGCGGGTCGGGTGGATCAGCGCTGGCAATGGCGGGAGAAAGAACAACCGCCACAGCACAACTCAGTATCGCTGTGCCATGGCGAGCGTGCGTGAATTTCATTCCGAACTCCCTTAAGACATTTGGGGTTCGAGTAGTTTACGACGCTGCGGGCAGCGACCATATCGAATTGTTCGACGCGGCACGAGGCGCGAGCGTGCTCTCACGGCGAAGAATCGGCGGAACTCTCGCCGTGAGAACACGTTCGGCGATGAAAGTGGTGCGAGGAATCAGCGGAAGTCGCGAGACTTGGATCCGACGGCCAGGGTGATGCGGCCCAGCCGCTCGGCCACGACGGTGACTGCGCCGCTGGCGTTTTGGATCTGACCGCGGACCAGCAGCGCCGGTGCCGTGTTCGCGAGCTTGCGGTGTCGCGCCCACACCCCGGGTGTGCAGAGCACGTTGACCATCCCGGTCTCGTCCTCGAGGTTGATGAACGTCACCCCCTGCGCCGTGGCGGGTCGCTGCCGATGGGTCACCGCGCCGGCGATCAGCACGCGGTCGCCGTCGGGCACGTCGAGCAGCTCCTCGGCGGGCACCACCCCCATCGCGTTCAGGTCGGCCCGCAGGAACTGGGTCGGGTAGCTGTCCGGGGAGATGCCGGTGGCCCACACGTCGGCGGCGGCCAGTTCCAGCTCGCTCATTCCGGGCAGCGCCGGGATGTGTGACCCATCAGCACCGTGGGCACCCACCCCGGGCAGCCGGTCCGGCCGTTGGGTGGCCGCGGCCCCGGCCGCCCACAGCGCCTCCCGCCGCGACATCTCGAAGCAGCCCAGCGCCCCGGCCGTCGCCAGCGCCTCGGTCTGCGGCACGGAGAGCTGCACCCGGGTGGTCAGGTCCAGCAGGGAAGCGAAGGCGCCGTTGGCTTTTCGCTCTTCGACCAGCTGCTCGGCGAGGTCGTCGCCGATATGGCGGACCGCACCCAGCCCCAGGCGGACTTCGGTGCCGGCGTTCTCGAGGGTGGCGTGCGCCAGGCTGGCGTTGACGTCGGGCCCGTGCACCAGCACGCCGTGCCGGCGCGCATCGGCCACCAGCGACTGCGGTGAATAGAACCCCATCGGCTGGGCGCGCAGCAGTGCGGCGCAGAACGCGGCCGGGTGGTGCAGCTTGAACCACGACGAGTAGAACACCAGCGACGCGAAGGACAGCGCATGACTTTCCGGAAAGCCGAAATTGGCGAACGCTTCCAGCTTTTCGTAGGTCCGGTCGATCACCTCGTCGGTGGCGCCATGCAGTTCGCGCATGCCCTCGTAGAACCTGCCCCGCAGCCGTTGCATCCGCTCGGTCGAACGCTTGGACCCCATGGCGCGGCGCAACTGATCGGCCTCGGCGGCCGAGAAGCCGGCGCAGTCGACCGCGAGCTGCATCAGCTGCTCCTGGAAAAGCGGCACTCCCAGCGTCTTTCGCAATGCCGGTTCCATGGACGGGTGGTCGTAGACGACCGGGTCGATGCCGTTGCGCCGCCGGATGTAGGGGTGCACCGACCCGCCCTGGATGGGTCCGGGCCGGATCAGCGCGACCTCCACCACCAGGTCGTAGAACACCCGGGGCTTGAGCCTGGGCAGGGTGGCCATCTGCGCGCGCGACTCCACCTGGAACACCCCGACGGAATCGGCACGCTGCAGCATCTCGTACACCGCGGGCTCGGAGAGATCGAGGCGGGCCAGGTCGACCTCGACGCCTTTGTGTTCGGCCACAAGGTCTTTCGCATAGTGCAGCGCCGAGAGCATGCCGAGCCCGAGTAGGTCGAACTTCACCAAACCGATGGCCGCACAGTCGTCCTTGTCCCATTGCAGGACGCTGCGATTCTCCATCCGCGCCCACTCCACCGGACACACGTCCGCGATCGGGCGGTCGCAGATCACCATACCGCCGGAGTGAATTCCCATGTGCCGCGGCAGATTCCGGATCTGGTTGGCCAGTTCGAGCACCTGTGGCGGGATGCCATCGACGTCCGCGGCGTCGGCCAGCCCGTTCCAGTGGCTGATCTGCTTGCTCCACGCATCCTGCTGGCCTTGCGAATAACCCAGGGCACGGGCCATGTCGCGCACCGCGATCTTGCTCCGGTAGGTGATGACGTTGGCGACCTGGGCGGCGTAGTCGCGGCCGTATTTGTCGTAGACGTATTGGATGACCTTCTCGCGCTGATCCGACTCGATATCCATGTCGATGTCGGGTGGCCCGTCGCGGGCCGGCGACAGGAAGCGCTCGAACAACAACTCGTTGGCCACCGGATCGACCGCGGTGACCCCCAGGGCGTAACAGACCGCGGAGTTTGCCGCCGACCCCCTGCCCTGGCACAGGATGTTGTTGCACCGGCAGAATCGGGCGATGTCGTGCACCACCAGGAAGTAACCCGGAAACCGAAGCTGGGCAATGACTTTCAGCTCGTGTTCGATCTGCGCATACGCCCGCGGCGCGCCCTCGGGGAGCCCGTACCGGTCACGCGCGCCCGCCATCACCAACTGCCGCAACCAGCTGTCCTCGGTGTGCCCGTCGGGCACGTCGAACGGCGGCAGCTGCGGCGCGATCAATGCCAGTCCGAACGCGCACTGCTCGCCGAGTTCGGCCGCGGCGCTCACCGCCTCGGGCCACTGCGCGAACAGCCGGGCCATCTCCTCGCCGGACCGTAGGTGTGAGCCGCCCAGCGGGGCCAGCCATCCGGCGGCCGACTCCAGCGACTGCCGGGCCCGGATCGCGCCCATCGCCATGGCCAGCCGCCGGCGCGACGGATGGGCGAAATGTGCTCCGGTGGTGGCGACGACGCCGACGCCGACCCGCTGCGCCAGGGCCGCCAGGGTCGCGTTGCGCTCGTCGTCGAGCGGCTGACCATGATGGGTCAACTCGACGCTGACCCGCTGCGCGCCGAACCGGTCCACCAGACCGGCCAGCGCCTCCGCAGCGGCGTCCGGCCCGCCATCGGAAAGCGCTTGGCGGACATGGCCTTTACGGCATCCCGTCAGGATGTGCCAATGCCCGCCCGCGGCTTCGGTCAGCGTGTCGATGTCGAAGCACAGCTTGCCCTTCTCGCCACCGGCCAGATGCGCCGCGGCCAGCTGCCGCGACAGCCGCCGGTAACCCTCCGGGCCGCGGGCCAACACCAGCAGATGCGGGCCGGGCGGATCCGGATTCTCGGTACGGGCCTGCGAAACCGAAGAGGCTACCGACGAAGCGCCCAGCGACAGCTCGGCGCCGAACACGGTGCGCACGTCGAGTTCGGCGGCGGCTTCGGCGAACCGCACCGCCCCGTACAGACCGTTGTGGTCGGTCAGCGCCAGCGCCCGCAGACCCAGCCGGGCGGCCTCCTCGACCAACTCCTCGGGCGTGCTGGCGCCGTCCAGAAAGCTGTACGCCGAATGCGCGTGCAGCTCGGCATACGAAACGGAATGAGCGACCGCCGAGCGGGCCGTCCGGCCACCGTCCGGTGGTCGATAGGCCGGGCGCTTGTGCGAGAAGGGAGCCTCTTGCGCCGGGCCGGATGGGGTGGGCGCGCCGGCATGGCGCGGCTTGCCGTCGAGCAGCCGCTCCAGTTCCGCCCAACTCCGCGGCTCATTGCTGAAGCCCACACCCCACAGTCTATCGAACGCATGTTCGATTTGGTGCGGGGTTGTTAAAGCGGTTGTTAAACGGGTCTTCAACTTCTAAACACAGTCTTAACGGACTGGGACCTACCGCGACGGGGGCGCGGCGACAGATACTGGTACGGGGCAACTAGGGCGGGAACTGAACATGGTACAGCTGACCACGGCATTGGATTCGGGCTTTCGCACCGCGACGGACCCCGACCGGCAGGCAAGTATGGCGACGGGCGCGGTCGCCATTGTCGAGGGCGCGGTGCCGAACCTGGAACGCCTCAAAGCGCTTCTGGCAGAACGCATTCAGTCGATCCCCCGATGCACCCAGGTATTGCGGACGCATCCGTTCAGCGGTGCCCAGCACTGGACCGACGATCCGGGTTTCGACCTCGCCCATCACCTGCGCCGTGTCGCGGTTCCCCGCCCCGGCGATGAAGCCGACCTGTCTCGAGCGATCGCGCACGCCCTGGAACGCCCCCTCGAATTGGACCGCCCGCTGTGGGAGTGCTGGGTCATCGAGGGGCTGCGCGGCAAGTGGGCGATCCTGATGAAGGTCCACCACTACCTCGCCGACGCCACGCCCGCGGCCCACCTTCTCACCAGGCTCTGCGACGACGCCGACAGCGAGATGTTCGCCAATCACGTTGCACCCGAGGCTGATTCGGCGCCAGCCCGGAAGCAGGGCTGGGCCGAGACACTCTGGCGAGCCTCGGCCGCCGCGACCACCGTCACCACCACGCTGGCCGAGGCGGTCTGGTCGGCGGCCCACGCGTCGTCGACCGCCCCGGCGGTCACCATGCGGCGCTACAGCACGGTGCGCGTCCCCCTGGCCGCCGTCGACGCGGTCTGCGGCAAGTTCCGGGTGACCACCAACGACGTCGCGCTCGCCGCGATCACCGAGGGCTTCCGGGCCGTGCTGCTGCACCGCGGCGAACAGCCGCGCGCGGGTTCGTTGTGCACCCCGGAGAAGAGGTATCTGCCTGTCGAGCACGACGATCCGGTGCAGCGGCTGCGAATTGTGCACAGCAGCTTGAACCAGCCCACGCCGGTTCGGCAACACAACAGCATCGTGGACCTGGCAGCAAGCTCCATGCCATTCACGCTGTGCGCCAAAGCAGTTCGATTGGTCATGAGCCGGCTCCCACAACCCGGCATCGTGACGCTGGCCACCAACGCGCCGGGGCCGCGGCACCGGCTGGGGCTGATGGGCGCAACCGTGGAACGCCTGCTGCCGATCCCGCCGACGGCTTTGCGGCTATCCAGCGGAGTCGCGGTGCTGAGCTACGGCGACGAGCTGATCTTCGGGATCACCGCCGATTACGACGCCGCCCCCGAACTCCAGCAGCTCGCCAGCGGCATCGAACGGGAGATGGCGCGTCTGACGGCGCTCAGCCAAGACTCCGTCCTGCTGTTCACCAAGGATCGCCGCAAGCGCCGGGCCCGCGCGCTGCGGGGCAAAGTGTCCCCGAGCCACCCGACCGCGCGAGCGCGCCACTGACCCCACCCGGGCGGCGTTGATCACCGTGAGAGGGTTGGTCAGTGCCAGTATCGGAGCCAGTATCGGAGCCATCGGTCATCATCGACCCACGTCGCCACGACGCGGTGCTGTTTGATCCCGCCCTGGACCCGCCGTCGGCGTTGACAGCGCAACTTGAGCAGGCCGGTGTGCGCACCGGGACCTTCGGCTCGGCCGACGATCTCGGCGGGTTTCGAGCGGGTCGCTGCGTCGTCGTCGCGGCCAACGCGCAGGTGGCCGCGGCCGCGCGCGACGCCGGGTTCGCCTTGGTGATCGAGGACCAAAGCCTCGGGGACGTCACGGTCCGCACCGGGGACCTGCGAATGTCGCAGCTGCCCGACGCGTCGCAGCTCCTCGGCGAGGACCTGCCCGCCCGACGGCCGGCGGTGTTCTTCGACTTCGACGGCACGCTCTCGGACATCGTCAACGACCCGGACTCGGCCCAGCTGGTCGCCGGTGCGGCCGACGCGCTACAGCAGTTGGCCACGCGCTGCCCGGTCGCGATCCTGTCCGGCCGCGACCTCGCCGACGTCACGGCACGCGTCGGCCTGCCCGGTCTCTGGTACGCCGGCAGCCACGGATTCGAACTGACCGCGCCCGACGGCACGCATCACCAAAACGACGCCGCGGCCGCGGCCATACCGGTGTTGGAGTCCGCGGCCGCCCAGCTCCGTGAGCGCCTCGGTTCGATTCCGGGGGTCAGGGTGGAGCACAAGCGGTTTGGCGTTGCCGTGCACTATCGCAACGCGGCGCGAGACCGCGTCGGCGAGGTGACGGCAGCAGTACGCGCCGCCGGTCAGCGCGATGCGCTTCGGGTGACCACCGGCCGCGAAGTCATCGAGCTACGCCCGGATATCGACTGGGACAAGGGGAAGACGCTGCACTGGGTGCTCGGGCACTTGGACGGATCGGCAGCCGTGACACCGATCTTCCTCGGCGACGACATCACCGACGAGGACGCGTTCGATGCGGTGCGCCCGGACGGAATCCCGATCCTGGTGCGGCACAACGACGACGGCGACCGGGCCACCGCCGCGCTGTTCGCGCTGGACAGCCCCGCCGCCGCCGCCGAATTCGTCGACCGCCTGGCGCGGCAGTTGGCCGGCCCCCGCTAGCTCTGCGCGTATTCGACCGCGCCGTCGTCGAGCACGACTCGCCCCGCCTCGGCGCCCTCGGCACCAGAAGCTGTGGTGCGAAAGACCGCCTTGCCCGGCTCGGTGCGCCAGATCAGCGTGGTCAACGTCTCGCCGGGAAACACCGGGGAGCTGAAACGTGAGTCGATCGAGGTGATGTTCGCGGCCTGCCCACCGCCGAGCTCGGCGACCAGCGCGCGGCCCGCCACCCCATAGCTGCACAGCCCGTGCAGGATCGGCTTCGGGAACCCGGCCAACTCCCGGGCGAACCACGGGTCGCTGTGCAGCGGGTTGCGGTCGCCGGAGAGCCGGTAGATCAGCGCCTGGTCCTCGCGGGTGGGCAGGGCGACCTTGATGTCGGGCTCGCGATCCGGGAATTCCGGGGCGATGGGACGCTGACCCGGTTGTCCACCGAAACCGCCCGCGCCACGGACCACAAAGGTGGTCGACGTTTCGGCGATCAGCTGCTGAGAATCCGGGTCGGTGCCGCGGCCGCGCAGCATCACGACGGCGTTCTTGCCCTCGCCCTTGTCCTGAATGTCGGTGACCTCGGTGACCACCGACAGCTTGCCCGCCGCGGGCAGCGGCGCGTGCAGCCGGATCCCTTGCGAGCCGTGTAACAGCATGGCCCAGTTGAAATCTCCGATCTTGCCCGCCGCCCCGAACGCCGGGCAGCAGATCACCGCGTAGGTGGGCAGCACCTGCTGAGTGATCCCGTGGCTGTTCTCGGTGGTGAACGACAGGTCGTCGAGCCCCGCGCCGACGCCGAGGGCGTAGAGCAGGGTGTCCCGGTCGGTCCAGTCGAACAACTTCGGCTCGGTCACCGCACCGACAGCACTCGGGTCAATCGCCATGCGAGTCTCCTCTCGACTACCAGATTCACGCTTTTGCGCACTCAACCATTGCAAACCCTTCCCCATGGGGCAGTCGGCAGGGCAGGCTATCGACATGGCCACGCGCAGCATCATCAAAAAGGCCTTCTGGAAAACGGGGGCCGTACTCGCCGCAACGCTCATCGTCGGTGCCTGTGGGGGGTCGACGCAGGCGCGCGCCATCACGTTGACGTTCATCCGAAACGCCCAGACCCAAGCCGACGCCGACGGCATCATCAACACCGATCCGCCCGGCCCCGGTCTCACCGCCGAGGGCAGGGGCCAGGCCCAACAGTTGGCCCACCAGAGCGGTCGCAACGACTTCGACGCCGTCTACGCCTCCGCGATGGCCGAGGCACAGCAGACCGCCGGGCCGCTGGCCGGTGAACTCGGTAAGCAGGTGGAGGT
The DNA here is from genome assembly GCF_022374895.2 of Mycobacterium lentiflavum. Taxonomy (NCBI): domain Bacteria; kingdom Bacillati; phylum Actinomycetota; class Actinomycetes; order Mycobacteriales; family Mycobacteriaceae; genus Mycobacterium; species Mycobacterium lentiflavum. Next base: position 1,144,971 of record NZ_CP092423.2, on the reverse strand, counting down.
CCTGAGCGGGGTGCAGGCGCTCAACGCCGGCTGGTTCAACGGCAAACCTCAATCGATGGCGGCGACGACGTACATGTTGGCGCCGGCGGACTGGATCAACGGCGACATCCAGGACAGCATCCCGGGCTCGGTGAGCGGCAAGCAGTTCAACGAGGAGTTCACCGCCGCGGTGAACAAGGTCTACAACAGCGGGCACAACAAGCCGGTCGTGTTCTCCCAGGGCGCGGCGATCATGGCGTGGACGCTGATGAACGCCCGCAACGGCAAGAGCAGCCTGCTGAGCACCCATCCGCTGCCGAACATCGGCCGCGTGGTGGTCACCGGAAACCCGACGGACGGGTGGACGCTGGTCGAGTGGGACGGCATCCGCAGCTTCAGCTGATCCCCGCTACCATGACTGGATGCGGTATGTCGTTACCGGCGGTACCGGGTTTATTGGTCGCCGCGTCGTAGCTCGCCTGTTGGACACTCGGCCCGACGCCGAGGTGTGGGTTCTGGTCCGGCGCCAGTCGCTGGAACGCTTCGAACGCCTCGCTGCGCAGTGGGGTGAACGCACCAAACCGCTGGTCGGCGAACTACCGGAGCTCACGCTGACCGATGAGCAGTTGGCCGAACTAGGCCGGGTCGACCACCTGGTGCACTGCGCGGCGATCTACGACGTCACGGCCGGCGAAGCCGAACAGCGCGCCGCCAACGTCGAGGGCACCCGCGCCGTCATCGGGCTGGCGCGGCGGATCGATGCCACGTTCCACCACATATCGTCGATCGCCGTGGCGGGAGACTTCGCCGGCGAGTACACCGAGGACGACTTCGACGTCGGCCAGCAGCTGCCCACCCCGTACCACCAGACCAAGTTCGAAGCCGAACTGCTGGTCCGGTCCGAACCCGGGCTGCGCTACCGCATCTACCGGCCCGCCGTGGTGGTCGGCGACTCACACACCGGCGCTATGGACAAGATCGACGGCCCGTACTACTTCTTCGGCGTGCTGGCCAAACTGGCCATCTTGCCGTCGTTGACCCCGATCATGCTGCCCGACACCGGGCGCACCAACATCGTCCCAGTCGACTACGTCGTCGACGCACTCGTCGCGCTGATGCACGCCGACGGCTCAGCTTCCTGGGATGGGCGAACCTTCCACCTGACCTCGCCGAAAACCATTGGGCTGCGCGGTATTTACCGCGGTGTCGCCAAGGCCGCCGGATTGCCACCGCTGCGCGGCTCGCTGCCCCGCTCGGTGGCGGCACCGGTGCTGAAGGCCAGCGGGCGCGTCAAACGGTTGCGCAACATGGCGGCCACCCAACTCGGGATTCCCGCCGAAGTGCTGGACCTCGTCGACCTGATCCCCACTTTCGTCAGCGACACTACGCAAAATGCGTTGTGCGGCACCGGAATTGAGGTGCCCGAGTTCGCCAGTTACGCGCCCAAGCTGTGGCGGTACTGGGCCGAGCATCTCGATCCCGACCGCGCCCGCCGCGACGCCGCGGACGGCCCGCTGCAGGGCCGGCATGTGATCATCACCGGCGCATCCAGCGGCATCGGCCGGGCGTCGGCGATCGCGGTCGCCGAACGCGGCGCCACGGTGTTCGCGTTGGCCCGCAACGGCTCCGCGCTCGACGAGCTGGTCGCCGAGATCCGCGCGAACGGCGGTCAGGCCTACGCCTTCACCTGCGATGTCACCGATTCGGTGTCGGTGGAGCACACCATCAAGGACATCCTGGGCCGCTTCGGACACGTCGACTACCTGGTGAACAACGCGGGCCGATCGATACGCCGTTCGGTGGTCAACGCATACGACCGGATGCACGACTACGAGCGGGTGATGGCGGTCAACTACTTCGGCGCGGTCCGGATGGTGCTGGCGCTGTTACCGCATTGGCGGGAGCGCCGATTCGGTCACGTGGTCAACGTCTCCAGCGCGGGCGTGCTGGCCCGCAATCCGAAGTACAGCTCGTATCTGCCCACCAAGGCCGCGCTGGACGCGTTCTCCGACGTGGTCGCCTCGGAGACGTTGTCCGACCACATCACGTTCACCAATATCCATATGCCGCTGGTCAAGACGCCGATGATCGCGCCGTCGCAGCGACTCAACCCGGTGCCGCCGATCAGCCCCGAACGGGCCGCCGCGATGGTGGTGCGCGGACTCGTCGAGAAGCCGGCCCGCATCGACACTCCGCTGGGCACCCTGGCCGAGGCCGGCAATTATCTGTTGCCCAGGACCTCTCGGCGAATTCTGCACCAGGTCTATCTGGGCTACCCCGATTCCGCTGCCGCGCTCGGGGTTTCGCCGGTCGACAACGACGTAACGGCGGTACGCCGTCGGCCCAAGCGGCCGGTTCGTGCCGTGGGCCGCATCGGGGTCCCCCGACCGGTCCGAAAGGCGGTCCGCCTGGTGCCCGGGATTCATTGGTGAGAAGGTAGGCCGGCATGCACCGCCGGCCGCTGAAGCCTGGGTATCGTTGCCGCAGTGAACCCCGTTTTCGCCGATGTCGACACCGGCGTCGATGACGCACTGGCCCTGATTTACCTGCTGGCCAGCCCGGACTCCGATCTGGTCGGCATCGCCTCGACCGGGGGAAACGTTGGCGTACAACAGGTTTGCGCCAACAACTTGGGCCTTCTGCAGCTGTGCCAGGCCACCGATATCCCGGTGTCGAAGGGCGCCGACGAGACGCTGACCGGCCCGCTGCGAACCCCGTCGAAGGTTCACGGCCCGCGCGGCCTGGGATATGCCGACCTGCCGCCGGGCCTCGCTGCACTGACCGAGTACGACTCGGCGACCGCCTGGGTGCGCGCGGCGCGCGCGTTCCCCGGCGAGCTGATCGGCCTCGCGACCGGCCCGCTGACCAATCTGGCGCTGGCGCTGCGCGCCGAGCCGGCACTGCCAACCCTGTTGCGCCGGTTGGTCATCATGGGCGGCTCCTATGACCACTTCGGCAACACCACCGCCGTGGCGGAATGGAACATCAGCGTGGATCCCGAGGCGGCCGCCGAGGTGTTCGCAGCCTGGTCCGACGAAAGCCTTGGGTCGCAGCGACTCCCGATCCTGTGTGGGCTGGATCTCACCCGAAAAGTCGCGATCACTCCGCAGCTCCTGGCGAGGTTGGCGGCCGCCGCGGGGTCGACTTCCACCATCATGAGCGTGGACGACGAACGGGGCACCCGTTCGACGGCGTCCAACCCGGTGATCCGGCTGATCGAGGACGCGATGCGGTTCTACCTCGAGGGTTACCACGACAACGGACACGGATATCTGGCGCATCTGCACGACCCGTTGGCCGCGGCGGTAGCGCTGGACCCCGAACTCGTCGCGACCCGTCCGGGCCGGGTGGACGTCGAGCTCGCCGGCACCCTGACCCGCGGCATGACGGTGACCGACTGGCGCCGAGAACCTAACGCGCGCATCGGTGTTGACGTCGATCCGACGGCATTCTTCGAACGGTTTATCGAACGCGTGGGGCCCTTCGCGCGTCAGCTCACCTGGTAAGGGGGGCCTGGACCGCGGGCTTGCGTTGACAGATCCCGCCAGCAAACGATGGAATAGTTGGATATCTGCGCGGGGTTGCGTTAGTCAGCAGGGAGGACCTTCGCAATGACAGAGCTGGTTACGGGGAAAGCGTTACCAAATGTAGTGGTCACCGGTATTGCCATGACGACAGCACTGGCTACCGACGCCGAGAGCACCTGGAAGTTGTTGCTGGACAGCCAGAGCGGCATCCGGACCCTCGAAGACTCGTTTATCGAGCACTATGACCTGCCGGTACGCATCGGTGGGCACCTGCTGGAGGATTTCGACGACGGCTTGACGCGCGCCGAGCGGCACCGAATGGGTTGGCTGCCGAAGATGACCACCATATTGAGCCGTCGGGTGTGGGAGAACGCCGGCACACCCGAGGTCGACCCCAACCGATTGCTGGTATCCGTCGGCACCGGCCTGGGTTCGGCCGAGCAAATCGTCTTCAGCTACGACGACCTGCGCGCCCGCGGCGGCCAGGCCGTCTCACCGCTCGCGGTGGCGAAGTACATGCCCAACGCCCCTGCCGCGGCAATCGGGCTGGAACGACACGCCGGGGCCGGGGTGCTCACGCCCATTTCGGCCTGCGCATCCGGCTCGGAAGGCATCGCGCAGGCCTGGCGCAATATCGTCCTCGGTGAGGCCGATATTGCCATTTGCGGCGGTGTCGAGGTCAAGATCGAGGCGGTGGCGATCGCGGCGTTTGCGCAGATGCGCATCGTGTTGTCGACGAAGAACGACGACCCGCCCCGGGCGTGCCGCCCGTTCGACCGGGACCGAACCGGCATCGTGTTCGGCGAGGCCGGCGCGCTGATGGTCATCGAGACCGAGGAGCACGCCAAGGCACGGGGCGCCAACATCCTGGCCCGAATCATGGGCGCCAGCATCACCTCGGACGGGTTCCACATGGTGGCACCGGACCCGAACGGCGCGCGCGCCGGACATGCGATGAGCAGGGCGATTCAGCTGGCGGGGCTGACGCCCGACGACATCGACCACGTCAACGCGCACGCCACCGGCACCCTGGTCGGCGACCTGGCCGAATCCAAGGCCATCAACAACGCTCTGGGTGGCAACAAACCCGCCGTGTACGCGCCGAAAGCCGCACTGGGTCACTCGGTGGGGGCGGTCGGCGCGGTGGAGTCGATCCTGACCGTGCAGGCGCTGCGGGATCAGGTGATCCCGCCGACCCTGAACCTGGAAAACCTCGATCCGGAGATCGACCTGGACGTGGTTGCGGGCAAACCGCGGCCCGGCAATTACCAGTACGCGCTCAACAACTCGTTCGGATTCGGCGGCCACAACGTCGCCGTGGCTTTCGGCCGGTACTGACACCCCTTACTCGTAGCTTCCTTCGAGGTACCACCTCCTTTGCCGATAGCACAGCAACAGCGCGCGTTCGCTTTCCAGCAGCACCTGGGCGCGCGCGGTGCGGCCCGCCGAACCAGTGGAGTTCGGGTCCGGATCCCACCACCGCTCGTCGACCGGCCACGGGCCGGCCCACCAGCGCAGCGGGTCGTCCTGGCCGCGGGCGACCAGGCGCGCCGGGTCGGCGGAGAACATCCCCCGACTGGTCACCCGTATCGAATTTCCTTGGGCATCAAGCAATTCCACCGGATCGTCGAGTAATACCGTCGGCGACGGGTCCGGCAGCTGGCCAGGCCACGGCAACCCCGGGTCGGCATCCGGCACGGGCTCGTCACCCAGCGGCGTCAGCGTGATGCGTTCGGCCGGTCCGCGACCTCCGGACAGCACCGGCACCCGCACCGCTTCCGGCCCGAGCAGGCCCTGCACCCGCACCAGGGCGCGGCGGGCCCGCTGCCGGTCCTCTTCCCCGAGGCCGCCCCATAACGGCAGCTGCAGCGCCTCGGCGGACACCACCTCCACCGCCTGCAGCCGCAGCAATGTCACCGGCGCCGTCGGGCGAGGATTGCGGGCGGTCCGGCTGCTCAACCACCCGTCCAGTTGCCAGCGCACCCGATCGGCGGTGGCGTCCTCGGTCAACGGCTCGGCGCACCGCCATACCCGGTTCAGTTCTTCGCCGTTGGCGGTGACGGCGTGAATGGACAGCCGGGTGCATCCCACCCCGGCGGACACCAGCATCTGATGCAACGTGCCGGCCAGCGAGCGTCCGGCGAACGCCGCGGCGTCGACCCGGTCGATCGGCGGATCGCAGTCCAGCACGGCCTCGAGCTCGGCCGGTGGCTCCCGCCCGGACGGGCCCCGCTCGGGCTCCCCGCGGGCGAACCGGTGCGCGCTGCGCCCGTCGGCGCCGAACCGGGAAGCCACGTCGGTCGCCGACAGCGCGGCGAACTGGCCGATGGTACGAATCCCCAACCGCCACAACAGATCCGTGAGCTCCTCTCGCCCCGGACCGGACAGGCTCGGCTCGGTGGCCAGTTGCCGGATCGACAGCGTCGACAGGAACTTCGCGTCGCCGCCGGGCGGGACGACGCGACCCGCCCGGGCGGCGAAGACCGCGGTGGACAGCTGGTCGGCGATCCCGACCTGACACTCGGTCCCGGCCACTGAACTCACAGCGACCGCGTCGATCAGTCGTTCGGCGGCCTGCTGTTCGGACCCGAAATAGCGGGCCGCTCCGCGCACCGGCAACACCAGGAGGCCCGGCCGCAGCACCTCGGCGCGAGGCACCAGGTCGTCGACCGCCGCAATCACCCCCTCGAAAAAGCGGGCGTCGCGGTCGACGTCGGCGGCGACGACGTGCAGTTGCGGGCAACGGGCCGCGGCTTCGCGGCGTCGCAACCCTCGCCGCACTCCGGCCGCACGCGCGGCCGACGAGCAGGCGATCACCCGGTTGGCCAGCGTGACCGCGATCGGGGTCGTCATGGATTTGTCCGCCGCCGCTGCTGCCGCGACCGCCGGCCAGTCCATGCACCAAATGGCCAGCACCCGGGAAGACATTCGAACTCACCCGGTTCGCGTTCGTCGCCCGGTCACCCGTCTCCCCCCGCACACCCCGCTGACCTGCAGCCGCACTCCGCTGATGCGTCCGAATCCGCAGACCGGGGTGTCGCGGTGACCCGCCGTGATCTCGTAGCCGCTGACCCGGGCCTTCAGCCGGGTCGGCGCACCCTGCCAGTCGCCGTCGGTGACCAGCAGGGTGCAGCCCTTGAGGCGGGCGCGGGCCACCACCGCCCGCGCCCGGGTCAGCGGCACCCGGCGCCCGCCCAGTCCGAGCACCACCAGATCCATCCCGTCGATGAGCACCGCGGCCACTTCCACCGGATCGGTCCCGGGATCCGGTATCACCGCGAGCCGGCTCAGATCCGCCCCCATCTCGACCGCGGCCAGCAGCCCGATATCCGGCTGACCGACGATGGCCGCGTTTCCCCCGGCCGCCGTCACCGCGGCGACCATGCCCAGCAGCAGCGACCGCGCTCCCGACAGCACAGCCACCGACCCCCGGGGTAGCTGGGCGGGTAACGCCTCGGCCAGCCACTGCGGGACCGGAAGCCCGGACTCCGATTCGGGCAGCAGGCTATCGTGGCGGGCGGCGGCCCTCCCGGGCGATTTCCCGGACAACACCGCCATCTGCCGGCGTAGCGATTCGAGCTGTTCCGCACGATCCAGGTCGGAGGCGACAGCCGCCGTCATATAGCCTCCTACCAGCAGTTCCTCGAATATTTTCGAATGTATGTTCGATTGATTCGAGTAAACACCCACCCTCCGACAACCGTCAAGAAACGGGAGAGGCTGCTTATGCGGTCGGTGCTGTTGTGGCTTCTGGTGCTTATTTGTGGCGCCATCGTGGTGCCCGCGCCGGCTCGAAGCGAGGTCGGTAGCTGTCAACCGGCCGAGTTCTTCGCCGCCGACAACGGGGATCCCCTGTTCGAGGAGCAGGTCGACGTGACGATCGTCCTCAACGGCGTGACGGTCACCGGGTCAACGCCGCTCGACGGGGTGTACTGGTCCGCCGCGCAGCAGCGAATCACCCGGGAGCATGCGCATGAATTCCATCTGTGCGGCACCGAGCCCGCCTTGCATACCGCCGCCGAGGCAGTGCGCCGTCAGTTCAACCAGGAATCGGTGCTGTCCTTCGACTACCTGCCACAGACCGCACCGCAGGAGAACGCGATCATCGTCACCGTCCCGGATGTCGACATCGAGCGCCTCGCCACCGCGCTGGCCGCCGATCCTTCGGTCCGCGACCGGCTGCTCGGCGGATCCGTCACCGCGACCGACCACACCCTGATTCTGATCGCCGCCAACGACGACCGCGACCTCGCGCGCCGGCTTGTCAGTGCGGCCGGCGGCAGCTGGCAAGCCGCCGATATTGCTTACGGCAGAAGCGAATTCGCAGAGTAGCTATTCCCACTCGATGGTGCCGGGCGGCTTGCTGGTGATGTCGAGCACCACGCGGTTGACCTCCCGGACCTCGTTGGTGATCCGGGTCGAGATGCGTTCGAGCACCTCGTAGGGCACCCGGGTCCAGTCCGCGGTCATGGCGTCCTCGCTGGACACCGGCCGCAGCACGATCGGGTGCCCGTAGGTGCGGCCGTCCCCCTGCACGCCCACCGAGCGCACCTCGCCCAGCAACACCACCGGGCACTGCCAGATCAGATTGTCCAGGCCGGCGGCGGTCAGCTCCTCGCGGGCGATCGAGTCGGCACGCCGCAGCGTGTCGAGTCGCTGCGCGGTGACCTCACCGACGATCCGAATACCCAGCCCTGGGCCCGGAAAGGGCTGGCGCCCAACGATTTCCTCCGGCAGACCCAGTTCCCGTCCGACCGCGCGCACCTCGTCTTTGAACAACAACCGCAGCGGCTCGACGAGTTTGAACTTCAGGTCGTCGGGCAGACCGCCGACGTTGTGGTGGCTCTTGATGTTCGCGGTTCCGCTGCCGCCGCCGGATTCCACCACGTCCGGATACAGCGTGCCCTGCACCAGGAAGTCGACGCCGGAACCGTCCGCCCCCTCGTCTTGCACGATGTCTCGGACCGCGCCCTCGAAGGCCCGGATGAACTGACGGCCGATGATCTTGCGCTTGCCCTCGGGGTTGGTCACGCCCCCCAGCGCCTCGAGGAAGGTGTCGGCCGCGTCCACGGTGACCAGGTTGGCGCCGGTGGCGGCGACGAAATCACGCTGCACCTGAGCCCGCTCACCCGCGCGCAGTAATCCGTGATCGACGAAGACACAGGTCAGCCGGTCTCCGATGGCGCGCTGCACCAGCGCCGCGGCCACCGCGGAATCCACCCCGCCCGACAGCCCGCAGATCGCGTGGCCGTCGCCGATCTGAGTGCGGACCTGTTCGACGAGCGCATCGGCGATGTGGGCGGGAGTCCAGTCCGCATCCAATCCGGCGAAGTCGTGCAGAAATCGGCTGAGCACCCGCTGCCCGTGCGGGCTGTGCATCACCTCCGGGTGGTACTGCACGCCGGCCAGGCGTCGGGCCCGGTTCTCGAAGCCGGCGACCGCCGCGCCCGGGCTACTGGCCACCACGTCGAACCCCTCGGGCGCGGCCGTGACCGCGTCACCGTGGCTCATCCAGACCGGCTGAGTCGCTGGTAGCCCCGAATGTAATTCGCCACCAAGCACTTTCAGCTCGGTACGACCGTATTCACTGGTGCCGGTATGGGCGACGGTCCCGCCCAGCGCCTGCGCCATCGCCTGAAACCCGTAGCAGATGCCGAACACCGGCACGCCCAGGTCGAACACCGCGGAGTCCAGTTGCGGGGCGCCTTCGGCATACACACTGGCCGGCCCGCCGGAGAGCACCAGCGCCACCGGATCCTTGGCTTTGATCTCCTCGATCGAGGCGGTGTGCGGGATGACCTCGGAAAAGACCCGCGCTTCCCGGACGCGCCGGGCGATCAACTGCGCATATTGCGCGCCGAAGTCGACTACCAATACCGGTCGGGTCGCGGGTGCAACTTCACCAAGATCGGTGTCGAGGTCAGCAGGTTCAGCCACGGCACGAGTCTAGTGTTCGGTCGCGGCGTGGATCACCGCGTCGACGATGCGCCGGATGCGGACCGCAGCGTGGTCGGGGTCGGGCTGGCCGGCGTCGAGCCAGGCGATCACGGCGTCAATCGTCACGGTGGGTAGCAGTCGTGCCGCCCAGCTCCGCCATCGCTCGTCGGCGACCCCGGCCAGGTGGCGACGGGTGATCTCGGTCGAGCTCTCGCTCAGCGAGTCGATCATGTCGCGAAACTCCGGCTCGCGCGCGGCATAGCGGAACAGCAGCCGGAAGGCGTCCGGATCGGCCGCGGCCGCGCGGATCAGTGCGGGGATGCTGGCGTCGTCGAAGTCATCGGTGCCGGTGGCCTCGCGCAGACGGGTGTGGCCGCTGTCGATGACGGCCCGGTAGAGCTCGGCCTTCGACGCGAAATGCCGGTACAGAATCACCGGCGTCACCCCGGCTTCGGTAGCGATGGCATCGAGGCCCGTGTTGGCGAAACCGCCGCGGGCGAACGCGCGGGTGGCGGCATCGACGATCTGTTCCCGCCGTTGGGCGCGGGGCAGTCGCGGGGTCGACTCGGATCGAACGGCCGTCATCTCCACCTCCCCTTGTATATGAAATAGTGTACAAGTATTCTTGTATAAGTCTTCTTATACTTGAGGCGGCGTCATGCACCGAGTACGCACCCCGGTAGGCCACGAAGCCTGGCTCGTCACCGACTACGCCCAGGTGCGACAGCTGCTCGACGACGATCGTCTAGGGCGTTCTCATCGCGAACCCGAAAAGGCAGCGCGCACCGGGGAATCGGCCCTGTTCGGTGGTCCGCTGGGCAACTTCGACACCGAAGACGTCGACCACGCCCGGACGCGGAAACTGCTGCAGCCGCATTTCTCGCCCAAGCACCTGCGGGCGCTGAAACCGCGAGTGGAGGCCCTGACCACCGAGCTGTTGAACGAGCTCGCAACACAGGGACCCCCCGCCGATCTGCACGCACAACTGGCCTTGCCGTTGCCGATCCTGGTGATCTGCGAGTTACTCGGCGTGCCCTATTCCGACCGAGCCCAATTCCGCTGCTGGGCAGACGATGCCGGCAACGTGCGCAATCACGCCCGCTCCGAGCGCGGGCTGGCCAACCTGTTCGAATACGGCCGCGGATTGGTTGCGCGCAAGCGCGCTCACCCCGGCGACGACGTGATCTCGCGGCTGTGCGCGACCGACGGCGTATCCGACGAGGAGGCCGCCACCATGTCCATGTTCCTGCTCTTCGCCGGACATGAGACCACGGTGGTCCACATTGGCCTCGGCGCATTGCTGCTGCTGACGAATCACGAACAGTGGGAAGCACTTCTGGACAACCCGGCGCTGATCCCAAACGCCGTCGAGGAGCTCCTGCGGGCGGCGACCACGGGAGGCGGGGCGGGCGGCGTTCCCCGCTACGCACGCACCGACTTCGTCGTCGACGACGCCACCATCCACACCGGAGACCTGGTGCTGCTGGACCTCGCGGCCGCCAACCACGACCCCGCGGCATTCACTCATCCCGAGGCCGTCGACATCGCACGCAACGAAGCCACCCATGTCACTTTCGGATACGGCGGTCGTTACTGCATCGGGGCGCCGTTGGCGCGCGTCGAGCTTAATTCCGTTTTCACGCAACTTATTCCACGATTTCCAGCGATGCGGTTGACGGTCGATCCCGCAACCCTGCCCACGCGTCGCGACGTGCTGGCCGGCGGGCTCGTCACGCTGCCGGTGTCGTGGTGAGGCCGGGGGGCTTCGCCACGCGTCACATCAGGTAGGTCGGTTGTTCAATGCCGAATCGGGTGTTGGCGTACCGCTTCAGCGCGGACGGGCTGAAGTACGCGTGCTGGCTGACGGTGTGCAGATCCCGGAAGCAGCGCTGCAGCGGGTGGCTCGCGTGCACCGCGCCCGCACCGGTCAACTCGAACGTCGTATCGACCACCTGACGTGCCGCGCGCATCGCCGCCAACGCGGCAAGCCGGAAGCCGGCACGCTGCTCGAGCGACGGCGGGTCACCGGCGACGGCGGTGTCCCACAGCGCATTGACCTCATCGAGTACGAATGCCCGCGCAGACCTCAAACTGGCTTCGGCACTGGCGAACTCGACCTGGACAGCGGCATCCTTCGCGAGCGGCTCGGACGCCATGGCACGCAGCTTCGTGGTCGCGAGATCGGTGAATTCGTCGAGTGCGCGCCGCGCGATCCCGAGCGGGACACCGACCATGCCGATCCCGGCGAGCGTGAAGAACGGAATTCTCCACAACGGGCCGTCGTGGCGGGCCGAATGGAAGAACGGGCTGATGGTGTGTTCGCCGGGGACTTTGAGACCTTGGGCGGCCACGTCGTTGCTGCCGGTGGCGCGCAGCCCCAGGACGTCCCAGTTGTCGACGATCTCGGCGTCGGCTCGCGGGAAGAACGCGAGCCGCTGGTCGGGGCCTTGCTCGGGGATCATTCGCGGCTGGTCGCCGTCGAAGACGAAGACCCCGGCCAGTATCCACTCGGCGTGGCGGCAACCACTGGCGAACGGCCATCGCCCGTCGACGCCGAACCTCTCCCCACCGTCCGGCACGGCACGCCCGGTGGGCGCGAAGATCGTGGCCGACAGGAAGTCGGCGTCCGAACCGAACAGCGTTGCCGCGACTGCGGGTTCAAGCCAGGCGGTGAATGCCGGCGCACCGCCGCCGATGGCGGCCACCCAGCCGGTGGAACCGTCGGCACGCGCCAGTTCCTCGATCATCTGAATGTTGTCGACCGGGGCTATTTCGAACCCGCCGAGCAAGCGCGGTTGCATGGCACGGAAAATGCCGGCCGCGCGCAGTCGCTCGACCAGATCGAGGGGCAATGTCCCGAGGGCCTCGGCTTCGTCGGCGCGGCGCGTGATCTCGGGTGCCAGGGCGCGCGCCACCGCGATGGAATCGGCGCCGTTCGACAGGCTGACGGCGCGGCATGTTGCACTTGTCATGTCACGTTCCCTATTTTCATACAGTAACTAGTATTCAATACAGGAGCTTGTACTTAATTATGGGATCTGTCAACAAGCAGGCCCCCCGCCGCTACGACTCGACCCGGCGGCGCGAGCAGGCCCAGCGCAATAGGGACGCGGTGCTCGCGGCCGCCCGGCAGCGGTTCCTGGCCCAGGGCTACGCGGCGACGACAATCGCCGAAATCGCGCGGGACGCCGGCGTATCGGTCGAAACGGTGTACAAGGCGTTCGCGACGAAGGCGGGCGTGCTCAAAGCGCTCTTCGATGTGTCCGTCGCCGGCGACGACGAGCCGATCCCGATGGTCCAGCGAGAGGTGATCCAGGCCGTTGCCGACGAAACCGACGCGGCTCGCAAACTGGCAATGTACGCCGAACACCTGGCCACGATCATGCCGCGCAGCGTTCCGGTCCAGCTCCTCGCGCGCGATGGCGCCGCGTCGTCGCCGGACGCCGGCGAGGTCTGGAAGCAGACGCGGCAGGAAACGCTGGACGGCATGACGATGTTCGCGGCAGACCTCGCCCGGACGGGTCAGTTGCGAGTCAGCGCTAAGGAAGCGCGCGACGTGCTGTGGACGTACCACGCACCCGAGCTCTACGAACTCCTTGTCCTGGAACGGGGTTGGTCGGCCATTCGCTACGGCAGGTTCCTGGCCCAGGCGCTGATCGACGCCCTGCTCAAAATCCGGGATTGAGGCCTACAGCGAGAACGCCCGACGAAGGGTGTCGACGGCTCCCGGCTCACCGATGAAGGCGATTCGACGCAAGGCCGCCTTGCGCTTGGCGTCGCTCGCCGCGAGACGGGCCGTCACGAGGTCTGCCGCACTGGCGGTGATCGTCACCGCCGGCTCGCCGCGACCGGCGGCCAGGCGCCCCTGGGTAACCACGAAATCGAAACGGCGACCATCGATTTCGGCTCGGCACGCCGCCTCGAGTCCCGCCGCCTTGCCTGAGTCGAAACCCAGCAGGATGCCGGCCAGGAACCCGTTGAGCGGCGTTACCGGTCCTTCACCGATCGGGTCCAGGTAGTCCAGGCCGAACCAGGCGAAGCTTTGCATGATCGGCAGCACCCGCTGCCAGCCCATGTCGCTGAGCGTGTAAACCGTGCGTCCGATCGGTGCCGGCAGGTCGGTCCGATCGACGAGCCCGGCGTCTTGGAGCTCCTTGAGCCGCTCGGCTAGCAGATTGGTTGCGATGCCGGGCAATTCGGCGCGCAGATCGCCGTAGCGCCGCGGACCGCCGATCAACTCACGCAGGATCAGCAGCGTCCAGCGCTCACCCAAGACGTCGAGTCCGCGCGCGATCGGGCAGTTCTGGTTGTAGTTGCGTGTCCGCACCACCGCAGTTTACCAGCGGAAGACATGTTTTTCTATCTTATGGTTGATTTATTTGTCTATCGCGTTTACTGTCTCGTCCATGCGTAAGAACCTCGCGCTCGCCGTCATCTGCCTCGGCGTCTTCGTGATCAGCGTCGACGCCACCATCGTCAACGTCGCCCTGCCCACGCTGTCGCGCGAACTCAATGCCGACACCGCGCAGCTGCAATGGATCGTCGACGCCTACACCCTGGTCATGTCCGGCCTGCTGCTGTCGGCCGGCAGCCTCAGCGACCGCTACGGCAGAAGGGGCTGGCTCAATGCCGGCCTCGCACTGTTTGCGATCACGTCAGGCCTTGCGGCGCAGGCGAATTCCGCGGATCAGCTGATCGCGGCGCGGGCCGCCATGGGGGTGGGCGCGGCGCTGATCTTCCCGACCACACTGGGTTTGATCACCAACATCTTCACCGACCCCGTCCCCCGCGCCAAGGCGATTGGGCTGTGGGCGGCGATGGTCGGTGTCGGCGTGGCCGTGGGGCCGATCAGCGGTGGCTGGCTGCTGGAGCATTTCTGGTGGGGCGCCATCTTCATGGTGAACATCCCGATCGCGGTGATCGCCATCACCGGCGGCGTCTTGTTCGTGCCGACTTCTCGCGACCCCGCGGCACCTCGCGTCGACGTGCCCGGCCTGGTGCTGTCGGCGGCGGGCGTCACCGCGCTGGTCTATACCGTCATCGAGGCGCCGACGTGGGGCTGGACCAGTCCCCGCGCCGTGGTCGGATTCGCCCTAGCGGCCGTCCTGCTCGTCGGGTTCGCGTGGTGGGAGCGCCGCAGTACCCATCCCATGCTGGACGTCACGGTGTTCGCCAATCGCCGGTTCTCCGGCGGCAGCCTGGCGGTGACCGCGGGCTTTCTCACCTTGTTCGGCTTTATCTTCGTCATCACTCAGTACTTCCAATTCATCAAGGAGTACAGCGCTTTTCAGAGCGGCGTGCGATTGCTGCCGGTCGCCATCTCGATCGCGTTAGCCAGCGTCCTGGGGCCGCGGCTGGTGGAGCGCATCGGTACCACCGCCGTCGTGGCCGGAGGCCTGGCCGTGTTCGCGGCCGGCCTGGCGTGGGCATCGACCGCGGATGCCGCGACGAGTTACACCGAGATCGCCACGCAGATGCTGCTGCTCGGCGGCGGCCTCGGCCTGACGTTTTCGCCGGCCACCGAATCGATCATGGGTTCGCTGTCCGCCGACAAGGCCGGGATCGGCTCGGCCGTCAACGACACCACCCGTGAGCTCGGCGGCACCCTGGGAGTGGCCATCGTGGGCAGCGTCTTCGCCTCGGTCTACTCCGCACACCTGGGCACCGCACCCGCGCTGGCCACCTTGCCGACCAGCGTCACCGCCACGATGCGCAGTTCAATGGCGGCGGCGCACAAAGTGATCGAACAGCTTCCCGCAGAGCGGGCCGGCCCGGTGCGCGCCGCCGTCAACCACGCTTTCCTGGACGGCCTGCAAGTCGGCTCGCTGGTCTGCGCGGGGATCGCACTGGCCGCGGCGATCGTCGTCGCGGGTCTGCTACCGGCACGGCAATTAGAAAGGATTGCAGCATGACCACCAGCCAGGGAACCCAGTATTCGACCGGTCTCTCGCAGCACAACATCGAGCAGGCGCTGCTCGCCGCCGGAAAAGACCTCGAGCATCTGGCGCCCGCCGACCTCGGCCTGCTCGAGGATTTCCACACCATGGGCCGCATCGCGACCGCTGCGCTGGTGGACCTCGCCGGGATCACCAGCGAGAGTGCGGTACTCGACGCGGGCAGCGGGGTCGGCGGCACCGCGCGTTACGTCGCCGACCGCTTCGCCTGCACCGTCACGGCCGTCGACCTCACCGAGGAATACTGCGAAACGAACCGATGGCTCAATCGACTCGTCGGGCTGGACGACCGGATATCGGTTCATCAAGGCGATGTCACCGCACTCCCCTTCGCGGATGCCGGCTTCGACGTCGCGATTAGCCAGCATGTCCAGATGAACGTGGCCGACAAGGCACGCCTGTACTCGGAGGCTCGCCGGGTGCTGGTTAGCGGCGGCCGTCTTGCCTTGTGGGACATCACCATTGGTGATGGTCGCGACCTCTCCTATCCGCTGCCCTGGGCCGACCAACCCGCACACAGCCATCTGCTGTGCCCCGACGAGTTGCGTTCGGTCATCGAGTCTTGCGGATTCGTCGTCGAACAGTGGAACGATCTCACCGACCAGGCGGGCGCCGTCATGCAGGCGCTGCTGGCCCAGCCCGCCGGCCCGCTGGGGCTGCACGCCTTCGTGGCCGACTTCGCCCGCAAGGCGCAGAACCTCACCGCCGCGTTGTCGGACGGGCGGCTGCGGGTCATCCAGGGCATCGCCCGAGCGGACAGTGCGGGTCAACTGCCGCGCGATGCGACAGCCAGCCGGGTGAGGTGAACGAATTTCTTTATGCCCCAGTGTGTTTGAGGGTCAGCACGGGACCGGGTGATTGGTCTGGTTGTGTGTTGGTGGTGGTTGTGGTTGGAAGGGTTCATACCACCACCACTGGGCGCGTTCGCCGGTGGGCCCGGGGCATGGCGGGACAGCGGGCGGGGGTTGGGTTGGTGGGCGCGCCAGCGATCCCGGGCTGAGCGGTCGGCCGGTGTGGTCGGTGACGATGAGAGCGTCCGCGGAGCCGGTGATGGTGATCACGCCCCGATGGTGCAACCGATGGTGATACGGGCACACCAACACCAGGTTGACCAACTCGGTGGAGCCGCCGTCTTCCCAGTGCCGGATGTGATGGGCGTGCAGACCACGCGTGGCCCCACAGCCAGGAACCGCGCACGCGGGATGGCGATACTCGAGCGCGCGGCGCAGCCGCCGGTTGACCAGCCGGGTTGCGCGCCCGGCACCGATGACCTCGCCGTGGCGTTCGAACCACACTTCACAGCTGGCATCACAGCTCAGGTAGCGGCGCTCGGCCTCGGACAGCAGCGGACCCAAATGCAGCGCCGCAACACGCTGCTCCACATCGACGTGCACCACCACAGTGGTGTGCTGCCCATGCGGGCGGCGGGCCGCCTCGGCGTCCCACCCCGTCTCGACCAGGCGCATCAACGCCTCGACAGTGCCCGGCACCGGCGGCCGCAGATCTGACGCGCCGTCACCCTTGCCGTGCGCAAGCTTCCACTCGGCGATCAGCGCATCGCGATGAGACGCCAAGGCGGCGTCGAACTTTGCGGCGTCGTGGTGCGGCAGTTTGATCCGCCAACACGTGAACTCCTCGTCGCAGGTTTTGGTAATCGAAGGTTGAGGTTGCGGCTGAGGCTCGGGTCGCGGTTCCAGCTTGACCGCGGTGCGCAACTGGCTGACCGTCGCGACCTCTGCCAGCGCCGCGTAGTGCTCATCAGCTCCCGCCCCGGCCCGCGCCGCGATCACACCGACCTGATCGGCCGACAGTCGCCCCTCCCGCATACCCTGAGCGCAGCGGGGAAACTCCGCCAGCCGGCCCGCGATCGTGGCGATCGTGTGGGCATTTGCCGACGAGCAACCGAGCTTCCAGGCCACCAACGCCGCCACCGACCGCGCGCCCGTCACGCCACACAGCTCGTCGCGATCGACCTCGGCCACGATCTCCACGATGCGCCCATCAATCGCATTACGCTGACCCGTCAACTCCGCCAACTCCTCGAACAACACCTCCAGCCGCTCGCCAGGACTCACCGCCACAGCGCCGGCGGATACGGTCGAAGACATAACGACATCATCACATCGAGGTACGACAAATCCGGGCGCCCGACCGCGACTAACCCGAATCCCGATCCCCGCCGAGATGGTTCGCGTCGTCCGTCGGGTGGCAAGTATGTGAGTTCGCTGGCGACCTGAGGTCAAGCATGGTGGAGTGGTATCGCCCAACTACTCCTACAGTGAGGATCCTCGGTGCTGGGTCTGCCAGAGAAGGTGCGTGCTTGCCTGTTCGACCTCGACGGGGTGCTGACCGACACCGCAAGCGTGCATACCAAGGCCTGGAAGGCCATGTTCGACGCTTACCTGTCCCAGCGCGCCGAGCGCACCGGGGAGAAGTTCGTGCCCTTCGATGCCGCCGCGGACTACCGGACATACGTGGACGGCAAGAAGCGTGAAGACGGGGTCCGGTCGTTTCTGCACAGCCGGGGCATCGAACTGCCCGACGGCGATCACGACGACTCCGGCGATGCCGAAACCGTTTACGGTCTGGGCAACCGCAAGAACGACATGTTCCAGAAGGTGCTCGAGCGAGACGGCGTCGAGGTGTTCGACGGGTCACGGCGTTACCTGGAGGCGGCCTCGGCCGCGGGCCTGGGCATCGCCGTCGTATCGTCGAGCGCCAACACCCGCGAGGTGCTCGAGATCACCGGGCTGGAGCGGTTCGTCCAGCAGCGGGTGGACGGGGTGACGCTGCGCGAGGAACACATCAAAGGCAAACCCGCGCCCGATTCCTATCTGCGGGGGGCGCAGCTGCTCGACGTCGCCCCCGACGCGGCCGCCGTGTTCGAGGACGCTCTGTCGGGAGTGGCAGCAGGTCATGCCGGTAACTTCGGCTACGTGGTGGGTGTTGACCGAGTCGGCCAGGCCGAAGATCTGCTCAAGAACGGCGCCGACGTCGTGGTCACCGACCTCGCAGAATTGTTGCAGCCATGATCACTCAGGAAGCCTTCCCGGTCGAACCGTGGGTGGTCCGCGAGACGCGGCTCGACCTGAACCTGATCGCCCAGTCCGAATCGCTGTTTGCCTTGTCCAACGGGCACATCGGGCTACGCGGCAACCTCGACGAGGGGGAACCGTACGGCCTGCCGGGCACCTATCTGAACTCGTTCTACGAGATCCGGCCGCTGCCCTACGCGGAGGCCGGCTACGGCTATCCGGAGGCCGGTCAGACCATCGTCGACGTGACCAACGGCAAGATCCTGCGGCTGTTCGTCGAGGATGAGCCGTTCGACGTCCGCTACGGCGAACTCATCTCGCACGAGCGCGTGCTCGATCTGAAGGCCGGGACGCTGACGCGCAACGCGCACTGGCGATCGCCGGTGGGCAAGGAAGTCAAGGTGACGTCCACCCGGTTGGTCTCACTGGCCCACCGCAGTGTCGCCGCCATCGAGTACTGCGTCGAGGCGGTCAACGAGTTCGTTCGTGTCACAGTGCAATCCGAGCTCGTCACCAACGAGGACCAACCGACGACGTCGGCTGACCCCCGGGTGGCGGCCATCCTGGAAAACCCGTTGGAGGCCGTCGAACACGACGAGACCGACTGCGGCGCGCTGCTGATGCACCGGACCCGGGCGAGTCAACTGATGATGGCCGCGGGAATGGATCACATCGTCGAGGTGCCCGGACGGGTCGAGGTCACCAACGACGCGAGTTCGGACTTGGCGCGCACCACCGTGATCTGCGGGCTGCGCCCCGGCCAGAAGCTGCGCATCGTCAAATACCTCGCGTACGGCTGGTCCAGCCAGCGCTCCCGGCCCGCGCTGCGTGACCAGGTCGCCGCCGCGCTGCACAGCGCCCGCTACAGCGGGTGGGACGGGCTGCTCAAGGCCCAGCGGGAGTTTCTCGACGACTTCTGGGAGAACGCCGACGTCGAGGTCGAGGGCGACTCGGAATCCCAGCAAGCGGTGCGGTTCGGGCTCTTTCACCTCGTGCAGGCCAGCGCTCGGGCCGAGCGCCGCGCCATCCCCAGCAAGGGGCTGACCGGAACGGGCTACGACGGCCACGCCTTCTGGGACACCGAGGGTTTCGTGCTTCCGGTGCTCACCTACACGCTGCCGCACGCGGTCGCCGATTCGTTGCGCTGGCGGGCGTCGACGATGGACATGGCCCGCGACCGCGCGAAGGAACTCGGCCTCGAGGGGGTGAGCTTCCCGTGGCGGACCATCCGCGGCCAGGAGTGTTCCGGTTACTGGCCGGCCGGCACCGCGGCCTTCCACATCAACGCCGACATCGCGATGGCCTTCGAGCGCTACCGCGTCGTCACCGGCGATCAGTCGCTGGAGGCCGACTGCGGCCTGAAGGTCCTGGTCGAGACGGCTCGCCTGTGGATGTCGCTCGGGCATCACGACCGTCACGGGGTCTGGCACCTCGAGGGCGTCACCGGCCCCGACGAGTACACCGCGATCGTGCGCGACAACGTCTTCACGAATCTGATGGCCGCGCACAACCTGGTGGTGGCCGCCGATGCATGCAACCGTCACCCCGAGGCGGCCGAGGCGATGGGGGTCACCCACGAGGAGACGGCCTCCTGGCGCGATGCGGCCGACGCGGTCAGCATCCCCTACGACGAAGAGCTCGGCGTTCACCAGCAGTGCGAGGGCTTCACCAAGTTCGCCGAGTGGGATTTCGAGAAGCGGCACAAATATCCGCTGCTGCTGCATGAACCGTATGTGCGGCTCTACCCGGCGCAGGTGATCAAGCAGGCCGATCTGGTGCTGGCGATGCAGTGGCAAAGCCACGCGTTCACGCCCGAGCAGAAGGCGCGCAACGTCGACTACTACGAGCGGCGCACGGTGCGCGACTCGTCGCTGTCGGCATGCTGTCAGGCCGTGATGTGCGCGGAGGTCGGGCATCTGGAGCTGGCGCATGACTACGCCTACGAGGCGGCGCTGATCGATCTGCGCGACCTGCACTCCAACACCCGCGACGGGTTGCACATGGCATCGCTGGCCGGCGCCTGGATGGCGATCGTCGCGGGCTTCGGCGGCCTGCGCGACGACGACGGCATCCTGGAGATCGATCCCGCGCTGCCCGACGGCATCACCCGGCTGCGGTTCCGGGTGCGGTGGCGTGCCTTCCGGCTGATGGTCGACGCCAACCACAACGACGTCACCTACACCCTCAGCGACGGGGACAGTGGTGAGCTGGCCATCCGGCACGCCGGCGAGGAACTCGTGCTCAAGACGGACTCGCCGAAAACCATCGCGGTGCGGCAGCGCAAAGCACTGCTCCCGGCACCGCCGCAGCCGCCCGGCTGCGAGCCCACGCACCGGCGGACGCAGGCCCACCAGCTCGGCAGCAACTGACCCGCAGCTACACCACAGGTGCCCCGTCTTCGGTTGCGGCAGAAGCGATCTCGTTGTCAAGTAGCTCGACGATGCGCGCCGTAACCGCGGCTGCGGTGGGGTGTTCCCACAGCAGCGTCGGCGGCAACGCCAGCCCGGTCTGCTTCTCGAGCTGACGCCGCAGCGCGACCGTCATGATCGAGTCCACGCCGATTTCGACCAGCGGCATCCGGGCGTCGACGCTGTCGGCGGACAGGCCGAGCTCGGCGGCCACCGCCGTGAGGACCTGCCGGCTCACCCATTCCTCGGTGTCCATGTCGCCCGGGCCCACGAAATCCTGATGCTGCAGCACCGAATCCGCGGCGACCGCGGCCGCGATGTCGGCAAGGATCGGCACCGACGCGGCGTCCGGCAGCACCGGCAACACCACCGGGTTGGCCTCCTGCGACCGCATCGCGACGTCCAGGGCACGCAATGCGTCGTCAGCGCCGATGGTATCCATCCCCAGCGCATCCAGTTGCGCGGCAATGTATCCCGAGTCCGAGCCCATTCCGAGGCCGCGCCACGCGGTCCACGCCACGCTCGTCGTGACGTCGCCAAGCCCGCGCCGCTGCCGGGCCAGCGCATCCAGGAAGGCGTTGCCGCAGGCGTAGGCACCCTGCCCGGGGAAGCCGGCCAGGTATCCGCAGGAGGAATACAGCACCATCCAGTCCAGTTCCCCGGGTGGGAACACCTCGTGCAGGGCCAGCGCTCCGTCGACCTTCGGATGCATGGTCGTCGCGATCTCGTCGATCGTCGTATTCGCCAGGAACACACCGGCTTCCACGCCGGCGGCATGAATCACGCCACGCACCGGCGGCAGGTCGGCCAGAGCGGAGCGCAGTTCGTCGGCGGCACCGGGCGCGGCGATGTCCAGGGCGACCGAGTGCACCCAGACACCGCGCTCCTCCAGCGCGGACACCGCGCGGATCTGCGCCTGATTGTCCGCGCTGGCCCACCGCGAGCGTTGCGGCAGACCGGACCGGGACACCAACAGCAGGCGGCGCGCACCCAGATCCGCCAATCGCTCGGCGACACGCAGGCCCAGCACGCCGGTCCCACCGGTGACCAGATAGGTGCCGGCCGGGCTGCATTCCATCGTCGGTCCAGCCGCGCCGATGATGTTGGCCATCCGGGCGGTCTGTGCGATGCCGTCGCGAACCACCACCACCGCGTGGCCGCTGAGCGTGGCCAGCGCACCCAGTGGCAGCCGGTCCTCGGCAAGATCGAGCACCCCACCCCACAACGTGGGGTGCTCGGCCGCGGCCACCCGCGAAAAGCCCCACAGCGGAGAGCGGCTCACGTCAACACCTTCGTGCACACCCCGGGTCAGGGTCCACAGCCGTGACGAGATGCTGCTGCGCAGAAGTGCTTTGAGCGTCTCCAGCACCGTTTCCACGGCTTCGACCGGGCTCTCGGCGGCGCGGGGCAACACCAGCACGACGGCCTCGGAGTCGAGATCGGCGGGGACGTCCGCGGGCATGGCGCACACCCGGTGGGCGACGCCGGCGGCGTTCAGGTCGCGTTCGCACCAGGCGCGGACCGCCGGATCGCCGCCAACCAGCACCACCTCAGACGGCGCGGCTTCACCGTCGAAAGGCGTTGGCTTCCAGTCTATTCGGTGTACTGCTTGCGACACGTCGCCACCGGTGTGCTCGAGTTCCTCGAACGTCATGCCGGCGATCTCGACCAGCGGCCGCCCGGTCAGCGAGGCGATGGTGACGTCCGTGCAGGTGCCCTGATCGCGGCGGCGGACGTGCAACAGCACCGAATCAGAGGGTTTGCCAAGGACTCTCACCCGTTCGATGCGAGCGGGCATCCGCAGCCGGGGCGCTCCGTCGAACACCGTGGACGCTACCGAGGTGGCCGCATCGATGAGCCCCGCCCACGTCGAGGGGTGTGACCCGTCCGGTTCGGCCCGCACCTGCGCCAGGAATTCGCCGGCACCGGCCCAGAGATCGACCACTTCCCAGCCGAAACCCATTTCGGCCACCCCGAGTTTCGCGAGCTTGTCCACCACGCTGTTCGGCGGCGACTGCTCGGCGCAGCGGACCCGGATCGCGGTCTCGTCGAGCCGCGGCACCTCGCGGTCGTCGGTGGCGGCAGCGATCGCGGTGCAGTGCGTCAGCCAGCCACCGACGTCGGGGCCGTCGTCGTCGACCAGCCGGGTGGCGATCGCCAGCGCCCGGTCCTGCAGCACCACCTGCACGTCGCGGGTGCGGCCCGGTGCAACCGGTGTGCGCAGATGCACCTCGGCCAGACCGGTTACGTCCGTTTCAGTGGCCGTCAGGAACGTGTTGAGCAGCACCGCGGCCGGCACGATCTCGGTGCCCTGCACGGGATGGTTGCCGGGGTAGGGCCGGGTCGACATGTCCAGCCGGGTCTCCCAGACCCTCGACGGCACCGTGCCGGTGACATCGAGTCGACCCCCGAGCAGGGTGTGGCTGTCGGCGTCGTGGACACCGCGGCCGGCGGGCGGCGCGCTCGGGATGCGCCAGAAGTCACGGTGTTGCCACTGCGTGCCCGGCAGGTCGCCGGCCCACGGCGCGGTCGCGGTGCCGCCGTCGCCGACGGGTGCGCCGTAGCAGTGCAGGGCGGCGACCGCCGCGGCGACCGAACGCCGTGCCGGTTGGTCACGGCGCAGCACGCCGACGACCGCATGCTCCTCGATATCCAAGTGCAGCAACGTTTCCGCAATGGAGTGCGACACCACCGGGTGGGCCGAAACCTCGAGGAAGAGCCGGTGGCCGTCCTCGGCCGCCGCGGAAACCGCCTCGGCGAAGCGGACCCGGTCGCGCAGATTGGCGACCCAGTAGTCCGGTCCACGCGGCGCTGCGGACCGCGGATCGGCCAGCGCGGTGGTGTACAGCGGAATCCGGGCCGGCCCCGGCTTCGGCAGCGCACCGGTGAGCCGGGCCAGGTCGGCGGTGAGCGCGTCCATCGCCGGGCTGTGGAACGCGACGTCGGTCTTGACGCGTCGCACCATCAGTCCCTCGTCGCTCCAGCGGCCGGTCACCTCGTCGACGGCCGCGACCGTGCCCGACACCACCGTCGAGGTCAACGACGCGCTGATCGCCGCCACCACGTCCGTGCGAGCACCGAGCCGCTGCTGGGCAGCGGCGAACTCCAGCGGCACCAGCGCCATCGCGCCCTGACCCAGCACCTTGCGGAACCCGCGGGCGCGGTAGCACGCCACGGCCGCGCCCTGCGCGAGGTCGAACACGCCCGCGGTCACACAGGCGGCGACCTCGCCGACGGAATGACCGATCACCGCGGCGGGGCGCACGCCGCGCTCACGCAGCACCGCGGCCAGGCCGACCTGCATCGCGAAGGTCAGCGCCTGCACCTGATCGGTGCCGCCCAGTTCGCCGGAGGTCAGCGCCTCGCGGGCGGAGAAGCCGAGTTCGGCACCGAAGACCGGATCGATCGCGTCGATCACGGCGGCGAACGCCGGTTCGCCGGCCAACAACTCCCGGCCCATCTGCGGCCAGTGCGAGCCGTGCCCGGAGAACACCCACACCGCGCCCTCGGCCGCGGCGGGCAGCGCGGTGCCGCGCACCACCGCGGCGTCGCGCCCGTCGGCGGCCAACGTGTGCAGCGCGTCGAGAAGTTCACCGGAGCTTTCGGCGAGCACGGCCGCGCGCACCGGTTCATGGCTGCGTCGGGCCCACAGGGTCGCGGCAACCTCGCTCAGCAAGACGTCGCGGCCGCCGAGGTGATCGGCCAGCGCGGCGGCCTGCGCGGTCAACCTGCTCTCCGAACGGCCCGACACCGGAATCACTACCGGCCCAGTGATTTTCGTGGGTTCGGGCGCGGTCGTGGGCGGTGCCTCCTCGAGCAGCACGTGCGCGATGGTGCCGCCGTAGCCGTAGCTGCACACCGCTGCCCGGCGCGGGTGATCGGACCGCCGCGGCCAGGCCTGCGCCTCGGTCGGCACCCGCAGGCCGCTGCTGGCCCAGTCGACGGCGGGGGTGAGGTTACGCACGCCCGCCGTAGGCGGAATGGTGCGGTGCTGCAGGGCCAGTACGGCCTTGATCAGGCCGACGGCGCCGGCGCCGCCCTCGAGGTGCCCGGTGTTCGGTTTGACCGAGCCGACCAGCGCGGGGTCGCCGCCGGGCCGGGCGGCTCCATACACCTGCGCCAGCGCCCTCACTTCGACGGGATCGCCTGTGGGAGTGCCGGTTCCGTGGGCCTCGATGAAGTCGACGGTGGCCGGATCGATGCCCGCGGACCGGCAGGCCAGCCGGAACAGATCCGCTTGGGCGGCGCCGTTGGGCGACATGATGCCGACCGTGCGGCCGTCCTGGGCGACCGCGCCGCCGCGGACCACGGCCAGCACCCGGTCGCCATCGCGCACCGCGTCAGCGAGGCGCTTGAGCACCACCACCGCCGCGCCCTCGCCGCGGCCGTAACCGTCGGCGGACTCGTCGAAGGTCTTGCAGCGACCGTCGGGAGCCGTCGCGCCGGCCTGATCGAGCACCCGCGTCAATCCCGGACCGATCAGCGCGCTGACACCGCCGGCCAGCGCCAGCGCCGTCTCGCCCGAGCGCAGCAGTTGGCAGGCCTGGTGCACCGCGACCAACGAGGCCGCGCACGCGGCGTCGAGCGCCACGCTGGGTCCGCGCAGATCGAGCAGGTGTGACACCCGGTTGGCGATCCCGCACAGCGAGGTGCCGATCCCGGTCCACGCCTCGATGCCGGGCAGGTCCTCCATCAGCAGCTTGCCGTAGTCGTCGGAGTTCACGCCCATCAGCACGGCGGTGTCACTGCCGGCCAGTGACCGGGGCGGCACCCCGGCGTGTTCCAGCGCCTCCCAGCTGACCTCGAGGGCCAGCCGCTGCTGCGGGTCCATCAGTTCGGCCTCGCGGGGAGAGACACCGAAGAACTCGGCGTCGAAACCCGCGAGGTTGTCGATGAACGTGCCCCAGCGGGTGATGTCCTTGAGCACCGCGGCGTTGCGCGGGTCGCGCCACAGGTAGGGCGCCCACCGGTCCGCGGGCACCTCACGCACCGCACTGCCGCCGTCGAGTAGGAAATCCCAAAACGCCTCGGCGGTGGTGACGTCACCGGCCAACCGGCAACCGAGGCCGATGACGGCGATCGGTTCGGGTGTCGCGCTGCCGGTCACACTCGGTGCCGAAAGTTGGTCATCAGGGCCACCATTCAGTGTCATGTCAGTGGGAGCTGCGTTCATGCCTGCGTCAGGCTGACGACGATTTGCTTTTTGTCCACCTTGCCCACCGCTGTTTTTGGCAGCGAACGCATGGCTTCCAGTACGTCGGGCTTGGCGTGAACGGAGACGCCACGGCCGTCGAGAAATCCGTTGAGCTCGGCCAGGGCGACCGGTGCGCCCTTGAAAACAACTGCCGCACAGATCTTTTCGCCGAGATACTGATCCGGGAGTGCGACGGCCGCCGCGTCGGCGACAGCGGGATGGGCATGCAGGTGCTCCTCGAGGTCGGACGCCGAGACGGTCTCGCCGCCCCGGTGGATCACGTCCTTGATGCGGCCGGTGACTTCGACATATCCCGCGCGTGGGCCGTCGGCGAAGATCCGCACCCGGTCGCCGCTGCGGTAAAAGCCATCGGGGCTGAAGGAGCGGGCGTTGGCCTCGTCGGCGCGGTAGTAGCCGTTGATCGTGTACGGCCCACGGACCAGCAGCTCACCCTCTTCGCCGGGGGCCACCTCGGCGCCGTTCTCGTCGACGACCTTCATCTCGTCGGCAGGCGACATGGGCCGGCCCTGCACGTTGTCCACCACATCGGCGGGGTCGCCCGGGCGGGTGAAGTTCAGCATCCCCTCGGCCATCCCGAAGATTTGCTGCATGCCCGCCGTCAGGTTCTGCCGGATGAACCGGGCCTCGTCGGGCAGCAGTCGCGACCCGCCGACCTGGACCACCCGCAGCGAGGTCGGCAGGACTGGTTCCCAATCACAGGCCTGTGCCCACAGCTTGGCGAGCGCGTTGACCAATCCCGTCACGGTGACCTGGTGGCGGTCGATCAGCGCGAAGGCCGCCTCGGGGCTGGGATCGTCGGTGAAAACTGTTCTGGCGCCGACGGTCATCGCGCCCAACAGACCCGGACAGGCCAGCGGGAAGTTGTGCCCGGCCGGCAGCACCACGAGGTAGGCGTCGTCCCCGGTCATCCCGTAGGCCGCGGCGCACGCCGACGCGTTGTAGCGGTAGTCGTCGTGGGTCCGGGCGATCAGCTTGGGCAGCCCGGTGGTGCCGCCCGAGACCAGGAGCAACGCGGGCAGCCCCGGATCCGGTGCCGGGTTTGCGGGCACGTCCTGGCCGGCGCGGTTCGCGACGTCGGACCAGGCCCGGAAGTCGCCGGGGTCGCCGTCGACCAGCACCCTGGTCAATTGCGGCCGCTCGCGCACCAGCGCGGTGGCCATCTCACGGTAGTCGAAGCCGCCCGCCTTGTCGGTGATGATCATCCCGACCGCACCGCTGACGTCGGCGAAGTGACTCAGTTCGGCGATGCGGTGGCCGGGCAGGCACAGCACCGGCACCACACCCGCTCGCAGCAGCCCGAACAGCGCCAATGCGAATTGGCAGGAGTTGGGCAATTGCAGCAGCGCCCGATCGCCGGCGACGAAGCCGAGGTCGATCAGGCCGCCGGCGATGCGGTCGGCCAGTGCGTCGAATTCTGCGAACGTGTAGCTGACGCGAGCATCCGCGATGCCGCAGCGGTCGGGCCACCGTTGCGCGGCCTCGCGCAAAATCGAGTCCAACGGCAGCGCGGCCCAATAGCCCGCTCGCCGATAGGAGTCCGCCCGGTCGCTCGGGAACGGCACGAATCCCGTTGCGAGGTCGACACTTTCGTGTCGCCCGACCTCGGCGTCGGGATGAAATCCGGTGCTCATCGCGGGTTTGCGCCCTTCCGGGGGTGAGTTATCTGAGAGAAGCCTAATATAGGGTAGCCTCCACATAGTTAGGGCAGCCTTCACTAATTGCTGAGAGGTTTCACACAATGGGCCGCGGCGCGACAAGCTCACTCAGTGTCCGAGAGCAGGTCGCCGAGCTACTCGGCGTCGCCCCCGACGACGTAGACCCCGACGCCGACCTCATCGCCTCCGGACTCGACTCGATCCGGATGATGTCGCTGTCCGGCCGGTGGCGCCGGCAGGGCATCGACATCGGTTTCGCGGCGCTGGCCGAGAGCCCGACCGTCTCCGCGTGGACGCGGCTGGTATCGGCGCTGCGCGACAGCGCACCCAGCGACCGCGCACCCAACGACAGCGCACCCTACGACAGCGAGCCGAACGCGGCTGATCACGATGAGAGTGACACCTTCCCCCTGGCTCCCATCCAGCACGCATTGTGGCTGGGCCGCAACGAGGAACAGGCGCTCGGCGGCGTGGCCCCACACCTGTATGTCGAGTTCGACGGCGCCGGCGTCGACCCGGACCGGCTGCGGGTGGCCGCAGCCGCGCTGGCCCGCCGTCATCCGATGCTGCGGGTGGAGATCCTGCCCGACGGCACTCAGCGGATCACCGACCGCACGCTGCCGGTCGAGGTGGTCGACCTGCGTGACCTCGACGACGCCGCGACCGAACAGCGGCTCGAGGAGATACGCGAGGCGAAATCGCATCAGATCCTGCACGGCGTGGTGCTCGAAATCGCGCTGACGCTCATGTCCGGCGGGCGCACGCGCCTGCACGTCGACATGGACATGTCGGCCGCCGACGCCGTCAGTTACCGCAACTTCATGGCCGACCTGGCCGTGTTCTATCGCGGCGGCGAGCTGGCCGAGCTGGGCTACACCTATCGGGAGTACCGGGCTGCGCTGACGGCCGCGACGTCGGTGTCCGAGGCGGACCGGCAGTGGTGGGCCGAGCGCGTGCCCGACCTGCCCGAACCGCCGTCGCCCCCGCTGGTGCCGGCCTCCGAGCAGGCCAATCCGCGCCGCAACATCCGGCTCTGGCACTACTTCGACGCAGATATTCGCGAGGCGCTGTTGGCCGCGGCACACCGGCGTGGCATCACCCCGGCGATGGCGATCGCCGCGTCCTACGCCGGGACGCTGGCGCGCTGGTCCACCAATTCGCGGTTCCTGCTGAACCTGCCGATGTTCGGCCGCGAGCCGTTCCACGCCGATGTCGACAAACTCGTCGGCGACTTCACCACGTCGCTGATGCTCGACGTCGACCTCTCCGACGCGCCGACCGCGGCGGCCCGGGCCCGCGCCCTGCAGGAGTCGCTGCACGCCAGCGCCGCGCATTCCAGCTACTCGGGGCTGTCGATCCTGCGCGACCTGACCCGGCACCGCGGCGTGCCCACGCTGGCGCCCTTCGTCTTCACCAGTGGCCTCGGGCTCGGTGACCTGTTCGACGGCGAGGTCACCGAACAGTTCGGCAAGTGCGTCTGGCACATCTCGCAGGGGCCGCAGGTGTTGCTGGATTCCCAGGCCACCCCGTTCGACGGCGGCCTGCTGGTCAACTGGGACGTGCGCGCGGAGGCGTTTCGGCCGGGCGTCGCCGAGGCGATGTTCGCCTACCACGTCGCCGAGCTGAACCGGCTGGCCCACGACGACGCCGCCTGGGAGGCGCCCGACCCGCCCGCGCTGCCGGATGAACAGCGCGCCCTACGCGCCAAGCTCAACGGCGTGACCACGGTGCCGAGCGCAGAAGCGTTGCACGACGGCTTCTTTCGCTCCGCGGCCGCGCAGCCCGATGCGCCCGCGGTGTACAGCAGCCTGGGAAACCTGACCTACGCTCAATTGCGCGAGCAAGTCCTTGCCGTCGGTGCGGCGTTGCGGGCACACGGGGTCGGACGCGGCGACGCGGTCGCGGTGCTGGGCCCCAAGACCGCCGAGCAGATCCCGGCGCTGCTAGGCATTCACGCCGCCGGCGGCGTGTACCTGCCGATCGGCGTCGACCAGCCGGCCGATCGCGCCGCACGCATCCTGGGTGGCGCGGGCGTGCACTCGGCGCTGGTGTGCGGGCCCCGCACACCCGGGCTCGACGAACTACCGGTGCCCGCGCTGACCGTGTCGGAGGCCATCGCGCAGGGTCTTCCGGTCGCCACCGGCACCGAGCCGGCCGCCATCGATGCGGCCGACGTCGCCTACGTGCTGTTCACCTCGGGCTCTACCGGTGAACCCAAGGGTGTGGAAGTCAGCCACGACGCCGCGATGAACACCGTCGAGTTCATCAACTCCCACTTCGAGATCGGCGCCGACGATCGGTGCCTGGCGCTGTCCACCCTGGAATGCGACATCTCGGTGCTGGACATTTTCGCAATGCTGCGCGCCGGCGGCTCGATCGTGGTGGTGGACGAGGAGCAGCGGCGCGATCCCGACGCCTGGGCCCGGATGATCGAACAACACCGGGTCACCGTGCTGCACTGGCTGCCCGGCTGGCTCGAGATGCTGGTCGCGGTGAACTCGGGACGGATCTCGTCGGTGCGCGTGGTGCCCACCGGCGGCGACTGGGTGCGTACCGAGATGGTGCGCGCGCTGCGTGCCCAGGCGCCGCGGGTCCGCGTCGCCGGACTCGGCGGTGCGACCGAGACGGCCATTCACAACACCATCTGCGAGCCCGCGGAATTGCCGAAGCAGTGGGCCGCGGTGCCGTTCGGCCGCCCGTTGCCGAACAACACCTGCCGCGTGGTCGCCACGGACGGATCCGACTGCCCGGACTGGGTGCCCGGGGAGTTCTGGGTCGGCGGGCGCGGCATCGCCCGCGGCTACCGCGGCAGACCGGATCTGACCGAGAGCAAGTTCGTCGAGCATGACGGCGAGAAGTGGTATCGCACCGGCGATTTAGCGCGGTACCTGCCGGACGGAACGCTGGAGTTCGTCGGGCGCGCCGACCACCGGGTCAAGATCAGCGGCTATCGGGTCGAACTCGGCGAGGTCGAGGGAGCGCTCAACCGGCTCGACTCGGTGGACGGCGCCGTCGCCGCGGTGATCCCGGTCGCCGGGGACACCAGCCGCGAGCAGCTGGCGGCGTTGGCCCGGGTCACCGACCCCGCGCTGACACCGTCGCAGCTCACCGCCGCGGTGGCCGGATTCGTCCCGCCGCATATGGTTCCGGACCTCATCGTGCTGGTCCCCGAGATCCCCTACACCGTCGGCGGCAAGATCGACCGGAGGGCGGCGGGCGCGCTGCTCGCGGGTGCCGCGCAGCAGCGGGCCGCGGACACCGGGACGGGCCGGCGGGCGGCGTCGACACCGCTGGAACGGGTGCTGGCCGATATCACCGCCGGCCTGCTTCGGGTCGAGGCCGTGAGCGCCGACGACGACTTCTTCGGCCTCGGCGGAGATTCGGTGCTGGCCACCCAGCTTGTCGCACGCGTGCGCGCCTGGCTGGACACCCCCACCGTGATGGTTGCCGACATCTTCGCCGCCCGTAGTGTGGCGGCGCTGGCCGCCCTGCTTCAGGGCCGCGAACCGGGCAGCGATCGACTGGCCCAGGTGGCCGAGGTCTACCTCGAGGTGGCGGAGATGGAGCAGAACGACGTGGCCACCGCGCTGGACTCCACCGCATCCTGACAACCGGCGATTTCGCCGAATTTTCTCGCTGACCTGCTGCTTCGCGGTGGGAATTTTCGTGCGTACGCCCCCTTGCCGAATCTGTATACATTTGACTACACTCGGGTTAGTCAACTGACTACACTCGATGCTTCAGGCAAGGACGACAGACATGACAAACCAGATAACCGTCACCAAGCTGGGCAGCCGGATCGGTGCCCGGGTCGACGGGGTGCACCTCGGCGGCGACCTCGATCCGGCCGCCGTCGAGGAGATCCGCCGGGCGCTGCTGACCCACAAGGTCATCTTCTTCCGCGGTCAGCACCACCTCGATGACCAGCAGCAGCTGGCATTCGGTGGGTTGCTGGGCACGCCCGTCGGCCATCCGGCCGCCGGAGCGCTCGCGGCCAAAGGCACGCCGGTCGTCACGCCGATTAACTCGGACTACGGCAAGGCCAACCGCTGGCACACCGACGTGACGTTCGCCGCGAACTACCCGGCGGCCTCGATCCTGCGGGCGATCACACTGCCCCGCTACGGCGGATCGACACTATGGGCCTCGACGGTCGCGGCCTACGACGACCTGCCCGAGCCGTTGAAGTGCCTCGTCGAAAATCTGTGGGCGGTGCACAGCAACCGCTACGACTACGTGACCGCCGAAGCGGTCCTGTCGATGAGCGAGGCGCAGCGGGCGTTCCGGCAGGCGTTCGAAAAGCAGGAGTTCCAGACCAAACACCCGGTGGTGCGGGTGCATCCGGAGACCGGTGAGCGCGCGCTGATCGCGGGCAACTTCGTGCGCAACTTCGTCGGCCTGGACAGCCACGAGTCAAGCGCGCTGCTGGAACTGCTGCAAAAACGAATCACCAAGCCCGAGAACACTATTCGCTGGCACTGGGAGGCCGGTGACGTCGCCATCTGGGACAACCGGGCGACGCAGCACCGGGCGGTCGACGACTATGACGACCAGAAGCGGCTGATGCA
The DNA here is from genome assembly GCF_022374895.2 of Mycobacterium lentiflavum. Classification (NCBI taxonomy): domain Bacteria; kingdom Bacillati; phylum Actinomycetota; class Actinomycetes; order Mycobacteriales; family Mycobacteriaceae; genus Mycobacterium; species Mycobacterium lentiflavum. The sequence continues at coordinate 1,112,693 of NZ_CP092423.2, read as the reverse complement.
CCGGGTCACGCTGATGGGCGACGTGCCGGTCAACGTGCACGGCGAACGCAGCATGGTGGTCAAGGGTGCGCCGCTCGAGGTGATCGCGAGCTAGCCGACCGAACTCACCGGGTCGATCGGCAGCCAGCGCAGCGCGCCGGGCGCATCGGCCGGCACCACCGGGTGCTTCGGCGGAATCGGATCCAGCCGGCGATAGTCGTCGCCCTGCAGCGGCCGCAGATCCGTCTCGCCCTTGTTCGGCCACAGCGACGCGGCGCGCTCGGCTTGCGCGGTGATCGACAGCGAGGGGTTGACGCCCAGATTCGCCGAGATCGCCGCGCCGTCCACCACCAGCAGCGACGGGTAGCCGTAGACGCGGTGATACGGGTCGATGACGCCACGCTCGGGACTGTCGCCGATCACCGCGCCGCCGAGGAAATGCGCGGTCAACGGCATGTTGAACAGCTCGCCCCAGGTGCCCCCGGCAACGCCGTCGATCTTCTCCGCGATGCGGCGGGTGACCTCGTTGCCCACCGGGATCCATGACGGGTTCGGCTCGCCGTGCCCCTGCTTGCTGGAATACCAGCGGATGCCCAGCTTGCCGCGTTTGGTGAATGTGGTGATCGAGTTGTCCAGGTGCTGCATCACCAGTGCGATCATCGTGCGCTCGCTCCACTGCCGGGGATTGAGCAGCCGCAGCATCTTTCGTGGGTCCTCGCCGCCGGCGTCGAGCAGCTGCCGCCACCGTGGCACATAGTTTTCATCGGGGCCGTCGGGCCCTGGGCCGTCGGTCATCAGGGTCTGCAGCAGCCCCATCGCATTGGAGCCCTTGCCGTAGCGGCAGGGTTCGATGTGGGTGTCCGAGGTCGGATGGATCGACGACGTGATCGCCACCCCGTGCGTCAGGTCCAGATCCGGGCTGACCTCCAGCCGTCCGGCGCCGACGATCGACTCCGAGTTGGTCCGGGTCAGCACTCCCAACCGCTTTGACAGACGCGGCAATTTGCCCTTGTCGCGCATCTTGAACAGCAGATGCTGCGTGCCCCAGGTGCCCGCGGCCAGAATCAGGTGACTCGCGGTATACGTGCGCCGGTCCCGGCGCAGCCAGCTTCCGGTGCGCACGGTGCGAACCTCCCACAGCCCATCGGAACGCTGCTCGAAGCTCTTCACCGTCGTCATCGGAATGACTTGCGCCCCAGCCGATTCCGCGAGACCAAGGTAGTTCTTCAGCAGGGTGTTCTTGGCGCCGTAGCGACAACCCGTCATACAGCACCCGCATTCCAGGCAGCCGGTGCGATCGGGGCCCGCCCCGCCGAAGAACGGATCGGGCACCGTCTTGCCGGGCGTCTTGGTGCCGTCGGGACCGAAGAACACCCCGACCGGGGTGGGCACGAAGGTGTCGCCACAGCCCATCTCGTCGGCGACCTCCTTCATGATGCGATCGGCGTCGGTGAACGTCGGGTTGGTGACGACGCCCAGCATCCGTTTCGCCTGCTCGTAGTGCGGCATCAGCTCGCCGCGCCAGTCGGTGATGTGGCGCCACTGCTGGTCGTTGAAGAACGGATCCGGCGGCACGTACAGCGTGTTGGCGTAGTTCAGCGATCCGCCGCCCACCCCGGCGCCGGCCAGGATCATCACGTTTTTGAGCGGGTGAATCCGCTGAATGCCGTAGCAACCGAGCCGCGGCGCCCACAGGAACTTGCGCAAGTCCCACGAAGTCTTGGCGAACTCGTCGTCGGCGTAGCGCCGACCCGCCTCCAAAACGCCTACGCGGTAACCCTTTTCGGTTAACCGCAGCGCGCTGACACTGCCGCCGAACCCCGAACCGATGATCAGGACGTCATAATCTGGCTTCATCCCCACCAGTATGAACTTACCGACCAGTAACGAGCCAGTCCCTATCGGTCGTCACTCTGGCGTGACGCTCGGCGGCGGCGGCCACGCTGGCGTGACGCTCGACGCCGAAACTCAGATGCCGACGGTCAGGCCGACCTTCTGGAATTCCTTGAGGTCGCAGTAGCCGGCCTTGGCCATCGAGCGGCGCAGACCACCGACCAGATTCAGGCTGCCGAACGGGTCGTCGGACGGCCCGTTGAGCACCTGCTCGAGCGGCGGGCGCTCCCCGACGGCGATCTGCAGCAGGGCCCCGCGCGGCAACGACGGGTGCGCCGCCGCGGCCGGCCAGAACCAGCCGCCGCCGAGCGCCTCGTCGCTTTCCGCCAGCGGGGTGCCCAGCACCACCGCGTCGGCACCGCAGGCGATGGCCTTGGCCAGCTCGCCGGAGGTGTGGATATCACCGTCGGCCAGCACGTGCACGTAGCGGCCGCCGGTCTCGTCGAGATATTCGCGGCGCGCGGCCGCAGCGTCGGCGATCGCGGTGGCCATCGGCACGCTGATGCCCAGCACCTCGTCGCTGGTGGTCACGCCCCGGGTGGAGCCGTAGCCGACGATGACGCCGGCGGCGCCGGTGCGCATCAGGTGCAGCGCAGTGCGGTGATCGAGCACCCCGCCCACGACCACCGGCACGTCCAGTTCGGAGATGAAGCTCTTCAGGTTGAGCGGCTCGCCGTCCCGGGCGACGCGCTCGGCCGAGACGATGGTGCCCTGGATGACCAGCAGGTCGATGCCGGCCTGGAGCAGAACCGGGGTGAGCGACTGCGCGTTCTGCGGGCTGATCCGGACCGCGGTGGTCACGCCGGCCTCGCGGATGCGGGCCACCGCGGCGCCCAGCAGGTCCGGGTTCAGCGGCGCCGCGTGCAGCTCCTGCAGCAGCCGGATCGACGCCGAGGGCTCGGGTTCCTTTTCGGCGGCCTCGACCAGTTGCGCGATCTTGGCGTGCACGTCGGCGTGCCGGCCGATCAGGCCCTCGCCGTTGAGCACGCCCAGCCCGCCGAGCCGGCCCAGTTCGATCGCGAACTCCGGCGAGACCAGCGCATCGGTCGGGTGGGCCACCACGGGGATCTCGAAGCGGTACGCGTCCAGTTGCCAGGTCGTCGACACGTCCTGCGACGAGCGGGTGCGCCGAGACGGGACGATGCTGACTTCGCTGAGTTCGTAGGTGCGACGGGCGACGCGGCCCATCCCGATCTCGACCATGTTCAGTTCGCTGCTCACCGGGCGTAGTAGTTCGGTGCTTCGACGGTCATCGTGACGTCGTGGGGATGGCTCTCTTTGAGTCCGGCCGACGTGATACGGACGAACTGCGCCTGCTGCAGCACCTCGATGGTCGGCGAGCCGGTGTAGCCCATCGCGGCGCGCAGGCCGCCAGTCAGCTGGTGGATCACCGACGAGAGCGGTCCGCGGAACGGCACCCGGCCCTCGATGCCCTCGGGCACCAGTTTGTCCTCGGAGAGGGCGTCGTCGGCGAAGTAGCGGTCCTTGGAGTAGGACTTGCCGCCGCTGCGGCCCGCCATCGCGCCCAGCGACCCCATGCCGCGGTAGCTCTTGAACTGCTTGCCGTTGACGAAGATCAGCTCGCCGGGCGCCTCGGCGGTGCCGGCCAGCAGCGAGCCCAGCATGGCCGTCGATGCACCGGCCGCCAGCGCCTTGGCGATGTCGCCGGAATACTGCAGTCCGCCGTCGGCGATCACCGGCACACCGTGCGGTCCGCAGGCCGCCACGGCTTCCAGGATCGCCGTGATCTGAGGGGCACCGACCCCGGCGACCACCCGCGTGGTGCAGATCGAGCCGGGTCCCACGCCCACCTTCACCGCGTCGGCCCCGGCCTCGACCAGCGCCAGGGCGGCCGAGCGGGTCGCGACGTTGCCGCCGATGATCTCGACGCGGTCGCCTACCTCGGCCTTGAGCTTGCCGACCATGTCCAGCACCAGCCGGTTGTGGGCGTGCGCGGTGTCGACGATCAGCACGTCCACCCCGGCGTCGACCAGCATCATCGCGCGCACCCAGGCGTCGCCGCCGACCCCGACGGCGGCGCCCACCAGCAGCCGGCCGTCGCTGTCCTTGGTGGCCAGCGGGTGTTGTTCGGTCTTGACGAAGTCTTTAACGGTGATCAGCCCGGTCAACCGGCCGTGGCCGTCGACGACGGGCAGTTTCTCGATCTTGTTGCGGCGCAAAAGGCCCAGCGCGGCGTCGGCGGTGACCCCCTCGCGGGCGGTGATCAGCGGCGCCTTGGTCATCACTTCGGAGACCGGGCGGGTCTGATCGACCTCGAAGCGCATGTCGCGGTTGGTGATGATGCCGACCAGCGCGCCGGAGTCGTCAACGACGGGCAGGCCCGAGATCCGAAACCGAGCGCACAGCGCGTCGACCTGGGCCAGGGTGTTGTCCGGGCGGCAGGTCACCGGGTCGGTAACCATGCCGGCCTCCGACCGCTTGACCATTTCGACCTGGCCGGCCTGTTCGGCGACCGGCAGGTTGCGGTGCAGCACGCCCATGCCGCCGGCCCGGGCCATTGCGATGGCCATCCGCGACTCGGTGACGGTGTCCATCGCCGAGCTGACCAGCGGCACCCGCAGCCGGATCTTTTTCGTTAGCTGGCTAGAGGTGTCGGCGGTGGCCGGAACCACATCGGAAGCGGCGGGCAGCAGCAACACGTCGTCGTAAGTCAGGCCCAGCATCGCCACCTTGTTGGGGTTGTCTCCCCCGGTCGGCACGCCGTCGTCGGCCAGACCGCCGACCCGCAGGTAGGGACTTGCGACCAGGTCGGAGCTGTCTTCGAGGTGGGACGTGCCACGGGACATCGGTGAAACCCTCCATACGCGCGCGGAGCGAGAATCTCATCCTATCGGTCCCGGACGTCGGGGAGTCGCACCTGTTGGCGCGCCGCCCGGCCCAATCGACGCGCGGCTGCCTGCTGGCGTTACCACGGCCTGGCTGCGTAGGCTAGGGGCGTGCGTGACCACCTCCCCCCGGGTTTGCCACCCGACCCTTTCGCGGACGACCCATGTGACCCGTCGGCGGCGCTGGACGCTGTCGAACCTGGACAACCGCTGGATCAGCAAGAGCGGATGGCGGTAGAGGCAGACCTGGCCGATCTGGCCGTATACGAAGCCCTGTTGGCGCACAAGGGAATTCGCGGACTCGTGGTGTGTTGCGACGAGTGTCAGCAAGACCACTATCACGACTGGGACATGCTGCGCGCCAACCTGCTGCAGCTGCTGATCGACGGCACCGTCCGCCCGCACGAGCCCGCTTACGACCCCGAGCCGGACGCCTACGTGACGTGGGATTACTGCCGGGGGTACGCCGACGCGTCGCTCAACGAAGCCAATGAGTTCCGGTCAGACGCCGACGGATTTCACCGCCGCCACTAAGCGATCGCGCTGCCCGGTTAGGGCGATTTACGGGGCACCGAAGGGGTTGTGCTCGGGCTGATTGCCTTTGGGGCCTGCGGCGCCGGTAGCACCACGGAGTTCGGCGTCGGCGCGGCGGGCGGGAGCGTCGCGTTCGGATCGCGCGAATCGACTTTCGCGTTGAGCAGATCGATCTCGTCCAACAATTCCTTGCGGCCCGCACTGTCGTTCATCGACGCAACGGTGCTGCTGACTTCCGCGAGCTGATTCTCGGCCTGGGTCCATTGCCCCTTGTCGATCAGTTGCTGCACCTTCGCCAAATCGGCCTTGGCGGACAACATGATCTGGTTCTGGTTGCTTCGCGGCTCGTCGAAGAACATCGAGTGCAGGCCGTAGAGCGATCCACCGGGACGCGCCTCGACGACCATGGCGCCGAAACCGCTGAGGGCGATCAACGTCGCCGCCACCGAGCCGATCGTCGCCAGGCCGCGCCGGCTACGTCGCTGCTCGACCATTCCGGCGCGCAGCGCGCCGACGGCCTCCTCCGGCGAAACCAGGGCGCTGGCGGGTGGCCACCGCAGGTCGTCGCGCCAATCCCCCAGCAGTGCGGTGAGCGCGTCCTCGTTGGGATCGTCGACATCGATCGGCGCACGTTCGGCGAGTGCGTCGAGGAGCAGATCGCTCCGGGTCAACTCGTCGAGCCCCGGTCGGTCCGTAAAACCAGATTCAGGCCAAAATTCAGGCATAGTCCCCCGCCGCAACCATCTCGGATTTGAGCCGCGACAAAGCTCGGTGCTGAGCTACCCGGACGGCTCCTGGTGTTGCGCCCACGGCGGCAGCGGTCTCTTCGGCAGACAGACCGACGACGACGCGAAGAATCAGGATCTCGCGCTGCTTGGCGGGCAGGATCTCGAGTAATTCATTCATGCGGCTGACCGAATCGGCTTCGAGGGCCCGCTGCTCGGGGCCCGCCTCGGACGACCAGCGCTCGGGAACGGATTCGGAAGGGTAGGCGAGATCGCGGCCGGCGGCGCGATGGGCGTCGGCCACCTTGTGCGCCGCAATGCCGTACAGAAAGGCCAGAAAGGGACGTCCTCGATCGCGGTAGCGCGGCAGGGCGGTCAGAGTCGCCAAGCACACCTCCTGAGCCACATCGTCGGCTGTCAGGCCACCCCGCTCGACTGTGCCGACTCGCGCCCTGCAATATCGCACCACAATCGGACGGATGGTCTCCAGCACCTCCCGTAGGGCGTTTCCGTCTCCCGCTACGGCTTCGGCAACCACAGCGTCGAGACGTTCCGCTTGAATTGTCATCGACGGCGGTATCTCCAACGTTACAAACGAGGCACATCGCGGGCTAACTCTCGCAATGACAATAACGGCCGAAAGCCGTTTCAGCCGGAAGGCCAGGTTCCACCGGCGCGCCGCACCTGGCCTGCGCAGATATCCCTAATTTCGGCCAATTTCGGCCCAGAAATCGTGACGCTTTGGATATCGAACAGCAAGCAAGCCGAGGCCCAACGAAGCGGTATCAGGCCCAGACGGCCGGTGGCGTCCAGCGCGGCGTCGGCCACGGCACGGGCGCGGTCGATCTCGCCGGCGCTACACAGCGCGGCGGCGAGCACCACGTCGCTTTTGACTCGGTGCCGCTCCGAGGGTCGCTCCATGGCTTGGGCGAGCTCGACGGCCTCCTCCGCATAACCGACCGCGACCGCGCCGTCGCCGCGGGCCATCGCCAACTCGGCGCCCACCCAGCGCCGGCGCACCGGCAGCCGGTCCGGCACGCCCGCCGTCAGCTCCGCGTCCGCGCGAGCCAACAATGTCGCCGCCGCAGCGAAACGGCCGACGCCCAATGCGTCGGCCGCCAGTCCGATCAGCGCATCGGCGCGGGCTTCGGGATCGGTGCCGGCCAGCGCGAGCGCTCGGCCGTCCCAGCCCCGAGCCCGCGCGTGCCAACCGAGTTGGCGCAGAAACGATCCCTGGGTGCTGTGCGCCAGCGAGAGCAGCGGGCCCGACACCAGGTCGCGGCGTAACACCGCCAGGTCTCGGTCGGCGCTGCCGTAGCGACCCTGCCCGCCGGCCGCGACGGCCCGCAACCAGAGTTCGCTCGGGGTCCTCGCCGTCGGCAGCGGCCAGCGGGCCGGCTGGTCACCGAAAGCGGCCGCGGCCAGCGCCGGCGCACTGATCGAAGTGTGACCAGTTTCAATCACGGTGATAGTAGTAAACAGTTCGTGCTGCTGGTGTTACTGAAATGTTAATCACGATCATCTCTGTAATAAATGGCTTGTAGCCGCCCCTGCGCCCTGAGCTGGGAAATCTCGGTTTGATCAAGTCCCTGGTAGCACCGTTCTCCTACGCCAAATGCGTGGCTGATGAACGCAGAGTTAATTCTCCTCCAACCTCTATATACTTTGTCACACTAAGGGCCTATTGACGTAAATTCACCGCCCCACCTAAGTTCTAGCAATGACGGGTAGTCATCGGTGACGCCACCCTTAAATCAGTTGCACACTCACTTTTGCGAACCCAACCCCCCGTGGGTGCGCCGTGCAGGAGGGAACTAGCCATGCCACAGCCGGAGCAGCTACCTGGGCCCAACGCGGACATTTGGAGCTGGCAGCTGCAAGGACTGTGCCGCGGCGTCGACTCCTCGATGTTCTTTCACCCCGACGGGGAGCGTGGCCGGGCCCGCATGCAGCGTGAGCAGCGCGCCAAGGAGATGTGCCGGCAATGCCCGGTGATCCAGCAGTGCCGCTCGCACGCACTCGATGTCGGTGAGCCGTACGGGGTTTGGGGCGGCCTGTCCGAATCCGAACGCGACATGCTGCTCAAGGGCGACATCGGCCGCAATCGCGGCATCCGCCGCTCGGCCTGATCGAAGGTCCGCGCCGCAGCGATCTCTGATCGGATTACGCTGAGGCGTGGCCGGATTCGAGCGCAGAACGGCGTTCACAGTGCTTTCCTAGCCGGCGACTGCTGCGCACACTCGTGGCGTGGACTACAGCTCACCCCTGCCCCCTCAGCAATCGCCTGCCACGTCAACTCCGCAAGCGCGGGACATCCCTCGCGAGCCTGATGGGGGTTCCGACACCACGCCCATCCCCATCGTCAGCCCCGGGCACTCCGTCGCCCATCGAGTCGTCGGCAGAATAGCGATGACTCCTCTGGGTCTTCGTTTCATTCGCGATATCGGTAATCGGCTAGACCCCCGACTTCTCCGGATCACCGCGGGACGTCTGTCGTCTGTGTGGCCGTTTCCTGCGGTGCTCGTCACCCACACCGGAGCCAGGTCGGGCCGAACGCGCACCAGTGCGTTGGTGTATTTCACGGACCGCGGGCGCATCATCTTGATCGCGACAAACTTTGGCGCCCAGCGCAATCCGTCTTGGTACTACAACATGAAAGTGAACACAAAGGTCGAAGTCTACGGACACCGCTTGCAAGGACGATTCGTGGCCGAAGAGATCCTTGGGGCCGAGCGCGACCGCCTGTTCCAGCGCGCGGCGGATGCGCCCGGGCCATACGGCAAATACCGCGCTGTAGCACGCGAGAAGAATCGATACGTACCCGTGCTAGCGCTTACGCCGGAAAGCAGCAGCCGAGCGCACAACCGTATCGACCTACGATGAAGCAGGCAACGACATCGGCCACTGCAGCCGACGGACATAGTGGAGTGTGGAGGTCTCATGCCACGCAGCACAACCAATGTCGCGGTGCTGATGTTCAGCGGTGCATCCCTATTCGAGATGTCGGTCCCGATCAGTGTGTTCGGGATGGACCGCTCCGACAGCGGGGCGCCGAAATTCTCGCTGCTGCCGATTGCCGCGGACCGGCGTCCGGTGATCAGCACCGGCGGCGTCAAGATCCGCGCGGAATATGGCTTGCGAGATCTGGACACCGCCGGGATTGTCATCGTTCCCACGTGGCACGAAACAGACCATGAAGCAGACGAAGCGCAGCTGGAACGAACGGTGGAAGCCATCCGCAATGCCCACGCCGACGGAGCCATTGTGGTGGGGCTATGCATGGGCACCTTCGCGCTTGCGGCCGCCGGACTGCTCCACGGCCGTCGCGCCGTGACACACTGGCGGCATACAGCCGAGTTGGCGGCCCGCTACCCCACGGTACGAGTCGACCCCGCGGTGCTGTACGTCGACGACGGCGATGTCGTGACCAGCGCCGGAGGTACCGCCGGGTTGGACGCCTGCCTACACATCGTGGCTCGATTTTGGGGCGTCAAAGCCGCCACGGCCATAGCCGATCGTATGGCGAGTCCCCCGCAGCGGTCCGGCGCGCAAACGCAACTGATTCCCGATGCGATCCTTGCCGGCGGCGACCGTGCTCGGTTGAGCGAAATAATGGAGTACGTCGTTCGCAATCTGGACCGCCAGTTGGATATCGATGATCTGGCAACGCAATTCGATTTAAGTCGTCGCACCTTCGATCGTCGCTTCCGTGAGGCCACCGGGCTTTCTCCGGTCCAATGGGTACTGCATCAGCGCGTGTTCCGCGCTCAACACCTGCTCGAGGAAACGGATCTCACCGTCGACGCGATCGCGCACCACATTGGACTATCCAACGCCGTATCGCTACGACCCGTGTTCCGCCGCGTGGTGGGACTGAGTCCCCAGGCTTACCGATCCGGCTTTCGCAGCCGCACGCGCGACGACCGGTCGCAGAGCCTTCGTCGTGAAGGTGCCGACTAAGGGCAACCGACGAATGGACGGCCACCAAGGGCATCGATTGCGGTTGTCGCACAGCATTATTCGAGCTCATCCTGTGTCGGCCTCCGCTATCACGAGCGTCCACTTGCTCCTCGGATCGCAGCGGTGCACCCTGGCAATGGCGCGTGGCGCAGCAGCACGGCGTCCGGAAGAAATGTCGAGGGAGGGGTTGGCGATGGCTCGGGATGCGAACGCAATCGCCGTCGTGCTTTTCGACCGGGCTCCAATGTTCGAGACAGCGGTTCCGTTGAATGTGTTCGGCGCAGACCACACCGACGCCGGAGTGCCCGCATTCCGGTTGCTCGTGATCGCAGGCGAGAAGGGCCTCTTGACGACGACGGGCGGACTCATCGTCGAGGCGCCGTTTGACCTCGATGCTCTCAGCGAAGCCTCCATCGTTGTCCTGCCCAGCTGGCGCGATCCCGCCGAGCGTCCGCCTGAGCCGGCCTTGGCCGCAATCCGCGCCGCGCACGCCGACGGAGCAACCATCGTCAGCTTCTGCCTGGGAGGCTTCGTTTTGGCAGCTACGGGCCTACTCGACGGAAGGCGCGCCGTCATGCACTGGTTTCACACGCCGACGTTGGCGGCGATGTATCCAGAGATCAGAGTCGACGGCGAAGCATTGTTCTCCGACGACGGCGACATAGTCACCGCGGCAGGTACCGGAGCCGCGTTGGACGCCTGCCTGCACGTGATCGAGCGCATCTGGGATCAGAACGCCGTCACGGTGATCTCGCAACGGATGATCATGGCTCCGCGCCGAGTTGGCACCCGCCCCCAGCTCCGCTACCTCGCCCCGTCGAAGACCGGTTCGTCCTCAGCCGTCGCGCAGGTGATGACGTTCGCCATGGACCATATCGCCGAGCCGTTCGGCGTCGATGAGTTAGCTCGTAAGGCGGGACTGAGCCGACGCACCTTTGATCGGCATTTTCGCGACCTCGCGGGAATGCCCGCCATGCAGTGGTTGGTCTGGCAGCGGGTGTTTCGCGCTCAGCGGTTGTTGGAAGAAAGCGGTGACCCCATCGAGGACATCGCAAGACGGTCTGGTTTCAAGAACCCGTTGTCGCTTCGGCGTCAGTTCTATCGCCACCTCGGTGTCAGCCCGATGCACTACCGCAAGCAACATGGGCGCACCACAGCAGCCAGAGCTGCGAGCCGATTGGCCGAAATCGATCGATAGCTAGCCTCAGAGGTGCTCATCGCCGGGCCGTCGGCGCCGCATCATGGCGCTATGACCATATCGAAAACCGATGCGGCTTCGGCGTTGTCGAGTGCCACGACGACAATTCAAATGATCGGCGGGCCAACCGCGATTCTGGAATTAGGCGGGTGGAGGCTATTGACCGATCCGACCTTCGACCCGCCCGGTGATCATCCGGTCGGCGAGCGAAACTTGGTCAAAACTAGTCATCCCGCTGTGCCCGTCGGACGTGTGGGCGCCATCGACGCCGTGCTGCTATCCCACGACCAGCACCCGGACAATCTTGATCGAGCGGGTCGCAAACTACTCGAACGGATGCCGCTGGTGCTGAGCACGGCGGCCGCGGCTCAACGACTCGGCGGCACCGTGCGCGAGCTGCCGCCCTGGCGGCATCACCGGATGGTGCGACCCGATCGCCGCGACTTGACGGTCACCGGTGTGCCCGCGCAGCACGGCCCCGCAGGCACCGAGCATTTGACCGGTGAGGTTCGCGGTTTCGTCCTGTCGGGTGACGGACTGCCGACCATCTACATCAGCGGTGACAACGCCTCCCTGAACGTGGTGCGCGATGTCGTCGATCATGCGGGTCCGATCGACATCGCCGTGCTGTTCGCGGGACGGGCCCGCAGCCCGTTGATGGACGCCTACCTCACCATGAGTGCCGACCAGGCATCCCGCGCCGCCGAAATCCTCGATTCGCCGGTGGTGATCCCGATGCATGTCGACGGCTGGCAACACCTCACCGAGGACGCCGTCCTCATTTCGAAGGCGTTCGCCCGGCGCGGGTTGCTGGACAGACTGCGCGTGATAACGCCCGGCGTCGTGACTCTGATATCGGTCAGTCGTGCCTGACGGCGTCGCGGGAAAGCGCACGCTAATTTTCGGTGGAGCCGGAGGTATCGGCCGGGCGACAGCCACAGCGCTGGCAGCCCGCGGAGCGTGCGTCGCGCTTGCCGACATCGACCCGCAACAGCTCGATGCCGCCGCTGAATATCTTGCGTCACAGGGGCATATCGTGCGGACGTACCAGGTCGATGTCCGTTTACGCCATGACGTGCGAAAGGTCGCCGACGCGGTGTTCGACGACCTTGGCCGACTCGACGTTCTGATCAACGCGGCCGGGATCATGCTGATGAGCCCCGTGACGGAGCTGCGCACGGACGAGTGGGAGCTCAGCATCGATCTGAATCTCAAGGGCGTGCTGTGGGGCATCGCCGCGGTGCTCCCGACATTCCTGAAGCAGCGTTCTGGCCACCTCATCACGCTGGGTTCGATCCACGGGCTTAACGTATTTCCCGGCGGCGCGGCGCATTCCGCCTCCAAATTCGCGGTGCGTGCCTTCAGCGATGGACTGCGCGCCGAACTCGCTGGACACGGCATCCGGGTGACTACGGTCATGCCCGGCGCGGTCGCTACCGGCATGCAGGACAAGACAACTGGCAGTCAGCGGGACGAGATACAGGCAATCTATGCGGACGCGATCCCATCGGTCACCGTCGCCAACGCCATCGCCTTCGCCATCGATCAGCCCGATTCGGTTTCGATCAACGAGGTCGTCGTGCGCCCGACCGTCCAACGATGGTGACGGGAAATGACACCACCGTCACAGCAGAGCATCCGGGGAGGACGAACAATGTCAAAAAGTGAGCAGGCGATGGAGCAGAACGACAATCAGTTGGTCGCGCATGCAGAGGCGCTGCAGGATCTCCTCCGGTATCACGCGGCGAGCGGCGAGATGCGGAATCACCTCACGCCCGAAGTGATCGAAAGTCTCGCCGCGTCGGGTCTGTTCCGCCTGATGAAGCCGATCAGATTTGGCGGGACGCCAACGGATTTGCAATCAGTACTCGCAGTTACCGAAGCACTCGGCATCGCAGACGGGTCAGCCGCATGGGTGGTCGGCGTCGCAGCGACCGGAGCATGGATGGCAGCTCACCTTTCAGACGACGGTCAGCAGGAGGTTTTCGGAGGCACTCCAGACAGTCGAATCGCAGGTGGCACAACCGAAGTGCCGGCGCGACGTGTCGACGGTGGGCTGCGGGTAAGCGGACGGTGGAGTTACGCGTCCGGCGCCGACGACGCCGACTGGGCGGCAATCGTTGCAACGCTTCAAGATACGCCAGAACAGCCCGCCACACCGTATTGGTGTCTGGTACCGGCTGACGAGGTGACACTGGAACATACCTGGGAGACGGTCGGCATGTGCGGCACTGGCAGCAACACCTTCGTTGCCGATGACGTTTTTGTTCCCGAACGCCGAATGCTCAATCTTGCCAGCTTGATCGACGGCGCCGCGCCAACACCCCACGACGACGAGGTCTACCGCATGCCTTACGCGCCGGTCGCGCTGGTGGGAATACTTGGACCGCTGTTGGGCATGGGACGGGCCGCTTTAGAGTTGGTCACCGCGAAGGCGGAAGCCAAAGCAATACGCTACACCATCTTCGATCGGCAGTCCGAGTCTATCGGTGTGCAACTGCAGGTCGCGGACGCCGCACTCAAGCTGCGCACCGCGCGACTCCATGTTTGCGACATAGCCCAGGTAACACAGGTCGCCGCGCACGCCCATACGCTGCCCAAACACATTGAGCGAGCAGCATTTCGGGCACAAAGTAGCATGGCGGCGCAGTGTGTCATCAGCGCGATCAATATTCTCGTGAACGTCCACGGATCTGCGTCATTCGCGAAACAAAATCCCTTGCAACGTATTTGGCGCGATGCGAACACCGCCGCACGCCATGCCGGGCTGAACGCCGCGATCGGCGCAGAGATCTACGGGAAGGCACTTCTGGGCATAGGCGAGTCAGTGAGCCCCATCGTTTGATCGGGGGAATTCGCGGCATTCGCGGCCGCGGCCGTCCCCGATCGGATTACCCTGAGGTCCACCCCACAGCCGTGCAAAGATCCGTCGTATGACCACACAGGAGTCGGAACAGGACGCCGCCGAGGGCACGGTGACCGTGACGCAGGCCGGTTCGGGAACGTATACGCAGCGGATCACCGCAGGACGCCACCGGCTCGTCGCCGACGAGCCGCAGCCGATCGGCAATGACGCCGGCCCAACCCCGTACGATCTGCTGCTGGCCGCGCTGGGTTCGTGCACCTCGATGACGCTGCGCATGTACGCCGATCGCAAGGGCTGGGCACTAGAGAAAGTTCAAGTGACGTTGCGGCATCAGCGTATCCATGCACAAGACTGCGCCGACTGCGAAACCAAGACCGGCTGGATCGATCACATCGATCGCGAGATCGAGTTGACCGGCGACCTCGATACCGCGCAACGAGATCGGTTGCTGCTCATGGCCGAACGCTGCCCGGTCCATCAGACACTGACCTCCGAGATACGGGTCGCCACCTCGCTACGGGATTAGGCCGCGTCAGCAGCGCGTCAATTGCCTGCTCCAACCTCGAGCCGGATAGGGCGTCGTTTCGACAACTGCTCGGGTGGGTAGGCCGGACGTATGAATAAGGGCGCATACTTCGCCGTCCCTGCGCTGACTGCAACCGTCGCTGCGCTGGCGGCCTGCACCAGCCAGCAGGGCAACCAGGCCGGCACGTCGTCGTCCACCAGCTCGCCGCCCGGCGCCGAGCACATGACCACGCAGTTGAAGAGCGCCGACGGGACGCAGGTCGGCACCGCGACCATCGACTTCGCCAACGGCTACGCCACGGTGACCGTGGAGGCCGGACCCAACCAGGTGCTCAGCCCCGGCTTTCACGCGCTGATGATCCACGCGGTGGGCAGGTGCGACGGACCGGAGTTCGCGTCCGCGGGAAGCGTTTACCAGGCGCCGGATCACACGGGCTTTCCCGCCAGCGGCGACCTCACCGCGTTGCAGGTGCGCTCTGACGGCTCGGCGAAGCTCGTCACCACCACGAACTTGCTGACCGCCGCGAACCTGCGCAACAGCGCGGGATCGGCGCTGATCGTCCACCAAGCCGCGGACAACTTGAGCAGTCCGGCCCCCGATGAATCGAACAAGCGGGTGGCCTGCGGCGTGATCGCCGCGCCGTCCGCGTCGTCCACCACGACGACCAGCAGTGTGACGACGGTGACCACGACGGCCGTCGTGCCGCCGCCTTCCGTCAGCACCAGCACCGTCACGGTCACCAGCCTCCCGACCATGCCGTCGACGGTGCTCACGCCGACCACCGCGACGCGGCCGAGCCTTCCGCCCGGCACCTGATTACGGCGTATTGGCGGTTGCGCAGGTGCGACTACCGTTGGGCGACCTAGCAATTCGCCCTAGTCCGCCCCCGGGATGCTTAGGCGTCCACCAGCGGCCGGAGCGCCTCGCCCACCTTCGTGATGACGCCGGGCGTGTAGCCGTGGGTCGGAAGGTTGACGATCACGCCGTCCACGCCCACGTCGAGCACTCGGCGTTTGATTTCATCGGCTACCTGGTCTGCAGTGCCGATCACCGCCCGGCCGCCAAGGGCCTCGCCGATGTTGGCGGGCGCGTCGCCGAGCACCACCGTCAGCAGGGTGCTGGTCTCCAAAGTTGCCGGATCCCGGTCGATTTCGGCACAGCGCTGCCGCAGTACCTCCAGCTTGCCTGGGAGGGCATCGATGTCGGCGATCAGGTTGAGGTGGTCGGCGTAGCGGGCCGCCAATCGGAACGTCTTCTTCTCGCCGCTGCCGCCGAGCATGACCGGGATGTGGTCGCGATAGCGGGGCTCGTTGATCGCGTTCTCGGTGTGATACCACTTCCCGTCGAAGGTCGGCCGCTCACCGTGCAGCATCGGCACGATGATCTGCAGCGCTTCGTCGAGTTTTTCGAAGCGCTCCGTGAACGTGTCGAAGTCGAATCCCAGCTGCCTGTGTTCCAGTTCGAACCAGCCCGCCCCGATACCCAGGATGGCGCGTCCCGCGCTGACCACGTCGAGCGTCGTGATCGCCTTAGCCAGCAGGGTCGGGTTGCGATAGGTGTTTCCGGTGACAAGCGTCGAGAGCTGCACCCGCTCGGTCGCCGTGGCCAGCGCCCCCAGCGCGGTATAAGCCTCCAGCATGGGTTCGTCGGGCTCACCCAGTCCGGGCAATTGATAGAAGTGGTCCATCAACAGCGCAGTGTCGAATCCGGCGGCCTCGGCCTCGGCGGCCTGCGCCTTTACCGCAGGAAACAGCTCGGCGACGGACGTGCCATAGGAGAAGTTCGGGATCTGCAATCCAAGTCTGATAGTCACGCCCTCTTACAACCGCCCCCGGGACCCATCGCATTCCGGGTTGGGCAGAATTCTTAGGCGCGGCGCAGCACCAGCAGCTCGCCGGTGAGCTTGCCGTCGGCCAGCAGGTCGCCGATGGCCGAACTCTGACGCTCGGCCAGCCGCCACACCTCGGTGTGCCCGTACCGCTCGCCGAGCGCCCTCTCGACGGTGTCGACGCGCCGATTCCACTCCTGGGGTATGGCGGGCAGACTCGAAGTCCCCGTCCACTGCTCGACCTTCAGCCCGGATCTATCTATCAGGCCGAGCAGGTTATCGGACGTCGGAAAGTGGTTCCCCTCAAGCTGATTGGACGCATCCTCGTGGTGCGCGACGAACGCGAGCAACCCGATAGTGCCGCCGGTCCGCACGCTGCGACGTAGTTCCTCGAGCACCGCGAGTTGATTCGGCGTCGTGCACAACACCCCCAATGACCAAGCGGCGTCGAATGTTTCGTTCGGCCACGGCAACGTGGCCCCATCCGCACAGACCACCGGATAGCCGAACAGCTTTCGGGCAGCGCGGCAGGCGCCCACTGCCGGCTCTGCGAGCACCGGGTGCACCGAACACGATTGCGCCGCATACGCGGCGGGCCCCCCGACGCCCGCGCCGGAGTCCAATAACCGCGCGCCGGGCTGCAGCCCCATCTGGTCGATCAGCCAGTCCAAGGCGGCCGGGCTGCCGCTGCCCCGGCACCCCGCGGGTACGTAATACGGCGTGCCGAGGTCCACCGCAACTTGCGCCGTCCATTCCGCAACCGTGTCGAACTCGGCCTCCATTGCCTCGGTCACGACACCTCCTCCAGGATCAGACGACCCACCTCGGCTTTGATTTCGGCTCCTACCCGGCCGCCCGAGGCCGATGCGAGACCGGAGACGTTGACGCCGTCGACACCCTCGATGCACAGCAGCGCGCGCGCCTCCTCGACCGCCGCGGCGATCCCGGCCGCCACCGGATCGGCGGCGTCGAGCACTTGTTCGGTGACGGCCTGGTCGAGTTCGAGTCCGGGCAGCCCCTGGAGCACCGCTGCCGACACGCTGTCGGTGAACACCGCGACCGCCGCGATCACCGGGATGGACAAGCCCGCCGACGTCGCCGCGACCATGAACTCGTCGATCATCTTCGGGAACGGAACGTGGTTGAGCACCGCCAAACTCGCTCCCGCGCGCTGCTTCTGGACCAAGCGATCGGGCCGGGCGTGCACGGGCGGCGCCGTCGGCGTTTCGGGTACCGCCGCGATCATCCCCACCGAGGCGGCCAGCGCGACCAGCCGCGGCCCGTCGAGATCGAAGGTCTGCGTGACGTCCGGCCGCACGTCGTAGCCGCGCCCGTCTCCGGTCACACACAACACCGTTTCCACGCCGAGGGTGTGCAGCCCTCGGAGCTCCTGCTCGAGCACGACCCGGTTGCGGTCCCGACATGACAGCGTGATCCAGGGCGTGACGCCGGCATCCAGCAACAGTGAGCCCATCAGCGTTGGGGGGAAGTCCGGTTTGTTCTGATGCTCACCGACCAGGACGGCATCGCATCCGGAGGCAAGGACGGCGGCCGTCGCCGCGATGTCGTTGCGGTCGAACGGCGTAGCGCTGAAGTCGGTCAACACCAGTGGCGCGCGCACGGGTCGCGGTGCAGGCTGCACTCCCGACCACCGTACGACATCGCCGAATGCGCAGTCGCCGGGGCGCATTTCGCACTGCCCGTCGGGCCGCACCCCGCCGCATGGCCCGAACTCCATGCGTTTCGGACAGGCTGATTCCGTCGACGTCACCGCAGACGTGTACCCCGCCGCGGACGTCGGCAAGCGTCAAGCAGCGTGTACGTTGGGAGTGCGGACATGCTCGGGGCGGAAACCGCGGCCGACAAAAATCGGCGGAAGCGCTTGCAGCGGGCCCCATCCGACGATCTTCGGAATCTGGATCGGCGACAGGTCACCGCTCAAATTGGGCGCGACCACCCGGTCCTGCACGAACACCTGAGCTGCCTGGATGATCCGGGTGGGCAGCTCGCGGCGCCGCTGCACTTTGGCCAGGTCGGTGTCGTTCAGCCGGCCTTCGCGCAGCGGAGCACACAGGATGTTGGCCGCGGCGACCGCGTCGGCCACCGCAAGGTTGATGCCGACCCCACCGGCCGGTGACATGGCATGCGCGGCATCGCCGATGCACAGCAGCCCGGTGCGCCACCACGTCTGCAGCCGGTCTACCCGCACGTCGAGCTCGCTGGTGTCGTCCCACGAGGTCAGATCGTTGACGTGCGCACGCAGCCGCGGTTGCGCGGTGACGATCTTTTCCTTGAACTCCTCCAGCGATCCACCGCGCGGGCTGGCCCCCTTCGGCATGAGGTAGGCGACCTGCCAATAGTCGCCCCGGTAGATCATGGCCATCATCAGGCCCTTACGGGCGACGCCGAACAGCTCCCGGGGATCGCCGGGACGCCACTTCAGCCGGAACCACAGCACATCCATCGGGGAGTGCGCCTGCGCGGTCTGCAGTCCCGCGGCGGCGCGCACCGCGGACTTGCGCCCGTCGGCGGCGATCACCAACTCAGCCCGCACTTCCAGATCCGGCGTGCGCACGCCAATCACCCGGTCGCCGTCGAAGATCAGGTCGTTGACCTCCGCGTTGCGGACCAAGGTGAATTCCGGATAGGCAGAAGCCTTTTCGGCGAGAAAGTCGAGAAAGTCCCACTGCGGCATCATCGCGATGTAGGGCTGTTTGAAGCCGAGCCGTTTGAGTACCTTGAAGTCGCCTAACGTGCGAATCGAGCCACCGGTGTCGAAGGCCAGACGGTCGATCTTGGTGTGTGGCAGCGTCAAGAAATCGTCGATGAACCCCAACTCGTCCATGATCCGCAGGGTGCTTGGGTGCACGGTGTCGCCACGGAAGTCACGCAGGAAATCGTTGTGCTTTTCCAAGACCACCACCGGGATGCCGGCGCGGGCGAGCAGCAGAGCGTGCACCATGCCGGCGGGTCCGCCCCCGGCGACACATACCTGGGTCTGCAGAACTTTCGTCATGCTTCACGACTCCTCGTCCGGTTTGGAATACTATTGCAGCATACATCAAGTAATGTATCAAGGAACCAGGGAGGCGATATGGCGCGATCGGTTGAAACACCCGACGTGGTGGCGGCCGCACTACGCGCCGCCGAAAAGCTGGGCAAGGATGTGGCCGACGTTCCCGTCGCGATGATCGCCGCGGAGGCGGGGATATCCCGCAGCACCCTGTTGCGGCGCTTCGACGGATCCCGCACCGCCCTGAATGACGCCGTGCGTGCGGCCGGAGTCGACCCCGGCGGCTTACCCCCGGTTCGCACCCGGGCGGTGGCGGCCGCCGCAGCATTGATCAGCGAATTCGGCCTTGCCGCAGCAACATTGGAAGCTGTCGCCGCCCGCGCCGATTGCTCGGTCTACAGCCTGCACGCGGTTTTCGGTGGACGCGACGAGTTGATGCGAGCGGTCTTCGAACAGCACAGCCCGATCCTGGACATCGAGGAATACCTGGCGCGTCCCAGCGATGACTTGCTCGAGACGGTGCGCGGCTTCTACCGAACGGTGTCGAATGCGCTGAGCCGCGAACCCCGCGTCGCCCCGGCGATTTTCGCCGAAGCCTTCGCGCGGCCCACCAGTCCGGCCGTGCAAACACTTGCGGCCTACGGTCCACCGCGCCTGCTCGCCGTTCTCGGCGGCTGGTTCGGAGCAGAGATCAGTGCCGGGCGTATCCGCGACCTGCCCCTACCACTGGTGGCCCAACAACTGTTGGGCCCCATCATGATTCACATGCTCACTCGGCCGTTGTTGCCGAATGTCCTCGGGTGGTCGATGCCTGAGGTCGACACGGTTTGCGACGTATTCGCGGAGAACTTCGTGCGCGCGGTCGCGCCCGACTAACGCGCGCGGCCCACCACGGGCCCTCAGCGGCAAAGGAAGCGGTTGTCAGCTTGTTGTTGGTTTCCCTGTCGGTGGCAATTGTCGTGGGCGTGGGCATCGTCATCGCCGGCCTCTGACACCGGATGCAAGGGACTGCATGCCCCGGGCCTGTTAACCGTGCGCGAATTCAGCGAGCTTGGCGTCGACCGCCGCATGATCCGGTCCCGCGTAGGCTTTCCGCTCGCGTTTGTTGACCCATAACAGGAAGGGGCAGCTGGCCGCGGGACCGTCGACTGTTCCCAGTTGTTCGATCTGCTTGCCCGTCTTCGCCTCGCGAAGTTCGATGTTGTACTGGACGGCGTAGTAGTCGACGCTCACGTGTTCGCCCGTGTCAGTTTTGAAGTCGCAGGTAAGTGACTTAACCTCGGTCTCAGACTTGCGGGTAAGGCAGGCAACAACATTCACCGACCGGAAGTCGTCGGGATTCGCCCGATAATCGGCACGGGAGTCGAGCAACACTTCACTCCAGTGAGTGTCTGTCATTTCGCGCATCGGGTTCGGCTCGTCGTCTGGTGCGAACGCGACGATCTGGTACGGCTTCGCGTAGGTGGCGGCGTTGCTGATCGACCCGCCATCGCATACCGCATTGAAGTCCGTGATGGAGGCGGCCTTCCTACTTTCGCCGCGCCCGTCGCGGGCAATATCGCGGACCACGAAAAACCCGATGATCGCCGCGGGTACGAGCAGGACGATCGCGGCGATCGAAAGCACGACGATCAGTGCGCGATTGGTCTTACGCGGCGCGGGCGGCGGCGGGTTGGGCGGGGGCGGATAAGGCTGCGGGTAGGGCGGCGGCCATTGCTGCGGGTACTGCGGTGGTTGCGGCGGCGGCCACTGCTGCGGATAGTTCACCCTCGTGCCCCCCACGTCATGGTGCGGCCAGCCTAGCAACCGGCGCGCTGACGTCGAACACGAAACACCCCCGGCCAAACGACCGGGGGTGCTGCGCACAAACTCACTCAGTGATGGTGATGACCGTGGCCGTGGCCGTGGTCGTCCGCCTCCTCAGCCGGCTTCTCGACGATCGCCGTCTCGGTGGTCAGCACCATGCGGGCAACCGACGCCGCGTTCAGCACCGCCGACCGGGTGACCTTGACGGGGTCGATGACACCGTCGGCAACCAGGTCGCCGTACTCCAGCGTGGCGGCGTTCAATCCGTGCCCCGCGGGCAGCTCGCGAACCTTGCTGATCGCGACCGCACCGTCGAGCCCGGCGTTGGAAGCGATCCAGAACAGCGGCGCGGTGAGAGCGTCGGCGAAAACGTCGACGCCCGTGGCCTCGTCGCCTTCCAGCGATTTACGCAGCTTCTCCAACACCTTGCCGGCCTGGATGAGCGCCGATCCGCCGCCCGTGACGATGCCCTCCTCGACAGCCGCCTTGGCTGCCGCGACCGCGTCCTCGACGCTTTCCTTACGTTCCTTGAGCGCGGTCTCGGTAGCAGCTCCCACCTTGATCACGGCCACGCCGCCGGCCAGCTTGGCCACCCGCTCCTGGAGTTTTTCGCGATCCCATTCGGAATCGCTGTTCTCGATCTCGGCACGCAGCTGCTTGACGCGCTTTTCCACCACGTCCTTCGCGCCGCCGCCCTCGACGATGATGGTGTCGTCCTTGCTGACCACCACCCGCCGGGCCGAGCCCAGCACATCGGCGCCCACCTCGCGCAGCACCAGACCGGCGTCGGGATTGACGACCTGGCCGCCCGTCACGATCGCCAGATCCTCGAGGAAGGCCTTGCGTCGGTCGCCGAAGAACGGTGATTTGACCGCAACCGCCTTGAGCGTCTTGCGAATCGAGTTCACCACCAGCGTTGCCAGTGCCTCACCCTCGATGTCCTCGGCGATGATCAGCAGCGGCTTGCCCGATTCGGCCACTTTCTCCAGCATCGGCAGCAGGTCGGGCAGCGAGCTGATCTTCTCCTGGTGCAGCAGGATCAGCGGGTCGTCGAGCACGGCCTCCTGAGAGTCGAAGTCGGTGACGAAGTACGCCGACAGGAAACCCTTGTCGAAGCCGACGCCCTCAGTGAACTCCAGCTCGGTATTCAGCGTCGACGATTCTTCGACGCTGACGACGCCGTCGGTGCCGACCTTGCTCATCGCCTCGCCGACCAACTCGCCGATCACCTCGTCGCGCGAGGAGACGGTCGCTACCTGGGCGATACCCTCCTTGCCCGACACCGGGATGGCCGCGGCCAGCAGCGCCTCGGACACCGCGTCGGCGGCCTTGCTGATGCCGGAGCCCAGCGAGATCGGGTTTGCACCCGCGGCGACCTGTCGCAGGCCAGCCTTGATCAGCGCTTGGGCCAGCACGGTCGCTGTGGTAGTGCCGTCACCGGCGACGTCGTTGGTCTTGGTGGCCACCGACTTCACCAGCTGGGCACCCAGGTTCTCGAACGGGTCTTCCAGGTCGATCTCACGCGCGACGGTGACACCGTCGTTGGTGACGGTGGGCCCGCCGAACGCCTTGGCCAGCACCACGTGCCGGCCGCGCGGTCCCAGCGTGACGCGCACCGCATCGGCGAGCTTGTTCACGCCCGCCTCGATGCCGCGACGCGCGGTTTCGTCGTACTCAATTAGCTTGCTCATCAGGCTCCTTTAAACGCATGCCGCCCCGGAAATCACCCGTGCTTGCGCACAGGGATCGCCGGGGCGGAACACGGTTCGTTACTTGGATACGACAGCCAGCACGTCGCGTGCCGACAGGATCAGGTATTCCTCGCCGCCGTACTTGATCTCGGTGCCGCCGTACTTGCTGTAGATGACGGTGTCACCCTCCGACACGTCGAGCGGGATCCGCTTGTCGCCGTCCTCGTCCCACCGGCCGGGGCCGACTGCGACGACGGTGCCTTCTTGCGGCTTCTCCTTGGCGGTGTCAGGAATGACCAGACCGGACGCGGTCGTGGTCTCGGCCTCGTTGGCCTGCACGAGGATCTTGTCCTCGAGTGGCTTGATCTTCACCTTCGCCACGATTGGAGCCCTCCACTATTTGGATCGGGTCCGGGACGCTCGCCCGGACTGGAGTTGGCGGTCGGCCCAGGGCTTGCCCGAACCGTCCATTTACCAGATGTTTCGGCATTCGGCCGTGCCCTTGGGTCGTCGTCGCGGGTGCCGACACAGGGGATCGCCCGATTGCCACCTAGCACTCTATACATGAGAGTGCTAGCACTCAAGGCCACCCCGCTGCTTCCTACGGAATTACGCTCTGAGCTCAGCCCACCTGGCCTTTTACCACCGGCAGCCCCGGGTCGCTGGGTACGTCCAGCGGTGACGGAGCCGCACCCGCACCAACCAGGTGCGCGGCGAAGGACGCGATCATCGCGCCGTTGTCGGTGCACAGCCGTGGCCTGGGGATACGCAGCGCCAGGCCCGCCTCGGCGCAGCGCGCGGTGGCCAGCTCGCGCAGCCGCGAGTTGGCGGCCACTCCCCCGGCGATCAGTAGCGTGTGGACGCCGAGCCCGGTGGCCGCGCGCACCGCCTTCATGGTCAGCACGTCGGCGACGGCTTCCTGGAATCCGGCGGCGATGTCGGCCTGAACCGCGTCGGGGTTGCTTTCCACGTACCGCGCGACCGCGGTCTTGAGGCCGGAGAAGCTGAACGCGTGCGGGTCGTCTCGCGGGCCGGTCATGCCGCGCGGGAACGCGATGGCGTCGCGGTCGCCGGTGCGGGCCAGCTCGTCGAGGACCCGGCCGCCCGGATAGCCCAGACCCAGCAGGCGGGCCACCTTGTCGTAGGCCTCGCCCGCGGCGTCGTCGACGGTGCTGCCGAGCTCGAAGATCGGCTCACCGAGCGACCGCACGTGCAGCAGATGCGTGTGCCCGCCGGACACCAGCAGTGCCACACACTCGGGCAGCGGCCCATGCTCGTATACATCGGCGGCCAGGTGCCCGCCCAGGTGGTTCACCGCGTAGAACGGCACGCTCCACGCGGCCGAATACGCTTTGGCCGCAGCCACTCCCACCAGCAAGGCGCCGGCCAGCCCGGGCCCGATGGTCGCGGCGACGACGTCCGGCTTGTCCAGTTCGGCGGCGGCCAGTGCGCGGCGCATGGCCGGTCCGAGCGCCTCCAGGTGGGCGCGGGAGGCGATTTCGGGGACCACACCGCCGAACCGGACGTGCTCGTCGACGCTGGAGGCCACCTCGTCGGCCAGCAGTGTGACGGTGCCGTCGGCGTCGAGCCGGGCGATGCCGACTCCTGTTTCGTCACAAGAGGTTTCGATGGCCAATACTGTCGTCATAGTGCTTCCCGCCGCATCGTGTACGCGTCCGCGCCGCTGACTCGGTAGTAGCGCTTGCGCAGGCCGATCTGCTCGAAACCCACGCTACGGTAGAGCGCGATGGCGGCCTCGTTGTCGGTACGGACCTCGAGGTAGACGACGCCGCCGTCGGCGAACTCGAGCAGCTCCCCGAGCAGCCGGCGGCCGATGCCCTGGCCCTGGTATTGCGGGTCGACGCCGATCGTGTGCACCTCGTATTCGAACGGCGGGGTGCGGCCCAACCTGGAGATGCCGGCGTAGCCGACGAGAATGCCGGCGGTACGCGCGCCCACGTAATGATTGTGGGCACTGGCCAATTCGCGATTGAATGCCGCCGCGGGCCAGGGGTCGTCGCCGTCGAACAGCTGGGCTTCCAGTTGCGCACACCGCTGCGCGTCGGCGCGGGTCAGCGCGCCGATCGTCACGGGTTCGCTGCCGGCGGTCATCCCCGGCCCGCCGGGGGCTTGGCGTCGGGCCGGCGCAGATACAGCGCCACCAGCGGCAATGGCGGCTGCGACCAGTCGGGAACCGCGGCGACCAGGCCGGCCGGAGTCGGATGGACGGGTTCGCAGACCGCAAGACCGAACAGCGCAGCGTGCGCGGGCGAGCCGGCGACCGCTGTCGCCGGTCCGGGGTCGACGTCGCCGGGCGCGTTGACCGCCGGGCCGGCCCTGCGGAACCCGTCGTTGTATCGGGCCCAGTAGACCTCGCGCCGCCGAGCATCGGTGACCACCAGGGTGTCGCCCGTGGTCAGCGCGCCGATGGCGTCCAAGCTGCAGACCCCCCGCACCGGGATATCCAGCGCGTGGCCGTAGGCGGCAGCCGAAGCCATCCCGGCGCGCAGACCGGTGAACGGGCCCGGGCCGCAGCCGACCACGACGGCGTCGAGGTCGGTCATCGCCAGACCGGCTTCGGCCAGCGCGGCAAGCACATTCGGGGTCAGCCGTTCGGCGTGGGCGCGGGCGTCGACGGTGACCTGTTCGGCCAGCACCGTGCACTCGGCGCCATCGCGGCGGACGATGCCGGCCGTCACCGCGGGGGTGGCGGTGTCCAGAGTCAAGATCAGGCTCACGGCCGGCCCCACTCCCACGTCGCGATCCGCACGTCGGATCCGCTGACCCGCTCCAGCCGGATGTCGAGATACCGTTCGGAGAGGCGTTCGGCCAGGCCCTCGCCCCACTCCACCACGACGACCGCGTCCTCGAGATCGCTGTCGAGGTCCAGTGAATCGAGTTCCCCGAGCAGGTCCGCGCCCCGGTGGTCCAGCAGCCGGTACACGTCGACGTGAACCATCGTCGGCGCGCCCGCCCGCCGCGGCGGGTGCACGCGGGCCAACACGTACGTCGGCGAAGTGACCGGGCCGTCGACGTCCATCGCCTCCGCAATTCCCTTGGCCAACACGGTCTTTCCCGCTCCGAGCGGGCCGGAGAGCACCACGACATCACCGGCGCGCAGCTGCTGTCCCAACCGCGCCCCGAGCGCAATCGTGTCCTCGACGCGCTCGCAGGTCGCCATGCCTGAACCGGATCTGAGCTCAGCCACGGCGCCGCAGCCGTTGTCGAGTTCGCCTGTACCACAAGGTCATTCTGCCCGGAATGGCCCGATTGACCAGCCGGACCAATCCGTCGTTGATGGCCTCGGGCTTGTCCAGCAGGGCCAGGTGACTGGCCCCGTTGACGATGACCAGCTCCGAGCGCGGCAGCGAGGCCGCCATCTTCCGCGAGTACTCGTCCGGCGTGATCAGATCGTGGTCGCCGCAAGCGATCAGAGTCGGGATCCGCAGCAACGTCCACAGGCCGGCGGTTTCGTCGTGGGTTTCCAGCGCGTGCAGGAACCCCACCATCGTGGGGATCGGGGTGCCGTTCATCATCCGCTGGGAGAACGCGTCCAGACTGCGGCTGACATGTAGATCGCTGTAGGACGCGGCCCGCAAAATCGGGCCGATCAGCGATCGCGACACATTGCGGCCGCGATGCATCAGCTTCGGCGCCGACCGGGCGGTGAACCGCAGTGCCTCCACCGCCGGGTTTTTCAGGATCTCACCCAGCGGCGAGCGGGTAACCCCTTCGGCGGCAGAGGAAATCAGCGCCGCACCGACGATGCGGCTACCGTACTGGTCCGGGTACTGCCGGGCATGCGACAACACCGTCATGCCGCCCATCGAATGGCCGACCAACACGATCACCCCACGCGGCGCCACCTCGGTCAGGACGCTTTGGAGGTCCTGCCCCAGCTGGGTCAGCGTGTAGGTCTCGGGCGAAGCCGAGCCCGAGCGCCCATGTCCGCGCTGGTCGTAGAAGACCATGCGTACCCGCGGGCCCCACTTCTCAGCGAGTCGCTTGCGCTGAAAGTAGAAGGCACCCATGCGCAGACAGAAGCCGTGCACGAAGACCATCGTCAGCGCAGCGTCCAGTGGACCGACTTCGCGCACCGCCAGCGGCACGCCGTCGGGCGTGGTCACCACATAGCTGCGGTCGCTGTTGAGGCGCTCGAAATCCTCGTCGGCATACGGGTCCTCGGTGCGCGTGACACGTTGCGTCATCGACCGGCGAATCGAAGCGGCGACAATGGTGGCGACCGCAGTCAGCCCCGCCCCTCCCGCAAGCCAAGCCCTTCCGCTCAGGTGCCTGCGAGTTTCCTTATCGTCCAACGGTTTCGGCCTCGCGATAGGTCCTGGCGATGCGCCCCCGCGGACTGGTGACGACTTCGTAGTGGATGGTGCCGAGCAGATCGGCCCAATCCTGGGCGGTGGGTTCACCATTGGCACCGGGGCCGAACAGAGTCGCCTCGTCGCCTTCGGCCACGTCGACCGGTCCAGGACCGAGGTCGACGAGGAATTGGTCCATGCAGATCCGCCCGACGCCGGGACGTCGCCGGCCATTGATCAGCACGTCGAGCCGTCCGCCCAGCGACCGGAACACCCCGTCGGCATAGCCGACCGGCATCAGCGCCACGGTCGTATCACGTTCGGCGGTCCAGGTGTGGGCATACGACACGCCCTCCCCCGCACGCACCGATTTCACCAGTGCGACAACGCATTTCACCGTCATGGCCGGTATCAGTCCCAGGTCGCCGCGCGCGGGGACGGGACTCAGGCCGTAGACCGCGATGCCGGGCCGCACCATATCGAAGGCCAGGTCGGGGCGAGACATCGTCGCCGAGGAGTTCGACAGGTGGGCCACCTCGAACCGCACGCCCTGATCGCGCGCGAACGCCAACATCTCGCGGAATCGTTGCGCCTGAACGTCATTGATGGGGTTGTCCGGCTGATCGGCGAAGACCAGGTGCGACATCAGCCCCCGCAGGCAGATCGCGCCGGCCGCGGCGCCGGAGCCCACTGCCTGCAGCATCGCCGGGTATTCCGCGGCGGGCACGCCATTGCGGTTCAGCCCGGTGTCGACCTTGATGGTCACCGTCGCGGTGCGCCCCGTCCGGTCCGCCGCATCGAGCACCTCGTCGAGCTGACGCAGCGACGACACGGCGATCTCGACGTCGGCGAGCAGTGCGGGACCGAAGTCGATGCCGGGCGGATGCAGCCAGGCAGCCACCGGCGCGCAGATTCCGTCGGCCCGCAGCGCCAGGGCCTCGTCGACGGTGGCCACACCCAGTTCGGCGGCCCCGGCGGCGAGCGCAGCCCGGGCGACCCGGGTGGCCCCGTGGCCGTAGCCGTCGGCCTTCACGACGGCCATCACCCGGGCGGAACCGGCGTGCTCACGCAGCACACGCACGTTGTGTTCGACGGCACCCAGATCCACCACGGCCTCAGCGAGGACGCCGGGTGTCAGGGATATCGGGGTAACGGCCACGGCCGCCATTGTCCCAGAGCGGGAGAGCGGCGCGCCGCGCGTGACGCCTTGGCGAGAAAACGCCGCAACGTCGCACTGGCGTTTCCCCGCAAGCGGGCGGTACCCCAGCTCGCGGGCCGAATTCAGTGCGCGAAGTGTTCGGCCTGGTAGTGGCCGCCGGGCTTGAGCTTGTCCAGCGACGCCAGCGCGCTGCGGGCATCGTCGTGCAGGGCCCGGGCCAGGTCGGCGGACAGTCCTTCGCGCACCACGACGCGCAGCACCGACACGTCGGAGGCGTTGTCCGGCATGGTGTAGGCAGGCACCTGCCAGCCGTAGCCGCGCAGCTCGTGGGAGACGTCGAACTCGGTGTAGCCCAAACCGCGGGCCAGCCGGAAGCTGACGACTGGGATGGCCGAGCCGTCCGAGATCAGCTCGCAGTGGTCGCCGTCGCGCAACTGCTCGCCCAACCACCGCGCGGTCGCCGACAGCGACTGCATGACCTGGGTGTAGCCCTCGCGGCCCAACCGCAGGAAGTTGTAGTACTGGCCGACGACCTGGTTGCCCGCCCGGGAGAAGTTCAAAGTGAATGTCGGCATGTCGCCGCCCAGGTAGTTGACCCGGAAAATCAGGTCCTCGGGCAGGTACTCCTTGCTGCGCCACACGACAAACCCGACACCGGGATAGGTCAGCCCGTACTTGTGGCCGCTGACGTTGATCGACACCACTCGGGGCAACCGAAAATCCCACTTCAGCTCGGGATGCAGGAACGGCACCACAAAGCCCCCGCTGGCGGCGTCGACGTGCACCGGGACGTCCACACCGCCGCCGGCGGCCAGTTTGTCGAGCGCCGCGCAGATCTCGGCGATGGGTTCCAGCTCGCCGGTATAGGTGGTGCCCAGGATCGCGACCACCCCGATGGTGTCCTCGTCGACGGCATCGACGACCTGCTCGGGGGTGATGACGTAGCGCCCCTCCTCCATCGGCAGGTAGCGCGGCTCGACGTCGAAGTAGCGGCAGAACTTCTCCCACACCACCTGGACGTTGGAGCCCATCACCAGGTTGGGCGTGCGGCCCTTCCAGCCTTCCTTCTCTCCGGAGCCGACCTTTTCGCGCCACCTCCATTTCATCGCCAGACCGCCCAGCATCACCGCCTCGCTGGAGCCGATGGTGGATGCCCCGCAGGCGCTGGACGGGTCGTCGTCGCGCAGGTAGTCGGCGTGGAACAGGTCGGCCACCATGCACACACAGCGCTGCTCAATCGCCGCGGTCGCCGGATATTCGTCTTTGTCGATCATGTTCTTGTCGAACGTCTCGGCCATCAGTTTCCCGGCCTCGGGATCCATCCAGGTGGTGACGAAGGTGGCCAGGTTCAGCCGCGAGCTGCCGTCGAGCATCAACTCGTCGTGGATGAAGCGGTACGCCGCCTCCGGATCCATCGATTCCTCGGGCAGCCGTAGCGCCGGCACCGGGGTGGTGAACATTCGTCCGGTGTAGGCGGGCGCGATCGAGTGAGTGGGGACGGACGGATGGCTGCCGGTCATGGCGGATCCTCTCGTTGACGATTACAGCGCGGCCAGGGCGGCGCGGATATGCGGCACGATGCGCGACGCTGAGGTGGGTGCCTCACCGGGACCCGGGTCCGCGGCCGAGAGCGCGGCGGCGTGGGCGTGGACGTAGGCGCCGGCGGCGGCCGCCTCGGCCGGCGCCAATCCCGCGGCCAGCAGCGCGCCGATCATCCCGGACAGCACATCGCCCGACCCGGCGGTGGCCGCCCAGGACTGCCCGGCCGGATTGAGGTAGACCGGGCCGCCGGGGTCTGCGATGACGGTGACGTTGCCCTTGAGCAGAACGGTCGCGCCGAACGTGTCGGCAAGCTTGCGGGTGGCCGAGATCCGGTCGTCGCCGGGCGGCGCCCCGGCCAATCGGGCGAACTCCCCCGCGTGCGGGGTCAGCAGCGTCGGTGCCGCGCGGTTGGCCACCAGCTCGGGATGGGCGGCCAGAATCGTCAGCCCGTCGGCGTCCACCAGCACCGGCAGGTCAGTTCCCAGCGCGAACCACAAGGCGGCGGCGCCGATGTCGTCGGTGCCCAAACCCGGTCCGACGACCCACGCCTGCACCTTCCCGGCCGCCGCGGGAGATGGCGTCGCGATGACCTCCGGCCACACCGCGAGAACCTGGCTGTGCGCGCTACCCGCATAGCGGACCATGCCCGAGGTGGCCGCGACCGCGGCGCCGGTGCACAACACGGCCGCCCCCGGATACGTCGACGAGCCGGCCAGGATGCCGGTCACTCCCTGCGTGTACTTGTCGTCACGCGGGCCCGGCACCGGCCAGCGGGCGGCGACGTCGTCGGCCTCGAAGCCCAGCACTGACGTTTTTGAGGAGTCCGGCAATCTCAGCCCGATGTCAATCAGCGTGACGGTGCCGCAGTCGGCGAGCGCGTGCACGGGCTTGAGGCCGCCGAAGGTCACCGTCGACGCGGCGTGCACCGCGGGGCCGGTGATCGCCCCGGTCGCCACGTCGATGCCGCTGGGGATGTCGACGGCGACCACCGGGATTTGGTGAGCGTCGACCGCGGCGAACACGGCTGCCGCCGCCGGACGCAGCGGACCCGAGCCGGAGATGCCGACCACGCCGTCGATGACGAGATCGGTTGTCGCCGAAACACTCTCAACGGTGCGGCCGCCGGCCTTCCGGAACGCCGCCAGCCCCTTACGGTGAGTGTGGTCCGGGCTGAGTAACACCGCGTCGGCCGCCGCCCCGCGACGCAGCAGGAACGTCGCCGCCCACAGCGCGTCACCGCCGTTGTCACCCGAGCCGACGACCGCGCACACCCGCCGACCGGCGACGGCGCCCGTACGGGCTTGTAGCTCTTTGACAATCTCGGTAGCCAACCCGAAGGCGGCACGCTTCATCAGGGCGCCATCGGGCAGGCTGGCCAGCAGCGGTGCTTCGGCGTCGCGAATCGCATCTACGGAGTAGTAATGCCGCATCGAATTCAGCATTCCATGCTCGTCTGTGTTTGCGCACAGCACTCGTTCAGGAGCCGTCCGTACATTCGGTGTCAGCGACGAATGGGAGGGGCGATGGCGCGCACGGATGACGACACCTGGGACCTGGGAAATGGCGTGGGAGCCACCGCAACCGGCGTCGCGGTGGGCCGCGCACTGGCTACCCGCGCGCCTCAGCCACTGATCAACGACCCATTCGCCGAGCCGCTGGTGCGCGCCGTCGGTGTGGAGTTCTTCACCCGGCTCGCCAGCGGCGAACTGGATCCAGCCGAGGTGGATGACAACGGCGACTTCGGGATGCTGGGGATGGCCGACATGATGGGCATCCGCACCCGGTTCTTCGACGATTTCTTCGTGACCGCCGCCGCGGCGGGGGTTCGGCAGGTGGTGATCCTGGCCTCGGGGCTGGACGCTCGCGCCTACCGGCTGCCCTGGCCGGACGCAACGACGGTGTTCGAGATCGACCAGTCGCAAGTCATCGAGTTCAAGAGCGCGACCATGGCCGAGCTGGGTGCGACCCCGACGGCGGACCGGCGCGCGGTGCCCGTCGACTTACGCCACGATTGGCCGGCCGCGCTGCGTGCCGCGGGACTGGACCCCGGCAAGCCGACCGCGTGGAGCGCCGAGGGCCTGCTGCCGTTCTTGCCGCCCGAGGCCCAAGACCGGCTGCTGGACAACATCACCGAACTCAGCGCGCCGGGAAGTCAGTTGGCCACCGAAAACGTCCAGGGCGCGGGCGACGCGGTAGAGACGATGGCCGAGCGCATGCGTGAGGTCACCGAGCAGTGGCGCGAACACGGCTTCGACATCGAGATGACCGACCTTTGGTATGCGGGCGACCGCAACGACGTCGTCGAGTACCTGCGTTCTCACGGCTGGCAGACAGCCGCCAGCGGGGTCGCGGATTTAGCTGCGAACTATGGCATTTCGCTACCGCTGCGGCCCGCCGCACCGGGCAAACAGGGCACGCTGTCGGCGCTGCAATACGTGACCGCCACGCGACGCTAGAACGGCTTCTCGCCCATGGCACGCAATGCCGGCGAAAGGTCGTCGGCGCCGAATGCTGCGGTGAGCCACTGACTCATCGAGGTCGCCAACGTCACCCGATTCTCGCGCTTGGCGATGCCATGTCCGTCGTCGCTGAACACCAGATAGCCGACCCGACGACCGGCTTTTCGCAGCGCGTCGACGATCTGTTCGGATTGGCTGATCGGCACATTGGTGTCCTTGGCTCCATGTACCACCAACAACGGCGCCGTCAACGCGTCCACCCGGTGCAGGGGCGACAGGTGCTCGAGCAACTCACGATCGCTCACGGGATGGCCATACTTCGGATAGGCCGCGGCGGCAATCCACGGCTCGGTGTGGCGGTAAAACGTGCCGAGGTCGCTCATGCCGCAGATGCTGATGCCCGCCGCGAACAACGCGGGATGAAACGTCAGCGCCGCCATGGTCAGGTAACCGCCGTACGACCAGCCCGCGCAGGCAATACGCCGCGGGTCGGCCAGGCCGTTGTCCACCAGGAATCGCACGCAGTCCGCGACATCGTCGATGGCGGCGAACCGCTTCTCCTTGTCGTCGGCATGCATGAAGGTCCGGCCGAAGCCGCCGGAGCCTCGCACGTTGGGCGCCAGCACCAGGATCCCGTCGTTGACCAGCCGCGCGAAGATCTCGCTGTAACCGGGACGGGCCTGACCTTCCGGTCCGCCGTGCAGGTATACCACCGCACCTTTGACGGCGTCTGTAGCCGGCGGCCGGTAGAGCCAGGCGTTCAGGCTCAGCCCGTCGCGCGCGGTGATCGTCTCCGGCCTCGTCGCGGCGGAAAATCCGGGAACGACCGGGCCGTGGCTCGGTTCGCGGTCGATGAGTTCCCATCGGCGCGTTCGAGGATCGACCAGCTCGACGGTGCGCGGCGCCGCCGGACCTTCGACGGTCATCGCGATCATCGAGCCGCCGGCACTGATGGACAGCTCACTGGCGACCACCCCGGGCAGTGGGATCGGGTCACTCAGTGTGTTGTCGGCATATTCGAGAATCTGTAATTCACTGCGGCCCTGCATGTTCCACAGCAGAACAACGGTGGACAGGTCGTCGCTGACGGCGAATGCGTCGAGTTCACAGTCGGGGCGCTCGGCCACCACGCAATAACTGACGCCGTCGTGGGTGGCCGTCACTTCCAGCAGTCGGGCGTATTCGCAGCCGTTGTCGCTGCGGATCAGTGCCCGCACATATCCGTTTGCGTCCGTACCTGGGTAGTAAAGCTTGCTCAGATCGCGGTCCGGACCGTAGCGGATGCGGCGCGGATGGTGGTCGTCGAGGATCACGCCATCGGCCGTCGTAGACCCGGGATCGGCTGGCAATAAGGCGATCTCGGTCGGCCCGTGCAGCATTATCAGTTCGTGGTAGCCGCGCGGTCCGACCCGGATCAGCGCCGCTCCGGCCCAGGCGTCGACCAGGCGGCCACCAGACCGTCGGTCCAACACCGTGCAACAGCCGTCGGCCGGATCGATCAGACACGATTCCCCGACCCCGTCCTCACCGGTCAGGATCGCCGCGACACGGCTACCGTCCCAGCCGACGAGCTCAGCAGTCCCGGCGTGCTCGCCGTCGATGCGCCGAGCCATCCGGTCGTCGGGATCGGTGGTGACGACCCAGATCTGGGTGCGGGTGCCGCCGCTGGGCGCCACCTCGCAGGCCAGCCACTGACCGTCCGCCGAGTGGATCACCCGCGAGACAGGACCCTCGACCGGCAGGACGACGTCGCGCGACGAGCTTGCCCGGCGGCCTCGCAGAAAGCGTTGCACCGCGCGGGGATAACCGCCGTCGTCGACCAAGTGTGCGAATGCCGTCGCGTCCGGGGACAGCGACGCGCCATAGATGGCGCGCACGTGTTGCGCCACCGACTCAGACTCCCAGGCCCTGCAGCCACATTTCGAGCACCGCCAGTTGCCACAACGCGTTGGAGCCCAATGTGGTTCGCGTCTCGTTGGGCGCGGCCAGCCAGGCATCGACGGTGTCGGCGCGATAAAGGCCGCGGTTGCGCGCGGCATCGTTGGTCAGCGCATCGCGCACCATCTCGAGGATCTCGCCGTGCAGATGTCGGATCCCCGGCACCAGGAAGTGGCCTTTGGTCCGGTCGATCACCTCTGACGGAAGTAGTTCTCGCGCACCACCTTTCAGCACACCCTTACCGCCCGAGGCCAGCTTCAAATCGGGCGGACATGCTGCGGCCAGCTCGACGAAATCATGGTCGAGGAACGGCACGCGAGCCTCTAGGCCCCACGCCATCGTCATCGTGTCGACCCGTTTGACGGGATCGTCGACCAGCATCACCTGGGTGTCCAGGCGCAGGGCCGCGTCGACAGCACAGTCGGCACCCGGCGCGCCCTGATGGGCTGCCGCGAATGCGCGGCTAACATCGGCATCAATCATGTACTCGGGGGCCAAGATTGACCGTAGATCGTCATGGCTGCGATCGAAGAAGACCTTCGCATATGCCTCGGTGGTCTGCTCACGGGCGATATCGGCCAGCGGCGGATACCACGAGTAACCGGCCAGGATCTCGTCGGCGCCCTGACCCGACTGCACCACCTTCACCGACCTGCTCACTTCCTGCGAAAGCAGGTAAAAAGCGACGCAGTCATGGCTGACCATCGGTTCGCTCATCGCGGCGATGCATTTCGGTACGGCTGGTACCAATCGCGATTCGTCGATGTGAATCTTGTGGTGGTCGGTGTCGTACGTCTTGGCAACCAGATCGGAATAAAAGTACTCGTCTCCGGACTCCCCGTCGGCGGAGTCGAACCCGATGCTGAAGGTCGCCAGCCCCTGCTGTCCCTCCTCTGCCAGTAACGCGACCACGATCGATGAATCGATGCCACCGGAAAGCAGCACACCCACCGGAACGTCGGCGACCATCCGGCGTTTAACCGCGGTGCGCAGTGCCTGCATCAGCGCAGCTTCCCAATCACGCGCTGACCATGACGCTTTCGCCGGATCGCGACCGAACTCCGGTGTCCAGTAAGCAGTGTCGGCTTGGGTGCCGTCGGGTTGGATCACCCGCACGGTTGCCGGCGGCAGCTTACGCACTCCGCGAAATATCGTCAGCGGCGCCGGCACCACGGAGTGAAAAGTCATGTAGTGGTGCAACGCTTCACGGTCGAGCTCCGTGTCCACCCCACCGGCCTCGAGCAATGCGCGCACCGAGGATGCAAACCGCAGCCCGCCGGGTGAAGAGGCGATATAGAGCGGCTTGATGCCCAGTCGGTCACGGGCCAGCGTCACCGCGCCGGAGTCCCGGTCTGCGATGGCGAACGCGAACATTCCTTTGAACTTCTCGACACAGCGCTCCCCCCATTTGTGGAACGCCTTTATCACCACCTCACTGTCGGCGGTCGAGAAGAATCGGTACCCGTCGGCTTGCAGTGTCTCGCGCAGCTCCTGGTAGTTGTAGATGCAGCCGTTGAACACCAGCGTCAACCCGAGATCAGCGTCCACCATGGGCTGAGCGCCGCGGGCGGACAAGTCGATGATGGACAGCCGCCGGTGCCCGAGGGCGACGGGTCCGTGCGCCACCACACCGTCGGCGTCCGGCCCGCGTGACGTCATCGCCCCCGTCATGCGGGCGACGGCACCGACGTCCGCCGCGTGCCCGTCCCAGCGGATCTCACCGCAAATACCGCACATATCAGTCGCTTTCGCTCAATGGCTCGCTGAGGATCCAGGTATCTTTGCTGCCGCCGCCGTATGACGAGTTGACGATGCGCGACCCGCGGCTGGCTACTCGGGTCAGCGCCGCGGGCATCACATGTGCCGATACCGCGCCGTTCGCCGCCGCGCGCAGATGCACGAATGCGCGCAGGTCGACGTGATGAGGGTATAGGCCATCGCCGTCAAAGGTGGGATGGGTCGACAAGTTCACCGGCTCCTGAGCGATGAATCGCTCCGGTTGAGTTTCCAGTTCGCGCCGGCGCGCGTCCAGCGCAGCCTCGGAGGCGTCGGGCCCGATCAGCACCCCGCTGCCGCCCAGCCCGTCGATCGGTTTGACGACCAGGTCGCCGAGATTCGCCAGTACGTGGTCGCGCTGATCGCGTTCGGCGCAGATCCAGGTGGGCACCTGGGCCAGGCTGGGCTTCTCGCCAAGATAGAACTTGATCATTTCCGGCACATACGCATAAATCGCTTTGTCGTCGGCGACTCCGTTGGCCAGCGCGTTCGCAATGGTGAGATGGCCGTTGGCGATCGCGCGAAGCAAGCCCGGCCGCAGCGGCGCGCCGTCGTATCCGGTCGACGACAAGAGCATGTCCTCGTCCATCCGCGCATACACCACATCGATGCGCCGGACACTCGATCCGACGTGCTGGACCAGCTTGCCGTCGCGCAGTGACAGATCTGACGGCTGCACCAGCGCCACCGGCATTTCCTCGGCCAAAAAGGTGTGCTCGAACCATGCGCTGTCCTCCCAGCCGGCCGACAGCACCGCGACGGTCGGGTCGTCGGGCGCGTGCGCCGGCGCCGCGGCGCGCAGCGTCTCCAGCAGCATTGCGGGTGCCTGGGCGACGTCCTCGACCGCGACCGGTGGTTGCAGTTCGCCGAGGTGCTTGGTGACCAAGCGATGGTTGACGATGGCGTAGGCCATCCCCGATGGCACTCGCAGATTGTCCTCGAGCACCATCCACCCGCCGGCTCGGTCGCACACGATGTCGGTGCCGCTGATGTGGGCTCGGACGGTATCGCCCGCCAGCCGCCCCGTCGAGCGGAAGCCGGGTGCACGGTCGAGGATCTGGTCGCCGATGATGCCTGCCGCCATGATCTCTTGCGCGGAGTAGATGTCACGCAGGAACGCGTCCAGTGCGCGCGCTCGCTGCGCCAAGCCGTCGCACAGCTGGGCCCACTCTTGAGCGGTCACCAGGCGCGGAACTAGGTCGACGGGGAACAGTTGGGCCCGGCTTTGACCACTGACGCGGAAGGTGACGTTGTCGGCGCGCTGCTCCTGCTCGATGGCCGCTTCCCGAGAACGCAGTTGGGCCACGCCGATCTGGGCGATGGCATCCAGGACATTCCGATAGTGGGGTCGCGGCTGACCGTTGCCGTCGACCGCTTCGTCGTAGCTGTCGTCGAGATTGCCACGAGCGGTCTCGACCGGCGGTTTACTGCCCGGTTGGTAGCCGAACAGGAGCGTCCGATCGTCACTGACGGTCATCAAGGTCGGACCTGAGGCAGCCGTCTCGGCCATCAGTTGGTCGACAACGTCGGTGAGACGTCCGCGACGGCGCAGCGCCCGGCGCTGGCGAGCCGAAGACGTTCCTCTCTGCAGGGCTTGGCGGCACAGTTCGCTGACGGTTTCCCAATCACCGGTTTGCTCTAAGTGCGGACGCAGTCCGTCGACCAGCTCGCCGACCACCTCGGATGCCGGTCGGCTGACGGGGCCGCGGACGTCGACCAGCTCGCCCTCTAACCCCGACCGGGCGGCTCGCCACACCGCCGCCCGGCTCACCGCCGGTGAGAGGATCGTCGGCGCAGTACCCGCATGCGCGGCCGCGGCCTCGCGCTCCACCAGGGCTCGGAACATCCCGGCGATCAAGACGACCGTGTCCACGGACGGGCAGCTGTCGCACACCCGCAGCTCCAGCGTCGGCGCCGCGCTCGCCGGTCGCACATCGAAATAGACCATCCCGACGTCGGAGATGACTCCGCTGGCCACCAGGTCGGTGACCAGTTGGTCGTATTCTGCGGCCGTGTGCACCGGAGCGGCCGGACCCGTTGTGGGCCAGCGCTGCCAAACCAGCGTGCGCATACTCGCGTAACCAGTGTCAGACCCGTCCGACGCGAAGGGCGAGCTGGCGGATAAGGCGAGCAACGTCGGGAGATACGCGGCCAGCCGGTAGCCGACCTCGACCGCTTCGTCGCGATCTGCGACACCCACATGTATCTGGGTGCCGCAGATCAGCTGCTCCCGGGCCAGCAGCTGGTAATCGGCGAGCATCTGCCGATAGCGCGGCGTTTTGGTCACCTGCATCTCGGCCGGCACCGTCAGCGGCACCGCGCCGGCCGCGACGACCCCCATCCCCAATTCCGTGGCGGTCTCGACCAAAACCTTGCGCTGACGGACGAGTTCCTGGCGCAACTCGCCGATCGAATCAACCACTTGGGTGTTCGTCTCGACGACACACCGCTGCAGCTCGGCCACATAGTCGTCGGTCAGCTCGGCCAGCAGTTCGGGCGCACGCGCCGTGAGCCGCCGTGTCTTCAGATCGACAAGGTGGAATTCCTCTTCGACGCCCAGCGTTCTGGCCGACTCAGGTCGCATTAAGCCACGCTATGGCGGCGCAATTACCGCGGCGTTAAACGCAGATCGCGTTCGCAACAGCAAATCGCCTCGTCAAATCGGATCCGTGCGGGAGCGGAATCGCCGTATTGCGGCTCTGAAGCGGGCCGGACTCCACGGCTTGTCTTTTCTCGCCCGGGCCATCGGATAGAAGCAGAGCCCGAGGAGGATGGACGTGAAGTGACCGATCGCGGTGAAGTTCAGCCCGTGTTTGGTCATCGTGATCAGTGGAAAGCCGAAGATGACCACCAGCACGCCTAGGTAGAGCCAGCGCCATGGCCGCTCGATGCGATACGCCAACACGGCCATGATGCCGACCAGGAAGTAGCTGACCCCGATGTCGCGTGAGCGCACCAGCCGTTCCGATGCGTCGTGTTCCTCGATCGCGAAGTACAGGATGCCTTCACTGATGTAGGTCGACAGGATATGGGTGGTCAATCCCACGGTGAGCCAATTCAGGTGGCCGAGCCAGTGTTCGGCCGGGGCGAGAAACAAGGTGAACAGCAGCAGGTAGGGCTCCAGGCTTTTGCCGTCGATCCACAGCAGGCTGGAAAACAGCACGGAGAGCGGATCGGTGCCCAATTCGTGAATGTTGGTGGAGCGGTGCAGCAAAACCGAGTGCAATTGCCGCCCGGAGAGTTGGTTTTGGATGACCGTTGTGATCATCAACACGAGTAGCCAGCCGTAGGTCAGCGGGGCGCTGCTGACGAAGTGCCAGACCCCGATAGCCAAGCTCCGTAGTCGCGCCCCCACCGATCCATCCGCCACGGCGTCCACCTTCGCATGCCCGGCGGCTTGGGCAAACTGCTATGCCGCCTTTTCAGGTTCGGGTCGTAGATGCCGCCACCAGCAATAGATGTACAGCACCATCGACATCACCAGTGTGACGATCACCCAGAGCGTGACCGTGACGTCGACCCACGACCCGATCGGGGGCGCGTCGGGCAGCGCATTGCGCAGCGGTAGCACCGCGAACAGCATTGCCGCGTACCACGTTGTCATCGGCGGCTGGAATTTTCGACGGTCGCGCGCCGTCTGAATGGCGACGAAAGCGCCGACCCCGGCGAGCGCCAGCATTACCACGACGATGACGGCCGCGAACACCGCAATGCTGGGCGAGCGCCGCATCTCCACTCGGTACGGCGACTGTGGATTGCCGTTCCCAGCAACAGAGAGCTGCCAGCCCGAGACACGGTCGACGAATTTCACCGGCACCTGTTCGGGTCGTTCGTTGCCGTAGATGAGGTCGACCGTGATCGGGCCCGAACGGTATTTGTCCATCGGCCATACCGAGGGATCGCCGCTAATCGTCAGCGGGACAGGGTATTCGCCGGGCAGCATTCCTTTCGTCCAGGCGCGCTTGCTGGGCGTGGCCGAAGAGTGGACCACGACGGCGAAGTCTGAGTTGAGGCCCCGGGTGACCGGATCCAGCAGCCCAGGGCCGGGGGTGACGGTGACGTTGGCGTTCACCGCGCCCTTCATCGACTGGGTCTCGAGGAAGTCGATCGTCACCGTGGTCCCGTCGGCGGCCGGCTTGCCGGGGGTCAGTTGGAGAGGGCACCCGCAGCCGGACCTGGCGTAGAGCGCGACGGTGGTGACGTATGCGCCGATGAAAAAGATGACCAAACCAATGATGGAAAACTTCATGAACCCAGTGCCTCTAGCGAAGCCGCTCGATGCCAAGGTCGCCTCCCCCGCTGACTGTGCTGTCCGAGATGCCTTACCGGCCAGAAATACTAGACACTTCCCGCGCCGCTACCAGAAGCTAAGCCGGCCTAGGCTTACCGCGGCGATGAACCCCATCACGGCAGCGAATGCAACTGCGGCAGTGACGGCCCCCGAGTGATTGTAGAAACGTCGACTAAAAGCGGCCACTCGAGAAGGACGCCGGCTCATCGGGTTCGGGCCGCAGATGCCGCCACCAGCAAGAGACATAGAGCCCCATCGAGATCACCAGGATGACAGTCACCCAGAGCACGATCGTGACGTCGATCAAAACTCCGATCGGGGGCGAATCGGGCAGCGCATTTCGCAGTGGCACCACCGCGAATAGCATCGCCGCGTACCAGGTTGTCATCGGCGGCTGGAACTTTCGTTTGTCCCGCACCGTCTGGACCGCGACAAAGAAGGCAAAGAAGGCGAGGGCGATCAGCACAACGAGGATGACGACCGCGAACGCCACGGTGCTCGTCGACCGGACCAAGTCGACTTGGTAGGGGCCGACCAGATCGTCCTCGTGGATGCGATCCGTAGCGACATCCCAGCCCAGCAAGCGGTCGACCATGGTCACTACCGCGGGCACCCGGGTGGAGCTGGGGCCCGACACGAGTTGGGCGACGACGGGCCCCGAGTGGTATTCGTCGAACGGCCATGCGGCGACCTCGCCGTCGAGGGCCAGCGAAATGCGAAACACGTCGGGCAGCGTGCCTTTCGGCCAGGTGCGCTTGCTCGCGCTCACCGCGGAGGAGACCGCGATGGTGAGATCTTCCTTGAGATTGTGAGTCTGCGGATCCAGCAGCCCGGGTCCCGGATAAACGTTGATGCTGGAAACAACCAGGCTGTTGGCCGACTGGACTTCTTGTATGTCGATCGTCACCCTGGTCGCGTCGGGTACCGGCTCGCCCCGAACAACGACATTGGGATGGCCCATTCCGCCGTCGACGTACAACCACACCGAGACGGCATAGGCGGCGACGAACAACACGACACCGACGATGCCGAGTATCGCGCGTCGGCTACTCAACCGTGACCGACTTGGCCAGGTTTCTCGGTTTGTCGACGTCATAGCCGCGCGCCTGCGCCACCGACGCCGCAAACACCTGCAGCGGTATGGTCGACAGCAGCGGCTGTAAAAGCGTTGACACCGAAGGGATTTCGATCAAATGATCGGCGTAGGGGCGCACGGTGTCGTCCCCTTCCTCGGCGATGACAATGGTCACCGCACCACGGGTCTGAATCTCGCGGATGTTGGACATCAGCTTGGCATGCAATGTGGCAGCGCTCTTGGGTGACGGCATCACGACGATAACCGGCAGATCGTCTTCGATCAACGCGATCGGGCCGTGCTTGAGTTCGCCGGCTGCGAAGCCCTCGGCGTGCATGTAGGCCAATTCTTTGAGCTTGAGCGCGCCTTCGAGCGCCACCGGGTAGCCGACATGGCGGCCCAGGAACAGCACGGTCGAGGATTTCGCGAACCGATAAGCCAGGGCGGCAACCGGTTCGATCGTCGCGAGCACCCGCGACACCAAATCCGGCATGGCTTCCAGCTCACGGTATTCGCGCTCGACCTCGTCGGGGTACTTGGTGCCGCGGGCCTGCGCAAGCGCCAGGCCGACCAGGTAGTTGGCGGTGATCTGGGCCAAGAAGGTCTTCGTCGAGGCCACCCCGATTTCCGGGCCGGCCCGGGTGTAGAGCACCGCATCGCATTCGCGGGGGATCTGCGAGCCGTTCGTGTTGCAGATCGCCAGCACCTTGGCCTTCTGGGCCTTGGCGTGGCGGACCGCTTCCAGGGTGTCCGCGGTTTCACCGGACTGCGAGATGGCCACCACCAGTGTGCTGCGGTCCAAAACCGGGTCCCGGTACCGGAATTCGCTGGCAAGCTCGACTTCCACCGGCAAGCGTGTCCAGTGCTCGATCGCGTACTTCGCCAGCAGCCCGGAGTGATACGCGGTGCCGCAGGCGACGACGAAAACCTTGTCGATCTCGCGCAGTTCCTGATCGGAAAGGCGTTGCTCGTCGAGCACGATGCGGCCATCCACGAAATGGCCGAGCAGTGTGTCGGCCACCGCGGTGGGTTGCTCGGCGATCTCCTTGAGCATGAAGTACTCGTAGCCACCCTTTTCCGCGGCGGCCAGGTCCCAATCGATATGGAACTCGCGATATGCCCCGGGTCCCAAGTCTTCGTTGCCGTCGAAGTCGGTGATCCGGTAGCCGTCGGCGGTGAGCACTACGCATTGGTCCTGGCCGAGTTCGACGGCGTTGCGGGTGTGCGGAATGAAGGCGGCCACGTCGGAGCCGACGAACATCTCGCCGTCGCCGACGCCGACCACCAGCGGGGTCGACCGTCGCGCGGCCACGATGGTGCCGGGCTCGTCGGCGTTGGCGAACACCAAAGTGAAGTGGCCCTCCAGCCGGCGCAGCACCGCGAGCACCGAAGCGACGAAGTCGCCGGCCGTCGCACCCTCGCGATACGCCTGGGCGACCAGGTGCACAGTGACCTCGGTGTCGGTGTCGCTGGCGAACTCGACGCCGGCCGCCTCCAGCTCCTGACGCAGGGTCGCGAAGTTCTCGATGATGCCGTTGTGGACCACGGCGATCTTGCCGGCGGCGTCGCGGTGCGGGTGGGCGTTTCGATCGGTCGGGCGGCCGTGGGTGGCCCAGCGGGTGTGGCCCAGGCCGGTGGTGGCGCCCAGGTCCTCCAGTGGCATGTCGGCCACCGCTTTGCCCAGGTTTTCCAGTCGGCCGGCCCGGCGGCGAACGGTGAGCCTGCCCGTGTCGTCGACCAGTGCGATACCCGACGAGTCGTAGCCGCGGTACTCCATGCGGCGAAGTGCGTCCATGACGACTTGGCAGGCAGGGGCCTGCCCGACGTAGCCGACGATTCCGCACATTGTGACCAGGGTAGTGCAGATGAACAGGCTGCTCGGCCCACTGCCAGGCCCAACGCGCGTCGAGCGTGCGCTCAGGGTGGTTTTTGAGCCGAAATGTCGCCCTGAGCTCAGACTCAACGCACTGAAGTGACACACGACGCCCAGCCGGTAACGTTTGGCGCGCCCACCAGCGCGAAAGGCTTCTTTTGACCGACCCGTACCGCCGCTTCTCCGTGAGGCTGCACGAGCACACCGGCGCGGTGATCCTGTGGCTGCAGCGCGACTTCACCTGCACCGGCACGCTCGAGCAGTGTGAGCAGGCATACCGCAACGCGCAGACGCATTGCCTGCTCGCCGGGTGGTGGGGCCCGGTGTCGCTCGTCGTGCTGAACCCGATCGCGCTGATCTCGAACTACACCGCGATTCGGCGAGTGCGGGCCCTGGCCAAGGAGGCTCCCGTGCCCTACGGAGCGACGCCTTA
Organism: Mycobacterium lentiflavum; assembly: GCF_022374895.2. Taxonomy (NCBI): domain Bacteria; kingdom Bacillati; phylum Actinomycetota; class Actinomycetes; order Mycobacteriales; family Mycobacteriaceae; genus Mycobacterium; species Mycobacterium lentiflavum. The sequence goes on along the minus strand of NZ_CP092423.2, from coordinate 1,068,969 downwards.
CGCCGCCACCGGCCAGATCGCTCCCCGGGGCCCGGTCGCCCCACCGAGCCCTGCCGTCGCGCCTCGCCCAGCCGCCGTCCGCCGACCGGTCGGGCCGCCGCCGGGCTGGTACCCCAACCCGGGCGGGCCGGGGCAGCGGTACTGGGACGGTGTCGCGTGGACTCACTGGACCCATCCCCGCTAACGTCGACGGGTGGCCCGCATCCGCAAGCTCGTCACCGCCCTCAGCCGCCGTGGCCCGCATAAGGTTTTGCGTGGTGACCTGGCTTTTGCCGGATTGCCGGGAGTGGTCTACACCCCCGAGTCCGGTCTGAACCTGCCCGGCATCGCGTTCGGCCACGACTGGCTCACCGGAATTGCCCGCTATTCGGGTCTGCTCGAGCATCTCGCGTCGTGGGGCATCGTGGCGGGCGCGCCCGACACCGAGCGGGGGCTGGCGCCGTCGGTCCTCAACTTGGCCTCCGATCTGGGCACCGCGCTCGACATCGTGGCAGGTGTGCGCCTGGGGCCGGGCAACATCAGCGTGCACCCCGCAAAACTCGGCGTGGTGGGCCATGGATTCGGCGCCTCAGCGGCCGTGTTCGCCGCAGCCGGAATGCCGGCCGCGCTGGCTGCCGCGGTCGCGGTGTTCCCGACCGTCACGACTCCCCCGGCCGAGCAGCCAGCCGCGTCGCTGAAAGTCCCGGGGTTGATCCTGACCGCGCCGGGAGACCCAAAGACGTTGAACGCCAACGCGCTTGCGCTTTCCAGCGTGTGGCCTTCGGCCACGCTGCGCATCGTCAGCAAAGCCGAACCCCGTGGGCTCGGCGAAGGCCGGCGATTGGCGTCCGTGTTCGGGCTGCCCGGTTCCCACCGCCGCACCCAGCGATCGGTGCGCGCCCTGCTGACCGGATACTTGCTCGCTACCCTGGCCGGTGACAAAACCTATCGCGAGTTCGCCGATCCAAATGTGGTGCTGCCCAAGACAACTCCGGTCGATCTCGAGGCAGAACCGGTCGCCCTCGAAGAGAAGATCGTCGCGCTGCTGAAGTAGCGTTGCGCGGCCGGCGCGACGTCAACGCGCTCGGCGCCCAGGCCGGCCAAGTGGTTGCTCCGACGAGCTGCTCATTTGGGCGACTATGCGAGGGCCTTTGAGCGCGCTGGATCCGGCGTGATTAAGTGTCGGTCATGCGAATCGGAATCGCTTTGGATTATTCGGGCGGCTTTCACGAAGCCGTCGACCGCATTGTCGAACTCGAAAAGGCCGGCCTCGACATCGCCGTGGTGGCCGAGGCATATTCCTACGACGCCATCAGCCAGCTGGGGTACCTGGCCGCCAAGACCAACACCATCGAATTGGCCACCGGCGTGGTTCCCATCTACATCCGCACGCCGTCGCTGCTGGCGATGACCGCCGCGGGCCTGGACTTCGTGTCGGGCGGCCGATTCCGGCTTGGCATCGGGACGTCGGGGCCTCAGGTGATGGAAGGGTTCCACGGCGTCGCGTTCGACGCCCCGATCGGTCGTACCCGCGAGGTCGTGGAGATCTGCCGGAAGGTGTGGCGGCGCGAGCGAGTCCAATACGACGGCAAGCACTATCAGCTACCGCTGCCCGCGGACCGCGGGACGGGTTTGGGCAAACCGCTTCAGCTCATCAATCACCCTGTGCGCGAACGTATTCCGATAACGATCGCGGCGTTGGGCCCGAAGAACGTCGAGCTCACCGCGGAGATCGCCGAGGGCTGGCAGCCGGTGTTCTATTTTCCGGAGAAGGCTCACACCGTCTGGGGCGAGGCGCTGGCCACCGGCAATGCCAAACGGGATCCGGCCTTGGGGCCGCTGGACATCATGGTGCACGCCTCGGTGGCCATCGGCGACAACGTCGAGGAGCGGCTGGCCTGGGTCAAGCCGCAGCTGGCGCTCTACATCGGTGGCATGGGCGCCAAGGGCAAGAACTTCTACCACAACCTGGCCACGCGCTACGGATACGGCGAGGTCGCCGACAAGATCCAAGAGCTGTACCTGTCCGGCCGCAAGAGTGAGGCCATCGACCTGGTGCCCGACGAGCTGGTGCGGGGTATGTCGTTGATCGGCCCGCGCGGTTTCGTCAAAGAGCGCATCGCCGCCTTCGCCGAGTCCGGAGTGACGACGTTGTTGGCAAGTCCGGCGGCGGCCGACCCTAAAGAGGCGGTGCGCTTCGTCGAAGAGGTGCTCGAACTGCGGGGCGCCTGAGGCGTCACTGCCCCGCCTGCGGAACCTGGTCTGCGGCAATCTCACACGGCGTTGCCCCGTCCGGTGGCGGCGCCGGTGCGGCCACGGGCGCTGCCGCCGGATTAGCTGAGTCTGCAGGCGCCGGCTCGCCAACCGGTAGTGGCGGTGTCCCGGCAGGCGGCGGCGCGTTCACGGGCTGAGCCCCCTCGGCTTCCCTTGCCGCATCGGCCTTTTCGGCGTCGGCCGTCTCAGCGTCGGCCTTGTCATGCTCTTCGTCGGGTTTGTCATGCTCGTCGTCGGCGTCGTCATGCTCGTCGTCGGGTTTGAATGGATCCTCGTCATCGTCGAACGGGTCTTTACCCACCGGATCGTCGAGCCCCGACGAATCGCCGAGCCCGTCTGTGGCCGAACCCAGCAGACCACCCAGTGCGTCGACGATTCGGCCGGCCAGCCCGCTGAGGCCGCCCAGACCGCCGGCTCCGCCACCCACATCGCCAAGCCCGCCGCCGGCCGTCGGTAGGGCGGCAGCATCGCCCAGGCCGGCGCCGAAGTCCGACAGCGGTGGCGCAAGGTCAGCTCCCGGGGGCGTCGGAGTCGCAGCGGGAGCGGCGGCTACTGGTGCGGGGGCCGGGTCCGGCGCGACGGTGGGAAGCACAGCCGCAGGCGCCGTCGCAGCCGGAGGCGGCACGGTCTGGTCAGGTTGCGCCGGGGACGGTTGGGGTGGTTGGTAACCGGGGCCGAGGTCGCCGGGCATGTCGAAGTACACCGCGGGTGCACCGGCCATCCGGTCGTTCACCATATCGTAGGCAGTGCCGAACGCCCTCAACGACGAACGCACGGCCATCAGCCAGTCGTTACGAATGTCGTTGTCCACGTAGGGCATTACCTGCCCACGGACGACCTGCTCGGCCGTCGATCGCTCCCCTGCGCCGGCCGTCACCACCGCGGCGGCGGCCAACCACGCCGACCGCTGAGCCTGCCTGCGATCGTCGATCGCGATGACAGTGCCGACCTTCGAGTCGAGCAGATGCCACAGGTTGTCGCGCAGCGATTCGCACCGCTGCGCGGCAGCCCGCATCTCGGTGGCAACCATGTTGGCGGCATCGCAATGACGTTGCAAGAACGAAACCGCGGCATCGCCTCCCACCCCCATCCACGCCGCCACCAACTCGGCAACCTGATCCTGTTGAATCCGCAAGCCTTCCGAAGCCGCGGCGGCGGCCGCACGCAGCTGCGCACAGTCACGGTCCAGGACACGAAGGTCGAGGCCGTCTTCGCTGTCGAACCAGTCGCGAATCTGCGACGGGTGTGACGTCAAGTCCGGATGTTCGTATCCCAGTGTCTGGCAAGCCCGTACGTAGGCCTGGGTGTGTTCGATCGCGACCCGGCCTTCGGCGAGGCGCTCGGCGACGTCCAACCGATCGGCCACGGTCAGGCGATTCGCGCCGCGGCGTACAGCTCGGCGTCGGCATAGCGCTGCGCGCCGGAGCGCAGCGCTACCGCGATCGCGACCGACGCACGTGACCACTGCGACAACTGCGTCGTCAATCGCTCCAGCTCCGCCCGCAACGCATCGCCGCGCGCGGTGTATGCCCGACCGGCCATCGCGCCGCTAAAAGCCAACGCCGCCAAGTGATCACCGACCGCGCTGTCGACCACCTCGGCGGCAACCCGCAGTTGATCGGCAACGCGATGTACCGCAGCGACGTCGATTCCGGTGCGGTCGAATGTGGCGTGTCGTATTCCCATGCCTAGTCCGACGCCGGACTCGCCCTTGGGGTTCCAGCGAAAAGGAACTAGCGCTGGTCGCTGACCGCTTCGGCGACGCGGTTGGCCACCCGCTGCGCGATGTCTTCTTCGGGCGCTTCGACCATCACCCGGATCATCGGCTCAGTTCCCGAGGGGCGCAACAGGATTCGACCGGTGTCGCCCAGTTCGGCCTCGGCTTCGTCGACGGCGCTGCGCACCGACGGCGCGGCGGCCGCGGTGGTCTTGTCGGCGACTTCGACGTTGATCAGCACCTGCGGGAACGACTGCATCGGCGCGGCCAGGTCGGCCAGCGACAAGCCGGTCTGCACCATGCGGGTCATCAGGCGCAGCCCGGTGACGATGCCGTCGCCGGTCGAGCCCAGCGCGGGCATCACGATGTGGCCGGATTGCTCGCCGCCCAGGCTGTATTCGCCGGACCGTAGCTCCTCGAGGACGTAGCGATCGCCGACGCCGGTGGTGCGGACGGTGACGCCCGCCGAGCGCATCGCCTGGTGCAGCCCGAGGTTGCTCATCACCGTGGTGACCAGGGTGTTGGAGGCTAATTCGCCGGCTTCCTGCATCGCCAGCGCGAGCACCACCATGATGGCGTCGCCGTCGACCAGCTCACCCTTGGCGTCCAGCGCCAGGCAGCGGTCGGCGTCGCCGTCGTGCGCCAGGCCCAGGTCGGCGCCGTGCTCGAGCACCGCGGCCCGCACCGAGTCCAGGTGCGTCGATCCGCAGCGGTCGTTGATGTTAAGGCCGTTGGGCTCGGCGTTGATCGCGATGACCCGGGCACCGGCGGCGCGATAGGCGCGCGGTGCGGCCGACGATGCCGCGCCGTGGGCGCAGTCGACGACGACGGTCAGGCCGTCGAGTGGCAGCGTGCTGGCCTTGCCGACGTGGCGCAGGTAGCGATCGGCGGCGTCCTCGGCGTCGATCACGCGACCGATCGCGGCGCCGACGGGGCGCAGGCCCGGGCCGGCGGCGACCAGTTGTTCGATCTGGTCTTCGGTGTCGTCGTCCAGCTTGTGGCCGCCGGGCCCGAAGATCTTGATGCCGTTGTCGGGCATCGGGTTGTGCGACGCCGAGATCATCACGCCGAAGTCGGCGTCATAGGCGCCGGTCAGGTAGGCGACCGCGGGGGTGGGAAGGACGCCGACGCGCAGCGCATCGACACCCTGGCTGGTCAGGCCGGCGATCACCGCGGCTTCGAGCATCTCGCCGCTGGCGCGCGGATCGCGGCCGATCACGGCGACGTGCCGGCCCGGTTTTCCCGGACCCACCAGCCGCCGCGCGGCCGCGCTGCCCAGCGATAATGCCAGCTCAGCGGTCAATTCGCGATTGGCGACTCCGCGTACACCGTCGGTGCCGAATAGTCGAGCCATCGGACAAACCTCTCACAGTGACGTCATGCGCACAAAGTGCACTTACTTTTGTGACCGCAACCGCGCACGTTTGTGCGACGACACGCCGAAGACGGCGGAACTAAGACGCACAAAGATGCGCAGTCGCGGCCAGAAAGTGATCGCTGATCAGCGCTTGCTGTACTGAGGTGCCTTACGGGCCTTCTTGAGGCCGTACTTCTTGCGCTCGGTGGCGCGCGGGTCACGGGTGAGGAAGCCGGCCTTCTTCAGCGGGGGCCGGTCCTCGGGCTGGGCCAGGATCAGCGCCCGGGCAATGCCCAGCCGCAGCGCACCGGCTTGACCCGACGGGCCGCCGCCGTGCAGCAGCGCGTAGACGTCGAAGGTCTCCAGCCGGTCGACGGTGACCAGCGGCGCCTTGATCAGCTGCTGGTGCACCTTGTTCGGGAAGTAGGCCTCCAGGCTGCGGCCGTTCAGGTCGAACTTGCCGCTGCCGGGAACCAGACGCACCCGCACCACGGCCTCCTTGCGGCGGCCGACGGTCTGAATGGGCCGCTCGAGCACGATCGGCTCGCTGGGCTTGGCCGCGGGGGCCTCGGCGGCGGGCTCGGCCGGGGTCTCGGCGGTGTCGGCCTGGGCTTCCTCGACGACCACCTCGACGGCGACCTCGGTGGTCTCTTCAGGCGTTGCCTCGTTGGTTTCGGTCACTGGGCCACCTGCTTGATCTCGAACGGAACCGGCTGCTGTGCCGCATGGGGGTGCTGCGGGCCGGCGTAGACGTGGAGTTTGCGCTGGATCTGCTTGCTGAGCTTGTTGTGCGGAAGCATGCCGACGATCGCGTTCTCGACGACGCGGGTGGGGTGCTTTTCCATCAGCTCGCCGATCGTGCGGCTGCGCAGACCGCCGGGATACCCGGAGTGGCGGTAGGCCAGCTTGCTCTGCAGTTTGTCGCCGCTGATGGCGACCTTGTCGGCGTTGATGACGATGACATAGTCGCCGCCATCGACATTGGGGGCGAACGTCGGCTTGTGCTTACCGCGCAACAGGGTGGCTGCCGCGACGGCAAGGCGACCAAGCACTACGTCCGTGGCGTCGATGACGTGCCACGACCGCGTGGTGTCACCCGCCTTTGGCGCGTAGGTGGGCACAGCGCTTACCTTCTCTTCTCTCGGGTGGATCCCGGTTCGAGCCGGGTGCCGGTCAGGGCGGCCCTGGTGGGTTTGCGGTTGGGGTTTGGTCTCGGCGACCGACATTGACCCGAGTCCCCGGCGTACCGCACGCCAACGGAGCAGCTTACCGACCCACATCCCCGCAGGTCAAAATGACTGTGTGGTCCCAACGGCTCTCCTTCCGCCGGGACCACACAGTTGCTCGTGGGCGCGGCTACCTTGCCCAGACGCCGGCCGCCCGGCGGTCGGCATCCGCAACCTCGTCGGCTCCGTCGCGCACCGCGTTTCCAAGGTCGACCAAGATTTCGTTCAAAGCGGTCGCCGCCTGGTGCCATTTGAGCTGTTCAGCCTGGTAGGCGGAGGCTGCTTCGCGGGTCCAGAGCTGCTGCAACGGGGCGATTTGCGAGCGCAGTTCGTCAAGCGCCGCATTGAGACGAGCCGAGGTGGTGTGGATCTCCTGGCGCACCGAGTGTTCGATTTCGCCGAAGTTATAGGACAGCGCTGGGTCCACAGGAATGTCCTTTCACAGATCGCCGCCGGCAACGCCGATGTGGTGGGCATGGTTCAGGCCGGCATCTCGCAGCGTGGCCGCGTTGTGCCGAATGGTGTCCGCGATCGTGTGCAGCCCGTGGTACAGCCGCAGCGACTCGGCATTCCAGCGATCCACTACGTCCTTGAACCGTGCGGCGGCGAGCCCACCCCACACCGATGGCGGCACACTGCTCATTCGGCCGATGAATGCCTGCAGCATCGCCCGGATCTCTTCGTTGCGGCTGTCCGTCGTGCCTGCCACCGAGCGCATCAGATCAAAATCGGTGCTCAGCAAGTTCGCACCTGGCGGTGTAGTCACCCTGCTCCTTCCTCTTCGATACCAAGTACGACCACCCGCACCTCGGTTCGGTTCCATCCAATTTCCCGCGGCACCGCGGCGGCTCATGGGATCGCGTGGGCTGACCGCACCGCCTCCTCGCACGCGCCGCGGACGGCATCCTCACCACCGGGCCGGCTCTGGCATCCGATGCTGATCCGAACCGATCCATCTACAACCACCGTCCATCGCACGTGATGACCGGCGCGGACTTCGCGATATGTCACAGCCGGCCGTCCCGCGGTCACTCCGGACGGATTGAAATCGACGAATACACCCGCGGGCTCGCTGTCGATCGCGTGCTTCAACCGGTCGGCCGTGGCGCTGAGCGTCTCGGCCGGAATCGGCGACTGGGTGACGTGCAACGCCACTTCAGGATCTGTCTGCGACGTGACCTGTACCCGGGCCGAACCCGGTCCCGCGATCACCCGTTGCCTCGTCCAATTCGCCGGCACCGTCAGTGCGACCCGGCCTTCCACCAGAAATGTCGTCGACGCCGCAGCCACGGGGGCAACACCGCGATGACCGCCCGCCGCGATCGCCGGCACCGTCGCGGCCAGCACCACGGTGGCAGCCGCCAGACCCCCAACCAGCCGGACGCGTGAGCCCACCCGACGGGCGTCGTCGCCCGGCCGCGGCGGCAGCATGATGTCGGAGGTCGCCGAGAGCGCCAACCGGGATAGCCGGGCGTCGTCAACCCGCACAATCTTGTGTCCCCGTCCGCGCAAGCCGCCGGCGAGCAGCGTCGCAAGCTCCCGGGCCCCGGTAACGCTGTCAGGCACATCGATCAGCACGGTTGCTGTTGCTCCACAAGTCATTTCGTCGACGAGACCCACGACCTCTTCGGCCACGGCCTGCGGCTCTGCGCTGCGCGCAACGGCCACGAGATCGTCGCCCACGATCGCGACCAGCCGCTCGGCGATCTCCACCACCGGCACTTCCGGCTCCGCCTTCGACACCCGGCGAACCAACCACGAGCGCGGGTGCACCCGCACGTCGTCGGACACGGCCGCAGCCGCAGCGGCAACCACATCGACCCGCGACGACGGCCACCAGGATGGATGCACTATCCGAATCGCTCCGCGCGCCCCTGGATTCGCACAGTCCAATGACCGCAGTCCGCTGCGCCACAACCGATCGACCGCCACGGGCAACCCGTCGACCAACGCCACCTGATCGTCAATCGCGTTCAGCGCCGCATGGCGGATCTCGGATTTCGCGTCGGCGACTGTGCTTGCGGCACAACACAACCGGTGAATCATTCCCGGACCCGCCGCAATAATGGCGTGATGCCCGTTCACGGTGCCGGACTCCAACCCACCTGGATTACCTGTTCGTCGCCGGCATCATTGACCAAAACGCCGCGCCCCGCCGGCAATCGCACCGGACGCCGAGCCCCTAACAGCGAGCCGTCATCCGGACGCGCACTCATCATCAGTCCCATGCAGCCGATCTCCCGCAGGCCCGCCAGCAGCGGCTCGAACAAGGCGCGCGACGCACCCCCGCTGCGCCTCGCCGCGATCAGGTGCAATCCCAGATCCTTTGCATGCGGCAGGTATTCGAGAAAATCCAACAGCGGATTTCCGGCCGGCACGGCGACCAAGTCATAGTCGTCGACGACGACATAGATGTCTGGACCGGACCACCACGACCTGGCGCGCAGCTGCGCCTGCGTCACGTCCGGCGGGGGCATCCGCCGCTGCAGCAGATCGAGTATGTCCGGCAGCAGCGCCCTGAGCGCAGTTGGCGACATGGCATAGCCGCCGAGATGTGGTGACTCCACTACGCCGAGCAGGGTGCGTCGGAAGTCGACGATCAGTAGCCTTGCCTGTGCAGCCGTCTTGGTCCGAACAATTTCGCGGCACAGAGTCCGCAACGCGGTGGTCTTTCCGCACTCGTTTTCCCCGAGGATGAGCAGATGTGAATTCCGCTCGAAATCAACTGCAACCGGCCGCAATCGACGCTCCTCGAGACCGAGGAGTAGCTGCGTGGCGTCCTCGTCGGCCGCCGAGTCGACGACTGCGCAGTGGTCCACGTGAGTGGGCAGCAGTGGTATGGCAGGGGCGGCCAGCTCACCGTGGCGGCTTCGCAATTCGTCTGCCTCCATCGGCCGGCAGATGACCATGTGCTGGCCGTCGTGGGACAGACCGCGGCCCGGGCGGTCGCGGGGCACTTCGTGCGCTCGTTTGCGGTCAAGCTCCGAATCGGCCGGCTCACCCAGCCGCAGTTCGATGCGGGTGCCGATCTGATCCCTCAACGAGGGTCTGATCTCGGCCCACCGCGAGGCCGAGAGCACAACGTGCACCCCGAACGACAATCCCTGGGCCGCAACAGCAGTGACTGATTCCTCCAGATTCTGGAACTCGTCACGCAAACTCGCCCAGCCGTCGATGACGAGAAACACGTCAGCGAGCTGTTCGCATGAGTCGACCTCCCGAGAGCGCACGATCGATTCGATCTCGGCGATCATGCGCGCGACGAGCTGGGGTTCGGGTCTGCTCGCGATGGTGCCGATATGTGGCAGTGTGCGCAGGGACGCGAACGTTGCACCGCCAAAGTCCAGACAGTAGAACTGCACCCGGCTCGGATCATAAGCGGCCGCGAGCGCGGTGATCAGCGTCCGCAGGGCTGTCGACTTGCCCGTTTGGGGAGCGCCCACGACGGCGAAATTGCCCGCCGCTCCCGATAAGTCGACCATTAGCGGTGTCCGGCACTGTTCAAAAGGCCGATCGACGATGCCGATCGGCACAAGCAGACTTCCCGATCCTGCGTCGCGCAGCAGGCTGTCCAGTGGCGGCGCCAGACCAAGCGGGGGCAGCCACACTCGGTGCGCGGTCGGCCCGTGCCCGGACAGCCGGTCCAGCACAGTCCGCAAGATGGTGGGTGCAGGCGACGCGCCTGACTCGGCGACGCGGGCGATCGGTCCGACGGCGTGCGCGGTGAACACCTGCACCGTTTCCGGCGGCCGCGGAAGCGCAGGTGCGACACGACGTACCGAGCTGTCCGGCCCTGACACGAAGGCGGTTTGGAAGCGGATCAGCTCGCCGCTGCCGCAGCGTAGTAAGCCCGCTCCGGGCGTGTTCGGTAGCTCATATGCGTCGGGTGTGCCCAAGACGATTCGTGATTCGCTGGCGGACAACGTCTTCAAACACACCCGGTAGGACAGGTGGGCTTCCAGCCCACGCAGCCGGCCCTCGTCGAGGCGCTGACTCGCAAGCAGTAGGTGCATGCCCAGTGACCGGCCGAGCCGACCGATCGCGACGAACATATCGGCGAAATCGGGATGCCGGCTGAGTAGTTCGGAAAACTCGTCGACAACGATGAACAACACCGGCAGGGCGGTCATCTTCGTCCCGGCCCGACGAGCCTGTTCGTACGCCGCGACGCTGGAGCACCTCGCCGTCCGCAGCAACTCTTGCCGACGATTCATCTCACCGGCCAGTGCGTCTCGCATCCGCGCGACCAGCGGTGCTTCCTGCGAGAGGTTGGTGATCACCGCGGCGACGTGCGGAGCCTGTGCCAGGTCGAGAAACGTCGCCCCACCTTTGAAGTCGATGAGGAGCAGGTTCAGCACTTCCGGAGAGTTCCGCGCGATCATGCCCAGCGCGACGGTGCGCAGCAGCTCGGACTTGCCCGACCCGGTCGCGCCCACGCAGAGCCCGTGCGGCCCCATGCCGTCTTCGGCGGACTCCTTGATATCGAGTTCGAGAGTAGCTCCGTCCGACGTTCTTCCGATCGGGGCGCGCAGCCGAGTGCGGGGATCTCGGTTGCGCCACAACATGATCGGGTCGTAGCTGGCAACGTCGTCAAGCCCCAAGAGGGCCGGCCAGCCTGCATCGCCGCCAGGATGAGACGCAGTACCCGCCCGGTAGCCGGCAAGACGGCGCGCACACATCTGCGCGTCGAGCGGGTTCATCCGGTCGGGGTAGGTCAAGGCGTGAACTGCGCCGGAAATCCGAATGGTCAACGGCGAGCGACTGCGGCCAGGCCCTGTTTCGATGATGGTCGCACCCGCGATGGCGCCCGCGCTATCGCCGTCACCGCGGCCCTGGTGGTCGACGACGACCACCACGCGCGCCGGGAGTTCCGTCCCGGCCAGCGCGCGCCGCATCTCCGCAGCGCTTTCATACAGCATTCGCGCGCTGCCCACCGAATCCTTCGCGGTCGGGTGTTGGCTGTGCGGCAACCACTTCAACCAATCCCAGTGGGCCCGGCTCCGATCCGCGATCACGCCGACAATGAACAATTGATCCGGAGGGTGCAGCACGGCGAGCTGGCAGATCATCGCCCGCAGCAGACCACGCACCTCGGCCAAATCACCGTCGACGGTGACGGACGCTCCTGGGGTCAAGGCAACGACGATTGGCACGTCCGCGATCGTGCCGTGTGTCCGGATGAAGCGCTGTGCGGCCGCGGCGGTAACCGGATCGGTGCGCTCCCCGCCGTCAATTTCAGCGGCTACCAGCTTGGCCGAAAGTGGCTGAGTACCAACGCCGACGCGAACCGAACAGAAGTCGGGGTCGGCCACTCGTCGCTCCCACATCCGCGGGCCACCGATCAAGGTCCATAAAGTAGCGGGGTCGGGGTGACTCCAGTTCAGTGAGAAGTGTTGTGCTGCAGCTATTTCGGTTACCGTTCGGCGCAGCCGTGTCAGATATCCCAGGTAGTCGGCGCGCCTCGCGCCGATCTCGTTACCCTGCCGACGGCCACGTTGCGTGATCGATGTGAGCGCCATGGACACCAGCATCATCACCGGGAAGGCCAGAAACCCGGGGCTGCGGGCAACGGTCGGGCCGGAGAAGAAGGCCAGCGCCATGACTGCGACGCTCACGACGGACATGCCGACCGGCAGCAGGCGCATCGGCAGACTCGGTGCCGTCGGCTGCGGCAGCTCGGGCGGCGCGGCAACGACGATGTCTGCGGTCGCGGCTTCCGGCGGCAGCTGGCGCACCACAGGCGCGAACACCTCAGTCATCCCGGCCCCTCCCCGCGTGCGACGACGGTAGGCAGTACCGGAATTGACCGCAACTCACCTGTGGATAGCCGAATACCGATGTTCCGAAATTGCCTTAGCGTCAAGATCATCCGAATCTGAAGGGGTTGCGTTGTCTGTATCCGATCCGGCGCTTCGCCGCGTGTCCGTGCATGCCGGCACCGCCATCGTCGACTTGGCTCTGCCGTCCGAGATGCCGGTTGCCACCCTGCTATCGCCCATCGTCGACACCCTGAAGGCCCACGGCGCCGACGATCCAATCGCGACCCGCTACCAGCTGTCGATCTTGGGAGCGTCGACTTTGAATTCGTCCACGACGCTCGCGCGCAGCGGTGTCCGCGACGGTGACGTCCTCGTCCTGAGCCAGTCTGCAACGCCGCCACCCTCAGTGCGATACGACGACGTGGCGGAGGCTGTGTCGGACACGCTGGACGGTAGGAGCTGGAGTCCGGCCCAGAACGAATTTGCAACACGTCTTGCCGCCGCCCTGGGGGCCGGCTGTCTAAGTGGTATCGGATGTCTGACACTCATTCGAAACGCCCTGCCCACCAACGCTGTCCGCAACCTCGGCCCCACCGCGGGAATCACTGCGCTCGTCGCTTTCGCGGCGGTGATGTTGGCGGCACTCGCGAATCGCACGTACCGGGACGCCATGGCCGCCCTCACGCTGAGCCTGGTCGCCACGGCATTCTCCGCAGTCGCGGGCTTTCTCACCGTACCCGGCACCCCGGGTCTGCCCAACGTGCTTCTGGCCGCCGCGGCCGCCGCAGCCACCGCGGTGCTAGCGATCCGCGTATCCGATTGCGGGACTTCAACATTGACCGCAGTGTCGTGCTTCGCGGCGATCGTCGCCATCGCTGCGTTCGCAGGTCTGGCGACCGACGTCCCATTGCACGTGGTCGGTGCGGTATTGGCGTTGCTGTCGCTTGGTCTACTCGCGGTTGCGCCACGCGCGGCGCTCGTCCTGGCCGGATTGTCACCAAAGCCGGCCGACCCACATCCGGTTCCCGACGATGTGGCCGCCGGCGCTGTTCGTGCCGACGCCTGGTTGGCCAGCCTGCTGGCCGCGTTCTCGTTCTCGGCGGCCACCGGCGCCATCCTCACCGTAGCGACGGGTACACCGCGGCTCGGGTGCGCTGCACTTGCGGCCGCCATCGGTGCGCTGCTGCTGCTGCGCGCCAGTTCGGTCGACCGGAGGAGGACGTTGGTGAGCGGCATCGCCGGTGTAGCCACGATTGGAACGACGTTCGCAGTCGCCGCGCTCAGGGCCCCGGAGCGCGGGCCGTGGATCGCTGCGGCGACGGCGTTGTGTGTCGCCGGTGCGATCTACTTCGGGTTTGTAGCGCCGGCGGTATCGCTGTCAGCCGTCGCGCGAAAAGGCGTCGAGGTGTTGGAGTGTGTGGTCCTGATCGCGACGGTGCCACTGGCCGGTTGGATATGTGGCCTCTACGACGCCGCCCGCGGTCTGCATCCGACATGAGGACGTCGCGCCTCGTGCGGCTGGTGGCGGCAGCGGGGTTGACGGCCTTATCGCACTGGGGAACGCCATCAGCACAAGCGGTTTCACCGCCAGAGATTGATGACAGGTTGTTGCCGAAGCCTGCGTTGCCGGCACCCACGAGGCCTACGGTGCAACGCGAGGTATGCACGATGGTGACCGGGGATCCAGGTCCGGGGCGAAACCAGCTCGCAGATCTCGATTTACCGCACGTCTGGCAGCTGACCCGCGGCGCGGGACAACGAGTCGCGGTCATCGACACCGGCGTTGCGCGCCATCGCCGGTTGCCCGATGTGGTGCCCGGAGGTGACTACGTGTTCACCGGCGACGGCACTCAGGATTGCGACGCCCACGGGACGTTGGTCGCCGGAATCATCGCCGCCGCAGCCGATTCGACAGATAGTTTCAGCGGCGTCGCGCCCGACGTCACGTTGATCAGCATCCGGCAGTCCAGCTCGAAATTCGCCCCGACCAGCGACCCGTCAAACTCGGGGATCGGCGATGTAGTCACCATGGCGAAAGCGGTCCGCACTGCCGCCGACCTGGGTGCGTCGGTGATCAACATTTCGTCGGTGGCGTGCGTCCCGGTCACGTCGGCGCTCGACGACCGGGCACTGGGCGCCGCGCTGGCCTACGCGGTCGACGTCAAGAACGCCGTCGTGGTCGCCGCGGCCGGAAACACCGGCGGCGGACAGTGTCCGGCCCAGCGCCCGGATGCGACGTGGCAGAACATCTCGGTCGCGGTCAGTCCAGCCTGGTACGACGACTACGTGCTGACCGTCGGTTCGGTGAATGCCGACGGGACGCCATCGGCCTTCACTCTTGCCGGTCCGTGGGTCGACGTCGCCGCTACCGGGCAGGCGGTGCTGTCATTGAGTTCGGCGGCGTTATCCGGAACCAGCTACGCCGCACCTGTTGTCAGCGGGCTCGCCGCGTTGATCCGGGCGCGGTTCCCCGCGTTGACGGCGCGGCAGGTGACGCAGCGCATCGAGTCGACGGCGCATCATCCGTCAGGCGGATGGAATCCATTCGTCGGCAGTGGCACGATCGACGTCCTGGCCGCGGTGAGCACCGACTCCAGCGCGCCCACCAATGTCGCCAAACCGCCGCCGGCGCACGTGCCGATCGCCGCGCCGGCAGCCGGGCCGATGAATTCTGTTGGGCGGGATATCGCGTTGCGCGGAGCGGCCATGTGCCTGGTCGCTCTGATGTGCGCGCTGATCATCGGTGCGGCAAAGCAACGGCTACGAGGATCCCGCGATAGTGTCGCGGACGACTGACGCGCCCGCCCTGCTCAGTTCCGGCCCGGCCGGAAGGACCGCGATCATCGACCACGGCACGGGCACAGGGTCCGTCTGCAGACCGAGGTCGCGGGCGGCGTCGTTGTCGTGAATCGCGAATCGCACACCGGTGTCGATGACGAGATAGCGTGTGCTCGCCCCGCCATTGCCCCGCACGTAGGCGGTCCGCCCGGGGGGCAAGTAGACAGCATCAAGTGCGGGACCGCGGCCGTCGGCTTGCGACAAGGACACCGGGACCTGGCCGGGCGCAAGCGGCAAGCCACTCGCGGTCAGGATCTCAGCACCGGACGCCGTCGACCCCGAACTCACACACACGGTGGTGGTGCCGATCAGGCTGCGGTCCCCGGGCGCGCGTTCCGGGAAGGTCCCTACCGGCAGCGAGTCGACGATCGCAGCGCCCCGAATCACGTCCGGTGTCACCGCGATGATGTTGGCGGCGCCGCGCGAGTCGCTGAAGCGCATGAGATCCGCGGCTACCTGGCCGACGCGCTGGACTCCGGTGCTCAGGACTGCGTAGTACTCGTCGCCATCTCCGCGTGTGATACGCAGCACACTGCCGACGGGAAAGTCGGGTAGTCCGGCCGACCTGCCCCCCACGCCACGGATTCGTGGAGCCGTGATCGGCGGCGCCTCCGGGATCGTGTTCAGCAAGGACTGCGAAACGACGAGTGGCACGCGGCCCTCCAGGCGTAATGCGCGCACGACCGCGGTGTCCGCAAGATCCACGACAGCCCGCTCGCCGTCGTACAGCAGGTATGTGGGCGGACCCGTACCCGGTGCGACCAGCAGAGCCTGATCGCGTGCCAGGCGATGGGCCGACGGTCCGCCGGCGGGCCCGACGATCACCGTCGTGGCCGTTGCACCTTCGGTATCGCAGATCGTCCAGACCGCATCATCGCCGGAAAGCTGCGGGCCGAGAAGCTGCGGTGCGCCGGGAATGCCCAGCAGGGGACCACGTTTGGTACGGCGTAATTCGGGCTCGGGCACTGCCTGCGGATTGGCATCTGTCGCCGCGACCAACCGCGCCGAAGCCAGGTTGAGCACCGGGTGCCAGGTATCGCCGACTCGCACATATAGCGCTCCGGTCTCCTTGCCCATCACGATCTGGGCGTGATCCAGCCGGACGTGCGGCCGCAGCAATCCAATGAGCGCACATCCCACCACCGCGACGGCCGTCAGTACCCAGCCCACCGTCAGCGGCCCGGTGCGGGCTCGCAGCGGTTCACCGAAAGTCCCATAAGCACCGCCCAGTAGTGCGCGCTCAATCCGGCGTAGCAGGAATCGGTAACCGCTGACTTGCGCCCAAGTCGTCGATTGGTGGGGCACTGGCCTCCCAAAGTCCGCGAATCCGCTGGTCACGTTAACCGCACCGCGGCGTCCCCGCCGCCGGTTATCCACAGCCCACAGGTTTGGAGAGGCCTCAATTTGGGTAGAGTTGCGCCGTGAAATCTCAGCGCATAGGTACCCGTCGGGTGGGCAGCATGCGGTTAGTTGGCCGCTTTGTGGGCCTGGGCGCTGCCGCCCTGGTGACGGCCGCGGGCCTGCTCGCCACGCCGAGGGCCCCCGTTGCGCACGCGTTCGACTGCCCCGACGTCGAGGTCATCTTCGCCCGCGGCACCAACGAGCCGGCCGGTTTGGGCCGGGTCGGCGATGCCTTCGTCGACTCGCTGCGCCAGCAGACCGGTCTGAACATCCTGCCCTACGGCGTCAACTACGCCGCCAGCAAGCTGCAGCTGCACGGCGGCGACGGGGCCAACGACACCATCGACCGCGTCAAGAAGAGCGTGGAAACGTGCCCCAACACCAAGATCGTGCTGGGCGGCTACTCGCAGGGCGCGTCGGTGATGGACATCGTGGCCGGCGTGCCGATCGGCGGTATCAGCTGGGGCAACAAGCTGCCGCCGCAGTACGCGGACAACATCGCCGCCGTCGTCACCTTCGGTGACGTCGCCGACCGCGCCGGCGGCACCCTGCCCAGCCAGAGTGCGATGCTCGGCTCCAAGGCCGTCGACTATTGCAACCCCAACGACCCGATCTGCCACGCCGGTCCCGGCAACGAGTGGAGCGGGCACACCGAGGGCTATGTCCCCGTCTACACCACCCAGGCGGCGCAGTTCGTCGCGTCCAAACTGATGGCCGGCACCGGCCAGTCGGTGCCCGGGCACGGGCCGTCGGCTCCGGGTGCTGGCCCCAACACGCCCGGTTCCGGCCCGCAAACACAGGCACCAGGTCCCGGCTTGTCGACCCCCGGCCCGCTGAGCCCCAGCTACGCGCCGCAATCACCGGCCCCGGCGGCGCCCGGACCCACGGTTCCCCAGACCGACATGGTTGCCGCGGTTCACTAACCGCACCCTCAACAACCCGTACTATCGCGGCATGAGCCTTGCCGCGAAAAGATCACGGGCGCATAACTTTTGCTTGTTGGCAGTCGCCGCACTGGTGGTGGGCGCCGCGATCGTGTTCGGGTCGCCGTTGATCCCGCGCGCGTTTGCCGGGTGCCCGGACGTCGAGGTGGTGTTCGCCCGCGGAACCGACGAGCCTCCGGGCCTCGGCAAAGTCGGCGGCGCCTTTGTCAACGCGCTGCGCGCGCAGACCAACCGCAATGTGGGGTCTTACGGCGTCAACTACCCTGCCAACGACGATTTCCTGGCCGCCACCGACGGCGCGAACGACGCCAGCGGCCACATCCAGCACATGGCCGACCACTGCCCCGACACCAAGTTGGTGCTGGGCGGCTACTCGCAGGGCGCCGCCGTCATCGACATCGTCACGGCCGCACCGCTACCCGCCCTCGGCTTTCGCGATCCCTTGCCGGCCGCGGCCGCCGATCACGTCGTCGCGGTCGTCCTGTTCGGGAATCCGTCGGGCCGGGCCGGCAATCTGATGACCGTCCTCAGCACGGATTTCGGCGGCAAGATCCTCAACGTGTGCAACCCCGGCGACCCGATCTGCTCCGACGGCAACTCGTGGCCGGCCCACCTCAGCTACGTGCCCGGATTGACCAATAAGGCAGCACATTTCGTCGCCGCCAAGATCTAGCTGCACAAAGATCCGGTCACACTGCGATCGCGGAGTGATCACGGCCGTTCACTAGTACCCGCCGAAAATGCGTACCATCGGCTCATGGGGGTCAAACCGTTTGGCAACACGCTGTTCGCGATATCCATGATCGCCGGCTCGGCTTTGACGCTGGCGCCGGTGGCCTCGGCGGGCCCGCCGTGTCCGGGTGCCGAGGTGGTGTTCGCCCGCGGCCGTGAGGAGCCGCCCGGCGCCGGCCTGGTCGGCGATGCGTTCGCCAACTCGCTGCGGTCCAAGACGCAGTTGCCCCTCGGCGTCTACGGGGTCAACTACCCCGCCGACGTCGATCCGGCCAAGGGCGCCATCGACATGAGCAACCACGTCCAGTACATGGCCAAACACTGCCCGAACACCCGCGAGGTGCTCGGCGGTTACTCGCTCGGCGCCGTGTCGGCCGACCTGGTGATCGCAGTGACCCAGCCCTCGTTCGGGTTCAAGAACCCGTTGCCCCCGGGCATCGATCAGCACGTCGCGGCAGTCGCGTTGTTCGGCAACGGTACTCAGCGGGTGCTCGGCCCGGTCCCCGGCTTCAGCCCGGCCTTCGCCGGTAAGACGATCGAGGAGTGCGCGCCCGGCGACCCGATCTGCAACGGCAACGGGAAGGCGGTGTGGGCGTCGCATCTGCAACCGTCGTACATCGACTCCGGATTGGTGGATCAGGCGGCCAGCTTCGCGGCCGGCAAGCTGTAGTCGTCCCGATCGGCGATGCCTCGAACTAGCGCGTGCGCAGATCGCGGGTGATCAGGATGCGCGACGCGAGCTCGTCGTCGGGCGGATAGTCCACGCCCACCAGCGTCAGGCCCTGCGCCGGAGCGGCCGCGAAGTCGCTGGATCGTGCTGGCGCGCTGAGCAATTCACGGCACCATTGCGCACTGCGCCGGTGTTCGCCGACGGCCAGCAGCGCACCGACCAGGGAGCGCACCATCTGCCAGCAGAACGCGTCGGCGGTGACGTGCGCGGTGATCAGGTCGCCGTCGCGCGACCAATCCAGCCGCTGCAGGTCGCGAATCGTGGTGGCACCGGTGCGATAGCGACAGAAGGCCGCAAAGTCGTTCAACCCCAGCAGATCTCGCGATGCGATGCTCATCGCCTCCACGTCCAGGTCGCGCGGCCAAGCGGTGATGTAGCGCGCTTGCCGCGGCTGGACACCGTAGGCAGCCGTCGACAACCGGTACTCGTAATGACGCCGCAGCGCCGAGAACCGTGCGTCGAAACCCGCTGGGGCGCGGGCAATTCCGAGCACCCGGACGTCGGTGGGCAAAAAGCGGCCCAGGCGGCGCAGCAGCGGCAGGAATTCCGGATCGCCCGCGCGCGGCGAACGTGGGTAGGCATGAGGCAAGGCGGCGGCGGGCACATCGACATGGGCCACCTGTCCGGTGGCATGTACTCCCGTGTCGGTGCGCCCGGCCGCCCACAGCTTGACCGGCGTGCGGAAAACCGTCGTCAGCGCGTCGTCGATGACGCCGGCGACAGTGCGCTGCCCGGCCTGCGTTGCCCAGCCCGCGAAATCGGTTCCGTCGTAGGCGATATCGAGCCTAAGACGGACGTCTTCGCTACTTGTCGGTGGGCTCGTCACCCTCGTCGGCGGTCTCAGCCTCGGGCTGCTCGGTCGCTTCAGCCTCGGTAGCCGGCTCAACGGCCTCAGCGGTCGTGGTCTCCTCGACCTCGGCTTCGACAGCCGTCGCCTCCTCGGCCGTCGGGCCTTCGGCGGCCTCGGGCTCGACCGCGGCCTGCGGCGCGGCGGCCGCAGCCACCGGCGCCTCTCCCGTCTCGGAAGACTTCTTAGAAGCCTTCACCCGACGCGCACGGTCGGCCTCCGAGGTGACGGTCTTTTCCTGCACCAGCTCGATCACGGCCATCGGGGCGTTGTCGCCCTTGCGCGCCTCGACCTTGATGATGCGGGTGTAGCCACCCTCACGATCGGCGAAGTGCGGCCCGATCTCCGCGAAAAGGGCGTGCACCACGTCCTTGTCGCGGATCTTCTTCATCACCTCTCGGCGATTGTGCAGCGTGCCCTTTTTCGCGTGCGTGATCAGCTTCTCCGCGTACGGCCGCAGCGCACGTGCCTTGGGCTCGGTCGTCTTGATACGACCGTGCTCGAACAGCGACGTGGCCAGGTTGGCCAGCAGAGCCTTCTGGTGCGAAGACGACCCGCCGAGGCGAGGGCCCTTAGTGGGCTTGGGCATTGCACTATCTCCTATTTAGCGGCCGACCCCCGTATCAGGTAGGGCCGGGACGGACGGTGTTGCATGTGTCCGGTTCCTCAGCGGCCGCTGCACGGCCGCATCGTCGCCGGACGTGCGCTAGAGCTGTTCGGTTTCGGCGTAGTCCGCGTCGTCGTACGACCCCTCGCTGGACCAGGTGCCGGTGGCGACGTCGTAGCCCGCGACCTCCGACGGGTCGAAGCTCGGCGGGCTGTCCTTGAGCGACAGGCCCAGCTGGTGCAGCTTGACCTTCACCTCGTCGATGGACTTCTGGCCGAAGTTGCGGATGTCGAGCAGGTCGGACTCGGTGCGGCTGACCAGCTCGCCGACGGTGTGCACACCCTCGCGCTTGAGGCAGTTGTAGGAGCGAACGGTCAGATCCAGGTCGTCGATCGGCAGCGCGAACGAGGCGATGTGGTCGGCCTCAGCCGGCGACGGCCCGATCTCGATGCCCTCGGCCTCGACGTTGAGTTCGCGTGCCAGGCCGAACAATTCGACCAGGGTCTTACCCGCCGACGCCAGCGCGTCGCGGGGGGTGATCGAACTCTTGGTCTCCACGTCCAGGATCAGCTTGTCGAAGTCGGTGCGCTGCTCGACACGGGTGGCATCCACCTTGTAGGTGACCTTGAGTACCGGCGAGTAGATGGAATCGACTGGGATACGGCCGATTTCGGCACCGGAGGCACGGTTCTGCACGGCCGGGACGTAACCACGACCGCGCTCGACGACGAGCTCGACCTCGAGCTTGCCCTTGTCGTTCAACGTCGCGATGTGCATGCCGGGGTTGTGCACCGTGACGCCGGCGGGCGGCACGATGTCACCCGCGGTGACCTCACCCGGGCCCTGCTTGCGCAGGTACATCGTGACCGGCTCGTCCTCCTCGGAGGACACCACCAGACCCTTGAGGTTCAGGATGATGTCGGTGACATCCTCCTTGACGCCGGGCACGGTGGTGAACTCGTGCAGCACGCCGTCGATGCGAATGCTGGTCACGGCCGCGCCGGGAATCGACGACAGCAGCGTGCGCCGCAGCGAATTACCAAGGGTGTAACCGAAACCCGGCTCCAACGGTTCGATGACGAACTGGGACCGGCTGTCGGTGAGGATTTCCTCGGACAGTGTGGGTCGCTGAGAAATCAGCATGGTTTTCTTTTCTCCTTCTCGGCACCCGCTATTTGATGCCGTTCAGACCTGCGCCGGGTTCAGCGCAGGGGGTCTTTACTTCGAGTAGTACTCGACGATGAGCTGCTCGGTGAGCGGCACGTCGATCTGTGCGCGCTCGGGCAATTGGTGCACGAGGATGCGCTGACGCTCCCCCACCACCTGCAGCCAGCTCGGGATCGGACGGTCGCCCGCCGTCTCCCGCGCGATCTGGAAGGGCACGGTGTTCAGCGACCCGTCCCGCACGTCGATGATGTCGTACTGCGACACCCGGTAGCTGGGGACATTGACGTGCACGCCGTTGACGCTGAAGTGCCCGTGGCTGACCAGCTGGCGGGCCATCCGGCGGGTACGCGCCAGCCCGGCGCGGTACACGACGTTGTCCAACCGGCTCTCCAGGATCTGCAGCAGGTTCTCACCGGTCTTGCCGGAGTGGCGCACGGCCTCTTCGTAGTAGCGACGGAACTGCTTTTCCATTACGCCGTAGGTGAAGCGGGCCTTCTGCTTCTCCTGCAGCTGCAGGAGGTATTCGCTTTCCTTGATCCGTGCGCGGCCGTGCTGGCCGGGCGGGTAGGGACGCTTCTCGAAGGCCTGGTCGCCACCGACGAGGTCGGTGCGCAGCCGGCGCGATTTGCGGGTGATGGGTCCGGTGTAACGAGCCATGATTCTCCTCCTAGACCCTGCGTCGCTTGGGCGGGCGGCAGCCGTTGTGCGGCTGGGGGGTGACGTCGGAGATCGCGCCGACCTCCAGGCCCGCGGCCTGCAGCGAACGGATCGCGGTCTCCCGGCCCGAACCCGGGCCCTTCACGAACACGTCGACCTTGCGCACGCCGTGCTCCTGGGCCTTGCGCGCGGCGTTCTCGGCAGCGAGCTGCGCGGCGAACGGCGTCGATTTGCGCGAGCCCTTGAAGCCGACGTGGCCCGACGACGCCCAGGCGATGACGTTGCCCTGCGGGTCGGTGATGCTCACGATCGTGTTGTTGAACGTGCTCTTGATGTGCGCGGCGCCGTGCGGGATGTTCTTCTTTTCCCGCTTGCGAGTCTTCTGCCCCTTCTTGGGGGCCGACGCTGCTGCCTTCTTGGCTGGTGGCATGGGCGGTTACCTGGCCTTCTTCTTGCCGGCGATGGTGCGCTTGGGGCCCTTGCGGGTACGCGCGTTGGTCTTGGTGCGCTGGCCACGCACCGGCAGGCCGCGGCGGTGCCGCAGACCCTGATAGCAGCCGATCTCGATCTTGCGGCGGATGTCGGCCTGAACCTCGCGGCGCAGGTCACCCTCGACCTTGAGGTTGGCCTCGATGTAGTCACGCAGGTGGGTCAGCTGGTCGTCGGTGAGGTCCCTGGTGCGCAGATTCCGGTCGATGCCGGTCGCTTCCAAGATCTCGGTGGAGCGGGTACGGCCGATGCCGAAGATGTAGGTCAGCGCGATCTCCATCCGCTTGTCACGCGGCAGATCGACGCCTACTAGTCGAGCCATAGGTGGCGTTTCCTCTTTTTCTAAGCGGAGGTCTTTTCCCAGCCCGTTCCCGAATCGATCGGGGCCCGGCCTCCGACCGGGCGTAGATGAACGGACCCATCTCTAAAGATGCGAGCCGTTCAGTGGTGCTGGGAGGTCTGCATTTAGTTGTAGGTGCTGCTCGGCCTGGGTCTTGGTTCGTTTGTGCCGACCCGTTACGCCGTGCTTGCGGTCGTGGCTAGCCCTGGCGCTGCTTGTGGCGTGGATCGGAGCAGATCACCATGACCCGCCCATGCCGACGGATCACCCTGCACTTGTCGCAAATCGGCTTCACGCTGGGGTTGACCTTCACGGCTTTTCGATCCTGTTCTCGTCTGTTGGTTGGTTACTTGTACCGGTACACGATGCGGCCCCGGGACAGGTCGTAGGGAGACAGCTCCACCACCACCCGGTCCTCGGGCAGGATGCGGATGTAGTGCTGCCGCATCTTGCCGCTGATGTGGGCAAGCACCTTGTGACCGTTCTCCAGCTCAATGCGAAACATCGCATTGGGCAGGGGCTCGACCACCCGGCCCTCGACCTCGATGGCGCCGTCCTTCTTGGCCATAACTACTCGTCAAATCCTCGTCGTTTAGTTTCGTTGTCGTCTGCGCCAACGACGGCACAGCATTCACACCGACTTTGGAACGTGAGCCGGTGACAGGAAATTCCTAGGGAACGGACACACAAAAAAGCCGGCGCGAAATGTCGCACCGTCGCTCCATGGTACCCGCTCGTGCGGCGTGGCCAAAATCCGCGATCCGGGCGCTCGCGGGCGTCACCTCGACCCACCACACCACTCCTGACAAGGGCATACTTGACCACGATGACACGTCCCCTTGATGGCGCCGCGCAGTCACGCAAACCGGTGATCATGACCGTCGACGACGATCCCGCGGTTTCGCGCGCTGTGGCCCGGGACCTGCGGCGCAAATACGGCGAGAATCACCGCATCGTGCGCGCGGAGTCGGGTCCCGAGGCGCTGGAAACCCTCAAGCAGCTCAAGCTGCGCGGCGAAACGGTCGCCACGCTGATCGCCGACTACCGGATGCCGCAGATGAGCGGCATCGAGTTTCTCGAGCAGGCGATGGATTTGTACCCGGTGGCGCGCCGCGTGCTGCTCACCGCCTACGCCGACACCCACGCCGCAATCGATGCGATCAACGTCGTGGACCTGGACCACTACCTGCTCAAGCCGTGGGATCCGCCGGAGGAGAAGTTCTACCCCGTCATCGACGGGCTGCTCGAGTCCTGGCGGGCGGCACCAGAACACCCCATCCCGCACACCAAGGTGATCGGGCATCGCTGGTCGGCGCGATCCTGGGAGGTGCGTGACTTCCTGGCTCGCAACGGCCTCTACTACACCTGGTTCATGGCCGACGAGCCCGACGGCGAGCGACTCCTGCAGGCGGCCGGCGAAGACGGCAAGCGGCTGCCCGTCGTCGTCACCGAGCACGGCGACCCGCTGGTGGAACCCTCCGACGCCGAGCTGGCCGACACACTGGGCCTGTCCTCCACCCCGTCGCAGGAGTTCTACGACCTGATCGTCATCGGCGGTGGGCCGGCCGGCCTGGCCGCCGCCGTATACGGCGCCTCCGAGGGACTGCGCACGGTGCTGATCGAGCACACCGCGACCGGCGGGCAAGCGGGGCAGAGCTCGCGCATCGAGAACTATCTGGGCTTCCCGGACGGAGTATCGGGCGGCCAGCTGGCCGAGCGGGCTCGCCGGCAGGCCGAGAAGTTCGGTGCGGAGATCATCACCGCCCGCAAGGCGACCAGCCTCGAGGTGAACGGCCCCAAGCGCACCGTGCGGTTCGCCGACGGCGGGTCGGTCGACGCACACGCGGTCATCCTGGCCACCGGTGTCTCCTACCGTCAGCTGACCGCCGAGGGACTCACGGAGCTGACCGGCTGCGGCGTCTACTACGGCGCCGCGGTATCGATCGCCTCGGACTGCGAGGACGAAGAGGTCTATGTGATCGGCGGCGCCAACTCCGCCGGCCAGGCCGCGATGTATCTGTCACGGACGGCGAAGTCGGTCAACATCGTGGTGCGCGCTCCGTCGCTGGAGGCGTCGATGTCGTACTACCTGATCCAGCAGATCGAGGCGAACCCCAAGATCAATGTGTTGACCTGCACCGAGGTGCGGCGCGCCACCGGCGACGGCCACCTGGAGAAGCTGACCCTGGTCAACAACCGGACCGAGCAAGTCGAGGACGTCGCCTGCGGCCGGATGTTCATCTTCATCGGCGCCGCCCCGCGCACCGAGTGGCTGGACGGGGTGGTGGCCCGCGACGACCACGGCTTCATCCTGACCGGCCCGGACCTGCGCAACGTGTGCGGCTGGACGCTGGACCGGCCACCGCATCACCTGGAAACCAGCGTGCCGGGCGTCTTCGCCACCGGCGACGTCCGCTCCACCTCCGCCAAACGGGTCGCGGCCGCCGTCGGTGAAGGGTCGATGGCCGTGATGCTGGTCCACCGCTACCTGGCCGAGTCCTAGAAGGGTCCACGCGTCATGACCGCCAATACGCCGTGTGAGCCCGACGAGCTGCGCTCCCTGTTCCTGTTCGAGGCGCTGACGGACGAACAGCTCGCGGTGCTGTGCTCCAACGGGTGTATCCAGGAGTACCAGCCGGGGCCGATCTGCGTGGAAGGCGAACCGGCGACCTGCTTCTACGTGCTGATCGACGGCGAGTTGGCGATGTCGAAGCTGTCCGGCGGGCAGGACATCGAGACGGTCCGCACCTCGCAACGCGGCGTGTATGCCGGGGCCTGGCGGGCGTTCACCGGCGGGAAGCAGAAGACCTACGACGCCTCGGTCCACGTGACCAAGCCGTCGCGGTTTTTCGTGATGGACGCGCCCGTCTTCGCCCAGTTCATGCGCGACCAGTTCCCGATGGCGGTGCACCTGCTCGACGGCATCGCGGTGGGCACCGACCGAACCCGCCGCATCATCGACAACCGGGAGAAGCTGCTGGCGTTGGGCCGGCTGTCCGCCGGGTTGACCCATCAGCTGAACAACCCGGCCGCGGCGATCTCGCGGGCCGCGGCGGATCTGCGCGAACGCGTGGCCAACATGCGTCACAAGCTCGCGATGCTCGCCGACGGCACCATCACGCCCGAGGCGTTGAGCGCCCTGGTGCGCCTGCAGGAGCGGGTTGCCGAGCAGGTCGCCAAATCGGCGACGCAGCACCTGAGCGCGCTGGAGAGCTCCGACCGCGAGGATGCCATCGGCGACTGGCTGGAGGAGCACGGCATCGACGGCGGCTGGGACATCGCGCCGACGCTCGTCGAGGGCGGCGTCGACACCGATTGGCTGGAGCGGATTTCCACGGTCGCCGAGGAACTCGCGTCGGCAACCTTGGAGCAGGCGGTCCGATGGATCAACTACACCATCGAGAGCGAACTGCTGATGAACCAGATTCTGGAAGCCAGCAAGCGGATTTCGGCGCTGGTCGCCGACGCCAAGCAGTACTCGCAACTGGATCGGGCGCCGTTCCAGGTGGCCAACGTGCACGACCTGCTGCACAGCACGCTGGTGATGTTCGCCGATCGGTTGACCAAGGACGGCGGCAAGGACGCCGGCAAGGAAGCCAAGACCATCAACCTGGTGAAGGAGTGGGATCGCTCTCTGCCCGAAATCCCTTGCTACCCAGGCGATCTCAACCAGGTATGGACCAACATCATCGACAACGCGATCGCCGCGATGCGCGATCAGGGCGGCACGCTGACCATCCGCACCTGCCGCTACAACGACAACATGGCCCGGGTCGAAATCTGTGACACCGGGCCGGGTGTCCCCGCCGATATCCGCGAGCACATCTTCGAGCCGTTCTTCACCACCAAACCGTTCGGCGAAGGCACCGGCCTCGGGCTGGACCTCGCGTTCAACATCGTCGTCAAGAAACATCGCGGCGATCTGCGGGTGGAATCGGTGCCGGGCGACACCCGGTTCATCGTGTTGCTGCCGCTGGAGATGCCCATCGCCGACGTCGCCGCCGTGGATGACGACGAGGTGGACGACGCCGACCCGGAATAAGACGCCGACCCGCAATAAGCGGAATAGCTTCACCGGCGGCCGGGTTGGAGTCGGCATGACCGATGCAGCTGCAAGCAAGCCCAATCTTGGCCGGTTCGGATCGTTCGGACGTGGCGTAACGCCACAGCAGGCAAAAGAAATCGAGGCACTGGGCTACGGGGCCGTCTGGGTAGGCGGCTCACCGCCCGCGGAGCTGGCTTGGGTGGAGCCCATCCTGGACGCGACGAGCACGTTGCAGGTGGCCACCGGCATCGTGAACATTTGGACCGCGCCCGCCAACGAGGTCGCCGAGTCGTTCCATCGGATCGACAAGGCCTACCCCGATCGTTTTCTGCTCGGCATCGGCGTCGGCCACCGCGAGGTGATCAGCGAATATCGAAAGCCCTACGACGCGCTGGTCGAGTACCTGGACGCACTCGACGAGTACGGCGTGCCCGCCCATCGCCGGGTGGTCGCCGCCCTGGGCCCACGGGTGCTGCAGCTGTCGGCGCAACGCAGCGCCGGCGCGCACCCGTATCTGACGACGCCGGAGCACACCGCACACGCGCGCGAGCTGATCGGGCCGTCGGCGTTCTTGGCACCCGAGCACAAGGTGGTGCTGACCACCCCGGACAAGAAGGGCGCCGACGAGGCCCGCGCGGTCGGACGCAAGGCCCTGGACATGTACTTCAACCTGGCCAACTACCGCAACAACTGGAAGCGGTCGGGCTTCGGCGAGGACGAGGTAGTCCGTCCGGGCAGCGACCGCCTCGTCGACGCGGTAGTGGCCTACGGCACTCCCGACGCGATCGCCGCACGCCTTAGCCAGCACCTGGAGGCAGGGGCCGACCACGTGCCCGTGCAGGTCCTCACCAAAGATGAAAACCTGGTCTCGGCTTTGGCTGAACTGGCGGGGCCGCTCGGACTGAACCGCTCGTAATCAACCGCGGAGGGGAACCTCGATGAATGACGCCGCAGAACTGAAGCCCAACCTCGGCCGCTACGGCGCCTGGCTGCCCACCCGATCCATCACACCCGAGCTGGCCGCCGAGATCGAAGCCCTCGGGTATTCGGCGGCCTGGATCGGCGGATCACCGGACGCCGATCTGGCCTGGGTGGAACCGGCACTGGCGCAGACCAATTCGCTGCAGCTGGCCACGGGCATCGTCAACATCTGGACGGCGGCGGCCACACCCGTCGCCGAGTCGTTCAAGCGCATCGAAAGTGCTTACCCTGGAAGATTTTTGCTCGGTATCGGGGTGGGCCACCCCGAGCACACCCAGGAGTATGTCAAGCCCTACGCCGCGCTGGTCGGCTATCTCGATGCCCTCGACGAGGCGATGGTGCCGACCAGCCGGCGGGTGCTCGCCGCGCTCGGGCCCAAGGTGTTGGCGTTGTCCGCGGAACGCAGCGCCGGTGCGCACCCGTACCTGACCACGCCGGAGCACACGGCCAGGGCGCGCGAACAGCTCGGCAATTCGGTGTTCCTGGCCCCGGAGCACAAGGTGGTGCTGACCACCGACCGCGACAAGGCACGCGAGGCCGGCCGCCAGATCGTCCAGCACTATCTGGGGCTGAGCAACTACGTCAACAACTGGCTGCGGCTGGGATTCACCGAGAACGACGTGCGCGCGCCGGGCAGCGACCGGCTGATCGACGCGGTGGTCGCCTACGGCACCCCGGAGGCCATCGTGAAGCGCCTGGCCGAGCACCTCGACGCCGGCGCCGACCACGTAGCCATCCAGGTGCTGGGGGGGTACGACGACGAGACCCTGTTGCCCTCGCTGCGGGCGCTGGCCGAGCCGCTTGGCCTAACCCCCACAAGCTGACCGCCACCCTCGGTTAGGGTTTGACCATGCGGCTGCTGGTCACTGGTGGTGCCGGTTTCATCGGCGCGAATTTCGTGCACAGCACCGTGCGCGAACGTCCCGACGTTTCAGTGACGGTGCTGGACGCCCTGACGTACGCCGGCCGGCGCGAATCGCTGGCCGACGTCGAGACCGCCATCAGGCTGGTCGAGGGCGACATCTGCGACGCCGAGCTGGTGTCCCAGCTGATCGCCGAGTCCGACGCGGTGGTGCACTTCGCCGCGGAGAGCCACGTCGACAACGCGCTGGACAACCCCGAGCCGTTTCTGCACACCAACGTCGTCGGCACGTACACGATCCTGGAAGCGGTACGGCGTCGCGGGGTGCGGCTGCACCACATCTCGACCGACGAGGTCTACGGCGATCTGGAACTCGACGACCCGCAGCGCTTCACCGAGTCGACGCCCTACAATCCGTCGAGCCCCTACTCGGCGACCAAGGCCGCTGCCGACATGCTGGTCCGGGCGTGGGTGCGCTCCTACGGCGTGCGCGCGACGCTGTCCAATTGCTCGAACAACTACGGGCCGTATCAGCACATCGAGAAGTTCATCCCGCGCCAGATCACCAATGTGCTGACCGGCAGACGGTGCAAGCTGTACGGCGCCGGCGCCAACGTCCGCGACTGGATCCACGTCGACGACCACAACAGCGCGGTCTGGCAGATCCTGGACAAGGGCCAGATCGGTCGGACCTACCTGATCTCCGCCGAGGGCGAGCGCGACAACCTGACCGTGCTGCGCACGCTGCTTTCGCTGATGGGTCGCGACCAAGACGACTTCGACCACGTCACCGACCGCGTCGGCCACGACCTGCGCTACGCCATCGACCCGTCGCTGTTGTATGACGAATTGCACTGGGCGCCAAAGCACACCGACTTCGAAGAGGGATTACGGGAAACCATCGACTGGTATCGGGCAAACGAATCCTGGTGGCGTCCGCTGAAGGACGCATCGGAAGCCCGCTACGAACAACGGGGGCAGTGAGAATGGAAGTTCGCGAACTCAAGGTGCCCGGCGCGTGGGAAATCACCCCGAGAATCCACGGGGATTCGCGCGGCGTGTTCTTCGAATGGCTGAAAAACACCGATTTCGGCTCGTTCGCCGGTCATCGGCTGAATGTGCAGCAGGCCAATTGCTCGGTATCGGCCGCCGGGGTGCTGCGCGGGCTGCACTTCGCCCAGCTCCCACCCAGCCAGGCCAAATACGTGACCTGCGTGCGTGGTTCGGTGTTCGACGTGGTGGTCGACATTCGGGTCGGCTCACCGACATTCGGCCAGTGGGACTCGGTACTGCTCGACGACCAGGACCGGCGCACGATCTACATCTCCGAAGGCCTCGGGCACGCTTTCCTTGCGCTGCAAGATAATTCGACGGTGATGTACCTGTGCTCGGCGGAATACAACCCGCAGCGCGAGCACACCATCTGCGCCACCGACCCGGCCCTGGACATCGACTGGCCGCTGGTCGATGGTGCCGCCCCGAGTTTGTCCGACCGCGACGCCGCCGCCCCCAGCTTCGACGAGGTGCGGGCCGCCGGCCTGCTGCCCACTTGGGACGAGGCGCAGACGTTTGCCGCACAGCTGCGCGGTACGTCCTGAGATACTGATTGCCGGGTCACAACGGCGATAGCCGTTCGACGTCGTCGCCACCTGCCCGTAGCGAGGCGGCAACGTCGGGTTGGCATTAAACCCAGGTTTGTCGCGGGTTCATCGACTACTTTGGGCATTCGTGCGGGGACTCTGGCCGGCCGCGCGGAGTCGACGACAGATACGGATTTGCACGCATGAAGCTAGCGGAGGTGTTCGATCCCCGATGTAACGCATTGAACCTGTTTCGACTAGGGCTGGCCGCCGAGGTCATGTTGTTTCACTCCTGGCCGATCACGGGTCACATGCCGCCACGCGCGGCACTGCAGCTGATGTTCGCGGTGGGCGTCGATGGGTTCTTCGCGATCTCGGGATTCTTGATCACCGCAAGTTGGCTCCGCGATCCCCGAGTGCGCGATTACCTGACCGCTCGGGCGCTGCGCATCCTGCCGGGGCTGTACGTCTGCCTGATCGTCACTGCGTTCGTGTTCGCGCCGCTGAGCGTGGCGGTGCAGGGCGGTTCGGCGGCGAAACTGCTGCAGTCCAGCGCGCCATACGAATACGTCCTGAAAAACGCCACCCTGATATCGGTGCTTCAGTTCGACGTCGCCGGGACACCGCGCGATATCCCATCCCCGGGAGCCTGGAACGCTTCGCTGTGGTCCCTGATCTGGGAAGTGCTGTGCTACATCACCATTGCCGTGATCGGCATCGTCGGCCTGGCCAATCGGCGTTGGATTTCGCCGGCGCTCCTGGTGGTCGCGGTGATTGGCGCGGCATTGTTGCCGCCACTGACATTCCCGGGGGCCTGGACCATCCCACAGCTCGCCGCGCGCTCGGCCATCATGTTTGCCAGCGGCGCCATCATGTACCAATGGCGCGACGTGATTCCCGCTCGGTGGTCACTCGTCGCGGTCAGCGTGATCATCGTCGTCGCCGCTTCCGTTCTGCTGCCCGACTACCGGCTGGTGGCGGCCCTTCCGCTGGCCTATGCCGTGATCACCGCGGGTTCGCTGCTTCGCAAGAAACGCCTGACGCTGCGCACGGACATCTCCTACGGCGTCTACATTTACGCGTTCCCGACTCAGCAGTTACTTGCCGTCTTGGGGCTGAGCTTCCTAAATCCGATGCTGTTCTTCGTCGTTGCGTTCCTGGCCACCCTTCCGCTGGCGGCGATGAGCTGGTTCTGGGTAGAGAAGCCCGCGATGGCGCTGAAGTCTCGTCTCAAACGGAAGTGGGGTGCGCCGGCAAGCCTCGGCGCCGACGGCACACCCGCGGCCACGGCCGCCGACCAGCCGACTTCTGACGTTCAGGGCGCGGTGTAGACAGGCCTGCTTCGCCCTCGCTCGCCGGGGATGGCAAGCCGCGTTTCGGGACCAAAGACCCGATGCGAAGGCGGCGCAATGCGCTTAGATGCAGGAACGGGATAACGCCGGAACGGGGACGGCTGGTAATAACGGATGAAGCTCGGACAAGTATTCGATCCGCGAAGCAATGCACTGAACGCGTTGCGGCTGGCCATGGCCGCCGAAGTGATCCTTTGGCATTCGTTCGCCGTCACCGGTGGCGTGCTGCCGTCCGCGCACATACGGCAATTGCTGTTCGGGGTGGGCGTCGACGGGTTCTTTGCGATCTCGGGCTTCCTGATCACCGCGAGCTGGCTTAACAACCCGAAAATCCGGGACTATGTCGTCCATCGCGCTCTTCGTATTCTCCCCGGGCTCTACGTCTGCCTGGCGGTGACCGCGTTTGTCGTCGCGCCGATCGGTGTGGCGATGCAGGGTGGACCGGCGACCAGGCTGCTGCTGTCCAGGGCGCCGTTCGAGTACGTGGTGGACAACGCGGCCGTAGCGGTGCTCAAGTTCGATGTCGGTGGAACCCCGACCGGAGTCCCGATTGTGGGGATGTGGAACGGATCACTGTGGACCCTCATTTACGAGGTGCTGTGCTACGCCGGCGTGGCCGTCCTCGGGCTAGTGGGACTGGCCGCCCGCCGCTGGACTGCCGCGGTGGTGTTGGCAGTGGCAGTGGCAGTCGCTGCGTGCTTGCCGCCCATGACGTTTCCCGGGATCTGGAGCAACGAGCAATGCATCGCGCGCTTCGCCATCGTGTTCGCCGCCGGCGCCCTGGTGTATCAGTGGAAGGACGCGATTCCCGCTCGATGGTCACTCGTCGTCGTGTGCGTGGGCATCGTTATGCTGACCGGCCTGCTACCTGACTACCGGCTTGTCGGCGCCGTTCCGTTGGCATACGCCGTCATCGTCTCCGGCGCGCTGATCCACAACAGGTACTTGCGGTTGCCGACGGATCTGTCCTACGGCGTCTACATTTACGCCTTCCCTGTCCAGCAGTTGCTCGTCATCTGCGGGCTGGTCGGTACGAATCCCTTTGTGTTCGCCGTCATTGCGACGATCGCTACCCTGCCGCTGGCCGCTGCGAGCTGGTTCATGGTCGAAAAGCCGGCGCTGTCCCTGAAATCTCGATTCAAGAAGAAGCCGGTTGGCGCCGAGCTCTCCGAAGCCAGCCGAACCTGAGGCCCCCGGGAAGGTCGAAAAGCGTCCACAACAACACGGTCAGCACTTCGGCCCCCACGCTGATCGCGGCGTAAGGCGCTGGGTCCCAACCCTGCTCGGAAAAGCCGAAAAGACCGGCGGTGCGCGACAATGCGAAGGCCACCAGGGAACCACCTGAGATCGCGGCCCCCGCCCAGCGCAACCACGATGGACCGCCCAGCAGGATCAGCACTGCCACCGCGAACGAGACGCTGGCCTGGACCAAAAATCCCGTGCCAATCGTCGGAATATGTTGGTAACCATGGATATACAGGTAGGCATGGCTGGCGGCGCTGGCGAGCAACGACACGGCGAAGCCGACCCGGATCAAGATATTCATTGCAGCCTCTGCTCTTTCAAAGCCAGGGCGGTCTCGCCCTTGGTGTAGCTGACCTCGCGAATGCCGAGCGCGTCGCGCAGCTTGCCGGCCGGCAGCGTGACCGGCTTGGGTGCCGGCCCGTCGCCGGGATGCGGCAGCGGGTAGGCGGTCGTCGTACCGCTGTAGAACGACACGTTGCCTTCCGTCTTCGAAAACAATTGGTGCACATGACCGTTGATGCATGTCACGGAGGCAAACCGGCGCAGGTAACTGAGCGCCTGGGTGGCGTCGTCGGTGCCCCAGCCCCAGTCCGGGTACATCGCGAACAGCGGGATATGACTGAACACGATGATCGGCGTGTCGCTGGACAGGCCCGCGACGTCCTTCTCGACGAATGCCAGCTGGTCGACCCCGAGATGCCCGAGCTTGCGCATGTTCAGCGTGTTGACCAGTGCGATCACGTGAACGCCGGCGGTGTCAAAGCTGTACCACCCGTCGCCTACCGATCCCGCACCGAATACCTTGCGGTACTTCTGCCCCGCATCGTCGACCGAGTCGTGCTCCCCCGGCACCGTGAACACATGCGGCGTCTTGAGCCCGCTCATCATCTGCTTGGTCTGGTCGAACTGCTCGGGAGTGGACAGGTGCGTGAGGTCACCGGTGTGGACGACGAAATCCGGTGTGTAGCCAAGGTTGTTGACCTGGTCGATCGCATGGCCGAACGTGCCGGACACGTCCGGGTTGGGCGCACCGGTGAAGCCGATGTGACTGTCGCTGATCTGGGCGAAGCGCAAGGCGGGCCGGATCTTCGTGCGCTCGGCCGCAGCGGCCCCGGCGACATGTGAGACCACCTCGCCGCCGGCTACCGCGAAACCGACAGCCGCACCGAACCATGCCCCGTGCCGGATCAGCTGCCGACGACTCATCGTTTTCGGATCGCGATTCGCGTTCGTGTCCGCATTCACGGCGTCACCACCACGGTGCCGTGCATCATCGGGTGAATCGAACAGACGTAGTCGAAAGTCCCCGCGGTGGAGAAGGTATGGGTGAAACTGGCTCCCGTCCCCATGCCGGGTGAATGAAACGATCCGTCACTCGCGGCCACTGTGTGGGGTTCTTCGTCACGATTGATCCAGGTGACCGTGGTACCCACACCGACCTTCAATGTTGCGGGGGCGAACGCGAAGCCGTCGATGGTGACTTGGTTACCGCTGGCCGGTGCCGACGGCGCGGTGACCGATGGTGTGGCACCGGAATCCGGCTTCATCGTGACCGACGCCTGCGCATCGGGCCGCGACGCAGAGCACCCAGCCAGCAACAGCGTCCCCGCCGCCAGCAAGGCAAGGTGTTTTCGGAACGTGGCAATCTTCATGCCTAGTGATAGGGCGAGTGGTTACACCGCTAGGCCGGACGTTCGGGGTACGGCGGCGGGGCGAGCACCTCGACAACCCCGTTGACCTCGCGAACCATCAATGTGGGCAATGGCTTTGGGGCGATCGGCAGTTGATGGGTGAGCACTTCTCCTGCGGGAGAGAACGAGGTCGAATGGCAGGGGCAGCGCAACCTGTCGTCTGGCGCGTCGAACCACAACTTGCAGCCCTGATGCGTGCATACCCCGGAAACGGCTTCGAGTTTGCCGTCGACGCGGCGAACGAATCCGCTGACCGATCCCAGATCGAACGCATGCATGCGACCGTCCGGCACGTCCGAACTTGTCGCGACACGCTGCCAGCTTCCGTCGTTGGGCGTGAGTTGTCCTGCGACGGCGGGACCTTCGGTGACGCCTCCGGTCACGGCTCGATCGATGGAAACCGCGGTGACCGCGGCGGCTGCCGCGGCCGACGTGCCGACGATAACCTGACGTCGCGTGGTGTTCTGCTTGGGTGCCGGTGGCGCGGGCGGTGTGCCGGCCATCTGTTCGGCGAGCCGCCGGTGCAAGTCGGTGAGGAATTCCTGGCGCGGGGCGGCCCCCAGCGCAGCGCCCTGTCCGGCAGCGCGCAGTTCGATCGCCGTGCGGATCTGGGCAGCCTCAAAGTCGGTTGGCACAAATGGTTTTGGCCGTCGGCCCTGCAGCATATCGTCGACGTAGCGACGCAATCCTCGCGCGTTCATGACTGGCCCCCATCGTTGACCTGTGCCGCCAGCCGCAGTGCGCGATGTTGCAGCACCTTGGCGTTGGCGACGCTGATTCCAAGTTCCGCGGCTGACTCCTTGATTGAATTACCCTGCAGGAAGCGTAGTTCCAGGATCTGGCGATAGCGGTCGGGCAGGCTTTCGAGAACGTGGGCGACCCGCGCCGGCGCGTTGCTGATCGCTTCCTCGCTATCGGGTGGTTGCTCGATGTCCTCCTCGATCGAGGTTATCTCCCGCCCCAGGGTCTCGCGCCAGTGCGCGGCCAGCACCGTTCGCGCCGTGGTGCGCAGGTATGCACGCACCTCACCGACGCTCGCGGTCAGCCGTAGCGGCCGCAGTGCGGCGAGGAACACCTCGGCGGTGAGATCCTCGGCATCCGCCCGGTTGCCCACCCGGGCGAACAGCGTCCGGTACACCCAGTCCGCATTGTCCTGGTACACGGCTTCCCAGTCGGTGTAGCCGTCATCGGGTACCGCGCGCAGGGGGCGCGGGCCCGCGGGTTCGTTTTGTGACGTCACATGTCTCCCTCACCCGATCAATATCAGCGGGGGTTACACGGGCTCAGGGCGCCGCGAGCGAAGCATCATCGACGACCAGTTCGTCGAGCTTCGCCGCGGTGGCGGACAGGACTGTTTTTGCCATGCCGAGGATTCGCTCGCGCACCCGGGGTTTGGCCGAGGCCGGCGGCAGCAGCTGGCCCACGAGGTGACCGAAGAGATCCAGGCGCGAGTCGGACAGCCAGGCGGTCAGGTCGGGGTCGTCGAACCAGCGCAGTTGATTGCTGTAGTCGGCCAGCGCGATGCGTAGCCAGTCCAGGTCGGTGTCGGGGTGCGGCAGCGGCACACACAGCCGGTTGCGGGTCGCGTCATCCGAGTAGGCCGCCTCCAGGTGGGCGATCAGCGAGGCGCTGAATATCTGCTGGCAACCGCGCACGCTTTGCAGCGTGATGCGTCCGGAAGCGAAAATCGGTCTGGCAGGCCGCTTTTCGGCCCCGTCGGCGGTGCAGTCGAGGTAGAGTGCGCCCGCGCCTATCGCCACGTCACCGCCCTCGAGGATCATCTTGTCGTCCTCGTTGTCCTTCTCAATGGCCAGCAGGTGGCCCTTGCGCACGATATCGCCGATACGGCGCAGCTGGTCGAGTTCGGCCTGGGTGACGGTCGCGCAGCGGTACATCGTGGGGCGCACCGCCGGGTCTATCCGCAGCAGGGTGCCGGCGTCCTCGAGCCGAGCGAACAGGTCGTCGGGTGAGGTGGCGTCCCTGATCGCGCGCAGCTGCGCGATGAAGCCGGCTTTGATGCGGTCGGCGAACGTCTGCCCGGGCTGCATCGTGGCGCGATCCAGCAGCCAAGAGTCGCGCGGCATGATCCAGGTCAGCCGGTCCGGCGCCACGCCATGGCCAAGCAGCCACAGACAGGTGTCGATGCCCGTCTTGCCGGCCCCGACGATGACGTAACGCTCGTGAGCAGCGCGGCCCGGCAGGTCGTTGGGTGGGACGCACACGATGCCGGGCGCGACCGGATACGGCGGCGGGCGCATCGCGGGCACCATGACCCGCATGTAAGTGGCATCGACCACCCGGCGCGCCACGTCGACGGTGTACTCGGCGCCGGCCAGTGTGGCGAAGCGGTCGGCACCGAGGTACTCGCTCATCGGGAAATAGCGGACCCGCCCGGTCGGCACCAGCCGCTGGCGCATGACGTGGTCGTAATAGGCGCAGACTTCGCCGGCGGTCGCCAGCTCGTAGAGCCCCTGGTTCCAGCCGGACTGGTCGATGGTGTCGCGGCCCAGCCGCAGCGAGTTGACGCCGTAGAACGCCGACGGCTGATGCAAGCGGACGAACGGGTACGCGGTGGTCCAATGCCCACCCGGCGCGTCGTTGCGGTCCACCACCACGACGCTGGCCTGCGTCGCTTGGGTCTCCGTGACCAGCGTGTCGATGAACGCCATGCCCATGGCGCCCGCGCCGATGACCAGGTAATCGGCCTCGATCGTATGCATACCGGCTCAACGCTAACCCGCGCTAACCCGCGTTGTCAGCGCAGGTCACCCACCTTGCCAAGGCCAGAACGCGGTTACTAGGATATGCAAGTATCCGCTTAAGCACTGGAACAAGACCCAAGGGCACCCCATGACCACACAGATCCCGCACTTCATCGACGGGAAGCGCGTCGCCGGCCAATCCACTCGCACGGCCGATGTCTTCAATCCCAGCACCGGCGAGGTGCAGGCAAAAGTCCCGATGGCGTCGGCGGCCGACGTCGATACTGCGGTCGCCTCGGCGGTCGAGGCTCAAAGGGGCTGGGCCGCAACGAACCCGCAGCGCCGCGCCCGGGTGATGATGAAGTTCATCGAGCTGGTCAACAGCAACATGGACGAGCTGGCCGAGTTGCTGTCGCTCGAGCACGGCAAGACGGTGCCCGACGCACGCGGTGACATTCAGCGCGGCATCGAGGTGATCGAATTCGCCATCGGCATCCCGCATCTGCTCAAAGGCGAGTACAGCGAGGGCGCCGGCCCGGGCATCGACGTCTACTCGCTGCGCCAGCCCCTGGGCGTGGTCGCGGGCATCACCCCGTTCAACTTCCCTGCGATGATTCCGCTGTGGAAGGCCGGGCCCGCCCTCGCGTGTGGAAACGCGTTCGTGCTCAAGCCAAGTGAGCGTGACCCCTCGGTGCCGGTGCGCCTGGCCGAGTTGTTCCTCGAGGCCGGCCTGCCGCCCGGTGTGTTCCAGGTCGTGCACGGCGACAAGGAAGCCGTCGACGCGATCCTGGCCCACCCCGACATCAAGGCCGTCGGATTCGTCGGCAGCTCCGACATCGCGCACTACATCTATTCGACGGCCGCGGCCAACGACAAGCGCTCGCAGTGCTTCGGCGGTGCCAAGAACCACATGATCGTGATGCCCGACGCCGACCTCGACCAGGCCGTCGACGCGCTGATCGGCGCCGGATACGGCAGCGCCGGCGAGCGCTGCATGGCGATCAGCGTCGCGGTGCCCGTCGGCGAGCAGACCGCGGATCGGTTGCGCGCCAGGCTGGTTGAGCGGATCAATCAGCTGCGGGTCGGGCACAGCCTGGACCCCAAGGCCGACTACGGCCCGCTGGTCACCGAGGCTGCCGTCGCCCGGGTGCGCAACTACATCGACCAGGGCGTGCAAGCCGGTGCCGAGATCGTGATCGACGGCCGCGAGCGGCGCAGCGACGACCTCACCTTCGGTGACGCCAACCTCGAAGGCGGCTTCTTCATCGGGCCGACCCTGTTCGACCATGTCACCACCGACATGTCGATCTACACCGACGAGATCTTCGGACCGGTGCTGTGCATCGTGCGAGCCCACGACTACGAGGAGGCCTTGCGCCTGCCGTCGGAGCACGAGTACGGCAACGGTGTCGCGGTCTTCACCCGCGACGGGGACGCCGCGCGCGATTTCGTGGCTCGCGTCGAGGTGGGCATGGTCGGTGTCAACGTGCCGATCCCGGTGCCGGTGGCCTATCACACCTTCGGCGGCTGGAAGCGCTCCGGCTTCGGCGACCTCAACCAACACGGCCCGGCATCGATTCAGTTCTACACCAAGGTGAAGACCGTGACGTCGCGCTGGCCATCCGGGATCAAGGATGGCGCCGAATTCGTCATCCCGACAATGGATTAGGTCCATGTTCGCCCTGAACGACGACGAACGGGTCATCGCCGAGACGGCAGCGGCATTCGCTGCCAAGCGGATTGCTCCGTATGCCCTGGAATGGGAAGCGGCGCAGCACTTCCCGACCGATGTCTTGCGGGAAGCCGCCGAGCTCGGCATGGCGGCGATCTACTGCCGCGAGGACGTCGGCGGCAGCGGGCTGCGCCGCCTCGACGGGGTGCGGATCTTCGAGCAGTTGGCCATCGCCGATCCCACCACCGCCGCGTTCCTGTCCATCCACAACATGTGCGCGTGGATGATCGACAGCTTCGGCACCGACGAGCAACGCAAGGAATGGATTCCGCGGCTGGCGCCGATGGACGTCATCGCCAGCTACTGCCTGACCGAACCTGGCGCCGGATCCGATGCCAGCGCGTTGAGCACCCGTGCGGTCGCCCACGGCGGCGACTATGTGCTCGACGGCGTCAAGCAGTTTATCTCCGGCGCCGGCGCTTCGGATGTCTACGTGGTGATGGCCCGCACCGGCGGCGAGGGGCCGCGCGGTATATCGGCCTTCATCATCGAAAAGGGCACGCCGGGACTTAGTTTCGGCGCGCTTGAGGAGAAGATGGGCTGGCACGCCCAGCCGACCGCACAGGTGATACTGGAGGGCGTGCGGATTCCCGCCGACGCGATGCTGGGCGGTGCCGAGGGCGAAGGCGCCGGCTTCGGCATCGCGATGAATGGCCTCAACGGCGGCCGGCTCAACATAGCGGCGTGCTCGCTCGGTGGCGCCCAGTCCGCCTTCGACAAGGCGGGGGCGTACGTGCGCGAGCGGCAGGCGTTCGGCTCCGCACTGCTCGACGAACCCACTATCCGTTTCACCCTGGCCGACATGGCCACCGGGCTGGAGACCTCGCGACTGATGTTGTGGCGGGCGGCAAGCGCGTTGGACGCCGGCGACCCCGACAAGGTCGAGCTGTGCGCGATGGCCAAACGCTACGTCACCGACACCTGCTTCGACGTCGCGGACAAGGCGCTGCAACTCCACGGCGGCTACGGCTACCTGCGCGAGTATGGTCTGGAAAAGATCGTCCGCGATCTTCGGGTGCACCGAATCCTCGAGGGGACCAACGAAATCATGCGGGTGGTCATCGGTCGCGCCGAGGCCGGCCGATTCAGGGCTTCTCAAGCCACCACGTAGAAAGGCAGCAATGACGGAGCATCTGACGGTGGCTTTCCTGGGGCTCGGCAACATGGGCGCGCCGATGGCGACCAACCTCGTTGCCGCCAACCACGCGGTGCGCGGATTCGACCCGGTCCCCGCGGCCCTGGCCGCGGCAACCTCGGCAGGAGTCACCGGTTTCGACAGCGCCACCGAAGCGGTGGTCGGCGCGGACGTCGTCATCACGATGCTGCCCAACGGCGAGTTGGTCAAACGCTGCTACGCCGAGGTGCTGCCGGCCGCGCGGGCCGGGGCGCTGTTCATCGACAGCTCCACGATCTCGGTCAATGACGCCCGCGAAGTGCATGCGCAGGCCAAAGAGCACGGCGTTGCGCAACTGGACGCCCCAGTCTCCGGCGGGGTGAAAGGCGCCGTCGCCGGAACGTTGGCGTTCATGGTCGGCGGCGAGGAAGACGCGGTGCAGCGAGCGCGTCGAGTGTTAGAACCTATGGCGGGCAAGATCATTCACTGCGGCGCCGCCGGGGCCGGGCAGGCGGCCAAGGTGTGCAACAACATGGTGCTGGCCGTGCAACAGATCGCGATCGGCGAGGCATTCGTCCTGGCCGAGCGGCTCGGACTGTCGGCGCAATCGCTGTTCGACGTGATCACCGGCGCGACCGGCAACTGCTGGGCCGTACACACCAATTGCCCTGTGCCGGGCCCGGTTCCGACTTCGCCGGCCAACAACGACTTCAAGCCCGGTTTCGCGACCGCGCTGATGAACAAGGACCTGGGACTGGCGATGGACGCGGTGTCATCGACGGGTTCGACCGCGCCGCTCGGCACGCACGCCGCCGAGATCTACGCTGCGTTTATCGCGTCCGACGCCTCGCACGGCGCCTTGGATTTCAGCGCGGTGATCCAGGCGCTGCGCTAGGCTGGGATCTGGCGGTCTCGCGCAATGCGGTTGTCAGAAAGGGGCATTCGATGATCGAATTGCTGGACGACATGCCGGCGGGGGTCACCGGCATCCGCGTATCGGGCCGGTTGAACGGTGACGATCTGCGCGACTTCAAGCCCGCCGTGGAAGAGCTCGTGGGCGGCGACGAGATCAGGATCGTCGAGGTCATCGCCCCCGACTACGAGGGCTTCGGCCCCGGTGGCTTGGTCGAAGACCTCAAGCTGGGCCTCGGCAGCCTGATCCAGCATCACTCGGCGTTCAAGCGAATCGCGGTCGTGTCCGACAAGGAGTGGGTCGCCCATACCCTGCACGCGCTGGCTTGGCTGGTCCCAGGCGAGCTGGCCGTGTTCGGGCTCGACGACCTCGAGCGCGCCAAACAGTGGGCCGCCGGCTAGAAGTCACCGGCATTGCGGCGCAACGTTTCGATCGAGGACACCAGCGCCTGCGATTCGGCGGTTTCCATGCCGATGTCGGCGAATACCTGCTCGTTGAGCGTGACGGTGGCGTCCTCGACCGTGGACCGGCCGAGCTCGGTGATCTGGACCAGCGTCGTGCGCCCATCCGTGGGGTGCGGCACCCGCTGAACCAGCCCGTCGGCCTCCAGCCGGCGGATCGCGTGGCTGACGCTGGTGACGTGGACCTGCAGTCGGTCGGACGCCTTGGTGATGGGCAGCGCCCCGGTCCGGCTGAACGCGAGCAACCGCAGCAACTCGTAGCGCGAGAAACTCAGGTCGTACGGCCGTAGCGCCGTCTCCACCCGTGCCAGCAGGATCTGATGCGCACGCATCACCGAGGTCACCGCGACCATGCCCTGCGACACATCGCCCCAGCCCGCACGTTCCCAGTTAGTGCGTGCGGCGGCGATCGGGTCGCGCTTCTTGTCGGGGGCCACGCCCTTTCTTACCGCACTTGCGGCAAAAGCGGGTCAACTGGCCCGATTCAGCGGGTCGGCTGTTCACCCACCGCGGCCAGCACCGCGAGCGTGGATTCGCGGCCGCCCACGGTAATCCGCGCGCCACCGTCGGGATAGCAGCGCACCCGCAACCCGCTGTCGGCGAACACCTCACTCCACGGCCGGCCCGTCTTCGACGGCAGGTACATGAAGTTCGCGTGCGCGTCGGTCGTGTATATCCCCAGCGCGGACAGCCGCATCCGCAGATACCGCCGCTCGGAGGTGATCATCCGGATCCGTTGCAGCAGTTCGTCTTCAGCGTTGTAGGACGCCGCGACCGCCGGCAGACTGGTCATCGCGATACCGAACGGCAGCTGGTGCGACCACATCGTCGCGGCCAGCTCGGGTGCGGCCACCCCATAGCCGATCCGCAGCCCGGCCAGCCCGTACGCTTTGGAAAACGTCCGCACCACCACCACATTGGGGAATCGACGCGCCAGCGCCGACACCTCGACCCGGTGTTCGGGTGCAGCGAATTCGATGTATGCCTCGTCGAGCAGCACGATGGTGTCGCGATGCACCCGGCGCAGGAAGCGGAACAGGTGCGACGTCGGCTCCAGCGTGCCGGTGGGGTTGTGCGGCCGGCACACGACCGCAATGCGGGCACTCGCGGCCGCGTCGGCCAGCCGGTCGAGATCGTTGTGGCCGCCCTTGTTCAGCGGCACCGTCACCGGGTTCAGCCGCGCCATCTGCGCGATGATCGGGTATCCGTCGAAGGTGGGCGCCGACATGACCATCGTGTCGCCCGGAACGGTCAGTGCCTGCAGGGTCTGCAGCACCACCCCCGTCGCGCCGGCGCCCAGCACCACCTGCTCCGAGCCGACCCCGATGCGATTCGCGATCAGGTCGCGCAACCGCTCGGGCAGGAACTCCGGATAGCGGTTGGCCGCGTCGATGGATTTGACCAGAACCGATCGCACCGCGGGCAGCGGTGGGAATGGATTCTCGTTGAGCGACAACGCCAATGGATCGATCGCGTGCGGACCCGAGTCGACCTCGGCGACCGCGGAGCTTACGAGTGGTTGCATCAGGCTCGACCGCCCCAGCGCACCGCCGCCGCGCCGGCGAAGTCACCGGCGTGGGCGAAGCCCGCCATCAGCACCACATCACCGGACTTGAGCTGGCCGTCGGATATTGCCCGATCCAGATTGATCGGGATCCCGGCGCCGAACAGGTTGCCGCACTCCTCAAAGGTGTCCCGGTGCCGTTCCGGCGGCAACTCGAGCGCGTCACGCCAGTTGCGCAGAAACGCCCTGTTCGGCTGATTGGTCACCATCAGGTCAATATCCTTGGTGGACAATCCGATTCGGTCACATACCGCGTAGGCCACCTCGGGAACCTGCCGGTTGCCGCGGGCCAGCACCTTGGTGATCTTGCTTTCGGTGAAGCCGATGCTGCCCTCGCCGGGGCCGGCCTGCCACCACTTGCGCGGCGGGTCGAAGGAAAGCGTCATCTCTCCCGCGTATTCGCCGAAGGTGCGGCACTCGACATCGAGAATCGGCGAC
The DNA here is from genome assembly GCF_022374895.2 of Mycobacterium lentiflavum. Classification (NCBI taxonomy): domain Bacteria; kingdom Bacillati; phylum Actinomycetota; class Actinomycetes; order Mycobacteriales; family Mycobacteriaceae; genus Mycobacterium; species Mycobacterium lentiflavum. The sequence continues at coordinate 1,025,225 of NZ_CP092423.2, read as the reverse complement.
TCGTCGCCCACCGTGACGAGTCCGACCGCGGCCCCGTCACCGGGCACGGCCGACTGCGCCTTGCGGCGAATCGTCGGCTGATCGAAGAACTGTCCGGCCGCGTTCTGCGCGATCGCGATCAGCGCGGTGTGCCCTTCGCCGGACGACAGCAGTTTGCGGGCCACGTTGAGCGCCAGTACAAACGCCGCACATCCGCCGTTGTTCAGATCGAGCACCCATGACGGCCGCAGGCCCAGCCGGTGCGCAATGCCGCCGCCTTGCCCGTAGAACGCCATGTCGGGGACCTGAGTATGGGTGATCAGCACGTCGGCGCCTTCGACCACGTCGTGGCCGTGACGCTCGACGAGTCCCTGCACCGCGCGTTCGATCATGTCGATCGAACTCTCGTCCGGCGCAACGTGATGGCGAAACTTGGGAGCACGGAACATGACGTTCTCCCGCAGCTCGTCAGATTCGGCGAACTGTGCGTAATAGTCGGCGGGTATCGGCTCGCCGGGCAGATAGGTGGAGACGTCGATCAGGCTGACGGTTTGGTTACCCATGATTCGCTCATCTCATCCATTCGGGGGTCACCGGCAGGCCATTGTGGTGGCGGTACTCGGCGATTGCCTTGAGGTTCTTCAATTCCAGTGAGTGGCCTGCGCCGAACATGTCCCAGAAGTCGCCGACCCACACCGGGCGCTGCGCCGGCGCGGTCTCCGGATACGGGTTGTGGTCGTAGAACGGATGGTGGCAATTGGTCCACAGCACAACCGAACCGGGCTTGTCGAGGACCACCTGCGCGTCGATAACGCGCATCAGGTAGATCATCCACAGATGCTTGCCCTGGTCCCACGCGCAGTGATAGTCGACGGTGCGAGCCTGCTCGTTGGCGATGGTGCGCGTGTAGATCTCGGTCTGCGAGCCGAGCCGGTCGTAGGCCAGCCACAGGCCGGGCTCGTCGGTGGGAGTGAAGCCGCGCAGGCTGTAAGTCCACTCTTCGAGGCTGCGCGTGTCGGACAGATACCCGAACAACTCATCGGGCGGGCAGTCGATGTAATCGTTTACGGTGCAGTATTCCCCGAAGACCTGATCGTGCGGGTACACCGACCGCATCATGTCCATGATGATCGGAGTCGCCTGCTCCCTAGGGCTGGTTTCGATGCGAGTAACCCCGTCGATGAGATCGGGGATATCTTCAAGCGCTGGCAGCGACATTGGTGCATTTCTCCTTAACGGTCGGAATCTCGTCAATAGCAATGGTTTCGGTCTTGGCCGCGGTGAGGAATGGGGCGAACGGCGGGATCTCGTCGGCGGCGCAATCGACGCTGACCACCGCGGGCCCGTCGATGCCGAGCGCCGTGCTCATCGCGGCGGCGAGTTCCCGGGCGTCGCCGACGTCGATCGACCTCAGCCCAGGGAACATGGCTGCCAGCCCGGCACCCAGCCGGCTGGGCCGAAATCGGTTGTAGCTGTAGAGATTGTCGTAGAACAACTGCTCGCGAGTCACGCACATCGCATGCGCGTTGTTGTTGAACAACACGAATGTCACCGGCAACCGGTATTGCACCGCGGTGTGAACTTCCATGCCGTGCATGAAAAACGCTCCATCGCCGGCGATTACCACGGTGCGCCCATGCGGCCGTCCGCTGTTGGCCCGTCCGAAAGCCATCCCGATACCGGCCCCGAAGCTGTAGCCCATGCCGCCCATTCCCAGTGCGACGGTGAATCTGCCGCCGCGCCGGGCCGGCAGGTAGTGCACCGCGGACGCACCGGTGTTGCCCGCGTCGACCACGATGTCGGTGCCGTTGGGCAGAACACCGTTGAGCACCGTCATCGCATCGCGGTAGCGCAGACCCTCGCCGACGCAGGACGGGGGTGTCAATTCGGAACGCGACACGACGTCGGGCACCCGCACGCCGGTCGGACGCCCACTCCCGGACAGGGCATGAGTCAGCATGCGCAGCGACGAACGCAGGTCGTCGGTATGCACGTGCGTGCACGGAACATAAGGCCGCGCAGAGCCGATCGAGACGGTCCGCACCGTCGCGAGCGCGTCGTCGAGACCAGCCCGGGCGGTGACGGAAAGGCGGGTGCCGATCACGACGCACACCGCGCTGGCGGCCACCGCCTCGACCACGCCCGGGTGGCCCATCACGCCGGTCACTCCCAGCGCGGATGAGGAGCCGAATCCCGGTGTACCGGAAGCATCTTTGGCGTCGGGCACGGTAGCGACCCGGGCCCGCAGCAATGCTCGCAGCTCTTCGAGCTCGGCCCGAGCGTTGTCGCGGGCCACCTGCTCACCGGCGATGATCGTGATCGGCCCGGTGGCGTCGCGCAGCACCGGAATGATCGGTTGCGGGTTTCCGATCGGCCGCGGGTCATTGCCGATGACGCCCGATCGATCGGCGTAGACGAACGCCTGCTGAATGTCCTTGGGCAGCAACAATACTGCCGGACCACCGGTGCGCGCCGCCGCGATGGCCCGGGACAACGCCGCAGTGATGTCGGCCGGCCGCAGCACCCGCTCACAGGACACCGACACCGCGGAGAAAACGGCCTCGGCGTTCAGGGATCCGTTGTTGCCGCTGGTGTCCTGGAAGCTGCCGCGGCCATCCATGGTCGTCGGGGCCTGCCCAACCAAAGCCAACACCGGGACTCGGCTCGTCAGCGACTCTCCAAGTCCCGCAACAAGATTCAGCGCAGCACCGCCCGAAGTAGCGGCCACCACACCGAGTCCGGCGCCGCTGCGGCTGTATCCGTCGGCCATCGTGGCGGCGGAGAATTCGTGCTTGGCCAGTACTGCAGTGACCTCGGAGCGGAAATGTGCCGCGTCGTAAAGGTCTTCGATGTTGGCGCCATCCACTCCGAAGATGTGGTCGACTCCGATTGACGCGAGGCATTCGACGATGTGGTCAACAACGCGGTGCTTCCGAGGCATCTGCTCACCTAAGTTCGATTGAGACGATGCCTAAGGCACGAGTCCGGTGAGCCGCCGGTTCACCCGAGGAGGTTTTACAGCGAACGCTGCAACAAAACCTGACCACTGTCGGCGGCGACCACCTGCACGGCGGCGATCTGCTCGATCGGCGTTGAGATGCTCGCGGCCGGCGTCGCGGTGTGACCCGGTTCGGCCACCCAGGTCGCCAGCCGGGTTTGACTGCCGTCGCGACCGACCACGACCATCGCCAACGTGTCGTGATGCGCATACGGCGGCGCCAAGCAGACGCACTTCAAGTTGATGGACGTCCCCCAGTGCTGACTGGAGATCTGGACCGTCGACGCCAGCAGGTTGGTGCCCACCTGCGCCATCTCCGCCGAAGCGGCGACCGGCTGCGGTGGGGTCGCCGACGGGGTATGACCCTGAACACCGACGAACACGCCGACAGCTAGTACCGCGGCCGCGGCGGACGAGGCCACCCAGGTGATCGCCCGCGTCCGGCTGCGGCGCCAGGCCACCTTCGCCAGCAACGACGGCAACAACTCGGGCGAGGGCTCCGGCGTCGCCGGCGGGATGTCGCCGGATTCCGCCATCGCGGCAACTTCTTCGCGATCGAGTTGCGAAAGCAGGGCCGGCACTCCACTGAGCTCGGCGACGGCATCCCGGCACGCCGAGCAGTGCGCCATGTGCCCTTCGAACTCACGGCGGTCAACGGACGACAACGACCCCAGTACGTATGCGGCATCCCACATCGCGTAGCGGTGATTGTCACCCATGATCAGTCCAAAGACCTCGTTGTCGCCGGGTGGGCCGACACCTCGCATCGGCGTCTTCATTTCATCCATCTCCTGTCACCCTTCAAGCATTCGGAGCCGATGACCACACGGATTGGTGCCCCGAGAAGGCATCGCGCTGTCATCGAGTAACTCCGAGTTCCTGCAGAGTGAGCCGCAAAGCCCGCATGGCATAGTGTAGTCGCGACTTCACGGTTCCCTCGGCAATGTCGAGGTCTCCAGCAATCTGCGCGGTAGTCCATCCGCGGTAGTACGAACGCTCGATAACGGCCCGGTGTTCCGCGGACAGCTGCGTCATCGCGTCGGCGATCAGCAGCCGGTCCAGCGCCGCGTTGACCTCGTCGGGCGTGGCCTGCTCGGGCGCTCCGTCGACATCGGTCGAACCGACCACGTTGCGATACCGTGCGCTGCGGCGATCGTCGATGATCATGTTGCGGGCGACGGTAAACAACCAGGCGCGCGCAGAGCGCTCGGTGTCGCTGACGACTTCCGGATGCTGCCATGCCCGTAGCAGCGTTTCCTGAACGACGTCCTCGGCGTGGGCGGCGTCGCCGGTCAGCCGCAGCGCATAGCGCCACAGGACCGCGGCGTGCTCGTCGTAGAGCGCCTTCATCAACGCGGCTTCGGCAGCGGCGGTACCAGCGCCACGAGCCACTCGATCACCTCCTGCCCATTGAAACGAGTGGAACAGGCGTTTAGTTCGAGTTCAGCTCAAGGTGAGAATGCGGGGCCCGTCTTGGGTGACCGCCACGGTGTGCTCCCAGTGCGCGGCGCGTGAGCCGTCGGTGGTGGTGACCGTCCAGTCGTCGTCGAGCACCCGCGTTTTACCTGTTCCTAGGGTCAACATCGGCTCGATCGCCAGCACCGAACCGGGGGCCAGCAGCGGGCCGCGGCCCGGTGATCCCTCGTTGGGCAGGAACGGGTCCATGTGCATCTGCCGGCCGATGCCGTGGCCGCCGTAACCCTCGACGATCCCGAACGCGCGGCGGTGGCGAACCTCGGCCGCCCGCGTTCCCATTTCGATGGCATGCGCGACATCGGTCAACCGGTTGCCCGGGACCATGGCCGCGATGCCGGCTTCCAGCGACTCCCGGGTCGCCGAACACAGCGCTTCGTCGTTGGGATCGAGTGCCCCGATCCCGAACGTGATCGCCGCGTCGCCGTGCCAGCCGTTCAGCACCGCGCCGCAGTCGATGGAGACCAGGTCACCGTGGGCGAGGATTTCCGCCGCGGAGGGGATGCCGTGCACCACCCGGTCGTTGACCGACGCGCAGATGGACGCCGGATAACCGTGATAGCCAAGGAAGGACGGCGTCGCGCCGGCGTCCCGGATCACCGACTCGGCGATTTCGTCCAGGCTCAGGGTGGATACTCCGGCAACCGCGGCCGCGTGCACTGCTTGCAGGGCGTTGGCCACCACCGCGCCCGCCGCGGCCATCGCGTCCAGTTCGCCGGCGCTGCGCTGCGGCACTACCTTGGTTCTGCGCAGCCGCGCCAGCGCGCGCATCACTACTTGCCCAGCGCTCGCAGCGCGCGGGCGAATACCTCGTCCAACGATCCGATCGCGTCGATCGTCTTGAGTTCGTCGCGGTAGTACTCCAGCAGCGGCGCCGTCTCGTCGTTGTAGACCTTGAACCGGTTGATGATGACTTCCTCGGTGTCGTCGGCGCGGCCGCGGCCCTTGAGGCGCTGTAGCAACTCGTCTTCGGACACCCGAAACTCCAGCACCGCGTCGATGTCGGTGCCGCGGCGTTCGAGCATTTCGTGTAGCGCTTTGGCCTGCTCGATCGAGCGGGGATATCCGTCCAGGATGAAGCCGTTGACGGTGTCCGGGTCGTTCAACCGGTCGTCGACGAGTTGGTTGGTCAGCTCGGAGGGCACCAGATCGCCGGCATCCAGGTAGCGCTTGGCCTCCAGGCCCAGCTTGGTGCCCTGCCCGATGTTGCTGCGGAACAGATCTCCGGTGGAGATCTGCGGAATTCCGAGCTTTTCGCTGAGTTTCTCCGACTGTGTGCCCTTACCCGCCCCCGGTGGCCCCAGCAAAACGACTCTCACTTGAGGAACCCTTCGTAGTTGCGCTGCATCAGCTGACTCTCGATCTGTTTGACGGTATCCAACCCGACGCCAATCATGATCAGAACCGCCGTTCCGCCGAATGGCAGATTCTGCACCGCCCCGGCGTTCCCGATCTGCAGGAACAGGTTGGGCAACACCGCGATCGCACCGAGGTAGATCGAGCCCGGGAGCGTGATCCGGCTCAGCACGAAACGCAGATAGTCGGCGGTGGGCTTGCCCGGCCGGATGCCGGGGATGAAGCCGCCGAACTTCTTCATTTCGTCAGCGCGCTCGTCGGGATTGAAGGTGATCGACACATAGAAGTACGTGAAGAAGATGATGAGCCCGAAGTAGATGCCGATGTAGACCGGATCGCTCGGGTCCGACAGGTAAGTCCCGACGAACTTGTCCCACCAGCTGGTGCCGACGCCGCCGCTGCCGCTGCGAATCAACTGGGTGATCAGGTGCGGAATGTAGATCAGCGACGACGCGAAGATGACGGGGATAACACCGGCCTGGTTGACCTTGAGCGGCAGATACGTCGAGGTGCCGCCGTACATACGCCGGCCCACCATGCGCTTGGCGTACTGCACCGGGATCCGGCGCTGGCCCTGCTCGACGAAGACGACGCCGACGATGATCAGCAGCGCGGCCAGCAGCACGGCGGTGAAGATCATGCCGCCGCGGCTGTCCAGGATCGTCTTGCCCTCGGACGGAATGCGGGCGGCGATGCCGACGAAGATCAGCAGCGACATGCCGTTGCCGATGCCGCGTTCGGTGATCAGCTCACCCATCCACATCACCAGCGCCGCGCCACTCGTCATGACGAGCACGATGACGACCAGGGTGAAGATGCTCTGGTCGGCGATGATGTCCAGCGAGCAGCCCTGCAGCAGGCCGCCGTTGGCCGCCAGCGCCACGATGCTGGTGGCCTGCAGGATGGCCAGCGCGATCGCCAGGTAACGCGTGTACTGCGTCATCTTGGCCTGGCCGGACTGGCCCTCTTTACGTAATTCCTCGAACCGTGGAATGACCACGGTGAGCAGCTGCACGATGATGCTCGCGGTGATGTAGGGCATGACGCCGACCGCGAACACGGTGAGCTTGAGCAGCGCACCACCGGAGAACAGGTTGATCAGCGAATAGATCTGCCCGGCTTCGCCACCGCTGGCCTCTTTAATGCACTGCTGCACGTTCGGGAAGTTGACGCCGGGCGACGGCAAAGCGGCGCCGACGCGATACAGCACGACAATTCCGAGCGTGAAGAGGATCTTCCGTCTCAAGTCGACTGTTCGCAGCGACGAGATGAAAGCCGAAAGCACTTCTATCCTCCTGCGCGGCCGGGGGTCTTCCTGCGTTTACGCGCGCTCAACACCCGCAGGCCAGGACGTACGGCGTCACGCGTCAAATCGTGTACGAGACTAACAGCTGGTCGCGGCAGATCCTTAAAAGGGCATCGTGGAGCCGTACCAAAAGGGCTCAAAAAATTCAGGAAGCGGACAGCAACGAGGCGTAGAGTTTTGAGAGCTCGTTGCATTTGCTAAGTATCAAAACTGCTGCCGAGGAACGAGGAGCACGATGACACGCACTGACCAAGACAGTTGGGATTTGGCCTCGAGCGTCGGCGCCACGGCCACCATGGTCGCCGCGGCCCGCGCAGTGGCCAGCAACGAGGACAACCCGATCATCAACGATCCATTCGCCGGGCCGTTGGTACGGGCGGTCGGGCTGGACTTCTTCACCCGGGTAGTCGACGGCAAGCTGACCGCCGCCGAAACACCGGAGGGCGGCCTGGGCGACCTGCAGGTCGAGACCGACTCGATCGCGGTGCGCACCCGCTTCTTCGACGATTTCTTTCTCAACGCCGCTCGTGACGGCATCCGCCAGGCGGTCATCCTGGCCGCCGGACTCGACGCGCGCGCCTACCGGCTGTCCTGGCCGAGCGGCAGCGTCGTTTACGAAGTAGATCAGCCCCAGGTCGTCGAGTTCAAGACCACCACGATGTCCAGCCTGGGCGCGGTACCGTCCGCCGAGCGACGCACCGTCAGCATCGATCTTCGTGACGACTGGCCAACGGCGTTGCGCAGCAGCGGGTTTGACGTGACCCGGCCGACGTCGTGGAGCGCCGAGGGATTACTGATGTATCTACCCCCGGATGCCCAGGACCGGCTCTTCGACAACATCACCTCGCTGTCGGCGCCCGGGAGCATGCTGGCGACCGAGTTCCATCCGCCGTCGGAAACGACGATGTCCGAGCGTGCGCAGGAATTCAACCAGCGCTGGCTCAATCTCGGCTGCGATATCGACCTGTCGAAATTGTTCTTCGATGGCGATCGCAGCGACGTCATCGAGTACCTGAGCGGCCACGGCTGGCAGGTGAGCTCGCGGCCACGGCGCGAACTGTTCGCTGACTACGGGCGCGATTTCCACGACAGCGAGGCCCTGTCCCAACTGCGCAACATCGTCTCGGTGACCGCCACTCTCGGTTAGGAGCGCAGGCATGACGAGCACGGACAGCAAGCGATTCGACGGAGACAGCTGGGATTTGGCGTCGAGCGTGGGAGCCACCGCCACCGCGGTGGCCGCCCGCCGCGCGATGGCGTCCAAGGGCCCCAATCCGTTGATCGACGATCCCTTCGCCGAGCCGCTGGTCAACGCCGTCGGTGTCGACGCCTTCATCCGGATGATGAACGGCGAGGTCGAACTCGCCGAGGACGATCCCGCGTTCACGGCCCAGCGGCTCAGCGAAGGCATGGCGGTGCGAACCCGGTATTTCGACACCTTTCTTCTCGATGCCGCGGCAGCCGGCGTGCGCCAGGCGGTCATTCTGGCGTCCGGGCTGGACACCCGCGCCTACCGGTTGCCGTGGCCGGACGGAACCGTGCTCTACGAGATCGACCAGCCACAGGTGATCGAGTTCAAAACCCGCACCCTGGCCGACCTCGGTGCGGCCCCGACCACCGACCGCCGGACGGTGGCAGTGGACCTGCGCGACGACTGGCCGGCCGCGTTGCGCGGCAACGGATTCGACTCGACGCAGCCGACCGCCTGGATCGCCGAAGGCCTACTCGGGTACCTGCCGCCGGACGCCCAGGATCGCCTGTTCGACAACATCACCGCGCTGTCGGCGCCCGGCAGCCGGATCGGCACCGGCTATGTCCCCGACATGCGTGACCGCGTCGAAAAGCGGGGGCGCGAGATGAGCGAACGGTGGCGCCGGATGGGCCTGAACCTGAACTGGTCCGAACTGGTCTACACCGGCGAGCGCAACGACGTGGCTGCCTACCTCACCGAGCGGGGCTGGCAAACCACGGTGCGCAGCACTCCGGAGATGTACGCGCACAACGGTTTTGAATTTCCCACCGAACCGTCGGCCTTCGGCGACATCAGATACCTGTCCGCGACGCTGGGGGGCTGAGCGTGGCACGCACCGCTGTCCGCCAGTAGCCAAGCAGTTACTCCGGTTTGGCCGCCGGCGCCCGGACCACCAACGGCACAGCGGGAAAGCACCACGCCAGCTCCGAGCGTGACTTGCGCAGGGCGGCGGTGCCGTAACCGTGCTTGCGGTGCTCGGGGTGAATCCAGATCCGCACGTTCACCTCGCCGGCGAGCAGCTCGCCGAACACCATTCCGACCTTCTGGCCGGAATCGACCGCGACGAACCAGGCGGCCTCTTCGTCGTCGACACGCTTGAGGGCCGCCCGGATCTCGTCGTCGATGTTCCCCGCGGGGACACGAGAACCATCGCCGGCCTCGCCGATTTCCGCGGTGCGCGTTGCGAACAGGTCGCGGTCCTCGGTGGCGGAGAACGGCCGCAGCTCCAGGCTCTCCCCCGAGCTCGCCGGCCGCTCGCCCAGCGTGAAGCTCAGCTGCTTGTTCAAGTCTTCGAGTTCGGCGAGGATCTTGCGGCGCGAATCGATGGTGAGCTGCTCGAAGCACATGCCCATCACCGCTTCGGCGGCGACATGAGAGGTGTCGAGCAATTTGACGATTCCCTCGACCGCGACTGCCTTGTTTTCCGACTCCACCACGACGTCGGCTATTTCATGCCGGCGTTCAAGAGCTTTCAGAAGGGCGTCTGCGATCTCTCTACGGGCGGCTTTGCGGTCCTGGTCAGTCATTGCACCAGACTAGAACGCCGACCCGCGAATCGCGCTAGATCCTCGACTCTGATGGGCGCGACGGGCGGTCGCCCAGCTCCAGGAAACGCCGGTAGCGGTCCTGCACCGCCGTTGCCCAGGCGTGATCCGGCTCGACGATGCGCTCGGTGCGGACCCAGCGGGCCGCGTCGGCGATCGACGTTTCCAGCCCGGCCGCCATTCGGGCCAGGAAGGCCGCTCCCAGCGCCGCGCCCTCGGCCACCGCGGATACCTCCACCGGACGGCCGGTGGCGTCGGCGATGGCCTGCATCCATGGCTGCAGCCGGGTCCCGCCGCCGGAGGCCACGATGCGCGACACCGGCGCTCCGCTGAGCTCGATCAGCTGACGAACGACGAATCCCGACGCCTCGTAGGCGGCCCTGCGCAATGCGGCGGGGCCGTGGGTGAGATCGACGCCGTCGAGCACCGCCCGCCGGTCGGGGTCGTGGAACGGCGTGCGTTCGCCGCGAATGTAGGGCGACCACACCGGGATCCGGCGCGGATCGACCTGGTGGAAATCGTCAGCGGGGTCGCCGGGTCCGATGACGCGATCCACCCAGCCGAGAAAAAGCCCGCCCGCGTTGCTGGCGCCGCCGATCTGGCTCTTGGGCGCCTTGGTGTGCGGAATGGTCCACAGCCCCGGCACCTGGCGCGCCTCGGGAATGGTGACCCACACGATCAGGGTGGTGCCGCACATCACCAGCACCTCGCCCTCGCGATCGGCGCCGGCCACCATCTGCTCGCACAGCGCGTCGACGGCACCGGTGCCCAGCACGGTTCGGGTCCCCGGTAGCTGCCCGGCCGCGGCGCCGATCGTCTCCACCCGCGGCATCTGCACCGCCGCGGCTCCGCGTTCGGCGCAGGCGGCCTGGCTCCAGCCGGTGCCGTCGAACAGGGGGTACGAGGTGGCCGCGGTGGCGAAGTCGATCACCGCCTCGCCGGCCAGCGCGTGGTTGGCCACCGCCGGCGCCGGCCAGTACCCGGCCGCCCCCGGGGCTTCGGCGGCCGTCCAGCGCAGGAACTCGGCGGTTTCACCCAGCGCGGGAAGTGGCTGATCGCCGTCGACCCGGCCGCGCTCGTCGCCGTAGAGCAATCCCGGGGTCAGCGGCCGGCCCGCGGCATCGACGGCGGTCAGCGACGGAACCATCGCCGAAACGGCCACCGCACGCGGCTCGGGCCCGGGAGCCAACTGCCGCACCTGGTCGAGGGCGGCCAATGGACCGCGCCGCCACGCCTCGTCGGCGTCGTGCTCGAGCCGGTTGGGGGCGGGCACCCGAACGTGATGGGGAATGCGCACCCGCGCCGTCACGCGGCCGTCGGCGTCGGCGGCGACCGCTTTGACCGCCGTTGTCCCGATGTCGATGCCGATTGTGACGCCGTTACGTGACACGGGCGTCACCGTACGCCAGCATTGGCATTCGTGACATCAAGACCGCGTGCCCTGGTGACGGCCCCCCTGCGCGGTCCGGGGTTGGCCAAACTGCGCCGGCTGGCCGATGTGATCTATGACCCTTGGATAACTGAGCTCGAGGCGGCGCCGCTGCGGATCTACAGCCCCGAGCAGTTGGCCGAACGGATCACCGCCGAAGCCGCGGACGTCGTTGTGGTGGAGAGCGACTCGGTGCGCGGACCGGTGTTCGACGTGGGCCTGCGCGCGATCGCATCCACCCGCGGCGACCCCAACAACGTCGACATCGCCGGAGCCACCGCGGCAGGCATCCCGGTGCTGAATACGCCGGCCCGCAACGCCGATGCGGTCGCCGAGATCGCGGTGGCCCTGCTGCTGGCCGCCACCCGCCACGTGCTGACCGCCGACTCGGATGTACGCAGCGGCAACATGTTTCGCGACGGCAGCATTCCCTATCAGCGCTTCCGGGGGTGGGAGATCGCGGGGCGCACCGCGGGGCTGGTGGGCCTGGGCGCCGTCGGCCGGGCACTGCGATGGCGGTTGACGGGGCTGGGCATGCGGGTCATCGCGCACGACCCGTATCACGACGAAGCCCAGCACAGCCTCGACGAACTGCTGAGCGAGGCCGACGTCGTCTCGTTGCACGCACCGGTCACCGACGACACCACCGGGATGATCGGCGCCAAGGAATTCGCCGCGATGCGCGACGGCGTGGTCTTCCTCAACACCGCCCGAGCGCAACTGCACGACACCGACGCGCTCGTCGACGCGCTGCGCAGCGGCAAGGTGGCCGCGGCGGGACTGGACCATTTCGTGGGCGAGTTTCTGGCGACCGACCATCCGTTGGTCGGCATGCCCAATGTCGTGCTGACCCCCCACATCGGCGGGGCCACCTGGGACACTGAGGCACGGCAGGCGCAGATGGTCGCCGACGATCTGGAAGCGTTGCTATCCGGAAACACGCCCGCCCATATCGTCAACCCGGAGGTACTGGGGTCATGAAGTTCGTCGACAACCCGGAAACCGCGGTGCTGGACGCGGCCAAAGAGATGCTGCGTCGCGGACTCGTCGAGGGAACCGCCGGCAACATCTCGGCACGACGCTGCGACGGCAACATCGTGATCACCCCCTCCTCGGTCGACTACCGAGACATGCAGCTCGACGACTTGGTGCTCGTCGACGCGCAAGGCGCGGTGCAGCACGCCAAGGACGGCCGGGCGCCGTCGTCGGAAATGCAGCTGCACCTGGCGGCCTATCAGGCCTACGACGACATCGGCAGCGTCATTCACAGTCATCCCGTGTGGGCGACCATGTTCGCGATCGCCCACGAGCCGATCCCGGCCTGCATCGACGAATTCGCGGTCTACGTCGGCGGCGACGTACGGTGCGCCGACTATGCCGCATCCGGCACGCCCGACGTCGGGATCAACGCGGTCAAGGCGCTGGCAGACCGCGGCGCCGCGCTGATCGCCAACCACGGCCTGGTCGCGGTGGGGCCCCGCCCGGACAAGGTCCTGCATATTACCGCACTCGTCGAACGCACCGCTCAAATCGTCTGGGGTGCAAGGGCTCTCGGCGGTCCGGTGCCGATTCCCGAAGAGGTCAACCGCAACTTCGCCGGCGTTTACGGCTACCTGCGCGCCAATCCGCTATGAGCCAGGTGCAGCTGGGCCGTGCCTGTGTGACGCGCATCGTGGAATTTCAGTTCGATTTGGGGACAAAGTCTTTCGCACAAACCCCGCCGGAGGGCTGGCACGACAACGCCGACCTGCTGGTGCCGGATTTCTTCGACCCCGACACCGAGAAATGGCGCATCGCTGTGCAAAGCTGGGTCGTCGAGGTCGACGGGTTGACCGTCGTCGTGGACACCGGCGTCGGTAACGATCGTCAGCGCCCGCACATGCCGCCGTTGGATCGGCTGAACACCGGGTTCCTCACCGCGTGGGAGTCAGTCGGCATCGACCGCGGCGCCGTGGACGTGGTGATCAACACCCACATCCATTCCGACCATGTCGGATGGAATACGATGCTCGACGGTAGCTCCCATGACACTTGGGTGCCGACGTTCCCCAACGCCCGATACCTTGCGCCCGCAGCCGATTACCGCTACTTCGCACCTGACGGACCGATGGCGCGGCGATCGCCACGCACCGAGCAGGAGGCCACCGCGCAGCGTAGCGATCAGTTGGTGTTCGCCGACAGCGTGTTGCCGATTGACGCGGCCGGCCAGCTCGTCCAATGGTCCGACGACTATCTGATCAGCCCGTCATTGCGACTGCGCCCCGCTGCGGGACACACCCCCGGCTCCTCGGTGCTGTGGCTGGATGCGGGGGTACCCGCGGTGTTCGTCGGCGACATCACGCACAGCCCGCTACAGGTGCGCCGCCCCGCCGACCCCTGCGCCTTCGACGTGGATGCCACCGCCGCCGCGGCGACCCGGCACCGGATCTTCACCGAGGCGGCGGCTGGCGGCGCTACCGTGATCCCCGCGCACTACCCGGGTCACGGCGGCGCGTCGCTGCGCGCCGTCGGCGACCAATTCGAAGTCGACGAATGGCTGGACATCGAACCGCTCAGCCGAGGGTGACCGGCAACGAGTCGTAAACGGTCATGTTGTTGCAGAGGTCGGGCAGCGTCATCGTCGGCTCCCCGGTTTCGATCACATCGGCGTTCAATAAAATCTCGTCCAGCGCGGCCCTGATTTCGGCGCGGGCAAGCATCGCGCCCAGACAATGATGGGGACCGCCGCCGCCGAATGACTGATGGGGATTGGGATCACGGCGAACGTCGAATCGGTGCGGGTCCTCGAACACGTCCTCGTCACGATTGGCCGACCGCAACATCGTCACCACGCGCGCGCCCTCGGGGACAAGCGTGTCACCGAGGATCACATCCCGCGTTGCGCCGCGCACCCAGAACATGATGGGCGTGGAATACCGGAGCACTTCCTCGACGGCCGTGGCCCGCGCGTCGGGTTCGGATCGGTAGACGTCGATCTGATGCGGGTTGGCGACGAAGGCCCGGATCCCGTCGCACAATGCGTTGCGAGTGGTGTCGGCGCCGGCCAACCCGAGCACGAAGAAGAAGATCTCCAGTTCGTTGGAAGGCAGCAAGAAACTCTCGCCCGAGTCCGCGGTGATCTCAGTGGTGCACAGCGCACTCCAGATGTCGTCGACGGGATGTTCGCGCTTATTCGCCGTCAGCGTGCTCGCGTATTGAAACAACTCGGCGAAGGGCAACACGTCGTCGCCATCGGGCATGGCGAGCTGCGCTCCGGCGGTCTTCAATACCTGCTCGATCAGGCCGAACACGTGCGGTCGATCGGCCTCGGGGATCCCGACGATGTCACCGATCACCGAGATCGGCAGTCCCGCAGCCAGATCCACGAAATCACCCCCACCGGATTCGAGCAGGGCGCCGGCCATCCGTTTGGCCCGCTGGCGAATTCCGTCTTCCAGCTTCGCCACCGCGCGTGGGGTGAACGCGCGCGAGATAACCTTGCGGCGGATGGTGTGATCCGGCGGGTCCAAACTCACGATGGCCGGATAGGCGTCGAACAGCGGCACGTCCTGAATCAGCGGTCCACCGGTCGCCGTGAACGACTCATGGTCGCGGTGCACCCGGGCCACGTCGGCATGCTTTGTACACACCCAGAACTCGCGCCCCACAACAGATTTCACCTCAGCGGTTAGTTGCTGGTGAAACACCGGCGTGCGGGCCCGCAAAGCGGCGAACAGCTCGTCGGGAAATCGCGACGCCCAGATCCCCGGTTCGGCCAGGTCGATCGTGGTCTCGGTCATGATGCGGTCTCCCCTATCTCGTGGCGCAGACCGTGGAGAATCAGCCGCAACCCATATGCGAACACCCGCTCGCTCGGCCGGTCGGCCGCGGCATCGGTGTTTCGGATGTGAGCGAGCTGCACCGAACCCAGCAGGTGGATGTACAACGCGGCGTGCGCCGCTTCGAAATCGTCTGCCCGCAAACCGGATTCACGCAAGATGCGGCGCGAGGCGCGATCCATCTCCGTGGCGGCTGCGGTGTGCGGATACTCCTGGAGCAAGGCCGCGATACCCGGCACCTCAAGCAACACCTTCCACGCGTCGGTGTACAGCGCGATCAAACGCGCCTCCCAGTCGCCCTGCCGCGGCACCTGGATCTGAGCGAGCACCGATTCGATCAGCAGATCGAGTAGCTCGCGCTTGTCGCGGACGTGGTAGTAGACCGATGAGGCCGCCGTGCCCGCCTCGGCCGCGAGTTCGCGCATAGTGACCCGGTTGACGCCGACGCGCTTGGCCAGTCCCAGCAGGTGCTTCGTCAGGTGCGCCCGATCCAGCGCCCCATGGCGAAGCACCGGCGCATTCACCACGGTTTCCTCCGCTGTTTCACCTAATCGCGTTTCGAACAATGTTCTGATTAGAACAGCGTTCGAGTCGGGTGTCAACGCCGACTTCGGGTGTCCGTTCGATCGCAACCGGCCGGCTACCGCGACATCGATTCGATTCCCGCGATCAACACCTCGAGGCCCTGCTCGAAACGCTCGGCGGGGTCGACCCGCAATTGGGTCGGCAAGCCTTCGATCGCCTGCTCGAACGAAACCGAACCCAGCACGAACACCATCAGCAGCACCCGGGTGCCTTCACGACGTCCCTCGGGCACCCCGGCGTCGGCCAGCACGCGTTGCATGAGCAAATCGACTTGCAATGCCGCGCCCTCGGCCGGATAGGTCTGCAGGACGTCGGCGATGCCGTCGATGCGTAATAGTGCCGTTCGGGCGCTGCGGGCGAACACCTTCAGGCGTCGTTGCCAGGAGCCCCGGTCGGGCAGCGTCACCGCCGACAGCGTGGCTTCGGCAATCAGGTTCAGCAGCTCGCGCTTACCGTCCACGTGGTGGTACATCGCCGTGGTGGATAACCCGAGTTCGCCGGCCAGGGCTCGGACGGTCACGCTGCGGATACCGCCACGCTGCGCCACGCGCATGGCTGCGGCGACAATTGCTGCACGATCCAACTCCCCGTAATGGGGCACCTTCCGCGACGGTCGCGCTCCGGTTACGGCCATAGCCGCCCCGCTTCGGAGTTCAGATCGCCAAACATGTCCACCACTGCAGGATCGCGGCATCACCAACCACGACGACGTTGTCCCGACCTACCCGATTCCAGATCCAGAGCAACAGGTCCGAGGCCGATCCGGACAGCTGCGTACCCGAGAGGCCGGCCACCGCGCCGTCCGGTGGGGTCATCAGGGGGACATCAACGCAGACATCAATGTCGTTGGGACAAAGCCTGATTGAAGGCACAGGCGCTGCCGGTGCCGCCTGCACCAGCAACGGAAGGAATTCTTCGGTGAATTCGGCGATCCCGTCCAAGGCGAGGGCGGCGGCCAGTGGCTCGGGTTGTGCATGTGTGGCGTTGTCCGCGTCCCATCGGTGAATGGCCGCCTCCAGCGCAGCCTTGCGGCGCCACCACGTGCTGGCCTGCGGACCGGTCAGCGGTGTCCAGACCGACTCATCGGACGGGACCGAAGACAAAGCCGACCGAAGTCGGTCAACGCTCTCGCCGAACCAGTCCAGCAGCTGGCTTACCCCGTCAGGTGGCAGTGGCAGAATCCGCTGCTGCGCCTTTAGACCGCCGGTCACACAGGTGCTCACCCATCGATGCGCACCGCCGACGTGCCCGACAAGGTCGCGCAGTGTCCATTCCGGACAGGTCGGGACACCGACGTCGCCGGAGGCCGTTGCGGCGATCTCGATCAACCTGCTGCTCTCCAACTCGATCAATTCGAGGTAGTCGTCGGCCGGCACCGCATTCACGAGCTAATCTTTACAGCGTTAACTTTTTCTTGGCAATTGACACGCCAACTCGGCAGGCAAGGAACAACATGGACCGATACCGCGTGGTTCAGTGGTCGACCGGCAACATCGGCAAGCGCGCACTGGGTGCCCTGATCGACCGCGACGACTTCGAGGTGGTCGGCGTCCATGCGTTCGGGCCCGGCAAAGTGGGTTGTGACGCAGGAGTTCTCGCTGACCGCCCCCCGATCGGGGTAGCGGCCACCGATGATGTCGACGCGTTGATCGAGCTGGCACCGGATTGCGTCAACTACATGCCCCGCGTCATCGACTTCGAACTGGTGGACAGGCTGCTGCGTAGCGGCATCAACGTGGTGACCACCGGAGACTTCCTGACCGGTTCGCATCACCCGGTCGAGCGTGCCGCGCTGCGCGAGGCAGCGCTTCATGGCGGCGCGACCTTCCTGGGAACGGGTTTCGAGCCGGGGTTCATCAACGTCGTCGCGGGCTTCCTCACCGGCGCGTGCCGAAAAGTACACAGCGTCAAGCTTGTTGAGACGCTGGACTGCACCACCTATCCCGTGCAAGACGTGTGGAAGGTGCTCGGATTCGGCAAGCCACCGCGCGAACGGGTGAAGTCGATTGACCCGCAGGCCCAACGGTATGGCCTGGGTTACTTCGAGACGCTCGACATGGTCGCCACCATGCTGGGCGTGCAGCTCGACTCGACGGAAGGCTTCGTCGAGAACGCGGTTCTGACCCGAGACCTGCACCTGGGGTGGACGGACTACGCGGCCGGCACGACCGGCGGTCAACGCCGCAGTTACCGCGGTCACCGCAACGGTCGTCCGGTGATCGAGCTGGCGATTTGCTGGACCATGAGCAGTGACGCGCTGGATCCGCAATGGGAAGATCCCGAGGGTTTCAGCGTGGTGATCGACGGCGAGCCATACGTCGACGCGACAATCCGGTTCGGCCATCCGGGCCAGGATGCGATGACGGTGTTGATGGACAGCACCGCCGTCGCGGCGGTCAATGCCATTCCCTTCCTCTGCGATGCACACCCCGGCATCGTCACCCCAATTGATCTGCCGATCATGGGATCTCACGGCGCGATGGCCTAGCCAGAGCGGCGGCGCCAGTCCCGCGGTGGCATGTGGTGCACCCGGGTGAACTGCCGGCTGAAATATCCGGGATCGAAAACCCCCACCCGCCGGGCGATCTCGGCGACCGGGAGATCCGTTTCCTCCAGTAAGGTGCGCGCCTCGGCCATCCGGCGTTCGATGATCCACTCGCCCACGGTGCGTCCGGTGCGGCGGCGCACCACTGTCGTCAGATGCCCCGGCGTGATGCCGAGTTCGCCCGCCACGTCTCGCAGCGACAAAGCCTCGCCCTGACGGCGGTCGATCACCGCGAACACGTCGGCCAGCAGCGGCTCACCGCTGCGCTTGAGATCGGCCACCACGTCGCGGGCCAGCCGCGCGAGCTCGATCAGCAGTAGCGTCAGGTGCGCCAGGGCCGCCTGTCGATGACCCTCCTGCCGGTCAGTGAGTTCGGTCTCGATCGATCGGATCGCGTTGTCCCACATGGGTCTTCGGTCCTCGGGTATCTCCAGGCGCAATACCCCCCCGGAAAATCCGTGCAGGAACGGGAAGAGTAGCGGGTGCCCCCGCCAGGCCGGCCACGGCGAGCGCCCGTCCTCACCGAGAGCAGCCGGATCGAAGAAAACCGCGACACCGGCATCCAAATCTTCCAGCTGCCCCGGGTCGAGCACCTCACCGGCCGCGGCCACGTACACCAGGCCCGCCGCGGGGACGTACCACAGCGCCGGGAAGTCGTGAATGTGACGACCCCGCTCGTCGAGGTCGCCCATGTGGCGATGCAGCGATACCGGAGACGTGTCCGGATCGGTCCGATATTGGTAGATCGGGACACCACCACGGTGACCGACCAGCCGAGCTGCCTGCGTCATGATGGCAAAAAATAGTCCTATTTTTGGCGATGATCACCCAATTCTACGGTAAATCAGCGGTCCACTATGGATGTTGTGACAAAACATCATCCACATGACTACCTTCCCGCCACCGGTCACGATGCATTTCTGCCCGCGTACGACGTGATCGCCTGGCTGATGGGCCTCGACGGGGTCTATGAACGGCTAGTCGGCCAAGCGGATATCGCCGACGGTCAGCGAGTTCTGGAAATAGGTTGCGGCACCGGCAATCTCGCGATCCGCGCCAAGCGCGCCCGGCCTTCGGCGGACGTGATCGGTTGTGATCCGGACCCGCGAATCTTGGCGATCGCGAAGCGAAAGGCCACCCGATTGACCGGCATTCGGTTCGAACAGGGTTACGCCGAACGGCTTCCCTACGCCGACGGTGAATTCGACCGGGTCCTCTCGTCGATGATGCTGCATCACATCAACGACGATGCGAAACCGGCGGCGGCAGCGGAGATATTTCGGGTGTTGCGTCCCGGCGGGAGGCTGCACCTGGTCGACATCAGCGGCGACACGAACAGTGGCGGCCTGTTCGCACGGCTCATCCGGCATAACCATCACGCGGCCGGCAACCTCGGGGACGCGGTGCCCAGACTGCTGCGCACGGCGGGATTCGACTGCACCGAGCTCGCCACCAAGCGGCAACGGATCGTCGGCCAACTCACCTTCTATCAGGCCACCCGGCCCGCTGAGGCGCAAGATTGACCGATGATCGATGCAGGGCAAATCCTGCGCAACTCGCAGCGAGCGCTTCGATCGGCCAAGCAGACAATCCTGGAGATCATCGGCAAGCCACTGGATGATCAGCTGCGGACGGAGGGGTGGAACTCCTACACCTGCCTCGACCAGGAGGAGGCTCGCGAATTGTTGGGTCGGTTCTTCGATAGATCAGATACCGGACGAACGCCCGACTAGCGCTGGTCGAAGGCGACCTTGATGGCGCCGCTTTCGCCCTGGTTGGCAATCGCCAAAAACGCGTCGCGCCAACGGTCCAGCGTGAAGGTGTGGGTCAGCATCGGCCGCAGGTCCATCCGGCCGTCGGCGACGAGGTCGAGGTAGTGGGCGATAGCGTGCTTGCGCAGCCCGTCGACCTCTTCGAAACCGAAGGCGTTGGACCCGACGAGGGCGATCTCCTTGAAGTACTGCGGGCTCCACTCCCAGCGTCCGGGCGCGTGGACGCCGGCCTTGACCAACGTGCCCCGGGAGCGCAGCACCCGCACCCCGACCTCGAACGTCTCGGGCTTGCCGATCGTGTCGTAGACGACGTCGATCGCTCCCGGGTGCGCCATCGGCAGCCCCAGCAGCGGTTGGCGCAGCCGGCCGCCGCCCCAGGCGACCAACTCTTCGATCAGGGCCAGGCGTGGCTCATGCGCAAATACTTTGGCAGCCCCGAACTTTCGGGCCACCGCCGCCTGGGCATCGAAGCGCGCCACCACGGCCACTGTCACGTCGGGATAGAGCGCCTGCAAGATCGCGACCGCACACAACCCGAGTGAACCGGCGCCGTAAACCAAGACCCGGCCCGAGCGGGGCGGTGGATGGCGGGTGATCGCGTGCAGCGACACCGAAAACGGGTCGGCGAACACGGCCATCTCGTCGGGTATCGAATCGGGAACGGCGAACAACATGCTGTCGTGCGCCGGCATCAATTCGGCGTATCCACCGGTCACGTCGGCCGACACCCCGGTGTGGATACCCGGCTTGATATCGCCGTCGGTGAAACTCCAGCACAGGCTGTAGTCACCACTTTCGCAGGCGGGACACACCGGCTCGATACCGCGCGGCCCGCAGGACAGCCACGGGTTGAGCACGACGCGCTGCCCTACCTCGAGCCCGCGGGCTCCGGCCCCCAGCTCCACCACGTCGGCGACCACCTCGTGGCCCATCACCTGCGGGAAAGAACAGAAGCCGCCCATCGCGTTGTCGGCGTCGTCCTCGCCGAAATCCATCAGGATTTGCTTGGAGTCCGAGCCACAGATGCCGGTCAGCCGCGGCCGGGTGATCACCCAATCCTCATGCGGCAGTTGCGGATCCGACACAGACCGCAAGGCGGTCGGGGTGCGGCCCAAGTTGGTCGTCAGCGTGTTGGCTGTTCCGGCGCTCAGGCCGGGAACCTCGAACGGCTCCGGTGCCACGCCGTACACCAGCGCCTTCACCGGGGCGCCATCCCGGCCATGCCGAAGGGCGTTGCGTGCGCCATTCGTCAAGGGTGCCCCCGATCGCGGGAAGCGTACAGTGGTGGAAGCTTGTTATATTGGCTAAGTATTAACGAAGGTAAGCTAAATACATCCGATTGAGGGGGCACCAAATGACTTCTTCCACCAACTCCACCAGATACGACGGCGACACCTGGGA
Source organism: Mycobacterium lentiflavum (assembly GCF_022374895.2). Lineage (NCBI taxonomy): Bacteria > Bacillati > Actinomycetota > Actinomycetes > Mycobacteriales > Mycobacteriaceae > Mycobacterium > Mycobacterium lentiflavum. Next base: position 1,003,767 of record NZ_CP092423.2, on the reverse strand, counting down.
CCTGGCGTCCAGCGTCGGGGTGACGGCCACGATGGTCGCGGCCGCGCGAGCGATCGCTACCCGTGCCGATCGCCCGCTGATCAACGACCCATTCGCCGAACCGCTGGTCAAGGCCGTCGGCGTGGACCTGCTCTCCCGGCTGGCCAGCGGCGAGCTGGACCCCGCCGAGCTGAACGACGTCGCCGATGTTCAGGACGGCGCGGCCGGATCGGCGGGGGCGATGTCGCGCATGGCCGACAACATGGCCGTGCGCACCAAGTTCTTCGACGAGTTCTTCACCGGCGCGGCCGCGGCGGGTATCAAGCAGGTTGTGATCCTGGCTTCCGGGCTCGATTCCCGTGCCTACCGGCTGGCGTGGCCCGCTGGCACGGTGGTCTACGAGGTCGACCAGCCGCAGGTCATCGAATTCAAGACCAAGGCGCTTGCCGACCTGGGCGCCGCACCGACCGCCGACCGCCGGGTGGTGGCCGTCGATCTTCGCGACGACTGGCCCACCGCACTGCGCACGGCCGGCTTCGACCCGGCCCAGCCGGCGGCATGGAGCGCCGAGGGCCTGCTCGGCTACCTGCCGCCGGAAGCCCAGGACCGTCTGCTGGACACCATCACGGCGCTCAGCGCGCCGGGCAGCCGGCTGGCCACCGAGAGCGCGCCCAACCCGGAGCCCGGCGAAGAGGACAGGATGCGCGAGCGCATGCAGACCATCGCCGAGCACTGGCGTGCACACGGTTTCGATCTGGACATGGCGGGTCTGGTCTACCTCGGCGACCGCAACGAGGCGGTCGAATACCTTGCCGCCCGCGGCTGGCGTCTGCAAAGCAGCAGCATCCGGGAGTTGTTCGCGGACAACGGCTTTGAACCGTTCGAGGACGACGACATGCGGATGGGTGAGATGCTCTACACCAGCGGCACCCTGGAAAGGAAAGCGAAATAGATGAGCACTGATTCAGGACGTACCGAAGGCGACAGCTGGGACCTGGCCAACAGCGTGGGAGCGACGGCCACCATGGTCGCCGCTTCCCGCGCCGTGGCGTCGCAGGGACCCGACGCGCTACTCGACGACCCCTACGCGGATCCGCTGGTGCGGGCCGTGGGGCTGGATGTCTTCGTCCGCGTCATCGACGGCAAGATTGATTTCGAGGACGACGCGCTGCTCAACCGCCGGGCGCGGATCCATCAGATGACGGTGCGCACCAGGTTCTTCGACGACTTCTTCACCGCCGCAACCGAAGAGGGTGTGCGACAGGCGGTGATCCTGGCGTCCGGTCTCGACACCAGGGCCTACCGGCTGCGGTGGCCGGCCGGCACGGTGGTCTACGAGATCGACCAGCCCCGGGTCATCGCGTTCAAGACCGACACACTGTCCGGTATCGGGGCCGCTCCGAGCGCCGAGCGCCGTACCGTCGCAATCGACCTGCGCGACGACTGGCCGGCGGCGCTGCGCGCGGCCGGCTTCGACGTCACGCAACCGACCGCCTGGAGTGCGGAAGGGCTGCTACCTTACCTGCCGCCGGAGGCCCAGGACCGGCTGTTCGACAACATCACCGCCCTCAGCGCGCCGGGCAGCCGCGTCGCCACCGAGCATGTGCCCGACCCCAATGCGTTCTCCGACGAGCGCTTACAACAGATCAGCGACCGGTGGCGCAGCTTCGGATTCGATCTGAACGCGGCCGACCTGTTCTACCAGGGCGAGCGCAGCGTCGTAGTGGACTATCTGAGCACGCACGGCTGGCAGGTGACGGCCCATCCCGCCAAGGAGCTGTATGCCCGCAACGGCTTTGAGTTCCCGTCGGACGAGATGACGGCCGTTTTCGGCGACATGAGCTATGTGGACGCGACGCTGAAGTAGGGCTTGGCTCAGGCCAATTGCCCAACTCCTCATCGCGCCGTTCGGCGCACATCGCCGTCGGGCTAAAGTCGTCTCATGCCTCGCGCACACGACGATAACTGGGATCTGGCGTCCAGCGTGGGCGCGACCGCAACCATGGTCGCGACCGGGCGTGCCATGGCGACGAAGGATCCCCGCGGTTTGATCAACGATCCGTTCGCCGAACCACTCGTGCGCGCGGTCGGCGTGGATTTCTTCACCAAGATGATGGACGGTGATCTCGACCTCTCGGCCATCGAGAACGCCACGCCGGTCCGCATGCGCGCGATGATCGATGGAATGGCGGTGCGCACGAAGTATTTCGACGACTACTTCGTCAACGCCACCGCCGCCGGCGTGCGCCAGGTAGTGATCCTCGCGTCCGGCCTCGACTCGCGCGCCTACCGGTTGCCGTGGCCCGCCGAGACGGTGGTCTACGAAATCGACCAGCCGCAGGTAATCGATTTCAAGACAACCACTTTGGCCGGTCTCGGGGCTCATCCCACTGCTACCCGGCGCACCATTCCGATCGACCTGCGCCAGGACTGGCCGGCCGCACTTCGTGCGGCCGGGTTCGACACCACCACCCCGACCGCGTGGTTGGCCGAGGGTCTGCTGATCTACCTGCCGCCCGAGGCCCAGGACCTGTTGTTCGACAACATCACCGCCCTGTCGGTGCCGGGCAGCACGATCGCCACCGAATTCGTCCCCGGCATTGTGGATTTCGATGCCGACCGGGTACGGGAGATGTCGGGCTCCTTCCGGGAGCACGGTGTCGACATCGACATGGCCTCGCTGGTGTACGCCGGGCAGCGCAATCACGTCGTCGACTATCTGGGTATCAAGGGTTGGACCGTCGAGGGCGTGACGCGAACCGAATTATTCGGCCAGAACGGCCTAGAGGTCCCGCCGCCGGAGAACGACGACCCACTCGGCGAGATCATCTTCATCAGCGGCTGGCTGGCGGGCTAGTGGCGATCGCAAGCGCGGCACAGCCGGGCGCAGCGGGTCGCCACCATCGGGCTAGTGGCGATCGCAAGCGCGGCGCAGCCGGGCGCAGCGGGTCGCCACCATCGGGCTAGTGGCGATCGCAAGCGCGGCGTAGCCGGGCGTAGCGGGTCGCCACCACATACTCAAAAGCGCGATTCGCCCAGCCACAGCACACTGGCACCGCTGACCGCCTGCTCGAGGTTCTCGACCACCGCGGCAACCGTGCGACCGAGCAGTGCGCCCAGTGCGTCCGGCAGCGATGCGGCGGCCGGCTGCGAGGACGCCCGGGGGCGCACCAGCGCAAGCAACGAGGATCCCGGGAAGCTGGCGACCCGGACATCGGCGTCCTCGTCCAGGCCGGCCAGGACCTTGGCGCGGCGCACCGCGGTACGCAGGCCGCCGAGTTCGTCGACCAGGCCACGTTCGAGGGCGTCGGCTCCGGTCCACACCCGTCCTTGAGCAACGGCGTTGACGGCCGCGGTGGTCAGGTTTCGACCCTCGGCGACGCGCTGCACGAAGTCGTCGTAGATCAGGTCCGCCTCGGCCTCTCGATCGGCCCGCTGCTGCGCCGTAAAGGGCACATCGGTCGACCACGCGTCGGCATTCGCGTTGGTGCGCACCGCATCTGACACAACTCCGAAGCGTTCCTTGAGATCGCGGAACACCAGCTTCCCGGTGATCACACCGATCGAGCCGGTGATCGTGCCCGGACTGGCGACGATCACATCGGCGGCCATCGCGGCGTAGTAACCGCCGGACGCGGCGACCGAGCCCATCGAGGCCACCACCGGTTTGCCGCGTTCGCGGGCCCGGGCGACCTCGCGCCAGATGGTCTCCGACGCCGTGACCGAACCGCCGGGGCTGTCGATCCGCAGCACGATCGCCGATATCGCATCGTCGCGTACGGCCTCCCGCAGGGCGGCCGCGATCGTATCGCCGCCGACGCTGGAGTTGCCGAACGGCAGGAACTGCGGACCGCCGCGCCCGTTGACGATCGGACCCTGCAGTGTGATCAAGGCGAACGTCGGCTTGGGGCGGCGGCCGGGAATCGGCGGCGCCGGCGGCACCAGCCGCGACCGGGATGCGGCGGAATAGCGCGTCAGATTGAGTCGCGGCGCCAGCTTTTCCGGGTCCGCTTCGGGGTCGTCATTGTCAGCCGAAACGCCTTCAACGCCAATCAATTCCGCGATTCGCGCATGGGCCTGATCGCGGAAGCCGATCCGGTCGACCAGACCGGAGGACACCGCGTCATCGCGCAGCAGCGGGGCCCGGTCGGCCAGGGCGTCGAGTGCGGCCGCATCGATCTTGCGCGACTCGGCGATCGCGTGCCACACCTGGTCCTGCAGACTTTCCAGCATCCGGGTCACCGCTTCGCGGTGGGCTTCGGTAAAGCCCTCTTCGGTGAAAACGTTTGCCGCCGACTTGTATTCGCCTCTGGCGACAAACTCGGCGTCGATCCCCGCCTTGTCCAGCGCGGTGCGCAAGAAGGTCGCGTTGCTCGCGAAGCCGATCAGACCGACGCTGCCCGACGGCTGCATCCAGACCTCGCTGAACGCCGAGGCCAAGTAGTAGGACAGCGTCCCCGGGTAGGTTTCGGCCCAGGCCAGCGATGGCTTGACCGCGCTGAACGCGGCGATCGCCTCGCGCAGCTCCTGGACCGCCGCCGGCGGCGACGCCGCGAGTTGCACGCGCGCGATCAGCCCGGCCACCCGGGAGTCCTCGGCGGCGCGATGGATCGCGGCGACCGCCTGGCGCAGCGTTATCGGTCGCTCCGCACCGGTGACGAACGCCACCGGGTCGAAGCCCGCCGTCTCCGGCGGCACCGAACGGAGGTTGAATTCGAGTATGCAGCCGTTGGGTACGCCGTGGTGGCGGACCGTATCGACGCGGCCGGCCAGGGCACGCACGTCGTCGACACCGGGCAGCGAAGGCAGAAAGGCGAACATGCTCTGCAGCGTACCGATCGACGCCCGTAGGGTGAGTTCGTGAGGTTCTCGATCGCCGTCCCGCAGTTCGATTACGACGTCTTCGACAGTGCGGGGATGCGCTCCTATGTGATGCGCGCCGAGGAACTCGGATTCGAAGGGATCTGGACGCTCGAGCAAACCATCGGCCGCGCGCCGCTGCTGGCACCGCTGGAGCTGCTGTCGTATTGCGCGGCCTTCACCGAGCGGTTGCGGCTGGGGGTAGCCGTGCTGGTGACGTCGCAACACGAGCCGCTTCAGCTGGCATCGGCGGTGGCCACGGTCGACCGGATCAGTCACGGCCGGCTGGATATCGGTGTCGCGCCGGGGCGCGGCGGGCCCACCCTCGCGGCGTTCGGCGTCGAAAAGGACACCTTCATCTCGTATTTCACCGAGGGCCTCACCCTGATGAAGGCGGCCTGGTCCGACGAGCCGACGGTGGACTTCCATGGCCGGTTCCGTGAGGTCGCCAACCTGCCGTTCCAACCCAAGCCGGTGCAGCGCCCGCACCCGCCGATCTGGTTCGGCGGCATGGCCCCCAAGGCCTTGGCCCGAGCGGTGCGCCACGGAGACGCCTTCATGGGCGCGGGCGCCTCGCCCACCGAAGCCTTCGCCGAAGCCGTTCCGATCGTGCGCCGCGAACTCGACCAGCAGCAGAAGGACCCGGCCCACTTTCCGATCAGCAAGCGCGTTTATCTGATGGTCGACGACGACCCCGCCCGCGCCCGCGAGCGGGTGCTCGATGGCTTAGAGCGCACCTACAGCGGCGTGATACCCGGCATCGAGGCCGTTCCGGTGTCCGGAACGCCCGACGACGTCGCCCGCGGGCTCCAAGAGGTGCTCGACGCCGGCGCCCAGACGCTGCTGCTCAATCCGCTGGGCGCCGACGTCGGAGAAAACCGCGAGCAGATGGAACGCCTTGCCGCGGAAGTGATTCCGCAGCTCGGTTAGTCAGCGCCTAAGTCTCTTCCGCAGCCAGGCGCCGATCTCGGCGATGGCGTCGTCGACCTCGGGCACCCAGCCCACGCCGAGGCGCGAGCGCACATGATCGCGTTCCTCCACGAATACATAAACACCGATCACAGCCACGATGTGGCGGGCGGGTGCGTGATGCCCGCGTTGAGCGCGGACGTATCCCGCGCCGAACCGCCCGTCAAAGAGGCTTACGAACGCAAGATGCTCGCACTGATCGACCGGATCACCGAACTGCTCGACGGAGATGAATCCGACCGCCGGCAACGGGCATGGAGCATCGTCGCCTTGATCGTCGGATCAGTGTTGATCTCCAGCGGTATGCCCAAGCACAGCGAAAACCGAAGCGCAGCACTGGATTCCGCGCTTCGTACGGCATCCGCGCTAATGGACGCCGAATCTCGTGACTAAGAGACCTCGGTGACCGAGCCGCCCGCGGCGGTGATCTTCTCGCGGGCGCTACCGCTGAACTTGTGCGCGGAGACGTCGACCTTGACGGCCAGGTCGCCATCGCCAAGGACCTTCACCAACGAGTTCTTGCGAACCGCACCCTTGGCGACGAGTTCGGCGACGCCGATGGCACCACCCTCGGGGAACAGTCGGCTGATGTCACCGACGTTGACGATCTCGTACTCGGTACGGAACCGGTTCTTGAATCCCTTGAGCTTGGGCAGCCGCATGTGGATCGGCATCTGACCACCCTCGAAGGTGACCGGCACGTTCTTGCGCGCCTTGGTGCCCTTGGTACCACGCCCCGCGGTCTTACCCTTCGAGCCCTCACCGCGGCCGACGCGGGTGCGCGCCTTCTTCGACCCGGGGGCCGGCTTCAGGTCGTGCAGTTTGATGGTCATTTGGTCTCCTCCACCTCAACCAGGTGGCTCACCTTCGCGATCAGCCCGCGGGTCTGTGGGTTGTCCTCCCGGACCACCGACTGGCGAATCTTTCGCAGCCCCAGGGTGCGCAGCGACTCGCGCTGTTTCCAGCGCGCCCCGATGATGCCGCGCACCTGGGTGATCTTCAGCTGGCTCATTGCTGTGCCGTTCCTTCACGCGCGCCCGCATTTGCCGAGGCGGCCAGCGCTTCGCTTTCCCGTCGCGCCCTCAGCATTCCGGCCGGGGCGACATCCTCGATCGGCAGACCGCGGCGAGCGGCCACCTCCTCCGGGCGCTGCAGCAGCTTGAGCGCGGCGACCGTGGCGTGCACCACGTTGATCGCGTTGTCGCTGCCCAGCGACTTGGCCAGGATGTCGTGCACCCCAGCGCATTCCAGCACTGCGCGCGCCGCACCGCCGGCGATCACACCGGTACCGGGGCTGGCCGGGCGCAGCAACACCACACCCGCGGCCGCCTCACCCTGCACCGGGTGCGTGATGGTGCCGCCGATCAGCGGGACCCGGAAGAAGCCCTTGCGTGCCTCTTCCACGCCCTTGGCGATCGCGGCCGGAACTTCCTTGGCCTTGCCGTAGCCGACGCCGACCATGCCCGCGCCGTCACCCACGATGACCAAAGCGGTGAAGCTGAAGCGCCGACCACCCTTGACCACCTTGGAAACACGGTTGATCGCGACGACCCGTTCCAGGTAGTTGCTCTTGTCTCCGTCGCGGTCACGGTCGCGGCCGCGGCCACCGCCGCCGTCGCGCCGACCCCGCCCGTCACGGGAGTCGCGGGAATCGCGGCCGTCACGGCTGTCCGGGGCGCCTTGCCCCCCAGCGGACTGCTCCGCCATTATGCGGTCCTTCCAGTTGTCATCAGAACTTCAATCCGTTCTCGCGCGCGGCGTCAGCCAGCGCCGCGATCCGTCCGCCGTAGCTGTATCCGCCACGGTCGAACACCACGCTGTCGATGCCGGCGGCCTTGGCGCGCTCGGCGATCAATTGGCCGACCCGCACGCTGTGGGCCTTCTTGTCTCCGTCGAGTCCGCGAACGTCCGCCTCGATGGACGACGCGGCCGCCACCGTGGTGCCGGTGAGATCGTTGACCAGCTGCACGTGAATGTGTCGCGCCGACCGGTTCACCACCAGCCGAGGACGCTCCGAGGTGCCGGAGATCTTCTTACGCAGCCGGGCGTGCCGGCGCAGCCGCGCGACGCGGCGAGTCGCGGAGATGTTCTTCCCCAGCGGCTTTTGCGTTTCAGCCTGTGTTTTCGCCATGGCTACTTACCTGTCTTTCCGACCTTGCGGCGGACCTGCTCACCCTCGTAGCGCACGCCCTTGCCCTTGTACGGGTCGGGACGGCGCAGGCGGCGGATGTTCGCCGAAATCTGGCCGACTTTCTGCTTGTCGATCCCGGTGACGCTGAACTTCGTCGGCGTCTCCACCGCGAACGTGATGCCCTCGGGCGCCTCGATCAACACGGGATGGCTGTATCCGAGCGCGAACTCGAGGTTGCGGCCCTTGAGCTGCACCCGGTAGCCGACGCCAAAGATCTCCATCTTGGTGGTGTAGCCCTCGGTGACCCCGGTTACCAGGTTGGACACCAGCGTGCGCGAAAGCCCGTGCAGCGAACGGTTTTCCCGCTCGTCGTCCGGACGGTTGACCACGATCGCACCGTCTTCGCTGCGAACCACCGTGATCGGCTCGGCGACGGTCAGGTCCAGGGAGCCCTTGGGACCCTTCACCGAGACCTTCTGGCCGTCAATCGTTACGTCGACTCCGGCGGGAACCGGAATCGGCTTCTTACCAATGCGCGACATGGTTACCCCTCACCACACGTACGCGAGGACTTCGCCGCCCACGCCTTGTCTGGCTGCCTGGCGGTCGGTGAGCAGACCTGACGACGTCGAGATGATCGCCACGCCCAGCCCGCCGAGCACGCGTGGCAAGTTGGTGGATTTCGCGTACACCCGCAGACCGGGCTTGGAGACCCGGCGCAGGCCGGCGATGCTGCGTTCCCGGCTGGGTCCGTACTTGAGCTGAACGACCAGCGCCTTGCCGACCCGAGCATCTTCGGTCCGGAAGTCGCTGATGTATCCCTCGCTCTTGAGAATCTGGGCGATGTTGGCCTTGATCTTGGAATGAGGCAACGTCACCTCGTCGTGATACGCCGAATTGGCGTTGCGCAGACGGGTCAAAAAGTCTGCGATCGGATCCGTCATTGTCATGACAGCGTCTGTAACCTTCCTCGCGATGGTTCCCGTAAGGGGCCTGTCGCGCACCTGTTCTGGGTTGGTCTCTCGTCCTGCGCCTGTTACCAGCTGCTCTTCTGCACGCCGGGCAGTTCGCCCGCGTGCGCCATTTCGCGCAGGCAGATCCTGCACAGCCCGAACTTGCGGTACACCGCACGCGGACGTCCGCACTTGTTGCAGCGCGTGTAACCACGCACCGCGAAGCGCGGCTTGGCATTGGCCTTGTTAACGAGTGCCTTCTTAGCCATCTACTCAGTTCTCCTTGAACGGAAAGCCGAGAGCCCGCAACAGCGCTCGTCCTTCGTCGTCGTTTGTCGCCGAAGTGACGACGTTGATGTCCATGCCGCGAACCCGGTCGATCTTGTCCACATCGATCTCGTGGAACACCGACTGCTCGGCCAGTCCGAAGGTGTAATTGCCGACGCCGTCGAACTGCTTGGGCGAAAGCCCGCGGAAGTCACGAATACGCGGCAGCGCAATGGAAGTGAGCCGGTCGAGGAACTCCCACATCCGGTCGCCCCGCAGGGTGACCCGCGCGCCGATCGGCATGCCCTCGCGCAACTTGAACTGCGCGATGGACTTGCGGGCCTTGCGGATTTCGGGCCGCTGCCCGGTGATCAAGGCCAGGTCGCTGACGGCGCCGTTGATCAATTTTGCGTCCCGGGCGGCGTCGCCCACGCCCATGTTGACGACGACCTTGGTCACGGTCGGGATCTGCATGACGTTGCCGTAGTTGAATTCCTTGTGCAGCGCGTCGCGAATCTCGTTGCGGTAGCGCTCTTTTAGGCGCGGCTGCGCCTTCACATGGGCCTCTGTTGTGGTCACCTTAGATGTCCTTGCCGTTGCGCTTGGAAATTCGGACGCGCTTGCCGGTCTCCTCGTCGACCCGGTAACCGACGCGGGTCGGCTTACCGTCGGAGTCGACCACCATCACGTTGGAGATGTGAATCGGCGCTTCCTGGGTGACAATTCCGCCCGAGCGGGCGCCGCGCTGGTTGGTCGAAACCGCGGTGTGCTTCTTGATCGCGTTGACACCCTCGACGAGCACGCGGTCGCGGTCTGGGAAAACCTTGAGCACTTTGCCTTTGGCGCCCTTGTCCTTGCCCGCGATCACCAGGACGGTGTCGTCCTTCTTGACCTTCATCTACAAAACCTCCGGGGCCAGCGAGATGATCTTCATGAATCGCTTCTCGCGCAGTTCGCGCCCGACCGGCCCGAAGATGCGGGTTCCACGCGGGTCGTTGTCGGGCTTGATGATTACCGCGGCGTTCTCGTCGAACTTGATGTAGCTGCCGTCGGAACGCCTGCGCTCCTTGACGGTGCGCACCACGACGGCCTTGACGACGTCACCGCGCTTGACGTTGCCACCCGGGATGGCGTCCTTGACGGTGGCGACGATGACGTCACCGATGCCGGCGTAGCGTCGCGACGAGCCACCGAGCACCCGGATGCACAAGATCTCCTTGGCGCCGGTGTTGTCGGCGACCTTCAGCCGCGATTCCTGCTGAATCACTCGATCTCCTGACTGCGTTCACGTGTGCACGGCAGGAGAACACCTCGGCAAGCCTCGAGAAAGCAAGGCCCACCACATACCTGACGTGCGCGGTCTTTGTTACCGAAGGGCACGCGGGGCCTGTGACGCTTGCACGCACCGGCCGAGGTCTGCCCAAGGCAACCCCTAGAGTCTAGGTGAAGACCTGCTCAGCGCCAAATTCCTGGCGGGTCAACTCACACCTGCCGCGCAACCCACATCTAGCAGCGGGGATACCGGCCCTCGCGGGCGTCAGTCGCCCTGCCGGATCCAGGCCAGGATGTACAAACTCATCGCCGACACCAGCGCGAGCAGCACCCACTGCACGACGGCCTGGTCGATCCACGAGCCCGGGGGTGGTGACCCGGGCAGGATATTTCGCAGCGGGACGATCGCGAACAGCATCGCGGCGTACCACGTCCCGAAGGGTGGCACGAATTTTCTGCGGCCCATCACCATCGGAATGGCCACCGACAAGCCCAAGATTGGCAGCGTGACGAGCACGATGCAGATGAAGATGTCGAAGACCAGCGGTCCCTTGGCCCGCTTCATCGTGATGACCAGCTGGGCGTCATCGAGACCGCGCGAGTTCACGTTGCTGGTTTCGTCGTCGCGGCTGACGGTGACGTCCCAGCCGTCCAACCCCCCGGTCACCTCGACACGGGCGGGGAGTTTTTTGCGGTCGTCGCCGGAGCCGACGAAGGTGTCGGCGGAGATCTTCTCGGTTTTGTAGGTGTCGAGCGGCCAGTTGGCCGGATCGCCGTGCGCTTCGATGGTGGTTTCGACCTGTGCCGGCGCCTTGCCTTTCGGGAACTGCAGGTCGCCGAGGTCGTTCGTCGGATACAGGCGGACCGCGACGTCGGTGTTCAGCACGTCGAATCGCTTGTCGTACAGCGTGTCCGGGGGATAGACGAGGACATCCACTTTGAGACGGTTAGACGTGGTTTTGAAGTCGTCCAGGCGCAACTGCACGATCGTGTCGTTGCCGCCGCCCTCACTGAGGTCCAGCGGCGGAAGCGGTCCCTCCGATCGCTGCAAGTAGTGCACACCGAACAGCGAGAAGACGTAGACGCCGATCACCACGGCCAGAATGAACGCGCCGAGCGACAGGCGCGGGCGGTGCCGGTTCAGATAGCTGAGGAGGCCCGACTTCTTCGCCGATGGTTCCTCCGAGGGCGCCTCCGTTGGCGGCGTTTCGGTGGTCATCGGTCCCGGCCGGAAGCGCGCTGGCGAAGTCCAGCTTGACGGGGCGACACGGGCAGATGGTAGCGAACATCCGCATCGCCCGCGCAACTAAACCTCGCGCCCCGGGGACTACTGTCACCCGCCCGAAAGCCGTCGTTAACGCTCGGCGGCGGATCCGGGGTCGGCCACGCAGCGAAACCCGATGTGGGTAGTAGCGGTGTCCTGCGATTGTGGCGACCGGGCCGCCGGTCGGTAGCGGTGGCAGTACTCCGGCGCGCACAGGTGCGAACCGCCCTTCAGGGCCTGGCTGACAGCCGGGTCGGCCGGCCCCGACGGGGTGCAACACGCCTTCGGGGGCTGATCGAGGCGGTGGTGCGCGGAAAACTCGGTGGCCGTCCACTCCCAGACGTTGCCGATCATGTCAAGCAGTCCGAATCCGTTCGGCGCAAACTCCCCCACCGGCGACGTTCCCACCCAGCCGTGGGCGCCGTCGTTGCGGTACGGGAAGCTGCCCTGCCAGGTGTTGGCCATCAGTTGCCCGCCCGGATTGGGCTCGTCGCCCCACGCGTAGGTGGTCTGACTTCCGCCGCGGGCCGCATACTCCCACTCCGCCTCCGTCGGCAGTCGCCGCCCGGCCCAGCGCGCGTAGGCCGCGGCGTCGGGATACGCGACCTGAACGACGGGATGATCGGCCCGGTCCGCGATATCGCTGTCCGGTCCGAACGGGTGCTGCCAATTCGCGCCCGGCACCCAGTCCCACCACTGTCGCCAGTCGCGCAGGTCAACCGGGCCCGGCGTGGGACGGAAAACCATCGCGCCCGCACTGAGCTGGCTGTGATCTATACCGGGGTAGCGCGCCGGATCGATCGGCTGCTCGGCGACAGTGACATAGCCTGTGGCAGTGACGAATTCGGCAAACTGCGCGTTTGTCACCGGGTGCCGTTCCACCGCGAACGAACTCACCGTCACGGTGTGGATGGGCGCCTCTTCGGGGTAGAAGCTCGTCGAGCCCATGCGGAAGGCACCGCCGGGCAGATCGACCAACTCGGTGAGCACCATTTCAGGGTAGGCGGCGCCTGCCCTGCGTTAGTCGGATCGCCGGTACCACGCGAGCATGTACAAGCCCATTGCCCCGACAAGGGCGATCAGCACCCAGATCACCAGCGCTTGGTCGATCCAGGCACCCGGTGGTGGGGCCCCCGGCAGGAAGTTGCGGATGGGGATGACGGCGAAGAGCAGCGCGGCGAACCACCCGCCGAACGGAGGCACCACCTTCCGCTTACCGATCACCATCGGAATGACGACCGCCAACGCGATGGTGGGCATGGCGAAGAGGACCAGACAGATTCCCAGATCGAAGATCAGCGGCGCCTTGGACCTCTGCAGCGTGATGATCACGCTGTCGCCGCCTTCGCCGACCCGCTGAACGCTGACGTCCCAGCCTTCCAATTTTCCGGCCACCTCGATACGCGCGGGTTTGTATTTGCGGTCGTCACCGGACCCGACGAGCACGTCGGCCGAAAGAGTGTCCGTCTCGTAGGAGTCGAAGGGCCAGATCTCCGGGTCGCCGTGGGCCTCGACCGTGGTGGCCACCTGTGCCGGCGACTTCCCCGCCGGATAGACCAAGTCCCCGAGGTCGTTCGGCGGATCCATCCGCACCGCGGTGTCCTGTTTCAAGACGTCCAGCCGCGAGTCCCACATGGCCTCCTGCGGGTACACGAGCACCTTCACCCCGAGGCGATTAGCGACCGTCTTGAGCTCCTCGACGCGGAGCAGAACCACGGTGTCGTCGGCCGCGTTGAGATCGGGGGTCTTCAGCGGCGCGGCGGATTCGCCCAGCAGGACAAAGCCGAACAACGACAACGCGTACACCACGACGAAGCCGCCGAGGATCGCAATGCCAAGCAGCCGGCGGCGCTTCGGTTTGGGCGGTGGCGGCGGGGCGGCGTGGGTAGGCGGGGCTTGAGCGGTCATCGGTCACCTCCACGGTGGACACTGGCGGCCGTCTCGCAATTCGCTGGGCGATTCCAGCTAACCGGAGGCGACACGAAGTCAGATGGTAATCAACCCGCGGCAATCGCGCTCGAAATGCTGCTTTTCGCAAACTGCCTTACGCATTCCCCAACGGGTTGGGCGTTGCGAACCGCCAATTCACCCGATGTTTGTTTGCGCGTCGCTTCGATAGCTGTAAGTGTCGACGTGTGTCGAAAGCGGGGTGGACATGCACCCCGAAACCGGGCTCGCCGCCGACGCCGGGCGCCGTCTCGCTCGGCCGCGCTAGCTACGCTGCCGGAGACCGAGTGCACACCTGCCAGCCCCCGTTTCAATCGATGCGGTTACCCCAGGTCACCGCTCCCACGCAGCAAGCCGCATCGCTAGACTTCGATCACAGCCCAAGGCCGTCTCACTCGCTGCCGTTCTCAAGGAGGCATTCAACGTGAAGCACAACAGACCGGCTGCCGCCATAAGCGTGCTGACCGCGGCCGCACTGGTGCTCTCGGGATGCGGAAAGCCCCACACCTCGCTGTCTTACGCCAACGGAGCGCGAGTCGATTGCGGCGGCAAACAAGACATCACCGCCAGCGGTTCGACCGCGCAGGCAAACGCGATGAAGCGCTTTGTCGATGCCTACTCGAAGGCCTGCAAGGGACAAACTCTGTCCTACACCGCAAACGGTTCGGCCGCGGGGGTCGAGGACTTCCTCGCGGGCAAGACCGACTTCGCCGGATCCGACCTTCCCCTCTCCGGTGACCAGTACGCGGCCGCCAAGCAGCGCTGCGGCGGCGCCGACGCGTGGAACCTCCCGGTCGTGTTTGGGCCGATCGCTATCACCTACAACCTCAACGCCATTGATTCCCTGGTACTCGACGCGCCCACGCTGGCCAAGATTTTCAACGGCACCATCACGCGTTGGGATGATCCGGCCATCACCGCCATGAACGCCTCGATGCCGCCGGAGAACATTCACGTTATCCACCGCGCCGACCCATCGGGCACCACCGCCAACTTCCAGGCCTACCTGCAGGCCGCATCGGGTGGGGCCTGGGACAAGGGCACCGGAAAGGTCTTCAACGGCGGCGTGGGAACCAGCGCCCACGGCAACGTCGGCACGTCGTCGGAGGTGAAGAACACCGAGGGTGCGATCTCTTACAACGAGCTGTCGTTCGCGTTGGACCAGGGCCTGTTCGCTGCCCAGATCAAGACCCCGGCAAGCCGGAAATCGTTGCGCCCGGTCCGCATCGGAACCGACAGCGTCGGCAAGACCATCGCCAACGCCAAGATCGTCGGCAAGGGCAACGATCTCGTGCTGGACACCACGCCGTTCTACAACCCCACCCAGCCCGACGTGTACCCGATCGTGATGGTCACCTACGAGATCGTCTGCTCGAAATACACCGACCCGGCCGTCGGCCAAGCGGTCAAGGCGTTCCTGCAGGCGGCCGTCGGACCAGGCCAGGCCGATCTCGACAAGAACGGGTACATCCCGTTGCCGCCCGACTTCCAGTCACGAGTCTTCACCGCTATTGACGCCATCACCTCGGCGTCAATTGAGAATGTGCGCTAAGGCTTTTCGCGCCCTAGGTCTGCCCTAGGTCTTCTTGGGCGTTCTTCGATCTCGTTGCCGCCACCAGCCGACCAGGAACAAGGCCAAGGCCGCGACGAGCGCGATCAACACCCATAGCACGACGGCTTGGTCGATCCACGAACCATACGGTGGATTGCCCGGCAGGATATTGCGCAGCGGGACGATGGCGAACAGCATGGCGCCGTACCAGGTGGTCAGCGGCGGCAGGAACGAAGTCCGGCCCAGGGCCACCGGAATAGCCACCCACAACGCCAACATCGGCAGGGTGATGAGTACCAGCACCACACCGACATCGAAGATCAGCGGGCCCTTGGACCGGTGCAGAGTGATGACCACGTTGTCCATGATGTTGGGATCGGCGTCATCGGGATCGTGGACCCGGGTGACGCTCGCGTCCCAGCCGTCCAGCTTTCCGGTGACTTCCACGCGGGCAGGCGCCTTTTCGCGGTTTTGGCCGGTTCCAGTGAACACGTCGGCCGCGATGACTTCAGTTTTGTACGAGTCGAAAGGCCAGTTGCCCGGATCGCCGTGCGCCTCGATGGTGGTGGTCACCTGCGCCGGCGCCTTACCAATCGGGTACTGCAGGTCGCCGAGGTCGTTATCGGGATACAGTCGCACTACCGCGTCGGTGGTCAGCACACCGAAGTTCTTGTCGTACAGCGAATCTTTCGGGTAGACAAGCACATTCACCGTCAGACGATTCGCCACCGTTTTCAGTTCGCTCAGGTTCACCTGCACGACGCTGTCTTCGGCCTCGACCTTGCTGAAGTCCACGGCGGGCAACGGCGGCGCCGATTTGGCCAACAGGTGCACCGCAATCAGGGATAGGACGTAGACGCTGATGACCGCTACGAGAATCCCGAAGGCTATTGCGATTTGGCGACCGCGCGTTTCTGGTTTCGACGGCGGCAGCGGCGGGGCTTCAGCGGTCATCGAACATCACCACCACGAGTAGAACGGATAGTTTGATGCCTTTCCCGGCAGGCACGGGGTCCGATGCTAGCAGTCAAGCGGCTTGCTTCAGGGGATAACGACCGCGAATTGCTGCATCACCGTGGATTTCGCCGCACTGAATCCGGGAGCACCCGCGGGACCCTCGAGATGCACGACTACGAGAAATGCCCTGGTGTTCGTCCAGATGTGGGTGATGCGGTCAGCGAAGGCGACCCCCCCTGCGCTGCCGCCGAGCAACTGGCTGCTGTAGCCGCAGAACTGAGCCGCCTCGACGCTGACCTGTACGCCCGGGTTGGCGGTGCGCAGATCGGCGCCGTAGCGCAAGAACGCCCCGCCGGGTTCGAGGTCGGTCGGCGTGATCGTCACCTTGGCCGATAACCCGTCGGCCCCGGTCGCGGTCAGTGCCACGTCACCACTGCCGGGGGCCGAGTTCCAGCCGTCGGGCAGCGGCAGGGTGAGCCTGGGGGCCACCGGATCGGACACCGACGCCGCGGTCATCCGGCCGTTGCCGGTGGCGGCCGGCAGACAGGCCAGGGCGTTGGGTGGAATGTGGTCGGGCGGTGTGGCCTCGACGCCGGGCACCGGCTCAGCCGGGTCGGATTTGCGCGGCGCGCTGGACGTCGTCGTCGACGCGGCCGTCGTGCTCGCCCGAACGGCGTTGCCGCCCGTGGTCTTCCCGCAACCGCAGACCCCCCCTGCCAGCACACAGATCACTCCCGCTGCGGCAAGCGGGATAATCCTGGCCGGTCGCGAGCGTTCAGTCGCGCGAAAATGCAAGCGCAAGTTCGGTTTCCACGTCTTGGTACGGGCGCCCGGACAAGTCGATCGTGACCGCGGCGATAGTGCCGCCGGTGAAGCTAAACGGCGCCTTGTAGCGGCTGGACACTTCGGATCCGCCGTTTCGCCCGACAGTGATGCCGGCGCCCGCCAAACCGAAGGTGCCGGGGTGAGTGATCACATCCGCGAGCGTGCCGACCACCTCGTCGTCGATGAACAGGGTGACGTCACCCAGCGGCGTATGACTGTTGGGCACCGTCCCGGTCCGCGTGTAGGCGGCGCCGAAGAGGTGTCGGCCCAACGGCACCGCGTCCGACGAGGACACCAGCTGTTGGCGCTCGCCCAGGAAGTTGTAGACGTAATGCAGGCGTCCGTCCTGGATGAACAGCACATGCCCGCCGTGCGCGCCGCCCTGCTTGAACAGCACGCCTTCGGCGCCGGTGGTGTCCACGGTCACGTCGGCCAGCAGGCCGAACGAGCGCCCCCGAATTTCGGCGGCGGCACCGATTCCGACGTCCGCGCAGTCGGGGTAGTAGATGTAGCTGGTCCGCTCCCCCACCAGGTAGGGCCGGAAGCGGGTCATGGTCTCCATCAGGTTCAGGTCCGACAACGGCAGACCGTTGTACTTTGCGGCCTCGGAAAACCACAGCGCCTTAAGCTCTTCCAACTTCTCGGGATGCTCGGCTGCCAGATCGTGGCACTGGCTGCGGTCAGCCTCGATGTGGAACAGCTCCCATCGATCGGCGTCGAAGTGCGACCAGCCCGCCGGCGTGGCGGCGTGTACGGTGTTGGCGAACCAGCCGTTGTGCCAGATCCCGCGGGTGCCCAGCATCGTGTAGAACTGGGTCTGCTTGCCGGTGTCGGCGGCCGGATCATCCAGGGCCACTTTGAAACTCACTCCGTCTAACGGCTTCTGCGTAATACCTTTGACCGTGTCCGGGGCGGTCATGTCCAGCAGGTCGTAGACGGTCGGGGTGATGTCGGAAACGTTGACGTAGTTGTCGCGCACCTCACCGTGCGCCGCGATTCCGTTGGGCCACGAGATGATTGCCGAGTCCGCGATACCGCCTTCGTGCGACGCGTAGCGCTTGTAGAGCTTGTAGGGCGTGTTGAAGGCCATCGCCCAGCCGATCGGGTAATGATTGTAGGTCTGAGGCCCACCGAGGTGATCGAAGAGCTTCATGCTCTCCTCGACGGTGTCGATGTAGCCGTTGAAGAATTTGCCCTCGTTCACCGATCCGTTCGGACCGCCTTCGCCGCTGGCTCCGTTGTCGGAAATCACCACGACGATGGTGTTGTCGAGCTGGCCGGATTCCTCGAGATAGTCCAGGATGCGGCCGATCTGGGCGTCGGTGTAGCTCAGGAACCCGGCGAACACCTCGGCCATTCGCGAAAACAGCTTCTTCTCTTCGTCGTTGAGCGAGTCCCAGGGGCGAACCGTGTCCTGCAGCGGCCACGGCTCGCCGCCCGGCCCCTTGACATCAAGATACGGGTTGATCGGGGACAGTTCGGTGTCCGGCGGCACGATCCCCAACGACTTCTGATTTTTCAGTACGACCTCGCGGTAGCGTTCGTAGCCCATGTCGAACCGGCCGGCGTACTTGTCGGCCCACTCCTTGAAGACGTGATGCGGCGCGTGTCCGGCGCCGGGGCACACATAGCTGAACCAGGGCTTTTCGGGCGCAATCACCTTGGCATCGCGGATGAATTCGATTGTTTTGTCGGCGAGGTCCTTAGAGAGGTGGTAGCCGTCTTCGGGGGTGCCGGGTGGGTTCACCGGATGGTTGTCGTAGACCAGGTCGGGGTACCACTGGTCGGTCTCACCGCCCATGAATCCGTAGAACCGCTCGAAGCCGCGTGAGGTGGGCCAGTGCCGTTTCGTCGAGGCCATGCTGCATTCTTCGAGGGGCGTTAGGTGCCACTTGCCGACACAGTAAGTGTTGTAACCACGTTCGGCGAGCACCTCGGAGATCAGTGCGGTGTCGGTCGGGATCCGGCCGTTGCAGTTCGGGAAACCGTCGGTGAATTCTTCGATGGTGGCCATACCCACCGTGGTGGCGTTGCGACCGGTCAGCAACGACGCGCGGGTCGGCGAGCATAGTGCGGTGGTGTGAAATTGCGACAGCCGGATGCCGCGCTCGGCAATCCGCGTCATCGCTGGCATCTCGACCAGGCCGCCGAAGCAGTCCCACGTCGCGATGCCGGTGTCATCCCAGACCAGATACAGGATGTTCGGCGAATTCTCCGGGGCGGTCGGTGCGGCATACGGGCCCCAGTCCGGCTCCGAATCGCGAATGTCCAGCTCGATCTTGCCTTGAAAGCCTTGCGCGTCAGGGGACATGCGCCGAGCGTAACCCGCCTGCGAAATTTCCGACCGTTTTTTCGGGGTGGCATTGCCCCGCGAGCGGGTGGTACCCCAGCTCATGAGTTCCGGGTCCTAGGGAACGCAACGACAAGCGCCCGAGACCGTGCGGTCTCGGGCGCTGCGTGCCGCTCGGGAGTTACTTAGCTTTTTCCAGCACCTCGACGAGACGCCACCGCTTGGTGGCCGACGTCGGGCGGGTCTCCATCAGCGCGACGCGGTCACCGATCCCGGCGACGCTGTCCTCGTCGTGCGCCTTGACCTTCTTGGTCGTCCGGATGATCTTGCCGTACAGCGAGTGACGCATACGGTCTTCCAGCTCGACCACGATGGTCTTCTGCATCTTGTCGCTCACCACGTAGCCGATGCGTGTCTTGCGCCGACCACGCGTCTTCGGGTTCGCCGGAGTGTGCTGCGGGCCCTTCGCTTTCGAAGTGCCATCCTTCGCAGGGGCTTGGTTGGGAGCGGCCTTAGCTTCTGCCATCACGATTCCTTATTTTCCGTCGGATCCATCAGGACCACTAGCCAGGCCCAGCTCTCGTTCACGCAGCACCGTGTACACACGGGCGATTTCCGAACGCACCGTGCGCAGCCGGCGGTTGTTGTTGAGCTGTCCGGTCGCCATTTGGAAGCGGAGGTTGAACAGCTCCTCCTTGGATTCGCGCAGGCGCTCGGTCAGCTCCTCGTCGGTGAGCTCGCGCAGTTCGCCAGGCGAAGTACCCACTGCCATCAGAACTGATCCTCTCGGGTGATGATGCGTGCCTTGATCGGCAGCTTGTGGATTGCTCGGGTGAGCGCCTCGCGAGCGGTCTGCTCGTTGGGGTAGCTGAGTTCGAACAGCACCCGGCCCGGCTTGACGTTGACCACCCACCACTCGGGCGAGCCCTTACCGGAACCCATCCGGGTTTCGGCGGGCTTCTTGGTCAGCGGACGGTCGGGGAAGACGTTGATCCACACCTTGCCACCGCGCTTGATGTGCCGGTTGATCGCGATACGGGCCGACTCGATCTGCCGGTTGGTGACGTAGGCGTGCTCGAGGGCCTGGATGCCGTAATCGCCGAAGTTCACTTCCGTGCCACCGCTGGCGATGCCACGCTGGCGTGGATGGTGTTGCTTGCGGTGCTTAACTCTGCGGGGAATCAACATGATTCAGCTCTCCGTGCTCTGCGGTTCGGGTGCAGGCGCACTCTCGGCCGCGGCATTCGCCGTGTTTTCTTCGGCGCCCGCGGCTCGTCCAGCCTCAGTGCTGGTGGCCGTGGTACCCGATGCGCCGCTGCGGCGTGGGCGGGTGCCCGACGGCCGTTCGCGGCGCGGACGGTCGGCGCCCGCCGGTGCGGCAGCGGCCAATTCGCGTTTGCCGCCGACGATGTCGCCCTTGTAGATCCACACCTTCACGCCGATCCGGCCGAAGGTCGTCTTGGCCTCGTACAGGCCGTAGTCGATGTCGGCACGCAGGGTGTGCAGCGGGACCCGGCCCTCGCGGTAGAACTCCGAGCGGCTCATCTCGGCGCCACCGAGGCGGCCCGAGCACTGCACCCGGATGCCCTTGACGTTGGGCTGACGCATCGCCGACTGGATGGCCTTGCGCATCGCGCGACGGAACGCCACCCGGTTGCTCAGCTGCTCCGCAACGCCCTGGGCCACCAATTGTGCTTGCGACTCCGGGTTTTTGACCTCGAGGATGTTCAGCTGCACCTGCTTTTTGGTCAGCTTCTCCAGGTCCGCGCGGATCCGGTCAGCCTCGGTGCCGCGGCGGCCGATCACGATGCCGGGACGCGCGGTGTGGATGTCGACCCGGACGCGGTCGCGGGTGCGCTCGATCTCCACGTCGGCGATGCCGGCGCGCTCCAGACCGGTGGACAGCAGCCGGCGGATCGCCACGTCTTCCTTGACGTAGTCGGCGTACTGCTTGTCGGCGTACCAGCGGGACTTCCAGTCGGTGGTGATCCCCAGCCGGAAGCCGTGCGGATTGATCTTCTGGCCCACTAGTCTGAGCCTCCCTTCGCGTCAGAAGTCTCAGACGTCTTGGCTTCGGCTTGCGGCGCAGCCTTTTTCGCGGGCGCCTTCTTGGCGGCGGGCGCCTTCTTGGCGGGCGCGGTGGTCTTCGGGGCCGAACCGGCCTTCTTGGCCGCGGAATCCGGACCAGCCTTCGCGGCGGCCTTGCTACCCTCGGCGCGCCGGGCGCGCGACGACTTCGAAGAATGCTGGTCCTTGCTTGGGCGACTTTCCACCACAACGGTGATGTGGCTGGTCCGGCGGCGGATCCGGAACGCACGACCCTGGGCGCGCGGACGGATGCGCTTGGCAGTGGGACCCTCGTCGGCGTAGACCGAGGCAACCACCAGGGTCGCCGGGTCCAGGCCGTCGTTGTTCTGCGCGTTGGCGGCGGCGCTGGCGATCACCTTGGCGACCGGCTCGCTGGCAGCCTGCGGCGCCCAGCGCAAGATGTCGAGCGCGTCGGCCACCGACTTGCCGCGCACCAGGTCGATGACCCGGCGCGCCTTGGTCGGCGACACGCGCACGAAGCGTGCCACCGCCGTGGCAGACGGAAATTCAGTAGTGGTGGCGCTCATCGCCGTTTGGCCTTCCGGTCGTCCTTGATGTGCCCCTTGAAGGTGCGCGTCGGCGCGAACTCACCGAGCTTGTGGCCGACCATCGCCTCGGTGACGAACACCGGGACGTGCTTGCGACCGTCGTGCACCGCAAAGGTGTGGCCGATGAAGTCGGGAATGATCGTCGAACGACGCGACCAGGTCTTGATGACCTGCTTGCTGTTCTTCTCGTTCTGCACGTCCACCTTCTTGAGCAGGTGGTCGTCGACGAACGGTCCCTTTTTCAGGCTGCGTGGCATTGCTACTCCTCGACTTCAGTCATAGGCGCGATTCCTTCTCATCGCGCTGCGCGCTCTGCATCGTCATCACGCGCTAGCGACCGTGCTTCTTGCCGGTGCGCCGGCGTCGGACAATGAGCTTGTTACTGGCCTTGTTCGGCTGACGGGTACGGCCCTCAGGCTTACCCCACGGGCTGACCGGGTGGCGACCACCAGAGGTCTTACCTTCACCACCACCGTGCGGGTGGTCGACCGGGTTCATCACGACTCCACGGACGGTCGGGCGCTTGCCCTTCCATCGCATACGACCGGCCTTGCCCCAGTTGATGTTCGCCTGCTCGGCGTTGCCCACCTCGCCGACAGTTGCGCGGCAGCGCACGTCGACGCGGCGGATCTCACCGCTGGGCATCCGCAGCGACGCGTAGGTGCCCTCTTTACCGAGCAACTGGATGCTGGATCCGGCCGACCGCGCCATCTTGGCGCCACCGCCCGGCCGCAACTCCACGGCGTGGACCAAGGTACCGGCCGGGATGTTGCGCAGCGGCAGGTTGTTACCCGGCTTGATGTCGGCGTTGGCGCCGGACTCCACGACGTCGCCCTGCGAGAGACCAAGCGGGGCAATGATGTAGCGCTTCTCCCCATCCAGGAAGTGCAGCAGCGCGATGTTGGCGGTGCGGTTCGGGTCGTACTCGATTTGTGCGACCTTGGCGTTGACGCCGTCCTTGTCGTTGCGCCGGAAGTCGATCACCCGGTAGGCCCGCTTGTGGCCACCGCCCTTGTGACGAGTGGTGATGCGGCCGTGGGCATTACGTCCGCCATGACCGTGCAGCGGGCGCACCAACGACTTCTCCGGCTCCGTCCGAGTGATCTCGGCGAAGTCGGATACGCTCGCGCCGCGACGACCGGGGGTCGTCGGCTTGTATTTGCGAATTGCCATGTCTTATCAGGTCTTTCTCTCGCGCGCGGCTAGGCCGGTGCTCCGAACAGGTCAATCGGCTTGCTGCCCGCGGCCAGGGTGACAATCGCGCGCTTGGTGCCCTTGCGCTTGCCGAACCCGGTCCGGCTGCGTTTCCGCTTGCCCTGACGGTTCGCGGTGTTCACCGATGCGACCTTGACGGAGAAGATCTTCTCGATAGCGATCTTGATCTGCGTCTTGTTCGAATCGGGGTGCACCACAAAGGTGTACACGTTGTCGTCGAGCAGTCCGTAGGACTTCTCCGAGATGACCGGAGCCAGGATGATGTCGCGTGGGTCAGTGACGGTCGCCATCAGGCCGAAACCTCCACATCGTTGTTGTCAGCCCCATCGTTGTTTTCTGCACTGCCCGTTGCGGCCGCGATGTAGGCGTTGAGCGCCTCGACGCTGAACACCACGTCGTCGGCACGCAGCACGTCATAGGTGTTGAGCTGACCCGGCGCCAGGATGTGCACACCTGGCAGGTTGCGCACGCTCTTGGCACCGGCCTCGTCGGTGCTGCCGATGACGACCAGCACCTGCTTGCGATCGGTCAGCGTGTTCAGAAATGCCTTGGCGCTCTTGGTCGACGGAGTCTGACCCGACACCAGCTCGGTCACCGCGTGGATGCGGCCGTTGCGGGCCCGGTCGGACAGCGCCCCGCGCAACGCGGCGGCGATCATCTTCTTCGGCGTGCGCTGGCTGTAGTCGCGCGGCTTGGGGCCATGCACGGTGCCACCACCAGTGAACTGCGGAGCACGCGTCGAACCCTGCCGCGCACGTCCGGTGCCCTTCTGCCGGTAGGGCTTGCGGCCACCACCGCTGACCTCGCCACGCGTCTTGGTCGAGTGCGTGCCCTGGCGAGCCGCCGCGCGCTGCGCGGTGACGACCTGGTGCATCAACGCGATATTGGCTGGGGCGTCGAACAATTCGGCGGGCAGCTCGATGGAGCCGTCGACCTTGCCGTCCGGCGTCTTGACGTCAATCTTTACCGCTGCCATTACTTCTCACCTCGTTTGATCGCGGTGCGAACCACAACGAGCCCGCCGGTGCGGCCGGGGACCGCACCCTTGATCAACAGCACACCGTTCTCGGCATCGACCTTGTGCACCACCAGGTTCTGCACGGTCACCCGGTCGTTACCCATCCGGCCCGCCATCCGCGTGCCCTTGAAGACGCGCGCTGGAGTGGCGCAACCGCCGATGGAACCGGGACGACGGTGCACCGCCTGGGCACCGTGGCTGGCGCCCTGGCCACGGAAGCCGTGGCGCTTCATGGTGCCGGCGAAGCCCTTGCCCTTGGAGGTACCGGTCACGTCGACATAGGCTCCGTCGGCGAAGATCTCCGCCGTCAGCTCCTGGCCGACCTCGTACTCGGCGGCCGCCTCGGGATTGTCCAGACGCAGCTCAGCCAGGTGACGGCGCGGGTTGACGCCCGCGGCGGTGTACTGCCCCGTGACGGGCTTGTTGACCTTCCGCGGGCTGATTTCGCCGTAGGCCAACTGCACGGCGCTGTAGCCGTCGAGTTCCGGGGTGCGGATGCGCGTGACCACGTTGGGCCCCGCCTTGACCACCGTCACCGGCACGACCCGGTTGTTCTCGTCGAACACCTGCGTCATGCCCAGCTTGGTACCCAGAATGCCTTTTCTTGCCATGAGTTCGCCGGTCCCCTACTGGATGTTGACGTCGACACTGGCCGGAAGATCGATACGCATCAGTGCGTCAACGGTCTTCGGCGTCGGATCAAGAATGTCGATCAACCGCTTGTGGGTGCGCATCTCGAAGTGCTCCCGCGAGTCCTTGTACTTGTGCGGGGAGCGGATGACGCAATACACATTCTTCTCGGTCGGCAGCGGCACCGGCCCTACGACGCTGGCACCCGTACGGACGACGGTCTCGACGATCTTGCGCGCCGAGGCGTCAATAGCCTCATGGTCGTAGGCCTTAAGCCTGATGCGGATCTTCTGTCCCGCCACGCTTCTCCTACCCTCACTCCTCTGGAGGCCCGGATGTCCGGGCCTGGTGCCCCCGACGCGCCGACTCGACCCGGCCCGTCTGGGGCCGATCGAGCGCCGCGCCGGATACTGCGCCGCTGTTTACCTGTCGTGGTTCACCGGCCCCCGCGGTCGGGCGTGTCACCCTCACGCAGCCTTGTTCGCGGCCAAAAATAGTCGCTCCAAGGATGGGACCGGACGCGCCCGTTTGGGCGCTGGTCGTATGCCCGGCCAGGCGCGAACCCGGCTCAAGGCAACCCGAACAGTATGCCCTAGATCATGGCCCAAACAAAATCCCGCAGAATTCTGGTAGTGGGTCAGTTTGAAGCGATGTAATTCTGGCACTGGTCTGCGGTGATGGGATGATGGACGGTATGGCTGATCGGTCCCGGAAGCGCCCACGCGACCTTAATTCTTTGGCGGCGTCCATCGTCGGCGATGCGACCGACGAGACGCCCGATAGGTATACGTATCGGGTCGAGTGGTCCGACGAAGACAACGAATGGGTCGGCTTGTGCGCAGAGTTCCCGTCGCTGTCGTGGCTTGAGGCCGATAAGTCGAAAGCACGCGCCGGTATCGAACGTCTGGTGGAGAACGTCGTTGCTGCCGATAAAGACCCAGCGGCTGTCGCACTGGGCCGCAAGGGTGGCTTGAAGGGCGGCAAGGCGCGAGCAGACAAGCTGACGCCCGAGCAGCGGTCCGCTGCCGCCAAAAAGGCGGCACAAACGCGCTGGTCAAGAGCGAACGACCGATAGCCCTCCTTTGCCTGGGGGCATCCCGCCGACTTCTCGGTAGTCGTCCTCAGCGGATAGCCGTATCGCCTCCAGTAGCTCGGCGTGGGTGTAGTTGTGATCTTCCAGATGAACTTGGATAGCGCGATTTAATAGCGTCGGCATTTCATCCTTGAGTGGATAGGGTTCGGCTGCGTTGTATCCGCGAGCACTGTATTGCTTATAAAGCCGCATAGCATATTCTCGCGTGATAGCGCCCACTGATTCGGCCCGACGAATCAACGTCTTTATCGAAACACGCCAGTGCATCTTGAGACGTCCAGCATTTTCAATCGTCAAACCCTTGAGGTCGGGCTTTATCGTTGCCGCTGGAGTCAGGAATTCTGCCGCGAACTCATCGGCCTCGGCTTCGATGTCGCCAGCGGTGGGAAATCCATGCATTACAAGATGGCCGAGTTCATGTGCAATGGTCCATCTCAAGTCCGCCATTGGGATTTCGGAATTCAGATAAAATAGAGGATGACTGCGACTGGTCCAGCAGCTCATTCCAAAGAGTTTTCGGTGCCCGAACGGCGCCGTGACGATCACCCCACCAGCCGACTCAATGAGGGCGACCATGTTCACTATGGGACCGTCAGGGACGCGCCAAGCTGTCCGCAGCGCCCGTGCGACCAGCGCGGGCGACCCGAATTCATCAACATCAAGCGTATGGAACTGTCTCGGCCCAATGACTTCGATTCCATGCAAAATGTGGTTCACGTTGATATTTCTAATATGCATAGTCGCATTTACGCGGCTCAATACCTTTGCCGGTAATGTCTTGCGCTTGCGATGGTAAAGGCATGTGCTTGTGCCATCGCGCAAAAAACCCGGCTCATAAAAGAGCAATGCCGGGTAATCCAGGAACCGAGCGATTTTCTCCACCTGCTCTTCCCCGAGATTTCGGAGATCATTCTCCGCCTTGGAAATGAGCTCCTGACTTACTCCAGCACCATCCGCGACCTGTTTTTGACTATGACCACGACTTTCGCGCGCCAGTATGAGGGCTTGAGAGTTGACCCTTTTGTCCATCATCCCTCCGAGCTGGCGTCAGGGCGCTGCTTGTCCTCCTTGGCGGATCGGACGACCGTTGCGTCCAGGGTCCAATTGGGGTCGACCGGCAGCGACTCGAAGTTGCCGAAGCCCTCGCCACTGTCACCCCAGACAACTAAGCGCCAGAGAATTGTTTTTCCGAAGTCGCACTGCACCGAAACGGTGCCCAGCTTGCCGTCGGCGTCGAGGGTGTACCCGCAAGTGACGAAGGTTGGCGGCTCGGGCATGCCGTCCAACGCGAACTCGCGCATGACCTCTTCGTCGTACTGCTGCACCGCCAAGCGCCGTTGAACATCCGTGGCGACATTTCGCGGCTGCCCCGCGGCAGTGAGCTTGTAACGCACCAGCATTCCTTGGCCGACGCCAACCGTGAAGAACTCCAGCCTGGAGTCCATCTCCCGTGCGAGGCCCTTCACGTCGTCGCGTTCAAGTGCGCGCCGAACCTCGCGCACGGTCCAGTCGTGGATCATCCCGGCCCGAGTGGTCGCGGTGATCGCGGACGCGTCCGCGGGGTTCTCGGTCTCGAAGGTGTTCCATGTGCTGACGGCAGCCTTGCGCGGCTGGACCAGTAGAGCGTCGGCGATGGGCGCTAGCAGCTCCCGGGCGTTGTCCAGATTCATTAGTGGCACGAGACCATGGTATCCGACAAAGCGGAAACTGGGGTACGTTTTAGTACACGTTTTATATTGACTCATCGTAGAGCGGTCACGCATAATGGTCAGTATGGTCAACAGGCTCTCCACGGACAAGCGGGCACAGATCGTGTCGTGCTTGTGCGAGGGCATGAGCATCCGCGCCACCGTGCGGGTGACCGGGGCCGCGAAGAACACCA
The DNA here is from genome assembly GCF_022374895.2 of Mycobacterium lentiflavum. NCBI lineage: Bacteria > Bacillati > Actinomycetota > Actinomycetes > Mycobacteriales > Mycobacteriaceae > Mycobacterium > Mycobacterium lentiflavum. Next base: position 976,027 of record NZ_CP092423.2, on the reverse strand, counting down.
TCACCAAGTTGTTGGTGGACTTGGGTGGGGCCTGCGCCGAATACCAAGCCGCAGCGCTATTTGACTTGCCCTGCACGAACGTTCAGTGCGACGAGATTTGGAGCTTCTGTTACAGCAAGCAGAAGAATGTGCCCCAAGAGCACCGCGACGAGTTCGGCTACGGCGATGTGTGGACGTGGACGGCGATCTGCGCCGACACCAAACTCGTCCCCTCCTGGCTTGTGGGTGAGCGCAGCGCATATGACGCCGAAGTGTTCATCCGGGACTTGGCCTCTCGACTCGCCAACCGTGTCCAGCTCAGCACCGACGGTCTACGGCTGTACGTGAATGCAGTGGAGAGCGTGTTCCACGGTGACATCGACTACGCGCAGCTGCACAAAATCTACGAGTCGCCCGACATCGAGTTCAACGAACGCCGCTACAGCCCCGCCGTGTGCACCGGGATCGACATTCGGAAGGTCAACGGCAACCCCGACATGGACAAGGTCTCCACCTCGTACGTGGAGCGCCAAAACCTCACCATGCGAATGGGCATGCGCCGATTCACCCGCCTGTCCAACGGTTTCAGCAAAAAAGTGGAGAACCTCGCGCACGCGGTGTCAATGCACTACATGTTCTACAACTTCGCGCGGCCCCACACAACTCTGACCAAGGCTGCTGGCGGTCGTCCCACGACGCCCGCAATGGCAGCCGGTGTTGCCGACCGTGTCTGGATAGTCCGCGACATCGCCGCCCTACTCGATTAGATTAATTGCCGAGTATGCCTGTGATTGGGGCTACCTTCAGACCCTTTTCGGCAGTCAAATACATAATTGCGGCATCAATCCGATCGATGTACTCGTCTTCGCGATTGCACCATAAAGCTCCTGCCAAATCTACGCCATCCGCCCAAGTTACCTCAGCTTGCGCCCGAACAAGTTCTAAGATCAGTTCGCCATCCACACGAGTTTTCCAATTCTCTGGCAATGTAATGAATTCGCCACTCTTAACTGCCCACGGACTCGGGTCAGAGAAAGGTTCCTTGTCCGCGTCAACGATGATGCCAGCGCGCGATAGGATCAGTAGCGCAAATCCCTCAAGCTTGCGCCAAGGGTACTTATCTTTGGGAAGGTCTCTATTAGATTTTCTAAAGAATGTATCGGGAGCGTCCTCCCGCGTGCGCTTGATGGCCTGCTTAACTACTACGCCTGCTGGGCGCTCTCTTGCGCCTACCTGCGCAGCAAGAATCTCTTCGAGTCGCTCCAAGAAGAGCTCACGAACATCACTAAATAACCCGATTCCGTCCATGAGAATGCTCTGGAAGAGATCCGACCGACGCTTACCGGGCGCTTCTATCGATTCGACTACGACATCTGATCGAGATGCGGTTGTTGAGTCGCCCTTGAGTCGTACACGAACTGACGGCTCTCTTCCGATCTGATCGATCATTCCCTGCTCTTCGGCATTACTCAACAGGATCGTCATCAGGTTTGGAGTGTCGGCACCGGGTAACCCGCTCTTTGAGTCAAACTTATGGCTCTTCGCCTTCAGCAGATTGCGAATTGCTGCTTTATATATCGGTTCTCGAGTAGCGCCGCTTTCGGTCAGCACCTCGCGGAGATATTTAAGGGCCTCATCGAGCTCAATTAACTCGTTAGGCCACTCGTCAGTTCGGCGTGCGCGCGGTACGGCTGGCAACAATCGAGCGCCGGTTTGGAATGCGATGTGAGAGCCCAACCCTGTGAGTTCAGGTTCCTCACGCCGCACCACGCTCCGGTGAAAGGAATATACGGAGATCGGGGCATCATCGGTGGACAACTTTCGTACGGCAGTCGCAATAGCCGACGCCACGCTGGGCGGGTAACCGTCGGATTCGATGAAATTGATGTCGGCGTCGGCCGGGACAGCTTCGCGCTGCGGTGCATACCCGATCAAAGTGGTTGGCTGGCCTGCACTAGCCGTCAGAGCAGCAAGAACAAGCTCAGACTCCGTGCCCGGATTCGCCCGAGTCAGGTCGAGGATAGTCGTCGGCATGTCAGAAACAATAAGATGGATCGGGCCGCCCCGTAGCTAAACCGGGGCGGCCCGAGTCTCATCTTCTAGATGGAAGCTGCTTACGCAGCTCCATCACCTTTCACCGCGACATTGGCGGATAAGTTAGCTGCTCTCGCTATTCACCGGTGTGCAGGAATTCCTGCACGACCAAGATGAAGAGAGCGATCACCAGGTGGCCCGCATATACGGGGGCGAACACCATCGTGATCACAAGCGCCGCGGCCGCACATGCGGCCAGATATAGGCGTTTGCTCATTCCCTTGTCCTTTCGATCTCGTTCGAACGAGAGTCGATGCAGGGAAGAACGGAGGCATGATGCCGGATGCAAAGCTACAAAGATGCCAGATGCAGATGTTTAGATGTGAGCAGCAAGACGCTGGAAGCTGGAAGCAAAGGCAGGACAAGTCAGCTCCGAAGAGCCCGTCAGTGGCTAGGATACACACAACATCGCCGGGAGTAAACCGCTGTTGCCCTGGGCGGCGTGCATACTAGTGCTTCGAGTCTATCACCCAGCTGTCGGCGCTAATCGATCTCGCCGTGCGCGTTGAGCAGTCGAATTCCCAGCGTTCGGGCCATGAGCCGGTGAGGTCTCCGTAGCAGCAGAAGCGGATGATCTCACCCGTATCGGAGGTGAACTCCGCACCAACGGCGAAGATCACAGCGTAGCGCGCCGAACCCCGCCAAACCCATTCACGCTATGCGCTAGTCAGACGCCGGCTGGCCTGCTTTGGTGCCGCGCGCCACGCGGCGAGCCGCCCGGCGGTCCTTCCTGTGTGACCGCCGCTTAATCACCTTCCGAGCACCAGCGCGGCGCATAGACGTCAGGACGTGACGCCATCCCGTGAAGGCGTCGAACTCATCGTTGGTCGTCTTGTGCTCGCTACGCATAACCCCTCAATCGTAGATGGGTGTTAGTCTGTTCGACTTCGCTCGCAGCGGAGTTCCTGATAGGTGCCCGCATGTCTGCTCACCATCCGTCGCGCTCTTGGCGCGGCTGCGCAATGTGCAAACCACACAAACGACGCGGTGCCGGTCGGGCCGCTAAAGAACCCACCGCAGTGCTACGCAAGCTCGGCAAGAAACGCCGCGTCAGCCGCCGCGACCTCGGCACGTAACACGCACCGCCCGCACCGGCCGACCTGGCCCTTCAAACTGACCCACTACCAGAATTCTCGGTCAGAATCTCGCGACCAGGTCAGATAGGCGATTTCGAATAACTACAACGGCAGCGGTCCTGCGCCGACGGCGACCCGGCACCTAGCGTCAGTTTTGGGGGCACGAATTCGGGCCGGGGGACCATGAGCACACCCGTTGGGTACGCGGCCGCGAGGGGGCTGAACTGATCGCCACAACGTTCGTCGGAGGGCTCAAGCACCTGCCGATTCGATACTCGCTGCGCTAGCCCTGGCCTGCGCGCGCTGAACGTGCAGGAAACCGTCGACCGCCGCGAACGCGCATTCCCGATAGTCGAAATCCGGCAGCGTAGACAGACGCCCCAGCACCAGCGGGCCGATCAACAGGGCGATAGCCCGGGATCGGTCCACCTCGCCGAGTTCCGCGGCCTGCGGGCTGTCAAACAAGGCGTCGAACGGCGCCGCGTACTGCTGGGCGATGCGTTCGCGAAGCGTGCTGATCGCCGGGCTGTCGGTGCAACTGTCGTGGTGAGGTTCTGGCAAACCTTCCAGGTCACGACCCAGGGCTAACCAGGACATGGCAGTCATGAGCGCGGGCGCTTGGGCCACTGATTCGGCTTGGGCAAGCACCAGGGCCACAAGCCGATCCCGCAGCGAGCCCTCGTCGGGCGGTATCGGGGACGGCGGTATCAGGCTGTTGAATGCCGCAGCCAGCAAATCATTGCCACTCGGGAAGTGGCGATACAGGGTGGCTCTCGCTACGTTGGCGGTACGGGTGACGGCTTCCACGGTCACCGCACTGGGCCCTCCGGAGTTCAGCAGCGTCGCGGCGGCTTCCAGCAACCGAGCCCGCGACCGCGCGGGGCGGGGATCCGTACTTCCCTCGGTGATTGTGACTCACCTCCCTGTTTAGAAACAAGACCGTCGGTCTATCTACGAGACTATTGGTCTCGAAACTTCGCACGCCCCCGAAGGGAGGCGCATCTCATGGTCGATGTCTTGATCCGGCCTGACCAGCGTACTGATGCAGGGAACATTGGCGGTAGCCCGCGCGCGCGAGTTTGGACCCTGGCGGTCGCCTGCATGGGGGTCGCCCTGGTGGTCGCATCCATGACCGCCCTGAACACCGCGCTGGGTGACCTCGCGGTGGCGACCTCGGCGACGCAGTCGCAGCTGAACTGGATCGTTGACGGATACACCGTGGCGTTGGCCTGCCTGCTGCTGCCGGCCGGGGCGATCGGTGATCGTTACGGCAGACGCGGCGCGCTGCTGACCGGCCTGGTGGTGTTCGCGCTCGGCTCGGCGACGCCGGCGATCTTGCACGCTCCCACGCAAATCATCGCGGGGCGCGCGGTGGCCGGTGTCGGCGCCGCGTTCGTCATGCCCGCGACACTGTCACTGCTGACCGTGGCCTACCCGAAGGACGATCGGATGAAGGCCGTCGGGATCTGGGCCGGAACCGCGGGATCCGGCGGGGTCTTCGGCTTGATCGGATCCGGCCTGCTGCTGCGCTTCTGGGATTGGCACGCGATCTTCTGGTCACTGGGCATCGCCGGGCTGGTGATCTTCGCTCTGGCGTGCACCGTCTCGCCGTCGCGCGACAACAACGCTCCCCGCATCGACGCACTGGGTGCGGTCCTGATCGGTGCGGCCGTCGCGATCGCGGTGGCCGCCATCCTGGAAGCCCCCACTCGCGGCTGGGACGATCCCCTGGTCTGGGGCGGGATGGCCGCCGGGGCGGTCATTGCGGCACTGTTCGGTTTCGTCGAATTCCGCCGGCGGCAACCGCTTCTCGACGTGCGGTTGTTCGCCGACCCTAACTTCGCCACCGGGGTGGCAGCGATCGTCGTTCTGTTCGGCGCGACGTTCGGGTTCTTCTACATCGGCATGCAGTACGTCCAGCAGATCATGGGCTATTCACCGCTGACGACGGCAATTGCCTTCGGCCCCTTCATGATTCCACTGGGCATCTTCTCGGCGTTGTCATTTTGGTATGTGCCGAAGCTAGGGCTGCGGCTGGTGCTGTTCATCGGCACACTGCTGATGGCTGTTGGTTTCGCCTGCATGTACACCCTCGACCTGCACTCGAGTTACTCCCAGTTCGCGTGGCCGACGTTGATTCTGGCCACCGGCATCGGGATCTGCACGGCACCAACGACTTCGGCGATCATGGGCGCGGTTCCCGACGAAAAGCAGGGCGTGGCCTCGGCGGTGAACGACACCTCGCGCGAGATGGGCGGGGCATTGGGCATCGCCGTGGCGGGTTCGATCCTGGCCGGACGCTATTCCCACGAGCTCGCGCCGCAACTGGCGAGCTTCCCGCCGGCGGTGCGGGGCCCGGCCACGGACTCGCTGGCCAAGGCCGTCGAGGTGGCCGGGCAGCTCGGACCGCAAGGAGCCAGGCTTGCCGAGCTGAGCAAGACCGCCTTCCTGTCCGCTATGCATGCGTCAACGATCGTGATGGCCGTGATCGTCGCGGTGATTTCGCTGCTGATCGGGCTGTGGGCACCAGGCCGGGACGGAAGGCAACTGCGCCTGGTGCGCCCGGCCCGGTACCGCCGGCGTCGGGCCGAAGCAACGGCGGATCAGACGATCGCGCACCCGGGCGTCCATCACGACGGGGCCGCTCGGTAGCCGCCGGACTGCCGAAATGATTGCGGGCTCACCGGCCGATCACCACGCTAGGCACGCGGCCGAAATACCGGGCAGCAGAACGAAAGACACACAATGCCGGCGCCTAAGACCGCGATCCCTGCGCTCCGCTCCGGTGGCCGAAATTCACCCCTGAGTGGTACTTGAAACGACCAATTCGTTCTGGTATCAGAGATATATATCGACAGGGACAGGTCATCTCGCAGGGTGAGGTGGATGTGATGTTGATGGGTACTGACCCACGCAGGCAACGAGTACGTCGGTCGTCACCGGCGCCGCGCGCCGTTGCGCCGGCCAATGTGTCGTCGCTGGTCTGCTTGTCTCGGTGGACAACTCGCGCTGCATCGATGCCCATGTCGGATCGGCCGGTGATCACGTGACAGTGACGATTGAGCCGTGCTGCCCGGCGATGATGGAGGCGGCGGCCATAGTGGAGGCCGAGTGGATACGCCTGAGCAGGTCGAGCGAACCGGTTGGTCACCAAACCTGTGAGCTGCCGGCTGGGTGGTCGTGTCCGCGTCGAACGAGCACCGTAGCGACCCTGCAGCCCACGTTGCACGTGGGGTCCGCTGAGCATGGTCGACCAAGTACGCGCTGGCGCGTCACCACGGCGTGGCCGCGCCAGCGATCGCCTCCGCTGCAGTCGTGATTGCCACTGCAACAAGGGCGTTCGAGCTGAAGGAGGTGATCTGCCAGACAAGCCATCGCATAACACGGTGATACGGCTGTCATGCCGTCCACGAATATTGCGACGCATTACTCGCGCATGACGCACCACTATCTGCGCGCGCACCGCCACTGGTCGTGGCCGTTTACGTGGAACGCATGAACGCAGTCTCATCAGGCGGGTCGCGCTCGTCTCGGCCTCTCGACGAACCGAGCGCGGCCCGCCCATCTACCGTGACTTGGATAGCCAGAAGGCACGATCAAGCATGACAGACGCCATAACTACTGGCGGACATTATAATTCATCAACCCGCCAAGTCCGGGCGCTTCACCCGAGGAATTCCGCTCCACGGTGCCCCAGCATCACGATGGTCGCATGCGGCCCACGGCTGGTGATGAAGGGCAGGATGGAGCCGTCGATCACCCAAAGGTTGTCCATCCCATGCACCCGACACCGAGGGTCGACGACCGCGTGCGGGTCACCCTCGGGACCCATCGGGGCGCTGGCACACAGGTGCTGCGATGTCGCCCATACCGGCGGTCCGACATATGTTGCTGTACTGGCTATTTCACGTGCCAGCTCGCTGCCGCGGCGCAACGCGGCGACGTCCTCGGGTTCGCTGTCGTAGCGGTGTTCTATTCGCGGGGACACGGCCGGATCCGCTGACACCAGCGAAATGCGCCCGCGCGCCCGAGGCTGCATCAACGCGACCCCGAGATGCGGCCAGTCGGGATGCCCCGTGGTGCCGTCACCGGTCATCGCGACGAACCCACCCGTGTACGGCCTGATCTCGATGTCGTCGGCGACGTTGAGCACCACCTCCAGCACGGGCCGCCCGGTGGCCACCGTCCAGTCGGTGGGCAGCACCCATTCGGGGTGATCGCGGCAGTTCATCCCCACCGGAAGCGGCGCCACCACCGGCACGTCGAGTGCCCGCAGCATCGCCTCGTCGCCGATGCCGGACAGCATCAGCAGCTGCGCTGATTGAATAGCGCCGGCACACAGGACGATTCGGTCGGCGGTCAGCGTCGTCGGGCCGGGTGGGCCCACCACGTCGACGCCGACGGTGACGGTCCCGCTGAATCGCAACCGCACCGCCCGAGTCTGCGACAGCAGGGTGAGGTTGGACCGCCCCAGCGCCGGAAGCAGATATCCGGCACCCGAACCAATGCGGACGCCGTCGACGATGTTGAGCGGCACCGCACCGACGCCCGGGACCAGCTCAGGCCCGCAATCGTTGAGGTCGGGAATCCAGGAAAACCCGGCGGTCTGCGCCGCGGCGATGAAACGCTCAGTGGTACCGGTCATTTCGTGTGTTCGGCGAACCAGAATCGGCCCGCTGTCGCCGTGGGCGGGGCCACTGAAGTCCAGGTCGGTCTCGATGGCCCGGAAATGGTCGATCACGTCGGACCACGCCCAGCCCGGTATCGCGGCACGATCGAAATCGCCTGGCAATCCGCGGCAGAAGTATCCGCCGTTGACCGCTCCCGAACCGCCGAGCGTCGCCCCCCGCACGATCGGCAGTTCCCGAACGGGCTGATCGGTGATCCGACTCGTAAAGCGCGCCACCAGCGGGCTGCGCGCCCCGATCGGCAACTGCAACCCGTTGGCGGTTTGGGCCAGCAGCGCCGGGTCGGCGAGCGCGGGGCCGGCCTCGAGGACGGTCACGACCCGGGCGGGGTCGGCGGAAAGGCGTTCGGCAACAACGGATCCAGCACTTCCGGCGCCGACGATCAGCACATCGCTGTGCGTTGTCAAGGCGCCGGCTAGCTCCGGATTTGCGGTTTGAGCGCGCGAAGGTTGCGTTCACGGACCACGCCCCACCACAGCCCGAGGCCGTAAGCCAGGTCGTCGACACGCTTGAGCAACAGATAGGTCAGCAGGCCGATCGGCTCGGCGTCGTCGCCGGTGGCGTCGCGCCGACGCAGCCAGTCGACCACGCCGTCCATCACGGCGGCGACCACGATGACGCGTCTACAGTGCCGCGACACGATGGCGGCCAGCAACGCCACGGGCCAGTAGTGCCGGCAGATGGCCGACGCCAGCTGCAGCGCCGCCGACCACAGGCCGCGGGTCGCGATCACTACGACATCGGAGAAAGCGGTATCGGCGCTGCGCATGGCTTTGGCGATGCGCCGACCGGTCAGCACGGCGATCACGATCGACGCCAGCTGCGACAGGCTGGTCCCGAGCGCCATCAGGATCCAGGCCATCAGCGCCCACCCGGAGATCACCACTGGGGCGGTCTTGTCGGGGTGGCGTACCGACAGCGGAGCCGCCGAACCGCCATAGAATGCCTTGCGCGCCAGCCAATCCCGCAATTGGGTGCGGTGATCGTGCGCGACCAGCGCGATCGGCTCGTAGCGCAGCCGGGCTCCCGCCTCGATCAGTCGCCAGCACAGGTCGACGTCCTCCCCGGACTGCATCGTCTCGTCGAACCCGCCGACATCAGCGAGAGCCGAGCGGCGGCAGATGATCGCCGCGCTGGGCACGTAGGACACCGTGCTGTGCGGCAACACCGGCGCTTCGCGCTGCCCGAGGTCCAGTGAGGAGTGCACCGCCTCGTACCGTGCGACCACGTTCTCGCTATGGGCCAGGCCGACGATGCGGGGCGCCACCAGGGCGACGGTCGGGTCGCAGAAGTGACCGAGGAGAGCTTCCAGCCAGCCACGGCGCGGCGTCACATCGGAGTCTAGGAACGCGACGAAGTCGGTGGTGCAGGCCGCCAGTCCGGTGTTGCGTGCCGCCGCCGGACCCTTGCTGCGAGGGTGATGCAACACCTCGATATCGCAGTGCGTGCCGGCGAAGTCCGTCTGCTCGATCGGCGACAGCGAGCCGTCGTCGACCACGATAACGCGCAGTCCGCGCAGCGAGTTCACCAAACGTCGAACACCAGAAACATTGTCCCGCACTGGGATTACCACGGTGACGTCGCGATGCGACGGGCCGCCGGCAGGGCGCGGATGGGCGACGGTGGCGTCCAGCAGGGTGCGGGCCAGCTGGGCACTGACGTCGTCGCGGACCTTCAGCCGGCCATCCGAGAGCATGTCCTGGGCGGCGGGAGCGAGCTTGAGCAGTCGGGTCGGCGAGCCGCCCAGCAACGCCGAGCCGTCGCCGAGTACCCGCACGCGGCGATCGACCTGAACGGCGAACCCGTCCGGCAGTCGAGGCGCGGTCATGTGCGCCACTCGCCGCCGCAAGCGGGAGGTGCCGCCGCCTCATCGCTCGCGTTCTGCATCGTCGACGGCCCGCTCATGTCAGCATCCCGTCGTGGCCGGGCGTCCAACGCACGATGCGGCGCGCACATCCGTCGACCATCTCCGAGAAGATGCGCTTGCCCTCGGCCGCGGTGGCGGTGGTGGGATCCCCTAGCACGCCGACCGGGCTGACCGCCGCCACTCCGCCGGTGCGCATCGCCGGAAGCAACTCCGGCAGCGGCGCCCGATTCCCGGCGAGCCACCGGTCGGTCTGCACATCGGACGGCGAGATATGCAGCAACACCGATGTTTCGGTATGGCCGGCATGGGCGTCGGCGCCGGCGGCCGCGCACGGGCACCAGGCGACGTCGCGACCTTCGCTGCGAAGTGTGGTTACGGCGCGGTGCAACGCCTCCGTGTTGCCGCCGTGGCCATTGACGAAGGCCAGGCGCTGGACCCAGTCCCCGGCCGACCTGCCGTACTCGACCAGCAGCATTGTCAAGGCGTCGGTGCCGATGGAGATCGTTCCGGCGAAACTCTGATGCTCGCCGCTGGCGCCGTAGGAGATAGCCGGCGCCACCCACCAGGCCTGCTCCAGGCGTGCCCGCGCCCCCCTGGCGACCGCCGTCGCGATGCGGGTGTCGGTATCCAACGGCAGGTGCGGACCATGTTGCTCGGTCGACCCCAGCGGGACCATTATCGACGGCGAGGTAGGAAATAGCTCGTTCGACGTCGCAGCTCCTAATTCGCCGAGTACGGGCACTCGGTGATGGTAGGCCGAATTCACCTGGCGTGCACCAATTGTTGAGCGTTCAAAGTTATTTTTTTTCTGGGCTGTTCATCGGGGCGCCGAAATTCGGCTCGTCCGTCACGGTTGCCACGCGCGTATCACAATTTTCGCATACGTCGATTTTCGCTCGCAATCCCACATCCGCCTGAATTCGACGGCGCCACGACTGGGTCCGGCGCAGCACCCGAGGCGCTAAATATGGCAAAGCCGCCCGACATGCCGCAGATTAACTCGGGCGGCGCCGAGATCAGGCCGACGGAACGCCGAGCGCGCGGGTGAAGCCGTCCGGCACCAGAATGTCGTCGGGGCGCAAGTCGTGGATCGAGGCATGCCCGAGCCCGATGAGCGCCGAGTCGATACCCCCGCGCAGGACGTCGAGCACGTTCTCGACGCCGGCTTGACCGTTCGCGGCGAGGCCCCACAGATAGGCGCGGCCGATCATCACCGCCCGCGCTCCCAAGGCCACGGCCTTCACCACGTCGCTACCGCGCCGGATGCCGCCGTCCAGCAACACCTCGACCTGGTCACCGACCGCGGCTACCACCGGGGGCAGCGCCCGGATGGACGCTGGCGTCCCGTCCAGGTTGTTGCCGCCGTGGTTGGACACCGATATCGCCGAAACACCAGCATCCACAGCTCTTTTCGCGTCATCGACACGCATGACGCCCTTGAGCATGAACGGACCGCCCCACAACTCGCGCAGCCACGCGATGTCCTCCCACGTCGGCGGCGGGGTGCCCATCCACTCGCCGTAGGCCTGGAAGAAAGGCGGACCGGCCTCGCCGCGCGCCGCCTGGTTGGGCACCGACAACGCCGGCGGACGCATGGTCTTCGCCCACTTCAGGAACCACCGGGGCTTAAGGGCCGCCTCCGGCGACAACCGCAGAATGGTCCGCAGGTTCATTTCTTCGGGAATCTTGGGGCTGCCCCAGTCGCGCCCGTGCGAGAAGGACCAGTCGGTGGTGACGATCAAACCGACCGCGCCGGCCGCGCGCGCCCGCTCCACCCGGTCGGCGATGGCGTCGCGCCCGCCCAGCCAATACACCTGAAAGAACAGTTTGGAGTTTGCCGCGATCACTTCCTCGATCGGCTTGCTGGCGAACGAGGACAGACCCATCGCGGTTCCCCGTGCCGCCGCGGCCCGCGCGACGGCCACCTCACCGTCCGGGTCCACCGCCTGAACACCGGTCGGCGAAATCAACACCGGCATGGAAATATCTTGTCCCATAACGGTTGTCGACAACTCGCGCTTTTCCTGCGCGCCTACCACATGCGGCGCGAATCCGAGTTCTCCAAAGGCGTCGACATTGTCGGAGACCGTAATTCCCTTTTCGCTGGCCGCAACAAGCGCCGAATAAACGGATTTCGGCAACCGGCGCTTTGCGCGCTGCTGAGCGATGGCGACGGTTTCAAACCACTCGTCGGCCACGACTACACCGGGCTTTCGTTACACAGCCGCGCCGGCGGTTGCTGCGGCGGCCGCACCGACAGCGTCAGCGGCACCGGCTGGCGGACCTTCTGGACGCGCGAGTGATCGGCACGCGGGCGCGGAGTCTCCCGATCCCGGGCCAGTGCCGACTGGCTGTGCCCCTGGACGCATTCGGGATCCGGCCCGTCCATTGGCAGGCCGGTGAAGAACTTGGCCGCCATGCAACCGCCACGGCAGCTGTCGTAGTGCCCGCAACTTCCGCAGGCGCCCGCCGATTGAGGCTCGCGCAGTTCACGGAACAGCGGAGCGTTCTTCCAGACGTTGTCAAAACCGCCATCGGACAAAACGTTTCCGGCCAGAAAGCGGTCGTGGATGGCGAACGGGCAGGCGTACACGTCGCCCACCGGGTCGATCAGGCACACCACTCGACCGGCTCCACACATGTTCAAGCCGGACAGCGCCCCGGAGGCGCCAAGCGGAGCCAGATGGAAGAATGAGTCGCCGGTGAGCACCCGCTCCCCCTTGGCGACCAGCCAGTCGTAGAGCTGGACCTGCTGGGCCGCGGTGGGGTGTAGGTCTTCCCAGACATCCGCGCCACGTCCCGAGGGCCGCAGCCGGGTGATCCGCAGCGTTGCGCCGTAACGGTTTGCCAGAGCGGCGAATTCGTCGAGCTGGTCGACGTTGTGGCGGGTGACCACGACAGAGATCTTGGCATCTTTGAAGCCGGCCGCGGCCAGATTCTCCAGCGCACGCACCGCCATCGCGAAGGAACCCGGCCCGCGGACGGCGTCGTTGACCTCGGCGGTGGCGCCGTCCAGCGAGATCTGGACATCGACGTAATCGCTGGCCGCCAGTCGCGCGGCGACCTCCGGCGTGATGCGGACCCCGTTAGTGGAGAACTTCACCCCGACGTGGTGCGCGGTGGCGTAGTCGACAAGCTCCCAAAAGTCCTGGCGCACAGTCGGTTCCCCGCCACCGATGTTGACGTAGAACACCTGCATGCGTTCCAGCTCGTCGATGATGTCCATGCACTGTCGGGTGGACAGCTCGCGTGGATCGCGCTTACCCGACGAGGAAAGGCAGTGCACGCAGGCCAGGTTGCAGGCGTAAGTGAGTTCCCACGTCAGGCAGATGGGTGCGTCCAGCCCATGCTCGAATTGCTCGAGGAGCCGGGGTACCGGAGCCGCTGTTGTCATTGATGGTCCTCCTGGGGCACCAGCATGCGGGAATCGACCAGCACACCCAACGCGTGCAGGTACGGCCCCTGCTCTGAGTCGTCGACTCCCTCGGCCCGCAGGGCGGACCGGACGTCGGGATGGTCGGCCAGCGATTGCACGACCGCAAGAATGGTGCGGTTCTTCAGAAACGAAAGCTTGCGGGTGCCGAAGTGATAAAGCAGTGCGCCAAACGGTTCTGGACGGACCGCGACCTTCGGGTGTAATCGCCAACCGCGATCAGGGTCGAACCGACTTTCGGTCGATCGTGCCTGCGCGCGCGCAGGCACGGTCAGTAGACCCCGCACATTCCGTCGATGGACACCTCTTCAACCAGCGTCTCGGTGACGAGCTCGGCGTCGGTTTCGATCTCGCGATCCATATGAATTGCCTCTCCTACGGTCTCGACAACGAAGGTCGATCTTGCCACAATCGTCGTCAGAATATGGCATCGAGTGCCGAAACGGAAGGGCGGGTCTGATGCATCCGCAGGCGCGGGTCGGTCGGCGCCGCTCGACGACGCCGGACCACATCACCGACGTCGCCATCGCGTTGTTCACCGCACGGGGATTCGCCGAGGTGAGTGTCGACGACGTCGCGCAGGCCGCCGGGATCTCGCGCCGCACACTGTTCCGCTACTACGCCTCCAAGAACGCCATCCTCTGGGGCGACTTCGACAGCCACCTCGCCCATCTTCGCGAGCTGCTCGACACCGTCGGTCCGCGAGTTCCGCTGGGCGATGCGCTGCGGGCAGCACTGCTGGCATTCAACACCTTTGACGACTCCGAGACCGTCCAGCACCGTCAGCGGATGCGGGTCATCCTGCAAACCGCCGAACTGCAGGCGTATTCGATGACGATGTACGCCGGCTGGCGCGAGGTGATCGCGGCGTTCGTCGCCCAGCGCTCGGGCGCCATGACGACCGACTTGGCGCCGCAGACCGTCGCATGGACGCTGCTCGGGGTCGCCCTCTCGGCCTACGAGCATTGGCTGCGCGACGAGTCCGTCACGTTGCAGGCCGCACTCGGCAATGCCTTCGACGTTGTCGGTCCCGGGCTTAACAAGCTGAAAGCATGACCGCCAACAGCGAACACCTGCTGCACACCCTGCGGTCGCAGGGGCGGTTCTGCGGTGCCTCCGGATCAACGATGTACGACGAGCTGTTCGAGCTGGTGGCCTCCGACGTCGAAACCGGTGGGATCTTCGCGGCGATCCTGTCCGGCCACGAGGACGACCCGTCGCGGGATGCGGTGCCGCTGCGGCTGCTGGGCGGCCTGCACCGGTTGGTGCTCGACGGGCGGGCCGAGGGGTTGCGCCAGTGGTATCCCAGCACCGGCGGCACCTGGGATGCCGGCAGCGCATGGCCGGAGATCAAGCTCGCCGCGGCGGCCCACGCCGAGTCGCTGCGCACGGCGCTGGGGCAGCCGCCGCAAACCAATGAGGTAGGCCGATCCGCCGCGCTGATCGGTGCGCTGCTGCATATCAACCGCGAAATCGATTTCCCGATCAGGCTTTTCGAGATCGGATCGAGCGCTGGGCTGAACCTGCGGCCCGACCAATACCACTACCGCTACGGCGGCGGGCAATGGGGACCGATCGACTCGCCGGTGGTCATCGACGACGCCTGGCAGGGCCGAGTGCCGCCGGCCGGTTCGGTGCGGATCGTCGAACGACGTGGCTACGACATCGCGCCGGTCGACGTCACCGGCGCCGAAGGCGAGATGACCGCGCTGAGCTACGTCTGGCCCGACCAAGCCGCCCGGCTGGAGCGGCTGCGCGGCGCCATCGCGGTCGCCCGCACGGTGCCCGCCCTCCTGGTGCGACAGAGTGCGGGCGCCGCCGTGGGCGGCCTGACACTGGCCGACGGCGCACTGACGGTGCTGTGGCATTCGATCACGTGGCAGTACCTGTCGCAGGACGAACGCAGCGCCGTGCGCGATGGGGTCAACGTGCTCGGCGAACGCGCCGACGCCTCAGCGCCGTTCGCGCATCTGACGATGGAACCCGCGCGCGACGGCCCGGGCGGTCCGCTCAAGTTCCTGGTGCGCGTGCACCGCTGGCCCGGCGGTGAGGGTGTGGTGCTAGGTGAATGCCATCCGCACGGCCCACCCGTGGACTGGCGATAGCGACAGGCAATTAGGAAATTTTCGCCCTCAACCCGTCGGAGTTCGCGGTGCCGCGGCGACGATAAGGGTGTGGGCGCCGAAATGGATCACCAATCCGACGCTCGACGCGCGCTTTTGGCGCTCTACGACGAGGCGTTGCCGGTGGTTTACGGGTACTTCGTCCGACGCTGCGGCGAACGTGCCGCGGCAGAGGACCTGACCTCGGAGACCTTCCTCGCGGCGATGGACGCGGCGCGTCGGGCAGCACCACCGCCGGTCTCGGTTGCGTGGTTGCTCGGCGTGGCGCGACACAAACTGGCCGACCACTATCGGCGCGGCCAGGACCGGCTCAGCGTGCCGATGGCCGAGCTTCCCGAACCCGTCGACACCGCCGACGACTGGGACGCCGAGCTGGATCGCATGGTCGCCGAAGCCGTGCTGGCCCGGCTGACCGAGCCGCACCGCACGGTGCTGGTGCTGCGCTACATGGACGACTGCAGCGTCGGCGAATGCGCCGAGCTGATCGGGCGCACGGTCCATGCCACCGAAGCGTTGCTGGTCCGGGCGCGCCGAGCATTCAAGAAGCAGTATCCGGAAGGAGGCACATCATGAACGAGCGTAACCGCAACGACCCACTGCGCGTGTTGCGCACCAATGACCTTCCGGTTCAACCCGATTCGGTTTTTGCCGCGCGGCTGCGCCGGCAACTGGAATCCGCACTATCGCTACCCGAAGGAGTTGTCATGAGCGGCACCACGACTGCCCTAACCGACCTGGCCCAACCCGTTGCAACGCGGGCGCCGCGGCCGGCGGCATTGCCCTACCTCAGCGTGGCGAACGCACGCGCGGCCATCGAATGGTACGCCGGCGCGTTCGGCGCCCTGGTCGTCGGCGACCCAATCGTGATGGACGACGGGCGCATCGGGCACGCCGAGATCGCGATCGGCGACGGCGTGCTGTACCTGGCCGACGAATATCCCGAGATCGGCCTGAAAGCACCTGCAGCGAAAGCGGTTTCGGTCAGTCTGATGTTGCACGTCGCCGACACCGGTGCCGCCCTGCAGCAGGCGCGCGACCACGGAGCGACCGTCGAGCGGGAGATCTACCAGAATCACGGAACCCGCAACGCCACTATCCTCGACCCGTTCGGGCACCGCTGGATGTTGTCCGGGCCGACGGCCGTGCCGGTTTCGGGCATCGCACACGGCGACATCGGATACATCTCGGTGTGGACTCCGGATGCCGATCGCGCGGCGGCCTTCTACGGCCACGTCCTGGGCTGGACATACGACCCCGCGTCACACCGGGTGACCAATACCGACCTGCCGACCGGCATCTTCGCCACCGACGAACCCGCCACCTTGTTCTGCTGCTACGCCGTCGACGACGTGCAGGCCGCCCGCATCGCGATAGCCGAAGCCGGCGGCGTTCCCGGCGAAATCCGGGATACCGAGTACGGCGTAGTACTCGACGCCACCGACCCGCAAGGCACGGCCTTCGCGGTTCACCAACCCATCGCCGGCCGAAAGCGGCCGGAAATCAACGGTTCTGGGCCCGGTGAACTGTCTTATGTCACCTACCAGGTGCCGGATTCGGCCGCGTTCCGCAACTTCTACGGTCGGCTGCTGGGGTGGACGTTCGAGCCGGGCCGCATCTCCGACGGCTGGCAGGTGGTGGACACGCATCCGATGGCCGGCGCCGCCGGTGGCAGTGCGCGTCCCACCACCGTGCCGATGTGGACGGTGGCCGACATCGACGTGGCGGTCGCGCGAGTCCGCGAAGCCGGCGGCACGGTGCGCGACGAGCCGACCCGCCAGCCCTACGGCATCAGCGCCGAGTGCACCGACGATCAGGGCGCGCGGTTCTACCTGGGCGAATTCTGAGGCGACAGGATTTGGCCGCGAACTGGGGGGCGGTTCATCCGAATCGCTTGTGTCCCGGGTATTTTGCGAAGTCTAGCTCAACGCCTCGGGATTGGCGATCCGGATCGGCGCACCGTCCAGCCAGGCTACGACCGCTTCGATGGTGTCCGTGTAGAAGGCACTCAGCATCTCGCGGGTGACGTATCCCAGGTGGGGGGACAACGTCACGTTCGGCAGACGGCGCAGCGGATGATCAGGCTCGGGAGGTTCGACGTCGAAGACGTCGAGGCCGGCTCCGGCGATACGACCGGTCTGCAGCGCAGAGATCAGCGCCGCCTCGTCGACGATCGGGCCCCTGGACGTGTTGATCAAGTAGGCGTGCGGCCGCATCAAAGCCAGCTCTGGTTCGCCGACCAAACCTCGGGTCCGCTCGGAGAGCACCAGATGGATCGAGACCACATCGGCGGATTCGAACAATGCCGTCTTCTCGACCCGGCGCGCCCCGGCTGCCATCGCGGCCTCCGCGGTGAGATTCTGGCTCCACGCAACGACTTCCATGCCAAACACGCCGCCGTACTCGGCCATTCGCTTACCGGTCCTGCCCAGGCCCAGCAGCCCGAGGGTCTTACCGGCCAGCGTCACGCCGACGCTGTTCTGCCACCCGCCATCGCGCATCCTCCGGTGCTCTTCGGCCAGGTTGCGCACCGTCGCGATCAGCAAGCCCCAGGCGAGTTCCGGGGTGGCGTCGCGCACCGCCCGGAACCGGGGGTTGGCGAAATCCGAATGGGCAACCAGCACACCGGATTCGGTGGCCGCGGCCATGTCCAGGCTCGGCAGGCTCATCCCTACGATCGTTATCAGCTTCAGGTTCGGCAGCCGCTCGAGCAGCGTGCGCGGCAACGCCATCCGTTCGCGCATCGTGCAGATCACGTCGAACGGCTGCAGGACCTCGGCCGCTTCCGCTTGACCGAGATGCCGATCGAAGACGGTGATCTCGGCCCGGCTCTGCACCGGCGACCAGTCGGCGAACTCGAGTGCCATACCGGCATAGTCATCGAGTATCGCCACCCGGTGCATGATGTCAGCCTAACAGCTCCGAAATCGGTGTTGCCGCAGCGATTTTGCCGCGGGCCTTCATGACTTTGCCCGGCAGACCGCCGCCGACCACGCCGACTACTACCCCGTCCCGCTCGTAGTAGGCCAGGAACTTTCGTCCGTCGTCCTCGACAAGGTGCACGATGTCGGTGGCTTCCGGCTCGCCCAGGCACTGGATCTTGACGTCGTACTGGTCGCTCCAGAAGTAGGGCACTACCGTGATAGACGGCACCTGCTGACCGAGCATCGCGGGTACCACGACTCGGGCCTGGTCGGCCACGTTGCTCCAATGCTCCACGCGTGCTTGATGTCCCGTCGCATCGCGCCAGGAGGCGACGTCTCCGAGCGCCCACACGTTGGGCGCGCTGGTGCGTCCGGCCTCGTCGCAGATGACCCCGTTGTCGACGTCGACCCCGCTGCCGTCGAGCCACTCGGTGGCCGGCCGCGATCCGATACCGACGACGACCAGGTCGGCGGCCAACTCGGTGCCATCACTGAGCACCACGGTGTCGACGTGGCCGTCGCCGCGCACCTCCGCCACGCCGATGCCGGTGCGCACGTCGACGCCCTCGTTGCGATGCAGCCGCGACACCAGCTCGCCGATCTGTTCGCCGAGCACCGAAGCCAACGGCGTCGGCTGCGGCTCCACCAGCACCACCTCGACCCCCATGCTGCGCAGGCTGGCCGCGACCTCGCAGCCGATGAATCCGGCTCCGATGACCACGGCGTTGTGCGCCTTAGCGGCATGCTCGCGCAACGCCATGCTCTCGTCGAACGACCTCAGCACGCGAATGCCCTCGAGATCCGGGAACGCAGGAATGCGCCGCGGGACCAACCCGGTCGCAATCACCAGCTCGTCGTAGCCGAGCGACGTTCCGTCGGAAAGGGTCAGGCTCTGCGCGACGGTGTCCAGGCCGGTGGCCGCCGCACCGAGGCGCAGCGTGATGTTGTTCTCGTCGTAGAACTCACGCGGCTTGAGGGCGACATCATCGACCTCTTTGCGCAGGACTTCCTTCGACAACGGCGGCCGGTCGTAGGGCAGATGGACCTCGTCGCTGACGATCGTGACGGGTCCGGTGTACTCCGACCGGCGTAATTGCTCGGCCGTGCGGGCCGCAGCCAGCCCGCCCCCGACGATCACGATTCCTTGATTGCTCACGTGGAGTTCATAGCACGCGCGACGCTCAGTACTTTAGGGCGCCCTTATCGACGGGGATCTGCATGCCCGTCACGGTGGCCGCGCCGTCGCCGGCCAACCAGGCGACGACGTCGGAGACCTCTTCGGGTGCCATGAATCCCTTGTACTGCATCGGCATTGGCGGGAAGCTGTGCACGAAGCGGGGATGTTTGGCGAAGATCTCCATCATCGCTTCCGGTTCGATCATCGGGGTGTCGATCGAGTAGGGATGAATCGAGTTGACCCGGATACCGTATTCGCCGAGCTCGATCGCCAGCGTGTTGGTCAGCGCGGTCAGCCCGAACTTGCTGGCCGAGTAGTGGCCGTTGCCGGGGGTGGCCTTCAGACCGGCCGACGAGCTCACCACCACAATCGATCCGCCGTTGCCGGCCTCGATCATGGCGGGAATCGCGGCGCGCAGGGTGCGCCAGGTGCCCGTCAGGTTGACCCCGATCACGGTGTCCCACTGCTCGTCGGTGAGTTCCCAGACCCGGCCCCAGCCCAGCACCCCGGCGTTGGCCACCACGATGTCGAGCCGGCCGAACTGCTCCACGCCGTCGGCCACCAGCTGACGCACGGTCGGGTCGTCGCGAATGTCGCCGGCGCGGGCCAGGATCTTGCGCCCCTCGGCCTCCACCAGGCGGACGGTCTCACTGAGATCCTCGGGGGTGGCCGGCGTGTAGGTCACGGTGTCCGACACCGACGCGCAGATGTCGAGCGCGATGATGTCGGCGCCCTCGCGGGCCAGCCGCACCGCGTGCGCTCTGCCTTGCGCGCGAGCGGCGCCGGTAACGAATGCCACCCGTCCCTGCAGTGATCCTTCACGTCCCGACACGACACGCCCCTTTCGCCGATCACAGGCTAGCAGCGAAACTGAAACGTGTTCTAACTACGCTCCGTAGACGCGAACGGGCTCAGATCTCCGAGATGATCTGGGTCCGGCGGGCGTTGTATTCGTCGTCGGTCAAAGCGCCACTGGCGCGCAGTGTCTCGAGCTGTTGGAGCCGCTCGGCGATCGAGGCCTGCGGCGGGGTGGCGACCGGCGCCGCTCCGGCCGGGGCCCCGTGCGCCGCGGGCGCCTGGGCGGCGGCGCGGCGCACCACCGCCTGGATCTGCTCGCGCAGCGCCGGGTTCGACCGGATGTCGACCATCCGATTGAGCGGAACGTTGTTGTCCTTGAGGATCTGCAGGATCTCCATCAGCGGGCCGGCTTGCCCGCTGAGGTCATAGGTCCTGTTGTCCTCGGCCACCGTGAACTGTGCGGGCACCAGGCCATTCACCAAAGCGCTTCGCTCCCAGTCGATTTGGTATTCCCGCGTCGTGGGGTCAAGCAGTACCACCAGCTTTCGGGCGGTGAGGTTGCCCAACCTGGTGACGTTGGCGATGACCCGGTCTTGACTGTCGAACGCCGTGATCCCGGGTCCCTCGATGTGCAGGTCGACCTTCACCAGCGGCTGGTCGTTGATCCGGGTGCCCGTCTCGGAGAGGCCGACGATTTGGGCGAGCGCCAGCACCCCGTGCTGCTCCAGCAACGCCGATTTGGCCGCCGATTTCGCACCGTAGTTGGTCAGCGCGAGTGCGATGAGGACATCGGCCACCGTGATGAGCAGGCCGACGTAGAACATCCATTGCAGCAGGTTGCCCAGGCCGAGGGTGAAGTAGACGACCAGAAAGATCGGCCCGACCAAACCACCGCATAGCAAAACGACTAACTGTGTCTTCAGATACCGCGCCAACACGTGTCTCTCCTCGCCTTGCCCGGAAGGTTCGTGTCAGATTAGCGCTGTCGCGTGCGCTGTATCCATAGCCGGCGTCCGGGCATCAGCCCAGGCCAGTCAGCGCGACGGCTTCGGTGGTGCGCCTTTGGGAGAGGTGGGCGGCGGCGCCATGGCCGGCCCGTTGGACAGTGGCATCGCCGCGGGCAGCATCGTGGCCGACGACAGTTCGGCGGCGGCTACATCCGCCGGAGCGGCCGACGCGGTGGCCGGGCCGGCGACGTCGGCTGCTGCCGCTGCCGGGGCCGCTGCCGGTGCCGCCGCCGCTGCTGCCGGTGCCGCCGCCGCTGCGTAAGCGGATGTTTCTGCGTGGGGCGCCGTCGCAGAAGGCCCGGCCGGGGCCGCCGCCACCGTGGTGGTTGCCGCCATCGGTGTCACCGTCGCCGCCGGAGCGGCCGCGGGCGCCGTCACAGCGGCCGGCGCCGCGGCGGCTGGCTGCACCGCCGCTGCCACCGGCACCCCCGATGCCACACCACCCGCTTGCGCCGCAGCGCCGATGAACTGCTGGCTGCTCATTGCCTGGCCGGATACGTTGGCCGCACCCGCCACCGCTTGCGGTGCGACCGACAGCGGCTGGGCGTTGACGACCTCGGTGTCCGCATATTGCTGCGCCCCACCGCTCATGAGCTGCACAAACTGGTTATGGAACAGCGCTGCCTGCGCGCTGATCGCCTGATAGGCCGCCGCGTGCACGCCGAACAGGTGCGAGATGCTCGCCGACACGGCGTCGGCCCCGGCGGCCTGAACCGCCGACGTCGCGCCCGACGCCACCGAGTTGGCGTAGTTGATCGACGAACCGATTTTTTCCAGGTCTGATGCGGCGGCCGCCACATACTCCGGCGTCGCGTTTACGAACGACATCCGAACCTCCCGGCCAGGCCGCGACGGTCAAATTCCCCAACCGTCAATTTCAGACTGGACACCGCAAGATCTTACCGGAAATTCGCTGACCAGGTGTGCAGCTTTCGCCCGCGCAGAAACCACGAAGCCCGGACCGCCGCGATCGGCGAGTCCGGGCCTCGTGCTGTGGAACTAGTTGATGATCTTGACGACCCGGCCGGCGCCGACGGTGCGGCCACCCTCGCGGATCGCGAACCGCAGACCGTCGTCCATGGCGACGGGCTGGATCAGCTTCACCGAGATGTTGGTGTTGTCACCGGGCATCACCATTTCGGTGCCCTCCGGCAGCGTCACCACACCGGTCACGTCGGTGGTGCGGAAGTAGAACTGCGGACGGTAGTTGTTGAAGAACGGCGTGTGCCGACCGCCCTCGTCCTTGGACAGGATGTAGACGCTGCCCTCGAACTCGGTGTGCGGTGTGGTGGTGCCGGGCTTGACCACAACCTGGCCGCGCTCGACGTCCTCACGCTTGATACCACGCAGCAGCAGCCCGACGTTGTCGCCGGCCTGGCCCTGGTCGAGCAGCTTGCGGAACATCTCCACACCGGTGACCGTGGTCTTGGTGCTGGTCGGCTTGATGCCGACGATCTCGACTTCCTCGTTCACGTTGATCACGCCGCGCTCGACACGACCAGTGACCACGGTGCCACGACCGGTGATCGTGAAGACGTCCTCGACGGGCATCAGGAACGGCTTGTCGGTCTCGCGGACCGGGTCCGGAATCGACTCGTCGACGGCGTCCATCAAGTCCTCGACGGACTTGACCCACTCCGCGTCACCCTCGAGCGCCTTGAGCGCCGAGACGCGGATGACCGGGGCCTCCTCGTCGAATTCCTGGGCGGCCAGCAGTTCGCGGACCTCCAGTTCGACGAGCTCGAGCAGCTCTTCGTCGTCGACCATATCGGCCTTGTTCAGGGCTACCAGGATGTAGGGCACGCCGACCTGCCGCGCGAGCAGCACGTGCTCACGGGTCTGGGGCATCGGGCCGTCGGTCGCGGCGACCACCAGGATCGCGCCGTCCATCTGGGCCGCACCGGTGATCATGTTCTTGATGTAGTCGGCGTGACCCGGGGCGTCGACGTGGGCGTAGTGACGCTTGTCGGTCTGATACTCCACGTGGGAGATGTTGATCGTGATACCGCGCTGACGCTCCTCGGGCGCGTTGTCGATCTGGTCGAAGGCGCGCGACTCGTTGAGGTTCGGGTACTTGTCATGCAGGACTTTGGTGATCGCCGCGGTCAGGGTTGTCTTGCCGTGGTCAACGTGACCGATGGTCCCGATGTTGACGTGCGGCTTCGTCCGCTCGAACTTCGCCTTCGCCACTTGTGTGTCCTCCTGGACTGATTGGTGCTTTTGAAAAGCAGTGTTGATGTTGTTGTAAGTGCCGCGGTGGTAACCGGGCTAGGTTACTCCGAGCTGGTGTTCACTCGCCCGTCGCCTTCGCTTCCGACGATTGCTCGACTCCGTGCTCGTGAGTTGACACTCACTCGCCCGTCGCCTTCGCGATGATCTCCTTCGAGACGTTCGCCGGGACTTCGGCATACGAGTCGAACACCATGGAGTAGTTCGCCCGGCCTTGTGTCTTGGACCGCAGGTCGCCGACGTAGCCGAACATCTCCGACAGCGGGACATGCGCCCGAACGACGCGCGCACCAGCCCGCTCCTCCATGGCCTGAATCTGGCCACGGCGGGAGTTCAGGTCACCGATCACGTCACCCATGTAGTCCTCGGGTGTGGTCACTTCGACCGCCATGATCGGCTCCAGGATCACCGGCTGGGCTTGCTGCGCAGCCTTTTTCAGCACTTGTGACCCTGCGATCTTGAACGCCATTTCCGAGGAGTCAACCTCGTGGTAGGCACCGTCGAGCAAGGTGACCTTCAGGTTCACCAGCGGGTAGCCGGCCAGCACGCCGTACTGCATCGCATCCTGTGCACCGGCATCCACCGACGGGATGTACTCGCGGGGGATGCGACCGCCGGTGACCTTGTTCTCGAACTCGTAGGTCGCGCCGTCCTCGCCGTGGAACGGCTCGAGGCTGATGAGCACCTTCGCGAACTGGCCCGAGCCACCGGTCTGCTTCTTGTGGGTGAACTCGACCTTCTCGACCGTCCGCTTGATGGTCTCCTTGTAGGCCACCTGCGGCTTGCCGACGTTGGCCTCGACCTTGAACTCGCGGCGCATCCGGTCGACCAGGATGTCCAGGTGGAGCTCGCCCATGCCACCGATCACGGTCTGGCCGGTCTCCGCGTCCTGGTGGACCTTGAAGGTCGGGTCCTCCTCGGCGAGCTTCTGGATCGACAGCGACAGCTTTTCCTGGTCGCTCTTCGTCTTGGGCTCGATGGCCACTTCGATGACCGGGTCGGGGAAGGTCATCGACTCCAGCACGATCTGGTCGTTCGGGTCGCTCAGGGTGTCACCCGTGGTGGTGTCCTTGAGGCCGATGACGGCGTAGATGTGCCCCGCCGACGCGGTCTCCACCGGGTTCTCCTTGTTGGAGTGCATCTGGAACAGCTTGCCCAGCCGCTCCTTCTTACCCTTGGTGGCGTTGATGACCTGGCTGCCGGAATCGACCTTGCCCGAGTACACCCGGACGTAGGTGAGCTTGCCGAAGAACGGGTGCGTGGCGACCTTGAACGCCAGCGCGGAGAACGGCTCGTCGGTCGACGGCTTGCGCGTGATCTCCTCGTCCTCCTTGCCCGGGGCGTGGCCGACGGCCGGCGGCACATCGAGCGGCGAGGGCAGGTAGTCGATGACGGCGTCCAGCATCGGCTGCACGCCCTTGTTCTTGAACGCGCTGCCGCACAGCACCGGGTAGGCCTCCGAGCTGATGGTCAGCTTGCGGATGGCGCCCTTGATCTCGGCGACGGTGAGTTCTTCGCCGCCGAGGTACTTCTCCAGCAGCGCCTCGTCGGTCTCGGCGACGGCCTCGAGCAGCTTGGTGCGGTACTCGTCGGCCTTCTCCTGCAGATCGGCGGGGATGTCGACGGTGTCGTACTTCTCCCCGAGCTTGGCTTCGGCGCTCCAGACTTTGGCCTTCATCTCGACGAGGTCGACGACGCCCTCGAAGTCGCCCTCGGAGCCGACGGGCAGCTGGATCGGAATCACGTTGGCGCCCAAGCGCTCTTCCATCGTGCGGATCGAGAAGTAGAAGTCGGCGCCGATCTTGTCCATCTTGTTGACAAAGCAGATCCGCGGCACGTCGTACTTGTCGGCCTGCCGCCACACCTGCTCGGACTGCGGTTCGACGCCCTCCTTGCCGTCGAACACGGCAACGGCACCGTCGAGCACCCGCAGGCTGCGCTCCACCTCGACGGTGAAGTCGACGTGCCCGGGAGTGTCGATGATGTTGATCTGGTTGTCATTCCAGAAGCAGGTGGTGGCGGCGGAGGTGATGGTGATCCCGCGCTCTTGCTCCTGCTCCATCCAGTCCATGGTGGCCGCGCCGTCGTGGACCTCACCGATCTTGTAGCTGATACCGGTGTAGTAGAGGATGCGCTCCGTCGTCGTCGTCTTGCCGGCGTCGATGTGCGCCATGATGCCGATATTGCGGACCTTGGTCAGGTCGGTCAGCACGTCCTTCTGTGCCACAGAAGTCTTCCCACTCTTTCGATTGCGTTGTTAGTTCGCTGTCGGTTCACGCCCGGCCGCACTGCCGAATGGCGCCCGTTCGGGCTCTACCAGCGATAGTGCGCAAAGGCGCGGTTGGCCTCTGCCATCTTGTGGGTGTCCTCACGCCGCTTGACGGAAGCCCCGAGGCCATTGCTGGCGTCCAGGATCTCGTTCGCCAGCCGCTCGATCATCGTCTTCTCCCGGCGCTGCCGCGAGAAGCTGACAAGCCAGCGCAGCGCCAGCGTGGTGGACCGGTCCGGACGCACCTCGACGGGCACCTGGTAGGTCGCACCACCAACGCGGCGGCTGCGCACCTCCAGCGCGGGCTTGACGTTGTCGAGAGCGCGCTTGAGCGTGATCACCGGATCAGTACCGGTCTTGTCGCGAGCTTGCTCGAGCGCACCATAAACAATGCGCTCGGCGACCGATTTCTTCCCCTGCAGCAGGACCTTGTTGACCAGCTGGGTCACCAGCTGCGATCCATAAACCGGGTCGTTGACCAGCGGACGCTTGGGCGCGGGCCCCTTGCGCGGCATTAGCTCTTCTCCTTCTTGGCGCCGTAACGGCTGCGAGCCTGCTTGCGGTTCTTGACACCCTGGGTGTCCAGCGAACCGCGGATGATCTTGTAGCGCACACCGGGCAGGTCCTTCACACGACCGCCGCGCACCAGCACCATCGAGTGCTCCTGCAGGTTGTGGCCCTCACCCGGGATGTAGGCGGTGACCTCGACCTGACTCGTCAGCTTCACACGCGCGACCTTCCGAAGCGCCGAGTTCGGCTTCTTCGGGGTGGTCGTGTACACGCGGGTGCATACGCCACGGCGCTGCGGGCTGCCCTTCAGGGCCGCGGTCTTGACCTTGGCGACCTTGTCGCGGCGACCCTTGCGGACCAGCTGCTGAATGGTTGGCATCTACCGGCTTTCTGTGTTCGAAGTCTTCTTGCTGTTCTTAAGTCTCTGTACTGCAGTTTTGCCCCGCCGCACTACCCCGCGGCCGGGTGTGTCGCACCCGCTCAGCATCGGAATCATCCGATCCGTGGTGGACATGCGAATTAGCCCGGCATCCACTTCCTTACGTCAGGCGCCGTAAGCCGCCAGGCACGAGCCACCACAATACCCGCCGCTGGTCGGGCAGGTCAAAGCGGCCGCTGGACGCAACCGCTCAGCTCAGCGCACGCGTGCACTGGACCGCTATTCAGGCGCGGCGCCGCCGGGCGCGGTGCGCCTGTCCAGGCCCGTTGCCAGCCGCAACACCATCTCGGTGAACAGCGCATCGGTGTCGATGTCGTCCATGACTCCGGTCATTTCCAGCAAGACGAACCCGTGCAATGCGGACCAGAATTCGAGGGCGGCGAAGAACGCCTCCTCGCCGTCGAGGCCATAAGAGGACAACACCGCGATCACCGGCGCGGCCGCACCCCGGGTCGCCGCGGTGTATTCGGGGTCGTCGCCGCCCAGCGGCATCCGGGTGAAGGCCGAGTACCGCCCGGGGTGATGATGGGCATAGCTGCGGTAAGCACCGGCCATGACCAGCACCGCGTCATCGCGGGCCCGCCCCTTCCCGACCCGGTTCAACATCGTGATGATGTCGTCGATGACCCGGATCCGAACGGCGCGACGCAGGTCCTCCAGGCTGTCCACGTGGTTATAGAGCGACGGCCCCTTGGTGCCCAACTGTGTCGCCAGCGCGTTGATGGTCAGCGAGTCCCAGCCCTCGCGGTCCAGGAACGTCAATGCGCCGTCGACGATGCCGTCACGACTCAGCTTTCCCGGCCGGGAACCGGACCTGCCGCCACGTTGGCGCCCTGCCGCCGACGGCTGTTCCGGATGAACTGCCATGGCGATCGCCCTTCGATGCGGTAAATAGGTGAAGGTCAACTAATGACTCTAGTTGACAGAGTCGCCAATCTACTCGGACGTAACCGGGGCGGGTCGCAGTTGGCCGCGAGGAAAAACATTTGCCATCGAGCAGGCAAATGCACGTAGGCTCAGTCCAGCAGATACCCGCCGACACGAAGGGGGCCGCGGTGCACTGGACGACCGTCGCCGGGTCGCTTGCAACCTGTGTCATCGCGATGGCGGCCACGCCCCCGGCCGCGCAAGCCAAAAACGGCGACACTCACGTCATCGGGCAGAACACCACGCAAACCCTGGATTGCAACGACGGGACGCTGATTGTCAACGGCACCGGGAATTCGGTGAACGCGCTCGGCAACTGCTGGGCGGTGACGGTGATGGGCTCGGGCAACACGATCATCGCGGACTCGGTCACGCACGACATCACCGTGTACGGCTATGACCAGACCGTCTTCTTTCACAACGGTTCGCCGATCCTCTGGGACCGCGGCCGGGAGCTGGGCATGGTAAACCGGCTGCAGCAGGTGCCTGCCTGAGACACAGCGACCGCAGTTGGCAGTACCGAGGAGGGGAACAATGCGCGTCCACATCACTGACCGATCGCCACGGCTCGCGGTACTCGCCCTGGCGCCTGCCGTCGCGGCAGTAGTGCTGTCCGGTTGCAGTTCGACCGCCAACCCGCCCGGAAACCCCAGCTCGACGACGAAGAGCAGCGCGCCCACCACGTCCACGGGCGCGGCCGCGCCGACGACCTCGGGTAGCGAAAGCACCACGGCCTCCGTCGAAATCGGGAACACGCTGAACTACGGTTCGATGGGGACGACGGCCACGCTCGACTGCGCCACCGGCAAATCGCTGAATGTCGCTGGTTCCAACAACACGCTGACCGTCACCGGCAGCTGCCAGAGCGTCAATGTCGGTGGCGCCAACAACAAGATCACCGTCGACAAGGTCGATACCCGCATCACCGTGCTGGGGCTCGACAACACGATCACTTACAAGGACGGCGAACCGAAGGTCGACAACCTCGGTTCGGGCAACACCATCAACAAGGCGAGCTGACCGGCTAGCTAGCCGGGGCCCCGTGCCGTCCGGCGCCGGCCGCGAACCGCCCGGCTCCTTCGTTGGCTTCCGCGGCAACTTCGGCGATGCTGGCGAATTCCTTTTCGATTGCCTGCGATTCCGACAGGCCCCACTGCTGTAGGGCCGAAAGCCGGTCCGCTCGCAGACACTGCTGGGGCAGGGCGGCCAATTCTGCGGCCAACTCCTCGGCGGCCCGTCGTGATTCGCCTTTGGGGACAACGCGATTGGCCAACCCCATCGCGAGCGCTTCGTCGGCTTTGACACCGCGGCCGGTGAGGATCATGTCCATCGCCCGGCTGTGCCCGATCAGGCGCGGCAGCCGCACGGTGCCGCCGTCGATCAGCGGCACTCCCCAGCGGCGACAGAACACCCCGAACACGGCATCCTCTTCGGCAACTCGCATGTCGCACCACAGGGCCAGCTCCAGACCCCCCGCGACGGCGTAGCCGCTCACCGCGGCAATCACAGGTTTGGACAACACCATTCGCGACGGGCCCATCGGGCCGGGTCCGGTCGTGTGGATCGAGTTGGCCTCCGACGTGCCGAATGCCTTCAAATCAGCTCCCGCACAGAAGGTTCCGCCGTCACCCCACAGCACCGCCACTGACGCGGAATCATCGCGGTCAAATTCATCGAATGCCTCGTACAACGCCGCGGCCGTCGGACCGTTCACGGCGTTACGCGCGGCCGGCCGGTTCAGGATCACCGTCGTCACCGGGCCCTGACGTTCCACTCGCACCGAATCGCTCATCTCGCCTCCAAAAGTTGAGTTGCATCGCGCCGCTCCAGCAGTTCGGTCGCGAAGTCGTGGTAGGCGCTGCGCAGCCGCGCGCCCGGCCAATCGTCGGGCAGCAGCTCGGCGGGCAGCATCGGGTCGGTGAGTAGGTGCCGCACGATCGCCGCGGCTACCACAAACCGGCCGGGAGTGTCGTACGCCGCGGCCATTTCGCCGACCAAGCGCTGCCCGGCCTGCGCCCATGCGGGCAGGTCCCACAGTTCGGCGACCAGCTGCTCGGGTGCGTCGTCGCGAGCCTTGAGCACCCGCACCCGGTCGGCAACGTCGGGCTCCAAGTCGAGGTCGAGATTGTCGGGACGCATCCAGACGCCCTCGCGCAGTTCACCGAAACGCTTGCGGTACATGCTGACTCGCTGCGCGGCCCGGGTACGGGCATCGGTGCCCACGCTGGTGACGATCACGACGTGCCAGTCGCCGTGCCAGGCCCGGGTTTGCGGCCGCATCGCCTCGTCCTGGCGGGCCTGGCGAGCCAGCAATCGATCCGAGAGCCGGTACCCGTCGGCGGAGCGAATCAGATCGCCGGCACCGACCATGCGGGTCAACGCCACCCGCAGCGTCGTTTCCTTGATCCCGAAATCGGCTGTCAGCCTGATCAAGTCGCTCGCGGTCGCCCAGGCGGGATGTGCGCCGAGCAGCACACTCAGCACCACGGACCGAGCCGTCATGTTCGGCATGGCTACACTCCGGAAGCGCGGCGGCCGTAGTCACCGAAGGGCTCGTCGCGATGCCGCACCGCTTCGCGGAAGCCATGCTCGATGGAGTCGGCGACGAAGTCATGTCCCTCTTGGGTGTGCCGGGCGACACCGTCGAACACCGTGCTGATCATCCGGCTGGTGGCCACCCCCTGCTGCAGCAGAGCGGAATTCAGCGCGAGTTTGACCATGATCAGCTGATTGACGGGCACCGCTGCGATGCGCTGGACCAGTCGTTCGGTGCGCTCGTCGAGGTCTTTCGGGTCCGGCGCCTCGACCGCCAATCCCCACTCCGCGGCCTGAGCGCCGGTGATCGAATCACCGGTGAACAGAAGACGTTTGGCGCGCTGGTCACCGAGTCGGTGGGCCCACAGGCCTGCCGCCGGAACGCCCCACACGCGGGTCGGCGGGTAACCGATCTTGGCATCGGCGGCGGCGATCACCTGGTCAGCATGCAGCGCGATGTCGGTGCCGCCGGCCACACAGTAACCGTGGATCTTGACCACCGTCGGCTTGTCGGCGTGCATCAGGCTGGAGAACCCGCGCACGAACCTGCTCATCATCTGGTAATCGATCATCGGGTCCCACGGGCGATCCGGCATGTGGTTGATGCCCTGAGTCTTACCGTCCAGCACGGTGCCCTCGTACGCGCCGGTGCCACCGGCCGAGCCGGTGCGATCGGCGTAGGCCGACAAGTCAAAACCTGCGCAAAAGCCTGCTCCGCGACCGGATACCAGAATGACGTGCACGTTGGGATCGAGATCGGCCCGCTCGACCAACGCTGCGAGCTCCAGCGGGGTGTCCGCGACAATCGCGTTGCCCTTTTCCGGCCGATTGAAGGTTATCCGCGCAACCCGGTCGGTGACCTCGTAGGTCATCGTTTTCAGGTTGTCGAAATCGACCGGTCTGATGGCGTGGGTCACGTGCGCCATTCCTCCTCATCGCTTCGTCCCCCGCAAGCGGGAGGTACCCCCGCTGCATCGTCAATGGCGCGAGTCATCTTGTGGCTCAGCCCTTTACCAGGGCCCGCTCCAGGATGGGTGCCAGATCGAGCCCGGTCGGCATAGTACCGAATGCGCCGCCCCACGCACCGCCGAGCCGGGTCGCCAAGAACGCCTCGGCGACGGCGGGGTGACCGTGACGCACCAGCAGCGAGCCCTGCAGGGCCAGGCAGATGTCCTCGGCGACCTTGCGGGCGCGGTACGCGATGGTCTCCAGATCGCTCAGGTCTTGGCGCAGTCGTTCGACGTGGCTGCCCAGCCGCGGATCCTGGCTCGTGCTTTCGTCCAGCTCGTCGAAAAGCACCTCGACGCATTCGGGCCGAGTGGCCATGGCGCGCAAGGTATCCAGCGCGCTGACGTTGCCCGATCCTTCCCAGATGCCCATCAGCGGCGCCTCGCGGTACAGCCGCGGCATGCCCGACTCTTCGACATAGCCGTTGCCGCCCAGGCATTCGAGCGCTTCGGCGGCGTGCGGGGTGGAACGCTTGCAAACCCAGTACTTGCTGGCCGCCAGGCCGATCCGGCGCAGCAGCGCTTCCTTCTCGTCGCCGCGCAGCGCGTTGTCGGTGGCACCGGCCATTCGCATCGCGACAATCGTGGCGGCCTCGGCCTCCACGGCCAGGTCGGCCAGCACGTTGCGCATCAGCGGCTGGTCAATCAGGTAGGCGCCGAATGCTTTTCGGTGCTGGGCGTTATGGATGGCGCGCGTCAGCCCGGTACGCATGCTGGTGGCACTGCCCAAGGTGCAGTCCAGGCGGGTCAGGTTGACCATCTCGATGATGGTCGGCACGCCGCGGCCCTCCTCGCCGACCAGCCAGGCGGTGGCGCCGTCGTATTCCACTTCGCTCGAGGCGTTGGCGTGGTTGCCGAGCTTGTCTTTGAGGCGCTGCAGGAACATCCGGTTGCGGGTGCCGTCGGGCAGGATGCGCGGCAGCATGAAGCACGACAAGCCGCCGGGCGCCTGTGCGAGGACTAGGAAGATGTCGCACATCGGTGCCGAGGTGAACCATTTGTGACCGACCAGGCTGTAGGTGCCATTGCCGTCGCCGTTGGGGATGGCCTGGGTGGTCCCGGCGCGCACGTCGGAGCCGCCCTGCTTCTCGGTCATCGACATCCCCGCGGTGATGCCGGCCTTCGTGGTGGCCAACTTGAGCTCCGGGTCGTACTCGCGACTGGTCAGCAGCGGCTCGTATACGGCTGCCAGCTCCGGGTTGTGGCGCAGCGCCGGGACGACGGCGTACGTCATCGAGATCGGACAGACGTGGCCCGGCTCGACATTCCACACCGACGTCTTGGCGGCACGCACCACGTGCGCGCCCGGGCGGTCGTCGGCCCACGGCGCCGCGTGCATGCCGTGCGCGATCGCCGCGCGCATCAACTCGTGGTAGGCAGGGTCGAACTCGACCTCGTCGACACGGTGCCCGGTCCGGTCGTGGGTGTGCAGGATGGGCTGATTGCGGTCGGCAAGCTCACCCCAGCGCTGCGCTTCATGACTGGCCGACAACGCCCCGACCGCGTGCACCTCGTCCATGCCCCACTGGCCGCCCTCGCGGATCAGGGCCTCGACGAGCATCGGTGATGTTGCCGGGTTGTAGTTCTCCAACGGCGGGACCTGGTTGGTGACGACATGCGTGTCTGACATGCCACTCATATTACATTTTTCCAACAACCGCACAAGAGCTGTAATACTAGCGGGGATGCGCGGCGAAGAACTCCCACAGGGAGCGGGTCGCGAAGGGCGGCCAATCGTGGCCGCCCTGGTCGACCGTGGCCAGCACGACGCCGCGGTTGTCGGGGCACCTGGCCGTCGACGTGGTCACCGGGCCATCGGTCGTGGCGGCGGGGGTGCCGCATCGATCCACATTGCGCCAGAACAAGTTCACGTCCGGCACGGACGGGCCGTTGATGACGCTGAATCCCTGCCCGCCGGTGTAGGGGATCAGCCGATCGGCGGTCCCGTGGATGTGCATCACGGACGTGGCGTGCGGGGACGGGCAGGCGTCCAGTTGGGTGGCCGAATCCGGGCCGATCGCGGCGAAGACGCCGGTGTTGCAGGCCAGCGTGTAGGACATGATCCCGCCGTTGCTGATGCCGGTGGCGAATACGGCTGACGCGTTGATGCCGATGTTCTTGGCGATGTCGGCGACGACCGCAGTGATGAAACCGACGTCGTCGACGCCTTCTCGGGCCGGCCGCCCACAGCAGCCACCGCCGTTCGTGTTCCAGGCCCGGTGCAGCCCCTCCGGATAGGCGACGACGATTTTGGCGGTGTCGGCCAATTGGTCCCAGCCATAAGCTCTTTCGGCCTGCTCAGCGCTGCCGAACCCGCCGTGGAGCATCACCACCAGCGGGGCCGGCGCCGCTACGCCCGCTGGCCTGTAGAGCCGGTAGTTGCGCTCGCGTCCGCCGGTGTTGATCGTGTGCACGCTGGTGCCGGTCCCAAAGCCCGACGGCGGCGTCGACCACGAGGCACAACCCGCGACCAGCAGAACTGCCCCGAAAAGCGTTGCGATCCGGCAGAACACGGGTCCTCACTCAAGCGGAGGTGTTCTCGCGCAGGAAGGCGATGTCGTCCTTGCGGCCCTCGTCCGACGTCTCACAGATCACCGGCGCGTCGGCGGCCTTGACCGCCGCGACCAGCAAGTCGGGATCGATCTGGCCGGTGCCCAGATTGGCGTGACGGTCCCGGCCCGAGCCCGCCTCGTCCTTGGAGTCGTTGCAGTGCACCAGATCGATCCGGCCAGTGATGGCCTTGATCCGTTCCACGGCGTTGACCAGCGCCTCACCGGCCGCCCAGGTGTGGCAGGTGTCCAGGCAGAAGCCAATTCCGCTGTCGCCGATGACATCCCACAGCCTGGCGATGGTGTCGAAGTGGCGCGCCATCGCGTGGTCACCGCCCGCGGTGTTTTCCAGGTAGACCGGCACGGTGGATTCCAGCTGATCGAGCGCCTTACGCCAGCGCTGAAAACCCTCGTCGAGGTCGTTGTCGTCGGCGACATGGCCACCGTGCACGATGACCGCCGCCGCACCGATGTCGGCGGCCGCTTCGCAGGTCTGCTGCAGAATTTTGCGCGACGGGATCCGTACCCGATTGTTCGCCGACGCGACATTGATCAGGTAGGGCGCGTGCACGTAGATCGGCAGCGCCGCAGCCTTGAGCACCGCGGCGTCCTCGCGCGGTTTGGGCGCCTTCCAGCTCTGTGGGTTGCCGAGGAAAATCTGGACGACGTCAGCGCCCTCGGCCTGGGCCGCGGCCAGCGGGTCCTGTGGACTGACGTGTGAACCGATAAGCACGACGCCCAGTCTAGTTTCGAGGACTGACGGGCGAGTACACCACTAGACCGCGCGGCCCGAACGTGAGATCGTCTGAGCAAACACGGATGCTCGACCGATTCGGCGGCGGTGGATTCGATTGCCTTGCACTCAACAGCTCGACGAATCCGAACTCATCGTGAATCCCGACCGGATCACGAATCTCGAGATTGCGACAGCTGACAGCTACGGACTAGCGGACATGCTGGGGCGTCGTGCCTGCTCGTTGCGCGTAATCGTCGTTGATCGTGTCGGCCGTAAGTTCAGTTCCCTTCCGGCCGAGACGATTTCGAAGCTGATTGATATGACCATCGCGCAATTGGCGGAGGCGGTATGACGCCGACGGACACCGACGACACGCTGGATCTGCTGCTTCCCGCCCGCATTCGCGAACTCATCGAGCGCAACTACTACTCGAAGGTGAACGCGAGCCTGACCCTCGAAGAGGTGGCCAAGGATCCGACCTTCCTGGAGGATCCGATCAGCCACCTCGCACTGTTCACCGATCACGGCGTGATGCACATGCGCGATGTCGCCCGTCGCATCGTGGACATGATCGCGAATGTGTCGGGAGTCAAGATCGCCGAGCGGCCCCGGCTTCGCCTCGACGTCATGACGAGCTACGGCTGCCTACTCGCCTACGTACACGACATCGGGATGTCTGACCTGAATCCCTTTGGGCGAGTGGTCCATGCGGAGTTCGGCGGGCACGAGGCTTTCGGCGAGGCCTTCGACGAGATCGTCGCCATTCTGTGGGAGGAGAACATCGGGAACCTGGCCTGGAGGGTGCTGCGCCTGACCGACACCGGCGTGTTCGAAGGTCCCCCGCAACGGATCCTGCGTGAGCTCGCGTCGCTGGGTTATGCCCACAGCAAGAGCTCGGTGCCCGCCGCGATGCTCAACGACAGCACGGCACTACGCGAAAGAATGCTCCATATCCTGAGCCAGCCTCTTGAGGCGCTGTATCACGCGAAGCGACTGATGAAGAGCCGCACCGCCGACCAGCGCGCGCATCACCAGGTCGCACTGCAACGCGCGGCGAGCCCTGCGGCGTTGGAAGAGCACCGCGCACAGCTGCTGGCTCGCCACTACGACGACTTCGAGAACTCGGCCTTCGCCTGGCTGGAAGTCGTTGCGCCGCAGGCTCAGGAGTTCGTCGCCGACGTGGTGGACACCATCCGCTGCCTGCGCTGCGCGGATGCGCTGCGACAGCGTGGCACCCATCTGAGGACCTCCGGCAATTACCAGATTTTCATCGATCAGCGCACCGCGAATGCGGTCTATGCCTTACACGATCGCGAGGGGCGAACCTATCTTCTCGAGGGCGACAATCCGATCAATGCCGGCGAGGCCAACCTCGAGGTCTCCGAAGTCACTCACGAAGGCGACCTGCGTTTCGCCTTCTTCCGGGGCAGCTTCGGATCGGCGGAGGCGGTGCGCCGCGCGGCGCACAACGCGTCGGTCATCGTCGACGACATCCAGGCCGACGTCGTCGAGAGCTTCATCGGCAGCACCGGCGAGAACGGCGGTCGGCGCACCTGCGTGCTCCTCGAACACACCGAAGACAATCCCGAATTCGCACCGCTGGTAGCCGCTTTGGTGATCGCCCGGGCTCCGTCGCTGACCGATCGCGTGGTGTGCGTACCGGCACTGCGCAACGCTCCCGAACCGGAGCGGCGGCGCTTCCTGGCGGCCAGCGCCGTCGACTGGGACCTTGCGGAACGCGCGGCCTTCCTGCGCAACGTCGCGAGCCGCGGCTACCGCACCGACCACATCGATCCCGAACTCGGCTTCAAAAGCACTCGCCTGAGCCACCTTTCGCGCGGCGAATGCCTGACCGAAGTCGGCGCCCGGGCGAGCTTTGTGTATGTCCCGCTGTCGTCCGGTCTACGCGGCCGGCCGTCGGGCGGCTACGACTACTTTCGCGTCCATCCCTGGGAGCCGCTGGGCGTCACCGGCGTCATCCGGGGCGATTTCCGAAACTCCACGGTCGTCGCGGAGGACGAGGTGGATGTGCTGATCCTGCCGAAGGACGTCTACCTTCGGCACTGGCACCGCAACTACACGCCGGCGGAGTTCTGCGAGCTGATCCGCACACTCGGCGACCGCGATCGCTGAGGCCGTCCGTTCGACGCGAGTGTGAAGCTGGCCGCACACTCGGCGCACGAAAAGGCCCCGGGCAATACCCGGGGCCTTTTCATCGTCGTCGAACTAGATCGGATTGTCCGACTCCTCAGCCGCGAGCTACCTCGCCGCGTCGTCGTCGAACTAGGTCCGATTGTCCGACTCCTCAGCCGCGAGCTACCTCGCCGCATCGTCGTCGAACTAGCGGTAGTCGCTGTAGCCGTAGTCGTCCAGCGGAACCGCGGCACCAGTGGCCTGGCCGAAGTCCGGGCTGTAGTACTGATCCTCGTAGGACGGGATCGTGTATGCCGCAGCGCGGGCTTCCTCGGTCGGCTGAACCTGGATGTTGCGGTACCGGTTGATTCCGGTCCCGGCCGGGATCAGCTTTCCGATGATCACGTTCTCCTTCAGACCATTGAGCTTGTCGCTGCGGCAGTTGATCGCCGCATCGGTCAGCACTCGCGTGGTCTCCTGGAACGACGCCGCACTCAGCCACGAGTCGGTGGCCAGCGACGCCTTCGTGATACCCATCAGCACCGGGCGTCCGGCCGCGGGCTCGCCGCCCTCGGCGACGACCCGGCGGTTCTCCGCTTCGAACTCCGCACGGTCGATCAGCGAACCCGGCAGGAACTCGGTCGCGCCGGAATCGATGATGGTGACGCGGCGCAGCATCTGGCGAACGATCACCTCGATGTGCTTGTCGTGGATCGACACGCCCTGTGCCCGGTAGACCTCCTGGACCTCGCGGACCAGGTGGATCTGCACCTCGCGGGGCCCTTGCACGCGCAGCACCTCGTGCGGGTCGGCCGAGCCTTCCATCAGCTGCTGGCCCACCTCGACGTGGTCGCCGTCGGAAAGCACCCGCTCGGAACCGTCTTCGTGCTTGAACACACGCAGCCGCTGCCGCTTGGAGAGCTTGTCGTAGACGACTTCCTCGCCGCCATCGTCGGGGACGATGGTGATCTTGTAGAAGCGCTCGCCGTCCTCGAGCTGAACCCGCCCGGTGACGTCGGCAATCGGCGCCTTACCCCGCGGCACCCGCGCCTCGAACAGCTCCTGCACACGCGGCAGACCGCCGGTGATGTCCTCACCGACACCACCCTGGTGGAAGGTACGCATGGTCAGCTGGGTACCGGGCTCACCGATGGACTGCGCAGCGACGATACCGACGGCCTCGCCGATGTCGACGAGCTTGCCGGTCGCCATCGAGCGCCCGTAGCAGGTCGCACACACACCGGTACCGGTGGTGCACGTCAGCACCGAACGCACCTTGATCTGCGTGATGCCCGCAGCCAGCAAGGCCTCGATCGACGGGTCGCCGAGATCCTCGCCACGCGCGACGACGACGTTTCCGGCCTCGTCGACCGCGTCGGCGCCCAAAGTCCGTGCGTACGCCGAGGTTTCGATGTACGGGTCACGGATCAGCGTGCCGTCGGGCTGACGCTCGGCCAGCTCGACGATGATGCCGCGCTCGGTCTCGCAGTCGTGCTCGCGGACGATGACGTCCTGGCTCACGTCCACCAGACGACGAGTCAGGTACCCCGAGTCGGCGGTACGCAACGCGGTGTCGGCCAAGCCCTTTCGAGCGCCGTGCGTGTTGATGAAGTACTCCAGCACGGTCAGGCCCTCGCGGAAGGACGACTTGACCGGACGCGGGATGAACTCACCCTTGGGGTTAGTCACCAGGCCCTTCATGCCGGCCAGCGTTCGGGTCTGGGTGAAGTTACCCGTGGCACCCGAATCGACGATCGTGATGATCGGGTTGTCGGCCGGGTAGTGCTCACGCAGCGCCTTACCGACCTCGTCGGTGGCTTCCTTCCAGATCTCGACCAGCGCTTCGTTGCGCTCGTCGTGGTTCAAAGCACCGCGCTGGAACTGCTTTTCGACCTTGTCGGCCCGGTCCTCGTAGTGGTCGAGGATCTCCTTTTTACGCGGCGGAACCAACACGTCGGCCATCGAGACGGTGACGCCGCTTCGGGTCGCCCAGTAGAAACCGGCGTCCTTGAGCTTGTCGACGGTCTGTGCGACCACGATCATCGGGTAGCGCTCGGCCAGGTCGTTGATGATGGCAGCCTGCACCTTCTTGTGCATCTGCTTGTTCACGAACGGGTAGCCCAGCGGCAGCAGCTCGTTGAACAGCACCCGGCCCAGGGTCGTCTCGGCCAGCCACGCATCGCCTGGCCGCCAACCGTTCTGGCCGAACAGCTCGACCTCGATCTCAGCCGGCGGACGCAGCTGCGTCAACCGCACCTTGATCTGGGCCCGCACCGAGAGCAGACCACGGTCGGACGCCATGATCGCCTCGGCCGGCGACGAGTACACACCCTGCTCCGGCTGGTCATCGGCGGCCGCGCGGTATTCACCTTCGGCCCCGGCCACCTCGGTGGTCAGGTAGTACAGCCCGGTCACCATGTCGAGTCGCGGCATGGCCAACGGGCGGCCGGACGCGGGCGACAGGATGTTGTTGCTCGACAGCATCAGGATGCGAGCCTCGGCCTGCGCCTCGGCGCTCAGCGGCAGGTGCACGGCCATCTGGTCACCGTCGAAGTCGGCGTTGAACGCCTCACAGACCAACGGGTGCAGCTGAATGGCCTTGCCCTCCACCAGCATTGGCTCGAAAGCCTGAATGCCGAGTCGGTGCAGGGTTGGCGCCCGGTTCAGCAGAACCGGGTGCTCGGCGATGACCTCTTCGAGCACGTCCCACACCTGGGGACGCTGGCGCTCGACCATGCGCTTGGCACTCTTGATGTTCTGCGCGTGGTTGAGGTCGACCAGCCGCTTCATGACGAACGGCTTGAACAGCTCGAGCGCCATCAGCTTGGGCAGACCGCACTGGTGCAGCTTGAGCTGGGGACCAACCACGATGACCGAACGGCCCGAGTAGTCGACACGCTTACCGAGCAGGTTCTGACGGAACCGGCCCTGCTTACCCTTGAGCAGATCCGACAGCGACTTGAGCGGACGGTTACCCGGCCCGGTGACCGGGCGGCCGCGGCGGCCGTTGTCGAACAGCGCGTCCACCGACTCCTGCAGCATCCGCTTCTCGTTGTTGACGATGATCTCGGGCGCACCGAGGTCGATCAGCCTCTTGAGACGGTTGTTGCGGTTGATCACGCGGCGGTACAGGTCGTTCAGGTCCGACGTGGCGAACCGGCCACCGTCGAGCTGAACCATCGGGCGCAGCTCCGGTGGGATCACCGGAACCGCGTCGAGCACCATTCCCATCGGCGAGTTGCCCGACTGCTGGAATGCCGCGACGACCTTCAGACGCTTCAGGGCGCGAAGCTTCTTCTGCCCCTTGCCATTTCGGATGACGTCACGCAGGATGTCGGCCTCGGCGTCGATGTCGAAGTTCTCGATCAGCTTCTGGATCGACTCCGCGCCCATCGCCCCGGTGAAGTACTCGCCGTAGCGGTCGACGAGCTCGCGATAGAGGTTCTCGTCGACGATCAGCTGCTTGGGGGCCAGCTTGGTGAACGTCGTCCAGATGTCCTCGAGCCGGTCCAGCTCGCGCTGGGCCCGGTCGCGCAGCTGGCGCATCTCACGCTCGCCACCGTCGCGAACCTTGCGCCGCGCATCGGCTTTCGCGCCCTCGGCTTCCAGCTCGGCCAGGTCGGCCTCCAGCTTTTGCGCACGGGCCTCCAGGTCGGCGTCACGCTGGTCCTCAACGGCCTTGCGCTCCACCACCATTTCGGCCTCGAGCGTCGAGAGCTCGTTGTGGCGCATCTCGTCGTCGACCGCGGTGATCACGTAGGCGGCGAAGTAGATGATCTTCTCGAGATCCTTGGGCGCCAGGTCGAGCAGGTAGCCCAGCCGGCTCGGCACACCCTTGAAGTACCAGATGTGCGTGACGGGAGCGGCCAGCTCGATGTGGCCCATCCGCTCACGACGCACCTTGGCGCGAGTGACCTCGACGCCACAGCGCTCACAGATGATGCCCTTGAAGCGGACACGCTTGTACTTGCCGCAGTAGCACTCCCAGTCGCGAGTCGGTCCGAAGATCTTCTCGCAGAACAGGCCGTCCTTCTCGGGCTTCAGAGTGCGGTAGTTGATCGTCTCCGGCTTCTTGACCTCGCCGTAAGACCATTGCCTGATGTCTTCCGCGGTGGCCAGGCCAATACGGAGTTCATCGAAGAAGTTGACGTCGAGCACGTAACTCCCTTTCCCCTTGACGGGTTAGTAGCTTTGCGAAAAGGCTTAAGCCAAATCCTCAACGGACGCAGATTCGTTGCGGGACAAGTTGATTCCCAGGTTCGCGGCAGCGCGCTCCAGGTCTTCGTCCTCGCCCTCGCGCAGTTCGATCGCCGCACCATCCGACGACAGAACCTCAACGTTGAGGCACAACGACTGCAGTTCCTTGAGCAACACCTTGAACGACTCGGGGATACCCGGCTCGGGGATGTTCTCGCCCTTGACGATCGCCTCGTACACCTTGACCCGCCCGACGGTGTCATCGGACTTGATGGTCAACAGCTCCTGCAGCGTGTACGCGGCGCCGTAGGCCTGCATGGCCCAGCACTCCATCTCACCGAATCGCTGTCCACCGAACTGCGCCTTACCACCCAACGGCTGCTGGGTGATCATCGAGTACGGACCGGTAGACCGGGCGTGGATCTTGTCGTCCACCAGGTGATGCAGCTTCATGATGTACATGTAGCCAACGGTCACCGGGTACGGGAACGGCTCCCCACTGCGGCCATCGAACAGCCTCGCCTTGCCGTCTGCGTTCACCATGACGTCGCCGTCGCGGTTGGGCAGCGTGCAGGACAGCAGACCCTGCAGCTCCTCCTCCTTGGCACCGTCGAACACCGGAGTCGACACCGTCTGGTCCGGCTGCGCGTGCCGCAGGCCGTCCGGCAGGTTCGCGGCCCACTCGGGCTCACCCTCGATCTTCCAGCCCGCCTTGGCAACCCACCCGAGGTGGGTCTCCAGGATCTGGCCGATGTTCATGCGTCGCGGCACACCGTGGGTGTTCAAGATGATGTCCACGGGTGTGCCGTCCGGCATGAACGGCATGTCTTCGACGGGCAGGATCTTGCCGATGACGCCCTTG
This sequence comes from Mycobacterium lentiflavum, assembly GCF_022374895.2. NCBI lineage: Bacteria > Bacillati > Actinomycetota > Actinomycetes > Mycobacteriales > Mycobacteriaceae > Mycobacterium > Mycobacterium lentiflavum. The sequence goes on along the minus strand of NZ_CP092423.2, from coordinate 934,471 downwards.
TTGCCGTGGCGTCCGGCGAGCTTGTCACCGTCGGAGATCTTGCGCTTCTGGGCCACGTAGACGCGGACCAGCTCGTTGACACCGGCGGGCAGTTCGTCGTCGTCCTCGCGCGAGAACACCCGAATGCCGATCACCTTGCCGGATTCACCGTGCGGCACCTTCAGCGAGGTGTCGCGCACCTCGCGGGCCTTCTCACCGAAGATCGCCCGCAGCAGCCGCTCCTCCGGCGTCAGCTCGGTTTCACCCTTCGGGGTGACCTTGCCGACCAGGATGTCGCCGTCACGAACCTCGGCACCGATGCGCACGATGCCGCGCTCGTCCAAGTCGGCGAGCACCTCGTCGGAGACGTTCGGGATGTCCCGGGTGATCTCCTCGGCGCCCAGCTTGGTGTCACGGGCATCGATCTCGTGTTCCTCGATGTGGATCGAGGTGAGCACGTCCTCCTCAACCAGGCGGTTGGACAGGATGATCGCGTCCTCGTAGTTGTGGCCTTCCCACGGCATGACCGCGACCAGCAGGTTCTTGCCCAGCGCCATCTCACCGTTCTCGGTGCACGGACCGTCGGCGATCACCTGGCCGGCCTCGACACGGTCTCCCGCGTCGACGATCGGCGACTGGTTGGCGCAGGTGCCATGGTTGGACCGGGCGAACTTGCGCATCCGATAGGTGTGCCGGGTGCCGTCGTCGGCCATCACGGTGATGTAGTCGGCGGACACCTCCTCGATCACCCCGGCCTTGTCGGCCACCACCACATCGCCGGCGTCGATCGCGGCGCGCAGCTCCATACCGGTACCGACCAGCGGCGCCTCGCTACGCACCAGCGGAACCGCCTGGCGCTGCATGTTGGCACCCATCAGGGCACGGTTGGCGTCGTCGTGCTCGAGGAATGGAATCATGGCCGTGGCCACCGACACCATCTGGCGCGGCGACACGTCCATGTAGTCGACCTCGGACGACGGCACGTACTCGACCTCGCCCGCCTTCCGGCGAACCAGAACACGCGACTCCTCGAACCGGCCGTCGGCGTCGATCGGCGAATTGGCCTGCGCCACGACGTGGCGGTCCTCTTCGTCGGCGGTCAGATAGTCGATCTGGTCACTGACCACACCGTCGACCACCTTGCGGTACGGCGTCTCGATGAACCCGAACGGGTTGACCCGTGCGTACACCGACAACGACCCGATCAGACCGATGTTCGGACCCTCAGGAGTCTCGATCGGACACATCCGGCCGTAGTGCGACGGGTGCACGTCACGAACCTCGAGGCCCGCGCGCTCACGCGACAGACCACCCGGTCCCAGCGCCGACAGGCGGCGCTTGTGGGTGAGCCCGGACAGCGGGTTGTTCTGGTCCATGAACTGGGACAGCTGGCTGGTGCCGAAGAACTCCTTGATCGCGGCGACGACCGGCCGGATGTTGATCAGGGTCTGCGGCGTGATGGCCTCGACGTCCTGCGTGGTCATCCGCTCGCGGACGACACGCTCCATCCGGGACATACCGACCCGGATCTGGTTCTGGATCAGTTCACCGACGGTGCGCAGCCGACGGTTGCCGAAGTGGTCGATGTCGTCGGTCTCCACCGGAACCTCGGTGCCGCCGGGAACCGTCATGGTCGGCTGGCCCTCGTGCAGGCGCACCAGGTACTCGATGGTGGCGACGACGTCCTCTTCGGTCAGCGTCGAGCTGGTAATCGGCGCGCCGACGTTCAGACCGAGCTTCTTGTTGACCTTGTAGCGGCCGACGCGGGCCAGGTCGTAGCGCTTCTCCTTGAAGAACAGGTTCTCCAGCAGCGTCTGCGCGGACTCCTTGGTCGGCGGCTCGCCCGGGCGCAGTTTCCGGTAGATGTCCAGCAGCGCCTCGTCGGTGCCGGCGGTGTTGTCCTTCTCCAGCGTCGACATCATGATCTCGGAGAAGCCGAACCGCTCGTGAATCTGCTCGTTGGTCCAGCCCAGCGCCTTGAGCAGCACGGTGACCGGCTGGCGACGCTTGCGGTCGATGCGCACACCGACGGTGTCGCGCTTGTCGACGTCGAACTCCAGCCACGCACCGCGGCTCGGGATCACCTTGACGCTGTGCAGCAGCTTCTCGGTCGACTTGTCGATCGACTCGTCGAAGTACACACCGGGCGAGCGGACCAGCTGGCTGACCACGACGCGCTCGGTCCCGTTGATGATGAAGGTGCCTTTTTCGGTCATCATCGGGAAGTCACCCATGAAGACCGTCTGGCTCTTGATCTCACCGGTGTTGTTGTTGATGAACTCGGCCGTGACGAACAGCGGAGCCGCGTACGTCATGTCCTTGTCTTTGCACTCGTCCACCGGCGCCTTGACTTCGTCGAAGCGGGGGTCGGAGAACGACAGCGACATTGAGCCCGAGAAGTCCTCAATCGGCGACAACTCGTACAGCACCTCTTCGAGGCCACCGACCGGGTTGACGTCCCCGCGGCCGGAGGCAATCTCGCGCCAACGCGGCGAGCCGATCAACCACTCAAAGGAGTCGGTCTGCACGTCGAGAAGCCCCGGAACCTCGAGCGGTTCGCGGAGCTTGGCGAAAGATACTCGGTCAGGTGCTCCAGGCACGGAGTTGTTAGAACTAGAGGAGTCCGTCTTGCTCTGGCGAGAATCTGCCAAGATGCATCCTTCCAGCACCTCATGCGACTGACGAGAACCGGAGGCACCGGACCTGTTTCGCCGCAAATTGTTTCGGTTTAAGCCGGCGAACGAACTGCTCAAGCCTCACGCGCGCAACGAATAGCTGAACCGCAGAGGGGGCTCAGGCTAAGACCACGGTGTCAGGTGGCGGGTGAGGTGGGCAGGAAGTAGCCAGCGCAACGTCCAACAATAGCGCAGGCGCGCGCATTCCTCAACTACCCATCCAGGGGGGTCGACGCTGGCTGGCATCTCGAATTTCCCGTGGGTACATTCTGCCCAACAGATTGACCTGTGCACGCCTTTTCGTCAAGAGGAACGGGCGGCAAGTTGTTACCGAATTCCGCGGGCCGCGGCTTCCAGCACGCACCACCAGGCCCGACCACGGCAAGCCGTGGCGATCGGGCCTGGGGATCAGCTGATTGTCAGTCGCCGAACTCGTGCGCTTGGTACTTGTGGGTGCCCTCGAGGTCGTCGAGGATCGCCGTCTGCGCCTTCTTGGGCAGGGTGTGCAGCATTTCGCGCACCCGCGCCTGGCGCCGTGCCACCGCTTTGCGTTCCGGCATGCCGGGTGTCGCGACGATCTGCGGCGGTACGCCCTCGATCTCCTCGGTGCCGCCGGAGTGGTGACCCGCATCGACCATGGCTTGCTCTTCGGCCATGGTCGCCTCATCCTTTTCTTCGGACATGCCGATCGGCCCGATACGGCGGCCGTTGAGGAATTGGCGTACCACCGGCTCATCGCTGGTCAGCAACACCTCGCGCGGGCCGAACATGACCAGGTGCTTGCGGAACAGCATGCCGATGTTGTCCGGCACGGTGCGGGCGACGCTGATGTTGTGCGTCACGATCAGAATGGTCGCGTCGATCTGGGCGTTGATGTCGAGGATCAGCTGGCTCAGGTAGGCGGTGCGGACCGGGTCCAGACCCGAGTCGGGCTCGTCGCAGAGAATGATCTGCGGGTCCAGCACCAGGGCGCGGGCCAGGCCGGCACGCTTGCGCATACCACCGGAGATCTCGCCGGGGAACTTCCGCTCGTCACCGCCGAGGCCCACCAATTCGAGCTTCTCCATGACGATGTCACGGATCTCGCCTTCCTTTTTCTTGGTGTGCTCGCGCAACGGGAAGGCGGTGTTGTCGTAGAGATTCATCGAACCGAACAACGCACCGTCCTGGAACAACACCCCGAACAACGTGCGGATCTCGTAGAGCTCCTTGGCCGAGCACTCGATGATGTCGGTGCCATCGATGACAATCGAGCCACGTTCCGGACGAAGGAGGCCGATCAAGGACTTCAAGAACACGGACTTACCGGTACCCGACGGCCCCAGCAAAACGCTGACTTCCCCAGAAGGGATATCGAGGGTCACGTCTTCCCAAATCCTCGACGATCCGAAGGACTTGGTCAGACCGCTGACCTCAATAGCGACGCCCATAGGGAATCCTTCCGTCGACGCATGCTGCCACCTGCCCCTTTGTGTGGCATGAGTCACTGTAGCGCACGCCTGGGACCACACAGCATGGTTGCACAGCACCGCAGCGAAAAATTCGCCGACCTGAGACCCACCCCTACAGGCAGGCTAATGGCCCTGGCAGCCGTGGTAAAGCGGTCAGTTGGTCGGCGCCCAGTTACCGTGGAAGCCCATCGGTACGCGCTGCGGCAAGTGCACGGTCGCCATCGTCTCCAGCGTCTGGGCGTCCAGCATCAGCAATTGCCCCTCGTCACGGCCACGGTGATACGCGTAACCCATCAATACGCCGTCATCCTCGGCACGCTCCCCCGAACCGTTTGCAGGGTTGGGCACAAAGCACATCTCGCCGAGTAAAAGGCCCGGTTCCAGCGCCGCGGCGCTGCTCGAGCCGGTCGCGTAGTCGTGCTTGTAGAACGCCGAGGTCATCTCGGTTGCGCCACCGGACAGATAGCCGCCGTCCAACCCGACGGCGTAGCCGAACCGGTGCCGGCCGCCCAGCAACGACTCGTCGATGCGCGGAAACTCCTGCGGACGGTCGTCGCGTCGCTCGGTGGCGACCGCACCCGTGGTCAGGTTGATCGTCCAGCGATCCAGCACCGGCCGGCTGTCGCCCGGTCCGCGCAGGTCGCGGTCGAACATCCGCGCGTAACTGACCACGTCGAGCACGAGGACCTCTGCGCCGTCGCGCATTTCCGAGTAGGCATTCAGCGGGTGGTAGACGTAGCAGGGTTCGATGTCGAACCAGCGCACGTCATCGTTACCGCCGGTTTCGCGGGGCATGACTCCGATGCGCGCCGGATAGCTGTCCTTCCAGCTGTAGGGCATCCGATTCGTCGGCTGCCGGTTGTTGTTCATCGCCGTCATCATCGGAGTGGGGATCCGGACCCGGCCGAGCAACGACTGCAGCACCAGGCGGGCCGGCGAGCTCAGCCAGCGCGGCACGCTGGCCGGCAAGATCTGCATCGGGTCGAACGTCACCGGTAGGTCATAAATCACCACGTATTTATCGGTCAGGGAGAAATCGTGCATCATCGGCGACCCGCTGACTTCGATGTCGACGGTGCGCCGTGCGTGGCCGCCGGTGTCGATCACCGAGTACTGCACGGTGCGCCCGCGTCCGAACGAATAAGAAACCGCGTGCAGTTCTCCGGTGTGCGGATCCCGGTGCGGGTGGGCGGTGTAGCCACCGAATAGGGTGCCGCCGAAGTCGCAGGGCCCGACGGTGTCCAGCTCGTCGGTGAGCTCGTAGTTGGCACCGCCGCCCTCGACGAGGGCCAGCGTCCGCCCGGCGTGGGTGAGCACGTTGGTGTTCGGGCCGACCGACAGCATGCCGGCGCGCGGGTTCAGCCCCGTGGGCTCGGCCTCGCCCAGCGCGGCGCACACGGGCGGGGTACGGACCCAGCGGTTGCGGTACCAGCAGGCCTTGCCGTCGCGCAGCGCCACCCCGTGCACCATCGCATCGCCGCTGAACCAGTGATAGGTGGCCGGGTCCACCTCCGCGGCCGGGTTGGGCCCGTTGCGCAGGTAGCGCCCGTCGAGGTGCTCCGGGATGTGCCCGGTGACCTGCAAGTCGGTTGCGGTCACTTCGGCGCCGACCGGCGCCAGGAAGCCTTCGAGGTAGGGGTTCTCGGATTTGGTTGTCTGCGTGGAAGTCATTTGCTGAACTCCTATAACATTGATATTTCAGCGTTATTGAGACGCTACGCTCGCGATGAGAAGATGGCAAGGCCGCAGCAGAGATGGTTGGAGAGATGACTTCGGAAATTCAGCGCAGTGTTCGCGACGAGATGCTGCACGCCGCGGTCGGCCTGCTCGACGAGCACGGGCCCGACGCCCTGCAAACCCGCAAAGTGGCGGGCGCAGCGGGGACCTCGACGATGTCGGTGTACACCCACTTCGGCGGGATGCGCGCGTTGATCGAAGCGGTCGCCGAGGAAGGGTTGCGGCAATTCGACCAGGCCCAAACGGTGCCGCAGACCGCCGACCCGGTCGCCGATCTGTTCGTCACCGGCGCCGCCTACCGCCGCTACGCCATCGAGCGCCCACACATGTATCGCCTGATGTTCGGCAGCACCAGTGCGCACGGCATCAACGCACCGGCCGGCAATATTCTGACGCTCACGGTCGCCGACATCGAGCAGCACCACCCGAGCTTCGCGCATGTGGTGGGTGCGGTGCGCCGGTGCATGCAAGCCGGCCGGATCACCGTGGGTGGCGCGGACGACGATGCGTCCGTCGTGGCCACCGCGGCCCAGTTCTGGGCCTTGATGCACGGGTTCGTGATGCTGGAGTTGGCCGGGTACTACGGTGACGACGGATCGGCGATCGCTCCGGTGCTCAACGCGATGACGTCGAATCTGCTTGTCGCCCTGGGAGATACAGCCGAGCGGGTGGCACAGTCAGTGCGGTCGGCGTTTCCCGACTGAACACACGAAACCCCCGGGACTACAGCCACTGGGGCTCCCGGGGGTTTGCGCGAGTTGAACTACTTGACCGTGACGGTAGCGCCGGCGGCCTCGAGCTTGCCCTTGGCCTCCTCGGCGGCTTCCTTGGCGACCTTCTCCAGCAGCGGCTTGGGTGCGCCGTCGACCAGGTCCTTGGCCTCTTTGAGGCCCAGGCCGGAGACGATCTCGCGGACGACCTTGATGACGCCGATCTTCTTGTCGCCGGCGGCCTCGAGGATGACGTCGAACTCCGACTGCTCTTCGGCGGCCTCGGCGGGCGCACCGCCGGCGGCGGCGCCGCCGGCAGCAGCAACGGCGACCGGGGCGGCCGCGGTGACCTCGAAGGTCTCTTCGAACTTCTTCACGAAGTCCGAGAGCTCGAGCAGGGTCATTTCCTTGAAGACGTCGAGCAGGTCATCGGTGGAGATTTTTGCCATGGTGGGGTCCTTCCTGGTTTGGGTTTTTGGGTTATTCGGCGTCGGCCGGTGCCTCGGCGGGTGCTTCCGCCTCGGCGGGGGCTTCCGCCTCGGCGGGGGCTTCCGAAGCGGCCGCCTCGGGAGCGGGTTCTGCGGCCGGAGCCGCCGCGGCAGCCGGGTCGGCCGCCTTCTTCTCTTGCAGGGCGGCCGCGAGGCGGGCGAACTGCGAGACCGGAGCGTTGAACAGGCCGGCAGCCTTGGCGAGGTTGCCCTTCATAGCACCGGCCAGCTTGGCCAGCAGCACCTCGCGGGATTCCAGGTCGGCGATCCGCTCGACCTCGGCCACCGTCAGCGGGTGGCCATCCATGTAGCCACCCTTGATGACCAGCGCCTTGTTCTCCTTGGCGAAGGTCTTGATGGCCTTGGCGGCGTCAACCGGTTCGCCCCTGACGAACGCGATGGCCGTCGGACCCGCGAACAACTCGTCAAGACCCTCGATCCCGGCTTCGGTCGCTGCCCGCTTGATCAGCGTGTTCTTAGCCACGGTGTAGGTGGCCGAACCCGCCAGCGAGCGGCGCAGCTCAGCCAGGTTGGCGACCGTCAGGCCGCGGTACTCGGTGATGACGGTCGCGGTCGAGGCGCTGAACTGCTCGACAATGTCCGCTACGGCGGTGGCCTTGTCGGCTTTGGCCATGCATAACCTCCTCGTTAAAAGTGTCTTCTGCGCTTCCCCGAGGAACGACGAACGCCCCGGCGCAGGAAGCGGCACGGGGCGTTGAAATACACCGGCGCGAGCGCCGGCGGTAATGCCTCGTCCTCCTGCGTGGGCCGCCGGGATGTTCCCGGACCTTCAACCGATTGATCGGTGACCGACGGTCTTCGGTGGATCGGCACCAAGGATAGCGTGACGACACGCGGTCGGCCAAAACGGCGGATCTCAGGTGACGGCGAGGCGGTCGGCTAGGCCCCCGCGAGCCGGGCCGCGCCGACCAGGCCGGCCTCGCCGCCTAGCACGGCGGGCACCACCCGCAACCCGGCCAGGAAATCCAGCCCGGCGTAATCGGCCAGCACCGCGTGCAACGGGTCGAACAACACGCGGCCGGACTTTGCGACTCCTCCCCCGATGACGACGAGGTCCAGGTCGCAGACCGCCGCCACCGAAGCGATCATCGCCGCGAGCCCGGTGGCGCCTCGCCGGAATGCGCGCAGCGCTACCGCATCCCCATCCGCCGCTGCGGCGGCCAACTCGCGAGCGCCGGCAACCGGCGGCGCCGACCATCCGTTGGCCCGCGCCCAGCGCACCATCCACGGACCGGCCGCGACTGTCTCGACGCACCCGCGGCCCCCGCACGCGCACCGCTCACCGCCCTCTTCGACCACCACGTGACCGACATGCCCGGCATTGCCGGTGCGCCCGGTGTAAGGCGCGCCGTTGAGCACCAATCCGCCCCCGACGCCGGTCGACACCACCATGGCCAACAGAAAGCCCGCACCGCGCCCCGCGCCTTGCCAATGCTCACCGAGGGCCATGCACAATCCGTCACCGCCCAGCCGCACCGGCACCCCGGGCACCGCAGCCACGACCCGGTCCCGTAACGGAAAGTGTTGCCACCCTTTGATATTGATCGGACTGACGGTTCCGGTGCGCAGGTCGATGGGCCCGGCCGACGCGATCCCCACCGCGCGGACCGCACCGCCGGCCGCCGCTAGGGCCTCGGCGACCATGGCGGCGACCACTTCCCAGACCTGTTCGGCCGAACCGCCGGGCGGGGTCGGACGGGTCGCGTTGTAGACCAGCTTGCCGTCGGAATCCACAAGTCCCGCAGCGATTTTCGTGCCGCCGATGTCCAAACCGAGAGTAAGCACGGCCGATCAATGCCGATGGGTGTTGTCGGGTTGGCGGGGGTCACCGGGATGCTCGTAGCCGGGCGCGAGCACCACCAGTGCGGCGCGGCGCTCGTCCAGCCACAGCCGGAAGGCGCGACGGCGCGCGGCGCCGCGCAGATGCTCGGTGACCGCGGCGCGCACCGCCACCGGCGGCGGCTCGACACCCGACGGCGCGCGCCAGCCGTGGCGGTCGGGGCCCGCCGCGGCGAACCGCAGCGGATTGCGGGCGTGATAGTCGGCCACCTGTAGATCGCTGACTCGGACCGCGGCCGTCACGTCGACGAACAGCGCGCGCGCCCGCGGATCCGCCAGCGCCGCCGCGGCCACACTGCCGATCTCCAGCCGGGCCGTCACGTCGGGCAGCAGCTCGGCCTCGGTCGGCGCGTCGCCGACGCTCAATCCGCGGGTGGCCACCTCGGCCGCGACCACGCGTTCGGTCACCAGAAGTTGCGTGAGCCAGCGCCGCAGTTGGCGGCCCTCCCTGGTGCCGCGGGCAGGCAACGCCGCCGCGTGCGGGCCGCTGCGCAATCGCGCCTCGGCCGCGTCGACCTCCTCAACCGCGACGGGTGCGCCGGCGACGGTAGCAACCGCCTGCACGCTCATGTCACGGTCACCTGCACCGCCGGCGAGTAGACCAGCCGTCCGGCGCAGCCCACCCGGATCAGGGCCCACCACTGGCCGGGTTCCAGCCACGGGGGTGGGTTGACGTCGAAGCCGAACTCGACGGTGCTGCGGGCCGGCAACACCGCACCGACCGAGGCCGGGCCGATCCATTCCCAGGTGCCCCAGGGGCTGATCAGATGGGCTTCGGCCGATAGGTCTGCCGCGGCATGGCTGCCGATCGTCACAGCCAGCCGGGTCGTCTGCCCGGCGCGCATCGCGATCTCCTCGGGCCCGTCGACGAGGTAGACCAGCTCGGTGTCCTGGTCCGCATCGATTTCGACGATGCTCACGTCTTCGACGGTCTGGTGCCAGGCGGCCGGGATGTTGTCCCCGATGATGCGCAGCTGCGCCCGGATCGGGTATGGGCCGGGCGCAGCTGCGGCCGGGATCGTCAGCACTACGTCGGCTTCCCGGTGCTCGCCGCTGCCGAGCCGCAGCGGCAGCTCGGCGGGGGTCACCGACCAGCCGTCCGGGCACACCAGCGCGACCACGCCGTGCAGTTCGGCGTCGGTACAGTCGCTGGCCGCGGTGAGCCGCAGCGTCAGCTCGCCGCCCGGCTCGGCGGTCAACCGCTGCGGGTGCAGGTGCGCGACGGCCGGTAGCCCGCCCAACGGCGCCGGCCCCCGGTTGTGCAGCCAGTAACGCGCGTACAGCGGCTGGGCGTTCTCGGCTTCCGGGGCCAGCGCGGTGGGCTCATCGAATGCCTGGGGGATCTTGAGCCGGGCCAGCACGGTGGCGACCTGATAACCGTGCAGCTCGATCGACCGCTTGCGGCCCTGCGGCGTCTCCAGCAGGTCGGCGAGCTGTAGCGAGCCCACCTTGCCCAGCGTCGAACCGATCGACACCCGAGTGCGGGCACCGGTCGATTCGACGAGCCGCAGCGCCACCGCGGCGGGGTCGACGGGCTCGGCGCGACCGGCTGTCAGCGGGTTGCCGGCCGCCTTGAACGCGCCGACGTGCACCGTATCCGCGGGCTCGACGTGCAGCAGCGACCCGGTGGAGGCCAGCGTGCCTCGCCGTTGATCGCAGAAGACGGCGTGCAGCGGATGAGAGAACTGGGCGCTGCGGTTCGGGATGTCGGCGTGCCGCCAGTCGCCGTCGCCGCCGGTCAGCGCGTAGTCGAAGTGGTGTGTCCAGTGCTGCAGTTGGAAGTTCGACCCGTCGGGCGCGGTGCGCCGCGGTTCGTCGATCCAGGTGCCGGACGGCCAGCCGGTGCAGGACCGCAGCAGCGCGGTGTGCAGCGTGCCGTCGCTCTCGACGGCGAAGCTCGGCACGCCGCGGTTGAGCAACGCGACCGTGCGGGATTCGAAGGGTTCTGCGCCCGACCCGGCGCGCTGTATGACGACGATCTCGGCGTCATCGAGATCGTCTGTCACCGAGGCTATTTCGGCGTTGAGGCGCTTCTCGTCGGTGCCGTCGATCACCAGCACGGGCAACGCGCGCACCCCGCTCAGGTCGGCTCCGGGCACCCAGGCCGCCGCCAATGTCGTCGCCGCGGGCACCCACACCCTGGCCCGGCCCCGCTTCGACAGCTGCCGTTCGAATTCCTCGACGTACTCCGGATCGGCTTCGGCGAGTACCGCTTTGGTGAAGGCGTTGCGGTCAGGGCCGCCCAGCGCAATGCGGACGTCGGGCAGGTTGGAGTCGACCGCCAGGTTGCCGTAGCGCGGCCGGTCGGCGCCGCTGCAGGTGGCCGTTACGCCGGCGCGTACCAGAGCGACCATCAGCTCGCGCGCCAGCGGTCCGGAGGACGCTTCCGACGGCGACACCACCTCGGCTACGGATAGCGCGCGAATACCCTTGTTTCCCAGCCTAACCCGCGCAGCCGACGACAGACCGAACCAGCTGTAGGCCGGGTTGTCCAACGTCCACGGCAGGTGCTCGGTGTCCACCGAGCGAGGTCCGTCGTGCAGCAACGCGAAACCGCGGCCGACGACGGCGTCACCCACCTCGCTGACCGGCATGGCGCCCGGCACCGGACACGGCCAGCGCAGCCGCAGCAGCCGATCCGCACCGGTGAAGTCGTCGATCGTGGTGCGGCAATCCACCCGGGGCACGCCGTTCCACAGCGTCAATGTCTGTGTATAGCAGAGCAATTCGCCAATCCGGCCATGCACGACGATCCGCTCACCGAGCGGTCCGCGATAAGCCTGCACCTGCGCCGGCGATTCCGACGAGCCCACCACCGGCCCCTTGGGCAGCAGATGCCAAGGTCCCTCGCCCTGAGTCGGGTGGGCCGGGTATTCGTCGTAGACGGCGAGCTCGTTGCCCACCCGCCCGTCCGCGATCAGCTCGCGGCCGTCCTGAACCAACGACACCACCGCCCCGCCGCGGGCCGGGTCCACCGCCAACCGGTAGTGCTCGTTTTCGATCTCGTGTCCGGGCACCGACTCCCATCCGGTCGCGTCCTGGGCGGGAACCAGCCGGTAAGCCCGCCAGCCCAGCGACGGGACGTCACGAGCCAGCCAGGTGACCGACCGTCCGTCATGCTCGACCATTGCGGGCAGCTCGGCACCGTCGGTGTCGCGCACCCGCGCCCCCGCGGGCAGCGGCGGATCGACCCGTGCGGTGACGATGTCGGTGCGCCGATGCGTCAGCGAATTCCAGACGACCATGTCACCGGCCTGAGAACTCAAGGCGCCCGACAGCAGCGCCAGGGAGTTGTCGCGGGCCGCGCGACCCAGTTCCCACGCGTCGCGCCAACCGGTCAGCAGATCGAGGTAGACCTGGTCGGATTCCGAGCCGGTGATCGCGTCGTGGTGCGCACCGTAGGCCAGCTGCACCCACGCCTTGGCCAGTGCGGCCTGCGGGTAGTCGGCGCCGGTCATCAGCGCGGCGAACACCGCGTAGCGCTCGGCATCCAACACCGCGTTTTCGGCAGCGCGGTTGGCCTGTTTCGTGTCGATGTAGGAGACGTCCTTGCCGGTGTAGATCGGGTTCATGTCGCGCGTCTGCGGGGACGGTGCCGACCCTCGCTCGTCCAGCTCGGCGCGCACCGCGGCGAAGAACTCCTTCGGCAGGCCGCACACGAATCGCGGCCACGTGTAGCGCGCGGCCCAGTCGCGGTGGATTTCGGTGACCCACTTGTTCGGCGGGGTGTAGTCGGTGCCCACCGGCAACAGCACGTTGCGGGTCAGCGCAACCCTCTTGAGCTGTTCGAACACCGCATACGTGGCGTCTTGCGCCTCGACCAGTGACGCCGAGGAATCCATCCCCCAGCCCGCCCCGTAGTGCGCCGGCATGTAGTGCGTGAGCAGGCCGCGCCCGGAGGGCGAAATCCATTCGAACTCGCTGCAGAACTGCATGCCCTCGACACCGCCGGAGTGGGTCGGTCCCCACTGGTGGTGTGGTCCGCGGGCCCACGAACTCGACGTCAGCCCGGCATCGGCGGCCATCCCGGGGAACTGCGGGTCGTGGCCGAACACGTCGAGCTGCCATGCCGTGGCCGGATGGGCACCCAACACATCGCGTTGAAAACCAATGCCGTGCACCAGGTTTCGGATCGTCGTCTCCGGGCTGGTGAGGTTGGTGTTGGGTTCGTTGTAAGTGCCGCCCATGATCTCGACCCGGCCTTCGTTGATGAAGCGGCGCAGGTCGGCGCGGTCCTCGGGGTGGGTGTCCCAGTACGGCTTGAGGTAGTCCACCTCGGCCAGCACGAATTTGTATTCGGGCTCGCGGCGGGCCATTTCCAGATGCGCGTGCACCAATTCGAAACCGTTGGTCTGCCGACCTTTGCCCGGCGGGTCTTCTCGCCATTCACTGGTGTAGGCGCCTTGGGTGTTCCACCACACCGGGTCGTAATGGAAATGGCTGACCATGAACATCGTCCAGCCCGGCTCGGCCACGGTGAACTCGAACTGAACACTGTGGTCGCCGGCGTGCACCCGGGCGGGTCGCCGCTCACCGACGATCGGGCGCTGCACGGTCACCGCAATCTCGACGTCCTCGTCGCCTGCCTCGGCGATCGCCTCACCGTGCAGACCGTCGCCGTCGATGCGTAGCGGGATCGACTCGGTCACCCCCTCGACGGCGACACGGGCCAGCTGTAGCGGCGTGTTCTGCGGCCCAACGAACAGTTCGGTCGAGCGCGCCGAAATCAGCTGCATGCCCGCACCTTACGTTGCTCGACTACAGACTTGTCACCCCTTGCTGCAAAGCTGGGCAGGGTGACGGACCTGACCACACAACTGGCCGATCAGCTGGATTGGCATTGGCGCGAGCAGCTCCGCCCGCGCCTGGACGGCCTCACCGACGACGGGTGGATCACCGGGGTGCGCTCGCTGTCGGCCGCCGACCTGACACGGCGCTGCGGCTCGGCCGAGGGGCCGTACGCCGATTACCCACTGTCCGAGCTGGTCTTGCACATCAATCGCGAAGCGATCCACCATGGTGCCGAGATCGCCTGCCTGCGCGACCTTTACGCGCATCGCCAAACCGTCAACCAGGAGGATTGATCATGCCAGCCCTCGCCCCGCCGGTGACCGACGAGCGCAGCGCCCTGCGCGAATACCTGGCGTTTCACCAAAGCTCCTACTTCGCGGTGTCCTACGGCCTCACCGACGAGCAGGCCCGGTCGGCACCGTCGGCCAGTGCGCTGTCGGTCGGCGGGCTGGTCAAGCACGTGACACGGATGCAACGCAGCTGGATGGCACGCATTGCGGCCGCGCCGCACGCAGCACCGAAGGATCCCCGGCCGTTCGACGCAAAGGAGTTCGCGGACCAGCACGTGATGCGGCCCGACGAGACGCTGGACGGGCTGCTGCGGGAGTTCGCGGAACAGAACGCGGAGTCGCTGCGGCTGGTGGAAACCGCCGACCTCGACGCTGCGGTGCCGGTGCCACACGATGTTCCGTGGTTTCCCAAGGACCTGGATGCCTGGTCGGTGCGGTGGGTGATCCTGCACGTCATCAACGAGTTGGCCCGGCATGCGGGGCACGCCGACATCGTTCGGGAGACCATCGACGGAGCCACGATGTACGACCTGATCGCCGGGCTGGAAGGCTGGGAGATCGAGGGTTGGGTGACACCCTGGAGCACTGGGCCGGATCGGTAAAAGGCCTGCTCACCGGAGAGTGAATTGGGTCTTGACAGCGCTGGTTTGGCAGACTGCTGGGATGAGCTCTACCAAACACCGAGACGTGGCCAAGCTCGACCGGGTGCCGTTGCCGATCGAAGCGGCCCGCGTGGCGGTCACCGGTTGGCAGGTCACTCGTTCCGCCGCTCGCGTCGTCACCAAGCTGCCGGGCCGGGGCCCGTGGCAGCAGAAGGTGATCAAGCAGCTCCCCCAGACCTTCGCCGACCTGGGTCCGACGTATGTGAAGTTCGGCCAGATCATCGCGTCCAGCCCGGGTGCGTTCGGCGAGTCGCTGTCCCGCGAATTCCGCGGCCTGCTGGACCGGGTCCCGCCGGCCGACTCCGAACAGGTGCACAAGCTGTTCGTCGAGGAGCTCGGCGCCGACCCGGCCGACCTGTTCGCCAAGTGGGATGAGACGCCGTTCGCCTCGGCATCCATCGCGCAGGTGCACTACGCCACGCTGCACACCGGCGAGGAGGTCGTGGTCAAGATCCAGCGCCCGGGCATCCGCCGCCGGGTCGCCGCCGACCTGCAGATCCTGAAACGCTTCGCCCAGGCCGTCGAGCTGGCCAAGCTGGGCCGCCGGCTGTCAGCGCAAGACGTGGTCGCCGACTTCTCCGCCAACCTGGCCGAGGAGCTGAACTTTCGTCTCGAGGCGCAGTCGATGGAGGCTTGGGTCTCGCATCTGCACGTATCGCCGCTGGGCCGCAACATCCGGGTGCCGACTGTGCACTGGGACTTCACCAGCGACCGGGTGCTGACGATGGAGCGGGTGCAGGGCATCCGCATCGATGACGTCGCCGCCATCCGCAAGGCCGGGTTCGACGGCGTCGAACTGGTGAAGGCGCTGCTGTTCTCGCTTTTCGAAGGCGGGCTGCGGCACGGGCTGTTCCACGGCGACCTGCACGCGGGCAACCTGTACGTCGATGACCAGGGCCGCATCGTGTTCTTCGACTTCGGCATCATGGGCCGCATCGACCCGCGCACCCGTTGGTTGCTGCGCGAGTTGGTGTACGCGTTGCTGGTGACGAAGGACCACGCCGCGGCCGGCAAGATCGTCGTGCTGATGGGTGCCGTCGGCACCGTGAAGCCCGAAGCCGAGGCCGCCAGGGATCTGGAGAAATTCGCCACCCCGCTGACCATGTCGACGCTGGGCGACATGTCCTACGCCGACATCGGGAAGCAGCTGTCCACGCTGGCCGATGCCTACGACGTCAAGCTGCCCCGCGAGTTGGTGTTGATCGGCAAGCAGTTCCTCTACGTCGAGCGGTACATGAAGCTGCTCGCGCCGAAGTGGCAGATGATGTCCGACCCGCAGCTGACGGGGTACTTCGCCAACTTCATGGTCGAGGTCAGCCGCGAGCACGACAGCGACCTGGAGGCCTAGTGGAAATCCGCAGTGGCTACGCGAGTGCCGGACCCGCCCCGAGCAATCCCGAGAGCGACTTGAAGCTCTACTACGAGGACATGGGCGATCCCGAGGACCCGCCCGTGCTGCTGATCATGGGCCTCGGCGCCCAGCTGCTGCTGTGGCGCACCGAGTTCTGCGAGCGGCTGGTCGGCCACGGCCTGCGGGTAATCCGTTACGACAACCGGGATGTCGGGCTGTCCGGCAAGACCGAGCGGCGTAGCGTCGGCCAGTCGCTGATCACGCGATTGGGCCGCTCCTGGGTCGGTCTGCGCAGCAAGGCGACGTACACCCTGGAGGACATGGCCGACGACGCCGCGGCGGTGCTGGACCATCTGGACATCGAGGCGGCCCACGTCGTCGGAGCATCGATGGGCGGGATGATCGCCCAGGTTTTCGCCGCGAAATTCGCTCATCGCACAAGGACTCTCGGGGTCCTCTTTTCGAGCAACAATTCGGCGTTCCTGCCCCCGCCCGCACCGCGCGCATTGCTGGCATTGATCAAAGGTCCGCCGCCAAGCTCGCCCCGCGACGTGATCCTCGACAATGCGGTCCGGGTGAGCAGGATCATCGGCAGTCCGGGTTACCGCATTCCAGACGAGCAGGTCCGCGCGGAGGCCGCCGAGGGATACGACCGCAATTACTACCCGCAGGGCATCGCCGGGCAGTTCAGCGCAATCCTGGGCAGCGGGAGCCTGCTGCACCACGATCGGCGCATCACGGCACCGACGGTTGTCATCCACGGTCGGTCCGACAAACTGATGCGGCCTTTCGGAGGACGTGCGATCGCACGCGCAATAAGCGGCGCCCGATTGGTGTTATTCGACGGAATGGGCCATGATCTGCCACAGCAGCTGTGGGATCCGGTGATCGGTGTTTTGACGGGCAACTTCGCCGAGGCCAGCTGAGCCAGAGTCGAGCAGGCGGCTTAGGCTGTATCTTGTTCGTCGCAACTTTCGCATGAGATCTCACAGAGTTCACGAGATCTCACAGAGTTGAAGCGTTGATACTTGGGAGGACGCGATGGTCGCGAAATTGAAGCCGTATTACGAAGAGTCGCAGGCCACCTACGACATTTCTGACGACTTCTTCGCGCTGTTCTTAGACCCCAACATGGTCTACACCTGCGCATACTTCAAGAACGACGATATGACGCTGGAAGAGGCGCAGCGCGCCAAGCTGGATCTGGGCCTGGACAAGCTGAAGCTCGAGCCGGGAATGACGCTGCTCGACGTTGGATGCGGTTGGGGCGGAGCGCTGGTCCGCGCGGTGGAGAAGTACGACGTAAATGTCATCGGCATCACACTCAGCCGAAATCACTACGAGCGCAGCAAATCTCGTCTTGCCGCGATCCCAACTAACCGCCGGGCCGAGGCCCGCCTGCAGGGTTGGGAAGAGTTCGACGAGCACGTCGATCGGATCATCAGCTTTGAGGCCTTTGACGCGTTCAAGAAGGAGCGATGGCCGGCGTTCTGGGACTGGGCCTACGAGGTTCTCCCGGACGACAGCCGGCTGCTGATGCACAGCATCTTCACGCACCCGCAGTCTTACTGGAAAGAGCACGGCATCCCGATCACGATGACCGATCTGCGCTTTCTGCGATTTCTCGGCAAGGAGATCTTCCCCGGCGGCCAGATGTGCGGTGAACCCGACATCGTCGATAACGCCCAGGCCAGTGGTTTCTCGCTCGAGCAGACCCAGTATCTGCAGTCGCACTACGTGCGGACGCTGGACATGTGGGCGGCCAATCTGGAGGCCAATCGCGACCGCGCCATCGCCATCCAGTCCGAAGAGGTCTACGACCGCTACATGCGCTACCTCACCGGCTGCGCTGACCTGTTCCGGAAGGGCATCTCCAACGTCGGACAGTTCACTCTGACCAAGTAGCGCGACACGCCCGACATGACAGTCGGGTTGAACTGCGAGGTTTCGCCGTTCGTCAATGTGGGCAGATGCGGAGTAATAAAATTTTGCCCACTCGGGCTCGGGGGATGTTCGACGCGTTTTCGCGGGGGAGGGCGCAACGCTATGGCGCAAAAACTGGAACCACACTTCGACGACGTACAGGCGCACTACGACCTGTCCGACGACTTTTACCGGCTGTTCCTGGATCCAAGCCAGACCTACAGCTGCGCGTACTTCGAGCGCGACGACATGACGCTCGAAGAAGCCCAAATCGCCAAGATCGATTTATCGCTGGGCAAGCTGGGCCTTCGGCCCGGCATGACGTTGCTCGACGTCGGCTGCGGCTGGGGTGCCACGATGCGCCGCGCGGTCGAGAAGTACGACGTGAACGTGATCGGGTTGACGCTGTCCAAGAACCAGGCCGCGCACGTGCAGAAGTCGTTCGACGAAATGGACAACAACCCCCGGAGCAAGCGCGTGCAGCTGGCCGGCTGGGAAGAGTTCGACGAACCCGTCGACCGCATCGTATCGATCGGCGCGTTCGAGCACTTCGGCCACGACCGCTACAGCGACTTCTTCAAGATGGCCTACCACGTGTTGCCGGGCGACGGCGTGATGCTATTGCACACCATCACCGACTTCACGAAGCAGGAAATCATCGACCTGGGCTTACCCATCTCCATCGACCTGCTGCGCTTCATCATATTCATTCAGCGGGAGATCTTCCCCGGCGGCCGATTGCCGAAAATCCCTATGGTGGAAGAACATTCGAGTGACGCCGGTTTCACGCTGACTCGCCGCCAATCGCTGCAGCCGCACTACGCCAAGACCCTCGATCTGTGGGCAGCGGCGCTGGAAGCGCGCAAAACCGAGGCGATCGAGATCCAGTCCGAAGAGGTCTACGAGCGCTATATGAAGTACCTGACCGGTTGCGCCGACAAATTCCGGCAAGGCTACGTCGACGTCAACCAATTCACGCTGGCAAAGTAACCCGGCAGCGTTGACCCCCGGGACCGAATAGCCGGTTCCGGGGCGCGGGCGGGGTATCTTTAGGTGCGTTTTCGTCAGGAAGGCAAACGGTCATGGCTCGGAAACTGACACCGCACTTCGCCGATGTGCAGGCGCACTACGACCTGTCCGACGACTTCTTCCGGCTGTTCCTGGACCCCAGCCAGACCTACAGTTGCGCGTACTTCGAGCGCGACGACATGACGCTGGAGGAAGCGCAGCTCGCCAAGATCGACCTGGCGCTGGGCAAGCTCGGCCTGCAACCGGGCATGACGCTGCTCGACGTCGGCTGCGGCTGGGGTGCCACCATGCGCCGCGCGGTCGAGAAGTACGACGTGAACGTCGTCGGCCTGACGTTGTCGAAGAACCAGGCCGCGCACGTGCAGAAGTCGTTCGACGAAATGGACAACCCCCGGAGCAAGCAGGTGCTGCTGGCCGGCTGGGAGCAGTTCGACGAGCCCGTCGACCGCATCGTGTCGATCGGCGCGTTCGAGCACTTCGGCCATGATCGCTACGACGACTTCTTCACGATGGCTTACAACGTGCTGCCCGATGACGGCGTGATGCTGCTGCACACGATCACCGGATTGACCGGGCCGCAGATCGTCGAACGCGGCATCCCGCTGACGTTCGAGATGGCCCGCTTCATCAAGTTCATCGTCACCGAGATCTTCCCGGGCGGGCGGCTACCGTCCATCGAGAAGGTCGAGGACCACTCGTCGAAGCACGGTTTCCGGTTGACCCGGCGCCAATCGCTGCAGCCGCACTACGCCAGGACCCTCGATCTGTGGGCGGCGGCGCTGGAAGCGCACAAGGACGAGGCCATCGAGATCCAGTCCGAAGAGGTCTACGAGCGATACATGAAATACCTGACCGGCTGCGCCAACGCGTTCCGGGTCGGCTACATCGACGTCAACCAATTCACCCTGGAGAAGTAGCGTCGCGCGCGCACCCGGACGGGTGGCGGGTCGGCCATCGAGAAACCTGGTGGCATCGCGGCTCAAATCCGATAGCCGCGTCCGGCCAGGTGTAGGGTCCCCCAGATGGCCTCCCCGCCGGGACGCCATGCCACCGGGGGGATATATGTCTAAAAGTTCGGCTAGCGCCACACGGATGCGATCCAACGAGGCCGACGTTCGAGCGCACTACGACCTCTCCAACGAATTCTTCGCGCTGTTCCAGGACCCGACTCGCACCTACAGCTGCGCATACTTCCCCAGCGAAGGCATGTCGCTGCAGGAGGCGCAGGTCGCGAAGCTGGATATGACGCTGGACAAGCTGGGACTGGAGCCGGGGATGACCCTGCTCGACATCGGTTGCGGCTGGGGTTCGGTGATGAAGCGCGCCGTGGAGAAGTACGACGTCAATGTGGTCGGGTTGACCCTGTCTCGAAATCAGCACTCCTACTGCCAGGAGGTGCTCGACACGATCGACTCCGACCGCACCCACCGGGCACTGCTGACCGACTGGGCGGAGTTCACCGAACCGGTCGACCGGATCGTCATCATCGAGGCGCTCGAGCACTTCGGCTTCGAACGCTACGACGACTTCTTCAGGTTCGCTCACAACGCCATGCCATCGGACGGCGTGATGCTGCTGCACGCAATCACCGCGTTGCATCCCAAGCAGATGACGGAGCGCGGCATCCCGGTGACCATCGAGATGGCGAAGTTCATCCGGTTCATCCTGAACGACATCTTCCCGGGGGGCCGGCTGCCGTCCATCGAGAAGGTGGAAGAGCACTCCGCGAAGGTGGGTTTCGGCGTCACCCGCCGCCAGTCGTTGCAGTCCGACTTCGCAACAACCCTCGACCTGTGGGCCCAGGCTCTGGAGGACCACAAAGCCCAGGCCGTCGAGATCCAATCCGAAGAGGTCTACGAGCGGTACATCAAATTCCTGACCGGCTGCGCCAGGGCGTTCCGCATGGGCTATATCGATTGCAACCAGTTCACGCTGGAAAAGTAGACTGATGGGTCGGGCCGCCGGGGGGCCTGGCGTAAAGCGCCACCGATAGTTAAGCAGCCCGATTAGGTGTGGGTATCGTTGCCGGTCAATCGGGTGACGACGGGCAATGGGTTTAAGGCAGTGAATTCAGGAGAATTAAACGCAAATGGCAGAGCAACCGACTAGTGCGACGAAGATCCGAACGCGTTCGGAAGACATCCAGGCGCACTACGACGTCTCCGACGATTTCTTCGCGCTGTTCCAGGACCCCACCCGGACCTACAGTTGCGCGTACTTCGAGCCGTCCGACCTGACCCTCGAAGAGGCTCAATACGCAAAGATCGACCTCAACCTGGACAAGCTGGACCTCAAACCCGGCATGACCCTGCTGGACATCGGCTGCGGGTGGGGCACCACCATGCGCCGCGCCGTGGAGCGCTACGACGTCAACGTCATCGGCCTGACCCTGTCGAAGAATCAGCACGCCCGCTGCGAGCAGGTGCTGGGCGGACTAGACACCAACCGCACGCGCGAGGTGCGGCTGCAGAACTGGGAAGACTTCACCGAGCCCGTTGACCGGATCGTGTCGATCGAGGCGTTCGAGCACTTCGGGCACGAGAACTACGACGACTTCTTCAAGCGGACGTTCGACATCATGCCCGACGACGGCCGGATGACCGTGCAAAGTAGCGTCAGCTATCACCCCTACAACCTGAACGCCCGCGGCAAGAAGCTGACCTTCGAGACCGTGCGCTTCATCAAGTTCATCGTCACCGAGATCTTCCCGGGCGGACGCCTGCCGACCACCGAGATGATGGTCGAGCACGGCGAGAAGGCGGGTTTTGTTGTCCCCGAACCGTTTTCACTGCGCGCCCACTACGTCAAGACGCTGCACATCTGGGGTGACACGCTGGAGTCCAACAAGGACAAGGCCATCGAGGTCACGTCCGAAGAGGTCTACGAGCGCTACATGAAGTATCTACGCGGCTGCGAGCACTACTTCGGCGACGAGATGCTGGACTGCAGCCTGGTGACCTACCTCAAGCCGGGTGCCGCAAACTAGTAGAGGCCTCGTTGGCCTGATTTTCTCCGCGCTGTCGGATTAGGGCTGCGTCGTTCGTCGGATAGGTAGAGAGTGGAGCACGAGGCTTCGCTCGCTATCGGAGGTGACGAACATGCAGTATTTCGCGCTGTTGATCAGCAAAGAGCAAGACCGCACACCCGACGACCCGGCCACCGCGATGGCGGCGTGGGAGAGCTTCCACGCCAAGGCCGGCCCGGCGATCAAGTCCGGAGACGCGCTGGCGCCCGCCGCCGGCGCGGCGGTCATCACCGGCGGCCCGGACACCCGAGTGGTCACCGATGGCCCGTTCGCCGAGTCCGCCGAGGTGGCCTGCGGCTATTACGTGTTCGAAGCGGAAAACCTCGACGAGGCGCTTGCCCTGGCGCGCGATATCCCGCTCGCCACGTATGGGGCCGTCGAGGTGTGGCCCGCGGTCCACGCGCTGGAGCCGTCCCGCCCGCTCACCGGCAACGACTGGCTGGCGCTGCTGCTGGAACCGGCCGAGAAGGCACACACCCCCGGCACGCCGGAATGGGACGCGGTGGCGGCCAAGCACGCGGACCTGCACGCGGCCGCCGGCGACCACATTGTCGGCGGCGCCGCGTTGCATGATCGGTCCACCGCGACGACCGTGCGGGTGCGCGACGGCGAGGTCCTGATCACCGACGGGCCCTATGTGGAAGGCGCCGAAATCGCCACCGGCATTTACCTATTGGGTGCGGCGGATCGCGACGAGGCCATCAAGATCGCGTCGATGATTCCCGCCTCGACGGTGCAGTTGCGGCAGCTCGCGGGAATCTCGGGACTCTAACCGTCCGCAATGACCAACCTGGACGGCGTCTTCCGCCGGGAATGGGGTCCCGCCGTCGCCGCGCTCGCGCGATGGTCCGGAGACCTCACCGTCGCCGAAGACGCCGTCCAGGAGGCCTGCGCCGAGGCGCTGCGCAACTGGCCCCGCGACGGTGTGCCCGACAGCCCCGGCGGGTGGTTGGTAACCGTTGCGCGCAACCGTGCCCGGGATCGGCTGCGCCGCGAATCTGTTCGTCCCGGAAAGGAATTGGCGGCGTTCGTGGACGAGATCAAGGCCCGCACCGAGCACACCGATCCGCATCCGGTTCGCGACGACGAGCTGCGGATGATGTTCACCTGTGCCCATCCGGCACTGGACCGGCAGTCGCAACTGGCGCTGACGCTGCGGCTGGTGTCCGGATTGACCGTCGCCGAGATCGCCCGGGCTCTGTTGCAGACGGACACCGCCGTCGGTCAACGAATCACCCGCGCCAAGAACAAGATTCGTCACGCCAACATCCCGCTGCGGGTACCACCTGCGCAACTGCTGCCCGAACGGACACCACACGTGCTCGGTTGTATCTATTCGGTCTTCACCGAGGGGTATTGGTCGACGACCGGTTCGAAGGCGATCCGCGACGAATTGTGCGACGAGGGCGTCCGGCTGGCCGGCGAGTTGTGCGCGCTGATGCCGATCGAGCGTGAGGCCCACGCCTTGGCCGCGCTGACCCTGCTGCACGACTCGCGGCGAGCGACGCGGATCGACCACAGCGGGATGCTGGTGCCATTGGAAGATCAGGACCGCAGCAAGTGGGACCGCGGCCGCATCGCGCGCGGGCTGGACCGGTTGCGGACGGCCGAGGGTTCGACAGGCCCGTATCTGCCCCAGGCCGTGATCGCCGCGGTGCACGCGACAGCGCCGTCATGGGAGCAGACCGACTGGGTCACCATTTGCGCGGCCTACGATCGGCTGCTGGAGCTGACGGGTTCGCCGGTGGCGGGCGCCAACCGCGCAATGGCGGTGGGCTTGCGCGACGGCCCCGAGGCCGGGCTTTTGGCGCTGGACGAGGTGGCGCGCGATCCCCGGCTGACCCGCTCGAATCTGGTCGCGACGGTAAGGGCCGATCTGCTGCGGCGCGCCGGACGGCCCGCCGAAGCGCTCACCTGGTATCGAACGGCGTTGGAGGCAGGCGGATCTGAGTCGGGGCGCGACTTCCTGCGACGACGTATCGCCGAGTGTGGGGGCTAACTCGCGCCGAACGCATCGACGCTCGACGTGAAGTGACTAGGCCTCGGTGAAGTTACGGGTGACGGCCGGGTCGACCGGAATGCCCGGGCCGGTGGTCGTCGACACGGTGATCTTCTTCAGGTAGCGACCCTTCGACGACGACGGCTTGAGCCGCAGCACCTCGTCGATCGCGGCGCCGTAGTTCTCCGCGAGGTTCTTCTCGTCGAACGACGCCTTGCCGATCACGAAGTGCAGGTTGGCCTGCTTGTCGATGCGGAAGTTGATCTTTCCGCCCTTGATGTCGTTGACGGCCTTGGCGATGTCCGGCGTCACCGTGCCGGTCTTGGGGTTCGGCATCAGGCCGCGCGGGCCGAGGATGCGCGCGATGCGACCGACCTTGGCCATCTGGTCCGGCGTGGCGATCGCGGCGTCGAACTCGAGGAAGCCGCCCTGGATCTTCTCGATCAGGTCGTCGCTGCCCACGATGTCGGCACCCGCGGCGGTGGCCTCTTCGGCCTTGTCACCGACGGCGAACACCGCGACCCGGGCCGTCTTACCGGTGCCGTGCGGGAGGTTGACCGTGCCACGGACCATCTGGTCCGCCTTGCGCGGGTCGACGCCGAGCCGGATCGCCACCTCGACGGTCGAGTCCTGCTTCGTCGAGCCCGTCTCCTTGGCGAGCTTGGCCGCCTGAAGCGGGGTGTACAGGTTGTCGCGATCCACCTTCTCGGCGGCCGCGCGGTATGCCTTGCTGTTCTTGCTCATTGATCGATCCAATCTGTGTTGGGGTCGTGGTTATTCGGGCCGAAGCCAGCCCTCCCACGGGGTGGAGCTGAGGGTTATGCAGATCTATTCAACGGTGATGCCCATCGACCGGGCGGTACCGGCGATGATCTTGGCGGCAGCGTCGATGTCGTTGGCGTTGAGATCGGTCTTCTTGGTCTCGGCGATCTCGCGGACCTGGTCCCAGGTGACCTTGGCGACCTTGGTCTTGTGCGGCTCGGCCGAGCCCTTGCCGACGCCGGCGGCCTTCAACAGCAGCTTCGCGGCGGGCGGCGTCTTGAGCGCGAAGGTGAAGCTGCGGTCTTCGTAGACCGTGATCTCCACCGGGATCACATTGCCGCGCTGGCTTTCCGTCGCGGCGTTGTATGCCTTGCAGAACTCCATGATGTTCACACCGTGCTGGCCGAGCGCGGGTCCCACCGGCGGCGCAGGGTTTGCCTGTCCCGCCACGATCTGGAGCTTGATCAGCCCAACGACTTTCTTCTTCGGGGCCATGAGATTTTGACGTTCCTTCCTGGTTTATGCATCCAGCCGTTCCGGCGAACGGGATGGCTGGCTAGATCTTGGAGACTTGGGTAAAGGTGAGTTCCACCGGTGTTTCGCGGCCGAAGATCGACACCAACACCTTGAGCTTCTGCTGTTCGGCGTTGACCTCGTTGATCGTGGCCGGCAACGTCGCGAACGGCCCGTCCATGACCGTCACCGATTCACCCACCTCGTAGTCGACCTCCACGACCGGGCGTTCCAGCCCACCGGCCTCAGCGGTCGCGGCGGCGGCGGTCGTACCGCCCTTGACGGGCTTCTTCGCCGAACCGGGCGGCAGCAAGAACTTCACCACGTCGTCGAGCTTGAGCGCCGAGGGACGCGACGTCGCGCCGACGAATCCCGTCACGCCCGGGGTGTTGCGCACCGCGGCCCACGAGTCGTCGGTCAGGTCCATGCGCACCAGGATGTAGCCCGGCAGCACCTTGCGGTTGACCTGCTTACGCTGGCCGTTCTTGATCTCGGTGACCTCTTCGGTGGGTACCTCCACCTGGAAGATGTAGTCGCCGACGTCGAGGTTCTGCACGCGGGTCTCGAGGTTGGCCTTCACCTTGTTCTCGTACCCCGCGTACGAATGGATGACGTACCAGTCGCCGGGCTTGCTGCGCAGGTCCGCCTTCAGGGCGGCGGCAGGGTCCTCGTCGGCCGCCTCGGCCGACTCCGCGGGCGCTGCCGGGGCCGGGGCAGCCGCGGGGTCCTCGGTGGTCTCAGGGGCCTCGACGACCTCGGCAGGCTCTTCTACGTCGACCGCTTCACCGGCGGACGTGTCACCGTCGAAGGTAGTCACGGTTTTCAGTCCTCTCTATCTCTCTAAGCTCAGCCGAACACCAGCAGCACAAGCTTGGTCAGGCCCAAATCAGCCAGGCCGACCAGCGCCACCATGAAGGCGAGGAACACCAGCACCACGGAGGTGTAGGTGAGCATCTGCTTGCGGTTCGGCCAGATCACCTTCCGCATCTCCGCAACGACCTGCTTGAGGTAGTTGTAGACGAAGACGAACGGATTGGCCGTGCGGTCCCCGGGTTTCTTCGGCTTCTTGGTCTTCTTGGCGGCGGCCTTTTTGGCGGCGGACTTCTTGGAGTCCTCGGCATCGTCCGACGACTCGACGTCGACGTCGTCCCCGGCATCCGCCACCCGCTGCCGGGACCGCTTGCCGGTTGGCCGTTGCGGACGCGTCGCAGGCTTGGTCACCACGGCTGTCCGGCCACCGCTGGCGCTGTCGTCGGTGTCACCGCCGTCGCGTGCGGCGTCGTTGGCAGCAGGGACGTCGAGGCCCTCGTCGCTCACCGCATGCTCCTTTGTTCGCTCGCTATCTCGCGATTCGTTCCGTGCTGACCGGTCAGTGTCCAGCATGGCACGTCTTCTGGCGTCCGACTCCTCCTCAGGCCGTTGCGGCCAGCGTCGTCGTCGCACGTTTCGCCTTTTGCAGGGGCGACAGGACTTGAACCTGCAACCTGCGGTTTTGGAGACCGCTGCTCTGCCAGTTGAGCTACGCCCCTTCGCGGTTGGCAGGCCAACCTGCGCTTACCTTCCGGGGCCTACATGACGCGCGCGCTCTCCGTTCGGTATCGCCGAACCTATGGACAGCGCGCTGTAATGGGAAAACCCCGAGGTCCGAGTGTACATCGGCACGGGAGTCAGATACTAATTACGCGGTCCTGACGACCTGCCCGGATTCGTGGTCCCATCTGAGCTTAACGGGATCATCGTCGTTCGATTCGTCCCGGTATTGCCCCATCAACGTCGTGTAGGCCACCATCACGACCTCACCGTTGTCGTCGGTGCAGATGTTCTTGGTAACGACGATGTCGGCGCCGAATCGCTCGTTGACCGACTCGACGTCCATCCGGCCCCACAGCTTGTCGCCCGCCTGGACCGCCCTGTTGAAGACGAAGCGCTGCTCGACCTGGACAATCACCAGGCTTTCCATACCCAGATCGACGTGGCGGAAGAAATCCAGCTGGACGTACTTGGCGAAGATCGTGACGAGGGTCAGCGGGGCAAGGATCGAGTCGTAACCGAGTTCGGCCGCCGCGGCTTCCTCGTAGAAGGCCGGGTGCTCGTTCTTGATGGCCCGGGCGAACTCACGAATCTGCTCACGGCCTACCACGAAGTAGTCCGGGTACCGCCAGATCATGCCGCGAATATCAGTCTTGAGCGCCATGGGTTACGCCAACTTGGCCGACGCGACTGCCCGTCCGAAGATCTTTTTACCGCCGGTGGTCGCGCTGATCGCGATGGTCACCGACTTGGTCTCCGGGTCAGCCGACTTGACCCGGCCGCTGAATACCAGCTCAGCGCCCTTGCCGTCGTTGGGCACCGGCACCACGGCCGTGAACCGCACGTTGTACTCGGTGACGGCACCGGGGTCCCCGACCCACGACGTGACATAGCCGCCGCCGATCCCCATCGTGAGCATGCCGTGCGCGATCGCGGTGTCCAGCCCGACAACCTTGGCGATCTCGTCGTCCCAGTGGATCGGGTTCAAGTCCCCCGACACTCCCGCGTAGTTCACCAGATCCTGGCGCGTGAGCGGGTAGGTCTTCTCCGGAAGCTGGTCGCCCACCTTCACCGAGCTGAACTCACGCAGTGGCATCAGTAAATCCCTCTTCTCCGTTCTCACCGGCACGGCCCGCCAGGGTCGTGTAGGTCTCCTGCACGATGTCACCGGCCTCGTCGGTGATGATGTTCTTAGTCACGACGATCTGGGTACCGTGCGAGATGCGCATCGAGTCCACGTACACGTCGCAGTAGAGCCGGTCGCCCGCGACGAGCGGCTTGAAGTACTTGAGAATCTGGTCGACCTGGACGATCTGCGCGTCGGTGACGGCGATATTGGCGTGCTTGAAGAACGCCGACTGCGCCTGGTAGCCGAACACGCAGCAGAACGTCAACGGCGCCAGCAGCCCCTTGTAGCCGAGCTCGGCAGCAGCCTCCTCCTGGGAGAAGTAGGCGTCGTTGTTCTGCACGGCGACCGCGTACTCGCGGATTTTTTCCCGCTCCACCTCGTAGTAGTCGGGATACCGGTAATGCATCCCGACTAGGTCTCTGGTCAACGGCACGGCTTCAAAACCTACCTGGTCAATTTCAGCTAAACGGCTAGAGATAATTAGCGCGTCTCGCGGTGCGCCTGGTGCTGGCCGCAGTTCGGGCAGAACTTCTTCAGCTCTAGCCGGTCCGGGTCGTTGCGGCGGTTCTTCTTGGTGATGTAGTTGCGGTGTTTGCACACCTCGCAGGCCAAAGTGATCTTCGGCCGCACATCGGTACTGGAAGCCATTTCGATTCTCTTTCACACGTCACGTTGTTGTGTTGTAGCGATGGCCGGACTCGAACCGGCGACCTAACGATTATGAGTCGTTCGCTCTAACCGACTGAGCTACATCGCCTCTGGTACGCGCCGTCCGCCTGTTCGGCGTCCGCCGAGCCCCCTAACGGAATCGAACCGTTGACCTTTTCCTTACCATGGAAACGCTCTACCGACTGAGCTAAGGGGGCCTGGAACCCGTAGCGGTCAGTCTTGCCTCGGGCCTAAAAGAGGGTACAGCGCGACGCGCGACCGCACCAAACCACAAGCAGGCGTTCAGCCGCCGTCGCTGTTGCGGTGTGGTTGCCATGCGCTGAGGTCGCTGAACTCGTCGTAAATGTCCTGTTGGTCGCCATCTGCGTCCTCCGCGTCGAGCAGGGTCCGCAGTGCCAGGTGCACGACCTCGCGCGCATCGGCCAGGTGATAGCGACGTATTGCCTCTTGCACCAGGTCGTCGTCAATCTCGATTTCGACCTTTTTGAGCATGGAGCAACAATACCCACGCAGCACCGACCGAACCGTTCGGCGAAAGCGCGGTTGACGGGCGGTGATGCGCCCGAATGTCAGGTCGGTTCGCCGGGTCATAGTCTGATGCGGTGACAGATTCGTCAGCGGACCGACTGTATTTCCGGCAACTGCTCTCCGGTCGCGATTTCGCCGCCGGCGACATGATGGCCGCCCAAATGCGCAATTTCGCGTATCTGATCGGTGACCGTCAGACCGGCGACTGCGTGGTGGTCGACCCGGCATATGCCGCCGGCGAGCTGGTCGACGCGGCCGAAGCCGACGGCATGCGCCTGTCCGGTGTACTGGTCACCCACCATCATCCGGACCACGTGGGTGGCTCGATGATGGGCTTCGAACTCAACGGCCTGGCCGACCTACTGGAGCGGACCAGTGTGCCGGTGCATGTGAATACCTACGAGGCGCTTTGGGTTTCGCGGGTCACCGGGATCGGCGTCGACGACCTGACCCCGCACGAGCACGGCGACAAGATCAGCATCGGCGCTATCGAGATCGAACTGTTGCACACCCCGGGCCATACGCCGGGTAGCCAGTGCTTCCTGCTGGACGGCCGGCTGGTCGCCGGTGACACCCTCTTCCTGGACGGCTGCGGGCGTACCGACTTTCCCGGTGGCGACTCCGACGAGATGTACCGCAGCCTGCAGCAGCTGGCGGCGCTGCCCGGCGACCCGACCGTTTTTCCGGGGCACTGGTATTCCACCGACCCGAGCGCGTCGCTGGCCGAGGTCAAGCGTTCGAACTACGTGTATCGCGCCACCAACCTGGATCAGTGGCGAATGTTGATGGGCGGCTGAGTAATAGCCATGTAGTAGCCATCGTCATTGCGATTCCGCAGCCGGGCCAGCAGAATTTCGGGTGCACATCGCTGTGATATAAGCGGAGGGATGGATTCCATGGGGTGGATCCAGGGCAGCTGGCACGGGTTCACCGATGTTGAGTCCAGCATCTGGTTGGCATGGGCGGCGTGGGCGGCGATTGCGCTCGGCGTGATCGCCCTGGTCTTTGCCAATCATCAGATCAGCCGCAACCGCCGACTGGCCTCCGAGCAGACTCGGCCCCATGTGGGCATGCTGATGGAGCCGCACGCCGCGGACTGGCACGTGATCGAGCTGGTCGTCCGCAATTTCGGCCGTACCGCCGCCTACGACATCCGCTTTTCCTTTGCGAGTCCGCCGACGGTGGCCGAATACGAGAACTCCACCGACGGCTATGCCGAAGTGGTCGAACTGCAGCTGCCCAGCGAATTGCCGGTACTCGCGCCCGGTCAGGAGTGGCGGATGGTCTGGGATTCCGCTCTCGACCGTGGCGAAATCGGCGGCGGCATCGAATCTCGCTTCACCGGGAAGGTGGTCTACTACGACCGCCCCGACAAGCCGCGCGGGTGGCGGTTCTGGGAGCGCGAGCGCCAGCCGCTGGAGACCAACGTGGTGCTGGACTGGGATGCCTTGCCGCCGGTGCAGCGCATCGAGTTGATGACGACGCACGACCTGGCCAAGCGGGAAAAGCAGAAACTGGAACTACTACGCAGCCTGCTGACCTACTTCCACTACGCGAGCAAGGAAACGCGCGCCGACGTGTTCCGCACCGAGATCGAACGAATCAACAACGCGGTGGCCGAAACTCAGGATCGCTGGCGTGCCCGGCAGCTCGACGCACCGACCGACGTCGGTCTGCGCTGGGGCAATTCCCAAAACGATCTCGGTAAACACCGAGGCGAGCACGTCTAAGCGTCCACGTCTTAAGGAGCTACGCATGAGCGGTCCGGTCACCTACAGCCGCAAGGACACCGTCGCGGTCATCAGGATGGACGACGGCAAGGTCAACGCGCTGGGCCCGACCATGCAGGCGGCAATCAACGAGGCGATCGACCAGGCCGACAGCGACAACGTCGGCGCGCTGGTACTCACCGGCAACGACCGGGTATTCAGCGGCGGGTTCGACCTCAAGATCCTGACCTCCGGCGAGGCGCAGCCCGCGATCGACATGCTCAGGGGCGGCTTCGAGTTGTCGTACCGGCTGCTGTCCTACCCGAAGCCGGTGGTGATCGCCTGCACCGGGCACGCCATCGCGATGGGCTCGTTCCTGTTGGCTTCCGGTGATCACCGGATCGCCGCCCACGCCTACAACATCCAGGCCAACGAGGTCGCGATCGGCATGACGATCCCCTATGCCGCGCTGGAGATCATGAAGCTGCGGCTGACGCGTTCGGCGTATCAGCAAGCCACCGGGCTGGCCAAGACCTTCTTCGGTGAAACCGCCCTTGCCGCAGGCTTTGTCGACGAGATCGTGTTGCCCGAGATGGTGGTCAGTCGTGCCGAGGAAGCCGCAAAGGAATTCGCGGGCCTGCACCAACACGCCCACGCCGCAACGAAATTGCGCGCGCGTGCCGACACGCTCAAAGCGCTGCGCGCCGGAATCGACGGCATAGAAGCCGAATTCGGCCTGTAGGGAGGAGGCGATGCGGCTGCCCCGGCAACCGCCTCCCCTCCTGTCGCCTCCTCCACCGCAGAGTGTGGCACGACGGCGTCCGGCCGTCACTTCACCCTGAGACCGCCGCGTCAGACGGCCCAGCGGAACCGTTTGAGGTACGCCGCCCAGTCCCACGTCAGCAAGAACTCCTGCGCCGCCTCATAGCCCTTTTGATACAGCGCCTCGAGGCGATCCGCGCCGATATCGAAGTCGAGGACGCCCACATCGGTCGATTCGACCGGGATCGCGCGGGCTGCGACCCACGGCTGGTTGAGGTGGGTCTGATCGTGGCCGGTCAGCATCGTGGTGAGCAGGCTTTCCAGCAACGCCGTCTGTTCGAAAAGCCGTAGCGGTTTCAGCGCGGGCATCACCGCACTGAAACCCTCGTTAAGGCGGGGCAAGACCGTGACCCCGAACGTCGGCCAGCGCGGTACTTTTCCGTCGAAGCGGTCAAACGTGTCGATCGGGAAGTTCGACAGCACACCGCCGTCGACGAGGGTGGACGTTGCCCCGCTGAGGCCGCGCAGCTTGACCGGGGGGTAGAAGAACGGGATCGCCATCGACGCGCGTACGGCGTCGGCAACCAGCTGCTCATCGGGATCTAGCCCGTAGAGCCGTCGGTAGTCCCAGGGCAGCCGCACCAACTGCGCCGCGGTCAAGTCGGCGACGGTGACGACGAGCTTGTGACGCGGCCTGTCGGGCATCGTGCGCTCATCGAGGTGCAGATCTCCGAAGTAGGTGACGCCCAGGTTCTTCAGCTCGCTGCGAATCCAGTCGTGCGCGGCGTCACCCCGAAACATGCTGGTGTCCCTGACAAGTCCCCACGCGGCACCGAGAATCGGGACGGGTCCCGAGTCGCGCCACTGGCTCAGCGGCGCCGACAGCGCGAGCTCCTTGACCTCTTCGCCCGTCAGCTGCTCGCCCTTGGACGCGGCCGCCAGGATCGCACCGACCACCGATCCGGCCGACACGCCCGACACCCGCGGGAACGTATAGCCCGCGTCCATCAGGGCGACGATGGCACCCACCAGACCGATGAACTTGACGCCCCCGCCGGACAGAACGAGATCAGCGGATTTCGACTGCCGGCTCGCCATCAGTCGTCCTGCGCCGAAACCCAGTCGTAGGCAAGGTATTTGCCGTCGAAAGTCACGACGACGCGATCGCCGGCGGGGTGAGGCTTACGCTGCAGGTCGACGCTGAAGTTGATCGCGCTCATAATGCCGTCGCCGAACTGCTCGTGGATGACCTCCTTGATGGCACCGCCGTACACCTGAAGCGCTTCGTAGAACCGGTAGATGGTGGGGTCGGTCGGCACTCCCCCGTTCGCGAAGGCGGGCTGTCCCCCGCGCATCGGCGGGGCGGCCAGCACCGGTACCGTCGACTCCTCGAGACCCAGCATCTCGACCAGCACCTTGCCCAGCTCGGGCGGAATCGGATGCTGGCCGAGCAACGCCGACGTGGTCCACAGCAGCGGCCGATCGATCGCGTCGGCCAGCTTCTGCCACGTGAGGCCCTTCGTCAGGCGGGCAACGACGATCTGCTCGGTGATCTCGTTTCTGTTCATCAACCCAGCATGCACTAGCACTCCTTTCGCCACGATCCGCCAAGAAGACTTCATAGCGCAGCAATATGCGGTGCGCCGCGGCGAAAGGGTTAGGTAAACAGCGCGATTGGCCGCACGTGGGAGAGGCGTGGGAGAGGTACGCTGCCAGGCGTTGGATCTTCAGCCCCGGGGGATCGGAGGCGCCATGCGGATCGTTGTCGACCTGAACCGCTGTCTGGGGTACGCGCACTGCGTGCCGCTGGCCCCGGAGGTGCTCAAGCTCAACGGGGAAGAGGCCCTCAGTTACGACCCCAACCCCGACGACGATCAGCGTCTGCGGGTGCTGCGAGCGGCGGCCGCCTGCCCGGTGCAGGCGATCATCGTCGACAAGCTCGACGGGCAGTAGTGGTCGGCCGTGAATCCGAACGGCTTCAAGGACAAGGGACGCATCGTCATCGTCGGCGCTTCGCTGGCCGGACTGCGTGCCGCCGAAGCGCTGCGCGATGAGGGTTTTCGGGGTGAGCTGACCATCGTCGGCGACGAGCCGGACGAGCCGTATGACCGGCCGCCGTTGTCCAAGCAGGTGCTCAAGGGCTGGGTGCCAGCCGATCACACCAAGCTGCCGCGGCTGCGTGCGGTGGATGCCACCTGGCGTCTCGGGGTGGCCGCGACCGCGCTGGACCGGGCCAACCAGGTGGTTCGCCTGGCCGACGGTAGCGAAGTATCGGGTGACAGCCTGCTGATCGCGACGGGTGTGCGGTCGCGGCGATGGCCCAACCCGGACGAGGCCGCGCTGCACGGCGTCTACACCCTGCGCACCAGGGCGGACGCCGCGCGATTGCAGGCGGCGTTGGCCGCCCGTCCGCGCCGGGTGCTGATCATCGGTTCGGGGTTCATCGGATCGGAGGCCGCCTCGGTCTGCCGCGAACTCGACCTGGAGGTCACGGTCACCGAGCGGGGTCCGGCGCCGCTGAGCGGTCCGTTGGGCGGTGTGATCGGTGCGATCGCTGCCGAGATGCAGCGCGACGCCGGGGTGGATCTGCGCACCGGGGTCTCGGTGCTCGCGCTGGATGGAGATGCCGAAGGCCGGGTACGGCGCGCCCGGCTCTCCGATGGCAGCACCCTCGACGTCGACGTGGTGCTGACGTCGCTGGGGTCGGTCCGCAACGTCGAGTGGCTCGAGGGCGCCGGGTTGGCGGCCGGGTTCTGGGGCGTGGGGTGCGACGCCGGGTGCCGCGCGTTCGATATCAACGCCGTGGTGACCAACCGCATCTTCGTGGCCGGTGACATCGCCCGGGCACCGCATGTCCTTTACGACTATGAGTTCCTGGCGATGGAGCACTGGGACAACGCCGTGCTGGGCGCGCGGGTCGCGGCACACAACATGGTGTGCGACGAGGTCGATCGCTGGGCGCACCTGCTGGTCCCCCAGTTCTGGTCGGCCCAATTCGGCGTCAACATCAAATCCGTTGGCGTGCCGTCGTTCGGCGACGAGATCGTCTTCACCCAGGGCTCGGTCGGACAGCGCCGGTTCGCCGCGGCCTACGGCCGCCGCGGGCGCATCGTCGGTGCGGTCACCTTCAACCATGCGAAATGGATCGACTTCTACCGCGACCAGATCGCGCGTTCGGGACCGTTCCCGCCGCATCCGCCGGGTTTCGACTTCCCGGAGAACATGCGCGTGATGCCGGCCGACTTCCCCGCGCGCGGCGTTCCGACCGAGACCCCCGACGTGGTGTTGACGGGACACGACCCCAGCGAACGGCGCGCGGAATTCCGGCCCCGATGAGTGAGGACCTCTGCATGACTCCCGAGGAAGCCTTCGACGCCGCGATGCGGTACGAAAACCGCGCGAATCCCTATCCGTACTTCGACGAGTTGCGCAAGACGCCGGTGGTGCGGGTGTCGGGCGGCATCTATGCGGTCACCGGGTACGAGGAGCTGATGGCGCTGGCCCACGACCCGCGCGTGAGTTCCGACCTGCGCAAGGGACGCCCGGCGGGCGTCGGCCGCAATCGGCTGGGCGCGCAAGAGTCCTCGGTCGAGATGGTCTCGGAAATTACCGGGTCCTACGGCCGGGAGGCGAGCTTCATCGCGCAGGACCCGCCCGACCATGACCGGGCGCGCCGCCAGTGCATGCGCTTTTTCGGGCCACCGGATTCGCCCGACCTGATTCCGGGCCAAGAGCCATTCTGCCAGCAGATCGTCAACGAAATGCTCGACAAGGCAACGGGTAAGACCCGGATGGACGCGGTCGACGAGTTCGCTTATCCGCTGCCGGTCAATGTGATCTGCCGAATCATGGGTATACCCGTCGAGGACGAACCCCAGTTTCACGCCTGGGTCACCGACATCGCTTCCGGCCTGTTCGATCTCGGCCCCGACATCCAAACCGAGGAAGGTCAGGCCCGGCGCGCCCAGGGCGAAGCCGCCGACGTCGAACTCAACGAGTACATCGTCGGGCTGGTCGAGAAGGCCGCGAAATCCCCAGGCCCCGGCATGATTTCGCAGTTGGTCCACGACGATGGGCCCGACGGGCAGATGTCGACGAGTGCGATCGTCAACAACACCATCCTCTTGTTCGTCGCCGGTCACGACTCAACGGTCAATCTGAT
This sequence comes from Mycobacterium lentiflavum, assembly GCF_022374895.2. NCBI lineage: Bacteria > Bacillati > Actinomycetota > Actinomycetes > Mycobacteriales > Mycobacteriaceae > Mycobacterium > Mycobacterium lentiflavum. The sequence continues at coordinate 898,737 of NZ_CP092423.2, read as the reverse complement.
CTCGCATTGCATTCTCACCGTGTTGCGCAACCCATGGTCGGTCGAATTACTCTGCAACGAACCGGAATTGATCCCCGGTGCCATCGAAGAAGTGCTGCGCCTGCAGTCGTCGGTGCAATTCTTCCCGACGCGTTCGGCGCTGGCCGACATCGATATCGCCGGCACGACCATCCCGAAAGGCGCGCCCATCTATCTCATGTACGGTGCCGCCAACCGGGACCCGCGCCGCTTCGCGGACCCCAACACGTTCGACCCGCGGCGTGCCGACAACGAGCACGTGGGTTGGGGCCGCGGCATTCACGTGTGTTTCGGTGGCCCGCTGGCCCGGCTGGAGGTCAACACCGCGTTCGAGGTTTTCCTGCGCCGGGTGAAAGGCCCACGGCTGGTTGAAGATCCGCCGCCCTACCGCATCAGTCAGGTGTTCCGCGGTCCGCGGCATCTGCCGGTCGACTACGACGAAATCCTGAGCCGGTAATCAGCCTGGCTTGGTCGCGGTGACCACGCGCGTTGCGAACCAGGGGCCGCCATACCACATCCGCCATCCGAGGTTGCGCCGCCGCACGTCGTGCCAGCCGAGTCGACGTAAGTAGCCGGCGTGGCGGTTCGTTTCCCAGAGGTCGGCGATCGCGAGTCGACCACCCGGGCGTAGCACCCGAACCGCTTCTTGCAGAGCCTTTCGCCGACCTTCGTGGGTGGCAATGTTGTGGATGGCCAGACTGCTGACGATCGCGTCGACGCTCTCGTCGGGCAACGGCAACGCGGTCATGTCGGCGGTCCGCACCTCGACGCGGTCGGCGACGCTTTCCAGATCCGCGTTGGACAGCGTCGACTGCTGCGAATTCTTGGTCTGGTCTGCGCGCCACAGGTCGACGCCGATCGCACGGCCCCGCGGCACCCGCTTGGCCGCGGCCAGCAACACCGCGCCGCGCCCGCAGCCGAGATCGAGCACGGTTTCGTCGCCTCGCAGCCCCAACTCGTCAAAGATCCGCTCCCACACCACGAATTTGCCGCGCCTGGTCGCGTAGATGTATGAGCCGGCTGTCGCAAGCACCTCGACCGCCGAGGCCGCGCCGAGTACCGCTGCCAGCCGGTTACCGCGAGCCAGGGCGACTCCGGCGCCCGCGAACAGGGCGGCGGAGATACCGATCACGCCGGTCACCTGCGCACCCGGTGAGACGTTACGGAAAGACCCGTCGTATCCGTATTCGCCGTGGTGCTGGCGCGCCAGCCCCATGTCCGCTGCCACTATGCCGCCCTCACCAGCGTCCGCGGTGGACGACTTCATCGAACGGACGCCGGTCCGGCTTGCGGATCGGAGCGATCGGGCGATCGGCCGGATAGCCGACGCCGAGCATGAAAGCCACCAGATAGTCGTCCGGAACACCCAGGATCGAACGCGCCTTCTCCTGATCCCCCACCGACGAGTGGCCGGTCCCGATGCCCAGGTCGGTGGCCGCGATCATCATCGCCATCGTCGCCTGGCCGACGTCGTAGTTGTCGGTCACCAGCCGGCGCTCGTCCGGCGGCACCGGCACCACCAATACGATCGCAGCCGGGGCCGATGCGATGTGACCGGCGCCGCGCCAGACCGTGGAAAGCTCCGTTAGCTGAGCCGGGTCGGTGACGATCACAAAGTCCCACGGCTGGCGGTTTTTCGCCGACGGTGCCCGCCATCCGGCCTCGACGATCCTGTTCAGGTCGTCGTCGGGCACCGGTTGCGGCTGGTATTGCCGAACATTGCGTCGCGCACAGATCGCGTCCCAGGTTTCCATCCCGTTCCTCTCGTCAGCGTGCGCCCATGCCGCGAATGCTGGTGTGCCGTGCCTTTTTCAAGCCCTATCTCAGGCTAGCCACACCGGATTCGTCAACGCGACCATCGCGCCGAGGCGACCGCGCCGCCCGTCGCGTACCTCGAGCCGGGCAAAACGCGCGGACGCGGCGTCGAGCTCCCACTGCAGCCTGCTCCCCGCCGAGGCTACCGTCGCGCGGCCGGCGCAGCCTGCCGCGGTGATCAGGGCGGCGGTGGTGCCGGGAGCGCCACTGATGACCGCGGTGACGGTCACCGCGTCGCCGGTTCGCACCCGCAGCCGTTGCCCGGGCCCGGCCACCTCGCCGCTCGGACAGCACGCGGTCAGCTCGCACGCGACATCGCGTGATGCCGCGATGTACGAGCGGCCGCGGCGCAGCCCGTCGATGATCGCCGACGTAGACAGTTCGTCGGCGTGCACGGCCGTCTGCGGCGCACCGACCACTTGTCGTTTGGCGTGCGAGTCGCTTCCGCCGACTGCGACGATGCGTCGGCCCTGTCGCAAGAGTCGTTGCCAAATACGAAGGGAGACTTCATCATCGACGTTCCATCGGCCGTTCCACACCTCCAGCGCGTCCACGTCGGCGAAGCCGAACTCCCACGCCGAGCCCGGCAACGGCGCGGCGGGATGGGCGGCGACCACCAAGCCGCCGGCCTGGCGCACCTCGGCGGCGAAGCGCGGGAACACCCCATCGCTGGGGCCGTAGCGCCAGTCGACCCAGCCGCCCGGGGGCAGGCCGGCCGCGAGCCAGTGTCCATGCCGCGTGGTGACCTCCACTCCGGCTATCACCAACAGCGACCCGGTGCGGCAGGTGGGCCATACCCGGTTGGCTGAATTGGTGTTGTGCTCGGTGGAGACGATGAAGTCGAGCCCGCCGGCGTGCGCGGCCGACACCAGTTCACCGGGATCGCGCTCACCGTCGGAGTGCTCGGTATGCAGGTGCAGATCACCGCGGTACCAGCGCGCTCCGACGGAGGCGGGTGTGAACACCGGCGATGCGTTCTGCGTCGCCGGCAGCCCGGCGGGCGGCTCGTAGTCCAACGTGACCCGCACCCGCCAGGCCATCCCCCACGGGCTGAGGACCACCGGGCCCAGCGCCACCGCCCACCCGCCCGGTTCGATCGGGCCGGCTAGGTAACCGGGCGTGGCGTAGGAGCTGGAGATCACGAACTCGTCGCGAGCCCCGCCCGACCAGCCCCTGAATCCGGCGGCATTGCCCAATTCGTGCCCAGCTGCCCCAAACATCCCCAGGTCCAACACATTTCGCGCCAGCCCGCCCATGCCGGAGTCGTGGGAGGTGGCCACCCGCACTTGTTGCACACCCGGTGGTACCTCGAACGGCAGGTAGGCCCAGCGGTAGATACCAAACCCAAACCGTCCCGAAAAGGCTATTTCGATTGCCGTGCCGTCGCGTTGCTCGGTGATGGCACCGGGCGCGACCCTGGCAATGCTCATGGCTTTCTCCTGTCGGCGCTTCGCCATTTCCGAGCCATTTCCGAGCCATTCCGGCCCACTCCGGCCCATTCCGGCGTCGATTACGCCCACAGCATTCGCCATGAAGGTCTAATCAGCCGTTACATCGACACGAACAACCGCTGTAGGGCTGGTGAGATCGCGCTGCGAATTACGTCCCCGAGCGCTGGGCGGCTACGAACAAGTTCCCGGGCACGTCGTTCTCGACCTCTTGCGCCGGCCTGCGGCCATAGCCGGCCATCAGGTCCAGCGACGGCGTCACCGTCACATCCCAGCCATGGCGGCCGAACCACTCGCCCACGTCTTCACGCTCCTCGAAGTACCACAATTCGTCGGTGCTGGGGACCTGGCGCTGCGGGTCCACTTTCGCGAACACCGCGCGGACGCGATCCATCCGCGCCCGTCGGCGCGCCCGGGCCTCGGGATCGAGAAACTTCGGCCCCAACGCCTCCACGCCGACCCGGCTGCCCGGGACGGTCAGCGCCTGCACGCGTTCGAACAACAGCTCCTGGGCCGCGGCCGGCAGATAGGGCATCAGCCCCTCGGCCGACCAGACACTCGGCCGTGAGGCGTCAAAACCGGCCTCCCGCAACGCCGTCGGCCAATCCTGGCGCAGGTCCACCGGGACCGCGACCCGGTTGCAGGCGGGTTCGGCCCCGTGTTCGGCCAGCGTCGATGCCTTGAAGTCCAGCACCCTGGGCTGGTCGAGCTCGTAGACCGTGATGCCGTTCGGCCACGGCAACCGCCAGGCCCGCGAGTCCAGGCCCGCCGCCAGAATCACGGCCTGGGAAATACCCGCCGTTGCCGCGTCCATAAAGAACGCATCGAAAAAGGCGGTTCGGGAGGCCATGTAACCGACCATCGCCTTCATCTGCTGTGCCAGATTGGGTTCGATTTCCAGCAGCTCGTCGGGCAGCTGTCCGGCGGAGTACCAGTTCCACACCCCGTCGCCGGCCGCATCGAGGAACACTCGCGCGAACGGGTCGCGGATCAGGGGATTGTCGCTCTCGGTCTCCGCCGCGCGGGACGCCGCGACGCCGAGCGCCGTCGCACCCACGCTCTCGGTGATCTCCCAGCTGTCGTTATCGGTCCTGGCCACGCTCACGTCCTCCCGGTTGACACCCGCCTTCGGCGACCCTACGTGAGCAAGCTGTCTGCAGCCTGTGCCCAGCTTGAGCGCCCGCTACCGTTTACCCGCAGGTGAACAAGCTGTCCGTCAGGTTCATGCGCACTTGCCCGAAGGTATCCGGTTAAGTTGTCGGCGGGCGGCTGACAGCGTGGCCCCGATCCGAAGGATCCTGACATGCGAGTTGACGGGCGCGACATCAGCGTCTCTGGCAGCTTGCTGCAACCGGTCAACCGACGCACCAACGATATTCTGCGGCTGATCCTGGCCACCGCGTTTCTGGCGGCGGTAATCACCGGTTCGCTGGTCACCCGCAGCCGCTGGATTCGGCTGGAGAAATCCATCTCGCGCATTGTCGGGGTCTTATCACCGACCCAAGCCGATGTGGTGTACCTGCTGTACGGATTCGCGATTCTGGCACTGCCGTTCATGATCCTGATCGGCCTGATCGTCGCCCGGCAATGGAAACTGTTGGGCGCCTACGGTGCCGCCGCGATTCTCGCCGCACTGCCCTTGTCGATCAGCAGCAACCGTCTCGCCGCACCCCGCTGGCATTTCGATGTCTCCGACCGGCTGAGCACCCTGCCGGCGCAATTCCTCGACGATCCGCGCTGGATCGCGATGCTGGCCGCGGTGCTGACGGTTTCCGGTCCCTGGCTACCCGCGCGCTGGCGGCACTGGTGGTGGACACTGCTGCTCGCGTTCGTCCCGATTCACCTCGTCATCAGCGCCATCGTCCCGGCCCGCTCCCTGCTGGGGTTGGCGGTGGGCTGGTTCGTCGGTGCGTTGGTGGTGCTGGCCGTCGGCACGCCCGCGCTGGAAGTGCCGTTGGTAGGCGCGGTCCGTGCGATGGCCAAGCGCGGCTTCGTTGTGTCGCGGCTGATGGTGGTCCGCCCCGCCGGGCCGGGTCCACTGGTGCTGTCGACCGATTCCGGGGATCCGAATTCGACGGCGGCGATCGAGCTGTACGGCCCGCACCAACGCAGCGGTGGCGCGCTGCGCGAACTGTGGCGCAAGCTGCGGCTGCGCGACGCGGAGACCGCGCCCTTCCAAGCGTCGATGAGCCGCGCCGTCGAGCATCGCGCGTTGATGGCCATCGCGATCGGCGAGGCGGGCGTGGCGAACACGTCGACGATCGCCTTTGCGGCCCTGGACCGCGGCTGGACGTTGTACGCGCACAGACCAGTTCGGGGTACCGCCCTCGACGAATGCACCAAGACCACGCCGGTGGCGCGGGTATGGGAATCGTTGCGAAAGTTGCACGAATATCAGATCTCGCACGGCGACCTGCGCTGCCACGAGATCACCGTCGAAGACGGCACGGTGCTGTTCGGCGGGTTCGGCAACGCCGAATACGGTGCCACTGACGCACAACTCCAGTCCGACCTGGCGCAGCTTCTGGTGACGACGACGGCACTTTACGACGCGAAGTCGGCGGTGCGGGCGGCGATCGACACCTTTGGTAAGGACGCCATCTTGACCGCGTCCCGTCGCCTCACCAAATCCGCTGTGCCCAAACGAGTGCGCAAGTCGGTCGGCGATGCGGCAGCCGTCATCTCGGCGGCCCGCGCCGAAGTCAAGTCCCAGACCGGTGCGGATCAGATCAAGAAGGAAACCATCACCCGGTTCACCCGCAGCCAGGTCGTCCAGCTGGTTCTGCTCGGTGCGCTGGTTTATGTCGCATACCCCTTCATCAGCACGGTGCCGACATTCTTTTCCGAACTGCGAACCGCGAACTGGTGGTGGGCGCTGCTGGGACTGTTCGTCTCGGCCTCGACGTATGTGGGTGCAGCCGCGGCGTTGTGGGCGTGCACGGACGGCACGGTGAACTTCTGGAAGCTGTCAATAGCGCAGGTAGCCAACACCTTTGCCGCGACTACCACTCCGGCCGGGGTCGGCGGCCTGGCGCTGAGTACCCGGATCTTGCAAAAGGGTGGCCTGTCTGTGATGCGGGCCACCGCCGCGGTGGCCTTGCAGCAATCGGTGCAGGTGATCATGCACCTGGTGTTGCTGATCTTGTTCAGCACCGTGGCGGGTGCGTCGATGGACCTTTCACATTTCGTTCCGGGCGCCACGGTGCTCTATCTGCTCGCGGGTGTGGCGCTGGGCATCATCGGGACATTCTTGTTCGTACCCAAGCTCCGGAGCTGGCTGGCGACGGCGGTGCGCCCGCGACTGCAGGAGGTGGCCAAGGATCTCGTCGAGCTGGTCCGAGAACCGCGGCGACTCTCGCTGATCGTAATGGGTTGTACCGGAACAACTCTCGGCGCAGCGCTGGCCCTGTGGGCTAGCGTGCAGGCCTTCGGTGGCGGGGCGACGTTCGTCACCTGCACCGTTGTGACGATGGTCGGCGGCACCCTTGCTTCGGCCGCCCCGACACCCGGCGGAGTGGGCGCCGTCGAGGCGGCCCTGATCGGTGGGTTGGCGGCCTTCGGTGTACCGGCCGCCGTCGGGGTGCCGTCGGTGCTGCTGTACCGGGTGCTGACCTGCTGGCTGCCGGTGTTCATCGGCTGGCCGGTGATGCGTTGGCTCGCCGACAACGACATGGTGTAGAGACACGCTCAGAATTCGTCGCTATCGGCGTGCACCATGACGAGTGCCATTGCCCGCCGGACACTTTCGCCCACTATGGCGGTGAGATAGACGAAGTAATAGCCCTCGGGCACCGACCGCGCCACCGTGATGGGGACGGTAACCACGGATGACCCGTCGGGGGCGAACTGGCCCGTCACCCGTGTAGTTGTGATGCCATCGGTAGCCGACACCCCGGCGAGGCTGTAGCCGCCGACATCGTCGGCCATTCGTTGGGCGTCGACATTGACGCTAGCCGTCCCGCCAGGTGCAATCGCCACGGGCTGCGCGACATTGAGCGTCATCGCCGAACCGCCGACGCCGAATGACGGTGGCGCCGAGTATTTACCGACGCCCCAGCCCATGTCCGGGTAGGCGGCCATCGAGAACGTGAGGTCGCCGCCGGTATGGATGATCGACTCGGGAAGAAAGGTGTTGTCGGTGGGCTTGCCGCCGACGGTCAGGCCGCTGATGTATTTCAGGTGGTTTGGGCCCGATGCTCCCGGCGCGGATATCTGGATGGAATGGCCTGCCGGAAGCCTGATTACGACGCGATCGAACAGCGGGGCGGTGAGCGTGAGGGTCGGCGTACCCGGAGTGCTGGGATACAGGCCGAGCGCTGCCCAGACATACCAGCTGGAGAGCGCGCCCAGGTCGTCGTTGCCCGGCGCACCGTCCGGCGTAGGCCCGAATAGCCCGCGCACCCGGTCGACCGTGAGCTGAGTCTTCCACGGCTGACCGATGTAGTTGTAGAGCCACGGCACCCCGAAGCCCGGCTCATTGCCGGCCCAGAGGTACGGCTCATTGGGACCCTCGTTGAGTTTCTTGGTGAAGCGGTCAAGCCGGCTGGCCACTGCCTGCCGGCCGCCCAGCGCTGTCACCAGGCCGGCAACATTGTGCGGTACCCACCACACGTATTGCTCGGCGTTACCCTCGTCGTATCCGATCTGGCCGAAAGTTGAAGCAGAATACGCGAATCCGGGACCGGCGGGAAAGAATCCCAGCACGTTTCGGGGAGAAACGTAACGAGTGGTCGGATTGAACAGGTTTTGCCAGTACTGCGATCGATTCTGGAATTGGGACGCGACCGCGGCGTCGCCGAGCGAGTCGGCGAATCGGGAGATGGCAAAGTCGTCGACCGACCATTCGAGCGTGATGGACGCATCGGCGATCCAGCCATCGGTGCCAAACTCGTACGTGAACGGTGCATAGCCCAACTCCCGATACCTGCCGATACCCGGTCGCTCCACGTACCCGTTCAGGCCAATACCGCCGTTCAACGCCGCATTAACCATGTAGCGCAACGCCGTTCGAGTGTCGAAGTCTTTGGCTCCGTAGGTGTAGAGATTGACGATGAGCGGTACCACGTTGTCTCCGCTCATCTCGCCGGTCGCCGCGTTAGCAAAGGACCAACGCGGAAGCGATCCGCTTTGTTCGGCGTCGTTGACGAGCGACTGCGCCATGTCGCTGGCTTGCTTCGGAAAGAGCAGTCCCTGTAGGGGTGCCAGGCTTCGGTAGGTGTCCCAGTCGGAGAAGTTCGCATACTGCGTGTGTCCCTTGGCGACCTGATGGACGGCGCCGTCGAATCCGATATAACTACCGTCCGCGTCGTTGAAGGTGTTGGGGTGCAACAGAGATCGGTAGAGGGCCGTATAGAACGTGTCGATGTTGGCAGTATTGCGGCCGGCCACGGCAATACGCGACAAAGTCGTGTTCCACTGCGAAGTTGCAGAGGCCCGCACCTCGTCGAAACTCGCCGCGCCTTCGGCAGCCAGGTTGGCGCGCGCCCCGTCGATGCCGACGTAGGAGATCGCGGTGCGGACCTCGACCGCCGACCCGGCCGGAAACTCGACGTAGCCTCCGCTGAAGGGCGAAACGGCAACGCGGGAACCGGCGGAGACCGAATAGCCGTCCCAGGTACCGTAGGAGGTGAACGGCTGGCTGAACTTCATCGCGAAATACACTGTGTACGCGTTGTTTTTGCCGCAGAATGCACCGCTGGTCGCCCATCCGGTGATCGTGGTGTTGTCTTCTCCGATTTGGATAGCCGCTCGGGAGTTGCCCGCCAACGAAGCGCCGGAGCGCACGTGCAACACGGCCGGCCGGCCGTCGTGCGGGTAGCTGAACCGGCCGACGCCGGTCCGGGTGGTGGCGGTCAGTTCCGCCGTCACTTCGGTATCGGGGAATCGCACTGCGTAGTAACCCGGCTCGCCCTGCTCCGTGTCATCGTGGGCGATCCGTTCCCAAGCGTTCCACGGTTGCGAGTGAGGCGGTGTGGTGGTCGGCAACATTGAGATATCGCCGAATGCCGCACAGCCCACCGACGCGTGCGTCATGCTGAACCCCGTCGAGCGCGGATTGTGGTAGTTGTAGCCGGCGTAGTTGTCGACGGTGTCCGGCGAGTACTGCACCATCCCGAAGGGCACGGAGGCGCCAGGAAAGTCGTTGATCTCGCCCACCGTCTCGCCCCCCGTGCCCGTTCCAATGAGCGTGTCGACATGCTCGACCGGATTCGCGACGAGCGCCGGTTCACCGTCGTACGCAATGGGCGGGGCGGCCGCGACGAACGTCATGAAGACAGCCGTCACCGCAACGAGTGCGATGAGGATCCTTCGCGACTTCATAGCTGTCTCTTACTGCATAACCGGGCCTCCGCGTGCGCGTTTTGCAAATGGATTTCGACAACCGGCGACCGGCGCACGCTCAGCGAGCCCTTATCGTGAGCCGATGGCTGCCGGGCCTGGGCGTTGGACGGCGATGACCTCGTCCTCTACCTGCCGGCACGACGCGACCCCGGCGGAAGGTCACCCGGCGCGCTCGCACCCCATATTCCGCTGGCCCAGCTCGCGCCGATGCTGCGCGGAAAAGGCTGCTCAACCAAGCGATTGGCCTTACGGTGGGGGCATGGCAGAAGAGTCGTACGCGATCGACGCCGGGCACCCGCCTTCGTTCCTGCTCAAGCTCATCAACCCGATGCTGGGCTTCCTGCTGCGCACACCGCTGGCCGGCCCGGCCCGCAAGCAGCTGATGGTGTTGAGCTTTACCGGCCGAAAGACGGGACGCCCGTTTACTATTCCGGTGAGCGCCCATGTGATCGACAACGGTCTATATGCGCTGACCGGTGCGCCGTGGAAGCAGAACTTCCGCGGCGGCGCGCCGGCCCAGGTCCTCTACGACGGCAAGTCGACCGCGATGAACGGCGAGCTGATCCGGGACCGCGCGATCGTCTCCGATCTCTACAAGCGCTGCGCCGACGGGTATGGCCCGCGGCGTGCCCAAACGATGATCGGGCTGAAGTTCCGCGATCAGCGGATCCCGACGCTCGAGGAGTTTGGCGAGGCGGTCGACCGCATGCACCTCGGTGCGGTCCGGCTTACCCCGGCGTCGTCCTGACTGCGACTGTGCAACGACGGCGTTGAGTGTGCAACGACGGCGTTGAGTGTGCAACGAGGCGTTGAGTGTGCGCCAGGGGCGAGAAATGGGCTGATTTCTCGCCCCTGGCGCACACTCGAGGGGCTCAGCCGGGTCGCGCACCCGCAGCGGCACGGGTCCGGGTGATCGTCGGCGGCTCGAACCCCGCTTCCGACACCGCCCGTCGCACCGCCTCACCGACCGCCTGCGCCTGATCGGTTGGCACCAGGGCGATCACACAACCCCCGAAACCACCGCCGGTCATCCGGGCGCCCAGGGCACCCGCGCGCACCGCGGTGTCAGCGATCAGATCGAGGTGCTCGGTGGTGATTTCGAAATCGTCGCGCATCGACGCGTGTGAGTCGGTCATCAGCCGTCCGGCCGCAGTGAAGTCCGAATCACACAGCGCGGCAACGAAATCGAGAACCCGTCGATTTTCGGTCAGCACATGACGAGCCCGGCGCACGTCGACCGGATCGCTCACCCCAGACAGCACCGTGGGCCCCCGGTCTTGAACCTCGCGCAGTGACGACACCGCGAGCTCCGCGGCCGCCCGCTCGCACGACGCGCGCCGAGCCGCATACTCGCCGCCGGCGTGCCGATGCCGCGCCCGGGAGTCGATCAGGAGCAGCGCGACGCCGCGGGCGTCGGGGTCGAAGGCTACCGCCTCGACGGTGACATCGCGAAAGTCGATCAGCAGCGCGCTCGACGGTTCTCCGAACAGCGCAGCCAATTGATCGAGCAAACCTGTTGGGGCGCCGACATATTCATTCTCGGCACGCTGAGCCAGCCGCGCCTGGGCTTTTCTGTCGAGGCGGACGTCGGCTACGGTGCTGAGCGCGCCCAGCACCGCACACTCCAGGGCCGCCGACGACGACAGGCCCGACCCCATCTGCACGTCGCTGGTGATCGACATCGCCCCACCCGGCACCGGATGGCCGGCCTGGCGCAGCGCCCACATCACCCCGGCCACATAACTCGCCCAGCCGACCAGATCGCCGGGAGCCGTGGCCAGCGGAATGCGCACCGCGGCGTCCGCGCGGTCGCTGGTCACGGTGATCGCATCGCCGCGGTCGGGGGCAAAGGTCACGACCGTGCGCTGTGGGAGCGCGATCGGCAGCGCGAATCCGAGGTTATAATCGGTGTGCTCCCCGATCAGGTTGATCCGGCCGGGCGCCGCGTAACGCACGGTCATGCGAGTTCCCGCAAGCGCTCGGCCACGCTTTCGGGCAGGACGTCGCCGATGAACGCACCCATCGCCGATTCGGAAGCCGCCAGGTACTTCAGCTTGGTGGCGCTGCGCCTGATCGACATCAGCTCGACGTGGCAGTAGCCGTCCGCCTGTGCATCGCTGTCGGTGTACTGATGCAGTGCCGAAATGTAAGGCAGCGGCGCCGAATACATCCGGTCGAACCGCCCCAGCACGTCGAGGTACAGCCGTGCGAACGCGTCGAGTTCGTCGTCGGTCAACGCGAGCAGGTTGCGCACAAACCTGTTCGGGTAGATGTGCACCTCGACCGGCCAGCGCGCCGCGAACGGCACGAACGCCGTGAACAGCTCGGTGCGCGCGACGATGCGGCTGCCGTCGGCGACCTCATGCGCCAGTAGGGTAGCAAAGAGGTTGTCGCCGTGCAGCTTTCGATGTTCGCGCGCCTGCTCGAGCATGGTGGCGGTTCGCGGCGTCAGGTATGGGTAGCCGTAGATCTGCCCATGCGGATGGCTCAGCGTGACCCCGATTTCCTCGCCACGGTTTTCGAAGCAGAAGACCTGCTCGATACCCGGGGTGGCCAACATGTCGGCGGTGCGGTGCCGCCAGGCGTCGACCACCAGCCGAGCGTGCGCGGGCGACAGCTCCGCGAACGAACCGGTGTGGTCACTGGAAAAACAGATCACCTCGGTGCGGCCGTGGCCGGGTGCGCAGACGAAGCCGTCGCCGCCGGGTGCGCCCAACGGCCGGCCGACGCCGGACAGGCTGGGGAACCGGTTCTCGAAGACGACGACGTCGTAGTCCGGCGCGGGCACCTCGCTGGTCAGTCCGGTGGGTCCCGGACACAGGGGGCACTGGTCGGCGGGCGGCTTGTAGGTGCGGTCTTGGCGCAGCGCGGCGATGATCACCCACTGGCCGGTCGAGCGGTCGAACCGCAACTGCGACTGGTCGGGGTTGCGCTCCGGCAAGGGTCTGCGATCGGCGACCGGTTCGGGCGAGTGTCCCGGCAATGCGAAGAACAACAGGTCACGGCCGTCGGCCAGTTTCGCCCGCGTCGGCGCTGTCACGAGTTCGAAGACTAGCCTGGTCGGCAGTGGTCAGGCAGCGGCGCGGCCCATAGGGGGAGCAGAGGAGAGGCGGTAGCGGGTGTCGGGTGGGCGCGAGGTGGACGAGCGCGGCCTCGGCGATACCCGAGATCTCGACGCCGCCGGCGGGCTGCGCGCAGCCACGATGTTGCACTACGAGCGAGCGCGAAATTGGTGGATCGGCTCCGATCCTGGACTGCTGCGGCTGCGGATGGCGACTCGCACGACGGCCGCGCTGGCCTGCTCGCTGGGGGTGCTGTTCGTGCTGACTCGGGCGACGGGGCAGCCGCTGACCGTCGCGTTGCTGGGCGTCGTGATCACGATGATCGCGGCCCGATCGGTCAACGAACCGGATCCACGTCAACAGCGCATCACGATGGCGCTGCTGCCGGTGCCCGCGGCCCTGTCCATCACCGCCGCCGCGGTGCTCGCCCCATACCCGGTGGCCGCCGACGCCGTGTTCGTGGCGGTCGTCTTCGCCGCGGTCTACGTCCGTCGCTTCGGGCCTCGCGGCCGGGCGCTCGGCATGGTCGCGTTTATGGCCTTTTTCTTCACGTTGTATCTGCGAGCAAGCCTTTCGGAGTTGCCGTGGATGATCGGCGCCGTGGTGGTGGGAACGGTGTGCACGTTCGTGATGAGCACCTACGTCATGCCCGATCGGCCAGAACGCGTGCTGCGCGCCACAATTCGGGCGCTGCGTGCGCGGATGGCCATCCTGGTCGGCACCACGGCCGAGGCGGTTCGTACCGGCCGGCTCGACGAACGGCGCCGACGCCACATGCGGGCCCGCACGATTCGGCTCAACGAGACCGCGCTGATGGTGCAGGGCCAGATCGAGGATTACGCCGATCCCGCCGTCCTGTGGCCTGGAGTCACCAGCCAGCAACTGGCGCCGTGGTTGTTCGACGCCGAACTCGCGATCGAATGGGTCGCCAATGCCGGGCGGACCGTGACAGCCGTCGCCGCGGAGAATCCCACCGCCATCCCGGACGGCACCCGCCTCGAACTGGTCGGGGCGCTCGACGAACTCGCGCGAGCGATCCGGATTCCGGCGCCCGGCCGTCTGCAGCAGGCCGCGAATCGCGCGCAGCGGATCCTCGACCAGCAGCCCGGGCCCACCGCCGACGACGACGCCGGCGAATTCGCGGTGCGCCGCCTTGCGCTGGCAATCATCAACGCCGCCAACGCAACTGCTGAAGTCCGCGCGATCGTCGAGCACGCCACCACCGGTGCCGTGTCCGGCCCCGGCAGCACCGAGCCGCCCGAACCGGACGACGCACAAGACGACCCGCAAGAAGACAACGCCGTTGCCGAAAAGGCCGACGGTGGGCTGCCGCAGACCACCCGGCAAGCCATCCAGGTGACGATCGCCGCGTCGTTGGCCATCATCACCGGCGAGTTGGTTTCGCCGGCCCGCTGGTTCTGGGCGGTGATCGCGGCATTCGTGATCTTCGCCGGCACCAACTCCTGGGGCGAAACGCTGACCAAGGGCTGGCAGCGGCTGTTCGGCACCATGCTCGGCGTGCCCTGCGGCATGCTGGCGGCCACGCTGTTCGCCGGTGACAAGACCGCATCGCTGGCCGCGATCTTTGTCTGCCTGTTCTGTGCCTTCTATTTCATGCCGGTCACCTACAGCCTGATGACCTTCTGGATCACCACCACGCTGGCGCTGCTGTACGGCTTGATGGGCCAATTCTCGGTCGGCGTACTGATGTTGCGGATCGAAGAAACAGCGATCGGCGCGGTGATCGGAGTGACGGTGGCGATCCTGGTGCTGCCGACCAACACCAGAACCGCGATCCGCGACGACACTCGGGCCTTCCTGCAGGCATTGGACTCGCTGATCGAGATCTCCACCGCGACGATGTTCGGCGAGGACGAAGCCGTCAGCCCGACCGCGCAAGCCCGCGAGCTCGACCGAAACCTGCAGCAGTTCCGGATTACCGCCAAACCGCTGCTGGCCGGGGTGGCCGGTCTTGCCGGGCGCCGCAGCATTCGGCGTGGCCTGCGCATCTTCACCGCGTGCGACCGCTACGGGCGCAGCCTGGCCCGCAGCAGCGAGCGCTACCAGGACACCGTCGGATCCCAACAGCTCGCGTTCGAATTGGGTAGAGCCTTCACCGCCGCCGCCGATCAGACCCGGCACAACATCGACGCGCTGATCGCCCTCGTCGACGGGGCCACCGCGGTGACGGTCGACTCCACGACCGATGCGCTCGACGCCGCCGAGGCGCTGGCCCGCCACCAAGACGGCGAGGACGGGCCGCATCCCGACACCCGGCGATTCCTCACCGCGGTGCACGCGCTTCGCCAGATCGAACGCGCCATCATCACCGCCGCGACCAACCTCGGCGCGCACGACACCCCAAAACTGTCCGGCTCGACCACGAGCTGAGCCCCGGGGCTCGCGCACGCGCGGAGTTGGCAAGCTCTAGCTACACCAGGAAGGCAGCGAGCGCATGGACATCTCCGGCAACACCATCTTCATCCCGGGCTCGACCAGCGGGGTCGGGTACCAGGACAAGGTGATCGCGGCGCTCACCGCCAGCGACCCGCACGGCAAATAGCCGACATTTAGTCTGATGTGTATGCCCAGGCGCGGGTAAGCGCTAGCATCTCCTCACGGTCCGCGATCCCCCGAGGAGCACATCCATCGCTAGTGTCAACCTCCCGCCGGGGTTCGACTTCACCGATCCCGACATCTACGCCCACCGGTTACCGGTGCAGGAGTTGGCCGAACTGCGCCGGGCGGCGCCGATCTGGTGGAATGAGCAGCCGCTCGATCGGGGTGGGTTCGCAGACGGCGGCTACTGGGTGGTGACCAAACACCGCGACATTCGCGAGGTGTCGTTGCGCACTGACGTTTTCTCGTCGGCATCGAAATCCATCGTGCCGCGCTACCGGGAAGACCAGGCGCAGGGTCAGATCGAAGCCGGCCGGGCGTCGATGATCATGATGGACGATCCCGAACACAGCCGGTTGCGCAAGATCGTGGCGCGCGGCTTCACCCCGCGGGCTGTCGAGCGGCTGCGTGCCGACCTCAATGAGCGGGCGTGGCAGATCGCCCAGCAAGCCAAGGCGGAAGGCTCGGGCGACTTCGTGTTGCAGGTGGCCTGCGAGTTGCCGCTGCAGGCCATCGCGGGGCTGCTCGGGGTGCCGGCCGAGGACCGCGGCAAGCTGTTCGACTGGTCCAACAAGATGATCGGAAGTGACGACCCGGAGTTCGCCGACCACGACGCGCTCACCTCGGCGGGCGAATTGATGTGGTATGCAATGCAATTGGCGGCTCGCAAGGCCGAGAACCCGGGCGACGACATCGTCACGGCGCTGGTGGCAGCCGGCGCCGACGGGGACGGGCTTTCCGACGCGGAGTTCGGCATGTTCGTGGTCACGCTGGGCATCGCCGGCAACGAGACCACCCGCAACTCGATCACGCAGGGGATGATGGCCTTTACCGACTACCCCGAGCAGTGGGAGCTGTTCAAGGCGCAACGACCCAAGACCGCGGCCGACGAGATCATCCGGTGGGCCACCCCGATCACTGCGTTTCAGCGCGCCGCGCTGGCCGACACCGAGCTCGGCGGTGTGACGATCAAGAAGGGTCAGCGGGTGGTGATGTTCTACCGCTCCGCCAATTTCGACGAAGAGGTCTTCGACGACCCCTACGTGTTCAACGTGTTACGGAGCCCGAACCCACATCTGGGATTCGGTGGTACCGGCGCTCACTACTGCATCGGTGCCAACCTGGCCCGGATGACGATCGACATCATGTTCAATGCGATCGCCGACCACCTGCCCGACCTGGTCTCCGCGGGAGATCCGCAGCGGCTGCGGTCACCGTTCATCAACGGCATCAAACACTGGCAGGTCGACTACACGCGTTGAGAGCGTACGCCTCGATAGGCCGGTCGTACCCGCGCAGATCCAACCGCCGCCGCGGTGCGGCCCCCATCATCTCGTCGGCCACTCCGGATGCGACGAGCAAGTCCCCACCGGCGGCGTGTTGTTGCATTCGGGCCGAGACGTTGACCGGATCACCGAGGGCGGTGAAATCCACCACCGCTCCGCCGACGTTGCCGACGTACGCAACCCCGGCGTTGACCGCCACACCCAGCTGCAGCCAAGGCTTCTCGTCCTCGCCATACCCGACCGCCCGAAGGAGCTCCATTCCCGCCAGCACCGCGCGACGCCGGTATTGGGGCCCACTGATGCCGCGCACGAAAAACGCCATGACCTCGTCACCGATGAGTTTGTCGAGCACCGCGTCATGGCGTAGCAGCGTGCGAGTCGCCGCGGTGTAGAACCGGTTGAGCAGCCCGGCGAAGTCCGCGGCCGCGCCGTGCCGACCCAGCGCGGTGGAACCGCGAATGTCGGCGAACAACACCGCGATGTCCACCTCGGCGCCACCGGGGGGAAGAACGTCACAACAGCGACTGCACAGATTCGGGTTCTTGCGCGACGGACTGAACCCTGCCGCGGCCAATACGCGTCCTGCCGGCCCACCAAAGGGGTTGTTGCACACCTTGCAGCGCGGAGCCGATGGCAGGTAGCGAAACACTCGTCGCGCCCTCACCAGCGGAGCGTGCCCTTCCGTTAACACCTTGTCCCACCGCCGCTTTGGAGCCACCGCGGCGGCCACGGGCTCGAAATTACTGACAATCATGACGCCATTGTCGGCTCCACGCCGCACCGACGCATGAGGCATTCGCCCCAAAACTGCTCATGGAACGCACGAATCCGGCACGCGCCTCGTTGACACTCGTACAACATGGCCATACATTATCCGGAAGTTGTCCGCGAGCTGGTGCCCCGCGGATTCCGGGCTAAGGAGACCGCCATGGCCGTCGGTACTGCTCCCCCAAGTGTTTTCGACGCTGACCTCCCCACCCTGAGCTACGACGCCGCGGAAACTCCGGCGGACATCTACCCGCGCATCGAAGCGGTCCAACAACAGAGCCCCGTCGCGATCGGGCCGTTCGGACCCGAGGTGCTCTCCTACCCGCTGGTGCGCGCCGTCCTACGCGACACCCGGTTCCAGATCCCACCCGGCATCAATCTGCTGGTCCAGGGCATCACGTCGGGCCCGCTGTGGGACAAGGTGGTCAACAGCCTGTTGTGCCTGGAAGGCGACCAACACCATCGGCTGCGGAGTCTGACGTCCAAGGCGTTCACCCCCAAAGCGACCCTGCGCCTGCACGACACGATGGCCGACCTGATGAACGAACTCGTCGATCAGGTCGCCGACGCCGGGCGCTGCGACGTGGTCACCGACATCGCCCGCCCCTACCCCGTCCCGATCATCTGCGCGCTGCTCGGTGCACCGCGTGAGGATTGGCAACAGTTTTCGCTGTGGGCCGACGAAATCTTCAAGGCCTTCACCTTCAGCGCCGACATCCGCGAGCTCGAGCCCGGCGTCATGCGTGCCTGGGCCGAGCTCGACGACTACGTCGACGACATGGTCGCCCGGCGCCGGCACAGCCTGACCGACGACCTGCTGTCCGACCTCATCCGCGCCGAGGATGACGGCGATCGCCTCAACGCCGCCGAACTGCGCATGCTTGCCGGAGGTCTGTTGTTGGCGGGGACGGACACCACCCGCAACCAGGTGGGTGCCTCGGTGCAAGTCCTGTGCGAGCACCCTGAGCAGTGGCAGTTGCTTAAGCAGAATCCAGCACTGGCCATGCGCGCGGTCGAGGAGACCATGCGCCACTCCCCGATCGCCTGCGGGACGCTGCGACTGGTGGTCGAGGACGCCGACCTCGACGGCTATCTTTTCCCCGCCGGCACCATGGTGTTGGTGAACACCGCTGCGGCCAACCGCGATCCCGATGTGTACGACGCCCCGAATCGCGTCGACATCACCCGCGCCGGAGCACCGCCCATCCTTACCTTCGGCGGCGGCATTCACTACTGCCTGGGCGCCAACCTGGCCCGCCGTGAGCTCGCCGAGGCGCTGACCGTTCTGTCTCAGCGACTGGTGCACCCGCGCATCACCGGGCCGGTGCCGTGGAAGCCGATGGTGAGTTTGAGCGGGCCGACGAGCCTGCCCATCGAGTTCGATATGCAGCGATAGTCCGCACTGTGCTGCGCGCGTAGGGTCCGAATGGTGGCAGAGCGGACGACACTCGACGGCGCGGTGCCGGTCTCACCGGACAACTTCGCCGGGGCCGCAACAAGAGGTCCTCGATGGGCAGCGGACATTCCCCGAGGCCCAACCGGTTTCGTGATCGTGCAATTGTGAGAAAGACCCCACGAGTCGCGGCCCCAGCGAACCCGCCTTACGCTCCTTGGTTACACGAAGTTAACGGGGGTTCACTGATGCGTGGGTTCAAGGGCCGAAGTGTGCCCGGACACCGGCTTGCCTTACTCGGGCCGGCAATCTGCCTGGTCCTTGCCTCCTGCTCGGAGACCGCGTCCCCACCAGCCGCAACGCCGACGACCTCGACTTCTACTTCGACGACCGCCACCAGTTCGGCGCCACCACCGCCGCCGATCACCGGCCCGCTGGAAAAAGACTGGAAAAGCTACGGCGGCACCGCTTATTTCGGCTGTCCCGAGGAATTCTCGGTCAGCAAATCCGCACTCGAGGACATTCGCCCCAAAATATTCGACACCAAATCAGGCCAATACGTAGCGCCGTCCCTGCCGACGATTCCCGCCGGCGAGAACGTCACCGGAGCCATCTGCGCGCTTTCGGGCACCGCAGACGACATGAAAGTCATCTATGTGGTGACGACTCTCAAACCGGCGCAGGCGCCGGCACCCGAGATCACCAAGACCACCGCCTACGCCCTCGACTTCAAGACCGGAAAGCCGGCGGCGACGAAAGACCTGCAAGCACCAACGCCCGACTTGAAATTGAGCGAACCGAAGCAATGGCGGCTTGGCGCAACGACATCCGGTGCCGCATGGCTCAACGCCTTCACCGACGGGCATGCGACCGCGTCGCCGCCGCGGACCGTCATTCTTTCCGGCGCCGACCTGTCCATGCCGTGGAACGACCCGCAACCCGGTCGAGTGTGGCCGGATGTATTGTCGTTTCAGCGAAACACCCCGCCCGGCAATGCCTCTGGAGCAGAATTGCGCCGGCCGTCGGGAGAACCGATCTATCAGGATAACGATGTCGTTACCGTCGATGCCGAATTATCCGACGGGCCAGACAAATTGGTGAAGATCACTCATCGTGACTCCCCCACCGCCGTGTCGACCATGTTCTTCGACCTGAATTCCAAAGCCATCATCAAGGTCGGCGACACCGACCGGATCTCCGGTGGCGGATTGACAGCGACGTTGTCGGACGGACAGTTATTCGTCGACGGCCGCGACTCGGCCGATTCACAGTTCGGCTTCGGAGTGTGGAACCTGCGCACCCAGCACTGGGACCTGCTGAAGAACCGAGAGGACGCCAAGAAGATGCCGATCGCCAAGATGGCGTTCTTCGGCAACCACCTCTACATCTCGAACATCGGCGGAACGTACTCGGTGCTGGCACTGCCCGCTGCGGATCCGGTCGCGACCAACTGGTCCATCCGGCCGTTCGAGCGCATATCGGGCTGGACGCTGGTCTGCCGCGGCGAGACCACCGCGGGCGGCGAGTGCAAGGAGATCGTCATGGTGCAAGATCAGGAAGGCCACTACCCCGGCCCCTGGTTCTGACGCCGCGCCGCGGCTGGAGTGTGCACCCCCGGCTTTGAGTGCGCACTGGCGGCGGGGACACGCCGACGGAGAACACCCTGGACGCACACTCAAGGCCGCAGAGGCCCATAGCCTTTCGCCGCGCTATGTATCAAATATGTTGCGGTTGAGCTGCGATGGTGTCGCCGCGGGTTTACGATTGTAAAACTCTCGGCATGGGAAAGCGCCTCAACAATGACGCTCCGGTAATTTAAATTCAAGTCGCCCACCGTTGGACGATTCCCCCCGCTCCGCTGGATGGAGGACGCCAATGTACAAACGTGAAACCGAACAATGCCGAAAGTGCCAGGGCCAAGCCGACGCGCTGGTCTGGTATCAATACTCCTCGCGGGGGAACACAGTCGGACGCGTCATCTACCGGATGCGCTGCCGCAGTGGTTGCTCCGGCTTGGTGGTCGATGGGCCTGGCGCACGCTGCTAGCACCGTCACCCAAAGATAGGTGACCGTCCGTCAATCTCCGGCGGATCAGCGAAAACTTCGATGTCACCGCACTTCCCGAAAGCGCAATCAACGACATCAACGAGAGCCTCGACACCCGCCATCGGTTCAATTCCGTTGCGGACGCCGGAGTTCCCGGATTCGCGGAAGTGCCGACGGGGAGTTGAGGGCGCCGGACACCGAGCCTGCGCACCCTTCCTCGTCGCGAAATTACGGTGTAATTATTTGATTTAACGCACCGGCCGGCCGAGGAGACAACGTGAAAGCTTGGCAGGTCCACGGCAGCGGTGAGCCGGCCGACGTCTTACGCCAAGTGGACCGGGAGCTGCCGGAGCCCGGCGCCGAGCAAGTAAGAATCCGCGTCGCGGCGGCCGGCCTCGGCCTACCGGATGTGCTGATGTGTCGGGGCAGCTACCCGTTGACGCCGCCACTGCCGTTTACCCCCGGCCAGGAATTGGTCGGCACCATCACCGCGGTCGGGCCGGGCGCCGAGGTCGCACTCGGCACCCGCGTACTGGGTGTCAGTGACTTTGTCAGCGGCAACGGGTCCTTCGCCACCGAAGCTCTCGCGCACGCCAGCACCGTCTTCCCCGCTCCCGCCGGCATGGACGACGCCGCCGCGGCCGGATTCTGGATCCCGAACATGACGGCATGGGTCGGCCTGGTCGATCGCGGCGGACTCAAAGCGGGAGAACACCTCGCGGTGCTGGGCGCGGCCGGGGGCAGCGGCATCGCGGCGGTACAACTCGGGAAGGCCACGGGCGCGACGGTCCTCGCCGTCGTCAGCGACGAGCAGCGGGGCGAATACTGCCGGTCCCTGGGCGCCGACCACGTCGTCGTCGCCCACGGCGAAACCGCTTCTGACGGAACACCACTCGGACATGCGCTGCGCGAAGCGACCGACTGGGCCGGTCTGGACATGATCTTCGATCCGGTCGGCGGTGCGCAGGGCACCGCGGCCATGGGCGCCCTGGCCCGCGACGGCCGGCATCTGGCCGTCGGTTTCGCCAGCGGCACGTGGCCAACCCCCGACGTCGCCATGATGGTCATGACGAACACCACACTGGTCGGCGTCCTCGCGGCGGGCTACAGCCGTGCGCATCTCGAAGGGATCCTGCGCGGCCTCGAGGAATTGGTCGATACCGGCGCCATCGCGAACACGGTCGGTGAAACCGTGTCGTTCAACGACATCCCCGAAGCGCTCACGCGGCTGGGCGGGCGCAAAGTCCTCGGCAAGATCGTGGCGGAAATCGGCGGCGCCTGACGCTCGAACCGCGGCACCCGGCCCCGGGGGTCAAACCCGTTGGTTGTCGCAGTGGGCGCGGAGGAGGCGTTCGGTCTGCAGGTACACCTGCTCCTGCAGGTGCTGTGTGCGGGATTTCTTGGAGGATTTCTTGAGTTTCGCGGGCGTGTGGTAGCCGCCGGTGGCCGTGGCCAGGCCGGGATCGGTCATGATCCGCACCACCCCGCGGGAGCCCTTACTCGGCGGTCCGTAGAGCGGTGCGCCGAACCGTGCCATCAGCCCGAAAGTTCCGCCGGCCTTGGCGCCGAAACCCGATCTCACGCTGCCGGGGCTGACCGCGTTGACGGTGATCCCGTGGCCGTCGAGTCGGCGCGCCAGGGCATAGACCCAGAGCAGGTTGGTCAACTTGGCGTTGAAGTAGGCCTGAGTCTGGCTGTACTTGCCCGGAAAGGACCAGTCGGTTTCGACTTTCCCGCGCCCCTCGATCAACGCGGTCATGCTGACTACCCGCGACGGTCTTCCCAAGGAGTCCGCACCCGCGTGCAGCAGGTCCAAGAGTGCGTCGGTCAGGGCGGCTACCGCGACATGGTTGATGGCCATGGTCATCTCGATGCCGTCTGGGGACAGCCGCCGCGCGGTGAACCCGGCACCGGCATTGTTGACCAGACCGTGGATGCCCTGGGGGGCTGCGGCGCGGGCGGCGTTTGCCAGCTGCCGGGCGCCGGCGATCGAGCTCAGATCGGCGGCGACCGGGATGAACCTGCCCGCCCCGTTGCCGTCGCCCACGAGGCTTTCGACGCTGGCGCGCGCCGCTTCCTGGGTACGGCCGTGCGTTAGGACGGTGGCTCCCTCGTCGCCGAGAAGTCGGGCGGTCTCGTACCCGATGCCACCCTTGGTGGTGCCGGTGACCAGGACGGTCTGGCCCCGCAAACGGCCGCTGGGGGAGGGGTTCTTGCTCATTGAAGTCTCCTTATCGTGCGGTTGTTGGTGTGTAGATCGGGGGCGTTGCGCCCTGGTTTAGGTGTCGGTGAGGTCGTGTCTTGGCGACGGGTGTCGGCGTCGTCAGGCGACCGTCTTTCGAGATTTTGGATTGGTCACTCCACAACCCTTGCCCACGTCCGCTGGAATGTCAACTCCAAAAATTCACGGTGCAGCGGTGGTTACACGCACGGTCCAATCCACCCCGGACCACATCTCTGCTTGCCGTGATCCAGCCCTTAAGCTGCGAGAATTCCCCCGTCGTTGCCGCCCGACTCACGGTCGGCGGGCGTGCGTTGCCAACAATCGCCCTCTGTATTTTGGATTGATCATTCCACCCCACCTCAGCTACTCTGGAATGTCAACACCAAAATCCGTTACGATCGAATGATGATCACGCGCAAGGGACAGGCGACGCGCGACCGCATCGTGGGCGCTGCCGCGGCCCTGATGTATCAGCAGGGTGTGGCTGGCACCAGTACCGAGGACCTCCAGGCCGCCGCCGGCGTCAGCGCATCACAGATCTACCACTACTTCGGCGACAAGCACTCCCTCACGTGCGCCGTCATCGGGCATTGGAGCGACACGATCCTCATGTTTCACGAACCCCTGCTCGCGCGCCTCGACGACATCGACGCATTGCGTAGCTGGGCCGCGGCCATCGTGGAAACGGCGCGGGCCAACGACTTTCGGGGCGGCTGCCCGTTGGGTTCGTTGGCTAGCGAGCTCGCCGATCGCGACGATGCGGCTCGGGACGACGTCGTGGCCGGCTACCGGCGATGGCAGGGCGTCATCCGTGACGGCCTGTTCGCGATGAAGGTCCGCGGCGGACTCATCGACAGCGCCGACGTCGACCAATTGGCCATGGCACTGCTGGCCGCCCTGGAGGGCGGTCTGCTGCTGGCCAAGGCCTTGCGCGACGGTGAGCCGCTACGAACCGCGCTGAACACCACCATCGATCACATCGCCTCATTCGCCACCACGGAAACCCCTAGGCTGTGAGAATTCCATCTGCGCAGATGCATCAGGCCCCTTCGATGACGGGGCCTGACCAGCGTGGCAGGTACTGGATTCGAACCAGTGTAGGCGTAAGCCGACGGATTTACAGTCCGCTCCCATTGGCCACTCGGGCAACCTGCCGCCTAGCAGGTTACAACGAACCGGTAGACAGATCACAAACGGCTAGGAGCAACGAGGAAGGGCGTTCGCATGGCGGACTCATCGTTCGACATCGTCAGCAAGTTCGATCGGCAAGAGGTCGACAACGCGCTTAACCAGGCCGCCAAGGAGTTGGCCACCCGCTTCGACTTCCGCGGCACCGACACCACGATCGCCTGGAAGGGCGACGAGGGCGTCGAGCTGACCTCCTCCACCGAGGAACGCATCAAGGCCGCCATCGACGTGTTCAAGGAGAAGCTGATTCGTCGCGACATCTCGATGAAGGCCTTCGACGCCGGCGAGCCGCAGGCCTCCGGCAAGACCTTCAAGGTCACCGGCACTCTCAAGCAGGGCATCGACAGCGAGAACGCCAAGAAGATCACCAAGCTGATCCGCGACGAGGGACCCAAGGGCGTCAAGACCCAGATTCAGGGCGACGAGATTCGAGTCAGCAGCAAGAAGCGCGACGACTTGCAGGCCGTCCAAGCGCTGCTGCGCGGCGCCGACCTGGACGTGGCACTGCAGTTCGTCAACTACCGCTAGCGTTCGATTCGTGCGGTAAACTGGACTGCACGAACCGAACGTAGGAGCTGCTCATGACCCCCACGGTCGCCGAGCTGGACGCCGCCCACCGGCGGCTTCGCGAGAGCGCCCACGCCGTGGGCGTCGCCCTGTCGTCGGTCACCGGGTACACCGAGCCCGCTGTCGCGCGGGCCGTGCAGGCCGAACTGAACCTGTATGCCCGCATCGAGGCCGAGTTCGGGATGCTGACCAGCACCGAAGCGGGCAAGCGGATGGGGTCGCGGTCCAGCGCCCCGCGCAACCTGGCCACCACCGCGCGCCGCAACAAGACGCTGCTCGCGGTCCGCCAGGGCAATTACCTGTCCTACCCCGGCTTCCAGTTCGGGCCGGACGGCAAGCCGTTACCAGTGATCGCACGCCTGCTCGCAGTGGCCGACGACAGTGGCTGGTCGGAGGCGGGCCTGGTGCAGTGGCTCTGCTCCCCCACCACCTATCTGGACGGAGACCGGCCCGTCGACCACCTCGCGACGGATCCGGATCGCGTCGTGGCAGTCGCCGGGGAGGCGCTGAACGTTTCGTGGTGAGACGTCCGCCGGACCCCTTCGACCCGGCCACCGCCACGCTGCCGGAGGGCCATCTGCTCTACCGGGTCCTGTCGGCCACCCGAACCGCCACCGACTTCAATCCCGGTTTCGGTGCGCGAACGCGGTTCGGCTTCTTCGGCAAGCCGGTGGTGCCGATCATGTACGCGGCGGACACCGAAGACGCGGGGATCGCAGAGACGTTGCTGCACGATATTCCGGCCGACGGCGGTCTGCTCCCGTACGACCAGTACGCGACCAAAGTGCTCGTCCGGCTCAAAGTCGAGCAAGAGTTGCGCCTCGCCGTACTGCACGGGACCGGGCTGCGCCGGCTCAAGGTCACCGCCGGTGACCTCACGTCCAGCCCGGCATCGACCTACGCCACCACGGTGCGCTGGGCGCAGGCCGCCCATGCCGCCGGGTTCGACGGGCTGGTGTGGATGTCGCGGCAATGCAACGACACCAAGGCATACGTCTTCTTCGGCGACAGGTGCTCGCGGGGCTTCAGCCAGGACGCGTCGCACGCGCGCATCTTCGCCAGCCCGGCCGACCAACTCTGGCTGATCGATCGATGCGCACCGCTGCACGTCGACGTGCTGATGGAGCCCTCGTAACACGCACAGGTCCGGCCTGCTAGCTCCACCAACCAGTCGGTGCCTAATGTAGTGACGAGTCCCACACTGCAAGCGAGGTTCACGATGACCGTGACTCCCCAGGAAGCCACCGGCCGCCCACCGGCCAAGGCCGGCTACTTCGACGTCGTCATCATCGGTGCCGGGATCTCCGGCATCGACGCGGCGTACCGGATCGCCGAGCGCAACCCCCATATGACGTACGCGATTTTGGAGCGCCGCGAACAGATCGGGGGTACGTGGGATCTGTTCCGGTATCCGGGAGTGCGCTCGGACAGCAGCATCTTCACGCTGTCGTTTCCCTTCGAGCCCTGGACCCGCAGGGAAGGCGTCGCCGACGGCGTGCACATCCGCGAATACCTGTCGGCCACCGCGCATAAGTACGGCATCGATCGCCACATCCAGTTCAACAGCTACGTTCGTTCCGCGGATTGGGATTCGTCCACCGACACCTGGACGATCAGCGTCGACCAAGGCGACGCCACCACGATTTACCGCAGCCGGTTCGTGTTCTTCGCCTCCGGCTACTACAACTACGACGAGGGCTACACCCCGGAATTCCCCGACATCGAGCGGTTCGGCGGCACCGTCATCCATCCTCAGCGCTGGCCCGAGGACCTCGATTACGACGGCAAGAAGATCGTGGTGATCGGTAGCGGTGCCACGGCGGTCACCCTGCTCCCCTCGCTGTCGGAGCGGGCCGCGAAAGTGACCATGCTGCAGCGCTCGCCGACCTATCTGGTCTCTGCAACGAAATATCGAACGCTCGACGCTGTCATTCGTGCTTTGTTGCCCCGCAAGGCATCTCATATCGTGATCCGGATGTACACCGCCCTGACCGAGGCCGTGTTCTTCTTCTTGTCACGCAAGTTGCCTGGTTTGATCAAGCGGCTGTTGCGCCGTCAGGCGGTGGACAATCTGCCCGACGGGTACCAGGTGGACGTCCACTTCAAACCGCGGTACAACCCGTGGGACCAGCGGATGTGCATGATCCCCGACGCGGACCTGTACAACGCGATCACCGAGGGCCGCGCCGAGGTGGTGACCGATCAGATCGACCACTTCGATGCCACCGGCATCGCGCTGAAGTCCGGCGCGCATCTCGACGCCGACATCATCGTCACCGCCACCGGCCTGCAACTGCAGGCGCTGGGCGGGGCCACGATCAGCCTGGACGGCGAAAAGGTCGATCACCGTGAGCGTTTCGTCTACAAGGCGCACATGCTCGAAGACGTGCCGAACCTGTTCTGGTGTGTTGGGTACACCAACGCCTCGTGGACGCTGCGGGCCGACATCACCGCCCGTGCCACCGCAAAACTGATGGCGCACATGGCTTCTCATGGCTACACGCACGCCTATCCGCACTTGGGCGACGAGCAAATGACGGAGAAGCCATCCTGGGATATCAACGCCGGCTACGTGTTGCGTTCCGCGCATCAGCTACCCAAGTCGGGCACCAAGCGACCGTGGAACGTGCGGCAGAATTACCTCGCCGACGCGCTCGACTACCGGTTCGACCGGATCGAGGAGTCAATGGAATTCGGCCGCGTGGCCGACCGGGCGTCGGTAGCCGGTTAGCTCCACCTGCCCAAAAGGCCTGGTCGTCAAAATAATTGGCCGGTTTCCGACTCGGGTTGCAAGAAGTCGATGTGCTTGCCACAGCTGGGACAGAACTTTTCGGCAGGGTGGTGCTGCGCTCCACAATTGGCACAGTAGTGAGGCTCCGTCGCAGCCAAGTGAGGTTCGGCGACCAGGCTATCGATGCGTTCATGCCTGCCGACAACCTCCGGCAAGCCCGCCACACCAGCTTCCGCGCGACGCTGCCGACGGCTCTTGAGCACCATGAATGCGACCCAGCCTCCGACGACGAGCATCATCAGAATCCCGCTGACGATGTACCACAACAGGTTTGAGCTATGGAACACCGATACGTCACCGTACCGCTGGCGCAGATTCACCGCACTCGTCTTCAGATCGGCCAGCCCGGGATAATCGGGTGACAACGCGGCGGCCTGGTCGAAGTTCTTGATCGCGTCGCTGTAGCGGCCGGAGTAGTAATCGCTGAGCCCTTTGCGGTAGTACACGTCGGCCGGACCGAGCTCCGGCTTCACCGCCTTGCCGGCCAGCATCACCGAAAGACGATCCACCGGCGTGATGAAGTTGAACGCCTGCGGTTCGCCGACGGGGGCGAAGCTGTTCACGCCGATCACATTTCCGTCCAGAGCGATCGTCGGGCCGCCGCTCATGCCTTCGGAAACGGCGGCGTCGATTTCATACTCCGGCATGGTGCGGATCGTCGACTTTTTATTCACCTTGCCGCTCTTGTTCGTTGGATCCAACGAGGGACCGGTGACCCGTTGGGTGGTTTCGGGGAAACCCACCGCGAGAACCGGTGTGCCGATGCTGACATCACCGTCGCCGGCCAGCTCCGATGACGGCATGTTGTGCTGTTCCACTTTTAGCAGAGCGACGTCGCCCTTGCTGAGGGGCCGGAAATCGACGACATTGGCGGGCAGCTTCCCGGTGAGCTTGGTCCCCGCGCCGTAGAGCACCGTGAGGCTGACCTCGGGACCCCGGTCGGGGCTCTTCCCCTCGATTCGCGCGTTCTTGCGCAGCCATGCCGCAGTTGCGACGGGGTCCTTCCCGGTGGGCGAGTCCGGAAACTGTTCGATGTAGGCGTCCGCGGCACTCTTGGCGATGGCATCTTTTGCGGTCTCCGGGTCGACGCAGTGGCCGGCCGTAGCGACCCAGCCGTCGGGGTTGACGACGAAACCGGTGCAGGACCACGTCGCATCGAAGGGAAGATTCAGGCCTGCGCCGAATGGAGACAACGTCTGCCCGTCGGGCAGCTGCACCTGGCCGAAGGTTTCGACGGCGAGATAGACCACGGCGGGCCGTATCATCGCCGCCGCCCTCTCCTCCGGGTTGACCTGGGGCCGGTCGCCATCGGCGACGGCGCTGCCCGGCGATCCGGCCAGCACCACCAAAGCAGCCGCGAACGCCCGGCCGCCGCGCGATACGAACCGTCTTTTCGCCGGGTCCGCTCGTCGGGACATAATTCCTCCTCGATGAAGCGATGACCTTGACGATCCGGTGCCGGAGCGCCATCGGGTAGGGACCGAAGTCCCATGCTCGGAGGTCGTTGGTTTTAACTTCATCCGGAGGCCGCGGCTCGGGGCCGACCCACACTCCGAGTGAACTGCTACTAAATGTGAGGTTTCGGCAATACGCTGAGCTTCATGGCAGCCGAGAAGCGCGAACCCAAAGTCGTTGTCCTTGGCGGTGGTTCCTGGGGGACCACCGTGGCGTCCATTTGCGCGCGCCGAGGACCGACGCTGCAGTGGGTGCGCTCCGAGGAGACCGCCAATGACATCAACGAGCACCACCGCAACACGCGCTACCTCGGTAACGACGTGATCCTCAGCGAGACGCTGCGAGCCACTACCGATTTCGCCGAGGCCGCCAACTGTGCCGACGTTCTCGTGATGGGCGTGCCCTCACATGGCTTCCGCGGCGTGCTGACCGAACTGAGTAAGGAACTTCGGCCCTGGGTTCCGGTGGTGTCGTTGGTCAAGGGGCTTGAGCAGGGCACCAATATGCGAATGTCGCAGATCATCGAGGAGGTGCTGCCGGGTCATCCGGCGGGCATCCTGGCCGGACCGAACATCGCACGCGAGGTGGGCGAGGGTTATGCGGCCGCGGCGGTGCTGGCGATGCCCGACCAGCATCTGGCGACCCGACTGTCGGGGCTGTTCCGCACCCGGCGATTCCGCGTGTACACCACCGACGACGTCGTCGGCGTCGAGATGGCGGGTGCGCTCAAGAACGTCTATGCGATCGCGGTCGGGATGGGCTACTCGCTGGGCATCGGCGAGAACACCCGCGCGCTGGTGATCGCCCGCGCCTTGCGCGAGATGACGAAGCTGGGCGTGGCACTGGGCGGGGATCCGGACACCTTCCCCGGGCTAGCCGGCCTGGGTGATCTGATCGTCACCTGTACCAGTCAGCGCAGCCGCAACCGCCACGTCGGCGAACAACTCGGCGCGGGCAAGCCCATCGACGAGATCATTGGGTCGATGAACCAGGTCGCCGAGGGCGTGAAGGCCGCCAGCGTGATCATGGAGTTCGCCAACGATTTCGGGCTAAGCATGCCGATCGCTCGCGAAGTCGACGGTGTCATCAACCACGGCTCGACGGTCGAGCAGGCCTACAGCGGCTTGATCGCCGAGGTGCCGGGGCACGAGGTGCACGGCTCTGGGTTCTAGTCGATCCCGAATAAGCTTAAGCCGCTGGGCAATTCGCGGCCGCTCAGCTTTTGCACCACCCACTGGTTCATCGAGACGTGTTGCTCGACAGCCTCGCGGGCCAGGCGGGCGTGTAGTGCCCGTGATGTCCTGACCACAAATGTGCCGCTGTAGCTGCGTTCGCTCAGCGGCGGCGGCACCGGTTGTTCCAACTCCTGCATCTCGACAAGTCGTTGATTGACGGTCGCGGTGATCGCAGCGATCGCGCCGTGCGCAGTTGGGGCGCGCTCTTGCAGGAACGGCAACTCGAGACAGACGCCGATGTACTCGTCGTAGTCGGGCGACCATTCGGCGCGGTAGGTGTAGTGGTTCACGCAGAACGGGTAGCACAGCGCCATCGATTTCGGCAGTCACACCTGGGGAGAACTGTCGGCGCCGCTCTCGGACCATGCGGTCGTTTTCAAACGCGATAGCGCATGCGATACCGGAAATGAAAAGGCACGCATGGTTCTGGCGGCTCTGTGCCGACCATGCGCATGAGCGCCCGCTTTCCGACCATGCGGTCGTTTTCAAACGCGATAGCGCATGCGATATCGGAAATGAAAAGGCACGCATGGTCCAGACCACTCTGGTGGTCTGGGCCGGGCCAGGCCTTAGCCGCGCGCCATCGCTTCCAGCCGGCGGATTCGATCTTCGATCGGCGGGTGCGTCGAGAACATCGAGCCGATGCGCTCACCGGCGCGGAACGGGTTGGCGATCATCAAGTGGGCCTGGCTGGCCAGCTGCGGTTCGGGAGGCAACGGGGCCGCTTGCACGCCGCCGGAAATCTTGCGCAGGGCCGACGCCAGGGCCAGCGGGTCGCCGGTCAATACCGCGCCAGACTCGTCGGCCTGGTACTCGCGGGATCGCGAGACCGCCAGCTTGACCACCGTCGCCGCGATCGGGCCCAGCAGCGAAACCAGCAGCAGCGCAAAGGGATTCTCGCCATCGCGGTTGCCGCCGAACAGGCCGGCCCACATGGCCATGTTGGCCAGGGCGGTGATCACGCCCGCCAGCGCGCCGGCCACACAGGAGATCAGAATGTCACGGTTGTAGACGTGCGAAAGCTCGTGGCCCAGCACGGCGCGCAGCTCACGCTCGTTGAGGATGTCCAGAATGCCGGTGGTGCAGCACACCGCGGCGTTGCGCGGGTTGCGGCCGGTCGCGAAAGCATTGGGCGCGTTGGTGTCGCTGATGTACAGCCGGGGCATCGGCTGGTGTGCGGTGGTGGCCAGTTCGCGCACGATCCGATAGATCACCGGAGCCTGAAGTTCGGAAACCGGCTGGGCGTGCATCGCGCGCAGGGCCAGCTTGTCGCTGTTGTAGTACGTGTACAGGTTCATGCCGATGGCGAACATCAGCGCCAGGAACATCGCCGTCCTGCCGAACAGCGAACCCACGAACACAATCATCGCGGACATACCGGCCAACAGCAGGAAGGTCTTCAGCTTGTTGGCATGCGGATGCCAGGTCATCGGTGGTGTCCTCCTTTGAGAAAGACGTGGGAGAACTCGTTCATTGCATGACTGTTGTCAATTGAACGCCCGGGATGACCTTCCGAGTTCCGCGACTCACGCTAACCGTGTCGGCTGATCGTGTAGTCGACCAGCGTCTGCAGCGCGCGCCGACCGGCGACATCAGGCAAAAGCCCCAGCTCATGGTGGGCTTTCGCGGCGTACTGCGCCAGAAATTCCTTCGCCTGGGCCATGCCCGGCGACGCCCGCAATAGCCGCAGCGCCTCGGCCACCGCGTCGTCGTCCTCGACGGGACCCGACAGCAGCTCGCGCAGCCGGTCGCCGTCGGGCCCGGGCTGTTGCAGCGCGTAGACCATCGGCAGGGTGTGCACGCCCTCGCGGATGTCGGTGCCGGGCAGCTTGCCCGACTCATGCGAGTCGCTGTCGATGTCGATGATGTCGTCGGAGATCTGAAACGCGGTACCCACGATGCCGCCCAGCCGGCTCAGCCGGGCGACCTGCTCGTCGTCGGCCCCAGAAAACATCGCGCCGAATTGGCCGGCCGCGGCGATCAGGCAAGCCGTCTTCTCGTAGACCACCTTCAGGTAGTGCTCGATCGGATCGGCCCCGTCGGCCCGCCCGCGGGTCTCCCGCATCTGCCCGGTAACCAGCTGAGCAAACGTTTCGGCGATCAGCCGCACCGCGTCGGGCCCCAGCCGCGATACCAGCCGCGACGCGGTCGCGAACAGGTAGTCGCCGGCCAGGATCGCGACGTTGTTGCTCCAGCGCATATTGGCCGTCTGAGCGCCGCGGCGCACTTCGGCCTCGTCCATCACGTCGTCGTGGTACAGCGTGGCCAGGTGCACCAGCTCGATGACGGCACCGGCGATCGTCACCTCCGGCGCATCCGGGTGCGGCCCGATCTGCGCCGACAGCACGGTGAACAACGGCCGGAACCGCTTGCCGCCGGCCTTGAACAGATGGGTCAACGAATCGGTCATGATCTCATCGGCGCTGCGCAACTCGACATCCATGAGCTGCTCGATCTGTGCAACGCCGTCGCGCACCGTCGTGGCGAACGCGGCGTCGCCAAAATCAATTCCCGCCACCACCGTCGCGGGAGTCTTGACCCGACCACCCATGTTCGCCGGAGTACTCACGCGACCAACATACTGGTGAGCGTGAAGACCAGGCTTGGTACGGGGGCCGACGTGGTAGTCGTGGGAGCCGGACCTGCCGGTTCGGCGGCCGCCGCCTGGGCCGCGCGCGCCGGCCGCGACGTCCTCGTCATCGACTCCGCCAGCTTCCCCCGTGACAAGCCGTGCGGTGACGGGCTGACCCCGCGCGCGGTTGCCGAACTGGAAAACCTGGGTCTTGGCGACTGGCTGGACACCCGCATCCGGCATCGGGGCCTGCGGATGAGCGGGTTCGGCGGCGAGGTCGAAGTCGATTGGCCCGGCCCCTCGTTCCCGTCGACCGGTAGCGCGGTGGCGCGCCTCGAACTCGACGACCGAATTCGCAAGGTCGCCGAGGAGTCCGGGGCGCGCATGCTGCTTGGCACCAAAGCCGTTGGTGCACATCATGACTCGTCACGGAAGGTGACCTCGCTGATCTTGGCCGACGGCACCGAGGTGGGTTGCCGGCAGCTGATCGTCGCCGACGGGGCCCGCTCCCCGCTCGGCCGCAAGCTGGGCCGGCGCTGGCATCAAGAGACGGTGTACGGCGTCGCGGCACGCGGGTATCTGACCACCCCGCGCAGCGAGGACCCATGGCTGACATCGCATCTCGAGCTCCGCTCCCCCGACGGCGCCGTGCTGCCGGGGTATGGCTGGATCTTCCCGCTGGGCAACGGCGAAGTGAACATCGGCGTCGGAGCGCTGTCGACGTCGAAGCGGCCGGCCGACCTGTCGCTGCGCCCGCTGATCTCCTACTACGCCGACCTGCGCCGCGACGAGTGGGGCTTTAGCGGTGAACCGCGGGCGATCTCGTCGGCGCTGCTGCCGATGGGTGGCGCCGTTTCCGGAGTGGCTGGGCCGAACTGGATACTGATCGGAGACGCCGCGGCCTGCGTCAACCCGTTGAACGGCGAAGGCATCGACTACGGCTTGGAGACCGGGCGGCTAGCCGTGGAGTTGCTGGACTCCGGCGATATGTCGAAGGTGTGGCCGTCGCTGTTATCCGACCACTACGGCCGCGGATTCTCGGTCGCGCGCCGACTGGCGCTGCTGCTGACCTTCCAGCGGTTCCTGCCCGCCACCGGCCCCATCGCGATGCGTTCGACCACGCTGATGACGATCGCCGTGCGGGTGATGGCCAACCTGGTCACCGACGACGACGCGGACTGGGTGGCGCGGGCCTGGCGCGGCGGCGGTCGGCTCTCGCGACTCATCGATCGTCGAACACCGTTCAGCTGAACCGACTTTTGTCTCGGTGAGCCACCGTACGCAATGTATCAATCTCGTTGACATATATCAGCACACTTGATATAGCTGGAGGCATGACTCAGCCAACTGATTTCGAGTTCGAAACGGCCTACCGCGGCGAATCCACCACGTTTGGCGAGGGACTGCGTCCGCCCTGGAGCATCGGCGTCCCACAACCCGAGCTGGCCGCCCTGATCGAACAGGGCAGGTTCCACGGCGACGTCCTGGACGTGGGTTGTGGCGAGGCCGCCATTTCGCTGACGCTGGCCGAACGCGGCCACAACACGGTGGGCCTCGATCTGTCGCCCACGGCGATCGACCTGGCCCGCCGCGAGGCCGCGCGACGCGGACTGACCAACGCCGCCTTCGAGGTCGCCGACATCAGCGCGTTCGCCGGATACCCACCCGGATCGGAAGGCCGGTTCGGCACCATCGTCGACAGCACCTTGTTCCACTCCATCCCGGTCGAGGCGCGCGAGGGCTACCAGCAGTCGATCAGCCGCGCCGCGGCCCCCGGCGCCTCCTACTTCGCCCTGGTCTTCGACAAGGCCGCGGTGCCCGACGGCCCGATCAATGCGGTGACCGCCGACGAACTTCGCGACGCCGTGTCCAAGTATTGGGTCGTCGACGAGATCCGGCCGGCCCGTTTGCACGCCCAGCTCCCGAACGATTCGGTCGGGATGCCCGGCATCGTCGACATTCGCGACGAGCCCACCGGTCTGAAGTCGGTCGGCGCCTGGCTGCTGACCGCCCATCTTGGCTGATCGGCCGTGAACCAGTCGTTATCGCGGTGTATAGTCCGGCTAATGAGGGGTACCAAGCTGCTTGCAAGCGTCGCCGCGGCGGCGGCCGCCATTGCGCTGGGCGCATCGCTGGGAGCGCCGGCCATGGCCGACCCAACGACGCCGCCGCTGCCACCTCCGGCTCCGACGCCGCTGCGGACGCCGTCGCCGCCCAGCGACTACGACGCCCCGTTCAAGCAAACCGTCAACGGCTTCGGCATCTACCAGCCGCAGGACCAGCTCGCCTGGCTGGGCAAGATCGCCTGCGATCGGCTGGGTAGGGGCGTGGACCACGACGCGTACCAGTCGGCCAACTTCATCCAGCACAACCTGCCGCGGGGCACCAGCCAGGGACAGGCGTTCCAGTTCCTCGGTGCGGCCGTCGATCACTACTGCCCGGACCAGGTGGGCGTCGTCCAGGCCGCGGGCCAACACCCGAACTAGTCGTCAGCGCAGGGGCTTATGCCCCGCGTGTAGGGCCACGATTCCGCCGGTCAGGTTGCGCCACCGCACGCCCGACCATCCCGCTTGTGCCAGCTGCTCAGCCAGTGCGGCTTGATCGGGCCACGCCCTGATCGACTCCGCGAGATACACATAGGCATCGGGGTTGCTGGACACCGCCTGCGCCACCCGGGGCAACGTCCGCATCAGGTATTCCTTGTAGACGGTGGCGAACAGCGCGTTGGTGGGTGTGGAGAATTCGCATACCACCAGGCGTCCGCCGGGCCGGGTGACCCGGGCCATCTCCCGCAGCCCCGCCAGCGGGTCGGCGACGTTGCGCAACCCGAAACTGATTGTGACGGCGTCGAATACGCCGTCACCGAACGGCAGCTTGGTGGCGTCGCCGGCGACCTTCGGCAGCTTGCGCGCACCGCCTGCGGCGAGCATCCCGACCGAGAAGTCGGCCGCCACACACCAGGCCCCGGATTTCGCCAGTTCCACCGTGGACACCGCGGTGCCCGCGGCCAGGTCCAGCACCTTGTGGCCGGGTCCGATCCGCAGCGCCGAGCGGGTCGCCCGTCGCCAATACCGGTCCTGCCCCAGCGACAACACGGTATTGGTCAGGTCATAGCGACGGGCGACGCCGTCGAACATCGACGCGACCTCCCGGGGATTCTTGTCCAAGGCCGCACGACTCACGACGAAGACGCTACCCGGCCCGGTTCGCGCCGGTCGGGAAAGGTGCGCCGAGCGGCGTGCTAGCCCAGGGCCAGCGGCGCAGTGTCACTCGCCTTGGGCGAGTTTGCGTTGCGCGTTGCGGGCGCGCGCCCTGGCGATAGGTGATTGCACGGCCGTGTAGTGGCCGAGCAACTCGTCACAGATGGCGGGCCAGGTGCGGGCGAGGACGCTCTTGCGTGCGGCTTGCGAATAACGCGGCCGCTCGGCCAGCAGATGTCCCACCGCCTCGGGTAGCCGCTGCTCGAATTCGTGGACCGGCAGGAGCAATCCGGTGCGCCACGGGGTGACCAGGTCACGCGGTCCCCCCGCGTCGGGCGCGATCACCGGCAACCCGGACGCCAACGCCTCCTGCACGACTTGGCAGAACGTCTCGTGCTCACCGGTGTGGACGAAGACGTCCATGCTCGCGTACGCCGCGGCGAGCTCGGCGCCGTACATGGCACCGGTGAATCGCGCTGTGGGCATTGCCGATTGGAGCTTTTGCTGGTCGACGCCGTCTCCGACGATGACGAGCTGCACGTCCCCGGCGGCGGCTAGGCCGGCGAGGCGTTCCACATGCTTCTCCGGCGCCAACCGGCCCACGAAACCGACGATCGGCTTGCCTTCGGGCGACCAGTACTGCCGCAGTGCCTCATCGCGCGCCGATGGCGCGTATCCCATGATGTCGACACCGCGCGCCCAGTGATGGACCCGCGGGATTCGATGGGCGACAAGCGATTCCATCGTTGCGGTGGAAGGCGCCAACGTGCGGTCGGCGAGGCGGTGCAGGTGGCGGAACCACGCCCACGCCGCGCGCGTCGTGATCCCGATGCCGTAGCTCTCGGCGAAACCCGGTACGTCGGTTTGATAGACGGCGACCGTCGGTACCCCGAGGTAGCGCGCTGCTCGTACGCCGCCGTAGCCCAGCAGCGCGGGCGATGCGAGATGCATCACATCCGGCTGGAATCCGCGCAGCACCTTGAGCAGTCGCGGCCGGGGCACACCAAGCGGCAACGTGGTGACCTTCGGGAACATCCGCGACGGCACCCGATGTACCCGGATGCCGTCGTGAATGCGCTCGGCGGGAGGTTCACCGGGCGGGGTGTCGGGGGCGATCACCAGAGCTTCATGGCCCGTTCGGCGCAGATGCTCTAGTACGCGGATTACTGAATTACTGACACCGTTGACATGTGGCAGAAAGGATTCTGCGACGATCGCAACGCGCACAGGGTCATACTGTCAGCACTGCCTGTCGCCAAGGTTGCCGACTGGCATACGGGGCGCGAAATTTGCTGCTTAAAGCGTTATGTGGCTTTGCTATCCGTACTTTTGGCCACGTCGCGCCGGTCCAGTCGCTTGTCTATCAGCGCGAGGCCTACCAGCACAACCAGTGCAACGAGCCAACTGACGACCGCGATCGACCCCGCCGGGATTATCGCCAGCCCGGCGTTGCGGTGCTGGACTCGCACCAGGTTCGGGTCACTTTTGTTGTATTCGACGTATATCCGCATACCCGTGGCCAATTCGGACGGGTATAGCACGCCGAGCTCGGGCCGATAGGTAACTCGCTCAGGTGTGACGAATTCGATCGTCGACCGGCGTGGCCCCGCACTGAGCACCTCTGCCTGCGCCACACCCATGTTGTGCCGGATCGCGAGGTCGTTGCGCCAGGCGCCGGCTACCAGCAACACCGACTGCAGCGTCACCAGCCCGGCGATGACCAGCACCGCGATCCGGGTCAGCCGCAACCCAATCCGCGCCGGCGTGCTCGGCGGTTCATCGCTGCGACCGTGAATCAGAGTGCGCAGCAATGCTTTTGGCGACTTCACAAGGCAGCCTTGATGGCGGCATGGAGTCCGCGCAGCGACGATCGGTCCGCCTTGACCTCCAGCACCCGCATGCCGGCGCAGGATTCGTTGAGCGCCGCGTCGAGCCCGTCGACCTCGACCTGACGGCTTTCGACGTGGTAGGCGCGACATAGTGCACCGACGTCCACATCGTGCGGGGTGCCGAAGATCCGCGAGGACACGTCCGAGAACCTCGGGTCGCCCTGCTCCAGCAATTCGAAGATGCCGCCGCCGTTGTCGTTGGACACCACGATGGTCAGATGCCGTGGCGTCGGCTCGGTCGGACCGATCAGCAGCCCGGAGCTGTCATGGACGAACGTCAGGTCGCCGATCAGGGCGACGGTGCGGGCCGGGTTGTCGGCGGGGCCGTTGCGTTCATGCGCGAGCGCCGCACCGATCGCGGTGGACACGGTGCCGTCGATACCGGCGACGCCGCGATTGGACCGGACCTGGATGCCGGTCGTGTCGAACCCCACCAGCGCGGCGTCCCGGACCGGGTTGGACGCCCCGAGCACGAGCTGATCACCCGGTCGCAACGCGTCCGCCACGGCGGCGGCGACGTGCAGACCGGTGGTCAACGGGTGCGCCGCGAGCTGGCCGCGCACCGCCGCCACCGCGTGCCGGTTCATCTCGCCGCAGCGGTCCAGCCACGCCTGGCTGGGTGTCCCGGTGGTCACCGCGCGGGTTCCGGTGGCCTGCGAGTTACCCGAGACGTCCGGCCAGCGCGGTCCGGTGGTCAGCGCGTACACCGGCACCTTCGGATCGGCCAGCAGCGACGAGACCGGACGATGCAGCGTCGGGCGGCCGAGCATGATCACCTGCTTCGGACGCAGCAGCGGCAGGGCCAGCGGGTGCAACGGGTTCGGCGGCGGCCGACCAGAAAATGACGTCGGTTCGGCCACCGTCGGCAGCTGCGCGAGAGTGGGCTGCGCGCCGGCGCCATGGCCGGCGATGACGACGGTATCCGGCGACAGATCGATTTCCAGCGGCTGGTCGAAGGTGACCGGCGGCGTGTAGGTCCACGGCCTACCGTCGGGCCGGCCGGCCGGCGTCACCGCACCGTGCGACTCCGGATCCGGCACCAGCGGCTCGCGCAGCGGGATGTCGAACTGCACGGGCCCGGCGTTGGCGGTGCGAGCACCCGTGGCCGCGGCCAATACCCGGCAGGTGGCCGACCGCCAAGTCGCATTGAGCGAATCCAGTCGCTCCGGCGCGTCCTCGGCCAGACCCAGGCTGATCGTGGCGCGAACCTGGGTGCCGAAGTAGCCCAGCTGCTCCATGGTCTGGTTGGCCCCCGTGCCCAGCAGCTCGTAGGGCCGGTTCGCCGACAGCACGATCAGCGGCACCCGCGCGTAGTTCGCCTCGACGACGGCCGGACCGAGATTGGCGACCGCGGTGCCCGAGGTCATCGCCACGCAGACCGGCGCGCCCGCCGCGATCGCCAACCCGATAGCCAGATAGCCGGCGGTGCGTTCGTCGATTCGCACATGCAGCCGGATCCGACCGGAGCGATCGGCGTCGTGCAGCGCGAACGCCAGCGGGGCGTTGCGCGAGCCGGGGCATAGCACCACGTCGCGGACACCCCCGCGAATCAGCTCGTCAACGACGACGCGAGCCTGTGTCGTCGAGGGGTTCACTCCTACAGGGTGTCACAGGGCGCTCACCGCACGCCGAGCGTGGAGTTGTCGGGGCAAATCGACGTGATTTCGCCCGACAAGCCGACGTTGGGACGACGAATCAAACGTCGGAGAAGAACTTCAGCGCCACGCTGTTGACCGCCTCGGGCCGCTCCAGGAACCCGAGATGGCCAGCGTCGGGGATCTGCACGTAGCGGCCGTTGGGCAAGGCGTCGGCGACTTCGCGCCCCAAGTGCGGCGGTGTGATGACGTCGTCGGCGAAACCCATCACCAGCACCGGGGTGTTGATGCCGCGGTAGGCCGCGAGCCGGCTGGTCTGCGGGGACACGCTGAGCTGAGTGCGCAACCCGGGCGTGCGCTTGACCGGCCAGGCCCGGAACATGGTGATCCAATCGGCGACCAGCACGTCGTCATTGATCGTCTTGCGCGAAAAGTTTTCCAGCACACGGACTTTCGCCTCGTAAGCGGGCGGCAGTACGGTGCTGGACGCGTAGAGCTCCTGCTCGCCCTCGTGGAAGCCCAGCCGGGCGCGGTCCAGGCGGCCGCGGGTGGCCATCAACACCGCGGCGGTCACCAGCTCGGGGCGCGCCAGCATCAGCTCTTGGGCGATGAACGCCCCCATCGACACCCCGACGATGCGCGCCGGGGCCGCACCCAGGGACTCGATCAGGGTCGCGGTGTCGTTGACCATGGTTTCCGTCGTAAACCCCTCGGCGTTTTCGGTGGCGCCGATCCCGCGATTGTCGAAGGTGATCACGCGATAACCCGCGGACATGAACGCCGGGACCTGATGCGGTAACCAGGTGCGTCCGGGGCCGCCGCTGCCCGAGATGAAGACCACGGGCTCACCGCTGCCTCGGTCGTCATACGCCAGGTTGATCACTCGATCGACGGTACAAGGAGCGGATGGCAGGCCGTGACCCGGTCGATCCACCACTGCCGACGCTCGGGCGATGCCCGCAGCGCGCGCAGCCGCTCCGGGTCGGGTGCAACCGGCCCGACGGCCAGCTGGCCGTCGACCGCCGCGGCGGGTGCGGCGACGTCTTCGGCGAACAGCCCGCCGGTGCCCAGGCCGCAGGCGTGCCGCAGTTGCGGTAGTGCCGCCGCGGCGGTCAGCCCGGCCGCGATGCCGACCGCCGAGTCGAGCGCGCTGGAGACCACGACCGGGATGTCAATCTGCGCGGCAATGTCCAGCAGGCGCGAAATCCCGCCCAGCGGAGCGACCTTGAGCACCGCGATGTCCGCGGCGCCGGCGCGGACCACCGCCAGCGGGTCGTCGGCCTTGCGGATGCTCTCGTCGGCGGCGATCGGCACGTCGATCCGCCGCCGCAGCTCGGCAAGTTCGTCGACCGTGGCGCAGGGTTGTTCGAGGTATTCCAGCGGGCCGTGGGCGGTCAGCACCGCCGCGGCCAGCATCGCCTCGTCGACCGTCCAGCCGCCGTTGGCGTCCACCCGCACCGTCGGGACCAGTTCGCGCACCGCATTGACTCGGGCGACATCGTCGGCCAGCGTCTGCCCGGGCTCGGCGACCTTCACCTTGGCCGTCGCGGCGCCGGGAAAGCGGGCCAGCACCTCGGGCACTTCGGCCGCTGGCACGGCCGGCACGGTGGCGTTGATCGGGACGCGGTCGCGGTGCACCGGCGGTGGCGCCCGGTACGCGCCCTCGATGCCCGACGCCAGCCACGCCGTCGCCTCGGCCGGTCCGTATTCGACGAAGGCTCCGAACTCACCCCACCCCGCCGGTCCCTCGATCAGCGCGACCTCGCGGGTGGTGATGCCGCGAAACCGCACCCGCATCGGCAGCGCCACCACGTGCAGGCGCTCCAGCAGATCGCTTAAAGCGGGCCTCACTGGCCGTAGACCTGGCGGCCTGCCAGATACGTCGCCCGCACGTCGAGATCGGCGATCTGCTCGGGCGGCACCGTGCGGGGATCGGCCGACAGCACCACCAGGTCCGCGTACTTGCCGACCTCGAGCGAACCGACGACCTCGTCGGCGAACAGCTGCCAAGCGGCGTCGATGGTCTGGGCGCGGATCGCCTGTTCGACGGTCAGCCGCTCCTCAGGGCCCAGCACCCGGCCACTCGGCGCCGTGCGGGTCACGGCCACGCTGATGTTGCGCAGCGGCTCCTCGGGCGTGACGGGCGGGTCGTTGTGCAACGAGATCCGCATGCCGGTGGCAACGGCGGATCCTGCCGGCATCCAACGCGATCCGCGCTCCTCGCCGAACAGCCCGTCGACGATCACGTCGCCCCAATAGTGGATCTGGTCGACGAAGATGCTGCAGGTCACGCCGAGGTCGGCGGCGCGCTGCAGCTGCTCGGGCCGGATGGCTCCGACATGCTCGAGGCGCAGCCGGTGGTCGTCGCGCGGATGGGCGCGCAGCGCCTCTTCGTAGACGTCGAGGATGGTGTCCACGCCGGCGTCGCCCTGCACATGACAGGCCATCTGCCAGCCCAGCGGAAAGTATGCGCCGACGATCTCACGCAGCTCCTCGGCGGTGTAGTTGGCGCAGCCACACGAGCCGGGCGCGATACCGATCGAGCGGGTGGCCGCGGTGTCCAGGTAAGGAAAGGACAGCGCGATATTGCCGATCCACGGCGAACCGTCCACCCAGATCTTGATGCCGACCTGGCGCACGATGTCGTCACCCTGGCCGGGGACGGCGGCGGTCGCCATCTTTGGGTTGGAGACCTCGTAGGTGCGCAGCCGGACCGTCAGCCGGTCGTGCAACTGCGCCACCATCGGCGCGAAGTTCGGGTCGAATGCCATCTCCGAACAGGTGGTCAGCCCGGCCCGGTTGAGCCGGGCACACTCGGCCAGCAGCATCGCCGGGTAGCTGTCGGCCGAGATGGCGCCACCGAGCAGCGGGAACACCGCGGCGATCTCCTCGGCGGTGCCGTCCAGCTCACCGCGGGTGTCACGACCGTACTTGGCGCCCTTGGGGTCCGGGGTGTCGCGGGTCAGGCCGTTAAGCCGAGCGGCCTGCGAGTTGAAGTAGGCCTTGTGCCCGGAGTTGTGAATGATCACCAGCGGACCGTCCGGCGCGATGTCATCGAGCCACGCCAGCGTCGGGTCGGGCAGGCCGGACTGCAGCAGCGCGTCCCAGCCGTTCAGATAGGCGCCCGTCGATCCGCGCTGGGCGACCTCGCGACGGATCGCCGCGACGACGTCGTCGGGGCCGGGGATGGTGACCGGTCGGATGTCGACGATCCGGTCCGACAGCGCGACGGCCTCCATCAGCGGATGACCATGTGCCTCAACGAATCCCGGCATTACGCAGCCGTCACCGACGTCGATCGTCTCGGTGGCCGGGCCGATGAGCGTCTCGACGTCGGACCGGTCGCCGACGGCGACGATGCGGCCATCGGCGATGGCGAGCGCCGCCGCGGTGGGCTTCGCGTCATCAACGGTGAGGATGGTTCCGATAACGACGAGATCTGCCTGCGCCATGGGCAGAAAGCCTAGTGCCGCCGTCGCCTGCCGAGGGGGTGGCAGACAAGAATTGCAACACGTTCTAGTCTTGCCCCATGAGTCGCGTCGGCGACGATGCAGAGCGAAGCGATGAGGAGGAGCGACGCCATGGGTGACGATCTGTTGCGCCATCCCATTCATTCCGGACACCTGACCGTCGGTGCGCTCAAGCGCAACAAGGACAAGCCGGTGCTGCATCTCGGCGACACCACGCTGACCGGTGGACAGCTCGCCGAGCGCATCAGCCAATACATCCAGGCGTTCGAGGCGCTCGGCGCGGGCACCGGCGCAACCGTCGGGCTGCTGTCGCTGAATCGGCCCGAGGTGCTGATGATCATCGGCGCCGGGCAGACCCAGGGCTATCGGCGCGTGGCGTTGCACCCGCTGGGCTCGCTGGACGACCACGCCTACGTGCTGGGCGACGCCGGCGTCACGTCGCTGATCATCGACCCCAACCCGATGTTCGTCGAGCGGGCGCTGGGCCTGCTGGACAAAGTGCCCGGCCTCAAGCAGGTCCTGACCATCGGCCCGGTCCCCGAAGCGCT
Organism: Mycobacterium lentiflavum; assembly: GCF_022374895.2. NCBI lineage: Bacteria > Bacillati > Actinomycetota > Actinomycetes > Mycobacteriales > Mycobacteriaceae > Mycobacterium > Mycobacterium lentiflavum. The sequence goes on along the minus strand of NZ_CP092423.2, from coordinate 855,206 downwards.
GGGCGATTCCGCGGTGGACCTGGTCGCCGAGGCCGCGAAGTATCCGCCGAAGCCGTTGGTGGCCGCCGACCTTGCGCCCGATCACATCGGCGGGATGGCCTACACCGGCGGCACCACCGGCAAGCCCAAGGGCGTGCTGGGCACCGCGCAGTCGATCACCACCATGACGACGATCCAGCTCGCCGAGTGGGAGTGGCCAGAGAACCCGCGCTTTTTGATGTGCACCCCGCTGTCGCACGCCGGGGCGGCGTTCTTCGTGCCGACAATCATCAAGGGCGGCGAGCTGGTGGTGCTGACCAAGTTCGATCCGGCCGAGGTGCTGCGGGTGATCGAGGAGCAGAAGATCACCGCGACCATGCTGGTGCCGTCGATGATCTACGCACTGATGGACCATCCCGACTCGCACACCCGCGACCTGTCCTCGCTGGAGACGGTCTACTACGGCGCCTCGGCGATGAACCCGGTGCGGCTGGCCGAGGCCATCCGCCGCTTCGGGCCGATCTTCGCCCAGTACTACGGGCAGTCCGAAGCCCCGATGGTGATCTCGTATCTAGCCAAGAAGGACCACGACGAGAAGCGGCTCACCTCCTGCGGACGGCCCACCCTATTCGCCCGCACCGCGCTGCTGGACGCCGACGGCAAGCCGGTGCCGCAGGGCGAGGTGGGTGAGATCTGCGTGTCCGGGCCGCTGCTAAGCGGCGGTTACTGGAACCTGCCCGAGGAGACGGCCAAAACGTTCAAAGACGGCTGGCTGCACACCGGCGACATGGCCCGCGAGGACGAGGACGGCTTCTGGTTCATTGTCGACCGGGTCAAGGACATGATCGTCACCGGCGGGTTCAACGTGTTCCCCCGCGAGGTGGAGGACGTCGTCGCCGAGCATCCGGCCGTCGCGCAGGTGTGCGTGATCGGCACCCCCGACGAGAAGTGGGGCGAGGCCGTCACCGCGGTGATCGTGCTGCGACCCGACCACCCGTCCGACGAGGAGTCGGTGGCGCAGGTGACCGTCGAGATCCAGGCTGCGGTCAAGGAGCGCAAGGGTTCGGTGCAGTCGCCTAAGCAGGTGATCGTCGTCGAGTCGGTCCCGGTGACCGCGCTGGGCAAGCCGGACAAGAAGGCCGTGCGCGCGCAGTTCTGGGAGGGCGCCGGCCGTTCGGTCGGCTGAAGTCTGCCCCGAGTGTGAAGCTGGGCGCACACTCGCGACCGAGTGTGAAGCTGGGCGCACACTCGCGACCGAGTGTGAAGCTGGCCGCACACTCGACGGTGAGACGGCGCTAGCTGGCGATGCCGGCGACCAGCAGGTCGAGCATGCGGCCGGTCTGCTCCGGTGAGCCGGTGGCCATAAAGATCCCGATCAGGCTGCTGACCACGTCGTCGGCCCGGACGTCGGCGCGCAGGCTGCCGTCGTCGGCTCCGGCCCGCAACAACCTCTCGACGGCACCGACGACGCTGTCGTAGGTCTGGCTGCGCTGCACGGCACCGGAGTCGAACATCGCGTGCAGCGTCTCGGCCATGCCACGCTTGGCGGCCACGAAGCTTGCGTAGCGGTCCATCCAGCGTCGCAGGGCAATGCGGGGCGGATGCCTGTCCAGCAGTTGCTCGGCGGCCGCGGCCACCTCGGCGAGCTCGGCGCGGAAAACCGCCTCGACGAGCGCCTCCCGGCTGGGGAAATGCCGGTACAGCGTGCCGATTCCGACACCGGCGGCGCGCGCGATCGCCTCCAGCGACACCGCGCGCCCATCGGCAGTGGCGAACGCCGCGGTCGCCACCTCGAGGAGCTTTTCGCGATTCCGGCGCGCGTCGGACCGGGTGCTGCCAGCCAAGCGGAGGGGCCTCCGTTTCTGCTACTCTCGACCAAGCGGAGGGGCCTCCGCATTCTCCAGTGTCTCACGGGATAAGGAGCACCATGACGGACAAACCACAGCCCGGCGGCCTGGGCAGTATCGGAACGGCGGCGGTCGCCCGCGTCGGGTACGGCGCCATGCAGCTGTTCGAGACCTCGCCCGACGACGCCGCCGCGGTGCTGCGTCGCGCCGTCGAGCTCGGCGTCAACCACATCGACACCGCATCGTTCTACGGGCCCGGCGAGGTCAACCGGCGCATCCGCGCGGCGCTGGCGCCCTACCCGGACGACCTCGTGATCGTCAGCAAGGTCGGCGCGCGGTACACCGGCGAACAGCCGATACCGCTGGCCGCGGCGCAACGCCCCGCCGAACTGCGCGCCGCGGTCGAGGACGACCTGAGCCAACTCGGCCTGGACTGCGTGCCGGTGGTCAACCTGCGGCGGATGGACCTGGGTCCCGCCGTGGGCGCCGACGGCGACCAGATCGTCGAACTCGACGACCAGCTGGCCGAGATGATCGCGCTACGCGACGAGGGCAAGATCGGCGCGATCGGGATCAGCAGCGTGCCGCTCGACGTGCTGCGGCGCGCCCTGCCCGCCGGCATCGTGTGCGTGCAGAACGCCTACAGCCTGCTCGACCGCTCGCAGGAGGACATGATCGACGTCTGCACGGCCGAGGGCATCGCCTGGGTGCCGTACTTTCCCCTCGGGTCGGCGTTTCCGGGCTTTCCCAAGGTCTCCGACAATCCCGTCGTGCTCGACATCGCCGGCGAAATCGGCGCGACACCATCCCAGGTCGGATTGGGGTGGTTGCTGGCGCACGCGCCGACCACGTTGCTGATTCCGGGGACACGCTCGATCACCCATCTCGAGGAGAACATCGGCGCGGGTGACGTCGCACTCGATGCCGAGGCGATCGCTGCGCTGGACGCCATCACCACCCCGGGGACGGACCCGTGGGCGCACGGTGTGGAACCCTTCTCGGAGGCGACGCAGCGCTGACTACTGTGGTCGCATGGGCAAACCGATCAAGCCGCCCTGGTGGCTGAAGCCGGCGAACAAACTCTTCATCCAGATGTCGCGGCTGGGAATGAGTTTCGGCGGCGAAAGCCCCGTTGTGCTGACGGTGCCGGGGCGCAAATCGGGACGCGAACGTTCGACGCCGGTGACACCGATGACCGTCGACGGCAAACGGTACGTCGTCGCCGGATTCCCCGGCGCCGACTGGGTGGCCAACGTGCGAGCCGCCGAACAGGCGACCGTTGCTCGCGGCCGGCGCACCGAGCGGGTGCGGATGGTGGAGTTATCCGCGGCCGAGGCCCGGCCGATTCTGCGCGTGTTCCCTCAAGAGGTGCCCACGGGTGTGGGATTCATGAAGCGGGCCGGACTCGTCACCGAGGGCAGTCCCGACGAGTTCGAGCGTCTGGCGGGCCGCTGCGCGGTGTTCCGCCTGGACCCGTATAGGAGTTGAAAAGCCTTGAGCGACAATCCATTTAATGCCCAGGCCTGGCGGACGGTCGACGGCTTCGGCGATCTGACCGACATCACCTACCACCGCCACGTCGACGACGCGACGGTCCGGGTGGCGTTCGACCGCCCCGAGGTGCGCAACGCGTTTCGGCCGCACACCGTCGACGAGCTGTACCGGGTGCTCGACCACGCCCGGATGTCCCCCGACGTCGGCGTCGTACTGCTGACCGGCAACGGCCCGTCCCCGAAGGACGGCGGCTGGGCGTTTTGCTCCGGTGGCGATCAGCGCATCCGCGGGCGCTCGGGCTACCAATACGCCTCCGGCGAGACCGCCGACACCGTCGACGCCGCCCGCGCCGGCCGGCTGCACATCCTCGAGGTGCAGCGCCTGATCCGCTTCATGCCCAAGGTCGTCATCTGTCTGGTCAACGGCTGGGCCGCCGGCGGCGGGCACAGCCTGCACGTGGTCTGCGACCTGACGCTGGCCAGCCGCGAGCACGCCCGCTTCAAGCAGACCGACGCCGACGTCGGCAGCTTCGACGGCGGCTACGGCAGCGCGTATCTGGCCCGTCAGGTCGGCCAGAAGTTCGCCCGGGAGATCTTCTTCCTGGGCCGCCCCTACACCGCCGAGCAGATGCACCACATGGGCGCGGTCAACGAGGTCGTCGACCATGTGGACCTGGAACGCACCGGCATCCAGTGGGCGGCCGAGATCAACGCCAAATCCCCCCAGGCGCAACGGATGCTCAAGTTCGCGTTCAACCTGCTCGACGACGGCCTGGTGGGTCAGCAGCTGTTCGCCGGTGAGGCCACCCGGCTGGCGTACATGACCGACGAAGCGGTCGAAGGCCGCGACGCGTTTTTGGAGAAGCGCGAGCCGGATTGGAGCCCGTTCCCGCGCTATTTCTAGGGGGTCACGCTGGCGTGGCACTCGGCCGCCAACGCCACGCTGGCGTGACGCTCGTCGGGTTCGGGGCCGCCGACGCCACGCTGGCGTGACGCTGGTGGGGTTCCGGGCCGCCCCTAGACTCCCCCCGTGAGCAAGAGCCCGATTCGCCGGATCGCGGACCAGATCGTGCTGGCCAGCATGCGACCGCCCATGTCTCCCCAAGTGCTGGTCAACCGGCCCGCGATCAAGCCGATCGACCTGGACGGCAAGCGAATCCTGCTGACCGGGGCGTCGTCAGGCATCGGCGAAGCCGGCGCCGAACGGCTGGCCGAGCGCGGCGCCACCGTAGTGGTCGTCGCCCGCCGCCGCGACCGCCTCGACGCGCTCGCCGACCGCGTCGCCGCGGCGGGCGGCACGGCGCTGTCGATCCCCTGCGACGTGTCGGACATGGATGCCGTGGATGCATTGGTCGCCGACGTCGACGAACGTCTCGGCGGGATCGACATCTTGATCAACAACGCCGGCCGATCCATCCGCCGGCCGCTGGCCGAGTCGCTGGAGCGCTGGCACGACGTCGAGCGGACCATAGTGCTCAACTACTACGCGCCGCTGCGGCTGATCCGCGGCTTCGCGCCGGGCATGCTGCAGCGCGGCGACGGCCACATCATCAACGTCTCGACCTGGGGAGTGCTGTCCGAGGCATCGCCGCTGTTCGCGCCCTACAACGCATCCAAGGCGGCACTGTCCGCGGTGAGCCGCGTCGCCGAAACCGAGTGGGGCCGACGGGGTGTGCACTCGACGACGCTGTACTACCCGTTGGTGGCCACGCCGATGATCGAGCCGACGAAGGCCTACGACGGGTTGCCCGCGCTGACGTCAGACGAAGCCGCCGAGTGGATGGTCACCGCCGCCCGCACCCGGCCAGTGCGGATCGCCCCGCGGATGGCGATCGCGGCCCGGGCACTGGACACCATCGGGCCCCGCTGGGTGAACACCCTGATGCAGCGCCAGAATTTGCAGCCCAATCGCGATAACGGGAGCTGACCGTCTTAGAAGTGTTAGCGTTGCCCTCTCAGTACTATGTCGGATCTCTGGACCACCATTGCTGCCGAGCGCGGTGCGCTCGCGACGGATCTCGCCGACCTCACGCCTACGCAATGGGATCAGCCGTCACTGTGCCCGGGCTGGGCCGTCCGCGACGTGGTCGCGCACCTGTCGGCGACGGCCTCGCTGAATCCGGCCTCGTTCTTTGCCGGAATGGCGAAGGCGCGGTTCAACTTCGACAGGTTCGCCAATGACCAGATCGCCAAGCACCTCGGGCGGGACGCGGCAGCCACGCTGAGCGAATTCCGCGGCGTGCAGCACTCCACCTCCGCGCCGCCGGGTCCCAAAACCTCCTGGCTCGGTGAGGTGGTGATCCACGGCGCCGATATCCGCCGACCGCTGGGCATCCCGCACACCTACGACGTGGCGACCGTTCGTCAGGTGATCGACTTCTACAAGGGCTCCAACATGCTCATCGGCGCCAAGAAGCGCATCGCGGGGCTGAGGTTGTCTGCCACGGATTGCGATTGGCAGCACGGACAGGGCGACACCGTCGAAGGCCCACTGCTGTCGTTGCTGCTTGCCATGACCGGACGCGCCAACGCGTGCGCGGAGCTCGCCGGGCCGGGCGTGGCCGCGCTGCAAAGCCGATGCGCCTCGGCGACGTGATAGACACGAGCTTATGGAGATCCTGTTCAGCCGAATGCTGCTTCGGCCGGCTGACTATCAGCGGTCGTTGACGTTCTACCGCGACGAAATCGGCCTGGCCATCTATCGCGACTATGGCGCTGGCACAGTGTTTTTCGCGGGTCAATCTTTGCTGGAGCTCGCCGGCTGGAGCGACGGCGAGGGTGCTATAGGACCCTTCCCCGGCGCGTTGTGGCTGCAGGTCCGCGACATCGAGGCAACCCAGGCCGAACTGACGGGCCGCGGGGTGCCGATTGCCCGCGAGGCCCGCCGCGAGCCGTGGGGCCTCAAAGAGATGCACGTGACCGATCCGGATGGCATTACGCTCATCTTTGTCGAGGTCCCGGGCGACCACCCGTTACGCCGCGACAGCCGAGGTGAACAGCAGGGAACGGCTGGTTAACTGACAGGTAACATCTGGCGACGACTCATGATATACCTGCGATTCACCTCGTCGAGCATTCGACAATTTAATTCCCCAACCATCAGAATCAGGCGCTGTGGACATACAACTGTTCCTCCTAATCATTGTCGTAGTCACGGCATTGGCATTCGATTTCACCAACGGCTTCCATGACACCGCGAACGCCATGGCGACCTCGATCGCCAGCGGTGCGCTGAAGCCCAAAACAGCCGTCGCGCTCTCGGCGGTGCTCAACCTGGTGGGCGCGTTCCTGTCGACCACCGTTGCGGCCACCATCGCCAAGGGCCTCATCGATTCCAGCATCGTGTCACTGGAATTGGTGTTCGCCGGCTTGGTCGGCGGCGTGGTCTGGAACCTACTGACCTGGCTGCTCGGTATCCCCTCGAGCTCGTCGCACGCGCTGATCGGAGGCATCATCGGTGCCACGATGGCGGCCGTCGGCGCGCACGGGGTGATCTGGTCGGGCGTCATGTCCAAGGCGATCATCCCGGCCGTCGTGTCGGTGTTCGTGGCTCTGTTGGTCGGCGCCTGCGCGACCTGGGCGGTCTTCCGGATCACGCGGGGCTTGCAGAAGGAGCGCACCGAAGCCGGGTTCCGGCGTGGCCAGATCGGCTCGGCGTCGCTGGTCTCGCTGGCGCACGGCACCAACGATGCCCAGAAGACGATGGGCATCATCTTCCTGGCGCTGATGTCCTACGGCTCGGTCAGCAAGAGCGCCGCGGTCCCACCGATGTGGGTCATCGTGTGCTGCGCCATAGCGATGGCCACCGGTACCTACCTGGGCGGCTGGCGGATCATCCGCACCCTGGGCAAAGGACTCGTCGAAATCACCTCGCCGCAGGGCATGGCCGCCGAATCATCTTCTGCCGCAGTGATTCTGCTGTCCGCTCACTTCGGCTACGCGCTCTCGACCACCCAGGTCTGCACCGGCTCGGTGATGGGCAGCGGGCTGGGCAAGCCCGGCGGTGAGGTCCGCTGGGGCGTCGCCGGACGGATGGCCGTTGCTTGGGTGGTGACGCTTCCGCTGGCCGGCCTGGTCGGTGCGGTCACCTACTGGATCGTCCATTACATCGGCGGGTACCCCGGCGCCGTCGTCGGCTTCGGGCTCCTGGTCGCGACCTCGGCCGCCATCTACATCCGGTCTCGCAAGAACAAGGTCGACCAACACAACGTCAACGACGAATGGAAGGGCGACCTGACCGCCGGCCTCGATGAGAGCAGCCCGTCCAGCGGGGCCAAGGTCGGCGCCGCTGCCGGTTCCGACGACGTGAGTGTGGGGTAGCGTCCGATGAGTCAACTGAGCGAGTGGTTCAACTACGAGGCAACGCTGAAGATCCTGCTCTTCAGCATGTTGGCTGGCGCCTTCCTGCCCGGCCTGTTCGCGGTGGGCATCCGGCTGCAAGCGCTCGGCTCCGGCAATGTCGGCGCCGACGGCAGCACGTCGCACCCGAACCCGGTGCTATCCGTCCTGGCCTGGCTGATCTACGCCCTGGTTATAACGGTGATCATTATTGGCGTGTTGTTCATCGCGCGCGATTTCATCGCCCATCACACCGGGTACCCCTTCCTAGGGGCCAAGCTTAAGTAAACGAGCTTAAGTAACATCGAATCGTTGTCCACCGAACTACCGAGCCCCCGGGCGGAGTTGTCGAATGAACCGATTCCTTACCTCGGTCGTCTCGTGGTTGCGCGCGGGTTATCCGGAGGGCATTCCCCCGACGGATACCTTCGCCCTGCTGGCGCTGTTGGCCAACCGACTGTCCAACGATGAGGTCCGGCTCGTGGCCAACGCGCTGATGGAACGCGGCGATTTCGACAACATCGACATCGGCGTGATGATCAGCAAGCTCACCGACGAGCTGCCGTCGCCCGAGGACATCGAGCGGGTGCGTGCGCGACTGGCCGCCCAGGGCTGGCCGCTGGACGACCCGCACGACGACGATGACGACGACGAGCTCGAGGGCGGAGCGCACGCATAGCCGTTCTGCGTGCGCTGGTTGTCCCGCCCGGCTCCGCTGCCGCAGTGCTGCTGCCTGCTTTGGAGCGGGTGCTGGCCGGTCGCGAGTCGGCTTTCGTTGCAGCGCCGCCGAATTGCGAGCTGGGCGCGTTGCGGGTGGGCGAAGTCATCGACGACGACGTGGCGCTGGTTGTGACGACGTCGGGCACCACCGGAAAACCCAAGGGCGCCTTGCTGACTGCCGCCGCGCTGACCGCGAGCGCGGCCGCCACGCATGACCGTCTCGGCGGACCGGGTAGCTGGCTGCTGGCGCTGCCGCCGTATCACATCGCCGGCATCCAGGTGCTGGTGCGCAGCATGCTGGCCGGTTCGGCGCCCGTCGAGCTGGACGTCTCGTCGGGGTTCGATACCGCCGAATTGCCGCGTGCGATAAGCACATTGGGCGCCGGCCGGCGCTACACCTCGCTGGTGGCCGCCCAACTGGCCAAGGCATTGGCCGATCCGCCGGCAGCCGCCGCGCTGGCCGAGTTGGACGCCGTACTGCTGGGCGGCGGCCCGGCTCCCCGACCGGTACTCGAGGCCGCGGCGGCCGCGGGGATCGCGGTAGTCCGCACCTACGGGATGAGCGAGACCGCGGGAGGCTGTGTCTACGACGGTGTCGCGCTGCCGGGCGTGCGGCTGCGGGTGGACAACGGGCGCATCGTAATCGGAGGCGCCACGGTGGCTAAGGGCTATCGCAACCCGGTTGATCCCGACCCGTTCGCCGAGCCGGGCTGGTTTCGCACCGACGACCTGGGCACGATCGACTCGGGCGTCCTGACCGTGCTGGGCCGCGCCGACGACGCGATCAGTACGGGCGGGCTGACGGTGCTGCCGCAACCGGTCGAAGCGGTGCTGTGCACCCACCCGGCGGTCGGCGACTGCGCGGTGTTCGGACTCGCCGACGACCGGTTGGGGCAGCGGGTGGTGGCGGCGATCGTGCTGCGCGACGGCGTCGGACCGCCGACGCTGGACGCGCTGCGCGCACATGTGTCGAACACCCTGGACGGCACCGCCGCGCCGCGCGAGTTGCACATCGTCGACGCGCTGCCGCGTCGCGGCATCGGCAAGGTAGACCGAGCGGCGCTGGCGCGCCGGTTCGGCGCCGATCAATAGGCTGGACGATCGTGAGGATTGCCCGCCGGGAAATGCTGGCCGCCACGGCCGGTGCCGCCCTGGTCGCTGCCGCGGTGGTGCTGCCGTCGCTGGGCGTCAGGCCGCGGCTGGACCTCGGTCCCGAGCGCTTCGCCACGCACGCGCAAGCGGCACCGCTGTTCGGCGCCTGGGAGCTCCACGCCAGCTGGGGAACCGGTCCGGCGATTCTGCTTGCAATCGCCGCCGTCACGTGGGGGCCGGTTGTCGCTCAACGCCTTTCGTGGCGGACGCTGACGCTGAGCACCTGGGCAGTGGCCTGCGGGTGGGCATTCGCGCTGGCGATGATCGACGGCTGGCAGCGCGGTTTCGCGGGCCGGCTGACCACCCGGGACGAATATGTGACCCAGGTGCCCGGCATCACCGACATTCCGGCGACGGTACGCACGTTTACCACCCGGATTCTCGACTACCAGCCCAACTCCTGGATCACCCATGTCTCGGGGCATCCGCCGGGCGCGCTGTTGACGTTCGTCTGGCTGGACCGGCTCGGCCTGCACGGCGGCGCGTGGGCGGGACTGCTGTGCCTGCTGGTCGGCTCCAGCGCGGCGGCGGCCGTGGTGATCGCCATCCGCGCGTTGGCCGACGAGCAGACCGCGCGGCTGGCGGCGCCGTTCGTCGCGATAGCGCCGACGGCGATCTGGGTGGCGGTCTCGGCCGATGGCTACTTCGCCGGCGTCGCGGCGTGGGGCATCGCGCTGCTGGCGGTGGCGGTGCACCGACCGGTTCGCTTTCCCGCGCTGATCGCGGCCGCCGCCGGGCTGCTGCTCGGCTGGTGCGTGTTCCTCAGCTACGGCTTGGCGCTGCTGGGGCTCGCCGCGGCGGCCGTACTGGTTTCCGCCAAGGATTTTCGCGCGGCGCTGCGGGCACTTGGCCCGGCCACCTTGACCGCGTTGATGGTCGCGGTGACCTTCGCCGTCGCCGGGTTCTACTGGTTCGACGGCTATACCCTTGTCCAGCAACGCTATTGGCAGGGGATCGCCCACGACCGGCCGTTCCAGTATTGGTGGTGGGCTAATCTGGCGTGCGCGGTGTGCGCGATCGGCCTCGGCGGTGTCGCGGGCATCACCCGGCTGTTCGACGGTGCCGCGATCCGTCGCCGCTCCGGGTTTCACCTGGTGTTACTGGCCATGCTGGCCGCGATCGTCTGCGCCGACCTGAGCATGCTGAGTAAGGCTGAGGTGGAACGGATCTGGCTGCCGTTCACGATCTGGCTAACGGCGGCGCCCGCGTTGCTGCCGGTGCGGTCGCACCGGGTGTGGCTGGCGATCAACGCGGCCGGTGCACTCCTGGTCAATACCGTCATGGTCACCCACTGGTAGGCGGACATGGAACACCAACCCGAACTGGCGCGCCGACTCAATACGACCGACGCGGTCGTCATCGGGCTGGGTTCGATGATCGGGGCCGGCGTGTTCGCCGCATTCGGCCCGGCCGCGCGGGCCGCGGGCGCGGGTCTGCTGATCGGGCTGGCGCTGGCAGCGGTGATCGCCTACTGCAATGCCACCTCGTCCGCGCAACTGGCCGCGGAGTATCCGACGTCGGGCGGAACGTACATCTACGGCCGGGAACGCCTCGGCCCGTGGTGGGGCTTCATCGCGGGGTGGGGATTTGTGATCGGCAAGACGGCGTCATGTGCGGCGATGGCGCTCACCGTCGCCGCCTACGCGGTTCCCGGGGCGGATGTGTGGGTGCAGCGCATCGTCGGGATCGCCTCCGTGGTCCTGCTGACCACCCTGAACTACCGCGGCGTCACCAAGACCGCGATGCTGGCTCGAATTCTGTTGGTGTGCACCCTGATTGCGCTGGCCACCGTGGTCATCGGCATCGCGATGAGCAAGCCGGACCTCGCACAGCTGAGCGGCTCGTGGTTCACCGGCTCGATTTACGGGGTGCTGCAGTCGGCGGGGCTGCTGTTCTTCGCGTTCGCCGGATATGCCCGCATCGCGACGATGGGTGAGGAGGTCCGCGACCCGGCCCGCACCATCCCTCGCGCGATCTCCGTTGCCCTGGCGATCGCAGTGGTGATCTATCTGGTTGTCGGGGTGGCCGCACTGCTCGCCGCGGGACCCGACCGGCTCGCGAATGCCGTTGCGCCACTGGCCGAGGCGGTGCGGGCGGCCGGCGCCCCGGAGTTGGTTCCGGTCATCTCGGTCGGGGCCGCGCTGGCCAGCCTTGGTGCGCTGCTGGCGCTGATCGCCGGGCTCGGGCGCACCACACTGGCGATGGCCCGGCACCGGGATCTGCCGGGCTGGCTGGCGGCGGTGCACCCGGAGCACCGAGTGCCACACCACGCCGAGATCGCCGTCGGCGTAGTGGTCTGCATTCTGGTGAGTGCGGTGGATCTGCGTGGGGTGATTGGCTTTTCGTCGTTCGGGGTGCTGATCTACTACGCGATCGCCAACGCCGCCGCGTATACATTGCGCCGGCGCCGCGTGCTGAATGCCGGTGGACTGGCCGGGTGCCTGCTGCTGGTCGCCACCCTGCCGTGGGAATCGGCGGCCGCGGGGCTGGCGGTATTCGCCGTCGGGATCGCCGTGCGCGCGGCCGTGTTGAGCCGACGCGACGGAGCTTCGGGCAGTTAACCACAGCCGAAAAACAATAGGCCGGCCAGCCGGCTCCCATCGGCTGACACGCAGCCAACGTCGTGCCATTGGCCGACGCGTATTGGGGTGTTCAACTGGCCTTTGCCGGTCCGGAAGGTCCCGGGCCGCGCGTCGGATCCGCTGCCGAGGTGGCGAACCATCGGGTGCGCACCAACCGTTCGATGCCTTTGCTGGCGAGGATCCGGATTATTGGTCGGCAGATTTAAATTAACGACATCATCGGCAGGCATAAGTCGCCTATGTGTTTTGTGTGTGTTCACCCTGCCGAGCTTCGACGTTAACGCGAGGTAGACGGGGTCATCGGCGTCTGGCATGCCCCGCCGCCGACTCTCGACCCATGCTCAGCCACCGTCGCGACGGCCAAAGTCGACGGCCAAGTATTCCGGCGGGGCTGGCTAGCGTACTGGCCACGAGAGCAGCTCAACGACCGACAACCAATCGCGGTCTCGCGATGGTGATAGTCACTCAATGTTGTTGACGTTCAACGATGTCGGCGAGGACACGCGCGGAACGTGGTGATCAGGCAGCCGGCGGAGGGAAGGCAATGGATTTCGGAGCGCTACCTCCGGAGATCAACTCCGGCAAGATCTACGCTGGTCCAGGGTCGGCGCCGCTACTGGCCGCCGGAGCTGCCTGGGATGGGTTGGCCAGCGAATTACGTTCAGCGGCAACGTCTTACGGGTCCATAATCGCCGAGCTGGTCAGTGGTTGGCTGGGGCCCTCGTCGATGTCGATGTTGGCCGCGGCAGCGCCGTACATCGCGTGGCTGGAAAGCACTGCCGCACAAGCCGATCAGACGGCACTGCAGGCCAAGGCCGCGGCCGCCGCGTTCGAGGCCGTCTTCTCGGCTACCGTCCCTCCCCAGGTGGTCGCGGCCAACCGGGCGTTGTTGGCGTCGCTGATCGCGACGAACATCTTGGGCCAGAACACGCCGGCGATTGCGACCACGGAGGCTCAGTACGCCGAGATGTGGGCCCAGGACGCCGGCGCGATGTACGGCTACGCCGCGGCCTGTGAAGTTGCCACTCGGCTGACTCCGTTCACTGCACCCCCAACGACGACAAACGACAGCGGGACGGCCGACCAGTCCGCCGCGGTCATCGCCGCGGCCCAGTCGTCGGCTTCCGATGTGGAGTCGGCTTCCGATGTGGAGTTGGTGTTGTCACAAGCATCGGCTCAGGCTCCGGCCGCGGTGCAGGCCCTCGCCGCGAACGCGGCAGCCGGTGAGGTTCCGTTGGGCGTCAAGGACATCACGGGGATTCTGAAGACGTTCAACGGATTCATGACCAACTTCGTCGCCGGGCCATACAACCCGCTCGGGATCGCGGGCCTGTTCCGGAACTGGTACCAGGTCGCGATCAGCATCCCGTCCGTGGGCACGGGTATCCAAGGCATTGGCCCGCTACTGCACCCCAAGCCGCTCCTCGGTGTGCTGGCGCCGTTGCTGCACAGCGACCTGCTGACCGGGGCCGGCGCATTGCACCCGGCGGGTGCGGTGGCGGCCGCGGCCGGTCGCGCCGGCACGGTCGGCGCGTTGTCGGTGCCGGCGAATTGGGCGTCGGCCGTCCCGGCGATCAGGACGGTTGCCTCGGAGCTGCCAGAGACCATGCTCGAGGCCGCGCCCGCGGTGGCCGCCAATGAAGGCATGTTCACCCCGACGGCCCTGTCGAGCCTGGCCGGACGCGCTGTCGGCGGGACTGCCACTCGCGCCGTTGCCCCCGCCGTGCGTGTTCCCGGTGCGGTGGCACTCGACGACATCGCGACGACCTCCACGGTCATCGTCATACCGCCGAACGCGAAATAAGGAGAGGCACGGCAATGGTTTTCGGGGATTTCGCAGTGCAGCCACCGGAGCTGATCTCCGGTCTGCTGTACGCGGGCCCGGGTTCGGGGTCATTGTTGGCCGCCGCCGCGGCTTGGGAGGCGCTGGCCGCCGAGTTGCATTCCACCGCGGCCTCGTACGCAGCGGTGATCTCGGATCTGGTCGACGAGTCGTGGGCAGGTCCGTCGTCGGAGGCCATGGCGGCCGCAGCGGCACCGTATGTGACGTGGATGTCGACCACGGCGGCTCAGGCCGAGGAGGCCGCGTCGCGGGCGCTGGCCGCGGCCCGCGCCTACGAGGCCGCGTTGGCGGCGGCCGTGCCCCTGGGGCTGATCATCGAGAATCGTGTCGAGCTCGAAGAGCTGTTGGCGACCAATGTCCTCGGTCAAAACAACGGCGAGATCGCGGCCAACCAAGCCGAATACGCCCAGATGTGGGCTCAGGACGTGGAGGTGATGTTCAGCTACGCCAGCGCCTCGGAATCCGCCGGTGAGCTGACAGCGTTCAGCGAGGCGCCGCAAACCACCGCCGCGACCGCGCAGGCAGCCACGGCGGCAGCGGCATCACCTCAATCCCTGTCGTCATGGCTGACGGAGCTGGAGAGCTACATCAATTCGCTCACCGGCCAGTACGCGACATTTTGGCAGCAACTGATCACGGGAGTGACGGGGAGCTCGGACGTCGCACCGATGTGGGAGGCGCTGTACTCCGCCATTTCGTCGATCGGCAGTCAAGGCACGTGGACCAACGTCGCCAATGCCAGTATCGGCCTTGGTGTTTCGCAGTGGAAGAACTTCTTCATCTACGCGCCGTGGAGTGCCGCGATGGCCAAGTCGTCGCTGGGCGCCGGTCTGGCTTCGCCGGGGCATCTTGCCGCCGTCGGCGCGGTGCGGCCGGTGTCGGCGGTTCTGGGCGGCGCGCCGGCGGTGGGCTCGATGTCGGTGCCGCCAAGCTGGGCGACCGCCACCCCGGCGATCAGGTTGGCCGCCACCGCGCTGCCGGCCAGCGTGGCAACGGCGCCTGCGGCCGAGTTCCCGGCCGGCCTGATCAACGAGGCGACCCTGGGCAGTTTGGCGGGCGGTGCGCTGGGCAGCCCGGTCTCTCGCGTCGTCAGCGCAACCGGCATCCAGGCCCGCGCAATCACCGGCGAGCGCCGCGTGGGTCCGGTCAAACTCGACCGCGTCATCGCGCAACTGCAGGAACAGCCCGACCAGGTGCAGCACTGGAGCGTCGACGAAGCCGGGCTCGACGACTTGGTTGCCAGGCTGACGACCACGCCCGGCGTCCACGCGGTGCACGTCAGCGACGACGTACCGGCGCCGGCCATTTCGACCGAATCTTAGCGGCGGGAAAGCCCTTGTCGCCGAGGAACATCAGCACACCGACGGAGGAATTATGAAGCTGGCGCTAGCCGTTCTCGGCATCTCGATGGGATTCGTCATCGCGGTGCCGGCGTATGCCGATACCGGCGTCGATGAAGCGGCCGTCGATGACAACAACGAAGTCTTCCTGGCGGACCTGCACGCGGTGGGGATCAGCTTTCAGGACCCCGGCCAAGCGATAAGCGCCGGAAAGTCGGTGTGCGGATTGATCTCTCGCGGCGTCTCCGGTCTGCAGTTACTCAACGACCTCAAGGAAAACAATCCCGCGCTGACCACCAGTGGTGCCGTCCAGTTCGCGACGATTTCCGCGAAGTCATACTGCCCGAAGCAACTCGAGGAAACTGGCAAGGGCGGACGCGGCTAACTTTGCTGGGACTTCGGCCAGCCCGCCAAGGCCAGATTGGCGATCGCGTGCAGTTGCGCGCGATCGGCACCGCTACGGGCCTGGATCGCAATCCCCTGGCAGACAGCGCTAATCCAGCGAGCCAGCAACATGGTGTCGACATCGCCGAGTTCGCCCGCGGTCACCGCCTTGTCGAACCGGCGTGCCAGCTCACGCGCGGCTGCGTCACGAAACTCGGCCAGTCCCGCCGCGCTTCCGACCAGCAGGCAGCCATCCGGGTCACCCGATGTCGCGTCGGCCGCTCCATGCACCATGGCTTCGGCGACCTCGCGGGCGGTCGCGCGGGTGAGCGCCGTTGCCATGTAGCCGCCCGGACCATTGATGTAGCGCCGCGTGGCCCGTTCGAAGAGGCCTTCTTTCGAGCCGAACTCGGCGTAGATGCACCGACGATTCACCCCCGTCGCCTCGGTCAGATCACTGATCGACACTCCGTCGAAGCCGCGGTACCAGAACAACCGCATCGCGATGTCTTCGACGTGGTCGGAATCGAACTGCCGGGGTCGCCCTACCGCCATGCTCTGCCTTTCGTGATCCACATCACAGCGGGATCTTTCGCTCGACAACCGGCTTGAGCTGATCATACTTTGTAACCAATCGGTTCGAAATGATGAAAGGTAGCGACATGAGCACAGCACCCCTAGCCGGACGCCGAGCGCTGGTGACCGGAGGCGCGCGCGGAATCGGCGCGGGAATCGTGCGCCGGCTCGCCGCCGACGGTGCCGCGGTCGCGTTCACCTACGCGTCATCGGCCGCCGCGGCGGACAAGCTCGCCGCCGAGGTGACCGCCAGCGGGACCAAGGTGGTGGCTATCCACGCCGACAGCGCCGATCCGGCACAGGTCAGCGCAGCGGTCGAGCAGGCCGTCGCCGACCTCGGCGGATTGGACATCCTCGTCAACAATGCCGGGACCGCGTACCTGGCGCCGATCGACGAATACCCGCAGGAGCAGTTCGACCGCGTGGTGGCGATCAACATCGGCGGCGTTTATTCGGCGATCCGCAGCGCGATCGGTCACCTCGGCGCGGGTTCGCGGATCATCAACATCGGCAGCATCAACGCCGACCGTGTCCCGGTGGCGGGGTTGGCCGTGTACGCGATGACCAAGGGCGCGGTCGCATCGCTGACCCTGGGCCTGGCCCGCGAGCTGGGTCCGCGCGGAATCACCGTGAACAACGTGCAGCCCGGTCCGATCGACACCGACATGAACCCCGCCGATGGCGAATTCGCTGACGCCATGCGGCAAGTCATGGCGCTGGACCACTACGGGCACACCGGTGACGTCGCTGCAGTGGTGAGTTTCCTGGCTGGCCCGGAGGCGGGATTCGTGACGGGAGCCAACTGGAACGTCGACGGCGGATATACCGCCTGACGTTGGGCACGGCGTTGAGGGTGCCCCAGCGGCGGGACAGTGCGGCGAGTCGCCGCCCGGGGCGCACCCTCGACCGAGGCCGAGCCGTCAGCGCCGGCTTACAGTGGCTTACAGTCCCGCCGCGCGGGTGACGCGAGCAAAGCGACTAGCGTGCCCGCAGCCCTCTCGTACCGCGGCGACATCGGCAGCGACGTCGAAGTCGCTCAGTTGCTGCACCAGCAGCACATCAATACCGTTGTCGTGCAGCGCCTTTCGCGTGAGCTCCCCGGTGTCGGGTTGAGACATCGGCACGGCGCGCAGGCATTCGGCCATCGCCGGATTCTGCACCCCGAGCACCCACCAACCGCCGTCGTCGGCCGGGCCGAGCACGGCCGGCGCCCCTAACAGCCGGCGCGCGCAGCCGGTCAACAGCTCGGCCGTCACCTGCGGGGTGTCCATGCCGATCTGCAGCACCGGAAGGCCACCGCAATGCAAGCCCGCGTCGGTGTGGGCATTGGCCAGCCGGTCGGCGAAGTCGTCACCGCGTTGCTCGATCACCGTGAACGCCTCGAGCCGCTGCCGGATCTGCGCCGCACCGGCGGCCGCATCCAGGTCGCCGGTCAGCGCCACCACCCGCGAGCTCACCGTGGCGGCGGCCACCGCGTCGAGCGTGTCCAACAACGCCGCCGCGGCGATCTCGGCCGCGACCCGATCGCCGACCGCAGCCGCCAGCCGGGTCTTGGCCAGGCCGGGCTCCGGCGCCTTGGCGACCACGAGCAGCGTCGCCGGGAGGTCGGTCATGAAATCACCTTCCAGAAGTCCAGGATCGCGGTGATGCTGCCCCGCAGTGAACCGCTGACCTTCGACTTACCACCGGTGCGGGGGCCATAGCTGATGTCGAGCTCGACGACACTCCAGCCGGCCGCCGCGGCACGCACCAGCAACTCGAGCGGATACCCGGAGCGTCGATCGACGACCCCGAGACCCAGCAGCGCATCCCGGCGGGCGACCCGCATCGGCGCGATGTCGTGGACCGGCAGGCCGTGGCGGGTGCGCAGCTGCCAGCTCATCACCACGGTGCCCACCCGCGCGACCCACGGCCAGTGCAGCCCGGCGACGGGCCGCCGCCGGCCAGTTGCCAGGTCCGCGCCCTGCTCGAGCGCGGCGACCAGCCGCGGCAACTCGCCGGCATCCATCGAGCCGTCGGCGTCGATGACCGCCACGATCGGAGTCGTCGCGGCGACCACGCCGGCGTGCACCGCCGAGCCGTATCCGGGCCGTGGTTCGGCGACGACGTCAGCGCCGTGCCGGGTGGCGACGGCCGCGGTGTCATCGGTGCTGTTGTTGTCCACGACCAGTGCCCGATAGCCGGCGGGAATGGCCGCCAGCACCGCCGGCAACGACTCCTCCTCGTTCAGACACGGCAGCACCACCGTGACCAGATCGCCGGCCATGAGCCGCGATCAGAACCCGGAAGACGAGTGACCGCCCCCGCCACTGGATGGCGGCTTGGGGGCCACGGTCTGCGGCGGCGGCTTGGGCGCCGCGGTCTGCTGCTGCGTGGGCGGCTTCGGCGCCACCGTCTGCTGGGTGGGCTGTTGCGTCGGCTGCTGGGTGGGTTGCTGCGTCGGCTGGACCGTCGGCTGCTGTGTCTGCGTCTGCTGCGTCTGGGTGAGCTGGGTCTGGGTCTGCTGCGTCGTGGGAGCGACCGTGGTGGGAGCGACGGTCGTCGTCGGCGTAAGCGGCGTGTACGGCGTCGTCGTCGGCGCGACGGTCGTCGTCGGCGTAATCGGCGTGGTCGTCGGTGTCGTCGGCGGCGTGTACGGAGTCGTGGTCGGCGTCGTCGGCGTGGTTGGCGTCGTCGGCGTGGTCGGCGTCGTTGGCGTGGTCGGCGTCGTCGGCGTGGTCGGCGTCGTGTATGTCGGCGGCGTGTACGGCGGATACCACGGCGGCTGTGGCCGCCAGCCCGGGTACGGGACGATGATCGGCACCGGAATCGGGATCGGCCCATCCGGGTTGGGTACCAGACCCGGAACAACCGGCGCGACCGGCGCTTCCGGAGCGGGAGCGACCGGTGCCGGGCCCACGGGCGCCCGCGGCACAGCCGGAATGACGCCGCCCTGGTAGCCCGCGTTGGGCGCTTCGGGCGGCGGCGGCGGCACCGGCGCCTGCTGCTGGGTCGGCAACAGCGGCATGAACTTGCCCGGCGCGGCGTTCTGGTGTCCCACCACCGGCTCCTGGGCCGCGGTCGGCCGGACCGCGACCACCACCGCGACGGCCAGCGAGGCCACCCCGATGACCGCGAACGCGATCACGGCGTTGCCGAGCAGCAACGACCGGCGGCTCAGTTTCAGCGGGCCGGTCTCCGCGTCGGGGTCATCGTCGTAGAAGTCGTCGAAATCGTCGACCTCGCCCGCAAACAGGTCGTCGTCATCGTCGGTCATCGAGTACGCCAGCTGGTCGACCGCGGCGGGATCGGCCAACCCGGCGGAAGGGGCCATCGCGGTCGCATCGCCGGTCAGCCCGGCCGCGGGCGCCATCGCGGTCGCGTCGCCGGTCAGCCCGAGGGCCGGAGCCATTGCGGTGGAGTCTGCGGGCGGCGGTGCGGCGGCGATCGCGGCGCCGCGGGCCAGCGCGAAGGTGGGATCTTCGGGAATCTGCACCCGCATCGTCGCGTCGCGGAGCTGGTCGGCGACCCCGGTCAGATCGGGCGAGGCGCCGACCAGAAACACGTCGTTGGTGGCGTCGGGGTACTCACCGAGGCGCGCCATCATCGTGTCCAGCGTGCCGGTGGCGTCGCCGCCCAGCAGCTCGCTGGCCAACATGGTCGGCGGCGCGTCCGGATCCCCGTCGGCCGAGCCCACCACCGACAGCGTCGCCGTGTTGTCGTCCACCACCAGTGCGCCGCCGGACCGGCCCGCCGCGCGCATCAGCGCCGTCACCGCCTGCGACTGCGACAGCACCGCGACGTTGTGGACGCCGGAATCCTCCAGCGCCTGCCGCAGCTGGTCGGCGCTGGGATGGTCGGTCCAGCACAGCCGGGTCCCGACCAGGCGGTGGTGCTCGTTCGCCAGCAGCCGATTCGTCCCGACCACGGTTTCGGTGAGTTGTTCGATGGGGTTGTTAGCCAGGTCGACGACGGACTGGTCGATCACGTCACTACCGCCGGCACCCGCTCCGACAAGCGCCAAGCGGGCGACGGGGCCGGTGACAGCGACCCCCAAAACGACGTCCATACCTGCTCTCCTTCGGCTGGCCGACCCCGCAACCAGCTTGTCCCGGCATCATTACACTTCGGTACCGTCGGCAGTAACAATCATTCGGGCGACCCCGTTCGCCTACAGGCGCAGCGTAACCGCGTTCCCAAACCGGGCGGTCACTCCCGCGTCGTCCAAACGGAGATTATGTTTCCAAGTAAGCAACGAAGCCGCCTCGGCAGGGGGTTCCCTGGCCGCCAAAGCGAATGTGCGCCGTCAGTAACCGTCCTCGATACCCGGGGGGAACCGTGAGCCAGAGCAACGACGAGGCGCCTACCGGCCCCATCAGGGGTGTGCCGGCCGCGGGCCCGCAGGTTGCCGGGGCACCAGCCCCGCGACGCAACGTCGTGGCCGACCTGACCGCCGCCGTCTTGCTCCTCGCGGCGGCGTTGCTGCCGTGGAACCTGTACTTCGGCATCGCGATCGCCGACAGCAACACGTCCGTGTTCGCGGCCCTGATCGGGGTGACGCTGCTCTCGCTGATCGCCATCGCGTTGCCCGGTTTCGGGCGGACGGTCAGCGGGCTTCGGCTGGCGCTCAACGTTCCCTATTTGGCACTGGTGCTCGCCTTCGTCGGGTTCGACGCGTTCGAGACCGTCCGCTTCGGCGGGACCGTGACCGTGCCGGGCGGTGTCGGGCCGGGCGCCTGGCTGGGTGTGGCCGGCGCGCTGCTGAGCACACAGTCGGGCGGTTACGCCGCCGCGACCGACGACGACACCGCGGACGGGCGGTCCAGATCCGCCCAGATCATCGGCTACGTCTCGATGCTGGCCGCGGCCTCGAGCGTCGGCTTCACGCTGTACTGGCGGGTGAAGTACGCGCTGGGCGACGCGGCCGGCGACTTCGGTAAGCAGAACATCGCGGTCATCGTGACCGCGACGGTGTACGGCCTGGTCGCGTTGATCGCGGTGCTGGTCGCTTCGCGGTGGCTGCTTAGCGGCACCAGGGCGTCCCGGCTGGCGACGATCGCGCTGGGGGCCTCGACGCTGGTCGCCGGGATCATCGTCTGGCTGCTCCCGGTCGGCCGTGACATCGACGCGTTCCACGGCATCGCGCAGAACACGTCGACGGCGGGCGTCGGGTTCGAGGGCTATCTGGCGTGGGCCGCGGCCGCGGCGATCTTCGTGCCGCGCACGCTGTTCGGGCGGGCCCGCACAGTGTCGTCCGAGGAGGGGGCGTGGCGGGCGGCGGCCCGAACCGGGCTGCTGCTGATCGTGATTTGGAGTCTGGGGTCGGTGGCGATGCGGATCACCGACCTGGCCGTCGCGGTGAGCCTGAACTACCCCTACTCGCGCTACGACAGCGTCGTGCTGGCCGTGTTCGACGTGGCCACCGCCGCGCTGGCCAGCTGGCTGCGGATCAATCTAGGCAAGGCGTCAGCCTCCGCTCGGCTGATCACGACGCTGAGCGGACTTGTTGCCACACTGAGCGTTTCGCGGGTCATCGTGGGCGTCGTGCTGGCGCCGCGGTTCCAGGAAGCGCCCAATGCGGTGCAGAACCCGGTCTACGGAAACGATCTCGCTCAGCAGATCACCAGCACCTTCGACGTCGTGCTGTCCGCGCTGGCGGTGTGCATCCTGGTGGCGGCGATCATCACCGGACACTTCAGCCGGCTGCGGCGGCGCCGCCGCGCCGCCCGCAGGCGTGCCGTCGCGCAGCATGCGGAGGCGCCGACGACCCACATCCCGACCGGCGCTCCCCCCGCCTCGGCCGATGCGACGACCCGGATCCACACCGGCGAATCACCCACCACCGCAATACCGCAACTGGCCGGTGCGCCGCGGATCTTCCGCGGCCCGGAAAACCAAGACTCGGCCGGCGGCCAGCTACCGGTCGCCAAGCCGCAGATCTACCGGCCGCCGCACTACCCGTCGTAGCGCGGGTCAGCGCAGCGGCGCGAACGCGAACTCGCGCAGGCCTTCACGCGGATCGATCGCCGCGCGGAAGCCCAACACCTCGGCAGCGCGAGCGGGGTCGGCAACGATGTGGCGCACGTCGCCGCTGCGGTACTGCCCGGTGACCACCGGGGACACCGCCTCGTCGCGCGCCTCGCAGATCGCGGTGGCCACGTCCAAAATCGAGATCGGCCGTCCCGAGCAGACATTGACCGCGGTGAAGCCTTCGCGGTCAGCGGTGGCCGCCAGATTGGCGGCCGCCACGTCGTCGACGTGGACGAAGTCACGCATCTGGCCACCGTCTTCGAAAACCCTTGGTGCCTCGCCCTTTTCCAGCGCCGAGCGAAAGATCGCCGCCACTCCGGAGTAGGGGGTATCCCGGGGCATGCCGGGACCGTAGACGTTGTGGTAGCGCAACGCCACCACCGAGCCGCCCGTCGACTCCGACCACGCCAGCGCGTAATGCTCCTGGGCCGTCTTGCTGGCGGCGTAGAGGCTACGCGGCCGCAGGGCGGCATCCTCGTCGACCAGCCGCCAGGCCAGCTCCTCGCCGCCGAGCGGACAGCGGTGCTCGAACGCTCCGGCATCGAGGTCGGCGCGCCGTCGCGGCAGCGGGTCGACCTGCCCGTGCTGCGGGCAGTCATAGCGGCCCTGCCCGTACACCACCATCGACGACGCCAGCACCAGGCGCCGCACCCCGGCGGCGAACATCTGCGCCAGCAGCACCGTGGTGCCGTAGTCGTTGTGGCCGCCGTAGGCGGGCGCGTCGGCCGCGTCGACGCCGGCGCCCACCATCGCGGCCTGGTGACACACCAGATCCACCCCGTCGAGCAACGGGGCCAGCGCATCGGCGTCCCGGACGTCGATCCGGTGACATCCGTTGGGCAGCAACGCGTTTGGGCCGTGCGCGGCAGGCAGAAGCATGTCGACGCCGATCACCTCGTGACCCGCCGCGCGCAGCGCCGCGTCCACCCGCGACCCGATGAAACCGGCGGCGCCGGTCAGCAGCACCCTCACGGCAGCTCGAACGGCAGCGTGACGCCGGTGTGTGACAGGCAGTGCGTGCAGTCGCGCTCGACGGCCACCCGGGCGATGGCCTCGCGCACCAACTTCTTGAACGGCTCGATGTTCTTCTCGAATTCCACCATCACGTCGACCGTCTTCACGCCCTCACCGTGGCTGACACCGGCATCCAGATCAGTCACCAAAGCGATTGCCGCATAGCATATTTCAAGTTCACGCGCCAGCACCGCCTCCGGATATCCGGTCATGTTGACCAGCGTGAAGCCCGCCGAGGCGAACCACTGACTCTCGGCGCGGGTGGAAAATCGCGGGCCCTGGATCACCACCATGGTGCCGCCGTCGACCACGTCGGGCAGGCCGGTGGCCGCCTCGCGCAAGGCCGGGCAATACGGGTCGGCGAAGTCGACGTGAATCGCGCCGGAGTCGAAGTAGGTGTCGGCGCGGCTGTTGGTGCGATCCACCAGCTGATCGGGCACCACGATGGAGCCCGGCCCGTAGGCGGGATTCAGGCTGCCCACCGCGCAAGGCGCGAGCACGCGCCGCACACCCAGCGAGCGCAGCGCCCACATGTTGGCGCGGTACGGCACGGTGTGCGCGGAGTACTCGTGCTTGGCGCCGTGCCGGGGCAGGAAGGCGACTTCGTGCGCACCGATGGTGCCGACCGTCAGCGGGGCGCTGGGCGGGCCGTACGGGGTGTCCGGGGTGACGTGGTGAACGTCGGAGTGCAAGAACGTATAGAAGCCGCTGCCGCCGATCACTCCGAGCATCTACGCCGCTCCTCTCCCCCGCGAGCGGGAGGTACCTCCTCAACGCTCCGCTCTGCATCGTCGCCGGCGGGCATTCGCCCATTGTGGTGCATAGGGCAGGATGCCCTGGTGGCCACTTTTGCGCAGTGGATTTCGGGGGCCCGGCCGCGGACGCTGCCCAACGCGATCGCGCCGGTCGTCGCGGGCACCGGCGCGGCGGCATGGCTGCACGGCGCCGTGTGGTGGAAGGCGCTGCTGGCGCTGGCCGTCGCAGTCGCTCTGACGGTCGGCGTCAACTACGCCAACGACTACTCCGACGGCATCCGGGGCACCGATGACGTCCGGACCGGCCCGGCACGGCTGGTGGGCTCCAAACTGGCGACGCCGCGAGCGGTGCTGAGCGCCGCGGTGGCGTCGCTCGCGGTGGGCGCGGCGGCCGGTCTGGCGCTGGCCCTGCTCAGCGCACCGTGGCTGATCGCGGTCGGTGTCGTGTGCATCGCCGGGGCCTGGCTGTACACCGGCGGCTCGAGGCCTTACGGGTATGCGGGTTTCGGCGAGGTCGCGGTGTTCGTGTTCTTCGGGCTGGTCGCCGTGCTGGGCACGCAGTACACCCAGGCGCTGCGGGTGGACTGGGTGGGACTGGTGCTGGCGGTGGCCACCGGCGCGCTGTCGTCGTCGGTGCTGGTGGCCAACAATCTGCGAGACATCCCGACCGACGCGCAGGCGCACAAGATCACCCTTGCGGTGCGGCTCGGCGATACCCGCACCCGGGTGTTCTACCAGGGACTGCTGGCGACCGCCGGGGTGCTGACCGTGGTGCTGATGCTGGCGACGCCGTGGTGTGGGGTGGGGTTGATCGCGACCCCGTTGGCGCTGCGCGCCGCCGGGCCGGTGCGATCCGGGCGCGGCGGCCCGGAGCTGATCCCGGTGCTGCGGGACACCGGGCTGACGATGCTGGTCTGGGCGCTCGCCGTGGCCGCGGCACTGGCGCTGGCCCACCCTGCTTGACGCGGTGACTGTGCGCTGAGGGCGGACTTCGGCGGCGTGTCGTCGCCGTAGCCGCACACCGATAATGGGATTCCTTCGCGAAGACGTCGTCGGATTCCGATAACACGCGTTAGCGTCGACGTGACAGGCCTTACACCGCTAGACCGAGCGAGGAGCGCAATGCAGCAGATCGCCGCGACCAGCGGGCCCAGGAACATCGGACTGCTCAGCGTCGGCGCATACCGCCCCGAACGCGTGGTCACCAACGAGGAGCTGTGCCGCAACATCGACTCCTCCGATGAGTGGATCTACTCGCGCACCGGCATCAAAACCCGCCGCTTCGCCGCCGCCGACGAATCCGTCGCGTCCATGTCGATCGAGGCCAGCCGCGAAGCGATCGCGAAGGCCGCGCTGGACGCGACCGACATCGACGGCGTCATCGTCGCCACCAGCACCCAGTTCTTGCAGACCCCGGCCAGCGCACCGGCGGTCGCTTCGGCGCTGGGCGCAACCGGTGTGCCCGCGTTCGACATCTCGGCGGGGTGCGCCGGCTTTGGCTACGCGGTCGGCGTCGCGGCCGATATGATCCGCGGCGGCAGCGTGGCCAAGATGCTGGTCATCGGTTCGGAGAAACTGTCCCCCACCGTGGACATGCTCGACCGCAGCAACTGCTTCATCTTCGCCGACGGCGCCGCCGCGGTCGTGGTGGGCGAGACGCCCGAGCAGGGTATCGGGCCGACGGTCTGGGGCAGCGACGGCGAGCAGGCCATGGCCATCCGTCAGGACATCGACTGGATCGCCTACACCGAGAACCCGACCGGCCCGCGCCCGTTTCTCCGGCTGGAAGGCAGCGCTGTCTTCCGTTGGGCCGCATTCGAAATGGGCAAGGTCGGGCGGCAGGCGATGGACGCCGCGGGTGTGCGATCCGATCAGATCGACGTATTCATCCCGCATCAGGCCAACGCCCGGATCAACGAGGTACTGGCCAAGAATCTGAACCTGCGCCCCGAAGCGATCGTCGCCAATGACATTGAGCACACCGGGAACACGTCCGCGGCGTCCATTCCGTTGGCGATGGCCGAGCTGCTCGCCACCGGGACGTCCCAGCCCGGTGATCTGGCCCTGCTGATCGGATACGGCGCGGGCCTGAGCTACGCCGCGCAGGTCGTGCGGATGCCCAACTACTGACCTCAGCTCTCGGAGGGTTCGTCGTCGATCGCCTCACCGCGCAGCCGGGCTTGCAGATGTTCGCGTTCGGCGCGCCGGCGTTCGCCGGAAGCCGCGAGCGAGGCCGTGGCACGCCGGCGCAGCGGGCCGAACAGCCAGATGCCCAACGGCATCGCGATGATCAACGCGAACAGCGCCGCGACGACGATCGGGATCTGGTTGACCCCCAGCAGCCGCGCCGCGAGATAGATGACTGCGGTGAGCACGACCGCCAGCAGCAGCCGCGCCGCCGCGTAGAGCAAAACGTCGACAAGCGCGCCGTCTCGGGTGTGCTGCTGCGCATCGTCCGAGGGATGGTTCCCAGTGCTGTTGTCGCTCGGCCTTTCTGACACAGCTCGAGCCTACGGCGCGAGTATATTCGCTCCCAGGAGGTGTGCAGTGCTCTACCTGGTGGTCGTCCTGGTCTTGGGGACGCTGATCTACATTGGCTGGCGCGCGGCGCGATCACAGGCGCACCGGCCGAAGACGCGCGTCATCGGACCCGACGACGATCCAGACTTCATGCGGCGGTTGGGAAGCGGGGACGACAGCCCCCGCTGACCCTTCCTTTAAGCGATGCCGAGGTTCGGCTGGTCTCCCGGAAACCCTTCGGCGACAACGGCAGCCAAGCTGGTGAGAGCTTCACGGGTCTCCCGCCGCAGCTGATCCAGATGGATCTCGGCGCCCTCGTCGAGATGAGCGTCGTAGGGCACCAACCGCACCGCGCGGCAGCGCCGCGAGAAGTGATCGACCACCTTGTTCATATCGACCTTGCCGGTCTTCGGGCGCACCGCGTTGATGACCGCGATCGAGTTGCGAACCAGCGCTTCGTGGCCGTGCGCGTCGAGCCAGTCCAGCGTCGCCGAGGCGCTGCGCGCACCGTCGATGGAACCGGAACTCACCACGATAAGAACGTCGGCGTTCTCCAGCACCGACGACATCGCCGAGTGCAGCAGGCCGGGCCCGCAGTCGGTGATCACCAGACCGTAGTACCGCTCGAGGATGCCCAGGGTGCGGGTGTAGTCGTCGGCGTTGAATGCCTCCGATACCGCCGGATCACTTTCGGACGCCAGCACTTCCAGCCCGCTCGGGCCCCTCGAGGTGTAGCGGCGGACATCGCTGTAGCGCTCGACGGTTCCGGCGTCGCGCAGCAGTTGACGCACCGTGCCCGCGGTCTCCAGCGGGACCTTTTGGCTCAGGGTGCCGCGGTCGGGGTTGGCGTCGACGGCCACCACCCGGTCGCCGCGGATCTGCGCGAAGGTGGCACCCAGCGTGGCGGCGATCGTGGTTTTGCCGACGCCGCCCTTCAGGGAGATCACCGCGATCCGGTAGCAGCCGCGCAACGGCCGGTTGACCGACGCCACCAAGTTGTTCTGCCGCGCGGCTCGAGGGCTCTCCCCCAGATTGATGGTCCGGCCGGACAGCACGTAGACCAGTCGGCGCCAGCCTTCCGACGGCGGCGGCTTGATCGGGCGCAGCAGCATACCGGTGGACAGTTCCGGATACGGCGTGTGCGGCAGGTGCTCGCGGCGGTACGGGGCCGGGGCTGCCGCGGGCGCGTCGGCGGGGCCGTTGTAATAGGCGCCGTATGCGGTCGGGTCGACGCGCGGGATGCCGGTCACCGGCGTGGAATCCCAGGGCGGCATCCCGGCCGGGGGCGGCGCCGGTGCTTCGCGCCGCTCGGTCGCCGGGACCCGACGCTCGGTGCGGAAGCCGGCGAAGGCCCGCGTCGGTGCCTCCGCGTTGGGATCGGCAGACGTCTCGCCGGCCGGCGGTTGCTCCTGCGGATTCAAATCAGCCGTCGGATGTTCCGGCGCCCCCACGCCACTCGATGACTGCTCAGCCACTTGCATTTCCCCCTTGTTGCGGTGTCGCTTCCTAACTGTCAGCCCACGCCGGCATACGAATGCAGGCCCACGGTCACCAGGTTAACGAAGAACAAATTGAAGACCATGGCCACGAAACCGACCACGTTGACCCAGGCGGCCTTTCTGTCCCGCCACCCCGCGGTCGACCTGGCATGCAGGTACGCCGCGTATACCACCCAGGCGATGAAAGAAACCGTCTCCTTGGGATCCCAGCCCCAATACCTGCCCCAGGCCTCCTCGGCCCAGATCGCTCCGAAGATGACCCCGAAACCGAAGACCGGGAACGCGAAGATCGTGGTGCGGTAGGCGATGCGGTCCAGCGTCTGCGCGTCGGGCAGCCGCTGCACGATTCGAGCCAGCGCTCCCTGCGCGCGCTGATCGGGGTCACCCAGCCGCGAGGTGCGCAGCAGGAACAGGATGCTGGCGATGCCGGCGACCAAGAACACCCCGGAGCCCAGGCTGACCACCGACACGTGGATGGGAAGCCAGTAGGACTGCAGCGCCGGCATCACGGGTGCGGCATTGGTGTAGAGCCAGCGCCCCGACACCGTGAGCAGGATCAACACCGGCAGCAGCAGGAAAACCCAGAGCGGGCGGAATTGCGGGCGGCGCAGCACGATGGCGCCGGCGATCAGCCCGCACAGGCAGGTCAGGTTGATGAACTCGTACATGTTGCCCCACGGCACCCGCATGGTGGCCAGGCCGCGCAGCACCAGGCAGGCCAGCAGCAGGCCAATGCCGAGGTAGACGACCGCAAGCCCGGCCCGCCCGGCCCGTTCGTCGACCGGCCGCCGATCGACGTCCTCGACGATGCCGGGGGTGGCGCTGTCGGCGGCAACGCCGGCCAGCACCCGTTCGCGGTTGTCGGATCGCCGACTGCCGGCGTAGGCGAGCTCGAAGGCCAGCAGCAGCAGCGCGACGACCAGGGCCACCACCGCCGAGGTGAACGCCCAGTCGGAGTAGCGCGCCAGGCCGATATTGACGTGTGTGGTGTTCACGTGACGTCCACCTCAGAACTCCTTCTGGACGCTGGGTCTGGGGCCGGGGCGCCGGATTCGTCCAGCCCGCTCAACAAGCGCTCGGTGAGTCGTTCGAACTCGTCGCCCCAACCGGAGTTGTCGGTGCGGGCCAGGCCGCCCAGCTCGACGTTCACCGTACCGGGGGCCGATTCCACCGGCCTCAGACGAACCCACACCCGGCGCCGGCGCACCAGCAGCGAAACCAGCAGCCCGGCCATCATCGTGATCGCGAAGACCAGCACCCAGGCCTGGCCGGGGTCGTGGGAGACCTGCAGGTTGACGAACGGCACGGCGCCGTCGAACCGGATCGTGGTGCCCGCGCCGGGACCCTGGTCGATGCGCACCTCTTGGCCGGCGCGCAGGTTGACCCGCTTCTCCTTGGTCAGCCGGCCCTGCTCGATCAGCCGCGGATCCAGGGTGAACAACGACTGTGGACGCCCGGTGTCCAGGCCGGTGTCGCCACGGTAGATGTCGACGGCCACCGCCGGGGCGTCCAGCGCCGGGAACCGCGACGACAACAGCACGCCGTCGAGTTGCTCGGTCGGCGCCAACAGGCCCTGGATCGCGATCTGGTGGTTGCGCCGCTCGGCCGCGGCTGGGTAGCTGCCGCCCGGTGGGTCGATGCGGACCACTCCCGACGAGAGCAGGGTCTGCGGGTTGTCGGGGCGCCACTGCACGGTGGACGTCCGCTTCTGCCCGTCGGGGAAGGTCACCGTGAAGGTGGGTGCGTAACCGTGGCCCTGCAGGTACACCCGATCGCCGCCGACCCGCAGCGGGTGGTTGACCTCTAAGCGGTAGGGCCGCCAACTGTTGGCCGCCAGATCGCGGCCGTCCTGGTAGTCGATGTCGGCGGCGAACGACGTGGCCTGCCCGGACGGCAGATAGCGGGCCTGAAAGTCGTTGACCCGCACGCAAATTGGATGCAGGGAGGTGCCGTCGACGGTGTTGCCGGCGCGGAACGAGTCGAACGCGGCCGGTGAGGCCGAGCAGAACCCGGGGCCGCCGTCGGCGATGACGATGACGTTGCCCTCGTAGCCGAACAGCTTGCCGACGGCCACCGCGACCAGCAGCCCCAGCAGCGAGAAGTGGAAGACGATGTTGCCGAATTCGCGTAGGTAGCCCTTTTCGGCGGATATCTCGACGGCGTGGCCTTCGTGGCGGATCGCGGTGCGCCAGCCGTTCAGCCGCCCGGCGATCCGGTTCGCCACGGCGTTCAGGTCGGCCTCGTCGGCCAGGGTGAGCTGCGCGCTGGTGTGCTTGGGCAGCCGGGCCAGGTTGCGGGGGGCGGCAACCGGTGTGGCGCGCAGGCTGCGGGCGTGCTCGATCATCCGCGGGGTCAGGCAGCCGACGAGGGAGATGAACAGCAGCACGTAGATGGCGGTGAACCAGAAGCTGGAGAACACGTCGAAGGCCTGCAGCCGATTCAGCCACGGGCCGATGGTCGGGTGGGCGGCCAGGTACTCGTCGACCTTGCCCGCGTTGAGGCTGCGCTGCGGCAGCAGGGCCCCGGGGATCGCGCCAAGCGCCAGCAGACACAGCAGCACGAGCGCGGTGCCCATCGAGGTCAGCGCGCGCCAGGTGTTGCGCGTCCACGCCAGAACGTGTCTCAAATCGGCAACCTCACGTCGCTGACGAACGCGTCGCGCAGCCAGGAGATGAAATCGCTCCACACGCCGGTGACCAGCAGCACCCCTACCACGATCAGCAGCGCGCCGCCGAAGACCTGGATGGCCCGGCTGTGCCGGCGCAACCAGCCGAGGCCGGCGACGGCGCGGGCCGAGCCAAAAGCCAACAGCACGAACGGGATTCCCAACCCCAGGCAGTAGGCGATCACCAGCAGGATGCCGCGGGGGACATTCGCGCCTTCGGTGGCCGAGGCCACGGTGATCACGCCGGTCAACGTCGGGCCCAAACACGGCGTCCACCCCAGCGCGAACACCGCGCCGAGCACCGGTGCCCCGGCGACCGTCGTCAGCTGTTGCGGGCTGAACCGGACCTGGCGCTGCAGAGCGGGAATGAGGCCGACGAACACCAGGCCCATCACGATGGTCAGCACGCCGCCCACGCGCTGCAGTACCAACTGGTTGGTGATCAGCGTCGTCGTCATTCCGAGCACGGCGACGGTGCCCAGGACGAACACCGTCGTGAATCCGGCGACGAACAGTGCCGCCGATCCGGCGACGCGCCACCGGGCCGCGGGCGGGGCTTTCACCATTCCCGCGTCCATTCCCGCTTCCGGGCCCGAGCCCGGCTGGTCGTCCACGCCGACCACCGCGGCCAGATAAGACAGGTAGCCGGGCACCAACGGCACCACGCAGGGCGAGGCGAACGACACCAGCCCCGCGAGCACGCAGGCACCGAGGGCCACCAGCAAGGGCCCGGCGGCGGCCGTCTGTGCGAACCCGGTCATCGAGACGAACCCTGCTGCCCGGGCGGCTGCACGCCCGGCGGCGCTTCCTGGGTCAGCTTCTGCACCACCGGCCGCAGATCGGACGCCAGCAACTCCCGCAGGAACACCGCCGCCACCCGGTGCTGGCGATCCAGCACCAGCGTCGACGGGATGACCGTGGTCGGGTATTTGCCGCCGAAAGCGATCAGGGTGCGCATCGCCGGGTCGTAGATCGACGGATAGCTGATGGCCCGATCGTTGACGAAGTCCAGGGCCGCTTGGCGGTTGTTGTCGCGCACGTCGATGCCGAGGAATGACGCACCGGATTCGCGGGTGGCGTCGTACACCTGCTGCAGCTGGGTGACTTCGGCGCGGCACGGCCCGCACCACTGGCCCCAGACGTTGATGACGACGACGTTGCCGGAGAAGATCGAGTCGTCCAGCGACATGGTGTGCGACGGGTCGGCCAGGTCCGGTCCGGCCAGCGGGCCGGGGCGGCTGCGACTCGAAGGCGGGTCGTAGAAGATGTCGGTTTTGCCTCCGGGAGAGACGAATTCGAAGGTGCCACCCTGCGCGACGGCGTCATGACCAGCCGAGCAGCCGGTCAGCAATCCGCAGATTGCCAACACTGCCACGGCGATCATCGGCCGAAGCATGGTCAAGTGCCGCAGGCCGGTCGGGAGTACTCGACGTCGACCAGCCGGTCGCCGTCGTAGACCAGGGTGGTCAGTGAAGCGAGGTCGCATTCGCGCCGCCGCGGGTCGTGCCACAGCCGGCGGCCGGTCAGGTGCAGCCGCAGCGTCCACACCGGCAGCTGATGGCTGACGCACACCACCTCATGGCCCGCGCCGCGGGCCCGCGCCTTGTCCACCGCGGTCGACATGCGATCCGCGATCTCGCGATAGGGCTCGCCCCACGACGGCGTGAACGGATTGCGCAGCTGCCACCACACCCGCGGATCGCGCCAGGCGCCGTCGCCGGGACTGACCCGGCGGCCCTCGAAGAAGTTCGCCGACTCGATCAAATCGGGATCGGTGTCGATGGGCAGGTTGAGCCCGGACGCGATGGGGGTCGCGGTCTCCTGGGCCCGTTGCAGCGGCGAGGCGATGACCGCCACGATGTCGCGGCCGGCCAGCGCGTCGGCCACCGCGGCCGCTTGTGCTTTCCCCCTGTCGGACAAATGAAATCCGGGCAGCCGCCCGTACAGGATGCCGTCGGGGTTGTGCACCTCGCCGTGGCGCATCACATGCACCCGGGTTTGTTCGGCCATCACGATTCTCCCTCTTGGGTCGCGCTCGCGGCTGCGCGAGCGGCACCGGGCAGCGCAGCCGCGATTCGCGCGAACGCGGTGTCGTCGAGTGCCGCCGATACGAACCACGCCTCGAACGCGCTGCACGGGGGGTAGACCCCCGCGTCCAGCAGGGCGTGGAAGAACGGCGGATAGCGCCAAGTCTGGCTATTGCGCGCCGACGCGAAGTCGGTGACCGGCGTATCGGTGAAGAACACGCTGAGCATATTGCCGGCTCGCGGAATCTGATGCGGCACACCAGCATTGGTGAGCGCCTCGGAGAACAGTCCGGCCAGTCGGTCGGCGTTGGCGTCCAGCGCCGCGTAGACGTCGTCGTCCGCGGTGCGCAAGGTGGCCAGCCCGGCGGCCATCGCCACCGGGTTACCCGACAAGGTGCCGGCCTGATACACCGGCCCCAGCGGCGCCAGCCGCTCCATCACCTCGACCCGCCCGCCGAACGCGGCGGCGGGCAGCCCACCGCTCATCACCTTTCCGAACGTGAACAGGTCGGCGGCGACGGGATCGATTCCGTACCAACCGCTTCGGCTGACCCGAAAGCCGGTCATCACCTCGTCGACGATCAGCAGGGCGCCGTGCTCGGCGGTGATCGCCCGCAGCGCCGCGTTGTAGCCGGCACCGGGCGGCACGACGCCCATATTGCCGGGGCTGGCCTCGGTGATCACCGCGGCGATCTGGTCGCCGAACTGTGCGAACGTTTCGCGCACCGCATCAATATCGTTGTAGGGCAACACAATTGTGTCGGCTGCGGCGGCGCCGGTGACACCCGGCGAGGACGGCAGTCCTAGCGTCGCCACCCCGGATCCCGCGTCGGCGAGCAACGCGTCCGCGTGGCCGTGATAGCAGCCGGAGAACTTGATGATCTTGGCCCTGCCGGTGAAGCCGCGGGCCAGCCGCACCGCGCTCATCGTGGCCTCGGTGCCGGAGTTCACCAGCCGGAGCCGCTGCACCGGCGCGACCCGGCCGATGATCTCGGAGGCCAGTTCGGACTCCGCGAGGGTGGGCGCCCCGAAGGACAGACCGTTCGCCGCGGCCTTGGCAACCGCGTCGACCACGGCGGGGTGCGCATGGCCCAGGATCATCGGCCCCCAGGAGCAGACCAGGTCGACGTAACGATTGCCGTCGGCATCGGTGAGCCAGCAGCCGTGCGCCTCGGTGATGAAGCGCGGCGTGCCGCCCACCGCGGTGAACGCGCGCACCGGCGAGTTCACGCCGCCGGGGATGACCCTGCAGGCGTCGTCGAACAGCCGCGCCGAGGTGCGCACCGACGCGGTCGCCTGATCAGTGCTGCCCATGCCGACCAGTGTCCCAGTCTCTGCCGATCGCTCAACTACAGGGTGTAGCAGTCGGCGTCCTGGTGGTCGGATGCCTGCGCGCCTCGACCGTTTGCTCCCGATTAAGCGACGACGCCTTGAAGTCGGCCGCCGACGAAGAGTTGGATGGTGGTTA
The DNA here is from genome assembly GCF_022374895.2 of Mycobacterium lentiflavum. Taxonomy (NCBI): domain Bacteria; kingdom Bacillati; phylum Actinomycetota; class Actinomycetes; order Mycobacteriales; family Mycobacteriaceae; genus Mycobacterium; species Mycobacterium lentiflavum. Next base: position 820,995 of record NZ_CP092423.2, on the reverse strand, counting down.
TGCAACTTCCTCAAGGCCTGGCCCGCTTTAACCGCCACGTCACCAACCCCATTCAGAAGATGTGGGCCGGCTGGGCCCCGTCCTTCGCCATCATCGAGCACACCGGACGCAAGTCCGGCAAGGAGTTCCGCACGCCGGTGAGCGCGTTCGACGCCACCGTCGACGGCCAGCCCGGCATCGCGGTGCTGCTGACCTACGGCCCCGATCGCGACTGGCTGAAGAACCTCAAGGCCGCCGGCGGCGGGAAGATGCGGCGCCACGGCAAGACGTTCGGCATCACCAACCCGCAGGTCGTCAGCCGTGACGAGGCCGCCGAGCATGTCAGCGGCGGAGTGCAGAAGGTATTCGGGCGGCTGCCGTTCGAGCAGGCGGTGCTGTTCAGCAAGACGTCTTAGCGCGTCGGGCACGGCCGACCAAGTACAACCCGATCACCACCGCCCACGACAGCAACGACAGCCACAGCTGGCTGCGCGCCGAGTGGTCGAACGCCATCTGCACCAGCACGGCGGTGATCCCGGCCAGCGTGAGAATCGACAGCACCGGGAAAAACCACATCTTCAGGGCAAGCTCGTCGTCGGGTGTGCGGCGGCGCAGCACGATCTGCGACAGGGCGATCAGCCAGTAGACGAACAAGATGATGGCGCCCGAGGAGTTGAGCAGGAAGAGGAACACCGTGCGCGGCGCCAGCCAGGACATCAGCACGCAGCCGAAACCGATCGCCGACGAGAACAGGATCGCGGCCGCGGGCACCCCGCGGGCGCTGAGTTTGACCAGCCGCTTGGGTGCCTCGTCGCGGCCCGCGAGCACGAACAGCATGCGCGACGCCGTGTACAGGCCGGAGTTGAGGCAGGACAGCACCGCGGTGAGCACCACGGCGTTCATCACCTGATCCGCGCCGGGCAGGCCCATGTGCTTGAACGCGGCGACGTACGGCGACGAGCCGAGCTCGACGGAGTTCCACGGCAGGATCACCACGAGCAGGAACACGGACCCGACGAAGAAGATCGCGATGCGCGCGACCACCGACCTGGTCGCCCGCCGCACCGCAAGTGCGGGATCGCGGCTCTCGGCCGCGGCGACGGTGACGATCTCGGCGCCCACCATCGAAAAGATCACCACGACGATCGCGGCGAACACCGCGCCGACCCCCTTGGGGAAGAATCCGCCCTGCGACGTCAGGTTGGCGAACCCGCCGTGATGGCCCGGCCACAGCCCGAGGACGAACGCCGCGCCGATGCAGAGGAAAGCGATGATTGTCGCGACTTTGATTCCGGCGAACCAGAATTCGAACTCGCCGAATGATGTCACCGAGAACAGATTCGTCGCCGTCATCAACACCATCAGGCACAGCGACAGCACCCACAGCGGCACGTGGAACCAGTAGTTGAGGACCTTGCCGCCGGCGACCGCCTCGAATCCGACGACGATCACCCAGAAGTACCAATACAGCCAGCCCACCGAAAACCCGGCCCAGCCGCCCAGCGCCTTGGCGGCGTAGTCGGCGAATGATCCGGTCGACGGGTTGGCGGCGGCCATCTCGCCCAGCATCCGCATTACCAGGACAACCAGCAGGCCGCACAGCGCATACGTCAGGAACGCGGCGGGGCCGGTGTCCCGGATCACCACGCCCGACCCGACGAACAATCCGGCGCCGATCACACCGCCGAGCGCGATCATGCTCAGCTGTCGCTGCGAAAGCCCTTGGCGTAGCTGCGCAGTGCTACTCACGTCTTGCCATGTCTACGGGCCTCCCGGCACGCCCCCGGCTAGTCTTGGAGATTAACCACAGCACATGGGTGCCGTGGCATCAACCGGAAGCGCCCGACCACGTGCGCTCAGCATACGCAGGCAGCCGCCACGCCTCAGGCATGCGAGCGGGGCCCACTCACCCTTAGCCGGACCCGCGGTGTGTTAGCTCGAGCTGGATTCGACGTGCGTTGAGAATATCGCGTGAAATGCTGGGACAGAACGTAATTCAACCCTCTGGCCTGCGGAATTCCAGTAGCGGGGACTTTTTCACGCGTGAATCCCGTGGTCTATGACGGAGCTTAAGCACGCTGTCGCCGCGCGTTTACGTGCGCGGCGTTAGATCCGTTGCGCATGCATGTAGCTCCGCAAAAAAGCACGCTTATGGCCGAAAAGAGGCTCATGCCATGGATTTCGCCCTGCAGCCACCCGAGGTCAACTCCGGGCTCATGTATACCGGCCCCGGGGCGGGACCGATGCTGGCGGCGGCAGCGGGCTGGGATGCGGTGGCCACTCAGCTGGAGTTGGCCGCGAGTGGCTGCACCGCGCAGGTCGCGGAGCTGACCGGCCGCTGGCTGGGCCCTTCGTCGCTGACGATGGCGGGCGCGGCCGCCCACCAAGTCGGATGGCTGCACGCCACCGCCGCTCAGGCCGCGAAAACCGCCGCACAGGCGTATGCCGCCGCAGCCGCCTACGAGGCGGCGTACGCGATGACGGTGCCCCCGCCGGTCGTCGCGGCCAACCGGGCGCAGCTGATGGTGTTGGTGGCCACCAACTTCCTGGGACAGAACACGCCGGCGATCGCGGCCACCGAAGCCCAGTACATGGAGATGTGGGTCCAAGACGCCACCGCGATGTACGCCTACGCCGCCGACTCCGAGGCCGCCAGCGCACTGCAACCCTTTGACCAACCGCAACAGACCGCTCGGCCGGACGGGCAGCTGGACCAGACTCGCGCCGTGGCCCAGGCCGCCGGCAACACCACCAGCGCCCGCACCCAATCCCTGGTACAGCTCAGCTCGAGTACCACCACACAGCAACTCAACTCGAGCGGCGTCCCCAACCAGCTCGCCTCGAGCGCCGCCGCCTACGCCGACCCCGCCATCGGTCCCGGCTCCTACACCGTGACAACCCCCCTCGGCGAAGGGAGCGTGGCGATCATCGGGGCGCAAGCCGACTCCACCGTTACGGTCACCCTCCAAAGCGGCAACGGCGTCATCCTGCTGGGGGACGGCTTCACAATGCCTTTAGTGCAGGGCGTCCCAACCGCGGTCCAGCCGAACGCCCCAGTGATGCTCAGCGCCGGCAGTTCCGCCGTCGTCGACGTCGGCAGCGGCACGGCCAACATCAGCGGGAGTGACGGATTCGTGATCACCTCCCTGACCCCGGCCGCGACGCCCCTCGCCCCCGGCACGGCCCCGGCGGCGCCGACGGCTGCGGTCGCGAGCGGCTCACCGGGGTTGGCGGGAACCTCGGGAATCCAGCCCCAGCTCAACGCCAGCGCGCTGTTGGGCGAGACGGTCTGCACGCCGGCCCGCGCCGACTTGCTGGGCCAGGCCGACGCCGGTGTCCCGATGCCGTTGCAAGCGCCCGCCCTTGAACCTGTTTAGTCCATGCGGGTCGCCACCACCGACCAGACCGGTAGGTGTACCCGGTGATCTTCCAATAAGGGGTCGATAACGCTCAGTCGATGCGCCAGGGGCCGCATCCGCTGCAGAATCTCGCCCTGCTGCTCGGACGCCATCGTCTTCATCGCTTCGAACGTCTCGGACAGGAAGCGGGCCTGATAGGTCGTGGCGCCCAGGTAGTCGATACGCCATCCGCTGCCGCCGAGCACCCGCTCGAAGTTGTCGGCCGGTATAGCCGTCCACTGCAGGCCGTTGACGTTGTGGGGGCTGAATTCGAACATGTACAGCCGAGCCCCGGGCCTGGTGGCCCGGTGCAGCGCTTGCGCGTACCGGGTCTGGATGCCCTCGTCATTCAAAAACACGTGATAAAACGCGCTGTCCACCACGGTGTCGAATCGGCCCTCGAAACCGTCCAGCCTGGTGGCGTCGGCCACCTGGAAATCCACCTGGACCCCGGCCCGCTCCGCGTTTCGCTTGGCGCGTTCGATAGCCGACGGTGACTCGTCGATCCCGGTTGCCGAATACCCTTGCGCTGCAAAATGAATGGCGTGGTAGCCGGGACCCGTACCGGGATCGAGCACCTCGCCGCGGATCCCGCCGTAGGCCACCAGCTGCTCAACGGCGGGCTGCGGGCCGCCGATGTCCCACGGGATCCGCCGGTCGGTGTGCTCTGCCTCGTCGTACAACGACTCGAAACCGCCGACGTTCGCGTCAGTCACTGTCTTCTCGCTTCCTGGGCGGCTGCCGACGGGAACGACAACTCCAGTAGTGCAGCCTACTGAGGAAAGCGACTGTGCACGGCGCTTAGAGGTAGAGATCCTGGTCGCGGATCAACGCTGTGGCGATCACGCTAATCAACGCAGTGGCAACCAGATACCCGCACGCCAACCACGGCGTGCCTCCGGTCGCGGCGATCAGCGCGGTCAGGATCATCGGCGTCACCCCGGAGGCGTAGATGCCCGAGAACTGGTAGACGAACGACAAGCCGGTGTAACGGGTCTGGGTCGGATACAGCGACGAGAACAGCGTGCCCTGCGCGCCGTAGAACAGCGCGTGGACGACGCCGAACACGATGACCATCGCCAACCCGAACAAGACCAGGTTCTTGGTGCCGAACAGCGCGAACGCCGGGAACACCGCGAGCCCGTAGCACACCACACCCACCAGGTAGACCCGCCGGGCGCCGTACCGGTCGGTCAGCGCGCCCGACACGGGCAACAGCACCGCCATCACCAGTGCGGCGACGGTCACCACGACCAGGACGGGCACCTTGTGGAAACCCAGCGCACCGGTGGCATAGCTGATTGCGAACACGCCCCAGGTATTGAATGCCGAACCTTCGGCCCACCGAGAAAGCAGTCCCAGCAGGGTGTTTCGCCTAGCACGGGCGCCGCGGAAAATTTCGCGGATCGGCACGGTGGACGCCGCCTCGAGGTCGCGCAGTTCCCGAAACGCCGGCGTCTCGTCGACGCGCCAGCGCACCAGGACGCCGACCACGACCAGCACCAGGCTCAGCAGGAAGGCGATGCGCCAGCCGTAGGCGAGGAACTCCGCCGAACCCAACTCGACCTGCAGGAGCGCGAAGATGCCGGTCCCCAGCGCCAGGCCCAGCGCCAGGCCGACTTGCGGGATCGCCCCGTACCGGCCGCGCTGGTCGCCGGGGCTGTGTTCGACGGCCAGCAGCACCGCACCGCCCCACTCACCGCCGAGTGCAAAACCCTGCAGCACACGCAGCACCAGCAGCAGGATCGGCGCCCACACCCCGATCGCAGCGGCACTGGGCAGCGCGCCGATCAGCGCCGTCGCCCCTCCCATGATCAGCATCGTCAGCGCCAGGCTGCGCTTGCGCCCGATCCGGTCGCCGATGTGGCCGAACACCAGGCCGCCGACGGGCCGCATGACGAACCCGACCGCGAACGTCGCGAACGCCAGCAGCGTGCCCACCAGCGAGCTGGCATTGGGAAAGAACAACTTGCTGAACACCAGCCCGGCGGCGGTGGCGTAGAGGAAGAAGTCGTACCACTCGACCGTCGTGCCGAGCAGGCTCGCGGCGACGACGGTGCGCAGGCGCCGGCGCCGGTCGGCGTCGGATTCGTCGAGGGTGTCCGCCGGTGCGGGGGCGGGCAGCGTCGTCGCCACGGCTACTGCGCCGAGGCGGCCGCGAACGGCGTCGACGAGGCCGGCTGCCGGGACGTGCGATTCGGGTGCTTCCAGACGCCCCGACTCTCCAGCAGCGGCAGCACGCCCTCGCCGAACCAATACGCCTCTTCCAGGTGCGGGTATCCGGACAAGATGAAGTGGTCGATGCCGAGCTCCGCATATTCGATCAGCCGCTCGGCGACCTCCTCGTGTGACCCGACCAGCGCGGTTCCCGCACCGCCGCGCACCAGGCCGACGCCGGCCCACAGGTTGGGCGCGATCAGCAGCTGACTGCTGTTGCCGCCGTGCAACTTCAGCATTCGCTGCTGTCCCTCGGATTCGCTGCGTGCCAGGCTCGCCTGCACGCGTTCGACGTCCGCCGGGTCGATCGCCTCGAGCAGCCGATCGGCTTCGGCCCAGGCTTCCTCGGCACTCGGACGGCTGATCACGTGGATCCGCAACCCGAATTTCAGGGTCCGCCCAGCTTCGGCGGCCAGGCCGCGCACCCAATCCAATTTCTCGCCGACGGCCGCCAGCGGTTCACCCCAGGTGAGGTAGACGTCCGAGTACTTCGCGGCGACGGGCCCGGCCGACCCGGACGAGCCACCGAAGAACACCGCGGGAATCGGGTCGGGCGGATTGTTCAGTTGTGCGCCCTCGATGTGGACGTGCTCACCGGCGAACGTCACCGGTTCTTTCGAGGTCCACAATTGGCGCACCACGTCGAGGAATTCGGCGGTGCGTGCGTAGCGCGCTTGCTTGTCCAGGAAATCCCCATAGGCCTGCTGCTCGTGGGGTTCGCCACCGGTGACGACATTGAGTAGCAGCCGTCCACCCGAGTGTCGCTGGAAGGTGCCGGCCATCTGTGCGGCCAGGGTGGGGCTCAACAGGCCCGGGCGAAAGGCGACCAGAAACTTCAGCGTCTCGGTGCGCTCGATCAGCGTGGCCGTCGTCAACCAGGCGTCCTCGCACCACAATCCGGTCGGCGTGAGCACCGCCTCAAAACCGTTGTCCTCGGCGGCGGCGCAAATCTGATGCAGATAGCGCAAAGTCGCGGGCCGGTCGCCGTGCATCGACGTGCCGTGCCCGCCGGCGACGAGATTGCGCGAATCCCCGTACGTCGGCAAAAACCAGTGAAATGCCAGAGTCATCGAATCCTCTTCCGTTCTTGTCAGCATTCGTTTCGAAACCGTGCACGAAAGCTCCAGCGTCGCGAAGCATGTTGCGCCGCGCGAGGGTTGAAACCTCGCAGATTCCATCCGCCCGACTGTGACGCGCAGCACGTCACTGCTCGATGACTGCCGCATCACAATGCCCTTCCAAACGCCGCGACGGGGTCGGAATGACGCTGGGGGCGCGGCATTATGACGCTCGTGCCTGAACCGAACCGCCGCGCGGTGCTGCGAATGGGCGCCAATGCCACCGTTGCGGCCGCGGGTGCCTGGGCGTTGAGCGCCTGGCTGGATCCGCTCGAACCACAAGCGGCGCCACTGCCCGCCCCATTCGAACCGTCGACCGCGAGCAGCAACCTGACCACCAAACTGACGGGCTCGTTCATCTCCAAGGCGCGCGGCGGGGTCAAGACCAACTGGGTGATCGCGCTGCCGCCCGGGCAGACGTCGCAGAGCGGATTGCTGCGGCCGGTAATCGCGCTGCACGGCAAGGACGGCGACGCAAACATGATGCTGGACTGCGGCGTCGAGGACGCGCTGGCCCGACTGGTCAAGGAGGGCAAACCGCCGTTCGCGGTGGTCGGCGTCGACGGTGGCAGTGACTCCTACTGGCATAAGCGGGCCGACGGCACCGACTCCGGTGCGATGGTCCTCGACGAGCTGTTGCCGATGCTGGGCTCCATGGGCATGGATACGTCGCGGGTGGGCTTCATGGGCTGGTCCATGGGTGGATACGGGGCACTGCGCCTGGGCGCCATGCTGGGGCCGACGCGGACCGCGGGGATCTGCGCGATCAGCCCGGCGCTGTACATGTCCTACGCCGACTCGGCACCCAAAGCGTTTGACAGCGAAGAGGACTGGATGACGAACAGCGTGATGGGCCTGCCGGCGTTGTCCCAGATTCCGCTGCGGGTGGACTGCGGGACATTCGACCGTTTCTATCCCGCGACACGCCAATTCGTGAGCCAACTCAAAACGCCACCGGCGGTAAGCTTCACGGTCGGAGGCCACGACATGACGTGGTGGCGTCTGCAACTACCCGGCGAGCTTTCCTGGCTGGCGACCTAGCGAGGCATCCCAACAAAGGCATGGCAGTCCGGCAGGAAACCGCGTCGAGCCCGCCCTCACCAGCGGGCGATAGCCCCACCCGACAAATCCGGCGACGCGGCTTCCGCCCCGACATCGAGGGCCTGCGGGCCGTCGCGGTCGTTGCCGTAGTTCTGTACCACGCGGGCATTCCCGGTACCGCCGGCGGCTTCATCGGCGTCGACATTTTCTTCGTCATCTCCGGCTTCCTGATCACCGGCCTGCTGTGGCGCGAAGTCAGCACCGCGAAAACCATTGCGCTGGGCCGCTTTTACGGCGCGCGGGCCCGCCGGCTGTTGCCGGCAGCGGCCACCGTCGCCGTCGCCACCGCCATTGCGGCGGCCCTCGTGCTGCCGCCGTTGCAGGCCCGCAGCGTATTCCTCGACGGCATCGCCAGTGCGCTCTACGTCGGCAACTACCGGTTCGCCCACCAAGGCACCGACTACCTCAACGCCGAGGCGCCCTCGCCGTTCCAGCACTACTGGTCACTCGGCGTCGAGGAGCAGTTCTATCTGGTGTGGCCGGTGCTGATCATCGGCACCGCATGGTTGGTCGGGCGCATGCGGCGCGACGCTGAATCTGATTCCGGGGCCAAGGCGGCGCCGTACGCGACGGTGCTGGCGTTGGTCGCCGCGGCCTCGCTGGCGACGGCCGTGCTGTGGACCCGCAGTTCGCCGCCGTGGGCGTTCTTCTCGTTGCCCACCCGCGCCTGGGAGCTGGCCGTCGGTGGGCTCGTCGCGTTGTCGATCGAGCAGTGGCGCCGACTGCCGGTGCTGCCCGCGGCGATCGCCGGCTGGGGTGGCCTGACGCTGATCCTGCTGACCTGCACGCAGCTGGGCCCCGCCACGCCGTACCCGGGCACCGCGGCGCTGCTGCCGGTGCTGGGCACCGCGCTGGTAATCGGCGGCGGCTGCGTCACCCGCAGCCTCGGGGTCGGCCGGCTGCTGTGCCGGCCGGCGATGCGCGCGATCGGGCGGGTGTCGTACTCCTGGTACCTCTGGCATTGGCCGGTGCTGCTGCTGATGCCGCGGCTGCTGGGCGAAGCCGGCCTGGCGGCCCGATTGGCTGCGACCGCCGTCTCCGCCGGGCTCGCAGTGATCACGTTCCATCTGGTGGAGAATCCCGGCCGATTCGCCGCTGCGCTGCGCCGCTCGGCCAAGACGAGCCTGGCGGTGGCCGGGATCGCCAGTGCCGCCACCGCATCCGCCTGCGTGCTGTTGCTGACGGTGATACCGGTTCCGGTGGGCCACGGCCCGGCCGCGGCGAAGGCCACCATCATGGCGCTGCCCACCGCGGCCCCCAACGCCGATGTGCAGCAAACAGCCATCCAGCAGGCCCTGGCGCAGGTGCGCGACGCCGTCGCGAAGGCCGCCGGCCTGCGGGCCGTCCCGTCGAACCTGGATCCGCCGCTGGCCCACGCGCAGGCCGACAAGGCCGCCGTCTTCGTCAACGGCTGCGTGCGCTCCTGGCGCGACATCGGGCAAAGCGAGTGCGCGGCAGGCGACGTCGGCTCGCCGACGACGGTCGCGCTGATCGGCGACTCGCACGCCGCGATGTGGAACCCGGGCTTTGCGCAGGTCGCCGAGCAGCGGCACTGGCGACTGGAAACGATGGCCAAAGTGACCTGCCCGATCCAGGACCTGCCCATCGACAGCCCGTATCTGGGCCGCGAGTACACCGAGTGCGAACAGTGGCGCGCGCAGGTCCTGGCCCGGGTGGCCGCCGAGCATCCGCGGCTGGTCGTGCTGGACATGAGCCGGCGCTACGGCGGCGACTTCGGCTTCGTGTCCTACGACCCGGCGTGGATCGAGACGCTGGGTCGCACCGTCGCACAACTGCGGCGCACCGGCGCGACCGTCCTGGTTCTCGGCCCCGCCCCGGATCCGCAGTCCCCGGTGCCCACGTGCCTATCCGGACACCTGGACGACGCCACCGCCTGCGCGCCAAGCCGTTCGGTCGCGGTCAACGACGGCGGTATCTCCGCGGAGCGGGCCGCGGCCACCGGCAATGGCGGCCACTACGCCGACCTCACCGACCTGTTCTGCACAGCGCAGCGTTGCCCGATGATCGTCGGTAACACCCTGGTGTTTCGCGACGACAACCACGTCACAACCGAATATGCGCAGTTGTTGGCACCAGTGCTGGGCGCACTGGCAGACGGAGCCATAACGGACGGATGACGTTGCGATGACTTTCTTTGCGAATGAACCCCGCCGCGAATCCGAACGTGTTACGAATATAAGGGTTTTGGAGGTTTGAAATGTCCCCGCTGTTGTTGGTCTGCATCGCGGCTGCTACGCCAGTCGTCGGAATCGGCTTGATGCAGCTACAAGCACGCCTCGAGCAGTGGGACTACGAACGGCACGCAGAGGACTAAGCGCTCAGGGTTGGCGCGTAAAGCCTTGCGCGGCTGGCATTTTGAGGGGGCCAGCCCGCCGAAACTTTCGGTGTCTCGCTACCTGAATAGCTGCGTGCGAATCAGCGGCGCAATCTTGTCAGCCAAGTATCGGTGCCCGGCGTCGTTGGGGTGCACGCCATCTGGGCCGATCAGGTCCGGCCTGTCGACGAACCAGTGGGCGCCGATCGGGTCGACGAACGCCGCGCCCGCGGCGCGCGCCTCGGAGTTGAGCACGTCACGAATCTGCAACACGTTTTCGGGCACATCGGCGGTCGGCCACGGCGGCCCGATCACCAGGAATCTCGCCGTCGGTGCCAGGATCCGCGCGACTTGGAAGGTGTCGCGCGCCCGGCCGGCCAGCATGCCGGGATCGGTGCCCTGGTCGTTGCGGGAGCCGAAGAACACCACCAGCACGTCGTCGGCCTTGACCGACCTGACGGTCAGATCCTCGAAGATGCTGCCGTGGTCGCCGGGTACGGCATAACCGGCCCTGCCCTCGGCCGCCACGTCGGCGTCGATCTGAAGGCCGCGTTTGGTGAGTGCCTGCCAGGCAAGGGCGGTCCACGCGTTCGGGCCCAGGCCGCCCTCGTCGGTCCCGGTCGTGTAGGAGTCGCCGACCACCGCGATGTGGGTCAGCCGGCCATCCAGCGTCAATGCCTGGTAGGGCCGCACGGGTGCCGGGTGTGCCACGGCTTCACAGCCCAGGCCTACCAGCAGAGCGAGGTTGACGACGAACGCGGCCAGACGACTCACTCTTACCTCCCCCCTGTACACGGCGTGGCCCGGAAGTGCACCCCAACTAACGGAAATCGTACGAATAACCGACCCGAACCGGTGGTCAACGCGATGTTGCACATGCGTGATCCGGGACCGAGTCGACCAGCATGCCCCAAGCTACCAGTGCGGCGCCACTACACGGCCAACTCCTGGTCCGAGAGGTTATGCGGCACAGCATGATTCGCGGGCACTCAGGACGCTGTGCGCTCGGCGATCGGTTCCAGTCCACCGTCGATCTGGTGAACCTTGGCCGGGGCCGGCTCGGTGGGCTGGGCGGCGGGACGGACGTCGACCATCCTGCGCATCCAGCGACGGGCGGGCTCCTCCACGACGTGATAGAGCAGGCTGGACAGCGCCACGGTAATCGCAAACAGGCCCAGCACGTTCCACTTCCAGGGGGAATCGGACTCCCACGGCGTGAGCTCGAATTGTTCGACCGCCCATCCCCAGGACGTGTGCACCAGCTCGTGCACCATGTACAAGCAGAACGAGATCTGCCCGCCGTAGACCATCACCCGGGTCGACAGCAGCCTGGGCAGGCTGCCCACGCCGACCGCCAGCGTGATGACCAGGGGGACGAACAGCGCGTCGACCACGCCGCCGCTGTCGTTTTCCTCGACCCCGCTGATCGGATGGGCGTTAAACCAGTACAGGACGCCTACCACGGCGGCCAGCAACAGCAACGAGAGGTATCCGGCGATGTGGCGACCGCGATCGCTCAGCCGCAACCGGCGCACGGCCGCGCAGGCCAGCGCCCCGGCGGCGAACTGCGTCACAATCCGCGGCAACCAACTCCACGGCGTGTAGAAGTGGCCGCTGGCCAAGAGCATCAGCACCGGCGGCAGCGACGCCGCGACGGCCAGCCACATCAGGGTCCGCGCCCGAGTGGCCAGCTTCATCCGGAAGACCACCAGGGCGAGCAGGCCGAACAGCAGGTAAGCCAGCCATTCCGCGCTGATCGACCAGGCCGGTCCGTCCCAGCTGGTTCCGTCGAAGAACGGCTCGAACCACAGCTGCACGAGCAGGACCTGGCGGATGTAGCTGACCGCGGTGAGGTCGTTCGCCTCGGGCAGCGGAACGTGGCCGACGTGCAGCGACAGGATCACCAGCAGCGCGGCCAGGTGCATGGTGACCAGGTAAACCGGCCACACCCGAGCCAACCGCAGCCACAGGAAGTGCAGGGTCTCGCGCGTCGACCAGGAACGGCCCATCCGGTCCAGGTAGTTCCAGGTCAGCACGAACCCGCTGAGGATGAAGAACAGGTCGACGCCTTGGGCGCCGCAATTGAGCACCGGAGCCAGGTTCTCGCGGAAATCGGGCGAGATGTCGCTCAGCATCGGCCGGAAATGAAACAGCACCACCCACACCGCGGCGACGATGCGGAGTCCCGTCAGGGCCTTGATCTCACCCTTGATCTCTGCGCTGCGCACGACGCTCTTTCGCTCTGGACCCTGCAGTTTCGTTGGCCTTCTCACCCGGCTGACCGGGCATTTCGCCCTATGCCAAGCCCCCCGACTCGCAACCGGTAGCCAGAGCAGCCTAACAGCGCGGCGGCCCGGATCTCGTGATGGCGACGGTGCGCCCGCTCGTATACCTCCGCCGGCACAGTCGCCGTCAGCTTTTTAGCAAACAGTTAGACGTAACTGTCGGTCTCCTTAAGTTTGGCAGGCACGGTAGTAACTAGCTTGGTCGGCATTGCGGGCGGCCTTCGCACCACCACCGAAATGGGGGCGTTCATGACGATCGCGATGACCACGGCTCGACAGGGCAGCCTCGACTGCGGCGGAGCCGAAGTTCGGGCTCACTGCCGCCACCTCGCCACGGTGGTGACCATCCGGGGAGAGATCGACGCCGTCAATGTCGACCGGGTCAGTGGCTGCGTTCGCCGTTTCATCGTTGGTGACAATCCCCTGGTGCTCGACATCAGCGCCGTGACCCACTTCGCCGGTGCCGGCTTCTCGCTGCTGTACACATTCGACGAGGATTGCCGCCGCGCCGGTGTCCAGTGGACGCTGGTCGCCGGTGACGGCGTGATCGAGCAGGTGGTCGCCAGCGACGGCGACGCGGCGTATCCGATCGCCGGCTCGGTGCCCGAGGCATTCGGCGACCTGGCCGACGCGGTCGTCTGCCGCCGCCGGCTGACACTGCCGCTGTTCAGGAAGACGGCGTAGCGGCGCGTCGAGCGCGCCACAGCCTGGCGATTCCGAGGACGGCCAGCACTCCGGCGATCATCGCCAGCAGCATGGCCACCAGCAGCAGCTGAGGGTTGTACACCAGCGCCGTCGTGGACGGCTGGCCGTCGGTGATCGGCGCGACGTTGACGATGTGTCGCGCGTGCAGCCAGCTCACCCCGACACCCACCAGCGCCGCACAGGCGACGACGAGTTCGGCCACGGCGCGATATCGGGCCCTCACAGCTCGGGCTCATCGTCGTCGATGTCCCAGGCGTCCGATCGGGCCGGCTCCACGCGCTCCTGTACCAGCGGGGTCAACGCTTCCCGAAGACGACGATGGCGTTTCGCCCAGGCCTGCGCGGTGCGACCCCCGGTGAGCTTGAGACCGATTCCGGTCCGGCCGCGCGGCACGCCGAACAGTTCGCCGAGCGCCCGAGCCGACTGCCAGCGCGCCAACTCCTTGTCGGAATTCTCCGGATGCTCCGGTTCGGGGTAAACCTTGATGATTTCGCGGACCAAGATCGTCTCGGTGCCCTGACGCAAGGCATCCTGGGTCAGTTCGACCGACACATGGATCCGCGCCGCCTTGATCTGCAACGAGATGAACCCCGACACCATCACCAGAAAAATGGCCGGGACCCACAGCGATATCGCTGCGCCACTCCACATTTCGATCAGAACCATCGACACCGCCGCCGCCGGGCCACTCAACACCCAAAGCCAGCTGGCGCCGGGTTCGTAGAACAACGGCCCGGGATCAGCATCGCTCGCTGTCGTCATTGCAGCCTCATCCCTGATTGTCTACCGCCGATGTGGCCGTTAGGAAAGCCAACCCGCCGCCTCCGCGGCCCAATACGTCAGCACAATGTCGGCACCCGCACGGCGAATACTGGTCAGCGATTCCAACGCCGCGACCCGCTTGTCGATCCAGTTGTTCGCTGCCGCAGCACAAATCATCGCGTACTCCCCCGACACCTGGTAGGCGGCGACCGGCACCGGCGAGACTTCCGCCGCCGCGGACAGCACGTCGAGGTAACTCATCGCGGGCTTGACCATGATGATGTCGGCGCCCTCGTCGATGTCCAGCTCGATCTCACGCAGCGCTTCTCGGACGTTGCCGGGTTCCTGCTGGTAGGTACGGCGGTCGCCGGACAGGCTGGAGCTCACCGCTTCCCGGAACGGGCCGTAGAACGCCGAAGCGAACTTCGCGGCGTAGGCGAGGATCACCACATCGGTGTAGCCCGCCGCGTCCAGGCCGTCGCGAATGGCGCCCACCTGCCCGTCCATCATGCCGCTCGGACCCACCACATGAGCGCCTGACTCCGCTTGCGCCACAGCTAATTTCACGTATCGCCTTAGCGTGGCGTCGTTGTCCACCCGACCTCGGGCGTCGAGGACGCCGCAGTGACCGTGATCGGTGAATTCGTCGAGGCAGGTGTCGGCCATCAATACCGTTGCGTCACCGAGATCCTTGGCCAGGTCCCGAAGCGCGACGTTGAGAATGCCGTCGGGGTCGGTACCGGCCGAGCCGGTCGGATCCTTGTCCTCGTCGAGCGGCACACCGAACAGCATCAGGCCGCCCACTCCGGCTGCCACCGCATCGGCAGCCGCGCGGCGCAGCGATTCGCGGGTGTGCTGCACAACGTCGGTCATCGACGGGATCGGCCGTGGTTCGTCGATCCCGTCGGCGACGAACATTGGCAACACCAAATGCCTTGGCTCCAACGATGTTTGGGCCACCAAGCGACGCAACGCGGGGGTGGAACGGAGCCGACGCGGGCGCTGCCGCGGGAAGCTCATTTAGCGCCTGCGGCTCTTCTTACGCGGGGGTGGCAGCGCGCCCTCGGCGCGCAACCGCGTGGCGTGTTCGGCCAACGCGTCGACCAGTGGGCCGATGGCAGCGGTATCGGGCTGCACATCCACCCGCAGGCCGAACTCTGCGGCCGTCTCGGCGGTCTTGGGGCCGATACAGGCAATGATGGTGCGCGCGTGAGGCTTACCGGCAATGCCGACCAGGTTGCGCACCGTCGAGCTGGAGGTGAAGCACACCGCGTCGAAGCCGCCCGTCTTGATCATTTCGCGGGTGGACGCCGGCGGAGGTGCCGCACGCACGGTCCGGTACGCGGTGACATCCTCGATCTCCCAACCACGTTCGCGCAGACCTTCGGCCAACGTCTCGGTGGCGATGTCGGCACGCGGCAGCAAGACCCGGTTCACCGGATCGAAAATGCTGTCGTAGGGCGGGAAGTCGTCCAGCAGACCCAGCGAGGACTGCTCCCCGGCCGGCACCAGCTCGGGGCTGATCCCGAAGGCGCGGACCCGGTCGGCCGTCGACTCACCGACGCAGGCGATCTTCACGCCCGAGAATGCGCGGGCGTCCAGCCCGAACTCGCCGAACTTCTCCCACACCGCACGCACGGCGTTCGTGGAGGTGAACACCACCCACTGGAAGCGGCCGTCAACCAGTCCCTTGACGGCACGCTCCATCTGAGCGGGGCTGCGCGGCGGCTCGACCGCGATGGTCGGCACCTCGACCGGTAGCGCGCCGTAGGAGGTCAGCCGCTCGCTCATCTCGCCGGCCTGGTCCTTGGTCCGCGGCACCAGCACGGTCCAGCCGTACAGGGCGCGACTCTCCCACCAGTTCAACTTCGACCGGCTGTTGACCGTCTTGCCGATGGTCACCACCAGCGGCCCGGTCAGCGGGCCCGCCGGGTCGCCGGCGCCGGCCACGACGGCCGCATCGGTCAGCCCGTGCAGCGTGGTCTCGATCGACCGCTGCTGACAGGTGGTGCCCTGCGCGGTCACCACGCACGGGGTGGTCTCGGCCAGCTCGTGCTCGATCAGCGTGCGCGCCGCGTCGGCCAGATGCGTCGGCGTGGCCTGCAGGATCAGCGGGCCGGGAGCCGCCGCCAGCGCTTCCCAATCCACATGTGGGTCGCGCACGTCTGCCACCGTGTGCGAGGAGCCCAGCGGCAGACCCGCGTACGTCGGCACCGCGCTGGTCGCGGACAACCCCGGCACGATCTCGACGTGCAGGTGCGTCCGCGCAACGGCGTTCACCTCGCTGATCACCGCGTCGAGCGTCAGCGGGTCACCGGCCACCAACCGCACCACGTCGACGCCCGTGCGGGCCTCGGCGGTCAGCGTCTTGGCGACCTCGGCGGGCTCGCCGAGCGCCGGGCGGATGTCGGCACCACCGGACAGCACGGTCGGCGCCGCCCGTGGCGGATCCGCGCCGGGTGACCCATCGCTCGTCGCGGGTGGTGGTTCGGCGGGCGCCGGGCCCGAAACGGGCGGCAGGTCCTTGCCGATCAGCGCCAGCACCGGTTCGGGTACGTCGGGATCGGTGAACACCAGGGCCGCATTGGCCAGCACTGTGGCCGCCCGCGTGGTCAACAATCCCGGATCACCCGGGCCGGAACCCACGAACGTGATGCGGCCCGGTCTCGGCTTGCGCCCTCGCGTCGTCATTGTCGCTCCCAACACATCCCTTGTGACGTCATTTAGTTCTCGTGCGCGGGGTGTTGCCGCGCTCCCCCAATCAGCTCTCCCGCGCCCAACTCCAACAGCTCCGATGCCACCGAGAGCCCTAGCTCTCGGGCCCGCTCGGGAGCGCCGATGCCGGACGCGCGGATCACATCGGATCCGTCAAGCGCCGCCACGCAACCGCGCAGCGACAGCTCGTCGAAGACCCGGCCGTCCTCATCAATGGACTCGACCACCTCGGCGATCGCTCCCACCGGTGCGGAGCAACCCGCCTCCAGTTCGGCCAACAGGGCTCGCTCCGCGGTGACCGCTGCGCGCGTGTCGGAGTCGTCCAACTCCGCCAGCACTGCCGCCAGCCGGCTGTCACCGGCGCGGCATTCCACGGCGAGCGCACCCTGAGCCGGTGCTGGCAACATTTGCACCGGCTCTAGCGTCTCGGTGACATCAGCGAGCCGGCCCAGGCGGGCCAGTCCGGCCCGGGCCACCACGATGGCGTCTAGATCACCACTACTTACCCTGTTCAACCTGGTATCTAGGTTGCCTCGTAGGGGGCGGATTTCCAAACCGAGACCCAATGCCCTAAGCTGCGCGGCCCGTCGCGGGGAGGACGTGCCCACCAGCGAACCCGCCGGCAACTCCCCGAGCACCAGCCCGTCGCGCGCGACCAGCGCGTCGCGCGGGTCGTTCCGTGCCGGGACGGCCGCGATGGTGAACCTCGGGTCGTCGGCGGTCGGCAAATCCTTGTGCGAGTGCACGGCGGCGTCGACCCGGCCGTCCACGATCGCCTCGCGCAGTGCCGTGGTGAACACGCCCACACCCAGACTTTCGATGGGCGCCGACGACTGGTCGCCGGCCGTGCTGATGATCACCAACTCCGCCGGGTGGCCGTTGGCGATCAGGGTGTCTCGAACGAGGGAGGCCTGAGTGGTAGCGAGCAGACTGCCCCGCGTGCCTAACCGGATCACATGCACCAATCGGGTTACTCGGCGGATTGCTGCGTGCCGGCGTCGAATCCCGTTGGGATTACTGGCAATTCACCCGCAGCCACGGCATCGACGGCGGTCTGGTCGAGTTCGAAAAGCTCGCGTAGGGCCTCGGCGTAGCTGTCGCCGCCGGGGGCGCTGGCGAGTTGCTTGATTCGCACGGTCGGAGCATGCAGCAGCTTGTCCACCACGCGCCGGACGGTGCGAGCGACCTCTTCGCGCTGGGCGCTCTCGAGTCCCGGGAGCCGGTTCTCCAGCCGCAGCAGCTCGGCTTCCACGACGTCGGCGGCGCGCTGGCGCAACGCGGTCACGGTCGGGGTCACCTCGGCCATCCGCTGTCCGGCCAGGTAGGCAGCAACCTCGGCGGCCACGATGTGGCGTGCGGCGTCGACGTCGCCGGCGGCGGCGTGAGCCGAGGGCTCGTGCTGGATGCGATCCACGTCGACGACCCAGACGCCGGGCAATCCGGCCGCCGCGGGGTCGACGTCGCGGGGCATACCCAGGTCGCAGATCAGCAGCGGGCGGCCCGCTTCGTCGCGCGGCGCTGCGGCCAGGGCGTTGTGCACGTCGGCCAGCGACACCACCGGACTCACCGCACCGGTACAGCTGACCACCACGTCGGCGTCGGCCAGTGCGTCGGCGAGCCGGTCGAGCGTCATCGCCCGGGCACGCACGCCCGATTCGCGGATCTTGCGGACCAGTCGTTGTGCCCGGGACAGCGACCGGTTGACGACCAGGATGTGGTCCACACCAGACCGGATCAGGTGGGCAGCCGACAGTGCGCCCATCGCGCCGGCGCCGACGACGACCGCAGTCTTGCCCGCCAGTCCGTCCACCTTGCGTTCGGCCATGCCCAGCGCGACCGATACCACCGAGGCGCCGGCGGCGTCGATCGCCGTTTCGGAATGCACGCGCTTGCCGACCGAGAGCGCACGTTGGGCCAGCTCGTGGAGCACCCGCCCGACCGTGCGATTCGACTCGGCGGCGGCGTATGCCCGGCGCACCTGCCCGAGCACCTGCTGTTCGCCGATGACCGCGGAATCCAGACCGCTGGCAACGGCGAACAGGTGCTCGACGGCGGCCTCGCTGTAGCGCACGTAGGCGTATTTGGTCAGGTCGCCCATCGACATTCCGGAGTATTCCGACAGCACCTGCCCGATTACGGCCAAACCGCCGTGGAACGCGTCAACCACCGCGTAGACCTCGACCCGGTTGCATGTCGACAGCACCAAAGCCTCGGTAACCAGCGGCGACTGCAAAACCCGGTCGACGATCTTGTTGCGATCGGATTCGTCGATGCTGAGTTGTTCCAGAACGGAGACCGGCGCACTACGGTGCGAAACCCCGAAGAGCAAGATGCTCACGGCAGCATCACCTGGCCAGCTCCCTCGCTACTCCAGTAACTGAACTGCTGTCTACGGTAAACGTTTATTCGGTGGGCTACCAAATAATGCGTCCACGGCCACCGAGCTGCCAGCCCGCAGCGTTATCGAGTCAGGTCGGCGCGCAGCCGCGGCTCGTCGATCTCCCAGTAACTGTGCTCCCGGCCATCCAGCAAAATCACGGGCAGCCGGTCGCCGAACTCGGCCCGCAGCCCGGGGTTGCCGGCCGCCGCGGCGGCGTCGACGTCGGTGGTGGCCAGGTCGAAATCCAGCTCCCCGGCTAATTCCGTCAGCCGTGTGTGGGCCCGCTCGCAGATGGTGCATCCGTCGCGAGTCAGCAGCTCCACCTTCGGGCGCTCAGTCATGGCACCAGTGTGGCATCGGCCCTGGGTCACCGGCCGACCTCGGGCACCTCACGGTGAATTGTGGCGCGCTCCGGCAATAATTAAGTTTCGGCTATGGCTGCCGACAACGACCTGCGCGCCGACCCGCAGATGATGGCTGGATTCGCCCAGGCGCTGCTGGGTGGCGCCGAAAGCCTCCGGAATCAGCTGGCCGAGCTGGACGGTCACGTCGGCGAAATGCTCGGCGGCTGGCAGGGCGGATCAGGAAGCGCCTACTCGGCCGCATGGGAGCTGTGGCATCGCGGGGCCCGCGAGGTCGAGACCGGATTGTCGGTCTTGGCCGAGGCGGTAGACCAAGCCGGCAAGGGATATCAGCACAATGAGGCCGCCTCCGCGCAACTGGTTCGGCGGGTGCACCGTGGCTGAGGCGTTTCGGGTGGATCCGCAGACATTGGCGGATGCCGTGCAGCGGATGGCGGAATTTCAACGCTATGCCGAGAGCATGTTGAGCGAAATCGACTCTCTGGTAAGCAATCTGCACACGACGTGGACGGGTGTGGGGGCGGCTGCCCATGCCGAGGCCCATCAACACTGGGCTCGCGGCGAGGCGATGATGCGTGAGGCGCTGGCTCGGCTGCGAACGGCCGGTGCGACGGCGCACAGCAACTACACCGGCGCCATGTCGACGAACTTGGCGATGTGGTCGTGAGCTAATGGTACTAATTCGAGCACGGGCGGTGTGGCGTCCAACAATGCATCCCTGACGATGACAGGGCCGGCCCCACCACCGGAATAGACGGTGTGTCGACCCGGCGTGCACGACAAGTTGCGCATCGGCACTGTCGGGGCCAAACGCTAAGGGCACGAGGCTATTTCACATAGTCAACCGATCGTCACCACGCCGACATCCGTCGTGACAGCAAGCCATGCCAGAGGCGTAAACCCGACCATGACACCTGCCGGATAGGGTTGATGGCGGCCGCAGCACCGGCCACTAGGCGGCCCGGCGATCTAGGAGGTGTGGCGATGACTTCCTCAGAGTCGGATGAGTCGGACAACGCCGACCCCGCCACTCGAGTTGACCTGGAGTCCGTGGCCGCTAATGCCAGTGCCGCCCGCGCGCTCGAAGGCCTGCAGGAGGCGACCGCCGCGGAGGGTGGCCCGCAACCGCCGATCGACCTGACCGCCGCGGCGTTCTTCGACGTCGACAACACGTTGGTGCAGGGCTCCTCCGCGGTGCATTTCGGTCGCGGTCTGGCCGCTCGCAACTACTTCACTTATCGCGACGTGATCGGATTCATCTACGCGCAGGCCAAGTTTCAGCTGCTCGGCAAGGAGAACAGCAACGACGTCGCCGCCGGCCGACGCAAAGCACTCACCTTCATCGAAGGCCGCTCGGTCGAAGAGCTGGTCAGTCTCGGCGAGGACATCTACGACGAGATCATCGCCGAGAAGATCTGGGCCGGCACTCGGGAGCTCACCCAGATGCACCTGGACGCGGGCCAGCAGGTGTGGCTGATCACGGCAACGCCGTATGAGCTCGCCGCGACCATCGCGCGTCGGCTCGGCCTGACCGGCGCCCTCGGCACCGTCGCGGAGTCGGTGGACGGCGTCTTCACCGGTCGGCTCGTCGGCGACATTCTGCACGGCCCGGGCAAGGCGCACGCCGTGCGGTCCCTGGCGATCCGCGAGGGCCTCAACCTCAAACGGTGTACGGCCTACTCCGACAGCTACAACGACGTGCCGATGCTGTCGCTGGTGGGCACGGCGGTCGCCATCAACCCCGACGCCCGTCTGCGCAGCCTGGCCCGGGAACGGGGATGGGAGATCCGCGACTTCCGGACCGCTCGCAAGGCCGCGCGGATCGGGGTGCCGTCGGCACTGGCGCTCGGCGCCGCGGGCGGTGCGCTGGCCGCGTTGGCATCCCGGCGCCAATCCCGCTGATAGGCTGCGCCGCTGAGCATCGATTAAGTGGGGAGTCCGCAACGCCATGACACCATCAGAGGGGGCCACGACCCTTCCCGAGGGCACCCAAGGCCTCATCGGCAGCCATTACCGGGCGCCGGACTACTTCGAGGTCGGACGCGAGAAGATCCGGGAGTTCGCGGCCTCGGTACAAGACGACCACTCGACGCACTTCAACGAGATTGACGCCGCTGAAGCCGGGTATCCGGCCGTCGTGGCCCCGTTGACATTCCTGGCAATCGCCGGACGTCGGGTGCAGCTGGATATCTTCACGAAGTTCAGCATCCCGATCAACATCGCCAGGGTGCTGCATCGCGACCAGAAATTCACCTTTCACCGCCCGATCCTGGACGGCGACAAGTTGTACTTCGATACGTATCTAGACTCGGTCATCGAGTCACACGGCACTGTCATCGCGGAGATCCGCAGTGAGGTGACAGACGCCGCGGGCAAACCGATCGTCACCAGCATCGTTACGATGCTCGGTGAAGCCTCACATCCAGACGCGCGCGCTGAAGAAACCGTCGCCGCGATTGCATCAATATCTGCACGAAAGTAGGGTCGATTTAATGACGTCCCAGGGGGAAACGGGTGGCACCCAGCTCAAGCCGCCAGTCGAAGCAGTCCGGTCGCATTACGACAAGTCGAACGAGTTCTTCAAGCTTTGGCTTGACCCGTCAATGACCTACAGCTGCGGCTATTTCGACGAAAATCCGGATCCGCAGAATCTCACGAAGACGCTCGAAGAGGCGCAGTACGCGAAGCGCAAGCTGGCCCTGGACAAGCTGAACCTTGAGCCCGGCATGACGCTGCTCGACATCGGCAGTGGCTGGGGCTCGACAATGCGGCACGCGGTCGCCGAGTACGACGTCAACGTCATCGGCCTGACGCTCAGCGAGAACCAGCACGCCCACTGCGTGGCTGAGTTCGACAAGATGGACAGCCCCCGCCGCAAAGAGGTGCGGATCCAGGGCTGGGAGGAATTCCCCGACGAGCCGATCGACCGCATCGTGTCACTGGGCGCTTTCGAGCACTTCGCCGACGGTGCCGGTGACGCCGGCTACGAGCGGTACGCGACCTTCTTCAAGAAGTACTACGACCTGCTGCCCGACGACGGCCGCATGCTGCTGCACTCGATCGTGGTCCCCAGCCGCGAAGAGGGCAACGCGATGGGCCTGAAGGTGAACATGACCCTGCTGCGGTTCATCAGCTTCATCTTGAAGGAGATCTACCCGGGCGGAAAGTTGCCCCAGGTCGATCTGGTCGACAAATACTCGACAGACGCGGGTTTCAAGATCGAGCGACACCACTTCATCGGCAAGAACTACGTCCCGACGCTGACCGCGTGGGCCGATGCCCTCGAAGCCCACAAGGAAGAGGCGATCGCCCTGAAGGGGCAGGAGACCTACGACATCTACCTGAAGTACTTGCGCGGCTGCTCGGACCTGTTCCGCGACGGCTACACCAACGTCTGCCAGTTCACTCTGGTCAAGTAACTCGTAACGCAAGACGCCCCGGCACCATTCGGCCCGGGGCGTTTTCGTTTCTGCGCGTAGATGTGGTCGAGGCGCCCAAGAAGTCGACGTTCGGCGCTAACCGAGAAAGACGTTGCGACGCCCGGCCAGCAGCCGGTACAGCGTCTGCTGGATCGTCTCGCGCACCTGGTCGGTCAGCTCGAAGGTGACCATCGGGTCCTCGGCGTCGGACGCGGCGTAGTCGTTGGTGTAGATCGGCTCACCGAACGCGATGCGCCACTTCGACGGCAGCGGCACCAGGCCGGCCGGACCGGCCAACGGGAACAGTGGGGTGAGCGGGAAGTAGGGCAGGCCGAACAGGCGCGCCAGCAGCTTAACGTCGGTCAGCATCGGGTAGATCTCTTCGGAGCCGATGATCGAGCACGGAATGATCGGCGCCTTGGTACGCAGCGCTGCCGTCACGAAGCCACCGCGACCGAACCTCTGCAGCCGATAACGGTCCTCGAAGCGCTTGCCTAGGCCCTTGTAGCCCTCCGGGAACACCGCGGTGAGTTCGCCCGCGGCCAGCAGCCGGTGCGCGTCCGTCGTGCAGGCCATCGTGTGACCCGCCTTGCGGGCGGCTTCGCCAACCAGAGGTAGGTCGAACACCATGTCGGCGGCCAGCAGCCGCATGTCCCGCCGCGCCGGATGCTCGTCGTGTACGGCCACCGACAACATCAGTCCGTCGAACGGCAACACCCCGGCGTGATTGGCGACCAACAACGCCGGACCTTCGGTCGGCAGGTTCTCGATACCGCTGACCTCGCAGCGGAACCAGTTCTTGAAAAAGAACCTCAGCAAAGGCCGAACGATCGCGTTGTTGAAGTGCGGATCGAACCCGAATTCGTCGACGCTGTAATCACCCGTCAGCCGCTGCCGGAGAAATCCGGCAACCGCGGCGACTTGTTGCGCAAACTCGTTGAGCGGGGCCTCAGTTGACGAAGTCCCCCCGCCGACGCGACGGTGCTCGTCGATCTCGCGGACCACCGCGGCGATCTGTTCGGCCGATGCCGGGCCGTGCGGATCGGACATCAGGGAAGGATGTTGACGCGAGGCTTCGGCTCTCCGGCGAGCTGCGACGCGACTCCTATTGCTATGCAGGGGAATGACATTCGCTCTGGTTTCACCCGCCACGATATCTACCTGACCCCACCCCATGGAATTGGATTTCGGCTTCCCCAGCGCTGCGCTAAGGCTATGGCGCGACCCTCCATGGAGCGTACCCGATGTGGGTCGATTATGGGAGTCAGGCCACGACCACGGACGTAGTCGTCAAACGCCTCCGCAGTCGACCATTTCGGCTGGTAGCCGAGCTCGCTACGCATCCTCGAGGTGTCCATGACTCGGCCATAACTCAAGTAATTGAATTGTTCACGATTGATCTCCGTGTAGCGGTTAGCTCGTCTCAGCGAATCGAGCGCCCACACACCGAAACCCGGTACCGGTAACGGAATCCGGCCCGCTCGACGGATCGCCTGCGACAGCATGATGATGCCGTCGGCGCCGATGTTGAAGGTGCCGGCCTTGCCGGCCATCGCTGCCCGCTCCAGTGCGCCCAACGCGTCTTGCTCGTGTAGCAATTGCAATCGCGCGTCGCGCCCGAACATGGTCGGGACCACCGGGCCCGCCAGATACCGCGACAGCGTGGTGTCCATCGCGGGGCCAATCATGTTGGCCAGCCGCAGAATCGTCACCGCGATATCGGGGCGACGCCGGCCCAGTCCGCGCGCGTATCCCTCGATATCTAGGGAGTCCTTGGCGAAACCATTGCGCAGCGGACGACGGCTACTGCTGTCCTCGGTGAACATCACCGGGTCGTGCGGGCTCGACCCGTATACCTCGGAGGTTGACTTCAGCACGACACGTCGGACCGACGGCGCTTTCTGGCAGGCCGCGAAGAGTTGCATCGCGCCCATCACGTTCAGTTCCTTCAGCGCCGCCGTACCGCCGGAGCGTGGCGCGTATGACGCCGCGGCGGCGTGTACCACCGTGTCGACGTCGCCGTTGCGAATTACCTTGGCTATGAAGGGGTTACGAATGTCGGCGCGGACGAACTCAGCCCGTCCCATCCGGCGCAGCATGTCCTTGCTCGGGGCAATCGCGTCCACCGCGATGACTCCTTGGATCAGCGGGTTCTGCGCCAGCCGGGCAATCAGGTAGCCGCCAAGAAACCGGCATGCACCGGTCACCAGCACCACCTTCGGGTAGTGCACGTTGTTATCCGCGTTGTCGCCGGTTCCGGCACCGCCCCCGCTCGACGAATCCACCCGAACAGCCTAACGGCCGAGCTGATCCGCGGCGCTACGGCCGCGCAGTGGTCGGCGAGTACATGAGTGTGGCGAAGCGGGGCTTACTTGCCGAGTTTTCTGCGCTGCACTCGCGTGCGGCGCAGCAGCTTGCGGTGCTTTTTCTTCGACATACGCTTGCGCCGCTTCTTAATTACTGAACCCATGAACTCCGCTATCTGACCTGTGACCGCTTCTTAAGGACTGCTAAAGGACTTGAAAACTTCCGGGGTCACTTTACCCGGCGGGCCGCACCGAACACCAAACCGCCGGTCGCGCGGCCGCTTGAGTGGCCGCGCCCCACGCGTCGGTCCCGATCCGTCCGCCGGCGTCACGCGGCGGGGTCCGGCTCAGCCGGCGTCGAAGTAGGACGTCTCCAACATGTCGTGCACCGCCTTGGCGTGCACGCGGAAGGACCGGCCAACTCGCACCGCCGGCAGCTCTCCGTTGTGCACCAAGCGGTAAACCGTCATCTTGGAGACCCGCATCAGGGCGGCCACCTCGGCGACGGTGAGAAATTGTGTCCTTGCCTGGCTATCGGCCGAAGCTGTGTCCCGCGGCTTACCTGCGGAATCTCGCGCCGATGGCCCGTTCGTAGACGTCATCGCAACCCAATCGTGTCAGGCCCGCGCAACGCCAGCGGCTTCCCCTCCGCCGGCACCCACACGGGCATACAGAAAGGAGAATAGCGGGACTAGTGGGGTTACTGGTACTGGTGGGGGACAATCATTTTGAAATCTTTAAATTATTCCGATGTAATTCTTAGCTGCTCAGAGCGCGTTTTTGCGGCCTGAACGGCCGCGTCGACGGCTGAGCGCAGGCCCCCTCTTTCGAGTTCGCGCAGCGCAGCGGCGGTGGTACCGCCAGGCGAGGTCACCATGGCTCGCAGTTGCGCCGCGGTGGCGTCCGACTGCTTGCCCATTGCCTCGCTGTCGGCCGGCCCCGGCTGCTGATCCAGTCGTTCCAGCAGCAGCGCCGCCGATCCGGCCATGGTCTGTGCCGTCAGGTCTGTCGCCACGCCCCGGCTCAGACCCGCCGCGACGCCGGCGTCCACCAGTGCCTCGACCATCAGAAAGAAATACGCGGGTCCGGAGCCCGACAGTGCGGTTACCGCATCCATTTGGGATTCGGGCACGGTCAGCACGCCGCCGACAGCGTCGAACAGCGCCGTCACCTCCTCGAGCTGCGGCGCGGTGACGAAACGGCCCTTGGCCAGCGCGGTCACCCCCGCACCCACCACTGCCGCCGCGTTCGGCATCGCCCGGATCACCGGCGTCCCGGCAGGCAACTTGGACTCGAAGGAGGCGAGCGTGATTCCCGCCGCGACGGTGACGAAAACCTGCTCGGCGCCGTCCCCCTCGACGGCGGAAGCGGCCTTGGTCAGCTTCTCCATCAGCGACTCGACGTCGGCGGGCTTCACCGCGACGACGATGAACGTCGCGCCACTCACCGCATCGCCCACCGACGACGTCACCAGCACCGAATACGTGTCGGCCAGATACTTGGCGCGTTCCGGGACACGTTCGGCCACCACCAGGTCCTTGACCTTCCGCCCGGACCGAAGCAGACCCGACAGCAGGGCCTCGCCCATGCTGCCACCACCGATGATCGCGATTCTCGCCACGGGAGAAAGCATCGCAGACAGCGTGGCGTCTGCTGGCTACCGGGGCGCAGGCACCAGTGCCAATTGCCGCGACTGCACGACGAGTCGGCCCAAGCTGTCGACGACGATGTGGTCTTCGTCGAACCAGTCGTGGCCGATCTCCAGGCAGGTACAGATCACGCGCAGCCAGCCATCGGCCGGCAGGGCGCGCAGGAAGGCGGTCAGCTGGATCGTAGGCGCCCAGCCGGTGCGCTCCACGGCGAACGTCACCGGCGCGGACAGATCGCCGCACATCAGCGCGAAGAGGCCGTCAGGAGCGACGCCGCGCGGCCGCGCCCACATCTGCAGCATCGGGGGCCGGCCGTCGGTACTGGGCGCCAGCGTCGACAGCAGCGGCCGCACATCGCAGCCCTCGCCCAGATGCACCAGGCCGGCCAGCGGGTGGCCGGGCCCGATCGGTTCGATGTCGTCGGGCGGTTCGGGCGCCATCAGGTCCAGGACCGGGTTCGCCGACAGCAGCGGCGCGGTCTCGCCGCCGGGTTCGAAGTGCTCCGGCTCACCCAGGTTGACCACCGCGTGGACGGCGGTGCGATCGCCCTGCGTGAGTTCGACGTCGACGACGCTGATCCGCCGGCCGCGCTTGCGGATCGAGGTGATCAGCCGCATCGGCCCCGGATCGGGTGCCCACAGGAAGCTCGCCGACACCGCCACCGGTTCGTGCCCGGCCTCGGCGCAGGCGTGCCGCGCGGCGTTGGCACACAGTGCCAGCATCGCGCCGCCGTGCACCTTGGGACCGATGGTCCAGTGCTTGTTGAGTTCTCCCTCGAATACACCCGGATTGACCTCCCGCAGCGTCATTGCGGTGGTGAATAGCGCGGTCATGGTCTCCTGGGGGGTCAAGGCGCGGTCAGCGCATCAGATGCGTGCGGGCGAACTGCAGCGATTCGGCGAGCATGGCTTCGCGCTCGCTGGCCGAGCGGGCGCTGGAAGTGGACACCTCGAGGATGGCGTGGCCGGCGAAATGGCCGGCTGCCAGCAGCTGGCACACCTCGGCGGTGGGTTGGG
Source organism: Mycobacterium lentiflavum (assembly GCF_022374895.2). Taxonomy (NCBI): domain Bacteria; kingdom Bacillati; phylum Actinomycetota; class Actinomycetes; order Mycobacteriales; family Mycobacteriaceae; genus Mycobacterium; species Mycobacterium lentiflavum. The sequence goes on along the minus strand of NZ_CP092423.2, from coordinate 793,248 downwards.
TGCCGCGCCCGGGCACCAGATGCTCGTCGGCGGGCAGGCCGCTGCCGTCGCACAGATGCAGATGCACCAGCCCGGCGCCCATCCGCTCGGTCATTTCCAGCGCGTCGGTGCCGGCGGTCGAGGTATGCGACAGGTCCAGCGTGTAGTGCGCGTGGTTGCCGTCCAGCGGGTCGTACGACGGCGAGAACGCCGAAATCGCCGGTCCCGGCCCACCGCCGCGCCGGCGCATCCGTTCCCGCGACTGGTCGGTCCCGAAGAAGCGGTCGGCCCGGAACGGGAACATGTTCTCCACCGCGACCATCACGTCGCTGGACGCTTCCAGGGCCGTCACCTGTTCGCTGAATCCTTCCGCGTAGCGCCGCTGCCAGCGGAACGGCGGGTGCACGACGACGGTTTGGGCGCCGAGCTCCTCGGCCGCCCGCACGCTGCGTTCCAGCTTGGGAATCGGATTGGAGCCCCACACCCGCTGGGAGATCAGCAGGCAGGGCGCGTGTACCGACAGCACCGGCACCTGATAGCGCTGCGACAGCTTCTTGACGGCGGCGATGTCCTGGCTGACCGTTTCGCTCCACACCATCAACTCGACGCCGTCGTAGCCGAGCCTGGCCGCGTACTCGAATGCCGCCTCGGCCCTCAACGGGTAGACCGAGGCCGTGGACAGGCCGACCTTGATTGCTGGACGCACTGTTGCGGGTAACCGCTCAGCCGGACTGCATCGAGAGCGCCAGCGGTCCCAGGGTGATCAGCGCGCCGACGGCCACCGCGATCAGCGTGCTCGCGATGTCCTCGGTTTTGCGCACCACCCGCACTCCGGCCACCAGACCGAGGATGACCAGCACCGACAGCACCAGGGCCACCAGGCTATTCCATCGCCACAGTTGGTCGAACGCGATGAAGAGCCCGGCGCCGAATGCGACGGCCAGCATCGACTGCAACACGATCAAGCTGCCGCGCCAGAGGGCCTCGAGTTTGCCGGGCGCCGGGTGGACGTCCCTGGTCTTGTCCGCGCGGGCCGGCGCATCGACGCCGTCTTGGGCGGGCGCCTCTTCCGAGGTCAGCGAGTCCGCGTCGGCGCTCTCTCGCTCGTCGCTGCGCCGCCGGGCCACTTCGTCGGCGAGGGTCTGGCCGCCGAACAGCGTCGAATCTGACGCCTGCAGGTAGGAGCGCACGTAGGCGGAATCCTTGGTCGCGGGTTCGGCTTCGCGCACCTCGGAGTCCATGACGTCCACCGGGATGTCGGCGTAATGCTCGATCGGATCCGGGCTCATGTCCTCGGCTCCGGAGGGTGCCTGGGGCTTACCGGCGGGCTTCGTCCGCGGCTCGGCTTCTGATGTATCCGGACGCCGCGGCCGGGGGTAGGCACTGCGCTCGGGCCCTACCCGCGGCGGCTGCGGCGGCGACTTGGGCCACCGGGGCTCGGGCCTGGCCGCCGGCTCGGGCCTGGCCGCCGGCTCGGGCCTGGCCACCGGCTTAGGCCGGTCCTCCGTGACCGGCTCGGGCCTGGCCACCGGCTTGGGCCCGTCCTCGGTGACCGGTTCGGCGACGACGGCTTGCGAGCCGGGTTCGGGCGCCGCTTCGACCTCGGCCTCGGGTTGGGCGACCTCGACGGCCCCATTGGCCTCGGGTGTTGTCTCGCCGTGCTCGTCGTCGTCACGGATGACGGGAATCTCGCCGGTCAGCTCGGCGACGGTGACCGTGTCGCTGTCGCCGCGCCGGCGGCGCCGGCGTCGGGTGACCGCCGGGGCGCCGATGGTTCCGTTCCTGGCCAGCAGTTCGGCCACCGAGATGGGCCGGGTACCGGGGCTTTCGGTCTCTGAGTGTGGTCCGGTCATGGTTTGTCGCCTCTCGATCGGTGGGTGTTCCGATCTACTGCCTGACCTCCAGCATTACGCACCGGCGTCTCGACGAGGGCCGTTCCGTCGGCTTCGCTGTCGAGCTTGCGCAAGATGAGACCTTCCCGTAACGCCCACGGGCAGATATCCACTGTTTCTATCGAGAGCGCTCGCATACTCGCCTCCGCCACCAAAGCGCCCGCCACGATCTGCGGCGCCCGCTCGGCGCTGACTCCTTCCAATTCCGCCCTGTCAGCGGTGGTCATCCTAGATATGAAAGATATGAGTTGCCTGAGGCCGTTGGCCGTCAGCGTCCGCTTGACACGTGGTCCGGCGGCCGACGGCGCCGCGCCGGTGAGCCGGGCCAGCGACCGGAACGTCTTCGACGTTGCCACCGCGAGGTCCGGGCCGCCAGCTTCGAGCACGGCGACGCTGGCGTCGGCCAGCTCTGCGTCCAGCCAATCGCGCAACATCGCCACCCGGCGCCGTCCGGGCGGATCGTCGGGCAGCCACTCGCGGGTCAGCCGGCCGGCACCCAGCGGCATCGACAAGGCGACTTCGGGCTCTTCGTCAACGCCGCTGGACAGCTCCAGCGAGCCGCCGCCGATATCGAGGTTGATGATCCGCCCGGCGCTCCACCCGTACCAGCGGCGCACCGCCAGGAAGGTCAGCCGCGACTCGTCCACCCCGGTCAGCACTTGCAACTCGACACCGGTCTCTTTGCGCACCCGGGACAGCACGTCGTCGGAATTCTCGGCGTCGCGGACCGCGGAGGTGGCGAAGGCCATCAGCTCCGCGCAGCCGGAGCTGATGGCGATCTTGGCGAACTCATCGATCGTGGAGATCAATTTTTCGGCCCCGCGCTTGGTGATCTTTCCCGAACTGTCGGTGGCCTCGGCCAAGCGCAAGGTGGCCTTCGTCGAACTCATCGGGGTGGGGTGCCCACCGCGGTGGGCATCGACCACCAGCAGATGGACCGTATTGCTACCCACGTCGAGCACGCCTAATCGCACGAAAACAAACTAGCGGGACGACGATGCGCTTTGGGTTGCGCCCCGCTGACGAGCACAACAATCCGATATCGGCCTACGCGACTTGGAAGCAATTCAAGATCGGCTGATCCGCGCTCCAGCGGGCGCGAGTGTCCGCGAGTCGACGGACATGAATTTTGGTCTAACGTTGCATCCGTGGCGAATTCACACCCCGAGCCCGGGCAAGAAGTCGAATTGGATTTTGCCCGTGAATGGGTGGAATTCTTCGATCCGGACAATCCGGAACACTTGATCGCGGCCGACCTGACGTGGTTGCTGTCGCGCTGGACGTGCGTGTTCGGCACCCCGGCCTGCCGCGGCACGGTGGCGGGCCGACCGGATGACGGGTGTTGCTCGCACGGCGCGTTTCTGTCCGACGACGACGACCGCGCCGGCCTGGACGATGCGGTCAAGCAACTCACCGCGGCCGATTGGCAATTCCGCGAAAAAGGTTTGGGCCGCAAGGGTTATCTCGAGCTCGACGAACATGACGGCCAACCCCAACACCGCACCCGCAAATATAAAGGCGCGTGCATTTTCTTGAACCGGCCCGGCTTTCCCGGCGGCGTCGGCTGTGCGCTGCACAGCAAGGCACTCAAGCTGGGCGTGGCACCGCTGACGATGAAACCCGAGGTTTGCTGGCAGTTGCCGATCCGGCGCAGCCAGGAATGGGTGACCCGGCCCGACGGCACGGAGATCCTCAAGACCTGGATCACCGAATATGATCGCCGCGGCTGGGGCTCCGGCGGCGCCGACCTGCACTGGTACTGCACCGGCGATCCGGCTGCACACGTCGGCGCCAAGCAGGTATGGGAAAGCCTGGCCGACGAACTCACCGAGCTCCTCGGTTCCAAGGCCTACGCCGAATTGGCGGCAATGTGCAAGCGCCGCAGCCAATTAGGGCTCATCGCCATCCACCCGGCGACCCGAATCGCGGAGTAGCCCTTAGGGGTAGCAGTGGACGAAGAGACGCGGTCGGCGGCCGCCCCATGCTGGCGAGGCGAGGCCGGTCGGCTCGAGGTCTGGTACGCCACCCTGTCCGATCCGCTGACGCGCGCCGGGCTGTGGATTCACGGCGAGACGGTCGCCCCCACTCAGGGCGGCGCCCCCTACGCGCACGGCTGGGCGACCTGGTTTGCGCCCGACAGCCCGCCGCGGACCGAGCGGTTCGGCCCCGAGCCGGCCCAACCCGCGACCGGCGCGGTCTGGTTCGACGCCGGTGGCGTACGCGTGGGACCCGAAGGACTGACCGGTCGGGCAGGATCCTTCGGGTGGGAGCTGTCGTGGACCGACACCAGCAGGCCGTTGTGGACGTTTCCTCGCGTGGCTTGGGAGCACGAGCTGCTGCCCGCCGCCCAGGTGGTGGTAGCACCCACCGCCGATTTCTCCGGAGTGCTGAACATCGACGCGGCCACCCATCACGTCGGCGGCTGGCGCGGCGCCGTCGCCCATATCTACGGGCACGGCAACGCCAAGCGCTGGGGATGGATCCACGCCGACCTCGGCGGTGGTGACGTCCTGGAAGTGGTCACCGCGGTGTCGCAACGGCCCGGGCTGCGGCGGCTCGCGCCGATGGCCTTCATTCGCTTCCGCATCGACGGAAAAGATTGGCCCGCAAGCCCTTTGCCGTCGCTTCGGATGCGGACCACGCTCGGGCTGGAGCATTGGCATCTCCAGGGACGCATCGGGAACCGCGAGGTGTCCATCCGGGTCGACCAGCCCGAGGAACGTTGTGTGAGCCTGCAATACACCGATCCCGACGGGTCCACCGCGGTATGCACCAACAGCGAGCAGGCCGACGTTCGCATCGAGATCAGTCACCGCGAGGGCCGCAACCGAGTCGTCGACCACACCTGGTCGGTGCTGGGGCATGCCGAGGTCGGTTTGCGCTAGCAGCCGCGTTGGCCGCGGCGCCAGCCGCTACTCAACACTGCCGAGTACGTCCAACGCCCCATTGATACCGACGTCAGGTTGGATTCCCGAGAGGCCCGACAGGCCTGCGTTTCCGGACAGGCTTGTCGCACTCGACACACTGCTGAGCGAACCGAGAGTCGGTGCCGACGCCGCGCCGGCCGAGCCAGCGGAGGACACGCCGAGGCTGGGGTCGACGCCCGCGACGACGGTGCCGTCGGCGAGCACCGTGGTAATACCGGTCTGGCTGACGGCGACGCCGTTGTCGATGACCAAACTGCCTTGGGCAGTGGCATTTCCGACTGCGAGTGTGACGTCATGGGGGACGGCGAGGGCGCTGGCCTTGAGAGCCATTGCGCTTTTAGGGGCGACCGCGAGGTGCGCATGCGTGCCCACGGCGAGGCTGCTCTTCAGGGCGCTCAGGTTGCCCACGGCGTCGAGGCTTCCCTGCGGGGCAATGGTGACGCTGCTGTAGCTCAGGTCAACGGAGGCGCCGGGGCCAGTGCCGAATGACAGCCCGGCACCGACCGAGAAGTGCGCCGAATCCCCGACGGAGACGGCGGAGCCGGGGCCGACAGTGAACGAGCTGGAGGCCATCGTGCCGTCGGGGGCGACGGAGCCGACGCTCACCGACCCCGAGGTGACGGAGACGGAGCCACCGTGGGCCACGGCGACCGAGCTGCCGGGGCCGACGGAGATGGAGCCCGAGCCCACGGAGACGGAGCCAGGGGCCGCCGCGGTGGCGGTGGAGCCCGACACGGTGGCGTCCGAGCCGACGCTGAGGGAGCCGCCGGACGCGACCTGGACGGAGCCGGAGCCGACGGAGACGGAGCCGGATCCGATGGTGACGGAGCCCGGGCCGGTGCCGACCGTGACTGGGCCAGAACCGGTGACTGAGCTGGAGGCGAGCAAGGCGGAGGCGTTGGGGCCGGCGCTACCGACGGTCAATGAGCCACCTTGGCCGATGCTGAGGGCCCCCACCGAGCTCCCCTGGCCGACGGTGACGGAGCTGGCCTGACCGATGGTGAGGGCGCTGCTCTGTCCGAGGGTGACGGAGCTGGCCTGACCGATGGCCAGTGAGCCGCCTTGGCCGATGCTCAGCGTGCTGCCGGGGCTGACGGCGAGGCTGGCGCCGGGGCCGAGGCTGACCGTGCCGCCGGTGGGAACAGTTGCAGTGATAGTGCTGCCGCTGGCATTGACAACCTGGATATTGGCGCTGACCGCCGAACTGAGAACCTTGTTGAGCTCCGCTTGGGTTTCAACAGCGATGGAATTGCCGGCGGCCTGAGCGGCCGCGCTGGCCTGGTCAGCCGCCCCGGCCGGATTGGTGGTTTGCGGCGGCTCGTCGAACGGTTTCAGCGCGCTCGCGGACTCAGAAGCACTGGCGTAGCTGTACATCGCGGTGGCGTCCTGAACCCACATCTCGGCGTACTGGGCTTCGCAGGCCGCGATCGCCGGGGTGTTCTGCCCCAAAAAATTGGTCGCGACCAACACCATCAACTGCAGCCGGTTGGCCGCGACGAGCTGCGGGGGCACCGTCATCGCGAACGCCTCGTCGTAGACCGCCGCTGCCGCGTAGGCCTGCGCTGCGGTTTCCCCGGCCTGAGCGGCGGCAGCAGACAACCAGTCCACATAGGACGTGGCCGCGTCGCTCATCATCATCGACGATGGGCCCAACCACGCTTGGCCGGTCAGCGCCGAGACCTCCGACGCGCAGCCGCTCGCGGTCGACTCCAACTCGACGGCCACCGCGTCCCAGCCCGCCGCTGCCGCCAGCATTGGTCCCGACCCGGGGCCGCTGTACATGAGACCGGAATTGATCTCCGGAGGCATCAGCGCAAAGTCCATGGCTTGCCTCTTTTCGAGTTAAGCGCGGCGATTTTCGACACGAGTACATTAACGCGGCACACGTGAACGCCTAGTGAAAGCATGCTTAAGCTCCGCGGTAACCATGGGGTGGACCCGTGAAATGCTCGGCGGCACTGTCATTTCGGGGACGATCGCCAGCGGTCGGCAGCGAGTTTGTCGCCGTTTAACGCATTTTTAAGCCACATTTCTTCTGGCTTAATTCTGGTGTCGGGCCGTTGATTTTACCGTTACCAAAAGCTAAACACCGAGCTTCGATTCTTTCGGCGGCATTAGGTGCGCGCACCTCGGGCACACCACTGCCGCGTGGGTCCGCGCACGGCACTGCCGCAGTGCAGAGCCGACTCCAGCAAGCTCAGCCGCCATGGCCCAACATCGTGCGATCGACCTCTGTGCCACAACATGTTTGAGATCGTTGCGATACGACAAACGAACGACTAGCGCTCGAATCAAATCGAAATCATTGAGCGACAACGTAAATGCTTCACCATCGACCGACACGACGCGGGTCCCGCCGTCGCTACCCGAAGCTATACGGCAGGCGAGCGCCTAGCCTTCGAGCTTGTCGCCCAGCCCGCGCACCGTCACCAGGTGCACTGGGTTGCCGGGTCGGCTTGCGCTGAGCGGGCGTGCATCTCGACGGCCCAGGAGACGATCCACGCCCTGCGCACACACTCGCGCCCAGGTCGAGATCCTGTGTTAGGAAGGTGTGTGCCGGTTCCCGACTTCATCGTTGAGTTGCGTCGCGCGATTGGCCATGCGCCGTTGTGGTTGCCCGGTGTTACCGCCGTCACCATTCATGACCACAAAGTTCTGTTGGTGAAGCGATCGGACAACGGCGCCTGGACAGCGGTGACGGGAATCGTGGAACCGGGCGAGAATCCAGCGGATTGCGCTGTGCGCGAAGTGCTCGAAGAAGCCGGGGTTCGGGTGCGGGCCGTCCGACTCGCCTGGGTCCATGTCGGCCAGCCGACGGTGCACGCCAACGGCGATCACGCGCAATACCTGGATCACGTGTTTCGGATGAAGTGGCTATCCGGGGAGCCGTATGCGGCCGACGACGAGAGCACCGAGGCGAGGTGGTTCGATCTCGACGAGCTCCCACCGATGACAGCGAACATGCGTCGGCGCATCGAGATAGCCGCGGCCGACGAGGAGCCGACGATGTTCGACTCCAACAGCCCCTAGGGCCCCAGTGCGCATCCAGGGCGTTGAGCGTGCGCGCTGGGCGAGAAATCGCTCGGAGTCCCCGCCCTCAGTGCACACTCAACGAAAAATGCTGAGCGACAACGAAAGCGGGCCAACGAGAGCCTGCTGCGAGCTAGCCTTCGAGCTTGTAGCCCAGCCCGCGCACCGTCACCAGATGCACCGGGTTGGCGGGGTCGGCTTCGATCTTGGACCGCAGCCGCTTGACGTGGACGTCGAGCGTCTTGGTGTCGCCGACGTAGTCCGCGCCCCACACCCGATCGATCAGCTGTCCACGGGTCAGTACCCGGCCGCTGTTGCGCATCAGGTACTCGAGCAGGTCAAACTCCTTGAGCGGCAACGTGATTGTGTCGCCGTTGACCGAAACGACGTGCCGCTCGACGTCCATCCGGACCGGACCGGATTCCAATACGCCGTCACTGATCTCGGAGTCGTCGTCGCCGCCCCGGCGCAACACCGCCCGGATCCGGGCAATCAACTCGCGCGCCGAATAGGGCTTGGTCACATAGTCGTCGGCGCCGAGCTCCAAGCCGACCACCTTGTCGATCTCGCTGTCGCGGGCCGTCACCATGATCACCGGCACGCTGGAGCGAGCGCGCAACTGCTTGCACACGTCGGTGCCCGACATGCCCGGCAGCATCAGATCAAGCAGCACGATGTCCGCGCCGGCACGGTCGAACTCGGACAGCGCCGCTGACCCATCGGTCACCACGGTGGCTTCAAAGCCTTCCTTGCGCAGCAAGAAGGCCAGTGGATCGGCAAGCGACTCCTCGTCCTCCACGATCAGCACACTGGTCATCGACTTAGTTCTTCCTCTCGTTGGGATCTGCTGGGTCGCGCTTCGCGAGCCCGGGGCTGCTCGGTTTCCTCGTCGCTATCGGTGTCTTGATAGGCCGGGATGGACAACGTGAACGTCGAACCAGTTCCCGGCTTGCTCCACACGCCGATGCTGCCGTCGTGATTGGCCGCAACGTGTTTGACGATCGCCAGCCCCAGCCCACTACCGCCGGTGGCTCGCGAACGCGCCTTGTCCCCCCGGAAAAACCGCTCGAAGACCCGCTCCTGGTCTTCTAGCGCAATCCCGATCCCGCGGTCGGTAACCGCGATTTCGATGTTGTCGCCACGACGGCGACGGCTGATCGACACCGGCGAGCCCGGCGGCGAGTAGGCGATCGCATTCGAGACCAGATTGGCCAATGCGGTCACCAGCAGCGTTTGATCCCCCAGCACCCGCAAACCGGTGGGCGAGTCGGTGCGAACCTCGATCTTGGCATTGTCCGCAGCCACCTTGTGACGTGAAATCGCTTCTGCCACAACGGTATCGACCTCGACAGCGACGACGTTGGGCAATCGCTCGGCGCCCTGCAGCCGGGACAGCTCGATGAGCTCGGCGACCATGTCGCCCAACCGGTTGGCCTCGATCAGCACCTTCTCGGCGAAGCGGCGCACGGTTTCGGAGTCGTCCGCCGACGCCAGCAGTGCCTCGGCCAGCAGCGCCATAGCACCGACCGGAGTCTTGAGCTCGTGGCTGACGTTGGCCACGAAGTCGCGACGGGTGGCCTCCATGCGCGCGTGGTCGGACTGGTCGTGAACGAAGACGACCGCGAATCGGCGGTCTTCCTCACTGAGCAGCGTCGCCTGTCCGTGCACCGATATCCCGGACCGACCTGCCGCCCCGCGCTTGCCGGGCTGCAGGTCGAATTCGACGACCTCGCCGCCCAGCGCCTGCTGCGCCGCCTGCCAAGCCTGGTCGTCGAGCTGCCGATCGCGCACCAGCCCCAATTCCTTGGCCCGCTCGTTGAGGTAGACGACATCGCGATGCGAATCCACGACCGCGGCGCCCAGCGGCATCAGGGTGACGATTTGCTGCAGCATCTGCGCGACGGTGATGCCGGTCGACTCGGTGGCCACTCGCTGGCGCCGTCGCACCACGCGTGCGGACAACCGAGTGCCGGCCGCCACTCCGACGGCCAGCGCCAGCAAGGACAAGACCCCGGCCAGCAACAGCGCCGAGAACACAGTCACGAACAAAATCCTACAAATCTGGTGAACGCAGCCCTAGCGGAACGAGGCCAAAATCGGACAAGTCACAACTTGCGCTACAGGTGTTCGGCTGCAGTTCATGCGGAATTTGGCCTACGGGCTTTTGGCGCTCAAAAGCGACGGAACTTGAGCCGCGCGTCAATCCTACCGGGCACCCTGGCTGGCTACCGCCGCGGCGCCCGCGGCCGCTGCCTCCGGGTCCAGGTAAGTGCCGCCGGGCACCACCGGACGCAAATCGGCATCCAGGTCGTAGCGAAGTGGAATGCCCGTCGGAATGTTCAGCTCGGAGATCTCGTCGTCGGAGATCCGGTCGAGGTGCTTGACGAGGGCACGCAGCGAGTTGCCGTGGGCGACGATCAGCACCGTCTTGCCGAAGCGCAGATCCGGGACGATCACGTCGGTCCAGTACGGCAGGAAACGCACCACCACGTCGGCCAGGCATTCGGTGAGCGGACCGCCGCCGATGTCGGCGTAGCGCGGGTCGGCGTCCTGGCTGAATTCGCTGCCCTTCTCGATCGGCGGCGGGGGGGTGTCGTAGCTGCGCCGCCAGGCCATGAACTGCTCGTCGCCGTAGCGGGCCTTGGTCTCGGCCTTGTCCAGGCCCTGCAGCGCCCCGTAGTGGCGTTCGTTGAGCCGCCAGCTGCGTCGCACCGGGAGCCACAGCCGGTCGGCGGCGTCCAACGCCAGGTGCGCCGTGGTGATCGCGCGGCGCAGCAGCGAGGTGTAAAGCACGTCGGGCCGCAGGCCGTGCTGGGTCAGCAGCTCGCCGCTGCGAACCGCTTCGGCCCGGCCCTTTTCGGTCAGTCCGACGTCGACCCATCCCGTAAACAGGTTCAGCGAGTTCCATTCACTTTCGCCGTGACGAAGCAGCACCAGCGTCGCAGTGTCACCCATGCCGGTCAGTCTCTCACGCAGGGTGTGGCGCTCGCCGAACTAGTCGGAGCGGTCGCCATCGTCTTCGTCGTGCCCCGATTCTCGACTCTCCCCCGCAAGCGGGAGGTGCCCCCACCTCATCGCGCTTCGCGCTCTGCATCGTCGTCTTCGTCGATCAGGTGCGCGAACGCCTCCAGATTCTTCAACGATTCGCCCCGGGATACCCGCCAATCCCATTCCTTCTGGATCGACGAGCGAAAACCCAACTCCAGCAACGTATTAAAGTCCGAATCCACCGCTTCGAGCACCTGGCCGAGCACCCGGTCGATTTCGTCGGCGTCCACCGATGCCAGCGACATCCGGCCGACCAGGTAGATGTCGCCGACGTTGTCCAACGTGTAGGACACGCCGTAGAGCCGGCGGTTGCGCTTGAGCAGGAAGCGGTAGACGCCCTCATGGTTCTCATCGGGCTTGCGGCACACGAACGCCTCGACGCGCACCGAGTGTTCACCGATGCTCAAGATGGTGTTGGTCTTGAGCTTGCGCTCACCGGGCAACTCGACGATCAGACCACTCAGACCGCCATGTGCGCCTTCGTGTTTCGAGTACGTCAGCTCGCTAGCATCCAGCGCACGCTCGATGACCTGCTGCACGGCTTTGGTCACGAGCCCCGCTCTCCCCCGCCAGCGGGAGGTGCCCCCACTGCATCGTCGGCGGCGCGACTCATGCGCCCACCCCGCGGCGCGGCGTCCAATGACGCGGTTTACGCGCCGCTACCCGGTCGCGAACCCGGCGCTGCCGCGCGGCGGTGAAATCGCCGATGGCCCGTCGATAGCTGGCCAGCAGCGCGTCGGTGGTGTTCTCCCACGAGAACGTCGCCGCGTGCGCAGCCGCGGCCCGGCTCATCGCCGCGCCCTGCGCCGTGCCGTCCAGGCACAGCAGCTCGTCGAGCGCGTGGGCCCAGTCGTCGACGTCATGCCCGGGCACCAGCGAGCCGGTCACACCGTCGCGCACCGCGACCGGCAGCCCGCCGACCGCTGCCGCCACCACCGGCGTGCCACACGCCTGCGCCTCGACGGCGACCAAGCCGAAAGACTCCGAATAGCTGGGCACTGCAACAAGATTCGCGGCCTGGAACAGGGTCGCCAGGTTCGGCCGGGACTGCGGCGGCAGAAACGTCACCCGCTCGCGGATGCCCAGTTCATCGGCCAGGCGAACCAGTCCGTCCGGGCTGGCCAGGCCACTGCCCGACGGCCCGCCGGCCACCACGATGCGCACGCCCGGCAGTTTGGCCGCCGCCCGCAGCACGATGTCGGGCGCCTTCAGCGGCTGGATTCGTCCGACGAACGCCACGACCTGTTCGTCGAGCGCAAGACCCAGCGCGGCACGGGCCGCCCGGCGTTCGCCCGGGTGGAACACCTCCAGATCGACGCCGGGATGGACCACGTCGATCCGCTCGGGGTCCGCGTGATGGATCGAAACCAGTTGCCGCGCTTCGTCTTCGGTGTTGACGATCAGCCGGTCCGCCTCGTCGACGACCTGCTGCTCCCCCACCGTGCGCAGCGGCGGCTCGGGCGCGTCGCCGGCCGCCAGTGCGGCGTTCTTAACCGCGGCAAGGGTGTGCGCGGTGTGCACCAGCGGCACCGCCCAACGGTCGCGGGCCAGCCAGCCGACCTGTCCGGACAGCCAGTAGTGCGAGTGCACGATGTCGTAGTAACCGGGCTCATGCGAGGCTTCGGCACGCAGTACCCCGGCCGCGAAGGCGCACAGCTGGGTGGGCAGGTCGTATTTGTCCAGGCCCTCGAACGGCCCGGCCACGACGTTGCGCACCAGCACTCCGGGCTCAACCTCGACGACCGGCGGATCGGCGGACGCGGTGGCCCGGGTGAAGATCTCCACCTCGATGCCCCGCCGGGCCAGATGCAACGCACTTTGCAGCACGTACACGTTCATCCCGCCGGCATCACCGGTACCCGGTTGAGCCAACGGCGAGGTGTGCACTGCCAATAGCGCGACCCGGCGCGGATCGCTGCGCAGGAGGACGTCGTTGTGCCGCACACTTTCATCTTTACAGCACGGTCCGGCAGCCAGCCCAAGCCGTTCGCGTTAGGCGGAAGACTCGTCGACGACATCCGGGACCCGGGACCCGATCACCCCGGCGCGGCGCATCGCGCCCAGCGGGTCGGCGTAGAGCCCGCCCAGCGACACAATGCCCGCTCCCGCCTCTTGCACGCGGTTGCCGAATACGGTGACGCGGATGTCGCGCGGCGTCAGCACCGAACGCTCAGCGAATGCCGCCTCCACCTGCTCCATCGCCTCGGGATACTCGGTGAACGCCTGACCACCGACCACCAGTTCGTCGGGGTTGAGCAAGTCACGCAGCAGCGCGACCGCCTCGCCCAGGACTCGGGCGCGCTCCGCGAGCAGATCCTTGGCCGGCTGGTTGCCGGCCCGGGCCAGGCGCAGCAAATCGGCGATGCCCGTGGCGGGGCCGTTGGCGCGGCCGGCCGGCGCCGGGGGCAGGATGCGCAGCCGGCGAGCCGCGGCCAGCACCGCCTCGTCGCTGACCGTGGACTCCAGCGCTCCGGTGCCGCCGAGCAGCTCGGAGTGCGCGGGCAGGCCCGCAATGGTGCCCGGACCGCTGGACGGGCAGTGCACCCGTCCGCCGATCACCAGCGCGTATCCCACGGTCTCGCGGGCATAGACGTACAGACTGGTCGGCGAACTCGGCGCAAACCGCCGCATGCCTAGCAGCAGCTCGGCGCCGGCCATGGCGTCGACGTGCGAAGCCACCGACACCGGCAGGCTCAGCGCGTCGGCCAGCACCGGCCCGACCGGCGCTTGCCGCCAGCCCAGCCGCGGGTGGTCGACATGGCCGGTGGCGCCGTCGACAGTGCCACCGATGGCGACCCCGACCCACAGCGGCCGCCGGCGATGCCAGCGCCTCAGGTAGCGGGTGGCGCTTTCGGCCAGCGAGGTCAGCGCGGCGGCCGGCGGGCTCAGCGGCGTCGGCGTCTCCACCGTGTCCAGCGTCCTCCCGAACAGGTCGGTGGCCACGATGCTGGTGGTCCGCGCACCGATGTGGATGCCCAGTGCCACGAACGGTTCGTGATTGATTTCCACCGGAACCCGGGGGCGTCCGATGGCTCCGGAGACCGCCAGGTCTGCGCGTTCCCGCAGTAGACCCGCGTCGAGCAGGGCGATTACCTGCCGGTTCACCGTCGCGATGCTCAGCGAGGTGACCCCGGCGATGACGTCGCGGCCGACCGGGCCGCGCAGCCGGACCGCCCGGAACACCGAGGCCGCAGCGGAGTCGGAGATGTGCAGCGACGGCGGCAGAATCTGGCGGTGCAGCCGCAGGTGGCCCTTACGGCTGGGCGAATGATGGGTGTGGGTGAGAGAAGTCGAGCGCACGAGCGTCCTTTGTCCGAGTTCCAATGGCCGGTCTTGGCCACAACCTGTTTTTGGGTTCAGGCGCGGCAAAGTGCGCGGCAACAACACGCACATGCCGCGCAAAGACACGCGGCAGTGTTGTTGAACAGGGCGCTGTGGTGCACCTCAGGAATTTAGCACGTTTATTAGAGTTGGCTCAGTGAGTTCAAATAACGCGCATCAACGGGTTGCCGTAGTTACCGGTGCCAGTTCCGGGATCGGCGAAGCAACAGCCAAAACCCTTGCCGCCCTTGAGTTTCACGTCGTCGCAGTGGCGCGACGTGCGGACCGGATAAATGCCCTCGCAAAAGAAATAGGCGGCACACCCATTGTGGCTGACGTCACAGACGACGCAGCCGTAGCGGAACTCGCCAGCAAATTGGGCCGGGTCGATGTGCTGGTCAATAACGCCGGAGGCGCTCGCGGATTGGCGCCCGTCGCCGATACCGACCTCGAGCACTGGCGCTGGATGTGGGAGACCAACGTGCTTGGCACGCTGCGGGTCACCCGCGCGCTGCTGCCCAAGCTGATCGACTCTGGCGACGGCCTGATCGTCACCGTCACCTCGGTGGCCGCGCTCGAGGTGTACGACGGGGGCGCCGGCTACACCGCGGCCAAGCACGCCCAGGGCGCGATGCACCGCACGCTGCGCGGCGAACTGCTGGGCAAGCCGGTGCGGCTCACCGAAATCGCCCCGGGCGCAGTGGAAACCGAGTTCTCACTGGTCCGATTCGACGGCGATCAGGAACGCGCGGACTCGGTCTATGCCGGCATCACGCCGTTGACGGCGACCGACGTGGCCGAGGTGATCGGCTTCGTGGCGTCGCGCCCCTCCCACGTCGACCTGGACCTGATCGTGCTCAAGCCGCGTGATCAGGCCAATACGATGCGGTTCAACCGCCGGGGCTAGGCGGCCCCGAACTGGACGTGGTCGTGGTGGTCGTGGTGGTCGGCGTGCCCGACAGACTCGGCGCGGTCGACGGCGTGACCGGCGCGGTGACGGGGATCTGACTGGCCGGCGGGTGCGCATTTTGAGGCGGGAGGGCCGACATGGCCACCCAGGTATCCCAATCGACGGCCCAGTCCCAGATGTCGCCGTCGGAGTAGGACAGCTGGATCGAACTGCCGGTCACCTCGACCGGGTCGCCGTACATCGCGGTCGGGTAGTACTCCGCCGCGTCCTCGGTCGACAGGTTGATGCAGCCATTGGTGACGTTCGTGTTGCCCTGTGCACCCGCGCTCATCGGGTTGGCGTGGATGAACTCGCCGTTGTTGGAGATTCGCACTGCCCAGCGTTCGTGCACATGGCTGTAGCCGGCCGCGGGGTTGGACATGTAGAAGTCCGCGTACTTCTCGGTTACCACGTGGATGCCGTTGCGGGTGACGTTGCGCGCCTTGTCGGCCTCGCCGTAGCTGCACGGGAAGTCCATGATCACCCCGGCGTCCGTGACGACCTGGATCCGGTGCGACGACACCTCGGCCTTCACGACCTGCTTGCGGCCGATCTGGATCTTCAACGACATGTCCTGCAGTCCGTAGGCGCCGTCGCCGAACGGCAGCCCGTAGAACTTGGCGTCGACGTTGACGGTGGTGCCCGCCGGGTAGTACTCGCGCGGGCGGTAATGAATGCGGGCACCCTGCTGCTCGTCGGGCAGCCAGGCCCAGCTGCCCTCGACGGGCGGGTTCGTGGTGACGGTCAGCGCCCGCTCGACGGCAGCCTTGTCGCTGATCGGCGCGTCGAACTGGATGATGATCGGCGCGGCGACGCCGACGGTCTGGCCGTCGGCCAACTGGAAGCCGCCGTCGATCTTCTTGCTGGGCGCGACGGTGGTGATTTTGCCGGTGACGGCAACGGTCTTGCCGTCGTGCCCGACGACCGATCCGCTCCAGCTATAGCTGCTGTCGTAACCCAACGGCTCGGTGGTCGTGTAGACGGTGCGGTCGGCGTTGAACGTTCCGGCGACGACCTTGCCGGACGAATTCGTCAGCGCCACCTTCTGGAACCAGCCGTCGCTGACCGTGACGCTGACCGGCGCGATGGGTACCACATCGGCAGCGGTCCCGTGGTTGTCCAAGGCGGGCTGGTACTTCAGACTCGGCGCCGCCTGCTCTTTGTTCTTCTGCCCTTGCTTCGCCGCGGGACCGCCGCAGGCGGCCAGCACGCTCGGCGCGAACACTCCCAGCCCAAGGGCTGCCAACGCCAACCGCCGATTGATCGGCGGCTGTTCGGGGGATGTGCTCACGACAATAAAAGATACCGGCAGTATCGACACCGCTTACGCCACGACGAGTCGCGAAAGCCTACCGCCCCACCAAATCCACAGCTACAGGCGGCAGCCGAGCAGCACCGGTTCGGGCTCTAGTGTGATGCCAAACACGTCGCGGACCCCGTCGCGGATGGTCCGCGCCAGGGCCAGCACGTCCGCTGTAGCGGCGTTGCCTCGATTGGTCAGAGCAAGAGCGTGCTTGGTGGACAACCGGCAGGGCGCAGCCGGGGTGTCGGGATAGCCCTTACCGAAGCCCGCGTGCTCCACCAGCCAGCCGGCGGCCAGCTTGACGCCGTCGGGCGCCGGGTAGTTGGGCACCGGCCCGTCGGTGCGGCCGGCCAGCGACTCGTAGACCTCCGGCGCGACGACCGGGTTGGTGAAGAACGAACCCACGCTCCAGGTGTCGTGGTCGGCCGCGTCCAGCACCATCCCTTTGCGGGCGCGCAGGGCCAGCACCGCGTCGCGAACCGTGCGCGGGTCCGCACGCTCACCGCTGCCCGCATTCAGTGCGGCGGTGAGCTCGCCGTAACGCAAGGGCGCGCTGCGGCCCGATTCGTCCAGTGCGAACTCCACCTCCAGCACGACGCCGGGAACGTGCTGACCGGCCCGCTTGAACATGCTGGTGCGATAACCGAAGGCCAGCTCGTCGCCCGGTATCCAGCGCACCGCGCCGCTGCCGCGATCCAATACCCGGACCCGGGTGATCGTGTCGGACACCTCCGCGCCGTAGGCGCCGACGTTTTGCACCGGGGTGGCTCCCGCCGATCCCGGTATGCCGGACAGGCACTCGAGCCCGCCCAGCCCGTGCTCGATCGCAGCGACGACCACGTCGTCCCATACCGCCCCGGCCTCGGCGCGCAGCAGGCGGCCGTCGACGGTGATCCCGCGGGTGGCCAAGTGCACGGCGGTCAGGTCGGTCAGGTCGTCGGCGATCACCAGGTTGGAGCCGCCGGCGAACACCAGCACCGGACCGGCACTGGCCCCGTCCAATTCGGCCAGCACAGCGACAACCTGTTCGCTGCTGGTGCAGGTGATCAGGCGTTGCGCGACCGGTCCGACACGCAACGTGGTCAACGGCGCCAACGGCACCGCCTCGGCGACGCGCGCACCAGCGAACAGCGATCCGGCATCGCTGGCTTTCATGGCCCGTAACGGTAGCCTGGCCTGCTATGCCTCGCTCATTCGACTTGTCCGCCGATTATCAGGACAGCGTCGAAGACCTGCATCGGACGTTCGCTGAGCCCGATTACTGGCGGGCCAGGCTGGCCGACATTCCGGTCGACGAGGCGCGGCTGGAGTCGATCCGCGTGGGTGGGGTACCCGGCGACGACGGCACCATCGAAGTGGTGACGCTGCAGGAAGTGCACAGCCGCAACCTGCCTGCGATGGTCACCCAGCTGCACCGGGGCGATCTGTTCTTCCGACGCGAAGAGACCTGGGGACCGGTCACCGACGGCATCGCCACGGCATCCATCAGGGGCACGATCGTGGATACCCCGGTGAACGTCCTGGGCACCGCCGAGCTGTCGCCCATTGACCGCGGCGGCGCCCGCCTGACGTTCCGGGTCAGCATCCACGTCCGGATTCCCCTGATCGGCGGCAAGGTGGAGAACATCATCGGCACGCATCTTGCTGATCTGGTGAGCAGGGAGCAGCGCTTCACCACCAAATGGATCACCAACAACGCGTGATTCGCTTCTAAGCTGGCGGCCATGCGAATCGCGTTGGCGCAAATGCTCAGTGACACCGATCCGGCGGCCAATCTGCAGCAGGTGCGCGACTACACCGCTCGGGCCGCCGACGCCGGCGCGACGCTGGTGGTGTTTCCCGAAGCGACCATGTGCCGGTTCGGCGTCCCACTGGCACCGATCGCCGAACCCGTCGACGGGCCGTGGGCCGACGGGGTCCGGCAGATCGCGGCCGACTCCGCCGTCACGGTGATCGCCGGAATGTTCACCCCGGCCGGCGACGGGCGCGTGACGAACACGCTGATCGCGGCCGGGCCGGGCGCACCGAATCAGCCGGACGCTCACTACGACAAGATCCATCTCTACGACGCGTTCGGCTTTACCGAGTCGCGCACCGTCGCTGCAGGCCGCGAACCGGTGGTGATCACCGTCGACGGTGTCGAAGTGGGGTTGACCGTTTGCTATGACATCCGCTTTCCCGAGCTCTACACCGAGCTGGCCCGGCGCGGCGCCCAGCTCATCGCGGTCTGCGCGTCTTGGGGTTCGGGTCCGGGAAAGCTCGACCAGTGGACCTTGCTGGCCCGCGCCCGCGCGCTGGATTCGATGAGCTACGTCGCCGCGGTCGGTCAAGCCGATCCCGGTGACACGCTGGCGGGCTCGGGGTCTTCCGCGGGCGCGCCGACCGGCGTCGGCGGCAGTCTGGTCGCTTCGCCGCTGGGCGAGGTGGTCGCGTCTGCCGGGCCCGACCCGCAACTGGTGCTCGCCGACATCGACGCCGCCCTGGTCGCCAAGGCCCGCGACAGCATCGCCGTGCTCCGCAACCAGTCCGACTTTGCTCGTAGCGATAGGGCAGAATCGGTTGGGTGACGAACCCACCAGGACCACCGCACGAGGGCCCGTCCACGTGGGCTCCTAGCGAGGACCACGGTCCGTTCGGCCCGACCTCCGCCCCGACCGAGCAGCACTACCCGGCGGGAGCGGACACGCAGCAGGCCAGCTATGCACCGCCGCCGCTGCCGCCACTCAGTCCCACCGAGCGGGTAACCCGGCCCAGCGAACCGCCCGAGCCGCCCGAGAAGAAGCGATTTCGGGACCCGCTGTCCATCGTTCTGATCTGCGTCATCGTGGTATCGCTGGTGGTCGCCGGGCTGATCGGCGGCGAGCTGTACGCCCGCCATGTGGCCGACACCAAGGTAGCCGAGGCGGTGGCCTGCGAGGTCCAGGACCAGGCCACGGCCTCGTTCGGAGTCGCGCCACTGCTGCTGTGGCAGCTCGCGACGCAGCACTTCACCAACATCTCGGTGTCGACGGCCGGCAACCAGATCCGCGACGCCAAGGGTATGAAGATCGACATCACCATCAAAGACGTCAAGCTGGACCGGACGTCGTCGTCCAAGGGCACCATCGGATCGCTGGACGCGACCATCACCTGGACCAGTGACGGCATCAAGGATTCGGTGCAGAACGCGATCCCGGTGCTGGGCCCGTTCGTCACAAACAGCGTGACGACCCATCCCGCCGACGGCACCATCGAACTGAAGGGAATGCTGGACAACATCACGACCAAGCCCGTGGTGTCCGGCAAGGGGATTCAGCTGCAGATTCAGAGCTTCAACGCGCTGGGCTTCACGCTGCCCCGCGAAAGCGTGCAGTCCACGCTCGACGCGTACACCGCGAAACTGACCGCCGACTACCCGCTGGGTATTCACGCGGACAGCGTGCAGGTGACGCCGACCGGCGTGACGAGCCACTTCTCCACCCAGAACGCCACGATTCCGGCCGGCGAGAACAACGATTCCTGCTTCGCCAACATCTAGGGCGTTGAGCGTGCGCCGAGGGCTTTCGGTGCGCGCCGAGGGCGCGATGTGCGCGGTTTGTCCGCCCTCACCGCACACTCGAAGGCCGCCGCTAGGCGACGGATCTAGCCGAGTCCGTCGAGCACTGCCCGGGTCGCGGATAAGCCGAGCCTGGTCGCCCCGGCGTCCACCATCGCAACCGCGTCGGCGGCGGTGCGAATGCCACCGCTGGCTTTGACCCCGAGGCGACCGCCGACGGCCTCGGCCATCAGCGCGACGGCCCGCACCGACGCCCCGCCCGCGGGGTGAAACCCGGTCGAGGTTTTGACGAAGTCCGCGCCGGCCTCTTCGGCTGCCCGGCACACATCGGTCAGCGTGCGCCCGTCTGAATCACCAAGCAGCACAGCCGATTCCACGATCACCTTGAGGACGGCGTCCGGTACTGCTGCGCGCACCGCCGCG
The DNA here is from genome assembly GCF_022374895.2 of Mycobacterium lentiflavum. NCBI lineage: Bacteria > Bacillati > Actinomycetota > Actinomycetes > Mycobacteriales > Mycobacteriaceae > Mycobacterium > Mycobacterium lentiflavum. Next base: position 772,841 of record NZ_CP092423.2, on the reverse strand, counting down.
ATGTCGGAGCGCACCGCGTCTAACTCTCCTGCCAGCGCGGCGCCAACGTCGATGACCATGTCGACTTCGCCGGCCCCGGCTGCCACCGCCAGGACGGCCTCGTGAGCCTTGATCGCGGAGACATGCTTGCCGGACGGAAAGCCGGCCACCGTCGCGACCCGGACCCCACCGGCCGCCGCGGCGACCGGAACCATCGACGGGGACACGCACACCGCGTAGACGGCCAGGTCTGCGGCTTCGGCCAGCAACGCGACCACGTCGGCGCCGGTGGCCTCGGGTTTGAGCAGGGTGTGGTCGACCAGTGCCGCGAGCTGTCGTCGACTGAGCGTCATCAGTAGGGTTCCTCCGGGCCGCCGGGATTGCAGCCGGACGCGACCATCTCGGCGTCGTCGACGACGGGCCGCCACGGTTCGAGGTTCCAGCTCGTCTTGCCGGGTTGCGCCATTTCGGCGAATTGCCAATGGCAGATGAATTGCGCACGCATGCCGGGGGTATCGGCGTTTGGTGCCATCGCCAACACCTCGGCCCAGGCCTCGTCGACCGCACCGGCGGTGTTGGGGTGCCGGGCGGCCAGCCGCCCCGACGGGGTCGGAAAAACCCGCAAGCTGGCCAGCCGTCCCCACTGCGCCCACGCGGTGTGATCGACAAACGGCGGGGCGGGGTTGACCTCGCCGGTGCCGGGATCGGCCAACGAGGTGCCCACAGCGGGCACCCAGCCCAGCAGCGCGACGACCGCGGCCAGCACGGCCTTCATCGCGTCAGCGCGACTTGCCCTGGATTTCCAGAAGTTTGGGCCGCACGTCGACCAGATACACGCCCGCCGCGCAGGCCGAGATCGCCATGCCGAGCACGCCGAAAACGAAGCTCAGGACGGATGTCAACGCAACGGCCAGGCCCAGGATCACCAGCCACACCGGCTTGGTCAGCTTGTCCGCAGCGGTGTAGGCGTCGGGTCGCTGCATCGCCGCATGAATGAATGCGTAGACCGACATCACCAGGACGCCGATCTGCAAGACCAACATGACGGTACCCACAGCATGATTCACGACTTAAGGGTATGCGGGCAGCGTCGTAAACGTCGAATCCGAGTTGCCCCGAAGGGCAACTCGGAATCCGAACTACTTCTGGGTGACCTTCTTGGCCGCCGACTTCTTGGCCGGAGCCTTCTTGGCCGGGGCCTTCTTGGCGGGCGCCTTCTTGGCCGGAGCCTTCTTGGCCACTGCCTTGCCGGCCGACTCGGCCTTCTTGGGGAGCTCGATGCCGACCAGCTTGGCGGCACGCTCGCCGACCGCGCGGGTCTGGGTCGCCACAGTGCCCAGCGCTTCCTGGGTCAGCTCGACGGCCTGGTCGACGTAGCCCTCGGCGCGCGCCGTGGTCTCCTCGAACGGCCGCTGGCTGCGCAGCCGCTGCAACGCGGCCTCGCCCCGCTCGACCAGCTCGTTGTAGCGGTTGGTCGCGGCGTCCAGGTAGCCCTCGGCAGCCTTACGCAGTTCCTCGGGGGTGAAGCGCTCGCGCAGCTCGGTGAACTGCTCAGGCAGGTCTTCCTGCAGCTTGGCGATGCGAGCACGGCTCTCCTCGACCCGGCTGCGGGTGTCGGTGCGGGTGTCCTCGGCGCGGTCACGCAGGTTGCCGATGAGCTCGTTCACGGTGGCCAGGGCCAGGTCTGCTGCGCCCAGGGCCGCCAGCAACGGCGCCCGCAATTCTTCGATGTTCGGGTTGTCAGCCATGGTGTTTCCTTTCATGGTTGGTTGTCGTTCTCAGGATTGCTGAAGTCTCAGATATGGAAGTCGAAGCAAGCGTCGGCTCCTCGTGCGAGGAGTAGTCAAGACCCGCGAATTGACATGGCACGCAGCTTGCCGGGAAACCTCCTGGTTGGTCGGGTCGGGTTGACGATCGAGTGGGTGTGGGCGCAACGTCGCGCCCGGGAATCAGTGGGAATCGGTGCAGCCTTCCCTTCTGGGTAACCCAGCGGCCGTTGGGATATACGTCACCAACTCGCGCTCAGGCGTTTTCGCAGCTGAGTCGGCCCGGCCGGGCTACCTCACTCGTGGTGGTCGGATTCGGGCGAATACTCCTCATGGATCGGTTCGTTTTGCTGAGCAAATGAGGCATAGATCTCGAGCAGAATCTGCTTCTGACGCTCGCTGATCGCCGTGTCGGTGATGATCGCGTCGCGCACTTGACTCTTATCGCTCGGCTCGAGGATCCCGGCCCGCACATAGAGGACCTCGGCGGAAACCCGCAGCGCTTTAGCGATCTGACTCAGAACGTCGGCAGAAGGTTTGCGCAGTCCGCGCTCAACCTGGCTCAGATAGGGATTGCTGACACCGGCCAGCTCGGCAAGCTGTCGCACCGAAACCTGGGCGAGTTCACGCTGGCTACGGATGAAGCTGCCGATGTCGGAAGCCGCTATCGACACCTTGGCGGAGAGCGTGTCCTCCGCTGTCATTGCGTGCTCCTGGGTGCGAGGGCTGACCTTGATACGACAGAGCGTACGACCATGTGCTTGCATTTGCAAGCAGTAGTTAGCACCCCTAGAAAAACAGCTGCGCGACCGTGTAGATCACCAGACCGGCCAGTGATCCGACCACGGTGCCGTTGATCCGGATGAACTGCAGGTCGCGGCCCACGTGCAGTTCGATCCGCCGGCTCGCCTCCTCGGCATCCCAGCGTTCGATCGTGTCGGTGATGATCGCGGTGATCTCGACCCCGTACTGCGAGACCAGATGCTGAGCCGCCCGCACGATCCAGCCGTCGACCTTGTCGCGCAGCTCGGCGTCGTCGCGCAGCGACTCCCCGATGCGAACGACGCTGTCCGCGATGCGGGTGCGCAACGCGCTGGAGGGATCGTCGACGCCCTCGAGCACCAACCGCTTCAGCGTCTTCCACGCCGTCGCGGCCGCGTTGGCGATCTCGTCGCGTGCCATCAGCTGCTCTTTGATCGCGTCGGCGCGCGCGATGGTCTCCGGGTCGCGTTGTAGATCGTCGGCGAATTCGAACAGGAAGCGCGTCGCGGAGCGGCGCAACTCGTGGTCTGGATTGCGGCGCACCTTGTCGGTGAAGTCCATCAGCTCGCGGTGGATGCGATCGCCGACGAGGTGGTCGATGAACCGCGGCGACCAGGTCGGCGAATCCCGCTCGACCACTCGCTGGATGATCTCGCCCGCATTCAGCGACCACTGAAAGGCCCGGTCCGCGAGCAACTGGATCAGGGCTTCCTGCCGGTTCTCGGCGAGCAGCGTCGCCAGCACCCGGCCCACCGGCGGCCCCCACTGTGGTTCGGCGATTCGCCGCACGATCATCCGGTCGATCACCTGTTGGACGTCCTCGTCGCGCAGCAACTCGACGAGGACGCGGAGCACCGTCGCGGCCTCGCTGGCCACCCGCTCGGCATGCGCCCGCTCCGAGAGCCACTTGCCGAGCCGGCCCGGCACCTGGGCGTCGAGCAGCTTGGTCTCTACCACCTCGGGCGACAGGAAGTTCTCCCGCACAAACGTGCCCAGGCCCTCGCCGAGCTGGTCCTTCTTCCGCTTGATGATCGCGGTGTGCGGGATCGGGATGCCCAACGGGTGCTTGAACAACGCGGTCACGGCAAACCAGTCCGCGAGGGCACCCACCATGCCGGCCTCGGCGGCCGCGCCGACGTAGCCGACCCAGGCGCCCACACTGACGTGCGCCTGTGCCCATCGGCAGGCCAGGAACACCACCGTGGCACCGACCAAGAAGCTCAGTGCCACCAATTTCATCCGGCGAAGCGCCACCCGCCGCTGCGCGTCCGCCTCGGGATCGGCTCCAGCGAACGACTCCGCGAAGGACGTACGAGTCCGGCCCGCCGCGGCCGTGGACGTGGTCGGCTCCGGCCGCGATGCGGCCGAACCCGATCCCTCGGCTCTATGTGACACCCCACCATCATGTATCGCTTGGGCGAGTTCGTGTTACGACACTGCCGGCGGAGCCCCTCACAGATGGCGTCCGCGTCCGCCAAACAGGCCCCCACGCCGTAGTATCGAGGGCGTCTAGTGAATGGGAATCGTCGACAGTGACAGAGCAAATCCCGGCTGTAATCGTGAAGACGGACGGTCGCAAGCGGCGCTGGCACCAGCACAAGGTGGACCGCCGCAACGAGCTGGTGGACGGCACGATCGACGCAATCCGCCGACACGGCCGCTACCTCAGCATGGACGAGATCGCTGCCGAGATCGGGGTCTCCAAGACCGTTCTGTATCGCTACTTCGTCGACAAGAACGACCTCACGACGGCCGTGATGATGCGCTTCGCGCAGACCACGCTGATTCCGAACATGGCCGCCGCGTTGACATCCAATCTCGATGGCCTGGACCTGACTCGCGAGGTCATCCGCGTCTACGTCGACACCGTGGCGAACGAACCCGAGCCCTACCGGTTCGTGATGGCCAACAGCTCGGCCAGCAAGAGCAAAGTGATCGCCGACTCCGAGCGGATCATCGCCCGCATGATCGCGGTGTTGATGCGCCGGCGCATGCTGCAGGCCGGGATCGACACCGGCGGCGCGGAACCGTGGTCTTACTTGATCGTCGGCGGTGTGCAGTTGGCCACGCACTCGTGGATGTCGAATCCACGGATGACAAGAGACGAACTCATCGACTACTTGACCATGCTCAGCTGGAACGCGCTGTGCGGAATTGTCGAAGTCGGCGGATCACTGGAGAAGTTCCGCGAGGAGCCGCATCCTTCGCCAATCGTGCCGCCGCGGGAGCCCTAAACCGCCTCTGGCGTGCGGCTCGTTTGTGAATTGCACCTGTCTCGTGTGACCCTATGTGACGGCCGCTCGCACGAACTGGCGCCGGTCGAAACCCGATAGCATGCACAGGGCATGCACCGGAGGCCGATGGGCAATCCCCAATCCGTCCCCGCCTTCGGGATACAGAAAGGCTTTTTTCGTTATGGCCGTGCAGCTCACGCCGCATTTCGGGAATGTGCAGGCGCACTACGACCTGTCTGACGACTTCTTCCGCCTCTTTCTGGACCCGTCCCAGACCTATAGCTGCGCCTACTTCGAGCGCGACGACATGACCCTCGAAGAGGCACAGCTCGCCAAAATTGACCTGTCACTGTCCAAGTTGGGCCTCGAGCCCGGGATGACATTGCTGGACATCGGCTGCGGCTGGGGCGCCACGCTGCGGCGCGCCATCGAAAAATACGACGTCAACGTCGTGGGCCTGACGTTGTCGGAGAACCAGGCCGAGCACGTTCAGAAGTCGTTCGACCAGCTCGACACGACGCGCACCCGCCGAGTGCTGCTGGAGGGTTGGGAGAAGTTCGACGAGCCGGTCGACCGGATCGTGTCGATCGGCGCTTTCGAGCACTTCGGCCGCGCCCGCTGGGCCCGCTTTTTCGAAATGGCCTACTCGGTGTTGCCGGCCAACGGGGTGATGATGCTGCACACCATCGTGCGCCCCTCGTTCAAGGAAGCCAGGGCCAACGGCCTGCCGCTGACCCGCGAGGTCGTTCATTTCACCCAATTCATCCTGGCCGAGATTTTTCCCGGCGGCTGGCTGCCCACCCCGGCGTTGGTCGAAGAGCACGCTGCGGATGCCGGCTTTAATCTCACCCGAACCCAGTCCTTGCAGCTGCACTACGCGCGCACCCTGGACATGTGGGCGGCCGCGCTGGAAGCCAATAAGGACACGGCGATCGAGATCCAGTCACAAAAGGTCTACGACCGCTACATGAAGTACCTGACCGGCTGCGCCAACCTGTTCCGTCAGGGCTACACCGACGTCGACCAGTTCACCCTGGAGAAGTAAGCGAAAGCGGGCCGGACATCCGCGTCCGACCCGCCGCTTGTGCCGCTGTCTACTTCACGCAGGTGAACTGCCCCACGTTGCAGATGCCCTTGCGGAAGAAGTTCTCACAACCCGTCAAGTAGTGCATGTACCGGTCGTAGATCTCTTCGGACTGGATCTCGATTGCCTTGTCCTTGTTGGCCTCGAGGTTGGCGGCCCACATGTTCAGCGTCCGGGCATAGTGCGGCTGCAGCAATTGCACTTTTTCGACCGAGAATCCGGCGTCGGGCGCGAGCTTCAACAGGTCTTCCACCGCCGGCAGCTGTCCGCCCGGGAAAATCACCTCGCCGATAAACTTCATGAATCGGATGTCGTTCATCGTCAATTTGACGCCGTTTTCGTGCATCTGCTTCTGCGTGTAGGCCAGAATTGTGTGCAGCAACATCCGGCCGTCGTCGGGCAGGATGTTGTAGGCACGGTCGAAGAACGCGGGATAACGTTCCGACTTGAAGGCTTCGAACGCGCCGATGGTGACGATCCGGTCGACCCGGTCCTCGAATTCTTCCCAGCCCTGCAACCGTATCTCGACGGTACGGTCGGTGGGGATCTTGGCCATCCGCTTCCTGCTGTACTCGAACTGGTTGCGGCTGAGCGTGATTCCGATGACGTTGACGTCGAACTTCTCGACGGCGCGTTGCAGCGCTCCGCCCCAGCCGCAGCCGATGTCGAGCAATGTCATCCCGGGCTCGAGGTTCAGCTTGCCCAGCGCCAGATCGAACTTCGCGTTCTGTGCTTCTTCCAGGGTCATGTCGTCACGCTCGAAGTACGCGCAGGTGTAGCCCATCGTCGGGTCCAGGAACAATGCGAAAAACTCGTCCGACACGTCGTAGATGGACTGCGATTCTTCGTAATACGGCCTGAGCTGCGTCATGGGAAAGTGGATACCTCTCGCGTTGGTGACCGCGGAAATGATACCTGACGCGGGCTTATGGCTTTGACGACGGCGATGCGACGTGCGGGGAAAAACTTCGCTTGTCGGGTCAGTACGTGTAGAAACCCTGACCCGATTTCTTACCCAACATGCCCGCCTCGACCATGCGGAGCAGCAGTGGCGGCGGCCCGTAATGCGGCTCTTTGAATTCTTCGAACATCTTGTCGGCGATCAGTTTGAGTGTGTCCAAGCCAACAAGATCCGATAGCCGCAGTGGACCCATCGGGTGTGACAGGCCGGCGACGACCGCCTTGTCCACATCCTCGACGGTGGCGAAGCCCGCCTCCACCATCCGGACGGCCGACAGCAGGTAGGGCACCAGCAAGGCGTTCACCACGAAGCCCGACCGATCGGAGCAGCGCACCACCTGCTTGCCCAGCACCGAGCCGGCGAACTCCTCGGTGCGCGCGGCGGCGGCTTCGTCGGTGACCAGCGTGCTGACCAACTCCACGAGCGGCAGCACCGGTACTGGGTTGAAGAAGTGCAGGCCGAGCACCCGCTGGGGGTTCTTGGTGGCGGCCGCGATCTTCATGATCGGAATGCTGGAGGTGTTCGACGCCAGCACCGCGTCGGGATCGGTGATCACTTCGTCGAGTTGCGCGAAAACCTCGGCCTTGACGGCCTCGTCCTCGATGATCGCCTCGATGACCAGCTGGCGGTCGGCGAGGTCCGTCAGGTCGGTGGTGAAGGTCAGCTGGCTCAGGGCGCGGTCACGTTCGCGCTCGGTCACCTTGCCCGCGCTGACGCCGCGCTCGAGCGATTTCACGATGCGGTTTCGGCCCGCGGTAATCAGCGCCTCGGTGGTCTCGTACACCGTGACCGCGACGCCGGCGCGGACCGAGACCTCGGCGATTCCCGACCCCATCTGGCCGGCCCCGATAACCCCAACCCGCTGAATTCCTTTGTCGCTCACTGCGTTTCTCCAGTCGTATTGTCTTAAACCGCAATAGGCCCCGCCCGGGATCGCCGGGCGGGGCCTACGCTACTTCATCGGCGAACAGACACAGCATCGCCCCGAATGGGCTGTAGACGTACGATTCTGCGTCTGGTCAGCTTCCGATCAGTGGAACTGTCCCTCTTCAGTCGAGCCGGTCAGCGCGGTGGTCGACGATGTCGGGTCCACCGTGGTGGCGATGCGGTCGAAGTAACCGGCACCGACCTCGCGCTGGTGCTTGGTCGCGGTGTAGCCGCGTTCCTCGGCGGCGAACTCGCGCTCCTGCAGCTCGACGTAGGCGCTCATCTGGTTGCGGGCGTAGCCGTAGGCCAGATCGAACATCGAGTAGTTGAGCGCGTGGAAGCCAGCCAGCGTGATGAACTGGAACTTGAATCCCATTGCGCCAAGCTCTTTTTGGAACTTTGCGATGGTGGAGTCGTCCAGGTGCTTCTTCCAGTTGAAGGAAGGCGAGCAGTTGTAGGCCAGCATCTGGTCGGGGAACTCGGACTTGACGCCCTCGGCGAACTTGGCCGCGAGCTCGAGGTCCGGGGTCCCGGTCTCCATCCAGATCAGGTCGGAGTAGGGCGCGTAGGCCTTGGCCCGCGCGATGCACGGCTCCAGGCCGTTCTTGACGCGGTAGAAGCCTTCCTTCGTGCGCTCACCGGTGATGAACGGCTGGTCGCGCTCGTCGACGTCCGAGGTGATCAGCGTTGCCGCCTCGGCATCGGTGCGCGCGATCACGACGGTCGGCACCCCGGCGACGTCGGCGGCCAGACGCGCCGAGGTCAGCGTGCGGATGTGCTGCTGAGTCGGGATCAGCACCTTGCCACCGAGGTGGCCGCACTTCTTCTCCGAAGCCAACTGATCTTCCCAGTGCGACCCCGCGACGCCTGCGGCGATCATGGCCTTCTGAAGCTCGTACACATTGAGGGCCCCGCCGAAACCGGCCTCACCGTCGGCGACGATCGGCGCCAGCCAGTTCTCCACCGACCGGTCACCCTCGACCTTGGCGATCTCGTCGGCGCGCAGCAGCGCGTTGTTGATGCGACGGATGACCTGCGGCACCGAGTTGGCCGGGTACAGGCTCTGGTCGGGGTAGGTGTGGCCGGAAAGGTTCGCGTCGCCGGCGACCTGCCAACCGGATAGATAAATCGCCTTCAGGCCGGCGCGCACCTGCTGCACGGCCATGTTGCCGGTCAGCGCGCCCAGGGCGTTGATGTACTCCAGGTCGTGCAGCTGCTCCCACAGCACCTCGGCGCCGCGGCGGGCCAGGGTGTGCTCCTCGACGACGCTGCCCTGCAGGGCCACGACGTCCTGGGCGGTGTAGGTGCGACTGGTGTCCTTCCAACGAGGGTTGGTGTCCCAGTCGTGCTGGATCTGCTCGGCGCTCTTCGGGGTGCCAACAACAGACATTGGGCTTACTCCTTTGATTCTGAATTCTGAGCCGCATCGCGCGTCTTGCGATGATTAAGACTCAACTTCGCTCGTGTGCTAACACGACCATGGCACAGGCTGTTGATGCTGGTCCACCCATTTCCATTGCCAATTTAGGCCACGACTCCGCGTCGATTTTGCAAATTTTGCGAAGATGTACAGCAACTGAACCGTTTCAGAAGCTACCCGTCAGTAACCCGAATCCGCAGGTCAGCCCGCGATTTACCAGGACGCTTGTCCGGTTAGAGATTAAAGAGCGACGCGACCGCTTTGGTCTCGTCGCCGACCGCATATGTGAGCGTTCTAACAGGCCGATCGGCGAGTGCGGCACCGAACTGTTCGGTCGATCCGGCCGGATGAATGTGCGAGATGATCTCCAGCTTGTCGCCCAGTGCCACCGGCGCCTCGTGCTCGATCGTGATGCGCAGCGGCTCCCGCATCAAGTCCACGTGCGACGCCAGGTAGTCCTCGATGACGCTCCAGTAGACCGAGTTGTTGACGTGGTCGAACAGGTCGATATCGGTGACCCGGATGGGGAACTCGTGGATCTCGGCAGCGTCGTCGCGGCTGCCCGGCTTCAGGTAACCCTTCCACCGCAACCGGTCGACGGACGTGGTCTTGTGCAGTCCCTCGAGGAAGTCGTCGGAGATGCGCGAGGGCATCTGGGTTTCCCGGTTGATGTTGATCCAGAAGGCCTCGGATTCGATCAGGCCGCCCTTGCGTCCGTCCACGCGAACCCGCATCTCGCACCATCGGTTGGAGGTGCCCGAACACCAGCGCCGGCACCGCAGCATGTCCTGGAACTCGATCGGCCGCAGCAGGTCGAGCATCGTGCGCCGGACGATCCACAGCGGATGGGTCTCCTCGAAGCCCATCTCGCGCAGCTGGTCCTGGCCGATGTCCTGGATGTGGCGGCACGCGGCGTCCAACCGCAGCCGTCCGGTGCGGTCGATGTCACCAACCCGCAGCGGCCACTCCCGGTCGAACACGTCTGGGTGACCGTCGGGCACCGGCATCATTGATTTGTCCAGGCTCACGACTTCGCTCCCCAATTGCCTTACCTGTGGAATCCCGGGGTTTGCCCGAGACCCCGAGGCGAATCATGCCAACGACGGCGGACAAACGCCAAACCCGACGATGTCCATTGGTGTTTGCCAAGCTTGCAAACCCATTCTTCGCAACCCCGGTAAGCTGACACAAATGTCCAAGACGTTCGTCGGGTCACGCGTTCGCCAGCTGCGCAACGAGCGCGGGTTCTCCCAGGCCGCGCTGGCCCAATTGCTCGAGATCTCGCCGAGCTACCTCAACCAGATCGAGCACGACGTTCGCCCGCTGACGGTGGCCGTGTTGCTGCGGATCACCGAGGTGTTCGGTGTCGACGCGACCTTCTTCGCCTCCCAGGACGACACCCGCCTGGTCGCCGAGCTGCGCGAAGTGACCATGGATCGCGATCTGGACATCGACGTCGACGCGCCCGAGGTCGCCGCGATGGTCAACGCCCATCCGGCCCTGGCGCGCGCGGTGGTCAACCTGCACCGGCGCTACCGGCTCACCACCGCGCAGCTGGCCGCCGCCACCGAGGAGCGTTACTCCGACGGCAGCGGCAGCGGATCGATCACGATGCCGCACGAGGAGGTGCGCGACTACTTCTACCAACGGCAGAACTACCTGCACGAGCTGGACACCGCCGCCGAAGACCTCACTGTCCACACCCGGCTGAACCGCGGCGACCTGGCCCGCGAATTGACCAGGCGGCTCACCGAGGTGCACGGCGTCCACATCAACAGGCGCATCGACCTGGGCGATACGGTCCTGCACCGCTACGAGCCCAAGACCAAGACGCTCGAGATGAGCAATTACCTCTCGCTGGGCCAGCAGGTCTTCAAGATGGCCGCCGAGCTGGCCTACCTCGAGTTCGGCGACCTGATCGACAGCATGGTCGCCGAGGGCAAATTCACCAGCGAGGAGTCCCACACGCTGGCCCGGCTGGGACTGGCCAATTACTTCGCCGCCGCCGCGGTGCTGCCCTATCGCCAATTCCACGACGTCGCCGAGAATTTCCGCTACGACGTCGAGCGCCTGTCGGCGTTCTACTCGGTGAGCTACGAAACCATCGCGCACCGGCTGTCCACGATGCAACGGCCGTCGATGCGGGGGGTGCCGTTCTCGTTCGTCCGGGTGGACCGAGCCGGCAATATGTCGAAGCGTCAGTCCGCCACCGGTTTTCATTTCTCCTCCAGCGGCGGCACCTGTCCGCTGTGGAACGTCTACGAGACGTTTGCCAACCCGGGCAAGATCCTGGTGCAGATCGCACAGATGCCCGACGGCCGCAACTACATGTGGGTGGCCCGCACCGTAGAGCGCCGCGCAGCCCGGTATGGTCAGCCAGGTAAAACCTTCGCGATCGGGCTGGGCTGCGAGCTGCGGCACGCGCACCGGCTCGTCTACTCGGAAGGACTGGACTTGTCGGGAGACCCAGGCCGTTCAGCGACACCCATCGGCGCGGGTTGCCGTGTCTGCGAACGCGATAACTGTCCGCAGCGGGCCTTCCCGGCATTGGGCCACGCCCTCGATCTCGACGAGCACCGCAGCACGGTGTCGCCGTACCTGGTGAAGCAGCCATGAGCGGCACGCCGGCCGGCCAGCTCGCCCGCATCCCGTCGTCCACCAAGTTACGCCGGCTGGGTCCGATCAACTGGCTGCTCGCCAAAGGCGCCGCGCGCAAATTGCAGGCACCCGAAATGCACCTGTTCACCACGCTCGGTCAGCGCCAAGGATTGTTCTGGGCGTGGTCGCTCTACGGCGGCCGGCTGCTGCGTGGCCGGTTGCCGCGGATGGATACCGAACTGGTGATCCTGCGCGTCGCGCATTTGCGTTCGAGCGAATACGAGCTGCAGCACCATCGGAAGATGGGACGCCGATTCGGTCTGGACGCTCACATGCAGGCAGCGATTTTCGCTTGGCCCGACGCTCCGGACGGCGACGGACCCCGGGTGATATTGAGCGCCCGGCAACAGGCGCTGCTGAACGCGACGGATGAGCTGATCAAGAACCGGTCCATCAGCGAGGACACTTGGCGACAACTCGCGATGCACCTCGACCGGCACCGGCTCATCGAATTCTGCTTGCTCGCAACGCAATACGATGGGCTGGCCGCGACGATATCCGCGTTGAACATCGAGTTGGACAACCCGAGATAGTGCCTCAGGCGTAGACGTCGGCCAGCACCGCCAGCGTCAAAATCACCGGCAGTATTGGCAGGGCGAAAGCGAACGCCGACCACAGGTACTTGCGGCGCCGGCGTGCCACAAAACCCAAAATCGCGCCGAAAACTCCCAGCAGTACCGACCCCAGCAACACCCGCGGAGCCCAATGGCCCGCCGTCGCGTTGTCGCCGACGAGCGAAATGGCAACCAGCCACAGCACATAACCGGTAGCCACACCCGCCAGGGCACCGAGAATGGTCTCGCCACGAATCATCGGCGCTCAGAAGTTGATCATGTGACCGGTCAGGCCGTGGAAGCACTCCTGCAGCGCCTCGGACATGGTCGGGTGGGTGTGCACATTGCGGGCCAGCTCGGTGGCGGTCAGGTCCCACTTCTGCGCCAGGGTGAGTTCGGGCAGCAGCTCGGACACGTCGTGGCCGACCAGGTGGCCGCCCAGCAGTTCGCCGTACTTGGCGTCGGCGATCAGCTTGACGAAACCGCTGGGGTCGCCCACGCCATGCGCTTTGGCGTTGGCGGTGAACGGGAACTTGGCCACCACCACGTCGTAGCCTTCCTCGCGGGCCTGCTCCTCGGTCAGCCCGAAGCTCGCGACGTTCGGCTGGCAGAATGTCGCACGCGGCAGCATCCGGTAGTCGCCGAGCGCCAAAGTCTCTGCGCCGGCGATGGTTTCGGCCGCAACCACACCTTGCGCTTCGGCGACGTGGGCCAGCTGGAGCTTTCCGGTGACGTCGCCGATGGCGTAGATGTGGTCGACGTTGGTGCGCATGTAGTCGGTGATCCCGATGGCCTTGCGATCGGTCAGCGCGACGCCGGCCGCGTCCAATCCGTAGCCGTCGACGTTGGGCGCAAAACCGATGGCCTGCAACACCTTTTCGGCCTTGAGCTCCTCGGACTTACCGTCCTTGCTGACGGTGACCGTGACCTCTGAACCACCGTCGGTGATGGACTCGACCTTGGTTCCGGTGAGGACCTTGACGCCCAATTTCTTGAACTGCTTTTCGATCTCCTTGGACGCGTCGGCGTCCTCGTTGGGCAGCGCGCGCGGCAGGAACTCGACGATGGTCACATCGACGCCGTAGTTCTTCAGCACATAGCCGAACTCCATGCCGATGGCGCCGGCCCCGGCGATGACGATCGACCGCGGCAGCTCCCGGGTCAGGATCAGCTTCTCGTAGGTGACCACGTTTTCCGACAGCGACGTGCCCGGCACCAGGCGGGTGCTGCTGCCGGTGGCGATGATGACGTTGTCGAACGTGACCGTTTCGCTGCCACCGTCATTGAGATCGACCGACAGCGTGTGCGAGTCGGTGAAGCGCCCGTAGCCGTGGATCTCGGTGATCTTGTTCTTCTTCATCAGGAAGTGCACACCGGCGACGCGTCCCTCGGCCACTTTCCGGCTGCGATCGAACGCGACCCCGTAGTCGAAGGTCGCCTCGCCGCTGATGCCAAACGTCTTGGCCTCCTTGGTGAAGATGTGCGCGAGTTCGGCGTTGCGCAGCAGCGCCTTGGACGGGATGCAGCCGACATTGAGGCAGACTCCACCCCAGTACTTCGGTTCGACGATTGCGGTGTTCAGGCCGAGCTGCGCGGCGCGAATCGCTGCGACATATCCGCCGGGACCAGCTCCAAGGACAACGACGTCATAGTGAGAAGTCACCAGCCCACCCTAGTGGGCGAGGACTTCTCACCGCACGACACCGTGGGTCAATACGGGATGATGCCGACCAGACAATGAGCCGTGCGCGCGCAGTGGTAATAGCCGTACAGGGGTGCCGCGGCGGCAACGGATGCAAACGGTCCGGACATCACCGCTATGGACAGCGCCGAGATCATTGGCCGGCCCTGAACCATCGCCAGCATGACGCCGCCGACGGTGCACGCGACGACGTAGACCAGCGCCATGAAGACCGCCGGCGTCTTATCGATGGTGTGGAACCACCAATAGAACAGGCTCAGTCCGACCTCGGCCGTCGCGGCCCACACGCCGAGGATCACCAGCGCCAGTTTCCACCACTTCAGGTACTGGTAGCGGCCGGGGACGGTGACGGACTGCACCGGTAGACCGGCCGGCTCCACTTCGGGGGCAACGGCGGGCGCCTCGGCCGCGGCGTCCGTGGCTTCGGATTTGGCCGGCGTCTTCGCCGCGACGGGGATGAGCTGCGCGCCGGTGTCATCGAAGTTCGGCACGAACGGCACCGAATGCTCACCGGTGTCCTCGAAGTCTGGGACGAATCCCTGCGTGCCGGTGTCCTCGAAATCCGGAACGAACGGCTCGGTCCCCGGATTGGACGCCCGGTCGTCCTCAACCTTTTTGTCGACCTTTTTGTCAGCCACCGGAGGTCACCTCGAGGGCGGCGAGTACCCCGAACCAGCCGGGTGCGATGGCCAGAATGAACGCGCCCAGCGTGGTCACCCACCGGCGCCCCGAGAACAGGATCGTCAGCAACCCGATCACACTGGGCAGACCGACCACCAGCGCGATGACGACGCCGGGCCGCAGCTGAGTGTGGACCAGCACCGTCGAGGCCACCCCCGCCAGGAACCCGACCGCGGTGCCGATCAGCATCGCGCTGGCCAGCAGCCAGGGCCGGGGTAGCGGTATCACCTCATCGAGGGTACTGAGTCACGGACTACGAGGCGGGCACGTTTCCGGCACGGCTTCGTCAATCACCGGTCCCCTAGTCGACGGTCGCTCGCCTCGCTCATACGCGGCGCCGGTGATCACCGGGACGGCGTCTAGCTGGGCTTTCTCCTCGTCGGTGAAGACGCGGCCGCGGCTGAGAAACCGCACCCCCTCGGGTGCCTCCAGGCTGAATCCGCCGCCGCGGCCGGGCACCACGTCGATGACCAGCTGGGTGTGTTTCCAGGCCGCGTACTGCGGACCCGAGATCCACACCGCGACGCCGTCGGCTCCCAGATCGAGGACGCCCAGCAGCACGTCGCGGTCCCCGACGAGGAAGTCGCCGCGCGGATAGCACATCGGTGACGACCCGTCGCAGCAGCCGCCGGACTGGTGAAACATCACCGGCCCGTGCCGGTCCTGCAGCCGAGCCAGCAGGTCGGCGGCGGCATCGGTGATGACGACACCTGCCGGGGTCGCCGGAGCGCGCATCAGAAGAAGCCCTGCGCCTTGTCGGCGTAGGACACCAACAGGTTCTTGGTCTGCTGGTAGTGGTCGAGCGCCATCTGGTGGGTCTCGCGGCCAAACCCGGATTGTTTGTAGCCGCCGAACGCCGAGTGCGGCGGGTACAGGTGGTAGCAGTTGACCCACACGCGGCCGGCCTTGATCTCGCGGCCGGCGCGATAGGCCGTGTTGCCGTCGCGGCTCCACACGCCGGCACCCAGGCCGTAGAGGGTGTCGTTGGCGATGCTCATCGCGTCGTCGAAATCGGTGAACGACGTCACCGTCACGACCGGCCCGAAGATCTCCTCCTGGAAGACGCGCATCTTGTTGTTGCCCGAGAAGATGGTCGGCTGCATGTAGTAGCCGCCGGACAGGTCACCGCCGAGTTCGGCACGTTCACCGCCAGTGATGACCTTGGCGCCCTCCCCCTTGCCGATCTCGACATAAGACAGGATCTTTTCCAGCTGATCGTTGGAGGCCTGCGAACCGATCATGGTCTCGGTGTCCAGCGGGTCGCCCTGCCGCACCGCCTTGGTCCGGATCGCAGCCAGCTCCAGGAACTCGTCGTGAATGTCGGACTGGATCAGGCTGCGCGACGGGCAGGTGCACACCTCGCCCTGGTTGAGGGCGAACATCGTGAAGCCCTCGAGGGCCTTGTCCTGGAAGTTGTCGTTGGCGGCCATCACGTCGGAGAAGAAGATGTTAGGGCTCTTGCCGCCGAGCTCCAGCGTGACCGGGATCAGGTTCTGCGACGCGTACTGCATGATCAGCCGGCCCGTGGTGGTCTCCCCGGTGAACGAGACCTTGGCGATCCGGTCGCTGGACGCCAGCGGTTTGCCGGCCTCGACGCCGAATCCGCTGACGATGTTGACCACACCAGGCGGAATCACGTCGGCGATCAACGACATCAGGTAGAGGATCGACGCCGGCGTCTGTTCGGCGGGCTTGAGCACCACCGTGTTGCCGGCGGCCAGCGCCGGCGCCAGCTTCCAGGCACCCATCAGGATCGGGAAGTTCCACGGGATGATCTGCCCGACGACCCCGAGCGGCTCGTGGAAGTGGTAGGCGACGGTGTCGTCGTCGATCTGCGACAGCGAGCCTTCCTGGGCGCGAATCGCGGCGGCGAAATACCGGAAATGGTCGGCGGCCAGCGGGATGTCGGCGGCCAGCGTCTCGCGGATCGGCTTGCCGTTCTCCCAGACTTCGGCAAGTGCCAACGAATCCTTGTTCGCTTCAATACGATCCGCGATCTTGTTCAGCACCGTGGCCCGCTCGGCCGGTGAGGTCTTGGCCCAGGCCGGGGCGGCTGCGTGAGCGGCATCGAGCGCCTTGTCGATGTCGGCCTCGTCGGAGCGCGCCACTTCGCAAAACGTTTGGCCGGTCACCGGCGTCGGGTTCTCGAAGTAGAGACCCTTGGCGGGTGCGACCCACTCACCCCCGATGAAGTTGTCGTACCGCGATTCATACGACATCAGGGCCCCGCTGGAACCCGGGCGTGCGAAGACAGTCATTAGCTCGACTCCCGTTCTGCTTCACCTGTAATACAGCTCACACTACCGCTGGGACCACAATGGCTTCCATGACAGGGCTTTCATGACGGCAACTAATTCCGACCCCGACGACCCGTACCTGTGGCTTGAGGATGTCACCGCCGAAAAGGCACTGGATTGGGTGCGGGCCCGCAACAAACCGACGATGGCGCAGTTCTGCAGTGGCCGATACGAGGCGGACTTCGAACGGATGCGCGCCGAGGCGCTGGAGGTTCTCGACACCGACGCCCGCATCCCCTACGTGCGACGCCGCGGCGAATACCTGTACAACTTCTGGCGCGACGCCACCAATCCGCGCGGGCTCTGGCGGCGCACCACGCTGGACAGCTACCGCGGCGACGCCCCCGAGTGGGACGTACTGATCGATGTCGACGAGCTCGGTCGCACCGACGACGAGAAGTGGGTGTGGGCCGGCGCCACGGTCATCGAGCCGGAGTTCACCCGCGCGTTGGTCAATCTGTCTCGCGGCGGCTCGGACGCGGTGATCGTGCGCGAATTCGACATGCGCACACGCGAATTCATCTCCGACGGGTTCGCGCTACCGGAAGCCAAGTCGCAGATCGGCTGGGCCGACCCGGATACGGTGCTGGTCGGCACCGACTTCGGCCCCGATTCGCTGACCGAATCCGGATACCCGCGCATCGTGAAGCGATGGCGGCGCGGCACCCCGTTGAGCGAGGCCGAAACGGTCTTCTCCGGCAGGCGTACCGACGTCAGCGTGTCCGGCAGCGCCGATCGCACGCCAGGCTTCGAACGCACCTTCGTCGGTCGCGCGGTCGACTTCTGGAACGAAGAGACCTACGAGATACGCGGGTCGGAACTGATCCGCATCGACGTGCCCACCGACGCGAGCACGTCGATACACCGTCAATGGTTGTTGATCGAGCTGCGCAGCGATTGGGCGCTCGACGCCGCTACCTATCGAGCCGGCTCACTGCTGGCGGCCGACTACGACGAATTCCTCGCCGGGACAGCCGCTTTGCAGGTGGTCTTCGAACCAGACGAGCACACCTGCCTGCACCAGACGGCGTGGACCCGCGACCGGCTGTTGCTGGTGACACTGGCCGACGTCGCCAGCCGGGTCGAAATCGTCACGCCCGGCACCTGGCAGCGACAAACGATCGCCGGCATCCCAGCAGCGGCCAACACGGTCATCGCGGCCGCCGACGACACCGGCGACGAATTCTTCTTGGATTCAAGCGGATTCGATATTCCTTCACGGCTGCTGCGCGGCACCGGTGCCGGGAAGCTCGAGCAGATCAAGTCTGCGCCGGCATTCTTCGATGCCGAAAACCTGGACGTGAAGCAGTATTTCGTGCCGTCGAAGGACGGGACAAAGATCCCGTACTTCGTGGTGCGCTCACGCGCGATCGACGGCCCCGGCCCCACCCTGCTGGGCGGTTACGGCGGTTTCGAATCCTCCAGGACGCCCGGATACAGCGGGGTGTTGGGCCGGCTGTGGCTGGCCCGCGGCGGCACCTACGTGATGGCCAACATTCGCGGCGGCGGCGAGTACGGGCCCCGCTGGCATACCCAGGCGATGCGCGAGAACCGGCACAAGGTCGACGAGGATTTCGCCGCCGTGGCAGACGATTTGGTGAACCGCGGCATCACCAGTGTCGCGCAACTGGGCGCCCAGGGTGGCAGCAACGGCGGGCTGCTGATGGGCATCATGTTGACCAAGTACCCGGAGAAATTCGGCGCGCTGGTCTGCGATGTGCCGCTGCTGGACATGAAGCGCTACCACCTGTTGCTGGCCGGCGCGTCGTGGGTGGCCGAGTACGGCGATCCGGACAACCCCGATGACTGGGATTTCATCTCCAAATACTCGCCGTACCAGAACATTTCGGCGACACGTCAATACCCTCCGGTGCTGTTCACCACGTCCACGCGCGACGACCGGGTGCATCCCGGCCACGCCCGCAAGATGGTCGCGGCACTGCAGGCCGCGGGTCATCGGGTCTGGTTGTACGAGAATATCGAGGGTGGGCACGCGGGTGCGGCGGACAATGAGCAAGCCGCTTTCAAATCGGCCCTGAGTTATTCGTTCCTATGGCGGACGCTGGGAGGCCAACCGTGAAGATCCTTGACATCATCGAATTCGGCATGGTCATCGCCGGTCTGATCCTGATCATCGCCGGGTGGGCGCAGTCCCGTTTCCGCTTCATCTCGCAGCGCCGCAAGGCCCGCTACTTCTATTGGGGGACCTCGGCTCTCGGCATCGTCCTTTTCGGCTTCGGGACGGGACAACTGTGGCCGAACGCCGTCATCACCACACTGATCTTCTCGACACTGGTCCTGAGCACGGCCTACTTCACCACGCCCTACCTGAAGATCGGCGACCAGATCTACGCGTCGAGTCCGGAAAATCGCGAACCCGATCCGCCCGTCGAGGAGGGCTAACCCACACTGGCTCTATGCCCGACTTCGAGACTCTGCTGTACAAGACCTCCGGTCCGGTCGCGACCATCACGCTGAACCGCCCCGAGCACCTCAACACGATCGTGCCGCCGATGCCCGACGAGATCGAGGCCGCCATCGGCCTCGCCGAGCGGGATCCGGGAGTCAAGGTCATCGTGCTGCGCGGCGCCGGCCGGGCGTTCTCCGGCGGCTACGACTTCGGTGGCGGATTCCAGCACTGGGGCGAGTCGATGATGACCGACGGGAAGTGGGATCCGGGCAAGGACTTCGCGATGGTCAGCGCCCGTGCGACCGGGCCCACGCAGAAATTCATGGCGATCTGGCGGGCGTCCAAGCCGGTGATCGCGCAGGTGCACGGCTGGTGTGTCGGCGGCGCGAGCGATTACGCGTTGTGCGCCGACATCATCATCGCCAGTGAAGACGCCGTCATCGGCACTCCTTATAGCCGGATGTGGGGTGCGTACCTGACCGGCATGTGGCTCTACCGCCTGAGCCTGGCCAAGGCCAAGTGGCATTCGCTGACCGGCCGGCCGCTGTCCGGCGTCCAGGCCGCCGAAATCGAGCTGATCAACGAGGCGGTGCCGTTCGACCGCCTCGAGGCCCGGGTCGCAGAGATCGCCGCCGAGCTGGCACACATCCCACTGTCGCAGCTGCAGGCGCAGAAGCTGATCGTCAACCAGGCCTACGAGAACATGGGACTGGCCTCCACCCAAACGCTGGGCGGCATCCTGGACGGTCTGATGCGTAATACGCCCGACGCGCTCGGCTTCATCAACACCGCCCAAACCCAGGGCGTCCGGGCCGCGGTGCAGCACCGCGACGGCCCGTTCGGCGACTACAGCCAGGCCCCCCCTGACCTGCGACCCGATCCCACGCACGTCATCGTCCCTGATAGCGATAGCTAATAAGCTGGACTAAAAGTCGGCCAAGACTCGCCCGCAGGATGCCCGAAGTGCTACCGTTACAACTATGTCTCGGCTGAGTTCGTGCCTGCGCGCAGGCGCTATGTTCTTTGCAATGGGGATGGCCGCTGTGACCGTCCCGGCGACCGCGGGGGCGGACTCCACGGAGGACTTCCCGATCCCCCGCCGGATGATCAACACCACGTGTGACGCCGAGCAGATCCTGGCGGCCACCCGGGACACCAGCCCGGTGTACTACCAGCGGTACATGATCGACTTCAACAACCACCCGAACGTCCAGCAGGCGACGATCGACAAGGCGCACTGGTTCTACTCGTTGGCGCCGCAGGACCGTCGCGGCTACTCCGAGAACTTCTACGCGCCGGTCTCCGACCCGCTGTGGGTGGCCTGGCCCAACCACATGAAGATCTTCTTCAACAACAAGGGTGTCGTCGCCAAGTCGACCGACATCTGCAATCAGTACCCGCCCGGCGACATGTCGGTCTGGAACTGGGCGTAAACCCCCGCACTTACCAATTAACCCCGGGCCCGGCCCGGGGTTAATTGCTTTTCGTCCCCCGATTGGGGGACAACCGAATCCGCCGATGTCAGGCCCGTTCGGTGGATGTTTGCCGACCAGCGCACGGGGAATAGTGGTGGCCATGCGCACCGCGACCCCAGCCACGCTCCCAGCCGCAGCCCTCGACTGGCGTGATGTCGTCGGCGACTCCGACGCCCCGACCACCCGCATCGTGCACGTGCACGCCCGCGAAGCCGGCCTGATCGTCGACATGCTGTGCGTGGTTCGTGGACAGCACGTCGAGCCCGAGGCGCGGGTGAAGGTCGGACGGCTTCGCCGCTACGCGAGCTCGCACTGCCGCACCTGCGGCGAGTCAGTGCAAGAGACCAACGACGTGCTGCCCCAGGTGGTAGCGCTGTAGTCCGTCAGTAGTGCGCCGGGAACCGATCCGTCGTGGCCGCCTGCCCGTTGAGTGATTGGCCGTTGCCGGGCAAAGCATGATGATCAGGATCAGGCTGGCCGCCGATATCCCGGCGATCATCAGGTCGTACTTGGGCCCGTCTCGCATGTCCTTGTAGACCGCGGCCGTGCCGCCCAGCCAGATCTTGGAACCCTCGACGTGCGAAATCCCTTTGGGGGTCTTCCCGTGCGGGCACGCTGAAACGTGAGTTGCGCCGACGACGGAGCGTAACGCTCATGTGATTCGTATAACGCGATGTGCTTTCCGCCGGCGGCTACCGTGGAGAGTCGTGAGCGTCTTTTATCCCGTCCGTAACCACCGCCGTCTCGAATAACTCGTATGCACACAATTGCGCTCATCGGCTTGCTCGGTGGCCTGATCACCGGCATCTCGCCATGCATCCTGCCCGTGCTTCCGGTGATCTTTCTGTCCAGCATGGACGGCAGCGGCAGCAAAGCCAGCAGTCGCGGTTTGACTTCGGCGATGCGCCCCTACTTGGTGATCGCTGGCCTGGTGTGCAGCTTCAGCCTGGCCACCCTGATCGGCTCCGCGCTGTTGTCGGCACTGCATCTGCCGCAGGACGCCATCCGGTGGACCGCCCTGGTGGTGCTCACCCTGATCGGCCTGGGTTTGATCTTCCCGCCACTGCAACACCTGATCGAGCGGCCGTTCGCCTTTCTACCGCAACGCCAAAGCAGCGGCAGCACAGATGGTTTCGGTCTGGGACTGACGTTGGGTGCCCTGTATGTACCGTGCGCCGGGCCGGTGCTGGCCGCGATCGTGGTCGCGGGCGGCACGACGTCGCTCGGGCCGGCCACGTTCGTGTTGACCGCCACGTTCGCGCTCGGCAACGCGATACCGCTGTTGGCTTTTGCGCTGGCCGGACGGCAAGTCGCGCAACGGGTTACGGCCTTCCGCCGTCGTCAACGCCAGGTCCAGATCGCCGGCGGAATCGTGATGATCGTGCTCGCGGTGGCGCTGGTGTTCAACCTGCCCGCCCTACTGCAGCGCGCCGTTCCCGACTACACGACTGCTATGCAGAATCGATTGGGCGCCAACGATATCCAACGCTCGCTGATCCCGAGCCGCCCACCGGGGCCGACCACCGGTAGCGTGCTGGAACTGAATCAGGGCAACACCAGTAACGGGCTGCCCAGCAACTGCACCGACGGCGCTACCGAGCTGCAGCAGTGCGGGCAGGCCCCGGCCATCACCGGCATCACCGGATGGCTCAACACCCCGGACGGCAAACCGCTCGACCCCGCCTCGGTGCGGGGCAAGGTCGTCCTGATCGACTTCTGGGCCTACTCCTGCATCAACTGCCAACGCGCCATCCCGCACGTCGTCGATTGGTACAACCGGTATCGCGACAGCGGATTGGTGGTCATCGGGGTGCACACCCCCGAGTACGCCTTCGAGCGGGTCCCCGGCAACGTCGCCAGCGGTGCCGCCGGCTTGCACATCGACTACCCCATCGCGCTGGACAACGACTACGCGACCTGGAACGCCTTCAACAACATGTACTGGCCGGCCGAATACCTGATCGACGGGAACGGAACGCTGCGGCACACCAAGTTCGGCGAAGGCGACTACGACGGCACCGAGAAGCTGATCCGCCAACTGCTGGTGGACGCCAATCCGAACGTGGCCCTGCCCGCGCCGGCCAACGGGGCCGACACCACCCCGAAGACCAACCTCACCCCCGAGACCTACCTGGCGCCCGACAAAGCCACCACCTACGGCGGTGACGGCAGCTATCAGGCGGGTACCGCCGGGTTCGGCTTTCCGGCGCAGCTGGCCAACGACAGATTCGCCCTGCGCGGCCGGTGGACCCTCGACGACCAGGGCATCACCGCCGAAAGCGACGACGCCGCGATCCGGCTGAACTACACGGCCAAGAACGTCTTCGTCGTCGTCGGCGGCACCGGAACCATCACCATGACCCGCGATGGGAAAACCACCGTCACACCGATCGGCGGCGTCCCCACACTGCACGAAATCGTGTCCGATGGCGGTGCGCATCGTGATCAACTCGACCTGCAAGTCAGCAAGGGTCTGCAGGTGTTTTCGTTCACTTTCGGCTAGACATCCTTAAGGGCGAAGCAGCCCATCCGCCAGGTGCGTGGTTACGAATAGGAAGCGTGGATTCGGCACAGGCGCGGTCAATTGCGGTCATCGGCAGCGGCGTGGCCGGCCTTACCGCCGCCTACATCCTGTCCGGCCGGGACCGCGTCACGCTGTATGAAGCCGACGCGCGACTCGGCGGTCACGCGCACACTCATTTCGTGGACGACGGCGGCGCAGTGATCGGCGTCGACTCGGCGTTTCTGGTGCACAACGACCGGACCTATCCGACGCTGTGCCGGCTGCTGCGTGAGCTAGGGGTGGCCACCCAGGAATCCGAGATGTCGATGTCGGTGCGCGCCGACGAGATCGGGCTCGAATACGCCGGCGCCCTGGGCCTGCGTGGGTTGTTCGCGTGTAAGCAGTCGCTGCGGCCCCGCTACCTGCACATGCTCGCCGAGATCACCCGCTTCCATCGCGCCGCGGCGCGACTGCTGCGCGACGACAGCACCGAGCCAGAGGAACTGGAGACGCTGGAATCCTTCCTGCGCCGGCACCGCTTCTCGTCCTATTTCATCGACTTTTTCATCACCCCGCTGGTCGCGGCGGTGTGGTCGTGCGCCGGCGACGACGCCCTGCGCTACCCGGCGCGCTATCTGTTCGTCTTCCTCGACCACCACGGCATGCTGTCGGTGTTCGGCTCCCCCACCTGGCGCACCGTGACCGGGGGTTCGGCGCACTATGTCCAGGCCATCGCCGCACGGCTCGCCGAGGTGTCGATCGGCACGCCGGTGACCTCGCTGCGGCGCGCACCCGATGGCGTGTGGGTGCGAGCGGGCGACAACGCGCCGCGGCAGTTCGACGCGGCCGTCGTCGCCGTGCATCCCGACCAGGCGCTGCTGCTGCTCGACGATCCGAACCCCTGGGAGCGCGCGGTGCTGGGCGCGATTCCGTACTCGACCAATCAGGCGCAGCTGCACACCGACGAATCGGTGCTACCCAGGCATCACCATGCGCGCGCATCATGGAACTACCTGGTTACCCGGGGGAAGGACCATGTCGTGGTCAGCTATGACGTCAGCAGACTCATGCGGCTGGATGGCAACCGCCGGTACTTGGTGACCCTGGGCGGTCACGACCGCGTCGATCCGGCATCGGTGCTCGCCGAAATGACCTACAGCCATCCGTTATACACGCCGGAATCCGTTGCGGCACAAGCATTGTTGCCCACACTGGACGACGACCGGGTGGTCTTCGCGGGCGCATACCACGGCTGGGGCTTCCACGAGGACGGCGCCGCCTCGGGCCTCGCCGCGGCGCGGCGCCTCGGCGCCGACTGGCCGACGGCGGACCGGTGCGAGGCGGTGGCCCGATGCTGACGCCCGCGATCTACCGCACCACGATCAGCCATTCGCGACAGGCCCCGGTGCGCCACTCGTTCGAATACCGAAGCTACAGCTGGTATGTCGACCTCGACGACCTACCGCGGCTGCCCTGGTGGCTGCGACCGTTCGCCCGGTTCCGCGGCTCTGATCACTTCGCCACTGGGCAGCAGGGTTCATTGCGCGACCGGCTCGGTGCCTTCTTCGCCGACCGTGGTCTGGCCGCGCCCGAGGGCCGCGTCACCGCGCTGCTGCAGCCGCGCGTGCTCGGGTATGTCTTCAACCCGCTGAGCGTCTTTTGGTGCCACGATGGCGACGGCCGGCTGCGCCATGTGATCGCTGAGGTGCACAACACCTATGGCGAGCGCCACGCCTACCTGCTGCCCCCGGCCGACGTGCCGGTGGTCACCGAGAAGAAGTTCTATGTCTCGCCGTTCAATGCGGTGGACGGCTACTACCTGGTGCGAGCACCTCGACCCGACGACGAAGTCGACATCACCATCGAGCTGCGCCGCGACCGTCAGCCCGCGTTCGTGGCCAACATGCGAGGGCGCCGGCGGCCCGCAACCGCCGGGCAGGTGGCTATCCTGCAGCTCATTTCGCCGCTGGCACCGCTGGTGGTGGCTTTACGTATCCGAATTCAGGGGATCAAACTGTGGTTACGTCGAGTTCCGTTGGTACCGCGATGACCGTACCGACCATCCGAAAACCTTCGGCAGCAATCGATTCCGAACGCTGGCCGGCAATCGCGAAGGTACCGTCCGGGCCCGTGAGTGCGGCCTCAGCCGCGGCCGCTGACGGGCTGCTGCGACGCGCGGCCGCTCGGCTTCCGCTGCGGGTGGCCTACCCCGACGGCACGGTGGTCGGTGCGGCCGATCCGACGGTGCCGACTTTGGTTGTCCACCAACCGAAAGCGATGACGCGCCGGATCGGGCGCTACGGCCTCATCGGCTTCGGCGAGTCCTACATGGCAGGGGAATGGTCGTCGGACGACCTCAGCGGGTTGTTGACGGTGTTCGCCGCCTCGGTGGACGAACTGGTGCCGCGCCCACTGCAATGGCTGCGTCCGATCGGGCCGGCCTTCCGGCCGCGGTGGTGGAGCACCAGCCGGGATCGCGCCCGGCGCAACATCGCCGAGCACTACGACCTGTCCAACGACCTGTTCGCCGAATTCCTCGACGAGACCATGACGTACTCCTGCGCGTTGTTCGACCGGTTGCCGGCATCGGCGTCGGATTTGGCTGCCGCGCAAGAGCGCAAGATCGATCGGCTGCTCGACCTCGCCGGCGTTCACCAAGGCAGCCGGATACTCGAAATCGGGACCGGCTGGGGCGAGCTGTGCATCCGCGCGGCCGCCCGGGGAGCCGAGATCCGCTCGGTGACCCTGTCGGTCGAGCAGCAGCAGCTGGCGCGGCTTCGGGTTGCCGCGGCGGGGCTGACCGACAAGGTGGCGATCGACCTCTGCGACTACCGGGACGTCGAGGGCGTTTACGACGCGGTGGTGTCGGTCGAGATGATCGAGGCGGTGGGATTCCATGCGTGGCAACGGTATTTCGCCACGCTCGAACGGCTGGTACGACCGGGCGGCCGCGTGGCGATCCAGGCGATCACCATGCCGCACTCCCGGATGATGGCCAGCCGCAACACGCAGACCTGGATCCAGAAGTACATCTTCCCGGGCGGACTGCTGCCATCCACCCAGGCCATCTCAGCAATCACTGAGCGCTGCACCGGTTTACGCACGGTCGACATGACCTCGTTGCGCCCGCACTACGCCGAGACGCTGCGACTGTGGCGGGAGCGTTTCCTGCAGCGACGAGACCGATTGGCGCACATGGACTTCGACGACGTGTTCCAGCGGATGTGGGAGCTGTATCTGGCTTATTCCGAGGCGGGCTTCAGATCGGGATACTTGAACGTCTACCAGTGGACGTTCGCGCGCGAGGGGTGCCGATGAGTGACGTGAGCATCGTAGCGAACTTGGCCCAGGTGTCCGGCGCCTCGGTTGTGGTTCTGGCCGTGGTGCATTCGGTCACGTTCACCATCGGCAAGCGCATCGGCCGCTACAACGTCGTCGACGTGGCGTGGGGTATCGGATTCGTCGCAATCGCCGCGGTTGCCGCGGCGATCGGCCAAGGCGACCCAATCCGCCGCTGGTTGCTGCTGGCGCTGGTGACAATCTGGGGCGCGCGGCTGAGCTGGCACATCCACCGCAAGACCGTCGGCAAGGGTGAGGATCCGCGGTATGCGGCGATGCTGCGCAACGCCACACCCGGGGTAGTGCTGCGCAAAGTCTTTCTGTTGCAGGCGTTGATCACCTGGTTCGTCTCCTTGCCGCTGCAACTGTCGGCGGTGACCGGGCCCACCCCGAAGCCGCTGACCGCCGCCCTGGTGCTCGGCGTGGTGGTGTGGCTGGTGGGTGTCACCTTCGAAGCGGTCGGTGACCGGCAGCTGCGGATCTTCAAGTCCGACCCGGCCAATCGCGGTGTGGTGATGGACCGCGGTCTGTGGGCGTGGACGCGTCACCCCAATTACTTCGGCGACGCCACCGTGTGGTGGGGCTTGTGGCTGATCACCATCACCGGCTGGTGGTCGCTGGCCACGGTCGGCTCACCGCTGCTGATGACGTACTTCCTGGTCTATGTGACGGGGGTCCGGTTGACCGAGAAACTGATGGCCGGCCGGCCCGGGTTCGCCGAATATCAGCAAAGGACCGCGTGTTTTTTCCCGCGACCACCGGCGCGCCAATAGCCGGCGCCGATGCGGCCCGGTGGACAGCGATAGGCTACCGGACAATGACCGGATTGCCGCAGCTAAGCAGCGACTTGGATGAGTTGCTGCCGCGAGTCGCGCGCGGAGATACCCAGGCTTTCGCCGCCGTCTATGACCTGACCAAGAGCCGGGTGTTCGGGCTGGTGATCCGGGTGCTGCGCGACGCGGGCTACAGCGAGGAAACCACCCAGGAGATCTATCTCGAGGTGTGGCGGTCGGCGTCGGACTACGACCCGGCCCGCGGCTCTGCCCTGTCCTGGCTGCTGACCATGGCGCACCGGCGGGCGATCGACCGGGTGCGCGCCGAGCAGGCCGGCAGCCGCCGTGAGTCGCGCTACGGCGCGGCCAACGTCGACACCGACCATGACGTGGTCGCGGACTCGGCGATCGCCGGCGACGAGCGCCGCCGGGTGGCCGACTGCCTGGGCGGGCTGACCGATGCGCAGCGGCAGTGCATCGAGCTGGCGTACTACGGCGGGCTGACGTACCCGGAAGTGGCGCAACGTTTGGCCGCGAATTTGTCGACGATCAAGTCCCGCATCCGCGACGCGCTGCGCGGGCTGCGTAACTGCCTGGACGTGCCATGAGCGAGCCCACCGGTTTCGAGCTGCTCGAGCTGGCCACACCGTACGCCCTGCACGCGGTGTCCGACGCGGAGCGCGCCGACATCGACTCGCAGCTCGCGGCCGCACCGGCGTCGATCGCGTCGGCCTTCGCCGAGGAAGTCCGCGCGGTGCGCGAGACGATGGCCGTCGTCTCGGCTTCGACCATCGCCGAACCGCCCGCGCACTTGCGCTCCGCCGTGCTGGCGCTGGCCGCCCCGCGCCCTGCGAAGCGTCAAAACCGTTGGCGCACTACCGCGTTGATATCGGTGGCGGCGGCGATCGTGGCCGGGCTGACGGCATTTGGCCTGCAGACCCTGCTGCGCCCGCCGCCGACGCAGTCGGTGGCCGAGCAGGTGATGGCGGCCCCGGACGTCCGGACGGTGTCGCGCCCGCTGGCCAACGGGACGGCCACGGTGGTCTTCTCCCGCGATCGCGGCGCCGGGGTGCTGGTGATGAACAATGTGCCGCCGCCGACGCCCGGCACCGTCTACCAGATGTGGTTGATCGACTCCAAGGGCCCGACCTCGGCGGGGACGATGGGCACCGCGGCCGTCTTGCCCTCGACGACGGCGACGCTGACCAACCTCGGAAAGTCGACGGCCCTGGCCTTCACCGTCGAACCCGGCACGGGCTCACCCCAGCCCACCAGCCCGATATTGGCGACCTTGCCGCTGAGCTAAGCCTTCTTCACCAGGCTGCCCAGCATCGCGACGATTACGCCGACGACGACCAGCCCCGCGCCGGCGGCAAGAGTCAGGTTCAGCCAGTCCCGCATTCCGGCTTCGGCGGTATGCACCATGACGTCGGCGATCTGGCGGATGTCGCCGCTGGTGCGATTGAGCGCGTCGTTGACGTAGCGGGTACCGACCTGAATGCCGACCCACCCGGCCGCGCCCACCAGCAGCGCCGAGACGCCCAGGCCGGTCAGCGCCTTGCCGCGGCGCCGGGCTGCCAGCAGCGTCAGGAGTGCTAACACCCCGCACAGCGCTACCGCCGCCAAGCTCGCCCACTTGCCCCACGCGCCGACCCGGCTCAGCTCCCCCTGCTGCAGCGAGTGGGGCACCGACGCCGTCAGCGGCACGGTGAGCGTGGCGGGCACCTTCACGTTGTACGCGCTCAAGATCTGCGCAAAGGCAGGATCGTTGAGCATTGGGGCCACGTCCACCGCCCAGGAATCACTGGACCCCGCATCGGCGAACAGCCAGCGATGCGCCGCCCGGTTCACCGTCGCGAACATCGGCGGGAAGGACGGACCGGCGGTGTAGGCGCCGGCCGCGTCGCGCACCTGTGCGCTGTCCACCGGAGTCCGTCCACCGCCATGCTCGGCGATCAGCGTCATCGTCCGGCTGGTGAGTTCACCGGCCATCGCGGACTGCAGGGCGGGGTCGCCCGCGGCCTTCCGGGCCAGCGCCGCGTAGCCGTTCTCGTCGACGAGATTGAGCTGCACCCATGCCCCGGGGACGGCCACCGCCAGCGCAATCGTGGTGACGAGCCACAGCGTCAGCGTCGCGAGGAATCGCACGCCGTCAATCTACGGCGCGATGCCCCGCAGGTACGCGGCTTGCCCGAGGTGCTGGGCGCAGTCGTCGATGATGCTCACCAACCGGGCGCTGGCCGTCACCGGCGGATCCCAGTTGCTGTCGACGACCCGGGCCAGCTCGTCGGCGGTGACGCCGGCGATGTACTCACACGAGAGCTTGTGCACCGCGTGGTAGTAGCCGGACAGCAAATCGGCCGGCGCACGTACCTTCGCCACCTCCGCGGCGCCGTGGCCGTAGCCGGTGTCGCGGCGCGGCAGATCCAGCGCGAAGCGGTCCACCCAGCCGTCGCGGGTCCAGACCTCCTCGACGCCGGCGACGTCGGCCAGCTGGATGTCCTGCACCCGGGCGCTGTGCCAGATCAGCCAGGCGATGGAGTTGGCGTCCGGGGTGGGTCGGTAGTTGGACAATTCGTCGGTTAGTCCATCGGTGAGCTCGTCGACGTGTTCGATCAACCGGGTGAACGCGTCGCGGAGTAACTCGCGGGCGGCGGCATCGGCATCTGACATACCCACGACCCTACGGACCTGCGTGCTAGACCGCTTCGACGTCGTTGCCGTCCCGATCGCGCTGGGATTTTCGCGTAGTCAGCGCGGTCGAAACCCACGTGGTCGATCACGAATTGGTCGTGGCACGACTCGAGGCACGGTCGTAGATTGATTAGGTGATCTACGACCTCCTCATTCGCAATGGCACCATCGTCGACGGGCTGGGGGGTGAGCCGTACGTCGGCGACGTCGGGGTGACCGGCGGTGTCATCACGGCCGTCGGGCCACAAAAAGACACCGTGAACGGCGACAGCGCCGAGCGCGAAATCGACGCGACCGGCCTGCTGGTCACGCCGGGTTTCGTCGACCTGCATACGCACTACGACGGCCAGTCCATCTGGTCGGAGCGCCTGACCCCGTCCTCGGCGCACGGCGTGACCACGGTGGTGATGGGCAACTGCGGCGTCGGATTCGCCCCGTGCCGTCAGGAAGACCACGACGTCCTCGTCGACGTGATGGCCGGGGTGGAAGACATCCCGGGCGTCGTGATGACCGACGGCCTGCCGTGGACCTGGGAAACCTTCCCCGAATACCTGAACGCGCTGGAAGCCGGTAAGCGTGACATCGACGTGGCCGCCTACCTGCCACATTCGCCGCTGCGCGTCTACGTGATGGGCCAGCGCGGCGCCGACCGCGAAGCCGCTACCGCCGACGACCTCGCCAAGATGCGGGCGTTGGCCAAGGAGGCCATGGAAGTCGGTGCGCTGGGCTTCGCGTCGTCGCGGTTGACCATCCACAAGACCGAAAGCGGTTCGCCCATACCAAGTTACGAGGCCGCCCGCGAGGAGATCGAGGAGATCGCCAAGGGCGTCGTTGACGGTGGCGGCGGGCTGCTGCAGTTCGTGCCCGATATTCCGGCCGGCGGTTACCAGCCGGTGCTGCAGACGGTGTTCGACGTCGCCGAGGAGGTCGGCTTGCCGGTAACCTTCACGCTCGTCGTCGCCAACGCCGGAGACCCGACCTGGCCCGACGCGATCAACATGATCGAGAAGGCCAACGCCGCGGGCGGCGATATCACCGCGCAACTGCTGCCCCGCCCGATCGGGTTGATCATCGGGCTGCAACTCACCGCCAACCCGTTCGTGCTCTACCCCAGCTATCAGGAGATCGCGCATCTGCCGCTGGCCGAGCGGGTCGCGCAGATGCGCAAGCCCGAGGTCCGCGCCCGCATCCTGGCCGACAAGCCGGGTCAGGGGCACCCGATCCTGTACGTCGCGCAAATGTGGGACTGGATCTTCCCGCTGGGTGAGCACCCCAACTACGAGCCGGACCCGGCGGACAGCATCGGCGCCCGGGCCAGGGCCCGCGGCGTGAACCCGATGGAGGAGGCCTACGACCGGCTGCTCGACGACGAGGGCCGCGCCATGTTGCTGGTCGCGACCAGCAACATGGAGCGCAACTCGCTGAACACGGTCGGCGAGCTGTTGCACCGCGACGATGTGGTGCTCGGGCTCGGCGACGGCGGCGCCCACTACGGGATGATCTGCGACGCCAGCTACTCGACGTTCTTCCTGGCGCACTGGGCGCGGGACCGGGCGTCGGGACGCTTCACGGTTGCCGAGGCCGTCCGCGAGCTGACGTCGGTGCCGGCCCGGGTCGCCGGGCTGGCCGATCGCGGCCGAATCGCGGTCGGATACAAGGCCGATCTCAACGTGATCGACCACGCGGCGCTGCGCCTGCACAAGCCGGTGATCACCTATGACCTACCGGCCGGCGGGCGTCGCCTGGACCAGACCGCGGACGGGTATGTGGCCACGATCGTGTCCGGTGAAGTGATCGCCGAAAACGGCAAACCCACCGACGCGCGCCCCGGCAAGCTGGTCCGCGGCCGCCAAACGGCCCCCGCACCCACGCCATAACGCCACGAAAAGTGGCCCGTCCCGGTTAAGTTATTGCAGTGACGAGCCCGCATTACGCGTGGTTGCCGCCAGAGATCAATTCGGCCCTCCTTTACGCCGGTCCTGGATCGGCGCCGCTGCATGCTGCCGCGGAAGCCTGGGACGGGCTTGCCGAGAACCTGGCCTCGTCCGCATCCTCGTTCTTCTCCGTGGCCTCGGATCTGGCCAACGGTTCGTGGCAGGGCCCCTCGGCGTCCGCAATGCTGGCCGTTGCAACGCAATACGTGAGCTGGCTCAAGGCGGCGGCGGCCCAGGCGGAGGCGACCTCCAGCCAGGCATCGGCGATCGCGGGCGCCTTCGAGACGGCGTTGTCGGCCACCGTGCAGCCCGCGGTGGTTACGGCCAACCGCGCCTTGGTGCGGGCGTTGGCTTCGCAGAACCATCTGGGCCAAAACGCCCCCACGATCATGGACATCGAATCCGCCTACGAACAGATGTGGGCCACCGACGTGGCCGCGATGTCCGGGTATCACGCCGACGCCTCCGCGGCCGCCGAACAGCTGGCGCCCTGGCAGCAGGTCATGCAGAACCTCGGCATGCAATTCAACAACGGTGACCTGATCTTCGGACCCCACTCGGGCACCGGGAGCCTGGCGCACCACATCAACGCCCTGGCCAACCTCGATCACACCGGCGGGCACGTCGGATCCTGGCTGACCGACACCCCGGGCACCGGGTTCGCGCATACCGTGATAAGCGGTTCGGCTTCGGCGGACTTCAGCGCGAGCCTGCTCAACTCGCCGAACGCCGGCACCGGGTTCAACCCGGGAACCTCGAACCTGGGTCTGCTCAGCAATCTGGGCTCGGGCACCATACCGACGGGTTTGACGGCGGAGTAACGACCCGCCCGCGGCGCCTATCCTCGACATCATGCGCACCAAGAAGAGGGTGGATCTGGAAAGGCTGGCGTCCGCCCTGCCCGACTTCCCGTTCGCGTACCTGATCACCGTCGACGACGGATACCGCGTCCATACCGTGACGGTCGAACCGCGGCTGCGCGACGGCGCCGTCCTCGATATCGGACTCATCGGCGGCCGCACCCGCGAAAACCTCAGCCAGCGCGGCGATGTCACCCTGCTGTGGCCGCCGCGCGAGCCGGGCGGCTATTCGCTGATCGTCGACGGCCACGCCGAAGTCGCCGAGTCCGACTCCGAGACAGCGCGGTTGGACGTGGTGCCGACCCGCGCGCTACTGCACCGCGACGCCGATCCCGACGCCGCGGCCAACGGCACCCTGCACGACTGCGTGGTGTTCGCCCTGCCGGGGTGACCTCGTACAGTCAGTCGCATGAGCCGCGTCGCGCCGCTAGCCCCGCCGTGGAGTGAGGAAGACGCCACCAGCATCAACAGCTGGGGCCACCCGGACCGCTCGTATGAGCCCCTACTTCTGGTGCGCTGCCTGCAGCGCCATCCCGCGCTGGCCAACCGGCTGCGCAAGCTCGGTGAATCCCTTTACATCGCAGCGCTTTTGCCGCCGCGAACCCGGACGATCGCGATCCTGCGCAGCTGCGCCCTGGTCGGTTGCGAGTACGAGTGGGGCGGGCAGGCGGCGTTCTGGGGACCGATCGTCGGACTCAGCGACGACGAATGTGACGCGCTGGTGACCGGTGGCCCCGACGACGCGCGGTGGGGCCCGGCCGAGCGGACGCTGATCGAGGCGGTCGACGAGCTGGAGCGCACCGGCTCGTGGTCGGAGGCGACGTGGGCGGCGCTGGGTCGCGACCTCGACGACGAGCAGCGCATCGAATTGCTCACGGCCGTCGGCTGGTATCGCACCATCTGCACGCTGTGCAACGCGCTCGCGCTTCCGGTGGAAGGCTGGATGCGGCGCTGGCCACTAGGTCGCTGAGCGGTCCCGTTTGAGGCCGGGATGCTGCTTTTTCAGTAGCGGCAGCAGCAGACGCCGCGGCATGAACTGAAACAGCCGGGTGCTGACTTGGCTTGGCAGCCCGGGGATCACCGCTGCGCGATCGCCGTCGAGCGCGTCGATTCCGGCGCGCGCCACCTCGCTGGCGGGCAGCCACATGAACTTCGGGAACGCGTCGGCGAACTTCCGCTCGTCCATGCCGGCGTTCTTCAGGAACTCGGTGCGCACTGGGCCGGGGTTGAGCACCGCGACGGTGACACCGCTGCCCGCCAGTTCGCCACGCAGTCCTTCGGTGTAGGTGATCACGAACGCCTTGGTGGCGGCGTAGCCGACCTGGCCGGGGAAGGGGTAGTAGCCCGCGGTGGATCCGACGTTGAGAATCGCGCCGCGCCCGCGCGGCACCATCTGCTGGACCGCGCGCGTGCTCAGGTCGATAACGGCCTCGACATTGACCCGCACCTGGGCGATCTCGTCGTTGACCGACACTTCCGTCACCGGACCGATGGTGCCGATGCCGGCGTTGTTGACCAGGATCTCGACCGTCAGCCCGCGACGGTCGACCTCGCCGAAAAGTCCGGCGCGAGCGGCGGAATCCGCGACGTCGCAGCCGATCACCTCGACGCGAACCCGGCTCGCGAGTTCGTCGGCCAGCTCGTGCAGCTTGTCCTCGCGGCGCGCGACGAGGGTGACGCCGTGCCCGCGATCGGCGAGCTCGCGGGCGATGGCGGCGCCGATGCCCGACGACGCTCCGGTGACGACGGCGGTGCTGGTGGGTGCGGGAGTTGGGAGGGCCACGCACCGAACTTACCGGCCGGACCTAGTTGGACAGTGCGTTGAACAAGGCCGCCAGTTGATCCGGCGACACCGACGTGTTGCATCGGCTGCGCAGGTCGAGCAACGGCTGCGCGATGCCCTTCAGTTCCAGCGCCTCACCGGGATGACTGAGGAAATAGCCACGGACGGACGCCTTTGCGTCGGCCGGCGACTGGTTGACCGCGGCCGTCAGCACGTTGTTGGCATCGGGATGGCCGTCGAGATATCCGCTCGCCGAGTTCAGCACACCGCTCGCGGTGGCAGCGACCCCGCTCGCAGAGCACGGGTCGGGCGAAGCAACCGCGGTTGGCGCGATCCCGACCCCGAGAACGCAACCGGCGATCATTCCGAAAACTGCGCGCCTTGACGATTTGCTCATTGCGTGGTCCCCCTCACACCCGATTTTTGAACCTTCGATAGATCAGTACCCACAATTCGGAAGAACGCCCGGCCGGACTGAGACCAGGGCCATGGCCAACTTGCCCGCCTCACAGCGACCATTCGATCTGTCGCTCGAAGGTGGGCACTAACCCGGCTGTACAGATGACTGCCTGCGTCTCGAACAGCCCTGACGCACGAAAAAGCCCGGCTCCCAAGGGGAACCGGGCTCCTTCGCGTTGCGACTTCTTAGAAGTCCATACCGCCCATGCCACCGGTCGGGTCGCCGACGGGAGCGGCGGCCTTCTCCGGCTTGTCGGCCACGACGGCCTCGGTGGTCAGGAACAGCCCCGCGATGGACGCCGCGTTCTGCAGCGCCGAACGGGTCACCTTGACCGGGTCGGCAACGCCGGCCTTCAGCAGGTCCTCGTACTCACCGGTGGCCGCGTTCAGGCCGGTGCCGGCCTTCGAGTTGCGGACCTTCTCGGCGACAACGCCGGGCTCCAGCCCGGAGTTGAAGGCGATCTGCTTCAGCGGAGCCTCGAGCGCCACGCGGACGATGTTGGCACCGGTGGCCTCGTCACCCTTGAGCTTGAGCTCCTCGAGGGCCGGGGCCGCCTGCAGCAGGGCCACGCCACCACCGGCGACGATGCCCTCCTCGACGGCGGCCTTGGCGTTGCGGACCGCGTCCTCGATACGGTGCTTGCGCTCCTTGAGCTCCACCTCGGTGGCAGCTCCGGCCTTGATCACCGCAACACCGCCGGCCAGCTTGGCCAGGCGCTCCTGCAGCTTCTCGCGGTCGTAGTCGGAGTCGCTGTTCTCGATCTCGGCGCGGATCTGGGCCACCCGGCCGGCGATGGCGTCCGGGTCACCGGCGCCCTCGACGATGGTGGTCTCGTCCTTGGTGATGACGACCTTGCGGGCCTTACCGAGCAGCGAGATGTCAGCGGTCTCCAGGGAGAGGCCGACCTCTTCGCTGACGACCTGGCCACCGGTGAGGATGGCCATGTCCTGCAGCATCGCCTTGCGGCGGTCACCGAAGCCGGGGGCCTTGACCGCCACCGACTTGAAGGTGCCGCGGATCTTGTTGACGACCAGGGTGCTCAACGCCTCGCCCTCGACGTCCTCGGCGATGATCAGCAGCGGCTTGCCGCCCTGAATGACCTTCTCCAGCAGCGGGAGCAGGTCCTTGACGGTCGACACCTTGGAGCTGACCAGCAGGATGTAGGGGTCCTCCAGGACCGCTTCCTGACGCTCGGCGTCGGTGACGAAGTAGCCCGAGATGTAGCCCTTGTCGAACCGCATGCCCTCGGTGAGCTCGAGCTGCAGGCCGAAGGTGTTGGACTCCTCGACGGTGATGACGCCCTCGTTGCCGACCTTGTCCATCGCCTCGGCGATCAGGTCGCCGATCGACTGGTCGCCCGCCGAGATGCCCGCGGTAGCAGCGATCTGCTCCTTGGTCTCGACGTCCTTGGCCGACTTCAGCAGGGTCTCGGTGATCTTCTCGACGGCCTTCTCGATGCCGCGCTTGAGACCCAGCGGGTTGGCGCCGGCCGCGACGTTGCGCAGGCCCTCTTTGACGAGCGCCTGAGCCAGCACCGTGGCCGTCGTCGTGCCGTCACCGGCGACGTCGTCGGTCTTCTTGGCAACTTCCTTGACCAGCTCGGCGCCGATCTTCTCGTACGGGTCCTCCAGCTCGATCTCCTTGGCGATGGACACACCATCGTTGGTGATCGTGGGAGCGCCCCACTTCTTCTCCAGGACGACGTTGCGACCCTTGGGGCCCAACGTCACCTTTACCGCGTCGGCGAGGGCGTTCAGACCTCGCTCGAGGCCGCGACGGGCCTCTTCGTCGTACGCAATTGTCTTGGCCATTGCGAAGTGATTCCTCCGGATTGGGGGTGACACCCAATGGCCGCGTGATGGGCCATCAGGTTACTTACGCTGGCCGGGCGCAGTGCCCGCGACGGACGACCAGAGCTGGCCTCACCGTCCCGACCTAGCACTCACACGCTGCGAGTGCCAACGTCATTCTTAGCACTCGCCCATGCCGAGTGCAAGAACGGGGCACCGTTATCGCCTAGCGCGTAAACCGTCGACCACGACGTCGGTCACCCGCTCGGCCAACTCCTCGTTGTAGGCCTCCATCGCCTGGCATCCGACCATGATCGTCTTCACTTCGCGCACGCCGATGTCGCGCCGCGCGGTGCCCGCCCGCTGCGCGGCGACCAGCAGCTCGTCGAGCATGGCCAGGAAGGCATCCTCGGCATCCGGTACGGCGGCCGCGATGTCGATGCCGAAACCCGCCAGGGCATCGACCAAGCCGCGATCCGCCGCGCCCCACTGCAGCACCAGCGAACGCAGGTAGGCGAACAGCGCCTCGCCCGGTCCGGCGGATTCCAGCAGGGCGTGCCCCTCGTCGACGAGGTGCTGCATGCGGTCCTCGATGACCGCCTGGAACAGCGCCTCCTTGGTCGGGAAGTGTCGGTAGACGGTGCCGGCCCCGACCCCGGCCCGACGGGCGATCTCGTCGATGGGCACCGACAGACCCTCGGCCGCGAAGGTGTCATAGGCGACTTGCAGCACGCGCGCCCGGTTGCGCGCCGCGTCGGCACGCAGCCGACGTTCAGGCTGCGCCATCTATTCACCACCCATCGGTTGACAAAGCGGGGCGCACGTTCCGTATAGTGCGAATCAACCGGAGCATTCGCCCCGTTTAATTTACCCGCAAAGGAGTTTGCCATGGCCAAGTGGACAGCAGCGGACATTCCCGACCAGAAGGGCCGCGTCGCCGTCGTCACCGGAGCCAACACCGGCCTGGGCTACGAAACGGCCGCCGCGCTCGCCGAGCGGGGCGCCCACGTTGTGCTCGCGGTGCGCAATCTCGACAAGGGCAAGGACGCCGCCGCCCGGATCGCCGCCAAGAGCCCCGGCGCCGACGTGGCGCTGCAGGAGCTCGACCTGACGTCGCTGGACTCCGTCCGCACGGCCGCCGGACAGCTCAAGTCCGACTACGACCGCATCGACCTGCTGATCAACAACGCGGGCGTGATGTACACGCCGAAGGAAACCACCAAAGACGGCTTCGAGATGCAGTTCGGCACCAACCACCTGGGCCACTTCGCGCTCACCGGCCTGCTGCTGGAGCGGCTGCTGCCGGTCCCCGGATCGCGGGTCGTGACGGTGAGCAGCATGGGCCACCGCATTCTGGCCGATATCCACTTCGACGACCTGCAGTGGGAGCGCTCCTATAACCGCGTCGCAGCCTACGGGCAGGCCAAGCTGGCCAACCTGCTGTTCACCTACGAGCTGCAGCGCAAGCTCGCCCCCCACGGCACGACGATCGCCGCCGCCGCCCACCCCGGAGGGTCAAACACCGAGCTGGGCCGCTACACGCCCGCGGCGTTCCGGCCGCTCGTCAACGTGTTCTTCTCGGTGATCGCTCAGGACGCGGCCATGGGAGCGCTCCCGACGCTGCGCGCGGCCACCGACCCGGGCGTCCTCGGTGGCCAGTACTACGGCCCCGACGGGTTCGCCGAGACCCGCGGCTACCCCAAGCTGGTCTCCTCCAGTGCGAAGTCCCACGACGTCGACGTGCAGCGTCGGCTGTGGTCGGTCTCTGAGGAGCTCACCGGGGTCGTCTACCCGTCCGACTAGGGCAGATCGAGCAGCCGCTCATCTTGCGCCTTTCCCGAACCTCACCCCGGCGATGCCAACTGGCAGGCTGGATTCCGTGTCTCTCGTCGTGCCGCCGTATCCGCCGCCCCGCTACACCGCCGACCAGCCGGAGGTCAGCGCCTGGCTCAGACGGGCCCCCGAAAATGGAGGGGCGCCGCCGGACTACGAGACCACCGGGGTTACGTACCACTACCTCGCCAACCAGCAGGCCACCGACGGCGACTACGGCCTGTACCGGGTCGATATCGGCCCGGCCGGCGGCGGGCCCCCGGCACACTTTCACCGGGCCATGTCGGAGGCCTTCTTCGTACTGTCCGGGACGATCAAGCTGTACGACGGCACCGAGTGGGTCGACGGCCGCGCACGCGATTTCCTCTACGTGCCGCCGGGCGGAATCCACGGCTTCCGCAACGAGGCCGACGAGCCCGCGTCGATCCTGATGCTTTTCGCGCCCGGCGCGCCGCGCGAGGCCTACTTCGAAGGCTTTGCCGCGCTGGCCGCCATGACCGACGACGAACGCAGCGAGTGGTTCGTCCTGCACGACAACCACTGGGTCTGACGCGTCGGGTTGCCCGGCGTTAGCGCCTTATTCAACCTGAGTTTCATCAGGGCGTGAGATTTCGCTTGCGTTGAGACTTTTTTCAACGTAGCGTGAGACTAGTTTCAACGAACCGTGAAAAACAGGAGAAGTTCATGAGCACTACCTCGAGCCCTGACGTCTTGGTCGTCGGCGCCGGGCCCGTCGGGCTGGTCGCGGGCTGCGAACTCGCCCGCCGCGGCATCCGCGTGCGGGTGATCGACAAGTTGACGGAACCGACCGACCAGTCCCGGGCCATCGCGGTGCATTCCCGCAGCCTGGACATGTACGCCCGGATGGGCATCGTCGACGAGATGGTGAGCACCGGGGTCAAGGCCACCGCGATGAAGATGTACGCCGGCCGCAGCAGGCTGTTCCACGTCCCGTTGGGCGGCGTCGACAGCGCGTTCCCGTTCAGTTTGGTGACGGCACAGACCGAAACCGAGCGCGTTCTCACCGAATACCTGGAGTCGCTCGGCGTCACCGTCGAGCGCGGTGTCGAGCTGACCGCGCTGAAGCAGGACGACGCCGGCGCACACCTCACCTTGCGGCACGCCGACGGAGTGACCGAACTCCTCACCACGCCGTGGGTGATCGGGGCCGACGGCGCCCGCAGCACCGTGCGCAAACTGGTCGGTACCAAACTCGCCGGTTCCTTTGTCGGAGAACGCTTTCTGCTCGGCGACGTCGACGCCGAGCATCAGCTGGACCGGGACGCGATGTACACCTTCTTCGCCACCGAGGGCCCGGTGGTGGTACTGCCGATGCGCGACGGGCGGATGCGGTTCCTGGCCGAGGTCCACGACGAGCCCGGCACGCCGCTGAACCTGCACCCGACGCAGGACGAACTGCAGACGATCCTCGACCAGCGAGTCGGCGGCATCCGGTTGGTCGGCTCGCATTGGCTGACCACTTTCGAGGTGCACCACGCGCGGGTGCCGGCCTACCGCTGGGGCCGGGTCTTCCTGGGCGGCGACGCCGCCCATATCCACAGTCCGGCCGGCGGCCAGGGCATGAACACCGGCATGCAGGACGCGTTCAACCTGGCCTGGAAGCTGGCCGCGGTGGTCGAGGGCGACGCCGGTGAGCGACTGCTGGACAGCTATGAGGCCGAACGGCTACCCATTGCGCAGAATGTCATCTCCTTCACCGATCGGCTCACCAGGGTCGGCACGCTCTCCGGCGTGCCGCGGGTCATCCGCAATCTGCTGGTGCGCACGCTTTCGCACATCCCGGCGACCCGGCAATTGGTCGCCAACGTCGTCGCGGAGATCGGTATCTGCTACAAGGACGGCCCCATCGCCGTGGGACCGCGCCTAAAGCACGCCAAAGTGGTTGCCGGTGAACATTTTCCGCATGTCGTCGATGAGACGCTGCAAAAACAGCTCAGTGCGGTCTGCGGTGTGCAGAATACCGGCCATACCGTGGTCACCGTCGCCGACGCACACGTGGCACCGGCCGCGGGCGACGGTCAGCCGCAGATCCTGGTTACCGGTACGGACACGCCGGTGGCCGGGTATGACGCCGTCATCGCCGACCCGAAAGGTCTGGTGGCGCAGCGACTCGGACTCACCGACGGCGGCCGGGTCGTGATCCGCCCGGACGGCTACCTCGGGGCCGTCGCCGCCCTGGACGACACCACCACCATCGCCGACTACTTCGCCACACTGAGGAGCTGAACCCATGTACACCTACGACATCGACGCCGCGGACATGTTCGAGGACCGCACGCACCAGTTCGAGAAATTCGGTATTCCGCTCGAGGACATCGAACGGGTCCGCGAAGCCGTCACCGACATGTGGACCGACGCGCCGGGTGGCTGGACCTACGAATGGTCGAAGCTGGCAAACGAATACGCCTACCGCGGTGACCACCACATGGCGTCGCTGGTCTATGGTTGCGCGAAGTTCCCGTGTCTGACCGATCAAGCCCGGGTGCAGGCAATGCGCGACCAGCTCGAGCAATTTCAGTTGGCCGCGCCGGATTTCCCGGTGCGCTTCGAACGCCGCATCATCACCGTCCCCTATCGCGGCGGCACCGTCGAGGTGCCCGTCCACCTGTACTCCACCGACGGCGACTATGCGGCGCGGCCGGTGCTGATCGCCAGCGGTGGGGTGGACACCTGGAAGATGGACATCCACCCGTGGTGGGTCGGGTTTACGATGAACGCCGGGGTGTCCACGCTGGCCTTCGACCACCCGGGCACCGGCGAAACCACGATTCCGCTCGATCAGCACGCCGACCAGGTGATCCACGGAATCGCCTCTTATGCAAGGACACTCGGCGACGGCCGGACGGCGCACTTCGGCGCCTCATTCGGCGGTAACTTCGCCGCGATGTCTGGATTGTCCGGGATCGTAGACGCTGCAATCGATCTCGGCGGCCCGGTTGTCGACTCCTTCGAGCCGAAGAATGTCAAGAAACTGCCCTACGGAATGCACGACATTCTCGGCAACGCCATGCACTGGGACCATTCCCCCACCCTGGATGAGCTCAGCGCCGGCATCGGTCAACTGAACCGAGCAGATCTTCTCGCCCAGCAGAATAATTCTGCGATGCTGGTCGTCAACGGCGCCGACGATTACTTCATCCCGCAATCGGACACCCTGGTCTTCAAGGGCCGCCCGAACACCGAGGTGCACCTGATCGAGGGCGCCGGTCACGTCGCGATGAGCAAGGCTCCCGAGGTGGTACCGATGATGATCGGGTGGCTACGCAACCAGTTCACCGACAACTACGCGCGCAGCTCGTAGTCCTCGTCCACCAGCGTGCGGGTGCGCTCGAAGAAGGTCCGCCCGCTGTAGGGCAGTTGGGTGACGACCTTGCCGCTGGGATGGCGAAAGTAGTTGGTGCAGGCCAGCCAGACCTTGCCCTCCATCGCGGCCTGGATCTCGGCGTTGTAGCGGCGCTGCGCATCCTCGGTGACCTCGATGGTGCGCGCCCCGCGACCACGCATCACGTCGAGCATCTGCCGGATGAAGGTCGTCTGCGCCTCGTGGATGTAGATGATCGAGTTGACGCCATTCGTGTTGGGGCCGTAGAGCGTAAAGAAGTTCGGGTATCCGGCGATCAACGTGCCGAGGTAGGCCTCCGCGCCGTCACTCCAGTCGTCGCGCAGCGCACGGCCGCCGCTCCCGTACACGTCGATGCTGGCGAGATAATCGGCGGCTTTGAAGCCGGTGCCGTAGATGATGGTGTCGACGCGGTGCTCGACGCCG
Organism: Mycobacterium lentiflavum; assembly: GCF_022374895.2. Classification (NCBI taxonomy): domain Bacteria; kingdom Bacillati; phylum Actinomycetota; class Actinomycetes; order Mycobacteriales; family Mycobacteriaceae; genus Mycobacterium; species Mycobacterium lentiflavum. The sequence continues at coordinate 730,175 of NZ_CP092423.2, read as the reverse complement.
TCGGCGGTGCGCACCCCGCGTTCGGTGATCTCGGCGATCGCGCTGGTTTCCAGGCTGACGTTCGGCAATCCAAACGTCGGGTACCACTCGCGGGACATCAGCGGCCGCTTGCAGCCCACCGGGTAGTCCGGCGTCAGCTTGGCGCGCAGCTCAGGATCGGCGACCTTGCGCATCAGGTAACTGCGAGCGAGCTCGGTGGCCTCGCGCGTCTGATTCGCGTCGACGTCGAAACTGGACGACTCGTAGGCGTCAAATGCCTCGTCGCGCAACTTCTGCACCGCCGCCGGATTGCGTTCGAACTCTGCGTGTTGTTCCGGGGTGAACGGAAAATCGAATCGGGGAGAGATCCAGATCGGTGTTCGTTGAAAAACGGTGAGATGTGCAGTTTTTGGGGCGATCGCCGGGACGTACTGAATCGCGCTGGCGCCCGTGCCGATGGACGCGACCCGCTCACCTGCCGTCGACTTGCTGTGATCCCACCGCGCGGAGTGGAATCGCCTGCCCCGAAACCGCTGCGCCCCTGGAATATCCGGAACGTTGGGCACGTCGAGCATTCCGACGGCGCTGACCACGGCGTCGAACTCGTGCTGATCGCCGTCGCCGGTGACGAGCGTCCAGCGTCGGCGGCTGTCCGACCACTGCGCGGTGGTGATCGAGGTGTGGGGCCGCAGGTGCGGGCCCAACCCGTGTTCGGCGGCAACCCGTTCCAGGTAGGCCAGGATCTCGGGCTGGTTCGCGTAGGTCTTGCTCCATCGCGGGTTCAGCGCGAACGAGTACGAGTACAGATGCGACGGCACGTCGCAGGCCGCACCCGGAAACGTGTTGTGCCGCCAGGTACCGCCGAATCCGTCGGCGCGGTCGAAGATGGTGAAGTCGTAGCCGCCCTCGGCGAGCTGGATTCCCATCGCGATGCCGCCGGCGCCGGCGCCGATGACCCCGATGCGCGGCTTCAGTCCCATTGCGCGAAGTAGGGTCGCTCGGGCCGGCTCTTTTCCACCAGGATGAACACCACGCCCCATGGATCGACGAACCAGGTGGTGCGCACTCGCGCCACGTCGGCGGTTCCGCTCACCAGGAACCGGACTCCCTTGCCCTCGAGTTCGGCGCGGGTGGCCTCGAGATCCTCACAGATCAGCCCGACGTGCGAGAGCCCGTGGTCGGTGAGGGCCCTGCCGGCGCCACGCCGGCCGTCAGGAGGGCCACCATCGACGTTGAGGTACTCGATCACCTCGAGGACGCGATCGCTGCCGTCGCCGAAGCCGACGATGGCGGCCTTCATCGTGGGATCGGCCACCAGCTCACCCATGTCGTTGCGAATGGCGTTACCGGCCATCACATACGGCGGCGACAGCACACGCAGGCCTAACACGTCACGGTAAAAGGCCACCGCGGCCTCACAATCCGGTACGCACACCCCGGTGTGGGCCAACCCGGTAATCACGTTCTCGACTCTACGTCGGCCGGCACGGATCGCAGAGGATGAGTTTCCGACGCCGCGACCACCGGCGTCGGCTCCGGAATCCGAGGGCCGATAATGGCCGGGTGCGGTCAGTCGAGGAACATCAGCGCGTCGTAGCTGCCATGATCAACGCCCGCCCCGCCGTGACGGTGCCACTGACGCAGGCGCAGGGCCTGGTGCTGGCGGACGACGTGATCGCCGAGCTGGCGCTGCCGGTTTTCGACAACTCCGCGATGGACGGATACGCGGTGCGCGCCGAGGAGACCGAGGGCGCCGCACCCGACCGGCCGGTCGTCTTGCCGGTCGCCGAGGACATTCCCGCCGGGCGCACCGATCAGTTGACGCTGCAACCCGGAACCGCGCACCGAATCATGACCGGCGCGCCGATGCCGGCGGGGGCGACGGGCGTTGTGCCGGTGGAGAATACCGACGGCGGCGTGGAGTCGGTGGCGATCCGCGCACCTTCGGAGCCCGGCAAGCACATCCGCCGGGCCGGCGAAGACGTGGCGCCGGGCACCACCGTACTGCGCGCAGGTCAGGTCGTCACGCCGGCGGTGCTGGGCCTGGCCGCGGCGCTGGGATTGCCGGGGCTGCCGGTGATCCCGCGGCAACGCGTGCTGGTGATCTCGACCGGGACGGAGCTGGTGACGCCGGGCACCTCGCTGCAGCCCGGACAGATCTACGAGTCCAACTCGATCATGCTGGCCGGGGCCGTGCGTGAGGCGGGCGCGGAGGTGATCGCCGTCGCGACCGCCCAAGACGATGTCGCGCAGTTGCGCTCCATCCTGGATCGGCACGCGCCCGAGGCCGACCTGATCATCACCAGCGGCGGCGTCAGCGCCGGCGCCTATGAGGTCGTCAAGGACGCGTTCGGCCCGGACGGCATGCAAGGCGGTGAAGGGGTGGCATTCGTCAAGGTGGCAATGCAACCCGGGATGCCGCAGGGCATCGGCCGGGTGGCCGGCACCACGATCGTCACCCTGCCCGGCAACCCGGTCAGCGCGCTGGTGTCCTTCGAGGTGTTCATCCGTCCCGCGCTGCGCACGGCGATGAGCCTGCCGAATCCGCACCGCCCGCACCGGCCCGCGGTGCTTGCCGAGTCGCTGACCTCGCCGAAAGGTAAACGCCAATTCCGGCGCGCGATTCTCGACAACGGCAGCGTGCTCAGCTACGGCCCGCCGGCCTCGCACCATCTGCGGTGGCTGGCTTCCGCGAACGGCTTACTGGATATCCCCGAGGATGTCGTGGAGGTGGCCGCCGGAACCGAGCTGCAGGTCTGGGATCTGAGCTAAGCCTGCCGATGGAACTCGTCGGCCGCGTTGAACGCGGTGGTGGCGCGGATCGCGATTGCGGCCACGCAGACCATCACGGGAATGGTTACCAACGCCGCCGACAACCCGATCCAGTCGGCGAGATGACCGATCAGCGGCGGCCCGAGCAGGTAACCCAGCCAGCCGCTGGCGGCCACGATCGTGATGGCCGAACCCGCGTTGCCCGCCGAGTAGGCGGAGCTGAACGCGGTCGGCACCAACAGCGCCACGCCGGCGCCCAAGCAGGCGAACCCGATCACCGTGACAACGGGGTTGCCCAGCGCCAGCGTTACGCACATCGCGATCGCCGCGAACACGGCCAGTGCCGGCAGCAGCCGGCGCGCGGAAAGCCGCGCCTGCAGGCCGGTGGCGCCCAACCGGGTGACGACCATCAGCAACGTGTACGCGGCGTAGCTCAGCGCGGCCACGCCCGGGCTGGCCCCCACGACGTCGCGCGAGTAGGTGGCCGACCAGTCGGCCGCAGCGCCCTCGGACAAAAATGACGCGAACGACACCAACGCCAGGACGGAAACCGCCGCCGTCAACCCAAAGCGCTTGGCGGAGCGCGTATCCGAACCGTCGGACGTTGCCTGGTCGGGTACCAGGTAACGCAGGAACGGTACCGCGACAACCAGGACGACGACCCCCACCACCCCCAGCAGCGGGGTAAGACCGACTCCGGCGCCCACACACGCCGCTCCAGTGCTGGCGCCGAGCAATCCACCGGTGCTCCACATGCCGTGGAAGCGGGCCATGATCGGCGCCCGGGCGAGCCGCTCGACGGTGCCGGCCTGAGTGTTCATCGCGACGTCCAGCGCACCCTGAAAGACACCCCACACCGTCAGCGTCAGGAACAGCGCCAGCTCACCGGAGGCCAGCCCGATAGCCGCCCCGGCGAGGGCGTAGCCGACAAGCGTGACGGGAACCAGCCGGTGGCTGCCCCACCGGGGCAATGCCCAATGGCAAAAGATCATCGCCGCAACCGAACCCAACGGCACACCGAAGAGGGCGGTGCCGAGCGCCGCGTTGGAAAGCCCGAGCTGAGCTTTGACTTGCGGGATATACGCGACCCAGGCCGAGGCCAGCACCGCGTGAGCCGTGAAGACGATGGCGACGGTCAATTTTGCGCGCCGCAGCCGCGTCGCCGCGCGGTCACGAGTCTGCGATTGAGTCGAGATCCGTACACCCCCTATGCGTGTGATAGACCGATGCTTCCATTGCCGGCCTGCACGAAGCGGCCCGCCACCCGGGCTCCGTAAGATGACGCGGGTGGCACGACGCCCCCGCCATTCCGCTGACGAAGGCCTGTCCTACCAGGGCCCTACCGTCAGCGCACGGCACATGCTCGAGTTGGTGCGCGAAACCGTTCCGCCGGTGCATCCCGCGGGGCTGCCGTTCATCTCCGCCGGCTTGGCCCTCGCGCTGGTCGGACGCAACCACCGATGGCCGCGCCGGGTCGGTCTGCTGGCCGCGGGCGCCTGCGCTGCGTTCTTCCGGCACCCCCCAAGGGTGCCCCCGACGCGGCCCGGTGTCGTGGTCGCCCCCGCCGACGGCGTCGTCTGCCTGGTCGACTCCGCGGCCCCGCCCGCGGAACTGAGCATGGGCGACGCGCCGCTGCCGCGGGTCAGCATTTTCCTGTCGATCCTGGACGCCCACGTGCAGCGCGCCCCAGTCGGCGGCGAGGTGATCGCCGTGCAACACCGCCCCGGCCGTTTCGGGTCGGCCGACCTGCCGTCGGCGAGCGACGAGAACGAGCGCACCAGTGTGCGGATCCGGACCGACAATGGCGCCGAGGTGGTCGCCGTACAGATCGCCGGGCTCATCGCGCGCCGCATCGTCTGTGACGCGCACGTCGGGGACCAGCTGTCGATCGGCGACACCTACGGCCTGATCCGGTTCGGCTCCCGGCTGGATACCTACTTGCCGCCGGGCAGCCAGCCGATCGTCGCGGTTGGGCAGCGCGCGGTGGCCGGCGAGACGGTATTGGCCGACCTGCGATGACCAACAAGATTCGGGGCCGGGCGGTCAACCTGCAGATCCTGCCCAGCGCGATGACGGTGCTGTCGATCTGCGCGGGACTGACGTCGATCAAGTTCGCGCTCGAGCATCAGCCGAAGGCGGCGATGGCGCTGATCGCCGCCGCGGCGATCCTCGACGGGCTGGACGGCCGGGTGGCCCGCATCCTGGACGCGCAGTCGCGCATGGGCGAGGAGATCGACTCGCTGGCCGACGCGGTGAACTTCGGCGTGACTCCGGCGATCGTGCTCTACGTGACGCTGTTGTCGACGTCGCCGGCCGGCTGGATGGTTGTGCTGCTGTACGCGGTCTGCGTCGTGCTGCGGCTGGCGAGGTTCAATGCGCTGCAGGACGACGGATCCAAGCCCGCCTACGCGCACGAGTTCTTCGTCGGAATGCCCGCGCCGGCCGGCGCGATCTCGATGATCGGCCTCATCGGGCTCAAGCTGCAGTTCGGCGATGGCTGGTGGTCGTCCACGGTGTTCCTCTGCGTCTGGATCACCGGAACATCAATGCTGATGATCAGCAAAATCCCGATGCGCAAGATGCACGCCGCGGCGGTGCCACCGAACTGGGCGGCGCCGCTGCTGGCCATCCTCGCGATCTGCGCGGCGGCGGCGGTGCTGGCCCCGTACGTCCTAATCTGGGTCATCATCATCGCTTACCTGTGCCACGTCCCCTTCGCGGTGCGCAACCAGCGCTGGCTGGCCGCGCACCCCGAGGTGTGGGGCGAAAAGCCCGAGCAACGGCGCGCGGTGCGGCGAGCCAACCGCCGCGCGCAGCCCAGCCGGCGCCCCATTGTCCGGCTGGGACGACCCGGCGGACGATCGATGGCGCGGCTGGGGTTGCGTAAGCCGGGTGGACGCTTGCCATGACGGATCCCGGCGCGGGGTCCGGACAGCTCACGCTGACCGCCCGGCTGAACACTTCAGCCGTCGACTCGCGCCGCGGCGTCGTCCGAATGCACCCGAACGCCGTTGCCGCCCTTGGCATCCGGGAGTGGGATGCGGTGTCGCTGACGGGATCGCGAACCACCGCGGCGGTGGTGGGGCTCGCCGAAACGGCGATCCCGGTGAGCACGGTGCTGCTCGACGACGTGACGCTGTCCAACGCGGGCTTGCGCGAGGGCACGGCGGTGATCGTCAGCGCGGTCACGGTGTACGGCGCACGATCGGTGACACTGAACGGCTCGTCGCTCGCCATTCAGTCGATTAGCTCGGCGACGCTGCGACAGGCGCTGCTCGGGAAGGTGATGACCGTGGGCGACGCGGTGTCGCTGCTGCCCCGCGACCTCGGCCCCGGCACCTCGACGTCGGCAGCCAGCCGGGCGCTGGCGTCGTCGGTCGGGATCGGCTGGACCTCCGAGCTGCTCACGGTCACCGGCGTGGACCCCGACGGACCGGTGAGCGTGCAGCCGAACTCGCAGGTCTCCTGGGGCGACGGGGTCCCGATCAGCGCTGCGGCGTCTCGGTCAGAACAGATCCGCGTCGCGAACCCCACCATCCATGTCGACGATCTCAAGGGCTCACAGGCACAGGCCCGCAAGCTCACCGAATGGCTCAAACTCGCCCTCGATGAACCTCATCTACTGAAAACCCTTGGCGCCAGCACGAATTTGGGCGTCCTGATATCGGGCCCGGCCGGTGTCGGCAAGACCACGATGGTGCGCGCGGTATGCGCGGGCCGCAGGGTGGTCGAGCTCGACGGCCCGGCGGTGGGCGCGCTGGCGGCCGAAGATCGGCTCAAGTCGGTGGCCGCCGCGGTGACCGCGATTCGGGACGGCGGCGGCGTGCTGCTGATCACCGATGCCGACGCGCTGCTGCCGGCGACCCCCGAGCCGGTGGCCGCCCTGATCCTCGCCGAGCTGCGTACCGCGGTGGCCACCGACGGCGTAGCGCTGATCGCCACGTCTGCGCTACCCGACCAGCTCGATCCGCGGCTGCGCTCCCCCGAGCTGTGCGACCGGGAACTCGGGTTGCCGCTCCCCGACGGCGCGACCCGAAAAGCACTGCTGACGACGCTGCTGAAGTCCGCGCCCGCCGGCGAACTGGATCTCGATGAAATCGCTGGCCGCACACCAGGTTTCGTGGCCGCTGACCTAGCCGCCCTGGTGCGCGAGGCGGCGCTGCGGGCGGCGTCACGGGCCAGCGCCGACGGCCGGCCGCCGACGCTGCAGCAGGACGATCTGGTCGGCGCGCTGAGCGTCATCCGGCCGCTGTCCCGCTCGGCGAGCGAGGAGCTGACCGTCGGAAACGTAACGTTCGACGACGTCGGCGACATGATCGAAGCCAAACAGGCGTTGACCGAGGCGGTGCTGTGGCCGCTGCAACATCCCGACACCTTCACGCGTCTCGGTGTCGATCCACCACGCGGAGTGCTGCTCTACGGGCCGCCGGGCTGCGGCAAGACCTTCGTGGTCCGCGCGCTGGCCAGCACCGGGCAGCTGAGCGTGCATGCGGTCAAGGGCTCCGAACTGATGGACAAATGGGTGGGCGCCTCGGAGAAGGCGGTCCGCGAGTTGTTCCGGCGGGCAAGGGATTCGGCGCCGTCGCTGGTGTTCCTTGACGAGATAGACGCGCTGGCGCCGCGGCGTGGGCAGAGCTTCGACTCGGGCGTCACCGATCGCGTGGTGGCCGCGTTGCTGACCGAGCTCGACGGCATCGACCCGCTGCGCGACGTCGTGGTGCTGGGCGCCACCAACCGGCCCGATCTGATCGATCCCGCACTGCTGCGCCCGGGCCGTCTGGAGCGGCTGGTGTTCGTCGAGCCGCCCGACGCGGCCGCCCGCCGCGAAATCCTGCGCACCGCAGCCAAATCCATCCCACTGAGCACGGATGTCGATCTCGACGACATCGCCGCCGAACTCGACGGATACAGCGCGGCCGACTGCGTGGCATTGCTGCGCGAGGCCGCGCTGACCGCGATGCGGCGCTCCATCGACGCCGCCGAAGTCACCGCGGCCGACCTCGAGGCGGCCCGCAACAACGTGCGGCCCTCCCTGGATCCCGTGCAGGTGGAGTCGCTACGCGCGTTCGCCAAAGCTGTCTAGCACCGCACGCACCGACACCGCGACATCAGCCTCCAGCCAGGACGGCATCGGATCGTCGCGCGCGTGCCGCCGGACGACGGCATACGGCAGGTCGACGATCGCCCGCGAGACAGCGTCGACGGACCGGGAATCCCTGCGCCCATAGAGTTTGCGAGCCAGCACCCCGACCCGATCGATCAGCGGCGCATTCATCGCGGCCACCGTCTCCTGGAATTGCGCGTCGGGCTCGTCGTCGAGCAGGTCAGCCGGACGGATGGTCAGCAATAGCCGCGCGTCCTGCGGAAGTTCGCGCGCGAAGCTGATCGCCGACACGGCCATCGCCACCGCGATTTCGGTCGGCGTATCGGCGTCTGCGCCCATCGCCCGAGACTGGAAGCGTTCCAGCGCGCGCAACCACGCCGCGGTCAGGATGCCGTCGCGGTTGCCGAAGCGGTGATACAGCGTGCCGGCCGGCGCGCCGCTGGATTTCGCGATCGCGGCGACACTGGCCGCGCGCGGTCCGCCGTCGAGCACCAGCGCTCGGGCTGCGTCGAGGATCACATCGGTTTCATGCTTCCGCGGAGGTGCCATGATCTAGTACATTCCTTCTATATGGAACGATTACCCTATATCGATCAGCATGCCATAACCATCGACGCGAATCGGGCAGACACGTGGTCGGCGCTGCTGCGGGCGATGTGTCGCGACCCGCACGACCCGGCAAGCGTGCCAATCGGATTCGTGCTCGACGAAGCACGCGCGCCCGACCGCTTCGCACTCAAGGGCCGCCACCTGTTCGCGGTCTACCGATGGGTGTTCGAGTTGGAGGCCGAAGCCGCGGACCGCACCCGCATGCGCGCGACCACGTGGGCTGCCTTCCCGGGCGTGCACGGAAGGATCTATCGCGCCCTGGTCATCGGCACCGGCGCACACCGGGTTGTGACGCGCAGGACGCTGAAACGCGTTGCGGCCACCGCACTGCGCGCGCAGACCGAGACCGGCCGGACCGCATCCGACTACACGGACGTCTTCGAAGTCCCGATCCGGCACGGCGATGCGCGCACCGCCGAACAGATGTTTCGTGACGCGCTCCGCAATGAGCCCGGCGGAGGTGCGGTGTTGTGGATCCACCGCCACGTATTGCGATTTCAGCTGCACCCGCGTCCGTCGCCCGAGCACCTGATCGGCTGGCAGATCGTGCAATCGGAACCCGACGAGGTGGTGCTCGCCGCGCGCGGGCCGCTGATGCGCGGCGAGCTGACGCTGCGACGCCAGGACGGTCGGCGAGCCACGCTCACCACTCGGGTGCACTATCGCCGCGGACTCGCCGCTCGCATGGTCTGGGCCGTGGTCGCCCCGCTGCATCGGGTCGTGGCACCGCGGCTGATGCAACGCGCGGCCGCGCCCGATCCACATCGAGCGGCAGTCATATGAGTTCGGCCTGAACGCTTCGCGGCGCTGGACCGTAACCACTTCGCATACATCATGCTGAAGAGGCCGTCGGCCCAACACGCTCCGGCGCCTCGAGGAGGACTCGGATGAGCAACCGCCCCGCGAGGCCGCCATGCTCGTGACCCAACCGCCTCGCGCGGCCATGCGACCCGTACCCCGGGCACGATGGCTCGCCCAGTTGCGTGAGACGGCGCCCACCAGTCGGGTCATGCTGGTGGCGGTCATGGTGTCGATGGTCGCCTTCCTCGACAGCACCGTGGTGAACCTGGCACTGCCGGCCACCGAGCGCGAACTCGGCGGAGGCCTGTGCTTGCAGCAGTGGGTCGTCGACGGCTACCTGCTGGCTTTGGCGGCCGCAATCCTGCCGGGTGGTTCCATCTCCGATCTGTTCGGCCGAGTGCCGGTCATGCGTTTCGGGCTGGCGACCTTCGGGACCGGTTCGGTGCTGGCGGCCACCGCGGCTTCGCCGGGGATGCTGATCGCGGGCCGTGTCGTCCAGGGGCTGGGCGCGGCGTTTTTGGTGCCCGGGTCGCTGGCAATGATCAACTCCACCTTCGCCCCCACGGACCGACACAAAGCCATCGGAACCTGGACCGGCTGGACCGGTACCGCCTTCGCGATCGGCCCGCTGCTAGGCGGACTGGCGGTGGACCTGCTCAGCTGGCGATGGATCTATGCGCTGTCCGCCGTCCCGATCGTCATCGGTTTCGCCTTGACGTTTTGGCTGTGCCCGGTGCCCCGACCGACCCAACGCGCCGGCCTCGATGTCCGCGGCGCGATATTGGCCTCGATCGGGCTGGCCGCCACCGTCGATGCGCTGATCGAGGCCGGGCAGCACGGCTGGTCCGACCGAATCATCGCCACGCTGATCGTTGGGATCGCGGCGTTGCTGGCGTTCGTGAGCTGGCAACGGCGCGCCCCGCACCCGCTCATACCGCTGCGCTTGTTCACAGTCCGAAACTTCGCCGCCGCCAACCTGGTCACCGCGTTCGTCTACGGCGCCATCGCCATGGCCTCCCTCGCGGTCGCGCTGTACACCCAGGAGGTCGCGGGTTACTGCGCGACGGTCGCGGCCCTGGCCACCCTGCCCAACCCGATCCTGTCTTTTCTGTTCGCCAAACGCGTCGGTGGTCTGGCCGCGCGCATCGGACCTCACGTGTTCCTGACGGCGGGCCCGATCCTGGCCGGGCTGGGACTGCTGCTGATCCGACCCGGTGCCGGCTTCAACATCGTCACGCATCTGCTGCCCGGCACGACGGTGCTGGCCATTGGATTGCTCCTCATCACAACACCGTTGGGTGCGTTGAACCTGTCTTCGGTTGACGCGGCCCGCAGCGGAATCGCGGCGGCTGTGCAAAACGCGGTGGGACGTACGTCGGCGCTGACCGCCGTGGCGAGCGTGGGTTTGATCGCCGCGGGCACGCTCACCGATGCCAGTTTCGCTCGGTTGCTGCAGATCGCCGCGGCCCTGTTCTTCATCGCCGCCCTGATCGCCACCGTCTGCGTCGTCAATCCACGTCACGCCACCGAATCCGCTCTCGCCGAGGCCGAAGCCGCGGCGGTAACCTGACCGTCCGGCGCTGAAGCCTTGTTCTAGGCTGGCGCGATGACGAGTACGGCAGCGCGCCGCCGATGAGTGGTCGTCGGACCGCGCTGCAGGTCGTCGAGGGAATCGACCTGTCCGGCAAGGTATGTGTGATCAGCGGCGCCTCCTCGGGCCTGGGCCGGGAGTCGGCACGAGCGCTGGCCGCCGCGGGCGCCCACGTGATCTTGGCCGCCCGCAACCGGGATGCGCTGACCGAAACCGCCCAGTGGGTGCGGGACGAAGTGCCGGGCGCGGCGGCCTCGACCGTCGAACTCGACCTCACCGTGCTGTCCAGCGTTCGCGCGGCGGCGGCGGCGATCGGCGACATCGCGCCGGCGGTGCACGTGTTGATGAACAACGCCGGCGTCATGTTCACCCCGTTCGGCCGCACCCGGGACGGGTTCGAATTGCAGATCGGGACAAACCATTTCGGGCACTTCGAGCTGACCCGGTTGCTGGTCCCGCAGCTGAGGGCCGCGCGGGGCGCCCGGGTGGTGATCCTGTCGTCCGGGGGCCACGTGATGGGCGACGTCGACTTCGGTGATCCCAACTGGGAGCGTCGCGACTACGACAAGTTCGTGGCGTACGGCGCCTCCAAGACGGCGAACATCCTGCACGCGATCGAAGCCGATCGGCGGCTGTGTGGCTTCGGGATTCGCGCCTACGCCGTGCACCCCGGCACCGTCGCCACCTCACTGGCGCGATACATGTCACGCGAGGACTTCTCCGACCTTCGCAAGCTCGTCGTGGACAACAGCGCACGGCGCGGCCAGTCCAGCGACGGCCGTCTGGACTTCTCCACTCCCGAGCAGGGTGCGGCCACCCAGGTGTGGGCCGCGGTGAGCCCCGAGCTGGCCGACCGCGGCGCGCTGTACCTGGAAGACTGCGCAATCAGCGAAAACGTCGCCCCGTACGCGCGTGACGGACAGCGCGCCGCCGAATTCTGGCTACTCTCCGAGAAGATTTGTGCCGGCGTATGACGCCGACGCACGTACTCACGGCTCCGGCAACGCTTTCCAGTCCCGTGACACCTGCGAGCCGAACCGCGGGGCCCGCCGCTCGAAGAACGCGGCGACTCCTTCACTCGCATCGGGGGTGCCCATCACGCGGTGGTGCAACTGCGTTTCCAGCGAGGCGACCTGTCGCGGCGTGTATCCCTGAATCGCGGTGTCCCACAACAGCCGCTTGCACAATGCCGCTGACATCGGCGCCACATTGACCGCGATGTCGCGGGCCATCTCGAGCGCGGTGCCGAGCACCTGCGCGGCGGGCACCGCCCGATTCGCGATACCGTACGCAACGGCTTCGGGCCCGTCGAACGTACGCCCGGTCAGCAGCACCTCAGCCGCGACCCCGAGAGTGGTCAGGTGCGCTAGTGTCCAATGCGCCATGCAATCGGGTATCACTCCCCGGCGCACTTGCACCACAGCGTATTTGGCGCTCTCGGCGACGATGCGGATATCGGCCTGCAGCGCGATCGTCAGGCCGATGCCGATGGCATGCCCATTGACGGCAGCGATCACCGGTTTGCGCAATTCGAACGCCGGCGGGTCGATGGGCGACGCGGAAAACCCGGCACCGTCTTCGGGGCGGTCGAACGGCGTTGCGCCGCCTGAGAAATCGGCGCCGGCGCAGAAGGCCCGGCCCGCCCCGGTGACCACGATGGCCCGGACGTCGTCGTTCTCGTCGCACTCCTGGTACGCCCGGCTCAGCAGCGTACCCATGTCGGCGGTGTAGGCGTTGAGGTGGTCGGGCCGATTGAGCGTGAGGACCGCCACGCCCGCGTCGACATCGGTCACCACGTCGCTAGTCATCGCCACGCGGGCCTGCGGTGCAGGGCGTCGATCAGGCCGGCAAGATCTGAGTGAATCGGTGTGTAGTAGGGGAAGTAGCAACACACTTCGTCGACGTGATCGCCGAACCGCTCCGCGATCTGCTGCGCGCATTGCTCAGGCGTCCCGACTATTCCGATCCGGGCCACCATATCGTCGGTGATCAGGGCGCGCATCTCGGCAAAGCGGCCCTGCTTGGACAGCGCGTTGAGCTCCGGCTGGACCTCCGCCCAGCCCTCCACCTCGAGCACCGGCAGGTAGGCCGGGGTGGACCCGTAGAAGGCGATCAGCGACGCGACGCCGTTTACCGCGGCCGCCAGGTCCCCCTCGTTGCTGCCGACCGCGACCATCGCCTGGGCGATCACCTGAAAATCGTTGGCGGAGCGCTGCGAACGGCGAAGTCCCTCGTTAATCGCGGGGACGGTGCGGTCGGCGAAGTGGCGGGCGCTGTTGAAGGGCATGACAAGCAGGCCGTCGGCAACTTCGCCGGCGGTGCGCGTCATGATCGGGCCCAGTGCCCCCATCAGCACCGGCGGCGGCCCGAACGGGTTCGGGCCAGGGTTGAAGTTGGGCGCCATCAGGGTGTGGGTGAAGAACTCACCGCGAAAGTTCAACGGGGACTGGCCTTCCCACGCCGCGAAGATCGCCTTGATCGCGGCGATGGTTTCAGCCATCCGCGCCGCCGGCCGATGCCAGGTGCTGCCGTAGCGCTTTTCGATGTGGACCTTGATCTGCGAGCCCAGCCCGAGCCGGAACCTACCGCCACTGTAAACCTGCAAATCGTAAGCGGCGTGCGCCATGTGCAGCGGACTGCGTGGCGCGGCGATCGCGACGTTGGTCATCAAGTCCAGGTTGGTCTCTCTGGCCGCGATGAGCAGCGGAAAGAACACATCGTGCTGACCCTCAAAGGTGAACAGGCCGTCGGCGCCCGTCTCGACGATCTCGGCTGCGCTCGCCGACGCGCCGGTGGGCGATCCATTTACTTGCAGATGTACTTTCACTCAACCGTCCAGTCGCGCAATCAGTTTCCCTATAGGAAAGCACACCGCTACTCCGACAACTGGAACTCCACCATCTCGGCGATCGCGTCGACCGCCTCACTCAGTGCTGCGAGCCGGTCGGCCGCCGACGGCGCCGCCAGCACGGCATAGCGGTCGGCCGCGCCGATCGGGATACGAGTGGCCAACGTGTACAGCCGCTGTCCCGCGTCGGCATCGTCGGGGCCCAGCAGTACCTCGCGGTACGGCAGCATGGTGTCGCGCGCTTCGGCGATCCGCTCGAACAGGGCCATCATCCGGTCTTCGATGTCGACGAGCTGTGCCACGGTGACCGCATCGCCGGGTTCGTCGGGCCACGGCTGCACCGATGCCCGCGGGTAGGGATCGTCGGCCAGCCACTCAGACACCCGAATGCGTTCGCCGGTCCGGCAGACCACAGCGTACCGCTCGGCGCCCTGCTCGACGCATTCTTCGATCGTGCACAGGACGCCGACGTCGCAGCGCGCATCGCCGCCGCCGACCTCACGACCGCGCGCGATCAACACCACGCCGAACGGTTCGCCGGTGTCGACGCAATGCCGCACCAGTGCGACGTAGCGTGGCTCGAAGATGCGCAACGGCAGATCCTGGTTCGGCAGCAACGCCGCCTCCAGCGGAAACATCGCCAACTCCATCAGATCTCCAGTTCGCCCACCAACGCGTCGACGACAGCACGCAAATCGCCGTCATGCTCTTCGGCCACCCGCCGCTGTCGCTGATAGGAAGCACCGTGGCGCCAGATGTCCTCCACCGCCGCGAGTTCGTCGGTGCAGTGCAGCAACTTGGCGACCGGCTCCAACCGGTTCAGCACATCGACGAGGTCGTCGGTGACCAGGCGCTCGTTGCTGTCGGCGTCCTGGATGATCACCGCATCCAGGCCGTAGCGCGCCGCACGCCACTTGTTCTCCTGGTTGTGCCACGGCGGCATCGTGGGCAGCGACTCGTCGGCTTCCAGCCGGCGATCCAGGTCGACCACCAGGCAATGTGTCAGCGCGACGAGCGCGCTCAGCTCACGCAAGTTGGACACGCCGTCGCAGACTCGCACCTCGAGTGTGCCCAGGTGCGGGGAAGGTCTTATATCCCAACGGACTTCGTCGACGTGGTCGATGATGCCGGTCTTCTTCTGGTCATAGACGAACCCTTCGAATTCCGGCCAAGTCTGAAACTGGAACGGCAGCCCGGCGGTAGGCAACTGCTGGAACATCATGGCCCGGTTGCTGGCGTATCCGGTGTCCACACCTGTCCACCACGGTGACGACGCCGACAGCGCCAGCAGGTGCGGGTAGTAGCGCAGCAGTGACGTCATGATCGGCATCACCTTGTGCGCCGACGAGATTCCCACGTGCACGTGCACACCCCAGATCAGCATCTGGCGTCCCCACCACTGGGTGCGCTTGATCAGCTCGGCGTAGCGGGGCGCATCGGTGAGCTTCTGGGTGCTCCACTGCGCGAACGGGTGTGCCCCAGCGCAGAACAGTTCCATGCCGCGAGCCCGGACGATCTGGCGAGCGGGACCCAACGTCTCGCGCAGATCCTCGATCGCCTGCCCGGTGCAATCGCAGATGCCGCTCACCACCTCGACGGTGTTACGCAGCAATTCCTTGTGCACACGCGGGTTTTCGCCGATCTCGGCGATGACGGAGGTGGCCTCGTTGCTCAGATCGCGAGTCTGCGCGTCGACGAGGGCGAACTCCCACTCCACGCCGAGCGTCGGCCGCGGCGACCGGGCGAAATCGATATGCGCCTCGCCCTTGCTAAAGGTCCTGTTAGCCGGCACCAATGACACCGCACGCCACTCGCTTGCCAGCGTCACCAGTGCTCATCGTCATCGCATCCGGGCCCGGCGTCCCGTTGGTCTGGCTGTATCGCTCCGGCGGGATGTTGGCGAAGTTGTCCGCACCCGCGTGGATGATGATCGCGGTCTTTTCACCCGTCAACAGGTCGTCCATCGCGAAGGCGTCAGTGGTGGTCACCAACGTCCCGGCACCGTCTTTGCGAACCTCCAGCGAGGTGAGGTCGCCGCTGGCGGGCTCGGCTGCGTGGCCGGGCGCTTGGAAATGTCCGCCCGCGGAAAGGAAGTCGCCGGGCGCACCGCCGGTCGGGCCAACCGAGTTGGCCTCGCACTTGCCGACTTTGTGGACGTGCACGCCGTGGAAGCCGGGCGCGATCTGACCCACCCCGGTCGTCGCGATCGTGATGGTGGCGTAGCCGTTCGCGAAGTCGAGCGTCGCAGTCGCGACCTGGGTGCCGTCGGGCGCGCGCAGATGGGTCGTGATGCTCCGCTTGCCCTCGCTCGCGGTTCCCGGGGTTGCCGACGGCGCGGGTGATCCCGTCCAGATGGCCGGGGTGGTTCCCGGGACCGACGACGCGTGTTGGGGCGACGAGCACGCACTCAGCAAAACGACACTGGTGACTGCGGACAGTGCGGACAGGGTGACGACGACATTGCGGTGACCGGCAAGCGTAGGCATAGCGAGAGCCTAACCCGGCTCACGACTCCGAGTCAGCCCGCGACCAAGACGATTACGCCGGGCGGTTCTCCGCTCAGCGCGGGGATGCGGGGTTCGACTGGAACGCCCAGGTTTTTGCCGACCGCGTCCGCGGTGGCGTGCTCGTTACCGGCGTCGGTGAAGTACACGGTCGTGACGGTCACTTCGGGCAACGTCAGATTCCCGACGTCGATGACCTTGAAGTTGGCGGCCTTCAGTTGGTCCGCGGTGTGCCCGGCAATACCTTCTTTGCCGGAGATGTTGAAGACGTGGATGTCGGCATCGGTGGCCGCGGGCTTCGGACTCGCCGAGGTCGACGCGGCGGTGCTGCTGGTGCTGGTCACGCTCGAGGCCGACGAGGCCGAGTCGTCGTCGGACTTCCCGGAGGAGCTCAACGCCTGCCACCCGAGCAGCAAAAAGATGACGCCGAGAAATAACAGCACCATCACCATGGCCCGCAGTGGGAGCCCCGTGGAATCGGGAACACGCTCTTTCATCGAGCCCTACTGTAGCTAGTCAGGTCACCTCGAAGCCGAGGCGCCGCGCTGCACGCGCTTTCTGACGGCTGGCCCGCAGCCGCCGCAACCGCTTCACCAGCATCGGGTCGGCGGCCAGCGCCTCTGGCCGATCCACTAGCGCGTTCAGCACTTGGTAGTACCGCGTTGCCGACATCGAGAACAACTCTTTGATCGCGTCTTCCTTGACACCGGCGAACTTCCACCACTGACGCTCGAAGGCCAGGATGTCGTGTTCGCGTCGGGTCAGCCCATCGGCGATTCCAGCATCGTCCCCCGATCGATTTGCCCGCGCCATGGCGCTGTCCATATCGCTTCCCCTGGACCCTTCCGCCGAATTCCCTGCAGCTCTACTGACTTGACTTATACCGGGGCATGTTTCGGCGAATATTGAATCACGCCGCGAACCCTCAAGCCCTCATCCAGACCCGCGAGTCGGCGGATTGCCTGCATTGCTTACTTTCCGGCGCGCATCGTCGGCGGGCTTGGTTCGATTGCCCGCCTCCACAGCCCGCCGCTTTGCGGCGCGCATCGTCGGCGGGCTTAAGCTAGCCGACCATGGCAGTCGTACCAATCCGCATCGTGGGCGATCCGGTGTTGCACACACCGACCACACCGGTGCCCGTCGATGCCGACGGTTCGCTGCCGGCGGACCTCGCCGGGTTGATCTCCGACATGTACGACACGATGGACGCCGCCCACGGCGTCGGCCTGGCCGCTAATCAGATCGGGCACGGCCTGCGGCTGTTCGTCTACGACTGTGCCGACGACCGCGGCATGACCGAGCGCCGCCGCGGTGTCATCGTCAACCCGATACTGGAAACCTCCGAGATACCCGAGACCATGCCCGACCCGAGCGACGACGACGAGGGGTGCCTGTCGGTTCCCGGTGAGTCGTTTCCCACCGGGCGTGCGAAGTGGGCGCGAGTCACCGGGCTGGACGCCGACGGCAAACCGATCACCATCGAGGGCACCGGACTGTTCGCCCGGATGCTGCAGCACGAGACGGGCCACCTGGACGGCTTCCTCTACCTGGACCGTCTGATCGGACGGCACGCCCGCGCCGCGAAGCGCACCGTCAAATCCCACGGCTGGGGTGTACCCGGGCTGTCCTGGATGCCCGGCGAGGGACCGGATCCGTTCGGTCACTGATGGTCTCGTGGCCCGCGCTCGGAACCCGGGTGACAATTCGCTACCGGCGTCCGGCCGGATCGGTGCCGCCGCTCACGGATGCGGTCGGGCACCTGTTGGCGGTGGACCCGGTGGTGCAGGTGCAGACGAAGACGCGGGCGGTCGTCGAATTCGCGGCCGCCGACGTGGTGGCCCTGCGGGTGTTGACCGACGCACCGGTGCGCACGTCGGCGATCCGCGCGCTGGAGTGCGCCGCCGCGGCGGCCTGGCCCGGCCAGGCGCACGCCTGGCTGGACGGCTGGCGGCTGCGGTTCGGCGAAGCCGGCCTTGCCTCGAATTCGGCAGTGCCACTAGATATTTCCGCCCGGTTCAGCTCAGTCCCGGCGATCGTCGCCTGGTACGAGCGTCGCGGTCGGTCCCCGCTGCTGGCCATCCCGGACCGCTTGCTGAGCCCGCCGCGCACCGCGGTGGCCGATCACACCGAGCGCGTGTTGGTGCGCGACGTGGGTGAGCGGGCGGCGCCGGACCCCGACTCGCCGGCCACCCTGCCGGGTGCGGCCGTGACCGAAGCGCCCGACGGCACGCGCTGGGTGGGCCTGTCGGCGCCGCGAGAAGACCTGTTGGTCTGGGGTGCGCGCCGCGGCGCCACCCGCGCGTACCTCGCGGTCGCCGAGGGCGATACGGCAACCGCCGGACTCGCCGACACCCTCGGCTTCCGGCTGCACCATCGCCGTCGCTACTTCGAAGCCCGGTCGGCCGGCTGGGATACCGTCTAGCTGTGCGACTTGCGACCTGGAACGTCAACTCGATTCGCACTCGCCTGGACCGCGTCACCGATTGGCTCGCCCGCGCCGAGGTCGACGTACTGGCCATGCAGGAGACCAAGTGCTCCGACAGCCAGTTCCCCGCCCTGCCGTTCGTGGAACTCGGCTACGAGGTCGCCCACGTCGGCTTCAACCAGTGGAACGGCGTGGCGATCGCGTCTCGCGTGGGCCTGGACGACGTGCAGGTCGGATTCGACGGCCAGCCCAGCTGGAGCAGCAAGCCGGAAGTGGCCGCATCCGCCGAAGCCCGCGCCCTGGGCGCGACCTGCGGCGGCGTCCGGGTGTGGAGTCTCTACGTGCCTAACGGCCGCACCCTGGCCGACCCGCACTACACCTATAAGCTGGAATGGCTTGCCGCCCTGCGTGATACGGCCGCCGGCTGGCTGCACGATGATCCCACCGCTCAGATCGCAATGGTCGGCGACTGGAACATCGCACCGACCGACGACGACGTCTGGAGCACCGAATTCTTCGCCGGCGCCACTCATGTCTCCGAGCCCGAACGCCGGGCGTTCAATGCGATTGTCGAAGCGCAATTCACCGACGTAGTACGGCCTTTCACCCCGGGCCCCGGCGTCTATACCTATTGGGATTACACGCAGCTGCGGTTCCCGAAGAAGCAAGGTATGCGCATCGACTTCATCCTCGCCTCACCGGCGCTGGCCGGGCGCGTCGCCGATGCGCAGATTGTCCGGGACGAACGCAAGGGCAAGGCACCCAGCGATCACGCGCCGGTATTGGTCGACTTGAATCCCGGGTGACCGCACAAATTCCAGCCGACTTCGCGTTGTGAGTACGTTTCGGACGTGGCAGCATCTTGCGTTGTTAGATACGTGCACAATTTTCGTGACTGCTGTTAACTTCCCGTTCGGCGGGTATACATATTGCTACGCGGTTTGCAGCCAGAGCGACCAAGGATCCAGGGAGTCATCATGGGTGTCGTCGGAGGGGCAGTCCGTAACGCGGGCAAAACTGTCAATCGCGCGGCGGATGCCACCACCGCTGCTGCGGGTGCCGTCGGAGGCGCGGCAATCAATGGAATCGTGGGTGGGGTAACCGGAGCGGCCGAGGGCATCAAGCGCGGGATCAACTCGGGCAGCCACTCCACCCCGGCAGCCGCGCTGGCCATCGGCGCGCTGGGCGTGGCCGGGCTCGTCGAGTGGCCGCTGCTACTGGCGGTCGGCGGCGGCGCGCTGGTGTTGCACCGGCTCAGCCACAAGTCCCAGGGCCCCGCGAAAGCCCAGCTCAAGCCGGTACCGACGGAGTCGACGCCGCAAGAGTCCGCGCCGTCGAAGTCCGCTACCAAGGCTCCCGCCAAGAAGACCGCCGGGCGTCGCGCCGGCGCGGCGGCGTTGCGCAGCACCAACTAACGGGCCAACCAAGGCCAACTACAAGGGCCAACTACAAGGGCCAACAAAAAGGCATTGACCTACGCGGACGCGCGTTGGGGCCGACCATGCGGCCGTCCGGCAGCGTGAGCTGACGGGTCGGGGCAGATCGTCGCCCGGGGTCGCGAAATCACTCGCGACGAAAAGCGCGGTGGCCTGCGATGCGTCCGATCGGGCTGGACGATCTCCACGATCCCGACGCGCCAGAGCAGCGCATAGAGTTCGAGCAACGGCACGCGCAGCACCGAGGCAACAGATGAAAATATCGGATCGGCCAGGGAATCGGTCGTCGACATAGACCGACGGTGACCAAGTCACCCGGCGAGTTGGGAAACCCCTCGTTACTGAAAGGCAAATGATGGCGGAAAAGAAAACTCGCCGTGCAACATCTCAACGCGAAGCGGTAGAGAAAATTCGCGCAGGCGAAACCTTCGTGGTGAAGCTGCCCGTGATCGGGCAGACCGAGATTCCGCGACCTGAACAGCTGGCCTACTACGGCGGCCTGGCCGCCCTGGCCGCCCTTGAACTGATCGACTGGCCGGTCGCCCTGGTCATCGCCGCCGGACACATATTGGCCAGCAACCACCACAACCGGCTGCTGGAAGAAATCGGCGAAGCGATGGAAGAGGTCTAGCGGCCGTCTTCTGCGGGGATGCGCTCGTGCATCGTCAGCAGCAGATGGTCGACCTGGCTCTGCACCACCGCTGACATCGGCGGCAGCTCGC
Organism: Mycobacterium lentiflavum; assembly: GCF_022374895.2. Taxonomy (NCBI): domain Bacteria; kingdom Bacillati; phylum Actinomycetota; class Actinomycetes; order Mycobacteriales; family Mycobacteriaceae; genus Mycobacterium; species Mycobacterium lentiflavum. The sequence goes on along the minus strand of NZ_CP092423.2, from coordinate 709,384 downwards.
TGACCTCCTGAATCAGTTGCTTGGCCAGCGTACGCAGCTTGATGTTGGTCGCTTGCGAACGCCACTGCAGCACCCGAAACGCCTGGTCGGGGCTGACCCGGTAGATGGCCATCATCACGCCTTTGGCCTGCTCGATAGCCGACCGGTTTTCGAACAGATCCGGCAGCGCCTCGTCGAGAACTTCCTGGCGGCTTTCGTGACGGGCTTCGTCGAGGCCGCTCAAGTCGATGTAGTAGCCCGCCGTCCCCCGCACCGCACCCGATTCGTCGTCGACGATGCGATCCGCCACGACGATCGCGTCGTGCACCGCACCGGACGTGTCGATAAAGCGGTGACGACTAGAGAATGACTCCCCGGAGTGCAACGCATGGTGGAGCAGATCGCGGACGTGCGCCCGATCGTCGGGATGTTTGTGGGACAACATCAGTTTCGTCGTCGGTGCGACCGTTCCCGGCTCGTAACCGTGCATCCGCGCGACTTCGTCGGACCACTCCCAGCGTTCGCCGTCGAACCAGAATTTGAAGCTGCCGACGTTCAGGTATGAAATCGCGGCGCCCCCGGTCCCCCTCGTCGGCTGCTTCCGAGTCCGGGTGACTGTCGCGGTGCCCGCTTGCTTGGGCTGCTGCACGTCGTTCATCATCTCACTTCGGGGAATTGACGGAAGAGCGATCCGCTGATCGGAACCGATTTCGTGGCGACGCCGGTCGATATTTTTCGCAATCTGGACCGCTTGGGCGCTCCCGGGCGGCGCGGATGGCCCGGAGTGGGGGTAACGTCGCCTACGGGCGTTTTAGCCACCGAAAAGTAACCAACCGCGGGAGCGCACGCCGAGTGTGCTGAGAGGACGGCTTGGGGCCGTCGACCGTACGAACCTGACCGGGTAATGCCGGCGTAGGGAGAAATATGACTGACGTTATTTCCACCACCGTGGACACCGTTTCCGTGACCACCGGGCCGATCTGGGGCAGCACGAAGGCGTATCGGGAGCTCGACGAGGTTCCCGGAGCCCGCGTGCCGTTGCGCCGGGTGAACCTCTCCAACGGCGAGCACTTCGATTTGTACGACACCTCCGGGCCCTACACCGATCCGGAGGCCGCGATCGACCTGACCGCCGGGCTGCCGCCCCGCCCCGGCATGGTCCGCGACCGCGGTACTCAGCTGCAGCGGGCCCGCGCCGGTGAGATCACCGCCGAGATGGCGTTCATCGCCGCGCGCGAGGGCATGGCGGCCGAGCTGGTGCGCGACGAGGTCGCCCGCGGACGTGCGGTCATCCCGGCCAACCACAACCACCCCGAGATCGAGCCGATGATCATCGGCAAGACGTTCGCGACCAAGGTCAACGCGAACATCGGCAACTCGGCCGTGACGTCGTCGATCGCCGAAGAGGTCGACAAGATGGTGTGGGCGACCCGCTGGGGCGCCGACACCATCATGGACCTGTCCACCGGCAAGAACATCCACGAGACCCGCGAGTGGATCCTGCGCAACTCACCGGTGCCGGTCGGCACCGTCCCGATCTACCAGGCGCTGGAGAAGGTCAACGGCGACCCTACCGAATTGACCTGGGAGCTCTACCGCGACACCGTGATCGAGCAATGCGAGCAGGGCGTGGACTACATGACGGTGCACGCCGGCGTGCTGCTGCGGTATGTGCCACTGACCGCCAAGCGGGTCACCGGCATCGTGTCGCGCGGTGGGTCGATCATGGCGGCCTGGTGCCTGGCGCACCATCAGGAGTCGTTCCTCTACACCAACTTCGAAGAGCTCTGCGACATCCTGGCCCAGTACGACGTGACCTTCTCACTGGGCGACGGGCTGCGGCCGGGATCCATCGCCGACGCCAACGACGCCGCGCAGTTCGCCGAGCTGCGGACCTTGGGTGAACTGACCAAGATCGCGAAAGCCCATGGCGTGCAGGTGATGATCGAGGGCCCCGGGCATGTCCCGATGCACAAGATCGTCGAGAACGTGCGGCTGGAAGAGGAGCTGTGCGAGGAGGCGCCCTTCTACACGCTGGGCCCGCTGGCCACCGACATCGCGCCGGCCTACGACCACATCACCTCGGCGATCGGCGCGGCCATCATCGCCCAGGCCGGCACCGCGATGCTCTGCTACGTCACCCCGAAGGAGCACCTCGGGCTGCCGGACCGCAAGGACGTCAAGGACGGTGTGATCGCCTACAAAATCGCCGCCCACGCAGGCGATCTCGCCAAGGGTCATCCGCACGCGCAGGACCGCGACAACGCGTTGAGCCAGGCGCGTTTCGAGTTCCGGTGGAACGACCAGTTCGCGCTGTCGCTGGATCCCGATACCGCGCGGGAGTACCACGACGAGACGCTGCCCGCCGCGCCCGCCAAGGCCGCGCACTTCTGCTCGATGTGTGGGCCGAAGTTCTGCTCGATGCGCATCACCCAGGATGTCCGCGACTACGCCGCCAAGCACGGCCTGGAGACCGAAGAGGACATCGAAGCCATGCTTGCCAGCGGCATGGCCGAGAAGTCGCGCGAGTTCGCCGAGCACGGCAACCGGGTGTATCTGCCGATCACGCAGTGAGCCACCAGCCTCCGGACCTGCCGGTTCCACCGCCGGGCGTGACACCGCGCCGGGTGCTGTCCATCGCCGGATCGGACTCCGGAGGTGGCGCGGGTATCCAAGCCGACATGCGCACCTTTGCGTTGCTGGGTGTGCACGCGTGCATTGCGGTTACCGCGGTCACCGTGCAGAATACGGTGGGAGTCAAGAGCTTTCACCAGGTTCCCGAAGACGTGGTCGCCGGCCAGATCGAAGCGGTGGTCAGCGACATCGGCATTCAGGCCGCCAAGACCGGGATGTTGGCGTCACCGCGCATCATCGACACCGTGGCCGCCACCTGGCGCCGGCTCGGATTGACGGTGCCCCTTGTCGTCGACCCGGTGGCGGCTTCCATGCACGGCGATGCGCTGATGGCGCCGGCGGCCCTGGATTCGCTTCGTACGCAACTGTTTCCGTTGGCAACGCTGGTGACGCCGAATCTCGACGAGGTGCGGCTGCTGGTCGGACTCGACGTGGTGGACGCCGAGTCGCAGCGCGCGGCGGCCAAGGCACTGCACGCGCTGGGCCCGCAATGGGTGCTGGTCAAGGGCGGTCACCTACGCTCATCGCAACGCAGTTGCGACCTGCTCTATGACGGTGCGGATTTTCACGATTTCGATACCGAGCGCATCGCGACCGGCAACGACCACGGCGGCGGTGACACGCTGGCCGCCGCGATCGCCTGCGCGCTGGCCCACGGGTTGACCGTTCCCGAGGCCGTCGCATTCGGGAAACGATGGGTCACCGAATGCCTGCGTGCCGCTTACCCACTCGGCCAGGGCCACGGCCCGGTCTCGCCGCTGTTCCGGCTGTTGTGAATCTCGACCAGATCGCGGGTATCGCGCACCAGCCCGACGGCGTCGCGCACGGTGTCGTGGTGCTCACGCACGGCGCCGGCGGCAACCGCGAATCGGCTCTGCTGCAACGCATTTGCGACGAGTGGGCGCGGCGCGGCTGGCTGGCGGTTCGGTACAACCTGCCCTACCGGCGGCGCCGTCCCAAAGGGCCGCCGTCCGGCTCAGCGGCCACCGACCGCGCCGGAATCGACGAGGCAATCGCGTTGTGCCGCAACCTTGCCCAGGGCCCGCTGATCGCGGGCGGACACTCCTACGGCGGCCGGCAGACGTCGATGGTGGTCGCCGAGGCAGACCCGCCTCAGGTCGACGTGTTGACACTGTTTTCCTACCCGGTGCATCCACCGGGAAAGCCGGAACGACCCCGCACCGAACACCTGCCCGCTATTCGGGTGCCTACCGTGTTCACCCACGGTACGTCGGACCCCTTCGGCACGCCGGCCGAGGTGCGTGATGCCGCGGCATTGATCCCCGCGACGACCGAGGTCGTCGAAATCACCGGCGCGCGACACGATTTAGGGTCCAAATCACTCAACGTGCCCGCGCTCGCGGTCGATGCGGCGCTGCGCCTGTTGGGCTGAGGCGTTACTGCCCCGGCAGCGTGCATGTGGTGGGAAGCAGCAAAATCGCGGGCCACAGCGCGGCGGCTTCGCCGAACGCGACCAGGTCCGGACTGACGGGGCTCACTTTGGCCCATTCGGCCTCTAGTTCGCGCACCCGGTCGGGGTGAATGGTGGCCCAAAAGAAACCGATCAGCAGGTAGGGCAGGGCGAGCCACAAGGCCAACTCGATGAGTGCCTGGACCGAAACCGGACGCGCGAGCCCGTCGCGAATGCGGGCCATTCCTGCCGCCAACGCTGCCATATGCGCAACGATAGGTCAGACACCCGGAAGGAGTCGGTCGGTTGATCGCCAAGCTGCGGCAGTTGTTGAACTACGAGATGACGGTGGCCGAGTGGATCGCACTCGCGGTGCTGCTGGGCATCCCCTATTCGATCGTCGGGCTGATCTGGTCATCGACACACACCGCCCATCTTCGCGGCATGCAGGGCGCCGACCTGGTGGTGTCGTTCCTCGGCTCGATCGTGTCGTGGCCGGTGCTGCTGTTCTCCAACGTCTGCATGACCTGACAGCCCGCACCATTTAGACAGTCAAGACTGGACAGTTTGGACTGTCTAGTTTACGGTGGTGATATGGATGGCATCGGCGAGTCCGCTGCAACCGCCGCCCGAGACATTCGAGTGGTGTTCAGCCGCCTACGACGTCGGCTGCGAGATGTCGAGGTCCGCAACGATCTGACCCCGTCACAGACAGCGGTGCTCACCCGGCTCTGGAAAGAGGGAGCATCGTCGGCCAGCGCGTTGGCCGGCGCAGAGCGGATACGTCCTCAGTCGATGGCGACCATCCTGGCCGCCCTTGGCCAACGCGGACTCATCGAGCGCACCCCCGACCCCGAAGATGGTCGGCGCCAAGTGGTCTCGTTGACCAAGGCGGGCCGTCAGCGCGCCGAAAGCGATCGCCAAGTGCGGGAGGAGTGGCTGGCGCGCGAGTTGCAGGAGCGCTACTCCGAAGCCGAGCGCCGCATCATCGTCGACGCGCTAGCACTGCTTGAACGATTGACCGAATCCTGAAAGGGCATTGGCTGCAATGGAAATAGGTGTGCATTTTATCGACTTTCTGCCCGGCGACACCGCGGAGCTGGGTCCGACGTTGACCAGCGCGGCAAAGACCGCGGAGCAGGCGGGCGCGACGATGTTTACCCTGGCCGATCATTTCCTTCAGATGGAGAACACCGGGCGGCCCGCCGAGGATCCATTCCTCGAGGGCTACACATCGCTGGGTTTCCTTGCCGGGCAGACGACTACGATCGACCTCACCCTGATGGTCACCGGTGTCACATATCGTTACCCGGGTGTGCTGGCCAAAACGGTCACCACCTTGGACGTGCTGTCGCGGGGCCGCTCGATGCTGGGCCTAGGCGCCGCGTGGTACGACCGCGAACACGCGGCCCTGGGCATTCCCTATCCGCCGGTGAGCCAGCGCTTCGAGATGCTCGAGGAGACGCTGCACATCTGCCGGCAGATGTGGAGCGACGACAACGGGCCGTACGCCGGCAAGCACTATCAGCTGGCCGAGACAATCTGTGAGCCGCAACCGATTCGGCGCCCGCCGATCCTGATCGGTGGCGGCGGCGAGAAGAAGACGCTGCGACTGGTCGCACAATATGCCGACATCTGGAACAGCACGGTTCAAGAGGTCGACGGGCTCCAGCACAAGATCGACGTGCTGAATCGGCACTGCGACACCGTGGGCCGGGACCCCGGCGACATCCGGAAAACGGTTGGCAGTTTTGCCGACCCGTTCGAGGACGTCGACGGCTACCTGAAGACCGTGGAACGGTACGCCGAGCTGGGATTCACGATGATCAACGTCGGCCCGCTGCCGGGAAATCCCGATCCGGTCGGCTTCATCCGCCGCCTCGGCGACGAGTTAGTTCCGCGGCTCGTCGAGATCGGTTGAGCGCCAGCGTATTTAGGCAGCGATGCCCGAGAGGGCCGGTAGGTCGACGGTGAGAACCGTCGCGGGGGCTCCCGAATACCTGTCGTGGTACCGCTCCCGCTCCACACTCCCGGTGATCGCGCTGAGGATCCCGATGACGATGCCGACCACGATCAGGACCGCACCGATCGCGATTCCGGCGATGGCCAACCCGCGGCCACCCTCACCGGTCTGCTTGATCTTGCCCAGGGCGATGATGCCGAAGATGATGCCGAGGATCGGCCCGATGCCGCAGAGCCAGCCCAACAACGAGCAGACCAACGACGCGATGGCCATGCTATTGGTGCCGACGGCCGTCGGATAACCGGGACCCCGCGGGGGCGCATAACCCGGCGGCGTCGGCGGGTAACTGTCGCCCGGCCCTGGCGGATAGGTCGGTCCAGGCGGCGGCGGCGAATAACCCTGTCCCGGCGGCGGATATCCGGATTCGCCCGGTGGGGGCGGATAGCTGGGCGGTGGCGGCGGCGAATAACCCTGTCCCGGTGGCGGATATCCGGATTCGCCCGGTGGGGGCGGATAGCTGGGCGGTTCTTCCGTCACGGACGCCTCCTGAGGTCAAGTGGTTGCTTACTCTACGCCTTGGTTAGCCGGGATACCGGGTGTAGCACGCGTCCATGTTGCCGGCCACGCCGCCGCGGAATGCCGCTATGCGCGTGAAGCCGGCGGGCACGCTGGTCCCGTCCGCATCGCTGGCGACCATGTGGTTGGTGAGCAAGCCGGCGACGGCCTCGTCGAGATCACCCGCGGTCAGCAGCAGCTCCTTGTGGGAGGGGGTGTCGATGGGTTCGGCCATCTTGCGGTGCACCACACCGGTCAGGCACGCGGTCCGCAGCGCGGTCCACGGGCTCTGCATCGGTAGACCGCGTTCGTGTTGTACCGCAAGCGCGTATCTCGACATGACGATCGACAGCGCGGTGTCATCACCTTGCGGCAGGGTGTGTTCCTTCTCGTCGGAGACCTTGGCCATCGCCGCCAGGCCGGCCAGGTCGACCATGATGGTGTTGGTGGCCGGGCAGTAGGACGCGGGCGGACTGGGTTTCGCATCCGGGCACGGGGTCGTGTGGAAGGACAGGGTCGGCGCGCTCTGCGGCGAGAACACCTTTCCCAACAGCTCCATCAACGTCGACAGCGTGTCTTCGTTGATCGCGACCTCACCACTCTGCGGGTCCCCGTTGGGATCGGTCTGCAACGCCTTGGGCAGGTCTCCGCGGCGTTGGGCGATTTCCTGCTGGTTGATTCCCGCGCACGCCGAAGCGCCGCTGACGAAACCCATCTGGAAGGCGCCGACCCGATCCAGGGCCGACCCGTGCTCGTCGTCGTTCTCGGTTTCGGCATCCATCATCGGGTCACGGGTGACAATGATCCCGGCCAGCACATGATCGAGGCCGTCGGCGGTGCTCAACGTGAAACGCGGCGATTTCCCGGCGGCCACCCAATACAGATAGACCCCCGCGAAGCAGTCGGCCTGCTGCTCACGAACGATGGTCGGGTCCCTCTTCGTCACCAGGTTCGCCATCTGCTGCAAGGCGTGCCCGAACTCGTGCGCCAGCACGCCGGTGACGGCCATGTCGCCGAAATATTTCTGCGCGACCGGCATGAACACTGCGCGGTCCCAGGCGATCAGGTTGCAGCGGGACGTGAAAAAGGCGTTGACGAGCTTGTACGTTTCGTTGTGGCAAACGATCGGACTGCTCGGATCGTTGGAGTCGTAGGAGACCAGCTTCGCGACGGGCAGGAACGTGCCCTTCAACGACTGGCTGTACGCCGATTTCCAGTAGTCCTCGATGTCGTTAACCGACAGCAACGCCAACTTGTCGATCAGTCCGTTGTCGGTGTTGATCACCGTGCCGGTCGGCGGCGGCGGGTTCTCGCGGATCCCGCTGTGGCCGTCGGTGGCGAGCAGGTCGCTGACCCGGAACGGGTCGTTGAGCATCGACAAGGGCCGCCCGCCGAGGACCGTCGTACAGCCCGCTACCACCAACACCGTCGCTGCACAGGCAATTGCCGCCCTCAGCGAACCGCTGATGACGCGCCTGCGGTTGCCATGCAACCGAAGTCGAACTTGCCCGCGGTTCATCATGCCCAACCTCATCCCGACCGGCTGCACGGCAGCATCAAAGGGTTCTCATTCTAGGTCCGCTGGTTGAACAGCGTAGCGAAAACCAGCGGCCCAGCAAACGCCGCTAGGGTAACCGGGTGCGATGCCGTTTGTCGTGGAGCGGGACCCCGTTGGCGCCGGAAATCGACATGGCGTAGCTGCCCGCCGCGTATGCCACGCCAGAACCCATGACGGCCAATGCTTCCCGGTTGATGTTGTCGATCGTGTCGCGCGGGCTTTGATAATTGGGGTCAAACCCGACACCGGCCTTGCCGCCCCACAGGCGAGCTTGCACAGGGGATTTCAGCTGCGATGCGCCGGTGCTCATGCCGCCGATCGGTACCCCCGCGATCATGAAGGGGTGGTAGTCGGTCCGGGCGCCCAACGGCATGTCGGCGGGCCGCTTGCCGGCTAGATTGAGATAGCCGGACAGCGTGCGCTCGATACCGGCCGACCCCTCGGGCACATCAGCGGACGCGATCCCCTGTCCGGGCGGGCCGGATTGATCGCCGTCGTCGGTGAAGAAGCCGGCGTTGGGCGAACCGAGCAAATTGAAGTCCAGGTACATCGCGATGTCGTTGAGTTGCTCGTCATCCAGGCCGAATACGTAATCCATGACGCCGTTGAGCCCGTCCTCGTCGGCCCCCCAGAACACGAACCGCACCGCGTTGTTCACCGGGGCCAGCGGGCCCAGCTGCAGTGCGGTTTCCAGCACCGCGGCCACCCCGGACCCGTTGTCGTTGATGCCCGGACCGCTACGCGGACCGTCGAGATGGGCGCCAACCATGATCACGTCGTTCGTCGAGCCGGTCTTGGTCTGTGCCAGCACGTTTCGCGATGTGATCTTGATGTTCTCGGCGTCCAGCACCAGGCGCACCGGTGCGGTGGCGTGGGACAGCGCGCTGCCACCGTAGCTACTCACGACAGCGACCGGCATGGTCAGCTGCTTGTAGTAGCCCGGGGTGAACAACGTGGGCGGGGCTCCTTCGCCGGTGGGCGTGCTGACCACGATCACTGCCGCGGCTCCCTTTGCCCTGGCGCTGTTCTGCTTGTCGACCACCGAGCAGCGCGCGTCGTCGACGACCGCGATGGCCCCCGCGGGCAGCGCGGCCGGGTAATCACCCGCCGCGCACCCCGATGATTGCGTGGGCTTCGCCGGTTGGCCGCTAAGACCGCCGGGCGGTGTCCGCACCAGCAGCGAGGCCTGGTCCACCGAATAGCTGCTGTCGGCGATCGTCAGCGACGGTTTACCCGGCGACACCGCGTACAGCCGATCGAACTGCGGCGTGGCCACGTCGAACCCCTTGCCGCGCAACGCTTTCACGACATAATCGACGCTGGCGTCATAGCCCGGCGTCCCCTCTGCCCGGTTCCCCTTGTTGGCGTTGGCGATGTCCTGCAGCGCCCGCAGGTGCACGAACATCCCATCGGCAGTGACCTTTCCGGCCAGCACACGGCCAAGGTCCGGCGCGGCGGCCGCCGGCCCCTGCCGCGGCGACGAGCACCCTGCCACCAGCCCGATCAGCACCAACACCGAGCGCAGGTAGCGGATCATGGTTTTGCAAGCACGTGACGGGTGCGGTCAGCCATGGCGGGCACCCCATTGTGTCCGGTGAGGTCCTGGGCGTACAGGGCGATCGCGTAGGCCACGCCGGCGCCGTTGATGCCCAGCGAGGCGCGGTCGATGTGGTCGAGGGTGTCAGTGCTCTTGTGGTAGTTCGGATCGAACGGCTCATCTGCCGTCCCACCCCACAACTTGACTTGGTCGGCGGACTTCTTTGCTTCCGCGCCGGAGAACAGACCGCCCGACGGGATACCGGCCTGGGTGAAGCCGTCGTAGTCGGAGCGTCCGTCGAATTGCGTGTCCTCGGCGGTCTTGCCGGCCGCCTTCAGGTAGGCAACCAGCGTGCGCTCGATACCGGCCGAACCTTCTGGCACCACCGGTTGACCGCGGGTGTCCGCCGGCAGGGATTGATCACCGTCATAGGTGAAGTAACCGGGGTTCGGCGAGGCCAGCATGTCGAAGTTCAGGTATAGCGCAATGCTTTTGAGGTCCTCGGAATTAAGCGATTCGACGTAATTGCGCGATCCGATCAATCCGAGTTCTTCGGCGCCCCAGAACGCGAACCGCACCGCGTTGTGCACCTGGGGCGAATTCCCCAGCTGCACTGCGGTTTCCAAGACTGCGGCGACGCCAGAGCCGTTGTCGTTGATGCCCGGGCCCGCGGGCACGCTGTCCAGATGCGCGCCCGCCATCACCACGTCGGTGGGCGAGCCCGTCTTGGTCTGCGCGATGATGTTGCGCGCTTTGAAACTCTGGCTGCTGGCGTCCAGTTTGATCGTGACCGGCCCGGGGTGGGCGCGCAGCTGCAAACCGGTGGACTTGGTGACACCGACCGAAGGAATCTTCACGACGGTGTTCGCCCCGAGCGTCCCGCCCATCTGTTCCTCGTCGACATTGTCGGCGACGATCAACGCCACGGCGCCGCGCTGTGCGGCGGCGTCCTCCTTCTGCGCGAACGGGCAAGTGCCGCGGTCCACCAAGACCACCGCGCCCTGCACCGCAAGATTGTCGTAGTCCGAGGCCGCGCAAGCCTGGCCGTTGCCCGCCGACACCACCAGCAACGGGCCGCTCACCCCGTCGGGTCCGGTGCCGAGGCTGAACTCGAGCGCCCGCGCCTCGACGGCCTTGCCGCCGACGGTCACGGTGGGCTTCTCGGAATGAAAAACCCGCGCCGAAAACTCGGGGGTCTGCACGTCGAAACCGCTGTGGCGCAACGTATTCACCACATAGTCGACGCTGGCGTCGTAGCCGGGCGTGCCCACCGCCCGGGTGCCGTTATTGGCGTTGGCGATGTCTTGCAGCTTGGTCAGGTGCACCATCATCGCGTCGGCCGTGACCCTGTTGCGCACCGTATTGGCGAACTCCGCCGCGGCGGGATCGCTCGCCTGCGGGGCGTTCGCCGCCCGATGCAAGCAACCGGTCATCACCGCGGCGAGGGCGACCGTGGCGAGCATTGCCGCAAGCGTTCGGGATTTGTTCACCATCGCGCCCCAGGTTAGACGCCCGTCGCGCAGCGGCGCATTCGGCTCACCGCGGTGTGAGGTCAGACGTACAGCCCGCTGAAGGGGGCAACCGGAATGTTGCGCACCACAAACCAAATCAACACCAACGACAGCGTCACCGCCGGCGCCCAGCGCCAGTGCTGCCAACCGGTGATCCGTCGACCGGCCAGCCGACCGTAGGTCCAGACCAGATAGGTCCACACCAGCAGGCCGAGGGCCACCAGACCCAACGCGTTGAACCTGGCGGCGGCCATCAGATTGCCGTGCAAGAGCGAATAAATCATCCGCAGACTGCCGCAGCCGGGACAGTCGATACCCAACAGCGCCTTGGTTGGGCACACCGGCAGCGGACCGCCTGGGGTGGTCGGATCGGCTGCCCAGATGGCGGCGCACGCCACGGTGGTGGACGCCGCCACGATCAGCGGCGCCCCCAACCTCAAAGAGACCGACCCTTGGCGGGTCACCATGCGATCAGCTTAGTAGTACAGCGCCGCCATCGCCGTGGTCGTGTCCACGTTGAAGGCACCGAGCGCCGCCATGATCCCGTAGATGATGGCGACGATCACACCGGCAATGGCCGACCATGTCGCGAACTTCTTGGCGCTGGCCGCAGCCGCCTGAGCCTCTGCGTACTGGCCCTGTGCCCACAACCCGTTGACCTGGCTGGATTTGACGATGGCCACGATCCCCAGCGGAAGGCAGCAGAACAGTGTCGACAAAATGGACCATACCAAGTAGTTGTTCGGCGCCTGGCCGGCAGGCTGCTGCGGCGGGTAACCCGGGGGTGGCGGTTGTGCAGTCATGAATTCTCCAGTCGCGAGAAGTTAGCTGGCGTGAAGCGAGCTAACCATACATGAGCGGAGTCGGAAGGGCACTGGGTACGCATTAAATCGGGCTGCCGGAACCTCGACATCGATGTCGCCACAGGGTCACTCCCGATGGCGAGATCAGCTCGGAAGCGGAGGATCCGGCGAAATGCGTTGTGTGGGTCGCCTTCCCGTTGCCGCTCGGAATTGCCCAGGTCAGGCCCGAATAATGCCCCGAAAGACAGCGTCGGAGCGGAATGTATTGCACGGCCCCGACATAGCCCTGCGATTGCGATATCCACGCCGCCACTGCGACCACCGAACGGAGTCGCCGGACGTCACCTCTGACCAACACGCTGCGCGCCGCGACGGCCACGGTGCTCGTGAGTGGTTTGGCGTTTGCGGGCGCGGCGACAGCGACCGCAGACCCCAACATCGGCGGCGGCGCGGATATCAACACACTAGCCAGCGCACTGCCGACGGGCTACGGCCTGAACAACCGCACCTCCCAGACGGTTCCCGGCGGCGCGCTGCCCTACCTGCGGCGCGGACAGAGCCCCGACCCGAGCGGGCCGGTACCGGGCAATATTTCCTCTTCAGCGACGGCAGCGCGCTGGCGAACTCATTCAAGGGGCGTCATCGGCGGTGACACCCTCACCAACTGCGGGGATAAGCCCTCCCCAACGCCATGGCACCAGGGCAGCTCCACCGCCAACGCGGGATCGGTGGCGTGCGGGACTTTTCAGAGTCGTGCCGAGATCGTCTGGACCAATGAAGCCGAGAACGTGCTGGGCGTGATCCGCGCCGCCGGCGACGACGTTCCGTCCCTTTACCGGTGGTGGCGAGACAATGGCTGAGCTTTGCGGTTGGGCCGCAACGGGTTCCAGCGCCAAATCACCAAGAATGTTGCCAGGGCAAACGGTATGCGACGGAATGGGTTGCACAGCTGCGGTTTAGCCTTACGATCAGTCTGGCAAACAATTTGCTGGGGCCTAGGTCCCGGCGGTCCGACAAACCTCAGGAGTCGAGGATGCTTCACCCGACCAACTTGCTGCGCGCCGCGGTAGCCGCAGCTCTTACGGCTAGCTATTGCTGCGTCGGCACCGCAACCGCGACCGCGGAGACCGGCAGCTCGGCCGATGTCAACACGCTGGCCGCTTCGCTGGCGAAGGGCTACGGCCTCAACAACTGTCAATCGTCGCCCTTGACGGGTGCCGAAGTGGCGGAGCTGCAGTGCGGGCCAAACCCCGACTCCGGCGGTCCGGCTTCCGCCGTCTACCAGCTCTTCAAGAGTGCCAACGACCTCAGCGGTGCCTACGCGTCCAACCTCAAAGACGTGACGCTGTCCTCTTGCAGCGGCACCGGCAGCAAAGAGCCCGGCCCCTGGCACCAGGCCAGTTCCGACCAGGCCGGTGGCCAAATGGCATGCGGAACCTACAAGGGCGTCAGCCTGGTGCTCTGGACCGTTGACGGCAAAAACGTGTTGGGCTCCATCTTTTCCAAAGGCGACGTGCCCTCGCTCTACAAGTGGTGGCAGGCCAACGCCTGATCAGGCTTGGGCCGCAACAGGTTCCACGCTCGTGTCGCCGAAAATGATGCCGGGGTAAACCGTATTCGGCGGAATGGGTTGCATAGCCGTGGTTTGCCCCTACGATCATTCTGGCAAAGACAAATACCGTCGGCGCAGCCTTTTAGGCGGTTACCCGAATTTCAGGAGTCGAGGATGTCTCACCCGACCAAGACGCTGCGAGCCGCGACGGCTGCAGCCTTCACAGCGACCTTTTTCTGCGTGGGCACTCCGACCGCGATGGCAGACAACAACGCCACGCTGCTGAGTGCCCTTTCGAAGGGCTACAGCAGCAGCAACTGCTCGTCTCAGGCGGTGTCCGAGGTGCAGGGCTCGTTTACCGCCACGGTGGTCGCCGTGTTGCAGTGCGGACAGAACACCGACTCCAGCGGCCCGATGGGTGGCAAATACTTCCTGTTCGCCAACAGCGCGGACACGGCCAGCTCGTTCACCAAGCTCATCAGCAGTGACACCCTCGCCAACTGCGGGGACGCCAAGTCGCCCACCACCTGGCACCAGGGCAGCTCCGACTCCGCCGGACAGGTGGCCTGCGGAACGGATTCCGGCCAGGCTGAGGTGCTCTGGACCGTCGACGCCAAGAACGTGCTGGCCTTCGTCCGCGCGTCCAACGGAGACACGGCGGCTCTCTACAAGTGGTGGCAGTCCAACGGCTGAGTTTTAGAGGTGCGCCGCGACGAGTTCGGCCACCGCAATCATCCCCGCACCGTTGGGATGTAGTGGGGCCGGCCGACCCGGCAGCGGCACAACGTATTTCGCCGGCGTGGTCGTCCAGGGCTGTGCGGACCACGCATGGTGGTCGCGGCTGGCGGTAGCGGCGCTGACCACCTCACAGCCGGATGCCGCCGCCGCGTCGGCCGTGAGTCGTTCCAGCGCCGCTGCCACGTGCCGGCCCAGGTCGGCATCCGCGTCCGAAATTGGGGGCGCGGGCACGCCCGTAGGCGGTAGCAGCGTCAAGTAGTCGACGAAGAAAACCCTGGCGCGCGGGGCCCGTGCACGCACCGCTTTGCCGACCGCACAAAGGGAATCGAGCACTTCCGCCAGGGCCCGGTCGCGCGCGCCACGGTCCATCAGTTCGTCGATTCGCGTGCCCAGCAGCGGTAGCCGACGAATCGGTCGCGGCAGTGCCGCCGCCATCAACAGCGGAACGTAGCCGACGTCGTTGCCGCCGATCGTGATCGTGACGAGATCCTCTGAGCCGTCCAGCGCGGCGATCTGCGGCGGCGCGGCGTGCTGACGATCGGCGAGGATGTGCGCGGTAGTGGCGCCGGAAAAGGTGACGTCCACCAGTTGGAGGTTCTTCTGCTGGGCGAGCAGATGCGGATAGTTGCGCGCCGATCGGCCCGACCATCGGGGAGCGCCTTGAACGCGCGGCTGGATGCCCGGACCGGCAGCCATCGAACTGCCCAGCGCTACATAGCGTTTCATCGCTCAGGCTCGATGGCCCGCTCCTCAGCGGACCGGTCCCCGGCCCGCATCGTCGACGGGCGTGGACTGGATGCCTGCGCCCAGAAGCGCTTCGGGATGCGCCCGGCGTGTCGCGCCAAATAGCCGGCGGTGACTGCGGCCGCCATCGCGGCGGCCATTGCGGGCGGATCGGTGGCCCGGGTCACTGCGGTGGCCAACAGCACTGCGTCGCAACCCAACTCCATCGCCAGCGCCGCGTCGCTCGCGGTGCCGATGCCGGCGTCGAGGATCACCGGAACACCGGCCCGCGCGACGATCATCTCGATGTTGTGCGGGTTGGTGATGCCCAGCCCGGTTCCGATCGGCGAGCCCAGCGGCATCACCGCCGCGCATCCGGTGTCCTCCAGCCGGCGGGCCAGCGCCGGGTCGTCGTTGGTGTAGGGCAGCACGACGAATCCGTCGTCGACCAATTGCTCTGCGGCCCGAACCAGCTCGACCCCGTCGGGTAGCAGCGTGCGCTCGTCGGCGATCACCTCGAGTTTGACCCAGTTGGTGTTCAGCGCCTCGCGTGCCAGCTGTGCGGTGAGCACCGCTTCGGCCGCGCTGCGGCACCCCGCGGTGTTGGGCAGCGGCGTGATGGCCAACCGGCTGAGCAGGTCGAGCAACCCGGTTCCGCCCTCGGCGTCGACCCGGCGCATCGCGACGGTGGTCAGCTCGGTGCCCGAGCTCCTCAGCGCCTCCTCCAGCACCGCCAGGCTGGTCGCCCCCCCGGTACCCATGATCAGCCGCGAAGCGAAGCTACGGTCCGCGATCGTCAGCTTGGCGTCAACCACCCTGCACCGCCGTCACTACCTCGAGCCGAGCACCATCGAAAAGCTTTGTGGTCCAACTGGACCGGGGTAGCACAGCGTCGTCCATTGCCACCGCAATACCCCGTTCGGGGAAGCCGAGCGATTCCAGCAACCCGGCGACCGTGGTCGGGCCGTCGACCTCGACCGCATTTGCGTTAACTACCACGATCATGACTGGACTCCTACCGGCACGAGTTCGGACACAATCTGTTCGGCGGTCCACGGCGCCAGCAGAAAACCTGACCGGCCGTGCCCGGTCGCGACCAGGGTGCGGTCGTCCAGACGATGCACCAGAGGAAGGTTATCCGGTGTCATCGGGCGCAGCCCGGCGGCACATTCGGCCAGCTCGTACTCACCCAGCGCCGGCAGCACCGCGCACGCGTCGTCGAGCAGGTCACGTATTCCGGACACGACCGGGGCCGTGTCACGGCCATGTTCGTACTGCGTCGCACCCACGACAACCCCGTCCGCACGCGGCACTACGTACACCTGGCGGCCGTGCACGCGTGCGCGAATCACTCTGCCCAGCAACGGCATACAGCCCTTTCGCCAGCGCAGTCGCAGCACCTCGCCCTTCACCGGGCGCACCGGCAGGCCGGGGCACAGCGCCGGCGCGTCGATACCGTTGGCGATCACCACGGCGTCGCCGGAGACCCGGGACAGGTCCGGCGCCGGCGGCGCCCATGCGACGCCGCGACGTTCGCAGTCCGCAGCCAGCGCGTCGAGGACCGCGCGGTTGTCCACGGCCAGTTCGGTGGGTGCCCGAAAACCGTGCCGGATGCCTTGCGCCAGAAGGGGTTCGACGTCGCGCGCGGCCGACTCCCAGATCACCGGGTGCCCCTGGTCGGCCAGCCAGTCCGCCACGGTGCGTAAGTCGGCGACGTCCGCCCGGTCGACGGCCACCACCAGCGACTCGCGCGCGGTGACCACCTCCGGCGGCAGCCCGTCCAGATAGCCGCCCTCACGCCACAGCCGCAGCGACTCCAAGCCCAGCCTCAGCAACCGCTGCTCGCCGGGCCAGCCTTCGCTGTGCGGGGCCAGCATGCCGCCGGCGACCCAGGACGCGCCGTGCGCGCCGGTGCGGTGCACCCGCACCGACCATCCGGCCTGGGCTGCCCGGCGCGCCACCGACAGCCCGATCACGCCGCCGCCGATGACGGCCAGCGTGCCTGCCTCTGACATCTTCCGCTCCCTTCGCCGGCATGATCCGGATCAGGTGTGACGGTAAGGACAGCTCCGGCAGTTGCGGCTGTGTCCACTCTCAGCCCCGCAGATCGCCCGGGACTCCCGTGTCTCTCGTTGTTCGGCTTCTACGCTAGCGCGCTAGCGTCGCGGTGTGCACGATCCTGTTACCCGTCTTACTGACGCCCGGCTATATCTGTGTACCGACGCGCGGCGCGAGCGCGGCGACCTGGCCCAATTCGCCGACGCCGCCCTGGCCGGTGGGGTGGACATTATCCAGCTGCGCGACAAGGGATCGGCTGGTGAGCGGCGGTTCGGCCCGCTGGAGGCGCGCGAGGAGCTGGCCGCCTGCGAGATCCTGGCGGATGCGGCGCGGCGGCACAGCGCGCTGTTCGCGGTCAACGATCGGGCCGACATCGCCCGCGCGGCCGGAGCCGACGTGCTGCACCTGGGCCAGGGCGACCTGCCACCGGACGTGGCCCGCGAAATCGCCGGGTCCGACACGCTGATCGGCCTCTCCACCCACGACGCCGACCAGGTCAAAGACGCCACGGCGGCCTTGGAAACAGGGGAAGTCGACTACTTCTGTGTCGGTCCGTGCTGGCCCACTCCCACCAAGCCCGGCCGCTCCGCGCCGGGGTTGCCGCTGGTCGAGACGGCGGCTCGGTCGAACCCGGCCACGCCGTGGTTCGCGATCGGTGGCATCGACGTGCAACGGCTGCCCGAGGTGCTCGCGGCCGGCGCCCGGCGAATCGTGGTGGTACGCGCGATCACCGCGGCCGAAGACCCCCGGGCCGCGGCCGAACAGCTCAGTTCAGCGCTTCGAGCAGCGAGCTGATCCGGGGACTCAGCTGCGACGGCGCCTGATCCGCATCGACCGGCATGCACCAGACGAAGACCCCGGCGTCGATCTCCAGCGTGCGCGGCAGGTGCTGGCGCCGTTCGTCGGCATGGCCGAGCGGAATCAGCGCCGTCGCGGTGCGCAGCCGCTCCCAGCTGGCCGCGAAGCCGGGATGCAGCGGCAGGTCTGCCACCTCGTTCTCGGCGACCCAGCGCATTTCGGCGCTTTCCCGGTTGGGCACCGTGTGCAGCAACTCGCCGGCGTCGGCGATGACGGTGGTGTAGGACCAGTGGGTGCCGGCGATCCCGGCCACCTGCGCGGTGACCACGGTCGCCCGCACTGCCACCCGCTCGGCCAGCAGCCCGGCCTCCTCGTGGGCTTCGCGGACCGCCGTCTGCTCCGGGGTTTCGTGGCTATCCCGGGCGCCGCCGGGCAACCCCCAGGTGCCGCCCTGATGGCTCCAGACCGCCCGGTGTTGCAGCAACACCGCGGGGGTGCCGTCGGGCCGTGGCGCCCGCAGTAGCAGACCCGCCGCGCCGAACCGACCCCAGTAGTGGGCGCCGCTGTCGGATATCACCCATCCGTCACCGTCGCCATGCACGCGTTCAGGATATGCAGCCGATCACCGAAATTGGGGCCGCCTCCCCCCATCCGTGCCGACATCCTCTTAGAATTCGCTTATACAGGTACGAACGGCGCATTCCAGGTGACCGAAAGTTGAGGTCTGAAAACACGTGACGGTTGAGCTGGCGCACCCGTCGACCGAACCGTTGGGGTCGCGGTCGCCGGGCGAACCGGCCCACCCCCGTTGGTGGTTCATCTCGACGACCCCCGGCCGCATCCTCACCATCGGCATCGTGCTGGCGGCGCTCGGGGTCTCCAGCGCCTTCGCCACCTCGACGACGATCAACCACCGCCAGCAAGTGCTGTCCACCGTGCTCAACCACACCGAGCCGCTGGCGTTCGCGGCCGGGCGCCTCTACACCACACTGTCAGTGGCCGACGCCGCGGCGGCCACCGCATTCATCGCCCAGGCCGAGCCGTGGCCGGTCCGCATGCGCTACGAGCAGGCCATCACCGACGCGGCGGTCGCGGTGACCCGGGCCTCCAGCGGTCTGACCGATGAACCGCTGGTACAGCTACTCGGCAAGATCAACGCCGAGCTGGCCGTCTATACGGGCCTGATCGAAATTGCGCGGACCAACAATCGGGAAGGCAACCCGGTCGGTTCGTCGTACCTGTCGGAAGCCTCGGGCCTGATGCAGTCGACGATCCTGCCCGACGCGGCGCAGCTGTACCAGGCGACGGCGGAACGGGTGGACGCGGAAACCACGGCGTCCACGCACTTTCCGGCTCCGGTGGTCCTCGTCATCGCGACCACGGTCGTCTTCGGCCTGTTCTCGCATCGTTGGCTGGCCCGGCGCACCCGGCGCCGCATTAATCCCGGGCTGGTCGTGGGTGCGCTCGGTATCCTCGTCATGGTGGTGTGGGTCGGGACTGCGCTAACAATCTCCACGGCTGCCAGCCGTAGCGCCAAAGACACGGCGGCCGAGTCGCTCAAGACCGTGACCAGCGTGGCGATCACGGCACAACAGGCCCGGGCCGACGAGACACTGTCGTTGATCCGGCGCGGCGACGAGCAGATCCGCAAACAGTCGTTCTATCAGCGCATCGACTTCATGCATCAGCAGATCGACCAGTACATGGCCCGCAGCGATGCCGTCGACAAACCCGACCTGCAGGGCGCCGACCAGCTGCTGGTCCGCTGGCGGCAGGCCAACGACCGCATCAATTCCTACATCTCGGTCGGTAACTATCGCTCGGCCACTCAGATCGCGCTGGGCAGCGCCGAGGACGACTCGACCCCCGCGTTCGACAAGCTCGAAGACCAGTTGGGCAAGGCCATGACGCAGTGCCGGACGCACCTGCGCAACGACGTGATCAACGCGCGCAGCGGGCTGTCCGGCGCCCAGGTCGGCGGCGTGGTGCTCAGCCTGGGTGCCGCCATCGCGGTCGCCCTGGGCTTATGGCCGCGGCTGAAAGAGTATCGATAATGACCCGTCTGCCCAGGATCCGCCGGGCGTCCGCCGTGCTGGCCACGGCGATCGTGCTGGCGGGTTGTGGGCACACGGAAACACTGACCGTCGCCACCGCGCCGACGTTGCCGCCGCCCACGCCGGTCGGCATGGAGCAGCTGTCGGCGGAGCCGCCGCTGCCGCCCGACGAGGCCGGCCAGGATTGCAACGCCACCGCCAGCCTGCGCCCCTTCGCCACCAAGCCCGAGGCCGACGCCGCGGTCGCGTCCATCCGGGCCCGCGGCCGGCTGATCGTCGGGCTCGACATCGGCAGCAACCTATTCAGCTTCCGCGACCCGATCACCGGCGAGATCACCGGCTTCGACGTGGACATCGCCGGGGAGATCGCGCGCGACATCTTCGGCGCCCCGTCGCACGTCGAGTACCGGATCCTGTCGTCGGACGAACGCATCACCGCGTTGCAGCAGTCCGAGGTCGACATCGTCGTGAAGACGATGACGATCACCTGCGAGCGCCGCAAGCAGGTGAACTTCTCCACGGTCTACCTCGACGCCAACCAACGGATCCTGGCCTCGCGCGACTCGCCGATCACCAAAGTGGCCGACCTGTCGGGCAAGCGTGTCTGCGTGGCCCGGGGTACCACGTCGTTACACCGCATCCGACAGATTGACCCGCCCCCGGTCATCGTCTCGGTGGTGAACTGGGCGGACTGCCTGGTGGCCATGCAACAGCGGGAGATCGACGCCGTGTCCACCGACGACTCAATCCTGGCCGGGCTGGTCGAGGAAGACCCGTATCTGCACATCGTCGGACCGAACATGGCGACCCAGCCCTACGGCATCGGGATCAACCTGGACAACACCGGGCTGGTCCGGTTCGTCAATGGCACGCTGGAACGCATCCGCCGGGACGGTACCTGGAACACCTTGTACCGCAAGTGGTTAACGGTTCTCGGCCCGGCGCCCGCCCCACCCGTACCCAAGTATGTGGACTGATGACTGAGGCCGACCACACCGACACCGACCCCGACGCCGAGGACGTTGACGCGAGCAGCGAAGCGCCGGAAGCACAGACCGGCGCGACGACTGGGCGCGCGCATGCCACCCAGGCACTTTTCCGCCCCAACTGGGACGATGACGACGACGACCTACCGCACATCACGCTCGGCAGCCTAGACACCGAACCGCAGGACCGGATGACGGTCGCGACCCGGGTGCTGCCGCCTACCCGGCAGCTCGGTGGCGGACTGGTCGAAATTCCCCGCGTCCGCGACATCGATCCGCTCGAAGCGCTGATGACCAATCCGGTGGTGCCGGAGCGCAAGCGGTTCTGCTGGAACTGCGGAAAACCCGTGGGCCGGTCCAGCTCGGAGGCCAAGGGCGCTTCGGAGGGCAAATGCCCGTCTTGCGGAAGTCCGTATTCGTTTCTGCCCCAACTGAATCCGGGCGACATTGTCGCGAACCAGTACGAGGTCAAGGGTTGCATCGCACACGGCGGGCTGGGCTGGGTGTACCTGGCCGTCGACCACAACGTCAACGACCGCCCGGTGGTGCTCAAAGGCCTGGTGCATTCCGGTGACGCCGAGGCCCAGGCGATCGCGATGGCCGAACGGCAGTTCCTCGCGGAGGTGGTCCACCCGCAGATCGTGCAGATCTTCAACTTCGTCGAGCACACCGACCGGCACGGCGATCCGGTCGGCTACATCGTCATGGAGTACATCGGCGGCCAGTCACTCAAGCGGGGCCGGAAAGACAAAAAGCTGCCGGTCGCCGAGGCCATCGCGTACCTGCTGGAAATCCTTCCGGCGCTGAGCTATCTGCATTCCATCGGCCTGGTCTACAACGATCTCAAGCCGGAAAACATCATGCTCACCGAGGAGCAACTGAAGCTGATCGACCTGGGCGCGGTGTCGCGGGTCAATTCGTTCGGCTACCTCTACGGCACACCGGGCTACCAGGCGCCGGAGATCGTGCGCACCGGCCCGACGATCGCCACCGACATCTACACGGTCGGACGCACGCTGGCCGCGCTCACGCTGAATCTGCGCACCCGCAACGGCCGCTACGTCGACGGGCTGCCCGAAGACGACCCGGTGCTGTCCACCTACGACTCGTTCGGCCGGCTGCTGCGCCGCGCCATCGACCCCGACCCGCGGCGGCGGTTCGGCTCGGCCGAGGAGATATCCGGGCAGCTGCTGGGGGTGCTGCGCGAGGTCGTGGCCCAGGACTCCGGAGTGCCGCGACCCGGGTTGTCGACGCTGTTCAGCCCGAGCCGCTCGACCTTTGGCGTGGACCTGTCGGTCGCACACACCGACGTCTACCTGGACGGGCAGGTGCATTCGGAGAAACTGACCGCCCGGGAGATCGTGACCGCGCTGTCGGTGCCGCTGGTCGATCCCACCGACGTCGCCGCCCCGGTGCTGCAGGCAACGGTGCTCTCCCAGCCGGTGCAGACGCTGGACTCCTTGCGCGCGGCGCGGCACGGCTCGCTGGCCGCCGAGGGTATCGACGTCTCGGAGTCCGTCGAGCTGCCGCTGATGGAGGTGCGCGCGCTGCTGGACCTCGGCGATGTGGCCAAGGCGACCCGCAAACTCGACGATTTGGCCGAGCGGGTGGGCTGGCGCTGGCGGTTGGTGTGGTTTCGGGCAGTCGCGGAGTTGCTCACCGGCGACTACGACTCCGCCATCAAGCATTTCACCGAGGTGCTCGATACCTTCCCCGGCGAGCTGGCGCCGAAATTGGCATTGGCCGCCACCGGCGAACTCGCCGGCAATGTCGACGTGGATAAGTTCTATAAGACGGTGTGGCGCACCAACGACGGGGCTATCTCGGCGGCATTCGGTTTGGCGAGATCCCTCTCGGCCGCCGGCGATCGACGAGGCGCGGTGCGCACGCTGGACGAGGTGCCGCCGACATCACGGCATTTCACCACCGCACGCCTGACGAGTGCGGTGATGCTGCTGTCCGGCCGGTCGGTCAACGAAGTCACCGAAGAGCAGATCCGCGACGCCGCCCGACGGGTCGAGGCGCTGCCGCCGACCGAACCACGGGTGCTGCAGATCCGGGCGCTGGTGCTCGGCGGTGCGATGGATTGGCTCGAAGACAACCAGGCCAGCACCAACCACATCCTCGGCTTCCCGTTCACCCAGCACGGGCTGCGCCTGGGCGTCGAGGCGTCGCTGCGCAGCCTGGCCCGGGTAGCGCCCACCCAGCGGCATCGCTACACGCTTGTCGACATGGCCAACCGCGTGCGCCCCACCAGCACCTTCTAGCCAGCGGCGGGTCGCTCCCCGCCGAGTGTGCCACTGCCGCCGAGTGTGCCTCTTTCGCCGAGTGTGCCTCCGCCGCCGAGTGTGCCTCCAAGGCGGGATTTCGCCGGATTTTCCGCCCAGGACGCACACTCGAAACCGTCAGCGCACACTCGACGCCTCGCGGCGCGGACGCGGCGTAGTACGGCGGCGGGGCTGTCTTCTGCCACGACCCGGACAACGATCCAGCCCATCTCCGAGAGCATCTCCAGCCGCCGGATGTCTTTGACGTATTGCCGTCGATCGGTCCGATGTTGGTCGCCGTCGTACTCGACCGCGACCATGCAGTCCTCCCAACCCAGGTCGAGGTACGCGACCGGAATCCCGTCCCGTCCAAGCACCGGTATCTGGGTCTGCGCCCGCGGCAGGCCGGCATCGATCAGCAGCAGCCGCAGGTAGCTCTCCCGCGGCGACTGCGCGCCCGCGTCGACCAGTTTCAGCGCGGCCTCGAGTCGCCGCAGCCCGGGCGTGCGCGGATGGCACTGCGCGACGCGCAGTACGTCATCGACCTTGAAACCTGTTGCGCGCGCCAGGGTATCGAGGCGGGCCACCGCGGAATGGATCGCCCCGCGGCGGCCGATGTCGAACGCGGTGCGCTCTGGCGTGGTGATCGCACGGCCGTCGATGATCTGCGTCTCGCCGTCGACCAGCCCGTCGCGCCGCGCCAGCACGCCATCAGGAACACGGCTGTTGGCATGGATCAGTTCGACCGGGACACTGTCGGGAATCCACTGGGCACCGTGCACCGCCGCGGCGGCCGCTCCCGCGATGATGCCCCGGCGGCGAGACCAAAGCCACGCCGCGACGATGCGCCGCCGCAGCGATGCCTCGACGTCGTTCGCCAGGTAGACGTTAGGAAAGACCGCACGGTAATGCGAGCGCAGCTGGTGACGGTTCAGTGCACCGCACGCCAGCGCCTCGCTGCCGAGGAACGGTTGACTCGCATCCCACATGGTGCGAACACTCCCACGCCCGCGGCACGCCCGATTTCGCTCATGCACAGGGTCGTCGAGTGTGCGTCCTGGGCGCAGAATCGGCGAAATTCCCGCCCTAGGCGCGCACTCAAAACCGTCAGGACACAGCTGATTCATAGCTCCATGTGCACACTCGAAAGCATGGGCCAGCCCGCGCAGTGGATGACGGTGGCTCGCGTGCTGCGACGAGCCGGGTTCGGGGTGACCGGACCCGAGGTCGACGCGGCACTCGGCCGGGACTGGCCCGGCTACGTCGACGCCATGCTGGCCAGTGACCCCGCCCAGGATCCGGGTGCGGTCGCCACCCCGCTGCCGCGGCTGCAGGCGCTGCGCCCCCCCGGCAAGGGCGCGACCCCGGCGGCCCGCAAGGAGTTCAACCACCAAGTCGCCGAACAAGAGGGCATACTGTCGAGCTGGTGGCTGCGACGCATGGTGACCGTCGGGCAGCCGGTGCACGAGAAGCTGACCCTGCTGTGGCACAACCACTTTGCGACCTCCGCGCAGAAGGTCCGGTCCGCCGCACACATGGCTGCACAGAACGAGAAGCTGCGCACCCTGTCGCTGGGGGATTTTCGGGCACTTGCCTTCGCGATGCTGACCGACGCCGCGATGTTGCGCTGGCTGGACGGGCAGAGCAATACCGCCAAGGCTCCCAACGAAAACCTCGCCCGCGAATTCATGGAGCTGTTCGCGCTGGGCCATGGCAACGGTTACACCGAGGACGACGTTCGCGCCGGCGCCAGGGCTTTGACAGGTTGGGTGATCGACGCCGACGGCCAAACATCGCTGACCCCCAAACGACATGACTCGGGCGGCAAGACACTGTTCGGCCTCACCCGCGATTTCGACGCCGCCGGATTCTGCGATACCGTTCTGGCGCAACCGAAGTCGGCGGAATATGTCGCCGGACGCCTGTGGCGACAGTTGGCCTCCGACGAACCAGCCGCACCCGAGGTGCTGAGCCGCCTGGTCTCCGCCTACGGCCCCGGGCGCGATCTCCGTGCGCTGACTCGCGCCATCCTCACCGACGAGGAGTTCACCGCCAACCGCGCCGCCGTGGTCAACACTCCGATCGAGTGGCTGGTTGGTGTGATGCGAGCGCTGCGCGTTCCCGTCGACAAGCCGGAGGTCCTGAAGATGGCCGACACGACGTTGAAAGCCCTTGGGCAGCGGCCCTTTTACCCGCCGAGCGTCGGCGGCTGGCCGCACGGCCAGGTATGGCTGTCGACCGCAAGCGCCGAGGCGCGGCTGCGCGCCGCCGTCCGGCTGGCACACCTCGGCGACCTGTCGGGCATCGAAAGCGTGGCCCCCGCCGACCGCATCGAGGCGGTCGGCTATTGGCTCGGCATCGGCTCCTGGTCGGACCGATCCGCCGACGCGCTCGATCCCCTGGTGCGCAAGCCGCCGCAGCTGGTGGCCGCCGCCGTCAACACGCCCGAATACCTGACTTCGTAACGAGAGCCATGCCCGAGATCAATCGCCGCAGATTCCTGATCGCCAGCGCCGGCGTGGGCGCGGCGGGCCTGCTCTCCGGGGCGGTCGCGGTCGGCTGGCCCGACCTGATGCGCGCGGCCGAGGACCGACCGCTCGCCGACGGTGCCGGCGTGCTGGTGATCGTCACGCTCTACGGCGGCAACGACGGCATCAACACGCTAATCCCCTACTCCGACAACGCTTACCACGATTCTCGCCCCGAGCTTGCCTACGCCCCGGGTGAGGTGTTGCACCTGGATTCCCAGCTTGGGCTCAACCCTGCGATGAAGGGCATGGCCCAGTTGTGGAGCCAGCGCCAGCTCGCCATCGTGCGTGGTGTGAGCTATCCGCGGCCCGACCACAGTCACTTCCGGTCGATGGACATCTGGCAGACGGCGTCGCCCGCCGAACCGGTCTCGACCGGGTGGATCGGTCGCTGGCTCGACGTCACCGGCGACGACCCGTTGCGCGCGGTGAACATCGGGCCCGTGCTGCCTCCGCTGGCAGTGGGCGACAAGTACACGGCGGCAGCGCTTTCACCGACGCGAGCGGCGGGTTCGCAGGCGGAGCGCTTCGACACCATCGTCAGCGCGCTCGGCGACGACGACCCCGCCGACACCCCGGCGATGGCGGCGGTGCGTAAGGCCTATCGAGCCAGCCGCACTACCAGCAAGACGTTCGGGGCGATCACTTCTGCTGCTAAAGAGGATAATTCGCTGGCAACACAGCTGAATATGGTTGCCGCCGCGGTACGCGCCGGCGTTCCGACCCGGGTCTACACGGTTGCGCTGGGCGGCTTCGATACCCACGCCAACGAACGCGATACCCAACAGCGTCTGCTGCAAAGGCTCGACGAGGCGGTGACGCCGTTCCTGCGGGACATGGCCGCGGATCGCCACGGCCGCAACGTGGTCTTGATGGCCTACTCGGAGTTCGGACGACGGGTGGCGGCCAACGCGTCACACGGAACCGATCACGGCACCGCGGGTCCGGTCTTCATCGCGGGCGTGCCCGTCAGGGGGGGCTATTACGGCGAGGAGCCCAGCCTCACCGATCTCGACCACGGAGATCTCAAGTTCACCACCGACTTTCGCGATGTGTACCACGAGCTGCTCGCGAAAACAGTCGGGACGGACCCGACGCCGTCGGTGGGATCTGGCCGCACCAGCTTAGGCTTCCTCTAGCCGGCCAGAGTGCGCGTCCTGGGCGGGATTTCGGCGACATTCTCGCCCCGGGTGCACACTCAACTCCGTGGGCGCACATTCGATGCGAAACCGACGGGCAGCGACGGGCGTCGAGCTAGCTCGCCAGCAGGTCCGCGCAATCGCGTGCGATCGCGAGTTCTTCGTTGGTCGGTACGACGAGCACCGTGATCGGGGAATCGTCGGCCGAAATCCGCTGTGCACCCTTGTCTGTGGACCGGTTGCGAGTCTCGTCGAGAGCGATGCCCAACGCCTCCAGCCCGCTCACGGCATCACGACGCACCAACGCGTCGTTCTCGCCGATGCCGGCGGTGAAAGTCAGCACGTCGGTGTGCCCCAGCACCGCCAGGTAGGCGCCGATGTACTTACGCAGCCGGTGGATGAATACGTCGTACCCCAATTGTGCTGAGCTGTCCCCCGATTCGATCATCGCGTGCAGCCGGCGGAAGTCGCGCTCACCGGCCAGGCCCCAGACACCCGACCGGTTGTTGAGCATGGACTCGATCGCCTCCACATCCATCTTCGCGGTGCGCCACAGGTAACTGATGACACCGGGGTCGATATCGCCGCTGCGGGTGCCCATCACCAGACCCTCCAGCGGGGTCAGGCCCATCGACGTGTCGACCGGCCGGCCGCCCGCGATCGCCGAGGCCGAAGCGCCATTGCCCAGATGCAGCACGATTTGGTTCAGGCTGTCCAGCGGCCTGCCCAGGAACGCGGCGGCCTGCTCGCTCACGTAACGATGCGACGTGCCGTGAAATCCGTAACGGCGTATCCGGTATCGCTCGGCAAGCTCCCGATTCATCGCATACGTCGCCGCCGCGGCCGGTAGATGGTGGAAGAAAGCCGTATCGAACACGGCGACATGCGCGACGGCCGGCAACAGCTTGCGTGCCACCTTGATGCCCCGCAGCGCCGGCGGATTGTGCAGCGGCGCAAGCTCCGACAGCTTCTCCAGCTCCGCGATCCGCTCGTCGTCGAGCAGCGTCGGGCGATAAAAATCGCTGCCCCCGTGCACGACCCGGTGTCCGACCGCCAACAGGCCGCTCGATTTCAGGTCGATGCCATCCTCGGCCAGCTGGTGAAACGCCAGCCGCAGCGCCTCCTCGTGATCGGCGGCCCGCCCGGACGGCTCGCCGATTTCGCCAATCACGCCGCCGGCCCGAGTGATACCCGAATCAGGTTGCACCAGCTGGAATTTCAGTGACGACGAGCCCGAGTTGATAACAAGCACGGCGCGCTCAGCCATGCCCGACGCCCTGCGCTTGGATCGCGGTGATCGCAATGGTATTGACGATGTCTTCGACGAGCGCGCCGCGAGACAGGTCATTGACCGGCTTGCGTAACCCCTGCAGCACCGGACCGATCGCGATGGCCCCGGCGCTGCGCTGCACCGCCTTATACGTGTTGTTTCCGGTGTTGAGGTCGGGGAAGATCAGCACGGTGGCGTGACCGGCCACCACGGAGTCGCGCAGCTTGGTGGCGGCCACCGAGGGCTCGATCGCGGCGTCGTACTGGATCGGCCCTTCGACCAACAGCTGCGGATCGCGGGCGCGCACCAATTCCGTTGCCTTCCTGACCTTGTCGACGTCGACTCCCGTTCCGGAATCGCCGGTGGAGTAGGACAGCATCGCCACCTTCGGATCGATGCCGAACTGCGCGGCGGTGCGCGCCGAACTGATCGCGATGTCGGCGAGCTGTTCGGGCGTGGGGTCCGGAACGATCGCGCAGTCGCCGAAGGCCAGCACCCGATCGGGCATGCACATCAGGAAGATGCTGGACACCGTCGAGACGTCCGGGACGGTCCTGATGATCTCGAGCGCCGGCCGAACCGTGTGTGCGGTGGTATGCGCTGCGCCGGACACCATGCCATCGACCATGCCGTTGTGCACCAGCATGGTCCCGAAATAGGAGACGTCGTGCATGATCTCGTGGGCCTGCTCGACGGTGACTCCCTTCGCCTTGCGCAGCTCGGCGTACTGCGCCGCGAACTGGTCACACAGTTCGTCGTCGGACGGGTCGATGATCGTGGCGTCGTGCAGGTCGACTCCGAGTTCGGCCGAGCGCGAGCGGATTTGGGATTCGTCACCCAGGATCGTCAGGTCGGCGACACAGCGTTTCAGCACCCGGCCGGCGGCCTTGAGGATCCGGTCGTCGTTGCCTTCGGGCAGCACGATGTGCTTTCGATCGGCACGGGCCTGTTGCGTGAGCTGATGGGTGAACATCTGCGGCGTGGTGACGGTCGGGATCGGAATAGCCAGCTGTGCAATCAGATCCGCGATATCGACGTGGCGCTCCATCAGCCCCACCGCGGTGTCGATCTTACGTTGCGAGGTCGCCGTGACCCGGCCGCGGGCCAAGGCTGCCGCCCTGGCCGTTTCGTAGGTCCCCAGGTCGTTCCCGATGATCGGCAGCCGCAGGCGCAGCCCGGCGACCAGTGCCGCAATCCACGGATGCAGTTGGAACCCGCCGTTGAGCACAATGCAGGACAGCGACGGAAACCCCTCGGCCGCATGAGCGCTGGCGGCGGCCAACACGACGTCGGACCGGTCGCCGGGAGTGATTACCGCCATGCCGTCGCGTAATCGCTCCAGCACGTGGTCGGCCGTCATCCCGGCCACCAGCACGTCCATCACCTCGCGCCGAACCAGTTCGGCGTCACCGCTGATCAACGTCCCGTCCAGGGCCTGCCGCAACTCCTCGACCGTCGGCGCGGAGAGCAACGGATCTTCCGGCAGCACATAACTGGGTGACGCGAACCGGTGCAACGCTTCGGCAACGGCCCCCAATTCGGCCGGATCACACCGGTTGGCGACGACCGCCGCGGTGTGGGCGCGCTGCGCGGCGAGCTCGGCCAGACACACCTCGACGACCCCGGCGACCTGATCGGCGGTGCGGTCCTTGGCTCGCACCGCCAATAGCACCGGCGCACCGAGATTGACCGCGACGCGGGCATTGACCGACAGTTCGGCGGGACCGGCGATATCCGTGTAGTCGCTGCCGACGATCACCACCGCGTCACATGCCTGCGCCATCGCGTGATACGCGTCAACGATGCCGGCGATCGCCGCGTCGGTGTCGGCATGGATCTCCTGGTAGGTGGTGCCCACACATTCCTCGTAGGGCAGGCCCGCGTTGGCACGCGTCAGCAGCAGCTCCAGGATGTAGTCGCGATCTTCGCCGAGCCGGGTGATCGGCCGGAACACACCGACTTTGGCAACCGTGGCCGTCAGTCGGTTAAGCAGCCCGAGCGCGATCGTCGACTTGCCGGTCTCGGGCTCAGGCGCCGCGATGTAAATCCCCGAAGCGGGTCGAGCGGTATCAGCCAAGTCGCCGCAGCCTGGGCGCAAGGTCCTTTTCGAACAGCTCCAGGAACCGGCGCTGGTCATGGCCGGGCGCGTGGAACACCAGGTGGTTGAGGCCCCAGTCGACGTAGTCCTTGACCTTGGCGACTGCCTCGTCGGGATCCGACGCCACGATCCAGCGCTTGGTGATCTGTTCGATCGGCAGCGCGTCGGCGGCCTTCTCCATCTCGATCGGGTCGTCGATGGAGTGCTTCTGCTCAGCCGTCAGCGACAGCGGCGCCCAGAACCGGGTGTTCTCCCGGGCAAGTTCGGGGTCGGTGTCGTACGAGATCTTGATCTCGATCATCCGGTCGATGTCGTCCGGGTTCTTGCCCGCCGCTTCGGCGCCCTCGCGCATCGCGGGGATCAGCTTGTCCTTGTAGAGCTCCTCACCCTTGCCGGACGTGCAGATGAATCCGTCGCCGGCGCGCCCGGCGTACTTGGCCACCTGCGGTCCGCCCGCGGCGATGTAGATCGGGATACCGCCCTCGGGCACGTCGTAGATTGAGGCGCCCTTGGTTTTGTAGAACTCGCCCTCGAAGTCGACCCGGTCACCGAGCCACAGTTCGCGCATCAGTTTCACCGACTCGCGCAGCCGCGCGTAGCGCTCCTTGAACTCCGGCCACTCGCCCTCGTACCCGGTGGCGATCTCGTTGAGCGCCTCGCCGGTTCCGACGCCGAGGAAGATGCGGTTCGGGTACAGGCAACCCATCGTGGCGAAGGCCTGGGCGATGACGGCCGGGTTGTACCGGAATGTCGGGGTGAGCACCGACGTGCCCAGCACCAGCCGCTCGGTGCGCTCGCCGACCGCGGTCATCCAGGCCAGTGAGAACGGGGCGTGTCCACCCTTGTGCCGCCACGGCTGGAAGTGGTCACTGACGGTGGCGCTGTCCATACCGTGTGCTTCGGCGGCCACAGCCAGTTCGACGAGCTCGCGTGGTGCGAATTGTTCAGCAGACGCTTTGTATCCAAGTTTCAGTTCAGCCACAGGTTCTTTCTACTCCAAATGTGTCGGTCGCGACCCGCCGCGCCCGACTTCGTCGCGCTTGCGATCGCTCCTACAGTGTTGGGCATGGCACCAGCGCCAACACTTGTTCAAGTCACCGATACCGTGCACCTCGCCCAGGGAGAGGCCGTCAACTGGACGCTGGTCACCGACGACACTGGCGTAATGCTGATCGACGCCGGTTATCCGGGTGACCGGGAGGCGGTACTGGTCTCGCTCAAAGCGCTCGGCTACGGCGTCGCCGACGTACGCGCGATCCTGCTGACCCACGCCCACATCGACCATCTGGGCTCGGCGATCTGGTTCGCCGCCGAGCACGGCATCCCGGTCTACTGCCACGCCGACGAAGTCGGCCACGCCAAGCGCGAGTACCTCGAACAGGTCTCGGTGATCGATCTGGCGCTGCGCGTCTGGCGGCCCCGCTGGGCGGTGTGGACCGCGCATGTGGTCCGCAGCGGCGGCCTGATCCGCGACGGGATTCCGACCACCCAGGCGCTGACGCCCGAAATCGCCGCGGCGCTGCCGGGCCACCCCAGACCCGTTTTCAGCCCCGGCCACACCGGCGGCCACTGCTCCTACCTGGTCGACGATGTGCTGGCCAGCGGCGACGCGCTGATCACCGGGCACCCGCTGATACGGGACGACGGGCCACAACTGCTGCCGGCGATCTTCAGCCACAGCCAAGAAGACTGCATCCGAACGCTTTCGGCGCTGGCCCTGTTGGAAACCGAGGTGCTGGCGCCGGGGCACGGTCCGCTGTGGCGCGGCCCGATCCGCGATGCGACCAACGCGGCGCTGGAAAAAGCGGGCGCGCTGTGACGGTTGCCAAGTCGATCGCGTTGTTCGCGCTGGCGGCGCTGTTCGAGATCGGCGGCGCCTGGCTGGTATGGCAGGGAGTGCGCGAACACCGCGGCTGGATGTGGGTGGGCTGGGGCGTGATGGCGCTGGGCGCCTACGGCTTTGTCGCCACCCTGCAGCCTTCGCTTAGTTCCGGGGCCCACTTCGGGCGTATCCTCGCCGCGTACGGTGGCATCTTCGTGGCCGGATCGCTGTTGTGGGGCATGGGTTTTGACGGGTTTCGACCCGATCGGTGGGATGTCGCTGGCGCGGTGATCTGCCTACTGGGCGTGGCCATCATCATGTATGCGCCGCGAACTCGCTGAGCCCCAAGTGATCTCGTAGCGTCTTGCCGCTGTACTCGGTGCGAAACGCACCACGCTCCTGCAGTAGCGGCACCACCCGGTCGACGAATTCGTCGAGGCCGTGCGGCGTCAGATGCGGCACCAGGATGAACCCGTCGCAGGCGTCGGCCTGGATGTAGGTGTCGATCTCGTCGGCGATCCGGGCGGCGGTGCCGACGAATTGCTCCCGGGTGGTGACCGCGATGATCAGCTCACGGATCGACAGTTTCTCGGCTTCGGCGCGTTCGCGCCACTTGCCCGCTACCGCGACCGGGTCGACGTGGCGAACCCGGCCCTGGGTGATGTCGCTGTCGACGACGGGATCGAATTCGGGCAGCGGCCCGTCCGGGTCGAAGTCGGAGAGCTCACGGCCCCACACCTGCTCGAGCATCGCGATCGCCGTGGCCCCGCTGACCTGTTGATAGCGGACATGGCGAGCCTTGTCCTGCGCCTCGGCGTCGCTGTCACCGAGAACGAAGGTCGCTGCCGGAAACACCTTGAGCTGGTTGGGATCTCGACCCCACGCTGCAGCTCTGCCCTTCACGTCGGCGTAGTAGCGCTGACCGTCCTGCAGGGAGCCGTGCAGGGTGAAGAATGCGTCGGCGTACCGGGAGCCGAACGCCCGGCCCTCGTCGGAGTCGCCGGCCTGCAGCAGGATCGGATGACCCTGCTTCCCGACCGGCAGAGTCGGAAAACCGCGAACGTCGAACTCTGGGCCTTGATGCTCGACGGCGTGAATGCCGGAAGGGTCGACATACGTTCCGCTTTCGACGTCGGCCAGCACCGCCTCGGCATCCCAGCTGTCCCAGAACAGGCGTGCGACGGTGAGGAACTCTTCGGCCCGCCGGTACCGGTCGGCGCGCTTCAGGAAGCCGCCGCGGCGAAAGTTCGCACCGGTGAAGGCGTCCGACGAGGTGACGATGTTCCAGCCGGCGCGGCCCTCCGACAGATGATCGAGGGTAGCGAATTGCCTTGCTACCTCGAATGGTTCGTTGAAGGTGGTGTTGATCGTACCGGTCAGCCCGATCCGGTCGGTGACACCGGCCAGCGCGGCCAGCACCGCGAAGGTGTCCGGGCGACCGACGACGTCGAGGTCGTAGATCCGGCCGCGGTGTTCCCGCAGCCGCAGCCCCTCGGCCAGGAAGAAGAAGTCGAACAACCCACGCTCGGCGGTGCGGGCGAGGTGCACGAACGACTCGAATTCGATTTGGCTGCCCGCGGTGGGATCTGTCCACACCGTGGTGTTGTTGACGCCCGGGAAATGGGCGGCCAGATGAATCGGCTTGCGGTGCTTACCGTTTCTGATATTCATTCCGTCAGACCCCAGCGTTTGGCGATCAGCTCGTGTGATCGCAGCCGGTCCTCGTGCCGGTGCGTCACCGAGGTGATCACGAGTTCGTCAGCGCCGGTGACCCGTTGCAGCGCCTCCAGCCGCTCCGCCACTTCGTCCGGGTTTCCGACGAATTGCGTTGCCAATCGGTCCTTTACGAGGTCAAACTGTTCCTCGGTCAGGGGTGGGTAGCTGCCGGGCTCGGGATAAGGCATGGCACCTACGCCGCTGCGGATCGAGTACACCCAATGGCCGTAGTCGGCGGCCAGGTGCCGGGCGGTATCGGAGTCGTCGGCCACCACGACGTCTGCCGACACCACCACGTACGGATTCTCCAACGCCGCCGACGGCACGAACGTGTCGCGGTAGGCCTCGATCGCCTCCAGCGCGGTGGCCGGCGTGATGTGATAGCTCGCGACGAACGGCAGCCCCCGGGCACCTGCCACCCGTGCGCTTTGTCCCCGGGTGCTGCCGAAGACCCACGGCCGCAATCCGCTTCGTTCGCCGGGCACGGCATGCACGTCGAACTTACCGACGTGGTAGGTGCCTTCGAGCAGGGCGAGAATGTCGTCCACCTGTTCGGCGAAGTCCGGGGATAGGGCCTGCGGCTGCTGCAGGATCCCCATCGTGGCTTGCAACTGTTCGAGGTCGAGCAACCCCCGCAGGTCGAAGGGGGTCGGAACGACGACGCCATCCACCTCGTGCCACACCCGCGGCGGACGGGGTTCCTTCGGCTTCTTCGGCTGCTGGCCTTTCAAGCGGCGCTGTCCGGACCGGCCGATACCGAGATCGATGCGTCCGGGATAAAAGGCTTCCAGCATGCCGAAGCTTTCCACCACCGCGACGGCGGTGGTATAGCCCAATTGCACTGCCGCGGCGCCAACCCGAATGCTGTTGGTAGCAGCCGCAATTTGCCCGATCAACACAGCGGGTGCCGCACTGGCGACACCGACGAAGTGATGTTCGGCCACCCAGTAGCGGCGAAAGCCCCACGCTTCGGCACGTTGGGCCAGTTCGATGGTGTTGTGCAGCGCCGTCGCCGCGTCGCTTCCGGCGCTGATCGGCGAGAGGTCGAGGATGGACAGCGCAACGTTCATGGCCGGACCGCCGTGTACCGGTTGGGCGCGACCGGCAGGCCGAGCCGGGCTCGCAGCGTTTCGCCGTCCTGATAGGTCTCCCGGAAGCGGCCGGCACGCTGCAACAACGGAACCACCTCGTCGACGATCACCGGCAAATCGGTGGAGTTGACGGCGGGTCGCAACCGCGCGCCGTCGATGCCGAGGCGCTGCCAATCGAGCAGCAGGTCCACCAATTCCGTTGGGCTGCCGGTGAAGTTGAGCGCATCCGAGCGGGGGTCGCCCGCACCGCCAAAGGACACCAGGACGTCGGCATAGACCTTCAGCCGCGCGCCGTCGGCGGCGGCCACCTCGTTCAGGATGCCGCGCAGCGATGCCTCGTCCTTTGGCGTGATGAACACGAGATCACCACTAGTAGAAGCGAATTCGTAGACCGGTCCCTGGTGGGCCAGCACCGCCACGACCGGCTGGCCCTGTGGCGGGCGGGGCGTGATCGACGGCCCCTTGACCGAGAAGAACTTTCCACTGAAGTCGATGTAGTGCAGCTTGTCGATGTCGACGTAGCGGCCGGTCGACACGTCGCGGATCATCGCGTCGTCCTCCCAGCTGTCCCACAACCGGCGCACCACCTCGACATAGTCCGCGGCCTCTGGAAAAAGATCCGACAAGCCGTCCAGGGGGACAGTACGGCGGCCGAACAGTGCCGCCTCGTGCGCGGTGGAGCTGACGCGAGGCTGCCAGCCGGCTCGGCCGTGCGAGACATAGTCAAGCGTGGCAATGGATTTGGAGATGTGGAACGGCTCCGTATGCGTCACCGTCGCGACCGGGATCAGGCCGATGTGCCGCGTCACCGGTGCGATCCGCGCCGCGACCAGCACGGCGTCGCCGCGGCCCGCGAGCCGCTCCGCACGGATCCGCTCGCCGCGGCCCGGCTGCGGCATCAAGGTGTCGTCGATGGTGAGGAAGTCGAGCAGTCCGCGCTCGGCGGTGGCCGCAAGCCCGGCCCAGTATCGTCCGCTCAGCTGCGACGCGGTGTTGGGGTCAGCCGTCAAAGTGGCCCGCCATGCCTGCGGGTCCCAGCCGTATCCGTCCAGCGCGACGCCCAGATGCAGCGGGCCGCTCATGTCAGCCACTTCTCGAAAGCGATCGGGAAGACCGGACCTTCGGACGGCAACGGCTCGTCCAACCGGACGTATCCGGTGGCCTGATACAGCTCCTCGGCCTCGGGCTGACGGTTGCCGGTCATCAGATAGACCCTTCGGTAGCCGCGCCCGGCGATCGCGGCTTCCAGCTCGGCCAGCAGCGCCATCGCGTAGCCGCGGCGGCGATGCTCGCGGTCGGTCCAGATTCTCTTGAGCTCGGCCGTCTCGGCGTCGAACCGGCGAAACCCGCCGCCGGTCACCGGGCGACCATCCAATAGGCCGATCAACATACCCCCGTCCGGTGGCGCGAACTCGTCGGCGGGGTTGTCCTTGAGCCACGCCAACACCGTTGGTGGTGTGCTGTCGTAGCGCTGCGCGTATTCGAC
This sequence comes from Mycobacterium lentiflavum, assembly GCF_022374895.2. Lineage (NCBI taxonomy): Bacteria > Bacillati > Actinomycetota > Actinomycetes > Mycobacteriales > Mycobacteriaceae > Mycobacterium > Mycobacterium lentiflavum. The sequence goes on along the minus strand of NZ_CP092423.2, from coordinate 673,107 downwards.
GGCCAGCTCGGCCAGCAGTGGCTGCGCCAACGCGTCGTCCAACGCGGCCGGCACAAACCGAAGCTGGGTCTTCGACATCACCTCACCTCTAACGCCTATCAGGCCGATGCATTCCAGGCCCGTCTTGTCCCGGTCCCGGCTAATCGTGTGGCGGTGACGTATCGAGGCGTAATCGCGTTGTCATCGGGGGTGCCGCGCCAGCGGGTGCCCATTCCAATCGCACTGAACAAATCGGCGACATTTCGTGTCTGCCAGCCTTGGTCGGCCAGATACTGCGGGACTGCGCGATATTCGCCGGGGTAGGCCAGTGCGGCCAGCTCGACGTCGAGGCCGAATTGTCGCCAGGTGTCGACGAACGTCTGTGCGGCCTCCAGCTGGAAGGAGGACCAGGTGGGCAGGTGGTCGCCGGCGAAGCGGCTGCCGGGCGCACTGACGGCGCAGACATCGTCGAGCAACCGGCTCTGCCCGTCGGGAGGCAGGAACCCGATCAGCAACGTCTCGGCGATCCACGCGGTGGGTCGGGCGGCATCGAACCCCGACCGGTGCAGCGCCGTCAGCCAGTCGCCACGCAGGTCGACGCCGACCGCCCTGCGGTGCGCGGTCAATTCGGCATCCAGCCGGCGCAGCACGGCTGTCTTGAAGTCGATGACGTCGGGCTGATCGATCTCGTACACCGTGGTCCCGGGTGGCCACCAGAGCCGATACGGCCGGGTGTCCAGGCCCGAGCCCAGGATCACGACCTGGGCAATGCCCGCCCGTCCGGCCTCGGCGAGGAATTCATCCAGGAATCGGGTGTGCGCGCCCAGCAGGGTGATGAGCCCGGTCATGATCGCGTTGTCGCCGCCGTCTTCGACGTACCGCTGATCGTCGAGCATCCGGGTGAAGTACTGCACCCCCGCGGCGCGCACCAACGGCTCGGCGAACGGGTCGTTGACCAGACCCTTCGTGGTGGCCAGTGCGCGCGCGACCGCACCGAACGTCGCGGTGATTCCGACCCCGCTGTCGGGACCCCACGTGTCGTCGTCGGTCCGTGCCATCAGACGTCGGAGCGGCGCCGCAACGCTAGTCCGACCGCCGCTCGCCAACCGAGCAACAGCAGCGCGGTGACTGTCGCCGCGACCACGACGAAACTGGCGGCCACGCCGGCTGAGCTGGCTTTGCGCAACACCATGCCGATCGCCACGGTGCAGGCCCAGACGATCACCCCGGTAGGTGCGACGGCGGTGGGCCGGTGCCACCCCCGGGACACCAACCACCCGATCAGGGTGCCGCTCAGAAACGGCCAGGCCGTGGTCGCGATGCCGGCCAGATTGAGCCCCTCGTCGTGACTGCGGCGTCCCACGGCGCAGAACACCAAAACGCCCACCACGTCTGACAAAAGGTAGGCCAGCCACCCCAGCCGCTGCATAGAGCGAGACTACCGGGCTGAACCGGAGGCTGTTCTTTGCGTCGGACGCGGTGGCAGGCTGACTGCTATGAGCACACACAAAACTCCTGCGCCTCCCGCGTTCGACCGAGAAGACCCGCTGGGCCTGGACGCGTCGCTATCCAGCGATGAGATCGCGGTGCGCGACACGGTCGCGAAATTCTGCGCCGAGCATGTCATCCCGTACATCGCGGAGTGGTTTGAGATCGGCGACCTGCCGGTGCGCCAACTAGGCAAGCAGTTCGGCGAGCTCGGGCTGCTCGGTATGCACTTGGAGGGCTACGGATGCGGCGGTTCCTCGTCGGTGCACTACGGCCTGGCGTGTACCGAGCTGGAGGCCGCCGACTCCGGGGTGCGGTCGATGGTCTCGGTGCAGGGATCGCTGGCGATGTTCGCGATCTGGAACTTCGGCTCCGAGGAACAAAAGCAGCAGTGGCTTCCCGGTATGGCCGCCGGTGAGCTGCTCGGCTGCTTCGGGCTCACCGAACCCGATGCCGGATCCGATCCAGCGGCGATGAAAACCCGTGCGCGACGGGATGGTTCGGACTGGGTGCTCAACGGTCGCAAGATGTGGATCACCAACGGTTCGGTCGCCGACGTCGCGGTGGTGTGGGCCAACACTGACGACGACGGCCGCCGCGGCATTCGGGGATTCCTGGTGCCCACCCGCACCGCGGGCTTCACCGCCAACACGATTCATCACAAGCTGTCGCTGCGGGCCTCGATCACCAGCGAGCTGGTGCTCGACGACGTGCGGCTGCCCGCCGACGCGATGCTGCCCGACGCCAAGGGGTTGCGCGGGCCGCTGTCCTGCCTGTCCGAGGCGCGCTACGGCATCATCTGGGGGTCGATGGGCGCGGCGCGCACGGCGTGGCAGGCCGCGCTCGAATACGCCACCCACCGCACCCAGTTCGGCCGGCCGATCGCGGGATTCCAGTTGACCCAGGCCAAACTCGTCGACATGGCCGTCGAATTGCACAAGGGACAGCTGCTCTCGCTGCACCTGGGCCGGCTCAAGGACAGCGTCGGGTTGCGCCCCGAACAGGTCAGCTTCGGCAAGCTGAACAACACCCGTGAGGCCATCAAGATCTGCCGGACGGCCCGAACCATCTTGGGCGGCAACGGAATATCACTGGAATTCCCGGTGATCCGGCACATGGTCAACCTGGAGTCGGTACTGACCTACGAAGGCACGCCCGAGATGCACCAGCTGGTGCTCGGCCAGGCATTCACCGGTAGCGACGCCTTCCGCTGATGGGCCCGCGCAAGCTGCGCGCTGTCACCTGGCTGGTGCTCGCTTGCCTGGTGGTGACGGGTTGTGGGCCCACGTCGCCATCGACACCCCCGCACGCCGACTCCGCGGACCAGGCCAAGGCCGATGCCGTGATGCGGGTGGTCGGAAACTTCATGACGCAGACGCACCTGAAGGCCGTGATCGTCCGCGTCACCGTGGACGGCAAAGAGGTGGTCACCCGGGCCGTCGGCGATTCGATGACCGGGGTGCCGGCCACCACCGACATGCACTTCCGCAACGGCGCGGTCGCGATCTCCTACGTGTCGACGTTGCTGCTCAAGCTGGTCGACCAGAAGAAGCTGAGCCTTGAGGATCGGTTGTCGAAATGGCTGCCCGAATTCCCCAATTCCGGACGAGTCACCCTGGGCCAACTGGCGCAGATGACATCGGGGTACCCGGATTACGTCATCGGCAACGAGCAATTCGCCAACGAGTCATACGCAAACCCGTTCCAGCAGTGGACAACTCAAGACATCCTCGCCCAGATCTCCGGGCGGCCGCTGCTCTATGAGCCGGGTACCAACTGGAATTACGCGCACACCAATTACGTGTTGCTGGGGCTCGCCCTGGAGCGCGCCACCGGTCAGGACATGCCGACACTGCTGGCCAACGAGGTGCTGGGCCCGCTCGGCCTCAAGCACACCGCGAACTCCGAAACGGCCGAAATTCCGTGGCCCGTCTTGCACACGTTCAGCTCAGAGCGGCGCCAATCACTGAAAATCCCTGCGGGAAAACCGTTTTACGAAGAGTCCACCTACTGGAATCCGTCCTGGACGATTACCCATGGCGCCATTGAGACCACCAACATCGACGACATGGAAGCCACTGCCGTCGGGATCGGTTCGGGCAAGCTGCTCTCGGGCGACTCGTACCAAAGGATGGTGTCGACGGCGCTGCGCGGCAAGACACACGCCCAACCGGGCTGCCCGACCTGCTTCGACCAAAGCGAGGGCTACACCTATGGCCTGGGCATCATCGTCTCCGGCGATTGGCTGATGCAGAACCCGTTGTTCTCCGGGTGCGCGGGTGTCGAGGCCTATCTGCCGGCCCGCAAGATCGCGATCGCCGTCGTCGTCACCTACGCCCCGGAAGCATTCGACGACCAGGGCAACTACAGTAATCAGGCCGACATACTGTTCCGCAAGATCGGCGCGGTGATGGCCCCGAACGCGGCCCCACCGATGCCACCGGGGAGATGAGCGAAGGAGTGTGAGGTATGCGGATTCTCGCTATGGCCGCGTGCACGCTGGCACTGGGTGCGCTCGGGCTGCCGACGGCCGTCGCCGATCCCACCGGCACGCTGCCGCCCATGACCGCCACCAATGGCGGGCCGATCATCGGCGGCGGGGGCGCCCCGTCGCAGATGTCGCAGCAGCTCAAGAGCCTGGGCGATCCGAACGTGCAAGAGGTCGACGGCCCCGACGCGGCGCAATTCATCGCTGCCGCAGCCGGTATCAGCGATCGCGACCTCGCCCTGCCCTTCATGGCGCTGCAGCGCGCGCTGGGATGCCAGAAGAACAATGCCGGATTCGGGGCCCGTGCCTACCGTCGCAATGACGGGAAGTGGGGCGGCGCCATGCTGGTCATCGCGAAGAGCGCGTATCCGGATGCCGCCGGGATGAAGGCGTGCGAGATGTCGAACTGGCGCCGGCCTTCGATGGGCAGCCCCACATCGATGTGCAACAGCGGATGGGCTTATCCCCCACCGACATTCAACGACAAAGGCGGCGACTACATCGTGTTGCTCGCCGGCACGAACTCCGACTTCTGCACCGCGCTCAACGGGAACTACAAGACCACCGCGGCCGCGTGGCCGTGAACCGGGTGCTCACCAGCCGCTGCACCCGTTGAGGTCGATGCGGCGCAACGTTCTTCATGCTCAGACGATCGCAGCAACAGGCGTGAATGGGTTATGAGGTAGTTCTGAGGGTCGTGAGAGCGGTCGGCGCGTTACGACGTCAGGTCACCCTCGACGTAGTGCTGCAGATTGGGGGCGACCGCGGCGATCGCCTCGTCGTCGGTCATCGATGCGATCGGCTCGATCTTCCAGACATAGCGCATCAGCGCGAATCCCAACATCTGCGACGAGACAAGCCCGCTGCGGACCAGCCGGTCCCGTTCGTCGACCCCGAGGTGTGATACCCCCATCAGGCTGCCCTCGACGATCCGCCGCAGCTTCTCGCGAGTGGCCGGCTCGTGCGCGGCGGTCTGCAGGATGGCCCGCAAGGTGGGCGCCACCTCTTCGTCGGCCCACGCTTCCAGCAGGACGGTGATCAGCGCCGCGCCAAGCCGATCGATGGGCGTGGTCCACACCTTGGCCACGTTGTCCAGGAACTTCTGCGGCGGGTTGGTCGCCGCGTCCAACAGGCCTTCCTTGGATCCGAAGTAGTGGTAGACCAGCGCGGGATCGACGTCGGCCCCCCGCGCGACCGCGCGGATCGTGGTGCCCGCCCAGCCGTGTTGGGCGAACTCGTCGCGGGCGGCGGCGGTGATGCGCGCCGCGAGCACTCCGCGTTCATCTCGGGGCCCCGGTGTTAGCGATTTCTTCGGCATAAGTTTCATTGTAGCGTGAATTTCCTCTTGCGTTGAGACTTGTTTCAACGTAGCGTGAGATTAGTTTCAACGACCCGTGAAAATCGGGGAGACGGCTACGACAGCTTCCCCACCCCCGCGGAGAAGCAACAGTGGCACAGACACGCGAGAGGACCCCTCCGGCCCGCCCTGCGCGCATCGCCACTTCGGACCGTCAGCGTTTTACAGCGACCGACCGACCAATGGCTTGAGCACAAGGAGAAGGGCCGAAATGATGCAGACATTGAACGTGGAATACCAGGAACTGATGGCACGCGCCGATGAAATCGCGCAACCGCTGCCGCCGATTCCGCCGACCAACCCATCGCCGCCCTGCGAGATTTCTTTTGTCAAGGATGCCGCCACTCAGCTCGCCCTGAACGCCGACACGATGCGGCTTTACCTCACATCGTCCGAACGGGAATGGCAGCGTCTGGCGAAATCGCTGCGGGACGCGGCCAAAGCGTACGAGGAAGTCGACACCGATTCTGCTGCGGCCCTCGACAAAGAGTTGTCCGATTCGGCGGAGACGTCGGATTCCGGCGCGGATCGCGTGATGTCTGCCATGTGCGATCCGAACCAGGAATTCCCGGACGCCCACCTGATCTTTCCGCCGGAACCGCCGCCCTTCGAATACCCCTACTACCCGGTCAAGCAGGCAGCGAAGGAGATCGAGGCCGGCGACCAGGGTGTCGCATTCCGGGCCTTCGCGCGGGACTGGGATGCGTTCCAGCGGGCGCTTCAGCAGGAGACGCTTTACCGCTTCCGGCCATTTCTTTCCTGGACGGGCGAGGCGCGCAACGCCGTTGAAGCGAACTTCGACCAACAGCGGCGATGGGTGAATTCGATGGTCGCGTTGTGCAGCGAACTTGCCAGCCAGGCGAACAAGGTCGCGAACGCCCATAAAAAAGCCGCCTTCGTCACCCATGATTTTGCCCAAGACGACGAGCACCCCACGACCAAAGAAATAGCGCTCTGTGATCATTGGTACAAGTACTACGTCACGAATAACTACAACGCCGATGACGCAATCCTGTGGTACCAGAACCTGCAGCGCCAATCGGAAGAGTCGTTAGCCCGCTATGTCAGAAATGCGCAATTACCGCTGCCGCCGGTCATTCCGGAGCGGGCGCCCTCGGCCTGGGGTTTTGAGGTCCCCAACCTCGGCGACGGCGAGCACACCGACGGCGGCAAGAACCCGTTCGACCCAAACCCCGACGACCCGAACAACCCTTACGGCCTGAAGGATCCGTCGGCCGGTGCCAACCTGCCGTGGACGGGCGCACCCGGTTTTCCGCCTTTGCCGTCCGTTCCCAACCCGGGCATGCCGTCCACGCCGACGGCAGCGGACACCGCGGAGCTGAGCCAGGCCTTGAAGGACGTGAAAGGGGCCGGCGGCGCGGGGGTAAGGCCGGCGTCGGTCGGTGGTGCCGGCGTTCGGATACCGCCGCTGCCCTCGACGCCGTTGCAGTCGTCGACGCCGTTGCAGGCCGTGCCCGGCACCGGCGCGGCCGCGGGGCCGGCAGCGATGTCACCAACGCCCGCCGCGGGCGCGGGTCGTGGCATGCCCGGCTCGGGCGCCGCGATGGGCGGCGGCACGGGCGGCATGGCACCCACCACGCCCGGCGGTCAGGGACAACAGAGCGCGGGCAAGGCCAAACGCGTGCAGTCGGAGGACAAGCCGCTCTACATCGAGCAGCGGAAATGGACCGAGGCCGTGCTCGGCAATCGTCCCCGCAGGCCCATGCCCGAAAAAGCAGCGTCGTGAAATACCAACGCATCTAACGCAATACAAGAAGGAGTCTGGTCATGGATTTTGCGTTGCGCCCACCGGAGGTCAATTCCGGACTGATGTACACCGGCCCCGGAGCCGGCTCACTGCTCGCCGCCGCGGCAGCCTGGGACGCTGTCGCGACCCAACTCGAGATCACCGCCGCCGGTTACGTCGCCGAAATCACCGCCCTGACCGGACTATGGTTCGGCCCCTCGGCCCGGGCGATGGCCGGTGCGGCCGCACCCTACGCGGCCTGGCTGCACGCCACCGCCGGCCAAGCCGCCCAAACCTCCGCCCAGGCCTACGCCGCCGCGGCCGCCTACGAAGCGGCGTTCGCGATGACCGTGCCCCCGCCGGTCATCGCCGCCAACCGGGCCCGGCTGCTGGCACTGATCGCCACCAACTTCTTCGGTCAAAACACCCCGGCCATCGCGGCATGCGAAGCCGAGTACATGGCGATGTGGATCCAAGACGCCACCGCGATGTGCATCTACGCCGCCGACTCCGAAATCGCCAGCACCCTCAAGCACTTCGACGGGTCACCACAAACCACCGACGAATCAGGACGGGACGCCCAAGCCAACCGGCGCGTCGGCGGCGCCACGAACCCGCCGCTGCTCACCTCGCTGCTTCCCGGCAACTACGGGCCCGGCACCTACTACACGCCCAACGGCTACCCCATCACCATCGAGTCGGGTGGATCCCTGATCCTTCAGTCCGGAGGCGGCGTTTACGTCGATGGCTCCATCACCATCGGTCCCGGTAGCTCGATCTACGTCGACTCCGGCGGCGCCGTCTACGTCTACGGCTTACTGAGCCTTGGCCCCGACAGCGACCTGGGCGTCTACTCCGGCAGCACCTTCGAAGTCTCGAACGGCTCCGCCGTGACCCTCACGAGCAGTGCAATCTACGTCGGCGCAGGCGGCACCGTCGAGATAACCTCGCCGACGACGATGACGAACAGCGCCTTGTTCACCGGCCCGGGCGTCGTCACGATCGGGCCCGGTAACGTCGCCTTCACCGACGGCGCCGTTACCGGCAACTTCTCCGGGTCCTTCTACGAAATCTTCAACATCGCCCCCGGTGCCAGCGGGCTCGGCCCCGGCGCGGGCGCCGCCGCCCCGACATCGTCATCGGTACTGCCCCCGGTCAGCGCCTTGACCAGCTCACCGGGCCTGGCCGGCACCGCGGCGATCCAACCCCAGGTTGACGCCGGCCAGCTCTTGAGCGGAATCCCCTCCGCAGCCGACTGAACAGGGCCTAGTCGTCGATGTGCGTCGGCGGGTCATTGAACGCGACGCCCCACGGATGCTGGTCGGGACCCAACATCTGGCAGTTCGTGTTGGTGACGTAAACGGGAGAGCCGTCCCGCCCGCCGGCCGGGGGAAACACGACACAGCGTTGCCAGGTGCCGTCGGGCTGGACGGGTCCGTCGCACTTGCTGATCACGACGCCGCCCAACTGACAGCCCGCGCCGGCCGGTGGCGCCGAGGCGATCAGCGCGCCGATCGACAGCGCGACAACCGTTGCGCCCAAGACAAATTGCTTCATTGATCTCTCCTGAACAGGACGCCGCTGGAACGGACACTACTCGGTTCACGGGCCAGGACTCGGCATTGGCGATCACGCGGATTTCTCGCGTGCCGCGGGTCCCTGGGATCGGTAGCGGGTGGGCCCTTGTTTTCTTGCCGTGCGGGCACCGCAGCCCTGGCCGACGGCAGCGTCAGGCAACGGATCAACGTCCGAACCGGTCTTTAGGGGGCGGCCGGCTCGACGGCGCTGTCACCAGCGCCGCCCTGGCAACACAGAGCGTTCATCTCGCTGAAGTCGTACGGTGGAGATGCGCTGCGGAGACTGTAGGAGCCAGACGGATCAAAGGACCTGAAGGAGAATCATGTCGCGCCATCGCGTCGTCGTCATCGGAAGCGGGTTCGGAGGGCTGAATGCGGCCAAGGCGCTCAAGCGCGCCGACGTCGACGTCACCCTGATCTCCAAGACAACCACCCACCTGTTCCAGCCGCTGCTGTATCAGGTGGCCACCGGCATCTTGTCCGAAGGCGAGATCGCGCCGGCGACCCGACTGATCCTGCAGAGGCAGAAAAACGTGCAGGTGCTGCTGGGCGAGGTCTACGACATCAACCTGACGGCCGGCACCGTGACGTCGAAGCTGATGGGCATGGAGACGGTGACACCGTTCGACAGCCTGATCGTGGCGGCCGGTGCCCAGCAGTCCTACTTCGGCAACGACCAATTCGCGACGTACGCGCCCGGCATGAAAACCATCGACGACGCCCTCGAGCTGCGCGGCCGGATCCTCAGCGCGTTCGAGGCCGCCGAGTTCACCGACGATCCCGCCGAGCGGCAACGCCGCCTGACCTTCGTCGTCGTCGGCGCAGGACCCACCGGCGTCGAGGTGGCAGGCCAGATCAAGGAACTCGCCCACCGAACCCTCAAGGACGCGTTCCGGACCATCGAGCCCCGCGATTGCCACGTCATCCTGCTCGACGCCGCGCCCGCGGTGCTGCCGCCGATGGGCGAGAAGCTGGGCCTCAAAGCACAGCAGCGGCTGGAAAAGATGGGGGTCGAGGTTCAGCTCAACGCGATGGTCGACGACGTGGACTACATGGGCCTCACGATCAAGGAGAAGGACGGCACCAAGCGCCGCATCGAATGCGCGTGCAAGGTCTGGGCGGCGGGCGTCCAGGCCAGCTCACTGGGCAAGCTCCTCGCCGACCAGTCCGAGGGCACCGAGGTCGACCGGGCCGGGCGAGTGGTCGTCGAGCCCGACCTGACCGTCAAGGGTCACCCGAACGTCTTCGTCGTCGGGGACCTGATGTCGGTACCCAATGTGCCCGGGATGGCTCAGGGCGCGATTCAGGGCGCCCATTACGCAGCGACATTGATCAAGCACATGGTCAAGGGCACCGACGATCCCGCAAACCGCAAGCCCTTCAACTACTTTGACAAGGGCAGCATGGCCACCATCTCGCGATTCAGTGCCGTCGCGCAGGTCGGCAAGCTCGAGTTCGGCGGCTTCATCGCCTGGCTGGCATGGCTGGGGTTGCACCTGCTCTACCTCGTCGGCTTCAAGAACCGGTTCACCACCGTGATCGCCTGGTTCATCACCTTCTTGGGCGACGGGCGCAGTCAGATGGCCATCACCAACCAGATGATGTACGCCCGAGTGGTGACTAATTGGGTGGAAGCGCAAACGCAAGACGCGACGTCGGAAGCCGAACGCCAGACCGCCGAGCAGAGAGCCGGCTAGCTCAGGGCTTGGTCGATATCGGCGATCAGATCGTCGGTGTTCTCCAGGCCGACCGAGATGCGGACGACGCCGTCACCGAGACCGATCGCGGCGCGCCCTTCCGGCCCCATCGCCCGGTGTGTCGTCGTCGCCGGGTGTGTGACAAGCGATTTGGCGTCACCGAGGTTGTTCGAGATGTCGATCAGTCGCAGCTTGTCCAGCACCTCGAAGGCCCGCTCCTTGGCGCCGCCGGGGGCGTTGAGCTCGAAGGTGAGCACCGTTCCGCCGCCGGACATCTGACGCTTGGCCAGGTCGTACTGCGGGTGCGACGTCAGGAACGGGTAGCGCACCCAACTCACCGCCGGATGGCCTTGGAGGAACTCCGCGATCCGCTGCGCCGAGGCATTGCTGTAGTCCACCCGAACCGACAGTGTCTCAAGGCCTTTCAGTAGCACCCAGGCGTTGAATGCGCTCATAGCCGGGCCGGTGTGCCGCATCAGCTTCTGCACCGGGCCGTCGATGTATTCCTGATCGCCGAGGATGGCACCACCGAGCACCCGGCCCTGCCCGTCGATGTGCTTGGTGCCGGAGTACACCACCACGTCAACCCCGAGCGGAAACCCTTGCTGCAGAAGCGGTGTGGCAAAGACGTTGTCCAGCACCACTTTTGCCCCCGCAGCATGCGCCAGCTCGGTCACCGCGGCGATATCCACCAGCGACTGCATCGGGTTCGACGGCGTCTCGAAGAACACCGCCTGGGTGGGCACCGATAGCGCCTGTTCCCACTGGGCGAGGTCGTCGCCGTCGACTAAGACGGTCTCCACACCCCAGCGCGGCAGGATCTCGTTGCACACCACGAAGCACGATCCGAACAGGCTGCGCGCGGCCACCAATCGGTCGCCGGCGCCCAGCAGCGCGCCGAGCGAGGTAAATACCGCGGCCATGCCACTGGCCGTCGCGAACGCCGCCGGCGCGCCCTCGATCAGCCGCAGCCGTTCCTCGAACATCGACACGGTCGGGTTGCCGTAGCGCGAATAGACAAAGCGGTCCAGCTCGCCGGAGAACGCCTGCTCGGCCGCCGCGGCCGACGGGTAGACGTAGCCCGAGGTCAAAAACAGCCCCTCGGCGGTCTCGTCGAACTCGGACCGCAACAGCCCTCCGCGCACGCCGATGGTGGCTTGGCCGACGCCGTCGGGCAATGCCTTCGGAATGCGGACCGACGGACTGTCAGTCATTGGCGCCGCTCCTCGATCCCGGCTGCGCCGGCATCATCGTCGTCGACGCGGGTCATTGCTGCTTCCAGGGCAGTCCGACTGCCCGCCAACCGGTTTCACCACGATGCCCCTGGGCGTCGAGGTTGCCCTCAAAACCATCCAGGATGTTGTAGGACGGCTCGATGCCCGCCTCGGTCGCGGTCTCGGCGGCACCGATCGAGCGGTTGCCGGAGCGACACAGGAACACCACCGGTCCCGACTGGGCGGGGAGCTTGTCCTTCAGTTCGGCCAGGAAGTTCTCGTTGTGCCCGGTCGCGGTGTTCCACTCGATGAAGACCGCATCGCGGCCAAGACTCGACAAGTCCGGCACCCCGACGAACCGCCATTCGGCGTCGGTGCGCACGTCGACCAAGACCGCCTGCGGGTTGTCGCTGAGCAACTTCCATGCCTCAAGCGGCGTGATATCTCCTGCGTAGCTCATTCTCGCGAGTCTAGTTAATGGCCCTGGGACACCGCGGCGGCCACGTCGCGGGCCCGGTCGCGCGCGGCTGCCACATCCGGCGCGGTGGCCAGTGCGACCCCACGCCGCGGGCCCGGCCCCGCATCGAATATGCGGAGGTCGCTTTCCGGCACGGCCAGCGCCGCGGTCAGTGCCTCGGCGGTGGGCGCCGGGTGACTCGTGCGCGCGGCAGCCGGCGAAATCATCAGGACGTCGACCGGCAGGCCGAGAATCGCCCGGGCCTGCAACTCGAACGCCGAAATCCGCTGACTGCGCAAAGTCACCCAAACGCTTTGCGGCAGAACGGTGCTCACGTCGGAGAAGTACACCTCGTCGCCGTTGATCATTAATTCGACTCCGAATACGCCACGGCCGCCGAGCGCCTTGACGATGCGCGCGGCGATCGACTTGGCGGCGTCGAGGGCCGCCGGGCTCAAATTCTGGGGCTGCCAGGATTCCAGCACGTCAGGTTCGGCGCGACGATGCCCGATCGGCGAGCAGAACTCGATCACCGGCCCGTTGCGACGCTCGCTGCGGATTGCCAGCAGCGTGACGTAAAACTCGACCTCGACCACCGTTTCGGCCAACACCCGCTCGGCCCGGCCCGCCGCCCGCCGCCACGCGGACTCGACGTCGTCGGGCCCGGAAACCATCGAGCGCCCGAACGTCCCGCCCAACGCCTCGACCAGCAACGGATAGCCGCCGTGTGCGGCCACCGCCTTGAGCTCGTCGAGCGAGCCGACGAACCAGAACGGCGCGGTGGGCAGACCCAGCTGATCGGCGGCCAGCCGGCGCAGGCCCTCGCGGTCGTTGGTCAACCGGACGGTGCGCATGTTAGGCACCAGTTCGACGCCGGCATTGTCGCAGCGCGCCGCGAGCGCCTCGATTGCCGGGCCGGAGACCGCGCCGGCGGTCACCACGAAGTCGGGTTGTAGCCGGTCGATCACCCCCGACACGGTGTCCAGGTCGGAGTGCTCGTGAACCTCCGCGCCGAGGCGACGCAGGGCGTTTGCCAGTTCGCGGCTGAGCTCGCCGGTACCCAGCAACAACACTCGGGGCGCGCCTGCGGTCTCGCATTGTCCTTCGGTCACAAGTGAATGCTACGGGCGCGCGTCAGGGCTGACCGGGCAATAACCGCACCATCAAGCCGTTGGCCTCGGCCAGCAGCGTCTGGTCACCGTCGACCAATTCGGCACAGACGAACGCCTTGCGGCCCTCGGTGCTGGTGACTCGACCGCGCACCAGCAACGGCACGTCGGTCGGCGTGACCTTGCGATAGTCGACATGCAGGAAGGCCGTGCGACTGATCGGGCGTCCCGCGGCGTGGGAGATCATCCCGAACATGTGGTCAAACAGCAGCGGCAGCACACCGCCGTGCACCGCGTAGTTGCCGCCGACGTGGAAACGGGTGAAATGGCCCGTCATTTCGACGCCGTCGGGCGCGTAACGGGTCAACGTCCACGGCGGCAGCAGCAAGCTGCCCATGCCGGGCAGATCGGGCGTGCGGCCCGCCGGCGCCTGACCTTCCACCTGGGCCTGAAACGGCCCCAGCAACTCCGTCAGCGCCACCACACGGGCGGCCGCGTCGTCCCAGACGTCGTCGGACGGGTCGGCGGAGACGGCGAGGTCCTGCAGCCGGCGCATGGCCGCCACGAACCGTCCGAATCCCGGGCCCGGGGTGGCCGGGCCGTATTCGGGAAAGCCGCCGTGGTGTTCGTATTCGGGATCGAGTTCTTTGGGATCAGGATCGCTCACTAGCGCGCCGCCAGGATATCGCGGCGCACGATGGTCTGATCGCGGCCCGGCCCGACTCCGATGCACGAAACATGTGCTCCGGCAAGCTCTTCCAGACGCAGCACATAGTCACGCGCCTTGGCGGGCAGGTCGTCGAACTCGCGGGCCGCCGAGATGTCCTCCCACCAGCCGGGCAGCTCTTCGTAGATCGGCTCGGCACGGTGCAAATCGCTTTGCGTCATCGGCATTTCGTCGGTCTGCACGCCGTCGACGCGGTAGCCGACGCACACCGGCACGGTTTCCAGACTGGACAGCACGTCCAGCTTGGTCAGGAAGTAGTCGGTGATGCCGTTGACCCGGGTGGCATAGCGCGCGACGACGGCGTCGAACCAGCCGCAGCGGCGGCGGCGCCCTGTCGTGACGCCGAACTCGCCGCCGGTCTTGGACAGGTATTCACCGTTCTCGTCGAACAATTCGGTCGGGAACGGGCCCGAGCCCACCCGGGTGGTGTAGGCCTTGAGGATTCCGAGCACGGTGGTGATCCGGGTCGGGCCGATGCCGGACCCCACGGCCGCGCCGCCCGCAGTCGGATTCGAGGACGTCACATAGGGATACGTGCCGTGGTCGACGTCGAGCAGCGTGCCCTGCGAGCCCTCCAGCAGTACGGTCTCGCCGGCTTCCAGCGCGGCGTTGAGCAGCAGCCGGGTATCGGCGATGCGGTGCTTGAAGCCGTCGGCCTGCTTCAGCAGGGCGTCGACCACCAGGTTGGGATCCAGCGCCTTGCGGTTGTAGATCTTGACCAGGATCTGGTTTTTGAGTTCCAGCGCACCTTCGATCTTGTGGGCCAGCTGCTCGGGGTCGAGCACATCGGCGACCCGGATGCCCTGACGGGCGATCTTGTCCTGGTAGCACGGTCCGATGCCGCGGCCGGTGGTGCCGATCTTCTTGTTGCCCATGTAGCGCTCGGTGACCTTATCGATGGCCACGTGGTAGGGCAGCAGCAGATGCGCGTCGGCGGAGATCAGCAGCCTCGAGGTGTCGACACCACGATCAGCCAGGCCCTTCAGCTCGTCGAGCAGCACGCCGGGATCGATCACCACGCCATTGCCGATGACGTTGGTGACGCCGGGGGTCAGCACCCCCGACGGGATCAGATGCAACGCGAAGTTTTCCCCGGTGGGCAAGACGACGGTGTGCCCGGCGTTGTTGCCACCCTGGTAACGCACCACCCACTGCACGCGCCCACCGAGCAGGTCAGTGGCCTTACCTTTGCCCTCGTCGCCCCACTGGGCGCCGATGAGGACGATTGCCGGCATGACATGCTCCCGCCTGGTCTCGCCTGCTTATTGTGGTCCAGCCGGGGACCCACCTTAGTCCGGTGACGATGCGGGCGTCTTGCGGACCGCCGAGGAACCGGGCAAATTTGCTCGAGCCCAGCAGGTCGCGAGGAGCCCATGAATATCGCCGCGGACACGGCCAACGTGGCGGTGTTGTGCTTCGGCGACCGGCGACTGCCTGGGCCGCTCGGCGGCCCGCCCGTCCACCGGGTGCAGAGCCCGGCCGACATCGACGCCGCGATCGGGCCGTACCGACGGCTGGTCGTGCTCGGCGCCGACGCCGAGCTGGCAGCCGTGCTGGGCCGGCTGCTGCGCGCCGAGCGACTCGACGTCGAAGTGGCCTACGTGCCGCCCCGCCGCACCCGCGCGACCCGCGTCTACCGCGTGCCGGCGGGATGGCGCGCAGCCCGTCGGGCCCGGCGCGGCACGCCCGGGCGGGTCACCCTGGTGCGCGACGAGACCGGCGCGGTGATCGTCGGCCGCGCCCGCTGGCTGCCACCCGAAAACCAGGAGCTGCTGCACGGCGAGGCCGTCGTCGACGACACGCAGCTGTTCGACGGCAACGTCACCGGCGCGGACATCGAGCCGACGCTCGCCGTGCCGGGGCTGCGCGCCGCGGTGCACGGACGCTGGCGCCGCTGGGTGACCGGGCGCGCCGTCCAGTTGGGCAGCACCGGCGTGGTCGTGGTGCGCGACGGTATCGCCGCGCCCCGCCCGGCCAGGCGATCGACGTTCTACCGCCACGTCGAAGGCTGGTTGCTGGTCCGGTAGTTTCGACCGGTGGACTCCAAGGGGCACGCGTCGGTGCGACCCAGCCCAATCTTCTTGGCACTGATCGCATTGACGGCGGTCGGCGGTGTGCTCGCCTGGCTGGCCGGGACGACCGTGCGGCCGATGTCCTATGCCGGGGTGTTCATCTTCGTGGTCGCCGGCTGGCTGGTTTCGTTATGCCTGCACGAATTCGGCCACGCGGCGACCGCGTGGCGATTCGGCGACCACGACGAGGAGGTCCGCGGCTACCTGACGCTGGATCCGCGGCGCTATGCCCATCCCGGGTTGTCGTTGCTGCTGCCGATGGTGTTCATCGCGCTCGGCGGGATCGGCCTGCCCGGTGCCGCGGTGTATGTGCGCACCTGGTTCATGTCGCCGACGCGCCGCACGCTGGTCAGCCTGGCCGGACCGGCCGCCAATCTACTGCTGGCGGTGTTGCTGCTGACGCTGACCCGGCTGTTCTTTGACCCGGAGCATTGGGTGCTGTGGGCGGGCGTGGCGTTTCTGGGTCTCCTGCAGATCATGGCCGTGGTGCTGAACCTGCTGCCCGTCCCCGGGCTGGACGGCTATGACGCCCTGGAACCGCATCTGAGCCCGGAGACGCAGCGCGCCGTCGCGCCGGCCAAACAGTACGGCGTGTTCATTCTGCTGTTCCTGCTGCTGGCGCCGGTGGTCAACCAGTGGCTATTCGGGGTGGTGGACTGGCTTTTCGACTTCTCCGGGGTGCCGCACCTGCTGGCCAGCGCCGGAAACTCGCTGACCCGCTTCTGGAGCCGCTGGTTCTAGATATTGCAATATATGCGATTGCACGCATATATTGTTGGCCATGGGCGCAGGACACAGTCACACCCCCGCCGAGGCCGACGCGTCTCGGATGATCCCCCGCATGATCATGGCCGCCGGGATTTTGGCGACGTTCTTCGTAATCGAGCTGACCACCTCGCTGCTGATCAATTCCCTTGCGCTGCTGGCAGACGCCGGGCACATGCTGACCGACGTCGTCGCGGTGTTCATGGGGCTGGGGGCTGTGGTGCTGGCCAAGCGCGGCAGCACGTCGCCGGATCGAACCTACGGCTGGCACCGCGCCGAGGTTTTCACCGCGGTGGCCAACGCGGTGCTGTTGGTCGGCGTGGCGACCTTCATCCTCTACGAGGCCATCGAGCGGCTCGGTACGGGAGCAGACGTTCCCGGCATACCGATGATCGTGGTGGCGCTGGCCGGGCTGATCGCCAACTTCGTGGTCGCGATGCTGCTGCGGTCACACTCCGAGGGCAGCCTGGCCGTCAAGGGCGCCTACATGGAGGTGATCGCCGACACCGTCGGCAGCCTGGGCGTGCTGATCGCCGGTGTCGTGACCGTCACGACGCATTGGCCTTACGCCGACGTCGTGGTCGCCGTGCTGGTGGCCCTCTGGGTGCTGCCTCGCGCGTTCTCGCTGGCGCGGGCCGCGCTGCGGATTCTGTCCGAGGCGTCGCCGGCCCACATCGACGTCGAGGAGCTGCGGTCGGCCCTGGGCGCCGTCGACGGCGTGACCGAAGTGCACGACCTGCACGTCTGGACGCTGTCGCCGGGTAAGGACATGTGCACGGTGCACCTGATCAGCTCCAACGACTCGACCAGGGTGTTCAGCGACGCGCGTGAGGTGCTGCACGAGCGCGGGCTCGAGCACGCCACCGTGCAGGTCGAGAACCGCGACAGCGACTGCTCGGAGAACTACTAGAGCCCCAGCTCTTTGCGGGCCACCGGGTCGCAGTCGTCGAGCAGGTCGAGGCAGCGGTTCAGCTCGTCGGTCTCGCCGATCGCGTCGGCGGCCTTGGCCAACGCGGCCACACAGCGCAGGAAGCCGCGGTTGGGCTCGTGCGAATAGGGCACCGGGCCGAATCCCTTCCAGCCGTTGCGGCGCAATTGGTCCAGACCGCGGTGGTAGCCGGTCCGGGCATACGCGTACGCGGTGATGGCCCGGTCGTCGGCCAGCGCCTCCTCGGCCAGCGCCGCCCAGGCCACCGACGCCGACGGGTGCGCCGCCGCGACGATGCCCGGATTCTCGCCGGCGAGCAGCTCGGCTTCGGCTTCGCTGTCGCCGGGCAGCAGGATCGGATCAGGTCCCAGGAGATCACCCATTGGTGTCATACGTTCTATTCTGCCGTCCCGCCGCGGGTGACTAAGCTCCAACTCATGCCTAACCCACCGGAGCCCGACCGCGGCACCCCGCCGGGTGAGGACCCGACCGCGGAGCAGGCCGACGACGCAACCGAGGCCCGTCCGCTGCTTCCCCCCGACCCCGAGACCGAGACCGTGGTGATCGACAAGCCCGATCCCGGCAACGGCCCCGCGGCCAATCCGGACGACCAGCAGCCCGAACGCCGCTTCACCGCGCCGGGCTTCGACGCGAAGGAAACGGCGATCATCCAAACCGCCGCGGAGCCCGCGACGGAAGTGTTCTCGACGTCCCCGGGGCAGCCCGGGCCGCCGGGGCAGCCGCCACTGCCCGGGCAACCGCCGATGCCTCCCAAATCTGCTGTGCCGCAATCTATTCCGGGCCGCGACGGCGCGAAGGCGCGGCCGGCAGGCAGGAGTTTCAACTGGGGCTGGGTGCTGGCGATCACGGTGATCGTGTTGGCACTGGCGGCGATCGCCATCCTGGGCACCGTGCTGTTGACCCGCGGCAAGCACTCACACGTCTCGCAGGAAGACATGGTGCGCCAATCCATCCACGCCTTCGACACGGCGGTGCAGCGCGGCGACCTGACCCAGCTGCGCAGCATCACCTGCGGCACTACCCGCGACGGCTACGTCGACTACGACGAGCGCTCGTGGAACGAGACCTACCAACGGGTTTCGGCGGCCAAGCAGTATCCGGTCATCGCCAGCATCGACCAGATCGTCGTCAACGGCCAGCACGCCGAAGCCAACGTCACCACGTTCATGGCCTACGACCCGCAGGTCCGCTCGACGCGCAGCCTCGACCTGCAGTACCGCGACGACCAGTGGAAGATCTGCCAATCCCCCAGCGGCTAGCGCCCCCAGCGGCTAGCGTCTCGCGAGTGTGAAACCAGTTTCACGTTGGGCGCCGAGCGTCAAGCTAACTTCACGCTCGGCACAGAAACTCAGGCGCTGACTGACTTTCCGGCGCAGTGCAGGTCGTTGCAGGCCTCGATCACGCGCTCGGTCATCGACGCTTCGGCCTTCTTGAGGTAGCTGCGCGGGTCGTAGACCTTCTTGTTGCCGACCTCGCCGTCGACCTTGAGCACACCGTCGTAGTTAGTGAACATGTGGCCGGCCAGCGGGCGGGTGAACGCGTACTGGGTGTCGGTGTCGACGTTCATCTTCACCACGCCGTAGCGCAGCGCCTCTTCGATCTCCGACTTCAGCGAGCCCGAACCGCCGTGGAAGACGAAGTCGAACGGCTTGGACCCGTCGGGCAGACCGAGCTTGGCCGACGCGACCTTCTGGCCCTGATCCAGGATGTCGGGGCGCAGCTTGACGTTGCCGGGCTTGTAGACGCCGTGCACGTTGCCGAACGTGGCGGCCAGCAGGTACTTGCCGTGCTCACCGTGGCCCAGCGCGTCGATGGTCTTCTCGAAGTCCTCCGGGGTGGTGTAGAGCTTGTCGTCGATCGCGCCCTCGACGCCGTCCTCCTCGCCGCCGACGACGCCGATCTCGACCTCGAGGATGATCTTGGCCGCCGCCGCGGTCTTGAGCAGTTCCTTGGCGATGGAGAGGTTTTCGTCGATCGGCACCGCCGAACCGTCCCACATGTGCGACTGGAACAGCGGATTCTTGCCGGCCGCCACCCGTTCGGCCGAGATGGCCAGCAGCGGGCGCACGTAAGTGTCCAGCTTGTCCTTGGGGCAGTGGTCGGTGTGCAGCGCGACGTTGATCGGGTACTTGGCCGCGATGACGCGGGTGAACTTGGCCAGCGCGACGGCACCGGTGACCATGTCCTTGACGCCGAGGCCGGAGGCGAACTCCGCACCGCCCGTGGAGAACTGGATGATGCCGTCGCTGCCGGCGTCGGCGAAGCCCTTGATGGCGGCGTTGACGGTCTCCGACGAGGTGCAGTTGATGGCCGGGAAGGCGTACGCGTTCTCCTTGGCGCGTCCCAGCATCTCGGCGTAGACCTCGGGGGTTGCGATGGGCATGGGTTCCTCCTGAAGACTTCAGTTGCCTCAGTATCGCAACCCGACGTTGACGGCGGGCACCCACCTCGGGGCCGGTATGTTGAGGCACCATGAGCGCCGCCGTAACGGCTGAGTGGTTTTGATGCCCGACATCATCGATCCGATGTTCTGGATCGGACCCCAGGGCCTGTTCGCCTCCGCGGTGTTACCGACCATCCTGGTCATCGTCTTCGTCGAGACCGGCCTGCTGTTTCCGCTGCTCCCCGGTGAATCACTGCTGTTCACGGGCGGTTTGCTGGCCGCGCACGGAACGCTGAACATCTGGGTGCTGGCGCCGGCAGTCGCCGTGGTGGCGGTGCTGGGCGACCAGACCGGATACTTCATCGGCCGCCGCATCGGGCCCGCGCTGTTCAAGAAGGAAGATTCCCGCTTCTTCAAGCAGCACTACGTCACCGATTCGCACGCCTTCTTCGAAAAGTACGGACCCGCGGCCATCATCCTGGCCCGCTTCATGCCGTTCATCCGAACGTTCACGCCGGTCGTCGCCGGAGTGTCCTACATGCGCTATCCGGTGTACTTGGCGTTCGACATCGTCGGGGGCGTGCTGTGGGGCGGCGGCGTGACGGTGGCCGGCTACTTCCTGGGCAACGTGCCGTTCGTGCACCAGAACCTGGAAAAAATCATCCTGGTCATCCTGTTCGTCTCGATGTTGCCGGCATTCATCGCCGCCACGCGCGGCTACCTGGCGCGACGGCGTGCCGCCAAATTGGGTTCAGGCGACCACGAAATCGCAACCGGTCTTGGCACGGACGTCGTCGACCGTCACCCCGGGGTGTAGTTCGGTCAGCGTGAGCCCGCGTTCCGGGTCGACGTCGAACACGCACAGGTCGGTGATGATCATGTCCACCACGCCCTTGCCGGTCAGGGGGAGCGTGCATTGCTTGAGGATCTTGGGGCTGCCGTCCTTGGCCGTGTGATCCATCACGACGATCACCCGCTTGACCCCGGACACCAGATCCATCGCACCGCCCGGGCCCTTGACCATCTTGCCGGGAACCATCCAGTTGGCCAGGTCGCCGTTCTCGGCCACCTCCAGGCCGCCGAGGATGGACAGGTCGATGTGCCCGCCGCGGATCATCGCGAACGAGTCGGCGCTGTTGAAGAAGCTGGAGCCGCCGATCGTGGTGATGGTCTGTTTCCCGGCGTTGATCAGGTCGGGATCCACCTCGTCGTCGGCCGGATATGCCCCGATACCAAGCAGGCCGTTCTCGGACTGCAGGGTCACGTTGATGCCGTCGGGGATGTAGTTGGCGACCAGCGTCGGGATGCCGATGCCCAGGTTCACGTAGTAACCGTCGCGCAGTTCCTTCGCGGCGCGCTTGGCCATAATCTCGCGGATGGGGCTCTCGTGTTTGGCCGCGGCGGCACCGCTGGTGGTACGGAATTCGATTCGCTTCTGGTAGCTGGCGCCCTGGATGATGCGGTCCACATAGATGCCGGGGGTGTGGATCTGATCGGGATCCAGCTCGCCGACCTCGACCAGTTCCTCGACCTCGGCCACCGTCACCTTGCCGCAGGTGGCGATCATCGGGTTGAAGTTGCGCGCCGTCTTCCGATAGATCAGGTTGCCGGCGGTGTCGCCCTTCCACGCCTTGACGATCGCGACGTCGGCCTGGATGCCTTCCTCCAGCACGTATTCGGTGCCGTCGAAGACGCGCATGTCCTTGCCTTCGGCGAGTTGGGTGCCGAACGCGGTGCGGGTGTAGAAACCCGGAATCCCCGCGCCGCCGGCGCGTAACTTCTCGGCCAGGGTGCCCTGCGGGGTGAGCGACAGGTCCAGCTCACCGGCCAGCACCTGGCGCTCGAATTCCTTGTTCTCTCCTACGTAGGAGGCAATAACTTTCTTGACCTGACGCCCCTTGAGCAACAGACCCATGCCGAAATCGTCGACCCCGGCGTTGTTTCCGACGATCGTGAGCTCTTTGACGCCGCTGTCCACGAGCGCCAGGATCAGATTCTCCGGAATACCGCACAGGCCGAAACCGCCTGCGGCAATGGTGATTCCGTCCTTCAGCAGGTCTTGCAGCGCCGTCTCGGCGTCGGGGCGGACTTTACTCACGGCGTGCTCCT
Organism: Mycobacterium lentiflavum; assembly: GCF_022374895.2. Taxonomy (NCBI): domain Bacteria; kingdom Bacillati; phylum Actinomycetota; class Actinomycetes; order Mycobacteriales; family Mycobacteriaceae; genus Mycobacterium; species Mycobacterium lentiflavum. The sequence goes on along the minus strand of NZ_CP092423.2, from coordinate 650,989 downwards.
TCTAATGCGACGATTCGGCCGTGACGTTACATGCGGCCTCCATCAGCATCCACCCCGACAGCTGCACCGAAAGGTCGCGCTCGGCAGTCTCGGAGGCGTTCACCGCACCCTCGACGAACTGTGCCTGCGCACCGGCCGTCGTCGGCAACGTCGCGTCGCGGTCCCAGAACGCCCCGAACAGCGGCAGTCCGTCCACCGTTTGCCGGTAGTCCCAGGCCGATTTCGCGCTCGACAGCACGATGGTGCGCGCGGTGTCGCGGGCCACTGCGTCGTCGGCCGAGTCACCCGGCAGTGCGGTGGCGACCAGCGCGAGATAACGGGCGGTGATGCCGGCGAACAGCCCGCCGTCGCCGCCGCCGGAACCTTTCAGCACGCCCGACGGCGCCATGTGTTCGTTGACGGCGGCCACCAGCCGGTGCACCCGGGCCGCGTGCCGGCCCCGAGCCTCGGCGCCGGTGCGGTTCGCCAGCTCGGTCTCCAGACCGAGCACCACGCCCTGGCAGTAGGTGTACTGCGCGCGCACCAGCGAGCCCGCCTTGATGCCGTCGAACACCAGATGGGTCTCGGGGTCGATCAGCGTTTGGTCGATCCAGTCGCCCATCTGCGCGGCGCGCTTGAGCCGGGCGCCGTAGCGGGCCAGAAAGATTCCCGCCGGTCCGTTGGCCGGGGCGTTGAAGAACTGGTCCTGCTTGCGCCACGGGATGCCGCCGCCGTCCTCGGGCACCCACGCCTTCATGAACTGGTCGGCGAGTTTCGGCAGCGCGCGGCCGCGCTCGACGCCGGCGATCCGGGCGGCGCGTTCCAGTGCGATCGCCAGCCACGCCATGTCGTCGTAATAGCTGTTGGTCCAGCGAAAGTTGTTGCGCAGCCGGTGCGAGCGAACCTGGCGGTTGATCGCCGCGCGCCGGTGCGGCCGTGGGTCACGCAGCTCCGCGTCGACCAGGCAATCCAGCAGGTGCGCCTGCCACCAGTAGTGCCAGGTGCCGAACAACCGGGTCCGCCGCGTCGCGGGCCACGCCACCACTCCCAGCTGCGTTCCCGGTAAGCCCCACAACCGTTTCAGGTGGCGCTGCGTGACGGCGGCTTCGGAGCTGGCTGCCCGGTTGGCCCATAGCTGGTCCATACCTACCGATCCTGCCCCCTCGGGTCGTCGACTGTGCGCTCGGGCATTTCAATGTGCGGTGGCGGCGGCGTGGCTCGGCGTGTCGCCGCCACGGACGCCCGAAACCCAGGACCTACGGCGGAGTTCCTGCTGCTGAACCGAAGGTGTCCTACTGTTAAATCCGCGCTACAAGCCCGGCTGATCATCGACGGCCACGATCGCGAAGGCGTTCGCCCCGATCGCGCACCTGACCCGATGCCGCGGACACGCCTGCCAACGCCTGTAGCAATCGGCGCAGCCCCGTCAGCGAGTGCGCCGGCAGAAAGAGGTCGCAATAGGGCAGGGCGGCGGCCATCGAGCCGGCCAGCGGCTCGAATTCACGCTGCGCCGCTCGCGGATTGAGCCAGACCAGCAGCTGGGCGCGACGACGCAGCCGGGCCATCGCGTGCTCCAGCGCATCGGGCGCATCGCTGTCCCAGCCGTCGGAGGCGATGATCACCACGGCGCCGCGCAGCGTGTTGCCGTGCGGCGGCGCGAGCAGGCCGGCCACACTGCGGCCGATGAACGTGCCGCCGTAACGGTCGGTGACCTTGGCGTTGGCCCGCTGCAGCGCCACCTCGGCCGATCGGTGCGACAGCACCGAGGTGAGCCGGGTCAACGACGTCGAGAAGGCGAACACCTCCGGCCGAGTTCCCTGCTGGCGCAACACCGCTCGCATCAAATGCAGATAGACCGCGGCATACGGCTGCATCGAACGGCTGACATCGCAGAGCAGCACGACCCGCCGTGGCCGCCGGCGCGGCCGGGTACGCGCCAGCACCATCGATTCCCAGCCGGTTGACCGTGCGGCGTTCATGGTGGCCCGCAGGTCGATCCGCTTGCCCGCGGGGCTGGACTCGAATCGAAGGCTGCGGCGGCGCGGCCAGCGCGCGACGGTCTCCTCCAGCCAAATGCCAAGCAGGCGAAGGTCGTCGGGGTCGAAACGGTCGAACGGCTCGTCGGCCAGCATGGCGATCCGGCTGGGCAGCACGTCGGGCAGCAGCAGACTCGCGCTCGCCGAGTCGTCCGCGGTGGCGATGCCCCGCGTCACCCAGGGCAGCTTTTCGGTAGACCCGGACCCGCTGCCGCCCGTGCGCACCGTACCGGCGGCCGGCGTCCTGGGCCCCGGCAACGGCAGGGGCGACTCGGGGCCGCCGGTGCCGTCGAGTTCGGCCGCACCGAACACCGCCGCGAAGACCTCGTCGAAGGCGCCCAGATCCTCCATCCGGTTGACCAATGTCAGCCTGGCCGCCCAGTACAGCGCGGATGTGTTGTCCGGGGCCAGCTTTCGCAGCGCCTGCACAAAACTGGCCGGGCCGCTGGCCGAGACCAACACCCCGACGCCGCGCAGCCGGGCGACCAGTGCTGAAGCAAGCGCGGCGCGGTCGGCGCCCCGCAGCAACAAGGGGGTGTCCACGAGCCGTTAACGCCGCCGCAGCAGCACCCAGATCAGCACCAGCACGACGAGCGCTGCCAGCGCCGGGACGGCGTACTTCTTGAGCTGGTCGCCACCGGCGAGCTGCAGCAGGTCGATCGGCTCGGGCTCGGCGGCGGGTGCCTGCTGCGTCCCCGGGACCGGATTCGCCGGCCAGGCTGGAATCGACTCCTCCGACGTCGGCTCGGCCGTCGCCACGGCGCCGTTCGTCTCGGCTGTCGCAGCGGCGCCGGTCTGCTCGGCGGCCAACTTGGCTTCCAGCGATTCCACGAACTGGCCCAGCAGTTTCTCCGACACCTGCTGCAGCATGCCGCTGCCGAATTGGGCCAGCTTGCCGACGATCTTCAGGTCGGTGTCGACGGTGACACTGGTCTTTTCACCGTCCGCCCGCAGCTGCGCGGTGACGGTGGCGGCCGCGTTGCCGGTGCCGCGGGCTTCCTTGCCCTTGCCATCGATGACCGCGCGATACTGCTCGCGGTCCTGTTCGACAAAGCGCACCTTGCCGCTGAACTCGCTGGTGACCGGCCCGACTTTGACCTTGACCTTGCCGAGGTAGTCCTCACCCTCATGGCCGGTCAGCTGGGCGCCCGGCATCAGCGGGATCACCTGTTCCAGGTCGCACAGCACATCCCAGGCCCGGTCGATGGGTGCGCTGACGGTGAACTGGTTGGCGATCTTCATGCTGCGAGTCCTCTCAGGTGCGGCTGCATTCGGTAAAGGCTTCGTAGGCGTCGCGAATCAGCGTACGGTCGTCCGGCGTCTTGGCCAGCGCCCCCAGGCTCATGGCGGCGGAATCGTCGACGAGGTCGGCGACCCCCAGCGACACCAGGGCGGCGACCCAGTCGATGGTCTCGGCCACCCCGGGTGGCTTGTCCAGGTCGAGATCGCGTGCGCTGCCGACGAACTGGGTGGCGCGTTCGATCAGCGGCGCGGTCGCGCCGGGCACCGTGCGTCGTACGATCGCGGCCGCCCGAGCCGGCTCGGGGTAGTCGATCCAGTGGTACAGGCAGCGCCGGCGCAGCGCGTCGTGCAGGTCGCGGCTGCGGTTGGAGGTCAGCACCGCGATCGGCGGGCGCTCGGCGACAAAGGTCCCGAGCTCGGGGACGGTCACCGCGGACTCGCCGAGGAATTCCAGCAGCAGCGCCTCGAATTCATCGTCAGCCCGGTCGATTTCGTCGATCAGCAGCACCGGGGAGGTCGGACCGCGGTGGCGCACGCACTGCAGGATGGGCCGGTCCACCAAATAGGTCTCGGTGTAGAGATCGGCCTCCTCGATGCCGGTACCACGCGCCTCGGCCAGTCGGATGGACAGCAGCTGGCGTTGGTAGTTCCAGTCGTAGAGCGCCTCGTTCGCGGTCAGACCTTCGTAACATTGCAGCCGTACCATGGGCGTGTTAAGCACCGCCGCAAGGGTTTTCGCGGCCGTGGTCTTGCCGACGCCGGGCTCACCCTCGAGCAGTAGTGGCCGACCGAGGGTGATGGCCAGATAGATCGCCGACGCGGTGCCGGTGTCGAGCAGATAGTTATTGGCGTCGAACTGGCGCACCACGTCGTCGGGGCTGGTGAACGTCACTGGGCACCCTTGCCGGCGGCGAATGCCGATCGGCATCCCGGGCAACAGAACCAGTAGTCGGTGCCCTCCAGCTCCAGGTGTTGGGCATCGGGGCCGATCGGCACGGTCATCCCGCACACCGGGTCGACGGCCTCGGCCGGTGCGCTGGTCACCGGGACGGTCAGCCGGGTGAGGCCGCCCTCGCGCACGGCGGCGATCAGCTCGGCCGCGATCGACACCGCGATCTCCGCGGGGGTCTTGGCGCCGATCCGCAGTCCGACCGGGGTATGGATGCGGGCCCGCTGCGCCTCGCAGAGTTCGAGATCGTTGAGGATCGACTCGCCACGGACCTTGCTGGCCACCAGGCCGATATAGCCGACGCCGTTATCCAGTGCAGCACGGATGATTTCGGCTTCCGGCCCGCCGTGGCTGGCGATCACCACCGCGGTGGTGTCGGACAGATCGGTGTCGTTGGGGACTTCTCGAAGGGCGTCGTAGCCGAGTACGCCGCACACGTCGATCAGCGCGTCGGCGATCGGGGTGGCGCCGTAGATCCGGATCAGCGGAGCCGGCAGCTGCGGCGTCAGGAAGATCTCCAGCGCGCCGCCCGACAGGCACGGGTTGACCACCACGCAGGAGCCGGCGGCCTCGGGAAAGTGCACATCGCCGTCGGGAAGCACGCGCAGTAGCACACTTTCTCCTGCCTGCAACGCACCCAGGGCGGCTTTGCGCACCGAGTTCTGCGCGCACTGCCCGCCGACGAACCCCTCAATTGTTCCATCCGCCAACAGGATTGCCTCGTCACCCGGATACGCCGACGTGGGCGGCTGGGCACGCACCACCGTGGCGTGCACGAACGGTGTACGCGCCGCCAGCAGTTCCTGAGCCCGCTCGCTGATTTTCATCTGCTCGATTGCGCCGCTTCTCTCCCCCGCACGCGGGAGGTGCCTCCTCATCGCTCGTTCCTCGCTCTGCATCGTCGCGACGCCTAAATCGGTGGCCTCGCCCTACCCTGCATGGCCTCCCAGACCCGCGACGGCGTCAGCGGCATGTCGGCGTGTCGAACTCCGAACGGCGCCAACGCATCCACCACCGCGTTGACCACCGCGGGTGGTGAACCCACCGTCGCCGATTCGCCGATGCCCTTCGCGCCGATCGGGTGATGCGGTGACGGCGTCACGGTGTGGCCGGTCTCCAGATGCGGCACCTCGACCGCGGTCGGGATCAGGTAGTCCATCAGGGACCCGCCCAGGCAATTGCCCTCCTCGTCGAAGGCGATCATCTCCATCAGGGCCATCCCGATGCCGTCGACGATGCCGCCGTGGACCTGGCCCTCGATGATCATCGGGTTGATCTGGGTACCGCAGTCGTCGACGGCGAGGAAGCGCCGCACCTTGACCACCGCGGTGCCCGGATCGATATCCACCACACAGAAATAGGCGCCGTAGGGGTAGGTCAGGTTCTCCGGGTTGTAGCAGATCTGCGCGTCCAGCCCACCCTCGATACCCTCGGGCAGATCACCGGCGCCGTGTGCGCGCATCGCGATGTCCTGGATCGTGACCGCTGCCGACGGGTCGCCCTTGACGTGGAATTTGCCTTTCTCCCAATCCAAGTCGGCGACCGAAACCTCGAGCATGCCCGACGCGATGATCTTCGCCTTGTCACGGACCTTGCGGGCCACCAACGCGGCGGCCGCCCCGGACACCGGCGTGGACCGGCTGCCGTAGGTGCCCAGCCCGAACGGCGTCTGGTCGGTGTCGCCGTGCACCACGTCGATGTCGTCGGGCGGGATTCCAAGCTCCTCGGCGACGATCTGGGCGAACGTCGTCTCGTGGCCCTGCCCCTGCGTCTGCACCGAGAGCCGCACCACCGCTTTGCCGGTGGGGTGCACCCGCAGCTCGCAGCCGTCGGCCATGCCGAGGCCGAGGATGTCCATATCCTTGCGCGGGCCGGCGCCGACCGCCTCGGTGAAGAAGGACATGCCGATGCCCATCAGCTCGCCACGCTCCCGCTTCGCCTTCTGCTCGGCCCGCAGCGCGTCGTAGCCGATCATGTCCATGGCCTTGCGCATCGTGGTCTCGTAGTCGCCGGAGTCGTACACCCAGCCGGTCTTGCTCCGGTACGGGAACTGCTCGGGCCGCAGCAGGTTTCGCAGCCGCAGCTCGGCCGGGTCCATCTTCAGGTCAAACGCCAGGCAATCGACCAGCCGCTCAACGAAATACACCGCCTCGGTGATCCGGAACGAACATGCGTACGCGACGCCGCCGGGCGCCTTGTTGGTGTACACCGCGGTCATGTGGCAGTAGGCGGCCTCGATGTCGTAGCTCCCGGTGAACACCCCGAAAAAGCCCGCCGGGTACTTCACCGGGGCCGCCGTGCCGTTGAAGGCACCGTGGTCGGCCAGCACGGTGGAGCGGATCGCCAGGATCTTTCCCTCGTTGGTGGCCGCGATCTCGCCGACCATGATGTAGTCGCGGGCGAAACCCGTCGAGGTGAGGTTCTCGCTGCGGTCCTCCATCCACTTGACCGGCTTGCCCAGCAGCAGCGAGCCGACGATCGCGCACACGTAACCGGGATAGATCGGCACCTTGTTGCCGAATCCCCCGCCGATGTCCGGCGAGATTACCTGGATCTTGTGCTCGGGCAGCCCGGCGACCAACGCGTACAGCGTGCGGTGTGCGTGCGGCGCCTGGCTGGTGGACCACAGCCTCAGCTTTCCGGTGATCGGGTCCAAATCGGCTACCGCACCACAGGTTTCCATCGGTGCCGGGTGTACCCGGGGGTAGACGATCTCCTGTTTGACGACCACGTCGGCCTTGGCGAACACGGCTTCGGTGGCGGCCGCGTCACCCGTCTCCCAATCGAAGCAATGGTTGTCGGTCTTGCCGTCCAGATCGGTGCGGATCACCGCCGCGGACGGATCGAGCGCGGTGCGTACGTCGACCACGGGATCGAGCGGGTCGTACTCGACGTCGATGAGCTCCAGCGCGTCGCGTGCCGAATAACGGTCCTCGGCAACGACGAACGCCACCTCCTGACCCTGGAAGCGCACCTTGTCGGTGGCCAGCACCGCTTGCACATCGTTGGACAGCGTCGGCATCCAGGCCAGGCCCTTCTCGGCCAGGTCGGCACCGGTGACCACCGCCTTGACCTTCGGATGCGCTTGTGCGGCAGTCACATCGATGCCGACGATGCGCGCGTGCGCGTACGGCGAGCGCAGGATCGCCAGGTGCAGCATGCCCGGCAACACGACGTCGTCGACGTAATTGCCGTGGCCCCGGATGAATCGGGGATCTTCCTTGCGCATCATCCGGCCGTAGCCGCAGGGCTTCTGGTCGTTGTCGGCCAGGTCTTCCGGTGACGGCGGGCGAGATGCTCCTTTAAAGGTGGTCATGAGCCGGCCTCCACGGGCGCTGAGTGCGACGCGGCCCATTGGATGGACCGTACGATCGTGGTGTATCCGGTGCAGCGGCAGATCTGCCCCGAAATCGCTTCCCGGATGGTCTCTTCGTCGGGGTCCGGGTCGCGGTCGAGCAGGGCGCGGGCGGTGATCATCATGCCCGGCGTGCAGAAGCCGCATTGCAGGCCGTGGCAGCGCATGAAGCCTTCCTGCACCGTGTCCAGCCGGCCGTCGGTCGCGAGGCCCTCGACGGTGCGCACGCTGTGGCCCGAGGCCATCACGGCGAGCATCGTGCAGGATTTCACCGGCACGCCGTCGACGTCGACCACGCAGGTTCCGCAGTTGCTGGTGTCGCAGCCCCAATGAGTCCCGGTGAGCCGCAGGTGGTCTCGCAGGAAATGCACGAGCAGCATCCGGGGCTCGACGTCGGCGCTCACCTGCTCGCCGTTGACGGTCATATTCACCTGCATGACTAATTCCCTCCTGCACGTACTCGTTCGGCGGCGGTGCGCAAGGTGCGAGTGGTCAGCTCGGCGGCCAGATGCCGCTTGTACTCGGCGGTGCCGCGCACATCGGTCACCGGGTCACAGGCCAGCGCCGCCCGCTGTCCCGCGCCGGCGAACACCTCGTCGGTAGCGGGCCGGCCGGCCAGCCCAGCCGCGACCTCGGCTAGCGCGCTGCGGTCGGCATTGACGGCGGTCAGGCCCAGCCGCGCGCTGGCGACGACGGCACCGTCGAGGGTGAGCGCCGCACCCGCCGCCGTGACAGCCCAATCGCCCACCCGCCGTTCGACTTTCGCGTAAGCACTGGACGTATTGTGCCGCAGCGGGATTCGCACCTCGACGAGCATCTCGTTGAAGGCAAGCGCGGTTTCGTACGGGCCGACGATGAAGTCGTCGATCGGTATTTCGCGTTCGCCCGACGGCCCCCGGGCCAGGCACACCGCGTCCAGCGCCTCGCACACGGTCGACAGATCCTCGGCCGGATCCGCCTGACACAGCGAACCGCCGAGGGTGCCGCGATTGCGCACCACGGGGTCGGCGATCACTCGTTCGGCGTCGCGGAAGATCGGGCATACGGCGGCCAGCGGATCGGAATCCAGCAGCTCGCGGTGACGGGTCATGGCGCCGATGCGGACCAGGGTCGGGTCGGTGATCACGTACCCGAGTTCGAGCGCCAGGTCGTTGATGTCGACGAGGTATTCGGGGTTGGCGATGCGCAGCTTCATCATCGGCAGCAGGCTGTGGCCGCCGGCGACTACTCGTGCCCCCTCCCCCAACCGATCCAGCAATCCGATGGCGTGGTCGACGCTGGTTGCACGTTCGTATTCGAAGGGCCCGGGTACCTGCATGTGACGCACCTCACTTGGAAGGGGACCCCAAGTGTCGGCCCCTCCGACAGGGCCGTCAATAGCGAGTTAAGGGATCGTTGAAGTCGCCCCGAACTCGCCCGCGACCTGCTGCTCCGGGGCGTCGTGGTGGATCCGGCCGACCAGTTGGGCCAGTGGCAAACCGCCGCCGCCCCACCGTCGGGCGATGACGTCGGCCGCGATCGAGACCGCGGTCTCCTCCGGCGTGCGAGCGCCCAGGTCCAGCCCGATCGGGCTGGCGAGCCGGCTCAGCTCGGCGTCGGTCAGCCCGGCCGCCCGCAGCCGCCGCATCCGGTCGTCGTGCGTGCGCCGCGAGCCCATCGCTCCCACGTAGCCGACCTGCGGCAGCCGCAACGCCACCTCGAGCACGGGGACGTCGAACTTCGGATCGTGGGTGAGCACGCAAATCACGGTGCTCTCGTCGACGGCGCCCGCCTGCACCTGGGCGGCCAGATAGCGGTGCGGCCAGTCGACGACGACATGTTCGGCCGCCGGGAATCGGGCCCGGGTGGCGAACAGGGAACGCGCGTCGCACACCGTGACGCGGTAGCCGAGGAAGGCACCCTGCTGGGCGAGGGCGGCGGCGAAGTCGATGGCGCCGAAGACGAGCATCCGCGGCCGCGGGGCGTAGCTGGAGACGAACACCTCCATGCCTTCGCCGAGCCGCTGCCCATCGGGCCCGTATTTGAGCACCTCGCTGCGGCCCACCGCGAGCAGTCCGCGCGCGTCGTCGGCAACCGCGGCGTCGGCGCGCGCCGATCCCAGCGATCCGGCCTCGGAGTCACGACCGACAACGAGCCGCCGGCCAATCCACTGCGGATCGGGATGGGCGATCACGACCGCGAGCGCGACCGGGCGCTGGGCGTCGACGTCCTCGGAGAGCGTCGCTAGTTCGGGAAAGGTTGCCTGCGACACCGCCTCGACGAAGATGTCGATGACGCCGCCGCATGTCAGGCCCACCGCGAAGGCGTCGCCGTCGCTGACCCCGTAGCGCTCTAGCCGCGGTGTCCCGCTCTGCGTCACTTCCGTGGCCGCTTGGTAGACAGCGCCTTCCACGCATCCGCCCGACACCGACCCGCTCACCGAACCGTCCGGCCCGACCATCATCGAGGCTCCGGGCAACCGCGGCGCCGAGCGGAAGGTGCGCACCACGGTTCCCACACCAGCGGTGCCACCAGCACGCCAAACCTTCATTAACTCGGCAAGCACGTCTCGCACAAATCCCAACGTAGGCTCATGACCATGACTCCGGCTCAACTTCGGGCCTATTCGGCGGTGGTTCGGTTGGGCTCGGTGCGAGCCGCCGCCGCGGAACTGGGCGTTTCCGACGCCGGAATCTCCATGCATGTCGCGGCGCTGCGCAAGGAACTCGACGACCCGTTGTTCACCAGAACCGGTGCGGGGCTGGCGTTCACGCCCGGCGGGCTGCGACTGGCCAGCCGCGCGGTCGAAATCCTGGGCCTGCAGCAGCAAACCGCGATCGAGGTCACCGAGGCGGCGCACGGGCGCCGGCTGCTGCGTATCGCGGCGTCGTCGGCGTTCGCCGAACACGCCGCGCCCGGCCTGATCGAGTTGTTCTCGTCGCGGGCCGACGACCTGTCGGTGGAGTTGAGTGTGCATCCGACGAGCCGTTTCCGTGAGCTGATCGCGTCGCGCGCAGTGGACATTGCGATCGGGCCCGCCAGTGAGAGTTCCGCCGCACCCGACGAGTCGATCTTCGTGCGGCCCTTCCTCAAATATCAGATCATCACCGTGGTCGCACCGAATAGCCCACTGGCCGCAGGCAATCCGGCGCCGGGGCTGTTTCGCCAGCAGCAGTGGATGCTCGGACCGGCGGCGGGCAGCGTGGGCGGCGAAATCGCAAACATGCTGCGCGACTTGGCAATTCCTGAGTCACAGCAGCGTATCTTCCAGAGCGATGCGGCCGCGCTCGAGGAGGTGCAACGGGTCGGCGGTGTCGCGTTGACGATCGGTTTCGCGGTCGCCAAGGACCTCGCCGCGGGCAGGCTGGTGCATGTGAACGGCCCGGGCCTGGATCGCTCGGGTGAGTGGTGTGCGACGACGCTCGCGCCCGCGGCGCGTCAGCCCGCGGTGTCGGAGCTGGTCCGCTTCATCACCACGCCGCGGTGCATCCAGGCGATGATTCGCGGCTCCGGTGTCGGGGTGACGAGGTTTCGCCCGAAGGTCCACGTCACGCTGTGGAGCTAGCGGCTGCCGCTACGACGTCGAGGACGCACACTCGGCGCGGTGATTACCACGCGCGGCTGAGGTCCCCGTGCTGCCGGATCCAGGCGTGCATCGCGATCCCGGCGGCGACGCCGGCGTTGATGCTGCGGGTCGAGCCGAACTGAGCGATCGACACCGTGACCGCCGCGCCCAGCCGGGTGTCGTCGGTGATGCCCGGCCCCTCTTGACCGAACACCAGCAGACATTCCCGCGGCAGCGCGACTTCCTCCAGGCGCGCGGCGCCCGGCACGTTGTCCACCGCGACCACGCTCAGTCCGGCGGCCGTCGCGAAATCCAGCAACTCGGCGGTGCTGTCGTGATGGCACAGCCGTTGATAGCGATCGGTCACCATGGCGCCGCGGCGATTCCAGCGGCGGCGCCCGACGATGTGCACGGTGTCGACCGCGAACGCGTTGGCGGTGCGCACCACCGAACCGATATTCGCGTCGTGGCCGAAGTTTTCGATCGCGATGTGCAGCGGGTGCCGGCGACGGTCGATGTCGGCGATGATCGCCTCCCGGGTCCAATACCGGTAGGCGTCGACGACATTGCGAGTGTCCCCGTCGCGCAACAGAATCGGGTCGTACCGCGGGTCGTCGGGCGGCTCGCCCGGCCAGGGCCCGACACCGGCGGCCGGTGGTACCGCCCATTCGGTGGGTCCCGGCCCGGGCTCGCTCATCGCGGCGTCCATACCCCGGCGTGGGTGCCGACGATCGCGACCGTCGCATACAGCAACGCCTGGTTGATTTCGCCTTGGGTACACAACGACGCGGCGACGCGCACCGCGTCCAGCGAGGCGTCGGGCAAGATCAGCACCGACGACCCGTACACGGCGCAGGCCGGGTTCAGGCCGCGGCCGGGCACGGTCGGCGAGGCGAGCAGCATCATCGGGCCGCCGCGGCGGGCGGAGTCGTCGCGGTACCGGGCCGCGACGGCCTCGGCCTCCAGCCCGAGCAGCATGTAGCCGGCGCCGGTGAAGGCTCCCGGATCGCCGAGTTGCGCATTGGTCACCGGTTTACCGTCCCCGTGCCAGGCCGACAGGCTGGTGGTCTTGACGACCAGGCCGGTGTCGTTGACGTTGGTCGGCATCAGTCCCACCGGAAATGCCGCGGGGTAAGCCGCGGAGGTATCGGCGATCCGGTCCCGCTCGGAGTAGCTGTACACGCCGCGCACCTGGCTGCGATCGGTCAGTGGGCCCAGACACACCGCGCCGGTCAGCCGGTCCGGGGGTGCCGACAGCGGCGTCCGGATGTCGTTCGCCGTGGCCATCGCTTTGTCGCAGCTGCCCAGCCCGGCGACTTCCATCGGGTGGGCGAGCGCGCCGTAGAGCCCGAAGCGGATGTCCTCCGGTTTGGCATGCGGCGCTTTGGGATCCGTCGGTGAGGCGTCGACGTCGACCAACACGTAGTCGCCGTCCCAGCGCAGGTTCGACACGGACATGTTCCAGCCCAGCAGCGCCAGCGATTCACCGAGCCGCGCGCCCTGCGCTCCGTACGGCGCCACAGCGCGGTTGGAACCCGAGCAACCCGTCAGGCAGGTCGCCAAACAGACTGCTATCGCAAGGAACCGGCGCACAGCGATGAAGCCCTAGCCCAACCCCAGATCGGCCAGGCCGAGCACGCTGCGGTAGAGCAGCCCTTCGGCCTGGATGGCCTCCGCGGCGCCGGTGGCGCGGTCCACCACGGTGGCCACGCCGACGACTTCGGCTCCCGCGTCCTGCACGGCGTGCACCGCCGTCAGCGCCGAGCCACCGGTGGTACTGGTGTCCTCGACGACCAGCACGCGTTGACCGGACACCTCCGAGCCCTCGATAAGGCGTTGCAGGCCATGGGCTTTCGCGGACTTACGCACCACGAAGGCATCGATCGGGCGCCCGGGCGCGTGCATGATGGCGGTCGCGACCGGATCGGCGCCCAGCGTCAGACCGCCGACGACCGCGTAATCCCAGTCGGCGGTGAGTTCGCGCATCAGCACCCCGATCAGGGCCGAGGCCCGGTGGTGCAGTGTGGCCCGGCGCAGGTCGACGTAGTAGTCGGCCTCCTTGCCCGACGACAGGGTCACTCGGCCGTGCACCACCGACAATCGACGCACCAGCTCGGCTAGTTCGTCGCGGTCAGACATATTGCGGCGCAATAACTTTCAGCGCTGGAAGTTGCTGGCCTGCTGGCCGTTGCGCCCGGTCGACGGCGGGGGGCGCCGGATGGCTTCGGTACGGCCCTCGTCACGTCGGGTGGGCTCCGGGGCACGGCGCCCCGCATCTCCCAGCAGCCCGGAAACGTCCTGGGCCGAACGCCGCGGCGGCAATTCCGCCCGGCCGGCCGGGGCCAGCGGACGGCTCGGCGCCGCGCTGCGCAGTCCGGCCGGCTCGTCGCTGTCCGCAGGCACCGGCGGCAACACCCGCAGCAGGTCGTTGAACTGACGCACGGTGCGCAGGCCCTCGTCCCATTGGGTGCGCGTGCTGGAGACCGGCATCGCGACCAGCGTCCAGTTCTGCTCGTTCCACATGATCTCGGCGCAGTCCGGCGCGGTGTGCGCGAAGGTGACCATCCGCCGGTCGCAGGCCCGCCGGGCCGCGTCCAAGTTGGTCGAGTACACCATCCGCGGGCCGATCGCGCCCAGCAGCCAAATGTCGCTCTCACGCGGTTCTTTCAGTCCCTTGAGCCGCAGGTCGACGACGACGTTGGTGCCCACCTTGCGGTGCAGCGCGATCACCGTGGCGACTTCCTCGAGATCGAAGATGTACACCGCTTCGCCGCGGATCTGTCCCAGCACGACGTTGTGGGCCGCAACGTCCCCCACCGTCGACATCACGCCGCGCTTCCAGCGCTTGAGAATGTCGGTCGATTCGCGCTCATAGTCGAAGCCGTGCGAGCGAGCCCACGACTTGCGACGCCTGCTGCGTCCCCGCCGACGGTCGACGTCGACATACAGCAACACCACCGCGCCGACGAAGCACAGCGCGGAGAGCGTGAACCAAAGGGGGACCATCCTAAGTAGCGTATCTGCTACCCCGCCCGAAGCGAGAATGCGACCTGGTCACAACCACATTAAGGTTTGCTGGTCCGCGTAGGGTTCCGTCCATGGTCTACGAGGGCTACCAGCTGATTCGCGTCGCAGCGGCCGATGGCGTTTGCCGGGCGACAATCGACCACCCCCCGATCAACCTTCTCGACGTGCCGCTGCTGCACGAGTTCGACCGGCTGGCGCGCGAGGTCGCGGCCGACGACGAGGTGCGAGTGCTGATCGTCGATTCGGCCGACCCGGAGATGTTCATCGCCCACGCCGACGTCGGGCTGATCCTGGATCTGCCTGCCTTCAAGACTGGAGGGGACGTCGGGCTGCACGACGAGCTGTCGCTGTTCCACGCGACCACGGAGCTGATCCGGGCACTGCCGAAGGCCACAATCGCCGTCGTCGAGGGCGTCTGCCGCGGCGGGGGCTGCGAGTTCGCGATGGCGTTCGACATGCGGTTTGCCGCCCGCGGCGCGACGGTCCTGGGCCATCCCGAGTTGGCGGTCGGCATCATCCCGGGCGGCGGCGGCACGCAGCGGCTGCCCCGGCTGGTGGGTCGGGCGCGCGCCCTGGAAGTGATCCTCGGCTGCATGGACATCGACGCCGAGACCGCCGAGGCCTGGGGCTATGTAAACCGCGCGCTGCCGGCCGACAAGCTGCGGCGATTCGTCGACAAGCTCGCGGCCCGCATCGCCTCGTCGCCCGCGGTGGCGATTGCGAACGCGAAGCGCGCGGTCGATGCCGCCACCGACGCCGCCACAACAGACCTGACGACCGGCCTGCGCATCGAGGATCAGCTGCTCCGCGAAACCCTCGCGCAACCGGCCGCCCGCCAACTACTGCAGGCAGTAATCGACGCCGGCGCCCAGACCCGTGACTTCGAGCTGGGCGACCGGCGCCGATAAGAACCCGCCGAACGTGCTCTGAGGGCGAAATAATCGCCCAATTCTCGCCGTGAGAGCACGTTCGGCGATACGGGAATTAGCCCAGGATCAGGCCGTCGCCGTCCGGATTGACGTTGACCGGAACGGTGTCGCCGTCGTGCACCTCGCCGGCCAGCAACAGCTTGGCCAGCTGGTCGCCGATGGCCTGCTGGACCAGCCGGCGCAGCGGCCGGGCGCCGTACACCGGATCGAACCCGCGCTGGGCCAGCCACTGCTTGGCCGGCAGCGACACCTGCAGAGTGAGGCGGCGCTGCGCCAGCCGCTTCTGCAGCTGGGCCAGCTGGATGTCGACGATCTGCACCAGCTCACCGGGTTCGAGGCCGTGGAAGATGATCACGTCGTCGAGCCGGTTGATGAACTCCGGCTTGAACGCCGAGCGCACCGCGGCCATCACCTGCTCCTCGCTGCCACCCGACCCGAGATTGGACGTCAGGATCAGGATGGTGTTTCGGAAGTCGACCGTGCGGCCCTGCCCGTCGGTCAGCCGACCCTCGTCGAGCACCTGCAGCAGCACGTCGAACACGTCGGGGTGCGCCTTCTCGATCTCGTCGAACAGAATCACCGTGTACGGACGCCGCCGCACCGCCTCGGTCAGCTGACCGCCCTGGTCGTAGCCGATGTAGCCGGGCGGAGCACCGACCAGCCGGGCCACCGAATGCTTCTCGCCGTATTCGCTCATGTCGATACGGACCATCGCGCGTTCGTCGTCGAACAGGAACTCCGCCAGCGCCTTGGCCAGCTCGGTCTTACCGACACCGGTCGGCCCGAGGAACATGAACGACCCGGTCGGCCGGTTGGGATCGGCAACCCCGGCGCGAGAACGGCGCACGGCGTCGGAGACCGCGGTCACCGCCGCCTTCTGCCCGATGACGCGCTTGCCCAGCTCGTCTTCCATCCGCAGCAGCTTGGCGGTCTCGCCTTCGAGCATGCGTCCGGCCGGGATACCCGTCCACGCCGACACCACGTCGGCGATGTCGTCGGGCCCGACCTCTTCCTTGAGCATCACGTTCTCGCGGGCCTCGGCGTGCGGCAGGGCGGCGTCGAGCTTCTTCTCCACCTCGGGGATGCGCCCGTAACGCAGCTCGGCCGCCTTGGCCAGGTCGCCGTCGCGCTCGGCGCGCTCGGACTCCCCGCGCAATGCCTCCAGCTGCTCCTTGAGGTCGCGGACGATGTCGATGGCGCTCTTCTCGTTCTGCCAGCGGGTGGTCAGCTCGGCCAGCTTCTCCTTCTGGTCGGCCAGCTCGGAGCGCAGCTTCTCCAGGCGCTCCTTGGAGGCCTCGTCCTCCTCCTTGGCCAACGCCATCTCCTCGATCTCCAGGCGGCGCACCAGGCGCTCGACCTCGTCGATCTCGACGGGCCGGGAGTCGATCTCCATCTTCAGCCGGCTGGCGGCCTCGTCGACCAGGTCGATGGCCTTGTCCGGCAGGAAGCGGGCGGTGATGTAGCGGTCGGACAGCGTGGCCGCGGCCACCAGTGCGGAGTCGGTGATGCGCACACCGTGGTGCACCTCGTAGCGGTCCTTCAGCCCACGCAGGATGCCGACGGTGTCCTCCACCGACGGCTCGCCGACCAGCACCTGCTGGAAGCGCCGCTCCAGCGCGGCGTCCTTCTCGATGTACTTGCGGTACTCGTCGAGCGTGGTGGCGCCGACGAGACGCAGTTCGCCGCGGGCCAGCATCGGCTTGATCATGTTGCCGGCGTCCATCGCGCCCTCGCCGGTCGCGCCGGCGCCGACGATGGTGTGCAGCTCGTCGATGAACGTGATGATCTGCCCGGCGGAGTTCTTGATGTCGTCGAGCACGGCCTTGAGCCGTTCCTCGAACTCGCCGCGGTACTTGGCGCCGGCCACCATCGAGCCCATGTCCAGGCTGACGACGGTCTTGTCGCGAAGGCTCTCGGGCACATCGCCGGCCACGATGCGCTGAGCCAGGCCCTCCACGATCGCGGTCTTGCCGACGCCGGGCTCGCCGATGAGCACCGGGTTGTTCTTGGTGCGGCGGCTCAGCACCTGCACCACGCGGCGAATCTCGTTGTCGCGCCCGATGACCGGGTCGAGCTTGCCCTCGCGGGCGCGGGCGGTCAGGTCGGTGGAGTACTTCTCCAGCGCCTGGTAGGTCGCCTCCGGCTCGGGACTGGTCACGCGGGCGCTCCCGCGGACCTTGACGAACGCCTCGCGCAGCGCCTGCGGCGAGGCGCCGTGGCCGGTCAGCAGCTTGGCGACGTCGGAGTCGCCGGTGGCCAGGCCCACCATCAGGTGCTCGGTGGAGACGTATTCGTCGTCCATCTCGGTGGCCAGGTGCTGGGCGGTGGTGATAGCGCTCAGCGATTCTCGGGACAGTTGCGGTTGCGAGCTGGATCCGCTGGCCTGGGGCAGCCGCTCGAGCAGGCGCTCGGCTTCGGCACGAATGGTCGCGGGCTCGACACCGACAGCTTCCAGCAGCGGCGCGGCGATCCCATCGTTCTGTGTCAGCAGCGCCAACAGCAGGTGAGCCGGCCTGATCTCGGGGTTACCGGCGGCGCTGGCCGCCTGTAGCGCCGACGTCAGAGCCGCCTGCGTCTTGGTGGTCGGGTTAAAAGAGTCCACGACGCCTCCGTTCGGGTATAGGGAAAATGCTTGTCGCGTTGTTCAACGTCGTCAAGGTTGAGTCTGTTCCGCTCAAGTTTAGATTTTTTCTGCTCGATGCGATAGGGGTCTTTGGTCCATGAATCAGACGTATATGGACCTCGCGCCGCCCCCACGCAGGGTTCCGGCCGCCTTCCGGCTGGCCGAGCTGCTGCCGTTTCGCTGGTGGTACGTCTGGACGCTGTTGGTGGTTGCGGTCGCACCGATCGTGCTGTGGATCCGACGGCCCGCAGCCTTCGCCGCGGCGGCGGCGCTCGCCCTCGCCGGGATCTATGCCGTGCACCTGTTCGGCGCGCGGGTGCGAATCGGATTGCTCAAGTGGGGCCGAGTTGCAACCGTCACGGGTACTGAAAAGCTCACGCGCGCACAACATTTCAACGCGCGCCTGCCGATGGCACACGGATGGACCGTCGTCCGGGAGCGCTGGAGCGGTCCCAACGCCACGACCAAGGTGTCCTACACACTCGACGGCCACCGGGACGAGCTCGTGGTGCGCGGGCGCGAATACATCGACGGGGTGATCCTGGCCGACGTGCGCGATCCGGCGCGGGCCCGGTGCGTGACCGCTTTCGCCTACGACCTCGACCGCGACGAGACTGGCAACTGGGTCGGCACGCTACGCACCCGGGTGCGGGTGGGGATGGTCTGCTGGTTTGTCATCGTGATCGGCTGGCTGGGCGCGGCAGGTTTGGCGGCGACCGGGACCGGCGCCGACCTCGCCGACCACGGCCTGCCTACGAACGTCCCGGACTACGGCACCTTGCAGGTCAGCGGGTCCGGCACCGCGAAAACGATCCCCTGCAACGGCGGCTATCTCTCGGTGAGCGGCGTGAATAACACAATCACCGTAACGGGCCACTGCACCAGCCTGAGCGTCGCCGGCAAGGGGAATCGCATCACGATCGACAGCACGGATGCGATCAGCACGACGGGCACGAACAACGTCGTCACCTACCATTGGGGCTCACCGAATGTCGCCGACACAGGAACGTCGAACACCGTCGGCCAGGGCTGACGTGCCTGGGCGAGCTTAGAATCGGGCCCCGTGGGATTAGAGGACTCCGATGCGTTGCGGGTACTGCGCGACGCCCTGGCCCCGGACGACTCGGGCGCCGGCGGCGAGCTCGTCCATCGCTTCTACACTCACTGGTTCGCAGTCGACGGCTCGGTGCGCGACCTGTTCCCGCCCGAAATGGACGCTCAGCGAGCCGCTTTCGGCCACGCACTGCACTGGGTCTACGGCGAGCTGGTGGAGCAGCGCGCCCAGGAGCCGGTGGCCTTCCTCGCCCAGCTCGGCCGGGATCACCGCAAATACGGTGTGCTGCCGGCACATTACGAGTCGCTGCGGCGCGCGTTGCGGACAACACTGCGCGCCCACTTGGGTCAACATAGCCCCGGGGCTTGGACGGATGCCGTCGACGAGGCCGCCAACCAGTCACTGAACTTGATCACCGGAGTGATGAGCGGGGCCGCCGATGCCGAAGGGGGACCTGCGTGGTGGGACGGCACCGTCATCGAACATCACCGGGTGTCCCGGGACCTCGCGGTGGTGCGACTGCGACTCGACCGCCCGATGCACTATCACCCGGGTCAGTACGTCAACGTCCAGGTTCCGCAATGCCCGCGGCGGTGGCGGTTTCTCAGTCCAGCCATCCCCGTCGACCCTGATGCCGGGATCGAGTTTCACGTCCGCCAGGTCCCCGGCGGCCTGGTCAGCACCGCGATCGTCAACGAAAGCCGACCGGGCGACCGGTGGCGATTGTCCAGCCCGCACGGCGGCTTACAGGTCGATCGCGACGGCGGCGACGTCCTGATGGTGGCCGGCAGCACCGGATTGGCACCGTTGCGGGCGCTGATCATGGACCTGTCCCGCTACGCCGACAACCCGCGGGTGCACCTGTTCTTCGGCGCGCGCTACCGCTGCGAGCTTTACGATCTGCCGACGCTGTGGCAGGTCTGTGCCCACAACCCCTGGCTGTCGGTCTCGCCGGTGTCGGAATACAACCGCGACCCCGCCTGGGCCGCGGACTACCCCGACGTCACGCCGCCGCGCGGCCTGCATGTTCACCAAATCGGTCAACTCCCCGAGGTGGTCACCAAGTACGGCGGTTGGGGCGACCGGCAGATCCTGATCTGTGGTGGGCCCGCCATGGTCCGGGCGACCAAGGCCGCGCTGATCGCCAAAGGCGCCCCGCCGGAGCGTATTCAGCACGACCCGCTGAGCCGCTAGACCGATGGCGCCGACCCGCAGCGCCCGGCTGCGCCGCGCTTGCGATCGCCGCTAGACCGATGGCGCCGACCCGCGGCGCCCGGCTGCGCCGCGCTTGCGATCGCCGCTGGACCGATGGCGCCGACCCGCAGCGCCCGGCTGCGCCGCGCTTGCGATCGCCGCTAGGCTGACCGCGTGCATGTGGTGACCCTGCGCGACCCCACGTCATCGGTGGCCGCCCAATTCGTGCCGGACGCGGGCATGATCGGCATCTCGCTGACCGACTCCGGAGTGGAGTTGCTCGGTCAGCGGCGCGGTCTGGATGCCTACATCGATGCCGGTAAGACGATGGGCATCCCGATTCTGTACCCGTGGGCAAATCGGCTGAGCAGCAACACCTATACCGCCGAGAACGTGACCGTCGAGCTTACACCGGGTGAAAACCGGGTGCGCGCCGATCCGAACGGCCTGCCGATCCACGGCACCCTGGCCGCTTACCCCGGTTGGCGGGTGGTGGCGGAGTCGGCCAACGAGCTGACCGCCGAAGTCGACTTCGGAACCGATCCGCAGCTGCTGGCCGGCTTTCCGTATCCGCACCTTTTGACGGTGTCCCTGCGGCTGTCCGAGCGGACGCTGACGGTGCGCACCACCGTCACCGCCACCGGCAAGACCGCGGTCCCGTTGTGCTTCGGGTTTCACCCGTATCTACGGGTGCCCGACGCGGCGCGCAGCGAGTGGATCATCGAGACACCGCCGTTGCGGCATCTGAGTCTCGACGAGCGCGGCCTGCCCACCGGTGGTTTCATGCAGCAGCCCGCCAAGAAAGAGCCGTTGGGCGACAACGCTTTTGACGATGCGTACGACCAGGTCGCCGAGGGCGCGGTGTTCGCGGTGTCCGGCGGCGGGCGCCGGCTGGAAGTGCACTTCGAGCAGGGGTATTCGGCGACCCAGATCTTCGCCCCACCCGGCGAAGACCTGGTCTGCTTCGAGCCGATGACCGCGCCCACGGACGCGCTGCGCCGCGGCGGATACCGCACCGCGCGCCCCGGCGAGCCGGCGGTCTCGGTGTTCTCCATCCGGGTCTAGCAGTCGCGCGCCCCGAGGTCGAGCCGGCACAGAAGCCAAAGATCTTGCTGTGAGCCAACTCCCGCACCCCGGCATGCGAATCCCGGCGATGCGCGCCCTGGTCCGCCAGAAAGCCACCAAGGTGCGCGACGCCGTCGCTGCGTACCTGAACGACGAACACGAAGTCTTCCGCAAGGAAGCGCGTAAGACCCTCGACAAACTCCCGGCGGACTAACGCCCCTTACGCGGCTGCCACACCACCAGCGCCGTGCTCTTGGGTACCACCGCGAGGTCGCGGCGCTGGTTGCCCCGCAACACGGCTATCTCGTCGGCCATTTCTTTCAGCCGCGACTGCAGCGCCTCGACCTGGTTGGTCAGCTCGATGATCCGTTTGATGCCGGCCAGGTTGACGCCTTCGTCCTGCGACAGGCGTTGCACCTCGCGCAGCAGATCCACGTCGCGCTGCGAATAACGCCGTCCGCCACCGGAAGTGCGGCTCGGTGTCACCAGCCCGAGGCGATCGTAGGTACGCAAGGTCTGCGCATGCATGCCGGCCAGCTCGGCCGCGACCGAGATTAAAAAGGTGCGGGCTTCCTCTCGCTTGGCGTCTTTTGCCATCAGCGGTTACCCGCCCATCCCGCTCGCGGATTGAACCCACTGGCGCGCTCGGCCTCTGCATACACCTCCAGCGCCTCTTGCGCAGCGCCTTCCAATTTCGGTGGCACAGCGACTTTCACGGTGACCAGCAAGTCTCCGTTGCCGCCGCTGCGCTTGGGCACACCGCGTCCGCGCACCCGCAGGATGCGCCCGTCGGCGGTGCCCTTGGGCACCCGCACGCCGACCTTGCCGTCCAGCGTCGGAACCGAAAGCGTTGACCCCAAGGCCAATTCGCTGAAGCTGACCGGGACGGTCACGGTCAGGTCGTCGCCGTCGCGGCTGAAGACCTTGTCCGGCCGCACATGCACCGTCACGTAGAGGTCACCCGACGGCGCACCGCGCAATCCCGCCTCACCCTGCCCGGGCAGTCGAATCCGTTGTCCGTCTTCGACGCCGGGAGGGATACGCACGTTGATGGTGCGGGTGCGAGTGGTGACGCCGGTGCCTTTGCACTCGTCGCACGGGTGCTCGATGATCGAGCCACTGCCCCGGCAGTCGGTGCAGGGCTCGGAGAAACCGAATGCACCCTGGTTGCTGCTGACCACACCGGCTCCGTTACAGGTGGGACACACCTTCGGACTGGTACCCGGACGTGCGCCGCTGCCATGGCAATTGGTGCATGGTGCGGGGCTGGTCAACCGCAACGGCATCGCGACGCCATTGGCGGCCTCGACGAAATCCAGCTCGGTTTCGGTTTCCAGATCGTTGCCACGCCGGGGCCGGCTGGGACGAGCACCCGCGCCGCGTCCGAACAAGCCACCGAAGAGGTCGCCGATGTTGGTGCCCCCACTGCGGCCCGCTGCGTCGAACAAATCGTTGAGATTGAACTCGGCACCGTCGCCGCCGACGTTGAAGCCACCGAAGCCGCCGGTGTCGAACCGCCGACCGCCCAGGCCACCACCGGCGAAGAGCCGGCGGGTTTCGTCGTACTCCTTGCGCTTGGCCGGATCCGACAGCACGTTATGCGCTTCCGACACCGCTTTGAACCGTTCACCGGCGGCGGGGTTGTCGGGATTCGCATCCGGATGCAGGTCGCGCGCCAACTTGCGATAGGCGCGCTTTATCTCTTCGGGGCTGGCGTCGGAGGAGACGCCAAGCTCCTTGTAGAAGTCCTTTTCGACCCACTCACGCTGGGCCATGTCGCGTCACCTCCCCTCACCTTTCGCTATTTCTGTTGTGCTGATTCTGTGCCTTAACCACCGGAGGTGTCGGCATTTTCGTCGGTGTCGCTCGCGGCGGGGGCCGCGCTCGGCGAGGCGTTGGCTTCGTCGCCCCCGCCCGAGACCGTGTCCACGACGCCAACCAGGGCGTGACGCAATACGTTGTCGCCCAGTTTGTAGCCCTCGCGCATCACGGTGCCGATCACCGGTTTGGAGCCCTCGCCGCCATCACCCTCATGCTGGACGGCTTCGTGTAGCACCGGGTCGAAATCTTCGCCCTCGGCACCGAACGCCACCAGGCCGAGTCCGGTCAGCGCGCTCATCAGCTTGTCGGCAACCGACTTCAGCGGGCCGGACTCCAGGTCACCGTGCTTGCGCGCGCGGTCGAGATCGTCGAGCACGCCCAGCAATTGGCTCACAACGGTGGCCTTGGCCCGATCCGCCGCAGCCTGCTGGTCGCGCAGCGCACGCTTGCGGTAGTTCGCGAAATCGGCTTGAACCCGTTGCAGGTCGGCGATCAGTTCGGCCGCCTTGCCTGCCTCCTCCGGAGTTTCGCCGGCGAATGGTCCGGACGCCGCCCCGCCCGGCGCCCCTGCTGTTTGGGGGCCGGGTGGGACATCGCGTACTTCTCCGGTCTCGGGATCAATCCGCCGCTTGTCGGTGACAGTTACCTGTTCTTGCGGATTGCCATCCCGTTGTTGATCTCCTTGAGTCACTTGGACTCCCGGTCGTCGTCGACCACCTCCGCGTCCACGACATCATCAGCGGAGCCGGATGAGCCGCCGGACTCGGCGCCGCCGGACTGTCCGCCGGCCGCTTGAGTAGCTTCGTAGATCGCCTGACCCAGCGCCTGAGACTCCTGGCCGAGCTTCTCCATCGCCGTCTTGATCGCGGCGATGTCGGTGCCGCCCAGCGCCGACTTGGCCTCGGCGATCGCGCCGTCGACCTTGGCCAGCGTCTCCTCGGGAACCTGCGACCCGCCAGACTCGGACGCTGCGCTCCGTTGTTCAGCGATGAACTTCTCGGTCTGGTAGACCAGCGACTCGGCCTGGTTACGGACATCGGCCTCTTCGCGACGCTTGCGGTCCTCCTCGGCATGCGCCTCGGCGTCCTTGATCATCCGGTCGATCTCCTCCTTGGACAGGCCGGAGCCCTCTTGGATTTTGATCGTGTTCTCCTTGCCGGTGCCCTTGTCCTTGGCCGTGACGTGCACGATGCCGTTGGCGTCGATGTCGAAGGTGACCTCGATCTGCGGGACACCGCGCGGAGCCGGCGGGATACCGGTCAGCTCGAACGAGCCGAGGAGCTTGTTGTGCGAAGCGATTTCGCGCTCACCCTGGAAGACCTGGATCTGCACCGACGGCTGATTGTCGTCGGCCGTGGTGAAGGTCTCCGACCGCTTGGTCGGGATCGTGGTGTTGCGCTCGATCAGCTTGGTCATCACGCCACCCTTGGTCTCAATGCCGAGGCTCAGCGGTGTGACGTCAAGCAGCAGAACATCTTTCACCTCGCCCTTGAGGACACCCGCCTGCAGCGCGGCACCAACGGCCACAACCTCGTCGGGGTTGACGCCCTTGTTGGGCTCCTTACCGCCGGTGAGCTCCTTGACCAGCTCGGTCACCGCCGGCATGCGGGTGGAACCACCCACCAGCACCACGTGGTCGATCTCGGACACCGAGATGCCAGCGTCCTTGATGACCGACTGGAACGGCTGACGCGTGCGGTCGAGCAGATCCTGGGTGATGCGCTGGAATTCGGCGCGGGTCAGCTGCTCGTCGAGGAACAGCGGGTTCTTGTCCGCGTCGACGGTGATGTAAGGCAGGTTGATCGAGGTGCTCTGCGAACTCGAGAGCTCGATCTTGGCCTTCTCGGCGGCCTCACGCAGCCGCTGCATCGCCATCTTGTCCTTGGTCAGGTCAATTCCACTGGTGCCCTTGAACTTGTCGACGAGCCACTCGACGACACGGTCATCCCAGTCGTCACCACCGAGGTGGTTGTCACCACTGGTGGCACGGACCTCGACCACACCCTCGCCGATCTCGAGCAGCGAGACGTCGAACGTACCGCCCCCGAGGTCGAACACCAGGATGGTTTGTTCCTTCTCGCCCTTGTCCAGACCGTAGGCAAGTGCCGCCGCGGTCGGCTCGTTGACGATGCGCAGCACGTTGAGGCCGGCGATCTGGCCGGCTTCCTTGGTGGCCTGACGCTGGGCGTCGTTGAAGTACGCGGGAACGGTCACGACCGCGTCGGCGACGTCCTCACCCAGGTAAGCTTCCGCGTCGCGCTTCAGCTTCTGCAGAATGCGGGCGCTGATCTCCTGAGCGGTGTATTTCTTGTCGTCGATCTCGATGGACCAGTCCGTGCCCATGTGCCGCTTGACCGAACGGATAGTGCGGTCAACGTTGGTGACCGCCTGGTTCTTGGCGGGCTGGCCGACGAGCACCTCACCGTTGCGCGCGAAGGCGACGATAGACGGTGTGGTGCGTGAGCCCTCGGAGTTCGCGACGACCACGGGGTCGCCACCTTCCAGGACCGCGACGACGGAGTTGGTGGTCCCGAGGTCGATACCGACCGCACGAGCCATAGTGATTCCTCCTGATTGTGTAGAGCTTCTTTGGTGCCACTATGCTGAGTGAACCCCGCTCAAGCCTGCCCCCGGGAGAGCCCGCCTGTCAACCCAGTATTGAGTCTGGGTCACTCAACTTGTCGACCATCCTAACGATTGGTGTCGGGAGCTTGTTCCCGGGGGACTTACGATTTTTCTCAAGGTCGCGATTGGCCCGGCTAACAGCAAAGACGGCGCCCATCTTGAATCCGCCGTGTCTTGGCAATGACGTTCTTGTTAATTAGGCATGCGTAAGACAACTGGATGTTAGCGTCCGCACCGAGTTGTACATCTGTTCCAGGTTGTACGTCTGCTCCAGTTTCACCACGAGAAGGGCGAATGGTCATGGCTGATCCGCGGGTCGTCGTTGCGCTTCGCGCAACCCCAGACTGTTGTTCCCACCCGCGATGAAGGCCGGCCGTTCGGCATCGCCGGTAGCGCGGTGGCAAGAGTGGGCCGCGCCGCTGTGGATCGGCTGTAACTTCACCGCCTGGACCCGCCTGCTGATCCGCAACCGCTTCGCCGTGCACTGGAGCCGCTGGCACTACGCGGTGCTCTACACGGGTCTGTCGGTCGTGAACTCTCTCTTGGGGTTGTGCCAGAACATCGTGTTCGGCAAACGAGTCGCCAACACGGCAATCGGACATGCGCCGATCTTCATCATCGGGCACTGGCGCAGCGGCACCACCATGCTGCACGAGATGATGGTGCTCGACGAGCATCACACCGGTCCGACGACCTACGAATGCATTGCGCCGCACCACTTTCTGCTGACCCAGCGGTTCGCCCGTTTCGCCGAATGCCTGACGTCGAAGCATCGCGCGATGGACAACATGGACATGAGCATGGCGCACCCCCAGGAAGACGAGTTCGCCTGGTGCATGCTGGGACTGCCCTCGCCCTACCTCACCATCGCGTTCCCGAACCGGCCCACCCAGGACGAGCATTACCTGGACATGGACAAGCTCAGCGCCCAAGAACTGGAAACCTGGAAGCAGACCTTTTTCCGGTTCGTTCGGCAGGTGTACTTCCGCCGCCGCCAGGCAATCGTCCTGAAGAGTCCGACGCACAGTTTCCGGATCAAGGTGCTGCTGGACATATTTCCACAGGCGAAGTTCATTCACATCGTCCGGGATCCCTACGTCGTCTATCCCTCTACCGTCAACCTCTTCAAGGCGTTCTCTCTGGTGCACGGGCTACAGCGGCCGACTTTCCAGGGACTGGATGAAAACGTCTTGTCCAACTATCTCGATTTGCATCGGAAGCTGGACGAAGGGCGCGAGCTCGTCGACCCGTCAAGGTTTTTCGAATTGCGCTATGAGGATCTGATCGACGATCCCGAGGGTCAGTTGCGCACGATGTACGAGCACCTGGATCTGGGTGACTTTGATCGGTACCTGCCACGGCTGCGGAAATACCTGGACGACAAGGCTTCCTACCGGACGAACAAGTATGAGGTGACGGCCGAGCAGCGCGCGATCATCGCGGACCGCTGGGCCGAGGTCATCGATCGCTACGGCTACGGGGCGGTGGCCGAGGACGCTGCGGTCGAACAGGTAGCCATCGCAAGCTGATTCAGCGGGAGGCGACTTCCTCGATCAACGCGAGGACGGCGCGGGTAGCCGCGCTGGTCGACCGGGCCGCGGACGTGGTGACGAACAATCGCCATTCCAGGTCGTAGTCGCTGACACGTAGGGTGGCCAGGCCGAAATCGTCGATTTCGTCGAGGATGGTCCAACTGAGAAAGCCGATTCCCAGGCCGTTGCGGATGTAGGTCGCGGCCGTACCGAGGTCGGCGACCTCCACCGCGACGGTCCGTTCCACGCCCGCGGCGGTGAACGCGTTGTCGATCACGGTCCTGGTGCCGTATCCCGGTGGGCTGTCGACGAACGACATTCCTTCCAGCTCAGCCAACGCCACCGAATCCCGTTGGGCCAGTGGATGATCGGCGGGTACGACCAGAAGCAGCGGGACGGCCGCGACGAGCCGGGCGGTTAGGTCGGCCGGCGGTGGCCCGGTGAAGACCAGAAAGGCGACGTCGAGATCGCCGTCGCGGAGCTGGCGGGCGAGGCCGGCCGATCCGGCGCTCGCGGCACGCAAGTGCACCGTAACTCCCGGATGCCGGGTGTGCAGTTCGGCCAGCACCGCGGGCATGTCGATCACGCTGATCGACGTCAGAATCCCCACCGTGACGGTGCCGCGGATCGAGCCGCGGGTGGCGTTGACGGCATCCTTGGCCGCGCGGGCGGCATCCAGGGTTTCGCGGGCGCGGGGTCGTAGCTCCTCGCCCGCTGGAGTCAGCTCGACGCCCGCCGAACCCCGGACGAATAGCTCTGCGCCGAGTTCTCGTTCCAGGGCCTTGATCGTCGCGGACACACCCGATTGGACGACGTGCAACTTTTTCGCGGCCTCGGTGAAGCTCCGGTTGTCCGCGACGGCGAGGAAATACTCCAGATGACGCAGCTCCATGCAGCAATTATCACCGCCCGTGCTAGTACCCATCAGAACATTTCGTTGGTCCTGATGCCGCAGGTAAACGTAACGTCGACGACGTCGAGCGTGCCTGACCGCCCGTCGACCGCCCTCACCCCCAACCTTGCTGGACGTGCCAATGACTGTGCAAGCTGCCGCCCTGACCAGAACCAGAACGCGCTGGTCGTCTCCCTCCACCGACGACCAATTCGTCGTCGAGAATCCCGCGACGGGCCGAACCGTCACGGTGGTGCAGGGAGCGGGGCCCAACGAGGTCGACCAGGCGGTGCGCAAAGCCCACGCGGCACACCTGCGCTGGAAGTTGCGGCCGGCTCGGGAGCGCGGGGCCTATCTGCGCCAGGTCGCCGAGGTCATCCGCGCGCATGCGGACGAACTCGCGATGCTCGAGTCCCGGGAAATGGGCAAGCCGATCGTCCAGGCGCGCCAGTTCGATCTCGAAGCGGCGATCTCCATCTTCGAATTCTTCAGCAGCATCGTGGAGAATCTGCCGAACAAGGCGCGGGACCACGACACCGTCCTGGACGTCACGACGCTCGAGCCGTACGGCGTGATCGCGGCCATCGTGCCGTTCAACTGGCCGCCGATCCACACCGCCGGAAAGATCGCTCCGGCACTCGCCGTCGGTAACGCCGTCGTGCTGAAGCCACCGGAGCAGACGCCCTCGGTCGTGCTGCGCATGGTCGAGCTGATCCAGTCGGTGCTGCCGGACCGCGTGGTGCACGCCGTGCCGGGCAAGGGCGAGGTGGGTGCCGCGCTCGCCGGACATCGCCTGGTGGGCAAGGTGTCCTTCACCGGGTCGCCGCGGACGGGTTCGGCCGTGATGCGCAATGCCGCCTGCAACCTGACCCCGACGCTGATGGAGCTGGGCGGCAAGAACCCGTTGATCGTGTTCGACGACGCCAACATGCACGAGGCGCTGATGGCCGCCATCGACGGTGGCTTCTTCAACCAAGGCGAGGCGTGTACCGCGTCG
Organism: Mycobacterium lentiflavum; assembly: GCF_022374895.2. Classification (NCBI taxonomy): domain Bacteria; kingdom Bacillati; phylum Actinomycetota; class Actinomycetes; order Mycobacteriales; family Mycobacteriaceae; genus Mycobacterium; species Mycobacterium lentiflavum. The sequence goes on along the minus strand of NZ_CP092423.2, from coordinate 622,125 downwards.
TCGCGAATCTTGGTGCAGGACAAGATTTATAAGGAGTTCTCCGCGAAGTTGTGCAAGGCGGTGACCAAGCTGCGGGTGGGTGACGGAGCCGATCCCACGACGGACGTCGGGCCGTTGGTCACCCGTGCGCAGCAGAAGCAGGTGCTGGACTACCTCAAACTCGGGGTGGCCGAAGGTGCGCGGATCGCCGCCCAGGCGCCGCTGCCCGACGATCCTCGCCTGGCGGACGGGTTCTACGTGTCGCCCACCGTGCTGACCGACGTGACTCCGCGGATGCGGGTCGCCCGGGAGGAGATCTTCGGACCGGTCGTCACCCTGATCCCGTTCACCGAAGAGGGTGAGGCGGTGCGGATCGCCAATAGCACCCCGTTCGGACTGGTGGCGGCGGTGTTCACTCAGGACGGCGACCGCGCGTTGCGGGTGAGCCGGCAGATCCGCGCCGGAGCCGTCTTCGTCAACAACTATGTCCGGATCGCGATCGGCACGGGATTCGGCGGGGTCGGCCACAGCGGATTCGGACGCGAGCACGCCGAGGAGACGCTGGCCGAATACGGCTACACCAAGACGATTCGGTGGGCCGCCAAGCGCGATGAGCTGCCCTACTGGACCGCGGCCAGCCGCGTGCTGGAGACTTAAGGAGAACCCGGTGCGGACCATCGCACTCGAAGAGCATTACGCCACAGCGGGATTCCTGCGCGGACCGGGGAGCTGGCTTGCGTCGCGCGCCGGCGTGATCGAGGCCATCGCCGATCTCGGCGACGACCGCATCGCCGCGATGGACGAGGCCGGTATCGATCTGGCGGTGCTGTCGCTGGCCGCGCCCGGTGTCGAGCAGCTGGACGGCTCGGAAGCCGCCCCGCTGGCCCGCGACTGCAACGACGAACTCGCGGCGGCGGTCGCCCGGTACCCCGAGCGGCTGGCGGGCTTTGCGTGCGTGCCGATCAGCGCGCCCAACGCGGCGGCCGACGAATTGGAGCGGGCGATGCGCACGCTCGGCTTCAAGGGCGCGGTGATCAACGGACACAGCCAAGGTCGCTATCTGGACGACCCGTTCTTCGAGCCGATTCTCGATCGCGCGGCGCGGCTTCACGCTCCGATCTACCTGCACCCGACCATCCCGCCGGCGGGCGTCATCGAATCCAGCTACGCGGGTTTCTCCCCCGCGGTGACGTTCGCATTCGCGACGGTGGGCTGGGGCTGGCACATCAACACCGCCACACATCTGCTGCGGCTGATTCTCGGTGGCGTGTTCGACCGCTACCCGGCGTTGCAGATCGTGATCGGGCACATGGGCGAGGCGACGTCGTTCATGCTGCCGCGCTTCGACGCCACGCTGACGCCGGAATTGACCGGACTCGAACACCCCGTCAGCACCTACCTGCGACGCAATGTGCACTACACCTTCGCCAACTTCAACGACGAAGCGACATACGCCAATCTGGTCGCTCAGGTGGGGATCGACCGAGTGGCGTTCTCGGCCGACTACCCGTTCGGGTCGATGAAGGCAGCCCGCGCGTTCCTGGACGGGCTCCCCCTGAGCGACGACGACCGGGCGCGCATCAGCCATCGCAACGCCGAGAAGCTGCTGGGTCTGTGACTTAGCCGGGCTCGTCGACGTCGTGACCGCCGGCGAGGTCACCGCAGTCGACGATCTCGACGTCGTGGCGGCCGCGCAGATACGTCCCGGCGCCGTTGTCTCCGGAGATCCGGGCCAGCACCTCGGGCCAGTGCCGGCGCGCGATAACCACCGGATGCCCCGGCCGGTCGCCGAAGTACGCGCGCGCCAGCCCGGTGTCCGTGACGCGGCCGAGCACCCGCGCGACGACGTCGGGGCCCACGTCGGGAGTGTCGATCACGTGCACCACGGCGTAGTCGGCGCCCATCCGGTCGGCCTCGGCCAGCCCGGCGCGCACCGACGCGCTGAGCCCGTCGTGCCATTGCGGCGCGGTGATGGCCGTGACGCCGGGCGGGGCCGCGACCTCGGCGGCCCCCAAGACCAGGACGACGTCGGAACACCCCCCGTCGCGCAGCGCCCCGACCGCGATGTCCAGCCAGCCCTCGACCAAGACTTTGGGCTTCCCGTACCGGCGGCCGGCGCCCGCGGCCAGCAACACTCCGGTGAACTGCGCCACACTCCCATGATGCCTCAGGACAATCCGTCGCCACGCGCCTGCCGCGTGGCGATAACACTTTGCTATCAGCGACATTTCAAACGCGCGTCACCTCAGCACATTGCGCCGTCTGCTGCGTAGTCTGCTTCTGATACCTCCGAGATTCGGGAGCGACGCGTGCGGTTTTCGCAGAGGACACGGTGGAGTCTGGCCGGCGGAACCTTGCTGCTTTCGCCCGTATTGGTGCTTAGTCCGATGCTGATCAACGGCTGTTCGTCCGTCATCGAGGGCAGGCCGGTCGCCGCGCCGGGCGCCGGACCGACCGAACCCGCATTTCCCGCTCCGCGCCCGAGCGCCGCGCCGTCGAACCCCACCGGGATCCCACCGACAACGCCGGTCAACCCGAACGCACCGGCCGGCGCCATCCCGCTACCGCCAGACCAGAACGGCTACGTCTTCATCGAGACCAAGTCCGGCGTCACGCGCTGCCAAATCAACAAGGACAGCGTCGGATGCGAGGCACCGTTCACCGACTCGCCCATGCAGGATGGTGAACACGCCAACGGCGTCCACATCACCTCTGCCGGATCCGTGCAGTGGGTGCTGGGCAATCTGGGCGCCATTCCCACCGTCCCGATCGACTACAAGACCTACGACGCGCAGGGCTGGACGATCGAGGCATCCGAGGCCGGCACCAAGTTCACCAACGGGCGCACCGGGCACGGCATGTTCGTAAGCGTGGAGAAGGTCACCACCTTCTGACGCCGGTCAGTACGATCGGTGCCGTGGCAGGCCCACCGGACGACTTCAACAATGAGCCGACGCGGTATCGAGACGTCGGCAGGGGCGAGCACCCGCCCGCCGGTGAACCGCCGCCTGCGCCCGATCAGCCCGACCCGGCGGACCCCCCGCTCCATCCTTTCGACGAGGACACCGAGCCCACCCCGTGGTACCGCAAGCCGGTGGGGCTCCTCATCTGGGGCCTGTCCGTTCTGATCCTGATCGCCCTGATCGTCTACGGCATCATCGAGCTCATCGGAGACAAGGGCACCGGTAACGCCCCCAGCACCCACCCGACGACCACCACGACGGCGCCGACCACCACCACCAGCACGACGACGCCCCCCACGACGACCACAGCGCCGACCACCACAACCGCCACGACTGAGCCGCCGACCACCAGCACTGCGGTCGCGCCGGCACCACAACCCACGCGCCAAGAACCGACGCGTCGGCATCACTGGCCATCGTGGCTACCGACCACCATCCCCGCGATCCCCTAACGAGTTGGTTGCAATTAAGTCAACGTTTGACGGCCGATCCGAACCTGCCCGTGTGGGTCCCACCTCGGCCGACACCGCCCCGCTAGTCTCTGCGACCATGGCAAGGCACGCGCCGGCAGACTATTTCGTCGACGACGAACCGACCGTCTACATCCACTACGGAGAAGACGGCAGCACGGAGCCCGACCCTGACGACCCGATTCCCGGTTGGCGTAAACCGATTGCGTTGGCCGGGTGGGGCGTCCTCATCGCGGTCCTGATCGCGCTGATCGTCTGGGGCATCATCCAGCTCATACATGGCGCCCCGCCGCAGGAGCCGGTAACCAACCCCACCCCCGCGACCGCCACCACCACGGTGCCCCGGCCGTCGAGCACCGCCAGCGTGGCTCCGCCGCAATCGAGCGCGCCGCCGGTCACCACACCCACCGACGCTCCGACGGCGTCCACCGAGGACACGCTGCCGTCGACCGCCACCACCACCGCGACCACGCCGTCGGGCCAGACGTACCCATTGCCACAGCTGCCGTCCGTGATCACGCTGCCCGCGCTGCCCGGGCTACCGACCGAGATCACGCTGCCGCCCGGTCTGTGAGATGGGCTCCCACCTAGACTCGCGGGAACCCACAGCCACTCTTACGCCAAAGCACAGGGGAACGCCAGATGTCCGAGTCGCTCGGGTTGTCCATCGGGACGGCCAATCTGGTCGCCGCCCGTGCGGGTGGCGATGCGGTGACTCGCAGCTCCGTGCTCACCCTGTTTGACCAGCGGGCATCAGAAGTCGGCCTGCCGGAGGAACGTCCAGATGCGGCCGAAGCCGGCCTGGTGATGCGGGGATTCGTCGAACGGGTCGGGGACCGCACTCCGCTGGTGGCAGCCGATGGGACGAAGTACCTGGGCGACGCCCTGACGGTCGAAGCGCTCGAGGCGATGGCCCGGACCGTCGACTACGGAACACCGGTCACGATCGCGATACCCGCGTACTGGTCGCCGGAGCAGTCCACGGCACTGCGTGAGGAATTCTTCGCCCAACCGGGCCTGGCGCCGGGCGGCGTACCGCCGGCGCTGATCTCCGATGCCACCGCCGCGCTCACCGCGCTGCGGGCCGAACCTGACTTCCCCACCGAGGGCATCGTCGCGTTGTGCGACTTCGGCGCCAGCGGCACCACCGTGACGCTGAGCGACGCCGGGTCGGACTTTGCCCAGATCGGGCCGTCGATGCGGTACTCCGAATTCTCCGGCGACGGGATCGACCAACTGATCCTCGATCACATGCGGGACCGCGCCCCGAGCGACACCTCCGGCGGGCTGGCCAGCACGACACGGATGGGATCGCTGGCCCGCCTGCTCGATCAGTACCGCGCTGCCAAGGAGCAGCTGTCGACAGCGACTGTCACCACGGTCCCTGCCGTAACCGGCGAGGATATCGAGTTGTCCCGCAACGAATTCGAGGAGCTGATCGCCGGGCCGCTGAACGATTTCATCACCGGCATCGAAAACATGCTGCAGCGCAACGAGATTCCGACCGAACGCCTGGCCGCCGTGGCCACCGTCGGCGGCGGGGCCGCCATCCCACTGCTGGCCACCCGGCTGTCCGAACGTCTCGGGGTGCCGATCCGCACCGCACCGCGCCCCGCCCTCACCGCCGCCCTCGGCGCGGCCAGCTTCGGTCAGCAGCACCCCGTGCCGGGCGCGGTGCCGAGCCCAGTCGTCGAGACCCCGACGCAATTGGCCGCCGCGGCGCCGGCCGACATGACCCAAGTCATGCCAAACGCCCGGATCGAAGAAGAGCGTCCCCTGGCCTGGTCGGAGGATGACGACGAGGAAGATCCCGTCCCCTACACCGGGCCCGAGCATAGTGGCCAATATGTCCGGGACGCAATGGATTTCGATGACGAAGAACCTTACGGTGCTCCGCCGCCGGTATGGTACAAGCGCACCGCCATCGTCTTGAGCCTGGCCGCCGCGGCCATGGCCATACTCGTTGCCGTGATCCTGGCGTTGACCCTCGGCGAGGAGAGCCCCCGCCCGGTGCAGACCCCGACGCCGACCCAGCCGACCGCCCCGCCGCCCGAGCAAACGGTGACCGTGACCGAGTCGACCGAGACGGTGACCGCGCCGCCACCACCGCCGCCGTCGACGACCCCGACCACCACCGAGGTGCCCACGACGACATATCAGCCGCCGCCCACCACGACCTATCAGCCGCCGCCCACGACGACGGTCCCACCGCCAACCACGACCGTTCCGCCGCCGCTGCCGACCGAACGGGAGCGGCCGCACTGGCCGTGGCGGCGCTACTGAGGCGCGATGTTGGCGCCGTGGAAGTCGGCGACCATCGCCTCGGCGCTGCGCACCGCGGCGCGGCACGCCCTGGTGGTGAATGGGTCGTTGAGCGGATGCTCGGCCCGGCGGCGCCAGCGCTGCGCCGCGGCGAACGCCGCCCGTGGCCCCTCGCCGGGGTTTTTGTTCTCGGGGTCCAGGCCTAGCCGGCTGGCCGGGCGGGTGCCCGATCCGCCGATGATCCGGCGCAGCGACGCCAGCTCTTCGTCATTCAAAGATGTTGGACGAGAGGATAATTGGCTGAGCAGCCGAAGCTCTTCGAATGCGTGCGTGTCGGCCAGTAGCGGGTCGATGTCGGCGATGACGTAGGGCGTCGCGACGATCGGGAACGCCTCTACGAACCGGCGCAACGACACCAGCGCGGTGTGTGCCTTGAGCATGTCGGCGCGTTGCGCGAATTGCTGATCGATGACCTCACGCAGCGCCACCAGCCCACTGCGCTCCAGCAATTCGTCGGCCAGCCCCACCGCGTCGGCGACACCGGTAGCCAACACCGCGAGGGAAATCCGCAGTCCGAACATGCCGAACCGGTCCAGCAATTGGGCACGGGTCGCCGCGTCGACGGGCAGCGGGCTCTCGACACGAACGAAACGGTCCACGCTGAGCATGGCCTTACTGAGTTCGGTCTTGTCGGCCGCGGCCAGCTTCTGCAGGGCGATGAACTCGCTTTGCCGTAGCGTGCGCGCGGTCAGCGCCAACAGCCCCGAGACCGGCACCACGGCTTGGCAGATGCCGGTCTCGTTCATCTCCTTGGTGAACCGCTGCGCGACGTCGGCGGCCGAGAGCATCGCGTCGATGCGGCCCGCGCCGATCTCGTCGGCCCGCGACGCCACACCGATGATGCCCAGCGCGCCCGCGGATCCGCCGACGAGTTGCCCAATCTGCTTGAGCAGGGCGATATCTGCGGCGTTGAGGGTGCGCAGCAAGAAGACCACGGCGTCGACCCGCGGCACCCCGTCGGGGGGCACCAGCAACCTCAGTGTGCGATCGGAGGCCTCACGCGTCAGCGACGACGTTCCCGGGGTGTCGATGATCGTGGTCTCGACCAGCTCTTCGGCGGGCCACTCGACATCCAGATCGGCCACGTCGGCCGGGTTGAGTGTCCGGAAGTCGAACGTCAGCCCGGCGCTGTGGTTGATCGGCACATTGGAATGCCTTCCACCCCAATGGTTTGCGGTAACCTTCGGGGTAGGGCCGTGCCGGAACCAGGTCACGATACGGGTGGCCTCGGTGGCGTCGGTCGGGGCGATGTCTTGGCCCACCAAAGCGTTGAGCAGAGTGGACTTTCCGGCCTTGAGCGTGCCGGCCAGGGCGATGCGAATCGGCTCGTTCAGCCGCGCGCCGATGCGGTCCAGTTCGTAGAAAACTTCGGGCCGGTTCCGGAACGCGGGCTCACCACGGTAGGCCTGGACGGTCCCGCCCAAAATCGCACGGACTCGATCGCTAGTGCTCACACCCGTCCTACGGTCACCTGTGGCGTTAGTTTGTCCACATTGTCGATGACCTGGTTCAGGATATTCAACTGCCGCTCGAGTTCCCGGATCTTGGCGTCGCGTTCGGCTTCTTCCACATGCGCCGCGGCGATGGTGGACTGCAGCGATTCGTTAAGCGAACGGGAGATCTCATTGGCGATGTCGCGGTAATGGTCGCGCAGCGTGCGGTGGATGATCTTGAGCCTGTCGCGAGATTCCTTGCCCACCACGAACGAGACGTCGTCGACGAAGCGCCGCACATTCGTCTTGGCCTCGGCACGCGCCCGCAGCAGCCGGTTTTCCTTGTCCTCCTTGTAGGCCATGCGGCCAAGGATCAGCCCGGCGCCCACCGACAACGGGTTGAACAGGCCGAGCCCCGCCACCGAGGACAACATGCCGATCATCACCACGCCGCCATAGGAACCACGCAGTCCGCTCACCATCTTCTGACCCTTGCCCGCCGGCTTGGACTCCAGGTCGGACACCGACTTGAGCTGGCCGAAGTCCTCGCCCATCGCGCGTTGATTCAGCTCGGGCGTTAGCACTGAATCCAGCCCCGCCGCCGCGAACGAATTCGCCACGGCGTCGGCCAGCTCCTCGGCGCGTTGGTAGGCCCAGACGAAGTTGTCCCCGACAGCGGTGGCCACCGCTTCCTCGACGTCGCTGCCGATTTCGGCCCAATGCCGGGTCGGGTCGCACGAATCGATCTGGCGCTCGATGTCCTCGGTGAGCGCGCGGAACCGGGCCCGCATGTCGTGATCGACGTCAGTGCTCAGGTCGGTGAAGCCGTCATTGAGCACCTGCTGCCACAGCGCGGTCTGTTCCAGCGCGTCCAGCGCGTCACGCTTGCGTCGCTCCAGGTCGTCGGCGAGCCGGTCACGAAGCCCCGGATCGTTGACGACCGCGAGTTCCGAGCCCGCAGCCATCGTCAATTGTTCTGCCGCCGAACGGATATCGCGAAGAACCTCGTCGCGCACCCGGTCGCTCTCACCGGAGAGCACCCGCTCGCTGAGGAACTTCACGATCGCCGGGAAGTTGGATTCCTCGTTGAGTTCGGTGTCATTGGATGTGACGGCGTGACTGCGCAGCAGCGACGAGACCGGCAGGATTGGCATCGATACACCGGCGCGCTGCAAGTGCGCGGTGTTGGCGTCGACGATGTCGCGCCAGTGCGGATAAAGGTCGGTCTTGGTGGCCGCCAATACGGCGACCGGGCAGATCCGGTGCGCCTGCCGGATGAACCACATCTCGGGTTCGGTCAATTCCTGGCTGGTGTCGCTGACCATGATCAGTGCGTCCGCGTTGGGCAGCAGTCCGAGCGTCGCCGACAAGTGCGGCTGCCCATGGCCACCCACCCCCGGGGTGTCGATGAAGGCCAAGCCCCCCTGCAGCAGCGGGCTGGGGGCACCGATCTCGATGCGCAGCACTTCCCGGTTGCCGGCTTGCGGCGCTCGTCGCAGATCGGTGCTGATGTCGTCGACCGGGATGTCGACGGGTACGGGCTCGCCGTTGGGGCCCGCGGCGACGATCAGCCGGGCCGACGGCGGGTCGCCGTGGCTGACGACGGTGATCACGACGGTGGCCTCGTCGTCGCCGACGCGCGCCACCGGCAGGTTGAGCAACGAGTTGAGCAGCTGACTCTTGCCCTGCTTGAGTTGCCCCGCGATGACCACCCGGATCTGCGGGTCGGTGATGCGCTCGCGGGCGCGCACCAGCCGCTGCTTGAGGTCATTGCGGTCGTTGAGTTCGGCGATTGCGATGGTGTGGTCGATCAACTCGACGATCACGCTGACGCGCCTCGGATCACTGGCTTGAGTCACCGCGGTTCCCCCACTTTCTCGCATCAGTGCTTACGGTATGCGCGCGAATCGGCGGGGATCAAAAGATCCCCGCCGATTTGCTGCGTCCACGCGTTACCCGTGCGGGCCGCCGACGTGCGACGGCGACGGGTGCGGTTCCGGCGCGGGAGCGTGCACCGGAGCCGGAGCGTGCGGAGTGCCTTCGAACACCGACGGGCTGTGCGGCGCCGGAGCGTGCTCGACCGGAGCCGGCGAATGCTGCACCGGGGCCGGCGAATGCTGGACCGGGGCAGGTGAATGCTCGATCGGCGCATGCTGGACCGGCGCCGGCGAGTGCTGCACCGGGGCCTGCTGCGCCGGCTCATGGATCACCGGTCCGCCCGCACTGCCGTGGCCGCCGGCACCGCCCGAGCCTCCACCCTGGAAGACCGAGCCGGGGTTCGACGGCGGCGTCGCGTGTCCGCCGACACCGCCTCCGGCACCGCCGCCGCCCTGGATTACCGGGGCCTGTCCAGCAGGCCCGGCCGGGCCGTGAGCGCCGACGCCGCCACCGCCGGCAACACCGCCGCCGAGCGTCGCGCCCTCCTGGCCGAGGATGCCGCCGTGTGCTCCGGCGCCGGCACCCGCGTTGACACCGCCGCCGGCTCCGCCGGACGGAAAGCCACCACCGACGCCGGCCCCCGCGGCACCGTTAGCTCCGGCGTGGCCGCCTAGACCTGCGCCGCCGGTCCCGCCGACTTCAGCGTGACTGCCCAAGCCGGCGCCGCCGGCGACAGCCGCGGATTGCGGTGAGGCGTGGCCTCCCAGCCCGCCCTCGCCGCTCAACGAGCCGGTGCTGCGGGCGCCGCCGATACCAAGGCCAGCGCCACCGGCCGCGGTGGCACCGCCTTGACCGCCGACCCCGACACCCCCAAGCGGGCCGGCGACGTGGGGAGTGGCGGCGCCGTTGAGCGCTGCGCCCTCGCTAGCGATCAACCCCGCCTGACCGCTCGCGCCCAGCGCTGCGTTGCCGCCCACCCCCAGGGCTGCATTACCGCCTGCACCGGCCAGTGCGCCGGCATTGCCGGCACCCGCCAGCTGGCTGCCGGCACCGAAACTGGCCTGGCTCGCGAGAGCGGCCTGACCACCGAAGCCAGTTTGACCGCCCAAGTTGCTGGCGCCGGCCAGTCCACCGCCGGCACCGAACGCGCCGCCGGCCTGACCACCGGCACCGAAGCCCGCCTGGCTCGCCAGACCCGCCTGGCCACCAGCACCAGCACCAGCACCGAAGCCACCACCGAGCTGGCTTCCGACGCCGAAACCACCACCAGCTTGGCCGCCAAAGCCACCACCAACGCCAGCCTGACCACCGGCACCTAAGCCCGCCTGACCCCCCAGACCCGCCTGACCGCCGAAGCCAGCTTGACCGCCGGCACCATAGCCCGCCTGGCTCGCCATACCAGCCTGGCTCCCCAGACCCGCCTGGCCACCAGCACCGAAACCGCCACCGGCTTGGCCGCCAAAGCCACCACCAACGCCAGCCTGACCACCGGCACCCAAGCCCGCCTGGCTCCCCAGACCCGCCTGACCCCCCAGACCCGCCTGGCCACCAGCACCAACACCAGCACCGAAGCCACCACCGAGCTGGCTTCCGACGCCCAAACCACCACCGGCTTGGCCGCCAACTCCAGCACCGGCGCCGAACCCGTCACCGGCTTCACCCCGCAAGCCAACACCCGCGTGGCCCGCGCCGTCGCCGCCAAATCCGCCACCGCCGTTGAATCCAGCACCAGCACCGACCGCGGTGCGACCACCAAGACCAGCCTCACCACCAAGACCAGCGCCGCCACCGAACCCAGCGCCACCCTCAAGTCCACCGCCGGCCCGCAGCCCAACACCCTCACCGAAACCAGCGTGGCCACCAAGACCGCTCTCACCACCAAGACCAGCGCCGCCACCGAACCCAGCGCCACCCTCAAGTCCACCGCCGGCCCGCAGCCCAACACCCTCACCGAAACCAGCGTGGCCACCAAAGCCGCTCTCACCACCGACGCCGATGCCGGTGCGACCACCCAGGCCGACCTCACTGGCCAGACCGAAACCGGTATGTCCGCCAAAGCCGCCACCGAGGCCAAGGCCACTCTCGCCGCCGAGACCAAGTCCTGCGCGGCCGCCGAATCCGGTCTGTGCACCCAAACCGATGCCCGTCAGGCCGCCGCCGCCGAGACCAAGGCCCGTGTGTCCGCCAAAGCCACCTCCAAGACCCAGGCCGGCGTTGATCCCAACGCCCAGACCAAACTCGCCGCCGAAGCCGGTACCGAAGCCGGTGCCATGGCCGAATTCGCCGAAGCCGGGCCGGTCACCCCAGCCATGTCCCCAACCGGGCCGCCCGTCGCCCCAACCATGTCCCCAGCCAGGTCGGTCGTCACCCCAACCATGTCCCCAACCGGGCCGGTCGCCCCAACCATGTCCCCAGCCGGGTCGCCCGTCACCCCAACCATGTCCCCAGCCGGGCCGCCCGTCGCCCCAGCCATGTCCCCAGCCGGGCTCGCCCCAGCCAGGTCCGAAGCCGGGACCAAACCCGCCGGTGCCGGGACCAAAACCCCAACCAGGCTGCAGGCCGAACCCGCCGTACGCGCCGCCGTAGAGTCCGGCGTCGACAGCGCCGAGTAGTCCGCCGCCCACGTTTCCGACGATCGCGCTGCCCAGGCCGAGAACGGCGCCGGCGCCGTCGGCAACCGGGGCAATCGCGTCGCCCACCAGGGCGCCCGCGTCCTGGGCAACTTCGCCGACAAGGCCGACGGGGCCGTATCCGTAGCCCGGGTCGTAGCCGCCATAACCTTGGTCGTAGCCATAGCCGTCATAACTTGGGGCAAAGCCGTACTGGTCGGTCAGCACCTGCTGCAACCCACCGATCGGGTCGCCCGCACCGAGGGGCACGCCCGGGAGAGCGCTGGCCACCGCGGAAGAGAACTGCTCCGGAGCCACGTTGACTAAGCCCGCGTCGGTCATGGCCTGCCCGGGGCCGGCGACGAAAGCGCGGGCCGCGTCCGGGTTGCCAAACAAATCCATGATGTATTGGATCAGCCGGTCCATGATTCATTCCCCTCCAAATCCCTGCGCCGGATCGACCGGCGTCTGCAATACACGCTATGGATTCCGCCCCTGCCCGGAATCGGGGACGGATCCCCCGGCTGATCGGTTCCCCATCGGGATCCATGGGGGCTGCCCGTTAGGGGGTTAGGGGATATGCGGGGTAACCCCAACGCGCCACTAAAGACGCCCTACTGGACGGTGTTAACGCAGCTCGGGACTGCAGGATTGGACTGCGGCAGCCGAAGAATCAGCCGTGCAGGCCGAAGTCGTGGTGGTCGGGCTCGCCGGGGTGCGGGTGGGTGACCTGGTGATCCCAGAGGCCCGGGTCATGGGCCGGGACTCCCCCGTGATCGACCGGACTATCTGGCGTCTCAGACCCCGTGAACTGCACCGATGCCGCCGGAGAGTCAATGCCGAAGGGCCGCGGATCAGCCGGCGGCTGGACGGGCGCGGGGGTCGACGGCGGATGGATCACGCTGCTCGCCGGGCCATGCGAATCGACGATTCCCGTGGGGGTGTGCGGCGTGAATGCATCCAGGGCGGCGGCGGCCGCGCCGCTTGCCCAGACGTTTCCGTGATCGGGGACGGGCACGCCCAAGGCAGGCCCGGCGGGAGTACCCATCGACAGCGAATCCGTCACCATTGGAATCAGGTTATTCACATCGGCGCTGGTCACATCGGTAAGATGAGCATCCGCGATGGACTGCGCGGGGTTGGCCGCATAGCGCGCCGCAGCATCGGGGTCGCGGACCAGCGAAATCACGAAGTCGAGCAATGAGTTTGCCATCGGGCACACCTCCTCGCCGTTCGCTGCCCTTGCCGGCGGCATCCACAGGGGCCGCCCAGTCAATTACCACGATGTTATCGGCCCGACCGAGCGCTGTGATCGGTGTACAACCCACCTGCGGGCCGTCGACATTAGGGGGTAGTGGTTTAGGGGAACCGGGGGGTTACGGGGATGGCTACCCTGATACGGGGGTTGGAGCGGCTATGGTGTGAAACTGCTCCTGACCACCAGCGCAGCACCGATAGGGGGACGCGATGTGAGCGACTCCCCGATGCTCGAACAAGTCATCCAGGCCCTGGCCGACGCGGCGACGATTCCGGTGAAGCTCGTGATCAGTGGCGGCATCGGGACCGGCAAGACCGCGGCCCTGGCCGCCGCGCGCGACGCGCTGCGGGGTGCCGGGCTGACCGTGCTCGCGCGCCCACCTCGGGCCGGCGATCCGCCCGACGCCGCGCGGGTGATCGACGACGCTCACCTGCTGACCGAGCCCGACCTGCTCAGCCTCACCGAGTGCGTCGCCGACCCGCGGACCACGGTGGTGGTGGCCGCCGAGCCGCAGCAGCGCCTGCGCCAGCTGACCGTGGCGATGGAGCGGGATCGACCGCCGATATCGCTGGGCCCGCTTCCCGTCGACGAAGACCTTCTGGCATGCACCGCGGGACTCCCCTTTCTGGTGCGCGCAACGTCCGAGAGCACATCCGCCCCGGCGCAAGCAGCCGGCTTCGCCCTGATCGCGCGATTGCGTCGCCTCGACGAACCCGACCTCGACGCGCTGCTCATCATGTCGCTGACCCAAGAGCTAGGAGCAGCTGATGTAGCTGCGGCACTGGATATTTCGGCAACAGACGCACGCCAGCTCGTAGATCGGGCCCGCGCCAGCGGGCTGATCGAGCCCTCGCACTCGCCCGAATTCCTCCAGCTGGTTCATGGCGCGATCGCCCAGATTGTCGGCAATGCCCACCACCACGAGGTCGAAACTGCACTGCTGCGTTCACAATTGGACATGTCGACGGTTTCACTGCCGTTCGCGTTGCGCCTCGCCGAACACGGGCTCAAAGACGACCGGCTAGCGGCCATCCTCGCTGAGCAAGCCACGGCTGCACGCGGCGAATCTACCAGGGCCGCAAGGCTTTACCAGGCTGCCATTGAGGCCGGCGCCGAAGGGCTAACGTCTCGGGTCGCCGACGCGCTGGCCCTCAACGGGGACTGTGCCGCCGCGGCAGCACTGGCCGACAAGCTGCTGAGCTCACCCGATTCGGCCGAACGCGCTGCAGCGGTTCGGATTTCGGCCAGCGTTGCAGCCCACGAGGGCAGCGCGAATCAGGCGGCGGAATTGTTCAGCTGGCTGGGCCCGCACCCGGACGCACTGGTCGGTGCCGCCGCCGCGATCGCGCTGGCCTCGACCGGTGATCTGGTAGCGGCGCGTGCCGCGCTGCGCCTCAAGGACGCTGGCCCGCCGACGATGGCCGCCCGCACCGCGCGCAGTCTGGCGGAGGGGTTGCTGCTGACGATGGACCAGCCGTATCCGGCCGCGATGACGAAATTGGGCCAGGCCATCACGGCCGAACAGACCGTGAACGAAGTCCTTCCTGACAGTCCGGCCGCTCTGGTGACCCTGGCCGCGATCCACGGCGGCGATCCGGTCCGCGCCCGCAGCGTGATCGGCCGCGCCGTGCGCACCGGCGGTGACGCGCTGTTTGCACCTCGGCACACCTTGCTGTCCGGCTGGATCAAGATGCAGGACGGGCAGCTGTCGTCGGCCAGCGCCGACGTCGCGGCGGTCGGTTCGGCAGGGTTGCACCGGCGCGACGCGTTGTGGGCGGCGGCACTGCAGACGGCGATCGCGCGTCGTAGCGGCGACCCCGGCGCGCTGCAAAAGCATTGGTACGCAGGCATGGAGGTGCTGTCCGAGTACTCCATCGACCTGTTCGCGCTGCTGCCGTTGGGCGAATTGTGGGTGGGCGCCGCCCGAATACGCCAGGTCGAACAGGTGCGCCACGCCTTGGATCAGGCGTTCACCCTGCTGGAATCGCTGGGCAACCCGACCTTGTGGGCAATCCCACTGCATTGGGCCGGCGTGCACGCGGGAATCCTCGCCAACGCGCCGGATTTGGTTGCCCCGCATGGGCAGGCGCTGGGTGCTGCGGCCGGAGCCAGCACCCTCGCGCACGCCCTGTCGGGTTCCGGCCGCACCTGGCTACGTGTCCTGGCCAACCAGGTCGACGCCGACGAGGTCACCGCGTCGGCCCGGGCGCTGTCGCATGTCGGGCTGACCTCGGATGCGACCCGGCTAGCCGGGCAGGCCGCGCTGCAGACACCCGACGGCAGGGTGTCCGGAGCGATGCTGCAACTGGCCCGGGATCTCAAATTGGGCGCGGCCCCAGGCGACCTTCCCACCACCGGGATGCCCGGCGACGAACCCGACGGCACCGCTGCGTCGCCCTCCCACCAGCCAACCTCGGGATCGCCGCTGTCGCATCGCGAACGCGAAGTCGCCGAACTCCTATTGTTGGGCATGCCATACCGCGACATCGGCGCCCAACTGTTCATCTCGGCGAAGACCGTTGAGCACCACGTAGCCCGTATTCGCCGTCGGCTGGGCGCTGGCTCACGCTCGGAAATGTTGTCTATGTTACGTGCCATGCTCGCCCCAGAAGGCTAAGCCGCAGGTCAAAGGCTTTTACGAATCCCAGTTAGGGCAACCTTTCTCGCGGCGTTAGCAGCCCAGATGTCACTATGAGCTAGCAAAGATCGAACGAGTTTTCGTTGAGCGACGATGCAATGGGGAGAGACCTTCGGTGACCACGCAAACGATCATCAGATTGGTGTTAGGGCTGGGCCTGACGGCGATCGTGGCGTTGTTCGCCCTCAAACGCGTCTGGTGGCTCTACCGACTCGTCATGTCCGGGCAGCCGGTCAGCGGTCGCACCAACGACATCGGCACCCGCATCTGGACGCAGATCGCCGAGGTATTCGGTCAGCGCAAGCTGCTGAAGTGGTCGATCCCCGGCCTTGCGCACTTCTTCACCATGTGGGGCTTCTTCATCCTCATCACGGTGTACATCGAGGCATACGGCACCCTGTTCCAACCCAATTTCCACATCCCGATCGTCGGCCGCTGGGATGCACTGGGTTTCTTGCAGGACTTCATCGCGCTCGCCGTGCTGGCCGGCATCATCACGTTCGCGATCATCCGATTGCGCAGTGAGCCAAAGGAACACGGCCGTTCGTCACGGTTCTACGGTTCCCACACCGGCGGCGCTTGGCTGATTCTGTTCATGATCTCGCTGGTCATCGTCAGCTTCGCGATCTTCCGAGGCGCCTCTGTCGTCACCGGCAACTTCCCGTACGGCCGGGGTGCGTTCTTCTCGCACGCCATGGGCGCCCTCATGCAACCACTGGGCGTGACTGCTAACGAATGGATCGAGACCTTCGCTCTGCTGGCTCACATCGCGGTGGCGCTGTTCTTCTTGATCATCGTGCTGCACTCCAAGCACCTGCACATCTTCCTGGCGCCGATCAACGTCACCTTCAAACGCCTGCCCGACGGCCTTGGTCCGCTGCTGCCGATGGAATCCGGCGGCAAGCCGATCAACTTCGAAGATCCAGGCGAGGACGACGTTTTCGGTCGCGGCAAGATCGAGGACTTCACCTGGAAGGCGAACCTCGACTTCGCCACGTGTACCGAGTGCGGGCGCTGCCAGTCGCAGTGCCCAGCCTGGAATACCGGAAAGCCGTTGTCGCCCAAGCTCGTCATCATGGACCTGCGCGATCACTGGATGGCCAAGGCGCCCTACATCCTGGGCGAGAAGACCGCCGAGCCGCTGGAGGGTCTGGACCTCGAGACGGTCGAAGAAGAAGCCCATCACGTTCCGGAGTCCGGCTTCGGCCGCGTTCCCGGCCACGGACCCGAGCAGGTGGCGCGCCCGCTGGTCGGCACCGCCGAGCAGGGCGGTGTGATCGATCCCGACGTGCTGTGGTCGTGCGTGTCCTGCGGCGCCTGCGTCGAACAGTGCCCGGTGGACATCGAGCACGTCGATCACATCATCGATATGCGCCGCTACCAGGTGATGATGGAGTCGGAGTTCCCGTCCGAGCTGTCGGTGCTGTTCAAGAACCTGGAGACCAAGGGCAACCCGTGGGGCCAGAACGCCGGCGACCGGACCAACTGGATCGACGAGGTCGACTTCGACGTCCCGGTCTACGGCGAGGACGTCGAAAGCTTCGACGGCTACGAGTACCTGTTCTGGGTGGGCTGCGCCGGCGCCTACGACGACAAGGCCAAGAAGACCACGAAGGCCGTCGCCGAGCTGCTTTCCATCGCCGGGGTGAAGTTCATGGTGCTGGGCACCGGGGAGACCTGCAACGGTGACTCGGCGCGCCGGTCCGGCAACGAGTTCCTGTTCCAGCAACTGGCAGCCCAGGCCGTCGAGACGCTGGACGGTGTCTTCGAGGGCGTGGAGACCGTCGACCGAAAGATCGTCGTCACCTGCCCGCACTGCTTCAACACAATCGGCAGGGAATACCGCCAGCTGGGCGCCAACTACAGCGTGCTGCACCACACCCAGCTGCTGAACCGGTTGGTGCGCGACAAGAAGCTGGTGCCCGTAACGCCTGTCTCGCAAGACATTACGTATCACGACCCTTGCTACCTGGGCCGCCACAACAAGGTGTACGAGGCGCCGCGTGAGCTGATCGGCTTCGCCGGGGCGAACCTCACCGAGATGCCGCGCAACTCCGACCGCAGCTTCTGCTGCGGCGCCGGCGGTGCGCGCATGTGGATGGAAGAGCACATCGGTAAGCGCATCAACCACGAGCGCGTCGACGAAGCGCTGGCCACCAACGCCGCGACGATCGCGACCGGGTGCCCGTTCTGCCGGGTGATGGTCACCGACGGCGTCAACGACCGGCAGGAAGAGGCGGGCCGCAGCGGGGTCGAAGTGCTCGACGTGGCGCAGATCCTGCTGGGCTCGCTCGAGTACGACAAGGCGACGCTGCCGGAGAAGGGCACCGCCGCAAAGGAAGCTTCGGAAAAGGCAGGCGAGCGGGCCGCGAAGGCCGAGCCCAAGGCCGCTGCCCCCGCCGCGACAGCACCGGAGGAGGCGCCCGCGACGGTTGCGGAGCCCGCGCCCGCCGAGCCCGAGCAGCCCGCCAAGGCCGCAGCGCCCGCGAAGGGGCTGGGTATCGCCGGCGGCGCCAAGCGTCCCGGCGCCAAGAAGGCCGCGGCTCCAGCGGCGCAAGCACCCGCGGCTCCTGCGGCGCCAGCACCGGCCACCGAGGCCGCGGAAGCCAAGACGGAAGCCGCGCCCGCCAAGGGCCTGGGCCTGGCCGCCGGCGCCAAGCGTCCGGGGGCCAAGAAGGCAGCACCGGCCGCCGCGGCCCCGGCGACCGAAGCGCCGCCGGAGAGCACGGAGGCCGCCGCACCGAAGGCCGCGGAAAAAACCGAGGAAAAGACCGAGCCCGCCGAGGCTGCGGAACCCAAGGCGCCGGCCGCACCCGTCAAGGGCCTGGGCATCGCCGCCGGCGCCAAGCGTCCGGGGGCCAAGAAGGCCGCCGCGCCGGCGGCCCCAGCCGCCGAAGCGAAAGCAGAGGCAGCCGCGCCCGTCGAGCAAAAGGCTGAGACCAAACCCGAGCCGAGCCCGGAGCCGTCCGAAGACACCAACGGCGACGCGGCGCCCCCGGCAGCCCCTGTTAAGGGGCTCGGCATCGCGCGCGGGGCGCGCCCCCCGGGGAAGCGCTGATCACAGATTGGCCTCTATCAGCAAAAATCGGTGGACGGCGATGGCACCATTGGTGACGTGACCACTCACCAGGTGCCCGTGCACATCCCCGGCCACCACCGGCAGCGGACCTTCGCGCAGTCGTCCAAGCTTCAGGACGTTCTGTACGAAATCCGCGGCCCGGTGCACCAGCACGCTGCGCGGCTCGAGGCCGAGGGCCACCGCATCCTCAAGCTCAACATCGGCAACCCGGCGCCATTCGGCTTCGACGCACCCGACGTGATCATGCGCGACATGATCCAGGCGCTGCCCTACGCACAGGGTTACTCGGATTCGCAGGGCATCCTGCCGGCCCGGCGCGCGGTGGTCACCCGCTATGAGCTGGTCGACGGCTTCCCGCGTTTCGACGTCGACGACGTCTTCCTGGGCAACGGGTGCTCCGAGCTGATCACGATGACGCTGCAAGCCCTGCTCGACAA
The DNA here is from genome assembly GCF_022374895.2 of Mycobacterium lentiflavum. Taxonomy (NCBI): domain Bacteria; kingdom Bacillati; phylum Actinomycetota; class Actinomycetes; order Mycobacteriales; family Mycobacteriaceae; genus Mycobacterium; species Mycobacterium lentiflavum. The sequence goes on along the minus strand of NZ_CP092423.2, from coordinate 603,059 downwards.
CGGCGATCAGGTGCTGATTCCCTCCCCCGACTACCCGTTGTGGACGGCGTCGACATCCCTGGCGGGGGGCACGCCGGTGCACTACCTGTGCGACGAGACCCAGGGGTGGCAGCCCGACATCGCCGACATGGAGTCGAAGATCACCGCGCGCACGAAGGCGCTGGTCGTGATCAATCCGAACAACCCCACCGGCGCCGTGTACAGCCGCGAAATCCTCACCCAGATCGTCGAGCTGGCCCGCAAGCACCAGCTGCTGCTGCTGGCCGACGAGATCTACGACAAGATCCTCTACGGCGACGCCAAGCACATCAGCCTGGCCACGCTCGCGCCGGACCTGCTGTGCCTGACCTTCAACGGCCTGTCGAAGGCCTACCGGGTGGCCGGGTACCGGGCCGGCTGGCTGGCGATCACCGGACCCAAGGACCACGCCAGCAGCTTCATCGAGGGAATCAGCCTGCTGGCCAACATGCGGCTATGCCCGAATGTGCCTGCCCAGCACGCGATCCAGGTCGCCCTCGGCGGCTACCAAAGCATCGACGACCTGGTGCTGCCCGGGGGCCGGCTGCTCGAGCAACGTGACATCGCATGGACCAAGCTCAACCAGATTCCCGGGGTGTCCTGTGTTAAGCCGGATGGGGCGTTGTACGCGTTTCCGCGGCTGGACCCCGAGGTCTACGACATCGAGGATGACGAACAGCTGGTCCTCGACCTGCTGCTGCAGGAGAAGATCCTGGTAGGCCAGGGCACCGGCTTCAACTGGCCGGCCCCCGATCACCTGCGCATCGTCACCCTGCCGTGGGCACGTGATCTGTCGGCGGCGATTGAACGGCTGGGCAACTTCCTGACCGCCTATCGGCAGTAAGCGCCTCTACGGTGGAGCGGGTGACCCACTCGCATTCGCACAACCTGTCGTCAGGACCGTCCCTGCTGGGTCCGCTGCCCGCCAAAATCGTCGTGGGGCTGTTGGTAGCGATCGGGATAGGCGTGATTGCCGGTGCGGTGGTGTTGTGGCCGAGCCGCCAGCACGTCGACATCCCGATGCCGTTTCAGAGCGCCACCGGCGGGGCGGTGACCACCGAGCGTGCGCACGTGCTGTCCAGCGGGCTGGCCGACTGCGGCAGCCCGTCGGCCAGTCAGGTGCTCACCACGGCTCCGCAACCGGGGACACCGGGCACGGGACGATGCGTCGAGACCTTGGTCGCGATCGACTCGGGGCCGAATGCCGGCGCGAAGACCCTGTTGGAGTTCTCGCCCGGTCCCGGTCAGCCGCACTTCACAGCGGACGACCACATCCGGGTGGTGCGGCAGGTCGACCCGCAGGGCGCCACCACGTACGCGTTCTACGACTTCGAGCGCGGCTGGGCGCTGGTGGGGCTGGCCGTGGCGTTCGCATTGGTCATCGTCGCGGTCGCGCGTTGGCGCGGATTGCTGGCGCTGGTCGGTATCGTGGTCGCGTTTCTGGTGCTGGTGGTCTTCTTGCTGCCGGCGCTGCGCGACGGCGCACCCGCGGTTCCGGTGGCGCTGGTGGCGTCGGCGGCGATCCTGTACGTGGTCATCTATCTCGCCCACGGAGTCAACCTGCGCACCAGCGCCGCCCTGCTGGGCACGTTGGCGGCGTTGCTGTTGGCAGCCGGATTATCTTGGGGAGCAATCGAATTAGCGCATCTGACCGGGCTGTCTGATGAACAGAACTCGGCGGTCAGCGCGTATCTCGGCAGCGTGTCGATCAGTGGGCTGCTGCTCGCCGGATTCATCATCGGGTCGCTGGGTGTGCTCAACGATGTGACGGTGACGCAGGCGTCAACCGTCTTCGAGCTCGCCCATGTCGGCGGCGACACCTCGCGGCGCACGATCTTCCTGAGCGCAATACGGGTGGGGCGCGATCACATTGCCAGCACCGTCTACACGCTGGTGCTGGCATACGCCGGCAGCTCGCTGCCGCTGCTGCTGCTCTTCAGCGTCGCAAATCGATCGCTGAGCGACGTGCTGATCAGCGAGAGCGTGGCGATCGAACTCGTGCGTTCCGCGGTGGGCGGAATTGCGCTCGCGCTGTCGGTGCCGTTGACCACGGCGATCGCCGCCGTGCTGGCCAAACCGGGCGAGCTCAGCCCCGCTCCATCATCTCCAGCAGGTAGCCGCCATACCCGGACTTGAGCAGCGTGCGAGCACGCGTGGCCAGCTCGTCGTCGTTGATCCAGCCCCGCCGCCACCCAACCTCTTCGGGCACACTGACTTTCAGGCCTTGCCGTCGTTCCAGGGTGCGCACGAAGTCACTGGCGTCCAGCAGCGAGTCGAAGGTTCCGGTGTCCAGCCAGGCGGTGCCGCGGGCCATCACCTCGACCGCAAGCCGGCCGCGGTTCAGGTAGATCCGGTTGACGTCGGTGATCTCGTACTCGCCGCGCGCCGACGGCTTCAGGCTCTTGGCGATTTCGATGACGTCGTTGTCGTAGAAGTACAGCCCGGGCACCGCGTAATTCGACTTCGGCGTGGCCGGTTTCTCCTCCAGTGACAACGCCAGTCCGTCGGGACTGAATTCGACCACACCGTAGGCCGACGGGTTGGCCACCCAGTACGCGAAAATCGCCCCACCGTCGATGGATTGGAAGCGATCAAGGCTGGTGCCCAGTCCCGGGCCGTAGAAGATGTTGTCCCCCAATACCAAGGCCACCGAATCGTTGCCGATGTGCTTGTCGCCCAATACAAAAGCCTGTGCCAGGCCATCGGGGCTCGCCTGCTCGACATAGCTGAGGTTGATGCCGAACTGCGAACCGTCGCCCAGCAGTCGCTGAAAGCCGGCCGCGTCGTGTGGGGTGGTGATCACCAAGATGTCGCGGATTCCGGCCATCATCAAGGTGGACAACGGGTAGTAGACCATCGGCTTGTCGTAGACCGGCAGCAACTGCTTGCTGATGCCCATCGTGATCGGGTGCAGGCGCGTGCCCGAACCGCCGGCCAAGATGATTCCGCGCATGAAATGGCTCCTAAGTCCTAGGTGACGAGGTCGGCCTGGGTGAGTTCGGTGGCCGCCAGCGCCGACGCCAAGTCCTGGTGGCGGAACACCGAGGTGACATGGTCGTGGACCACGCGGAACGCCAACGCGCCGGGCGCGCCGCCCGTTTGTTCGGCGACCACGACGCCGTCGTGCACGTACATCTTGCCGAGTTCGGTGGTCGCCGGGTTGGAGGAGGCCCAGGTGCGCAGCGCCTCATGGCCCTGCGCTGCTCCGTGCGCGTCACCCAGGTCGATGTCGTCGCTGGATAGGGCCGTCAAGGTCTCGATGTCCGCGCTGGCGAGAGCGTCGTGCCAAGCCAGCACGGTGGCAATCTCCGATGTCGTCATGGACTAAAAATTACCGTGTACCACTTCTCAGCACGTCGTTTCCCCGACGTTGCTAGAGCGGCGTGCGCTCCAGCCAGGTTTGCCAGACGGCCTCGTCGCCGAACATCTCGATACCGGTGTCGCCGAGCCGAGTTCGACGCGCCATCGCCAGCAACAGCTCGGTGGCACCGCCGCGTAACGCCGCACTGCCCTTGCCGTGCTCGTGTGACCAGACGACGCCGCCGTCCGCGACACTGATCGTCCATTCGCCGGCTTCGCCCAGCCCGGGGTCGGTCGCGTGCAGGTGCAGGGTGTGGCCGTCCTCGAGCGGCAGCGGGGCGCCGTTGCTGCCGGCCTGGACCGCGATGCGCTCGAGGAACTCGGTGATCCCGTCCGCCGCGACGGCGGGATCGAGGGTGAATTCGCGCCCGAGCGCGATGGCCGCGTCGGCGCGATGTACCGACGTCTCGTGCAGTCGGCGTCGGATCCACCAATTCGCTGGGCGCTCACCGAGAAAGGTCCATACCGGTGTCTGGACGCCGGACAGCTCGACGGCGTCGAGCAGGCGTTGGGCTCCGCCGTGCAACCAGGAGATCGCGTCGGCGGGATCCGGTGGCGGCTTGCCGCCTTCGACGCTGCGGACATCGGGCGGCTGGTCGAGTCGGTCGCGCACGATTTGCGCCGCCCAGCGATCGCCGCGGCCGACATGGCGGAACAGCTGCTTGAGGCTCCACTCCGGGCAGGTCGGCACCGGCAGCGATTCGTCGACATCGCGGAAAAGCTCGGAAAAAGACCGGTTTTCGTCGAGAAAGGCTGCCGCGTAGTCCACGCGATCAGGCTACTCGCCAGGGTGCGATCTACGGACGTCGCGCCCCGAGCCGGAACACCTTCCAGCCCGCGTGCGTCCAGCGCTCGACGTCCAGGCAGTTGCGGCCGTCGACGACGACGCGGGCACGCACCCGATCGGCGAGGTCTTCCGGGTCGAGGTCAGTGAATTCCTGCCACTCTGTCAGCACCAGGACCGCGTCCGCGCCCTCGCAGGCCTCGGTCACCGACACCGCGTAGTTCAGCGTCGGGAACAGGCGGCGCGCGTTCTCCAGGGCTTTCGGGTCGTAGACGTTGACCACGGCCCCGTTGAGCTGCAGCTGACCGGCGACGTTGAGCGCCGGTGAATCCCGGACATCGTCGGACTCGGGCTTGAAAGCCGCTCCGAGCACGGCGATATTGGCGCCCAACAGCGAACCGCCGCACGCGGCGGTGGCCAGCTCAACCATCTTGGTGCGCCGGCGCATGTTGATGCTGTCTACCTCGCGCAGGAACGTCAGCGCCTGGTTGGCACCTAGCTCACCGGCGCGCGCCATGAAAGCTCGAATGTCCTTGGGCAGGCAGCCACCGCCAAAACCCAAGCCGGCGTTCAGGAATTTGCGCCCGATGCGGGAATCGTACCCAAGCGCGTCGGCGAGCAGCGTGACGTCGGCCCCCGCGGCCTCACACACCTCGGAGACGGCATTGATGAACGAAATCTTGGTCGCAAGAAAGGCATTGGCTGAAACCTTAACCAATTCCGCTGTCTGCAAATCGGTTACGAGGAAAGGCACACCCGCTTCGAGGATTGGTGCGTACAACTCGCGGATGACGATCTCTGAGCGCACCGAATCCTGTTGAATACCAAGCACAATGCGGTCGGGCTCCAAGGTGTCATGCACCGCGTGTCCCTCACGCAGGAACTCGGGATTCCACGCGATTTCGACGTCGACCCCCGCGGGCGCCAGTGCAGCGGCGCGCTCGGCGAGCTCGGCCGCAGTGCCCACTGGCACAGTCGATTTGCCGACCAGCACGGCCGGCCTAGCCAGCCGGGGTACAAGGTTGTCGATGACGGCGTTGACGTGGCTGAGGTCGGCGCCGTACTCGCCCTTCTTTTGCGGTGTACCGACGCCCAGGAAGTGCACGTCGGCGAAATCGGCCGCCAAGTCGTAGTCGGTGGTGAACCGCAATCTGCCGGCAGCCAGGTTGTCGGTCAACAACTCTCGGAGACCGGGCTCGTAGAAGGGAATGTCACCCGCGGCGAGCTTGGCGACTTTGCCTGGGTCGATATCAACCCCGACGACCTCGTGTCCCAGCACAGCCATGCCGACTGCGTGCGTAGCACCCAGATATCCAGTACCGAAGACGGTGCATCGCATACCACCGTGTGTAGGTGGTCGCGATGAGCTAACTGCATCGCAGTGCTGAGCGGGAGGCAAACGGGAGGTGACAGCTGGCTCTCGGAGACCTAATGGCGGCCAAACCCGCCGTGACCGCCGCCGAAACCACCGTGACCGCCGCCACCGCCGGGGAAGCCGGGAAAACCGCCGCCACCGTGACCACCGCCACCCCCGGGGAAGCCGCCGCCACCGTGACCACCGCCGGGGAAGCCACCTTCGCCGGGGCCTTGGCTACCGGGGAAGCCACCACCGCCGCGGCCCTGGCTGCCGGGGAACCCACCACCGCCGGGTCCGATCGGCACGCCGGGCACGCCGATAACCGGAGGTATCGGCAACGGGATCGGCACGGGAATCGGCGCCACGGGCGCGGGCGCCGGGGCCGCCGGAACCGGGACCGGCGCGGGTGCGTCGGGTATCGGTGCAGGTGCGTCCGGGATCTGGACCGGAACCGGCGCCGGGGCGTCGGGTATCGGAGCCGGAGCGGGCGCCTGAGGAACAGGCGCCGGAGCCTGGATCGGGGCCGCCGCGGGCGCGGGAGCCGCAGGAGCCGAGGCGGGCGCAGCGGGAGCCGGTGCGGGCGCGGCGGGAGCCGGAGCCGCCGGCGCCGGTGTGGCGGGGGCGACGATGTTGTGGCTGGGAACCGGCTTCACACCGGCGGTCGGCCGGATCGCGACCGCCAGCGAAACGATCAGCGCCGCCACCCCGACGATGAAGATCGACGCCACCACGCTGCCTACGAGTCCAAACGAACTGCGTTCCGGGTAGTCAGTTTCTTGGTAGTCAATGAGTGAGGTGGCGGCGGTGTGTTCGCTTGTGTAGGCGTCGACATAGTTCTCGGGAACGGCGCTGTACGCCAGCGCACCCTCGCCGGAGTCCGGGCTGTCGAAATAACCGGGGGCAATCGCGAAGGGGTCGATGGCACCGGTGCCGGGGTCCTGCGCGTAGGCCTGCGCAGCGGTGGACGAGGCGAACAGCGGCGCGTGGGCCGACGCCAGGGCGGCGCCGCGAGCCAGTGCGGTGTCGGGCTCCTCGGGCATTGCCAGCGGGAGCGTGGTCGCGGCCTCCAGGGCGGGCTTGATCAGCGGAACATCGACGCCGGAGCCCACGACGAATACCGCGCCCGGGCGGGTGTCCAGCGTCTCGGCCTCGGAAACCATCGTGGCCAGCTGTGCCACCGCGGCGTCGTCGTCTTCGGGCAGGGGCTGACGATGCACATCGGCGATCGACCCGTCGGCGGTATCGACAAGCGCCAAGGTCGCGGTGTCGGGTTCGATGAACAGCAGCGCGGTCTGCGCGTAATTGGTTTCGTTGCCGACCGCCTGCGCCAAGGCGGCCGCGGCGAGGAACGCCGAGACCAACATCACGTTCTCGACCTTGTGCGCGGCCAGTGCGTCGCGCAGGGCGGCCGCCTCGACGGGATCGGTCCAGGTGACGCCCGTCGACGTCAGCTGGTAGCCGCCCTGAGCCGCACCCTCCTGGGTTCCCAGGATCGCCGAAACCACTTGATCCGCAGCGCTTGTCGTCGCCGCGTCGTCATCGGAAGCGATGTCGAAATTGTCTTCATCGACGGTGGCGCCATCGCCATTTTCGCCTTCGACCAGAACCATCCGGACTGCCGTTGGCGCCATCGACACCCCAAGTACGGTGTCCAATGCCCCTCCATTGTCGTTTGCTAGACAGTGCTGTGGAGGACGTCGTCATCGCAGGCTCCGGCTACCTCGAGACGGCGCAATTCCCCACCCTGTATTCCCCTAGCGACCCGATTTTACGCACCCTCGAGCGTGGTCGCGTGGATCGAGGCAGCTAGTGATGGCCACCGCCGCCGCCACCGCTGCTGTGACCGCCGCCTCCGCCGAGGCCACCGCTGCCACCCAGGCCGCCGCCTCCGCCGAGGCCACCTCCGCCACCCAGACCGCCGCCTCCGCCGAGGCCACCTCCGCCACCCCGACCGCCGCCTCCGCCAAAGCCACCGCTGCTGTGACCGCCGCCGCCGATGGGTCCACCGCCGATGGGTCCACCGCCACCGTGGCTGCCGCCGAACGGGCCACCACCGGCCGGACCACCACCAATCGGCCCGCCACCGGCCGGACCACCACCGTGGCCAGACCCACCACCGAACGGTCCGCCGCCGGCCGGACCACCACCAATCGGACCACCACCAATCGGGCCGCCGCCTACTGGCCCACCACCGAACGGCCCGCCACCGATGGGACCGCCGCCCCCGTGGCCAGGTCCGCCAACGATCGGCCCACCACCAGCCGGACCACCACCGAACGGTCCGCCACCACCGTGGCCAGGTCCGCCAACGATCGGCCCACCACCAGCCGGACCACCACCGAACGGTCCGCCGCCGGCAGGATCACCCGAACCGTGGCCACCGCCGCCGGAACCCGTGCTAGGCGGCGGAACATGCCCACCGCCAGGACCACCAGGACCCGAGCCCGGAAAGCCTCCCGGGCCGCCACCGCTGGCACCACCCGAACCCGAACCAGGCGGCGGAACGTGCCAACCGCCCTGGCCGCCAGGGCCAGATTCTGGAGGAGCCTGATGTGGCGGTTGCTGCATCACCACGGGTGGCGGTTGCTGCACCACCATCGGCGGCGGTTGCTGCACCACCACGGGTGGCAACACCGGTCGCGGTGGCGCCTGGATCACCGGCGGACTCATCAACCATTCCGGAGCCGGCATGCGGATCTGGGGCACCGGGATCGGCACCACGACCGGAGCCGGCACCACCGGAGCAATCGGAGCAGGAGCCGCGGGCAGCGGCGGCAAAGCGGCAGGAGCCGCGGGCAGTGGTGGCAAGGCGGCGGGAGCCGGAGCTGCCGGCAGCGGTGCCGCCAACGCTGGACGCAACGGCTTAGGCGCCGCGGCGGGGGCAGGCAAGACAATCTTCGGCTGAGCGACCGACGCCTCAGCCGGCGGGGGCGCGGAGGCCGGTTGTGTTGGCACGATGAGGTTTTGGTTAGGACTGGGCTGCACAGCGACGTTCGTGGTGCGAATGCCGATGGCCAGTGCGATCTCTAGTGCGACCACCGCGCTGACGGCGACCACCGCCATCCCACTGCCGACCAACAGCACTGGCCTGCGACTCGGCTGGCCTAGGTCCGGGCCGCCCAAGTCGGACGGATCGATCACGACGGTTGGCGCGTCGGCATCCTCGTCGGACACCAGGCTGTAGGCGAGCTCATCGCGTCCGAGGGTCGCGTCGGAAAGGTACGGCACGCCAAGGTATTCGGGCCCGGCAGCCGGATGGACGACGCCGGTGCCCGGGTCTTGCGCGTAGGCCAGCGCCGCCGTCGACGATGCGAACAGCGGCGCGTTGGCCGATGCCAGCGCGGCCCCTAGGGCCAGCGCCGTCTCGGGCTCTTCCGCCGCGTTCACGCTGAGCGAGGTCGCGGAATCCAATGCCGGCTTGATTGGGCCGACGTCGACGCCCGATCCGACGACGAACACCCCGCCGGGAGGTGCCTCCAGCTCGTCGAGCCAGGCGATCATCCCGGTGAGTTGCGCGGTGGCCTCGTCATAGGACTCGGCGATGATTTGTTCCTTGTAGACGTCGGTGATGGACCCGTCGGAGGTCTCGACGACGGCGAGCGTCGCGGTGTCGGGCTCGACGAACAGCACTGCGGTGGTGTCGTAACCCATTGCGCCACCGACGGATTGACCAAGTGCGGCGGCAGCGAGGAAGGACGAGACCAGCATCACGTTCTCGAGCTTGTAGGAGGCCAGCGCGTCGCGAAGCACCGCTGCGTGCAACTGGTCGGTCCACGTCACGCCGATCGAGGACAGCTCCAGCCCGGCATCGGCGGCACCCTCGCGAGTGCCGAGAATCGCGGAGATCACCCGATCGGAAACGGCTGTGGGTTCGGTGTCAGCGGCCGCGCCGAGGGGAAACTGATCCTCTTCCACCAGGGCGCCGTCGGCGTTCTCGCCCTCGACCACGATCATCTGAACCGAAGTCGGTGCGATTGACACCCCGAGCACGACATCCACGAAGAACCACTCCAAAAGCGTTGCAAGACAAGCCATGCCCGGACCGGAAGAAACGATCCCGACTACTACATACTTCCTTAGAAAGGCGGTGCGGGCAGCCCGCCGCAGCTATGTAGTTCTTATGAAGTTCTCGTAGGAGCGAGAAGGTGTCGGTCCGCGCTGGCCCTGGTATTTCGAGCCAACCCGGGAACTGCCGTAGGGGTGTTCAGCCGGGCTGGTCAAACGCAGGATGCACAGCTGCCCGATCTTCATGCCTGGCCATAACGTGATGGGCAGATTGGCGACGTTGGACAGCTCGAGGGTGATGTGACCGGTGAAGCCAGGATCGATGAACCCGGCGGTCGAGTGCGTCAGTAAGCCGAGCCGGCCCAGCGACGACTTGCCTTCCAGACGCCCGGCGAGGTCGTCGGCCAACGCGACCTGCTCCAAGGTGGAGCCCAGCACGAACTCGCCCGGGTGCAGCACGAAGGGCTCCCCTTCGGCGGGTTCCACCAGGCTGGTCAGTTCGTCCTGCTGCTTGGCGGGGTCGATGTGGGTGTAGCGGGTGTTGTTGAACACCCGGAACATGCTGTCGAGGCGAACGTCGACGCTCGAGGGTTGTACGAGAGCGTCGTCGAACGGGTCGATGCCCAACCGGCCGGCGGAGATTTCGGCCCTGAGGTCACGATCGGAGAGCAGCACGCGACGAGCCTATCTGCTGCGTTGTCTCGCGTTCAGTCGGCGAGGTACGTTTCGCCGCCCTTGGGGTAGCCGCCTCCAGTCGTCGTGACGTGGACGTGGTCGTAGTGGCCGAGTCTGCTCGGTTGTGCCCCGTTGGGCGTGTAGTAGACGCCGCGCCAAATAGCGTCCTGGATGCCGAATCGGTTCGCGTTCTTCAGCACGTAGGCGACGATCGCGTTGCCCAGCGCAATGCCCTGGGCGCTCTGGGGGTTCGGGATCATCACGTCCAGCGCAAAGCCGAGGGGATGCCAGGGCAGCGGATCCGGTCGCACACCGCCGATTTCGTGAATCTCGGGGAAGGTCGCGCTGATGGCGCGCGACGCCAGGATCGTGCGCACCTGCAGGCCCTGTTCCGGGCAGAGCCCGACGGGCAAGAAGCGGGACCGAACGTGATATCGCGACGCCATCGGCTGGCGATCGGGGGCACCCACATCGGCCGCGCTATGCACCAATTTCGTTTCCGCCCCGACGATTTCCAATCGGCTCGGAGTGACGTCTCCAATAACGGACTTGGCTTCCGATGGCGTGACAAATGGGCCGACGTCTCCGCCCACCGCGAAGAACACCGCGGCAGGGGCCAGCATCGCTGCCAGGGCAACCGGCGACTTCCGCCGCTTCTTGGCTAACCTGTGTCGGCCCACCCAGGGCACATTACGGCATGATCACGAAAGAATAAATGTGAGCATTTTAAATTTCAGTGGATAGCCGCAATTCCATATCGGCATTCGACTGTCGCGGCTGGTTGCGCGCCCGGATGCTAGCCTTCTTGGGCAACCGCGCCGATGTAGTTCAATGGCAGAACATCAGCTTCCCAAGCTGAATACGCGGGTTCGATTCCCGTCATCGGCTCCACGATTACTAGGGCTTATGCGCCGGAGCGTCCGACGCGATGACTGGCGGTCCCCTGACGGTCCCGTACTCGGCTTTACTATCCCAAGCGTGCCATTGAAGGTCTGGCTCGGCGGAGAGAGGCACGCGGCTACCCGGGCGAGCGCAGTGGCTGAGCGGGCCGCCTCACCCCGCCACTTTCAGCAGGATCTTGCCGCCTCGTAAGAGATTCTGCACCGCGTCCGAGATCTGTTCCAGGGGGTACACGGCTGCTACGGGGACAGCAAGAGAGCCGTCGGCAACCAGCGGTGCCACCTCACGAATTACAGGAACCACCTTGTCGCGGTAATCGAAGTCGCCGACAAAGAATCCACGGACCGTGATGTGCTTAGCGACAAGTATCGGGGTATCGACCCACATCGGTTCGTCCCGGGCCCAGGAATAGCTGACCAACCATCCACCATCGGACAGCAAACCGAGCTGCTGCGCCACCCCTGGACCACCCACGGAATCCACTGCCAACGCCACTCGCGCGTCGCCTATGGCTGCTCGAACATCACCGACCGCATCGTCGTCATCGACATGGACCACGTCGGCCCCGGCTGCAGTCAGCTCGGCGAACGTTGCGTCATCACGGACCAGGTTGATCGTCTTCAGTCCACGAAGCTTTGCTAGCGCGATCAATGACCGCCCCACACCGGAATTCGCGGCGTTCTGAACCACCCAGTCACCGGGCTGCAGACGGGTGCATTCACTGAGCATCAACCCCGCCGTCGGGGGATTGCTGCCCAGCATCGAGTACTGCTCGATGTCACCACCGGCGGGGAGTGCGAACAGGCCATCCGCGGGCACGACGAGCCGCTCACGCCATGCACCCGAATACAGAGGTAGCACGACCAGATCGCCGACCTGAAGCCCGTCAACCTCGGAGCCAGTGGCAAGCACGCGAGCGACCCCCTCTGCGCCAGGTATATGGGGCAGCGGCGGTCGCGCCAGCATACCGAGGACGACGAGTAGGTCGTGTTTGTTCAACGGCGAGAACTCAACGCCCACCAAAACCTCACGCGGACCCGGCGGTGGCGGCTCCTCGATGTCCACGACCCGGATCACCTGTGCGGGATCGCCGAACTGTTCAATCTGTATGGCGCGCATATCAAGCCTCCATTGAAGGTGAGCCCGCTGTGTGAGCGGCCGCCCAAGCGAGCCTACGACCTTTGCACCAGGCTTTTTCTCCACTTCGAGACGGGGTGGCGCCAAAGAGTTCAGTCGACGGGCGTTGGCCGCTCCACGTCCTCGGGGTTCACCCACTTCAGGGCCCAGCGATTGAGTTCGAGCAGCACCGCGCCAAGCTCGACGCCTTTCTCGGTGAGCTGGTAGTGAATTCGCGCTGGACGGCCGTCGCCGAGGGTACGTTCGACAAGCCCGGCCGCCTCAAGGTCCTTGAGGCGTTGAGACAGCAGTCGGTCGGTCATGTTGGGGATGGCCGAAGAGATCTCGCCAAACCGCGCCGGACCAGCCACCAGCACGCGCAGAATCAGCGCAGCCCATCGCTGGCTCAGAATGTCACCGGCCACTGCGTAGTAAGGGCAGTACGGCAGCCAGCCCTTACTCCCTGGCACGCGGGTCATTTGGGCATGCTACGTGGAGACGTTCCATCCGAGCGCCGCCAGCTTGTCACTGTTTTCGCTCATCCACTGCGCTTCCTCGCCGGGCTTGGGAAACATCAGTCCGGCCTCCATTGCATTCTCGGCAGGAGTCTCCTTGATCGCGACCAGCAGTTGGGCTTCGTTCTGACCCGTCGCCTCGGTCCAAATCCCACTCAGTTCCCGCAGCAGTGCCTGGCGGGTGTCCAAGTCGCGGCCCGCCCGGATCTCTGCGGCAATGAACGAATTCTGGGAGGGCTGGCCGCCGGTGAACAGCTCACCGCTGACGTACTCCGAGAACAGCACGTTGACGAAAGCTGCTGGTGCGCCGGTGACTTCGCAGTGTAAGCGCGTTATGTCCTGCGCGATGCGGGCGCGGGCGTCGGCGGATACCAGCCCCGCAGAGCTGACACATTGATACACGGGCATGGAGGGCCTCTCTTTTCGCACGTTACTATTTTTACGTAAGTCAACTATTACATCAATAGTCAGATGAAAACGCAATAATGCGGCTGGGTGAGCGACCTCGCGCACAACGCGATTCAGTGTCTTCGTCGGGGAGTCGTGCTGTGCGCAGGACTGTCTGGACACTCCGGATCTCTGCGATCCGTTAGCCGAGCCAGTCCTCGTCGCGCCACGCATCACTCCCACGGGCGGAGCCGAGCCAGTGCACTTATCGCATGCGCCGAAGCAGATCGGTCAGCTGAAACATCGCCGACAAGAGCATGCCCTCGACCTGCAGCTGCTGACCCGGCGGCAGATTGCGAGTCTCGGCCTCGACCACGGGGGCCTCCTGTTGTAAGGCCTGTAGCCGCCGATTCCGCTCGTCCGGGCTGAGGGCATCCCAATTGTCGTGCAGATCGGAGATGTGGGCTTGAAAGTTCTGCACCGCCACCAGCGGATCGGGATCGACAACGGGACCGGGCGGTGGCTGCAGCGGATAGCTGTGGGCTTGCAGCGGCCCGGCCGTCACGGCCGCCTGGGCGGGACCAGCGGTAAGCGATGTGCCGGCCAAAAGACCGGCAAGTGCGATGGCGGCAATCCTCATGGGAACTCCCTCGGGTGGCGCGGATTATCTCGTCGCGGTAAGTGCACACCCAGCGGGTTGCTACCGATCCCAACATCGACGCTGCTATCACCAGCCGCGAAACTCGCGATGCTGCTGGTCAATTTGTCGCCGCCAGCTGTCGTTGATGTGGTCGGACTGACGCTCAAGCGGGGGCTGGGGCAAGCCGGCGGCACGCGCGGGATCGGCGCCGAGGAACTGCAGAACTCGCGCAATCGCACCGGCATAATTCGCGTCGAGCTCTTCGTACTGGACCGTCAGAACCGTACGACGCCGAGTGGTGAAGTAGTCGATCCACGCTGCCTGTTCGGCGTTGAGACTGCGTTCTATCTCCACTATCTGCTCGTATGTCGGCGCGACGCGGGTGAGATCGACCGCGACCTCGCCGGGTGTAGGCCGAGCCATATAGAGCCCCCAGGGGCGCACACTTCGCGATGATCCGCGAGAACGAAACCACTCGCCGGTCGTTTCGGCACGAAACAGCGAAAGGGCCTGCGCGCGCTGATCAGCGCGGACGATATTTACGAAAACTGCTGTAGGGAAAAGTTTTTCGAGAACAACTCCCGGATCGCCACCCAAGCCCAGGGTCTGCGCAAGCGAAACGACATGCCGCCAATGAATTTTCACGCCCCGAACACCATTCGGGGTCGCCGCGAACTCCGTAACCTTCGCCAGATATTCCTCCCATGAGCAATTCATCGGCAGTTTGAGATCTTTTTTGTAGGCCCCGATGTGGTCGGGCGTGAAGTACTCCTCGGGCCGCCCGGCAACTCCAGTCGCAACGAGGCCCGCGGCCAGAAGTGAACTACCCGAACGAGGAGTCGAGGCGATGACATACGTTGCATGTCTCATGGCATTCGACCCCTCCCGGGTTGCTCGTACGCCGCCATCCAGAAGTTTTATGCGTTGTTGCCATTGTGTCGAGCGTGCCTACGATCGCTTCCACGACGTGCGATCGACACTTGACGAGGATGCAATGTATGTCTCGAACATTCGAAGATCTCGTTGCCGAAGCCGAGTCAGTATCCGTTGACGGCTGGGACTTCTCCTGGCTCGACGGCCGTGCGACCGAGGAAAGGCCGTCCTGGGGCTATCAGCGGTTGCTGAGCAACCGTTTGGCGACGGTGTCGGCCGCGCTGGACATTCACACCGGAGGTGGGGAGGTGCTGGCCGGCGCGGGACCGTTTCCACCCACCATGGCGGCCCTCGAGACCTGGCCCCCGAACGCGGCCCTGGCAACCCAACGCTTACATCCGCTCGGCGTGGTGCTCGTGGCGACCCGAGATGAGCCACCGTTGCCGTTCGCTGATGAAGCGTTCGACCTGGTGACCACGCGTCATCCGATCTCCGTGTGGTGGGCCGAGATCCTTCGGGTGCTTCGGCCGGGCGGCACCTACTTCGCGCAGCACATCGGGCCTGCCACGGTGCGCGAGCTGGTCGAGTATTTCACCGCGCCGCAACTGGAGATATGGGCCGAGTTGCATCCGGACACCGTGCGCGCGCAAGCACAAGCTGCGGGCCTACAGATCGTGGACTTACGCATGGAGCGGCTGCGGGCCGAATTTTTCGACATCGGCGCCGTTATCTATTTCCTGCGCAAGGTGGTTTGGACGGTGCCGGACTTCACCGTGCAGCGCTACCGGGACCGGCTGCGGGAACTTCACGAACAGATCGAGAGCGAGGGCCCGTTCGTCGCGCACTCGACCCGGCTGCTCGTTGAGGTCCGTAAGCCCGAGTGATCAGCCCCGCGCGCAACACGTTCAGCGCGTGATGCAGATCGGCTGGGTAGGGACTGACCATCGTCCGCCGACATCGATAGGTTTCTGCGATCTGTCAACCAGTATCACCGCCGAAGGCGAGCCGTCATAGCCTTCATGGCTTCATGGCTTCATAACGCCTACATAGCATCCGCAGGATCTGGACACAGCCGCGACAGCGACGATCAGGTCATTGAGACCGCGTGGCTGGGAGGCGTGGGCAATGGACATCGTGCTCGGAGTTTCGATAGCGCCGGAATCGGTTCAAATGGTGATGCTGCAAGGCGAAAATGCCGACGGCGCAACGATCGACGAGACCGAGTTCCCCATCACCGCTGCCGACAATTCGCCTACCGTCAGCGCGTCCGATCGCGTGATTGCCGCGATCACGTGTACTCGCGAGGATGCGGCCGACGCAGGACTCGAACTGGACTCCATCGGCGTGGCATGCACCGACCAGCTCGAAGCCGCAGTGCTGCGTGATGTGCTGGCCGCCCACAAGATTGAGAACGTCTTGCTGGTCTCAGCGTTTGTGGCCGCGGCCGCATTGACCCAATCTGTCGGCGGGGCAATGGGTTACGAACGCACCGCAGTGCTTTTCGTGGGGCCCGAGACCGCGACGTTGGCCGTCGTGGAGACCTCCGACGGCTCCATCAACGATGTCCACGAAGACCAGTGGGATACCGAGGCCGGGCAGATCGTCACCGCGGAGCTGCTCGAGCTGGTCGCCGGCCTTGACGAGCTGCCGACTCCTCCCGGCGGCGTGTTCGTGGTCGGCACCGGTGTCGACGTCACCGCGATCAGGCGGCGGTTAGAAGAGGCGACGTCGCTCGTCGTGAATGTGCCGGAAGAACCGGAGACGGCACTGGCCCGAGGTGCGGCGCTGGCGTCCGCGAACACGCTCGCGTCGGCCACCACCGCGTGGGCCTACGCCCAAGACCCCGGCACGGGTGCCGTCCACGTATCTGCCGTGCCTGAATATTTGAGTGCCACCGACGCCCAGCTCGGCCAGGACGACCTCGCGTACAGCGCCGTGGCCGACGACGAGGCCGACGCCCCGACGGTGATCCTGGGCGCGCCGGATGACAGTCAGCCCCGCCCGAGGCCGGCGCTGCTGGTCGGAAGTGTGGTGGCAATAGCCGGATTCAGTGCGGCACTGGCCTTGGAGATCGCGCTGTCACTCGGCATCCGCACGACCGTCGATGCGTTGCCCGCCCCGATCAAGGGCATCGTCGCCCCGGTCCAGCAGGCACTCTTGCCCGCTCCAGAAGTCGCTGCGATGAAGATGGAGGCGCCTCAACCGTTGAGTCCACCGCGGATCATGCCGCCTCCGGCTCCGGCGGCGCCGCCCGTTGTGGTGCCCGCGGCCCCGGCCGCTGTGGTCCCCGCGGCCCCGGCCCTGCCTGTTCCCGTGTTCGTCCCGGCTCCCGAGCCTCCGGTTCAGCTGCCCAACCCAACGGTGACTCCGCCCGTGGTCGAGGCTCCGCCGCACTCGTGGCCGCCGATCTACGTCCCGCCGCCGTTGCACCGGCCGCCCCCCGTGGCAAGGCCCACCGCCCAGCTCCGGCGGTGGCGGGCCGGTTGGTGGCCCGGGATCCGGTCACAGCAATCCCGGCAGCGGCGGGCCGCACCCTGGCGGGCCACTGCCGGGAACCGGCCCCGGCCACGGCTCTCCCGGCGGAGGTGGGCCCGCTTCCGGCCCCGGCACTCCGGGCGGCGGGCCTGCTGAGGGCGGCACTTCGCCCGGCAGCGGCGGGTCGACCAGCGGCAGTCCGCACGGCGGCACGCCGACCGGCGTTGGCGAGCCCGCAACCGGTGGCACGCCTACCGGCGGCACGCCTACCGGCGGCGGCAGCACCCCGAGCAGCAGCGGCAGCGGCAGCGGCCCAAGTGCCGGTGTGCCGACCGGCGGTGGCGAAACCCCCAGCGCCGGCGGGCCCGTCAGCGGTGGCAGCACCCCGAGCGGCGGCGGCAGCAGCCCGAGCAGCGGTGGCGCCGAAGTTGGCGGTGGCAGCACTTCCAGCAGCAGCGGTGGCGCCGAAGTTGGCAGCAGCTCTAGCAGTAGCGGCAGCAGCAGCTCGGGATCCGGCAGCAGCGGAAGCTCCAGCACCGGCAGCAGCTCCGGCGGCGAGAGCGGTAGCGGCCACCACTAGCCGACTGTGAGCCACGAAATCTGCTCCGCGACAATAGCTTTCATGAGACAACACCGGCGGCCGGTAAGCGGCTAACTCGCTGGTAGCTTCTATCCCCATGGGTGCCTTGGATGGACGCGTGGCCTTGATCACCGGCGGGGCTCGAGGGCAGGGCCGCTCGCATGCGCTGGCGTTGGCTGCAGCCGGAGCCGACATCGTGGTCGCCGATGCCCCCGAAGCGATGGCGGAGCTGACCTACCCCCTGGGCACCGAGGAAGACTTGGAGCAGACGACAAAACTCGTCGAGGAACTGGGCCGGCGGTGCCTACCGCTGACCCTGGACGTGCGTGATTCTGCCGCGGTCGGCGCCGCGATCATGCAGATAGTCGCCGACATGGGCAGCCTCGACATCGTCGTGGCCAATGCCGGAATCGTCAGCACCGGGCTGCTGGAAGACGTCAGCGATGTGGTCTGGCAACAGCTCATCGATACGAACCTGACCGGCACATTCCACACCCTGCGGGCCGCGATACCGGTGATGCGACAGCAGCGGTTCGGCAGGATCGTCGTGACCTCCTCGATGGGCGGCCGCATGGGCATTCCCGAGCTGGCCGCCTACAACGCCACCAAGTGGGGTGTCATCGGCCTGGCGAAGTCCGCGGCGTTAGAGGTCGCCAAGGAGGGCATCACGATCAACGTCATCTGCCCCACCACCGTCCAAACCCCGATGGTGCAACCGGCTGGAAGTGACGACATCCCAGACGATCTGGTGCGCCGGATGATGAGAGCCAACCCCATCCCACAGCCCTGGCTGCAGCCCGAGGACGTCAGTCGCGGCGTGCTGTATCTGGTCACCGATCCCGGGGTCATCACCGGAAGCGTGCTCGAGATCGGCCTGGGCGGCAGCGCGCGCCTCCACTGACATTTGACTGCGGTCATTTGCTCGCTCACGAGGGTTGACAGTGCCGCCGTATCCGGCGCACTGTGATAGCCATCACATGACCACTGGTCACGCTGGAGAAAGGCGGCAGCCCATGACCACGAGAGACAAGTACACGCAAGTGCCCGAGCCCTATTCGTGGCAGGTCCCCAGCACCGGCGACGCCAGGTTCACCTGGGAGTACGACGAGGGGCGCGCACGGCTCCTTTCCCTATATCAGAAGGGCAAGGACAAGCAGTGGGACGCCCAGTCGCGCATCGACTGGGAACAAGACGTCGACCCGATGAACCCGGTCGGGCTGCCCGACGAGTTCAATCCGCTGTTCGGCAGCCCGGCGTGGGAGGCGGCCGACGAATCACGACGCGCCGAGATGCGCCGGCACTCCCAGGCCTGGAATTTCTCGCAGTTCCTGCACGGCGAGCAGGGCGCGCTGGTGTGCGCGGCCAAGATCGTCGAGGTCGTCCCTGACTTGGACGCGAAGTTCTACGCGGCCACCCAGACGATGGACGAGGCCCGGCACGTCGAGACGTTCGGGCGGTTCCTGCAGGAGAAGGTCGGCCTGGTCTACCCGATCAACAAGCACCTGACCGCGCTGCTGGAGGACACCCTGCGCGACTCGCGCTGGGACATGCCGTATCTCGGCATGCAGGTCCTCATCGAAGGGCTAGCGCTCGCCGCGTTCGGCGTGCTGCGCGACATGGCGGCACCGGACTCGCTGGCCAAGCAGTTGCTGGCCTACGTCATGCAGGACGAGGCCCGGCACGTCGCCTTTGGCCGAATCTCGCTGAAGGACTACTACAGCGCGCTGACGGACGCCGAGCGCGACGAGCGGGAAGAGTTCGTCGTGGATGCCTGCTACCTGATGCGCGACCGGTTCCGCGGCGAGGAGGTGTTCGAGACCCTCGACCTCGACGTCCAGGAGTGCGCCGCCTGGGTCGACACGTCGCCACTGATGATCCAGTTCCGCTCGCACCTGTTCAGCCGCATCGTGCCGATCGTCAAGGACATCGGACTGTGGGGGAACAAGATCCAGAAGGCCTTCTCGGACATGGGTGTCCTGGACATGGCCGGCTTCGACATCGAATCGCTGATGAAGGCCGACGAGGATCAGGCCGACGCGCTCGACAAAGCACACGCCGAAATGGCCGAGCGGGCCCTCGAGGTGGACCAGGTGATCGCGGCGGGCGCGAGCTAACGCCGTCGTCAGCCCAGGAGGTGCACACCCCAGCTGCCGAGTAGGGGCTGCACCAGTACGAAATACGTCGTGTTGGGGTCACCCGTGAGCGACGTCTCCATCACCAGGCCGACCGCGGTCACGGTGCCGTCCGGGTTCTTGACATAGCCCGGACCGCCGCTGTCGCCGGGCTGGGCGAACACGTTGGCTTGGACGACTTCGCCATCGATGTTCTTGACGGAGCCACAGGTCTCACCGGACATCGCGCCGAACTTGCAGAACGGCATACCCGCCTTGATCTGGGAAGCGCTCAAGGCGCCCCGAACGCGTTGGCCGCCGACGTCAGCGCCGGGGGCGCCGACGCCCGGGTCCAGACGGATGATCGCGGCGTCTTTCAGGTCGCCCAGCATCTCGCTGGCGGTGACGTGTCCGAGCGGGACATTGTCGTCGTAAGTGAACGGCGCCCCGTGGTCACAATGCCCGCTGGTGAACAAATAGTAGCTGCCGTCGCCGCCTTGGGCCGCGAAACCCGTTGAGCACTTGGTGATTCCATCGCTGACCAGAATCCCGGGCGCGGGAGGCGGCGCGGCGACCGCCGGGCCCGCGAGACCCGTCGCGCACACCAGCGCGGCACCCACCAGACCAATGCCACGAACCCAACATGCCGACACGCCGTCCTCCTCTGCTGACAACCCTGGTGCTCAGACATCCGCCCTGCGTATGACCCACGTTGGCAGATCGGACCGCTGTGGCCAAATCGTGACAGACACTTGATCAATTACAAACGCGCCCTTACGCTTCCGCAGTTCAGCGGGCATTTACCATTCCTATTGCAACTCTGTCAGTTAAAAGGAATTGGGGTTATGCGCGCGGGTATTCGGTGTGCCGTGGCTGTCATCGGAATCGGCGCGAGCGTGGTCGCGGGGACCGCCGTCGTGAATCTGCCGGCGCCAGCCGATGTGAACCTCGCGGCGGCCAGCCTGTCCTATGTACCGTTCCCCATCGCGTCCGTGCAGCCCACAAGCGGCCAGGCCGTCGGCGTGGCACACCCCGTGATCGTGACTTTCCGCGCCCCCGTCACCGACCGGCGCGCCGCCGAGCGTGCCCTGGACGTGAAATCGACGCCCGCGATGACCGGTAAATACGAGTGGCTCGACAACAAAGTGGTGCAGTGGATTCCGGACCGATACTGGCCCGCGCACTCCACGATCGCGCTGACGGTGGAAGGCCAGCCTACGGAGATCAAGACGGGCCCAAGGGTCATCGGTATTGCCAGCATCTCCGAGCATACTTTCACCGTGAGCATCGACGGGGCTGAGGCGGGACCGCCGTCGTCACTGCCGTCGCCGCACCATCGGCCGCACTTCGGCCAAGAAGGCGTGCTGCCCGCCTCGTTGGGCAGACCCGAGTATCCCACCCCGATCGGCTCCTACACGGTTCTGTCCAAAGATCGCTCGGTTCAAATGGATTCGAGCAGCGTCGGCATTCCCGTCAACGATCCCGACGGTTATCTCGTCACGGTCGACTACGCCGTCCGCATCACCAACCATGGTCTTTTCGTGCACTCCGCCCCCTGGGCGGTCAATTCGCTCGGGCTGGAGAATGTCAGCCACGGGTGCATCAGCCTGAGCCCCGAGGACGCCGAGTGGTACTACAACACGGTCAACGTCGGCGACCCAGTAGTCGTGCGCGAGGCCACCAACGAACTGCCCTCGTCGTAAACCGTTGTCGCACAATCGCTAGCGCTATCTCTAGCGAGGCTTGGCGGCGTCGAGTGTGAACTCGCGGCGGGATTTCAGCGGATTTTCCGCCGTGCCGTCACGCTCAACGGGGGGCCGCCGTGGCGTCACACTCGACGGCGGACCCGCCGTGGCGTCACACTCGACGGCAGACCCGCCGTGGGGTGTGCGCCGGCCCGATGGGCGTGTGCTCCCGGCCAAAGGTGCTCTCCCGCAATGAAAATGCCCGCTGGGTGCGGCCCAGCGGGTCATTGACTGCACTGCTTGGGTTTAGCCTCCGTGCACCGGCGAGGGACCGGGCGAAACGGGCTGACCGGCCACCGGCCCACCGGTCGGCGCCGGACCAGTCGGCGCGTCCTTCACCCCCGACATGTCGATCAGCGGGGCGACCGGAAGGGCATCCGCGACGCCACCGAGGGCAACCAGCGGAGCACCCAGCGGCAACGGAGCACCGATCGGCACCGGAGGCGCAAACGGCAACGGGGGGACCACCGGCACCGGAGGAATCGGCGGTCCGAGGGCGATCAACGGAGCACCCGCGGGAACCGGGACAATTCCGGGGCCGGGCACCACCATGGGAACACCGGCCATGTCAGTCAACGGGGCGGCACACGGTGCCGCCGCTCCGGCTGCGCCCCCGGCACCCACAGGTCCCGCTGCCGGCGCACCGGCTTCGCCAGACTGGCCGTACATGCACGCACCGCCGCCCGTCATATATGGGACGGCTGCAGCGTCCGGGCTCAACGCTATAGCGGCACCGCACAATCCAGCGCTAGCAATAACACCGATGTTGAATCGATCGAAGATCGTCATCAACGTCCAACTCCTTCATTCGCGCAGCAGAACCACATCGCCGTAGCCAAGTCGCCCCTCGACGACCGCCCCCATTGTTGGTGGGCGACCCGCAGCACGACGCACGCCGCACCGCGCCGTTTCCAAATGGTGACGTTACGACGCCGTCACAAGTAGGTAGCGCGAATACTGCCCCGCGCCTGCGCAAATCGGCTGCTAGTGCGCCTGCCGGGCACGCTGAAACGCGTCGCGGTCCACGGCCAGCAACGTGGTGTCGCCATGCGCGCGCACGGTGGCGGTGCGGGGCACGTCGCGCAGGATCGCCAACTCGCCGAATCCGTCCCCGGGCCGCAGTTCACGGATCTCGGTGTCGCTTTCGAAAACCTTTGCGGCGCCGTCGACTATCACGTAGTACGTGTCGCCGTAGTCGCCCTCGCGGGTGATCAGCGCACCGTCGCCGGCCTCGAACACCCGCGCCGTATCGGCAAGCTCGCCGAGCGCCGCCGCCTCGATCGCGGCCATCGGTGGCTGCGAGGACAGCAGCTCGCGGGCGGCCCCACTGCTCAGCGTCCTGTCACGGTTGACCTCGACGAGGCGTTCGGCAACCGGCGGAGTGTCCATCCGGGCGCGGACAATTCGGCCGACGCGACCGACCGACACGCTGTCGGTGCTGAGCGCAGCGAGGAATTCCTCGCCGTCGATGGCAACCAGATCCAGATCCTCGCGCGCCGTCACGGTGGACGAGCGTGGAACCTTGTGCAGCAAGGCGATTTCCCCGAACGACCCACCGGGTCCCAGCGTCGCCACCCGGCGCCCGTCGACCGCGACCTCGGCCACGCCCGCGGCAATGACGTAGAACCGATCACCACGGTCACCCTGCCGGAAGACCTCACACCCCGCGGGCAGCGCGACACGCGTCGCGGCTCGAGCAAGTTGTTCGAGCGCCAGCGCCGGCAGGGGTTGCAGCATCGGGGCGGCGCGAATCAGGGCCAGCTTGGCCGCGTCCTCATCGCTGAGCTTGTCGGCACCCCGCAGCTGCGGCCACGCCAGCAGCGTGATCAGGCCTGTCACACCACCCACGATGCCGAACGTGGCCGCAACTCCCAACGAACCGAGGAGCACCGGCGTAACGACGGCGCCCACCGCCTCGCCAACGAGGTACAGGCTCTGCAATGTCGCGACCGCCGGCACCATCGCCTCGCGCGAGACGCCCCGCTGTACCAGGGTCGGCGCGATGGCGTAAATAACCGCACCCGTGGCGCCCAGGACAGCGGAAAGCGCCAGGCCGACCGGCGGCGATCCGATCGCTCCCAGCCCCACGAACACCGCCGCCATGCCGAGCAGTCCCGCGCCGAGCACTCCGGCCAGGCGGCGCCACGTGACGATCGACAGGGTCGCCAGCGCGCCGACCAATCCCCCGCCACCGTAGAACGCCATGATCGTCGCGACGCCGGCCTCGCCCAGGTGTAGCCGGTATGCGGCGACCGGCGCGGCGCCGACGTACCAGACGCCCAGCACAATCACGTTGACGGCGAACAGCATCGTGGCCGCCGCGGCGGCACGGCTGGCGAAGATCCCGCGAAAGCCGGCCCCGAGCAATTTGAGTTGTGATCCCCGTGGAGCCTTCGACCCTCCCGAGCTACGCGATGAGTCACCGTCGGCGCGCGGCACCCGGATCAACAGCGCCGCTGCCATCGCGACGGCGAACGCGATAGCCGGGAGCGCAAAGGCCCACCCGATTCCCACGACATCCAGCGCCGTTCCCGCCAACGCCGGACCGGCCAGCGCAGCGGCACTGACCAGTGAGCTGGTCAGTGCATTCCCTGCGGCCGCCTCGCCGGCGGTATTGGAAAGCCGAACCACCAGCGCACCGTGCAGCGGCCGTACTCCCGCCGACAACAGTGACTCCGCGGTGACGAGCACCAGCACCACGTCGACGGACCCGTGGCTGAGCACCGTGGCGATGGTCGCGGCCATTGCCACGCAACGACTTCCGATACCGAAAGCCAGATGAAGCTCTGGGCGCGCGCTCGCGGCCAGTGGCGACGTCAGCGGCCCGAGCAGCCCCGCCGGCAGCGTGACCAGCACGGTCGCCAGTCCGACGGTGGTGGCACCGCCCGCCGCGAAAAGGAAGGTGACGACCAGGACGAAGTGCGAAAACGCGCCGATATAAAAGGCAGTCCACGCCGCCATGAGCGTGCACAGCTGTCGGTTACGCGCCAACCTGCGACTCGCGGCGAAGGCCACGCACACACCTTATGCGGATGGGTGCCGGCCGCGTCTTGCAAGGCTGGTTTCAAATGCGGTTCATAGCCGGTTGGAAATCACCGCCCGGGCAGGCGCTACCCGATGACCGACGTAGCCGCGCGCGGGGCACCGTCGGGCCACACGTAGTTAGATCGGCACTATGGGCGAACGCGTCACGTTCCAAAGCTGCACGGGCGCGAATCTGGCCGGGGTCATAGAGGTCCCGGACACGGCCGTTCGCGGCTGGGGTGTGTTCGCGCACGGGTTCACCCTCGGCAAGGACAGTCCGGCCGCGGCCCGGATCTGCAAGCAGCTGGCGTCGGACGGCATTGGGATGCTGCGCTTCGACGCGCTGGGTCTCGGTGGATCCGACGGCAACTGGGGCGACGGGTCGTTCACCGTCAAGGTCGACGACGTCGTCCAGGCATGCGAGTTCATGGCCGGCCGCGGGACCCCGGCCGACATCCTGGTCGGGCACTCGTGGGGTGGCGCGGCGGTGATCGCGGCGGCGATGCGGGCCCCGGGCGTACGGTCGATCGTCACGGTCGCGGCACCGTTTGACCCCAGCCACGTCGAAAAGCATTACGACGCCGTGGTCGACCGCTGCATTTCCGACGGCAGCGCCGAGTGGATGGTCGGTGGGCGCACGCTGATCCTCAAGCGGTCATTCGTCGAGGATGTCCGCGCGGCGCGCCTGCACGACAAAATCGAAAGCCTGCGCCTACCGCTGCTCATCCTGCACTCGCCCACCGACAACACGGTCGGCATCGAGAACGCGAGCGAGATCTTCCGGCTGGCCCGCCACCCGCGCAGCTTCGTCTCGCTCGAGGGATCCGATCACCTGCTCACCGCCCGCGGCCAGGCCCATCGGGCCGGCCGAATCATCGGCGCCTGGGCCGACGCATACCTGGGTTCCGACGCGGAAAGTTAACTCAGACAACATAATTCGCTCATCGCTCGACAGCCGGCGACCAGTCTGTGTCGCGACGGATCCTCCGGGTTGGCTCGTCGAGCGCTAGCCCGCTTGTCGAGCACGCTGAAAGGCGTCCCGGTCGACGGCCAACAGCGTGGTGTCGCCCAGTGCCTTCACGGTGGCGGTGCGGGGGACGTCGCGCAGGATCGCCAGCTCGCCGAATCCGTCCCCGGGCCGCAGTTCACGGATCTCGGTGTCGCCCTCGAAAACCGTTGCGGCGCCGTCGACGATCACGTAATACGTGTCGCCGTAGTCGCCCTCGCGGGCGATCAGCGCACCGTCGCCGGCCTCGAACACCCGCGCCGTATCGGCAAGCTCACCCAGCGCCGTTGCCTCGATCGTGGCCATCGGTGGCTGCGACGACAGCAGCTCGCGGGCGGCCCCGCTGCCCAGCGCCGCCTCGCGGTTCAACTCGACGAGTCGCTCGGCAACCGGCGGGGTCTCCACGCGGGTCTCGGCAATCCGACCGAGGCGGCCCATTGACACATTGTCGGTGGAGAGCGCGCTGAGGAACTCAGCGCGGTCGATGGCGACCAGGTCGAGGTCCTCGCGCGCTGTCACTGTCGAGGACCGTGGCGCCTTATGCAACAACGCGATTTCCCCGAACGACCCACCAGGCCCCAGCGTCGCCACCCGGCGCCCGTCGACCGCGACCTCGGCCAGGCCCGCGGCGATCACGTAGAAGCGGTCACCGCTGTCGCCCTGCCGGAACACCTCACACCCCGCCGGCAACGTCACGTGCGTTGCGGCGCGGGCAAGCTGTTCGAGTGCCAGCGCCGGCAACGGGGCCAGCATCGGGGCGGCGCGAATCACCGCCAGCTTGGCGGCATCCTCAGCACTCAACTCGTCGGCGCCGCGCAACCGCGGCCACGCCAACAGCGTGATCAGGCCCGCCAAACCCCCCACAACGCTCAATGTCTCGGGCACCCCCAACGGACTGATCAGGAATGGCGCGATTACCGCGCCCGAAGCCATGCCGACCATGTACAGGCTCTGCAAGCTCGCCACCGCCGGCACCATCGTGGCGCGGGCGACACTTCGCTGCACCAACGTCGGCGCGATGGCGTAAGTGACCGCACCGGCGCCACCAAGGCCAGCGGCCAGCGTCAGGCCGATGCCAGGGGAAGTGATCGCTCCTAGCGACGCGAAGGCCAGGGCTAAGCCGAGCAGCGCCCCGACGAGCACGCCGGCCAGGCCGCGCCGCGCGACAATCGACAGCGTCGCCAGCGCGCCGACCAATCCCCCGGCGCCGTACAGCGTCATGATCGTTGTGACACCGCCATCGCCTAGATGCAGCCGCTCCTTGGCCACCAATGCACTGGCGACAAACCAGACGCCCAATACGGTGACGTTGGCCACGAACAACACGGTGGCCGCGGCGGCCGGACGGCTTGCGGCGATGGCGCGAAACCCCGCCCCCAGCATCCTGAGCTGCGACCTCACCGACCCGCCCGACCGCCCCGAGGTAGGAGTTTGGGAATCGTCGGCATCCGGCACCCGGATCAGCAGCGCCACGACCAAGCCGACAGCGAAGGTGGTAGCCGGGAGCGCGAAGGCCCAGGCGATGCCCCCAAACTCTAACGCCACTGCTGCCATCGCCGGTCCGATTAACGCGCTGGCGCTGACCAGTGAGCTGGTCATGGCATTTCCCGCGGCCGCTTCGGCTGCGGTGTTGGAAAGTCGGACCACCAACGCGCCGTGCAGCGGCCGCACCCCCGCCGAAAGAATGGAGTCGACGGCCACGAGCACCAGCACGACGCCGACGGGCGCTCCGCTGAGCACCGCAATGATCGTCGCGACCATCGCCAGGCAACGAACCCCGATCCCAAGCGCCAGATGAAACTGCGGACGCGAACTAGTGGCAAGCGACGCAGTCAGCGGCCCGACCAGCCCCGCTGGCAGCGTTGCCAGCACGGTCGCCGCACCGACAGTGGCAGCACCTCCGGCCGCGAAGGTGAAAGCGATGAGCAAGACCAAATGCGCAAACGCCCCGATGTAGAAGACCGTCCAGGCAGACATGAGCATGCGCAACTGCGGGTTGCGTGCCAAGCTGCGACTCGCGGCGAAAGCCACGCACACACCTTAATGCCCATGCGCGGACCCTGCGCTCGCTTAGGCGAGGGAACTTAATTCGTCACGTTCCGTGGGCAGCCCGACGCCGCGGAACCAGCCGTAGGGATTAGCGGTGACGCCCCAGCACTCGTCGTTGTCGACGATCGCCGCCAGGAAACGACGCTGGTTCTCTGACGGCGAAGCACCGGGCGCATGGCCGTTCGGAAAAGCGCGCACAAGCAGCGGCCCCCAATCGGAGCCGACGGTGTGGGCATTGGTCATCCGTGCCACCGCGACCGCTTCGTCCACAATCTCGTCGAATGTCGCGGTGCGGCGCAACAAGGCCTCGACGAGGGCGAACCGCATCTGGCCCCAGATTTGGGGCGGGTTCTCGTCGAAGATTTCATCCGCGGCGTGTGGGTCACGCAGTGCTGCACGGATTTCCTCAAGAGCCCCTGGTACATCATCGTGCGCCGGGCTCAACGCCGCGCAGATTCGCACCCCGAAGTGCTCGTCGGTCAGGAACATTCCGGGTGGTATACCCCAGGCGCCGACCGTGAGCGCGATGCCCGCTCGTTCCACCGGCGCCGCGTCAGCCGCCCGGCGCAACAAGCGCTCGGCAGCCGCGGGGCGGAACTCCGCCAGTTCCGGGGCTTGCAGCAGCTGGGCCATGGCATTGGTGGCCTCTTGGCGTACTACCGCATCCGGGTCATCGAGAAATGGTGCGACACAAGCGTGCAAGTCGCGCCGAATGGCCCGGCACGCCTCGATCGCGCCGGCACCCTCGTCCTCGAGGTCGACGTCCGGGTCGAGTTCGCGCCATGCTGCGGCCGCGGCGACACGAGCGAGCCACTCGAGCAGCGCCGCCCGCACCGGCCGTTCGCGATCATCCCAGGGCAGCGTGGTGTCGCACACGAAGAGGGTGCGTGAGTCGCCGAGGATCGCCGCCACGAACAGCGCCGCCGGAGCTGTCGCGGAGTAGATCGCGTCCTGATGCAGGACTACTGCGTCGAGGAAAGCGATTGCGTTGCCGCATAATTCGGCATCCTCAGTGAGCAGATGCAGCAATTCGAACGGCGCCTCATCGGCTCGGCCGTAGGCGTGTTCGAGGCTGCTCCAATCCGTGTCCTCCAGCAGACTCTGTGGCGACTGCACGGTGTCACGCTACGCCTCACCAACGTCGCGCCCACCGGCACCGAACTTCCGGCGACCGACGAACACTTCGCAGACCCGGCCGCGATGCCAGGTGCCGGCGTGCGCTCTCACCGTGGCAGGGTGATCGTCCGTGTCGCAAAACCGCGGCCTCACCCGCCGATCATCTCGGCGATTGCATAGACCGCCGTGTCGGCGGACGGGATCGACGGCTCGCGGCAGCCGGCACCTTCGGTGATTCCCGGACGCGCCGTGGCATTGCGAGAAGCATTGCGCGACAGCGCTAATGGCGTGTTGACCGCCGGGGAAAACGCGATGGTGGCGGAATGGCTCGATCGCCTGGCCGATCGGCCGAACGGGTAGCTCAGCGAACCGGAGAGAACACCGGTAGCACCCGGTATTTCGCGGTGAAGCTCGCTTCGCGGTATTCGTCGCCGACCTCGCCGTCGTGCGCGATCACCGTCGGTGCGTCAACGGCCGTGAAGCTGAATTCGGGCACCTGCAGCTCGTGGTAGAGCGGGCTGCGCTGCAACCGACCGAAGGCGAGCGCGGTCAGGATCCTGGTCGTGGCGAACCGGCGGCCGGATTCGAGAATGCGCACATCGATCAGACCGTCGTCCATGCGAGTTCGACGCGACGGGGCGAATCCCGTTGGCAGATAAAGCGAATTGCCCAGAAAGAACAGCGACGTCAGCAAGGTCTTGTTGTCGTAGCGGATGCGGACGGGCTGATCGTTGCGCAGCGTGTGCAGCATCGCGTAGAAGCCGGCCAGCGGCTTGCCGATTCGTTTCTCCAGCTTTTCGCGCTGCTGCACGAACGCCGGATACGCGCCGATGCTGGCGGTGTTGATCACCATCCGACTTTCGTTGAGGCGCACCAGATCAACGCACGCCACGCTGCCGCGACGGATCGACTCGACCGTTTTGCCGACGGTGTCGCAGCCGATGTCCTTAGCGAAGTGGTTGAACGTTCCGGCCGGAAAGACAGCCAGCGGGAGCCCCGCCTCGACAGCCACCGCCGCGGCGGTAGCCACGGTGCCGTCGCCGCCGCCGACCGCGAGCACCTCGGCGCGCGCAGCGGCAGTGCGCAGCACTTGCTCGGGGTCATCGTCGGGACCGAGCTCGACGATCTCGGCCTTCGGCAACTCGGTGCGAACCTGCGAGATGACGCGAGCACCGGTGCCGCTGCCCGAGGCCGGATTGACCACGAACACCACGCCGGCGCCGTCGGGCCGTTCCGGCGTGTCGATGCGCAGTGGTTCGGATTGCGGCAGAGCGGTTTCGGCGACGGGTGGGACCAGCTTGCCGCCCAGCACAGCGATCCCGGCACCGACGCTTAGCCCCGCCACGACGTCGCCTGGGTAGTGCGCGCCGGTCGCCACTCGCGACAGCCCGACCAGCCCGGCCAGCAGCGACAGTGCGAAGCCCAACGGCGGACTCTCCAGGCCCACGCCGACCGCGAATGCGGCCGCGCTGGCCGAGTGTCCCGACGGGAACGAGTTGGATGTCGGGCGGCGGTGGGCTCGTCTGACCACCGGCACCGATTCGTAGAGCGGTCGCGAGCGCCGGCGGATTCGCTTGGCGATCTGATTGGTGAACAAGCTCGTCACGCCGAGCGTCACGAGCCCACGCGTCGCGCCGCGCTGCGCGCCGGGCTTCCTGGTCGCGAGCAGCCCGGCGGCGATGAAGAACCACAGCTTGGAGTGGTCGGCCGCTCGCGTCAGCGGCGGCATCA
Organism: Mycobacterium lentiflavum; assembly: GCF_022374895.2. Lineage (NCBI taxonomy): Bacteria > Bacillati > Actinomycetota > Actinomycetes > Mycobacteriales > Mycobacteriaceae > Mycobacterium > Mycobacterium lentiflavum. Next base: position 572,592 of record NZ_CP092423.2, on the reverse strand, counting down.
GCGTGTCGAGCAGTGGCGTGGGGGTTTCGGCCACGGCGACGAACAACTCGCGATCAAGGGTGCCCAAACCCCGGGTGATCTGTTTGACTCCACGCGCGCGTTGCCAGGGCCCCCTGCTCATTCGCTACACCCTAGCGGTGCGACTGATAACAATTGACGGACTATGGCCAGACGACCGGCGGCGGACCATCACCTGAAGTGGCTGGCCAATGCCGAACGTCTGGGCGTGCCCGCCGCGGTCACCTCCGCGATCGCGGAGCAACACGGAATCACGCACGAGAGCTTTCGGGTCCTGGAAGAACTGGCTGAGATCACCGATCCGGATGGCAAGTCGTTCTTCCTGATCCCTCCGGGCACCACCGGCGACACGGCGCGCACGGCCACGCTGATGACCTACATCCTCAACGCGGGCAGCGGCTACGGCGCCCCGACCGGCCCGCCCACCGACTTTCCCGCGACGCCGTACTCCGCCGACGAGGTGCAGCGAATCGTCGATCGCCAGCACGCGAACAGCTGGAGTTACGACGAGGACGTCGGGTTTGTCGACCGCAATGGCGGACGCCTCGTTACGACACCGAACGGCATGCTGATGGGCTTGGGCGGCAACTGGATTCAGCGGCTGTTCAGCCAGCAGGGCGGCACTGCGTGGGGTGACATCTTCATGGTCAACGTCGCGGTCGACGCCACGGACTCGACCGCCCGACGGCTGCGCCAGATCGTCGAGTCGGGGCACGCGTGGTACACCGATCGCAAGGGCCGGCCCGTGGAAAGCGCTCTCGCGCTGGACCGGGTACTGCACCACGAGGAGCTGCATTCTCAGCAGTGGGCCGCCAAGGGCCACTCCCGGATGATCGTTGCCTATCTGTGGGAAGTGGCCCGCGACAGGCTGTTTGGCAAGACGAACCGGCTCGAGGAGCAGGCCGGCCTGGCCGATGGCGGCTACCGATAGCCGCTGGAGCGCCCGTGCTACAGGGCGCGGATTCCGTTGTGCAGCACCATCAAACCGATCAGGACCAGGATGGCCGCCATCAGTGCGGCATTGTGCTTCTCCATCCAGTCCCGGACGCGCTCCAGGAAATCGTCGAGGCGATGGCCCGCGGCCGCATAGGCCAGGATCGGGATCGCGACCGTCGACGCGGACACGGCGACGAAGACAATGCCGGCCGATAGCTTGTCGACACCGTCGAGCTGACTGGTGCCGATGGCCAAGCCGGCGGCCACGTTCATCAGCAACACCTCGACGCGGACCACCGTCAGGACCAGTCCGGTGATGGCGGCGCGCCGGGGGCGCATCGTGGAAAAGTGCCGCATCCAGGCCGGGGACTCGGTGGAGCGGTGCCGGGTCAGCCACCGATAAATCCCGAACAGGATCAGCGCGGAGCCCAGCACCACTCGCATCCAGGACGCCCACGTCGGTGGCGACGACTTGTGCATGTCGCCGAGCCCGTCCGAGCCCGCCACGAAAATCACGGTCTGCGCCACCAGCCCGAACACCCAGCCGCCGAGGAACGCCAGTCCGGCGGGCCGCGGCTGCGGTGCGTGCAACACCAGGACGGCCGGGATGATCGACAGCGGAGAAACGGCGGTAACGAGCGCCAGCGGGATGAGGGTGGGTAACAGCGAGCTCCAGCTTCCTGCCACGGGCAGCAATCCTCTCATCGACATCGTCAGCGTGCTACCGCACGAGCCGCGCGCATTGTCCGGGCCGTAGCTGAACACGACCCAGGTGGTTGTATGTGAATTGCAGCGCGACGGGGAAAACAGTAGGGGACGATCAGGTGGCTCGGATTCATCTTGGGCACATTTTTCACCTCGCCGGCACCTATGTACGGGGCCGCCGGCTGTAACCCGCACCGCCGCTAGCCCTTTCGCCGCTAGCCCTTTCGCCGCAGCGTCCAGGCCGGTATCCAGTGCGTCACGGTTTTCTGCTTGGACCCGTAGGCGATTGGATAGGTCACCAGTCCCCACCAGTCGCCCTGCTCGCACAGACCCCAGCAGCTCAGCCGACCTTCGACGACCTTGTGCAGCTGCAGACCGTTGGGCTGATACCGGCCCGAGCGATGTGGCTCGCGAGGAAAAAGCACCGTCAGGTCGATCAGCACCGCGATCGGCGGGCGCACCACCCGAAATGGGTCGCGGACCGGCTGTCCGTTGTACCCGATCGACGCGAGCGGCCTCATTGTTCGATCATACGTTCGAAAAGTGAAGGTCTGGTTGCGTCCGGTCGATTTGCCCCTCAGCGCCCCCGCAAATCGATATAGTTCGCCTCGCAAGCGACCGCGACAACCGGGAGATCCGCATGATCAGGCTTATCGCTACGGGCGTACTGGCCTTGGGCGGGCTGATGACCACCGCGGTGGGCGTGGCCAATGCCGATGAGATTCAGGTCGACGGCGTCTATTCGACCCTGGGAGCATGCGAAGCCGACGGCCCGCATGTCGAGATCGCCCAGAACGACCACCTGTACACGCACTGGGACTGCCGCCAGCACGGCGACGGCCTGTACTACCTGTACCTGACCAACTAGCAGGCGCGCCCGGGCAGAGTCCGGGTTTGCTTCTGGCACCATAACGGTGTGTCAGGGCGTCGCGTGCTGGACCCGCTGATCGTCGGCGTACTGGCCACCGCGGTAAGCCTTGTCGGCGCCGGCCGTCCCTCGTTCTGGTACGACGAGGCCGCGACGATTTCGGCGGCGTACAGCCGCTCTCTCGCTCAGCTGTGGCAGATGCTGGGCAACGTCGACGCCGTGCACGGCCTGTACTACCTGCTGATGCACGGGTGGTTCCAGCTTTTCCCGCCTACCGAGTTCTGGTCGCGCGCGCCGAGTGGTCTGGCCGTCGGAGGCGCTGCGGCCGGAGTCGTGGTGCTGGGCAGCCAATTTTCCTCTCGCACCGTGGCACTGGCCGCCGGGGTGATCTGCGGGATCTTGCCGCGGTCGACGTGGGCCGGGATCGAGGCTCGGCCGTACGCCATGTCGATGATGGCCGCGGTGTGGCTGACCGTCCTGTTCGTCTACGCGACGCGCCGCGACAGCGCCCGTATCTGGGTGGCTTACGGTGTCGCCCAAGCGATTTCAGTCGTGCTCGACGTGTACCTGGTGTTGCTGCTGCCGGTTCACTTCGCGTTCGTCTGCGCGTTCCTGCGCAAGCGAACCGTCGTCGCCTCCTTCGTCGTCACGGCGGTTCTGGCGAGTTGTGCCGTGGCGCCGTTTCTGTTCGTGGCCGCGGGGCAGGTGCATCAGATCAGTTGGGTCGCGCCGATCGGACACCGCACGATCGAGGACGTGACCGTTCAGCAGTACTTCGAGCGGAGTCCACCGTTCGCGGTGCTGTCGGCTCTGGTAGTCGCGACAGCCGCTGCCGTGTGGCAGTGGACATCGGTGAAACTCGTTGCGGCAGATCGGCAATTGCTGACGCTGGCGGTGGCCTGGCTGCTGATACCGACCGCGCTGATCGTGGTGTGGTCGGTGCTGCTTCACCCGATCTACACGCCACGCTACCTGTGCTTCACTGCGCCGGCGATCGCGCTGGTCCTGGGCGTCTGCGTCGGCGCATTGGCTGCCAAACCATGGGTGGCGCCAACCATCGTCAGCCTTTTCGCGGTCGCCGCGGCACCGAATTACTTATGGGTGCAACATAACCCGTATGCCAAGTACGGCATGGACTACAGCCAGGTAGCGGATCTGATCACGGCCAACGCGGCGCCGGGTGATTGCCTGCTGATAAACGACACTGTGACGTTTATGCCCGCCCCCATGCGCCCCTTGATGGCGGCGCGCCCCGATGCCTACCGCAAGCTGATCGACCTCACACTGTGGCAACGGGCCACCGATCGCCGGGATGTCTTTGACACCAACCTCATCCCGGAGGTCGTCGCCGCGCCGCTCGGCCAGTGCCGGGTGGTGTGGATCATCACCCAAGCCGACGAGTCGATGCCCGCCCACGAGCAGGGTTCCGCGTTGCCGCCGGGCCCGCGCTATGGCGCGACGCCCGCGTTCGCGGTCCCGCATGACCTGGGTTTCCGGCTCGTCGAGCGCTGGCAGTTCAACCTTGTTCAGGTGTTCAAAGCGACGCGGTGATCACCAGACGCGGATGTAGTCGATCAGCATGGACGCCGGGAAGACCCCGCCGGCGGGATCGCCGGCACCGACACCACCGACCGCCAGCGTGAACATCGGCGTCATCCAGTAGCCGGGATTGTTGAACGGCCAGCGCATGTCCTCCGGCGGGTTGCCGGCGACGTGGATCGGCTTAGGCGGAACCTTGAAGTACTCGGCGCCGTCGCGCGCGAACGCGAATCCCTTGTCGTCCCAACGCATCCGCCAGGTGTGCCAATCACCGTCGACCAGGCCGGGGATCGATTTGCCTTCCCAGGTCTTTCCGTTGGATGCCGCGTGGACGGTGGTACCCGGCGCCCATTCGCCGTTTCCGTACCACTCGAAGATGTCGACCTCGCCGTCGGGCAGCGGGTCCTCGTTGACCGTCCAGAACGACGGCCACAGGCCCGGGGTCAGGCAATCCAGCTTGATCTTGGCTTCCCAGGTGGTGTTGATCATCCCGCGCCAGTTGCCGCGCAGTTTGCCGCTGTAGTAGGTGTTGGCCAAGAAATCGTGTGTGGCGCGCAGGACCAGGTTGGAGTGCCCGTCCTGGAACACGTTTTGGCGGTCGTTGCGATAGATCCCCTCGACCGGTGGGTAGACGTCGTCCTGCCACGTCTGGATCGTCCACTTGCCCGGGTCCGGGGCCGAGCCGGCCGGGCCGTCGAACTCGTCGGAGAACAGGTAGGGTCCACCCGGCCCGGCGGCGGGTGCGGCCGGCGCCGCCGGGGACGCCAGTGCTTCGGGGAGAGGCATCGATGCCGCCGCTGCCAGCATGCCGAGCCCTGCCGTCATCAACATGCGGCGACGATCCATATGTACTACCACCCATCGCTAAAAGCCGGAGCTCCGACTTGGCACGGTTCCCCCCGGCCAACTCCCGCAAACGGTGTTATACAACCATGCGCGCCGATGGCGTGCATCCCGCGCCCGGGCCTTAGCCGACACGCACCCAGTCGACCAGCATTTCCCGCCGGGCAGGTAGCGCTCCGAATCCGGCCAGCAGCATCGTCGCGCGACGATCATTAGCTGGCCCTTTCGGTTCAAGGGGTGCCCGCAGCATGAAGCAGTTCTTTGAGCTGGCCTTGCTGCTCAGGGGTAAGCCGCGTCAAAATTCGCTCTTCGGCTCGTTGGACCGCGGCGTCGGCGCGCTTCAAAAGCGCCTTCCCGCGCCGCGTCAGCTGGGCCGGCATCGCCCGGCCGGCGGGGATCCCCGCCCGGCGGCTCAGCGCGCCGCGTTCCTCGAGCGCGCGTAGCACCTGGTTGGCTGCCTGCGCGGAGACGTGGGTACCGCGGGCGAGCTCGGCACTAGTGAGTCCGGGGCGCTCGGACAAAATCCGCATGCATACGAATTCGGGCAGGCCGAGCCCGAGCGGCGTGAGCTCGGCCGCCATCTGGGGTCGCAACGACGACACCACGCGGTATAGCAGAAACCCCAGGGGCTCGTCGTGGCATGCACTCATGCTTCACATGCTGACATGCGCCCGCGTCGTTCATCGCACCGAACCATCAACTTTGTTGACATTGTCGCTGCGGGTGGTATCAAGGAGATTGATACTCCAATACGAAAGGAAGACAAGGATGTCTGGTGGATTTTTTGGCGGCTTTGGTGGGCCCGGCGGTTTCGGCGGTGGCCCAGGCGGTTTCGGTGGCTTCGGTGGCGGCTGGGGCAAGCACGGCGAGGGTCATGGCGGCCCCGGTTTCGGCGGCGGCTTCGGCCCGGGCGGTGGCCGCCCTCCGCTCAAGCGCGCGGCGTTCGTCACCGCGGCGTTGTTGCTCGATGGGCCGGCTGATGCCGCGCAAATCGTGCAGCGGGTGACCGACGCGACCGAGGGAGCATTCACCCCTCCGCAGGACGTGGCCGAGCTTGCCATCGGCCTGCTCGCCGGCCGCGGCGTGGTGACCGTCGACAACGGCGTCGCGACCCTGACCGAGCTCGGCAACAACCTGCTGGCCTGGCGCGGCGTCAGCAGCGAGACCGCGCACGCTTTCCTGGGGCGGGCGGCCAAGTTCGGCGACGCCTTCAAGATCCGCAGGGAACTGGTCGAGATCGCCGGGCTGGCCCGAACGATCACCTGGACCGGCACCGACGAGCAGAAGGAAAAGCTCGCCGAGGCCCGGACCAAAGTGCTGGAAGCCGTGCGCGAGGCCAAGAAAACGCTGCACCGGGTTCTCGGCGAGGACTAGCGGGCTGGGCCAGCGTGCGCCGACGGCGTTGCGTGTGCGTTCAGGGCGGCGACACGCCGGGCGAGCACGCCGTCGGCGCACGCTGACAGCCCCATATGCACGGTGCCGTCGAGCCCTCAGCCGGATGCAGGCTCGCTGATCTTGACCAGCGTCTTGCCGATGTTGGCTCCGGTGAACAACCCGTTGAGGGCGTCGACGCACGACTCGATGCCCTCAAAGATGGTCTGGCGGTGCTTGAGTCGGCCTTCGGCCTCCCATTGGCGCAGTGCCGCAAAGGCTTCGTCGAAGCGGCCCCATTGGTCGAGGGCGTTGAAGCCCTGCATCAGCGCGGTCTTCGACAGCAGGTTCACATAGTTCGCCGGACCGGGGTGTTCACCGGTCAGGTAGCTGGAGATGACGCCGCAGAGCACGACGCGCGCGTTGTTGGCGAGCCGGCCGAGCACCGCGTCGAGGATCGGCCCGCCGACGTTGTCGAAATAGACGTCGACGCGTTTCGGGCAATGCTGCTTGAGCGCGGTCGGCACGTCCTCGTTCTTGTAGTCGATGCAGGCGTCGAAACCGAAGTCCTCGATCACGGCCCGGCACTTCTGCGGCCCGCCGGCGATGCCGACCACCCGGGCACCGGCGATCTTGGCGATCTGCCCGGCCACCGATCCGGTGGCACCCGCCGCCGCCGAGATCACTACCGTCTCACCGGCCTTGGGCTTACCGATGTCGGTCATGCCGAAGTAGGCGGTGGCCCCGGTCGGGCCGTAGACCGACATGATCGCGAGCTGATCGTCCTCGCCGGGAATGGGCGTGCTGAACACGTCGTCGCGGATGATCACGTATTCCTGAAAGCCGGTCAGTGTGGTGATTACGTCGCCGACGGCGTAGGCGTCGCACCGCGACGCGACGACTTCGCCGATGCCGGCGGCCCGGATCACCTCGCCGAGCTGCACCGGCGGCAGGTAGCTGGGCTGGTCGTTCAGCCAGGTCCGGACCGCCGCGTCGAGGCCGACGTAGGTGGTTCGGACCAGCGCCTCACCGTCGCCGGGTTCGGGTGCCGGCCGGGTGATCAGCTCGGTGTCGTCGGGCGCAACCAGCCCGGTCGGACGACGGCGAAGGAGGATCTGGCGATTCGGCATGTCGGGCACGGTGCTGAAACTACCGATTCAAGCCGAAACTTCCTATGAGACGCCTCTGGTGGGAGCATCTGTCCCATGGAATCGCAGGACGACCCGGAGAAGCGGATCCGGGACCTGGAGCGCCCGCTGGCCGAGACCGCGCGCGCTTCCGAATTGGGCGGCGCAGGACAGGGCCAGGCCTACCCGCCGCCGCCCGCCGGCCCGGTGCCATCGCCGTCCTACGGCGCACCACCGCCGCCACCGCCCATGTATGGGTATGGCGGCCCGTACGGGTCCTCGCCGAAATCCTCCGGCAACCGCATGTGGTGGATCGTGGGCACCGTCATCGTCGTCGGCGTGCTGGTGCTCGCCGGCGTCATCGCAGCCTTTGCCGCACACCAGCTTTCCACTGTCCGGTCGATCATCTCGTCGGAGGTGACGACCACGCCGGCGACGACGTCACCCCGCACGACCCGCAGTCCGCGGCCGTCGACCAGCGCGACGAGCCCGACCCGCAGTTCGGCTCCCTCGACATCGCCGCTGCCGCCGCAGGGCGCGCCGCTCGACGTGTCCGGCATCGACGAGAACAAGACGATCGCGTGCAACGACAACGTGGTTACGGTCAGCGGGATCAACAACACGATCGTGATCACCGGCCACTGTGCGAGCCTGTCGGTGTCCGGCATGAAGAACTCGGTCACCGTCGATTCCTCCGACACCATCGAAGCGTCCGGGATGAACAACCAGGTGACGTTCCACTCGGGCGCACCGAAGATCTCCAACTCCGGCGTCGATAACGTCGTCACGCAGGGGTGACGGGTCAGTCCGCGGCCATCGCGTCGGCCACTTAGCCCTCGAATCCGACGTCTTGCGCCCTGTCCCGAAAGCGTTGCGGGAGATGGTGATAGCCGGTCTCGTCGCCACGGACTCGCGCTGGCGTCACGTCTGAACCCTAGGCGGAATCCCGGTTAGTGGAAACGCCCCGAAATCGGCAACTTATGTCTGCTCTTCCGCGTCGTCGTCGAGAACGCCGACCGCGATGCCGTAGGGCAGGAAGCGCACCTTGCGCTTGGGGTCGACGTTGTTCTTGTTGGCCCGCAGCGCGTCGAGCTCACTTGCATACACCTGTTCGACGTGCGCGCCGCCCGTGGCGTCCACGGTGTAAATCGCCCAGACGCCGTCGCCGGCCTCGCCTGCGGTTTCCGGCTCGGACCGGGGCCGCCGTGACAGGTCGTCGAAGAACGCCGAAAAACCGCTGCGGGCGCCCGGAGCAGCAGCAAACCTGCCGATCCGCTCGAACACGTCGCGCAGTCCCTCGCTGCCTTCCCTGATCACCCGATCGAACTCTTCGGGATCGAACCCGAACGGACCATGCTCGCCCACGTGGCCTCCTAGCAGCTCGTAGCGTTAGTACCCAGTGTGCGCCCCCGCACGGTGATGCGCCACGGACTTTGCTCCCGGCCGAATCCCACCGCTAATAGCCCGGGCCCAGGAACGGGTTCTGCGAGTACCCGCCACCGCTGGGGGGATAACCGCCCCCGTAACCACCACCGGGATACTCCCCGGGATATTGCTGAGCCGGGTACTGCGGAGCCGGGTTCGCCGGTGCCTGACTGGCCGGCACCTGGATCGGGATCGGCACCGGCAGCAGCGGAACGTGGATCCACTGCGTGGTCATCGGCACCGTCGTCGACGTGGGCGTCGTCGACGTGGGCGGTGGCGGAGGCTCGGTGGTCGGCGTCGTCATGGCCGTCGTGGGCGGCGGCGCGGGCTGGGAAGTCGGCGTCGTCTGTGGCGGCGGCGGACGGTGCGTGGTGTGCACCGGCGGCGGCGCCGTGGTCACCACGACGGGCGGAGGCTCGGGCGACGGCGAAGGTTCCGGCGGCGGCGGCGCAGGCGGCACCGAGCTGGGCACCGGCGCGGCGGTGGGCGGCGGAGGCACCGCGGTGGGCGGGACGGGACTGGGCACCAGGGTGCTGGCCGGCGGCAGCGGCACGGGGACGACGGAGGGCGCGGGCGGCGCCTGGCGGTTTTCGATCCCGGTCAGCGTGTACGCCACGCCGCCGATCGCGGTCATCGCCACTAGCGCGAACATCCCGACGACCAACTGCGACAGCCGGACCCGGCGCCACGCCCGCTCCCGGGGCGGCTCGATCACGTTCAACCGCATCGACCAGCCGCCGGGGTTGCTGTCTTCGTCGAACGCCTCGGGTGTGTAGGGCACCCGGATGTCGCCAGGGTATTCGGTTTGCGACCAAGCCAACTCGCGGTCGGTGAGCGCTTCCTCGTCGATCACCAACAGGTCGCCCGCGGGCAGTTCGATGATGTCGTTGCCCGACGACGCAGCGAGCAGACCGATCGATGTGCGGGTGCGCAGGTCGACTTCCTCGCCGCGGGCGGCCAGCAACAGCGCGCCGGCGGCGGCGGCGAATGCGGGTTGCGCCGGTGACATGACCGGTCGGCGGCTGTGCACCGAAAGACGTTCGTTGACAAGCGGAATGCAGGCACCGCCACCAACAGTGATCACAGCGGAAAGGTCGTTCCAGCCCTTGCGGTGCCGGCACAACATGTCGTCGAACGCGTAGATGAGCCCGGTAAGCCGATCCTGGATCAGGTCACCCAGCTCGTCGCGGGTGAACTTCATGGTCGCCCGGCGCCCACCCAGCTCGGCCGCGAATTCCGTTGTGCGTTCCGTGGATAGCTGCTCCTTGGCGGTACGGCACTGCTCCCGAAGGCGAGCGAGTTGCCCGACCGCGGCGGTGCTGGCCGGATCGATACCGCTGCCGTGTCCCAGTTCCTCGAACACGCAGAGCAATAACGCCGCGTCGATCTCGTCACCGGAGAAGTCGGTGTAACGCATTGTGGCGCTGATCGGTTTGAAGTCGCCCGCGAGATCTATCAGGGTGGCCGACGTACCCGAGCCGCCGAAGTCGAGCAAGCCGACGACACCGGTCGCGGCGAGGCACAGCTCGGCGTTCGCCGCGGTCAATGATGCGATCGCGTCCGAAACCAGGCGCGGTGCCATACCGCTTCGCACAAAGCCCAGATGCGTGCGTAGTGCGTTGCGTAATGCCTGTGCGGTGCCCGGTTTCCAGTGTGACGGAACAGCGATCGAGATTTCCGAAGAGCCGGCGTCCGCACCGGCCGCCAACACCATCGCGTCCAGTGCTTCGACCATCAACAGGTCGGGGTCGTGAGCGGAGCCATCGACGGAAACCAGTGCCACCGAGTCGCCGACACGGTCGACGAACCCGCTCATCAACATGCCGGGCTCGGTGAGCTGCGGGTTCTCTTCGGGTAGACCAACTTTCGGTGCGCAGTGCGGGTACAAGGTTAGTACCGCTCGCCGTGAAACCGGCTGGTTTCCGTCACGCGCTGCGACCAGGTTCGTGGTGCCGATCGACAACCCAAGTGGGTCGTACATAGAGCGAATGCTTTCGTCTATAGGGGTCGGTGGCCAGCGTTAACGATAGCCGCCGACACGCGCAAAGCCGATGGCTTGCAATGCCATTGGTATCGCCCCGATGCGGTTGTGTCACCGAAGTGGTACTGAAAACCCCTTGACAAAGAGCTGCGCGTCAGACCACGGTCAGCGGCAGCGAACGCCTCGACTCGAACTGGAACGTCGCTCCGCCACTGACCCTGACCACCGAAACCTCTGGCAGTTCCGCAGCATCAGTGTCGGTTTCGATGAACTCGGCCGTCCAGTCATTGGCGGTTCCGCTAACTCGCACTTCGAGGCGCGGATCGATCGCCGTGGCGATCGCCTGCAGTGGTTGTCCGGATTCCGGCGAACACAACGAGATCCAGGCACCGTCCTCGTGGGCCGGAGACTGGTAGACGTGCAGCCGGTTCGATTCCAGTTCTGCGGCAACGTAGCCCACCGGGTTCAGCAGCGGGTGCAACTCCAGGACCTGTCGCACGCCCTCGATGCCACCCGGCAATTTCAGCGCGCGGTGAATGCGTTCGGCGGCAAGGCCCGCGATACCGATCAGGCCGCGAGTGCACACCCCGGTGGCCTCGCCCTCGTCGGCGGCGCGAGCGGCCACCGCGATCGCGAAGGACAGATAGAGCAGATGCATCTGCAAGCAGACCTCGTCGGCCATCCGGACCAACGCCGAATGCGAGAAGGCGGCGAAATCGAAATCGGAGAGCAGCGGACCCGAGTAATCCGCCTGTCCCTCGTCCGAGGTGTCGATGGGATCGAGTTTCCATGTCGCGGCCTGCGTTTGGCGAACAATGTCCAGGGCAGGAATGCCTTGCACCTCTGGATAGGACTCGTCGATGACGACGGTCCACGCGCAGTGGGGGTGCCGGCCCGCCGGCGTCCGCGGCGGGCGGTGGATGGGGCGCACCTGAGCCCGGGCGTTGGTCGCCACGGCGGTCGCGTCGAAAGTCGGATCCTCGATGGTGTGGCACATGCCGAACACGTACTGCTCGCCCATCGGTTCCACGTCGAGCAGCGCGCCGCAGTGGTCGAGGTGGAATTCACCGTGCCACCGGTCGTGCACGGTGTAGCGGAAATCCATGAATTGCGGTGGGGCACCGATGTCGAGCTGCAGGCCCTTGAAGATGGTGGGCACGTCATTGCCCACGTAGTTCAGCGCCTCCTGCATGCGCCGGGTATAGATCGGGCTGGCGCCCGCCCACTCCTCGATCGCGATCTGGACCATCTCCTCGCGGCCGAACGAGGAAATGCACCACGCCATTCCGGACCGGTCGATCAGCTGCCCGATCAGTAACAGTTCGGGAAGCAGCACGACCAGCTCGTCACGGGACAATTGCGCGTATCGCGAGGGGCTGCTCACGCCACAAAAATAGACGCGGCTATGTTATAAAGTCAACAATGTCCATTGCCGCAGGCCAGACGTCCGGGCGCCCGGTCAGCCCGACCCGGCGCACCACTGCACCGCGCAAACGTGGCGACGACACCCGGGCGAAGATCATCGACGAGACGGTGCGCTGCATCCAAGAGGAAGGCTTTGCCGCCGCTACCGCCAAGCATGTGGCCGAACGCGCCGGCGTCACCTGGGGCGTGATCCAATACCACTTCGGCGACCGCAACGGCCTGCTGATGGCCGTCGTCGACGACGGGGTGGACCGGCTGATCGAGAGCCTGTCGTCAGCCGACGTCAGCGAGCTGCCACCACAACAACGCATCGAGGTCGTCATCGACACCGCGTGGAGCTGCTATAGCAGCCCGACGTCGATGGCCGCGTTCGAGATCCTGTGGGCCACCCGCGGTGGCCTCGGCGATTCCTCGCGACGCCACCTGCTCGAGATGAACTCCGCGATCGCCCAGTTGGGCCGGCTGATCACCACCGATCCGGCGAATGCCGGTGTGGCCGAAGTTATTTGGGCCACGCTGCGGGGCGTGGTACTGGCCCAGATGGTCACCGGAACGACTATCGATTGGAGCCTGGAACGACGGGCCCTGATCGACATGGTTACCCGTGTGCTGCAATGACGGGATGACCCTCGACGATCTGGCCGATATCGAAGCCATCAAGCAAGTCAAATACCGGTATCTGCGCGCGCTGGACACCAAGCATTGGGACGACTTCAACGACACCCTGGCCGAGGACATCAAGGCCGACTACGGGCCGTCGATCGGCAACGAGTTGCACTTCACCAACCGCGCCGACTTGGTCGAGTACATGCGGACGTCGCTGCCCGCGAACGTCATCACCGAACACCGGGTGACCCATCCGGACATCGTCGTCGACGGCGACACCGCAACGGGCAGTTGGTATCTACAGGACCGCGTGATCGTCGCCGACCTCAACTTCATGCTGATCGGTGCCGCCTTCTACCGCGACACCTACCGGCGCACCGACGCCGGCTGGAAGATCTGCGGCACCGGCTACGACCGGACCTACGACGCCACGATGTCGTTGGAGGGCATGAACTTCACGCTCAAGCCCGGGCGCGCCATCGCCAGCGTCGACTAAGCGCTACTTGGTGATCGCGATGACTGCGCCGGGGCGCAGCCATTTCATGATCGACACCAGCTGAGCATCGTCGACCGCAACGCAGCCCTCGGTGGGTTGGCCGTCGGTGGTGTGGAAGAAGAACGCGGCGCCGCCACCCGGGGTCTTGTTTTTGTTGACGCCCATCACGACCGCGTGCTTGTACTGCGGGATCTGCAGGTTCTCGCTCTCGGCGGTGTTGAACGGGCACTGCGCCTTCTGGCACATTTGCATCGAGTTGAACGTGGGGCTGTGGTCGTCGCCGCTCCACCAGTAGTTGGGCCCGGACACCTGGGTGTAAGGCAGCCCGGTACCGGGGTTCGGGGCGGTGCCGAACGCGGCGTCGAGGCTGTACACGCCCGTCGGGGTGGCCGGCACCCCACTCTTGGCCTGCGGTGCCATCCCCGCCGAACCGACGTGCGTCGGAACACCGGTGCGTAGCGCCTGCCAGCCGGCAGCGGTGCGCTGGTAGATGTCGATGGTCGCGTTGGAGCCGCCAGTGCTGACGACCGAAACCACCTGTGTGGCATTACCAACCTGATTCGCGAACCAGGGCGTGCCGGCCAATGGGTTGCCGGTTGGGGCGGCAGTTGACATCGGGGCGAGTAGCAGCGATGCCCACGCGCAACACGCCACAGCACACAACGAAGCTAGCAATCGGCGCATGCATTCCATCGTCCAGCCACGCAACCTCAGGGGTCAAGTCAAGCTTTAGCCCCGGTTGGGTCACGACGCCGTGACCAACGAAAGGCTCACGGCGGCAGCGGCTTAGGACGGAACACTGCCAGACACACCAGGACGTATAGGAATCCCAGTGCCCAGCCGGCGATTACGTCGGACGGGTAATGCACGTTCAAGGCAACCCGCGAAAAGCCAACCAGCACAAGAATGATCGCGGTCACCGTGATCGCGACGCGACCCAGCGTCGCACTGAGCATCGGCATAACGAAGGCCAGCAGGGCGAGCAGGGACGCCGTGGTCTCGAGCGCGTGCCCCGAGGGAAACGACGTCTGGGCGATGGGCACCAACATGGTCGACGGCCGCGGACGATCCGCCAGGCCCTTGGCCGCCTGCGTCACCAACCCGTTCAGCAGGCCGCAGGCCACCAGCATCAGCGCCGCGCGCAGGTTTCGCCGCACCAACGCGGCCGCCGCCGCGACCGTGTCCAGCACCCGCAGTGGGACCGGCCCCAGCACATTCGTCACCACTCCCCAGAAGCGCAGCCACACCGGATGCTTGACCGCGGCGTCGTGCGACGCGTTCAACAGCGACCAATCGATCAGATGCAGCCAGCCCCAGTTCTGTAGGTAACCCACCCACATCAGCGCGTAGACCGCGACGGCCACCAGGGCGGCATAACGGGCCATCCAGGCCCGGGGGCGGGTCACCCCTAAGCGATACCAGGATCACCATGCGGATTGGTGGACCCCGCACGGTTGCGCGTCATACTGGCGTCATGGCGGTCGTTGTCCGCAGGTTGCTCGGTATCGGCAAGCTACCCGAGGACCTGCATGCTCAGGTCGAAGCGGAAGGCCTGCTGTACCTCGCCGACTACGTCCCGGTGACCAGGCGGTTCAGCGGCATCATCCCCGGTGTGCGATTGCCGCACAGCGTCGCCTACTACACGGGCTCGCTGGTGCTCACGCGGCAACGGGTTCTCGCGACGCTGTCGATGCTGCCGAAGCTGGCCGGCGCGACCGTCGACGTGCCCTGGGATGCCCCGCAGACCGGCACTGCCAGGGCCGAGATCTCGTCGGACGGTTTGGCGGTATACGTCGACGTCGCGCGCGTCGACGACAAGTACAGCGGCGAACTGTCGCTGCTCTACAAAACCGCGATCCCGGCGGACGTGCTCAGCGGGCTGCCGGTGTGCTCGTTGACGTTCGACATGGCGCCGGACTGCATCGTCCGCGCGGTCGGAGTTACCTACAGCCCGTGATCTGCGGTGTGGCCGGCGGTCTCACAGTCTGAACATCTCGCGGGACATCGCAGCGTCCTCGACGAAGCTTTCGCGCCGGTGGTAGTGCGGTTCGGAAGGCCTGTCCCTACGTCGCGGTGAAATAGCCACGGCGCGAGCAGCAATCACGGTCTCAAGGAACCTCTCAAGGAACCATCCTGCGATTTGTCGACCGATTGAGCAGCGCGCCGAACTGATTCGCCGTGGGGCAGGAATATGCCCGGGGATGCTCCATTCGTTGGCGGTGGCCCGTCGGGTCCCCGCCGCGATGTCAGCCACCGGTTGATCCCGAGAATGCGACCGGCTGTCCGGCCAGGCGTTGCTGGGCGTACTCGCGCCCCTTGTCGGGGTCACGCAACACCGCCCCCGCGATGTCCGCAAGACGCACCACACGTCCACCGGCGCCCCAGTGGCCATCGGGGATCTCGTTGCCAATGACCCAAATTCGCAGCGGGTCCTGGTCATAGCGCCCGTCTTCGGCCGCCAGGATTGCGTTGGTGATGGCGGCGAAGGCGCTTGCGGTGCGCGCATCGTCGAGCTGGCCTTGGGGCACTGAGGCGATCACCTTGTAGTGCGGGGCCGCGGGCGTTTCACCGGCGTGCAGCATCGCTGCGGGCCGATGCAGCCACACCTTGGCGAGCGACCGCGCAACCGGATCGGACGGGTCGGCGCCCTCATGCTCGATCAGGATCTCGGCGAGCTGGCGCAGCAAGTCTTTTTCGGCATCTGCGGGCAGGGCCTGGTTGGGAATGTAGACGTCCAGCATGGGCATAACGGTCTGCCTTCCGATCGGGGCGGCGGGCCTTAACCGCCCTGAGTTGTGTAATACAACGCAGAGTAGGCGGAGCTGGGTTGCAATGTCAAACTCTGATAGGCTCGGGATATGTCTGACCTGCGTGAGCACTATGTCGCCGACAATTGCTCGATCAAGCGGGCGCTCGACGTCGTCGGCGAAAAATGGACCTTGCTGGTGATGCGAGAGGCGTTTTACGGTGCGCGCCGATTCGAGCACTTCCAGGCCCGAATCGGATGCGCGCGCAACATCCTCAGCGAACGCCTGCTGACCCTGACCGAGGCCGGGATATTGCGGCGAGTCCCTTATCGCGAGCCCGGACAACGCGAGCGACACGAATACCGGCTCACCGATAAGGGATTGGACCTCATCACCGCCGTCATCGCCCTCATGCAATGGGGAGACCGTTGGGAAGCCGATGAGGACGGACCGCCGGTCAGAATCTTGCACGACGATTGCGGTCATCAAGTCGAAGCAATCCTGCGCTGCCCCCACGACGACACCGTGCTGACTGCCCGAGACCTCCGACCGGTACCCGGACCCGGTGCCCACCCGGCACCTGGCACGTAAAGAACTGGGAGAGGCGCCGTCTCGCTGCTTCGCTAGGTGATCGACCAGAATTCGAGCAGGGTGCGTAACGTGGCAACCAGCGGGAGCGGTTGGTCGAGCATCGGATGGTGACCGGCTTCGGCCAACTCCACAAAAGGGCCCCTGAGCTGGAAGATGGAGCGCAGCCGCTCGCCCATGGCGACCGACACCAACCCGGCCTCGCAGCTCAGATACCCAATGCGGCAACGCATTTGGGCAATCATGGTCTCCAGCGACTCTTCGTCGTCGGCTTGTGGCTCCAGAAATTCACCGTCGAAAATGGTCGGATCGAATTTCCACACCCACCCTTTGCCTGCTTTGCGGACCGATTCGGCGGCGATGTGCTTGGCGATGTAGGGCAGCACCAACTCCTGCCGAGGGACCGCGGCGAAGTGGGACAGGATTTCATCTCGTGACCCGTACTCGGTGCGCTTGCGATTGCGCAGCCGTGCCGCTTCGGGCGCACGGTCCCGCAACGGCGAGTCGATCACTACGACGCTGTTGATCTCGTCGCCGCAATCCATCGCCGCGATCGCTGCCACCCAACCGCCCATGCTGTGGCCGACGATCGTGGGCCGACCCGAGGCACCGGCGGCCGGCAGGATCGCCATCACTTCGGTTGCCCAGGTTTCCAGGTCGTAGCTCGCGCGGGTGTCGCTGTCGCCGTGTCCGGACAGATCCGGCGCGATCACCCGATGGGTGTGGGAAAAGAACGGCGCGATGTGGTCCCACCAGCCGGAGTGCGCGGCACCACCGTGGACGAACACCACGGGCGGTTGTTCCGGGTTACCCCAGGCGCGCAAGTGTATTCGGCAGCCGTCGACATCGACGTCACAGTGGTCCGGCTTTTGACCGAGTGCGGCGGTGAACCAGGACGGTTCCGCCGGCGTCAGGTGAGAACGGGAAAACAAGTCCGGATCCTTCGCGTTCGCGATGAAAGTCAGCTCAGTCGAGGTCTCACATTAGCGGCGGCGACGCGAATGACGGCTTGGCAGCTACTGGCAAGCGATTACCCGAGCGCGCCCGGGTTAACGATTCTCGGTGATCGTCATCAGCGGCCAGGGCGGCTGTCGCAGCACCGCCAGGCTGCCGATGACCGCCGCGAGCAAACCGGTTAGCACGCCGATCAGCGCGATGCGGTTGGCGTCGACGGCGGGCACCCACGTCGCCTTGCCCTCGCGGATCACGAAGATACCGCGCGGCTTTTCGACCGGGATCACGGTGACACCGTCGGTGGTCTCGAAGGGCTCGCCGTAGACACGCCCCGGCTGACGGTCGGTGGGCAGCTGATCGAGCACTTCGGAATACTTCACTGCACGCTCCCTTGGTGGTGTTGTGCGACTGCGCGATACATTGACGCTAATGCCATTCTCCCCCGGCGAATACTCCGATGGCGCTGTGAGCGAACACGCGTTCAGCTCGCAAGATCGTCGCGTCGTGTACCGGGTGATCGCCGAACGACGGGACATGCGCCGGTTCGTGCCCGGCAGCGTGGTGCCCGAGGAAGTGCTGGCCCGCTTGTTGCAGGCCGCGCACGCCGCGCCCAGCGTCGGGTTGATGCAGCCGTGGCGCTTCATCCGGATCACCGATGACGCGGTGCGGCGCAGCATCCACGCCCTGGTCGACGAGGAACGCCCGCGCACCGCAGCGGCGCTGGGACCGCGCGGCGCGGAGTTCCTGCGGCTCAAGGTCGAAGGCATTCTCGAATGCGCCGAACTGTTGGTGGTGGCGCTGGCCGACAAACGCGACGTCCACATCTTCGGCCGGCGCACGCTCCCGCAGATGGATCTCGCGTCGGTGTCCTGCGCGATTCAGAACCTGTGGCTGGCGGCCCGGGCCGAAGGTCTCGGGGTCGGCTGGGTCTCGCTGTTCGATCCGCAACCCCTGGCCGAGCTGCTGGGCATGCCCGCCGACGCCGAGCCGGTGGCCATCCTGTGCGTCGGCCCGGTGCCCGACTTCCCCGACCGGCCGGCGCTGGAGCTCGACGGCTGGACGCATGCGCGACCGCTCTCGGAATTCGTCTCCGAAAACCGATGGACTCAGCCGCCGGACACTCGGCCCGCCCAGCACGGTGCCGTCCACTCGGTGTGACTCGTGAACGCAGCAATCGGCGACTTTGGCATACTCACGCGCCGAACGTGTTCTCAACGATAAAAAGGCGGCGAAAACCCGCCCTCAGAGCACGTTCGGCGGACGGGGACGCGGCGACGCATTCAGATTCTTCGCAGGCGGCTGCGGTATCGTCGCCGGTCGGCAAGGCATCGTAGGGAGGTGGCAGTGACCGGCGACAACGTACTGATCGTGCACTGGCACGACCTGGGGCGCTATCTGGGCGCCTATGGCCACTCGGACGTCATTAGCCCGCGCTTGGATCAGCTCGCCACCGAAGCCATCCTGTTCACCCGTGCTCATGCCACCGCTCCGCTGTGCACACCGTCACGCGGCTCGTTGTTCACCGGTCGCTATCCGCAAAGCAACGGGCTCATCGGCCTGGCCCACCACGGCTGGGAATACCGCGCCGGTGTCCAGACCCTTCCCCAGATCCTGTCTGAATCAGGCTGGCATTCAGCGCTTTTCGGTATGCAACACGAGACATCCTACCCGAAGCGGCTGGGCTTCGACGAGGTCGACGTGTCGAACTCGTATTGCGACTACGTGGTGGACCGAGTCCAGGATTGGCTGCGCACCGACGCCGCGGCACGGGGTGGACAACCGTTCCTGTTGACGGCGGGATTCTTCGAGACCCACCGGCCCTACCCCCGGGACCGCTACGAACCGGCCGACAGCGCTGCCGTCGATCCGCCCGACTACCTGCCCGACACACCCGAGGTGCGCGGCGACCTTGCCGACTTCTACGGCGCCATCAGCACCGCCGACGCCGCGGTCGGCCGGATACTGGACACGCTGGCCGAAACGGGTCTGGACGCCAGCACCTGGGTGGTGTTCTTCACCGATCACGGCCCGGCCTTCCCCCGCGCGAAATCCACGCTGTACGACGCCGGAACCGGCATCGCGCTGCTCATCCGCCCGCCCACTTCGGCGAAACGGGCCCCGACACCCCAGGTCTACGAAGAGCTGTTCAGCGGGGTCGACCTGGTTCCGACGTTGCTGGAGCTGCTGGGCCTCGACGTGCCCGCCGAGGTCGAGGGCGTCTCGCACGCCCACGCCCTGCTCGCGCCGGATACGCCGGCCGATCCGGTGCGTGAGCAGGTGTACACGATGAAGACTTACCACGACTCGTTCGATCCGATTAGGGCAATCCGGACAAAGGAATACAGCTACATCGAGAACTACGCGGCGCGCCCGCTGTTGGACCTACCGTGGGATATCGAAGAGAGCCCATCCGGGATGGTGGTCGCGCCGTTCGTCAAGTCGCCCCGCCCGGAACGTGAACTCTACGATCTGCAGACCGATCCCACCGAGACCACCAATCTGCTGGCCGATGGCGATCCGGGAATGGATGCGATCGCCGCTGATTTGGCTGTCCGCCTTAATGATTGGCGTCAACGTACCGGCGACGTGATCCCTTCGGACTTCGCCGGTACCCGCATCGCGATGCGCTATACCGAAACCTATCTACAGATCCATCACACGACACCGACCAGCCGGTCGGCGATCGCCGCCGACCGAGGCGTCGAAGAGTAGGCAGCCGCTATCCCGCGGCCGCACCGCCGACCTCGGCGACGATGAATACCCGCCGGAACGGGAAAATCGTCGTACCGTCGGCCCGCGACGGGTAGGCGTCGTCGAGCAGCGGGATGAGCTCCTCGCGGAACTGATCCCAGCCGGCGTCGTCGAGGCGCTCACGCACCGGAATCAGCGCGGTACCGGTAATCCATTCCAACACTGGGTGTTCCCCGGTCAGCTGGTGCAGGTACGTCGTCTCCCAGGCATCGACCCGGCAGCCGGCATCCATCAGTAGATTGGCGTAATGCGCCGGCGGCTGGACCACCGCGCCGACCCGGAACGGTATGTCTTTCAGCGTCTTTGCGTAGTGTTCACGGCGCGCCACCGCCCGTACCGCGGCATGCGACGGGGTTTCGAAGTTGCCCGGAATCTGCACCGCGATCCACGACCGGTCCGGGAGTTGGCCGGCCCACCGGGCCAGCAGGTCGGCATGTTCGGGAACCCAATGCAGCGCGGCATTGCTGACCACCACGTCGGTGTCGGGTTTCGGCTTCCAGTCCCGCAAGTCCGCGACCGAGGCATCGATCCCGCGCTCCCGGGCGGCGGCCACCATCTCCGGCGAGGTGTCCAGCGCCTCGACGGCCGCGCCGGGCCAGCGCTTCTCGAGGTATTTCGTCAAGTTGCCGGGTCCGCAGCCCAGGTCGACCACCCGGCGCGCCCGCTCCACCCCCACTCTCGAGAGCAAGTCGTAAAACGGACGGCTGCGATGGTCTGCGAAGGCCAGGTAGACGTCTGGATCCCACATGTCGGTCCTCCTGATCAGCGCTGGTCGGCGATATAGACAAACCGTATTACCGCATCGTGCCCCCGTGGTGCCCGAGTGGCCCCGGAATCGGGTCAAATGCCCGGGATCGGCCGCTGGGCCGGGATAGCATCGGCATTCGTGGGGTCCGACACAGATCCGATCGATCCGCCCATTCCGGTTCCCGACGTTCCCGGCGCCGATGTGCCGCCCGGCGCCGACGGATTGCCACCGCTGTCGGCGTTGTCGCCGCATGAACGCAGGGTGGTTGTGGCCTGCGCCGCCGGTGATATCGCCTTGCGCACCTGGGTGTCGTCGCTGCTGGCCGCGACGGCCGCGCCGGTGGTGGTGGCCACCACGTTGCGCCACACCGAATCCGGCAGCGAACGCGCCAACCTGAACTTCTACGCCGAGCTGGCCGCCGAGCACGATCCGGCGAAGTCTTTCCCCGCTCCCACCGAACCGCCACGGGTATCGTCGCGGCCTGCCGGCCCGCTCGCGAGATGGATCGCGCGCGGCACCGTCGACAACATCTCGTTCCTCAGCAGCTTCACCGCGATCAACCCCGCGATGCGCGAGCGGTGGAATGCGTGGGGGTCCAACAACATCGTGCGCGCTCAGCATTGGCGCCACGACGACGGGCCTCGTCCCACGCTGTGCGTAATCCACGGCTTCATGGGATCGTCGTATCTGGCAAACGGCCGTTTCTTCTCGATGCCGTGGTATTACCGGTCCGGCTACGATGTCTTGCTGTTTACCTTGCCGTTCCACGGTCAGCGCGCCGAAAAGTGCTCGCCGTTCAGCGGTTTCGGCTACTTCGCCGGCGGGCTCAGCGGCTTCGCCGAATCGATGGCCCAGGCCGTACACGACTTCCGGTCGGTGATCGACCATTTGCGGCACACCGGCGTCGAACGCATTGCGCTGACCGGCCTTTCGCTGGGCGGCTACACCTCCGCGTTGGTGGCCTCCGTCGACGACCGGCTGGAGGCCGTCATCCCCAACTGCCCGGTCGTCACGCCGGCGACGATGTTCGACCAGTGGTTTCCGGCCAACAAGCTGGTCGGCCTGGGGCTAGCGCTGTCCAGCATCAACCGCGACGACCTAAACGCCGGTCTCGCCTACCACTGCCCGCTGAACTACCGGCCACAACTTCCCAAGGATCGGCGGATGATCATCACCGGCCTCGCCGACCGGATGGCTCCCCCGGGGCAGGCCGTGCTGCTGTGGGAGCACTGGGATCGCTGTGCGCTGCACTGGTTTCCGGGCAGCCACGTGCTGCACACCAGCCAGCTGGACTACCTGCGCCGGATGACCGGCTTCCTGAACGGCTTCATGCTGGACTAGCCGCCGCGGTGACCGCGCGGTGCGCTCCGGTCACCGGCGTCGGCCAATCCAAGGTCGCCAGCAGGCCGCCGGGCTCCGCGGTGTGGCCGTCAAGCCGCTGCGTGGACAACAGATCCAGCGCCGCCAAGGCCGGCGCCTGGTTGCCGCGCTGCGGGATCAGTCCATCCACCGGTGCCGCGCCGTCCGGCAGCGCATCGGTGAGGAAAGCACAGGCGGCCGCGACCGTCTCCAGATCACCCGAACGTGCGATCTCGAGCGCAGTGCACGTCTCGCGGGCCGGATGCGACCGGATGGCCTCCAGCGTCGCAGGCAGTCCCGCATCGACGACAATCTGGTATGCGGCAACGAAATCCGAAGTGCCGCGCTGCACCGCACCCCAGCTCTCGCGGGCGTTGGCCGTCAGCCACCGCGGCACGTCGTCCGGCGCGACGGTGTTGGCTTCCCAACCGATCTCACGGAGATGGTCGGCCAGCCGCCGCGCGACAACCTCGCCGGTCTCATACAGCGGGATGCGCGAAGAACGCGCCTGCAGGGCCGGCAAGTTGTCGGCCGCTGACACGGTGATACCGACCCACGTCTCGCGTCGCGACGCGTCGGATGCGTTGTCACGGCTGGTGATACGGACCTTGTCGGCGCGGATGCCATAGCGGTCCAGGTACCGGGCGATCAGCTCCAGCGGGAGCACCGCGTCGTCGGCGCTGGACGGCCCGATCCGCACCAACGCGGTTGTCTTTGCCGCAACGGCGGATTGAGCGTCGGCCTCGTCGGTGCGGTTGCGCCGCCTCATGATGGCCAAGCGGCGCCCCAGGATCGTAGTGAAATGCAGTCCACGCCACCAGCCGAACAACACGATCACCGCCACGACGGCAATGCCGAGCAGCCAGTAGTCGCGGGTCGAGTGCCAGGGGTAGGCCAGCACCGCTGGCACTACCGCCAACGCCGCCAAGGTGATTCGGGCGCTCCCCGGGATCGGGATCGAGCTCACGAGGTGGTCTCCTTCCGTCGGCGCGCGCCGCCGATAGCGGCCGCGGCGGCAACCGCCGCGACAATCAACGCCAGCGCGGCGGTCCCGGCGAACGCGACGGTCCGCGGGGTGTTGTCTTTCGGCGCCGGTGCCGGGGGCACGGCGACCGGCTTCGCCGGCGTTGCGGCCGGCCCGGAATTCGCGGGCAGTTCCCAGGTGAGCGCCGCCAGTGGGTCCACGCTGCCGGCGCCGACGACATTCGACGGCGCCCGGGCGCCGTTATGTGCTGTCGCGGTGATCCGGCGCACCACTTCGGTGGCCGACAGGGTGGGGTATTTGCCGCGGACCAGCGCCGCGACGCCCGACACGTAGCCGGCCGCGTAGCTGGTGCCGCCGAGCGCGCCCAATTGCTGATGGTCGTCGGGCAGGCCGTTGGCGAGGCCGCCACCGTCGCGGTTGCTCACCGACACGATCTTTTCGCCCGGGGCCGCGATACCCACCCACGGTCCGGACATGGTGATTTTCGACGGTTGCCCATCCGCGGCCAGGGAAGCCACCGACAGCACGTAGGGCTGCCAGTACGACGGGATCGACACCGACGTGACGCCAGCCCAGTTCCGCACATCGTCGGGGCGGGCGAGATCGGTGAGCGGGTTTGACTCGCAGGACATTCCGCCCCCGACCGAGCCGGTGGACCCGGTGTTGCCCGCGGCCGCCACGATCACCGCGTCCTTGTCCACCGCCGCGAAGCGGATCGCCGCACCGAGCGCCGCCTGGTCGACGGGCCGGTCGGCGGCCATGCAGGTGACCTCCGAGATATCGATCACCCGCGCGCCCAGGTCGGCGGCGTGCACGATCGCCCGGGCCAGCGTCGCGACCTCGAGGGACACCCGCGCCACCATCGGGTCGCCGCCCGGGGAGCGCGGCGAGAACTTGCCCGACGCCGTCCGGATCGCCAGCACGCGAGCCGCGGGCGCGACACCCGAGAAGCCGTCCTCGGCGGACGGCTGGCCCGCGACAAGCCCGGCGACCAGGGTGCCGTGCCCGTCGCAGTCCGTCAGGCCGTCGGTCGTCTCCACGAAATCGCCGCCGGGATCGACATTCGGCAGTCGCGGTCCCGGCCGCACCCCGGTGTCGAGCACCGCGACCAGCTGGCCTTCGCCACGGGAAAACTGCCATGCCGCAGGCAGATTCAGCATCGCCTGGCTGGGCGTCACGGCCGTGGGATCGCTGCCACCGATGACGCCGGAGGCGGCGCAGGGTCCACGCTGCTCCATCGGCTGAACCGGTCCCGCAGCTCCGCTCGGCGGCTGCACGCCCGGGTCCACCACGGGCTGGCTGATCGCCGATGCCTGCGGACAGCCCCACGGCACGATGGCCTGCGAGAAGACCAACGCCGCTGTGAGGCAAGCCAATCCGGCACGAATCATCGATTGAGCACCCAGGCGAAGAGGCCGACCAGGTAGGCGATGACGGGAATCAGCGAAGCGTCCAGGCCGGTCGCGACGAAGCCCAGCAGGCGGCGCAGCGGCAGCGAATAGGTGTCCGGCGAGGCGATGCTCGGGTTCAGTGCCACCACTGCCCACGCCAACACCAGCGCGACGAGCACCGCCGCCGCACCGAGTGCGGCCGGGAAGCGTCCGGTCGAGGCGTAGAACACCAGCAGGACACCGGCGACCAGGAACGGCTGAGCCAGCAGCCACGCCTTGCACGCGGCCGAATCCCACACGCGGGCACGCAGGACGGAGGTCGCCGCGGTGGCGGCCAGCACGTACCAGCCCCATCCGCTCAACGACTCGGGCCGCAGCGCGATCGCCACCGATCCCAGCACACTGAGCAGCACCGCGCCGGCGATGAAACCACTTTGGTGAGCGTCCCCGATGCGCACCCGTCGCGGCAGGTCCTCGAGCACCCGAAGCGCGGGCGCCGACGGCGTCGGATCCCCGGGTGCCGGGATGACCGGCAGCGGGAAGCGAGCCCACAGCGCGGACAGCTGTGCCGCCTCGATGGTCACCAGCAGCGCCGCCACGATCAGCCCGGCACCGATGGTCAGTATCGGTAGCTGCCAAAGTAATTCGGCACCCGCGGCCAGCAAAACGCCGCCCCCGAGCACCGTGGTCGCGGTGAAGAAACCGGCAATGCGCTCACGCTCGGTGGTCGGCACCATCAGGACGATCAGCGACCACGCGATCACACCGGCAGCGGCCAGCACCAGCTGTGCCGCACCGAACTTCCCGGGTACCGCCAACGCGAGGGCGGCGCCGATGGGTACCAGCGCCGCCATCGACAGCGCCATCCCGGTGCGTTCCGAGCGCAGCGTGACGAACAAACCGGCGATCGCGCTCACTGCCGCGATCACGCTGACCGCGACCAGCCCGGCCAGTCCGCCGGTGGCGACCCGGTACGTCACTCCCACGTCCGTCGCCAGGAAGGCGACCAGGATCGCCGCCAGCAGCGCCCCGCGCTGAATCTGCGCGATGCCCCACGGCTTGAGCCGCGACGTCGAGAAGATCATCGCCGCGTCGGCGATGTCCTCGACAATGCCCGGCGCAGCCGGACCGGACGGAACCGGCTGCAGCGCAAGCAGATCCCCGTCGACCACACCGACGGTATCCAGGCTTGCGTCCAGACTGAACGGTGCTCCGCCGATCGGTGCCAGGCTCAGCTGGGAAACCGCGCCGGGGCGCGCACCGTCGGGGTCACCGCCGTCGCCGTTCTCTGCCGTCGGGACCACCAATCGCTGCACCGCGGGCAGGACTTCACGCAGCGGCAGCTCGGTGGGCAGGGCAACTTCTGTCAGCCTGCTGTGCGCGAGGATGGCCACGCGAACGATTGGCATGACGGCGCCGGAGGTCAACGGATCCTCGAATCAGCCTGGTACATCGTGTTCTCTCTCTATCTTGTTGTGTGTTAGGCGTATTGGGTGGATAGATCTCGCGACAGCCGCTGGTTGGGGAACCAGTGTCCGTCGGGCAGGCAGGCGGTCAAGCGCTCGATCGCGACGGCAATCGCAAACGGGGTTCCCGGACTGAACGTCGAAACCCATTCGCCGTCGAACCCGCGGGACGGACTGACCAGGATCCGGCCCGCGGTGGTGTCGACAATGCTCATTCCGACTTCGGTGGTGGCATGCTGGCCGTCGCGATGGCAGCCGGCGACGATCTCCACGTAGGTACGCGGGCCGGTGAATACGGATTCCACCACCGCGCGGGCCGATTGCGAAATGCCCAGGTAGTCAAGGACTTCGGTTAGCGGCGCACCGGAGCGCAGCCGTTCGTCGGCGCGGGCTCCGACACGCGCCGGCATACTGAACTCCGTGAACTGCGCCGGCGGACGCTGGCCCAGCCCCACACCGAGGACCGGAACCAGTGCCCGCGCGTCGCCGATATCCATGGCGGTAAACGTGACCAGCTGCGCGCTGCGTAGCGCGACGACGGTGTTGCCGGTGGTGCCGGCGCGCCGCGCGACGACACCGCGCAGCAACTCCCCGGCACCGCTGGCCGCGCCGGAGCCGACGTAGCGCAAATCAAGCCATTGGTCGGGAAAGCACACCAACTTGATCCAGTCGGCGACCGCCCGGTTCACTCTTCGGGTTTCGGGCTCCATCAGACCCATCCGGGTCAACTCGTCCTGCTGATCTTTGAAGAACGCGTCGCGCTCCGCGGCATCGCGATAGGGCGTGGTGATCGCCAAAACCCATGGGAAGCTACCCGCTCCAATGGTTTCGGCGATGAACCATGCGTTTTCGACCGTCAGCTCGACGGCATTGGGCTCGATACTCATCGACCGAGGACTAACCGCCCCACTTGGCGGCTTCGGCCGTGTCGCGCGCGAACATGGCCAGGGTGTTGTTTTCGTGCGTGCTGGCCATCGCCTGGTAAGAGCGCACCAACGCCTCCATGGCCTGGTTCCACTGAGCCTGCCAGACCTGGTAGGTCATACCGGTGTCACCCTGCCAGGCGTTCTGCAGCGCGGCCTGCTCGGTGGCGATGTCGGCGCCGAGGCCCTGCATCGTGCCGGCGTAGCCCGACATGTCGGCGGCGTGGCTCAGCATCGCCGGGTAGTTGTACATGATCTGCGACATCTCAAGTCCTTTCGCGGTTACTGGTAGTCAACTCAGAACGAGGTGTAGCCGGACGCGGCGGCGGCGTCAGCGGCCACATAGGTGCCCGCGGCGTCACCGAGGTTGGCTTGGGCGATGTCCAGCAGGGTGTTGACCCGAGCCGCCATTTCCACGAACCGGGCGTGCGCGGCCTGGAACGCAGCCGAAGACTCACCCTGGTGGAATGCCTGGGCGGCCAACGCTTCCTGCTCGGCTCCGTTGATCGTGCTGCGCATCAGGGCCGCCTTGGCGCTGAACGCCGACTGCGAGGCCACCAACTGTGGAATGTGAGCATCCAGAAGACTCATGACGTTTCCTTTCTCTTCTGTCCCTTACGATTTCGGCTATTGGCTGAGTTACTGCTAACTTTCGGAGCCCCCTCCCCCCGCTTCATCGGGCCCATCCGGGTCCGCTCCGTTGCGGTCCCAGGTTCCCGGCACCATGGGCATCTGCGGGCCGCTGCCGTATTCATCGCCGGCCAGCTCGGTCAGTCCCGACGCCTGCAGATCCGCGTCTTTGCGCGCGGTTCCGGCAAACCCCAGCCGCCCGGCCCCGCTTCCCGAAGCCATTGCGGCCGTGACGAGTTCCTCTTCGTCGGCGCCACCCCAGTCGGGATCGACGTCCACGTTCATGTCCAGGAATTCGTCACCGTGATCGCGCATCGCTGCCCGCCTGCGCCGCCGTGCCGCGGCCGCGCGGCCCGGTACCGCCGCGGCGGCCGCCGGGATGGTCGCGGCCGGCGCCTTGATCCCGCCGCGGCCACCCAGGGTGGGGCCGAAGCCGGTCTCCGGATCGCCACCCATGGCCACCAAGTAGCCGAAAGTTCCGGCGACCGGCGCGGGCGCCGGCGCGGGCGCCGCGGTGGCGGGCGCAGCCGGTGCGGACGCGGGAGCCGAAGCGGGCGACGGCGCCGGCGCGGCCATGGCTGCCAGCGGCGGCATCGCCGGGCTCTGAGAAGCCAGCGCCGGCGGCACCGCCACGGCAGCCGGAACATCCGGCAGGTCCGCGGGGGTCTGTAAGTACAGGTACGCGCCGATGCCGATCACCAGCGGGATCAGGAATGGTGCGCTCAAAATCGCGCCCCACGTCGGCCAGCCGAGCAAGTTGGTGATCAGCTGGTAGGCGAGGAAGAACAGCAGCGGCCCATTGGCCACAAGAAAGCCCGGCAGATCCCGCATCAGATTCGAGATGAAGTCCTGCAAATTCTGGAAGAGATTCTGGAAGAACTGCTGCAGCTGGCGAAGCAGATCGTCAATCCAATTGCCCACGTTCGAACCGCTCTGCTGGGCCAGCGTCGAGAAGTTGTTGGTTTCGGCACCGGGACGCAGCACGTTCGGGGCGGGGTCCGGCTGTGGCGACGCCGCCAGCGCACCGTCGGAGACGACCTGGTAGGTGCTCATCGTGGAGGCGGCCTGGACCCACATCCGTGCGTAATCCGCCTCGTTGGCCGCGATCGGAATCGTATTGATCCCAAAGAAATTCGTCCCCACCAGGACACCGTGGATCATGTGGTTGGCAGCCAGCTCCGCCAGCGTCGGCATGGCCGTCAAGGCGCCGGTGTAGGCCGCCGCCGCGACTTCATGCTGGGCGGCCGCGCCCGCGCTGGCGGCGCTGGCCTGCATCAGCCACGCCAGATACGGCAGGTGCGCGGCCGCGTACTGCTCGGCGGTCGGCCCTTCCCACGCCCCCGCCTGTACTTCCGCCAGTAGCCCACTGAGTTCGGCTGCCGCGTCGGCATATTCGGTGCTGAGCGCGGTCCACGCACCGGCGGCCGCCAACAGCGGCCCCGGTCCCGGTCCAGCAGTCAGCAACGCCGAATGCACCTCCGGCGGAGAAGCCATCCAGATGGGCGCGGTCATGCTCAGGCGCCCGCCACTCCGTACGTCGCGGCCGCCGCGGCGTCACCCGCGAGATAACTCGCGCCGCCTTCGCCCACACCGATGCCGGCGCGGCCCAGCTCCTCGACGCCCTCGGCGGCCACCACCGAGTGCAGCTGGCCCTGGGCGCTGAATCCGGCCGCGGTCGTCAGCGACACCGGATCCGCCGCGGGCGGCACCACTGCGGTGATCGCCGGAGCGGCCGCCGCGTGTGCACTCGCCAACCGCGCCGTCAGCGCCTCCACCGCCGCACTCGTCGCCGCCAGGCCTTCAGGGACAACTCGCAACGTCATAATGACTCCTTTTGTTGCGCTTCACTAATCACCATCAGCGGGCGAAACCTTCGTCGGCTCCCCCTACAACAGACTCGCCAACCAACGGGTTGACCAACTGCACATACGTCGGGCTTTCGGTGTCTCCCAACAGAATTGCCCGTCCGGCAGGCAACCGGCCAAATCGTTGACCGCGGATCTTCCCGCTGTCCTGCGGGTTGCCCGCCAGCATCAACGTGGTTGCCTGCAAGTCGTTGAATCGGCGCAGCAGCGGGCTGGTCATCAGGGCATGCCCCGACCCGGTGGCCCGTGCCGTCACGATCACCCGCAGCCCCAAGTCGGCAGCCTGGCTCAGCTCCGGAATCAGGCTGGTCCATGGGCGCTGCCCGATGTATGGGCCACTCATCGCCGGCGCGTCCGGAATCTGGTCGACGTCGTCGATGATCAGGTAGTGGGTGTGACCCTGGTAGCTCCACCGGGCCAACTCCGCTGCCGACAGGCCCGCCGGTGGGCGCCGCGAGCCGATGATGTTGGACAGGCCCAGCATCGCCGGAATGATCCGGTCGATGTTGGCGGTGTACTCGTTATCGGCGAAGAGCGGCTCCTCGACGAGGTGCAGCCGCCGATCCAGCACCGTGAACGCCACCTGGTCCGACGTGGAGTGCTCGCGGATGGTGCGGATGATGTGGCGCAACAATGTGGTCTTGCCGGACTTGCTGTCGCCGAACACCATCAGCAGCGGGTTCTCGGCGAAGTCGAGCACCACCGGCGCCAGGTCCTCTTCCCGCTGGCCGATGACGACCTGTTCAGGTCCGCGATACAGCGGCTCGAGGGCATCCGGTGCCAGGTTGGTCGGCAGCAGCCGAACCGGCGGTGCGGCCACACCCGGGTAGCGGGCATTGATCGCGGCCACCTGGTCGGGCTGCGGGGCCGCAAACAGGAAGTGCTCGGCGGCCATGGTCAACCCGCGACCAGGCTGGTCGGCCGGCACGGCCTCGGCCGGGCGGCGCAGCGCCCCGACCACCCGCACGTTGCTGTCCCGCGCGTCGTGCAGCTTGAGCTCGAGGCGCAGCCCGAGGCCGTCACGCATCGCCAACGGCACCTCCAGCCAGCTCGGGGTGGTGATGATCACGTGGATGCCGTACGCCAGACCGACGTTGACAAGCTCAGTCACCTTGGCCAGCAACGGGTTACGCGTGTTGAACTGGTCGGTGTTGTCCCGGGCGAAGGCGTAGAGGTTGTCGATGACCAGGAACACCTCACCGAAGCCGTCGTCGTGAGTCAAACCGTGCTTGTCGCGGAACGCCTCGCGGCGCTGCCGGGAAATCAGCAGCTGCTCGAGTTCGCCGAAGGTGCGACGAATGCGCTCGGGCTCCAACGGTGACGCGACACTGCCGACGTGCGCGAGGTCTTGCAGCGCACGCAGCTGACCACCGCCGTAGTCCAGGCAGTAGAAAGTAACGTCACGCGGCGAGTGCAAGCTGGCCGCAGACAGGATAAACGTCTGCAGCGCAGACGATTTACCGGACTTGGTGCCGCCGTGGATCACCATGTTGCCCGACGCGGACGCGGCGTCGAAAATCAACGGGTCGCGGCGCATCTCGAACGGCTTGTCGATCTCACCGAGCGGCCAACGCCATTGCCGGTCCGGCACTGCGGCGTTCGCCAGAACGGTTGTCAGCGGGATCGGCTCGTCCAGCGGCGGCAACCAGAGCTGCGGCGCCCGGGGCCCGTAGCGCGCCAGCTGCTCGCCGATAGTCGCGATCAGCTTGCGCGGCGGACCGTCGAACTCGTCTTGGTCGGCGCCGGTGATCACCGTGCCCTGATCGGGCTCCACCCGTCCGGCCGTGAACAGTTTGGGTTGCGGAACAGACTGCACCACAAGGGTTTTAGCGGTCCGCGGTGGTTCGTAGATGCCGTCGACGTAGGTGCTGCGGAACTTGATCGGGGCGGCACCGGGGGCGGGCACCAGGAAGCCCACGCCTTTGTGCTCTCTACCCGATTCGATGTGGTAAGCGTCGTCCACGCCGATGATCTGGCGAGAAACGCTGGGACTGGCCACCTTCAAACCGATGCGATACGAGGTGTTCTTGTCGATGTCCTTGATCTTGCCGACATCCAACGTCTGGGACGCGAACAGGATGTGGATGCGGAACGAGCGGCCCTTGCGCGCCACGTAGTCGAACAATTCCGCGTACTCCGGATAATCGGCCAGCATCAGCGTGAACTCGTCGGCGACCACGAACAGGGTCGGGATCGGCGGCAGGTCATGCCCGGCGGCGATCGCGTTCTCGTAGTCGACCACCGAGTTGAACGCACTGCCCTGGACCCGCCGGCCGGCCTCGCGCAGCAGCGTTTCGCGCCGTGCCACCTCACCGCGCAGCGTGTCGGCGAACCGGTCGGCCAGCGATTTCTTCTCGGCCATGTTCGAGATCACGGCCACGACCTGCGGGAAGTCGCGGAAGCTGTCTGCCCCGGCCTCACCCTTGAAGTCGGCGTAGATCACGATGAGCCGGTCGGCCGAATGAGTTGTCAACAGCGACAATAGAATTGACATCAGCGTCTGCGACTTGCCGGAACCGGTCATACCGATCATCAGGCCGTGCGGACCCATCCCGCCCTCGGCTTCGTCCTTGAGGTCGAAGTACAGCGGTTCGCCGGTCGCGGTGACACCGATCGGCACCCGCAACTCGTCGTCGCGGCGACGCGGTCCCCACAGTGTCGGCACATCCAGCTGCGAAGCATCCGGTATACCCAGCAGCGTCGTGAAGGTGGCACCGCGGGTGGCCGCCGAGCGCAGCCCGGTGTGAGTCGGATTGGAATCCCAGCGCGACAACTGACGGGCCAGGTGGGCGGCTTCGTCGGCGCCGAGCGCGTCAGCGTTGTCGATGAAGGGCTGCCAGCCGCCGGTCTGCCAGCGCTGGATTACCCCATTCGCGACACGCAGGATCGGCTTTTCGGGATCCGAATACTGTTCGCGGTTGGGCGATGTCGTGGTGCGGTGCACGACGGTCACGCCGGCCCGTCCGAGTGCCAGCGCCGAGGCGTTCACGTCGTATTCAGGGTCGTCGATGACGATCAGCAGGTGCCGCAACGCGTCGGCCGGCTCGCCGTTGAACGCCGGCCGGTCGGCCAGCGCCGGGCCTAACAACGTCACCAGTTCGTCGGGGCTGCTGGACAGGAAGCGGGCCGGGCCGACACCGTCCACCTCGCCGGGAATGTCGATGTGGGGCAACCACTTCAGCCACGACCAGTCGCGGTTCTCCGGATCGCGGGTGGCCAGTGCCACTCCCAGCACGGTCGGGTCGTGCCAGGTGACGGCCTGAGCGATCCAGGCCCGCAATGCCCCTTGCACCTCGTCGGGTTCGCCGAGGACGGTGATGCGGGAGACCGTCCTCAAGTCGATTCCGGTGGGCACATCGCGCACGGTGCGCTGCGTGTCGAGCAGGCTGCGTAATGCGCTGTGCGACACCGGTTCCAGATCGATTTCGTCGGCGGTGTCCTGGACCCGCACCGCGGTGGCCAGGGGGACCTGGTGACGGCCGGCCCGCAACACCAGGAAGTCGGGGTCGTGCGGGTCACGTTCCCACTGGCGGCGAGACCCGGGCACCGTGGCCAATGCCGCCGGCTCGGGATGCGACCACTGCGCGGCGGCACGCTGCTGGGCGGCCTGGGTGCGGATGTTGTCCCGGACCACCGACAGGTACCGCAGGTAGTCGGCGCGTTCGGCGTCGACCTCCTCGGTGCGCATCTTGTTGTCGTTGCCGCGATAGAGCGCGGTTGCCGCCAGCAGCAACACGAATGGGAAGAACAGCGTCTGCGGGGAGATCACCCGCATCCCCGTGGCGACTAGCGCGACGATCATGCCGACGATCAGGATCACCAGCACGTACGGCATGGCGCGGCGCAGGAACGACGGCGGTATCACCCGGGGCAGCTCGGGGGGCGCCTCGATCGTGATGGTGCCCTGGCGGGTGCTCGGCGGCGCCAGGCGCCGGCGGGCTTCGAAGATCAGTCGGCTCATCGGGGTCCTCCTTCGGCCGACACCGGACGTCCGGGCTTGCTATCGGGTGCCAGGCCGTCGTGTGCAAGTAACGCGTCGGCGCGCGATAGCGTCGGGCCCGTCGCGAACAGCGACAGTATCGACCAGGGAATGGGAACGGGGGGTGGGGTCAAGCCAAGGGCCTCAATGGTTTTGCCGTGTCCGGCGTTCTCCGCCTCGTTGTCGATGCCATAGCGCACACCGGTGTCGGACACCCAGAACAACGAGCCGGCACCCGGCGAGGTCGCTGCGCCACCGACGCTTTGAGCGAAGTAGCCGGTGCCCGGCGGCAGGGCCACCCTAGTGGCGATGCCTTGAGTACCGCCGCCGATCAGATTCACGGTGCGCACCGCGTCCGGCACCGGCAGCGCGGAACCCGCCAGCAGGGCCAGCGAACTGCTCGCGGCCCCGGCCGGCTTACTCCAGTAAGCGCAGGCGACGGGATTCTTGGCCGCGTCTACCAGGGCGATCTGGCGATCCGGAAAGCGCGTGGTGTCCAGCGTCCGTGAGACCGGCAACTTAGCCACCTCATCGGCGCCCAGTCGCGGGGGTTGGTCCAGCCCATAGGAATTGGTGTTGCGCAGGACCGCGGCGAGCACCGGCGAGATCGGTTGCAGGCCGTCCGGCAGCACCACGAAGTAACGCACATTGCCCGGGTCGACGCCGTAGGACGTCACCACCGACCCGATCGGGGCGGGGACCGGATAGTTCGCCGGGGCGCCGGCATTCGGGATGCCGGGCGCGGAAAGCGCGGGCGCTTCGGGGATCGCGTTGAACAGCCCCGCCGCGATCGGCCGCGGTGCGGGCACGTCGGCACCCAGCCCCAACGCACTGGTGACCGCGTGGTTGGCCAGGTCGATCTGACTGCGCTTGCCGTTCCACAGCAGCCAGGTGCTGGTGCCCTTGTCGCCGGTGAACTCGACGAGGATTGCGTCGGCCGGCGCGATCGCCGCCGCACGCGCGCCGCTGCTGTCGGGGGTGCCCGCGATCACCGTGACACCGGTGCTGTGCACGGCGTGCGAGCCCTGGGCCGCCTCACTGACCGCGTCACACACCGTCCAGTTCGCGTCATGGGATGCGTTCTGCACCATGCGTTCCGGCGCACCCGGGATGCCGATCAGGTTTCCGCGCGGAAACCGGTCCAGCTCGCGGCTTTTCACCGTGGCCGGGTTGACCGGCTTGCCCGCGATCAGCCGGGCCGAGGTCAGGTTCAGCACCGGGTGCAGTTCATCGCCGATGCGCACATACAGTGCGGCCGTGTCCCGGTCGGCGAGCACTGCGTTGTTGCCCGCCTGGCCGTTGGGCCGGATCAGCGAGAACACGAAGCAGCCGGCCAGGCCGGTGATCAGAATCAGGGCGCCCATCAGCACCGCGCGCGACTGGGTGCGCAGCGGGTCGACCAGCATCCTGGTGTCGTGCAAGGCGATTCCCGAGGCGATGCGGCGCATCACGAAACGCCAGCCGGTCACCTGATGCCGGGTGACGAACCCCCTGCGGTAGACCACCTTGTCGGGATTGTCGTTCACGGGGGTCCGCGACGAGAAGGAACGCCGTTCGTCCTGAGGTTCGGGATTGGTCATGACGGCACCGAGAGTCCAAGTCCGCGTAACAGCGGCTCTACCGAATTACTGACATCTCGGTCGGTGATTGTCATCAGCTCCTCATCGGTGAACGCACCGGTTCCCGCCTGTTCTGAATGGTCCAACCGGAATTCGCGCTCCTCCTCGGAACGCTCGACAATGTTCCGGACGAAACGACCGTTACCCGCGATGTCGAGGCTGCGCCGTTCGACGCCGTTGGAGTCGGGCGTGGTGGCCGTCGCCAATTTCTCGAACAGTTCGTCCATGTGGTCGAGCGCAGACTGCTCGAAGATGCTGTCGCGCTGTTCGGCCATCTTGCGTGCGATCTCCACCAGCTCGTGGGAGTTGTAGGACGGGAAGGTGATGTTGCGGGTAAAACGCGACCGCAGACCCTCGTTGGTATCCAGGAACTTGTCCAGATCCGCCCGGTAGCCGGCGATGATCACCACCAGCCGGTCGCGGTCGTTTTCCATGCGGGCCAGCAGTGTGTCGATGGCGACCAGGCCGAAGTCGTTCTTGGCACCGGTGGCCACCAGGGCGTAGGCCTCATCGAGGAACAACACCCCGTCCAGGGCGCTGTCGATGATCGCGTTGGTCTTGGCCTCGGTTTCGCCGATGTGCTGACCGATGAGGTCGGCGCGGTGCACCTCGCGGATGTTTTCCTTCTTCAAAAGGCCCAGCCCGCAATAGATTTTGGCAACCACACGCGCGATCGTCGTCTTACCGGTCCCGGGCGGTCCGGCGAAAACCAGGTGGTGGGCGCGTTGGGCAACCTGCAGGCCGCGCTGCTTGCGCACCAGCTCCATGGCCACCGAGCTCTTGAGCCGCGATACCTGGTTCTTCACCTCTTCGAGGCCGATGAACTCGGTGAGCTGACGTTCGGCCTCGTGCAGTAGCACGGACTTGCGCTCGTGCGCGGCAGGGTCGACGAAATCCTCTGCGCTGGGCTCGGTTTCCGGATCCCACGGATCGGTGCGGGCCTCGATGCGGGCCGCGTTGGTGGTCACAATCCCGAAACTGGTGTCGGTCAAGGCCTTTTCGACCTGTTCGTTCTCCGGGTGTGCGGCATACAGGTCCTGCAGCACTTCACTCGCCGACTCTTCGTCGACGTGCATGCGTAGCACAAGCGCCTTGGCCAACGTCCCATCGACGGTGGCCACCTCGACCGGGCCCTCGGGCTCCTCGAGGTAAGACAGCGCGGGGGCGAACAAGCCCAGGCGGGCGAGCGCGGTGCCCAGGGCGATCTTGGCCGCGTGGGCGTAGGCGCCGTCGAGATCGGAGTCGTTGACGATCGGGGTCAGCAGCTTGACGACGTCGGACCACCGCTCGGCGCGGTAGTTGATCACGACGGAGATCCACCGCGCCTCACGCCAGCGCGGGCGGCGAGCGGTCAGCCCGGTAACGATCTCGTCGGCCTCGGCAAACCGCCCGGCCGTCGCCAGGGCTGCGGCGTAGGCGAGGTGAAACTCGTCCGGGTTGGTGGCGCGAAACTGTAGATACAGTCCGCTGTCGTAACGGAAGCCCAGGGCGCCGGGCGCCAGGTCAGCCTGCCGCTGCAGCACGCCGGCCGTGGCCACGGTGCGCGACACCGCCTCCAGCACCCGGAAGGATGCGTCGCCCGCGGCCGCGAGCCCGGTCCACGCGTCGCACTGATCATGTGCGACGCGGGTCAGCGCCGTGAAGCCCGAGCGAGCGGCGGCCAGATCGGCCGGGCGCTGACGTTGATCGACCGCGATGCCAAGGGCGCGGCAGCACGTCGCAAAGCGGCTAACGACGTCGCTGTCGACTCTGGTGTCCAACCGGGAAGTGCCGGGCTGGACTGCGAGCACCCCGCTATCACCGAGTTCCACGGCCGCAATTTTCCATGAAGATAGTCTCCCCTAACTTAATTTGCTGAAGTTAGCATTGCATAAGCTAAGTGTCGAGGCTCCCGTGGCCGCCCGACTTGCCGCCCACCGACCCCGTTCGGGGCCTTGACCTGCGTATTCTGCCCGCTCACCGGTTCCCCGCTCCTGTTGTGGCATTGGCCGCACTTCGTGCGGCGACCAAAGCTTACTGAATATGGTTTTCATTATCAAAGCGGACTCTTGCAACCCGAGACGGGTGAAACCCGCTGGGACCCCGCCCCGCGCGCCGACGCTAGGAACGTGCCGGCCTCAATCCCAGGGGCCGACGCGGATTCGCCGCGGTCATTGAGGTCATTGAGGTCATTGAGGGCCATACGCCGTCGTGAGCGTGCGGCGATCAAACCCGGCGCGGTCACAGCAGCGACTCCTAACCGGTCGGGTGGGGCGCAACGACCGCCTAGTTGATAGCGGCGCCGCGAGCAGGCAGCTAATAGTCGGCTGCTCGACCAGAAAAGTTCCCTATCGGGCACGCTCGGTTCCAGCTCCCGGCCGTTTCACGTCGGTCCGTCAGCGCCGGGCCCCGGCCAGGTTCCGGGCACCATCGGAA
Organism: Mycobacterium lentiflavum; assembly: GCF_022374895.2. Lineage (NCBI taxonomy): Bacteria > Bacillati > Actinomycetota > Actinomycetes > Mycobacteriales > Mycobacteriaceae > Mycobacterium > Mycobacterium lentiflavum. Next base: position 534,832 of record NZ_CP092423.2, on the reverse strand, counting down.
CCGACGGGCCACTCCCGAATCCGTCGCCGTCCAACGTCGCCAATCCTGCTGCGGCAGCGGCATCCTTGCGGACCGTCCCAGCAAACCCCAAAGCACCCGCGCCCTGCGCGGAAGGCGTGGTCGGGCCGTCGACTGCCGGAGCGTCGACGAACGGGCCGGCCTCATCATCGAAGTCCAAGAATTCGTAACGGTAGCCAGGCTGGTGGCCTCGCATCGCTGCCCGCCGGCGCCGACGTGCCCTGCTCTCTTCCCGCGCCGCGGCCGTGGCGGCGGCCGCGACCGAATCGGGCTGCGGAGCCTTGCGCTGTGCACCGCTGCTCATCCCGGCGCCGGACCCGATGCCGGGGCCTCCCACTAGGTACGGGTACGCGCTCTCGACCCCGGCGGGCGGCGGTGGGGATCCGGCTGCCGGCGCCGAAGCCGGCGCGGACACGGGAGCCGAATTCGGAGCCGAGGACGGCGTCGGGGCGGCGTGCGCACCCACGGTGGGCATGCCCGCCACCGCATGCAGGCTCGGCGTCGCCGGCGCTGGTGCGGGCACCGCCAGGGCCGGGGCCGCGGCAACTTGAGGCTGAATGGCCGCCAGCGACGCCAGGCTCGCCAAGGCTCCGGCGAACCCAAGGGTGGAGGTCGCCACAATAATCGCAATTTGCGGGGCGAAGGCCTGAAACGCCTCGCCAACGTGGGTGAACTCGTCGGCGATCAGTAACCCAATATCGGCCAACAGCTGCGGGAACGCCTGGGCCGGGTTCGTTTGGAATAGCCGTAAATCGCGGTCGAGCGTCTGGAATATTTCGAGGAATCGGTTGATCCACCAACTCAGCTGGTACGGGTTGCCGTCGTCGTTGTCGATGATGTCGTCGTAGGGAAGATTGCTCCCGCTATCGTTGCCGGTGTCACCGCTGTCTTCGTCGGCGTGCATGATCACCGGCGCCGGATCGGCTTGCGGCGCGGCCACCAGTGCCGTGCTGGTGACGGCTTGATAGGTGGACATCGTGGTGGCGGCCTGGACCCACATCCGCGCGTAATCGGCCTCGTTGACCGCGATCGGAATCGTGTTCATGCCAAAGAAATTCGTCGCCACCAGCGCGCCGTGGACGACGTGGTTGGTGGCCAGTTCGGGCAGTGTCGGCATCGCGGCCAATGCTGCGGTGTACGCGGCGGCCGCCGTCTCGTGCTGGGCCGCCATCGACGCGCTGTCGGCGCTGGCCTGGGTCAGCCACGCCAGGTAGGGCGCATGAGCGGCCACATACTCCTCGGCGCTCGGCCCCTGCCAGGCCCCGGCCTGAGTGTCCGCCAGGATCGCGGAGAGTTCGTCCGCGGTTTCCGCGTACGAGGCACTCAACGAGCTCCAGGCGCCGCCGGCGGCCAACAAGCCGCCGGGCCCTGGACCGCTGCTCAGCAAGGTGGAATGAACTTCGGGAGGCGATGCCATCCATATCGGTGCGGTCATTCGCGGCCGCCCTCGTCGGACCGTAGCGCCATGTCAGCACTCCTCGCCTAGCCGAAACCGACGACACCCGGGCTGTGGGCGGCACGTATCAGCCGGTAATTAGTCGGTGAGGGGTATGCAGAAGTTCCGGCGGACTTTCAACTCATTGAAAGTTCTTCAGAAAAGCAGGCGCAGCGAGCTCAGGCCCGGACGGCGCTGACCAGGGTGTTGCGGGCAATCATCGGACCCGCCTCGGTGTCCGGTCCGGGGACCGGGCGGCCGACCTCGCGCAGATAATCGGCCAGCGGGGTGCCGACCGCGTTCCAGCCGTGCTGACCGAACCACTCGGTGGCCGGGGCGTGTTGCTCGTTGTAGACCAACTGAAAGAACAGCCGCTTGTCGCCCTGCGCCGCGGCCGCACGCTCTTCTTCGACCGCGGCCTCGAATTCGTCGGCCTGCAGCGGTGCGCCGTCCTCGACCGCGACATGGCTGCCGTGTCCGGCCAGGCTGTCGATGCCGGTGAACAGCTGCTCCTGCGCGGTGGCCGGCAAATAGATCAGCAGACCCTCGGCGATCCACGCCGAGGGCTTGGCGGGGTCGAAGCCGCTGTCGCGCAACGCTTCTGGCCAGTCGTCGCGCAGATCCACGGCGATCTCCCGGCGCTCGGCGCGCGGGTGGTCGCCGTGGCCGGCGAGCACCTCACGCTTGAAATCGAGGACCTGCGGGCGGTCCAGCTCGAAGATCGTGGTCGCGGCGGGCCAGTCCAGCCGATAGGCGCGCGAGTCAAGCCCGGCCGCCAGCACGACGATCTGCCGGGCTCCGGCGTCGGCGGCCCGCAGGAAGTACTCGTCGAAGTACTTCGTGCGAGCGGCCTGGAAGTTCACGAAATGGTCGCCGAAGTCGGCGCTCTTGAGCGGGTGGTCGGGCTCCTTGCCGTCCAGAACGTCGGCCGACGAACCCCCGATGGCGCGGCAGAAGATCTCCGCATACGGGTCCAGAGCCAGCGGGTTGGGCTTCTGCGCCTCCAGTGCCCGCGCCGTCGCTACGAATAACGCCGTCGATCCGACGCTCGTTGTGATGTCCCAGGTGTCACCTTCGCTACGCACCCAATCGACACTACGCCGGCGCGCCGACCCGTCCTTTCCCGCTGGGGGCAAAGGACATTGAAGCCGGGACAGCTCACGTTGCTTTTAGGCAGCGGCCTGGTGAACGGTTTGCTCGCCAACTCAATAGCCCGACCGGATGTAGCAGCTCATTCGGTACCGATGCCAATCAGGCAACGCCACCAAACGTCCGTTCAACGTGGTCGTACGCGCGGCCTGCGTCGGCGACCAAGGCGTTGCCGTCGTCGCGGAGCTACGTCTCACCATCCGAGCCCATACTCGTCGCCGCGGAGTCCATGTTTGTGACGCCGCATCCCGCCCGACCGGATGCGGCGTCGTGGCCTTGCTTCAGCCAGGCACGCAAGACCGCGTACCTTGCGGCCCGCCGCTATGGATCGGTCCCATCGCGGACGCCGACGACGCGACGATCATCGCGGACTGGTTAGAGCGTGGACGATCCTTGCCGACGGTCAACGGCCCGATGAACCGCGGCCGACGGGAGGCCTGATGCCCTCGACGGTGGTGGGGCATCGAGCTAGCCTCACGGTAATCGCGCCAATTGGTGCGCGATTCCAAGATCCCGCACGGAGGCGGAGTTAGATGACGAGCACACTCCACAACGAACACCTTGAACACGATCATGCGCACGGCGAAGGATGCGGGCACGTCGCGGTCCCACATGAAGGTCACATCGACTACGTGCACGACGGTCACATACATCGGCTGCACGAGGGTCACTACGACGAATGCGAGCCCTCCAGCCACACCGTGCACGAACCTCATGATCACGTGCACGGTACGGGATGCGGGCACGTCGCGATCCCGCACCGGGATCACGTCGACTACGTGCACGACGGTTGCCGGCACGCCGCGCACGACGACCATTACGACGAGCACTGACGCCCAAGGGTTTACGCGCGTTAGCCGTCGCTGTCTGGCGACCCTGCGCTGCCCTCCGGGCCCCAGCTGCCCGGCAGCATTGGCATATTCGGCCCGTCACCGAATTCACCTTCGGCCAGAGTTGCCAGGCCCGCCGCGGCTGCGGTTTCCTTGCGCGCCGTACCGACAAACCCAAGATCTCCGGCGCCCCGATCTGACGCCGTCGTCGTCGGCTCCTCCCAGTCCGGGTCGACGTCGACGTTCATGTCCATGTACTCGTCGCCGTACCCGCGCTTCCGTGACCGCTGGCGCCGCCGCGACCGGGCCGCCTCTCGAGTTGCCGCAGCGGCGGCAGCAGCCGAATCGGGTTCCGGCGCCTTATTTTTCGCGGCCGCGGCGGCAGCGGCGCTCATCCCGGAACCAAACCCGATACCGGGCGGCCCGACCGCGTACGGGGGCATAAATCCGCTATTGATGGGCGGGCCGGGCGCTGGACTAGCCGCCGGGCTCGCCGCGGCAGTGGGCGCGGGCGCTGGCGCCGAGACAGCCGGCGCGGCCGGCGGCGCGGCGATCGGGGTCGACCCGAGCGCCGGCACCAGTCCGGGCGGCGGCGGAGCGGTCGGCGCCGGCAGGACGGCTGGCTGAGGGATTTCGGCCAGTCCGGCCAGACCGGCCAAGCCGCCGACGGCCCCGAAGGGGGCCGCCACGATGAGCATCGGCACCAGGAACAACTGCGGCTGGGTGGGTAGAAAACTAGCGAGCTGGGCTAGGTGGGTCGGCCAATCGAGCAGCACGAGCTCGGTGATGAATTGGAAAGCTGCGGCCGGGTTTTCCTGCAACAAAGCGCCAAACTGTTGAAAATCTGAGAATAGTTCGAGCGCCCGCGCCACCCACCAGAGGACTTCACCGGGGTTCGTGTAGTCGTGAATGGGCACTCCGTTGAGAGTCGCCTCGAGGGGATCCCAATCGATTCCGAATAGCCGCAGGATTTGTGCGACGAACCGACTCAACGGGCTGTCAAACCCGTGCTCGTGACCTTCGTGGCCGTCGCCTTCCTCGTGATCGTGATCGTGATCGTCGTCGGTAGCCGCATCGGCGTGCATGATCTGCGGTGCTGGGTCGGTTTGCGGTGTGGCCGCCACGGCCGCGCTGGAGACGGCTTCATAGGTCGTCATCGTGGTGGCGGCCTGGACCCACATCCGCGCATAGTCGGCCTCGTTGACCGCGATCGGAATCGTATTGATACCAAAGAAATTCGTCGCCATCAACGCACCATGGACGACATGGTTAGTGGCCAACTCCGGCAAAGTCGGCATCGCCGCCAACGCCGCCGTGTACGCCATCCCCGCCGTCTCGTGCTCGGCGGCCGCCGCAGCACTGTCCACGCTGGCCTTCGACAACCACGCCAAGTACGGCGCGTGCGCGGCCACATACGACTCGGCGCTGGGCCCCTGCCACGCCCCGGCCTGAGTCGAAGCCAACAATGCGCTGAGCTCTTCTGCCGCCGAAGCGTATTCGACACTCATCGAACTCCACGCCGCCGCCGCCGCGAACATCGACGCCGGCCCCGGACCACTACTCAACAACGCCGAGTGCACCTCCGGCGGCGCAGCCATCCACACCGGCGCCGTCATCCCAAACCACCGCCCACAACCAAACACGACATCACCACAACTCCTCGGCTGAGACGGACTGTAAAGTTGCCGAGGAGCCTAATGAAAATGATTGTCGTTATCAAGACAGCGTCACACTAAGCGATCAGCCCCGCCGATACGGGCATCGCCATTGCCGCTGGTGTTGGCCGTGAGATTACCTACTGTCTTGTGGCCCTTCACTTTCTGCGGCACCATTGCCTGCGTCCCAGGTGCCCGGCACCATCGGCAGCTGTGGGCCACCGCCGAATTTGTCACCGGCCAGCGTGGCCAACCCCGCAGCGGCGGGGCTTTGCACGCGCGCGGTGCCCGCGAAACCCAGGTTTCCCGCGCCCCGATCCGACGCCGTCGTCGTCGGCTCCTCCCAGTCCGGGTCGACGTCGACGTTCATGTCCATGTACTCGTCGCCGTACCCGCGCTGCCGTGACCGCTGGCGCCGCCGCGACCGGGCCGCCTCTCGAGCTGCCGCAGCGGCGGCGGCAACAGCCGAATCGGGTTCCGGCGCCTTCTTTTTCGCGGCAGCCGCAGCGGCCGCGCTCATTCCCGAACCCGCCCCGACGCCGGGCGGCGCGACGAAATAGGGCGGCACAAATCCAGGCCCGGCCGGAGCCGGCGGCGCGGGCGGCGCCGGACTGGCCACCGTACTCGGCGCGGCAGTGGGCGCGGGCGCGGGCGCCGAGGCGGGGACCGCAGCCGGCGCGGCGATCGGGGTCGACCCGAGCGCCGGCACCAGTCCGGGCGGCGGCGGAGCGGGCGGCGCCGGCAGGACGGCTGGCTGAGGTATTCCGGCCAGTCCGGCCAGACCGGCCAAGCCGCCGACGGCCCCGAGCGGCGCAACCGCCGCAATGACCGGAACGAGTAGCAATTGCGGCGTGCTCGATAGCCAGCTGGCGATCTCAGCGATGTGGGTCGGCCAGTCGACTGACTCGAGGAAGGCGATGTACTGAAAAGCCAAGGCCGGATTTGTCTGCAGGTACTCGCCGAACTGCTCAAAGTCCTCAAGCAGTTCCAGTGCGCGAACAACCCAGAAGATCAGCTGGCCCGGGTTGGTGTATTCGTCGTACGGGATGCCATTGACAGTCGCTTGGCCGGGATTCCAATCGATCCCGAACCACCGCAGAATCTGGGCAAGGAACTGGTTGAACGGGTTGTCGACCGAGGGGTCGGGGAACTCCTCGTCGTCACCGCCGCCGTCGTCCTGGGCGACTGCGTCGTCGGCGTGCATGATCTGCGGTGCTGGGTCGGTTTGCGGTGTGGCCGCCACGGCCGCGCTGGAGACGGCTTCATAGGTCGTCATCGTGGTGGCGGCCTGGACCCACATCCGCGCATAGTCGGCCTCGTTGACCGCGATCGGAATCGTATTGATACCAAAGAAATTCGTCGCCATCAACGCACCATGGACGACATGGTTAGTGGCCAACTCCGGCAAAGTCGGCATCGCCGCCAACGCCGCGGTATACGCCATCCCCGCCGTCTCGTGCTCGGCGGCCGCCGCAGCACTGTCCACGCTGGCCTTCGACAACCACGCCAAGTACGGCGCGTGCGCGGCCACATACGACTCGGCGCTGGGCCCCTGCCACGCCCCGGCCTGAGTCGAAGCCAACAATGCGCTGAGCTCTTCTGCCGCCGAAGCGTATTCGACACTCATCGAACTCCACGCCGCCGCCGCCGCGAACATCGACGCCGGCCCCGGACCACTACTCAACAACGCCGAGTGCACCTCCGGCGGCGCAGCCATCCACACCGGCGCCGTCATCCCAAACCACCGCCCACAACCAAACACGACGAACCTGACGCGACATCGCCAGTTGGCAGCACGGCAACTCCTCAGGGCTGGAAGATATGAGGTTGCCAAGAGCGTACTGAAAATGATTGTCGTTATCAACAGAGCCTGGTACGGCGGCCCCACGGTGCGCTAGACCAACGGGCGTCCCGTCCGGATCCGGCGGTCCAGATCCCAGAGCATCAGGTTGAACGGAAACTCCCGGAGGACCCGCGGCAGCATCCGGTTCACCACCGCCAGGACTGACATCAGCCGGTCGAAGCGCCGCTGCCTGGCGGCATCCCACGGCAGCCGCATCTCATCGCGAAACCGTTGCGGCAGAAAGCCGGTGGTGATCAGCAGGTTGAAATTCTCCAAAGGTTCGCGCACCCGCCGGGGCAAGCGCACGCCGCGCACCCGGGACACGGCGATCGGATACAGGAATTCGCGAACGGTGTCGTCAATGTGGACCTTCTCCAGCGACTCCTGCCAGTACTTGTCGAACGCCGCCCGGTCCGCCGGCCACATCTCCGGTGGCACCTGCAACGTGGTGCCCAGCGACATGCCGTCGCGGTAGCGCCGATCCGCGTCCTGCTCGGTCATCTCGCCGATGAAGGTGCGGTAGATGTCGATGCCACCCTTGTAGATGCAGGCCGCCACCCACAGCTGCAACTCCGGATCGAATGCGTTGTACTGCACCGGGTCACCGGGCCTGGAGTAGACCTCTGCATGCGACCGGTTGACCGCGCGCCGGTAGGCGGCCTTCTGCTCGTCGGTCCCGGCGTTGGCGACCGCGATGTAGGTAAAAGTGGTGCGCGCCCGCTTGATCGGATGACGGTCGATTCGACCGCTCTCGACCCGGCTTTCCGCCACGCCGTGGCCGACGCCGGGAATCGACAGCTCCATGATCACGTTGGCCGGACCGGCCAGCAACGCCACACCCATCAGGGCGTAGCCATCGGGCACCAGCCGGCTGCGTCGCCTCGACTGTGGCCGCGGTGGATCGGAGATCGGGCGCTCGACATGCGGAATGAGCGGCGCAACCGTCTCGTGAATCGCCATCCGGTAACCCTCGGCCTCTTCGCTAAATGTGACAACGCTTGTTTCCTGATATTGTCGGGGCATCGCGTCGGTGTCAAGATGGTGCTCATGGACCAGACCCCCAGCGAGCGCCCTTACCGCGGCGTCGAGGCCGCGCGGCGACTGGCCGAACGACGGGGCCGGCTGTTGGCCGCGGGCCTAGACCTGCTGGGCGCCGACCAGCAGGATGCGTCGGCGTTGACGGTTCGCGCGGTCTGCACCCGCGCCGGCCTGACCCCTCGCTACTTCTACGAAAGCTTCAGCGACAGAGACGGATTCGTCGGCGCGGTGTTCGACTCGGTGATCGCCGACCTGGCCGCCACCACTCAGGCCGCGGTTGCAGCGGTGCCCATACCGGAACAGTCCCGCGCCGGCATGGCCAACATCGTGCGAACCATCGCCGAGGATCCGCGGGTCGGACGGCTGTTGTTCAGCACCCAGCTCGCCGACGCCGTGATCGTGCGCAAACGCGCCGAATCCACCGCACTGTTCGCAATGCTGCTGGGCCAGCACGGTGGCGACAAGTTGCGGATGCCGGCCAGCAACAGCGTGAAGGCGGGCGCACACTTCGCGGTGGGCGGGGTCGGGCAGATGATCAGCGCCTGGCTGGTCGGCGACGTGCAGCTAGACCCCGACCAACTCGTCGATCAGCTGGCCGTGCTGCTCGACGAACTCGCCCATCCGCGGCTGTACGGCCTCACGGAAACAACGGCAACTGCCACAGCCGCATCCCGGGATCCAAGAGCCATAGACGCAACATCGTGAGCCGCATGATGCGCTGGGCACCACGGATCATGAAAATTGCCAGCGGCACCTCGATGCCCAGTGCGGTCACCACCGACAGCCAGATGTCTTCGGGCCCGGCGGTCATCAGGTCGAACCAGGCGTCACAGATCAGCAGCACGCCGGAAGTGAAGGCCGCGAACAGCAATACCTGGCGGCGGAAGTAACCGAAAACCGCCGTCGCCACCATGAAGCCGACCAACAGGATGTCGAAGCCCACCCAGGTCAGTACCCAGTTGTGCGCGACGTAACTATCCGGCAGCGTCAGCGCGAGATAGGCCAGCCAGGGAATCATCGCGATCGAGCCACCGATCATCAGGCCCAATCGGAGACGTCTCATCCGGGCAATCACCGCCGGGTCGATCACCTCGGACAGCGGTGCCTCCAGCCGCGTGATCAGATCCCGCCGCTGCGCGGGTGTCAGCGCCGCGATCTGCTCGTCGGTCAAAATGCCGTCCGTCATCATCGACTCCCCCGACTTGGCAACGGTTTTGCCGACTAGGTTACGGCGTGCTCCCGGGGTCGCCGGTCGGCCGCCGTCTTGGGCACAGCCTGCGCATCACTCGCACCGAATTCCTGTACCCAGCAGGCAAACTCAAGCGTGATCCCATCAGGATCCTGGAAGTAGAACGAGCGCACGTAGACGCCGGGATGCAACGTCGCCGAAGCCTGCATCTCGCTCTCGTCGTGGTTGAGTATCGGGCCGACTCGTACGCCCTTGTCCTTGAGCCGTTGCCGGTAAGCGTCGAACTTCTCGGCCGGGACGTGAAAGGCGAGATGGTTCATCGTGCTGACCGCGCTGGTGATGTCGCCGATACCCGGAATCGCGCCGGGCGACGAGATGCCCGGCACCCGGTCGGGTGCGTCGGCGAACCAGAAGAACGCGACGCAGTCGCCATTGCCGGCGTCGAAGAAGAAATGCTGGCCCGCGCCGCCCGGTAGATCGAGCGACTTGATCAGTGGCATGCCGAGAATGTTGCTGTAGAAGTCCACGGTGCGAGCCATGTCCGAACACACCAGCGCAACATGATTGATTCCGCCGAGTTCGAATTCGGAGTTGGGGTGGTCGGGCTTGATCATGTTGCGGCTCCCCTAGATTCCTGACGCGTCGGGCCTGGCTAATCAGTGAAACTGAATCTAACATCAGATTCAGTTCCACTCCAAGGAGGAATATCAGGTGCCGATCGCGGCGGCGTCCAACGGCCGGCCGGCCGAATTCCCGACGCACCGCGGCCGTCAGACGCAGGCGGCGATCGATGCGGCCGCGCGAACGGTCATCGCGCGCAAGGGAATCCTGGCGACGACGATTGCCGACATCGCCGCGGAAGCCGGCCGTTCGTCGGCATCCTTCTACAACTACTACGACTCCAAAGAGGCGATGGTCCGCCAGTGGGCGCTGCGCTTTCGTGACGAGGCCAACGAGCGCGCCCGCTCGGTCACCGGGCATGGTCTGTCCAACCGGGAACGCGCCCACGAGGCGGCCGCGGCGCACTGGCACACCTACCGCAACCGGCTGGCCGAGGTGATCAGTGTGTCCCAGCTGGCGATGGTCAACGACGACTTCGCGCAATACTGGGCCGAGATCTGCGATATCCCAATCTCTTTCATCGCCGAAACGGTACGTCGCGCGCAAACCAAAGGGTATTGCCCGGGCGACGATCCACAGCTGATCGCCGAGGCGATCGTGGCGATGTTCAACCAGTTCTGTTACATCCAGCTCAGTCGATCCACCGACGGGGAACTCGACGACCAGGCCTGCATTCAAACCCTCGCGAACATCTACTACCGGGCGATCTTCGCAACGGAAGGTCATTGAATTGACGCCTAACAGTGGCAGCGCAGGAGTTGTCCGCGAGTTCGTCGGCCTTCCGTCGCCCACCGCCGGGCGCGCCGGCGCGGGCGGACACCCCTGCCAGGGGCTGTATCACCGCGGCGTGGGGCGCAAGCCGAAGGTAGCCATGATCGCCACGCATTACCAGATCGACTTCTCCGAGCACTATCTCGCCGATTACCTGGCGATTCGGGGTATTGGATTTCTCGGCTGGAACACCAGGTTCCGTGGCTTCGAAAACAATTTCCTGCTCGACCACGCGCTGGTCGACATCGGCGTGGGAGTGCGCTGGTTACGCGAGGTTCAGGGCGTGGACACCGTTGTACTGCTGGGCAATTCGGGAGGCGGATCGTTGATGTCCGCATACCAGTCACAGGCCGTCGAGCCGAATGTGACCCCACTGCCGGGTATGCGGCCGGCCAGCGGGCTGACGGAGTTGCTCCCCGCCGACGGCTATGTCGCCACCGCGGCGCACCCCGGACGCCCGGAGGTGCTGACCGCCTGGATGGATGCCGCCGTCGTCGACGAAAACGACCCCGTCGCCACCGACCCAGACCTCGACCTGTTCAACGAGGTCAACGGTCCGCCGTACCCGCCGGAGTTCATCGCCCGATACCGCTCGGCGCAGCTCGCGCGCAACCACGCCATCACCGACTGGGCCGAGACGGAACTCAAACGTGTTCGCGCAGCCGGCTTTTCGGATAGGCCGTTCTCGGTGATGCGAACCTGGGCCGATCCCCGCATGGTCGATCCCAGCATCGAGCCCACCCAGCGTTCGCCTAACCTGTGCTACGCGGGTGTGCCGGCCAAGGCCAACCGCTCGGCACACGGCATCGCCGCGTCCTGCACGCTGCGTAACTGGTTGGGTATGTGGAGCCTGCGGGTGGCGCAAACCCGGGCCGAGCCGCACCTGGGCCGCGTCGCCTGCCCGGCCCTGGTGATCAACGCCGAGGCGGACACCGGCGTGTTTCCGTCGGACGCCCAACGCATCTACGACGCGCTCGCGAGCACTGACAAGTTGCAGGTCTCGATCGACAGCGACCACTACTTCACCACCCCGGGCGCGCGTAGCGAGCAGGCGGATACCATCGCCAGGTGGATCAGCAAGCGGTGGCGCTGAGAGTTCTCGCCCACTTCGTTCCCGGTGACAAAGTCCTCGATTTCCTTGCGGCCGAAGCAGATTGGCTCGACATTCGCTGGTGCGCCCCCGATGACGACACCGGCTTCTACCGCGAGCTGCCCGAAGCCGACGTGATTTGGCATGTACTACGGCCGTTGTCCGGCGACGACCTGAAACGCGGGAAGAAGCTGCGGCTGGTGCACAAGCTCGGCGCCGGGGTGAACACCATCGATGTGGCGACCGCGACCGACCGCGGCATCGCGGTCGCCAACATGCCCGGCGCCAATGCGCCGTCGGTGGCCGAGGGAACCGTGCTGTTGATGCTCGCCGCCCTGCGCAGGCTGCCGGAGCTCGACCGGGCCACCCGACAGGGGCGTGGGTGGCCGCTCGATCCCGACCTGGGCGAGACAGTCCGCGACATCGGTGGCTGCACAGTCGGCCTGGTGGGTTACGGCAACATCGCCGCGCGCGTCGCCGCCTTCGTCGGCGCCATGGGCGCCACCGTCGTGCACACCAGCACGCGCGACGACGGCCGGCCCGGCTGGCGGCCGCTGCCCGAACTGCTCGCCGGCAGCGACATCGTCTCGCTGCACCTGGCGTTGACGGCCGACACCCATCATCTGCTCAACCGGGACGCGATCGCCTTGATGAAGCCGAGCGCGGTGTTGGTCAACACCTCGCGCGGCGCCATCGTCGACGAGGACGCGCTGGCCGGCGCGCTGCGCGACGGACGGCTGGCGGCCGCGGGCCTCGACGTTTTCGAGGCCGAGCCGACCGCGCCCGACAATCCGCTGTTCGGCCTGGACAACGTCGTGCTGACACCGCACGTCACCTGGTACACCGTCGACACGATGCGGCGCTATCTGGTCCAGGCCGTCGCCAACTGCCGCCGGCTGCGCGACGGCGAGCCGCTAGCCCACCTGGTAACCCCTGTAGTCAACCAACCCACCGGTTATTAGATTGAAGACTGCTTGGCCGAAACAAGCCCCGAACGCATGGGAAGGCGACCAATGCCGATCGCAATAATTTCCGAGCATCAAGATCTGGCCGACTCGGTGCGCTCCCTGGTGGCGCGCGTCGCGCCGTCCGAGGTGTTGCACGCGGCCATGGAGACTCCGGTCGAGAACCCGCCGCCGTACTGGCAGGCTGCCGCCGAGCAAGGCCTGCAAGGTGTTCATCTCTCCGAGGCGGTCGGCGGGCAGGGCTTCGGCCTGCTCGAGCTGGCCATCGTGCTGGCCGAGTTCGGTTACGGCGCAGTGCCCGGGCCGTTCGTGCCGTCGGCGATCGCCAGTGCCCTGATCGCGTCGCACGACCCGGAGGCCAAGGTGCTCGCCGAGCTGGCGTCCGGCGCGGCCATCGCCGCCTACGCGCTGGACTCCGGGCTGACCGCCACCCGCAAGGGCCCAGAGGACGAGGGGGTGCTGGTGATCCGCGGCGAGGTCCGCGCGGTGCCCGCCGCGGCGCAGGCGTCGGTGCTGGTGCTGCCAGTGGCGATCGACTCCGGCGACGAGTGGGTGGTGCTGCGCGCCGAGGAACTCGACATCGAGCCGGTGAAAAGCCTGGATCCGCTGCGGCCGATTGCCCATGTGACCGCCGACGCCGTCGAGGTCGGCGAGGATGCTCTGTTGAGCACCTTGACCAGGACGAACGCCCACGCGCTGATGTCGACGCTGCTGTCCGCCGAGGCGATCGGCGTGGCCCGCTGGGCGACCGACACGGCGGCGCAGTACGCCAAGATCCGGGAGCAGTTCGGCCGGCCGATCGGCCAGTTCCAGGCCATCAAGCACAAGTGCGCCGAGATGATCGCCGACACCGAGCGGGCCACCGCGGCGGTGTGGGATGCGGCACGCGCGATCGACGAAGGCTCGCCGGACGTGGAGTTCGCCGCCGCCGTGGCCGCGACGCTGGCACCCACGGCCGCCCAGCGCTGCACGCAGGACTGCATTCAGGTGCACGGCGGCATCGGCTACACCTGGGAGCACGACACGAACGTGTACTACCGCCGTGCGCTGATGCTGGCCGCCTGCTTCGGTCGCAGTTCGGACTACCCGCAGAAGGTGGTCAACACCGCGACTACCACCGGCATGCGGCCGGTGGACATCGACCTGGATCCCGAGACCGAGAAGCTGCGTGAGGAGATCCGCGCGGAGGTCGCCGCGTTCAAGGCGAGGGATCGGGAGCCGCGCACGGTGGCACTCGCCGAGGGCGGTTGGGTATTGCCGTACCTGCCCAAGCCGTGGGGCCGGGCGTCCAGCCCGATCGAGCAGATCATCATCGCCCAGGAGTTCACCACCGGGCGGGTCCGGCGGCCACAGGTCGGCATCGCGGCGTGGATCATCCCGTCGATCGTCGCGTTCGGGACCGAGGAGCAGAAGCAACGCTTCCTGCCGCCTACCTTCCGCGGCGAGATGGTCTGGTGTCAGCTGTTCTCCGAGCCGGGCGCCGGATCGGACCTGGCCGGGCTGAGCACCAAAGCGACCCGGGCCGACGGCGGCTGGCGCATCACCGGCCAGAAGATCTGGACCACCGCCGCCCAGTACTCGCACTGGGGTGCGCTGCTGGCGAGAACTGAGCCCAGCGCTCCGAAACATAATGGCATCACCTACTTCCTGCTGGACATGCGCAGCGAAGGTGTGACGGTCAAGCCGCTGCGGGAGTTGACCGGGAACGCGATGTTCAACACCGTCTACATCGACGACGTGTTCGTTCCCGACGAGTGCGTGCTGGGCGAGGTCAACCGCGGCTGGGAGGTCAGCCGCAACACACTGACCGCGGAGCGGGTGTCGATCGGCAGCAGCGACGCAAACTTCCTGGCGACCCTGCCCCAGTTCGTCGAGTTCGTCCGCAATTACCGTTCTGAAGGGCAATTCGATCAGGTCGCCCAACACCGGGCCGGGCAGTTGATCGCCGAAGGGCACGCGGCCAAGGTGCTGAACCTGCGCTCGACGCTGTTGACGCTGGCCGGCGGTGACGCGATGCCGTCCGCGGCGATCTCGAAGCTGTTGTCGATGCGCACCGGTCAGGGCTACGCCGAATTCGCGGTGTCCTCGTTCGGCACCGACGCCGCAATCGGCGACCCCGATGAGCTGGCGGGTAAGTGGGGCGAGTATCTGCTGGCCAGCCGCGCCACCACCATCTACGGCGGCACCTCGGAAGTACAGCTCAACATCATCGCCGAGCGGCTGCTGGGCCTGCCGCGCGACCCGTAAAGAAAATCCATGCCGAACCGAGGCCGGTCCCGGTTCGGCATGGACGTCTATGTAGTTGAGGGCCACGCCGGTCTGAGGCCGGTCTGGGGTCGTCAGACCGGCGTGGGTTCCCCCCTTAGTTGCGGGACGGCCAGCCTATGTATCTGGCAGGACGAGGCTGGCCGGCCCCGCATTTTGGCGGCTCACCACCAGGGGCGCCACCAGTTGCCGCCGCCCCAGCCAGGGTGTCCCCAACCATTACCCCAGCCGTGGCCCCAGCCGCGGTCCCAGCCGCCGCCGCGGTCCCAGCCGCCGCCGTGACCCCAACCACCGTGTCCGCCGCCGGGACCCCAACCGTGGCCACCGTGGCCACCGCCGGGCCGCTCGGGAAGAGTCCCGGGGCTGAGCGGGGCGCCACCGTGCGGGCCGCCGATGTCGAAAGTCGTGGCGGGCGCGGGTGCGGGCGCCGGCGCGGCCTGCGCCGCGGGCGTCCCGCCGAACAGCATCGCGCCGGCCACCGCGCCGGCGCCGACAGCGCCCGCGGCCGCGCCGCGGAGCGATCGCACTGAATTCCTCATGGTGAGCTCCTTCCCAGAACCCTGTCCCCCGACATCTCGAAACGCTACGCATAAATTCCTTGGCAAACAATAGCAATGGCTCCAAATCGCGGCGTGAATTCGGTAACAATTCAATTGCGCCGGGCCGAACGGTAGAACGTATCTGCGTACCGTAATTCTGCGTTTCAATTAATACTTATCCGCGTTATTCAGGAAACCAGATGATACTGAGATCAGTAACCACTGGTTGTGTTAAATCCCCGATCAAAGCCATTTACTGATGTACTGACGTACGGAGATCATCAAGTAAGCAAATCATCGTTTACTGCAACTCGATGCGCTCAACTCGCGGCGCCGTACTCTTTTATGGCCTCCCCGGATAAACTCCGTGCCAGACAAACACACGGTCGTCAGGAACATTGCTTGCTATATTCCTTCAGCTACTTTCTAATTTCCGCCGGTGAGGATTGCGGCCACGTCCGCGCTGGCCGCGGCTCCTCGGCATGCCGCCGTAACACCCGACCTCGCGCGACGCGACTTACGCTGGGGTCAGTGCGACAATCAGTAGGCAACGTGTACGGAAGCACTGATTTACTGATCGGCAACCCACGGGAGGGACGGTCGCCCAGTGAGCTTCAACCCCGGCCACAACGGGCCCGGCGCCGGAGGGTTCCGAGCGCAGATGTCCCCGACACCCGCCGGAGACAGCGCACCAACCGAACGCCTTGCCGGGTTCCGGCAGCCGCGCCCGCCACGAATGGTCGGCGATCCCGCGGGGTCCCGGTCACGCTCCACGGGCGAAACCCCCCGCATCCAACGGACGCGGCGTACCGTCGACCTCCCGGCCGCCACCCATCGAGCACTCGACATCTGGCAGCGGGAAGCCGCCGACCAATTGGGCGTCGCCCGGGTCACCGGCCAGGAGGTGCTCACCGCGCTCATCGACCAGCTGCTGGCCGATCCCAAACTCGCGGCCCAGATCGTCCGAGCCATCCAGGACCGGCGCTAGCCGGTCCCCCACCGCGCCGCTAGTCGACCTGCATTTCGCGCAGTTCGCGCTTGAGAATCTTGCCGGTCGGGTTGCGCGGCAATTCGTCGAGGAAGATCACTTCGCGCGGCACCTTGTAGCGGGCCAGGTGGTCGCGTACGTATCCCTTGATGGTGTCCTCGTCGAGGTCGGCGCCTTCCTTCTTCACGACGAACGCGCGTAGCCGGTGGCCCCACTCCTTGTCCTCGACACCGATCGCGGTGGCCTCCACCACGGCTTCGTGTCCGCTGATCAGATCCTCGACCTCGGCGGGGAACACGTTCTCGCCGCCGGAGACGATCATCTCGTCGTCGCGGCCGCTGACGTAAAGCAAGCCGTCTTCGTCGAAGTAGCCGACGTCGCCCGACGACATCAGGCCGTCGATGATCTGCTTGTGCCCGCCGCCCGTGTAGCCCTCGAACGGGAAGGCGTTGCCGACGAAGATGCGACCCACGTCGCCCTGGGGCACCTCGTTGCCGTTGTCGTCGAGGATCTTGACCTTCACACCCTTGACGACCGGACCGACCGTCGAGGCGTTCTTCTCCAGGTCCTCGGGCCGGGCAATCGTCGCGAACGCGATCTCCGTCGAGCCGTACATGTTGTAAACGACCGGACCGATGTCCTTCAGAGCGCGGTTGGCCAACTCGGCCCCCAACTGAGATCCGGACACGAAGATGATCTTCAAGCTGGACAGGTCGGGCTTGGAATCCATCTTCTCCAGCGTGTCGAGGATGCGCGACAACATCACCGGCACCACGACCATGGCCGTCACCTTGTGCTTCTCGATGTCTTCCAGCACCAGCGGTGGCTTGAACTTGCGCCGCAGCACCAGCGTCGATCCCAGGAACATCGCGATAGTGGCGTGCAGATAACCGAGCGCGTGGAACATCGGCGCCGGCAGCGAGGTGACCTCGTTGGCCTTGAACGGGACGTGCGACAGGATGCCGCCGACGGGGGCCAGGGTGGGCGGGGTGCTGCGGTTGGCGCCCTTGGGTGTCCCGGTCGTGCCGCTGGTCAGGATGATGATCGACGCGTGTTTGCTGGCCTTGGGCGCGGGCTCGGAGCTGCTGCGCTTGATCAGGTCGGCGAGCGTCTCGTCGGTGCTGCCCGAGTCCTCGTCACTGTCCGGGTTAGTGCCCAGCGCGCGCAGCTTGCCGAGTTCGGGCTCAGCTTTGCTGACGGCGCTGGTGTATTCGTCGTCATAGATGATGACCTTGGCGCCTTCGCGCTCGGAGACCTCTTTGATCTGCGGACCGGAGAATTCGCTGTTGAGCAGGATGATGCGGGCACCGACGCGGGCCGCGCCGTAGTTGGCGATGACGAACCAGCGGTGGTTGCGGGCCAGGATGGCGACGCCGTCGCCGCCCTTGACGCCCTTTTCGATCAGGCCGTTGGCCACCGCGTGGGCGGCCTCGTCGAGCTCGCGATAGCTGAACTCGCCGTCCTCGTCGATCAGCGCCGCGCGATCCGGCGTCCGTCTGGCGTTGAGCGAGGGCAGCATGCCGAACTCACCCCACTTCGCGATGTCGGTCGCCATCGCGGCGGTCTTCAGCGGCGACTCCAGCTTGAATGCACCCGCCTCGAAGATCTTCCGCACGTAGTGCAGTTCGGCTGAGCCGCGTTCGACATATTGCTGGACCTTGGAAACGGCTTGCCCGGGCAGGCCTGGAAGGTTAGGCATAACCTCACCATATGTGACGCGGGTCGCAACGCGGCCAGAAAATTTTCCCGGAATTACGATGAACGCCATGACCGGTCCGGTGTCATTGGAGGTTGCCGGGCACCATGTCACGATCACTCACCCGGACAAAGTCGTCTTCGAAGCCCATGGTGAGACCGGGCCTTACACCAAGCTCGACCTGGTCCGCTATTACCTTTCGGTGGCCGACGGTGCGTTGCGGGGTGTGGCCGGGCGCCCGATGATCCTCAAGCGCTTCGTCAAGGGAATCGCGCAGGAGGCGGTGTTCCAGAAACGTGCGCCGACGAAGCGGCCGGACTGGGTCGACGTCGCCGAGCTCCACTACGCGCGGGGCACGTCGGCCGCCGAGGCCGTCATCCACGACGCCGCTGGGCTGGCGTGGGCGATCAACCTGGGCTGTGTGGACCTCAACCCGCACCCGGTGCTCGCCACCGACCTCGACCACCCCGATGAGCTGCGCGTCGACCTGGACCCGATGCCCGGGGTCGACTGGCGGGGCATCGTCGACGTGGCCCTGGTGGCCCGCGAGGTGCTGGAGGACTACGGCCTGGTCGCGTGGCCGAAGACGTCCGGGTCGCGCGGCCTTCACATCTACGCCCGCATCGCCCCACGCTGGGAGTTCCGTCAGGTCCGGCTGGCCGCCCAGACCGTGGCCCGTGAGGTGGAACGGCGAGTGCCCCACGCCGCGACCAGCCGCTGGTGGAAGGAAGAGCGCGAGGGGGTGTTCGTCGACTTCAACCAGAACGCGAAGGACCGCACGGTCGCGTCCGCCTACTCGGTGCGGGCCACCGCGGACGCCCGGGTGTCGACGCCGCTGTTTTGGGACGAGGTGGCCGGCTGCCGGCCGGAGGCGTTCACGATCGCCACCGTCCCCGACCGGTTCGCCGCTATCGGTGACCCGTGGGCGGGGATGGACCCCTCCAACCAAGCAGCGGTCGGCGACCTGGACCGGCTGCTGATGCTGGCCGAGGAAATGGGCCCCCCGGAGCGGGCGCCGCGCGGCGCGGCAAAGAGCGCCGACGGGCGCCGCCAGTCCTCGATGCCACTGATCGAGATCGCCCGGACCAAGACCAAGGACGAGGCAATGGCCGCGCTGGACACCTGGCGTGACCGCTACCCCGCCGTCGCCGAGCGGTTGGCGCCGGCCGATGTGCTGGTCGACGGCATGCGCGGGCCGAGTTCGATCTGGTACCGGATCCGGATCAACCTGCAGCACGTTCCCGCCGACCAGCGCCCGCCGCAGGAGGAGCTGATCGCCGACTACAGCCCTTGGGAAGGGAAAGGGGACTGGAAAGCTGACTGATCAACCCCTGGGTCTGCGGGAGCGCAAGAAACTCAAGACCCGCCAGGCCATCAGGCGTGAGGCATTCCGCCTGATCGAGGCGAACGGCTATGCGGCCACCGCCGTCGAGCAGATCGCCGAGGCCGCCGAGGTGTCGCCGAGTACCTTCTTCCGCTACTTCGGATCCAAGGAGTCGTTGCTGCTCGCCGACGACCTGGACCCGCTGATCTTCGCGGCGTTCGAGGCGCAGCCGCCCGAGCTGTCGCCCACCGAGGCGATCCGCCGCGCCTACACCGAAGTCATGGCCGCTCTGCCCGCTGAGCAGCTGGATTTCGAGAACACCCGGCAGCGGCTGATGTTCTCGATACCCGAGCTCAAGGCCGCCATGTACGACGAGTACTACCGCACCGTCAACGTTGTGGCCGAGATGATCGGGCGCCGAATCGGCCGTCCCACAGACGATTTCGAAGTCCGGGTGTTCGCCGGAGCACTGACCGGCGCGATGATGGCCGCCGCCGACAGCGCGCCACCGACGGCCGCGACGATCTATCGGGCCCTGGACTTCGTCGATGCCGGCATGCCGCTGCGGTGAGCGGCAAAACCGTGCGGCGATGCAGGTCAGAGTCGGCCACGCGATACTCTCACGCGATGCGACAGGGATGGAATCGGCGGGGGTTCTTGCAGCTCGCCGGTGCCGCCGCGGCCGCCGCGGCGGCCGGGCCGGCGGCGGGGTGCTCGAACCCCAAACCGCCGGCGGGCACTGCCGGCAGCGAAGGCGTGACGATCACCCATCTTTTCGGTCAGACCGTCGTCAAGACGCCGCCCAAACGTGTGGTCAGCGCGGGCTACACCGAGCAAGACGACCTGCTCGCCCTCGGCGTCGTACCGATCGCGGTGACCAACTGGTTCGGTGACCAGCCGTTCGCGGTGTGGCCGTGGGCCCAGCCCAAGCTCGGCAGCGCACAACCCGTGGTGCTGAACCTGGACAACGGGATAGCCGTCGACCAGATCTCTGGCCTGAAACCCGATCTGATCGTCGCCATCAACGCCGGCTTGGACGCCGACACCTACCAGAAGCTGGCCGCGATCGCACCGACCCTCGCGCAGTCCGACGGCGACGCGTTCTTCGAGCCGTGGAAGGACCAGGCCACAGCGGTCGGCCAGGCGGTGTTTCAGGCCGACCAGATGAAGGCGCTCATCGATGGCGTCGACAAGCAGTTCGTCGCCGTCGCCCAGAGTCACCCGCAGTGGAAGACCAAGCGCGCGTTGCTGATGCAGGGCACCCTGTTCCGGGGCAGCGTGGTCGCCACCGCGGCGGGCTGGCGAACCGACTTCCTCAACCAGATGGGTTTTGTCATCGCCGACAGCATCAAGCCGTTCGTCAGCGATCATCGCGCCGTCATCCCGCGCGACCAGATCAAGACGGTGCTCGATTCCGCCGACGTGGTGATCTGGACGACCGAGAGCTCCGACGAGCAGAAGACGCTGCTGGCCGACCCCGAGATCGCGGGATCGCAGGCGACCATGCAGAACCGCCATGTCTTCACCACCAAGGATCAGGCCGGTGCGATCGCTTTCGCGTCGCCGCTGAGTTACCCGATGGTCGCTGATCAGCTGCCCCCACTGATCGGCAAAGTGCTCGGATGACGCCGGCTCTTTGAGCATTCGCTAAGGCAGCTCTGGCAGTGCTCGAAAATCCCGCTCTGGCCTCTTTGCCTGCGCCGATTCCGAAGTTACCGTTCAGTAATGAGCGTGACGGATCTCCCCGCGGACGTGTCGACCGAGCTGGTCGGCAACGTCGTCTTGGACTACGGCGACCAGGCGCTGTTGGTGCAATGCGGCAGCACCGCAGAGGTATTGGCATGGGCGGACACGTTGCGGGCGGCGGCACTGCCCGGTGTGCTCGACATCGTTCCCGCCGCCCGCACGGTGCTGGTCAAACTCGACGGCACTCGATATCAGGGCGCCATCCGACAGCGACTACGGAAACTGCGGATCACGGCGGACACGGCCGCCCCGGCCGAGCGCACCGCCGATGTGGTGATCGACGTCGTCTACGACGGTCCGGACCTCGCCGAGGTCGCCAGCCACACCGGACTGACGGCCGCACAGGTCATCGACGCTCACACAGCCACGCTGTGGCGAGTCGGATTCAGTGGATTCGCACCGGGTTTCGCGTACCTCGTCGACGGCGATCCGCGGCTGCGGGTGCCCCGCCGGGCCGAGCCGCGTACCTCGGTACCGGCCGGCTCCGTCGCACTCGCGGGTGAGTTCAGCGCGATCTATCCACGCCAATCCCCCGGCGGCTGGCAACTCATCGGCCGCACCGACGCGGTCCTGTGGGACCTGACGCGGTCCGATCCGGCGCTGCTGACGCAGGGCATGTGGGTTCAATTCCGGGCCGCGTGATCAAGGAGCATGCCGTGACAAAATCCGATATCAAGTTGGAAATCCTGCGGACCGGACCACTCGCCGTCCTCCAAGACCTCGGCCGGATCGGGCAGGCCCACCTCGGCGTCGGCCGGTCCGGCGCCGCCGACCGCCGCTCGCACAAACTCGCCAATCGGCTCGTCGCCAACCCCGACGATCGCGCCACCGTCGAAGTCACCTTCGGCGGGTTCGCCGCCCGGGTGCACGGCGGCGACGTCGACATCGCGGTGACCGGCGCCGACACCGACCCGTCGGTCAACGGAATCAAGTTCGGTACCAACAGCATTCACCGCGTCCGTAACGGCCAAGTGATTTCGCTGGGCACCCCGCGAGCCGGCCTGCGGACGTATCTGGCGGTGCGTGGCGGTATTTCGGTGCAGCCGGTGCTGGGCTCGCGCAGTTACGACGTGATGTCGGCGATCGGCCCGTCGCCACTGTCCCCTGGAGACCGGCTGCCCGTCGGCGCGCACACCGACGAGTACCCCGAACTCGACCAGGCCCCCGTCGCGGCCATCAGCGCCGACACCGTGGAGCTGCTGGTGGTACCCGGGCCACGCGACGACTGGTTCGTCGATCCCGACGTGCTTGTCCACACCGACTGGGTGTCGTCGGATCGCAGCGACCGGGTAGGGATGCGGCTGGTCGGCCGTCCTCTGCAGTACCGCTTTCCCGACCGGCAGCTGCCCAGCGAGGGTGCCACCCGGGGCGCGATCCAGGTGCCGCCCAACGGATTACCGGTGATCCTGGGGCCCGACCATCCGATCACCGGCGGTTACCCCGTCGTCGGCGTGGTGATCGACGAGGACATCGACAAGGTCGCCCAGGTGCGGGCGGGCCAGCACGTGCGACTGCACTGGGCGCGGCCCCGATTGCCGGCGGGCGCCCCGTCGCGGTAGACATCGGGCGTTGTCCAGATGCGCGCCCGGCGACAAAGTTGTAGACAGGGAGTGTGCTCACCCAGGTACACACCGCGCGCCTGGTTCACACTGCCGACCTCGACCTCGACACGCGGCAGCGCGTTCAGCACATGGTCGCCGACGCCTTCGCGGGCGACTTCAACGACAATGACTGGGAGCACACCCTGGGCGGCATGCACGCCCTGATCTGGCAGCACGGCGCGATCATCGCGCACGCCGCGGTGATCCAGCGGCGGTTGATCTATCGGGGCGACGCGCTGCGCTGCGGCTACGTCGAAGGGGTCGCGGTACGCGAAGACCACCGCGGACAGGGGCTGGTGCACGCGCTGCTCGACGGAGTCGAACAGGTGCTGCGCGGCGCCTACCAATTGGGCGCACTGAGTTCATCGGTCCGGGCCCGCGGCCTGTATGCGGCACGCGGCTGGTTGCCGTGGACCGGACCGACGTCGGTGCTGACGCCGAGCGGTCCGACGCGCACGCCCGACGACGACGCATCGGTCTTCGTCTTCCCGGTCACGGTCACCGTGGACACCTCGGCGGAACTGATGTGCGACTGGCGCGGCGGCGACGTTTGGTAGCGCGGGCCGACCGTGCGCGAAATCTCCTTCACCCCAGCGCGATTCATCACACGGGGGTTAGCTACACTGTGAGTTGTTTGTCCCGTTTGGCGCCGTAATTGTGGTGCACGCCACACTGATTGACCGCCCTCACACGGCCGGACATCCAAGGGTGAGCGGAAATTCACGCCCGGGTCATTGCGGGCAGCGCTCGGGCAACAATGGATTTCTAGCGTTATCGCCATGAAACTTTCGCTGGGCCGTTCGCATGTCCTTTCGAACTGGGACCCCGAAGACACCGTGGCCTGGGAGGGTGGCAACGACAAGATAGCCCGCCGCAACCTGATCTGGTCCGTGGCCGCCGAGCACATCGGCTTCTCGGTCTGGTCGATCTGGTCGGTGATGGTGCTGTTCATGCCGGCGTCGGTGTACGGCTTTTCCGCCGGGGACAAATTCCTGCTCGGCGCCACCGCCACCCTGGTCGGTGCGTGCCTACGCTTTCCCTACACGTTCGCCACTGCGAAGTTCGGCGGACGCAACTGGACGGTGTTCTCCGCGCTGGTGCTGTTGATCCCGACGGTCGGCACGATGGTGTTGCTGGCTCACCCCGGCCTGCCGCTGTGGCCGTATCTGGTGTGCGCGGCGCTGGCCGGCCTCGGCGGCGGCAACTTCGCGTCGTCGATGACCAACATCAACGCGTTCTACCCACAGCGTCTTAAGGGTTGGGCGTTGGCGGTCAACGCCGGTGGCGGCAACCTCGGGGTACCGGTGGTTCAGCTGGTCGGCCTGCTCGTGATCGCGGCCGCCGGAAACCGGCAACCGTATTGGGTGTGCGCCAGTTACCTTGTGCTGCTGGCGATCGCCGGCATCGGCGCCGCGCTGTACATGGACAACCTGCAGCATTACCGCATCGATACGTCCACCATGCGGGCGGTGTTGTCCGAACCGCACAGCTGGGTGATCGCGCTGCTGTATATCGGCACCTTCGGCTCGTTCATCGGTTTCTCGTTCGCGTTCGGCCAAGTGTTGCAGATGAACTTCGTCGCCAGCGGCGAGAACACCGCGCAGGCCTCCTTACATGCCGCCCAAATCGCCTTCCTGGGGCCACTATTGGGATCGATGTCGCGGGTCTACGGCGGCAAGCTGGCCGACCGCATCGGCGGCGGCAGGGTCACGCTCGCCGTCTTCTGTTCGATGATCGTGGCCGGTGGAATACTGGTCAGCGCAAGCACTTTCGGGAGCCATGGGACGGGCCGGACCTCCGCCTCGACGATGGTCGGTTTCGTGATCGGCTTCGTCGCCCTGTTCATCCTGTCCGGCATCGGTAATGGGTCGGTGTACAAGATGATTCCCTCAATCTTCGAGGCGCGTAGTCACTCGATGCAGATGGGCGAGAACGAGCGCCGGCAGTGGTCACGTTCCATGTCCGGAGCACTGATCGGCCTCGCCGGTGCGATCGGAGCTCTGGGCGGCGTCGGCGTCAACCTGGCACTGCGGCAGTCGTATCTGCACAGCGGCACCGCGACGTCGGCGTTCTGGGCGTTCACGTTGTGCTACGTGGCCGCCTCGATACTGACCTGGGCGGTGTACGTCCGCCGTCCGCTCGAGGTGGTGGCACCAGAGGCCGCGCAGGCCGCATCGGGGGCTCGGCTGGCTACCGTATAGGCGCGGTATACGCGTTATACCGATTCGGTAGAGAACACGTTCAGCACGAAATGTATTACACCTCACACCGAATTCCACATCCCGCGTGAGCTGTGACGACCATCTGTGTTGATGGCCCTCAGCGATCTACCAGATAACTAGGATTCAACTTACAGGCGATATTGGACCGAATGAGTTGACGCAGTTCGGTTCCGAATGTGAGCATCGGACCTACGGTAGGGCATGCCTCTTAATTAGAGGCGCCCACAAGGCATTCCCACAAGGCGTTCCCACAAGGCATTGAAGTCCAGACTCACCACGACTCTTCCCACTATGGTTGAACTGGTTGATGCCCAGACGATTTCGACCGCTCGTCCACGAAAGGTACAGAACGCATGGGCCGCAACCACGGCATCACGGACTGGAATCCGGAAGACGCCAAAGCCTGGGAGGGCGGCAACGACAGGATCGCGCGCCGAAATCTGCTGTGCACCATGGCGGGTGACCATGTGGCCTTCTCGATCTGGACTCTCTGGTCGGTGATGGTGCTATTCATGCCGATGTCGGTCTACGGCTTCCACGCCGGCGACAAGTTGCTCCTCGGTGCGGTGGCCACTCTGGTCGGCGGCTGCGCGCGCATCCCCTACACCTTGGGCATCGCGAAGTTCGGCGGCCGCAACTGGACGGTGTTCTCCGCATTCGTGTTGCTGATCCCGACCGCCGGCACCATTGGTTTGCTGGCCAATCCCGGCCTGCCGCTGTGGCCGTATGTGCTGTGCGCGGCACTGACCGGCCTGGGCGGCGGCAACTACGCGGCATCGCTGGCCAACGTCAACGCCTTCTATCCGCAGCGGCTCAAGGGCACGGCGCTGGCGATCAACGCCGGCGTCGGCAATCTTGGTGTCGCGGTGATCCAACTGGTCGGCCTGCTGGCGCTGGCCACCGCCGGGCACCAGGCGCCGTACTGGGTGTGCGCGGTCTATCTGGTGCTGCTCACCGCGGTGGGTATTGCCGCGGCGTTGTTCATGGACAACCTCGACCACGGCGTCGAGGTCAACCACATGCGCTCGATCCTGTTCGACCGCGACACCTGGGTGATCTCGCTGCTCTACATCTGCACCTTCGGCTCCTGGATCGGGTTTTCCTTCGCCTTCGGCCAGGTTCTGCAGGTCAACTTCGGGGCCAATGGGGAAAGTCCCGCCCACGCATCGCTGCACGCGGCTCAGATCGCCTTTGTCGGACCGCTATTGGGCTCGCTGGCGCGAATCTACGGCGGCCGGCTGGCAGACCGCCGCAGCGGTAGCCGTGTCACCCTGGGCGTCCTGGTGGGCATGATTGCGAGCGCCGGCGTGCTGGTGTGCATCAGCACGGTCGAGGACCACAGCGGCGGGACGTCGTCCACCGCGGTGGTCGGCTATATCTTCGGGTTCATCGTTCTGTTCGTGCTGTCGGGAATGGGCAACGGATCGGTTTTCAAACTGATCCCGTCGGTCTTCGAGGCCCGCAGTCGCTCGCTCGATGTCAGCGAGGTCGAGCGCCGGCAGTGGTCGCGTGCGAAATCCGGATCGCTGATTGGCATCTGCTCGGCGGTCGGTGCGCTGGGCGGCGTCGGAATCAACTTGGCGCTGCGCGAGTCTTACCTGCGCAGCGGCACCGAGACGGCGGCGTATTGGGTGTTTCTGACTTCTTACATCGCGGCGGCGGTCTTGACCTGGATGATGTACCTGCGCCGCCCGGTATCTGCGCAGGATGCGCCGGATTCGGTGCTCACAACACAGCCCGCACGGGTGTGACAATCACCGCAACATGGGCAATGCGTCAGCAATCGTCAGGTAACGCCTCGGAAATGTCGCAGGCATACACAGGTCGTATGGACCAGCCCGAGTCCCCGCCGCTCACCGGTTACCGGATAGCGGTCACGTCGGCGCGCCGGTCCGAGGAGCTGTGCGCGTTGCTGGGCCGCCAGGGCGCCGAGGTCTCCAGCGCTGCCGCGATCAACATGATCGCGTTACCCGAAGATGAAGAACTGCAGAGCATTACCGAAGCCGTGATCGCCAATCCTCCCGACATTCTGGTCGCCCACACCGGCATCGGATTTCGCGGCTGGGTGGCCGCCGCCGAGGGTTGGGGGTTGTCCTATCAGCTCATCGCGTCGCTGTCCAAGGCGCGAGTGCTGGCGCGCGGGCCGAAGGCGACGGGCGCGCTGCGCGCGGCCGGTCTGCACGAAGAGTGGTCGCCGAAATCCGAATCCTCCCAAGAACTCCTCAAGTACTTGCTTGAATCGGGGGTGTCCGGCGCGCGGATCGCGGTGCAACTCCACGGCGCCGCCGACGCCTGGGACCCGTTCCCGGAATTCGTCGGAGGATTGCGCGCGGCAGGTGCCGAGGTGGTGCCGATCCGGGTGTACCGGTGGAAGTCCACCGCGATGGGCGGCAACTTCGACCAACTGGTCACCGGGATCGCGCGGCGCCAATTCGATGCGGTCAGCTTCACGTCGGCACCCGCCGCGGCCGCGGTCCTGGAGCGCAGCCGCGACTTGAACATCGAGGACCAGGTGATCGAGGCGTTGCGCACCGATGTGCACGCCATGTGCGTCGGCCCGGTGACGGCACAGCCGTTGCACCGCAAGGGCATTCCGACGACGTCACCCGAACGGATGCGGCTGGGAGCGCTGGCCCGCCATATCGCCGAAAAACTGCCACAGCTCGGGTCGTGCAATGTGAAGGCCGCGGGTCACGCGATCGAGATCCGCGGAAACTGCGTACTGGTCGACGGTTCGGTGCAAGCGCTGTCCGGATCCGGGATGGCGGTACTGCGCGCGCTGGCTCACCGTCCCGGTGACGTCGTGGCCCGCAATGATCTGTTACGGGTACTGCCCGGCAACAGCAACGATCCGCACGCCGTCGACACGGCCGTGCTTCGACTGCGAACAGCCCTGGGCGACAAGAACATTGTCGCAACCGTTGTCAAGCGTGGCTACCGGCTGGCGATCGACGAACCGGTGGGAACGCCATGAGTCTGATACTTGCCGCGCACGGCACGCGCCGACCGGGCGGTGTCGCGATGATCGGCGACCTGGCGGCACAGGTGAGCAGACAGCTCGGCCGCACGGTTCGGGTCGCCTTCGTCGACGTGTTGGGACCGACACCGAGCGAGGTGCTTTGCGCGGTCGGCGGCCACCGGGCAGTCGTGGTGCCCGCGTTCTTATCCCGCGGCTACCACGTCCGCGCCGACGTGCCCGCCCATGTTGCGGCCAGCGGACATCCCAATGCCATCGTCACCCCGGCGCTGGGCCCAGGCGGGGAGATCGCCCGGATCGTCGCCGACCAGTTGATGAAATCTGGTTGGCGCCTGGGTGATTCGGTGATCCTGGGGGCAGCGGGAACATCGGACCCCATTGCCCGCGCGGACCTGCACACCACCGCGACGCTGTTGTCCGCGCTGACCGGCTCACGGGTCACCCTGGGATTTGCCGCCGTCGGCGATCCGCAGATCACCGATGCTGTCGAGCGGGCGCGGGCCGACGGTGCGCGCCGCGTCGCGATCGCCTCCTATCTGCTCGCCGACGGGCTGTTCCAGGAAAAGCTGCGCCACTGCGGCGCCGATCTGGTCAGCGAGCCGCTGGGCACTCATCCGCGGCTCGCACGCTTGATCGCCAACCGGTTCCGCCGGGCGGTGCCGGTGGCCACCCGGCATCCGGTACGTCGTTACCGGCCGGGCGCGCCGAGGAACGCGATGCTTGATCTTTGATCACCCGCGGGTGATCCTGGCACCATGCCCAGTCGCGAAGAGCCATCGCGTGGGCTCCTCGACCCGGTCGCGAAGATGCTGCGGTTGCCCTTCGGCACACCGGAATTCGTCGACCGGATCATCACCGGAGGGGTCAACCAAGTCGGCCGCCGAACGCTCCACCTGCTGATCACCACCTGGGACGCCGCCGGCGGTGGGCCGTTTGCGGCCAGCGCGGTCGCCTCCACGGGTATGGCCAAGACGGCCGAGGTTGTGCAAAGCATGTTCATCGGGCCGGTTTTCGGCCCGATGCTCAAAATGCTGGGCGCCGACAAGGCCGCCGTGCGGGCGTCGCTGTGCGCCTCGCAGCTGGTTGGCCTCGGCATCATGCGCTACGGGGTGCGTAGCGAGCCACTGCATTCGATGCCGGTCGACGCACTGGTCGACGCCATCGGCCCAACGATGCAGCGCTACCTCGTCGGCGATATCGGCTAGGCAGCCAATCGCGCGATCTGGATTTCACCCTCGCCGGTGATGCGCACCTGGTACACCGGCACGGATACCCGCGGGTCATCCAGGCACAGTCCGTCTTCGAGCGCGAAAGCCTGTTTGAGGATGGGTGATTGGACGGTGGCACGGCCGCCACGGTCACCGACGATCCCGCGCGAGATCACGGCCGCACCCGAGAACGGGTCGACGTTACCGACCGCATGCACCGAGCCGTCGTCCAGACGGAACAGCGCCGCCTGAGAACCGTCGTCGAGCAGCACGCCGACGCCACGACCCGGGATGAGGCGGTCGTAGTGGCAGGCGGTGGTCCACACCGCAATGTCGTTGACAATTGTCACGCTTGCCTCCTGAACTATGAACGGACCCGCGGCATGCCAATGGACACAGGGATTTTGCGTCCGGCATGCTCGGTGAATGTGACAGTCGAATCGATTTCGTCCGGCGCGTTGACGAAGGAGACAAACCGCGAGAGCTTGTCCGGATCTTCGAGCACGCCCTTCCATTCGCACTTGTAGTTGTCCACGTGCCGCTCCATCGCGGCCTCGAATTCCTCGGCCAGCCCGAGGGTGTCCTCACATACCACCTCACGCAGGTGGTCGAGACCGCCGTCCAGCGACTCGACCCACGGCGCGGTGCGCTGCAGCCGGTCGGCGGTGCGGATGTAGTACATGAGGAACCGGTCGACATAACGGACCAGCGTGTCGGTGTCGAGGTCACTGGCCAGCAACTGGGCGTGTTTTGGAGTCATACCGCCGTTGCCGCCGACGTAGAGGTTCCAACCCTTTTCGGTGGCGATGACGCCGACGTCCTTGCCGCGCGCCTCCGCGCATTCCCGCGCACAGCCCGAGACACCCATCTTGATCTTGTGCGGCGCCCGCAGGCCTCGGTAGCGCAGCTCCAAGTCGATGGCCAGTTGCACCGAGTCCTGCTGGCCGTAACGGCACCAGTCGGTGCCCACACAGCTTTTCACGGTGCGCAGCGACTTGCCGTAGGCGTGGCCGGATTCCATGCCGCCGTCAACCAGCCGCTTCCAGATCTGCGGCAGCTGGTCCACCCGGGCGCCGAACAGGTCGATCCGCTGACCGCCGGTGATCTTCGTGTAAAGCCCGAAGTCCTGGGCGATCTGGCCGATCAGGATCAGATGCTCGGGCTTGATGTCACCGCCGGGAACCCGGGGCACCACCGAGTAGCTGCCGTTCTTCTGAATGTTGGCCAGGAAGTGGTCGTTGGAATCCTGCAGCGAGGCCTGCTCGCCGTCGAGGATGTGGTCCGAGCCGGTCGAGGCCAGGATCGACGCGACCACGGGTTTGCAGATGTCGCAACCTTTTCCGCGACCGAAGCGCTCCAGCAGACCAGAGAAGGTCCGGATCTCGGTGGCCGAGATGATTTCGAAAAGCTCTGCGCGCGACTGGCTGAAGTGCTCGCACAGCGCCTTGGACTGAACCACGCCCTCGGCTTCCAGCAGCTGCTTGAGCAGCAGCACGCACGAGCCACACGACGTGCCGGCCGTCGTGCACGACTTCAGCGATCCGACGTCGCTGCAACCGTCGGCGATCGCACACTTCAGGTCGGCCTTGCTGACGTTGTTGCAGGAGCAGATCTGCGCTGAATCCGGGAGCGCGCCGACACCCAAAGCCGAAGAGCCGCCGCCGGATCCTTCCGGCGCGATCAGCGCGAGCGGGTCGCCCGGCAGCTCGCTGCCGACCATCGGCCGCAGCACCCCGTAGCTGGACGCGTCACCCACCAGCACCCCGCCGAGCAGGGTCTTGGCGTCATCGGAGAGCACCAGCTTGGCGTAGGTCCGGTTCACCGCGTCATTGATGACGACCTCGAGGCAGTTCTCGGTTGCGCCCATCGCGTCACCGAAGCTGGCGACGTCGACACCCAGCAGTTTGAGCTTGGTAGACAGATCGGCTTCCGGGAACTCCGCAGCGCCACCCAGCAGCCGGTCCACCACGACCTCCGCGGAGGTGTAGCCCGGTCCGACCAGGCCGTAGCATCGCCCGTCGATCGCGGCGACCTCGCCGATCGCGTAGATGTCGGGATCGCTTGTCCGGCAGGATAAGTCAGTGAGTACGCCGCCGCGCTCGGCCAGCGTCAGCCCCGCTGCCGCGGCCAGCTCGTCACGCGGCCGCACGCCGGCCGCGAAAATAACCGGGCCCGCCTCGATCACGTCGCCATCGGTCAGCCGCACCCGCGTCGCCACCGAACCGTCGGCACGTTCAACGGATTCAATCGATTCGGTGCCCGTGCCGACGTGCACCGAAATCCCGAGCTCGGTGATCATCCGCGCCAGCAGCCCACCACCGGCCTCGTCGATCTGCTGGGCCATCAGTCGCGGCATCATTTCAATGACGTGTGTTTCCAAGCCGAACTGACGCAACGCATTGGCGGCTTCGAGTCCCAGCAGACCGCCGCCGATCACCACACCGGCGGCATGGTGACCGTCATCACGGGCCCGCTCCGCTTCGGCCCGGATCGCGTCGAGGTCGTCCAGGGTTCGGTAGACGTGGCAGGCGGGCAGGTCGTGTCCGGGCACCGGAGGGACGAAGGCGTAGGAACCGGTGGCCAGGACCAGGGCGTCGTATTCGTACCGTTCGCCATCCGCGGTCACCACTGCCTTTGTCGCACGGTCGATTTCGGTGACCCGCGCGTTCAGCAGCAGCCGTACCCGCTCGTCACCGGGGTAGTCGTTACCGGGCAGCGCCAGCAGGGCGCGGTCCCAGCTTTCGGTGTACGAGGTCAATCCAACGCGATCGTAGGCGGCGTCGGCCTCTTCGGCCAAAACGGTGATGCGCCAAGCCCCGTCGGTATCACGGGCGCGTAGCGCCTCGACCAGACGGTGGCCAACCATGCCGTGCCCGACCACGACCAAGTGACGGGCAGCACACTGCGCGCGCGAGTCTGGGGCTGAGGTCATGCCATGAGGTTAGGGGTCAGAAATTAAGGAAAAACCGCCGAATGTATCGCTCGTATGACGCGGGTCTCACACCTCACAACTTCCTGTGTGATGTGTGTTCGCTCCGGGCGAACGGGCAGGTGGAACTTAAGCGTGATCAACTCAAGTTTGTCTAAGTAGCCGGTCGGCAAGGCGCCGGTCACAGCAAACTCACAATGAAACTCAAGGAAGCAACGAGGAGACGAAATGAGTAATCTCGCAGTGTGGTCGCACCCGGCCGACCGATGGTTGCGCGACTTCTTCGGCCCGGCCGCAACAGCCGACTGGTACAAGCCGGTGAACAGCGGTTTGAACCCTGCGGCCGAGATCGTCAAGGACGGCGACGACGCGGTAGTGCGCCTGGAACTGCCCGGTGTCGATGTCGAAAAAGACGTCAACGTCGAGGTCGACAGGGGGCGCCTGGTAATCCACGGCGAACACCGCGACGAGCACGCAGAACAGACGGACGTCCGTACCCTGCGGGAGATCCGCTATGGATCGTTCCGTCGCTCGTTCCAGCTGCCCGCGCACGTCACCAGCGAGGCCATCAAGGCTTCCTACGACGCCGGTGTGTTAACCGTGCGAGTCAACGGCGCGTACGCCGGAACCCAGGCGCAGCGCATCGAGATCGCCAAGTGACCGTCGGGTTGTTGGGAGAAATTGCCATTCAAGGCACCCGACAACCCGACGTTCGCGTCCTAGCGGGTGAACGCCTGGCCGGCGTCAATTCCGATGACTCGCAACAGGTTTACCACTTTGCGATCCAGGCTCTCGCCCACCTTCGCCACCTCGGCGATGCCGAGACTGCCGAATGCGGGACCAGGCTGGTCCATCGAAAACACCGCGTTGCCGTCGACGTCCGCGTAGATCAGCAGCCGTAATGGCGCGTACAGCAATGCTTTCGGGTCATGGCGATACATCGTTTCAGCGATCGTGTGGTTGCCGAGCAGATACTCCACCGCTTTGGTGGTGTGACCGGCAAGGCTGAAGAAGGGCAACGCGTCGATCTTCGCGTAGACCATCAGGTCGTGCGGCGCGTTACTCGCCGCGGCCGCAAGCACGTCGTCCCAGTTGCCGCCGCGATCGACGATCTCATGCACCGCTGCTCGGTCGACGGGCGGTGCGGCGTTCTCGAAAGCCGCGACGAAATCGTCGAAATTCATGCCCGTGCTGATGTCGATGCGATTCATGGTGTGTGCCACGACGTTGAATTCGGCTGCCTTAACGCTACTTGTCATGACATTCCTCAAGATTCGTCAATGGTTCGGTGAACGAACTTCGCAGGTTCGACTATACGGTTCATTGAATGAACCAGCAAGAGGTAGCATTGGCAACGTGGCCCTTCCCCGTGAATACCCGGACGAGAATTGCCCGATCGCCCGGTCCTTGGAGATCGTCGGCGAACGCTGGACGTTGCTGATCTTGCGCGACGCCTTCTATGGCGTGCGGCGGTTCAGTGACTTTCACAATCACCTCGGCATCCCCAAAGCTGTGCTGTCCGAACGGCTTACCTTCTTGGTCGCCGAGGGCGTGCTGACCAAGGACGCTGCCGAATACGCGCTGACCACCAAGGGCAAGCAACTATGGCCACTGCTCTGGTCGATGATCGCGTGGGGAAGCGAGAACTTGTTGGACAAGCCGACCCGAAGCTATCGGCACGCAGACTGCGGCGGCGCAATCGGGTCCGATCGCCGCTGCGAGCGCTGCGATCGGGTTCCCGACGTCGCCGACCTGATCGGGCATCCGCCGCGCCGGCCTCACGATCCGAGTCGCGACGATGCGGTCAGCGAGGCGTTGCGCCGGCCGCGCCGGATGTTGGAGCCGATTTAGCCGATCAGCTCCAGCGCGCCAGCAGTTCCTTGGCACGGTCGGCCAGTGCGGCTTGCAGGAACGGCCCGAAGCTGATCCGGGCGACACCCAGCGCACCGAACAACGCCGGGTCACCCTGGTCGGGCAGCGCGATCGCGTTGATCGGCAGCGGCAGCTCAGTTGCCAAGCGCCGCAACGTCTCCGGGTCGTGGCGGCCCACCGGGTAGAGCACGTCGGCGCCGGCGTCGGCCGCCTCAATCAGCCGTGCCACCGCCCGCTCGACGCGGTCCGAATCGTCGCCGTCGTTGCGCAGAAAGAGATCGGTACGGGCGTTGATCACGACGTGCACCCCGGCCGCATCGGCAGCCGAGCGCAGCGTGCCCACCAATTCGGCGTGCTCACGCGCGGACCGCAGTCGCTTGTTCTCCGAATGCACGGTGTCCTCGATGTTGAGCCCGACCGCACCGGCGCTCAGTAGGCCGTCGATCAGGCGCTGCGCCGGCAGACCGTAGCCGGACTCGATGTCCACCGACACCGGGACGTCGACCGCCGCGGTGATCTGCGCGACCCGAGTCAGCACATCGTCGAACGACATGCCCTCGCCATCGGGTTTGCCAATCGAGTCGGCCAGCGGATGGCTACCTACGGTCAAGGCGGCAAATCCGGCACCCGTGGCAAGGCGCGCCGACCAGGCATCCCATACGGTCGGCAGCACCACCGGGTGGCCCGGTTGATGCAATTCGAGCAGTGTGGCCGCGCGCTGCGCGGCGGTGGTCTGACCTGTCATGGGTGTTTGCTCCGCAATCTGGGCGATTCGTCTGTCCTACGTCAGCCGTGCGCGGTGGATAGTATCGAAAGTCATAGTGTGATCCCTGACACCCGCAGCCCTAGGAGATCTCTTGTCCACCACGACCGAACTCGCCGAACTGCACGATCTCATCGGCGGTTTGCGGCGGTGCGTGAACTCCTTGAGGTCGCGCTACGGCGACAGTCCGGCGATGCGCCGCATCGTGATCGACGCCGACCGGATCATCGGCGATGTCGAATTACTCGACACCGACGTTTCGGAATTGGACTTGACACGGGCCACTGTTGCGCAATCCGGCGAAAAGATCATCATTCCCGACACCCAGTACGACACCGATTTCTGGCGCGATGTCGAC
This sequence comes from Mycobacterium lentiflavum, assembly GCF_022374895.2. Taxonomy (NCBI): domain Bacteria; kingdom Bacillati; phylum Actinomycetota; class Actinomycetes; order Mycobacteriales; family Mycobacteriaceae; genus Mycobacterium; species Mycobacterium lentiflavum. Next base: position 499,740 of record NZ_CP092423.2, on the reverse strand, counting down.
GACGAGGGTGTCGGGGGTCACAATCGCTGCTGATATTCCAAGCCCCCGTTAAATCGGAGGCATTGGTCTTGTACCCTTCGACCAACAGCCCTGTTCGAAGAGGAACATTTGCATGAGCGCACCAACGGCGAACCGTCCTGCGTCCGGCATCTTTTCACCGACGCGCGCCCAAATTCAGCAGCGAACACTACGTACCGACCGATGGTGGATGTCGCCGTTGCGCATCGACCTCGGCTTCGCCGCATTCGTCATCTACGCGACGTTCCGGGCGTTCCAACAGAACTACTTCTACGTCCCGAAGTACCACTACCTGACGCCGTTCTACTCGCCGTGCGTCAGCAAGGCCTGCGGTGCGTCGAGCGAATTCTGGCCGCAGGTGCTTCCCGACGTGTGGTGGTTGCCGTACGCCGCGCTGACACTGCCGTTCCTGTTGCTGTTCCGGCTGACCTGCTACTACTACCGCGGTGCCTACTACCGCACGGTGTGGCAGTCGCCCACCTCCTGCGCGGTGGCCGAGCCCCGGGTCCACTACACCGGTGAAACCAAGTTCCCGCTGATCGTCCAGAACACGCACCGATACTTCTTCTACATCGCCGGCATCATCTCGGTAATCAACACCTATGACGCGATCGTCGCGTTCCATTCCGACGAGGGACCGGGCGGATTCGGTTTCGGTCTGGGCAATCTGATCCTGCTGGGCAACGTCGTCATGCTGTGGGTCTACACGCTGTCTTGCCACTCGTGCCGGCACGTGACCGGTGGACGGCTCAAACACTTCTCCAAACACCCTGTGCGGTACTGGATCTGGACTCAGGTCAGCGTCATCAACACCCGGCACAAGCTGTTCGCGTGGATCACGCTGGGCACGCTGATGCTTACCGACTTCTACATCGCACTGGTGGCTAGCGGCACCATCTCGGACCTGAGATTTGTTGGCTGATAAGCCCTTTCACGGAGATCGGAAAGTTAAGTGAGGTTCCATGACTGAGGTCGAACGGCACTCCTACGACGTGGTCGTGATCGGTGCCGGCGGCGCGGGTTTGCGCGCGGTCATCGAAGCGCGCGAACGCGGCCTCAAGGTAGCAGTGGTGACCAAATCCCTGTTCGGCAAGGCCCACACGGTGATGGCCGAGGGCGGCTGCGCCGCGTCCATGGGCAACACCAACCCCAAGGACAACTGGAAGACCCACTTCGGCGACACGATGCGCGGTGGCAAGTTCCTGAACAACTGGCGGATGGCCGAACTGCACGCCAAGGAGGCACCGGACCGGGTCTGGGAGCTGGAGACCTACGGCGCGCTGTTCGACCGTCTCAAGGACGGCAAGATCAGCCAGCGCAACTTCGGTGGGCACACCTACCCGCGGCTGGCGCACGTCGGTGACCGCACCGGCCTGGAGCTGATCCGCACCATGCAGCAGAAGATCGTCTCGCTGCAGCAGGAAGACTTCGCCGAACTCGGCGACTACGAGGCGCGGATCAGGGTCTTCGCCGAGTGCGCGATCACCGAGCTGCTCAAAGACGGCTCGGGAAGCGACGGGCGGATCGCCGGAGCATTCGGCTACTGGCGCCAAAGCGGTAAGTTCGTCGTCTTCGACGCACCCGCCGTGGTGCTGGCCACCGGCGGTATCGGCAAGTCCTTCAAGGTCACGTCGAACTCCTGGGAGTACACCGGCGACGGCCACGCGCTGGCGCTGCGGGCGGGCGCGACGTTGATCAACATGGAGTTCATCCAGTTCCACCCGACGGGCATGGTCTGGCCGCCGAGTGTGAAGGGCATCCTGGTCACCGAGGGTGTGCGCGGCGACGGCGGAGTGCTGAAGAACTCCGACAACAAGCGCTTCATGTTCGATTACATCCCCCCGGTGTTCAAGGGCCAGTACGCCGAAACCGAGCAAGAAGCCGACCAATGGCTCAAGGACAACGATTCGGCTCGCCGCACCCCGGACCTGCTGCCCCGCGATGAGGTCGCCCGCGCGATCAACTCGGAGGTCAAGGCCGGTCGCGGCACCCCACACGGTGGTGTCTACCTGGACATCGCTTCGCGGTTGACGCCCGACGAGATCAAGCGGCGGCTGCCGTCGATGCACCACCAGTTCATGGAGCTGGCCGGTGTCGACATCACCAAGGAGCCGATGGAAGTCGGGCCCACCTGCCACTACGTGATGGGCGGTGTCGAGGTCGACCCCGACACCGGCGCGGCCACCGTCGCCGGCCTGTTCGCCGCCGGTGAATGCTCCGGCGGCATGCACGGCTCCAACCGGTTGGGCGGCAACTCGCTGTCGGACCTGCTGGTCTTCGGCCGTCGCGCCGGGCTGGGCGCTGCCGACTACGCGCGCGCTCTGTCCAGTCGCCCGACCGTCAGCGAGGACGCGATCGAGGCGGCGGCCAAGCGGGCACTGGCCCCGTTCGAGGCACCGACCAACGGTTCGGCCGCCGAGAACCCGTACACGATGCAGCTGGAATTGCAGCAGTCGATGAACGACCTGGTCGGCATCATCCGCAAATCGGAAGAGATCTCCGAGGCGCTGGAACGGCTCACCGCGCTGCGTGAGCGGTTCAAGAACATCCACGTCGAGGGCCACCGCCAGTACAACCCCGGCTGGAACCTGGCCATCGACCTGCGCAACATGCTGTTGGTCAGCGAATGTGTCGCCAAGGCCGCTCTGCTGCGCACCGAGAGCCGCGGTGGACACACCCGCGACGACCACCCGGGCATGGACTCGTCGTGGCGCAAGGTGTTGCTGGTGTGCCGTGCGGCCGGCGGTGACGGCGACGCGATTCCTGACGTCACCGTCACGCGCGAAGAGCAGGTGCCGATGCGGCCCGACCTCTTGGAGCTGTTCGAGATCTCCGAGCTGGAGAAGTACTTCACCGATGAAGAGCTGGCCGACCACCCAGGACGGAGAGGCTAATGAGCTACAACGCGACGATGCGGGTGTGGCGCGGCGATGACGCCGGCGGCGCACTGCAGGACTTCACGGTCGAGGTCAACGAGGGCGAGGTGGTGCTCGACATCATCCATCGCCTGCAGCAGACGCAGACCCCCGACCTCGCGGTGCGGTGGAACTGCAAGGCGGGCAAGTGCGGATCCTGCTCGGCCGAGATCAACGGGATGCCGAAGCTGATGTGCATGACCCGCATGTCGACGTTCGCCGAGGACGAGGTCGTGACGGTGACGCCGCTGCGGACCTTCCCGGTGATTCGCGATCTGGTCACCGACGTCTCGTTCAACTACGAAAAGGCCCGCCAGATCCCGTCTTTCGCACCGCCCAAGGACCTGCAGCCCGGCGAGTACCGGATGGCTCAGGCCGACGTGCAGCGCTCGCAGGAGTTCCGTAAGTGCATCGAGTGCTTCCTGTGTAACAACGTCTGCCACGTGGTCCGCGACCACGAGGAGAACAAGAAGGCCTTTGCCGGCCCGCGCTTCTTGATGCGGGCCGCCGAGCTCGAAATGCACCCGCTGGACACACTGGACCGGCGCGACATGGCCCAGGAGGAATTCGGCTTGGGCTACTGCAACATCACCAAGTGCTGCACCGAGGTCTGCCCCGAACACATCAAGATCACCGACAACGCGCTGATCCCGATGAAAGAGCGGGTCGCCGACCGCAAGTACGACCCGGTCGTCTGGCTGGGTAACAAGCTGTTCCGCCGCTAGACGCGTTACTCCTTTTCGCCGAACGTGCACTGACGGCGAAAATTTGGCCGATTTTGCGCCGTGGGAGCACGTTCGGCGCGAATGATGCCTGTTCGGCGTCTTCAGGCGACGGACGCCTTCTTCAGGCGACGGTGGGCTCAGGCGCCGAGTCGGCGAAATACACTGCGGTGGAACACAATCGGTGCCACCTCGGGATCAACCGTCACCTCGTTGACCCGCAGGACGACGATGACGTGGTCCCCGGCCGGGATCACCTGCTCGATCGCGCTCTCCAGCCACAGGCCGGTGCCCTTGATGAAGACCGCACCGGAGCCGGAGGACACCGTCTCCAGACCGGCGAACCTGTCTCCGGTCTTGGCGGCCAGGGTGCGAGCCGCCTCGTCGTGCGCCTCGCCGAGCACGCTGATGCCCAGCATCGGTAGATCCTTGAGTTTGGGCCAGGTGGTCGAGGTGTTCTGCACACAGAACGAGACCAGCGGCGGGTCCAACGAGACGGGCACAAATGTACTGGCGGCCAGTCCCACCCGGACTCCCGAAACCTCGGCGGCGATCGCCACCACGCCGGACGGAAAGTGACCGAAGGCGTCACGAAGTGTGGACGGTGTCAGCTTGTTCGATGCATTCACTGGACTTCATTCGCCCCTTGAGCCGACGACGGATTCGCGTTTTTGACCCTACCCGTCGAATGCCCGTGCGCATCAGCCACATCCGGGTGCGACCGCAGCCTGCTCTTCCAGGCGTTGCGACCGTAAACCGAGTGGATCGGGTCCGACGGATTTTCGGTCGGTGTCCAGGTCTTGTCGGTGCGCGCGGCGATTTCCTGGAGTTCGGTGGGCAGCGACAGCACCGGTATCTGGGCATCCAGCCGGGGATTGAAGAAGAACGGGATCGAAATTCGCTCGGCGCTCCCGCCGCCCAGATTCACCCGGTGTTCGGTGGCACGCAGGTAGCCGCCGGTCGCGACCTCGAGCAGCTCGCCGATGTTGACGATGAACGCCCCATCCAGCGGACCGACATCGATCCAGCCCCCGTCGCCATCGCCGCCCCGGCGCACCTGCAGTCCCCGACTGCCCGGCTCGGCCAGCAGCAGCGTCAGCACCCCGGAGTCTCGGTGCGCACCCACGCCCTGCGCGCTGGCCGCGCGGGCGGGATAGCGGATGACCTTGATCAGCGTGGCCGGCGTCTCGGCGAAAGCGGCGTCGAACACCTCTGGCGGGCTGCCCAGCGAGGCCGCCCAGTGCCGCAGCAGGGTGCGGGCCACTCGCGACAGGGCGGCGTCCCACTCGGCGATGATCGCCGGAAACTCGGGCAGCGCCGCCGGCCACTGATTGGGACCCTGCAGCCACAGGTAGTCGGGCTGACCAGGCCCGGCCACCGGCGGACGCTCCGGTCCGATATCAATCTGCTCGCGCCAATCCACCTCGCCCAGAGTCAGCTCGCCACCAAGCCGGGTGTAACCGCGGAAATGCGGGCTGCGCACCATCGCCACGGCGTCCTTGTCGGCCTGCGGCAGCGCGAACAACGCGCGGGCCGCCTCGAGCACTCGCGCGACGAGCTCCTGCGGTACGCCATGGCCGGTCAGATAGCAGAAACCCACCTCGTGGGCGGCCTCGCGAAGGCCCTCGCGCAAGACGCCGATATCGGCTGTCAGGTCCACCACCGGCAAGTCGGTGACGCTCTTCACACCGTCCACGCTCCCATTATCGCCGCAGGTAGAGGAGCTGTCGAAGGCGTGAGCTGGGCTATCCCAACCGGTTGGTTAATTAGACAATGAAATCTAGCTCACATTGACTTGCGCCCACTGATCTAACGGCTATATTTAGCGGTGTTACTGGTGGGTAACTTAGTCCAAAGTACTCAACCACAGCGTGGCATTCTCAACGAGGAGGAGAGTAGTGAGCCACTACAAGAGCAACGTCCGTGACCAGGTATTCAACCTGTTCGAGGTGTTGGGCGTTGACCAGGCGCTCGGCCAAGGCGCATTCAGCGACCTCGATGCCGACACCGCCCAAGAAATGCTTACCGAAATGAGCCGGCTGGCCGAGGGGCCGGTCGCCGAGTCGTTCGTCGACGGCGACCGCAATCCGCCGGTGTTCGACCCGAAGACTCACGCGGTTACCCTGCCCGAGTCCTTCAAGAAGTCCGTTCGCGCCGTGACCGAGGCCGGCTGGGACAAGGCCGGCATCGACGAGGTGCTGGGCGGCATGCCGATGCCCAAGGCGCTGGTGTGGGCCCTGCACGAGCACATCCTCGGCGCCAACCCGGCGGTGTGGATGTACGCCGGCGGCGCCGGCTTCGCGAACATCATCTACCACCTCGGTACCGAGGAGCAGAAGAAGTGGGCCGTGATGTGCGCCGAGCGCGGCTGGGGCGCGACCATGGTGCTGACCGAGCCGGACGCCGGCTCGGATGTCGGCGCCGGCCGTACCAAGGCGGTCCAGCAGGAGGACGGCTCCTGGCACATCGACGGAGTCAAGCGGTTCATCACGTCCGCCGACTCTGACGACCTGTTCGAGAACATCGTGCACCTGGTGCTGGCCCGCCCCGAGGGTGCCGGCCCCGGCACCAAGGGACTGTCGCTGTTCATCGTGCCGAAGTTCCTGTTCGACCACGAAACGGGCGAGCTCGGCGAGCGCAACGGGGTGTTCGTCACCAACGTCGAGCACAAGATGGGCCTGAAGGTCTCCGCGACGTGTGAGCTGTCGTTCGGTCAGCACGACGTGCCCGCGAAGGGCTGGCTGGTCGGCGAGGTGCACAACGGCATCGCGCAGATGTTCGAGGTCATTGAGATGGCCCGGATGATGGTCGGCACCAAGGCAATTGCCACCCTGTCCACCGGTTACCTGAACGCACTGGAGTACGCGAAGTCCCGCGTGCAGGGCGCCGACATGACCCAGATGACCGACAAGACCGCACCGCGGGTCAGCATCACGCACCACCCGGACGTGCGCCGGTCGCTGATGACCCAGAAGGCCTACGCCGAGGGTCTGCGCGCGCTGTACCTGTTCACCGCGACCTACCAGGACGCGGCTGTCGCCGAGGCGCTCTACGGGGTGGACGCCGACCTGGCGGTCAAGGTCAACGACCTGATGCTGCCGGTGGTCAAGGGGGTGGGCTCCGAGCAGGCCTACGCGAAGCTGACCGAGAGCCTGCAGACGTTCGGTGGGTCCGGCTTCTTGCAGGACTACCCGATCGAGCAGTACATCCGGGACGCCAAGATCGACTCCCTCTACGAGGGCACCACGGCCATCCAGGCGCAGGACTTCTTCTTCCGCAAGATCGTCCGCGACAAGGGTGTGGCGCTCGCGCACGTGTCGGAGCAGATCCAGAAGTTCGTCGACGCCGAGGCCGGCAACGGCCGGCTGAAGACGGAGCGCGAGCACCTGGCCAAGGCCCTCGAAGATGTCCAGGCCATGGCCGCCACCCTGACCGGCTACTTGATGGCCGCCCAGGAGGACATCTCCAGCCTGTACAAGGTGGGCCTGGGTTCGGTTCGCTTCCTGATGAGCGTCGGTGACCTGGTGATCGGCTGGTTGCTGCAGCGTCAGGCGGCGGTGGCCGTGCAGGCGCTCGACGCCGGCGCCAGTGGTGCCGAGCGGTCCTTCTACGAGGGCAAGATCGCGGTCGCGTCGTTCTTCGCGAAGAACTTCCTGCCGCTGTTGGCCGGCACCCGCGAGGTGATCGAGACGCTGGACAACGACATCATGGAGCTGGACGAGGCCGCCTTCTAAAGGCCCGACCAGCACAACACGCAAAATCCCCCGCTTCCACGCTGAAGCGGGGGATTTTGAGTCTCTGGCGGGCGGTACCAAAAAGACCGCCGCTGGATCCCCTCAAACCAGCGGCGGCCCTTTTCGTACGCCCGTCAATTCTCAGACCGGCGATCGAATAGGGGATGCCCCGTGTTGCCGTCGGGGTCGGGGGGTCAGACCACAACACGGGACAATCCGCACAACGTTTACCCGTCCCCTGGTCTCGCTAATCAGTTGTGACGAACCTCATTCGCGACCGGTGCGGATCGGCCGTTATCGCACAACCGCAGGTCAGGCCTCCAAAATGGCCGCTACACCCTGCCCGCCGGCCGCACAGATCGAGATCAGCGCACGCACCGGACCCCCGCCTTGGTGCTCGGTTTTCTTCTCGGCCAGTTGTTTGGCGGCCTGGGCCAGGATGCGCCCTCCGGTGGCCGCGAACGGGTGGCCGGCGGCCAGCGACGAACCGTTGACGTTGAGTTTGGACCGGTCGATCGATCCGAGCGCGGCGTCGAGGCCCAGCCGTTCCTTGCAGTACTCCTCGGACGCCCACGCCTGCAGATGCGCCAGCACCACCGACGCAAAGGCCTCGTGGATCTCGTAGAAGTCGAAATCCTGCAGGCTCAGGCCGTTGCGAGCGAGCAGTCGGGGCACCGAATACGTCGGCGCCATCAGCAGCCCGTCACGCCCGTTGACGTAGTCGACCGCGGCGGTCTCCGCGTCCACCAGGTAGGCCAGCACGGGCACCGAATGCTCGGCGGCCCACTCATCGGTGGCCAGCAGGGCGACCGAGGCGCCGTCGGTCAATGGGGTCGAGTTGCCCGCCGTCATCGTCGCGTCGCCGGCCTTGACGCCGAATACCGGGCGCAGCGTGGCGAGCTTCTCGGTGCTGGAGTTGGCCCGCAGGTTGTCGTCGCGGTACAACCCCAGGAAGGGGGTGACGAGGTCGTCGAAAAAGCCGCGGTCGTAGGCCGCCGCCATGTTGTGGTGGCTGGCGACCGCCAACTCGTCCTGGTCGACCCGCTTGATCCCCATCTGCTTGGCGGTGATGGCGGCGTGCTCGCCCATCGACAGCCCGGTGCGCGGTTCGCTGTTGGCCGGGATTTCGACGCCGAGGGTGGCGGGCAGCGTGCCCACCAGCTTCAACCGTTGCAGGTTGGACTTGGACCGGCGCAACTTCAGCAGGGTGCGGCGCAGGTTGTCGCCCAGGCCGATCGGCGGGTCGGACGTGGTGTCCACCCCGCCGGCGGCGGCGACGTCGTAGCGGCCCGACGCGATGCCGTCCGCGGCCGCGATCGCCGCCTGCAAGCCGGTACCGCACGCTTGCTGAATGTCGAATGCCGGTGTGTACGAAGACAATTCGGACCCCAGCACACACTCACGCATCAAGTTGAAGTCGCGGCTGTGTTTGAGCACCGCACCGCCGACGACCAGGCCCAGTCGTTGCCCGCCCAACCCGAACCGGTCCACCAGACCACCCAGGGCCGCAGTGAACATGTCCTGATTGGACGCCTCGGCGTAGGCACCGTCGGACCGTGCGAACGGAATGCGATTGCCGCCCAGCACGGCGACGCGTCGCCGGGACTTCATACTCGTCTGGGCTGCCCGATTACTTGGCTGCGAACTTGCAGGGGCCACGTTCATCTCCAATTGTCAGTTTGGGGGATTGGCCGTTGGAACCCATACTACCCACGGTTCTTACTCTGCAGTAAGTTCGTCCCCGATACGGTTGGCTTGTACGGCACCCAAGAAACGGAAGGCAGCTCAGTGGCTCCCAATCGTTCGTCCGATCTGTTCTCACACGTTGTCAACTCCGGTCCCGGATCCTTTGTTGCAAAGCAACTTGGTGTTCCGCAACCCGAGAACCTGCGCAGGTACTCCGCCGGTGACCCACCGCTGCCCGGATCCTTGCTGATCGGCGGCGAAGGCAGGGTCGTCGAGCCGCTGCGGGCGGCGCTGGACAACGACTACGACGTGGTCAGCAACAATCTGGGTGGCCGCTGGGCCGACCGGTTCGGCGGGCTGGTCTTCGACGCCACCGGAATTAAGGCGCCCAACGGGCTCAAGGCGCTGCACGATTTCTTCACACCGCTCCTGCGTAATCTTGCCCACTGCGCGCGCGTGGTTGTGGTCGGCACCACACCCGACGCTGCGGGAAGCACCGACGAGCGGATCGCGCAGCGCGCACTGGAGGGCTTCACCCGCTCGCTGGGCAAGGAGCTGCGCCACGGCTCGACCGTGGCGCTGGTCTACCTGTCGCCGGACGCCAAACCGGCCGCGACGGGCCTGGAATCGACTCTGCGGTTTATCCTTTCGGCCAAGTCGGCCTATGTGGACGGCCAGGTCTTCTACCTGGGTGCCGACGACTCCACCCCGCCGGCGGACTGGGACCGACCGCTGGACGGCAAGGTGGCGATCGTGACCGGTGCCGCCCGCGGCATCGGCGCGACGATCGCCGAGGTGTTCGCCCGCGACGGTGCGCGTGTCGTCGCTATCGACGTGGAGTCTGCTGCCGAGGCGCTGGCCGAAACCGCGAGCCGGGTGGGCGGCACAGCGCTTTGGCTCGACGTCACCGCCGACGACGCCGTCGACAAGATCACCGAGCACCTGCGCGACCACTACGCCGGGCACGCCGATGTGCTGGTCAACAACGCCGGCATCACGCGCGACAAGCTGCTCGCCAACATGGACGACGCCCGCTGGGACTCCGTCCTCGCCGTCAATCTGCTAGCCCCGCAACGACTTACCGAAGGGCTAATCGGAAACGGCAGCATCGGCGAGGGTGGCCGGGTGATCGGCTTGTCATCGATGGCCGGCATTGCCGGCAACCGCGGGCAGACCAACTACGCCACCACGAAGGCCGGGATGATCGGCCTCACCCAGGCGCTGGCGCCGGAGCTGCACGAGAAGGGCATCACGATCAACGCGGTGGCGCCGGGATTCATCGAAACCAAGATGACCGAAGCGATTCCGCTGGCTACCCGCGAGGTGGGCCGCCGGATGAACTCGCTGCTGCAGGGCGGGCAGCCGGTCGACGTCGCCGAGACGATCGCCTACTTCGCCAGTCCGGCGTCAAACGCGGTGACCGGCAACGTCATTCGCGTCTGCGGCCAGGCCATGCTGGGCGCCTGAGTCCGGTGACGATGCGGGCGGGAACGGCCCGCTGAGGAGCGGACAATTCAGCCGAAGCTCAAGGAGAACGAATGAATCAGCCAAGCGGCCTGCGGAACATGCTGCGAGCGGCCGCCGGGGCGCTGCCCCTGGTGTCCCGGACGGATCAGCTGCCCAGCCGCGCGGTGACCGTCGAGGAACTGCCGATCGACCAGACGAACGTGGCCGAGTACGCCGCGATCACGGGTCTGCGCTACGGCAACAACGTGCCGCTCACCTACCCGTTCGCGCTGACCTTCCCGACGCTGATGTCGTTGGTGACGGGATTTGACTTCCCTTTCGCCGCAATGGGTTCGGTGCACACCGAGAACCACATCACGCAGTACCGGCCGATCGCGGTCACCGACACCGTCGGGGTGCGGGTGCACGCCGAGAATTTGCGCGAGCACCGCAAGGGACTGCTCGTCGACCTGGTGACCGACTTACATGTCGGCAACGAACCCGCGTGGCATCAGGTGACGACCTTCCTGCATCAGCAGCGCACCAGCCTGTCCGACGAACCCAAACCCCCACCGCAGAAACAGCCGAAGCTGCCGCCACCGCCCGCCGTGCTCCGCATCACGCCTGGCCAGATCCGCCGCTATGCCGTCATCGGCGGTGATCACAATCCGATCCACACCAACCCGATCGCCGCCAGGCTATTCGGATTCCCGACCGTTATTGCGCACGGAATGTTCAGCGCCGCAGCGGTATTGGCTAACATCGAGGCCCGGATACCCGACGCGGCGACGTACTCGGTGCGGTTCGGCAAGCCGGTGATCCTGCCCGCGACCTTGGGTCTCTACATCGACGAAAACGACCGGGGCAGCTGGGAGCTTTCGCTGCGCAACATCGCCAAGGGCTATCCGCATTTGACCGGCAGCGTCCGGCCGCTGTAGCGAACGGCTCAGCCGGCGCGTTCGTCGTGCATCTGGGTGCGCACGCTGAGCAGCTTTTTCAGGCCGTGCGCGCCGGTCGCGGTCAGCAGGAAAACTCCGAACAGCCATAGCGGCGGGCGGGCCAGCTCCCAGACGAAGATCGCCGCCCAGATCGGCGAGCCCTGGGTGACCGCGAGTACCCCGGCGGCGCCGGCCAGCGAGACCGCCGGCACGTGTAGGTGAGTCCCGGTGATCCAATTGATCGCCAACACCAGCACCGTCCCGGCGGCAGCGCCGGTGGCCAGCGACGGCGTGAGCATCCCGCCGGCACCGCCGGCGCGCAGGAACAGGGCGGTCAACAGCGGCTTCAATACCAGGATCGCGATCGCCGCGGTCAGCGTCAGCCCGCTGGCCAGACTGACGGTCAGGATGCTGCGGCCGTTGCCGGGCAATTCGGGCCACCAATGCGAGCAGATGCCGATCACCAGCCCGGCGCCGGCGAGCCCGGGAATCAGCACCCAGCTGCGGATCTGGCGGGCCGGGCGCGCCGCGGCCATCAGCCGGTTGAACGCCAGGCCCGTCGCCAGCGCAACCGGGGCCATGACCAGCCCGTGCGCGGTCAGCAGGTAGGTGGACTCCCCGATCGGCCACTGCAGGTTGGGCTGATCGCGGGTGATGGCCGAGCCGATCGCGACGGCCAGGCTGGAGGTCAGACATGCCGCGCCCAGCGCCCGGGGATGCCAGGTGTTGAGCATGATCCGCACCGAGAACAACGCGCCGGCCAGCGGCACGGCGTACACCGCGCCCAGCCCGGCACCGGCCGCGCACGCCAGCAGGATCTCGCGGTCGCGGCTGGACAGCCGCCTCAGCCAGCCGGTCCCGAAATCGCCGAGCGCAGCCGCGAATTGGCGTGGCGCACCCTCCCGGCCCAGGGATGCCCCCGAGCCGACCAACAGCACCTGCAGCATGGCGTCGATGCTCCAGGACAGCCGCGGTATCCGCTCGTGGCGGGCGATCGTTCCGGCCAGCGGCGGCACCTCGGCTCGGCGCCGCAGCATCCACCAGCCCAGCCCGGCCAGCGCCGCGCCGACCATCGGCCCCAGCGCGCGGCGGACCGGGCTGCTGCCGGTGACCCCGGACAGCAGGGTGCCGAAACTGTAGTTGTAGGTCAGGTGCTGAACAAAGCGCAACACGAACGTCGTCGACAGTCCGGCGACCCCCGCCAACAGGCCCACAATGACGACGGCACAGAAGAAGTCGACATTGCGTCCCGAGGTCCAGGCACGCACGCGGGGCACTGCACGAATCTAGCCCGCATTGCGCGTCGAGGCGCTGGCGTCGTGATCCACCGGCACGCCCCGAAGGCCGTGCCAGAATAAGTCGATCATCAGCTCGGCCGCATCGTCGACGTCGATGTCGCCGGTGGACAGCCGGTTGGCCATCGCCTCGCCGGCGCCCACCAGCGCGACGGCCATCATCTGATGCTCGGCATCCGTGCGCGGCGTGCGACTGTTTTCGCGCACCAGGCCGGCCACCAGCTCGATGATCTGCTCACGTCCCTCACGCACCGTGTGGGCAAACGCCTGCGAGCTGATGGCCTGGGTGTACATCACGATCCAGGACGCTCGGTTGGCGTCGATGTAACGCAGGAACGACCCGATGGTGTTGCGCAGCAGGTCCCTCGGGCTTTGACTGAAGTCGATGTCGGCGCGCACCGCGTCGATGAACCGGGTCATCTCGCGATTCAGGCAGGCGCCGAACAAGTCCTCTTTGGAGCCGTAGTACAGGTAGAGCATCGGCTTGGAAATCTCGGCCGCGGCGGCGATGGTGTCCATCGACGTCTCGTGGTAGCCGTTGACCGAGAACATCTGCACGGCCGCGTCGAGCATTTGCTGTTCCCGGACAGCACGCGGTAGCCGCTTGGTACCACCTGCCATCGCTGCGCCCTTTCAAGCCCGTCGGGCTCCGTCAATCTGACTCCAGGGTAACGATCGAGCGGCCGGTCAGTGTCCACACGTGCGGGCGGGTCCCTTCATCGTGGCCACCCGAACCAGCGATTGGTCCACCGCCGGCAACGCCAATTCGCCTGCGGATACTGCCTTTTCAAGGCGGTCCAGGACCGCGGGGACTTCGTCGGTGGTGACCCACAGCGCGACATCGATGCCGGCCTGCAAACTCCGCAGCGCCGCTTCGGCAACGCCGAACCGGTCGGAGATTGCGGCCATGCTGGACAGGTCGTCGCTGAACACCGGCCCGTTGAAGGGTGGGGCCCCGTAGCCGATGCCGTCGCGCAGCAATTGCACCGCAGGCCGGCTCAAACTGGCCGGGTCGTCGCCGGTCAGCCCGGGAACCTGCAGGTGGCCCACCATGACAGCGACGGGTGTCGCGGTGATCAGCGTCCGATACGGCACCAGGTCGCTGGTTTGCAGATCGCTCAGCGGCGGTGTGACGACGCCGCCCTGGTGCGAATCCCCGGACCCGTGCCCGTGGCCGGGGAAGTGTTTGAGCACCGGCAGCACGCCGGCGTCGCGCAGGCCCTGCGCGTAGGCCCCGGCGTACGCGGTGACGACGGCCGGGTCGTTGCTGAACGAGCGGTTCCCGATCACGGCGTCGTCCGGCTCGTCGGAGACATCGACCACCGGCGCGAAGTCGACGGTGATGCCCAGGTCGTGCATCTTCTTGCCGCGCTGGGCCGCCTGGTCGCGGACCTGCTCGACGGTTTGACTCTGGGCCAGCTGCCGGGGTGCGGGGGCGGTCCCGATCAGCGATTTCAGCCGCGATACCCGGCCGCCTTCTTCGTCGACGCTGACCGCCAACGGCAGCGGCCCCGCGCTGCCCGCGATCTCGGCCAGTGGACCCTTGAAGATGTCCAGGTCTGTCCAGCTGCCGATGAAAATGCCGCCGACGTGGTAGCCGTTGACCACCGCGCGGGCGTCGTCGGCGTTCTTCACCCCGACCATCAGCAACTGGGCCAGCTTGTCGCGGGTCGACAGCTTGGCTGTGGGGTCGCCACAAACCGGTGGCGCCGGAGGTGCGGCGACCACCTTGCTGCTCGTGGATGCGGGGGGCCGGCCGGTGTCGTGCCCACACGCCGCCACCACAGCGGTGGCGGCGAGCAGCGCGGCCAGAGTGCGCGGAAAAGGCATCGGGACATGGTGTCACGACGGTCATGCGCATCGATGCGCGCCCGACTGGGCGAATTCCAAGGGCGCCGACCGCTTGGCCGGGATAAGTTAGCCACACGCCCGCGAGGACCGGCAGGGAGGAGGCAGCGATGACTGCCTTCACGCTGGCAGCCGCGGCAGGTATCGCCGCGGGTATCGCGATCGGTGCCGTCGCCACCGTCGGCGTCACGCTCGCGGCCGAAGACCACACCGTGGTGCCGGCCCGTGCCCCGTCCAACCCGTCCTCGCACTACCTCGTGCAGTACGGCGACCGGTGCATCGGCGGGTATTGCCTCCCGTGCGACAACCCGGACGACTGCTTGAACCAGATCCCGCCGATTCCGGCACTGCCGCCGGAACTGCAGCCCTGACGCGACCCGCGGCGCCACCTCACGGGTGGGAGCCGCCCTCCCGGTTACCTTGGCTGCAGACCCAATTTGACTGGCAAGGGGAGGAGCCAGGCGATGACCGGGTGCACGCTGGCCGCTGTCGCCGGCATCGCCGCAGGACTGATGATCGGCGCCGCGGCGACCGTTGGCGTAACGCTCGCCGTCGAGGACCACAGCACGGCGCCGGTGCAGACCGTCCCGGCAGTGCGCAGCCTTACCGTGCCCTACCCCGTGCAGTACGGCGACCGGTGTTGGCACGGTCATTGCATACCGTTGCCCTGACTGACGTCAGCGGACCGTGACGGGCGTTCTGCTAGGTTGACTTTTGGGTAGTCCCCCGCGAACCCGAGGAGACCGATGAACCGAATCATTGCACCCGCTGCCGCGAGTGTGGTGGTTGGTTTGTTGCTGGGCGCGGCCGCGATCTTCGGGGTCACCCTGATGGTGCAACAGGACACGAAGCCGCCACTTCCCGGGGGCGATCCGCAGTCGTCAGTGCTCAACCGGGTCGAATACGGCAACCGTAGCTAGCGGCGATCGCAGGCGCGGCGGTGGCGATCGCGAGCGCGGCCGTGGCGATCGCAAGCGCGGCCGTGGCGATCGCAAGCGCGACGTAGCCGGGCGCAGCGGGTCGCCACTACAGGAAGACGCCGGGCGCAGCGGTTCGCCACTACCGGAAGACGCCGCGCGCAGTGGATTGCCCCCGTCCGACTCAGCAGCGGCAACGACTCCGTCGGCATCGGTCGCGGACGTCCCCGTTACCCCGCTGTCTCGGCGCTGGCTGTTGCTGGTTGGCGCGGTCTGCCTGGCACTGACGTTCGCCCAATCCCCCGGGCAAGTGTCCCCCGACACCAAGCTGGACCTGACCGTCAACCCGCTGCGCTTCCTGGCCCGCGCGACGAACCTGTGGAACAGCGAGCTGCCATTCGGCCAGACGCAGAATCAGGCTTACGGCTACCTGTTTCCGCACGGCGCGTTCTTCGCGATCGGCCACCTGCTCGGCGTGCCCGGCTGGATGACCCAACGGCTGTGGTGGGCATTGCTGCTGACGGTCGGCTTCTGGGGCTTGCTGCGGGTCGCCGAGACGCTCGGGATCGGCAGCCCGACATCGCGTCTGGTCGGCGCCGCCGCGTTCGCGTTGAGCCCGCGGGTGCTGACCACGCTCGGCTCGATCTCGTCGGAAACCCTGCCGATCATGCTGGCGCCGTGGGTGTTGCTGCCGACGATCCTGGCGTTGCGGGGCGGCGGCGGCAGATCGGTGCGGGCACTGGCCGGCCAAGCGGGGCTGGCGGTCGCGCTGATGGGCGCGGTCAACGCCATCGCCACGCTGGCGGGTTGCCTGCCGGCGGTGATCTGGTGGGCCTGTCATCGGCCGAATCGCTTGTGGTGGCGCTACACGGGATGGTGGCTGTTCAGTCTCGTGCTGGCGATGCTGTGGTGGGTCGTCGCGCTGGTGCTACTGCGTAACGTCAGTCCACCGTTCCTGGACTTCATCGAGTCCTCGGGTGTGACGACGCAATGGTCGTCGCTGGTCGAGATGTTGCGCGGTACCGACAGCTGGACGCCGTTCGTGGCCCCGACGGCGACCGCGGGTGCGCCGCTGGTCACCGGATCGGCGGCCATCCTGGCGACCTGCCTGGTCGCGGCGGCCGGGCTGGCCGGGCTCGCCCGCGCCGGGATGCCGGCCCGCGGACGGCTGGTGACAATGCTGCTGGTCGGCGTCGTGTTGATGGCTGCTGGCTACAGCGGGGGGCTGGGCTCGCCGGTGGCCCATCAGATGCAGCTGTTCCTGGACGCCGCGGGCGCACCGCTGCGCAACGTGCACAAGCTGGAGTCGGTCATCCGGATCCCGATCGTGCTGGGCGTCGCGGCGCTGCTGGGCCGGGTACCGCTTCCGGGCAGCGCGCCACGCGCGCAGTGGGTGGCCGCGTTCGCCCACCCCGAGCGCGACAAGCGCGTCGCCGTGACGATGGTGGTATTGACCGCGCTGATGGTCAGCACCTCGCTGGCGTGGACGGCGCGCCTGGCTCCACCGGGTACGTTCAGCGCGATCCCCCGCTATTGGCACGACGCCGCCGACTGGCTCAG
Source organism: Mycobacterium lentiflavum (assembly GCF_022374895.2). Lineage (NCBI taxonomy): Bacteria > Bacillati > Actinomycetota > Actinomycetes > Mycobacteriales > Mycobacteriaceae > Mycobacterium > Mycobacterium lentiflavum. Next base: position 482,661 of record NZ_CP092423.2, on the reverse strand, counting down.
CGCGCACAATTCTTCCGGGACCGGCAGCGCTGCCCCCGGGCGGGTGCTGGTGGTCCCGGGTGCACCGTTCGCCACGCAGGTATGGGGCACCACCCACGACGAGCCGCTCCAGGTGCTCGGCAGCAGCCCGTGGGGCGTGCGCGACTCCATCCCGTTGACCCCGCCCCAAACCATCCGGGCGCTGGACTCGGTACAGCGCCTGTTCGCCGCGGGCCTCCCGTCCGCCGGGCTGGCCGATACCCTTGCCCGCCAAGGTATTTCGTATGTGGTGGTGCGCAACGACCTGGATCCCGAATCGTCGCGTTCGGCGCGCCCGATCCTGGTGCACCGCACCATCGACGGGTCGCCGCGGCTGGAGAAGGCGGCGCAGTTCGGCGAGCCGGTGGGGCCCGGCACGTTGCCCGGGTTCGTCGCCGACAGTGGGCTGCGGCCGCGCTATCCGGCGGTCGAGATCTACAAGGTGGCCGCTCCCGGCAACCCCGGCGCGCCCTACTTCGCCGACATCGATTCGTTGCCCCGCATCGACGGCGGCCCCGAAGTGCTGCTGCGTCTCGATGAGCGCCGCCGGCTGTTGGGCCAGCAACCACTGGGGCCGGCGCTGCTGACCACCGACGCCCGCGGTGCCAACCTGCCCGCGCCCCTCGTGACCGTGACGGACACCCCGACGGCGCGGGAGACCGACTACGGCCGCGTCGACGAACACTCGTCGGCGATCCGCGCCGACGGCGACACCCGGCACACCTTCAACCGGGTGCCCGACTATCCGGTCCCGGGCGCCGAACCGGTGTTCGGCGGGTGGAACGGCGGCCGGATCACGGTCTCGAGTTCGTCGTCGGATTCGACCGCGATGCCCGATGTCGCCCCGGCGACCTCCCCCGCCGCCGCGATCGACGGCGATCCGGCAACCGCGTGGGTGACCAATGCCCTGCAAGCCGCGGTCGGGCAGTGGATGCAGGTGAACTTCGACCACCCGGTGACCAACGCGGCGCTCACCCTCACACCCAGCGCGACCGCGGTGGGTTCCCAGGTCCGTCGCATCGTGATCGACACCGCCACCGGCAGCACCACGCTGCGCTTCGATCAGCCCGGCAAGCCGCTCACCGCGGCGCTGCCCTACGGCGAAACCCCGTGGGTCCGGATCACCGCCGCCGGCACCGACGATGGATCCAGCGGCGTGCAGTTCGGCATCACCGACCTGTCGATCACCCAGTACGACGCCTCCGGCTTCGCGCACCCGGTCGACCTGCGGCACACCGTGCGGGTGCCCGGTCCGCCGCGGGGCTCGGCGGTCAAAGGCTGGGACCTGGGCACCGAACTGCTCGGCCGGCCGGGCTGCGCCGCGGCGGGCGACGGCGTGCGCTGCGCACCGTCGATGGCACTGGCTCCGGAGGAGCCGGTCAATTTCAGCCGCACCCTGACCGTTCCCGCACCGGTATCGGTCACCCCCCGGGTGTGGGTGCGCCCCCGGCAGGGACCCAACTTGGCCGACCTGATCGCTGAGCCGAATATGACTCGGGCCCAGGGTGATTCGGACACGGTGGACATCCTTGGGTCGGCCTATGCGGCCACCGACGGCGATCCGGCCACCGCTTGGACCGCGCCGCAGCGCGTGGTCCAACACAAGAGCGCGCCGACGCTGACGCTGGTGCTGCCCAGGCCGACCGAGGTCGCGGGGCTGCGGCTGCTGCCCAGCCGCTCGACGTTGCCCGCGCGGCCGACGGTGGTGGCCGTCAACCTCGGCGACGGGCCGCAGGTCCGCAAACTCACACCGAGCGACGAGGGGGCCGCGCGGCCGCAGACGCTGACGTTGCGGCCCCGCGTCACCGATACCGTCACCGTCAGCCTGCTGGACTGGCAAGACGTCATCGACCGCAACGCGCTGGGCTTCGACCAGCTCAAGGCGCCGGGACTGGCCGAGGTCGCGGCGCTGGGCGCCGACGGCAACCCGATCGCCCCCGCCGATGCGGCGCGCAACCGGTCGCGCGAGATCGTCGTCGACTGCGAGCACGGCCCGGTCATCGCGGTCGCCGGCCGGTTCGTGCACACCTCGATCCGGACCACGGCGGGAGCGCTGCTCGACGGCGAGCCGACACCGGTGAGCGCCTGCGATCCCAATCCGATCGCGCTGCCGGCCGGGCAACAGGAATTGTTGATCAGCCCCGGCGCTCAGTTCGTCGTGGACGGGGCACAACTCTCGACCGCCGAATCGCCCGGCCCCACTGGGGTTTCGACGGTGCCGGCCGCGACGGGGGCGTGGGGACCCGACCGTCGCGAAGTCCGGGCCCCGGCGTCGCCCACCGCCCGGGTGCTGGTCATTCCCGAAAGCATCAATCCCGGCTGGGTGGCACGCACCAGCACCGGCGCCCGCCTGACGCCCGTCGCCGTCAACGGGTGGCAGCAGGGCTGGGTGGTGCCCGCCGGTGATCCCGGCACGATCACGCTGAGCTTCGCGTCCAACTCGCTGTACCGGGTCGGGCTGGCCGCGGGCCTGGCATTGCTGCCGATGTTGGCCATCCTCGCGTGGTGGCGCCGGCGCGGCCGGTTCGACGACCCACCGGCGCCACCATGGACGCCCGGGCCCTGGGCGGCCGCGGCACTGCTGGCGGCCGGGGCGGTGATCGCCGGCGTGGCGGGGGTAGTCGTGACCGGCGCCGCACTTGGCCTGCGGTACGCGCTGCGTCATCGCGAGCGGTTGCGCGACCGGATCACCATCGCCGCCAGTGCGGGCGGACTGATTCTGGCCGGTGCAGCGCTGTCGCGACATCCCTGGCGGTCAGTCGACGGGTACGCTGGCCATTCCGCGAATGTCCAACTGCTGGCGTTGATTTCGCTAGCCGCGGTCGCCGCCTCGGTGATCGCCCTGCCGGATCGCCGGCGCCCGGCACGCGACGACATTTCGGGCGTTGGCTAGCCGTTCATCGGCTGGTTGACTGGAAACGCGGAATCGTATGACCGCCGCTGTGCGAGGAGTTGTGGCCATGGAATGGTTTTCAGCCCCCGACTACTGGTTGGGCAGGTTCGTGCTCGAGCGCGGCGTGGCGGCCATCTACCTGATCGCGTTCATCGCCGCCGCGCTGCAGTTCCGCGCCCTGATCGGCGAGCACGGAATCCTGCCGGTGCCGCGGTTTTTGGCGCGGCAGTCATGGTGGAGATCGCCCAGCATCTTTGCGTTGCACTACTCCGATCGGCTGTTCGCATCGGTGTCCTGGCTCGGCGCCGCGCTGTCGGCGGCCGTCGTCGTCGGCGCGGCCGACCTGCTGCCGCTGTGGGCCGCGATGTCGGTCTGGCTGATGCTGTGGGGGCTCTACCTTTCGATCGTCAACGTCGGGCAGGCGTGGTATTCGTTCGGCTGGGAATCCCTATTGCTGGAAAGCGGATTCCTGATGATCTTCCTCGGCAACGATCGCGTCGCACCGCCGATGCTGACGTTGTGGATGGCGCGACTGCTGCTGTTTCGGGTCGAGTTCGGCGCCGGGCTGATCAAGATGCGCGGCGACGCCTGCTGGCGCGACCTGACCTGCCTGTACTACCACCACGAAACCCAGCCGATGCCGGGTCCGCTGAGCTGGTTCTTCCATCACCTGCCAAAGCCGCTGCATCGAATTGAGGTGGCGGGCAACCACTTCGCGCAGCTGGTGGTGCCGTTCGGGTTGTTCGCGCCTCAGCCGGTAGCCAGCGTGGCCGCGGCGATCGTCGTGGTCACACAACTATGGCTGGTGATGTCGGGCAACTTCGCCTGGCTCAATTGGCTGACGATCGTGCTGGCGTTCAGCGCCATCGACGATTCGGCGGCAGCGGTGCTGGTGCCGATACCCGGACATTTCGCGGTATCGGCGGCGCCACTGTGGTTCGTGGTCTGCGTGGCGGGCTTCGCGGGCGCGGTGCTGTTCCTGACGTACTGGCCGGTGCGCAACATGCTCTCACCGCGTCAGCGAATGAACATGTCGTTCAACCCCTTTCATTTGGTTAACACGTACGGTGCCTTCGGCAGCATCGGCCGTGTCCGCCGGGAGGTGGTGATCGAGGGCACCGACGAACCGCGGCTCAGCGCGCAGACGGGCTGGCAGGAATACGAATTCAAGGGCAAGCCCGGTGCCCTAAGACGGTTACCCCGGCAATGGGCGCCCTATCATTTGCGGCTGGACTGGTTGATGTGGTTCGCCGCCATCTCACCGGGTTATGCCCAGCCATGGTTGAAACCATTCATGCAACGGCTACTGACCGGCGACCGGCACACGCTACGGTTGTTGCGGCACAATCCTTTTCCCGACTCGCCGCCGCGCTATGTGCGAGCGCAGCTCTACCAGTACCGCTTCACGACGCCGGCGGAGTTGCGGCGCGATCGGGCGTGGTGGCACCGCGCATTGGTGGGCCAATACGTTTCGCCGATGACGCTGCAGAAACCGACATCACCGCCCCCTGGCTGAGCCGGGTCAGCCCAGACTGCCGACGATGCAGACCCGCAACGACGTCCGCTGCCGGGCCTACAGCGTTTCGTCTAGCTCACCGAGGCGATCGGTCAGCCGGAGATTCTCCGAGTAGTCGACCGGACAGGCGATCAGCGAAACCCCGTCATCGTCGAGCGCGGCCTGCAGCGTCGGCAGCAGCTCGTCGGCGTGAGAGATCCGATACCCTTTGGCGCCAAAGCTTTCGGCGTACTGCACGATGTCGGGGTTGTTGAACTTCACGTAGTAGTGGTTGCCGAGCTCGAGATCCATCTTCCATTCGATCAGGCCGTAGCCGCCGTCTTCCCAGATCAACACCACCAGCGGTATCTGCTCGCGCACCGCGGTCTCGATTTCCTGCGAGTTCATCAAGAAAGCGCCGTCGCCCACCACCGCGAGCACCTTCGACTGGGGCCGGGCCAGCTTGACGCCCAGAGCACCTGGCAACGCAAAAGCCATGGTGGACAACCCATTCGAGACTAGGCAGGTGTTGCGCTCATAGGTCGGGTAGAGCCGCGCCATCCACATCTTGGTCGCACCGGTATCGACCAGCACGACGTCACTGCGGCCCAGCGCGGCCCGGATGTCGGCGACCACCCGCTGCGGCGCCAAGGGATACCGCGAATCTTGTTGTCCCCGAGTGAATTCCTTGGTCAGCAGACCCGAACCCGGCACCTCGTCGGCGTGCTCGATGCGGTGACCGGCCAGGGCGTCGGTCAGCGCGTTGAGCGAGGCGCTGATGTCACCGATGATCCCGACGTCGACCGGATAGTGCATGTCGACCTCGGCCGGGAAGCGATGGATATGGATGATCTTCTTGTCGGCCTGCGGGTTGATCCGGACCGGGTCGAACTCCTGCAGTTCGTAGCCGACCGCGATCACGACGTCGGCGTTGTCGAACCCGAAGTTGACGTAGTCGTGCCGCATGAACCCGATCGTCCCGATGCTGTTGGGGTGATCGTCGGGCATGACGCCCTTGCCGTGGAAGGTGTTGGCGACCTGAATGCCGAAGTTCTCGGAGAACCGGACGAGGGCCGCGGTGGCGTCGGCCCGCGCGGCGCCGTGCCCGGCCAGCACCACCGGGCGCTTGGCATTGCGCATCACCTCGACCGCGCGTTCTATTTGCCCGGGAGCGGGCGCCTCGGCGCGCACCACGTTGCGCGGCAGCGGGCGCAGCTCGTAGTCGGTCTCGTCGGCGTCGATGTGCTCGGGCACCGCGAGGTAGACCGCGGCCGGGCGTTCGGCCTCGGCGACTTTGAAAGCCTTTCGGAACATCTCCGGGATCGCGCGTGCGGTGGGCACGCCGTCGGCCCAGCGGGTAATCGGGACGAACATCGACACCAGGTCGACGTACTGATGAGACTCCTTGAACTGGCGGTCCTGCCCGACCTGCGCGGAAATCGCGACCATGGGCGTGCTGTTGGTGGTGGCGTCGGCCACCCCGAGCTGCATGTTGATCGCGCCCGGGCCCAACGTCGCCGAGACCACGGCCGCCCGGCCCGTCACGCGTCCGTACATCTCGGCCATGAACGCCGCGGCCTGCTCGTGGCGGGTGAGCACGTATCGGATCTGCGACGACGCCAGGGCCTGGACGAATCGAATGTTCTCCTCCCCGGGCAGCCCGAAGACCACCTCCACACCCTCGTTTTCCAGGCACTGAACCATCAGCCGAGCGGCTGTACTCATCCGCCACCTCCCTTAGGGGAACGATAGTGGCAGGCTAGGTGTTGGACGTTTCAGTTACCTTCGGAAAAAGACAGCAAAGGGAAGGATGTCAGCGTGTCAATCGCGACCATCAACCCGGCCACCGGCGAAACCGTCAAGACCTTCACCGCTGCTACCGACGACGAAGTCGACGCTGCGATCGAGCGGGCGCACGCCCGGTTCCTTGACTACCGCCGTAACACGACCTTCGCCCAGCGTGCGCAGTGGGCCAACGCCACCGCCGACCTGCTCGAGGCCGAAGCCGACGAAGTCGCGGCGATGATGACCCTGGAGATGGGTAAGACCCTGAAATCGGCCAAGGCCGAAGCGCTCAAGTGCGCCAAGGGTTTTCGCTACTATGCCGAGAACGCCGAGCGGCTGCTCGCAGATGAGCCGGCCGAAGCGACCGCGGTCGGCGCGAAGCAGGCCTACACGCGCTACCAGCCGCTCGGTGTGGTGCTGGCCATCATGCCGTGGAACTTTCCGCTTTGGCAGGCGGTGCGGTTTGCCGCGCCGGCGCTGATGGCCGGCAATGTCGGCCTGCTCAAGCACGCCTCCAACGTGCCCCAGTCGGCGCTGTATCTGTCCGACGTCATCGCCCGGGGCGGGTTCCCGGCCGACTGCTTCCAGACATTGCTGGTGTCATCGAGCGTCGTCGAGCGCATCCTGCGCGACCCGCGCGTCGCGGCGGCCACGCTCACCGGCAGCGAGCCGGCCGGCCAGTCGGTCGCCGCGATCTGCGGCGACGAGATCAAGCCCACCGTGCTCGAGCTCGGCGGCAGCGACCCGTTCATCGTGATGCCGTCGGCGGACCTCGAGGAGGCCGTCAAGACCGCGGTCACCGCCCGCACGCAGAACAACGGGCAGTCCTGCATCGCCGCCAAACGGTTCATCGTGCACACCGACATCTACGACGCATTCGTCGACAAGTTCGTCGAGCGCATGGACAGCCTCAAGGTCGGCGACCCGACCGACCCCGACACCGAGGTGGGTCCGCTGGCCACCGAGTCAGGCCGCGACGAGATCGCCAAGCAGGTCGACGACGCCGCCGCGGCGGGGGCCACCATCCGCCTGGGCGGAAAAACGCCCGACAGGCCGGGATGGTTTTACCCGCCGACGGTGGTCACCGACATCACCAAGGACATGGCGCTCTACACCGAAGAGGTGTTCGGTCCGGTCGCCTCGATGTACCGCGCCGCCGACATCGACGAAGCCATCGAGATCGCCAACGCCACCACCTTCGGGTTGGGCTCCAACGCCTGGACCAACGACGAGACCGAACAGCAGCGCTTCATCGACGACATCGAAGCCGGCCAGGTCTTCATCAACGGGATGACGGTGTCCTACCCGGAGCTGGGGTTCGGCGGCATCAAGCGCTCCGGCTATGGGCGCGAGCTGGCGGGTTTGGGCATCCGCGAGTTCTGCAACGCCAAAACCGTCTGGGTCGGCTAGCACTTAACGACCAGACACGAACGCTAGACCGCGGCCAGGGCGCGCTCGTCCTCCTCGGCGAAGGTGTCCTCGAGCTGCAGCGGCGAGTAGTCGAGGTCGATCTCGCCGAGCGGGCGCCCGCGGGCGCTGGAGATGGTGCCGAATCGGCGCATCCCCTTGTCGGAGGCGTACTGCATGGAATCGTCCGCCGACAGGCCGAACGGCATCGGGTCGTAGAGGGCGAAGCCCTCCTCGATCAGCCGCAGTCCGAGCGGCATCAGCTCGTTCATTCGCGCCTCGAACACGCCCCAGTTGGCATCGTCGGCGGCGACGTGGCGCCGGCAGGTGAAGGTGCCCCAGGCCATGTGGCGTCGCTCGTCGTCGCCGATCCGGTGAATCAGCTCCTGCATGCCCGGAAGAATGTCGCGTTCCACGCAGATCTTGTGCCAGAGGTAGTAACCGGTCAGCGCCAGCATGCCCTCGACCATGTGGTTGTAGGTGACCGACGCCCGCACCTGGGCGGCCGGTGACGAATCGCCTGCCAACGTGCTCAAGCACTCGGGGAGTTTGTCGTAGAAGATCGTGCGGTAGGTCGGGACGTCGTCGAGAAGGTTGTTCAGGTCGTCGGTGACGCCGACGGCGTCGAGCCACATCCGGAACACCTGAACGTGCTTGGCCTCCTCGAAGGCGAACTGCGTCAGATACATCTCGTCGCCGAGCCGGCCCTCGGCCCGCATCGCGGCCATGAACGGCTGGATGTCCTGGGTCACCGATTCCTCGCCGGCGATGAACTCGGCGCACAGCAGGGTCGCGTAGCTGCGTTCGTCGTCGGTCAGGCGTTCCCAGTCCTCGCGATCGCGGGAGAAGTCGATGGCCGCCGGATCCCAGAATTTTGCATTGCCGCCCGCAAAGAGCTTGAGCGGCAAGCTATCCCAGTTGAGACCGCCCTGGGACATTGACGCAACTCGGGTTCGATTCATGTGACCTCCTCAGATCGCATTGGGGCTGGGTGGACGGAGGCATGCGGCGCTGCCGCGAAGGCGGCGGCCAGCACCGCGACGAGCCTGCGCACCGCCAGCGCAGGCTGCTCGGGGCTGGGCTCGTCGAGGCCGAGGATCGGGTCCAGGCCGCGCATGTAGGGCGCCAGCGCCAGGTGCGGAAAGATCAGCAGCAGCAACGACAGCAGCGCGTCGGTGTCGGCATCGGCCCGTAAATCACCACGCTTCTGGGCGCCCTGCACCAGCGGTCGCAGCACCTCCAGGTAGTGCCGGTGGATGACGCTGCGCACGCTGACGCGGGCGTCAGTGTCGACCTCCAGGGTCGCCGCGGCATGCAGCGAGCGCTCGTGTGGATGTTCGGCGAAGTAGGCGACCCAGCCGTCGAGCAGCTCGGTGAGGAACTCGAAAAACGGCCGGTCGGGGTTGAGGTCACGGATCAGGTCTTCCATGCAGACCCGAACCCGTTGGCTGCCGATGTCGGCGATGAACGCGAACAAGTCGCGCTTGTCCGCGAAATACTGGAAGAGACTGCCCTTGGCGACGCCGGCCCGGCGCGCGATGACGTTCAGGCTGCCGCCGGAAAACCCGTGTGCCCCGAATTCGGCCTCGGCGGCCTCGATGATCGCCGCGCGACGAGCGGGATCGACCCGCGCCCATGTCACCGTTGGCATCGAACCTCCTCGTTAGATGACCACTGGTCATATTACTGTGATCCATGCCACAGTCAAGGGTCAATCCCAGCTCAACGTCGACTAGCCCGCCGAGTGTGCACCCCGCCGCTCAGTGGGACTCGAGTGTGCGGCTAGCCGCACACTCGGCGGAGAGCTAGGGCCGCATCTGGTAGGCGCCGTTGATGGGCAGGACATGTTCCTTCCAGACCTGGTCGTAGCGCGCCTGGTCGAACACCGGCCGACGAATCATCCGCATCGCGAACCCGGCCTGCGCATCGGTGGTGGCGCGCTTGTCCGCCAATTCGACGGCGTAGGCGTTGAAGTCGCGGACCAGCACGGCGAAGATCTCGTCGATCAGCGCGTCGTCGCAGCGGTTTTCGGGCCCTGACAACGGGGCCTCTTCCAGAATCAGTTGTGCGTAGGGCACCGTCGCGAACAACTGGCCGACCCCGAATGCGAAGTCAATATCCTTCTGCTGCAACGCATCTGGTGTCGCACTGGCCAGCATGTCGGCCAGCGCGTCGATCTGCTCGCGCAGCAGCGCGACGTTGGGCAGATGCGCGAAGCTGTCGAACGGCGCGCGCCAATCGTGGAATCCGACCTTGCCCAATCCCCCGGTCGGGCCCTGGTTGAACAGAAACGCGTCGTCGACGGCTTCGTCGCGGCGCCCGATCAACGGCAGCGCATTGTTCGGCGCGAACAGGTAGTTGGGCATGAACTTGGCCAGCAGCCCGATGTTGATGTGGACGGTGCCTTCCAGCCTGGGCAGCAGCCCGATCTCGCGGGTCATCGCCTCGAAGATGGTGTCCTTCTCCACGCCCTTGGCCGCGATCACGTCCCACAGTGCGGTGATCACCCGCTCGCCCTCGCTGGTGATCTTCGCCTTGGTCAGCGGGCTGTACAGCAGGTAGCGGCGGTCGTCGGCCGAGGCGCTGCGCATGTAGTCGCAGGCGCGGGTGGCGACCAGCTTCATCGCGATCAGTCGCGTGTAGGCGTCGGTGAGCAGCCGGCGCACGCGGCTGAAGTCGGTGACGACGGTCCCGTACAGGTAGCGGTTGGAGGCGTGCGTGACCGCCTCGTACATGGCGTGGGTACACATGCCGACCGCACCCCACCCGAGGTTGTACTTGCAGACGTTGACGGTGTTGAGCGCGGCGTGGAAGGCGCCGGGGCCGCGGTGCAGGATGTCGACCTCGGTGACCGGATAGTCGCGCAGCCCATAGTTCGCGACGTAGTTCTGCGAGTTGACCACGTTCTTGATCAGCTCGTAGCGGTCGTGCTGGGAGTCGGCGACGAAGAACACGTACTCGTCTGTGTCGGAGATCTTGCCGAAGGTCGAGACCATCCGCGCCACGTTGGCGTTGCCGATGTAGTACTTCTCGCCGTTGGCCGTCCAGCCGTTCTCGCCCGGCGTCAGGATCATGTCGGTCTGGTAGACGTCGGCGCCGTGGCTCTGCTCCGACAAGCCGAAGCCGAACACCTCGCCGGCTTCCAGCTGGGCCGCGGCCTTGCGCTTGGCGTCCTCGTTGTCGCTCATCCAGATCGGCCCGAGTCCGAGGGCCGTGACCTGGAAGGGGTACCAGTAGTTCAGCCCGTAGAAGCCGACGATCTCGGCGAACTCACTGATCCGGTAAGTATCCCAACGGCAGTCGGCGGCGCCGTACTCCGACGGCGTCAGCAGCGAGGCAAAGATGCGCTCGCGTCCGACGTGGTCGAGGAAGTCTGAATACCAGACCCGCGCGTGGTCGTCGGCCTTCAGCCGAGCCTTGCCCCGGGACTCGAAGAAGTCGACGGTGGCGGCCATGATCTCCCCGGATCGAGCGTCGGGGTATTTACGGTTCAACTGGTTGGGGTTGAGCAGCATGCGGCAGACGGTACGCCGATGTGCGGGGTCGCGGTATCAGCCGACGGCGGGCCCGGAAGATCCGCATTGTCATCGTATTTGCCTATTTGCCTCTGTCGAATGATTGCGGCCCGGCCTAGCATCAGCGACGTGTCCGAACTAAATACCGCGCGCGGATCCATCGATACCGCTGATCTCGGCGTGACGCTGATGCACGAGCACGTCTTCATCATGACCACCGAGATCGCGCTGAACTATCCCGACGCCTGGGGCGACGAGGAAAAGCGGGTAGCCGACGCCATCGCCCGGCTCAACGAGCTGAAGTCGCGGGGCGTGGACACCATCGTCGACCTCACCGTGATCGGGCTGGGCCGCTACATCCCGCGCATTGCGCGGGTGGCCGCGGCGACCGAGCTGAATATCGTTGTGGCGACCGGGCTTTACACCTACAACGACATCCCGTTCCGGTTCCACTACGAGGGCCCGGGCGGCATGCTGGGCGGCCCGGAGATCATGACCGACATGTTCGTGAAGGACATCGAGGAGGGCATCGCGGACACCGGCGTCAAGGCCGGAATCCTCAAGTGCGCCACCGACGAACCGGGCATCACCGCCGGCGTGGAACGGGTGTTGCGCGCGGTCGCCCAGGCGCACAAACGCACCGGCGTGCCGATCTCCACGCACACCCACGCCGGGCTGCGGCGCGGGCTCGAGCAGCAGCGCATCTTCGAAGAGGAGGGCGTCGACCTGAGCCGGGTGATCATCGGCCATTCCGGCGACAGCACCGACGTCGGTTACCTCGAAGAGCTCGTCGCCGCGGGGTCCTATCTCGGGATGGACCGGTTCGGCCTCGACGTGATCTCACCGTTCGAAGAACGAGTCGGCATAGTGGCGCAAATGTGCGAGCGCGGGCACGCCGACAAGATGGTGCTGTCGCACGACGCCAACTGCTACTTCGACGCGCTGCCCGAAGAACTCATTCCGCAGATGGCACCGAACTGGCACTACCTGCACATCCACAACGACGTGATCCCCGCCCTGAAAGAGCGCGGCGTCACCGAGGAGCAACTGCACACCATGCTGGTCGACAATCCGCGGCGCATCTTCGAGCGGCAGGGTGCATATGAGTGAACCGACCCCGCCGATCGGTTCGCAGATTTCGGCGCTGGCCGAACTCGCTCCCGACGAGCCGGCGGTCACCTGCGACGGCGTCACGCTCACCCGCGCCGAACTCGACCGCTCGACGAACCGGTTGGCGCGCGCCTACGCCGAACGCGGCGTCGGTGTCGGCGATTACGTGACGATCTTGCTGCCCAACTCCGTCGAGTTCGTGCAGGCCGCGGCCGCGTGCTGGAAGCTGGGCGCCGTGCCGCAGCCGTTGTCGCCACGACTGCCGACCGCGGAGTTGCAGGGTCTGCTGGACCTGCGGCCGCGCGCCCTGCTGGTGGGCGCCGAGCACCCTGAAATACCAAGCGTGGCAAGGGGTTTCATCCCCGATGCGGCGTTATCGGATGCGCCGCTACCGGAGGCGGTGTCACCGACGTGGAAGGCGATGGGCTCCGGCGGCAGCACCGGGCGGCCCAAGCTGATCGAAGCCGGCGTCGACAGCCGCCTCTCACCGCTGGCGGCCTATGCGATGGGCGCACAAGATTGCGACACCACCTATGTTCCGGTGCCGCTATCCCACAACACCGGAATCACCGTGGCGGCACTCGCGCTGATCATGGGCCACCATCTGGTGCTGACGGACCGCTTCGACCCGCACGAATTCCTGCGCGTCATCGCCGATCATCGCGTCACCTTCATGGTGACCGTGCCGACGATCATGCAGCGGGTGCTGCCGGTGTACCAGGCCGACCCGGGCGCCTACGACCTGTCGTCGATCCGGCGGTTCTGGCATCTGGCGGCGCCGTGCCCGCCGGCCGTCAAGCAAGCCTGGATCGACCTGCTCGGACCCGAGAAAGTCTGGGAGTTGTACGGCGGCACCGAGTTACAGGCGCTGACGTTCATCTCCGGCGACCAGTGGCTGGCCCACCCGGGCTCGGTCGGCGTCGTCGTCAGCGGCGAGATGACGGTGCTCGACGACGACGGCAACCCCTGCCCGCCCGGCGTCGAGGGGGAGATCTACATGCGGCCGGCCCCGGGCAGCGCGCCGACCTACCGGTATATCGGGTCGACGGCGAAAACCCGCGACGGCTGGGACTCGCTGGGCGATCTCGGCTACTTCGACGCCGACGGTTTCCTGTATCTGTCGGACCGGCGGGTCGACATGTTCACCGTGGGCGGCCGCAACGTCTATCCCGCGGAGATCGAGAGCGCGCTGTCGGCACACCCGGAAGTGTTGTCCTGCTTGGTCGTTGGCGTCCCCGACCCGAACGCGGGCGATCTGGGCCAGGTGCCCTACGCGCTGGTGCATACGACCGATGACTCGACGCTGGATGCCGCCGGAGTGCAGGAGTTCCTGCGTGCCAACATCGCGGGTTACAAGGTGCCGCCCACCCCCGCCTTCATAGAATTCGTCGACACCCCGCTGCGCGACGACGCCGGCAAGGCCCGACGCTCGGCGGTGCGGGCCGAGATCATGGCGCGGTTGCCGGCCGCCGAAGCGAGCTGACCCACCGTCTGGAAAGCACCAAGAATTCTCCAAGCCCGCGACTACACGATCAGGGCCATGAAAATCGAGCCGTTGAGCACGGAGCTGATCGAACGCTATCTGCGATCGCACCAGTTGCGATTTTTCCGCAGCGACGACGGCACGGAATTCATGATGGTGCTGTCCCACTATCAGCGGGGCAAGCTGCACGTGAACCTGCGGATCAACGGCGTGCGGCCCGACATCCTGGAGATCTCGGTCAGCCCCGCGGGGTACTACCAAGCCAGCGAGCGCCCGCGCCTGATGGAACTGGTCAACGACTGGAACCGCGACAACCATTGGCCCAAGGCGTTTGTCCGCGAGACCGCGCAGCCGAGCCATTTCAGTGTGGTCGGTGAGAGTGCGTACCTGCTGACCGACGGCATCCACTTGGCGGGGCTGGGCCACTTCATCAGGTCCACCGTCGAGTACGGCATCGACCTGATCGAGAAGATCGAGCAGGCCGCCAGCCTGCCGTCCGCGGACGCACTGGAAGAGTGGATGGACCGCACCGGCTAGGGCGCGATCGCATCGGCCTCGGCATCTATCACCGTGGCGGCCGGCTGCTCACGTTTCTCCCAGCGGCGCAACGCTTCCCGGCACGGCGATTCGACCAGCGCGTAGCTCACCGCCGCGATCGCGAAACCGAAGATCAGCGTCAGCACCAGCACCGTCGGCATGTTGCCGGTGAACGGGAACGTCCCGACGACGGGGAACACCATGGCCAGCGCGGCCAGGTGCCAGATGAACAGGCCGTAGGACCAGCGGCCCAGGGTGACCATGCCGGCATTGCCCAGCAGCCGGTGCCGGGTGTCGATCCGGTCCAGCACCAGCGGTGCGACCAACGCGAACGCGACGATCGAGCCCATCGAGGTCTTCACCGCGAACTGCGCCGCGCTCCCCGGCGTCAGTCCCTCCGGACCCGCCAGCGGAGAGGCGGCCACCAGAAACGCGGCCAGCGCGATGGCGGCCATCAGTACCCGCCGGCGCGCCAGTCGATGCGGCAGCCCGATCGGGCTGTGCACCCACTCGGCCAGCAGCATGCCCGCGGCGAACCAGGAGAAGAAGGCCGGCGGCCAGTTCAGCGGGTTGCCGGACCCCGCGTGCCCCGAGAAAAGAGGAAGCCAGCCCCACCCCCAGCTGAGCGCTCCCAGCGCGGCGATCGCCGGCACCCGGGCGCGCACCGGAAGGCGGCGGGCCAACAGCGCGAGAATCGGCAGCGCCAGATAAAAGGTGACCTCGACCGAGAGGCTCCACATCTGGGTCAGCCCACCGGTCAGGGTGAGCGGCACATAGATCTGGGTGAGGGTCAGGTTTGCCAGCCAGACGGTCAGGCTGGCGTGGTCCGCGTCAGGGAGCAGGGTCAGGATCACGACGACGGCCACCAGATAGGCCGGCATGATGCGGACCACCCGCGATCGCAGGTAGTGGCCGGTGGGCGGACCCGTGAAACCGTCGGGTCCCAAATCCCGGGCCGCCGCGGCGTGGCCACGCCACAGCAGGAACCCCGACAACGTGAAGAACACCGCCACCGCGAGGTCGAAGCGGCCGAACAGCCGACCGTCGACACCGCTGGAGTGGCCGGTCTGGAACGCCACATGCGTGACGACCACACCCATGGCCGCGCAGGCGCGCATACCCTCGACAGCGGGCAGGAAGCTGCGGGTTCCGCCCGCCTGGTCGCCATCGGTCACGATCACAGTCTGCCTGCGCTCTGTTACCTGCCGAATCGGGTACTGCTGTTAGGGTCGAACGGATTTGCCTAGAGCATTGAGGGAGGGCACAGCAACGTGAACCGAGCGGTTATGTTGCGGTTCGCCGCATGCGGAATCATCGGACTCGGGGCTGCCCTGCTGATCGCCGCACTGCTGCTGTCGACCTACACCACCAGCCGGATCACCAAGATCCCACTCAACATCGACACCACTCTGGTCAGCGACGGCACCGGAACCGCGCTCGACTCGGCGTCGCTGTCCAGTGATCACGTCGTCGTCAACCAGAACGTGCCCCTGGTTTCCCAGCAGCAGATCAGCGTCGAGTCGCCGGCCAACGCCGATGTGGTCACGCTGCAGGTCGGCACGTCGGTTCGGCGCACCGATAAACAGAAGGACACCGGGCTGCTGCTGGCGATCGTCGACACCGTCACGCTCAACCGCAAGACCGCGATGGCCGTCTCCGACGACACCCACACCGGCGGCGCCGTCCAGAAGCCGCGCACCTTCAACGACGAGAACCCGCCCACCTCGATCCCGGTACGTCACGACGGGTTGTCCTACCGCTTCCCGTTCCACACCGAGAAGAAGACCTACCCCTACTTCGATCCGGTCGCGCAGAAGACCTACGACGTCAATTACGACACCCAAGAGGACGTCAACGGGCTGACCACCTACAAGTTCACCCAGAACATCGGTTACAGCGCCGACGGAAAGCTGGTGGCGCCGGTGAAGTACCCCTCGCTGTACGCCGGCGACGAGGACGGCAAGGTGACCACGTCCGCGGCGATGTGGGGCATCCAAGGCGGCGACCCGGCCGAACAGATCACGATGACCCGTTACTACGCGGCGCAGCGGACCTTCTGGGTGGACCCGGTCTCGGGCACCATCGTCAAGCAGACCGAGCACGCCAACCATTTCTTCGCCCGCGACCCGCTCAAGCCCGAGCTGACGCTGGCCGATTACAAGGTCACCTCCAACGAAGACACGGTGGAATCTCAGGTGAACGCGGCCCGCGACGAGCGTGACCGGCTCGCCCTGTGGTCGCGGGTGCTGCCGATCACGTTCACCGCGGTCGGCCTGATCGCGCTGATCGGCGGTGGGTTGTTCGCGTCGTTCAGCCTGCGGACCGAGAGCGCGCTGACCGACCCGGGCCTGGATCGCGGCGACGAGGAGTTCTTCGGCCGCAGTGGGCTCGAGGAACGGGTGCCCGGCGCCGAAGCCGAGACCGAGAAGCTGCCCGCGCAGCACTCCGAAGCGGATGACGATCCGCCCGGCTCCGATCCGCCGCACGGCACGGCGGCGGAGCCGAATCCGCCCGGCCCGCCCGCCCGGGACTAGCCCGCGGTTGCTGCGACGGTGACCGCGCCATGGCGCCGGGCGCTGCAGTGGTTTCTTCCCGGGTATGCATTGGCCCTGGCGTTGCTGGTGGTGGCGCCGTTGCTGCGGCCGGGGTACCTGCTGCTGCGCGACGCGGTCTCCACGCCACGCTCCTACCTGTCCGATACCGCCCTTGGCTTGACCGCGCCGCCGCGGGCGACTCCGCAGGATTTCGCCGTGGCGCTGGCGTCGCACCTGTTCGACGGCGGGGCCGTGGTGAAGGTGCTGCTGGTCGGTGGGTTGTGGCTGGCGGGCTGGGGTGCGGCACGGCTGGTGGCCACCGCGCTGCCCTGCGCCGACACACCGGGCCAGGTCGTCGCGGTCACGCTGGCCATCTGGAATCCCTATGTCGCCGAACGACTTCTGCAGGGTCACTGGAGTCTGCTGGTCGGCTACGGCTGCCTGCCGTGGGTGGCGACGACGGTGCTGCGCCTGCGATCAGGTGAGCCCGGTGTTTTCGCGTTGGCGTTCTGGATCGCGCTGGCCGGGCTGACGCCGACCGGTCTGATGCTTGCCGCGACGGTGGCGCTGGTCTGCGTCGCCGCACCAGGTGCGGGCCGGGCCCGCTGGCTCTGCGCCGCGGCGGCGTTGGGTGCCGCGCTGGTGGCGGCGCTGCCGTGGCTGGTGGCCGCGGCGACGGGCGCGTCGCTGTCCACCCCCAAGGCGGCGAGCGCGCTCGGCGTGCTCGCCTTCGCGCCGCGCGCCGAGCCCGGCCTGGGCACGCTGGCCAGCCTGGCCAGCCTCGGCGGTATCTGGAACGGCGAGGCCGTACCCAGTTCGCGGGCAACACTTTTCGCGCTGATCTCGGCTCTGGTGCTGCTGGGTGTGGTGACGGCCGGGCTGCCGACGGTGCTACGCCGCCCGGCGGTGCGGCCGCTGCTGGTGCTCGCGGCGGTGTCGGTGGTGGTGCCGGCCGCGCTGGCCACCGGGCCCGGCCTGCACCTGCTTTCCGCCGTCGTCGACGCGGCACCCGGCCTGGGCGTGCTGCGCGACGGCCAGAAGTGGGTCGCGCTGGCGGTGCCCGGCTACGCACTCGCGGGCGCCGGCGCGGTGGTGACGCTGCGGCGGTGGCTGCCCCCGCCGGCCGACATTGCCACCGCGCTGGTGGGGTGTCTCGCCCTGATCGCGGTGCTGCCCGACTTGGCGTGGGGGGTCGGCGGCAAGGTCGCGCCGGTGCACTATCCGCCGGGGTGGGCCGCGGTGGCGGCGGCCATCAACCGTGCGCCCGCGCCGGTGGCGGTGCTGCCCGCGGGCTCGATGCGCCGCTTCGCCTGGTCGGGTCCGGCGCCGGTGCTGGATCCGCTGCCGCGCTGGCTGCGCGCCGACGTGCTGAGCACCGGCGACTTGGCGATCTCTGGTCGGGTGGTGCCCGGGGAGGGCAACCGCGCCCGCGCGATCCAGGAGCTGTTGTTGTCCGGGCCGTCGCCGTCGGCCTTGGCCCCGGCCGGCGTCGGATGGCTGGTCGTCGAATCCGACAGCGCCGGAGACATGGGCTCGGCCGCACGCACCCTGGCCGCGCTCACACCGGTGTTCCGCGACGGGGAGCTGACGCTGTACCGGATCGGCGGGGAGGCCGCCGGAGTTTCGTCGACCCGGCGCAACGCCACGCTGATCGCGCACCTGGCCTGGCTGGGGATGCTGCTCGTGGGCGGGGGCGGCGCGCTGGTCGGCGCGGTCTGCCGGGTTAGACCCGGTTTTAGACCACGCCGCTGACGAACTGCCCGGCCTGGACGGCTTCAAGCACGGCGCGCATCGCGTCGGCGCTTTGCGTCCAGGAGAACTCACCGCTGCGCGTCTGCGCCTTGACCCCGAGCTGATCGCGCAGCACCGGATCGCACAGCAGCTCTTCCAGACGATCCACCAGCTCGGCGCGGTCATCCACCAAGATCCCGGTCACACCGTCGACGATCGAGTCCGACAGGCCGCCCGCGCAGCGGTAGCCGATCGTCGGCACCCGGTGCTGTGCGGCCTCCACGACCGCCAGGCCCCAGCCCTCCTTGCGGGAGGGCAGCACATGCACCCACGCCCCTTGCAGCACATGGTGTTTGGTTACGTCGTCGACGTGGCCGTGGAAGGTCACCGCGTCGCTGATGCCGAGACTGCGGACATGGTCGACGAGGCGCTGGCGCCACCAACCGTCGCCGACGATGTCCAGATGCAGCGCCGGCAGCCCCGCAACACGCCGCCGCAGTTCGGCGACCGTCTCTAGGGCGTCCTCGATCTGCTTGTGCGGCACCAGCCGCGAGAGCACCACGACCCGCGGCACGGCCGAACGCGGGCCGTCCAACGACCGCGCCGGCGCCTGGTCGAGGCCGTTGCGCACCACCGCGATCCGCTCGTGGTCCGCGCCCAGGGCGACCAGGTCACGCGCCGACGGCAGCGACACCGTCAGGTACTGATTGCGCCGGTGCAGTCGCGGCGACAGCCACGACTCGACCCACCAGCCCAGCCGGCCGAACACCGGCCCGGCCACCGGCCACTGCTCCCGGTGGCAGTGATGGACCAACAGCACCACGCGGCGCCCATAGACCAGCCGGGCGCAAAACGGCAAACCGTTCTGCGAATCGACGACCACGTCGGGGCGCACTCGCCGCAGCGGTCCGAGGCCCACCCGGGCCGCTGCCATCGCCAGCAGTGCCCACACATAGACCGAGTAGCGCCCACCCGCCCGGGTGATGCGCACACCGTCGACGAGCTCGCGGCGCGGTGCACCCGGATAGCGAGCGGTGCGCAGGGTGACCGAGACACCCGACGCGGCCAGTTGGGCGCCGATGCGCTGTAGGTAGGCTTCGCTGCCGCCGCCCTGCGGGTGGCCGGTGTCGCGCCAGCACAGCAGCAGGACGGATCGCAGGTGAGACATCCCGGCCAGCCTAACCCGGCGCGAACGTCACGCTGGGGTGACGCTCGCCGCCCGACGTCACGCTGGCGTGACGCTCGGGCGGGTTCGGCCCGGCCGTAGGGTTGGCCGGTGGCGGTGACTGACCTCTTTGCGCGACGGGCCACGCTGTCGCGCTCGGTGCGGCTGCTGTCCGCATTCCGCTACGAGCAGCCGGATCCGGCCCGGTTCTACGGCGCCCTGGCCACCGATACCGCGGCGATGGTCGGCGACCTGTGGCTGGCCGCGCGCGGAGAACCGCTGGCCGGCCGCGTGCTCCTCGACGTCGGCGGCGGGCCGGGCTACTTCGCCGAAGCGTTCACCGGCGCCGGTGTGCACTACCTGGGTGTCGAGCCCGATCCGAGCGAGATGCACAACGCCGGGCCCGCGGTGCGGCAAGCGACGGACTCGTTCGTCCGGGCGTCGGGCATGGCGCTGCCGTTCGCCGACGACTCGGTGGACATCTGCCTGTCGTCCAACGTCGCCGAACACGTGCCGCGGCCATGGCAGCTCGGCGCCGAGATGCTGCGGGTGACCAAGCCGGGCGGGCTGGCCGTGCTGTCCTACACCGTCTGGCTGGGCCCTTTCGGTGGGCACGAGATGGGTCTGACGCACTATCTGGGCGGTGCGCGCGCAGCAGCCCGTTATGCGCGCAAACACGGCCGTCGCGCGAAGAACGACTACGGGTCGTCGTTGTTCGCGGTGTCCGCCGCTGCGGGGCTGAGCTGGGCCGAAAATACCGGGGCGCTGCTGACCGCATTCCCGCGCTACCACCCGCGTTGGGCCTGGTGGCTGACGTCGGTGCCGCTACTGCGCGAGTTCCTGGTCAGCAATCTCGTGCTGGTGCTTTCACCCCGAGAATGAAACATGTTCTCGTTTTGCTCTCGCTTATGTAGGGTGGCGCCATGCCCGCCGGCGACGGTGCAGAGCGGAGCGATGAGGAGGAGCGGCGGAATATGACCGACATCAAGACCGAATACGACAAGCTTTTCATCGGCGGCAAGTGGACGGAGCCGTCGACCTCTGAGGTGATCGAGGTGCACTGTCCGGCCACCGGCGAATACTTCGGCAAGACCCCGCTGGCGGCGGCAGCAGACGTCGACGCCGCGGTCGCCGCGGCCCGCGCCGCTTTCGACAACGGCCCCTGGCCCACCACGCCACCGAAGGAACGCGCGGCCGTCATCGCCAACGTCGTCAAACTGATGGAAGAGCGCAAGGAACTGCTGAGCGCGCTGCTCGCCGGTGAGACCGGGCAGCCGCCGACCACCATCGAAACCATGCACTGGATGGGCTCGATGGGCGCGATGAATTTCTTCGCCGGCCCGGCAGTCGACCAGGTCAAGTGGCGCGAGATCCGCAACGGCTCCTACGGGCAGACCATCGTGCACCGCGAGCCGATCGGCGTGGTGGGCGCGATCGTGGCCTGGAACGTGCCGCTGTTTCTGGCGGTCAACAAGCTGGGCCCCGCGCTGCTGGCCGGCTGCACGGTGGTGCTCAAGCCCGCCGCCGAAACCCCGCTCACCACAAACGCTTTGGCGGAGATTTTCGCCGAGGCCGGCCTGCCCGAGGGGGTGCTGTCGGTGGTGCCCGGCGGTATCGAGACCGGGCAGGCGCTGACCTCGAACCCGGACGTCGACCTGTTCACCTTCACCGGCAGCTCGGGCGTCGGCAAGGAGATCGGCCGTCGCGCCGCCGAGATGCTCAAGCCGTGCACGCTGGAGCTCGGCGGTAAGTCCGCGGCGATCCTCCTCGAGGACGTCGACCTGGCCTCGGCAATCCCGATGCTGGTGTTCTCCGGGATCATGAACACCGGGCAGGCCTGCGTCGGCCAGACCCGCATCCTGGCGCCCCGCTCGCGTTACGACGAAATCGTGGAAGCGGTAAGCCAATTCGTGCAGGCGCTGCCGGTCGGTCCGCCGTCGGACCCGGCCGCCCAGATCGGGTCGCTGATCTCGGAGAAGCAACGCGCACGCGTCGAGGGCTACATCGCCAAAGGCATCGAAGAGGGCGCCCGGCTGGTGTGTGGCGGTGGCCGTCCCGAGGGCCTGGACAACGGCTTCTTCGTCCAGCCCACGGTGTTCGCCGACGTCGACAACAAAATGACGATCGCGCAGGAGGAGATCTTCGGGCCGGTGCTGGCCATTATTCCCTACGACACCGAAGTGGACGCGGTCAAGATCGCCAACGACTCGGCCTACGGCCTGGCCGGCAGCGTGTGGACCAGCGATATCCCCAAGGGCATCGAGATCTCGGAGAAGATCCGCACCGGGACGTACGCCATCAACTGGTACGCCTTTGACCCGTGCTGCCCGTTCGGCGGCTACAAGAACTCCGGCATCGGCCGCGAGAACGGCCCGGAAGGTGTCGAGCACTTCACGCAGCAGAAGAGCGTGCTGATGCCGATGGGCTACACCGTCGAGGCGTAAGCCGCTATCCCGACACAGCGCTAGCGCTGTGTCGGGGACTGTCACGCTGGCGTGACGTTCGGCATCCAGAGCCACACTGGCGTGACGCTCGCGAGCGCTAGCGGCCCCGGAAGTGGGCGTCGCGTCGCTCGATGAACGACTGCGCGCCCTCGGCGGCGTCTTCGCTAGCGAAGAGCTCGGTGACGGCGGGCCGCAGACGCGCCACCGCGGCGGCCGCGCCGTGTGTGCGTGCCACATGCGCCGACGCCAGCGTGGCCCGCACGCCTAACGGCGCAGCGCTAACGGCGCGGCGCTAACGGCGCGGCGCGGTCGGCGATCGTGTGGGCGATAACGCGCCCGGGCCACCAGAACCCGAAATTATGCAATAAAGCATAATCCTTACGGTTTGCTCAGCTTAAGCTCACCATGAGTAAATGACGTTCGTCACACATTTACCGTGGTCTGCGAGTTTAGTTCCACTAACAACTTGCTTAGTAGACGAGTGCCTTATATGATTCTCAGCATAATCATGAGCCGCCGGCCCCGGCGCATGACAGCACCCCTAGGCCGGGAGAAAAACCATGTGGATCATCGAACTCAACGTCGCCGGCTATCAATTCACCCGCGAGGTGCCCGACCTAAAGCGCCCGTCATTCCGGTTCAGCCCGCGTAACATGCACTGGCCGGTATCGCGGCATTCGCACGCTGCATGACGTCAACTCTAGGAGGTACGCGAGTGCCGACCAGCGACGTCGAACCCCGACCTTCGTCGACGAAGCGTGGCGGCACCCGCACCAAGATGCTCGTCAGCGCCGCCGAGGTGATGCGTGAGCGCGGAGCCGCCGGCGTCACGATCGACGCCGTGCTGGCCCGCAGCGGCGCCCCCCGCGGCTCGGTCTACTACCACTTCCCCGAAGGCCGCAACCAGATCCTCAGCGAGGCCCTGCGGTATTCGGGGGATGCCATCACCGCCACCATCGACGCCGCCGCCGACCACGGCGCCCGCACGCTGTTGCGCGAGTTCATCGAACTCTGGGAGCGTCTGCTGACCGACGGCGACTTCCTCGCCGGCTGTCCGGTGGTCGCGGCCGCGATTAGCTCGGACGAAGCCGATCAGGACCTGACCGGTGAAGCCGGCATGATCCTGGGCCGCTGGTGCACGGCATTGACTCGGGCGTTTGCCAAGGATGGCTTCAACGACGACGACGCCGCCTCGCTGGCGGTGACCTCGATTTCGGCGCTCGAAGGCGCGATCGTGCTGGCCCGCTCGACCCGCTCGGTGCTCCCGCTCAGCCAGGTCGGCGAGCAGCTCGAATTCCTGATCAAGGCAAGGGAATTCGTCACCCGCAATGGGATGCCCGGCAAGCAGGACGGCTAGTCGCTCGCCGGCAGCGGCTTGACCTCTTTGAGTGCCAGCGGAGTCGCACCGATGCTCAGGCTCCCCGCGCCCGGCTTGGTCACCAGCACCTCGGCGCCGGCCTCGTCGACATAGCGCTTGCCCATCACGGTGCCCTCGGCGAAAGCCGGGTCGAGTTCGCCCGAGCGCTCGCCACCGATCGGCACCATCGGGACCCCGCCGCAGCGCAGATCGTCGAGGCTGTCGGAGCTCCTGACGACGATCACCTGGGTGTCACACACCTGACTGGTGAGGCGGGTTCCGTTCTTGATCATGATTTTCGTCCTCTACTTACTGCTCGGCCGGTGCGGCCTGCGATCCTGCTAAATCTTCGATGATTTCCCGCCGCAAGACCTTGCCCGTGGGGGTGGTCGGCAATTCGTCGCGGAACACTACGCGGTCGGGGGTGCGCGAACCGCGCAAAGCCTTTCGGACATGCTCTCGCAATTCCTCGGGATCGGGGTCGGCACCGGGCCGCGGGACCACCACGGCGACGATAGCCTGTCCCCACTGCGGATCGTCGACGCCGACGACGGCGACGTCGCGCACGTGCGGATGCTCGACGAGCACCTCCTCCAGCTCGGCGGGCGCGATGTTCTCGCCGCCGCGGATGATGGTGTCGTCGCTGCGCCCGCCGATGAACAGGTAGCCCTCGTCATCTAGCATCGCGATG
This sequence comes from Mycobacterium lentiflavum, assembly GCF_022374895.2. Lineage (NCBI taxonomy): Bacteria > Bacillati > Actinomycetota > Actinomycetes > Mycobacteriales > Mycobacteriaceae > Mycobacterium > Mycobacterium lentiflavum. The sequence goes on along the minus strand of NZ_CP092423.2, from coordinate 458,496 downwards.
TCTTTGGTTGGGAACCAACCGTTTTCGTCGAGCACCGAGCCGATTCCGGTGTAGCGCCCGGACACCTGCTCGCCGCGCACGAAGAGCTCGCCGGTCGCACCGGCCGGCAGCACGTTGCCGTCGTCGTCGCGGATCTCGATTTCGATGCCGGGCACCGGACGGCCCACCGAGCCCAGCCGCTTGATGGCGGCCGTGTCCGACGCCGCTTGCGCGGCGCGGTGGTCGTCGGGTGTGAGTACCGCGATCGTCGAGCTCGTCTCGGTCAGCCCGTAGGCGTTGACGAAGCCCACATCCGGCAACAGTTCGAGTGCCCGGCGCACCAGGGGCAGGCCGACCTTCGACCCGCCGTAGGCCAGGTTGCGCAGTGACGGCAACTGATAGTCGCCCGTCTCGAGCACGGTGACGACGCGGTCCAGCATGGTCGGCACCAGCGTCGCGGTGGTCACATGCTCGGCGCCGATCAGCCGCACCCATTCACCTGCATCGAAGTTGGGCAGGTAGACCATCTTGCGACCGGCGTACAGATTCGACAGCGCGGCCCCGACGCCGGCGATGTGATACGGCGGCACGCAGATCAGTGCCGCGTCAAGCTCTGCGGCCGAGTCGAATTCGACGGTTCCGGTGACATAGCTGGTCAGGTTGTTATGCGAGAGCTCGACGGCCTTGGGCTGCGACGTGGTGCCGGAGGTGAACAGCACGATCCCGACCGACTCCGGGTCGGGAAACGCGAGACCTGCAGGTTCGGCCGTGCGGGCGGCCGCCAGGAAGTCGTCGGAATCCATCACCCGCTTGGACGAATCGCCGAGCATGTCCTGATAGCGGCTGTCGACGATGACCAGGGGTTCGGGTAGCCGCTCGATCAGCGTCTGGATGCCCTCGGCGGACAACCGGTAGTTGAGCGGGGTGAACGGCAGGCCGGCGCGGGCCGCGGCGAAGATCAGCACCGGCAGCATCGCGCCGCCGACGCCCACATAGGCCACATGCTGAGCGCCCGATTCCGCAATGACTCCGGCGCCGCCGTCGGCCAGATCGCTGAGCTCCTGCGTCGTCAGCCGGGTTTCCCCCGAGACGACGGCGGTGCGGTCGGGGTTGCTCGACGCAGCCATCTCGAGAAGCAACGAAATGCTCATACTCGATCCCTTTGCATCCCAACCCTTTTGCGCCCAGACGCGGACTCTACGAACATAGTGTATCGAATCTCAGGTGCCGGTCCACTGGGGAGCGCGCTTCTCGGCGAATGCAATCGCGCCCTCCTTCGCGTCGTTGGACGAAAAGACCGGAGCCAGCAGCTTGTTCTGCTCAGTGAACATGGTGTCGGGGCTCCAGCCGCGGGACTCGACAATGATCCGCTTGGTGGCGGCCACCGCGAGCGGCCCGTTGGCGGCGATCCGTTCGGCCAGATCGATCGCGGCGTCCAGCGCCGTCCCCGGCTCGGCCAGCACGTTCACCATGCCCAGCGCGGCGGCGCGCTCCGCGGAGAGGTTCTCGCCGGTCAATGCCAGCTCCATCGCGATGGCCGACGGGATGCGCTGCGGCAGCCGCAGTAACCCGCCACCACCGGCGACCAGGCCGCGCTTGACCTCCGGGATACCGAAGGCCGAGTCCTTGGACGCCACGATCAGGTCGGTGGCCAGTGCCAGCTCGGTACCGCCGGCTAGCGCGTAGCCCTCTACCGCCGCGATCAGCGGCTTGACCGGCGGGCGCTCGGTGAATCCCATGCCGCGGCCCTCGACGATCGGCAGCTCGCCGCGGGCAAACGCCTTGAGATCCATGCCCGCGCAGAACGAGCCGCCGGCCCCGGTAAGGATGCCCACCGATAGGCCGGGTTCCTCGTCGAGCCGATCGACGGCCGCCGCCAGGCCATTGGCCACCGCGGAGTTCACCGCGTTCTTGGCCTTGGGCCGGTTAATCGTGATGATCAGGATTCGGCCGCGCTGTTCGACCAGAACCTCGGGCTCGTTGGCTTCGTCGGTGCTCACGGTAGCTGCCCATCTCCTTTTACGTCGGTGGCATCGGTGGCAAACCGGTGGCTGTTACCGACTGATGGTAGCCGCCGGCGGAAATGGCATTGGCACCAGGAGAGAGTCTCGTTACCGAATTTCGGGGTTGTTGCGACGGCCGGACCGCTCAGGCCGGGGCCATCGCCTCCTCGACCAGCGTCAGCTCTTCGGAAAGGCCTGCAGCCCTGCGTAATTCGATGAAGTCGGCGACCATCGCCTCGGTCACCTCGTGCGGGTCCTTGACGGTGGCGCCGTCGGACAGCACCGAGATGTTGAGCTGGTCGACGTAGCTCCACACGGTGATGTTGAGTCCGCTGCCCGCGGTCAACGGTCCGACTGAGTAGATCTCGGTGACCTTTGCGCCGCCGACCCGGCCATGCTCGCGGGGTCCGGGCACGTTCGAGATGGGCAGGTTCAGCACCTTGTTCTGGCCGTCGCGGCTGGACGCCCAGCGAAAGAACGATTCGGTGGCCAGGGGCGGCATGTAGTTCGACCACCGGCTGATCAATTCGGGGCCGACCAGGTGGAAGGCCTCCTTGGCGGAAACCGCGTTGTCGTGGCAGGCCTGCAGCCGCGCCAGCGGGTCATCCAGGTCGGCCGGCAGCGCGATCATCAGCCCGGTGAAGTAGTTGCCCGATATCCGTTCGGGTGAGAAGTCGAAACTCGCCGGGACGGAAGCCAGCAGCGGTTCGGCCGTGCCGTCGTAACGCAGCAGCAAGGTGCGCAACGCCCCGGTGGAGATGGCCAGCACCACGTCGTTGATGGTCCCGCCGCACAACTTGGCGGTCGCCTTGATGTCGGCGAGCGCCAGGGTGGCCGTCGCGAACCGGCGTTCCGGGGTGATCCGGTGGTTGAGGAAGGTGGGCGGCGGCGTGAAGGGCATCGTCAGCTCCGGCGAGAGCTTGCGCGAGCTGCGCCGGACCCGATTGATCCCTTGCGCGGTGTAGCGGAAGGTCGCGGGCAGCTTGCGGGCTTGACGGAGGTGGTCGAAGAACGCCGAACGCACCAATTGCGACTTCGACGGTGCGGGGTCGGTGATCTGCGGGCCGCTTTCCGGTGTGGGCAGTAGGTCCATGCCCCGGGCCATCAGGTTGGCCGACGCGACTCCGTCGGCCAGCGCGTGGTGGATCTTGCCGACCACGGCGACCCGGTCGTTGGCCAGGCCTTCGATGAAGTACATCTCCCACAGCGGACGGCCGCGGTCCAGCGGGGTGCTGGCAATGCGACCGATCGCGTCGTCCAGCTCGCGGCGACCGCCCGGCTCGGGCAACCGCATCGGGCGGATGTGGTAGTCGAGGTCGACCTCGCAATGCTCGCGCCACATCGGATGGTGGAACTTCCACGGGATGTCGACGAGCTGATAGGTGAAGGGCTCGAGCTTGTTCAGCCTGGCCCCAATGACCTGGCGAAACGAATTGACGTCGAAATCTCGGCGCTCCGGGTCGATCTCGACGACGGCGACCTTGATCGTGTGCATATGCACGTTCGGGGTCTCGCTGTACAGCAGTACCGAGTCCCAGCCGCTGAGCCGTTTCATCGCTGCCCCTTCCCCTCAAGCAGGGACCTTACTGAGCGAGTGCGCTAGATGACCTCTTTTGACCTGATCTGCACCTTGGTGCGGTAGATCTGGTTGAGGAACAGCGAAGTGGCATGAGCCGCCACACCGGCGCGCTCGCCGTCGATCATGTCGAAACCGTGTCCGGCCCCCGGCAACTCGAGGTACCCGACCATCGAATGCGAGGCAGCCCGTAGCCGCTCGACGAAGCTGCGCGCCTGCTCGACGGGGATGACGCTGTCCTTGCTGCCGTGAATCACCAAGAACGGCGGAGCATTCCGGTGCACCCGCGCGATCGGCGACGCGTCGCGGTACAGCTCGGGATGCCGGGCGATGGACTTCTTGACGACCACCCGCTCCAGGAATTCGACGAACCGGTCACGCTCGGGGGTGGAGCGATCCTCCCAGTCGTAGCGGCCGTAGATGCCGACCACGGCGTCGACCGAGCTGTCCGCGCCCTCCGGCAGCCGGTGCGCGAAGCCCGGGTCGTCGGGCGTGAGACCGGCCAGCGCGGACAGGTGCCCGCCCGCCGAACAGCCCGCCACGGCAACGAAATCGCGGTCGCCGCCGAACTTGTCGACGTTGGCGCGCGCCCATGCGATCGCGGTCTTGACGTCGGTGATGTGCCGCGGCCAGCGGTGATACGGCGCGACGCGGTAGTCGATCGCCAGGCACACCCAGCCCTGCTCGGCCAGTCGCGACATCAGGGCGGTGCCCTGCATCATGGCCCGGCCGTGCACCCAGGCGCCGCCCGGGACGAAGATCAGCACCGGGGCCGGTTGGGCCGGCAGATCCTTGCGCCGCCACACGTCCAGCACCTGGGCGGGGTGGTCGCCATAATGGACCGCCCGGCGGTACAGGTAACGGCGCTGCCCCAACGCTTCCCAGATCGGCGGCTTCTTGTCGACCACCGGCCAGTCGAGTTCGAGGTCCGCGGCCGACACGATGCCCCGCAAGGCCGCAACGGACACCTCGTGCGTGCTTTCCCGGTCCCGGCGGCGCACGTCGTTGATTCCCGGCGTCAGCCAGTCCTTCTTCAGGCCAGCGAAAGCCTCCGGTGCGTGCCGCGCGCCCCAGACACCCATCGCGGTGACACCACCCAGTGGTTCCAGGTGCTTACCCACGACCGGTAGCGAAGCGCTGGCAACGCTCAGTGCCAGCGCATAGTCGGCGGGACGGGCCCGCAGCAACCATTTGAGACACGGTGTCATGCTCGGGACCCTCGCCGTCATGTAGGGGACTGTACCCCCACCCCGTCAGAGCAAACTGACGTTTGCGTAGAAGTCCGGTAGCCTGGCCGAAATCGCTGCGCCAGAAGTTTGCCAATTCGCCGGATCTTCTGCCCTAGATTAGGTTTTTGCCTTCGCTGGGCGCGGTGCGCCGCGCGCCGCAACGAGCCGGATCGGGTAGCAGACGGCGCTTAGCCCGAACACCGCCACGGTGAGCAGCAGCCACCTGCCCGGGAAGGGCCGTTGGGTTTGTCCGGTCGCCGCAAGATACGTGGGTCCACCCTGCTCGATGGTGCCGGGCAGAAAGATCAGCAGCGTCAGCCCGGCCCCCAACGCCGGCACTCGAATGTAGTTGCGGGCGAGCACTTTCGGGAAGTCACGGGTCGCTTGCCAGCGTGCCCACAGCGCCCGGTCGGCCAACGCGTAGAGCGGGAAGAACACCAGATCGCGAACGACCACGACGGCGGCGAGCCAGACCGCGATCGACTGCCACCAGGTGCCGGAGTTCCACAGGGTCGCGGGTTTGACGACGACCAGGAATGTAGCCCATCAGCGCGAAGCCGGACAGCATCGGCAGCAGGTGCGGCGGATGCGATCCGTAAATCGCGGCGAAACGTGTTGAGAGTCTTGGCATCTCAACTGCCTTCGAATTCGAAGGCGGCACCCATTTGGTGTTGTGCACACCCGGCAGCGCGGGCACGATGATCCGCGCTGCAGGGAAATCACCCGGGCCGAGCGCGGCGCGGGTACGCCCGCGATGCGAGCTGGCTCGGCCAGCCGGACGCCGCTGCAGGTCGGCACGGTCGACCATCCCTCGACGCACGCAGCCCGAACGCCGACGTCAGCCACGGGCCGCGCAGCGGGCTCCGAAAACGGATGAGCAACCGGGCACCCAAGCCGCTCACGGGGCGGCCAGGCTGGCGATCACCCGACCGCCGATCAGCCGAACGCCGGTCAGCGTCAGTCCGACTTGGGCCGCCAGCGCGGCGGCGCTGTCCACTCCGACCGATGCCCAGCGAAACCACGGCCCGACATCGCAGGCCGACTCCAGGCGCACCCAGCGCGCGCGGATGCCGATCGCGTCGGCCTCGAATTCGGCCACGCAGCGCCCACCGCGGCGCAGCAGCTCGGCGGCGCGCGCCAGAATCCGCCGCGGGTCCCCACCCAGGCCGACATTGCCGTCGACCAGCAGCACCGTCTGCCACCGGCCCATGCCGGGCAGCGGCTCGAACACGTCGCCCAACAGGGCCGGCGCGCCGCCGCGCCCGGCCAGCCGGATCGCGGTGGCAGACCGGTCGATGCCCAGTGCGGGTATGCCCCGCTCGAACAGCCGCGCCACCAACCGTCCTGGCCCGCAGCCGAGCTCAATCGTCGGCCCGCTGCACATCTGGGTGACGGCTTCGTCGAAGACCTCGTCGAGGTCATCGACCAATCCTCCGGAGCACCGGGCGCCCAGCCAGCGGTGTGCCGGCAGCACCCGAACCTCGCCGTCGTCATGGCGAATCCAACACCGCTCGCCGCCGAGCGCCCGATCGTAGAGGTGCCCCAGCATGTCCGCCTTTCGCATCGCGTCCGACCAGGGCCACCCGGGACCTCTGGAGGGTGTTGCAACCGAACCCGCACCCCACGTACACGGGCTACGCCAGCGTTTGGATCACCCGGATCGGTACCCCGATCCCTCGTCAGCTAACCAGGCCGAAGAGGGTCGGTCTACCGTCCGGGCGAAACGGTCCGCCGAAGTGATTCGGCGCCGAGGCGACCTCGGACGGGTCCGGATCTCACACCAATGACGTGGCGTCGCGGCGCCGGACGTAAGCCGCCCCGGTCACCGCGACGCAGAACACCGAGAAGACGGTGGTCGCGGATTTAGCGGCCGCGCGTAGGACGTGCGCAGCACGACGTTGATGCCGACGCCGCCCAACGCACCGACCGCGCCGGCGATGCCGATCAAGCGCCCGACATCGAACACTCCCACCCGATTACGTCGACCGGCGAAAGATAGTGCAGTGCAAGTGATTTCGCGGCGAAATGAACAGGATCATCTGGTAGACCGAGCCGTTGCCCACCCCGAGATCACGAAGAGCAAGATGAATCCGACGAGACGACCCGTTCCAGGGCCTCATTCCAGCAGGCTGGGGCGCAGCGGGTCACCGCGCCCGTCACGTATCAGCGGGCTCGTCAGCTGTTCCGGGTGTTTCAGGAGATCGGCTGCCGTCCAACCCTTTACACACAGTCCGCCGCGATTGGTCGGAAAATCACGCTGCGGAGCGATGCCGCTCGTTGGCTGGATGGGTGATACTGGATCGGTGCCGAACAGCGACGTTCACCCAGATCTACGCCGGATCGCGCGCATCGCGCCGCGACAAATGGTCAGTCCCCGCAGCCTGTCCACCATCCGGGTGTTGACCAAGCTGCGCGAACGCCGCAATCCCGGCGCGTCGCGCCATGCCGAAGTGATCACCCTCGGCTCTGGAGTCGGCATCCGGCTGTTCCGGCCACCCGGTGTCACCGCACCCGCACCGGCACTGCTGTGGATACACGGCGGCGGATACGTGATGGGCAGCCCGCAACAAGACGACCGGGTCTGCCACGGGTTCAGCACCAGGCTGGGCATCACCGTCGCGGCGGTGAAATACCGCCTGGCCCCCGAACATCCGTATCCCACCCCGCTCGAGGATTGCTATGCGGCACTGACCTGGCTGGCCGGGCTGCCCGCGGTGGAGCGGACGCAGGTGGCGATCGGCGGCGCCAGTGCAGGTGGCGGTCTTGCGGCGGCGCTGGCGTTGCTGGCCCGGGACCGCGGTGAGGTCGCACCGCTGTTCCAGCTGCTGGCCTACCCGATGCTCGACGATCGCAGCTCGCTGACGGCCGAGAAGCCGGACTACCGCCTGTGGAACACCCGCAGCAACCAGTTCGGCTGGTCGGCGTATCTGGGCGACGCCGATCCGCGGGTCGCCGTGCCGGCCCGCCGCGACGACCTCGCCGGGCTGGCGCCGGCCTGGATCGGCGTCGGGACGCACGACCTGTTCCACGACGAAGACCTCGCCTACGCCGAGCGCCTGCGGGCCGCCGGAGTGCCGTGCGACGTGGAGATCATCCCCGGCGCCTTCCACGGGTTCGACTTGGTGGCACCGAAAGTGCAAGTGTCGCAGCGCTTCTTCGACAGCCAGTGCGAGGTTCTGCGCGGGGCGCTGGCCGCGGCGCGCTAGTCCGCGGGATAGGCGATGGCGCCACCGATGATCGTCGCGGCCACCAGCTCGGCGTTCAGCTCGGCGAGTACCGTCTTGGGTGGCGCGGCCAACACGCATAGGTCGGCCGGCTGTCCGACGTCGACGACCCTGGGCCGGCTCGGCTGATCGGCTGAGCCCAGGAACATCGTCAAAGCGTCGATCGCCGAGACACATTCGTTGACGCCGAGCACCGCACCGCTGGGCGTGGTGCGGTGTACCGCGGCACGCATCGCCGCCCACGGGTCACCGCGTCCGAACGGCATGTCGGTCGATAGTGCCAGGCGCACCTTGGCTTTTCGCAGCGATGCGACCCGCCACAGCGCGGCGTGCTCGGCAGCGGGAATCTCGGCGAGGTACTGATCGCCGCGTTCGGCGACGAGGTTGGGTTGGGTCACTACGGTGAGCCCCTCGGACCGGGAAAGGTCCGCGAGGTCGGCAAGGCTGTCGTTGTCGACGACCGCGGCGTGCTCGATGCGGTCCAGCGGATGGCTGCCGGCGGCCCGCAACGCCGCGATGGCGACCACCAACTGGACAGCGGTCACGCAGTGCACGGCAACCGGCTGTCCGCCGGCGTGGTGGTCGGCGATCCATTCGGTCAGCGAGTCCAGGTCTAGACGGTCGTCGTGCAAGATCTTCTTGCCCGGGGCTAAGAAAGACAGCCGCGGCCCGAACTCGGCGTGTCGGTGTGCTACCAACAGTGACACCATGTCGCTCGCGTCGAGATCCGGTGTGGCGTCGGTGACTGCGGTGACGCCGACCGCGGTGAGGCGCCGGCCGAGTTCGGTGAGGTCGCTGTTGTGGCGCTGCAGCGCGTCGGACCAGCGGTCGCTGGCGCGCAGCCGCCCGTCGGGGTGATCGGCCATTCCGAGCAGGTGCAGGGCCGCGGAATTGAGGATCCACAAGGCGCCGCTGCGGTGCTGAACGCGGACCGGACTGCCGGACACGATGGCATCGAGCGCGGCGCGATCCAGCTCACCGGCGACGGATTCGTGGTAGCCGATCGCCCGGATCCATCCGTCTGCGTTCGGTGTAGCCAACGACAGTTGTTGTACCAGTTGATCTCTGGTGCGCACGCGGGGCGGTCCGAGCATCAGCGAATCCATCGCCGCGGCGGCCGAGCGCAGATGTACATGGTGATCGTGCAGGCCGGGCAGCACGGTCGCGCCGTGCGCGTCGAGCACGGTTTCGCCACTCCTGGATTCGAGGTCGTCGCCCATCTCCTCGATCTGCGCGCCGATCCGGAGGTCGGTCACCCTGCCGTCCAGCAGTGTCGCTCGATGAATCAGCATGACCGTAACCGTCTTTCGCTGACCAACCGGCGTACGCCATCGTTGTCCGCGCCCAGTTCGGCGGCGCGGCGGTGCGACGGCGGCGGCTGCGGCGGGGGCGCCGGGCAGTCCGACGCCGATGGCGCGCTGGGCAGGGCCGCATAGCCCGCGGCGATCCCCGCCATCGACAGCTGGATCAACTCGCCGCCACCGCGGGCCAGCGATTCGGCCACGGCCACGGCGGCTTGCAGGCCGGTGAGCGGATCGGCGATCGCGTCCCCGCAGAACACTGGGCCATCCGCGGCGACGCCGACCAGGCCGCCGGCCACCGCAGCGTCGTCGCCGAATGCGGGCCGGCCGGGGTTCTGGTCATACCCGCTGATGCGCAACCAGATTCGGCCCGCTCGCGGCACAATATGATCCGGGCCCAAACCGCGCCGCGTCAGCGCCGCTGGCCGCGAGCCCTCGATCACGATGTCGGCGACGCCGAGCAGCTCCCGCAGCTCGTCGGCCTGGCCCTCGAAATCGAGGCAATAGGACAGTTTTTCGCCGTTCATCCAGTCGAAGAACTCGCGATTTCCCGCCCGGGTGCCGTCCGGACGTTGTGGGCTTTCGACTTTGACGACCGTGGCTCCGGCGTGGGCCAGCAGCTGCCCGCACAGCGGGCCGGCCCACATCGACGACAGGTCGGCCACCAGCAGGCCCTCGGTGCCCCGGGCGGCACCCGCGCTGCCCAGTCGCTCGACCCGCCGCGGCGCATCGGCGGCCTCGCCCAGGCCGGCCGCCGGCACGTCGAGCAGACTCGCCCGCTCGGTGATCGCGGAGACGAGACACGTTGCGGCCCAACGCTGCAGCATGGGCCAGGGATCGGCGGGCACCTCGTCAACTTCCAGTAGCGCAGGGACGGCGGCGATGTCGTCGGGACGCGACAGCGTGAGCGCGCACCAGCCGTCGCGGGCCGAGAGCAGCCGGGTACCACCGCCGGCCGAAATACGGCCGGCGCGGCTCAATCCGAGCAATCCGGCCCGGCCGGCCAGCAGCATGGCCGCATCGACGGTGATGCCCAGATGGCCGCCGAGCGCCGTCGCGACCTGCTCGGCGCGGGCCAGCACCTCGGCGCGGGAGAAGTCCGGCGCCCCACCGGGCAGGCCGGTCAGCCAGGCCAGCCCGCTGCTCCCCCACCGGGACGCCGCGTTGCTCACCTGGACCATTGTGCTCCGGGCTAGAAGTGCAGCGCGCGCAGTCGCCAGTCCAGCACCGGCCGGTCGGGCTGTTCGGCCCCGTCACCGACCGCGTAGACCAGCGATCGCAGTCCCAGCTCGCCCCCGTCGGCCGACTCGACATGCAGTTCGCTGTACAGGGTGTCGCCCTCGTACACCGGCCCGGTGTGATCGCACGACTCCCAGCCCAGCACCGTGCCCAGATTGGGCAACAGCCTGTTTGCCTGTGCGAACGCCAGCCCGATGGTGTGCCCGCCGTACACCAACCGGCGCCCGCTAGAGCGTGCATCATGATGTGCTGCAGCGATATTCAGGGTAAGCCGGGCCAGCTCGGGCGCACTGCTGACGACATCGCCGGTGCTGTGCAGCACCGCGCCCGCCAGTGCGGTGTCGAAATGCGGTCCGGGCACTCGCTTTCGGAAGGCCTCGCCGTTCCAGTGCGCCGCCGGCGCAACGGCCGGCGGTGCCGCATCCGCGCCGATCGTCGAGAGATCGTCGGCGGCCGCGTTATCGGGGTCGAAGTCCGGGCTCGCGGGCAACATGGCGCAGCGGTAGAAATCGAGCACCAATTGATCGGCCTGGTCGATCGTGGTCATCCGCAGCGCAACAAGGCCCGTCGGGGCCCGCCCCGGCTTGGCCGAGTTGGCACGCAGCCCAACGACTTCGGTACGGGTGTAGAGGGAATCGCCGATGACCGGGAATCGGTGAAATGTCAGCCCGCGGTAGAACAGGTTGGCTTTGACCCGCTGGGTGACCAGCGTGCTCTGCCCGATGGCGACGTCGCAGACCAGCCCCGGGTGCGCCAGCGGCCCCGGGTCGCCGATCACCGCGGCACACAGCTCGGCGTCCAGGGCCAGCCGCAGCCGGTCACCGAGGATCGCCTGATGCGCGGCGGCCATGCCCGCCGACAGCGTCGCCATCGGTGCCCAGTCGAAGACCTGGCCTCTGGACAGATCGTCGAAGTACGGCCCGCCTTCGCGGATTCCCGCATACCCGTTACCCGTCACAACGCCTCATGCTGGCAGGCTGTCGAATTGGGGGTCAATGCAGGAGGGTTATCAGAGTTGGACGACGAAGAAGACATGCTGGTCGCCACGGTGCGGGCGTTCATCGACCGCGAGGTCAAACCGACGGTCCGCGAGGTCGAGCACGCCAACGCCTACCCCGAGGCGTGGATCGAGCAGATGAAGCGGATCGGCATCTACGGCCTGGCCATCCCCGAGGAATACGGCGGCTCGCCGGTCTCGATGCCGGGGTATGTGCGAGTCACCCAGGAGCTGGCCCGCGGCTGGATGAGCCTGGCCGGCGCGATGGGCGGCCACACCGTGGTCGCCAAGCTGCTGGTGTTGTTCGGCACCGAGCAGCAGAAGCGGACCTATCTGCCGCGGATGGCCACCGGCCAGGTGCGGGCCACGATGGCGCTGACCGAACCCGGCGGCGGCTCCGACCTGCAGAACATGTCGACCACCGCGCTGTCCGACGGCTCCGGCGGCCTGCTGATCAACGGCGCCAAAACCTGGATCAGCAACGCGCGCCATTCCGGGCTCATCGCGCTGCTGTGCAAGACCGACCCGCAGGCCACACCACGCCATAAGGGCATCTCGATCGTGCTTGTGGAGCCGGGGCCGGGTCTGACGATCTCCAGGGATCTACCCAAGCTCGGCTACAAGGGCGTCGAGTCGTGCGAGCTGTCCTTCGATAACTTCGCCGCTCCCACGGCTGCCGTCCTGGGAGGCCGTGTGGGCGAGGGCTTTTCGCAAATGATGAAGGGCCTCGAAACGGGACGCATCCAAGTGGCGTCCCGCGCCCTGGGCGTGGCGACCGCGGCACTCGAGGATGCGTTGGCCTATGCCCAGCAGCGGGAGAGCTTCGGCCAGCCGATCTGGAAGCATCAGGCCGTCGGCAACTACCTCGCCGACATGGCCACCAAGCTCACCGCCGCCCGCCAGCTCACCCGCTACGCCGCGCAGCGTTACGACAGCGGCGAACGTTGCGACATGGAAGCCGGGATGGCAAAACTGTTCGCCTCCGAGATCGCGATGGAGATCGCGCTGAACGCGGTACGCATCCACGGCGGCTACGGCTACTCCACCGAGTACGACGTCGAGCGCTACTTTCGCGACGCGCCACTGATGATCGTCGGAGAGGGCACAAACGAGATCCAGCGCAATGTGATCGCCGGCCAGCTGGTGGCCCGAGGCGGCATCTAAGCGGAGGCTGAATCGGCGCTTGACCTCCGGTTGTGCGCTATATTTGCCTGACTTGCGCACCAGCAAACCGGCGCGGGAGTAAACCTATTGGACCGAAAGAAAGTCGGTTGCCATGAGTTATCCCCCAGGGCCGTACGAAGGCTCCCCCGAGTGGCAGGGCCAACCCCAGCAACCGGACTGGCAGGGTCAGCCGCAGCAACCGGGCTGGCAGCAGCCACAACAACCGGGTTGGCCGGCCCAGCAGCCCGGCGCCTGGCCGGGCCAGCAGGAACCGGATAACTACCTCGTCTGGGCGATTCTGTGCACGGTGCTGTGCTGCCTGCCGTTCGGCATCATCTCGCTTGTCTACTCCAACAAGGTCTCCGGACTCTGGGCGCAGGGCCGGGTTGCCGAGGCACAGGAAGCGTCGAGCAACGCCAAGAAGTGGGCGATCATCGGCGCCATCGCGGGTGGCGTGACGTATGCGATCATCGCGATCCTCTACATCGTCATCGCCGTGGTCGCCGTGTCCAGCATCCCGTCGACGACCAGCACCACCTTCGGGGGCTACTGAGAAATCGGTTGCGCACCAACGTAAGTCGCATCAATTAGCCCCCAGCGCAGCGCCGTATCGACGCCGACTGTCCGGCCGGACAGCACCAGATAGGCCGTTCGCCAGCGGCCGATGCGGCGCGTGATGCTCACGGTTCCGCCGGCGCCCGGGATCAAACCGAGGCTCAGTTCCGGTAGCCCGAAGACCGAATCCTGCTGCGCCTCAACCCAGCCGCAGAATGCGGCCATCTCCAGGCCGCTGCCCAGCACCCGACCGTGCACCTGGGCGCGGCAGCACCGGCCGAGCTTGGCGGTCAGCGCGTCGAGCGCCAGCGCCGGGCTGTGACGGGTGCGGGCCAGGTGCGCGCTCGCAGGATCGGCGAAGGTGCCGAATTCGGCGAGATCCCCGCCACTGCAAAACGACGGACCGTTGCCGCTCAACATGATTCCGGCGACCGACGGATCGAGTTGCGCGACGGTCAGTGCCTCCAGCAGTGCCGCGCGGGCGTCGGTGGAAAACGCGTTGTGGCGAAGTGGGCGGTTGAACTTGATCAGCAGGGTATCGCCGTCGCGCTCGGCCTGCACCGGGTCCGGAATCTCGGGCATCCGGGCCGGGCCGCGTTCGGCGATCCAGCGCGCGAACTCCGGACCGGCCTGCAGGGTGGAGTAGGCCAGCGATTCGGTCAACACCCCGGCCAGCGTCGGGCCATCGGGCGTCATCGCGCGCAACACGTCGTCGCAGACACTGCTGGCCTGCGGCCAGTGCTCACACCGCTTGCGCAGCTCGGCGAGCGTCTCGGGGACAGAATCGACGGTGATCACCCGCGGGTCGTCGCAGGTGTCCTCGGTCAGCGTGAAAGTCGCTGCGTCCAGCAATGATTCGCCTTGTGCGATCTCAGCGGCCGATCCGACGCCGACGACCACGCCGGGCGGCGACGACAGGCCCGACTCCGGCGCACTCGATATGTCGACGACCCGGAACATCGGTCACACCGAATACTTCTCGATCAGCGCGTTCTTGTAGAGCTTGCCGGTGTCGGTGCGGGGCAGCTGCTTCTCGAACGCGATCGAGCGCGGGCATTTGAAGTGCGCCAGTCGGTCTCGCAGCCAGGTCATCAGCTCGTCACCGAACTCATCGCTGGCGTCGGCCTCATCGACGGTCTGCACGGCCGCCACCACTCGCTGACCCATCTCGTCGTCGGGCACCCCGAACACCGCGGCGTCCAACACCTTCGGGTGGGTGACCAGAAGGTTCTCAGCCTCCTGCGGATAAATATTCACTCCACCGGAGATGATCATGTGGTGGCGCCGGTCGGTCAGGTACAGGTAGCCCTCCTCGTCGAGGTAGCCGATGTCGCCGACGGTGGTCCAACCGTGCTCGTCGCGGGACGAGGCGGTTTTCGTTGGGTCATTGAGGTATTCGAACGAAGCTCCACCTTCGAAGTAGATCTCGCCGGCCTCGCCGGGCGGCAGCTCGTTGCCGTTCTCGTCGAGAATGTGCACAGCGCCCCCCATGGGTTTGCCCACCGAACCCGGATGCGCCAGCCAGTCCTCGGCGAAGATCAGCGTCGACCCGTGTGCTTCCGACGACGCGTAATATTCGTCGACGATCGGTCCCCACCAGTCGATCATCTGCTTCTTGATCTGTACCGGGCACGGCGCCGCGGCATGCATCACCCGCTTCAGGCTGGACAGGTCGTAGGAATCACGGACGTCCTGAGGCAGTTTCAGCATCCGGACGAACATGGCCGGCACGAACTGGCCGTGGGTGATCCGGTGCCGCTGGATGGCGTCCAGCGTCCCCTCGGCATCGAAGCGCTCCATCACCACCGTGGTGAGACCCGCGGCCTGCACCGTCATGGACCACACTGACGGCGCGGTGTGATACAGCGGGGCGGGACTCAGATACACCGTGTCGCTATCCATCCAGAAGTCGACCAGAGCCGACATCATGCCCGGCGCGTCTTCCGGTGGCACGTGCGGCAATTCGCGTTTGATCCCCTTGGGCCGGCCGGTGGTGCCCGAGGAGTATTGCAACAGGTCGCCCTCGATCTCGTCGTCGATCGGGGTATCCGGTTGATTCGCAACGCATTCCGGGTAGCGCTCCCAGCCCGGCAACTCACCGTCGGCGATCAGCAGCAGCTCGGGCAGACCGTTCGGCAAATGCTCGGCCAGCCCGGCGAGGGTGTCGCGCAGCGCCGCCGATCCGACGATCGCCTTGGCGTTGCTGTTGTCGATGATGTAGGCCGCCTCGGCCGCGGTCAGGTGGGTGTTGATCGGCACGTAGTACAGGCCGCTGCGCCGAGCCGCCCACATGACCGCATGGATGTGCTGATTGTTCTCCATCAGGATCGCGACGCTGTCGCCCTCGCGCAGGCCCGCCTGACGGAACCGGTGTGCCAGCCGGTTGGCCCGCGCCTCGAGTTCATCGAAGGTGACGACCGTTCCCGATGGGTACAGGATGATCGCCGGTTTGCCGGAACCGAGGTAGGGGCGGATCTGCATGCGAAAGACTGTACCGCCGCCAAATTTGACGGGTGTCAAGTGCCCCGGGGCTGTTCCTTCTCGGGCGCAATGTCCATGTACGCCAGCCGCGCCCGTCGTTCTCACTGCGGCGCCTGGCGGTCAATCCATGCCGCCTGGGCGATGTGCGTCACGTCGAGATACCGCGGTGAGTGCGTGGCGGCGATCAACGATCGCAATGCGATGATCTTCAACGGCGCCGCCGCCGTGCAACTCGCGCTGTTAGGAACTACCGCGTCAGCCGTGCGGCGCCTCGGAGATCTTGGAGTCCGGCTTGCCCAACGTTTGGCACCAGGTCTGTGCGGACAGTCGCGTCGCGGAAATCTCCAAATTGGCCGGGTCCTGGCCGCTCTTGTCCTTCAGCATTTTGCTGACCTCGTCGTTCTGCTTCTTCTCGTCCTGGGTAATGAAGTCCTTGCACTTGGTGTCACCGCCAGTGTTGATCACCTGTGACGCGGAACATCCACTGAACAAGATTCCCGCTGCCGCAACCGCTATCGCGAGCGCGGGGGTTGTCGTTGACTTCATCGTCGGCCTCCCAAGATCGGACTGTTAGCTATCTATACACCGCAGCGTGCGGTTCCAAACAAGGCACGCAAAAAGTTGCCGAGCAAACACAGAATCGCGTGTCCCGACGTCAGTCGGCGCGACTCTATGTCTGCTCGCGATGTAAGAAGAGCTACTCGGATTCCGCGAGCCGCTGCTTGAGCGCCTCGAACTCGTCCTTGACGCCGGTGGGCAGCTTGTCGCCGACGAACTCGAACCACTCCTCGATCAGGGGCAGTTCCTCGCGCCACTCGGCCGTGTTGACCGCCAGCGCCTTGGCCACGTCGCCGCCCTGGATGTCGAGCCCGTCCAGGTCGAGGTCGTCGGCCGTCGGCACGATGCCGATCGGGGTGTCCTGGCCGCCGGCCTGGTGCTCGATGCGGTCGACGATCCACTTGAGCACCCGGCTGTTCTCGCCGAAGCCCGGCCACAGGAAGCCACCGTCGGAGTCGCGGCGGAACCAGTTGACGAAGAACACCTTTGGCAGCTTGGACTCGTCGGCGTTCTTGCCCAGGTCGATCCAGTGCTGGAAGTAGTCACCGACGTGGTAGCCCAGGAACGGCAGCATGGCCATCGGGTCGCGGCGCACGGTGCCGACCTTGCCCTCGGCGGCGGCGGTCTGCTCGCTGCCCATCGTGGCGCCCATGAAGACGCCGTGCTGCCAGTCGCGGGCTTGGGTCACCAGCGGCACCGTCGTCTTGCGGCGCGCGCCGAACAGGATGCCGGAAATCGGCACACCCTGCGGGTCGTCCCACTCCGGCGCCAGGATCGGGCACTGCGACATCGGGGTGCAGTACCGCGAATTCGGGTGCGCCGCCTTGGTGTCCGACTCGCGCAGGATCCAGTCGTTGCCCTTCCAGTCGATCAGGTGGTCGGGCTCGCCTTCCAGACCTTCCCACCACACGTCGTTGTCGTCGGTCAGCGCGACGTTGGTGAAGACGGTGTTGCCGGCCGCCATGGTGCGCATCGCGTTCGGGTTGGACTTCCAGTTGGTGCCCGGCGCGACGCCGAAGAAGCCGAACTCCGGGTTGACGGCGTACAGCCGGCCGTCCTTGCCGAACCGCATCCAGGCGATGTCGTCACCGAGGGTCTCGGCGCGCCAGCCGGGGATGGTCGGCTGCAGCATCGCGAGGTTGGTCTTGCCACACGCCGACGGGAAGGCCGCGGCGAAGTAGTAGGCCTTGTTCTCCGGGGAGATCAGTTTGAGGATCAGCATGTGCTCGGCGAGCCAGCCCTCGTCGTGCGCCATCGCCGAAGCGATACGCAGCGAGTAACACTTCTTACCCAACAGCGCGTTACCGCCGTAGCCCGAGCCGTAGCTCATGATCTCGCGGGTCTCGGGGAAGTGGGTGATGTACTTGGTGTCGTTGCACGGCCACGGCACGTCTTTTTGGCCGGGCTCCAGCGGGGCGCCCACCGAGTGCATCGCCTTGACGAAGAAGCCGTCGTCGCCGATCTTCTCCAGCGCCGCCTTGCCCATCCGGGTCATCACCTTCATCGAGATGACGACGTACTCGGAGTCGGTGATCTCCACGCCCAGCTTGGGGTCGTCGGCACCCAGCGGGCCCATGCAGAACGGCACCACCCACATGGTGCGACCGCGCATGCAGCCGCGATACAGGTCGTTCATCGTGGACCGCATCTCGGTCGGGTCCATCCAGTTGTTGGTCGGACCCGCGTCGATCTCACGCTCGGAGCAGATGAACGTCCGCGACTCCACCCGCGCCACGTCGGACGGGTCCGACAACGCCAGGTAGGAGTTGGGGCGCTTCTCCTCGTTCAGCTTCTTCAGGGTGCCCGCCTCGACCAGTTGCGTGGCCAGCCGGTGGAACTCCTCGTCGGAGCCGTCAGCGAACACCACGCGGTCGGGCTGGGTGAGCTCGGCAACCTCCTCTACCCACGCCAGCAGCCCCCGGTGATTCGTGGGTGCGTTGTCCAGACCGGGAATGGTCGCTGAGGTCATCGAACTCTCCTGAATTCATCTCCGTACGCGCGGGCATATCGTGATTGCGTATGCAGTCGCCCACACAGATATTGACATGGTGGCGTTAGCTACAGGTTATCGTGATCCCCTTGCTGGGGAAGGCCCGGGCGGGTATAAGCCTTCTCACAACAACGATTCAGAAGCGCTTAAACGCTCACGAATTTTCCTCATCCGCACTCCTCGGGGCCGATTTAGTGTTTTCTGCCCCGCCACTGTCCTCGGCGGGGCCGTCGGGTCGGGGTATACCCGGTTCTCCGAGTTCTGCACGCACCGCGTCCAGCGCCGCTTGAACCGTCGGCATTTCCCGTTCCCGGGCGGCGGTGGCCCGCGCCGCGGCGATGGCGTGCTCGCGCAGCTCGGTGTCGATCACGCTGACCTGTTCTGACACCTGCGTGTTCTCAGCCTCGTCGTGAGCGACCAGCCCGGTACTGAGCAGCGCCTCGGCGGTGAGCACCCGGGTGGCGACCAGCTCCTCGACGACCGATTTCAGCGCGGACGTCAGATCACCCGTCCAGCGGTCCAGCAACGCGCGGTCGTGGAGCAGGGCGCGCAGTCTGACCACCAGCACGGTGATCCCCGCGCCGAGGGCCACACACGCCAGCGCGCCGGCGATCTCCAGCGCCGGATTCAGCCGCTGGGCCAGGCCGGACACCAGCCGAAACAGCGTCAACGCGACGCCCGCCCCGAACCCGACGCCCAGCAGCAGCATCAGCCAGGTCTCCTGCCGGCGGGACTTCAGCGGGGGCGGCGCGACGTCGACGGTGGGCAGCTGCTCGATCGGCGGTAGCTCCATCGGCAGGTCCAGCTCGCGCGCGACGTCGTCAAGCTGGGTGGTGGCGCCCTCGTTCACCTCGCTGACCACCTCGGCGGCCCGGCCCCGCGCGTGCGCCTCAAAACCTGCCATGTCGCGACGAGGCAGGTGCGCGGCATCCTCTTGTAGCTCGCTGCGCACCGACGAGCATCGGTTCAGCGCGAAGTGCGACAGCTGAACCCGGGCCTGTTGGGTCTGGCCGCGCATCCGGATGGTGCGCTCGGATTTCGCTTGCCTGCGCTCACGCAGCGCCGTGCTGCGCTCCTGGCGCAGCGCGTCGACCCGGGCCCGCCGCCCGGTGCTGTCCGCATCGCGGTCGAACCGCTGCGCGACCGTTTGAAGCCGGGATTCCCAGGCCCGCAACCGGTTTCGCCGCCCGACGTCGGCAGCGTCGAGCTGCTTCGCGACGGTGTCGACCAGTTCGTCCAACTGCGGCTCACCCAGCTCGGGCGCGGCGGCCGCACCGATCCACGGCACCTGGGCGTAGCGCGGCGCATGTGCGGCGAGCTTGTCGCGGTTGGCACTCAGTACGTCGCGCCAGGCGCGGTGCACGTCGATCTTCGACACCACGGCGACGACGACGTCGGTGTGCTCGCAGGCGGCGTCGAGCAGCGCGCAGTCCGACGCGGTGAGTTCGGCGGCCGCAGAGACGACGAACACCACCGCCGTCGGCGCCTCGCCGGGCTGCAGATCCGTCGACTCGACGAACTTGTGCGCGGGCAGCCGCTCGCCCAGCGCGGTGGCCACCCCCGTCACGCCGGCCATCCACGGGCCGGTCACCAGGACGACGTCGCGACGGCTGACCACGGGCGACTCCAGCCGCGGCCCGATCGCCGCCACCAGTTTGTCGACCTGGGCGGCCGGATCGGCGGACGGATCGCCGCTCATGATGACCTCCGGGTCTGCGACCACAGCCGCAACGATCCGCGTGCGATGTCCGCACCGCAGCTGCGCTGCAGTTCACTCGCCGATCCGCGACTGTAGCGCTGCCAGCACGCCGCGCGGCGCAGGTGTCCGGCCGGGTCGTCATCGCCGTCGACATCGAGCCCTGCCGCCTCAACCACGTCGACGGCGGCGGCCATCCGCGCCAGCACGGTGTAGTCCCCGGACAGGAAACCGCTGATCTGCTCACCGATCAAGCGGCCGACGGCCAGGGCCTCCAGCTCCGCGGTGGCAGCCAGCACCCGCCGGTAGCGCAGCTCGACGCCCAGGGCCGCCAACCGGGCGATCACCGCGTCGACGCCGCTGACCCGCCGCAGCAGGGCCCGGAACTGCGCCGGCGTGGCGTTCCGGCGGATCGCGGCGACGGCCAGTGCGGTGCCGAACACATCCAAGCTGTCCAGCAGCCGCATCCGCGCACGAGGCGGCACGGGATTGTCTGCCGCGACGAAATCCTCTAACGAGCCGTCCAGGCCGGCGGGGTGGGCGGCCAGTGTCTGCAGCGCCGTCCACGCGGTGGCGTCCAGTCCGTCGGACGCGGCGACCGCCAGCAAAGCGCTCATCGGTTCGACCGGGCCGTCGACGACCTCGGCGAGCCGCTCGCTTTGGGTCCGTGCCTGCCCTAGCGGACCTGCCCCGCGGCGACCGGACAGCGAGCCGAGCAGGTCGGCCTTGTTCAGCACGGTCAGCACCGGGCGGCCGGCGGCCACGATCGCGTCGACGTCCTCGGGTTTGACCACTTCAGCGACGACCTGGACGACCAGGTCGGCCTCGCCCTCGGCCGGCGTCACGGTGATTCCCGACGCCATCCCGGCGTGACCCAACGCGCGTGCCACGGTGCCGCGACCGACTCCGGCGCGCCCGTGTACTGCGACCCGCAGCGGCGCGGCGACCTTCTCGGCGATCGCCGTCACGCGCGCGTCGTCACACCTAGCAGCAAACCGTGTCAGCTCGTCGGTGAAAACTTGGCTCCCCTGTACCTTCATTTCTTGCCCGCTCGATCCGATCGGTCCGCGCGCCACGGCGGCGTTGCTTGCGATCGCATGCGGGGTTGTCGCAGGCGCCGGGCCTGTTTGCCGGGCAAACGATCGGGCACCACCGCATAGTGGCACTTGTGTCGTCGAGTTGCGAGCCACCGTCTATCTGTTACCAGTTGAAGGCAACTGTTGGGTATCAATCTGGACCAGGAGCGGCTACATCGGGGATTCATGGGCCACCATGGACAAATGCATGCGCAACCCGGGGTCGGGACGTGTCCCGATGCACCGGCGGAGGTGGGAGCCGGCCTGGACACCGAAGAAAGTGTGTCGCCGGCGTCGGATCCGGACGGTTCGCACGACCCTCAACGGGGCTATCTACCGGCGACCAGCTTCCGCTCCAGGCGTTCCACCCTGTCCGGCGGCCAGCGGGAGACCTGGGACCGGCGGTGGCCGGCGATCGGCCTCTCCGACATTCCGCGCCGCTTCGAACCGCTCGACACCCGGGCGTGGTTCGGCAGGCAGGCGCCGCTCGTGCTCGAGATCGGCTGCGGCAGCGGCACGTCGACGCTGGCGATGGCCCGCGATGAACCCGAAATCGATGTGATCGCCGTGGAGGTCTACAAGCGGGGCCTGGCCCAGCTGCTGTGCGCGATCGACCGCGAGCAGGTCAGCAATATCCGGTTGATCCGCGGCAACGGGATCGACGTGCTGCAGCATCTGATCGCACCGGCCTCGCTGACCGGGTTTCGCCTCTACTTTCCCGATCCGTGGCCGAAGGCGCGCCACCACAAACGCCGCTTCCTGCAACCGGCCACGGTTGGCTTGATCGCCGACCGGTTACTCCCGGGGGGTGTCCTGCACGCCGCGACGGACCACCCCGGCTACGCCGAGCAGATGGCCGAAGTCGGCGACGCCGAACCGCGACTGTGTCGCGTTGAACCCGGCAGCGGGCTGCCGATCTCGACCGAGCGCCCGACGACCAAATACGAGCTGAAAGCCCAAGAAGCGGGCCACTCCGTATCCGAGTTCATCTGGAAAAGACGATGATTATGAGCCTCGCAGAAGAAACGACCGCGGCAAGCGCCGCAGCGCCGGCAGCGCCGTCCGGCGACGATCTGGGCAGCCTCGATACGCCGCCGCAGCGCGTGTTGCTGGTATGGGACGCCCCCAACCTCGACATGGGGCTGGGCTCCATCCTGGGCCGGCGCCCGACCGCGCTGGAACGCCCCCGGTTCGACGCGCTGGGGCGTTGGCTGCTGGCGCGGACGGCCGAGATCAGCGCCGGGCGGCCGGGCGTCATCGTCGAACCCGAGGCCACCGTGTTCACCAACATCGCGCCGAGCAGCGCCGAAGTCGTTCGACCCTGGGTCGATGCGTTGCGTAACGTGGGGTTCGCGGTCTTCGCCAAGCCGAAAATAGATGAAGACAGCGATGTCGACCGGGACATGCTCCAGCACATTGAACTGCGGCGCCAAGAAGGGCTTGCGGCGCTGGTCGTAGCGTCCGCCGATGGACAAGCGTTCCGTCAGCCGCTGGAAGAAATCGCGCGCGCCGGGGTTGGTGGCTCAACCCCCGTTCAAGTGATCGGATTTCGCGAACATGCGAGTTGGGCACTAGCGTCGGATACCTTGGACTTCGTTGACCTGGAGGACATCGAGGGTGTTTTCCGGGAACCGCTGCCGCGGATCGGCCTAGATTCGCTGCCCGACCAGGGAGCGTGGCTGCAGCCGTTCCGGCCGCTGTCCGCGCTATTGACCACGCGTGTGTGAGACTGGCGTGAAAAACGAAAGACACAGCGCGGGTCGCTGTCGGTGATCCAGTAAGGAGCTTACGTGTTCGCCTGGTGGGGTCGAACCGTGTACCGCTACAGGTACATCGTGATCGGGGTCATGGTGGCTCTGTGTCTTGGCGGCGGCGTCTTCGGGATGAGCCTGGGTAAGCATGTCACGCAGAGTGGGTTCTACGACGACGGCAGCCAGTCCGTTGCCGCGTCGATTCTGGGTGACAAGACCTACGGACGCGACCGCACCAGTCAGATCGTGGCGATCTTCACCGCCCCCGACGGCAAGACCGTCGACGACCCGGTGTGGCGAAAGCAAACCGTCGACGAGCTGAACAAGTTCGTCAAGGACCATCCCAACCAGGTGCTCGGCTGGGCCGGCTGGCTGGCGTTGGCCCCCGGTACCGACCCCCCGAACGCCCAGATCAAGGGCATGGCGACGGAGGACAGGAAGCACACCTTCGTCACCATCCCGCTCAAGGGCGACGACGACGACACCATTCTCAACAACTACAAGCTCATCGAGCCGGCCCTGCAGAAGCTCAACGGCGGCAAGGTCGAACTCGCCGGACTCGAGCCCGTCGCCAGCGCGCTGACCGGCACCATTGCCACCGACCAGAAGCTCCTGGAGTATCTGGGCCTCCCGCTGGTGACGGTGGTGCTGTTCCTGGTGTTCGGCGGCGCCGTCGCCGCCGGCCTACCGGTCATCGTGGGGGGCCTGAGCATCGCGGGGGCATTGGGCATCCTGCGCTTCGCCGCCATCTTCGGCCCGGTGCACTTCTTCGCTCAGCCGGTGGTCTCGCTGATCGGATTCGGTATCGCCATCGACTACGGCCTCTTCATCGTCAGCCGCTTCCGGGAGGAGATCGCCGAGGGCTACGACACCGAGGCCGCGGTGCGGCGCACGGTGATGACGGCCGGTCGTACGGTCGTCTTCTCGGCGGCGCTGATCATCGCCTGCAGCGCCAGCCTGCTGGTGCTGCCGCAGGGCTTCGTGCACTCGCTGACCTATGCGATCTTCGCCGCGGTCGGGCTTGCCGCACTGCTGTCGATCACCTTGCTGCCGGCGGCCCTGGGCATCCTCGGGCGCAACGTCGACGCTTTGGGCGTGCGGACCGCCTTCCGAGTCCCGTTCTTGCGCAACTGGAAGGTTTCCCGGGTCTTCCTGGAATGGCTCGCCGAGCGGCTGCAGAAGACCAAGACCCGCGAAGAGGTCGAGGCCGGCTTCTGGGGCAAGCTCGTCACGACCGTGATGAAGCGCCCGCTGGCCTTCGCCATCCCGATCGCCGTTGGCATGATCCTGCTGGTCATCCCGCTGGGCAACCTGTCGCTCGGCGGCATGAGCGAGAAATACCTGCCACCCGACAACGCCGTGCGCATGGCGCAGGAACACTTCGACAAGCTGTTTCCCGGGTACCGGACCGAGCAGTTGACGGTGGTGATCAAGAGCAACAACCACAGCAAGGTCACCGACCAGCAGGTCGCCGACATCCGCAACCGGATCTCGGGGATCACCGGGTTCACCGACAAGACGTGGGAGGAGCGCCCCTGCCCGGTGATCGCCGGCAACCCCTGCGTCGCGGGGCCGAACGGGACCACCCAGCCCAAGGACGATTCGGTGCGGGTGATCCAGAACGGCCTGGTCAACAAGAACGATGCCCAGAAGAAAATCAACGAGCTACGGGCGATCAACCCGCCGAAGGGGCTGACCCTGCTGGTCGGCGGCACACCGGCGCTGGAGCAGGACAGCATCCAGAGCCTGTTCGACAAGGCTCCGCTGATGCTGGTGTTGCTGCTCAGCGCCAGCCTGTTGTTGATGTTCCTGGCATTCGGGTCGGTGGTGTTGCCGATCAAGGCCGCGCTGATGAGCGCGCTGACGCTCGGCTCCACCCTGGGCATCCTGACGTGGATCTTCGTCGACGGGCACTTCTCGACCTGGCTCAACTTCACCCCGACGCCGCTGATGGTGGTGCTGATCGCGCTGGTCGTCGCGGTGGGCTTCGGTCTGGCCACCGACTACGAGGTTTTCCTGGTGTCCCGCATGGTCGAGGCCCGTGAACGCGGCATGTCGACCGCCGAGGCCATCCGGATCGGTACCGCGACGACCGGGCGTTTGATCACGGCCGCCGCGCTGGTGCTCGCCGTGGTCGCCGGCTCGTTCATGTTCTCCGATCTGGTGATGATGAAGTATCTGGCGTTCGGCTTGGCGGCGGCGCTATTGCTGGACGCGACCGTGGTCCGGATGTTCCTGGTGCCCTCGGTGATGAAGCTGCTCGGCGACGACTGCTGGTGGGCCCCGCGCTGGGCCCGGCGGCTGCAGAACAAGATCGGCCTGGGCGAAACCGATCTGCCTGACGAGCGCAAGCGCAGCGCCGTCAACGGGCGCACGATCCGGCCGCCGGTCGCGGCCAGCCTGGTCGCCGCCAAACCGCGGGCGCCGCACGACCCCACGCACCCCGGCGCGCCCCCGGAGCCGTCGCGGCCGTCCGAGCCGCGACCCGCAGCGGAGCTGCCCGCGGGGCCGAGCCGCACCCCTTCCCGGCCCAGCCAGCCAACCGAAGCCAAGACGACGCGCTTCTCGGCTCAGGGCAACGCCGACCCACGGCCCGCGGCGGCGCCGCCCGCGCCGCCGCCGTCGGCCGGCCAGACCCGGGCCATGCCGGTTCCCGGCAACCACGAGGGCACGGCCGACCCGACCACCGCGCTTCCGGTGATGCGTTCGGAGGGCAACGATTCCGACCCCGCCACCGAGAAGATGAACGCTCGCGGGCAGGGCGGCCAGGCTGACGGTGGCGACAATGCGCGTCCGCGCCGCCGCGCGGGCGGTGGGCTGTCCGCGCAGGATCTGCTACGCCGCGAGGGACGACTCTAGTCCCGCTCGGTCCTAGTCGGTCCGCTGCTCGGGCTCGTCCGCCTGGGCGTGTAAAACGACCCTGCCTTCGGCCTCCTCGTCCAGCTTTTCGGCTTCGACGGCTGGATCCCGGGCCAGCAGCACCTGGATCGCGTTGTTGAGGAACGCCACCGTCGGGACCGCCAGCAGCGCGCCGACGATCCCGGCGAGCACACCGCCGGTGGAGATCGCCAGCACCACCCCAAGCGGGTGAATCGAGACCGCGCGGCCCATCACCAGCGGCTGCAGCAGATGCGACTCGATCTGGTTGATCACGACCAGCAAGCCGAGCGTGATCAGCGCGTAGACGATGCCCTTGGTCAGCAACGCGACCACCACGGCCACCAGCCCCGAGATCAGGGCACCGATCAGCGGGATGAAGGCGCCGAGAAACACCAGCGACGCCAGGGGTAGCGCCAGCGGAACGCCCATGATGGCCAGCCCGGCGCCCACCCCGGCCGCATCGGTGAAGGCCACCAGGAAGGTGGCCCGGACGTAGGCGATCAGCGAGCCGTATCCCGCTCGGCCCGCCTCCATGACCCGGTCGCGCACGCCGATCGGGAAGATCTTGACCGTGTAGGCGAAGATGTTGCGGCCGCCGTAGAGGAAGAAAATCAGGGTGAACAGCACCAGCACCGCTGCGGTGAGCAGTTCGGTCAGGGTGGCCGCGGTGTTGAGCGCGCCGCTGGTCAACTTCGACTGATTGTTGTGCAGCGCCTGGATCGCGGCGTTGCCGGCGTTGGTGATCTGCTCGCTGCGCAGATGCACCGGCCCTTCGATCAGCCACCGCCGGGTGGTGTCGATGCTGCGGGTTACCTGCTCGGTCAGGTCTGGCAAACCGACGATGAACTGGGTGACGACGAACGCGAGGATGCCGCCCAGCACCGCGAACCCGCCCAGCAGCACCAATGCGACGGCACCGCCGCGCGGCAGACCCTGCCGATCCAGCCAGTCCACGACCGGTACCAGCAGCGCGCTGATCATCAGGGCCAGCAGCACCGGGACGACGATAATCTCCAGCTTGGCCACCACCCAGAAGAACGCGAGTGCCGCAGCGAAGATGGCCAGCAAACGCCAGGCCCAGGCTGCGGTGTTGCGGACAAGGGGCTCGACCGAGTCGTCGTCGGAATTTGCCGGCATTCGGCCAGCCTATCGGGCGCTCCGGAGTTGGTTCGGAGTTGGATAGTGACGCCAGCACGATCCGGTTACGACGGCGACACGCGCGGAGTTGCGTCTCGATGGGCTTGCCACCTGCGCGGTTACCCTAAATCCCGTGCCGCACCACGCGCCCATCCGCAACCTCCGCTTGCCGGGCGGCGGCGCGTTTGCGCATGAGGGTGAGCCGCTGACTCAGGCGCGGGAGAGGCAGACATCGCGCGGCAAATACCGGTGGGTGCGCTGGGCGGTGCTGGGCCTGGTCGCGATCGTGCTCGGCGTCGAGGTCGCCCTGGGCTGGGATCAGCTAGCCAAGGCGTGGACGAGCCTGTTCCAGGCCAACTGGTGGTGGCTGCTTGCGGCGGTAGCGGCGGCGGCCGCCTCGATGCACAGCTTCGCCCAGATCCAGCGCACTCTGCTGAGGTCCGCCGCGGTGCACGTCAAGCAGCTGCGCTCGGAGGCCGCGTTCTACGCCGCCAACTCGCTGAGTACTACGCTGCCGGGCGGACCGGTGCTGTCGGCGACGTTTTTGCTTCGGCAGCAACGCATTTGGGGAGCCTCGACCGTGGTGGCGTCCTGGCAATTGGTGATGTCCGGCGTGCTGCAGGCGGTCGGGTTGGCGCTGCTCGGGTTGGGCGGCGCCTTCTTCCTGGGCGCGAAGAACAACCCCTTCTCGTTGTTGTTCACCCTCGGCGGCTTCATCGCGTTGCTGCTGCTGTCTCAGGCGGTGGCCTCGCGGCCGGAGCTGATCGAGGGCATCGGCACCCGCATCCTGTCGCGGTTCAACTCGGTGCGCGGCAAGCCGGTCGACACACACCTGGCGAAGTGGCGCGAGATCCTGATGCAACTCGAGTCGGTCAGCCTGGGCCGGCGCGACCTCGGGGTGGCGTTCAGCTGGTCGATGTTCAACTGGATTGCCGACGTCGCCTGCCTCGCGTTCGCCGCATACGCCGCCGGCGACCACGCGTCGATCGCCGGGCTGACGGTGGCCTACGCCGCCGCCCGCGCCGTCGGCACGATTCCGCTGATGCCGGGCGGGCTGCTGGTCGTCGAGGCCGTGCTGGTGCCCGGGCTGGTGTCCAGCGGCATGTCACTGCCCAACGCGATCTCGGCGATGCTGCTCTACCGGCTGATCAGCTGGCTGCTCATCTCGGCGATCGGCTGGGTGGTGTTCTTCTTCGTGTTCCGCACCGAGCACCCGGGCGGTTCCGACGACGACCCCCCGACCGGTCCGCTGCCGCTCATCGAGCCACAGTTGCGGTACTGGAACGACGATCCCAGCGCCGACGCGCTGCAGGGTCCGTTACCGCCGCCGGAGAACCGCTAGCCGACTTTGTTCGGCCGCGAGGGGCCGGGCAGTGCGCCACCCGCTCCGGGCGCGGGCGCAGTGCCCTGGCCGGCGGCCGGCGAGACAGGCAACGCAGGCACCCCGCCGGCGCCTTGGGCCTGCTGCATCATGCCCATGGCCTGGGGAATGCTGATCGGCAGCTTGCACTGCATCGACAGGTTGGTCAGCGGCTGCGCGATCCCGGCCACATCGGCGGCCACCCTGGGGTTGCCCTCGAAGTAGGACTTCAGCCCGGTGACCGAGTCCGGGCCGGCCTGCTGCTGCAGCACCGTGGTCATCGCGTGGTTGGTCTCCGGGTGCGAGTCCAGGTAGTCGCCCATCGACTTGGAGACCGAACCGATCGTCCGGGCAATCTCGCTGGCCGCGCACGGGTCGTTGGCGCCGGTCGCCGGCGGCCCGGCCATCAGTGCGACGGCCGCGGCGGGCACTGCGGCCGCGAACAACCCTGCAACGAGCGTGCGCCGTCCGGTCAGCATCCCTGTCTTCATGCCTGAACTCCCCATCCCCCGCGCGGCCCAGCGTCATCCTGCCATCGGGGCCCAGACGCTGCCACCTGGTGTGACGCAGCTCCTGTTGATCACCGGTCGGCAACGACTCGGTCGCGGCTTGGCTACAGAGCCGTCTGCGCAGCTCACGAATTCGTTAAGCCGAACTACTGCACAGGCTGCTGCGGTATCGTCGCCCTCACGCGTAAGCGAGATACTTGGGGAGCCTGAAATCCAGCAGTTTATGATGCGCCTCAGCCGCAGCCTGCGCAGGTACCGCTGGTTGGTCTTCACAGGCTGGTTGTTGGCATTGGTCCCGGCGATCTACTTGGCGTTGACGCAGTCCGGGAATCTCACCGGCGGTGGTTTCGAAGTGGCCGGTTCGCAGTCGTTGAAGGTCCACGATCAGCTCGAGGAGCAGTATCACGACCTCGGCGCGTCGTCGTTGGCCCTGGTGGCCGCCCCGCGCCCCGACGCCAGCTATGACGACATGAACAACGCCGTGGCGCAGCTGCGCCAGATCATCGGCGAATTCCCCGGCGTCACCGAGAAAACCAACCCCACCCAGCGGCCGCCGCAGCCCGACCGGCCGTATGTCCTGACGCTGCGGCTCGACGCCCGCAACGCCGGCACCAGCGACATCGCCAAACGGCTAAGGCAGCAGGTGGGCGTCAAGGGCGACCAGTCCGGGCAGACGGCGGACGGCCGGGTTCGGCTCTACGTGATCGGGCAGGGCGCGCTCAGTGCGGCCGCCGCCGCGAACACCAAACACGACATCGCCAAAGCCGAACAATGGAACCTGCCGATCATCCTGATCGTCTTGCTCGCGGTGTTCGGCTCGCTGGCCGCCGCGGCCATACCGCTGGCGCTCGGCGTCTGCACGGTCGTGGTGACCATGGGACTGGTCTATTTCCTGTCGGCCTACACCACGATGTCGGTGTTCGTGACCTCGACGGTGTCGATGTTCGGTATCGCGCTGGCGGTGGACTATTCGCTGTTCATCTTGATGCGGTTCCGCGAGGAATTGCGGTCCGGGCGCCAGCACCGCGAGGCCGTCGACGCCGCGATGGCCACCTCCGGGCTGGCGGTGGTGCTGTCCGGGTTGACCGTCGTCGCGTCCCTGACGGGGATCTACCTGATCAACACCCCCGCGCTGAAATCGATGGCCACCGGCGCGATCATGGCCGTCGCGGTCGCGATGCTGACCTCGACTACGTTGACGCCCGCGGCGCTGGCGACGTTCGGCCGGGCGGCCGCCAAGCGTTCGGTGCTACTGCATTGGTCGCGGCGACCGGAAAGCACGCAGTCCCGATTCTGGAACCGCTGGGTTTCAGCCGTGATGCGCCGGCCGTGGATATCGTCCATCGCGGCGGCGACCGTACTGCTCGCTATGGCCGCACCGGCCACGTCGATGGTGCTGGGCAACAGCTTGCTGCGCCAGTTCGACTCCGCGCACGAGATCCGCGCCGGCGTCGCCGGGGCATCCCAAGCTCTCGGGCCCGGAGCGCTCGGTCCAATCCAGGTGATGGTGAGCTTCCCCGACGGCTCGGCGTCGGCACCCGAGCACAGCCAGACGTTGGCCGCCATCCGGCAGCGGATGGCCCAGGCCCCGCACATCGTCTCGGTGACCCCGCCGCAGTTCGCCGACGACAACAGCAGTGCTTTGCTGTCGGCGGTGTTGTCGGTCGATCCCGAGGACATGGGCGCCCGGCAATCCGTCGACTGGATGCGTGCCCAGCTCCCGCAGGTTCCGAATGAGGGCACCGCACGCGTCGACGTCGGCGGCCCGACGGCGCTGATCAAGGATTTCGATGACCGGGTCTCGGCGACCGAGCCGTTGGTGCTGCTGTTCGTCGCGGCCATCGCGTTCGTGATGTTGTTGCTGTCGATCCACTCGGTGTTCCTGGCCTTCAAAGGCGTGGTGATGACGCTGTTGTCGGTCGCCGCCGCCTACGGAAGCCTGGTCATGGTGTTCCAGTGGGGTTGGTTGCGCGATCTCGGGTTCGCCCACATCACGTCGATCGATAGCACGGTTCCCCCGCTGGTGCTGGCGATGACGTTCGGGTTGTCGATGGACTACGAGATCTTCCTGCTCACCCGGATCCGGGAACGCTTCCTGCACACCGGGAACACCCGTGACGCGGTCGCCTACGGCGTGAGCACCAGCGCCCGCACCATCACCAGCGCCGCCCTGATCATGATCGCGGTATTCATCGGCTTCGCGTTCGCCGGCATGCCGCTGGTCGCCGAGATCGGGGTGGCCTGCGCCGTCGCGATCGCGGTGGACGCCACCGTGGTGCGGCTGGTGCTGGTCCCGGCGCTGATGGCGATGTTCGCCCAGTGGAACTGGTGGCTGCCGGGTTGGCTGCGCCGTGTCTTGCCGTCGGTCGATTTCGACCGGCCGCTGCCCGAGGTCGACCTCGGCGACGTCGTCGTCATTCCCGACGACATCTCGGCGCTCACCGCGCCCAGCGCGGACGTGCGCATGGTGCTCAAGTCGGCGGCCAAGCTCAAGCACTTGGCGCCCGACGCCATCACGGTGGCCGATCCGCTGGCCTTCACCGGCTGCGGGCGCAACTGCAAGGGTGCCGACGAAGTCCGCGGCCAGGGCCCGGGACAGATTCCGCATCAGGTCAACATCGGTGACGGCGACGCCGTCGCGGTCACGCTCGGCGAGAAGAACGGCAGCAACGGTCAGACCAGGGCAGCATCCGGGGCCAAGAAGCTGGTCGACGGCCTGGCGTCGCGCAACGGCATCGCCCGGGCCATCCCGTGGGGCGATCGGCCGGTGCATCCGGTCACGCTGTGGCGGAGTCGGTTGTCGATTGCCATCGACGCGCTCGAGGCCGGTGCCCGCGACCGAAACCGGCCGCAATACGCGCGTCGCAGCCCGGTGGAAACCACCCACGTGCAATTGCCCACCGGCGATCGGCTGCAGGTCCCGACGGGTGCCGAGACGCTGCGCCTCAAGAGCTACCTGATCATGTCCCGTAACAGCAGCCGCGACTATGCCGAATTTGCTGACATGGTCGACACATTAGAACCGGAAACGGCCGCGGTGGTGCTCGCCGGAATGGACAGGTATTACTGTTGTCAACCGCCCAGGCAGCAATGGATCACCTCCCAGTTAGTCCGTCGACTAGCGGATCCGAATCCTTCCGATCTGCCTGACGCCGTCTCGGAACCGGACGCCAGGGCAGACTGGGATGACGTCAGGCAGCGCTGCCTTTCGGTGGCCGTCGCGATGCTGGAGGAGGCGAGGTGACGTTGGCAGCCGACCGTCGACGCGTGCCGCCGCCCCAGCAGCCCGCCACCGAACCGCGGCCGCATGATTTCGATCAGCCGGTGGAATTCTGGCCGACCGCCGCCATTCGCTCGGCGCTGCAGGGCGGCGACATCGACATTTGGAAGCGGATCGCCGCAGCGCTGAAGCGCGACCCGTTCGGCCGCACCGCCCGCCAAGTCGAAGAAGTCCTCGAGGGCACCCGCCCGTACGGCATCTCCAAAGCGCTGTGGGAGGTGCTGGAACGCGCCCGCACCCACCTGGAGGCCAACGAACGCGCCGAGGTGGCCCGCCACGTCGGGCTGCTGATCGAGCGATCCGGACTGGCCCAGCGGGAATTCGCCGCCCGAATCGGGGTGGCGGCCGAGGATCTGGCCTCCTACCTCGACGGCAGCGTCAGTCCGTCGGCCGCGCTGATGATCCGGATACGCCGGCTCTCGGACCGGTTCGTGAAGGTGAACACGCCGCCGCCCGAGGCCAACTGACTCAGCGGGCGTTGATCGGCAGCACGTCGTTCACCAGCCAGTCGCTGCCCCGTTTGACCAGCGCCACCCGCAACGCCGGCGCCGCCCGACTGGGTGGCTGGCCGGGCGTGTTCTGGGTGACCCGCAGGATCACCGCCACGCTGGCCGCGGTGGGTCCAAGCGCCTCGACCCCGGCCGCCAGTGTCGAGGCCTGCGCCGTGACATTGCGCCGCGCGAGTTCGGCGCTGGACTTCTGATACTGCTCCTTGAACGCGTCCGCGCGCTCGGGCACCATCATCGCCGCGGCGCGGTCGATCGAGCTGGTCGGGGCGCCCGGGGTGAACGACGCCATCGCCTCGGCCATCCCGCTGGCGACCTGGGCCACGTCGCGGGAATCCCTCCTGAAGTCGCGGTCGGTGCGCGTCCAATGCGTGTAACCGGTCAGCACGGCGGCCACCAGGGCTGCGGTGCACAGCAAGACGACAGCCAGGCGCAGGCCGGGCGCCTCGTCGTCGGTGCCGACGCTGACCGCATCCCGGCGCAGCAGCCAGAAGTTGACTCCGACGCCCTCGGTGATCAGCACCAGCAGCACCGAGCACACCGACACCCACCACAGCGGCCAGTCGAGGATGACGCCGATCATCAGCAGCGCAGCGATCGTGGCCAGCGGCGCCAGGATGTCGAAGGCCAGCAGCCGCCACCGGTTTCTCATCGGATCGACTCCAGGTGAGAGATCATCAGCTTGCCGTCGACGTTGGAGACGTCGAGGCGCAGGCTCCAGTGCACCGTCTGCGGCTTGGCGCCGACGTTCTCGCTGACCGACGTCGCGACCAGCATCACCGAATCCGTCCGGCTGGCGAACGGCGGCAGCTTGGTGGTGACTATTTCTCTTGGAGGCCTTGCGCCCTCCGGTTGGCTGTCCAGGTCGTGATGCACCGTCTCGATCGCCACCGACTCGATGCGCCCGCTGCTCTGCGACTGCAGCTTCTCCACCACCTGCCGATAAGGCTGCACCGTCGCGTCGAACTCGGTGTTCAGCTCGCCGACGGTCCCGTCGTGCAGCCGCTGCAGGCTGGCGTCGATGTTGGTGCTGTTCATGTTGATCAGCACGCCGGTCCATTCGGCGGCGGTCTGCATCACGCGACTCAGGTAGGTGCGTTCGGCCGACTCGGCGCGGTGGTCGGACCAGATGATCCCGACGAGCACCACCGCGGCGACCGACAGCACGCCGAGCACCGCCGAGGCGATGCCGTACGGAGAGAAGATCGCGCCGGCGGCGGCGTCGTCGTTGGATTCGGGCGCGCCGGCCTCGGCGTCCCGGTCATCAGCTTCGGTCGCCGGCTCGGTTTGCTCGCCGTCGGGCATGGGCGCGAGGTTACCCGGCCGCCGGTCGCCGTCGGCGCAGCAGGCGCCCGGCACGCAGGAGATGGTAAGGATGGCAGGGTGACGTATGCGGCCACCCGCTCGGGCCTCGACCTGAGCCACATCGACGAAAATGCCCGTCCCCAAGACGACCTGTTCGGTTACGTGAACGGTCGCTGGCTCGCCGACTACGAGATCCCCCCGGACCGCGCCACCGACGGAGCCTTCCGCACCCTGTTCGACCAGGCCGAGGAGCAGGTCCGCGATCTGATCATCGAAGCGAGCGACAGCGGGGCCGCGCCGGGCACCGACCAGCAGCGCATCGGTGACCTGTACGCCAGCTTCCTCGACGAGGACGCCGTCGAGCGTCGTGGCCTGCAACCGCTGCACGACGAGCTGGCCACCATCGACGGCGCGGCCGATTCGGCGGCGCTGGCCGCCGTCGTCGGCGCCCTGCAGCGCACCGGGGTGGGTGGCGGCGTCGGCGTCTACATCGACACCGACGCCAAAAACTCGACCCGCTACCTGGTGCACGTCAACCAATCCGGCATCGGGTTGCCCGACGAGTCGTACTACCGCGACGAGCAGCACGCCCAGGTACTCGCGGCCTACCCGGAACACATCGCGCGGATGTTCGCCCTGGTGTACGGCGGGGAGGCGTCGGACCACGCCGACACCGCGGCCCGCATCGTGGCGCTGGAGATTAAACTCGCTGCCGCGCACTGGGATGTGGTCAAGCGCCGCGACGCCGATCTGACCTACAACCTGCGCACCTTCGCGCAACTGCAGACCGAGGGCGCGGGTTTCGACTGGACCGGCTGGGTCACCGGGCTGGGCAGTACCCCCCAAGATGTCGCGGAAGTCGTTGTGCGCCAGCCTGATTACCTCACCGCGTTTGGTGCGCTATGGGACAGCGAAGACCTCGACGACTGGAAGCGCTGGGCGCGTTGGCGGTTGATCCGCGCCCGCGCCCCGTGGCTGACCGACGCGCTGGTCGCGGCCGACTTCGACTTCTACGGTCGCCTGCTGACCGGGGCCGAGCAGATCCGGGACCGCTGGAAGCGTGGGGTTTCACTGGTCGAGAGCCTGATGGGCGACTCCGTCGGAAAGCTATACGTGCAAAGGCATTTCCCGCCCGACGCCAAGGCCCGCATCGACACGCTGGTGGACAACCTGCAGGAGGCCTACCGGGTCAGCATCGGCGACCTGGACTGGATGACGCCGCAGACCCGGGAGCGTGCGTTGACCAAGCTGCGCAAGTTCACCGCCAAGGTCGGCTACCCCGCGAAGTGGCGGGACTACTCCGCGGTGGTGATCGACCGCGACGACCTCTACGGTAACTACCGGCGCGGGTATGCGGTCAACCACGACCGCGAGCTGGCTAAGCTGGGTGGACCGGTGGATCGCGACGAATGGTTTATGACGCCGCAGACCGTCAACGCGTATTACAACCCCGGGATGAACGAAATCGTCTTTCCCGCAGCTATTTTGCAGCCACCGTTCTTCGACGCCCAGGCCGACGACGCCGCCAACTACGGCGGTATCGGAGCCGTGATCGGACACGAAATCGGGCACGGCTTCGACGACCAGGGCGCCAAGTACGACGGCGACGGCAACCTCGTCGACTGGTGGACCGATGACGACCGCAGCGAATTCGGGGCCCGCACCAAGGCACTGATCGAACAGTACGAGGCCTACATCCCCCGCGAATTGAAGGGCCACCCCGGCCCGCCCCATGTCCAAGGCGCCTTCACCGTCGGCGAGAACATCGGCGATCTGGGCGGCCTCTCGATCGCGCTGTTGGCCTACCAGCTGTCGCTGAACGGCGAGGAGGCCCCGGTGATCGACGGCCTGACCGGCGTGCAGCGGGTGTTCTACGGCTGGGCGCAGGTGTGGCGCACCAAATCACGTGTGGCTGAGGCGATCCGGCGATTGGCCGTGGACCCGCACTCGCCGCCGGAGTTCCGGTGCAATGGCGTCATCCGCAACCTCGACGCCTTCTACGAGGCCTTCGACGTGACCGAGGACGACGCACTGTTCCTGGCGCCGCAGCGCCGGGTCAGGATCTGGAACTAGGCCCCAGCAGCCTGGCGAACAAGCGCCAATGCCTCGATGCGCGCCGGCACGTGCTTGTGCCACGGCGTTCCGGCGTAGGAGTCACGCCACCCGGTCGACGTCAACGCGTTCGGCGCCACACCGGGGACGACGGTTCGGCCGTCATCCTCGATGTAGTCGAGCCCAAAACCGTTGGGCAGGGCCGCATGTCCGGGCAGCATCGTCTCGGTGATCTCGACAGTCGCCTCGGCGCTGCCGGCCGCAGTGGTGATGCGCGCCCGACAGCCGTCCACGAGCCCGAGGTCGTGGGCATCCTCCACGCTGACCCGCAGCGCTCCGTCGGCGTCGCGTTTTCGCCAGGACGGGTCGCGGATAATGTCGTTCGCGGTGTAGGCCCGCCGCTCCCCCACCGAGAGCACGATCGGCAGTTCCGCGGTGGTCAGTTGTGGCGGCGCGGCAGCCAGGGCCCGCAAATCGCGCAGCATTTCCGGGATTTCGAGGGCGATCTTGTGGTCGGAGTGGCTGATCAACGCGAAGTCGTCCGCGTAGTTGTGCGCGGTGAAGACTACCCCCGACGGGCTGTTCAGGATGGCCTCGAACAGCGCGTTGCCGTCGGCGTGACCGGCCCGTCGCACGGCCTCGGGATAAGTCATCGCCGTCTTCTGCGCCAGCCCCCACACCGCGGCGGCCCCGGCCATGCCCTCGGGCAGCGTCGGCCCGAGCGTTTCGTAGAGCACATAGGGAACCAGCCGCGCCATCGTTGGATTGCCCGCGACGGCGTTCAGAAATGCTTCGGCGTACGCCTCGCGGCCCCGCTCGGCGGCCTCGCGCAGCGGCCGTAGCTCCGCGTCGTCGAGGACACCGAGGGCGCGCACCAGCCGGGCCCAGATCTCCGGTTCGGGCAGTGTTCCCTCGAGCGGTTTCAGCAGTGGTCGACGCAGGTGAAAGCCGTTGTGCGGGAACTCGAAATTGAAGAAGGTGGCCTCGGTCTTCTCGTACTGCGACGCCGCCGGCAACACGTAGTGCGCCAGCCGGGCGGTCTCGGTCATCGCGACGTCGACGACCACCATCAGCTCCAGCGACGCAAAGGCCTCCCGGCAAGCCGTCGAATCGGCCAGCGAGTGCGCGGGATTACCGCTCTCGACGATCATCGCCCGGAACCGGTCCGGGTGGTCGGTGAGGATCTCCTCGGGCACGACATTGGACGGGATCAGGCCGGCAATGATGGGCGCCCCGGTGACCGGGGTGCGGCCCGATACCGTACTGAACAGCGACGCCATCGACGAATGTAGGTGCTGGCCGCCCTTTTTCGCGAAGTTGCCGGTCAAGATCCAGAGCAGCTTGTTCAGGTAGGAGCTCAGGGTGCTGTTGGGGGCCTGTTGAATTCCGAGGTCTTCGAATACCGAGACGCTCTCCGCGGAGCCGATGCGCCGCGCGGCGGTCCGCAACAACTCCTCGTCCACACCGCAGCGCTGCGCGTAGTCTGCGACCGGTACATCGCGCAACGCGTCACGCACGGCCTCGACACCGTGCACATGCTCGGCGAGAAACGCTTCGTTGCATAGGTTTTCCTGAACCAGCACGGCGGCCAGAGCGGCCAGGCACCAGGCGTCGGTGCCCGGTCGTACCCGCAGATGGAAGTCGGACATCTTCGCCGTGTCGGTGACGACGGGGTCGATTACGATCAGCGATCGGTTGGGGTCCTTGGCGATCTCGTTGAGCACTACCCGGGCCCGGGGGAAGCTCTGCGACATCCACGGATTCTTTCCGACGAACACCGACACTTCGGCGTGCTCGAACTCGCCCCGGGTGTGGCCGCCGTACAGCTGCGCATCCACCCAGGCTTCGCCGGTCTTCTCCTGTGCCAACGCATTCGAGCGGTACTTCGACCCCAATGCCTTGAGGAAGGCGCCGCTGTAGGCCCCGCCCAGGTGGTTGCCCTGCCCGCCGCCGCCGTAGTAGAAGATCTTGTCGCCGCCGTAGCTGTCGCGGATGCGCTTGAAACCCTCGGCGATCTCGACAATCGCGGTGTCCCAATCGATTTCCTCGTAGCTGCCGTCGGGGCGGCGGCGCATCGGCGAGGTCAGTCGGGCGCGGTTGTTCTGGTAGTGGTCCAGCCGCAGCGCCTTGTTGCAGGTGTAACCCTGCGATGCCGGGTGGTTCTTGTCGCCGCGGATGCGCGACAGCGTGCGATCTTCGACTTGTACGACGATGCCGCAGTTGCATTCGCAGAGGATGCATGCGGTCGACTGCCAATCAGCGGCCATCGCGGGACTTCCTTTCGAGCTACTTCTTCAAGGCAGCCAGCAGCGAATTGCGCAGCTGACGGTGAATGAGATCCAGCGGCGCCACGTCGCGCCGCACCCGGGCCAACACGATGGCGCCCTCGAGCGCCGAGGTGGTCAGCACCGCGAGTTCGCTTGCCTGCACCGCAGGTATGCCGTCGGCGATCAGCCGCTGCGCGACCTGGCCGTTCCACCGGTCGAACACCGCGGCCGCCCGTTCGATGACGGGGGCCATCCGCTCGCGGTCCTGTGCATCGTCGGTTTCGAAGCCCGACTCGACGGAGACCGCCACGATCGGGCAACCGGCCCGGTAATCGCTGTCGAGCAACTGGCGGCGGTACTTGTCGATCAGCGTGTCCAGCAGGTCGAGGCTGCTGCAGGCCTTGCCGATAATGGCGCCGACGTGTTCGCCGGCGTAGTCGACCGCCTCGCAGAGCAGCTGGGTGCGACCACCCGGGAAGTAGTGATAGGCCGAACCGCGCGGCGCCCCGCTGTGCTCGAGAACGTCGGAGATCGCGGTGGCGTGTGCGCCCCGTTCCCGGATCAACAGCGCAGCGGAGATCACCATCCGCTCACGTGGACTGCGCATCGCCACCCCTTTTCGGCTTATGTATGATGCTATACATAACCGGCCGTAAGGCGGAAGCTCTCGGGCTGAATTGGCGGTAATCAGGCGTTGCGGCAGCTCGTGGCGCCGCAACGATCTTCGGCGGCTTCACTACCAGCGGCCCACCGCACCTCGAACACATTGCGGTGACGAGATTGCTATCCGGGCGGTCGCCGACGGCGACACCCGTATCGAAAAGGCTTTGACGGCAACACCTCCCGCCGCGATGGTGATCGGACCCGACCGTCAAGTCGTCGCCAAGCAGGCGCATGACACCGTCCGCACTTACCACCGTGCGGACACCTTCAGCCTGTCAGTCGACGTGCCGCGCCCGACGCTTCTGCGCGCGAATCACCAACCAAGCCAACCGAATCGGGGCCGACACGTCGGGGCACCGAGGACCGCGTCGTCGTCACGAACAATCTCGACGCGGCCGCCGCGGGCTAGTTGGTGATCCAGTCGCTGGAGCCGTCGTTCTTCTTGTACGACCCGCCACTGGAGTTCTTCACGATGATCGGATCCCCGGGACCGAAGTTGTCGAAAAACCACCTGGCGTTGCTGGGGCTGATGTTGATGCAGCCGTGACTGACGTCGCGCTTGCCCTGGTCGTCCACCGACCACGGCGCGCTGTGCACGAAGTCGCCCACGTTGTCGAACCGAACGGCCAGCTCGACGGTCACCTTGTAGCCGTAGGTCGAGTTGACGGGCACCCCGTAGGTCGAGGAGTCCATCACCACCGACGGCATCTTCTCTTGCACGTAGTACGTGCCGTTGGGGGTCTGGTGGTTACCGGAGGTCATCCCCATCGACATCGGGATGGTCTTCTCCAGGGTGCCGTTGCGGGTCACCGTCAACTGGTGAGTCGAGTCGTCGGCCGTGGCGATCAGCTGGTCTCCGGTCCGGAAACTCGACTTGGTGCCGCCGGCGTCGATGTTGACCGCGGTGTTGGCGGGCCAGAAGTTGATCGGGCGCCAGCGCAGCTGGGTCGGGGTCATCCAGTAGAACTTGCCCGGGACCGGCGGGATC
This sequence comes from Mycobacterium lentiflavum, assembly GCF_022374895.2. NCBI lineage: Bacteria > Bacillati > Actinomycetota > Actinomycetes > Mycobacteriales > Mycobacteriaceae > Mycobacterium > Mycobacterium lentiflavum. Next base: position 418,730 of record NZ_CP092423.2, on the reverse strand, counting down.
GACGAGACGTGCACGGCGGCTTGGGCGGCGCCGGCGTCGTCGACCCGTCCCGGGAAGTTGATGATGATCGGCTGCGCGACACCCACCATCGAGCCGGTCTTCGGCACGAACGTGGGCGTCCCGAACGGCGCGGTGCCGGTGAACGGAGTCGGGTCCTGCCCGTCGGCAACACCGGCCGCGGCCGGCACGGCGCCGGGCGGCGCCCACGGAGGCGGCGCGTCACCCGGCGGCGGGGGCGGCAATCCCGGCAGCGGCGGCAGCTCGAACGGCGGCGGAGCCGGCGCGGGGGGCGCCGCGACCACGTTCGGATCGGCGGGAACCGGGTCCGGATCGGCCAGCGCCGGCCCGGCGCCCAGCACCAGCACAGCGGCGACGCCGGCTGCGTTCAGAGCCGCGAAGAGGCTTGCCCTCGTCCAGCCCGACATATGCATACCTCCAGTCAGTTGCTGGACCCCAGTGTGGCATAGCGGCGCCCCCAGCTACCTAATCCGGGCCGGGCACGACACCGCTACGGCACCCATTTTGGCACCGTGAACTGCCCGACTATGAATCGCGTGAGCTTACCGGAGCAACGTCGAGCATGCGCTTGTTGACCGCAATGCCGACCAGCGCGATGCCCATCAAACCCGCCGACGCGGTGAGCATCGTCGCCACGCTGTGCTCGTACAACAAGCCACCGGACAGCGACCCGGCCATGATGCCGACCTGGAACGCCGTCACGTACAGGCCGGACGCGCCATCGGGATCGTCGGCGCCGTTGCGCATCGCGGCGGATTGCATCATGGGCGACACCGCGGTCGCCATCGCTCCCCACAGCACGATCGCGGCGGTCCCGACCAGCGCGCTCGCCGCGGTGGTGGTGCGATCGCCGAACGCCAATACGGTCAGCACCACGAACGCGGCGGTCAGGCCCGCCATGCACAGGATGATGGCGCGCCGGGGCCGCCGGTCCAGCGGCCGCGCCACCAGCGGCACCGACAGCAGTCCCGCCATGCCGTAGGCCGCCAGCAACCAGGCCTGGTTCGGTCCGCGGACGCCGACGACGTCGCGGATGACCACCGAGATGTACGTGTAGGAGACGAAATGGCCGGTCACCGCGACCATCGCGAGCAGGCTGACGGTGATCAACCGCGGGTTGCGGTGGTGGCGCGACCGCGGGCCGACGCAGGCCAGCTGGTCCTGCGTGAGCACCATTTGCGGCAGCATCGCCCGGGCGGCGATCGTCACGATGACCGCGGCGACCAGCACACACACCACCGCCAGCCGCCAGCCCCACATCAGGCTCAACGCCGCCGTGAGCGGGCTACCGACCACCAGAGCCAGGCTGGTCCCGACATAGATCGAGGTCGTCGCGCGGCCCGCGTGGCTGGCCGGCACCAGCCGGGTGGCGATCGGGGCGATCACCGCCCACAGCAGGCCGTGCGTGAACGCGCACAGCACGCGTCCGGCCGCCAGCACCCCGAAGGTGGGCGCCAGCGCCGAGATGGCCTGCGAGACGGTCAGGCAAGTCAGACTGAGCATCAGGGCGCGGCGGCGCGGCCAGTGCGCCGTCCAGCGCACCAGCGGAACCGTCGTCAGGGCCGCGACCAGTGCATACCACGTCAGCAGGGTGCCGACGTAGACGACGCTGACATGCAGGTCGCGGGAGATCGCGGACAGCGCACCGACCGGCAGGATCTCGGCCGTGACATAGATGAAGGCCGCCGCGGCCAGCACCGCCAGCTGCACGGCGATCCGTGGCGTCCACGTTCGCGCGGTGGCGGTGGCTGTTCCGGTTTCGGCAGTCATGGCGTGGGATACGGTATCGGCCGGGCTCCCCAGTTCCTGGGTTGTCGTGCCTAATGCGATCACACTGACTCACCGTACGCACCTCAACAACGGGTTCGGCCAAGTTAGGACCGCAACACCGTCTCAACTACGTCACCGATCAGGAACGAACGAGACGCGCGATGGCCGCGGATGCCTCGGCCAACTTTGCCTGAGCCTTTTCCGAGGCGTCTGGCCCCTCCTCGGCGACGGCACGGGTCACACAGTGTCCGAGGTGCTCGTCAAGCAAGTTCAGCGCCACCGACCGCATCGCGCTGTTCACGGCGCTGATCTGGGTAAGGATGTCGATACAGTACTTGTCTTCCTCAATCATCTTCGCGATGCCGCGCACCTGGCCCTCGATGCGCCGCAGCCGCTTGGCGTAATTGTCCTTCTGCTGCGAATATCCGTGTGCAGTCGTCATCTCGGCCTCTCTGCGGCTGGCAAACCTCTACGATACCCTATACCCCAGCGGGGTATTACCCATCAAATTGGCTTGTCAACCCCGCGCATACTTGATCAATGGCCCTGCATACCGACGCGGCAAAAGTCGACATCAAACCCCGTAGTCGTGACGTCACCGACGGTCTGGAAAAGACCGCCGCCCGGGGCATGCTGCGTGCGGTAGGCATGGACGACGACGACTTCGCCAAGCCGCAGATCGGCGTCGCCTCGTCCTGGAACGAGATCACGCCGTGCAACCTATCGCTGGACCGGCTGGCCAAGGCCGTCAAGGAGGGGGTGTTCGCCGCCGGGGGCTACCCCTTGGAATTCGGGACGATCTCGGTCTCCGACGGCATCTCGATGGGCCACGAGGGCATGCACTTCTCCCTGGTGTCGCGCGAGGTGATCGCCGACAGCGTCGAGACCGTGATGCAGGCCGAACGACTCGACGGCTCGGTGCTGCTGGCCGGCTGTGACAAGTCGTTGCCCGGCATGCTGATGGCCGCCGCACGTCTGGACCTGGCGTCGGTGTTCCTCTACGCGGGGTCGATCCTGCCGGGAGTGGCCAAACTCTCCGACGGCAGCGAGCGCGAGGTGACGATCATCGACGCGTTCGAGGCCGTCGGCGCCTGCTCGCGCGGGTTGATGTCGCGCCAAGACGTCGACGCCATCGAGCGCGCGATCTGCCCCGGCGAGGGGGCGTGCGGCGGCATGTACACCGCCAACACGATGGCCAGCGCCGCCGAGGCACTGGGCATGTCGCTGCCCGGCAGTGCCGCTCCCCCGGCCACCGACCGCCGACGCGACGGGTTCGCCCGGCGCAGCGGACAGGCCGTCGTTGAACTGCTGCGCCGCGGCATCACCGCCCGTGACATCCTCACCAAGGAAGCCTTCGAGAACGCGATCGCGGTGGTGATGGCGTTCGGCGGCTCGACGAACGCGGTGCTGCACCTGCTGGCCATCGCGCACGAGGCCGAGGTCACGCTGACGCTCGAGGACTTCAGCCGGATCGGGTCCAAGGTGCCGCACCTGGCTGACGTCAAGCCGTTCGGCCGGCACGTGATGTCGCACGTCGACCACATCGGCGGCGTCCCGGTGATGATGAAGGCGCTGCTGGACGCGGGGCTGCTGCACGGCGACTGCCTCACGGTGACCGGGCGCACCCTGGCCGAGAACCTGGCCGCCATCGAGCCGCCCGACCCGGACGGCAAGGTGCTGCGCGCGCTGAGCGATCCGATCCACCCGACGGGCGGGATCACGATCCTGCGCGGGAGCCTGGCGCCGGAGGGGGCGGTGGTCAAGTCGGCCGGTTTCGACTCGGACGTGTTCGAAGGCACCGCAAGGGTTTTCGATGGGGAGCGAGCCGCCCTGGACGCGCTCGAGGACGGCACCATCACCAAGGGCGACGCGGTGGTGATCCGTTACGAGGGCCCTAAGGGCGGCCCCGGGATGCGCGAAATGCTGGCCATCACCGGGGCGATCAAGGGTGCTGGGCTCGGTAAAGACGTGCTACTGCTCACCGACGGCCGGTTCTCCGGCGGAACGACCGGCCTGTGCGTGGGACACATCGCACCGGAGGCCGTGGACGCCGGGCCGATCGCATTCCTGCGCGACGGCGACCGGATCCGGCTCGACGTCGCCGGCGGCACCTTGGACGTGCTCGGCGACGCGACCGAATTCGCTTCTCGCCAAGCGGGTTTCATGCCTCCTCCGCCGCGTTACAAGACCGGAGTGCTGGCCAAGTACGTCAAGCTGGTCAGCTCGGCCGCGATCGGCGCGGTCTGCGGCTAGCCCGCGGCCAGCCTCCCAGCCCCACCCGGGCCGGGATTAATCGGCCGGACAGGCTGAATTACCTTCCGGCTCAGCGATTTTCGCGCTATGCGTGGTCAGCTGCGGCGCGCGTGCGCATGCCGAAGTAGGCGGCGTTGAGCCCCAGGAACGTCAGCAGCGCACCCGCGACGACATGTGACCAGATCGTGCCGGTGGTCAGCGCGACTCCGGTCACGACCCACGGCGAGACGAAGACCCACAGGCCGAGCACCGGCAGCGTCCAGGTCATCCCGTGTGCGCGGTCCAGCGTCGTCGCGAACCCATACGCCAGGAATGCCAAGGCAATCCCGACGATGAAGTCGGACGCGGCAAGGGCGGCCGTCCCGCTGAATCCGACGATCCACGGCGATGCGGCAACGTACAGGCCCGTCAACAAGGCCAGTCCGAAGGTGACATGCGCACTCACCGACTCTGCGACGCGCTCGTAACGCGCCCGCAGGGCCAACAAATCCGGGTGGTGATCAATCGATGAATGGACCGTACTCATTGTGCTGCCTCTCTGTCAGGCAGCAAGCCCGTTATGCAACAAGCACTCTGGGCTCGCTGCAAACCATCCATCTCTAGCCAGGTTACGCCCGGTTACGCCACGCCAGCAACGACAATCCGTGCCGCAAAACGTGCGTTTCAGCGCTCTTTCACCAACGCGATCGCAAACCCGTCCCAATGCTTGGCTCCGACCGTCTGGATCACCGCGGTGTCCAGCTGCGCGTGCTCGCCCATCGCCTGCAGCGTCTCACGCGTAGCGGCCACTTTCTCGTCATCGGAATCCGGCGACAGGATTCCGCCTTCCCGAATGACGTTGTCCACCACAATAAGTGCGCCGGGACGAGCCAGCTTGACCGCCCAGTTCAGGTACGCGACATAGTTCTCTTTGTCCGCGTCGATGAACACCATGTCGAACGGATTACCGTTTACCGACCGCAGGGTTTCCAGCGCCGGGCCGACGACCACCTGTACCCGATCGACGACACCGGCCCGCTTCAGGTTGGCGCATGCGACGTCGGCGTGCTTGGACTCGTATTCCAGCGTCACCACCTGTCCGTCCGGGCCCACCGCGCGGGCCAGCCAAATGGTGCTGAAACCACCGAGGGTGCCGATTTCGAGAATGCGCCGCGCCCGGATCGCACCGGCCAGCAGCGACAGGAACTTGCCCTGCTGCCACGAAACGGCGATTTGCGGCAGACCGGCGGCGTTGCTGGCCTCCAGTGCCGCGGACAGGGCCGGATCGTCACCGATGACGGTGCTGTCCAGGAAGGTGTCGACGTCTTGCGGGGTGGGTCTGTCGGTCATGCGACCAACGCTAGCCGCGTCCACCGATCCACGCCGTCACGCCTGGTCATGCATCCGATCGATAACAGCCACCACGTCCAGGCTTTACCAGATACCCGTATGGGGTATACAGTGAGCGTGGCAGCCCGCTGGGCGGCCAACCACGAAGGAACCACTGGATTGCGGTGTACCAACCGGAATCCCGTAGCAGACAAGGGTGATTCACATGGCGCACTACGACGAGGGGACCCAGCTGACCTGCGGTCACGAGGGATGCGGATGTCGCGTCCGCATCGAGGTCGCATGCCACTGCTCGGGCGCGAACGAGGACTACCGCTGCTCCTGCGGCGAAGCACTGGTGCCCGTCAAGTAAATCCCGCCGGCCGGTCGTTGCGTTCGAAGTGCCAATCAGCGCCCGAACGCACGACCGGCCAGCTCTACCTCGGCCGTCAGCCGAAACGCGACCGCCGAGGCGCCGACCGCCACCGGGTAGTGGCCCGGCTTGATCTGCCAGCTGCCACCTTGGTAGCGGCCGAGCAGGCGCGGATCCGCCGAGATCGTCACCCGGCACGTCGCGCCCGGGTCCAACTGGACCCGCTCGAATCCCAGCAACCGCAGGCGTTGTCCGTGAGTCAGATACAACTGCGCGACCTCGGCCCCGCTCCGCTCGCCGGTGTTGGCGACGCTGAAGCTCGCCGTGACCGTGTCACCGCCGGTGGCCTCCAAGTCGTAGTACTCAAAGCTGGTGTAGGACAAGCCATGACCGAACGCGAATAACGGCGTGTGACCCTTGGAGGCGAACCAGCGGTAGCCGACCTCGGCTCCTTCGAAGTAGTCGATCGTGGTCGGCGTGCCGAACGCGGCGCCGAGATCGGGCAGCTTCGGGCGCGGCGTCTGATCGAGTCCGGCCGGAAACGTGATCGGCAGCCGCCCCGATGGATTCACTTGTCCGGCAATGATCTCCGCGATCGCCTGGCCGCCGGCCTGGCCCGGATACCACGCCTGCAGGATCGCGTTCGCCGACTCTTGCCACGGCATCACCGCCGGGTTGCCGGTCTCCAGCACCACCACCGTGTTCGGGTTGGCGGCCGCGACCGCAGCGATGACCGCGTCCTGGCCCCACGGCAGCGACAAATCGGCGCCGTCAAAACCCTCGCCCTCGACCCGGATCCCGAACACGATCGCGACGTCGGCCCGCCGCGCGGCCAGCACCGCTTCGGCCGGGCTGAGGCCGGGATCGAACTCGATGCGCGCGTTGGGCAATTGCTTTCTGAGCGCCTCGACCGGGCTGGACGGCAACAGGTACAGATTTCGGGTGCCGCCGGTCAGACCGGATCCCCCGATCGGGACGACCTGCGCGTAGCCGCCCGGGGGAACGACGGCACTCGAACCGCAGCCCGTCGGAACTCCCAGCTGCGCGTGGCCACCGATCACCGCGATGCGCGCATCGGGTGCCAGCGGTAACACCCCGCGGTTCTGCAACAGCACAATGCCCTGGCGTGCGATCTGCAGCGCAATCTCGTTGTGGGCGGCCATATCCGGTTCGGGAGCGTCTGCGCCCCGGTCGATTCCGACCGCGAACATCGAACGCAGAATCCGCCGCACCATGTCGGACAGGCGGTCTTTGGGCAGCTTGCCATCGGCGTGGGCGGATCGCAGCGGTTCACTGAAGGCCTCCGCACCCCAGAACACGGTGTCGATCTGGGCACCGCATTCCTGGTCCAGGCCGTGCAGAGCGCACTCCCAGCTGGGTGTGGCGCCCCAGTCGGACATGACCCAACCCCGGTATCCCCAAGCGCCTTTGAGGATGTCGTCGAGCAATAATCCGTTGGCCGAGGCATAGTCACCGTTGACCTTGTTGTAGGCGGTCATCACCGCGCCGGGCGCAGAACGCTCGATCGCGATCTCGAAGGCCAGCAAGTCGGACTCGCGATGCGCGTCGGGGTCGATAACAGCGTTCAGCCAATGTCGGTTGGCCTCGTTGCAGTTCAGCGAGTAATGCTTGACGGTCGAGATGACGCCCTGCTGCTGGATTCCGTTGACGGATTCGGCGGTGATCGTAGCCGTCAAAAGCGGGTCTTCCGAGACATACTCGAAGTTACGGCCGTTGCGCGGGTCGCGCGCCAGGTTCATCGCGCCCGCCAGTTGCACATTGAACCCACGGCTGCGTGCCTCGCGGCCGATCACGGCGCCGGCGGCGTGCGCGAGCGCCGGATCGAAACCGGCGGCCAGCGCGAGGCCGGCCGGCAGCGCGGTTGCGGTATCACCCGGGCGGTAGCCGGGGTTGGTGACGCCCAGCCCGGCATCGCTCATCCGCAGCGCCGGGATACCAAGCCGGGGAATCCCCGGCACATAGCCGGCACTCATCGGGGTGCCGGGCGGGATGCGGTCGTCCGGCAGCGGCCACAGCTGCGACGCTCCCATCACCGCGACCAGCAGCGAGAAGCGTTCGTCGTCGGTCATCCGGCTTTCGACCTCGCGGGCGCGGGCGTCCGGGTCAGCTAATTCGCCCAGGCTCAATTGTCCGGCTCCTCAACGGCCCGCATCGTCGTCGTCCATCGCACACCTTCTTTGGCGTACACCACCCGCAGCACGTGCCCAAGCTCCGGCCCCATCACCAACTGCGCCAGCGTACAGATCGTGTCGACGAACTCCGGACCGTGCGCCGGCTGCGCCTGGCACAGGTGATGCGCCACTTCGTGCAGCACCACCAGCTCGCGCAGCGCCCAGTCAGCGGCGTCACGGTCGGGAACCGCGATAATGCCTGTGTCCTCGTAGTTTTCGTAATGAGCCGCGGTGGCCGCCCGCCGCGGGCGCACTCTCAGCGGCGCCACCTCGGGCCACTGGTCACGTACCGCCGGTAGCGCAAGCACCTGGTCAACATAGCGCTGCACGGACGCCACCGAGCCGAATCGCGCTTCCGGCGGCAGCGTCAACTGGGTGCCGAAGAACTCCACGGCCGACGATCGGTGCTCGGCGGCCCGGTCGAACAACGTGCGGACGAACTCCTCGGCCGCATACACCTTGGCGCGCTGGGAATCCCGCTTCGGCGCATCCCCCGCGGTCACGTTCCCAGCGCGCTCCGCGCTCCGGGCAGCTCGGGACTGTCGCCGAGCCGCGCCCGCTTGCCGGCCCGATCGCCCGCGCGCCGCGCCGCCGACGAATATCCCGACGTCGCCCGGCTGACCTGGTAGGTGCCGCGCGCCTTGGACGCCCTGCGGTAGTGATCGTGCAGCTCAATATCTTTGTCCCGCAAGGCAATAGCTGTACCGGGCCGACGGCTGCGATCCTTGGTAGCCTCACGCCGAGCCTCTTCGCGTGCCTCGCTCAGCCGGTGGCCGACGCGTGCCCCGAAGGCCAGCTGGAAGTTCAGCCGGGCGGTGATCGTCGGGGTGGGCCGGTGTGCGCCCGAGGCGAGGTAGGCATCCGAGGCGCGCACCATCTGAACGACCAGGCTGGCGTAGAGGGCATGGCTGGCGTCGATGTCCTCGGCGAACCCGTAGGCGTAGACAAACGTCGAATTCGACGCCACGTCACAGCGCACATCGTTGGCCGATGCGATCAGCACGAAAAGCTGCACGTATGTCCGCAACCCCTTGGTACCGGCGGTCCCGATCGTGATGGTCCGCTGGGTCGGCGACTGCGCCGCCGAACGGTTGGACGAATGGGACCGGGCGACCGCCAAGTCGATGGACGCCGCCGTCGCCAACCGCTGCGCGGCGGTCATGAAGGCGTCGGCCTCGTGCGCGTTGTCGGTGCCCTCGGCCTGACGCAGCAGCGCGGCGATGCGCGCCAACATCTTGTCGTCACTCATAGCGCCAAACTACGGGAGCATTCCGACAATTCGCTCAAGGCTTAGAGACGGTCGGTGATCCAGCCGACGACATCGTCAAGCACCTGATCTTGCTCCGGCTCGTTGAAGACCTCGTGGTAGAGCCCCGGGTAGACCTTCAGCGTGACGTCGGTGGATCCCACACATTCGACCAGCCGACGACTTCCGGCGACGGGCACCAGCCGGTCGCATTCGCCGTGTACCACCAAAAGCGGAGCGGTCAGGGCGGGTGCGCGCTGCGGCATGGTCTCGCTGACCTCCAGCATCGCCCGGCCCACGCCGAACGGGATCTTTCCGTGGTAGACGAGCGGGTCGGCCTTATAGGCGGCAACCACCGCCGGGTCGCGGGAGATGGCGTCGACGTCGAGGTCCTGCACGGGCACGCCGGGCAGCACCGAGCCGAGGACTTTGGCGGCGAACGCCACCAGCGCGGGCACCGCGTCCTGGGCGGCCACCACCGGCCCGGACAGCACCATCAGGTCGTAGTTGTCCGGGCGCTCGACGCCGTAGGCGAAAACGATGCCGCCGCCCATGCTGTGCCCGAGCACGATGCACTTGAGGCCGGGGTGTTCGCGGGTGGCGATGCCGACCAGGGTGTCGAAGTCGGCGGTGTACTCCGACACATCGCGCACCAGCATCCGCTTGCCGCCGGAGCGGCCGTGCCCGCGCTGGTCCAGCGCGTAAGTGACCAACCCGGCCGCTTCGAAGCGCTGAGCTACGTGGTCATAGCGGCGGGCGTACTCCCCGAGACCGTGCGACAGCACCACCACGGCCCGCGGCGGTGAATTCGGCGTCCAGACGTCGTACACAATGCGCACGCCGCCCAGGCCGTCGAAGTTCCGTTCAGTGCGGGTCATGGGGCGTCCTAGTCATTAGGGGCAGCGTAATGGCTCCTGCGGCTCCGGTGTCCTAGGCGCTGCGTAGGCTCAGGCGGGTGAGCGTGCTCGCGGAGAACTCCGACGACGCAGAACCGTCCGCCGGGGGCGGGGGCCACGGCGACTTCTCGGCGCGTGCCGAGCCGTATCGCCGCGAATTGCTGGCGCACTGCTACCGGATGACCGGATCCCTGCACGACGCGGAAGACCTGGTGCAGGAGACGCTGTTGCGGGCGTGGAAGGCCTACGACCGGTTCGAAGGCAAGTCCTCGATTCGCACCTGGCTGCACCGCATCGCCACCAACACCTGCCTGACCGCGCTGGAGGGCCGGGCCCGACGGCCGCTGCCCACCGGGCTCGGCGGCCCCAGCTCGGATCCGACCGCCGAGCTGGTGGAACGCCGCGAGGTGCCCTGGCTGGAGCCGCTGCCCGACCTGACGGAGGATCCGGCCGACCCGTCGGTGATCGTGAGCTCACGCGAATCGGTGCGGTTGGCATTTGTCGCCGCGCTACAGCACCTCTCAGCGCGGCAGCGGGCGGTGCTGCTGCTGCGCGACGTGTTGCAGTGGAAGGCCGCCGAGGTGGCCGACGCGATCGGTACCACCACGACCGCGGTCAACAGCCTGCTGCAGCGGGCCCGGTCCCAGCTGGAAACCGTCCGCCCCAGCGCGAATGACCGCCTGGCGGCGCCGGATTCGTCCGAAGCGCAGGACCTTCTCGCCCGCTACATCACGGCGTTTGAGTCCTACGACATCGACCGGCTGGTCGAGCTATTCACCGCCGAGGCGGTCTGGGAGATGCCGCCTTACACCGGTTGGTACCAAGGCCCGCGGGCCATCATCACCCTGATTCACCAGCAGTGCCCCGCCGAGCGTCCGGGCGACATGCGGATGATCCCGCTGGTCGCCAACGGCCAGCCCGCCGCGGCGATGTACATGCGGGCCGGCGAGCAGCACGTGCCGTTCCAGCTGCATGTGCTGGACGTCCGTACCGACGGCGTGTCCCATGTGGTCGCGTTCCTCGACGATGCATTGTTCACGAAGTTCGGGCTGCCCCGCTCCCTGTGACGGGGCAGCTGCCGATCCGAGAAGAGGGTAGCCGATGACCGATTCCCCCAGCATCACGCCGGTGTCCGGTAAGCCGCTATTGCTGTTGGGCGGCTTCGATATTGGCGATCTGGGCTATGTCGCCGAAGAGTTCTTCGTCTCGGGGACGGCCTCGTCGTACGCGCCCGCCGCGGAATTGGAGCCCGACGGCCGGTGGGACGTAACCCCCTCCGGCGCAGCCGATTACACGACCCGGATCGTCGTGCTGACGCCGTCGGATCCGGCGCGGTTCAACGGGACCGTGCTGGTCGAGTGGCTCAACGTCAGTGGCGGCATCGATGCGCCGGCGGTGTGGATGATGGCGCACCGCGAAATCATCCGGGCGGGCTACGCCTACGTCGCGGTCTCGGCGCAGAAGGTCGGGGTGGACGGCGGTGCGAGCCTGCTCGGTTTCGACATGTCGCTCAAGAGTCAGGACCCGACGCGGTATGCGGCACTGAGCCACCCAGGCGATGCGTTCTGCTTCGACATCTTCTCGCAGACCGGAGAGCTGGCCCGCAGTGCCGACATTCTGCGCGGGCTGTCGGCCGAACACGTTGTCGCCCTGGGCGAATCCCAATCGGCGATGTTCCTTACCACCTACGTCAACGCGGTCGATCCCCTCACCGGAGTCTACGACGGCTTTCTGGTGCATTCGCGATTCGCTTCTGCCGCACCGCTGGACGGCGGCTCGGTCCTCGACGAATTTCAGGTGAACGTGCCGCAAGCCGTCAACTTCCGCGCCGACCTGCGCGTGCCGCTGCTGACGCTCATCACCGAAACCGACCTGTTCGGCGCCGTGCGGCACGGCTACTACTTTGCCCGCCAACCCGACAACGAACGGCTGCGGGTCTGGGAGATCGCCGGTGCCGCGCACGCCGACAACTACACGATCCAGGTGGCACCGATCGACACCGGCTCGGCGCCGCTGCGCGACATCGTGGCCGCCTATGCGCCCACCAACATGCTGATGGGCCAGCAGCTCGACCACTACATCAACTTCGCGCCGCAACATCACTATGTCGTGCAGGCGGCGATAGCGGCGCTGACCACTTGGGTCCGGACCGGCCAGGCAGCGCCGGCTGCCCCACCCATCGAGATAGTCGAAGCCGAACTGCCCCAACCGGTTCTGGATCGCAACGGCCTAGCACAGGGCGGTCTACGGACGCCATGGGTGGACGTGCCGCTGGCCCGGACGTCGGGAGACGGCGCCTGGGACAACACCACGGAGAACGTGATGTCGGCGATCTTCGGCTCCGGCGAGCCCTTCGACGAAGCGACCGTGCACCGGCTCTACCCCGGTGGCTTGACGGAGTATCTGGACAGTTTCACGACAGCGCTGGATTCGGCCATCAAGTCCGGCTTCATCCTGCCCGCAGACCGCGCCGAGATCCTCGAGCTGGCTAGCGCCACCTACCCCGGCGGCGATTCGTAACGTCCGCGTTCACCTTTCGCCGGCCAGCACCTCACGCACCGCGGCATCGACGGTGCTCAGCACGTCGGGGTCGATGCCCGAGCGGCCACGCACCAGGATCGAGGCGGCATTAGCCGCGGGCAGGCCCTCGGCCGGGCACACACCGTCGGGGAGCTTGCCGATCTTCGGCAGCAAAGCCAATCCCAGACCCGAGCGCACCGCCGCGTACAGCCCGGCCAAGTCCCCACATTCGGCCACGACGTCGTAGTCGACGCGGTGCTTCTCGAGCAGCGCGAAGGCCGGCTCGCGCAGTGTGCACGGTTCGGCATAGATCACCAGCGGCAGCGGCTCTGCTTGCCCGACGCTGAAGGTCCGTGCTGAAACCCATTGCAGTTGAACAATTCCCGATGCGTTGGCACGATCCAGCCCGGATCCGTCGAGCATGATCGCCAAATCCACCAGCCCGCGGTCGATCGCGTCCGCCAGGGAAACGTTGCGGTCCAGCCGGAATCGCGGTCGCCGGTCGGGAAGACGTTCGCGCAGCACGGTGGTCAGGGCGGGCAGCATCACGTCCGCGCCGTGCTCGGTGGCGCCGACCGTAAGCACCTTCTGTTCGGTCGCGCCGAGATCGTCGAGCGCCGCGTCGTGCGCCGCCAGAATCGTGCGCGCATGCCGCAGCACCCGCTGACCCATCTCGGTGAACAAGACGCCACGCCCGAAGCGCTCGACCACCGGTTCGCCGACCACAGCCTCGACTTTTCGCAAGTGCTGACTGACCGCGGACTGACTCACGTGCAGCGCGGCGGCCGCCCGGTGAAATCCGCCACAGTCGGCCACCGCGACTAGGCTGCGCAGCGGCGCGATATCGAGCACCTGGGGCATGCCGCCACCCTAGTTCGATCAGCAGAAATGATCAATCGTTCAAGGCGCTGGCGACATATCCTCGATGCGCCGCCGACAATCGATAAGTGTTTGCGATCGGTCCTGATCGCCAAAAATCGTTGGACGCATCAGGTGGCCGTTCGCAACCATGGGGGCATGCACCTGCGCCGCATGCCTTTGAGTACCGCTTCGGCGGTGACGTTGACCTATGCGATCGGGTATCCCATCGGCGCGCTCGCGGTAGCCGAGATGACCCCGATGGCGGTGCTGGTGCTGCGCTTCGGCTTCGCCGCCGTCATCCTCGCGGCGTGGGCCCTGCTGGCCCGGGCGTCGTGGCCACGCGGCGCCCAGTTCGGTCACGTCGTCGTCGCGGGTCTGCTGATCCAGGCCGTGCAGTTCTGCTGCCTGTATGAGGCCTTGCTGCTCGGGGCGTCCGCGGTGCTGTGCGCGGTGGTGATCGCAATGAATCCGGTGATGACGGCCATCCTGGCTACCCTGTTCCTGCGCGAGCCGCTCGGCCGGCTCCGGATCGTCGCCCTGGTTCTCGGCGTCGCCGCCGTGCTCGCCGCGTGCGCCCGGCGACTGATGGGCATGCACGGCGTCGACCCGGTCATGTTGCTGCTTGTGGTTGGGCTGCTTGGCCTTTCGGCCGGCGGGGTGTATCAGCAGCGGTTCTGCAAGGGCGTCGACTTCCGCACGATGAGCGCGGTGCAAAACTCTGTGGCGTTCATTCCCGCGGCGGCGCTGGCGATGCTGACGCCGTTCGCCGTGCACGATGCGGGCAGAGCCGCCGCCGCTATCGCAGGCATGGTGCTGCTCAATGCTACGCTCGCGGTCAGCATTTACCTGCGCGCCATCAGCATTCACGGCGCGGCGGCGGTGGCGATGCTGTTCGCGATCATCCCCGCGGCCGCTGCCGTGCTGAGCTGGCTCATGCTGGGTCAGCGCCCGGACGTCGGCGTCGCGATCGGCCTGCTCGTCGGTGGCCTCGCGTGCTGGCTGAACAGTCGGGCCGCCGGCAGGCGCCGCGCGCAGACACCAAGCCCCGAGCCGGAACTCGCGCCCGCGGGCCGCAACATGGTGGGTTGCTCAGCGGCCGACTAGCGTTGCTACCACGCTTGTCGGCCAATGAGACTGTGCCGCTTTGCGAATGATCGCGGTCACACCCCGGCGGATCGACGGCCGAAACTTGTCGTACTCGGTTGCGATGATGGCGTTATGTCTTCGACCGTGTCTTTGTCGGCGGCGGTGACTGCGCCTGATCGTCTTGGGGTGTTGTTCGATGAGTTGGCGGAGTTGGCCGGTCAGCGCAACGCGATTGATGGGCGCATCGTGGAGATCGTCGCCGAGATTGATCGCGACGGGCTGTGTGGGGTTACGGGGGCGCGGTCGGTGGCGGCGTTGGTGGCGTGGAAGCTCGGGTTGTCGTCGGGCAACGCCCATCAGGTGACCGCGGTGGCGGGTCGGCTCGAGGAGTTTCCGCGCTGCGTCCAAGGGATGCGGGAGGGGCGGCTGTCGCTGGATCAGGTCGGCGTCATCGCGGCGCGCGCACCCGAGGGCTCTGATGAGCATTATGCGCAGTTGGCGCGTAGTGCGACGGTCAACCAGTTGCGCACCGCGGTCGCGCTGGAACCGCGACCCGAACCCGACCCTCGGCCGCAGCCCTCGATCACCAAAACCACCAGCGAGGAGTTCAGCTGTTGGCGGATCACGCTTCCGCGCCCCGAGGCGGCAAAGTTCGACGCGGCACTGGCGTCTCATCGTGATGCGCTGATCGCCGAGTGGAAACACGATCGCGGCACCAGCGCCGCGGCATCGGATATCGCGCCGCCGGTGCCGGGAACCGTCGAGGCGTTTATGCGTCTGGTCGAGTCGGGGTGGGACGCCGAGGTGGCACGCCGGCCCCACGGTCAGCACACCACCGTGGTGGTGCACGTGGATGTCGAGCAGCACGCTGCGGCGCTGCATCTGGGTCCGCTGCTGTCCGACGCCGAGCGCCGTTACCTGACGTGTGATGCCACGTGTGAAGTCTGGTTCGAACGTGACGGTGAGGTCATCGGCACCGGCCGCACGACGCGGCTGATCAGCCGGCGGCTGCGGCGCGCTCTGGAGCACCGCGACCGAACGTGTGCGGTGCCCGGCTGTGGAGCCACCCGCGGTCTGCACGCCCACCACCTGCGCCACTGGGAGGACGGCGGGCCCACCGAGTTGTTCAATCTGGTGCTGGTGCGTCCGTATCACCACCGGCTACACCACCAAGGCGGCATCACCCTCACCGGCCCCGCAGACCATCTCACCGTCACCGACAACTCCGGCCGAACGCTCAGCGCCGGATCCCTCGCACGCCCACCAACCCAACCCCCGCCCGCAGTGGCACCCTGCTCAGGGCCTACCGGCGAACGCGCCCACTGGTGGTGGTACCAACCCTTCCAACCCCAACCACCACCAACGAACAACTAGACCCGTCGCCCGCGCTCGTGGCCCGAACCTAAAAAGCCTGCGGCATAAACAAATTCGTCTGCGGTGCCGGCTGCTATCGGATCTTGATCATCACGGCCGACGACCCAGCAGGCGGCTATCCGGTGACGGGCCTTCGACCGAACGGACCAGGCCGGCCCCGGTGATCAGCGGCAGGTCGAGTGCACACAGCAGTCCGGGCGCCGCCGCGCACACCGCGGGAATGGCGTTGACGATGCGCGAGGAGCCTGCGATGCGCGCACCCAGATCGTGGTCGTGGTCCTCGGCCATCTCGAATTCGCACCGCATAGTCGGCGAGCCCTCGATCTCGACGCGATAGGCTCCGCGGCCCGATGCCGGTCCGAAGCCGAGGTCCTTCGGCACAAGACTGATGTGCGGTTGGGGCCAGTCTCCGGCGATGTCGTCGCGCATCCGCGTCACATGGTCGACGACGAAAGTTGGCTTGTCCCCAACGTATCCGGTCAGCGTCGAGCGCATCGCAGCGATCGTTCCGGCCTCGATGTGACCCGTCGGGGTGTCGAAAGACTCGGTGGCGGCGACGCGTTCGTTGGTCTCCTCGATGTTGTCGATCTTGACGCCCAGCCCCGCGGCGAGCTGGTGCAGCACCGGGCCCCAGCCGAAGGTGAATATCCCCGGCTGCGCGGCGAACGCCTGATAGTCCGGCGGCTTACCGAAACCGAGGATCTCGTACACCGCCGCCCGGTCCGGGTAGGTGGCGTAGTTGAACATCTCCGTCACCCGCACCGATTCGATGACCCGCGACACTCCGGTAAGCAGCAGCGGCAGAACATCATTGGCGAACCCGGAATCAATGCCACTGGTGAAGAACGACACGCCGCCGTCCAGCGCCGCTTGGCGCAGCGGGTCGGTGAAGGCGCCGTCGACAGCGTCGGGAAAGACCAGCGGCACCACCGAACACGACACCACGTTCTTGCCGGCTCGCAGAATCGAAACCATGTCCTCGACGGCCTCCAGCGGGCGCAGGTTCGCGCCGGCGGCGTACACCACCGCGTCGGCGTCGCCCGCGAGCAGTTGTGTCGGGTCCTGAGTGGCCACCACGCCGACCGGCGCGATTCCGCACAGTTCCCCGGCGTCGCGGCCCGCTTTGGCGTCGCTGTGCACGACGAGATCGGTCAGTTGTAACTCAGGGTGGTCGATCACGCCCCGCAGGGCGATGACGCCCATCGAGCCCGGCCCCCAGACTCCCACCTTCAGCACGTTTATCTCCTAATATTAGGACGTCTATTCTTGCATTTTGGACGAATGCTAGGGAGCCGGGCATGGGTACGTCAACGCCGAAGTCGCCGCCGACCGCGCGGGTGATGGACGTGCTTGTCACGCTCGCGGATTCACCGGACGGGCGAACCTCGGCCGAGTTGGCGAAGACTTGCGGGATCAGCACCTCGACCTGCGCGCTGGTGCTGGCCGAGCTGGAACGCCGGTCCTGGGTCACCCGGCGCGGCGACCGGCGCTTTTGCTTAGGCAGCGGATTGTTCGGGCTGGTGCACGGGTTGCGGGCGCAGTTCCCCCTGCTGGACCGTGGCCGCGATGCGCTGACCTTCCTGCACCACACCCTCGGCGCGGGCTGCTCGATGTCGAAGATCGGCGGCCGGCACCTGACTACGGTCGACGCGGTAGGGCATGGCACCGACGGTGCGCATGCCGTCGGCCAGCGCTTCCCGATCGATCCCCCGTTCGGCCTCGTCGCGATGGCCTGGCGCGACGACGATTTCGTGGCGGCCTGGCTGCACCGGGTGATGCCGCGGCTGTCCCGCGACGAAGTCGCGCAGCATCAGCGGGTACTCGCCGACATCCGGTCCCGCGGCTACGGCGCCTGGCGGTTCGACGACACGCACCAATCGCTGCACCATCGCCTGACCGGGCTGCTCGCGTCGCTGGAGCCGACCGCACAGGTCACCCGACAACTCACCGCGCTGATGACCATGGTGACGCTGCAATCCGTCACCGACACACTCGAAACGGAGTTAGTGTCAACGGAATTCGTCGTCCTGCCGATCTTCGGCCAGGACGGGCAGCCGGAGTACCAAATCGAGATCCATCTGGGCGAATCGGCCGATTTGACGTTGCCCGCACTCGATGCCGCGCTGCAGCATGCGCAGCGACTGCTCGGCGCGCAGGTGTGATTACGCTGAAGTCATGCCTGCCAACTCCGACATTCGGCGCGCGGCTGACCGGGCTGTCACCACGACGCCGTGGCTGAAATCCAGACATTCGTTTTCGTTTGGCGACCACTATGAGCCGAATAACACCCACCACGGGCTGCTGGTGGTGAACAACGACGACGTGCTAGCGCCGCAGAGCGGATTCGACACCCACCCGCATCGCGATATGGAGATCGTGACATGGGTGCTGGAAGGCGAGTTGACACACCAGGATTCGGCCGGCCACCACGGTGTGATCTATCCAGGTCTGGCGCAGCGCATGTCGGCGGGCAGCGGGATCCTGCATTCGGAGAAGAACGATTCGCTAACGCAGCCAGTGCATTTCGTTCAGATGTGGGTCATCCCCGACGAATCGGGAATCCCCCCGGGCTATCAACAGCATGAGATCGGCCACATCGGATCCGAACTTGTGACCATCGCCTCGGGCATCCCCGGGCGCGACGCGGCGATCACACTGCACAACCGCGACGCGGCCCTGCACGGCGCGCGGCTGCAACCCGGCGACACCGTCACTACTCCCGACGCCCCCTACCTGCACGTCTTCGTGCCACGCGGCCGGGTGGCCCTGGACGGGACCGATGAACTCGCCGAAGGCGATGCGGCCCGCATCACAGACGGCGGTGGCTCACGGCTGACGGCGACCGAGCCGACGGAGCTGCTGATCTGGGAGATGCACGCAAAACTGGGCGGCTAGACCAATAGAGTGGGCGTGACAGACAGGAGCTGGGATGTCGAAAGCCCAACCGCGGCACGCGGTGCCGAATCCGAAGCGGAACGCAAAAGCGCTGAGAACAGTGCGGTTCTGGGCGTTGCCGATCGGCGCCACGCTGGCCCTCATGTCGGCGTTGTGTGCGCTGTATCTGGGCGGCATTCTGAATCCCACCACCAACCTGCGTCACTTCCCGATCGCCGTAGTGAACGAGGACGCCGGAACCGCCGGCCCGAAAATCGTCGACGGCCTGGTCTCCGCGCTGGATAAGAACAAATTCGACATCCGCGTGGTGTCCCACGACGAGGCCAAACGGCTGCTGGACCGGGCGCAGGCCTACGCCGAATTGGTCATTCCGCCAACGTTCTCGTCGAATTTGCGCGAGTACGGCGAGAGCGCTGTGCTGCCCACCAAGGCCGAGCGGCCGTCGGTCACGATCTTTACCAACCCGCGCGCCGGCACGCTGGGCGCCGGTATCGCCGGACAGACCCTCAACCAGGCCATGGCCGTTGCCGATACCAAAGTGGGACAATACCTTTCGTCGCAAGTCGCGCAGCAGACCGGCGGCGCGACGCTGACCGGAGCGGCGCAGGCGGGACTGGCCAGCCCGATCGACATCAAGTCAGCCGTGTACAACCCGCTACCCAACGGCACCGGCAACGGGCTGTCGGCGTTTTACTACGCATTGCTGTTGTTGCTGGCTGGGTTTACCGGCAGCATCGTCGTGTCCACCTTGGTGGACTCATTGCTCGGGTACGTGCCGGCCGAATGGGGCCCGGTGTATCGATTTGCCGAGCAGGCCAACATCTCTCGCTTCCGCACCTTGTTGGTGAAGTGGGGAATCATGCTGGTGCTGGCGTTGCTGACGTCAGGCATCTACATGGCCATTGCCCACGGACTCGGCATGCCCATTGCGCTTGGCTGGCAGTTGTGGGCGTACGGGGTCTTCGCGATCGTCGCGGTGGGCGTGACGTCCAGTTCGCTGATCGCGGTGCTGGGTTCGATGGGCCTGTTGTTCAGCATGCTGGTTTTCGTGATCCTCGGGTTGCCGTCGGCGGGCGCCACCGTCCCACTGGAGGCGGTCCCGCCGTTCTTCCGCTGGCTGGCCGAGTTTGAGCCGATGCACCAGGTGTTCCTGGGCGTGCGGTCGCTGTTGTATCTCAACGGCGACGGGGAGGCCGGCCTCACGCAGGCGTTGTTGATGACGTCGATCGGGCTGGTGATCGGCCTGCTGGTGGGCGGCATCATCACGCGCATCTACGATCGCAGCGGCTTCCACCGGATTCCCGGTGCGATCGGCGTGGCAATCGCCGAGGTGCATCAATCGCAACACAAGGCGCGCAGGTCCGGTAGACACGAGAGTTCCGGCAATGCCGCCGACGCCGAACCAAGCGACGCGGACACCAGCCAGCCTGATGCCGAAAGCGTAAGCGAGCAAACGTAATTCGGGCGCGGCCTAAGTGTCACATGTTTGTTATTTATGTTGACAGTGTGGCCAATGTGACTGATGCTGTGAATGTTGCATCCACATAAGGGCCGAAAGGGCTGCCGTGCTGACACGACGCACCAGGTTGCGCCGACTGGCGGCAAGCGTCACCACAATGCTCGCCTGCATCCTGCTAACGAGCACCGTCGCACCGCCCGTCGCGCACGCCGCTGATGCCCGCGAGCTGCTCGCCAGCGCGATCGGCGCCACCAAGGGGTCGTATCTGGTCTACAACTTCGGTCCCGGCCATCCCACGCCGCTGATGGACGCCGGCGGCCGCTGGTACGAGATGAACAACGGCGGCCACCTGATGATCATCAAGAACGCGGCAGAACGCCTGGCGCCGCACCTGTTGGTCGACACCCACCGGGGTGACCAGGCCCGCTGCGAGAACAACCCCGGGGCCCGTACCGGCGAAGGACTGTGGCAGGCCTCGGAGCTGTACGCGCCGCTGCAGGCATGGCAGCGGATGGGGCAGCCGACCATCGCGATCAACGCCAACTTCTTCGATGTGCGCGGGCAGAAGGCCGGTTCGTGGCGTCAGACCGGCTGCAGCTCACCGCTCGGCGCGTTCGTGGACAACACGAACGGGCAAGGCCGCGCCAACCAGGCTGTCACCGGTACCGCGGCCTACCCCGGCAAGCAAGGGCTTTCCGGCGGTGGCGAAAGCTGGTCCTCGCTGACGACGATGATCCTGCCGACCGGTGGAGCGCCGTACGTGGTGTGGCCGCGCAGCAAGAACGACTACGACGCCGCCACCCCGGTGGTCGCCGACCTGCTGAACAAGAACGAGAAGTTCGTCGCGGTGTCCGGGATCGGGCTGCTGGCGCCGGGCCAGACCCAACAGCTGCACGACGGTGGTCCCAGCGCGGCGCGTACCGCCCTGGCCTATGTGAAGCAGCGCGACGAGATGTACATCTTCGAGGGCGGCAGCTACACGCCGGACAACATGCAAGACCTGTTCCGCGGACTGGGCAGTGATTCCGCGATCCTGCTGGACGGCGGCGGCTCCTCGGCGATCGTGCTGCGTCGCGACACGGGCGGCATGTGGGCCGGCGCGGGTTCGCCGCGTGGGTCGTGCGACACCCGTCAGGTGCTCTGCGACTCCCACGAGCGCGCCCTGCCCAGCTGGCTGGCCTTCAACTAACCGTCAGCCGGCTCGGCCGTCGCGGTCACCGCGGGTTCGGTGGCCGGCGGCCCGAACCGGAAGATCAGCAGGCTGACCGCGACCAGCACCGCGATGAGGCTGAATACCGGGGCGATGACGAATCGTGAGATCGTCGCGCCGGCGAACGCACCGGCACACATCGTCGAAACGACAGTGAGACGCAGATTTTCGCGCGCACCCGTGCCCCCGGACAGTCGGCTGTCCATACCGAGACTGACGATCGTCGCCGTCAACACGGTGGTGGAGAGCTCTTGGATGCCGAACTGGCGTGCGCTCGAATGCTGCAGACCGAACGTCACCGCGAGGAAGCCGATGACGATGAGCTTGGTGTCGTCGTGATAGTGCAGTACACCGGAGCCGGCCAGTATCGACAACACGATCAGCAACACGAGCTCCAACGACAGCACGGTGGTGATCCACGGGCGCGTCCTACTACCGAAATAGCGGGTCAGCCTGCCACTGAGGATGGTGGTGATCACGAAGGTGGGCAGCGCCACCACAACCGCCGTCAAGTCGACGTTGGTGCGCGGAGCGAGCCAGAAGCCAAGGAAGATCACGTTGCCGGTCATGTTGGCGACGAACACGTGGCCGAGTACCAAGACGCTGATCGCGTCGGCCAATCCGGTGGCGAAGGTCAACAGCAACAGGGCCACGACGGTCGACCGCTCGGATACCGGCGACGCCTTGAAATCCACGGGTGCAGTATATTTCGGCGGTCTCGGTTCGACCGGACTACGGATGCGGCGTGAGGTCCAGGGAGGTGACGGTCGTCATCCTGGTCACCAGCCAGCGCCCGTTCGCGCGCTTCATGAACAGCCGATAGGACAGATACTTCAGCGCCGGGATGTCCTTGGTAAGCGGGCTGGTCGAGGTGGTGTTGGTGTAGACGATGACGACCGCGTTCGGGCCATCGAGCGATTCGACCGCCGCACCGGTGACTTGAGTCCGGTTGGTGATCTTGGCCTGCTTGTTCGGGGCCACGATCGCGTCGACGAATTTGCGGTACTGGGCCTCGAAGTCACCGCTGAGGTATGCCGACGCACGATCGGCGAGGCTGTCCATGTTCTCCGGCGTGTAGGTCCACAGCGTTGTGATCGCGTTGGCCGCGGTGCGGGCCACGTTGAGCTTGGTTGCCGCCGTGGCGCGGTCGGCCAGATACGGCTGCATGGCCGCGCCCGCGAACGCCGCGGAGCCGACGAACAGCAGTGCGGCCACCACTACGACGATGGCCATCCATTTGCCGGCCAGCAGTTTGCGACGCTTGCGTCCGCCCTCTTGGGCCGCCGCGGCGGATTCGTCGGCGTCGGCGTCGCGCTCTTCAGGCTTCGCCGACTCTTTGGCGGATTCCGTTGCCGTGTAGGTGTTTTCGTCGTGTTCAGCGGCGTCGTCGGAGGCCGCCTCGGCGGTCAGATCACCTGCAGCAGGCTGCTTATCTTCCACTGATTCCCTTCCCGCGTAGCAGTTGCCGTCCAACGATTGGTGTTCTCGAATACCTGCTTTTGATCCGGCGACTTGGACGTGACCTCGGTCGCCACCATGACGGTGGCGCTGCCGTCGTCGTTCCACCGTTCCACCGCGGCGCCCAGGATGGTGCCGGTCGCTGGTTCCGCACGCGCAACCTGCAGCAGGATCTCGTTGGCCTTGTCGTGATACTGCTTGGCGAAATCGCCTGTCGCCTGGGCCATTATCCGCATGACGTAGTCGTTGGCGTGATACGGGTCAAGCGAAGTGAACTGCGTCATGAACCCCGTCACGTAGTTGAGCACCTCGCGGGTCTTGGAGGCCTCGTGCTCACGGGATTCGTGGGAGATCAGCATCAAGGTAGACAGCGTGATCGCCGCTGTCGTCAACACCGCCGCGACGGTACTCGCGACGGGTAACCCCCACCGCCGGCGCCGCATCTGGGGATCCGTCGCGACGAGTAGCGCACCCTCACCGGGCTCAAACCTTCTGCGGGGGCTCATTTTCCGTTCCCCGGCGGCTTCGGCTTGGTCAGCACGGTGAGGTTGTCGACCAGCCAATGGCCGCCGGCGTCCTTGACGAAATTCACCCGCACAGTCGCGGTGATGTAGCGCTCCTGGGGCGCCGCGCCGCGCCGGCCCTGCATGAACAACAGCATCGTCGCGCGATCCGGCGACGCCGACTCGATCGAGCCGTCGGTCACCCAGTACTCGTTGATGACCGGGTTTCCCTTTTGGACGATGTCCTGCTGCGCCTTGAGCGGGCCGCGGTAGTTATCGGTCGCCAGCGACTGGGCCCGCTTGAAATCGTCGGACAGCGTCTTCGGATCGTAAGTCAGCATCTGCGCGACGATCTTGGGCCCCTGTATCGAGATCTCGGCCCGCGTTTGATCGGTCTGCTGATCGCGGGAGTAGACCACCCCGTAGCTCACGGCGCCGCCCGCCACGCACAGTGCGGTCGCGGTCAGCACCGCGATGATCGTCCACCGCCGGATGACGTCGGGCCGCGGTGTCTGCGCGCCTCGCACGTCCGTGCGCAGCAGCATATCGGCGAAGGTGCGGCGTTGCGAATCCCACAGCGGCCAAAGCCATCCCACCACCGACACGGTGTCGAGCAGGTGCGCCAGATCCCGCAGCAGCAAGCCCCAGGCGCCGATGACGGTGCCGTCACGGTGTACCACCGCGATTCCACACAGTGCGCGGCCTAGGCTCCAGTCGTAGATGGTCGGCAGCAGCAGCCGGTTGACCAACATCGCCAGGATTGCGATACCGAGGACGCAGCTGCTCAGCCACCACCACACCCCTTGCGGCGGCACGGTGAACGACACCAACGCCATCGTGGTCGCCACCGCGGTGGCGGGCAGGACGTCGACGGCGAACGCGCACGCGCGAATATGCCAGGGCGCCAAGGCATTCTCTGATGACACTTGGGGGACCGTGGTCTGAGTTTCCTCGACCACCAGCGTCACTTCGTCACCTGGTCGAGCCTGGCGATCCGGTACTGGCCTTCGTCCAGCGCCATTCTCACCCGAAGCCGATAGCCAGTTTCGTTCTGTGATTGATCGGCGACCACCTGGACGCGCATCGCCACGAGCACGTCGATCGAACCGTCTTTGTTGTTGCGCTCGACGGCTCCACGCACATCCGAGACCTGGACGTGGATGTTCGCGGACTGATAGGCCTGCACGAGCATGCCGGTGTAGACCATGGCCTGTTCACGGAAAGCGTCGGTACCGCATTCGATGATCTTCTGCTCGCTGGCGATCATCGCGTTGGTGTCGGGCGCCTGCGTGGCGGACACGCACTCGATCGCCGCCTTGAGCGCCGCGGCGTTGTTGCGCGCGATGGCCTGGCTCTCGTGGTGGTAGCGCATCGCCAGGTAACCACCGGTGCCGACGGCACCGGCCAGCACAATCAGGGTCGCAGCGATGCCGGCCAGCCAGCCGCGGCCCAGGGCCGACGGGGGGCGCCGTTCGGCATCCGCCTCGGGCGCGGCGTCGGTGTCGGTTTGCTCGCCGTCGGCTTCCGGCTGTTCGGCATCGTCGGCCGCGGGCGCGGCGTCGGTGGCGGACTCGGGAGGTTCCGGCGCCTCGGCGGGCGAATCCTCGGCCGTCACCTCGGGGTCGGTCTGCTCGGCTCCGACCTCGGATTCTGGCGAATCCTCGGCCGTCACCTCGGGGTCGGTCTGCTCGGCTCCGACCTCGGATTCTGGCGAATCCTCGGCCGTCACCTCGGTGTTTGTCTCGTCGGTGACGTCGTCCGATTTCTTCGGCCGTCTCCGACGTAGACGACTAAGCATCGACATCGGTGGTGGGTTCAGCCGGCTGGTGCCAGCATCTCCTTCCATCCGTCGTCTCCTGTTTTGGTCGAGTTTTCGACGGAGTATTTGACGCCGTCGGGCCCTACCAGTTCACCGCTCTGGGGACTGTATACCGCCGAGGGAGGTCCAAAGGGCGTGTAGACACACGGGTTGGGCTGCTGTCCGTTGCACTGCACGGTACCTTGCCCGGGTCGGGTCAAAGGATCACTGGTCGGCGGCGGCGTCCCCGCGACCCGGTCCGAAGGAGCCGGGTTCATGCCGTTGTTGATCGACGGCGCGGGGATCACCATGCCGGGGCGCACCGACTGATCGCATCGCGCTCCCGGCGCCGGGCAGGTCAGAATCTGGTTCGGGTCACCGAACCAGGGGTTCGTCCCGGCGGGCACGTACGGTCTGGGATCCCGGCACTCTCGGGGTGTGGCCGCCCGCTTTCCGGGGATGTCGGTACACGGGATGTTGCGCGAGCCACGCACGCTGTTGGCCGGCGTATCCATCGGAATCTTGCAGTAGGTGCCCGACGGCAGCGGCGCCATGCTGGTGTCGGCCGGCGCCCGCCACTCCGGCGCGGGAATGAAGCCGGTCAGACACGGCGGCGGCTGGTTGATCGACAGTGCCAGGTCGAGTGCGGCCTGGTTCGGGAACGGCGCGGCCACCGTCTGCGCAATCGAGGCACCCTGCGGCAGGAACACCAGCACCTGTTCCACCCCGGTGTGGTAGCGCTTGAGCAGGTCGAAGACGACCTCGAGATTCGCCAGCGTCTGCGGCAGCGACTCTCGCACGTCGCTGAACACGTCGTTGACCTGATCGGCGGTCGGCGCCGCTTGGGACAGAATGCTTTTCACGTTCGCGTCGCGTTGCGCGGACTGCGCGGCCAGTGTGTTCAGGTTGCGCGCCCAGCGCTCGATCGCGTCATTGGACTTCACCTGGCTGTCCAGCACCGGTCCCGAGTTCTGGATGATGTCGTTCACGTTGGTGATGTTCGTCCGGAAGTCGCCGACGATCGCCTGCGTGGAGTCGACCAGGCGCTGCAGCGCGGGACCCAGGCCGCCGACCGACTCCGCCGTTTCGTCGAGCAGCTTGCCGATCTTGTCCTTGGGCAATGCCTCGAGCCCGCGGTTAGCCGTGTCGAGCGCCGGCCCGATCTCGGCGGGCACGGTTCCCTTGCTGATGGTTTGCCCGTCGGCGAGGTACTTTCCGGGGTTACCCGTCGAGACCAGGTCCAGATACTGCTCACCGACCGCCGACACCGAGTGCACGTTCGCGATCGTGTCGACCGGGATTTTGTACCGGCTGTCGATGCTCATCGTCGCTTCGGCGCCATGCTCGGTCGGCTCGACGTCGGTGACCTTGCCAATCGTGATGCCGCGATAGGTCACGTTGGCCGTCGGGTACAACCCCCCCGATGCCGGCAGCTCGGCCTTCAACGAGTACCGGCCGATCCCCATCAGGCTTGGCACCTGCAGGTAGTAGACGCCGAGCACCAGCAGCGAGACGATCGTGAGGACCAGGAACGCCCACAGCTGGCGTCTAATGAAGGGAGTCAGCAATTCCGGTCCCCCCGTTCCACCAGCGGTCCGCCGGGCGCGTCATTCGGGTTCGGCGTGTAGCGGACGTCGGGGATCATCGTCTCGGGGTCGCGGCCGAAGGACTGCTCGAGTGCCCGTAGCGCGCCCGACAATCCGGTTCCGGTGAGGAACGCGTTGTCGACCGAGCTGTAGGTGACGTCCAGCGTCAGCGAGATGTTCACGTAGTCACCGCGGAACATCTTCGGGACGGTGTCGATGTCGAACGGCTGGGTCAGGATCAGCTTCAGCGCGCCGATCAGGTACGGCGAGGAGCGGCCGAGTTCCTTCAGCGGGCATTGCAGCGCCTGCAGGTCGGTGTGCAGCGGCCCGCGCGCCTCCGACAGGTACTGATCCGCGGCCCCGCTGAGTCGGCCCACCGAGTCGATCGCGTTGATCAGCAGGTTCCTGGTGTCGGCGAAATGCTTGATCAGCGGCGGGATGTCGGTCAGCACTCGGTCGAGGACGTCGGACCGGCCACCGACATAGACCAGCAGCCGGTTGGTGGAGTCGATCGCGTGGGTGATGTCGTCGCGCTGCTGGTTGAGCTGCGCGGTAAAGGTGTCGAGCTT
Organism: Mycobacterium lentiflavum; assembly: GCF_022374895.2. NCBI lineage: Bacteria > Bacillati > Actinomycetota > Actinomycetes > Mycobacteriales > Mycobacteriaceae > Mycobacterium > Mycobacterium lentiflavum. The sequence continues at coordinate 391,355 of NZ_CP092423.2, read as the reverse complement.
GCCGAGGAAGGACCGGATCTGCTCGCCGCGCCCGTGAAAGATGTCGTAGACCTCGTTCTGCAGCACTTCCAGGTTCGGGATGCCGCCGCCGCGCAAGATCAACGACAGACTGGCCAGCGTCTGCTCGGTAGTGGGATACGACGTCGAATTCTTCAACGGAATGGTGTCGCCGTTTTTCAAGAGTTCGTGCGACGGGTTCGGCGGCGCGGCCAGCTCGACGTGCTGAGAACCGAGCAGCGACGTCTGACCGATCCGAGCGATGGCGTTCTTCGGCAGCTTGACGCTGCTCTTGACGCCGAGCGTCAGGGTGGCCACCCAGTTCTTCAACTCGATCTTCTTGATCGACCCGACGAAGACGTCGGCAACCATCACCTTGCTGTTGCCGTTGATCGCCAGGGTGTCCGGTACCTGCACGTAGACGGTGTAGGAGCCCGGGCCGTCGCCGGGACCGCCCGGGATCGCCACGTTGGAGATGCCTCGCCAGCCACACGAGCTCAGCACCGCGGCGACGACCAGCAGCACCACGCCCTGCCAGACCCGGTGCCTGATCAACCGCGAAAACCTGTTCACTGGCCACCCCCGAAGTCAGCGGGGGACGCCGGACCACCGGCGTTGGGTGCCGGGGCCCCGACCGGCGCGGGGGTCGGCGCGACGGGACCCGGAATCACTCCCGGTCCCGGTGCCGGCGGCTGGATCGGCGTCGGAGCCCGCAGCCCGATAGGCGGCAGGATCGGGTTCTCGTCGTAAGCGTTTGGCGGGCCCGGCGGGGTCTGCAGGTTCGACTGAACGGGTGCGATATTGGGTCCGCCCATCAGCTCCTCGAGCGATTCCGGCGTCATCAGGCCCGCGGTGATCGGCCCGACCTGCTGGCCTTGCATACCCGGCGCCACGATCCAGCCCTGCTGGGTGTTGCGGTGCGAGGTCGGCGTATCCGGCACCCAGATGCCCGGGACGGTGGTGTCCTTGTAGCCGTTCGGCGGATGCAGCCGATCTTCGGAATACGCGACCTCCTTGGGCAACGTCTCGGCGGTGCTGAACAGGTTCAACCCGAACGGTAGGTAGTTGAACTTGATCGCGTCGAGGATCGGCGCCAGGTACTGCGCGCACAGTTCGGCGGATTCCTGATAGCCGAGCCGGCTGCCGGCCTGAATCGAGCTGCAGATGAACTGCATCGGGTTCGCGAAGTTCGTGATCGCCGGAATGGCGACCACCGACCCGTGCGACGGGTGATAGATCTGATTGATGTTGGCCGCGGCCGTCGGCAGCACGTGCAGCGCGGTCTCCAGCCCGTTCAGCGAATCGGGTTGCAGCAGCGTGTTCGTCGCGGTTTCCAGGTTGTTGACGTCGGTGGTCAACACCTCGCGGTTCTTGTCCAGCCACGGCCGGACCGTCGAGAGCAGGCTGTCGAACTGCTGGAGCGCATTGTTCAAGGCGCCGTCATCGCTCGCCAGCCGGCCGGTGACATCCGCCAGGTTCTGGTTCAGTGCGACGAACTGCGCGTCATCGGCGTGCAGCGCGTTGACGAACAGCGCCAGGCTGCGCACCACGGCGAAGAAGTCGCCGCGACCCTCGTTCAACGCGTTCAGCGCCGACGACAAGCTGTTGAGCGCGGTGTTGATCTGCTTACTCTTGCCTTCCAGGCCGTCGGCGAACGACGAGATGACCTCACCGAACGGACCCGTCGGCTGCTCCTTGGTCGGACCCAGCTTCGAGATGATGTTGGTGATGCTGTTGCGCAGTTCGTCCCACTCCACCGGCACCTGGGTGCGCTCTTCGGGGATCACGGCGTTGTCGCCCAGCACGGGTCCGCCCTTGTAAGGCGGCTCCAGCTGGATCGCGCGCGACGCCACCAGGGTGGGGTTGAGGATCACCGCCGAGGCGTTGGCCGGGACCTTGTACTTGTTCTCGTAGTGGAAGGTCACCTTCATCTTGTCGCCGAGCGGCTCGATGCTGTCGATCGAGCCCACCCGCAGGCCCATGATCTGGACCTTGTCCCCCTTGTAGAGCGCGTTCGCCGCCGGGAAGTAGGCGACGACGGTGTTGTTCGTCAGCTTCTCGAACAGCCGGTAGCCGACATAGCCGACGACCAGGGCGACGACGATGACCAGCGCTCCGATGATCACGGTCGTCCGGGAGAACTTCGGTAGCCGGACGTTGCGGACGTCAAAGATGGTGCTCAATTCTGGCTACCTCCCGTGACACCACTACCGCCCGAGCCGCCGGGGTTGATGAACGGCGCCGGCAACTGGTTCCCCGGTCCGGGCGGCGCCGGGGGACCCGGCGGCAGACCCGGAGCGAAGGTCGACGGCGGCGGCACCGGCCCGGCCGGTCCCAGGTTCTCGGTGCGCGCGCCCGGCGGAGCCTGGGTCGGCAACGGCACCGGCGTGCCCGGCACGTTCGGGGGCGGGTCACCCGGGCGCCCGGCGATATTGATGCCGGGCGTGGGCGGCAGACCGTCCGGGTTCGGCGGCGACACAGCAACGTCGACGGGTGCCGGGAAGCCCGGCCCCCCAAACGGGCCGACCGCCGCACCGGCGCACGGCAACGGGTTCCACGGCCGCGGCAGACCCTCGTCGCCGACGGTGACGTTGCCGCCGGGATTGGCCGGCGTGTACGAGCACGGCGATCCGGGTGGGATGGCCGGTCCGGGATGCTCCGGGGTGCCCTCCAGCACCGGCGGTGCCGGCGGCGGTGCACCGTTGGGGAACCGGGCGCCGTTGGGGTCGGGCCAGCGGTATTCCGGCAGACCGGCACTGCGCCAGAAGTTCTCCGGGTCGATGCCGCGCTTCTTGAATGCGGCGTCCACCCACGGCTGGATGATCTGGTAGAGCGCCAGGTTGTGCAGCACCACCTTGAAGAACGGCCCCGACGCGATGGCCTCATTCAAGGACGGCAGGAAGTGGCCGACCTCGGTCAGACCCGCTGCCACGTCGTCCTTGCGCTCGACCAGGATCTTGCTGATCGTGCGCAACTGCTCGAGCACGTGGTTGAGGTTCGGGTTGTCGTTGATCAGGCCCTTGACCTGTTCGGAGAACGCGGCGATGTTGCCCAGCAGGGCGTTGATGGCCTGCCCGCGCTCGTTGAACGCGGCCAGCAGCGTCTTGGCGTTGACCAGCAGGCGGTCGACCTGCTCACTGCGGTCGCCCAGCACGCTGGCCACCTGGTTGGCCTGGGCCAGCAGGTGCTTGACCTCGGCGTCACGTTTGCCGACCGTGTCGGAGAACTTCGAGACGCCCTCGAGCGCGGCGCTCAGGTGCGGATAGGTCTGGTCGATGGTCTGCGACAGCACGTGCAGCGACTCTTTGACCGTATCGATGTTCCAGCCGGAGGCGGCCTTGGTGACGTCGAAGAACGCGTCGTAAATCTGATACGGCGTGGTGCTCTGGCCCAATGGCAGCGTGGCGCCGGGTTTCAGCTGCTGGTTGCCCCGCGCCTCGATCTCCATGACCTTCTTACCGAGGATGGTGTCGGTCCGGATCGCCAGCCGGCTCTCGGTGCCGATGGTGTTGGTGCCGATCGAGAACTTCATCGTGATGTGGTCGCCGTCGATCTTGAGGGCCTCAACCTTGCCGACGTCCATGCCGGCGATGCGCACCTTGTCGCCGACGTTGATCCCGCCGGAGTCGGTGAACTGCCCGTAGTACGCCGGCCTGGCCATCAGGATCGGGACACTGGTGAAGCTTTGCCCGACGCCGATCACGAGCAGCGTGACCACGATGCCCATCAGGCCGATCCGAAACCGGTTCGGGGGTTCCAGCGTTCTCATTGCGGCGTGCACCTACCCGTCGGCTGCTGGAAGAGCCGGACCGTGCGGACCGGACCACCAGCTTGCAGACCGTTGATTTTCAACGTGATGTCGCAGGCGTAGAAGTTCACGAAGTCTCCGTACGACCCGATGGCGCGCCCGATCATGTTCAGCGCGCTCGGCACCTTCTTGAGGTAGTCCTGCAGTTGGTCTTGCTGGTCGATCAGCGGCTGCTGAATCCCGTCCAGGTAGTTGATGGACTTGTGCAGCAGCGCCCGATCCTCGCCCAGCAGATCGGCCACGGTGCCCGCCGCATTGCTGATGTGTGCGGTCCCGCCGGCCAGCTGATCGCCGTGGTCCCTGAGCCCGGTGATCAGCACCTCGAGGTTGTTAATGGTCTGGTCGAATTGCTGGCGGTGCCGGACCGTCGTGTCCAGCACCACGTTCAGGTTCTTGATCACCTCGCCGATGGCCTGGTCACGCTCGCCGATCTGGTTCGTCAGCTGCGCGGTGTTGTCCAGGATGTCGTTGATCGTGCCGCCTTGACCCTGGAACACCGTGATGAGCGCGCTCGCGATGGTGTTGACCTTCTCCGGATCCAGCGCCCGGAACAGCGGCTTGAAACCACCGATCAGCGCGTCGAGGTCCAGAGCCGGCGCGGTACGCGACAGCGGGATGAAGCCACCCGGCGGCAGCACCTTGTCCGCGCCTTCACCCTCGCCGCGCTTGAGTTCCAGATACCGATTACCGATCAGGTCCAGGTAGCGAATCTGCGCCGTCGTCGACTGATACAGCGGAACCGAGCGGTCCACGTTGAACTTCACCCGCACGCGCTTGCCGCTGTCGACCAGCTGCACCGAGTCGACCTTGCCGATCTCCACGCCGGAGGCGCGGACGAATTGGCCCTGCCGCAGCCCGCTGATGTTGCTGAACTCCGCGGTGTAGGCGTTGGTGCGGTCAAACCGCATCTGACCGAACACCACGACGATCATCACAGTGAAGAGCAGCAGCACCAGGGAGAAGATGCCGAGTCGGACGAGCGTACCGGTGATTTTCATGGGTTGATCGTGTTATCCCCTACCTGACGGCCCCACACGTATTCGATTGCGTAGGGCGAACCGGTGTCGAGGTGGTTGTACGGCGCGATGCTGTTGCCGGAGTCCATCACCAACTCGGGAGCGGGCCAGAGGTCATGCGTAATGTGCTGCCAGCAGCCCGGCGCACCGCCCGGACCACCGCGGGCGTTCACCCGCGGCAGGTTCTCGGGATAGATGTAGGGGTTCGGCGCCCCGCCGACCACCCCGGCAATGCCACCGACCAGGCTCGCGATCGTGGCCACCGCGGACACCGGGTTGGCGAGCAGCCCAAGGCCGGACAGCGCCTCGGTGTGGGCGTTTAGCGAGTAACCGTTGCCGGCGAGGAACGAGGCGGCCTTGGGTTCGATGTCGTGGTAGTTGCGCAGGGTGCAGAAGATCGCCGGGCTGTAGGTGTCCAGCAGCTGCGCCGACGGCACCAGGTCGGCGGCGCCGCGCGCCAGGTACGGGCCGCCCTTCTCGAAGATCTCGGCGCCGGTGTTGCCGAACCCGGCGGCCGATAGCAGCGCCCGGTCCAGGTCCTTCTGCTGCTGGTTGATCGTGCGTGAGGTGACGACCGCGTTGTTGAGGAAGTCGAACAGGTCCGGCGAGGCGTTGGCGTAGGTGTCGCCGAGGCCGGCCAGCTGCTGGATGTCGTGGCGGATCTGCGGCATCTGCGGGTTGACGTCGTCGAGGACCGCGTTGCCGTTGACGATCGACTGCCCGAACTTGTCGCCGAGGCCGGCCAGCGATTGCGCGGCCGCACTCAGCGTCAGGTTCAGCTTGACCGGATCCACCTTTTCCGCGATCGAGGTGACGGTCTGGAACAACGTATTGATCTCCGTCGTCACCGACCTCGCGTCGATCACCGACGACGCGCTGAGCCGTTGCGTCGACGGGTTCTGCGGCGTCGTCAGCGACACGTACTTGCCGCCGAACACCGTGGTGGCCTTGATGTCGGCAGTCACGTTGGCCGGGATCAGCTTCAGGTACCGCGGATAGACGTCGAGGGTGAACTTCGCCGCCGGCTTACCGTCGCGGACGATCTCGGAGATGGTGGCCACCCGCCCGATCTCGACGCCGTTGTAGGTGACCTTGGAACCCGGGTCCATGACCAGACCCGCCCGCGACGCCAGCATGGTCAGCTGGGTCTTGGGGGTGAAGTCGCCGCGGAACTGCCCGTAGATCAACACGAAGACGAGCACGCCGACGACCAACAGGCCGACGCCCGCCAATTTGTAGGGCGGGGTCCGCGCTGCGTTCGTCTTTCCGGGTCGGGTCATGGAGTTACACCGTTAAGGCGAAGTTCGGGTTGACGCCGTACAGCGCCAACGCGGCCGACAACACCACAACCTGCACCGAGACCAAAGAGAATCGCATCGATCGACCAACGGCCTCGCCGACGCCGACGGGCCCGCCGCCGGCGTTGTAGCCGTAGAAGCAGTGCGTGATCATCACGACCGCGGTGATGATGATGGCCTCCAGGAACGACCAGAACACGTCGTCGGGGCGCAGGAACGTCCGGAAGTAGTGGTCATAGGTTCCGTTGGACTGCCCGTAGAGCACCGTCGTGGTGATCTGCGGCGACAGGAAGCACATGATCATCGCCAGCGCGTAGATCGGGATGATCACGACCAGCCCGGCCATGAACCGCGTGGTGGCCAGGAACGAGATCGACTTGATGCCCATCACTTCCAGGGCGTCGATCTCCTCGCTGATCCGCATCGCCCCGAGCTCCGCGGTGGCGCCCGCGCCGACGGTGGCAGCCATCGCGATGCCGGTGACGACCGGAGCGGCAATGCGCACGTTGATCAGCGCGGCGAAGAACCCGGTGAACGCCTCGACGCCGATGTTGCCCAGCGACGCGAAACCCTGGATCGCGACCAGCGAGCTACCGGACAGCGTGACGAAGCCGACGATGGCGACGGTGCCACCGACGACGGCCATGGCACCGGTGCCCATGCCGATCTGGGCGATCAACCGCAGCGTTTCCTTGCGGTAGTTGCGCAGCGCGTGCGGCACGTGCGCGATGCAGGTCATTGCGAACCAGGCCATCCGGCCGATGTCGTCGAGCCCGCGGCCGGCGGCACCGCCGTAGCGGTTCAGGTTTTCGGCTGCCCGCGGGAACCGGGCGCGCAGTACGGCGACGTTTGTCATGTCAGTGTCCCGTCCCGAATCGCACACCGATCGTTGTCAAGATGACGTTCACCGCGTACAGCGCGACGACGCAGAGCACCACGGTTTCGTTGACGGCGGTGCCCAGGCCCTTCGAACCGCCTCGCACGGTCAGGCCGCGGTAGCAGCCGACCAGGCCGGCGATCAGGCCGAAGATCGCGGCCTTGAGGGTCGCGATGACGACCTCGGGCAGGCCGGTGATCGTGGTCAGGGTGGCCAGGTAGGCGCCCCCGGAGACGTTCTGCAGATACACCCCGAACAGGTAGCCGCCCACCAGGCCGACGGTGATGACCAGGCCGTTGAGCAGCGTGGCGACCAGGGTCGCGGCGATCACCCGGGGCACCACCAGGCGGTGGATCGGGTCGATGCCGAGCACCTCCATCGCGTCGATTTCCTCGCGGATGGTGCGTGCGCCCAGGTCGGCGCAGATCGCGGTCGATCCGGCGCCGGCGACCACCAGCACCGTGGTCAGCGGACCGAGCTGGGTGACCGCACCGATCGCCGCGCCCGCGCCGGACAGGTCGGCGGCACCGAACTGGGCCAGCAGCACGTTGAGCGTGAAGATCAGCAGCACGGTCAGCGGGATCGAGACGAAGACGGTCGGCAGGAACGCGACCCGCATGATGAACCAGCACTGCAGGACGAACTCGCGCCACTGGAAGGGCCGGCGGAACAACGCCCCGCCGGTCAGGACACACATCCGGAAGAACCCGCCGATCAGCGTCAGCGGCGTCTCCAGCTGGTCGCGCAGGTAGCCGACGAGGTAGGGGCCCCGCCCGCCCGCAGACGTCGAAGTCACCACTGCCCCCTCATGCCGGCGCCGCCCGCCCCACGGCGCGGCGAATCGTCTCGCACGCCCCCACCTTGCCCCGGACCCACATGTGTGATCACCGACTCCCTACTGGCAAGTAGTAACGGAGACCACAGGAATGTACCCGATGGCCAAGCAGGTGTGAACCGCATCCGCACAATTAACCCTTCGTCAACAACGGGCAAACGTTACAGTTTCCGTCAGCTTTCCTCTCTCGGCGTGAAATCCCTTGAAGTAGCCTCGTTTTGCGTTCTGCCTGCGGTGCCGTAGCGAACCCGTAGCTCAGTCTTGAGGACCTTGCCGGCCGGGTTCCGGGGCAACGCGTCGACGATCTCGAGTGCCTTGGGGTGCTTGTAACGGGCGAGGCGCTCGGTCAGGAATTCGTCCAGATCCTCGAGCCGGAGGCTATCGACGGCGATCGCCGCGACCGCGACCGGTACCTCGCCCCATTTCTCGTGGACCCGGCCGATGACCGCGACCTCGACGATGCTGGGGTGGCCGGCCAGCACGTTCTCCACTTCGGCGCAGTAGATGTTCTCGCCGCCCGAGATGATCATGTCCTTCTTGCGGTCCACGACCCAGACGTAGCCCTCCTCGTCCATCCGGACGAGGTCACCGGAGTGGAACCAGCCGCCCGCGAACGCCTCCGCGGTGGCCTCCGGGTTGTTCCAATAGCCGCTCATCAATGTCGGTGCCCGATAGACGATTTCGCCGACCTCACCGATCGGCACATCGTTCATGTTTTCGTCGACGACGCGGGCGGCGACCGTCGGGATCACCTTGCCGACCGATCCGCGCTTACGGATCGCGTCCTCGCCGAGCAGCATGCAGGTGACCGGAGACATCTCGGTCTGACCGAACGCGGCCAGGATCTGGGTGCCGGGGAACGTCGCCGACATCTCCCGCAGCAGCGCGTCCGGAGCGGGGGCGGCTCCCCACGACATGATCCTCAGCTTGAGGTCGCGAGGGCGGGCCTGCTGCTCGGCGCACACGGCCTGCCATTGCGCGGGAACCAGGAAGATGCCGGTGACCTTCTCCGCCGCGAGCACGTCGAGCAGCTGTCCGGGGTCGAACGCCCCGAGGGGATAGATGACCGTGGGCAGCCCCAGGAGCAGCCCACCGAGCAGGTTGCCGACGCCGGCGATGTGGAACAGCGGGACACCGACGAAGCCGACATCGTTATTGATATCCGCGCCGTTGGTGTAGAGCCCGGTCATCGTCTGCCCGGTCAGGTTGGTGTGGGTGAGCACCGCGCCCTTGGGGCGGCCGGTGGTGCCCGAGGTGTACATGATCAGCGCCGGCGAGTCGTTCGGGACGTCCGCCGGGTCGGGCGCGTCACCGGGCTCGTCGATCAGGTCTTCGTAGCCGAGCACGTTGTCGTCGGTCGACCCGCCGGCCACGATGACGGTGGCAAGCAGGGGCGCAATGTCGCGCACGCCGGTGGCCACCGGAGCCAACACCGCTTCGGTGACCATCACCCGGGCCTCGCAGTCCTCGACCAGGAAGGCGATCTCGGACGGGGTGAGCCGGAAGTTCAGCGGAACCGCAATGCCGCCGAGCATGTTGGTGGCCAGCATCGCCTCGATGAACTCGGTCCGGTTGAGCATCAGGATCATCACCCGGTCGCCGGCGCCGACCCCGCGGCGGCGCAGTGCTCCGGCCAGCGCGCTGACCCGTCGCTGCAGGTCAGCCCATGTCAGCGTGCGACCGGTGAATCGCAGCGCGACGGCCTGCGGCTGCATTAGTGCGTGCCGCTCGAGCTGGTTGACCCAGTTCTGCCGGCGGGCCAGATACGGCTGCGCGGTCGGGTGTGACGGCTGCGACGCTTGTGCCTGGTGGCTAGCAAGTTGCGCGGTCAACTAATACCTTCCCTTCACTCGCGCACCGCTTGCGACAGGTTGATATTTGATAAAACATAGTGTTGTGTGGGTCACACTATGGCCTTACCGCCCTGATGACAAGCCCCGATACGCCCTGAGAACTCCCTGAAAACGCCCCCCGAAAGCCTGGCCACCGACGTGAACGTACCTCTATCTACGCGAACCCACGGCAGGCGGCGGCAGCTGCGCCGGGCGCAGCTGTCGGACGAGGTGGCAGGCCACCTAAGGGCAGCGATCATGTCGGGCACGTTGCGCCCGGGCACCTTCATACGCCTGGACGAGACGGCGGCCGAACTCGGGGTCAGCGTGACGCCGGTGCGCGAGGCTCTGCTGAAGTTGCGCGGCGAGGGCATGGTGCAGCTCGAGCCGCACCGCGGTCACGTTGTGCTGCCGCTGACCCGTCAGGACATCGACGACATCTTCTGGCTGCAGGCCACCATCGCCAGGGAACTGGCCGCGGCCGCCACCTCACACATCACCGAGGCCGAGATCGACGAGCTGGAGCGGATCAACAATTCGCTGTCCGCGGCCGTGGGCTCCAGCGATCCCGAGACCATCGCGGGCATCGAGTTCTCGTTCCACCGGGTCTTCAACCAGGCCAGCGGGCGAATCAAGCTGGCCTGGTTCCTGCTCAACGCCGCGCGGTATATGCCGGTGCTGGTGTACGCCGGCGATCCACAGTGGGGTGTGGCCGCGGTCGACAATCACCGGCAGCTGATCGGCGCGCTGCGCCGTCGCGATACACCCGCGGTGATCGAGCACACGGTCTGGCAATTCACCGACGCGGCGCAGCGACTGACCCACATGCTGGACGGGGCCGGGATCTTCGGTTGATTCGAGGTCGGCGGGGCTTCGTCAGCCTGACTCACGGGCCTAGTTGGCGGCCAACTGCTCGGCGCGCTTCTTCAGGTTTTCCGCGAGGTGATCGAGCACGTTGTTGAGCATCATCTTCACCATCGGCGCGGGCACCGGCATCGACGGTTCGACGTCGATGTCGACGGTCAACAGGCTCGAGGCGCCGGTTTCGACCACACTGAACAGCTGTTCCTGCTTCTTGAACAGTTCGCCCTGCTGCAGCACGGTCTGGATCTGGTTCGGCCCGGGGTAGTAGACGGCCTGGATGAACACGCCCTCGAAGCCTTGGTAGGCGGCGTCCAGGCGAATCTGGCTGGGCCGGCCGTCGTCGTAGCGCGCCAGCACCCAGCAGCCCTTGGCCCCGTCGCTCCACTCCGGGTACCGCTCGAAATCCGCGACGATGCCCATGATGGCGGCGGCGTTGGTTTCGACCTCGACAGTTTTGCTCAGAACAGGCATTGCCGAAGCATAGCCGGGCACGCGAAAGTCCTAGCGCCTGGCGCGATCTGGGTTAAGCCTCGACGCAGGCCGTCGACAGCAGCGTCCGGACGGGGTCGGGAATCGGAATGGATTTGCGGCTGGTGCGGTCGACGTAAACGTGCACCCAATGCCCGAGCGCGGTCACCGGCCGCGGCTGTTCACCCTCTCTTGCACCGAACACGCCGAGCCGGTAGGTGACGCTGCTTCGGCCCAGCCGTGTGACGGCGAGACCCACGTCCAGACTCTGCGGGAATTGCAGTTCGGAGAAGTAGCGGCAGCCCGACTCGGCGACCACGCCCAATGCCGGCATCGTGGTCGGGTCAAGTCCGGTGCCGATCGTGATCCAGGCATTGATCGCGGTGTCGAACAATTGGTAATAGACCGCATTGTTGAGGTGACCGAACATGTCGTTGTCGGCCCACCGGGTGCCCACCGGCCACAGCACCGGGAAGTCGCTGCTGGTGAGACGCTCCGGTGCCGGCGGAATGATAGCCATGCTGGTATTCCAACATGTTTCACGCCCGGCAGGCGGTGCCGAATCGGATTGGTTCGGCCGCTCCGCGACCTGCGCCGGCTACCTCGGGTGCAGGGGTGCGACGGGTTCGGCCGCGACGTCGGCAAGGCGGTGATTTTCGAGGTAATCCCAACGGATCTGGTAACCGAGCCCGGGCGCCGACGGTAGGTCGACGAATCCGTCCGTGCACAACGGGTCGCACGCCGCTTCGAGGTAGGGCGGCGCGCTGTCGTAGCGGACCCCGGGCCCGAGCAGGCCTCGCTCGTAGTATTCGCACACGTCGTCGCTCGTAGCACCCAGGACTTGCAGGTTCCCGAAGCCGCTCATGTGTAGCTCACAGCGCATCCCGACGGCCTCGGCCATTCCGACCAATTTCATCACCCCGGTAATGCCTCCGCGCAAGACGTCGATGCGAGTGATGTCGGACGCACCGCGCAAGATCCAGTCCGCTCGGGTATAGACACCGCCCTCGGCGATCTCGGGTGAGCAGATCGGGATATCAAGTGCGTCGGCGAGTTTCACATATGACTCGACCCGGTACTCGGGCATCGGGTGCTCATACCAATAGAATCCCAGCCGTTCCAGTTCGCGGCCGACCAGCAGGGCGTCTTCGTATGTCTGGTAGGTGCCCCACGGGTCGAACATGAGCACCATCTCGTCTCCGACCGCCGCCCGAACCTCGCGGCACACCTGCAGATCCCAGTCCACATAGGACGGCCGCGGCAGTGCGGGTTGGCGGGTCGCGGGATTCCAATAGTGGTACGGGTGGATTTTGTAGGCACGGTACCCCTGACGCTGGCAATCGGTGGCGTGCGCCGCGTACTCGTCAGGACTGCCCAGATTGTTGAAACTGCTCGCATACGCCTTGACGCGGTCGCGAGCGCCGCCCAGCAGCTTGCGCGCGGGCAGCCCGGTAGCTCGACCCGCCAAATCCCAAAGGGCCAGATCGATGACGCTGCAAACGTTTTCCGGCAGCTTCGCGGCCCAGAGTTGCCGCCAGATCTCCGCCCGGTCGAAGGGATCCTGACCGGCGAGCAGGGGACTCAGAAATTGAGTTATCAGCGCCCGGTCTCCGGACAACAGCCCATCCTGGTCGCCATGGAAATGACCCCCGAAGTAGTAGCCCTCGACGCCCTCGTCGGTGAGTACCTTCGTCAGGGTCTGCACCACACGGTAATCGGTAGTCAACTGGCCGAACGAGATTCGGTCGACAAAGGTCTCGAAAGGCACGACCTCCAAGCCGGTGATCCTCATAACGGGTGATTGTTCGCGACCCGCCACGCGTACCGGTAGGGGCAAAGGTCCTGTGCCGGCTTCTCAAGCCGGGCGCTCAGCTCTCGTACCAGGCGCGCTGCAGCGCCTGACCCTGCAGCGTGAACAGCCGCTCGGACTCCGACCAGTCGGGCAGCAGCGAATCGAAGCCGTGGCAGGTGCGCGCGAACACGTGCAATTCGGTGGACACCCCGGCACGCAGGAGTCGCAGCGCGTAGTCGATCGCTTCGTCGCGAAACGGGTCGATCTCTGCGCAGGTGATCAAAGTTGGTGGTAACGAGTGTAATTCGTATCGTCGCGCTGGGACGGCATCCGGCGATGCGGGCCGGCCGGCCAGGTAGTAGCGCCACATCAGTTCGGCCGCCTCGCTGTCGAACGCCGGGCTGGTGCGAAACTCCGCTTTCGACGCGGTAGCGCGGTCGTCGAGCACCGGCTGGTGCAACAGCTGGAACACGACGGGCGGCAACGATCCATCGGCGCAACGATGCACCATGGATGCGGCCAGGGTCGCCCCGGCGCTGCTGCCCGCGATGGCCAGCCGGGCGATGTCGACATCCAGTTCCGCCGCGTTGCCGACTACCCACTTGAGCACCGCGATCGCGTCGTCGAGCGCGGCCGGGTAGGGGTGCTCCGGGGCCAGCCGGTAGTCGACCGACACCACCGTGCAGCGGCCGCGACGGGCGAGTTCGGCGCACTGCCGGTGATCGGTGTCGAGGTTGCCCAGCGCGAATCCGCCCGCGTGGCAATAGACGACGACCGGTGCCGGTGACGGCCCACCGCGATAGATGCGGACCGGCACGTTGCCGACGGTGTCGCTGGTGATCTGCACACCCGGCAACTCGGTGATCGCCGCGGCGTCGCGGCGGCGCTGGTCGAACGGTCCGCGCATCAACTGAATTGCCTCCGGGAAGAACACCGTTCGGGTGTTCGCGACCGCGCGCAGCACGGGGTGCAGACGTTTCGCGCCATCCAACTCCGTCATCGTTCTTCCCGCAGGGCCACACGTCCGGCGGGCACGGGTCTGCGTGGGTGGCTGGAGAACATGAAGTCACCGGGTGTGAACCTGCGTGTCATTTCCCAGAAGCTGCGTGCGCTGCGCGGCCACTGCGTCACCACTCGCCCGTTCGGTGCCCGAAAGTAGTTGCTGCACTGGGTCGTCCACACGGTGCCGACCATCCACTGGTCGATCTTGGCGATGAACCGCGCCAGCGCCGACGGCCGCACCGCCACGTACGTCTTGCCCCTGCGCCGCATGTACTTCAACGCCCGCACGATGTAGCGGGCCTGAGCTTCCAGCATGAAGATCACGCTGTTGGAACCGACATTCGTGTTGGGCCCGTAGAGCATGAAGAAGTTCGGGAATCCGGGGACGGCCATGCCGAGATACGCATGCGCCCCATCACTCCAGACCTCGCGCAGTGTGGTGCCGCCTTCGCCGCGGACATCCAGCTGACCGAGATAGTCGGCGGCGGCGTAGCCGGTGGCGCACACCACGACATCGACGTCGCGTTCGGTGCCGTCTTCGGTGACGAAGGATCGGGCCTTGAGGTAGCGGGCCGGACTGGACACCACCTCGACATTGGGCCGGGTCAGCGTCGGCAGGTAGTCCGAGGAGAACACCAGCCGCTTACAGCCCATCGGGTGATCGGGAGTCAGTCGCTGCCGCAGTTCCTGGTCGGCAACCGTCTTTTCAAGCAGGTCAAGGGCGATCGCGGTGAAGTCCTGCGTCTTTTCGCTGCCGTGCTCGATCACCGAGATGTTGGATTCGCTCCGTAGCCACAGCCGGGTCCGGTACAGCTTTTTGGCGAACGGCAGATGAGCGAAGACCCAACGCTCCCGTCGGGTGTAGTGCCGATCCGGCTTGGGCAGAATCCAGGTCGGCGAGCGCTGCACCGAATACACCTGGCCGGCCACCTTTGCGAGTTCGGGCAACAGCTGCGACGCCGTCGACCCGGTGCCCAGCACCGCTACCCGCGCGCCCTCGAGGTCTACCGAATGGTCCCATTGCGACGAGTGCATCACGGTTCCGGTGAACGGCTCCTGCTCGACGAGCTCGGGAAAAAGGGGCCGGGTGAACAGACCGACGGCCGAGACCACGACGTCGAAGCGGTGTTCGTCGCCGCTACTGGTAGTGAGGCACCATTGCTGGGCATCTTCTTCCCAAGTCGCCGAATGAATTTCGGTACGCAGCTTCAGGTGCGGGCGCAGCCGGTATTTGTCGGCACAGCGTTCGAAATAGGCGAGGATCTCGGGCTGGCCGGACCATAGCCGCGACCAATGCGGGTTCAGGTCGAAGGAGAACGAATACAGGTGCGACTTGACGTCACAGGCCAGGCCCGGATAGGTGTTGATCCGCCAGGTGCCGCCGACGTCGTCTTCGCGATCGAAGATGGTGAAATCGTGGAATCCCGCACGCGCCAACAGTATTCCTAATGCCAGCCCGCCCGGCCCGGCACCGATGATGCCGACCGACAAATCCGTTTTCATGTCGTCCTCATCGAATCTGTAGGCATTGCCCGCCATCGACGACCAGTTCCGAACCGGTGATGAACGACGCCTCCTGCGATACCAGAAAGGCGACCGCAGCGGCGATTTCGGTGGGCTGCCCCAGCCGCCCGAACGTCGCCGTCGCCGTCAGCCGGGCCTGCGTGACATCATCGAGCATCGAGGTTGCGATCGGCCCGGGGAACACGGCATTGACCCGAATACCGGACGGCGCGAGTTCGGCCGCCGCCGTTTGGGTCAGTCCGCGAAGCGCCCACTTCGACGAACCGTAGGCGCAGTGCGCCGGGAAGGGACGGATGGCTCCGGTGCTGCAAATGTTCACAATCGCTGCGTGTTCGGCCTCCCGCAGCTGGCCGAGTGTGGCTCGGATGCCCAGGAACGCGCCCAGACAGTTTATCCGCCAAGCGTTTTCGAAATCCGCGGCGGTCTCGTCGTCCAGCGCGGCACGATGCAGCACCCCCGCATTGTTGACCAGCGTGGTCAGCCGCCCGAACCGGTCCACCGTCGTTGCGACGGCCGTCTCCCACTGCTGCTCGCTGGTCACGTCGAGTTCGATCGCGATCACCTCGTCGTCGCCCAATTCCGCGACCGCGGCCGCGACGGCCTCGGCGCGCCGGTCGCAGGCCGCTACGGAATACCCGTTATCGCGAAGCCTTTTCGCGATCGCCCAACCCTGGCCGCCGGCCGCGCCGGTGACGAGTGCGACGCTCATGATGACGGAACCTCGGGGCTATCGGACAGGCCGTGGCTGGTGACGAATTGGCATCTGCGCTGCCGGAAACGCCATTGGCCGCCGCGGCGGACGAGCTGGTCGTCGTACAGCGCGGGCCGCAGGTGCAGGTCACCGGCCCTGACGAACAGGACCTGGGTGCGGGCGGTCGCGGTATCAGCTTCGTCAGGGCCGACGTCGATGCGCGACACCCCGGTCAGGTGCAGTCCGCGGGGTGCATCCTGGAACATCTTGGCGATCCCTTCGAGTCCGGCGAAAGACCGTCCATAGACCAGGAATTCCGCATCGTCGGTGAACAGCTGCACACACGCTTCGACGTCACCGGCGTCCAGCGCGAGTGCGTAGGCGGCGATCAGTTCGCGAATCGCGGTGCGCGCGTCGGTCACTGCCCGGTCGCTTCGCGTAGATGCTCGACCGCCCCACGTCGCAGCGCCGCCGATTCGGCGGCCAGGGTGATCATCCGAAAGCCGAGCCCCGCCATGGCGTGACCGGTCTTGCCCTCACTGGCGTGAATCCCGGTGACCAGTCCGGCTTCGGTCGCGACCCGGTGGATCCGCACGATCGCGTCCAGCACTTCCGGCTGCCGGGTCGATCCGACCGCGGGGTGCCCCATCGAGATGGCCAGATCGGCCGGGCCGATGTAGATGCCGGCCAGCCCGTCGACCGCACATATGTCTGCGAGGTTCGTTAGCGCCGCAGCGGTTTCGATCATTGCGAACACGCTCACCTTCGCCTCGTGGGCGGCGGGGTCGAGCCCCAGACTGGCGCGCAATGGGCCGAAGCTGCGGACGCCCGTCGGTGGGTAGCGGGTGGCCGCCACGGCCGCGGCGGCCTGGTCGGCCGACTCGATCATCGCGATCAACACGGCGTCGGCACCGGCGTCGGCCACCCGCCCGATCGGGGCGGGATCGGCGTTGGGCAACCGCACCGCGGTCGCGATGGGTACCTGCTCGAGGCGCCGCAGTATGCCGGCGATGTCGGCGTCGTCGAGATAGCCGTGCTGAGCGTCGAACCCGACGTAGTCGTATCCGGCTCGGGCGAATTCCTCCGGCCCGATCAGCGTCGGGCCGGTGACCCACCCGCCCCAGATCGGCGCGGTCTTGGTCGGCGCGTCGTGGAAGATGCTCACAGCGCGATCGCGATCTTGACGCGCTCGGGGACCGGCCGGCACGCCAGGTCGAATGCACCCTGCACGTCTTGGACCCCGAAGGTGTGCGTGAGATAGCAGCCGAGCAGCTCGGGATGTTCGGTGGCGAACTTGCCAGCGAGCTCGAGCACCCGCCGCCGATCAAGCGTCACACCGGATTTCAGGGTCAGGTTGTTGCGCAGCATGAGACGCATGCTAATCGGGTAGGCCTCGTCGTCGGCGACGCCGAAGTAGAAGACGGTGCCGCCGGGGGCGGCGGCTTCGATGGCATGGCCCAGGGTGGCGACCTGATGACCGACGGCCTCGATGACGATGTCCGCGCGGTCGGCCGGCGCCAGCCGGCTGACCCAGCGGTCGCTGGTCGCCCGCACCACCTCGTCCACGCCGAATGTCGTTGCGAGGCTTTGCCGGTCGACGGGGTCAACACCGGTGACGCGACGGGCCCCGGCAGCCTTGGCGACGTAGGAGAACAGCAGCCCGATCGAGCCCTGGCCGATGATCGCGACGTGCTTGTCCGCCAGGTCCGGCAATTGCTCGCAGGCATACAGGACGCACGCCAGCGGCTGCAGCCCGACGGCCTGCGCCGCGGTCAGCCCCGGGTCGTACGGCGCAAGGCCGTTGCCGTCAGTGATGACCCGCTCCATCAAGCCGTCGAATCCGGAGGCCCAGCCCACCACGCGATCGCCGATCCGGTGTTCGGGATGCCGGCTGGCAATCACCTCACCGGCCACTTCGTGGATCGGGAAGCCGTCCTTCTCGGCCGCGCTCGGTCCGTCGTCACCCGCAAGTCTGCCCTGGGCACCCCGGAAACCCGGGAGGTCGCTGCCGCACACTCCGGCGGCCAGGAACCGCAGCAGCACCTGTCCGTCGGCCAGGTCGTCCGGCTGCTTCTCGGCGATCGACGTGCGCTCGAACTCATACGGGGCGATGATCCGGTAGGACCACACGTCAGACCTCCACCGGGATCTGGTTCCATCCCCACTGGAAGCTGGACGGCAGGCGGGTGGCGTGTTGGCCCTTGATCTCGAAGTCGGGCACCCGGCGCAGCCATTCCTGAACGAGCACAGCCACTTCCAGCCTGGCCAGGTGATAGCCGATGCAGAAGTGCTGGCCGCGGCCGAAGACCAGGGACCGGGCGATGGGCCGATCCCAGATGAAGTCGTCGGGGTCGGGGTACTCGCGCTCGTCGCGATTGGCGGAGGCAAGCAGCGTGATCACCCGCTGGCCGGGCTCGATGGTCTGACCGTGAATCGTGAAGGGCCGCCGCGCCGTTCGGGCGAACCACTGGGCGGGCGCGCAGTACCGCAGCATCTCCTCACGGGCCACCGGCACGGTGTTGGCCGGATCGGCACGCACGGCAGCAAGCTGGTCGGGCCGCCGGCTGAGCTCCCACAGCCCGTGCGCGACGATCTTGGGCACGGTTTCGGTGCCGCCGATGAAGATGCACAACATCTGCGTGGCCGTTTCGACGTCGGACAAGGCGCTGCCGTCGGGTAGCCGGTAACCCAGTAGTCCGTCGACCACCGGAAGCGGGGCGCCCGATTGATCGGCCCGGCGCCGCTGCACCACGGGGATCAGGTATTCGAGGTAATTGGGGCGAGCCTGCGCGGTGTCGACGCCCTCACCGGGTGCCGCGAGGCTTCCGGCATTGACCGCAGCCAACACCTGCGGCGCGAGTTCGGTTGATATGCCCAGCAAGTCGCACACCATCGAGGCGGCCACGATGCCGCCGTAGTCCTGGGTCAGATCGAAGGACCCCTGCGGCAACAGCAGGTCGAGGCGCTCGTTGGCCAGCTCGCGGATCCTGGCCTCCAGCCCGGCGACCGACCGCGGCCGCAGCGGTGCCGAGTGGGAACGACGGATCTCGCCGTACAGATCGGTGTCGAACACGGCGTGAAATGGCAAGGGATGCAATGGCGGATCCTCGACCGGCCCACTGTTGTGCTGGGCCAGCACGGTCGCCGGGGGCAGGGTCCCTTCCGACGCCACGAAGGTTCCGTCGTTGACTTCGAGAACCTGCCAGATGTCCTCGAAGCGGGACAGCGCGTAGGTATCCCATTGCGGCATGTAGTAGACCGGGTAGTGATCGCGCAGAGTTCGATAGTACGGCAACGGGTTTGCCATGACATCCGCGTCGAAGGGGTCGTACGCGAAGTCGGAGGTGGGGGTGGTCACTGCAGCGGGGAGGGCGGTAGGGCCTGCAGAATCGAGTCTTCCCAACCGTCGCGCAGTGCCGGTGCCACGCTCATCCAGGTGACGATCTCGGCGGGCGGGCTGTCCTTCCACGAGGGGTAGTGATTGGCGAAGCATTCCCAGCCGCCATCCAGCGCCCAATAGTGGATGACCTCGTTGAACCGGAACGTGGTGGTGAACGATCCCAGCCAACGCTTGCCGGTGCGCTCCGACCACGGGACGTAAAGCCGTTCCAACTCGCGAATGTAGTCGTCTTGGCGCCCCGGCTTGGTTTGCATGATCTCCTGAATCACCAGCGGCGCACTGAATTTGGCCTCGCGCAGCTGGGCCAGAGTTTTATTGCTCGGCCCGGGGTACATGATCCGCCCCTCGCCCGAGGCGCCGATCTCGGACAGGAACGCCGACCACTTGCCGGCCGCGGCCTCGTGGCTGCCGCCGCGGGCCTGGGCGGCTCCGATCTTCGCGTAATCGGAGAACCCGTCGATCTCCCAGATGACGGTGGCCTGCGGCCAGTGACCGTTGTACGGCGTCGTTTCCCACATCGCGAACAGCCGGGCGCCCAGCGCGTCCATCATCGGCTGGTAGTTATCGGTGAAAACCTCGGTGAAGCGGTCGCTTAACCCTGATCCCAGCGAAATCGTCTCGTGCAGGTATAGCAGGGTGTGGCCGTGATACTTCTTCATCAGTCGAGCCGGACCAGCTCTGAATCGACGCGCGAATAACTCGCCTCACACAGCAATGCCTCGGTCGGTTCGACGAGCGCGGACGGGATCCCCGCTGCCGCAAGGGCGTAACCCTTGAACTTGCGCGCCGCGGCGGACAGCACGTGCTGGGCTCGGGTCATGCCGCGGTTCACACCCAACGGCCATCCCTCACCCCACAGCGCGACCTCGGTCAGCCGGTCGTCGAGCGACGTCAGTACCTTGTCGCGCACGCGGGCGTCCGCGGTGAACGCCTCGGCGCTGACGGCCAGCGTGTGACTCGTCGAGCCCATCGCGGTCGCGACGTTGTCCGGTTCGGTGTCCACGACCGCCACCCCGAGGATGCGCAGCGGGCGGGTGTCGCAGCCGCCCGGCAGCAGCACGGTCACCTGCCAGCCGGCCATCACCCGGTCATAGAGCCACCCGCCGGCCGAGTGCACGACGTCGACGGCGCTGGCGGCCACCACGTCCAGTCGATACCGCAGACACTCACCATCGCCGCGGGCAGACCGTTCAGCACTGAGGCGTCTGCTCTGGCTGATGTCGAACATCGGAGTGACCATCAAATCCGTTCCTCACCGCCACGCCGCGGAGTGCGTTCGCTCCAAGGCAGCTGCAGCGCTTGTCATGGGCTTCCCAAAGGCTGACGCCGCCTCACGCAGGGGTGACGCGACTCATGCCACAGCGTGACACTTCTGCCGAAATTTGTAAAGTTCCTTGCGCGCGATCAGGAGTGCCGGCGGGCCTTCAGCTCGGCCAGGATTTCGTCGGTATGCTGCCCCAGTTGCGGGGCCGGGGAGCGCGGCGCCCACGGTGTTCCGTGGAAATCCGCCGGGGTGGCCACCATCGCGACGCTGGATTCGCCGTCGGGGACGTCGACGATGCCGCCGGCGCTATGGAACTGCTCATCGGCCACCACGTCTTCGAGCGAATTGATCGGCGACCAGAAGAAGTCGGGTTCTTCGGCAAAGGCCGGCGCCCATTCGTCCAGCGAGCGGGTGGCGAAGATTTCGTCCAACTCCGCGATCAGCTCCGGGCCGTTGGCGAAGCGGGCGGCGGCGTCGCGGTAGCGCGGGTCGTCGACCCATTCGGGGTGCCCGACGACGCGGCACAGCGGCGGCCAGTGACGGTCGCCTTCGAGGCCGACGATCCAGAAGCGCCGCCCGTCACCGGCGGCGTAATTGTTCATACACGGGTTGCCCATCGTTTCGCGCTGGCCGATCGCGATCGGCTGACCGGTCAACAGATAGGTGTTGAGGTCGAAGCTCACGGTGTAGGCGCCCTGCCGGTACAGCGAGGTGCTCACCAGCTGACCGCTCCCGGTACGCTCGCGGGCCAACAGCGCCGCGCAGATCGCCGCGGCCAGGGTCATGCCGGCGGAGTGGTCACCCATGCCGCCGCGCTGGAACGGCGGTGTCTGGCCGGGCCGCGTCAGCAGGTGCGCCACCCCGGCGCGCGACCAGAACGCGGCCACGTCGTAGGCGGCCCGGTCGGCGTCGGGCCCGGTCTGGCCGTAGCCGGTGATCAGGCCGTAGACCAGCCGCGGGTAGCGGGCGGATAGCGACTCGAAGTCGAAGCCGAGGCGTTGCAACGCGCCCGGGCGGACGTTGGTGACGAAAACGTCTGCGTCGGCCAGCAATTCGAAGGCGATGTCGCGGCCGTCGTCGGTGGTCAGGTCCAAGACGATGCTGCGCTTGGAACGGTTGTCCAGCTCGAACGGCGGGTTGACCCCGAGGTCGCAGCCCAGCATCCGGCCGAACATGCGGCCCGGATCGCCGGCCGGCGGCTCGATCTTGATGACGTCGGCGCCCCAGTCCGCCAGGATGGCGCTGGCGGCCGGCCCGGCCACCCATACTCCGAGCTCGACGACTTTGAGGCCTTCCACCGGTCCTGCCATGGCCAAGTTCCTACTCCGTGGCTCAACCGAACCGCACACATGCCCCCGGTCGCGGGCCATCAGCTCGCCTTGAGCTGCCCCCGCCGCACGAAACGTCCGTCGCGATCGAACTCGGTACGGTTCGCGTTGACGAAGTCGGCCACGGTCATCGGCTGGTGCCCGCCGATCACCTCGACCAGGTTGTTCTCGCCGGAGAAGATGCCGTCCTGGTAGTCCTGAGCGACGCTGCTGATGTGCTGCACGAAGAACTCCGGGAAGCCGGCGGCGGACAGACCGGCCGCGAAGGCGGGGATTGAGACCGGCTCGTAGCGGACCGGCAACCCCAGCGTGTCGGCGATCTCGTCGGCGATGCCGTAGTGATCCAGCTCGTGGGCGCCGACCAGCGGGTAGATCTGGCGGTCGTGCGGCGCGGGGTGCTGCAGGATGGCGGCAATCACCCGGGCCTGGTCGACACCGGAGATGGGCGCGTGGCGGCCGTGGCCGAACGGCAGCCGCAGTACGCCCTCGTTGTCATCGCGCTGCCATTGCCATTTCAACCACTCTGCGAAGAAGGTCGGGCGCAGCTGGGTGGTTTTGAACGCGGCGCGGTCCAGCAGCCGCTCAGCAATCCAATGTTGCTGGGCTGCATTACTTTTCGCTTCCCGGCGGGCGGAGATCTGCGACATGTTGACCACGGCGTCAACACCGGCCTCGCTGGCAGCCTGGGCGAAGATCGCGGTGGCCGGCAGCAGCGTGCCCGGTGCGATCGGGTAGCAGAAGTAGGCGGCGTCCACACCGGTCATGGCGGAGCTGACGGCACGGAAATCGAGCAGATCGCCTTCGACGACCTCGGCACCCAGGGCGGTCAGCGCGTCGGAGCGACGGTCGATGCGGTGCACGAACGCGCGGACCCGGTGGCCGGCTGCACGCAGAATCCCGACGGTGGGCGCCCCGGTGTTGCCGGTTGGCCCGGTGATCAGAAACAGCTTCTCGGTCGACATCTTGCCTCCTCATTGATCAATACTTCTGACTAATGATATCGTTATTCAGATCAAAGCACGGTACGCTGACTAACGCAAGCGTTATTCACGGGAGATCCAGGTGGAGTTCGAAAAGCGGCTGCAGGACCGCCAGCAGTGGTCGATCAACGATCGCTGCTCGATGTCCAAGGTGCTCGACCTACTCAGCACCAAAACCACATTCCAGGTGCTGCGCGAGTTGTTCTTCGGCACGACACGCTTCGAGGATTTCGTGGCGCGGACCGCGACGTCGGCGCCGGCGGCGTCGCGCGCGCTCAAGCAGCTCGAGGCCGCGCAGATCGTCACCCGCGTGCCCTATCGGGAGCCGGGCAGCCGCGCGCGCGACGAGTACCGGCTGACCGAGGCCGGGGAGGATCTGTTGCCGGTCTTCATGTCGCTGGTGCAGTGGGGCGACGCCTACCTGCAGGACGGACCCGCCCCCCTGTCGTTCGTCGACGCCGATACCGGCGAAACCCTCGCGGTCCGCGTGACCGCCGACACCGGCACCCCGAAGAAGCGGTCGACGGACATCGAGATACGCGGCCACAGCGCCGGACGCCGGCGTTAGCCTGGGCACCATGAGTCTGGTCGCCGGACGTGGTCCGCTCAGCAGCGATCCGGCCGGGCGGTTCGCTCCCCCGCTGCCCGGTGACGTGATCTACATCGAGCCACACCCGCGCCGGGTACAGGCGTTCAAGGACGGGCACCCGGTGATCGACACCGAGCAGGTTCTGTTGGTGCACCGGCAGGGCCGTCCGCTGAGCTATCTGTTCCGGGCCGATGACGTCGGCAACCTGCCGGCCGAACCCGATTCGGAGGCACCGGGTTTCGTGCACGTGCCGTGGGATGCCGTCGACACCTGGCTGGAGGAAGGCCGCGAACTCGTGCACTACCCGCCGAATCCGTATCACCGGGTCGACTGCCGGCCCACCGCACGTCGCCTGCGCGTCAGCGTCGCGGACACCGTGCTGGTCGATACCGACGACACCGTGATCGTCTTCGAGACCGCCCTCGAGCCAAGGCTTTACGTCCATCCCGCGCACGTGCATACCAATCTGCTGCGGCCTTCGGAGACGACGAGCTACTGCAACTACAAGGGCTTCGCGACGTACTGGTCGGTGGGTGACGTCGAGGACGTCGCGTGGAGCTATCCGGATCCGCCGCCGGAAAGCCTGCCCATCAAGGGTTTTCTCAGTTTCGACAGCACGCGTGCGGACGTGCTTGCCGAATTGCCGCTCAGCTCGCCACCGCCACGATCGCGAACATGAACAGCACCCCGCCGAGGGTGCGCGACGGCGGCAACTGGGTTGAAGGAGAGCTGCTAGCCGCCGTAGCTGGGACGCCCGAGCTTCAGCTCGTGCTGGGCGATCATGTTGCGGAAGACCTCCATGGTGCCGCCGTAGATCCCGGCGGGCACGCCGTGGCGAAAGATGAACTCGACGGCGCCGTCGTCCGCGGAACCCGTTGTGTCGGTGGGCAATGCCGATGCCGCCCCCAGCAGGTCCATCAATTCCGGTGAGACGTCGCGCATGGTCTGGATGAGCGCGACGCGTCCGTAGATCCCGGGCGTCGACAGCGCCGCCTCGATGCGGGCCATACAGCGCCCGAGCCGGTATTTCGTCGACTCGTCGTCAATCGGGCGCCGCCCGTTGGCGTCCGGCCGGGATAGGATCGCCGCGACTCCGTCGGCCGCCTCGGCCATCAGATAACCGTGCTCCGACATCATCGAAACATTCTGCAGACCATGGTCTTCGGTCTCGGTAATGCCGTGCTCGGCGTCCAGGGCGAACCGCATCACGGTCCAGCCGCCATTGACCTCGCCGACCCGGTAGAGGTCGTCGACCCGCACGTCGCTGTAGTACACGATGTTGGTGCGGTCGCCGTCCAGCGTGCGGATGCCCTGGATCTCGATGCCCTCGGAATCCAGCGGCACCAGAAACATGGTCAGGCTCTTGTGTTTCTGCGCTTGCGGGTCGGTGTTGGTGAGCAGGAAGACGTACTTGGCGTTCTGCGCGTTCGAGGTGAACATCTTGGACCCGTTGATAACCCAGCTCGATCCATCCGCTTCCCGCACGGCTCGGGTCTTGCAGGTCGCGACGTCCGAGCCGCCCTCGGGTTCGGTGTAACCGAGGCACAGCCGGATCTCGCCGGACAGCACGCCCGGCAGTACCGCCTCAACGAGTTCGGGCTTCCCGAATTGTTTGACCAAACGTGCGACGACCGCGGTGGTCCCCCAGTGGAACCACGGCGTGTGGGCACGGCCGATCTCGAGGTGGAAGATTCGCCGGCGCACCGGATCGAATCCCCCCTCGGACTCCTGTTTGAAATCCGACGTCAGATAACCCTCTTCGCCCAGCGCTAAATGCACTGGCTCACTGAAGTTTTCACCCGTCTCGCGATCAAGCCGCAGCACCTCGTCGGTGACGTGCTTGGCGATGAACGCCCGGGTGTGGTCAAGGAATTCCTGGTCCTCGGGCGAGAGGTCGACGTAGGAGAAGTCCATTACGCCGCGTCGATCACGAGGGTGCGAAACCGATCGAGGGTCTCGAGCGCGTGCGCAATGCTGTCACCGGGCAGGTGGACGCTGACCCAGGTGACCCCGAGCTTCGCCAGCTTGTCCAGGCCCTCGAGGTAGGCGTCGGCGTTGAAGTCATCGTCGGTGATGCTGCCGCCGTCGAAGTTGGTGAAGGTGATGTCGATCGACGACCAGTCCCTGCCCTCGGCATCGCAGCGGCGCCGCAGATCGTCGATGCCGGCGGTGAGCTTGTCCAGCGAGTCGATGACCGCGGTGCCGGCGGTCTGCGCCAGCTGCGGCGGCGCGGGGAACGGACACCAGCCGTCACCGTACTGCGCTACCCGCTGACGAGACCCCGTGGTGTTGCCACCGATCCAGATCGGCGGGCTGCTCGGCGGGCGGGGGTGCGCGGTGATGCCGCGGGCGCTGAAATGCTTACCCTCGTAAGTGACGTCGTCGCCGCTCCAGACAGCCCGGATCACTTGCAGGGACTCCTCGAACAGCTCGGCGCGCTCGTCGTAGCTGACGCCGAGCGCCGCGAACTCACGCTTGAGGTAGCCGACGCCGACCGCGAGCGTGAAGCGGCCTCCGGAGAGCAGATCGAGAGTGGCGCCGGATTTGGCCACCACGAACGGGTTTCGATAGGGCAGCACCACGATGTTGGGGATCAGTCGCAGTGTCGATGTGGTGGCCGCCGCGAAACCCAGTGCGACAAAAGGATCTAGCGCGTCGTGACCGCCGGCCTCCAGCCAGCGCTGCGACGGCGCCGGGTGATCGGTGAAGCCGAATCCGTGGATGCCGGCCACCTCGGTGGCCGCGGCCACCTTCCCGATGCCGTCCCCACTGACCAGCTCGGGGTTGTAGGGGTGGCTGTGCATCGGGTGGGTGATTGTGAAGCGCATCGGGATTCCCGGCCTCAGAAGCGCGCGCGCGAGTCGATCGCGGTGTCACTGGTGCGCAGCGGCCGGATCAGTGCCTCCTGCGCGAACGAGGCCAGCAGCTCGCCCTCTTGCGCGTGCACCGTGCCCCGTACGTATGACATGCCCGCGCCGACCTGGGTGCTCTCATGGGTGTAGAGCAGCCAGCCGGTCCAGTCCACCGGTTCGTGGAACGCCACCGAGATGCTCATCGGAGCGGTGGACACGGTCAGGTGCGCCTGGGCGGTGCCGATGCCCTCATGTGCGCGCATCGTGGTGGAGATCCCCAGATGTCCGGTGAAGTACGCCAGCAGCGCCTTGGCCAGATCGTCTCGGGTGGGAATCGGGTCGTAGTGCAGCCACGCATACAGCTCCGGCGGGCCGACCTCGTCGGGGCTGTTGACGTCGACGACGTCGACCAGCCGCAACTCACGGCCGATCATCGGCATCGGTGAGTGGTGGGCGTCGGCGGGAGCGGCCACGTCGGGCATGGGCAGGTGGTGGCGGATGACGTCGTCGGTCGGGACGTCGGCCAGCACCGTGATGCTCAGGCAACGCCGCCCGTTCTGATGCACGGCGACCACGGCGGTCGCGGTGGACCGGCCCTCGGACACCACGTCGATGACGAGCTCGATCGGCGGGCCGACCGTCACGGCACGCGAGAACACCGCGTGCGCCGAGCGCACCGACTTGTCCGGGAATCGTTTGGCCACGGCGACGATCGCCTGGGCCAGCACCTGAGTGCCTTCCACCACCTGGCGTTCGTCGCCGACGGCGATGCCGGTCTGACCGGTGAACCGGTCGTCGTCCCCGTCGGACTGCACGTCAAACAGATCCAGCAGGCCCGCAACCGTCCATTCAGTCTGCTCAGATTCCGTGGTCAAATCCGATCCACCTCTCGCGTTGGCAGCTTCCGGCTCAGCGTGACACTTTGAGTAGGATTTGTAAAGCTTGGCTAACAAGACTCCGGCGAGCACTGCGGCGCAGCCCGCACAGGCCGCTGGAAAGTGTAGAGAGGCAACGTAATTGGGCATCGTAACGAGCACATCAGAGACGGCGTTCACCCAGTCCGCAGAGACCGTGTACGACTTCGTCACCAACCCGGAGAACTGGACCAAGACCTATCCCGGCAGCGCGCATATCGGCAAACTGCCGCCGCTGCCGCTCAAGGTCGGCGACACCTGGGAGGAAGCGGGTCCCGACGGCGACCGGGTCTTCAGCTGGCAGCTGGCCGTCGCGGTGCGGCCAGTCCAGTTCGTGTTCACCTCGATCGGACGGCTGGGCCACGACCGCGAAGGCAACGGCGGCCTGCAGGGCCGCATCACGGTGTCGTACCGGTTCTCCAGGCCCGGTCAGGACATCACGCTGTTTTCGCGCACCATGACCATTGAGGCGCCCAAGCACGCCCCACTACCCGACCAGCTCTTCGAGCAGGCCAATCCGGCGCGGATCGACGAGTATCACGCGGCCGTGGCGCGCGAGCTCGCCCGGGCGGCAGATTGACACCAGCGCCGCGATTGCATGACACTTCTGCGGTGTTTTGTAAAGGCTTGAGCCGATGATCCCCGAGGTGCTGGCCAACGGGTTCTGCTTCGGCGAAGGCCCACGCTGGTTCGAGGGCCTGCTGTGGTTCTCCGACATGCTCGGCGAAGCGGTGCACACCTCGACCCTGAGCGGCGCACTCACCACGCTGCCGCTGCCCGGGCACTCGCCGTCGGGCCTGGGTTTTCGTCCGGACGGGTCGCTGCTGATCGCCTCGGCCGAAGACCGGCGGGTGCTGCGCTACGACGGGGAAACCGTCGTGGAGATCGCCGATCTCACCGGACTGGTACCGGCCAACCTCGGCGACATGGTGATCGACGACTCCGGGCGCGCGTACATCGGATCCCAGGCCCGAACCGGCGGTGTCATCGTGCGCCTCGATCCCGACCACACGGCCACCGTCGTCGCCTCAGACCTCGACTTCCCCAACGGCATGGTCATCACGCCGGACCGCAAGACGCTGATCGTCGCCGAATCGACCGGCCGGCGGCTCACCGCGTTCACCATCGACGACGCCGGTGCGCTGCACGATCGGCGGGTCTTCGCGGACGGCCTGGACGGACCGCCCGACGGTATCGCGCTGGACGCCGACGGCGGGGTGTGGACGTCGATGACGCTGGCACACCAATTCGAGCGAATCGTCGAGGGTGGCGAAGTGACCGACCGCATCGACATGGGCGAACGGGTCGCCATCGCCTGCGCGCTCGGCGGCCCCGAGCGTCGCATCCTGTTCCTGCTGTCGAGCACCGACGCCTATCCTCAGCGGCTGGTGGGCACCAAACTCTCGCGGCTCGACGCCGTGCAGGTTGCCACGCCCGGCGCCGGGCTGCCCTGAGACACCCGAGAGGGAGATACGTGACCGACTCCTACTACGAGCTGATCGATGACGCCAGCGCCCCCGGCGGAAAATACGAGGAGTGCGAGAAGTTCCGGGCAACGGACCTGTCCCGCGGCACCTGGTCGGCGGCGATCCAGCACGGGGGTCCGGTGTCGTCGCTGCTGGTCCGGGCACTGGAGCGATGTGAGCAGCGCGACGACACCCGGCTGTCCCGGGTGGTGATCGACCTGCTGGGCGGGGTGCCGGCCGATGGCGACATCTGGGTGCGCTCCCAGGTGCAGCGCGGCGGCAAACAGATCGAGCTGGTCACCGCGGAGATGCTGGCACCGGGCCCGGACGGCGAGCCGCGCCCGGTCGCGCGCGCCAGCGGTTGGCGGCTGCAACAGCAGGACACCGAGGCCGTGGCTCACGCGGCGGCGGAGCTGCCCCGGCCGCGCGCCGAAGCCCGCAACCGCAACCTCAAGGCCAAGGAGTGGGACCGCAACTACGTGCACAGCCTTCAGTGGCTGTGGCTGACCGAGCCGCTGACGCCCGGCCCGGGCGAATCGTGGATCAAGCCCGAGGTAGACCTGGTCCAGGGCGAGACGATGACGCAGCTGGAGCGGTTGTTCGCGGTGGCCGACTGTGCCAACGGCATCGGCAGCAAGCTCGACATCACCAAGTGGACGTTCTTGAACACCGATCTGGCGGTGCACGTGTTTCGGGTTCCCGACGGGGACTGGGTCGGTATTCGCGCGGAGACCAGCTATGGCCCGGATGGGATCGGGACGACGATCGGCACGTTGTACGACGAGCGGGGCGCGGTCGGCGCCATCCAGCAGTCCGTGCTGGTGCGCCGGCGCCCGGCCAAGGCCTGACGTGGGAGGGGATTCGGCGTGGCTAGTTCGGCAATACTTCGTACAGTTTCAGATATGACCCAGCCAGCCGGGGCGACGGCAGAGACCGAGACCGACACATCGACGCGTCAGCGGATCCTGTTGGCGACTGCCGAGGTGCTGGGTCGCAACGGCAAAACCAAACTCAGCCTGTCCGAGGTCGCCACGCAGGCCGGGGTCTCGCGGCCCACGTTGTATCGCTGGTTCGCGTCCAAAGAGGAGCTGCTGACCGCGTTCTCGCAGTATGAGCGCCAGCTATTCGAAAGCGGATTGGTGCGGGCCACCGCCGGGCTCAAGGGTTACGACAAGCTCGACGCCGTGCTGCGATTCATTGTCGAGTACCAGCATTCTTATTCGGGCGTGCGCATGGTCGACGTCGAACCCGAGCACACGATTGCCGAGTTCGCCCATGTCATCCCGCAGATGCGCGACGGCCTGCAACGGCATCTGCCCGGACCCAACGCCGCGGTCAAGGCCGCGACCGTGATCCGGATCGCGATCTCGCACTACATCGTGCGCAGCGACGACGCCGAGCAGTTCCTGGCCCAGCTGCGCCACGCCGTCGGCATCAAACCCGCCGTCGACCAATAGCGTCTTTCGCGACGACCACGTCAGTCGAACAGCACCGCCGCGTTGAGGTAGCCGGTCGGGTCCAGCGCGGCCTTGACCGACCGCATCGCCGCGATATCTGTTGATTGCCTTGACATTTCGAGGTAAGCCCGCTTGCGGCTGCCGACACCGTGTTCGGAGCTGACGTTGCCCCCGCACTGCGCGATCAGGTCCATCATCGGCCCGTAGAGCGCCTTCTCCTGATCCAGCGGCACCCGCAACACGTTGAGATGCAGGTTGCCCTCACCGACATGGCCGAACAGCAGCGGCACGGCGTCGCTGACCCGATCGTTGATCAATGCGACCGCATCCGCGGCGAATCCGGCGATGGCGCCCAACGGCAGCGACACGTCGAACTTCAGCGGCGGCCCGTACACGCCGAGCACCTCGGCCAGCGATTCGCGAACACGCCAGAGTCGTTGCTGGGCAGCAACATCCACACCCACTGCGGGCTCGGCGCACATCGTTGCATCGGCGAGCAGGTCGGCCAGCCGATCGGTCTGGTCGTGGTCGGCGGCCAGCTCCACCAGCAGTAGCCAGTTCGCGCCGACCGGTGCGGCGATTCCGAGATGCTCGGCGGTCAGCGCGCTGGCCCGGCCGTCGATCAGCTCGAGTGCGGCAATCCCGTCCACGTCCCGGAAGCTGCGGCCGGTGGCGATCAGCGCGTCGAGGTCGTCGAAGCCGCACACCGCGGTCACTCGATGCGACGGCGTCGGATGTAGCCGCAGATCCAGCGCGGTGATCACCCCGAGCGTGCCCTCGGCACCGACGAACAGCGCGGGCAGATCGTATCCGGTGTTGTCGCTGCGCACCAGACTGTGCCGACGCATCAGCGACCCGTCGGGCAGCGCCACGTCCAGACCCACGATTTGCTCGCCCATGTTGCCGTACCGGACCGTGCGCAGCCCTCCGGCATTCGTCGAGGCCATGCCGCCGACCGTCGCGGTGTCCCGGGCGGCGAGGTCGACGCCGAACACCAGACCCACCGCGGTCGCGGCGCGTTGCACCGCGGCCAGCGTGGCTCCGGCACCGACCGCGATACGGCGCTCGACGGTGTCGACATCGCCTAGTGTACAAAGCCTTTCGGTAGACAGCAGTACGTCGTCGTGCTCCGGGACGGTACCTGCCACCAGCGAGGTGCGACCGCCCTGCACGGTGACATGAGCCCCGGCGTCGCGGCACCACCGCAGTACCTCGGCGACCTGCTCGGCGGACTCCGGACGCACCAGCGCGCTGGCCCTGCCGCGATAGCGGCCGGTGTGGTCGACGCTGCGCCCGGACAGCACCTCGGGGTCGGTGACGACGTGATTGGACCCGACGATCCCTTTGAGGGCCCCGAGGCTGCCTGGCATGTTCGCGGTTATAGCACCCGCCGACAACCTGCGATCACACCGGCTTGCAAGACTGCTCGAACCACCCATGGAGTCGTCGGAGCTACCGGCCCAATTGCACAGAACAATTTGCCCGCCTCCGAGCGACAGCCCGATCTCGGCCACGGATTCGAGCGGCACGCCCGCGACGTTGTCGCGCGGAGGCGGGCAAGAACAGAGTCGCCCCGCCGGCCGAACTGCCCCTAGAACATGTCCTTGTGGTTCACGTCGGTGATCAGCCCGCCGTCCATGATGAACTCACTGCCGGTCGAGTAGGACGACTCGTCGCTGGCCAGGAACAGGATGAACGTCGCGACCTCCCGGACTTGCCCGGGCCGGCCCAGCGGGATGGTGACCATGTCCTCGGGCAGATGCTTGGTCATCGGGGTCTTGATGAAGCCGGGGTGCACGGAGTTGACCCGGATGTTGTGGGGTGCCAGCTCGAGGGCGGCCGACTTGGCCAGGCCGCGCACTCCCCACTTGGACGCGACGTACGGGTGCACCATGGGCGCACCGCGCAGGCCCTCGATCGAGGACACGTTGATGATCGAACCGCCGCCGGCCTCGATCATCGGGTCGACGGCCACCCGCATGCCCAGGAAGGTTCCGGTCAGGTTGACGTCGATGACCTTCTGCCACTTGGCCAGGTCGAAGCTCCTGAGCGGGCCGAGCGCGACGGTGCCGGCGTTGTTGACCAGCACGTTGAGCTTCCCGAATTCACCGATCGCGGTCGCGACGGCGGCTTCCCACTGGTCGGGCTGCGTGACGTCGAGGTGGACATAGCGAGCGGAGTCGCCGATCTCGTCCGCCAACGCCTTGCCCTGGTCGTCGAGGATGTCGCCGATCACCACTTTGGCACCCTCCTCGACGAGCAGGCGCGCGTCTTCGGCGCCCATGCCGCCGGCGGCGCCACTGATGAGTGCGACTTTTCCGTCTACCCGACCCACGGAGGGTCTCCTTTCATTAGGTGGTCACCAAAGTGCTTGGTGCGTAAAGGCCTTTGCCCGTGACGAGCGGTAGATCGAGTGTGGTTCGAATGCCGGGCGGCGCGGCGATCACGGCCGGGATCGCGTTGACGACGCGGCCCGCGGCGCCGGCGATCGCGGCGTGGTTGTGGTCGCCCTTGCGGCTGCTCGGAACGATGTCGACGGCGTAGGACGGCTCACCGGTGATCTCCACGCGGTAGGACCCGTCGCCGGAGGCGGGCTGGGGCAGGTCGGGTCGCAGGTCGGGCCGCAGCCGGGTGACGTGCTCGATGACGATCGCGGGGTGGCCCTTGACCATGCCGCGAATCTCGAACTGCAGGACGGCCACGGTGCCCTTGGCCACGTGGCCGATCGCGATGTCGAAGTCCTCCGGCGCCGGCTCGCGCTGGTAGGACTCGGTGATTGCGTCGACCTCGACGCCAAGGCCGGCGGCCAGCTGACG
This sequence comes from Mycobacterium lentiflavum, assembly GCF_022374895.2. Taxonomy (NCBI): domain Bacteria; kingdom Bacillati; phylum Actinomycetota; class Actinomycetes; order Mycobacteriales; family Mycobacteriaceae; genus Mycobacterium; species Mycobacterium lentiflavum. The sequence continues at coordinate 358,285 of NZ_CP092423.2, read as the reverse complement.
GATCGCGGTACCCCAGGCGATGCTGAGGATGCCCGGTTGCAGCAGCATCGGGATTTCGTCCATCGGCTTGGCGAACCCCATGTAGTCCATGACCTCGGTCCCGTTGTACGACGCGTAGTCGTGAATCTCCATGCAGCGCACCTGCTCGATGCGCTGGCAGGTCCCGGCGAGCGCGAACGGGATCAGGTCGTTGGCGAAGCCCGGGTCGACGCCGCTGATGAAAATGCTCGAATTTCCTTGCTGGGCAGCATCTTCCACGCGTGCGATGTATTTGTCGGGCATCACCCCCCATGGGAACTGCAGCAGCCCGGGCGATGACCCGACAACGTTGATGCCGGCGGCCAGGATGCGCATCACGTCGGCCATCGCGTCGGGCAGCCGGGTGTCGCCCATCGCGCAGTAGACGACGCAATCGGGCTTGGCGGCAATGATGGCGTCCAGGTCATTGACGGCCTGGATGCCGGTGACCGCGGGGGTATCCAAGCCGACGCCGCACAGTTCCCCGGCGTCGCGGCCCACCTTCTCGGGCGTGGACACATTGACGCCGGTCAGTTCGAACTGCGGATTGGCGATCAGTTGGGCCAGGGCCAGGCCTCCGACATTTCCGGTACCGACGTGCGCGACGCGGATCACCATCTTCCGTCTCCGTCCGTTGCAGCCTGGAAAACTTTTCTAGACACTAGTCCACTATTTTTGGGCCGCTTACCGGGGTCTTGCGCGTAGCGCCATCGGTCGCGAGCGTAAGCCCTGTGCGAAAAATCGGGCGCAATCTCGCCGTGTGCTTACGCTCGCGACAGCGGAAAGGCCCCACCTCCAGAACGGAAGACCGATGACTGAGCGCGACGATGTCCAATTCACCTCCGGTAACGACCGGATCAGCGCGTGGCTCTATCGGCCGGCCGGGGTGGGCGATGCACCGCTGCTGGTGATGGCCCACGGCTTGGGCGGGGTGCGCACCATGCGACTCGACGCCTACGCGCAGCGATTCGCCGCGGCCGGTTATGCCTGCCTGGTATTCGACTACCGCAACTTCGGCGACAGCGAGGGACAGCCGCGCCAGGTCCTCGACATCGACATGCAGCTCGCCGATTGGGCCGCCGCGGTGGCCTACGCCCGCGCCCTCGAGGGCATCGATCACGATCGAATCGCGTTGTGGGGCACGTCTTTTGCCGGTGGCCATGTGATCACCACGGCCGCCCGGCTGCGAGGTATCGCCGCGGTCATCGCACAATGTCCGTTCACCGACGGCCTGGCGTCGGCGCGCACGATCTCCAATCCGGTGGCCACCGCCCGCATCGCCGCGCGCGCGATTCGCGACGTCATCGGCGCCCGGCTGGGCCGGCCACCGGTGATGATCGCGACTGCGGGCAAGCCCGGCGACGTCGCGTTGATGAACACGCCCGACTCCTATGCGGGTTATCTGCGGCTGGTCCCCGACGGTGTCGAGCTGCGCAACGAGATCGCGGCGCGCATCACGATGAAGGTCTTCACCTACCGCCCCGGCCTGCTCACCCCGCAGGTCGGCTGCCCAATCCTGTTCTGCGTGTGCGAATACGACTCGCTGGCGCCCGCGGATGCCACCCTGCGTCACGCGGCCAAGGCGCCGCGCGGCGAGGTACACACCTACCCCGAGGGTCATTTCGCGATCTACGTCGGCGACGCCTTCGAGCGGGTGGTCGCCGATCAGCTCGCGTTCCTCGACAAGCACCTGAAGCGATCTGAGTAGTCCTACCCTGTTCCGGACCGCCGGTGCTTCGCATCCTGGGATACATGGAAATTCCCAATGGCATGTCGAAGAACACCCCCGCCTTTTTCATTCAGGCCGCGATCGCGTTCGGAGTCAGTTTCGTCAGCGCGCTCGGCGGGATCTTCTATCTCCCGCTGGACGCCTGGCAACGGCTGTTCCTCGGCATCACCGTGTTGTTCCTCGTCTCCAGCGCGTTCACCCTGGCAAAGGTGATCCGCGATCAGCAAGAGGCGGCGACCGTGCGGGTGCGTCTGGATGAGGCGCGCATGGAGAAGCTGTTCGCCGAACACAATCCGTTTCCGACCTGATCGTTGGGCGAGCCCGCGCGGGGGCGTCGCCGACTTATGCTGAGCGCGATGACGCGCCCCAATCCCGATCCGACGGCGCCGCTGTGGCGCGCGGCGCAGGTGTTTCGGCTGCTGAGTTGCCTTTATGCGCTGGGCTTTCAGATCGCCATCAACCCGGACCTGCGCCGGCCCGCGCTGGGTTGGGTGTTGTTCGCGGTGCTGCTCGGTTGGAGCGCGGCCTGCGCGTTCGCCTACTTGCGCGGGTTCGGCCGAAGGCCGGCGTGGGTGGTCGCCGAGATCGTGGTTGTCGTGGCGCTGATGTGGTCTAACCGAGTGATCACGTTCGATCACTGGGCCTCGGAGAACCAGACCTGGCCGACGACGTTGTGGGCCAGCAATCCCACGATCTCGGCGGCGATCCAGCTCGGTCCCGTCCGCGGGATGCTGACCGGGCTGGTGGTAATGGCCACCAATTTCGCCGTCAAGAATTACTTCGACCTCAACATGAGCCACAACGCCACGATCATCATCGAGCTGGCGATCGGCATGGCCATCGGTTTGGCCGCTCAAACCGCGCGACGCGCCCACGCGGACCTGCAACGCGCCGCTCAGCTGTCCGCCGCGGTTCAAGAGCGCGAGCGGCTGTCCCGCGAGGTGCATGACGGCGCCATCCAGGTGCTGGCGCTGGTCGCCAAGCGCGGACACGAAATCGGCGGTCCCACAGCAGAATTAGCCGACTTGGCCAGTGAGCAGGAACGCGCGCTGCGACGATGGGTCACCTCCACCGGGATCGACGAGTACGGGGACCGCACGACGATCGATCTGCGCACGCTGCTGCGCCACCGAGAATCCGATCGCGTGTCGCTGAGCGTGCCGGGGACGGCAGTGGCGTTGCCGCGCCGGGTGGCCGCCGAGCTCGATGCCGCGGTGGGCAATGCCCTGGACAACGTGGTGGCGCATGCGGGTGCGGACGCCCACGCGTTCGTGCTGCTGGAAGATCTCGGCGATTCGGTGACGGTCAGCGTGCGCGACGACGGCGTCGGCATCGCCGACGGCCGGCTGCAGGAAGCCGCCCAACAGGGACGCCTCGGGGTCTCGAAATCGATTGTGGGACGGCTGGCTTCGCTGGGCGGCAGTGCCCGCCTGCACAGCCGCCCGGGAGAGGGCGCGGAGTGGGAGTTGTGCGTGCCGCGCGACGGGGGGATCAGATGACGGACGACACCGCGGCGACGGTCATGGTGGTGGACGACCATCCGATCTGGCGCGACGCGGTTGCCCGCGACCTCGCCGAGGGCGGATTCAACGTGGTCGCCACCGCGGACAGTGTGGCGGCCGCCCGGCGGCGGGCGGCCGTGGTCACGCCGGATGTCGTGGTGATGGACATGCGCTTGTCCGACGGCGACGGCGCGCAGGCAACGGCCGAAGTGTTGGCGGTCTCACCCTCGTCACGCGTGCTGGTGCTCTCGGCCTCGGATGAGCGCGACGATGTCCTCGAGGCCGTCAAGGCCGGCGCCACCGGCTATCTCGTCAAGAGCGCCTCGAAAGCCGAACTGGCAGAAGCCGTCGAAGCCACCGCGGCGGGCCGGGCCGTGTTCACCCCAAGCCTGGCCGGACTGGTGCTCGGCGAGTATCGGCGCATCGCCCAGAGCAAGGACCCCGGGCCGACCGGCCCCAGACTGACCGAGCGCGAAACCGAGGTGTTGCGTCATGTGGCAAAGGGGTTGTCGGCCAAGCAGATTGCCGAGCGGCTGTCGTTGAGCCATCGCACCGTCGAAAACCACATCCAAGCGACCTTCCGAAAGCTGCAAGTCGCCAATCGCGTGGAGTTGACCCGCTACGCGATCGAGCACGGGCTGGACGGCGAACCCTAAGCCGGATACGGCTGCTGCTTCGGACGCGAAACAACAAGTGCTACAGCAGATATCGTCGTGACGAGGGCGAAGACGAAGATGGTCCACGCCATAGGCTCGGTGGGCAGCCCGGCCATTTCTTTGCCGAACACCAGCGGGGCGGGGACGAACGCACTCACCAGCAATAGACCGGCCAGTAATCCCGACACGGACGCGGCCAGGCTGAGCCAGAGGGCGGCGCGGCGACGGCACAGCAGCAGGACTGCGCCGACGAACAAACCCGTCGCCGCGACGGCCTCGAGTAACCCCACCGCGAGCAGGCCGATCCCCAACGGCCCCACCAACAGCAGCGGTGCCAAAAAGCCAAGGCCGCGAACCATTTTCGTCAACTCGACGTCACAGGCGACAAAGCCCAGCCCGTTGACCGCGGCGCCGGCCAGACCGAGCAGTGCGACCGCCACGGAGGCGGTCGACTGCTGCCAGGATTTCACGTCCGATCCCTACCGGCCGCGGCGAGTGCCCGAGCGCCCAGCAGGGCGGTCACCATCGTCGCGACGCACATCAGTCCATCGTCCTTCAGCCCCCACTTGATCGAGGCGAGGGTCGCCACCGCGGCCACGCACAGCAGTAGGCCCGCCGCCACACCCCGGCCGACCGAGGTGATGGCCGGCGCGCCGTCCCAGCCGGCCAGCGGGTTGTTCTCCAGCGGCCGCAGCACCAGGAACAGCGCCGCCACCAAGGCGACCATCAGGAGCAGCTGCATCACGCTGATGGCCAGGTAGTCGGACTGGCCGGGGTAGCGCGGGTGACCGGTCAGATCGAAGAGCAGGTGCATGCCGAGCAGGGCGGGCATGTGCCACAGGTACAGCGTCATCGCCCCGGAGTTGCCGAGCGCGGTCCACCACCACACGCGTGGCCGTCGCGCCCATCGGGTGATCGCGGGCATTGCCGCGATGGCCAGCGCGCTCAGGACGATGGCGTGGCCGGCCTGTAGCAGCGACGGCGGGCTGGTGTTGGACAGTCCGTGATGCCCGGTGCCGACCAGGCTGACTTCGTAGGGCCCCCAGCACACCAGGGCGACGTCGACCGCGAACGCGACCGCGGCCGTCAGCAGCGCGGCACGCCCGGGCAGCAGGCCGCGGCGGTACGCGACGCCGAACATGGCGGGGATGAGCCAGACCGCCATGTTGAGGTAGCCCAGCGCCGATGCTGCCGGGCAGTGCAGCCGGACGAAGTCGATGGCGGCGATCGCGCCGTAGACCGCGGCCACCCCCACAACGAAACGGGTGCGGGTGGTGATCCGGGCCATGGCCGGCATCGCGGCCAGCACCAGCACGTAGGCGCCGAGGAACCACAGCAGCTGGATGCTGACACCGGCGACCGGTTCGTAAATGTGTTGGGGCAGAACGGGATACAACAGAGTGAGCGCGACCGCCCAGAATCCGAGGTAGTAGAACACCGGTCGGAACAGCCGGGTGCAGCGTTTCATCAGCCAGCCGCCCCAGTTGATCCCGGGCCGCCAGGACGACAGGCTCGCGGCGGCACCGGCGAAGAAGAACAGCGGCATGATCTGGAAGATCCAGGTGAGGGCCGCAAACACCACCGAGGTGGTCAGCAGGTTGTCCCAGATGAGCACGTGGTTGCGGATCACGCTGATGGCCATCACGGTGTGACCGGCCACCACGCCGATCAGCGACACGATGCGAATGACGTCGAGGGCGCGGTCACGATCGACCGGCGTATTGGCCGCCAGCTCGGCGGGGCTAAGAAGTGTTTGCACCCGAAAAGCATTGCCGGGCAGCAACCCCCAAGACCCGCGCAGTTCTACGTGTTAAGCCTGAGTAGTTCTACTCAAACCGATCATGGCCAGAGCCTTTGGGGGCCCTCACGGCCCGAGCGGAGACTCCGCGCGGATCGTCTCGTCACGGATCAGCCCCCGCAGCAGCGCGGTGCTGAACTCGGCGGCGATTTCCTTGGCGCTGCGTCGTCCGCTGGGGCGCAGCCACCGGTAGCTGCCCAGCGTCATCCCGATGTAGCCCAGCGCCAGCACGTGGGAGTCGCACTGGTAGAACTCGCCGCTGGCGATGCCGCGGTCGATCAGGCCGTGCACATGGTGATAGACCTGGGCTTCCTTCTCGCGGACCTCGGCGACCTGTTCCTCGGTGAACCATTCGGTGATGTAGGGCTGCTCCTGGAAGTACACCGCGGCCCGCTCGGGATCGCTGGCGATGCCCGTGAGCAGCCGAATCGTGTATTGGTAGAGCGCCTCGCGGGCCGTCCAGGAGGGATCGTCGTGCACGGCGGCCAGCGTGCCCTCGGCCGCCTGGCGGTAGATGTCGAACAGGATCAGCGATTTGCTGGCGTAGTAGTGGTAGACCGTCGCCTTGTTCAGGCCGATGACATCGGCGACGTCATCCATCCGGGTGCCGTGGTAGCCGCGGGCGGCGAACAGCTTGGTGGCGACCGCCAGCAACTCCTCGCGGCGCGTCAACCCGTTGCGGGTGATGCTGTCGGATGACATGTCTACTCACTATCGTCGCTGCCAACGCGGACGAATCCGGCTGGCTTCGGGTCCGGTCTAGGCAAAGTACCAATCAACTGGTTGGACAGTTTAGAGGCACGGGTGGTTTCGGGCGCCTGTCGCACCGGCGCGGATGGGACTAGACTCGATCTTCGAACTAGTCGCGAGTGCAGAGGTGGGGCGATGGATCCGAGTCCGGATTACGACGGCAGCGACGAAATCGAATTCTTCATGAAGTATTTCACCTGGGGCCTGCGCGGCGTCCAGGACGGCAACGGCTACCCGCCGCCCGCCTACCCGCCCGTCTAGACAGACATTTCCGCGTCCCGAACAAATCACGGGTCCGCTCATTCACGCGCCGCTTGCGCCACAAGATTATTCAGCCCTAGCCCGCGTGGGCACCCTTAGCCGCAGCGTCTAGCCACCGAGCATGCGCGGCGTCGCACGGCGGAGTCACTGCCGCGGGCGTTGCGCAAAGTGCCACCTTGCAGTCGTTCATCCCGTCGTCGCGGCACTACCGCGCGCCTAGACGCGGAAACCCTGCGCCGAACGTGCTCTCATGGCGCGTTTTTGTCCAAATGTTCGCCACCAGAGCACGTTCGGCGAGCGAGCGGCAGCGCCTAGAGCGCTTTGAGTTCCTCGGCGACCGCGGTCACCGACTTCTTCGCGTCGCCGAACAGCATGCTGGTGCCCTCGCCGTAGAACAGCGGGTTGTCGATGCCGGCGAACCCGGAGTTCATCGACCGTTTGAGCACGATCACCGACTTGGCCTTGTCCACGTTGAGGATCGGCATGCCGTAGATCGGGCTGGAAGCATCGTTGCGGGCCGCCGGGTTGGTGACGTCGTTGGCGCCGATGACGATCGCGACGTCGGTGCGGGCGAACTCGTCGTTGATGTCGTCCATGTCCTTCATGGCGTCGTAGTCGACCTCGGCCTCGGCCAGCAGCACGTTCATGTGCCCGGGCATCCGGCCGGCCACCGGGTGGATCGCGTACTTGACGGTCACACCCTTGTTCTCCAGCAGGGTCGCCATGTCCTTGACCGCGTGCTGGGCCTGCGCGACGGCCAGACCATAGCCAGGAACCACGATCACCTGGTTGGCGTAGGCCATCTGGATCGCGGCGTCGGAGGCCGAGGTGGACTTGACGGTCCTGTCGCCCCCACCGTCGCCGCTGGGCGCCACTCCCCCGCCACCGAAGCCCCCCGCGACGATCGCGGGGATGGAGCGGTTCATCGCCTTGGCCATCAGGTTGGTCAGGATCGAACCCGAGGCGCCGACGATCATGCCCGCCACGATCATCGCGGTGTTGTTCAGCGCCAGACCCGCCGCGGCGGCCGAGAGCCCGGTCATCGCGTTGAGCAGCGAGATGACCACCGGCATGTCGGCACCACCGATGGGCAGCACCACCATCAGACCCAGCACGCCGGCCGCGGCCAGCAAGCCGATCATCCACCACAGGGACGCTCCGCCGCTGCCCGGATGGGCGTGCAGGCCGACGACGACCGCCGACGCGACCGCCGCGATCAGCAACAGCAGGTTGATCGGCTGCTGGGCCCTGCCGAAGCCGATCGGCTTGCCGTCGATGATCTCCTGCAGCTTTCCGAACGCGATGATCGATCCCCAGAACGAGATCGAACCGATGATCGCGGCGAACAACGAGGCCACCACGATGTGCACGGTCGGCGACTCACCATGCTGGAATGCCGAAAAGCCGCTCGTCTCAATGAATTCCGCGAGCGCGATCAGTGCGACCGTGCCACCACCGACGCCGTTGAAGAATGCCACCAGCTGCGGCATGGCGGTCATCTTGGTCATCCGCGCCGGAGGAACACCGAGCGCGACACCGACGACCAGGCCGGCGATGATCAGCAGCCACGATTCGGTGTGCCGAATCTTGACCAGGGTCGCCGCGACAGCCAGGGCCATACCCACCGCGGCGATCAAGTTGCCCCGCACCGCGGTCTTGGGACCGGTCAGGCCCATCAAGCCGTAGATGAACAGGGCGAACGAGATGATGTAGAGAACCGTGACGAGGTAGTTCACTTGACGACCTCATCCGACTTGACCGGCGCTGCTTTCTTGCCCTTGAACATGCCCAGCATCCGGTCGGTGACGATGAAGCCGCCGATCACGTTCAGGGTTCCGAACACCACCGCGACGAACAGGATGATCTGCACCGCCAGCGACGGGTGCTCCACCTCCCCGAACACCACCAGCGCGCCCAGCACCACGATGCCGTGGATGGCGTTGGTCCCCGACATCAGCGGCGTGTGCAGCGTGTTGGGCACCTTAGAGATCACCGCGAACCCGACGAATCCGGACAGCACCAGAATCGCGAGGTTCGCTAATAGCTCGTCGTACATCTAGGAGTCCTCTCCAGCGCGGGTCACGCACGAATCCGCGATGACTTCGTCGCCGAAGTCCGGGGCCAGCTTGCCGTCGGTGATCAACAGGTCCAATAGCGCGGTGATGTTCTTGCTATAGAGCTCACTGGCGTGCTCGGGCATCGTCGCCGGCAGGTTCAACGGCGAGGCGATCGTGACGTCGTGCTTGACGACCGTCTTGCCAGGTTCGGTGAGCTCGCAGTTGCCGCCGGTTTCCCCGGCCAGGTCGACCACGACACTGCCGGGCTTCATCGCCTGCACCGCGGCGGCCGTCACCAGCCGCGGCGCGGGCCGGCCCGGGACCAGTGCCGTGGTGATCACGACGTCGAATCCACTGATCGCCTTCTCCAGCGCCTGCTGCTGCTGGGCGCGCTCTTCTTCGGTGAGCTCACGGGCGTAGCCGCCCTCGCCGGCCGCGGCCACGTCTTTGTCGCCGAGCGACAGCCACTGCGCGCCCACCGACCGCACCTGGTCGGCGACCTCGGGGCGCACGTCGTAACCGGTGGTGCGCGCGCCGAGCCGCTTGGCCGTCGCCAGCGCCTGCAGGCCGGCCACGCCCACCCCGAGCACCAGCACCGTGGCCGGCTTCACAGTGCCCGCCGCCGTGGTCAGCATCGGGAAGAACCGCGTCGACTCCGACGCCGCGAGCAGCACAGCCTTGTAACCGGAGACGTTGCCCTGGGACGACAAGGCGTCCATGGCCTGGGCACGCGAGATCCGCGGAATCGCCTCCAGCGCGAACGCCTGCACACCGGCCGCCTTGAGCGCGCCGATCGAGTTCTCGGCATTGCGCGGCGCCAGGAAGCCGATCAGCGTCTGGCCGCTGCGCAGCTTGCCCACCTCGTCGGGGGTCGGGGGCGCGACCTTGACGACGACGTCGGCGGACCACGCGTCCCCGATGGTGGCACCGGCCTCGGTGTACAGCTCGTCGGGAAGCAGCGCCCGCGCGCCCGCACCGGACTCGACCACTACGGCCACACCACCGCTTACCAGGGATGCCACCGCCTTCGGTACCAGTGCAACGCGGCGCTCATCGGTCCCGGATTCGGCAACAACCCCGACCTTGACGAGCTCTAGCTGCGCATCTGTCATAGCGCGTACATCTACTTTCCTTAGCTCAGCTGCATTAATGCGAACCTCGTTGAGTTGAACACCCTAGCGGCCGCTACCAAAGCGGTATGTCTTGGCCGTGTTCCGACGCTGGCCGGGGCCCGAAGTGGCGCCGTTGCGATTCGTCGATCCGGATGTCGTTGATGCTGGCCTCGCGGCGCGCCATCAAACCGGACGGCGAGAATTCCCACAGTTCGTTGCCGTAGCTGCGGTACCACTGGCCGCTCGCGTCGTGGCACTCGTACTGAAACCGCACGGCGATGCGGTTGTCGTGGAAGTCCCACAGCACCTTGCGCAGGGAATAGTCGAGTTCGCGCTGCCACTTGCGGGTGAGGAACGCGACGATCTGAGCCCGGCCCACGACGTGTTCGTCGCGGTTTCGCCATTGCGAATCGGGCGTGTAAGCCAAGCTGACCTTCTCGGGGTCGCACGTGTTCCACGCGTCCTCGGCGGCCTGGACCTTCTGCAGCGCCGTTTCGCGGGTGTAAGGCGGGAACGGGGCACGGGATTCGGCGGCGTCGCTCATAGCTCCATCGTGCTGGATCGCGACCGCGAAAGATAAGCCGAGCTGGGCTGACTCGGCGGGTATTCACCACCGCTTAAGGGTCGCGCCGGCGACCTGAAACTGGACGCCGCGAGCGGTGTCCGCTCGTGACGGTCATGGACTTCGCGATGTCGGCCAAGGCCGCCGACTACCACAAGCGGTTGTCCGACTTCATGACTGAGTTTGTCTTTCCGGCTGAGGCCGCCTATGACAGCTACCGCCACGAGGCCGGCGCAGATGACCACACCGTTCCGCCCGTCATCGAGGAACTCAAAGTCAAGGCCAAAGAACGCGGCCTGTGGAACCTGTTCCTGCCGGCCGAGTCCGGGTTGACCAATCTCGAGTACGCTCCGCTGGCAGAGCTGACCGGTTGGAGCCTGGAGCTCGCGCCCGAGGCGGTCAACTGCGCGGCGCCGGACACCGGGAACATGGAGACCCTGCACCTGTTCGCGACCGAGGAGCAGCGCAAGCAATGGCTGGAGCCGTTGCTGGCCGGCGAGATTCGCAGCGCCTTCTCGATGACCGAGCCCGCGGTCGCCAGCAGCGACGCCCGCAACATCCAAACCGCCATCGTGCGCGACGGCGCCGACTACGTCATCAACGGCCGCAAGTGGTGGACCTCGGGCGCGTCGGACCCGCGGTGCAAGATCCTGATCGTGATGGGCCGCACCAACCCCGACGCGGCCAGCCACCAGCAGCAGTCGATGGTGCTGGTGCCGATGGACACCCCCGGGGTGACGGTGGTGCGCTCGACCCCGGTGTTCGGCTGGCAGGACCAGCACGGGCACTGCGAAATCAGCTACGACAACGTCCGGGTTCCGGCCACCAACCTGCTCGGCGAAGAGGGCGGCGGTTTCGCGATCGCCCAGGCCCGCCTCGGGCCGGGCCGCATCCACCACTGCATGCGCGCGCTGGGCGGGGCCGAACGTGCCCTGGCCCTGATGGTGCACCGCGCGAACACCCGGATCGCGTTCGGCCGCCCGCTGGCCGACCAGGGTCTGGTACAGCAAGCAATTGCCCAGTCCCGCAACGAGATCGACCAAGCTCGGCTGCTGTGCGAGAAGGCCGCGTGGACTATCGACCAGCACGGCAACAAGGCCGCCCACCTTCTGGTCTCACAGATCAAAGCCGTTGCGCCACAAGTGGCCTGCAACGTCATCGACCGCGCGATTCAGGTGCATGGAGCCGCCGGGGTCAGCGACGACACCGTGCTGGCCCGGCTCTACGGCTGGCACCGCGCCATGCGGATTTTCGACGGACCCGACGAGGTGCACATGCGAACCATCGCCCGAACCGAAATCGGCCGGGAACAGTCCACCTTCGCCGCGGCGGTGACCCCGCATGACTGAGGCATTACGAGAACTGTCCGGCGCGTGGAACTTTCGTGATGTCGCCGACGGCGTGTCCGCGCTGCGGCCAGGACGGCTCTTCCGGTCCGGCGAACTGAGCCGCCTCGACGATCAGGGTCGGGAAATGCTGCGCGAGTTGGGAATTACCGATGTCGCGGATCTGCGGGCCGCGCGTGAGGTGGCCCGGCGAGGTCCGGGACTGGTCCCCGACGGCATCGACATTCATCTGCTGCCGTTTCCCGATCTCGGCGACGAGGAGCCGACGGACGACTCAGAAGACGCAGCGCCGCACGAGACCGCGTTTCGGCGCCTGTTCGAGGGCGAGACCGACCAGACCGACGAAGAGGTGAACCAGGCCGCCATCCGTCACATGATCGACGAGTACCGGCAATTCCCCACCCGCAATGGCGCGCAACGCGCTGTGCAGCATGTCTTTTCATTGCTGGCCGCGGGGCGCCCGGTGCTCACGCACTGCTTCGCGGGCAAGGACCGCACCGGCTTCGTGATCGCCACGGTGCTGGAGACGATCGGCATCGACGAGGACACCATCGTCGCCGATTACCTGCGCAGCAACGCCGCGGTACCCCAGTTGCGCGACCACATCTACGACATGATCCAGCAGCGCTCCGACGTCGAATTGACGCCCGAGGTCGTCACTTTCACCAAAGCTCGGCTCGCCGACGGTGTTCTCGGCGTGCGTCCCGAATATCTCGACGCCGCACGCCAAACGATCAACAGCGAGTTCGGCTCGCTGGATGCCTACCTGCGGGATGCGGGTGTCACACCGTCGGATGTGGACCGCCTGCGCAGCGAACTGCTGGCCTGACTACTTTCGCAGGGTGAACTGATTGAGGTCGGTGTAGCCCTTGCGAAAGAGGTTCGCGCACCCGGTCAGGTACTTCATGTACATGTCGTAGACCTCTTCGGACTGGATCTCGATGGCCGCGGCTTTGTGTGCCTGCAGGCCCGCGGCCCATACGTCCAGGGTCTTGGCGTAATGGCGCTGCAGTGATTGGCGACGCTTCAGCTTGAAGCCGGCCTTCGCCGAGAATTCCTTGACCATATCGATCGTCGGCAGATAGCCGCCCGGGAAGATTTCGGTCTTCATGAAGTCGCTGAACTCGACGATCGCCGGAGTCAGCGGCAAACCGGATGCGATGATTTCCTTCTCCGACAGCACGGTGATGGTGTGCAGCAGGAACGTGCCACCGGCCGGCAACAGCTCATACGCGCGCTCGAAGAACGCCGTGTAGCGGTCGAGACCGACATGCTCGAGCGGGCCGATCGCGACGATTCGGTCCACCGGCTCGTGAAACCGCTCCCAGCCCTCCAGCAACACCCGCTTGGAACGCGGGCTATCCATTTCGTCGAGCACCTTCTGTGCGTGGACGGCTTGGTTCTTCGACAGCGTCAAGCCGACGACGTTGACGTCGTATTTCTCGATGGCTCGCACCATCGCGGCGCCCCAGCCGCAGCCCAGGTCCAGCAGTGTCATGCCCGGCTGCAAGTCCAGCTTGCCCAGCGAGAGGTCGATTTTGGCGATCTGCGCCTGTTCCAGCGTCATGTCGTCGCCGCCCAGCCAGTAGGCGCAGGTATACATCTGGGTGCGGTCGAGGAACAGACGGAAGAAATCGTCGGAGAGGTCGTAGTGCGCCTGCACGTCCTCGAAATGCGGCGTCAGCTCCTCAGGCGTCAGCTCCTCAGACATGACTGTGCTGCCTTTCCCCGGACCCCGCAGCCGTTAGGTCCAGTCGCGATGCGGCTTGGGAGTTGGTTGGGTCGTCGTCCACTGTAAGGCGAATGCGCTTGGAGCGCTTCGCCGAAGTGGAGCGGGAAGCCGCACTCAGCCGAGTTTGAAGTCGGCCTGCTTCGCCGCGGACAGATCGGTGATCTGGTCCCACTGCGCGGCGACATCGTCAACCGTCGGCGGCTTGTCGAAGGTGACGCCGTCGTTCTGGAACAGCGCGACGCGCTGCACCTTGCCACCACCGACGACGAAAACCGCAGCGCTGTTGGGGTTTTCCTCGGTGCACAGATAGGACACCACCGGTGCGACGTATTCGGGGGTGAGCTTCTCAAGCACCTCGGGCGGCAGGATGTCCTGCGTCATGCGGGTTGCCGCGATCGGGGCGACGGCGTTGGCGTGGACGTTGTACTTGGCGCCCTCGAGCGCCAGGCTGTTGATCAGACCGACGAGCCCGAGCTTGGCCGCGCCGTAGTTGGTCTGGCCGAAGTTGCCGAACAGCCCGCTGGTCGAAGTGGCGACGACGACCCGGCCGTAACTCTGCTCGCGGAAGTGCGGCCAGGCGGCGCGAATGACGTTGTAGCCGCCGTACAGGTGGACCTTGAGTACGGCGTCCCAGTTCTCGAACGACATCTTGTGGAAGGTGCCGTCGCGCAGGATGCCGGCGTTGCTCACCACGCCGTGGATCGCACCGAACTCGTCGAGCGCGGTCTTGATGATGTTCTCGGCGCCCTCGGGGTCGGCGACGCTGTCGTAATTGGCAGCCGCCCGGCCTCCGGCGTCCTTGATCTCCTTGACCACCTCGTCGGCCATGTTGTGTCCGGCCCCGGTCCCGTCGCGGGCTCCACCGAGGTCATTGACGATGACGCTGGCGCCCTCCTTGGCGAGGGTGAGCGCGTATTCGCGCCCCAGTCCTCCGCCGGCTCCGGTGACGACGATGACGCGATCCTGCACTCCGGGCATCAGGTTCCTCTCTGCAATTAACCAACGGTCGCGTGGACGACCCCCGAGCTAGTGTGTCAAAACAGCTTGCGCGCCAACTTCAGGGCCCGGTCGGTGTAGGGCGGGTAGGTGAAGCTGGACAGGTCGGGCCGCGTCGGCTTGGTCATCACCGACTTGCGGTGACTGAACTCCTCGAAGCCCCACTTGCCGTGGTAGGCACCCATTCCCGACGCGCCGACCCCGCCGAACGGGAGCTTGGCCGTCGACACCTGGAAGGCGAGGTGGTTGACCACCAGCCCACCGGCCGGGACCTCCCGGATCACCTTTTCCCGCACCTCACGCGACTTGGTGAACAGGTACGCCGACAGCGGCTTTGGCCGCGAGTTGACGAAACGTATTGCCTCGTCCAGGGATTGGACGGTGACCACCGGAAGCAGCGGTCCGAAGATCTCGTTCGTCATCAGCGGGCCGTCCTGATCGGGATCGACGACGACCGTCGGCTCGATGCGCAGGGTCGACTCGTCACAGCCGCCGCCGAGGCTTACCGTGCCGCCCGAGCCCTTGAGGTACCCGCTGAGCCGGTCGAATTGGCGCTGATTGGCCACCCGCATCCCGGCCGGCCCCTGGGACCGGAATTTCGTGATGGCTTCGCCGATCTTGCTGACCAGCTCGTCGCGGACCGTCGCGTCGACCAGCAGGTAGTCGGGGGCGACGCAGGTCTGCCCGCCGTTGAGTAGTTTGATCCAGGCGATCCGTTTGGCGGCGACGTCGATGTCGGCATCGGCCGCGACGATCACCGGACTCTTGCCGCCGAGCTCCAGCGTGCACGGCGTCAGGTGCGGCGCCGCGCCTTCGTAGACCTTGCGGCCGATCTCGGTGCCGCCGGTGAACATCACCCGGTCCAGACCCTGGGCGATCAGCTCCTGGCTCACCGCGCCGTCGCCTTCGACCACCGCGATCGCGTCGTTGTCGAGGTACCGGGGCACCAGCTCGGCCATCAAGTGCGACGACGCGGCGGCGATTTCCGAGGGCTTGAGCACCACGGCATTGCCGGCGGCGATCGCGCCGACCGCCGGACCCAAGGTCAAGTAGAACGGGTAGTTCCAGGCGCCGATGATCAGCACGGTGCCGTAGGGCTCGTATTGGATCCAGCCGCGGCCGGGAAGTTGAGCCGCCTCGAGGAACGCGTACTTGCGTTTCGTCCACTTGTGCAACTTCTTGGCCGCGTACTTCGCTTCGCCGATGGTGCCGGCGGTGTCGCCGATGAATGCCTCGAACGGGTGGCGGTCGAGGTCTTCGGCCAGCGCGGCGTTGATCGCGGCGTCGTTGTCTTCCATCAACTTCGCCAGCTGCAGCAGCTGACGTTTGCGCCACTGGACGTCACGGGTGCGCCCGGAGGCGAAGGTCTGGCGCAGCCGGGCCACCGTGGCGGGGATATCGGCGGCTTGAGCCGAAGCCCCGTTGGTGGACTCGGATGTCTTGCGTGCAACCGATTCGGTGGTCATCGCTGTCTTTCCTCTCTCGCACCTTCCCGGAGAGGCCCACGACTGTGCGCGCGGACACATACGGGCGATAACCGCGATCCTAACCATCCGGTCGGTTGGGAAGTACAGGAAGCTCCAGCAGATGCGGCCGAATACCGAGTCGACAGCCCATCCTTGCCGGAGCTCATCCGGCTAATCGCCTGGTCAGCCCTTGGTTGCGGTGACGAAGGTGTTGGCGAACGGCCGGGCTTCGTTTTGCGGTTCGCGACCCAGCCGGGTGGCCTCCTCGCGTGCATTGACCGTCTGCACCGTCCAGCCGTGGGTGGCGAACCATTCGCCGCAGTCGGGCCGGCCCTCGTCTTCGAACCAGAGGTCGAACGGGTTGAACGAGGTGTCCTGGCCGCGCGCCTCGCGCTTGGCCTTCAGCTCGGCCCACCGCTGTTCGGCTTCGCGGCGCTTCTCGGCGTCGACCCCGAAATTCTCGACGGCTACCCGGCTGCCCGATCCGCTCAGCGCGTCGATCGAGACGAACAGCGCTTCTTGCGCGGCCGCCGGAAGGAACGGCAGCAGCCCCTCGGCCAGCCACGCGGTCGGCTGGCTCAAGTCATAGCCCGCCTCGCGCAACGCCTTCGGCCAGTCGTGGCGCAGATCGACGGGGACGGGGCGCCGCACGGCGACGGGCGTCGAGCCCGCGAGCGTCTCGGCCTTGTACTCGAGCACCTTGGGCAGGTCGATCTCGTAGACCGTCGTGGCGGCGGGCCAGTCCAGCCGGTACGCGCGCGAATCCAATCCGGCGGCCACGATCACCGCCTGCCGAATTCCCGCGGCGGCCGCGGCCGCGAAGTACGCATCAAAGAAATGCGTACGCACGGCCTGATAGTTGATCATCTCCTGGGCGCGAACCGCGCCGTCGGGATCGTCGTCCTCGGCCCCGGCCCACCACGCCGTCACCTGCTCGCGCACGCCCTCGAGTGCCGGCGTGGATACCAGCGGCTCGGCGAACTCGTCGCGGATCAGCGGATCTGCGCTGGCGGTCTCGGCGGCACGGGCCAACGCGACCATCACCGCGGTCGCCCCGACGCTGGTGGCGATGTCCCAGGAGTCGTCTGCCGTGCGTGCCATTACAACCGCTCCCCAATCACGAAGTTGGAAAAGATGTCCTGATCGTCGGCCAGCGGGTGACTGTCGTTCCAACGACCGAGCCTGCGCCTCTCGTCCGTCGATCGCCGCAGCTCGGCGCACCAGCCGTGCCCGTCCAGCCAGTCCGCGACGTCTGCCCGATGCTCATCGAAATACATCAGTTCCCCGGCATCGGGGTTGGGCACCAGACCGATCTGGTCGGCCAACTTGCTCACCCGGTCGTGCACGTGTGTGCGCCGCTCTTGGGCTCGCGCGGGTGCGGTTTCGACCGAGACCCGGCTTCCGGACGCGCTCAGCTCGCCGATCTGGGTGAACAACCGGTCCTGCGCCTCGGCGGGCAGATACATCAACAGTCCCTCGGCCAGCCACGCCGTGGCCGCGGACGGGTCGAAGCCTGCGGCGCGCAGCGCCGACGGCCAATCCTGCCGCAGGTCGATGCCCACCTCACGGCGATCCGTCGACGGGCCCACCCCGTTTTCGGCCAGCGTCGTGGCCTTATAGGCCAGCACCTCGGGCTGGTCGACCTCGTAGATCGCGGTACCGTCGGGCCAGTCCAGGCGGTAGGCGCGGGAGTCCAGTCCGGACGCCAGGATTACCACCTGCCGAATTCCGGCGGCCACGGCATCCGCGAGATAGCGGTCGAAGAAGTGCGTCCGCACCGCCACGTAACCGCGAATGTGCGCGAGATCGGCCACCAACTCCGCGTCGAGCGCTTCCACCTTGGCCGCGACGGCCGGGTCGAGCATGGCTCCCCACAGCACCCCGACGCCGGCGTTGGTGACCAGCAGTCTGGCGTACGGGTCATGGATCAGCGCATCAGGTTGTTCGGTTTCGACAGCTCGCGCTGCGGCTATCGTCACCGCCGTCGAGCCGACGCTGGTAGCGATGTCCCACGTGTCGTCCGCACGGCGAGGCATGGCTGGGACTTAACTTGCCGCCGGTTACAACCGCTCCGCTATCACGAAATCGGAGAACGAATCCTTGTCGTCGTCCAGCTCGACACTGGCAACCCGGCGGCCCACTCGCTCCATCTCGTCGAGTGAGTTCTGCGCCGTGGCGCGCCAGCCGTGGTGATTCAGCCACTCCGCGACGTCCGCCCGATTCTCGTCGCGGTACATCAGCTCGCCGACGTCGACGCTTTGCTCGATGCCGATCTCGTCGGCGACCTTCTTGAATCGTTCCCGCATCTGTTCCCGCCGCTCATCGGAGTGCGTGGGCGCGGTTTCGGCCGAGACGCGGCTGCCCGCCGGGCTCAGCTCGCCGATCTGGGTGAACAACTTGTCCTGCGCGTCGGCGGGCAGGTACATCAGCAACCCCTCGGCCAGCCAAGCGGTGCGCTGAGACGGGTCGAAGCCGGCGGCGCGCAGCGCGGCCGGCCAGTCCTCGCGCAGGTCGATGGCCACCTCACGACGATCGGCGGACGGGGTGGCACCGCTTTCGGCTAGCGTGGCGGACTTGTAGTCCAGCACCTGGGGCTGGTCGATTTCGTAGACGGTGGTGCCCGCCGGCCAGTCCAGCCGGTAGGCCCGCGAATCCAGTCCCGACGCCAGGATCACGATCTGGCGGATCCCGGCGGCGACGGCGTCGGCGAAGTACGCGTCGAAGAAGTGCGTCCGCACGGCCTGATAGCCGCGCATGTGGTGGATGCGGGCGGCGGATTCTTCGTCGATGGCTTCGATCTTGGCGACGACCTCGGGGTCGAGCATGGCCTCCCAGATGATCTCGGCCCCGGCGTTGTTCACCAGCAGCCGGGCGTAGGGGTCGTGGATCAGCGCGTCGGGCTGCTCGGTTTCGATGGCCCGAGCGGCGGCCACCATGACCGCGGTGCTCCCGACGCTGGTCTTGATGTCCCAGGTGTCGTCATGTGTGCGAAGTGAACTCATCGGCGTGCTCCAGGTCTTGTCGGTCGGGTCAGTGCGATGGTCCGGCGAAGCGCGCACGCAGCAGGGCGCTGCGGACGGCATCGTCGGCCAGGTCTTCGGGGACCGCGCGGCCCAGGCGGGCCATCTCCTCGCGGTTGTTCACGACGTTCACCTGCCAGCCGTGGTGGGTCAGCCACTCGGCGGCATCAGTTCGGTCGGGCTCGTGGAAGGTCAGCGCCTGGACGTTGACGTCCAGGCCGAGCCGGTCCCGCATCCGCTGCCAGCGGTTGGTATTGCTGCTCGCGTTTACGCCGAACACCTCGATGGCGACTTGGCTCCCGGGCACGCTGAGCTCGGTGAACATCTCGAAAAGCCGGTCCTGCGCGTCGCTGGGCAGATAGGGCAACAGCCCCTCGGCCAACCATGCCGTGGGTTGGGTGCGGTCGAATCCGGCCGCCGTCAGCGCCGCCGGCCAGTCGTCGCGCAGATCCACCGCGACCGCGTGCCGGCTGGCGGTGGGCACGTGCGATTCCAGAATCTTGCCCTTGTACTCCAGCACCTGCGGCTGGTCGATCTCGTAGACCGCGGTCCCGGCGGGCCAGTCGAGCCGGTAGGCCCGCGAGTCCAGGCCCGCGGCCAAAATCACCACCTGCCGGATTCCGTCGCGGGTGGCGTCGGCGAAATAGTCGTCGAAGAAGTGGGTGCGGACGGCCTGGTAGTCGATGCCGAGGCGATGCCCCCGCTGGCCCTGCTCGTCGCCGTCCAGCCAGGCCAGCTCGGGGTCGGTCAGCCGGGCCCACGCCGGTCCGGCCGGCGAGACCAGTTTCCGGGCGAAATCGTCACGAATCAGCGGGTTGGCTCCGGCGGTCTCCGCGGCGCGCGCGGCCGCGACACCCAATGCGGTGGCGCCGACGAGCTCGGTGATGGCCCACGAATCCCCCGCGGTTCGGAGCGAGGGCGGTAACGGTGGCTGCAACGAGGAGGAGTCGTCGAGATCAGTCATTTCCGGGCCATGCTACCCGAAAAAGTTAGTTAGCCTATACGCTTTGTGCGCGATCTCACTCACACCCGACCGGGCTCAGTCCCGCCCCTTGAACAGCGCGCCCTCCAGCAACTGGCCCAGCATTCCGGTGACGGCCTGCATCTCCTGGTAGCTCCGGACATAGCCGGCATAGAACCCGGCGCCGCACAGCACCACCAAGAGCGTCTCGATCAACGCATTGGCATCGATAGGGATGGCGAACTCCCCCTGCGCTATTGCGTCATTGATCACCCGCGTTAAGAAGTCTCGACAAATCCTTATCGCGTCGTTTTCTGCTTGGCTCAATTCGGGGTGGCGCTGGGATTCCAGAATCGAGCCGATCAGAAACGCCGAGGCCGCAGGATGTTCGGAATTTGTTGCCACGGCCGCCGAGATGAACCCGGTCAGCCGGGCCATCAGGGTCGTCTCGCGGTCCGCCTGGGCGATACCGGCCCCGAACAGCAGTTCGCTGGTTTCGCTCAGCACCTCTCGATACAACACACGCTTGCTGGAAAAGTAGTGGTTGATGGCCGGCCGGGTGAGATCGGCACGCACCGCGATGGCCTGGAACGTGGCTCCCTCGTAACCACGTTCGCTGAACACCAAGCGACCGGCGCGCAAGATTCTCTTGCGCGTCTCGTCCGCCTTCGCGGCGGGTGGACGGCCCGGCCGGCGCCTCGCCGTTGACGGCACCGTTAGAGTGTGCCACCCGTTCGGGTAGGCATTAAAGCATTTGGCGGAATGTTGCCGAACTTACCCGCTTGGTAGTCCTCGAGCGCTTCGATCAATTCCGCGCGCGAGTTCATCACAAATGGCCCGTAGTGGAAAACCGGCTCGCGAATCGGTTGTCCGCCCAGCAGTAACACATCAATTGCTGAGGTCGACGACGATTGCTGGCTCGAGTCAGCCGTTACGGTGATCCGGTCGCCGGGCCCGAGCACCACTAGTTGGCCCTGGTGAATCGGATGACCGACCGGGCCGACAGACCCACTGCCGGACAACACATAAACCAGCGCGTTGAAATCACGCCGCCACGGAATGTTGAGCCGAGCCCCGTTTTGAATTGTGGCGTGCGCCAGTGTGATTGGTGTGTGCGTGACGCCCGGACCGCCCTGACCGTCGATCTCACCGGCGATGATGCGCAGCAATGCTCCGCCGTCGTCGGAGGCGAGCAGCCCGGCGTCGATGCCTTCGATGGACTGATACCTGGGCGCTGCGAACTTGTCCCTTTTCGGCAAGTTCACCCAGAGCTGGACGCCGTGGAACAGACCGCCTCTTTCGACCAATTCAGCCGGCGGGGTCTCGATGTGCAGGATTCCGGACCCTGCCGTCATCCACTGCGTCGCGCCGTCGGTGATCAGCCCACCGCCGCCGTGGGAATCCTGGTGCGCGAACTTGCCGTCGATCAGGTAGGTGACGGTTTCGAAGCCGCGGTGCGGGTGCCAGTCGGTACCCCGCGGCTCTCCAGGCTCGTAGTCCACCTCGCCCATCTGGTCCATGTGCACAAACGGGTCCAGGGCGGCGGCACTGACGCCGGCGAAGGCCCGCACGACGGGGAACCCTTCGCCCTCGTATCCGCGCGGTCCCGTGGTGATCGAGCGGACGGGGCGTTCGGTGTCTTGCGGGGTGGCCGCGCTGACGCGGGGCAACGTCAATGTGTCCGCGGTAATGGCAGGCATATCAACCTCCTTCATCCAGAACTACCCATATAACCGGACCGCAGTCCGATTATTCCGCTCTGTCATAGGATGGCGCAGTGGAGCCGACGCAGGACGACCCCCAGCCCGCTGTCGCTCCTGCCGCGGCCGCCGGCGGGCGATTCGGGGCATCGATCAGAAATGCGGGCTACCTGCCCAAGTGGTTCGCGCTGGGCATCACGATCGGCGTGATCTCGGGCCTGGGCGCGGTGGTGTTCTATCTGGCTCTGAAATACGCCGGCGACTTCCTGCTCGGCTACCTGGCTGACTACCGCATCCCGACGCCACTGGGCGAGGGCGGCAGCCACGGCTCGGCCGGCTTCACGCGTCCGTGGGCGATTCCGCTGGTCACGACGGCCGGGGCGCTGGTGTCGGCGGTACTGGTGGCCAAACTCGCGCCGGAGGCCACCGGGCACGGCACCGACGAAGCCATCGAAGCGGTGCACACCGATCCCCGCGCGATCCGCTTCCGGGCGGTGCTGGTGAAGATGGTCGCCAGCGCGTTGACGATCGGCTCGGGCGGGTCGGGTGGCCGCGAAGGCCCGACGGCACAGATCTCGGCCGGCTTCTGCTCGCTGCTGACCCGGCGCCTCGGCCTGTCCGACGAGGACGGCCGGATCGCCGTGGCGCTGGGCATCGGTGCGGGTATCGGCGCGATCTTCGCCGCGCCACTGGGCGGGGCGGTGCTGGCCGCCTCGATCACCTACCGCGACGACTTCGACTATCGCTGCCTGTTGCCCGGATTCATCACCTCGGGGACGGCGTACGCGGTGCTCGGTGCGTTCCTGGGCTTCGACCCGCTGTTCGGCTATATCGACGCCGAGTACCGCTTCGAAAAACCAGGGCCGCTGCTGTGGTTCGTGGTGATCGGTCTAATCGCCGCGGCCGTCGGCTATCTGTACGCCTGGACCTTTCACGCCGCGGTCCGGCTCACCCGCCGGCTGCCGGGCGGACCGGTGCTCAAGCCAGCGGCGGGCGGCCTGCTAGTCGGGCTGCTAGGCCTGCTGATTCCCCAAATCCTGAGCAGCGGCTACGGCTGGGCCCAGCTGGCGGCCGACCGCACGGCGCTGCTGGGGATTCCACTCTGGATCATCCTCGTCCTGCCGCTGGCCAAGATCGTCGCGACGTCGCTGTCGATCGGCACCGGGGGCTCCGGCGGGCTGTTCGGGCCCGGGATCGTGATCGGCGCCTTCGTCGGCGCCGCCATCTGGCGCCTTGGCGAGCTGGCCGCGCTGCCCGGCATACCCAACGGACCGGGCATCTTCGTCGTGGTCGGCATGATGAGCTGCTTCGGCAGCGTCGCCCGCGCCCCGCTGGCCGTCATGATCATGGTCGCGGAGATGACCGGCTCCTTCTCGGTGGTGCCCGGAGCCATCATCGCGGTGGGGATCGCGTCGTTGCTGATGTCGCGCACCAACGTCACGATCTACGAGGCGCAGCGACTCAACCGAGAAGCCGCCGAAGCCGAGCGCGCGCACAAAGTCGCGACCGACTAGCCGCCCTACGACTTCTTACGCCGCGCGGTGTCCGCCGCACCCTTTTCCGTCTTCTTGCCCCCGTGGGTCAGCGTGCCGCCCGCGCTCTCGAGATGCGCACGGACAAACCACTGGAACTTCTCCAGCGGCCCGGCCTGGCCGATCAACATGTCCTGGGTGACCTGGTCGAGTTCTTCTGTCTCGTCGATGGCTTCGCGGATGTCTTCGATCACGCCGTTGTAGACCAGATCCAGCGCCGCCAGGTGGGCCTGGACAGTGTCTCGGCCGACCGAATAGTCGTCCCAAGACCGGTCCCGAATGATGGCGCCCGGAGTTCCTTCCGGCGAAGCACCCAGGGCCGCAATGCGTTCGGCGACGTCATCGGCGAAACCGCGCACCGTTTCCACCTGGGGATCGATCATCTCGTGCACCCCAATGAAGTTGGGGCCCACAACATTCCAGTGAATGTGCTTCAGCGTCAAATGCAGATCGTTGTACGTACTCAGTTGCTTCTGCAATAACTCGGCCAGCCGCGCACCCTGCTTGTCGCTCAATCCCGGAATGGTGAACTGCGTCATCGATCGCTCCCTGCGTTTCGTAGCCGTCAATATGACGACGGGTACCCGATGACCCAGCTCGAAAACACCGGCTGGTCAGAGGGCGTGGATTTGCTGGACCGGCAGTCGCGCGCCGCGGCGCGGCTCGTAGGCCAGTCCGCTGGCATAAAGCACACAGACCACCCGGTGGCGGTGCGGACGCATCGGCTCCAGCAGTTCGAGCATGCCCTCGTCATCGACCGGGTGGCCCAGCAGCGTCCAGCCGATCATCTTCGGGATGTGGTAATCCCCGACCGAGACGGCATCGGCATCGCCGAACGCCCGTTGCGCGGTCTCGGCGGCCGTCCACTCCCCGACTCCCGGCAGCGACGTCAGCGCTTCGCGCACCTGCGCCGCCGACCGTGCCGCCAGCCGTTCCAGCGAGGGCGCCCGGCGCGCACACGTCACGACGGTCTGGGCCCGTCGCGGATCAACGTTGGCGCGATGGAATTCCCACGACGGGATGTTTCGCCAGACCTCGGCCGACGGCAGTACGCGCAGGCCGGCCGGCGCCGGCCCGGGTGCCGGCGTGCCGTACTTGGACACCAGCTTCCGCCACGAGGAGAACGCGTCGGCGCCGGGCACCCGCTGCTCGATGATCGCCGGGATCAGCGCCTCGAGCACCTGCCCGGTACGGCCCAGGCGCAGGTGCGGGACGCGTTCATGTGCCGCGGCAACCGTCGGGTGCGTCGGTGTGAAGCCCGAGGCGTCGTCGTCCGCGCCGAGCAGGGCGGGCAGCCGCTCGAGAAACTCCTCGGCGCCGCCGCCCCAGGCCTCGCAGCGCGCCGCGTCGGCGGCCGCGCGGCTGATGCGCGCGGTGACCGGCCCGCTGGGCAGCAGGCTGGTGCGCCAGATGGCGGCATCACCCGGCAGGCGAAAGCAGGGATCCCGGGGGCCGCGGCGAAGGGGCGCCAGGGTGTGCCCGAAGCTGACCGCCCCGGGAAACGTCACCGTTCGCGTGCTCGTCACCGACGACTCCGGATTTCCACTCTCATTGACCGCCCACTACCTGCCAAGACACTATTGCGATGTGATGACGCCGTTCGACGCTCCCAATGCCGAGTTGGCCTGGATGTTCCTCCAGAGTCTGAGCGAAGGCGGCGACCTCGACGAGGGCTTCGCGTTGCTCAGCGACGACTTCAGCTACTGGAGCCTGTTCACCCGGGAGTCCTACGACAAGGAAGCCCTGCGCCGCGTGACCGACCGGCGCAAGCAGTCCGTCGAGCTCACGATCGATTTGCTTCGCTGCATCAATGAAGGCGAAACCGTCGTCGTAGAGGCGTATGCCACTGGCACCAATTCCAACGGCGAGCAGTACGACACCCCGTTCGTATGCATCTTCGAGACCAGCGACGGGCTGATCATCTCGATGCGCGAGTACAGCGACACCCGGGCCTACGCCAAGCTGTTGGGCGGGTGACCTATTCGGCGGTGACGCTGATGTCGGCCTTGGTCGGGTAAAACGCGACGTGCCCGGCGATCTCGGCGACCGCGGGGTACGGCTGTTCGTAGGTCCAGATCACATCCTCGACGGTGTCGCCGGCCGAAGTCGTGACGGCGTAGTAGCTCGCGTCGCCCTTGAATGGGCAGTAGCTGACGGTCTCGGTGCGGGTCAACCGGTCCTGGGCCACGTCGGCCAGCGGAATGTATTGCACCCCAGGGATTGTCGCTTCCCGCAATTCGAGCGCCGCAGTGGTGTCCGCGACGAGCTCGCCGTTGACGCGGACCTGGACACGTCCCTTGGTGGGGCTGATGGTGATTGGGTGCCCCGCGTTGGGTTCCAAGATTTCCTTGTGGGCCATGCTGTTCCTCCTCAGACGTATGACTGCAACACCGTCGGGCGGTCAAGACTTCCCGAGCCTATTCGGGTTGTGCGGCCGTTCGAGGGGTGCGCATCGCGGCCCAGAACCGGGCGGCCTCGCGAATCGATTCCTCGACCGGGCGCGGCTCCCAGCCCAGCTCCCGCTTCGCCTTGCTGCTGTCCACCGGCGCTTCGGCGCGCATCATCCGCACCGACGCGAGGCTCAGTTGGGCGTCGGTGCCGGTGAGTTTGGCCTTCAAGCTGCCCGCGGCGGCGAGTGCGTAGAGCATCGGGACGGAGATCGCCCGTTGCGGCGGTGGGACGCCGGCCTCGTCGGCCGCGATCCGGATCGAATCGTTGAGCGCCATCATCTTCTCGGAAACGAGGTAACGCTCTCCGATCCGGCCGCGCTCGGCGGCCAGGATCATGGCCCGGGCCGCGTCGTCGACGCCGACGACTTCCAGCTCAATGCCGTTCATCAGGAAGGGGAGTTTGCCGAAGACCGCGCCCGCGATGAAGGCACCATGCGGGGTCGCGCCCCAGTCGCCGTCGCCGTAGGTCGTGGACACGCACATCGCGACCGCGGGCAACCCGGCATCGGCGACGTAGCGCATCACCAGGTTTTCGGCCTGGACCCGGGATTGCACGTAGGGAGTCAGCCCGCGCGAGGCGATCACGTCGTCTTCGGTCGCCACGTGACCGTGCCGTCGGCCCACGGTCGCGTAGGTGCTGGTGAAGATGAACCGGCGCAGGGGCTGCTTGACGGCGACGTCGAGGACGTTGCGCAGCCCCTCGACGTTGGTGCGAAACAGCGGCGCGGGGTCCCGCAGCCAGGCGCGGGTGTCGACCACGCAGTAGTACACGTCGTCGACACCGTCCATCGCCTCGCGCAGCGTGGTGGTATCGAAGACGTCGCCATAGAAACGTGGGCAGCGGGTGCCGTCGAGATCGTCGATGGAGCGGGTGTTCGCGCCTTCGCGCACCATCACCCGCACCTCATGGTTTTCCTGGTTTGCATGGGCACCGTTGGCGACGAGCTGGCGGGTCACATGCGAGCCGAGAAAACCGTTGGCGCCTATGACCAACGTGGGGCCAAGTTTGGGCTTAACGCTCACTGCCCGCCGCCGTACTGCGCCATGAACTCCGCGCCCGCCTCGTCCAGGGTGCCGAGTTCGGCCGCCTTGCGGCACCATTTCAGCGTGGCCTGCACGAAGCGCAGCGGGTTGTAGATGTCTTCCTGCTGACGCCACAGCCCGTCGCCGGCGTAGGTGATGATCGAAATGTTCGTCGCGCCGATGACGGTGCCGTCCCCGGGATCGCGCATCGGGTTGTCGAGCTCCATGATGATGCGCCCGGTCGGCTCGTCGATCACCGACCACAGCGACGGAAAGGCAACCATGTGGCTGCCCGGAAAGCTGCCCATGGTGCGACTGATCCACGTACGCACCTCGTCGCGGCCGTGCCAGGTGCCCGCCGCGTGCTCGATGTACAAGACATCGGGCGTGTAGTGCTTCACCCAGGCGTCCCAGTCATGCGATCGCGCGGCCGCATCGACGGTCGCCTCGAATTGCGCGAACGCATCGGCGAGTTCGCTCCGGGAGAATCGCGGGCTGTTCACGCGAAAACTAGAACACGTTCTACCGTGATTTGTCGAGAGCTTTGCCTCGCGGGTGTACGAGGGGACGAACATCAGGATAATCGGAGGGAGATTGCGGCCATTCGGCCCGAGCGAAATGAGGCAATGACATGACCGACACGCAGAAGGCGATTCTCGCCGGCGGCTGCTTCTGGGGCATGCAGGACCTGATCCGCAAACAGCCCGGCGTGGTCTCGACCCGCGTCGGGTACACCGGCGGCGACGTGCCCAACGCGACCTACCGCAACCACGGCTCGCACGCCGAGGCCATCGAGATCGTCTACGACCCGACTGCCACCGACTACCGCACGCTGCTGGAGTTCTTCTTCCAAATCCACGATCCGACAACGAAAGATCGCCAGGGCAACGACCGCGGCACCAGCTACCGGTCGGCGATCTTCTACGTCGACGACGACCAGAAGCGGATCGCGCTGGACACCATCGCCGACGTCGAGGCCTCGGGGCTGTGGCCGGGCAAGGTCGTGACCGAGGTCAGTCCCGCCGGCGACTTCTGGGAGGCAGAGCCCGAACACCAGGATTACCTGGAGCGCTACCCCAGCGGATACACCTGCCACTACATCCGCCCCGGCTGGAAGTTGCCACGGCGCGCGACCGCTTAGCGCCGTCGCACCACCACCCGGCCGCCGTCCTTCGGGACGAACGCGACGCCGCGGCAATGCCAGCGCTCGTCCGGGGCATCCGTGGTTTCAATGGTCAAGTGCTGCAACACCGTTCGAAGCACGACGTCCATCTCCATGTTGGCGAACGCCGCCCCGACACAACGACGGGTACCCCCGCCGAACGGAATCCAGGACAGCGCTGAGGGTTTGGTTCCGATGTAGCGGTGCGGATCGAAACGATCGGGATCGGGGAACACGTCGGGGTTGCCGTGGATCTGCCCGATGCCGACGATGATCGAATCGCCACGTGGAATGACCCACTCGCCAAGCTGGAAGGTCTCGGGATAGACGTGGCGACCGGCGAGGTCGATCACCGTCCTGGCCCGTTGGACCTCCAGGATGGTGGCCTGCCGTAGCTCGTTGCCATCGCCGTTGGCCTCCTCGACGAGCTGCGCCAGCAGCGCAGGGTGCCGGCTGATCCGCTCGAATGCCCACGCCAGCGTGGACGCGGTGGTCTCGTGCCCGGCCGCCAGCAGGGTAAGCAGCTCGTCGCCAATGTCCTTGTGCGACATGGCCGAACCATCTTCATAGGTGCTGCGCAGCAGCAGTGCGAGCACGTCGGCACGATCGGCGAAGTTCGGGTCGACCCGCTCGGCCGCGATCAGCTTCTCGATGATGTTGTCGTACTGGCACCGCCAGTCGTCCAGCCGGCGCCAGGGGCTGAGCCGGCCATAGTTGCGCTTCGGCTTGGGTAGCGGCGCCAGGCGCGACCCCAGGGTGACCCACGGCGGGATGAGCCGGCGCAGCTCGTCGAGCTCGGCGCCGTCGGCCCCGAAAACCGCGCGCAGGATGGCGTTGAGCGTGATCCGCATCGTCGCCGGCAGCGTGGCGAACGGCCGGCCCTCCGGCCAGTCGGCGATCTCCCGCAATGCCTCTTCTTCGATGATGCTCTCGTACTTTTTCATGCTCTTGCCGTGGAACGGCGGTGCCAACAGCCGTCGCCGTTGGCGATGTTGATCGCCCTCCAGCGCGAAGACCGAGCCCGTGCCGAACAGCCTGCCCAGGTTGGGCTGGATGTTGCCAAGCTCGTCGGGGCTGGTGGTGAAGATCTGCTTGGCCAGCTGTGGGTCGCTGACCGCGACGGCGCGGCCGTACATCGGGAGATTGAGCGTGAAGACGTTGCCGTAGCGGCGTGACAGTCGTTGCATCATCAATCGTCGCGACATCGCAAAGCCCAAACCCTGCACCATCTTTGGCGCCCGCGCCGCCGGGGGCAATCGGACTGCGGAGGCCGGCGGTGCGGCGGTGACCAGTTCGCTCATGGCGCTACGTCTCCCAACGTCTGCCCCGATTCGGGGTTGGTACCGCGGTGTACCACAGATCTTTCAGTGTACGGTACTCTGTGGTACCGAACCTGACAAGGGAGCCCCCGACCATGACATCCGCGACGACGGTGACAGACGCGGTGGTCGACGATCCCTTTCGGCTCCGGCTGCTCGACGGTCTTGCGACGTCGATCGGCGAACGCGGCTATCGCGCCAGCACCGTCGCCGACGTGGTACGCCACGCGCGCACGTCCAAGCGCACGTTCTACGACCAATTCGCCAGCAAGGAACAGTGTTTCCTCGAGCTGCTGGCCGCCGACATCGAAAAGCTCGGCGAGAGCATCGCCGCCGCCGTCCAGCCGGAGACCGACTGGCACGACCAGATCCGTCAGGCCGTCGAGGCCTATGTCACCTACATCGAAGCGCGGCCGGCGATTACGTTGAGCTGGATTCGTGAACTTCCCTCGCTGGGACCCATCGGTCGACCGGTGCAGCGTCGCGGGCTACAGCTGTTGTCCGATCTGTTGATCGACCTCAGCGCCAGCCCCGGGTTCCGACGCGCAAAACTGCCGCCCCTGACCGCCCCGCTGGCGGTGATCTTGCTGGGCGGGTTGCGCGAATTGACCGCGCTCGCCGTCGAAGACGGACAGGCCGTCCGCGACATCGTCGAACCGGCGGTCGATGCGTGCATCGCGCTGCTGGGCCCTCGCCACTAGCAGTTAGTCTCGTCGCATGCGGCTATCCACTCGAACCAGCTCAACGGGACCATCACCGAGGTCGATCTCGGAGCGGTGATGGCGGTCGTGAAGGTCAAACTCGACGGCGGCGACCAAATCGTCGCCTCCTCGGTCACCAAGGACGCGGCGCTCGACCTCGGCCTGCGCGTCGGTCAGCCCGCGACGGTGTTCATCAAGTCGACCGAAGTCACGATCGGCGTCGAGTAACTAGAGTTTCAAGAACGCGCGCACCCGGTCCAGCACCAAGTCCGGTCGTTGCGCAATGATCCAGTGGCCGGCACCGTCGACCAGTTCCACCTCGAAATCGCTTATGTGGTCTTCGTATCCGTTGGTAAGGGCGGGCGTGATCACCGGATCCTGCGTACCGGTCAGCCAGCGGACGGGCACGTCGACGCGAGCGTCCGCGTACTGGCCGCGCACCCAGCGCAGCATTTCTCCGGTCTGATAACTGCGGTACCAGCGCGAGCCCGCCTCGGCGTGGCCGGGCTCGCTCATGCATTCGAGGTACAGGCTGGCGCTCTCTTCGGGAATCGAGAACCCGCCACCGACCCAAGGGCCCAACATTCGCATAAACCGCGAGTTGGGATCCTTGAGCAACCGGGGGCCGATGACCGGCAGCGATATCGGAATCTGATACCACAGCCGCCACAGGTTGAGCACCCCCGACGGACTCAACTTCACAAAGGGCGCAACGGTATTGATACCAAAGAAGCCGGTCACCTTCTCCGGATGGCGCAGCATCATGATGAACGCGGTGGGTCCGCCCCAGTCATGGGCGACGAGCTTCACCTTCTCGATGCCCAACTGGTCCAGCACGGCGGCGAGATCCTGCGCCATCTCGACCTTGGTGTAGCGCGAGCGCGGCGCCGAACTCCAGCCCGCACCACGCAGATCCGGACACAGCACCCGGTAGCCATCGGCGGCCAACGGACCGATCAGCTCCTGCCACTCCCACCAGTTCTCCGGGAAGCCGTGTACCAGCATCACGGCCGGCCCGCCGGGCGGGCCGGCGTCGGCGACGTGGATTGTCACTCCGTCGCCGAGTTCTACGTACCGGTGTTCGACTCCGTCCAACGCGGGCATGGTGACCATGCTTGAAAAGCTAGCGCACTGAGCCTAAGCGAGGAACCGCTCGACATACGGAGCGAACCGTTCGCGCAACGCGCTCTCTTGCAGACCAAACATTTCGAACGATGTCTGCACGTTCCCCAACCGGCCACGCTGGTGGCCCGCGAGATAGTCGACGATGGGCTGGCGCGCCTGGTCGGTGAACGGTTCGCCGGCCAGGGCGTAGACCCGCTCGGCGACACCGAGTTCGTCGGCCATGAAGTCGTCGAACCGAATGTCGATCGAACGATCCGGACCGATGATGTCGCGATCACGCACGAGCGCGGTGAGCATCGCATCGAGGCGGTCGATCCAGGAATGGGCGATCTGGGCCACTGGGACCGGGGAGCGGTGCATGCGCGCGGAGTAGGTGATCATCGCAATCATCGAGAGCGCCACCGGTACCGGATCCCGGTGGGTGAACACAACGATGCTGTCGGGAAACACCCGATCCAGCACCCGCACCTGCTCGAGATGCTGAGGTGACTTGAGCAGCCAGCGACGGCCCCCGCGCAGGAACTGCATCGCCTTGAGTTGGGTGGCGAGGTATTCGTAGTGCGGCGTCTGGTCGTGGGCGCGGTAGTAATCGCGCCAGCGCGGCACCTCGCCGAGCGTCTCGAACAGCATCGTGGAGATGTCGTTG
This sequence comes from Mycobacterium lentiflavum, assembly GCF_022374895.2. Classification (NCBI taxonomy): domain Bacteria; kingdom Bacillati; phylum Actinomycetota; class Actinomycetes; order Mycobacteriales; family Mycobacteriaceae; genus Mycobacterium; species Mycobacterium lentiflavum. Next base: position 326,661 of record NZ_CP092423.2, on the reverse strand, counting down.
GCCAGCAGCTGGATCTCTTCGTGCACGTGATCGGTGGTCATCTCGTGCATCAGCGGGAATAGGGGCATCACCATGTTGACCACCCCGACCGCGACGTCCATTCGCGCCCGGCGCGGATCCGGCTCGACGCCAACCTCATTCGGCAACGGGAACGGCTCGTTGCTTTCCCAGTACGGCATGGTGCGGAAGGTGGGCGGCGCGGCCAGCAAGTTATGCAGGTGCGTGGTGCCGGTGCGGGGCAGCCCGGCGATCACCACCGGCGCGCGCAGTTCGATGTCGTTGATTTCGGGATGCCGGACCAATAGATCGGTCAGCAGTAGCCGGTTCTTGAGCAGCTGCAGCAGTTGCCCGTAGAAGTTGACCACACCGGCGTCGTGCAGCCCGTCGATCTCGCGCAGCGCGGCGAGGTAGACGTCGAGCCGCTCTCGATAGTCGTCGGGCCCGAAGTCGTGCAGGCCGGTGTCGGCGCTGGCCTGCGCGTGCAGCGCGTCGGCATCCAATGGACACTCGGGGGCCAGCATGGCCATCATGTCGAGGATCTGCTGACCCTCGGCGCTGAATCGGGGCAAGGCCAGGTCTTCGATACGAACGTTCACGGCGACTTATGTTACTCTGAGTTTCGTAATGGTAGTGGATTTCGGCCGGCCCCGTGACCCGCGCATCGACGGTGCGGTGCTGCGCGCCACCGTCGAGTTGCTGGCCGAGACCGGTTATCCGGGGCTGTTGGTCTCGGCCATCGCAGAACGCGCCGGCACCAGCAAGCCCGCGATCTACCGCCGCTGGCCCAGCAAGGCGCATCTGGTGCACGAGGCGGTGTTCCCGATCGGCGCCGCGACCGAGATACCCGATACTGGGTCGCTGCCCGGGGATCTACGCGAAATGGTCCGTCGTGCAATGGTTTTCCTGACCACGCCGGCCGCCCGGGCGGCCTTGCCGGGCCTGGTCGGCGAGATGGCGGCCGACCCGACCCTGCACTCGGCGCTGCTGGAGCGCTTCGCCGGCATCACCGGCGGCGGTCTCGGCGCGTTGCTCGACCGCGCCGCGGCTCGCGGCGAACTACGCAGCGACGCAATCGCTTCCGAACTCACCGTCCAAATAACAGATGCCATCGCCGGCATCACCCTGATGGGCCTGCTCACCCGCCCCGACGAACTCAACCCTGAAACCGGGCAAGCCTGGGTAGACCGCACCACCACGTTGCTCCTGAAAGGAATCAGCGCATGACGCACGAATCGACGGCCGCGTTCAAAGAGCTGCTGGCTACCCTCGGCGACCTCGACCGCTCCTTCCTGGAGGGCGACCGCGCGGTGACCGACGACCGCCACGTTGCCGACGGCTACCGCATGCTGGCCACCACCCTGGGCGTCGCCTTTGACACCTACCTGTTCCCCGAGCCCGGTCGCCCGCAGTTCGTCGCCGTGAACACCCCGTTCCGTCGCGATCGCCGGTGGGGTGGCGACAACACCGACGCGTACTACTTCATCTGCCCGGTCGATGAGAAGCGGCGGTATCGCATCAGCGGCAATAAGGGCGACAGCGTGTACTTTTCGGTGACCGCCTACAACGAACCCTCGCCGGGCGCGTGGTCGGATCGGATCGTCGCGATCGTCCGCGACACCGATCTCGACATCGACGCCGACGGTAACTTCGCCTTCGACTTCCCGGCAACGGCCGACGCGGCGGTGCTGATGACCCGTGACTACCAGGCCGACCCGTCGACCGGTCGCCCGGTGACATGGCAGATCGAGGCGCTCGACGAGCCGGAGCCGATCCGGCATGGCGACGCCGAGACCGCGGCCAGTCTGCGTGCGGCCGCGGCGTGGATGCGCACCATGTTCGCCATCGTGCCGCTGGCCGTCGGGACACGAGTCGACGATCAACACGGGTTGGGCCACGAAACCGCGCACGCCGCAAACCAATTCGCCGACCCTTATCAGGTTCCCGATGCCAACTTCGGCTGGTCGGCCCGCGACGCCTGCTACGCCTACGGCAGTTTCGTGCTCGACGAGGACGAGGCGCTGGTCATCACGCACCGCCCGCCGTCGTGCCGGTTCTGGAACCTGGTGGTGTGGAATCAGTTCATGGCCACCTACGGTGACGAGGGTGCGCGCTCGTCGCTCAACAACCACAGCGCCGCGCTCAACAGCGACGGCTCCGTGACGATCGTGTTATCCAAAGGCATACTGGCGCATCCTAATTCACTGACGACGCTTGGCTATCCGCTCGGCAACCTGGCGTTCCGGTGGTTCCTGTCCGACGGGGTGCCGCAGCGGCCCGAGGTGCAACTCGTCAAGGCCATCGACGCCCCGACCGCGGTGTCCTAGGTCTCGCGGACCAGTTCGATCGCGCGGCCCAGCGTCGTGAGCTTGGCATCCAGCGTGTCGCCGGCGGGATAGAGTCGCACGGTGTCGACGCCGGCATCGCGCCATACCGCCAGGCGCGCGCGGACCATCTGCTCGGTGCCGATCAGCGTGGTGCCCAGCACCATGTCGTCGGTCACCAGTGCCGCGGCGCCGTCACGGTCACCGGCCTGCCAGCGCTCACGCACCGCAGCGGCGACATCGGCCCAGCCCTGACGGCTGTAGGCCTGGTTGTAGAAGTTCGTGCTCGACGACCCCATGCCACCGAGGCTGAACGCGAGTTCCTTTTTGCGGCCGGCGATCATGGCGGCCAGGTCGTCTTCGTCGGCGGCGAACGCGACTTCGGCGCCCTGGCAGATGTCGATGTCCGCGCGGGTGCGACCGGCGCCCTCGAGGCCCTCGTCGAGGTGGGCGAAGTACGCCTCGGCCGCGCCCTCGGGCACGAAGCTGGTGCCCAGCCAGCCGTCGGCGATCTGTCCGGTCAACCGCAGCATCGCCGGCGACAGCGTGGCCAGGTAAATCGGGATGGCGTGCTGCGGCGCGTTCGACACCCGCATCGGGACCGCTTCGCCGGGGCGGGGGATCTGAAACTCGTTGCCGGAATGCGAGATCTTGCCCCCGGCGAACACCTGCCGAACGATGTCGACGGTTTCGGAGATTCGGGCGAGCGGCCGGCGGAACGAGACGCCGTGCAGGCCCTCGATGACCTGGGGTCCGGAAGCACCCAGCCCCAGCAGGAAACGCCCATTCGACAGGTTGGACAGCGTGATCGCGGTCTGCGCGACCAGCACCGGCGACCGGGTGCCGACCTGCAGGATGCCGGAGCCAAGCAGCATCGTGTCCGTGCGCGCCGCGAGGTAGCCCAGCGCCGACGGAGCGTCGGCACCCCACGCCTCGGCGACCCAGCACACGTCGAGCCCCAGCTTTTCGGCTTCGACGGCCAGCGTCACCACCTGGCCGGCTTCGTCGCTGCCGCCGGACAACTCGACCGTGGTCGCGGTGCGCATCAGCGCACCCCGTGTTCGGCCAGCCTCTTGATTGCGGCCAGGGTCTTGCTGATCGCGGTCTCGAATTCGCGCATCCGGACGAACACGATCTTCTCCTCTTTGTCCGGCATGGAGTCGATCGCCGATGACAGCCCCGAGCGGCCCGGTCCCATCTGCATCCAGTAGCTCAGGCTGGTGCCGCCGTCCCGGGGTTCCAGCCGGAACCGCCAGGTCGCCGACGGATACTCGGCATCGCCGACCGCCCAGGCGAATTCGCGCTGCTGCTCGCAAGCGACGATGTAGGAGGTGGTGCTCCATTCGCCGAACGCGTCGTGTTGATTGTGGCCGACAAAGCGGGCACCCAGCTTGGGCCGGTCGGCGCCGCCGGCCCACTCCACGGACTGCAGCTCGTTGCTGAAGGTCGGCATCAGCTTGATATCGGAGACCAGATTCCAGACGCGGGCCGGATCGGCGTCAATCCACGTCGAAACTTCGACGGTCGGCTTGTCGGCATAACGCGCTCCGGTCCACTCCACGCCGCCCATTGTCCCCCACCGGGGGGCGTCTCAGGCCGCGACGGGCTCGCGATCGGCTGGCTTGTCGGCCTTGATCTTCGGCAGCAACGACGTCAGCTTGCCCGGGTCCGGGAAGGTCAGTCTGACGATCTTGCGCACCACGGTGCCGAACTGCTGCAGCAACGGCCCCTTGTTGTAGGGGATTCCATAGCGCTCGCAGATCTCTTGCACCTCGGGCGCGATGTCGGCATACCGGCGGGCCGGCATGTCGGGGAACAAGTGATGCTCGATCTGGTGTGACAGGTTGCCGGACAGCAGGTGGAAGATCGAGCCGCCGGTCAGGTTGGCCGAGCCCAGCACCTGGCGGAAGTACCACTGGCCGCGGGACTCGTCCTGGGTCTCCTCGACGGTGAATTCCTGGGTCCCGTCCGGGAAATGCCCGCAGAAGATGATCATGTACGACCACACGTTGCGCATCAGGTTGGCCGTCATGTTGCCGGTGAAGACGAACGGGGCGAACGGGCCGGCCAGCAGCGGGAACGCGACGTAGTCCTTGAGGGTCTGGCGCTTCGTCTTCTTCCAGATCTCCTTCAGGGTGTCCTTCTTGTCCCAGACCCGGATCTCACCGGAGCGGATCTTCTCGGTCTCCAACTCGTGCAGCGCGACGCCGTACTGGAACAGCACCATCAGCAGGAACGCATACAGCGGGTTACCGATGAAGTAGGGCGTCCATTTCTGGTCTTCGCTCATCCGGATGATGCCGTAGCCGATGTCGCGGTCCATCCCGACGATGTTGGTGTGGGTGTGGTGCATGTAGTTGTGCGAATGCCGCCACTGGTCGGCCGGGCACGCGGTGTCCCACTCGAACGAGCGCCCGGAGATGTTCGGGTCGCGCATCCAGTCGTACTGGCCGTGCATGATGTTGTGGCCGATCTCCATGTTGTCCAGGATTTTGGCGACGCCCAGCATCGCGGTGCCCAGCAGCCAAGCCGGCGGCAGGAACAGCAGAGCGCGTCCGCCGACTTCCAGTGCCCGCTGAGTCTTGATGACGCGGCGGATGTAATCGGCGTCTGCTGCGCCGAGGTCGGCCATCACGCGATCCCGGATGGCGTCGAGCTCACGGCCGAACGCGTCGGCCTGCTCGGGGGTAAGGGTGATCTTGTCGGGTGACATGAGAACTCCTTCCGAGGTCTACCGCGACTGTGAATTTGACGACGCGACACGCCGTGTGGCCGTCGCCAGATTCACACTCGCGCGCATCTTTTGGCTTAAAGGGATAGATCGACGTCGCCGACCGGAACGGATACGCAGATCTGGATGTCTTCGTCTGCGGCGGTGGAGACCGCGCCGGTGGTGAGGCTGCGCACGGTGCCGGAGACCTTCCGGCGGGTGCACGTGTGGCAGATGCCCATCCGGCATCCGTTCTCCGGCGTTAGGCCGGCCGACTCGGCCTGCTCGAGCAGCGACCGGCCGTCATCGATGACGTCAATGCCGCTGTCCGCGAACGTGATTCGACCGCCAGACGGGTTCGATGGAGCCGTGACTACCGGCGGCACGAAGCTCTCGGTGTACACGTTGTCGCAGTGCTCGCGGACGGCGTCGACCAAAGCTGTTGGGCCGCAGACGAATACCGCATCTGGCGAGGGCATGGCCGCGGCCAGATGCTGCGGCCCGAAGCGGCCGGTCAGGTCTCCGGCGCCCGATCGGGTGTAGCCGTGCAGCACCCGCACCCCGGGCATCGCGGCGAGCTCGTCGCGGTAGCAGGCTTCGGCCGGGGTGCGCGCGTAGTGGACGAACGCGATTTCACCCCGTTGATTTTGCAATTGACCCTCGGCGACCAGGGTGCGCAGCATCGCCATGACGGGCGTGATGCCACTGCCGCCGGAGACGAACAGAATCCGCCGCGGGCTTTCGGACGAGCCGGGCGACGGCAAGACGAAGTCGCCGCCGACCCCGGTCAGCCCCACCACCATCCCGCGGCGGGCCTGCTCGTAGAGGTAGTTGGACACCAGCCCGCCGTCATGGCGGCCGACGGTCAACTCGAGGGTCGCGCTGCCTTCGGCGTTGGCCGGTGAATAGCAGCGGATGTGCCGGCGTCCGTCGATTTCGATGGCGACGTTGACGTACTGACCGGCCTTGCAGGCGTTGGCGGAGGTGAACCGCTCGTTGGGAGCGAGGATGAGCGTGACGCTGCGCGGCGTCGTGCGGCGCACGTCGACGACCTTGGCGCGGGCTTCGCCCTGGGTCCAGGTTCGGTCTACCAGCTCGGTATAGCGGTCGACACCGTGCGGGCCGGTAAGGAGGTCAACCAGGTCGGAACCGAGGACGCGGTTGCGCACAGTCTGGGCGAAGCTTCGACGGGAGGTCTGACTTCTTTGAGTGAACATGTGTACACCGTGCGGCCTGTGGGTGCAGCTAGTCAAGGGTTTCCGCAGCTCTGTGGTAGGCTTCACACAGTGAACGGTCGTACTCCTAGCTCACGGCCGCACCGTTCTAGCCGCGAGCGCTCCCGGGAAAGCCCGTCGCGGGAAGAGCGGAAGGAAGCCACTAGGCGCGCCATCATCGCCGCGGCACTCAAGCTGCTGCAAGACCGCAGCTTTTCTGCCCTGAGCCTGCGCGAGGTCACCCGCGAGGTCGGCATCGTGCCCGCGGCGTTCTATCGGCACTTCGAGTCGATGGAAGCGCTCGGGCTGGTGCTCATCGACGAGTCGTTTCGCAGCCTGCGCGACACCCTGCGCGACGCGCGCGCCGGCAAGCTCGATCCGAACCGGGTGATCGAGTCGTCCGTCGAGATCCTGATCGCCAGCGTCGCCGACCGGCGCGAGCACTGGCGTCTGATAGGCCGCGAACGCAACAGCGGGCTGAGCGTGCTGCGCTATGCGATCCGCACCGAGATCCGGCTGATCACCTCGGAGCTGGCCACCGACCTGGCACGCTTCCCGGGCCTCAACGCCTGGAGCACCGAGGATCTCAATGTGCTGGCGACGCTGTTCGTCAACTCGATGATCGTGATCGCCGAGGCGATCGAAGACGCCCAGACCGCCGAGGCGCTCGAAGACATTCGGCGGATCGCCGTCAAGCAGTTGCGCATGATCGCCATCGGTATCGCCGGCTGGCGCAGCAACCCTTGACCCTTAGCGGGGTTCGCGCCACATCGCCCACAGCGGTGGGCCGCCGCCCGGCAGTGGCATTTCCTGCGTGACCTCAAAGCCGAAACGCAGGTAGTACGGCACGTTTTCGGGCTTACTCGACTCGAGATAGGCCGGGCAGTGCTCGGCATCGCAGCGGTCCAGCCGCGACCGCATCAACGCCTGGCCATAGCCCTGGCCGCGGACCGTCGGGTCGCTGCCGATCGCGGCCAGATACCAGTGCGGCTCTTCGGGATGCTCGCGCTTCATCATTTCCTGGACGTCGCGTGCCATCCCGGTCCGCAACCCGAACACCCTCAAAAAAGCCGGCGTCATCGCGAACTGGGCCCAGCGGGATTCCTGCCACTGACCGGGCGGATCCCACAGTGCAGCCGCGCCGATGCCGGATCCGTTGTCGGCCACCTCGACGCCGCCACGGGGCAGATGATGGTGCCGGGTCATGGCGGTAAACATGCGCATCAGGTGCGTGGTCCGAGTCATGCTGTTGGGAAACAACCAGGCCATCACCGGGTCGTCGAAGAAGGCACGGCTCAGGGTGGCAGACAACTCACGGAGGTCGGCTTTGTGCGCCGGACGTGCCTGGGGGGCCATCCCGTCAGGCTAATGGCAAACCGGCTCAGAGCGAACAATCCGGCAACACCATGATGCAGCCCGCAATCGCGGCAGATTGCGCAGATGGCGCAGATGGCGATCGAAAGCCGCCGGCGCTGACCGTGGATGCGAGCCAGCCCATAAACTCTGCATATGACGGTGCAGGCGGCGGGTACCCCGAGGCGATGACCGGACTTTCACGGCGGACATTCGGGCAGATCGCGACCGGCGTGGGTGTGCTCGGCGCCGGCGCGTTGGCCGCGGGATGTTCGAGCGAACATCGTGGTCCCACCAGTAATCCGCCGCCGGTGACCAAGGGTGTGGGAATCACGCTGTCGCACGAGCAATTTCGGACTGACCAGCTGGTGTTGCAGGCCCAGGCCGCCGAAAAGGCGGGCTTCCAATACGTCTGGGCCAGCGACCATATCCAGCCGTGGCAGGACAACGAGGGCCACTCCATGTTCCCGTGGCTGACGCTGGCGCTGGTGGGCAACAGCACCAGCCGCATCTCCTTCGGCACCGGCGTCACGTGTCCGACCTACCGCTACCACCCGGCAACGGTGGCACAGGCGTTCGCGTCGCTGGCGATCCTGAGTCCGGGCCGGGTGTTCTTGGGCCTCGGGACCGGCGAGCGGCTCAACGAGCAGGCCACTACCAACATGTGGGGCAAATATCCCGAGCGTCACGACCGGCTGGTCGAGGCGATCCAACTGATCCGCCAACTGTGGTCTGGGGAACGAATCTCGTTCGCGGGCCGCTACTTTCAGACCAACTCGCTGAAGCTCTACGACATACCACCGAACCCGCCGCCCATCTTCGTGGCCGCCAGCGGACCCAAAAGCGCAAGGCTGGCAGGGCAATACGGTGACGGCTGGATCACTCAATCCCGCGATCTGATCAAACCCAAACTGTTGGCCGCGCTCAACGACGGCGCCCACGCCGCCGGGCGCGATCCCGCGACGTTAGGCAAGCGCGCCGAATTGTTCGCCGTCGTCGGCGAAGCCGAGGAGGCCGCCCGCACGGCTGCGTTGTGGCGATTTACCGCCGGGGCCGCCGATCAACCCAATCCGGTCGAGATTCAGCGCGCCGCCGAGGCGAACCCGATCGAGAAAGTGCTGGCCAACTGGACGGTCGGCACCGATCCCGCCACCCACGTCACCGCCGTACAGTGGGTTCTCGACGGCGGCGCCATCCCGTTTCTACACTTCCCGCAGGGCGACCCCATCGCCGCGATCAACTTCTATCGCGACTACGTCCTGCCCAAGCTGCACTAGGCTGTTTTCGCTGCATACGTCGGTTACGCTGTGGCGCAACATGTTGCGCTTTCCGCGGGTTTCGTGCGGCGGGCACCCGGTACAAGCCGCGCGTCAGATCGTGCAGAATGCGATCTCATGGATCCTTCGCAGCTGAACGCCAGGCATGAGCTGGCCGTCCGCATGGCCGAGCTTGCCCGCGCAATTGCCACCCCGCGGGGACTCGACCAGGTTCTCAGGGACGTAACCGAGACAGCGGTGGAATTGATACCGGGAGCCGACGTCGCGGGAGTCTTGCTGGTGAAGAAGGCCGGAGAGTTCGAGTCCCTTGCCGACACCGATGACTTGGCCGGACAGCTCGACAAACTCCAGCAGGATTTCGGCGAAGGACCCTGCGCCGAGGCGGCGCTTCAAGAGACGATTGTTCGCGCCGACGACCTGCGTAGCGAGACACGGTGGCCGCGATACGCACCGGCGGCCGTGCGGCTCGGTGTCCTCAGCGGCCTGTCATTCAAGCTGTACACGGCGGACCGGACGGCCGGCGCGCTGAACTTGTTCGGCTTCCAGGCGGGGGTGTGGGATACCGAGGCGGAAACCATTGGATCGGTGCTGGCCGCGCATGCTGCCGCGGCGATCCTGGCGGAGCGTCACGGAGAACACATGCAATCAGCACTGTCGTCCAGGGACCGCATTGGCCAGGCCAAGGGCATCATCATGGAACGCTACGGCGTGGACGACGTGCGCGCGTTCGACATGCTGGTGCTGTTATCTCAGGAGCAACAAACAAAACTCGTCGACATAGCAGAGCGGGTGATAGAAACCCGCGGCGCCGGCGACTGAGTTTGGTCGGCGCGATCCCCCTTCAACGCCCACTACGACGGACCGCATCTACGATGAGGTAGCCCTTCTGGGCTTTCTCTAAGATGCCGGTGCGACGGTGCACCGGGGAATGGGTGGCCACGGTGTGGGACTTCGAAACGGACCCGGAATACCAGGCGAAGCTGGACTGGGTCGAAAAGTTCATGGTCGACGAGCTGGAACCGCTCGACCTGGTCGCCCTTGATCCGTACGACAAGAAGAACGCCGAGATGATGCGCATCCTGCGGCCGTTGCAGCAGCAGGTGAAGGATCAAGGCCTGTGGGCGGCGCATCTGGGCCCCGAACTCGGCGGCCAGGGCTTCGGCCAGGTCAAGCTCGCGCTGCTCAACGAAATTCTCGGGCGCTCCCGCTGGGCGCCGTCCGTGTTCGGCTGCCAGGCGCCGGATTCCGGCAATGCCGAAATTCTTGCGCTGTTCGGCACCGACGAACAGAAAGCGCGTTATCTGCAGCCCCTGCTCGACGGCGAGATCTCCTCGTGTTATTCGATGACCGAACCGCAGGGCGGCTCCGATCCCGGCATGTTCGTGACGTCGGCCACCCGCGACGGTGACGATTGGGTCATCAACGGAGAGAAGTGGTTCTCCTCCAACGCCAAGCATGCGTCGTTCTTCATCGTCATGGCCGTCACCAAGCCCGACGCCCGGACGTACGACAAGATGTCGCTGTTCATCGTTCCGGGCGAGACGCCGGGGATCGAGATCATCCGCAACGTCGGGGTCGGCGGCGAGTCGAAGCACGGTTCGCATGGCTACGTCCGTTATAACGACGTGCGAGTGCCGGCCGATCACGTGCTGGGCGGTGAGGGATCGGCGTTCATGATCGCACAGACCCGCCTCGGCGGCGGTCGCGTCCACCACGCGATGCGCACGATCGCATTGGCGCGCAAGGCTTTTGACATGATGTGCGAGCGCGCCGTGTCACGCAAGACCAGGCATGGCCATCTCGGCGATTTCCAGATGACGCAGGAGAAGATCGCCGACAGCTGGATCCAGATCGAGCAGTTCCGGCTGCTGGTGCTGCGCACCGCGTGGCTGATCGACAAGCATCACGACTATCAGAAGGTGCGCCGCGACATCGCCGCGGTGAAGGTGGCGATGCCCCAGGTGCTGCACGATGTCGCGCAGCGCGCCCTGCACCTGCACGGCGCTCTTGGAGTCTCCGACGAGATGCCGTTCGTCAAGATGCTGGTGGCCGCCGAGTCACTGGGCATCGCCGACGGCGCCACCGAGCTACACAAGATGACCGTGGCTCGCCGCACCCTGCGTGAATACCAGCCTGTGACAACGCCTTTCCCATCGGCTCACATACCGACCCGGCGTGCGGAAGCCGAGGCCCGCCTAGCCGAACGACTGGAGCACGCGATCGCCGAGTTCTAACGGCTGCGTTCTGGCCGAGCGCGACGTCAGCAGATGTAGCGAACGATGCTTTCGGCCACACAGGCCGGCTTCGGCGACCCGTCGATCTCGACGGTGGTGGACACGATCGCCTGGACGGCGCCGCCCCCGACGTCCTCGACCGAGACCAGCGAACTGGTCGCCCGTACCTTCGAGCCCACCGGCACCGGGGCGGGAAAGCGAACCTTGTTCAGTCCGTAGTTGATTGCGAGCTTGACGCCCTTGACGGTGTACATGTCGTGTTGCATCCGCGGCAGCAGCGACAGCGTCATATAACCGTGAGCGATGGTCTTACCGAAGGGACCTGCGGCCGCCCGTTCGGGGTCGACGTGGATCCATTGGTGGTCGCCGGTCGCGTCGGCGAAGAGGTTGACGTCTTCCTGAGTGATGGTCACCCAGTCGCTTTGCCCGATGGTCTCCCCCGCGGCGGCGGCGAGGTCGGCGACTGACTCGAAGGTACGCATGCTTTCTCCTCTGCTCGCGGGTAAGCATAGAACTCGTGAGGCTGCTGCTGATTGCCGATACCCACGTGCCGAAACGCGCCCGCGATCTGCCGGCCCCGGTGTGGCAGGAAGTCGAGCGGTCGGACGTCGTCATCCATGCCGGCGACTGGATTGCGGTCGAATTGCTCGACGAGCTGGAATCCAGGGCCGCGCGCCTGGTCGGCTGCTGGGGTAACAACGACGGGCCGCAGTTGCGGGCGCGACTGCCCGAACGAGCGGACGTGACGTTGGCGGGCGTGCGGTTCACCGTCGTGCACGAAACCGGCGCGGCATCCGGCCGCGAGGCCCGGATGTCGCGGCTCTATCCCGATACCGACGTGCTGGTCTTCGGGCACAGCCACATCCCCTGGGATACCACGGCCCCGACCGGACTACGCCTGCTCAACCCCGGCTCACCGACGGATCGCCGCCGCCAACCGTTCTGCAGCTACATGACGACCAGCATCGATGACGGTGCAGTGACCGACGTCATGCTGCACCAGCTCGAGAAGTAGCTCAGGGAAAGGCCCTACACAGCTCGCACACATATATAGCTCGTAAACAGAGGTATATATGCAAGCACTGAGATCACACACCGACCTGGTCGCCGACGTGTTCGGCGTCGTCGGCCGATTCCGCCGCCAGCTGCGCCGCTCGGCCGGCCGGGGACTCGACTCCGCCCGGTTCACCGAGTCACAGTCGGAGCTGCTCTGGCTGGTCGGCCGCCGCCCGGGCATCTCGGTCCGCGCAGCGGCGGCCGAACTCGGGCTGGTCCCCAACACCGCGTCGACGATGGTCTCCAAGTTGGTGGCCAACGGTTCGCTGATCCGGACCGTTGACGGGACCGACCGTCGCGCCTGCCAACTACGGCTCGCCGAGCCCACCCAGCAGATCGTCGACGCGTCGCGAGCCACCCGGCGCGCGCTGCTGTCCGAGGTGCTGCAAGAACTCAATGACGACCAAATCGATTCTCTGACAAAGGGGTTAGAGGTTCTCGACCTGGTGTCCCGCAGCTTACAGGAGAGATGATGACGAAATTACCGATGGCGATCGACTGCCGGCACCTGACCTTCCACTACGGCCAATTCACCGCTGTCGACGACCTGACACTTAAAGTACGGCCCGGCGAGACGATGGGTCTGCTGGGACCCAACGGCGCCGGTAAGACGACGCTGGTGCGGATGCTCACCACGCTGACCCCTGTGCAGCACGGCGAGTTGCGCATCTTCGGGATGGACTCCCGGCGCGAGACCGTCGACATCCGCAGCAATATTGGCTATGTCCCGCAACAGCTTTCGATCGAGCCCGCCCTGACGGGCCGGCAGAACGTGGAATGGTTCGCCCGGCTCTACGGCGTATCGCGCGCCGAGCGCGCCGACCGGGTCGGGCAGGCGCTGGACGCGATGGAGCTGCTCGAGGTGGCCGACCGGCTGGCGGGCACCTACTCCGGCGGCATGGTACGCCGTCTGGAGGTGGCGCAGGCGCTGGTCAATCGCCCGTCGCTGCTCGTGCTCGACGAGCCGACGGTGGGACTGGACCCGATCGCGCGCGACGGCGTGTGGAATCAGGTGCAGAGCATGCAGGCCCAGTTCGGCATGACCGTGCTGCTGACCACGCACTACATGGAGGAAGCCGACGCCCTCTGCGACCGCGTCGCGCTGATGCATCGCGGCGTCCTGCGCGCCGTGGGCACGCCCACCGAGCTGAAGTCGAAGGTGTCGCCCGGCGCGACGCTCGAGGATGTTTTCCGCCACTACGCGTCCACGGACCTGCACGGCGACTCGTCCGATGCAGCCAGGTCCGACTTCCGCGAAATCCGGTCCAGCAGAAAGGTTGCCAGCCGTGCCAGTTGATCACACCTGCGAAATACCGGCCACGACGCTGGTGCGCGCGCCGCGCGGATGGCAGCGGGTCAGCGCGACGTTCGGCCGCGTCGGCGCGTTCGCGATCGTCGAACTGCAGAAGCTGCAGCACGACCGCACCGAGCTCGTCACCCGGATGGTGCAGCCGGCACTGTGGCTGCTGATCTTCGGGACGACATTCAGCAAGTTGCATGTCATCAACACCGGATCGGTGTCCTATCTGGCCTTCCTGGCCCCGGGCATCATCGCGCAGTCGGCGCTGTTCATCTCGATTTTCTATGGCATCCAGATCATTTGGGACCGCGACGCGGGCGTGCTGTCCAAACTGATGGTGACGCCGGCACCTGCGTCGGCGCTGATCACTGGTAAGGCGTTCGCGGCGGGTGTGCGCTCGGTCGCCCAAGTCGTCGGCGTGCTGGCGCTGGCTTACCTGATGCGCATCGGCCTGACCGTCAACCCGCTGCGCATTCTGGCGGCCATGGCCACCGTGATGCTCGGCGCGGCGTTCTTCGCCTGCCTGTCGATGACGCTGGCCGGGCTGGTCCGCAATCGCGATCGCCTGATGGGTATCGGGCAAGCCATCACGATGCCGTTGTTCTTCGCGTCGAACGCGCTGTACCCGGTCGACGCGATGCCGTCATGGCTGCGTGTGCTGAGCACCGTCAACCCGCTGAGCTACGAGGTCGACGCGCTGCGCGGGCTGTTGATCGGCACTCCGCTGAACCCGTCGGACTTCGTCGTGCTGATCGTGGCGGCGCTGCTTGGAATTGCAACGGCCTCAACACTTTTGCGCCGCCTCGTCGCATAGGCAGTAGCGCATACGCTAGCGCATTGCAAGAGGACCGGATGGTTCCGAGAGCCGATCGTAACCTCGCCGAGATGATTTCTCGCCGACGCTGAATCGTTAACCAACCGCGATCTGCGGGTCCGGCCGTGACAAGCGAATTAGACCCTCCCGCTGTGTTTCACTGCCCGAGAACAGATTCCACCGCGCAACGCGGCAGATGAAAGTTGGGATGGGTAATCGCTATGACATTCGTTGAGAAGTTGCGTGGCGCTGCGAATTTTCTGCCGCGTCGACTGGCGATCGCGGTCGTAGGCGCTGCCCTGTTGTCCGGTCTGGTCGCTGTTGTCGGCGGCTCGTCGACTGCGGGGGCGTTCTCGAAGCCGGGTCTTCCAGTGGAGACCCTGCAGATTCCATCACCGTCGATGGGCCGCAACATCAAGGTCCAGTTCCAGGGCGGCGGACCGCACGCGGTCTACCTGCTCGACGGCCTGCGGGCGCAGGATGACTTCAACGGCTGGGACATCAACACCCCGGCGTTCGAGGAGTTCTACCAGTCCGGTATTTCGGTGATCATGCCCGTCGGCGGCCAGTCCAGCTTCTACAGCAACTGGTACCAGCCGTCGGCGAGCAACGGCCAGACCTACACCTACAAGTGGGAGACCTTCCTGACCCAGGAGATGCCGCTGTGGTTGCAGGCCAACAAGCAGGTGTCGCCGTTCGGCAACGCCGCGGTGGGGCTGTCGATGTCCGGTGGCTCCGCGATGATCCTGGCCGCCTACTACCCGCAGCAATTCCCTTATGCGGCTTCGCTTTCCGGCTTCCTCAACCCCTCCGAGGGCTGGTGGCCGACGCTGATCGGCTTGGCGATGAGCGACTCGGGTGGCTACAGCGCCAGCAACATGTGGGGTCCGTCGACCGACCCGGCGTGGAAGCGCAACGACCCGATGCTGCAGATCCCGCGACTGGTCGCCAACAACACCCGCGTCTGGGTGTACTGCGGTAACGGCACCCCGAGCGACCTCGGCGGCGACAACATGCCGGCGAAGTTCCTCGAGGGCCTGACGCTGCGCACCAACGAGCAGTTCCAGAACACCTACGTGGCAGCGGGTGGACGCAACGGTGTGTTCAACTTCCCCGCCAACGGAACGCACTCGTGGCCCTATTGGAACCAGCAGCTGATGGCGATGAAGCCCGACATGCTGCAGGTGCTCAACTCGCCGACCACCGCACCGCCTGCCCCGCCCGCCGCTCCCGCCGGCTGAGGATGGCAATGTAGGCCTCGGCAGCCGCACCGATCGGTGCGGCTGCCGAGGCTAACTTTCCTCCGATTCCTTCAGCAGCGCGCGGCGGTCCTGGTGGAAGTACGTGTAGGCGGTGGTCAGCGCGCACAGGGCCGTCGCCATCACCAACATCCAGGTACCGTTCACGATCACGCTGATCGCGCCGCCGATCGCCGCGCCCACCATGAAGCTGGCCAGCAGCATGAAGTAGCCGAGCCAGTCCGAAACGCTTCCCCCACCAGCGATGTGGCGCTCAATGCCCTGGCCCATCTTGACAGTCGTACCGGTCACGTAGCTCAACGGCACCGACACCTCGCCATCCTTGACGAATGACGTGTTCAGAGCCCCAGTGCCGAAGGCCATCAGCATGATCGGCGCGAAGTCCAGAAGGTTCTCCGTCCATCCTTCGTCGATGGTGTCGACCACGCACGCGGCCAACAAACTGAAGGTTGTCAACACGGTCGGGCCGTGCGGATGGTCGACCCAGAAATATCGTCGGCATAGTGACGCAACCACCACGCCGGCAACAAATGCGACTATGAGCAGCCCGGCGCTTGCGGCCAGCCACACTTCGCCGGTGAAATACCCGAGCACGGCGCGTTGCGCGTTGCCGGTGATGAAAACCACGAAGTATCCGGCCGAGTGGGTAAACGAGATCGCGCCCACCACGCCGGCCAGCACGGCCAACACCCACGACAACCGCGCTTCACTGTTGAATGTCTCGCCCGCCACCCGACCCATGCTTACAGACGCACCCGGGTAGCGCACAGCGGCACATAGCGAACTCCTATGTGGCGGGCGACGACCTCCCGCTCATTCGGCCGCCGTCAGCCGGGCGATGGACCGCAGCGGGATCGGCAACCAGGCCGGCCGGTGGCGCGCCTCATAGCCGGCCTCGTACACGGCCTTGTCGAGTTCGTATGCGGCCAGCAGCCGCGCCGAATCACGCGGGTCGGTTTCCGATGCCGCCGCATAGCCGTCGCAGAAGGCGGTGCGGTTGCGCTCGACCCACTCGCGGGCGCGTGCCGCCCGCTGCTTGTCGCCCTCGTGGTCCACCAGCGGCCCGTACGCGGCGTACTCGAACGACCGCAGCACGCCCGCCACGTCGCGCAGCGGCGAATCGGGGGCCCGTCGCTCATCGAGCGGCTGGCCGGGCTCACCCTCGAAGTCGATCAGCACCCAGCTCTCCGGGGTGCGCAGCACCTGCCCCAGGTGCAGGTCACCGTGCACGCGCTGGACGGTGATCGTCTCGCCGGCCAGCTTGCCGAAGCGCTCTTCGACCGTCGCCGCGTACTCCTGAAGCTCGGGCACCAGCGCCGCCGTCGACGCCAACCGGGCCAGCACGTTGTCCACCGGGAAGGGGGCCTGCGCGGTGCCCAGGGTTTCGGCGAGGGTGGCGTGCACGGACGCGACGGCCTCCCCGAGCCGGTAGGACTCACCGGCGAAGTCACCGCCGACCTCGTAGGCGTACAGGTCGCCCTCGGCGAACAGGTCGCGAACGCTGGCCGTGGCCATCGCCCAGCCTTCGGCGGCGTTGGACTCGAATTCGGTGACCATGCCCAACGGCCACGCGGTGTCCTCGGTGCCGTCGGTCCCCGCGATCTCATAGGTGCCGAGCAGTCGGGCCACGTTCGGGTTGCCGGCGCGCCCGAGCACCCGATTCAGCTCGATGTCGGGGTTGATGCCGCAGCTGACCCGCCGAAAGACCTTGAAGATCGCGTCCCGATCGAAGATCACGCTGGTGTTGGACTGCTCGGCGTCGGCAACCCGCGGCCACGCCTCCAGCGGAAGCGTGACGTCGGGCTCCTTGCGAAACACCACTTCGGTGCCGGCCGAATCGCGCGCCGCGGACTGGTCGATCAACGACAGCAAGAACCGCGGGCCGTCGGTTCCATACAGTGCGTCATAGCCGGTCTGGTCGTCGGCCGAGCCGATGGTGGCCACGGCGTTGTACTCCGTTACCGGCTCGGCGTCCCACCCGACCAGCACCTGATAGCGCTCCGCCGGGCCACTGGCGTAGGTGGCGTCGACCAGCACCAGCTCGAGATTGTCGCGCAGCGGCACGACCAGCCCGGCCTCGGCGCTTGACAACTGACGATTGCGCCCGGCGTACCAACGTTGCTGCGGCAGCCACTCGGTCCAGGGCAGCTTGGCTGACTTACTCATGCGTTCTCCTCCGATGCGCACAGCTGGAACCAGTAGAACCCATGTCCCGGCAGTGTCAGCAAATAGGGCAGATGTCCGATGCGCGGGAACTCCACTTGGCCGGTGAGTTCGATCGGCGTGTGGCCGCTCCAATGTTGCAGGTTGAGTTCGATCGGCTGCGGGAACCGCGACAGGTTGTTGACGCACAGCACGATGTCTCCGTCGTCGGGCGCTTGGCGCAGAAACGCCAGCACCGACGGGTTCGTCCCGCCGAGTTCCTCGAACGATCCGATCGCGAACGCGTCGTGCCGGCGCCGCACCGCCAACATCATGCGGGTGAAGTTGAGCAGCGACGTCGAGGTGTCTCGCTGCGCCTCGACGTTGACGGCCTGATAGCCGTAGACCGAGTCCTGACTCGGCGGCAAATACAGCCGGCCGGGATTGGCCTTGGAGAAGCCGGCGTTGCGGTCCGGGGTCCACTGCATCGGGGTGCGCACACCGTCGCGATCACCGAGCCAGATGACGTCGCCCATGCCGATCTCGTCACCGTAGTACAGCACCGGTGAGCCGGGCAGCGATAGCAGCAGACCGGTGAACAGCTCGATCTGGTTGCGGTCGTTGTCCAGCAGCGGCGCCAGCCGGCGCCGGATTCCCACGTTGGCCTTCATCCGCGGGTCCTTGGCGTACTCGGAGTACATGTAGTCGCGCTCTTCGTCGCTGACCATCTCCAGAGTCAGCTCGTCGTGGTTACGCAGGAAGATCCCCCACTGCGCCATCTCCGGGATCTCGGGCGTGTGGGCCAGGATCTCCGAGATCGGGAACCGCGACTCGCGCCGCACCGCCATGAATATGCGCGGCATCAGCGGGAAGTGGAAAGCCATGTGGCATTCGTCGCCGCCGGTGCTGGCGTCGCCGAAGTACTCCACGACGTCGGCGGGCCACTGATTGGCTTCGGCCAGCAGCACCCGGCCCGGGAACTCGTCGTCGATGACCTTGCGGACCCGCCGCAGGAATGCGTGCGTCTCCGGCAGATTCTCGCAATTGGTGCCCTCGCGCTCGAAGAGATACGGCACCGCATCCAGCCGGAAGCCGTCGATGCCGAGATCCAGCCAGAACCGCAGCACATCGATCATCGCCTCTTGCACGGCCGGGTTGTCGTAGTTCAGGTCCGGCTGATGGGAGAAGAACCGGTGCCAGTAGAACTGCTTGCGGACCGGGTCGAACGTCCAGTTCGACTCCTCGGTGTCGATGAAGATGATCCGGGCATCGGTGTATTTCTCGCTGGTATCGCTCCACACGTAGAAGTCGCCGTACGGACCGTCGGGGTCGTGGCGTGACTCCTGAAACCAGGGGTGCGAATCCGAGGTGTGGTTCATCACCAAATCGGTGATGACCCGGATCCCCCGCTCGTGCGCCGCGTTGAGCAAGGCCACGAAGTCGTCGACGTCGCCGAACTCGGGCAGCACCTTGTAGAAGTCGCGGATGTCGTATCCGCCGTCGCGCAACGGCGAGTCGTAGAAGGGCGGCAGCCAAATGCAGTCGATCCCCAGCCACTGCAAATAGTCCAGGCGCTGCAACAGCCCGCGTAGATCACCGGACCCGTCGGCGTTGGCGTCCAGGAACGCCCGAACCAGCACCTCGTAGAAGACCGCGTGTTTGAACCAGGTCGGATCGGCTGGCAGCGAGGCCGCGATCTCGAAATCCTCCGCGTTGGGGTGTTCGACTACACCCCCCTCGACGTGGCTGCCTCCCGCAGGATCGTGCTCGGAATCCTTTTTGGCGGCGTCGTTTGCGTCGTTCATCGATTCCACGATGCCACGTGTACCCGAGGCGAGCAGATCGGAATCACCTCGCTAATCTGCTGTCCCGGCAACCGAATTGGCCTCCGGCCAGGCATTTCCGCGTCCGGATCAGGCGGGCGGCCCGTCGCCCAGAGTCACCGGCGCGCTGCGGGGGCCGCCTCCGGAATTCCAGTGCAGCGTGATCACGTCCCCCGGGTGATGCGGAACCAGGACGTCCGTCATCGCGGTGGGACCGTTGATCGGCACATTGTCGACCGCGGTGATGATGTCCCCGGGTGCGATGCCACTGCTCGCGGCGGGGCCGCCGTCAACCAGGCGTTGGACCCGGGCTCCGTTGCCGCCGTTTTCGGCAACGCCCATGCCGATGAAGGCCGTGGGCCCGATGTGCACGGTGTTGGACCCGGCGCCGGAGCGGATTTGGTTGGCGACGCCCATCGCGTGACCGATCGGAATCGCGAAGCCCTGCCCGCCGGACATCTTGTAGCTGTCGGTGGCGGCGGTGTCCACGCCGACCACCTGCCCCGCATTGTTGACCAGCGGCCCACCCGAGTCGCCGGGCTTGATCGCGGTGTCGGCCTGGATCAACCCGCCCAGCGTCTCGTCGGCTCCGGTCAGGGTGTCGGTGGCCGACACCGTCTGGTTGAGCGCGACGACGCGGCCAGGCACCACGCTGGGCGCTCCGCCCTGTCCGTGGGTATTGCCGAGCGCGGTGACCGGCTCGCCGACACCGACGCCACCGCCGATTGCGGCGGCGGGCAGGCCGCCCGCACCCCGCAGCTGCAACACCGCGATGTCCGCGGTGCGGGAGTAGCCGATCACGTCGACACCGTAGGTCTGACCGTTGCCGACGTCGAACGCGGAGATGTCAGTGGCAGCCGAGATCACGTGGTTGTTCGTGAGCACCACACCAGCGGGATCGATGACGATGCCGGTTCCGGCCCCGATCGCGTTGTTGTAGCCGAACCGGGTGCTGATGTTGACGACCGCGGGTCCGACCTGGCTGGCGATGTCCAGCGGGAACATCGGCGCGTCACGGAAGCGGTCCAGCGCCAGGGTTGACGGCGATGCAGCTGCAGGCACCGTGGTCAGGCCCAGGCCCAGTCCCACCACAGCCAGCACACTGACCAGCCATGACCACCAGACTGAGCGGGGGTGCCCTTTGCTCATCCCGTACCTCCCTGCATCGGGGTGCTAACCAGAAGCGGCCCAGCCTCCACGTCTGGACCGCACATTTTGTGTACCTCACCGTAATGCAGGTAGCTAGTTCAGGGCGCATGGAACGCTGATCGGCGGTTTCGCCCTCAAGCTGGCCCTAAGCTGGTTCGGTGGGCGAATTCGACCCCAAAGTCCGGTTCACGCAGTCCCCGGTGGCGCGGCTGGCGACCAGCTCGGCCGACGGAAAACCGCACCTGGTGCCGGTGGTTTTCGCGGTCGACACCGACACCGACACCGTGTACACCGCGATCGACGCGAAACCGAAGAGGACACAGCGGCTACGCCGGCTGGCCAACATCGCGAGCAACGCGCAGGTCAGCCTGCTCGTCGACCACTACGCCGACGAGTGGGCGCAGTTGTGGTGGGTCCGAGCCGACGGGGAGGCTTGCATTCATAGCGACGGCGCGGCACTGCACACCGGCTACCGGCTGTTACGCGCCAAATACCCTCAGTATCAATCGGTTTCGCTGAATGGTCCCGTCATCGAGATAACGGTGCGCCGCTGGTCGAGCTGGCACGCCTGACCTAGCGCGTCACAGCGCGAGATTGTGGCCGGTCCGTGGCCTTGTATTGGGCGGCAGTTGGGGGAAAGGTTGCCTATACGTTCTGTGAGCTAGGACACACTGCGCCCGACCGAGCGAACTGGAGGAAGGTCATGGCGGACAAGGCGAACGCTTCAGTGGGCACGGGAGCAGCCCCCACCGCCAACTGTCCCGGCGATGTCCGCAACATCGTCCTGGTGGGCCCCTCGGGCGGCGGCAAGACGACGCTGGTCGAGGCCCTGCTGGTCGCGGGCGGCGTGCTGACCAGGGCGGGATCGGTGACCGACGGCAGCACCGTCTGCGACTACGACGACGCCGAGATCCGCCAACAACGGTCGGTGGGCGTCGCGGTGGCCTCGCTGTCGCACGGCGGCATCAAGATCAACCTGGTCGACACCCCGGGATACGCCGACTTCGTCGGCGAGCTGCGCGCCGGATTGCGTGCCGCGGATTGCGCACTGTTCGTGATCGCGGCGAACGAGGGCTGCGACGGTATTGACGAACCGACCAAGTCGCTCTGGCAGGAATGCAGCCAGGTCGGCATGCCTCGCGCCGTGGTGATCACCAAGCTCGACCATGCCCGCGCGAACTACACCGAAGCCCTAGAGGCCGCGCAAAACGCGTTCGGCGACAAGGTTTTACCGCTCTACCTGCCGACCGGCTCGCCAGCCGAAGGTCTGATCGGCTTGCTGTCGCAGCAGCGCTACCGATACTGCGGTGGCACCCGGACTATCGAGGCGCCGGATCCCGCCGACGCCGGCCGGATCGAGGACGCGCGGGGCACCCTGATCGAGGGCATCATCGAGGAATCCGAGGACGAGTCCCTGATGGAGCGCTACCTCGGCGGTGAGGCGATCGACGAGGCCGTGCTGATCGACGATCTCGAGCGCGCCGTCGCCCGTGGGTCGTTCTTCCCGGTGATCCCGGTCTGCAGCGGCACCGGCGTGGGCACGCTGGAACTGCTCGAGGTCGCCACCCGCGGATTCCCGTCTCCGATGGAACATCCGCTACCGGAGGTGTTTACGCCGCATGGCGCTGCGCATTCGGAGCTGGCCTGTGACGCGGCGGCGCCGTTGTTGGCAGAGGTGGTGAAGACGACGTCTGACCCGTACGTCGGCAGGGTGAGTCTGGTCCGGGTGTTCTCCGGGACCATCAGGCCCGACACGACGGTGCATGTGTCGGGTCATTTTTCGTCCTTCTTCGGGCAGACCAACGGCTCCGACTCCCGGGGCAATACTCACCCCGACCACGACGAAGACGAACGCATCGGGCTGTTGTCCTTCCCGCTGGGCAAGCTGCAACGACCCGCGCCCGAGGTGGTGGCCGGTGACATCTGCGCGATCGGAAAGCTGAGCCGTGCCGAAACCGGCGACACCCTCTCCGACAAGGCCGAGCCCCTGGTGCTCAAACCGTGGGCCATGCCCGAACCGCTGCTGCCGATCGCCATTGCGGCCCATGCCAAGACCGACGAGGACAAGCTGTCGGTCGGGTTGGGCCGGTTGGCCGCCGAGGACCCGACCCTGCGAATCGAGCAGAATCAGGAAACGCACCAGATCGTGCTGTGGTGCATGGGTGAGGCCCATGCCGGTGTCGTGCTCGAGGCACTGGCCAGCCGGTACGGCGTCACCGTGGACACGGTGGAACTGCGCGTGCCGCTGCGGGAAACGTTCGGCGGCAAGGCAAAAGGCCACGGGCGCCACGTCAAACAGTCCGGCGGACACGGCCAATACGCCGTGTGCGA
The DNA here is from genome assembly GCF_022374895.2 of Mycobacterium lentiflavum. Taxonomy (NCBI): domain Bacteria; kingdom Bacillati; phylum Actinomycetota; class Actinomycetes; order Mycobacteriales; family Mycobacteriaceae; genus Mycobacterium; species Mycobacterium lentiflavum. Next base: position 303,678 of record NZ_CP092423.2, on the reverse strand, counting down.
CATCGAGGTGGAGCCGCTGCCGGAAGGTTCCGGATTCGAGTTCGTCGACAAAGTGGTCGGCGGCGCGGTCCCGCGGCAATTCATCCCGAGCGTGGAGAAGGGAGTCCGCGCGCAGATGGAAAAGGGCGTGCACGCGGGATATCCGGTGGTCGACATCCGGGTCACCCTGCTCGACGGCAAGGCCCACAGCGTGGACTCGTCGGACTTCGCGTTCCAGATGGCGGGTTCCCTGGCGCTGCGGGAGGCCGCCGCCGCGACGAAAGTTGCACTGCTCGAGCCGATCGACGAGATCTCGGTGCTGGTGCCCGACGACTTCGTCGGTGCGGTGATGGGCGACTTGTCCGGCCGGCGCGGTCGCGTGCTGGGGACCGACACCGCGGGCCAGGACCGCACGCTGGTGCGGGCCGAGGTACCTCAGGTCGAGCTGACCCGATACGCGATCGATTTGCGTTCACTGGCACATGGCGCCGCGTCCTTCACCCGAACGTTTGCCCGCTACGAACCGATGCCGGAGTCCGCCGCGACCCGGGTGACGGCTACTGTTTGAAAGCACCTGATAAACAGCCAGATTGGGAGCCCCGGTTCGACTATGTCAACGTTTAATGGGCTGCCTGCCCATATCCTGCTCAATCATTTCGTCGTCGTCCTAGGCCCGCTCGCGGCGATTCTGGCGATCCTGTGCGTGGTGTGGCCCGCGGCGCGGCGCCGACTGATCTGGCTGGTTCTGCTACTGGCGGTGGGCACGCTAGTCCTGACCCCGTTGACGACCACCGCTGGCGTCTGGCTGTCGGCTCGCGTCGGTGCTCAGACTCCAGTGCTTACCAACCACGAGCAACTCGGCTCCACCCTGATCTACATCGTCGCGGCACTGGCGGCGACGGTCACGGTGCTGGCCGTGCTGCACGTCCGCGAGACGCACGGTGTGGACATGAAGCTCACCCTGCACGCCGCGGTCGGGGTACTGGTGGTCATCGCGGCGGTGGCCACGCTCGTGCAGACCTATCGGGTCGGTGATTCGGGTGCGCGCGCCGCGTGGGGAAACGTGACGTCGGGCCAGTGAGGTTGGCGCACAGCCGTTCTCAGGTTCCGCCGAACTGTCGGGCCACGGCCCGCCGATCCAGTGAGCCCTTAGCCGTGTGCGGCAGTTCGCTGGTGTGCAGGAAGGTGGCTGGCACCTCGTAGGGCGCCAGCCGGTCACGGCAGAACTCCGTCAGCTCCTCGGGGCTGGGCGGAGTCGACCCCCGCGCGACGATCACCGCGGCCACCGTCTCGCCGTACATCTTGTCCGGCAGCCCGAGCACGGCCACCTCCAGAACGCCGGGATGGCCGGCCAGCACGCCCTCGACACGTTCCGGCGAAATCTTCTCGCCGCCACGGTTGATCAGTTCCTTGATACGCCCGCGAATGCTCAGGTCACCCGCCGGGGACAGTGACCCGAGGTCGCCGGTGCGCAGCCAGCCGTCGGTGAAGTTGGCGGCGGTGATCGCCGGGTCGCCGAGGTAGCCGCGCACCACGGTCGGGCCGCGCAGCCAGACCTCGCCGACGGCTTCCGGTGGCAGCGGTTGGCCCCCGGGCCCGACGATCCGGATCTCCGGGCTGGTCGACTTTCCGACGAGACCTGTTCTCTCGGCTGGGTTTTCGTCTTCTTCAACGCTAGTGGTGGCGACCTGATGGGTGCCTTCGGTCATCCCGAACGCGCAGACCACGGTGGCGCCGAAGGTGTCTTGCAGAGCCTGAGCCGTTTCCGTGGTGAGCGGAGCGCTGCAGCTGCGGATGAACCGCAACGTGGCGTGGGTGTTCTTTGCTTGCTCAGTCTTGTTGCGCTCCAACAGAATCTGATGGATCGTCGGGACGGCGGTGTACCAGGTGGCCCCGACGGCAAAGATGTCGTCCCAGAAGGTGTGCGCCGAGAACTTCCCGCGCGCGGGCAACAGTACGGTGCCGCCGGATGCCAGCGTGGACAGCAGCGCGGCGATCAGGCCGTGGCCGTGGTAGAGCGGCATCACCGCGACCGTCGCGTCCGCCGGGCCCAGCTGGTAGGCGGCGATAATGGCTCGCACCGAGCTGGCGATGTTCGTGTGTGTCCACGGGACCATCTTCGGCAGCCCGGTGGTGCCGCCGGTGAACATGATCATCGCATCGTCGTCGCGCAGCCCCTCGGGCGTCGCCACGTCCGGATTCGGCGCCGCGGGCGCGTCCAGGGCGACCGAAGACGGGGCACCGTCATGGCCGACGGTCACCGCGAACGTCCACCGCACCAATCCCGGCTCGTCCTTGTCGCCGGGACCGTCGCCGTCGACGAGCAGCACACCCGCGCCGGCGACCTTACTGCGGGCATGCTGGTCGCCGACGGGCAGCGCCGGGTCCAGCGGTACCGCGATGAGCCCCGCGCGCGACGCCGCCAACAAGCCGACGACGAATTCGGCGTTGCTGCCAGCCCGCAGCGCGATCCGGTCTCCCGGCCGCAAGCCACCCTCCTTGAGCTGCCCGGCCAGGTCGTCGACCAGTCGCACCAGTTCGCCGTAGCTGACCGGCCTGCGATCCGCGGTTACGACGAGCGCCGTCGTCTCCGGCTCGCGGATTGCCGCAGCCGCGACTAGATCGGCGATGCTCGGAGATTCGTCGGTCAGCTCCGCCGCCGGGGTGATCACATCAGACATCGCCGTAGTCCTTCCGCTTTCTCGCATGTGTAACAGCACCTGGTTGCACGATGCAGAGAAACCTCCCTGTTCGTCCAATACTGTTCAGCTCACGATCGATAATCCGTGGCTATCGAGCGGCTGGGCAGCGGTCGATAACCACCGTGAATCGCTGCATAGCGGCTTGGTCTTGGACAGCGACGGGGACGCGGACCACAGTGGTGGATGACGGGCACGGACACGCGAGGAGTCGGGCAATGACCACACTTTCGGCATCATCCACCACTGCGCCGGACGAGCCGCGGGACGCCGCGCTGACCGACGGCTTCCACCTCGTCGTCGATGCGCTCCAGGCCAACGACATCGACACGATCTACGGCATCGTCGGCATCCCGATCACCGACCTCGCCCGGGTCGCGCAGGCCTGCGGTATGCGGTACATCGGTTTCCGGCAGGAGACTTCCGCCGGCAACGCCGCCGCGGCCGCCGGGTTTCTCACCGGCCGCCCGGGGGTGTGCTTGACGACCTCCGGGCCCGGGTTTCTCAACGGCCTGCCCGCGCTGGCCAACGCCACCACGAACTGCTTCCCGATGATCCAGATCTCGGGCTCGAGCAATCGAGCGCTGGTCGACTTGCAGCGCGGCGACTATCAGGACCTGGATCAGCTCAACGCCGCGCGGCCTTTCGTGAAGGCGGCCTACCGGGTCGAGCGGGTCGAGGACATCGGGCTCGCCATCGCGCGCGCGATCCGCACTGCCGTTTCCGGGCGGCCGGGCGGTGTCTACCTCGACATCCCGGGCACGGTGCTAGGACAGGCCATCGACGCCGCCAAGGGGGCCGAAAGCGTCTGGCGGGTCATCGATCCCGCGCCGCGCCAGCTGCCCGCCCCGGAGGCGGTCGATCGCGCGCTGGACGTGCTCGCGCGGGCGCGCCGGCCGCTGATCGTGCTCGGTAAGGGCGCCGCGTACGCGCAGGCCGATGGCGTGATCCGGGACTTCGTCGAGTCCAGCGGAATTCCGTTCCTGCCCATGTCGATGGCCAAGGGCCTACTGCCGGATTCGCACCGGCAGTCCGCCGTGGCCGCACGCTCACTGGCCATCGCCCGCGCCGACACAGTGTTGTTGGTCGGCGCGCGGCTGAATTGGCTGCTCGGCCATGGGGAGTCGCCGCAGTGGGCGGCCGACGCAAAGTTCGTGCAGATCGACATCGCGGCGTCGGAGTTCGACAGCAACCAGCCGATCGTGGCGCCGCTGGCCGGCGACATCGGTTCGGTGATGTTCGCGTTGCGCGACGGTCTGGCCACCCGGCCGATCACGGTGTCGACGGAATGGACCGACGAGCTGGCCGATCGCCGAGCCCGCAACGACGCCAAGATGAGCGAGCGACTCGCCGAAAATCCGCATCCGATGCGGTTTTACAACGCGCTCGGTGCGATTCGTTCAGTGCTGCAAGCGAATCCGGATGTCTACATCGTCAATGAGGGTGCCAATGCGCTGGATCTGGCCCGCAACGTGATCGAGATGGAGTTGCCGCGGCATCGCCTCGACACCGGGACCTGGGGTGTGATGGGCATCGGCATGGGTTACGCGATCGCCGCCGCCGTCGAGACGGGCCGGCCCGTCGTCGCGATCGAGGGCGACAGCGCGTTCGGGTTCAGCGGCATGGAAATCGAGACCATTTGCCGCTACCGGCTGCCGGTGACCGTTGTCATCCTCAACAACGGAGGCGTGTACCGCGGCGACGAAAAGCCCACCGGAGACAGCCCCGCCCCCACTGTGCTCAACGCCGGAGCCCGGCACGAGCTACTTGCAGAGGCGTTCGGCGGCAAGGGATATCACGTCACCACCCCCGCCGAACTGCAGTCGGCGCTGGCCGAAGCGCTCGCGTCGAACGGGCCGTCACTGATCGACTGTGAACTCGACCCGGCGGCCGGGGTGGAGAGCGGACACCTGGCGAGTCTCAACCCGACCAGCGCGGCTAAGGTCAGCGACGACGGGTAACCCCCACCAGCGCAGCGTTGAAGAACTCGTCCAACGAGAGTTCGTGCGCGGAGGCGACGAGCGCCCGGGCAACCGGCGATCCGGGCCCCGAGGAGTTGGTGGCCAACGTGATTTCGGCCTTGACGATCGGATCGACCATTTCGACCGCCCGGATCTCTGCACCCAGCGGCGAGGTCCACAGCCAGGTATGCGGGACGATACACGCCCAGTTGCCGGAGGCGACCTGTGCGAGTAGTGAAGCCACCGAGTCGGTTTCGACCTGCGGGCTGACGGTGATGCCGTGGCCGGCGAAGGCCTCGTCGATGATTTGGCGGTCCCGCATGTCGGCGGTGAGCAACGCCAGGGGCAATTGCGCGGCATCCGGCCACCGCAACGTTGTTGCGCCGGACGGCAACATATCCGACGGCGACAGCAGTATGTAGCGCTCCGCATAAAGCGGCACCAAGTCCACGTCGTGCGCGTCATCGTGCGATGCGTGCACGATCGCGGCGTCGAGCTCGAATTCCCGCAAGCGCCGGTACACTTCGGTGGCGGCCAACCGGGAATTGATGTGCACCTTGACCAATGGGTGCGCCGAGCAGAAGGCCGACAGCACCAGCGACGCCGTCGTCGATGCGGTGGGCACAGCGCCGAGCCGAAGCGTTCCGGTGATTCCCGAGCGCACCGCGTCCACCTCGGCCTTGAATGCGTCATGCTCGGCAAGAATCCGCTTGGCCCACACGACCAGTCGCTCACCTTCGGGAGTGAGACCTTCGAAGCTGTGCCCGCGGTTGATCAGCGTGACGTTGAGTTCACGTTCCAGCTTGGCGATCGCGGCGGACAGCGCGGGCTGCGACACGTAGCACTTCTCGGCGGCCCGGGCGAAGTGGCGCTCCTGGGCGACCGCGACGAAGTACTCCAGCTGACGAAAGAGCACTCGCACCTCCTCGGGTCTGGCGGCACCGATTCCGCTGAGGTTAACCAGTCGGTGACGATCGAACTCAACCGGTGATCCGATCGTTATCGTGGAGACCGGGCGGCAGTGTAATTGTTTGCTAAAACGCTAATGGCCAGACAGCCAGTAGAATATCGTCGTGTTGATCGCACCATCTCGGAGGGTTGACGCCATGCGTCGTGGGGTTCGTTATCTATTTGTTATGGTCGCGATCACGGGTTTTGGCGTGCTGGGATCCGGTTCCCAGGCGGTCGCCTCCGTCCCGGTACCCGCGCCCACCCCCGCCATTGCCTCGATTTTGCCGGCCGACGGCGCGGTGGTGGGGATTGCGCACCCGGTCGTCGTGAAATTCACCGCGCCGGTGACCAACCGATCCGCCGTCGAACGCTCCATCCACGTTGCCTCCCCAAGCAACATCACCGGACACTTCGAGTGGCCCGAAAATAACGTCGTGCAATGGGTTCCGAACCAGTATTGGCCTGCCCACAGCCACGTTTCGGTGGATGTGCAGGAACTGACAACGGGTTTCGACACCGGCGACGCGTTCCTGGGTGTTGCCAGCCTCTCCGCACACACCTTCACCGTGAGCAGGGACGGCGAAATTCTGCGCACGATGCCCGCGTCGATGGGTAAGCCCAGCCGCCCGACGCCGATCGGTAACTTCACCGCCCTCGAGAAGCAACGCAGCGTCGTCATGGACTCGCGGACGATCGGTATCCCGCTGAGTTCGCCGGAGGGATACAAGATCACCGCTCAGTACGCGGTCCGCGTCACCTGGAGCGGTGTGTACGTGCACTCGGCACCCTGGTCCGTCGACTCACAGGGCCACGCCAACGTCAGCCACGGATGCATCAACCTGAGCCCGGACAACGCCGCGTGGTATTTCAACAACGTCAACGTCGGCGACCCCATTCAGGTCGTCGCGTAGCAGTCCCGAGCCCGCAGGGTCCGGGCAAAAGATTCGCGATGCCGCGCCGCTGGCGACATTGGGTGTGGCGACGCTCACAGTGACCGGGTGGAAGACTCATAGCGAGCCAATGGTTTGCGCTAGAGAGTCGTCCGAACGAGAGCCTGGGGGCTGGCATGACTACTGATGCAAGGCGCGACACCAGCACCGGCGCTAGTGCGACGGCCACCCCACGAGAACGAGTCGCCGAGCGCATCAGGCGGCTGGAGGCGACCGACGCGCAATATCAAAACGCCAAGCCGGATCTGGTGCTGCAAGCCGCGGCTCGCCAGCCCGGTCTTCGGCTTCCGCAGATCCTCGAGATGTTCGTCGTAGGCTACGGTGACCGCCCCGCATTGGGGTGGCGCGCTCGCGAGTTGACCACCGATCCCGCGACCGGCCGCACCACCACCCGGCTACTCCCCCGATTCGACACGATCAGCTACCGCGATCTGTGGGCCAACGTCCGCGCCGTCGCCACGGCGTGGCGCCGCGACGAGGCCGCTGCAGTGACGCCGGGGGACGTGGTCGCGACTCTCGGCTTCGCGAGCCCCGAGTACTTGACGCTTGACCTGGTGACCGGCTACCTGGGCCTGGTGGCGGTGCCGCTGCAGCACAACGCGACGGCGTCGCGGCTACAGCCGATCGTCGCCGAAATCGAACCCCAGGTGCTCGCCACCGGGGCGGAATATCTCGACCTCGCCGTCGAGGCCGCGCTGGGCAGCACATCGTTGCGGCGCCTGGTGGTCTTCGACTACCAGCCGGAGATCGACGATCAGCGGGAGCACCTCGAGCACGCGCAGGCGACATTGGCCGAGGCCGGCATGGCGGTCACCATCGAGACCTTCGACGAATTGGTCGAGCGTGGCCGCGCATTGCCGCAGGAGCCGATCTACACCGGCGAAACCGACGAGCGGCTGGCCATGATCATGTACACCTCGGGTAGCACCGGCCTGCCCAAGGGGGCGATGTACACCGAGCGCATGATCTTGAAGCTGTGGACCAACGAGCTCTACCCCGAATTCGCTGATATACCGGTGTTCAACGTCAACTTCATGCCACTAAACCACGTGGGCGGACGGATACCGCTGTCGTCGTCGTTCCAAGCCGGTGGCACCAGCTATTTCGTACCGGAGAGTGACCTCTCCACGTTGTTCGACGACTGGAATCTGGTGCGCCCCACCGAAATGGGCATGGTGCCGCGGGTGGTCGAGATGCTCTACCAGCGTTACCAAAGTGCGGTGGAGCGACTGATCGACCACGGCGCCGAGCCCGAGGAAGCTGACGCGGCGGCGAAAGCTGAACTGCGCGAACAACTTCTGGGCGGACGAGTGATAACCAGCTTCTCCACCACCGCGCCGCTGGCGGCAGAGATGAAGACCTTCATCGAGTCGTGCTTGGACACCCATGTGCTCGACGGTTACGGGTTGACCGAGGTGGGGATGGTGTTCAAGGACGGTGTGGTGAGCCGGCCACCGATCCTCGACTACAAACTGGTCGACGTGCCCGAATTGGGTTATTTCCACTCCGACAAGCCGCACCCGCGCGGCGAGCTGCTGGTGAAGTCCCAGACCGCATTCGGCGGGTATTTCAAACGCCCCGATGTGACCGCGAATGCGTTCGACCCCGATGGTTATTATCGCACCGGCGACGTGATGGCCGAGGTCGGGCCGGATCGTCTGGTCTATGTCGACCGGCGCAACAACGTATTGAAGTTGGCGCAAGGCGAATTCGTCGCGGTAGCGCGCCTGGAAGCCGTCTTCAGCAGCGCAGCGCTGGTGCGGCAGATCTTCGTGTACGGCAACAGCGAACGGCCTTACCTGTTGGCCGTCGTGGTCCCGACTCTGGAAGCCGAGGAACGATTCGCCGGTGATCCGGATGGCCTCAAGGCAGCGCTGAGTGAATCCCTGCGCCGCACTGCCAAACTCGCCGAGCTGCAATCCTACGAAGTGCCCGCCGACTTCCTGGTCGACTCCGAGCCGTTCAGCGAGGACAACGGCCTGCTGTCCGGGGTCGGAAAGCTGTTGCGCCCCAAGCTGAAGGAGCACTACGGCGCCCGGCTGGAAGACCTCTATGCCGAGCTCGCCGCCACCCGCACCGCCGAACTGCGTGCACTGCGCGACGGCGCGGCTGAGCGGCCGGTGATCGACACCCTGACGCGCGCCGCCGAGGCGTTACTAGGCCTGCCCGGCGGTCCGCCGCAGCCGGACACGCAGTTCCTGGATCTAGGTGGCGACTCGCTGTCCGCGCTGACCTTCTCTAACCTGCTGCAGGACATCTTCGATGTGCAAGTACCGGTGGGCCAGATCATCAGCCCCGCGTCCGACTTGCGTCAACTCGCGGAATATGTGGAATCGGAACGTGAATCGGGTGCCAAGCGCCCCACGTTCTCCACCGTGCACGGCCGCGGCGCCACCGAAGTCCGCGCGTCCGAACTCACCCTCGACAAGTTCATCGACGCCCCCACCCTGGCCGCGGCCCCGAAGCTGCCGCACGCCACCGACACACCGCACACGGTGCTGCTCACCGGCGCCAACGGCTATCTGGGTCGCTTCCTTACCCTGGAATTGCTGGAACGGCTTGCCGAAAGAGGCGGAAAGCTCATCACCGTCATCCGCGGCACCGACACCGAAGCCGCCGCCAAGCGCCTGGAAGGTGTTTTCGACAGCGGTGATCCACAACTGCTGCAGCGCTACCGCACCCTGGCGGCCGATCACCTCGAGGTCATCGTCGGCGACATCGCCGAGCCGAATCTTGGCTTGGGCCAAGAGACTTGGGAGCGCCTCGCCCGAGACGTCGACATGATCGTGCACCCCGCCGCGCTGGTCAACCACGTACTGCCGTACGACCAGCTGTTCGGCCCGAACGTCGTGGGGACCGCCGAATTGATCCGCCTGGCGATCACGACACGCATCAAGCCGGTCACGTACATGTCAACCGTTGCGGTGGCCATGTCGGTGGATCCCGACGCGTTCGCCGAGGACGGCGACATCCGCACCGTCAGCGCGGTACGTGCCGTCGACGACAGCTACGCAAACGGGTACGCGAACAGCAAGTGGGGCGGCGAGGTGCTGCTGCGGGAGGCGCACGACCTATGCGGGTTGCCAGCCGCGGTGTTCCGGTCCGACATGATCCTCGCGCACAGCCGGTACGCCGGCCAGCTCAACGTCCCGGATGCGTTCACCCGGTTGATCTTCAGCTTGCTGGTGACCGGTATCGCACCGTGGTCGTTCTACCAAACCGACTCGCAAGGAAACCGGGCGGTGGCGCACTACGACGGTCTGCCCGCCGACTTCGTGGCGGAGTCGGTGACCACGCTGGGTGAGCAGACGGCGACGGCCGGAGAGTTCCGGTCCTTCGACGTGATGAACCCGCATGACGACGGCATCTCGCTGGACGTCTTCGTCGACTGGCTGATCGCCGGCGGCAACGACATCCGGCGCATCGACGACCACGACGAATGGTTCGGGCGTTTCGAAACGGCGCTGCGGGCGCTACCGGACAAACAGCGTCAGCATTCGGTGCTTCCGTTGCTCGAGGTCTACCGTAAGCCCGAGGCACCCCTGCGGGGAGCGCCGGCGCCTACGGACGTTTTCCGCGGCGCGGTGCAGGCAGCGAAAATTGGTGTGGACCAAGACATTCCGCACTTGTCGGAGCGGCTGATCGAGAAATACGTCGCGGATCTGCGACTGGTCGGGCTGGTCTAGCCCGAAAAGCTAACCGTGCAAACCGTTCTTGACCGCTGCGGCTTGCTTGCGGCCGACATCGGTGGCGACTGCCGGGTCGATCGGGTCGTTGGGTGCGCTGTCGAATTCCAAGTTGACCAGCGCCCTGCCCTCGGTGAACAACAACACCGCGATCGCCTGCGAATTATCCGGCGAAGCGCCCGAAATCATCGCACCGTTAGTGCCGACGTCGACGGGCTGCCACGTGCCGGCGACCTTCTTCGTGTAGTTCGTCTTGGTGTTCTCCAGGGCGGCAGCGGCGATCGAGGGATCGGCGACGACCAGAATGGTGTCGCCGATACGCCGGCTGTTGTCCGCATTGACGAACAGCTGCGCAACGCCGGCCGTGTTGTTGGAGTTCAGCACTGGGGGTTGCGGCGCCGTGAAGTCCCCGCCGAGATCGCCGGGCTGGATCAGCAACCCGCTGTAATCCGGCGGAGGTCCCGCCGGCGTGCTGGGAGCCGACGTAGCGCCGCTCTTGGATGGCGGGGCCGACGTCCTGCCGTTGTTGGCGCAGCCGGTGATCGCGATGCCGACCACCGTGGCGGCGGCCACCCAACCGGTGACGGTCCTACGCGCACGTCGCATGGGCATCCTTTCGGTCGAGAACAGGGCCAGCGCATATGAACATACGCCCGGTCGACGGGCGCCGGTTCGCGCCTATCCTGGCCAGGGGCGGGGCGCAAGTTTCGATTCAAGTGGTAAGGAGATCGAGATGACGGCTGAGGTGGCGCGCGCGGTACGGTTCGACCGCTACGGCGGCCGTGACGTGCTGTACGTGGGAGATATCGACATGCCGGCACCCGGCCGGGGCGAGGTCGTTGTCGAGGTTCGCGCCGCCGGCATCAATCCCGGCGAGGCCGCGATCCGATCGGGAGCGATGCACGAAATGTTTCCCGCCACGTTTCCCTCCGGGCAAGGCAGCGACCTCGCCGGTGTCGTGACGGCGACCGATCCGGGAGTCACCGGGTTCGCGGTCGGCGACGAGGTGCTGGGGTTCAGCCTCCGGCGATCGAGCCATGCCACCCACGCCGCCGTCCCGGTCGGTCAGTTGATCCACAAGCCCCCGCAATTGAGTTGGGAGGCAGCGGGTTCGCTCTATGTCGTCGCGGCAACCGCATACGCTGCCGTGCGTGCGGTCGCACCGCAACCGGGGGAGACCGTCGCCGTGTCGGCGGCGGCCGGAGGTGTCGGCAGTCTCGTCGTCCAGCTGCTGGTCCTGCGCCAGGCGCGAGTGCTCGGCATCGCCGGCGAGGGCAACGCCGAATGGCTGCGGGCGCACGGCGTCATTCCCATCGGCTACGGCGCTGATCTTCAAGGGTTGGCCGACCGGCTGCGCGAGGCGGCGCCGAACGGAATCGACGCGTTCATCGACCTATTCGGACCCGACTACGTCCAGCTGGCCGCCGATCTCGGCGTTGCCCCAGAGCGGATAGACACCATCATCTCGTTCCAGAAGGCAGCCGAAGTCGGCGCCAAAACCGAAGGCAGCGCGGAAGCCTCGACACCTGAAGTGCTCGCCGAGGTCGCCGATCTCATCGCCAGCGGTGCCGTCGATTTCGACATCGCCGCGACCTTCCCGATGGATCGGGTGGCTGACGCCTTCGAGGAACTCGAGCGCCGCCACACGCACGGCAAAATCGTTCTGCTGCCCAATGGTTCGCCGTAGTCGTCAGCCGACGCCGATCTCCACGATCTTGACGATCACGAATACGACGGCCAGCACCAGGTAACCGCGTAGGATCAACAGCCCCGTCCGGCGAATCGGCGAAAGAGCCGGGCGGGCAAGAGACCTCAGGTCCGGAGCCTGCCAGGTCTGCTGTTCCTGCCGACGCAGGGCTCGGCTTTCGGCCCGGCCGAGTGGCAAGGCGAGTTTGGCCGCGCGAGTAGCGCTGTACCCCTGGTCGCCGATAATCGCCACCGCGCCACAAGCTACGCCCACCGCCGCACCAGCCGCCAGCCCTCCCTGGAGGGCAGCCGTGGAAAGGTTGGGGAAGAACGTCGCCGCGGTCAGCGCCAGCGACAGTAGCACCAGTGCCCACACGATGGCCCACGCAACGACGTTCTGCCACAACGTGTTTACCCACGGCCCCAGGATCGCACGGTCATTGCAGAGCAGAACCAGGAATACGGTCGCCGAGGGCAGCAGGATGCCGGCCAGCGCCTGCACGCCCTGGGTCACCAGCCCGAGGATGTGATCAGGGCTGAATGCCACCGCGGCCGATGCACCCAGCAACAGGGCGTAACCGCCGTAAAACCAGGGCGCCTCGCTGATTTTCCAGTGCAGGGAATGCCGCTTGCCCATCGCGTCACCGATGGCATAGGTGGTGGCCAGCCCGATTGCGTTGGCCCCGATCAACGAACCGTCGAGCAGGATCACCGCGAACAGCACGCCAACGGGGTGGCGCAGGGCGTTCGCGACCGCGCCGGCATCGGTGAAGCTGCCGGTTTTGGCCAGACCGAAGGCGGTGACTGCCATCAGCGCCGTCGCCCCGACGATGACCACGACGATGCCGATGATCAAATCGGCTCGTGCATAAGGAATCCAACGTGCTGTGATGCGCTTGTCCACCACGTTGGATTGTTGGAAGAACAGCTGCCATGGCGCCACCGTGGTCCCGACGATCGCGATGATCAACAGCAGAACTCCTGAGTTCAGTCCACCCGGGAACTGTGGAACCAGGCCGCCGACAGCTACTTTCGGACTCGGATGCACCATCAGCACCATCGGGAGCATCACGACGTTGACCGCGATCAGCAGGAACATCAGCCCCTCCCAGCGCCGAAACGAGCCGCCGGCGACCACGGCGAACAGCAGGACCGCGGCGGCTGGGATCGCGACTATCTTCGGACAGCCCAAGAATCCCAACGCCAGTGCGACGCCGATGAATTCGGTGACGATCGTCAGGGCGTTCAGGACGAGCAGATCACCGACACTGAATGCGCCCCAGAACTTTCCGAAGCGCTCGAGGATCAGGCGTGCGTGACCGACTCGGGCGACCGCACCCAACCGCAACACCATCTCCTGGTTCACGTAGAGCACCGGAATCAGCAAGGCCAGCGTCCACAACAGGCTCATCCCGTAGTCCTGGCCGGCTTGCGCGTACGTCGCGACGCCACCGGCGTCATTGTCGCCCACCATGACAATCAATCCGGGTCCGGTGATCACCAGCAGGGTGCGTAACCGGCGCCACCGCCCGCCCAACGTGCCGGCGCCGTCGCGCTTGATACGGCCGAAGGCTCCGACGATGTCGCCGGTGTGCGCGGAATCCAACGCGGCCTGCGCGGCCGGCGGACCGGGGGAAATCAACGTCATGTCATTCTCGCTATCTCGGAGTCGGGCTACCCAAGTCGGGTGTTCAATGCGCCCCAGCGGCGGGCTGCCAACCCCCCGCCCGCCGCTGGGGACCGCTGGCGGAACGAATCACCGGTCGTTTCCTCCACCGCCCGGTGATTGTCCGCCCGGCGCGGACGAGAGCACGGCGACGGGCGTCAGCGACACATACAGGTTCGCCCGCTCTTCGGGCGTCGGGATGTGCAAGGTGCACAACCTGTTTGTCAGCAGCCGACCCGCACGCAGCATCGACCGTCCGCGCAACCTTCCAAGGCTGCGAATACGCTGTGCAACAACAAAAGTCATGGTCTTCCCCCTGTCGGAAGAGAAGCCCGAGCGGTTCGTCGGCACGCCAAATACAACGGGGCAGTCGCCACCGTCAGCTTGCGGAACAGCCAAATTGAGCTGCGTCAGCAGAAAGAAATGCCGGAACCGGATCGGTTCAAGATGGATGTCGGATAGCAACTATCGCCGGGACTCATCTCGCCCTCACCTCCTCACGGCCATGACACGCGCGGGTGTCCACGTTTCACACGCGGGAGAGGTACGGATGCCGGGCCAATGAGCCAGCCGACCGCACCCCTCTCGTCGGAGCTTCGGCACTGCACGGCGTATCTGGAATGAGCCGATGGTTGCGACCCGCTGCGCCCGGCTTCGCCGCGCTTGCGATCGCTCCTCGTCCAGAAGCCACTTGGGCTCAACCCTTGTGTCCGGGAAGAGCTGTCCTGACCCGGGGCGTCTCTCGACGTTCGGGGTCAGTGGCCTGTGTCCGTGCAGACGCCTCACCTACCGAGGTGCTTGCCCAACCATGCTGGCACTGACACCCATTGCTCGTCAAACTCCTTGACAATTGCGACCCGCGTGTTCTGGGTCACACCTGCGAGTCTGCGCTCACGGCCCGGGTAAAAGTCGCTGAGGCTTACCCTCTAGGTCATGGCCACAACCTTGCAAGATCCTCGCGTCGAGAGCGTGCTCGACCGGATGTACACCGAGACGCAGAACCAGATGTCACTGCTGCGTGAGCGCCATGGTCAGCTCGAGCGCCCGATGACCACCGCGGAACGCACCGAGGCGATGAGCGAGTTCTACATCCCGGTGACACCGGACGCCGGCCGGCTGCTGTACGCACTGGTCCGGGCGACCCGTCCGACGACGGTAGTCGAATTCGGAATGTCGTTCGGTATCTCGGCCATTCATCTGGCCGCGGCCGTCCGCGACAACGGCGCGGGGCGCGTGGTGACCACGGAGCTCAGTGCGAGCAAGATTGCCGCCGCGAAGAAGACATTCGCCGAGACCGGCTTGGACGACGTCATCACAATTCTCGAAGGTGATGCCCTGACCACGCTGGAGGACCAGACCGGGCCGGTCGAATTCGTCTTGTTGGACGGCTGGAAGGATCTCTATCTTCCGGTGCTCAAACTGCTTGAACCCCGGCTTGCCACAGGCGCTTTGGTGGTCGCCGACAACGCCAGCGCGCCCGACATGGCGCCGTATCTCGATCGGGTACGCGATCCCGCCAACGGCTATACCAGCTTCAATTTCCTGGTCCGGGAAAACGACAGCATGGAAGTCAGCTGCCGCACCAACGACTAAGCGCTTACCGCAACGACTCTTCGAGCCACGGCGTCAGCCACTTGACCCCTTCCGGGGTGAGGTGGACGCCGTCACTGCGAACCTTGATGCCGTCCACCTTGGCGGTGTAAACGCCGTCGGGGCAAAGCTTTTTGTTGAGATCCAGGATCTGCACGTTTGGGTGCTGAGCAACGGTCTTGCGCAGCATGGCATTCCATTGATTGACCCGGTCCGGCTGATCCTCCGGATATAACCGGCCATCCGGCTTCTCGCCGCCCCGGCTGTACGGCACCGTGGCAACCACTACCCGAACCCCGCTGGCGCTCACGATATTCAGTGCTCGCTCCAGCTCGGCGTTGAGGTACGCATCGAACGTCGGGTCACCGATATGGGTCCACTGCCCCTCGTTGACCCGGTCCACTGTCTCCCAGCGGCCGATGATCAGCAGCGCGACGTCCGGCTGGTCCTGACTGATCTCGGTTGCCCATCTGCCCGGCCAGGTGTCGCATTCGGCTCGCTGATCCAGGGTCTGGCCGATGTAGCGGTACGGGGTGCCGCGAACCAGGCTGCACCCGATGACCGTGTGGTCGAGGAACGCGAATCCGGGCGTCGGCGGCAGGAAGTGCATCCAGGTCCAGCCGATCGAGTCACCGAAGACCGAAACGGTGAACGGCCGGTTGGGGTTTCGCGGCCCGACCGGGCGGCTTCCACCCGGCGGCGCGTTCGACACCGCGGCGACCGATGAAACGCCGGGGGGAAGACCGGTCTCGCGCAGGCCGGTTCCGGTGCCGACCGGAATCAGGAGCAGCGTGATCGCGGCGGCGCTGGCCACGGTGGCGGCGGCCAGCGGCAGCAGCGCCACCCGGGCCGGCCGCCAGCGACGGACGGGTTGTTCGATCAGCCAATACGACGCGGCGGCCACCGCCAGCGTGAGCCCGCACCGGGCTGCGAACAGCGGTAGTCCCGACCATCCGGTGCGTTCGCCGTTGAGCGCCAGAAAGATCGGCCAGTGCCACAGATAGATGCCGTAGGAGATGGTGCCCAGCCAGACGAGCGGTGGCGCGGCGAGAATGCGAGCGACCAGACCGCGCTGCTCCATCGCCACCGGTGCGACCACGAAGACCGCCGCGATCGCGACACCGATCAGCAGGCCGTGACGGAAATCGGCGACATTGCCCGACGCGAAGTGCGCCGCCGCCGCCAACCCCGCTACCCCGATCATCGGCAGCAAGCGGGCGACTCGCCGTCCCCAACGGCTGCGAATCATGCACCAGCCGCGGTTGAGTGACGGCCAATCCCGAACCAGCAGAGCCGCCGCCGCGGAACCGACCAGCAAAGCTTGCGCGCGAGTGTCGGTGCCGAAGTAGATGCGATCACGCGTGGTGCCGGAGACGAACACGATCGCGGCCGCCGCCGAGGCCAACGCACCCAACGTGGCGATTACGAAGATCGCGAAGCGCACGTCGCCGACCGTGGCCCGCATGAAGTAGCGCTTGGCCCGCGCGGCCAGCAGCAGGGTGACCACGATCAGCAGCACCGGCCAGACGAAGTAGTACTGCTCCTCGACGCCGAGCGACCAGGTGTGCTGCAGTGGCGACGGCGGCGCACCCTGGGTGAAATAGTCGGTCTGCTGCGCGACGAAACGCCAGTTCGCCATCCATAAGAACGCCGCGATCGCGTCGTCGCGCAACCCGGTAAGAGCTTGCGCGGGAAGCAGTTCGCGGGCGGCGCCGACCGCCAGCACCATCAACACCAGCGCCGGAAGCAGCCGGCGGGCCCGGCGAATCCAGAACCCGGTGAGGTCGACGCGACCGGTCCGCCCGAGTTCGTCGAGCAACAGCGAGGTGATCAGGAATCCGCTGAGCACGAAGAAGACGTCGACGCCCAGAAACCCGCCGCTCACGCCCGGGATGCCCCCGTGGTCGGCGAGCACCAGGGCGACCGCTACCGCACGAAGTCCATCCAGCGCGGGAATCCCGGTGCGCTGCTCGGGTTTATCCCAAATCGCAAGCCGACCGACACGACGTACCGGGTCTACCCAACGATGCTGCCGAGCAGAAAAAGCCGGCGCGGAGTCTGTCCCGTCCGGCTCAGTGCCCGCTTTAAGCGCGCCCTGACCACTCTGGTGCCCGGCGCGGTAGTTGCTGCCGATACGTCGTCGCCCCTCCTCTTGATTTGAGCAAGCTTAGGGGCGACGGCGTCGGATACGGCGCAGACACGCGCCGGTTTTCGGCTGTGGCGTGTTCGGTCTTGGCCTAGAGTGTCAGGCCCTGTCCGGGGCGTAACCCAGGGTGCTCTTGACTTCCAGATACTCGTGGAAGCCGAACTCGCTCCACTCACGACCGTTGCCGCTGCGCTTGTAGCCGCCGAAGGGCGCGTTCATGTCGAAGGCATGGTTGATCGTCACCCAGCCGGCGCGAATCTTGCGAGCGACCTCACGTGCCTTGTCGAGGTCGGCTCCGGAGACGAACCCGGCCAGGCCGTAGTCGGTGTCGTTGGCGATCTCGACGGCCTGGTCGAGGTCGTCGTAGCCGAGGATGCACAGCACCGGCCCGAAGATCTCCTCGCGCGCGATCGTCATGTCGTTGGTGACGTGCGCGAAGACCGTCGGCTTGACGTAGTAGCCCTTATCCAGCCCGTCGGGCCGGCCCGGGCCTCCCACCACAACGGTCGCGCCTTCGTCGACGCCCTGCTGGATCAGCCGTTGGACCTTGTCGAACTGCGTCTTCGACGCCACCGGCCCGATCGTCGTCCCTGCGTCGGGGTGCCCCACCGTGACCTGTTCGGCGGCCTCCCGCGCGATGGAGATCGCCTCGGCCATCCGCGAGTTCGGCACCAGCATGCGCGTCGGTGCGTTACAGCTCTGCCCGGAGTTCGGCATCATGTTGGACACCCCGGCGCGAACAGCGTCGGCGAAGCCGCTGTCGTCGAGCACGATGTTGGGGCTCTTGCCACCGAGCTCTTGGGTCACTCGCTTTACGGTCGAGGCGGCAAGCTTGGCCACCTCGATACCGGCGCGGGTGGATCCGGTGAACGACACCATGTCGATGTCGGGATGGCTGGCCAGGGCGACGCCCACGCCCGCACCGTCGCCGTTGATCAGGTTGAACACTCCGGGCGGCACACCCGCGGCGTCAAGGATTTCGGCGAAGATGTACGGCGAATACGGTGCTACCTCAGACGGTTTCAAGACGACGGTGCAGCCAGTCGCCAACGCCGGGTACACCTTGACCGCGACCTGGTTGATCGGCCAGTTCCACGGCGTGATCAGTCCGCAGACACCGATCGGCTCCTTCGTGATCAGGCTCGCCCCTTTGTGTTCCTCGAACGCGAAGTTCTTCAAGGCCTCGATAGCCGTGTTCAGGTGACCGATGCCGAGAAAGACCTGCGGCCCCGCGGCCAGCGACGCCGGCGCGCCGATTTCCTCGGTGACCGCCTCGGCGAGGTCGCCCGAGCGCTTCTGGTATTCGGCAAGGATCGCCTGCAACAGGTCCAGCCGCTGTTCGCGGCTGCTTTGTGACCAGCTGGCGAAGGCGTGCCGCGCGGCCTTGACCGCCACGTCGACGTCGGCCGCCGAGCCCAGCGAGATCTTGCCGGACACTTGCTCGGTTGCCGGGTTTTCCACGTCGAAAGCATTGGGCTGCAATGGCTCAACCCACTTGCCGTCGATGTAGAAGTTCAGGTATTCGCGCATGGCTCCTCCTTCTCGAAATCCTTTTGCCTAATGCGTCTTTTGCCTACTGAGTGCCTTCGGCATACCAGGTCCGGAATCGGTCGTACTTGGGCATCTCCTCGGAGTTGGCCTTGGGGTCGATGCACACGTGCACCACCCCGACTTTGCCACTGGCGTAGGCGCGAGCGATCGCCGGGCCGATCTCCTCTTCCTTCTCGACGTACTCGCCGTGGCAGCCGAAGCCCTCGGCAACCTTGTCCATCCGGACGTCCTTGCTCCAATGCACACCGGGCTGCGGCGACGGCTGGGAGAAGGTGCGCTTGTACACGCCCACCTCCAAGCCCCACTGGTGGTCGACGCCTACCACGCACACCAGCGGAAGATTTTGCCGCGCAGCGGTTTCCAACTCAGCAATGTGGAAGAGGAACGCGGAGTCGCTGGTCAGCAGCATCACCGGACGCTTGCCGCCCTCGGCGACGGACGCTCCGACCGCGTAGGGCAATCCGGTGCCGAGGTGGCCGAAGTTCTGGTTCCAGATGACGTCACGCGGCTTGGACTGCGAATAGGTCCAACCGAAGATCACGGTCGCGCCGCCGTCGCGCACCATGATGCCGTCCTCGAGTTCGTTGAACGCCTTGGTGGCCTCGACGACGTAGCGCGCCGGGTGAATCGGTGAGCGTCCGGACGGTGCCGATTCCGCCATGTCCGCAAGTTCTTTCGCATCCTTATCGATCAGGACCGCCAGCGCGGGCGCGGGTTTGCGCGCAGATTCCTTGAGCGCGGAGACCAGCTGTGGCACGACACCGCGTAGATCGCCGACCAGCGCCACATCGATCGGGCGGTTGACCCCGATGGCGGTCGGATCCTGCTCGACCAGAACCCATTTGCGGTTCGCATTGTTGCCCGCCCAATGCTGGGTACGGCCGTAGTGCATCGGCTCACCGAGTTCGGTACCCAGCGCGACGCACAGGTCGGATTCCTCGACCGCGTCGTTGGCCGCCGGGGAGAACAAGTAGGGGAACGTCCGCTCCTGCAGTCCCGGGATGAACGAGGTGCCGCCGGAGGTCTGAATCACTGGGCAGGCCATCAGCTCGGCCAGCTCCTTGACCTGTTGTTGGGTACGGGTGGTGTGCACGCCATGGCCGACCAGCAGGACCGGGCTCTTGGCCTCGCGGATCAGCTTGACGGCCTCGGCCACCTCGCGGGTGCCGGCGCCCTGGTTAACCAGCCGGTAGGTACTGGGCGGTGGCGCCTCGGCGACATCGAGTTCCTCGAGGATGACGTGCGACGGGAACTCGACGTAGCACGGACCCGGGGTGCCGGACATCGCCTTGCGGATGGCCTCATGAATGATCTCGTCGGTCTGGTCGGCGTATTCGATCGAGCTGCTGTACTTCACCGACGCGGCGAAAAGGGGCTCCTGTTGTACGAATTGGATGCGGCCGCGGCGCACCCGACGCTCGGTGACGCGGGCCCGCTGACCGCCGAGGAAGATCACCGGCGAGTTCTCCACGAGCGCGCACTGGATCGCTCCGGCGATGTTGGCCATGCCCGGGCCCAGCGTGCCGATGCACAGTCCGGGGTTACCCGTCATCCGCGACGCCGCCTCGGCCATGAATCCCGCGCTCAGTTCGTGATGCGGTGCGACCACCGACCACCCGCGCGCGTCGGCCTCGGCGAACATGTGCACGAAGTTCGGGTCCGGGATGCCGAACAGCGTATTCACGCCCTCAGCCTCGAACAGGTCGAGGATGCGTTTGTAAACGGGCACGGTCATTATTGGAAACTCCTCTACTAGCAATAGATTTCGTTTAGCAAGCGCTATCCCGGGTTCACGTCGACAGCCAGACCGAGTTCGTCGAGGACGGCCGCGGTGTCAGCCCCGAGCTCTGGCGCCGGCCCCGCCACGCGGCCCGGCGTCTGCGAGAACCAGGTGGGCACGCCGGGAAATCGCACCGGCCCGTGCGGGGTGTCCACCGTCTCGAACATGCCGACGGCGGCCAGATGCGGATCGTCGAAGAGCGCGCCGGGGGTGTTCAGCGGCGCGACCGGTATCTCGAGTTGGCGCAACAGCGTTAGCCACTGGGCGGTGGAACGCTCTTTCATCGTCTCGGCGACCAACCCGTAGACGGTGTCGATTTCGCGCGCGCGCTGTTCCAGCGTCGAATACAGCTCGCTGGCCCACGGCGGCTGCACGGCTTCCATGAAGGCGTTCCAGTGTTTGTCGTTGTAGATCAACGCGGCGATGTAGCCATCGCTGGTGCGATAGGGGCGCCGGTTGGGTGCCACGGTGCGCGGATACACTGCCGGCCCCAGGGGAGGGTCGAACATGGCACCGTTGGCGTGTTCGACGAGCATGAACGAGGCCATGGTTTCGAACATGGCGACCTCGACCTCTTGCCCCTGCCCGGTGCGCTCGCGGTGAAACAACGCCATCATCGTCGCGTACAGCGCCGTCAGTCCGGCGATCTTGTCGGCCATGATGGTGCCGACGTAATCGGCCTCACCGGTCAATTGCTGCTGCACCGCGGGCAGGCCGCATTCGGCCTGAATCGTGTCGTCGTAGGCGGGACGGTCGTGATCGGGTCCGCGTCGCCCATACCCGTAGCAATTGGTGTAGACGATCGCGGGATTGATGGCGGCGACGGCGTCATAGCCGAAGCCCAGCTTCGCGATTGCCTTGGCGCGCATCGAGTGGATGAAGACGTCGGCGGTCTCGACGAGAGCGCGCAGTGCAGAAGTTCCGGCGTCGGTTTGCAGGTCCAGCACGACGCTGCGCTTGCCGCGGTTGACGTTGACGAATACCCCGCTCATGCCGGGCGCCGGCCCCACCGAGATGTAGCGGGTGTTATCCCCCTGGGGCGGTTCGACTTTGATGACGTCGGCACCCATGTCGGCCAAGATCTGCGTGCAGTACGGTCCCATCACCATCGCGGTGAGGTCGACCACGCGCACCCCGGTCATCGGGCCTGTCGGGCTAGCCATGGTGCGCTCCTTGGTCGTTTGAGCCAGGTCGTTCGTGAGACCTCTGAGCCAGCTCGAAGCTGTAACGGAGGTGCGCGTGATGGCCATCCGGGGCGACCGGAAAGATCAGCGGCGCTTCGACGTAACGGATCGCATCCAGGTGGTTGCCGACGTCCTCGATCGTCCACGATGACCGGCACACGCCCGGGCTCTCCGCGATGACGGCGCGGGCCACCCGACCCGCCAGCGCGACGAACAGTTCACCAGACACCGAGCACGATTCGTGCGCGAGCCAACCCACCACGGGTGCAACAAGTTCCGCACCCATCGGCGGATAGGCCGAGGTATCGATGCCTTCGGCCATGCGTGTCACCGCGGCCGGCACGATCACGTTGCACCGCACCCCCTCGGCGGCGCCTTCGAGCGCGGCCACGTTGGACAGCCCGATCACACCGGCCTTGGCGGCGGCATAATTCGCCACGTTGTGATTTCCGTACAGCCCGCCGATCGACGACGTCAGCACGATGCGGCCGTAGCCGGCCTCGCACATGAGCGGAAACGCCGGTCGCACCACGTGGAACGCGCCGCGCAAATGCACGTCGAGCACGGCGTCGAAGTCCTGGTAGCTCATGTCCTTGAGCGAACCGGGACGGACGTTGCCGGCGTTGTGCACCAGAATGTCTATGCGGCCGAAGGTTTCGAGAGCGGCCGCGACGATCGCCTCGCCGCCCTCTCGGGTCGCGACCGACGCGCCACACGCGACGGCGGCTCCCCCGGCCGCGGTGATCTCGGCGACCACCTGCTCGGCCGGACCGGCGTCGACCCCGGCGCCGTCGAGGCTGCCGCCGACGTCGTTAACCACCACCTTCGCCCCGCGTGAGGCGAGCAGTTGCGCGTAGGCGCGACCCAGCCCGCGACCGGCCCCGGTCACCACGGCCACGCGGTCGTCGAACCGCAACTCGCTCACGAAAGCTCAAGGCCTTCCAGGTCACCCTTGGCGCGCCACTCGGCGATCAGGTCACCGAAGGCGTAGAAGCCCGGCGAGTAGAAATCACCGAGGAACGCACCATTGTCTTTGGCGCCACCCTGACCCTCATTGTTGTAATAGCCAGGGGTGCAAGACATCTCGAAGGCCGAGTTGTCGATCGCGAGTTCGGCGACCGTTTTGACCCAGCCGTCCTGGCCCTCTTGACTGGGTTCGACGGTGGTCGCGCCGCGTTTATGCGCCTCGGCGATGATGTAGGCGATATGCTCGGCCTGTTGCTCGAACATCGCGGTGGTGTTGGCCGAGACGCCCCCCTGGATGAAGCCGGTGAAGAACTGGTTAGGGAATCCGCGGGTGGTAATGCCGTGCAGCGTCTGGTACCTGTCGTGCCAATAGTCGAACAGCGACAGCCCGTCTCGGCCCTCGATGACGTCGACCGCGAAGCGCCGACTGATCTCCGTGGAGATCTCGAACCCGCTGGCGAATACGACGCAATCGACCTCGTACTCGACGCCGTTGGCGACTATGCCCTTTTCCGTCAGGCGTTCCACTCCCTTGGACTCCGACACGTCCACCAACGTCACGTTGGGCAGGTTGAACGCCGGGAGGTACGTCTCGCTCGAACACGGCCGCTTGCACATGAAGCGGTAGTACGGCTTGAGCGCCTCGGCGGTGTCGGGGTCGTCGACCAGCGCGGCCACCCGGCGGCGCAGCCGCTCCATGATCTTGTAGTCCTCTTCCTCCCGGATCGCCATGATCTCCTCGATCCCCAGCGAGGCGGGATCCGGGCTGGCGGCAATCCGGGCGGTCATGTTGCGGCCCAATTCGGTCCAGAAGTCGCACACCAGATCTGGTTCGCCGAAGACCACCCCCACAAACGGTGACCAGTTGTGGAAGTTACGCTTGCGCTCCTCCTGCCAACCGGGCTGCAGAGCCGCCGCCCAGGCCGGGTCGGTGGGCGTGTTGGCGCGCATGTCCACCGACGACGGGGTGCGCTGGAATACGAAGAGCTGCTTGGCATCCCGGCCGAGATGCGGCACCAGCTGGACGCCGGTAGCCCCGGTACCGACGAGTGCGACCCGCTTGTCGGCCAGCCTATGCAGGCCGCCGTTAGAGTCGCCGCCGGTGTAATCGTAGTCCCAGCGTGCGGAATGGAACGCGTGGCCGCCGCTGTCCAGGTACTCCTTGATACCGGGGATACCGGGCAGCTTCGGCTTGTTGTATGAGCCCTGCGCCATCACCACGAACCGCGCGCGAATGTCGTCGCCGCGGTTGGTGATCAGTCGCCAGCGCTTACTCGTCTCGTCCCAGCGCATGGTCTCGACCTGCGTTGAGAAGATCGCGCCGTCATAGAGGCCAAAGTGCTTACCCATGGCCTGGCAGTGCGCGAAGATCTCGGCGCCGTCGGCGAACTTCTTGCTCGGCAGGAAGGCGAGCTCCTCGAGCATCGGGATGTAGCAGTAGGCGTCGTTGTCGCATTGGATGCCCGGGAAGCGGTTCCAGTACCACACTCCGCCGAAGTCCCCCGCCATGTCGATGACCCGAACATCCTGCACGCCAGCCTTTTTCAGGTAGGCGCCCGACAACAGCCCGGCGAACCCGCCGCCGAGGACGGCCACCTCGATGTCCTCGTCGATCGGGGAGCGGTCGGCCACCGGTGTGTACGGGTCTACCTCGTAGAGTTCGGCCAGGTCACCGTCGAGTTCGAGGTACTGCGCGCCGCCCTCCTTGCGCAGTCGCTTTTCGCGCTCCTGGCGATATTTCTCGCGCAGCGCGGCGATGTCGAAGTCGTCAGGCGTCTGAGTAGGCCCGCAACCATCTTGGTGTTCTTCCGTGCCGGGCGTCATGCCGGGGGGCGCTCCTTACCTGAAAGCTCCTGGGGCTCACCGGTACCCATGTATCTCGATAGTTGGTAGTGCAAGTTGACCGTGCTGCGTTCCCGGTATGGGTTGGGCTTGGTGCCCGGAAAGCCGAGCGATTTCATGCCCTGCTGCACGGCGGCCATATTGGAGAAGTCTTGCGGAAGCACCGACCGCCACCTCGGGTCACCGACCGGCGTGTGTTCCCACTCCGTCTGCGGTTCTTCGCCTTTCGGGTAGAGCTCGAAGACCGACACCTCGAAAATGCATTTGTCGGGGTTGTAGCTGGGGTGCGGCCGCGCGCCGTAGCACAGCGCGCTCGTCAGACCCTGCCCGATCTGGAAGTTCGGGAAGATCTGCCATGCGGTGCCGGCCTGCCCCAGGATGTCTGCGGGAATCGTCGGCCACATCACGCCGCGGGCCTCGTCGTCGCGACGGGCCGACGTCAGCCAGTGCTCGAGAACCTTGTCGGCCGGTGTCCC
Source organism: Mycobacterium lentiflavum (assembly GCF_022374895.2). NCBI lineage: Bacteria > Bacillati > Actinomycetota > Actinomycetes > Mycobacteriales > Mycobacteriaceae > Mycobacterium > Mycobacterium lentiflavum. The sequence goes on along the minus strand of NZ_CP092423.2, from coordinate 278,565 downwards.
CTCGGGCAACTCGTCGACCAGCCGCTTGGCGGCATTCACCAGCGTCTGCGTGGTGGTGGCGTTGGTTTCTTCCATCGTGTACACCTGCATCTGGGCGGTCGACACGCGCGGATCGGCGCCGATGCCGAGGCGGATCTTGGACTTGGTGGCCTCCATGTCCTCGGGAGCGTCATAGCCGATGTGGCTGTGTTTGCCTTGCGCCTTCGCCCAGCCCTTGAATTCGCCGAATTTATTGAACTCCGGATGGGTCGTGTAGACGTGGTAGGTCTCGTTGAACGCCTCCAGCGCGACCTTCCAATTGCAGTCGAATTCAACCCACTTGCGCCATTTGTAGCGCATGTTCTCACACCCGAACGGGTCCAGAATCTTCGCGGCGGGGAACAGGTAATCCGCCAGCGGCTCACAGTCGGGGTCCATGTTTATCCACAGCCACCCGCCCCAGGTGTCGACCCGGACCGGCCGCAGGTGGGTGTTGTCCGGCGTCAGCGCTTGCTGCCAGTCCTGCCGCTCGCGGATGTGCGTGCACACGCCGTCGAGACCATAGGTCCAGCCGTGGAAGCCGCAGACGAACGACTTTCGCGTTCGGGCACAAGCATTCTTGGCGCCTTCGGGTGTGTCGATCAGCCGCCGGCCACGGTGCATGCAGACGTTGTGGTGGGCGTGAAATCCGCCCGATTCGTCGCTGCCGGTCCGCACCACGATGATCGAGTCGTCGAGAATGTCGTAGGTGAGATAACTGCCCACCTCGGGTAACTCTTCGACGCGCCCGACCTGCTGCCAGACCCGGCGCCACAGCTTGTCGCGCTCTGCGCGGGCATAGTCCTCGGAGATGTAGGCCTCGACGCCGATGGTCGTCGGCCTCGATAGTTCCTCGGCTGCTTCGGAATTCACGCCTTTGGCCCGGTCGGCCATCACATCCTCCTAATCTCGGCACGGAAGGATTCGTCCTTGAGAAAAAGCGAGGTGTTGTCGGCGCCGAGATGGGTCCATTTGAGGTCCAGGCCGCCGTCGACAAGCAGCGTCTGACCGGTGATGTAGCTCGACATCTGGGAGAGCAAGAACAGTATCGCGCCGGCCTGCTCCTCGGGCCGCCCGCGCCGGCCCATCGCGATTGCCTGTCGGTCCCGTTCGGGATCCTCGTCGACGTAGGTGCGCGACGCCGCCGTCTCGGTGACGCCGGGGGCCACCGCGTTCACCCGGATTCCCGACTCCGCCAATTCGACGGCCATCGTGCGGGTCATCGCGACGATCGCGGCCTTGGCCGTCCCGTAGGCGATGTGAAACGGGGCGGTGTTCATGCCGCTGATCGAGGAGATCGACACGATCGATCCCGGCTGTCGCTGGGCGACCAGTTCGCTCGCCACGGCCTGGCTCATGAAGAACGCCGTTTCGAGATTGTCGGTGAAGATCTTGCGCCAGTCGCTGCGGGTCACCCGGGTCGACGGCATCCACGTCGACGGTTGCGCGCCGCCGGCGACGTTGACCAGCCCGTACAAGCCGCCCTCGGCGCGGCGCGCCTGGTCGATCACCGTGGCGATGCCCTCGTCGGTGGATGCGTCGGCGACGATGGGGACCACGGGCAGTCCCTGAGCGGCCAGCGGATCGATGTGCTCGTCCAGGTTTTCCTTCGACCGGCTGACCGCGATCACCGTGGCGCCCGCCCGGGCGGTCATGGCGGTGACGATCGTGCCGATGCCGCCGCCGCCGGCGCCGGAAACCACCACGACGCGGCCGTCGAGTCCGAAGAGGGCGTCGTGATCCACGTGATCGTCCATGACCTGCTTTCGCCTGCCGTGGACTTGGCTTGTCGTCATCGTCCGCAGCCGGAAACTATCACCTGTTTTGTCCGGACAAAACATCTCATTCTGTCCTTTGGAGAACACTATTCCGATCGGCAGACTTTGCTGTCAAGGTCGTGACGCCACACTTGGCGGCTATTGTCTGGACTACGGCGACTTGATAACGTCCAGCCCAGACGGCTGACGGAAGGACCTCGGCGAGCCATGGCGATCTCTACGCAGCCCTCGCGGTACCCGGTGACGCACCCCGTCGACGTCGCCGCGGGTTGGGAGCTCGAACGAGTCACCGCGCCCAGTCGGCTGTTCGGCGCCAACGGGTTGCGTACCGGCCCGGACGGTCGCATCTACATCGCCCAGGTCACCGGCAGTCAGATCAGCGCGCTGGATCCCCGCACCGGGGAACTCGTGACCGCCAGCCCCACGGGCGGCGACATTGTGGCCCCCGACGACGTCGCGTTCGACGCTCACGGCAACCTGTATGCGACCGAGGTGATGGACGGCCGGGTCAGCGTGCGCGATACCGGCGGCCGGACGCGGGTGTTGCGGGACGACGTGCCGTCGGCCAACGGCATCACCTTCCATCAGGGCCGGTTGTTCGTCGGTGAATGCCGTGAGGGCGGACGGCTGCTGGAGTTCGACCTGGCCGGCGGACCGCCACGGGTGCTCTTGGAGAACGTGCCCTCACCGAACGCGATGGAGGTCGGCCCGGACGGCCTGCTCTATTTTCCGGTGATGGGCGCCAACGAAATCTGGCGTATCGACCCCGACGGCGGTGAACCACAATGTGTCGCAAGTGATCTCGGAGTACCCGATTCGGTCAAGTTCGACGCGCAAGGCCGAATCGTTTCGACCCAGGTGGCAAGTGGGCAGGTGCTGCGCATCGATCCCCGCAGCGGCGATCGGCAACTGCTCGCCCAGCTGAATCCGGGCCTGGACAACTGCACCTTCGTCGGTGAGCAGCTGTTCGTCTCCAACTTCACCGGCGAGATCACCGAGATATCACCCTATGGCGCAACACAATCCGTGTTGGCCGGTGGACTCAACTGGCCGCTGGACCTCGCGGTCGGCCATGACGGACAGCTCTACATCGCCGACGGCACCTACTTTTACATCGCTCTGCCCGACGGGTCCTTGCACACCGCGGGCATGCTCTTCAGCCCCGGCTATCCCGGATTCCTGCGCGGCCTTGTCGCCAGCGGGCCCGGCGAGTTCGTCGTCACGACGTCCGGCGGACAGGTCAGCCGCTACCGACCCGAGGCGAACGAAACCGAGTTGCTGGCAGACGGTTTCGACCAGCTCTACGGTGTCGCGCTGGGCCCCGGCGGTGTGGTGTTCGCGGAGCTGGGCACGGGACGGGTGCTGTCGGCGCGGTCGGGCGGTACCGAGGTGCTGGCCACCGATCTGCGCGAGCCGGTCGGCGTCGCGATCGATCCCGACGGAGCCTGCCTGGTCGCCGAGGCCGGGGCGGGCCGGGTGGTCAGGTTGAACGGGTCGAAGATCGATACCGTTGTCGCTAATCTGCAACGACCGCAAGGAATTCTGGTGCAAGGCAGAGTGCTCTACGTCGTCGATGCCGGCGCCAAGGAGTTGGTCGCGTTCGACCTGACCAGCAGCGCTCGGCGCACGATCGCGTCCGGGCTGCCGGTCGGCCCGCCGCCGGGCGTCACGCCGAAGCCGCTGCGGGGTATGCCGCCGTTTTCCGGACCGCAGGGCCCATTCGCCGGGATCACCGCCGCGGCCGACGGAACGATCTACCTCTCGGCCGACGGCGACGGCAGCGTGCTGGCACTGCGCAAGGACCGCGGCTGATGCCCCAGGCCATCGCGGGTGACCACCGCTACCTGCAGATCGCACGCACGCTGCGCAAGGAGATCGTCGACGGCGTCTATCCGGTGGGCTCACAACTGCCGACCGAACACCAACTGTGTGAGCGCTTCGCGGTGAGCCGCTATACCGTCCGCGAGGCGCTGCGCCGACTGCGCGAGGACAACCTGGTCGCGTCTCGACCGCGGGCGGGCACCCGGGTGGTGCCCCGGCCGGCATCGAGTTCCTACGCACAGGACGCGATGTCCATCGACGACCTCCTCGCGTTCGCGGCCGGCGCGCAACTCACCATCGAATCCAACGCGATGGTGACGATCGACGAGGAGCTGGCCGCTGCGACCGGACTCGAGGTCGGCACCCAGTGGCTGTCGGTACGGGGCTACCGACAGGCCGACGGCGCGTCGGTGCCGCTGTGCCGCACCGAGTACTACATCAGCCGGAGTTTCGCCGCGGTCGGCAGGCTGCTGCAACGACATGCTGGCCCTATTTTTCCGCTGATCGAGGATCTGTTCGGCGTCAGCGTCGCTGCGTTGCATCAGGAGATCGCGGCAGTGTTGCTGTCGCCGGAACTGGCCGACGGCCTGGGTGTCGAAGCGGGAACGGCCGCCCTGCAGATGCGGCGCACCTACACGACCTCGGACGGCGAGGTGGCTCAGGTCACGATCAACACTCACCTGTCGTCGAAATTTCGGTACGCGATGACCATGCGTCGCGTCACCGGTCAGGCCACCCCGAGATGAGGTCGTGGTGATCGCCCGGGTCCCGCAGGACACGCCGCATGCCTTTCAGGCATACCGCCGCGAGCTCTGGGTGCACACCACGCTGGCCGATTCGCTGCGCACCGCCGCCGAAATGTCGCCGCAGCGAGTACTTCTGGTGGACAAGGACGTTCGGCTGGATTGTGTCGCGCTCTACACCCAGGCCAGCGCGTTGGCAACCGCTCTGGTGTCGCGCATGCCGACGGGCAGCGTGGTGTCGTTCATGCTGCCGAATTGGCACGAGGCCGCCGTCATCTACCTGGCCGCGACGCTGGCCGGAATGGTCGTGAACCCGATCCTGCCGTCGCTGCGCGACCACGATCTGCGTTTCATCCTCGACGATTCCGATGCCGCAATGATTTTCGTCCCTGGCCAATACAGCGGGCATGACTACGCGGCGATGCTCGACCGGGTGACGACCGCGATGAGCCCGGCACCGGCCGTGGTGGTGGTCCGCGGCAGCGCCGGTTCACACACACCGTACGCGGCCCTGCTGGCGGAGCAGCAGGACGTGACGCTTCCGGAGCTGGATCCCGATTCGGTGCGGATGATCCTTTACACCTCGGGCACCACGAGTCGCCCGAAAGGCGTCCTACACAGCCATAATTCGATACACGCCCTGATCTGTCAGATCCGCGACCACTGGATGATCGAGCCGGGCGACACGTTCCTGGTCCCGTCGCCGATCGCCCATATCGGTGGCTCTATATACGCCTTCGAATGCCCGCTACTGCTGGGAACGACCGCGGTTCTGATGGACCGATGGGAACCGTCGAAGGCGGTCGCACTGATGGACGCCGAGCGATGTACCCACATGGCCGGGGCCACGCCATTCCTGCAGCAGCTGTTGTCGGCCGCCGAGCAAGCCGGCACCCGGCTACCCGGCTTGAAGGTCTTCATCTGCGGCGGCGCATCCGTATCTCCGATGCTGATCCGCCGTGCCGCAGCGTATTTCGACCGTGCGGTGGTCACCCGGGTGTATGGGTGCACGGAAGTGCCCGTCACGACGGTCGGCGCTCCGGGGGACGACGAAGTCGACTGCGCGGCGGACACCGACGGCAGACCCGGGATCGCTGAGATCAAAATCGTCGCGCACGAGTCCGCACCGGCCGGCGACGGCGAAATCTGCGTGCGCGGCCCGCAGATGCTGGTGGGTTATCGGCACGCGCAAGCCGACTCCTTTGATGCCGCAGGCTTTTTCCGCACCGGGGACCTTGGGCGCTGGGTCTCAGCCGGTTCCGACGACCGGTACCTCGTGGTGACCGGCCGGGCCAAGGACGTCATCATCCGCAGCGGCGAGAACATCTCGGCCAAGGAGGTCGAGGACCTGCTCGCCGACCACCCCGGCATCGCCGAGATCGCCGTCGTCGGGCTGCCCGACGAGCGCACCGGAGAACGGGCCTGTGCGGTGATCGTTCCCGAAGGGACGGCCACCCCGGACGTCGCGAGCCTGCTTGCGCTGCTGGTGAGCAAGGGCGTCGCCAAATTCAAGGCACCAGAGCAGGTCGTGATCACCGATGCCCTGCCGAAGAACGACGCGGGCAAGGTTCTCAAGCATCAGATCCGAGCGTCTTTGACCAACGCAAATAAGGACGGGTGAGATGCAGGTCGCGATCGTCACGGGAGCCAGCAGCGGTATCGGCTTGGGCTGCGCGACAAGACTCGCCGAGATGGGCATGGCGATTCTGGGAACGGGCCGCGACCCAGATCGGCTCGCCGAACTCGAGAGTGCGATCGACGATTCGGATCGCGTCGCGACGCTCGCGGTCGACTTGACCGACGATGACGCGCCGCGACGCATCGTGGATCTCGCGGTGCAGCGCTGGGGCCACATCGACTTCCTGATCAACAATGCCGGAGTGGGCAGCCCCAAACCGCTGCACGAGACCGACGATGAAACCCTGGACTACTTCTTGGGTTTGATGTTGCGGGCGCCGTTTCGGCTCGCCCGCGACGTGCTGCCACACATGGCCCCGGGGTCGGCGATCATCAACGTGACATCGACATTCGCCGTCGTCGGCGGCCTGCGCGGCGGCGCCTACTCCGCCGCCAAGGGCGGGCTGACCGCACTGACCACCCACATCGCCTGCCAGTACGGCGCGTCCGGCATCCGCTGCAACGCCGTCGCACCCGGGGTGACGGTGACGCCGATGGTCGAGAGGCGCTTGGAGGACGAGCGGTTCCGCAAAATCAACACCGAGATGACTCCGCATCAGCGGTTGGGTCGCATCGACGACATAGCCAGCACCGTGGCCTTCCTGTGCTCGCCGGGCGGAAGTTTCATCAACGGCCAAACGATCGTCGTGGACGGCGGATGGAGTTCGACGAAGTATCTGTCGGACTTCGCGCTGGAATCACGGTGGATCGAGCAATGAACCTGTTCGCGCTGCTCGAGCAGGCCGCCAGCCGGTTCCCCGATTGCGGCGCCGTGTATCGCGGGAACCGCGAAGTATGCACGTGGATTGAGTTGCGCGACCGGGTGTTACGGCTGGCGGCGTCGATCCGGCAGCAGCACGGTGCGGATGCGCGTATAGCGATCGCGACGCACAACTGCCCGGAGATCATCGAATTGATGTTCGCGATCTGGGCCGCCGAATGCGTCGTCGTCCCGATCAACTTCAAGCTGCATCCCCTTGAAATAGCGCAGATCCTCGAGGATGCGGGCGCCGCGCAGGTGTTCGCCTCCACCAAGATCGGCGCCGATCTCGCCCCGATCACCACGACGTGTACGGAAATCATTGCGTCCGAGGACTATTCACGGCGGCTCGATGCCGCCCCGTCGGCGCCGCCGCCGCGCACCGATCCGGCCGCATTGGCGTGGCTGTTCTACACCAGCGGCACCACCGGCCGATCCAAGGGCGCGATGCTGTCGCACCGCAACCTCACGGCGATGACCGTCGCCCACCTCGCCGACATCGACGCGGTCGACCGGGACTGCAGCCTTGTGCACGCGGCGCCGATGTCGCACGGCTCCGGGCTTTACGTCCTGCCGTATGTGCTGCGCGCCGCCCGCCAGGTGGTGCCCGAATCCGGGGCGTTCGATCCCGACGAGTTCCTCGATCTGTGCGAGCATCACCCGGCCGCCAGGGCATTTCTGGCTCCGACGATGGTGCAACGGCTGGTCGATACGGGCCGCGGCCGTCCGGCCAATCTCAAGATGATCGTTTACGGCGGCGGGCCCATGTACGTCGAGAGCCTGCGCAGGGCGATCACGGCGTTCGGCCCGATCTTCGCCCAGATCTATGGGCAGGGCGAGTCCCCGATGACCATCACCGGGTTGCGCGCGGCCGACCACGAATCCGACGACGACGCGGTTCTGGGTTCGGTCGGTTATGCGCGGTCGGGGATGGAGGTCGCGGTGCTGCACGCGGACGGCCACCCGGTGTCCGTCGGCGAGGTCGGCGAAATCGTGTGCCGCGGCGACGCGGTCATGTCCGGTTACTGGCGAAATCCCGTGGCGACCGACGCCACACTCAAAGACGGCTGGCTCTACACCGGTGACATGGGTTCGTTCGACGCGCGCGGCTTTCTGACGCTGCGCGATCGATCGAAAGATGTTGTCATCAGCGGCGGAAGCAACATCTACCCCCGCGAGGTGGAGGAGGTGCTGCTCGAGCACCCCGGCGTCGCGGAGGCGTGCGTGGTCGGAGCACCCGATGCCGAGTGGGGTGAGGTGGTTGTTGCGTTCATCGTCGGCGCGGTCGACCCCGCGGCCTTGGACGCGCATCTGTTGCGGCGCATTGCCCGCTTTAAGCGGCCCAAGCGTTACGAATTCGTCGACGAGCTACCGAAAAACAGCTACGGCAAGGTGCTCAAGCGGGAACTGCGCGCCAGCTTGGCGCAATGAGCCCGCTGCGGATGCCGGAGAGATCAGAGATCAAGGAGGTCGCAATGAAGTGTCGTGCCGCTGTGATTCGCGGGGTCGGCCAGGACTGGGAGATCCGCGAGATTGAGCTTGATCCGCCGCACGCGGGTGAGGTCCTGGTGCAAATGGCCGTCGCCGGAATCTGCCACTCCGATGACCATCTGTACACCGGCGACGTGTTGCCGACTGCCGAGGTGCGGGCCGCGACGGGTATCCCTGAGCCAGACTGGTTCCCGATGATCGGCGGTCATGAGGGCGCTGGCGTCGTCGAAGAAGTCGGGCCGGGCGTCACGACGGTGCGGCCGGGTGATCGGGTGGCGATGTCCTTCATTCCCGCATGCGGCGATTGCCGGTTTTGCGTGAACGGGCAGAGCTATATCTGCGATGCCGGCGCAAGTCTGTTCTCCCGAGAGATGCCGACCGACGGAACGTGCCGCCGGCATCTCGGCGACGAAAACCTGATGGCCTACGGTCAACTCGGCACATTCGCCGAGTACGCGGTCCTGACGGAAAGATCCGTCATCAAGATCGGCGACACGGTCCCGTTCCATGCCGCCTCGCTCGTCTCGTGCGGCGTCAGCACCGGTTGGGGCTCCGCGACGGTGACGGCCGGTACCGAACCCGGTGACACGGTGGTAGTCATCGGCACCGGCGGCGTCGGGATGAACGCCCTGCAGGGAGCGCGCGCCGCCGGCGCGAAATATGTCGTCGCGGTGGATCCGGTTGAATACAAGCGGGATTCGGCGAAGATCTTCGGTGCCACGCATGCCGCCGCCTCCGCCGAGGAGGCCACGCCCCTGGTGGGGGACATCACCGCCGGCGTGATGGCCGACCGCGTCGTCTTGACCCCCGGTGTTCTGCACGTGGATTTGATCCCCAAGGCCATGAGGCTGCTTCGCAAGGGTGGGACCTGCGTGGTCACCGGCATCACCCCGTACACGGAGGCGATGGTTCCGCTGGTCCTGCAGGAGATGGTGCTGTCGGCCAAACAACTCAAGGGAGCGCTGTACGGCGGAATGAATCCGCGCACCAGTGTGCCGATGCTGCTGTCGATGTACCAGGCGGGCGCGGTGAAGCTCGACGAACTGGTCACCCACCACTATCAGCTTGACCAGATCAACGAGGCGATGGCGGACCTCCGGGAGGGCCGCAACATTCGCGGCGTGATCGATTTCGCCGGCGTCTAACCCTCCGTCGCTCGGGCGGATTCGAAATGCTCCCGGATGCCGGCCAGCATCTTGATGTGTGCCTTGACCCCCTCGCTCCGGGTGATCGGGGCCAGTAACCGGGGCGCGGAAATGCGGATCCGCTCGGTGAGCCGGGTGCCGACTATCGGCTCCTGGATCGGCTCGAAGCTCACCATTCCGCGCAGGCGCACCCCCGGGGATTGATCGGCCTCGGTGAGCACGTAGCCGCTGTGGCGGACGTGCAGGCACGCCTGGTAAGTAATCTCCTTGATGAAGGGGCCCAACGGAATTCGATCGACCACCCGGTAGCTCTGCCGGTAGCCATCCGGCGTTTCGCTGTGCTCGAGTGACTCCACCGACACGATCAGCGGGTGCACGAGTTTGATGTTGTGCAAATCCACGTAGAAGTCGCGCACCGCATCCGGCGGGGCGGGCACATCTTCTGACAGCGCGTGTTCGGAGTGCGCGGTCCACAAACTCATACCGAAGAACCTAGCCCTGCCCCCGCGGGGCGCTTACCGTGGACCCAGAAGCGAGTGGAGGCGACATGGGCACGCAAGGTCACGTGGTCGAGCGCTACCTGGAATGCCTGGCCGCTCACGATTGGGAGGGCCTGGCCGACACCATCGCCGACGAAGGACTAACCCGGGAGGGTCCGTTCTGCGATGTCATCGAGGGCAAAGCGCACTACGTCGCCTACCTGCGCAAGGTATGCACCAATCTCCAGGGCCATCGGTTACACGTGCAGCGGGTCTCGCACGTCGACTCCCGGGTGTCGTATGCCGAGCTGTCCGAGGCATTCGAGATCGATGGCGTTGCGACGACGTGGCCCGAGTGCATCCTGTTCGAGCAAGACGGCGACGGCCTGATCTCGCGGGTCAGCGTTTTTTTCAAGCAGCGCCACGCCGACAGCGCCCAGGAGTGATCTATTCCCTGATTCGCGGAATTGACCTAACGTGTCATGGATGGAGGCAGATGCAACTCCGGAGTCGGTTGCGGTCGAGAAATTGCACTCGGGCGACCCGATCATCGATTGTGGCCAGCGGTACATTGTTCTCGAATCAAAATCCCTCGGCGATAGCTGTGTCGTTCTCGAACTGGAGTCCCGGGTGGACCATCAGCTGCAGGTCATCGAGAAGTCGTTTCCGGTCGGATACCAGGTCGACAGGGCGCACCACCGAATTTTGTAGAACGAATTCACGCGTCGGGAGATAATGCGCGAGTAGCCGTTGGACGGCTACCGCGCATTCGTGTTATTCGCACCTAATTCTGGGCAATTAGGCGACGCGGTTCGGTCGACGCGTGGCGGCCGCTGGTCGTTCGGATCGTCCGGGTCGGGTTCGCCGAACCATCGCGACGGCTCGTGCTGGCCGTACGCGTCGTGCCAATCCCACCACTCATACGGTGCCGACTGCGGGTAACCCGGCGGCGAATCCTCCCAGTCCTCCTGACGCCCGAGCGCCGTCATGTCCAGGAAGCTCCACGTGTTGCCCAGGACCTCGTCGCCCCGGTTGTTGATGAAGTAGGTTCGCCAGACCCGGTCGCCGTCATGAATGAATGCGTTCGTGCCGTGCCACTCGTGCACGCCGAAGTCGACGTCGAAACGAGCACCGAAGGTGTCGGTGATCGTGTACCACGGCATCTGCCAGCCCATCCGCGCCTTGAGCCGCTCGATGTCGGGCTGCGGCGCGCGCGACGCGAACACCAGGGTGGTGTCGCGCGCGTTGAGATGAGCAAGGTTCCCGATATGGTCGGCGATCATCGAGCAGCCGCGGCAGGCGTGGTCGGGCCAACCGTGGATGTCGGGTCCGAAGAAGGCGCGATAGACGATCAGCTGACGCCGGCCTGCGAAGAGCCCCAGCAAGTTCACCGTGCCGTCGGGCCCCTCGAATTCGTACTGCTGGTCCACGGCCAGCCAAGGCATGCGCCGGCGCATGGCCGCCAGCGCATCGTGGGCCCGCAGCACCTCCTTCTCCTTGACCAGCAGTCGCTGACGCTCGGCCTCCCACTCCTGGGCCGACACGATCGGTGGTGTGTCCATTGCGTTGTCCGCCTTTCGATTTGGTGTCAGGACAAAGACGACAGGCCCGACGCCGTGAGCAGATAGGCGCCGTGCTGTCCGGGCTCGGCACCGGCGATCGCCAACACCGACGTGCCGACCAGTTCGGCGGTCAGCGCGGGTCCGGTCGACGCGACGAAGGTGTCGAGATCGACGCCCTGCCGCTCGGCATAGGCCGCCGCGGCTTTGGCCCCCAGCTCGGTGGCCGCGGTCAGGCGCGGCAGCACCGAGACGAAGGTGATCCCCAGCCCGGCCCGGTCCGACTCCCCGGCCGCATAGCTGCCGATGAATTTCACGGTCGACTTCGCACCGGCGTATCCGCCCGACAGTGGCGACCCGTTGACCGCGGCGCCGCTGGACATCAGGATGACCGAGCTGCCCGGCGCCAGTGGGCGCGCCAGCGCGTAACGAGTCCAGTGAAACGCTTGTGCGACATCCACATTCCAGTTGGCGCTAAAGGTTTCCCAGCTGTGCTCCTGCACCGGTCTCATCTGCGGCGCAGACCCGGCGCACAACACCAGGGTGCGCGGGGTGTACTTGTCGATCAGCACACTCGCCGTGGCCGGATCGGCGGCGTCGGCGACCACCGGGACGAAGGCATCGCCGAGCTGCCCGCGAACCTCGTCGAGCAGCGCGGCCGTGCGTGCGACGCCGACCACCTCGGCGCCGACCTCGGTCAGCGCGGCAGCGATGGCGCGACCGAACCCTCGGCTCGCCCCGGTCACGATGGCGGTGCTGCCGGCAAGAGCGCTGGCGTCGGTTTGGTTGGGCCGATTCATGTGCGTACTCGCTTCCATAACGAACTCTGCCGGTGCAACGCCGGCCTGGCTAGACATCCACTAGTTCAGATACGGCGCATCGACCGAATTGATCGCCGCAACACCGATGAATTTCGCCGCCTCGATGTCTCTGTAGAAGGAGTAGCGTTTGCCCACCCGGCTAGACATAAGGAGAGCGACCGTGCCGGCTCAGCAAGATTTCATCGAGCAGGCGGCCCCGTATCGCAGCGAGTTGATCGCGCACTGTTACCGGATGCTTGGCTCGGTGCACGACGCAGAAGACCTCGTCCAGGAGACCTACCTGCGCGGCTGGCGCGGTTATCAAGCGTTCGAGGAGCGCGCCGCGCTGCGCACCTGGCTGTACCGGATCGCCACCACCGCATGCCTGCGCGCGCTGGAGAACCGCGCCCGGCGGGTACTGCCGGCCGGCCTGGGTGACAGCTCGGTCGACCCGGACACCGATCTCGGCGCCGGCGCCGGCGCCCATCAGTGGCTGGAGCCGATCCCGGACACCCGTGCGTTCGCGACACCGGAAGACACCGTGACGGCACGGCACAGTGTGCGGCTGGCCGTGATGACGGCGCTGCAGGAACTCCCCGCGCGGCAGCGGGCCGTCCTGATACTGCGTGACGTGGTGCAGTTCAGCGCCGCCGAAGTTGCCGAACTCCTGGAAACCACCCCGGCCTCGGTCAACAGCGCGCTGCAGCGGGCGCGGGCCCGCCTCGCCGAGGTCTCCCCCACCGAAGACGACGCGGCCGAGCCCGAGGATGCGAAACACCGCGAATTGCTCGACCGTTACTGTGCGGCATTCGAAAACGCCGACATGGCCGCGCTGACCGAGCTGCTGCAAGCCGATGTCAAACTCGAAATGCCGCCGATGCCGGTGTGGTTCACCGGCCGCGACACCGTGATGGAATTCCTTGCCGCACGCGCATTTACGACGGCCGGCGACATTGTGATGGTCCGGACCGCCGCAAATGCCCAACCCGCCGTGGCCGAGTACCGCCGCGCCGACGACGGCGTTATGCGGGCCCATTCGATACACGTCATCACCCCGGGATCCGGTGGAATCGCCGCGATTACCGTTTTCCTCGACCCGGCGTTGTTCGCGACGTTTGATTTGGCATCCAGCCGGTAAACTTCTCACGGGACGCGATTACACCCGCTGTTAACCCAGCGAATCCCCACCCACCAGAGCCGGTGGTGTCATCGCACGGCCTGCCTTGGCGCGCAGATGTGGACAGGCCCCCAGCACCTCAGGATTATTAGCGCGACGGACGCATTTTAAGGATGACCGAATGAAGATTCCGGGTGTAACCAGCGTTGTCGCTGGTCTCACCGACGGAGCAGCCCAGCTGGTGAAAGCCGGCGTGTCCACTGCCGCCGGCGCTGCCGGCGCGGTGCAGCTCTTGGCAAGCCCGGTAGTCGAACTTGCCGGACCCGTGGTGCAGTCGATGGCCGGCTCCACCAGCCGGGCTCTCGGGATCAGCCCCTCGTCGAACGGATCTCCTGCCCCCATCACTCCTCCGGTGCGCTGGCAGAGCGGTCGGAGGGTGCACCTGGACCTCGATCCGTTGCTGCCGTTCTCGCGGTGGTACGAGTACTCGGCGGTCGTCGAGGAGCCCGTTCGCCGGATTCCGGGCGTCGCCGAAGCCCATGTCGAGGGCTCGCTGGGCCGGTTGGTGTTCGAACTCTCCGAGGACGCGGAAGACTACGACGACGTCCTCGACGAGGTGCGGTCGACGGTGGCGGCCATTGCCGCGGACCTGGCTTCCACGAAGTCGGACGTACCGATTTCCGCGCCGTTCGCCGACCCGGGTAACCCGCTGGCGATTCTGGTGCCGCTCACCTCGGCGGCCATGGACATGGTCGCGATGACCGCCGCCGTGACCGGCTGGGTGACCCGGCTGCCCGCGGCGCCGCAAACCACCCGGGCGGCCGCCGCCCTGATCAACCATCAACCGCGCCTGGTGTCGGTGCTGGAGTCGCGGCTCGGGCGGGTGGGCACCGACATCGTGCTCGCCGCCACCACCGCAGCGGCGCACGGGCTCACCCAATCGTTCGGCACCCCGCTGCTCGATATGACGCAGCGGACCATGCAGATCACCGAGGCGGCGGCACATCGTCGCGTGTGGCGCGAGCGGGAGCCGCAGCTGGCCTCGCCCGAGCGGCCGCAGGCTCCGGTGGTTCCCGTCATCTCCTCGGCCGGAGCCAAGTCGCACCTGCCGCGGCACAGCTGGGCCGCCGCCGCGGCGGGCGAAGCGTCGCACGTCGTGGTCGGCGGGGCCATCGATGCCGCGATGGACACCGAGAAGGGCTCGATGGCCGGGCCGGTGGAGGCCTATGTCGAGTCGGCGGCCAACGGCTCATTGATCGCCGCGGCCAGTGCGTTGGTGGCCGGCGGCGGCACCGAAGACGCGGCCGCCGCGATCGAGGCCGGGGTGCCCCGGGCCGCGCACATGGGCCGCCAGGCGTTCGCCTCGACGCTGGGTCGCGGGCTCGCCAACGGCGGACAACTGGTCCTCGACCCGGGCGCACTGCGCCGCTTGGACCGGGTGAAGGTGGTCGTCATCGACGGTGCGGCGCTGCGCGGAGACCACCGTGCAGTTTTGAAATCGATCGGAGAGGCGCCCGGCTGGGACGACGACCGCGTCTACGAGGTCGCCGACGCGCTGCTTCACGGTGAAGAGGCGCCCGAACCCGATCCCGACGAGTTGCCTGCCACGGGTGCGCATCTGAGATGGGTTCCGGTGCAAGGCCCGTCGGCCACCCCGGCGCAGGGCCTGGAAAGCGCCGACTTGATGGTCGACGGCGAATGCGTCGGCAGGGTCGAGGTCGGTTGGGAAGTCGACCCGTACGCGATCCCGTTGCTACAGACCGCGAATCGAACCGGAGCCCGAGTGGTCTTGCGGCACGTGGCCGGCACCGAGGATCTGACCGCCAGCGTCGCCGCGACGCACCCGCCCGGCACCCCGCTGCTGACCGTGGTACGTGACCTGCGAGCCGATCGCGGCCCGGTGCTGCTGATCACCGCGGTACACCGCGACTTCGCGTCGACCGACACGCTCGCCGCGTTGGCGATCGCCGATGTTGGTGTGGCACTTGATGATCCACGCGCCGCCACACCGTGGACCGCGGACATCATCACCGGCACCGACCTCGCCGACGCGGTGCGGATCCTGTCCGCGATTCCGGTGGCCCGCGGGGCCAGCGAGTCGGCGATTCACCTGGCCCAGGGCGGTACCACGCTGGCCGGGCTGCTGCTGGTCACCGGCAGCGAACAGGAACGGCCCAAAAACCCGGCGAGCTTCCGCCGCTGGCTCAACCCGGTCAATGCCGCCGCGGTCACCGCGCTGGTGGCCGGAACCTTCTCGGCGAGCCGGGTTTTGCGCCTGCCCGACCCCACCCCGCAACCGCTCACCGCCTGGCACGCGCTGGACCCCGAGATCGTGTACTCGCGGCTGGCCGGCGGCTCGCGACCGTTGGCCGTCGAAACGCTGACCCCATCCTGGCGTCGCCGCCTCGACGACCTGTCGTACAGCCCACCCTTCGCGGGCCTGCGCGCGCCACTGCACAACCTGGCGCGGTTGGCCGCGGCGACCCGGGTCGAGCTCTCCGATCCGCTGACCCCGATTCTGGCGGTGGGAGCCGCCGCATCGGCCATCGTCGGCAGCAACATCGACGCCCTGCTGGTCGGCGGCGTCATGACGGCCAACGCGATAACCGGTGGGGCACAACGGTTGCGGGCCGAGGCGGCGGCCGCCGAGCTGTTCGCCGAGCAGGACCAGCTGGTGCGCCGCGTCGCGGTCCCCGCCGTGGCCACCACCCGGCGCCGCCTGGAGGCGGCCCAGAACGCGACCCGCACGGTCACGGTGTCTGCCAAGTCGCTGCGGCCCGGCGACGTCATCGACCTGGCGGCCCCGGAGGTGGTGCCGGCCGACGCGCGCCTGCTGGTGGCCGAGGACCTCGAGGTCGACGAGTCGCTGCTCACCGGGGAGTCGCTGCCGGTGGACAAGCAGGTGGAACCGGTCGCCGTCAACGACCCCGAGCGAGCCAGCATGCTGTTCGAGGGCAGCACGATAGTCGCGGGCCGCGCTCGCGCGATCGTCGTGGCCACCGGCGTCAATACTGCTGCGCACCGGGCGATTTCGGCGGTCGCCGACGTCGAAACCGCAGCCGGGGTCCAGGCCCGGCTGCGCGAGCTCACCAGCAAGGTGCTGCCGTTGACGCTGACCGGCGGTGCCGCGGTGACCGCGCTGGCGTTGTTGCGCCGCGCGTCGCTGCGCCAGGCCGTCGCCGACGGCGTCGCGATCGCGGTGGCCGCCGTACCGGAGGGTCTGCCGCTGGTGGCCACGTTGTCCCAGCTCGCGGCCGCCCAGCGGCTGACGTCGCATGGAGTGCTGGTCCGCTCGCCGCGCACGATCGAGGCGCTGGGCCGGGTCGACACCGTGTGTTTCGACAAGACCGGCACGCTCACCGAGAATCGGCTGCGTGTCCTGTGCGCGATGCCGCACGATGCTCGTCCGGGCGATCCCTTCCCCGAGGCCGAGGATCCACGCTCGGCCGCGGTCCTGCGGGCGGCGGCCTGGGCGTCCCCCCAGCCCCAAGACGGTCAGGGCCACGCACACGCCACCGACGAGGCGATTGTCAACGCGGCGAATTTCCTTCTCACCAAGAACAATTCGGGATGGCAGCTTCTTGCCGAGGTGCCATTCGAGTCCAGTCGGGGCTACGCCGCCGCGATCGGCACCCTGAGCGCGGACGCCGACAAGCCGGTACTGATGCTCAAGGGCGCACCCGAAGTGGTGCTGCCCCGCTGCCGCTTCGCCGACCCGGAAGCCGACCGTGCGCATGCGGAGTCGGTGGTGCGCAGCCTCGCCGAGCGGGGTTTGCGGGTGTTGGCGGTAGCGCGACGGCCCTGGCCGAACGGGACCACTCACGACGACGACACCGACGTCGACGCCGTCGATACCACCGCGCAGGACCTCGAATTGTTGGGCTACGTCGGTCTGGCCGACACCGCCCGCGCATCGTCGCGCCCGTTGATCGAGGCGCTGGAGGCGGCCGGCCGCCAGGTCGTGCTGATCACCGGAGACCACCCGATCACCGCGCGGGCGATCGCCCGTCAGCTGGGACTGCCGGCGGATGCGCGGGTCGTCACCGGCGCCGAGCTGGCCGGTCTCGACGAGGACGCCGCCGCGAAGGTGGTTTCCAACGTCCAGGTGTTCGCTCGCGTCAGCCCCGAGCAGAAGGTGCAGATCGTCGCCGCGCTGCAGCGCTGCGGGCGGGTGACGGCGATGGTCGGCGACGGTGCCAACGATGCCGCCGCCATCCGGATGGCCGACGTGGGCATCGGCGTGAGTGGCCGCGGTTCGTCGGCCGCTCGTAGCGCCGCCGACATCGTCCTGACCGATCGCGACCTGTCCGTGCTGCTCGACGCGCTGGTGGAGGGCCGCAGCATGTGGGCCGGTGTTCGCGACGCGGTCACGATCCTGGTCGGCGGCAACGTCGGCGAGGTGCTGTTCACCATCATCGGGACGGCGTTCGGCCAGGGCCGCGCACCGGTGGGGACCCGTCAGCTGTTGCTGGTGAATCTGCTCACCGACATGTTCCCCGCGCTCGCCGTTGCCGTGACGTCGCAGTACGTCGAACTCGACGAGACCGAGTACGAAACCGAAGAACAGGCCGAAAAAGCCCGCGCCGCACACCGACTCGCGGTGCTGACCGGGCCCACGCCGTCGCTCGACGCCCCACTGATGCGCCAGATCGTCACCCGTGGCGTCGTCACGGCTGGGGGTGCGACAGCCGCCTGGACGATCGGTCGCTGGACTCCGGGAAGTGAACGTCGCACGGCGACAATGGGTTTGACCGCGCTGGTGACCACGCAGCTAGCCCAGACACTGCTGACGCGCCAGCACAGCCCGCTCGTCGTGGCCACCGCACTGGGCAGCGCGGGGGTGCTGGTCGGCATCGTGCAGACGCCGGTGGTCAGCCAATTCTTCGGGTGCACGCCGCTGGGACCGGTCGCTTGGTCGGGCGTGATGGGAGCCACCGCCGGTGCCACCGCGATCTCGTGGCTGGCACCCAACTGGCTGAACAAGGCCATCGGTGTGATCCAGCCCGACGGCGAGCACAAAGACGAACCGGACGCCTAGGTCGCCAGTTCCTTTCGGATGACCTTGCCAGCGGGGTTGCGCGGAATGCTGTCGACGACGTGGATGTCACGGGGCTGTTCGAAGCGAGAAACCTTGTCCTTCAAGTACTCCCGCAACCTCGTCACGTCGATCTGACGCGGGGCGCGGGCCACGACGAACGCCGCCAGGCGGCGGCCGAACTGTTCGTCGGGCACCCCGACGACCGCGTTCTCGGCGACGTCGGGATGCGCGGCGAGCGCGTTCTCCAGCGCACGCGGATATACGTTCTCACCGCCCGACACGATCATGTCGTCCTCGCGGCCGACGATGTACAGCCGACCCGAGTTGTCCAGATAGCCCATGTCCCCGGTGCTGGTCATCTCGTCGATGACGATCTTGTCAGCACCGCCGATGTAGCCCTTGGTCGTCAGCTCGCCGCCCACGAAGATGCGGCCGGTCACCCGCGGCCCGACGGCTCGGCCGTTCTTGTCGAAGATGCGCACCGGGCATCCCGCGACCGGTCGTCCCACCGTGTCCGGGGCATGACGCAGCTCGAAAGGTGTTGCCAGGGCGCCGATCCCGACTTCGGTGGAACCGTATCCGTTGTAGAGGATCTCGCCGTAGGAGTCCATGAAGCGTCGCGCGAGGCTCGGGTCGAGCCGATCACCGCTGGATATCACGACCCGTAACGACAACGGGTTTCGCATCCGAACCCGTTTCGGCAGGTCCAAGATGCGCGCCAGCATGATGGGGACCACGCTGAGCGCATCGGCACGCTGCAGCGATGCCTGGGCAAGCGTCGCCTCGGCAGCAAAGCGCCGACGCGTCAGAACCGTGCCGCCCAGGCTGATCGTGAGCATCAGCATGCCCAGGCCAAGACCATGAAACATCGGTACCGCCACCGCGATTCGCGACCCGACGCGCAGCCCGGTGCGCTCGAGAATCGTCATGCCGACACCCACGCCCGAACTCATCCGCGGCATCCGCGGCACACCCTTGGGCACACCGGTGGTACCCGAGGTCAGCAGGATCAGCCGCCCGGACTCGACGACGCGTGGACGCCGCACGCCCGGCTGGATCTGCACGGTCGCCGGATCGATCACACCCACCGACGGTGCGGCGTCGGCGACTAAATCGGTAAACTCGTTGTCGCAGAACAGGTTTCTGACCTGGTGCGAACTCAGCGCACCCGCGAGAGCCGTGCTGCGAAACTCCGTGTTCACCAGTACCACGTCGGCTCCGACCAGGGACGCGGCGAACACGGACGTGGCGAAGTCCCGGCCGTTGCGGCACATGATCCCCACCGCCTCGCCCGGACCGGCACCGTCGCGGACGAGTTCGTGCGCGAGCGCCTCGGTTTTGGACTGCAGCTCTCGGTAGCTCAACGCCCCGTCGTCGTCGATGAACGCCGTGCGGTCCGGCCAGCGCGCCGCCGCGACGGCCAACAGCGTCGACAGGTTGGTGCCCCCGCGATAGAGCTCGCGGACCAGCCGCAGCACCGCGACCGGGGTGGGCACACTCAGCAGCCGCGACGACACCAGGGCCCGGGCCGTCGTGGCGACCACTCCGTCGGTCATCCCTGGTCCTTTCGCTCGCGCGAATCGGCGAAAAACCTTCGATGCCACAACCGGGCCGCCCAGTCGGCGGGACCTGCCAGCAGCACCGAGGCCAGCTCCGCCGGAAACACCCAGGGCGGCTCGTTGGTGCGCGGGCGCTCGATGATCGCCTTTGCTATGGCGTCGGCGGCCTGGCCGGGCGACAGACCGGGAAGCCGGCCCAGGATCGGCGTCGGGGCGATCATCCGGGTTCGCACCAGGGCGAAGTAGACCGACGTGACGTCCACCCCGTCGGCGTGCAGTTCCGGCGCCACACTGCGCAGCCAGCGATCGAAGGCGCCCTTGGACGCCTGGTACGCGCCCCATTGCGGCCCCGGCACCACGCGCACGCCGACGCTCGACACGTTCACGACGAGGCCGCCACCGTTTTCCCGCATGGCCGGCAGCAGTCCCAGCAGCAGCCAAATCGGCCCCAGGTAGTTGATGTCGATGGTGCGCTGAAAATCGTGGGGGCGGTCGTATTGGTGATGCAGCGAACGGCGCAGCGATTTGCCGGCATTGCTGACGACGATGTCGAGCGGGCCGTGGTTCTCGGTGATCTGCTTGGTCAGCCCGTGGACGGCGTCCTCGTCGCTGAGATCCGTCGGGTAGGCGAAGGCCTGGCCGCCGCCGGCGTTGATCGCCGCGGCAAGGTCGTCGAGCCGCTCCGCCGAGCGGGCGACGACCAGCACCGTCGCCCCGGCCGCGGCCAGCCTGCGGGCAGTCGCCTCCCCGATTCCGTACGAGGCGCCGGTGACCAGCACCGTCTTGCCTGAAACCGCGGTGCGCAGCTTGTCGGGATCGCCTACCCGCGCCGGGTTGGCCAATCGGTCCGTCGCCGTCTTAATGGCCTGGCCTATCAGTTTCACCTTCACACCGCATTCACCGAGATGGCGTGCCGAGTCCGGGTGCAGCGCTGCTTTCCCAACGCCGTGCGACTCGTAACCTACAGCTACCAGACCACCCCTACCGGGCGAACCCCCGGTCCCGGTTACAGGTGTTATTCACGACTCCCGACGGTCGGCGTCGGATGCGACTTCTTCGGCTGTGCCGGAGGATTCGTCGCAGGGGTCCTCATGCCAGTCGCCGAACGGGTCCGGGTAGCCGCCCCACTCGCGCGGTCGGGCCATCTCCGCGTCGGTGAGCAGCGCTGCGTGCAGAGCATCGAGAAGGTCGGGCGGTTCTGCGCCGCAGACCAGTATCGTCATCGCCGTGTGCCGGTCACCGAACCGGTACTCCCACTGCAACTCGGCGAACAGGCGCCGTTCGGCGTCGACCGCGGCCGCCTCTTGCGCGGTCATCGCAGCCAGCCATTTTCCCGCACCGGCGACCCGCAAACCACCGCCGGCCGACTCCAGCCACATGACCTGGTCGAACCGGTTGGCCAGCCAGAGCCGCCCGCGGGTGCGCACCACCCCGGTCAACAGCAGATCCACGGCGGCGTGCAAGCGTTCGGGGTGAAACGGGCGACGCGCGTTGAATTCGACGATGCGCACCATCCCCTCGACGCTCAGCGGTGGCCGGCCGGCCAGCAGCCAACCGTGCGGATGATCGCTGCGGCCGCGTCGCGAGTCGTCGTCCAGATTCGCCAGCGCCATGTCGACGCGCTCGAGCCCCACCGTGATCCGCGCCCGCGGAGCAAGCCTGCGCAGCACGGCCAGCGTCACGGGCTCCGGACGCGTCAGCACCAAGAGGTCGGCGAACTCCGCCTGGCCAACGACGACCTGGGCCATCGTGCGACCGTCGGGCAGCGCGGCGTCGCCGAGTGCGCGGGAAAGCCAGGTGTGGGTGTCGATACACGCCACCACGCCGGCGATCGCCACGTCCAGGGCGGCCGGACCGTCGGGGTAGCCGGGACCGACACGCACCCGAACGTGGTTGATCGCGACACAGATGGGTTCGGGTTCCAGCCACTGCGACAGATGCACGACGATGCGCTCGACTCCGGCGTGGCGGGCCAGCTTGCGCAGCAGTATCAGCAGGTCGTTGCGTACGGTGCAGGACACGCACCCGTGCGCCAGCTCCAATGCCTGCTCGGCGGTCGTCAACTCGCCCTGGTGCACCATCGCCGTCGTGCGCCGCACCACGTGGCCGTCGAACCGATGCTCGACGACCACCGTTCCGGGCCGGCGCAGGAACGCCCCCGCCACTGCGTCGGTGTCGCCCTGACCCGCAACCAGCACCACCGGGGTCCGCATCCCAACTCCTTATTGCAAATGATTTTCAATAACGCCTCCGCCACGGTACAGTGCCGGGCAGGCCTTGTCGAAAATGATTTTCAATAACCGTGGAACCTGTCAAACGTCGACTCGTTGGTTGGATTGTGCCGTTTCGGCCCGACAACCCCGTGGAAAGGAGCCGTCATGTCCAAGCATTGTCAGGTCACCGGCCGCACAGTGAGTTTCGGTAACGCGGTGTCGCACTCGCATCGCCGAACCTCGCGGCGGTGGTCGCCCAATATTCAAGTCAAGACGTACTATCTGCCGTCGGAGGGCCGGCGCATCACGTTGCGGGTCAGCGCCAAGGGCATCAAGGTCGTCGACCGTGACGGCATCGAGGCCGTTGTCGCGCGACTGCGCCGAGAAGGTCAGCGAATCTGATGGCGCGCAACGAGATTCGCCCGATCGTCAAGCTCCGCTCCACGGCCGGCACCGGCTACACCTACATCACCCGCAAAAACCGGCGCAACGACCCCGACCGGCTCACGCTGCGCAAGTACGACCCGGTGGTCCGCCGCCACGTCGAGTTCCGGGAGGAACGCTGAATGGCCAAGAGATCCAAGATCGTCAAGAACGACCAGCGTCGCGCGATCGTGGCCCGCTATGCGGAGCGCCGCGCCCTGCTCAAACAGATCATCCGTTCTCCGGCAAGTGATCCCGAGCAGCGGCTGGCCGCACAGGCGGCGCTCGCCCGCCAGCCTCGCGATGCCAGCGCGGTGCGGGTACGCAACCGTGACTCGGTCGACGGTCGTCCCCGCGGGCACCTGCGCAAATTCGGGCTGTCCCGGGTGCGGGTGCGCGAGCTGGCCCACCAGGGGCAACTTCCCGGCATACGAAAGGCGAGTTGGTAGATGGCCGCCAAGAAGAGCCGTCCGAGCCGTACCCAACCGGTCGAGAAAAAGAAGAACCTGCTCAGCAGTCTCGGCGTCAAACACGTGGACTACAAAGATATTACGACGCTGAAGATATTCCTCTCCGAACGGGGCCGAATCCGGTCCCGCCGCGTCACCGGCCTGACGGTGCAACAGCAACGGCAGGTGGCCACCGCGATCCGAAATGCCCGCGAGATGGCGCTGTTGCCTTACGTCGCCGGCCGCTAGTCCCGGATGAAACCCTTGTTGCGCATCAGCGCGTCCGCGAGGAATCCGTCGTGCGGAATCTCGGGGGCGCCGTAGAAGGTCGGGTGGTTTCCGCGGTAGACGTTGCTGATGGTCGGGTCGCCGAGCACGCTGTCGATCAGGTCGTCGTCGTTGGTAATCACGTTTATTACCAACGAGTTTCGCAACGGCGTCAGGCCGTCGGCGCGCGACCACGGCGACACCCACACGCACGGGAAGGCCAGTTCGACGTTGAGCTTGTCGACATCCGGCTCGGCCAGCAGATGAACCGCCGGGCGCAGGGCGGCATAGCCGTCACCCACCGCGGCGACGACCTGATCGGCGCCGAGCAGCGCGGTGGTGCCGGCGGCCTTGGTCGCCAGATAGGCGGCCAGCGCCCGCGCCTTGTCGACGGGTTGGGTGGGCAGAATCGCCCGCTCGTCCTCGGTGGGCAGCGGCTCGATTGTCGCCAACCGGGCGGCGATCGCGGCAGCCAGCGGGCCGGGGTCGCCCTCGTAGAGCACGGCGGTGGTGTTGACACACGCCATACCACCGAGATTCGCGATCGAGTCGACGATCAGGTCGAGGTAGTCACGCCAATCGCGATCGGCGGTGATCAGGATCTTGGCCCGGCCCGGTCCGTTCACCAGCACCGTCGGATCAACGGCGTACTTGTCGACGACGTCCTGGCCGCCGTACACCATCGCCAGGTCGGCGCGGCGGATGATCTCGTCGGCTCCGCCGTGATCGGTGGGCAGGAAGACGACGTCCTCGGGCCGAAATCCGGCCTGGCGCAGGGCACTAACCAGTCGGTGTCCGGTGAACGGCTCGCGACGCGACGGGCGCACCGCGACCCGGTAGCCCAGGGCGAGCGCTTGGGGCCACAGGCCGTGCACGCCCGGGCCGTTTCCCGCGGCGTGCACGGCGAATATCTCGCCCCGCCGTGTCCAGACCGCGCTGCCGGCACGGGTGCGTTCGTCGCGCCAGTCGCGGGCCGCGCCGATCGGCTGAGCCGGGCGCACCGCGTCGAAGGCGTGCGCAACAGCGTCTGCGACGTTGCGGGCCCCCGTGCGGGTGACCACGATCGGTACGCCCGAAATCCGGCTGGCCAGTTCGACATAGGCGTCGAAGCCCAGGCCGCCGATCTCCGCGGTACGGAAGATGTCGGCCGCCGCGGCCAATGCCTTTTCCCGCTCGGCGACCGGTAGCGGCGCGACCTTGCGCTGCGCCCCGATGGCGCGCGACACATAGAGCGCAGGCACCAGACTCAGTTCGGCGACCGGCACTCCTGCCGTGGTAGCGACGATCTCTCGATTGCGCGTCCGGTACTCGCCGCTGGGCCCGAGCGCGTCGATCAGCACTAAATCAGTTGCCACGCTTCGGGTTTCGCCGGTCACCTCAGTACACGCCCTCGATGACGGCCTCGCCCTCGAACGTGGCGACCGGCCGTACCGCGCTGACCGAATCGCTGAGTTGCCCAGCGGGCCCGGGCATCCGGATCGCCATGTCGCGTTCCAGGTTGTTCGGCAAGAACATGCCCTTGCTGATGTGGTTCATCACCACCTGGCCCAGCTGCCCGTAGGGCACTTGTTCTCCGGTGTCGGGATCGATCACCCAGAACACCACGTACGGTGTCCGCGGGTCGAAAACGAATGCGTCGTCCTCGATTCGGGTGACCGCCTGCGACAGAATCATCGTGCTGCCGAAGGCCATCGTGATCGTCGTCTCGGGGAAGATGTCGCGCAACAGGTCCAGCGTGTCGGCGTCCACGTGCGCACCGCTGAGCAACAGATAGCGAATCTTGGCGTTCACCAAGTCCACCAGGTCGTCGTTGCGAGCGATCGCCTCGAGCAGCGGTGGAGTGGCGTGCAGGTTCGCGACGTTCTGCGTCTGCAGCACATGTGCGGCCTGCTCGAGGACGTGCTCGACATAGGCCGCGACCTCTCCGGCGGCATTGCGCGCGGCAATCTTCTTCACCCAGCGCGGATCGATGTCGATCGCGTGAAACGCCGAGCCAAGCCGCTCGGCGACCAGCCGCGAGAAGAAGCCCACGCCGTGCGGGCCGCTCGGCATCAGACACAAAAAACCACGGCCGCGTTCAAAACCGCCGGTGGCGAAGTCCTCAGTCTGCCATTCGATGACCTGGGCGACCCAATCCGGAAGTTGCGCAGTACGTTTCGGAGCCCCGGTGGTGCCGCCGGATTCGAAAACCTGCGGCACCGGCGGCGGCGAGCCGTATCCGCGCGGGATCAGATCCTCGACCGGCACATTGCGCAACTCACCCAGCAGATTGGGAAACAGCCGCAAATCGGTGAAGGTCTTGACGTCCGTCAACGGATCGAAGTCCAGTGTCTTGGCGGTCCGGAGCCAAAAGGCGGAGCCGGTGTCCGCACCGAAGTGCCACGCGATCGCCGCACGCAAGTACGCCTCGGGGTCGTCAACCGGTGCCGATCTCGGGACGTCCAACAACGAAAAGTCGATATCGGCCATGCCCTCGATCCTGTCGTATGCCGGTTCCGCCCGCCATGCAGGCTCGGGCCCCACTGGGCATACAAAGACTGAACGTTAGCCTATGGCGCAGCGAATTCCGTATGGCCGCAAGGTTTTCAGCGGGCGCCCTGGGTGCTGCCCGCACTGCGCAGCCAGGCCGTCATCGCCTCGTTGAAGGCCGGATAGATGTCGCGGTAGGTGCCGTCGCGTTCGGCGTAGCGGAAATTCTTGACCCGCTCCACGACGATCTCGTCGGCCAGGGGCTCCGTCCGCAGCAGGGACATCGTCTCCGCGACATACTCCTCCAGCGGCATCGCCCTCGGGTCGAATCCGCGATCGCCCTGCAGCGCGGTCTGCACGTGCGGCGGAATGATTTCGATGACCTGGATCGCCGTGTCACGAAGCTGGAAGCGCAGCGACTGCGTGTAGGAGTGCAACGCGGCCTTGGAGGCGCAATAGGTCGGCGTGAGCGCGCTGGGCATGAAGGCCAGGCCGGACGTCACGTTGAGGATGGTGGCACGCGGCTTTCTGAACAGCGCCGGAAGCAGTGCCGAAGTGAGCCGGATCGGGCCGAGCAGGTTGATCGCGATGCTCTGCTCCGCCAGGCCGACGTTGCTGGAGGTGAGGTCCTCGACGCGCTGAGTGCCGGCGTTGTTGACCAAGACGTTGAAGTCCGGATAGCGGTCCGTCAGCTCGACGGCGAACCGCCTGACGTCGGCCGCGTCGGATTGGTCCAGCGACAGGTAGCCGATGCCGGGGTTGGCCTCGACGACGGCCTGCAGTAGCTCCCGACGGCGGCCCGCGATCACTACCTGGTTACCGAGCCGATGGAACGACTCCGCCAAACCCCGGCCGATTCCGGTGCCGCCGCCTGTGACCAGAACGGTATTACCCGTCATTTGCATCGGTTGTGCTCCTCACGCTCGGGCTGACGTACCGGGATGCCGCAATATGCCTTGAGGTAACCACGAGTTTCCGCCCGAGTCACCACCTCAGGCCAAGTCGGATCAATATGCACGGCAGACATACTCACTATGCAATATATTCATTTCGCAAATAGGCGGCGGGCAGGCAGAGTCGAAGGGAGACAGCACAATCCGACAGTGAGGAACGCCGATGCGCTACATCGCCTTGGAAGAAGCATTTTTCATCCCGGAGCTGGCCGAGCGTCAGCCCACCACGGAGCATCAGCAACTGCAGAAGCGGATGACGACGGAATGGGCCCAGCGCTGTGAACTCCGGCTGCCCGACTTCGGCGAACACCGGCTGGCCGAGATGGACGATGCCGGCATCGACATCCAGGTGCTTTCGCTGACATCTCCCGGCCTGCAGGTCGACATCGACGCCGAACAAGCCCGTGACAACGCGCGCTTCGCCAACGACTACCTGGCGAAGGCCATCAGCGAAAATCCCGATCGCTTCCGTGGATTCGCGGCGTTGCCCTTGCAGGATCCCGCCGCGGCGGTGATCGAACTGGAACGCGCCGTCACCCAAGACGGATTCTGCGGCGCCCTGGTCAACGACTGCATCACAGGACCCGGCGGCCGCTACCTGGACGCGCCCGCATACGACGAGCTGTGGGCGGCGGCGGAATCCCTTGGTGTGCCACTGTATTTGCACCCCGGCGCACCGCCGGCCGATCACTGGCAGGTCATCGAGGGGCGGCCCGAGTTGTACGGCGCAACCTGGAGCTGGGCCGCCGAAGTCAGCGGGCATGCACTGCGAATCCTGTTCAGCGGCGTATTCGACCGGCATCCCGCGGCGACGATGATCTTGGGGCACATGGGCGAGTTTCTGCCATTTCAGCGCAGCCGCATCGACACCCGCTTCGCGTCGACGTCGCTCTCGGAAACCAGCACGTTGCGGCGCGCGCCGTCGGATTACCTCGGCACCAACATCGTCTTCACCAACAGCGGCGTGTTCTCACCCGCGGTGCTGCTCGGAGCCGTGCTGGAGGTCGGGGCCGACGCGTTGATGTTCTCCATCGACTACCCCTACGAATCCTCTTACGAAGCCGTCCAGGGATTCGAGCGGACGACGCTGTCCCCCACCGACCGCGAGAAGATCGCACACGGCAATGCCGAACGGCTGCTGCGGATCACTTAGCCGGCGCGGTTGTGCAGCCGGCGCGGGTCGACGCCCGCCCGGCGCCACGCCGTTACCGCCCACGGCGTGTAGAGCAACCAGAGCGGCAACCGGTTGAGCACCGGATTCAGCGCACGCACGACCGTCGCAAAGCGCTGAAACCGCTTCTCCTTCTTGGCATCCCACTCCAGTTGGCACACTTGGCGCATCTGTGGCGGCAAGGTTCCGACCAACACGAGACGGGTGTAGGCGTTCAGCGGCGCCGACAAGACCTGCCAAACGCCCTTGGGCATCCAACGCGGTCCGGGAATCCCCTTGCGGATGTAGCCGGTGCCGTACAGGACGGTCTTGTGCGGCACGAACCGCTCGAGCATGTCGTCCCAATAGCTGACGAAGTCGGCGTAGGTCTGCGGCTGGCCGCGCTCGCTGACGCCGTAGAGGCTGTACCAGACCTTGCCCTCATCGAAGATCTGTTCCTTCTCCGCGTCCGATAGCCGCCGGATGAACGTATCGGTGTTGTAGATGACCTGGTCGACGAAAGTCGCGTGCGCCCAATAGAACAACTCGGGGTTCAGCGCGTGATACCGCGAGCCGTCGCTGATGGTGCCCTTGATCGGTTTGTGAAAGTCGCGGACCTTGCGACCCCACTCGTGTGGGTCGTCGGAGTAGACGGTCTTCATCAACGGCGGCGCGGTTCGCTTGGCGCGGCCCAACGTGTCGCTGAAGATCACCGAGTGATCGAGCACCCCCTGGGCAAGCTGCTCGATGCAGTTCTCGACACCGGCGACGCGCTGGAACCCAAAGAATTGCGTGCGGTGATCGCCGTAGAACTTCCAGATCAGGGATTCGGGCCCCAGCCGCGGCGCGGCCTTTGCGATCTCGTCGTCGACCGGCCCCTCGACTAATACCGGGACCGCTTCCCGAACACCGGTGTCGAAACGGGCACCGGCCGTCGGGCCGGCCAACTGGTCGTTCTCGGCAGTCATGCCCAACCTCCGCCGAATCAGTGACACAAAGTTGTATCTTTGTTTCAAACCTAGCATTGGGGCACCGACATTGCCGAGGGGGTCGTGAGCCATGCGGAAACACCGCCTCGACGGCACCCTCATCGACGGCGGCGATACCGACGATGCCCTCCTGGACACCGCGCGCGCGGTCTTCGAGACCTACGGCGTGCGCCGCGCGAACATGGAGGACGTCGCCGCCCGGGCCGGGGTCAGCCGCAGCACCCTCTATCGGCGTTTCCCCACCAAGGACGACCTGGTCGAACGGGTGGTCCGGCGCGAGGGCGAGCTCTTTTTCGCCACCTTGGACCGGGCCACCGCCGGCTGCAATCCGCAGCAAGCAGTGATCGAGGCGTTCACGCTGGGTGTGCGCCTGGTCCAGGACTCCCCGCTGTACTCGCGCATCGTGGAAAGCGAACCCGAGCTGTTCGGGCTGTTCTCCCGATCGCACGCCTTCCCGATCAGCCAATTCGCCGCCGGGATCGCTCACACCCTGCGCAGATGCGGGGCGGACATTCCCGACGCCGACCTGGCCAACATCGCCGACGTGCTGCTGCGCGTGGCGCTGGGCATCATCGTCTTCCCCACCGATCGGCTCGACACCTCGGATCACACCGCCGTCCGGGAGTACGCCGGGCGCTACCTGGTGCCCATCATCGGCGGCTAGCCCCGGGTTTGTCGTAGCCCTGCATTAGCCTGGTGGCGTGGCGCCGGTTCCGCGGACTCGGTACGCCAGTTGCGGCGAACTCGACATCGCCTATCAGGTCTTCGGCGATGGCCCGATCGACTTGCTGGTGCTGCCGGGCCCCCTCATTCCGATTGACTGTGTCGACAGTGAGCCGTCGATGTACCGCTTTCATCGACGGCTGGCGTCCTTCAGCCGCGTGATCCGGTTCGACCAACGTGGAATCGGCATGTCGTCGCGGGTTCCCTCGTTGGACATGATCGGACCCCGGTCCTGGGCGCAGGACGCGATCGCCGTCATGGACGCGGCCGGGTGCGATCGGGCGACGGTGTTCGCCCCGGGGTTCACCTCCTTGGCCGGGCTGGTGCTCGCCGCCGAATTCCCTGAGCGGGTTTGCAACCTGGTGATCTTCAACGGCGGCGCGAGAACGCTGCGTGGTCCTGACTACCCGATTGGCAGCGACGAGGTGGAGGCCCAGCCGTACACGACGGTGGGGGTCGAGCCGGACGCCGTCGAGAAGGGCTTCGACATGCTCGGCATCATCGCGCCGTCGGTTGCCAGTGACGAGGCATTCCGCGCGTGGTGGGACCACTCCGGGAACCGGGCCGCATCCCCAAGCATGGCGCGCGTGGTCATCGAGACCATCCGGCACTCCGACGTGCGCGACATCCTTCCTCGCATCAAGACGCCAACGTTGATCCTGCATCGCGACAATCCGGAGTTCAGCCCGATTGGCCACGCGCACTACCTGGCCGAGCACATCGCCGGGTCGCGTTTCGTGGAGTTGCCGGGCGAAGATGCCTTGTACTGGACCGGTAATACGGCTCCGATGCTGGACGAGATCGAGGAGTTCATCACCGGCCTGCGCGGCGGCTCGGACGCGGAACGACTGCTGACCACGATCGTGTTCACCGACATCGTCAGCTCGACCGAGCGGGCCGCCCTGCTCGGTGACGATCGCTGGCGCGATCTGCTGGACAACCACGACGCCATCGTGCGCCGGGAACTGCAGCGCTTCTCCGGTCGCGAAGTCAACACGGCCGGAGACGGATTCGTCGCCACGTTCAGCAGCCCGAGCGCGGCGATCGCTTGCGCGGACGCCATCGTCGACGCGGTTCGGGTGCTGGGCATCGAGGTGCGGGCGGGCATCCACGCAGGTGAGGTGGAACTGCGCGGCGGCGCTCTCAAGGACGACATCGCCGGCATGGCGGTGCACATTTGCGCCCGGGTCGCCGCCCAGGCGGGCCCCAGCGAGGTGTTGGTGTCGTCGACGCTGCGCGACATCGTCACCGGCTCACGGCACAGGTTCACCGACCGCGGCGAGACCGCACTCAAAGGCGTGCCGGGCCAGTGGCGGTTGTACGCCCTGGTGAGCGAGCACGCCGTCGTCAGGCGGTAACCAAGCCCACATTCGACAGGGCGGGTGACGCACCGTCGCGCGTAGGCTGCGTTGGGGAGACTGTCAGCGTCGCGGCTCCCCGGATTTCGGCGTACAGCTTGACATTTGATCGAAGGAGCACGCATGACCGACGTGCACGTTTCGCTTCCGCCCGCGTTGCGCCGAGCGCTGGATCTGCTAGCCGATCCGCCGGCGATTCCGGATGCCAGCAAGGGGTATCTCGATCTGCTCGGCAACGACGACATCCCGAAGAACACCGGCCCGATCCAGGCGGCATGGGCATCTCCCATCGGCTCAATGCTTTACGACAACGCGCAGGCTGTCTCCCGACGGCTGATCGCCGCGCTGCAGCACCCCGCCGACTGGCTGGACATCCCGCCGGGGGGCACCGCGCTGGATGTCGGCTCCGGGCCGGGCACCGTCACCGCGTCGCTGGCACGCGCGGCGGGCAAGGACGGATTGGCCTTGGGCGTCGACATCTCCGAGGCGATGCTGGCCCGGGCCGTGCGCAACGAGGCAGGCCCGCATGTCGGCTTCATAAGGGCTGACGCACAACGACTTCCGCTGCGCGACGGCACCGTCGACGCGGTGGTCTCGATGGCGGTGCTGCAATTGATTCCGGATCCGGCCGCCGCGCTGGCCGAGATGGCGCGGGTGCTGCGACCCGGCGGACGGCTGGCCATCATGGTCCCGACCGCGGGGCGTGCCGCGCGGGTGTGGCAGCTGCTGCCCAACATCGGCGCGCACATCTTCGGCGAAGACGAAATCGGCGACCTCCTCGAAGACAACGGCTTGCTCAGCGTGCGGGTCAAAAACGTCGGCACGTTCCAGTGGGTGCGCGCCAAAAGAGGCTGACGTTCAGTCCCGTTTGAAAGCCGGGTGATTGCGCACCAGTAGTGGCAACAGCGACTCGGGCGGCGCGATCCGGAAGAAAGCCGCCGCGATTCGGTTGATCCGGCCCGGGATCACGACGGCTTTGCCCGCGGCCAGCCCGTCGATTCCCGCCTGTGCGACCTTGTCGGCGGGAATCCACATGATCCGCGGTAGGGCGGCCTCGGCTTCCTCCTTGCTGAAGCCCGCTGCTTCACCGAAACCGGTGTCCACCGGCCCGGGACACAGCGCGGTCGCGGTCACGCCGGTGCCACGCAGTTCGCCGCGCAGGCTATGCGTGTAGGACAACACGAACGCCTTGGCGGCGCCGTATGCCGCTTGGCCCGGCAGCGGCCCGAACCCGGCCACCGACGCCACATTCAGCACGGCGCCCCGTCCGCGCTCGACCATGCCGGGCAAAAACCTGCTGCACAGATCGACCACGGCGGCCACGTCGACTTCGACGAGGTTAACTTCTTGCTCGGGAACAGATTTCGCAACGAGGCCGAGGGTGGACAGCCCGGCGTTGTTGATCAGGATGTCCGGAGTCAGGCCGAGGGCGGCGACGCGGTCCGGCAGAGCCGCCCGCGCGGATCGATCGGACAGGTCGGAGGGCAGCGGGTGCGCATTGGGGCCCAAGCGCCCGGCGAGCGCGCTGAGTCGGTCGGCGTTGCGGGCCACCAGCACGACCTGATAGCCGCGCCCCGATAGCATCTCGGCGAATTGCTCACCGATGCCCGAAGATGCGCCGGTGACGATTGCGCCGCGATCGCTTCCCGGCGATGGAAGGGGCATACCTGGCCCTACCCGAGGCGCTGGGCGAGCATCGCGAGCTTGTCCATCGAATCGCGCAACATCTCCGACGTCGTCGAATGCGCCTTCTCGAGCCGCTTCGGGTCGGTCAGCGCGGTGAAGTCGTAGGTGTGCGTGACGTTGGTCAGTGTGGAGTTGATCCCACTGAGCTCCCAGCGCCACAGGTGACCGGGCGGCGGCTTTCCGGGTTCGGCCGGGCGCCAAGCGATCTTGGTGCCTTCGATGAATTCCACGACGTGGTTCTCCCGCACTGCACCGTTGGTCAACGTCATCTTGAACACGTCACCGACCGCGCGGACGCGCTGCCCGGGAGCCGCCGAGGCGAGGTTGTTGTTGCCGTCCCAGCTCGGCTGGCTAGACGGCTCGGCGATCAATTCGAAGATGCGCTCGGCGCTGGCCGAGATGACGCGGGTGGCGCTCACAATGCCTTCGGGTTCATCCATACAAGTCATCCAAACACCACTGGGGGCCGGCATCGTGCCGACCCCCAGGGCGTGCGACTGCCGCGTTAGCCCGCGCGCAGTGCCTCGGCCGGTCCGGACAGCGCCGCCTTAAAGTGGCGGGTCATGTCGTCGGCCAACACCTCGGCGTCACCGTTCTCGACGCCGGCCACGATCTGATGGGCCACGTCCCGCGGGTCGTTCTTCGGGACGTCGAACCCGGTGGTCATGTCGGTGTCGGTGTAGCCCAGGTGTACCGAGGTGACCAGTGTGCCCTGCTTCTCCAGCTCGACCCGCAAGGAGTTGCTCAGCGACCAGATGGCGGCCTTGGAGTCGCCGTAGCCGCCGAAGCCGCCCACCCAGGACAGCACCGAGCTGATGTTCACCAGCGCGCCCCCGCCGTTTTCGGCGAGGATCGGCGCGAACGCCTTCGCGACCCGCAGCGCGCCGAAGTAGTTGGTCTCGAAGACCGCCTGGACCTCCTCGATGTCGCTGTCCAGGAGCTTGGCCGCGCCGAGCACGCCCGCGTTGTTGACGACGATGTCTGCGTCGGAGGCGGTAATAGCCAGCGCCGCAACCGAATCCGCCTGGGTGACGTCAAGCGCAACGCTTACGAGGCGAGGGTCAGTGCTGGGCTTGGGTGTGCGCGCCGTGGCATAGACCTTGGCCGCGCCGCGGCGCAGGAACTCGTCCACGATGGCCTTGCCGAGTCCGCGCTGTCCGCCGGTGACCACGACCGTCGACCCCTTGATGTTGACCATGATCCGTACTCCTTGACTTAGGTTAAATGGCTTTGCATCTGTCAAATTAGTTGTCGTGTTCGACATAGTCAAGTAGCATTTGGTTATGTCTTCATGGTCTGCGTCACAGCGCTACCAACTCGCGACCGCACCCGGTGGCCTGGGCTTGGTCCAGGATTTCCTCAACACGATCGACGTGAAGCGCGACGGCTCGGATCTACTGGACGACGCCACCCTCGCGCGGGAGTGGGTGAGCAGCGCGGTGCGGACCTGGGCAGAGCTGCGCGGCGTGCCCACCGACCCGCCCGACATCACGGACGCGGACCTGCCGAAGCTGCGCGCGTTGCGCGCGGCGATCGCGCAGCTGGTGCGCGGCGAGTCGGCGGCCGGGACGGGCACCGCGGCGATTTCGGCGTCGTTCGCGGTGTCCGAAACCGGCGAAGTCCGACTGGAACCCGCCGGCAACGGCTGGCGCTGGCTGGCCTCGGCATTGTGGGGTGAGATCTTGCTGGGCCAGCGCGACGGCACCTGGCGGCGCCTCAAGAATTGCCATCACCAGCCGTGCATGTCGACCTTCTACGACCGATCGAAGAACAACAGCGGCGTCTGGTGCAACGCGAAGACGTGCGGCAACGTCGCCAACCTACGGGCCTCACGGGCACGGCGGCGTGAACGCGACCGCGCCGCGCAGGACAACCGACTCAGCCCAGCGCCGGCAACAGGTGCAGCAGGACGCGAGCTGAGCTGATCGCGACCTCCTCGACGAACTGGTTGAAATCGGCACCGGAGTCGGTGCCGGCCAGGTCGGACAGCGCGCGGATCACCAGCCAGGGGATGCCGAACGCCTCGCAGACCTGGGCCAGCGCACCGCCCTCCATGTCGATCGCCAGGCCCCCGAAATCGTTGTGCAACCTCTCGCGGGTGGACTCGCAGTGCAGGTACTGGTCGCCGGTCAAGACGGTGCCGTAGCTGATCCGCGGCGGCGTGGCGGTGCCGCCCGCCGCCGGTGGCAACACCGGAAGGGTGAATCCCTCGAGACGGCGTCTGACGCGGTCGAAGAGTTCGGGTTCGACCGGATAGCCGAAACGCTCGGTCGGGTTGATGAACGGGACGTGCCCAGGCTGGTAGGGCGCCAGCCGTTCGTCTGCGATGACCCCGAAGTCGTGCTGCACCACCCGGTCGGCGATAACGATGTCGCCGATGTGCAGCCGCGGATCCAGTCCGCCCGCGACACCGGTGAAAACGATTGTGTGGCAACGGAATCGGTCGGCCAGAAGCGTCGCCACCAGACCGGTGTTGACCTTGCCCATGCCGGCCGCGGCCAGCACCACCCGCCGCGCATCGAGTTCGCCGGTATCGAAGGTGAGCTGTGCGATCTGTTCGCGCCGCGCCCCGGACAGCACACTGCGTAGATAAGCCCACTCTTGCGGGATTGCACAGATGACGCCGATCGTCACCGCGCTCCGTTGGGGGGCAACTCGAACTCCAATCGCCGGCCATTGGGGCTCTGGCACCGCCGGCGATTCTGTCGACCCGTCAGGGGGTCAGCAGCGCTCCGCACCCCGGCGCATCACGCGTGAGTCATCGCCCTGCCCGCGTGACCTGTTCCTGAGCACAAGATTCAGCGCATCGCAGGCGCGGGCTTTGATCGGGGCAACTACATCGAGGTTGGTAGAACTCTGGTTGATCAAGGTCTGCAGTGTAGGCACAGTCTCGACCCCTCCTTTGCCGGCCTAGTCAGCCGACTCGTCAATTTCACCGCAGCTGTTTTACAAGTGTGCAGCAAGCGGGTAAACGCAGTGCTAATCCAGCTTGTGTCGTAGCGCACATTCCACGGCATTTATTCCCGTCACCACGCCTGTGACCAGTACTAATCCGGTCTACGACGCAGAAACGCGGGACCCACGGCGGCGTGGTGCCCCGGCGATAACGGTTAGCTTCACGCTGGCGAAAATGCCGCTGCCACAAGGGAAATCCCCTAAACCCAACGCTGGGCAGCTCCAGTGTGCCACATCCGGCGGCGGTACGCCGCCAGCGGACTGTTAGGTTACCTATATGTCTGACGAAATGCTCTGCATCGACTACCGCCGGCTCGAATCGGTCTATGGCCCGTTGGCCGAATCAGTCCGCCGGCTCGTCGATCTCAGCATCCGGACCGAAGCGGACCCCGCGACGGTCGCGGCCGCAAAAGCCAAAATCGACAGTGCCGCAGACGAATTGAGTGCATCTGCGCGGCCGGGGACGTTTGGGGTGCGCACGACGCCGGACGGCGGCACCGTCGCCTGGGGCAATGCCGTCGTCGGTCTGCGCAATGCGGTCGCGCCGCCGCTGGTACTTCATCACGAAGCGGACGGACTGGTGTGGTCGGAGTTCAATCTCGGTGCGGCATACGAAGGCCCGCCGGCGCACGTGCACGGCGGGGTATCTGCCCTGATCCTCGACCATGTGCTGGGGGCGACGGCACACAAGCTGGGCCGACCTGCCTATACCGGCACCCTGACCTTGCGTTACCGGCGCCGCACAGCGCTCGGCCGTCCGCTGCGGGCCGAAGCACACATCGACCGCATCGACGGGGTGAAGACGTACTCCATCGGTCACATCGCCGACGCGGACGGTGTCACCGTGGAAGCCGAGGGCGTGTTCATCACCCCGAAGACGTGAGTATCACGTCGTCATAGCGGCCCGCTCGACGTCGAGGAGCTGCTCACCGCGTCGTTCCTCGTCGTAGGCTTCGCGACCACCGCGCACGCCGAACAGCCGTTTGGAGACCACCAGGTAGATCACGGCCAGGACGTTGATGCTGAAGGTGACCACCCGCGTCATCGTGATGCCCTTGGCCAGGTCATGGATCTCCAACGGCAAGAACACCGAGGTGGCGATCACCGCGAAGTATTCGCCCCAACGTTTGAGCAACCACAGGCCGACGGCCTCGAGCAGCTCGACCAGAGCGTAGGCGGTCAGCATCAGGGTCAGCAGCGCCAAGGTGGAAGGTTTGGCGGCCAACGCCTTTTCCAGCTCGTGCACGAGCGTCATTTGATCGACCTTGAATCCGGCGGCCCGAAAGATGGGCAGGTCGCGATCGAGGGTGGCCTGGATCGACCCCCGAGCACCGCGGAACTTCCACACCGCGTAGGCCGCGAGCGCGATCACCACCGCCCGCAACACGCGCTCGACCGCGAGGGCACGAATGATGATGGCCTGCCGTAAAGCCTTGCCACGCATAATCATCGGGGCGTCCTCGGCGTGGCCCCGGCCATGAGGTGCGCCGACGACGAACTCCCCGCAGCGCAGGCACCGCCACACTTCGCCGAGTCCGGTCGTGCCACTGAGCCGGTCGGCAAGTCCCTGCTCCTCGGGTGCGTAGGTCACATGGCCTGCGAGCGCGCAGGTGACCAACTCCCAGCGGTTGATGCCGCGATCTTTGCGCATGGCCGATCATTCAACGCGGGCAGCAAACGTCGCAAGAGGGCGCGCGCAGATGTCAGAACCGCGGCCGGCCGCGCGGACGTTGCGGTACCGGGCTTACCGCGCCGAGCAGTGCGGTGAGCTCGGCGACGGCGATATCGTCGAGATGGTCGACGGCGGCGACGATGTCGGTCTGCAGCGCGTCGTCGCAGAACGGTTCGGCGAGCCATCCGAACTTGTCCACCACCCGCGACCACGTCATCGGCCGAGTCGGTGATCCCTCGTAATCGCTTTCCTCGCGGCTGAATTCCCGTCCGTCGCGAGTGCGGACATGCACCCGCGTCGCGGTGCGTTGCGGGTAGTCCGCGGTCAGGTCCGCCGCCGCGACGACGTCCACTCGCGCCAACAGCTCCTGCACGTCGGGGCGCAGAACACGTTCGTTCTCCAGCTGTTCGGGGCCGACTCCCCCGTCGATCAGTGCGACGGCGCTGAGGTACTTGAGGTTGTAGTCGGCCTGTTCCTTGGTCTGCGGATGATCCTTGTCGCCGTAGGCTCCCCCGCCGGCGATGTCGTACGCGGTCTGAAACACCTCGATCGTCACCCGCGCGACGTCGTCGCCGTGCAGCGTGTGGTCCGTCCGGATCGCCAACAGCGCGTCGATGATGGCCTGTCCGTGGATCAGTGCGCAGTACTGCTTGAGATAGGTTTGTTCGACCGCCGTCAGTTCGCGATCGGCGGTGTTGAAATCGATTGGCTGATCGAAGAGTTGGACGAGTCCGTTCGGGCCTTCAAACAACGATTTGGGCCCGGTGATCCCACGGCCGGCCAATATCGTCGTGTAGACCGCGCGCATGGCGGTGATGGCCGGGGAGATACCTTTCCAGTTCGAGACCGGCTCGGCGTGCACCGCGGCCAGCGAGACATTGTCGGCGGTGGCCGCCGCAATCGCGTGCGCGGTGCGCTCGGCGTCCAGCCCCAGCAACTTCGCCGATCCGGCCGCGACCGACATCGCCAGCTGCAGCGCATGGTTGAGTCCTCGCGCCATCACGGGAACCTGTGCGCTGAAACGACATTGGACCTCATAGGCGACGGCGAGGGCGAGCAGGAAGTCGGCCCCGGTGGCGCTGACATGTTCGGCCATCGCCAGCACGGCGCCGAAGTTGTCGGCCGGGTGGCAGAGGCCGCCGATGGTCAGATACGTGTCGAGCAGGTCGGGATAGCGCACCAACACGGCGTTGAAGAAAGCGGCCTGATCCACCGATGCGCGGCCGCCACCGACGAGCGTCGCCGAGGCGCTGCCGCTGAACTGGCCGGCGTGCTCCCGGATCGTCGGGATCAGTTCGCCGTCGAGCGAACCGATCGCGCAGGCGATGCTGTCAAGCACATTGCGTTTGAGCAATTCCCGGGGATGCGTGCTCAGGTCCGACGCCGTGGCACCGACGACGAACCCGGCCAGTTCGTCCACAACGTACTGATGTGCCATCGGTTTCCGCCCTCCGGCTAAGAGCTTAGGCCCGGCGGCGACGCGCGCCGCTGCGCTCCTCGAGGTCCACCACCGGTGGATTTTGCTGGGCTTCGCTGATCGCCTCGGTTTCCGCGGTGAGCTTATGGCCGATGACCTGGATCTGTCGCGCGCTCAGCGGAGACAGCGGGTGCACGGCGAGCATCATGGCGACGTGGCCGCGGTGGTCGAAAACCGGTGCGGCGATGGTCACGACGGGCTGTTTGCGGCGACCGGGGTTGTCGTCGGACAGGAAGCCGATCGTGGTGAACTCGACAAGCAACTGGTCGAGGATGTGGCGCACCGGGGTCGGCATCTCGTTGCTGTCCAGCGTGCCGACCACGTGGACGGCCTGGGCCAGCGCGGGCGTTGTCCAGTCGACGTCGAACCCACGCTCGCGGGTGTGCGCCAAGACGTGTTCCAGGCGCTGGACGCGATCGGCGTTGCTGCCCGCGCCGCGGCGAATCCACGCACGCTGTTCCTCGTCGGTGTCCCAGGCGGCTAACGCGACGCCGAACGGCGGCGCGTACGGAATCCGGTCGCCCGGTATCCCCGCGGGCTGGGTGGCGGGATCGCCCTCAAAAGCCGTGACTACCAACGAGTCACCGAACCGCTCGACCACCGAGCCGGCGTAGCCGACCTCACGGGAAAGTCGCAGCGCCGCCGAACGCGCGGCGTGTGCAAGCGGCCGAGCGGTGTCCATTCGCGCACCCACGACGGCAAGCGCCGGGCCCAGCGAGAAGGTTTTTGCGACAGGGTCGCGGCTCGCCCAGCCGCGATCGCACAGCGTCTTGAGGATCGCGTGCACCGTCCCCTGCGTCAGGCCGAGCTCACGCACGATGTCGGAGAAGCGCATCCGCGTGTTTCCGGACCGCGCCAGCAACTCGACAACGTCGAGCACCCGTGCGGTCGGCGCCGAGGTGGATCCGCGAATGGCTTGACTCCTTTGAGACCGGGTTCCTACAGTTATAGCGAACATTCGACAGAATAACTCGATTATTCGAGAAAATGAGGCAGACGCTTTGCGCGCTGTGGTTTTGAGAGACGGTCGGCTGACGGTCCGCGAGACGGCCGACCCCGAGCCCGGGCCCGGTGAACTGCTGCTACGCACGCTGAGCACCGCGATATGCGCCTCGGATGTGCACTTCATGGACCACCCCGAACTCGCCGTCGACGATCCGACCGGACGTTCGTTGTACGACACCGACCGCGACATCGTGCTCGGTCACGAATTCGTCGGTGCGGTCATCGGACACGGACCCGGCTGCTCGGATCAGTTGGCCGTGGGCACCCGGGTGACCTCGATACCGATACGCCTGGTCGAAGGCGGCGCCGGCGGAGTGCGGATCATCGGGCAGCACCCGGAAGCACAAGGGAGTTTCGCTGAGCTGCTGGTGATTTCGGAGGCGGCGGCCAAGGCCGTCGCCGGCGACGTTGCCAGCGATGCCGTCGCGTTGGTCGATGCCTTCGCGGTCGGCGAGTTCTATGTGCGATCGGCAAACATCCAACCGGGCGAGATCGCCGTGGTCATCGGTGCAGGGGCGATCGGGCTGTCCGCCGTCGCCGCCCTGGCGTCCCGCGGCGTCGAACCGATTATCGTGGCCGACTTCAAGTCCGACCGGCGCGAACTGGCCCGGGACCGCTTCGGCGCGCACGTGGTCGTCGACCCTGCGCGTCAGCCGTGGGCGGACGCCTTCCGGGCGGTTCGCGCCGCGCGCGGATTGCCCGGGCCGGCCGTGGTATTCGAATGCGTGGGTGCCGCCGGCCTGATCCAGAACATCGTTGAATCCGCCGAGATGATGACTCGCATCTACTGCGCGGGCGGCTGGTACACCGGAGACACCCTGGACATCACCACCGCGACCCGCCAAGGCGTGACAATCCAATTCGGCGGCGGACCGCATCCCCAGGACTGGTACGGGACCCTCGAGGCCATCGCGGCGGGCAGGCTGGATCCGCTCCCCAGCGTCGGGAAGGTCATCGGCCTCGACGAGGTGCCCGACGCGCTCGATCTCGCCCGCCGATCCGACGGGCCGCCGCGCATCGTCGTCCACCCGAACGGAGACCCGAATTGAGGCAGGCGTGACCGAACGAGAAGACCGTCAGGACATCTCCGATCTGTTGGTGCGCTACGCCACCGGGATCGATCGCCGCGACTGGCCGCTGTTTCGCACGGTGTTCACCGTGGACTGCGAGCTCGACTATGGCGAAATCGGCACCTGGCATGGCGTAAACGAAGTCACCGAGTTCATGGACACCACGCACGCGATGGCGGGCCACACCCTGCATCGCTTGTCCAATCAGGCCGTCACACTCGACGGCGACAAGGCATCGGCCCGCACCTATGTCGATGCGGTAATCATGTTCGGCGACAACCAATCCGGTGTCAATGCGTGGGGCTTTTACGACGACGAGATCGTCCGGACCGCCGATGGCTGGCGCATTGCACGACGCCGGTTCACTCAGGTTCGCATCGCGACATTCGGCCCGTAGGGAGCGCTCATGTCATTCGCCACGAAATACGGCCCGTGGGCGCTGGTCGCCGGTGCCTCCGACGGCGTGGGTGCGGCATTCGCCGCGGGACTGGCCGAACGCGGCGTCAACGTCGTACTGCTGGCTCGCCGCCAAGCGCTGCTCGATCAGGTCGCCACCGAGATCGAATCCCGGACCGGTGCCCAAACCCGAACCCTCGCGGTCGATCTCGCCGACCTGGACGCGGCCGCCAAAGTAGCCGAAGCCACCACCGACCTGGAGATCGGCTTTTTGGTGTACTGCGCCGGTGCGGATCCCAATTACAAACCCTTCCTTGATAATCCGATCAGTGCTGCCGAAGCGATGGTGCAGCGCAACTGCATGGTGCCGATGCAGCTGTGCCATCACTTCGCCCCGGCGATGGTCAAGCGGGGTAGCGGCGGCATCGTCATCTTCGGGTCCGGCGCGGGATTGGCCGGCGGACCCAACATGGTCGCCTACGGTGCGACGAAGGCGTTCGACATGGTGTTCGCCGAAGCGCTCTGGGCGGAGTTGCACGACAAGGGCGTCGACGTCCTGGGCCTCATTCTGGGCAAGACCAACACTCCAGCCTTGCGCGAACTCGAATACAGCCGCGGCAACATCGGTTCGCCAGACGAGGTGCCCGAGGGTGCCGCCTCGGTCGACGACATCATCGCGGAGGCGTTCGACAACCTGACGAACGGCCCGACCTTGATGGCGGGTGAGGTCATGAAGGCCGCCGCGCAATTCGTGGCGTCATTGCCCCGCAAGCAGGCTGTCGAAATGTTCACCGCGGCCGCGGCCGCGGCGATGGGGCCGGATCGCTAACTCCGGACTCCAGCAATGCGTCGTCGTGGATGTTGATGTCCCATGGCTGCTCCGCCGAGTCACCGCAGCCTCCCCCGAACCTACCCTCCAGCTCCCGGAGTCCCCGCAAGACCGCTAGATCGTTTTGCCACAATCTGAAGTTAGTCGA
Organism: Mycobacterium lentiflavum; assembly: GCF_022374895.2. Lineage (NCBI taxonomy): Bacteria > Bacillati > Actinomycetota > Actinomycetes > Mycobacteriales > Mycobacteriaceae > Mycobacterium > Mycobacterium lentiflavum. The sequence continues at coordinate 236,348 of NZ_CP092423.2, read as the reverse complement.
ACCTAACAATTTAGATTGATGGCTCCGGCCAGCAAATATAGGCGAACGGTCCGCGTCGATTGGCATTCTCACAATGTTGCTGGATAAGGGTAGCCAAGGTAGCTTTGGCGGGCAGGTCAAGCCACGGCCGCGAGCCATAAAGCCATAAAGTGAAGGACGACGATGCTCGCCACTGACAGGCCCGCCGGCTCGATTCCGTCGGCGGCGCCACGCTCGCCACGGCGAACGCTCTTCCGCTCGGCGTTCATCACCGCGATGTTCATCGCCCCCGCGGTCGTGGTCCGAAGCATCGGCTTACATCCGGACCCGGTTGTCGCCCTGCTGGTCTTCGGCGCCGCGGTGGTCTCCGCGAGTTTCCTGCTGGCGTGGGCCGCCGAGGCCGCGCAGATCGATGTCTCCGGCGGACTGGCGATCGCGGTGCTCGCCCTCGTCGCGGTGCTACCCGAATACGCGGTGGACCTCTACTACGCGTTTGTGTCCGGCCATAACCCGGAATACACGCAGTACGCGGCGGCCAATATGACCGGATCCAACCGGCTGTTGATGGGCCTGGGGTGGCCGGTCGTGGTGCTGGCCAGCGTCGTCGCGGCGCGCCGGGTCGGTGCCGGGAAGACGGCGGGCCTGACGCTGGAGCCCGCCAATCGCGTCGAACTCGGGTTCCTGCTGATCGCCGGCCTGGCCGCGTTCGCGATCCCGTTCGGCGGCGAGATCCATCTCGCGATGGGGCTGGCACTGCTGGCCTGGTTCGGCTTCTACCTGTATAAGGTCAGCCACGGCGATGTCGAAGAGCCCGACCTGGTCGGTACCGCCGCCGCTCTTGGTGAGCTCTCGGATCGAACCCGCCGCATCATCGTCGTCAGCCTGTTCACGTTGTCCGGCACCGTGATCCTGCTGTGCGCAAAGCCCTTTGCCGACAATCTGGTCGCCGCCGGCACCGAGCTGGGCATCGACCGATTCTTGCTGGTGCAGTGGCTCGCGCCGTTGGCCTCCGAGGCGCCCGAGTTCATCATCGCGACGATCTTCGCCGCCCGCGGCAAGGGCACCGCGGCCATCGCCACGCTGATCTCGTCCAAGGTCAACCAGTGGACGCTGCTGATCGGATCGCTGCCGGTGGCCCACCTGCTGGGCGGCGGTGGCTTCTCCCTGGAACTCGACTCCCGCCAAGTCGAGGAAGTCCTGCTCACCGCCAGCCAGACGTTGATGGGTGTCGCGGTGATCCTGGCGCTGCGCTTCGGCCGGGCGGCCGCCTGGACACTATTGGGATTGTTTATCGTCCAGTTCCCACTCACCTCGACTCCGGAGCGTCTGACGCTCTGCGGTGTCTACGCCGTGATCGCCGTCGGCGCACTGATCGTCAACCGCCGCTACCTGATCGCCACGCTGAAGGCTCCTTTCCTCGGAACAGCCGTCCGGCATGCCGGTTATCCGCACCACCCGGCCGAGGAAGCGGCCCTCCCGACGTAGTACGCGCCAGCTGCCCGAAGGGCTGCGTATAACGTCGCGGTATGAATCGAGTCTCGGTGATCACGGGTGGCGCGGGCGGCATGGGTCTGGCCACGGCGAAAATTGTGGGCGGCGACCACACGCTGGTCCTCTGCGACGTCAGGCAGGACCGGCTCGATACGGCGGCAGCAACCCTGAAAGACCTCGGGGTCACCGTTACCGCCATCAACTGCGACGTGACGGATCGGGGTGCTGTCACCGAGCTGTTCGACACCGCAACGGGCCTCGGCACCCTCTCCTCCGTCATCCACACCGCGGGAGTGAGCCCGAGCATGGGCTCCGCGGAATACGTCATGCGCACCAATGCAATCGGCACCGTCAACGTCAATGAGGCTTTCTACGCCACAGCAGCCGAAGGCTCGGTGATCGTCAACGTGGCATCGATGGCGGCCCACATGCTGCCCGCGGAATTGGTTCCGACGGCCCAGTTTCCGTCGGCGATCGATGACGGCGATGCCTTCTGGAACGCCATGATGACGGCGTGCGACATCGCCGGAGAAGACGCGCGGTCCGGAATCGCCTACGCGTTGAGCAAGAGTTTCGTGAAGTGGTACAGCCAGTCTCAGGCGGAGCGCTTCAACGCGCGCGGATTGCGCATCGTCTCGGTCTCTCCGGGATCCACCGACACCGAGATGGGCCGACTCGAGGAACAGGCCGGGGCCGGGGCGATGGTGACCAATGCCGCCGTCCCGCGGTGGGGCAAGCCCGAGGAGATGGCCGAGCTGCTCGCCTTTTGCGCAAGTGACAAAGCGGGCTACCTCACCGGCACCGACATCCTCAACGACGGGGGCGTGATCGCCTCGATGACCGAGCGGGCCCGAGTGGCCGCCTCCGGCTAGACCAGGTAGTAGAAGTTCGTGCGCTCCGGCGCGATCGGAGAAGGTTCCTTCAGCTTCAAGTCAGCCAGCCTGCCGTGGGCGTAGCGCACCGCCTTGAGCGTCGCGGAGAAATCCTCGTCCTCTTCGGGGAAGACATGCTCTGCGCTGAACCAACTTTGGAATCCGACGTTGTTCAGCACCGCGAGCGTATCGGCACGCACACCGGCGAGCAGCACGGTGACACCGCGTGCGGTTTCTTCCCGGAGGAAGTGCTCGATGCGCTCGATGCACACGACGTCCGGGTGGCGCACCCGTTTGAGGCGCAACACCGCGAACTTGATGCCGTCGTCCGCGATCCGTTTGCCGATCTCGGACAGATAGCGATCCAATTCCGGTGCGGCACCGAAAAACAGTTCGCCTTCCAGATCGTAGATCACCACGAACTCATCCGCGGGATCGCCCGAAATACGCTCGCGGACAACGCGTTCGGGCGTGACGATGAGTTCCCGCGCTTTAAGCTTGGCCGCACGCGGCACGAACATCAGGATCGACAGCACCACACCGAGCAGGACCGATTTGTCCAGATCGATGGCCACGCCGGTGAAAGCGGTGACGATCACCAGTCCCGCGTCGTAGCGCGACGCCTTGACGGTGTAGATCAGCCGCTTGAAGTCGACCAGCCGCACCGCGGTCACCAGCAGCAGGCCCGCCAATGCGGGCTGTGGCACGTAACGCAGGAGCGGGGCGAACAACAGTAGCGCGGCGGCCACCGTTGCGGCCGAGACGATTCCGGAGAATCGCGTTTTGGCTCCGGACTGAAAGTTGATCGCCGACCGCGACAGCGAGCCCGAGCCTGGCAGGCTTTGGAAGAAGCCGCCGGCCAGGTTGGCGAGGCCTTCTGCCATGATCTGCCGGTTGTAGTCGATCTTCTGCTGGGTTTGGTAGGCAATGGCTTTGGCGATCGACAACGCCTCGATGATGCCGACGAACGCAATCGCCAGCGCGCCGGTCGACAGGTGCGGCAGGAATTCGGTGTGGACTTCCGGGACATGCGGGCTGGGCAGGCTGCGGGGGATTTTGGCGGCCACGGAGACCGCGGTATGGCCGCCGGCCCCCGGAATCGACCAACCCGCCAAGTAGGCGATCACCGAGGTGATGATCAGCACCGCAAGCATGTCGATCTGCGGCCAACCGTACCGCTGCACCAGTTTGCGCAGCACAACCGCCAAAACCACTGCCGCCGTGCTCAATACCACGGCACGGTAGTTGACGTGGTCGCCGTGCGACAGGGTGAGCCAGACGCGGTGTAAGACCTGCATGTGCCCGTTGCCCTTGTCGCGCACGCCCAGGGCATTGCCGAGCTGTCCGACGGCCAGCAGAAAGGCGGCGGCCGCCATGAAACCAATGATGACCGACTCGGAAATGTATCGGGTCAGGTTGCCGAGCTTGAACAAGCTGATCACGATCTGAAACACGCCCACCAGGACAGCCAGCAGGAACAGGCCCTCGAACAGTTGGGTGCTGTTTTCCGAATCGATGAAGGCGAGCGCGGTGAAAACCAGCAGCGAGATGGCGCTGGTCGGCCCGTTGATCAGATGCGAGGACGACCCGAAAATCGAGGCGACGATCGTAACGACGATTGCCGAGTACACACCGAAGCGGGGATCGACGCCGGCAATCAGCGCATAGGCCATCGCCTGGGGAAAGGAGATGGCGGCGACCGTGAGGCCGGCAATGACGTCATGCCTGCCTTTGACCGCGTCGTAGTTCAGCGCGAAGCCCACCGTGCCCACGTCTTCCCGCTAGGTTCCCGACGCCGCGGCGGGCGGCGCCGAAATGGCGTCGAGGACCCCGTTAGTGCCGAAGAACTGCTCGCGCGCGTCGCTCCAGTCCTTGGCGATCTCGCCGATTCCGAAGAGCGCGAGCGGGCGCAGCCGGTCGGCGTGTTTGGCGAGGATCTCCGGCTTGAACGGCCGATAGCCGAATTGCGCGGCCTGCTCCTGCCCGGCATCGGTGAACAGATACTCCAGATAGGCCTTGGCGTAGGTCGCGGTCTTGGGCTCGGTGATGTTCGCGTCGACCCAGGCCACCGCCGGCTCGGCCAGGATGCTGACCGGTGGATAGACGAGCTCGAGATCGTCGGAATTGGCGGCGACCTCGCGCAGCGCCTCGTTCTCCCACGTCAGCTGCACGTCACCGATCTTGGCCAGGGTGAAGCTGTCGCCCGCACTGCGCGCACCGGCGTCGGATACCGCCACGTGTTGCAGCAGCGACTTCACGTAAGTCTTCGCCTGAGCCGGCGTGCCGCCGCGAGTGGTCACCGAACCCCAGGCAGCCAGCACGCTCAACTGACCGTTGCCGGAGCTACGCGGGTTCGGTGACACCACGGACACACCGGCATTGACCAAGTCGGGCCAATCATGAATGCCCTTGGGATTGCCCTTGCGGACGACGAAGACGACGGTCGACGTGTACGGCACCGAATCGTTCGGCAGGCGCTGCCGCCAGTCGGGCGCGATGAGTCCGTGCTTGCTCAATGTCTGGATGTCGCTGATCAACGCCAGTGACACCACGCTCGCCTTCTGCGTGCCGTCGAGGACACTCCTGAGTTGGCGGCCCGAACCGCCATGCGACTCCTTGATGTCCAGGGTGACACCGGTCTGCGTCCGATACTGCGGGATGAACGCCTTGTCGATCGCCGCATACAGCTCACGCGTCGGGTCGTAGGAGACGTTAAGGATTTGATTGGATCCCGCATGTGGGACGTTCTTGACCACGAGGGCGGTCGCCGCGAAAACGATTGCCACCACGCCAATGATGTTGAGCCAGCTAATGTGCGGGAGGAAGCGCCTCAGCGTCGGACGCGCTTTCAACATCCAGGCGTCCTCTCACCCTGATCACCAGACGATTTGGTCTGGCATCCAACATTTTTACGATGTTAACGATCAGGCCACTTGGCGGCATCGTTGAGAATCAGCCTGAGGTTAAGTTTGCTGTGGTTTGACGATCCGACATCTATCGCGGCCACGACCCCCTACGTATGCTGAGCGAATGCCGCAACGGGTGTTGCGTGACCGCTTGATCGAACTTGAAGTTCCGGGCGAAGATGTGGCCCGCGGCCGGGCGCTGCGCAAGACCGTCCCGCGTCGCTCCCTCGCGCAGCTGACTCCCTCGTCGCGATCCGCAACGGAAATCCTCGTCGCCCAAAATGCCGAACGGATAAGCGAACTCGTTCCACTGCGGTTCGCCCGAATGCTCGCCGACCCATTCGCCTTTTACCGCGGTTCGGCGGCGGTCATGGCAGCCGATCTCGCCGCGAGCCCGTCGACCGGGATCGAAATCATGTGCTGCGGCGACGCGCACATCTCCAACTTCGGCCTATATGCCGCCCCACATCGCTCGATCGTCTTCGACCTGAACGACTTCGACGAAGCCGCGGTCGCCCCGGCCGAGTGGGACGTCAAGCGCCTGATCACCAGCGCGGTCATCGGGGGCCGTCACGCCGACTACACCACCAAGGCCATTCGGCGTTGCGTCGAGCAGGCGCTGGTGGGCTACCAACGCAGTCTGGAGGCGATGCTCGAGGAGATGGACGTCCTGGAGCGCTACTACCTACGGGTGGAGCCCGAGCACTACTCCGGGAAGATGTCCGAGGGCCTGCAGGCGGTGATCCAGAAGACGATATCGCGGGCGCGCACCCGCACGTCGGCGCGAGTCTTCAAGCAAATCACCGAAATTGGGCCCGACGGGACGCCACGCTTGCGGGAAGCGCCGCCCGTGTTGCAGCACGTCGACGAGGATGTCGAGGCCCCGCTGGTGGAGTCGATTCAGGAGTATCTAACCGTGGTGCCGGCCGACGTCGCGCTGCTGTTGTCGCACTTCCGGGTCACCGATGTCGCGCTCCGCGTGGTTGGTGTGGGCAGCGTCGGGACCCGTTGCTACTTGGTCATTCTGGTGGGCCCGAACGACACGCCACTGATACTTCAGATCAAGGAGGCCACGCGTTCGGTGCTCGACGAGTACGGCGGCTGGCCCCAGCCGCAGAGCCTGACCGCGGCGATCGAGGCCCATGGCCACGGGGTGCGCGTTACCGATGGTCAGCTAATTCTGCAGGCCATGTCAGATGTGTTCCTCGGATCGACGCGCAAGGACGGCCGTGACTATTACGTTCGTCAGTTCCACGACATGAAGGGCACCATCGAGACCGAAGGCATGTCGCCGTCCACCTTCACGGACTACGTCACCGCGTGCGCGGTGCTGTTGGCGCGGGCGCACGCGCAGAGCGCGAATGCCTCGATCCTGCGTGGCTACGTCGGCACCAGCAATACGGTGCACGAAGCGGTCGCCGAATGGTCGTACGCCTACGCCGATAAGTCCCTCGACGACTTTCATCAACTGCGCGCGGCGGCCACGGCCGGCGAGATCGAGGTTGCCGAGGTCTGATCTAGCCGCCGGTGAATTGATCTGCGGAATAATCGATTTCGACATGCGATGGTCGCCGCGGAGCATCGCCGGTGCGGTGTAGCCAATCGCGGGTTCGCAGCCTCCAGGTCCGGCGCGCGTATTCCCATTCGGTGTAGGGCCATTGGGTGACGATGCGGCCGCTGGGTGACCGGAAGTAGCTGTCGCACTGGGTCCAGATGGTGCGCTCCAAATCGGCCGAAAGCAGGTCGTTGTACCGCTTTTCGGCCTCGGGACGCACATCGAGATAGCCGCCGCGCCGCGCCAGCCGGGTTATCGCGCTGGCCACCAGCCGGGCGCCGGCCTCGAGGATGTAGACGATCGAGTTTCCGCCCTGGTTGGTGTTGGGGCCGTACAACATGAAGAAGTTCGGGAATCCGGCGACGGCGACGCCCAGGTACGCGCTGGGGTCCTCGCCCCAGCGTTCGTGCAGGCGCTGCCCGCCGTGTCCGATCACGTCGATACCCGACAGGTACCGAGACGTCTCGAATCCGGTGGCCAGCACGATCGCGTCGACGTCGACGACTCCGCCCGCCGTCGTGAGGACGGACGTCTCGGTGATCCGGTCGATCGGGTCGGTGACGAGTGTGACGTTGTCTTGCTGCAGCGCCCGGTAGTAGTCGTCGCCGAGCAGCACCCGCTTACAGCGGAACGGATAGTCCGGCGTCAGGGCGCGCCGCAGCTGTTCGTCGGCCACGGTGCGCTCCAGGAACGAGGTGGCTATCTGGGTGCGCGCGGCGACCACCGGGTCGTCGGCGAAGGTCGCGGTGTTGTCGTGCTGGAACTTCCAAATCTTCCAGCGGGTACGCGGCACCGCGAATGGGTTGTGCCGGAAATCCGCCAATTCGGATGCGCTGTAAGGACGGTCGTCTTTAGGAACCATCCATGGCGGGGTGCGCTGGAAGACCGCCACTTGCGCTGCGGCCTTCGCCAGTTCGGGAACAAGCTGTACCCCGCTGGCGCCGGTGCCGATCACCGCCACCTTCTGGCCCGTCAGCGCGAAGTCGTGATCCCACTGTGCGGTGTGCATGACGCAGCCGCGAAAATCGTTGAGGCCCGCGATATCCGGAAGCTTCAACGAACCGAACAATCCGACCGCGCAGACCACCGCGTCGGCGGTCAGCGTGCTGCTATGGCCATCGTGTTCCAGCCGGCACTCCCAGCTCCAGGTATCCGCATTCCATTCCGCCGAGCGCACCCGTGTCTGAAGCCGCAGGTGCCGGCGTAAGTCGAAGTCGTCGGCCACCGACTCCAGATAGGCGAGAATCTCCGGCTGCCGAGCGTAGGTTCGGCTCCAGGATTTGTTGGGCGCGAATGAAAAAGAGTACAGGTGGCTTTGGATATCGCACGCGGCACCGGGATAGGTGTTGCGTCGCCAGGTGCCGCCGACGCCGTCGCCGGCCTCGATGATCACCAGGTCGTCGATGCCGGCCCGGCGCAGCGCCACCGCCGCACCCAGCCCGCCGAATCCCGCGCCGATGATCACAACCCGGGGTGAACGTCGCCGCCGGGTCGCGGCGCGGGCCCGGCCGAGCAGGTACTTCACGGCCCGGCTCGGCGAATGTCAAGCCCGGCCAGATCTCCCTGCGCCCGCCAGGCCTCCAGGATGTCGGCGTATTCCGTTGGTGCACCGAAGAAGAAGCTGCCCTGCCGGGTCTTGGCGTCCGCCTTGCCCTCGCGGTTGTAGTAACCGGGCGTGCAGGTCTTGGCACGCTCGGCGGTAGCGGTCGAGCGCGCGACCACCGTGTCGACCCACGCGGCCTCGGCGGCGGGCGACGCCTCGACCTCGGTGGCGCCGTGCTCGAGGGCCCACGCGATGATCCAGGCAGCGTGGGTGGCCTGCACGTCAAGCAGGTACGGGAAATTCACCGTCAATCCCGCCTGCGAGATGCTTTCGATGAAGCAATTCGGGAAACCGTTGGCGCACAAGCCCTGGAAGGTGCGCACGCCGTCACTCCAGCGCTCGGTCAGGCTCATGCCGTCCCGGCCGATCAGCTCGAAGCCGGTGCGGCGGCTATAGTCGGTGCCGACTTCGAAGCCCGTGGCGAAAATCAGGCAGTCGAGCTCGTAGGACACGCCGTCGACGACAACGCCGGACTCGGTGATGCGTTCCACCCCGCGACCGCGCGTGTCGACCAGTGTGACGTTGTCCCGGTTGAAGGTTTGCAGGTAGTCGTCGTGGAAGCAGGGGCGCTTGCAGAAGTAGCCGTACCAGGGTTTGAGGGCCTCGGCGGTGGCGCGGTCGGCGACGATCCCGTCGACCCGGGCCCGGATCTCCTCCATCTTGGCGAAGTCCGCGAGCTCGATCTCGCGGCCGCGCTGGCCTGGGTCCACCGAGCCGTCTCCGTCGTGGCGCATCACCGGCAGCTTGCGAGTGATGCTCGTCCAGGCATCGGCGACGAGGTCCTCGGCCGCCTGCCCACCCGCGGTCAGGATCTGAAAGTTCTGGATGCGCCGACGTTGCCAGCCCGGCTGTAATGTGCTGGCCCACTGTGGATCCGTGGGTGCGTTCGCGCGTACATCGACCGACGAAGGGGTGCGCTGAAAGACGTAGAGCTGCCCCGCGGCGGCACCCAGATGCGGCACGCATTGAACCGCGGTCGCGCCGGTGCCGATGATCCCGACGCGCCGCCCAGCCAGGTGCTCCAGCTTCTCGCCGGTGTAGCGGTAATCCCAGCGGCTGGTGTGGAAGGTATGGCCGCGAAACGATCCGAGACCGGGAATGCCGGGCAGTTTGGGTTTGGCTTGATACCCGTTGGCCATCGAGACGAACCTGGCCCGCATCTCGTCACCCCGGTTGGTGCGAATGATCCAGCGGGATTCACTTGGCTCCCAACGTATCTCCTGCACGTCGGTGCGCAGGCAAGCGTCGCGGTACAGATCGTATTGTGCTGCGATGCGCTGGCAGTGCGCAAAGATCTCGGCACCCTTGGCGTATTTCTCCACCGGGATGTAGCCGAGTTCCTCCAGCAGCGGGATGTACACATAGGACTCGACGTCGCAGGCGATTCCCGGATAGCGGTTCCAATACCAGGTGCCGCCCACGTCGGCCGCCCGATCGATCAGCCGGACACTTTTCACGCCGAGCTGGCGCAACCGCACGCCGGTCAGTAGCCCACCGAAGCCGGCTCCCACGATCGCGACGTCGACCTCGTCGGTACGCGGCTCGCGGGTGAATTGCCCGTCGACCCAGGGATCTTCGCCGAAACAGGCGAAGTCACCGGCGATCTCCACGTACTGGTCGATCCCGTCGGGCCGTAACCGGCGCGCGCGTTCCTCGGCATACTTGCGCCGCAGCGCATCGACGTCGAACGCGCACCCAACAGTTTCGGTCAACTCCCGACTCCGCTCTTCGTGTGTCGACTCTATAATCAATCGCTTGATCGTATCAAGGACTCCTCGGTTGCTCCTCAAACAAAGCACCCCTGACCAGCACCTTCGCCGAGCTCAAAGCCGCGTGGTAGTCCTCCGGCGCGAGCGTGGCCGCCAGCTCCGTCAGACCGTAGATCAGCGCGTAGATCGCCGCGACCACCGCTCGTGAATCCGGATGATCACCCAGCTCGCCGCGCTGTCGGGCGTCCTCGACGACGCCCTCGATGATCTCGCGGAACGCTTCGAACCCCGGGTTTCTCGGTTTCCCGCGGGCCTTAGGCCGCGGCGGCGCCGCAACGGTTTCTGCCCGGATCGCGAACTCGAACGCGGCCAAGTCCGGGTACTCACGCATCAATTGGCCGGATTCGTCGAGCACCGCTTCGATCCGGTCGACGATATTGCCCGGTCCTTCCGCGGCCCGGCGCAGCCGGGGCATGGCCGTGTCGGTTCTGGCCGCGATGGCCGCCTTGATCAGTTCGGATTTGTTCGGAAAGTAGTTGTACAGGCTGGCGCTGGTCATGTCGGCCATGCGGGCGATCTCGCGGATCGTCGCCTTGGCGTAACCCACCCGCGCCACACATTTCATCGTCGCGGCGATGATGCGGCGGCGGGTCTCTTCGCCGCTGGCGCCGACGGGGCGACCCAGCTGTGTCTTCGCTCGCATGGTTGCCCACCCTTCGACCGCGGGCGCAGTACAACGTCGAATATATTTGACCGACCATGCAATTCCGGAGGTGAGCGGCCGTTAACCTCGCGTTGGGGGAATTCTCGCGCGCAATCGACCTGGCCGGTGTGTTCGTCAACGCCGTGCTGGGCGGCGTCGTGGCCCGCGAATTCCGCATGGATCCAGTGGGATTCGTCGCGCTCGCAATCCTGTCGGGACTCGGCGGCGGCTTGATCCGAGACACGCTGTTGCAGCACGGGCCACCGGTGGCATTGACGGACACGCTCTACGTGGTGGTTGCCCTGGCGGGCGCGGCGGTCGCATTCTTGATACCGCTGCGAGCGCGGCTATGGTCGCTGACCTATCCGGTCGTCGACGCGCTGGCGTTGGGCACCTGGGCGGTGGCGGGTGCGGAGAAGACATTGGCAGCCGGATTGTCTTGGCTCCCAGCGATTTTGCTCGGCACGATCAGTGCTGTCGGCGGCGGTGCACTGCGAGACCTGGCGGTGAACCGCACTCCGGCGATCTTCGGCGGCAATACGCTCTACGCGACACCCGCTGTGGCGGCCAGCGGCACCGTGGTGCTGCTGTCCCGTTACGGTCAGGCACCGCTGGGCGAATTGGCGGGGATCGTCGTCGGCTCGGGCTTGTGCCTGCTGGCCCGATGGCGGGGCTGGCGACTCGGAGAGAGTTTTCCCACCGACTACTACCTGGTGCGGCGGAAGCGGACGTGGCGCATCCGGATCGGCAGACGAGCGCGCCGACCCGACGACCAATGACTCAGCTCGGGCGCCCGGTGGGGGCGGACAGCGAAGAGACCCGCCGCCGGATCATCACCGCCGCAATGCGGTGCGTGGCCGAGGTCGGCTATTCGCAGGCGACCATCCGCGAGATCGCCCGGACCGCCGAGATGACCAGCGGCAGCCTGTACCACTACTTTCCGAACAAGTCCGAACTGCTCACCGCGACCGGCGAGGAGATCGAGGCGATCGTCGCGCCCCGGTTGCGCGCGGCCGCCGCGCGCCACGAAAGCGCCTTCGAACGGCTCGACGCGGTGCTCGACGAGTCGACGCGCCTGGTCCGCGACCATCCCTACCTGACCGGGTTCTTGCGAGCCCTGCGCGCTGCGGGCACAACGGGATCGCCCGGATCCAAGGCGTTGCACGACGTCGTGTTCCAGATCGTCGACGACGCCTGCCGACACGGGACACTGTCCGGCGAGACCGACACCCGGTCGACGGTCGAAGCAATCTGCGCGCTGACCCGGGGGCTGTCGGAGCAAGCGGACAGCTTGGCGCCGCAGACCTACCAAGCCGCGCTCGTTTCAGCCAAACGCCTCATCCGGGGAACGCTGTTCACGCAACGCGTCGCCGAGCGTCCATAGCGCCACCCCGATCAGCACCAGGTCCTTGAGCAAGAATTGGCCCGGCAGTGCCGACAGGACTGGCAGGCCGGCGGAATGGGTCGAGACCACACCGGGCGTGCTGAACAAAAAGCTCAGCGTCCCAAGGAACAGCACCACCGCCAGCGCGCTTCCCACCGCTGACAGGCGTGGCCACCATGGACGCACCGCAATGAGAAGGGCCGCAACGATTTCCATCGTGCCCAGCCCACGGGCGACGGTCGTGACGCTGAATACGTCGTAGACCCAGCTCATCAGCGGGTTGTGTTCGATCATCACCCGGGATTCCATCTTCACGTACTTGCCGAACCCGATCCACGCCAAGACGACGGCCAGCCCGTAGCGACTGATCAGGTGGCCCAAGCGGATCAGTGATTCCGAGAGGGGGCGCGTTGCTGCGCTGGGGACGGCGCTGCGGGTCATCGTTTAGGTCCTTCGGTGGCCGGCTGGTCTTCCGAAGGAGCCACGATTCAGGCCGCGATCGCGTTCACGATCTCGCGGCGTAGCGATCGCGCAGCTTGGCCAACGTCGCTTCGATACCCGACGCGTTGCCCTTCGCGAACCCCATCCGCTCGTAGTACTTCAGGCTGTTCTTGATCGGACCGGCGTCGCGGTAGTCGAAGGTCTCGGTGACCCGGGTCAGGGTCGGCGAGAGCGCCTCGAATTCCCAACGCCAGCTGTGGCCCACCGGGTGGCGCCATTCGACGACTTCGTTCGGCTTCAGCGTGGTCATCGTGCTGGTGATGCGGTAGGGCACCCCGAACATCTTCATCTTGGTCGAAAACTTGGACCCGACAACCATTTCGGCCGGCATGGAGATGTTGTCGCAAACCGTGCCCGAACCGTCGAGCTCGCAATGGCGCCTGGGATCGGCCGCAAAGGCATACAGCTCCGAGGCCGGGGCGGCCACTTCGACCGATCGGCTCACTTGTCGGGGACCTGCGTCGACAACGGTGACAGTCATGATGCCTCCTTCCGCCTAGCCGGAAGCCTAGACCCGCCTAATCTTGCGGTTCCGGGATGCTGGTCCGGGAGAGGGCACGAAGCGGCGGGCCAAAAGTTCGATTTGGTCAATCGGGCTTCCCGAACTTGCGCGGCACGTCCAGCGCCGCGGTCGCGTCCACGCCGAGCTGATGGTTGACCGCCGGATCACCCCGAAGGCCGACCTGAAGCACCTGACGCGTCGTGTCGCGGTCAACTGGGCAAACACAGCATCCGGAGCAGTGGGGTCATGCCCGGTCCGGTGACGGGCGAGACCCAGGGGCGGCAGAGGGACCTCCCGCTGCAGCGGACTGCGGGTACATCGGCGGCTGATCGCCGCTACGGCAATGACGCTCAACTGGCCCACGCCGGCATAAATCCCAGTTAGAGTCGCTCACCATGGGCGTCCTGCGCTTCATCTGGCAACGTATGCTGGCGTTCGACCGGATCGGGTCGCGTATCCCGCAGCTGATCCAGATCTGGCTCACTGAGTTCTTCTTCGTGATGCCGCTGACGTTCTTCATCGGCAAAGTCATCGACATTCGCGGGGCATTTGGTGTGCCGGGGACCGGCGAGCGGCTCGACGGGGTGTTCTGGGGCGCGCTGGTGGTGTCGTTGGTCTTCGGCTTCTTCTTCGTGCGCTCCCTGGTGAAACCCCGGGTGGTGGAGGGGTCGTGGACTCCGACGGTCCACGCCGACATCGGCGGGCTGACCGTCTACGGCGGCAACCGCGCGTGGACCGTGACCTATCCCTTTCTGACCAGCCACCCGAGCTATGCGCTGCTGCTACTGATTACGGCGCCGATCCCGGCCGTGATGCTGGCGGCTACGACCAATCAGGGCGACAGCACGTTCTATTGGCGCATCTGCGGCATCGTCGGCCTGATCATTCTCGGCTGCATGGCGCTGGCGCGCGTCTTGGCCTGGTACGTCTTTCGCCTCGGGCGCAACAAGCTTGATGCGCGGCTGGACGGCCTGCCGATCTCGCAACGCCGGCTCGGCTGGGAGATCGCATGGAAGCCGGTGCTCGTCCTGCTGGTGTTGATGTACGCGATCGTCTGCATCCCTTTGGGCGCAATGTGGTTCAAGGAACAGCGCACGATCGCCGCGCTGCCCGTCGTGACCGTCGCCGACACCGACCACCCGGGCGAATACCGGCGGGTGCAAGGCACCGTGGCGTCCGAGCCTGTCTACTGGGCGCCGCGAGGCACCGGCCGCGGCGGCAACAACTACGCGGGCGCCGGGGTGCTGGTCACCCTGGCCTCCGGTGGTGAGGCGCTGCTGCTCGCCGAATCGCTTTCGGTGCCCGATTTCAAGGGCATGATGGCCGGCGTCCGCGGGGGCGTCGGCCACGGCCAGCTCACGGCCAGCGGCAAAGTGATCGACGCCATCACCGCCGATCAGCGCAAGTACTACGGCTTCGATCCGAGCTCCTTTCCCGAGCCGCCGTCGGAGGGCCGGGTGATGCTGTTGTTGTCGCAGCCGTAGCCGTCTGACGTACCCTCCCCGGCCCAAATCGCCGACGAGGCAGAATGGCGCGGGTCACACGGCCTTGACGGATATACCCCCCAGGGGTGTATAAGTTTGGTAGAGCTTGGTTACCCCAGGGGGGTATCCGGAAGGAGCGTTATGACCACGAGTGCGGTCAGCAACCTGGAGTTGGACATCGCCGGGATGACGTGTGCCTCCTGCGCGGCCCGGCTGGAAAAGGCGCCGAACAAACTCGACGGCGTGACGGCGACCGTGAATTTCGCCCTGGAGCGAGCCGCGGTCGCGGTCCCGGCGGGCTACGACCCGCAGTCGCTGGTTGCCGAGGTGGAAAAGGCCGGTTACACGGCCGCATTGCCGCAATCGCAGGCGGTGCCCGCCGACAACGACCGCGAGCTGGCTTCGCTGCGTAGCCGCCTGATCGCCGCGATCGTGCTCGCCACGCCGGTGATCGCGATGGCGATGGTCCCCGCATGGGAGTTCCGCAACTGGCAATGGGTATCGCTGGCGCTGGCCGCGCCGGTGGTGCTGTGGGCGGGATGGCCGTTTCATGCCGCCGCGTGGCGGAACCTCAGACACGGCGGTGCGACGATGGACACGCTGGTGTCGATCGGGACCCTGTCGGCATTCCTGTGGTCGTTGTATGCCCTGTTCTTCGGGACGGCCGGCCACCCGCACCTGCATCACGGCTTCTCGCTGACCTTGGCACGAACCACCGCGCCCAGCAGCGGCGCCGGCAACATCTATCTCGACGTGGCCGCGGGGGTGACGCTGTTCGTACTGGCCGGCCGCTACTTCGAGACCCGCTCCAAGCGGCGGGCCGGCGCGGCGCTGCGCGCCCTGGTGGAGCTCGGCGCCAAGGACGTCGCGGTGCTGCGCCCCGATTTTCTGCGCCCCGACGGTCCGGGCATCGAGATCCGCATCCCCGTCGCGCAGCTCAAGGTCGGCGACGAGTTCGTCGTGCGTCCCGGCGAGAAGATCGCGACGGACGGGGTCGTCCTCTCCGGATCGTCGGCCGTCGACGCCTCGATGCTGACCGGCGAGTCGGTGCCGATCGAGGTGGGGGAGGGCGACGTCGTCACCGGCGCCACCGTCAACGCCGGCGGGCGGCTCGTCGTGCGCGCCACCCGAGTCGGCGAAGACACCCAGCTCGCGCAGATAGCCAGGCTGGTGGAAACCGCGCAATCGGGCAAGGCGAAAGTCCAGCGGCTCGCGGACCGGGTGTCCGCGGTCTTCGTGCCGATCGTCATCGCGATCGCCGTCGTCACGTTGCTGGCGTGGCTCGTCGCCGGATTCCCGGTCGCCGCGGCGTTCACGGCCGCGGTCGCGGTGTTGATCATCGCCTGCCCGTGCGCCCTGGGCCTGGCCACTCCGACCGCGTTGTTGGTCGGCACGGGTCGCGCGGCCCAACTCGGCGTGCTGATCAAGGGACCCGAGGTGCTGGAATCCACCCGCAAGGTCGACACCATCGTGCTCGACAAGACCGGCACCGTGACCACCGGCAAGATGACGCTCGTCGACGTCATCGCGGCACCCGACACCGACCGTGCCACGCTGCTGCGCTACGCGGGAGCGCTCGAGGACGCCTCCGAACACCCGGTGGCCCAAGCGATCGCCAAGGCGGCCACCACGGAACTGGGTTCGCTGCCCGCCGCCGAGGGCTTCATGAACGTCGAAGGCAAAGGCGTACACGGCACCGTCGACGGTCATGCCGTCGTCGTCGGTCGCGAAAGCCTGCTGGCCGATTGGGCCCAGTACCTACCCCCCGATCTTTCACAGGCCAAGGTTCGCGCCGAGAGCGAAGGTAAGACCGCCGTCGCCGTGGGCTGGGACGGCAGCGCCCGCGGGATCCTGGTGATCGCCGACACCGTCAAGCCCACCAGCGCCGAAGCCATCCGGCAGTTCAAGCAGCTTGGGTTGACACCGGTCCTGCTGACCGGGGACAACGAGCTCGTGGCCGACCGCATCGCCGGAGAGCTCAGGATCGCGCACGTCATCGCCGAGGTTCTGCCCGCCGACAAGGTCGCCGTGGTGCAGCGTCTGCAGTCCGATGGCAAGGTCGTCGCAATGGTCGGCGACGGGGTCAACGACGCCGCCGCACTGGCCACCGCCGACCTGGGCATCGCGATGGGCACCGGCACGGACGTGGCGATCGAGGCCGCCGACCTGACGCTGGTCCGCGGCGACCTGCGTGCCACCGTCGACGCGATCCGGCTCTCGCGCAAGACGCTGGCCACGATCAAGATGAACCTGTTCTGGGCCTTCGGCTACAACGCCGCCGCGATCCCGCTGGCCGCGCTGGGCCTGCTCAACCCGATGCTCGCGGGTGCCGCGATGGCCTTTTCCAGCGTCTTTGTCGTCGGTAACAGCCTGCGACTGCGCTCTTTCGCGAGCACGATCCGTTCGGGCGATATGGGATAGTTGGTCTGGCCTACCGGGTTCCATAGCTTTAAGGTCTGCACGTTTTGCCCCAATTCCTCGGAAATCTGTCGTTGCTGCACGGCTGGCTGCCCCTCGCGACGCAAGCACTCGCGCTGCTGGTGGCGCTGATCGTGATCGACTGGCACAGGCCGAGCTGGCTGCGACGCGCGCTGCCGGTGGCCCTGGTCGTCGCGGCCGCGGTGGCCGCGCTGGCCTACTGGTACATCGTGTCGCTCGGGGTGGCCGGCGACCCCGCACCCAAGTCCCTGTGGCTGTGGATCGCCCTGAGCGGATTGACCGCCGCGGTGTTGGTACTGGGCTGGAAAGGCGCCCGCTGGTGGCGGCGCGGACTCGCGTTCGTGTCGGTCCCGCTGTGTGTGTTGTGCGCGGGCATGTCCTTGAACCTGTGGGTTGGCTATTTCCCCACCGTGCTCGCCGCGTGGAATCAGCTGACGTCCGAACCGCTCCCCGACCAGATCGACCGGCTGCAGGTCACCGCGATGCAGGTCGCCGGGACCAAGCCGGACAAGGGTGTCGTCGTGCCGGTCAACATCGACTCCAACGCATCCCACTTCCCGCACCGCCAGGAACTCGTCTATCTGCCCCCGGCGTGGTTCAACACCAACCCCCCACCGCGGCTGCCGACGGTCATGATGCTCGGCTCGGCGTTCAATCTGCCTCGCGACTGGCTGGGGCCCGGCGGTGCCTTCACCGCGATCGACGGTTTCGCCGCCCGCCATCACGGTTTCGCCCCGGTCTTCGTGTTTCCCGACCCCACCGGCGCGTTCGACAACGACACCGAGTGCGTCAACGGAAGCCGCGGCAACGCCGCCGATCACCTGACCAAAGATGTGGTGCCGTTCATGGTCTCGAACTTCGGCGTCAGCGCAGACCGGGCGAATTGGGGGGTAGCCGGGTGGTCGATGGGCGGCACCTGCGCCGTCACCCTGGCCGTCATGCATCCGGAATTATTCAGCGCCTTCGTGGACATCGCCGGCGACTTCCGGCCCAACATCGGTAGCAAGGAACAGACCATCGCCGAGTTGTTCGGCGGCGACACCGCCGCCTGGGCCGACTACGACCCGCTCACCGTGATGACCCGGCACGGCCGCTACACCGGGTTGTCGGGATGGTTCGACATCCCCGCCCCGCCCGGTGCGCACAGCGTCCCGCAGGCGGCCAACCCCGCCCTGGTGAGCACCGCCGCGGCCAATCCGGAGGGCCAGGACGCGGCCGCGCACGCGCTGTGCACCATCGCCGAAGCCAACGGCATCACCTGCGCGGTGGTGACCCAACCAGGCAAACACGACTGGCCGTTCGCCGCCGAGGCGTTCGATGCATCGTTGCCCTGGCTGGCCTCGACTCTGGGAACCCCGAATGTCGAGCCGGTGCCGTTACCGCAGCGGGGCAGCGGACAGCCGAACTGATCCGATAGCGCGTCGTGATCGCGTCGTGACCTTCGCAGCTCCACGCCGTTTTCCGTCGGGAATTCACAGCTGACCCTCCCGTAACGAAACCGACATATCCCAGCTTGCAGTGGTACGGTTCGCTCCTGTGGATGCGGAGTTTGACAGGAGAGGCGACCGGTACGCGCGCTCGCCTCGTCGCCACAGCACCGCAAACGATGCGGAGATGAAGCGCCGCCGTTTCCTCGGCTCGCTCGCCGCAGCTACGGTCGCCGCGGTCGGTGCGGCACGCCTAATCGTCGATCCCCAACCACGAACTTTTGCCCAGGTGCCCCTGGATTCGATGCCGACCCCCGGGCCCGCGGCACCATCACAGGCAGGCTTGTTGCCGCCCCCGCCGCTCAGCGAGCGCATTCCGCTGCCCGGCGGTGGCGCACTGATGAAGCTCCCCGGCGACGGCGACCTGCTCGCGCTGACCCTCGATGACGGGGTGAACAGCGACGTCGTGCGCGCCTACACGCAGCTCGCCAAGGACACCGGCGTGCGAATGACGTTTTTCGTCAACGGGATCTATAACTCCTGGACCGACAATCTGGACCTGCTGCGACCGCTGGTGGAGTCCGGGCAGATCCAGCTGGGCAACCACACCTGGTCACACCCGGATTTGACGACGGTGCCGCAAAGTAGGGTCGAGGAGGAACTCAAGCGCAATGACGAGTTTCTCAAGAAGACCTACGGCGTCGGCGCGAAACCGTACTACCGACCGCCCTATGGCAAGCACAACGGCGCCGTCGACGCGGTGGCGAACGAGCTCGGCTACACCGTCCCGACCCTGTGGTCGGGGTCGTTGTCTGACTCGACTTTGATCACCGAGGAATACATCCTCAAGATGATCGACGAGTACTTCACACCCCAGAACATCGTGATCGGTCATCTCAATCACCTGCCCGTCACACACGTGTATCCGCAACTCATCGACACGATCCGCGAGCGGAACCTGCGTACCGTCACGCTCAACGACGTGTTCTTGAGAACGCCTTAGCGACAACACGATTGGCCGCGCCTATGCCTGATCCGCAGCGGCTTGGCGGGCTCGGCTGGGCACGGCGCACCAGTGGCCGGCTCTCTGGTACAGAGCGGCGCCGCCTACTGCTCGCGACTGCGGTGGGGCAGTGGACGAACGCGGTGGGTCGGGTCAAGCTGGCGCTGGGCAAGATTCCGGAGGCGGCCGCGCGCGTGGATCTGAACACATTGCGAGTACCGGATTCCCGGTTCGCGCGAGAGGCCGAACAGGCGTGCGCGGAATTGCCGCCGACGCTGTTGGGCCACTCCTACCGCACCTGGCTGTTCGGGCATGCTCTCGCGGCGGTGGATGGCTGTGAGCTCGACGACGAGCTGTTCTATTGCGGGGCGCTGCTGCACGACTACGGAATCGTAAATCCAACGCCGGAGCGCGATTTCACACTCGGCAGCGCCGAACGGCTGTTCGCCTGCGCACAGGCGGCGGACGTGGATGCCCAGCGCGCGGACCTGCTGGCCGACGGCATCTGTGTGCATACGACACCGGGCATCACGGTCGACGTCGACGGCGCGATGGGCTGCTACCTGCAGTGGGGAGCGATGGTCGACGGCGCCGGACTGCGCAATTGGGACATCGCTCCGGAAAACGTTGCCGAGGTGCTACGGCGTTACCCGCGAGGCGATTTCAAACGCGAACTCGTGAGCATGATGCGCGCGGAGGCGGCAGCGGTGCCGCGTGGGCGATTCGGACTCCTGGTCCGCTGTGGACTGCCCTTAGCGGTGCGAATGGCACCATTCGACTCGTGAGGTCAGTGATGCGTGCGCGCCGTTGCGGTCGCCGATCGAGCCAGACGCTCGTCCAGTGTTGCGTGGAAGTGCCCAATCGCGCTCTCGTGTCGCCCGAACTCCACGAATTCGTTGGCGCCGGAACGTAAGCCGCGTTGCACACCCGCGGACATCTCGTTGTCTTCCACCAGACCGCGCTCAATGAAACTACCCGCGCCCACCAGTCTGTCGGTCGGACTGAGCGAGGCACGGGCGGCAACGTCTGGCCTGACCATCGAATAGGTTGTAACTATGCTGTGGTCGACATCCACCGGGTCGATCACGACCATGGATATCACGTCCGGAAATGTAGCCAACATGACATTAGGGAACAACTGATACAGATACGTCACCCGAGCATCTGTCGTCCAGGTGCTTTCCGGACGACCGCGAAGCCGTTCAATGTTCTGATACGGAAACGTGATTCGACTGTTCGGTCCGAATTTCTCAACCACGTTGAGGTCGTCGTACTGCACCGGGAAAAAGGTTTCCCTATGCGTGGAGCGGATGTGGTAGCCCTCCAGGAACTGCTCGGCAAGCACCTTCCAATTGATCGCTCGCGGCGTCGAGTCCACCACGATGAGTTTCTCAGCCGGGACCAACTTGTCCCGCCACGGACTTCCATCAGTGAGCCATGCCATCGCCTCGGCGGACTCTGGCGAGCCCGCATCACCGGAGTCCAGCGGACCGATGACGATCAGGCCGTCCACCTCGCGGCTGACGACCTCGACCAGGCCGCGGGTCGACACGTCGAGATCGGGGAATGCCTCGGCATGCGGCACAAGGGAGAGGGAGCCGTCCAAGCGATACGTCCAGCCGTGGTAGCGGCACACCAGCGCGTGCGAACACCCGGCCCCCTCAACGAGGGCAAAACCGCGATGCCGGCACGCGTTTCGGAACACTCGCACCCGTTGGTCACGACCACGCACCGCGAACAACGGCACCCCGAAGGCCGTTCTTTCGACATGGTCGCCCGGGTTCGGGATCACCGCCGACGGAACGAAAGCGCTCGGCATCGCGAGCAGCATCCGGCGTTCCTCGGCGAATCGGACTGGGCTCAGATAATTTTCGACAGGCTCACGCCAGCTCTCGCCCTCGTCGGTGGTACCGGCGTCGATATGGGCGAGGACGCGCCGAACGATTTCGACATCGTCGGCGAGCACCGACTTCGTCGGCGAACTCATGCGCGCAAGTATCACACTTTGATCGTCACGCGTCAACGATTTGGTGATACCGTTGCCGCCAGTGGCCACCCCCTTCCAGTCCCGAGTGAGCGATCCGATCGGCAACCGGGCGCTCAGCACACGTTCGGTGCTCGCCACGGCCTTGCTGGGCGCCGTTCAACCCCGGTTGGCGGTCGCCGAATTGGTTGCGGTGGCCTCCCTGTTCGGCATCAGCGCGGGCGCCGCCCGCACCTGCCTGTGGCGAATGGTCACGGACGGCGAACTCTCCGCCGACGGCGGCAGTTATGCGCTCGCCGGGCGATTGCTGGAGCGCCGCCGACGTGTCGACGAGGCATCCCGGATCGACGACACGACGCTCTCCGGCTGGGACGGAACATGGGAGCTCGCGATCGTCTCGCTCGATCGTCGTTCCGCGGCTGATCGCCTGGAGCTGCGGAAGGCAGCGACGGAGCTGCACCTCGCGGAGCTTCGAGAAGGTGTCTGGATACGTCCGGAAAACCTTGATCCGCAGCGACTTCCAGCGTCGCGGGCGATACTGGATCAGCAGTGCACACACTTTCACAATGCGAAGACCGATTTCCCCCCCGACAAGGTCCGAGCCGTGTTTGCCCTCGATGGCTGGACGGACGATGCCACGGTGCTCATCGAGGCGATGGACGTCGCACTCAAGTCACGTCCGGGCCAGGATTTGACCGAAAGCCTCACCTACGACTTCGCCTTATCGATCGCCGTGGTCCGCCATCTTCAGCGCGACCCGCTGCTACCCCTGGCTCTGCTGCCAAAGCCGTGGCCGGGGCGCGCGTTGCGCACCACTTACCGCCGGTTCGACCACGCATTCAAACGACGGATGAACGCCGCCTTCCGCCGGGCACCGGGGCGCGGCCCCGCTATGTCGGGCGGCTGACCTTCGGCCGGTTCAGCTCGCCGACCACGCTGGCGACCCAGCGCCGAACATGCGCGGGACTGCGCCAATCACCGGCTTTCTTCTTCGCCATCGCACTGGCGGGAAACCCTTTTGCATCGGGTTCCAGCCGACCACCGAACGTGACGTGTCCGCGTGCGCCGACACGCCGGGCCAACTTCGCGACCTGTGCCGTGGGTGGGATGTCGTTGTCCTCCGCCGAGGCGTCCAGTGGTCCGCTACTCACCAGCCACACCGGCAGCTCGCGCAACGCCGCGGCATTTCGGCGGACAAAGCGTCGCGCGTCGCGATGCCACCGGTTGGCGTACAACGCGCCGGCCACGATTACTGCGTCGACACCGATGAGGTCATAAACGTTTTTGGCGGGGCTTACCAACACCTCGCAGCCAGCCGCGGTCAACGCTTCACCAATCATCGCGGCTAACCCCGCTGTCCCGCCTCGCTTAGATCCGAAACTCACCAGGACGCGCATCATCTGCTCCCTAGTCCCGCAGCCGCCTCGGCATTCGCCCTGATCGTGTTCAGCGTCGCGCGCATGATATGTGCGACAAACGGCCGGATCAGCCACCAATAACGCACGAAGTGCTGACGTGCGACGGGATCGGTTGTCACAGTACGGCATTGGTAACTAAGGAGCGTGTGACTTTCCCCGTAGGGCGCCACCGAAAAGTTAGCCGCGATCTTTCCCCATCCGGGTTCGGCGAAGCCGGTGAAATCCGCAACGTCGCGCCACTCGATCACCGGCTGCCAGAACTTCCCCACCGCGCCGAATGCGAACTCGCAGTCGGGTCGTTCGCCCAACACCACCCAGCCCGGCAGCCCGTCCTCGGCGATCACCAAGCGTGGTGGGTTTGGCGCGGCCTGTCCTCGCAAACGTGCCGGCAATCCGCGGATCCACATGGACGCCACCAGCAGTGGCGTGCGCACGGTGAGCAGGTCCAGAGTTCTCGCGGCTTGGTAGGTGGTCGGCGGGGCAGCGGCTACGACAACGTGCTCGGCGAGCATCGCATCGAATGTCGGAACCGCCGATTCGATAAGCATGCGTTCTGTGCCGATAGTTGACATGGTTGCGATTTTCGATCCAACCGGGGCCCGGGCCTAGGGTCACTGGTCCTCTTCCCTAGGGACACTGGGCACCGCAGCACCGGCGGACTCGGCGCGTTGCTTGATGCCCAGCATCATCGCGCGGACCATTGCGAAGTGCAGCGGCTCCCCCACCGTGTAGTCGATGACCGCACCCAATGCGCGCAGCAGTCCGCTGCGTCGCGGGGCCAGCAGCCGCAACCATCCGGCGTCGCGCTCGCGAACCAGCAGACGGGTGCGACTTTCATTGACCGGCACGAGGACGAATGCCCAGGTTCCGATGACCAGTGCCCGGTGCGGCTCGAGAACCGTCACCGCGTTTCCGATCCGCACCCGACCTATCGACCCGGTGTTGATCCGGTCGCCGACCCGGAGATCCTGCAGTTCTGGGTGAATGCGTGTCGCGGAATGGCGCCCTTCGACGTAATGCACGGTGCCGGGGAACAAATAACGCTCAACCCAGTCATAGCTGTAGAAACCGGCGCGGTGGTCCCCCATCTGTATAAGCCAGGGCCAGACCGCTGCCGGCGCTGCGTTGATGGTCACCGCCCTGGTGTGATGACTCATTACGTCCCCGACGATGTCATCGCCGGGCAGCCGCATTAGCCGTTCGGTAGCTGTTGCGCCCCAATCTAATTGCGCAGGCCGGATCAACACGTCATAGCCGACCAGCCCCAGAGCCGAAGCAGCGAGGCTCCATCTCATTTACGGCACGCCACATTCGGTCGCTGTGTGCGGCGCGATCACGACGTACGCCGGCTGCGACTGGCCGTAGTACCGCAGGCGCAGCGGCCACAAGCCGATGTGACGCAGCTCGACCGCCGCGAATCGGGGTTGCAGATAGTAACGCCAAGCGATCCGGGCGAGCACCTCTGGCGGCGGCATCGCTGCGACCGCTCGAGCGCTACCGTGCACCAGGAGCCGACTCCCACGATCGCCGCATTCGCCGCCGAGTAACAGGGCCACCTGAGGCGTAGCAGCCAGGTTGCGCACCGTCCACGACGACGCCGACGTCGTCGCGTACAACCGGCCGCGCTGCGGTACGAACCACAGCGGTACGGCGAATGCCATACCCTTGCGTGACCGGGTCGCCAGCACCATGACTCGCGAATTCTTCACCGCCGCTTGGAGTTTCGGCGACTCCAGATAAGAGCCGTCATCCGCGTCGTGCGCGGTCGAAGTAGATGTGGGCAGCGGGCCTGACTGCGGTTCCGGTACAGCGCGAAGCGCGCCGTAGTCCCACGCGGTGACCCGCTCGGGCACGACCCGATAAGTGTGATCGCCCGCGGCATCGGCGGTGCCCCGGACAGTCAGCGCGCGCAACCGAAACCACTGCGGGCCGTCGTCGGCTACCACCACGACGGGGCAGCCGCCGAGGTCTGGGCTGTCGGCAGTCACCCGCACGATGCGCGCCGACGTGGCGGGATCGGCCGGTTCTTCTAGAGCCACCGCCACCGGAAGCAATCGGATGTCGTTGTCTATGACGGCGGCCAACGCCGCGCGTGGTGGAGCAAGCGCCAGATCGGCTACGGCACCTACCTCGACATCACGAGTGATCACAACCGCCGCCTCTCGGTAGACGCGCCTCGGTTCGAAGGTACGCCGGTGGTGTGACCTGCCGGCGACAGGGCGGCCGTCAGTCTGCGTCGGATTCGGTCGATTCCGCCGAGAGCAGCATCACCAACGTCTCGCGAAATTCGCCCAGTCGCTGCTCACCCAGCACCTGGTGCCAACGCTTCTCCAATTCGATTGCGTTGGAACGCATTACCTGCAAAGCCTGACGACCGCGAGGTGTCAGCTCGATGATTCGGGCGCGCGCGTCGGCCGGGTTCGGTACTCGGGTGACGTATCCGTGCCGCTCCAGGGCCGCCGCCGCCTGGGCCACGGCCTGCCGGCTCACCCTGAGCCGATCGGCCAACGCCGACGCATGCAGTCCGCCTAACGCCAGCGGTACCAAGGCGACCGCTTGCGCGGGCCGGATCCCGTCCAGCCCGGCCGCGGCGAACGCCGCTCGTAACTGCGGGGCACCCGATGCGGCAACCAGGTTGACCAGCGCCGGCACGGTGGGTTGCCATTCGCCCTCCAACGCACGTCGCATGACAAGGAGTGTGCCATTTCCGGCTAGATTGACAAGCTTCTTGTCAAATATTGGCGCGGGTGCCACGATGGCGTTATGCGATCCGGCTACATCCGCACGCTCAGCGTGTGTGTTCTCGGGACATTGATCGTGGTGCTCGGCGGCTGTGTGGGCGGCGGACATGCGTTGGGAATACCGGGTTCTCAGCCGATCCCGGTCGGGCAATCCACCCAGAGTATCGACTTCGGCGGGGTCACCAGGACCTTCCATCTCTATCGGCCGCCAGGCCTGGCCGATGCGGTTCCGCTGGTGGTGATGCTGCACGGCGGCTTCGGCAACGGTGCGCAGGCCGAGCGCTCCTACCACTGGGACGACGCGGCCAACGGTGGTCATTTCCTGGTCGCCTACCCCGACGGTCTCAACCGGGCCTGGAATGCCGGCACCTGCTGTGGTGAGCCGCAGCGCGATAACGTCGACGACGTCGGATTCCTCACCGCGATGGTCGGTGCCATCGCGCAAGAGATCCCGATCGATCGCGCCCGCGTCTACGTCACCGGCATGTCGAACGGGGCGATGATGGCGCTGCGGCTGGGCTGCCAGACCGATACCTTCGCCGCGATCGCTCCGGTCGCGGGGACCCTGCTGACGGACTGCGGCGCGGCCCGGCCGACGTCGGTTCTGCAGATCCACGGCACGGCCGACGAGCGGGTGCCGTACAACGGTGGTCCGGGCAAAGCATTCGGCGCCAGCGGCATTCCACGAGTCGACGGGCCGTCGGCGGAGGCGGTCAATGCCACCTGGCGTGCCATCGACGGCTGCGGCTCGCCGACGTCGACAACGGCCGGGGACGTGACGACTCAAACGGCCGGCTGTGCGGACGGGCGCACCGTCGAGTTGATCTCGGTGGCCGGCGCGGGACATCAGTGGCCCGGCGGCGAGCCGAGCCCCCTCGCCGAGCGGGTCGGCGGCATCCCGGCCCCGTCCACCGCACTGGATGCCACCGGCACCATCTGGCAATTCTTCGCCCAGAGCCACCGCTGAGCACTCATCACCGCGTCGGGTCGCCCAGCATCGCGTCGATCAGCCGGTGCAAGACCTCCCCGGTCTCCAGGCGGGCGCGTTTCGGGTCGTCGGCGGTCGCGATGACCATGGCCGCCTCGTCGAGCGCGCCGATCAGGATGTGGGCCAGCGGTCGCATCGGCTGGTTGGCCAGCTGGCCCGCCCGGACGGCCTCGGTGAGTAGCTGTTCGGTCATGCCCAGGCTGTACCGCTGGGCGACGTCGCGGAAGGCCGGCCAGCCCAGCACGCTGGGCGCGTCCAGCAGGATCAGCTGCCGAACCTCGGGATCGCCGGAGACCTCCAGCCAGGCATCGACGGCGGCCCGGATCGCGTCCGCCGGCGTCGTCGCTCCCGAATCGGCCACGATGGTGCCCATCCGGGCCATCACGTCCTGCTCCACCACCTCGACGACTTCTGCGAAAAGCGTTGCCTTGTCGGCAAATTGGTGATACATCGCGCCGCGGGTGACGCCGGCGGCCGCCGTGATCTCGGGCGTGCCCACTTCGGCGTAGCCCCGTTCGCCCCACAGCCGTCGGGCAGCCGAGATCAGCGCGTCGCGGGTCGCCGCGGAGCGCTCCTCCTGAGTCCGTCTCTTGCTTTCCATACAACCTGTTGGTAACTTACGAACAGACAGCCTGTTTGTAAATGCACACCTCTGACTAGGAGTCATCCATGTCGACGATCGACATTAGTGCCGGGACGATCCATTACGAAGCAACCGGACCCGAAAACGGCAGGCCAGTCGTCTTTGTGCACGGTTACCTAATGGGCCGAGAACTCTGGCGCCGGGTCAGCGAGAAGCTCGCCGCGCGCGGGCTGCGCTGCATCGCCCCCACCTGGCCGCTCGGCGCTCATCCGGAACCACTGCGCCCCGGGGCCGACCGGACCATTTACGGCGTGGCCCGCATCGTCGCCGACGTGCTGGACGCCCTTGACCTCGAAGACGTGGTGCTGGTCGGCAACGACACCGGCGGAGTTGTGACGCAACTCGTCGCGGTGCACTATCCGGAGCGGCTCGGTGCGCTGGTGCTGACGAGTTGTGATGCGTTCGAACATTTTCCGCCGCCGGTCCTCAAGCCGGTGATCCTGGCGGCCAAGTCGAAGACGACGTTTAAAGCGGTGGCCCAGGCGATGCGGGTGCCGGCCGCGCGCAAGCGCGCGTTCGACGGCCTGGCGCATCGCAACATCGACGATCTCACCGAGATCTGGGTGCGCCCAGGGCTATCCGATCCCGGCGTCGTCGAGGACCTGCGCCAGCTTTCGCTCTCGCTGCGAACCGAGGTGACCACGGGTGTCGCGGCCCGGTTACCCGAATTCGACAAGCCCACACTCATCGCGTGGTCGGGCGACGACACGTTCTTCGAACTCGCCGACGGCGAGAAGCTGGCCGCCACCATCCCGAACGCCCGGCTTGAGGTCATCGACGGCGCCCGGACGTTCTCGATGGTGGACCAACCGGACCGGCTGGCCGATCTGTTGTCGACGATCGCGGTCCGCGCCTAGAGCGTGCCGGCTGCAGGGCTCGCCAATTGTCGTAGCCTGCACCGCATGGCCATCAAACTTGAGAACGTCGGCATCGCCGTTCGCGACCTGGAAGCAACGATCTCCTTTTTCACCGATCTCGGTCTCACGGTCGTCGGCCGTGACACGGTCAGCGGTGAGTGGGCAGACACTGCCGTCGGCCTCGATGGCAACCACGCCAACATCGCGATGCTCCAGACGCCAGACGGTCACGGTCGTCTGGAGCTGTTCGAGTACATCCACCCAACAGCGATCGACTCGAAGCCCACGCGTCCCAACGAGATTGGTATGCACCGCGTTGCCTTCTCAGTCGACGACATCGACCAAGCCCTTGAGATAGCCGCACGACACGGCTGCCGCCCGCTTCGTGGCGTCGCGACCTATTCGGACACCTACAAGCTCACGTACCTCCGTGGCCCCAGCGGCATCATCGTGATGCTCGCCGAGGAGCTGAAGAAGAGTTGACGCCCTGAGACGAGGCAATGCGGTGTAGTGGACACTGCGCCGGCCGTATAGCGTTTCGGCCATGTCAGAGTCGACACAGGTACTCAACGGCCGACGAATTCTGGTGACCGGCGGGGCGACCGGAATCGGTGCGGCCGCCGTCGAAGTTCTCGCCGCGGCGGGGGCTGACGTCGCCGCGACCTACCATCAGACGCCACCGCCCGCGGGCCTCGCGGCCAACTGGATGCAGTGCGATGTGCGCGACGCCGACGCCGTCTCGGCGATGGTTCAACAATCCACCGAACGGCTGGGCGGCCTCGACGTCCTCGTCAACGCCGCCGGTCTCTGGCAGGCCGGGGTACCCGGGTATGTCGGCGCCGACGACATTTCGTTCCTGTTGGACACGAACGTCAAGGCAACCATCCTCACCAACCAGGCGGCGTATGCCGTGATGAAGGATCAGAATCCCAAGGGCGGCAAAATCATCAACTTCGGATCCTCCGAAGCCGTTATGGGCAGCCCGATTTCGGCCGTCTACGCCGCGACCAAGGGGGCCGTGCAGGCCTGGACGCGATCGGCCGCCAAGGCCTGGGCCTCTGACAACATCACCGTCAACTCGCTGGCACCCGCGGTACAGACGGCGGGAGCCGACCGGCTGCGCGCATTCCTCGGGCCGGACGCCGCCGCGCTGATCGACCAGCAGATGCAGATGATGATTCCGCTCGGTGGGACCTTGGGAGATCCGGCGCGCGACCTCGGCCCGATGCTGGTGTTCCTGGCCGGCCCCGGGTCGGGCTTTATCACCGGGCAGCTGCTGGCCGTGGACGGCGGCCTGATGATGGTCGGTGGGTAACCCGGTATCGCCGAGATCGGCGTTACTGTGCCGTTCTCGCGCACTTGTTCGCACTGGTGTCGATCTCGACGACCGGGGGCACCAACCGACCCGCTAAGATAAGACGGACCGTCTCGTCTCGTAAGGGTGAAGGTGAATCTCGATGGCTGACGACACCATGCAGGCGTTCCTGCGGCGGCGCCTATCGGATCCGAACGTCGCCGTGAAACACCGTGATCTGCAATGGAGTTGGATCGAGCACCTGGAGCAGGCCAGCTCGCGGGCCGCGGCCCTGATCGGCGCCGCCGACCCGCAGCGACCGCTGCACGTCGGTGCGCTGCTGGGCAACACTCCCGAGATGGTCAACCAGATGGCGGCCGCCGGGCTGGGCGGCTACGTGCTGTGCGGACTGAACAACACCCGGCGCGGTGAGGCACTGGCCGCCGACGTCCGGCGGGCCGACTGCCAGTTCGTCGTCACCGACGCCGAACACCGGCCCCTGCTGGACGGCTTGGACCTCGCGGGCACGCGGATCTTCGACATCTCGACATCGCAATGGACCGAATTCATCAGTGCCGCCGGCGAACTGGTTCCATATCGGGAAGTCGCAGCAACGGATGCGTTGATGATGATCTTCACCTCGGGCACGAGCGGAAATCCCAAGGCGGTGCAGGTATCCCACCTGATGGCGATGTTCGCCGGCACCAATCTGGTCCAACGGTTCGCCCTCACCGAACAGGACACCTGCTACGTGTCCATGCCGTTGTTTCATTCCAACGCGGTCGTGGCCGGCTGGGCGCCCGCGGTCTGTTCCGGCGCCGCGATCGTGCCGGCGAAGTTCTCGGCGACCAACTTCCTCGACGACATCCGCCACCATGGTGCGACCTACATGAACTACGTCGGCAAGCCGTTGGCCTATATCCTGGCCACGCCCGAGCGCGACGACGACGCCGACAACCCGCTGCGGGTCGCGTTCGGCAACGAGGCCAACGACAAGGACATCGAAGAGTTCGGCCGCCGCTTCGGGGTTCGGGTCGAGGACGGCTTCGGCTCGACCGAGAACGCGGTCATCGTGATTCGCGAAGAGGGCACGCCGAAGGGCTCGATCGGCCGGGGCATCGACGGGGTCGCGATCTACAACAGCGACACCGTCACCGAATGCGCGGTCGCGCGCTTCGACGCCAGCGGCGCGCTCGCCAATGCCGACGAGGCGGTGGGCGAGCTGGTCAACACCACGGGAGCGGGTTTCTTCACCGGCTACTACAACGACCCCGCCGCGAACGCCGAACGGATGCGCCACGGCATGTACTGGTCGGGGGACCTCGCCTACCGCGACGCCGACGGATGGATCTACCTCGCCGGCCGCACCGCGGACTGGATGCGGGTCGACGGCGAGAACATGGCCGCCGCCCCGATCGAGCGAATCCTGCTGCGCCACAATGCGATCAACCGGGTCGCGGTGTACGCCGTGCCGGATGGGCACGTCGGCGACCAGGTGATGGCCGCTGTGGTGCTCAATGACGGCCGGACGCTCGAGCCCGAGGAATTCGAGGCCTTCCTGGGCCGCCAACCCGACCTGTCCCCCAAGGCGCGACCGCGCTATGTGCGGATCGCCACCGACCTGCCCAGCACCGCCACGCACAAAGTTCTCAAACGCCAGTTGATCGCGCAGGGAACGGCGATCGGCGCGGACGAAACCCTGTGGGTACGCGAACCACGCGGCACGGCCTACCGGGACGCGGCTAGTTCCTTGGTGCCCGACGGCGGATCTGCCCCTTCGCCCGTGGCACCCGCTTAACGGGATCTCTGCTTGTGCCGCTAGCGATCTCGTCACGCAGCTGCGCGATGTTGGAGATCTCCGCGTACAACCCCCGAATCGCGTAGTCCAGCACGGCAAACGAGAAGCGCTGGTCCGGATCGTCGGTGATGCCGAGTTCGCGGGAACGTTGCCGCGACCACAGGGCCTCGTCGAGGCGGGCCCGGGTGGCTTCAAGATGCCGATCCAGCGTGTCAACGACTCGCTCGGGGTCCTCGCCTCGCGCGAGCCAGGTACGCAAGATAACCGGGTGCTTGATGACCACCTGATCGTCGCCCGGAAAGTGTTGGACCCAACGGCGAAGAGCGTCGAGTCCGGAATCGGTGGTCTCGTACAACGTGATCGCACGCTTGCCGGAGTGAGCGGCGATTTCGCTGACCATCCCCCACTGCAGCAGCCGACTCAGTTCGCGTCGCACGTGACTGACCGAGGGCGACCAATAGAAGTGGCCCACGGTCAGCTCGGCGCGCATCTTGATCTCACCGGCGGTCAGTTGTTCGTCGTTTGCCGCCAGCACCCCCAGCACCAGGTAGGCCGTTACCGGTAGGCCATTGGTGCTGCGCCGGGGACTCACGACTGGCTACTTCCGGCTGGTGAAGTAGGGCAGCGTCAAGTCGGGGTCAACGACATGGAAGTCCACTTGCACGCGCATCCCGATCGCCAGCTCGTCGGGTGCCACCCCGACGACGTTGGTGAGCAGCTGATAGCCCTCGTCGAGCGTGACGATCGCCGGCGCGTAGGGCGGTTCGAACTCGGGCGTCACGGGGCGGGAAACCACTGTCCAGCTGTAGATTTCGCCGGACCCGGCGCTGTTCGCCCATCGCAATTCGGCCGAGAGGCATTGGCGGCAGTGCTCGGTCGGGGGGAAGTTGGCCAGGCCGCACGCATCGCAACGCTGATAGCGCAGTTCCCGCGATTGACACCCCTGCCAGAACGGCACGCTGAGGTGGCTGCTCGCGTGTGGCAGCGGGCCGGTCTGCGGTCGCAACTCGGTCATCGTGGCTCGTCTCCGACGATCAGCACCGTGGTGAACAAGGCGCCCGCTCCCCCGTTGCTGCAGAACGCAACATGCGCGTCGGGCACCTGGAGCGCGCCGGCCTCACCGCGCAACTGCTGCACGGCGCGGATGGCGCGTTGCATCATTTGCGGATTGGCCCCGGCGTGGCTGAAGGACATGGTTCCTCCATCGGTGGTGATCGGATGGCTGCCGTCGATGGCGATGTGGCCGTCGGCGACGAACGGTCCGCCTTCGCCCTCGCCGCAGAAGCCGAAAGCCTCTAGCTGACGGATGATTTCGAACGAGAACGGATCGTAGAGTTCCAGCACGTCGACATCGTCGGGCCGAATTCCGGCATGGCGGAACGCGCCTTCGGCCGCGCGTCGTCCGACGACGCCATTGACGTACCGGGCGTGATCGCCGCGCCGCCCGGCCAGGTCCCAGGCCGGTGGATGCTGATACGACGGCCCGTGAAAGTCCGCGCCGCTGCCCAGCACGTAGATCGGCCGGCTCGCCGGCTCGCCTTTGTCCAAGACCTTGTCGATGTTCGCCACCACCAGCGCACAGCCGCCCTCGGAGGTGGTGGCGCAGTCGAGCAGGTGAAACGGGTCGGCGATGGGCCGGGAGTCGGTGATGTCGTCCGGGGTGAACGGACCGCGTTGGTAGTAAACAGCTTCTGGGTTTTGCGATCCGTTGTTACGGATCGTCGACGCCACGATCGACAGCTGCTCGCGGGTGGTGCCGTAGACGTGCATGTGCCGCCGGGCGATCAACGCGAACTCGGCGGCGGTGAACATGCCCCACGGCGCGACGAATTCGTTCTCGGGCCGGGTCCATGGCGCCGTTGCCTCGTGGTCGCGGTATTCGCCGGCCTGGGCGGCGACCAGCACCACGACGTCGGCCATGCCGTGCTCGATCGCGGTGACCGCCTCGGTGATCATGCCGACCCCGAAGGCCAGACCCTGCCACGCCGGGCCGATGCGCAGGTCGTAGATCAACGACGTCGAGTGCGGGCTCGCGCTGATGCCGTCCACGTCGTCGAGGCTCAGGCCGGCGTCGTCGAGTGCACCCAGAATCGCCTTGATCGCCAGCCCGCGTGACGTTTCGCCGTCCAGGCGTCGTCCCTGTCGGGTGTTGTGCACCCCGACGATCGCGGCGGTGCGTTTCGGGGCACTCACCCTTGTTCCATCCGTTGCTGCCCTTCAGTTCTCATCTGCTACTACCCCGAGATAGGTTCCCAGGACCTCGTATTGCCGTCCGTCGCGCAGTACCGTGCCGATCGTCCGGGTGCGCGCATCGACACCCGGCGCGCCGGCACCCCTGGCTATTTCCACGACGTCGATTCGCACGTCGACCGGCCGCGCGGTTTGCGGGTCGGTGATCTCGACGACCATTGCCACCGCGCCCTCCCGCGCATCCCACTCCACGCTGGTGATCCGGTGCCGCGCAGTCAGTTCCATCACAACGGAGTCCTGACGCACCAGGAAGCGCACCGGCGCGCAGAGCTCCCCGGCCCGCGGCGGCACGCACAGCGTGACGGCCATGTCACAAGCCCGCCGGCCGGGCGCTGGTCGCGCCCGCCGCGCGCAGTCGCGCCAAATCTTCTTCGCTGTTCCCCAGCACGCCGGTCAGCACCTCGGTGGTGTGCTGCCCGTACAACGGTGAACAGCGACGGATCCAGCGCCTGGGTTTCCCGATGAGCGCGAAAGGCATGCCGACACAACGGAACGAGCCGGCCACGGGGTGATCGACCGTCTCCCAGAACCCCCGCGCAAGCAGTTGCGGGTCGGTCAGCAACGCGGCCGCCTCTGTCACCCGTGCCGCGGCCACCCCGGCGGCCCGCAGCGTGGCGACCGCGTCGTCCACCTGGCGGCGCGCCGTCCAATCCGATAGCAGCTTGTCGATCTCGTCGACCCGCTCCCGCCAACCCGCCTCATCGCTTTCGAGGTCGGGCCGGTCGAGCACCGCGGCCAGCGCGGCACGCGCGGCGTCGGTCATCGCGGCGAGCGCTACCCATTCGTCGTCGCCCTGACAGCGGTACAAGCCCTGCGGACTCGCGCCGGGTCCCCGATTTCCCTGCCGGCACATCTGAATTCCGTTGCGCGAGTACTCGAGCAGCATCTCGGCCGCAACGTTGAGCGCCGACTCCACCATCGTGGACTCGACATGCATGCCGATCCCGTCCCGGTCGCGGATCACCAGGGCCGCAACGGCCGCGAACGCGGCATGCAATCCGGCTATCGGATCGCACACCCCGCGCGGAATCACGGGCGGGCCATCGGCATGTCCCGTCATCCACGCCATCCCGGTGGCCTGTTCCATTGTCTGCGCGAACCCGACGCGGTCGCGCCACGGACCATCGAGACCGAACGCCGGCATCCGGACCATCACGGCGCGCGGATTGGCCGCACGGACCGTATCCCATTGCAGGCCGAAGTTTTCCATCACCCTCGGGGAGAAATTTTCGATGACCAGATCGCTCGCGGCGATCAGCTGTAGCGCCAGCTCGCGACCGGCGTCGGTGCTGAGCTCGACACTGATACCGCGCTTATTGTTGTTGCTGCACAAAAAAACTGGCCCCCACTCCCACCACTGCTCCCAATCGGGTGGGCGGCCCGCGGAGAACCGCATACCGTCGGGGCGGCGAACGCCCTCGAGCTTGATCACGTCGGCGCCCAGCGATCCGAGGAATTGGGTGGCCACCGGCCCGGCCCAAAATGCGGTGAAGTCGGTAATCCGGATGTCGGACAGCGGAAGTGTATCGAGATGACCGGCTTTCGACCGTGCGGGTCGCGGCGGCCAGTGCACCCGGCCGTTGTCGGCCCCCAGCATCGGCGGACGGCCTGGCGGCCGGGTGGCGATCGCGTCGCTGCGGTACGGCACCCGCGGCTGCAGCACCCCGCGCTCGGATTGCACGAACACGCCGCGCGCGACGAAGTGGTCGACCGTCGACAGCGTGGCGGGAGCACCGATGGGCGCCACCGGGATACGGAACGCCACCGCGAGGTCGACGATCTCCTGCGTGGTCCGGGTCTGGGTCCACTGGGTCACCATGTCGAGGAACTCATCGCGGCGCTCGACCCGGCCGACGAACGACGCCAGCTCGGCGTCGTCAACCAGATCAGCGCGGTCGATCATGATCAAGAAATCCTGAAACTGCTGCGCGGTGATCGTGCAGAACCCGACGTTGCCGTCGGCGGTGGGGACGATCGACGGGAGTTCAAGACTGCGTTGGTGCAGCAGGGAATCCGCGCCCAAGACACTGGCCGACATCGCGGACAGCCCGCCCATCGCGATCGCCATCGCCTCGTACGTCGAGACGTCGATGACTTCGCCGCCACCGCCCCGGGCGGCGTGCCGGGCTGCGGCGGCCGCGACCGGAGCCGCGAACGAGGCTGCCAACCACTCCCCGAGCCGTCCGCCCGCCTGCACTGGTTCGTCGCCCGGCCAGCCTCTACCCGAGGTTGAGCCGCACAACGCTTGCAGGATGAACTCATTGGCGGCTATTTGGTCGTCGACGTAGGGCCCCGTCGTACCGAACGGCGTCACCGCGACGACCACCGCCGACGGGCCGACCTGTGCGGTGATGTCGTCGAGCGTCCAGCCGTCGGTCAGGTCGGCGAGCACGACGTCGGCGCCGGCCAAGAGTGCGGTGATCTCCGCGTCGTCACGGCGCACCACCGATTTCTTGCCCGCGGCCAGGTAGCCGAACAATGCCCCCGGCGGCCCCCCGGCAGACCAGCCGCGCATCGAATCGCCTTGCGGGGATTCGATCTTCACTACCTCGGCGCCGGCGTCGGCGAACATTTTGGCGCAGTACGACACCGCGATCCCGTTGGACAGCTCCAGCACCCGCCAATCGCTGAACGGTGCTCGGGCCGCCACGCTCAGTTGCCCAGCGTGGTCGCGCGGCCGGCGATGCCGGCCACCTCGGCCGTCACCGGGACCT
Organism: Mycobacterium lentiflavum; assembly: GCF_022374895.2. Taxonomy (NCBI): domain Bacteria; kingdom Bacillati; phylum Actinomycetota; class Actinomycetes; order Mycobacteriales; family Mycobacteriaceae; genus Mycobacterium; species Mycobacterium lentiflavum. The sequence goes on along the minus strand of NZ_CP092423.2, from coordinate 200,103 downwards.
GCGCGGAGGCCTGGGCCTGCAGCGCGAACTGCGTCATCCGGGTCCACGCGTCCCGGTCCCGCTGGCTGGCCTGGCGCCCGACGTGGGTGACCACGTCGACGTCGGTGGCCTGTGCGCGCAACTGGCCTGCGCGGGCGTGCTCCTTTGGGATGTGCTGGAACGGGTCGAAAGAATAAGCAGCCATGGCGTTTTCGTGTGTGATCTTGTTGATGAGCGCGTCGTCGAGGTGACCCATTGTCTCGATGATGTCCTCGGGCGCGAACGGCCAGTTGCTGTCGGAGTGCGGGAAGTCGGATTCCCAGCACAGCATGTCCTCGTTGAACCAGTCCATGTTGTGCACGCCGACTTTGTCGCTGATGAAGCAGGTGTAGAAGTGCCGCTTGAACACGTCTACGGGTCCGCCGTATCCGGGCGGGAACTTCGCGAGCGTCCAGCCCGAATGACGGTTGTAGACATGCTCGGCGCGCCACAGGAAGTACGGGATCCAGCCGACATCACCCTCGGTGAGCGAGAATTTCAGTTGCGGGAAGTCGGCCCAGAATTCGGCCCAGATCAGCTCGGTGAAGGTGAACATGCTCATCATCGACGATGCCGTCATCTGCACACTCGGCGGAGCGTCCGTCGAAACCTGAGGAGAGCGCGACGCGGAGCCGACATGCGTGCACAGCACCGTTTGGTTCTCGCAGACCGCCTCGAACAACGGATACCAGTATTTGGTGTGAATGCTGGGCATTTGTAACGCTTCTGGATTCTCCGAGAACGTCACCGCATGACATCCCTTGTCCGCCAGGCGCTTGACTTCCTTGGCCGACTCGGCGACGTCGTACAAGGGCAGAATTCCGCACGGGATGAACCGCCCGGGGTATGCCGCACACCATTCGTCGACGTGCCAGTCGTTGTAGGCCTTGATCATCACCAGGTTGACGTCGCGGTCGGGACCCTGGTTGAGGACCTGGCCGGAGAACCCGGTGAAGTTCGGGAAGTTCAGCCCCGCCAGCTGCCCGCCGGCGTTCATGTCACGGATCCGCTCGTCGACGTTGAAGCAGCCCGGCCGCATCTCGTCATAGCGCGAGGCGTCGATGTTGTACATCTCGCGGGGCTTGCCCGCGACGGCGTTCAGGCCCATGTTTCGCCCGCGCACCTCGCCGTAGTACCACTGCTGGACACCGTCGGGCTCCAGGACCACCCGCGGAGCGAGGTCTTTGTACTTCGCCGGAACATGCGCGTCGAACATGTCTGCCGGTTCGGCGATATGGTCATCCACGCTGATCAGGATCAGGTCGTCTTTATTCATGCCGCTCTCCTTGAATACAGCGACTAGTAGACAATGATCTCAGTCACAGAGTCAACGCCCGGACATTGCTGCTGCTGGGAAGTCAGAGCGCCATAACAGCAGTAATATACCGCCGATCGGTGCATAAGCACCTGCCTGGTCAGGCCCGCACCGGAGAGTGACTAATAGTCCGTCTATATCGGGCGTCTGACCTGCTCTGGGATTGCCGGATCATGGTCGTCGCTCGTCACTGCATGCCACCATGAGTCATGGCTGGGCCCGAGGTGAACGCGAATAAGGTGGTGCGGCCGACCAATGCGGACGTGGCGCGTTTGGCCAGCGTGTCGACCGCGACGGTCAGCTACGTCTTGAACAACGCAGCTGGCCGCAGGATCTCGGCGCAAACACGTGAGGCCGTCCAGCGCGCTGCCGAGCTGCTGGGCTATCGGCCCAACCTGGCCGCGCGCAACCTCGCACGGGGCAAGAGCGGAGTGGTTTTGTACGTGGTGCCGCATGTGGCGGTCGGCGAGATGCCCATGATCGCCGGCAGCCGAATGACCACCGAGCTGGCGCGCCTGGGCTTACTCCAGGTGCAGATCTTCGAGACCGAGGACGATCAGTACATCGTCGACGCGATCGAGAACCTCGACCCGATTGCGGTCACCAGCCTGTTCCCGCTCAACGCTGCCGCATCGCAAGCGCTACGGGCCGCTGGCATACCCAACATCGAGATCGGGACGCTGCCCGCGCTCGGCGATCCGCACCTCGACATTGGCGAGATGCGGGTTGACCATCTCGTTTCGCGTGGTCACCGGCAGATCGGGTTCGCCTATACCGGGATTCCCAGGTGGCGCGCGCTGGGCGACTACTGGTTCGAGGGTGTCGCGCGCGCGGCGAAGTCGCGGGACTTGCCGCGCTTGGCCGTCGCCGAGGTGACGGTGGACAACGCCGCCGAGGTGGTGCGGGAATGGGTGCGGGACGGCGTGACGGCCGTGTGTGCGCAAAGTGACGAAATCGCCTGCCTTGTCTTGCACGGGATTCATGAAGCAGGGCTGCGCTGCCCGCGCGACCTCGCGGTCATGGGCGTCGACGCCACCCCGATGGGCGTGGTGAGCAGCCCACCCCTGACCACCGTGCAATTCGCTTCGCGCGCGGTCGCCGATATCGCTCTTGCTGCTCTGCTTGAACGATTGGGGTACCCGCCCCCGCCAGCGGGCGAGCGCACCGATATCGCGCGCCTGATCGTGCGGTCCTCGACCTAGCACCGCACTGGCATACTCCCGTCTGAGCGCACCGCCGGAGAGGAGCAATCCGATGGACATCGTCGACGCCCAGGTCCACGCCAACATGCTGGGCACCGAGGTCACGCTGGCGATCATGGATGCCCTGGGCATTGCGGGCGTGCTGTTCGACGAGTTCGACACGTTTACCGACGAGGGATTGCAGCCGGGCTATCGTCTGGCGAACGGCGCCTTTCGCTGTGTGGGGCCGAACGCCGAAGCCGCGGCGATACGGTATCCCGAGCGCTTCGCGTTCCTGATGCGAGTGGATCCGACCGACCCGGGCATCGAATCGTGGATTGAAACCTTGACCGCCGCACCCGGGTTCAAGGCCCTGCGCACCACGATCTTCACCCCGGCGGAAGCGGCGGTGTTCGAGCGGGGCGGCCACGATCGGTTACTCAAAGCCGCCGGCGCGCACAGCCTGCCGGTGTTCGTCACGTGTCCCGGCATGGTGGCGCACCTGACGCAATATGTGGAGCGCTTTCCCGATGTTCAGTTCGTCATCGATCATTGCGGCGCCGCTTTCGATGCCCCGCCCGGCCAAGCCGGCATTGACGATGCGGTGGCGATGGCTCGCTACGCCAACGTGGCGTACAAATGGGCCCACGCGCCGTCCTTCTTGTCGACCGAGCCCTACCCGTTCAGCGACCTCGAACCGAAGCTGCGCCGCGCGATCGATGCCTTCGGACCACAGCGGGTGATGTGGGCCAGCGACTACACGATGACCCGGCACCGCGCCAGCTGGGCCGAGAATCTGTTCAGCATCCGCGACTCCTCGTCACTGTCGCAGGCCGAGAAGGCCTGGGTCCTCGGCGGAACCGCCCGCCGAATTCTCAAATGGCCAGCGCCACAAGCTAAGTCGTAGTGACCGTCAGGCGATCGCGATGGCGGCCAAGCCGTGCCGCACCCGGTCGGGCAGTGATCCCCCGTCGCTGAGCCAGTCGTCCAGGGCGATACGGACCGCCGCCATCGCCAGCGCACCGATCAGTCGGGGCCTGGGGTCTTGGGGTCCGGGCTCGGGTAGCCGGGACGCGATCAGGTCGGCGATCGCCGCTTCATAGCGCACATAGATGCGTAGCGTCCACGCATCGAGCGTTTCCGACGAGCGGGTCAGGGTGGCAAGCTCGCGTACCTGGTCCTCGATCTCGGCGAATCCCCGCCCGAGGTCACCGAAGGCGCCGGCCACGGCTTCCAAGGCGCCCAATTCCACGGGTTGCGCCGCCAGCGCGGTGGTGATCCGATCCAGCCAATGGGTGTTCATGCCCTCCGCGACGGCGTCTTCCTTGGAGTTGAAATAGCGGAAGAACGTTGCCCGCCCGATCTCAGCCGTGTCGGCGATGTCGTCTACCGTCGCCCCGGCCAGGCCGCGGCTGATCACCAGTTGCGCGGCGGCCTGGGCAATACGCTGTCGTGTCGCCGTGCGCTTTTGCTCCGCGAGGGACATCGACGAAGACGTCGCAGACATTCGCCCACCATATCCGTGTGCATCGTTTCGTTGCTCGAGTCGGCGACGGCGGGCGTTTCGCCGACGCCGCTCGGGGCCCGCCGGCCGGGCCTCGATCACACACCGCATCCCGCTCGATCCAAATCGTCGCACCCGAGTAGTAATTTGTGATGGCATTTATAATTGCGCCCAAAGCTGTTGTGCAACAGCATCATCAGAGCGAATAGCTCTCATCACGAATTCGTCTTGGACCGTAAATGTTCCTGGCTGCGAAGATCCGTTGAACGACCAACGCGATATTCCTATCGGGGCAACCACTACCTGCAGTCCACGCCCGACCAGCTGCTCTGGGGTTATGTCCCCAACGCGCATGCCAAACCGGTGCTGCAGACGAAGTCGGGAGAAACGCTCATCGTCGACGCCGTCTCACACTCGGGGTCAACCGCACTGTCGGGTGCACGCGCAAATCGACAAGTCGCACTTCCGGTGAGCCGTGCGGCGCAATTCGCGTGAAAGGCTGTTCAGCAGACTGGCCATAGCCCTAACATGAGACTATGTCTCAACGCCCGGCAATGTCGCCGACCGATAGCGCGCCGCGAGCGCGTGCCGCATGGCAGTTCTTCCAGCAGATGATCGCCGACGTCACCAAGATCGTGACCGAGGACGCCGAGACCGAGCGCGAGCTTCTCGAGGGCCTGCGGGTGATCGCCCGGGTGTCGTCGCTGTGTTCGCAGATGGCCGTCGAGGCCGACACCGCACGCCCGGGATTCTTCGATATGTGTTCGGACACCCGGATGATCGGCGGGCCCAATCCCGACGGCAACTATTTCCTGGCGATGATCCGCGGCGATCGGCGCTATCGGATCACCGGCACCCGCGGCACGACTACCTACCTCGGCTTCCAGATCCTGGCCGGCACCGGCCTGACTCCACGGCGAATGTCCAATTACCTCGGCGACACCAACCTGGAGCTCAACTCCGGTGAGTTCGCGCTGGTGCTGTCCGCCGACGAGCCGGCGGATCTAGCTGGTGCGCAGTGGCTACAGATCCCCGACGACGCGTCATCGGTCGTGGTCCGCGAGTACATCGCCGATCGCGACGCCGAAGAGCTCGCCACGATGCGCATCGAGGCGCTCGACCCCGATCCGGTGACCGTGCTATCCGATGACGAACTGGCCGAACAGTTCACCGCGATGGCGTGGTCGCTGATGAAGTTGACCACGCTGCACCGCACGATCAAGCCGGAGCTGCTGCAGCAGCCGAACACACTGGTGACCGCCGAGGCCGCCGACCTGGGTGCGGCCGACACGACGCCGGACAATCTGTACATGATGGGCACCTACCGGCTCGACCCCGGCCAGGCGCTGGTGCTCGACATTGAGCCGCCCGACACCCGGTATTGGAACGTCACGCTGGAAAGCGTTTGGCATGAGTGCTTCGAGCCGCGTCGGCGGCACAGTTCGGTGACGAACCGCGGGGTGCAGCCGGATGCCGACGGGCGGGTGCGTATCGCGATCTCCGCGCAGGACTTGGGATTTGGGCATTGGCTCGACACCGGTGGCCGGCATCGCGGCTTCGTGGTCCTGCGCTGGCTGGACAACCCGACCCCGCCCGACGTGAAGGTGTCGGTGCACAAGGCCGGGGAGCAGGTATGACGTTGCAGCAGCGATTCGACCCGGACAGCCTGATCGCCGCTGCCTGCGAACAGGCCGGGTGCGACGACTTCGGCGCCGACGGTTGGCAGGCCGGGTTGGAGCGTGTCGCCGATGGCCTGGTCAATGAAGCGCGACTGTCGGCGATCGGAGTTGAGGTCGCCTACCTGGACATCATCCGCGCTTTGACCAGCCGGCTCGGCGTGACCGCGTGGCGCAAAGAGCACCCCGAAATCGCCAGCGAGCCAATTACTTCGCCGATCTTCATCGTCGGCCAGCCCCGCAGTGGGACCACCATCCTCTATGACCTGCTGGCCCAGGATCCCGAGCTGCGGGCACCGTTGACGTGGGAGGTCGACGCGCCCTGTCCGGTTCCGCAGCCCGAGACTTATCACACCGATCCGCGGATTGCGCAGGCGCAGGCCACGATCGAAATGTCTGAGCAGATCATCCCGGGATTCCTGGCATTCCACCCGATGGGTGCGCTCGTCGGCCAGGAGTGTGTGCGCATCACGGCCAGCGAATTCACCAGCATGATCTTCCCCGTGCAGTACCGTCTGCCGAGCTATGCACAGTGGCTGATGTACGACGCGGACCACACCGGCGCCTACCGCTTCCATCGAATCTTCTTGCAGCACCTGCAGTCTGGCGTCCCCGGTCAGTGGCTGCTGAAGTCGCCGGCACACCTGTGGCAGCTGGATAAGTTGATGGCCGAATACCCCGACGCACTGGTAGTGCAGACGCACCGCGATCCGCTCAACGTGATCTCGTCGATCGCCGCGCTGACCAATCACCTGCGGCGGATGGGCAGCGACGAGACGAACATCGCCGAGTGCGCGGCGCAGTCGTATGAAGAGATCGTCGTCGGCCTCGAGCGCGGGATGGCGATGCGCGACAAGGGCGTTGTGCCCGAGGGCCGGATGATCGATGTTCAGTTCACGGATTTCGTGAAGGACCCGTGGCGCACCATCGGCGACATCTATCAGAAGCTGGGCCGCGAGCTCAAGCCCGAGGCCGAGCAGAAGATGCGTGATTTCCTGGCCGCCCATCCCGGTGACGGCGGACGCGGGCGATACACCTGGTCTGACACCGGCCTGGACGCCGCCGAAGTACGCGAGCGGGTGCGTGATTACCAGCGGCGCTACGACGTGCCGACCGAGGTGCTGAAGTAGTAACCGCGGTCGAGCTGGGGCACCTCCCGCTTGCGGGGGAGAAACTAACTTCACCGCAACAAGGAGTTGGCTACTCCGGGGCGGGCTCGTAGCGCAGCATCGTGACGTCGTGCTCGGGATAGTCGAAGAACACCGGGCGCACCCGCATGCCGACGTTGAGATCCACCGGATCGACATTGACCATCTCGGTGGAAAACCGTGGGCCCTCGTCCCACTCGACGATGGCGAGCAGCTGTGGAACGGCGTCGGCGAAATGCGGGCTGACGGGCCGGTGCGCCACGGTGAAGGAATACAACGTCCCCATACCGGAAATCTCGCGCCATTCCAGGTCATTGGCCAGCGTGCCCGGCGCGCGCACCCGCGGATAGAAAACATACGCGTCCGACGACGGCGAGTATTGGATCACGATGCGATGCTGGGCGAGCGCGTCCCAAAATGGGGTGGTGGTCGGCGTTTTGACGGGCATCGGGCGGTCGAAGTTCACCAGTCAGTCCCCCTGCAGGATGAGCGTCGTCTGCTCGGACAGGATTCCGCCGTTGCCGGACACGAAGGCCCGGTTGCAGTCGGCGACCTGTGCCGCGCCCGCGCGGCCCATGATCTGGCGGGCGGCGTCGCAGACGTGGTGCATGCCGCCGGCCAAACCCGCTTGGCCAAAGCCGAGCTGACCGCCCGCGGTGTTGAGCGGAAAGTCGCCCCGGAAGGTCAAGTCGTGATTGGCGACGAACTCCATCCCCGTGCCCTTCTCGCAGAAGCCCGCATCCTCCAGCGACAGCAGCACGGTAATTGTGTAGCAGTCATAGATCGACACCATGTCCATCTGCGCACGGGTCAGGTCGGTCATCGCGAATGCGGTGTCTGCGGCCGCGGCGATCGGGGTCGACAGCAGATCTTCGGCGTACGTCGGTGTCTTGAACGGCACGTGCTCGCCAAATCCTTTGATCCACACCGGGCGATTGCGCGAACGCCTGGCGACGTCGGCGTTGGCCACGACCACCGCGGCGCCCCCGACACACGGCATGACGATCTCCAGCATGTGCAGCGGGTCGGCGATCACCGGGCTGGCCAATACGTCCTCAATCGTGAGCGGCTTGTCCTTCCAGATCGCACCGTCGGTGTGGTTGGCGTTGGTGCGGGTATCGACGACGATCTTGGCCATCGCCCGCTCGTCGTAGCCGTAGATCGCCGCATAGCGCTGGGCCACCTGGCCGTAAGGCCCGTTCTGCCCGAGGTTTCCGTAAGGAATCTCGAATTCGGCTTGCGGCGAACCATATTGGTTGCTCGAGGAGCCGAAGAACATGGCGTCGACCATCGGCCGGGGTTTCTGCTTCGACATCGGTGTGATGTAGCGGGCGGGCAGTGCGCACAGTACGGCGTCACAGATGCCGAGCTCGACGGCCGCGGCCGCCCGCCACACCATGGCCGCGGCGCTGGCTCCCCCGAGATCCACGTGCTCGGCGAATCGTGCACCCACGCCGAGGTATTCGGCGATCGTGGACGGGACGAAGATCTCCGATTCGGCGAGGTGGGAGGCGACGATCCCGTTGACGACCTCACCCGGCAGTCCCGCGTCGTCGAGCGCCGCGGCGGAAAGCTCGGCCCATTGCTCAAGGACGAAGGGGGCGGGTGACGCCTTGTTCAGCCGCTCCGGGGGCAGCTCGACGTAGCCGACGATCGCGGCCTCTCCGCGTAATCCCATGGCGTGTCCTTATTTTCGGAGTTCACTTGCGGGGCAGGCCGAGAATCATCTGCGCGATGATGTTCAGCTGGATCTCCCTCGTCCCGCCACCGATCAACTCGGCCGGGAGATGCAGATAGGGTTCCACGACCGCGGCGTCGGCGTCGTCCACCATCGCGACCTGTCCCGTCAATTGCAGGGTGGCCTGGAAAGTCCGCCGCAGCAGCACGTTCATCGCAACCTTGGCGATGCTGGATGCCGGACCGGACGCCTGCCCGTCGAGCAGCCGGATGGTCTCGCGCACCCCGAGCGCCCGGATCGCGTTGGTGTACGCGTCGAGCTCGCCGAGCTCCCGCAGCGCGTCATCGCGGTCGGGTCCGGGTAGCGATGCGAGGCGGCGCAGCGCTATGGCCCGGTCGAATTTGACGTATCCACTGATGGCCGAACGCTCTTCGGCCATGGTGGCAATCGCGAGGGTCCAACCGTCGGTCGGACCGCCCAGCAGCATGTCGTCTGGGACGAAGACGTCGTTGAGGAACACTTCGTTGAAGTGTGCCTGCCCGGTGGCCGTCTTGATGGGCTGGATTTCGATGCCGGGCGAGCGCATGTCGAGGAGGAAATAGCCGATGCCACGGTGCTTACTGGCTTCGGGGTCGGTCCGCGCGAGCAGCGCACCGAGGTCGGCGTACTGCGCCAACGACGTCCAGATCTTATGGCCGTTGATCCGCCAGCCGCCGTCGACCTTGGTCGCCCTGGTGGCCAGCGATGCGAGGTCGGAGCCGGCCCCCGGCTCGCTGAACAGCTGGCACCAATGGATATCACCACGTTGGGTCGCCGGTATCAGACGCTCTTGCAAGTCTTTTGGACCGGCAGCCAGCACCGAGGGCAGGATCCATTCGGCAATGTTCAGCGATGTCCGAACCAGACCGGGTCGCTTGGCGAACTCCTCGTCGATGATGAGCTGTTTGAGGGGACCCGCATCGACGCCCCATGGTGCCGGCCAGTGCGGCGCCAGCAGGCCCGCGTCGGCGAGCAACGTACGCTGCGGTCCGGAAGCCTGGTCCTCGTAGTCGCCGTGCGGGGCGGGCTTGTCGTTACGCAGTTGCATCGCGGCATCAAGCGTCTCGGCGACCCACGACCGGAATTCGGCTTCCGCGTCGCCGAGATTCACCGACATGTCGCGCGTCTGGGTGCACGTGAGCTCGCCCAGCCGTCTCGCCCAGCGATTCGCCGGCCCGATCGATCCCGCCAGGCTGATGGCCCGGCGCCAGTACAGGTGCACGTCGTGTTCCCAGGTAAAGCCGATGGCGCCGAGCATCGTCAGGGCGTCGAGCACCAGGTCCGGGATCGGCGAGATCGCGATCGTCGCGGCGCCGGCCGCCGCTAGGCGATGCTGGTCGAGTGACTCGTCGGCCGCGCGCACCGCATCCCAGGCCGAGGCGGTGGCCAGCTCGCTATTGACCAGTAACATTGCCGCACTGTGCTGCAGCGCCTGGAAGGTCCCGATCACCTTGCCGAACTGTTCCCGGGTGCGCAGGTGCGCGGTGACCACGTCGACGCACCACTGCACAATGCCGGCGGTGGTACTGGCCACCAGTCCTACCGCGAGGCACCCGGCGCGATCGGAGTCGATACCGGTGAGGACATCCGACTCGGCGACCGGATGGTCGGCCAACCGCATGATTCCGATATCGGTGACCAGGTCCGTACCGGACACGGATTCAATTGTCGCGGTGGGATTTTCCTTGCGAACCACAGCCCATACGACATCGCCACCGTCGCTGCGGGCGCCGACCAGCAGCACCCGCGCCGAGCAGGCACCCGCGGTCACCTCGGAGGTCCCGGAGATCAGCCAACCCTGGCCGTCGCGGCGCGCCCGAAAATCTCCGCTGTCGGGAAGGACGACTGCGGCGGGTGCCCCGGACGCCAGCTCTCGCAGCAACGATTCGGCCGCCGCCTTCGGATCGGCCAGTAGCGCAACGGCTCCCGTGATGACCGTGGGCAGCAACGGTCCGGGCAGTAGCGCCTTGGCCGCCGACTCCAGCACGCATGCGGCATCGATGAGCCCTCCGCCCTGGCCGCCGAGGTCCTCCGGAAGATGCACGGCGTGAAAACCGTTGGCCACCAAGGCGTCCCACCATTCGGGAAGCTGACCGGCCGCTAGGGCGTCGAAGTTCTCTCGGGTCGAGGCGATCGGTGCGTGCCGGCCGGCGAACTGGCCGACGGCTTCGCTGAGATCCTGCTGCTCGGGGGTCAGTCCCAGGGTCATGACCGCGCCCGCGCAGTGGCGAACATGGGCTTCGGCCGCACCGGCTGATATCCTTCCGTCTTACAAGACGAACCGTCTCGTCTTGTGAAGGTTACCGGGGCGGGTCGAGATCTGTAAAGCGACCCCCGGGCCCCGCGGCCCGCGGCGAGGACGGCGAGGGACCTGACAGACGAGGATCACCAGATGCCAACCGATCTCACCCAGGCGAGTCCACCGGCCGGCTCCCCAAGACGACGCAGCGAGAAGTCGCGGACGGCCATCGTCACCGCCACGCGTGAGCTCCTTCTCGAACGGGGATTCGACGGGTTGACGATCGAGGCGGTCGCCGCGCGTGCGGGCGTAGGCAAGCAGACCATCTATCGCTGGTGGCCCAGTCGCCCGGCGCTCGTGGCCGACGTCATGCTCGAAGACGCCGACAAGATCCTCGCGTCGGTCGATCACACCGACGATCTGGCTGCCGACCTGTTGGGGTGGGTGCGCAAGCTGGCCTCGACACTGACGACGGAACGCGGTTCGGCGATGCTGCGGACGTTGACCGTTGCCTGCATGGAGCACGAAGAGACCGCGGTCAAGTTGCGTGCCGGATTCAGTTTGCCGCTACACGACAGCGTTCGCACCCGGCTGCTGGCCGACGGCATCGAGGCGGCCACCGCGGAGTCGGCGGCCGATGCCATTGTCGGCGGCGTGGTTTATCCGATCCTCTCGGACGCGCGGCAGTACTCACGGCGCCGGGCCGAATTAACCACACAAATCATCGTCGAGTCCTTGAAACACAAACGCTGAGCACGCGTGATCGAGATCGAAACCGAAACGCGGTCTACGGCCTCGAAAATAGTTAGATTTGCGAGCTATATCACGGCCTGCCGCCGAAATTTTCGGTTGCGCTCAAATGTTGCGCGGTCGCGCCGTGCCCGCCGCGAAAGTGGTTGACACAGAGCATCATCTACATGGATTGCGAGTATCACAAATTCGGATTGGACCTCGATCCGGTCGGATGTAAAGATCCATTCAGTACCTCGAACGGACGACAATCCAGGAGCCCAGCAATGGATCGGTCTATTCAGCGAGTATGGAACTCGCACACTGTTACCCCGAGCAACTGCATCCTGGATTGTCACGATGCCCAAGGGGGTAGTCGCGCGGCCATCCTAAATCCGGCGCGAGCGAATTAGGCTTCGGATTATGACGAACCGGCCGAGTCCGTGGGGGCATGAGCGAGCGAAACTCTCGCAGCAGTTCGACATGCGCGGCGAGGTTCTCGGCCGCAGGCACGCGCGGCGGCTTTGCCACCGCTTCGCGCGCGTTGGCGTCGACACGTCGCCCGCCCGCCTGCGAGCGATGCTGGCCGGCGCACCGTGTGCGGCGAGTGAAGAGGCCGATGTCCGATTCGCGTTGATCGCGGCCGAACTCGACCGTGCGGCCCGCACCGCGAAGTACCGGCAGATGAGACGCGAGGGCGCACGATCATTGCTGATCGCCGGCATGACGCTGCTCGCACTGAATTTCCTGCTGTGCGCGGCCTACGCGCTGCTGAACCTGGCCCAACAGTCCTCGCCGTACTGACCGCTCGCGGTGTTCCGTTGGGACACCTCACCAAAGGGCGGGACCGCCCACCTGCCGGCCCGACGACCAGGTCGCCACCACCGCAGCCAGGGGCTCGGTGCGGACCGCGACCAAGTCGGCGGGTTGACCCGGTGTCAGCCCCCCGACGTCGCGGCTCGAGGATGCGATGACGCGGCGCGGATGTGTGGTGAGCATCGCCACCGCGGAGTCGATGGAAGCCACCCCCGCGTCGCTGATGGCCACGGCGGCCCGGGCCAGTGACCCGCTGTGGTAGTCCGAGGTCAGCACATCCACCACGCCGGCCTCGATGGCATCCCGCGCGGACAGGTTGCTCAAGTGCGAGGAACCGCGCCACGCGTTGGGTGCGCCCATGACGACGGCGAGTCCGTTGTTGCGGGCTGCCGCGGCAGCATCCAAGGTCAAGGGGAACTCACAAATGCCGGCCCGCATCGCGACCGCGTCGATGACGGCGCTTTCGCTGTCCGGGTCGTGCATGGCGAAGACCGTGTTGTGCGCCGCGGCGAACCGGGCAATCTGTCTGCGGCGCAACGGTGTTCCGGTAGCATGCCGGTGCAGCGTCGCCAGCCAGCGATTGAGTTCGTTGTCGTCCAGGCACAGCCTGGTCCCCATCGCCGGACGCCAGGCCCGTTCGGTTTGGTATTGCCCCTGACCGGGGGTGTGGTCCATCACCGACAGCAGTCCGATCCGGCGGCCGTGCCGACGCAACAGTTCGGCTGTGCCGTCCACTGATTCGGGGTCACTGACGTCGACACGAAGATGGACCGGCACCGGCACCGGGAGCTCGCCCGCGACACGGTGCAGGGTCTGCAGCACGCAATGAGCACGGCGATATCCGTCCGCCGTGTCGGGTCCTTCGCCCACCGAGATGCACAAGTAGGGACGCACGACGCCGTGGGCGACCGCATCTGTCGCGAAATCCTCCAACGCAGCGTCGAGCGGTATCGCGGTCCCCGGTCGAGGAGATTCGAAGCGCGGCAACGAATCCGCGTGCAGATCGGTGAACGCGGGCCAAAGCTGCAACGGTCGCAGATCGACTCGGGACGCGTGCGGTGGCGGCTGGGTGTCGACGGAACTGATACAGCCGTCTTCGATCGTCACCCAACGGGGCGCCACGGCTTCGTCGTGGTCGACTTGTTCCGTGGTCCCGGTGATCACCCGGGCGGCTTGCAGACTGATCACCATGTGGGGCAAACGGATTGACGTAGTGACGGCGATGCCGCGGCGCTGCGCAACGCGTCGTCGAGGTGATCCAGATCCGCCGCCGGCGACACCAGCTCGGCGAAGGGATAGCGGTCGTGGTGAGCGGCCAGGAAATCGACGGCAGCTCGAAGATGCAGGGGACGATAGTTGTGCACCCCGGTGATTGTCATGAGATTTCGCACCAGATACTCCGGGTCGATCGATATGGGCTGACTGGCGGCCACCGATCCCGCAAGAACGGCCCGGCCGCCGACATCCAAGCTGGCGATGCACGCTTCGACGGCCAATGGGCTTCCCGACAGTTCCAGCGCCACGTCGACGGGCGGCACATCCTCGGGTTCACCCACAACCAGGTCGGCGCCGAAGCTATACGCCGTCTCCTGCCGCACCGGGTCCGGATCGCATACCGCAACCCAGGCACCGAGCGCATCGGCCATCGCTGCGGCGGTGACTCCCAGCATGCCCGCTCCGGTGATCAGGATCCGGGTGGGGTCGCGGTGCCGATCGAGTTCGGCTGCGTCGAACACTGCAGCGACGGTCGCGGTAGCGCACGATGCGGGTGCGGCCACCGCGTCCGGCACGCTATCGGGTACCTCGACAATCGTGGTGCCCGGCAACAGAACACAGTGACTGGCGAAGCCGCCGTTGAGCGGCCAGGCGCTGTCGAGTGCCTCGTGACCATACTTCTTGAGATGCAGACACTTCTGTTCGAGGCCCCACACGCAATTGCGGCATCGTCCGCAGGACGCCGTGAGGGACCACACGACCCGGTCTCCGATCGCCACCTCGGCGTCGTTGGGATAGCGGGGACGCCCGCCGGAACCGATGGCCACCACATGGCCGACTTGTTCGTGGCCGAGGATGCCCGGATGCGGCGCATCCCTTCGTCCAGTCACGGTGTGCAGGTCACTCCCGCAGATGGTGGCCAGATCGACCGCGACCAGGACCCGGCCCGGGCCGGGGTCGGTCGCCGCACTGGTCGTCACCACGGTGATCGGCTGCCCCACCCCGTCCCAGCGCGCATACCGTGCCGCCACGACGCTGTTGACCGCCGTCATGCCGACACCGGTTGCGAGGTCGTCGGCGCAATGAGCTTGCGAGCGAGCCGTTTCCGTGGCGTTGCTTCGACGGTATCCAGCGCGACGTCCTTGGGCTCGGCGAGTAGCATCGTGGCGGCGATGCCGAGCGCAAAGCACACACCGGCGATCAGCACCGTCGACCGCAGCCCCAGGTGGGCCAGGGCGACGGGAGTGATCAGGGCGCCCAGGAAGGCACCCACCTTCGCGGTCCCGGCCGAAATCCCATGCGCGGTACTGCGGATCGCGGTCGGATACGATTCGGCGGCCAACAGCATGGTCGTGTAGTTGGGTCCCACCGCGATGCCGAACAGCGACAGCCCGAAGACCACGGCGAACGGTGTCACCGTCGACGTGAGCCCCGGTATCGCGGCGATCAACAACATCGACAGCGCCGAGAGGCTGAATCCGATCATCTGCAATGGTTTACGGCCGATTCGGTCCAACAACGCGAGGCCGACGAGGGCGGCCACCAAGCTGAAACACACGACCAGCGCGGCGTTGATCGCCATGTTGGTGACGATGCTGGTGTCCGGCGCAATGCTCTTGATGAGCAGCGGCTGGCTCACCGAATTTCCGTACACTGCGACGTTGAAGAAAAACCAGCTACCCGCAGTGCCGAGTAAGGTCAGCTGAAAAGAGCGGGAACGCAGCGCTTTCCACAATGTCACCGACCCCGGCGCGCGGTCCACAGCAGCTGTCTCTACCGCGCTTCCGGAGAACACGCTCAGGTCCCGCGCCGCCCGGTCGGCATCGCCGGCCACGACCAGGGTCCACCGCGGGGATTCCGGCATGTGCCGGCGATTCCACAGCACCAGCAACGAGGGGATCGCCCCGAGGCCCACGATCAGCCGCCAGGACAACCCCGGCGACGTACCCAGAGCAACGACGACCAGTGCGACCACGTAGGCCGCGACCTGTCCGAAAACGTAGAACAGAAAGGTCAATCCGACCAGCCGACCGCGATTTCGCCGGTTGGCGTACTCGGTCATGATCACCCCGGAAGCCGGATAGTCACCGCCGATACCGATCCCGAGGACGACGCGGGCGATCAGCAGGCTGACGAAGTTCGGGGCGAAGGCCGAGGCGAGTGCACCGACGATCATCAGCACCGCCTCCAGCCCGTACACCCGCCGGCGGCCCAACAGATCACCAAGGCGCCCGAACAGGACAGCGCCCACCGCGACCGCCAGCAGGGTCGAACTGGTCAGCGCCCCGACCTGGCCGGCCGACAGATGAAATTCGGGCTTGACCAATAAGGTCACCGTGCCGATGACGTTGAGGTCGTAAGAATCGGTGAAGAATCCCATGCCCGCGGTAACGGCGGCCTTCAGGTGAAACCGGCTGACCGGCGCATCGTCGAGCCGCGCACGCACCCCCGTGTGGTCCAGCGTCGTCATCGCGACACCGCCTGGTTATGCGTGTCGATGCAGGCGACCAGGTCGGCGACCGAGTCGAGCACGTGGGTGTGTGGCACGGACGCGAAGTCGGCGTCATCGTGTGCCCCGGTCCGCACGCCGGCCACGATCGCCGCTCCGGCTCGCGAACCGGCCCACAGGTCGTTAGTGGTATCGCCGGCGACGGCGATCTGGTCGACGGCCTCGGTTCCGGTGCGCAGCAAAGCCGTAAGGATCATGTCGGGATAGGGTCGTCCGCGGCCGGCATCCGCGGGTGACAACGCATGTGTGATCAAGTCGCCCCACCCTAGGGTCGCGATGATGTGGTCGCGAGTGGTCGGGGCAAAGCCCGTGGTAAGCACCACGGCGCAGCCCGATCCGCGGAGCTTTTCGATGGTCTCGGCGGCCTGCGCAACGGGCGCCACCCGGTTGCTCCGGATGGCTTCGACGTAGGCCGTTTCGAACGCGGCGTTGGCCGCTTCCGCGCGCTGCATGTCGCCATCGAAGATGGCCCGAAACACCTCGATCTTCGACTGTCCCATCGTCTCGTGGACGTAGCGGACGGCCGCCTGATAGTCGGGGCTGCCGGTAGACAATCCTGACGACGACAGAGACGCGTCAAACGCATCGGCGACCGCGCCGTCGTCGAGCACTGTGGTGCCCGCCATGTCCAGGCAGGCCAATCTGATCATGTCCGTCTCCTCTGAGCGCCAGCGTTGGGCACGTAGGTCGGCGCCGGGCATGTGAGCGCCGCACCGAGCGTTGCTGAAACCGTCTGGCTGAGCCCTGGCGCGACGGCTTCGCGAAGGTGTACGAAAGGTGAACGTTGACAGCCGATTTCGTCGCAGTTGTCCGAACAACTCGACGATGGCAGGTCTCTGGCAAAGCGGGGGAATCGGCGCGGCGTTAGGGTGCGCTGTGGTCGCCGACCCGAAGTACCGCTCGATCGCCCGAATCTTGGAAGCAGAGATCCGTGAATTCAACGACGGGCAGCGGGTCCCGAGCGAAAACGAGGTGGCCCAGCGTTTCACCGTCGCCCGCTCGACCGCGCGTGCCGCGCTGCAGTATCTGACCGCCCGCAATGTGATCCGCCGGGTGCGTGGAGCCGGAAGCTTCGCGACTCACCGCATCGACTATCCGATCGATGCGGAACGCGCGCCTTCGTGGAGCGCCACGGTGCGCGCGGCCGGCGCGTCTCCGCGAAGCGTCGTACGCAGCTGCATCCAGCAGCTGCCCCCCGCGGAGATCGCCGCCAAACTGCAACAGCTGCCCTCGGATCCATGTCATCGCCTGGTGCGGTTGTCCTACGTCAACGACTTGCCCGCGGCGTGGGGGATCGAATGGGTGCCCGCCACATTGGTTCCCGACCTCGCACTGGCGATGCGTGCCAACGACTCACTACACGAAGTCCTTACCAACGCGGGCCTGTCGCCGCGACGGGCGTGGGTACACGCCAGCACTGAGATATTCGAAGGCGAAGTCGCCGACCAACTCGACGCGCCACAGTCCAGCCTGGGGTGGTACATCGAAAGCCTCAACGTTGACGAGGGCACGTTACGGCCGGTCTCGATCACGCAGCGGTGGTTGCGCGCCGACACCGTTCGGGTCACCTTCGACAGCGCGGTCAACAGCCGGGCCGGCCATTAGCTATCCCGCCGGCTACCAGGAATCGTGCGGCCATGACACGCCTCGACTCAGGAACCGGTTCGACTGTCTACCCCCGCAGCACGGAACCTGCTGGGCCACAGTGCCATTCGATCGAGCAGACCGTCCCGCAACACCAGGGTGTGAAACAGCACCGCGCACATGTGGGCGGTAAACGCGGCGAACAGCAGGAAGGCGAATACCCCATGGCATTCGCGTAGCACCGCGTACAGATCGAGGTTCTGCGGTGCGATGCCGGGCAGGCGGATCGGCCCTACCATCGTGACCGGGAGTCTCGCCGCCGAGAGTGTGGCCCATCCGATCAGCGGTTGTACTAGAAGCAACGCGTAGAGCGCGTACTCCGACCACGTCGCGATCCTGCGCTCGGCGCGGCTCATCGTCGCCAAAAACGCTGGCGGGCGGTGCGTGAGCCGGTTCGCCAGCCGCACCACCGCGAAGATCAGGATGGCCACACCCAATGGCCGGTGAATGGCCAGCAGCAGCGGGTAGTAGCTCAGCGAAGCGATCATCGTCACGCCAATGAGCAACTGCACGATGACCATTGGCGCCATCACCCAATGCAGGATCCGGGACGGGATCGTGAAACGTGCCGCCGTGCTGGCTGTTTCGACCGTTTCTTCGGTCATGACCGCACCTGGCCGACATTGACCTCGCTGGGCGACTTTGGTTCCTCGGCACGTCGAGTGAACGAGCGCGCGTAAACGGCCGACCGGGCAGCCAGCAACGGATCGTCGGACACCGCGATGCCGTCGGGCAGCACCGTCGGATCGAAATTGATGTCGCGGGCGTTGCCGGCCTCCTCCGTCTGCACCGCGTCGATGGTGATGGTGCCGGTGTCGATCGACCGCCGCGACTGCGGCCAGGGTTTGGTGGCGTCGCTAGTCGGGTCGCCCGGTTCACCGATCGTGAGAACGAGATTCCATGTCAGCGGCCGCTGCGCGACCGCGCGGATGAGGTCGTCGAACAAGTAATCCTTGCCGGACGAAGCCGGCGGGGCGGCCTGCTGCGCAACCGCCGACCAGCGCACCGGGACGGTCACTCCGGCACTGTTGGTGAAGTAAAACGCGTTCAGACCGTGAAACGCGCTGTCCGCGAACCCCACGCTGGGGGGCGTCTGCTTGATGATCTTCAGCGCCGCAACGGTCTCGGGATGCCGATCGAGGAACGCGGCCATCTTTTGGGGATCGGGCTTGCCCGTCGCGGGAACGGGTTTGGACGCGAGCAACCGCTCGTAAAAACCTTCCGGCGTGCGGTCGGTGAACACGGGGAAATTCACCATCGCGGTGCGCCACTGCTGGCCGTTGGGCACCTGGAACATCAGCCCGAGACCACGGACCGTGTCTGGCTTGTCGCTCTGGTCGGGCAGCCCGCCGCCCAGCGAGAATCGACCGATCAGCGGCACGTTTCCGGCCCGGAAGACCGTCCCCCGGCAGACGGCCGCGCCCGCCCCGTTGCTCGCAAACGACCCCGTCGCGCTCAGCCCTTTGGCGTGGTTTCGCCGGAACCCGTCATGGCGGCCGAAGACTTGTTCGAACCGATCGGCGAAGCGCGGCGGGGTCAGCGCGTCGGGCGCTGAAAAACCGAGCCACCCGCCCGCATAGGCGAATCCGCCGACGTCCACGGCGGCGACGCCGGCCACCGCTCCCATCCCCAACAACGCGCCGCGGCGGGTGAGTGCGGCGGAGCGCCGTTGGCTGGGTTGTGGTTCGGCGGGCCGATTCTCCGGCTCCTGATCGCGATCAGCGGGCTCCATGGCCCACCGTCCTTTCCGGTCTGCCGCGCAGCGTGGAACTAAGTCGCTGAAGGCAATTCAATCCAGGGGCTGTTGGGGTGCGCAACTCTGGGGGGCTCCCGACGCGCACAATCCGACGACGACTCGGCGGAAGATTTCGTTCAACCGTTGCGAAGACCTTCACTATTTACGCTCCGAGGCGTAGCGTAATGGGCGGCCGAGGCCGGGCGTCCCCCGGTCTCGTGTCCACCATCTCCGGCCAGCCAGCCCCATGGCGACCCCGAACAGACTCGGAGGACACTCGTGTTCGACCTCAAGATCACTGGTGGAACGGTCGTCGACGGTACTGGCGCCGAGCGCTACACCGCCGATATCGGTATCAAGGACGGTCAGATCGTCGACGTCGTGCGGCGCGGTGCCGAGGACCCCGAGATGGGCGGCTTGGAAACAGCACCAGCTGCCGAAACCATCGACGCGACAGGGCATGTTGTCGCTCCCGGATTCGTCGACATCCACACCCACTACGACGGCCAGGTGAGCTGGGACGGCTTGCTCGAGCCGTCCAGCGGCCACGGCGTCACCACGATCGTGACCGGCAACTGCGGCGTCGGCTTCGCGCCGGTGCGGCCCGGCAGCGAGCAGTGGCTGATCGAGTTGATGGAGGGCGTCGAGGACATCCCCGGCACCGCCTTGACCGAGGGCATCGAATGGGGCTGGGAGACCTACCCCGAGTACCTCGACGCGATCGGCAAGCACAAGTTCTCGATCGACGTCGGCAGCCAGGTCGCGCACGGCGCCATTCGTGCCTACGCGATGGGCGAGCGCGGGGCACGCAACGAGCCGGCGACACCGGAGGACATCGAGGCGATGGGCCGACTGGTGCGGGAGGCGATCGAGGCCGGCGCACTCGGCTTCTCGACGTCGCGAACGATGGGGCACCGCGCGATGGATGGCGAACCGGTCCCCGGCACCTACGCGGCCGAGGACGAGCTGTTCGGTCTCGGCCGGGCCATGGCGGCGGGCGGACAGGCGGTGTTCGAGCTGGCGCCGCAGGGGTCCGCGGGTGAAGACATCGTCGCGCCCAAGAAGGAGCTCGACTGGATGCGGCGGTTGAGCGCCGAGATCGACCGCCCGGTGTCGTTCGCGCTGATCCAGGTGGACGCCGATCCTAACCTGTGGCGCGAGATGCTGGACCTGTCCGCCGATGCCCACGCAGCGGGCGCCCGGCTTTACCCACAGGTCGCGGCGCGCCCGTTCGGCATGATGATCGGATTCCAGGGCCACCATGGCTTCAGCCACCGGCCCACCTACCGCCGGCTGAAGGCCGAATGCAGTCGCGAGGAGCTCGCACAGCGCCTGGCCGACCCCGCGGTGAAGGCCGCCATCCTTTCCGAAGACGACCTGCCCGCCGACCCGACCCTGCTGTTCGACGGCATGTTCGCGCTCGTGCAGCACTCCCTGAAACGGCTGTACGCGCTGGGCGATCCGCCCGACTACGAGCCCACCCCCGACCGCACGGTCGCGGCCGTCGCCAAGGCACGCGGCGAGGACCCGCTGTCGACGCTGTACGACTTGATGCTCGAGCGGGACGCGACGGCGATGCTGATGCTGCCGCTGTTCAACTACGCCGAGGGCAACCACGACGCGATCCGCGAGATGTTGCTGCACCCCGCCGGCGTGCTCGGGCTTTCCGATGGCGGCGCCCACTGTGGGATGATCTGCGACGCCTCCTACCCCACCTTCCTGCTGACGCACTGGGCGCGAGACCGGCACCGGGGCGACAAGCTGGCGCTGGAATACGTGATCCGCAAGCAGTCTCGCGATACCGCTCACCTCTTCGGGCTGACCGACCGCGGCACCATCGAGCGCGGCAAGAAGGCCGACATCAACGTCATCGACATGGACGCGTTGCGGCTGCATCCCGCGGCGATGGCCTTCGACCTGCCCGCCGGCGGCAACCGGATCCTGCAGGGAGCCAGCGGATACGCGGCGACGATCGTCAGCGGAACCGTGACCCGTCGCAAGGACGTCGACACCGGCGCCCGGCCCGGTCGCCTGGTCCGCGGAGCACGCTAGGGACACGGTCAGTGACCGCGGCTGCCGGCAATCCGGCACGCACCCGGGACGAGGATGCGATCGGCAGCCCGCCCGACAGCCCGACGTTGGTGCCGGCGCAGCGCTACTACTCGCCGGCATTCGCACAGCTCGAGATCGAGCGCATGTGGCCGAAGGTATGGCAGGTCGCCTGCATGGTCGACCACGTCGCCGAACCGGGCGACTACTTCGAATATCGCTGCGGCCCTTACGGGGTGCTGATCGTCCGCGGTGACGACGGCGTGCTGCGGGCATTCCAGAACGCCTGCCGTCATCGTGGCAACTCGCTGTGCACCGGCTCGGGTTCGGGGCTTCGCGAGCTCAAATGCGGCTATCACGGTTGGACATGGGATCTGGCTGGCACGCTCAAGCGGGTGCCGAACCGCAAGGGGTTCGGCGCCCTGCAGCTGTCCGACTTCCCACTGGTTCCGGCCAAGGTCGACAGCTGGGCGGGCCTCGTCTTCGTCAATCTCGACGTCAACGCGGTGCCGCTGATCGAGTATCTAGAGGCGGTACCCGACGACATCGCCTGGTGTCATCTGGAAGACTTCCGCTGCTACGCCACCCTCACGGTCGACGTCGAGGCAAACTGGAAGACGATCGCCGACGGGTACAGCGAGACCTACCACATCCAGACCCTGCACCCGGAACTGCTGCGCTGCATCGACGACATCCATGCGCCCCAACAGATCTGGGGGCACACGGGTAAATCCGATCAACCCTATGGCGTGCCGAGCCCACGCTTCGACGGCAGTTTGAGCGACGAAGAAGTTTGGGACGCATACGTATACACCCAAGGTGCGCTGATGGGCGCGGCCGAAGGCACCCCCTTCCCCGCCGACGAACGCCGGCCCGGACAGACGGTGCAGGAGCTGATCGCGGATCGCACCCGGGGTTTCGCGGCCAGCCGGGGAGTGAACCTGGACTGGGCCGACACCGACCGGATCACCCGGCTACACCAGTACAACGTGTTCCCGAACATGACGTTGCTGGCCAACGCCGACCACCTGACGATCATGTGCTCGCGGCCCGGCCCCGATCCCGGCTCAACCCCCGATCAAGGTGAGTTGGTTATGTTCTTGATGACGCGGATGCCGCCGGGCGCCGCACGCAACAAGCCGACAGACGTTCGGGTGAACGCCGGGGAAGCCGAACCTGGCCTGGTACTCACCCAGGACATCCGCGTGCTACCCGGGTTGCAGCGGGGCTTGCACCAACCCGGATTCACCCACCTGGTGCTCTCCGGCGAGGAGCGTCGGGTGATCAACATGCACCGCAATCTCGAGCGCTACCTCGACCTACCGGAATCCGATCGGATGACCGGGGGCATAGGAGAACCCGGCGAATTCGCGTCGACACTTTAATCGGCGAGCGCCCCCCGAAAGCGCCGCCACGGGTCTAGACTTCCGGCTTGTGACGACCGCGTCGAATCCGTGTGGTGACGAACAGGGGCAGCTACCACGTCGGTTGCATATGCGATATCAGATCGTCGGCCAGCGCCGGGCGCGGCGGATGTGCCGGTCTTTCGCGGACGTGGGTGTCGATACCGGTCCGGTGCGTCTGCAGCAGATGCTCGCGGGCATGCCGGTCTCCGAAGAAGAAATGACGGACGTCAATTTCGCTCTCATCGCGACCCGGATCAAGCGCGACGAGCGCAATGCGAAACGCAAGCAACTCCAGCGGCAGGGCGCCCGCTCGCTGATGTTCGCGGGGATGATTCTGCTGGTGCTGAACTTCTTGTTCTGCCTCGCCTACCTGATGCTCAACCTGACCGACCAGGCCCCGCTGTAGCGCTTCGGTCCCGTTCGTCGAGTGTGCATTCAGGGCGACGACACGCCGACGTAAGCCGTCCTAATCGCACACTCAATGCGGTTGTCGCACAGTAGCAGCGGTATGTCAGGCCACCCTGCGAAAGCGCACGATGTCGTGCCATCGATTGCCGGTCGCTTGCCCGAATTCGAAGTTCTCGGGCTCGACGAGATCGCGCAGCTCCCGGACGCTCATCCGGTCCGGGTCGGGAAACGCTTCGGCGAACACGAGTTGTCCTCCCGGCTTCAGCACCCGGCCCAGGGAACGGATGCAGGCCCGCTTGTCGGGCACCTCGCCGATCACCGCCGCCAAGAAGGCGACGTCGAAAGTGTGGTCGGGATAAGGAAATCCGTCGCTCGCCTCACCCGTCGTAAATCCGACGTCGTGGAACCCGGCACTCTCAAGCTGCCGCCGCGCCTTGTCCAGCATCTCGGGCTGAAGATCGAACAGGTCGAGCCGGCCATAGGTGAGCCGACGAGCGATCTGCACGCTGTAGAAACCTGGGCCGGGCCCGACTTCCAGCACATGCTCGGAACCGGTGAGGCCTATGCTGTCGACCTTGCGTGCGGGGTTGGACAGCGCCCGGCGGACCGGATTGTTGAGAAAGAACGCCGCCTGATGGGGATAGGGAGCGGCGCCTTGGTTGCGGCGCTTGTGGAGCAGAGCATTCATCCAGGTCGACATCACGCCTCCTAACTCGTCGTTCAAGTTAGGGTACCCTAAGTAAAGGCTCGGCGCTAGCCCGCAGCCTCGCCCGCGCTTGCTGCTGCCGGTCGCTGATGCGCTAAACCTGTTGGCGTGCTCAATATTTCGGTTAGTTGATTCACGCAGGGCCGCGGCCGTCGCCTGCCAACTTGAGCAGAAGCCGGGTTCCGCCCAGCGGGCTAGCGTGCAGGGATGCGTTCCCGCCGTGCAATTCTGCCTGTTGCGCAACCAGCGCCAGGCCCAGGCCGGACCCCGACCGCGATGCCGTCGACCCGCGGGAGAAGCGCGCGAATACCGCGGTGCGTTCGGATTCGGGGACGCCGGTGCCGTTGTCGTCGACCGCGATTTCGACGCCTTCACCGGAACTGCTCACCGCGAGTTGAATCTTCGAAGCACCACCGTGTTTGACGGCGTTGGCGATGGCATTGTCGATCACCAGCCGCAGGCCCGTAGGCAATCCCACCATCAATACGGTGGGCGACGGTACCAGCGACACCTCCACGTCGGGGTAGATGCGCAGCGCGTCGTGCGCGGCGCGATCGAGAAGTTCGGTGATGTCGAACGGGACGAAGTCGTCGACGGTGGTCAGCTCGCCCTGCGCCAGCCTTTCCAGCGCGGTCAGCGTCGCTTCGATGCGGCTCTGGGTACGGATGACGTCGCCGATGACTTCATTGCGCTGTTCGACGGCGAGTTCCAGGGTGGACAGCACCTCGAGATTGGTGCGCATCGCGGTCAGCGGGGTGCGCAGCTCGTGCGAGGCGACGGCGGCGAAGTCGCGAGCCGACTCGAGCGCCGCCTTGGTGCGTTGCTGCTCGTTGCCGATGCGGTCCAGCATCTGCTCGACCGCCTCGGCGATCTCGACGGCCTCCCGCACGCCGCGCACCTGAACCTCGTCGGGGCTGGACTGCGCATTGATGGCGCGGGCCTGCCGGGCCAGCAGCACGAAGGGATTGACCATGATCAACGAGATCACCCAGCCGACCAGGAAGGTGCCGGTGATCACACCGGCACAGATCAACAACACCCGCAGGTGCAATTCGTTGATCCGATGCTGAGCCTCGGCCAGCGGCGCGGCGAGCGCAATCGATACTGGACCCGCGTTGAAGGTACGGACGCGGTACTGCACGCCGTTGATCGTGGTGTTCGCGTAGCCGTTGGCGAGTTTGGGCAACACGATGTCGCTGGGCACCGACACGGTCAGGGCCCCGATGCGGGCAGTGCGCACCAGATTGCCGTCCGGCATGGGCCGATCGGGAGTGCTCTGGTGGCCGCTGTTGAGCAAGGTGTTGATATCGCCGAGGCTGCTCACCGAGTCCAGGCGGCGGTCGAGCTGGCTGTATTGATCGTTGGTGACGCCCACCCAGACCCATACGCCCAGCGTGACGACGAGAGCGATCACGCCCAATTGCGCAACGATGACGATGGTCCGCAAAGACAAGACACGCATCGGCAGTCGAATTTTTCTCAACGCGCTGTGGGCTCCCTTACTGGACTACAACTGCTTGGCGACCATCATGGCCCATTGATCGTTCACCGGACCGCTCGACCGCGTGACACCACCAGACGCGTTCCAACGAGTATCTGAAAAATGTTGTTGCGCAACGCCTCCCGATCAAACCGGATTCAATTCGCCGGGTAACCCCTCGCCGCAAGCCGCCTCGGCGAGCAGCTCCCCGAACAACGGCCCGAACTTCATCAGGTTGTTGCCGACGAAGCCGACCACCCGGCCGCGGCGCACCGCCTTCCAGCCATCCCCGCCCGCGTCGAGCCACGGAGCGTGCACCGTGAAGCAATCCACCTGACCCACCGGCACCAGCGACGGGAAGAGCGCGCGCACCTCGGTCGGCTCCGGTATCGGCTGACCGAACGCCCATTGGCCGGTGCTGCCCAGTGGCAGCCCGTAGCCCTCGGGTGCCGCCAGGCAGGCGGCACCGGTGGCGTCGGCGCCCTGGTAGGTGTAGCGAGTGTGCGGAGTGAGCTCGACATCGAGCGGTCCCAGCAGGTCCGGCGTCTGGGCTCCCACGCACACCAGCACTTGGTCGCCCCGCGTCACGGTGCCATCCGCGAGACGGACCGAGCCGTCGTCGCCGAGCGAAACGACGTGGCCGCGCCTGATCTCCACCCGGGCCGCCAAGGCGCTCAGAGCGCGGCGAATGCGCAGGCTGCCGCCGAGCGGATCGAAGATCCCGGCCGGCCAGGGCGGCGTGACGAACGGTATCCGGGCCTGGATCTGGTCGCGGTCGAGCCAGGAGTATTCGGCGCCGGCCTCGGTCATCGCCGTTGCGATCGCCTCGGGTGGGGCCGCCGCGACGAAGCCTTCGGAACCGAGCAGCCGCCCCACCTCGAGCTCGCTCTCCCATCGCTGCCAGCCGGCGCGGGCAGCCATGGCGAGCCGGCATAGCGCTGGGCGCTGATGAGCGATGCGGAAGATGCGTGCCAGACCCGCGGACAGTTCGGAGAACGGCTCGCCGCGTTCGAATACGACCGTCGACTCTCCGCGTCTGGACAACTCGTAGGCGGCGGCGAGACCGCATATTCCCGCACCAACGACAATGATCACGTAAGTAGCTCCCCCACAATGGGATTCAACGCAGCACCTCGCGATGGCCGGCGTCGAGTCGGCGGGTCCAGCCTCGCGCGTCGAGGTGTTCCAACAACGGAATCGCCACCCGCCGGGTGGTGTTGAGGGCTTGGCGCGCTTGGCTGGTGGTGAACGGCTGCTCCAGCCGGGCCAACTCCCGCATCGCCAAAGCCGGTGCGGTGGGCAACAATACGACGCCGTCGCGCAGCCGCAGCACCCGCCCGGCCCGCTCGGCCGCGGCCAGTTCGCGGGCGGATAGTTGCAACGCCGACAGGTCGTCGGCCTCCGGCGCGTGGAAGGGCTCGGCCCGCAGTCGCGCTTCCAGTTCGCCCACGGCGGCTTCGGCGAGTCCGAGGTCGCCACGAGCGCCGGGCACCCGAAGGTGGCCGCCCCGCTGCTCAAGTCCCGCATCACGGGTGACCGCGTCGAGCAGCGACTCGTCCGGCAAGGCCAGCAGGTCACGCGCCGCACCGCGAGACAGCCCTTCTGCCAACGGGTCTCGCGCATGCAGTTCCTCGACCGCGGCCCGCAGACGCTGCTGCCAGGCCTGGTACGTCGCGGCGTGCACCCACCAGCCGTCGAGCACCCGCACGCTCTGGGGTGTCGTGGACGATAGGAACCCCAGACGGCGGAGATGACTCTCCCGCACCGCGCCGCGGCGGGCTACCTCGGCGCCGACGTC
Source organism: Mycobacterium lentiflavum (assembly GCF_022374895.2). Lineage (NCBI taxonomy): Bacteria > Bacillati > Actinomycetota > Actinomycetes > Mycobacteriales > Mycobacteriaceae > Mycobacterium > Mycobacterium lentiflavum. The sequence continues at coordinate 172,810 of NZ_CP092423.2, read as the reverse complement.
GCCGGCCGCGTCCATCTCGCTCAGCGCCGCGGCCCGTCGGGCTCCGTCACCGCGCCGCCGCAACACCGGAGGATCGGCGTCGATCACCAGGGCGCCGCCCAGGACCCGCTGGCCGCCGGGGTCGCGCAGCACCAATCGGTCGCCGAGCACCAGCGGCAGTGGCCGGTCCAGCGTGAGCCGGGCGTGGTCGTCGTCGAACGGCCGCATCCGCGCGGGCACGGCCGCGGTGCCGACGTGCACGACGGGCCGGGCGGCTGCCTCGGTCAACGGGCCGCCGGTGGTGCGGCGGACGTCGAGCGTGCCGGTGCTCGCCCACGCTCCGGGAGTGACCAGCGCGCTGCCCCGGTGGATGACGTCGCGCGAGACGCCGCGCAGGTTCAGCGCGACCCGGGCGATCGCCCCTAGCGTCGGGTAGGCCTCGCCGCGGCTCTGCAAACCGCGGATCACCACCGACTGCGGCCGGTCCGCCCCGAGCACATCCAACCGGTCGCCGCGCGCCATGGTGCCGGCCGTGAGCGTGCCAGTCACGACGGTGCCCGCGCCGGTGATCGTGAAGGAGCGATCGACCCACAACCGCACCCGGGCAGTGGTTTCGGGCGCGGGCAGCTGCTCCAACACGCGGTCGAGGGTGGCACGCAATTCGGTCAGCCCGGTCCCGTCGACCGCGGATACGACCACGCCGGGTGCATCCCGCAACCCGGTGCCGGCCAGCTCGCCGCGCGCCTGCGCCAGCACCTCGGTCGCCCGGTCCGGCGCGCGGTCGGCGCGGGTCACCACGATCAGGCCGTGCCGGATGCCCAGCGCCGCGAGCGCGTCGCGGTGGTCGCCGGACTGCGCCTGCCAACCCTCGTCCGCCGCCACGGCGAAGCAGACCACCGGCGCGGGCCCGAGACCGGCCAGCGTGTTGGCCAGGAAACGCTGGTGTCCGGGCACGTCGACAAAGGCCACCTCGCGGCCCGACGACAGGGTGGTCCAGGCGAAGCCGAGGTCGATGGTCAGGCCGCGGCGTCGCTCCTCCTCCCACCGGTCGGGCTCCATACCGGTCAGGGCGCGGATCAGGGTGCTTTTGCCGTGGTCGACGTGGCCGGCGGTGGCCACGACATTCGAGACGTGGGTGCTCAGCGGTCCACCTCGGACATTCGCGCCAGCGCGGCGCGCACCGCGTGCAGCAGACGATCGTCGTCGGACTCGGGAATGCAGCGCGGATCCAGCAGGCAAGCGCCGTCGTGTACCCGCGGCAGCACCGCCGGGTCGCCCGCACGCAGGGCGGCCGCCGCGGGCTCGGGCAGGCGGACGGCCCACCCGGGCAACGGCACGCCCGGGGCTCCACCGCCACCGACTCGGCCGTCGTGCGCGACGACGGACCCGCCGACCGCATCGGCCAGACGCTGGGCGCGCGCCCGCAGCCGTTCGGGATTGGCGTGCAGGGCCTGGGTCACCGGTGAGGTGCCGGCCCGGACCGTCGCTTCCAGCGCGGCGAGGGTGAGCTTGTCGGCTCGCACGGCGCGCGCCAGCGGATGGCGCGCCATCCGGGCGACCACGTCGCCGCGGCCGAGCACGATGCCCGCCTGCGGGCCGCCCAGCAGCTTGTCACCGCTGGCGGTGATCACGTCGGCGCCCTCGGCCAGCGTGGTGGCGGCGTCGGGCTCGTCGGGCAGCAATGGATCGGGCGCGAGCAGCCCGCTGCCGAGGTCGACGACCAAGGGCACGCACTTCTCGTCTGCCAACTCTCGCAGCTGGGACACCGCGACGGCCGAGGTGAATCCCTGCACCCGGAAATTGCTCTGGTGCACCTTGAGCACACATCCGGTCTGCGGCCCGATCGCGTCCGCGTAGTCCTTCAGGTGGGTGCGGTTGGTGGTCCCAACCTCGCGCAGCCGGGCGCCGGTCGAGGCGATCAGGTCGGGCAGCCGGAATCCGGCACCGATCTCGATCAGCTCGCCGCGGCTCACCACGACCTCGCCGCCGGCCGCCAGCGCCGTGGTCGCCAGCACCAGCGCGGCGGCGCCGTTGTTGACCACCAGCGCGTCCTCGGCGGCGGGGCAGACATTCAGCAGCGCCTGGCGAAGGGCGACCGCGCGCTTCGAGCGGGTGCCCGTCACGAGGTCGAGTTCCACGTCGACGTAGCCGCTCGCGGATACCAGTGCCTCGATCGCGCTCGCGGCCAACGGCGCCCGGCCCAGGTTGGTGTGCACGACGACGCCGGTGGCGTTGAGCACCGGGCGCAGCTTCGTGTTGCGGTGCGCGGCCAGCGACGCCAGCACCACGTCCTGCACCTGCTCGGGCGGCAGGTCGCCGCGGCGGGCCCGGTCCTGGATGTCGCGCACCAGGTCCCGGACCGCGTTCTCACCCAGCCGGTTTCGCGCCTCCTGTACCGGCGGAAGCGAAAGCAGTTGATCCGTGCGCGGAATCAGGCGGCGCGGGTCGACCTGTGTCACGTGCCTCCTCGGTCTGCTCGCGTCCAGGGCTGGCGGAGGCGGACGGGAATCGAACCCGCCAGACCGAGATACTCGATCTCACCGGTTTTGAAGACCGGGGGGACCACCAGGAACCCAAACGCCTCCATGCCCAAACTAGCGTGGTCAGCGCCGATGCCGAGAACTCCGTCGGCGAAGGTCACCTCTGCCACGGTGGCCGCGGGGGTCGAAGTGCCCGCCTCTGAGCGACAGACTGTTGCGCGACTGATGTCGCACCGGGTGTGCGGTCATGGCGCTCAGTGTGCGGGTGCGGCGGCCTCACCCGGCGTGTCGCCGCCGTGGGCGCACACTCGACGCCCGAGACGCCTACGCGAGCGAACGAGTGTGGCGACGTTGACAGTTGTCGCTACAAGGCGGGCAGACGGTGAGCCCGCCCGCTCCTCGTAGGCTCGTGGCATGACCCAGACGCAGACCCGACTGACCGGCTATGCGCACGGCGGTGGCTGTGCCTGCAAGATCCCGCCCGGCGAGTTGGAAGAGGCGGTCCGCGGCCTGGCCGGACAGACCAACGGCAACGTTCTGGTCGGCCTGGACGACGGCGACGACGCCGCCGCAGTGTTAGTCGGCGACATCGCGGTGCTGTCCACCGCGGACTTCTTCACCCCGGTCGTCGACGACGCCTACGACTGGGGTCGGATCGCCGCAGCCAACGCGCTTTCCGACATCTACGCGATGGGCGGGCGCCCGGTGATCGCGATCAACCTGGTTGGCTGGCCGCGCGAGGTGCTGCCGCTGGAGCTGATGACCGAGGTGCTGCGCGGCGGGCTGGCGGTGGCCTCGGAGGCCGGATGCCCGGTAATCGGTGGTCACTCCATCGACGATCCGGAACCGAAGTACGGCATGGCGGTGACGGGTGTCGCTGACCCGAACCGGTTGCTGCGCAACGATGCCGCCGAACCCGGCCTGCCGCTGACTCTCACCAAACCGCTCGGGGTCGGCCTGCTCAACAATCGGCACAAGCAGACCGGTGAGGTGTTCCCGGAAGCGATCGCGACGATGGCCCGGCTCAACCGCGACGCCGCCGAGGCCGCGGTGGCCAACGGGGTGCGCGCGGCCACGGACGTGACCGGCTTCGGGCTGCTCGGCCATCTCTACAAGATGTGCCGGGCCTCGCAGGTGGGTGCCGTCCTCGACCGCTCCGCGGTGCCGGTCCTCGATGCCGGCCGGGCGGCGCTGCGTGCCGGGTTCGTCTCCGGCGGGTCTCGGCGCAACCTCGATTGGGTGCGGCCGCAGCTGCGTCTTGGCCCCGGCGTGACCGAGGATGATCTCCTGCTGCTCGCCGACGCGCAAACCTCGGGCGGCCTGCTCGTGGTGGGCGAAATACCCGGCCACCCGGTGATCGGTCACACCGTCGCCGGCGAGGGCATCGAGGTCCGCTAGTCGGCCTCAATCAACGGTGGTGATCGAGTCGGAGGTGATGCCCGCCGCGCGGCGAGCCGCCAGCCGACGCTTCTGCGGCTCCATTGTGTAGCGAGGGTCGCGGGCCGATTCCTTGCCCGCCTCGAAGAAGCCGAACCTCAGCATCGCCGACGCCGTCAGCAGCGTCAGGCCGGACAGCGCGGCGATATCGCGGCGGTGCCCGCCGAGCAACGCGCCCAAACCGCCTGCAGCGGCGAGTATTTCGCTGGTCTGTAGCAGCCAGCCGGGCCTGCCGTGGTGCAGCGGTTCTCTGGTCACCGGGTCCATCCGGAACTCCGTGAACCTCGCGGAGATCAGATCGCCGACCGCACCAATGACGGCCAGCTTGCGCGCGGGCCCGGCCTCGGACACCGGTGTGGTGATCATCGCCAATCCCGAGGCGGCCAGGCTGGCTGAGCTGACGAACACGAACGGCAGGTCTCGGTACGCGGCATTCCACGTCGGGGTGGCGGTGTCGGTGAGCAGCACCGCGGTGTAGACGGCCAGCGGGGGCGACAGCACCGCTGCTCCCAGGCCGGCCGGTGCCTCCACGGCGCGCAGCACGGACCGCAACGGGCCCAACGGAATTCGCTCGCCGGTCATCCGATCGATCTCGGCAACCGCGGCTATCCCGATACCGCCGCTGAACAGGCTGAGGATCCACGAACCGATGCTCATCGGCGAGGTCAGCTTGACCGTCCGCAGCATGTTGACGAAACGCTCGGGCCGGCCGAGGTCCTTCACCAGTGCGACCGCGCCCAGTGACACCGCGATCAGAGCGGACAGTCTTGTGTTGCGGCGCAACTTCTTTCGGCCCGTGAGCTGAGCACCGGCCGCCAGCAGGCCGGACCCACCGGCGACGCCGCCCAGGAACAGGTAGGCCGCCACTTCGTGTCCCCAGGGCGCGGGCTTGACCACCGGACGCCCGTAATACGAGGTGAACTCGGCGTCGGGGACCATCGGCATTTCGCGCGAGCCATCGGAACCACTGCCGCCGCCCCGATGGGCGCCACGCACGCCTTTCCTGCGGCGCTTGCCCCCCTCGGGTTCTGGCGGACGAAAGCTGTCGAATTCCGAGGTGCTCACCGACTACTCCAGAACGCCAGCACGGCCGCGCCGACCATGCCGGCCGCGGCCAGCGTAGCCCGCTTGAACATCGTCGGCAGGTCGGCAGTGCACACCCGCGGATCTGGCGGCAGGCCGTAGACCTCCGGTTCATCGAGCAATAAGAAGATCGACCCGGTACCGCCGACGCCGTCGCGCTCGTTGGCGCCGTAAAGCCTTGCCTCAGTGCGCCCTTCGGCATGCAGCTGAGTCACCCGCTGCCGCGCTCGGTCCACCAGGTCGTCGTGATCGCCGAACTTGATCGACGTGGTCGGACAGGTCTGGGCGCAGGCGGGTACCTGGTCCTCGATCAGGCGGTCGTAGCACAGCGTGCACTTCTGGGCGACACCGGTGACGAACTCCTCCTGCGGGCGGCCCGGCCGTTCCACCGGCGTCGCGTACGTGCCGTCACTGCGGCGCTCGACCACGCCGAACGGGCAACCCGCGACGCACGTTCCGCAACCGTTGCACACGTCGTGTTGCACCACCACGGTCCCGAACTCGGTGCGGAACAACGCGCCCGTGGGGCAGACGTCGAGGCAACCCGCATGCGTGCAGTGCTTGCAGACATCGGAGGACATCAGCCAGCGAAACTCCGGGGTGTCGGGCGGTTTCGAATCGGCGGGGGCCTCCGCGGCACCGGGGACCGCGGGCATGCCCAAGCTCACCAACGCGCGGCCGGATTCGCGGGCCTCCTCGATGCGGTCGCGGCCCTGCTCGATGAACGCCACGTGCCGCCAGGTGCTGGCGCCCAGTGAGCCGGTGTTGTCGTAGGACGAGCCCAGCAGTTCGAGGTTGCCGTCGCGCGGGTTGCGGTTCCATTCCTTGCACGCCACTTCGCACGCCTTGCAACCGATGCAGATCGAGGTGTCGGTGAAAAAGCCCTTGCGGGGCTTGGCATCTCCCCAACCGGCATCGGCGGCAGGGTCACTCGGTCCGGTCAGCTGACCCTTGAACTTCACTGGCCTCCCTTCCCGTCCTGCTCACGCTCGATACTCTCCCAGACAGCTTCGCTGACTCGGATATTGCCCGTCTCCACGGTGGCGCCCGCGCGGGACTGATACTCCTCGATCAACCGCAGCAGCTTCGCGCCGTGCGGCCGCCGGCCCGGCTGGATGTCGCAGGACGCGGCCTTGGACTCCTGGATCTGCACGTTGGGATCCAGTGTCACGCCCAGCAGATCGTTGGCCGCGTCCCCGCTCACGACCGCGTCGCTGCCCACACCCCAGTGATAGGGCAACCCGATCTGGTGCACCGTATGCCCGCCGATCCGCAGCGGGGTCATCCGCTCGGTGACGAGCACCCGCGCCTCGATCGCCGCACGCGGCGAGATGATTGTGGCCCAGCCGTAGGGCTCGAGCCCGCGTTCGGCGGCCAGCTCGGGCGAGACCTCGCAGAACATCTCCGGTTGCAACTCGGAGAGGTAGGGCAGCCAGCGGCTCATGCCGCCGGCGGTGTGGTGCTCGGTGAGCCGGTAGGTGGTGAACACGTACGGGTACACGTCGGCGCCGGGATCGCCGGCGCTCGGAGCGCTCAGATTGTCCTTGCGCGGGAAGGTGATTCGCGAGGGGTTCTGCTGCTGCGGGTAGAGCGCGTTTGCCACCGGCGACTCTTGCGGCTCGTAGTGTGTCGGCAGCGGTCCGTCCACCACACCCTTGGGCGCGAACAGCCAACCCTTGCCGTCGGCCTGCATGATGAATGGGTCGTCGCCGGCGAGGGCGTCGGGGCCGCCGACGTCTGGGTCCGGGCGGCTGCCCGGCGCCCGGTCGGCCACGAAATCGGGTACGTCGTGACCGACCCAGCGCTGCTGCTCGGGGTCCCACCAGATGTAGCGCTTGCGCTCGCTCCACGGTTTGCCGTCCGGGTCGGCCGACGCCCGGTTGTACAGGATGCGGCGATCGGCCGGCCAGGCCCAGCCCCATTCCGACTGGCTCGGGCTCGGACCGCCCCGCGGCGCTCGGCGGGCGGCTTGGTTGACGCCGTCGGCGTACACACCCGAATAGATCCAGCAGCCACATGCCGTCGATCCGTCGGCACCGAGTTCGGTGTATCCCGATAGCGGCCGGCCGGCTTTGGGTCCGCTCAGGTAACGGCCGCTGATCTCGGCCAAGACCGCTGTGGAATCGGGCTCGCCATGCTCATCGGTGGGATAGTCCCAGGTCAGATCCAGCAGCGGCCGGTCGCGTTCGTCGGTGGATCCGGCCAGCCGCTGCCGAATTCCCTTGCCCAGCTCGAAGAAGAACTGCAACTCGCTCTGGCAGTCGCCGGGCGGGTCGACGGCCTTATGCCGCCACTGCACAAGACGTTGGGTCTGGGTGAAGGAACCGGCCTTTTCCACGTGCGTCGCCGCCGGGAAGAAGAACACCTCGGTCTCGATGTCCTCGGTTTTCAGCTCGCCGGAAGCGATCTCGGGGCCGTCCTTCCAGAAGGTGGCCGACTCGATCAGGTTGAGGTCGCGCACCACCAGCCACTTCAGGTGCGACATACCCATGCGCTGCATCCGGCCATGCGCCGATCCGACGGCCGGGTTCTGTCCCAGCAGGAAGTACCCGTCGACCTCGTCTTCAAGCATCGACATGACCGTTTGATACGTGCCGTGCGGACCGGACAGCCGCGGCAGGTAGTCGTAGGCCCAGTCGTTGTCCTCGCGGGCGGCGTCGCCCCACCATGCCTTGAGCAGGCTGACGATGTAGGTGTCGGCGTTGGCCCAGAAACCTTTCTGGTTCTTCGGTCCGACCGCTTCGATGTACTCAGCGAAGGTGTCGTGCACACCGGCCTTCGGCATCGACAGGTAGCCGGGCAGCAAGTTGAACAACGTCGGTATGTCGGTGGACCCTTGGATGGTGGCGTGGCCGCGCAGCGCCATGATGCCGCTGCCCGGGCGTCCGACGTTGCCCAGCAGCAGCTGCAGAATCGTTGCGGTGCGGATGAATTGGGCCCCCAGCGTGTGCTGCGTCCAGCCGACGGCATAGGCGAAGCAAGTGGTGCGCTCCCGACCCGAGTTAGCGACGAGCGTGCGTGCGAGGTAGTCGAAGTCCCCGACGCCGATGCCGCAGACGTCGCGCACCATCTCCGGCGTGTATCGCGCATAGTGCCGCTTGACGATCTGAAACACCGTCCGCGGATGCCGCAGGGTCTCGTCGCGCAGCACGCGGGCGTGCGGTAAGGGCGGACCGCCGCTGCCGTGCGCATCGCCGGCGGCCCGGGCCGAGGCGCTGGCGCCGTGCTCGCGGCGGCTTTCGTCCTGTTCCTGTCCTGCATAGGCCCACGTCGACGGGTCGTACTGCCCGGTCTCGGGATCATAGCCGGAGAACAGGCCGCCCAAATCCTCTGCGTCGCGGTAGTTTTCGTTGATCAGCGTGGCCGCGTTGGTATAGGCCACCACGTATTCCTTGAACCACTTGTCGTTGCTGATGACGTAATTGATCAGCGCGCCGAGCAGCACCACATCCGAGCCCGCCCGGATCGGGATGTGTTTGTCCGCCACGGCCGAGGTGCGGGTGAAGCGTGGATCGACGTGAATCAACTTCGCGCCCCGGGCTTTTGCCTCCTCAACCCATTGGAAGCCGACGGGATGGCACTCGGCCATGTTGGAGCCCTGGATGATGATGCAGTCGGCGTTGGCCATGTCTTGCAGTGATTGGGTGGCGCCACCGCGCCCGAAGGAAGTCCCCAGACCGGGAACTGTGGAGCTGTGTCAAATACGAGCTTGGTTCTCGATCTGGATCGCGCCCGCGGCGGTGAAGAGCTTCTTGATGACGTAGTTCTCTTCGTTGTCCAGTGTGGCTCCGCCGAGCGCGGCGATCTTCATCGTGCGCCGCAGCGGGTGCCCCTTCTTGTCGATATCCTGCCAGGCATGCCGGCGGGCCTCGACGAAGCGATCGGCCACCATGTCGATGGCGGTGTCGAGATCCAGCGACTGCCACTCCGTCGCTCGCGGGGCGCGATAGAGCATTTTGATCTGGCGGCCCGGCGAATTGACCAGCTGCTCACTGGCCGAACCCTTGGGGCACAAGCGTCCCCGCGAGATCGGCGAGTCCGGATCGCCCTCGATCTGGACGACCTTCTCGTCCTTGACGAACACTTTTTGACCGCAGCCGACTGCGCAGTACGGGCATACGCTTTGCACCACCCGGTCGGCGGTCGTGGTGCGCGGGGCGAGGGCCCGGGTGTGCCTGGAGGTCACCGCCGGCCCGCGGCCGAACGCGTCGGCCGAACGCAGCTGACGAATGACGGGCCATTCCAGAAAGATCTTCGGCGAGGGCAGCTTCGGAGCCATATCCCGAAGCCTAGTGGGCCGCGCGATCGATTACCCGGCGGGAACCGGCGCGATTTTTCAGCGCGCCTCCTACGATGTTTGCTGTGGTCAGCGACAACATCCGGGCTACCGACGGCGATCGCAACAACACCTGTCAGGCGCTCGACGCGGCCCTCGGCGATGGCCAACTGTCGACAGAAGAGCACCGCCAGCGGGTAAGCGCCGCAACCAAGGCCACCACCCTGAGCGAATTGCACTCGCTGATGTCGGATCTGCAAATCCAGCACACCCCGGTCGCACCGGCGGCCCCGGCATCGAAAGTCGGTAGCCCGGTCATCCGGATCGCGGGCGCGGCGGCCCTAGTGCTCCTACTGCTGGGCGCCGGTTTCGCCGTGATGCAGTGGAACCGGCCATCAGGTACGTCTGCACCGAGTCTGACCACCTCGCCGGCGGCCATCGGCTCCGCGGGCAACACCCCGAGTGCGACACCGCAGCCGCAGCAATTGCTGAGCTTCGCCGGGATGACCGGACTGCTGGCGCAGATGCGCACCCAGTTCGGCGACACGCTCGGCTATCAGCTGAACGTCTACCAAGACCAAGCGGTGGTGCTGCGTCCGGACACCGCCAATGCGCGCAAGGTCGTGACGTGGGTGTACCGCGACGGCAATTGGATGAACCTTGGTCCCACTCCTGCCGCTTTGCCGAACTCGGCGGTGGGTGACCTCGCCAAGTTCGACGTGCAGGCTGTCCTCGGTGTCGTGCAGCAGGCACCGCAGACGCTGCACATCTATGACGCCAACCGGACCACCTTGACCATCGAGTCCCGCAAGGACGGCTCGCTGAGCCTGCGCATCCACGCGTCCGACGGGCCGCTCAGCGGGTCCATCGCGGTCGGCACCGACGGCAGCGTCATCCAGGTCTCGCCGCCGGCCCGCTGACCCGGGCCCCCGCTAGGTGGTCGACGCCGCGTAGATCTCCGCGATGTTCGAACCGAGCTTCTCGTCGAATTCCGCGTCGCTCTGCTGGGCGGTCAGTCCCTCGGTCAACGCCCGCGAGAAGCTGGCGATCAGGCCGTGATTGCGGGCCAGGATCTCGCAGCTCTCGGTGAGGCTGTAACCGCCGGACAGCGCGACCACCCGCAGCACCCGGGGGTGGTCGATCAGCGGCGCGTAGAGGTTGTCTTCGTCGGGCAACGTCAGTTTGAGCATCACCTGCCGGTCACCCGGCAGCTCGTCGAGTTTTGCGTACAGCGCCGCCACCAGCAGGCCGTCCGCCTTGGGCTTGTCCGGGCTGTTGATGCTGACCTCGGGCTCGACGATCGGCATCATTCCGCGCTCGGCGATCGTGGCGGCGTATTCGAATTGCTGGTCGACGATGGCGCTGATGCCCGCCTCGTTCGGCTCTTGGATGAACGAGCGCATCTTGGTGCCGAAGATGCCCTTGTCGACGGCCCGATCCAGCAGTGAATCGAGTTTGGTCATCGGCTTCATCAGCTGGACACCGTTTTCGGCATCGCTGAGGCCCTGGTCGACTTTCACGAACGGCACGATGTGCTTCTGCTTCCACAGATAGGCCGCGGTGTCTTCGCCGTTGATGGCCCGGTCCATGGTCTGTTCGAACAGGATCGTTGCCAGTATCTTGTCGCCGGAAAAGCTGGGGCTGGCCATCAGGCGCTCGCGCATCTCGTGGATGAGGTTGAACATCTGCTCGTCGTTGTCGTACGCGTCCTGCTCAATCCCATACAGCTTCAAGGCTTTTGGCGTACTGCCGCCGCTTTGGTCCAGCGCGGCGATAAAGCCACGCCCCGACGCCATCGCGTTGCGTTGCTCGTCGTTCACTGCGATCCCTCCGTCGTTGGTCGATCGGGCCGGGCCCCGTGCGCCGAACCCGCGACCACGGGTCCAGCATTGCGCACCGCCACCCCCGGTGCATACAGGCACTTCGACTCCTGGCGGTACACCGCACAGCGGCGATTTGATCAGGATCTATTGACTGAGGCGATCGGCATATGTGACGCTTTCGTCAGATTCAGCGAGTCACGCGGAGGAGCGGCCCTACCGGGCAGCGAGGAGATTCCCCATGAGCAAGGGGCGCAAGGATGTCGCTACCGCCTACTGGTATGACATCTACAGCCGCGCCGCCGTTCTCGATCCCTACCCGCACTATCGGCGACTGCGCGACGCCGGCCCGGTGGTCCGGCTGCACCGGCACCGGGTTTACGCATTGCCGCGCTACGCCGAGTGCAAAGCCACACTGCGCAACGACTCGGCGTTCATCTCCGGACGCGGCGTCGCGCTCAACCCGTTCAGCAACCGACTATCGCGCGGCACCACACTCAACAGTGACGGCACCGAACACGATCAACGGCGGAAGCTTCTTGCGCACCGGCTGCTGCCCAGGGCACTGCGGTCCGTCAGCGAAACCATCGAAAAGATGGCGGATACCGTGGTCGACGCGGCGATACGACGCGGCACCGTCGACGCTGTCGCCGATCTGGCGACAGCCCTGCCGCTCGCTATCGTCCCCGATCTCGTCGGCTGGCCCCGGGATCAACGTCAGCATCTGATCGAATGGGCCGGCGCCACGTTCGACGTCCTGGGCCCACTCAATTGGCAAACCGTGAAAGCGACTCGACGCAGCCTGCAGATGCTGCTGTTCGCCCGTCGTGTGGTGCGGCACCGCAACGTCCTGGACGGAAGCATGGCGCACGAACTGCTCTGCGCCGCCGACGCCGGCCAGCTCAGCTACGCCGCTTGCTCGGCACTGATGATCGATTACATCGCCCCATCACTGGACACGACAATCAGCGCTATCTCCAACGCCCTGTATCTGTTCGGTACACACTCCGATCAGTGGCGGCTGGCAAAAGAGAACCCCGGGCTCATCCCCAATGCCGTCAACGAAGTGATTCGCTATGAATCGCCGCTGCGCGCGTTCGCCCGCCAGGTACGCCACGACACCGAGATCGCCGGCACGCCAATACCTGCCGGATCACGGGTTCTGGTCATGTACGCCTCAGCCAACCGTGACGAGAACGAATGGGACAGACCCGAAATCTTCGACATCCGCCGCGATGCCGGCCGCCACATCGGTTTCGGCCACGGAACCCACGCCTGCGCCGGTCAGGGACTCTCCCGGATGGAGACCGCTGCCATTCTGCGCGCCCTGCTGGAACGGGTGGATCGTATCGAGGTCGTCGGGCAACCCGTCTGGGCAGTGAACAACATCATCCGCCGACATCGACACCTTCCGCTCAAGCTGATACCGGCCTGAACATTTTGGGCCGCCGGATCAACACCTCGACCGGGTAGCCGTCGTGGTGCATGCGACCGAAAGCGGTTTGCCATTGCCACGGTGAGTGAGTACTCTCTCACCGTGGCCGATTCGGGACGCGACCGACTGCTGACGGAGGCGCTGAAGCTGTTCGCCGCCAAGGGCTACGCTGCGACGTCGGTCGCCGACATCCAGCGCGCGTCCGGCCTCGCCCCCGGCTCGGGCGCGTTGTACAAGCACTTCGCCTCCAAGCGTGAACTGCTGGAGGCGGCGGTGACCCAACGCATCGACAGCATCGTCGCCGCGCGTGAGCAGTTCGACGCCGGGCAGCCGGACGGCGTCGAGCAGGCAGTGCGTACCGCCGGTCAACTGATCTGGAGCAACCTGCGACAAAGCGAGGATTTGCTCAAGGTCATGCTGCGCGAGCCCGAAGAGCTCGGCGACCTCGACGAGAAGACCTGGCAGGTCATCACCGACAACGCCTACCAACGGTTCGCCCACGAGCTGGCCGCGTCCAATCGCTCCGGCCGTACCAGCATTCCCGATCCCGAGGCCGCGGCGGCCGTGGCGATCGCTTCCCTGTCGCACGCGGCGACGCTGCAGGCGCTGTCCGGACGCTTGCCGGGCAACGTCGACGAGGATCGCTATTTCGAAGCCTGGGTCACCCAGACCGTCAGCGTCCTCGCACAACACACCAACCCCAGAAAACCCTGAAAATCCAGGCATATCAACCTCTTCCAGGAGTAAAACCATGACTTTCTCGATGCAACTGAGTGACGACGTCATCGAGGTGCGCGATTGGGTGCACCAGTTCGCGGCCGAAACCATCCGCCCCGCCGCGGCCGAATGGGATGAACGGGAGGAAACCCCGTGGCCGGTGATCCAGGAGGCCGCGAAGGTGGGCCTCTACTCCCCCGACTTCTTCGCGCAGCAGGCCGCCGAACCGACCGGCCTGGGCTTCCTCACCGCGTTCGAGGAGATGTTCTGGGGCGACGCCGGCATCGCGCTGTCCATCATGGGGACCGGCCTGGCCGCGGCGGCGTTGGCGGGCAACGGAACTCCTGAGCAGCTCGGTCAGTATCTGCCCGAGATGTTCGGTACCCCCGGCGACCCCAAGCTCGGTGCGTTCTGTTCGTCGGAGCCCGACGCGGGTTCTGACGTCGGCGCCATCCGCACCCGGGCCCGGTTCGACGAGGCGACGAACGAGTGGGTGCTCAACGGCACCAAGACGTGGGCAACCAACGGCGGTATTGCCAACGTGCACATCGTGGTGGCGTCGGTCTATCCGGAGCTGGGCACCCGCGGCCAGGTGTCGTTCGTCATCCCGCCGGATACCAAGGGGCTCTCGCAAGGGCAGAAATTCAAGAAGCACGGCATCCGTGCCTCGCACACCGCCGAGGTGGTCCTCGACAACGTCCGGTTGCCCGAGGACTGCATTCTCGGCGGCCGCGAGAAATTCGAGGCCCGGATCGCGCGGGTCAAATCCGGCGCCTCGGCGGGTGGCCAGGCGGCGATGAAGACCTTCGAGCGCACTCGGCCGACTGTCGGCGCGATGGCTGTCGGCGTGGCCCGGGCCGCCTACGAATATGCGCTCGAATACGCCTGCCAGCGTGAGCAATTCGGCCGTAAGATCGGCGAGTTCCAGGCGGTGGCGTTCAAGCTCGCCGACATGAAGAGCCGGGTCGACGCCGCCCGCCTGTTGGTCTGGCGGGCGGGCTGGATGGCCCGGAACAACCAGAACTTCGACTCCGCCGAGGGCTCGATGGCCAAGCTGGTCGCGAGCGAGGCCGCGGTCTACGTCACCGACGAGGCCATCCAAATCCTCGGCGGCAACGGGTACACCCGCGACTACCCGGTGGAGCGGATGCACCGCGACGCGAAGATCTTCACCATCTTCGAGGGGACCAGCGAGATCCAGCGCCTGGTGATTTCGCGGGCGCTGACCGGGCTGCCCATCCGTTAGGTTTGACGATATGAAGCGTGCGGTTGCGATTATCGGATTTCTCGTCGTTAGCTGCTGGGTCCGAATGCCGGTGGCCGCCGCGGATAACCCGGCCTGCACGGCGTCGATGTGCGCGTTCTTGTCTCCGTCGCGCAACATCAGCTGCGAGGTCAACTACAAGCGCGACCCGGGCATCCCCGACGAGTCCTATTGCCAGACCAACGAACCGCAACAGTCCGTGACCCTGTCCACCGGCGGAGTCGTCACCACCTGCAAGGGTGTTTCCTGCCTCGGCAACGCTGGCGAGGGCACGCCCATCCTCGCCTACGACCAGACCGCCGGCGTCGGTCCCTTCAGCTGTTCATCGAAGCCCGACGGAGTCACCTGCACCGTGTCGTCGGGCAAGGGGTTCACGATCTCCAATGCGGGGATCACATCGATCGGGTGAGGTTGCGTCTCTTGGTGCCGTCCCACGGCAGACGGGGCGGCTGACTGATCCGGCGCTGACCGCACCCGCCATGATGTCGGAGTGACTACCGAGATCCGGGTTCTCGACAGCGAGAGCGACCTCGTCGCTGCGCTAAACCTGTTTCGCGTAGCAATGGTGGGGTTTCCGCCGATTCCGGACCTGCCGCCCGGCCAGATCACCAAGATGCTCGACCCCGGGCGTATGGTCGGCGCGTTCGACGCTGGACAATTGGTCGGCACCGCATACGCCGCCACGAGCTCGCTGACCCTGCCCGGTGGGGCCGTCGTCGACCACGCCGCCGTGACAGACGTCGGAGTGCTGCCGTCGTTCACCCGGCGGGGGATCGCCAGCGCCCTGATGCGTCACCAGTTGGACGACTTCACCGCGCGGGGTGAGGTGGTCGCCTCATTGCGGGCCTCGGAGGCGACGATCTACGGGCGCTACGGCTACGGCGTGGCGAGTTTGGCTCAGAACGTGGAGATTACGACCGCGCGGGCGGCGTTTCGTCCCGGCGTCGGGGCGGGTGGCCCGGTGCGACTTGTCGGCGCCGCCGAGGCCTGGGAAGTCCTGCCTGGCATCTACGACGCGAATCGCCCATCCCGGGCAGGGACCATCGACCGGCCCGCAGTGTGGTGGGAGGGTGTGCGGCTGCGCACCGAATTGTCTTCTGGGGCTTGGTATGTCGCCGTGCACGGGGAGGCCGGGAGCGAGTCGGGTTTCGTCCGCTACCGCCCGATCGACACCGACAGGTGGTTTGTCAGCGAGCAGCGCACCATTGTGGTCGAGGATTTCTTCGCCCCCACCACCGACGCCTACCTTGGGCTGCTGCGCTTCCTGTTCGGGCTGGATCTGATTGACCGAGTGACGTTTTGGATGCTGCCGCTCGATGATCCGCTGCCGTTGCTCTTGGTCGATCGCCGGGCGGTCAAGGTGACCGCGGTGCATGACGAAACATGGCTGCGTGTCATCGACGCCGAACGTGCGCTGGCGGCGCGGTCCTACGCCAGCGACGGCGCGGTCACCGTCGCGGTCAACGACCCACTGCTGCCGAAGAATTCGGCAAGCTACACGATTAGTGGCGATGGGGCCGAAGCCACGAGCCGTCCCGCCGATCTGCACGTCGGGATTGAGGGCCTGGGCGCGGCGCTGCTGGGCGGCACGACCTGGCGCAGTCTGGCCATGGCGGGGCTGGCGCGGGCCGAGGATCCGGCGACCCTGGCCGTGGCCGATCGGTTGTTCGCCGTTTCCGAGGCACCCCATGCCGGGACGTTCTTCTAACCAGTCTCGGAAACCGAGACCGGGTAGAGGTGGTGGCTGCCCTGGAAGCCTTTCAATTCGGCCTCGCACGGTGCGCAGAGCTCGATATCGGGGGCGCCGTCGACCGCGTCGCGCACCGGCTCGCTGACGAGGATCTCGCCGCCGTCGGCCTGTCCGGCGACCCGGGCCGCCATCGCGACGTTGCGCCCGAAAAGGTCGTCGCCGCGCCGCACCGACGGTCCGAGGTGCATGCCGATCCGGACGCGAATGCCGTCGGTGTCTTCGAGGAGGGCGCGTTGGACACCGATGCCGCACAGCACGGCCTGGCGGGGATCGGCGAAGGCGATCATGAAGCCGTCCCCCTGGTTTTTCACGACGTGACCGCCGTGGTCGTCGACGAATTTCTGGATGAGCCTGTTGTGTTGTTGCAGCACCCGGACCCATTCCCGGTCGCCCAGGGCCTCGTTGTGGGCGGTCGAATTCTCGATGTCGGAGAACGCGATCACCACATCGCCGTCGGCGGTGAGCCGGGCAAGGTCGGGCCGTTCCACCCGCGCCCAGCCGGCGAGGTCTTCGACCGAGTTGCGCACCGTCGCGCCGACGCCTTTGGTCAGTAGTGAATCGGCCGTCTTGAACGCGGTTCTGATCGCCAAGGGCGCGACTCCGCGGCGGCGTCGGCGCTGGCCACCGCCGCGACGGCTGCGCTCGAGCGCAGCGCGTGCGCCGCTGAGCTGCCGTCTGGACACGATGAGCAGCACGCCGAGCGCGATCAGGCCGCCGAGTTCGGCCGCCGCGACCACAGCCAGCACTACCATCATTGGGCCGAGTATGCCGGAGTGTTTCGTCAGCGATTTTCGACAGACCTCTGCACCAGCAGACGTACACCGGCCACCACCAGGTCGGGCTGGTGGATTTGGATGAAGTGGTCGCTGTCGGTCGCGATCAGGTGGGGGGTTTGCGGACGCAGCGCGATCAGATCTGACGCGCCGTCTCGCCAGGCCCGCTCCAGCGTGGCGCTCTGCTCATCCGAAACGCTGCCGGGAACCGCGAACGGCTCGGTTCTCGTCAGCACGACGGTCGGCACCGGAGGGAAGGCCGGGGCCGCCGCGACCTGCGCGACGCTCTTGTCGATGTCGATCACCTCGAACGAATCCACGTTCGCGAACTGTGGCAACGGATGATCCAACTGCTGGCGGTAAAGGGCCCAGTCCGATCCCATCAGGCTCGGAATCTCGACGGTGAAGGCGTCGACGAACGCGCATGCCCGCACCTGTTCGGGATAGGTCTGCGCGTACAGGCGGATGAACAGCCCACCGAGCGAATGCCCGACCAGAACGTAGGGGCCCGGCAGATGTGCGGCGGCCAGCAGGGCATGCAAATCCTGGACAACGTCTTGAGCGGTGCGTGGCATCGCAACCGGTGAACTGCGGTCGCTGATGCTGGGCGGGTCGGGATAGCGCAAGGTGCCGGGCCGGTCGTAGGCGCAAACGCGGTGGTCGTCGGCGAGTGCCGGCAGCACACCCGGACCGACCGCTGGGGCGACCGCCTCGGACTGATTCCACGGATCCGACGAGTTGTGGTATCCGGATTCCAAAATGATTGTCGGACTGCCCCTTCCGTGGCATTCGAGGTAGAGATGGCGGCCATTGCCGATCTCGATCGGACCGGCAAAGTCGCCGCCGCCGCCCGACCCTGATGCAGCACCGTGGTTGGCGCCGCATCCCACCAACGCGACCAGCACTGCGATGGCCAACAGGAATCGATGGGCGCTATCTGCGATCCGCATCGCGTCATTGTGCAGCTAAGTCAGCCGTGCACTGCGGAATTCCGGGCAAGATCATGCACGGCGTTTCGTACCTCGTGTGCTGACCATTCGGCGATGCCAACCCGGATGAGTTGGGAGATGATGCAAAGGTGACGGTCGAGAAGACGAGCGACGTGCTGCGGATCGGCAACAGCTTCGAGCCCACCTTCGAACGAGAGCTGGGGGCTCGCTACGAAATTCCCTTACTCCCAAGCGGTCCGCAGCGGGCCGAGTTCCTGGCGCAGCATGGTGCGCAGATTCGCGTGGTGGTGACCTCCGGCCGCTACGGTGTCGACGCCGAAACCATCGCCGCCCTGCCCAATCTGGAAGTGATAGTCAACAATGGCGCAGGAGTGGATTTGATCGACCTGGCCGCGGCCGGGAAACGGGGCATCGGGGTAAGCAATACTCCGGATGTGCTGTCGGACACCGTTGCCGATACCGCACTCGGGCTGATCCTGATGACGCTGCGCCGCTTCGGCGCCGCCGACCGCTACGTGCGAGCGGGGCGATGGGCAAGCGAGGGACAATTCCCGTACGCCAGAGACGTCAGTGGCCTTCAGGTCGGCATCTTGGGATTGGGCCGCATCGGATCGGCCATCGCTACCCGGTTGCTCGGATTCGACTGTGCCATCGCCTATCACAACCGGCACAAAATCGACGGATCGCCATATCGTTACGCTGAGTCGCCGCTCGAGTTGGCCGAATCGGTCGACGTGCTGGTCGTCGCAACCACGGGCGACGAGCGGACTCGTCATCTCGTCGACCGCTCCGTCCTCGAGGCGCTGGGCCCCGAGGGCTATCTGATCAACATTGCCCGTGGAAGCGTCGTCGACCAGGACGCGCTAGTGGAGTTGGTCGCCGCCGGCGCACTGGGCGGAGCGGGCCTGGACGTGTTCGCCGATGAGCCCAATGTGCCTGCGGTGCTTTACGATCTGGACAACGTGGTGTTGTTCCCGCATATCGGTAGTGCGACCGCCCGCACCCGACGGGCAATGGCGCTGCTGACGATCCGCAACCTCGAGACCTACCTGAACACCGGCGAGCTGGTGACACCGGTGTTGCGCCGCCGCGGATAACCCACTAGCGCCGCCGCACCAGCCGCTTCTCCACCGCGGCCAACGCACTGTCGGTCAATTTGCCCAGCCCGGCCAGCAGGACGATGGCCACCAACATCACGTCGGTGCGGCCGGTGTTTTGACTGTCCAGCAACAGGAACCCGAGGCCCTTCGAAGACGCGATCAGTTCGGCAGCGACCACGAACAGCCACGCGTTGGCCAGCCCCAATCGCAGCCCATTCACCAATTCCGGTGCCGCGGCGGGCAACATCACCGTGGCGAGCAGTGACACGCCGCGCCGACCGTAGGCCCGTCCCACCTCCACCAGCTGCGAGTCGACGTGTGAGAGCGCCGATGCCGTCGTCGTGTAGACGGGAAAGAATGCGCCGATGGCGACCATCAGGATCTTCGGCGTCTCGTCGATGCCAAACCATAAGAGCAGCAACGGAACCCATGCCAGCGAAGGCACTGTGCGAAACGCCGCGACAGTCGGCGCGAGCAATCGGCGCACGAATACCGACAGCCCGACCGATGAACCCAGTGTGAGCCCCGTGACGGCGCCCGCGAGATAGCCGACCAGCACCCGAGAACCGCTGGCCTGCAGGTGAGTCCAGAGATCGCCGCGCCGGACGAGTGCGCCCAGCGCCGACACCACGTCACCGGGCGCGGGGAGCTGGCTGGGCGAGAAGAACCCCGTGACCGCGGTGGCGAGCTGCCAGGTCACCAGCAGCAGCACCGGGACAATCAACCCCACTAACGCCAGCGGCAGCTTCGCCAGTCGGCCGGGCCGCGACGTCAGTGCGCTTGCTGGGCGTATTTCGGCTCGATCAGCGTGCTCAGCGCGTTGCGACCCGCGTCGTCGGACTTGATATCGGAATCGGCTACCGCGAGCGGCTCCACCCGCGCCAGTACGGTGCGCACCGGATCCCCCGGCACCGAGTCGATATCGACCAGCGTCCGGGTCAGCTCCTCCTGCGCCACGCTCAGCGCTATGTTCGCCTGCGAGGCCAGCAATGCCGCCAATTGATCGGGATGTGCTTTCGCCCACTTCCGGGCCTCCTCATAGCTGTTGACCACCGCTTGCACAGCGTCGGGGTGATCGGCGATGAAATCCTCGCGGGCGTCCAAGACGCCGTAGGTGTTGAAACTCGGGTTGCGGTATATGAAGCGCGAGCCCTGCTGCTGGATGGTCTGCGCGATGAACGGGTCCAACCCGGACCACGCATCAACGTTGCCGCGTTCCAACGCGGTCTTGCCGTCGGCATGCTGTAGGTTGACGATCTCGATGTCGCTCGGTGAAAGTCCGCCTGTGGCAAGCGATTGCAACAGGAAGAAGTACGGGTCGGTGCCCTTGGTCACGGCTACTTTTTTGCCCTTCAGGTCGGCCACCGAATTGATCGGCGAGTCCTTGGTGACGACCAGGCCCGTCCACTCACCGCCTACGTAGAGGTCGACGACCTTGATCGGCGTTCCGTTGGCCCGAGCGACCAATGCGGCGGAACCGGCGGTGGAGCCGATGTCCAGTGCTTTAGACCGCAGCCCCTCGTTGGCCTTGTTGCTGCCCGCGGACAGCACCCACGTGACGTTGTAGCCGCGGTTTTCCAGCAGGTGCTGGTCACGCACCACCAGACTCAACGGGTTGTAGTAGGCGTAGTCCAGATGGATGTCTTTCGACGCCGTAGGACTCCCGTTCGAACCGCAGCCCGATACCGCGATAACGCCGGCGATCACCGAAATCGCGCTCAGGTAACGACTTTTCACCATGCTTTTGCCTCACTGCTCCGTCGGGGTACGCCGAGCTCGTCCAACAATTGCTCTCGCAACGCCGTGATTCGCGGATCCCCGCGATCGCGTGGCTTGGGGATTGCGACTTCGTGTGTCGCGGCGATACGGGCGCCGCCCGATGGAGCCGCGCGCAGAATCAGCACTCGGTCGGCCAGGATCGCGGCCTCGTCCACATCATGGGTCACCAACACCGTTGTCGTGCCCGCCTCTTGCTGCACGGCGTCGAGCAGGTCCTGCATCCGCAGTCGGGTCAGCGCGTCAAGCGCGGCCAGCGGCTCGTCGAGCAAGAGGACGCGCGGGCGTCGCACCAGGGCCCGCGCGAGGCCGGCGCGCTGCGCCATACCGCCCGAGACTTGCCGTGGATAATGTTTGCCGAACTCGCGCAACCCGACGACCTCAAGCCAGTGGGTAACTGCGCCGGAGCCTTTCGCACGTGGCGTGCCGGGCGGCAGACCATACTCTACGTTCGCGGCCAGGGATCGCCAGGGCAGCAGCCGGGGCTCCTGAAACACCACCGCGCAACGTGGGTCGATTCCGCGGACCGCTTCGCCGTCGATTTCGATCCGTCCCCCGGTCGGACTGTCGAGTCCGGCGATGAGCCGCAACAGTGTCGACTTGCCGCTACCTGACGAGCCGAGCAGCACGACGACCTCGCCCGGTTCGATTTCGATGTCGACCTCGTGCAGCACGGTATGCGTTCCGAACGTCCGGTCGACACCACGAACAGACACCCGGGCCGGCGCCGGATTGGTCGACATCACCCGCGCAGCCTAGGAACCGCCTTGACAGACCACCAGGTTTGCTTCTGGCATGATTCAAACCCCGCCCCGCTGGGCAGTCTCCGGGTTGACAACTGTCGTTGTATCGCGAGTCGGAATAACCGCTCGAGCGGCGCCGTCTGTGGACAAGGCGCAGCGCTAATTTTCGCGACGCGCTTCAAAAGCAGAACGCTGTGGCCGATATCACCGCGATACACAGTTCGTCGATCAACCGCGTGCAGAGACTGGGGAGGAATTCGTGTGCAGGTCGAATGTCGCAGTGCCGCGCCGGGCGCAACCGGCGCCGGTGGAACCGCATGGACACGACGAGCATGGTGAATCTAGAGGATCCGCACCGTTATTCGCCTCGGTGCTGGTCGTCCTGCTGGCAACAGGCTGGGCGGCCAACCACTTCGCCGGGTTGATCCCCGCGCTAAGCGATCGCCAGCACCTCGATAGGACCACCCTCGACGCGATCTTCGGAATCTACGCGGTGGGACTGCTGCCCGGCCTGCTCATCGGCGGCCGGTTATCGGACGTGCTGGGGCGCCAGTCGGTGGCGTGGGCGGGGTCGATCACCGCGCTGGCCGGCACCGTCGCGATGCTGCTGTCGCTGCATTCCCCGGTCTTGCTCGGGGGCCGTCTGGTGGTCGGGGCCGGTGTCGGGCTGGTGGTCAGCTCGTGCACGGCATGGGCTTCGGACATGAGGGGGCCGGCCGGCGCCGCGGTTGCCGGAGCCGTTCTGACAGCCGGTTTCGCGGTGGGCCCGTTCGCATCCGGCGTGATCGCCTCGGTGGGGCAATCCGGGCTGTGGCAGTCGTTCGCAATCGCCGCGGCACTGGTCGTGCTCGCCACGGTCGTCGCGGTGGTGGCAGCCCAGCGCGCGGACGTGACCGCGTCGGTACCCGCGTCCGACCAGCAGCAGGCCGCGTCGGCACGTCCCGAAATCGGGCGCGCGTTGAGCTGGGCACTGCCGCTGTCGCCATGGGTGTACTCCTCGGCGACTCTTGCCTTCGTCACGATCCCCACCCACGTGCACACCGGGCTCGCCGCCCCGCTGGCCGCGGGCACCGCAGCGCTGATTGCCAACGGCGTCAGCGGCACCACTCAATTGATCGCCCGCGCACGTCAGTGGGGTCCGCAGGCCGGCACCGTCGGCGCCGCGCTGGCCGCACTCGGCTACGCGGTGACCGCGGCAGCGCCGTCGACCATGCCGCTGGCCGTGGCGTTGTCGCTACTGGTGGTTCTCGGCTGCGCGTCGGGCCTGCTGCTCCGCGAGGGCCTGATCGACTTGGAAGCCGCTGCGCCGCAGCACTTGCGCGGTGCCCTCACCGGAACGTTCTACACGGTCAGTTATATCGGCTTCGGCCTGCCGATGCTGCTGAGCACCATCGGGTCCGCAAAAGCCGCTGCGACCATCCTCACGGTGATGGCGGTGCTGGCGTCGGCGACCGCCGCCGCCCGGGCGCTGCGGCTGCGCCGAAACAACCACCGGCAGAGCGAATTTCGTCCTGTTTGACCGCTACAGTGCTAGCGCTTGGCGCAACACCGCGATCTTCTCCGCCTCTTCGCGCTTCGAGATCGCCGCGTCCTGGATCAACATCGAACCGTGGAAAGTTCCTGGGAATAGATGTAATTCGACGCTGATGCCGGCGGCCAGCATGGCCAACGCGTAGGCGACGCCTTCGTCACGAAGTGGGTCGAAGTGCATAACCGAGACGTACGCCGGCGGCAGACCGGTCAAATCGGTGGCACGAGCCGGCGCGGCATAGATCGGCACGTCGTCGGTTCCGGCGCGACCGGCGCCCAAATAACAGTCCCAGCTGAGGATCGCTCGGGGGCGGTTCCACAACGGCGTATCGGTGAAGTCGGTCATGCTCGCCGTGGCGAGTCGGTCATCGAGTTCGGGCACCGAAAGGAACTGAAATGCGATGTGCGGCCCGCCGCGGTCGCGAGCCAGCAGCGCCAGCGCCGCACAGAGTCCGCCTCCGGCGCTCGTCCCGTGGATGGCGATGCGTTGCGGGTCGATGCCCAATTCGTGCGCGTTCTCGGCCGCCCAGACCAGCCCGGCGTACACGTCCTCCAGGCCTCCGGGGAACGGCGTTTCGGGTGCGAGCCGGTAGTCGACGGACACCACGGCGACGCCGAGTTCGCGGGCAAGGATGACATTCGTGCCGTGTTCGGTTTCGAGGTCTCCGGCGACGAACCCGCCCCCGTGCACGCTGTACACGCCGGCCGGGGCGCTGCGCTGCTCGGGCAGGTAGATGCGGATCGGAATCGCGGGATCGCCGTCGCGGCCCGGGATTTCGCGATCTTCGATCCGCACTCCGGTGGTGTCCGGCACCGGAAGCTGAGCAACCATCTCCGACAACGCCGACCGAATCGCCAACGGATCTTCGCCCGGCAGGTCGGGCAGGTATGGAAGCACCGCGGCAATTTCCGGGTCGAACGCATAGGTCGTCACGGGCACTCCTGAATCGATCAGCGGCAATGTCGTTCGTTAGTCTGCCCCCGGCGACCGGCATCTGGCTAGATCGATTGCGCGTTCGTGCGCGAGCTGTACATATCGGCGTGCTCTTACACCGCCGCCCGAATGGAATGAAGTCGAGAACCCATCGGTTCGTATATATCAATGAAGTTTCTGCTGATAACGCTGATCACGCACGTCGCGGATCCGGTCTCGGGCAAACAGCGCAGCCCCGCCGATCGGTTTCGCGATGTCCTGGACAAGGCGGTGCTCGCCGAGGAGCTGGGTTTCGACGGCTTTGCGGTCGGTGAGCGCCACGAAGATCCGTTCATCTCCTCGTCACCGCCGGTGGTGCTGAGTAACATCGCGGCGCGGACCTCGAAAATCGGTCTGTTCACCGGGGTTACGACGTTGAGCCTGCTCGATCCGGTGCGCGCGTTCGAGGATTACTCCACGCTCGACAACTTGTCCGGCGGGCGTCTTGAGCTGATCATCGGCAAGGGCAACGGCGCCGCACAAGCCCAGTTGTTCAGCGTAACGGCCGAGGACCAGTGGGACCGCAACCGCGAAGGCTACGAGCTGTTTCGCCAACTCTGGGAGAGCGAGAACGTGACGTGGGCGGGCACCTTCCGGCCGCCCCTCGTCAACGCCAAGGCACTTCCCCGGCCGCTACAGCACCGGATACGAATCTGGCACGGCAGCGCCACCAGCAAGGACTCCGTGGACCTCGCGGCCCGTCACGGTGATCCGATTTTCTCCGCCAATGTCGTCAATCCCGTCGAGCCCTATGCCGAGCTGGTGCGCCACTACCGGCAGCGGTGGCAGTTCTACGGACACAACCCCGAGGATGCCTTGGTGGGCGCAGGAACCGCGGGGTTCTACGTCACCCGAACGTCGCAGGAAGCAGTGGCAGCGTACCGGCCGATGTTCGAGGCGCGCCTGGCCTTCGCGCGCCGCGCTGGGGCCCCGGTGGTGTTCGACTCGATCGAGGATTTCGTCGAACGAAGCTCCGCATTGGTGGGCAGTCCCGCGCAGATTATCGACAAGGTGGGTCGCTACCACGAGCAGCTCGGCCACGAAGTGATGCACTTGTCCGCCGACACCGACGGTGTGACGGCCAGCCAGCAGCGTCGTAGCCTGGAGCTGTTTCAGTCCGACGTCGCGCCGGTTCTCCGCGAGCGCATTCCCAGCCGACCGCTGATGGCCCAGTCGGCTACCAATGAAGTTGTCGGATAACTATTTCCACGCGAATACCGGTTGCTCGAGGTGGTCCACCGGATCGTGGCGTCCTTCCAGGCACAACCACCGCAGCTGCAACAACACCGCCCCGGTCGGTGCGTGGATGAGGTCGTTTCCGAGCGGGATCTGCACGACCGGTCGCGGGCTCTCTTTGATGGTGATGAATCGCGGCGAGTCATCGCGTTGCAGTTGGTGCAGCCCCACCCGATACACGGCGACGACCTCGTCGGGAGCCGGATCGGGATCGAGCCGTCCGCCGCCCCAGATCACCACCGGCGTGATGACGTAACCCGATCGGGTCGGGTAGTCGTCGAGCAGACCCAACACCGTCGAGCCGGGCAGGGCGATCCGCACTTCTTCCCACAGTTCCCGCAATGCCGCGTCCACGGCCGTCTCGCCCGCATCCAGCCGGCCACCGGGAAGGGCCCACTGCGCCGCGTGCGAGGTGAGGCGAGAAGCCCTGCGGCACAGCAGAAATGCCGCTCCGCCCGACACGTCGACCATGCGGCCGTCCAGGTCGTCTGCCGGCATCGGGCGACCGGCATTCCAGTCCTGCACCGACACCGGATCGACCCGGTCCTCCCCGACCTCCGAATCGACCAGCACCACCGCAACCGCGGCGTGCCGCTTGGTGGGATCGGTCATCGCCCGCCGGTCATGGTTGGCGAGATGCTCGCGAATCCGGTCACGCAGTGCCACGTCGTAGGGGATGGTCACTTCTCGAGCCTAGGCATCGCGGCCATCAGCCCGTCGGATGGCGCTTAGTTCTGCCGACCCGCCAGCTCGGCGACGAATCGATCGACGAAGCCGTCCACCGATACTTGACCCGACGGGCGAATAACGAATTTCGTCAACCCCGCATCCAGATAGCCGTCGAGTTGGCGATGCAACTGATCCCAGCCCGCGGCGATCAGGTCGGCAGGATCGACGTCGGGACGACGCCGCCGGGCCGCCGCGACCAACTCCGGCGACAACTCGCCATCGGCGACACCCAATGAAATACCGAAGTGATCCGGTTCAATCTGGCGGCCGGCCTGCTCGGCGGCCCGCTCGATCGCCTCGCGGCCCGCGCGCGCCTCGGCTGGGGTAAGGAAGCTGCCCAACCAGCCATCCGCCAAGGTGCCGATCCGCCGATATGCCGCCGGCGCCGACCCGCCCAGCCAAATGTCCAGTGGTGGAGCAGGTTTCGGCGTTATCACCGCCCCGGTGACGGTGAAGTACTGGCCGTGATAGCTGGCCGGATCATCGGACAGCGCGGAGCGCAGCACCCGCAGCGATTCATCGAACACCGCCGCGCGCTGTCCATCCGGGACCGCGAACAGCTCACGCTCGGCCGGAATCGCCGACCGCAAACCGAAGACGGGAAGAACGCGCTTGGGTGCGATGGCCGCCAACGACGCCAGTTGTTTGGCCACCAGCACCGGATGCCGTCCTGGCAGCACTGCCACCGAAGTGCCCACCTTCAGCTCAGTGGTGCGGGCGAGCGCATAGGCCATCCCGACCATCGGATCCACCGTCGGGGCATAGACGAGTTCGGAGAACCACAGCGAGTCGACGCCGCTGCTCTCCAAATGATCGACAATGCCGGCGAGTTGATCAGGCGTGCTGTCCGCACCCAGTCCGACCCCGAAGCGAATCTTCATTCTTGTCCCTCCGCGCCTACGATCCAGCACCATGACCACCAGCGACGTTATTGCGATTACTCAATTGGTGAACCTCTACGGCCTGGCCGTCGATTCCCAGCGCTGGGAACTGTTCGACCGGATCTTCGCCGACGACGTCGATGTCGACTACGGTCCGACGTCACGCTGGACGGGACGTGAGCGGTTCAAGTCCGAGTTCGCCACGTTCCATGACCCTTTCGATTCCACCCAGCACACCATGTCCAGCCATGTCATCCAGGTCGATCAAGACCGCGCGCACAGCTTCTGCAACGGCGCCTGGCGGCTGGTGCGCAAGGCGGTCGACGGCAACCCCCTCTGGGACGGCAGTGGCTGGTACGACGATGCGCTTGTACGCACTCCGGTCGGCTGGCGGATCACTCACCGGGTCTGCCGCATCACCTGGTGGACAGGAAATCCGTTCGTCAACGAAACGATTCCCGGTTCGCGGTTCGACCTGGCCACCACGGTGCTGCGCCGCGAAGCCGACGCCGGGCGCGTCGGAATCCTCGGTGCGCTCCTGAAATAGCGCCGCTGTCAAGCGGTGGCAAACTTCTCGGCCAGTTGGACGGCCTCCTCCTGGATCCGGCCGAACTGGGCGGCCATCGCCTCGGAAAGTGCGGTCGCCCCGGACAGCGGACGCACCATCACCATGAAGTCGTCGATCAGGCCGTCCTCGTCGAAATGCAGGAAGTCGCATCCGGTGATCTTTACGCCTGGCACGCCGGAAATGCCGGTCTCGAAGATCAGAGCATGGTCGCGGCCGTCGCCGCCGGCGATCTCACGGACGTAGCGGAAGTCCTCGAAGATCCGCAGCACGCCGCGCAGAATCGCCGCGGTGATCGGCTTGCCGACATAGGGCTTGAACGCCACGGGACTGGTGAAGACCACGTTGTCGG
The DNA here is from genome assembly GCF_022374895.2 of Mycobacterium lentiflavum. NCBI lineage: Bacteria > Bacillati > Actinomycetota > Actinomycetes > Mycobacteriales > Mycobacteriaceae > Mycobacterium > Mycobacterium lentiflavum. Next base: position 144,961 of record NZ_CP092423.2, on the reverse strand, counting down.
CCAGCAAAGCCTGGATGGCTGCCTCGTCGCGGTCCTCGACCGCCTTGCGGAAGGGATGCATCAGATCATGGTGCCGGATGCACCAGGGAGTGCACGAAGACGGGTCTCAGCTAGGCGATGAGCCAGCATGCCGACCGCGCGCGACCACCGCCATGGAGATTCCGGCGCGGGCCAGCACCCCGCCCACGGTGTCGCCGATCGCGCCGGCGCCGACGATCACGTATCGATGGTTAACTCCGGTAGACAACTGGCCCACCTTCCGTCGGGTCCATGTTTTCTTGCGCGAGGTTACGTCGTCTTGCTGGGAGCGCGGTGAGCATACGAGAGCGGGCCTCCACCGGAGGTTGCTGGCACCCCGCGACCAACAACCTCTGAGGAAGGCCCGCTCTCTCTTTCCCTCAGTGGTCTGCAGCATCCTTCGGTCGGCGCCGGCCGATGATGGCCTCGGTCCAGGCGCGGTTCTCGGAGTAGATCGATGCGTCGGCCTGGCGGCGTTTGCCCTTGCCGGGCTGTTGTCCGTGACCGCCCTGCGCACCCACCGGCGGCACGCCCATGCCGCCTGCGCCCATCGCGCCTGCCGCACCGGGGACCCCGCGGCCCATCGCGGTGGGCGGGAGTGCTGCCGGCGCCGGCCGGAGGCCCCCTCCTCCTTCGGCCGGCGCCTGCAGTGGCATCGAGGGGACCGATCGCAGCGGCGGTATTCCGGTGCCACCGGACGACGCGGGTTTCATGCCGGCCGGTTTCGTCGAGTCCGGCACCGCGGTCGCAGCACTGCCCAGGGTCGCGTCGGTCGGCGGCGCGGCCGTCGCGGCGGACGGCATGCCACCCAACTCCGGAAGCTGCTCTGCCTGCGGGAGATCCCCGTAGGGGGATTCGGGATAGGGCGTTTCGGCGCCGGGGCCGAAGTCGTAGGCGCCGGGGTCGATCGGCGGTACGACGGCACCGGCGGCGGGAGCCAGCGGCGGACTGATCGGCGGCAGCGGCAAAGCGGCCCGCTGCTCGTATTCGGCCAGCACCTGTTCCGACTTCTCCTGCAGTGCCACGTACTCCTCTTCCAGCACGGGCTTGAGGTCAGACCACTGCATCTTCCAGGGATAGGTGGTCTGCCACTGGTACCAGAGGTAGTCGAGGTCCTCGACCTGTTGCACCGTGGGATGCTCCGGGAGGGCCCAGTCCTGCGTCGACACGATGCCGCGGGCCTGCGTCGCCATCAATCCGCACAGATCCGCCATTTGATACAGCCACGCTCGTTGCTGGTCGAAGTTCGCCTCTACCGCATAGCGCGCATCGCCCTCCCAGGATTCGAAGGGCCGGAACCGATACGCGGCCTCCAACAACGCCCGCTGATACCCGGTCCACGCATCGGCGAAGGCGGTGAACGCCACGCCCTGATCGGGTTCGCTGATGTCCTGCGCCGCCTCTTTGACGTCACGGAAGGGCGCTGCTTCGCCTGCTGCCGCGATCTGTGTGTCGGTGAGCGGTGGCGGGGCGATGCTTTTCATCTGGGTCCCGGTCGCCGCGCCCGACACGGACTCGTCGCCGCTGTCCAGGGCGGCCGCGGCGCCCGTGTCGACCTCTTCATAGGCCTTGGCGGCATTGCGCAGGGACTCGGCCAGTGCTTCCCACTCCCGTTCGCCGGCTTCCAGATAAATCCGCATGTTGTCGGCAGACAGCGCGAGTTGATCGGCGGCCGTGATCACCATCGGTAGGACGCACGGGGCCTGGGGGTTTTCGGTCGGCAAGCCTGGGATCGGGGCCTCCAGCTCATCGGCTCGGGCCATCAGCTCCTCGTACTCCACGCTCAGCGTCTGCGGCTGTGTCATGGCGGATCGTCCCCTCGGGGTTTCGCTCGGCTGTAGTCAAGTGACTACGGTGATAGTGTAGACATATGACTACACGCGGCGCAAGCCCCGATGCGGCTCCCGTTCCGACCGGCCGTGCGGAGGTGAGGGCCGCGATCCTGGACAGCGCGGCGGAGATGTTCGCCGAGCGCGGGCCCGGGGCCGCGTCGATTCGCGACATCGCAGCCAGGGCCCACGTCAACCACGGCTTGGTGTTTCGTCATTTCGGGACCAAAGAGAAACTGGTCGCTGCCGTGCTCGATCACCTGGCTGCGAAGCTGGCCACGTTGACCGGCGGCGAGGCATCCCAGGAGGAGACGGAGGCGGCCACCTCCATCCACTTACGGGTCATCGCACGTGCCCTGCTCGACGGGTTTCCGGCGGGCAAACTGCAGTCCACCTTTCCCGCCGCCACCCGGCTGCTCGAAGGCATTCGACCCGAGCACGAGAGCGAAGAGAGCGCCCGGCTCGGCGCCTCGCACGCGATCGCCCTACTGCTGGGCTGGCAATTGTTCGAACCGTTCGTGCGAGCGGCGACCGGACTCCACGATCTGTCTCGCGAGGAGTTGCGCGAATCCATGTTCGCCGAGATGGCCAGGCTGGCCGAACCGCACTGAGACCCCGGCGTCGTCTCGAGATTCCGCACCGGCGGATGCTCGGTAGGCTGAGTGGGCGTCGAAAGCCCCGAGGAGGCGCCGATGTTCCGCACCGTTTGGGCGAGCTGACATGAGCCAGACGACGCCAGCCGCGACCGATCGGCTCGCGCGGCTGCCGCTACCCCCCGGCCCGCGATTGCCTGGCCTGGTGCAGACCGCACTGTTCTCCCATCGGGACCGCATCACGCCGTGGCTGCGCAAGCACTACGGCGACGTCATCGCGGTCTCCGTATTGGGCCGTCCTTCTGTCCTGGTGTGCAGTCCTGAGCTCAATCGGTCGGTGCTGAGCGGCGAGCCGACGACCTTCCACGCGGGCGAAGGACGAATTCAGGGAATTCGGAACGTGATGGGTGAGGGCTCCGTGGTCACCACCGACGAGGCTGCACACCAACGGCTTCGCAAACTGCTCGTGCCACCGTTCAACGGCGCCGCGCTGCGCGGCTACCGGGACATGATGAACGAGCTGGCAGCCCGGGAAATGGGCCGGTGGCCGGTCGGCACCCCGTTCGCCGCGCAGCCGCGGATGAACGCCGTGACGCTGGAGATGATGCTGCACGTGGTCTTGGGTCTCAAGGAGGGACCCCAGCTCGACGCGCTTCGTGTCCCGTTCTCGCGACTCGTCTCCGCATCCATGGCGGTGTACGCCGGCGAGGTGGTCCCGCAGTTGCAGCGGTTCGGCCCCTGGAAGCGATTCCGTCAACTGCGGGAGCGCATCGACGACGCTCTCTACGCGGAGATCCGCGAGCGCCGCAGCGCTGGCAACACCGCCGACCGCGGCGACGTGTTATCCCAATTGATCGCCACCCAGGTAGACGGAGACCGGCTCTCCGATGCCGAACTGCGCGACCAGATGGTGACCCTGCTGCTGGCCGGCCACGAAACCACCGCCATCACGCTGTCGTGGACCCTGCACGACCTCGCGCATGATCAAGCGCTGCAGGACAAGGCCATTGCGGCCGTCGACACCGGCGACGACAAATACTTCGAAGCGGTGATCAAAGAGTCGATGCGGTTGCATCCCGTCTTCTACGCCGTCGCACGACGACTGACCCACGATATCGAACTGGGCGGTTACCGCGTCCCCGCCGGCTATACCGTGTTCGCGGGTATCGGCCCGGTCCAATCCGATCCCGGACAGCACGCCGATCCGCACGTCTTCCGTCCCGAACGGTTCTTCGACGGCTCTGCCACCGCTTGGAACTGGTTGCCGTTCGGCGCCGGAGTCCGCCGTTGTCTCGGTGGCGGATTCGCGATGATGGAATCCACCGCGATCCTTCGTGAGGTTCTGCTCAATTACCGTCTCACGCCCGGTCGTAGCCGGCCCGAGTCAGCCCGCGCGCGTCACGTCGTCTACATCCCTTCCCACGGTGCCCGCATCATCGCTCGACGGCGCGCGAAATAGGTTGTCAAAGCATCGAATTGATCGTCTATCCGCCCTCGTGGTCGACCTGTGTAGTGGCATTGTCGTTTTGCCGGAAATCGATGAAGGCCGACTGGCGAGTCGAGGTGTTCAGCAGCTCGTTGAACGTGCCGATTACGGGAATCGGCCCCTGCGGACCTGACACTTCCGCGGTGTAGTTGATGAACGCCTCCTGCTGAAAGTTGGGGTCCTGCAACGTTCTCGTGATGGCCGCGCCCAAGTTCTTGACGTTGACCCAGCCGGCCGCCGGCGTGCCGGTCAACTGATTGACATCGGCCTGCAAGCCGACCAGAAGCCCCTACGCGGCAGTGGCGGGAGGAGTCGACACAGGGGTTACCTCGCAGTGCACATGGCCGCAGCTACCGCAGCGCACCTCGTACTTGAGTTTGTTGTGGCCGATTTCGAGGAACCGGTACTCAGCGAACGCCGCGCATCGCGGACACCGCGTACGACCGTGCTCAACCGTCGTCATCTCCGGCCCCCTTCTCAAGTGTGGCTCCGTGAAAATACCCGCTGGATGCCTGGACAAACCATCGATTTTCGAGCGCTTCGGTCCCGGCGCCCTGTTGACCGCATTGAACACATATCGTTAGCGTGTTCAAGTGCCCGTCGATGCCGCGCGAGACACCAGGCCGGTGCCGAACGCGTTGTTGACCGCCGCCTCCGACACGTTGCGCCAGCTCGGGCCCAGGCGCTTCAGCCTCACGGCGGTGGCCGAAGCGGCAGGCGTTTCGCGTGGCACCGTCCACAATTTGTTGGGCACCCGTGACAACGCGATTGCCACCGCGCTCAACCAGCTGGCCGCCGGTTTCATCGACACCATGGCCGTCGAGATCGCCAAGGAGACCACCCTGGCCGAGCAGGCTGCGGCGGTCGCGGTGCTGATCTGTGCGCATCGTCAACGCTCGCAATCGATGCCGCGCGGCCTGGATCGCGGCATTCTGGTTCTGCTGCTGGACCACGGCGGCGACGAGTTGATGCGCCGCGCGATCGAATTGTGGAAGCCCTTGGTCAAAGCCGCCCAGCGTAACGGAGAAGTCGGTCCGACGGTCGACGCGGCACGCGCTAGCGAATGGATCGTGCGAATGCTGTTCAGTTTCGAGCTAATCCCCCCGATCGCGGTCAATCTCGACAATCCCCGTACCGTGCGCCGGTACGTCTGCGATCACATCGTCGCCGGTCTGACCGGAGCCGATTGTGGCTGAACCCGACTACGAAGTGGCGATCATCGGGGCCGGGCCGGGCGGGATCGCCACGGCGAAGTTGTTGCGCGACACCGCGGCCCGCTGCACGCGATACCAGCACCTGCGCGCCAATGCCGAAGTCGGCCAACACAAATGGGACTCAGCGGGCGGTCGGCGATCGCGGTTGAGGGACTACAAGTTCTGCGCCCAACCCGCCGCGCAGCCGCAGCCGGCGCCGCCAGTAGAGGAGCTATCGGCATGAGCGAAACCGCCACCCCGTTGGCCGGGAAGGTCGCCTTCGTGACGGGAGCGGCCCGCGGACAGGGCCGCTCACACTGCCTCCGGTTGGCCCGGGCCGGAGCCGACATCGTCGCGATCGACGCGTGCGCGCCGGTCGCCGAGCACAACGGCTATCCCCCGGCGACGCCCGAAGACCTCGTCGAGACGGTCAATCTGGTCGAGGGTGCGGGCCGCAAGATCCTTGCCGAGGAGGTCGACGTCCGCGACCTGGCCGGCCAGCAGCGCGTCGTGTCGAAAGCGCTCGAACAGTTCGGACGGCTCGACATCGTCGTGGCCAATGCCGGGGTGCTGAATTGGGGCCGGGTGTGGGAGATTTCGGCCCAGCAGTGGCAGGAGACGCTCGATACCAATCTCACCGGGCTGTGGAACACCATGAAGTCCGTGGTGCCGGCAATGATCGACGCCGGCAATGGCGGATCGATCATCAACATCAGCTCCGCCGCGGGAATCAAGGCCGTCCCGGGCTGCGGGCATTACTGCGCAACCAAATTCGGCGTTGTCGGCCTCACCAACTCGCTGGCGGTCGAACTCGGCGAATTCGGCATCCGCGTCAACTCGGTGCACCCCTACGGCACCGACACCCCGATGGGCAACGACCTGTCGATGTACCAGGTCTTTCAGGACCACCCCCACTACATCCACAGCTTCTCGCCGGGCGCACTGCCGACCGATTCGCTGGCTGCCCCCGACCTGATTTCCGACATCGTGGTCTGGCTTGCCAGCGATGCGTCCTCGCTCGTCACCGCGGCCCAAATTCCAGCCGACAAGGGCTATCTCAAGATCTGAGTCTCCGGTCGCGTTAGCGTGGTCAACATGCTCCGGAAGCTGGCAATGCCGTTGGCCTGCCTGCTGCTGGTTACGGGATGCTCGAGCCCGGACGTAGCGGCACATGATTCCGACAACGGCGGACATGTCACGATCCACAAGGGAGATATCTTCGACATCGTCTTAACCGACGACTACCCGACGTCACATTGCCAATGGCACGAAGAGGGCTCGCCCGATGCCGCGATCCTCCAATATCTCGGGTCCCGGTATCAATGGGATACCAAAGCGCCCGCCGCGCCCGGCATCCATACCAGCAGATATAAGGCCGTGGGTGCAGGCACCGTCCATGTGGCACTCGTGCAGGAAGACAATGCGCACACTGTCGCGAGGCGCTATGCGCTGGATGTGACTGTGCAGAAACGGATCATCGACTTAGGAGCGGCCTGAGGTCGTCGAGACGGTCGAACAGGTGCCAGATGTATTTCGCCGATCCGTCCTCGCGATGCGGATGCAGATCGGCGAGTTCCGGGTCGGCGCAGTAGTTGTCGAAGGCTTCCCGGGATTCCCACTCCACGAGGATCAGCACCTGACGCGGTTCGATGTCGCCGAGAACCGCCTCCTGAAACTGGCCGAGCGCAACGACGCGACCGCCGTGTTTGGCCACCTCGGCAGGTGACCGTCGCGAGTAGGCGCGGTACTCGTCGGCGTCGGCGATGTCGAAGAGGTTCAAGGCATAGACGCTCATGTCAAAGACGTTACGTGCGCCAGCGATTCGCCGCTATCGAGGACCGGCCAAGCCGACGCGGGTCAACCCCACCAGAACGCTGCGGCGATGATCCCGTAGAGGACGACGAGCGTGGCGCCTTCGAGCCACGTCGATTCGCCGTCGAACGAGATGAACGCGGTGAGGATGACGGCGAGCAGCAACGCCACCACCAACATCGGGCTGAAGACCAGGGTCAGCCCGGCCATGCCGCTGGCCTGCGAGATGAGCACCAGCGCCGGCCCCAGCACCAGGGAGATCTGCAGCGGCGAATTGAGAACGACCGAGAAGGCGTACGCGGATTGTCCTTTGGCGGCAAGCTGGATGCCGACGAAGTTCTCTACCGCGTTGCCGGCGATCGCGACGACGACCAGCCCTGCGAACACCTCGGAGATGTTGAGTGCGTGCATGGCCGGTTGCAGCGCGTCGACGAACCACTCCGACACGAAGGCCGCCAGCACCCCGGCGCCGGCGAGCATGCCGATCGCCAGCCAGACCGGCCAGCGCGGGTGCTCGTGGATTCCGGCGGGCTGGGCCTCGTCGTCGTGCCGGCGTAGCGAGGCCGGTAGGGATAGGGCGAACAGTCCAAGCAACAGCGCCGAAACGACGATCGACAGTGCGTCCTCGTGGTGGGAGGCCGGGGTGTGGATCCAGTACGCCACCGATGGGATCGACAGCGCCGTGACCGACAGCAACATCAACACCGTCACGGTGCGTGCACGGTGCGATCCGAGTTGCTGAGTGCCGTGACGTAGTCCGCCGGCCACGAATGCGAGACCCAACACGAGCAGCAGATTGGCTAAGACGGACCCGACCAAAGCCGCGCGGACCACGTCGACCAGGCCGTGCTGGAGGCTGAACAGGCAGATGAAGAGCTCTGGAAGATTGCCGAGCGCCGACTGGAGCACCCCGGTGGCGCCGGCTCCAAAGCGGTCGCCGAGCTGATCCACGCTGTGGCCGACCAGCGCCGCGAGCACACCCACCGCGGCGGCGGCGACCAGGAAGGTCAGCACCGAGTTCCAGTCGCCGAAATGGGCGAACCCCGCAGCCAGCACGAACACCGCCGAGAGGAGCAACAGGATTCGGTCGGACCGGACGAATACGGGCGTGGCGGCGTCCGGCATGGACCAACCTTAATGCCCGGCGGCGCGAGACCGCGACCGCTCCTCGCCCCTACCCCAGGCTGACGAGTTGCTCGACCGAGTCCTTGGGTAGCTCACCGTCGACAACCGCGGTGACGCTCATATTCTGCAAGTTGATCGCGCCGCCGTGGTTGTCCAAGAAGGCTGTGTCGGCGGCGTCGCGGCCGGTGGCGATGCGGACCATGGACTGGCGAGGGGCCAGGCAGGTGGCGTCGACGACCTGCCAGACGCCGTCGATCAGTGCCTCGGCTACGGCGTGAAAATCCATCGGTTGGCAGCCCGGCGCGTACACCGCGACCAATCTTGCCGGGACATGGACCGCGCGCAGCAGCGCGATCACCAGATGGGCGTAGTCGCGGCACACGCCGGCGCCCGCGAGCAAGGTGTCGGCCGCCCCGTCAATCGGATCACTGGACCCGGGAACATAATTCAGCCGGGTGCCGACCCACGACGAGACCTTCTCGAGCAGGGTCACCGAGGTGCCGTACTGCTGGAATTCGGTTGCGGCGAACCCGAAGAACTTGTCGGCTTCGGCGTATCTGCTCGGGCGCAAGTAGGTGATGGCGTCAATATCGGTGACGGGGTCGGGATCCGCGTGGCCGAGGACCGTCGCGTCGTATGACAGGGTCACCGTTCCCTTGTCGGCCGGCACGACATGAATTCGGGTCTGGTGCGCACCGATGATCTCGCGCGGTTCGACGGCCTTGCCGTTGTGCTTGATGGTCAGTGACTCACTCACGTCGATGCCGGGTTGACGACTGACTGCGATCTGGAAATCCAGCACCGCGGGTTCGGTCACCTCGACTTCGATTTCCACGCCCACTCTGCGGCTGGCGCCGGACGTGCTGCCTTCGTTCGTCGCGGTGCGACGTTTCCATGCAGGCATACGATCAAGCCTCTCGTCAAAGCGAGCCGAATCCCGCACGCTGCTTGGCAGGGCTTTCGTTTAGCACTTTCTACCGCACAACGCCTCCGGCCGCTCGTCGGCAGCCAGCCCGGTTCGCGTCGGGGCGCGTCACTCGTGCGACCGAGCCTGCACGACAGGCAGGTTCAGCCGCGACGCCGCGTGCGCGACGGTGTGGCGTGACGGCTTCATCGCGAAGCCGGTCAGTGGCGGTTCCCCGGTGCCGAGGTTGCGGGCGTAGTGCGGGTGCGAGCCGCCGGCGATCATCAGCCTGATCCGTGTCCCGGCTCGGAAGCGGTGGGCGATGGCGTCCAAAGTGATCCGGACGGTTGGGTCTTGGTCGACGCGGCGTATGAAGCCCTCGGAAACGTTGCGCGAGCGACCGCGCGAGTCGACCTCGCTGAGCCGGACGAAGACATCGGCATGAGGGTTGTCGGTGCGATGTTGCAGTTCCACCGACGGCGTTCCGATGACCTCCCAGTCTTGGGTCAACTGCGGTGTGGTGAAGGTGATCACGTCATCTCGGAGGCTCAATGCTGTGTCGTCCCGATACCCGACGTTGGAAGCCGACAGCAGCGGACCGCCGATCGTCGGAGTGGGATCGGCGGGATCGTAGGTGAATCGTGACGCCGACTCGTCGGTGGCCGCAGCTTCCGACAGCGCGGCACCCGGATTGAGGTAGAGCGTGCGGGTTCGGCTGGCGGGTGGCCAGTCGGGTAGATCGCGCCAGCCCGGGCCGCCGGTGACGAAGATGCGCACCGGACTGCGCGTCACCGAACTCGTGCCGGCGAGATGCCGCGCCAGCCAAGGCAATGTCTCGCGTGTGATCAGTCCGGCCGACCTACCCAACATCTCGAGGTGTGTCCACGCACCGATGTGCAGCGCCGGATTTGACCCGTTGGCCTTCAGCCGCCGGTACTGCTCGAGCGTCTGGCCAAGGAAGAGGTCCTGCCACCCACCGATCAGCAGCACCGGAATTCTCGTGCGGTCCGGGGCCGCCTCGACGTCGGCGCGCCGCCAGTACTCGTCGCTGACACCGCTGTGTTCCAGCGCGTCTTCGTACCACGATGCGCCCGCCCCCAGTAGGTCCCGTCCGCTGCGGCCCAACGGCAGCCGGTTTGCCGCCGCCCGCACACCACGCTCGGAAGTGAACTGCCGCAACGTCCTTCGCGGGGGGCCGCCGATCTCTTGATTCGCGACCTGAGCACACCACCACAACACGTTGTTCAAGGCGAGTCCGCCGTTGCGGGCAATGAGCGACTTGGACTCGTGGGGTCCGACGATGATGACCGCGGTGACGAGTTCGGGGGGCGGGTCGACGAGCAGCGCCCACTGGGTGAAGCCCAGGTACGACTGACCGAGCGTGGCGAAGGTGCCGGTGAACCAGGGCTGGTTCCGCAGCCAGGCCACAGTGTCGGCCCCGTCTTCGACTTCGTGCGTCGCCGGTTCGAATTCGCCACCGGAGCCGAATGTGCCTCGCACACTTTGTAATACGACGTGATAGCCGCGTTGGGCATACAGCTGGGCATATATCCACGACACCGGAGCGCCGCGGCCATACGGGCAGCGCAGCAGTAGCGTGCCGGCTGGTGTCGTGGTCCGCGGCAGGTAGTGGTCGGCACGAAGGACGACTCCGTCGCGCATCGGCACGGGTACATCTTTGCGCACCGAGTAGTCGGTCGTGGCCGGGGGCAAACCGAGCATGCGGTTCATCGCGCGATCGACGAGTCGCATTCGCGCAGAGCGTCCGCGCGTCGGCACGTCTCGAATCAGATTGTCTGTCATCGTGTTTCCTGATGCGTCCAGAAATGCCAGGGATGCTCGTCGGCGAACGCCCGCCAGCCGTCTGTCGACGCGCCCGCGAGAATCAGCGCAATCGCATCGCCGATAAGGGCCTCGCTCTGCGGTTCCGTGATTCGGCCCGAGGTGACCAGGCCGCCGATACCCTGGACACTCGCCGACAGCACCAGCGTCAGCCGTTCGACGTCGCTGGGTACATAGGCGCCGGCGTCGACACCGCGCGCAATGATGCGCAACAGTGCCGCCATGTGATTCGCGACCGCGTTGCGGACGGCATCGGACGGGTTGTGCACCTTGGCTGCGAACATCAGGTCCAATAGCGCGGGCTCGGCCACAGCGAATTCGAGATACGCCGACGCCACGGCGTGCAGGGCGCGCCGGAAGTCGTCGGGCTCTCGTGCGGCCGCGTCAGCGATTCGTTCGGCAAGCTGGTCGAAGCCGCGCTCGGCGAGTGCGTCCAGCAGCGCATCACGATCGGCGAAGTGCTTGCGCGGGGCGGCATGGCTGACGCCGGCCTCGCGCGCCAACTCCCGCAGGGATAGGGCGTCGAGGCCGCCCTTCCGCAGCACCGCCTGCGCCTGGTCGAGCAAGACGGCACGCAGGTTGCCGTGGTGGAACGGCTTCGGCTCGGCCACATCGCTAAAAGTAGTCATTGACTACTTAGTTGTCAACGACTACTTTCGGCTTTGGTTGGTCGCGCGGTGTCGTTGCGCCCCTCGAGGAAAGGAATTCGACTGTGAATCAACAGAACACGGCATTATGGCTGCGCACACCCGACGGTCCCTTCGAGGTCGGCCCTGCCGACTACACGTCGCCGGCGCCGGGCGAAATCGTAGTCCGCGTGCGCGCCGTCGCGGTGAACCCTATCGACGTCATCACCGGCCCGCGGTTGCAACAGATCCTGCCCTGGTTGACCTACCCGGCCGTCGTCGGATCGGACGTCGCGGGCGAAGTCGTCGAGGTCGGGGAAGGGGTTTCCTCGTTCGCCCCCGGAGACCGGGTCGTCGGAGGCGCGATGGGTATCGACCAATCGCAAAACCGGGCTGCGGAAGGCGCGTTTCAGCACTACGTCGTGCTGAGGCCGCACGTGGTCTCACCCATTCCAGACACCTTGCCGTTCGAGCAGGCCGCCGTCCTGCCGATGGGGATCTCGACCGCGGCGACCGGTCTTTTTCAACAGGACCACCTCGGGTTGGCGATGCCGAGTGTCGTTCCTGTCGACAAGCGCGAGACCGTGCTGGTGTGGGGAGGGTCAACGAGCGTGGGCAGCAACGCAATTCAACTCGCCCGCGCCGGGGGCTACGAGGTCATCGCCACCGCCTCGCCGCGCAACTTCGACTACGTGCGAGCACTCGGGGCATCGGCCGCGTTCGACTACAACAGTCCGGGCGCCGTCGACGAGATCGTCGAATGGATCGGTGACCGCCCGTTGGCCGGCACGCTGGCCATCGGGGACCAATCGGTCGAGGCCGGGATCGCGATCGCGAACCGGACCAGCGGTAGCAAGCGCGTCGCCAGCGTCATGCCGAGCCCGACCACCCAGCACGGTGACGTGTCGGTCAGCGGCATCTGGGGAGGTTCGTTGAAGGACAACGAAGTTGGGCCCGGGATCTACGTCGACTTCCTTCCCGCAGCACTGGCCAATGGCAGCTACCGGGCTGCGCCGCGGGCGGCCATCGTGGGCGAGGGGCTCGCGCGCATTCCCGACGCGTTCCAACGACTCATGGCCGGTGTGTCGGCCACCAAACTCGTCGTGACCCTATGAACCAGGGGCCGGCTACAGGCCCGCCTTGCTGGCCATATCGATGGCGTACTGGCTCACGAAGGTGCCCGCGGGCGGATCGCCTTTGCCGCATGACCCGTCGGATTCACCCGGTCGTTTGATCCACAAGTAGGCGTCGGCATGCGCGCCGGCGGTCGACGCGGTGGGCGGCGTGCCCAGTGCCCGGCCGCTGGGGTTGCACCAGTTGAGCTCGGCGTCCGGCGCCGGCCCGGCACCGTTGCGCGAGGTGTCGATCACGTAGTGCGAACCATTGGTGAGCCCCGAAATCGCTTCCCCATAACCGATTTCGTCCTCGGTGGTGAAGAAGTTGGCGGTGTTGACGCTGAAACCCCTCGCGTGGCCGACGCCGGCCTGGTTGAGCCGGCCCGCCATGTCCTCCGGGCTGTGCCAACGCAGATGACCCGCATCGACGTAGACCGCGGCGTTCGGATCCCGGGTCAGCGTGTCGACGGCGTAGCGAATCAAGTCGAAGCGTTCCTGGCGCGCATCGCCCGACAGGCAGTCGGCCATGGCGAGCGCATCGGGTTCGACGATGACGGCCACTCGCGAGGCGCCGATGCCGGAAGCGATGCCGTCGATCCAGCCTCGGTAGTCGGCGCCCGACCCGAGGCCACCGGCGGCGAAACTGCCACAGTCGCGGTGCGGGATTCCATACAGCGACAGCACCGGGATGGCGCCGGCGGCATTCGCGTCGCCGACGTACTTGCCGACCGTGCCCGCCGAACCCCCCGGCACGATCCAATAGGCCTGCGGCGTGTTGGCGATGGCAGTCAACTGGGGACTCGGGGGGTCGGCGCTTTGCGCGGCGCGCATCGCCGCCGACGTGGGGTTCACGTAGAACGGCGCCCCGGCCAACGGGTTGCCATCGCTGGTCAGGCGCACCGACGGCGCTGGACCGGCCTGCGGCGCAACACCTAGCCAGGCGACGGCAGCGACGGCCAGGAAGGGTGGGATCCACCGTGCGAGCGCACGAGCAGCTGAAGAGATCACCCTGGAAAATTAGCGTGCAAGACATTGCGGGCGAGTCCCGGGGGCCAGTCGGTGGCGTGAGCACGCTTGTCTGGTAACCAACAGCAGGCTCATGCGCTCGTCTCGATCCGTCGCTTGGTTCGGCGCGTCCCTACAACGCGCCTACGACGAGTAGTCGACTACGCATGCGCACGCCCGATCATCGGCAATAGCGTCATCACTGCCCCGACAAACAGCACCAAATGCGTCACTGACCTCGGGCATTCGGGCCACTGCGGAATGCGTGTTCCGCCTTAGGTCGCAGGTCGTACGCGGGCAGGAGCCAAAATGACCAGTGCCAGGTTGGACGAGTTGATCACTCCGGTCCGGCAAGCCCAGGACGACGGAGGTCGGCAACCGGAGAAGGGTCTGGCGCTTTGCCTATCGGGCGGCGGCTACCGGGCGATGGTCTTCCACGTCGGCGTGCTCTGGCGGCTCAACGAGGTTAGCCTACTGGCGAAGCTCGACCGCATCTCGAGCGTCTCGGGCGGTTCGATCACCGCCGGCGTTCTGGCGAAGAACTGGACGCAGCTGACATGGGACACCCGGCGAGTCGCCAGCAACTTCGACGAACAGATCGTCAAACCCGTGCGAAAGATGAGCGAAACCGCGGTCGACGTCAAAGCGGTTCTCGAAGGAATGTTGCCTTTCGGCGATTCCGCCGCCGGCCGCGTCGCGGCAGCCTATCGCAAGCACCTCTTCGGTGACACCAGCCTGCAACAACTACCCGACACGCCACGGTTCATCTTCAATTCGACCAACCTGGAGTCCGGGGTGCTGCTGCGGTTCAGCAAGCCCTATCTCGCCGACTATCGCGTCGGGCGGATCGTGAATCCCGACATAGCGCTGGCGGTCGCGGTCGCCGCGTCGTCGGCCTTTCCGCCCGTGCTGTCGCCCTGCACGCTGCACCTCAAGGGCCAGACCTGGATCGACGAACAAGGCAACACGCTTACCGGGCCCGGCTTCCGCGACGAGATCAAGGTGACCGACGGCGGCGTATACGACAACCTCGGGCTGGAAACCGCGTGGAAGAGATACACGTCAATCATCGTCAGTGACGCCGGCGGCGAAGTCGCCGCCGACGACGATCCCCCGACCGATCCGCTGCGGCAGACTTCTCGGGTACTCGACCTCATCCACAATCAAGCCCTGGCGATGCGCAAGCGCCAGGTGATCGGCTCGTTCAAATCCGGCCTGCGACAGGGCATGTACATCGGCATCCGCAGTCAGGTCGCGAAATACGGCGGCGCAGTGCTGCCGGCCAACCCCGATCGCACCCGCGAACTCGCCGAGGTGAAGACCCGGCTCGCTCCGATGTCGGACGCCGACCAGGAGCGACTGATCAACTGGGGCTACGTCATCTGCGATGCCGGCCTGCGGACCCACATGTCCGGTGAACTCACCGATCTCGAGAAGACCGAATTGCCCTATCCGAGTGAGGCGTTGACATGAACGGGGAAACTTCAATCTCCCGAAAGTTGGTCGATTACATCCTGATTGGCGCAGGCTCGAGTAGACGACACCTGCAGGGCTCACCGATCTTGGGGGATGTGTGGACCGCCTACGTGCAAGATCTGAGCAAGCCGGTCGACTTGCTCATCACATCGTACAAGGGCAGTTCGGCCAATGCCCTGGCCGCCGAGATCTTCAAACAGCTGCAAGGAATTCGCCGCGGCGTCGCTCACCACGACGATCCGAGGGTCGCGCCGGTCCAGAATTATGTAGCCGCCCGACTGTACTTCGACGAAGTGATCCGGGTGCTGATCCCGATGACGAAGTGGTGGCTGGATCCGAAGACCCGCAACGAAATCGACGCGTGGATGAGTTCGGATAAGTCAGCCGGCGAACACGGACCCGACAAGATCGCTCAGACGGTCGACGATGTGCGGCTCCTGGTCGACGCCTGGAACAAGGGTCCCCAGCACCTCGACGAATTTTTCAAGGATCCCACGGTCGGGATCCGCAGTCGGCGCACGGCATTCGAGCGCTTCGTCGCGTTGTGCGCCCTGGTCTTGATGGTGCAGCTGCCTCCGGAGGAGACGGACCGCGAGCCGCTGACGCCACCAGTGCTGGCCAAAGTTCAGAAGAAAACGCAGGGCCTGTTGGTCGACACCAGCAACGACGACTTGCGCGAGCTCGTGGTCGATCTGATCTCCACCGATATGTCCCCGGCAAAAGCTGCGAAGGTGTGGCAGATCTCGCGAAACCGTCCGGCGTCCACCGCGATCATGAAGTCGGTGCCGACCGTGAAGGCCGACGCGGCCCGGCGGCTGTTCGAACTCGACTGCACCCCGATCACCTGGGCGGTGGTCGATTCCGGTATCGATACGCATCACATCGCGTTTGGGAAGCATCCGGTCCACAAGACGTACGACTTCACCTATTACCGCGAGGTCGTCAACCTCAGCAATGTCGACGACGTCGTTCGCAAATCCAATCTCAAGGCGATCGAGACCGCTCGCAAAGACAACCCACTCCCGTCGAACGCAGACCGCAAGCTGAAACAGATCGCGACCGCCGCATACCACGGTCAGCCGATGCGGTATGACCTCATCGCGGAGTTCCTCGAACTCGGCGTCGACGGCGCGCCCCCGCCACCACCGGCCAGCGAACACGGCACTCATGTCGCCGGCATCATCGCGGCCGGAGTCGACGAAGCGGGCGGAAACCTCGTCACCGGCATGTGCCCGGGTATCGGTCTGTACGACTTGCGCATCATCGGATCGGATAAAGAGGACACCGAGTTGGCGGTCATCGCGGCGTTGCAGTTTGTCCGGCACACCAATGAGTTGGCGGGCGGCATGCAGATCCAGGGTGTGAACATGAGCCTGTCGATCGAGCACGACGTGCGCAATTACGCATGCGGAGCGACCCCGGTCTGCATGGAGGCCGAACGACTCATCGACAGCGGGGTGGTCGTCGTCGCGGCGGCAGGGAACTTCGGCTACCAGAACATCATGGTCAACGACCAGCCCTTCAATAACTACCTCGCCTTCAGCATCACCGACCCTGGCAATGCGGAGCGCGTCATCACGGTCGGATCCACCCACCACTACAAACCTTTCACCTACGGCGTGAGCTACTTCTCCAGCCGTGGCCCCACCGGTGACGGACGACCGAAGCCCGACCTCGTCGCTCCCGGCGAGCGCATCTATTCCCCAGTGCTGGAAAATGATTGGGGCTATCTGGACGGCACCAGCATGGCCGCTCCCCACGTCAGCGGCGCCGCGGCGCTACTGATGGCGCGCTATCCAGAACTCGTCGGACGTCCCGACAAGATCAAGAGGATTCTCTGCGAGACAGCGACCGATCTCGGACGCGAGCGCAACTTTCAGGGTCACGGCTTACTCGATGTCCTTCGTGCATTACAGAGTCAATGAGGTGAATTCAGATGCCCAGCACCGTTTTCAGTCTCGAAATCCTGCCCGCCAAGAAAGGCGACTGCCTACTGCTTCGATACGGGTCGAAGGCCAACAAGAAGCAGAAGCTGGCGTTGATCGACGGGGGTCCCAGCGGCGTCTACACCAACCACCTCGAACCGCGGCTCAAGCAGCTGCGGGACGATAAGGGCGTACCCGCCGGCGAGCCGATGGTGCTCGACTGGGTGATGCTCAGCCACGTGGACGATGACCACGCCAACGGCCTGGTGCGGCTGACGGAGGAGCTCAGGGCGCTGCCGGTCAACAGGTTCGTCAAGCCACGAAGGTTGTTCCACAACACATTTGACAAGATCATCGGCAACGACGCGGCAGAGCTGAAGAAGGCCACCTCGAACGGGTACGGAACGGCATCGCTGACCGGGGACATCCCGGTCGACCTGGTGCCCGACGACGCGAAGGTCGACCCCGACACCTTCAACGACGCGCTGATGGTGCTCGCAGGCATCGAGCAGGGCATCGACCTGGCCGGCAACGCCGAGGTGCTGCAGATCCAGGTAAACGATGGAGAGGGCGGGTTGATCGTCGCCAAAGATGGCGGCAAGGCGATCAACATCGGAGACGGTCTGACGTTGAACGTCATCGGCCCCATGCTGCCAGAAGTCGAGGCGTTACAAGAGGCACACCGAAAGTGGTTGGAGGAACAGAAAAAGCATCCGAAGCCGCCGACTGCCGCACTGGCGGCCTATGTCGACAAGTCGGTGGCCAATCTGTCCAGCATTGTGGTGCTCGCCGAATTCGGCGGGAAGACGATCCTGTTCACTGGCGATGCCCGCGGCGACAAGATCCTCGAGGGAATGCAGCTCGTCGGACTGGGCGATAGTTTGCACGTCGATGTGCTGAAGGGACAGCACCACGGTAGTGAAAACAATTACACACCAGACTATTTCGAGCGCATAACGGCTGACCGCTACGTGTTCTCCGGGAACGGACAGCACGGAAACCCCGAGCGGGCAACTCTGGACATGCTGCGCCAGGCCCGCAACGCCGTCCGGCCGGAGGAGGACTACAAGATCTACCTGACCTACGAGATCGCCGACATCGATGGGCTCCGTCAGGCGGACTGGGAGATCAAGCGGCAACGGTCGAGCCGAACCCGCAATCCTCTGCCAGATTGGTCGCCTGCCGAGCAGGGTCTCGTGGCATTCTTCGAAAAGTATCCCGACATGGCGGCCAGGGTCGTGCCGCTGCAGGGTGACGTGCCCAGACACCGTATCGATCTGCTGGGCACGCCGTAACGGCCGGGGTGTTCAGGAGCCTCGGCCAAAGTAGAGCTCTTGGGTTGCGACGCAGACCATTTGCCCCTCGCGGTTGTACATCGTCGACGTCGTCAGCCCCCGGCCCGCGACACCGCTGGCCGACACCTGATCCGAGAGGACCCAGTCCGCCAGGTCGACCGGCCGATGAAACCACAGTGCGTGGTCGATGAGGGCGTTGAAAGTGCTGACCGGCGTGGCCCGCCGCATGACGAGCGCGGGCTCGACCATTGTGGTGCCGGAAAGGTAGGTCAGCAGGCAGCTGTGCAGCACCTCATCGTCCGGCACAGATCCGTTGGCGCGCCACCACATTCGCAGCCTCGGTGTCGACTCGGCCAGGTCGATAGCGAGGCGCGGCGGGGGGTCGACGTAGCGCAGCTCGAAAGGCCGAGGTGCGACCCAGTGACCGTCCAGCTCGTCCGCATGTGCCGCCAACTGCTGCTGGATCGGGGCCAGCGATTCGGGGTCGGCAACGTCGGGCATCGGCTGCTGGTAGTCGAGCGACTCGAACGGCACGTTGAAGGACGCGAGCGCTTCGAGCAGGATCTGTCCGTCCTGGCGCGCTGTGATCTTGCGGGTGGACAGGGTGCCGCCGTCGCGTGCCACGTCGACGTGCAGGTCGACCGGGTTGCGCGCATCGCCGGCTCGCACGTAATAGACATGCACACTGTGCGCTGCGCGGCCCGGCGCAGTGAGGCTCGCCGCCATCAGCGCCTGGCCGGCGATGTGGCCGCCCACAATGTGATGGCCCGGGTTGTCCAATTGCGTAGCGACGAAGTGGTGGTCGTCAACGCGGACAACGTGGAGGGTGTCGATGACATCGGCCAGCGTCGGCCAGCGGTAGCTCATCCGGGCATCTTGTCATCCGGTTCAGATTCAGCCTGGGGCACACGGTCCGCCCGCACCTGCGACAGTCAGGCGCGCCCCGGCCGGAATGCCCGGACAAAACAGAAGCGGCAGCGGGACAGGCCTTTTCGGATGTCTCGGCAGACGCCGCAACGTTCCAGTCCGAGTTGATAGCAAGGCATCAAATGTAATGATGCTATGCTGTCACGGTGCGCACGACCGTGACCCTCGACGACGACACACTCGCGCTGGTTCGGCGACGCATGCGCGAGCGCGGCGTCTCGTTCAAACAGGCGCTCAACGACGCTATTCGCGACGGCGCCCACGGCCGACCGGCCCCGACGCCGTTCGAGACCACGGTGGCCGACCTCGGGGTGCCCGCGGTCAACCTCGACCGCGCGTTGCAGCTGGCCGCTGAACTCGAAGACGAGGAGTTGCTGCGCCGGCAGCGGCGCGGCGCATGAAGATCGTCGACGCCAATGTGCTGCTCTATGCGGTGAATTCGGCCGCCGAGCACCACAATGCCAGTAGGCGCTGGCTCGACAACGCACTCTCGGGCGCCGACACAGTCGGCCTGGCGTGGGTACCGCTGCTTGCCTTCGTTCGGCTGACCACCAAGATCGGGCTCTTCCCCGCGCCCCTGCACCCAGCCGACGCAATGCGTCAGGTCGAACAGTGGTGTGGCGCCCCGGGGGCGGTGGTGATCGGCCCCACCGAGCGCCATCCTCAGCAGCTCGGCGGCCTGCTGTCGCACATCGGCACCGGCGGAAACCTCGTCAACGACGCGCACTTGGCCGCGTTGGCGCTCGAACACCGAGCCGGAATCGTCAGCTACGACAACGACTTCGGACGCTTCGATGGCGTGCGCTGGGATACCCCGGACACCCTGCTGATGCCCTGACACCTGACACGCCTATTCAGCGTCAGGGCTCCGCCGCGAGCTCGCCGACTAGCCAGTCTCTGGCTCCGAATAGTGCCGCGCGCGTTGCTGATTCGGTGCGTCAGTCTGGCCGGGCGCCTCGCCGCCGAGAGCGCACACACTTCGATGTCGAAGCATTACACTCGGGAGTATGGACGCCTCATTGAATCCCGTCCAACTGCGGGCGTACTTCGCCCTGATGGAGTCGGTGAGCTTGCTTGAATATGCCGTGCGCCGACAGTTGCAGGACGACGGAGACCTCAGCTACGTCCAGTTCGAGATCCTGGCCAAGCTGGCTGACGCCGGGCAACCGCTCACCATGACCGATCTCGCCGACGGCGTCGTGTACAGCCGCTCGGGTCTGACCCATCAGGCCGGCCTGCTCGAGAAGCAGGGTTTGATCACTCGCGCGGTCTCGTCTGAGGACCAGCGCGCCACGGTCGTCGAGATCACCGACGAGGGCCGCGCCCGCGTCGCCCAGGTGTTGCCCGGGCACATCGAGGTCGTGCGCGAGCTGTTGTTCGACTCGCTGTCCGATCAAGAGGTGCGCAGGCTCGGCGACATGATGAGCAAGGCCCGCGACCACATGCGTGCCCGCCCGCCCCGATCGGCCGCCCCGCGCGGACGTGCCGGGGCCGTTAAATAGCGGCGCCACATCGCATCCGTTTAGCTGACATCCGCCACGCCGCTCTGTCGAGTGCAGCACCGGGGTGTCCGGGTACCCCTGGCCGAGCACCGAGGGTGGGTGCCCTCGGTGTTGATCAGCTCCGCACTGTCCCGTTGGGAGTAGAAGTAGCCATCACGTCGGTCGGGCTGGCCCCGGGCCCGTAGGCCCGGCCGCGGTCATCGATGCCATCGCAATGCGGTTGGCCAGCTGAATCTCCGCCCAGCTCGAGGCACTAGGTTTTAGCGCTCGGTGGGGATGAGCAGGGTTTTGCCGTGCAGCCGGCCGGCATCGGAGTCGTCGTGCACGGCCGCGGCATCCGCCAGCGGGCGGCGTTCGGCGATCTCGATGCGGAGCCGGCCGTCGTCGACGCGCTTGACCAGTTCGGCCAGTTGGGCAGCGTCGCTGCGGACGAAGACCCGCTGGGTGCGGACTCCTCGGGGCGGGTCCTGCGGGCCGAAGACCATGGTGCCGACGTGGAAGCCGCCGTCGGTCACGACACTGATAAGGGCGCCGGTCTGCTCATCGGTGGTGCTGACCAGGTTGAGAACCACATCGAACGGGGCACCATCGATGTCGATCGGTGACCGCCCGTAGTCGATGTAGTCGACGATTCGGTCGGCTCCCAGGCCACGCAGCCGCTCGGCGTCGCGGTCCTTGGCAGTGGCGGTGACCACGGCGCCGGCCTGCTTGGCCAGCTGAACGGCGTAGCCGCCGACCGCGCCCGAGGCGCCGTTGATCAGCACCGACTGCCCGCCCGTAAGCCCGGCGACCTCGAACAGGGCCTGCCAGGCCGTCAGCGCGGGTTCGGGCAGTGCTGCGGCGTCGGCCAGCGGCACCGATCTCGGCGCAGCGGCCAGCGATTCGGCGGGGACCAGGGTGTATTCGGCGGCGGCGCCGTCGGCATCAAGCGGCAGGAACGCAACGACCGAGTCGCCGACCTTCCAATCCTGCACTCCCTCACCGATTTCGGCGATGATCCCCGCGACGTCGACGCCCGGAATGTGAGGGAAGCTGACCTCGTACACCTCGGCCAGATAGCCGCCGCGGATGCCGGCGTCCACCGGGTTGAACGTGGTCGCCGCCACTTTGACCAGCACCTGTTGTGGTCCGGGTACCGGGCGCGGGGCCTCCTCGTACCGCAGAACGCTGCTGTCGCCGTATTCGTGGTACCGAACAGCCTTCATGATGTCCTCCTGAAATCGTTTGCTTCGATGTCGAAGCAGTACAGTTACGGGCGGTATAACTTGCTTCGGTGTCGAAGCAATTCCGGGCTCGCGTGTGACGGCTCTCACATGTGAGGTCTTGGGCCCGATTCCGGCGGTTGTTGTGCCGCAAGCACGTCCCGGCCGAGGATTCACCGGGCGAAGGCGAGCACCTTACTTCGTGGCGATGCTTGGGTGAGCGATCCGCTCACGCCGATCCGCCTTCGGCGGTTGGTTCCCGCATGCCGGTGAAGTGCTCGACCAACAGCCGAACACGTTGTGAGACATGGTCGGGCCGTAATCGTCTGGTGGCGCCCAGGGTGACCAGCCCATGCAATGCAGCCCAGAACACCTCGGTGAGCGTGTCGACGTCGCGCCCAGGGCCGACTCGAGCGAGTGCCTGATGCAGCGCGGCGAAAGCCGACAACAACTCAGCCGGTGTGTCGTCGGCGCTGAAGTGCAGCGCCGTCGCACGGGTGAACATCGCCTCATATACGGCCGGGTTGGTATGAGCAAAATCCAGATACGCCTGTGCGATTCGGTTAAGCACCACGTTGGCCGGGACGTCG
This sequence comes from Mycobacterium lentiflavum, assembly GCF_022374895.2. Classification (NCBI taxonomy): domain Bacteria; kingdom Bacillati; phylum Actinomycetota; class Actinomycetes; order Mycobacteriales; family Mycobacteriaceae; genus Mycobacterium; species Mycobacterium lentiflavum. Next base: position 122,496 of record NZ_CP092423.2, on the reverse strand, counting down.
TCGTCCGCACAGGCGCCGCGGATCACCTCGGCGAGTTCGCCGAATCCCTCGAGGGCGACTGCGTCGGCGATCTGTTCCATGCCGGTGAAGTGCTTGTACAACACGGGTTGGCTGTACTCGATCTCGGTGGACAACCGCCGCGTGGTCACCGCGTCCCAGCCTTCCGACTCGGCCAACTGACGGGCCGTTGACACGATCAGTCGTCGCCGAGCGGACCGCTCGCGCTCACGGCGATCCTCGATAGCCATGAGTGAAGCCTATCACAGCTAGAAATACTAGCGATGCTATTGACGTTCGATCGACCGAGGGGTTAGCGTTGCTAGCACCTTCCGGAGAAAGGGAGCGAAAATGGTAATGGAACTGCTCAGCCGCATTGCCGCACTGGTCGCGGTGCTGGGTACCGGCGTGGTGTACGGCACCGACGTGTTCTGCGCGATGGTCATGCGCCCCGCGCTGCACCACCTCGACGACAACACCCTGGTCACCGTGATGGGCCACGTGCACCGCTACGGCGACCGGCGCATGCCCGTGCCGGGCGTGCTCGGCATCGTCGCGGCAGCGATCAGCGCGGCGACCGCAGCAGTCTGCGCGCACTGGCTGCAAGCGATCACCGCGACCGTCGCGCTGGGGGCGCTGCTGATCTGGCTGCTGGTCTACCTGCGCATCAGCGCGCCCATCAATCGCCAGCTGACCGCCGCCGCCGACAGCGGCGAAACGCTGCCGGACGGGCGTGCCCTGCAAGCGGGATGGGATGCGGTCATCAACGCCCGCGCAGCGCTGCAGGGCCTGGCCGTCGCCGCGTTGTGTGTCGTGCTGATGATCTGACCCCGCTGATCTCCGCTCATCCAATCCCGCCTGACACAAGGAGGACACCGCACATGTTTGAGCTCAGGGTTTACACCCTGCGGTCACCCGAGGCGCTGCACCAGTACGCGACGGTGCATTGGGCCCGGCACCTGGCGACCTTCACCGCGTTCGGAGTCACCACCCACGGGGTGTGGACCGATCACAACCGGACGACGAATCGGCTGGTCGCACTGATCAGCTACCCGCCCGGTGCCGACCCCGACCAGCTCACCCGCCGGGTGATGGCCAGCCCGGATTTCGCCGGCGACATGGCCGGTTTCGACATCGCCGACATCCTCGACGTGCAGACGACACTGCTCGATTCGACCGCTTTTTCCCCATCCACTGACACGTCGGGAGCATTTGACATGACCATCACCGCCACGATCGGCTACGTCCTGGCCGGCATTCTCGCCGCGGCCATCATCTTCATCGGCGCCCGATTCCTGATCGCGCCACGCGTCGCGGCCGCCGGCTACGGCGTGCCCGCCGATCCTGACCAACCGGCAATACGCGCCTACCTCGGCGTCAAGGGCATCCGCGACATCGCCACCGGGCTATTCGTGATCATCCTGATGCTCGCGCACGCTACCCACCTCATCGGCTGGATCATGCTGGCCGCCACCGCAATCCCGATCGTTGACGCCACCATCGTGCTGCGCAACAGCGCAGCCAAGTCCGTCGCCTACGGAGTGCACGGCGGCACCGCGGCAGCCATGCTCATCACGACCGCCCTGCTGCTGGTCTCCTGAGCACGACCCGCGATGCGGTCCCGACCCTGCGCTTTGGCCACGCGCTGGATTGAGATGACCGAGATGAGAAGCGACCTGTTCTGCGAACTCGAAATCGCATCGCTCGCGCCGGGGGTCGCCCCGAACCATCATCCTCAGTGCTGGGGACACACCCGCGGGGCCCGAAGTCATGGGCGGACCTTTGCCGGTTGCCGGTGGCACCCAAACCCGTTGTGCCCCAACATATTAGGCACGAAACCCCGTGACCGCCTTCCCGCTCAGGGGCCCGTGTCAAGCGCTCTCCGCCACGTTGCGCGCCACTTCGTTGGCCGTGTCTCCGACCCTGACGCCGAGTCGGCGTGCCGTGTCGTTGACGGCCGAGATGATGCCCTGTGTCAGCGTCGATTGGCCGTCGCCGATGCACGCTGTGTCCGCGGCGACTGTCGCGGCGGCGATACCGTCGGAATCGAGAATGGGAAGGCTGGCCACACCCGCGTGATCGGCGCCGAAGCCGGCATCGTTGAAGAACACGAGGCGTGGCCTAAATGAACGCGCCATAGGGGCGGCGGTTACTCCGCCATGGCTACCGGTCGCCACGACCAGGCCTGCATCTTCTGCGTTACCGAATGAGACGGAGTCGATGCAGAGGACGCCGTCAATGACGGTGCGTCTCTCGATCGGCGCCTCCGCGGCGGCGTGTGGCCACGGCGCGGATTTCAAGAGCACCACGGCTTGTACGACGGTGTGACCGCGCTCGACACCGCACTGGGCGGCAAGCCCGTTGACGCGGCTGATGATGCCGCGTTGGAGCATGTCTGCACCATCGCCGACGCGGGCACTGTCGGTGGCCACGGCCGCCATGGCCATGCCGTGTTGTTCGGCCCAGAGCAGACCGCTGACCCCTGCTTCGTCTCGACCGATGCCGCAGTCATGGTGAATGGCGGCACGAACGCCGGCCTTGGCCGAGACGTACGCCGCCGGGATGGCGGCATTGGAACCTCCGACGACGACGGCGCCGTTTGCTTCTGGGGGAAGCTTTGCCACTCCATCGAAGACCATGATGGGAACGTTCTCTGCAGGCACTTCCGACCTCCTAGGAACGGGCTGTTGTTGCGCTGAAACGAATTTCGACCTGCTGGAGAGCTGCAGTGGAGGCGGTATTCAGGACACGGCCACCCCTCCGTCGACGTAGAGGTTCACGCGCAGCTGGCCAGCGGGCAGGGGGGTGCGGCCGGCTTATCGACGGGCCGGCGCGCGTCGGGGCCTGAGCTCCTCGATGCGGTCGAGGACGTCATCGAGCGCGGTTTCCAGAGGGGCGGAGTCGCGGCGAACCTGCGCGAGCAGCATCCCGCCTTCGACCGCGGCCAGCAGCACGGTCGCCAGGCGGTCGGGGTTGGCCGTGCGGCGCAACTCGCCCCGATCCCACATGGCTTGCAGGCCCCCGCGGATCGCCGCTTCCCACTGGTCGAATCCCCCGACCAGGTCGCCTCGACAGTCCGGGAATGGTTCGGCCAGCTCACCGACCAGCGACCCGAGCGGGCAGCCGCCTGCGCAGTTCCGCTGGCGTTGGGTGTCGACGACGAAGTCTCGCCAGGCGCGCAGACCCTCCATGCTGTCCAGCCCGCCCAGCGTTGCCAGCAGAGCCTGGACGCGGTGGGCGATGACGGCCCTGATCAAGGCTTCCTTGTCCTCGAAATAGTGGTACATCTGCGAAGCGCCAACGCCAGCGGCCTTCTGAACGTCAGCGGGGCTGGTGGCGGCGACACCCTGGTCGTACATCAGTTGCGCTGCCGTGGCCACGATCCGCTCCCGGGTAGCCCGTCCCTTGGGGGTGAGCCGGTGGGTGCCGGTGACCGATTCTTTCGTTGCCATCACTTTTGGCCAGGTTGGGCGAGTCCGAAGTTGCGGGCCCGCTGTCCTGATCCCCCTTCCGATTTCGTCTGATCCTGTTCGGGTGTACTAGCCGGAAAGCCCGCCGCCGGCGGCTTGGTTAGGAGCTAGTGGAGACGGTCTCCGCAGATGTCCCGGCCGGGTTGGTGTCCCTCCCGCCGATCTTGTCGGTGGTCTCCAACGGGACGCGGCAGCCGTTGAGCCACAGGCCCATGAAGACGAAGTAGGAGATCGAGAAAATGTACTTGCGTGTCGAGTCCTCACCAAAGGCGGTCAGGAGTTCGCTGAGCGTCTCGTCGGTCAGCGTCTTCGCGCCGGCGAACTCGTCGATCGCCCGGCCCAGTAGAACGTAGTCTGCGTCGATTCCGGTGACGGGCCCGTCGGAGGCGATGGCGGCGATGTCGTCGTCGCTGAGTCCCACGTTGCGGCCGATCGCCGAGTGGATCTGCCACTCGTAGGGTGCGTCGAAAGCCTTGGCGACGCGCATCATGCACATCTGCCGGTGCTTGGGGTTGATGCCCTCGGGGCCGAAGATCGCCTGGACCGTATCGATCACGCCCGGGAAGTGCGCTCCCGTTCCGGCGAACATCTTGACGACGTTCAGCGTCGCGTCGGGCTGATAGGTGCCACCGAAGTAGGCCTCGATGACCTCCTTGATGACGTCATCATCGGGCAGCGGCACTGTCACCGTCGCCGCGTAGGTAGTCGGGATGTTCATCGCCGTTTGTACTCCTTCACCTGCCTGTGGGCAGGGTCGCCAGCGGCTGTTCGCCTGATGTCCGGGTGGTCATCGCCGCTTCAACCAGCATAGCGCTACTATTGCCATATTTTGAACCTTTCGATACACAAACGGTGGAACTGCTTGGAGGGTTTGTTTCGAGGAAGTTCCTCGTCGAGGAGCGTGTACGCGATCGACGATCGTATCGAAACTGCTTTTGGGTAACGGTATTAGGATGAACATCAGTGGTCGGCGCCTGAACCACCTCACGGTTGACAACAACGCACTTAGGCGACATTATGTATTTGTAGATACATAATGTTCGCTCATCAAAATGTATCCCGAGATACACGATTGATGAGGCTGGTGACCGGCTTCGACTGTCGGGCAGCCCTGCGTGGGGCGGCCCACCACCTATGAGGAGATGAAACAGAATGAAGATCAGGCGATTGACCACGGCCGAGGGCCCCACGGGCGTGGTGACGCAGACCGACGAGGTCTTTGACTCCTCGACCGTTAAGGACGCCACCTACGCTTTCGATGTCTGGGGATTCGACGAGGTTCCCGAACTGCCGCTACGGCCCGAGCACGTGCTCGGTGAGTACAAGCAACTGGGCCTCTTCGGGCCGCGTGGCGGAATCCGCGTTGACATTCAGATCATTCCCCCGGTCATCGGAGACGAACCGCCGGACCTCTCGGAGACGGTGGGAAGGCTCGACCTCGGCACCGGTGGGGGGATGACGCCGGGTAAGGACGGGGGCGGCATGCACCGCACCGACACCGTCGACTTCGTCGTGGTCCTCGAAGGCGAGACCAACGTCGCCTACCCCGGCGAGGACGGCAACGTGTACGAGATCACGATCAAGGCCGGGGATTTCCTCACCCACAACGGGACGTTCCACCGTTGGCACAATCGATCGGGATCGAACTGCACGCTGATGCTGATTCCAATCGCCGCCACGCGCACCAGCGAGTAGCGACCAGCACGACGGCTGCCACCTTCGGCATGAACGCTCTGGCAACCAACGACGTTGACGGTCGAGCCAATCTGGCTGACAAACAATGACGGTTCTATCAATGGCAGCCCCCCAAACCGTCATCCCGGTGATGCCGAGAGTCAGCCACCTGTACGCGAGTATGACCGGGTGATGGCCGAACAGCGCCGGGCCGCGGTGCTCATCCGCCCCGACCGGGTCTACGGCAACCAATGACAGGGCACGACACGGCGTCCCGGTCCTTCTGCGGGGCAGCATGATTGGCCGATGCCCCTAGGCTCAGGTCTCCACCCCAGGACCGAGACTGGATGCACCTGTGCTCGGCGGCATTGCTCAGAGACGCGTGACGTCAGCCGATCGTCACCTGTTCTCGGTCGAAGGCGACGTAGTGGGAGTAGTCACGACCGACTCGGTCAAACGACGACGGATACGGGTCCGGATAACTCCATGCTGCATCGTGATGGGTGGAACCACCTGCCGATACGTCGTGATACTGAGCGGACCCCTTCCATGGGCAGGTGTAGGACGTCGGGCTGTCGCTGAACGCCGCAGCGTCCAGCGACGAGGGCGGGAAGTAGTAGTTGCCCTCGATGTTGACCAGATCCGACTCCGGGGCGTCGGCGACGACGACGCCGTCGATGGATGCCTTCATGTCGTGGTCCTCTCCAAGTGATCGACTGGCGGTCCGACCTGCGCGGACCGCACGGATGAGTATGCATCGGCCCGACAGGGACGCACGCGGATGGTCCGGGGTAGGCGCCGCGGCGATCGGTGGGCCCCGGTGTTCACGGCCGCGGATCCAGGAACGCATGGATGGCGGCGTAGGCGTGATCCTGGATCGTGTCGTCGGCGAAGTCGGCGACGATGGTGGCCTGGTCGACCAGGGGACCACTAATGGTGTTCTGCGCACTGGCATAGAACCGGCCGCTGTCCAACGAACCGCCGACCAGGCCGTCGACGAGGCGCTTGGCCCCGACGTCCACGGGGTGAGAGATACCGAAAAGCGGGCCCACCCTGGGCATGACGCGTTGCATCAACACCCTGAGCACGGCGGGTAGGTCCCTCGTGGCCTCGGTGCCGGTGCTGTTGCCCGGGCTGACGGTAAGCAAGCGAAGCTCGGGGTGCTGGCGCGCCAACGCTGACATCCACAGCGCACCCAAGTACTTGGCCTGCCCGTAGGCGAGCATCGGATCGCGCTTGCGGCCATTGAAGAACGACCCGTCGATGACCGAGGTGAACTCGTCGACCGAATGCGTGTCGAAGGTGGGGCGCTTGATCCGCAGTTTCGGCACCCCCCGTGCGGCCTCGCTGCCCGTTAGCACTGCCGTGGAGGTCAGCAACCCGGCCGCCAACAGACACTCGAGCAGCACGACGTGCCCGAGTACGTTGACCGCGAACATCGTCGTCACCCCGTCAGCAGTGTGCGCGAACGGGGTGGGTCCGCCCATGCCGCCGGCGTTGAGCAGAACCGCCCGCAACGGCCGGTCGATCGCCGTGACCGCCTCCCGCACCGACGCCAGGTCGCTGGTGTCCATGATCACGATCTCGAAGACCGACGTCCCCGTAATCCGCTGCAGGTCGGCCTGAGCTGCCCGCGCCTTGGCCTCGTCACGGCAGGCCAAGTAAATGGTGCTGACATCGTCGCGCAGCGCCAGCTGGCGCGCGGCGTCCTTACCGAGACCGGCGTTGGCGCCGGTGATGAGAAACGCGCCCTCAGACATCGGTTCGCTGCATCGCGTCGACGGCGGCCAGGATGTCGGGCACCTCGCTGCGTGTCGCGTAATTCGGGTGCACGTCGATCCACCGGATCACCCCCGCGTTGTCAAGAACCACGACCGTCGACATGGGCATCACCTCGACCGAACTCATCGACCCGTCGGGCCGCCGCGGGCTCACCGCGACGCCACGCTCGTCGAGCGCCGGCACCAGCTCGGCGATGGTGCCTGTGTGGGTCATGCGACCGCCCTTCGAGGGTTCGGATTTGATCCCACCACTTTACCCACAGTTTGAACGATCAGTCCAACAGATTAGGTCACGGGACGGTCGTCCTGCCGGGCTCGTGGAACGTACCCCTTCCCCGGAACGGCGTATCATCAAGGCCGCCGAGAGATGCTGTCTCACAGCGTAATTAGGTGGCATTAGGGACGCCGGGGTGCTCAAACAAATATCGGTATTTGCCGAAGAACCCTGCGCTAGTCGAGAACTGCGATCGCCTCCACCTCGACGAGGTGCTCGGGGACGAACAACGCGGCGACGCCTATCAGGGTGCCCGGCGCGAGCGTGTCGACACCGAGTTTGGCGCAGGCTCGGGCGCGGCCGTCCTGCACCAGGGGCATCTTGTCGATAGTCCAGTCGACCACGTAGATGGTCACCTTGGCGATGTCGTCGAAGGAGCCGCCAAGCTCAGCGAGTGCGGCGCCGATGTTGAGGTAGCACTGCTCGACCTGGGCGGCGAGGTCGCCCTCCCCGACCAGCGCTCCGTCGGCGTCCCAGGCAACTTGCCCGGCCATGAACACCAGCCTCGAACCGGTCGCAATCGATACTTGGCGGTGCAAGTCGACCTTGGGCAGGCGTTCTGGATTGGTCAACGTGATGGTCATTGAGACTCCTTGTCGTCAGGGCAGCAGCTGTCACCGGTGCGCGCTGTCGGTGTAGTGATGATCCGCGGTCGTAGCGTTACGCGTCCAGGGCTGCTCAGTGCCTACCGCCTCTCGATTCCTTCGGGTGCTCTGACAGGCGGGGCCACCAACACCGGCTTGGCGGGATGGCCTCACCGGGCGGCGTCGCCGAATCGGTACCCGTGGCTGATGTCGTCGAGTGCGACCTTGAGGTCATCGGGCAACGCGAGGTCGACCGCGGCGAGGGTATCGGTCAGCTGGTCTGGATGGCTGGCCCCCAGGATGACCGAGGTGATGGCGGGGTTGGCCAACACCCAGGCGATCGACACCGCGGCAAGCGATTCCCCGATGCCGGAGGCGACCTCGTTCAGGCGTCCAACCGTATCGAAAGCCCTGTCATGCCAGTACCGTTCGCGGTACACGTCGGCAAAGCTCTGCCCGACCTCTGCGGAGAATCTGCCCTTCTCCGGCTGATCGGCGGCGCGGTACTTCCCGGTGAGCAGCCCACCGGCGAGCGGGTTGAACGGAATGACCGCGATGCCCTCCTCCTCGGCCAGCGGCAAGAGTTCACGTTCGATTTGGCGGAACAGCAGGTTGTAGCGGGGTTGTACGGACGCCACGCGGGTGAGTCCGAGCGTTTCCGACCGACCGATGGTGCGGGCCAGCCGGTAGGCCAAGAAGTTCGACACCCCGACGTAACGGGCCTTACCCGCCCGCACGATCGTGTCCAAGGCGTCGAGGGTTTCGTCCAGCGGAGTGTTCGGGTCGTCGAAGTGCAGTTGGTACAGGTCGACGTAGTCGGTGCCCAGTCGCGCGAGTGAGCCGTCGATGGCGTCCAGGAGATGTTTACGCGAGCCACCCCGGTCCCACGCGGCCTGGCCCATCGGCATACCGGCCTTGGTCGCGACGATGAACTGGTCGCGCTTACCGCGAAGCCATTGCCCGACAATCTCTTCGGTGCGGCCCACCAATGCCAGATCGGCCCCCATCGGGTAGCCATCGGCGGTGTCCAAGAAGTTCACCCCGGCCGCGGCGGCCTCGTCGAGGATGTCATGGGCTGTGTGTTCATCGGTCTGCTTGCCGAACGGCGCGGTGCCCAGGCAGAGCCGGGAGACGGTGAGTCCGCTATTGCCGAATCTGGTGTATTCCATCGCTTCTCGCTCCACGTGTCACTGCTGGATGGTGCACTGGGCCGGCGTGCCGGCCCCGGCCGGCGTCGACTCCCGCAGCGTCCCTGGATCAGGTCGGCCCGTCCACGACGGCGCCGGAGCGGATCGCCGACATGGCGACGTCGACGGCATCACGCGCCTTTCGCGGATCGGCCAACGCACGGTCGTACACATGCAGCCCCTGCAGCGTGACCACGGCGAACCGGGCAAGTCGACGAGGAGAGGATTCGGCGGGGATCTCTCCGCCAGATCGGGCCCGGGTGAACGCCTTGCGCAGCACGTCTTCCACACGGCTGATCTGGCCGGTCACGATGTCCATCGTGGCGGGGTCGTCGGTGCGTTCGGTGATGGCGTTGACGATGAGGCAGCCGTGGGGACCTTCGGCGGTGGGGTTGGCCGTGTCGAGCATGAGGCGCCGAATGCGCGGCAGCACTGGCGTCGTCGGGTCGTCGAGCAGCTCGGACAGGTAGGCGCGGCGCTGATCGCAGTAGCGCGTCAGCGCACGTCGCCACAGCTGTTCCTTGTCGCCGTAGGTCGCGTAGAGGCTGCCGCGGTTGAGTTCGAGGGCCTCGACGAGGTCTTGAATGCTGACCGCGTCACAGCCTCGACGCCAGAACAGGTCGAGGGCCTCGTCGACCTTTTCTTCTGGATCGAAAGTCTTTCCGCGTGGCATTCCGCCACTGTACCCGCAGATTGAACGATCAGTCCAACTGTGTTACATTCCTAACCGATCGTTCCAACAATACGATTGATGTGTACGGTTGTCGATGGTAACCCTTGTCCGCCGGCGGGTAAAAGGCCTCGTTCACGTGGACCGTGTGCGCCCATAGTCAGATTGCGCCCGTCGAACGAAGTCGCTTGATTCCGGCCGCGTCGTAGCCCGCTAGGGCGGTGAGTAATTCCTCCGTGTGCTGCCCCACGTGCGGCGCTGCCGGTGGGGTAAACCGTTCGTCGGGTTTGGTCTTGATGCACGTTGCCATCAATCGTTGTCGCGTTCCGTCCGCCTGCACCTGCTCGTAGAGGAGTCGGCGATCCTTCGCGTGGTCGTCGTCGAACAGGTCTGCCCCTAAAAACGCCGGGGCGCCTGCGATATCGGTCGCAATGAAGAAGTCCGTCCACTCCTTGCGTGTGCGACTCTGGAAAATCAACGTTAACTCGTTGCGCAGCAATGCTTCTGCCTCGTGGTCTTTTGGGGGCTGCTGGCGTCCCGGTTCGTAGAGATCCATCCTGTCGAGTGACTCGCAGAATCTCAGCCAGAACTTGTCCTCCAGGGCGTTGAACACCACGTAGTTACGATCGCGAGTTCGGTAGTACTGGTAGCGGAGTGATGCGCGGATTCCTTCACCGTAGGTGGGTTGGCCGTTCGCCAAAGCCCCAAGGTGCTGAAAATTCCAATTGATCGCCGCGTCAACTTGCGCCACCTCGATGTACTGCGGCTTGCCGTCGCGCCCGGCGGCGTGCAGCGCGGCGAGGACGCCCATGGCTGCGTACAGCGGCCCCGCCAGAACACCCGTCGTCCCGGTGGCCGACCCCGAAAGCCGTGGCGTGCCATCCGCGTCGATGATCGGCGGGCTCAAGCCGGCAAAACAGTCAAAGGACAGCCCGTGAGTGGCGAGGCGGGTGTAGGGCCCGTAGCTGCCCATACCATTGAGCACGCAGTAGACCACCCTCGAGTTGACTGCGACGACGTCGTCGTAGCTGAAACCGAGGCGATGCGCGGTTCCATAACGGAGACCGTCGATTACGACCGACGACGATGCTGCCAGGCGGCGAAAAGCCTCTTGGCCCTCCGACGTTTTGAGGTTTATTGCCACGCTCTTCTTGCCGCGATTCCAGTGCGAATCCTGCAGTTCGCCGCCGGACACCGCCGAGCCGCGGAAACCACCGCCGCCGGGCGGCTCGACCTTGATCACCTCTGCGCCCAGGTCGGCCAGATGGCCGCCCAGCGCATCGGTGGAGAACAGTGACACCTCGAGGACTCGGACATCCCTGAGAAGTTCCACTAGGCGACCTTTCCAGCCGGAACACCGCACGCAACCGGGTGCGCTACATCATCGTGATTGATTTCAGCTCGGTGTATTCCTCGAAGCCCCAGCGCCCCTGCTCGCGGCCGAGTCCGCTTTGTTTGAAGCCGCCGAATGGGCCGCCGCCGTTGAACATGCCGCGTGCCGGCAGCGACCAGCCGGGTCCCTGCCCGCCACCGGGGTTGGTTCCCAGGTCGACACCGGGTGCCACGGTCTGCACCATGATGGTGCCCGTTCTGACCCGCCTCGCGACGTTGAAACCCTTTGCGGCGTTGCGGGTCATCACCAGACCCGCCAGACCGTACACGGAGTCGTTCGCGATGCGGATGGCTTCGTCTTCGGAGCGATAGGTGATCACCGCCAGTACGGGCCCGAACACCTCGTCCTGGCACAGCCGCATGTCGTTGCGGCAGTCGACGAATGCCGTCGGTTCGTAGTAGAAGCCGCGTGCGAGATGCTCGGGACGTTTGCCGCCGACCACCAGCCGCGCGCCTTCCTGCAGCCCGGCCTCGACGAAGGACTCGACTCGTTGACGTTGTTGCTCCCTGATCAGCGGGCCGACGACAGTGGCGGGATCGCGCGGGTCCCCGACGGGGATCATCGGAGCCATGTTTTTGACTCCCTCGACATACGCGTCGAGCAGATGCTCAGGCAATAGAAGTCGCGACGTTACGGTGCATGCTTGCCCAGCGTGCATCAGCACCTGTCCGAATCCTATTCCCGCAACGTCGCTTTCGGTGACGTCGTCGAGGACGATGTGCGCGCTCTTGCCTCCTAGTTCGAGTTGGGCGCGCTTCATTGTTGCCGCCGATACTTCGCGGATGCGTCGACCTGTCGCCGTCGAACCGGTGAACCCGATCATGTCGACGCCGGGGTGGGTACACAGCTCCTCGCCGACGCCCGCACCTCCCACGACCACGTTGAACACCCCGGGCGGCAGGCCCGCTTCCTCGCCAACCTTGGCCAGCTCCAAGGCGTTCATGGGCGTCCACGGGTGGGGCTTGAGTACTACGGTGCAGCCAACGGCCAAGGCGGCCAGGCACTTTTGAATGTTGATCGAGAAAGGGAAGTTGAACGGCGTGATGACTCCGACCACGCCGACCGGTTCGCGGACCACCGTGACGCCGCCCAGACCGGTCGGCGAGACTACGGGCCCGCCGGGTGTCTCCACCCACGTCACATCGTGTTCGACGAATTCGCCGTAGTAATGGGCCGCCTCGATAGCACCGCCGACCTGAATCAGGTCGGTGATGAAGCCGGTCGAGCCGATCTCGGCGACGATGAGTTCTCGAAGTTCCGCTTTGCGCTCGTCGAGTATTTCAGCGAACCGTTTAATGATTCGTGCTCGTTCCCGAACGGACATCCAGGGCCATGGCCCGTCGTCGAAAGCTCGCCTGGCGGCCTCGATCGCCATAGCGGCCTGCTTTGGTCCACCATCGACAACTCTTCCGATCAGCTCCTCGGTGGCCGGATCGATGACATCGATGGTGCCAAGGGCGTTGTCACTCAACCATTGGCCGCCAATGAAGCTCTGGTACTCCCGCATCACGTGAATCGGTGTGCCGTTGGCTACGTCAGCGCCGGGTATGGGGCGGGCTCGAAGTCGAAGACACGGCGCGCATTACCCTGCAGCACTTTGTACTTGTCGAGGTCGGATCGCCCGTCGAGCGCCTTATGAGCGGCCTGTAGGGAGTTGGGCCAGAGGCTGTCGGTGTGCGGATAATCCGTCTCGATCATCACATTGTCGATGCCGATGGCGTCGAGATTCGCCGCCCCGAAGTCGTCCTCGATGAAGCAGCCGTACATGTGGTCGCGGAAGAGTTGGCGCGGGGACTCCGGGAAAATCTCGGGGTTGGTGGGCACCGGGTTCAAGCGCATCGTTGCCGGATCGACCGCCCAGTTGTTGGCGCGTAGGTATTGGTAGTCGGCGGCGACGTGTTCGGCACGCTCGATGAGGTAGGGGATCCAGCCGATCCCGCCCTCGGCCAACACAATCTTCAGGTCGGGAAACTTCTGCAGCTTGCCCGAGAACAGCCAATCCGTGGTCGAGTTCGCCAGATTGAGGTTGATGTTGACTGCCTGAACCCCGAACGGCGCGTCGGGCGCCGTGGTGGGACTCACCGACGACGATCCGATATGCGTGCACAGCGGCATCTTCGTCTCATTGACCACCGCGAAGAAGTCGTCCCACGCGCCCGAATGGATGGACGGAAACCCCAACGGATGCAGATTCTCCGAGAAGGCAATGGCTTTGGCGCCCTTGCCGGCACACCGCAGCGTCTCCTCCACGGCGAGGTGGGTATCCCACAACGGGATGATGATCGTCGGGATGTAGCGGCCGGGCGCTGCCGCGCACCACTCGTCGATGACGAAGTCGTTGTACGCCCGCACGCACTTGAGACCGAGGTCGCGGTCACCGAGGTGGGCGAACATCTGACCGCAGAAACGGGGGAAGAACGGGAAGTTCAATCCCGCGATCACATGGTCCTGGTCCATGTCGGGGATGCGGGCCACCGGGTCGAAGTAGGCGCGGGGCATCTCGTCGTAATTCACTGGTAGCGGGGAGTACTCGGCCGGCTTTTGGTGGGCCGCTACCAGGATGCCTAACACCGAAGCGCGCGCCTGGTCGTAGATCCAGGTATCGACGCCGTCGATACGTTCGACGTGTGGCACTCGGTCGCGGTCGGCGGCCGATGCGCGGTCCACCCACAGGTTCGGGGGCTCGATGATGTGGTCGTCGACGGAGATCATCCATTGAAGATCTTGCTTGTCCACGGGTTGCTCCTTGCTTTCGAGGACCGGTTCGTGTCGGGCGCGGGACGCGAGCAGTGGCCGGCTTCACCCACGACGGACACCGATTACCGGATGACCTGATGCTAAGAGCGCCTCCGGTGCGCTGTCAAGTGTCACTTGATAACTTGCCGCGGCCTGGTCGGATCGCGGTATTGTGCTGTCCCGCAGCCGATATGGGCGGTCCTTCGCCACCGTTATTGGCCGACGCGGGTGCCGGGGGTGAACACGACGGGCAGCGCGCGGTAGCCCCGAGTGACCGAGTTCCCGTGAAAATCGACCTTTGCCCCGAGCGGAATGGCGTAGTCGGGTATTCGATGGAGCGTCTGCTCGACGCCTACCCGGAACTCGAGTCGGGCGAGATTGGAGCCCAGACAGCGGTGGACGCCGGCGCCGAATCCGAGGTGCCTGTTGGTCTGCCGCTCGAGGATGCACTTGTTCGGCTCGTCGAACTCGCGCGCGTCACGATTGGCGGCCGCATAATTCACGACGACCGTCTCACCAGGACAGAACTTCTGTCCGCTCAGCTCGACGTCTTCGGCGACGGAACGATGCAGTCCGTGCACCGACCCGGCGAACCGGATGAATTCCTCGATCGCCGTCGGCATCAGCTCGGCATTGCGGACCAGTCGGTCCCGCTCGGATGCATGGGTACCCAGGTAGAAGAATGCGAATGACATTGCACTAGAGGTTGTTTCGAGGCCCGCCTGCACCAGTAGCATCACGTTCGCGACAACGTCGTCGAAACTCAATTTTTCGCCGTCGATCTCGGCGGCGAGCAGGACGTCGATCAGGTCGTCGCGCGGCGGTTCGGCACGACGCTTGTCGATCTCGTCGCGCACGCGCAGGTAGAGATTTGTCATCGAGCCGTTTCTGACCTCTTCGCTGTCACCGTTGATCGCGAGGTCGGCCGTCTCGATGTAAAGCGGCACGTCCTCCACGGGCATGCCGAGTAGGTACCGGAAGAACACAATCCCGGGTTGTTGCCAAGCGACATCGGCGAGGTCGCCGCGTCCCAACTCGATGAAGTTGTCGATCAACCCGTCGGTGACCGCGCGTACCTGGGGCTCTAGATCTTTCATCCGTCCCGGAGAAAAATACGGGTTGAGAACTTTGCGCAGTTGCTGCTGCCGCGGCGGGTCCAGGGTGATGACGATGTCGCCAAACGACATCGGATTGCCTTCCAGGCCAACGGGTTTACTGGAGAAGCTGCGCCAGTCGCGCAAGATCTCGTAACAGTCGTCGTAGCGGGTGGCCACCCACGCGCCCCCGGGCGTAGGGCCCAGGAAAGGCACGTCCTGGTGGCTGAACGGTCCGTTCTCCCGCATCACCGCGTAGACCTCGTAGAGGAATTCTTGGTCGTTGAAATCTTCGTGGCGAAGGTCGAGGTTCCTTGCGTGCTCCTCCGGCGATTTGCTCACCATGGATAGTCCTTCCCGCGCCCGCGCCCGAACCGGCCGAGATCGGGACAACGCCGGCGGTCATCTCGCACACGCCGAAATTTGCTTTGGCAGCACAGTAAGTCGTCGCCCGCACGGAGTCAAGTCGCACTCGATAACCGGCACGCCTGCACGCTTCCGCTCGGAAGGCGCGTGCTCCTAAGCTATGGGTGATGACTACAGGCGCGCGGCGACGAGTTCGCGACAAGGACGGCAAGCAACGAGCTCTCCTTGAGGCTGCTGCGGAAGTCTTTGCCGAGGCGGGATACGCGGCCGCGGCGACGAAGGAGATCGCTCGTCGCGCCGACTGCTCCGAGGCGATGCTGTTCCACTACTTCGCAGACAAGCGCGGCATCTTCGAGCAGGTTGTTGCCCGACAGATAGCGGACCTCGTCGGTGAGGCCGAGGAGCAAGTCGTGGCGGCCCTGCCGGCGCGTTTCGAGCAGTATGTGGAGCAGCTGTTCTTTGCGCGGCTGAGGATCGACGACCGCAACAGCGGCGTTCCCGGCTGGGACATTTCCAGTCGGGCGTTGTCGGATCCGGACTTCTCGGTACGGGTACTGCAACCCAATCACGCGCGCCGTACGGCTGTTATTGCCGAGGGTGTTCGCCACTATCAAGCCGCCGGGCAGATCAAGACCGACGTCGACGCCGACCTGTTGGCCGAGCTGCTGGCCAACTTCATCATCTTCACAACGAGCCTGGGACCGCGCTGGTTTGGCACGGAGGAGTCGGATATCCGGGCGCAGATCGAACTGGGTTCGAAGATCTTCGCCAAAGGCGTCAGCACATCGACCGCGCCGTCGCGCGGAAAGCGTGCCGGGCGGGCCCAGCGGGCCACCAGGGTGCGCGCGGCTGACTAGCGGTGTCCGCCGGGCGCAACCCGACGCCACAGTTATCGAGTCGTACTTGACAAGTCTGCTTTTTCGTCACTAGCGTCGTTGCCAGCCAGGCCGCAGCCATGCGGACGCAGAGCGCCCTGCTCGATCGGCACGAGCGTGAGGACTTCACATTGGCGTGTGTGCTCATCGGTGCGATTAACGCACTTGCACCAAACTCGACGCTAGAAATTGCGAGTCAATGAACCCGCTTCGGGGGGTGCGTGTTGTCGAGTGGGCGACCGAAATCGCCGGCCCGTACTGCACCAAGATGTTCACCGACCTCGGAGCAGAGGTCATCAAAATAGAGGCTGCAGCCGGTGATCCGTTCCGCCACAGAGGTTTTGGCGGTCGAAGCGGCACCGAGGCATTGTTCAGATTTTTGAACGCCGGTAAGCGTTCGGTCGTCGGCACTTTGCGGCCCGACCTGGAGGACCTAATCGTTTCCGCCGATGTGTTCGTCGATTCTCTTGGCCCCGGGGCGCTCGACCGAGAGGCCCTCCTGCGGCGTGCGCCACACCTGGTGATCGTGGCGCTGTCTGCGTACGGAATGACGGGACCGTACCGCGACCGGCCCGCAACGGAGTTCACCATCCAGGCGGAGAGTGGGACGCTGGCGTTGCGAGGTCGCCCGGACCAACCGCCCATTCAAGCGGGCGGTCGAGTCTTCGAATGGGTGTTGGCCAGTTATGCCGCCGTCGGGGCGCTTAGCGCTTTGCGTCGGGCTCAACTCGGCGGGCCAGGGGAGATTATTGACTGCTCGTTGTTGGAGGCCTGCCACCTCAGCGCCGGCGGATTCGCCGACCTCTACCACGAGCTGGCCGGGCGCCCCCCGTTGAACGTACCTGCCCGCCAGGTCGAAATCCCTTCCATCGAACCGACCGCGGACGGCTGGGTCGGCTTCAACACGAATACCCGCCAGCAATTCGAGTCGTTCCTCGCGATGATCGGCCGGCTGGACCTGCTCGACGACGACCCAGCGTGGGCACTCGCCACGACGCGCTGGGAACGCCGAGAGGAGTGGAATCAGATCGTGCGGGAATGGACGACGGGACGTTCCACGGACGAGATCGTAGCGTTGGCCTCCGATCTGCGGATCCCCGTCTCGCCGGTCAACAACGGCCAGACGGTGCTGAACCACCCTCAGTTCGCGGCGCGCGGCGTATGGGGCACGTATGCCGACGGCAGCTTCACCCACCCGTTGGCGCCCTACCGGATCGATGGCCGACGACCCGCCCCGACCGACGTTGCTCCCTCGCTCGGCGAAATGACAAAAGTGCTCGCGCACAACAGGATTGCCACCGGCACCGACCTGGCACCGCGCCTGCCGCTGGAGGGCCTACGAATTCTCGACGCGACGGCGTGGTGGGCGGGTCCCTCCTCGACCCACGTTCTCGCCGCACTGGGCGCCGAGGTCATTCACCTCGAGTCGACGCAGCGCCCTGACGGAGCGCGAATGGTGGCCGCCGCGTTCGCCCATCAACCGCAGTGGTGGGAGCGGTCGGGCATGTACCTGGCAACGAACACCAACAAGCAAGGCCTCACCCTTGACCTGTCCTCATCGGCGGGGCGGGAGCTGCTGTTCGAACTCGTCGAGCGGTCGGACATCCTGGTCGAGAATTTCTCGCCGCGCGTCTTCGATAACTTCGCGATCACGTGGGAGGCCGTCAGCGAGCGGAATCCTCGAATAGTCATGGTCCGCATGCCAGCGTTCGGGCTCGACGGGCCGTGGCGCAACAACGTGGGTTTCGCGCAAACGATGGAGCAGATGACGGGAATGGCGTGGGTGACCGGCCACGAGTACGACCAACCGCGGATCCCCCGCGGTCCGTGTGACCCGCTGGCGGGCATGCACGCCGCGTTCGCCATGCTCACAGGGCTTCGGCAACGCGACGAGACGGGCCGAGGGTGCTTCATCGAGGTATCCATGGTCGAGTCGGCGCTCAACGCGGCCGCCGAGCAGGTCGTCGAATTCACCGCCTACGGCAACCTGATATCGCGACTGGGAAATCGCAGCCGTGACGCCGCCCCGCAAGGGCTCTACCGATGCGCCGGAACCGAGCGGTGGCTGGCGATTTCGGTCGCAACGGATGAACAGTGGCGCCTACTGAAATCTGCCCTGGGCGAGCCGGATTGGGCTGACGACCCATCGTTGGACACCCACGAAGGGCGGGTCCGGGCACATGATGTGCTCGACAAACACCTCGAGCAATGGGCCGGCAGCCGCGACTCCTCGACCGCGGCCGAGCTACTCGTTGGATGCGGGGTACCGGCCGCGGATTTGGCCGACGCCAGGATCGGATCGATGCACCCTCAGCTGGCCGCGCGCGGGTTCTTCGAAAGCCTCGACCATCCGATCGCCGGGACGCATCACGTGCCGGCGATTCCCTTCAAGTACCGCAGCGTCGACAAGTGGTACCGGTCGACGGCACCGACGCTGGGGCAGCACAACGCCGTCATCCTCGGCGACGTGCTCGGCCTGGACGCCGCGTCCATAGCGGCGCTGACAGAAGGCGGAGTCATCGGGACCAAACCAGCCGGATTGGACTAGGACAGTGAGAGTTCATGTCGACAGGGACATGTGTCAGGGCCACAGCCGTTGTCTTGCAACGTATCCCGAACTGTTCGACATCGACGACGAAGGGACCGCGTTCGTCGTCGTGGAAAAGATTCCGCCCGAATGGGAAGACCGGGTGCACAACGCAATCGCCAATTGCCCCGAACGGGCCATTCACGTCGTGAAGGAGTCGCCATGAAGACCAAGGGAGCCGTGCTGTGGGGGTTGAACGAGAAGTGGTCGGTCGAAGAGATCGAGCTCGATCCGCCGCAAGAGGGCGAGCTACTCGTCGAGTTCGAAGCCACCGGTTTATGCCATTCTGACCACCACATCCGCACGGGCGACATGTTCGGCGTGAGTTTTCCGTTGATCGGCGGACACGAAGGCGCGGGCGTCGTTCGGGAGGTCGGCCCGGGGGTCCGCGATATGGCGGTGGGAGACCACGTGGTTACCTCCTTCCTGCCGGCATGCGGTCGCTGCCGCTGGTGCGCCACGGGCCGGCAGAACCTCTGCGATTTCGGCGCGACGATCCTCGCGGGAGTCCAGGCCGACGGCACCTTCCGGCGCCGAGCCAGAGGACGGGGCATCGGAGCCCTTTCCGGCGTCGGCAGTTTCGCGCAGTGGGGTGTGTTGTCGGAAGCCTCGGTGGTCAAGATCGACGACGACGTGCCGCTTTCGCGCGCGTGCCTTCTCGGCTGCGGCGTGACCACCGGTTGGGGCTCGGCCGTCAATACCGCCAACGTCAGCCCTGGCGATGTCGTCGTTGTGGTTGGCTGCGGAGGCATCGGCAGCGGCGCCATCCAGGGTGCGCGGCTGGCCGGCGCGGAGCAAATCGTCGTCGTCGATATCGAGCCGAGCAAGCGCGACAAAGCCTTTGAGTTCGGTGCCACGCATTTTTCCACTTCGCTAGAGGAAGCCACCCAGCTCGTCGGCGAGATCACGCGTGGCGTCATGGCCGACTCGGCCATCCTCACGCCGGGAGTGCTCGAAGGCGCGATGATCAACGACGCGCTCAATGCGGTACGGAAGGGCGGTGCCGTGGTGGCCACGGCCTTGGCATCGATGTCCGACGTGACGCCGACGCTGCCGCTGACGTTGTTCACGCTGTTCCAGAAGCGCCTCCTGGGCAGCTTGTACGGCGAGGCCAACCCGCGGGCCGACATCCCGCGGCTGATCAGCCTGTATCGCAGCGGCAAGCTGTTGCTGGACGAGACCGTCACCACCGAATACAAGCTCGACGACATCAATGAGGCCTACGACGACATGCTCGCCGGGCGGAACATCCGCGGGGTGATCATCCACGACCACTGAGTCTGTGGCGAAACACCCCAAGTTCATTCACCCACTCGCCGAAAGGAATTCACTCATGTCTTCACCAGCTGATGTCGTCCGCCGAAACTCCTTCAAGGCGAGGACATCAGCGCCTTGGTGCCCGCGACGGCATGAGTTGGGCCATCACGAGTCACGCTGTTAGGAAAGACCTCCATGCGAGTCCCTCGTGCTGTCGCCAACTTCAACCGTCGTGTCACTAATCCGGCGGCTCGCTCAATCACACCGTGGCTCCCGTGCCTAGGGACCCTCGAGCATGTCGGAAGAAAGTCCGGTAAGCACTACAGAACGCCCCTTTTGGTTTTCAAGACCCGGGACGGCTTCGCTATTCTCATCGGCTACGGGCCTGAAACGGACTGGCTCAAGAACGTATTGGCCGGCGGGCCGACAGTGCTGCGCAAGCGCGGCAAGGCCATCGCGTTGGCCAACCCGCGGGTCGTAAGTAAGGCCGAGGCCGCTGACCTCGTGACACCGCCATCCCGGCTGTATCGTCTGTTCCCTTACAACGAAGCAGCATTGGTGTTGACGAATGCCACTCACAGCTCAGGTCCGTAGGGTCTGACCTCTCATCCAGCGTGACTGGCGCGGTGGAGGAGATCGCGATCTTGGCGCTCAGTTCTGATCGGGCGCCGTGCTGGCTGTGGACCAAGCGGGGTGTCCTCGTCCCGCCGACGCCGTGCGTCATCACGACGACCGGCCGACCCTGCGGCACAGCAAGGACATCGGTGTCGGCCACGCCATGCCACGCGCGGCACACACCGCTGGGAGAAATGAACGCGACTGCAGTCACTGGCATCAGTACCGAGTCGCGGCCTGAACGCGGCGCTGTGGGGTCACTTCATCTTGTGTCTTTCCCCCCGCCGAGGAGGTGCCGCGTAGCGGTCACCAACTGAGACAGACCGCCGGTTCGTTGCTCAACTTCGCCGAAACCTCTCAGACGCAAAGCTTTAACGATTTCATCACGGCCGAACATCCGACAGCCGCTAACACCTTCCACCACCCGGCTGCGCACATCACCGCGCGTACCCCCTGGCGCCAGACTGGTGAGGATGACCACCCGACCGTTGGGACGCAGCACGCGGGTAATCTCATCGAGCGCCTTGAAGGGTTGCGCGATGAGATAAAGAGCCATAAGGCATGCGATGGCATCGGCGCTTTGGTCGGCAAAGGGTAGTCTCTGGGCGTCGGCACGTAGATACGCCACGTTGGGGCCCGCATTGTCGATGGTGGCACGCCGCAACATGTGGTGTGACGCGTCGACTCCCACCGCCAAACCGTTCTCGCCCACGGCACTGCCGAACAGGCCAGTGAAATTACCCGGCCCGCAACCCAGGTCGATCACCGCGGCGCCCGGTCTTAGCTGAAGCCCGGCCAGTATTCGTGTGCGGTCGTCGGCGCGCTGCGGAGCGACGAGCCCCACGAGGCGTCGCAGCGCGGCGCGGCCGCGCTCGTAGCCGCCGGTATAGAACTCGCTGTTCATTAATCGGTGCACGATACGTGGCGCCGGCGGTACCTGCTCACCAAGAACATCCATATAGCCCGGCTCGGTCAAGCGAAAGTCGTTACATCGCTGCGGATCTAACAACTTGCGCGTCCGCTCCACGACTGACGCCGGCGGTCCATAAGTCATCAACGCCGGACTCCCTTCATGGTTTCGTCGCCATGACTCAGCCTTGCTCAGCGCGGCGCCCGCCCCACAATAGAACAACCATTGCGCCCCACAGTATCATGATGCTAGCGTCCAGAATGGCGATTCTGTTATCGGGTCGCACGAAGTTTTTCACTCCAGCAGCAGGAGGCTGTGATGACAACCGCCCTTGAACACGATTTCGCCCGACCATGGGCCAAACGGCGCGTCCGGACTTACGCATGGTGCGCGGCGTTTACGACAACTATCGCGGTGGGCAGCATCATCGGAGTCGGCGTGGGGCTGATCCCGATGGTGCCCGCGACCGGCACGATCGCCTGTTTTCTGTTTATGACCCCGGTTTTCATCATGTTCATCACGTCATGGATCGATACTCCGGGCGAAGCACGCACGAAGTTGGAAAAAGCCAATGAGTTTCAGATGCTCTGGTTTTGCATTGCCGGCGCCGCAAGTGAGCTCTGGTGGGAGGTCATCTGGCTCGTCGGTGACCTGATGGGCAAGATGCACATCACCCAGGGTCAGCGCTGGGGATGGGTGATCTGGTACTACGGCATCAACGATGTGCGCTATCTCAACAGCGACGGAGCGTTGTGGGCGATGGAATTGGCTGTCGTAACCGGCGCCGCCATCCTGCTGTACTCGTGGTCGAAGTTGAGGAAAGCCGGCAACGACCCCGACAAACGCATCCGTCCGCTGTGGTGGACCTTCTTCACCATGGCGGTCATGTTGACGGTGTTTTTCATCTACTTCATCGCCGAGGCGCGCCACGGCTTTCCCAACTTCCCACGCCATGGATTCTGGGACGTCTCGATCGTGCTGATCTATGAGAACCTGCCGTGGATGATCGCACCCATCGTCAGCCTTCCCTTCGTCGCCAAGCAACTGGGCTACCTCTACGGGCGCAAAGCTCTGGAGGCGGACCGGGCGTCGACCCGAACGGGCGCTGTCCGCGGCACTGGCACTCCCGTCTCGACCCGCGGCTAGGCAACCGCCACGCCGGGCTTGGGTGCGTTGGCGAAGATCAGATCAGCCAATGCACCCAAGCGCTGGGCACACCCGGCGGCCCACACACAGCCGTTGCAACGATGCCGAAAGCGCCCAAGACACATGGACTTTCAGTGTCGCTGCGCCGACGGTCAGCGACATCCGCCAATCAAAAGGACCCTGGCGCCGCATAGCCGCGAACGGACACGATGACATCACCCGCCTTTGACTTCTCACAGTATCGACCCGAGGCTGCCAGCCCTGAATTCGTGGAGTACATCCAGAACCTGCGGGAACTACAAGACGCCACGCAGTCGGCGAACCCCGACGCGGCCGTGTGGAGAGCGGCGGCAACTCAACTGCGCCGACTCACGACAATCCTGACCCAGAATCGGGCACCTGAAACACAGGCCCCAGCCGGTCGCGATGCCGCACTACCCGGCTTTGGGAACCCACTGATACCAGCGTTCACCATCCACACCACTAGCGCCAAAGGTGTTGTCCTGCAGGGTAAGTTCGGCCGTTTCTACCATGGCGCCCATGACGTCGTCCTCGGTGGCGCGCTACCGCTACTTTTCGACTGGCACTTCGCCCTCACCATCGACGCCGCCGGCCGCCCGATCAGCCGCACCGCCTACCTCCACGTCGACTACACCGATTACGTCTTGACCGACACCCCACTGCAGGTCACCGCCCGAATCGACGTCATCGAAGGACGCAAGACCTTCCTCAGCGCCGAGCTGACCCGCTCCAACGACGCAACAACACTGGCCAAAGCAACCGCCCTCATGATCGCCTTGCGAACCCACCAACGATGAACCACCAACAAGACGGGGCTCAAGCGTGCTAATCCTCCCAAGAAGCACCAGGCCGACTCGATCCAAGCAAGCACCCCGCGAATTCGCAACACAACGCGCGTGGTCGCCATGCCTAACGAACATCCGAAGAAGCGTTTGACCGTGATCAGTGACGCCGGCCGGTTCGGGCGCGTGACAACCGGACGTATTGCATCAGCGCCCACAGACACCAACCCCGATACCTGTGCCCAGCACCGAAGCCGCGGCACGGCGCGGACACCGGATCAGTCGCGTCTACCCAAAAGGCGCGAAGCGATCGTCGCCTTTATGCGTTCCGGGCCAGCACTTTTCACATTCTTCATCACCATCAACGTCACTCAGGCGTTGCAGCACGGATACGGACGGCACTCGGGCCGTCCCCGCCCAGAAGCAGTGGATACCAGTCATGGGGGAAACGGGTTTCGGGGAGACGCCCTCGTTATTGCGGTCGTGATCCCACTCACCCTAAGCGCCCTGATCGCCGCAGCCTACTGGCTGGCCACTCGGTTAGGTGACCCGCCGACACTTCTCTCACACAAGCGCAAGTCGACGCTCAACCCTCGTATCTCATCGAGATACCGCGCCATACAAGGGGTCTCGTTGTCCTGGCAATCGTGTGCACGGTCGTGATCTCGATATTCGGTGCCGCGCTGATGCCCACCGTTCTCATCGTGTTCGGCTGGTAAGGGCGTGCCAAGATGACACACGCGGGCCAGAAGTGGGACAAATAGAACGTGACGGCA
This sequence comes from Mycobacterium lentiflavum, assembly GCF_022374895.2. Lineage (NCBI taxonomy): Bacteria > Bacillati > Actinomycetota > Actinomycetes > Mycobacteriales > Mycobacteriaceae > Mycobacterium > Mycobacterium lentiflavum. The sequence goes on along the minus strand of NZ_CP092423.2, from coordinate 98,301 downwards.
AGTCTCAGCAACGCACGTCAGGCCCATCGCCGGTGGTCACAGGAACTCTCTGACGGGTCAATTATGCTCGAGCAGTCAGTACCCAGGCCCGAAGGACGGTATGGCACAGTGACTCGATACCGGTGAACGTCCCCAGCATTCACGAAACCCGCCGGCAAATGTATCGGATGCAGATCATTTCAGCCGCTGAGTACGAGTTCGCCAGGGCCGGGTTCGAAAAGACCAAGGTCGCAAACATCGCGCGCACCGCCGATGTATCCCTGGCGACGCTGTACAAACACTTCGCCGGCAAGGACGAAATATGGGACGTCCTCAATCAGCAGCGCGTCGAAGAATTCATTTCCGCAGGACAACAAGCCATAGCTGATTGCACTTCGCCGGTCCAACGACTGTTCGCATCGCTTCATGCGCTCGTCACCTACTTCGCCGAACATCCCAACTACTTGCGCATTCACGTCAGCGAAGGATTGAGCTGGGCCACAGGCGGCCACAATTGGGGCCGCGGCAACCAGCGCGACGCCTGGCGTACCGGCATCGACACAATGGTCGCGCTGGCGCACGACGCAGTCGAATCCGAAGGAGTTCCCCCCATGCGGCCATCGCTGTTAGCGGGCCTCGTGGTGTCAGCACTGCAAGTTTGGTTAACCGACTGGGTCAATAGCGAATTCGACAGGCCCGCTGACGATGTGGCACTCGAACTCACCCAATACTTAAGGCGTTCGCTGGAATTGCCGGCAGCGGCCGCCCCCGGACGTCGAGCACCTAAAACTCCCCCCACCCCTGGGACACGGCCCCCTTCAAAATAGGACCGAAACACCTCGGCGCCTCGTCGCCGCCCGATGACAACCCAAGTCTGCGCCACACGGGATCAACCCCACACGGCCTGAATCCACCGGAGATGCAGGGCCGCGCGGGCGCTGGGCGGCTGCAGCGGAGCGACTCCTACCGGGCCATGTTGGCGAAGCGCGACAGGTGCAGCTGGTGGGCGACGGTGACCGTCTTCGTCGGCCCGTTGCGGTGCTTGGCCAGAATGAAATCGGCCTCTCCCCCGCGCGGATCGTCACGCTCGAAGGCATCCGGCCGGTTCAGCAGGATGACCATGTCGGCATCCTGCTCCAGCGATCCCGACTCACGAAGGTCCGACAGCATCGGCTTCTTGTCGGTGCGCTGCTCGGGACCGCGGTTCAGCTGACTGATCGCGACGACGGGAACCTCGAGCTCCTTAGCCAGCAGCTTGAGATGCCTTGAGAATTCGGAAACCTCGAGCTGCCGCGACTCGACCTTCTTGCCCGACGACATCAGCTGCAGATAGTCGACGACGACCAGACGCAGGTCGGCCTTCTGCTTGAGCCGGCGCGCCTTGGCCCGGATCTCCATCATGGTCAGGTTCGGGGAGTCGTCGATATACAGTGGCGCCTCACTGATTTCGCTCATCCGCCGCGCCAGCCGCGTCCAGTCGTCGTCGTTCATCCGCCCCGAACGCATGTCGGCGAGCTTGATTTTCGCTTCCGCCGACAACAGCCGCATCACGATCTCGGACTTACTCATTTCCAGCGAGAAGATGACGCTGGCCATTCGATGCTTGATCGAACACGACCGCAAAAAATCCAGACCCAGCGTGCTTTTACCCACCCCAGGACGAGCCGCCACGATGATCATCTGCCCGGCGTGCAGACCGTTGGTCACCTCGTCGAGTTCGGTGAAACCGGTCGGCACGCCGCGCGCTACCCCACCGTTCGAGGCGATGGCGTCGATCTCGTCCATCGTCGGCTGCAGCAGATCCTCGAGCGGAACGAAATCCTCCGAGGTTCGCCGCTCGGCAACGTCATAGATCTCCGCCTGGGCCCGGTCCACCACCTCGGCGACATCGGCGCCCTCGGCACCGGCGTAGCCGTACTGCACGACCCGCGTTCCGGCCTCCACAAGCCGGCGCAGCAGCGCCTTCTCGGCCACGATGTCGGCGTAGTACCCGGCGTTGGCGGCGGTCGGCACCGTCGATATCAGGGTGTGCAGATAGGGCGCTCCGCCGATCCTGCGCAGCATTCCGCGGCGGTCCAGTTCGGCGGCCACGGTCACGGCGTCGGCGGGCTCGCCGCGCCCGTACAAGTCCAGGATCGCGTCGTAGACGTTCTGGTGTGCGGGACGATAGAAGTCGCCGGGCCGCACCCGCTCGAGCACATCGGCGATGGCGTCCTTGCTCAGCAGCATCCCGCCCAACACCGACTGCTCGGCGGCCAGATCCTGCGGCGGTTGCCGGCTGAACTCCTCGCTGGGCGGCGGCGAGCCCATCCCGGGCGCCAGGTCATCTACGACAGCCACGGACTCACACCTCCCTCAGGTAACCATGATACGAACATACATTCGATAGGCGACACTCAACAACGTCGATCAGGGCACTCCCAGTCCGGTTCCATGCGCCCGCAAAGCCTTGCGCCGGGAAGACCGTAAACGTTGCTGGCCCGCCGGTGAAAGGGCCGTTGTTCATAAGGCTGTGCATCGTGTGTGCATATCCATCGACACCTGTGTTGAGTGGGGTGTGGAGAACCTGTGGAACAAATCGCGGCGCAGCGACATCCCTGCAGATAAGGGTCGTACAGAGGCGGTTAATTCGTGTGGAGAAGAATCTCTTCGGCGTGTCGCCGCAGGTTACTGCGCCGGGCGTGTTGGCTTTCGGCCGTATTTTCGCCGCGTTACGAGGGGGTTAAGGGGTCCACTAGGCGACGTCACCCAAATAGTTCGCCAGCACGACCATCCACAGGGGCGCCTGGAGGCGTTCCGCTGACACGACAAAATCCGGCGGCCGCCGATTAACGACAGCCGCCGGATATGAACGAGCGGTGGCGAGTTAGCTATCCGCGACGACGTTGAGCGCAACGTCGACATTGATCTCGGGGTGCAGATGCACCGCCACCGAATGGGTGCCGACCGCCTTGATATGCGACTTGGGCAACCGAATAATGCGCTTGTCGAGATTCGGGCCGCCGGCCTTCTTGATTGCTGCGGCGACATCCGCGGCCGTCACCGAGCCGAACAGCTTGCCCGAATCGGCGGCCGTCTTCACCGGCAGCGAGACCGGGCCGAGCGCCTCGATCGCCGTCTTGATCTCGTTGGCGTGGCCGAGATCGCGCACGGCCTTGGTCTCACGGGCCCGGCGGATGTCGTCGGCCTGCTTCTGCGCCCCGCGCGAGGCGACGATCGCCAGGCCACGCGGGAGCAGGAAGTTACGACCGTATCCGTCCTTGACCTCGACAGTCTCGCCAACGGTGCCGAGATGGTCGACGTCGGCCGTCAGAATCAGCTTCATCGTTTTCGTACTTTCGGTTGGACGTCGGCGGCTATCGCGCCGACGAAGTGAAGGGCAGCAGAGCCACCTCGCGGGCGTTCTTCACCGCGATGGCAATGTCGCGCTGGTGCTGCACGCAGTTACCGGTGACCCGGCGGGCCCGGATTTTGCCGCGCTCACTGATGTAGGTGCGCAGCAGTGTCGTGTCCTTGTAGTCGATCGATTGCCCCTTCTTCGAGCAAAAGACGCACTTACGCGTCTTGATCGGCTTTTCGGGAGCCGGGCGCCGTTTCGTGGACTTGGGCATGTGTTTTTACTTTCCGTTTGCTACTGGTCTTGTGTGGTTTGCCGGTGTTTGACGTCAGAACGGGGGTTCTTCGTCGCCGCCGGCGAAGGAACCCGATGCCGGGGCACTGCCCCACGGGTCGTCCGCCGGTGCACCGCCGCCCGCCTGGGCGGGGGCCGATTGGCGGGATCCACCGCCGCTACCGAAACCGCCGCCTCCGCCGCCACTGCGGCTGGCCTTGTTGACCTTGGCGGTGGCATACCGCAGCGAGGGCCCGATTTCGTCGACCTCGACCTCGACGACGGTGCGCTTCTCACCTTCGCGGGTCTCGAACGAACGCTGCTTGAGCCGACCGGTGACGATCACCCGTGAGCCACGGGTGAGGCTTTCCGCGACGTTCTCGGCAGCTTCGCGCCAGATGTTGCATCGCAGGAACAGCGCCTCGCCGTCCTTCCACTCCCCGCTCTGGCGGTCGAACGTCCGCGGTGTCGACGCCACGGTGAAGTTCGCGACGGCAGCCCCTGACGGCGTGAACCGCAGTTCAGGGTCGGCAGTCAGGTTTCCGACAACGGTGATGATCGTGTCACCAGCCACTGGGTCCTCCTGGATCCGTCCCGGCTCTCGCCTGGGGACGGTTGACGGTCATGAGCGTGTTCTCGCTGAGCCTACGCACACCCGCCGACGACGGGCAGCATGCGCGCTAACGGTCTCAGTGCTTGTCGGTGCGCATCACCTTGGTGCGCAACACCGACTCGTTGAGGCTGAGCTGACGGTCGAGCTCGGACACCGTCGCCGGCTCCGCCTTCAGGTCGACGACGACGTAGATGCCCTCGGCGTGCTTGGCGATCTCGTAGGCAAGCCGGCGCTTACCCCAGATGTCCACCTTGTCGACGGATCCACCGTCTTTACGGACGACGTTCAGGAACGTCTCCAGGGACGGAGCAACAGTGCGCTCGTCAAGTGTGGGGTCAAGAATGACCATGATTTCGTATGGACGCATGGAAACCTCACCACCTCCTCTGGTCTTAGCGGCCACGGTCGATCCGTGGCAGGAGAGTCGCCTGCGTCGGCAACCGCCCCAGGGTACCGGACGACCGGCCGGCCCCCAAAAATCCGGGCAGCGACCGCAGGAAACAGCGGCGCCGTCGCACCGGCCCGGCCGCCGCTACGCCTTATGTCTTTCCCGTTACCCCGCTATTGCCGGGCTCGCCCATATTCCTCGGCCCGGGCCTTGGTGGCCTCGTCGGCCTTGGCCAGCGAGCCGGAGTCGAACGGCGGCTGTGGGTCGTATTCGATCATCAGCTGCGCGGCCTGCGCCGCCTCTCGGTCAACGAGCAGCTCGGCCAACCGCAACGCCATATCGATGCCGCTGGACACCCCCGCGGCCGTGATGATGCGTTGCGGTAGATGCTCGACGACCCGGTCGGGCACGTAGCGTGCACCCAGCTCGTTGAGCAGATCGGCTGCGCGCCAATGGGTGGTGGCGCTGAGCCCGTCCAGCAATCCGGCGGCAGCCAGCAACAGTGCGCCCGTACACACCGAGGTGGTGAACATCGTGGTCGGGTGTACCGTCTGCAGCCAGTCGCGGATGGGTTCGTCGTAAATCAGCTTGCGGGTCGCGATGCCGCCGGGGACCACCACCACGTCGGGCGCGCGGATTTCGTCGAAGCTGGCGTCGCAGGCGACGCCGAGCATCCCGTTCTCGGTGCGCACCTCACCCCGTCGGTGTCCGACGAACGTCACGTCGATCGACGGAATGCGTTGCAACACTTCATACGGCCCGACAGCGTCGAGCGCGGTGAAGCGCGGGAACAATGGGATCGCGACCAGCATCACGCCTGCCTTTGGCCGGTTGTCGTCTCGAGTTCGGTATCGGTGTCGAACGTGGGCACCGGTGCGGACGGCCGCCTCGACCGGGCCGGACGCAGCCAGTCCGGCAACCATCCGGGCGGTGCATCGGGAGCACGGTCGAACGGCCCGCCGGACGGATCGTCGACGCGGCCGTCCCAGCGCACCAAATCCTCGTGGGGCCGGTAGATCTGACGGATCACCAACGCGCACAACGTAATAACGGCGATGTCGCGCAGCAGTACCGTCGTGGTGAAGAACTGCTCCGGCAGCGAACGATTCGGGTTGCCGTACAGGTAGTACATCCGCGGCACCCACACCACCGCGTCGATCGTCATCCACGCGAGCAGCACTCGCCGATGGGGCAACGCCAGCACCGCAAGCGGCACCAGCCACAGCGAGAATTGCGGGCTCCACACCTTGTTGGTCAACAGGAAGGCGGCCACGACGAGGAACAACAGCTGCGCCAAGCGTGGTCGCTGCGGCGCGGTGAGCGCGACGAATGTGATTGCGGCACAACATACCACGAACGACACCGCGACCACGGTGTTGAGCATCGTGGGCGGCTCCCAGAAGCCCAGCTTCGGATCGAAGCCGGGCCAGCCCGTGAAGGACTTGACGACGTTGTACACCGAGTCCATGTCGTCACCGCGGCGGGCGTTGAGGCGGAAGAACTCGGACCAACCGCGCGGAAAGAGCACCAACACGGGCAGATTCACCAATGCCCAGGTCGCCATGGTGGCCGTCGCCGTTCGAACCAACGCACGAACGCGGCCCGTGCGCACGGCCAGCACCAGCATCGGGCCCAGGAACAGCAGCGGATACAGCTTGGCCGCGGCGCCTAACCCGATCAGCACACCGGCCAGCAAGGGTTTTCGTCGCGCCCAGGCCAGCAGCCCGCTCATCGCGAATCCCGTTGCCAGCGCATCGAAATTGGTGAAGATCTGAAAGATCAGCAGCGGCGAGGCGGCCACCAGCGCCGCATCCCAGATGCGGCGACCGGACAGGCCCGCGGTGGCCCACACGGTCGCCAGCCACGCCAGCGCCAGCCCTAGTGCGGCGATGTCGAAGAACACCACCACCTCGGCGATCACGGGAAGCGGGGCGAGCTTGCTCAACGCGGTGTAGGTCTTGGCCAGTGCCATCGACACGTACTGATAGACCCCGGTCAGTACCGGATACTCCATGTAGCGCACCGCGGGCTTGCCGTCATACCGCGTCTGCGGCGCACCACTGGAATCGGTTTCGATCCAGCTCGACTTGTACGGAAACTTCCCCTGGTTCAACAACTCCGCCCCGTACAGCGGCACGGTGTCCGAGTAGCACAACTCGTAGTACGCGCGCTGGTTGTCCCAGTTGGCCACGCGCTGATCCCCGGTTCCGCTGCCGCTACTCTGTAGGCACGCCGCCTTCGTCGACCAGCCCAATGCCAGGAACACCAAAGCGAACACGAACATCACCCGCACCGGCGTCATCAGCCGGGCCCGGCCGATCAGCGCGTGCCGGCCCACCGGTCCACCGATGGCATCGGCCAGGGCAGCGCCCAAAGAGTCTGTGCGGCTGGGGCAATCGCGATTGTCCGCGCTACGCAGATCATCGGCCAGCGTACGCGGGGAAATGGTGGCGCTCTGCTGTTGAGCGCCGGTCACGGTGGCGGTTGCCCGATTGGTGGGGCGGGCGGTTCGGGCGGTGGTGCCTGTCCCGGTGGTGGCGGGGGCGCCCCCGTGATCGTCGTCGGGGGGCCCACCGGGATGGTGATACCCGGGGCCACCTCGATGGTGGGCTGGATGACGGTCACCGCGGGCGGCGGAGGCGGCGGCGGGGCGGGTACGCCCGCGTAGCCGCCGATCTCGGTCGGCTTGGGGAAGGTCTCGTTGGGGGTGCCCTTCAGCGCGCCGTCCATCGTGGACTTCCAGATATCCGACGGCAGCCCCGAGCCGTAAACCTCTGCGCCCGAAGCGGTTACCAGCGGCACATTGTCCTGGACGGTCCCGACCCACACCGCCGTGGACAGGGACGGGGTGTACCCGACCATCCACGCGTCCTTGTTGGCTTGGCTGTCGCCCAGCTGCACCGTGCCGGTCTTCGCCGCCGACGCCCGGCCGCCCGACAGGGCATGGCCGCGTGAATAGGAGGCGATCGGTTGCATCGCCGCGGTGGTGTTGTCCGCGACCGCCTTGTCGATCCGTTGGTCGGCGCCCTTGTCGGAGGTTCCGGCGTCGAAAAGCACTTGGCCTTCGGCATTGACGACCTTTTGCACCAGGTGCGGCGGGTGGTAGACGCCGGACGCGGCCAGCGTGGCGTATGCCGAGGCCATATCGACCGGCCGAGTTTGGTACTGGCCCAGCACAATTCCGTTGTTCGGCGGACCACCCTTGCCGTCCTCGGACAAGGTATGCGGAACGCCGGGGAAGCTTTTGGCGACGCCGGCCTGGTGTGCGGCGTCGGCGACGGCCGCCGGTCCGTTCTTGAGCTTGAGCATCAGCCGGTAGTAGGCCGTATTCAGCGACATCTTCAGCGCCTCGGCGATATTGCAGGTGCCGCAGTTCTCGCCGTCGACGTTGGTGATCTTGATGCCGTCGACCGTCAGCGGCGAGCTGTCGACCTGGTAGCCCAGCCCGATGCCCTGCTGCAGGGCTGCCACCAACGCGAACACCTTGAACGACGACCCGGTCTGCAGCCCGGCCTGCGCGAAGTCGAAGCCGTTCGCGTCCGAGCCACCATAGTAGGCGCGGATCGCGCCGGTGTGCGGGTCGATGGACACCACCGCCGAGCGCATGTCGGGGTCTTGTCCGTCAAGGTATTTCGAGACGGCCTTCTCCGCGGCCTGCTGGGCCTTCGGATCGATCGTGGTGGTGACCTGCAATCCCTGAGTGTTCAGGGTCTGCTCGTCGATGTTGAACAGCTCCATCAGCTCTTTGGTGACCTGGCGTTCGATCAGGCCGTTGGGGCCGGTGGTTTGGTTCTGTGCGCGGGCCTGATCGGGCGGCACGGTCTGGGGGAATTGCTGTGCCGCACGATCGCTCGGCGATAACGCCTTGGTTTCCACCATGCCGTCGAGCACCCAGTTCCAGCGGGCCTCGGCGCCCTTGGGATCCACGGCCGGGTCCAGCGAGGACGGCCGTCGAATCAGCGCCGCCAACAGCGCTCCCTCGGAAACCGTCAGCTGGTCGACGGGTTTGTCGAAGTAGGCCTTGGACGCCGCCGAGATCCCGTAGGCACCGCGCCCGAAGTAGATGATGTTCAGATAGGCCTGCAGCACTTCGTCTTTGGACCACTCCCCCGACATCTTGGTCGCGATGACGAGTTCCTTGGCCTTACGCAGCAGGCCCGCGAACCCGTGCTGCGCGGAGCCCACGAGCGCGTTCTTCACGTATTGCTGGGTGATCGTCGACCCGCCCTGCAGGTCGCCGTTGCCGAACAGGTTGTTCTCCACCGCGCGCGCGAAGCCGGTGAAGTCGAACCCCGGGTTCGAATAGAAGTTACGGTCCTCGGCGGCGATTACGGCCTGGCGCACGTGCACCGGCACCTGGTTGATGCTGACGTCGACCCGATTACCTTCGGGCGGAACGATTTTCGCGATCTCCGAGCCGTCGCTGGCCAGGATCGTCGAGACCTGGTTGGTGCGGATGTCGCCTGGCTTGGGAATGTCGACGATGAAGTACGCCATCGTGAAGGTCACGATCGGCAACAGGATCAGCACCGCCGCGCTGAGGTAGGCCGCGCGCCGTACCCAGCGCCAGTTGATCTGCTCCACCCAATTCGGTGCCGCAGCCCGATGGCTCGGCACATCCGGGCCCCCGGCGTCGCCGGGCCGTCGCGGTGGAGGCGGCGGCGGCGGGCCTTCCGGTGGGCGACCGTACATCGGGCGGTCGTGCCGCGGCCGGCTCGACGACCGGCTGTCGAGCGCGGCCTTCACTTCCTCGATCGCATCGCGGGGCGCGGGCCTGGACCCAGGACCACCCAGCGCAGCCTTGACCTCGTCGATCGGGTCGGACCGTCGAGGAGACCGGTCGTCGGCGATCGCCGGCAGGATCGTCGTCTGCCGATCGTCGGGGGGAATGCGACGACGGGTCCCGCCATCGCCGCGGGACACCGGACGATCGGACTCGTCCGGACGATCGTCGTGGGGTTCCTTGCTCATACGCTCAGTCGCGGACCTGCTCGGGTCGTCGGGCGACTGATCGTGGCGCCCTTCGTTATTCAATGGCCGCGCTGGCGCCGTTGCGTGCCGTTCGCGGACCGCGGGTTCCCTTGGGAGGTCGTTCCGCGCCGAGCACATACGACTTGACTAGGTGATTCCAGCTGCAGGTTCGGCACACCTCGACCACGTGAACCGAGAACTCCGTGAACTTCATCGCCAGCAAGACCAACTCTTCTGCGGTGCGGGCCGAACCCGACACCGCGCCCAAGTGGTCGCCGAACACCCAGGACACCAGCGTGAGCTGTTCCTTTCGGCAGATCGGGCACATCACCTGGCTGGTTTTGCCGTGAAACTTCGCGGCGCGCAGCAAATAGGGGTTCGCATCGCAGACCTCGGTCACGCCCGTGCGGCCGGAGTACACCTCGGCCAGCAGCGAGCGGCGCCGAAGCGCGTAATCCACCACTTGTCGCTGCAGTCGCACGTTCACCAGAGTACGTCGCCCTCGGCACCGCCGATACGCAACCGAGGCTGTCGGTGCCGCTGCGCCGCGGTAACAACAGGTGACTTCTACGATCATCCCCATGGCGAAATGGCTGGGCGCACCACTCGGCGGCGGAGTGACCACCGCGACCCGCGCCAAAGACACCGACCGGCAAGACACCTGTACGGTGCTCGACACCGCCCTGGCCGACGGCGAGCTGTCCGGCGAGGAACATCGCGAGCGCGTCAGCAGGGCCACCAACGCCGTGACACTCGGCGACCTGAAGCTTCTGGTGCAGGATCTGCAGGGCAGCACCCCACCGCGGCTGCGCGCGGCAAAGTCGAACGCAGCACCGGTCGTTCGCTCACGCGGCATCGCGATCGCCGCGTTGGTCGTGTCGGTGTTGTTCGGCATGGGCCTCGGCTGGGGTTTGTACGGGAACACCAGCTCGCCGCTGGACTTCACCTCCGACCCGGGCGCCAAACCCGACGGTGTCGCGGCCGTCGTGCTGACCCCGCCCAAGCAACTCCAATCGCTCGGCGGGCTCACCGGTCTGCTCGAGCAGGCCCGCAAGAAATTCGGCGACACCGTCGGTTACCGGCTCCTCGTCTACCCGACTTATGCCAGCTTCTATCGCCCGGATCCGGCCGACGACCGCCGGGTGCTGGACTACGACTACCGCGGCGGCTGGGACGACCCGACCGTCTCCCCCAGGACCGACGCCAAGGCCGTCGCGGCCGACCTGGCCAAGTTCGACGTCAAGACGGCAGTCGGCATCATGCGTGGTGCCCCCGAGACGCTGGGGATCAACGCCTCCGAGGTCAAGTCGACGTACTTGATCGTCGAACCAGCCAAGGATCCGACCGCGCCCGGCACACTCACGTTGTCGGTGTACGTCTCCAGCGACTACGGCAGCGGTTCGATCGATTTCGCCGGCGACGGCACCGTGAAGCGGGTGAGCTACCCCTCCAGCTGATCGGCTGAGGCGCCTGTAGCTGTTCAGCCCGCCTAAACACGTCGGCTGCCGAGGACCCCGGCCAACTCGATGCCGGGCCGATCCCGCGAATCCGGGCGGCAAACTGCCTGCCAACACCAGGTAGTGTTGTGGCTAATATATCGAGGCGATACTATTACGCGACGCGTCGGCGGGACGTAACCAGTTATGCAAAGGAGGTGACTCGATGCTGGAGCTTGCGATCCTTGGACTCCTGATCGAATCGCCGATGCATGGCTATGAGCTGCGCAAGCGGCTGACCGGCCTACTCGGCGCGTTCCGTGCGTTTTCGTACGGTTCGCTCTATCCGGCGCTGCGGCGCATGCAGGCGGATGGGCTGATCGCCGAGAACGCGGCGCCGGCCGGTACTCCGGTCCGACGGGCCCGTCGGGTCTACGAGCTGACCGAGAAGGGTCGTCAGCGTTTCGGTGAGTTGGTGGCCGACACCGGTCCGCACAACTACACCGACGACGGCTTCGGGGTACACCTGGCCTTCTTCAACCGCACTCCGGCGGAGGCCCGGATGCGGATCCTCGAAGGTCGCCGTCGTCAGGTCGAGGAACGCCGCGAGGGTCTGCGTGAAGCCATTGCGCGGGCCAGCAACTCGCTCGACCGCTACACCCGTCAGCTCCACCAACTCGGGCTCGAGTCCAGCGAGCGCGAGGTCAAGTGGCTCAACGAGCTCATCGCCGCCGAGCGCGCGGCACCCGGGCTCACCGAGCAGGCATAACCACCCACGGCATTCGAGACATAGGTAATTGAAGGTAAGGAGAACGCCCTATGAGTGAGCACCAGCCCGTCAGGGCGCCGGGAGCGCAGACGGAGGTTCGCGTCGCCATTGTCGGCGTCGGTAACTGCGCCTCGTCGCTGGTCCAGGGCGTCCAGTACTACTACGACGCCGACCCGAACAGCACCGTGCCCGGCCTGATGCACGTGACGTTCGGCCGCTACCACGTCCGCGACGTGAAGTTCGTGGCCGCGTTCGACGTGGACGCCAAGAAGGTCGGCTTCGATCTGTCGGAGGCGATCTTCGCGTCGGAGAACAACACGATCAAGATCGCCGACGTGCCGCCGACCAATGTGACGGTGCAGCGCGGCCCGACGCTCGACGGCATCGGCAAGTACTACGCCGACACCATCGAGGTGTCCGACGCCGAGGCCGTCGACGTGGTCCAGGTGCTCAAGGAGGCCAAGGTCGACGTCATGGTGTCCTACCTGCCGGTGGGCTCCGAGGAGGCCGACAAGTTCTACGCACAGTGCGCGATCGACGCCGGCGTGGCGTTCGTCAACGCGTTGCCGGTGTTCATCGCCTCCGACCCGGTGTGGGCCAAGAAGTTCACCGACGCCGGCGTGCCGATCATCGGCGACGACATCAAGAGCCAGGTCGGTGCGACGATCACGCACCGCGTGATGGCCAAGCTGTTCGAGGACCGCGGTGTGCAGTTGGATCGCACGATGCAGCTCAACGTCGGCGGCAACATGGACTTCCTCAACATGCTCGAGCGTGAGCGGCTCGAGTCCAAGAAGATCTCCAAGACGCAGGCCGTCACCTCCAACCTGCAGCGCGAGTTCAAGACCAAGGACGTGCACATCGGCCCGTCCGACCACGTCGGCTGGCTCGACGACCGCAAGTGGGCCTACGTGCGGCTGGAAGGTCGTGCGTTCGGTGACGTGCCGCTGAACCTGGAGTACAAGCTCGAGGTGTGGGACTCGCCCAACTCGGCCGGCGTCATCATCGACGCGGTGCGCGCGGCGAAGATCGCTAAGGACCGCGGCATCGGCGGACCGGTCGTGCCGGCCTCGGCCTACCTGATGAAAAGCCCCCCGAAGCAGCTGCCCGACGATGTCGCGCGGACGCAGCTCGAGGAGTTCATCATCGAGGGCTAGTTCGAACGACGATGCGCGCCGCGTGACGGCGCGCTGACGAACCGGATGCACCGGGCAATTCGGTTCACTCATCGAGTGTGCGGTGAGGTCGCGTTTCACGACGAAATCGCGACCTCGCCGCACACTCTTTTGTGTATGGGTATGCGCTGACGAGCCGGGGCGCACACTCATGCCGGCCATACCGTGAACGGCATGCTGTGCAGCCGCTTAGCATTACGCGGAGAGCACCCCTCGCACAGTCAGGCCTAGCTACGGATGAAAGTTCAGCCCGCCGCGTTCCTGCGCACGACCCTGCCCCTCGACATGTCCCGGCTCGCCGAACTCGACAGCGGGCGCTACCACTCGATCTGGCTGCCCGATCACATGGTCAGCTTTTGGCCGGACTCGATCTGGACGCCCGAGTTCACCGACCTCGCCACCGCGTCGCCGTCACCGCATCGACATCTCGACGGCCTGTCGGTAGCGGCCGCGGCCGCCGTGCTGACCGAGCACGTCCCGCTGGTGAGCGCGGTGGTCGACACCGTGCGGCGCCACCCGTCGCTGCTCGCCCAGACCGCGCTGACCATCGACCACCTCGCGAAGGGACGCTTCATCCTCGGGTTGGGCAGCGGCGAAAGTGAGAACACGCTGCCGTACGGCTTCGACTTCTCCCACCCGGTCAGCCGCTTCGAGGAAGCGCTGACGGTCATCCGGCTGCTCTGGGAGAGCGATGGCCCGGTCGACTTCGAGGGGCAGTTCTACACGCTGCACCACGCGCGGTTGGACACCGAGCCATATCAAGGACGGTTCCCACGGATCTGGATCGGCGCGAGCGGCCCGCGCATGCTCGACATCGCCGGCCGCCACGCCGACGGTTGGTGGCCCGCCGGGGCGTGGACCGCGGAGCACTACGCCGAAATGCTCTCGGCGGTAAGGAAATCCGCCGAACGCGCCGGCCGCGATCCGATGGCGATCACGCCGGGCTTCATGCAGGTGTGTCTCATCGGCGCGAGCGAAGACGCTCTTGCCGAGATCCTGCGGGCGCCGCTGGTCAAGGCATTCCTGCTACAGGTGTCGGCCGAGACATTGCGCGGCTTCGGGTTCGAACACCCGATGGGCCCCAGCTGGCGCGGCTTTCAGGACATCGATCCCGCGGTGCTCACCCGCGAGCGGATCCTGACGTTCCTGGACAACGCGCAGCCCGAGATGCTGCTAGCCGTCGTGCCGCACGGCACTGCGCGAGAGGTCGCGAAGATCATCAAGACCTATGTGGACGCGGGACTGCGGGTGCCCAAGATCCTCGATTACGGCGCTATGGCCGGCCTGACATACGCCGCCGCATCGGCTGCGAATGTTCTTGCCGCAGAGGATGAACTGATGCGGCTGTGCGGAGATCTGTCGTGAGCGCACACCTGGACGCCGCCGAGTTGCTGCGTGCCGCGCAGGCCGAGACCGGACTGCACGATTACGGCGACCCGACGTTGCCGGAGCGCTTCGCCGTCGCCGCCGACCATCTCAACAGTCTCGGCATGGACGCCGCGGGCACCGCGGCGGCCGCGCAGGTGTGCCACTGGTTGTTGACTTCGCGGCTGGAATTCATCGAGGACCGCAACCGCTACCCGATCGGCGACGAGGTGATCGAGGCGCCGATGTTCGTGACCGGCGAACCACGTTCGGGGACAACGCTGATGCACGCGCTGATGTCCGTCGATCCGCGCGGGCGGGCGCTGCGCTTCTGGGAGGTGATGTACCCGTCGCCGCCACCGGGGCTGGCGGCCGACGACGATCCGCGTCGCGCCCGGGCCGACGCCGACTGGCGCGAGATCAACGCGAAGATGCCCAAGTGGCTGCACAGCCATCCGTACAACGACATGCTGGGCGACGGCCTGCCCGAGGACGAACGCACCTGGGCCTTCGACTTCCGGGTCATGACGCCGACGGCGTGGTGGCGGGTGCCGATGCAGTCGCTGGTCGGCGGCCTGGCCACCGATGCGGGCGCGCAATACCGGCTGCACAAGGCGATGCTGCAACAGCTGCAGTACAATCGGCCGCGAAAGTACTGGGTGCTCAAGGGTTTTCACGGCTTCCGGCTCAAAGAGATGTTCGAGGCGTATCCCGACGCCACCCTGGTCTGGCTGCACCGCGACCCGGTGCAAGTCGCGGCGTCGCGCACCATGATGATGGCTGACATCGCCGAGGGCATGTCCGGTCCCGTCGACCTGCACGCGCTGGCGAAGATGCACCTGGAGTTGACCCGCGCCGGCGTCGCCAACACGATGAGCAATCCGATGGTGGATGATCCGCGCATCCTGCATATCCGCTACACCGATTTCATCGCCGATCAGGTGGCGACGGTGCAGCGCTACTACGCATTCGCCGGCCGTCAGGTCACACCCGAAGCCGAGACGGCGATGCGCGACTACCTGGCCGCCAATCGCGGCGACCGCTACGGCAAGTTCCGCTACTCCACCGCGCTGCTGACCGACATCGGCGAAGACCTCGATGCCCTACATGCCGAATTCCGGCCATTCCGTGATCGATTCGGCATCGAGATCGAGAATCGTGGCTGACGCGATGCCGGCCCACCCGCGTCTGTCGGTGCACAACGTCACGTTCTACGGTGCCGAATTGGCCGAGCTGGAAACCCACTGGACGGCACTCGGCGTATCCCGGCTGAGCGTTCTGGACAGCCAGCTGCTCGACCCGGGATTCTCAAATCTATTGCAGCGCAACGACTATACTGTCGAGGCGGCCTATCATCTGTTCGCCGGCGGCCGACTGACCTCCGACCCGCAGGCCGCGCAGGATGCGCTGATGCCGGTGATCGACGCGGCGGCCGGCGTCGGGGCGCGACTGATCTACCTGCTCACTGGGGGCCGGGACACCCTCACGTGGAACCGGGCCGCCGACCGGTTTCGCACGATGATCGCCCCCTGCGTCGCGCACGCCCAGCGGTCCGGTGTGGCATTGGCCGTCGAGAACGCCTCCAGCCTGTATGCCGACCTGCATCTGGCTCATACCTTGCGCGACACCGTTACGCTGGCCGAGATGAGTGGGCTGGGTGTCTGCATCGACGTATTTCACTGTTGGGCAGAGGGCGATTTCGACGCCATGGTGCAGCGCGCCCTGCCACGAACCGAGCTCATCCAGCTCAGCGACTACGTGCTGGGCGATCGCGCGCTGCCGGGCCGGGCGGTCCCCGGTGACGGGGCAATTCCGATCGAAGGATTCATTGCCCACGCGCTGGCGAACGGCTACTCGCACGGGTTCGACCTGGAACTGATCGGGCCGCGAATCGAGCAGGAGGGCCGTCTCGAATCCGCTCGCCGCGCCTGCGCTGTCCTCGGGGCGATGCTGGACAGATTAGGTGCGTGACAATGGCTTTCGGTGACGGTGCGGACGATGCGGCGCTGCGCTCGGCGTGGGTCGAGTTCTGCGCGCAGCTGCAGCGGGCGGGCGAGCAGGTCTTCAAGGACGCCAACGCCGCGTCGGGGACGCAGCGCGTCGACGCGTTCCGCTTCCTCACCCAGAACCTGGGCCAGGCCTTCGATCTGTCGCTCGAGACCCGCGACACCGGGTACCCGGTGCTGCACACGTTCTGCGGTCCGACCCGCAAGCTCGGCGGCGACTGTGCCGATTTCACCTACCAGCAGGTCTGGATCAACGGGCAGTCGACCTACCGATTACACGGAAACCGCGGAACCGCACCGTTTTTCAACGTCACCGTGCAGGGCGCCAGGGTCCCCGGGCCCGGCGTGCTACACGAGCCGTTCGGTGACACGCCCGAGGCCAACTTGTTCGGGCATCAACTCAGCGTCGGCGACGACGGTGATTTCGAGATCTACATCGGTGGGGCCGAGCGCGGTCCCAACTGGTTACCCACTACCGTGCATTCGCGAAAGCTGTTCATCCGCCAAGGATTCGACGCCTGGGATGATCTACCGGCCCAGCTGCGGATCGAGCGGGTCGACATGGCCGACCCCAAACCGCTGCCCGGTCCGCAGGTCATGATCGAGGCGATGGAATGGGCCGGCGATTTCGTCACCGGCCTGATGTCGGACTGGCCCGAATTTCCGTTCACCTATGGCGGCGTCGACGCCGAGCATCCCAACGCGTTTCCCCTCATTCCAGGAGTTGACGCCAGCCACCCGGACAGCAAGCGGGGCCGCGCCGCCGCCAACATGTACTGGGAGCTCGCACCTGACGAGGCGCTGATCGTCGAATTCGACGCCCACGACGGGTTGTGGATGTTCACCAACATGGGCGTGTTCTTCAACAGCATGGATTACCTCTACCGCCCGGTGAGCTACACCCCCAGCCGCACCAAAATCGACGGCGACGGGCGCATCCGCCTGGTCATGGCGCATCGTGATCCGAATGTCCACAACTGGCTGGACACCCAAGGCTTCGAGCGCGGGAACCTGACCTATCGCCACATGCTCGAGGGCGAACCCGCCGTGCTGGACACCAAGGTCGTCAAACACGACGACATCGCACGCGCGCTTCCGCCGGACACTGTGACCGTGAACCCCGCGCAACGCTGCGCGGCAATGTGGGAGCGATTCCACGGCATTCGGAGCCGTTACTTCCTCTAATGTCAAAGATCGTGACCGATATCTCCCAAGACGAACTGGCCGGGATGTCCGAATTCTCGCTGCTGTCCGAGAACGCCGAGCAGGCCGGTGTCACCGGTCGGCTGCCGGACGTCGAACGGATCGGGGCTGAAACGCCGAACGGGTCCATCAGCGCGCTGCGCTGGGGCGGCACTGCGCCACGGATCGTCTTTCTGCACGGTGGCGGACAGAACGCCCACACCTGGGACACCGTCATCGTCGGGCTCGGGGTGCCGGCACTGGCGGTCGACCTGCCCGGCCATGGCCATTCCGGCTGGCGTGCAGACGGCGACTACTCGCCGCAGCACAACGCCGATGCCGTGGCGCCGGTGCTGCGCGACCTCGCGCCCGACGCCGACCTGATCGTGGGCATGTCGCTGGGCGGGCTGACCGGGATCCGGCTCGGCGCGATCGCACCGGAACTGGTGCGCGAACTCGTTCTCGTCGACGTCACCCCATCGGCATTGCACCGCTACGCCGAGCTGACCACCGAGCAGCAGGGCACGGTCGCGCTGGTGCAGGGTGAGCGCGAGTTCCCCAGCTTTCAGGCCATGCTCGACCTGACGGTCGCCGCGGCCCCACACCGCGAAGTCAAGGCACTGCGCCGCGGCGTGTTCCACAACTCCCGACGGCTCGAGAACGGGAACTGGGCGTGGCGCTACGACACCATCCGCAAAGTCCCAGACTTCGATGATTTATGGAAAGACGTCGACGCGTTGACCGCACCCGTCACCTTGGTGCGCGGTGGCTCGTCGCCCTTCGTCACGGACCAGGACGCAGACGAACTCGCCCAGCGCGCAACGCATTTCCGGCAGGCTCACGTTGTCGAGAACTCCGGACATTCCGTGCAAAGCGATCAGCCCCGCGCCCTGATCGAACTATTGACCGGGGTCCTCAACGCACGCTGAGAGGCCCCGGCTCCTACGGTGGTCGTATGACCCACCCCGTTCGCATCGGAGTACAACTACAGCCGCAGCACGCGCCCGAATACCGCCACATCCGCGACGCCGTGCGGCGCTGCGAGGACATGGGTGTCGACGTCGCCTTCACCTGGGATCACTTCTTCCCGCTCTACGGTGATCCCGATGGCCCGCATTTCGAGTGCTGGACGGTGCTGGCGGCCTGGGCCGAGCAGACGTCGCGCATCGAGTTCGGCGCGCTGGTGACGTGCAACTCGTATCGCAATCCGGAGCTGCTGGCCGACATGGCGCGCACCGTCGACCACATTTCCGACGGCCGGTTGATCCTGGGTATCGGATCCGGTTGGAAAGAAAAGGACTACGACGAGTACGGCTACGAATTCGGTACCGCGGGTAGCCGTCTCGACGACCTGGCCGCGGCCTTCCCCCGGATCACGTCGCGGCTGACCAAGCTCAATCCCGCACCCACCCGCGACATCCCGATACTGATCGGCGGCAAGGGTCCGCGGAAGACCCTGCGACTGGTCGCCGAGTACGGCGACATCTGGCACGGTTTCACCACTGTCGGTACCTACCCGGCCGCCGCGGCCGTGCTGGAAGAGCATTGCGCCGCGGTCGGGCGCGACCCGTCGACGATCGAGCGGTCGGCCGGTGTGGAGGACAACAGCGGTGTGCGCCGCGGCGAAGGGGTCGACGGATTGATCGCCAACGCCGAGGGGCTTACCGCGTTGGGGGTGACACTGCTGACGGTCGGCGTCAATGGTCCCGATTACGACCTCGGCGCGGCCGAGGCATTGTGCCGCTGGCGCGACGCGCGTTAATTGGGGTTCGCCTCCAATTCATCCGCCAAACACCTTAACGAATCCGCAAATACATGAGAAACTTTCCACCGCCGATCGCTGGTGCGGAGCTGCAACAGAATTGAAAGAGACTCATGCCGAAGAAATACGGGGTCAAAGAAAAGGACCAGGTTGTCAACCACATCCTCAACCTGGTGCTGACGGGCAAGCTGCGCAGCGGCGACCGCGTCGACCGCAACGAGATCGCACTCGGCTTGGGAGTCAGTCGGGTGCCGATTCAAGAGGCCCTGATCGAGCTCGAGCACGACGGCATCGTGTCGACCCGCTATCACCGGGGCGCGTTCGTCGAACGATTCGATGAAGTCACCGTCCTCGAGCATCACGAGCTCGACGGCATGCTCAACGGCATCGCCTCGGCGCGCGCCGCCAGCAACCCGACGCCGCGGATCCTGGGCCAGCTCGATTCGCTGATGCGCTCGATGCGCACCGCGAAGGACTCCCGGGTCTTTTCCGAACTCGCCGCGGAGTACCGGCGCACCGTCAATGACGAATACGCCGGGCCGCGACTGCACGCCACCATTCGTGCCTCGCAAGACCTCATCCCCCACGCCTTCTGGATGAGCTACCAGAACAATCGCGACGACGTGCTGCCCTACTACGAGGACGAAACGTCGGCAATCCGCCGCCGTGACCCGGACGCCGCGCGGGCGGCATGCGTCGGCCGCGCCTACCTGATGGCGCAGGCCATGCTGGCCGAACTGTTCCGGCGCAGGGTTTTCACCGCACCCGACGACGTTCGGCAGGTTGTTGCCGGACCGCTTCCCGGGCTGGCGAAGACGGAGACGGTCTGCGCCGAGCCGTCGATGGCACTCTAAATCGACTCTCGCCGCGACGAGTTGCCGCCCGGTCGATACGGTGGCGGTGATGAACTCGTGCGAAGGCCCGCGCGCGAAGTGCGGCGCCAAGCTGTTCGGGCTAACCACGACAATTGTGATCGTGGTCAGCCTGGTGTTGGCCGGACCCGCGTTCGCCGACCGAAACCAATGCGCGCCGGCCGGACCCGAGAGCGCGTCCGCCTTACCGAAAGACCTGACCACCATCGGCGGCCTCGGACGCGACGACGACCACACGACCGCCTCCGTGGAGCCGCTCAGCGAGATCAACGTCAACGCGCTGGGCCTGAACTCACCGGGCGTCCTGAACGTCGGCACCCTGTCGGATGCCCCGCCCTCGGTCTGTGTTGACGCGAACGGCACCTTCAGCGGATTCGACAATCAGCTGCTGACCGCGATGGCGAAAAAGCTGGGGCTGCAGGTCCGTTTCGCCAGTACCGATTTCTCCGCCCTGCTCGCCGAGGTGGCGTCGCGACGCTTCGACGTGGGCTCGTCATCGGTGAAGGCCACTGCTGCCCGGCGGCGCACCGTCGGGTTTACCAACGGCTACGACTTCGGCTACTACGCGCTGATCGTGCCACCCGGGTCGCCGATCAAAAGCTTCAGTAATCTCGCCGAGGGGCAACGAATCGGCGTCGTCCAGGGCACCGTCGAGGAGTCCTACGTCGTCGACACCCTGCACCTGCAACCGGTGAAGTACCCCGGCTTCTCCACCGTGTACGCCAGCCTCAAGA
This sequence comes from Mycobacterium lentiflavum, assembly GCF_022374895.2. Lineage (NCBI taxonomy): Bacteria > Bacillati > Actinomycetota > Actinomycetes > Mycobacteriales > Mycobacteriaceae > Mycobacterium > Mycobacterium lentiflavum. The sequence goes on along the minus strand of NZ_CP092423.2, from coordinate 77,439 downwards.
CCCACCAAATCGACGCCTGGGTCGCGCCGGCAGCACTGGCCACCACTGTGATGCACCCCGGCGATCCGGCGGTGGTCGTGGCCAACGAATTCAGCCCCGGCGACTTCGTCGCGTACCCGGTTGCCAACGACAACCCGGCGCTGATCTCGGCGCTGAACTCCGCCCTGGACGCCGTCATCGCCGACGGCACTTGGTCGAAGCTCTACTCGGAATGGGTCCCGCGCCCGTTGCCACCGGGCTGGAAACCCGGATCCCGGGCCGCCCCGGCTCCGCACCTGCCGGACTTCGCCGCGATAGCGGCCAGTAACCACCACAGGTCGGCGCACCCGCCGGCCCCGAAATCCGTACTCGCGCAACTGCGCGACCAGTTCTTGGACTGGGATCTCTACAAGCAGGCGATCCCCGCTTTGCTCATGACGGGGCTGCCCAACACGTTGATCCTGACAAACAGCGCGCTGGCGATCGGGCTGGTTCTCGGCATGGTGCTGGCCATGGCGGGCATGTCGAACTCATGGTGGCTGCGCTGGCCGGCGCGGATCTATACCGACATCTTCCGCGGTCTTCCCGAAGTGGTGATCATCTTGATCATCGGGATGGGGATCGGGCCGCTGGTGGGTGGGCTGACGAACAACGACCCGTACCCGTTGGGCATCGCCGCGCTGGGCTTGATGGCGGCGGCCTACATCGGCGAGATTCTGCGCTCGGGAATCCAGAGCGTCGATTCCGGCCAGCTGGAGGCCGCGCGCGCACTCGGATTCAGTTATCCGGCCGCGATGCGACTGGTCGTGGTGCCGCAGGGAGTCCGGCGGGTGTTGCCCGCGCTGGTCAATCAGGCCATCGCGCTCCTGAAGGGCTCGGCGTTGGTGTACTTCCTGGGTCTGGTGGCCCAGCAGCGAGAGCTGTTTCAAGTGGGCCGCGACCTCAACGCACAGACCGGCAACTTGTCGCCGTTGGTGGCCGCCGGCCTCTTCTATCTGTTATTGACCGTTCCGTTAACGCATTTGGTGAACTACATCGACGCGCGGCTGCGCCGCGGCGGCTCCAGCGACGAGTCAGAAGAATCTGCCGCCATGGTCAGCTCCACCCTCGGCCCGGGGATGACATGACCGACACCACCGCAAGTCGCGCCTCAGTCTCGTTGGAAGCCAGGGACATTCACAAAACCCTCGGCGGGAACAAGGTACTGCGGGGCGTCACCTTCGAAGCCCCCGCAGGCACCACGGTGGCCGTCGTCGGACCGTCGGGGTCGGGTAAGTCGACGCTGCTGCGGGCACTGAACCGACTCTACGAACCCGACCAGGGCGACATCCTGCTCGACGGGCACTCGGTGCTGCACGACGATCCCGCCGAACTCCGTCAACGCATCGGCATGGTGTTCCAGCATTACAACCTGTTCCCGCATCTGAGCATCCTCAAGAACGTGGCGCTGGCCCCGCGCAAGTTGCGCGGGCTGTCCGCGGACGAGGCCGAGGAACTCGCGCTGGCTCAGCTGGAGCGAGTTGGCCTGAAGCACAAGGCCGGTGCCCGCCCCGGCATGCTGTCGGGGGGCCAACAGCAACGGGTTGCGATCGCCCGGGCGCTGGCCATGGGGCCGCAGGTGATGTTTTTCGACGAGGCGACATCCGCACTGGATCCGGAGATGGTCAAGGGAGCATTGCAACTCATCGCCGACCTCGGCGCCGGCGGGATGACGATGATTGTGGTTACGCACGAAATGGATTTCGCTCGGTCGGCGTCGGACATCGTCGTGTTCATGGATCACGGCAAGGTGGTGGAATCCGGGCCACCCGAGCAGATATTCGAAGCGGCTAAGACCGAAAGACTGCAGCGATTCCTGTCCCAAGTGCTTTGACGGGCTAAAAATAGTCGTCGTAGCTACCTTGTACGCCACCCATATCGGGTTAGACTGCCGACTTATGGCGGACAGCGACTCCACCGCGGCCGAGGTGACCGAGCTTGCGGAAGGCTTGCACCGCGCGCTGTCCAAACTGTTTTCGATACTGCGCCGCGGCGATCCCAGTGGGGTGGTGGCGGGCGAATTGACCTTGGCGCAGTTGTCGATCCTGGTCACCTTGCTCGATCAAGGCCCGATCCGGATGACGGATCTGGCCGCACACGAACGGGTGCGGACCCCCACCACGACCGTGGCGATCCGCCGGCTGGAGAAGATCGGACTGGTGAAGCGCTCGCGCGACCCGTCCGACCTACGGGCCGTGCTCGTCGACATCACGCCGCGCGGCCGGGCCGTTCACGCCGAGTCACTGGCTAATCGGCACGCGGCGCTGGCCGCGATGCTCAGCCAGCTCAACGAGTCGGACCTGGACATGCTGACCAAAGCGCTGGCACCGCTGGAGCACCTGGCCTCGGGCGAGCCGACGTCGGGTCCCGCCGGCGGAGAGTCACCCGCACGCAAGCGTGCGTGAAAGTACCTGGTTTCCAACGGCATTGGTGCTGTCCGTAGACTGATCTTCATGCCAACTGCACTCATCACTGGTGCCGGCGGCGGTATCGGCTCCGCCATCGCCACCGCGCTGGCCCCGACGCACACGCTGCTGCTGGCCGGGCGGCCCTCGACCCGGCTCGACGCCGTCGCGGAGCGACTCGGCGCCACCACCTTCCCACTGGACTTGACCGACATCGACGAGATCGCGGCCGCGTGCGAAATCGTGGACGCACTCGACGTGCTGGTGCACAACGCGGGCGTGTCCGTCCCGGGCCGGGTCGCAGAGTCGCATGTAGACGAATGGCGTGCCACCTTCAGCGTGAATGTCTTTGGGGCGGTGGCCCTTACGCTGGAACTGTTACCGGCCCTGCGCAGCGCTCGTGGTCAGGTGGTGTTCATCAACTCCGGGGCGGGACGCGCGGTTTCGCCGGGTATGGCATCCTATTCGGCCAGCAAGTTCGCATTGCGCGCGTTCGCCGACTCGCTGCGCATCGACGAGCCCGACCTGCGGGTCACCACGATATTTCCCGGCCGCACCGACACCGAGATGCAACGCGAACTGGTCGCGTTCGAGGGCGGTGAGTACGACCCCGCGAATTTCTTGCAGCCCGAAACCGTCGCCGCGGCGGTCGCCCAAGCGGTGGCCACGCCACGCGACGGCCACGTCCACGAGGTGGTGCTGCGGCCGGGGGCAATCGGGTTCAGACGACCAGATTGACCAACCGGCCGGCGACTACGATCACCTTGCGGGGCGTGGCCCCAGCCAAGAACGCCTGGACCTTTTCATCCCCCAGCGCGGCGGCTTTCAGAGCGGCGTCATCGGCGTTGGCGGCCACCACCACACGTCCGCGCACCTTGCCGTTGACCTGCACCGGGTACTCGACGGTGTCGTCGACGAGGTAAGCGGGGTCGGCTTCCGGGAACGGGCCATGCGCCAATGACGTGGTGTGCCCCAGCCGCGACCACAACTCCTCGGCCAGGTGTGGGGCCAGCGGTGCCAGCATCAGCACCAGCGGTTCGACAGCAGCGCGGGGCACCGCCTCGCGATGCTCTTTGGTGAGGTGATTGGTGTACTCGATCAACTTGGCTGCGGCGGTGTTATTCCGCAGCGCCGCATAGTCTTCCGCGACACCGGCGACGGTGCGATGCAGTGCGCGCAGGGTTTCGGTGTCCAGCTGCTCCGGTTCATCGACCACCCTGGATTCGCCGGTGTTCTCGTCGACCACCAGCCGCCAGACCCGCTGCAAGAAACGGTGCGCCCCGATCACGTCCTTGGTCGCCCACGGCCGCGACGCCTCGAGCGGGCCCATCGACATCTCGTACACCCGCAGGGTGTCCGCACCGTATTCGTCACAGATGGCGTCCGGTGAGATCGAATTCTTCAGGCTCTTACCGATTTTGCCGAATTCCTGAAAGACCTCGATCTCGCCGTCGGGCCCCGGGTAGAAGAACTTGTCGTCCCGTTCGACCACCTCGTCGGCCGCGACGTACGACCCGCGCGAATCGGTGTAGGCAAACGCCTGGATGTACCCCTGATTGACCAGCCGGCGGTATGGCTCTCGCGAACTGACGTGACCCAGGTCGTAGAGGACCTTGTGCCAGAACCTGGCATAGAGCAGGTGTAGCACCGCGTGCTCTGCTCCCCCGACGTACAGGTCGACGCCGCCGGGGTCCTGCGCACCGTGCTCGGCCGGCCGCGGACCCATCCAGTACGCCTCATTTTCCTTGGCGCAGAACCGTTCCGAGTTATGCGGATCGGTGTAGCGCAGCTCGTACCAAGAGCTGCCGGCCCACTGCGGCATCACATTGCTGTCGCGGCTGTAAGGCTTGAGGCCGTCGCCCAAGTCCAGCTCGACGTGCACCCAGTCGGTTGCCTTGCCCAGCGGCGGCGATGGCTCGCTGTCGGCATCGTCGGGGTCGAACAGCACCGGCGAATAATCCGGGATGTCGGGCAGCTCCACCGGAAGCGCGGCCTCGTTCAGCGCATGCGGGCGCCCGTCGCTGTCGTACACGATGGGGAACGGTTCGCCCCAATACCTTTGTCGCGCGAAAAGCCAGTCCCGCAATTTGAATTCGATCCGCGCCCGGCCGCGGCCCTCGGACTCCAGCCGGGCGGTGATGGCTTCCTTGGCCGCCGCGACATCCATACCGTCGAGGTAGCCGGAGTTCACCAGCTCGCCGTCGCCCGCGTACGCGGATTCCGAAATATCGCCCCCCGCAATGACTTCCACGATCGGCAGGTGGAATGCGCTGGCAAAATCCCAGTCCCGCTGATCGTGGCCCGGCACCGCCATGATGGCCCCGGTGCCGTAGCCCACCAGAACATAGTCGGCGATGAACACCGGAACCGGCTTGCCGTTGGCCGGATTGATCGCATAGCTGCCCAGGAAAACGCCGGTCTTCTCCTTGCTCTCCTGGCGCTCGAGATCCGACTTCGCGGCGATCGCTCGCCGGTAGGCCGCAACGGCTTCCGCGGGCGTCGCGGCTCCGTACGTCCAGCTGGGGTCCACTTCTTCCGGCCAGCCGGCGGCGACCAGCTCGTCCACCAGGTCGTGCTCGGGAGCCAGCACCAGATAGGTTGCGCCGAACAAGGTGTCGGGTCGCGTCGTGAACACATCGATGTCGACCTCGGAGCCCTTGCGGTCGCCGTTGAGAACGGTGGCCGAGAACAGCGCCTCCGCGCCGGTAGAACGGCCGATCCAGTTGCGTTGCATGGACTTGATCTGATCGGGCCAGTCCAGCACGTCCAGGTCGTCGAGCAGCCGGTCGGAGTACGCCGTGATACGCATCATCCACTGCCGCAACCGTTTCCGGAACACCGGGAAGTTGCCGCGGTCGCTGCGGCCGTCGGAGGTGACCTCTTCGTTGGCCAGCACCGTGCCCAGCCCGGGGCACCAGTTCACCATCGAGTCCGCCCGGTACACCAGCCGGTAGCCGTCGATCACGTCGGCACGCTCCCCCGCCGACAATGTCGCCCAGTCCCGACCGTCGTCGAGACGACGGGCACCGGAATCGAATTCGGCGATCAGCTCGGCGATCGGCCGGGCCTTGGCGGCCGCCGGGTCGAACCACGCGTTGTAGATCTGCAGGAAGATCCATTGCGTCCACTTGTAGAATTCGACGTCGGTGGTCGAGAAGGATCGCCGACTGTCGTGCCCGAGGCCCAACCGGCCCAACTGCCGCCGGAAGTTGACGATGTTGGCCTCGGTCCTGGTGCGCGGATGCGTGCCGGTTTGCACCGCGTATTGCTCAGCGGGCAGCCCAAAGGCGTCAAATCCTAAGGCGTGCAGGACATTACGGCCGATCATCCGGAAATAGCGGGCGTAGACGTCGGTGGCGATGTAACCCAAGGGGTGTCCGACGTGCAGCCCGTCCCCGGACGGATACGGGAACATGTCCTGCACGAACAACTTGTCGTCGGGCACCGGGGTACCGTCGGTCGGCGCCAACGACCCCACCGGGTTGGGCACATTGAACGTCCCTAACCGGGCCCAGTTGTCCTGCCAGGTGCCCTCAATAGTGCCGGCCAGCTCCGCCGTGTAACGGAATGGCGGCGCGTCGGACTCCGTCTGGGCACCCGAAGGGATGCTCGGCGACGAGGTGATCGGCGGTTGGGTCACGTGAACAGCGTATAAGGGCCGACTTGCCGGGCCCGCCGGCCACAGGTTGATAAAGGTTGCGTTGCGCATCGATCAGGGGTTCATCCCAGCTCTATTTCGGCCCTGTCCAGCACGTTTGACCCCTGGTTACAGTCACGGTCTATACGCACGGATGCTGGTTGGCCAGCCATTCGGAAGGACCGACAGTGATGACTCAGATCGCCGCCCCCGGGCGCGTAATCGCCGGTGGCTTCGCCGCCGGTGTGATCGGGTTCGCCCTATTCTCGGGTGCTACGGCTTCGGCCGATCCGGTGGCGCCCGTCCCGCCGGGTCCCATCGTTCCGGTGCCGGCGCAGCAGTACTACCCCCCCTCGGCTCCGGGCACGGCCAACAGCAACCGATTCGTCCCCACCCCACCGTCGGCGAATCCGTTCGCTCCGCCAAGCCTCGCCGCGGCGCCCAGCGGCATTGCGGCTCCGGCCGCGACGCCTAACGCCGCCGCTGTCGCGCCGGCGCAGCCGGCCATCACTCCCGCGGCCTCCGGAACGCTGCGCGACTACTTCCAGTCGAAGGGCGTCAAGCTCGAGCCGCAGAAGCCGCAGGGGTTCAAAGCGCTCGACATCACGCTGCCGGTTCCGCCGCGCTGGACCCAGGTGCCCGACCCCAACGTGCCCGACGCGTTCGCGGTGATCGCCGACCGGCAGGGCAGCAGCGTCTACACATCAAACGCGCAGGTCGTGGTCTATAAGCTGGTCGGTAGCTTCGATCCCAGGGAAGCCATCTCGCACGGCTACGTCGACAGCCAGAAGCTGCTGGCCTGGCAGTCGACGAACGCCTCGATGGCCGACTTCGACGGTTTCCCGTCGTCGGTGATCGAAGGCACCTACCGCGAGGGCGATATGACGCTGAACACCTCGCGCCGTCACGTCCTCGCCACCTCGGGCCACGACACGTACCTGGTGTCGCTGTCGGTGACCACCGACCGGGCCGTCGCGGTCGGTGACGCGCCCGCCACCGACGCGATCGTCAACGGATTCCGGGTGACCGCGCCCGGGGCCGCGGCGCCCGGGGCCGCGGCGCCCGCCCAATCCCCCGCGCCCGCGCCCGCGCCGGCTGCCGCGCCCGTCGCGCTTCCGGCGCAGGCTCCCGCCGCGGTTCCCGCGCAAGCCCCGGCCGCCGTTCCTGCGCAAGTTCCCGCCCAGGTTCCCGGCGTCGCACCCGCCCCGGTTCCCGCGCAGGCTCCCGTTGGCGCGCCGGCCCGGCTTCCCGCGCAGCTGGCCGCGCCCAATCTGCTGCCCTCCCCGCAGCCCGCGCCGAATCTGTTGTCCCTCGTACCGGGGCTTCCGCCGCTGCCGAACTTCAGTAACCTCGGCTCGCGCTAATTCGGCGCCAACACAAGGGGTGTGGAGCCCGGCGCGCGAATCAGTGACCGGCCTCGTATTGTGAGGCAATGCTGATCGCTGGGGTGGTGTGCGTGTGTGCGGCGGTGGCTTCCGCCGGGTTCGGAGCTTGGTCGCTGTCTCACCACCACGCCGTCGACGGCACGCAACTGGCATTGCGCGCAATGGCGCCGACGCAGTTGGCGGCCGCGGTGATGCTTACCGCCGGCGGCGTGGTGGCACTGGCCGCATCCGCGCACACCGCGTTCGTGGTGCTGATCGTCTGCGTGGCCGGCGCCCTCGGCACGCTGGCCGCCGGCTCGTGGCAGAGCGCACGATTCGCGCTTCGCCAGGAAGCCGCCGCACCCAGTTGCGCCGGCGAGTGCAGCGTCTGCACGCAGTCCTGCCACTGACGAATCCCCACCGACGCGACCTCGTGCAATAGACCAGCATGCTGAGGCGCTTGTCGACGATCTTCGATCTGTTTCTGCTGGCCCTGGCCGCGACCGTCGCGATCGCCTCCCTTTTCCCTGCCCACGGCGATGCCGCCGAGGCCGCATCGGTCGCCGCGCAGTCCGCGATCGCGCTGCTGTTCTTCCTCTACGGCGCCCGACTGTCGCCGCAGCAGGCCTGGCACGGCGTGCGGCAATGGCGGTTGCACCTGCTCGTGCTGGCCACGACGTTCGTGCTGTTTCCGCTGCTGGGCCTGGCCGCCCGGGCGTTGGTGCCCTCGGTCCTGACGATGGACCTCTACAACGGCGTGCTGTTTCTGTGCCTGGTCCCGTCGACCGTACAGTCGTCGATCGCGTTCACTTCGATTGCGCGAGGCCATGTTTCGGCCGCCATCGTCAGCGCGTCGCTGTCGAACATTCTCGGCATCGTGCTGACCCCGCTGCTGGTGGTGTTGCTGATGAACACCAGCGGCGCGGTCCACGTGGACGGTAGTTCGATCCGCGACATCGTCATGCAGCTGTTACTGCCGTTTGGCGCCGGCCAGCTGGCGCGGCCCTGGATCGCGGGATTGATCCGCCGCTATGCGGCGGTGCTCAAGGTCGTCGACCGGGGATCCATCCTGCTGGTCGTGTACACGGCCTTCTCGATGGGCGTGGTCGAGGGCATCTGGTTCAGTGTCGACGTCTGGCGGTTGATCCTGGTTGCCTTGGTCGCGACGGGGCTGCTCGCCATCGTCCTGGTCGCCACCACGGTGACCGGCCGGATCGCGCGACTGGACCGCGCCGATGCGATCGTGCTGCTGTTCTGTGGCTCGAAGAAGAGTCTGGCGTCCGGCCTGCCGATGGCGCTGGTGTTTTTCCCGGGCAACATCGTGGGCCTGACAATGTTGCCGCTGATGATCTTCCACCAGATTCAGCTGGTGGTGTGCGCGGTGATCGCCGCCAGGCTCGCGCGTGCGGCCGACGAAACGCCGGCGCCGTCGCGGGTGGGGGAGGAGCCCTAGTTTCGGCTGACGTCGATCGGGTGGGTGGCCAGCAACGACAGGGGCAACGGCTGCCGGCGCAGAACCTGGCCCCACAAGTCTTCCTTCGCCGCGACGAGAACGTCAGATGGCAACGCGGACAACACAATCCAGTCGTCTCGCTCGATCTCGCCCTCGAGCTGACCAATGGTCCAGCCCGAATATCCCGCATAGATCCGGACACCCTCGATCAGCGGGGCGATCAGATCGGGCTCGGCGTCGAGGTCGACCATCACGATGCGTCCCGCAACATGTCGCAAACCCGGCACACCCTGCGGGTCGGCGCCGATCCGCAGCGCCGCCAGGCACAGCGCGGCATCGCGCTTCACCGGCCCACCGATGAACATCGTCTTCGGCTTGGCTGCGAGTTTGGCCCACTGCGGCAACACGTTGTAGACCGCGGTCTCGCTGGAGCGGTTGAGAACCACGCCCAGCGTGCCGCCGTCGTTGTGCTCGACGATGTAAATGACGCTGCGCCGAAACGTCGGTTCGAGGAGATCGGTATTGGCCAGCAGCAAAGTACCCGCACGCACCCGCTGGGCAGCGGGTGCGATGTAGTCTTCGGGATCTTCTGGCTGGGGCATCAGTCCATCATCGCACTCCCGTAGCATCGCTCGGCACAAACAAACGCCGGGCGTAAATATTTGTACTGTTATTACTGCGGCGTCGCGTGCGTTGTCTTTGTCCAGCCCAATCGTGGAAGTCGGTTCTGTGTTCCAAACCCGGATGCCCTCGCGTGCACCCGTCGAACTCTGGCAGTCGGTGCGCGCCCTGCCGGATTTCCGGCGGGTGATTCAGGTGCGCATGGCGAGCCAGTTCGGTGATGGGCTTTTTCAGGCGACGGTCGCCGGCGCGCTGCTGTTCAATCCGGACCGGGCGGCCGATCCGCTGTCGATCGCGTTCGCATTCGCGGTGCTGTTCTTGCCCTATTCACTGCTGGGACCGTTCGCCGGGGCTCTGATGGACCGGTGGGACCGACGCTGGGTGCTGGTCGGCGCCAATGCGTGCCGCATGGTGCTGATCCTGCTGATCGGCACGATTCTCGCGGTGCGTGCCGGCGAGATGCCGCTGCTGCTCGGTGCGTTGTTGTTTAACGGCTTCTCCCGGTTCGTGGCGTCGGGATTGTCGGCGTCGCTACCGCACGTGGTGCCGCGCGAGGAGGTGGTGACGATGAACTCGCTCGCCACTGCGTCGGGCGCCATCGCGGCCTTCTTCGGCGCCAACTTCATGCTGATCCCGCGATGGTTCGTCGGCGGGAGCGATCGGGGCGCGTCCGTCATCATCTTCATGGCGTTGATTCCAGTGTGCGTCGCGCTGCTGCTGTCCCTGCGGTTCGGCCCACGGGTGCTCGGACCGGACGACACCAAGCGAGCGATCCACGGATCGGTGCTCTACGCGGTGATCACCGGGTGGTTGCACGGTGCGCGCACGGTGGTGTCCACGCCGACGGTCGCGGCCGCGTTGTCCGGATTGGCATCGCACCGCATGGTGGTCGGGATCAACTCGCTAGTGATCCTGCTGCTGGCGCATCACACGAAAAACCCCGCGGTCGGCGGGCTGGGGATCGCGCTGGTGTTCTTCGCCGCGTCGGGCCTTGGGTCGTTCATCGCCACACTGCTGACCCCACCAACGGTGCGTCGCTGGGGGCGTTACGCCGCCGCGAACGGCGCATTGGCCGCGGCCGCGCTGGTCCAGCTGGCTGGAGTGGGGCTGACGCTGCCGGTCATGGTCGGGTGCAGCTTCTTTCTCGGCATCACCGGCCAAATGATCAAGCTGTGCGCCGACTCGGCGATGCAGATGGATGTGGACGACGCGCTGCGCGGCCACGTGTTCGCGGTGCAGGATGCGCTGTTCTGGGTGTCGTTCATCGTCTCGATCACGGTGGCCGCGGCGTTGATCCCCGCCGACGGGCACGCGCCGACGTTCGTGCTGTTCGGTTCGGGGATCTACCTGGCCGGACTCGTCGTACACAGTGTCGTCGGCCGGCGCGGTCAGCCGGCGACCAGTCGCTAGGAGGTCAAGATGGCTGATGCCGGGCCGATGGTGGCCGACCTGCGTGCCGAAAGCGACGATCTCGACGCGCTGGTGGCGCCGCTGGCCGAGGGGCGCTGGGCCGACCCGACGCCCTCGCCGGGTTGGAGCGTCGCACATCAGATCGCGCACCTGTGGTGGACCGATCGGGTCGCGCTGCTCTCGGTCACCGACGAGGCGGGGTTCGCCGAGGTGTTGGCCGACGCGATGCAGGACCCCCTCGGCTTCGTCGACGCGGGCGCCGAGGAGCTGGCGGTCACGCCACCGGCAGACCTGCTGCGCGAATGGCGGGCCACCCGGGGCCTGCTGCACGACGCGCTGCTCACCGTCGACGAGAGCCGGAAGCTGCCGTGGTTCGGGCCGCCGATGAGCCCGGCGTCGATGGCCACCGCACGGTTGATGGAGACCTGGGCGCACGGGCTGGACGTCGCCGACGCGCTCGGGGTCAAACGGGCGCCCACCGCGCGCCTGCGCTCGATCGCCCATCTGGGAGTGCGCACTCGCGATTACGCCTTCACGGTCAACGAGCTGGCACCGCCGACCGAGCCGTTTCTGGTCGAGCTGCGTGCGCCCGGTGGCGACGTCTGGTCTTGGGGTCCGTCCGATGCGGCCGAACGCGTCACCGGGGCCGCCGAGGACTTCTGCTACTTGGTCACGCAGCGCCGCCCGCTGAGCGACCTGGACATCACCGCAAACGGCCCCCAAGCCCAACGGTGGCTGGAGATCGCGCAGGCATTCGCGGGCCCACCCGGGCCGGGTCGATAGCGATAGTTCCCCTCATCGGCGTGGCTGGTCTACTGACGGGCCCGCTAGAAGCGGCGCTCCGTTGACGACCGTCGGTACGGCGATTTCGGGTTGTGACGCGAGGCATAGGTTGACCACCGGCCCGGAGGGTAGTACCTAGTAACGCTTTTGTGACGAAGGGAATGAACCATGGGTGACAGCGGACCAGAAGAAGCCGTGAAGGGCGTCGTGGAAGACGTGAAAGGCAAGGCCAAGGAAGTCGCCGGCATCGTGACCGACAACGACGCCCTGCGCGAGGAGGGCCAAGCCCAGCAGGACAAGGCCGAAGCGCAACGCAACGCCGCCAAGAAAGAAGCCGAGGCGGAGGCCGCGCGCGCGGCGGAGAAGGCCGCGGAAGCACGGCAGAAGGCCGCCGAGTAACAACTTCGGAGCAGATCAGACCGGGTTGTCTTGCGCGACTTGGCCTTTCGTGCAAAACCGTCGTCCTTCGGGTTGGCGTGGAATTCCGCCGCTCGAGATACGAAGTGGGCGAGGCCTAGCGTGTGGCATCGGTTCGGCTGCGTCGCCGTTGGTACATGTCCTGATCGGCGCGGTCGAGCACTGCGTCGTTGGTTTGGCCGGTCCCGGGTTGGCGTACAGCGGAGCCTATCGTTATGGCAACGGCGACTTCCGAGCCGTCAGCGAGGGTAATCGGCGGACTGCGCACCTGCTGTGCGATCCGCTCGGCGTGGAGTGCAAGCTTTCGCTCGTCAACGGTGCCGGTGATGACGAGAAACTCGTCGCCCCCCCACCGAGCGACGAAGTCACTGCCTTCGACGGCAGCACGCATCCGGTCTGCGACCCTCACCAGCAGTTCGTCGCCAACTCGATGACCCAACTGGTCGTTGAAGGACTTGAATCGCTCGATGTCACAGAACAGCACACCGTACCCGGCGTCGGCCGCGTCCAGTTGGTCTAACAGCCTGCCTGCCGCGGAGCGATTGGCAATCGCGGTGAGCCGGTCGGTGTTGACTTGGCGGGCCAGGTCCGCTTCCCGAATTCGTTCGACAGTCACGTCCATGATTTGCGATACGAAGCAACGAGGCCGGCTCTCGGGGCCCTGGATGAGCACGGCAGTGTGGTCACACCAAACGACACGCCCGTCAGCGGCGATGAAGCGCTTGTCCACGCGGTAAGTCCGACGACGGCCAGACAGGCACTCCGCTAGCAGGGTCCGGTCGGTGTCCAGGTCGTCGGGATGAGTGATCTCCTGGACAGTGAGGTTTGCCAGCTCCCGCCTTCCGTAGCCAAGCATGTTCCTGAATGCCCGGTTCGTGCGCTGGAACACCCCGTCCAGGCCGACGACGGCCATGCCGATGGGCGAGTGGGTGAGGGCCAGCTCGAACGGACGCTCTCCGCGCAGATCGACGACAGCGGAGGATTGATCGACTGGCGTGGCGACGACACGGCTGTCCGCAAAACCCTCCGTATACGACCTGGGCCGGCCAAGGTAGAAACCCTGGGCCCACTGGATGCCCACGGCGCACACGCTATCGAGTTCGCCTTGACTCTCCACCCCTTCGGCGATGACGGTCGCACCGATCTGCGCGGCGAGTTCGACAATGGATTGTGCCAACCGCTGTCTCGCGTCATCGATGTCGATGTTGCGCGTGATGGACCGGTCGACTTTGACGAATTCTGGTGACAACTCCAGCACGTGCGAAAAAGAGGAAAGGCCGGCACCCACGTCGTCGACCGCCACCCGTATACCGTGAGCCCGACAAGCTTCCAGTGCGTCGTCGAGGGCAGCGTAGTTCTCGACAGCACTATGCTCGGTGATCTCCAGCACCAGTCTGGACGGGTCAACGTCGGTCAGCAGCTCATCCCACCGCATCACCGGCACCGCTGACGCGGAGATGTTCACAGCAACGAGCACTTCGTCGGGCAGCTGCGGCACTAACGACACAGCCCGGGTGACGACCGCGGCCTGCAGGTCGATGTCCAAGCCCAGCAGGGCTGCCCGGCCGAACACCAGATCGGGGAGAAACGGTTCGCACGGGAAACGCGACAGGACTTCGACAGCCATGACCTGGCCGGTCGACACGTTGTAGATGGGTTGGAAGACAACCTCGAAGTTCTGTTCGGCCACCACCCGGGGGATCTCGCCCTGATCTGCGCGGACCGGGGATCGGTCGACCGGCGACTCCATCAAGGCACCGATGAGATCGGCCACTTTGGTGATGATTCGCAGATCGACGTCGGCGAGGTGCGGCTTCGGCGCCTGACTGACCGCGCACACCATGCCTAGCGCGCTGCCCCCCGGGCCGACTACTGGAACCCCGACGTAGGCACCAACACCCAACTGCCGTGTCATGGGAAGGACGGCTGCCGTCTTGTTGGCCGACGTGTCGGGGATGACTGCAGGCAGCCGCCCGTCTATGACCCGGACGTCGTATGAGCCGGACAGGCTGAACTGGTCACCGGGTGAGAGGCCCACCGCCTCGACGTCGCCGTCGAGCACCTCGAAGACTTGCACGCCATCACGAAACAAGGACAACCATGCCGTGTCGAGCCCGAGGCGCCGCAGCACCAAGCCCAGAAGAGTCGGTATCCCTTCCAGGGGACTCGATTCGTGTTGCACGGGCGTGCCCCCTTCGTCATTTCTCGACCTCCCCCAGATACCCCGACATGCACGGTTCCATACTCATGGCCAAACAGTGGCCCGCTCACGTAGCGAGCGACACCCTATTGCTACGGGCATTGCTGTGGGCTCCCGAACGTCCTTGGGGCTTCATTTCTGCACCCAGATCGGCGGTCATCGCCTCAGCGGTTGTCAAACCCGCAAAGCGCTGTACACCAATGCGTTCCACGTCGACGTCGCTACATCGACTGCCCGCCCCGGTTCGTCCACCGCGCTTACCGCCGCCCGATACCGGGTGCATCGAGACTGCGGGAAACAGTCAGCCCCTGATCGCCGGCCCCCGGGGCGCCGGGGCGTGCTCCATTCCCGTGATCACAGCATGCGCGCCAGGAGGCTGTGGGCTGCCTCAGTGACCACGCGGCGTTCGTAGGTTAGGACAAATTCGAATTGCCGATCGTATTCGGATGAAGTGGCGCCGCCAGGTCGCTCTCGGGCGATGAGCGCCACCGCCAGTTGAGGTCCCAGCGCCACGACTGTCCATTCTTCGCACAGCGGGTCGTCCGGGCGCAGTGCTACACCGCGGATGGCGGATCCGAGATGCTCGGGAAGGTCTTGGCCGAAGACCGTTACCAGCGGACAGAATTCGGCGAGCTCGACATAACGTCGGCGGGTGCCCGCGGAGAAGTAGCGATGGTGTTGCAACGTTGCAAGAACGATGGGGGGATCTGCAGTGCAGCCAGCTTGAGCTTCGATATGGGCCGACAACGCAATCAGCACCTGCTTTCGACCGATGCGACACGCGACGGGTCCGGTTTCAGCAAGGTCGTAAGGAGTTCGCGCGGTAGCTCGGATCGGCGGGTGGGAGACTGCCCAATCGGCGGATACTGAGGGAACTGCAGAGATTGGGCCGGAGCGACCAAATTTGAAACCCTGCCCCAGGGTTGCTCCCAACGCTCGAGCATGCTCGAGATGGGCTTCGGTTTCGATGCCTTCGGCCAGGATCGGAGTACCGGTTCGTTCGTGATAAGCCAGGACTGCTGAAATGGTTCGAGCCTGGGCTTGCCGCGGCTTTTGTTGCACCAATCCCATGTCCAGTTTGATGATGTCGGGCCTCAGCACGTCGAGCAGTGCGAGCGAATCTGGCTGCGCACCTACATCATCTAGGGCGATCAAAAACCCGTCGCGTCGCATGGCGCTCACCGTCGATAACAACGTTCTCGGGTGAGCGAGCATGCTGCGTTCGGTTAACTCGAAGGCCAGCGACAGTGCGCGGGCGCGCGCGAGCAAGGCAGGGGCAAGCGAGCCGGGGTACGGCGTCCCCGGCTCGTAGTTGATCGTGATCAACGTTTGCCTGGGCAGTCGGGCATCCAGAGCGGCGCCGATGGCTTCGGTCACGCATTGCTGGTCGAGCCGCCCATCATGCCCGAGGGCTCGGGCATGGGCGAATACCTGGTTGGGGCCCGCGCCGCCCAGGTCGGGCCATCGGGCCAACGCCTCAAATCCGACTATCGCGCCGCTGTCCAACGTGACGATGGGCTGAAACTCCAGGCTTAGGCCTTTTCCACGCACCGCATCGTTCAGGCTTGGGTCACCGTCATAGCCACCGCCGGTCAACAAGTACCTGCATCGCGGTTGTTAATCCCCACAGGCGGAAGTTACCCATTTCCCGGCAAAGCTAATGCAAGATTTACAGCAGTTTCCGCTTCCTGGTTGGAGCGTCAGGTTTCGTCGGGGGGTTCGCCGCCGCCGACGACGACCCGAGCGCGGTTGACGTCCTTGTCGGCTTGGCCTTCCTTGCCGTGCCCCAGCATGCCGGCCGGAGACATCGGCATCGGCGACCCTCCCGTGCCGGTGCTGGTCGGGGAGGTGGGCGGGCGCAGCTCGGACGCGTTCAGCACTCCGGCGCGCAAGCCGGTGGGCCGACCGCCGGCCTCCGGCTCGAAACTGCTGGTGGGACGCGTGTAGCTGGTCAGGCCGGCGCCCGGGAAACCGCCGCCCCCACCCACGCCGCCGCCGGCCGCACCACCCAGGGGCCCGGTCGCCCCGGCCAGCATGGCGGGCTCGGCGGCGGCGCCAGCCGCGCCTGCATTGCCCGCACCGGCCGAAGAGAATGCACCCGTCAGGGACTGCATCAGGCCCTGCGGCATGCTGGCCATCCCCTGGAAGGCATCCATCGGGGCCTTGGCGACCTGTTGCAGCTGGCCGGTCAGGCCGGAGATCATCTGCAGCGGCTGCTGCATCATCGAACTGAGCTGGCTGCCGCCCTCGGCGGGTGCCGCCGCTGCCTGGCCCGCACCCTGCGTCGCCTGACTCCCTGCTTGCATCGCGCCATTCATCCCGCTCTGACCGGCCGCCTGGGCCACGGCCGAGGCGGCCGCCGCCGGCCCGGCCGGCGAAGCGCCCATCGGTGCCATAGGCGGGGGAACGGCCAAGGCCGCGACGAGCGTGGCCAGCGTGCTGGAGTAGGCCCAACCGATGGTCGAGTTCGTCGGCCAGTGATGGCCGTAGTACTCGGCGTCTCGCTCGCCCATTGGCATGGTGTTCTGCCCGAACCAGTTGGTATGGGCCAAAACGATCCACTCGAACCGGTTGGTCAGCGACATCACGGACGGGACGACGGTCGACCTCGCGAGCATGAAGGCCTCGACGGCCGCCGTCGTCACGCCGATTTTCTCCGCGGTCCAGCCCATCAGCGTCTGCAGTCCAGCGTTGAGGCCGGTACTGGTAATCATCGAGGCGATCGCGCCGACGCCCTGCCAGTGCGCCGCCGTGGCCACCGCATTGGCGCTGGAAAGACCTGCGGCGACTCCGTTATTCGTGGTCTCGGTGACCCATACCGCGTTATTGGCAACAACCGACGCCGGATTGCCCTCCTCGAAGATCTGAGCAACGATCTCGGGCGGACCTGTCCACCTGGGGTCGGCCATGCCGGCTGCTTAGAACGCGCTCGCGGCCGCGCTGGCTGCGTCGACGCCGACGTTTGTGGCAGACGCCAGACCCTGCGCACCCGAGAAGGCGGCGCGTTGCCCGGCGTGCTCGGCCGCGGTCGCCAAGTAGGCCGAACCGGCTGCGTTCAGCGCGGCGGCAAATTCGATGGAATCGGCGTCCGGTGCCATCGGCAACACGCCGACCAGAGCTGCCGAGCCGGCCGCGGTGGTAGCCGCCATCTCCTGGCTGATCGCTCCCTCTGTCGCCGCCGACAAGTCGACGGCGCCCGGCACCATGTCAAACAGACCGCTCATTTTTGCCCCTCCGTATTGCGAATGCCCGGTTTCATCCGTGGGGGTATACCCCCTTTTGGCTGGCTCCCCACCAGGCAAGTTGTATCCGTCGAAACATCACGGAATGCACCGATTCTATGGGGGTCTCCGACAGCTGTCGATTCACCTGCTCGGACCCCGGCCGATCACGGCAATTCGGCCTATTCCGGAGTTCCTACCAGCACGCCTTCGATCGCACCATCGGTCGTGACGAGCAAGCCGCGCCCCGGCGGCAGTTGCTGGGCGCTGACCCTGGCGAACACCTTTACCGTCGCCGGGTCGTTGTCCATGAATAGGGTCGGGGCGCGCGAACTCGTCATCTTCTGCAGGAATGGATTCGTCACCGAGACCCCGGCCCAGTTTCCAGGCAAGCGCGACGCAATGACGTGCAAGCCTATCTCTCGACTGCGCTCGATCAGCCCCCACAACGGAGCGCTGGCGCCCGCCTTGCCGATCGCGCCATGTGGGCGCAGTTCCTGCTCGTCGTCGATCAGAAGGAAATGGTGCGGGCCTTCCCACGTGCTGCGGCTCAGCAACTCCTCCTGACTTAGACCGGAGGGAGGAAGCCGGTCGCGCATCAGCGCCGCCAGCTCCTCGATCACGGTGTCGATGTCGTCGGCGGTGTAGGCGTACGCGCGTACGTGCGGACCCCGAATCTTGCCGATCAGCGACGTCTTGGGATCGATGATGGTGATCTGTGCCTGCTCGGGACTAAACCGGCTC
Source organism: Mycobacterium lentiflavum (assembly GCF_022374895.2). Lineage (NCBI taxonomy): Bacteria > Bacillati > Actinomycetota > Actinomycetes > Mycobacteriales > Mycobacteriaceae > Mycobacterium > Mycobacterium lentiflavum. Next base: position 59,166 of record NZ_CP092423.2, on the reverse strand, counting down.
ATGACCGCCTGCCCGAAAGCCGCCAGGGTCGTCGTCTTACCGCACAGTTGCCGACCCAGCACCAGCATGCTGGGCACCGTTCGAGTCGGTAAATACGTTGGCTGCAAAGCGCTTTCGCCGATGGCGAAGGGAACATTGAACGGGTCGGCCGCCTCATCGGTCTCCGCGAACGCCGCGATGATCTGGGCGAGCTGGATCTGTTCGGGCAGCCGCGCCAGCTTCTCCAGCCTGCCGACGCCGGTCACCTCGGCAATGACCGCACCGAGTTGTCGGGTCGGCACCCGTTCGCCGGTGGCCGAGGTGATCTCCGGGACGCCGACCAGCAACTCGTGGCCCTCGCGAGTAACACCGAACCCGGGCCGGTCCAATGTGTTGCGGGCGGCTTTTCGACGCTCGAGGCCCTCACCCATCTGGGTTTCGTCCGGATTGCTCAGCCGCAGCTGGATGCGCGCATTCGACACGTTGACCAGCGCCTGCTTTTGCCCTACCAGCCACGCCGTGGCGGTGGTTGCGACATGGACCCCGTACGACAGGCCCTGGCGTGCTATCGACACCACGCGGTCTCCCATCGGGGAATCCTTGTCGTACAGGTCGCTGAAGTTGTCGACGACCAGGAAGACGTCACCGAACTTGTCGGCGGGATCGGTGCCGCCTTCCCGCTCGGTCCCGAATCGCCGTTCCCGGAACTCGGAGATGTCGATTTGGTACTGCTTGAACGCTGCTTCGCGCGCGAGGATCAGGCCCTCGATTGACGCGACAGTCCGCGAGACGCCCTCTTTGTCTGTCTGGCTGACGACCGATGCCACGTGCGGTAGCTCTTCGACGGGGTACAACGAAGCCCCGATACAGAAGAACGTCACCCGCTCAGGCCGGTACATCAACGCCGCCGAGGTGATCAGCGACATCAGCGTGGTCGATTTGCCGCGCTGGGCGGTCGCCACCACCATGATGTTGTCCATCTCGGCGTCGATGGCGTGCACCCGCTGCGCGTGGTCCTCGGGGATGTCGACGACGCCCACCGGGAACACCAGGCCGGGATTGTCACCATAGTCGACGTACCACGGCTTGCGCCGCCAGCTCGCCACCAACACGTCCATCGTCTCACTGACTTCCAAAGGCGGCAGCCATATCTGGTGGGGTGGACGCGCGCTGTGCGACATCAGCGACTCGCGGATCACGTCGACCAGCTTCTTCTTCCGGAACCCGTCGGCGTGGAACAAGAACTCGTCAGGCTCCTCGGGCTCGTCGGCGACGGCCAACGCTTCGCTGTCGGCTTCGCTGAGCGGCTGATAGGCCCAGGTCAATGCCCGCGGCTGCGAAAAACTCATCGCCACAGTCTTATTCACGTTGACCGCCCGCTTGGGTACCACGAACGGAGCGGACACATAAAAGCACCGGAACTGCTCGAGGTCGCGGGGACCCACCTTGAGCAGAGCGTAGCCGTTCTCCTTCGACGGCAGATGCAGCGCCGCGTCGCTGCCGATCACATCGCGGGAGTCCTCGGCGGTCTCCGCACGCAGGGCCACCCGAAAAGCGATGTTGCTCTTGACCTTACTGAGCGACGACAGGTCCAGCCGCTGGCCGCCGAGCGTGAAGAAGACGTTACAGCCGCGGCCCTCTTGCCCGATGTGGATGACCAGATCGATCCATTCCGGATGATGAATGAACAGTTCGAGGTATTCGTCGATGATCACCAGCAGGATCGGTACCGGCTCCAGGTCGCGACCGGCGAGACGCATCTCTTCGTACTCGTTGGCGTCGCGGGCCCCGGCTTGGTTGAAAAGACGGTAGCGCCGCGCGATCTCACCGTTGACGGCCTTGCGCATTCGCTCGGCCAGATGACGGTCGTCCTTGCCCAGGTTCGACAGCGAACCCGCGACGTGGGGAAATCCCTGTAGATCCTGGGCCGCGGATTCGAACTTCATGTCGACGAAGATCACGATGAACGTCTCGGGGGAGTGCGTCAACGCGATCCCGGTGCATAGTGACAGGAAGTATTCCGACTTGCCGGAACCGGACGTGCCGATCACCACCGAGTGGAACCCGAAACCACCAAAGTCTTTGGCGCGCAGAATAATTTGCTGCAGTTCACCGCCTTGCTTGACGCCCACCGGCATCATCGCCCATTTGTGGTCGCCGCGACCGCGACTCTCGCCCCAGAGTCGGTCGACGTCCAGTTCACGGGGGTCGCTGATGCCCAGCGCGCGCAGCAATTCGCCGCCTTGGCTGTCGGTTTCCGACAGGTCTCCGGCGCTCATCGGGGACCAGCGGGCGAGTGCTCGCGCGTACCGGTTGGCGGTGCTTTCGGCGAGCATGTCCGCCACAGCGTAGAACATGCCGCGGTGGCTGAGTCTGCCTTCGCGCAGCACGAAACGCTCACTGTCGTCGCTGAATCCGACGCCCAGACCCGCCCGGGTGGCCAGCCGCAACACCGTGATGCCGGCCATGCCCTTTTGCCCGGTTACACCCTCCCATTGCTCGGGGGTGCCGACGTTGTCATCGACGATCACCCAGTGCGGGCCCAGCGCCAGGCCGGGGCTGGACTCGATCGGCGAGGGCATGGATGTCGGGCTCATACCGACCGGCGGTGTCCACGGTCCGCGGCCCTTGCGGTGCAGCTCGGCGTCGAGCGCCTCTTCCAATTCGGTGGGAGAGGTGAAGATCAACCGGCGCAGTCCGCACGCGTCGAACATCTCGTCGTGCTGGTTGTGCGGCAACCACACCAGCCACGACCACAGCTCGGGGTGGCGGGTGACCACCATGACTTTGAGATCGCTGGAACTGTGGTAGACGGCCAGCGAACACAGGATCGAACGGGCCAGGCTGTGTAGTTCGCCCGGATCGTCGCCGACGAAGCTGAAGCCGGGTTTCGACCGCAGGCTCAGTACCTTGCCGATTCCGCGGATCTTGCTCTGCTCGAGAATGAAATCCCTTAGCGCACCGCCGGTTACGGGTTCGAGCTCTTCGCCGATCGGAACGTCGGGCCACTGCAGTGAGACCGCGGATTCGCTGGCTTGCTGAATTCCGATTCCCAGCCGGACGTCGAGGAAGTCTGGGTCGGCGGGGCGCCGTTCCCACATCCGCGGCCCCCCGATCACGGTGTCCAGCTTCTGCGGATCACCGTGCACGTACAGCTGGCTGCGTCGCTGGTCCTGGGCGGCGCGCTGCACTTCGTCGCGATCCTCGTCGAGCTGGCGCAGGTAGGCCCGGCGTTGCTTTTCTTGTTCGCCCCAACTGATCCGGCGTCCGCGCCCCAAACGCCCGCTGAACATCAGCGTGCCGAACCCGACCAGGCCGATCATCGGGAAGAAGCCCGACTGCAGGGATCGAATCCCGGACGCGTACATCACCACCAGCGTGCCGATGATTCCGACGAGCAACGCGGGAATCGCGATCATCAGCAGGATGTTGCGGGGCTCACGCTCGGGCAATGCCAGCGGTGCGGCGACGGCGATGCGCACCGGCGGAACATTCGGTGCCGGCTTACGGCTGCCGCGGACGAAACCTCGTTTGGACATGGCTAGTTAACCCCCGCCTGCCAGCTCGTTGAGATCGGGAATCGGAGCTACCGCACCGCCTCCCGAGACGGCGTCGCGGGCCACCAGCGCTGCGTCACGACCGATCGCGGGTCCGGGCGCAAAGGTGCGCAGGATCGGCCAGGGCGCTTGGACCGCAAGCTTTGGATCCAACCCCAACGCCTGCAAGGTGGCGTGGTCGGATTGGATCCCGTACCGAACCCCTTGCGGCGAAATCCAATACAAGCTCTCGCGGCTGTCGGCCGTCGCGACCCCGCTGGTTGTCGCCACGAAGTTCGCCGCACCCGGTAGCATCAAAGTCTGTTGTGCCTCAGCAGAATTGGGGTCACGATCGTCGCGAACCAGGCTAACTACCCGGGAGTCCATGCCGATCGAAACCGGCAGGCCGCGGCCGCTGAAGATGGTGATCCGAGCCTGCGGGTCACCCGATTGCTTCTCCCAGCCGACGCACGTTGCCGGATTTGCCGACGTATCAACGAATTCCAGCTTCTCCGACGGGTAGTAGTCGACATCGAGCACGTCGACCGCCGGGATCTGAATCAGTTTGTCGGGGGCTACCAGGGTGGGTGTCGTCGAGCCCTCCGAATCCGCGGTCCGTAAGAGGTCGGCAACGAAGCTGGTGATCTTCTGGACGCCGTCGGGCAGTAGCACGTAGAAGCCGTTGACGCTGCCGCTCGCGTCACGGGTTTCCAGGACCCTACCCACAATGGAACCGGGCAGCCACCGCGACGGTGTGCTACGGCCCGGAATGACTGGCAGCACAATAGGTTCCGTTGACGGCATCGCGTCGAACAGCGCGTTGGAGATTTCGATCGGATATGTCACACCGGGATCGAGACCAAGGTTGAACGTCACCGACCGGTCCGCTGGATCAATGCGGGACCGCTGCCCGTGCCAGATCACATACGTTGCGCCCTTGTGGGTAGCCAGGATGGCCTGCTTCGGGCGCATCGGTTCCGACCGGCCGATGGGGGAAAGCTGCCCGGCGATGGCGGTCACCACTGGCGCGGTTCCACTGCCCCGGGCGGCTGCGGCGTCGCAGACCGACCATGCCGATTCGGCGCTCGACGTGATCGGCAAGCTATCGGGCGCACCGGGAATGCCGATGATCGGGCCCGTCGGGTACTTCGCGATCTCACTGGCTCTGACCCATGTCGGGGCGCCGGCACTGCCGACCGCCAACCGGGCCGATGTCAAGTTGAGTGCCGGGTAGAGCCTGCCGTTGATTTTGGCGTAGACGGCACCGGTATCGCGGTCGCCGATGATCGAAGCCTGGCCGACCAGACCCGAAGGCTTCATGACATGAAGCAGCGCCATCCACCCGACGCCGATCAGAACGAGCACGATCGACAGGGCCACGGCCGCTTGTTGTTTGCGGTCGTCGTGCTTCATCCGGACCGAGAACCGGGTGATCGCAGCGCGCAGCCGCCGGTTGTAGAACAGGTGCCCCGAATTCTGATCCCGGTTGGACAGATTGAGTGGCACGGTCATTCTCCTTCAGGCGGTCGACGCAGGATTGCTGCATCGACACCGACATCAATGCAGTTCGCCGCCGTACCTGGCCCGATTCTCGGCTTCTGCCTCCTCGCGCATCGCCGCGATCGCGAGGTTCAGCCTGTCCGCCAATTCTGCGTGGCCGTAGCCCGTCATCACGCCAGGATGCAGAGACAGCTCAACCAACCTGCCGTCGGAGTTTGTCACGGCGCGAATATCCCCCAAGTCCACGCTGTACGTGACCTTCTCGGCTTGCGCGACAAGGGCTTCCCACTTGTCGGCTGCCTCGCTCAGCTCACGCAGAACCGCTTCGACGAGATCTCTGTCCTTTAGGTCGCTCTGTTCGCTGCGACTGCCCCACCCCGCCACCATGCCAGTATCATCGACCCCTCCAACCAGCGTCAATTCACAATTTGACGAGCTGCTGGGCTGACGCGAACGGGGGAGTGTCCGTCAATCCTCGCAGTGACGTTCGTAATCCCAGCGCTCCAGCCAGCCGGAGAGGCGGTGAATTCCGACGCTGACCACGATCAGCGCGACGCCTTCAGCGGCCATCAAAAGTTCGTTCACAGTCGGTCCATCTCTCGGGCCGTCGCCGCCCGCTCGAAGTAGCTCGTCCGCCGCGGCGGGTAATGGCGGCGCGGCTCATGCTCGACGCTGACACTCAGGACCAGGCGTTGCCAGAGCGTGCTGACCCAGCGACGCGATGCGGTGCGGGGCCGCGGGCTGGCGACGGCAGCGGCCGTGGCGAACTTGACCTGGCGCTCGGTGATGAGGACACGCTCCGGGGCCATACTGTGCTGCGCTTGCGAGGGTGCTGCGGTATCACGATGCCGCACCGCTGTTTTCGGGATGGCTAGCATTTCGATCACCTGAGAGGGGTTTGCGCCCGGTGGGTCCGGCCGTCAATCAAAATCTATGGATTCACCGGCGTGGAAGGCATGCGTAGTCGACTACCTGTTTTGCCGCGACGAACCCCGCTGCAGCTGGGGTCAGGACTCGGCGGTCCACTGGCTGGCCGGAGGTTCGTCGAGCTTCCGGAACCACGCCAGGTGATAGTTCGCCGACGTCGCGTCGCCGGCGACACTGCTTTCGGTGGCGGCCAGCAACAGACAGTTGAGCAACAGTGCGGGCACGACGTCCGGGTACTGGCTCAGCAACTGATAGCGGGCGGTGTCGAGATGCACACGCAGCAGATCGGCTTCCTCTTCCACGACACCGGTTCCCGACGTAGCGGCTTTCGCCAAGGTGTGCACCAACCGCGGAAGTCCGTCGCGCCAGTGCGTGACTCGACCCAGCTCCCATCCGAAATCTTCGACGGGCGGCAGTTCGCGGGCCTGCACCGACGACTCTGTCGGCGGGAAGTCTGTCGCCCGGCCTACTCGATCGCCGGGGGTGTAGGTCGCGATCCGGGTCGCCTCGCCGAGCAGTGCGGAGGATTTGCCCCTGCGCCGGCCGGGTGCAAGCAACCGCACGCCCACCGGGAGCGCGATGCCCGGCGGAATCCAGCCGTGCGCGAGGTCGGTGACCAGTAGCGTGGTGCCGTCCGACAGATCGCCGACGGCCCAGTTCAGCCCGGGTTCTTGGCGGACCACGTATGCCAGCAGCCGATGCAAGCGTTCCGCGTCGGATTCGACGGCAGCGGGAGCCGCGGGTGCGTCCAGCGGTTCCGGCTCGGGCTCGGGCTCTGCCGCCAGCTCGGGCTCGGGTTCCGGCTCGGGCTCGGGCTCAGGCTCAGGCTCGGGCTCAGGCTCGGGCTCGGGCTCAGGCTCGGGCTCGGGCTCGGGCTCGGGCTCAGGCTCAGGTTCGCTGACGGCCTCCGGCTCGGGTTCCGGCTCAGCTTCTGCCACAACCTCGGGCTCGGGCTCCGGTTCCGGCTCGGGCTCGCTGGCGGCAGGTTCTGCGGACGGGACCAACTTCTCCAATCGCGCGGTCTGGGATTCCGCGTCCGCTGCGGCCGCCGAGATTTCCTGCTGCAGCGGGACCGCGACGTCCACGGTGGTCTCCTCGGACGGAGCTCGATGTCGGCCACTCGAAGCGTCGTCGTCATCGGCGGCGACCTCGGTCACCGGCTCCTCCACAGGTACTGCGGGAATCACCGGTATGACCTGCGTCTGATCGAGCGGCTGAGGCCTGATTTCGGGCTCCGTCGCCGGGACCACCGGGATGACCTGGGTTTCGTCGGCCGCCAACGCGGCGACATCAGGTCCGGCCGCCGGGACCGCCGGGATGACTTGCGTCTTTTCCATGTCGGTCGTGCTGAAACGTCGCGCGACCTGCGCGGTTTGATGTCGCGCGCGCGCCTGCGCCTTCATCAAGTCCAGCTGGCGAATCGTCGATTCGACGCGCCGGACGGCGCGGGCACGCGCTTCTTCGATGACGCGGGCCTCTGCCGCCCGACGGCCCAGATCGGTGAGTCCCGCCCGCTTGACCATCCCCAACTGCTTGTTGGCGCTGGCGGTGATTTGCTGCAGATCCTTCTCGAGATACTTTGCGAGAGTTACGGTTTCGTCTGTCGCCGTCGACAGTTCGGCAGGCCAAAGCCCACCGATCACCCACGGGGTGCAATCGACAGGAGAGCTGAAGGCCGGCATCGACAATGATTCCCGGGTAGCTCTCCGGAGGCGCTGGCGCGCCGTCTTCCGACCGAAGATCGCCACCGGGTCAGACTACCGATATATTCCGAACGCTCTTTACAAAGGTGAATTGTGCAGGTGTGAGGCGCTCGGTAGCGTATGGCCATGGTTGATTCTGCGCTGCAGCAGCAACTCGACGAGGTGCGCACCTTGCTCGGCCGCGCACGAGAGTTGTTCGGCGCCAACCCCATCGAGCCACCAACCGATATAGCGCCCGATCCTGACGCCGTCAAAACCTGGCTGATCTAAACGCGGACGGTTAGTCGGCGCCGTCCCGGCGGCGCAGCTTGTGCGCCAGCAGCTTCTCGATCGCCGTATCGAGGTCGTTGGGGGTCGGGACCTCCGCCGACGGGGTGTGTCCGGCCGCGACGATCTCGTGGCGAACCTCCAGCAACGCCTTGAGCCAGGACACATCCGCGGTCAACAGGATGCCCTGCGCCAGGGTCGCAGCCTCGGTATCCATCGCCTCTTCGCTCAGCGCAACGCTGTGCATGTACCCGCCGCGGCACGAGCGGACCAGGATGTGCCCACTCGGGTGAACGGTGTCGAACGCGGGATTGGCGTCGGTCATCGACCGCCGTCGACGACGCGACCGAGTTCGCCGGCCGCATCTTGTTCATGCTGATCCCATGTCGTGGCCGCCACGGTCAGGTTGTGCGCCATGTCAGCGTGGTCGTCGGCCTGTTGCTCGTAGCACTGGCGTCTCAGTTCGAGCAGTTCACGTCCGGCGTCGCGAAGTTCACCGAAGATGGGCCCCAGCGAGTCCAGGCTCTCCTGGATGGCGGCATGCGACGACGGAACAGTGCGCAAGTAGTCGGAGGTCTCCTGGTGATGCGCAGCCGCTTCACGTAAGTGCGCGGGCACCACATGGATTCGATCTGCCATCCGCTTTCTCCTGTTTCCTGCGCCGCCGGCCGGTCCGGCGAGTTCACTATTGTCCAGTGGTCGGCGTGGCCGCCGGCCGGGTCGGTGTCGGTGCGTCGGTCCTGGCCGGCGCGGTCGCGGTCGCCGCGGCCGGTGGGTGCTCCCAGCCTAGAAAGCTCGGGCCGCTTACGGAGGCGATGTGCTGAATCTGGCCATCGAGGAGGGCCTTGGTGTGGCCGAGCGCCAGCGCATGGCGATCGGTGAAAATTCCGACATCTCCCGGCAAGACTTGTACCGGATCAATCGGATTGGGGACCGCGGTTCCGGGTGCGGGAATGGTGATTCCCTGCTGGTGGAACGCATCCGGGATCGGCGCACCGCCCACTGCGGCCTCGATGGCCGCCGCCAGCTGGGGGCTGGCCGCCGTCACCGTGTCCCCATCGGGCAGGGTCACCGTCGTCGGGCCCCCGGGCGGCGATTCCGCCGTTGACACATCCTTACCCTGCTCGTCGTCTTCGTGTTCGTCCTGGTCATCCAATTCGTGATCGGCCGGGTTCACGTCGGGGTCTTCGTCGTCCATGCCCGCCAGGGCCGGATCGGATTCGCTGCCCTCCTGACGCCCGGGCACCGGCATCGCGCCCGGCGCCCCCCAACCACCCATCGAACCTGGTCCCGGTGCCGAACCCAGCCCAAGATTGGGAATGCCCGGCATCGCCGACGGCATCGGGGGTGCCGGCGCGCTCTCGGCCGGCCCTGCACCCGAATCCCCGGTCAACAGGCCAGGGTCGTCGGCCAGCAGCGAATCCAGTAGCGGATCGTCCCCGGCGGCGGCCGGGTCGGCTGCGCATGCCGACGAGGTCACCGAGGCCGGCCGGGTCTCGCCGGCACCGCTCGGCACGCTCTTCGAGGCGTCGTAGAGCGAGGTCCACGCGGCCATCAATGCTGACTTCGACGTGTCGTCGAGGCTCGCGGTCATCACCACCGCGCGGATGTCCCTGAGCTTGCCGATCAGGAATCGCTGAAAGTCGCGTGCGCCCGCCGGGGTGTCCAAGTCGGATCGGGTTTGCACCGCGGCCTCGGTTTCGCGTTGCAAGGCGCTCAGCGCTTCAGCGCCTTCGACCGTCTTCAGGTGGGCGTTCATGATGGCCGAGATCACTTGCAGGTCCAGTTGGGAGCTAGCCGAATTCTGATGCGCCAGAGCGGCTTCGGCACCTGCTATGGCTTCGGCGGCGGCCCCCTCGGACCGCTGTGGCGGTGCAGCGGGCGGTTGCTCCCAGGAGCCGAACAGGCCCGGATGCTGGCGGCGGATCTTGGCCAGAAGCGTGTCGAGCTGCTCCGGACGTGTCGTGGGGGTGATCACCGCGGCCAGCTCCGTTGGGGTCAGCCCTACCTGCCATGCGTTCGGATCACCGGTGCGGTCCCGCACGACCCTGACCGTGGCAAGCAGTTCGTCATACGTCGACATCGGCTAGCCAACCGGCGCTGCGGCCCAACGCGGGCGGTGTCGCGACCCCTCCATGCCGGGTGACAGTACTGAGGCCCCGAGCTGTGGACAATTCACCGCGACGCGGCTGTGGATGAATTTCGGGGCACTATCCAGCGCTATCCAGCGGATACGCGGTATTCTCCCCGCAGCCGTTCCAGCACAGCAGTTTTCGCCCGATCAAGCTCGCGCGCATCCGCCACGACCGCCGCGATCTCACGTTGCTTGGCAACCAGAAATTTCTGAAACTCCCTCGCCCCCATGGGCGTGTCGACGCACAGGCTGCGCTGCTGCGGAACGGCGCGCTCGATCTCGTCGCCGATCGCGTCCAGACGCCTGATGCTCTCCTGCATCGCGGCGTGCGCGCTGGCAAGCACGTCCATTAGTGCACGGTCCGCCTCGGCAACCGAGTCGTGCCGGGTCGCCATCGCCGACTGCCGCGCCTGAATGGCGGCTAGCGAGGGGCCAGTCTGTTCCGACATACGCTCAACCTAATCTCATATCGGCCGACGAATCGCGACGTAGTTTCCCAACCGGCTGATCCGCACAGCGGCGCCCGAGTACGGGGCTTCGACGACGAGATTGTTGCCGATCGCCATCTGCACGTGTCCGCTGTGCGGGAAGACGAGATCACCGGGCCTGACTTGCGAACGGGGTACTGGGATTCCGTCGTTGATCTGCTGATACGTGGTGCGGTCCAAATGAATTCCCGCCCGCGCGTATGCCCACTGCACGAGCCCGGAACAGTCGAACTGATCGGGGCCGGTCGCGCCCCACACATACGGGCGGCCCAGTCGAGATAGCGCCGCGCGCACCGCAATTCCGGCACGACTACTCGGCGAAGGCAGCAGCAGGCCGCGGTGGTGCACCATCCGGTAGTGCAGTGCCCGCAGCGCCGCCGAATGCCGCCGGGCGCGCAGCCGGGCGGTCAACACGTGTGCCCGCTGGGCACGAAGGCGTGCGGCCCGACGGCGCATCGCGTCACGCTGGGCCATCGGCGCTATCGGGGTAACGGCGGCGGCATCGGCACGGGCCTCGTCGAGGACGTTCTTGGTCAGCTGACGGGCTTGCGCCCGGTCACGGTGGGCGTCGGCGATGACGCCCGCGGCCGCCGCGTCCGTGCGCGCCGCCGAGAGCAGCACTTGGTGTCCCCGGTTTGCCTGAAATTGGTAATTGATTTGTCCCACAATGGTATTCACCGGCGATGTTGGCACCATGTGGAGCGGCGCCACCAGCGGGGGTCGCCGGGTGCCGCCCGCGAACAACTGGTGAGCTCGGTTCAACGCCTCGATTTCACTTTCGGTCATCGGTCCTCCTCGCCGCTGCCCTGTTCAACGCTGTCCTGACTGGTCGACACCGCGTCGGCGAACGCACGGACCCGGGGGAGTACCCCCGCCGGGATCACCCCCCGGTTGCGGATATCCCACATCTCGTCACTGCTCACCCCGAGCAGCGCCGCGATGATCGCGTCCGGCAGTGACGACTGCGCACAGGCCTGGTCGAACCGCGCGCTCAAACTGTTTGGCATCCGCTTGAGCAGCGCGCTGCGCGTTTCCTCGAGCGCCCGCAGATGGTCCATCAGCCGGTCGGTCGAGTCGGCGCCGGCGTTCACGGCAACCCGCCATGAGCTGGCGGCGAGCATCTCGGCCTTCACGCACTGCGCGATCACAGACAGAATATACGTCTCATATTCGTTTGATGTCGTCGCCGGCAGCCGATCGATGACAGATTTGAGCGCATCGAGCTGGGCTTCCGCATACCCTTCCAGCACGTCGGTGTCGCTGTGGCGGTCGACCACCACCGCCCCGGTCCGCGGCGGCGACATCGTTTCGGGGGGCTGCGCGGCGATCAACCGGGCCAGCTCGGCATCCGGATCGGCGGCCACCAACAGCCGCGAGTAGGTGCCGGGCGGCAGACCCAGGCCGTTTTCGACCTTCTGAACAGTGCTTTTATGGGCCTTGCGCGCACCGCGTTCCAGATAGCTCAATCCCATGATGCTGACGCCGGTCGCGGCAGCAAGCTCCGCTAGGGACCAGTCACGCGATTCACGCAATGCCCGGATGGCCGCACCTGCCGATTCACGGCTCACCCGCTGGCTCCGGCCATAGGCCGGATATTACACAGCCCGGCCGCTCTCGCTATGTATATACGCTTTTGTCACGTTTCTCTTGCGCGGGGGCCGCCGTTGTGTATACGCTTTCTTATATGTTTCGCCCCTTAGCCGAGGAGACTGACATGGGCCACCCCTGCGCAACCGACCCGGAACTGTGGTTCGGCTACCCCGATGACGACGGCGGTGACGGCGCTGCCAAGGCGCGTGCCTACGAGCGATCCGCCACCGAGGCGCGGATCCAATGCCTGCGTCGCTGCCCGCTGGCACAGCAGCGCCGGTGTGCGCAGTACGCCATCGCACATCGCGAGGAGTACGGCGTGTGGGCGGGCGTCAAGCTTCCCGGGGGCCAGTACCGCAAGCGTGACCAGCTCGCGCGCGCCCACGACATCTTGCGGCGCATCGCGGCCGGCGAGATCAACTCGCGGCAGTTGCCCGAGAACGCGGCATTGCTGGCGCGCAGCCAGCATGAAACCATCCCGGTGCCCGCGGTGGTGCTGCACCTGCCGATCGCCCAGGTCGGCCCGCGTTCAGCCGCCTGACCGGTGCACCCGCCCCCCAGGCCCGTGAACGTTTGTTCACCGAGTCGACCGGGTAATCGACCGCGACGGAACATCAAGTCCGTCGACCCGGAGGCGCACCATGACGTTCGACCTGACACCGACGGCCGCGCAGCACGACCTTGCCCGGCGGGCACACGAATTCGCCGAATCCGTGATCCGTCCGGTCGCGCTCGAGTACGACCAACGTCAGGAGTTTCCCTGGCCGGTCCTCGAGGAAGCGGCCGAACGAGGCTTGTACAGTCCGCTGTTCTACCGCGACCTGATCGGTGATCGCACCGGCCTGTCCCTGCCGATGTTCATGGAGGAGTTGTTCTGGGGCTGCGCCGGAATCGGTTTGGCGATCGTGATGCCGGCGCTGGCTCTTTCGGCGATCGGTCAGGCCGCTTCTCCCGAGCAGATGCTGCAGTGGGCGCCCGAATGTTTCGGCACCCCAGGCGATCTCAAGCTGGCTGCCCTGGCGATCTCCGAGCCCGAGGGCGGCAGCGATGTGCGCAATCTGCGCACCCGGGCACACCGCGAAGGTGACGACTGGATCATCGACGGGCACAAGATGTGGATCGGCAACGGCGGCATCGCCAACGTCCACGTGGTCAATGCCGTCGTCGACGAAGAACTCGGCCACCGCGGCCAGGCCCTCTTCGTGGTCCCAGGCGGTACGCCGGGACTGGAACTGGTGCGCAAGCTCGACAAACTGGGCTGCCGCGCATCCCACACCGCGGAGTTGCGGTTCAACGGCGTTCGCGTTCCGTCCGCCAATTTGCTGGGCGGACAGGAGAAGTTGGAGCACAAACTCGCCAAGGCGCGCGAGGTCGTCGCGGGCGGACGGCGCTCGGGCTCGGCGACGCTAGGCACGTTCGAACAGACCCGTCCGATGGTCGCCGCCCAGGCGATCGGCATCGCTCGTGCGGCATTGGAGTACGCGACGGCATACGCCACGGAGCGCGAGGCGTTCGGCGGACCGATCATCGACAACCAGGGCATCGCGTTTCCGTTGGCCGACCTGGCCACACAGATCGACGCGGCCCGGCTGTTGACCTGGCGGGCTTCCTGGATGGCTGCGAACGAAGTCCCCTTCGAGCGGGGTGAGGGCTCGATGGCCAAGCTGGCCGCCAGCGAGATCGCGATCAAGGCCACCGAGCGTGCGATCCAGACCATGGGAGGCTGGGGTTACATCACCGACCACCCCGTCGAGAAGTGGTATCGAGATGCCAAGCTGTACACCATTTTTGAGGGCACCAGCGAGATTCAGCGGATGGTCATCTCGAATGCGTTGGGCGCCGCCGTGGGCACCCCACCGCTGCATGTCGTGCTGGAACCGTCCGGCGGCCCGTTGAACCGGATGTTCGGCCGCGGCGCCCCGCTGCGGTCCCGCGCCGCCGACGCCGCGCTGTCGGTGAAGGATCAGATCCCCGAGCCGATCATGCGGGTGGCCATGCAGATGCTGCGGCCGCCGGGCAGGTAGGCCGGCGAGCGCGGGTAGGTCGCCGCATCACGCCCGCTACGAAGGGTGCAAGTGAGCAATCTCGAGACCGCACCTGCCGAAGTCGCCTGCAGCGCTGCGCAGCTTGCGGGGACCGAGGAACCGTGGCGATGAGCGGAACGACCCTGGCAGTCGCCGCGCTCGGCTATCAAGGCCCGGGCAGCGCCGCGGTCCACCTGCGCAATGTTGGGGATCAGCCGGCGCGGGTAGTGCTGTTGGGGGCGCCCCTTTCACCGGAGAGCTGCTGATGTTGTGGAACTTCGTCGGGCGCACCCACGACGAGATCGTCGGGTATCGCCAGCTATGGGAGGAGGCCGACGCACGCTTCGGCGTCGTTGACGGCTACCGGGGCCCGCTGACACGACTGCCGGCCCCACCGTTGCCGACCACCCGGCTGGGGCCACGACCAATACGGCACGACCGAATAGACCCGAATAGAAAGGAAACGACATGACGACGACCACGGATAAGACCGGCGCCCAGACCACCGTCACCGAGGGGCATCAGACGTACGCCATCGCCGTCGAGGGCAAGACGGTCGGCCACGCCGATTACGCCGACCGCGGCGAGCAGCGAGTTTTCTACCACACCGTCGTCGACCCCGAATTCGGCGGACGCGGCCTGGCGACCATTCTCGTCGAGGAGGCCCTGAACGGGGCACGCGACGCCGGCAAACGAATCGTCCCGGTGTGCTCGATGGTCCAGAGCGTGCTCCAGAAGCACCCCGAATTCGACGAGGTCACCGACCCCGTCACCGCCGAGGTCCGAGGCTGGGCGCAAACCCAGCCGAGCAGCTAGCCGCCGCCACCCAACGACGGCTTTACTGAAAACGAACCTCCGGCGCGGCCGCGGCCAACTGGCAGCTAAATTCCCCTCGGTGCTGTTGGCGGCTTACGCGATTTCGACGGACAATGCCACGTGACCTAACGTGTTATCGCAGGGCAGCTGGGTAAATCGGGTACTCCCGTAGCAAGGCATCCAAGCGGCGGCGGTAGTAGCCGGGCCTCCCAGCTAACTCACAGTCTCCGTGAGCAAAATGATTGGCTCAGGCGGCCAGGCCAGGCCATGGCGTCGTGTTCGTTTGCCGTTTACCGAAGCGGCGCGCGCCGGGCCTGCTCGATCGGAGGGAAAAGTGGACTTCGGGGTACTGCCGCCAGAGATCAACTCTGCGCGCATCTACGCCGGACCGGGCTCCGGGCCGATGCTTGCCGCGGCGTCGGCATGGGAGACGCTCGCGGCAGAGCTCTACTCGACAGCTACCTCCTACCAGTCGGCAATTGCTGAGCTGACCGCTGGACCCTGGCTGGGTCCCGCGGCAGCAACCATGGCCGCCGCCGCCGCTCCCTATGTGGCCTGGTTGAGAACCGCCGGCGAGCAGGCTGAGCAGACGGGCAACCAGGCCATCGCGGCGGCCGCCGCCTACGAGGCCGCGTTCGCGGAGACGGTGCCCCCGCCGGTGGTCGCCGCGAATCGCGCTCTGCTGGCAGCGCTCGTCGCCACGAACTTCTTCGGGCAGAACACGAGCGCGATCGCGACCACCGAAGCGCAGTACAGCGAGATGTGGGCTCAGGACACCAGCGCCATGCAGGCCTACGCGACCTCCTCGGCGTCGGCTACGTCACTGACGCCGTTCGAGTCGCCGTCAGCGAGCACCAGCACCGACGGGACCGCCTACCAAGCGGACGCGGTCGCCCAAGCCGCTGGTACCTCCGCCGGCAACGCGCAACAGAACGTCCAGCAGGCCATCTCCGCCGTCCCCAACGCACTGATTAACCTGGCCAGTCCGGCCGACGCCTTTGGATTCGGAGGGCGGGACCTACTGGGCCTGCTCGCGGACCTGAGCGCTGTTTTTCTCGATCCGGAAATCGGGGCGGCGGGGCTCGCGGCCGACACCTCGCTGGGGACGACGGCTCTGCCCTACGACGTGGGCGGATATTGGACCGGTGTCCACACCGACGACATCGTCAGCGGCTGGGCGGGTGTACAACCATGGCCGGGCAATGCACCCGCACCGGCGACGTCCTTTCCGGTGCTCAACGAACCGGCATCGACGGTGTCCGGGCAGTTCCGCCATGCGCCCTCGGTCGGACGGCTCTCGGTGCCGCCGGCATGGGTGGCCGCGGCCCCCGAATTGCGCGCGATGACCACGGCACTGCCGGCCGCGACCGTCGGCGCCGCGGCCCAGGCCACCGGCTCCAGCGCGGGAAGCCTGTTCAGCCAGATGGCCCTGGCAAGCATGGCCGGGCGCGCTATGGCCGGCACCACCGGCGGAGGAGGCGCTCGAACCCAGGAGCGCGTCGGAATACCCGGGCGCAAACCAAAGGATTCCAAGCCTGCCGAACCGATCGAAGCCGCCCAGATTCCAGCCGGCGGCCCGATCACGAGCATCGCCGCCGAGCTTCGCGAGCTGGCCTCTCTGCGCGATGCCGGAATTCTCACTCAAGACGAATTCGTCGAGCAGAAGCAGCGCCTGCTGCCGCGTGATCCCTAACGCTAGGCAGAGTTCAAATGCGCACTAGCGTCGTGTAACTCATTGCGGCGCAGTGCCATTGGCGTTACGGCGAGGACGTCGCCGCCTTCGACCACCGTTCGGGTGATCGGCGTGAGGGCTCCGAACAGCGCCTCCACCTCGTCGTCGCTCAGTGCGTCGAGTGCCGACAGTCCGAGCGCATCGGTGCTCGATTCGACGTGCTCTTTGAGGTCGGCGCCCGCCGCGGTGAGCGAGCCGTCCTCGTTCAGCAGCCCACGCTCGGCCAGCCGCTGCTCGTGGTGACGCCATTCGGTCTCGTCGTAATCGCGAGTGCGCGCGATGTAGTCGCGCGGGACACGGTCGGCCGCCGCATGCAGCACATTGCATTCCCGGCCCGAGATGCCCGCCGCGGTCAATACCGCCACATGGCCGTCGCCGCGGTGCTCACGCAACAGCGTGGTGGCATGCCACAGCGCGTCAAGCGGATTGTCCGGCCACGGCAGCGCGCGATTCGCGGCGAACAGCGGTCGCCCGTCGACGCCCGCCTGACGCGCCGCCTTTCCCGCCAACTCGGCTGCGACACTGACGTTTTCGTCTTCTTGCAATCCATAGCGGCGCAGCGCCGCAACCGATGAATCCCGCCGCGCGCGCAACGCAGCATCCGGGCCGGCGATCTGCCATGCCGCCGGCAAGGCCTTGGCCACCCGCTGGGGGGCGAAGTTGTAGAAGATCGCGGTCACCAGCTCCGGCGCAGCCGCGCCCAGCGGGGCGGACCGGGCCGCGAAGTAGCCCATCCAGAAGCCCCGGTATCCCAGCTCATCGAGTGCTGCCCGCGCTTCCGGCGCGAAGTACGTGACCGCGTGCACCGGCTCGAATCGATCGAAGAATCGTCGCGCCAGCTCTGGTTTTCTGCGCATGCTTGCAGTGAAGCACCGCCGCCGAACGCGACCGAGCCCGGTCCCTACATGGGGCCGGGAAGCTCGCCCAGCGCCGACGGTTCGGCGTGTACTTGGCCGATCGCGGATTTGTACTGCTCGTCGCTGAGGGTCTTCGCGTAGTAGCGATCATTGCGCAGCTGATACTGCTGGGCGCGCAGTTCCCTGATGCGTTCGAGCCTGGCGGTGTCGGCGCCGGAGAATGTGAGCTCCTGCAAGGTGATTCGACCCGCCAGCACTTCTTCAACCGGGGACAGCTGATAGCCGCATCTTGTCAGAAATTCGAAATACACCTTGCAGTAATCGCGTTCGCCGCCTTGCCAGCTGCGGCTCGCCGTATGCCACTCGAAAGCGGCAAGCACCATCGCCATGATCACCGCGGCGGGCCGACTGTCGATATCGACCAGCGTCTCCAAGTCCTCGTACACGGCGTCGTCGGTTCCCAGCAGCGCAGCGGCGACGTTCATGCTGGCGGGGCAGTGCAGCCTGGCGAGGAAGTGAAAACTGCGGGCGACGAAGACTTCGGACCCGGGCGGCGGCGGTGCCGCCCAGACGATGTTGTTGCGAATCCAACTCCGCCGCGCTGCTGTGATGGCGGCGGCTCGCCGATCCAGTTCACGGAGCAGAACCCAGTCCCGCTTGGCGTCGGCAGCTGCTTCGGATTCCAGCTTCGCCGGTTGACAACCGGTGTAGGTACTACCAGCCGTCACCTCGCTCAAGGCAAGCGGGCGCCCCATGTCCCAGGTCATGTACCTGGCACGAACATCGAGCTCCACGGAATGGGCACGTCTGACCAAGTCTCCCAATGTCGTTGTCCCGGGCACCAATCGGCAGATTCGATCTTCCTCACGCAGGTCGTCGCGCGTGTAAATCAGGCCCACGTCGAGGCGCCGGTTCAACTCGTCGGTGTTGACGTCGACGCGCCACCCCGCGGGCCCGGCCACCCCTGGCACGTAACGGGCCGAGATCTCAACCAGCAGGTCGTCGATGGTCGCTTCGGCGGGGAATATCCAAAATTCTCGATGTGATTCGACATCGTCTCCCATCGCCACCGAGCTGCGATCGATCGTGACCCTGACGGTCTCGGCCATGGCTCAAGTTCTACCGATCGCGGCGCCAACGGGGTAGTCACCCGACGGCTGATCGGGGTCGATGGGTGGCAATGGGAAAGGCCACGACCACTCGCAGAGTTCGTGGCCTTTGCGCCTGCGGTTTCAACCAACCGCTGTGGTGGTGATCATCCCTGCCCACGACCGCGGCGGCGCTGTTGGATGGCCGGCAAAACCGGGCAAACTGTTCGGCGTGAGCTACAACTTTGCGTTTTGGTCTGGAGCGAACGATCTCGATCCCGGACAGGTATACCGGCAGCTGAACGACGGCCAAAATATTGCCGGAATCGATCTGGTGGACACGAAACTCGTCTTGGCGGCGATCGGGGAGTATTTGGCCGAATGGCGCTGGGACGGGCAGATTTTGCAGCCGCCGGGAGCAGACCCTGACGGAGCGCCCGCGTTCGATGTATCCATCGGTAAGCAGTTGGTCGAGTTTGTCGGCTACGGGTGGGAACCCGAACACGCGAACATGATCATCGACGCCATGAATCGCCTCGGGCTACGGCTCTATGACCCCCAGGTCGAGGAGCGGTTCGCGTAAACATTCCGACTAGGTTTGACCCGTAGGTGTTCTTCTCGGCACCAAACACGAGGGCCACGACCCTCGCAGAGTTCGTGGCCTTTGCGCCTGCGGTTTCAACCAACCGCTGTGGTGAGCGGTTCATCCTGGCTAGTCATCGGTGGTTTCTGAGACGCGTTCCACCGACATTTCGGCCTTTCTCCACAGCCTTATGCCACCGTCTTTAAGCGGTTCCGTCCCCGGATTCCGGGCGTCTGACGGCTGCGTGGTGTCTCTAATTGACGTGGATGCGCCGAGGTGTTGACATTTGATCTGACGGACATCCAGCCTGCGCCCGGCGGTCGCCCGATGGCGCAGCCGCCAGTTTCCACGCACTTTATTGTCCTGCCGGCAGCGAAGAGCGGGCTGAACCAATCAGTTCAGCCCGCTCTGTTGGGTGTGCCTAGCTCAGGTGCGCGGCGGCATTTGCGTCGGTGGGTGCCCCAGCTCAATCGCCACTTGGCGTAGCCGGATGTCGATGGCTTCTTTGCGTTTCTTGTTTAGGTCGTGGTTCTGCTGAGCCCGTATGTTGACAGCTGCAGCGGCAAGTGCGACGCCGATCTTGATCATCGGTGTTCGGCGCGGTCCGGACGTCAGCGAGTCCAGCCTGGCTACGTGAGGACTTTTCAGCTGGCTGAAGCGTTGCTCCGTCAAGGCGCGGGCT
This sequence comes from Mycobacterium lentiflavum, assembly GCF_022374895.2. Taxonomy (NCBI): domain Bacteria; kingdom Bacillati; phylum Actinomycetota; class Actinomycetes; order Mycobacteriales; family Mycobacteriaceae; genus Mycobacterium; species Mycobacterium lentiflavum. The sequence continues at coordinate 39,260 of NZ_CP092423.2, read as the reverse complement.
GCTTCGTAGTACAGGGTGTGTTCCCAGAACCCGGGGATGAGCCCCCACTGGGCCATTTTGAGCTGCTGCGGCGTGAGGTAGACGGTCACACTGGATTGACTGCAGCAGCTCTTGGTCTCAGCCGGCCAGGTTGGCTCGGCGACGGGCAGGCCGACGACATCAGTGTCCATCGATCGGGTTTGAGGGGGTGTGCGCTGGTGTTTTCAATGCCCCCGTATAGAGCCTCCTGTGCTGTGTTTTGGTAAGTGATAGGACTTTCTACGGCTGCTGCCCGAGGTCGCCGCGAGCAGCACTTCGTGCAAGCGCGTCGGCTAGGAGTAGTTCCCCGGTCTGGGACAGCGTTAGTTTCCGATCCCGGGCGAGTTCGTAGAAAGTCTCGGCGAGTTCAGTGGGAAGGCTTAATTCGACCCGAACCTTGTTGCGACGTCCTAGGACTGGTCTCGCCACACTGCACCGCCCACCGTTGTCTCAGCACTACCCGGCATGTCCCGGTAACATAACGCACCAGCGTCAACGAATCGCTTTCATTAGCCTCGTTAACTCGAAACTCGGGAGAACGTCTCCCAAAACAACCCGCTTGCTCTTGCGACCGTCCCCTGGGACCACACCCGGCCCGCAGAGCTCATGCGATGGACGGATCTAGCTGCCGACCTCTAATACGTTGTGAGACAAAGCTATTACCACAAAGGGTGCGACCTTACGAGGCGGTGACTTTCGACTCCTCCGTATATGTGCCGCTTCGCAGCCGCCCTCGCGTATTTCTGAAATACGCACAGCGACAGCCATTTATCGGCGTGTCGCGACGGCTCCGTTGTCAACAACGTTGTTGCTGCGTGCTTTTCCCGGTTCGAACCAGGATTTTCCTGGTTCAGACCGGGAATCTTCACGGTCCAACCGGGTTTTCCCGCCTTACCGTCCGGAGTCAGGAAATCCGGTAGTGCTTGACCATTCGCAACTTTTAAGTCTGTCCTCCCTGATACAAAGGGGCCGACGGATGACAGGGGCGGCGCCCGCAGAACGTAAGTGCAGGCGTCAAACGCAGCGCGTGTTGAGTGCGAACACAACAGTGCGCCTATGCCCTTCGATTTCAATCGATTCATTGGGGCGCGACAGGCTTGCGGCGACTCCCAGCGGGACGCGGGACTAGCGGGCGGTTGTATCGATGAGAGGCTCGACCGCATCGAACAGTTCGAGCAAGTCCTGCGCGAACTCGTCTTGATGGCCGCGCAGAAAGCGGGTCATTCCCTTGACTTTCATAATCGCGTCGCGAGCCTGTTGGAGCTGTTCCGGTGAGGGCCCCGAGCGGTCAGATCGCGAGTCGCCGTCTCCGCTGGTGCGGAGGTAGCCATTCAGGCGTGACCGCATCGTTTCGGCTTGTCGCTCGTAGTGCTCTAAGCGGCTGGTCAGTTTCCGGCGGTCGGCCTCGGCACGGCGTCGGCATTCTTCGCTGTGAAAGTCTCTCGGCCGACCCGGCCCGAGCTCTCTGTCGAATTCTTGGTCGCAGCGCGGGTTGGCGCAGGTTCCTTGCAGAACGAGGTTGTCCGCGTCCCCTCGGCGTTGGGCGAGACCAACGATATCGCCGGACATCCAGTGTCTCCTCGAGTGGGCGAGTTTATTTGCGCGTTATCTCGATCTTCGAAGTCTAGCTATCTCCGCAGATGAACGGTGGTAGACACGCGCCCTGGGGTAGGTCGACAACGAGGATGACTCGCCGTCTAAGCAGTAGTTAATTCGCGCGATTTGTGCGGGGGAGATGATGAGGAGGCCCGGAGCGCCCGCTTCGGCGCGGAGCACAACAAGGTGGCGGCGCACCGTAAGGCTTCAAAGCGCGACATGGTTTTGATCGCCGGGAGAACCGTTAAGGAGGGCAGAACCACAGATCACTGGCTGCTAGCAGCCGTAAACAGTGAGTTGGGCGAGCACTGGAATGCCCGCCCAACCCGCGAGGGCCTATGCGACCCGTCCTGCAGACATGAGTGTAGGCCCCCGCAGAACCGATCCGTATCTCTACGGCAATCAACAAGCGAGGAGCTTTCATGTCCATCCGCATTACCGCGATCCGGCTGACCGGCGGCAACACCCACCAACACATCACCAAGTTGTGGTGGACCAACCCCGCCAACGGCACAACGGGCGAGAACACCCGCGCCGAAATCGTCTCCTGGATCGAGAACGAGAACGGCAAGGCCTACGTCGATCAGGGCGGTCATCGAGCCGATGTGCTCGTGGTGACGCCTGCCTCAGGTCCGAAGTACCTGCGGACCCGCTCAGACGGCGTCTGGACCGACAACCTGCTGGCGTTACCGCGCCGCTAGCCAACCGGACCCCCGGCGGGGGGCGGCGAACATTGTCGCCCCCCACCAGGGCCTGGCACCTTCACCTATTGGATGCCGGCAGGCCTCGTCACTGCTCCGGCGAGCGTGTCGGGGCTGGCGGTTCGATTTCGATCGATTCGACAGCACCGACGTGGCCGATTCAGAGCACGATTCTCCGGACATCCAAATTTAAAGTTCCATGGGTCCATCACCCACCAGGAGCTGGCTGATCTGTGCGGTAGTCGCGGACGCGAACAACGATGCCACAACCTGGCCGCAGCTGCCGGCGGCGCATTGATCGCGGCGAGTGTTCAGTCATTGGATCTTGGGCGATGTCATCCGGACAACCGTGCACGACATCGTCCCGACACGGACCGGGTCCCACTGGCGGACGAAATATACTCCCTAGCATAGCTTTACGAAGAGAGGGGGATCCTTTTGCGAGTGGCTAGTAGTCACGTTAGGCATTCAGGATTGGCGCCATTGTTGTCGGAAACGCCGACCTTTCCCTCGAATGTCGGCGTAGTCCCGAATTCCTTGCGCTAGAACTAGGTCAGTCCGTAACGGCGACGTAACTCCTCGCCGCTAACTGTGTTTCCGGCAGCGTAGTCTGCCTCCGCGATGGCGAGCTCATCCCGCAGAGCGCTCTCGCTCAGCCAGGTGTCCCGCACGACCCGTGAGCTCCGCCTTTCGACGTTGGCCTCTTTGCTGTTGAACTCGGGGGCCAGCTGTGTATACCCAGTGTCGAGCACATCCTCGTCGCGCACCTCGTGTTGCGACGCCGCCCGTCGCGGCTGTTGGGGAGGCATTGTCGCCATAGCCTTTACGATAGACCGCTTCGACACGAGCGCGTCGATCACTCGACTCGTACCACCTTTGTTGGGCTACCTGCCGGCGCCGCTCGGCCGGACCGGTTTGACCATCCGGAAGGGCCACAATCCTACCAGCCGCTGTTTCATCCAGCCGGTTCAGGACCGCAGCCGACCTGCAGCGGTGTTGCACCCGCGGTCGGTAACGTGCGGCAGGTGGCGAGCCTCGGGCTGGGTGACAACGGAGGGTTGAGGCATGGCTGTCTGGCGGCATCGGGAGATGGAAAATGCGCTTGGCGGGGTGATCGACAGTTCGATGACTGTTGACCAGCTGCAGCGGCTTGTCGACGAATTCAGTTCCGAACACGAGTTCATCGACTTCAAGGCCAAGGGTGCGCTGATGCCCGAAAGAGCTGTCCGCAAGGAGTGGCGTTTCGAGTGCGGCAAGGATGTGTCGGCGTTCGCGAATGGCCGCGGCGGTCTGTTGATCTACGGGGTGCGCGACGCGAAGGCTGTCGCGGCAGGGAGCGAGCGACCGGCCCCGTTTGCCGCCGGGGAAGCTGATCCGGATGAGCTGGAGGAGGTCTTCCGCAGGGCAGTGCGGGAAGTCACCGCGCCGGTCCCGGGGTTCGAAATGTTGCCGGTTTACGACGGCGACTCGTTCTACATGGTGTGCGTCATTCCGCCAAGTGTCTTGGCGCCGCACGCCGCCACCATGCCAGGTGACGGTCGTGAAGGGTTGGTGTACCCCAAGCGTGCAGCGGGAGAGAGTCAGGTGGTCTGCATGCGCGAGTACCAAGTTGCTGAGCTCTACGAGCGCCGCGCGCGTGTTGGTGACGATCGCCGCCGCCGCGCCGAAACAGTGTGGGGTGAAGGGGTTGCGGCACTTGATGTTCCACGAGCGCCACGGGTCTGGTTGGCTGTCGCTTCGACGCCCGATCTGCCACAGGACGACGTGCTCACCGAAGAGGTGCGGCGAGCAATCGACGAATGGGACGATCGAGAACCATTCCCGTGGCTTATCCAGAAGAGATTTGTCGGCGTCGGCGGATACCCTGTGCAGCGCCCGGCCGCGTGTGCCTGACCGAGATCATGCAAGGCGATGCTGGCGAGCGCGCTTTCGTATCCGAGGTGCGCAACTTCTACCGGGAGATCCACGCCGATGGGTCGGCGTTCGCCGCGCTCCCTCTCACTGCACCGGATGCGCTGTCTCCGTTCAGCTTATCGGTTGATGCGTTGGTGGATAGCGTGGCAACGGTTGCGGCGAACGTGATGGCCTGGACTAGCACGCGCACTGGTATGTGGGGCGCGACCACCGTCACCGCTGGAATCGTTGTCAACGGACCCGAACCCGCGGCGCTGGAAGCCTCTAACTTCGGCAGCCACGATTTCACGCGCAAGATCTACCGTCGCCTGGAAGGCCGGTGGCCGCGCACCGTCACCGTGGTGGATCTCGCGGACACGGTCACGATGCAGCAGCGCTTGAGGTTGGCCTTCCGTTTGGCCACGCCTCTGGTGCAGGCGTTCGGGGCTCCCCGTTTGGACTGGCTCGACGAAGACGGCAGCCTGCGCACGCTCTACATGCCCAACGAGCACCGACAGGCCATCGCCGAGTGGGCACAGCACTACCGTGTCCCTATCAACCCGTCGTCCTGATCCGGGGTGTTCTCTGCTCGGCGCAGCCCGGCGGGTGAAGCTGAATGAATCGCCCTAGTTCTACCGGAGGCTCTCCGGCTTTTCCAGTCCGATTCACTCGAAGGTTGTGATGGCAGCGCGAGATACACAGGCCCGCAAGTGACTCTCGAGGCAGCAACGGCGGGGCCGACAGCGGATCCTTTGAAGTCGCGGCGGTCGCTCGACGCGCGGGTCAAGGCAGCGCTGTCTTCGACAGGCGACGGTCCCGGGTAGCTCCGGGTACGAGTCGCCCGACGCCAGGTCGAACGTTCGGCCCACGTTGTGCAGCGTCGAGCTCGAACTAGCCCTGATGGGCAGGGAGTCGATCGAGTTCGTGACAGTGCTGGGCCATGACCTGCAATCGAGGATGGTTCAGGAGCGAATCCAGCACCTTGTCTTCGGGCACCGAAAATTGTTGTAGGACAACCAGATAAGTGACCAAGTTGACGGACTGTGCGATGACGTGGAGCTGGAAACCGTTTTCCAGTGCCCGCCAGCGTCGGACTCCTCCGTGCGCGACGTGATTTCGCGCCCAGACGGCCCAGCTCAGCCACTTCTCCACATCGATGTTCAGTTTGGCATGGACTGCTGGTGAGAGACGCTCATAGAGGTTTCGCAACCTTTCCTTCAGCGACACGTCTCCGCCGGCCAAACACCAGGTGTGGAAGCCCTCTGCCGCTGCGAGGGCTTGACTGGTGTACTCCTCGACGTAACGCGGTGAATAACCGCACAATCCCACGACGACGTTCCAGGCGTAACTTGCCTGGTTTCCGGCTGTCAGCTGCCCCCATTTCTCCAAGAAGGCGTCTAGGGTAACGTCGGCCAGCGTGAAGACCACCGAGGATTGATCATGAATGTCGTCAGGCCGGGCGACGTCGCCGATCCGGGTGAGAAGGTATGCACTATGGTCGCTTTCGCCTGCGTGGACCTTGATCTCCTCGACGCCGCTGGGGCCGAACGTCGCCAAGCGCATCAGATCGGTGATGGGGGCGAGGTTGTCGATGAAGGTCGCCGCCGGCCCTGGAGCATGGTCGGGCTGCCGGATGGAGACGTGGGCGTCGACGCGTAACGCGACAACCGGACCACGACGCTTCTTGCTGGTCATGAAATCGAGTTTGAGGTCGGGCATTGCTTCTGTGGCGTCGCTCAGCCAGGGCCGCGTGGCGAAGGTCCCAACCGAGTAGTGAGCCTGGGGTGTCGCCCCTTGCGCATAGTTGGCGCGGTAGCCGCCGATGACGGGAAAGATGTAGGGAATCAACCGCGTACCGTCGCGTTGCATCTCCCCTGGGTGTTCCACTCCTTCGATGCGCGCCCACCGCGGAGCGCATAGACGACCGTCGTCGGTCAGGTAGTAGAGATCATCTAGGGTGATCGAGAGCCGGGTAATCAACGGCTCCTGGGGACTCGCGATGTGAGCGCCAACGCACACCAGTGACGAATGCCAATATTCGGTTTGGACGGTACCGGTGAAACCGGCCGTGTATGTGCCCCGCTGCGCCTCCCACAGGCTCAAAGGCTTACCGGAATCAGTCTCACCGAAAATTGTTCCAGTTCGTACGTCCCCGACGATCTCTGCAGTCCGCCATCCGCCACCGTCGGTTTCGGTGTACGTCGGTTCGGGCGAGAAGCCGCCAATCAGTTCCAACGTTGCGCCGTCAGACGGCTCCCACGTCAAGATGCCGGGCACACGGTGTTCTGGATCCTCCGGTAGGTGGAACCATCCCTTAATCCGGTGCGGCTCACACTGTCTCACTGACCGACCCGCACTGCTCTTGGGGACGTGGAGATATGGCGATAGATCGTCACCGGGGTGACGGAACAAGATGCGGCGATGTCGGCCATGGTGAACTGCCTGGAGTCGTACATGCGTTGAGCTCGCTCCACCAGCGCCGGGGTCATCTTCGGTTTCCGGCCGCCGCGCCGGCCGCGCGCCCGCGCCGCCGTCAGACCGGCGTGAGTGCGTTCCCGTATCAGGGCTGCTTCGTATTCGGCCATCACCGCGAACATCCCGAACACCAGATTCCCGTGGGCGGTGGTGGTGTCCACCAGCCCGTCGCACAGCGACTGCACTCCAACGCCTCGGTCCCGCAGACCGGTGACGATGTCGACCAGATCGCGCAGGTTGCGTCCCAGCCGGTCGATGCGCCAGATCACCAGGGTGTCCCCGGCCCGCAGATCGTTCAGGCACGCACTCCACTGCGGGCGGTCGGCCTTCGTTCCGCTTGCGTAATCGGTGTACACCTTCAAACAACCCGCGCAGGCCAGGGCGTCTAGCTGCAGCTGTGGGTTCTGATCCGCCGTCGACACCCGCGCGTACCCTATGTTCGCCATCGCGAGGACACTATCAATTGCCATCTCCGAGTCCGTGTTCTGACACGTTGATTTCGATACAAGTTTCGAAAGGGATCGACCTGCAACGATGCCGTTCGTCGAGGTATTGACGGCCGGGTCTATAGCAATCGGTCCTTTGCGATAGACGCCGAATCCCAGCTTCGCTAGCAACGTCGCCGACTGACGCCCTTCCCGCCAACCCCTGCTGGCGGATGGTTCCTCGGGGCCGACAGACCCGAACTAGGTACTTCGGTCATTGTTCCGGCGGCGTTAAGCGTGCGCAGCGCTCGCAGCGCATCCCATTGCCGGAGCCGAGGTACCGGGGAAGACCGCCGGCGATCTAGCGGCTGTACCTGTGCGTAAACAAGCTGATGACGGCGATGAACACTGACACGGCGGTTTCCCAGTCCGTGTGATAGCCAGTCGCAACGCCGCACACGGCGGCAATGACGAGGACGACAGTGGGTTTCAGAGCCGAGCTTGCTGGCTCTGGGTTTTGACCGTTGACGTTCGGTTCTATGCTCACTTGGTTCCTAGGTTCGCGAGACGGTGGGGACAACTGGCCGCCTCGCACTGCTGCAACGGTGCGGGGCTGTTCTAGTTATAGCGGAGGGCACCGACACGTTTTGGCAACACTTAAACGATATCCGCAGTAAGCTTCAATCCATGTCTCGCGGCTTTGGATCAAACCAACGGAGAGTTCTCGATGCACTGGTGGACCGCCGGGATAACGACTCCTACGCTGCCGCAGACGTCACCGAATTGGTAGACCCAGACGACACGCCTCTTATTCGTGCCCGCTGGCGGTGGTACACCGTGGATTTACTCGACCTGATCGAGATTGACGCTCCGAGACCCGAACGCGTCAGCCTGCACCGCGCCATACGCAATCTTCACCAGACGGGCCAACTCGAAATAGCGACTGCTTGTCCTTATCCGAAAGTGCTAGGCGGATACCAAAATCTCCACGGACTGCGGGAGGGCGGCTTATACGTCCAGAAGCTGGGTTATTACCAGGACCTTTGGGTTAATTACTACGCCGATGCGCGGTGGCCGTACACACAAGGAAGACGCTTGTGGTTTCGCCTTCCGCCGCCAGCTAATCGCGTCGACATCCCCGTCGATGACCAGATCGCGGTCATCGATTACCTCCACACCTGCAACCCCAATGCATTTCAGGACTTCACGGACAGATTGAGGAGGCACCGCGAGGAGGACGCCTGGACTTCCCCGGTTGGCCGCTTTGTCAGGTGGTTGTTTTGCGGTCCCCCCGGCATAGCCGGGCATCAGCAACTACCAGCTCAAATGCGTTAACCAGGTCCGCATCCTGCCTACCTAACCGTCCGATGCGCCGCGGCTCGACTTTCTTTTCCGACCTCGCGTTCGGCCACGCTGACTATGATGGCGGCCACTGTGCTGACGGTCGGCGTATTGGTATCGACACCATTGCGTATGGTGTGCAACAGATTCGGCGCTCATCGAGATCGGCGCTAGTTTTGGTGACTTCGGCGATGCGCTCCTGGCAGCACCGGCGAGAGGATGTCCCTCATAGGTTTACACGTCATCAATCGGACGCAGCCAGTGCTAGACGATTCATTGTTTTCTGCCCAGACATCCAGTGCTGATCGATCTGCTGCACGAATCCTGGACGGATGAGCTTCGCACGGCGCCGCGGACCGTCGGCTGTAGTCGATCGGGCGACGATGCCCTCCATCAGTTCGTGCCCCAATCGACTCTCACTCATCAGTGCTGTCAGATCGTTGAGGTCGTAATGTCCGGCGCCTAAAAAAGGGACGGTGTACAAGCCGAGGTCTTCGGCTAGCGCGTCACGCTTTTCAGGCTCCCAGAACTGTCCGGCTGCCCGCTCGTAGACGTCGAATACGAGCAGCCAGTCGGGAAGGCTGTCGTAACGCACGGTGTGCTTGACAGCGCACCACTCACCGAAAAGGATCAGATCGTCACTGAGCCCCTCCGCGAGCCGCTGCCGGCGTGCCGCGATCCACGTTTCGAGGCCCCGGAAATGGCGCCCACCAGGTTCCACATAGCTGCCGCGTGCCTGAAATCGAAGGCCGTCCTCGCCATTTGAAATACCCAGGTTCTGGCCGTCAATCTTCTCTTCGATGTGCAGCGGCGTAGCCAGGAACTCGTCGCGCTCGGCATTTGTGAGCACCTTGTCGCCGCGGATTTCGGTGCCCGGCGGGCGGACTAGGTAAGGCGTCGAAGGGAATTTGATGAAGGCGGTCATGGCGCGTCGTGGCCAAATTTCTTGAGGTAGGCGGCACGGATTGAGGGCTCGTGGGCATATTCGACGTTCACGCCGTGGCGACTAAGCACGGTTCCCCAGTTGAGCCACTTGGTGTCGGTAGCTTGGACCACCGGCACGTCGGCGACTTTCGCCGCGGCGACGAACTTTCGGTCGCTCGGGTCGATCTCGCGATCATCCCCATCAAGCACTGCGTAAGTGTTGGCCCCCGGTTCGCCTGGCTGGATGTCGGGACGCATGGCTGCATCCCACTGGTAGCGGTTGTCGTGGATGTATCGGAAAATTGCGTCTCCCAAACTTGGTTGCCCACTCAAATCAAGCTGATGTAGATACTCCTCAAAAATTTCGCCTCCGTCGTCGGTGACGACCGGCACCCGATTATCAATGATGTTTTCAAGCATTTCTTCGCACGCGTCACGGAGGACGGGGGGATGGCCCTCTGGCAGCTTCACCACCAGCAGGACATTCGTGTCGATAACGCGGGTCATCGTGATTCGGCGTTTCGGCGAGCACGGGCGCTTCGTGATTGCGCGATGACATCCGCCGCGGGGTCTCCGAAAAAATCTTTGGGCCAGTTGTGTACGTTGCCATATTCGTCGACCTCCAGTGCCCGGATCTTCGACCCGCGTCTTCCGGAGCTCACCACGTAGCACTGCACATCCGCGGGATTAACTTGATTCTCGGCAATCCTTCGAAGTAAACGCCGGAGCAGATGCTCAGAATGGGATTCGACGATGAACTGGGTGTTGCGTGGGGAGCTTTCTTCCCGCGCCGAGATGGCGGCGATGAACAAGTCAGCGAGACCGGCCTGCACAGCGGGATGCAGGTGGATCTCTGGTTGTTCCATAACGACCGTCGCGCCAGGAGCAGAGTAGAACGCCTCCACGATCACCGGCAGCACCTGGGAAACACCGAATCCGACATCCGTCAGTAGGACTTCCCGATCGCTGCCCGGTGTCGTCACGCGGACTTCGTACTCATCGCGACCTTCCCCGATCTGCGCAACCGAGAATCTGTCGATGACCCCGAGGTCATGCAGCCACTGCGCCACCAGAACCTGCAGGGATTTCGTTCGCTGCTTCTCGGCAAAGTTGAACTTACGCGCGCGGCCGGCGAGAAGTGCCTCGATGGAATGCTCGCCACGCCAGCCGACATGGCTGACCTCTTCACCGGACCAACGGTATAAGCGGTTGGGCTTGTCGCGCAGCGGTCCTAAATAGTTAATTGCACGCAGCTGGTCTTCCAGAGCCAGCGTCAGGTCCGCGGCGAAATCGAGGTATCGATAACGGGTTGGCAGGTCGTCAGGAAAGGCGTGAAACTGCGAAGGCGGTGAAACAGGCCATTTTCGGCCCAACGTGCGCACTAGTTCGATACCTTTGGCGCGGACCACATATCGGCCGTCGCCTCCGCGCTCACTGCCTAACTCCAGGACGCCAGATTCACCGGCGCTAAGTCGATACGAGTAGTTGTCTACTCGTATCCGTGACGGCGCCTCCGCCGTTGCGCCGATCGCAGCCTTGAATCCCATTTCGCGGACGGTCAATCGAGATTTTTCGCGCCCATATACAGTCTGGAGCGGGCTTGATCGGCGCCAATTCAGCTCAAACTCCAGGGGCGAGTCGACATTTGCGTTGCGCAGCAAACTTACATAGCTGCCAAGGTCAACGGGAGTCCGGTCATCGCCGGTATGCAGGACGCGACGGCGATCCGGGGATTCGATGGTCTGTTGAAGCATCAGGAGGAACTGATGCAGGCTCGACTTACCCGACGAGTTCGCGCCGAACAGGATGGTCAGCGGCGCGAGTGCGACATCGCCGGTGTCCTCCCATGCCTTGAAGTTCTTCAGTCTTAGTTGAGTAAGCACCGATCCCCCTTTCTCACGCGGGTGACCCGCCCGGCATCCTTAATGGCGGTGAAGGACACTATCTGCCCGGCAGAGCTGTCCACGGCATATAGAGCGGCTTCACGGTCAACCGCTTTGTGTCGGTAGCCTCGGAACTACTGAAAGTATGCGCGATGCATGGCTTAGCCGTGACCTCCCGGTTCCCGAAGCTGGTATCGAGGTTTTCGAACGCGAAAGCGATCGCGGGCGCCCCAGCACAGCTCGCGCCTTGCCTTATATGCCTAAGCAGGCGCCCTTCCCGCGTTCAGTACTGAGCCGTTCTTCTACAAGGCCTGCACGACATCCTGTGCGTTCGGCAAACCGATAGGCCAGGCAATTCCAGTCTCCGGGGTAGCGCTCTTCGCCCGCCGGAGACGCTTCTGGATCGACTCCTAGCGAGGCTGGATGCCGCGGGGCAAGACGACCAACCCCTCTGCGAAAAGCGCGACCCGCTTAAGCAGGTCGCCTGTGACTGCGTACGGCAGCGGCACAGATCACCACTGAGGCTCTCGGCGACGCTCGCGGGAGTCTCCCAAGCGGTTACGCGGCACACCGGACCCACCAATGACGTTGCTTTTTAGGGACTTGCACGACCACGTCCCGCGGCCGCCGATCCGGCACCCTCTGAACGGTGATCTACACAAACACAAAGGTCACAGTTCGTAGAACCGCTCGTGGTGGGCGAAGGGGTGTGTGAGTTCACGACATAGGTGACAGATGGGTCGCGTCATGGGTTACACCTGTGTCGATACCTGATGAGTCGCGTCATAGGTGACAGTCATGGTGGATGTCCAAAGCGCGTGTGGTCGTCCTTGAAGTCGTTAGTGGTCATCTGTCGGTGAGCGCGGCAGCCCGGGTCTATGGCATGTCGCGGCAACATATTTATCGGCTGGTCGGTCGCTACCAGCGGGGCGGTTTGGAAGCGGTGGATCCGCGGTCTCGACGCCCGGCCAGCAACCCTCGCGCCGTGTCTGATGAAGTGATCGCGGCGATCGTGTTACTGCGAGAAAAGCTCACCATCGAAGGCCTCGACGCCGGCCCGCTGACTCTGCAGTGGCATCTGACGCAACAGGGCTTTGCATCGCCGTCGACCTCGACCATCCGACGCATCCTGCATCACCATGGCCTGATCGTCCCGGCGCCGCGTAAACGCCCCAAAAGCTCCTATCACCGCTTTGCCGCTGAGCAGCCCAACGAATGCTGGCAATCGGATTTCACCCATTGGAGCCTGGCCGATGGCAGTGGTGTGGAAATCCTCAACTGGCTCGATGATCACTCCCGATTTCTGCTGGCGACCACCGCTTATCGGCGCGTGGGTGGCTCCGACGTCGTGGCCAGCTTCACCACCACCGCCACACACTATGGTCTGCCGGCCTCCACCTTGACCGACAACGGATCGGTTTACACCTCACGATTCACCCACGGCTACAACGACTTCGAACGCCTCCTGGCCAGCCTGGGCATCACCCAGAAAAACGGTCACCCCGGACATCCCCAAACCCAAGGCAAAATCGAACGCTTCCACCAAACCCTCAAACGCTGGCTAGCCCCTCGACCCCGGCCAGCCACCGTAGCCGCCATGCAAACCCTGCTCGACGACTTCACCGTCATCTACAACACCCAACGCACGCACCGCGCCTTACCCGCGGCCACCACTCCCGCCCAGGCCTACACCGCTCGCCCCAAAGCCAGCCCACCGCACAGTCCCACCGGACACTTCCGCATCCGCCACGACACCGTCGACCAATTCGGCAAACTCACCCTGCGCCACGGCAGCCACCTGCACCACCTGGGCATCGGCCGCACCCACGCCGGCATCGCCGTGCTCATCTTGGTGACCACCAACACCGTCACGGTCATCAGCAAAAGCCAGCACCGAGTCCTCAGCAGCCACCACATCGACCCCGCCGCAAACTACTGGCGCAACCAAAACAAAAACCCCGGCCGATGGCCGGGGAATCTGTAACCCATGACCCGACTCATCTGTCACCGATGACTCGACTCATCACAATGGTGGGCGAAGGGGGACTTGAACCCCCACGTCCCGAAGGACACTGGCACCTGAAGCCAGCGCGTCTGCCATTCCGCCACTCGCCCGGGGAAAACAACCGATGGACCATATCACTGTAGTGGCCATTCGCCCTAACCGCTCCGGTGACCGCTCAAGCCTGTTCGGCGCCCGGTGGTAACGCCGCGAAACGGGTTCGACCTGCACGGATGCGATTCTCAGAATTCTCACGGTGACGGAGCCTCGCCGTGTGCCGATAACATGCATGGGTGATGCGACACGCGGGCGAGTGGTTTGCCTTGCGCCGGCGATATACCGCGACAAGTGCGGGCGAGCGCTGAAGCATGGGTAGCCAACGGGGGCTCGCTGCCCGGATCGAGCGCAAGCTGGAGTCGACGGTCGGCGACGCATTTGCCCGCATGTTCGGGGGTTCGATTGTCCCTCCGGAGGTTGAGGCGCTATTGCGCCGTGAAGCCGAGGACGGCCTGCAACCTCTTCGCGGGAATCACTTTTTGGCGCCTAACGAATACGTCATTACCCTCGGTGTGCACGACTTCGAGAAGGTGGGCGCCGATCCGGATCTCACGTCGAGCGCATTCGGCAGATACCTGGCCGACTATATCGATGAACAGGGGTGGGAAACGTATGGTGATGTCGTCGTTCGGTTCGAGCAGTCACCGAACCTGCATACCGGACAGTTTCGCGCCCGCGGTGCTGTCAACCCCGATGTCGAGCCCCGCCCGAAGTTCAATGACCCCGCCCGGCCACAATCGAGTCAGGCGTTCAGCGCAGAACCAGGAGTAGCACCAATGACTGACAACTCGAGCTACCGCGGTCAGGGGCAGGGGCGTCCCGGCGACGAGTATTACGACGAGCGTTACGGGCGTCCGCAAGACGACCAGCGCGGCGGCCCGGACCCGCAGGGCGGACCCGACCCTCGGGCGGGACTTCCGCCGGAGCAAGGTGGCTACCCACCCCAGGGCGGCTACCCGCCGCCTCGCCCCCCCGAGCAGGGCGGCTACCCCGACCAGCGCGGTGGGTATCCCGAGCAGGGCGGTTATCCCCCGCAGGGCGGATACCCCGAGCAAGGCAGCTATCCCCCGCCGGGCGGGTACCCGGGCGCGGGCGGCTACCCCGACCAGGGTCGCGGCGGCTACCCCGACCAGGGGCAGGGCGGCTACCCGCCGCCGTCGTCGTATGAGCAGCGTCCGCCTGCCGGTGGTGGTTACGGCGCGCAGGGCTACGACCAACCCGGGCAGCCGGGCTACGACCAAGGCGGCCAAGGTTACGACCAGGGCTACCGCCAGGGTGGCGGCGGCTACGGTCAGCCGGGCGGCGGCCAGCAAGGTTATGCCGGCTACGGCGATTACGGTCGCGGACCGGCTCGTCCCGAGGAGTCCGGCTACGCGCCTCCGAGCGCGCCCGAACCGCCGAGGGCGGCCTACCCCGAGCAGGGTGCCGGATACGACCAGGGTGGTTACCAGCCGGGCGTTCAGGCCTACGGCGGCCAGCAGGAGTACGGCGCCGGGGACTACACGCAATACGCGGAGAACGTTCCGGCCGGTGGCTACGGCCAACAGGCCGGCGGCGGCTACCCCGAGACCGCCCACCGCGATTACGAGTACGGCCAGCAAGGCGAGTACGCCCCACCGGCCGACTACGGGCAGCCGGCCGACTACGGCCAATCGGCCGCCGGCGGCTACGGCGCTTACGGCCAGGGCGGTTACGGGTCCGCGGGGGCGGCGGTCACGCTGCAGCTCGACGACGGCAGCGGCCGCACCTACCAGCTGCGCGAAGGCTCCAACATCGTCGGTCGCGGACAAGACGCCCAGTTCCGGTTGCCAGACACCGGTGTGTCACGGCGCCACTTGGAAATCCGCTGGGACGGACAGGTCGCGCTGTTGTCCGACCTCAACTCCACCAACGGCACGACGGTGAACAACGCGCCGGTACAGGAGTGGCAGTTGGCCGATGGCGACGTGATCCGTTTGGGCCACTCGGAGATCATCGTTCGGATCCACTGAACGCACCGGGCATAAGCTGCCGTGCTTCGCCCCGCGTCGACCGCCCTCCAAGTATCGTGACGTTGCTTGGTTTCATGAGGTGCGGCGCCAGGACGGAAAGGACGCCAGATGCAGGGACTGGTACTGCAGCTGACGCGCGCCGGATTTTTGATGCTGTTATGGGTATTCATCTGGTCCGTTCTCCGGATCTTGAAGACTGACATCTACGCACCAACCGGTGCGGTCATGGTTCGCCGCGGTTTGGTATTGCGCGGCACGTTGCTGCCGTCTCGCCAGCGCCGCCATGCCGCCCGCTATCTGGTGGTGACCGAAGGGGCGTTGGCAGGTGCACGCATCACGCTCAGCGGGCAGCCGGTGTTGATCGGACGTGCGGACGACTCGACGCTGGTGCTGACCGACGACTACGCCTCGACGCGGCACGCCCGGCTGTCGCAGCGCGGCTCCGAATGGTACGTCGAGGATCTAGGATCGACCAACGGCACTTACCTTGACAGGGCGAAGGTGACCACTGCGGTACGAGTTCCCATCGGAACGCCGATCCGGATCGGCAAGACGGCAATCGAGCTGCGCCCGTGACCCGCGCCTACGACGATGATGACGGTGCAGCCGGGAGCGTGGGCGCACCTCCCGCTAGCGGGGGAGAGTTTCGCCGGTGAGCTTGGTCCTGCGATATGCCGCGCGCAGCGATCGCGGCCTGGTACGCGCCAATAACGAAGACTCGGTCTACGCCGGCGCTCGCCTTCTGGCCCTGGCCGACGGCATGGGCGGCCACGCCGCCGGCGAGGTCGCGTCCCAGTTGGTGATCGCCGCGTTGGCTCACCTCGACGATGACGAACCCGGTGGCGACCTGCTCGCCAAGCTCGATGCGGCGGTGCGCGCGGGCAATTCGGCCATCGCCGCACAAGTAGAGATGGAGCCCGACCTCGAAGGGATGGGCACCACGCTGACCGCAATCCTGTTCGCGGGCAACCGTCTTGGATTGGTGCACATCGGAGACTCGCGCGGGTATCTGCTTCGCGACGGCGAGCTGGCCCAGATCACCAAGGACGACACCTTCGTCCAAACCCTGGTCGACGAAGGGCGAATCACCAAGGAAGAGGCGCACAGCCATCCGCAGCGATCGCTGATCATGCGAGCGCTGACCGGCCACGAGGTCGAGCCCACTTTGACGATGCGCGAAGCCCGCGCCGGTGACCGCTACCTGCTCTGCTCCGACGGGCTGTCCGATCCGGTCAGCGACGAGACCATCCACGAGGCGCTGCAGATTCCCGACGTCGCCGAAAGTGCTTACCGCCTCATCGAATTGGCGCTACGGGGCGGCGGTCCCGACAACGTGACGGTGGTGGTCGCCGATGTCGTCGACTACGACTACGGTCAGACCCAGCCGATTCTTGCCGGTGCGGTATCCGGCGAGGAGGACCAGCTGACGCTGCCCAACACCTCGGCGGGCCGGGCTTCCGCGATCGGTCCCCGCAAAGAGGCTGCCAAACGCGTTGTGCCGCAAGAGGAGCCAGCGCCCCGGCCACGATTTGCGTGGCGGCGGATGTTTATCGTCGTCACGCTGGTGGTATTGCTGGCACTCACCGGCCTGGCCATCGGGCGAGCCATCATCCGGAGCAACTACTACGTCGCCGAATACAACGGCATGGTCTCGATCATGAAGGGGATTCAAGGGTCACTGCTGGGCATGTCCCTGCAAGAACCCTATTTGGTGGGCTGTCTCAACGCACGCAACGACTTATCGATCATCAGCTTCAGCCAGTCCGGTGGCCACCTCGACTGCCGGCTCATGCAATTGCAGGATCTGCGCCCCGCCGCGCGCGCGCAAGTGTTGGCCGGGCTTCCGGCCGGGTCGCTCGATGAGGCCGAATCGCAGTTGAAGGAATTGTCGGCCAACAACCTCCTGCCGCCCTGCCCGCCGCCTCGCGCGACATCGCCACCCGGGTCACCGAGCCCGGCGACCAGCGGCACGACCCCGCCGAGCGCCCCCGCGCCCACCACCCCTTCCAGCGGCCCCCCACCCAGCAGCACAGCTCCGAGTACCGCCCCCGTCAGCACCCCTGCAGCACCACCCGCGACCCCGTCGCCCACGACCCCTTCCCCGACGGTGACTACGCTCCCGCCACCCCCACCTCAGCCGGGCATCGACTGCCGGGCGGCTGCATGACCACACAGGTCCAGCCGCCGGTCACGGTGACGCCGCCGCTGCGGACTCGGCGCAACTCCGAGTTCTTGCTGTTGTGCTTCGCCGCGGTCATCACCGTCGCCGCCTTGCTGATCGTCGACGCCAACCAGGAACGCGGCTTGCGCTGGGGTGTGGCCAGCTACGGACTGGCCTTCCTGGCCTTGTTCGGCGGCGCGCACCTGGCCATCCGGCGGTTCGCTCCCTACACCGATCCGCTCCTGTTACCAATTGTGGCGCTGCTCAACGGACTTGGCTTGGTCATGATCCACCGGCTCGACCTTGTCGGTAGCGAGCTCAGCGGTCGTCATCACCCGAGCGCAACCCAGCAGATGCTGTGGACTCTGGTCAGCGTTGCCGCGTTCGCGCTCGTCGTCACGTTCCTCAAAGACCACCGTCAGCTTGCCCGGTACGGCTACATCTTTGGGCTCACCGGTCTGGTCTTCTTGGCGATCCCCGCCCTCCTGCCGGCCTCGCTGTCCGAGCAGAACGGCGCCAAGATCTGGATTCGCTTGCCGGGCTTCTCAATTCAGCCCGCCGAGTTCTCCAAGATTCTGCTGCTGATCTTCTTCTCGGCGGTGCTGGTCGCCAAGCGCGGCCTGTTCACCAGCGTCGGCAAGCACCTGATGGGAATGACCCTGCCTCGCCCCCGAGACCTCGCCCCACTGTTGGCGGCGTGGGTGACCTCGATCGGTGTGATGGTCTTCGAAAAAGACCTCGGCACTTCGCTACTGCTGTATGCGTCGTTTCTGGTGGTCGTCTACCTGGCCACCCAGCGCTTCAGCTGGGTGATCATCGGGCTGGTGCTGTTCGCCGCGGGAAGCATTGTCGCGTACTTCATTTTCGCGCACGTACGGACTCGCGTGCAGATGTGGTGGGACCCGTTCTCCGACCCCGACGGCAGCGGCTACCAGATCGTGCAGTCGCTTTTCAGCTTTGCTACCGGGGGCATCTTCGGCACCGGTCTGGGCAACGGCCAGCCCGACACGGTTCCGGCCGCGTCCACCGATTTCATCATCGCCGCCTTCGGTGAGGAGCTTGGATTAGTGGGTCTGGCGGCCCTTCTCATGCTGTACACCATTGTGATCGTCCGGGGCATGCGCACGGCGATCGCGACCCGCGACAGCTTCGGCAAGCTGCTGGCGGCGGGCCTGGCGTCAACGCTGGCGATTCAGCTGTTTATCGTCGTCGGTGGTGTCACGCAGCTCATTCCGCTGACCGGACTGACAACGCCGTGGATGTCTTACGGCGGATCCTCACTGCTGGCCAACTATGTGCTGTTGGCCATCCTGGCGCGGATCTCGCACAGCGCCCGACGCCCGTTGCGATCCCGCACTCATGACACGTCGCCGATTGCGGCGGCCGGCACCGAGGTGATCCAGAAGGTATGAACACCTCTCTCCGCCGGATCTCAATGACCGTGATGGCGTTGATCGTGCTCCTCCTTCTCAACGCCACCATGACGCAGGTGTTCGCCGCTGACGGGCTGCGGGCCGACCCGCGCAATCAGCGCGTCCTGCTCGACGAGTACTCGCGTCAGCGCGGCCAGATCATTGCCGGCGGCCAGCTGCTGGCCTACTCGGTGGCCACCGACAGCCGGTTCCGTTTCCTGCGGGTGTACCCCAACCCCGCGGTGTATGCGCCGATCACCGGCTTCTATTCGCTGCGCTATTCCAGCTCCGGCCTGGAGCGCGCCGAGGACTCGCTGCTCAACGGTTCCGACGAGCGACTGTTCGGGCGGCGGCTGGCCGACTTCTTCACCGGCCGCGATCCCCGCGGCGGCAATGTCGACACCACGATCAACCCCCGGATGCAGCAGGCGGCATGGGACGGGATGCAGCAGGGTTGCGGCGGGCCGCCGTGCAAGGGAGCCGTGGTGGCCCTGGAGCCGTCCACCGGCAAAATTCTGGCCATGGTGTCCTCGCCGTCGTACGACCCCAACTTGCTGGCCTCGCACGACCCCGAGGTGCAGGCGCAGGCATGGCAGCGCCTGCGTGATGATCCGGACAACCCGCTCACCAACCGTGCGATCTCGGAGACCTACCCACCCGGGTCGACGTTCAAGGTGATCACTACCGCGGCGGCGCTGCAGGCCGGTGCCAAGGACGACGAGCAGCTGACCGCGGCGCCGACGATCCCGCTGCCTAACAGCACCGCGACGTTGGAGAACTACGGTGGCACGCCGTGCGGCGACCAACCGACCGTGTCCCTGAGCGAGGCCTTCGCCAAGTCGTGCAACACCGCATTTGTCCAGCTGGGCATCCTTACCGGGTCGGAGGCGCTGCGCAGCATGGCGCATTCGTTCGGACTGGACACCAGCCCGAGCGTGATTCCGCTTCAGGTCGCGGAATCGACGGTTGGGATAATCGCGGATGCCGCCGCTCTCGGGATGTCTAGCATCGGGCAGAAGGACGTGGCGCTGACCCCGCTGGAGAACGCGGAGATCGCCGCGACCATCGCGAACGACGGCGTGACGATGCAGCCTTACCTGGTCGAGAGCCTCAAGGGACCGGACTTGGCCAACATCAGCACGACTGCGCCCTATCAGCAGCGTCGCGCGGTATCGCCGCAGATCGCCGCTAAGCTGACAGAGCTCATGGTCGGTGCCGAGAAGGCTGCACAGCAGAAAGGGGCCATTCCCGGCGTGCAGATCGCATCCAAGACCGGTACCGCAGAGCATGGCGCCGACCCGCGCAACACTCCGCCGCACGCGTGGTACATCGCGTTCGCTCCCGCGCAGGCGCCGAAGGTTGCCGTGGCCGTGCTCGTGGAGAACGGTGCCGACCGCCTCTCTGCGACCGGCGGGGCGCTCGCGGCGCCGATCGGACGGGCCGTTATCCAGGCCGCACTGCAGGGGGGCCCATGAGCCCACGAGTTGGAGTGACGCTGTCGGGCAGGTACCGGCTGCAGCGCCTCATCGCCACCGGCGGCATGGGCCAGGTCTGGGAGGCGGTGGACAGCCGGCTGGGCCGGCGCGTGGCGGTCAAGGTCCTCAAGGCGGAGTTCTCTCAGGACCCCGAATTCATCGAGCGGTTCCGCGCCGAGGCGCGCACCACCGCGATGCTCAATCACCCCGGTATCGCCGCCGTGCACGACTACGGCGAAAGCCAGATGGACGGCGAGGGCCGCACCGCCTATCTGGTGATGGAGCTGGTCAACGGCGAGCCGCTGAACTCGGTCCTCAAGCGCACCGGCCGGCTGTCGCTGCGGCACGCACTGGACATGCTCGAGCAAACGGGCCGCGCGCTGCAGATCGCGCACGCCGCCGGATTGGTACACCGCGACGTCAAGCCCGGCAACATCCTGATTACCCCGACCGGCCAGGTGAAGATCACCGACTTCGGTATCGCCAAGGCCGTCGACGCCGCCCCGGTCACCCAAACCGGCATGGTGATGGGCACCGCTCAATACATCGCGCCCGAACAGGCGCTGGGCCATGACGCCACCCCCTCCAGCGATGTGTACTCCCTGGGAGTTGTTGGCTACGAAGTGGTTTCGGGCAAGCGGCCGTTCACCGGTGACGGCGCCCTGACGGTCGCGATGAAGCACATCAAGGAACCGCCGCCGCCGCTGCCGCCCGAGCTTCCGCCCAACGTGCGCGAACTCATTGAGATCACGCTGGTGAAGAACCCCGGCATGCGCTACCGCAGCGGCGGCCCGTTCGCCGACGCCGTCGCCGCGGTCCGCGCCGGGCGCCGTCCCCCGCGGCCCAGCCAGTCACCGCCGCCCGGACGGGCCTCGCCGGCGGCCATTCCGTCCAGCCCGCAGGCCCGCACGACCGCCGCGCCCAGCGCGCGGGGCGGTGCACCGAGCCGAGCGCGGCCGGTGACGAACAGTCGTCGTCCGCCGGCCCGTCGCACCTTTTCGTCGGGTCAGCGCGCGCTGCTGTGGGCGGCCGGGGTGCTGGGCGCGCTCGCCATCATCATCGCGGTGCTGATCGTCATCAATTCCCGCGGTGACACCCAGCAACAGCCTCCGCCTCCGACGGTCACCGACACCGGGACGCCGCCGGCGAGCAAGACCCCCAGCGGTTCCGGCCCCAGTTTGCGACTGGATTGGACGGATCGCGCCGCGATAAGTAATTCTGGATTCCACCGCAGGCCACCCGAACTGAGCTGGGCTACCCCCTCGACGCCCAGCCTGTCGACGGCCCGACACGAGACACCGCAATGACCACCCCTCAGCACCTGTCCGACCGTTACGAACTGGGCGACATCCTCGGTTTCGGCGGTATGTCGGAGGTTCACTTAGCCCGCGACGTCCGCTTGCACCGCGACGTCGCGGTGAAGGTGCTGCGCGCCGATCTGGCCCGCGATCCGAGCTTCTACCTACGCTTCCGTCGCGAGGCGCAAAACGCCGCGGCGCTCAATCACCCGGCGATCGTCGCCGTCTACGACACCGGCGAGGCCGAGACGCCCGCGGGTCCGTTGCCCTACATCGTGATGGAATACGTCGACGGCGTGACGCTGCGCGATATCGTGCACAACGACGGGCCCCTACCGCCACGCCGCGCGATCGAGATCATCGCCGACGCCTGCCAGGCCCTGAACTTCAGCCACCAGAACGGCATCATTCACCGCGACGTCAAGCCGGCGAACATCATGATCAGCACGACCAACGCGGTCAAGGTGATGGACTTCGGCATCGCGCGGGCCATCGCCGACAGCGGCAACAGCGTCACCCAGACCGCGGCCGTGATCGGCACCGCGCAGTACCTCTCGCCGGAGCAGGCCCGTGGCGATTCCGTCGACGCCCGCTCCGATGTCTATTCGCTGGGCTGTGTGCTTTACGAAATCCTTACCGGGGAGCCACCTTTCACCGGGGACTCACCGGTTTCGGTTGCCTACCAACATGTCCGGGAAGACCCGGTGCCGCCGTCGAAGCGGCACGCGGGTATTTCCCCCGACCTCGACGCCGTAGTGCTCAAGGCGTTGGCCAAGAATCCGGACAACCGTTATCAGACCGCGGCGGAGATGCGCGCCGACCTGGTCCGGGTGCACAACGGTGAGACACCCGAGGCACCCAGGGTATTCACCGACGCCGAGCGGACCTCGATGATGGCCTCGACCGGATCCGGCCACGGGGGTCCGCGCAGCGACCCGCTACCTCGCCAACGCCTCGCCGAGATCGACCCGGATCGGATGGGCGGTCCGATCGGTCGCTGGGTCGTGGCGGTCGCCGTGTTGGCGGTGCTCACGATTGTCGTCGTCATCGCGTTCAACACGTTCGGCGGCTCGACCCGCGACGTGCAAGTGCCCGACATGCGCGGGCAAGTGTCCGCCGATGCCGTTGCGGCCCTGCAGAATCGCGGCTTCAAGACCCGCACACTGCAGAAGCCCGATTCGTCGATCCCGCCCGACCATGTCATCAGCACCGACCCCGGCGCCAACGCGTCGGTAGCGGCCGGCGACGAGATCACGATTAACGTCTCGACCGGGCCCGAGCAGCGCGAAGTGCCCGACGTGTCCTCGATGAGTTACTCCGACGCGGTGAGCAAGCTGAAGGCCGCCGGGTTCACCAAGTTCAAACAGGCGAACTCGCCGTCGACCCCGGACCTACTGGGCAAGGTGATCGGCACCAACCCGCCGGCCAACCAGACATCGGCGATCACCAACTTGATCACCGTGATCGTGGGCTCCGGACCGGAGACCAAGCAGGTTCCCGATGTCGCGGGTCAGACCATCGACATCGCGCAGAAGAACCTCACGGTCTACGGCTTCACCAAGCTCACCCAGACATCGGTGGACAGCCCGCGGCCGGCCGGCGAGGTGATCGGGACCAATCCACCCAAGGGGCAGACGGTTCCGGTGGACTCGATCATCGAGCTGCAGGTGTCCAAGGGCAATCAGTTCCTGATGCCCGACCTGACCGGCATGTTCTGGACCGACGCCGAACCACGGCTACGCGCACTGGGCTGGACCGGAGTCCTGGACAAGGGCGCCGACGTCGACGCCGGCAGCTCTCAGTCCCACAAGGTGGTGTATCAGAACCCGCCCGCCGGCGCCGGAGTCAACCGGGACGGCATCATCACGCTGAAGTTCGGTCAGTAGCCGCCGGTTCGGCCGGGAAATACGGCCGCACCGCGGACCGGACCTCGTTCTCCAGCCGGCGGATCAGGGTGTCGTCGCGTGACCACCCGCAATAGGCCAGCCAGTTGGCCAGCATCCGGTGACCGCCCTCGGTGAGGATCGACTCCGGATGGAACTGCACACCGTGGATCGGCAGCTCGGTATGGCGCACTGCCATGATGACCCCGCTGCGAGTCTGGGCAGTCACCTCGAGCACTGGCGGCAACGATTCGGGCAGGATCGTCAGCGAGTGGTAGCGGGTCGCGGTGAAGGGATCCGGAAGGCCTTGCAGCACACCGACATTGGTGTGGTGGACACTGCTGGTTTTGCCGTGTAGCAATTCGGGCGCACGGTCGACGATGGCGCCGAACGCGACGCCGATGGCTTGGTGCCCGAGGCAGACGCCTAGCAGCGGGGTGGCCGCCGCGGCACACGCGCGGACCAGGTCGATCGACGCACCGGCACGTTCCGGGGTGCCCGGCCCGGGGCTGAGCAGCACACCGTCGAATCGCGCGGCGATGGCGCCGTGGCCGTCCGGTGGGTCGGAGAGCCTGGCGTCGTCGTTGCGCCATACGTCAGCCTCGACTCCGAGTTGCCCCAAGTACTGCACGAGGTTGAACACGAAGCTGTCGTAGTTGTCGACAACCAGGATGCGCATCGTGTCAGGCTACCGCCCTGCCGACCACTGGTCAGTGCTCAGTCGGCCTTCAGTAGCCGACCGGACCGGCCGGCTGCGCGAAATGCATCCGGACCGGTTCGGTGTGGCCGACGATCTGCACGTCGGGCTTGACGTCCTCGTGGTAGCCGAGCCCGAACCGGACGACGTACTGCTTATAGAGAGTCACCAGGGGAGCGGCGGCCAGGGCCGCCTGCATGGCCGCGGCATTACCGATCGCGGTGACAGTGTAGGGCGGGCTGTAGGTGCGGCCGTTGAGCAGCAGCGTGTTGCCGACGCAGCGCGGCACCGACGACGCGATGATCCGTTGATCCTGCATCTGGATCGCCTCCGCGCCGGCGCTCCACAGGGCGTTGAGGACGGCCTGGATGTCTTGCTGGTGCACCACCAGGTCGTCGGGGGAGGCATCGCGCGGGAAGCGGCCGTTGGCGTCGCGCTGGGCGTCATCGAGCGTCACCTCCAGGCCGGGCCCATGCACCGGGGTCATGTCCGCCTCAGCCGCCAGCTCCGCCGAACGGCGCAGCATGGCCGCCAATGCGGCATCGGAAGACCGTAGATGCGTCGAGTCGATCTTGCCTTCCAGCTCGTCGCGTTCGGCCTTGAGTCGATTCACCGAGGCCTGGGTCTCCCGCACCAAGTCCACCAGCCGGGGTGCATCACTGCGGCGGATCTCGGCGCCACCGGACACCCCGTGGGTGGCCGCCAGCAATAGTCCGGCCAGCAGGCAAACCAATGGGACACCGAAGCGCCATGGTGACCGGCCGGTCTGGATCATCGAGTCTCCGATTTCCTGGTCGGGGGGCCAGGTGGGTTAATCTCGTAGCCAAGTCCTGCGTGTAGCTACAACCGCTATCGTTGCACCCCGTCCCGCTCGCCGTGATCCCGAGGTAATCATGCCCAAGTCCAAAGTCCGCAAGAAGAACGACTTCACCGTCAGCGCGGTCAGCCGGACGCCGGTGAAAGTGAAGGTCGGACCGTCCAGCGTGTGGTTCGTCGCGCTGTTCGTGAGTCTGATGCTGATCGGTTTGGTTTGGCTGATGGTGTTCCAGTTGGCCGCCGTCGGAAGCCAGGCGCCGACCGCCCTCAACTGGATGGCGCATCTTGGCCCGTGGAACTACGCGATCGCGTTCGCTTTCATGATCACCGGGTTGTTGCTCACGATGCGCTGGCACTAACCAAGATCAAACACCGAATGAATTCATCTTGGGCTCGGTCCGGGGCTCAGCCAGCAACCTTGTGAGTACCCAATCACACGCGTGTGATTTATCCCCACTGTTGATAGCTGATGTGGATAACTGCATCGGCAGTGGTGGGAGGGGTTAAGCACGGCATGCAGCAAACACGATGGGAGCCGCGCACGGCGGGAGTCGCTGGTTGTGGCCTCGGGGGGCTGCTCATGGCTATCGCGAGTGTGACCGTGGTCACAGACCTGCCCGGCCGCGTCATGGTGGGGATTGCCGGGGCGGGTCTGCTCTTGTTTGCGGGCGCAACGTGGCGCGCACGCCCAAAGCTGGCAATTACCCCCGCCGGTTTGGTGATTCGGGGATGGTTCCGAACGCAGGTATTGCGGCGCTCCGACATCAAGATCATTCGGATCACGGAGTTCCGCCGGATGGGACGCAAGGTGCGCTTCCTCGAAGTGGAAGCGGCGGACGACAGCCTGGTGCTGTTTTCCCGCTGGGACCTCGGTACCGAGCCGTTGGACGTGCTCGACGCGCTTACCGACGCCGGCTACGCCGGTCGCAGCGGTGCCCCGCCGGCGTAGCGAGAAGCGGTCTAAGAGATCGTGATCGACTCGATGACGACCGGTTCGGTCGGACGGTCGTTGCCGTCGGTCGACGTCGCCGCGATCGCGTCGACAACCTTCTGCGACTCGGGCTCGGTCACCTCGCCGAAGATGGTGTGGCGCCGGTTCAGGTGCGGCGTCTGTCCGACGGTGATGAAGAACTGCGAGCCGTTGGTGCCCGGGCCGGCGTTGGCCATCGCCAGCAGGTAGGGCTTGTCGAACTGCAGCTCGGGGTGGAACTCGTCGGCGAACTGGTAGCCCGGGCCGCCACGGCCGGTACCGGTCGGGTCGCCGCCCTGGATCATGAAGCCCTGGATCACTCTGTGAAAGACCGCGCCATCGTAGAACGGACCGGAAGGACTGCCCGACGCGTTTTGGGTCGAGTACTCCTTGGTGCCCTGCGCCAGGCCAACGAAGTTGGCGACGGTCTTGGGGGCATGGTTTCCAAACAGGGCGATCTTGATGTCGCCGCGGTTGGTGTGCAGTGTGGCAGTGGCGGTCTGATACGGGCTGTTGGTCACGACACCAGAGTCTGCCATTCCCCACAGACCCGCCCGCACCGGGTATCGCTCGGCGCAGCCTGGGGCAGCTCGGGGCCGAAAATCCCGCCGCCACGCGGCAATAGGAGCGCCGGTGTTTTCTTGGTGGCAGTCTGTAGGTTCCACGACCCGGCATGGAAAGGCGGCAGATGAACGCGAAGGCGGAATCCCAGCTGACCCCTAGGCAGCGACTGTCCCGGGGCCTGGCTTACTCGGCAATAGGGCCGGTGGACGTCGCGCGCGGTGCCATTGGTTTGGGGGCGCACTCCGTGCAGTCGACGGCATCGGAGTTGCACCGCCGCTACCGCGAGGGCCAGCTGGCTCGCGACATCGCCGCGGCGCAGGAAACCCTTGCGCAGGAACTGGCCGCCGCGCAGGAGGTGGTTTCGAGCCTGCCGGAGGCACTGCAGAGCGCGCGCAAATCCCAACGCCGCCGGGGCAAGCGGCCCTTGCTGATCGCGGGCGTCGCCGTCGTGGTGCTGGCCGGCGGTGCGGCCGCATTCAGCATCGTCCGGCGCTCAGTGAATCGCGACAGCCCGGAGTCGCCGCGCCCCCCTAGTGTGGATGTGCAACCGCGCCCCTAGCGTGTCTTCGCCGTAGGGGCGAATATTCACCAATTGCACTGTCTGCGTTCGCCGTCCGTTGCGACAGGCTATCTGGCTAACCATCGTTGTCAGATTTACCGTTTCGCGCAGGGGGTCGAAATGAACGGAGCTGTCAATATGTCTCGTCGAACCATGAAGGCCATCGCGGGTGCGATCCTGATCGGCGCCGTGATGTCGGTGACCGCGACTGGGTGCGCCGACGCGCCCGCGCCGACGCAAATTACGACGCAGTAGGACCGGGCCGGATCAATCAAAAGGCGGTACCGCGATACGGATGCGGTACCGCCTTTTGATGTCCTCGGACTTAGTCGTCGATGTGGTTCGGCGGCTGCCCAAGCGGGACCGGCTGCGCGGGGTCAACCGGATAGCATTCGGGCGGCGGCGTCACGTCCTCGATCACGCCCCGACCGCCGTAGACCGGGTAGCTGGGGCCCTGGTGGCACCGCTCGAAGATCCCGTTCGGGCCTACCGGCTTATCGCAGTAAGACTCGCCCGGGATGAGGGTGCCCTGACAACCCGCCGACGCGGGCGGAGCCATTGCGATGCCAATTCCAATTCCGCTGACTGTTAGTGCCACTCCCAGCGCCGCGGTTCCGGCGACGCGCGCTGATTTCATCATGAGCCGCACGATACAGCCAATACCGCCCGGTGACTTACCCGGACGGGTGAGTTTACCTGTCCGTAGCAAATGCACGAGAACCCGACGCCCACCCGGACAAAAGGCCAACGTGTTTGGGGGAGTCGGCAATTCGATATCGCGTTCCGTCCTCCGAAATCCACCCCGCGACCACACCAGAACCGCACGACAGTAGTTCAGCTGCTAGCCGAACGCCATTTCAATTTCGGGCACCCCGCGGAATACGACTACCAGGCGAACACAATTTGAATTTGTGGAGCCTAGGGGAATCGAACCCCTGACACCTGCCTTGCAAAGGCAGTGCTCTACCAACTGAGCTAAGGCCCCTCACCAACGGGTGTGGGATCGACTACCGCCACGTGCCAGACCTCGACCCCGCGCCGTGACCGCAGTACCGCCGCCACCAGAGCAATCAGTGCCAACGGCAATGCAAGTCTCACACAACGTCTTGACGGGCACATGGTTGTGGGCCTAGGAGGACTCGAACCTCCGACCTCTTCGTTATCAGCGAAGCGCTCTAACCGCCTGAGCTATAGGCCCGTACACGCGTACGGCCGAGCGACGAGATTACCGCAATCGCCGCCCCACCCCAAAACCCGCACTAATCCCGGTCCGCCAACGTCACTTCGACGCCACCGATCAGATCGGTCGTCAAGTTGTAGATGAACGCACCGATCGTGGCCATCGCCGTCAGCAAGACGATGTTGACCAAGCCGATCAGCACGGCGCCGCCGAAGATCGTCCCGCTCGAGACCAGCTCGCCGCTGCTGCCGCTGGTGTTGTTCAGCAGGTCACCGACGTTGCTGTTGAGCTTGGCCCACACACCCATGCCGCCGAGCACAAGGTAGAGGAACGCCACGGCGATCATCCACACGAAGAACAGCGCCACCGAAAGCATCAGAGACACCTTCAAGGTGCTCCAAGGATCGATCCGGCGGATCTGCATGCTGGCCCGGACCGGGCCCCCGCGGCGCCGCGACACCTGAACCAGGCTGTCCCGGTTCTCCCGCGATTCCGTACTCGTCGATCGCCCCGAGCCGGCCGGCTGCGACGACTCGCGCTCCGGTGTGGTGCTGCGCTGCGATCCGCGGGAAATCCCACCGGACAGGTCCGGCAATTCGCTGGCATAGGCCTCGTGCGTCGGCCCGTCACCACGGCTCGGCGCATCGAAGTCGTCCCGGCGCGACGGGGCTGGCCCCGCCGCGTTGCCGCCGGAAATGAAGCGGTTCACGCGGGCGGCCACGCCGGAAGGCGGGCCCGGTGGCCGCGACTCCGCCGACGGTTCGCTCGGACGATTTCCGGGATTGGCGGCCCGGGCTGCCCCGCGCTGCCACGGCGGCGAATCCCCGCCCTCCTGGGCCCGGCCCGCCTGGGCAGGCGTTCCGCGCGGGTGCGCACCGGCACGCTCGGCCGAAACGTCCCCGTTCTGGCTGTCGCCCTTCTTGGGGGCACCCGGCTCGCTCGGTGAGGTCACCCCGACTCCTTACCTCTGCTGCCTGGGCCGCCGATCGGTGGCCCCCGCATTGTCTCTGGTCGGGCTGAGTCTAATTGCCCGTGCCCGGTGGCAGTCTTTTGGCGGGCGACTGCCTCACCCGAACTAGCTCTGCGACTCGCCGGCGCCGTCGACTTCCTCAATGTCGTCCTCCGCGCTTTCCTCGGCGTTGCGCGCAATGGCCAACAGCGTGTTGTCCTGACCCAGGTTCATCAACCGCACGCCCTTGGTCTGCCGTCCGGCCTTGCGGACCTGGCGCGCCGTGGTGCGGATGACGCCGCCGCCCGAGGTGATCGCATACAACTCGCTGTCGTCGTCGACGATCAACGCCCCCACCAGCCTGCCACGCCGGACGTCGTACTGGACCGTCAGGACCCCCTTGCCGCCGCGGCCCTGCACCGGGTATTCCTCGATCGCGGTGCGCTTGGCGTAGCCGCCGGACGTGGCGACCAGCAGATAAGTGTCTTCACGAATCACGTTGAGCGACAGCAGATAGTCGTCCTCGTTGAAGCGCATGCCCTGCACGCCGGAGGTGGCTCGGCCCATCGGCCGCAGCGCCTCGTCGGTGGCCGAGAAGCGGATCGACTGACCCAGCGCCGAAACCAGCAGCAGGTCTTCCTGCGCCGAGCAGAGCACGGCACCGACCAGCTCGTCGCCGTCGCGCAGGTTCACGGCGACGATCCCGCCCGACCGGTTGGAGTCGAAGTCGGTCAGCTTCGTCTTTTTGACCAGGCCATTACGGGTGGCCAGCACCAGGTACGGCGCATCCTCGTAGCCCTTGATCTGAATCACCTGGGCGATGCGTTCCTCGGGCTGGAATGCCAGCAGGTTGGCGACGTGCTGACCGCGCGCGGTCCGCGCTGCCTCCGGCAGTTCGTAGGCCTTGGCCCGATACACCCGGCCCTGGGTGGTGAAGAACAGGATCCAGTCGTGTGTCGAGGACACGAAGAAGTGCGCGACGATGTCGTCCTGCTTGAGCCCAGCGCCCTGCACACCCTTGCCGCCGCGCTTTTGGCTGCGGTACAGGTCGGTCTTGGTGCGCTTGGCGTATCCGGTCTCGGTGATGGTGACGACGACGTCTTCGCGGGCGATCAGATCCTCGTCGTTGACATCGCCATCGGCCGCGATGATCCGGGTGCGACGGTCGTCGCCGTGCTTCTCGACGATCTCGGCGAGCTCGTCGTGCACGATCGCGCGCTGCCGCTCCGGCTTGGCCAGGATGTCTTCCAGGTCGGCGATCTCGGCTTCGATCTTGGCCAGATCGTCAACGATGCGCTGGCGTTCCAGGGCGGCCAGCCGGCGCAGCTGCATGTCCAGGATGGCCTGGGCCTGGATTTCGTCGATATCCAGCAGCTCGATCAACCCGGTCCGAGCGATGTCGACGGTTTCCGACGCACGGATCAGGGCGATGACCTCGTCAAGTGCGTCGAGCGCTTTGACCAGACCGCGCAAGATGTGTGCGCGTTCGTTGGCCTTGCGCAGCCGGTAGGTGGTGCGCCGGATGATGACATCGAGCTGATGCTCGACGTAGTAGCGGATCATCTGGTCGAGGCGCAGCGTGCGGGGCACCCCGTCGACGATCGACAACATGTTAGCGCCGAAGCTGGTCTGCAGTTGGGTGTGCTTGTAGAGGTTGTTCAGCACCACCTTGGCTACCGCGTCGCGCTTGATCTCGACGACGATGCGCAGGCCGACCCGGTCGCTGGACTGGTCCTCGATGTTGGCGATGCCGGTGAGCCGGCCGTCGCGCACCTGCTCGGCGATCGAGGTGATGAAGTTGTCGTGGTTGACCTGGTAGGGCAACTCGGTGATGACGATCGAGGTGCGTCCGCGCGAATCTTCCTCTACCTCAACGACTCCACGCATCCGGATCGAGCCGCGGCCCGTCGTGTAGGCGTCGTTGATCCCCTGTGATCCGACGATCAGACCGTGGGTGGGGAAGTCCGGGCCCTTTACCCGCTCGCAGACCGCCGCGAGGGTGGCTTCTTCGTCGGCCTCATGATTATCCAGGCACCAGTAAACGGCTTCGGCGAGTTCACGCAAGTTGTGCGGCGGGATGTTGGTCGCCATGCCGACCGCGATACCACCCGAACCGTTGGCCAGCAGGTTGGGGAAGCGGCTGGGCAGAACCGTCGGCTCTTGCACCCGGCCGTCATAGTTGGGAATGAAATCGACTGTCTCCTCGTCGATTTCGCGCAACATCTCCATCGCGAGCGGAGTCAGCCGGGCCTCGGTGTACCGCATCGCCGCTGGCGGGTCGTTGCCCGGGGAACCGAAGTTGCCCTGACCGTCGACCAACGGGTACCGCAGCGACCACGGCTGGGCCATCCGCACCAGGGTGTCGTAGATCGACGAGTCGCCGTGCGGATGGTAGTTGCCCATCGTCTCGGCAACCGAGCGTGCGGATTTCGCGTGCCCGCGGTCCGGCCGGAAGCCGGAGTCGAACATCGCATAGAGCACCCGGCGATGCACCGGCTTGAGGCCGTCGCGCACTTCCGGAAGCGCACGACCCACGATCACGCTCATGGCGTAGTCGATGTAGCTGCGCTGCATCTCGTGCTGGATGTCCACCGGTTCGATGCGGTCGCCGGTTGCGTCGCTCGGCGGCAAAGTGGTGTCAGTCATCTGTTCCTCGTCGGTCGGTCAGCGGTGGCTGGTCTGAGGCGGGTCTGATCACTCAGACATCCAGGAAGCGAACGTCCTTGGCATTGCGGGTAATAAAGCTTCGCCTAGCCTCGACGTCTTCGCCCATCAAGATGGAGAACAGCTCGTCGGCCGCGGCCGCATCGTCGAGCGTGATCTGACGCAAAACCCGGACCGAGGGGTCCATCGTGGTCTCCCACAGCTCCTTGGCATCCATTTCGCCGAGACCTTTGTAACGCTGAATACCGTCCTCGGCGTTGATCTTTCGGCCCGCCGCCCGGCCCGCCTCCAGCAGGCCGTCGCGCTCGCGGTCCGAGTAGGCAAACTCCGGTTCGCTGCGCTGCCACTTCAGCTTGTACAGCGGCGGCTGCGCCAAGAACACGTGGCCGTGTTCGATCAGCGGGCGCATGAAGCGGAACAACAGCGTCAGCAACAACGTCGAAATGTGTTGGCCGTCAACGTCGGCATCGGCCATCAGCACGATCTTGTGGTAGCGCAGCTTGGTGATGTCAAACTCGTCGTGGATACCGGTGCCCAGCGCGGTGATGATCGCCTGGACTTCGGTGTTCTTCAGCACCCGGTCGATGCGGGCCTTTTCGACGTTGATGATCTTGCCGCGCAACGGGAGGATGGCCTGGAACATCGAGTCGCGGCCGCTCTTGGCCGAGCCGCCGGCCGAATCGCCCTCCACCACATACAGTTCCGATTTCTTCGGATCCGTGGAGCGGCAATCGGCCAGTTTACCGGGCAACCCACCCAGATCGGTGGCGCTCTTGCGGCGCACCAACTCCCGCGCCTTGCGCGCCGCGATGCGGGCCTGTGCCGATGACACCGCCTTATTCACAACGGTTTTCGCTTCGGAGGGGTTCGCTTCGAACCAATGCGTGAGCTGTTCGTTGCAGACCCGCTGCACGAACGACTTCACCTCGGTGTTGCCGAGTTTGGTTTTTGTCTGACCCTCGAACTGCGGCTCGCTGACTTTCACCGAGATCACCGCGGCCAGGCCTTCGCGGATGTCGTCGCCGGTGAGGTTGGCGTCTTTCTCTTTCAGCAGCTTCTTGTCTTTGGCGTACTTGTTGACCACCGAGGTCAGCGCACTGCGGAAGCCCTCCTCGTGGGTGCCGCCCTCGTGGGTGTTGATCGTGTTGGCGAAGGTGTGCACCGACTCGGAGTAGCCGCCGTTCCATTGCATGGCGATCTCGACCTCGTGGCCGGGACCCTTGCCGTCGAAATCGATGACGCTCTGCTGGATCGGGCTCTTCGTGCGGTTGATGTGCTTGACGAAATCGACGAGGCCGCCCGGATAGTGGAACGTCCGGTGCTTGACCTTGTGCGGGGCACTGGACTCGGCGGCTTTTTCCTCGGCGGATTTGGGTGCGTCCGCGGTGTCGCTGACCACGTCGTCGACGACCTCGTCGCGGGTCACGCGCTCGTCGGTGAGGTTGATCGTCAATCCCTTGTTGAGGAATGCCATTTCCTGCAGCCGGCGGGCCACGGTCTCGAAGTCGTAGTCAGTGGTTTCGAAGATGTCGGGGTCGGCCCAGAACCTGATCGTGGTTCCGGTCTTCTTGGTGGCCTCGCCCTGTTTGAGGGTTCCGGGTACCGCGCGGTCGTAGTGCTGCGACCACTCGTAGCCGTCGCGGGAGATCTCGACCTCGAGCCGCGTCGAAAGTGCGTTGACGACCGACACACCGACGCCGTGCAAACCACCACTGACGTTGTAACCGCTGTTCTCGCCACCGAACTTGCCGCCGGCGTGCAGCTGCGTCATCACCACGTCGACGGTCGGCGCCCCGGTCGAGTGCATGGCGACCGGAATGCCACGCCCGTCGTCGGCGACCTCGACGCTGCCGTCATCGAGGAGCCGCACGTCAACCTGGGTCGCGTAGCCGGCCATCGCTTCGTCGACCGAGTTGTCGACGACCTCCCAGACCAGGTGGTGCAGACCGCGCTCACCGGTGGACCCGATATACATGCCCGGGCGTTTACGGACGGCCTCCAGGCCTTCGAGCACGGTGATCGCTGAAGCGCCGTATTCGTCTTGCGCCTTCTTCTTCTGGGCAGCCACGGTCGGAATGCTCTCCTTGGGGTTTCATGCGGGCGGTTCGGTTCACCGCAGCAGTCGCATGCGTCCACTCTACCGTGATCGGGGGTCGGGACCGATTCTCTGGGCGCGTTTCTACCTATCTGGACGCGCCGTGTGCTCAATTTCTTTATTGACGGCGCGTCCGGACGTGCGTCATGGGGGTCCGTTTCGTTCTCGCGGATCTGAGGGGGCGAACGTTGACGCCTTGTCGAAGCATGCCGCCAACACCGGCGAACCCCCGCAATTGTGTCAGCCGTAGGTGTCGCGTGGGCCCCGCCCGGAGATGTGTCGGGGTCCCTTACGCCAGGACGGAGCGGCGGGTCCGGTGATTTTCAGCGATGTCACCACACCGTTGCCCACCGCCGCGGCGATCTTGGCCAACAACTGCGACTGGATCATCCGCAATTGGGTGGCCCAGGCGGTGGATTCGGCCGCCACGCTGAGTACGCCATCGCTGAGCGCGGTGGGTGTCGCGTGATCCGCGATTTGATGGCCCACGACCGCCGTCCAGTGACCGAGCACCGTGCCTTCGGCGACGCGACCCGACCAGCCGCGCTTTTTCGCGATATCGCGGACAACCCTTCCCATTGGTTGCGGGTCTCGAACATCGGGTCCCGGACCCGACCAGCTCCGCCGCTGCCCGGCAACCCGGCGCGGAACCGGATTGCTTCCGCGCCCGCGCCCGGCGTCCTTGCCCTGGGCCCGCGCCGCGGCGCGGGCTTCTTCGAGAGTGCGCCTTACCAAATCGATACCGTTGAGCCCGTTTGACGGTCCCGGCGGTTGTGCCGGTGCCGCGTCCGATTCGTCGTCGGTCATGGCTGCATCACCGAAACCCGGCCGCTGTCATCGTCTTGCAAGTCGATGTGCACCCGCCTAGCGTCCCAGCCTGCCGGGATATCTTCCAGTACCGCCGCGGTTACCAGTACTTGCTCGGCCGATTCCGCTACGGCGGCCAGCGCGCGGCGACGAGCCGCGTCGAGTTCGGCGAAGACATCGTCTAGTAAGAGCACCGGTTCGCTGCCGTCGGCGCGAAGTAACTCATACGCCGCCAGCCGCAGCGCGATCGCAAAAGACCACGATTCACCGTGGCTGGCAAAGCCTTTGGCCGGTTGATCGCCGAGACGAAGTTCCAAGTCGTCACGATGCGGGCCCACCAGGCACACGCCGCGTTCCAGCTCGGCGGTGCGGCGCGCCGCCAATGCGGCCAGTAGCGCGGCTTCTAGAAATTCGCGATCGGTGCCGCCGCTGTCTAGCGCGCCGGCGTTACCCAAACCGTCGATACTCGTTCGGTAATTGATGCCCGCCGACCGCGATGCCGGCGCCAGCAGTTGGTACGCCTTCTCCACTTCAGGGGCCAGCTCGTTCACCAGATCGATTCGCGCGGCCATCAATTCGGCTCCGTGCCCGGCCAATCGGCTGTCCCACACGTCGAGGGTGTCCAACGCGCTGGTGTCGCCGCGATGGCGGGATCCGGCCAGCGACTTCAACAGTGCGGTGCGCTGTCGCAGCACCTTGTCGTAATCCGCGCGCAGCGCGGCGACGGCCGGACGGCGCACGGTCGCCAGATCATCGAGATAGCGACGCCGGTCCGCGGGATCACCCCGGACCAGCGATAAATCCTCAGGAGCAAAGAGCACGGCGCGCAACACCCCGACCACCTCGCGGGTACTGCGCACCGGCGAGCGGTTCAACCGAGCCTTGTTCGCGCGTCCCGCGGCAATCTCCAAATCGATCGCGCATTCCCGACCCTCGTTGACCACAATCGTCGAAACCACCGCCCGATCGGCGCCCGACCGGATCAACGGCGCATCGGTTCCGACTCGGTGTGATCCCAAAGTGGTCGAATACCACAGTGCCTCAACCAAATTCGTCTTCCCAAAACCGTTGGGACCGACGAACACCGTCCGGCCCGCTTCGAGCTCGAGGTCGGCTTGTGCCCAGGACCGAAAATTACGCAGCCCCAAATGCCGGACGTACACCTATCCGGGCAACCGAACTGGCATCAGCAGGTAGACGTAATCCGTCGGCAACGCGGCGAACGGACCGGTACCCGTCGGATGGCTGTCGTCGTCGAATGCCGGACGCAGCAACGCCGGCTTGCCCGGGGTGGTGAAGCCGAACGACACCCGGTCGGCCTTCACCGAGCTGAGTCCATCGGTCAGGTAGGTCGGGTTGAATGCGATGGTCAGCGGGTCGCCGGAGAAATCGACCGCGAGCTCTTCCTCGGCGCGCCCGACATCGTCGGCGCCGGCCGAAAGCCGCAACTGGCCTTCGGCGAATTCCATGCGCACCTGTGCGCCCCGGTCGGCCACCAGCGCAACGAGCTTGATGGCCTCGGTCAGCTCGGCGACGTTGATCGTCGCGACCGCGGTGTGCTCGGCCGGCAGCAGCTGACGAAACTTCGGGAACTCCGCATCCAGCAGTCGCGTGGTGCTGCGCTTGCCGTTGCCGCTGATCCCGAGCAGCCCCTCTTTGCCGACTCCGCTGCCGGCACCCAATGACAACCGGACGTCGGAACCGTCCGTTCCGGTCTTGGCGGCTTCGGCCAGCGTCTTCGCCGGTACCAGGACGGCCGCCTCGATATCGGACGACAAGGCCGACCAGGTCAGCTCACGAACCGCCAGACGGAACCTGTCGGTCGCGGCCAAAACGACCGTCTCACCCGAGATCTCGACCCGGATGCCGGTCAACATCGGCAACGTGTCATCCCGGCCGGCGGCGATCGCGACCTGGCTGATCGCCTCGGCGAACAAATCCGACGGCAAACTCCCGGTCTCTTCGGGCAGCGTCGGCAGCGTCGGGTAATCCTCGACCGCCATCGTCGGCAACGAAAACTTCGCACTGCCGCACGTCAGCGCGACACGATTGCCGTCGGCGTAGAAGTCGATCGGCTTGTCCGGCAACGCCCTGGTGATATCGGATAACAGCCGTCCCGACACCAAAACACTTCCCGGAGAAGCGATTTCAGCAGGGATCTGTGCTTCCGCGGAAACTTCGTAATCGAACCCCGAGATCGTCAAGCCCTCATCCGAACCGGTCAGCAGCACGCCGGAAAGAACGGGGACCGCCGGCCGGCTCGGTAGATTCTTCGCGACCCACGACACCGCGTCGGCGAAAGATTCTCGGACCAGGCGAAACTTCAGATCGGTGAGACCAGCACTTGTCGTCGCCACGTCCATAGCGTCCCTTCACCTACCCAAAGTTCGAAATCCGGCGGCTAGCTTTGCTCCCCGCTAGCGTGGGGCCCGCAACGAACGCCGAGGCAAGTTACCTGCCAAGACGTCCGACAACGGGAGTCGAATCACAACCGTAGAGCTTCTGCGCCCATCTTGAAAGCTAATCGTTAAGGCCGACAAGCCGAGTCGACGAGAGGTCGGTGAGCGCTGTGCAGCGACGCGTCCCCAAGGCTGTTCTTCAAAGAAGAAACAACGGATAGATCTCAGTACCAGTATTAAGGCCTGTGCAAGATGGGGACAGGTCCGGTCCGGCGCAGCTAGCGGGTCGATCGGCTTGTGGATGACGGCGTTGGTAACTGTGCAGTCGATGTTGGGCCACTGGGGATGGGTCGGCGGTGTGCACGTCACCGCCGATTGCTGCACGGTGGTATGGGACGTTTGTACACAATGCTGCGCACATCGCTCAGCTGTGACTGGAGTTACAGACGTGCGGGAAGTTTTTTGAAAAAAGTTTGGCACGTGGCGGCGAAACCGCAGAAATCAGCGCTTGGAACGCTGACGGATGCGAGTGGTGAGTTCTTTGACGTGGTCGAACACTTCACGCCGCTCGGCCATCTCGGACAAGATCTTTCGCTGTGCGTACATGACCGTGGTGTGGTCGCGGCCGAACGCTTGGCCGATCTTGGGCAATGACAGATCGGTGAGCTCGCGGCACAGATACATTGCGATCTGGCGCGACTGAGCCAGGGCTCGGGTCTTCCCCGGACCGCGTAACTCCTCGACGGTGGTGTCGAAGTATTCGGCGGTGGCGGCCATGATGGTCGCCGCACTGATTTGCATCGTGCTCGCATCGGCGATCAGGTCGCGCAGCACGATCTCGGCCAATGACTTGTCGATCGGCGTCTTGTTCAGCGAGGCGAACGCGGTGACCCGGATCAGGGCTCCCTCGAGTTCGCGAATGTTGCGCTCGATGCTGCTGGCGATGAGTTCGAGGACATCGTCGGGGACCGCAAGTCGCTCCATCTGTGCTTTCTTGCGCAGAATCGCGATGCGGGTTTCCAGTTCCGGCGGCTGGACGTCGGTGATCAGGCCCCACTCGAACCTTGTTCGCAGGCGGTCTTCGAGAGTGGCGAGTTGTTTGGGCGGCCGGTCCGAGGAGATGACGATTTGCTTGTTGGCATTGTGCAAGGTGTTGAAGGTGTGGAAGAACTCTTCCTGGATACCTTCTTTGCCCTCGATGAACTGAATGTCGTCCACCAGCAGTACGTCGACGTCGCGGTAGCTGCGCTTGAACGCGACCTTGCGATCGTCGCGAAGCGAGTTGATGAAGTCGTTGGTGAATTCCTCGGTCGAGACGTACTTGACGCGCATACCGGGGAACAGTCGCTGCGCGTAATTGCCTGCGGCATGCAACAAGTGAGTCTTGCCGAGGCCGGATTCGCCCCAGATGAACAACGGGTTGTAGGCGCGCGCCGGCGCTTCGGCGATGGCCAGGGCCGCGGCATGCGCGAAGCGATTGGAGGCACCGATGACGAAAGTCTCGAAGGTGTAGCGCCGGTTGAGACTGGTGCCGCCGGCGGCCGCGGCCGCGTCGTTGCCGTGTGGACGTTCAGCGAAGTAGTTGGGCCAGTTTTGTTCGACGCCGATCGCGTCACCGTTTTCGTCGGCCTCGTCGGCGTCACTTGACGTTTCTAGGCCGATGTCCTCGGTGAAGGTGTCGCCCTGCGGGAAGGGCGGGTCGTCGGCGTCGTCGGAAGGCGGCGCGATGCGCACGCCGAGTTGAATCTGCTGACCGAGCCGGCGGCTGAGCGCATCGGTGATCGGGGTACGCAGATGGCGTTCGATTTCGTTTTGGACGAAACTGCTCGGCACCGACAACAGGGCGAAGCCCTCAACGATGGTCAGCGGTTGAACAAGATTCAGCCATGCGCGCTGCTGGGGAGTGAGCGGGGTGACAAGCGTCGTGTGATTACCGGCGGCGCCATCCGAGTCGGCCTCGCCGTTGAGCTCAGAGACGACCGCATTCCACACTGTCGTGAAACCAGAACCGGGGTCATCGGTCAA